>NZ_LMPF01000001.1 GCF_001424345.1 Burkholderia sp. Leaf177
TTGTCGCCGCAGGGGCTGGTCAAAACGACTACATCGGTGGAACCATCGCGATTCTTCTTCAAGCGATCGCGGTCGCTGAGCGAAAGCCGCGGCGCTTTGTCATCGATCACAGAAGTTTGGAACGGCTTTTTTCGTGTGCGCCCAGCATGGGCGCAATCTTGGAGGTGCGAGTCCTCCCGTGAGTTGACCACAGCGAACGAAGCGAAGCGCAACTGCGTGAGGGTGACCGAGCGTGGGGAGGAAGCGTGGAGCGAAGCCGCGAGCCGATGGACAAGAACCGGATAGAAGGCGGTGCCGATCAGGGCGAGCAGGCACGAAACTGCGAAGCTCTCGTGGTCAAGGATCAGGTGCTGTAGATCCGGCGGTTGTGCGGTGAAGGATTGCGTTCTTACCTGGGGAGATCTCGCCTCGTGCCTGAAAGGGCGACGGCGTCGAGTCGGAGCGAGAAGTCAGCAGAGGCCGTACTAGTCACAGGATAGGCCGGTGAGGCTSAAGCGAGTGATGAAGGGCCGAACGAGAAGGAGTGTTCAGCGTCATGTCGATGTGGCAGGCATTGCGTCAGATGCCCGTGCAAACGGGGCGAGCGGGAGTAGCGCGCGGTGAAGCTGCGCGTGTACCCGTGAGTGACGAAGCTTGCCGCCCGCGGCATGAATCCGGGAACACAGGGTCGGCGCTGCTGGAAGCGGCGTTGACGAGAGAGAACCTGAAGCAGGCGTTTAAGCGGGTACGGGCAAACAAAGGCGCTGCGGGTGTAGACGGTCTGGATATCGATCAGACCTCCCGACACCTGGTGACGGTGTGGCCTGTGATCCGCGAGCAATTGCTAAAGGGGACGTACCGGCCGAGTCCGGTACGGCGAGTGACGATYCCGAAAGCGGACGGAGGCGAGCGCGAGCTGGGCATCCCGACGGTGACGGATCGGCTGATCCAGCAAGCACTGCTGCAGGTGTTGCAGCCRATTCTGGACCCTACCTTCAGCGAGCATAGCTACGGCTTTCGGCCCGGGCGCAGTGCGCACGACGCGGTGTTAACCGCGCAGTCGTACGTGCAGTCTGGGCGGCGGGTTGTGGTGGACGTGGATCTGGAGAAGTTCTTCGACCGGGTCAATCACGAAATTCTGATCGACCGCTTACAGAAACGCCTTGGCGACGCCGGAGTCATCCAGTTGATCCGGGCGTATTTGAACAGCGGCATCATGGATGACGGGGTGGTGCAGCAAAGACATCAGGGCACGCCGCAAGGCGGGCCGCTATCACCATTGCTGGCCAACGTGCTGCTCRATGAGGTGGATCGGGAATTGGAAAGGCGGGGTCATTGCTTCGTGCGCTACGCCGACGATTCGAACGTGTATGTTCGTAGCCGCCGTGCAGGTGAACGAGTGATGGCACTGTTGCGACGCTTGTATGGTCGGCTGCGCTTGAAGGTCAACGRGACCAAGAGCGCGGTGGCGAGCGTGTTCGGCCGCAAGTTTCTGGGCTACAGCTTGTGGGTAGCTCCGGGCGGTGTAGTGAAGCGCAARGTAGCGGCCAAACCGCTCCTGGCGTTTAAGCGTCGCATTCGTGAACTGACCCGCCGTTCTGGCGGGCGCAGCATGAAGGAGGTGGTGGAACGGTTACGGCCTTACGTGTTGGGGTGGAAGGCATACTTCAGGATGGCGCAAACGCCCGGTGTGTGGTCGGCACTGGAGCAGTGGATGCGTCACCGGCTGCGCGCTATCCAGCTTAAACACTGGCGCCATGGCTTTACCATCTACCGGGAACTCCGTGCGTTGGGTGCATCCGCTGAAACAGCGCGCCAAGTGGCGGCGAATAACCGTTGCTGGTGGCGCAACAGCGACCGTGCTCTCAAACGCGTGCTYACTCTCGCCTAMTTCGATCGACTGGGGGTACCTCGTTTCTCCTAACCTCAACTTCTCGAACCGCCCGGTGCGGACCCGCATGCCGGGTGGTGTGGCAGGGGTACGGCCTCTTGGCTGTCCCCTATGCCGATTCGTCAATTTAACCGTTCGATCGCGAGCAAGGTCGTTATGCATCNTCGACTGGGGGTACCTCGTTTCTCCTAACCTCAACTTCTCGAACCGCCCGGTGCGGACCCGCATGCCGGGTGGTGTGGCAGGGGTACGGCCTCTTGGCCGTCCCCTATGCCGATTCGTCAATTTAACCGTTCGATCGCGAGCAAGGTCGTTATGCATCGCGTAAGTAACAAAACTGGCAACGCGCTGTTTCATCGTTCGAATGGATTTGGCTCTTCCAAGCAGGTAACTTAGCGGTTCAACTAGGAGGTGTTTGGTCGGGTGCTGGCTATGTATCAACCAGGTTGTTATCGAGTAAAGGTAGGCGGACCAATTACTTTTAAAACAGGATCAGCACAATGGCTTCGGACTTCGAGACTCGCGTACAAGCGGTGATTACTGATGTGCAGGGAATGACAAGCGGCGGCACAATTACAAGCGAGAAACCGCTGTTAGTTGGCAAAGCCGATCCGTTTGCGACTATCGATATATACGACGGAACAACATTGCTCGGCGTGGTTTCAGCAAATGGACAGGGCGGTTGGTCGCTTCAACTTTCCACGCCACTTTCGGATGGCGTCCACGATCTCTCCGCAGTGCAACTGAACGAATACGGCGTCAATCCCAGCACAGGTTATTTCACTATTACTGTTGATACATCGGAGAACGCGCAGCCGGCTCACAACGGTTCGTTTGAAGATCATGCATCGCGGCTATTCGATAACCATATAGACGGCAATTTGCCCTACTTCCCGCCAAATCTGTTCAAACTGCATTCCGAACCAATCACCGCGCAGGCCGCGGCGGCCGACAAGATCACGAACGGCCTTGTAGATACTTCCGATGATCCGCTGTCGTATATCAGGCAAACATCGGCTCATCTGGAGCACAGCAAAGGGCTCGACACGGTTTCGTTTGTCGGCAATCACCAAGTGCTTGATCTGAGCAACTTCACTGAACATGCATCGGCAACGTCAACGCAAAGTGTTGCGAGTTTCGATCTGGGCGGTCATCACAACGCATTAAAAGTATCCCTCGCTGACGTGCTGAGTCTGGGCAAACAAGACCTGTTTATAGACGATGGCAAACAGCAGCTGATCGTGAACGGCAAGGACGGCGATTCTGTTGATCTGACCACGTCGCACGTTGCGGGTTTGTCAGAAGGTGACTGGCAACATCATGGAACCGCCGAAGTGGGCGGCGTTCTTTACAACGTTATCGAGCATTCAACCGCGAATACTGAATTGCTCGTTGAACACGCGGTGCGAATTGAAATGCATTGATCGGTCAACAATAAAAAAGCCGTTCAAAAATCTTGAACGGCGTTATCAATTGCACGAATCGTAAAGTCTTACTTGATGCGTTGCGCCAGTTCCACTGCTTTGCCAACATAAGAACCTGGCGTCATTTCAAGCAGCAGTTTCTTGGCGTCGTCTGGAATAGCCAGCCCGTTAATGAACGTTTGCAGACCTTCACGCGTAATGCCTTTGCCGCGCGTCAATTCCTTCAACTGCTCGTAGGGATTTTCAACGCCGTATCGGCGCATGACGGTTTGAATCGGTTCAGCCAGCACTTCCCAGCAATTATCCAGGTCTTCATTCAAGCGCGCGGCGTTCACTTCCAGTTTGTCCAGTCCGCGAATCAGCGAATCGTACGACAGCAGCGAATAACCAAACGCAACGCCAATATTGCGCAACACGGTCGAATCCGTGAGGTCGCGCTGCCAGCGGGAGATCGGGAGTTTATCGGCGAGATGGCGCAGCAAGGCATTCGCTAATCCGAGGTTGCCTTCCGAATTCTCGAAGTCGATGGGATTGACCTTGTGCGGCATGGTCGATGACCCAATCTCACCCGCCTTCGTCCGCTGCTTGAAATACCCGACGGAGATATAACCCCACACATCGCGATCCAGATCCAGAAGGATTGTATTGGCGCGCGAGATGGCATCGAAAAGCTCGGCCATGTAGTCGTGCGGTTCAATCTGGATGGTGTACGGATTGAACGTTAGTTTCAGCCGATCTTCAATCACGCCTTCCGAAAACGCTTCCCAATCGAACTCCGGATACGCCGAAAGATGCGCGTTGAAATTGCCGACGGCGCCGTTCATCTTGCCGAGAACCGGCACTTCCGCGATGCGTTCAATCGCGCTCTGCAAACGCGCGGCGACATTCGCCATTTCCTTGCCGAGCGTGGTCGGGCTGGCGGGCTGTCCGTGCGTGCGCGAAAGCATGGGTTGCGCGGCGTTTGCATGAGCGAGCTTGATCAACCGGTCGTGCACTGAACGCAGCGCCGGCAGCAGCACGTGTTCACGCGCGCCCGCGATCATCATGCCGTGCGACGTGTTGTTGATATCTTCCGACGTGCACGCAAAGTGGATGAACTCACTCGCTTTTTCCAGTTCCGGCTGGCCTTTGACGGATTCCTTGAGCCAGTACTCGACGGCTTTCACGTCGTGATTCGTGACCTTTTCAATGTCCTTGATGCGCGCCGCATCGTGCGCGGTGAAGCGCTCGGCGAGTTGCAGAAGGAAGTTTTCGGATGCTTCGGAGAAGGGCGGGATTTCATCGAAACCGGCTTGCGAGAGCGCGATCAGCCAATGAATCTCGACCTTCACACGATGTTTCATGAACGCCGATTCGGACAACCAGTCCCGCAGCGCTTCGGTTTTGGCGGCATAACGGCCGTCGAGCGGCGACAGCGCGGTGAGCGCGAAAAGGGTATCGGGACGGGTATCGGACATGTGGGGGCCGCGGGAGAGACGAAAGGAGGCAGGGATTTTAACATTGGCCGCAAATCTGCTTTTCTCGTTTGGACAAGCGCGAGACGTCAGTATTCATGCTGCAGTGCTATCATGCCATTGTGCGGCTGTAAGCGATTCGACGCTCTAGCCTGCCTTATTAAAACGAATCAGCCTAATTCTTAACGTTCTTAGGTATCCCATGAGAGCAACCCTGTTAGACCCAAAAACTAGCGTGAAGGTGGTCGGTGCGAGCGGACAGATTTCGCTTGGAAAAGAATACGCCGGCCGGCAAGTGCTTGTTGAAGAACGCGAACCCGGCGTGTGGCTGGTGCGGACCGCGCTCGTGATTCCTGAGAACGAGGCATGGATGCATACAGCAACCGCTCAGCAAGATATGCAAGAGGCCTTGGTCTGGGCGGCATCAAATCCGCCTCGAGAAACTAATCCGGACGCGCTATTCAAAGAGTTGGGAAATGCCGAAGAGAAACGATCCCGTAAAACTGGATCTAAATAATCCCGTCTTCCAGCGAAACTGGGTCGCTTTGGATAAGCCGGAAGCCTCGTGTGTTCTTGCAACTGTTAAAAAACTGCTGCAGTTGACGTGGGATCAGGTTTATCTGGACCAGGGACTGAAATGGGAAAAAATCACTAGCGTACAGACACCGAGTGGCATCGAAGCGGTGTATTCGGTGCGGATCACACAAGCGCGTCGCGCGACGGCATTTCGCGACGGTGACTATCTGCGCTTCTTGACCATCGAACGGGACCATGATGCCACTTACGGAAAAAAATAGACCGCGTCTTAAGCGCAAGGTAACTACGCGCGCTGAAAATCGAGGAAGGTCGCATGCCGACCAACATGGAGGTTTCGGCACCGAGGTACATGAACGCTTTGCCGCCATCGATAGCAACGGTCTGACGCTCCCTGAGCGGATCGAACAACCCCGAATCGTCGACCTGCCGAAATGACGGTTCCAAAAGTCCCGGATGCTCAGCGCTTCCGCAACGCCCGATCCAGCGCCTCCAACTGCGCGGCCGTCCCAACATTCTCCCACCGCCCTTCGAACAACTCGCCCGTAGCGCGCCCCGCCGCGACGGTCGCCTGATAGTACGGCGTCAAAGCCCGACGCGTGTTGGGAGCGAGATCGCGGAACATGCGGGTATCGTACAAACCGATATTGCCGAACGTGTAGCGCGCCGAGCCATCGATGGAAAGCGTGCCATTGGCTTCAAGCGCAAAATCCCCGAGCGTATGAAACGGCGGGTTCGGCACCATCACCAGATGCATGGCCGGTTCGGGCGCAACTGCCATTGAAGGCGCGCGTGCTTTCAAACTCGCATAATCGAAGTCGCAGAACACGTCGCCACTGACGGCCAGGAATATCGCCGGCTCGCCTTGCGATTCCAGCAGCGGCAAGGCCTGTGCAATTCCGCCAGCCGTCTCCAGCGCGTGCATTTCATGCGAATGACGAATCTCGACGCCCCAGCGCGATCCGTTGCCGAGATTCGATTGCAGCATCCGACCAAGCCACGCGTGATTGATCACGATTGTCTCGAACCCCGCTGCCGCCAGCCGTTCAATCTGCCAGACAATCAACGCTTTACCGCCGACTTTCAAGAGCGGCTTGGGGCACGTGTCCGTCAACGGGCGCATACGCTCGCCGCGTCCGGCGGCGAAAATCATCGCAGTCTTCAATGCGCTCATCAAAAGGTATATCCCACGTCCACGGCGCGGCCTTCAAGTGTATCGAGCAATCGCGCGAACGGGCGCAACGGCCTGTAACGCTCGGACACTTTGCGTGCATAGCCGATAAACCTCGGTAAATCCGCGAGATATTGCGGCTTGCCATCGCGATGATAAATCCGCGCAAAAAGTCCCAATACCTTGATGTGGCGCTGCAATCCCATCCACTCGATCTGCCGATAGAACTCGCCGAAGTCGGCATCGACCGGAAGTCCCGCACGGCGCGCGCCTTCCCAGTAATAAACAAAACAGTCGAGCTCGAACTCTTCTTCCCAACTGATAAACGCATCGCGCAACAGCGACGCAATGTCATAGCTCAACGGTCCATAAACCGCGTCCTGGAAGTCGAGCACGCCGGGATTTGGCGTGGCGACCATCAGATTGCGCGGCATGAAGTCGCGCAGCATGAATATTTGTGGCTGGGCCAGCGCGCTTTGCACGAGCACGTTGAATGTGTCGTCGAGGACCTTGCGCTCGGATGCTTCCAGCGTGTGGCCGAGGTGCTTCGCCACGAACCACTCGGGCATGAGCTCCATTTCGCGGCGCAAGAAGGCTTCATCGAAAGCGGGCAAAACGCCTTCCCGCGATGTCACCTGGAACCTGATCAACGCATCGATCGCCGCGCGCATCAGCGGGCGCGCGTTTTTTTCATCGAGCACGGAGAGGTAGGTCGTGGTGCCGAGATCCGTGACCAGCATGAAGCCGGCGTCGAGATCGACCTCGAGAACCTGCGGCACATGGACGCCCGCATCGCGCAACAAACCTGCCACTTGCACGAACTCGCGGCACTTCTCGGGCGGTGGGGCATCGACGGCAATCAACGTGTTTCCAGACTCGCTTTGCGCAGCCAGCCGGAAATAACGCCGGAAACTGGCGTCGGTGGAAGCGGGTGCAAGCGATGAAAGATCCAGTGCGTACCGTTCGGCCACGGTTTGCAGCCAGTCGCGAAGCTGTGTAAGGCGAAAATCAGGGGTTTGGGGCGTCATAAATTCTAGGGGTGAAACGTCTTGCCATATAATACCCCACGACTTTTTTAAGCATTCCGTTTGCACCGCGTGTAACGCCCGGCGCCCCGGCCTGCAGCAAGCCTCAGCGGCTTTTTGCGGGTCAGGAGTTACCGCCCGCACTATCCATCGATCGATTCATTTTCGTTCGCAGCGAACCGACAACTCCGGTGGCGCGAGTTCCGGTGGCTGTGCCCGGCGGCTCACGCCTGCAGGCGTCGAGCGTCGAGCGCCGAGCGTGACGCGATTGAACAGCACTCAAACATGCCGCCACGACAGCTTTCCAAATTGGTTTCACCCGGCCCGTCGCGCGAATCGCGTGATCAGCGGCCACGCAGGCGGCGGCTGTTCGCAGCGCTGATCGCAGTGCCGGGCCTCATGCCGGCGCTTGCCAACGCGCAGCTATCGGGCGCGGCGGCAGACACGCAGCCGCTTGGCGACGCGTGGAGCCTGCGTCTCGCTCCGCAACTCGAAGAACGTCCGCTCAGGCAAGGCGACCAGCCGGCCACGTTCGTGCTGGGCGATCGCGCGTTGGGCACGGCGGACCAGGACATGGCCGCCAAGGGCGCGGCAGAGTTGCGCCGCAATACGTCGGTGATCAAGTCGGATGCGCTGCATTACGACCAGGACACCGACATGGCCGACGCTTACGGCAATGTCAGGATCTTCAACAACGGCAATACGTTCATTGGCCCGGAAGCGCACTTGAAGGTGGAGGCGAACGAGGGTTACATGACGAACCCGAAGTACCGCTTCAACTTGTCGAATGGCTCGGGCAGCGCCGCCCGCGCGGACCTGATCGATAACGAGCAGACCCGCGTGGACCACGGCACGTACACGGCATGTTCGTGCGAGACCGATCCGGCGTGGTACATCAAGGGCACGTCGTTTGACTTCGATACCGGCGCGAACGAAGGCGTAGCACACAACGGCGTGCTGTTCTTCCAGGGCGTGCCGGTATTCGCGAGCCCGTGGCTGTCGTTTCCGCTGACCGGCGAACGTCGCAGCGGGATCTTGCCGCCAACGGTATCGCTGAACTCAACAACTGGTTTTGAAGTCTCGCTGCCGTATTACTTCAACATTGCACCGAACCGCGACTTGCTGGTGACACCGCGCCTGATGACACGGCGCGGGATTCAGTTGCAGTCCACGTTCCGCTATCTGTCGCCTACGTATTCGGGCACGATCACCGGCGAATTCCTGCCGAACGACATGCAGACGCATACGAACCGTTATGCGATCTACATTCAGCATCAGCAGAATTTCGGCGGCGGTTTCGCGGGTTACATCAACTACAACAAGGTCTCGGACAGTCAGTATCCGGAAGACCTGGGCAACGCCGCGAACCAGTTCCTGAACGGCACGCAAGTGCTGTATCAGCAGGAAGCAGGGTTGACCTACAACAACGGCCCGTGGTCCATCATCGCTCGCGAGCAGCGCTGGCAGACCTTGCCGCCAGCGGTTGCGCCGTACGCGCGCGAGCCGCAGTTGAACGTGCTGTACAACAAGTACAACGTAGGCGGCTTCGACTACGGCGCGGAGATGGATTACACGCGCTTCACGACCACGGTCGACGATGCAACCAAGGGTCAGCGCGCCGTATTCAATCCGTACTTGAGCTACAGCGTCACGGGCCCGGGTTATTTCGTCACGCCGAAGATCCAGTACCACCTGGCGTCGTACAACCTGAGCCAGCTTGGCAGCACTGCGTCCGGCACGCCGGCGGGCCAGCCGAAGAGCCTGACGGAATCCATTCCAACTGTCAGCTTCGATACCGGCCTGGTCTTCGACCGTTCGGTCACGGTGTTCGGGCAGGATTACATCCAGACACTGGAACCGCGCCTGTACTACGTGTACACGCCGTATCGGAACCAGCAGTTCGCGCCTATCTTCGATACCGGCCAGGCCGACTTCAGCCTCGCTGAAATCTACACGCCGAATACATACGCGGGTAACGACCGCATTGCCGATGCAAACCGTCTCACGGTCGGCCTGACATCGCGTTTCATCAACCCGGCAACGGGCGACGAACGCGCGCGTTTTGTCATCGCGCAGCAGTATTATTTCCAGCCGCAGCGCGTGACGATCACGGAAGGCCAGCCGCTCGATCAGGCGAAGCACTCGGACCTGATCCTGGGCGCGTCGTTCAAGCTGGGCGCTGGTTTTTCGCAGGAAACGGCGTTCCAATATAATGCGGACAACAACCAGCTCGTGCGTTCGAGCGTCGGTTTCGGATACAGTCCCGAAGCGCGCAAGGTCCTCAATATTGGCTACCGGTACACGCGGGCGAACGAAACCACGTTGTCCACTCAACCGATCAACCAGATCCTGATTTCGGCACAGTGGCCAATCACGCGACACATTTATAGCGTCGGCCGGGTGAACTACGATCTGGCGAGCCATCGTCTCGTCGACGGGCTGCTGGGCTTCCAGTACGATGCCGACTGCTGGACGCTCGGCCTCGGCGTGCAGCGTTACGCAAACGGTGTCAATAGCACGGGCAGTAACAGCGCCGGTACTCGCGTGCTGGCTCAGATGACGTTCAAGGGTTTGTCGAACGTCGATAATGGACTCACCGCGGCATTCCGTGCCGGTGTTGCCGGTTACACGCCGCCACCGCCGCCGCCCGCGCCGCTCGCGCGTTACACCAATTACGAATGAACGCGTGAATAGAAACGGTCAGGGCAGAAAGTGCCCGTGGTACGCGCCGAGGCGTATATTTGCGGGTTCGGTGCGGTGTCACAGACACGCAGCAGCGCAAGGTAATAGGGCCGGTCATCGGCCGCAATCGATGGAGTATCTGTGTCAAACATGAACAAGTTTAAGTGGACAACGTTCGCAGCAGCCGCATGCGCAGCGGTTTTCCTGACCGGCCCGATGGCGCACGCTCAGGCGTTGACCACGGCGGGTGGCGCGCAGATAGCGGATTCCGTCGTCGCGGTCGTGAACAACGACGTGATCACCGAGCGCGAGCTCAACGACCGCAGCAATCTCATTGTGCGTCGTTTGCAGCAGCAGAACGCGCCGGTTCCTCCGGCCGCCCAGTTGCAGCGGCAGGTGCTCGACCAGATGGTGCTCGAACGCATTCAGTTGCAGAAGGCGAAGGAAGACAGCATCAATATCGACGATGCCACCGTTCAGCGTACGCTCGAACGCCTTGCGCAGCAAAACCAGATGACGCTCGATGTTTATCGTGCGCGCATCGAGGCGCAAGGCGTGCCATGGACCACGTTTCAACGCGATGCCCGCACGGAGCTGACGCTTTCGAAGCTGCGCGAGAAGGAAGTGGACAGCAAGATCACGGTGTCGGACGCGGAAGTGGCGAACTACGTGGCGAGCCAGCGCGGACCGAACGCACGCGGCGGCAACGACCTGCATCTGCAGCACATCATGTTCAAGGTGCCGGAAAATGCATCGCAGGCGGACGTTGCTGCGATCCAGGCAAAGGCGGACGCTGTGTTGAAGGACGCGCAAAGCGGCTCGGATTTCACGAAGCTTGCTAAGAACAATACCCAGGATACCGATGCAGCCAAGGGCGGCGATCTCGGTTTTCGCACGCAGTCTTCGTTGCCGGCATCGATTGTGACGGCGGTTTCTACGTTGCGTCCGAATCAGGTGAATCCGGAACTGATCCGTACCGATGGCGGCTTCGAAATCATCAAGCTGGTCGAGCGTCGTACAGGCCAGGGTCAAGCCGCCGATGCACCCAAGCTCGTGCAAACGCACGTGCGCCACATCTTGTTGCGCGTGACCGACGGCACGTCGGAACCGGCAGCGCGTCAGAAGCTGCTTGAAATCAAGGCCGACGTTGCAAAGGGCGGCGATTTCGCCAACTACGCACGGACTTATTCGTCGGACGGCTCGGCGTCGCAGGGCGGCGATCTCGGCTGGATCAGCCCGGGTGAAACCGTGCCGGAATTCGAGCGCGCCATGAACAACCTGAAAGACGGCGAAGTCAGCGATCCGGTGCGTTCCGAATACGGTTATCACTTGATCCAGGTGCTCGGACGTCGTGAAGCTGAAGGCTCGGTGCAGCAACAGCTCGATCTGGCGCGCCAGGCGATTGGCCAGCGCAAGGCGGAGCAGGCGTATTCCGACTGGCTGCGCGAACTGCGCGATACCGCGTACGTTCAGTACAAGGGCGCCGCTGCGCAGCAGGCCCTAAACCAGTAAAGGTTGTCCGAATGGAACCAGCAAGCCGCGCATTGTCGATAGCCATCACCACCGGGGAACCGGCCGGCGTTGGTCCCGAATTGACGGTGGCGGCGCTGGCTCAAGCGGCCACGCGCTGGCCCGGCGTCAGGTTCTCCGTGCTGGCTGACCGCGACCTCATGGCCGAGCGTGCGGGCGCGTCGCCCTGGCTTTCCAGCGGCGCAGCCATCGAGATTGAACACCATCCGCTGAGCGTTCCGGCACAAGCCGGCAAGCTCGACGCCGCGAACGGGCGCTACGTGCTCGGTTTGCTCGATACAGCCATCGACGGCGCGTTGAGCAAACGGTTCGACGCAATCGTCACGGCGCCGCTTCAAAAAAGCACCATCAACGACGCCGGCGTTCCCTTCACCGGCCATACCGAATATCTCGCTGAACGCACGCATACGCCGCGCGTGGTCATGATGCTCGCCGGTTCGGGCGAACGGCCGCTGCGCGTCGCGCTCGCCACCACGCATTTGCCGCTGAAAGATGTATCGGCGGCGCTGACGGTGGATGGCATTGTCGAAACGTTGAGCATCGTTCATCGTGACTTGAAGGCCATGTTCGGCTTGCCCAAGCCGCGCATTCTCGTCACCGGGCTGAATCCGCACGCGGGCGAGAACGGTTATCTCGGCCGCGAGGAAATCGATGTCATCACGCCGGCGCTGTTGCGTGCGCGTGAGTTGGGTATCGATGCGCCGGGTCCCTATCCCGCAGACACGCTGTTCCAGCCGCGCTATTTGAAAGACGCCGATTGCGTGCTCGCCATGTTCCACGATCAGGGCCTGCCGGTCCTGAAGTACGCAACCTTCGGCGAAGGCATCAATGTGACGCTCGGGCTTCCGATCGTCCGTACTTCCGTCGATCACGGCACCGCGCTTGATCTCGCCGGCACGGGCCGCGCGGATCCGGGCAGCCTGATTGTCGCCATCAATACCGCTGTTGCCATGGCGCGCCATCGTCGCGCGGCCTGATCCCTTATTTGCAGTTCCTGACCGGTTTCTCCGATGTCCATCAAGCACCAGGGCCACTTCGCGCGCAAGCGCTTCGGGCAGAACTTCCTCGTTGATCAGGGCGTGATCGATTCGATCGTCGATGTCATCGATCCCAAGCGCGGCGAGCGCATGGTCGAGATCGGGCCGGGATTGGCCGCGCTGACCGCGCCGTTGATCGAGCGGCTTTCCACGCCGGATTCGCCGTTGCACGCGGTCGAGCTGGATCGTGACCTGATTGGCCGGCTGGAAAAGCGCTTCGGCAATCTGCTGGCGCTGCACGCTGGAGACGCGCTTGCGTTCGACTTCGGCTCGCTCGCGCTGGAAGGCGACAAGCCGTCGCTGCGGATCGTGGGGAATTTGCCGTACAACATTTCCAGCCCGCTGCTGTTCCACCTGACCGCGTTCGCGCCGAAGGTCATCGACCAGCATTTCATGCTGCAGGACGAAGTGGTGGACCGGATGATCGCCGAGCCCGGCACCAAGGACTTCGGCCGGCTGACGGTGATGCTGCAATATCGTTATTCAATCGACAAACTGATCGATGTCCCGCCCGAATCGTTCAATCCGCCGCCGAAGGTGAACTCCGCGATCGTCCGCATGATTCCGTATGCGCCGAATGAACTGCCGGATGTGGATGACAAAGTGCTCGGTGAAGTCGTGCTGGCGGCTTTCTCGCAGCGGCGCAAGATGATGCGCAATACGTTGGGTGTGTATCGAGATCAGGTCGACTTCGACGCAATCGGCTTCGATCTTTCCCGGCGCGCCGAAGAAGTGCCTGTCGCTGAATTTGTGAAGCTCGCACAGGTCGTGGCGCAAGCGCGTAGCAATTAAGCCTCAATTTTATTTATTCGGTCACCCGCTTCCTTTTCCAGGCTGTTCCCCTCTTGATCCCATGCATTCCCTGCATTCTTTCGATGCAAGGAATGCACTGGAGTTAACCGTCCTCTTGCCCTCAAATTAGCGACGCGTTTCGCGCAGCCGGCTTTGCAGCCGCGAGCGTGAAACGCGTCGATGCGTGCGTATTTGATTCGCACTACGAGATTACAAAGAGACGGGAGACGCATGACTATTTTAAGAATTTCCGGGAAGAAAAGTGGCTTCGGCAACTGGTGCAAACTGAGCTTTGCTGTTTTGCCCGCGGCGCTGAGTTGTGCATCGAGCCATGCGCAGTCGAGCGTCACGCTGTATGGCGTCGCGGATGTCAGCATGCGTTATCTTTCCAACGCCAACAAGCAAGGAGACGGGAACATCGTCATGGGGCCGGGCGGCATGAGCGAGAGCCGCTGGGGCATCAAGGGCGTGGAAGATCTTGGCGGCGGCTGGTCGACCATGTTCAAGCTCGAAAACCGGTTCTTCCTGAGCAACGGCCAGAGCGATCCGACCATGCCGTTCTTCAACGAAGCGCAGATCGGCATTCAATCCACAACATATGGACAGGTTGTGGTTGGCCGTCAATACAACGTGATGATCGAAGGCATCACCATGGGCGGTTATTCCAGCAATCCCTGGATTCCATACGACTTCAGCTTCCAGCCTGAAGTCACCATGACCGGCGGTATCTGGAGCAGCAATCAGATCCAGTATCACGGCAAGTTGAAGGACTTGCGCATTTCCACCGCGTATTCGTTCAGCGGCAATGCGGGCAGGCTTGCGTACGGCAGCCAGTACGGCGTGGCTGCGGCGTATGTGCCCGGCGGTGGCCCCGTTTCGATCGGCGGTGCCTTCAAGGAAACCAAGGACTCGCTCAACGGCAGCAATGCCAAGGCGTGGACCTTCGGAGGATCGTACACGTGGGACAAGACGCGCTTCGCATTGGGATATATCGTCAATCAGAACGACAAGGGATTCACGACGTTTGCTAACGGGCCGTTCGCGGCGCCCGGGCTTGCCGCGCTGAAGTACTCGGACTTCAAGCGCCGCCGCATGATTCTCGGCGGCATAACGCAACACGTTGGAAGCACATGGCATTTTGCGGCGAACGTCTGGCGCACGCTTCAGGAGGGCAAGGCGCAATCGCAGGATGGCTCGGCGTGGCAGTATCAGCTGGTCGCTGATTACGACCTGTCAAAGCGGACCGATGTTTATATCGAAACCGATTATTCGCGCTACAAAGGCGATCTCATCGGCACGCAGTTGCAGGGCGTGAACGCCGTTGGCCTCGCGCAGAAAAGCACGCAAATTGGCTTGATGACCGGGATCCGGCATCGCTTCTGAACAAGGCTTCGAGGCATTCGGTTGAATGCCTCAGGCATCGTCAAACAAGAGTGTGGATGTTATAACCGGCCGGCATTGCATCAGGCACGAGAAACTTAGGGCTGCGTTATATATCATGCATGAGATCAATTCGCGTCGACTGGCGCACCTTGTCGCGCTCGCCGAAGAGGGCAGTTTCGCTCGCGCGGCGGAGCGCGTGCATTTGAGTCAGCCCGCGTTGAGCCGCAGCATTCAGGCGCTCGAAGACGAATTCGACATCAAGCTTTTCGATCGTGCCACGCGTGGCGTCGCGCCAACGCCCGCGGGGAAGCTACTGGTCGAGCGCGCGCGGCGCGTGCTGTTCGAAGCGCGCTGTCTTTTCCGCGATGTCGAGCTGATCCGTGCCGATGCACTCGGCGAAGTGCGCATTGGCCTCGGCGCGCATGCCGCGGATATCCTGTTTCCGGACATGCTGGTCGAGTTCGCGCGCAAATATCCGGGCATCAAGGTATCGCTGGAGATTGCCGAAGCGGGCACGTTGATGGAGCGCTTGCGTTCTGAACGCGCCGATTTCGTGATTGTCGATCGCCGGGAAACGGCCATTGCGCCCGATGTCACCATGCATCGGCTAACAGGACACGATGGCGGCTGGTTCGTGCGGCAGGCGCATCCGTTGCTTGATCGCGCGCCTGTGCCGCTTGCCGCGCTGCGGGAATATCCGCTGGTGTCGGTATCGTTGTCCGCGTTCATGCAAGACGCCGTGCGCCGGTTGCTGAAATTTCGCGCGCACGAGGAAATTCCGCTGCATCTGGAATGCAACGACATCGCCGTTTTGAAGGGTGTCGTCGCGCGCACCAATGCCGTCATGTTTTGCACGGGATCATCGGTGCAACGCGATGCGCCCGATGAGCGACTGGTGCGTGTATCGATTGTGCATCCGCGCAAACTCGGTTTGCAGTTCGCACTCGTTTGTCTCGCCGACCGCACGCAAACGGCGGCGGCCGACGGTGCACTCGCGCTTGCCGCGCAGATCATGAACGAGGCAACTCGGACGGCGCGCGCGATGGGCCGCCTCAGATAATCACGCGCGCGCCCGCGCAGCCGGCGCATTCACCAGGCCAATGCCGATCACTACCAGCGCCGCCGCCATTACGAAGCGCGTAGTCAGCGTATCGCCGAGCAGGATCACGCCGAACGCCACGCCGAAGATTGGTGTCAAGAACGAGAACACGGAAAGACGCGACGCCATGTATCGCGTGAGCAGCCAGAACCACGTGAGATAACTCAAGAACGCCACGATGATCGCCTGATACGCGAGGCTCGCAATCGCGGTCGGCGTGATCGTGCCGATGTGCGTCTGATCGAGCGCGTAGGCAAGCGCGAGCAAGACAATCGCCGATACACCCAGCTGATAGAACAGCGTCTTGCTGGCGCTTGCGCGCGCGAGCGGCGAGGCGCGGATCACGACGGTGGTCGCCGCCCAGAACACGCCGCCGAGGACGCCGAGCGCATCGCCCGCGGTGCCTTGCCATGTCGATGCCGTGCCGGGGTTCGGATGCAGGAAACCATCGGCGAACGCAATCGCAATACCGCCGAACGCCAGCGCAATGCCGATCCATTGCACACGCTTCAGCTTTTCGCCGGCCACGAAGAAGTGCAGGCCAAGCGCCATGAAACACGGCGCGGTATAGAGGAACACGACCATGCGTGTTGCGCTGGTCAGCGTCAGCCCGAGGAAAATGCACACGAACTCGCCGCCGAACAGCACGCCTGCGAGCAGTCCGGACGCGAGCGTGTCGTCGCGACGAAAGAGCGCCACGCCGCGCGAACGCGTCCACAACCACACCAGAACTGTAGCGATGGTCGAGCGGATGCCCGCCTGAAGCAGCGGCGGAAATGAGCCGTTCGCCCCTTTGATCGCGACTTGCTGAAAGCCCCATACCGCGCACAAGCCGATCATCAACAGGATGGCGGTGGCGTCGGGAGCACGTCGAACGGGAAGGGCGGTGCTCATTGGAGTGCCTTGTCTCTGGTTTTTATAGTGGTCTTGCTGACGCTCGAAAACGTCAAAGGCCCCGTAGGGCCCGTTGTTTTATCGTCGGTTTATCTCACGAGTGCTTCTCGATCAACTCGACTTTGTAGCCGTCCGGATCTTCCACGAACGCAATGACCGTCGTGCCGCCCTTCACCGGACCGGCTTCGCGCGAGACCTTGCCGCCGGCTTCGCGGATGCGGTTGCACGCGGCGGCGGCATCGTCCACTTCCAGCGCGATGTGGCCGTACGCCGAGCCCAGGTCGTACTTGTCGACGCCCCAGTTGTAGGTCAGTTCGAGCACGCTGTTTTCGCTTTCATCGCCGTAACCGACGAACGCCAGCGTGTACTTGTATTCGGTGTTCTCGCTTTGACGCAGCACTTTCATGCCGAGAATGCGCGTGTAGAAATCGATGGAACGCTGCAAGTCGCCAACGCGCAGCATGGTGTGAAGAAGTCGCATGATGGGGTCCTTTTGGGTTGTCGTCTGGAGCCATTTTGAGCGGGCCGCTAAAGCAACGGCAGCAGTTCAGGCGGGTGATGCTTGAGCGTATGTCGCGCTTCCTGGAAATCGGGATAAATAGATTCAACCGTATTCCAGAAACGCGCGCTGTGATTCATCTCGCGAAGATGCGCGAGTTCGTGCGCAACCACGTAATCGATGATGTGAACCGGAAAGTGGATCAGCCGCCAGTTGAGCCGGATCTTGCCTTCGCTGGAACAACTGCCCCAGCGTGTCGCCGCAGAAGACAACGCGTACGCCTTGTATTCAACGCCGAGCTTCGCTGCATACACGGGCAGACGCTGACCGAAGATTTCGAGCGCTTGTTTGTGCAGCCAGCGTTGCACGCGTTCGCGAATGATTTGCGGATCTGCCAGCGCAGGAAGGCCGAGCCAGAGCACGTTGGCGGTGGTATCGAAATACGGCTGCGTCGCGCGCTTACCCGCGGTGCCGGGCGCCGCCGTCATCATCACGCTGATGTTCTGCCCGAGATATGGAAGCTGCGCGCCGTCCTTCCAGTCCATGCGCGGCACGACGCGTTGTTCAACCCGCGTTTGCCACTCGTCGAGCTTATTGAAGATCCACTTTTCTTTCTCGGCGATCGCGCTTTCAATAGCGCCAATCGTCACCCAGCGCGGCGCCGTTATTGCGAGGCCCGTTCCATCGATCATGAAACCGATGGTGCGCCGCGACGAACGCTTCAAGCGGTAATCAAGCTTCTTCGCGCCGAGCATCAGTTGCCGGATGCGTGTACCGTCGGGTGCGCGCAAAGGGGGAGCCGTGGGCGCGGTTGTATCGGATGGCGTAACGTCGCCTCGCAACGTGGCGGGCATGGACGAACCCGCGGGCGAGGGCGCTTGCTCCATCGGCGCATCGAGCGGCAGATGAAGAGGCAAATCAAGTTGCGGGTTGTCGAGCGCGGCAGCTTGATGCTGTCGCCTGGGAGTCTTCTGCATCGGCTCAGCTTGGCGCACGCGGCGCAGGAATGACGAAAAAAACGAAGCTAACGAAAACATGCACCGGGATTCATGGTCCGGACTTACAACCCGGTTGTCGCGCTTTGGGATTGCGTGACAAAACGGTCGCCGGGACCATACGAATCCGGATCGATACGGCGCATTTCCGTTTCAATCCATTGCTCCACGCGCAGATTCACTTCTTCCGCGGTGAGGCCGGTTGTCTCGATCGGACGACCGATGGACATTGTGACTATACCCGCATATTTGAGAAACGATTTCCGCGGCCAGACGTGCCCTGCGTTATGCGCGATAGGCACAACAGGCGCGCCCGCCGCAACGGCGAAACGCGCGCCGCCCGACTTGTATTTGCCCTGGCTGCCAACCGACGTGCGCGTGCCTTCCGGGAACATGATCACCCACGCGCCTTCGGCCATGCGCTCACGCCCTTGCCGCGCCACCGACGCAAACGCGTCCTTCCCCTGACGCCTGTCGATATGAACCATCTTCAGCATGCCCATGGTCCAGCCGAAGAACGGCACGAACAGCAGTTCGCGCTTGAACACGTAGCACAGCGGACGCGGCATCAACGCGGGGAACGCGAGCGTTTCCCACGCGGATTGATGTTTGGAGAGGAGCACGGCGGGACCATCGGGCAAGTTCTCCATGCCTTCGATCCTGTAGCGAATGCCGATCAGATACCGCATTACCACGATGCCCGACTTGCACCAGAACGCCGCCATCCAGTAACGCTTTTCAGCGCCGAGGAACGGGAAGGTGATGAAGCACACGCACGCGTACGGCACGGTGTACACCACGAAAAAAATCATCAGCAACAACGAACGAATGAAGCGCATCGGCTTGAATGAGTTCTATGAATTCGACGAAATGCCGGCGCGTCAGTCGTGATCTTTAGCGAGGAAATCGAGCGCGAATGTGCGCAGGTCGTCGTGTACTTTTGTATTGGGCGGCAGATTCCCCGCCGCCAGCGTTTTGTGTCCCTTGCCGGTCAGCACCAGATGCGACTTGAAGCCGAGCGCGGCGCCCGCTTGCAGATCGCGCAGCGAATCGCCGACCACCGGTGTGTCCTCCGGATCGATCTCGAAACGTTCCACGATCTGCTGCAACATGCCGGGCTTGGGCTTACGGCATTCGCACTGGTCTTCCTGCGTATGCGGGCAGAAAAATACTGCATCGATACGCCCGCCTACCGCCGCCACCGCGCGGTTCATCTTTTCGTGCATGGCGTTGAGCGCGGCCATATCGAAAAGACCGCGGCCAATACCGGACTGGTTCGACGCAATCGCCACGCGATACCCGGCCTGATTCAGCCGCGCGATGGCTTCGAGACTGCCGGGAATGGCGACCCATTCGTCCGGCGACTTGATGAACGCGTCCGAGTCGACGTTTATCACGCCGTCACGATCGAGAACCACCAGCTTCTTGTTTGCGTTGGTCGGCATGGTGTGTCGCATCAGGCGGCGAGCTTCGAAATATCCGCGACGCAATTCATCTGCTGATGCAACGCGCCGAGCAGAGCCAGGCGATTGTTTCGCAGCGCGGGATCTTCGGCGTTCACCATGACGTCGTTGAAGAACGTGTCCACGGCATCGCGCAATGCGGACAACGCGGACAGCGCTTCCGTGTAGTTGCGCTCCGCGAGTTGCTTCTGCACGAGCGGTGCGACCTGTTCGAGTTGCGCGTAGAGCGCCTGCTCGGCAGCTTCCTGCAACAACGCAGGTTGCACGCTTGCTGGAACGCCTTCGGCCGACTTCTTCAGGATGTTCGAAATACGTTTGTTCGCAGCCGCGAGCGATCCGGCTTCAGGCAACGTCGCGAACTCACGCACTGCTTCCAGGCGGGCAACGATGTCGTCCAGCCGCGTGGGATTCAGGCTCAGCACGGCGTCGATTTCGACTGCGTTGAAACCGCGTTCACGCAGCACACCCCGCAAACGGTCGATGAAAAACGCGTAGATTGCATCGGTCGAATCGGCGACTTGCGGCATATCGGCGAACTGCTTTTGCGCGGTGCGCAGCAGGTCGAACAAGTCGATAGCCAGTTTCTTTTCCAGCAGGATCCGCAACACGCCAAGGGCGTGACGGCGCAGCGCGAACGGATCTTTTTCGCCCGTTGGCTGCAAGCCGATACCCCAGATGCCCACGAGCGTTTCCAGCTTGTCGGCCAAAGCCACGGCACTGCTCACGCCGTTCGACGGGGTTTCATCGCCGGAAAAACGCGGCTGGTAATGTTCCGAACACGCGAGCGCGACGTCTTCCGCTTCGCCGTCGTGGCGTGCGTAGTACGTGCCCATCGTGCCCTGCAGTTCCGGGAATTCACCAACCATGTCGGTGAGCAAATCGGCTTTGGCGAGCAGCGCGGCGCGTTTCGTGACGGCGACGTCCACGCCGATCATCGGAGCAATTTCGCCTGCCAGCGCTTCCAGGCGCTGCACGCGTTGCAGTTGCGAACCCAGCTTGTTGTGATAAACCACGTTCGCGAGCTTCGGCACGCGATCGGCGAGACGCGTCTTCTTGTCCTGCTCGAAGAAGAACTTGGCGTCGGCCAGGCGCGGACGGATGACGCGCTCATTGCCTTCCACAATATCGGCGGGCGTATCGGTTTCAATGTTCGACACAATCAGGAAACGCGAACGCAGCTTGCCGTGGTCGTCGGTCAGCGCGAAATACTTCTGATTCGTCTGCATGGTCAGGATCAGGCATTCCTGCGGCACTTGCAGGAACGATTCGTCGAAACGGCACTGATACGCGACCGGCCATTCGACCAGCGCATTCACTTCGTCCAGCAGCGATTCAGGCATCACCACGCGATCTTCACCCGCGAGCGCCAGCAATTGCGTGCGGATGGATTCGCGGCGGTCCTCGAAATTCGCGACGACACGGCCCTTCGAGCGCAGCGTTTCCGAATAGTCATCGGCGTGACTGATTGCCACGATTCCGCTCGACAGAAAACGATGACCCAGCGTGGTGTCGCCGGAGTCGATGCCAAGCGCGCTCACCGGCACGATGTCACGGCCATGCAGTGCAATCAGCCCGTGCACCGGACGCACGAACTGCACGCTGGCGCCGTCGGGCCGTTGATACGTCATGAGCTTCGGAATGGGCAACTTGCCGAGCGTTTCGGTCAGCGCGGTTTGCAGACCTTCGGCAAGCGTTGCGCCGGGCGCGGCGTAGCGCAGGAAAAACGCTTCGGCCTTGCCGTCTTGTGCGCGTTCGAGGTCTTCGATCTTGAAGTCGGGAAACCCGAGCGCCGCAAGTTTCTTCGCGAGCGGCGGCGTGGGTTGTCCGTCTTTATCGAGCGCGACGGAAACAGGCAGCACTTTCTCGCGCACTTGCCGTTCGGGCGCGATCGCGCGCACGTTCTTGATCAGCACGGCGAGACGGCGCGGCGTGGCGAATTTTTCGAAACTCGCTTCGCCTTCTATCAGGTCGCGCGCGGCGAGCCGCTGCACGATGCCTTCGGCAAACGAGGTGCCGAGACGCGCGAGCGCCTTCGGAGGCAGTTCTTCGGTGAGCAGCTCAACGAGCAGCGATGCTTGATTGATTTCGGTCATTGTTATGTCGTGCTCTGGTCAGGCCTGATCGATATTGCGCTCGACCTTCATCGCCGGCGCCCAAGCGGGCTTGGCGGCGTCTTCTGCGTCGGTGGTGAGTCCGGCGGCGGCGTGTACGGGGTTGCCCAGCATCGGGAAACCGAGCGCCTCGCGCGACTCGTAATAACCCTTCGCGACAAGACGCGAAAGATCACGAATCCGCCCGATATACGCCGCGCGCTCCGTCACCGAAATCGCGCCGCGCGCGTCCAGCAGGTTGAACGTGTGTCCGGCCTTCAGCACAAGCTCATATGCGGGCAGCGCCAGCTTTGCGTCGATCATTTTTTTCGCTTCGGCTTCGTAGCTCTTGAAGAACGTGAACAGCAAGTCGACGTTCGCGTGCTCGAAGTTGTACGTGGACTGCTCCACTTCGTTCTGGTGATACACGTCGCCGTAAGTCAGGCGCCGCGTTTCAGGACCGTTCGGGCTGTTTTCTTCCCATTCGGTCCAGACGAGGTCATAGACGTTCTCGACCTTTTGCAAATACATGGCAAGCCGTTCGAGACCGTAGGTGATTTCGCCCAGCACCGGCTTGCAATCGATACCGCCAACCTGCTGGAAGTACGTGAATTGCGTCACTTCCATGCCGTTGAGCCACACTTCCCAGCCGAGACCCCACGCGCCCAATGTCGGATTTTCCCAGTCGTCTTCCACGAACCGCACGTCGTTCTGCTTCAGATCGAAACCGAGCGCTTCGAGCGAGCCGAGGTACAAATCGAGGATGTTTTCTGGCGCGGGTTTCAGCACCACCTGATATTGGTAGTAGTGCTGCAGGCGGTTCGGGTTGTCGCCGTAACGGCCGTCCTTCGGGCGGCGCGACGGCTGCACATACGCTGCACGCCACGGTTCCGGGCCGATCGCGCGCAAGAACGTGTGCACGTGCGACGTCCCCGCGCCGACTTCCATGTCGATGGGCTGGAGAAGCGCGCAACCCTTGTTGTCCCAATAGGATTGCAGCGTCAGGATGATTTGCTGAAAAGTGAGCATGAATGCCTTTGAAGCGTGCCTTCGAGGTCGGGCCGGCGAATTGATGTAACCAGGCGTCTTTAGAAGCGCACCGGAAATTCCGACGGCCGGAGGGCTAAAACCTTGAATTTTAGCGGGAATAAGGGGCTAGCGCGACTTTTCGGGGCTGAACCGCACAGCCATAGGCCATTCGGCCGGGAAAAACGCGGGTTATGTCGCCAATCGTTTCACCATGGGCACGCAATTCATCGTCAGGCCGCGCGGCGATCGATATTGCGCGATTTCATCGCCTTCAAAACCGAGTGAACGATAAAACGGCGCGGCGTTCAGCGTGGAATCGAGCCGTAGTTTCGTGCAACCCTTGGCACGCGCGAGCGTTTCGAGATGCGCCATCATGCCCGCGCCGATGCCGCGTTTCATGTACGCGGGATCCACGAAGATTGCGTCGATCTTGCCTGTCGTGACATCGATCATGCCAGTGGCCGCAACGCGGTTGTCCACAGTCGCCACGAGGAAACGCTCTTCGACGGCATCGGCGAATGCCTTCGATGTCGCGCCGCCCGTCCATTCTTCCAGCTGACTTAGCGGATATGCGTTGATGCACCCGCTCATCACGGCGGCACGGCGAATGCGCCACGCGTCGTCGGCGTCGGCGCGCGTGGCTTTGCGAATGATGAACGCGGGCGGATGCATGAGCCGTCTTCAGGTCTCCTTGCGCCCCGGCGCGAACGCGAAGCCGAACGCCAGCAACAACAGCGAAACGAGGATCACCGTCATGTTGCCGCTCGTCACGTAAGGCGTGCGACCGGACGTGCCTTGAACGGTGGCATCGAGGGAACCGGTCGTGTAGACCGGCAGCCTTGCCACCACCGTGCCGTTCGCCGCGATCACCGCGGTCGTACCCGTGTTCGTGGAGCGCAACATGGGGCGGCCGGTTTCGATGGAACGCATGCGCGCCATCTGCAAATGCTGGTCGAGCGCAATGGTGTCGCCGAACCACGCGAGGTTCGTCGAATTCACGAGAATGCCCGCGGGCGCTTCCTGCTCGCGGATGGTCCGCGCGATTTCCTCGCCGAAAATATCTTCGTAGCAGATATCGACGGCAATCGGCTGGTTGTGCACGAAGAACGATTTCTGTACGGGCGGCCCGCGCCCGAGGTCGCCGAGCGGAATGCCCATCAACGCGACGAACCAGTGAAAACCGCTCGGCACGAATTCACCGAAAGGCACGAGATGATGTTTGTCGTAACGGTAGACGTCGTTCTGGTTCGGCGTGATGCCGAACAGGCTATTCGTGTAGTCGGTCGCGCGGCCTTCGGGCGAAACGGTCACGCCGATAGCGCCGAACAAAATGGACGAGTTGGTGCTATCGGAGAATTGACGCAACGCTAAAGCAAGATCCTGCGGCACTTGCGCGGCAAGAACGGGAAACGCGGTTTCGGGCGTCACGATCAGATCGGCCGGTTTTTCGGTGATCAGCTTCCTGTAAAGCTGAAGCGACTGATTCACGCCTTCCTGCTCGAACTTCATCTCCTGCTTGACGTTGCCTTGCAGGAGCCGCACGGTCAGCGGCGAGTTAGCGGGCAGCGTCCATTCGACCAACGACAGCAACACGCCCGATACAACCAGACCGATCGCCACGGCAAACGGTGTAAACTTCGCGCCAATCGACCCGTTGCGCCGAAGCGCATAAAAGCCCTGCACGAGCAGCGCCGCCACGAGCGCAAGCACCCAGCCGACGCCATATACGCCCGCGATAGCGCCAAATCCCGCCAGCGGGCCGTCGACCTGAGCGTAGCCGCTCGAAAGCCATGGGAAGCCGGTGAAGACCAGGCCGCGCAGCCATTCGCCGAGCGCCCAAGCGCTCGCAAATGCGAACGCGCCATGCCATGTAGGGACGAAACGCGGTTCGCCCGCGGCCGGAACGATGGAACCGTTGTCTTCGTACCGCGCGCGCCCGGCACAAAACGACCAGATAACGCCGGCAAGCGCCGGATAGATCGCGATGTACGCGGAGAACAAAACAACAGCCGCAGCCGCCAGCGGTGCCGCCATGCCGCCGTAATCGTGCATGCTCACGTAGAGCCACCAGACGCCCGTCACAAAATTGCCGAAGCCGAACGCCCAGCCTGTGATGGCTGCGCCTTTCCATCCGCTGGTTCGGGTGAGCCACGCAAAAAACAACGCGAATATGACCAGCTCGATCCAGCCGCCATGTGGCGTAGGCGCGAATGAAAGCGTATTCGCGGCGCCCAGGATTGCCGCAACGAGGTAGTGCCACAACGGCAAGGACTGGGCGTTATCGATCGGGGCAGTGCGCCGGAAGGCAAAACGGGAATCGGCCATGGATTACGAAGTCGGCTTGAAAGTTAGGGATGACGAGGCGTGACCGTCGCTCGTCATGGTGTGATCATCAGCATGAACACGTTGCGTGACAACGCGCCCATGCTGGCTTTAATCGCGGTCTTCGTCGCTGTCGCGGGAGCGGCCATCGAGCGCGGGCACGTTGGGCGCACGCCGCACGCGCAGCACGTGAATCTGGCGGGCGTCGCCGCGCAGGATCTCGAACACGAAGTCGTCGATCTTCACCTTCTCCCCGCGATGCGGCACGCGGCCAAAACGATGCGTCACCAGGCCGCCGATGGTGTCGACTTCGTCGTCGGAATAATGCGTGCCGAATTCTTCGTTGAACTGTTCTATTCCTGTCAGCGCACGCACACGATGCCGCCCGTCAGGCGTAGCGATGATGTTGCCAGCTTCTTCGTCGAAGTCGTATTCGTCTTCGATGTCGCCGACAATCTGTTCCAGCACATCTTCTATGGTGATCAATCCGGCCACGCCGCCGTATTCGTCCACCACGATTGCGATGTGGTTGCGGTTCACGCGAAAGTCGTGAAGCAGCACATTCAGGCGCTTTGATTCGGGAATGAAAACAGCCGGGCGCAGCATGCCGCGGACATCGAATTCTTCTTCGTGGTAATAGCGCAGCAAGTCTTTTGCGAGCAGCACGCCAATCACGTTGTCACGATTGCTTTCGAACACCGGATAACGCGAGTGCGCTTTTTCCAGCATGAAAGGAATGAATTGCTCCGGCGTTTCAGCAATGTTGATTGCGTCCATTTGGGCACGCGGAATCATGATGTCGCGCGCGCAGAGTTCCGAAACCTGGAACACGCCTTCGATCATGGAGAGCGAATCCGCGTCGAGCAGATTGCGTTCGTGGGCGTCCTGGAGCACTTCCAGCAATTCGTCGCGAGATTCCGGCTCGTGCGAGATGAAATCGGTCAGGCGCTCGAGCAGCGTGCGCTTTTCCGGTTTTTCAGCAGGTTTGTCGGTATATCGTCGACTGGGATAGGCGTCGTTCATAGTGGGGCGTGCGGAGTGTTCCGAACGCAAAATCACGGAAAGTTAAGAATACACCAAGGAAATTTCGCGCCGATTGATCCGGCGCGAACGCGTGCAACATCGTGTGCAAACATCGTAACTGATAAATATGGGCGCAGTATGTCGGGCGTTTGACGTTGGCCGATCGGACTATATTTTCCGAAAAACTTTATTCCTGCGATGAATCGGCGTCCTTGCAGCGCTGCAAAAGCGATTCGAGCGCACGGTCCGGCATGCCGCATTCGCGCAGCGCGGCGACCGTGCGGCTCACGTATTCGAGCGTGGTGCCGTATCGGCCGGTCGCGCAGCCAAATACGCGGCGCACGATCGGATCGCCGAGCTTGCCGGTGTAAGTGGGCGCTTCACGGCGCATGACGAATGAGAGCGCGTCGACTTTCCGGCCATCGATCAAGGTGCACGGCAGCCACGCCACGCGATACGAATTCATCGCCATTTCGCGCCGCCACAGCACTTCAAGATGTTCGTCCGCGCCTTCTGCTGCAAGGCGGAAAGCCATGCCGGAACAGGAACCACCGCGATCCAGCGCGAGCACCAGTCCCGGCTGTTCGGGCGTCCCACGATTCACGCGCGACCACAAATACAGCCCGCGATGATATCCGTGCACCTTGCTGCGCACCGTTTCCACGGCGGGCAAACCCGGATTCCAGATCAGCGAGCCATAGCCGAACAGCCATAGATCGGTCTTCCGGTCCCAATGCGCCAAAGCTTTTTCACGCGATGCCAGCAGTTCTGCGTCGGTGAGAAGACGCGACTCCGCGAAGACCGGCGGATAGTCGTAGTCCGCGGGCGGCAGTTCAGGAAGCGGGGAGAGATCGTCGGTCACGGCTTAATCGGCGGGCAACGGCAAGTAAGGATCGGTGAAACCGAGTTTCTGCATGATGCCGGTTTCGATCGATTCCATTTCATCCGCCTCGGCGGAATCTTCGTGATCGTAGCCTTGAGCATGCAGCGTGCCGTGCACGATCAAATGCGCGTAATGCGCGGCGAGCGGCTTGTTCTGCTCGCGCGCCTCGCGCTCCACAACGGGACAGCACAAAATCAGGTCGCCGGAAACCGGATCGTCTTCCGATTCGGCGTACGCGAACGTCAGCACGTTCGTGGCGTAATCCTTGTTCCGATACGACCGGTTGAGCGTGCGGCCTTCATCGGTATCGACGAAACGCACCGTCAGTTCCGCGTCCGCGAAGAGCGACGCCTTGATCCAGTTCGCGACCGTCGCACGCGGCAACAGCGCCTTGTGCTCCGGATACGCCTTTGCAGCGGGAAATTGCAGCGTCAATGCAAGTTTCGGCATGGCCTTGATGGAAGCTTATTTTGCGGCGGCTGCGTCGGAATCGCGCTGTTGCTGCGCGTCGTACGCTTCCACAATGCGCGCGACCAGCGGATGGCGCACCACGTCCACGCTGGTGAAACGCGTCATGGCAATACCGCGCACGTCCGCGAGCACGTGCTGCGCTTCGATCAGCCCGCTCTTGTGGCCGCGCGGCAAATCGACCTGCGTGGTGTCGCCGGTGACCACGGCCTTCGAGCCAAAACCAATACGCGTCAGGAACATCTTCATCTGCTCGGGCGTGGTGTTCTGCGCCTCGTCCAGGATGATGAACGCGTGATTCAGCGTCCGGCCGCGCATGTACGCGAGCGGCGCGATCTCGATCATCTGGCGCTCGAACATTTTCGCGGTTTTATCGAAGCCGAGGAGGTCGTAGAGCGCGTCGTACAACGGACGCAGATACGGATCCACTTTCTGCGCGAGATCGCCGGGGAGGAAACCCAGGCGTTCACCCGCTTCCACCGCCGGACGCGTCAGGACGATGCGCTTCACCTGATCGCGCTCGAGCGCATCGACCGCGCACGCCACCGCCAGATACGTTTTGCCCGTACCCGCCGGGCCAATGCCGAACGTCACGTCGTGCGCGATGATCTGCTTCAGATAATCGCGCTGCATGGGCGTGCGCCCGCGCAGGTCGGCGCGTCGCGTGTAGAGCTTCGGGCCCGGATCTTCCTCTTCGCCCAGGTCGATGGTTACGTTGGGTTCATCGAACGGATGATCGGGGTCGCCACGGAAACGCGGATCGACAGGTTCCGAATTCAGATTGTTCGATGGCTTCGCGGCATTCAACCCGCGCCGCGCCGCATTGCGCGCTTCGACAAGCGCCAGCTGAATGTCGTCCACCGACAGCGACTCCTTCGCGCGGTTGTAGAAATTCTCGAGCGCCGTGAGCGCCACTTTCGCGCCGCGTCCACGAATGGTGATCTTGTGACCACGGCGCGTGAGCGTCACGTCGAGCGCCTGCTCGATCTGCCGCAGGTTTTCGTCGAGCGGGCCACACAGGTTGGCGAGCCGCGCGTTGTCGTCGCGCGGTGCGGTGAATTCCATATGCTGCTGAGCGGTCTTCAAGGCGAGAGTTGGAGTCCTGTCGAAGCTTCAGTTTAGTGAGTCGTGGCCGGCGTCAAAATCAGTTCGCCGCGCAACGAGTGAGGATATGCCACGTTGATTTCCACGTCGACCATCTGGCCAATCAGCCGTTTGTGCGACGAAATCGGCGCGGGGAAATTCACCACGCGATTGTTTTCCGTGCGCCCGGCCAGTTCGCTCGGATCCTTGCGCGACGGGCCTTCCACCAGAATACGCTGGACCGATCCCAACATGGAATTGCTGATTTTCGCAACGTTCGCCTCGATGGTCGCCTGCAAATGCTGCAAACGCTTGAGCTTGACTTCGCGCGGCGTGTCGTCGTGCAGGTTCGCGGCGGGCGTGCCGGGACGCGGGCTGTAGATGAACGAGAAACTCGTGTCGTAACTCATTTCGTCGATGAGCTTCATCATTTTCTGGAAGTCGTCTTCGGTCTCGCCGGGGAAACCGACGATCATGTCCGTGGACAACGACAAATCCGGACGGATTGCGCGCAGTTTGCGGATCACCGACTTGTATTCGAGCACCGTATAACCGCGCTTCATGGCCATCAAAATGCGGTCGGAGCCGTGCTGCACGGGCAAATGCAAGTGGCTAACCAGCTTTGGCACTTTCGCGTAGGTATCGATCAGCCGCTGCGTAAATTCCTTCGGATGCGACGTGGTGTAGCGGATCCGTTCTATACCGGGAATCTCCGCCACGTATTCAATCAGCGTCGCAAAATCCGCAATGTCCGTGGAATGCTGTGTCACCGGCCCGCGATACGCATTCACGTTCTGCCCGAGCATGGTGACTTCGCGCACGCCCTGATCGGCGAGTCCGGCGATTTCGGTGAGCACGTCGTCGAGCGGCCGCGATACTTCCTCGCCGCGCGTGTAGGGCACGACGCAATAGCTGCAGTACTTGCTGCAGCCTTCCATGATCGATACAAACGCGCTCGGGCCATCCACGCGCGCTGGCGGCAAGTGGTCGAACTTTTCGATTTCGGGAAACGAGATATCGACTTGCGAGCGTCCGCTGGACCGCCGTTTCGCAATCATCTCCGGTAGCCGGTGCAAGGTTTGCGGCCCAAACACGAGATCCACGTAAGGCGCACGCGAAACGATCGCCGCGCCTTCCTGGCTCGCCACGCAACCGCCCACGCCAATGATCAGGTTCGGATTCGCTTCCTTCAATTCACGCACGCGGCCGAGGTCCGAGAAGACTTTTTCCTGCGCTTTTTCGCGCACGGAGCACGTGTTGAAGAGGATTACGTCCGCGTCTTCGGGCGTATTTGTCTGGGTGAGGCCGTTCGCTGCGTTGAGTACGTCGACCATTTTGTCGGAGTCGTACTCGTTCATCTGGCAGCCGAAGGTCTTTACATACACTTTCTTGGTCATGAATTTCGCCGGTCGCAGTGATTAGTCTGGGGGCGCGGTTTTTAATGCGTTGATGGGATTCTTCTGCAATTTTAAGCGCTCGTTTAGCCTTGTCAGGCCGAATTTGGCGCATTGCGTAGCCCAATATTATAGCGCCCGCTCGACTTCTCGCCCGGGCTGGCCGGGAGGATAGGCGAGGTCGCCGAGCAATTCCTCCGTCGCGCGGGCGAAGCGTTCGGTGAGGAAATCCAGTAGCACGCGCACGCGCGGCGCCATATACCGGTTCGCGTGAAAGAGCGCGTGGACCGCCGCCTCGTGGGAACACCAGTCGGCCAATAACATTTTCAGCGCGCCCGAATGGACATCGGCGGCGATATCCCATATCGATTTATGCGCAATGCCTTGCCCGGCCAGCGCCCACGCGCGGGACAAGGCGCCGTCGTTGGTTTCCCACGCGTCGGCGAGCGGGATGATGTGGGTGTATCGCTCATCGCCTCGCACGAAGTTGATTTCGTTGAGCGTGGCAGTCGATGTCACCAGTACCGAGAACGAATGTCCTGCGAGATCGGCGGGCGATTTGGGTTCGCCGTGTTTTGCCAGATATTCCGGCGACGCGCACAACACGCGCCGGTTTGGCGCCAGGCGGCGCGCGACGAGGCTGGCGTCGGGCGGAAGTCCAAAACGAATCGCCAGGTCGATGTCCTCGCGCAGCAGATTCGATACCGAATCGGCCAACGTCAGCGCGAAGCTGACGTCCGGATGAATCCGGCTGAATTCATCGAGCCAATGGCACAGCAGGTTGCGCCCGAAATCCGATGTCGCCGAAATCCGCACCTTGCCGCGCACGAGGTTTTGGCCGGCGTGCAGCGCGGCTTCACCGTCTTCTATGGCCTGCAGCGCGATCTGGCAATGCCTCAAGTAAAGCTGACCTTCGTCGGTGAGGCGCAACTGCCGCGTGGTGCGCTCGAAAAGCCGCGCCGTTAGCGATTTCTCCAGCTTGAGCAACCGCGCGCTGGCCGCAGCTGGCGATAACCCCAGCTTCCTTCCCGCCGCCGACAAACTCCCAAGCGCCGCAGCTTCTACGAACAGACGCATATCGCCGAGTCGATCCATCGTGATTTTCAAATGCGATTTGATAATGGTTCAAATGCTACGCCAATTATCAAAACACATCTAAGCGCGGAAAATTTGCCGCATTGCAGCGAACGAGGTTGATATGAAGCTGGATCACGCCACGATTGTTACGCCCGACTGCGAGCCGATGCGCCGTTTTTTCACCGATATCGCCGGCATGTCGGTCGGCCCGCGTCCGCCTTTCGGCATTGGCGGCTGTTGGCTTTATCTCGATGGCTCGCCGGTCGTGCATCTGATAGAAAGCGGCTCGGTTCTGGCCGCGCCGGCGGGTGCGCGGGCGGCGACGCGTATCGACCACATCGCGCTGCGCGTAACCGATGAAGCCGAATGGCAGGCGCTCCTCGCGCGTTTGAGCGCGCACGCCGTTCCCTTTTCCGAAGCCGATGTTCCCGTCTCCGGCGAACGGCAGTTGTTCGTGCAACTCGCGCCCGGCGTTGTTATCGAGTTCGTCATTCGGCATTTCTAAACCAAGCCAAGGACTTTTCCATGCCTATTCCACTTTTAGCGCTCGCCATCAGCGCATTTGCCATCGGCACGACCGAGTTCGTGATCATGGGACTGTTGCCGGACGTGGCCCGCGATCTGGCTGTATCGATACCGTCTGCCGGGTTCCTCGTCACCGGTTATGCGCTCGGCGTGGCCGTCGGCGCGCCGCTGCTCGCCGTACTCACCGCGAAATTGCCACGCAAGCTATCGCTCCAATTGCTGATGGGCGTGTTCATTGTCGGCAACGTGATGTGCGCCGTCGCGCCCGGATATTCCATGCTGATGGTCGCGCGGGTGGTGACGTCGTTCGCGCATGGCTCGTTTTTCGGCATCGGCGCGGTGGTCGCGGCGTCGCTCGTTCCGGCTGAAAAGCGGGCGAGCGCGATTGCGTTGATGTTCACCGGGCTCACCCTGGCAAACGTGCTGGGCGTGCCGTTCGGGACGTTTATCGGGCAGCAGTTCGGATGGCGCGCGACGTTCTGGGTGGTATCGGCGCTCGGGCTGTTGTCGTTGATCGGCGTGGCTGCGCTCGTTCCGAACAAGCACGACTCGGGGCCATCGAACTTCGGTCACGAGTTGCGCGTGCTGAGAGAGCCGCAAGTCTGGCTGGCGCTTGCCATGACGGTGCTCGGCTTTGGCGGCGTGTTCGTGGTGTTCACCTACATTGCGCCGATCCTCGAGCAGGTCAGCGGTTTCGGGCCGCATGGCGTGACGCTCGTGCTGGTGCTGTTTGGTATTGGATTGACGATCGGCAACACGATTGGCGGCAAGCTCGCCGACCGCGCGCTGATGCCTTCGCTGATGGGCATTCTCGTCGCGCTCGCCATCATCATGGTCGTGTTCGCGAAGACCAGTCATAGCCAGATCCTCGCCGCGATCACGATTTTCATCTGGGGCATCGCCGCGTTTGCGACCGTGCCGCCGCTTCAAACGCGTGTGGTGGAGAAGGCGAAACACGCGCCGAATCTGGCATCGACGTTGAATATCGGCGCGTTCAATCTGGGCAACGCCGGCGGCGCGTGGCTTGGCGGCGTGGTGTTGCAGCAAGGACATCCGCTGGATTCGCTGCCGTGGGTCGCGGCGGTCGTGGCAATCGTGGCGCTGGCCGTGACGTGGTACGCCGCGCGACTCGATAACCGTCGCGAAAGCGCCGGCGCCCGTGCGGCGGATGCTGTTTGATTCTCATCGGCCGGGCCAACTGCATTGACCCGGCGACCTCAACCGACTAGCGTGTCGTGCGCGCCGCGATCAGTCACACTCGCGGCTGATCGCTTCAATCCGCGATTCAATCCGCGACAATCCGCGCTTCAACACGCTTTCGACCGAGGTTTTATGGAAGACATCACGCTGAGCCAATGCCTGAGAGGCGCATGGCGCGACGCCGCCCAGTCCATTCGACGCATGCCCACTTTATTCTTGCTGGCGTTCGTCCTGATCCTCGCCACGGGCATCGCCGGATATCAGCAACAGCTTTCGGAGCCGCCATCGGCCAGTCCTTTTTCTTCTATAACCGATGGCAGCGCCACTCACGGCGCCGCACTGGGTCATTCGCTGACATCGCTCGGACTGGCGTTTTTGCAATCGCTCGTGATCGCCGTGCTGGCCGTCCAGGTGATCCGTTTTTCGATGGCGCTCCACGCCGAGCCCGGCGTGGCTGGCTCCAAGGCGCAACCCACACGTTTATGGGATGCAGGTTTTCGCCGCTATTTCGTGCTCTGCATTGCGCTGGTCGCGGCGTATGTCGGCGCGACGATCGTCGTTGTGATCGCGTGGATCCTGATGCGGTTGGCGGGGTTGACGAGCGGGACATCGGCGGCAGGCACCGCGACGCTCGCCGTGCTCGCGCTTTGCGGAATGAGTTACGTATCGGGGCGTCTCGCACTGCTCTTTCCTCACACGGCGGCGGGCGGTCAGCTTGCGTGGCGCGCCGCATGGGAGGATTCGCGCGGGCATTTCTGGGCGATTGCATCGACGGCCGTGGTCGCCATCCTGCCTATCGTGGCGATCGCGACGGTGTTCACCGTGATCACGGACATGCTGGCGACCACCGGTTCCATCGATAGTCTGAGCGTGGGACTGCTGGTCGTGCAAAGCGTCGTCACGCTGCTTTATACGGCGACGACAGCTACGTGTTCGGTATGGCTTTACAGAAAATTCGGGGCAGTTTTGAAAGCGAAGCCTTGAGCTTTAGGCGATAAAAAAACGCGGCCTCTTCGGCCGCGTTCCCTACCGGTTCAGCCTTAAACCGTTTCCTCAGCCGTTTGAGCTTCCTTCGCGGTCTCGCGTGCTTGATCGCGTGCTTCAGCCAGTGCAACCCGGAAATCGGCCAGTTCGGCGATTGTCAGCACCGGGATATTCCGTTCCTTCACAAAAGCATCGATCTGCGCGCCGCGCGCCATCGTTCCGTCCGGGTTCATCAATTCGCACAGCACGCCGGCGGGTTTCAGCCCGGCGAGAATTGCGAGATCGACCGTTCCTTCCGTATGTCCGCGACGCGTCAGCACGCCGCCGGGCTGCGCGCGCAGCGGGAACACATGACCCGGACTGACGATGTCACCCGGCTTCGCACCATCGGCGATAGCCGCGCGAATGGTCGTCAGCCGGTCCACCGCCGATACCCCCGTGGTCACGCCTTCACGCGCTTCTATCGATACCGTGAAAGCCGTGCCGTACTTGCTGCCGTTGTCGGCGACCATGGGCGGGAGGTGAAGCGCGCGAACGGCGTCGTCCGGCAGGCACAGGCACACGATGCCGCTGCATTCGCGGATCATCAGCGCCATGCCTTCGACGCTGAGTTTTTCAGCCGCATAGATCAGATCGGCTTCGTTTTCGCGGTCGTCGTCATCGAGCAGCGCGACGGCGCGGCCTTCACGCAGGGCCTGCAAAGCAGCGGCGATTCGGGGAGGAATCTGGAGGGAGTTTTCGCCTGAACGCAGTTGTTCGAAATCGGCGAATGCGTCGGGAACGGGACGGTTGAGGCTGGAAGCTTCGGACATGAATGAAACGCTCTCGCAAAAGGAATGGGCGAAAAACGTTTCAGGGCATTGCAAACAGACAGAACGGCACACGGATTGACGCGAACGCAAAACGTCGCGATCAACACGCGATACGGACATGACCATCTGCACATCTTCTCTCATCCGGACTATGACCGTCGGCTCTGGCATCGCACCAGATCTGCTGACCCCGTGATTTGATTCGTGAAGATCACGATCAAAACTCACGGGCGCTCGCGGGCTCGCGTCGGTCATGGAAACCCAACGCATACCGCCGGTGGGGAATTACACCCCGCCCTGAAGACGTACTGATTTGTCGCTGAACACTTAAAACCGCGACTAATTTCAGGATACAACAAGCCAGCCAATGTTGCAGCGCCGCTGAGCATCGGCGCGTTGGCTGACGAACCTAACTCGTTTCTTCGACACGGCGCGAATCCGCCGGCACATGCCAGCGCGGCGGCGTTTCCGCGTTCACCGTGACCTGATACGCGCGCGCTTCCGTGCTGCCCGGATTGCGCAGCGCGTGGGGCTGATCGGCGTCGAACACAATGGCGTCGCCGGTGCCGAGCAACTGCGTGCGATCGTGCACGCGCAGTTCGAGTGTGCCGTCGCTGACGACCAGATTGACCGTGGTGCCCGGCGGCCGCGGACTACCCGTTTCCGTATGCAGCGGCGCGATGCGCAACTCATGGAATTCCGCCGATGCAGGCGCGCTCGACGGAAAAAGCGGCCGCGCCGAAAAGCGTCCATTCGATGTCACCAGCCGCGTCGCTTGATCGGCCGCGAGAAATTCGATTCCATTGGTTGCGTGACGTCGCAAAAACGCCGCGACCGACACCTTCAGCGCCCCGGCGATCTTGTGCAGCACCTTGATGGACGGCACGCTGCGCGCCGATTCGATCTGCGCGAGCATGGCCCGGGAAACGCCGGAAGCGCGGGCGAGGGCATCGAGCGAAAGTTGCCGCTCGGCGCGCAAGCGCGCCAGATTCACGCCGACCAGATATTCGAGCGCGTCGTTCGCTTCCGGCGCGCTCGTCTGAGGAATCCGCTCCTCACGGTGAATTTCCGCCGATGCCGCCCGCGATGCGTCTGCGCGTTCGTCTGGCACGCGTGCATCGTACGATTCGCGCACAAGTTCCAGCGATGAATAAGCCGGTGCAACCATGATGAGCCTCCATTCGGACATGCCGCGCAGAATGCCGCGCAGACCGGCGCGGCATCGGTTACGGAAAGACTAGCATCGGCCCAAGTTGCATCAAACGAAGATATCGTCACACCGTTATCAGGCGCGGCAGGATAGTTTTTTACACAGCGGTGCGCGATGAAACCTGCGGCGCGACTTGCGGCGGAGCCGTCTGCGCAAACCATCCGTCGATACGACGTGTCACGTCGTCCAGCGATCCGCGTTCCATGTGCAGGCCGAGTTTCGAGCGACGCCACAGGACATCGTCGGCGCAGGTCGCCCATTCGTTGTCGCGCAAATAGCGCACTTCCGCTTCGTAAAGGCCGGGCGCGACGGCTTCACCCAGATCGGCCAGCGACGCCGCGTTGCCAAGCAGGCGGTCAACGCGCGTACCGTAAGCGCGTGCATATCGATGCGCGAGGTCGGCGGACAGCCAGGGCTTGTTGTGCTTCAGCGTTGCCAGGAATTTGTCGAAGTTTGCATTGGCGATGTCACCACCCGGCAGCGGTGAGCCCGCCGTCCACGTCTTGCTTTTAGCAGAGGACTGGAGAGCGTCGCCGAGTTTATCGACGGCTTCTTCGGCCAGCTTTCGGAAGGTCGTGATCTTCCCGCCGAACACCGATAACAGCGGCGCCTGGTTCGCGGGGGTATCGAGTTCGAGCAGATAGTCGCGCGTGACCGCCGACGCGTTCTCGGCGTTCTCGTCCTCGAGCAAGCCGCGTACGCCCGAGTAACTCCAGCAAACGTCGTCCGGGCCAATGTGTTTCTTGAAATACCGGTTGATCGACTCGCACAGATAAGCGGTCTCTTCCGGACTGATGGTCACCTTCGACGTATCGCCGTGATACTCAAGATCCGTGGTCCCGATCAACGTGTAGTCGTGCTCGTACGGGATCGCGAAGATGATCCGCTTGTCCGGATTCTGGAAGATGTACGCGTGATCGTGCTCGAAGAGCCGCTTCGTGACGATGTGGCTGCCCTTGACGAGCCTTACCGTGTGACGCGTGTGCGTGCCGTTACCAAGTGATCCTTTGAGCAATTCGCTGACCCAGGGACCGGCCGCGTTCGCAATCGAACGCGCCTTTACGTCGAACGTCGCGCCGTGGGTATCGAGGAGCGTCGCGTGCCACAAACCGTCTTTGCGCTCTGCGCTGATGAGCCGCGTGCGCGTCCTGATCACCGCGCCGTGTTCCTGCGCATCGACCGCGTTCAGCACGACCAGCCGTGCGTCGTCCACCCAGCCGTCCGAATAGACAAAACCACGTTTGATCGAATCGATAAGCGGCGCGCCGGCGGGGTGCGTGCGCATATCGATACCCTTCGACCCCGGCAGCAACTTGCGGCGCGCGAGATGATCGTAAAGGAACAGGCCGGCGCGGATCATCCAGGCGGGACGCAGATTCGGCATGTGCGGCATCACGAAACGCAGCGGCCACATGATATGCGGCGCCGCGCGCAGCAGGACTTCGCGCTCCTGCAGCGCCTTGCGCACAAGCGAATATTCGCCGTATTCAAGGTACCGAAGCCCGCCGTGAATGAGCTTGGTGCTCGATGACGACGTATGCGAGGCCAGGTCGTCCTTCTCGCACAACAACACGCTCAAGCCCCGGCCCGAGGCGTCGCGCGCGATGCCTGTGCCATTGACCCCGCCGCCTACGACGAGCACATCGAAAAGATCACCTTGCATCGCTTATTCGCCCCATGGCCGCTAAACCCGCTCCAACAGAACCTAAATGTTCGAATTCGAAATTTAACGAACAAAAACGAAAATGTAAAGTCGGCTGATTGGCTAACGCGCGGTTTTGGCGAAAAACATTGGGTTTGGACGGGATTTAAAGCTTTTTGAACCAATAGGCCGTTTAGCTGAGTGGCGCGAAGGCGTCGGCAGACTGATACTGTGGGCAGTGATTTTGCCGACGAACAAGGAGTGACTACGATGCGAAAGTTGCTGGTGGCGGGCGCGGTAAGCGCGTTGATGTTGGGCGGATGCGTGTCTACACCCGATATGTCGGGCTCCATGGGCGCGCCTTCGCTAAGCGCGTTGCAGTCCATGTGCGGGACGGCCATGGTCGATTACGGCGCGGATGGGCAAAGCGTGTATTCGGCTTTATACGACGCCTATGTGGCACAGAAACGCGGTGGCTTATCGAAGGAGCAGTTTTGCTCGTTCCAGGCGGGTATTGCCGGCCAGCACTCGGCGTTCACGGCGAACCGCACGACCGAAGCGCAAAGCGCATGGGCGACGTTCTTCGCCAATCAGCGGGCACAGGCGCTCAGCTGGCGCGCAGCCGTCGATCCGACGTTGCGCGCAGGCTGATTTGCGGGAAAAGGTGCGTGGAGCGTGATGATGCTTACGAGTACCGCTTCATTGCTTTCATGGTGGAATCGCCCGTGGCCGTGAGGCTCCAGAGCTGGCGTCCCGAAGCGAGATTCTCGAGTTGCACGAGCTGACGCTCTAGGAGGGCGTCGAGTTCGTCGCGAACCATTTCCATCTGGTTGGGCGCGTCTTGTAGCAGGAGCAGCGTGGCAAATTCATGCGGACTGAGCATCGTGTTCTCCATGACGATCGAACGGCACTTTGACCGGTCGGCGACCGGTGCTCGTACTTCGTAACGTTGCGCGAGGCAGGAACTTCGAGCCGGCAGACCTATGGCGAACCGCCGCTTCCGAGTCTCTGGAAGTCGGCGCTGCGTTGCCGGGATTTGATTGTATGCAAGCAGCAGGCGAGTGCCAAACGCTTGCGGAAAATATTGGGTTTGACTTTTGAGAGGCGCGAAAGCGGTTCGGCGCGAGCCGGGAAACGTAGAAATTACCTGAGGTTCGTGTCGCAGCGCACACAGGAATTTGCGTTTCGTTTTAAGAAGCGTTATTCAGCTATGTACACCTGCGTGTTCGCGGCGGTAAGCGTTTCTGCCATCTCGGGGGGCGTGGGGGCATCGGTGAAAAGTGCGTCGATCTGGTTCAGATGACCGAGGCGCACGAGCGCAGGTCGTCCGAATTTCGAATGATCCGCAGCGAGAAAAACGGTGCGCGCGTGGTTGATGATCGCTTCGGCAACGCGGACCTCGCGGGTATCGAAATCGCGCAGCGTACCGTCGGGCTCGATACTCGACGCCCCGATGATCGCGAAGTCGACCTTGAACTGGCGGATGAAATCGATTGCGAGCTCACCCACGATGCCCTTGTCCCAGGGCCGGACAATGCCGCCGGTGATCAGCACCTCGCAATCGGGGTAGCCGCTCATCATGCCGGCCACGTTGAGGTTGTTCGTGATCACGTGCAATCCGCGATGGCGGTTGAGCGCCCGGGCAACTTCTTCGGTCGTGGTGCCCAGGTTGATGAAGAGCGACGCCTGATCGGGAATGTGCGAGGCAACCAATGTGGCGATGCGGCGCTTTTCGTCGTGGAACATGCGCTGGCGCGCTGTGTACGAAACGTTCTCGGAGCTTGTAGGAAGACTCGCGCCGCCGTGATAGCGACGCAGCAGATTCATGTCGGAGAGCCAGTTGACGTCGCGGCGAATGGTCTGCGGCGTGACGTCGAAATGCGCGGCGAGGTCCTCGACGGTCACGAAGCCATCGCGTTGCACCCAGTCGAGCAGCTCTTGCTGTCGTGCGTTCAAGGTGATGCGGGGATCTCGAGTCATGGCGTCTGTGCGTGCGCTTCAATGTCGTGAGGTGGCGGTATTGTAAGGGAAAGGCCGGGCAGACTGGACAACGCGGGCGGCGCAGTCTAGACATCCGTACAACGAAACTCGTGAGGATGGCAAAGTTGATGGCCGGGTGAACGTATCCATACCCTTCCATCGAGCTGATTCGTTTTTACAACCGGCCAGTTCGCTCGTGCGAGGATAACAGCGGCTTTGTACACTGCCGAAATCCGCTTGTAAGCCGGGTCGTGGCGTCAGGCTTGCGCGTGATCAAGCTACGCCCAATCGCTCGGTATGATTTGTGCTGAATTCAGCAGTGTCCGGAACTGACCTATGAGTTGAATGGTCTCTCTTCGTGTCTGCAGCTTCGCTATAACCCGGCTAATATGCAGGCTCTAAGAAGTCTTCAACCACATGAGAACGCCATGACTTGATTGGTCACGGCGTTGCCTGATTTTCGGCCGGTTTGGCTGACGGCGCGTTCAATACTGATTGGGAGCGCGATATTTATGCACACTGATAGTACCCATGTGATGCCTTGGCGGATCGAAGATATCGATCTGTCGCGGATCGATCGTCGCAAGGCGGCGTCCAACGAACATTTGCTTTTGCTGCTGTGCGCGGCCTCGTTCATTGAAAGCGGCACCGATCTCTACACGAGCAACCTGAGCACCTATTTCAACGACGACCCCGAAGTCTCCTCCTGGCTCAACACCGAGTGGGAACCGGAGGAAATGCAGCACGGGCGCGCGTTGAAGACTTACATCAATCACGTGTGGCCAGAGTTCGATTGGGATACGGCCTTCAAGAACTTCTTTGCCGAATACTCGCTGACCTGTTCGGTCGAGGACTTCGAGAAAACGCGAGCCCTAGAAATGGTCGCGCGTTGCGTGGTCGAGACCGGCACGGCAACCTTGTATCGCGCCATCAACGAATGCTCGGACGAGCCGGTGCTGAAGCAACTCACCGACAACATCCGCACCGACGAAGTCCGCCATTACAAGCACTTCTTCCGCTTCTTCAAGAAGTACAACAAGATTGAAGGAAACGGCCGGTTTGCCGTTCTCGGCGCTCTGCTGCGGCGCGTGATGGAGATCAAGAACGAGGATTCCGAGATCGCGCTGCGCCACGTTTTCGCCATCCGTTATCCGGATCGCGCGAACGATACAGCGCACAACCGCGAACTGGCGGCGCGTGTGAATGCACTGGTTCGCCGCAATTTATCGGCGGATATGTGCGTCAAGATGTTGCTCAAGCCGCTCGATTTGCCGGTGCGGATTCAGCCGAGCGTTCACTATCCGATCGCCAAGATTACACAGCACGTTTTCTTCCGCTGAAGTCGCTGAAACTTACGGCGGCGCGACCAGCATGACGCTTTGATCGATGGCCCGCTTTCGCGGGCCATCGTGCGTTCGAGGAGTTTGATATGAGTGATTCATCGGCATCGGGTCCGCGCAACATCGAACACGGCACGTTCGACGAATGGCCGTCGTCGTTGCGTACGCTTTTCGATGGCACGTCGATCGAAACGAAGACGGGATTCACGGCATCACTGCTTGCCGCCGATGAAGGCCGCATCCGGACGTCGTTGCTGAGCGTCGGCGAGTTGTTCGCGCCCGACCCGGGCAGCGTGTGTTTCTCGCTGTGGCCGCAGGCGAGGGCGGCGCGGGTAATATCGAAGACGGGTTTGGCCACGCTGACTTTCGTATTCGATGAAGCGTTTTTCCAGGTGCAACTCCAGGCCAAGGTCGTGCCGCTGACGGACTTGCCGGTGACGTGTTTTATCGCGACGATCGAAAGCGGCGAGTGGCAAAAAGTTGCTTATGCGCGGCTCGTGCACGGAATTGGATTTGCTTTTGCCGCGCGACAGGAGAACGCCGTGCTTGAACGATGGCTTCATCAAGTAGAAGGACTGAAGCGGGCCGCGAGCGCTGCCGCCTGAAACGAAAACAGCGGAGCCAAATGACTCCGCTGTCTGAAACCTCACAACAACTCAATCAACGTCCGCGTTGTCCAGTGCGCGGCGTATCACGCCGGCCTGCGCCGCCGCCTTCAGTACGCGGCTTCCCGCCGAGCAATGCTCCAGCCGGTCGAGCGCCTTCTGGCTTGCGCGGAGCGCCGCCATTGCCGCCGGTCTTGGCTGCAACCGGCTTCGGCGCACGTGAACCGTTCCCACCACCGCCGTTACCATTTCCAGCGCCATGCGCGGGCTTGGCTGGCCCACGGCCACCACCATTCGCCTGCTTCGGCGCGCCCTGACGCGGCGACCCTTGACGCGCACCGCCGCCGCCCTGGCTGCGTCGGAGGATCGGTTCCGGTTTCTGCGTCGGATCGGGCTCGAATCCCGCGATCACTTCCTGCGGAATCGGGCGCTTGATCAGCCGTTCGATGTCCTTGAGCAACTGATGTTCATCGACGCAAACCAGCGATACCGCTTCGCCCGTGGCTCCAGCGCGCCCGGTACGGCCAATGCGGTGAACATAGTCCTCCGGCACGTTGGGCAAATCGAAATTGACCACGTGCGGCAACTGGTCGATATCGATACCGCGCGCCGCAATATCCGTTGCCACGAGCACTTGCAGCGTGTTGTCCTTGAATTCGGCCAACGCACGTGTCCGCGCCGACTGGCTCTTGTTGCCATGAATGGCGAGCGCGCTGATGCCGTCCTTCGTCAACTGCTCGGCCAACCGGTTCGCGCCATGTTTCGTACGCGAGAAGACCAGCACCTGGAACCAGTTGTTCTGCCGGATCAGATGCGTAAGCAACTCGCGCTTTTTATCGCGATCGACCGGGTGGATCTTTTGCGCGATCGCTTCGACCGTTGAATTGCGGCGCGCCACTTCGATCAGCGCGGGTTTATCGAGCAGGCTGTCGGCAAGCGTCTTGATTTCGTCGGAGAACGTCGCCGAGAACAGCAGGTTCTGACGCTTCGGCGGCAATTTGGCGAGCACGCGCTTGATGTCGTGAATGAAACCCATGTCGAGCATGCGGTCGGCTTCATCAAGCACGAGAATCTCGAGTTTCGACAAATCGATCGTCTTCTGCTGCATGTGATCGAGCAGCCGTCCTGGCGTTGCCACGACAATATCTACGCCGCGCCGCAACGCATCGATTTGCGGATTGATGCCGACGCCGCCGAACATCACCGTCGATTTCAGCTTTAGGTACTTGCCGTACGTACGCACGCTTTCTTCGACTTGCGCGGCGAGTTCGCGCGTGGGCGTCAGGATCAGCGCGCGAACCGGGCGCCGCGCACCGGCCGCAGGCGCTGCGGCTTCGGACAAACGCTGCAGGATAGGCAACGTGAAACCAGCCGTCTTGCCTGTGCCGGTTTGCGCGCCTGCGAGCAGATCGCCGCCGTTCAGCACGGCGGGAATCGCCTGCGACTGGATGGGCGTAGGAGTGGTGTAACCCTGTTCGATAACAGCGCGAAGCAAGGGTTCGGACAAGCCGAGGGAATCAAAAGACATAAGTGTTCACAGATTCTGTATGCCGATCGACGTTGTCGCAGAGCCTTGAGTCAAGGTGCGCGCGTACGACGATCGAGGAAATCGGGCGGCATGACGATCGGGGCGCTTGCTGAATTAAAGCAATAACGCCGAGAAAGTTGCCGCGAAGATCAACGCGCTATCAAGACACGCTGACTGGCTTTAAGTTGCATTTGAAGCGCACGCGCTTCAAAACATCAGGCATTGAGTGCCGATCAAAGCAGGCTCACGCAACATAGCGCGCAATGCTGACGAATTGACACAAGCTGCCGCCCAACACGAACAGGTGCCAGATGCCATGGCCGTGCCGGATGCGCTCGTCGTTGATGAAAAAGTAAATGCCGGCGCTGTAGATCAAGCCGCCTGCCAGCAGCCACGCCGTGCCGGCGGGCGGTAATGCTGTAACGAGAGGACGGATGGCTACGAGCGCGAGCCAGCCCATCATCACGTAAATCACCATCGATACACTGCGGGTTCGGCGCCCGAGCGTCAGTTCCTGAATGATGCCAAGAGCAGCGAGCCCCCAGCTTACCCCGAATAACGACCAGCCCCACGGACCGCGCAACGTGACGAGCGTGAACGGCGTATAGCTTCCGGCGATCAGCAAGTAGATGGCCGAATGGTCGCATTTCTGCAAAACAGCTTTGAGCCGCGGGCTTCGGACCCAGTGATAGAGCGTCGAGATTGCATACAGGGCGAGCAACATTGCGCCATATACGGCAAAGCTCACGATCTTGTACGGATCGCGTTCCAGCGATGCCATGGTCACGAGCGTTGCAAGACCCGCCACGGACAGTACGGTGCCGACAAGATGGGTAACGCTGTTGAACCGCTCACCAACGTGCATCGAAGAACATCCTCACTGCCTGCGCTGCCTTGTATCGCCTTACTGCGTGCAACGCCTTGCTCACCCGCTACGAAGAATCCGTGAATCACACGCATTTTACCGCGAGACGGGCCGCTCATTTTTTCAGATCCCGAGTCGCTTGATTACGCACAAAAGCCAAACTCAAAAAGAAGAAGGGCGCCGCCCCGACTGCGAGGCCTGCGCCCTTCACTGCATTTTACGCTACTACGTGGACCGTTTCTTTCGATCAGTCCAGCGGCGCCGAACGCAGGTTACTCACTTGTTGCGGCGACACCGGCGTACCGTGATTGCCCCACGACATACGAATGTACGTCACAACCGCAGCCACTTCCGTATCCGACAAGGCTTGCGCAAACGGCGGCATGCCATACGGATGCGGATTGCCATCCGTGCTCGGCGGATAACCACCGTTGAGCGTCATGCGGATCGGGTTGACGGCCGATTGCATCTGGATGGACTGGTTGTTGGCGAGCGGCGGGTAAGCCGGCGGCTTGCCGAGACCGTTCTCCGCGTGGCACTTCGCGCAGTTTTCCGTATAGATCTTTTTGCCCTGGACTAGCAACTCGCCACCGAATTTCTCCGATGTCTCGAACTGCATGGTTTCCGGCGCTTCCTTCTTTTGCGGAATCGACTTAAGGTACGTGGTCATTGCACTGATGTCGGCGTCCGTCATGTATTGCAGGCTGTTGTGAACCACTTCGGCCATTGGGCCAAATACGGCGCCACGCTGCGATACACCCGTCTTAAGCAAGTCGTTGATGTCCTTCGCGTCCCAGTCGCCAAGACCTGCTTCCTTGTTCGACGTCAACGACGGCGCGTACCAGTTCTGCAGCGGAATCAGGCCGCCGCCGAAGGCTGCGGAGCTGACCGGGCCGCCGAGCGGGTTGATCGATGTATGGCACATGCTGCAATGGCCAAGACCTTCGATCAGGTAAGCACCACGGTTCCATTCCACCGACTTCGTGGGATCCGGCTTGAACTCGCCTTCGCGGAAGAACAGCACGCGCCAGCCAATCAGCATGTTGCGCTGGTTGAACGGGAAGCGCAGTTCGTGCGGACGGCTGGGTTCGTTCACCGGCGGAACCGAGCGCATGTACGCGAACATGGCGTCCGAATCGGCGCGCGTCACCTTGGTATAAGCCGTAAACGGCATGGCCGGATAAAGCAGGCTGCCGTCTTTCGAGCGGCCGTTATGGATTGACCGGTAGAAATCGTCCGATGTCCATTTGCCAATGCCGTATTGATCGTCCGGCGTGATGTTCGGTGTATACATGGTGCCGAACGGCGTCAGCATGGGCAGGCCGCCCGCGAACGTCTTGCCGCCACGAACCGTGTGGCAGGCAATACAGTCGCCGGCGCGCGCCAGATATTCGCCGCGCTTGATCAACTCGGTCTGGTCGGCGGGCACCGCAGCGACCGCGCCGCCCGAATGGAATGCGTCGCCACCCGACCAGAGGGCGGCAGCGGCTGCGGCGGCCGTAAGGACAACAACCGCCGAAAGTGCGAACAGGGACTTGCGTTTCATATTCTTATCGCTCCTCGCGCCTTATTGCGGTTCGCTGCCGCAAACGAGCGGCATCTTGCGTGAGCCAGCGGGCGCGGGTACCGGATTAGCCGGTGCGGTTTGCGTGGAAAGCCAGGCGGCGACAGCGGTTACGTCGTCATCGGTCAGGCGGGATGCAATCTGTTGCATGCAATCAGGCGCTTTCGCGTGACGCGAGCCCGCACGCCAGGCGCCGAGCTGCGCGCTGATGTAGTCCGAATGCAATCCCACGAGACCCGGAATGGCAGGTTCCATACCGGTGAGCGTCGCGCCGTGGCAGGCCGCGCAAGCCGGAATGTTCCGGCTCGGGTCGCCATTCAGCACGATCTGCTGGCCCTTCGTTACAGTCGATGCTGACACCGTCGGCTTGGCCGGCTGCGGATACGGCGGACGCTGTTGCGAGAAATACGTGGCGATCTGGTGAAGGTAGTCGTCGGAGAGATACGTGACGAGGTAATTCATTGGCGGATACTTCCGGCGGCCTTCACGGAAGTTCTGCAACTGGTTATAGAGATAGTCGGCCGGTTTGCCGGCAAGACGTGGGAAATAATCGTTGTCCGTGCCTTCGCCATGAACGCCGTGGCATGCCGTGCAACCCTGCACGCGTGCTGCCATGGTGTCCGGCGCGACAGGCTGGGCGGCTTGAGCTTCGGCGGCGCGAGCCGTGACGCTTGCAGTGCCGAATGCGGCGCCTACGAGCACCAGCGCCATTAGCGGGGCGAGCAACGGACGAAAGATGCGTCTTGAAGACACGCGACACTCCATGAATTTCGAGGACCTGCCGAGCTTCGTTCGGCCCGGTGCGAATATGTGGTGAACCATTGCCACATTGGCTCTGCGAGCCTCTGATGCGACGCGGCATTCTATCATCGTTGCCTGATGATGACTATTTGTGCCTTGGCCTGTTCCGTCTGGCTTTCAACCTCTACGCGACAATATGCCGCGCGACTGATCGACAGGGGTTTTTGAAACTCTTTAACCATTGGCGGAGCGTTGCGTTCGACAAACCATCGACTCGGATTTAACCGTTTCTTGCAATTTGCCGCGCCCGTCCTGCTCGTGCATTCCACGTGCCCGTTCCAGTAGACTCGCGTTCCTGATGCTCATTCCATCGCCATTCACCAATACTTTATGTATCCCTTGCTTGCTTTCAGCATGACGCAAATTTCGCAGGTGCGTACGTGAACGGCGATCCACTTTGGCTCGCTCAGGTCGTGATTGCAGCGATCGCCGATATCGCTTTCGCCTGCACGCTCGGTGCGGGAATGCTGAGCGTGTGGTTATCGAAGGAAAACGCGGTTGAGGCCAAATCGCCTGCGCACGCCGGCTGGCAAAAGGCGCGGCGCTTGAGTATCGGCGGCGCGGTCACGCTGGCGATTGCGGATCTCGTGCTCGTCTGGTTGCAAGCCGCTTCGATGAGCGGCGCGCTTTTGTTCGAGGCGTTTTCATCGGTGATGGCCGTGGTGACGGGAACGCACGCGGGCATTGGCTGGGCGATTGCATTTGGCGGCAGCGTGCTGCTCTTGATCGCGATGTTGTCGGCGAACGCGAAGGGCGCGCCGCGGCTCGGCTTGTTTGCGATGGGCGCGATCGTGGCTGCGGCGGGCAAGGCATCGATTGGCCATGCAGCCGATGCCGGCGCGTTTTCGCTGGCCGAAGGTGTGCAGACCGTGCATTTGCTGGCGACCGCGTTGTGGGGCGGCGTGGTGTTCGCCGGGGCGTGGCGCGTGTTGTCGGCGTTGGGGACATCGCTTGCACGGGCGTTCTTGATTCGTGTCGCCGGGAAGATATCGACCCTGTCCGTGATCGCTGTATCGCTCGTGGTAGCGACCGGGATTTACAATGCGTGGCGCGGCCTGGGTGGATCGGCGGAAGCGTTGCAAGCAAGCGCGTGGGGTCAGGCGCTGGTCGTGAAAGCCGTGCTGGTCGCAACCGCGTTGCTGCTCGGCGCGATGAACCGATGGTCCGTATTGCCGCGATTGCAGCGCACGGCATCGACAGTCGATGCACGCACGTTCACCGGTGTAATGCGTGTGGAAGCGGTGTTGATCGTGGCGGTGTTTGTCGCGGCCGCCGTGCTGTCGCACAGCGTGCCGGGGTTTGCATCGGCGGGATAAAGCGTTGGCGGGCGATTATTCGTAGCCGAGTTTATGACTCACGATAGGCGCACAGAACAGCGCCAGCGCGCAGCCAATCGCCTTGCCCTGCAGTTCGATGAAAGCCTTGTGCGACATCGGCGATGAGAACAGGACATCGGCGAATTGCGGCAGGCAAAACAGCACCGCGGCGCCAATGAAGCACTTCGTGACGACCGTCAAACGCCAGTTGTGCTGCGCGCCCATCGCGGCGCAGATCACGCGAAGCACGCCGAACAGCACGAGCGCGCCAACGGCCATTTGCGTGCGGATGTATTCATCTGGAAGTGTGTACATGCTGGACTCTTTCGCTTTATCGTCGCGCTCTTCCCGGGCGCATGGGTCGGAACATCAGTACACGAGATAATGCAAGACGCGGGCCAGGCTTCGGTTATGCAACAAAGCCTTGCCGTGAAAGGGTTTTTCGGACATTCCGATCGCCCTTTTTAAACGACGTAACGCGCTGAAAGAGCATGGCTCAACAGCGCGTTACGTAACAACTCCATAGCAACATCAAGACGATCAGCTGTCTCGATAAACCGTATTCTACGATGCCTAAGGCAACCGTATCGTACGGTGCGCCGCAATTCTCAGATCACCATTCTGCAACGCTGCCATCGGCGTGACGCCACACCGGATTGCGCCAGCGGTGTCCGACCTTCGCCATCTCGCGCACCTTCTCCTCGTTCACCTCGATACCCAAGCCCGGCCCTTGCGGAATCATCACCATGCCGTCTTCGTATTTGAAGACTTCGGGATTCTTGATGTAGTCGAGCAGGTCGTTGCCCTTGTTGTAGTGGATCCCGAGACTTTGCTCCTGGATGAACGCGTTGTAGCTGACGGCATCGATTTGCAGGCAAGTTGCAAGCGCAATCGGACCGAGCGGGCAATGCAGGGCGAGGGCGACGTCGTAGGCTTCGGCCATCGATGCAATCTTGCGGCATTCCGTGATCCCGCCCGCGTGCGATGCGTCCGGCTGGATGATGTCCACGTAACCGCCGGCCAGGATGTGCTTGAAATCCCAGCGCGAATACAGGCGCTCGCCGAGTGCGATCGGCGTGCTCGTCTGATTCACGATATCTCGCAACGCTTCGACGTTCTCCGACAACACCGGCTCTTCGATAAACAGCAGCTTGAACGGATCCAGTTCCTTCGCGAGGACCTTCGCCATCGGCTTGTGCACGCGGCCGTGGAAGTCCACGCCGATGCCAATATTCGGTCCCACCGCTTCACGCACGGCCGCGACGTTGTTGATGACGGCTTGAACTTTGTCGAAGGTATCGATGATCTGAAGTTCTTCCGAACCGTTCATCTTCACTGCCTTGAAACCGCGCTCCACGACCGCGCGCGCGTTGTTCGCGACATCGCTCGGACGATCGCCGCCAATCCACGAATACACCTTGATACGGTCGCGCACCTGGCCGCCGAGCAGCGCGTGAATGGGCACGCCATGATGCTTGCCCTTGATGTCCCACAGCGCCTGATCAACGCCCGCGATCGCGCTCATGCCAATCGGGCCGCCGCGATAAAACCCCGCGCGATACATCACCTGCCAGTGATCCTCGATCAACAGCGGGTCCTTGCCGATCAGGTAATCCGAGAGTTCATCGACCGCTGCCGCGACCGTATGCGCGCGGCCTTCGACCACCGGTTCGCCCCAGCCGACGATGCCTTCGTCCGTCGTGATCTTCAGAAAACACCAGCGCGGCGGAACGATAAAAGTTTCGAGTTTCGTGATTTTCATGCTGGCGTCTCCTGGTTTTTTCGATGAGTTAAGAACAAGGGTTTCAATGCTATCAAATTTTGCTTCCTTGTGTATATTAATAGTACTATTGACCGGAAAGCCTTGATGGGAAAGGCGCTGCTCGCAAACCCGTATAATCGCGTCATTTTTTTCAAAGGGGAAAGTCATCCAGCACGATCTGCACGGACGCGTCGCGTACGACCTCGGTACCGAAATCCTGCGCGGCGATTTCGCGCCCGCGACCACCTTGCCGCGCGAAGCCGAGCTCATGGAGCGCTTTGGCGTCAGCCGGACCGTGTTGCGCGAGGCGTTGCGGACGCTGACATCGAAGGGATTGCTCGAATCGCGGCCCAAGATCGGCACGCGCGTGCGGCCGCGAGACGCGTGGAATCTGCTCGATGCCGACGTGCTCGAGTGGTACTCGCGCGTTGCCAAGCCGATGCAGTTCGCGCTCAAGCTGCAGGAAATGCGCGAGATGATCGAGCCTTATGCGGCGGCTTTGGCCGCTGCGAATCATGACGAACATGCGTTGGCACATTTAGCCGAAGCACATCAGGCAATGCTCGATGCACGCAACGTCGATGAATGGGTGCGCGCCGATCTGCGCTTTCATTTGAGCGTGCTGAACGCGTGCAGCAACGAACTGCTCGTGCCGTTGGGAACGCTGATCGAGCGCACGCTCGAAGCGCAATTGCAGTTGAACGCGCGGCGCGCGGACGTTTTCAATGCATCGATGGCCGAACACACGGCCGTTTTCGATGCCATCGCCACGAGGAATTCAGCCGCCGCGCGTGACGCAATGGCCGGTTTGCTCGGCGTGACGCGGGCGCGGATCGAAGGTTGACAAGCGCGTGCTAACGCTTCTGTAAGCCCGGCGATAGTTTCCATTTCGCGATAAAGTTGCGGGTCCGGGCGCGGTTTTGTTGATATCAGTCAAAGAGTAACTATCCAGAACGTGCGCTCTGCACTCATCGCGAGGAGCACGATCTTGCCGCACGTTCCGATCTCCCTTGTGTCGTCCTGGGGCGCGTGGGCTGTGTTCGTCAGCGTGCTCGCCACGCAGCTCGGCGTGCCTATTCCGGCCGCGCCCATGCTCGTCCTCGCCGGCACGTTGGTCGCGGCCGGGCTGGCTTCGTTCTGGCACATGTTGGCTGCCGCGGTGATCGCGGTCGTTATCGCCGACTCTCTCTGGTTCGCTGCCGGACGGCTGTATGGCCGACGGTTTCTGAACTCGCTCGTGCGCTTCTCCCTTTCCCTCGATACCACCTTGCGTACCGCCCGCCGTTGGTTCGAGCGCTTCGGCGTGCCTTTGCTTGCGTTGTCCAAATTCGTGCCGGGGCTTGGACTGGTTTCATCGCCGTTGCTTGGAACCACGCAGATCGATGTGCGCGTGTTCGTGTTCTGGGATTTGGTGGGCGCGAGTCTTTGGGCATCGGCATGGATGCTGGGCGGCGCGATCCTGCAGGCTGAGGTCGCACGGTTGCTCGTGTTCGTGCGCACGTATGGGCTGACCGCGCTCGACGTGCTCGGCATGGCCGCGGGCGCGTTCCTGGTGTATCGGTGGATACGCCGTTTGCAATTTCGCCGATGGCTCGCGAAGTATCGGATATCGCCCGAACAACTCGATGAAATGATGCGCTCCGACGCGCCGCCCGTTATTTTCGATGCCCGGCCTGAAGAGATTCGGCGCAAGGAGGCGCACAGGATCAAGGGTGCGTTGCCGCTGGATCTGGAGGCGTCCGGGAAAATCGATGAGATGTTTCGCGAGCGCGAGGTGGTTGTTTATTGCGTGTGTCCGAACGAGGCAACGGCTAAGCAGATCGTGCGGCAGTTGAAGGCCAAGGGATTTACGAATGTGCGGCCGCTGAAGGGCGGGCTCGATGCTTGGGAAAAGAAGGGGTTTCCGGTGGAGGCGATTCCTTCGAGCGGTGGCCGTGCTGCTGATCTTGAGGATGCTGCGTTCGACGATCACCACGCTATGGACGATATGGTCACCGTTCGGGCTACCGCGCCGGAGTGAAATTTGGGTCGTCCGTTAATTTGATAATTGGAGTTGCATCGGATGACGCTGTTGGATGGGGTGGATCCCTCGCAACTTTTTGGCTTGCCCATGCCCGATGTGGCCACGCTCGATCACGGCGTGCAAGTGCCTTTTGTACAGACCGGGCATGAGCATCTGGAGGTAATGCTGTTTATTCACGGTTCGCTTTGCGACTTTCGATACTGGAAGCCGCAGTTGGGGCCGCTTGGGAAGCGGTATCGATGTGTCGCGCCGAGTCTCTCGCATTATTGGCCATCGGGGAGGGCGGGAGCGCTTGGCGTGGCGGGGGATTTACGGCCGTTTAGCTGGGACGCGCATGTGGATGAGATGGGGCAATTCATCGAGCGGCTTGGGGTGGGCGCGGTGAATGTAGTTGGGCATTCGAGAGGCGGATGTGTGGCGTTTCATCTTGCTGGCCGATATCCGGAGTTGGTGAAGTCGCTGGTGCTGGCTGATCCGGGTGGGGCGGTGGCTCGGGCTGGTTCTGACTCCATGTCGCGGACGGTGCTGCCTGCGCCGGTGAATGCGCTGAGGGCGAAGGCGGCGGAGTTGATTGCTGCGGGTGAGGTCGATGCGGGCTTGGAGCTGTTTGTGGATTCGGTGAGTCGGCCCGGGTTCTGGGCGCGGAGTCCGAAAGAGTTTCGGGCCATGGCGATGGATAACGCCGATACGCTCGCGCTGCAGTTTCGCGATCCGTTGCCGGCGTACGATGCGAGCGCGGCGGCAAGGGTGCGACGCCTTACGCTGCTTATCGAAGGAGAGAAGAGCCCGAAGATGTTTCGGGATGCGGTGGGGGCGTTGGAAGGGTGGATCGATGGGGCGCGGAGGGTGACGATTGAAGGGGCGTCGCATGGGATGAACGTGACGCATGCGGGGGTGTTTAATCGGATGCTAGGCGAGGCGATTGCGCCGCTATGGGAGCCTCGCTAGAACAGCAAAAAGCCGCCACTTCTTTCGAAGCAGCGGCTTTCTTTACAACTTGGTGGCGAATCAGGGATTCGAACCCCGGACCTGCGGATTATGATTCCGTCGCTCTAACCGGCTGAGCTAATTCGCCAAGAGATCGAGATTATGAAGAGGGTTGCAAAACCTGTCAACCCCTTCCAAGCCGATTCTTATCGACAATCCAGGCGATCACGGCCGATCAATCCGAGTCATAAACCGCCGTCCCACGGGTCTCCTTCACGAACAGCATGCCGATCACGAACGCGGCCACCGCGATCACAATCGGATACCACAACCCCGAGAAAATATTCCCCTTCGCCGCCACGATAGCGAACGCCGTAGCCGGCAAAAACCCGCCGAACCAGCCATTCCCAATGTGATACGGCAGCGACATCGACGTGTACCGAATCCGCGCCGGGAACATCTCGACGAGCATCGCGGCAATCGGGCCATAAACCATCGTCACGTAGATCATCATGATGGTCAGGATCACGATAGCCATCGGCCAGTTGATCAGCGCCGGATCAGCCTTCGCCGGATAACCCGCCGACTTCAGCGTGCCCGCCAGCGTCTTGTCGAACGTGGCGCCCTGGGCTTTTGCATCGGCGGCCTTGCCGTCATACGTATTCACTACCGTCTCGCCCACCTTGATCTGCGCGACCGTTCCGGCCGGCGCGGCCACGTTTTCGTAGTTCAAACCGGCCTTCGACAACGCGCTCTTGGCAATATCGCAGGAGCTCGTGAACTTCGATGTACCCACCGGGTTGAACTGGAACGAGCACTCGTCGGGATTGGCAATGACGGTGATCGGCGACTTCATGGTCGCGGCTTCGAGCGTCGGGTTCGTGTAGTGAGCCAGCGCGTGGAAGAGCGGGAAGTACGTCAGCGCGGCGATCAGGCAGCCGGCCATGATGATCGGCTTGCGGCCAATCTTGTCGGACAGCGACCCGAAGAACAGGAAGAACGGCGTGCCGATCAACAACGCTACCGCGACCATGATATTGGCGCTGGTGCCATCGACCTTGAGCGTCTGCGTCAGGAAAAACAGCGTGTAAAACTGGCCCGTGTACCAGACCACGGCTTGTCCCATCGTCAGGCCGAAGAGCGCGAGCAATACGATCTTCAGGTTTTTCCATTGACCAAACGCTTCGGTCAGCGGTGCCTTCGACGTTTTGCCTTCCGCCTTGATACGCTCGAAAACCGGCGATTCATGCAGCTTCAAGCGGATCCAGACGGATACGGCGAGCAGCAGGATCGAGACAAGGAATGGAATGCGCCATGCCCACGCGCCGAATTTTTCATCGCCCACCGCGGTGCGCACAACGAGGATCACGATCAGCGAGATGAATAGGCCGAGCGTGGCTGTCGTCTGGATCCACGCCGTCCATGCGCCGCGTTTGTTCGAGGGCGCATGTTCCGCGACGTAGGTCGCCGCGCCGCCGTATTCGCCGCCGAGCGCCAGGCCTTGCAGCAGCCGCATCGCGATAAACAGCACGGGCGCCGCTATCCCTATGGATGCGTATCCGGGCAGCAAGCCGACCACGAACGTCGACAAACCCATGATCACGATGGTCACGAGGAACGTGTATTTGCGGCCGACCATATCGCCGAGACGCCCGAACACGATCGCGCCGAACGGACGCACGGCAAAACCCGCCGCGAAGCCGAGCAAGGTGAAGATGAAAGCGGCCGTCGGGTTGACGCCGGAGAAGAAGGTCTTGCTGATATAGATGGCGAGCGAGCCCGCCAGGTAGAAGTCATACCACTCGAACACCGTGCCCAGCGATGACGCGAAAATCACGCGCCGTTCTTCGCTGGTCATCGGCGCGTGGGAAATGCGCCCCTCGATCGTCGCCATGAATCGTCTCCAGATCTTGATCTTTGAATGTGGCCCCGCGGATGGCGGCACCGTGCACCGATTATTGGAGCGAAAACTTACGGCGTTCTGACTTGATTACGGTGTGTGGTTTTTTGTGTTCCTGTGGACGTACGACTCTAACGTCGCCCAATCAACGGTCTACTTTCAACTAGTCACGTCTAAAATTGAGGAAGCCGATAAATCCGCATGGTTATCCAAAGCAATTTCTCAGGGTTTGTCCCGGGCAGGATAAACCCGCTGTAACCCAACTCTGACAAGCGTTCCCGCCTGGCGGGGCGCTTCTCCGTACAGGTGATCTTCAATGTCGAGCGTGCCGCGATGCATGGTCACGATCTCGCGCACGATGGCCAATCCCAATCCGCTGCCTTCTCCTTCGCGTCCCAGGATCCGATAAAACCGCTCGATCACTCGCGTTCTCTCCGCTGCCGGGATGCCCAATCCCGTATCCTCTACTTCGAGGAAAACGCGGCGCGTGTCCGAATCCTCAGTGCGCACGCGGACCGTTATGCGGCCGCCTGGCGGGGTATAACGGATGGCGTTATCGATAAGATTCGACAGCATCTCGCGCAGCATCACCACGTTGCCCTCGACTTCGACCGGATGCGGCGGCTCTTCATATCCGATATCCATGCGCTTCGCCAACGCCGCCTGCACCCAGTCGCGCACGGCGAGTCGCGCGAGATCGGTGAGTTCGACGCGCGAGAAAATCTGGCCGGTCATCCGGTTTTCGGCGCGCGCCAAAGCGAGCAGTTGCGTGACGAGTCGCGCCGCGTGTTCGGAACTCGTCGCGATCTGTTCGAGCGAGCGCTGCACCTCGGCGGGCACGTCCTGCCGCAGCGCCAGTTCGGCTTGCGTGCGCAAACCCGCGAGCGGCGTTTTCATCTGATGCGCGGCGTCGGCTATGAAGCGTTTTTGCAGCTCCATGTTCTGCTCGAGCCGGTTCAACAAATCATTAAACGATGCCACAAGCGGCGCGATTTCCGGCGGCGCGCGACTGGCTTCGAGCGGCGAAAGATCGTCCGGCCGACGCGCGCGGATATTCGATTGCAGCGCGTGCAGCGGCGCAAGCCCGCGCGAAAGCCCGAACCACACCAGCACGATCGCCAGCGGCAAAATTACGAATTGCGGCAGGATCACGCCCTTGATGATGTCGTTGGCCAACTGGCTGCGTTTATCGAGCGTTTCGGCCACCTGGACGAGCACCGGTTGCGGCAATGAAGGTAATTCGACCGTCGTATAGGCGACGCGGATGTCGTTACCGCGCAGTACGTCGTCACGGAATTCCACGATGCCTGGTTGCGGGCGGTCATCGTCATGGGGAAGGGGCATGTCCGCGTCACCGCCCACCAGTTCGCCTCGCGTGCCAAGTATCTGGAAGAAGACGCTATCGACGTTATCCGCTCTCAGAAAGTCGCGCGTGGCGTTCGGCAAACGCAATTCGGCTACGCCATTGACGGGCTGGATTTGCCGGGCGAGCACGTAGGCGTCGGTTTCGAGCGCGCGGTCGAACGGCCCGTTGGCAATCGACTTCGCGACCAAGTACGTCACGGCGATGCTCATCGGCCAAAGCAAAAGCAACGGCGCAAGCATCCAGTCGAGAATCTCGCCGAACAGCGAACGTGGCGCCGGTTCGCCGTCGGGTTCGAGCTCATCCGGCGGCGCGAACGGGTTGGCGTAACGCGCGTCACGAGACACGTCGGGGTCTGCGATGGGTGCATCGAGCAGATCTGGCGACGGGTGCGGCGACTCGCGCAACGCCTGGGCGGCACGCTTGGATGTAGCGGGCGAGCCCATAGCGTGGTTACTTATAGTGAGGGCTGGATGGCACCGCTGAGCCAGCTTCCGCGGATCCTGAGATGACGGACGCGGCCGCAGGTGCAACGGCTTTTTCAAGGCTATAGCCTAACCCGCGAACGGTTATGATTCGCGCCCCGCCGGGCTCGATTTTTTTTCTTAGCCGATGGACATAGACCTCGATCGCGTTATTGCTGACTTCTTCGCCCCACTCGCAAAGGTGGTTGACGAGCTGTTCCTTCGACACCAGCCGGCCAACCCGCTGCAGCAGCACTTCGAGCACGCCGAGTTCGCGCGCCGATAACTCGATGACCTGGTCGTTGATGAATGCAATGCGCCCGACTTGATCGAACGAAAGCGCGCCGTGTTTGACAACCGTCGGGCCGCCTCCCGCGCCGCGCCGGGTAAGGGCGCGCACGCGGGCTTCGAGTTCGTTGAGCGCGAACGGCTTGGCCATGTAGTCGTCGGCGCCGAGGTCGAGGCCCTTGACACGTTCGTCCACGCTGTCGGCGGCTGTCAGGATGAGCACGGGCATCTGTGAATTGCGGGCGCGCAGGCGCCGCAAGACTTCGAGGCCGGACATCATCGGCAGGCCCAGATCGAGAATCAGCAGGTCGAAAGTTTGCAGCGAAAGTGCAGTGTCCGCTTCCACGCCGTGCTTGACGTGATCCACTGCATACCCCGATTGGCGGAGTGATCGAACCAGACCGTCCGCGAGTATGCTGTCGTCTTCGGCAATGAGTATTCGCATCGTAGTGTGCGCAAAAGGCATTGCCGGCACCGCAATTCGCCCGGCGCGGCGGTCTCCAGGTGTTGTGGTGCGCTTGCATGGACGGCGTGGCGTTATAACTACGCGCGCCGATCCCACTTGCAAAAACACCTGTTTTTTTATACAGTGTCTGAAGCAGTGCACCCAGTGGAGCAAAAGTCCGCGGGCATGCGCCAGATGCCGTTCATCATAGCAAAGGACGATTCATGGAAGATAGCAAGAAAGGCCCGGGCGGGATGTCTGCGGAAAAGAGCAAGGCGCTGGCCGCTGCGCTGTCGCAGATCGAAAAGCAATTCGGCAAGGGGTCGATCATGCGACTCGGCGCCGGCGAAGTCATTGAAGACATTCAAGTGGTGTCTACTGGTTCGCTCGGACTGGATATTGCACTGGGCGTTGGCGGCTTGCCGCGCGGACGCGTTGTTGAAGTCTACGGTCCGGAATCGTCGGGCAAGACCACGCTGACGTTGCAGGTTATCGCTGAAATGCAAAAGCTCGGCGGCACGGCGGCGTTCATCGACGCGGAACATGCGCTCGACATTGCGTATGCGCAAAAGCTCGGCGTGAATCCTTCGGATTTGCTGATCTCGCAGCCGGATACGGGCGAGCAGGCGCTGGAAATCGCGGATGCGCTGGTGCGCTCGGGTTCCATCGACATGATCGTGATCGACTCGGTCGCGGCGCTGGTGCCGAAGGCTGAAATCGAAGGCGAAATGGGCGATTCGTTGCCTGGTTTGCAAGCGCGTTTGATGTCGCAGGCGCTGCGCAAGCTGACCGGCACGATCAAGCGTACGAACTGCCTGGTGATTTTCATCAACCAGATCCGCATGAAGATCGGCGTGATGTTCGGCAATCCGGAAACCACCACGGGTGGTAACGCGCTGAAGTTCTACGCGTCGGTGCGTCTGGATATCCGCCGTATCGGTTCGATCAAGAAGAACGACGAAGTGATCGGCAACGAAACGCGCGTGAAGGTGGTGAAGAACAAGGTTGCGCCGCCGTTCCGCGAAGCCATTTTCGACATCCTTTACGGCGAAGGCATTTCGCGTCAGGGCGAAATCATCGACTTGGGCGTGCAAGCCAAGCTGGTGGACAAGGCTGGCGCCTGGTACAGCTACAACGGCGAACGGATTGGTCAGGGCAAGGACAACGCACGTGAATTCCTGCGTGAGAATCCGGAAATGGCGCGTGAGATCGAGAACAGGATTCGCGAGTCGCTGGGTGTCAATGCAATGGCCGAGTCCTTGCCAGGCGTTGCCGAAGTAGCTGATGAAGAATGAGTAGTAGGCGGTAGAAAAGATGCTGCGCAAGAACCGATTCGGATCAAAGGCCGGTCGCGACGCAAGTCGTGACTCGGAGAAAGACGCAAAGGAAGATCCGGATGATTCGAATTCTTCAGGCGATGACGCCGAAAGCGTCAGCGCTGAAGAAGGGGTTGATCGCTACGAACGAAGTAGCGATCGATACCGCGCAGCGTCAAACGAACGCGCTGGTGCGGAGGGATCTGCACCGGCGCGTCGTTCATTTGGGAATAGCTTTAGCAAGAGCAGTGGCGCCGCTGGTGATAAACCCAGCAGCGGGTTCAAGGGCAGCAGCTTTTCAAACAAAGGCGGCGGCAGCAGTTTTGGCAGAAAAAGCAGCTTTGGTAAAAGCGGAGGCGGAAGCGGTTCGAGCCTTTCGACTGGAACGTCGAAAGCGGAGGCCATTGCGGCAAGCGTTACCGCGGACGAGAACGCAGCGCCGGACGAGGTTGAACCCGTGTACGAACGGTCAAGCGATCGTGCGTTTCCGAAGAAGCGCAGTTCGTTTGGCGGCGGAGGTCTAGGAAAGTCTTCCGCCAAGGTATCAGCCACCGAGCCGGATAACGTCTACGAGCGCTCCAGCGATAAAAAATTCGGACGCGGCAGTTCAAGCGGGCGCAAATCCTCAATGGGCGGAAAAGCAGCCTCAAAGCCAGTAGACGGTGAAGACGTTTTCGAACGATCGACCGAGCGCGCAACAAGCCGCAGAAGCGCGTTCGCGAAGAAACCGACCGAAGGCAAATCGGCAACCGGTGCCGCAGATCTAGCCAGACAGCAGGCCGAAGCAAACGCCGCAGACGCAACCGATCGATTGAAGCTCGCGCGCGCCTTGCTTGATCAAGCGGTTGTTCAAACGCAAGCGGCATCTGCAAAAACCGTTGCTACAGGTTCCAACTCAGTGGCCATCACGGGAGAGTTCGAACCGGCGGATCCCTTCGAGCCGTTCGAACAATGCGTTCCCGCAATCGGCAGCGCGCCAAACACAGAAACCCCAAACACAGAAACCCCAAACACAGAAACCCCAAACACAGAAACCCCAAACACAGAAACCCCGAACGCGGCCACTGAATCCGTCTATTCCCGCGGAACAACGGGCCGGGGCAAACCGCCAGCAGCTGGTGAATCCAAAAGCAAACGCCCACAACTTTCCCTACGCGGCCGGGCACTCGGCTATCTATCGCGCCGCGAACACAGCCGCGCCGAGTTATCTCGCAAACTTACGCCGCATCTAACCGAAACCGATTCGATCGAAACGCTACTCGACGCCCTCGAACGCGAAGGCTGGCTTTCAAACGAGCGTTTCGTGGAAAGCGTGGTTCACCGGCGTGGCGCGAAACTCGGCACCAGCCGGATCGTGAACGAGCTAAAACGCAATGGCATCGACGAAACTCTGATCCAGGACGCAAATGCGGCGCTGAAAGACACCGAGCTCACCCGCGCCCGCGACGTCTGGAATAAAAAATACGGCGGATTACCAACCACGCCAGCCGACCGCGCCAAACAAGCCCGTTTCCTCGCCACGCGCGGTTTCTCCAGTGGCGTGATCATGAAAGTCCTGAAAGCCAGCAACGACGATTTCAGCATCGAATAAGCTCCGAATGCAGCAAAACCAGTACGAATTAGCCCTAATTCAGCAGTAATCGGCCTTGCGGCAACTCGGCCCGGCTCAAAATGCTCAGTATGGTAAAATCCGTATGTTTTCCCATTCGGCCTTTCTCCGCACATGCCGCTTTCTCCGCCTGTTTCCCGTCAGTTGCGCCATCGCCGCGCGATTCGAATGGAAGCGTTTGAGCGTGATGACGGTTTGTGGGATATCGAAGCCTGCCTAACTGATGAAAAGCCGCGCGACGTCAAACTCGCGACGGGCGTCCGGCCTCGAGGCCTGCCGATCCATGAACTCTGGCTGCGCATCACTATCGACCGCACGTTCGCTATCGTCGGAGCCGAAGCCGCTTCCGATTGGGCGCCGTATGGCCGGTTGTGTTCAGCATCGAACCCGGCATATCGCGCGCTCATCGGCCTCAATCTCGTACAAAATTTCCGTCGCGAATCCAGCCGTTTGCTGGCCGGAACGACCGGTTGCACCCATCTCACCGAACTCTGCGCCGTGCTTCCCACCGCCGCCATCCAGGCTTTCGCCGGCGAAGTGTGGAACACTGAAAAAGGCGCTGCGCCCGGAGAGTCATCGGACAACGCGGCCGCAAACAGTCAGGCATCAACTTCAGACAAACCGCCTTTCCAACTCGGCCGTTGCAACGCATTGCGTTTCGACGGCGAGGCTGTCCGGCAACACTATCCACGGTGGTTCGATCACGCGCCCAGAAGCGCGGGCGAGCGTGTCGTGGGGAATGCCAGCCCGAAGGACAGTGGACAAGACCGGGAGCGCACTTGAGCCAGCTCAGCGAATCCAGCGTGAGCAGGTTCACCAGAACTGGCCGACCACGAAATACCAGCAAAATCAGCAGAATCAGCGATATCAGCAGAAGCAGCATGAATCCGGCGACGTTGATCACCGCTGCCGGATACATTGCTCGGCGTAAATCTTCGTATCCAACCATTCGAAGTTCAATCCAACTCTCAGACTGAAGGAATCACGCATGAAGATTCACGAGTACCAGGGAAAGGAAATCCTGCGGAAGTTCGGCGTCGCGGTCCCGCGCGGCAAGCCCGTGTTCTCGGTGGACGATGCGGTCAAGGCCGCTGAAGAGCTGGGCGGCCCGGTATGGGTCGTCAAGGCTCAGATTCACGCTGGCGGTCGCGGTAAGGGCGGCGGCGTGAAGGTTGCAAAGACGCTGGACCAGGTTCGCGAATATTCGAACCAGATCCTCGGCATGCAACTCGTCACGCACCAGACCGGCCCTGAAGGCCAGAAGGTGAACCGCCTGTTGATCGAAGAAGGCGCGGACATCAAGAAGGAACTGTACGTGGGCCTCGTGCTCGACCGCATCACGCAAAAAGTCGTGGTGATGGCATCGAGCGAAGGCGGCATGGACATTGAAGAAGTCGCGGAAAAGACGCCGGAACTGCTGCACAAGTTCGCCGTCGAGCCGTCGACGGGTCTGCAGGACAAGGACGCCGACGACCTCTCGCGCAAGATCGGCATCCCCGATGCATCCATCCCGCAAGCACGCGCGATCCTGCAAGGCCTGTACAAGGCATTCTGGGAAACGGACGCATCGCTGGCCGAAATCAACCCGCTGATCGTCACTGGCGACGGCAAGGTTATCGCGCTCGACGCCAAGTTCAACTTCGACGCCAACGCGCTGTTCCGTCATCCGGACATCGTGGCGTATCGCGATATCGACGAAGAAGATCCGGCTGAAGTGGAAGCATCGAAGTTCGATCTGGCCTACATCTCGCTCGATGGCAACATCGGCTGCCTGGTGAACGGCGCCGGTCTGGCAATGGCGACCATGGACACCATCAAGCTGTTCGGCGGCGAGCCGGCCAACTTCCTCGACGTGGGCGGCGGCGCCACGACCGAAAAGGTCACGGAAGCCTTCAAGATCATGTTGAAGAACCCGGGCCTGAAGGCGATCCTCGTGAACATTTTCGGCGGCATCATGCGCTGCGACGTGATTGCGGAAGGCGTGATCGCGGCGTCGAAGGCTGTGTCGCTGAAGGTTCCTCTGGTCGTGCGCATGAAGGGCACGAACGAAGATCTCGGCAAGAAGATGCTGGCGGATTCGGGCTTGCCGATCATCGCGGCCGACAGCATGGAAGAAGCTGCGCAGAAGGTCGTCGCGGCAGCCGAGGGCAAGTAAGCGCCAGATTCAATCCGGCAATTACGAGCGTTCCACCAGACACGAAAGGCGGCGCTTTTTCGCCTCGCCGCGCCTTGAAACAAGGTGCGCAGGTGAAAAGCGACGTCGACGAACAGAGGTCACACCATGTCGATTCTGATCAACAAAGACACCAAGGTTATTACCCAGGGCATCACCGGTAAGACCGGCCAGTTCCACACCCGCGCTTGCCGCGAGTACGCGAACGGCCGTGAGGCGTACGTCGCGGGCGTGAACCCCAAGCGCGCCGGCGAAGACTTCGAAGGCATCCCAATCTACGCGAGCGTCGCGGAAGCGAAGGCTGAAACGGGTGCAACCGTTTCGGTGATCTACGTGCCGCCGGCAGGCGCCGCTGCTGCAATCTGGGAAGCGGTCGAAGCCGATCTGGATCTCGCCATCTGCATCACGGAAGGCATTCCCGTGCGCGACATGCTCGAGATCAAGGACCGTATGCGTCGCGAAAATCGCAAGACGCTGCTGCTCGGACCGAACTGCCCGGGCACGATCACGCCGGACGAACTGAAGATCGGCATCATGCCGGGTCATATTCACCGCAAGGGCCGTATTGGCGTGGTGTCGCGTTCGGGCACGCTTACGTACGAAGCAGTGGGCCAGTTGACGGCTATTGGCCTTGGCCAGTCGTCGGCGGTTGGTATTGGCGGCGACCCGATCAACGGTCTGAAGCACATCGACGTCATGAAGATGTTCAACGACGATCCCGACACGGACGCCGTGATCATGATCGGCGAGATCGGTGGCCCGGACGAAGCGAACGCGGCTTACTGGATCAAGGACAACATGAAGAAGCCGGTGGTCGGCTTCATCGCGGGCGTCACGGCTCCGGCCGGCAAGCGCATGGGTCACGCAGGCGCGCTGATTTCGGGCGGTGCGGATACGGCCGATGCCAAGCTGGAAATCATGGAAGCATGCGGTATCACCGTCACGAAGAACCCGTCGGAAATGGCGCGTTTGTTGAAGGCGATGCTGTAACAAAGGCTTCATCGACAGAAAACGCAGCGGTTTGATATGCTTATGTAAGCCTTGCGTAACGCGTCGGTACTAAAAGCGGGGGAGCTGATGCTTCCCCGCTTTTTTATTGGGCGTGCTTTCTGTCGTCGTTCACTGGTTTTTCCATGCTCGAATTTTTCGCCACGCTCCATTGGGGCGCTGTTTTACAGATCATCGTCATCGACATTTTGCTCGGCGGCGACAACGCGGTCGTCATCGCGCTCGCCGTGCGCAATCTGCCCGACCAACAACGCACGCGCGGCGTGCTGTTCGGTACGCTCGGGGCAATCATCCTGCGTGTCGTGCTGATCGCCTTTGCGGTCGTGCTGCTCGATATCCCATTCCTCAAGTTCGTCGGCGGGCTGTTGCTGTTGTGGATCGGCGTGAAATTGATGATGCCCGATCACAGCGACCCGAACGTGAAACCCGCGGATCAGCTTTGGACCGCGATCAAGACCATTATTGTCGCCGATGCCGTCATGAGCCTTGACAACGTGATCGCGGTCGCGGGCGCGGCGGAAGCCGCCGATCCGCAGCATCGGTTGACGCTGGTGATCTTCGGCTTGCTCGTGAGCATTCCGTTGATCGTGTGGGGCAGCACGCTGGTGCTCAAGTTGATCGATAAATTCCCGATCGTCATCGCGCTTGGCGCCGGATTGCTCGGGTGGATCGCGGGCGGTTTGATCATCGGTGATCCGTTCATCGACCGATGGCCGGCGTTGAACGTACCGAGCGCCGAATTTGCCGCGCATGTCGCGGGCGCTGTGTTCGTGCTTGCCATTGGCTGGTTCTTCCGCAAGCGTGTGCAAGCCGCGGAGTCGAAGGCGGCGCACTGATTGGCGGCAAGCGTTAGCCATTTGGCTGACTGCCGGGGCATTGCCGGGCTCAATAAGATCGAAGCGTCTGAGTTGCATCACGCAACCAGGCGCTTCGTCTTTTTGGGAGTTGAGCGATGACAGTAGCGGTGTGCGGGTTCAAAAGCATCAGGGAAGGCAAATCGTGGTTCCGGCGAGCGTTGGCACGGCAAAGGAAAAAGCGGTCGAGGCTGGGTTTTACGCTGATCGAGTTGATGATCGTGCTGGCAATCGTGGGCGTGGTTGCTGCGTACGCGATCCCGGCTTATCAGGACTATCTGGCGCGTAGCAGGGTGGGAGAGGGATTGTCGCTGGCGTCATCGGCGCGTTTGGCCGTGGCCGAAAACGCCGCGAGCGGTTCGGATCTAGGTGGCGGATACGCATCGCCGCCGGGAACGCGCAATGTGGAGTCCATTCACGTCGATGACGACAACGGCCAGATCACCATCGCGTATTCCACGCGCGTGGCGCCCGCGGGCGAGAACACCATCGTGCTCGTGCCATCGTCTCCTGACAATGCCGACGCACCCACGGGGCGGACAGTGCTGACGAAGGGTTCGGTTCAGGCTGGATCGATTACGTGGGAATGTTTCGCGGCGACCAAATCGGCGTCATCGCTGCCGGCGCCGGGCGCCGGTCCGCTGCCATCTGAAGCACCAACGTTGGCGCCGAATCTCGCACCGCCGGAGTGCCGCGCGTAAGTTGGCGACACGGGTTCTACGACGCTTGAAAGGCCGATCGCAAGCACACGTAACCGCTGCAGTAACGCATTGGGCGAGCACGCGAATTGCGGTTGGCTTTTTTTGTTTTGCCGAAAGCGCCACGAATTTCTAACGATTCACGGCGATTTCGGCGCATTTCATGCATGGTGCCGCACAGCATGAGTAATTTTTTGTATAGTGCGCCGGTTGCCGACGTTCCCGACCCCTCATGCCTTCAAACATCGCGCGCTACCTTACTCTTGCCGTCCTCTGTCTGGCGCTGACGATTCCGTACGCGGTCGTCAACCACACGTATCCCATTCCAACGTTCTACGCCGAGTACAGCGCGCTCGGACTGTTCTTGGCGCTTGGTGCTGCCATGGCGCTGGTCGTGCGTTTGTCGGAGCCTCGTGTGGCGTTCGCGACACCGCTCATTGCGTTGATGCCGCTCGTGCTCGGGTTGTTGCTCGTAGTGCAGACGGTTGTGCTGCCAGTCGCGCAACCATCGATGAACTGGCTGGGCGGCGGATATTTGCTGGCATCGTTTATTGCCGTGCATACAGGGTATGGGTTCGTGCGCGCCGGAATGGCCGAGAGAGCGTTGCGCTGGGGCGCGGCGGCGTTGATCGTGGGCGGTCTCTTTGCCGTGTTCTGCCAGGTCGCGCAGCTCTTTCACGTGGAATCGAAGTTTTCGCCGTTCGTAGTGGCGTACAACGTGAGCGTCGAGCGCCGGCCGTTCGGCAATATGGCGCAGGCGAATCACCTTGCTACGTACATCGCATTCGCGACGGCTGGCGCGTTGTATCTGGTGCAGACGCGACGTCTGCCGGTGATCGCGTGGTTTGTGCTTTCCGCGATATTTTCTGCGGGCCTGGCGTTGACCGTATCGCGTGGACCGTGGTTGCAGATGGGCGTGATCGTGGTCGCCGGCTTGTGGATGGCGTTGATCCAGGGCCGCTCGACCGCCGCCGATGACCCCGATGCGCTCGCGAGCGGCGCTGCTCGAAGCAAGGTGCGCGCGTGGTTGATTCCGGTCGTGCTGCTCGTGCTGTTTTTTGCGGTGAACGCCGCGATTCGATGGGCGAACGTGCGATATCAGCTCGAGCTCGGGCAGTCAGCAGCGGAGCGCATGCAGGACGCGAACCAGATCGCGCCGCGCCTTGCACTGTGGAAATACGGCTGGACCATGTTCCTGACGCATCCGCTATTGGGCGTGGGCTGGGGCGAATTCCCGCTGCATCAGTTCGAGTTTGTGCGCGAGCTTGGCGGCGTGGAGATTGCGAATAACTCACACGATATTTTCATCGATTTGCTTGCGAAAACCGGCCTGCTTGGTTTGGCTATCGTGTTGTTCGGCGTGATTGGCTGGCTGGTGCGCGTGCTGCGCGCGCCGCATACGCCGGCGCGGATTTTTGCGCTCGCGCTGCTCGGCGTTTTGACGATGCACGCGATTGTCGAGTATCCGCAGCAGTACATGTTTTATCTGATGCCCGCGATGCTGATTTTCGGCTTGCTGGAAACGCGGTCGTTGCGGTTGGTATCGCGCTCGTTTTCTTACGGGCTTTACGCGGTGCTGGTGGTGCTCGGGCTGCTTTCCCTTTATCCGGTTCTGCGCGATTACAACCGCGCCGAAGTGCTGTATTACGGCGCGCGCCCGGCTGAACAATACGCGGCGGATCCGTCGTTCCTGTTTCGCGCTTGGGGCGAATATGGCGCGGCGACGTTGTTGCCCATGAACGGCCAGGACCTTGCCAGCAAGCTCGATATGCACCGTCAGGCCATCGCGTTGTTGCCGGGCGAAACCGTGTTGCGCCGATACGCGGTGCTGCAGGCGCTCGCCGGCCAGAATCAAGACGCGCTCGATACCATGGCGCGGCTGAAGATCTTCGCAACTGAGCTGCACGACTGGCCAGCGCAACTTGCGGCAGTGTTCAAATCAGTCGATGAGCAGGGCAAGCCGCTTGCAGCATTTAAGGCGGAGCTGGTGAAGCTGTATGGTCAGCCGGCGGCGCCAGCGGATGCGGATGACAGCGACGATGATGGGGATGATTGAATTCCCTCACGCGTAGAAAACGAAGGCCGTTCCAGCGCAAGCTGGAACAGCCTTCGTCATTTTCGACGTGTCGTATGAGCGTGTTAATCCTTCGCCACCCAATCCCCCGATTTCCCCCCGTGCTTTTCCATCACGCGAACGTCATTGATCGTCATTCCCCGATCCACCGCTTTGCACATGTCATAAACCGTCAACAGCCCGACCTGCACCGCAGTCAACGCTTCCATCTCCACGCCAGTCCTTCCCACCGTCTCCACGCGCACTTCGCAATGCACGCCGGGCAATTTCTCATCGATGGAAAAATCCACCGCCACGCGCGTCAGCGCCAGCGGATGGCATAGCGGGATCAGATCCGACGTGCGCTTCGCGCCCTGAATTGCCGCGATCCGCGCGACGCCCAGCACGTCGCCCTTCTTGGCTTTGCCATCGCGGATCAGCGCTAGAGTGGCGGGCAGCATCGCGATGGAACCGCGTGCAACGGCGATCCGCCGCGTTTCGCTTTTGTCGCCGACATCGACCATGTGGGCTTCGCCAGAAGCATCGAAATGTGTAAGTCCGGACATGAATTCTCCTTGCAGCGGGCGCTCATGATACCAGCGGCGCAGGACGGCCCAACGGGTGGTCCACGCGCGCTCACGCTGCTACGATAAGCCTTTCCAGCAAATCGTGATCGCCGCCCCGGCCAACCGTGCAGCAAAGTTTGCCATGCGTCCAAACCGCCTGATCGCCGCCATGTTGTGCCTGACCGTGAGTCTTCCTCAAGGCGCGTTCGCACAATCGGCGACGCAAGCAGCAGTACAAACGGCAACGCAAACCCCAACGCAAAAATCACCACCGTCCAACGACTCGCTGACCACGCCAACCGCGACCATCGATGCCAACGTATTCGGCCTTTACGGCGGCGCGGCTGCGCGCTTCGCTAATCGTCCGGGGGAAAAAGCGGGCCTTCAGGCGTCGATGAACACGCTGCAACTTCCCGATCTCGGCGATGGTTCCGGCGGCGCGCTCACCCCGCAAGCCGAGCGCCGTCTCGGCGAGCGCCTGATGCGCGACCTGCGCCGCGACCCGGATTACCTCGATGACTGGCTCATCCGCGATTACCTCAATTCCATCGCGGCGCGTTTGTCGGCGGCTGCGGCGACGCAGTACATCGGCGGATATCTACCGGACTTCGAGCTTTTTCCCGTGCGCGACCCGCAGATCAATGCGTTCTCCATGCCGGGCGGTTTTATCGGCGTGAACACGGGATTGATCGCGACGAGCCAGACGGAGTCGGAACTGGCATCGGTGGTCGGGCACGAGATGGGGCACGTGCTGCAACGGCACATCGCGCGGATGATGGGTTCGAGCGAACGCAGCGGCTACGCGGCGCTCGCCGCCATGCTCTTTGGCGTACTCGCCGGCGTGGTTGCGCGCAGCGGCGATCTGGGCATGGGCATCGCGATGGGCGGGCAGGCGTTCGCGCTCGACAACCAGTTGCGCTTTTCGCGCTCGGCGGAACACGAGGCGGATCGCGTCGGCTTTCAGATGCTGAGCGCGGCCGGCTACGATCCGTACGCGATGGTCTCGTTTTTCGCGCGGCTCGACCGCACCGCGATGGGCGATAACGGCGTGCCGCCGTATCTGCGCACGCATCCGCTGACGGGCGAGCGCATGGCCGACATGGAGGATCGTGCGCGCCGCGTGCCGTATCGGCAGCCGCGGCAGGATCCGGAATACGGTTTCGTGCGGGCGCGCGCTCGCGTGTTGCAGATGAATTCGACGAGCGAATATCGCGATGTCGCCAGCCGGCTGCGCGCGGAAATCGAGGATCAGACGGCGCTGAACGTGGCCGCGAACTGGTATGGAATCGCGCTCGCAGAGACGCTCCAGCGCAACTACGATGCCGCGAATAAATCGCTGGCCGAGGCGCGCAATGTGTTCGATGCCGAGTCGCCGCAAGACGACCGTCCGGTTTCTTCGGAGCCGAAGGCGCCGGTGACTGCGAACAAACCGGTCGCGCCAAGCCTGTCAATCGATGTGGCTTCTCCCGCGAGCGCCGCGCTGGCATCGCTGAATGCCGCGCAATCGCCGAAAGCCGTGGTGAATCTCGGCACCATCGCCGCGAAGCGTCCGCAGGATCGCAGCTCGCCGAGCCTCGATGTCCTCGCCGCGGACATCGCGCGTCTCGCGGGTCACGACAACGTAGCCATCCATCTTGCCGATACCGCCCAGGCGCGCTGGCCGGCATCGCACGCGGCTATCGAAACGCATTTGCAGGCGTTGTTGTCGGCGCGGCGTTTTACGGAAGCGCAGGCGCTGGCCCGCCGCGAAACGCGCGACGATCCCAATCAGCCGGACTGGTGGCGCTACCTGGCGCAAGCGAGCGCGGGCGCGAACGACGCGATGGCGCAGCATCGTGCAATGGCGGAAAAGCTGGCGCTGGATGGCGCGTGGCCATCGGCGATCCGGCAATTGCAGGCCGCGCGCGATCTGAAAAACGCGGGTTTTTATGATTTATCGACGATATCCGCGCGCTTGCGCGACTTCGAGACGCGCTACAAGGAAGAGCGCGAGATGGAGAAGGACGATAGTTAGCCCGCGCGCGCCTTGGCAGCGGGGCTTGCGACGAAGCCAAAGCGTCCGGCGACGTCGTCGCGCGAGATCCGCTGCAACGTCAAATTCACGCCGGCAGCAAAGTGAAAAACGCCGCCATCATCGTCCAGTTCCGCATTCGATGAAAACAGGTCGAGGTCGTGATCGTGCAACGCGGCGATTCGCACAGCGTCCGAAAACAGCACGTTGCCCTGGTCATCGAGCCATGCTTCGGACGGCTCGAACGCACCGCCGGCGTGATCGGTCAGCTTGAGTGCGCCATCGGTTTCAGCCAATCGCACGATCCACGGCGTGTATCCCAATTCCACATACACGCGCTGCGGTCCGTTCTGGAAGAACCACTGGCCGGTTTCATCGGCGGCGTAGTTACGGTTGATGAAACTCAGAAGCGCATCGTGGCGAATGATGTCGCCGGGCAAATCAGCGGCTTGCGTGGCGTCGTCGCGCATGCGCCACTGGCCGCGCCGATCGAGCAGCAGCCAGCCGGTGCAATGCGGAACGTTCGGCCATTTGGCCAGCGCCTGCTTGACGATCTCATCCATGGGTGGAATCCGTAGTGTGTGCGGCGTGCTGCACGTGCATCTGTAAATAACCGAAAACCCGCTGCGACAACCAGTCGATCCGACCCGGAAACGGCCCGGTCATGAAGCCGACGTGGCCGCCGTGCATGGGTTGATCGAGCGTGACAGCGGCCGATACTTCCGCAGCCGATGGCAGCACGCGCCCGGGCAAGAACGGATCATTGCGGGCGTTCAGCACGAGCGTGGGCGCGGCGATGCGCGGCAAGAACGGCCGCGTGGTGGCGCAGGTCCAGTAGTCGTCGGTATCGCGGAAACCGTGCACGGGCGCGGTCACGGCGTTATCGAACGCGTGCATGGTGCGGGCGGCAAGCATGGCGTCGCGATCGAAAAGTCCCGGGTACTGGTCGAGCTTTGCGAGCGCCTTGCGCTTGAGCGTCTTCAGGAAACTGCGCGTGTAAACCATGCCGAATCCCTGCGATATCGCGTGGCCGCCGGCGTGGACATCGAGCGGCGCGGAGATTGCGGCGGCGGCGTCGAGAATCGCGGTCGCGTCCTGTTCCTGTTCGCAAAGCCATCGCAACAACACGTTGCCTCCCAGCGACACACCCGCCGCGACCACCGGCCCGTCGTGCTGCGCCTTCAGTCGACGCAGAACCCAGTCGATTTCGGCGCTATCGGCGAGATGGTAAAAGCGCGGCAGGAGGTTCATGGAACCGCTGCAACTGCGGAAATGCGGCACCACGCCATGCCAGCCGCGCGCTTTCGCTTCGGCCATCAGCACGCGCGCGTAGTGAGAATCTGAACTGCCTTCGAGGCCGTGGAAAAGGACGAAGAGCGGAGCTTTGGCCAGTGATTGCGTGTCATTGGCGGCGTTGTCGAGCCAGTCGAGATCGATGAAATCGCCATCCGGCGTGTTCCAGCGTTCCCTCTTGTATTCGACCATTGGCCGACGAGCGAACAACGCAGGCACGATAGTCTGGGCGTGAGCGGTCGGCAGCCATTTCGGCGCCTGGTACAGCAGATCGACTAATGGATCGACGATTACGTCGAGGGTGGAAGAGAGCGCGTCATTCTCCGGCGCCGTCGCGCGCGCCGGGCCGGGAGGAACGAGGTGAGATGAATCGCGTTTCATGGCGCGCTATCGGAGCAAAGTGCAGGCGAGTCCATTGATACTTTGGGCAATCCCCAAACCACGAATACGAGCACACCGCGCCCGCGAGTCCGTTTCAATGCAGCGGACCCTGCCCATGACGCATTTTGGCAGCAACCTGACCGGCGGCTTCGTCTGGCATCGCACTCGCGTGGATATGCGCTATGCGCCATTCGCCACGTTCGTGGACCATCACATAGGTGCTGAAAACCATGATCGGCGTGCTGCCGGGCTCGGCCGACTGATGCGCTTCGGCGATGGCGTAAACAACGGTGCCGAGACTGTCGTAGACACGGATATCGAGTGGCTCGACTGTGATCGGCTGATTTTCGAGTTGGGTGGCGAGACCTGCGCGTATGCTGTCCAGACCGCTCAGGTGCGAGCCGTCCGCACAAATGAAGGTGGCGAATTCCTCGTCGATCCAGAGCGCCATCACGCTGTCGATATTGCCCTCCGCGACGGCCTGGTAATAGGCGTTGAGGGTATCGGCGGCGGCTTCGAAGAGGCGGGCAAAACGTGGCATGGCTTGTGGGTCTCTAACGTTCGATGCACGGCGTCCAATGTTTTACGGACAAAAAACGCCACGGTTCGGTCAAGTTTCAAAAGCATGCCCCCGCGCAGGTGGCATTGGCATGTCGCAAGCAGCGACTCTGACGAAGTTATGTGAATTGGGCTTTAAGCCGCTTCATGTCGCGTTAAAAGCGTTGGCAACTACGTTGCGTCAACTCCGTTGCGTCAACTCCGTTGCAGCATCAACATGCCACGCAGATCGCCGAAAACCTGATCCGCGCCGAGTTCGCGCAGGCAGTTCAGATGACCCAGCGGACACTCGCGGGCAAAGCACGGACTGCATTCGAGGTGCAGCCATTGTACCTTTGCGAGATCGGAGAGGGGCGGCGTGTGGCGCGGGTCGGTCGAGCCGAACACCGCGACCAGCGGGCGACGCAGCGCGGCGGCGACGTGCATCAGGCCGGAATCGTTGGTGACCACGGCGCTTGCACGTGAGATCAGCGCGCACGCTTCGCCAAGCGATGTCTGACCGCACAGATTGCGCACGTTCGACGCGCGGTCCGCGATTGCCTGCGCGAGCGGCGCGTCTTTCGGCGAGCCGAGCGCGACAATCCGCGCATACGGAAACGACTGCGCGATAAATTGCGCCAGCGACGCAAAATGCTCCGGCGGCCAGCGTTTCGCCGGCCCGAACTCGGCGCCGGGGCAAAACACGACGAGCGGCGCGCGGGTATCGAGGTTAAAACGCGTGGAGACGCGCGCCGCTTCGTTCAGATCGAGATCCAGACGCGGCACCGGCACGGGAACCGTGGCGTTTTCCTGCAGCCACGGCAGCCGCGCGCCCGGCGCGTAGGCGAGTGCGGCGTACTGGTTGACCATGGGCGGACGCTCGTCTTTCGGCGGATTCGCGTGCCGCACGTTGAGCAGGCCGTAGCGGCTTTCGCCTTTATAGCCGATGCGCAAATTGATGCCGGCCATGAACGGGATCAGCGCCGATTTGAATGAATTCGGCAGCACGTACGCGGCGTCGTAGCCCACGTCGCGCAGGTCGCTGGCGAGTTGCCATCGGCGCAGCATTTGCAGCTTGCCGTGCGCGAGATCGGTGGCGTAGACATCGTGGATCTCGGGCATGCGCTCCAGCACCGGCGCGACCCACGCGGGCGCGACGGCATCGATGACAATACGCGGATGCAATTTCTTGAGCAGCGAAAACAGCGGCTGCGCCATCAATGCGTCACCAATCCAGTTCGGGGCGATAACCAACGCGCGACGCATCTATTTAGCTTCCAATCTCGAAAATGACGCAGCACACGCCGTTTTTGGGCGGAACTCGTCGATGTAAATGGGGTGATGGGCGCCGAACGCGCAACGCGCCGGACGTCGGAGAGGAAAGCGCGAGCGGGTGCGTCACGCTGCGCATGACCACGATTCGGGTCGCCCGTGCCGTTTATCCGGCCTGGGCGAGCAACGCGCTCAATGACCCTTGATCGTTTCGCCGTCTTTCAGCTTGTAGCGCGTGCCGCAGTACGGGCAGCGCGCTTCGCCGTGTGTGATGTCGAGAAACACGCGCGGATGCGTGCTCCAGCGCGGCATGTTCGGATTCGGGCAGAACGCCGGCACGTCTTTGGCCGACAACTGCACCAGCGGCATTTCCTTCAGTTCGCTCATGAGGAATCTCGTTCGGGTTCGTTTCTACGTTCTATTCGGGGACGCGGCGGACCGGCTTTTTCGCCGGTCCGCCACGGTATTTATTTGACCGCCGACAGCCAGTCCGCGTACTTCTCGTTCTTGCCGCTCACGATATCGAAGAAAGCGCTTTGCAGCTTTTCCGTGATCGGACCGCGCTTGCCTTCGCCAATAGTGCGATTGTCGAGCTCGCGGATCGGCGTGACTTCAGCGGCCGTGCCGGTGAAAAACGCTTCGTCGCAGGTGTAGACCTCGTCGCGGGTAATGCGCTTTTCGATCACCGGAATGCCGAAGTCGCGCGCGAGCGTGATGACCGTGTCTCGCGTGATGCCGTCGAGACACGACGCCAGATCCGGCGTGTACAGCTTGCCGTTGTTCACCAGGAAGAAGTTTTCGCCGGAGCCTTCCGACACGTAGCCGTCCACGTCGAGCAGCAGCGCTTCGTCGTAACCGTCGGTGATGGCTTCCTGATTGGCCAGGATCGAGTTCACGTACCAGCCGGACGCCTTGGCGCGGACCATGGACACATTCACGTGGTGGCGCGTGAACGACGACGTCTTCACGCGGATGCCCTTCGCAATGCCGTCGTCGCCGAGATAAGCGCCCCACGGCCACGCGGCGATCGCCACGTGAATGGTATTGCCCTTCGCCGATACCCCCAGCTTCTCCGATCCCACCCAGATGATCGGGCGGATATAGCAGGATTCAAGCTTGTTCACGCCGACCACTTCGAGCTGCGCCGCTTCGAGCGTGGCGTGGTCGAACGGGACTTCCATCTGGAAGATCTTGGCGGAATTGAGCAGGCGCTTGGTGTGATCTTTCAGGCGGAAGATCGACGTGCCGTTGCCGGTCTTGTAGGCGCGCACGCCTTCAAAAACGCCCATGCCGTAGTGCAGCGTGTGGGTCAGCACGTGGATGTTGGCGTCGCGCCAGTCGATCAGCTTGCCATCCATCCAGATCTTGCCGTCGCGGTCGGCCATTGACATACGTTTCTCCTGGCGAAGGTTGTGCTCGTGTTTGAATGGGCCGCCGGCGCAGTTCCACCAATGCACGGGAACCCGGTTTTCGATGCAAAACCGGCACGCGGCCGGGCAGCCAAAGACCGTCATTTTAGCGTCTTTTCGATTAAAAAATGGGCGCTGTCGGCCATTTGACGCCTTTCACGACGCTATAATTCGCCTTTCGCCGCCACGCGATGCGCCCAGCGCGCGCGCAAATCGCACCCGGCCTATCCTCCAGGTCGCTGCGCGACCGCACCGACCCGCACTCATTTCCATGTTCGATCGGCTGTCCGATACCAATCGACGCGCATTCATCGATGGCGTCAAAACGCTCTCTCCAGCCGTTCCGGCCACGTTCTCGTGGGGTCTCGTCACGGGTATCGCGATGGCGAAATCAGTGCTGACCGTGCCGCAGGCGCTCGGCATGTCGCTCGCGGCGTATGCGGGTTCGTCGCAGCTTGCCGTGCTGCCGCTTTTCGCCGCCAAGCTGCCGCTCTGGACCATTTTGCTGACCGCCGCCATGGTCAACCTGCGCTTCGTCATTTTCAGCGCGGGGCTTGCGCCGCACTTTGCTTATTTGCCGTTGCGCCGCCGTCTGGTGCTCGGCTATTTCAACGGCGACATCATCTATTTGATGTTCTCCAAACGCAATTTTCCGGTCGGCTATCAGCCGGGCAAGGAAGCGTTTTTCTGGGGAATGGCGGCGACGAGCTGGTCGTCGTGGCAGGTTTCATCGATTGTGGGGATTCTGCTTGCAAGCCTTTTCCCCGATAACTGGGGCCTCGAACTCGCCGGCACGCTCGCGCTGATTCCGTTGATCGTGTCCGCAATCGCCACGCGCTCGACGCTCGCGGCCGTCGGCGTTGCAAGCGTGATTGCGTTGATCACGCTGGATTTGCCGTATCGGCTGTCGTTGCCGCTGGCGGTTATTTCGGCCTTGCTGGCCGGGACCTTCGCGGATCTGATAGCCGAGAAGAGGGGCGCACGCGCCAAGTCGAAAGCGGCATCCGCGGCGAGTCCGGAAAATCCCCGGAGCGTCCGATGACCACCGCCCAGGTCTGGCTCGCCATTGCGGGCATGGCTCTGATCACGGGCCTCACGCGCGCGCTGTTCCTGATTGGCGGCGAACGCATGATCCTGCCCGACCGCGTGCAGCGCGCATTGCGCTACGCGCCGGCTGCGGCTCTGGTCGCGGTCGTCGTGCCGGATTTACTCTCGACGCAGAATGGACTTTCCATCGCGTTTTCGAATCACGCGCTCTATGCATCGCTTTGCGGCCTCGCGTGGTTTTTGTGGCGGCGGAGCATGCTCGGGACGATCGTCGTCGGCATGACTGTGTTCACTCTGTTGCGTTTAATCGCGTGAAATCGTGGTGCAACGCAGCATGATGCAGATGGCATTGTGAGCATTCCCGAATCCCGGGGATTTGCGTTTGCAGCGTTGGCGGGCGGTGGGTATCGGTTAAAATGGCGTTCTTGCTGTCGTATCGAAAGAGGTCGAACGTGTATCCGGCAGTCACCGCTCAACAGCTTCATTCGCTTCGTTCTCCGCTGTCACGCTCAGCCGTCCTGACGCATCGGTCAGCGGCGCAAGCGGCCGCGCGATTCGCTTTATCCTCTCTCCCCGGCGCGTTTTGTTCAGATAGTCGCCAGCGCGCAACGTCAGCTTCAATATCAATTTCCCCGTAGCAGTTTCCCGCGAGCGACAAGCCTTGTTCGTCTCTGGCCGCAGAATCCATTCGCCCGAACCGCTTTCCAATCACCTGCTCCTACGCTGACTCCCATGACGAAAGTACTGCGTTTCACCGATCTGATCGCCGAAGGCAAAGTGTCCGGCAAACGTGTTTTCATCCGCGCCGATCTCAACGTGCCGCAAGACGATCAGGGCAACATCACTGAAGACACACGCGTGCGCGCATCGGTGCCGGCCATCCAGCAGGCGCTTGCCGCAGGCGCGGCCGTGATGGTCACGTCGCACCTCGGCCGTCCGACGGAAGGGCAGTTCAAGCCAGAAGACTCGTTGGCGCCGGTGGCGAAGCGCCTTGGCGAATTGCTCGGCCGCGACGTGCCGTTGCTGGCCGATTGGGTCGATGGCGTTCAGGTTCAGCCGGGACACGTCGTGTTGCTTGAAAACTGCCGCTGCAACAAAGGTGAGAAGAAGAACGACGACGCGCTGTCACAGAAGCTCGCCAAACTCTGCGATATCTACGTGAACGACGCATTCGGCACGGCGCATCGGGCGGAAGCGACCACGCACGGCATCGCCAAATACGCGCCGGTTGCGTGCGCCGGCCCGCTGCTCGCGGCTGAACTCGATGCACTCGGCAAGGCGCTCGGCGAGCCGAAGCGCCCGCTGGTCGCGATCGTGGCGGGATCGAAGGTATCCACGAAACTCACCATCCTCAAGTCGCTGGCCGAGAAAGTGGATCAGTTGATCGTGGGCGGCGGGATTGCAAACACGTTCATGCTGGCTTCCGGTTTGAAGATCGGCAAGTCGCTGGCGGAAAAGGATCTCGTCGATGAAGCCAAGACCATCATCAGCGAAGCGCGTGCGCGTGGGGCATCGGTGCCCATTCCGAGCGACGTCGTGACCGCGAAGGAGTTTGCCGCGACCGCGAAGGCTGAGACGAAGGCCGTCGATCAGGTTCAGGACGACGACCTGATCCTCGATATCGGTCCGGACACCGCCAAGGCGCTCGCCGCGCAATTGGAAAAGGCCGGCACGATCGTATGGAACGGTCCGGTCGGCGTGTTCGAGTTCGATCAGTTCGGCAATGGCACGAAGACGCTGGCGGACGCCATCGCCAATTCGTCGGCGTTCTCGATTGCCGGCGGCGGCGACACGCTCGCGGCCATCCAGAAGTACGGCATCCACGACAAGATTTCGTACATCTCCACGGGCGGCGGCGCGTTCCTCGAGTTCCTGGAAGGCAAGACCTTGCCGGCGGTAGAAGTGCTCGAATCGCGGGCCTGATCCGATGACAAAAGCCACGTCGGAGTCGGAAAGCGAGCGGTCTGTATTGGCCGTGGAAGAGCTGGCGGAGAAGATGGTGGAGGACGTGGACGGCAGCGTGGGCGAAGAGGCCCGCCATGCCCGAGCAGTTGAAGCGCTTGCCACATCCACATCCACATCCACATCCACGTCCGCGGACGCCGAGTCTGGCGCGGCTTCAGATGCGGACGCGCTTTCGCCCGCGGCCGAGAGCGATGAAAAGCCCAAGCGCGCGGCCCGGGCGCCTGCCCGGCGTAGTGGGAAGTTGAAGAAGGAAACGGTGGTCATGATCGGCGGCACGAATGGCGCGTCGCTGATACCTGGCCCCGGGCAGTTATCGAATAGCCATCACAAAGCGACGCCGGCACGATCCGGCGCGCGTTCGCAGGCGGAGACAATTGAATCCCCGTCGGCACACCGTACTCGCAGCGCTGTTTCAGGCGATACCACCCAGACGAGGAATTCCATGCATCGCGCTACAAAGATTGTCGCCACCATCGGCCCGGCTTCCAGCTCCCCCGAGATCCTGTTGCAAATGATCCAGGCCGGTCTCGACGTGGTCCGTTTCAACTTCTCCCACGGCACCGCCGACGACCATCGTCAGCGCGCGCAATACGTTCGCGACGCCGCCAAGCAATGTGGCCGCGAAGTCGCGCTGATGGCCGACTTGCAAGGCCCGAAGATTCGCGTCGGCAAGTTCGAGAACGGCAAGGTCACGTTGATTGCGGGCAACCCCTTCATCCTCGATGCACGTTGCGAACTCGGCAACGACGAGCGTGTCGGCCTCGACTATCCGGACTTGCCACGCGACCTGCGTAGTGGCGACGTGCTGTTACTCAACGACGGCCTGATCGTGCTCGACGTGGTGCGCGTGATTGGCGAAGAGATTCACACCACGGTGAAAGTGGGCGGCGATCTTTCGAACAACAAGGGCATCAACCGGCAGGGCGGCGGACTGACTGCGCCGGCGCTGACCGAGAAGGACATGGAGGACATCAAGACCGCCATGTCGCTGGGCGCGGACTTCGTGGCGGTATCGTTTCCGAAGAACGCCACCGACATGGAAATGGCGCGGCAACTCGCGAACATTGCCGGCGCGCCTTACGGCATCAAGCCGAAGATGATCGCGAAGATCGAGCGCGCGGAAGCCATTCCGGCTTTGCAGGGCATTCTCGATGCCTCCGACGGCATCATGGTCGCCCGTGGCGATCTGGCTGTGGAAGTGGGCAACGCGGCGGTTCCCGCATTGCAAAAGCGCATGATCCGGATGGCGCGTGAATCGAACAAGTTCGTGATCACCGCCACGCAGATGATGGAATCGATGATCCACGCGCCCGTTCCGACGCGCGCGGAGGTATCGGATGTGGCGAATGCCGTGCTGGACGGCACGGATGCGGTGATGTTGTCGGCGGAAACGGCGGCGGGGAAATATCCGGTCACGACCATCGAGACGATGGCGGCGATTTGCCTGGAAGCCGAGAAGTCGGAGCAGAGCGAGCTGGACAAGGACTTTTTGGACCGGACGTTCACGCGCATCGATCAATCGATTGCGATGGGCGCGTTGTTCACGGCGTATCACCTTGGGGCGAAGGCGATTGTGGCGTTGACGGAGTCGGGCGCGACGGCGCTGTGGATGTCGCGGCATTGGTCGCATGTGCCGATTTTTGCCTTGACGCCGAGGATTGGTAGTGAGCGCACTATGGCGCTTTATCGGAATGTGACTTCGTTGCACCTGGATACGAACACCGATCGCGATGTTGCGCTTCAGCAGGCGCTTGAGGTGGTTGTGGGGAAGGGTTACGCGGCGCGTGGTGATATGGTGGTGTTGACTGTCGGGGAACCGATGGGGCAAGCCGGCGGGACTAACGCGATGAAGATTGTGCGGGTGGGAGATCCGTTCTAGGGGCGCTGGCGCTTGGGGAGGGGTTTTTAGTGGGCGGGGTTGGTGCTGGGTTGCTACTGCTTGGGCCTTCGCGGGTTCGGTTCTAGCTGATCTCTTTATCACTATTAGCCACTATCCTTGGCAGGACTTCATTTCACGAGGTTTTGACGCTGGCGCTTAGTCTTCGTAGCGGTCATGGTTGATGCCGGGTTGATGCTCTTTAGGCCTTCGCGGGTTCTGTCTTAGCTGACTTCTTTTGCACTATTAGCCACTGTCCGTGGCGGGACTTCATTTCTTTGTCCAACGGCGACAAAGAAACGAAGCAAAGAAAACGCCTCTCCACCGCTAATTCTTAANCTATTAGCCACTGTCCGTGGCGGGACTTCATTTCTTTGTCCAACGGCGACAAAGAAACGAAGCAAAGAAAACGCCTCTCCACCGCTAATTCTTAAGTGTTCACAGCGTGCAGTGACAACTGCGTGGCACGCAAGAAGCACCCTCAGCGCATAACCCCGAACACTTGAAACCCTCCCCCTCCGTTCACGGATACCCACACGCTTCGCCACGAGTGTGGGAATCCACTAACCAGGCCTCCGCGCTGCGCGCGCTAGCGCCCAAACACAACAGATGGCGGTATTGACGGAGAAGTCTGCGGTTCAAGCTGCTTTGGACCTGTTATGAGCCTGGTCCGTTGTTATGTCTGTGACGGATTTCCGTATTAACGGATTCCGACACTGGCGGCGAAGCGTGTGGGTATCCGCGAACGGAGCGGGAGGGTTTCAGGAGGACGCGGTTATGCGCTGAGGATGCTTCTTGCGTGCCACACAATTAAAACCGCACGCTGTGGACACTTAAGAATTAGCGGTTGGAAGGCGTTTTCTTTGCTTCGTTTCTTTTTCGCCGTTGGAAAAAGAAATGAAGTCCCGCCACGGACNTTAAGAATTAGCGGTTGGAAGGCGTTTTCTTTGCTTCGTTTCTTTTTCGCCGTTGGAAAAAGAAATGAAGTCCCGCCACGGACAGTGGCTAACAGTGCAAAAGAGAACAGTGAAGACAGAACCCGCGAAGACCTAAGCAGCACCAACCCGGCATTAACCCCGACTGCCAGAAACAACCATCCGAGCGCCAGCGTCAAAACCTCATGAAATGAAGTCCCGCCACGGACAGTGGCTAACGGTGATAAACAAGTCAGCTAAGACAGAACCCGCGAAGCCCTAAAAAGCAGCAACCAAGTATCAACCCATCACCAACCGCCCGAAGACCCAAAAACCAGACCAACCAACGGAAGGCGCATCTCGAACACAACTCCCGCGCGCCAGCGCCAATCGCCGTCTCACCAACTTCCCGACGGTTTCACCCCACCTAAATTCAAGACATCCCCCCAGACGCGTTTACAATGGCGTCAAATCGGCCACCACAACCACTACAACCCGCCGTTCTCGCATCCGCGGGGAACGGCGCGTTGGTTTTATCGTTTGTATCCCGATCATTTTCTCCTAGCCCGACGTTGCAGCACTTTTCCGGTAGATGACGATGTCCACCCAACATTCCCCGCTGTACGAATCCACGCTGAAATCGGTGCCGCTGCTCGGCCGCGGCAAAGTCCGCGACAATTACGCCGTCGGCACGGACAAACTCCTGATCGTGACGACCGACCGTCTTTCGGCGTTCGACGTGATCATGGGCGAGCCAATCCCGAACAAGGGCCGCGTGCTGAATCAAATGGCCGATTTCTGGTTCGAAAAGCTCAAGCACATCGTGCCGAATCACAATACGGGCATCGATCCGGCCACCGTGGTTTCCGCCGATGAAGCCGCCCAGGTCGCCGGCCGCGCCGTCGTGGTGAAGCGCCTCGAGCCCATTCTGGTCGAAGCGGTGGTGCGCGGTTATCTGGCCGGCAGCGGCTGGAAGGACTATCAGGCAACAGGTTCGGTATGCGGCGTGGAATTGCCGCCAGGCCTGCAGAACGCGGAAAAACTGCCCGAGCCGATTTTCACGCCGGCAGCGAAGGCGGAAATGGGCCATCACGACGAAAACATCACGTACAACGAGATGGAACGCCGGATCGGCACGGAATTGTCGGCGACCATCCGCGATATCTCCATCAAGCTGTACAAGGAAGCGGCCGAATACGCGGCGACGCGCGGCATCATCATCGCGGATACGAAGTTCGAATTCGGGCTCGACAACCGCGGCGAACTCTTCCTGATGGACGAAGTGCTGACGGCGGATTCGTCGCGCTTCTGGCCGGCGGATGGCTACAAGGTGGGCACGAACCCGCCATCGTTCGATAAACAATTCGTGCGCGACTGGCTCGAAACGCAATCGTGGGGCAAGACGCCGCCGGCGCCGAAATTGCCTGACGATGTCATCGCCAAGACCGCCGAGAAGTACGAAGAGGCGTTGCAGCGTCTGACCGGCCAGTCGCTGGCATAACGCCGCGCCCAATCGAGCACAATCAAGCACAGACCCAAACCACAGGAATGCAGCACGATGAGCGAAGTCCAGGCCCACACGCATGACGCACCGTTGATCGGCGTGTTGATGGGTTCCAGTTCCGACTGGGACGTGATGAAAAATGCCGTCGCGATCCTGCAGGACTTCGGCGTGCCGTACGAGGCGAAGGTCGTGTCCGCGCATCGCATGCCCGACGAGATGTTCGCCTACGCCGAAAGCGCTCGCTCGCGCGGGCTCGCGGCGATCATCGCGGGGGCGGGCGGCGCGGCGCATTTGCCGGGCATGCTCGCCGCCAAGACCACGGTGCCGGTGCTGGGCGTGCCGGTATCGAGCAAATATCTGAAGGGCGTGGATTCGTTGCATTCGATCGTCCAGATGCCCAAGGGCGTGCCGGTCGCGACGTTTGCCATCGGCGAGGCGGGCGCGGCGAATGCGGCGTTGTTCGCGGTATCGATCCTTGCGGTGACGCAAAGCGCCTACGCCGAAAAACTCGCCGCTTTTCGCGCCCGGCAGAACGACGCAGCGCACGCAATGGTCCTCCCGCCGCTTTAAATCCAGCAGCTCAAACGGCTTCACTTCCGGCTGACCGACCTCACACGATGAACGCACACACCCAACCCAGTTCTCCTATTCAGCCGGGCGCATGGCTCGGCATGGTCGGCGGCGGCCAGCTCGGCCGCATGTTCTGTTTCGCCGCGCAATCCATGGGCTATCGCGTGGCGGTGCTCGATCCGGACGAGACGAGCCCGGCCGGTTCCGTCGCTGATAAACACATCCGCGCCGCCTACGACGACGAAACGGCGCTGACGGAACTCGCGCGCTTGTGCGCGGCGGTATCGACGGAATTCGAGAACGTGCCGTCCGCGAGCCTCGATTTCCTGGCGAAGACCACGTTCGTCAGCCCGGCCGGCCGATGCGTGGCGATCGCGCAGGATCGCGTGGCGGAGAAGCGGTTTATCGCGAGCGCGGGCGTGCCCGTGGCGCCGCATGTGGTGATCGAGTCGCCGGAAGCGCTTGCCGCGTTAAGCGATGAGCAGATCGCCGCCGTGCTGCCGGGGATTCTGAAAACGGCGCGTCTCGGCTATGACGGCAAGGGCCAGACGAGCGTGCGCAACGTCGATGAAGTGCGGACCGCGTACGGATCGCTGGCCGGCGTGCCGTGCGTGCTCGAAAAACGCATGCCGTTGAAATTTGAAGTGTCGGTGCTGATCGCGCGTTCGGGCGATGGCAAATCGGCCGTGTTCCCACTCGCACAAAACCAGCACGTTGGCGGGATTCTCGCGAAAACCGTCGTGCCCGCGCCCGATGCAACTGACGCGCTCGTCGCCCAGGCGCAGGACGCGGCGCTCACGATTGCCGCCAAGCTGGATTACGTCGGCGTGTTGTGCGTGGAGTTTTTCATCCTCGACGATGGCACGCTGATCGCCAACGAGATGGCGCCGCGTCCGCACAATTCCGGCCATTACACGGTGGACGCCTGCGCCACCAGCCAGTTCGAGCAGCAAGTGCGCGCGATGACCGGCATGCCGCTCGGCGATACGCGCCAGCATTCGCCGGCCGCCATGCTCAACATTCTCGGCGATGTCTGGTTCGATGGCGCAAAAGCGCATATCCCGCCATGGCACGAGGTGATTGCCATGCCGACCGCGCGTTTGCATCTGTACGGCAAGGAAGAAGCGCGCCCGGGCCGCAAGATGGGCCACGTGAATTTCACGGCGGTTACGCTCGAAGAAGTGCGCACGGCGGCGCGCGATTGCGCCCGTCTGCTGCACATCGCGCTGGACTGACGTTATGACCTTCGAAGCACCCAGCGTCGCGCAAATCACGGAAGCCGCCGCGTTGCTCGACGCCGGCCATCTGGTCGCGTTTCCGACCGAAACGGTCTACGGACTCGGCGGCGACGCGGAGAACCCGGAAGCGATCGCGCGGATCTACGCGGCGAAGGGACGGCCATCGAATCATCCGGTGATCGTGCATCTCGCACCCGGTGGCGATCCTGATTACTGGGTCGAGACGCTTACGCCGGATGCGCAAAAACTCATTGATGCCTTCTGGCCCGGACCGCTCACGCTGATTCTGAAGCGCGCGTCGCACGTGCCCGCGGCCGTGAGCGGCGGACAGGATTCGGTCGCGATACGCTGCCCGTCGCATCCGGTCGCGCAAGCTTTGCTCACCGCATTCAGTACCTTACGCGACGGTCATGGCGGCGTGGCGGGGCCATCGGCGAACCGGTTCGGGCATGTCAGCCCGACCACCGCGCAGCATGTACGCGATGAATTTGGCACGAGCGTCCATGTGCTCGACGGCGGCGCGGCGAAGGTTGGCATCGAATCGACGATCCTGGATTTATCGCGGGGCTTTCCGGCATTGCTGCGGCCGGGGCACGTCAGTCCCGCTGAAATTGCGGACATTCTCGGCGTCATGCCGCGTCTGCCCGACGGCACCGATGCCACCGCGCCACGCGCATCAGGTACGCTGAAGGCGCATTACGCGCCGCGCACGCCGCTGCGTTTGCTGCCGTTCGATGCGCTCGAACCGTTGCTCGAAGCGCATCCATCGAACGCCGATAAAAAGCTGGCGCTGGTTGCGCGTGCATCGAGCGCGGGGAAATGGGCGGATGCGCCGAACGTGCGTTTCATCGCGGCGCCCGACGATCCGCAAGGCTACGCGCGCGAGTTGTACGGCTTGCTGCGCAAGCTGGATCGTGAGGATGTGGAGCGGATTCTGATCGAGACGCTGCCGGTATCGGCGGAATGGAGCGCGGTGAATGACCGGCTGGGAAGGGCGGCGGCGGCGTTTGAAGAGCAGGAGTGAGCTGGACGCAAGCAGGTCTCTGAGATGACTGAGACATAAAAAAGTATCTAGACCATAGTCAGTCAATTTTTGCTCCAAATTCAAACAATTATCGGTTTTTTTCAACTGAAATTACAGAAGTAAATGATAAAAATCAGAGACTTAGCGGACCATAAGAGTTAAGATACAAAAAAGTATCTTAACTGGATCCACATGGCTACATGGTCTTTCTACGGTCGTATGGGCACACTGGAAACCCTCGACAAGCTCGTTCACGGACCAGCTTGGTTCTTCTGCCGAATTCAAGGCAGACGGCGCATTGGGAAAACATCGCTTTTGCGCGAGCTGTCCAAATCGGATGAAACGCTGCTTGCGCGCATGGTCTACATGCAGATTCCCGATTCGGACGAGCGCGACGTCGCTGCCAGCTTCCGTCGCACGCTTAGTGACTGCGAGTCCGCTTTTGCAAACGATCTAGCGGATTCGGTAGTCGATTTCAGCACAATGGCATCCGCAATCGGCAGTCTGTGCAGGGAAGGACTTGTCGTGGTGCTGGACGAATTTCAGTACTTCACAGCAACCAAACTTCGGCCTTTCAACTCCTTCTTGCAGGAACAAGTGGACCGTCTTCGCGAAACGGACCGCGGCGGCTTGTTTGTTCTTGGTTCGCTTCAATCCGAAATGAGCGCGCTGCTCGATGACAAAGGCGCACCGCTTTTCGGACGCTTGACTGCCACAATCGAGCTGTTGCATTGGGACTTTGAAGACTTGACGTCGGTTTATCGCGCGCATGACATCAATGATCCGTATCAGTGGCTGACGTTATGGAGTTTTTTTGAGGGCGTACCGAAGTTCTATCGAGATGCATTCGACCAAGGGCTTTTTTCGGTATCACGCAAAGATTTTGCTCAAGTGCTCATGGAGCGAATGTTCTTGAAAGAAGGTAGTCCGCTGGCTGAGGAAGCGGATACTTCTTTCCTGCGTGAGGTGAAGGGAAAGATGTTGTCAATCTTGAATTTTCTCGCCGAAAACCCCGGCTGTAGCAATGGCGACGTAGTCGCAGCCGTGAACCGGGAAGATGACACGACTCCGTTGGGCACTCATATCAAACGACTTGTCGAGAACTACCAGATGGTCGATAAGCGACAGCCCGTGTTTTCCGAAAGTAGCAGCCGCAACGCCCGGTACTATGTAACCGACAACTTCCTGCAAGCTTGGCTGTCCGTGGTCAAGCCAGCGCGCGATACCTCTCGTATGCGCCCACTTTCCAAAGCGATCGAGCGAGCAATGCCGCGCTGTTTTGTGCACGAAGGGTTCGCCTTCGAAAAGCTGATCCGACAGTTACATGTCGAATGTTCGAGGAAAGACGTTGGCGACTTCTCTCTGACGTCTATCGAACTCGGTTTCTGGAATCGTGCTCGCAATGTGGACAACGATATTGAAATCGATATCGTTGCGATCGATGCGGACAACCGGCGCGTCCGTTTCGGCTCGTGCAAGCGCAACGCAACCGCGCACGACGGAGCAGCGCTCACGAAATTCGATACCCACGTCGAACGATTCCTCTCTACGAAAGAAGGTCGGAGAGTCAACGAATGGGCAATCGAGAAGACGCTGTTCGCACCCGAATTCACAGAGTCAGAGAATCAAATTCTTTCCGCGAAAGGCTACCTGTGTCGAGACCTGACGTGGTACGCGGCGCTGTTCTGATTCATGCACGTCCCCAGCCAAATCAAAACGCCCGGTCTCGAAAGAACCGGGCGTTTCGCATTTCCACCGCTTCAAACGAAGTTTATTTCCCTAATCCCGCTTTCGCGATCTGCTGTTCAACGAACGTCGAAAACAGCGCGTGCAGATGCGTAGTCGGATGCACCGTATCCGCGTACATGTAGGTCTGGTCGGCGTTGGCCACCGTGTACGTCTGCGGCGAGCAGAACAGCGAGGTGCCGAACGCCGTCGGGTTCGGCTGGCCCGCCTTGGTCGCGGCGGCGATCATCGCGGAGAGATTACAAGCCGTGCCCGTATTCGATACCGAAAATCCGTTCGACTGATAGTTGGCCTGAACGCCGTCGATCCACGCGTAGGCATCGACGTAAATCACCTTCGACAACAGCCCGGCCTTCTGCAGCGCGCCTTGCAGCGTGCCGTTGAAAAGCTGCGTGACTTGCGACAACGTCGCGCCTTTATCCGCGCTGGCGAGCCCTTGCGGCGATCCGCCAATGTCCGGAACGTTCGATACCAGCACGTGCGTCGCGCCCGCCTGAACCACGCGGCCGACAACCGTTGCCAGGTCGATAGCCGCCTGGCTGATCGCCGTCGTGGCGGCGGTCGTGGCTGCGGCGCCCGCCGTTGCGGCCTGCGCCGGCGTGATCGTTCCCGCCGCGACCTGCGCCTGAATTCCGGCAGCCGTGGCCTGAGCGACGGTCAGGTTATAGAAGATGTCGTTGGCGCCGCCGTTCACCAGCACGAGCTGATTGGCGTTGAACGTCCCATGCGACGCGATGTACTGCGAAACCTGATCGTTGACGGGAATCGTCGTGGCTTGCGAGAAGTCTGCGTTCGCCGTTCCCGGCGTCGCGTGGCCGACGCCCGGCTGCAATGTCACGCGCGAACCGCCTTGCGCGTAGCCGAATCCGCTTGCCGCCTGGAGCGGCACGCCGAAGCCGCCGGTGTTCGCGGCCGCGAGCGTATCCCCGTAATACTGCGCGACGTTTTGCGTCCAGACCTGGCCCGGATTTGTGGTGAAGCGTCCGCCGCCGAAGTTGGCCGTGGCAACGGGCGCATAGGTGCCGACATCGGACAGGCTGTCGCCGAACGACACGACCTGTAGCTTCACGCCGCCCGCGGGCGTGTTGTCATTGTTGTCATCGCCGCCGCCGCACGCGGCCAAAGTGGCGATCGCCGCGCACGCCATCGCGGTCTGGACGGCGCGCAGCCAGTAAGCCTGGCGCGCGGCGGGAATGGTCTTGGCGGGTTTCATCGGCGTCATCTCCTCGTTCCTCGTTTAGCTGGTCTTGTGGTCTGCATGCCGCTTCGAGATGGCTGCCGGCTTGCGTGGCGATAGCTTACCGAATCTTTTGAGATAAATTGAGATGTTTCCTACGAGGGTTTCCCTGTGCTTGTGCGCGTCGCCGGAGTGAGTTTTACGTTTGTCCTTAATCCATCGATCCCGTGCGGCGTGCGCCTTCATAGACCCATTCGAGCAGCGCGTCATGCGCGGCGCGCGCAGCTTCCGCGCGAGGGTCGTTGATAAAGCTCACCACCACGTAGCTCTCGCCGTTCGCCGCGCCCACATATCCCGCGATGGCGCGGACGTCCCGCAACGTGCCCGTCTTGATGTGCGCGTTTCCGAGCGCGCCCGCGTTCGTCAGGCGGTTGCGCATGGTGCCGTCCACGCCGGCTATCGGCAGCGATTCCGTAAAGACTTGCGCGACCGGACTCGAGTTGGCCGCCGTCAGCATGTCGGCAAGGGATTGCGCCGTGATGTGTTCTTCGCGCGACAAGCCCGAGCCATTGTCAAGATAAAGCCCTGACATGGGCAGCGCGCTTCGATGCAGGAACGCCGTAATTGCTGCCGCCGATTTCTGCGTCGTCGCCGGCGGTTTTCCGGTTGCGGCGCCAATGGTCAGGAACAAATTACGCGCCATCACGTTGTTGCTGAACTTGTTGATATCGCGAACGATATCCGACAACACCGGGCTTCGATGCGTCCCCACAAGCCGAGCGCTCGAAGGCGTCGGACCTTCGCGCGTGACGCCGGCAAACGTGCCGCCAGCCTGTTTCCACAACGCGAGGAAACCGCCTGCGAAGAACGTGGAGTGGTCGAGCGCGGCGACGTTGATCGTGCGCGAACCGCAGCGCAGCGGATAGTCGCCAATAAACGATGCCTGCACGAAACCGCCGGCGGTTTGCGCCACGCTCGGCGACGCCGCCGGCAGCGTTCCCGTGCACGCGCCGCGCGTCACGCGCAGTTCGTTATCGATTTGAAGCTGCGCGAGTTGCGGCAATACATCGATGGAAACGCCGCCTTCCGGATTCGGCGTCAACGTGAACGAAAGCGACTTGAACGCGTAGAGCAGCGGGTCGGGGCCGACGTTGTAGGGCGCGGTTTCATCGGAATCGAAGGCGGGGAGGTCGCGCGTGGAGGGATCGAAGTAACGCTTGTCCAGGACCAGCGCGCCGTCGATGCCCGAAATGCCGTTGCGGCGGATCTGGTCCACGAGGTCGATCAGTTCTTCCGGCACGAGCTTGGGATCGCCCGTGCCCTGAATATAGAGATTGCCGTTGAGGATGCCGTTTGCATCGACCTCGCCGTCGGCATAGGCCGTCGTTTTCCAGCGATAGTCCGGCCCGAGCAGCGACAAGCCCGAGTAGGTCGTGACCAGCTTCATGGTGGACGCGGGCATCATCGGCACGTTGGCGTTGATCGCGACGAGCGGCACGCCGGCGCTGCCGATGCGCTCGACCACCACGCTCATCGACGAAAGCGGCACGTGCGCGCGTGCGAGCGCGGCCATGACCGTGGGCGGCAGCGGACCGGCCGGCACCGCGACGCGCTGGAAGTTGTTTTTCCTGGCGGCTTTCTCGGCCTTGGTGGTTTTAACGGCCTTCGTGTTCTTGACCGTTTGCTTCTGCGATTCCGCTTTCGTGCCGCCGCCACTGCGAGCCTCGGCGGGCAAGCTCAGGCTCGCGCCAAGCGCCGATACAATCACGGCCAACGCCGTGACATTGCGCCAACGTTTGCCGAAAGGCGTTCTTATATTCTTCGATAGTGCTCTATACATGTGTTCGGATCGTGTGTTGCCGCGGTTTGCAAGGTGCGGGTATTGTAGTGGCGCTCGCGTTTACGATTGTTAATTCCGCGGCTTTCGGTTCATCGCGGGGCGAGCCGTTCGGGCAACGCATAACGCTGCATCGTGCGCTCCATGCCGTCCAGAAAGGCCTGTTCCGCCGCGTTCATCTTGCGGCCGCTGTGCCACAGCAAATCGATATCGACATCGGCCAGACCTTCGTCCGGCGGCAGGCGCCAAAGACGTTGCTGCGCGAGGTCATCGCGCACGATGTGCTCGGGCAGGCAGCCAATCCCGTACCCCGCGAAGATCAGCCGCCGCACTTCATCCAGACTTGGCGACGCCGCCACGATCCGCCCCGTGAAGCCGCGCTGGTCGCGAAACACGGTCAGCGGCGACAAGCTGTCGCCAATCTGGTCGCTCGTGAAGGACACGAAGTTTTCGGCGAGCAGATCGTTCATCGACAAGCCGTGCCGCCCAAATAGCCGATGATGCCGGCCGCAAAAAATGGCGTATCGCTGGCGCAGGAAACAGCGTTGCTCGAGTTTATCGACGGGTGTGCGGCAAAGTCCGAGTCCTGCCGTTGCGGTTTTTTGCAGCAGCGACGAAATGATGTCGGACGAGCGCATCACTTCGATATGCAAATCGATACGCGGATACGTCCGATGGAATTCGCCGAGAAACTCGTCGTAGACGCCTGAATCGATACGGCTCACCGTCAAGAGGCGAATGGAACCGGTGATGTCGTCGGTGCGGTCATCGAGTTCGGTTTCGAGCCGCGACATTTGCCCGTAGATATCGCTGGCAATCCTGTACACCTCTTCGCCTGCATGCGTGGGTTCGAAGTGCGGCCCGCGACGCTGGATTAGCGTGCGCTCGAGCGTGTCTTCCAGGCGTTTCAACGCCTGGCTCACCGCCGGTTGCGTCAGATGCAGCCGTGCAGCGGCCCGGCTCACGCTGCGCTCCTGCATGATCACCAGGAATGTGCGCAGCAGGTTCCAGTCGAGCCGGTCGTTGAGAAAGCGCGCGATATCCGCCCGGCGTCGAGTCATCGAAACCCCTAAGTATTAACCTGAACATTAGCCAGATTTATATCGCGAATAATAAATCGAAATTGGACTTATGTTTTATGGCTGGCGATAAAACGCTTATACAACGCGGAAAAACTGCGAATCCAGGAGCCACCTTGACACCAGCATCCAGTTCAGGCCGCCAGCCCGTGCGCGCGGCGACCGCCGCTTTTATCGGCACGATGATCGAGTGGTATGACTTCTACATCTACGCCATGGCCGCCGCGCTCGTGTTCGGCGAGCTGTATTTTCCGTCGCACGATCCGTTCATCAGCACCATGGCGTCGTTCGCGACATTCGCTGTCGGCTTCTTCGCGCGGCCATTGGGCGGCGTGATCTTCGGGCATCTGGGCGACAAGATCGGCCGCAAGAAAGCGCTGATGACCACGTTGATGATGATGGGCGTGGCGACCGTGTGCGTTGGATTGTTGCCGTCTTACGCGAAGGTCGGCGTGCTGGCGCCGGTGCTGCTCGTGCTGCTTCGCGTGGTGCAGGGCATTGCGGTGGGTGGCGAATGGGGCGGCGCGGTGTTGATGGCGGCCGAACATGCGCCGACTGGACGACGGACGTTTTTTGCATCGTTCGCACAACTGGGCAGTCCGGCCGGGTTGATCTTGTCGCTGATTGCGTTCCGCACAGTGACTTCCATGCCGCATGCAGACTTCATTACGTATGGCTGGCGTTTGCCGTTCTTGATCAGCGCGGTGCTGCTCGTGGTGGGCATTCTGATCCGGATGGGCGTGAACGAATCGCCGGAGTTCGAGCGCGAGAAGTTGCAGAAGCGCACTGTGGAGTTGCCGATTGCGGAGGTGTTTCGTACGTCGGGGGCGCTGGTGGCGTTTTGTATCGGCGCGAATACGATTGGGATTGCCGGTGTGTATTTCACGAACACGTTCATGATTTCGTACACGACGCAGTACGTGGGCGTGACGAAGTCGCTGATTCTCGATTGCCTGTTTGTCGTCGCGATCATTCAGTTTTTGATACAGCCGTTGGCCGCGTGGTTGGCTGAAAAAATTGGCGGGGCGCGGTTCCTCAAGTTGTCGGCGTTATGCGCGATGGTTTCGCCGTATCCGATGTTTATTCTTGTGCAGACCGGCAATATTGTTTCGATGGTTATCGGAATTGCGATTGCGGTGGTGTGTATGGCGAGTTTTTATTCGGTGATTGCGGGATTTATGAGTGGTGTGTTTCCCGTGCGGGTGCGGTATTCGGCGATTTCTCTCTCGTATCAGGTTTGTGGGGCTATTGCCGGGGGGCTGACACCGTTGGTGGGGACCTGGCTGGCGCATAAATTCATCGGGCAATGGTGGCCGTTGGCGGTGTTTTATACGTGCCTGGCAGGGGTTTCGTTGATATGCATCGTTGCACTCGATTCGTTGAAAAGTCGGCGCGCCGATGCGGCGGAGGGAGTTGCTGTGGGATAGGGAGGGGGCGGGGGCGGGGGTAGTCTGGGGTGATTGGTTGGTCTGGGTTGATGCCGGGTTGTTGCTGCTTAGGTCTTAGCGGGTTCTGTCTTAACCGTTCTTCTTATCACTGTTAGCCACTGTCCGTGGCGGGACTTCATTTCTTTGTCTAACGGCGACAAAGAAACGAAGCAAAGAAAACGCCTCCCAACCGCTAATTCTTAAGTGTCCACAGCGTGCAGCGACAACTGGGTGGCACGCAAGAAGCACCCTCAGCGCATAACCACGTCCTCCTGAAACCCTCCCGCTCCGTTCGCGGATACCCACACGCTTCGCCGCCAGTGTCGGAATCCGTTAATACGGAAATCCGTCACAGACATAACAACGGACCAGGCTCATAACAGGTCCAAAGCAGCTTGAACCGCAGACTTCTCCGTCAATACCGCCATCTGTTGTGTTTGGGCGCCAGCGCGCGTAGCGCGGAGGCCTGGTTAGTGGATTCCCACACTGGTGGCGAAGCGTGTGGGTATCCGTGAGCGGAGGGGGAGGGTTTCAACAGGACGCGGTTATGCGCTGAGGGTGCTTCTTGCGTGCCACGCAGTTGTCACTGCACGCTGTGGACACTTAAGAATTAGCGGTGGAGAGGCGTTTTCTTTGCTTCGTTTCTTTGTCGCCGTTGGACAAAGAAATGAAGTCCCGCCACTTAAGAATTAGCGGTGGAGAGGCGTTTTCTTTGCTTCGTTTCTTTGTCGCCGTTGGACAAAGAAATGAAGTCCCGCCACGGACAGTGGCTAACAGTGATAAAGAGAACGAATAACACGAAACCCGCTAAGACCTAAGCAGCAACAACCCAGCATCAACCTTGACCGCTACAAAACAACCATCCGAGCGCCAGCGTCAAATCTTGTGAAATGAAGCCCGCCAAGACCGGTGGCCACTAGCAACAAAAAAACCACCAAGTCTGACCGCCCCATAACCCAAAAAACACCAACACCGCACCAATCACAAACCAATTGCAACCTGGCGCAAGCCAAACTCCCGGAGCGCAAGCATGATAAAAACCAACGGCCCCCGCCTATGGGCGAGCCTGATGGAAATGGCAAAAATCGGAGCAACACCAAAAGGCGGAGTACGCCGCCTGGCGTTATCCACCGACGACATCCGCGGCCGCGACCAATTCACCAAATGGTGCAACGAAGCGGACATGACTATCCACATCGATGAAATCGGCAATCTCTTCGCCCGCCGCGAAGGCATCCAGCAAAACGCAAAAGTCGTACTGATCGGCAGTCACCTCGATACCCAACCCGAGGGCGGACGCTTCGACGGCGTCTACGGCGTGCTCGCCGCGCTGGAAGTCGTGCGAACCCTGAACGACCACAACATAACAACCGAAAAGCCTATCGAAATTGTCTCCTGGACAAACGAAGAAGGCGCACGCTTCACACCCGCAATGCTCGGCTCGGCCGTCTTCACAGGCGCAACGCCGCTGAAAGCCGCGCTGGAAACAAAGGACGCGCAAGACATCTCATTGCAAGAAGCACTGCAACAAAGCGGCTACGCCGGCACGCGCAACAGCGGCCTGACACATGTCGATGCGTATTTCGAAGCGCACATCGAACAAGGCCCGATCCTCGAAAGCCACGGCAACCGCATAGGCGTCGTCACCGGCGGCCAGGCGATCCGCTGGCTCGACGTTGAAGTGACCGGCATCGCCGCGCACGCGGGCACCACGCCCATGCCGTACAGAAAAGACGCGCTGTTCGCGAGCGCCGAAATGGCGCTGGAACTCGAAGCCATTTCGCGGCGTTTCGCGCCGCACGGTCTGGTAACGATCGGACAAGTGGATGTGCCGAATTCATCGCGTAACACAATCGCGGGACGCGTCGTTTTCACCGTGGACCTGCGTCATCCCGACGACAGCAAAATCGACGCGATGGAACACGAAGTGCGCGAAGCATTCGAGCAGATAGCGGAACACCGCGACGTGCACACAGAAATATCGACGTACTGGAAAAGCCCCGCAACGCCCTTCGATACAACTTGCATAACCATGGTCGAAGACGCGGCCAAAGCACTTGGCTACACATACGAACGCATCGTCAGCGGCGCAGGCCACGACGCCATTCACCTCGCGCGCCACGTCCCCACGGCGATGGTTTTCATCCCGTGCAAGGATGGCCTCTCGCACAACGAAGCCGAAGACGCGCTCCCCGAAGACGTCACGTGCGGCGCGAATGCCTTGATCAATGCGGTCCTGGCGCGCGCGGTCGTCGGCGTGGCCGTGGACGCATAAAAAAGGAACACGGAAAATGCAGACATACTTCCATCCGTCGCAACTGAAACATCATCCGCGTTCGTATCTTTCGCGCGGCCAGATGCGCACGCCGCAAGAGATTCCGGAGCGTGCGCTGCGTCTGGTCGAAGCATCGAAGAACCTCGGTTTCGATGTCCGCGAACCCGCCGATTTCGGATCAGCCCCGCTCGCCGCCGTGCATGGCGAAAAGTATTTGCGCTTTCTTGAAGAGGCGCATCGCGAGTGGAAAAAGGTGCCCGCCGAATGGGGCGACGAGGTGATGTCGAACATCTACGTGCGCGAAAACAATCCGCTGCGTGGCGTGCTTGGACAAGCCGCGCGTTATCTCGCCGATGGCAGTTGCCCCATCGGCGCCGATACCTACGAATCGGCGTACTGGTCGGCGCAAAGCGCGTTGGCCGGCGCAAACGCGATCATCAATGGCGAACGTGAAGCCTATGCACTCTGCCGTCCGCCGGGCCATCATGCACGCGCCGAAGCCGCGGGCGGTTTCTGCTATCTGAACAATGCGGCGATTGCGGCGCAGGCGTTGCGCGCGAAGTACGGCCGCGTCGCCGTCCTCGATACCGACATGCACCACGGCCAAGGCATCCAGGAAATTTTCTACGAGCGCGGCGACGTGCTGTATGTATCGATTCATGGCGATCCGACGAACTTCTACCCGGCGGTAGCGGGTTTCGATGACGAACGCGGAACCGGAGAAGGCGCGGGCTACAACCTCAATCTGCCGATGCCGCACGATTCAGCGGAAGAGGTTTTCTTCAATAATCTGAATCTGGCCAAAGACGCGCTCGACCAGTTCAAACCCGACGCGCTCGTGTTGGCGCTGGGCTTCGACATCTACAAGGACGATCCGCAAGCGATGGTCGCCGTCACGACCGACGGTTTCGGCAAACTGGGCGCGACTATTGGCGCGTTGAAGCTGCCAACGCTGATCGTACAGGAAGGCGGATATCACATCGATACGCTCGAAGCGAATGCGCGAGCCTTTTTCGAAGGATTCAGCAGCGGTCGTTAATGCGGGCGGTTGATGTTCAAAATCGTCGCAATCGAACACCGCCCACGTCTTTCAACACGCTTAAGCCCCGTTTAAGCCCCGCCCAGCGCGTCCCGGCTAGAATAAACGTCCGGGCCGCGAGGTCGCCAAGCTTAGAACCGCAGAGCGAATCATGCGAATCCTGCTAGTTGAAGACGACAGAATGATTGCGGAAGGCGTCCGCAAGGCCCTGCGCAGCGATGGCTTTGCAGTGGACTGGGTGCAGGACGGCGAAGCGGCGCTGACGGCCGTTGGCGGCGAACCTTACGACCTGATGCTGCTCGATCTTGGCCTGCCGAAACGCGATGGCCTCGACGTCCTCAAAAGCCTGCGCGCCAAGGGCAACGCGCTTCCTGTGCTGATTGTCACCGCCCGCGATTCCATCGCCGACCGGGTCAAGGGTCTCGATGCCGGTGCGGACGATTACCTCGTCAAACCCTTCGATCTCGACGAACTCGGCGCCCGCATGCGTGCGCTGATTCGCCGCCATGCCGGCCGTGGCGATTCGCTGATTCGCCACGGCGCGCTGACGCTCGATCCTGTAGGCCATCAAGTCACGCTGGAAGGCAATGCCGTCGCGTTATCGGCGCGTGAATTCGCGTTGCTCGAAGCCCTCATGGCGCGCCCCGGCGCTGTCCTGTCCAAAAGCCAGCTCGAAGAAAAAATCTACGGCTGGGGCGAGGAAATCGGCAGCAACACGGTCGAGGTCTACATCCATTCGCTGCGCAAAAAGCTCGGTCCCGATCTCATCCGCAACGTGCGCGGCCTCGGCTATATGGTGTCGAAGGAAACCTGATGCATTCAATTCGACGCCAACTGCTGGTGTGGCTGCTGGCGTTGGTTATCGTCGGCGTGGGGTTCGCGGGCTGGCTGATCTATCGGCAGGCGCTCGCCGAAGCTAACGAGCTTTTCGATTACCAGCTCGAGCAGATCGCGGCGGCGTTGCCGTCGGAACCGTTTTCGTCGGTGCTGCAATCGCGCAGCGACAGCGACGAAGGCGTCGTGATCCAGATCTGGAACCGCAACGGCGTGCTGATGTATTACTCGCATCCGCGCGTGCCGCTCGCGCCGCATGCGGAACTCGGCTTTTCCACCGAAGCCACCGCGCGCGGCGAATGGCGCGTGTATAGCGCGATCGTCGGCGATAACGTCGTGCAACTTGCGCAGCCGCTGTCCATCCGCAACCGGCTCGCGGCGGGCGTTGCATGGCGGACCTTGTGGCCGCTCGTGTTGCTGCTGCCGCTGCTCGGCATGGCGATATGGATCATCGTGGGGCGTGGTTTGACGCCGTTGCAACGCGTGACGCGCGCGCTCGATACCCGTCATCCCGAAGCGCTCGAACATCTCCCTGATAACCGCCTGCCCGAAGAAGTCGTGCCCGTCGTTCGCGCGCTGAACGCATTGCTGGACCGCCTGGCGATCGCGCTCGATACACAAAAGGCTTTTGTCGCCGATGCCGCCCACGAGCTTCGCACGCCGCTCGCCGCCGTGCAGATCCAGTCGCAACTCGTCGCGCGCGCGAAAGACGACGATTCGCGCAAGGAAGCGCTCGACGATCTGCAGGCGGGCATTACGCGCGCCACGCGTTTAGCTGAACAATTGCTTGCGCTTGCACGCTCGGAACCCGACGGCAAGAGCGCGACCACGCCCGTGGATTTGCATGCGCTGCTCGACGAATGCGTCGGCGGGTCGGTGCTGGTCGCGCAGCAGCGCGGCGTGGATCTGGGCATCGAGGCGAGCGAGGCGGCGACCGTCACGGGCGATTCGAACGCGTTGCGCGTGATGTTCAACAATCTCATCGATAACGCCACGAAATACACGCCCGATGGCGGCCGCGTCGATGTCTGCCTGCGCGTGGACGAGGGCCATCCTGTCGTCGAAATTGCCGATAACGGCCCTGGCATTCCGGCTGATGAACGCGTGCGGGTGTTCGACCGGTTTTATCGCGTGGGCGCGAGCGCCGATCGTGCGCGAACCGACGTGGCAGGCAGCGGTCTGGGGCTTGCCATCGTGCGCCGGATCGCCGAGCAGCATGGCGCGACGGTCTTGCTTGCGGAATCGAAAGCGGGTGGCTTGCTGGTATCGATTCGTTTCGACGCAGCCTGATTTCATTGCTTTAAGTAACCTTTAAGCGGCGCCCCGTACTCTTCGTTTCATCATGAAGCGTATCCCCGAGGAGCACACGATGAAAGCGAAGATCATTACCCGCAGCGCCGTTGCGGTAGCCGTTGCAGTCGCCTTGTCGGCGGGTTATGTGGCCGGCAACCATAACGTTGCCGCGCCCCAGGTCATCACACCGGCGCAGGCCGCGATGATGCCCGCCGAAGCCGCCGCCAAAACCGGCATCCCCGATTTCTCCGGCCTGGTCGAAACCTACGGTCCGGCAGTCGTCAACATCAGCGCGAAGCACGTCGTGAAAACGGCGGCGCGGCGCGGCATGAATGGCGGAATGAACGGTGGCAATCCGCAATTGCCGATCGATCCAAACGATCCTTTCTATCAGTTCTTCAAGCATTTCTACGGTAACGGCGTGCCCGGCATGGGTGGCGACGGCAACGGCAACGGTCCCAACGCCGCCGATACCCCGAGCGAAAGCCTGGGCTCGGGTTTCATCGTGAGCAGCGACGGATACATCCTGACCAACGCGCACGTGGTCGATGGCGCGAACGTCGTCACCGTCAAGACCACCGACAAACGCGAGTACCGCGCGAAGGTCGTCGGCGCCGACAAACAATCGGACGTGGCAGTGCTGAAGATCGACGCGAAGAGCTTGCCCGTGGTGAAGATTGGCGACCCGAACGGCAGCAAGGTCGGCCAGTGGGTGGTCGCGATCGGCTCGCCTTACGGTTTCGATAACACCGTGACTTCCGGCATCATCAGCGCGAAATCGCGTTCGCTGCCTAACGAGAATTACACGCCGTTCATCCAGACCGACGTCCCGGTGAATCCGGGCAATTCGGGCGGACCGCTCTTCAACCTGCAAGGCGAAGTGATCGGCATCAATTCGATGATCTATTCGCAGACCGGCGGTTTCCAGGGTCTTTCCTTCGCAATCCCGATCAATGAAGCGATCAAGGTGAAGGACGCGCTGATCAAGACGGGACACGTGGATCGCGGACGTCTTGGCGTCACGGTTCAGGGCATGAACCAGACGCTGGCGAAGTCGTTCGGCATGCAAAGCGCGAACGGCGCGCTGGTGAGTTCGGTGGAGCCGGGCGGCCCCGCAGCGAAGGCGGGTCTCGAGCCGGGCGACGTGATCTTGTCGGTGAACGGACTTGCTGTTGCAGATTCGAACGCGCTGCCGGCGCAGGTGGCCGGTTTGCCGCCGGGAACCACGGCCAAGCTTCAAGTCTGGCGCGACAAGGGCACGAAGGATTTGACGGTGACCGTCGGCGCGTTGAGCGATGCAAAGACCGCAAGCACGGGCGGCGCGGACAAGAGCGAATCGGCGTCGCAGGATGCGCGTCTGGGCGTGGCGGTCCGGCCGTTGACGCCTGAGGAAAAGCAGAGCGCGTCGTTGTCGCGTGGTCTCCTGGTTCAACAAGCGGGCGGCGCGGCGGAAAGCGCGGGCATTCAGGCCGGCGACGTGATTCTCGCGGTCAACGGCCAGCCGGTTACGACCATCGAGCAATTGAAGACGATGGTCAAGAATGCGGGCGACAGCATCGCGTTGCTGATCCAGCGCGACGATGCCCAGATCTTCGTGCCGGTGGATCTCGGCTGAAGCGGGATTTCCGGATCGCGTAGCATGCGATCCGGAAATAGGGCGGGATGCGGGCATGAACCGTGCTGATTCGTCTGTTCAGATGCTGCGCCACTTGGCAGCAATCAGAACCGCACGCCGATGAAGGCGTCTGAAGTCCACAAGGAGCTAAACAGATGACCAGGACGACTAACGCAGCGACGTTTCACGCAACATCGAATCAGCAAAGATTTAAAAAGGTATCGATCGCGCTACTGACAGCCGCCATGACTTTTGGCGTCGCGGGCGGCGCGTTTGCGCAGGCCTCCAGCGCTGAAACCAGCGACATGAGCAGCGCCGGCAACACGAATGGCGGCGGCTTGCCCCAGGTGCAGACGCAGGGCAACGTGTCGTACACGTCGGGCGGCGTTGGGCTGGACGAATCGCATGCGTTGATCCGCGAACAGGCGCACTGGCCGCTTTCGTTGCGTTTCACGGGTCCGACGGCCGATTATCTTGCCGACGTCCACGTGCGTATCGCCGATGAAAAGAACGCCGAAGTGCTCAAAACCGACGCAATGGGCCCGTACATGCTGGTGAAGCTGCCGCCGGGCCATTACACGGTCTACGCCAAGTACAAGGATTCCGAGAAAAAACAGGCGGTGACAGTAGCCGGAAACGGCAGGGCGAAGGCAGCATTCCACTGGACGACTCAGTAACCGACGCAGTAAGCGGATGCAGTAATCGGAACAAACTGCCGGGACCGACACGAACGCGCGAACGATGTGTGGCGCAGGACATAAACCCGCGCACAACGCTTGCACAACTCCCCTGGAGTTGTCTCATAATGAAAGCCACGGGTCCCGGAAAGCCCGTGGTTTTTTTGTGCGGTCGAGCCGAACGACAGCGCAGTTCTGTGTCTTGCATCGAAACCGCGATTGATCCAGCGATCCAGCATGAAACCGGGAGCGCACGATGAACACCGACACCCATCACATCGAAATTTCGCTGAACACGCGGCGGCATCGCGTGATTCATCAGGGCGTGACTTTCGCCGACACGCAGGCGGCGCTGACGCTCGCCGAAACAGGTCTCGATCCGGTGCATTATTTCCCGCGCGGCGACGTCAACATGGCTCGCCTCGCCAGGTCCACGCACACCTCGCATTGCCCGTACAAGGGCGAAGCCACTTACTACCATCTGCTCACCGAAGAAGGTCCGATCGAAAACGCGGTCTGGAGCTACGAAGAACCGCTGGAAAGCGCCACGCAGATCAAGGGATATCTCGCGTTTCACCCGACGCGCGTCGATCGTATCGATGAAACGTCGGGCGCCTGATTACTAAACCGCCGCATTGCATCAGGGGAGGTCGTGATGGAAGTCGCCGATGCTCTACGCATTCCACTCGCCCCTGCCTTGGTGCGCGAGGCGCTGGGCGACCTGGCGCTGGTGCGCGCGAGTATCGATAATTGCGAATCGCTTCTGCGACTGGCCGGCGGCGAATACATGCTCGCGATGACCGTGCCGCTCGGCGCGCTGCGTTCGCGTTACGTGATCCGCGCGCACGTGGCCGAGGCGCGCCGTGTGCCGCGTCATGACGGTCCGGATGGCGAAGTCGATGCCCAGACGTTGAGTTTCAAGGCGCGCGGCGAAGGCGTGGGATCGTTGCGCGGACAGATTGCGGTGGCGCTGATTCCGGATGCCAACGGCCAATCGACGTGGATTGAATATACGGTCTGGGCCACGCTCACCGGGCCGCTTGCAGGTTTGCCGCCGCGTCAGATCGAAAACGCGTTGCGCGAAGTCGCCGATGATTTTTTCGCGGAATTCTGCGAAGTGGTGCGCGCGAAACACGGTCACCCGGCGTCGCAGACGCCCGACGCCACCGTTTCGCGGCGGCATGTGTTTCTGCGGCCTATCACCATGTCGGCGGCATTTGCGCGTCCGGCGAGTGCCGCGGCACAGAAGTCACGCGCGGCGGCGGCAGATGCAATCGGTGGCGTCTTGCGGCATCGGCTGCATGGACACACGCCGCGCCATCATCCGCACAGCTTGCCCGCGTGGGCTTGGGCGGCAATGCTCGGTTGTGTAGCAATCTTCCTGTTTCTCGCGCAGCACTACGGATTGCAATAAGTCCGCAACAGCACACGATTCAAGCCGCGGGACGCAGCATGGACGGGCTATAGCGCATTACATCGAAACACGAGTCGATCAGCCGTTCCGATTCGTTCTTGAGGTCGATGCTCTCCGGCCACATCAGCGAGTCGTACAGAATCCCGGTGAAAAGAGCATGCAGGATGGTCGTGGCGTGATGGGTATCGAGTTGCGCGGGCAGCTGGCCTTTGTCGACGGCATTCAACAAACCCCGTTCAATCTTCTCCTTGCCTTCGCGCATATTGGTCTGGTGACGTTCGCGCACCGGACCCATGTCTTCGACGAATTCGCACTTCAAGAACAAAATATCGAAGACGCGGCGCCGCTGTTCGTCCAGCGCGATATTTCGCATGCACCAGATGAAGATGTCGCGCATCCGTCCGAGCGGATCGGGTTCCTTGGTATCGAGCGTGGCTTCCACCAGTTCATCGAGCGGTAACAGGCTGCGGTCGAACATGGCGGTGAAAAGATCGCCTTTGTTCGCAAAATGCCAGTAGATGGCGCCGCGCGTCACGCCGGCCTCGAGTGCGATATCGGCCAGTGTTGTGCGCGACACGCCTTTCTCGAAGAACACGCGCTCGGCTGCATCCAGAATGCCGTTGCGCGTTTCCGCCGCCTCTTCCTTCGTTCGTCGGACCATTATTTCGTCAATCCCAGCTTGCCTGCCCAGCGCAACGATGCAGCGCTTTCTTACATTAACCTGCAGCGGCGTCACGCATTTGTTTATCGTCTTCAAACGCTCCGAGACGATTCCTCTCGCACTGCTCGTGTTCACGTACGATCGTCTCTTTTACGTTCGTCCGTGAATGTATATACAATACCATCCGTCCAACGATAGCCCAAGCCGCATTGACCGGTTAATATCCGACACAGCTTTCAGCCGCCGCCCGTCCGCGGAGCCCACCCCAGGCCCACACAAGCGGCAGTCGCACGACAGAGACGACGCCCGGCGCGGAACACGAATGATGGTCGGGGCGCTGGTTTTTACGCCCACAGGCTACTGGTTTGCGTCTAAAGACGCTTGTTGCGGCTCGCCGGCAGAAGAGGCGGCCGCGCACTTATTTTCAATCTCAGTCTTTGACAGAGGTCGCTCCATGCGCGTCGAACGGGTTCCATTCCGCTTAATCAGTGCCGCGACGGCTGCCCTAATCCTTGCAGCCTGCGGACAAAAACAATCAGCACCGCCGCCTCAGACGCCTGAAGTCGGCATCGTCACCATCCAGCCGACCACCGTTTCTGTCGTCAGCGAATTGCCGGGCCGCACGAGCGCGTTTCTCGTCGCCCAGGTTCGCGCTCGGGTCGACGGCATCGTGCAACGCCGCGAATTCACCGAAGGTGCAGATGTGAAGGCAGGTCAGCGCCTTTACAAGATCGATCCGGCGCCGTACATCGCAGCACTGAATACAGCCAAGGCCACGCTCGCGAAGGCGCAGGCCAACGTCGCGACGCAAAACGCGCTCGCCGCGCGCTACAAGGTGCTCGTGGCCGCGAACGCAGTCAGCAAGCAGGACTACGACAATGCGGTAGCGACACAGGGACAGGCGGTTGCGGACGTGGCGTCGGGTAAAGCCGCCGTGGACACAGCCCAGATCAACCTGGGCTATACGGACGTGGTATCGCCCATTACGGGTCGTATCGGTCTGTCGCAGGTCACGCCGGGCGCGTATGTGCAGGCGAGCGCGGCGACGCTGCTCTCGACGGTCCAGCAACTGGATCCGGTGTATGTGGATCTGACGCAATCGAGCGTGGACGGCCTCAAGCTGCGCCGCGACATTCAGGAAGGGCGTCTGCAAACAGGCGGTCCGAACGCCGCCAAGGTCTCGCTGATCCTGGAAGACGGCCGCAAATATTCCGAACAGGGCAAGTTGCAGTTCTCGGACGTGAGCGTGGACCAGGGCACCGGTTCCGTGACCGTGCGCGCGATTTTCCCGAACAAGGACCGTGTGCTGTTGCCGGGCATGTTCGTGCGCGCTCGTATCGACGAAGGCGTGAACAACAAGGCGCTGGTGGTGCCGCAAGTCGGCGTGACGCATGACCAGAAGGGCCAGCCTACGGCGCTCGTGGTCGACGCGGACAACAAGGTGGTGTTGCGCCAGCTGGTGACGTCAGGCACGTATGGCACGGGCTGGGTGGTCGACAGCGGGGTCAACGCGGGCGACCGGGTGATCGTGCAGGGCACGGACAAGGCGCGGCCGGGTTCGACCGTCAAGCCAGTCGATGCGCAACTGCCGCCGCCGGGTGCTCAAGGTGCTTCAGGCGCCGCCGCAGCTTCGGCTCCGGCTGCCGGCGCCAGTGGCGCAGCGGCTTCGAGCGCTCCGGCGCCCGCTTCCGCGGCCGCAGCCTCCGCAGCATCAGGCGCGTAATCAGGCGCAATTGACGGAATAACAGGGAGCCTGTTTCATGGCAAAGTTCTTTATCGATCGCCCGATTTTTGCGTGGGTGATCGCGATTATTCTGATGCTGGCGGGGATCGCTTCGATCTTCACCTTGCCGATCGCGCAGTACCCGACGATCGCGCCGCCGGCCATTCAGATCAGTGCCACGTACCCGGGTGCATCGGCTACCACGGTCGAAAACACGGTGACGCAGGTGATCGAGCAGCAGATGAGCGGCCTCGATCACTTGCTGTACCTGTCTTCGACCAGCGATGACTCCGGCACGGCCACCATCACGCTGACATTCGCCGCCGGCACCAACCCCGACATTGCTCAGGTTCAGGTGCAAAACAAGTTGCAGCTGGCTACGCCGCTGTTGCCTCAGGCCGTGCAGCAGCTCGGCACGAAGGTGACGAAGTCGAGCAGCAGCTTCCTGGTGGTGATGGCGTTCGTTTCCACCGACGGCAGCATGGGCCGTTACGACCTCGCGAACTATGTGGCGTCGAAGATCCAGGATCCGGTCAGCCGTATCGACGGGGTGGGTACGGTCACGCTGTTCGGCTCGCAGTTTGCAATGCGAATATGGCTGGACGCGACCAAGCTCAACAACTTCTCGCTGACGGCAATCGACGTCAAGAACGCCGTGTCGAACCAGAACGTGCAGGTCGCGGGCGGCGGACTCGGCGGGACGCCGGCGGTGCCGGGGCAAATGCTGCAGGCGACCATTACGGAAGCCACGCTGCTGCAAACGCCCGAGCAGTTCGGCAACATCCTGCTGAAGGTCAATCCCGATGGCTCGCAAGTGCGTATCAAGGACGTGGCGCGCATCGAGCTGGGCGGTGAAAACTACAACTTCGACACGAAGTACAACGGTCAGCCGACCGCCGGCTTCGGTATTCAGCTTGCCACGGGCGCCAACGCGCTGAACACGGCAAAGCTGGTGCGCGCGAAAATCGATGATTTGTCGAAGTATTTCCCGCCGGGCCTGGTCGTGAAGTATCCGTACGACACCACGCCGTTCGTGAAGCTGTCCATTGAAGAAGTGGTCAAGACGCTGATCGAAGGTATCGTGCTCGTGTTCCTGGTCATGTATCTGTTCCTGCAGAACCTGCGCGCCACGCTGATCCCGACGATCGCCGTGCCGGTGGTGTTGCTTGGCACGTTCGCGGTCATGGGACTGGTCGGATTCTCGATCAACACGTTGTCCATGTTCGGGTTGGTGCTCGCCATCGGCTTGCTGGTGGACGATGCGATCGTGGTAGTGGAAAACGTCGAGCGGGTGATGGCCGAGGAGGGGTTATCGCCGAAGGAGGCGACCCGCAAGGCCATGGATCAGATCACCGGCGCGCTGGTCGGCGTGGCGCTCGTGCTGTCGGCCGTGTTCGTGCCGGTGGCGTTCTCGGGCGGGTCGGTGGGCGCGATTTATCGTCAGTTCTCGCTGACCATTGTTGCCGCCATGATCTTGTCCGTGCTCACCGCGTTGATCTTGACGCCGGCGTTGTGCGCGACAATTCTGAAGCCTATCGAGAAGGACCATCACGTCGAGAAGAAAGGTTTCTTCGGCTGGTTCAACCGTACGTTCACGAAGAGCCAGGACAAGTATCACAGCGGCGTGGAGCACGTGATCAAGCGTTCGGGCCGTTGGCTCATCATCTATCTGGTGGTGATCGTTGCGGTGGGGTTCCTGTTCGTGCGTCTGCCGAAGTCGTTCCTGCCTGACGAAGACCAGGGCACCATGTTCGTGATCGTTCAGGCGCCGGCAGGTTCGACGCAGGAACGCACGGCCAAGGTTCTCGCCGATATCACCGACTGGCTGCTGAAGGACCAGAAGGACATCGTCGATGCCGTCTTTACCGTGAACGGCTTCAGCTTTGCAGGCCGCGGCCAGAACTCGGGTCTCGTGTTCGTGCGGATGAAGGACTACGCGGAACGTCAGCACGCGGACCAGAAGGTGGGCGCGCTCGTTGGCCGGATGTTCGGGCACTTCTCCACGTACAAGGACGCGATGGTGATTCCGGTGAATCCGCCGTCGATTCCGGAACTCGGCACGGCGTCGGGCTTCGACTTCGAGTTGCAGGATCGCTCGGGTCTCGGGCACGACGCGCTGATCCAGGCGCGCAACATGTTGCTCGGCATGGCCGCGAAGGACCCGACGCTCGCGCAGGTTCGTCCGAACGGCTTGAACGATACGCCGCAGTTCAAGGTGAACATCGACCGTGAGAAGGCGAGCGCGCTGGGTGTGTCGCCCGCGGATATCGACAACATGTTCTCGATTGCGTGGGGTTCGTCGTATGTGAACAACTTCCTCGACGTCGATAACCGGATCAAGAAGGTCTACATTCAGGGCGATGCGCCGTTCCGCATGAACCCCGAAGATCTGAACGACTGGTACGTGCGCAACAGTGCCGGTGGCATGGTGCCGTTCGGTGCGTTCGGCTCGGGCAAGTGGATCTACGGTTCGCCGAAACTCGAACGCTACAACGGTATTTCGGCAGTGGAAATCCAGGGTGCGGCGGGTCCGGGCAAGTCGACGGGTCAGGCCATGGCGGCCATCGAAGCAATCGCGGCGAAGTTGCCGGCGGGTATTGGCTACGAATGGACGGGCTTGTCGCTGCAGGAACGCCAGTCGGGTTCGCAGGCGCCGATTCTGTACGGCATCTCGATTCTCGTCGTGTTCTTGTGTCTCGCGGCGCTGTATGAAAGCTGGTCGATTCCGTTCTCGGTGATCATGGTCGTGCCGCTCGGTATCTTGGGCGCACTGCTCGCGGCGACCTTGCGCGGACTGGAAAACGACGTGTTTTTCCAGGTCGGCTTGTTGACTACGGTGGGTTTGTCGGCGAAGAACGCAATTCTGATTGTGGAATTCGCCCGCGACTTGCGTTCGCAGGGACGCACGACGGTTGAAGCAGCCATGGAAGCGGCGCGCCTGCGGTTGCGCCCGATTCTGATGACGTCGCTGGCGTTCATTCTCGGCGTGTTGCCGCTCGCGATCAGTAACGGCGCGGGTTCGGCGAGCCAGCACGCCATTGGTACGGGCGTGATCGGCGGGATGTTGACGGCGACCTTCCTGGCGATTTTCATGATCCCGATGTTCTTCGTGGTCATCAGCAAGATCAGTCATGACAAGGGCACGGCGCATCACGACCACGGTGATACGCCTGCTCCGGCCAAGGAAGGAAATTAAGATGCTGAAACACTCCTTGATAGCAGCAGCGGTCGCGTTGTTCGCGGCTGGCTGCACCATGGCGCCGAAGTACGTGCGTCCGGCGGCGCCGGTCGACCAGACGTTCCCGCAAGGCGGCGTCTACGACAAGCAGCCGAGCGCGACATCGGGCGATGCAAACGGCCGCAGCGCGGAGACAAAACCGGCGGTGGATATCGGCTGGCGTGATTTCTTCGCCGATGCCCGTTTGCAGCGGATCGTCGAAATCGCGCTGAAGAACAACCGCGATTTGCGGGTATCCATGCTCAACGTCGCAACGGCGCGCGCGCAGTACCAGATCACGCGCGCGGGCTTGTTCCCGACGCTTGATGCAGTCGGCTCGCAAACGAAGCAGCGCACGCCGAAGGACCTGTCGTTCTTCAATCAGACCATCTCGAACCAGTATTCGGTTGGTGTGAATGCATCGTGGGAAATCGACTTCTTCGGGCGGATTCAAAGCTTGAAGGATCAGGCCTTGGCGCAGTATTTCGCGCTGGCCGAGACGCGCAAGGCGGCGGAGATTTCGCTTGTCTCGCAAGTCGCCGATCAGTACCTCACCATGCTTTCCGACGACGATCAGCTCACCGTCACGCGCAACACGTTGAAGACGGCGGACGAGTCGTACCGGATCACGAAACTGCAATTCGATAACGGCGTAGGTTCCGAACTCGATGTGCGTCAGGCTCAGGGCGTTCAGCAACAGGCCGCTGCCAACCTGCAGTCGCAATTGCGTCTGCGGGCGCAGGCCGAGAACGCGCTGGTGCTGCTGATGGGCGAGCCGTTGCCCGCCGATCTGCCGCCTGGTTTGCCGCTCGACAGCCAGAACCTGCTCGCCGATATCCCTGCCGACCTGCCGTCCGATTTACTGACGCGGCGTCCGGACATTGCGTCGGCGGAGCAGTCGTTGCTGGCGGCGAATGCGAACATCGGCGCGGCGCGCGCGGCGTTTTTCCCGAAGATTTCTCTCACGGGAAGTTTCGGGACGTTGTCGCCGTCGCTCGGTGGACTGTTCAAACCGGGTTCGGCTGCATGGTCGTTTGCACCGCAGATCTCGATTCCGATCTTCGAGGGCGGCACGAACATCGCCAATCTCGATGTGGCGCAGATCCAGAAGCGCATCGAAATCGCGAATTACGAGAAGACGATCCAGACTGCGTTCCGCGAAGTGGCGGATGGCCTGGCCGCGCGCGGGACGTACGATCAGCAGATTACCGCGCTTGAATCGTTCACGAAGTCGCAGTCGCGCAGGCTGGAGTTGTCGGACTTGCGTTATCGCAACGGCGTGGACAGCTATCTCGCGGTGCTGACGGCGCAGGACGATTTGTACACGGCGCAGCAACTGCTGATTTCGGCGCGGCTGAATCGGGCGACCAACCTCGTGGATTTGTATCGTGAGCTGGGCGGCGGCTGGATTGAACATGCTGGCGATCAGCCGCGTCCGTCGGATCTGATACCGGATTATCGGGATATCGGTACGCCGGCGACGGCGGCGCCTGCTGCGGCGGCTTCGGGCACGACGGTGGGTTCGGTATCGACCGGGCCTTCGACGGGTTCCGCGAAGCTGGTGCCCGTGCAGCATTTGATGCCGGCGGCGAAACCACAAGTCGATGCCGAAGGGAAAGCGGCTGGATCGGCAGGATAGTCTGGATAGTTTGGCGTCGTAAAAAAACCGCAGCCTTGGCTGCGGTTTTTTTTATACCTGTGTCGATGAAATTTTCGGGGTAACTCTCAAAATATTCTGTTTAACGATCATTTATGAGAATTATTCAGAATATTCTTATTTATGTTTTGTAAAAAATTGATTATCAAACTGAAACGAACCTACTGCTCGATGCAGTCACCGATATGATGGCGATTGTCCGCTATGGTGCCTATTGTCAAACATGAATGAACAAGAATGGGAGCGAGACTAACCACTCACAGGAGGTGATTTGAAAAGTCGAAACAAGCACACGGTGATTTCGAGCATTGCCATTCGATTCGCTGGAATATTCAAGGCGACTTTTAACAGGGAAGTCAAATCCAAAGGCTTGTCGCCGAAAGACAAAAATGCGGGATACATTTTTGCGAAGCTGTCGTTGCATGAAAGTAGTAGAAAAAGATGAACGCCGCGAAAGAACATTTGCGATCATGCGAAATTGACATCTCGGACTAGCCGAAATTCGAAGGCAAGCAATACGATCGATAGAAAAGGTCGAATGAAAAAGGACTCTATAAGAAGACGCTGTTTTGCTTCTCGTAGTTGAAAAATCAAGTAAATAATCAGATTGGTTAATATTGCATGTCGCGCTCAAATGAGCGCGTGGGTTGAAATTTGTTAATTCTGGTTTGACAATGTGTAAATGATGTCGTCGCGGCTTTGTGCCGCGACGACGTAATGATCTCGCTTACTGGACCTTTATCTGCAGACAACTTTTCGCGAATGGTATTGGTTTTATTCATTCGTTCCGCCTTTGCCGCTCCATCAGAACCATCCCACGCATGGCGAATCGCACCTGTGGCATCGTCATTTTTAGCCCATCGATTAGTCAGCAAACTGACGACACCGACTGTGCCTGCAGAATTCGTTGCTTGAATCGATTACAGCGCCTTCGGCAACTGCGACAACAACTTGCTGTAACCATGGCACGAGTTGCCGACCTCATACACACGCTATCGAGTTTTAGAATGGTGCTTCCTGAACCACAGCTTAACTACGGCTTTTTTGCGTCGGAAACAATGGCTACCAATTAGGTCATTGTAAAGACCATCTAAATGACCTAATATAAGTACCAAATTTGATGCTACGTTGAGGTCACATTCAATGTGCCGAAAACGTAAACATTGAAGTCTTGACACGCTGCTTACTGATAGAGGCAATATGGAACTCATTCTTGCGCGCACTTCGATTGGAATCAGCGAACTCAAGGTCAACCCATCGGCCGCAATTGAGCAGGCTGACGGGCCCGTCGCAGTGCTTAACCGAAACAAGCCCGTCGCGTATCTGATCCCGGCGCACGAATGGGAAGCAATCTGCGAACGGCTTGAAGATATTGAGTTGGCTGAGATTGTTAGGGCGCGCCGCGGCGAGAAAGCTGTGAGTGTGAAAGTTGAAGACCTATGAACTACAGTTTTTAGTATCGGCAAAGAAGGAATGGGACAAGCTCGACAACACAGTGCGTCAGCAACTTAAACGCAAGCTTGTGGAGCGGCTTGCAAATCCACGAGTGGAATCCGCGCGTCTCGCTACCATGCCGGATTGCTACAAGATCAAATTGGTCTCATCGGGCTATCGATTGGTGTATCAGGTCGTCGATCGCAAGATTACAGTTGTGGTGATTGCAATTGGAAAGCGGGAAAGAAAAGCGGTTTATTCGATAGCACTCGGTCGCGTCCCGCAATGAAGCCACAAGTATCAAGCTGCTCGACAGACGCATCGAGCAGCTTTTTTACATCCAATTCACCGATCCGCTTTCACCGTTCCATCGAAATCATGACCGGCGCGCCGAATCGCGCACGTGGCATCGCGTTCCTTCTTTACGCCGTTGAACACAATATTGAGCAGCACCGCCGACACCGACGCCAGCAGAATCCCGCTGTGCAGAATGGGTTCGAGCGCGTGCGGCAGTTGCGAGAAGAACTTCGGCGCGACCACCGGCACGAGTCCCAGCCCAATACTCACCGCGACAATGAACAAGTTGTGATGGTTCTTCACGAAGTCGACCTTCGACAGCACCTTGATCCCGTTCGCCGCGACCATGCCGAACATCACGATGCCCGCGCCGCCCAGCACGAACGGCGGCACCGAAGCGACCACTTGCGCCATCTTCGGAAAGAGCCCGAGCGCCACCAGGATCACACCGCCGGTCGCGCAGACAAAGCGACTTTTCACGCCCGTCACGCCGATCAGCCCGACGTTCTGCGAAAACGATGTATGCGGAAACGAGTTGAACACGCCGCCTATCAACGTGCCGAGTCCATCGACTCTCAAGCCGCGCACCAGCGCATCCTGATCGACGGGACGCTCGACCATATCGCCGACGGCGAGGAACATGCCCGTCGATTCAATGAAGGTGACGAACATGACGATGACCATCGTTGCAATGGAAAGCGGGTCGAAGTGCGGCAAGCCGAAGTGAAACGGCAGCACGATGCCGACCCATGGCGCGCTCGTCACGCCGTTCAGGTCGACGCGTCCGAGTGACATGGCGATCGCAAATCCCGCCACGATGCCCAGCAACACGGAAATATTCGCGATAAACCCGCGCCCGAACTTGTTGATCAACAAAATCAGCACGAGCACGACAAGCGCAAGCAGCAGATAAACCGGATTCCCATATTCGGGATTGCCGACACCGCCGGCCGCCCAGTTGATCCCCACGCCCATCAGCGACAAACCAATCACCGCGATCACCGTTCCGACCACGACGGGCGGGAAAAAGCGCAGCAACTTTCCGATCATCGGCGCAAGGAATATTCCGATGACGCCCGCCGCAATCGTCGCGCCGAATATGTCGAGAATGCCGAGCCCGGGATTCGTTCCGATGGCCACCATCGGACCGACGGCGGCGAACGTGCATCCCATGATGACCGGCAAGCGGATGCCGAAGATCCACAGGCCGAGCGTCTGGATCAGCGTCGCGACGCCGCATGAAAAAAGATCGGCGCTGATCAAAAACGCGATCTGGTCTTTTGGCAACTTGAGCGCTGCGCCGAGAATCAGCGGCACGGCGACGGCGCCTGCGTACATCACGAGTACATGCTGGATGCCCAAGGTGAGCAATTGGGCGGCGGGCAAGCGTTCGTCGCACGGATGAACCTGATTTGATGCCATGTCTTGTCTCTCTCCATCAATTTGATCGCCGTGCAATCCGGACGTCTTGTTTGAGCGATCCAAGGTAAGTGGCTTAAAAAGCAAGAACAAGTCGACGTTGGCGTATGGCCCCCTTAGCCGGGCTGATATGGCCCGAGTGGCTTAACATTGCGTGTGGCGCGGCAAAGCGTTGACTGGCGGGCGTTGATCGATTTGCGTCGTGCGAACGCGGGTGCTCAGATACGAGGCGTGGTTATGATGGTTATCGGCCGGGACGCATAGTCCGTTTTGTTGCGACGCGAAGGAAGCACGGGGTTAACCCGTCGCAACCGGGTTTTCGAATGTTTTTTATCGGTTTCGAAACACGTATTGAACCTGCGCTTAAACTAACGCCGCACGCGACCTTACACGCAGTACGAAGACCTCATACAAATGTCCGATATCTCGAAGCCTCACACGCCATTCCCAGATTTCCGTTCGCGCGAGTTCCTGCTCGATCACGCGCTACGCACCATGACGTTCTATCACCCGCATTGCATGGATCCGGCGGGCGGTTTCTACCATTTCTACAAGGACAACGGCGCGGTCTACGATCGCAGGACGCGGCATCTGGTATCGAGTACGCGCTTCGTTTTCACCTACGCAATGGCGTACAAACATTTCGGTCTCGATGAATATCGCGGCGGCGTGCGCCATGGCATCGAATATTTGCGCGAGTTTCATCGCAATCCGGAAACGGGCGGTTATGCGTGGACACTCGATGGCCGCAATGTCACCGATGGCACCAATCATTGTTACGGCCTCGCGTTCGTCGTGCTGGCCTATGCGAAGGCGCTCGAAGCCGGTTTCGAAGAAGCGCGCGCGTATCTGGAAGAAACGTGGGACCTGATGGAAACGCGCTTCTGGGACGCCGGACACGGTTTGTACAAGGACGAGGCGAGCGCGGACTGGGTGGTGTCGGACTATCGCGGGCAGAACGCCAACATGCACGCGTGCGAGGCAATGCTCGCCGCATTCGAGGCATCGAAAGACGAGCGTTATTTGGATCGCGCCGCGCTTCTCGCCGACAACATGGTGAACCGCCAGGCCGCGCTCGCCGGCGGACTCGTATGGGAACACTACAAGCCGGACTGGTCGGTGGACTGGGAATACAACAAGGGCGACAAGACCAACATCTTCCGTCCGTGGGGATTCCAGCCGGGGCATCAGACGGAATGGGCGAAGCTGCTGCTGATCCTGGAACGGCATCGCCCGGAAGCCTGGCATGTGAAGCGCGCCCGTGAACTCTTCGATAAAGCCATGGAACTCTCGTGGGACCACGAGCACGGCGGCATGGTTTATGGCTTCGACGTCGAAGGCAAGTTCTACGACGAAGACAAATACTTCTGGGTCCAGGCTGAATCGCTGGCAACCGCCGCGTTGCTCGCCGATCGCGCCGCGCGCGACGGCGACGCCGCTGGCGCAAGCCGCTACTGGAAAGATTACGACCGCTTGTGGGCTTACAGCTGGGAACACTTTGTCGACCATAAATGGGGCGCGTGGTACAGAATTCTCGCGCGCGACAACAGCAAATACAGCGACGAGAAAAGCCCCGCCGGCAAGGTCGACTATCACACGATGGGCGCATGCTACGAAGTGCTAAACGTAATCTCGCGCGACCCGCAGAATCCCTGAAACGATCAACGAAAGGAGTCGGACACATGAAGACGAAAGCCGCCATTGCATGGGAAGCCGGAAAGCCGCTGACCATCGAGGAAGTGGATCTTGAAGGGCCGCGCGCCGGCGAAGTGCTGATCGAGGTGAAGGCCACCGGCATTTGCCACACCGATTACTACACGCTCTCGGGCGCGGATCCGGAAGGCATTTTCCCGGCTATTCTCGGCCATGAAGGCGCGGGAATCGTCGTGGATGTCGGTCCGGGCGTCGGCACATTGCGCAAAGGCGATCACGTCATTCCGCTCTACACGCCCGAATGCCGCCAGTGCAAGTTCTGCCTTTCGCGCAAGACCAACCTGTGCCAGGCCATCCGCTCCACGCAAGGCCGCGGTTTGATGCCGGACGCAACGTCGCGTTTCTCCATCGATGGAAAACCGCTGTTCCATTACATGGGGACATCGACGTTTTCGAACTACATCGTCGTGCCGGAAATCGCGGTGGCGAAGGTGCGGGAAGACGCGCCGTTCGACAAAATTTGCTACATCGGCTGCGGCGTCACGACGGGCGTGGGCGCTGTCGTGTATTCGGCGAAAGTCGAGGCGGGCGCGAACGTGGTCGTGTTCGGGCTGGGCGGCATCGGCTTGAACGTGATCCAGGGCGCGAAAATGGTGGGCGCGGACAAGATCATTGGCGTCGATCTGAATCCGGGGCGCGTGGAACTCGCGAAGAAGTTCGGCATGACGCATTTCATCAACCCGAACGAAGTGCCGAATGTGGTCGATCACATCGTGCAACTCACCGACGGCGGCGCCGATTATTCGTTCGAATGCATCGGCAATACGAAGGTGATGCGCCAGGCGCTCGAATGCACGCACAAGGGCTGGGGACAATCGTTCATCATCGGCGTGGCGGCGGCGGGCGAGGAAATCTCGACGCGTCCGTTCCAGCTCGTGACCGGCCGCGAATGGAAAGGCTCGGCGTTCGGCGGCGCGCGTGGACGCACGGATGTGCCGAAGATCGTCGATTGGTACATGGAAGGCAAGATCAATATCGACGACCTGATTACGCACACGTTGCCGCTCGAGCGCATCAACGAAGGCTTCGACCTGATGAAAAAGGGCGAGTCGATCCGCTCGGTGGTTCTTTACTGAGGATGACGACAATGCTGGAACTCGTGGAAGAACATCGCTGCTTTGGCGGCGTGCAGCGCACTTACAAGCACGACTCGCAAACCATCGGCCTGCCGATGCGATTCTCCGTGTTCCTGCCGCCACAGGCCGCGCACGGCAAGGTTCCCGCGTTGTTTTATCTCGCGGGTCTTACGTGTACCGAGGAGACGTTTGCGATCAAGGCCGGCGCGCAACGTTATGCAACGGAGCATGGCATTGCGCTGATCGCGCCGGATACGAGTCCGCGCGGCGCTGGCGTGCCGAACGAAAGCGCGGCGTGGGATTTTGGCGTGGGCGCGGGGTTTTATGTGGATGCCACGCAGGAACCGTGGGCGCAAAACTACCGGATGTATTCGTACGTGACGCAGGAATTGCGCACAACGGTGCTGGCGGGATTGCCCGTGCGCGAAGACCGCTTGGGGATTTTTGGACATTCCATGGGCGGCCACGGTGCGCTGGTTCTGGCGCTGAAGAATCCGGATATCTACAAGTCGGTGTCCGCCTTTGCGCCGATTGCCGCGCCTTCGCAATGCCCTTGGGGCGAGAAGGCGTTTTCAGGATATCTGGGCGATGATCGGGAAGCGTGGAAGCAGTACGACGCGAGCGAACTGGTGAAATACGCGAAGGCGAAGTTCGATGCGGGGATTTTGATCGACCAGGGTCTCGCCGATAACTTCCTTGCCACGCAACTGCATCCGGAGATTTTCGAGGCAGCCGCAAAAGCGGCGGGGCAGGCGGTGACACTGCGCCGGCATGAAGGATACGACCACGGGTATTACTTCATCTCGACGTTTATTGGCGAGCACGTGGCGTTTCACGCGCGGACGTTGTGTGGGTGAGGCGGCGTCAGGCGGAAGCGCTTGACGCGCTTCCCAAAAACTGCTGCCTATCTCCGCCCCAACAAACTCACGCCATAAACCGCTGCCGACAGCATCGTGATCCAGAAGCTCGTTGGCCAGTCGGTGTAATACGCCAGCGTCAATCCGACCCACGCTTGCCCCAGCGCGAAAACCGCCGCGAGCAATACGCCGGTCGATAAACGCGTAGCGATGTTTTGCGCCGCCGCGGCCGGTCCGACCATCAATGCAAAAACGAGCAACACGCCCACAATTTGCGTCGATGCCGCCACCGCCAGCGCCGTGATCGCGAGAAAAAGCACAGACACGAGTCGCAGCGATACACCCTTGGCCTCGGCCAGCTCTGGCTGCAACGACGCAAACAACAGCGGTCGCATGATCACGGCCAGCGCGCCGAGACTGACCACCGCGAGCCCGACCAGGACCACGAGCGTTTCGTGACTCACGCCAAGCACGTTGCCGAAGAGCAGCGCGGTCGCCTGGCTCGCGTACGCGGTGAAGAAATGCAGGAACAGCAACCCGAATCCCAGCGATAAAGACAGAATCACGCCGATGGCGACATCGCGTCCCGTCAGCTTTTCGCCGAGTGCGCCCATGCCGAAGCCTGCAGCAAGCGTAAAACCGATCATGCCCCAGAGCGGCGACACGCCGACGAGCACCGCGCCGGTCGCGCCGGTAAAACCGACGTGGGACAAGGCGTGACCCGCGAACGTCTGCCCGCGCAGCACCAGGAAGTACCCGACAATGCCCGCCAGCACCGCCACGATTCCCGACGCCGCAAAGGCGTTGCGCATGAATTCGTATTCAAACATCGTGGGAATGCGTTCCGGAATGGTGATGACCGTGATCGTGTCCATGATCGTGGTCGTGAGAATGCGAATGGCCGTCGGGACCGTCTTCGTGCGCGTGATCGAGCTTGTCGACTTCCACGTCGCCGGCCATGACAAAGATGCGGCCGTTCACGCGCATCACGTCGATGGGCGATCCATAAAGCTGCGAGAGAATTGGCTTCGTAATGACTTCATCGATAGTGCCAAGCGCCGCCCGGCCATTGCCGAGGTACAGCACGCGATCGATCGAGTTCAGCAGCGGATTGAGCTCGTGCGCCGAGAACAGCACGGTAATGCCGAGTTCGCGCTGCACGCGCCGCACGAGATCGACAACGCCGGTTTGATGACGCGGGTCGAGGCTGATCAGGGGTTCATCGAGGAGCAGAAGTTTCGGGTCGCCGAGCAGACATTGCGCGAGCAGCAAACGCTGCCGTTCGCCCCCCGACAACTCCGACAGAGGTCGCGCGGCGAGGGCGCGGCCATCGACGAGATCGAGCACGCGATCCACATCGGCTTGCGCCTTGGCACTCGTGCGTGGCAAACCCCAGCGATGTCCGTCGGCGGCCATCGCGACAAAATCGCGGCCACGCACGCGCCGGCCGGAAAGCCCGCTGCGAATCTGCGGCATATAGCCAATCGATGCATTGCCGCGCACAACGCTCGATCCATTTACGCGGATCGTGCCTTGGGACAAGGGCAGAAGCCCGAGCATGGCGCGCATGAGCGTGGTCTTGCCGGCGCCGTTCGGCCCGAGCACGCCGATAAACTCACCCGCCGCGACATTGAAGCTCGCGTCCTTCAGGATCGGCCGGCCGCCGAGCTCGAGCGTGACGTGCTCGACGGTAAGCGCCCCCGCTTTGATCGATGCCATCATCGAGCCGTATCCTCGAACGTCCAAACACTCATCTCGTCTTTCCCTGCAACGCAGCCGACAACGCGTCGAGCTGCGAGGTCATCCATGTCTGGAAGGTCTTGCCGGCGGGCAGCGTCTCGGTGACGCTGATGCTCGGCACGTGTGAATCGTGCGCTACTTTCAGCATGCGCTTGGTCAGCGCTTCCGTTGCCTGACTGTTATAGATCAGTACGTGCACCTGACGCTCGCGCAAATCCTTTTCGAATGCGGCGATATCCGACGCGCTCGGTTCCGTGTCGTTCATGGCGGCAAGCTGGAAGCGGGCATTGCGCATATCGAGGCCAATTGCGTCCGACATATATCCGAACACCGGTTCCGTCGCCGTCACGGGCACGCCCTTGAACTGGCTTTTGAGCGCGGCGACCCGCGTATCGATGGGTTTAGCCGACGCCAGGAACGTGCTCAGGCGTGCATCGTAATCCGCTTTGTTCGCCGGGTCCGATTGGACCAGATACGCGCTGACCGCTTTCGCGACCGTGGGCATGGTGGCCGGGTCGTACCAAAGGTGGGGATTATCGCCGGATTTCTTGCCCATCAGTTGGGCCGCGACGATCGTCGTGCGCCCTTTTCCCTTCGATGCCGCCAGCAGCTTGTCCATCCACGGATCGTAGTCGGCGCCGTTATACACGACAAGCGCCGCATTCTGCAACGCGCGCGCGGTCTTCGGGCTAGCTTCGAAGAGATGCGGATCTTCGTCCGGGTTGCTCAGGATGCTGGTCACCGCAACGTGATTGCCACCGAGTTGCCGCACGACATCGCCATAAAAGTTCTCGGCCGCGACCACCGCGACCGTGCCGCTGGCCGATGTTTGCGCCATGGCCGTGCCGCCGAAAGTCATGGAAAAGAGGGCGGTGCAAGTCAATAAGGCGGCGACAAGTTTGCTCATGGCGTTTCCTGAAAGTTTAAGAATAGCGGGTCGATCAAATCGTCGGCGATGATATAACGTATCACTCCATTTTGCATCCACGGACGTATTACAGATCGATGTCCGGAACGCGTTCAGCCGAGAACACGCTTCGCGCAAAGCCGCGCCGCTTGGGGTTTTCCCGCGGTTTTCGCACCCTTTGCGCGTCGCAGCATCGAAACATCGCAACGTGCCTTGACACCGCCTCACTCGTCACCGATCATTCGACCACGCAGAGAGCAATTGATCGCGCACAGAGCGTTCGCTCACTGCCTTTGTGACTCAAGCGCGGCCAAAGCACGACTCAAGCGCGAATAAAGCGGCCAAAGACGAACCGGAGACAACCGTGAAATTGCAGGACAAGGTAGCTATCGTGACGGGTGCGGCCAGCGGGATTGGCGAAGCGGTCACCAAACGATTTCTGGACGAAGGCGCGAAGGTCGTCGTCGTCGATCTGAAAGACGAAGCCGAACTGGCGCAGCGTTTTTCGGACTACGCGGGCAACGTGCTCGCCGTCAAAGCCGACGTCACCAAGCGCGAAGATCTCGAGCGCATCGTCTCGTCCACCGTCGACAAATTCGGCGGCATCGACATCCTGTACAACAACGCGGCGCTTTTCGACATGCGCCCGATCCTTGATGAATCCTGGGATATTTTCGATCGCCTCTTCGCGGTGAACGTGAAGGGCATGTTCTTCCTGATGCAGCTCGTCGCGCAGCAAATGGTCCGCCAAGGCCGCGGCGGGAAGATCGTCAATATGTCGTCGCAAGCCGGACGTCGCGGCGAGGCGCTAGTTTCCCACTATTGCGCAACGAAGGCCGCCGTGATCAGCTACACGCAATCGGCGGCATTGGGTCTCGCACAGCATGGCATCAACGTGAACAGCATTGCGCCGGGCGTGGTCGATACCCCCATGTGGGAAACCGTCGATGCGCTTTTCGCGAAGTATGAAAACCGTCCGCTCGGCGAAAAGAAGCGCCTGGTCGGTGAAGCCGTACCGCTTGGACGCATGGGCCTGCCGAACGATCTGACGGGCGCGGCGTTGTTCCTGGTATCGGCGGATTCGGATTACATCACCGCGCAGACGCTGAATGTGGATGGCGGCAACTGGATGAGCTAAGTGCCTGGGGCGGGCACGAAACCGCCCGCTACGAATTCAAGTTTCACGAGTACCAGAAAGTATGTAGTAGCCCGTATCAATCCGATCAGCCGATGATCGACGCGTCATGCAAGCCCGCAGCACGAGCGCCGTGCTAACGATAAAGGAGACGAAACAACATGAAACGCGCCACATTCACCCTTAAAAACCTGCCGATGCGCTCGTTCGCGTGCGCCGCTTTCGCCGCGGCCGCGCTTGTGCCGGTTGCCGCGAAGGCCGCGACCGTGACCATCGCGACGCTCAACAACCCGGACATGATCGAGTTGAAGAAGCTGTCGCCGGCGTTTGAAAAAGCCAATCCGGATATCCAGCTGAAGTGGGTGATCCTGGAAGAAAACGTTCTGCGTCAGCGCGCCACCACCGACATCACCACGAATAGCGGCCAGTTCGACGTGATGGCGATCGGCACGTACGAAGCGCCGCAATGGGGCAAGCGCGGCTGGCTCGTGCCAATGACGAATCTCCCGGCCGACTACGATCTCGACGACGTGGTGAAAACCGCGCGCGATGGTCTCTCGTACAACGGCCAGTTGTACGCGCTGCCGTTCTACGTTGAAAGCTCGATGACGTATTACCGCAAGGATTTGTTCGAAGCCGCCGGCCTGAAAATGCCGGATCAGCCGACCTACGACCAGATCAAGCAATTCGCCGACAAACTCACCGACAAAGCCAAGGGCCAATACGGCATCTGCTTGCGCGGCAAGGCGGGCTGGGGCGAGAACATGGCGTTTGTATCGACACTCGTGAACACGTACGGCGGCCGCTGGTTCGACGAGAACTGGAAAGCGCAACTTGATACGCCGGAATGGCACAAGGCGATCACGTTCTACTCAGACTTGCTGAAAAACGATGGCCCTCCGGGCGCCAGCTCGAACGGCTTCAATGAGAACCTGACGCTGATGTCGTCGGGCAAATGCGCGATGTGGATCGATGCAACGGTTGCAGCCGGCATGCTCTACAACAAGTCGCAATCGCAGGTCGCGGACAAGATCGGTTTTGCCGCAGCGCCGGTTGCCGTGACGCCGAAGGGCTCGCACTGGTTGTGGTCGTGGTCGCTGGCGATTCCGAAGACGTCGAAGTCCCAAGACGCTGCGAAGAAGTTCGCGACGTGGGCGACATCGAAGGAATACATCCAGTTGGCCGCGAAGGACGAAGGCTGGGCATCGGTTCCCCCGGGCACGCGCAAGTCGACATACGCGAACGCCGACTACAAGAAGGCCGCGCCGTTTGGCGACTTCGTGTTGAACGCAATCGAATCGGCTAACCCGAATGATTCCTCGATGAAGAAGATTCCGTACACCGGCGTTCAGTTTGTCGGCATTCCGGAATTCCAGTCGTTCGGCACGGTGGTTGGCCAGTCGATTGCCGGCGTGGTTGCAGGGCAGACGACCGTGGATGCAGCGCTGAAAGCGGGCAACGCAGCCGCGGACCGCGCCGTGAAGCAAGCCGGCTATCAGAAGTAATCGAGCACGCTCTAGCAGTCGAGGCCCACACTCCTGGCGCCTAATGTAGTACAGCAGGCCGCGCCGCTCTTCGTTGGAAGGGCCACGCGCGCGGCCTGCGCTTCATCGAGAGGTGACACGACCATGAGTCAACTTAATCCCCCCATATCGAACACGTACGCGGAATCCGCGGCCGAGCGCGACAAGAAACGCGCGAAGTCGGTGCGCTGGCTGATCACGCCATCGACTGCCGTATTGTTTTTGTGGATGGCCATTCCGCTCGCGATGACCATCTGGTATTCGTTCTCGAAATACAACTTGCTGAACCCGGACGTAAAGGGTTTTGCGGGTATCGATAACTACGAGTTCCTCGCAACGGATCCTGCATTTGGTCCGTCGATCGTTCATACGCTGGTTCTGATCGGCTCCGTGCTGGCGATCACCGTGATCGGCGGCGTGCTGCTCGCGGTGCTGTTCGACCGGAAGTTCATCGGGCAGGGCATTGCGCGCTTGCTGGTGATTGCACCGTTTTTCGTCATGCCGACGGTCAGCGCGCTGATCTGGAAGAACATGATCCTGCATCCGGTGTATGGCCTCGTGGCTGCCGCGATGCGAGGTTTGGGCATGCAGCCGATCGACTGGTTCGGCGAGTATCCGCTCTTTGCCGTCATCATGATCGTTGCGTGGCAATGGCTGCCGTTCGCGTTCTTGATTCTCTTCACCGCGATCCAGTCACTGGATCAGGAGCAGAAGGAGGCGGCGCGTATTGACGGTGCGGGCGCTTTCTCGATGTTCTTCTACATCACGTTGCCGCATTTGAAGCGCGCGATCGCCGTGGTCGTGATGATGGAAACCATTTTCCTGTTGTCGATCTTCGCCGAGATCTACACGACGACCGGCGGCGGTCCCGGCACCGCGACGACCAACCTGTCGTACCTGATCTACTCGCTCGGCCTGCAACAATTCGACGTTGGTCTGGCATCGGCGGGCGGCATTCTGGCGGTCGTGCTGGCGAACATCGTGGCGTTCTTCCTCGTGCGGATGCTCGCGAAGAACCTGAAAGGGGAGTACGAATCATGAGCCATCCCGTAACTGCAACAACGTCGGCGCCGTTCATCGATACGCTGAAGCGCAGCGTGCTGGGCGTGATTGCGTGGCTGTTCGCCTTGCTGCTGTTTTTCCCGATCTTCTGGATGACCATCACGGCGTTCAAGACCGAGCAGCAGGCGTATTCGTCGTCGCTCTTTTTCACGCCGACGCTCGACAGCTTCCGCGAGGTCTTCGCGCGCAGCAACTACTTTGCGTTCGCGTGGAATTCCATCCTGATCTCGGTGGGCGTTACGGTGATCTGCTTGTTGCTCGCCGTGCCGTGCGCGTACGCAATGGCATTCTTCCCGACCAAGAAAACGCAGAAGGTCTTGCTGTGGATGCTGTCGACGAAAATGATGCCGTCGGTGGGCGTGCTCGTGCCAATCTACTTGCTGTGGAAAAACACCGGCATGCTGGACACGGTGTGGGGTTTGATCATCGTTTATACGCTGATCAATTTGCCGATCGCCGTGTGGATGTCCTACACGTACTTCAACGAAATCCCGCGCGACATTCTGGAAGCCGGGCGTATCGACGGTGCGGCGACGTGGCAGGAGATCGTCTACTTGCTGATGCCCATGTCTTTGCCAGGGCTGGCATCCACGGGTCTGCTGCTCGTGATCCTGTCGTGGAACGAGGCTTTCTGGAGCATCAACCTGTCGAGCTCGAACGCAGCGCCGCTGACGGTTTTCATTGCGTCGTATTCGAGTCCTGAAGGTTTGTTCTGGGCCAAGCTCTCGGCGGCTTCCTTGCTGGCGGTCGCGCCAATCCTGATCGTCGGCTGGCTGTCGCAGAAACAACTCGTGCGCGGCCTGACCTTCGGCGCGGTGAAGTAGCGCAGTGACAAGTACATGTAGCACTTTAGAGGCCGATCCAGTGAACCTGAACTTGTCCCAAGCCGGCGCAGCGGATGTTTCCAGTGCAACCGCTGCCCATGACGATCACCTGTTGATTTGCGATTGCGATGGCGTGCTGATCGACAGCGAAGCCATTGCGGGCCGCATGCTCGTGCAGGAGATCGAGGCGCTCTGGCCCGGCGTGGACGCTGAACCTATCGTCACGCCGCTGCTCGGGTTGCGCATTGAAACGGTGTTGCGGCGTTCGGCTGAAACGCTCGGAAAAACGCTCGACTCCGCGCAGATCGATGCAATCCGCGCGGTCGTGGAAGCGTCGGCGGTTGAAGCGCCGGCGGTCGATGGTATCGATGCAGCGCTCGGCCGCATTGCGTTGAGAAAAGCCTGCGCGAGCAACAGTTTTACGTCGTATGTGGAAGCGGTGCTGAGCCGCACGGGCCTCGTGCGCTATTTCGGCGAACGGCTTTTTTGCGCCGATACCGTGGCGAATCCGAAACCCGCGCCCGACGTGTATCTCTCGGCGGCGCGCACGCTGCGCGTTGCGCCCGAGCGGTGCGTGGTGGTGGAAGACAGCGTGACCGGCGTGACGGCGGCTGCGGCGGCGGGCATGACCGTGCTGGGTTTCGTGGGCGGCGGTCATGCAAGTGAAGGACAAATCGATGCGCTGAAACGTGCTGGCGCAAGTGTCGTGTTCGACGAAATGGGGCAGCTCCCCGCGCTTGTCGAACAATGGCTGCAAAACGCAAGCTTTGAACTGCCCTGAGCCGCGTGCTCGCAGGAAACAAAGCGAAGTTAAAGACGGAGACTCCATCATGGCAAGCCTGAATCTGCGCAACATCAACAAGCGCTACGAAGAAACCGAAGTGATTCGCAGCGTGAACCTCGATATCGCCGACGGTGAGTTCGTCGTGTTCGTGGGGCCGAGCGGTTGCGGCAAGTCCACGCTGATGCGGATGATCGCCGGTCTCGAAGACATCAGCGGCGGCGATCTGAATATCGACGGCGTGCGCGTGAACGACGTGCCGCCCGCCAAGCGCGGCATTGCGATGGTGTTTCAGTCGTATGCGCTGTATCCGCACATGACGCTGTACGACAACATGGCGTTTGGCCTCAAGCTTGCGGGCGCGAAGAAGCCGGAAATCGACGCAGCAGTGCAGCAAGCCGCGAAGATCCTTCACATCGATCATTTGCTCGACAGGAAACCTAAGCAATTGTCGGGTGGTCAGCGTCAGCGTGTGGCAATTGGCCGGGCGATCACGCGTAAGCCGAAAGTGTTTCTCTTCGATGAACCGCTTTCCAATCTCGACGCCGCGTTGCGCGTGAAGATGCGTCTCGAGTTCGCGCGCCTGCACGACGAGCTGAAGACCACGATGATCTACGTGACGCACGATCAGGTCGAAGCCATGACGCTCGCGGACAAGATCGTGGTGTTGTCGGCGGGAAATGTGGAGCAGGTCGGCACGCCGAACCAGCTTTATCACGCGCCGCAGAACAAGTTCGTCGCGGGTTTTATCGGCTCGCCGAAGATGAATTTTTTCAATGGCGTAGTTACGCAGGTTTTAAGCGATGGCGTGCTGGTGAAGTACGAAACCGGCGAGACGCAGCTTGCCGCGGTGGAGCCGGGGAATGCCAAGGTCGGCGATTCGGTGACGATCGGCATTCGTCCGGAGCATCTGCACGCGGGAACGGCGGCGACCGTTGAACACGGGGTATCGGCGAAGACGATGGCCGTCGAATCGCTCGGCGATGCCGCGTATTTGTACGCGGAGTCATCGGTGGCGCCGGAAGGGATCATCGCCCGGATTCCGCCGCTCGAGCGCCATTCGCGCGGCGAAGTGCTGAAGCTGGGCGCCATGCCCGAGCATTGCCACTTGTTCAATGCCGAAGGGAGCGCGTATCAACGGAAGATCGTCGAGGTGTTGTCGGCGGCATGATTTTTTGAGCACGCATGAACAAACGCCCGGACATGTCCGGGCGTTTGTTCATGCGAGGCCTTTAAATCAGGCTTCCAAAGCCGCCTGCGCGCACAACTCGTCCGTCACCAAACCCGACAGCCATTTCCCTTTCAACGCGGCAATCACAGCAGCGCGTTTTCTTACCCCGCCAGCAAAGCCGATAGTCGGGCGCTTCGGCGGTGTATCGAGCCGCAAGCTCGTCACGCGCTCGCCGGTCGTCGATTCCACCCTGACACCTTCTGCATCGATAGGCAAACCGAGCAGCTCGGCCACGGCGCCGCCTTCCATCATCTCCTCAACTTCGGCCGTGGTGATGAAGCCGTCCTCATGCAGCGGGCAGTTGATCCCCATATTGCCGATCCCGACAAACGCCACGTCGGCATTCTCCGACAACGCATCCACGATCCTGTACAAGCGGTGATTGACCCATTGCGCGCGCTCGGCACGGCTGTCGGCCATCAACGGTGCGGGGAGCATGAAGTGCTTGCCGCCGGTCTTCTCTGAAAGATGCTGCGCGACGTCGTAGCGGTTCGATGAACCGTCCTGGGCGATTGCCCCGACCATCGAAACCAGCCTGTGTTGCGGTCGCTCCAGTTGCCCGATTTGCGCGACCACGGCCTTGAGCGTCCGGCCGCTGCTGATCGAGATGACGAGCGGTTTTTCGTCGGTGAGATAACGCTCCATGACTTGCGCGCCCGCGACCGCCAGCTTGCGGTCTACTTGCTCGGGCGAGTCGCCATCTATAGGCACGACTTCGCACATCGACAAGCCGTATCGCTTCGATAACCGCGCCGCCAGCGACAAGCAATCTGCCACGCGATGATCCACGCGCACGCGAATCAGGTTCTTTTCCACGGCGAACGCGACGAGCCGCTGCGCGACGGGACGCGAGATCTGCAGCTTCTCCGCAATTTCATTCTGCGTGTTTCCCGCGACGTAATAGAGCCACGCGGCGCGGGTGGCGAGATCGAGTTTTTCGTTGGACTTGGGCACGGGAGCTCGATGTCAGGTCGTTTATATCGAATGCAGATGTAGATCGCGCGCCGGAGAGGCGCGCGGATTTATCGATATTGTGCACGCGTGGCGCGGAAGGTTTCGACGAAAAACTTCCGCGCCGTGTGTTCAGGCAAGCCGCGGACGCGCCGGATCGAACAACGGCTTCACGTGCTGGTACAACTCGCGAAAGCCCTTCAGCCGCTGCCGCAAGATTGCGTGACGTTCCGGGTTCGGAATGAACTCGTCCTTGACCGGCGGTTTCGCGAGTACGACCGCGGGATCGCCGCCTGCCGCAAGCCAGCCAAGACGTGCCGCGCCCAGCGCCGCGCCCGTCTCGCCGCCACCGTGTGTGCGCGTGCGGGTGTTCAGGGCATCGGCCAATAACTGGCCCCAGTATTTGCTGCGCGCGCCGCCACCCAACAACGACAACGCGTGCACTTCCGTGCCGGCTGCCTGCAATGCATCGAGGCCATCGGTCAGCGCCAACGTCACACCTTCGAGCACCGCATATCCGAGCAACGCGCGATCGGTGGCGTGCGTCATGCCGAAGAACACGCCTTGCGCGTACGGGTCGTTGTGCGGCGTGCGTTCGCCGCTGAGGTACGGCAGGAATAATGGCGCGATTTCGAGCGCGGCGGGATCGAGTGCTTCGATTTCGGCGAGCAGGGTAGGTTCATCGGTGGAAGTCAGTTTGCAGACCCAGCGCAAACAACTCGCCGCCGATAACACCACGCTCATCTGATGCCATCTGTCGGGAATTGCGTGGCAGAACGCGTGGACAGCCGATGCCGGATTCGGCCGGAAGCGGTCGCCCACCACGCACAACACGCCCGATGTTCCCAGCGACAGGAAGCCATCGCCCGGTTCCGTTGCACCGATACCCACCGCGCTCGCCGCGTTGTCGCCCCCGCCGGCCGCGACGATCACGCCGTCGCGCAGACCGAGTTCGCGTGCGAGTTCCGGCAACAACGTGCCCGACGGTTCGCTGCCTTCCGCCAGCGCCGGCATTTGCGCGCGCGTCATGCTGCACGCGGCGAGCAGTTCGTCGGACCAGTCGCGGCGCGCGACATCGAGCCATAACGTACCCGCTGCATCCGATGGATCCGACACTTTCGTGCCCGTCAGATGCAGACGCAGATAATCTTTCGGCAACAACACGCATGCTGTGCGATCGAAAATTTCCGGCTCGTTGTGCTTCACCCAAAGCAGTTTCGGCGCGGTGAAACCGGGCATCGCGAGATTACCGGCTATCCGATGCAACTCCGTCGCGGTTTGCGTCAGCTCGTCGCATTCCTTGTCGCTGCGCATGTCGTTCCAGAGAATCGCTGGACGCAGCACGCGATCTTCGGAGTCGAGCAGCACGGCGCCGTGCATCTGTCCCGACAATCCGATACCGCGAATCTGCGCGAATTCTTCCGGGAATTTATCGCGCAAGGCGAAGAGGGCGGCGCGCGTGCCGTCCCACCAGTCGAGCGGATTTTGTTCCGACCAGCGCGGTTTCGGACGCGATACGGTGAACGGCGTACCCGCCGTGCCGATGACGCTGCCGTCGCTGGCGAGTAACAAGACTTTAACTTCGGAGGTGCCGAGATCGATGCCTAAATACATGGACGAACCCTTGATGAAGGCTTGAAGCGGAGAAAACCGGAGGCGCTAATGTAGCGCCGCTGCCGGTCTTACGCCATTGGCATAACACCGGACGCGGTTTTGAAGAGTGTCGGTGGACCTGTGCGCGACTGGCTCAGGCGCGTTTCGCGAGCCATGCATCGACACGGCCGAGCGCGGCACGCAGCACACGTTCGAGATCGGTGCTCTGCGCGAGGCTGCCCCAAAGCAGTTTATCCGCGACGAACGCCTTCACCGGATCAGCTGCTTCGAAGAATGCGTGCGCGGTCGCGGCGTCCATCACGCCGTCCTGATACGCGTACGGCAGCTTGCCTTCGTGCCAGCGTCCGAGGAAACGGAAGAACAGCGCGGGCAGCATGGCGGTCGCGTCGGGATCGGTCTTGCGTGCAAAACACTCACGCAGCGTTGGTGCGATAAACCCCGGGATCTTCGAAAAGCCATCGGCGGCGACGCGCTGGTTCGTGTCCTGAATGTACGGATTGACGAAGCGATCGAGCACGACATCGCGATATTTCGCCAGGTCGATGGGACTCGGCGTGAGGCACGGAATCACGTCTTGCGTCACGTAGTCATCGGCGAGAGCACGGATTTCCGCGTCTTGCGTCCCTTCGTGAATGTACTGGTAACCGACCAGCGTCCCCGCCCACGCAATGCAGCTGTGCGTGGCGTTCAGGATGCGGATCTTGGCTTCCTCGTAGGGATGGACCGAGTCGACCATTTCCGCGCCGACCTTCTCCCAGGCAGGCCGTCCGGCGATGAATGCGTCCTCGATCACCCATTGGATGAACGCTTCGCCCATGACCGGGGTTTTGTCGTCGAAACCGGTGGCGGCCAGCACGCGCTCGCGGACATCCGGCGTGGGACGTGGCGTGATGCGATCGACCATTGCGTTCGGGCAGGACGTATTCGCGATCATCCAGTCGCGCAGTGCCGTTTCGCCGCGCAATTGCAGGAATTCGAGCATGCCCGCCTTGAACCGGTCGCCGTTGCTGCGCAGGTTGTCGCAGTTTTGCAGCGTCACTTTGCCGGCGTTTTGTTTCATGCGGGCATCGAGGATTGCGGCGAGCGCGCCGTAAATGGTCGTGCGCGCGCCTTTCAGGTCCGCGGCCAGGTCCGGATTGGCGGTGTCGAGTTTGTGGTGTTCATCGAGGTAATAACCGCCTTCGGTCACCGTGAACGATACGATCTTGCACTCCGGCGCCGCGCCTGCCGCGACCAGCGCGTCCAGGTCCGCGGCCCATGGCACGACTTTCTTGATCGAGCGGATGGTTTCGTATTTGCGTTCGCCCTGCGGCGTGACGGTTTCGAGCGTATAGGCGCCGTTTTGCGCGGCGAGCGCTTCGAGCACGGGATTCATGTCGCCGCGGATGTTGCCGACGGTCAGCGACCATTGGGTATCGCCGGATTCGATTAGTTTGTGCAGATACCACGCCTGGTGCGCACGATGAAAAGAACCCGCGCCGATGTGCAGGATCACATCGGGGGTTGTTTGGTTTCCGGACGTCATGGTGTCTTCCTCTGATCTGGATGCGCCGCAGGCGGGGCCGGGCGCGGTGCGCTGTTTCATGCCATGGCGTGGTTGGGGTGGGTGGCTAAACCGCCAGTTTCACGTATTGGCACGATCAATTGCTCGTTGTGTGAGCGAATGATCGTATTCGGATCGGGGAATGTCAAGGCGCTATGCAGCAATTTGAATCGGACGGGGATGGGCGGGGGGGCGGTGGTTGGGGTTAATGCTAGGTTGCTGCTGTTTAGGTCTTCGCGGGTTCTGTCTTAGCTGTTCTTTTTAGCACTGTTAGCCACTGTCCGTGGCGGGACTTCATTTCACGAGGTTTGGCCCTGGCGCTTGGGCGGTTGTTTGTAGCGGTCGGGGTCGGTGCTGGGTTGCTGCTTTTCAAGTCTTCGCGGGTTTCATGCTAGCTGACTTCTTTAGCACTGTTAGCCACTGTCCGTGGCGGGACTTCATTTCTTTGTCCAACGGCGACAAAGAAACGAAGCAAAGAAAACGCCTCTCACTGTCCGTGGCGGGACTTCATTTCTTTGTCCAACGGCGACAAAGAAACGAAGCAAAGAAAACGCCTCTCAACCGCTAATTCTTAAGTGTCCACAGCGTGCAGTGACAACTGTGTGGCACGCAAGAAGCACCCTCAGCGCAAAACCCCGAACACTTGAAACCCTCCCCCTCCGTCCACGGCAACCCACACGCTTCGCCACCAGTGTGGGAATCCACTAACCAGGCCTCCGCGCTACGCGCGCTGGCGCCCAAATAGAACGGGCGACGATATTAACGGCGATGTTTGCAGCTCAAGATGCTTTGATCTGTTATGGGCTAAACCGTTGTTATATGTGTGACGGGTTTCCGTATTAACGGATTCCGACGCTGGTGGCGAAGCGTGTGGGTATCTGTTGCCGGAGGGGGAGGGTTTCAGGAGGACGTGGTTATGCGCTGAGGGTGCTTCTTGCGTGCCACGCAGTTCTGGTTGCACGCTGTGGACACTTAAGAATTAGCGGTGGAGAGGCGTTTTCTTTGCTTCGTTTCTTTGTCGCCGTTGGACAAAGAAATGAAGTCCCGCCACGGACACTTAAGAATTAGCGGTGGAGAGGCGTTTTCTTTGCTTCGTTTCTTTGTCGCCGTTGGACAAAGAAATGAAGTCCCGCCACGGACAGTGGCTAACAGTGCTAAAGAAGTCAGTTGAGACAGAACCCGCGAAGGCCTAAGCAGCAGCAACCCGGCATCAACCCCGACCGCTACAAACAACGCCCAAGCGCCAGCGTCAAACCTTGTGAAATGAAGTCCCGCCACGGACAGTGGCTAACAGTGATAAAGAGATCAGCTAGAACCAAACCCACGAAGGCCCAGGCAGCGACAACCCGGCATAAAACCCCAACCGTTACAAACAACCGCCCAAGCGCCAGCGTCAATCCCACCACTACCCCTCATGCACTTCAAACGCAGGCCCCTGCACAAAATTCACATCAAACTGCTGCAAGGCATCGAACTGCGCCTCATCCACCACGTTGCTGAAGATCAGCGGAATCTTCAACCGGTGCGCATACCCGACCAACGGCTTGACAACCGAATCCCGCAACGCCGCGCCCGCATCCATCTTGATGAAATCAAGCCGCGCCATATCCGATACCGCCATGACCTGCCCCGCGTTCGCGAGATTCCCCGCCACCTTGAACCCATACTTCTGATAGCTCTTGACGAGATACCCAAGAAACGTCCGGTGCGCCACCGCCGCCGACGGCAACTCGATCACAATCCGCGCCGGATTCAATCCGAACTCGATCAGCACAGAAGAAAAGTGCTTCCCATGGTCGTATTTGACGCTCTTCAGCAAGCGCTCATGCACCCGCAAGAACAACAATCCAGGCCGCTGCGCGCCAAAAAAATTGAACGCGTGCAACGCGCGTGACAGACGATCGAGCTCAACGAGCCGCGGGTCATCGTCGAGTTGAGCAAAAGGATCGAACGGCGCGCCGTCGGCCGTGAAAGTCAACGCCTGAAAGCCCAGTTCATCGCCGAAACGCTCCGCGCTTTCCACCGATGCCGTCAGCGATTGCGGCAAGCCGCGCGTGCTGACATCGAAGATGGGCTCGTAAGCGCTCGCCAGCGCAAAGCCGTCGTAGAACGCAACGGCCGATTCCGCGCGCGCCCCTTCGCCCATGACAATGCGCGCGCCCGGAAACGGATAGTCCGAGGCGCGCGCGACAAGTTGCTGAACGGTCGGCGCAATCATTTAGGCGTTGCTCTCTTGCAATGTAGCGTCGATGGTAGCAGCGCCACGCATGACGCTTTGCACAAAATCCGCATATTGATATAAGTCCGCGCCTAGGGTTAACAGCAGTTCTACCTATCGTAATTCGTTTTACCATGCGTAAAAATTGCAGATGGATAAAACGATGAACCCAGAAACGCCCACTGTTTTCACTAGCCATACCGATGCCAGCCAGCATTACCAATCGGGCTTCGCCGCCGATTTTGCGACCGAGGCATTGCCCGGCGCATTGCCTCTCGGACGTAATTCGCCGCAGCGCGTGAACTATGGTTTGTACGCCGAGCAGCTTTCGGGCACGGCGTTCACCGCGCCGCGCGGGCATAACCGGCGCTCGTGGTTGTATCGGATCAGGCCGGCAGCCGTGCATCGGCCGTTCACGCAAATGGAGGCGGGCAACAAACTCGTCGCGAACTTTGCCGACGTGCCACCCACGCCGCCGAATCAACTTCGATGGGACCCGTTGCCCATGCCCGACGCGCCAACGGATTTCATCGACGGCTGGGTGACGATGGCCGGCAACGGCGCCGCCGAAGCCATGCAAGGTTGCGCGATCCATTTGTACGCCGCGAGTCAATCGATGCAGGACCGGTTCTTCTACAACGCCGATGGCGAGTTGCTGATCGTGCCGCAAGAAGGGCGCTTGTCGATTGCAACGGAACTCGGGCGCATCGATATCGAACCGTTCGAAATCGCGGTTATTCCACGTGGCGTGCGCTTCTCGGTCGCGCTGCCGGATGGCGCGGCGCGCGGTTATATCTGCGAGAACTTCGGCGCGTTGTTGCGCTTGCCGGACTTGGGTCCCATCGGCTCGAATGGTCTCGCGAACCCGCGCGATTTCCTTACGCCGCACGCATCGTACGAGGATCGCGAGGGCGCGTTCGAACTCGTCGCGAAATTGAACGGCGTGTTGTGGCGCGCGGACATCGATCATTCACCGCTCGATGTGGTCGCGTGGCACGGCAATTACGCGCCGTACAAGTACGATCTGCGCCTGTTCAATACCATTGGCTCGATCAGTTTTGATCACCCCGATCCATCGATCTTCCTCGTCTTGCAATCACAGACGGATACGCCGGGCGTCGATGCCATCGACTTCGTGATTTTTCCGCCGCGCTGGCTCGCGAGCGAGAACACGTTTCGTCCGCCGTGGTTTCATCGAAACGTTGCAAGCGAATTCATGGGCCTGATCCATGGCGTGTACGACGCGAAGTCCGAAGGCTTCATGCCAGGCGGTTCGAGCTTGCACAACTGCATGTCGGGACATGGGCCGGATGCGGGAACATTCGATAAAGCGTCGAACGCGGATACATCGAAGCCGGTAAAAGTAGGCGACACGATGGCGTTCATGTTCGAAACGCGCACGCTGATCAAGCCGACGCGTTTCGCGCTCGAAACCGCGCAATTGCAGGCGCACTACTACGAATGCTGGCAGGGGCTCACCAAGCATTTCAACCCCGGGCAGCGCTAAGCGTCCTTGCTCAAACCGCCTGCCCGATTCCCATGCGGCGCGCGCGTTTATCGAGCGTAGCAGAGAGCAACGTCAAGCCGAACGCGCCGCACGCCATCAGCACGCCGACCCACGGAAGCGTGCCCAGCGACGCGCCCGCGCCGATCGCCATGCCGCCGAGCCACGCGCCCGTCGCATTGCCGAGATTGAAGGCGCCTTGATTGAGCGTGGAGGCGAGATTGGGTGCATCGCTCGCACGATTCACAATCAGCATCTGCAACGGCGGCACGATCCCGAACGCAAGCACGCCCCAAACGAAGATGGTGATCATCGCGGGAATCGCGGCGTGCATGGTCGCCGCGAAAATGGCCTGTATAACGATGATCGCCACGAGAAACGTCAGCAGCGAGCGCAGCAGTTTCCAGTCGGCGAGCTTGCCGCCAAGCGTGCTGCCAACGGTCAGTCCAAGCCCGAACAGCAACAACACGAGCGTGACCGCGTGCGGAGAAAAGCCGGTGACATCTTCGAGAATCGGCGTGATGTACGTGAAAACAGAAAACAGACTCGCCGATGCCAGCACGCTGATACCCAGCACCATCAGCACTTGCGGATTCTTGAGCACCCGGAATTCGCGCAGGATGCTGGATTCGCGCATTTCGATGTGCTTCGGCAAACACACCCACAACGCGCCGGCCGCCGCCAGTCCAATCAGCGTGACGACCCAGAACGTGGCGCGCCATCCGGCGGCCTGACCGAGCGCGGTGCCGAGCGGCACGCCGAGCACGTTCGCGAGCGTGAGCCCCGTGAACATCAACGCAATGGCTTGCGCGCGGCGGTTCGGCGCAACGAGGTCCGCCGCGACGACCGAGCCGATGCCGAAGAACGCACCGTGACAGAACGCCGTGGCAACGCGCGCAGCCATCAGCACCCAATACCCGGGCGCAACGGCGCACAGCATATTGCCGATAATGAACACGCCCATCAAAACCATCAGCGCTTTTTTGCGCGGCATTTTCGAAGTGACGATGGCGAGGATCGGTGCGCCTATGGTGACGCCGAGCGCATAGCCGGACACGAGCATGCCGGCAGCGGGTATCGATACACCAAGATCGCGCGCGACGTTGGGCAGCAAGCCCATGATCACGAATTCGGTCGTGCCGATGCCGAACGCGGCGATAGCAAGGGCGAAGAGAGGCAGGGGCATGAGGTACGCGGCGCTTTGAGCTGCCGGTCGCGCGTTATCGGGGTGAAGAACGCAGGCTCGGGCGGCTGAAGGGTTCAAATTGTACCGAACGTTTTACGATTTGATCGGTGGAAACCCTGAGATTTCAAGCGCTGATTCAATGAGTTGGCCATTTCGCCGATGAATGTTGCTTTTCGTCATCGGCAGGTCTAGTTTGCGGAATGCCGTTTTCCCAGAAGGATTTTTAATGAACGTTTTTCGTGCCATTTTTCCGTTGCTGCTGGCCATGTGCTTCGTGCCCGGCGCCTTCGCACAAGACGCCGATTCGAGCGCCGGACCCATCCGGACCAAGGCGGGAACCGTGACGTTCGTCCAGCAGGGAAACAACGTCGATGCTCAGCTCGACGGCGCAACGTTCGATCGTTTCAACGCTCGGCGTATCACGCATTTTGTCGAGCCGTCCGGTGCGCGCATGATCGTCGAGGCCTTCGATAACGGCGCGCCCGAACTTCTTCTCTACGACTTCACGAAACGCCCGCCGGCGGTCGAGCGCATCGGACGACGCATGAAACTGACCGGCGTGTTCTGGCAGCGCGATGAAGTCGTGCTCAAAAGCGCCGAAGGCTGGTACAGGTTCCAGCGCGGCACGCTGACGAAGCTGGTTTCATCGAAGACGATCTATCACTGAGCGCCGTTAAGAGGACGCACCGGCATCACGCGTTCGCCCGCGACCACGAAGATGCGTTCGTTGCGGGCGTTTTCGTTGACCTCGTAACCGCCCGTGAACGCGCCGAATGCCGGGAGCACGCCGGCATCGGCGGCGAAGCGAAAGCACGGCAGGCGCACGCTGTCACGCCGCGTCGCCACGCGATACACCGGATGCTCATGCCCGGCGAGCGCGAACGCACCCGGCACGCGCTGCGGGTAATGACACAACGCCCACGGACCCAGCCGATACGGTTCATCGACCACTTCCATTTTCAGCGCTTCGGGCGGGCCGCCCGCGTGGCGATCGTGATTGCCTTCTACCAGCACGAGCCGCAAATCGGCATGCCTCGCGCGCCACTCGGCGAGCGCGCGCAACGTTGCCAGCGCGTGCGATTCCCTCGCGTGCAGCAAGTCGCCGAGAAACACTACACATGCTGGCCGATGCATCGAGATCAACGCATCGAGCCGCGCCAGCGTCTCGGCGGTCGATCCTTCCGGCACCGGAATGCCGCGCGCGCGAAACACGGCGTCCTTGCCAAAATGTGCATCGGCGATAAACAAGGTTTTCAGCACCGGATCGAATGCCGCGCGCGCCGCCGATAACACCAGCGCATGGCCGCCCGCATCCACCGTCAACGCTTCGATCATCATGCGCGCGCCGCCTTCTCCAGATCGGCGAGCATGCGCGCAACGCGATCCGAGAGCTTCTCGGTGCTTACCTTTTCGCGAAGCCGCGCGATGATCAGCGGAAACGCAAACGGCGTCGGTTTCTTCGGATGCGTAAGCGCGAGCCGGCTCGTGCTCATGCTTTGAAGCGCGGCCCGCATGCGTTCGAGTTCGAGTTCCTGCAACATCACTTCTTCCTCGGCCTGCGCGAGCAGCAGGTTGTCGCTGTCGTGCTGACGAAAAACTTCATAGAACAATCCGCTCGATGCCTGCAATTGCCGCGCGCTTTTTTGCTGGCCGGGATGGCCTTGAAAGATCAGCCCGGACACGCGCGCGATTTCGCGAAAACGCCGCGCCGCAAGCTCGGATGAATTGAGGCTCGCGAGAATGTCGTGTTCGAGATTATCGGGCGAAAATAGACCTTCCTGTATCAGCGTTTCCCAGTCGAATGGCCGCGCGGAGAGCAACTCGAAACCGTAGTCGTTCATCGATATGGAGAAGGTGCTGGGTTGATCGCGCGCCACGCGCCAGCCGATCAGCGACCCCAGTCCGATATGCGCCATGCGTCCCGCGAACGGATAGCAAAACAGGTGATGCCCTTCGCGCGAGCGGATCATTTCGACCAGCAGTACGCCGGGTTCCGGCAACGCGGACCACTTCGCCTGCAACTCCAGCAGCGGACGCACGGCCTGCATCTCGGGTTCGTCGTAGACGCCGTTGACGGCGCGCGCGAGCATCATCAGCGTGGCTTCCGCGAGCTCGGAAGAAAGCGGCATGCGGCTGCCGGCCCATTGCGGCATCGCGCCACGAGACGACGTCGCGCGCTTCACGTACGCCGTCATGTCGCGCACGCGGATCAGTTCGAGCGCGCGGCCGCCGAAGGTGAAGACGTCGCCGGGTTTCAGGCGCGAGATGAACGATTCCTCCATCGCCCCGATCCGGCCGCCCGTCATGTACGCCACGTTGATGGTCGCGTTCGCGACGATCGTGCCGACGTTGTTCCTGTGGCGCCGGATCAGATCCTCGCGCGGCACGCGATACACGCCGTCGGAATCGGGCATCACGCGATGAAAATCCGGATACGCCGCGAGCGACGTGCCGCCGCGTTCCACGAAGGCCAGCGCCCAGTCGAATTCCTGCTGCGTGAGATCGCGATACGCGTAGGTGTTGCGAACTTCACGGAAGAGATCCGGCGCCTTGAAGCCCCCGCCAATGGCAATGCTTACCAGATGTTGCACGAGGACATCAAGCGGCTTGTAGGGCATCTCACGGCCTTCTATGTGCCGTTCCTCGACCGCCCATCGTGCAGCGGCCGCTTCGACGAGTTCGAGCGCATGCGTGGGCACGATGGTCACGCGCGACGCACGTCCCGGCGCGTGTCCCGATCGACCCGCGCGTTGCATCAAACGCGCGACGCCCTTCGGCGAGCCGATCTGGAACACGCGATCGACCGGCAGGAAATCGACGCCGAGATCCAGGCTCGACGTACACACCACGACTTTGAGCTGACCGTTCTTCAGGCCGAGTTCAACCCATTCGCGAACTTCCTTGTCGAGCGACCCGTGATGCAGCGCGATCAGCCCGGCCCAGTCGGGCCGCAATTCCAGCAACGCCCGATACCAGATCTCCGATTGCGAGCGCGTGTTGGTGAAGACGAGCGAACTGCGCGCGTTATCGATTTCAGCCGCGACCGGTTCGACTTGCCGAACGCCGAGATGTCCGCCCCATGGAAAGCGTTCGATCGTATCGGGAATCAGCGTATCGACAATCAAGGTTTTCGGTTGCGCGCCGCGCACCGAGACGCGCGGCGTTTTCACGGGCGCGAGCAACGCGTCTTTAGCCAGTTCGAGATTGCCGAGCGTCGCCGATAAACCCCAGACCTGCAGCTCCGGCCGCCAGTGTGCGAGACGTGCGAGCGCAAGCTGCGTTTGCGTGCCGCGCTTGTTGCCGAGCAACTCGTGCCATTCATCGACGACAACAAGGCGCACGTGCTTCATTTCGTCGATGGCGTTCGCGCGAGTGAGCATCAACGTGAGGCTTTCGGGCGTGGTGACGAGCGCCGACGGCATGCGCTTGTTTTGCCGCGCGCGTTCGGCGGATTGCGTGTCGCCCGTGCGCAAGCCAATGCTCCACGGCACGGCGAGTGCGGTCACGGCGGATTGAAGTGCGCGGGCGGTATCGGCGGCAAGGGCGCGCATCGGCGTGATCCACAACACGGTCAGCGGTGCGGGACTTTTTTGTTCGCGCCCATACGCGGCCAATGCGCCGAGCCATACAGCCCAGGTTTTGCCCGCGCCGGTCGTTGCATGCAGCAGGCCGCTCGCGCCGCCTTGAATCGCTGCCCATACCTCACGCTGAAACGGAAATGGCTGCCATTCGTTGCGCTCGAACCAGGCGTTCAGGCGGGTATCGAAGGGCGTGTCTTCAATAGCCGGATCGACTACGACCGGCACCGGTTGAAACAGCTCGGCAAGCGCGTCCGATTTTGCCTGAGCCGCGCGCGTTTTCGGCACCCGGCGCGGACGCGGACGTGGCGTGCTCATTGTGCGGCTCCATCGAGGAAACCCTTGAGCATGTCGAGCGTATCGGCGTCGTCGATCTGCTTGTCCGTGCGCCATCGCAACATGCGCGGGAACCTTACCGCGATGCCCGATTTATGGCGCGGACTCGCTTGTATTCCTTCGAAGCCGATCTCGAACACGAGCGTCGGCGTGACGCTTCGCACCGGTCCGAATTTTTCGATGGTCGTCTTGCGCACGATGGCATCGACCTTGCGCATTTCTTCGTCGGTGAGGCCGGAATAGGCCTTTGAGAAAGGCACCAGCGTGCGCACGCCATCGGCTTCGTCCCACACGGCGAACGTGAAGTCGGTGTAGAGATTCGCGCGCCGGCCGTGACCGCGCTGTGCGTAGAGCAGCACGGCGTCGATGGCATACGGCTCGACCTTCCACTTCCACCACGTTCCCGATGCCTTGGTACGGCCAACGCCGTACATCGAATCGCGGCCTTTGAGCATCAGGCCTTCCACGCCGCGTCCGCGGCTTTCTTCGCGCAACGCGGCCAGCGCGCTCCAGTCACTGGCATTCACCACCGGCGATACACGCAGCAAATCCACCGCGAGTTCGTTCGCCAATGCATCGAGTTGCGTGCGGCGTTCTATCAAAGGCGTCATGCGCAGGTCGCGGCCATTGGCTTCGAGCAGATCGTAGGCAAGAAACGTTGCGGGAGAATCGGCCAGCACTTTCTTCGACAAGGTCTTGCGCGTGATCCGCGGTTGCAGGCGCGCGAACGGCAGAGGCGCGTCGGCGCCCGGTTCCCATGCGAGGATTTCGCCATCGATCACGGTGCCGTCGGCCAGCGCTTCGCCCAACGCGGCGATCTCCGGAAAGCGGTCGGTGATGAGATCCTCGCCGCGCGACCAGACCCACACGCGCCCGCCGCGCTTCACCAGCTGCGCGCGAATCCCGTCCCACTTCCATTCAATGACCCAATCCGCCGGCACGCCGAGCGTCGCGGGATCAGCCTGCAACGGATGCGCCAGGAAGAACGGATAAGGCAAGCCGATATCGCTTTCATGCGGCGCGGCGGTTTCATCGTCGGCTGACGTTTCGGGCGCGATCAGCCGCAGATAACGCGCGGCGTCCGGCGCTTGTCGCGAGTCGGTCCAGCCGACCATGCGTTGTGCGATGCGCTTGTGATCGACGCCCGCGACTTCCGCCAGCGCGCGCACGACAAGCTGCCGGGCGACGCCCACGCGAAAGCCGCCGCCGATCAGCTTGGTCAGCAGGAAGCGCTCGCCCCAGTCGAGTTCGTCCCAGTAACCGAGCAAACGTGTCTTGAGTTCATCGGGTTCGACGCCGCGCAGAGTCAGTACGCGCCCTTCGATCCATTGCGCGAGCCCAAGCTCGGACGTGCGTTGCGCCGGCGGCAAGATATGCGCGATGGTTTCGGCGAGATCGCCGACGGCCTGATACGACTCTTCGAAAAGCCATTCGGGCAGCCGGGCGCGCTCGCGGGCGAACTCGCTGAGAAGGCGCGTGGGCACGGATTGACGCGGCTTGCCGCCGCTCAGGAAATACGATGCCCAGGCCGCGTCCTCGGGTTCCGCCGCCGAGAAATACGCGATCAGCGCCTCGAGTTTTTCTTTCGTCGATGTCGTGCCGTCGAGCGCGGTGTACAACGCGGCGAAGCGCTTCATTGATGGGCCGCCTCAGCTTGAGTGGCTTGAGTGGCTTGACTGACTTCGGCGGCGTCGGCGGCGTCAGCTTCGATAGCGTCGTCGCCGTATTCGGTCGTGAACGCGCCGGCTTCAAGTCCTTGTTCGCGCAGCCAGCGCACCATCGGTTCAATCTGGCCATGCGTGACGATCACACGTTCAGCACCGGTTGCGCCGATAGCCTGCTGCAAGCCAGGCCAATCGGCGTGATCGGACAGCACGAAACCGCGATCCAGCCCGCGCCGGCGCCGCGTGCCGCGCAGGCGCATCCAGCCGGAAGCGAAGGCGTCGCTGTAATCGCCGAAGCGCCGCATCCACGTGCTGCCTTGCGCCGACGGCGGCGCGACGACCAGCGCGCCCTTGAAAAAGGCTTTGTCCTTCGCGGCAATATCGCTGACAAGACGCGTCTCGGGCAACGCCACACCGGCCGCCCGATAAGCCCGGTTCAGCGGCTCGACCGCGCCGTGACAAAAGATCGGCCCGATGCTGGCGTCGATACCCGCGAGAATCCGCTGCGCCTTGCCGAACGAATAGCAGAACAGCACGGAAGGGCGTCCTTCGGCTGCGTTGTGCCGCCACCATGAATCGATGCCGCTGAAGGTGACGTGCGACGGGTCCCATCGATAAATCGGCAGCCCGAAGGTGGATTCCGTGATGAAGGTATCGCAGCGAACGGGTTCGAACGGTGCGCAAGTCGGGTCCGGGTCGACCTTGTAGTCGCCCGATGCAACCCAGACGCGGCCCGCATGTTCGACGCGCACTTGCGCCGAACCGAGCACATGGCCGGCGGGGTGGAGCGACACGGTCACGCCATTGATCACGAGGCGCTCGCCATACGGAACGCCTTGCAAGTCGATGCCCGGCAATCGCGAGAGCAATACGCCCACGCCTGCTTCCGCCGCGAGGTAACGCGCGTGCCCAAGACGTGCGTGGTCGGCGTGGGCGTGCGTGATGATTGCCCGTTCGACAGGCCGCCACGGATCGATAAAAAAATCGCCGGCCGCGCAATAAAGGCCTTCCGGCCTTGCAACAATCAGGTCTTTCGATGCGTCCAACCGCCCACCTACTTGAGAAAGGCACCATGCCGCAGGTCGCGGCCGTTAATGCTTTCGGTCAAGCAAATGCTGTGCCTTTACGAAAAAGGCGCCCGCAAATTAGCAATAAATTAGTAATCGTATGAAGAATTAATTTGATGGTGAAATGTCCGGACAAATCAATTAAATGGTTTGAAATTATCTTATTAAATTCGGTATTAACGAATGCAGGTTTTTCTAGTTCGACGCTTTAAAAATGCGTTTGATTGAGCGGCGCACCGTTAAACCAGGCTCTTACATTTTCAAGGGTTGTGCTGGCAATTTCGCTCAATGCTTCTCGCGTAAAAAACGCTTGGTGACCGGTAACGATCACATTGGGAAATGACAACAGACGCGCAAGGACGTCGTCCTGAAGAAGATGATTCGAATGATCTTCGAAGAAAATCCCGCCTTCTTCTTCATAAACATCCAGGCCGAGATGGCCGAGTTGGCCGCTCTTCAATGCATCGACGAGTGCGCTGCTGTCGATTAAACCTCCGCGTCCCGTATTGATCAGCATTGCGCCGTGTTTCATCTGCGAGAGCGCACTTGCGTCGATCAGGTGATAGGTGGAAGGCAGAAGCGGGCAATGCAGACTGACGATATCGGATTGAGCCAGCAGTGCCTCAAGCGGCAAATACTGCGCTCCGGCGTCGAGCAAGTCTTGTGCAGGCGGCCCTGGATCGTGTGCAAGCAAAGTCATACCGAAACCCGACATGATTTTGCCAAACACACGTCCAATGACTCCTGTACCGATAATGCCGAGTGTTTTACCGTGAAGGTCGAAACCCAGCAGGCCGTTAAGCGAAAAATCACCATCGCGGGTTCGGGCATAAGCGCGATGCAGCTTTCGATTAAGCGTGAGGATCAAACCCGCCGCATGTTCGGCAACTGCATGAGGCGAATAAGCGGGCACTCGGACCACGCCGATACCAAGCCGCTTTGCAGCGGCCAGATCGACGTGATTAAAACCTGCCGAGCGCAGCGCCACCAATTGCGTGCCGCCGTCGCGAAGTGCCTCGAGGACCGCTTCGTCGACGACGTCATTTACAAATGGACAAACTACCTTGCAACCATGCGCCAGAACTGCCGTTTGCGCGTCGAGTTGCGATTCCTGGAACTGCAGGGCGTAGCCGAAAGCCGCGTTTGCCTCGGTGAAGACGTCGCGATCATATTGACGGCTGCTGAAGACGATCATTGAGATCGGCATCGATATATAACCCCGCTTTCATGCATTAAAACGATCTAGTTGGCAATAGCGCTTGCTGGCCGCGCCATTGAAAGCCGGGCCAGGACGCTGTCCGGATGCTGCGGTACGCCGACTTCTCCGCCGGGGCCCATGTGCTCGAGAGTGTAATCGATGAAAGCGCGCGTCTTGGCAGGCAAATACTGGCGTCCGGGATAAACGATCGATACCTTGACATCGGGGTCGTCGATTGCATAGTCGCCAAGTACGCGCACCAGTGATCCGTCTTCCAGATCTTTCGACACGATGCCTTCCGGTACGATCGAGATGCCCATGTGCGCGAGCGTGCCGAGCCGCACCATTAGGGCGCTGTTGACCGTATAAACAGGCGCGAGCGTGACCTGATCGGCGCTGCCGTTGCTGCGGTGGCGGAAGTGCCAGGTGGCGCTGCGCATTTCGCTGGGTAGTGCCACGAACGAATGGTGCAGCAGGTCGGCGGGCTGGCTCGGCGAGCCGTGTTCTTCTAGATAGGCCGGCGTGGCGACCGGAATCAGCGTGTTGGTGGCAACGGGACGCTCCACGAGCGCTGTGCTCGACACCATGAATGCAGTCACGATGCCCACATCGAAACCATCTTCGACCAGATCGACATGACGCTCGGAAAGTGTCAGCCGGACATTAACCTTCGGATAAACCTGCCGGAATCCGTCGATAAGCGGCGTAAGCGCCATTAATGAAAGTGATCCGGACGCCACCACGCGCAATGTGCCGCTGGGGTCGCCTTCCGTATGGGCGACCATGGATTCCAGATGATCGAGTTCTTCGAGTAATGCGCGGCAACCTTCTAGATAACGCGTGCCGGCTTCCGTGAGTGAGAGGTTGCGAGTCGTTCGATTGATCAGGCGTGTACGCAAATGCGCTTCGAGCATCGCAATGGCGCGAGTAACTAGGGCGTTCGATACATCAAGTTGTTGTGCGGCCCGTCTAAAGCTTTCGGTTTCCGACACCCGCACGAACACCCGCATAGCATGAATTTGATTCATCGTCTCTTACCTCTCAGTGTCCTGAATAAATGTTGCCGCATTGCGTATCACCCACGTATGCGGCGTTTTTTGTTTCAGTATCAATCAAGCGCATTGACACCATGCGGAATTGCAATATGTACTTTATTTCTCGTCTGCATTCCGCAATATCGTAAGACTTTCACATTTGGAAAATCATTGCAATGAAAAATTACACTTCTACCGATTTTGAAGTGGATCATCAGATTTATGCAGGATTTTGTTTCACACATACATCCAGGCATTCGCGCCTATGACGCCCTTTATAGCCAGCAGTTATCTCTGATAGAAGCGTGAGAACGTTTAAGACGGTTGCTTTTTCCGATCATACGAGCGTGTAAAAATTCGAAAACTTTGCTCGAATGAGGTATTGGTATCGATACCGCATGCGTTACAGAGCAGTGACTATAAGGAGTTCAAACCCGGGTTATCAGTATCTTGACAAGTGTTGCCGGGAGACATGCGGATGTGTCAATTAACTTCCGGGATAATAATCGATTTAACTGAATTGTTAATTCAAAGGCATTGCGGTATTTGATCGTTGCAAATCGATATTCAATCGAGGCGATAATTTCATGATCTGGAACCTGTTGGCGCGTCAGCCCGAAATTGCCTTATTCGCTAGTCTGGCTATTGGATTTTTCATTGGTTCTTTCAAGTTGGGTCCCATTCAGTTGGGCGGTGTGTGCGGAACGCTGATCGTCGCCTTGATACTCGGACAAAGCGGTGCGCGGCTTTCTCCGGATTTGAAAAACATCGCCTTTGCACTGTTTATTTTCGCGCTTGGTTTCACCGGCGGGCCGCAATTCTTCGCCAATATTGGAAGAGGCTGGCGGTATGGGCTTTTGTCGATTGTGGAAATCATCGTCGTGCTTGGACTCGTGCTCGGCGCCGTGGCGTTGTTCAAGCTGGATCGCGGAACCGCCGCCGGCCTGCTCGCGGGCGCCGCGACGGAATCCGCTGTAGTCGGCACGGCCTCCGAAGCCATCGGCAAACTGGCTCTGCCTGCCGCGGAGATCGCGCGGCTGCAGGCAAATATTGTCACTGCGTATAGCGTCAGTTACCTGTTCGGGCTCGTCACCATCGTCCTGTTCACCAGCCAGATCGCGCCGTTGATGTTGCGCGTGAACCTACGCGACGAGGCCGAGCGCCTGTGGCGGACGCTCGGCGGCGACAGCGCGCTCGGGGAAGGGCAACGGCTCGCGGCGCCCTCGCTCGTGGCGCGTGAAGTGCGCGTGACGAACGCGGCCCAGATGCGGGTCGATGCATTGGAACAGCAGTTCGGCAACGAGATCACGGTTGGGCGCGTGGTGCGTGGCCGCGCGATAGTCAAGGCGCAACCGGGTCTGGTTCTGAGGCGCGATGACCGGATCGTGATCGGCGGCCGGCGTGCGGTGCTGGTGGAAGCGCTGCCATCGATTGGCGAGGAAGTCACGGGCAGCGACGTGGCCGACGTCTACGCCGAAACGCTCGATGTCATGCTCACCCGGCGCGAGGCACATGGCTTGACGGTTGCGCAAGTGCGCGCCCGCGCCACGGCAGCCGATGGTCACGGCGTCTACATCGCGGCCGTCACGCGTCTGGACAGCACGATCCCGGCGCTGCCCGGAACGGAGTTGCATCGCGGTGATGTACTGACGCTGATCGGCGCGCCCGAAGACGTCCGGCGCGGCGCGGCGAAGCTGGGTTACATCGTGCAGGCAACGATCAAGACCGACTTCGTGTTCCTCGGCATTGGCGTGATCCTCGGGATTCTGATTGGACATCTGAGCGCGCGGCTGGGCGATATCCAGATCGCGCTCGGCACGGGCGGCGGCTGTCTGCTGTCCGGCTTGCTGTTCGGCTGGATCCGATCGCGCTTTCCGGTGATCGGCTCGCTGCCTTCGGCCGCGGCGCAAGTGCTCAAGGATCTCGGCTTGTGCACGTTTATCGCGGCGGTGGGTCTTGGCGCCGGCGCCGATGCAATTCGCCTTATCCGCGAGTACGGCATTGCCTTGCCGCTCGCCGGTGTTGTCATCACGCTCGGGCCGGCGCTGATGTCTCTCGTGATCGGACGATGGCTGTTGAAACTCGAAGTGCCCATGTTGCTGGGCGCGATCGCAGGCCAGCAATGCAGCACGCCTGCAATAAGCGCACTTGTCGGCGTGACGGGAAACGCAACACCTGTTATTGGTTACACGATCACGTATGCATTGTCGAACGTGCTGCTGCCGCTGATGGGTCCGTTGATAGTCGGGCTCGCCGGCAAGCTCGGATAACAAGCCTGGAAATCGCCTTGAAGCGCGAATCGGCACGCGCTGACCAGGAAGGTCGGACGGGAACACAAATCTAGCGAGGGCATCATGGAATGGATACATCAGATTCTCACGAAGTCTCCGGAAATTGCGCTCTTCCTGTCGCTTGCGGCGGGGTATTTCATCGGCCAGATCAATTTTGGGAAATTCCAGCTAGGCGGCGTTGGCGGCTCGTTGCTGGCCGCCGTGGTCATCAGCCAGTTCGGCGTGCAGATCGATAACGGCGTGAAGTCCGTGATGTTCGCCATCTTCATCTATGCAGTCGGTTACGACTCGGGCCCGCAGTTTTTCAATTCCTTGTCGCGCAAGACGCTTCGCGAGATCGCGATGGCCGTGTTTCTCGCGGTATCCGCGCTTATCACCGTGCTCATCTGCGCGAAGCTCTTCGGGCTGAACAAGGGCATTGCGGCTGGACTGGCCGGCGGCGCGCTGACGCAATCGGCGATCATCGGTACTGCGGGCGATGCCATCGCGCGCCTCGGCTTGCCTGTCGCCGAAACCAAGTCGCTGCAATCCGATGTCGCCATTGCCTACGCCGTGACCTACGTGTTCGGCTCGCTCGGTGCGATCATCGTGTGCGTCAACATCCTGCCGAAGTTCATGGGGCAAGGCTTGAGAGAAGCTGCGGTCGAAGCCGAGAAGAGCTTGCTCGGCGGGACCACCGCGCGCGGGCCGGGCCAGACGGCGGCGTTGCCGGAACTCGTCGGACGCGCGTATCGGATAACCGGAAACAATGCGGCAGGCGTGGTCACCGGAACGGGTGGCGGAGCAGGCCGGACAGTTGCCGAAATCGAGCTGGCCGGATCGGACATGATTACCATCGAGCGGATCAGGCGTGCCGGCAAGCCGCTCGAACCGCGTCCCGACGTGATGCTGCAAGTCGATGACGTCGTGCTCGTAGTCGGACGACGCGAGGTGATGGTCGCGACGGCGCCGAACATTGGCGAAGAAGTGTCGGATACGGACGGCATCAGCGTCGTGATGCAGAACCGGCAAGGCGTCTTCACGCGCAAGGGCATGAATCACATGACGATTGCCGCGGTACGCACGACGGTCGATCGCGACCTGCGCCACGGCGTTTTCCTGCAGGAAATCAGGCGCGCTGACCAGCCGCTGCCGATCCTGCCCGAAACCCAGCTCGAACACGGCGATGTGATCACTTTCTACGGTTCGCCGCAGGACACAAAACGCGCCGTCGACGCAGCCGGTTACGAACTCCCCGTCACTAACAAGACCGACTTCATTTATATGGGCGTCGGGATTGTGCTCGGTTTGCTGATTGGTTTGATCGTGGTGAATGTGGGCGGTGTGCCATTGACGCTGGGTTCGGGCGGCGGCTGCCTGCTCGCGGGGTTGCTGTTTGGCTGGATGCGCGGCAAGCATCCGATGTACGGCGTGATGCCATCGGCGGCATCGCAATTGATGAAAGATTTCGGACTTGCCGCGTTCGTGGCCGCGGTTGGTTTGAACTCGGGATTGCAGGCCGTGGTGACGGTAAAACAAAGCGGCATGACCATCTTTTTGTTGGGCGTGGTCGTGACCGTACTGCCGCTCATTCTGACGATGATCTTCGGTCGCTACGTCCTCAAGTACAACAATGCCGCGCTGCTGGCGGGTGCGCTGACCGGTTCGCGCAGTGCAAATCCTGCGTTTGGCGCGTTGCTGGACAAAACGGAAAGCGCTGTTCCCACTGTGCCGTTCGCGATCACGTACGCGCTGGCCAACGTCTTGCTGACGTTGCTGGGACCGCTGCTGGTCGGTCTGGTCTAAAAAACGCGTGAAGGCAAGCTGAAAATGGGCGTGCCTTCGCGCGATGAAAAGTTGAACTGCGACGCTCATCCCGAGCCCAACCAGACTTCGAGACTGAGTGAGACTTCCGATGACATCAAAGCAAAAAACAGTTCAATTGCCGTCTGGTGAACAGATTCCCGCGTTGGGTCAGGGAACGTGGGAGATGGGTGAAAAATCGCGTGTGCGCGCCGATGAAATCAAGGCGTTGCAAACCGGCGTGGACTTGAGACTGACGTTAATCGATACGGCGGAAATGTATGGCGATGGGGACAGTGAAAAGCTCATTGCCGAGGCGTTGGGACATCGGCGGAATGATCTGTTTATTGTCAGCAAGGTTTATCCGCACAACGGCAGTGAATCCGGCGTTAAGGCGGCATGTGAACGCAGCTTGAAGCGTTTGCAGACAGATCGAATCGACTTGTATTTGCTGCATTGGCGTGGCGGAGAAGATCTGGAGGGCGTAATTGCCGGATTCGAGAATCTCGTTTCGGCCGGCAAGATCCGTCACTGGGGCGTGAGCAATTTCGACACAGACGACATGGTCGAACTTTTTGCGCTTGAAGGCGGTAACCGCTGTGCGACTAACCAGATCCTTTACAACGTTGCGCGCCGCGGTCCCGAGTTCGATCTTTTACCTTGGATGCGTGAGCGGAGCATGCCTGCGATGGCGTACAGCCCGGTCGATCATTCGCGCTTGCCAAAACACAGCGTCCTCAACGATATAGCCGCCGCACGCAACGTTTCCCCGATGCAAATCGCGCTTACGTGGGTGTTACAACAACCTCAAGTCCTGGCGATCCCGAAGGCGTCCACTGTGGCGCATGTCCGGGAAAACGCGGCGGCGCGGGACATGGAGTTATCGGCGGAGGAAAGGGCTCAAATCGATGCGCATTTCAAACCGCCGAAATCAAAGCGGCCGCTGGAAATGCTTTAAGCCGCGAATTTAATAGCGTTGCGTTAGCCAACGAGCGTAAGAACTTGCCCGAGACCACTGGTGGCGAAGCGTGTGGATGTAGGGATACGGAGGGGAAGGGTTTCAACTGTGCGGCGTTATGCGCCGAGGGTGCTTCTTGCGTGCCACACAATTAAAACTGCACGCTGTGGACACTTAAGAATTAGCGGTTGGGAGGCGTTTTCTTTGCTTCGTTTCTTTGTCGCCGAAGGACCAAGAAATGAAGTCCCGCCACGGACAGTGGCTAACAGTGCTAAAGAGAACAGAAAACAAGAAACCCGCGAAGACCCAAGCAGCAGCACCCTGACCACCACCAAAAAAACCCCTCACATACACCCATGATGCGAATGCACGGACCCCAAAACCGCGACCTCGGCCGGCGTCCGTTTCAACGCATCTTCATCGACTTGTTTCGCATCGGCGAGAAACTCGTCCACCATCGTAGAAACTGGCGTATTAGTCAAACATAGCGAAACCGCTTGCGTCTCATTAGGATTCAACTGCGAGTGCTGTCCAAGAAACAGCACCCCATATTGATACCCTCGCACGATCCCTCGCACTGCGCCGATACATTGCCCTAACGCTGCGTTATCGCCTTTTTGGGCGCATTCCTGCGCGAGTGTATAAGCTGAAAAACTCGGATCGACGGAAGGTGTTTGCGGCGCTGCCTGCTGCGCGTGGGCCAAAGAACCAGCCCCAAACAATGCAACTGCAACAGGCACAAAAGCCGCGAAGAAATTAAGTTTCATGTTGTAACCCTCGTGTCGGACGATGAACACGATAAGAGGTGACGCACGACGATTGGTTCCATCGGCAATCAGCATCAAGCCCCGCTCACCCGACCTTCTGCAATTGCTTCAACTCTTCCAGCGGAATATGACAACGAATCCGATGCCCATTCGCGGCATCGACGTACGGTGGTTCCTGCTGCTCGCACACAGCGCCAATCTTCCTCGGACATCGCGTATGAAACACGCAACCCGAAGGTGGATTCGCCGCGCTCGGCAATTCGCCCGATAAACGGATCCGCTCCCGCGCAATGCTTGCTCCATCGAGCGCCGGCACCGACGACAACAGCGCTTCCGTATAAGGATGATGCGGACCATCGAAGACATCGGCGGCGCGGCCGATTTCCATCAGCCGTCCGAGATACAGCACCGCGATCCGGTCAGACAGATACCGCACCACATGCAGATCGTGCGAGATGAAAACGTAGCTCACGCCGCGCTCGCGCTGCAGGTCGGCGAGCAGATTCAGGATCGCGGCCTGCACGGAAACGTCGAGCGCGGACGTGGGTTCATCGCAGACGACCACGCGTGGATCGCCTGCAAAAGCACGCGCAATCGCGACACGCTGTTTCAAGCCGCCGGACAACTGCTGCGTGCGCGAGCTCAGATACCGCTCGGGCAATCGCACGGCGGCGGTCAGCGATTGCAGACGCGCTTCTTTCGCGGCGCCGCGCAACGCGCCCAGTTTCGACAACGACCGCGCGATCAGCCGCCGCACCGAATGCGCGCGGTTCAACGCCGAATCCGGATTCTGGAACACGATCTGCAGCGACTTCACTTGTTCGTCATTGCGGCTCGTGACGCGCGGCGGCAGCGTGGCGCCATCGAGTTCAATGGAACCGCCTTCGTCCGGCGACAACAAGCCGAGCAGGAGCTTCGCAAGCGTCGTTTTACCGCTGCCCGATTCACCCACGAGGCCGAGCGTTTCGCCGAGCGCGAGTTCCATCGATACATCGTGAACAGCGCGTATGGATTCCCCGCCGACATTGAACGTCTTCGATAAACCCACCGCCCGCAACGCGATAGCCGTCTCATCTCGCTCGACACGCTTGCTCAACACCTCGGGCGTCGCGCGTGGCAATTCGGTTGCGCGCTCGTGGTAATGGCATCGCGACATCTGGTCGCCGTGAGCGGCCTGAACGCGATAAGGCGGCGGCGCTTCGCGATGACAACGCTCATCGGCCAGCTTGCAACGCTGTGCATAGATGCACCCTTGCGTCACGGTTCCCGGCAGCGGCAGCGAGCCCGGAATGGTGTCCAGGCGGCCCGTGTCCTTGCTGCGCCCCGTGGTCGGCAGGCAGCGCAACAGCCCGACCGTGTACGGATGCCGTGGCTTGGCGAATACATCTTGCGTTGCACCTTCCTCGACCAATTTCCCTGCATACAGCACGCCGACGCGATCGCACATGCGCCCGATCACCGCGAGGTTATGGCTGATGAAAAGCACCGCCGTGCCGAGTTCCTCGCGCAGTTGCGCGATCAGGTCGAGCACTTCGGCTTCCACGGTGGCGTCGAGCCCGGTCGTGGGTTCATCGAGGATCAGCAGTTCCGGGTTGCATGCAAGCGCCATGGCAATTACCACGCGCTGTTGCATGCCGCCCGACAACTGATGCGGGTAACTTTCCATCACGCGTTCGGGCGACGAAATGCGCACGCGCCGCAGGATATCGATAGTGCGTTCCAGCGCCTCGCTGACCGACGACCCCGCTAGTTCGAACGCCTCCGACACTTGCCGCGCGATCGTCAGCGATGGATTCAGCGCGCGGCCCGGGTCCTGATACACCATCGATACCGCGTTCGCACGCATGTTCCGCAACGCGTCGGCGTTCATCGAGGAAATGTCGTGTCCGGCGATGGAAATCTTGCCCGCCTTCACACGCCCGTTGCGCGGCAGATATCGCAGAACCGCGAGCGCGGCCGTGGACTTGCCGCAACCCGATTCGCCGACGAGCCCATACGCTTCGCCACGTTTTACCCGCAGCGATATGTCTTGCAGGACTTCACGATCCCGCCCGCGCATGCGATATGCGACCGTCAATCCGACGATGGTCAGCGCATCGGTTTCGGCGCTTTTCGATCCATCGAAAATGGGGAAAGCGGATGGAGGCGGGCCGTTCATCGGTCGAGGACTCCCTGAATGCCATCGGCGACGAGGTTCACGCCTACGACCAGCGAGGCGATCGCGGCGGCATCGAACACGACCGTCCACCATGCGCCGCCTGCCATCAGCGTGTAGCACTCGGACAGCGCGAGACCCCAATCCGCCGATGGCGGCTGAATCCCGAAGCCGAGAAACGACAGCGTCGCCACCGAGAAAATCGCGTAGCCGAGCCGCACGGTCGTCTCCACGATGATCGGTTGAAGCACGTTCGGCAGAATTTCCGCGAACATGATGTAGAACGCGTTTTCGCCACGCAATTGCGCGGCGAGCACGTAGTCGAGGTTGCGTTCGGCGAACACGGCGGCACGCACGGTGCGCGCGGTGATGGGCGTGAACGTGATGCCGATCACGAGAATCACGGTCAGGTTGCTCGCGCCCACGGCGGCGAGCGCGAGCAGGGCGACGATCACGAGCGGCAGCGCAAGAACGGCGTCGATCAGGCGGCCGACCACGTTGTCCACCCAGCCATCGAAATAACCGACGATCAAGCCCACCGCCGTCCCCGCAACCGTGCCGAGCAGCGTCGCCAATGGCGCGATGGTCAGGATGTCGCGCGCGCCGACGATCACGCGCGCGAAGACATCGCGGCCGAGCTGATCGGTGCCGAACCAGTGCGTGCCGTCGGGTGGCGTGAGCGAATTGAGCGGATCGGACGCGTAGGGATCTTGCGGCACGACCCAATGTCCGCCGATTGCGCACGCGACCCAGAACAACAGGATCAGCGCGCCGGCCAGAAACGTGGGCGAGCGCAACAGCGCTTTCGTGCGTTCGTATTTTGGCGCCTTGTATGCCGGCGCGGCGGTCGTCGTGCTCATTGCGCGTTCCTTACCCGCAAGCGCGGATTGAGCACTACATACAATGCATCGGCGATGAGATTGGCCGTCGTATAGATCACGCCGATGGTCAGCACGCCCGCTTCGAGCATCGGGAAATCCTTGCCTTTCGCGGCGTTGTAGATCAGCGAGCCGATGCCCTGATAGTGGAACAGCGTCTCCACCACGACCAGCCCGCCGATCATGTAGCCGAGCTGCGTTGCGGCGACGGTGACGGTTGGCAGCAATGCGTTGCGCAACACGTGCCGCATGATCACCACGCGGCGCGGCAAGCCCTTCAGGATTGCGGTGCGCGTGTAATCGGCATCGAGCGCTTCAACGGTTCCGGCACGCGCCATCCGCGCGATATAACCAAAAAACACGAGCACGAGCGGCAACACCGGCAGGATCAGATGCTTCAGTTGAACCAGCACGTTCGCGCCGGGCGGATACGTGGCTTCGATCGGCAGCCATTGCAGCCAGATGCCGAACACGAGAATCAGCACAATGGACGAAACGAACTCAGGCACGACTGTCGCCGATAACCCCGTGATGCTGATCGTCCGATCGATCCATCGGCCTTCGTGAAGCGCAGCGTACACGCCGCCGGCAATTCCCAGCGGCACCACGACAATGAACGCTAGCGCGCCGAGCTTCGCCGAGTTGAGCAAAGCCGCGCCAATGAACGGCGCGACCGGCGCGCGATACGAATACGACTCGCCCATGTCGCCGCGAAGGAAATGCCCGATCCAGCCGGCGTATTGCGTGAGCAACGGCCGGTCTACGCCAAGCTGATGATTGAGTGCGGCGACCGCGCGTGCGTCGGCGAGAGGACCGAGGATTGCACGGCCTACATCGCCGGGAAGCAGCTGGCCGCCCGCGAACACGATCACCGAAAGCAGCCCCAACGTGATGGCTGCCAGAAACAGCCGCACGCCGATAAACCGCGCGATGCGCAGCGCGCTGCCTGCATTGGAACGTGACGCGGCTTTCGAAGCGACCGGTGGAGAAACCGTGTTCATGGATCGAGGCGTCCTGTGATCATCGACGAATCACCCACTAAGCGCCAAGCGTCGCGCGTTCGAAATACAACTGCGAAATGGCGTTGAAACGCACGCCCTTCACGTTTGCCCGCGTGACGATCAACTGGTCGTAGAAGTACGGAATGATGACCGGGGTTTCATCGAGCAGAAGATTTTGAATCTGGCCGGAAAGCTTTTTCTGCGATGCCACGTCGAGCGCCGCCACGAAATCCGCGACGAGCTTGTCGTATTGCGGGTTCTTGAAATGCGCTGCGTTCCACGTGCCTTCGCTTGTCAGCGGCGCGTTCAAAAAGACATTCGGCACGCCACGATGCCCGTAATCCGTGATGCCGAGCGGCGAATCGAGCCAGTCCGATTTGCCGTACGTACCCGCGCCGTAATACAACTCCTGGCTCTCGACCTTCAGCGTGATCTTGATGCCGATCGCCTTCGCCGCGTTCTGAATCACGACCGCAAGATCGGGAATCTCCATGTACTTTTCGGTCGTGAGCGTGACATCGAAACCATTCGGTACGCCGGCCGCCGCGAGCAGTTGCTTGGCTTTCGCTATATCCAGCTTGCGTTGCGGCACGCTCATGTCGCTCGATGGAAACACCGGCGAAAACGGGCTGTCGTTCCCGAGCGCCGCATGTCCCTTGAACAAACCCTTCACGATCACTTCCCGATTCACCGCGAGCGCGAGCGCCTGACGCACGCGTTTGTCCTTGAACGGACCCGTGTCGGTGCGCATGTGGATCTGGCGATGCGCGCTCGACTTCACGCCGAGCACCTTGAACTCCGGGTTCGTCATCATGCTGACGCCGCCCTGGACCGTAAAGTCGCCCATGACGTCGGCCTGGCGTCCTTGCAGCGCGAGGAGTTCCGATTGTTCGTCGGCGTAGAAGGAAAACTTGATACGTTCCGGCAGCGCTTTTTCGCCCCAGTAATCCGGATTTCGTACGAACGACGCACCCACTTTCGGCGTGTACGACTCGAACTTGAACGGGCCCGTGCCGGGAAACGACTTCTCGTACGTGCCGCTGAAGTTTGCCGGGAGGATCACGGCGTTATACGTATCGGAGGAAACGTAGTACGGGAAATTGCCGTTCGGCGCATCGAGATGAAACTCGACCGTCATATCGTCGATGGCCTTCACCGCGCCTTTCGACAACACGCCTTTCAGCACCGACAACGCGGCCGAACCGCTGCCCGGATCGGCCAGCCGGTTGAAGGTTGCGGCGACGTCTTTTGCGGTCATCGGCTGGCCGTCGTGGAACTTGACGTTCGGGCGCAGCTTGAACGTCCACACATCGCCTTTTGCGTTGGGCTTCCACGAAAGCGCGAGGGAAGGGCGCAGCACGAGCGCCTGACCGTCGTCGTCGATCAAGAACTCACCTGTTTGATTGATCAGCGCCAGTCCGGCCGGATCGGTCACGGTCAGCGGATCGACCTGACCGGATGGCGTCAGATGCGCCACGCGGATCGTGGCTCCGGGCTTGCCTGCAGGCGCCTGGGCACGTGCCGAGGGCATGCCGATCAAGCCACCCGCCGCCATCGAAAGACCGAGCAGACTCGCGTGCCTCAACAATTCGCGCCGCGAGAGCCGGCCTTCCTTGAATTCATCGATGGCGTGATTGCCCAGTTCTCCCGCTGAGTTGCGCGCGGAATCGAGCGCGGAATCGGAGAAAAAAGGCGAGTTGGTTTTCTTCATCGGGCTGTCCGGTTCGGGGTTCGGGTTGTTGTTCTCGACTCGACGACACTGCGCGCACCAGCGCGGTCCAAAGCCGCCTGCCGATGCACATCCAGTTTAGCGGAGCAAATTGCGTTCCGATTCCCGGTCCGCGTTTCGCCGCGCAAAATATTCGCGCCAGGAACGCGCGTTTTATCAGTGCTGATGCGGATGCTTGTGGATTGGATCGACCCAGAACACTTCTTCGGGTTGCTCGACCGCGTCGATATTCAGGTTCACCACGACCGCATCGTTGTCGCTTCGCACGAGCACGCATTCGAGCGGTTCATCGGTCAACGCATTGATCTCCTGATGCGGCACGTACGGCGGCACGAAGATGAAATCGCCGGGGCCGGCTTCAGCCGTGAATTCCAGATGATTGCCCCACTTCATGCGCGCTTGTCCGCGCACCACGTAGATCACGCTTTCCAGCGCGCCGTGATGATGGGCGCCGGTCTTGGCGTTCGGATGGATCGTGACCGTTCCGGCCCAGATCTTCTGCGCGCCGACCCGCGCTGCATTGATCGCGGCGGCGCGGTTCATGCCGGGCGTCTGCGCGGTGTTGGTATCGAGCTGGTCGCCCTTGATGACCTTGACGCCGTTCTCGCGCCAGTCGGTGTGCTCGTGCTCATGTTCGTGCTGATGCTCGTGATTATGGTCGTCGCTCATTCTGTTCCCCGGCTGGACGATGGATTAAACACATGAAAAAGTCCGCTGCCACCGGCAGGCAACAGCGGACTTCATATGAACTGCCAAGCTTATAACTTGACGAGATTTACTTCGACTTCGAATTGACGATGGCTTCCGCGACGTTGTTCGGCGTCTCGGAGTAATGTTTGAACTCCATCGTGTACGTGGCGCGGCCCTGCGTCAGAGAGCGCAGCGTGGTCGAGTAGCCGAACATTTCCGCCAGCGGCACTTCGGCGCGAACCAGTTTGCCGCCGCCGCCCGCAATGTCTTCCATGCCTTGCACGATGCCGCGCCGTGACGACAAATCGCCCATCACGTTGCCCATGAAGTCTTCGGGCGTTTCCACTTCCACGGCCATCATCGGCTCGAGCAGCACCGGCTTGGCCTTCCGCATGCCGTCCTTGAACGCCATCGATCCAGCCATGCGGAACGCGTTTTCGTTCGAGTCCACGTCGTGATACGAGCCGAAAGTCAGCGTCACTTTCACGTCGACAACCGGATAACCCGCCAGCACGCCCGCCTTCAGCGTTTCCTGAATACCTTTGTCGACCGCCGGAATGTATTCGCGCGGCACCACGCCGCCCTTGATGGCATCGACGAATTCATAACCCGTGCCGGGCTTTTGCGGCTCCAGCTTCAGCACAACGTGACCGTACTGGCCGCGTCCGCCCGACTGCTTGACGAACTTGCCTTCAATGTCTTCCACCGGAATGCGGATGGTCTCGCGGTACGCCACCTGCGGCTTCCCGACGGTCGCTTCCACGCCGAATTCACGACGCATCCGGTCGACGAGAATTTCCAGGTGCAATTCGCCCATGCCGGAAATGATCGTCTGGCCGGACTCTTCGTCGGTCTGAACGCGGAACGACGGATCTTCCTGCGCAAGGCGATTCAACGCGATGCCCATTTTTTCCTGGTCGGGTTTCGTCTTCGGCTCGACCGCTTGGGAGATCACCGGTTCCGGGAAAATCATGCGTTCCAGGATGATTGGATGAGCGGGGTCGCAGAGCGTGTCGCCCGTCGTGGCTTCCTTCAAACCCACGGCCGCGGCAATATCGCCGGCGCGCACTTCCTTGATTTCCTGACGCTCGTTCGCGTGCATCTGGAGAATCCGGCCGAGCCGTTCCTTCTTTTCCTTGATCGAGTTATAGACCGTGTCGCCCGAATTCACGACGCCCGAATACACGCGGAAAAAGATCAGCTGGCCGACAAACGGGTCCGTCATGATCTTGAACGCGAGCGCTGCGAACGGGTCCTCGTCGGTCGGATGACGCTCCGCTTCCTTGTCGTATTCGTCCACGCCCATGATGGCGGGCACGTCCGCCGGCGACGGCAGATAGTCGATGACCGCGTCGAGCATCGCCTGCACGCCCTTGTTCTTGAACGCGCTGCCGCAGAACATCGGCACGATTTCGCTGCGCAGCGTGCGTGAACGGATGGCAGCCTTGATCTCGTCCTCGCTGATTTCTTCGCCGCCGATGTACTTGTCCATCAGCGCTTCGTTCGCATCCGCGGCGGCTTCGATCATCTTTTCGCGCCATTCCTCAGCGGTTTCGCGCAAGTTCGCAGGGATTTCCTGATACTCGAACAGCACGCCCTGGCTCGCTTCGTCCCAAATGATCGCCTTCATCTTGACCAGGTCGATCACGCCCTGGAAATGATCTTCGGCACCAACGGGGATTTGCATCGGCACGGCGACGCCTTTCAGGCGTTCGCCAATCTGCCGCTGAACGCGGAAGAAATCGGCGCCCACGCGGTCCATCTTGTTGACGAACGCAATGCGCGGGACCTTGTACTTATTGGCCTGGCGCCACACGGTCTCGGATTGCGGCTGCACGCCGCCGACCGAGTCGTAGACCATGCACGCGCCGTCCAGCACGCGCATCGAGCGCTCGACCTCGATGGTGAAGTCGACGTGTCCGGGTGTATCGATGATATTGATCCGATGTTCCGGATAATTTCCGGCCATGCCTTTCCAGAAGGCCGTGGTCGCGGCGGAGGTGATGGTGATGCCGCGCTCCTGTTCCTGCTCCATCCAGTCCATCGTCGCCGCGCCGTTGTGAACCTCACCAATTTTGTGGTTCACGCCGGTGTAGAAAAGAATGCGTTCGGTGGTCGTGGTCTTGCCGGCATCGATATGAGCGCTGATACCAATATTCCGATAGCGGTCGATGGGAGTCTTGCGGGGCACTTGAACCTCCTGTTGATTGGATGGAGCTTTTTGATGCCAGACCGGCACGAAATGCTGAAAAGGGCGGTTTGGCGGCTCCGGAGCAAAGCGCTATGCGCGTTTCGCTGGTTTATTAGGATAGCGCGTCGAGACTCTCTTTGCAGGAATCTTGCCAGGGCGGGAAAAACGGTAAATTGGCGCGCGCAAAGCGAAGAAAGCGCTTCAAGCGCCTTGGAATGCAAAAAGCCGGCGCGCGCTCGAAAGCGGCGACCGGCTTTTAAGTCTGGTGTGGCGCGGCCGGCGTTCCGGGCGCCTCCTAATTCGCCTACTGAACGGGCGGCAAGCCCTGAATTTTCATGCCCGGCTTGATTCCCTTCGCGGTGAACCAGCCTTTGCTCATCTCAAGCGCGTACACGCCGTTGTTACGCGGACAGTGGTTATTTTCCGTCTCGGCCTGCATTTCATCGATATCCGTCACCGTGCCGTCTTCACGAATAAACGCGATCGACAACGGGATCAACGTGTTTTTCATCCAGAAGCAATGCACGGCGCGCTCATTGAACACGAACAACATGCCCTCGTTGGGCGCGAGTTTCGTGCGATACATCAGGCCTTGCTCGCGATCGGCATCGTTTGAAGCGATGGCGGCGTCGATCACATACATGCCGGCCGTCAGCTTGGTGTGCGGAAAGTCGCCGGGCTGCTTGGCGCCCGCCGGCATTTGCTGCGCATGAGCGCCCAGCGAAACCAGCGGCACCGCGAGCGCTACGAGCGCACGGCGAACCAGGCGGCCAAGATCGAACGATGAAACTGAGCGGGGCGAAAAACAGGAAAGCCACGAAAGACGCACGGCGAAACTCCTCACGGGATAAAGCCGGTTCAGTGAATGATCCGGCATGACTGGCGCATGTTACTTGAGCACGTGCAAAAAGAAAAAGGCAGAACCTGTGTAGGTGTCTGCCTTTGAACGCCGCTTGACGCGGCAGCACTACTTGGTTTTAGCGTCGCGTTACCGCGATCTCTAACCAATTGATGCGACTTACTCCGACGCGGCCGAAGCTGCAGCAGCCGAAGCTGCCTTGTGGTGCGTAGCCTTCTTGTGGGTCGACTTCTTGTGTGCCGACTTGTGAGCGGTCGAAGCAGCTGCAGGAGCCGATGCTTCCGGTGCCGAAGCTTGTGCGAATGCAGCCGTTGCGAACAGGCCAGCGACGAGAGCAGCGATCAGTTTGTTCATGTTGTGAATCCTCAGCTTTAGTTTGATTTAACCTTGTGACCCGGTCGATGGAGTCATGTCGGTAAACGAGCCATCCACCTTTTGGTTGACAGGGGTTTCGAACAAAATCTCGATCCCGCTGCGAGCATTTAAACCTTACGCAAAGCCTTCATAAAAGGCTTATTCGTTGCAGTTCTTCGCTAATGCCGGATGGCGGTTTTAAGGCATCTGCTGCGAATAACGCCGCACGCGGGGAGTCGGTTGACGACAATTCTCATCGGAGTTAAATAAGAATTCGTTTGGAAAACGAAATGAATTCGTAATTTTCCGCGGACGATGAAACGAGCTTCGATTTAAACGATGCCGTTCCATGGCGCGCGAGGAGACAGGTTCATCGACGCACCGGGTTCAAGGCCGAGGCTGAATATATCCAGCGCACCTATTCCCACGCGCACCAGACGCAAGGTCGGATATCCGACCGCCGCTGTCATGCGGCGTACCTGCCGGTTGCGCCCTTCGGTAATCTGCAATTCGATCCACGTCGTGGGGATTGCAGCGCGGTATCGGATAGGCGGGTTGCGCGGCCAAAGCGCTTCCGCCGATTCAACACGTTTCACTTCGCATTCACGCGTGACGAAGTCGCCAAGGTCCACACCCGCGGCGAGGCGTTCGAGCGCTGCCGAGTCGGGCGCGCCATCGACTTGCGCCCAGTATCGTTTCACGAGTTTGTGACGCGGTTCTGAAATGCGCGCTTGAAGTGCGCCGTCGTCGGTGAGAAGAAGCAGGCCTTCGCTGTCGGTATCGAGCCGGCCCGCCGGATAGACGCCGGGCGTCTTCACCCATTCAGCCAGCGACGGATGTTTTTCGTGCGCCGAAAACTGGCAGATCGTGCCGAACGGTTTGTTGAGGGCAATCAGCGGCATGGAATCAGTGCAATGTTGATGCAACGTGAATGCGTTGGTTGACGAATGCCCGCATCTTAAAGCACCGCCTCCCGCAACCCGGCATGAGGCGCGGTCCGGGCGGACGCTCCATACCGTGGGCTAGAATAGCCTTCGAAGCCGTCTCGGACGTGCTTCGGCCTTGATAGCGAGGCCGTTTGCATCGTCTGGCTACCTCTTTTTGCCGCCGATCTCGTGCATTTCCTTAATCTACAGCCCAGCTTTAATTGGAGTCGATCATGCCGTATCAGCACATCAAGGTTCCGACGGACGGTGAGAAGATCACCGTCAACGCCGATTACACCCTCAACGTGTCAGACCAGCCGATCATCCCGTTCATCGAAGGCGATGGTACGGGCGTGGATATCACGCCGGTGATGATCAAGGTCGTCGATGCAGCCGTGGAAAAAGCATACGGCGGAAAGAAGAAAATCCACTGGATGGAAATCTTCGCCGGCGAGAAGGCGACCAAGGTGTACGGCCCGGACGTATGGCTACCTGATGAAACGCTGGACGTGCTGAAGGAATACGTCGTCTCGATCAAAGGACCGCTCACCACGCCGGTTGGCGGCGGCATCCGTTCGCTGAACGTCGCGCTGCGCCAGCAACTCGACCTGTACGTCTGCCTGCGCCCCGTGCAGTACTTCAAGGGCGTGCCGTCGCCGGTGCGCGAGCCGGAGAAAACCAACATGGTCATCTTCCGCGAGAACTCGGAGGACATTTACGCCGGGATCGAATGGCCGGCGGAATCCGACGGCGCGAAGAAGATCATCAAGTTCCTGCAGGAAGAGATGGGCGTGAAGAAGATCCGCTTTCCGGAGACATCGGGTATCGGGATCAAGCCGGTTTCGCGTGAAGGCACGGAGCGCCTGGTTCGGAAGGCAATTCAATATGCCCTCGACAACAACCGCAGTTCCGTCACGCTCGTGCACAAGGGCAACATCATGAAGTTCACGGAAGGCGCATTCCGTGACTTTGGCTACGCGCTGGCGCAGAAGGAATTCGCGGCTGAGCTCATCGACGGCGGCCCGTGGATGAAGATCAAGAATCCGAAGGGCAATGACGTCGTGATAAAGGACGTGATCGCCGATGCATTCCTGCAGCAGATTCTGTTGCGTCCGGCTGAATACGACGTGATCGCGACGCTGAACCTGAACGGTGACTACGTTTCGGATGCTTTGGCGGCGCAAGTTGGCGGAATTGGCATTGCGCCGGGCGCCAATATGTCCGACTCGGTTGCCATGTTCGAGGCTACGCACGGCACGGCGCCGAAATACGCGGGCAAGGATTACGTGAATCCGGGCTCGGAGATTCTCTCGGCGGAAATGATGCTGCGCCATATGGGCTGGACGGAAGCCGCCGACATCATCATCAAGTCGATGGAAGCATCGATCCTGGGAAAACGCGTCACGTACGACTTCGCGCGCCAGATGGAAGGCGCGACGCAAGTGTCGTGTTCGGGGTTCGGGCAGGTGCTGGTCGAGAATATGTAGGCTGTAATGCTGTAGATATTTCGAGCCTTGGGGCGATTTGATCACCCCGGGGCTTTGCTTTGTACGCCGGACTTATGAGCGGGTTTGTTGCCGTTTGAATCATTGTCATAACTTGTCGTATTCGGCTCTTTTCGCGCCCAGCAGTGATACTCTGAATCTTTCCGAATCACTGTGTATCCATACAGCATTTTGCGGTGAGACAACGATGCGTCCGACCGAGAAACCTTTAGCAAGCTTGTGCTCTCGATGGCTCGCGCGCGAAACACGCGGGTTGCTCGGCGGGCTTCTTGGCGGGGTTATCGGCAGCGTGGCGGCTTTCGCGCTGATCAATCGATTCGCTTCTACCAGTGCTGTAGCTGGCGTTGACGCGGTGGCGATCGCAAACACATTTATCGTCTACACAACGCTCATGATTACCGCGGTCGCTGTATTCCTGACCGCAGCAGGGTTGATTTTCGCTCAGCATTTCGCAGTAGAGAAGGAGCGACATGTCGCGGATGCGTTTGCCGCGTTGGTGGCGGAAATGGCCCGTACGAATGGATATGCTGTAGAGGTCGTAAAGGAGGTGATGAAGAACGCTGAAGTGGTTCAGCACTTCGACGATCAGGTGAAAGAGAAGCTTAATGAGGTCATGCGCGCGCGAATGGACCATGCCGATCAACGGAAGGCGCAGGCGCTCAACGAGCGTGATTCATTGTCACGAATAGCCAGCGACCTGGAAAATGCGTAGTTGTTGAGAGGAGAGCGAAAAAATGCAAGCGCTATTCACCGTACCCGACCTTCGCACCCCTTCAGCGCTGGCGGACTATTTGTTGGCCGAATGCCAATACAAGATGTATGAGTTTGCACCGCCTGTTGATGTTGATGAAGTCGCCAAGCTTCTTCGGATCACTGTATCCGAACGCCCCGATCCATCTGCAGGCGCGACTATAGGAAAGATCACGTTAAGCGAGGCAGGACCAGCGGAGATCTGGATCAATCCAGCTGAAAATGCGTACGGACCGAGACGTCGATTCACCTTGGCGCACGAGATCGCGCATTTCTGCATGCACCGGTCGAGTGATCGTCTCGAGTTTGTTGATACGAGGAGCACCATGAACCGCACTGAATCCTACTGGAACAGCTACGAATCTGAGGCCAACCGTTTTGCCGCGGAAATGCTGATGCCGCAGCAAATGATCGAAAGTTTGGGACGGGAAGTCATCGACTCGTATAAAGCAGAACACAAGGTGGAGAAAATGCCGATAACACGCTTCGTTGACGTAATGGCCGTCAAATTCCGCGTGTCTCGCCCTGCAATGGAGTTTCGACTCAAGAATGTAGGAATCGGCACGTTTTGACGAGATGCGCATTCGGCGCGCATCGACGCAGGATCATCGCGCATCCAATCCTTCTTTCCACTCGTCCCCCAACAAAAAAACCCGGCTCGGAGCCGGGTTTCGAGGACAGTGCGCTATTTCGAACGGTCAGGCAGATTCCTGGATGTTCGATGCCTGTTTGCCCTTTGGTCCCTGGACAATCTCGAAGCTGACCTTCTGGCCTTCCTTGAGCGTCTTGAAACCATTCATCTGTATCGCCGAGAAATGTGCAAACAGATCTTCGCCGCCTTCATCGGGCGTGATGAATCCGTAGCCTTTCGCGTCGTTGAACCATTTGACCGTACCTGTTGACATCACTTCCCCTCTTACTCTCGTCGCTACCACGAGCACGCTCGAAAAGCTCGACGGCCCACTATGTGAACCGCCCCCTCCTCACAAGCTCACCTCGGCCTTTCTTCACCTGAAACACTTCGGAAAAAAGTGCCAATTTGATTGTTTAATCTCTTAAATCAGGTGTCAAGAAAATTTTGAGATGGCCGTAAAGCCGTTGTAAATGTCTCATTTCAAGGGTTTTTCCCGCTTTCCGCGTATCCCGCCGCACAAGCACGCCATCTTGAAAAGTCGCATAATCGACGCACATGCAGTACAGGCCGGAAGCGGCACGCGGCATGCGTAGTGATGGCGGGCTTCAAACGGTTTTGTTCAAAGCTGCAAAGTTGTCGGGGAAGTGATCAAGGCAGGCCGCACCAGGTGAACAATTCGTTTTTTTGAGAGCTGTGCGATACTGGATTCAATGGTGTTTCAAGAGGGCCGGTTCGGTAAAAAGGGCCGGCGGAATTCAGCAAGCGACAGGTTGCGCGAAGTGTGCGGCGACATCGATTCGGCCTCTATGGCGAACGGAGTTTTGGCGAGATGGCGAGCCTGTCCAAGTTGTTTAGAATGGGCGTATGGCGATCAATCCCAACAAGCAGGATGGCACCGTACTGGAGCGGCAGGAACAAAAGCTGAAACAGCCGTCCATGTACAAAGTGGTGCTGTTGAATGACGACTTCACGCCGATGGAATTCGTCGTGTTCGTTGTGCAAGAACATTTCAATAAGGATCGTGAGACTGCGACGCAGATCATGCTGAAGGTTCATCGCGAAGGCAGGGGAGTTTGTGGGGTCTATACGCGGGACATCGCGTCGACCAAAGTTGAGCAAGTCGTTAGCCACGCGAGGCAAGCGGGTCATCCGCTGCAGTGTGTGATGGAGGAAGCATGATTGCCCAGGAACTGGAAGTCAGTCTGCACATGGCGTTTATGGAAGCACGTCAGGCGCGGCACGAGTTCATTACGGTCGAGCATCTTTTATTGGCCTTGTTGGACAACCCGACCGCGGCTGAAGTGTTGCGTGCATGCGCAGCAAACATTGAAGATTTGCGGCAGAACCTGCGCAATTTCATTCATGACAATACGCCTACCGTGCCCGGCACGGACGACGTCGATACTCAGCCCACGCTTGGTTTTCAGCGCGTAATCCAGCGCGCGATTATGCATGTGCAATCAACGTCGAATGGCAAGAAGGAAGTTACCGGCGCGAACGTGCTGGTGGCTATCTTCGGCGAAAAGGATTCGCATGCCGTCTACTACCTGCAACAGCAGGGCGTGACGCGCCTCGACGTCGTCAATTTCATCTCGCATGGCATCGCGAAGACGAATACAGGCGACGCGGCGAAGGCAAGCAGCGACGCGAATCCGGAAGCGGAAGACGCGGCTGCGCAAAAGGAAACTCCGCTCGCGCAATTCACGCAGAACCTCAACCAGCTCGCGAAGGACGGCAAGATCGATCCGCTGATCGGCCGCGAACTGGAAGTGGAGCGCGTGGTTCAGGTGCTGTGCCGTCGCCGAAAGAACAATCCGCTGCTCGTAGGCGAAGCTGGCGTGGGTAAGACCGCCATTGCCGAAGGCCTTGCGTGGCGCATCACGCGCGGCGAAGTGCCGGACATTCTTGCGGACGCCCAGGTGTATTCGCTCGATATGGGCGCGTTGCTGGCGGGTACTAAATACCGCGGTGATTTCGAGCAGCGTCTCAAGACCGTGCTGAAAGAGTTGAAGGAACGCCCGCATGCGGTGTTGTTCATCGACGAAATTCACACGTTGATTGGGGCGGGCGCGGCGTCGGGCGGAACGCTGGATGCATCGAATCTGTTGAAGCCGGCGTTGTCGTCGGGTCAGCTGAAGTGCATTGGCGCGACCACGTTCACGGAATATCGCGGGATCTTCGAGAAGGACGCAGCGTTGTCGCGTCGTTTCCAGAAGGTCGATGTCGCCGAGCCGACCGTCGAGCAGACTGTTGCCATCTTGCGCGGACTGAAGTCGCGTTTCGAAGAGCATCACGGCGTGAAGTATTCGTCGGGCGCTTTGTCGGCTGCGGCTGAGTTGTCGGCGCGTTTCATCACGGATCGTCATCTGCCGGACAAGGCTATCGACGTGATCGATGAAGCGGGCGCGGCTCAACGCATCCTGCCGAAGTCGAAGCAGAAGAAGACTATCGGCAAGAACGAGATTGAAGAGATCATCTCGAAGATTGCACGCGTGCCGGCGCAAAGCGTTTCGCAGGACGATCGCAGCAAGTTGCAGACGCTGGATCGCGACCTGAAGAGCGTGGTGTTCGGGCAAGACCAGTCTATCGATGCGCTCGCGGCCGCCATCAAGATGGCGCGTGCGGGTCTCGGCAAGACGGACAAGCCGATCGGCGCGTTCCTGTTCTCGGGTCCAACGGGCGTCGGCAAGACGGAAGTCGCGAAGCAGCTGGCGTTCACGCTGGGTATCGAATTGCTGCGCTTCGACATGTCCGAGTACATGGAACGTCACGCGGTCAGCCGGCTGATCGGCGCGCCGCCGGGTTATGTTGGTTTCGATCAAGGCGGTTTGCTGACCGAAGCCGTCACGAAGAAGCCGCATTGCGTGCTGTTGCTGGACGAAATCGAAAAGGCGCATCCGGACATCTACAACGTGCTGTTGCAGGTCATGGACCATGGCACGCTGACCGATAACAACGGTCGCAAGGCGGATTTCCGTAACGTCATCATCATCATGACGACAAACGCGGGTGCCGAAGCGATGCAGAAATCGGTGATCGGATTCACGAATCGCCGGGAAACGGGCGACGAAATGGCCGATATCAAGCGCATGTTCACGCCTGAGTTCCGCAATCGTCTCGACCAGATCATCAGCTTCCGTTCGCTCGATGAAGAAATCATCATGCGTGTGGTCGACAAGTTCCTGATGCAATTGGAAGATCAACTGCACGAGAAGAAGGTCGACGCGGTATTTACGGACGCTTTGCGCAAGCATCTCGCTAAGCACGGTTTCGATCCGTTGATGGGCGCGCGGCCGATGCAACGCCTGATTCAGGACACGATTCGTCGTGCGCTGGCTGACGAGTTGCTCTTCGGCAAGCTGATGACGGGCGGTCGTGTAACGGTCGACGTGGACGAAAACGACAAAGTGTCGCTGACGTTCGACGAAAGCCCGGTCCCGCGCAATCCGAATCCGGAAGCGGTCGAGGTCGAGTAAGCAGCAAGCAGTGGATGACTGAAGTCAGGTGACACGCGTGTAAGGTGTGTCATCATCGGCGAGGCGGCGCGGAGAACTTTTCCGCGCCGCCTCGCTTTTTTGTGTCCGCGATCGTTGCGGATCTTGACTTCAAGAGGTTGATTTGAGCTTTGAACGTGGGTCGTTCGAGACTATTGTCGAACGGGAGAAAGGGCTGCACCGGAGCCTGACGGCCGGACAGATGTCGATGATCGCCATCGGCGGCGCGATCGGAACGGGATTATTTCTGGGCAGCGGTTTTGCAATCGGCTTTGCCGGACCGAGCGTGTTGCTGAGTTACGCGATAGGCGCGGTCATCGCGTTATTGCTGATGGGCGCGCTCGCCGAAATGACCGTTGCGCACCCAACATCGGGATCGTTCGGCGCGTATGCGGAGTTTTACATCGGACCGCTCGCGGGTTTTCTCGTGCGATACGCGTACTGGTCGGCGGTCGTCTTCGCGGTCGGCACCGAGGTCAGCGCGGTCGCCGTTTTCATGAAGTACTGGTTCGCGAACGTGCCTGGCTGGTATTGGATCGTCGGATTTTCAGGCACGTTGATCGCGGTGAACGCGGCGAGCGTGAAGGTGTATGGCGTTATCGAATACGCGTTTTCGATGCTTAAGATCGTTGCGATCGTCGCGTTCATTTTGCTCGGCGCCGTGTTCGTGTATGGCGCGCGGGTTTCTTCCGGCGTGGGTCTCGGCAATTTCACCGCGCACGGCGGATTTTTCCCGCACGGCTTGAAAGGCATGTGGTTCGCGGTGATCGTGTCGATCTTCAGTTACCTGAACATTGAGACGATTGCGGTCGCGGCGGGGGAAGCGCGGGACCCGCAACGCGCGGTTGCAAAGGCGTTCAGGTCGACCGTGTTCCGGCTCGTGCTGTTCTATTTGCTCACGCTTGCATTGATGCTTGCGATCGTTCCGTGGACGCAAGCCAGCACCGACGAAAGCCCGTTCGTCAAAGTGATGGCCGCGACCCACGTGCCGTACGCGGCCGGTGTGATCAATTTCGTGGTGCTGGTCGCGGCGCTTTCGGCCATGAACAGCCAGCTTTACATCACCACGCGCATGATGTTCAGCCTGTCGCGCGCGGGTTACGCGCCAGCGCGTTTCGGGCGCCTCAGCGCGAACGGCGTGCCGACCGCAGCGCTTTCCATCTCCACGATCGGCATTGCGCTCGCGACCATCCTGACCGCGTTCTGGCCAGCGATGGCCTTCGGTTTGATGATGTCGCTCGCCATCTTCGGCGCAATGTTCGCGTGGCTGATGATCTTCGTCACGCATCTGTTTTTCCGCGCGCGATATCGCGGTCCTTCGTTGTCCTTTCGCATGGTCCTGCATCCGGCCGGCAGTTTGCTCGGCGCGGCCCTGATGGCGGCGATCATGATCACGACCGCGTTCACCGACGAATTTCGCATGACACTTGTCTACGGAACCGCGTTCATGGCCGTCCTGATTGGCGTCTACGGCATCTGGTATCGAAAACGCGCTTGAAACGCGGGTAAACACCGAAGACAACCGCTTTGCGTATCTTTCGTTTCGAAACTAGAATCTTTCGAAACGAAAGTGCAAAGGTGGTTTGTCCGTGCTGGCCAATAAAAACTCGCTTCATCGGCGTCTGCGAATTGTCGAACTTGTCCGCAAGAGGGGCGAGGTTTCGGTCGATGAACTCGCAACCGCGTTCGATGTATCGAGCGTCACGATCCGCTCCGATCTCAATTACCTCGAGCAGCAGCGCTACCTCATTCGTGCGTTCGGCAAGGCGCGCTACGTGGCGCAGCGGCCGGGCGAAAACGTTTTGTCGGCGGTATCCGCGAGCGCCACGCGCCAGGCCGCCGATATGGCCATTGCGCGGCTGGCGGCGGATTTCATCGATGACCACGCGTCTGTGTTTATCGGCGCCGGCGTGATCACGCACAAGCTTTTGCCCTTGCTCGCGGATCGCGCGAATCTTGCGCTGACGTTGAACGACATTGCCATGGTGCCAACCGTCCAGCGTTTCATGCGATGCGAGTTGCGCCTTTCCGGCGGAACCCTGGACGACGATTCAACCGTTCTGCTCGGGCCCGATGCGGAGCGCTCGTTGTCGGCTTTATCGCTGGATCTGGTCGTGCTCGAAGCGATGGGTTTTGATCGCGAAGGCAATCTGCTGTGCGCCGATCCCCGTCTCACCGACGTGTATAAAGCGGCGTTGAAGAACGCCAAGCGGATTGTCGTCGTCGCTTATCAACCTGCGCTGCAAGGCGAAGGCAAGGCGTTTTGTCACGTAAGCCGTCTCGGCGGACTGGTCCTCGATGACGCTATCGACCCACCAACGCTCGATCTGATTCTGAAAGCCGGGCTGGATGTCACCCGGCGTGAAGAAGGCATCCTCGAATTTCGTAATCAGCAACCCTAAACAATATCTGGAGACATGTTCATGTTTCGTCGTTCAATGCTGGCTGTTCTTGTCACCGCTGTTACCGCCACGGCCGCAAACGCCGCCGATGTAAAGATTGGTGCATCGCTGCTTACACAGCAGCATCCGTTTTATGTCGAACTTGCCAACGCGATGAAAGCCGAAGCGGCGAAGGATCACGCGCAGATCGATATTGCAATTGCAAACCAGGACCTGAGCAAGCAGATCGCCGACGTGCAGGATTTCGTCACGAAGAAGGTCGATGTGATCGTGATCTCGCCGGTCGATTCCAAAGGCGTGAAAGCGGCCGTGCTGACGGCGGAGAAGGCGGGCATTCCGGTGATCACCGTCGATATCAGCGCCGCAGGCGTCGAAGTCGCATCGCATATTGCCACCGATAACTACGCCGGCGGTCTGCAAGCCGGCGCGTTGATGTGCAAGGTGCTCGGCGGCAAGGGCAAGGTCGGCGTGATCGATTACCCGACGATCCAGTCCGTGATCGACCGCGTGACGGGTTTCAAGAAGGCGCTGGCCGCGTGCCCGGACGTGAAGATCGTCGCAATCCAGCCGGGCATCACGCGCGCCGACGCGTTGAGCGCCGCGCAGAACATGTTGCAGGCGAATCCTGATCTGGCAGGCATCTTCGGTTTCGGCGATGACGCCGCGATGGCCGCAGCGGTCGCGGGAAAATCGGCGGGGAACAAGGTGAAGGTAATTGGCTTCGACGGCATGCCTGAAGCGCGCGCCGCGGTCGATAAAAACCCGAACTTCGTTGGCGTGATCCGTCAGTATCCGGACAAGATGGGTGCGCTCGCAGTCGATACCGCCATGAAGGTCGCGGCCAAGCAAGCGGTGCCGAAGCTGCAGCCGGTGACGCCGGGGCAGTATCTGAACGCGTCGGTGAAATGAATAGCGTATTGAAACCTCGCGCGGATCGAGCGTTGCTCGAGCTGCGCGGCATCGCGAAATCGTTCGGTCCGGTCGAGGCGATCAAGGACGTTTCGCTCGCGATTTTGCCGGGCCGCGTGCATACGCTGCTCGGTGAAAACGGCGCGGGAAAGTCAACGCTGATGAAAATTCTCGCGGGCGTTCATGCGCCCACGCGCGGCGAGATCCTGATGAACGGCGCGCCCGTTTCGTTCGCGAATCCCGGCGAATCGCAGAGTGCGGGCATCGCGATCATCTATCAGGAACTGAGTCTCGCGAAGAACTTGAGCGTCGCGGAAAACATGTTCGCGGGGCACGAGCCGCGACGTTTTGGTGTTGTCGATTTCAAGCGTTTGTATGCCGAAGCGCAGGTTTTGCTCGATGACCTTGGAATCGATATAGATGCAACCGCGCCCGTTTCGCGTCTTTCCATGGCGCAGCGCCAGCTCGTGGAGATTGCCAAGGCGTTGAGTCGCGATGCATCGCTCGTGATCATGGACGAACCCACGTCTTCGCTAAGCGATCGTGAAGCGGAGATCCTGTTTCATATCGTCACGAAGCTGACGGCGAAAGGCGCGGCGGTCGTCTATATCTCGCACCGAATGGACGAGATCATGCGCATCTCCGACGACATTTCGGTCATGCGCGACGGCCGCTACATTGCGACGTTGCAGAAGGACCAGACGACCATTGGCGCATTGATCGCGATGATGGTCGGCCGCGAAATGAACGATGTTTATCCGCGGCGAGAAACGCCTTTTGTGCGGCCGTCCTTGCCGTTGCTGAAGGTCGATCACCTGACTTTGCCCGGCCAGTTCGAAGACATCAGCTTCGAGATTCACGCCGGCGAAATCCTCGGTTTCTTCGGCTTGATCGGCGCGGGACGCTCGGACGTGATGAAGGCATTGTTTGGCATCGGCCGGCCGAGCGGCGAGATTTCGATGAGCGGCAAGCGCCTCAAGTTGCGCAATCCGGCGCACGCCATTCGAGAAGGTATTGCGTTCGTCACGGAAGACCGCAAGCACGAAGGTCTCGTGCTGATGCATTCCATTGCCAACAACGTGACGATGGCAAGTTTCGAAGAACACGGTTCGCGCTTCGGCATCTTGAACCGGCGCTTCGAACGCGATGAAACCGCGAACGCCATCGCGCGCATGAACATCCGCGCATCGGGTCCGTTTCAAGCCGTTGGAAACCTGAGCGGCGGCAATCAGCAGAAGGTCGTGTTTTCGAAATGGCTGGCGCTGAAACCAAAAGTCCTGATCCTCGATGAACCCACGCGCGGCGTGGACGTCGGCGCGAAATTCGAAATCTATCGCGTGATTCGCGAACTCGCGGCAAGCGGGACGGCGATCATCCTCGTTTCATCGGAATTGCCGGAAGCGCTTGCCATGAGCGACCGGCTTGTCGTGATGCGTGAAAAACGCATCGTCCATGAATTCAACGCTCAAGGTCCGACGCAGGAAGAAGTCATGTCGTACGCAACGGGAGCCACCACAGCATGAACCCGACTCAACTCAGCGGCGCGGCAACGCGGCGCTCGCACGCAAGCGGCGCATTCAATCGGGCGCTCCGGCATTACGGCGGCATTGTCGTCGGGCTGATCGTCTTGTGCGGATTTTTCTGGGCGTTGTCGCCCAACTTCATGTCCGTGAACAATCTGCTGAATGTCGTGATGCAGGTTTCCATCATCGCGATACTCGGCTTCGGCATGACCTACGTGCTGCTGCTCGGCGATATCGACTTGTCGGTCGGCGCGACCATGGCGCTGGTCGGCACCGTCTGCGCATTCGCGCTGGAGCATGTTGCATCGCCGTTCCTTGCCGTGCTCGCCGCCATGGGCACCGGGCTCGTTCTCGGGGCCATCAACGGCTCGCTTTCGGCGTTGCTTACCATTCCGTCGTTCATTGTCACCGTCGCGACAATGGGCGTGTTTCGCGGCTTCGCGTACTTGACGTCGAACGGCGTGCCGATTTCCATCGACAACGACGCATTCGCCTTCCTCGGCAACGGTTCCGTGCTCGGCATTCCGCTGCCCATCTGGATTCTTGCGGTCTTGCTGCTGCTGAATCACTTCGTGCTCTCGCGTACCGTGTTCGGACGCAAGGCGTATCTCGCGGGCGGAAATCGCGAGGCAGCGCTGTATTCGGGTATCGATGTGAACCGTCTGCGAATCATGATCTTCATGATCTCGGGATTGCTTGCAAGCATTGGCGGCGTGCTGATGACGTCGCGGCTTTATTCCGCGCAGCCGAACGCGGGTATTGGCTATGAACTCGATGCCATCGCCGCAGCTGTCCTCGGCGGCACGAGTCTCTCGGGCGGTTACGGAACGATCACCGGAACGCTGATCGGCGCGCTGATTATCGGCGTCATCAACAACGGCATGAACTTGCTGAGCGTTCCGTATTTCTATCAACTCATCGTGAAAGGCATCGTGATTCTGGTCGCGGTGTGTATCGATGTTCAAACGAAAAAACGTCATGCCTAATTCAAACGGTGTTCCCTCGAAGGCCGGCACCATCGTCGCGATGGGCGAGATCCTGGTCGAGATCATGGCCACGAAGATCGGCCAGCGCTTTAGCGAACCGGGCACGCTGATTGGCCCGTTCGCGAGCGGCGCGCCGGCGATTTTCATCGATCAGGTCGCGAAACTCGGCAGCCCGTGCGCCATGATCGGCTGCGTGGGCGACGACGACTTCGGCGTGCTCAACGTAGAAAGATTGCGCACCGACGGCGTGGACGTTTCCGGCATTGCCGTGCTGAAGGACGCGACCACGGGCAGTGCGTTCGTCACGTATCGGGAAGACGGCGATCGCGATTTCATCTACAACATCACGAACAGCGCGTCGGCGCAATTGTCGGTCGCGAACTTGCGCGAAGACTTGCTCGCGAACTGCGGCAATTTCCATGTGATGGGTTCGTCGCTGTTTTCGTTCAGGATCATCGAAGCGATGAAACAGGCTATCGAAACGGTGAAGAAGAACGGCGGCACGGTAAGTTTCGATCCGAATATCCGCAAGGAAATGCTGCGGATTCCGGAGATGCGCGACGCGCTCGATTTCATCCTCGATTACACCGATGTCTTCCTGCCGAGCGGCCACGAAGTGACGCTGCTCGCGAGCGCGACGTCGGAGCGCGGGGCTATCGATGAACTGCTCGAGCGCGGCGTGAAGGAAGTGGTGGTGAAGCGCGGCGCGCAAGGCTGCAGTTTCTTCAATGCCAATGGCGAGACGCATCGTCCGGCGTTCAAGGTCGAAGAGCTCGATCCAACCGGTGCGGGCGATTGCTTCGGCGCAACGTACATCAGTTGCCGCGCGCAAGGCATGGACGTGGAAACGGCGCTCAACTATGCAAGCGCAAGCGGTGCGCGGGCGGTCGGCGTGAAGGGTCCAATGGAAGGCACGGCGACGTTCGCCGAACTCGACGCGTTTTTGGCAACGGCAACCACGGAGTGATGTGATGAATTCGATCGTCTCGCGTTTGAGCAATGCGCATCCGGCGTCGGCGTGGCTGGCCGGCATCTATTCCATTTGTTCCGCGCATCCGTGGGTGCTCGAAGCGGCCATGCGGCAGGCGCTGGAAGACGGGACGCCGTTGCTGATTGAATCGACTTCGAATCAGGTCGATCAATACGGCGGTTACACGGGCATGAAGCCGGCGGATTTCGTCGAATTCGTGCGTTCTATTTCCGAGCGCGTCGGGTTCCCGCACGAACATCTGATTCTCGGTGGCGATCATCTCGGGCCGAATGCATGGCGTCATCTGCCGGCCGAAGAAGCAATGAAGCGCGCGGAAGCGTTGATCGACGCGTATGCATCGGCGGGATTCACGAAGATTCACCTCGATACCAGCATGGCTTGCGCCGATGATCCCGAGCGTTTGTCGGATGCAGTCGTTGCCTCGCGGGCCGCGCGTTTATGCGCTGTCGCCGAAGCGGCGGTCAAGCGCGCGAGCTTGAGCGTGAGTCCGGTGTACGTGATCGGCACGGAAGTGCCGGTGCCGGGCGGCGCGGCGGAAGAGCTTGAAATCGTCGAACCGACATCGCGTGAAGCAGCGATCGAGACGGCGCTGGTCCACAAAAAAGCGTGGCAAGAACAAGGCGTTCAGGACACGTGGCCGCGCGTGATTGCGCTGGTCGTGCAGCCGGGCGTGGAGTTCGATCATACGAAGGTGATCGACTACGTTCCGTTACGCGCCGAGTCGTTGAAAAGCGCGCTGGACGATCTTCCCGGCATGGTCTTCGAGGCGCATTCCACTGATTACCAGACGCCTGAAGCGCTGACGGCTTTGGTCGCCGACGGCTTTCGCATTCTCAAGGTGGGTCCCGGCGTGACGTTCGCGTTGCGCGAGGCGCTGTACGCTTTGGCGGATATCGAAACGCAATTGGTAACGGCGGACAAGCGCTCGGATTTGCGCGCGGTTGTCGAGCGCGTGATGCTCGACAATCCAGGCAATTGGGAAAAGTATTATCACGGCGATACCGAACAGCAACGCGTGTTACGCACGTACAGCTATAGCGATCGCGTGCGTTATTACTGGGCCGATCCGCAGATCACGAAGGCTGCGCAGAAGCTGCTGGATAACCTGAGCGCGTTGAAGATTCCGGAGAATTTACTCAGTCAGTTTCTGCCCGATCAATATTGGGCCGTGCGCCACGGACGATTGAAAAACGAGCCGCTCGCGCTCGTTCAGGATCGCGTGCGGCAAGTGATCAGGACTTACGCGGCGGCGTGCCGCGCATAGCGCTTTTTAATTGCGCAAAGCTCAGTGCTTGCCCGTGCTGCCGAAACCACCGGCGCCGCGCTCGCTCTGGGCGAAGTCATCGACAATATTGAACGTTGCCTGGACCACCGGCACGATCACCAATTGCGCGAGGCGTTCGAGCGGGTTCAACGTGAATGCGGTCTCGCCGCGATTCCACGTCGATATCATCAGTTGTCCCTGATAATCCGAATCGATCAATCCAACCAGATTACCAAGCACCACGCCGTGCTTATGGCCCAAACCGGAACGCGGCAAGATCAGCGCCGCATAACCCGGATCTTCAATATGAATCGCCAACCCGGTCGGCACGAGCGTCGTCTGGCCCGGCTCGAGCGTGATGGGCGCGTCCAGGCACGCACGCAGATCGAGGCCGGCGCTTCCCGGCGTGGCGTACGCGGGCAAGTAATCGCGCATGCGCGCATCGAGGATCTTGATATCGAGTTTCATGGATTCTGTTTGTTGAGTTCGAATGCGTCGGCCAGCAATTCATACGAGCGCAGCCGCGCCTGATAACTTCCCGCGACGCTCAGCACGATCAGTTCGTCGGCATCGAAGCGTTGCTGGAGTTCGTGCAATTGTTCGGTCACACGTTCCGGCGTACCGATAATGCTGCGGTTCTTTTCGCGCGCAATCACGTTCAGTTCACGCTCGCCGAACGCCTGGTTAGCGCCTTGCGCAATCGATGGAATCGGCATGTTCAATCCATAAGCCATCTGCACGCGACGCAAATCCACGGCGCGTTCGAGCGCGGCGGCTTCGGTTTCGGTGTCGGCGCAAATCACGAACACGGCGGCCGCGAGATAAGGCTTCGATCCATTACGCGACACAAAGCGCTCGCGATACGCCTCCGCCACCCGGTGCCCATATTGCGCGTTGATGAAGTGCGCGAACGCGAAGCGAATGCCCAGTTGCGCCGCGAGCAGGCCGCCGAAATCGCTGGAACCGAGCATCCATAATTCGGGACGCGTTTCGATTTCCGGCTGCAGCAGAACGCCATGCGCGAGATGATCTTCGGGCAGGGTTCCATCGAAGAGGCCAACGAGTTCGCCGACCTGCTGCGGAAAAATATCGCCGCGATTGTAGTCGCCGGCAGCCACCGCTTGCGCCGTGCGCATATCGCCGCCGGGCGCGCGTCCTACGCCCAGATCAACACGATTCGGGAACAGCGCTTCGAGCATCAGGAATTGCTCGGCCACTTTGAACGAGCTGTAGTAGGGCAGCATGACGCCGCCCGAACCAATCCGCATGCGCTGCGTGATGCTGCCGATTCGCGCAAGCAAGACTTCCGGACACGGATTCGATACCCCCCGCAAACCGTGATGCTCCGCGCACCAGTAGCGCGTGTAGCCGAGTTCATCGGCGAGACGCGCGAGATCGAGCGTGGCCGCGATGGCGTCCGCGGTCGTGTGGCCGTGAATGACCGGCGTTTGATCGAGTACGGAAAGTTTGATGGGCATGATGGCTCGAGCAGTCAGGACAACAGCGATCCGCCGCGTGGCGCGCGCTTCGCAATCTCGGCGATAAGCAAGCGAGCCAGCAGTTTTTTATCGGCGCGAGGCAGGCGCGTGATGCCTGAGGCTTCGAACAGCACGACCTCGTTGTCGTCGAGACCAAACGTCAGCGGCCCGAGATTGCCGATCAGCAAAGGCACGTTCTTGCGCGCGCGTTTGTCTTCGCCGTGCACTTCCAGATCGCCGCTTTCCGCCGCGAAGCCGACGCAAAACGGCGGGTTCGGCAGACGCGCGACGGTCGCAAGAATGTCCGGATTTTCGACGAAAATGAATGTAGGCATGGCGTGATCGGCGGCCTTCTTGATCTTGTGTTCGCTCACGTGATCCACGCGCCAGTCGGCGACGGCCGCCACCGCGATAAAAATGTCCGCGTCCGCCGTGGCATGCAGCACCGCGTCGTGCATTTGCTGCGCGGTTTGAACATCTTCGCGATACACGCCCCAGGGCGTCTCGAGCCCGACCGGCCCGGCCACGAGATGAACGTCTGCGCCAGCTTGAGCGGCCGCACGCGCCAACGCAAAACCCATCTTGCCGGATGATCGATTGGTGATGCCGCGCACGGGATCAAGCGGTTCGAACGTCGGGCCGGCCGTGATCAACACGCGATGCCCTTGCAATATCTTCGGCTGGAAGAACGCGCAAATTGCTTCGAACGTAGCCGATGGTTCCAGCATCCGCCCATCGCCTACTTCGCCGCACGCCTGGGCGCCGGAATCCGGGCCGAGCACTTGCACGCCGTCGGCACGCAGTTGCGCGACGTTGCGTTGCGTCGCCGGGTTCTGCCACATCTGGCGGTTCATTGCGGGAACCACGAGCAGCGGACAATCGCGCGCCACGCACAACGTGGACAGCAGATCGTCGCAATTGCCATGTGCAAGCTTGGCGATAAAGTCGGTGGACGCTGGCGCGATCACGATTGCATCGGCTTCACGCGATAAATCGATATGCGCCATGTTGTTCGCAATCCGCGCGTCCCATTGCGACGTGTACACGGGCCGCCCGGACAGCGCCTGCAGGGTCACGGGCGTGATGAACTGCGTGGCGGCTTCGGTCATGACAATCTGAACCGTCGCGCCCGCTTTCACCAGTAGCCGCGTGAGCTCAGCGATCTTGTAGCAAGCGATACCGCCCGACAGCCCGAGTACCAGATGCTTTCCTGCGAGTTCTGCCGTGTCCAACGCTGCCTCCGTGAGTCTCGCCGTAAGGCGGTTATTTGGCCCCGCGCACGCGCCGCAGTTCATCGAAAACGAGCAGCACCGCGCCGATGGTAATCGCGCTGTCGGCGAGGTTGAACGCCGGCCAGTGCCAGGTGTTGACGTGGAAATCCAGGAAGTCGATCACATGCCCGTAAGCCACGCGATCGATCACGTTCCCGAGCGCGCCGCCCATGATCAGCGCAAGCGCCGTGCAAAACAGACGTTGCGTGCCGTGGCGCTTGAGCAAATAGATGATCACGATCGCCGCGACCACGCCGAGCGCCGTGAAACCCCAGCGCTGCCATCCGCCGGCGGCCGCCAGAAAGCTGAACGCCGCACCTTTGTTATAGACGAGGAACAGATTGAAGAACGGCGTCAATGCGTGCGGTTCGGCGTAGCTGAACACGCGCGCAACGGCAATTTTCGAAAGTTGATCGAAGAGAATCACGATCAACGAAACACCCAGCCACGGCGCGAGGGAACCACTGCTTTGTTTCGACATCGTCCTTGCCATTATGCTGCGCTCCGCTTTTCGCCTTCGCCGAAGAGGTTGCTGATACACCGGAAACACAATCCCGGATGTTCCGCCGATGCCCCCACGTCCGCCGTGTAATGCCAGCAGCGCTCGCATTTCAGGTACTTCGATGCAATCACGTCGACGCCTTCATCCGCTTCCTTCGCCACTTCCACAACCTGCGCCGCCGACGTTATCAGCACGAAGCTGAGATCGTCGCCAAGACTGGTCAGCGCCTGGTAACGCGCGCCGCTCGCACGCACTTCCACTTCAGCCTGCAACGACGAACCGATCAGGTTGGCCGTGCGCGCCTCTTCCAGCGCCTTGGTAACGTCGCTGCGCGCCGAGCGGATCAGCGTCCACTTGTCGAGCAATTCGCCGGCATCGGGCACTTGCGGGTAGTCGTGATAAACCTCGGTAAAGATCGTATCGCGGCCGGGTTGCAGGACCTTGTACGCCTCTTCCGCCGTGAACGAAAGATACGGCGCGACCAGCCGCAACAAGCCATGCGCGATGTGATGCAACACCGTTTGCGCCGCGCGGCGTTCGTGCGAATCCGGCTTCATGGTGTAGAGCCGATCCTTGATCACGTCGAGATAAAACCCGCCGAGGTCTTCCGAGCAGAACGTCGCGAGCTTTGACACCACCGGATGGAACTCGAATTTCTCGTAATGCGCGAGGACGTCGTCTTGCAGGTTCTGCGCGAGCGCGACGGCGTATTTATCGATATCGAGCCATTCTTCGACCGGACGCGCGTCTTTCTCGAAGTCGAAATCGGAGAGATTGGACAACAGGAAACGCAAGGTATTGCGGATCCTTCTATACGTCTCCGTCACGCGCTTCAGGATCTCTTCCGAGATCGCGAGTTCGCCCGAATAATCCGTCGATGCAATCCACAAGCGGATGATTTCCGCGCCCAGCCGGTTCGCCACATCGTGTGGATCGATACCATTGCCGAGCGACTTCGACATCTTGCGGCCTTCGCCGTCTACGGTGAAACCGTGCGTGAGAAGGGCGTTGTACGGCGGCCGGCCATCGAGCATGGAAGCGGTCAGCAACGACGAATGAAACCATCCGCGATGCTGGTCCGAACCTTCCAGATACAAGTCGGCCGGGAATTGCAGCGAATCCTTGTGCGAGCCGCGCAGCACGTGCCAGTGCGTCGTGCCGGAATCGAACCACACGTCGAGCGTGTCGCGATTTTTCTCGTACATGTTCGCTTCGTCGCCGAGCAGTTCTTGCGGATCGAGCGTTTGCCACGCCTCGATGCCGCTCACCTCCACGCGCTTCGCCACTTCTTCGAGCAGTTCAAGCGTACGCGGATGCAATTCGCCCGTTTCCTTGTGCACAAAAAACGCCATTGGCACGCCCCATTGGCGCTGACGCGAAAGCGTCCAGTCCGGGCGATTCGCGATCATGCTGTACAAACGCTGCTTGCCCCACGCTGGGAAAAACGCCGTATTTTCGATGCCTTCCAGCGCCGTCTCGCGCAACGTGCGCGTCGTATCGTTCGGCTTTACATCCATGCCGGCAAACCACTGCGACGTCGCGCGATAAATGATCGGCGTCTTGTGGCGCCAGCAGTGCATGTAGCTGTGCGTGTACTTCTCGGTTTTCAGCAGCGAATGCGCGCCGCGCAGCGCTTCGATGACCTGATCGTTCGCTTCCCAGATCGACAGGCCGCCAAAAAGCGGCAACGATTCGATGTATCGTCCGTCGCCCATGACCGGGTTGATGATGTCGGAGTCGGTCATGCCATGCGCCTTGCACGACACGAAGTCTTCCACGCCATATGCCGGCGACGAATGCACGATTCCCGTACCGCTTTCGGTCGTCACGTACTCGCCGAGATACACCGGCGCCGTGCGCTTGTAGCCCGGATGCGCCGCGCTCAACGGGTGATGAAAACGCAGGCCGCTCAGCTTTTGGCCCGTCGTGGTCGCGATGGTCGTGCCCGTCACGCCGTATTGCTTCAGGCATTCTTCCACGCGATCTTCGGCCAGGATCAGCAGCCCTTTTTCGGTATCGACGAGGCTGTAGACAATCTCCGGATGCACGTTCAGCGCCTGGTTGGCGGGAATCGTCCAGGGCGTCGTGGTCCAGATCACGATGCCGCCGTCCTGCTTCGGCAACGCGGCGAGTTCGAACGCCTGGGCGGTTTTCTCCGGCTCGGCGAAAGCAAACATCACGTCGATGGTCGGATCGGTCTTGTCCTTGTATTCCACTTCGGCCTCGGCCAGCGCGGAACCGCAATCGAAGCACCAGTTCACCGGCTTCAGCCCGCGATACACATAACCCTTCTCGAGGATCTTGCCCAACGCGCGGATTTCGCCGGCTTCGTTGACGAAGTTCATCGTCTTGTACGGGTTGTCCCAATCGCCGAGCACGCCCAGCCGGCGAAAGCCGACCTTCTGCTTTTCGATCTGCTCGCTCGCATATTTGCGCGCTTTTTCCATTACTTCGCGCGCCGGCAACGACTTGCCGAACTGCTTCTCGATCTGGATTTCGATAGGCATGCCATGACAATCCCAGCCCGGCACATAAACCGCGTCGAAGCCCGCCAGATTGCGCGCCTTCACGATCATGTCCTTCAGGATCTTGTTCACTGCATGACCGAGATGGATGTCGCCGTTCGCATACGGAGGACCGTCGTGCAGGATGAACTTCTTGCGGCCTTTGCTCGCGGCGCGGATCTTCTCGTAGATCTTGTTGTCCTGCCATTCCTTGACCCATTGCGGCTCGCGCTTGGGCAAATCGCCGCGCATGGGAAACGGTGTGTCGAGCAGATTGACCGGATATTTCGACTGGGGCTTGGCTTCTTTCTTGTTGCTCATGGATGACTCGATATGGATTCGATGAAGCGGCGGTTCCGGATTTGGCTCGCATCCGGGAACGGGCTCGAAATGCTTGAAATGGTGTGAGCGAGGCTGCGGGCAGCGCGTCGGGATTTGCGGCCCGGCGCCACGCGCTCACCTAATTCGATCTGTTGCCGACGTTGCGAAGCCGCTGTCGCGGCCGCTCGAATTGACGTCGGCGGCGAAATACGCGCGCGCATTGGTTACGTCGCGGGCGATGGCCGCTGTCAGGGTTTCGAGGTCCACGTATTTTTCCTCGTCGCGCAGCTTTTGCAGGAATTCGATCCGCACGAGCTTGCCGTAGGCGTCGCCATGCCAGTCGAGCACGAAGGTTTCGAGCAGGACGCGGCCGGAATCGTCGACGGTCGGACGGATCCCAAGACTCGCCACGCCCGGCAGCGGTTCGGCTTCGAGTCCGTGCACGCGCACGGCAAAAATCCCCGCGAGCGCCGGACGCTTGTGGGCAATCGGAACGTTGAGCGTGGGAAAGCCGAGATCGCGCCCGAGCTTTTGCCCGTGCACCACATGGCCGCTGATGACGTAAGGACGGCCGAGCGCTATGCGGGCCGCGTCGAGATCGCCTGCAACCAGCGACGCCCGTACGCCCGAGCTCGAAATACGCGCACCGTTCACGTCCGCGACGGTCGCCATTTGCTCGACTTCGAAGCCGTATTTACGTCCTGCCGCTTCGAGCGATTCGAAATCGCCTGCGCGTTTCGCGCCGTAGCGGAAATCGTCGCCGATCATGACCCAGCGCGCGTGCAGCCCGTTCACGATGACATCTTCGACGAACCTGTCCGGCGACTGCGCGGCAAATGTCTTGTTGAAATGCTCGACCACCACGCGATCCACGCCGTTCGTACGCAACGCTTCGAGCTTGTCGCGCAACATGGCGATGCGCGGCGGCGCGCCGGCGGGATTGAAGAATTCGCGGGGATGCGGTTCGAAAGTCATGACGCATACCGGCAGCCCGCGGGCGTCGGCGGCGGCGCGGACGTGCGCGAGCAGCGCCTGGTGACCGCGGTGGACACCGTCGAAATTGCCGATGGTCAGCGCGCAGGGCGCGCGGCTTTCGGCATTGGGTAGGCCGCGGAAGACTCTCACAATATCGGCTGGGTCGGCGGTTGACGGTTAAATTGGCTGCAGCGCCTGAAGCACGAGTGCCGCAAAGCGTTCGATTATAAACGCTCGAACGGATCGGCGGACGCCGCGCCCGCTTTGCGCAGTGCCGAATCGGACGGTTTTACGGGCATCGAATGATAAAATCGCCCGATGAAAAAAATCGTCATCCTGATTTCCGGGCGGGGAACCAACATGGAAGCCGTCGTGCGAGCCTGCGCGCGCGAAGGCTGGCCGGCCCGGGTGACGGCCGTGATCTCGAATCGGCCCGATGCCGCCGGACTTGCGTTCGCGGCGGCGAGCGATATTGCAACACATGTGGTCGATAATCGTGAATTCGAGACGCGCGAAGCCTTCGATCAGGCGCTTGCACGCAATATCGACAGGTTTGAACCGGATCTGGTCGTGCTTGCGGGTTTCATGCGCGTGCTGACCGACGCTTTTGTCGATCGTTACGCGGGACGCATGATCAACATTCATCCGTCGCTGTTGCCGTCTTTTCCAGGGCTGAAAACGCATCAGCAAGCCCTCGATGCCGGCGTGCGCGTACATGGCGCAAGCGTTCATTTTGTTACACCGGCGCTCGATCATGGTCCGGTCATCGCGCAGGCAGCGGTGCCGGTCCTGCCAGGCGACGACCCGGCCACGCTCGCCAACCGGGTGCTGGCTGCAGAACACATTATTTACCCACGCGCGGTGCGCTGGTTCGTCGAAGGGCGTCTTGCCATCGACGGCGAGCGTGTCGTGCTCACGCCACCAGAGCCGCAATGGCTCTTTGCCGACATTGCCGGGGAGGGCGTATGAGGCTTCATGGATTTTTGATAGGACAGACAGAGACGTTGCTGGCCGACGTTTTGCGTTTCAGCGGTCCGGCGGATGCCGCCACCAGCCGCTTCTTCCGCGCGCATCCCAAGCTCGGGCACAACGAACGCGGGGTGATCGCCGAAGCGGTGTTCGCGGTCTTGCGCCGGAAAATGGAGTTTTCGCATCTGGCGGAAAGCGGCGCGGGCAACCAGGCACGGCGTCTCGCGTTGCTGGGCTTGATGCAGACGGCGGGTTTATCGGCGGTAAAACCGTTCATCTCCGCCGACGAATACCAGTGGCTCAACCAGGTTTCGAAGATCGATCCGGGCAGTTTGCCGGTACGCGTGCGCACGAATCTGCCGCAGTGGATCTACGATTCCATGACCAAGCGCTTCGATACCGACGAGCTCGCCCAACTCGCCGCCGCGCTGAATTACCCGGCGCCGCTCGATTTGCGCGCGAACCCGATCAAGGCGACGCGCGATCAGGTGATCAAGACGCTGACCGAAGCGGGTATCGACGCCGGCGAAATGCCGTTCGCGCCGTATGGCGTGCGAGTTGACGGCAAGCCTGCGCTGACGCGCCTGCAACCGTTCCAGGACGGCTGGATTGAAGTGCAGGACGAGGGCAGCCAGCTGCTTTGTTCGCTCGTCGCGCCCCGTCGTGGCGAAATGATCGTGGATTTTTGTGCAGGCGCGGGCGGCAAGACGCTGGCGCTCGGCGCAATGATGCGTTCCTCGGGCCGTCTCTACGCTTTCGACGTTTCCGATCGGCGCCTCGCGAAGCTCAAGCCCCGCCTGGCTCGCAGCGGTTTGTCGAACGTGAATCCGGTGTTGATCGACAGTGAGCACGACGCCAAGATCAAGCGGCTGGCGGGCAAGATCGACCGTGTTCTCGTCGATGCCCCGTGTTCCGGCCTCGGCACGCTGCGGCGCAATCCGGACCTGAAATGGCGTCAATCGCCGGAATCGGTGGCCGAGCTGACGCCGAAGCAGCTTTCCATTTTGACCAGCGCGTCCCGGCTCGTGAAAGTGGGCGGCCGTCTCGTATATGCCACGTGCAGCATGCTCGAAGCGGAAAACGAAGGTGTCGTGACGCAATTTCTCGCAACGCATCCGCAGTTCAAGCTGGTTCCGGCGAAGGATGTGCTCGCGGAACAGCGCATCGACCTCGATACCGGCGACTATCTGCAACTGTGGCCACACAAGCACGGCACGGACGGATTTTTCGCGGCGGTGCTCGAACGGCTGCCAAATCCGGCAAAAGAGACGCCTCCGGAAGAGGTCGTTGCTGAATAAGTGGTATTTGCCTATGTCGACGACGGATTGGCGGCAATTCGTAGTCAAGCTTGCTAAACAGGGGAAATCGGCGTTGAGCGCACTAAACGCGACGGGAAATGAGCGGTCAAAATTCCCGTTGCTTTTGCGCGAAATCAAAAATTTCCTCCATCGACACAAAGACTTGGAACGCATGACGTAGAATGCCGTCGAACCACGTGCATAATCCTTTCATGCACCCAACAGCCGTCGATACTGTTTTCGTTCGGCTAAATTTCACCGCCTTTTAGGTAAATTGCCTTGCTGAATTCATCGCTTGAATTTTTCGCCAACGGTTTGCTGGACCTCACGTGGTGGCAGATCCTGTCGTTCACCCTCGTGATGACACACATCACGATCATCGGCGTGACCGTCTATTTGCATCGCTGCCAGGCGCACCGCGCGCTGGAGCTGCATCCGGTCGTCAGCCATTTCTTCCGTTTCTGGCTGTGGATGACCACCGGCATGCTGACCGGCCAATGGGCCGCGATTCACCGCAAACACCACGCCAAATGCGAGACCGAAGAAGATCCGCATAGCCCGCAAACGCGCGGCATCTGGAAAGTCCTGCTCGAAGGCGCCGAGTTGTATCGTTCGGAAGCCAAGAACGAGGAAACCATGCGCAAGTTCAGTCACGGCACCCCGAACGACTGGATGGAACGCAATGTCTACACGCGTTACCCGATTCTCGGCATCAGCATCATGATGGTTATCGACGTTGCGCTGTTCGGCATTGTCGGTCTGTCGGTCTGGGCCGTGCAGATGATCTGGATTCCGTTCTGGGCCGCAGGCGTGGTCAACGGTCTGGCTCACTGGTGGGGTTATCGCAACTTCAATTCGGCTGACGCGAGCACGAACATCTTCCCGCTCGGTATCCTGATTGGCGGCGAAGAGCTGCACAACAATCACCACACGTACGCGACCTCCGCGAAGCTGTCGAACAAGTGGTACGAATTCGATATTGGCTGGATGTATATCCGCATCATGTCGGCGTTCAAGCTGGCGAAGGTCAAGAAGATTGCGCCTACGCCGCGTTTGTCGACGTCGAAGCCGGTGCTCGATCACGACACGCTGCAAGCCGTGCTGTCGAATCGCTACGAAGTGATGGCGCGTTACGGCAAAGCGATGAAACGTGCGTATCGTCAGGAACTGTTGAGGCTGAAGGACGGCGGTTCCACCGACAAATATCAGTTGATGCGCGGTGCGCGCAAATGGGCGCATAAGGAAGAAGCGGGTCTCGACGAGCCGCAACGCCAGCAGTTGCCGGCGCTTTTCTCGGATAACCACAAGCTGCGCACTTATATTGAGCTTCGTCAGGATCTGGCTGCCATGTGGGACCGTTCCAATGCATCGCGCGAACAGTTGCTTGCGCAGTTGCAGGACTGGTGTCACAGGGCGGAGCAAAGCGGTATCAAGGCGCTGCAGGACTTTGCTTCGCGCCTTCGCCGGTACGCCTGAACGGCGACTTGAAACGCAAAACCTACGTCACTGATATCCGTTAAAATTTTATGACGTTACGAGACCCCGCTCTGGCGGGGTTTTGTCGTTTTGGAGCGGCCATATTGCGCGCCGTTTTCACGAGATTGGAGACAAGCAGCAATGGAGCAGACGATAAAAAGCGTCGAGTACGACCGGCCGCAAGGATTGACGTGCGGCATTGGTCAGGCATGGGCAAAAGTGCCCGATATGCCGTCGCGCGAAGAAAAGCATCAGTTGAAGGAGCGGATTCGAGCGTTGCTCGTGCGTGAGAAGGCGGTGCTCGTTGCGCACTATTACGTCGATGCCGAGCTACAGGAACTCGCCGATGAAACCGGCGGTTGCGTCGCGGATTCGCTGGAAATGGCACGCTTCGGGCGCGATCATGCGGCGCAGACGCTGGTTGTGGCCGGCGTGCGTTTCATGGGCGAGACCGCGAAGATTCTTAGCCCCGAAAAGCGCGTGCTGATGCCCGATCTCGACGCCACGTGTTCTCTCGACCTCGGTTGTCCCGCCGACGAATTTTCAGCTTTCTGCGATGCAAATCCCGACCGGACGGTCGTTGTGTACGCGAACACCAGCGCGGCCGTGAAAGCGCGCGCGGACTGGATGGTGACATCGTCGATTGGACTGGAGATCGTCGCCGATCTTCATGCGCGCGGCGAAAAAATTCTTTGGGCGCCGGACCGGCATCTGGGCTCGTACATCCAGAAAAAAACCGGCGCCGACATGCTGTTGTGGCAAGGCTCGTGTCTCGTGCACGACGAGTTCAAAGGCGTCGAGCTCGACCTGCTGCGCGCCGAATATCCCGATGCTAAGGTCCTCGTCCATCCGGAATCGCCGGAAGGTGTGGTTGCGTTGGCGGACGTTGTTGGATCGACCACGCAATTGATCGATGCCGCCGTGAAGCTCGATGCGAAGCGTTTTATCGTCGCGACGGATCTCGGGATTCTGCACAAGATGCGCCTTGCGGCGCCAGGGAAAGAATTCATCGAGGCGCCAACGGCCGGCAACAGCGCGAGCTGCAAGAGTTGCGCGCATTGCCCGTGGATGGCCATGAACGGCTTGACCAATCTCGCCGCGGTTCTCGAGCGCGGCAACAACGAGATTATTGTCGACCGTGCGATCGGCGAACGGGCGCGTGTTCCTATCGACCGGATGCTCGATTTCGCCGCGCGCCACAAGAAGCGCGTGCAGGCAAGCGGCGATCTGGCGAAAGACGGGTCGTTATTTTCAAACGTTGGAGCGGCGTGAATGTCTTCTGCAAGTCAGTTGGTCAGTCCTTTATTCGATGAAATCCGTGCCCATTACGGTGCGGCCTTCGAGCACGCGCTGGAGCGCAACGTGACCGATGCGCTTGCCGAAGATATCGGCGATGGCGACCGCACCGGACTTCTTGTGCCGGCGAAGATCGAACGGACGGCGCGGATCATCGTTCGCGAAGAAGCGGTGCTGTGCGGCGTGCCGTGGTTCGAAGGCGTGATGCGGCGCGTGGATGCATCGATTCGGGTTGAATGGCTTTATCGGGAGGGTGCGCGCATGCGCGCTGATTCGCCCGTCGTGCTGCTGCGCGGTCCGGCGCGCGCCTTGTTGACGGCCGAGCGTAACGCGTTGAATTTTTTGCAATTGCTGTCCGGCGTGGCGAGCGCGACGCGGCGTTATGTCGATGCCATTGAAGGCACGCGCGCGCAGATCCTCGATACCCGCAAAACCCTGCCCGGCTTGCGTCTCGCGCAGAAATACGCGGTTCGTGTGGGCGGCGGCGCGAACCAGCGGCTGGCGCTTTACGACGGCATCCTGATCAAGGAAAACCACATCGCAGCGGCGGGCGGCGTGGGCGCGGCGATGGACGCGGCGCTCGCGCTGAACGCCGGCGTGCCCATTCAGATTGAAGTCGAAACGCTGGCGCAGCTTGAAACGGCGCTGGCGCATCGGGCAGAATCAGTTCTCCTCGATAACTTCAGCTTCGACGCCATGCGTGACGCCGTGCGCCTGACGGCCGGGCGCGCGGTGCTGGAAGTATCCGGTGGCGTGAATTTCGACAGCGTGCGCACGATCGCCGAGACCGGCGTGGACAGGATTTCCATCGGCGCGCTGACGAAAGATGTTCGCGCCACGGATTATTCAATGCGTCTGGAATAATCCGCCTCGACCTCAATGCATGACGATCATGGCGTGCAACGCGCCATGATCCTGAGCTCCCTCCCGCTTTCCTTGCCACGTCGTGTCTAGACAACTTTGTGACGTTCCCTGCAAGGTGCGCTGTTTCTCCTCCCAGTTACCGCCGCCAGCCATCGTAACTTCTGCGTAAGCCTTATCCATCAAGACGCTCGGTATTTTCCCTAGCTTTTCCCGCTTGCGTGCAAAAACCGTTGCAAGCCCTTTTTGTTCAATGCATGCTTGTCTATACAAGTTGGCGATCCGCCAATCGGTCAATCACTTATTTTCGGGAAAGTGGCTCAACATGACAGGCAAAATGAACTTGCTGGCTCGACTGGTGGCATCGGCGGCCGTTGGTGTCATCGCATTCGGCGCCGCGAGCGCACAAGCGAAGGACTGGAAATCCGTCACGATCGCCACCGAAGGCGCGTACGAACCGTGGAACCTGACCTTGCCGGGCGGCAAGCTCGGCGGCTTCGAGCCGGAACTGATTCAGAACGTCTGCGACCGCATCAAGATCCAGTGCAAGCTCGTCACGCAAGACTGGGACGGCATGATTGCAGGTTTGCAAGCGGGCAAGTTCGACGTGCTGATGGACGCGATCTCGATCACGCCGGAACGCGAAAAGATCATCGCGTTTTCGAAGCCTTATGCGTCCACGCCCGCAGCATTCGTGGCTTCCGGCGACGCGCCCGCCGCGCTCGCCAAGCAGCCGGGAGCCGGGCAGGTCGTCAAGCTCACCGGCGACGCAGCCCATGACAAAACCACCGTCGACGCACTTCGCGTGGCGCTGAAGGGCAAGACCATCGGCATTCAGTCGGGCACGGTGTACACCAAGTTCATCGATACGAACTTCAAGGACGTCGCCACCATCCGCGAATACAAAACCGCGCCGGAGCATGATCTGGATCTGGTGGCGGGCCGCATCGACGTAGCGTTCGATGACAGCACGTACTGGGCATCGGCGTTCGCGAAGCCGGAAAACAAGGGCCTGGCATTCACGGGACCGAAGATTTCCGGACCGGTCTGGGGACCGGGCGAAGCGCTCGCATTCCGCCAGTCCGACAAAGACCTCGTAGCGAAATTCAACGAAGGCATTGCTGCGGCGCTCGCCGACGGCACCGTCAAGCGTCTCTCGATGAAGTGGATGAAAGTCGACGCCACGCCTTGATCTGATCACGGCCCATCAACGCTCGAAGAAGACGCACCACTGCAGGAGATAAACGATGAATCTGGTTCAACTACTCGGCTTCGGCGAGCAGGGTTGGGGCGGCGCGTTGCTGATCGCGCTGCTCATGACCGTGCTTCTGACCATCGCCGCGCTCGCCGTGGGCGCTGTGTTCGGCGCAATGGTCGCGTCGGCGAAACTGTCGCGCAGCCGCACGCTGAGGGTCATCGGCGATGCTTATACAACGCTGTTTCGCGGCATTCCCGAACTGCTGATCATCTATCTCTTTTACTTCGGCGGTTCTTCGGTGATCACCGCCGTCGGGCAGTTTTTTGGCGCCGATGGGTTTATCGGCGTGCCGCCGTTCGTGGTCGGCGCGCTCGCCATCGGGCTGATTTCGGGTTCTTATCAGGCAGAGGTTTATCGGTCGGCGGTGCTCGCGGTATCGCGTGGGGAAATCGAGGCGGCGCGCGCAATCGGCATGTCGACGCCCACGATGTGGCGGCGCGTCCTGATCCCGCAAGTCGTGCGATTTGCGCTGCCGGGAATCGGCAACGTGTGGCAGTTGAGCCTCAAGGATTCGGCGTTGATCGCGGTAACAGGGCTCGCCGAACTGATGCGCACGAGCCAGGTCGCGGCCGGATCGACTCACCAGTACTTCACCTTCTATGTGGTCGGCGGCGTGCTTTATCTGGTCCTCACGAGCCTCTCCAACCGGGTCTTCGATCGCGCCGAGGCACGTATCGGCCGGTCGTTTCGCGGCTCGCTCGCGCGCCATTAAGACACACGTTCCCAAGCGAATCCGACCATGAACATCGATTTCGAATTTCTCGGCGATACGTTGTCGAAACTCCTCGCCGCCGTCCCGACCACGCTGGGGCTTTTTTTCGCCTCGCTGATTGTGGGCGGGCTGCTTTCCCTCGTGATCGTCGCGATGCGCGTAAGCCCGAACTGGGCGATCAACCGTTTTGCGCGCGGCTACATCCTGGTGTTCCGCGGCTCGCCGCTCCTGATCCAGATGTTTCTCGTCTATTACGGGCTCGGGCAGTTTCCGGCGGTCCGCGCGAGTATCGTCTGGCCCGTGCTGCGCGAACCGTACGCGTGCGCAATCCTCTCGCTGGCGTTGTGCACGGCCGGCTACACCGCCGAAATCATTCGAGGCGGTCTGCAATCCGTGCCGCATGGCCAGATTGAAGCGGCGCTTGCGTGCGGCATGTCGCGCTGGACGGTGTTGCGCCGGATCATCGCGCCGATAACGCTGCGCTACGCATTGCCCGCGTATTCGACCGAAGCCGTGCTCCTCGTCAAATCGACGGCGCTCGCAAGTCTCGTCACGGTTTGGGATGTGACCGGCGTCGCGCAGCAGATCATTCAGCGAACCTATCGGACGATGGAAGTTTTCATCTGCGCCGCGGCCATCTATCTCGTGCTGAATTTCATCATCGTGCGTGCGCTCGGGATGCTCGAAAAGAAGCTCTCGCCGCATTTGCGCGACCGCAATGGCTCGGCGCCGAAGAAGGCCGCTTCATCGCCTGCTTCGCTCGAGGCGGCGACGGTGCCGAACACGCATATCGATTCCTGAAACAGAGGGAGAACTCATGAACACCCGCAATTCCATCGCGCTTTCGGCGAGCAACATCCACAAGTCTTTCGGCGATGCGCACGTGCTCAAGGGCATTTCCCTCGATGCGCACGAAGGCGATGTGATCTCGATTCTCGGCGCGAGCGGCTCGGGAAAAAGCACGTTCCTGCGCTGTATCAACATGCTCGAAACGCCCGACGACGGCGAAGTGAAACTGGCGGGCGAAGCCATCGAAATGAAACGTGGCCGCGACGGCCGCCTGCAGCCGGGAAACCGCAAACAGGTCGACAGGATTCGTTCGCAGCTCGGCATGGTGTTCCAGAGTTTCAATCTCTGGTCGCATATGACGGTGATGCAGAACGTGATCGAAGGACCGTTGCGCGTTCAGAAGCGCACGCGCGCCGAATGCGTCGAGGAAGCCGAACAATTGCTGACTAAGGTCGGTCTGTACGAAAAACGCGATGCTTATCCCGCGCATTTGTCGGGCGGTCAGCAACAGCGTGTTGCGATTGCGCGTGCGCTGGCCATGCACCCGAAGGTCATGCTCTTCGACGAACCCACGTCCGCGCTCGATCCCGAACTCGTGGGCGAAGTGCTGCGCGTGATGCGCGCGCTCGCCGAAGAAGGGCGGACCATGCTGGTCGTGACGCATGAAATGGGCTTTGCGCGGCATGTATCGAACCGGGTGATGTTCCTGCATCAAGGACAAGTCGATGCCGAAGGCGCGCCCGACGATCTCTTCAATGGACGATGTTCGGAGCGCTTCCAGCAGTTTGTATCGAGTCATCATTCCCGTACTGCTAACTAATTTGCAAGCGAGGTTGACGTGCTGGCCAGTTCCCTTTTACAGGCGCCATCGATTGATTCCGTGGTCATCGGCGCCGGGTTGAACGATGGTATCGATCATGGATATAAAACGGCCGTGGTGAATCTCGATGCGCCTCTCGGCTGGCGCGATATCGCGCGGATCGCGAACGGCGCGAAGCTGGTTTTATCGCCCGATGCACGCGCTCGAATCGATCATGCGCGCGCGCTGGTCGAGCAAATCGTCGAGCGCCGGATTCGCGCTTATGGCGTGAATACGGGTGTGGGCGCGCTGTGCGATGTGGTCGTGTCGCCGTCCGAGCAGCGCACGTTGTCGCGCAACATTCTGATGAGTCACGCGGTTGGCGTGGGCGAACCGCTGCGGCGCGAGGAGACGCGCGCGATCATCGCGGCGGCTGTCAACAATTTCGCGCACGGGAACTCGGGCGTGCGGGTCGAGCTGGTCGATCTGCTCGTCACGCTGCTCGATAGCGGCGCAATTCCCGAAGTGCCGGCGTTCGGTTCGGTCGGTTATCTGAGCCATATGGCGCATATCGCGCTGGTGTTGATCGGCGAGGGATTTGTCCGCGATGACAACTCCAGCCGTTGCAGCGCGGCGCATGCGCTGCAACGGCTCGGGCGCGAACCGCTGGTGCTCGAGGCGAAGGAAGGCCTGAGCGTGGTCAACGGCACGCCGTGCGTGACGGGGCTTGCGTCGCTCGCCCTGGCGCGCACCGAACGCCTGCTGCAATGGGCCGATACCATTTCCGCGATGACCTTCGAAAACCTGCGCGGCCAGGCCGCTGCGTTCGACAGCGATTCGCTCGCGCTGCGGATATCGCCGGGATTGTCGGTCGTGGGCGCGCATTTGCGCGAGCTTCTTGCCGACAGCGGAATCATCGCGGCATCGTTTGGGCGCAGCACGCAGGACCCGCTGAGCTTGCGCACGATTCCCCATGTTCACGGCGCGGCGCGCGATGTGTTCGCAACCACCGCCGAAGTCGTGAACCGCGAGCTGGCCTCCGTCACCGATAACCCCGTGGTCACCGGCACGCTCGCCGCGCCGCGCGTGTTTTCGCAGGCGCATGCTGTGGGTGCGTCCATCGGCCTCGCGATGGACAGCCTGAGCACAGCCGTTGCCGAAGTCGCCGCGATGGCCGAGCGGCGTATCGACCGGCTGGTGAATCCGCTGGTAAGCGGCCTACCCGCGTTTCTCGCCGATAGCGGCGGCACGTGTTCCGGCTTCATGATCGCGCAATACACGGCGGCGTCGCTCGTCGCGCACAACCGGCGGCTCGCGATGCCCGCGAGTCTGGACGGCGGCATCACGTCCGGTTTGCAGGAAGACCATTTGTGCCACGCGACGCCGGCTGCACTGAAGGCGCTGGAGATCATCGCGAACGCGGAGCGGATTTTTGCCATCGAATTGCTCGCGACAACGCAAGCCTACGACCTGCAACCCGCCGACCTCGCGCGCGCGCCGAAAACGGACGCGGTGTACCGGAGCGTGCGTGCGGTGATCTCGCGGTATCGCGACGACCGTCCTCTCGCCGGCGATATCGCCGCTGCCGTTGCTTTCGTCTGCGAAGCCGCTCCAGCGTTTTGAATCCTGCTGTATAGACAGATTTATGCCGCTATTCAATGGCGGCTTTTCCTTTTATTTCGCTCGCCGACGCCCGCCTGGCTTGATTTTCGTTTCATTAAAGTAAACCCCTACGCGATTGCATAAAGCTTCACTTGCGCTCCTTTTTATTTTAATTCAGACTTGTATATACAACTTGCCGACCGACGCGTGAACCTTACTGAAAGCCGCGCCACTGGTCCCAGGTCACCGAATATTTTCCATCCTGTCCGAGGAGTGCCTTGATGAAAAACCACAATCCGCGTCCCCTGCGCGCACCGCGCGGCACCGAGCTCACGTGCAAGAGCTGGCTTACCGAAGCGCCGTATCGGATGTTGCTGAACAATCTCGACCCCGAAGTCGCCGAGAATCCGGACAAGCTGGTCGTGTACGGCGGTATAGGCCGCGCTGCGCGTAACTGGGAATGCCTCGACAAGATCCTGGAAACGCTGCAACGCCTGGAAAGCGATGAATCCCTGCTCGTGCAATCGGGCAAGCCGGTCGGCGTGTTCAAGACGCATGCCGATGCGCCGCGCGTGCTGATCGCGAATTCGAATCTCGTGCCGAAATGGGCGACCTGGGAGCATTTCAACGAACTCGACCGCAAGGGTCTGTTCATGTACGGCCAGATGACGGCCGGAAGCTGGATCTACATCGGCAGCCAGGGGATCGTGCAAGGTACGTACGAAACCTTCGTGGAAGCGGCGCGCCAGCATTTCAACGGCAGCTGGAAAGGCCGCTGGATCCTGACGGCGGGCCTCGGCGGCATGGGCGGCGCGCAGCCGCTCGCGGCGACGCTGGCGGGGGCGGTATCGTTAAATATTGAATGCGATCAGACGCGTATCGATTTCCGCCTGCGCACGCGTTACGTCGATAAACAAGCGCGAGACATCGATCACGCGCTCGAACTGATCAAGCAGCACACGGCCGCCGGCGATGCCATTTCCATCGCACTTTTAGGCAATGCCGCCGAAGTGCTGCCGGAGCTCGTGGGCCGCGCGAAAGCCGGCGCCATCAAGCCGGATCTGGTCACCGATCAAACCTCGTCGCACGATCTGATCAACGGTTATCTGCCGGCCGGCTGGAGCCTGGAAAAGTGGCGCGCGGCTTCGCTGGATGCATTGCAACACGCGGAACTCAAGGCCGCCGCGCAACGTTCGTGCGCCCAGCACGTCCAGGCCATGCTCGATTTCCACGCAATGGGCATCCCGGCCGTCGATTACGGCAACAACCTGCGTCAGGTCGCGTTCGACGACGGCGTGAAAAACGCCTTCGATTTCCCCGGCTTCGTGCCCGCGTACATCCGCCCGCTTTTCTGCGAGGGCAAGGGCCCGTTCCGCTGGGTCGCGCTTTCCGGCGATCCGGAAGACATCTACAAGACCGACGCCAAGCTCAAAGAATTGTTCCCGCACAACGCCGGCATGAATCGCTGGCTCGATATGGCGCGCGACCGCATCGCGTTCCAGGGTTTGCCGGCACGGATTTGCTGGCTGGGCCTGGGTGAACGTCACGTTGCCGGTCTCGCGTTCAACGAGATGGTCAAGAACGGTGAGCTGAAAGCGCCGATCGTCATTGGCCGCGATCATCTGGACACGGGTTCTGTTGCAAGTCCGAATCGCGAAACGGAAAGCATGAAGGACGGCACGGACGCCGTGTCCGACTGGCCGTTGCTGAACGCGCTTTTGAACACGGCCGGCGGCGCGACGTGGGTCAGCCTGCATCATGGCGGCGGCGTTGGCATGGGATATTCGCAGCACGCGGGCATGGTGATCGTTGCAGACGGCACGGACGCTGCCCACAAGCGTCTCGCGCGCGTGCTGGTCAACGACTGCGCGTCGGGCGTGATGCGTCATGGCGATGCCGGTTACGAGCAAGCCATCGAATGTGCTAAAAAGTTCGGTCTCGACCTTCCGTTCATCACGACCTGATATGTCATTTGCTTTCAGCACCATCCGCGCGGCCGATTTGAAGGCCGTGCCGTGGAAAAACGGCGGCGGCGCGACGCGGGAAATCGCGGCGTCGCCGAAGGGCGCCGCGTTCGACGCATTCGACTGGCGCGTGAGCGTCGCGGATGTATCGGAGGCGGGCGCGTTTTCGGTGTTCGAAGGGATCGATCGGGTGCTGACGCTGATCGAAGGCAAGGAGATGGTGCTCATCGATTCCGACGGGCCGGAGTACGTTCTCTCGCGCTGGGATTCGGTCGCGTTCGCGGGCGAAACGTCGATCAGCGCAGAGTTGCCCCATGGTCCCACGCGCGATCTCAATCTCATGTTGCGGCGCGATCGCGTGTCGGGAAATGTGTCGGTGCGCCGCGCTGCCGAAGCGCTTCAAGTGGAGCAGGGCAGCGTGGTGCTGGTCTGCGCGCTGGGCGAATTTGCGGTGGATGGCGAGCGATTGTCGCAAGGCGATGCACTGGTTATCGATGCAAGCGAGAATGGCGCGCTGAGCATCGAGCCGCTTTCGCATGATGCGGTTCTGATCGACGTCCGCATCGTTTCAAAGGATCACGGCCATGGCCCTCGATAAAACCCTGCAGATCTGGCGCAACGCGCGTCTTTCGCCGCGCGCCGATCCGGCGGACATCGTGGAAAACGCGGCGATCGTCGTACGCGGCGACCGCATTGAATGGTTCGGCGCCGAAGCCGAAATGCCTTCTGCGTATGACGACGTTTCAAGCCACGATCTGCAGCAAAGAATCGTCACGCCAGGACTGGTCGACTGCCATACGCATCTTGTCTACGCCGGAAACCGCGCGGAAGAATTCGCGATGCGCCTCGAAGGCGCGAGTTACGAGGACATTGCGAAACGCGGCGGCGGCATCGTCTCGACGGTACGCAACACGCGCGCTGCGAGCGAAGACGAACTCTTCGCGCAATCGCTGCGACGCCTCGACGCGTTGCTCGCCGAGGGTGTGACGGCGCTGGAGATCAAGTCGGGTTATGGCCTGGATCTCGCGACCGAACGCAAGATGCTGCGTGTCGCGCGGCGTCTGGCCGAAACCCGGCCGGTGACGATCTCCACGACCTTCCTCGGCGCGCACGCGTTGCCGCCGGAATACGCCGGTCGCGCCGATGACTACATCGCCCACGTTTGCAACGAGATGTTGCCAACGCTCGCAGCCGAAGGCCTGATCGATTCCGTCGATGTTTTTTGCGAGCGCATTGCGTTCACGCTGGAACAAGCCGAGCGCGTGTTCGTTGCGGCATCGAAGCTGAATCTGCGCGTGAAGATGCACGCGGAACAGTTGTCGCTGATGGGCGGCGCGGCGCTCGCGGCGAAGCATCGTGCTTTATCGGCGGATCACCTCGAATTCCTCGATGAAGCCGGCGCCATCGCCATGCGCGAAGCCGGCACGGTTGCCGTGTTATTGCCCGGCGCGTTCTATTTCATCCGCGAAAAACAGCTTCCTCCTATCGATTTGCTGCGTCGCCATGGCGTGCCCATCGCGCTCGCAACCGACAGCAATCCGGGTACATCGCCGAGCACGTCATTGTTGTTGATGCTCAACATGGGCTGCACGCTGTTCCGGTTATCGGTGGCCGAGGTGCTGGCGGGCGTCACGCGTCACGGCGCAAAAGCGCTGGGTCACGCCGATGTCACCGGCGAAATCAAGCTCGGCGCGAAAGCGGATTTCGTCGCGTGGGACATCGAAACGCTTGCGGAACTGGCGTACTGGACCGGGCTGGAACGCTGCGCGCTGGTCGTGCGGCACGGCGCGGTCACTAAAGACAAACGGAAAACCGCATGACAAAAAACAGCCTGTTTGCAGAACACGCGCGCTTGCAGGACGGCTGGCGCCGCGACGTGCTGCTCGAATGGGACGAGCACGGCACGTTGTTAGCTGTCACACCAGACGCCACGCACGCTTCGGGCGTGCAGAAAGCCAACGGCCCCGTGCTCGCTGGCATGCCGAATCTGCACTCGCACGCGTTCCAGCGCGCCATGGCCGGGCTCACCGAATATCGTGCGAATCCCACGGATAGCTTCTGGAGCTGGCGCGACCTGATGTACCGCTTTGCGGCGCGTATTTCGCCGGACAGTCTGGGCGATATCGCACGCTGGCTTTACATCGAAATGCTGAAAGCTGGCTACACGTCGGTCTGCGAATTCCATTACGTGCACAACACGCCGGACGGCGCGCCGTACGCGAATCCCGCCGAAATGGCCGCGCGCGTGGTGGGCGCGGCCGAGCAAACCGGCATCGGCATGACCATGCTGCCCGTGCTGTATCAATACAGCGGATTTGGCGCGCGCGAACCCACGCCGGGCCAGGCGCGCTTTATCCACTCGCCGGAATCCCTGCTGGACGCGCTCGTTTCGTTGCGTTCAACGCAACCGGAAAACGGCAATCGCCGATACGGCGTTGCGCCGCACTCGCTGCGGGCGGTATCGAAGGAAAGCTTGACGCGCATGCTCGCCGGCCTCGACCGTGAATTTCCGGGCGCGCCGGTGCACATCCACGTTGCAGAACAGACGGCGGAAGTCGATGCCTGCCTCGACGTCCTGAAAGCGCGGCCGGTGCAATGGCTGCTCGATAACTTCAATGTGAACGCGCGCTGGTGCCTCGTGCACGCAACGCACGTCGATGAAAACGAAGTCCGCGCGATGGCCAGAAGCCGCGCCGTTGCGGGTTTGTGCCTCACGACCGAAGCCAATCTTGGCGACGGCATTTTCCCGACGCACGCTTATCTCGCCGATAACGGCCGCTTCGGGCTCGGCTCGGACAGCCATATCGCGCTCGACTGGCGCTCCGAACTGCGTTTGCTCGAATACGGACAACGTCTTACGCGACGCGAGCGCAACGTGCTGGCATCGGAGCAACAAACGCACGTGGCCGATCGTCTTTTCGATGCCGCCACGCAAGGCGGCGCGCACGCGACCGGCCGCGCGGTCGGCGCGCTGGAAGCGGGGCGCCGCGCGGATTTCATCGTGCTCGATCCCGACCATTCGGCGATCGCCGGCCAGGCGCCGGACGCGTGGTTATCGGGCGTGGTGTTCTGCGAGCATGGCGAGACGCCCGTGCTGGATGTTTGTGTCGGCGGTAAAGTTGTGGTCGAAGCGCGCCGGCATCGCGATGAACGCGAGGCGTTCGGGCAGTATCGGAAAACGCTGGCGGGCTTGCTCACATAAAGGAACGCATTCATGACCGATCAGGTTTTCACCTTGAAGCGCGGCACGGCGCCGCTGCTGATTTCCATCCCGCACGCCGGCACGCAGATTCCGGCTGATATTGCGGCGACAATGAATCCCATCGCCCGCGAAGTCGACGATACCGACTGGCATCTCGAACGCCTCTACGCGTTCGCGGTGGAAATGGGTGCGTCGATTCTCGCGCCGTTCAATTCGCGCTACGTGATCGACCTGAACCGTCCGCCGGACGGTGCGAACCTTTATCCCGGACGCGATACAACCGGCCTGTGTCCCGTCGATACCTTCAACAGCGAGCCGCTCTACCCGGAAGGCGGCGCGCCAACAGAAGCGCAGATCGCCGATCGTCGTGAAAAATACTGGCGGCCGTATCACAACGCGCTCGCCGATGAACTCGGGCGTTTAAAAGCCGCGCACGGCAAGGTGTTGTTGTGGGAAGCGCATTCCATCCGCTCGCACGTGCCGCGTTTCTTCGATGGCAAGCTCTTCGACTTCAATCTCGGCACGGCGGGCGGCGAAAGCGCGGTGCCAGGTCTGGCCGAGAAACTCGAAGCGCTGGTTGTGGAGAACGGCGCGTACACGGCTGTTGCGAACGGGCGCTTCAAGGGCGGTTACATCACGCGGCATTTCGGCGAGCCGCAGGATGGCATCCACGCGGTCCAGCTGGAACTCTCGCAGATCACGTATATGGAAGAAACGCGGCCATACAAATACGATGAAACCCGCGCCGGGCAAGTCGCTCCGGTGATTCAAACCCTCGTGCAGCACGCGCTGGACGCAGTACGAGCGTCTTAGCTTTCCCGCCGCCTCACCACCGGCGGCGTGAGTACGGTCGGAAGCGCCTTCGGCAAAGTCTCCGGCCAGTCGCGGCTGAAATGCAGGCCGCGGCTCTCACGCCGTGAACATGCGCTTTCCACGATCATGGAAGCGACATCGACCAGATTGCGCAGTTCGAGCAGATCCCGGCTCACCTTGAAGTTCGCGTAGTACTCGTGGATTTCATCGCGCAGCAATGCAATCCGATGCTGCGCGCGAGCCAGGCGTTTATCAGTGCGCACAATTCCCACGTAGTTCCACATCAGCCGACGCAACTCGTCCCAGTTGTGCGCGACGACCACTTCCTCGTCCGGATCGGACACGCGGCTTTCGTCCCACGCCGGCAGCGGTTCGTGCGCGCTCGTGACATACCCTTCGGTCTCCATGGCCTGAGCGGCAGCGCGTCCGATCACGAGACATTCGAGCAGCGAATTGCTGGCAAGCCGGTTCGCGCCGTGCAATCCGGTACACGACGTTTCTCCCACGGCATAAAGCCCCGCGCGATCCGTGCGACCGGCCAGATCCGTGACCACGCCGCCGCACGTGTAATGCGCGGCCGGCACGACGGGAATTGGCTCTTTGGTTATATCGATACCAAACTCGCGGCAACGCGCCAGGATGGTAGGGAAGTGCTCCTGCAGGAACGCTTCGGGCTGATGGCTGATATCGAGATACACGCAGTCGATACCGCGCTTCTTGATCTCGAAGTCGATCGCCCGGGCCACGATATCGCGCGGCGCAAGCTCGGCGCGTTCGTCGTGCGCGGGCATGAAGCGAGTGCCATCGGGCAAGCGCAGGATGCCGCCTTCGCCGCGGACCGCTTCGGAGATCAGGAACGACTTGGCGTACGGATGAAACAGGCAAGTCGGATGAAACTGGATGAACTCCATGTTCGACACGCGGCAGCCCGCGCGCCATGCCATTGCAATGCCATCGCCCGTCGCGGTATCCGGGTTCGTGGTGTACAGATACACCTTCCCGGCACCGCCCGTCGCGAGCACCGTATGCGGCGCTTCGATTGTGATGGTGCGTCCGGTGGATATATCGAGCGCATACAAACCGTGACATCGATGCCCGGGAAGCCCGAGATGCTCGGACGTGATCAGGTCGATCGCGTGATGATCTTCCAGAACCGTAATATTGGGATGGTTCCGCACGCGTTCGTTGAGCGTGCTGACGACGGCGTGGCCGGTGGCATCGGCGGCGTGAATGACGCGCCTGTGGCTATGGCCGCCTTCGCGCGTCAGATGAAAGCCGAGCTCGGCGGAAACGTCCTTGGTGAACGGCACGCCTTGTTCGATCAACCATTCGATAGCGGCGCGCCCGTTCTCGACGATAAACCGCGTCGCCGCCGCGTCGCACAGCCCGGCGCCAGCGACGAGCGTGTCATCGAAGTGATTGTCCGTGCTGTCGCCGGAATCGAGCACGGCTGCAATTCCGCCTTGCGCCCAGTCGCTCGCGCCATCGCTGACGCTGCGTTTGGCGAGGATCACGACGCGTCGCGTGTCCGCAAGATTCAGCGCGACGCTCAGGCCCGCGAGTCCGCTGCCGATGATTGCCACATCGAAGTTCATCCTGCTACGTCTCCGTTATTGTTTGTCCGCCACGACCTTTTCGATTCACGCCTATAGCATGTGAAAAAGTATGGCCGACAAGCATAACGTGGAGCACGCAATCCGGTCACTTTGCCGTTTGGCAAGTAGGGCGAAGAACCAAAGAAACTTAAGCGCTGCGCGAAAGCAAAAAGCCTCGCGTAAGCGAGGCTTTTTGTGCAGCGATACAAACGAAACCAAGACCTTATTTGATCTTCGTTTCCTTGTATTCAACGTGCTTGCGGACAACGGGATCGAACTTCTTGATCGCCATCTTTTCCGGCATGTTGCGCTTGTTCTTCGTGGTCGTGTAGAAGTGACCCGTGCCAGCGGTCGATTCCAGCTTGATCTTGTCGCGTGCGCCCTTGGCCATATTCGTGCTCCTTAGACTTCACCACGTGCGCGCAAATCTGCGAGCACGGAGTCGATGCCGTTCTTGTCGATCAGGCGAAGGCCGGCGTTCGAAAGACGCAGACGAACCCAACGGTTTTCGCTTTCAACGAAGAAGCGACGGTTTTGCAGATTGGGCAGGAAACGACGCTTGGTGCGGTTGTTCGCATGGGAAACGTTGTTGCCGCTCATCGGCCCCTTCCCGGTTACTTGGCATACACGTGCCATGAGAGCACTCCTAAGACGCTTTAATTCTGAGTTCGAACGGCAAGTACACTTTGGACCGCTACGGGCTGCCGGAGAGGCTTGCCCGAAATGACTGCGTACGCTCGGAACAGGTTGGTTGAAAGAAGCAAACCGAGATTCTACCCGCAAAAAACTAGCAAAATCAACTCTTTTTGGTATCGGACGAGGTATTGCGCCACGCCACGTACAGCGGGATTTAGGGCTTTCAAGGCCGTCCGGGCGGCGTTTCGGCCTCGTTCGTATATTTAAAGCAGCATCAACCTGGCATCCAGCCTTGTCGTGAAAAAGAAAATACTTCGTTCGACGCCACGACCAGATGGTCCAGCAGCCGGATGTCGATGAGCGCAAGCGACTCGTGCAGCATGCGCGTAAGCCGACGATCACTCGCGCTCGGCGTGACGCCGCCGGACGGGTGATTATGCGCGACGATCAGGCTCGCTGCGTTCAGCGTCAGCGCCCGGCGTGCGATTTCCCGCGGATACACGGCGACTCGCGAAAGCGATCCTTTGGCCGATTCGTCTACGGTTATCAGGCAATGCCGGATGTCCAGAAACAGCGTGACAAACACCTCATTGGGACGGTTGCCGATCAGCCATTTCAAATAGTCTTCCACTGCCTGAGGTGCGTCCAGCAGCGGCCGGTCGCGGGTTTTTTCGGCCAGCGCGCGCTGACACAGCTCGGAAACCGCCAGCAACAGCGCCGCTTTGGCCGGTCCGATTCCGCCGAACATGCGTAATTCGGTCGCGGTCGCTCCGAGCACCCCGCGAATCGATTCGAACCGGGTCAGGAGATCACGCGCAACGTCCACCGATGTCATGCCGGGCCGCCCCGTGTTCAGGAACAACGCCAGCAATTCCGCATCCGACAATGCGTGCGCGCCCTGCTGCAAGAGCCGTTCTCGCGGACGATCGTGTTCCGGCCAGTCCAATATACGTGGAACGGCCGGGTTCTTTTCTTCAGCGAAAGGCGACAGTGGGGGACTGGTCAGGCTAATTGCGCTGGTCGGCACTATTTCAAGACGGGCATTCATGGTGTGCTCGTGCCAAAGGCAAAATGGTTGCAATGAGTCACAAGCGGTCGCGTAGAGCGGTCGGCGAGCCCGAGGCACTGTGGCTTACAATGGGGGTTTCGCGCCTGCCAGGGCGCCTTACTGATGGCTTGCCGGGCACTTAAGCTCGGCGTCAGGCGTTCGGTAACGCGGCTTCCAGGCGTCAGCCGGGCTTCTTCCACTGCTGCGTCCCATCTGGACGCGCGGCTTCTTATTGGACAGCGAGGCTGGCTGACCAGGTGATTACGGCGTTTACGGCTAATACGATCAAACATGAGCATCATCGATATCTCCGAAGTGAAACCCGGTTCGCACGTCACACTTCATTACCGGCTGGCGCTTGAGGGTGGTGCGGACATTGTCAGCACGTTCTCCGACAAACCCGCCACGCTTTTGTTGGGCGAGGGCCATCTTGCTCCGCCGCTTGAAGACATTCTGATGGGTCTGAAGGTTGGGCACCACTCGACCTTTCGGCTGACGCCTGAGCAGGCGTTCGGTCCGCGCAACCCGGAAATGCTTCAGTGGGTATCGCTCGCCACGCTGCGCGAGAACGCCATGATCGGCGAGAACTTTTCTCCCGGCGACCTCGTGGAGTTCAATGCGCCTGGCGGCGGCCGCTACGCCGGCGTGCTGAAGGAAGTCGGCGAGACCTCGGCATTGTTCGATTTCAACCATCCGCTTGCCGGCCAGCCGCTGGCGTTCGAAGTGAAAATCATCGGAATTCTGTAGCCATGAGCTCCACTGACACCCTTCTCGATGTCGAAATTCTCCTCGCCCAGCCGCGCGGCTTTTGCGCGGGCGTCGATCGTGCGATCGAAATCGTGGAGCGGGCGATCGCATTGTTCGGCGCGCCTATCTACGTGCGCCACGAGATCGTGCACAACGCCTATGTAGTTGAGGATCTGCGCAAGAAAGGCGCGGTTTTTATCGAAGATCTGGCCGATGCGCCCGAAGGCAGTACGCTGATTTTTAGCGCGCACGGGGTATCGAAGGCGGTTCGCGCCGAAGCCGAGACGCGCGGTTTGCGTGTTTTCGACGCCACGTGTCCGCTCGTGACTAAAGTGCACATGGAAGTCGCGAAGATGCGTCAGGACGGCTTCGATATCGTCATGATCGGTCACAAGGGCCATCCGGAAGTGGAAGGCACCATGGGGCAGAGCGGGCAGGGCATGCATCTGGTCGAGGATATCGAGGACGTGGAAGCGCTGGCGCTCACGGACCCGAACCGTATTGCGTATGTGACGCAAACCACGCTGTCGGTGGACGACGCGTCGGCCATCATCAATGCGCTGAAGTTGAAATATCCGTCGGTGAAAGAGCCGAAGAAGCAGGATATTTGCTATGCCACGCAGAATCGTCAGGACGCGGTCAAGTTTCTGGCGCCTCAATGCGATGTGGTGATCGTGGTTGGCAGCCCGAATAGCTCGAACTCCAGCCGTTTGCGCGAAGTGGCGGAAAAACGCGGCATTCCTGCTTATATGGTGGATTCGCCGACTCAAATCGATCCTGAGTGGGTTGAAGGGAAAAAGCGCATTGGGGTGACGGCGGGTGCGTCGGCGCCGGAAGTGCTGGCGCAAGCAGTGATTGCGCGGCTGCGTGAGCTGGGCGTTCGGAACGTGCGGCCGCTCGAAGGCATCGAAGAGAAAGTGTCGTTTCCGCTGCCACGTGGATTGACTTTGCCTTCCGAGAAATAACCGCGCTTCTATAATTTAGGCAAGGGATCGAGATCCCGGAATTCGTTTGGAAAAACCGCTCCAACTTCTTGTTGGCGCGGTTTTTTTTTCATCAAGAAATCGCGAGGTTTGTCGTCAACACAGCAGCACGGGACGCAAATTATCTTCAGCGTTGATTCAAGCAACGCACTATTTAGGTGCATCCGTCGAATATCGTTAAATCGCGGACCGACGATCCACATCGGTGTTTACCCATAACGCCAGTCCATGGTGCAACTCATGCACCGCCGCGGAGCGCAACCCGGTTGCGCCTTCGCGCGGTTTTGCGCGCCGAAGAGGGGTTGCAATGGAGGAAAACCCCTGTCAATCAACAATATTGCACGTCTCAAAAACCGAGTTACAATGCGCGCGTTCCAAGCCGGATGGGCTGGAAACACCAGCTTTTCAAGGCGCCGGAGACCTACTGAATGCGAATTAAGTTTGGCTTTGTCGTGACCATCGCAGCGGCAGTCGCTATGGCCACGGCATGCAGCAAAAAGAATGAAACCGAGCCGGCTGCGGGGGCATCGGCGGCGTCGGAAGCATCGGCAAGCGTTGCAGCGAGTGCGCCGGCGGCATCGGTATCGGCGGCATCGGCTGCGGATAGTTCTGCGAGCGCGGCGTCAGCGCCCGTTCCCGCCAGCAATGCAACCGTCGTCAAGATTGGCCATGTCGCGCCGCTCAGCGGACCGCTGGCTCACCTCGGGCAAGACAATGAGAATGGCGCGCGGCTGGCTATTGAAGAGATCAGCGCGCAAGGACTGACCATCGACGGTCACGCGATTCACCTCGAACTCGACGCGCAAGACGATGCCGCCGATCCCAAAAAGGGTGTCGCAGCAGCCCAGCAACTGGTGGCGGATCACGTGGTGGCGGTGGTCGGGCATCTGAATTCGGCGGTATCGATTGCGGCATCGAAGATCTATGGCGACGCGAACGTGGCGCAGATTTCCGGCGCCACGACAAACCCCGCGTTCACCCAACAAGGTTTGAAAACGACGTTCCGCGTGATACCGACGGACGCTCGCCAGGGCGCGGTTCTCGCGAGCTACGCGGTGAAGACGTTGCGCGGCAAGCGCATCGTGGTCGTGGACGATGCCAGCATCTACGGCCGCGGCCTCGCGAATGAGTTTGCGAAAGCGGTGGTGGCGAACGGAGGCCGGATTGCGGGTCATGAAGCCACGACCGACAAGTCCAAAGACTTCAAGGCAATCCTGAACAAGATCAAGCGCGTCCAGCCCGACGTAGTGATGTTCGGCGGCATGGACGTGACGGGCGGCCCGTTCGCGAAGCAGGCGGCGGCGCTCGGGCTGAAGGCGAAGATTCTCGGCGGCGATGGAATCTGTTCAGCCGACCTGGCCACGCTCGCGGGCAACGCGTTGCCGAACGTGGTCTGTACCGAACTCGGCGTGGGCCTGCCGAAACTCGATAAGGGCGCGGACTTCGAGAAGCGTTACGAAGCGCGTTTCCACTCGCCGGTCCAAAGCTACGCGCCGTTCACGTACGACGCGGTGTACGTCATTGTCGATGCAATGAAGCGCGCCAATTCCGTGGAGGCGCCCAAGGTGCTGACGGCAATCGGTTCTACCGATTTCAACGGGCTGACGGGTCACATATCGTTCGATGACAAAGGCGACCTGAAAGGCGGCGGCGCGATCACGCTTATCGATTTCAAGGATAACAAGAAGAACGTCATTGACGTCATAACGCCGTAACCCTGCTGCAGCGCCGCGCGGCGTTTGCACCGGACCTAAGGCAATCCCCTAGATACGTAGTCAGTTTCGGACGTTTTAAAGTTTTTTTTCAAGTACGCGCGGTGCCGTTGCGTTTTTTTCTTCCCTTCGGTTTATCGGCCAGCGATAAAGCGTAAATCTAGTCGCACGGGCTAAGGAGCCTTCAATGGATATTTTCATCCAGCAGATTATCAACGGGCTGGTGCTAGGCAGCGTCTACGCCATCATCGCGTTGGGTTACACGATGGTGTACGGGATTCTCGGCATCATCAACTTTGCGCACGGCGACGTGCTGATGGTCGGCGCCATGGTCGCGCTTTCTGCGATTGGCGTGATGCAGAATCACTTTCCCGGCATGAACCACGCGTTGATGCTGGTCGTCGCGCTGGCGATCGCCGCAATCGTCTGCGCGGTGGTCGGCTACACCATCGAACGCGTGGCTTACCGGCCGTTGCGCCGCGCGCCGCGTCTGGCGCCGCTGATCACGGCTATCGGCGTGTCGATTCTTCTTCAGACGCTCGCCATGATGATCTGGGGCCGTAATCCGCTGGCGTTCCCGCAACTGCTGCCGACCGATCCTATCAACGTGATCACCGCGACGGCCGATCGTCCGGGCGCCGTCATTTCGATGACGGAAATCGTGATCATCGTGGTCGCGTTTCTCGTGATGGGCGGCTTGTTGCTGCTGGTTCACAAGACGAAACTCGGCCGCGCGATGCGTGCAATCGCCGAGAACCCGGGCGTCGCGTCGCTGATGGGCGTGAACCCGAACTTTGTGATTTCCGCGACCTTCATGATCGGCTCGGCGTTGGCTGCCCTGGCCGGCGTGATGATCGCCTCCGAATACGGCAACGCGCACTTCTACATGGGCTTCATTCCGGGCTTGAAAGCATTTACCGCGGCGGTGCTAGGCGGTATCGGCAATCTCGGCGGCGCAATGGTCGGCGGCGTGCTGCTGGGATTGATCGAGCAACTGGGGGCGGGGTATATCGGCAATCTGACGGGCGGCGTGTTCGGCAGTAACTATCAGGACGTGTTCGCGTTCGTGGTGCTGATCATCGTGCTGGTGTTCCGTCCGTCGGGCTTGCTCGGCGAACGCGTCGCAGATCGCGCTTAAAACAGGGAGACCAAGAATGACTTCAATTCAACCGATCGAGCCGTCGACCACGCTCATCCCTGAACGCAAAACGGCGAAGAACTACGTGGTGACCGTGCTGGTCGCCGCGCTCGTGGTCCTGGCGCCGATGATCATCGGCGCAGCCGGCGGCAACTACTGGGTTCGCGTGCTGGACTTCGCGATGCTCTACGTGATGCTCGCGCTGGGCCTGAACGTGGTGGTGGGTTTTGCCGGGCTGCTGGACTTGGGCTATATCGCGTTCTATGCAGTTGGCGCTTATGTGGCTGCGTTGCTTTCGTCGCCGCAGCTGACGTCGCAATTCGAGTGGATCGCGCACATGTTTCCCGCCGGCCTGCATGCGCCGATCTGGGTGATCGTGCCGGTTGCCATGGCGCTGGCCGCCACGTTCGGCGTGCTGCTCGGTGCGCCTACGCTGCGTCTGCGCGGCGATTACCTCGCTATCGTGACCTTGGGCTTCGGGGAAATCGTCCGGATTTTCATGAACAACCTGGATCGTCCGGTCAACATCACGAACGGACCGAAAGGGATTACGGGCGTCGATCCGGTGTCGCTGTTCGGGTTTGATTTATCGAAGACGCATTCGTTGTTCGGATTCAATTTCCCATCTGTCTACAACTATTACTACCTCTTCGTGCTGTGTTCGCTCTTCGTGATCTTCGTGTGCGTGCGCTTGCAGCATTCGCGCATCGGCCGCGCCTGGGCCGCGATCCGCGAAGACGAAATCGCCGCGAAAGCGATGGGCATCAACACGCGTAACGTGAAATTGCTGGCATTTGCGATGGGTGCATCGTTCGGCGGTTTGTCGGGCGCGATGTTCGGCACGTTCCAGGGCTTCGTATCGCCGGAATCGTTCACGTTCTGGGAATCCATCGTGGTGCTCGCTTGCGTGGTGCTCGGCGGCATGGGCCACATTCCGGGCGTGATTCTGGGCGCGGTGCTGCTCGCCGTGTTCCCCGAATTCCTGCGCTCGACCATGGGTCCGCTGCAGAACGCCATCTTCGGTCATCAGATCGTCGACACCGAAGTCATCCGCCAGTTGCTGTACGGCCTCGCGATGGTGCTGATCATGCTGTATCGCTCGGAAGGCCTGTGGCCGTCGCCGAAACACGAAGACAAGATCGCGAAGATCGCAAAGCGCGCCGGCAAGAAGCCGGTCCGCGCCTGACGCCACAAGCGGAGAAAACACAATGAGCGATAAACCCATTCGACTGTCGGTCAAAGGCGTGAATAAGCGCTTTGGCGGTTTGCAGGCGCTGTCCGAAGTCGGCCTCGAAATCCGGGAAGGCCAGATCTATGGCTTGATCGGCCCGAACGGCGCCGGCAAGACGACGTTCTTCAACGTGATCACGGGCTTGTACACGCCGGATTCGGGCTCGTTCGTGCTCGACGGCACGCCGTACACGCCGACCGCCGTGCATCAGGTGGCGAAGGCCGGCATTGCGCGCACGTTCCAGAACATTCGCTTGTTCGGCGGCATGACCGCGCTCGAAAACGTGATGGTCGGGCGGCACGTGCGCACGAAACACGGCTTGATCGGCGCGGTGTTGCAGACGCCGTCCGAGCGTCGCGAAGAGAAGGAAATCAAGGAGCGCGCGCTCGAATTGCTCGAGTACGTGGGCGTGCTGCAATACGCGGATTACACGTCGCGCAATTTGTCGTACGGGCATCAGCGCCGTCTGGAAATCGCGCGCGCTTTGGCGACCGATCCAAAACTGCTCGCACTCGATGAACCCGCCGCCGGCATGAACGCCACGGAAAAGGTCGAACTCACGCGCCTGCTCGACAAGATCCGCAGCGACGGCCGCACGATCCTCTTGATCGAACACGATGTGAAGCTGGTGATGGGATTGTGCAACCGGATGACGGTGCTCGATTACGGCAAGGTGATCGCCGAGGGTCTGCCGCAGGACGTGCAGAAAGATCCGAAGGTGATCGAGGCTTATCTCGGGGCAGGGGTTCACTGATGGCAACAATGAATGGTACGAACGGAATGGCCGCGGGCACGGCGATGCTCAAGATCAAGGGCCTGCAGGTGAGTTACGGCGGCATTCACGCGGTGAAGGGCGTGGATCTGGAAGTCGGGCAGGGCGAGCTCGTGACGCTGATCGGCGCGAACGGCGCGGGCAAGACGACCACGATGAAAGCCATCACCGGCCTGAAGCCGTATTCGGCGGGTGACATCGAATACATGGGCAAGTCGATCAAAGGCGTGCCCTCGCATGAATTGCTCAAGCGCGGTCTCGCGATGGTGCCGGAAGGCCGCGGCATTTTCGCGCGTATGTCGATTCTGGAAAACATGCAGATGGGCGCGTATCTGCGTAGCGACAATGACGAGATCCAGAAGGACACCGATCGCATGTTCGGTTTCTTCCCGCGTTTGAAGGAGCGCGCGGCGCAATACGCGGGCACGTTGTCGGGCGGCGAGCAGCAAATGCTGGCAATGGCGCGCGCGTTGTTGTCGCGTCCGAAGCTGCTCTTGCTCGATGAACCGTCGATGGGTCTTTCGCCGATCATGGTCGAGAAGATCTTCGAAGTGGTGCGTGAAATTTCCGCTGAAGGCTTGACCGTGTTGCTGGTCGAGCAGAACGCGCGTCTCGCGTTGCAGGCGGCGAATCGTGGTTACGTGATGGATTCGGGTCTCGTCACCATGTCGGGCGACGCGAAGACCATGCTCGATGATCCGAAGGTTCGCGCGGCATATCTGGGCGAATAATATCGGTTGAGTAAAAAACCGCATGCCTTCAACAAGCATGCGGTTTTTTTACGCCTGAAGCCGTTTGCCGAGACTGACGACTTCGTCCATTTGATAACCGAGCTTCGCGTAGAACGCACGCGTCTCCGGCTTGTTCGCCATGATCTGCAGATTGAGCTTCGGACATCCGATCACAGCAAGCGCGCGTTCCGCATGCTCGACCAGCGCGCGCCCGTAGCCATTGCCGCGCTGATCCTCGGCGACGGCCAACGAATAAAGCCATCCGCGATGCCCGTCGTAACCTGTCATCACCGTCCCGATCACACGCTCGCCAATCACGCCGACAAAGAACAATTCCGGCTGCATGGCGAGCTTGTTTCGTATCGATAAACGCGGATCACGCTGCGGTTTTCCCGGCACCGCATATTCGGGGAAGACAGTTGACCAGAGCGCGAGCACGGCGTCCGTGTCGCGCTCATCGAATACGCGGATGATCACAATTTGTCGAGGATGGAACGCAGCATCGACATCATCTGGTCGATCTCGTCCTTGGTCACGTTCAGCGCCGGCATGAAGCGCAACAGGTTCGGGCGCGCGGCGTTGAGCAGCAACCCGTCAGGACCCATGTCGCGCGCCATTTCGACGATCTTCGGACCGTTGTCGTTGTTCAGGAGCAGCGCGCGCAGCAGACCTTCGCCGCGCTCGCCGTTGAAACCGCGTTCTTCCGAAAGCTGCAGCAAGTGCGCCTTCAGATACTCGGCGCGTTCACGCACGCCTTCCAGGAATCCGGGCGCTGTGATTTGCGAGATCACCGAAAAACCCACGGCGGTGGTCAGCGGATTGCCGTTATACGTGCCGCCTTGATCGCCGGGTTCGAAACACGCGACTTCCTTGGTCGACAGCAACGCCGCGAGCGGCACGCCGCCGCCAATACCCTTGCCGAGCGTCATGATGTCCGGATCAACGCCCGACAACTCGTACGCGAACAAGGTGCCGGCGCGGCCGCAACCGCTTTGCACTTCATCCACGATCATCAGCAAGTTGTGCTTTTTCGTCAGCTCGCGCAACGCTTGCATGAATTCGCGCGTGGCCGGGATCACGCCGCCTTCGCCCTGAATGGGTTCGAGCATGACGCCGACGGTTTTATCGGTGATGAGTTTTTCAACCGATGCAATGTCGTTCAGGTCAGCCTTCGGAAAGCCCGGCACTTGCGGCGCGTAAATGGTGTCCCAACCCGGTTTGCCCGATGCCGACATGGTCGCGAGCGTGCGCCCGTGGAAGCTGTGATCAAAGGTGATGATCTCGTACGCGCCGCCCTTGAACTTCTTGCCCCACTTGCGCGCAAGCTTGATCGCGCCTTCGTTGGCTTCGGCGCCGCTGTTGGCGAAAAAGACTTTGTCGAAGCAGCTATTGGCGGTCAGCAGGCCGGCGAGCTGGGCCATGGGTGCGTTGTAGAAAGCCGGCGACGGGTTGATCAGCGTGCGCGCCTGTTTGTCCATGGCTTCGATCATGCCGTCGTTGCAATGGCCGAGACTGTTCACGGCCCAGCCCTGGATGAAATCCAGGTATCGCTTCTCGTTGTTGTCGTAGAGCCAGGAACCCTTGCCGTGCGTGAACACGATCTCGGGACGGTTCGTGATGAACATCAACGATTCGACGGGATACTCTTGGAAATTCATGACGGCGGACTCCACAAAGACAGCAAAGGAAAAAAGCGGCGAAGTTTGAGACGGCACCAGAAATGCAAAAAGCCACGGATGTCCGTGGCTTCATGTTGGCGAAATGTGCGCAGGCTTGAAATCAAGCGCCAATCCGTGACGAGCCAGCGGCATCCCTAAGGGAGCAGCGAGCGGCGACGTCGAAGATTGGTCTGGAGGCTGAGCATTTGCGAAGAATACGATAGGAAGTTCCTGCGTGTAAACCGTGACGGCCGATTTTTATTCCACCGTCACGTCCAGAACTGGAACGATCAAACCGGATTCGCGAGATCGGCCGCGCTGGTGAACGAGTCGGCGAAGAATTCGTCCTCCGGCAAGCGGTGATGATTCGTAAAGTCGCGTTGCGCCGATTCCACCATCACAGGCGCGCCGCACGCGTACACCTGATATGCGCTCAAGTCTGGCAGATCTTCAATGACAGCACGATGAACAAAACCCGTTCGGCCGGTCCAGCCATCGGATGCGTCGGGTTCGGACAAAACCGGCACGAACGAGAAGTTCGGCACTTCTTTGGCCCAGGTTTCGGCGAGTTCCGTCATGTACAGATCCTGCTTGCGGCGGCCGCCCCAATAAAGCGTCATTGGCCGGTTCAGATTCTTGAACACCGCATGTTCGATGATCGCCTTGATCGGCGCAAAGCCCGTACCGGAGGCAAGCAAGATGATCGGCTTCTCGGAATCTTCCCGCAGGAAGAACGTGCCGAGCGGACCTTCGAAACGCAAGATATCGCGCTCTTTCATGTTGCTGAACACGTGATCCGTGAACGTGCCGCCGGGCATGTGACGAATATGCAGCTCGATGGGGCCTTCGTGATGCGGCGGGCTCGCCATCGAATAACTGCGGCGCTTGCCGTCCTTCAAGATGAATTCGATGTACTGCCCGGCCAGATATTGCAGCCGTTCGTTGGCGGGCAATTGCAGCTTCAGTTCCACCACGTCCGTGCCCTTGCGCTCCAGCGCGTTCACGCGGCAAGGCAGCTTCTTGACCTGAACGTCGCCAACACCCGCGACTTCGCGCACATCGACCACGAGATCCGCTTTGGGCGTCGCGCAGCAAAGCAGCGCCATGCCGCGGGTTTTTTCATCGTTCGACAATGCCGACGACGAATGCGGCGCCTGCTCGACTTCGCCAGAAATGATCGTGCCCTTGCACGACCCGCAGGCTCCGTTCTTGCAGCCGTAAGGAAGTCCGATGCCCTGGCGCAGCGCTGCGAGCAGCACCGCTTCGTCGGGTTCTACCTGAAACTGCCGGCCGCTTTGCCGGAGCGTAACGTTGAAAGCCATAGATCCTGGATGTGTTGGATGAAACAAAAGCCAAAGCGCTCGCGGCTACAATCGACAGCATGATCGCCACTCGAAAACTTCGCCGCGCGCGCGTGCTGATTGCCGGTTGCGGTGATGTCGGCCTGCGCTCCGTGCCGCTACTTGCGCAACGTGCCGCCGCGCCCCGCGTGATCGCGTTGTCCAGCCAGCCCGCGCGCGCCGCCGAACTGCGAGCGGCCGGCACGACGCCGCTTATTGGCGACCTCGACGATCGACGCAACCTGCGTCGTCTTGCCGGGCTCGCACATACGGTCCTGCATCTTGCGCCGCCTCAAAAAACCGGCGATGACGACGTGCGCACGCGTGCACTGATCGCAGCATTAAGCGCGCCGCGACGCTCCGTGGCGCGTGCTGCGACCGCAGCCGTAGCGCGGCAACGGGCGCGGCGCGGATGGTTTCGGGCAACTTTCAGGCGCGGTGCCGGAGCATCAAAAAGACTGTCTATTGTACCCGACCGGGTTTCGTCCGCCGCCGCTCGCAGCCGGCCCGTACGCGTGGTTTACGCGAGCACGTCCGGTGTTTATGGCGATTGCGGCGGCGCGTGGATCGATGAAACCCGTCCCGTGCGGCCGGATAACGGGCGGGCGAAACGGCGGGTATCGGCGGAAACGCAATTGCGTCGAGCAACTCGACGCGGCGTGATGAGCGCATCGATTGTGCGGATTCCCGGCATTTACGCGGGCAACCGCTTGCCGCTTGCAAGGCTGCAAAAGGGCACGCCTGCGCTCGCGCCCGCCGACGATGTCTTCACCAATCACATTCACGCCGACGATCTCGCGGCCATCATGGTTCTGGCAATACAGCGCGCGCGCCCGCAGCGCGTGGTGCATGCATCGGACGACAGCGAATTGCGCATGGGCGATTATTTCGATCGCATTGCCGATGCTTACGGCCTGCCGCGCGCTCCCCGCGTTTCGCGTGAGGAAGCCGAAGCACAACTCGAACCGATGATGCTTTCGTTCATGCGCGAATCGCGGCGTCTGCGCAACGTCCGGCTGCGTGACGAACTGCGTTACGTGCTGCGGTATCCGAGCATCGACGATTTCCTGAAGAGCATTCCAGTCACATCAGGATTGGCAACGTCTCCAGCAGAATGAAACACAGCAACGCGCCGATAAGCGCCCCGATCAGGTTCGGCTGATAACGGTGGCGAAGGTGCATCGTCACCATCAAACCGACAATAAACACGACGCTGATTGCCACGAAAGCGATCATTGCAATGGTCATGTGGGCGGCCATGATGGCCCTCCTGCTTTTTCTAATAGTCGTGAAAGCAGTATAGATTTACGTCGTAAGAAAGGCATGCTGCAGTGCAGATACGGCGATTGCGTTTTTGCAACAGTACTGAAAAATCAACGTGAATCGATAAACGCCGCGACATCGGCAAGAACCGTCGAGCGTCCGCGCAAGGGCAACGCCAGCGCCGAAACAATCCGCACATGGCTGAAACCCTCGTAATGTTTCACTTCCACAGAATCGCCGTGCCGGCGCAGAACAGCCGCAAGGCGATCGGTGTTGCCCGGATCGACGGTGGTGTCGTCGGTGCCGGCAGCGAGGAACATGGGCGGTTCGTGGCCGGTGACGTAGTTGACCGGCTGACTTTCGGAGCGCGTGGCGGAGGGGAATACGTCGAGCAGCGTGCGGTCTTTTATCGGCAGGAAATCGTAAGGGCCGGCGAGTCCGATCACGCCGCGCAGGTCTGCCTTCGACATCGATTGCGTCGCCAGATAACGCGGGTCAGTCGCAATCAGCGCAGCCAGATGCGCGCCGGCCGAATGGCCCATCACGAACAAGCGGTCCGGATCGCCGCCGAATTCATGCGCGTGATCGCGCGCCCAGCGCACGGCGGCTGCGGCGTCATCCACAAAACCGGGAAAAGCCGTTTCCGGATATTTCCGATAATCAGGCAACACAGCCACGTAGCCGCGCGAAGTCAGCGCCTGGGCGACAAAAAGATAGTTGCTGCGGCTGCCGTTTTGCCAGCTTCCGCCGTAGAAAAACACGACGATTGGGCGCTTGTCTTCGGTCGCGGCAGGCTGCGAGGGAATGTAGACATCGAGCTTCTGTTCCGGATCCGAGCCATAGGCAATATCGGCTGTTTTCCGGTAGCCGCTCGACGGAATCGTGGCGTTTAGAAGCTTGACGGGGCTGCATGCGGCAAGTGCTGTAGCGAACAGGCTGGCAAAACCGAGCATAAGGGTGCGGCGTTTTTGTTGGTCTGGCATGAAGTTCTTGAGGCGAAGGGATGCCAGATTTACGTTCGGCGCAGCCGGATGGATGCATCGTGATCAGGCTTGCCTGAGGTCCGCGAGGTCCGCGTCGGTCAGCCAGCGCCACTGGCCGCAAGCGAGATCGTCCGGCAAACCGTATCCGCCAATCCGTTCCCGATGCAGCCCTTCCACACGATTCCCCGACGCCGCGACCATGCGCTTGACCTGGTGATACTTGCCCTCCAGCACGGATAGTTCCAGCAACCGCTCGCCACGTCGATTCGCCGATACCGCGGCGATCGCTCGAGACTCGCCATGCAGCAGGACGCCGTCGCGAAGTGCGCCGAGCTGGGTGTCATCGAGTGGATGCTTCGTGGTTGCGAGGTAGACCTTCGGCACCTTCTTTTTCGGCGATGTGAACGCGTGGACAAACGCGCCGTCGTCGGACAAGAGCAGCAGGCCGGTCGTGTCCTGATCGAGCCGTCCGACGCACTGCACGCCGCGCTCCGCCAGTTGCGGCGGCAGCAGATGAAACACGCTCAAATGATGCTGCGGATCGCGTGAACATTCATAGCCCGGCGGCTTGTTCAGCGCCAGATACGCTTTCTCGCGATACTGCCAGCGCGTGCCATCGACCTGGAACTCGAAGGATGCGAGGGCGTCGGACGTGATTGTCGTGTCCGGATTGGTGCACGCCGATCCGCCAATAAAAACGCGCCCGTCCGCAATCATCGCGCGGCATTGGCGGCGCGAGCCGAAGCCCTGCGTGAAAAGAATACGTTCGAGATCCATCGGGCTGATGCCTGGCGCAATTGAAAAGGAGGGCGGGCGCACATTCTAGCAATGCACGCGAAACGCCATCTTTCATGGATATGCCACCGAGCGCCGTCTATGCTTTTCCAGATCACCGATCAACATTCACCATCCACCATCTGCGAAAGGAAGCTGAAACCGCATTGACGCATCATCCACTCGACACCCCTCTTTTTCCTCAAGGAGCAGGACATGGCAAAAAACACGGTTGCGGAATTTCTGGCGAAGACATTGGCCGCAGCGGGCGTCGAACGAATCTGGGGCGTAACGGGCGACAGCCTGAACGGACTTGCCTATAGCCTCGATCAGGTTGGATCGATCAAATGGATGCACACGCGGCACGAGGAAGTCGCGGCGTTCGCAGCCGGCGCCGACGCGGCGTCCACCGGCAAGCTCGCCGTCTGCGCCGGGAGTTGCGGCCCGGGCAACCTGCATCTGATCAACGGCTTGTACGACTGTCACCGCAACCAGCAGCCGGTTCTGGCGATTGCCGCGCATATTCCGTCATCGGAAATCGGGCTCGGGTACTTCCAGGAAACGCATCCGACCGCGATTTTCAAGGAATGCAGCCATTACGTGGAGCTGGTTTCCAATGCCGCGCAGTTTCCGCGCGTGCTCGCCCGCGCGATGCGCACGGCGATCGAAGAACGCGGCGTGGCCGTGATCGTGTTGCCGGGCGATGTTGCTTTGAGCGAAGCGCCTGCCGAGACGCCATCGTGGTCGCCGACGGGACCGTCGACCATCCTGCCGTCGGATATCGATATTGAACGGCTCGCGGCCATGCTCAACGAGTCGGACGCGGTCACGCTCATGTGCGGCAGCGGCACCGCCGGCGCCCACGACGAAGTCGTCGCGCTGGCCGACGCGCTCGGCGCGCCCGTGGTCCACGCCATGCGCGGCAAGCAGTTCATCGAATGGGACAATCCGTACGACGTCGGCATGACAGGGTTGATCGGCTTCAGCTCCGGCTACCACGCCATGATGTCGTGCGACACGCTGCTTTTGCTCGGCTGCGATTTCCCATATCGCCCGTTCTATCCGACCGACGCCAAGATCATCCAGATCGACTGGCGCGGGTCGAAGCTCGGCGCGCGTGCACCCTTGTCGCTCGGGCTGGTGGGCACGGTGAAGGAAACGGTCGCGGCCGTGTTGCCGAAGATCACGCGCAAGCCGGACCGCGATTTCATCGATACCGCGCGCAAGCACTATGCATCGGCGAGAAAAGGGCTGGACGAACTGGCGACGCCCTCAGGTCCCGGTCGTCCGATCCATCCGCAATACCTGACGAAGCTGATCGACGAAGCCGCCGACGAAAACGCCATTTTCACCGCCGATGTCGGTACGCCAACCGTCTGGGCCGCACGCTACCTGACCATGAACGGCAAGCGTCAGCTGCACGGCTCGTTCAACCACGGCTCCATGGCGAACGCGATGCCGCAGGCGCTCGGTGCGCAGGGCGCGCATCCGGGGCGGCAGGTGATTTCGCTATCGGGTGACGGCGGTTTATCAATGCTGCTCGGCGACCTCCTGAGCGCCCGCCAACTCGAATTGCCGATCAAAGTGGTGGTTTATAACAACAGTCTGCTCGGCTTCGTTTCCATGGAGCTGAAGGCTGCCGGTTACCTCGATACCAACGTCGATCTCGCCAAGACCGACTTCGCAGCTATCGCGCAGGGCGCGGGTATTTTCAGCATCCGCGTGGAGGAGTCGGAGGACATTGCAGAGGCGCTGCAGAAGGCTTTCGCGCATCCGGGGCCGGCGCTGGTGGACGTGGTGACGTCCAAGCACGAACTCGCGATGCCGCCCAAAGTCGAGTTGGCGCAGGCCAAAGGATTCAGCCTCTACATGTTGCGGGCGATCCTGAACGGTCGCGGCGATGAAATCGTGGAGCTCGCGAAAACTAATTTCCGATAGGAATATTCTGATTTCGTTGAAATTCTAGCTATTTCGAACAACAATGCGGTGCTGCAATCGATTTACAACTCCAGGGAGATTGGCAATGAAGAAGTTCTCGCAAATTGCATTGGTTGGTGCACTCGCATTCGCGTTTGCAGGCGCGGCAATGGCTCAGGGAGCAGGCGGTGGTGGCGGTTCGAAGACCGACGAAAGCAAGCCGCCGGTCAGCCCGGTTGAACCGAAGCCGCATCTGCCGCATTTGAAGCATCACAAGAAAGCAGCATCGGAAGCGGGCGGCACGACGTTGCACAAGCAAGACAAGGCATCACATTTGAAGGGTGCATCGGCTGCCGCGGCTGCGTCGGCGATGGGCACGAACGACAAGGGCGCACCGCAGTAAGCGGCCCTTCAGTAGATATGGAAAAAGCGGCACGCGTGAGCGTGCCGCTTTTTTTTGTGCTGCTTTTTTCGTCCTGCTTAGTCTTCGCTGGTTGCCGCAGCCTTCGGGCCACGGCCGCGTGGCGCTGTCTTGCGTGCCGTTTTCTTCGCGGCCGCTTTTTTCGCCGCGGGCGCTTTCTTCGGCTGTGCGGTTTGGGCTACATCCGCACTTTCGACCAGTTCGGCTTGTGCGGGAGTCGCCGCTTTCTTCGATGCAACCTGACGCCCGCGCCGCGCCGCGCCGCGTTTTGGTTCAGGCGTTTCGCTGATCTCGCTCAGCAAGGCAAGCGCTTCTTCCTCGCGATGCTTGATGGCGGGTATCGGCGCGATGGCAGGTTCTTCGGCAGCCGGCGCAACAGGTTCGAAGAACGGCTGTTCGGGAACCGCAGCGGGCTGGACAACGGGGGCATCGGCAAATAGCGGCTCGCGCGCTTGCTGCGGCCGAGGATTCCGTCCGTTCCTCCGATTGCGCTCCCGGCCCGAACCCTGACGCGGTTCGGGCTGCTTTTCAGTCTGCAAGTCGGGCTGTGCGTCGGAATGCTCGTCGGACTCTTCTTCATAGAACGGCGATACCGGGCGTCGCGATTGTTCGCTCGGCGTGCTTCTGCGTTGCCATTCGTCGCCGAAATCGGTCTGCGCTTCTGCTGGAGCGTCGGGTTGCGCGGCGGCCTGCACTTCGGCAGGCGCATCAACTTGCGCCTCTGCAAAGAGTGGCTCGGACGCTTGCGGGCGCGTATTGCGGCCTCTGCGGCGATTGCGTTCGCCGCCCGATCTCGCCGCCTGGCGATTTTCCGGTGCCGCGACCGGCGTTTCAACTTCGCGCGATGTTTCAACCGCCGTCGTTTCCACTGCAGCCACCGTCTGCGTCCGATACACAAACGCGCCCGATTTCTCGTCGCGTCCAACTTCCAGCAAGCCTCGCGATTGCGCTTCCTCGAGCAAGTTGCCGAACGCGCGGAAGCCGTAGTACGACTCGTTGAAGTCGGGCTTGCGCCGCTTGATCGCGCTCTTCAATACCGACGCCCAGATCTTCCCGCTCTCGCCGCGCTCGGAGGCGAGGTCGTCGAATGTTTCGACCGCAATCGCGATGGCCTTCGCCTTGCGCGCCTCGATTTCCTGCTTCGGCTGGCGGTCGTCGTCGGAACCGCGTTTGTTCGATGAAGACGCCGATGCCGCCGCCGCATTTGCATCGCGTGCATCGCGGGCTTCACGCGCCTCGCGAGCTTCACGTTTGGCGATGGCGCGTTGCTGCTCGCGCACGAGGTCATCGTAGAAAATGAATTCGTCGCAGTTCGCGACGAGCAGATCGGAGGTCGAGTTTTTCACGCCCACGCCGATCACTTTCTTCGCGTTCTCGCGCAACTTGGACACCAGCGGCGAAAAATCCGAATCCCCGCTGATGATGACGAATGTATCGACATGCGACTTCGTATAACAAAGGTCGAGCGCATCGACCACGAGGCGGATATCCGCCGAATTCTTGCCCGACTGGCGCACATGCGGTATTTCGATCAACTCGAAACTCGCTTCGTGCATGGCGGCTTTGAAACCTTTATAGCGATCCCAGTCGCAATAAGCCTTTTTCACCACGATGCTGCCCTTGAGCAGCAGGCGTTCGAGCACCGGCATGATGTCGAACTTGTCGTACTTCGCGTCGCGCACGCCGAGGGCGACGTTTTCGAAGTCGCAAAACAACGCCATGCTGACGCTTTCGGGGAATGAGGCCATAGAAACTCCAGCGGAATGCCGGGTGTGCACGGCAGTATTGAATTGTGCGCACATGATATCTGTTTGCGCGCCGAGGTTTGCGGCGCGGGAAACAATCAGCGCCCGGCGGAAGGCGCCGCTGGAAAACATCGCTCGCAAATAAAGTCGATGAACACGCGCAACTTCGGCGCGACGTGTTTGCCCGAAGGCCACATGATGCGAAACGTTCCGCCGGTCTCCGAGCAGTCATCGAGCACGCTCACAAGCCGGCCGGACGCCAGATGTTCGTGGATCGCGAAGTCCGGCAGGTAGGAGATTCCAACGCCCTGCAACGCAAAACCGATTCGTGCAACGAGGTTGTTGCAGACAATCGACGGCGGCAGTTGAAAGTCGGATTGCACACTGTCCCGATGAAGCGGCCAGACCTCCAGCTTTCCGGTGTTGGGATATCGGAATTGAATGCACGTGTGTTGCATCAGATCGTTCGCGCGCTGCGGTTTTCCGTGCTTCTCGAAGTACGCCGGCGAGCCCGCCAGCAGCATGCGGTAGGCGCCCATGCGGCGGCTCGTCAAACGTGAGTCGAGCACGTCGCCGGTGCGGATGACGGCATCGAATCCTTCTTCGATGATATCCACCTGCCGGTCGGTGAAATCCAGGTCGAGATCCACCGCCGGGTGCGCGAGTTTGAAGGCTGCCATGACATGCAGGAACGGCTCGGTGACAAGCGGCAGGCTGACCCGCAAGCGGCCGCGCGGCGCGACGTTCACCTGAGACAGCTCGGCTTCGGCCGCCTCGATCTCGGCCAGAATGCGGCGGCTCCGTTCGAGAAACAGCGCGCCTTCGGATGTCAGCGCGACGCTGCGCGTACTCCGATGAAAAAGCCGCACGCCGAGTTTTTCTTCCAACGCGCTCACGCGTTTGCCAACCGCGGACGCCGATACACCCAGCAGCCTGCCCGCCGCGACGAAACTGCGTGTCTCCGCGACCTGCACGAATACGTTGAACGCGCTGATGCTGTCCATTTTCACTCCAATTGCGGAGGAGTGGCTCCGCACAGAGCGGAACTCTACCCTACTTACTCCGCAACGTTGCGTTCCCTACGATAGGACATCGCCAATTTAATCAAGGAGTTCAACGTCATGAGCGCCAATATGAATCGTTGGGAAATCCCGTCGCTGGGTTTGGGCAAACTTGCTTTGCGCACCGCGCCGCGCCCCGTTCCGAAACCGGGCGAAGTGCTCGTGGAAGTCGAAGCGGTATCGTTGAATTATCGCGATGCCGAAGTCGCCGATAACGGCATGGGCAACGTCCTCGAATTTCCATTTACGCCGGGCTCGGACATGGCCGGACGCGTCGTGGACGTCGGCGAGGGCGTGACGCGTTTTGCCGTCGGGGATCGCGTGATTTCGGCCTACATTCCAGGTTGGATAGATGGCGCGCCGCGTTCATGGGCCGAAGCGCCCACGCAAGGCGGACCGCTGCCCGGTATGCTGACCGAGTTCATCGCGACGCCGGCCGAGTGGTGCGTGGCCGCACCGGCAACGCTCACGGCCGCCGAGGCCAGCACGCTGCCGGTCGCGGCCGTCACCGCTTGGATGGCGCTCGTGGAGTTGGGTCATCTGAACGCCGGTCATACGGTTGTGGTGCAAGGGACGGGCGGGGTGTCGCTGTTCGCGGTCCAGCTCGCGGCGGCCAGCGGCGCGACGGTGATCATCACCAGCAGCAGCGACGCAAAGATCGCCCGCGCGCTCGAACTCGGCGCCACGCACGGCATCAATCGCCACACGACACCCGAATGGCAGAACGAAGTCCGCACGCTGACCGATGGCCGCGGCGCCGACCATATTCTCGAAATGGCCGGTGGCGAAAATCTGGCGCGCTCGTTGAAAGCCGTGGCGACGGGCGGCCGGATATCGGTGATCGGCTTACTGGAATCGAACGAGTTGACGCTGCCTATATTGCCGTTGCTTGGCAGCCGGGCGTCGATAGTGGGAATCGCGGTCGGGCCGCGTCGCGTGCTGGAAGACGTCGTGCGCATGATCGACCGGCATGGCATCAAGCCGGTTATCGATGCGGTTTATCCGTTCGAGCAAGTGCCGCAAGCGTTCGAACATTTGCAGCGCGGTCCGTTCGGCAAAGTCGTGGTGCAGGTAGCCAAGGCTTGATGGTTGTGAAGGTCGCGATGGCCGGCGCGCATCCTGTTACGGTCCCGCTTAGTCGACCCGCCCGTAGCCCATGTCCTGCAACAGCAATGCGTAAGCGCGTTGCTCGTCGCCGCCGCATTCCGCGATCAGGCTGCGCCAGTTGCGTCGCGCGAAATAGCGGCGAACCACGGAAAAGACAGCGAACCGCATTGTCCATGCAACGAGCGTCACGCCGATGTATTGAACAACGGGCAAGAAGTACCAGGCGCTCAAGGTGAAGCCGGTGAGAACGAGCGTGACCAGCACCATGAGCGCGTTGACCGTCGCCATCTGTAGATAGAGTATTCGCGCTGGGTCTGCCATGTCGTTCTCATCGACTTGCGTTGCGGGACGTCGGAGAACAACGCGTTCCCCGAGACTATGGGAGGCTTTACGGCAAATTTTGGGGAAACTTGAGAACGCCAGTTCGTGTTCGCATGACAAGGAACACGATCGATAGCCAAGAACGGCTTGCTGCGTAAAGACTGAAACGCGATGACTGAGACGCGAAGACTAGAACGAGAACGTCAGATATTTGCGTGGTGCCCGGGGCCGGAATCGAACCGGCACGCCTTGCGGCGGGGGATTTTGAGTCCCCTGCGTCTACCAATTTCACCACCCGGGCAAACAGCATTTGAACTTGCCGACAGACACGGAATAAATCCGACGCCAACCGGCAAGTCAGCGATTATGCCTAAATTCGTTTCCGGCGGCAAGCCTCAGGATGTTTGTCCGGGATAACGATTTGCACTGGCTCATTCACCGGCTCATTCACTGACTTAGATACGTGAACTGGCCGTTCTTGATGATGCCCATCACGCTTGCGCGCTGATCGAGTCCAACGTGATCCGTGACGCTGGTATTGACCACGCCATTCGGCACGACCAGCTCATGCGCGTGTTCCAGCTCCGCGCGCAACGCGACGCGAAACGCCGGCGTTCCCGGTTGTCCGGCCTTCAACGCGCGTCCGACCGCGTCCTGCAATCGCGGATAAACACCGGCTGCATCGCCGGCAAACTGGGTCACCGTGTTCTTGCCGTACTTGGCCTCGTAAGCGTCCACAAAAACAAGCGCCGCTTTCTTTGATGGATGATCCGAAGGCAACGTCCGCGCGACCACGACCGGTTGCGTTGGGAACAACGTGCCTTCCACGTCCTTGCCGCCGAGCTTGATGAACTCAGGCGTCGCAATGCCGTGCGTCTGGTAGATCGCGCCCTTGTAGCCGCGCTCGACCAGCGTGCGTTGCGGCAACACGGTCGGCGTGCCCGCGCCGGCAATCAGCACGGCGTCCGGCTTCGCGGCCATCAGCTTCAGGATCTGTCCGGTCACGCTGGCATCGGTGCGATTGAAACGCTCGCTCGCGACCACCTTGATATGCCGCAGCTCCGCGAACTTCGAGAACTCGTTGAGCCAGCTATCGCCGTAACTATCGGCGAAACCGATGAAACCAACCGTCTTCACGTTGCGATTGACCATGGTGCGGGTCATGACGTCGGCCATCGCGCGGTCGGTTTGCGCCATCTTGAACGCCCACACCTTCTTGCCTTCCTGCGGTTCGACCACCGACGCCGAGCCGATCAGCGTGATCATCGGTGTCTGATATTCAGCCACCGGATCGAGCGCCGCGAGCGCTGCCGGCGTGATGTTCGGTCCAACGATGACATCGACCTTGTCTTCGGTAATCAGCTTGCGGATATTGCGCACGGCGGCGCCCGGATCCGATCCGTCATCGAGAATGATGTATTCGGCCTGCTGGCCCGCGATGGTCTTCGGCCACATGAGCATGGCGTTCTTGCTCGTGATGCCGATAGCCGCCGCCGGCCCCGTACTCGACAAATCGATGCCAACCTTCAACTGCGCGCTGGCCGCCGCGCTAAAAAAAGCGACCGCGCTGAACACGAGCGCCGGCCGCATGAACTTCGGCAACTTCATTGGAAAAGTCTCCGCGAAGAGGTGTGGTTTGGGAAAACGGGTCAAAGTTCGTAGCTTTCGTGCTCGCCGGAAAGCGCCTGTTCAATGAGCTTGCGGTTCATGGAAGGCGAAAGCAGCTCAACGAGCGTGTAGACATAACTGCGCAAATACGCGCCTTGTTTCAGCGCGAGCCGCGTGACGTTCGTGCCGAACAGATGGCCAACGGGCATGGCGCGAAGATGTTTATCGCGTTCCGGATTGAAGGCGATATCCGCGAGAATCCCCACGCCCAGCCCAAGTTCAACGTATGTCTTGATCACGTCGGCATCGATGGCTTCAAGCACGATATCCGGGCTCAAGTGGCGCAGCGCGAACGCCTGATTGATCTTCGTGCGGCCGGCGAACGCGTTGTCATAAGTGATGATCGGGTATTGCGCGAGGTCATCGAGCGTCAGCAGCTTGCGCTCGAGCAGCGGATGATCCGGCTGGACAACGGCCACGTGATGCCACTGGAAACACGGCAGCGAGACCAGTTCTTTATAGTTGGCGATTGCTTCGGTCGCGATCGCGATATCCGCCTGATCGTGAATGACCATCTCGGCGACCTGCGTCGGGCTTCCTTGCAAAATTGAAAGGTGAACCTTGGGGAAGCGCTTTTTGAACTCGGCGATAGCTGTCGGCAACGAGTAGCGCGCCTGGGTGTGCGTGGCGGCAATCACGAGGTTGCCCTGATCCTGCGCGGCGTAATCCTTGCCTACGCGCTTCAGGCTTTCGACTTCCTGCAAGATTTTTTCTACCGATGCCAGGATAATTCGTCCCGGCTCCGTCAGCGAACGTACCCGTTTGCCATGACGCGTGAAGATCTCAACGCCGAGTTCATCCTCGAGTTCGATGATCGCCTTCGATACCCCCGGCTGCGACGTGAACAGCGCTTTAGCGGCTTCGGTAAGGTTGTAATTCTGCCGGACGGCTTCGCGAACGAAGCGGAACTGGTGCAGATTCATATATAACCCATCCGCATATCAAAGTAATTTATCAGTCGTTTGTAATATATAGGAAGTTTATTACCATCGAGACAATTTTTCCAATATCGATATCTGTATTTGTCATAAGCAAATAAGAGCAACGTCCGAACGGCGTTGCGGCACATGACTCTACTTATACCGACGTGCGGCGTGGCTAGGACGCCGTACTGATGGAACTACTAAAACTGGGGCCCCCGAATGTATCAATACGATCAGATCGACCAGAAAATCGTCGACGAACGCGTCGCGCAATACAGCGACCAGGTACGCCGCCGTTTATCCGGCGAGTTGAGCGAAGAGGAATTCCGGCCGCTGCGCCTGCAGAACGGCCTCTACATGCAGCGTCACGCGTACATGCACCGGATTGCAATTCCTTACGGCAATCTGCGCAGCGACCAGATGCGCATGCTCGGCACCATCGCGCGTGAACACGATCGCAATTACGGCCACTTTTCGACGCGCACCAATATTCAGTTCAATTGGATCCAGCTCGAAGAAACGCCTGAAATCCTGCGCAAGCTGGCGTCGGTGCAGATGCACGGCATTCAGACGTCGGGCAATTGCATCCGCAATATCACCGCCGATCAGTTCGCAGGCGTGGCGCCCGATGAAATCGTCGATCCGCGTCCGTGGGCTGAAATCCTGCGTCAATGGTCGACGTTCCACCCGGAATTCGCGTGGCTGCCGCGCAAGTTCAAGATTGCGGTGAACGGTTCCGTGGAAGACCGCGCGGCCGTGCAAGTGCATGATCTCGGCGTGTACCTGAAGAAGAATGCGGCGGGCGAAGTTGTCGCGAGCATTCTTGCGGGCGGCGGGCTGGGACGTACGCCAATTGTGGGCGCGGTGATCAAGGAAGATCTGCCGTGGCAGCATCTCCTGACGTATTGCGAAGCTGTGTTGCGTGTGTATAACCGCTACGGCCGTCGCGACAATATGTACAAGGCGCGGATCAAGATTCTCGTGAAGGCGCTGAGCCCGGCGAAATTCGCGCAGCAAGTGGAAGAGGAATGGGCCCATCTGAAAGAGGGTCCTTCAACGCTTACGCAGGAAGAAGTCGACCGCGTGTCGCAGTTTTTTGCGCCGCCTGCGTATGAAAAGCTGCCGGACACGGATGCATCGTATGAAAAGCATCTGATCGATAGCAAGCCGTTCGCGCGCTGGATCGAGCGCAACGTGCGGCCGCACAAGGTGCCGGGTTACGCGTCGGTGACGTTGTCGCTGAAACCCACGGGCATTGCGCCGGGCGACGCAACCGACGTGCAGATGGAAGCCGTCGCCGATCTCGCCGACGAATTCTCGTTCGGTGAACTCCGCGTCTCGCACGAGCAGAACCTGATCCTCGCGAACGTGAAGAAGCGCGACTTGCACGCTGTCTGGGAACGCGCGAAGTCGCTGGGTTTCGCGACATCGAATATTGGTTTGCTGACCGACATCATTGCGTGCCCGGGCGGCGATTTTTGCTCGCTCGCGAACGCCAAGTCGATCCCGATTGCGCAAGCTATTCAAGAGCGTTTCAGCGATCTCGACTACGTGTACGACCTGGGCGACCTGACGCTGAACATCTCCGGCTGCATCAACGCGTGCGGTCATCATCACATTGGCAACATCGGTGTTCTCGGTGTCGATAAGGACGGCTCGGAGTGGTATCAGGTCACGCTCGGCGGCGAGCAAAGCTCGGGCGCAACCGGCGCGCACCTTGGCCGCGTGATCGGACCGTCGTTCTCAGCCGAAGAGATGCCCGACGTGGTGTCGCAAGTGATCGATACGTTCGTTGAAAATCGCATGGAAGGCGAGCGTTTCATCGAGACGTATGGTCGTATTGGCATCACGCCGTTCAAGGAACGCGTGTACGCGTCGCGCCAGCCGGCGCATGCCTGAGGAATAAAGCACATGGCTTTGATTATCAAGAATCGCGAAGTGGTCGATGACAGCTGGCACGTTGTGCGTGCCGGCGAAGACGGTACGTTGCCCGCGGTCGATGCGTTGCTGCCCGGCAAGGTGATTGTGCCGTTCACGTGGTGGAAAGAGCACAAGACATCGCTTGGCTCGGCGCACAAGAAAGAACCGATCGGCATCTGGCTTGCACCCGACGATGAACCCGCTGAACTCGTCGAGGACTTCGACAAGATCGCGCTCATCGCCGTGGACTTTCCGAAGTTCAGCGATGGCCGTGGTTTCAGCATCGGCCGTTTGCTGCGCGAGCGTTATCACTGGAAGGGCGAGTTGCGTGCCATCGGCGACGTGCTGCGCGACCAGTTGCGCTTTCATGAGCGCTGCGGTTTCGATGCGTTCGCCGTTCGCGCCGACAAGGACATTCGCGATGCTTTGAACGCGTTCAACGAACTCAGCATTCCGTATCAGGGCGCGTTCGACGACCCGAACCCGTTGTTCCGTCGCCGTGAAAAAGCAGCCGGAGCCGCTGCATGAATGCCGAACTGCAAGCCAAAGTCGAACGCCTCGACGCTTTGCTCGATTCCATCGCGCAACGTCATGCGAACGTCAAACTAGCCAGCAGCCTGGCGGCGGAAGACATGTTGCTCACGCACGCGATCCTTTCGCGGGGCGTGAAGATCGGCATCTTTTCGCTGAATACCGGACGTCTGCACGCTGAGACGCTCGGCATGATCGATCGCGTTAAAGAACGGTATGGCTACGACATAGAACAGTTTCATCCGCAGCCCGAAGCGGTCGAGGCATACGTTCGCGATCATGGTCTGAACGCGTTCTATGAAAGCGTCGATCTGCGTAAAAGCTGTTGCGGCATTCGCAAGGTCGAGCCGCTGAATCGTGCGCTGAGCAACGTGAGCGCATGGGTGACGGGACAGCGTCGCGAGCAATCTGTCACGCGCGTGGAATTGCACGAGGAAGAACACGACGCGCCGCGCGGGATCGCCAAGTTCAATCCGCTTGCGGACTGGACCGAAGCGGAAGTCTGGGATTACCTGAAGGCCTTCGATGTCCCCGTCAATCCGCTGCATGCGCGCGGTTATCCGAGCATTGGCTGCGAGCCGTGCACGCGCGCAATTCGTCCGGGCGAAGACAGCCGGGCAGGGCGCTGGTGGTGGGAATCGCGGGACACGAAGGAATGCGGCTTGCACGTGACGAACATCAAGATCGTGGAAGACCGCAGCGCGGCGCCCAGTTCGGCGCTCTGAACGTATTTGATATTGACGCATGGCGCCACCATCTGGTGCTGTGCAAAGTAACCGAGGAACGACGCATATGAGCAGCACGCTCGATTCAACAGTCAACGCGCCCATCGCCAATCGCGAGACGCGGATGGACCATCTCGACTGGCTCGAAGCAGAATCCATCCACATCCTGCGCGAACTCGTCGCCGAATGCAGCAAGCCGGCGTTGCTGTTTTCGGGCGGCAAGGATTCGGTCGTCGTGCTGCATCTTGCGTTGAAGGCTTTCGGTCTCGGATCGGGGCGCAAGACCGTGCTGCCGTTCCCGCTGGTTCATATCGATACCGGTCATAACTTCGATGAAGTCATCGATTTCCGCGATCGCCGTGCCGCTGAAATTGGCGCGGAACTCGTGATCGGTCATGTCGAGGATTCAATCAAGAAAGGCACGGTGCGTCTGCGTCGCGAAACGGATTCGCGCAACGCCGCGCAAGCGGTGACGTTGCTCGAGACCATTGAAGAACATGGTTATACGGCGTTGATTGGCGGCGCGCGTCGCGATGAAGAAAAGGCGCGTGCGAAAGAGCGCATCTTCTCTTTTCGCGATGAGTTCGGCCAGTGGGATCCGAAAGCGCAGCGCCCGGAACTGTGGAGCATTTATAACGCGCGTCTGCACAACGGCGAGCACTTGCGCGTGTTCCCGATTTCGAACTGGACCGAACTGGATATCTGGCAATACATTGCGCGCGAAAAGCTCGAATTGCCGTCGATCTATTACGCGCACGACCGCGAGATCATTCGACGCAACGGCTTGCTCGTCCCGCTGACGCCGCTCACGCCGCTGCAGGAAGGCGAAGTGTCGGAAGTCGCGCAAGTGCGTTTCCGGACCGTGGGCGACATCAGCTGCACGTGTCCGGTTGCAAGCGACGCCGACGACGTGGAAAAGATCATCGCGGAAACGGCTGTGACGGAAATCACGGAACGCGGCGCCACGCGCATGGACGACCAAGCGTCCGAAGCCGCGATGGAAACGCGCAAGAAACAAGGTTATTTCTAAGCATCACGCCGTAATAAGGAACAGGGAAACATCATGAGCATTCATCAACCCGAAGACCTCGGCGTGTTGCGTTTCATCACTGCAGGCAGCGTGGACGACGGCAAAAGCACGTTGATCGGCCGCTTGCTGTTCGATAGCAAGGCCGTGCTTTCGGATCAGCTGTCGGCGTTGTCGCGTGCGAAGAACAAGCGCACCGTCGGCGATGAAATCGATTTGTCGCTGCTGACCGATGGCCTCGAAGCCGAGCGCGAGCAGGGTATTACCATCGACGTGGCGTATCGATATTTCGCGACCGCGAAGCGCAAGTTCATCATCGCCGATACCCCCGGCCACGAGCAGTACACGCGCAACATGGTGACGGGCGCATCGACGGCGCATGCCGCGATCATTCTCGTGGACGCCACGCGCGTCACGTTCAAGGACGGCGTCGCGCAATTGCTGCCGCAGACCGTGCGCCATAGCGCGATCGTCAAGTTGCTCGGGCTGCAGCACGTGATCGTCGCGATCAACAAGATGGATCTGATCGACTTCAGCGAGTCGCGTTTCAATGAAATCCGCGATGCATACGTGAGCCTCGCGCAACGGCTTGGCATCGGCAATGTGCGCTTCGTGCCGGTATCGGCGCTGAAGGGCGACAACATCGTGACGGCCAGCGAACGCATGCCGTGGTACGCCGGCGAACCGCTGCTCGATCTGCTCGAAGCGCTTCCGGTTGCGCAGCCCGTTGATCAGGCGCTGCGTTTTCCGGTGCAATGGGTCGCGCGTCAGGATGGCAGCAAGGCCGACGATTTCCGCGGCTACATGGGCCGCGTGGAGTCGGGCGAAGTGAAGCTCGGCGACACGATCACCGTGCTCCCCGCCAATCGCGATGCAACGGTGGCCGAGATCATCGCGCCGGTGCCGGGCGGCGTGGGGCAAGTGGACCGTGCGTTCGCCGGTCAGACGGTGACCATTCGCCTCGCGGAAGATATCGATGTATCGCGCGGCGACACGTTCGTGCCGCGCAGCGCGACCGGCGAAAAGATCGAACCCGCGAAGAAGCTCGACGCCGACCTTTGCTGGTTCGACGAAGAGCCGCTTTCGCCGCAACGCAAGTACTTGCTCAAGCAGACCACGAACACGGTGTTCGCGCGCATCGGCGCGATCAAGGAAGTGCTCGACGTGCATACGCTGCTGCATTCGGTGGACCGTCGCGACCTGAACATGAACGACATTGGCCGCGTGGCGCTGACGCTGCAAAAGCCGATCGTCTGCGATGCTTATGACACGCATCAAGGCACGGGCGCGTTTGTTCTTATCGACGAAGCGACGCATCACACGGTTGCGGCCGGGATGATTCGCTCGTTTTCAGCCTGAAATATGACTATGGGAAAGGTTTATCTGATCGGCGCCGGGCCCGGCGCTGCGGATCTGATCACGGTTCGCGGTGCGCGTTTGCTGAGCCAGGCACACGTGGTTTTGCACGACGCGCTGATCGAGCCCGCCATGCTCGATTACGCGCCCGATGCACGCAGGATCGCGGTCGGCAAGCGTTGCGGACAGCGTTCGACGGCGCAGCATTTCATCAACAAGCAGATCGTCGATGCCGCGCGCGAGCATGGCATCGTCGTGCGTTTGAAGGGCGGCGATCCAATGCTTTTTGGTCGCGCCGATGAAGAAATGCGCGCGCTCGAAGCTGCGGGTATCGAGTATGAAGTGGTGCCGGGGATTACCGCAGCGCTGGCGAGCGCCGCGACGCTGAAGCGTTCGCTTACGTTGCGTGGGGTATCGCGAAGTGTGGCGTTGGCGACCTACAGCCGCGCGCCGAACAGCGATGAAATCCGCGAGCAGGCAAGCGCCGATTCTCTCGTGTTCTACATGGGCCGTGACAGCGCGCCGGAAATTGCACAGCAGTTGATCGATTCGGGGCGGGCGGGTTCGACGCCTGTGGCTATCGTCGAGGCTTGCAGTACGGAACGCGAGCGTTCGCTGACGCTGACGTTAGCCGAAATGGCGCGGGGTGATGCGCAGGGTTGGCTCGATGCAACCCAGCCAAGTCTGTTGATGATCGGCGAGGCGTTTGCGGAACGGGTTTCGGCGGGAGTCGGGCAGATGGAAGCGGCTCTGCAAGTCGCGGCTTGAGGTTCCAGATTGAAGAATCCCCTGCGGGTTGATGACCGGCAGGGGATTTTTTTATCGCGCTAAACCTTTTCCACTTCGCGCAACCCGATGTTCTGCGGCTTGCGAAACGCCGAGGCGATCTTGTCGCATTCGGACTTGGGAACATCGAACGCTTCGAAATAGGTTCGCCACTCACGCACCACGCCGGACAGGTGCTGGATGATTTCCGCTGCGGCATGTTTCCGAAGGCCAAACCGGCCCGCAGCGGAAAGCGCATTATCGAGCGTCGCCAGGCGGCCCATTGCCGGACCAACGCCCAGCACCAGGAATCGTTCGGTACCGACCTGCGGTTTTGGAACAACATCGTAAAGGTCGCTCAAGCGCCATCCCTTGTTCGCTCCGTCCCATACAAACGCATGATTACGAAGATGATCGTCGTCGTTCGTCACGAGGATGTTGAACACCATGCGTTTGAACAACTCGACCTTGTCGGACGCGACAAAGCCACGTGCGCCACGCTCGCTCAGCGTGTCCGCGAGATCCGTGTAGGTGGCGGAGGCGGTATCGCTTTCATGCATCTTGAGCATGGTGAGCGCGCTGACAACGTGCCGTCTGCCGAAGCCTCCCTCTGCCAACTGCACGCGATCGAACCGCTCGATCAACATTACATCGCGTCCGTCGGGAAGGTGAATGCGCTTGGTGGCCGGCACCCTCATGCCGCATTGACGGGCTAGCTCCAGCGTCGCGCGCTCCACCAGCGGCACGTTGAAACCGTCCCGCGCCACCGGGAATTTCGCGACCCACTGGCGGTTATCGTCGAGCAGGACGGCCTTCGGCCGCGCACCGCCAAACGTTGCGCCCACGCTGAAAAGCAATTGCAGTTTTTTCGGAACCGGCTTGCCCTCCTGAATCATCGCAGCGGCATCGAGCAAATAGGACAGTGCGTTTGCGTCCGGCAATTTTCCGGGCTCCGCGGGCGCGGTCGGCGAATCTCTGAAATCGAGCGCGCCTGTGCGGTGCGGACCGGCATGCGCTAGATAGTCAGTCTCGGGCAGACCGTCTGGCGCAGCCCGCAGCATATTTTCGATAACGCGCCGTCCCCAGGAGTCCGGCGCTGCGTCGCGAATCGCGCCGAATATCGCCAGTCCGGCTGGCGGTTGAAACACCACTTCCTTCGTTTTTTTTGCTTCGTCCAAAGGCATGCTGACGGGGTCTACCGGAGTGGTGTTTGCGCGTTGCAAATACTTGTTTCCGTATACAAAGGTCGACGCGATCGGCCTGATTCCTTCCTCAAGGAGTTCAAGCTTGCCGGCAGGCACGGCTTCCGCCATCCCTTCCAACGTAATGAAGACGTATTTGCTCCATGTCGAGGTGTTAAAAATCATAATCGTCCGTCTTCGCTGCGCTCTTGCGTGGGCGCACACGGGCCTCGATCTGACGCCGTGCTTCGCCTATCCGGTCGTTTTGGGGATTGGCGAGGGGTTCGAGTGTTCCAAGCAGGCCTGCCCGGTCGAATGCTTGCAGCCACGACGCGAAACTCACGGAAACGTCGCCGCTTTCGATGCGTGCCAAGGTGCTAGGGCTCATGTTGGCCCGCTCGGAGAAGTCTTGGCGCGTCATGTTGCGTGCGATGCGCGCGGCGGCAACCGCCCGGCCAAACGAGGTTGCCCGTTGATCCAATTCCGCAGAAATAAAGTCTTTGTTGTTTCGCTTCATTTTGTCTTATCTGACACATAAACCCGCTCAACTAGTCAGTATAGACAATTATCGCCACGTATCGATTTTTCAGAGCAAAAAAATAGTCATATCTGACAAATTAAACCACTTAGTTGGTCAGATATGACTATTCTCAGGCGCTCGCGCTCGACTCTGGAGCGGCGCGACACGGAATCTGCCTAGCTTGGTGGGATCTGCCTCAAACAATACGCCGCCACCGCATCCAGCACCGCGTCATCTTCCCCGACCGCGACCGCGCACTTGATTTCAACCGATGGAAACATTTCGCGGCATCGGTCCAGCAATTCTGGAAGATCGCGCCGGATATGGCCGCCCTGGCCAAAAAACACGGGAACAACCGTAACGACGACACACCCGTCCGCCCCGAGCTTTTCAATCGCCGTGGGTAAATCCGGCGTCATCAGTTCAAGGAACGCGAGCGAGACCGGATCGCTGCGCTGGGCGCGCAGTTTTACAGCGAGTCGTTCGAAAGGCTCGGCCCAACGCGGATCGCGCGCGCCGTGCCCAAACAGAATCATGCCGTGCTTGCTCATTGCGTGCTCCACAGAGGACGAACCGAACGCCTAGTGCCGATCGACCCAGCGCAGGCCGATCAATCCGACTATCAGATAAGCCAGCGCCGGCGCCGCAGCCGTCACGGGCGCGGGCCACGTATTCAACGTTCCGATGTGAGAAAACAGCGTGTTGATCAGCTGGAAACTCATCCCGATCATGATCCCGCCGAACACCTTCACGCCGACCACGCCGGCGCGCGTATGCAGGTATGCAAACGGCAGCGACAACACCAGCATCACCAGCACGGCGAGCGGATACAGAATCTTGCGCCAAAACGCGATCTGATAACGCTGCGAGTCCTGATGGTTCTCCGTCAAATGCTGGATGTAGCGGAACAGGTTGAACATCGACATCCGGTCCGGCGAAACCAGCAGCACCGACAAGATTTGCGGCGTCAATTCCGAGCGCAAGGAATACTCGGGCAAGGTAGTCTGCTGCGCCCGATAAACAGGGTTCAGCGCGTCGCCGGGATTGACCTTTTGCGGCGGTGCATCGACGAGTTGCGTGTCCGTCACGCCCGTCAGCTTCCAATGGCCCGGCGGCTGATATACGCCGCTTTTGGCAATGCGCACGTTGGTCAGGCGCAACAAGGAATCGAACTCGTAAATGCGTACGTCGGCAATGGTCGTATCCGGATTCAGCGTGCCCACGTTCACGAAACGCGTAACTTGCTCGCCGTCGGCGCGCGCGGTCAGCGTGTCCTTCACCCAGACGCCGGATTCGAAGTTCATCGATACCGACGACCCCAGCGCCTCCAGCCGCACCTTCTCCGAGAGCTGGTCGGAGTAGGGACCGACGACTTCGCCAATGACGTAGGTGAGCAGGACCATCGGAATGCCGATCTTCAGCAGTGAGCGCAGCGCCTTGCCGGTCGACAATCCCGATACACGGAAAATGGTGAACTCGGACGCCGCGGCCATTTGCGCGAACACATAAATGGCGCTGATCAACGCGGCGACGGGAATGATTTCGTAGAAGCGCGACGGCGTTTGCAGCGCCACGCGCAGCACGGCCAGACCGAATTTATAGTTGCCGTGCCCGACCGTGTTCAACTCGTTGATCAGATCGAAGAAGAAGAACAGGCCGGAGAATGCAAACAGAATAAAAACGAACGCGAGATAAATCTGACGCGCGAAGTACCGTTCGTAAATGCGCATGCGTCAGGCCCCTTTCGAACGCGTCAGGTTCGACAGCCGGAATAGCGGCCGGTTGCGAATGCGCATCCAGAAGATGAATGCCACGAGCACCGAAACCAGTATGTGCAGCCCGACCAGCCCGACGCCGAACGACACGCGCCCCTGTTCAATCCACGACTGCACCACATTCAGCAGATTCGAATAAGTCAAATAGATCAGCACGGCCATGACGAGGTTGATGGTGCGGCTGCGGCGCGGATTCTGGTACGAAAGCGGAATGGCCAGCAGCATGAGATTGAGCGCAATCAGCGGCAGCCCCGCGCGCCACGCAATTTCAGCGAGATTCGTGCGGCTCGGATCGGCCAGCAATTCGTTCGTGTACATGCCTGTAGTCGACGGCGTATTCACGAACTGCTGGCTCTGGATCTTGACGCCGTATCGCTCGAATTCCATGATCCGGAAATTCGGCTGGCCGGGAATGCCGTCGTATCGGCGGCCATTTTCAAGCACCACGAAACGGTCGCCGTTCGCGTGCGTTTCGGTATGACCATTCTTCGATACCACCACGTTCACCTTGCCGCCTTCCGTGCTGGTCACGAAGACGTTTTGCACGTGCCCCTGATCCGGCGACATCTTTTCGATGAAAAACACGCGGTGACTCGTCTGCGATTCGCGGAACTGGCCGGGCGCGAGCAGCGACACTTCATCGCGTTGCTGGAAACGCGCCTTGATAAGCTTGCTCTGCTGGTTCGACCACGGCCAGCCGATGAACGCAAAGAAAATGATAAGGATGATGATTGGCGTGGAAAACACGGCGACGGGCTTGATCAGCGCAGTCTGGCTCACGCCGGAAGCGAGCCACACGACCATCTCCGAATCGCGATACCAGCGCGTCAGCACGAAAAGAATGGAGACGAACAGCGTAACGATCAGCATCACGGCGAGATAGCCGATCACGGTAAGCCCGATCAGCACGACGACATCGCGCGGATCGACCTGGCCTGACGCCGCGAAGCCGACAATGCGGATCATCATGGTGGTCAGCATGATGGTCAGCAGCACCATGAAGACGGCGCCGGCGGTGTACGCGAGTTCACGCTGAAGAGAGCGTTGGAAGATCATTGATTGATAGCTTGAAGCCGGCGGCGACGGACGGTTGGACGATGTGCGGGCCCATCTTGGCGGTCGCATCTGGCCGCCATGCGATGACAAACGTACGAACTGGACGAAGTCATGAGGGCAGACATTCGATCCGGGCATCGCTACCTGTGACCGCCTCGGAAAAAATAGCGGATAATTGCGGCTTTTAGCCTTCAGCCAAGATTTTATCCGAGGATAAGCGCGATGGACTTTAGCATAAAAGCCTGTGATTGGAGCAAAGGCTCGGCAAATGGTTTCCTTAACGGAAAAGCCGATGTAGTAGTGCTCGGCGTGTTCGAAGCGCAGACGTTGACGGGCGCAGCCCGCGAGATCGATTTGGCGACCAAGGGTCTGCTCACGCGCACCGTGAAAGCCGGCGACATGAGCGGCAAGGCGGGTTCCACGCTGATGCTGACCGAAGTGACGGGCCTGGGCGCATCGCGTATCTTGCTGGTCGGACTCGGCAAGCAGGACGGTTTCAACCAGAAGGCTTATACGGAAGCTGCACGCGCCACATGGCGTGCGCTGCTGGCCACGAAAATCGCGAATGTCGCGTTCACGCTGGCCCAGTTGCCCGTGCCCGAGCGCACCGGCGACTGGGGCGTGCGCGCGGCGATTCTCGCGCTGCGCGAGCAGACCTACAAGTTCACGCAGATGAAAAGCAAGCCGGAAAACGGCGATCGCGCGTTGAAAAAGGTCGTGTTCAGCATTGACGTAACCGACGAGAAAGCCGCGAAGCTCGCGGCCAAACACGCCACGGCGATCGCCAACGGCATGGACCTGACGCGCGATCTCGGCAACTTGCCGCCGAATGTCTGCACGCCCACGTATCTCGGCCAGACCGCGAAAAAACTCGGTAAGGAATTCAAGCTGAAGGTCGAAGTGCTCGGCCAGAAGCAGATCGAAGCGCTCGGCATGGGTTCGTTCCTCTCGGTGGCGAAGGGCTCGGTCGAACCGCCTGCGTTCATCGTCATGCATCATCAGGGCGCGAGCGCCAAGGCAGCGCCGGTCGTGCTCGTGGGCAAGGGCATCACGTTCGATACCGGCGGCATCTCCATCAAGCCAGGCGACAGCATGGACGAGATGAAGTACGACATGCTCGGCGCCGGTTCCGTGTTCGGCACAATGCGCGCCATCGCGGAAATGGGGTTGAAGCTCAACGTGATCGGCGTGGTTCCGACCTGCGAAAACATGCCGGCCGGCAACGCAGTGAAGCCGGGTGACATTGTCACGTCCATGTCCGGCACGACCATCGAGGTGCTCAATACCGACGCCGAAGGCCGCCTGATCCTCTGCGACGCATTGACCTACGTGGAGCGCTTCAAGCCGGCCGCCGTGATCGATATCGCCACGCTGACCGGCGCGTGCGTGGTTGCGCTCGGCCATCACAACACGGGCTTGTTCTCGAAGGACGACGCGCTTGCTGGCGAATTGCTGGATGCATCGAAGGAAGCAATCGATCCGACCTGGCGCATGCCGCTCGACGACGAATATCAGGATCTGCTCAAGTCGAATTTCGCCGATGTCGCGAACATCGGCGGACGCCCGGGCGGCGCGATTACGGCCGCATGTTTCCTGTCGCGTTTCGCGCAGAACTACCCGTGGGCTCACCTCGATATCGCGGGCACGGCGTGGAAAAGCGGCGCGGCGAAGGGCGCGACCGGCCGGCCGGTGCCCTTGCTCACGCAATTCCTCGTGGATCGCGCGGGGCAATGAGTTTGCCTGTAGTTGTAGAAGCAGAGCTCAGACCGGAGGCGCGGGCATGACGCGTATCGACTTTCATTCGAATGTGGGTGACTCGATCGCGTACGCCTGCCGCCTCGCGCGCAAGGCGTACATGAGCGGCCAGCCGTTGATCGTGCTGGCCGAACCCGAGCGGCTCAAACGTTTCGACGAAGAGTTATGGACGTTCAAGCCGCTCGAGTTCGTGCCGCATTGCATGGCGGACAGCGCGCTGGCAGCGGAAACGCCGGTGTTGCTGGCCGCGTCGCTCGATGCGGCGCTCGACAACCAACGGCATCAGATTCTGCTGAATCTGGCCGCTGTCGTGCCGCCGCAGTTCGCGCGCTTCGAACGCTTGCTGGAAGTGGTCGGCAATGACGAGCACGAACTCGTGGCGGGACGGGAGCGCTACCGGTTCTATCGCGATCGCGGGTATGTGCTCAACAATTACAAACAGGGCGCCGGGGCGTGAAACCCCGGGGTGGCGCGCGGCGGCCTGACGGGTATCGTGGGGTATGATCCCCGAAAACGCCGGCCGCTATCCCCAAGACGTGCCTGCTATCAAGACGGAGTCCACTCGTGCCCATCACCACCGCGCCCGACACGGCTGATTCACCCGATAACTTCGATTCCTCCATTCCTGTTCTCACCGATGTCATCGTGCCGGGACGCACCGAGCGCGCCCGCGTGGCGCCGCGTGCGCCCGAACCGGTGTTGTCGCCTGCTGTCACTACGGCTGGCGACGATGTGCACGACACCGACCGCGACGCCGATCACATCGCGGAAAGGCTGCGCGGACGTTTCACGCACTTCCTCACGGGCGATGGCCGCGCGTTGATTGAAGAGCGATGCCGCGAATCGTTGCAGGAACATTCAACGTGGCTCGTCAGCCAGATCACGCGTGAAGTCGCGCTGGCGCTCGAAACCGAGCTGACGGAGTGGGTGCGGGAAGCGGTTGCGGACGAACTGGAACGGCGCGGCCGTCCATAGTCCCGGGTTTTACTTCAACGAAAGAATCCATTCCGCCAACGCGCGCGCCTGTTCGGGCGTGACCTGCGTGTTGGCGGGCATCGGCACGATCCCCCAGTTGCCTACGCCGCCTTCCGCGATTTTGTGCGCCACGATCTCGCGAGCATTCGGGGCATCGGCGTATCGGGCGGCGACGTGATTGAACGACGGCCCCATGAAATCCCGCGATATCGAATGGCAACTCATGCAGTTGCTGCCCTGAGCGAGCGTGAGACGCGGATCGGGGGTTTGCGTTTGTTGCGCTTGTTGCACCCCTTGCGCATGGACAGTCGCATTTGCTGCGCCGCAAACGAGCATCGCTGCAATCCCCGACTTGCTCAATCGAATACCGAACGCCATGTGGTCTCCGCTGGTTTTAACTTCGCCGTTTGCGCCACAGTATAAAAGACAAGGGCGCACGATCTGCATCGTGCGCCCCGTGGACGTTCGGCTGCGAACCAACGATCAGCCCGTCACAGCGCCCTTGTTTGCCGGCTGTGCCAACGCGGCGTATTTCGCCAGCACGCCGCGCGTGTATCGCGGCGCAGGTTTTTTCCACTCGCTGCGGCGGCGTTCGATTTCCGTGTCGTCCACGTTGAGTTGGAGCAACAGCTTGTGCGCATCGATGGTGATCGAATCGCCTTCCTTGACCAGCGCAATCGTGCCGCCCACGAACGCTTCCGGCGCGACGTGGCCAACGACCATGCCCCACGTGCCGCCGGAGAACCGGCCGTCGGTGATGAGACCGACGGATTCACCCAGTCCCTGGCCGACGATCGCCGAGGTCGGTGCCAGCATTTCCGGCATGCCCGGACCACCTTGCGGCCCGAGATAACGCAACACGACGATATCGCCGGCCTTGATCTGCCCCGCGACGATCGCGGTCATCGCGGTTTGCTCGTCCTCGAACACGCGCGCCGGGCCGGTGATCACCGGGTTCTTCAGGCCGGTGATCTTTGCGACCGCGCCGTCCGTCGCCAGATTGCCCTTCAGGATCGCGAGATGGCCTTCGTCGTAAAGCGCTTTGTCGATGGGGAAAATCACGTCCTGGTCAGCGCGCGGTTTCGACGGAATGTCCTTCAGTTCTTCCGCGATGGTCTTGCCCGTGATCGTGATGCAATCGCCGTGGAGCATACCGGCGTCGAGCAAGATCTTGAGCACTTGCGGGATGCCGCCGGCCTTGTGCAGGTCGGTCGCCACGTATTGACCAGAAGGCTTGAGGTTGCAGATCACCGGCACTTTTTTGCGCATGCGCTCGAAATCGTCGATGCTCCATTCCACTTCCGCCGCGTGCGCGATCGCGAGGTAATGCAGCACGGCGTTGGTCGAGCCGCCCGTTGCCATGATCAGCGCGACGGCGTTTTCTATCGACTTCTTGGTGATGATGTCGCGCGGCTTGAGATCGACTTTCACGGCTTCGACGAGCACGCGCGCCGATTCCGCGGCCGAGGTGACTTTCTCCTCGTCGGGGTTCGCCATCGTCGATGAATACATCAGCGACATACCCAGCGCCTCGAACGACGAACTCATGGTGTTCGCCGTGTACATGCCGCCGCACGAACCGCTCGACGGGCACGCGTTTTTCTCGATGCCGTCGAAATCTTCCTTCGACATGCGTCCCGCCGAAAATTCGCCTACGGCCTCGAACGACGAGACGATGGTCAGGTCCTTGCCCTTCCAGTTGCCCGGGCGAATCGTGCCGCCATACACGTAGATGCCCGGCACGTTCATGCGCGCGAGGCCGATCATGCCGCCCGGCATATTCTTGTCGCAGCCGCCGATCACGACCACGCCGTCCATCCACTGGCCTTGCACCGCCGTTTCGATGCAATCCGCGATCACCTCGCGCGAAACCAGCGAATATTTCATGCCTTCGGTGCCCATCGACATACCGTCGGAAATCGTCGGCGTGCCGAAAGTCTGCGGGTTTGCGTCGGATTTACGGATCGATTCCACGGCGGCATCGGCCAGCTTTTGCAGGCCCGAATTACACGGCGTGATGGTGGAATGACCGTTCGCGATGCCGATCATCGGCTTGTCGAAGTCTTCTTCCTTATAGCCGAGGGCGTAATACATCGAGCGGTTCGGGGAACGCGCGACGCCTTGCGTGATGTTTTTCGAGCGGCGATTGAAGGCCATGTGGGGCTCCTAAGAATATTCTTGTCTAATCGCAGAAGCATGGAGCCTCCGCGAACGCGTGTCCAATATATTATTCAGGGTCTATAAGGTCGTGGAAGGTATCAGTGGAAACGCGGAACATCGAACTTAGATTGTTGCGATATTTTGTGACGGTTGCCGAGGAAATGCATTTCGGGCGGGCAGCGGGGCGACTCGCGATGACGCAGCCGCCGTTGTCGCAGGCCATCCGGTCGCTCGAGGAGATGCTCGGCGTGGCGCTGTTCGTGCGGACCAAGCGCTCGGTCGAGCTGACGCCCGTGGGCAAGGATTTGCTGCCTGAGGTGCGCCGGCTGCTGGCAAGCGCTGATTCCTTGAGGCCGCTTGCCCAGTCGCTTGCGCGAGGCGAGGCGGGGGTTTTATCGCTGGCATTCGTTTCAACCGCCGACTACGGCCTTTTGCCCTTGTTGCTGCGCGATTTCGGCGCGCGTTATCCCGGCGTGCGGCTGCAACTCGTGGAGGCGACCAGCGACGTGCAAGTGGAAGAACTGGTGGCCGGGCGCATCGATGCCGGTCTGGTCATTCCGCCGCTGCCGCCACGTCACGCGGTGGCGTTATCGTATTTGCCGATCGCGCGGGAGCCGCTCGTCATCGCGATGTCGAGCGACGCCGCCGCCGAATTGGGCCACGGTGCCGACGAATGGTCGGATACGCCGGTCAGCCTCCATCAACTCGTCGATGCCCCGCTCGTGATCTTTCCGCGGCGTCTCGCGCCGGATTTCTATGACATGATCATGGGTTGCTACGGCGCTGCCGGCCTGACGCCACGCATCGGGCAGGAGGCCATTCAGATGCAGACCATCGTCAGCCTGGTCTCGGCTGGAATGGGTGTCGCGCTCGTGCCGCAATCGCTGCGTCATCTGCGAAGGACCGGAGTGGTGTATCGTCCGTTGCTCGAATCGGGGCCGGTCGTCGAGACCGGGCTCGTGTGGCGCGCGGCGGAGGTCAGCCCGGTGCTCGCCGGTTTTATCGATATAGTGCGCGCTCATGCGGCCACCGTGCCCGCGCTGCCGTGACCCCTACACGTTAATAGAAACATGCTCATTCACCCGAATTTCGATCCCATTGCCATTCATCTCGGCCCGCTCGCCGTGCGCTGGTATGGCCTGATGTACTTGCTGGCGTTCATTCAATGCATTGTGATCGGACGGATCAGGTTGCGTCTGCCTTACGTGTCGGCGCAAGGCTGGACCACGAAAGATATCGACGACATCCTGTTCTACGGCGTGCTCGGAACAATTCTGGGCGGCCGGCTGGGTTATGTGGTGTTCTACAAGTCGAGTTTTTATCTTGCCCATCCGCTCGATATCTTCAAGGTGTGGGAGGGCGGCATGTCCTTTCACGGCGGCATGCTAGGCGTTATCACGGCAATGATCCTGTTCGCGTGGCAGCGCAAGCGAACGTGGCTGCAGGTTACCGATTTTGTAGCGCCAATGGTTCCGCTCGGTCTGGCTGCAGGACGCTTCGGCAACTTCATCAATGGTGAGTTGTGGGGCCGCGTGACGAACCCGAACGCGCCCTGGGCCATGCTGTTCCAGAACGCTTCTCCTGACGACGCCATCTGGCTGCAAAAGCATCCGGATCTCGACGCGCAATGGCATCTGCGCGAAATTTTCGATCGATACCAAATGCTGCCGCGCCATCCTTCGCAGTTGTACGAGATTGCGCTGGAGGGTTTTGCGTTGTTCATCGTGATGTGGCTGATGTCGCGCAAGCAGCGGCCAGTCGGCGCAATTTCCGCGGTGTTCCTGATCGGGTACGGCATCGCGCGATTCACGGTGGAATTCGCTCGCGAGCCGGACGATTATCTCGGGCTGCTGGCCGCGAATCTTTCGATGGGACAATGGCTTTCGTTGCCGATGATCATCGTGGGAATCGGCATGCTGGTCTGGTCGTACAAGCGGGGACGCATGGTGCCTTCGGACCCGGCGAAAATTTCCTGAGCTACGAATCAGCGTGTGCAAAACGAAAAAGCCTCGCTTCGAAGTCAGTTCGAAGCGAGGCTTTTTCACGCCGAAGAGTGGCTAAGCTTATCGATTCATCTGCACCGATCCCGACACATTCACCGTCACGGTCGACGTACCCGCTTCCAGCGCCATGGGTGCGGCCATTTTCGCGTCCGCGTTCATGCTTCGGGCGGCCATCATCATGACCGGTCGCGGCGATGACCCGTTGTGCCCGATATTCACTTCGCGAATCGCATACCCGCTATAGCCGAATGCCTGCGATGAAGCCTGCGCCTGCTGCTTGAACGACGCAATCGCGCGCGTCGAGAGCTTCTGCTCCGCTTCGCGCTGCGCCTCGGGCGACAGCGAGAACGTCACGCTGCCCACCTGCATGGAATCGCTCATCTTCCCCGCAAGTTTGGTCGCGGCCGTGAAATCCTTCGATTCCAGCACGACTTCCGTGCGGCCGCGCCACGCGGAAATGCGGCCATCGCGATCGGTCGACGGATACACCGTGAACGCGCCGCTGTGCGCCGTCACGTTATCGACACCTTTCGCCATGCGCAGCGCGGCATCGGCACGCTGATTCAGCACGCTCGTAAGCGATGCCGCGTCCTTCGCTTCCTGCTCGTAGAAGAGCGTGATGTCGACGACATCCTGAGGCACTTCTTCGCTCGCTTGCGCGGCCAACGACAGCACGCCGGACGGCTGCGCCTGCATGACCGTGCTTTGCGCCGATGCGTTTTGCGCCATGACAGCGCCTGCAAGCAGGGCGATAGCCGCGAGTGTCGAAGTGGTATTTTTCTTTGTCATCGTTTAACTCCGTAAGCATGAATGCACGTCATTGTGACCGATGCTTAGGCGACGCTCGCACTCACGAAGTTCCCTACAATCGAGTTACAAAAGATGTTCGGTGATAAAGCGCCATTGCGCTTCGGTAACAGGCGTGATTGATAAACGATTACCCCGCGCAAGGACCTGCATATCCGCAAGCTCCGCGTGATCGCGCAACGTGGCGAGCGGGATGAGCGGCGTCTTCTTGACGAAGTGGACATCGACGAGAAGCCAGCGCGGATTGTCCTGCGATGACTTTGGATCGTAGTAAGGACTCGATGAATCGAATTGCGTGGGATCGGGATACGCGGCGGATGAAACCTTCGCAATCCCCGCTATGCCCGGTTGCGGGCAACTCGAGTGATAGAACAGCACGCCGTCGCCGAGTTGCATGCCGTCACGCATGAAGTTGCGCGCCTGGTAATTGCGCACGCCAGTCCACGGTAAGGTTTTTTTCGGAGCGCGGGCGAGATGGTCGATGCTCGCTTCGTCCGGTTCCGACTTCATCAGCCAGTAGCGCATGAACGTCGTCCGCAAGAAAAGTGCGCTGCTTCAAACTTCGCAAAGTGCGCACGATACAAAAGAAAACGGCATCGGAAAAAATCCGACGCCGTTAGCTTGATCAGCCTGTTGCTTGCAGCTTCACGTTAAAAAAACGCATGCTACAGAATGAGGTCCCCGCCCAAGCCGCTAGGCCGGCATCCTGAACCTGGGTTCAAGATTGGTCGCAGTAAGCAGCACCTTGGGCTCATCAGACAGAGTGACGCGCTCGCCAGTGCTACAAGATCCCACAACCGTGCACAATGGCATTGGTTCAAGGAATATATGACCTTGGCAAACCAGGCAGGGAGCAATCACTGTACACCAATCGCCCCGCCGATGCAGCATTGATACGTGAAAACTTTGTGTCTCTCTCTGCTTGATCGCGCAATGCAATAACGTTCTTGACTTTGCGCGCGCGTGCTTGACAAAGCGCGCCGTTAGCAAACATCTGCGCTCGATTTACTGCGCTTCGTATTGTGAAATCACGACGCCAAGTTGCTCGTTCATTTGATGCATGGTGCGACGAATTTCTTCGGCCGGGAACGCTTCGCCGTGGCGTACGCTGCTTTGCAACTTGAGTAATTCCGACGCAAGCGACAACGCAGCCATTACCGCAATCCGATCTGTACCGCGCACGCTGCTTGCATTGCGCACCTTCGACATTTCAGCGTCCACGCGCGCAACCGCTTCACGCAACGCAGCTTCGGTTTCCGGCGAACAAGCGAGCCGGTAGGGCGCGCCGAGAATGGATACCTCGATCTGCTTGGTCGTCATGCCTTTTCTCCATGATGGTGTGATTCCTCATGCAACGCGCCGCTCGCCGCTTCGGCGGTGTCCGGTTCGCTGCTGGCATCGGGAGGCAAAAGGGCAAGCTGGTTATCCGGCTCGGGTGCGTTTTTCGCGCGCGGCAATTTTTCGAGAATTGCGTTGAGGCGAACTTGTGCGTCATCGATTTTCGCCGATAACGAATCGCGCTCCGCCGCCAGGGCGTCGCGCTCTTCGCGCATGTTCGCGAGCTCTTCCTGCGCAAGTGCAAACTCCGCGCGCAACTGGTCGAGTTGCTGGGCGAGTGCATCGTGCGCTTGATGATGGCGTTCGCTGATTTTAATCAGCCGGCCGATATTTTGTGACAGTGATTCGAGTTCGTTGAGCATGTGCTGCGTCCTCTTAAGACCTCGCATTTTAGCGCGCTTCGCTGGCGCTTCAGAAATTTGGTTCGTTTCCAGACGTAACAGCAGTTTGATGTCAATGCATCGGCGCAAGCCTTTATTCGTAAGGGGAAATGATTTTTCGAGTCGTCTTTCAACGTCTTTTGACGCTTGTAAAACGGCTCGCAGGACGGCTTTTTAAAGCGCTCGGAAACGCCTTCCGAAGCGTCGCTTCAACTGCATTCAGATTCTTCTGCATGCACGGAAACGCCGATGAATCGAACGCTCAATCAAATGCAGAAACGCTAATCCAGGTAATCCGTGCGACGCAGGGTCCCGCTTTCTTGACGCGTACCTGTGGCGCTCTTAAACTCGCGGCACCTTGGTGCTCGCGCATGCTCGATCCAGCGTGCGCAGTTAAACGGGAAGCAGGAAGCAACGTCCGCCCGGACTGCGCCAACCTGCGCTGCCCCCGCAACGGTAAGCGACCGCAACGCAAGTTGCAAGCCGGTTCCACGCGTGATGTCCGCTCGCTTCACAGCCGTTTCATGGCATTTCATCACCTGAAATGACACGAAATAGCGCGGATGAAACGCTCATGCCACTGCGTTCAATACGCGGGAAGGCGGACCGACGCGTCGCCAGCCCGGATACCGGCCTCGGGGAGAGCACGGCCTTACGGCTGCGCTCGTCACGCATGGACCTGCGGGGAGCGGGTCACGCATGCCTCTACCGGATCATCCTGCAACCATGGCTTCACCCGTTACCCGCGCAGTCCTGCTGTTTTTCGGCAGTTTACCCGTTGTCGCAAATGCTCAGTCCTCGACCGCTTCATCAGGCGTGGCAAGCGACCCTGTCACGCTCGCGCCCGTCGTGGTGACGGCCACTCGCGCGCCGCAAACACTCGCGGATTCTATCGCGCAGACTACGCTCTTCGATCAGCAGGATATCGCCGATTCAAACGCCACCGACGTCGCCGGCCTGCTCACGCTCGCCCCCGGTGCGCAGATCACGCGCAACGGCGGCCCGGGTTCTAGCGCGAGCGTGTTCTTGCGCGGCGCGTCATCGGCGCAATCGCTCGTGTTGATCGACGGCGTGCGCGTCGAATCGGCCGGGCTCGGTGCGGCGCAACTCTCGCAACTGATGCTCGATCAGATCGATCGCGTGGAAGTGGTGAACGGCAATGTGTCGGCGCTGTATGGGTCGAATGCGGTTGGTGGCGTCGTGCAGATCTTCACGAAAGATGGCGGCAATCATCCGCCGCGCTTTAACTTCGAAACCGAACTGGGCAGCTATCACACGCAGCGCCAGCAGGTCGGCGCGAACGGCGCGCTCGATCAAGACGGCCGCACCACATTCAACGTGACGCTTTCGCGCGAAAAGACAGACGGCTTTTCGTCGATAGACCCAGCGACCTCGCCGAATGTGAATCCGAACGCGAACGGGTATTTGAACGAAAGCGTGTCGGCGACATTGCGTCATCAGTTCAGCGATAAATGGGACGCCGGCGTGCGCTTTCTGCAATCGAACGGCATCAACAGTTTCGATGACGCGTACGGCCATCCCACCGACGACAACGAATCGCACAACCGCGTGCGTTCCACTTCGGTCTTTGCAAACGGCAAGATCACCGACAACTGGACCACGCATTTCACCGTGGCGCAGGGCCAGGATCGCGCGGACACGCAGTTGAACGGCGTCTACAACAGCAAGTTCAATTCGGAAAATCGTCAGTACACGTGGCAGAACGACATTGCGCTGACGCCGGATCACAAGTTCGTATTCGGCTACGAACATCTCGATCAGACGCTTGACTCGGATCAGGTCGCAGCGCCCGATCGTCATGTGAATTCGGGCTTTGCGGGTTACGTCGGCAATATCGGGGCGAATCAGTTCCAGGCGAACGTGCGCCGCGACCAGTATTCGGACTTCGGCGGCGCCAATAGTTATTACCTCGGCTACGGCTACCGTTTCGACGCGCACTGGAAAGCCACGCTCAGCTATTCCGATGCGTTCCGCGCGCCGACTTTCGACGATCTGTACTATCCCTTCAGCGGCAATCCGTCGATACAACCCGAGCGCAGCCACTCGGTCGAAGCCGCGTTGCAGTATGCATCGAGCACGGCCGGCATCTTGCGGCTGACCGTGTTCCAGACGCGTTACACGAACCTGATCGATTACGTATCGGATGGCGGCGGGTTTTTCATCGCGCAGAATGTGGGGCGCGCGAAGGTGCAGGGGCTCGAGGGATCGTGGCAGGGACACGTGGGACGCACGGATGTGCGCGCGTCGTTCACGCTGCAAAATCCCGTCGATGAAACCAGTCAGCAAGACCTCACGCGCCGCGCCCGGCGTTTTGCGACGCTCGCCGTGAACCGGTCGATAGGCGGCTGGCGCGTCGGCGGCGAATGGCTCACGAGCGGCGCGCGCGAAGATTTTGATTCGACGCTCGGCGGTTATGGTTTGGTGAATCTGTCGGCACGATATGACATCACGAAGTCGTGGTACGTCGGCGCGCGTCTCGACAACGTCTTCAACAAGGACTATCAGCTTGCGTATTCGTACAACACGCCGCGTCGCGGCGCCTACATCACGCTCGGCTGGCAGCAGCGGTGAGCGTTAGACGCATGGACGCCCGGCGCGCCGTGATCGTCTGGAGTGCGCTCGCGTTTGCCGCGCTTGCAGTGTTCGTCGCGTCGCTGGCAATGGGAAGCGTGCCCATGTCGCCTGTGCGCGTGCTGCATGCGCTTGTATCGCCGGGTAACGACGTGCTCGATGAAATCGTGCGCACGCTGCGCTTGCCGCGCGCGCTCGGCGGGTTTGCATCGGGCGCGTTGCTTGCAATGGCCGGCGCGTTGCTGCAAGTCTTGTTGCGCAATCCGCTGGCTGAACCTTACGTGCTGGGTGTATCGGGCGGCGCTGCAGCGTTCGCGCTCGCCGCCATGCTGTTTTCGATGTCCTGGTGGAGCGTCGATCTTGCCGCGTTCGCTGGCGCGTTTTTATCGATACTGCTTGTCTTGGGTCTCGCCCGGCGCGAGTTGTGGCGCGGCGAACCGCAGGATGCATCGCCGAGATTGTTGCTGACGGGCGCGGTGATCGCGGCGGGATGGGGCGCGTTGATCACGCTGATGCTGGCAGTGGCGCCGGAGAATCGCTTGCGCGGCATGGTGTTCTGGCTGACCGGCGACCTGAACGGCGTGGCGATGCCGTGGCCCGCGTTGATCGCGTTGCTGGTCGCGCTGATCGCTATCGTGCCGGCCGCGCCGCAACTCAACGTGCTGCTGCGTGGCGATATGGCCGCCGAAGCGCTCGGCGTGCGTGTCGTGCGCTTGCGTTTGCGCGTGTATCTGGTGGCGTCGCTGGCGGCCGCTGCGGCCGTTACGACTGCCGGGACGATTGGCTTTGTCGGGCTGGTCGTGCCACATGTGTTGCGGCTCGCGTTCGGCAACGACCAGCGCATGTTGCTGCCGGCATCGGCGTTGGCCGGAGGACTTGCAGTGATGGGCGCCGACCTGATCGCGCGCACCGTGATCGCGCCCGCGCAATTGCCGGTCGGCGTGATCACTGCGTTGATCGGCGTGCCCGTGTTCTTGTGGATGCTGCTGAGGCGCACGCGATGAACAGCCTTCACGTCAATCGACTCACATTGCGCGCGGCTGATCGTGTGTTGATCGCCGATCTCACGCAGACGTTCGCGCCTGGCGAGATGTGGTGCATCGCGGGACCGAACGGCGCGGGCAAGACGACGTTGATATCCGCGCTGGCGGGGTTGTCGAAGGACGCATCAGACGCGATTTCCCTGGATGGCCGATCGCTTGACGATTGGCGTTCGAACGACCTTGCGCGCCGCCGTGCATTGATGCCGCAAGCCGCGCACGATGCATTCAGCGCGACCGTTCTCGACACCGTCATGCTCAACCGTTTCCCGCATCTGACCGGCTGGGGTTGGGAAAGCGATGCAGACCGCGCCGCCGCGCACGCTGCCTTGGAAGCGCTCGGCCTCGCTTCGTTTGCATCGCGTGACGTCCAGTCGCTCTCCGGCGGCGAACGTCAGCGTGTCTCGCTCGCCGCAACTTTATGTCAGGACGCGCCGCTTTTGCTGCTCGATGAACCGCTTTCGCATCTCGACTTGCATCATCAGATCGACTGCCTGGAAGTCTTGAGCGAATGGATCGAAGCTAACAACCGCAGCGTGATTTTCTCGTGTCACGATCTGAATCTCGCCCGGCGTTTTGCCACGCACGCTCTTTTGCTCGACGGCGCCGGCGGCACGTCTGCCGGACGCGTGCGCGACGTCCTCACACCCGAGCGCGCGAGCGTTGCGTTCGGCTATCCGCTAACCTTGATTGAGCAGGACGGACATGAAGCGCTCGTGCCCGTGATGCGTTCTATTCCACGATGAACCCGACCATGCCCAAAAATCTTCCGCGCCCCGAACCGCTCGACCGGTCCATGACAGCCGAGCTTCAACATGTCATCGATACAAAAACCAAACCGCCCGGCAGTCTCGGACGGCTTGAATCGCTAGGGCTTCAAATCGGGCTGATTCAGCGGACGATTCGTCCGTGTATCGAGCGTCCCGCGATGATCGTTTTCGCCGGCGATCACGGCATTGCGGCCGAAGGCGTGAGCCCGTTTCCGCAGGAAGTGACGGTGCAGATGGTTGCGAATTTCATCGCGGGCGGCGCGGCGATCAACGCGTTATCGAAGGCATCGGGCATGACGCTCGAAGTCGTGGATGCAGGCGTGGCGAGTGCATCGCCTTCCGCCGAAGGTTTCGTCGATGCCGCCATTCGCCGCGGCGGCACGCGCAACTTCGCGCACGAACCGGCCATGTCGCGCGACGAAGCCTTGCAAGCCATTGCGCGCGGCGCCGAACGCGTGCGCCATCACGCGGCGCTCGGAACCAACGTGATCGGCTTCGGCGAAATGGGGATCGCGAATACATCGGCGGCCGCGTGCTTGATGAGCCGTATTTGCGGGATTGAAATAGACGCGTGCGTTGGACGCGGCACGGGACTGGACGACGCCGGCCTGAACCACAAGCGCGACGTGCTTGCCGCGGCGTTGAAAAAGCATGCGCCGTCCGCCGATCCAATCGATACGCTCGCCACGTTCGGCGGTTTCGAAATCGCGATGATCGCCGGCGGTTTTCTGGCGGCGGCCGAGGCGCGCATGACGATTCTCGTCGATGGATTCATTGTCACGTCGGCGCTGCTCGTTGCGCACGCGATCAATCCGGCCGTGCTCGATTACTGCGTGTTCGCGCATGCATCGGATGAAACGGGACACGCGAAGATGCTCGATTATTTCGATGCAAAACCGTTGCTGCAACTTGGATTGAGACTTGGCGAAGGCACTGGCGCCGCGCTCGCGCTGCCGTTGTTGCGCGCGGCCGTTGCGTTCATCGACGAAATGGCGAGCTTCGAATCGGCGGGTGTATCGGACAAGAGCGCGTGATCGCGACATGAACCGGGCATCGCAGGAACTTCGGTATTTTTTCACCGCGCTCGGGTATTTCACGCGCGTGCCGGTGCCGCGCTGGGTCGGCTTCGAGTCGCATTATCTGAACGCGGCGGCGCGGTATTTTCCGCTGATCGGTGCGATGATCGGCGGGGTCGGCGCGGTGGTTTATCTCGGCGCGCTGCAGGTTTTTCCGGCGAGCGTGGCCGTGTTGTTATCGATGGCCGCAACGCTTCTTTTGACCGGCGCGTTCCACGAAGACGGTCTCGCCGATTGCGCCGATGCCTTCGGCGGCGCGTACACGCGGGAAGACGCGCTGCGCATCATGCATGACTCGCGGATCGGCGCGTTCGGCGCGATTGCGTTGATCGTGGTGCTGGCTTTGAAGTGGCAGACGCTCGCCTCGATGCTGCCCTTGCGTACTGCATGGATGATCGTCGGCGCGCACGCCGCGAGCCGCACGTTCGCGATCAGTTATTTGTGCACGCTCGACTACGTTCGCGCGGAAGGCAAGGCGAAACCGGTCGCGCAGAAGATGAGCCTGAGCGCGTTCGTATTGGCCGCGGCGATCGGATTGCCATGGCTGTTTTGGCCCGACTGGCGGCTTGGCTGCGTGTTGATCGCGGCGCTCGCGGCGATGCGGTTTTTTATCGGACGATATTTTGTCAGGCGCATTGGCGGTTATACCGGCGATTGTCTCGGCTTCGCGCAGCAGCTTTTCGAACTCGCAATTTACCTGATTGGACTTGCATGGATCTCGTCCTGATTCGCCATCCGGCTGTGGGTATCGATGCCGGGATTTGCTATGGAAGCACGGACGTTCCGCTTCTCGCGGACGTTGGCGAATCGGCGCGTTTGATTAAAACGCGTTTGAAAACGCTGATGACGCCGGAAGTCAATGCCGCCTGGTACACGAGTCCGTTGAGCCGATGCCGCTTGTTAGCCGAATCCCTGGGTCAAATCAAGATCGATCCACGCCTGCAGGAACTCGATTTCGGCGCGTGGGAAGGAAAGCGTTGGGAAAGCCTCGATCGCGCGATGCTCGATGCATGGGCGGCGGATCTCGAGCACGCGCGCGAGCATGGCGGCGAGAGCGTTGCGCAGTTTGCAGCGCGTGTTGTTGATTGGGCGGATTCGGTTTTCGCAGTTGATCAAGGAAAACCAATACACGTCGTCACGCACGCCGGCGTCATGCGCGTTCTGACCGGTCATCTGCTCGGCGTAAAACGCGCGAACGTCATTCAGTGGCCGCTCGATTTCGGCGCGGTCGTCTGGCTAAAGCGCGTGCGCGGCGAATGGTTGCTCGTGCGATGGAACGTGTGAACCTACTTCGAACGCCTCGCCCGCGCCGCGTCCAGATCCTCGCATAACGCCTTTGCGCCGAGCGCGAGTCGCGGTGTCGGGCGGTTGATCAGATCGCCGTCGATACCGAACAGATTGCCGCGCGCGACGGCTTTCATGGAAGGCCATTTGCGCCATGTTTCAAGCGATGGCAACGCGCGTGCCGATTTCGTCGCGCCCGGCGTTGCGGTGACGATGGCCTCGGGATCGGCGACGAGGACGGCTTCGGTAGAGATTGTCGGAACAAGCGGTTTCAGATCGGCGAAAACATTTCGGCCGCCGCACAATTCGATGACTTCGCTCACCGTGCTCGAACCGTTGAGCGTCATCAGCGGATCATCCCAGACTTGATAAAACACGCTGACGGGCGATAGTTTTGCGTAACGTGATCGCAAGTCATCGATGTCATGGCGGAACGCATTCGACGCCTTTTTCGCCTCATTCGATGTACCGAGCAGGAGACCGAGTTTATCGATGGTCGCCGGAATGTCTTCGAGCTGGTGCGGCTCGCTGAAGAACATCGGCACGTGAAGTTCACGCAGCCGGTCGAGTTGACGCAGTGCATTGCCATGCCGCCACACGACAATGAGATCGGGCTTCATCGCGATAATGCGTTCGAGGTCGAGCGATTTGTTATCGCCAACACGCGGTATTGATTTCGCTTGCGGCGGGTAATCGCTGTATTCGACCGCGCCGACGATCCGATCGCCGCCGCCCGCCGCATAGAGCAATTCGGTCACGTGCGGCGCGAGACTGACGATGCGTTGCGCCGGCGCGTTCAGCGTGACGGTTGCGCCGGAATCATCGGTGACGGTGAGGGCGTGCGCCTGCGTGGCGACAAAAAAGAAGAGTGCAATAACAAAGCGAACGGTCATGTCATTGTTCGCCAGCGACTTGTTCAAACGCCTGCGAGAACCTCGACCATTCGTCTTCCGATCCTGTTAGTCCAATCCGCAAACTCGGCGAAACGCCATGTTCGAACAGCCGCGTCCAGATGCCTTTTTCCGCCAAAGCGCGTTGGAGATTCGCGGCGGTCGGGGTTTGAAACCACGCGAAAAGCGGCGTTGAATACGGCTTGAATCCCAGAGAGCGGATCAACGCCGAGAGTCTTGCACTTTCCCGTGCAAGCGTTGCGCGCGTCTCCATTTGCCAGGCGCGATCGTTGAATGCAGCCGATACCGCGTGCCGTGCCGGACCGCTCACGGTCCACGCGCCGAGCGTCTCGTTCAATGCATTGCGCAACGGTTGCGCCGCGAGCACGAAGCCCGCGCGAATTCCTGCCAGGCCATAGAACTTGCCGACCGATCGCAGCACGATCAATCCTTCGCGGTAAGTCTCTGGCGCCAACGAAGCATTGTCGTAAGCATCGGCGAACGCTTCATCGATGATCAATGTGCCCTCACGCGCCGCCAGTTGTTCGTGCCATCCGAGCAAAACATCACGGTCCAGATAAGTCGTAGTCGGATTGTCAGGATTCGCGACGATCACATGATCCACGTCTTCCGGTAACGTAACGGACGTCACATCGAGCGGCACAACCCGATGCCCCGCGCGCTCAAACGCCGGCGTGTACTCGCCGTAGGTCAGCGGCGCGACGGCCGCGACGCCTTTTTGAAGCAATCCTGGCAACGTGCGAATCGCCGCCTGGCTTCCCGCAACGGGCAACGCGCCAGGCGCGCCATAATGCTTCGCGGCGAGTTCGGCGAATCCATCGGCGTCTTCGGGCAAGCGGCGCCACGCATCGACGGGCACCGCAGGAACCGGATACGCCCGCGGATTGATTCCCGTCGATAAATCCAGCCAGTCGCCCAGCGCAATGCCGTATTGCTTGGCGGCTTCGCGTAAATTGCCGCCGTGTCGGATTGGTTCAGCCATGAAATCCCGCGCCCATGAAAGCCAGCACGAGCAAGAGCACGAGCCAGAGCACCGTCGTGCGCTCGACCAGCCGCAGCGCCGCGACCACATGTTTTGGCGCCGCGGTCACGCCGAAGCCCAGGACAGGGCGCGTCTCGAGCGCGCCGTGATACATCGCGGCGCCTCCGAGCAACACGTTCAAACTTCCCGCGCCCGATGCCATCACTGGTCCCGCATTCGGGCTGTCCCACAGCGGCGCTTGCGTCTGCCAGCAGCGCCACGCCGTGCGGGTATCGCCGAGAAGGGCATAACTTGCCGCCGTGAGACGCGCGGGCACGTAGTTCAGGACATCGTCGAAACGAGCGGCAGCCCAGCCGAAACGCAGATAGCGCGGCGTTTTGTAGCCCCACATGGCGTCGAGCGTGTTCGCGAGCCGGAACATCAGCGCGCCCGGACCGCCCGCGATCACGAACCAGAAAAGCGCGCCGAAGATCGCATCGTTGCCGTTTTCCAGCGCGGACTCGACGGCCGCGCGCGAGAGCGCGGCTTCGTCGGCGTTGGCGGTTTCACGCGATACGATCCGCGCCGTCAACGAACGCGCCTCAGGAAGATCGCCGCGCCCGAGCGCACGCGCAATCGGCACGATGTGATCGCGCAGGCTTTTCGCGCCGAGCGCGAACCATAAAAGCGCGATGTGCACGGCGCAGGCCGCAGCGAACGGCAGCACGCTCACCAGAATCCAGCTGACAAATACCGGCGGCACGACGGCAATCAGCCACGCGAGAATGCCCGCCGGGCGGGCGCGAAATCCGGTATTCATCCTGGCTTCAATCCGTGTTGCAAGGCGCCCAAACGACACCAGCGGATGCCGCGTCGCCGGTTCGCCAAAAATGCGATCGGCGACAACGCCCGCTATTGCGAGCATCGCCGTGACGTAGAACGAGAGCAGCAGCATGGTCAGCCTTTGAGGACGAGTGGCAGACCCGCCACCATCATGGTCACGCGCGCGCTCGTGGCGGCGACGCGCTGGTTCAGGCGGCCGAGTTCATCGACGTAAAGTCGTGTCACCGATCCCATCGGCACAACACCCAGACCTATTTCGTTGCTCACCACGATCACCTTTCCCTTGACCTGTGACAAGGCGGAATCGAAGGCGTTGAACGCTTGCAAAGGCGGGCCGTCGGGCGCGGTTCCATCGGCGGGGAAAAGCAGATTGGCGAGCCACAGCGTGAGGCAATCGATCAGCACCACATGCCCTTCGCGATCCAGTTCGCGCAACACGCCGCCCAGATCGAGCGGCGCTTCGACCAGCGCCCAGTGCGCCGGCCGTCGTTCGCGATGCAGCGCCACGCGTGCCGCAAATTCGTCATCGCCGACGCGCGCCGTGGCAACGTACGTGACGGGCAAACCGCTATCGGTGGCGATGCGTTCGGCGAACGCGCTTTTTCCCGAGCGCGCGCCGCCGAGAATGAAGGTGAGGTCGGGGGAAGTCATCGCAATATTGTACCGGCGGGCGCTAACATAGCGGCTTGCCTGATACCCCGACCGACACCCCGACCAATATGCACTTTGCACCGCGCGGCACGCTGATGATCCAGGGCACGACTTCCGATGCTGGCAAGAGCACGCTGGTCGCAGGTTTATGCCGGCTGGCCTTGCGTGGCGGCATGAAAGTCGCGCCGTTCAAGCCGCAAAACATGGCGCTGAACAGCGCGGTCACAGTTGACGGCGGCGAGATCGGCCGCGCGCAGGCCTTGCAGGCGATCGCGGCGGGCGTCGATGCCGAGATCGACTTCAATCCCGTGCTGCTCAAGCCGACGAGCGATCGCGGCGCGCAGGTGATCATCCACGGCCACGCGCACGCGAATCTCGATGCCCGTGCGTATCACGCGTACAAAACCGTCGCCTTCGATGCCGTTCTCGCGTCGTACGCCCGCCTTCAGCAGCGATTCGACACGATTATCGTGGAAGGCGCGGGAAGCCCGGCCGAGGTGAATCTGCGCGATCGGGACATCGCCAACATGGGTTTCGCCGAGCGCGTGGATTGCCCGGTCGTGCTGGTGGCGGATATCGACCGTGGCGGCGTGTTCGCGCATTTGCTGGGGACGCTCGCGTGTTTGTCGGAGAGCGAAAGGGCGCGGGTTCGTGGATTCGTGATCAACCGTTTTCGCGGCGATATCAGCCTACTTCAGCCCGGCCTCGACTGGCTCGAAGCACAGACCGGCAAGCCGGTGCTCGGCGTGGTGCCTTATCTGCATGGCCTGACGCTCGACGCCGAGGACATGTTGCCAAGCCAGCTCCACGCGCGCGGCGAAGGCGCCGAGGTGCTGAAAGTGATCGTTCCGGCGCTGCCCCGAATCAGCAATCACACTGATTTCGATGCCCTGCGCGCGCATCCCCAAGTGGATTTTTCATACGTGCGCGCCGGGACCGCGCCGCCGCCGGCCGATCTGATCGTGTTGCCGGGATCGAAAAGCGTGCAACGCGATCTTGCATGGCTGCGCGAAAACGGCTGGGATCGTGCGATCGAACGGCATCTCCGATACGGCGGCAAAGTCCTCGGAATTTGTGGCGGCATGCAAATGCTGGGTCGTACCGTCGATGACCCCGAAGGTTTCGAAGGTCCCGCCGGCTGCGTGAACGGCCTCGGGTTACTCGAACTCGATACCACACTCACCGCCAACAAGCTGCTCGATAACGTGACCGGACGGTTGACCATCGGCGGTGACTCGGCGCTCGTGCGCGGCTACGAAATCCACATGGGTCGCACGACGGGCGCCGCGCTTTCGCGGCCAGCGGTCATGCTGAACGGCAATCGACCGGATGGCGCCGTTTCCGCAGACAATCAGATCGCCGCGACTTATCTGCACGGCGTTTTCGATACCCCTGAAGCCTGTGCGGCGCTGCTCGAATGGGCCGGTTTGCGCGATGCCCAGGCGCTCGATTACCCTGCGTTGCGCGAAGCGTCGCTGAACCGTCTCGCCGACACGCTGGGCGAATCGCTGGACCTGAACGCGCTCGCGGCTTTATTTGCCTGAAGGCATTCTTCGGCTGCCGGTCAATACAGGATCATCTGGGTGCATCGAAACAGCGCGATGGTTTTTCCTTCGCCGTTCGTGACGATCGCGTCCCAGACCTGAGTGCTGCGCCCGAGGTGCACGGCAGTTGCCTTCGCCGTGATCACGCCGTCGCGCGCGGTTCCCACGTGATTGCTTTTCAATTCGATGGTCGTGAAATTTTTCGCGCCCTCGGGCAAATGCGCGATGCACGCATAACCGCAACATGTATCCGCCAATCCGACAACGGTCGCGGCGTGCAGAAACCCGTTGGGCGCGAGGACTTGCGGCCTCACGGCGAGTTTTCCAGTGAGCGCGCCGCTTTCCACCGATACGACTTCCACGCCTAGCAAATCGGGCAGCGTGCCGCGCTGACGCTCGCGCAAATGTTCGAGGGTGACATCGGGGCGAAGTACGGCCATTTGGGATTGTCCTTGGCTGAATGGGTGGGTGATTGACGCGTGCGTGGATTGAAACAAGCAAATCCGATAGTATCAACGGCTCGAACTTTTCACTTATTACAGCGCTTACAGCACGACCGGGTCTCGAAAGACCGCATCATCAGGACCCGTCGCGCTGGCAAAACACGTGGAATGGATCTATGACGGTGATCGTGGTGGCAAATCCGAAGGGCGGCGTGGGCAAAAGCACGCTTTCGACAAATCTGGCCGGGTATTTCGCGGCAAACGGCGAATGGGTCGCGCTCGCAGATCTCGACAAACAGCAGTCCGCGCACGGCTGGCTGGGGCTGCGGCCCGATACGCTGCCGAAGATCGAGGAGTGGACCACCAACGTGGACGCTCCGACCAAGCCGCCAAAAGGACTGGAAAAAGCGGTCATCGATACCCCCGCCGGCATTCACGGCACGCGCCTCGCGCTGGCGCTCGAACTGGCGGACAAAGTGATCGTGCCGCTCCAGCCATCCATGTTCGATATTCTCGCTACTCAGGAGTTTCTCGTCCGCCTCCAGAAGGAAAAGGCGATCCGCAAGGGAAGTATCGAGGTGGGCGTGGTCGGAATGCGTGTCGATGCCCGCACGAAATCTGCGGATCAGCTGCATCGGTTTGTCGAAGGGCTCGACCTGCCGGTGCTGGGTTATCTGCGCGATACGCAAAACTACGTGCAGGCCGCCGCGCACGGATTGACCATCTGGGACGTGGCGCGAAGCCGCGTGGAGAAGGATCTGGAACAGTGGCAGCCGATTATTGAATGGGTGTCGAAGAAGTAAGCTTTCACCATGAAAAACGCCGGCGGCTTTTTAGGGCGCCGGCGTTGTTTAATTCAAGTCCGCGTCAGATTTCCAGATTGTCGATCAGGCGCGTCGAACCGAGCTTGGCGGCGGCCAGCACAACGAGCGGCGCGTCCGTGTCAGCCGGCCCGGGCGGCAACAGATCCACGCGCTTTCTCACCGCAATGTAATCCGGCTGCCAGCCGCGCAATGCGAGCGAATCCACGGCTTCTTTTTCAATCGATGCATAGTCGCGGTTACCCGAAAGCACGGCGTCGCGCACGCGATTCAGCGCTTGCGCCAGCACCGGCGCTTCGGCGCGCTCGGCGGCCGCCAAAAAGCGATTACGCGAACTGAGCGCCAGGCCGTCGGCGTCGCGTACGGTTTCGGCGGCAACAATCTCGGTTGGCAGCGCGAATTGGTGGCACATCTGCCGCACGATCATCAGTTGCTGGTAATCCTTCTTGCCAAACACGGCCACGCGCGGTTGCACGCAAGACATCAGTTTCATCACGACCGTGCATACGCCCTGGAAAAAACCGGGGCGGAATTCGCCTTCAAGGATATCGCCCAGATTGGTCGGCGGATGCACGCGATATTGCTGGGGCTCCGGATACAAATCCGCTTCTGTCGGCGCGAACAGCACATACACATTCTCCGCCTGAAGCTTCTCGATATCGTCTTGCAGCGTTCGCGGGTATTTATCGAAATCCTCGTTCGGGCCGAACTGGAGCCGGTTCACGAAAATACTGGCGACGACCGGATCACCGTGCTGGCGCGCAAGGCGCATCAGCGAAAGATGGCCTTCGTGCAGGTTGCCCATGGTCGGGACGAACGCGGTTCGGTTCTGGCCGCGCAACTGGTCGCGCAGTTCATGGATCGAGCTGATGACTTTCATCTAGCGGGTGACTCCTTGCGGGCAGCGCGAAGAACACGCGGCTCCGAGGGAAAAAGAGAGGGGTTGTGCAAGATCGCGTCAGATAAACAGGATTCACGCTTAAGCCGGTGAATACGCGAGTCTCACATAGATAGGCGCGTACGGCTCGGCCTGGGTAATCTCGATCAGCGATTCGCGCGACAACTCCAGCATGGCGATGAAATTCACGACCACGACTGGCACACCGCGCGTGGGATCGAAGAGATCGCAGAACTCCATGAAACGGGCGTTCTGCAGACGCCGCAAGATTACGCTCATGTGTTCCCGCACCGACAATTCTTCGCGCGAGATCTTGTGATGCTCGACCAGCCGCGCCCGTTTGATCACGTCGGCCCACGCGGCCCGCAGGTCGTTCACATCCACGTCGGGGAAGCGCTGCGCGGAGCTTTGCTCCACGTACACTTCAGCACGCAGAAAGTCGCGGCCGAGTTGCGGAATATGATCCAGGCGCTGCGCCGCGAGCTTCATTTGCTCGTATTCGAGCAGACGCCGCACGAGTTCGGCACGCGGATCTTCGGCTTCTTCGCCGGTATCCGCCTTCTTGACTGGCAGCAGCATGCGCGACTTGATCTCGATCAGCATGGCTGCCATCAGCAGATATTCCGCCGCCAGTTCCAGGTTCGATTCGCGAATCTGGTCGACGTAGCCAAGGTACTGGCGCGTCACGTCCGCCATCGGGATGTCGAGGACGTTGAAATTCTGCTTGCGGATCAGGTACAGCAACAAGTCGAGCGGACCTTCGAACGCCTCGAGAAAGATCTCGAGCGCATCCGGCGGGATATACAGATCCGTTGGCAGCTTCCAGAGCGGCTCGCCGTACAAGTGCGCGAACGCTACGCCGTCAATGGTATTCGGCGTGGAATCGGTCGCGGGCGCGGCGAGTGCGGCGGCGCGATCGTCCTTGTCCGTTCCCGAATGATCCGCAGCGTGCTGCGCGTCGCGCGCGGAATTCACGTTCAGAAATTCTGGTAATAGACGTAGGACGTTTGCTCGACCCGCGATGTTTTCAGCTTCGCGCGTTCGTCCAGATCGACCGGCTGCTTGTCCCACAGGAGCGCGCGGCCCTTGCGCTGTTCGTCTTCCAGCGACGGCTTTTGCTCTTTCAGCTTGTTGATGAATTGGGTGATGTCCGACTGGTACATGATTCGACTTCCGTTGGATCAGAACGATTCAGAAACGGGCGCGGCGCAACACAGATGAAACGTAAGGTGAAACGCCGCCGGGAACAAACGCAATTTTACCGCAAGCATCCGGGCGTGGAGCGGAAACCGGACGCGAACGCCGCGCGTTGGCCATCCGGTCTATAAAAACTACTAGCTTCGCAGCAAAACGCCGGGTCGGTAAAAACCCTGTCATTAATTGCAAAATCGCGGAACAAGCACGGCAAAGCGCCGTCCAAGCGGCACTTCCGCGTTTTTCGCATTGTGCTGAGCGCTCGTCCTGCGTGCCTGAGCGTCGGCATGGCTCGGAAAAACCGCGCCCTCTGCGAAATGCCTGAATGGACGCTTCGGGACAGCCGGCGCCGCCAATGTGGTGAAATAGCGCCTGCCGGAATATCCGCTTGTTTGGCGGGTGTTTTCTCATTGCCAACTCATTGTTTTATCCAACCCGGAGGTCACGTTTGGCGGGGCGCCTGTTTGATCCGCTGCGCTTCAAGCGCGGGCAAGCCGAGCATCGGCGGCTGGAAACGCCGCTGGTTGCATCGTCGAAAGCGCCTTCCCGTGCGCCGTCATTCGTGCGACGCGCCGTCTGGTCGCTCCACGCGCTGGCGCTTTGCGTCTTCGCCGTGCCCGCGCACGCCAAATACGACGTGGATATCGACGCACCCCGCAGCATCCGGTCGCTTCTGAAAGACCATCTGGATCTGTCGCGTTTCAAGAAACGAACCGATATCAGCGACGAACAATTCGACTTCCTCGTCACGGCCACGCCGCAAGAAGTGCGCGATCTCGTTGCAACCGACGGCTATTTCACGCCCGTCGTGCGTACCGACGTCAAAAACGACGGCGAAAAACGATCCGTCACGATCTCCGTCGATCCCGGCCCGCAAACCAAGGTTGCCTCCGTGTCGCTGACCTTCAAGGGCGCCATCACGGAGGAGGATCGGGCGCAGGAAAACACCGCGCGCTTTGCGTTTTCGATTCGCGAAGGCGATCCGTTCTCGCAAGGCGCTTGGGACGATGCGAAAAATGCGTCGCTGAAAGCGCTTCAATCGCGGCGTTATCTGGGCGCGAAAATTTCGCAATCAAAGGCGCGGGTGAATCCACGCACGCATATCGTGGATTTGTCGGTGACGTTCGATAGCGGTCCCACCTTCACGTTCGGCAAGCTCGACGTTTCAGGCGTGCGGCGTTATCCCGAGCAGATCATTCACAACGTGAATCCCATCCACGAAGGCGATATCTACGACGTCGCGCGCGTGAACGAATTGCAGCGCCAGTTGCAGAACACGCCGTATTACGCGTCGGTTGCCATCGACGCCGATAACGACGTGACCAAGCCCGTCGAAACGCCGATGCACCTGAAGGTCAGCGAGTATCCGTACAACAGCGTGCGCTACGGCGTGGGTTACGCAACCGATACCGGGCCGCACATTCAGGGCGCCTATAGCTATCTGGATACGTTCGGGAAGGCGTATCCGTTCACGGTGTCGGGCCGTATCGATCAGACGCAGCAATATGGACAGGTTCAGCTTGCCATGCCGCCGGGCAACCGGGCGTGGGTGAACAGCGTGCTGGCTTCGTACACGAACACCAATGTGTCCGATACACGCATCTACAGCGCGCGCGCCGGCGTGCAGCGTTCGCGTTCGCTGCAGAACATCGACACGACGTATTCGCTGCTTTTCTATGCCGATCGGCTAACGCAGAACGTCGGACCGCCTACAACGAGCCGTGCGCTGGTACCTTCATGGCAATGGGTGCGCCGTAACGTGGACGACCCGCTGTTCCCGCGCTCGGGCAATCTGATTCGTGCCGAAGCTGATTTTGCTGTCAAAGGCATTCTCACCGACCAGACGTTCGGCCGCGTGTACACGAACCTGCTGCAATACCTGCCACTGGGCAAGCGCGACTTGTTCGTGTTCCGCGCGGAATTCGGCGGCGTGTTTACCGGCGGCGGGTCGAGCGGCATTCCGGCGTCGCTGCTGTTTCGTGCGGGCGGCGCAAATTCGGTGCGGGGTTACGGGTATCAGAGTATCGGTCACGACGTCGACGGTTCAGTGTTGCCGGTCAAATACTTGTTGACTGGCAGCACCGAATATCAGCACTGGTTTTCGCACGACTGGGGTGGCGCGGCTTTCTTTGATATAGGCGCGGCCGCCGACACCTGGAGCGAGCGCGTTTTCGAACCCGGCGCAGGCGTCGGCGTGCGCTGGCGCAGTCCGGTCGGACCCGTGAACGTGGACATTGCGTACGGTTTCAAGAACCGCGATATCCGTCCGTATCTGACGCTTGGAATTGCCTTTTGATGAGTTTGCATAACGTGTTTTTTCGCGCATGACGGAACAGAACGGCCAATCGCCCGCAGAGCAACCGGACCCTTCGGAGGGCCGGGGAGACGGCGCGTCCGAAGGCGGCAAACCGGTTCCAAAGAAGCGCGGCGGCTGGCGACGTTTCGCGAAATGGCTGGGCGGAATTGTTCTAGTGCTGGTGCTGTGCCTGGCGCTCGGACTTGCGCTGATCTTGTACGGCCTGAACAGCGAGCGCGGGACGCGGTATGTCTGGCAGGCTGCAACGTCGCTGCTCGGCGGGCGTTTGAGCGGCACGCTCGATGGCGGCGCGATTGCAACTGGCTTGCACTTGCGCAACGTTCGCTGGAAAGGCGCCGACGGCACGGATATCGGCGTGGACAAGGTGTCCGGCAAATGGGAACTGACGCGCGCGCCGTTGCGTTTCACCATCGCCTATTTGCATGTTGGAACGGTCGATGCCCGGATCGCGCCATCGCCGAAAAGTAGCAGTCCGGTCGAGTTGCCGAAGGATCTGCGCTTGCCGATCCAGCTTGTCATCAGCGACGTCACGCTCGATAAGCTGCGTCTTCACGAAGGCGCGACGACCACGGAATTTTCCGGGCTCGCGCTGTCGGGTCATAGCGATGGCCGTCATCACGCGGCCACTGTCCAACGCCTCGATACACCGTTCGGCGCAGTCACGGCGGCGCTGAAACTCGACGGCGGCGCGCGGCCGTTTCCCTTGACCGGGGACGTCGGATATTCGGGCAAGGTGAGCGACGAAACCGTTCAGGTCGCCGCGCGCCTTTCGGGATCGCTTCAGAACCTGACGGCGGATATTGATGCAAGCGGCATGAAGTTGAAGGGCAACGCGCACGTGGAGGCCGAGCCGTTCGGCGAGGTGCCGCTCAAGCGTGCGCTCGTCACCGTGGATCACGTGAATCCACAGGCATTCAGTCCGAGCGCGCCGTTCGCGGATCTGGCGCTGCGAGCCGAACTCAAGCCGGATCCGGCAACGCCGAACGCGCTGGTCGTGACCGGGCCGGTTTCCATCGTGAATGCGAAGCCGGGGACGGTGGACAAGCAGTTGATTCCGTTGATCGACGCCCAGGCGAACGTGAAGCTCGATGCCTCCGAGCAAGTCATCTCTGATTTGAACGTGCGGCTTTTGAAAGATGCAACGCTTACGGGCGGTGGGACGCTCAAAGACGGCAAGGGCGAGTTCGACCTGAAAGTAGCCAGGCTCGATTTAAGTCAAATTCAATCGACCATCCGGCCAACGCAGTTCGGTGGACCAATTGGTATCAAGCTTGCCGGCGATACACAGACCATCACGCTCGATCTGAACGACGCCAAGGCCGCACTGCGCGCGCAAGGCAAGATCACGCTCGACCCGAAGCAGACCGCATTCGATGCCGTGAAGGTCAGTGTGGGGAAGGGTCATGTGGAGCTGAACGGCGCGCTCAAGAAAGACGTGCATTCGAGCTACGACCTGAAGGCGAAGATCGTCGATTTCAATCCGTTGCTGCTGTCAGATCAATTGCTCGCAACGCCGCCGCCAGCGAAGGGCGCAAAGCGGCCCGCTGCGAAACCGCGGACCATAGAAGCGCGCGTCAACGGCACGCTTTCCGCAACCGGTGTACTCGCGCCCACGCTCACCACGAAAGCGCAATTCAAGCTCGGCGAAAGCGTCTACGACAATTTGCCGCTGACCGGCGCGGGCACAATCCAGGTGGTGGGAACGCGCATCTTGCCGAGCAACGCGACGCTTTCCATCGCGGGGAATAACGTCGATCTGAATGGCAGTTTCGGTACGCCGAGCGACCGGTTGCGCTTTCGCATCGACGCCCCGCAGCTCGAGCGGCTTGGTTTCGGTCTGGCGGGCCTCGTGAAGGCAGACGGCGATCTCACCGGTTCCTTCGCGCATCCGAATGTCGCGGCGAATTATCAGGCCGACAGCGTGGTGTTCGGCGCCAGTCGCGTCGGTCATGCAGAAGGGCGTGCCGAGGCGCGCGACGGCGCGAACGGCGCGCTCGTCTTTACGTTGAAGGCGCGCGATGTCAGCACGGACGGCGTCGATCTTTCCAGCTTCAACGCCGACCTGAACGGCACGCGGGCCAATCACACGCTCAACGCAACAGCCGTCGGAAAGTTGCGCGGCAATGCGGTCAACCTGACGCTCGCGGCAAACGGCCGCCTCACCGACGCCCGCGACGGCGCGCATTGGGACGGCACGGTCACGCGTTTATCGAATAAAGGCACGCCGAACCTGAATCTCGACGCGCCGCTGACCGTGAGCTACGCCCCCAACCATATTGCGCTGGGTGCAACGCGGTTGTCGGCGGAAGGCGCCGTGCTCGACCTGAAATCGTTCGCATTCGACAGCGGCCGTATCAGTTCTGTTGGCTCGCTGACCAATCTCTCCGTGTTGCGAATGCTCGACATCCGCCAGGAACTGATGGGTGGTCCGCCGCCGATCAAGACCGATCTCGTCTTCGACGGCGACTGGAACTTCGCGCTCGGCGCGACCGCGACGGGCTACGTGCAAGTGAAGCGGCGCGGTGGCGACGTGTCCATCGACGCCGCTCGTGGCGTCGCCGCTTTAGGCATCACGGACATTGCCGCGCGTGCCGATTTCACCGGCGGCAACCGGCTCAACGCCACGTTGCATGCGCAGGCGTCGCGCATCGGCGTGATCGATGCCAACGTCCATACAACGCTGGTTTCGCGCGATGGCGTGCTGACCGTATCCGACGATGCGCCCGTGAGCGGCGGCATTGAAGCCAACGTGCCGACGCTGCGTACAACGGGCGGATTGATCGGCCCGACGTATTTGCTCGATGGCCGGATCGGGTTGAAGCTGACTATCGCGGGAATCGTCGCCAAGCCGACGGTGTCCGGCATGTTGACGGGCGACGGGTTGTCGGTGACAGTCATCGATCAGGGTGTGCAGTTGAAGGACGGCGTGATCCGCATTGCGCTTTCCGAGAACCTCGTTGATCTTCAGCAGGTCGAGTTCCACGGCGCGAGCGGCACGCTGCGCGCAACCGGAAAAGTGCGGCTCGATCAGGATCAGCCGGATCTGACGGCGAGCATTATTGCGGACAAGCTGGAACTGTTCGCTTCGCCGGACCGGCAGTTGCAGTTGTCCGGTAGCGCGTCGGTGGCGAACGGGGGGTTGAAGGGCGGCATGAATATCGACGGCAAGTTCACCGTCGATCACGCGCTTTTCGATCTGCCTGAGCAATCAGCGCCTTCGCTCGGTGACGACGTCGTGATCGTGCGGCCGGACGGTACGGTGAAAGGCGAAGACCAGGCCGTGGTGGCCACCGGCGACAAACCCGTGGGTGCGTTTGCGCCGCGCGCGAATATCGATATAAACCTTGGGCAGAAGTTCCGCTTCCGCGGTGCGGGCGCCGACCTGGGTCTCGCCGGCACCATCACCGCCATGAGCGCGCCAAACATGCCGTTGCGCGCGGTCGGCAACGTGCGGGTCACGCCGGGCTCGACGTACACGGCGTTCGGGCGAAAGCTCGGCATCGAGAACGGATTCTTCACGTTCAACGGGCCGGTCGCCAATCCCGGCATCAACATCCTCGCAATGCGACGCAATCAGGAAATCGAAGCCGGCGTGCAGGTTACAGGAACGGTTCAGGCGCCCAATGCCAAGCTGATTTCCGAGCCCAACGTGCCGGACAACGAAAAGCTGTCGTGGCTGTTGTTTGGTCATGGCACGGACCAGGGCAACAACGTGGGCCAGCAAAGCGCGATGACCAACGCGCTGGCATTGCTCGGAAGCGCGAGCGGCAAGCGGATCGCGCAGACGTTCGGGCTCGATGAGTTTTCCATCGGCACCAGCGAGGTCGGGCTGACCGATCCGCAAGTCGTGATGTTGTCGAAAGCCATCAACGAACGTCTGGTGCTTGGTTACGAGCAGGGCTTGCAGTCGGCCAGCAACGCCATCAAGATGACGCTGAACCTGTCGCGCTTCTGGTCCGTTTCGGCATACGGCGGCACGTTCCAGGGACTCGATCTGCTTTATACGCGGCGCTTCGATTCGTGGGCGCGAAGGAACGGGCCTTCGGAAAGGTAGGCATGTAAAAAGGGCCGTTCAACGCGAGTTGAATGGCCCTTTGCTTTACGCTCAGCCGGGATTTACTTCACGCGCATTCCCGGCTTCGCGCCGCTGTGCGGTTCGAGAATATAAAGTCCCGGTTCGGCTTTCTCGTCCGCCGCCGATGCCGCCAGCACCATGCCTTCCGAAAGACCGAATTTCATCTTGCGCGGCGCGAGGTTCGCGACCATCACCGTGAACTTGCCGATCAGATCCTGCGGCTGATATGCCGACTTGATGCCGGAAAACACGTTGCGCGTTTTCTCTTCGCCAACGTCCAGCGTCAGTTGCAGCAGCTTGTCCGATCCTTCCACGGCCGTGCAATCCACGATCTTCGCAATACGCAAATCGATCTTCGCGAAGTCATCGATAGAAATCGTGCCTTCAGCTTCCGGCGCTTTTTCCTTCGTGGCTTTCTTCGATGCCGGCGCAGCCACCGCCGCAGCCGCGGTTTGCCCCGGCGCGATCGATTCACGGTTCGCCGCAATCAACGCCTCGATCTGCTTCGGATCGACGCGCGTCATCAAGTGCTTGTAAGCGTTGATCGGCTGCGATGAGCTGAGCGGCGTGGCTGCATCGGCCCAAACAAGCGGCTTGATGCCCAAAAATGCCTCCACCGATTCCGCCAGCAACGGCAACACTGGCTTCAACGCCAACGACAACAACCGGAATGCTTCCAGGCTGACGCTGCAGGTTTCGTGCAGCGCGGCTGCGTTCGCCGGATCCTTGGCTTGATCCCAGGGCTTCGCGGTATCCACATAACCGTTGACCGTATCGGCGAGATCCATGGTCGTGCGCAGCGCGCGGCCATATTCACGCGCTTCGAACAGCGCCGCGATTTGCGGAACCGCCGCGCGCAATTGCAGCAGCAGCGGATGATTCATCGCGCTGTCCTGCACGCGGCCATCGAAACGCTTGATCAGGAAACCCGCCGCCCGGCTCGCAATGTTCACGTACTTGCCGACCAGATCGCTGTTCACGCGCGCCTGGAAATCATCGAGATTCAAGTCGATGTCTTCCATGGTGTGGTTCAGCTTCGCGGCGAAGTAATAGCGCAGCCATTCCGGATTGATGCCCGTATCGATCACGCTTTTCGCCGTGATGAACGTGCCGCGCGACTTCGACATCTTCGCGCCATCGACGGTCAGAAAGCCGTGCGCGAACACGTTCGTGGGCGTCCGGTGACCCGAGAATTGCAGCATGGCCGGCCAGAACAGCGTATGAAAATACAGGATGTCCTTGCCAATGAAGTGATACTGCTCCGTCTTCGATCCTGGCCGGATCCACTCTTCGAAATCAAGGCCGCGTGCATCGGCCAGATTCTTGAAACTGGCGTAATAGCCGACGGGCGCGTCCACCCACACGTAGAAATACTTGCCCGGCGCGCCTGGAATTTCGAAGCCGAAGTACGGCGAATCGCGCGAGATGTCCCAGTCCGCGAGCTTCGCTTCGCCTTTGTCGCCCAGCCATTCGCGCATCTTGTTCGTGGCCTCCGGCTGCGCCAGACCGCTGACCCAGCCGCGGAGGAAATCTTCGCAACGCGGGTCGGAGAGGCGGAAAAAGTAGTGCGTCGATGTTTTGCGGACCGGCGTTGCGCCCGAGACAACCGAATATGGGTTGATCAGGTCGAGCGGCTGGTACGTCGAGCCGCAGACTTCGCAGTTGTCGCCGTATTGGTCCTTCGCGCCGCACTTCGGGCATTCGCCCTTGATGAAGCGGTCCGGCAGGAACATTTCCTTGACTGGATCGTAGGCCTGCTCGATATCCCGTGCATCGATCAAACCGGCTTCCTGGAGCGACGTGTAGATCGATTCGCACAAGACGCGGTTTTCCTCGGCGTCGGTGGAGTAATAGTTGTCGAAGGAAATGCCGAAGCTGTCGAAATCGCGTTTGTGCTCTTTGCCGACGCGTTCGATCAATTGTTTCGGCGTGATGCCTTCCTGCTCGGCGCGCAGCATGATGGGCGTGCCGTGGGTATCGTCAGCGCCGACGTAATACACCTCGTGACCGTGCATTCGCAGCGCCCGAACCCAGATATCCGTCTGGATATATTCGACCATATGGCCGATATGAATCTGGCCGTTCGCATATGGAAGCGCCGACGTGACGAGGACTCGGCGATGGGCGGGTGCGGAAATCGGTGCTGACGATGACATAAGGCGCTGACCTGCGGTTAAAAGTCGGTGATTGCGTAAAAAAGCGAACCACGATTCTAGCAGGAGGCGAACAGCACGCTGGGCGCGGAGGAAGGCGACGCAGGCGAGGCGAAAACCCCAGCGTTCACAAATTCTGGACGAAAAAAAACCGGGGCAATATAGCGGGCCCCGGAGCAACAACGACAAGAGGAGAATGGCACGTGGCGGCACTGCCAGCCACCTACCGTTAATACAGACACGCGGTGTGCGGCCAAAGTTTCAACTATTTTCCGGGTTTCTCGCGAATCTTCACGATATTTTCCAGAACCGGTCAAAACCCCGGCCGCACTGCCAAAAGAGTCAATTCCCCTTGTAAATCAAGCCGCTTACTGTACTTGTCCCGGTTGTGCCGTCGCGCGCAGATAAATCTCCACGCGGCGATTCTGTGCGCGACCAGCTTCCGTTGCGTTATCGGCGATAGGCTGGGTCTGGCCCATGCCCGAAGCTGCCAGGCGCTGACCTGCTACACCGTGACCCGCCAGATACGATGCCACGCTTTGTGCACGGTTCTGCGACAAAGTCTGGTTGTAAGCCGGTTGGCCCGTGCTATCCGTATGGCCGACCACCTGAGCGATCAGCTCCGGATGCTGCACCAGCGTTTGCGTGACCTGGTCGAGCACAGGCGCGAACGTCGGCTTGATGGCGTAGCTGTTGGTATCGAACGAGATTGCGTTCGGGATATTGACCTTCAGCGAGCCGTCCTGCTGCTCGGTCACTTGCGTGCCGGTGCCTTTCGTGGCGCCCGTCAGCTTGCCCTTGATGGCCTGCCAGTTGTAACCGGTGATGCCGCCAGCAGCAGCGCCGACGCCTGCGCCGATCGCCGCACCCTTGCCGCCGCCGAAAATTGCGCCAAGGCCCGCGCCGGTCGCGGCGCCAATACCCGTGCCCACCGCTGCATTATTGCCCTGCTGCGAAGCGCAACCGGCGACCAATGCACCAGCTACGGCGATTACGGACAAGCGCGTCATCATTTTCGAGTTCATTGTCATTTCTCCAGGATTCAATCAAGACAGCCGCGCGGTGCACGTGGAAGTTCCCTGTGGGGTCTTCCGGCGTGCCGTTGCGCCTGCCACTACAATACGGCCAAGGATTCAACCGCTTAAAACGATGCGTCCCCAGACCATGGCAGCGTGGGATAGTGCAGCGCACGCGTGCGCCACGCAATGTCGTGCAACAATTCCTTTCAAATTTCATACCACGTGCGCGAAAGTGTTCGATCCCTTTTCGCAACAAGCGTTCCCACGGAGTTCCGATGAGTCTTGATCGCGCCCAGATCGACACCGCCCTCGGCGGCCTGATCGATCCCAATACCAGCCGCACTTTCGCGGACACAAAAAGCATCCGCACCGTGACCATAGACGGCGCACATGTCAGCGTCAACGTCGTGCTGGGATATCCGGCAAAGAGCCAGTTCGATGCAATTCGCGCGCTGGTTTCGGAAGCCGTCGCCCGGGTTCCAGGCGTACAGGACGTGAAAGTGGACGTATCGTCGCAGGTCGTCGCTCACGCCGTCCAACGCGGCGTGAAACTGTTGCCGAACGTTAAAAATATCATCGCCGTGGCTTCGGGGAAGGGCGGCGTCGGCAAAAGCACGACTGCCGTGAATCTGGCGCTGGCGCTGGCGTCGGAAGGTGCATCGGTAGGCATGCTCGACGCCGATATCTACGGCCCGTCGCTTCCCATGATGCTCGGCATCAGCGGCCGCCCGGAATCGCCCGACAATCAGTCGATGAACCCGCTCGTCGGCCACGGCATCCAGGCCAATTCCATCGGCTTTCTGATCGAGCAGGACAATCCCATGGTCTGGCGCGGCCCGATGGTCACGTCCGCGCTCGAACAGTTGCTGCGGCAGACGAACTGGAAGGATCTCGATTACCTCGTCGTGGATATGCCGCCGGGGACGGGTGACATCCAGTTGACGCTATCGCAGAAAGTTCCGGTGACGGGCGCCGTGATCGTGACCACGCCGCAGGACATCGCACTGCTCGACGCCAAGAAAGGTTTGAAAATGTTCGAGAAGGTCGGCATTCCCATTCTGGGAATCGTCGAGAACATGAGCACGCATATCTGCTCGAATTGCGGCCACGAAGAACACATCTTCGGTGCGGGCGGCGGCGAGCGGATGTCGAAGGAATACGGCGTGCCGGTGCTCGGCAGTTTGCCGCTTGACATTGCCATCCGCGAGAAAACCGATGCCGGCCAGCCAACCGTGGTGTCGCAACCCGACAGCAAGATTGCCGACGCGTACCGGTCGATTGCCCGCAAGGTCGCGATTTCGATTGCGGAGCGCCAACGCGACATGACGTCGATGTTCCCGAGCATCGTGGTGCAGAACACCTGAGCGGCGAGCGACGTCGGGCCCCGTGCGTGTCGCGGTATCATGTTGCCTTCGATTGGCGCGGTCAGGTGAGCACACGGGGTGGTCGCGGCGTCGCCATGAGGATTGCATGAAACGAAGATTCAACGGGCCTGGATCGAGCAGCCTGCCTGCCGCGACAAACCCGGCCTTGGGCCCGATTGCACGCTTCTGCACACGCGCGGCCACGGGGTTCGCGCTCACCGCCGGCACATTGCTGCTGAGTGGCTGCGGCATATTCTTCCAGAACCACGAAAAACGCGCCGATGCGACGCTGCAGTCCACCGCGGGCAGCAGCGTAAGCGGGTCGTTGACTTTCATTGAACGCGCGGATGGCGTGCAGGTTTCATACAACCTGTCCGGCATGCCGCCCAACAGCGAGCACGCGCTGCAGATCCACGAACGCGGCGACTGCATTGTCTCGAATCCGTCCGATGGCGGCCCGGTGTTCTCGCCGGCAGCGGATCGCAGCCGGTCATCGAAAGTCGAAGGCGACCTGGCGACCATCCGGGCTGACGCAAACGGCTCGGCCACTGGGTTCATTGTCGCGCCCGATCTCTCGCTCGACGGCGTGCGCTCGGTTCTTTCACGCGCGGTCCTGCTTCATCGCGATACGTCCGACTCGTATTCGCTCAGCCCGCACGGCGCCGGTCCGGCACTCGCATGTGGCGTGATTCGTCAATGAAATCAGCGCTCTAAAACGTTCGGCCCGGCTTCTTGGCCAGGTCGCGTCGCACGGGCCATCACATCAAGTAAAATACGCGCTTCTCGGCGGGTCCTACTGGCTTCGGCATGCATCTGCATGCATTCCAGGTTCCCGGCCACGCCCTGTTTCATGCACGGCGGCTTCACTCGAGCCGCTTCTTTCGTTGGGTAGCGTTCCCTATGAGCATCAAGTCCGACAAGTGGATCCGGCGCATGGCCGAAGAGCACAAGATGATCGAGCCGTTTGTGCGCGATCAGGTGCGTGTGTCCGAAGACGGTAGAAAAATCGTGAGTTACGGCACATCGAGCTACGGCTACGACATTCGCGTGGCAGACGAATTCAAGATCTTCACGAACATCAATTCCACGATCGTCGATCCGAAAAATTTCGATGAGAAATCGTTTGTCGATTTCAAGGGCGACGTCTGCATCATTCCGCCGAATTCCTTTGCGCTGGCGCGTACGGTCGAGTATTTCCGGATTCCGCGCTCGTGCCTGACCGTGTGCCTGGGGAAATCCACGTACGCGCGCTGCGGGATCATTGTGAACGTGACGCCGTTCGAACCCGAATGGGAAGGGTATGTGACGCTCGAATTCTCGAATACGACACCTTTGCCTGCCAAAATCTACGCGAACGAAGGCGTGGCGCAGGTCCTGTTTTTTGAAAGCGACGAAATCTGCGAGACGTCCTACGCCGATCGTGGGGGCAAGTATCAAGGGCAAAGCGGCGTAACGCTGCCGAAAACCTGACGTTTCTGCTGCTACGAAACGTCGTTGCAACACTTTTTGAAAGACCGCTGGACTCGAGCATGCACAACTCGGCCAGCGGTCGTTCCATTTGGAGATTCGCCTCATGAAGTTTCGTTTTCCCGTCGTCATCATCGACGAAGATTTTCGTTCCGAGAACATTTCGGGTTCCGGTATTCGTGCGCTCGCCGAGGCGATCGAGCGCGAAGGCGTCGAGGTGCTCGGGCTGACGAGTTACGGCGATCTGACGTCGTTTGCGCAGCAGTCGAGCCGCGCGTCGTGTTTTATCCTGTCGATCGATGACGACGAATTGCTGCCATACGCCGACAACAACGTGGTGCTGGCCGAGGGCGACACGCCGGAACTGGCATCCGCAATCGTCGCGTTGCGCGCGTTCGTGCAGGCCGTGCGCCGGCGCAACGCGGACATTCCGATTTTCCTGTACGGCGAAACGCGCACTTCACGGCATTTGCCCAACGACATCCTGCGCGAGCTGCACGGCTTCATCCACATGTTCGAGGACACGCCGGAATTCGTCGCGCGCCATATCATCCGCGAAGCAAAGGTGTACCTCGACGCGCTCGCACCGCCGTTCTTCAAGGAACTCGTGCAATACGCCGAAGAGGGTTCGTACTCGTGGCACTGCCCGGGACACTCGGGCGGCGTGGCGTTCCTGAAGAACCCGCTTGGTCAGATGTTCCACCAGTTTTTCGGCGAGAACATGTTGCGGGCCGACGTCTGCAATGCCGTCGATGAACTCGGCCAGCTGCTCGACCATACCGGTCCCGTGGCGGCATCGGAACGAAATGCGGCGCGCATTTTCAGCGCGGACCATTTGTTCTTTGTGACGAATGGCACGTCGACATCGAACAAGATTGTCTGGCACGCGACCGTTGCCCCAGGCGACATCGTGTTGGTCGACCGCAATTGCCACAAGTCGATCCTGCACGCCATCACCATGACGGGCGCAATCCCGGTGTTTCTCACGCCAACGCGTAATCACTTTGGCCTGATCGGACCGATTCCGCGCGACGAGTTCAAACCGGAAAACATCCGCAAGAAGATCGAGGCGAATCCGTTCGCGCGCGAGGCGCTCGCGAAAAATCCGAACGTGAAGCCGCGCATTCTGACCATCACGCAAAGTACGTACGACGGCATTGTCTACAACGTCGAGATGATCAAGGATCTGCTCGGCGACATGCTGGACACGCTTCATTTCGACGAAGCCTGGCTGCCGCACGCCGAGTTCCACGAGTTTTATCAGGACATGCACGCCATTGGCGCTGGCCGTCCGCGTACGGGCGCGCTGGTGTTTGCCACGCACTCAACGCACAAGCTGCTTGCCGGGATTTCGCAGGCGTCGCAGATCGTGGTGCAGGATTCCGAGAACAGCACGTTCGACAAACATCGCTTCAATGAAGCGTATTTGATGCACACGTCGACCAGCCCGCAATACGCGATCATCGCTTCGTGCGACGTGGCCGCGGCCATGATGGAGCCGCCGGGCGGCACGGCGCTCGTGGAAGAATCGATTGCGGAAGCGCTCGATTTCCGCCGCGCCATGCGCAAGGTCGACGACGAATACGGCGACGACTGGTTCTTCAAGGTCTGGGGACCGGAAGCGCTGGCTGAAGAGGGCATCGGCGATCGCGAGGAATGGGTGTTAAAGCCGAACGACCATTGGCATGGTTTCGGCGCGCTCGCCGAAGGCTTCAACATGCTCGACCCGATCAAGGCGACCATCATTACGCCGGGACTCGATGTAGACGGCGAGTTCGGTGAAACGGGCATTCCGGCCGCGATCGTGACGAAATATCTGGCGGAGCACGGAATCATTGTGGAGAAGACCGGGCTGTATTCGTTCTTCATCATGTTCACGATCGGGATCACGAAGGGCCGCTGGAATTCAATGGTCACCGAGCTGCAACAGTTCAAGGACGACTACGACAACAACCAGCCGTTGTGGCGCGTGTTGCCGGACTTCATCGCGCAGCATCCGTCGTACGAGCGCATGGGATTGCGCGATCTTTGCGAGCAGATCCACAGTGTTTATCGTGCCAACGATATCGCGCGGCTTACCACCGAGATGTATCTGTCGAGCATGGAACCGGCCATGAAACCGTCCGAAGCGTATGCAAAGCTGGTGCATCGCGAGATTGACCGGGTGCCTATCGACGAACTCGAAGGGCGTGTCACGACCATCTTGCTGACGCCGTATCCGCCGGGCATTCCGTTGCTGATTCCGGGCGAGCGCTTTAACAAGACCATCGTGGATTACTTGCGATTTGCGCGCGAATTCAACGAGCGCTTCCCGGGTTTTCATACGGATATCCACGGGTTGGTCGGCGAGATGATCAACGGGCGGATTGAGTATTTTGTGGATTGCGTCGCGCTCGAGCGCTGAGCCGGTGCGGTAGATTGCAATGAACAAGGCCCGCAGAACGCGGGCCTTGATTTTTTAAGTCACGATAAACCTGCGTTCAGTCACACCCGGCTCCGGCAATCCTTTCGGTGGACGCTTGAAATCGGGATCGGCGGTCAAGTCGTGGAGCATTGTTTCGATTGCATCGCAGAGCGCGCTCAGCGCCAGATCGTTTTCTTCCAGGCCGAACGGATCTTCGATCTGCGCCGCAATCGCTTCCAGCGACATGAACGCGTACGCGACCAGAAGCGCGAACAACGGCGTCAATGCGCCCGCGCCATCGACAAGGCCAAACGGCAGCATCACGCAGAACAAATAGACCGTTCGATGGATCATCACCGAATACGAGAATGGCAAAGGTGTGGACGCGAGCCGCTCGCAACCGCCGATCACGCCGGACAATTCGTTGAGATTCTGCTCGAAGGCGAGCAAACCGTAACCATCGAGCGCGCCTTCGCGTGTGCGCGTGGCGGACCATTCGCCGAGCCAGCGCAAGATCGTCGTCGATCGATTTTGCGTCTTGACGGTGCGCTGATATAACGCAGGCGTCAGACGCGTAGCGAGATCAGGAAGCGGATCGGTGCGGCGCATTTCATGGCGCAGCGCGTGACCGAGCGCCCCGATCGCCGCGATGAACGCGTGCGTGTCTTCACGCTTGACATCGCGTGGCAGCGTCAATGCCTGACGCGCCAGCGAGCGTCCATGAATGGACAGCGATCCCCATAATTTGCGGCCTTCCCACCAGCGCTCATAACTCGCGCTATTTCGAAAACCGAGGAACACCGCGAGCGCGATGCCCACCAGTGCAAACGGCGGCGTGCCCAGTCCGACGGGGTAATTGCGCACGTGGTCGTGCATCACGATTGCCGCGATGGACAGCAGGAAGATCAGCGCGAGCCGCGGCAGCAGCTGCGGCAGCACGGACCCGCGCCAGACGAACAACATGCGGAACCAGTTGAGTTTGGGGCGGATGATCATGGGCGCTTGGTTCGGTCGGACGCGAAGTGTGAAGAGCCTGTTTTTGCAGATGGTCCGGCGACACTGTAGCCAAATCGGCTACGAACGTAGCCGATTTGGCTACGTCTTGCGTCGACGACTACTTCAGCCCAACCCCACCCGCGCCGCCGTCACCGCTGCCCGAACCTGTTCCGGTGCCGTCCCACCCGCGTGATTCCGGCTCGCCACCGATCCTTCCAGCGTCAAATACTCGAACACATCTTCACCGATTAGATGCGCGACGTTCGGCAACTCCGCGCGCATTTCATCGAGCGTCAGATCCGCCAGATCGCAACCGCGATCCACGCAAATGCGCACGGCGAGCGCGACGGCCTCATGCGCATCGCGGAACGGCAAACCGCGCTTCACCAGATAATCCGCCAAGTCCGTCGCCGTCGAAAATCCCTGCAACGCGGCAGCGCGCATGGCGTCAGGCTTGACCGTGATACCCGATGCCATTTCAGCAAAAATGCGCAGCGTGTCGGAGACGGTATCGACGGTATCGAACAGCGGTTCCTTGTCTTCCTGATTGTCCTTGTTGTACGCGAGCGGCTGGCCCTTCATCAGCGTCAACAAAGAAACCAGATTGCCGTTCACGCGCCCCGTCTTGCCGCGCGCGAGTTCGGGCACGTCCGGATTTTTCTTCTGCGGCATGATCGACGAGCCGGTACAAAAGCGATCGGCCAGATCGATGAAACCAACTCGCGGGCTCATCCACAACACAAGTTCTTCGGAGAAGCGCGACACGTGCGTCATGATCAACGCCGCAGCCGCCGTGAATTCGATAGCGAAATCGCGATCCGACACAGCGTCGAGCGAATTGGCGCAGATGCCATCGAAGCCGAGCGTTTTCGCGACGGCATTGCGGTCGATCGGATAGCTCGTTCCGGCCAGCGCCGCGGCGCCAAGCGGCAAGCGATTCACGCGCTTGCGGCAATCGATCATGCGTTCGCTGTCACGCGTGAACATTTCCACATACGCGAGCAAGTGATGCCCGAACGTCACGGGTTGCGCGACCTGCAAATGCGTGAAGCCGGGCATGATGGTTTCCGCATTCAGCTCGGCAATATCGATCAACGCGCGGCGCAGTTCAATCAGCAATTCGCCGATCCGGTCGATCTCGCCGCGCAGCCACAAACGGATATCGGTTGCTACCTGGTCGTTACGCGAGCGGCCGGTATGCAGGCGTTTGCCGGCATCGCCAATCAACGCTGTCAAACGTGCTTCGATATTCAGATGCACATCTTCCAGATCGAGTTTCCATTCGAACTCGCCGCGCTCGATCTCGCCCTGGATCTGCGTCATGCCTTTCTGGATGGCCTGAAAATCCGCATCGCCGATGATCTTCTGCGCGGCGAGCATGGCGGCGTGGGCGAGCGAACCCTGGATATCAACGAGTGCGAGACGCTTGTCGAAGAACACCGATGACGTATAGCGCTTGACCAGATCGGACATTGGTTCGTTGAAGCGAGCCGACCAGGCTTCGCCTTTCTTGTGCAGTTGGGACGTCATAGTGATGTTCTTAAGAGGACAAAAACGCGGAATTGCCGATTTTACAGGCAATGACAAACCTGCAGCCAAACCTCTGCGGCACGCAATAGAAAAGGGCGTCTCTCGACGCCCTTGAAGATTCACCGCATGAAAACCATCACGCTGCCGGAATGACCTTACCCGTATAAACCACCGGCCCGGTCGGTCCGTTTGGATTCGGCGAGCCGCCAACTGGTTCGACGGAAACCGCCAGCACCGGATACGCGTTCACAGAAGCCGCCTTGAACTTCGCGGTTCCGCCAACCGGCAGCACGCCGAGCGACACCGGATGTCCTTCCTTCGGCAGGCCCCAGAGCTGCATGGATTTATCGGAGGGATCGGACGAACCGCTCAGGCGGCGCACCGTAACTTCCGAAGTCCGGTCATCCCACGTCACGAGCATGCGAGCGTTGGACTTTTCGTCAGCCAGCGTTGCCACATAGCCGATACGCGGTTCTTGCGCCACTTGCGGCGCGGGCGCAGGCGCGGGCACGGGAGCAATGGTGGAAAGCTCGCGTATCGATACCACCAGCGCGATCGCAGCAATCGCGGTGGCCGCGATCGACCAGCCGCGCCAGAACGAGAGGTTCTCGAACCAGCCCGGCTTCGGTCGGACGCGCTCAGGCGCCGCCGGAACCGGGCGAGCCGCCGCTGCATCGCGCCGGGCATTGACCAGATTCAGCCGCCGCTCGATGGCGGTCCAGATCTCGGGCGGCGGTGCGACAGCCGGTCCGAGTTCCGTCATGGCCGCGAGCCGCAAGCGCCAGGTTTCAACAGCAAGCCGTATGGCCGGATCGTGCTGGGAAATACTTTCGAAGCGTCTTCGTGAACCGCCTCGCAGCACGCCGAGCGTGTATTCGGCTGCGAGCTGATCGACGAGGCCTGCGTATCGATGCAGATCCATCACAACCCTCCCAGGCACGTCTTGAGTTTTTCCAGGCCGCGACGAATCCACGACTTCACTGTGCCGAGCGGTACTTTGAGAACATCGGCCACTTCGCTGTGGCTCTGGTCACGCAGATAGGCAAGCGCCACGGCCTGGCGCTGATTGGCTTCGAGCCGGTCCATGCAGATGGCGAGTTGCCGTGCTTCCTGGCTCATCAGCATCTGGTCGGAGGGATCTGCCTCGTTCGCCGGCAGGGTATCGTCCAACGCATCGCTCCATTCGGTTTCGGCGCTTGCCCCGTTGGCTTTCTGCCGCCGCAAATAATCGAGTGCCCGGTTGCGGACGATCGCCGCCATCCAGGTCATTGGCGCGGACAGGCCTGCTTTGTAGTCCCCCGCGTATCGCCAGATATTGACGAACGCGTCTTGCAAAACTTCTTCGGCCCACTCGCGCTTCACCAATATACGAAGCGCGAGGCCAAACAGTTTCGATGAAGTTAAATCGTAGAGCGCGCGCAACGCGGCGGCGTCTTCGCTGGCAACACGGTCGAGCAATTGCACGAGGGTGTCGGGAGTCGGGTCGTGAGAGAGGATTGTCGTCATGGGACCGGTCGGGTGGGCGGCGCGATCGATATTACCGAAATAATCGCTTTGAGCCGCATTGGTTTTTTTGCATCCGGATGAATCCGTTTCACTTTTTCAAACGTAATAACGGATACGAGCCTGCTTCTTGGTCACGCGAACGGTTCGCGTAACCGGCGCGGCTCACCATGTGTCCCCGTTCTCCTCTGGCCTTGGCCGGGGAGAAGCGGCTTTGCCCGGTCCCAAATAGGCCGGGCATTTTTTTGCGCTGCGTGCTCGTGATTCGGGTCGCAGTAATCGTCTGCATTTTTCCTGCGTCAAGCGCCGACGAGCATCACGAGCTTCAAATCCTCCCGATGCGCCGGCTTGAACGTGATCTGGTCATATACAAGCCGGCCGCGCGTGGGATGGTTGAATTCCCGCGTGCCGCCTTCGCGCTCGCCTACATCTTGCGATGCCCAAAAGCGCCCAAAAGCGTCGCTTGCCGCGCTGAGTGAATCGATCAACGCGCGCGTCGGGGCATCGTTCAAATGGCGGATCGAATCCGCCCGAAACTCGGCCACGAGCCTGCGCGCCCGCGTTTCCCAATCCACGATCAAACTCTGCGCTCCGGCCCCGGTAAACGTGAAGGAGAGCAGGTTCCGATCCTGATCCCGCGCGCCATCCAGCCAGCCTATGAACAATGCCGCCGCTTGCGCATTCCATCGAAGGGCGTTCCATTGGCGGTCGAGGACGTAGGCGGGGGCATCGATCAATTCCACCGATTTCAACAGCGACGCTGGTGCGTCCTGCGCCGCCGGATCAGGCTCGGCGGGGTCGCGCTGGGCGGCGAGTTCGAACAGATAGGCGCGCTCGGCACGCGAAAGCTGCAGCGCAACGGCGATGCGCGCGAGGGCATCGGCGGAAGCGGAAACCGGCCGTCCCTGCTCGATCCACGTGTACCAGGTCGGACTCACGCCGCACAATTGCGCGACTTCCTCACGACGCAAACCCGGCGTACGGCGTCGCGGACCGGGCGGCAGGCCGACGGCCATAGGAGAAAGCCGCTCGCGATGCGCGCGAATGAATTCGCCGAGCGCGCGGGCCGGCGTTGCATCGAGTGGTGGCGCGGCAGTGGCTGCGGCGACAGGTGACGACAAGGTCATGAGTACGTGCTGAAAAGAGGTTCGACGCGCGTTCGGGTAGTTTAGATACCAGAATAACCGCACAACTTGTACCGGTACAAGGCGGCGCTTATTGTAGCGTTGCCGTGCCCGAGAAAACACTGACAGAAACCTGGAGTTGCCCCATGAAACATCACGATCAGGTCGCCGATGCCTTCGGTTCGACCGCCGCCGCTTATCTCACCAGCGCCGTCCACGCGACGGGCGCGGATCTGCAGGAACTCGCGCACGAGGTCGCGGCGGTCCCGGACGCAGTCGTGCTCGACCTGGGTTGCGGGGCCGGCCACGTGAGTTTTTCGGTGGCGCCGCACGCTAAAAGCGTGGTGGCGTATGACATCGCGGAACAGATGCTGACGACGGTTGCCGCCGCGGCGAAGGATCGCGGGCTCGAAAACATCACGACGCAGCAAGGTCCCGCCGAGCGTTTGCCTTTTGCCGATGCCACGTTCGACCGTGTGTTGAGCCGCATGAGCGCGCACCATTGGCACGATGTCCCGGCGGCGCTCAGGGAAGTCCGGCGCGTCTTGAAGCCGGGCGGGCGCGTGGTGTTCGTTGATATCGCGGGCGCGGATCATCCATTACTCGATACCCATATCCAGGCCGTGGAAGTGCTGCGCGATGGCTCGCATATCCGGGATTATCGTGGGGACGAGTGGCTGGCTTTATTCGGGCAAGCGGGATTCAGGGCGGAGATTCGCAGCCGATGGCGCCTGCCGCTTCAATTCGATACGTGGGTTGAGAGAATGCGCACGCCGCCGGAAAGGGTGGCGGCGATTCGCTCGATCTGGAAGAACGCGCCCGATGAAGTGCGCCAGTATTTCGCGGTTCAGGACGATGGATCGTTTGAACTGGATGCGTTGATGATTGGGGCGGAATGATGGGAAAGCCGGGTGGGATTCGAACCCGCCCGGCTTAAAACGAAATCACCCCGTATTTCGCAACCCCGCGGCAATCCCATTAATCGTCAAATGAATCCCGCGCCCGAGCCGCACGTTGTCATCGCCCGCGCGGTGCCGCTTCAGCAACTCAACCTGCAAGTGATTCAGCGGATCCAGATACGGGAACCGGTTTTTTATCGATCGCGCGAGCAGCGGATTATTCGCAAGCCGTTCGCTGTGGCCCGTAATCTCCGACAACACGTTCGACGTCCGTTCCCATTCCGCCACGATCCGGCTGAACACATGCTTGCGCAGTTTTTTATCGGTGACGAGCTGCGCGTAACGCGATGCCACCGCAATGTCCGTCTTCGCCAGAACCATGTCCATGTTCGAGAGCAAATTCGCAAAGAACGGCCAGGTCTTGTGCATCTTCTTGAGCGTACCAAGCCGTTTGGCGCGCTCGGCGGCGTCCGGTGCGGTATCGAGAAAATCGGTCACCGCGCTGCCGAAGCCATACCAGCCGGTCAGCAATAAACGGCATTGCCCCCACGAAAAACCCCACGGAATCGCCCGCAAATCCTCGATCTTGCGCTGCTTCGGATCCTGCAATTTCCGTGATGCCGGCCGGCTGCCGATATTCAACTCGGCAATCTCGGAGATGGGCGTCGATTCGAAGAAATACTCCTTGAATCCCGGCGTCTCATAAACCAGCGCGCGATACGCGGCCATCGCGGAATCCGACAGCGTCTGCATGGTCGCTTCGAAAGCGGGCAAATGCGCGGGCGTGCTTTCGTGCGGCAAAAGCGATGCTTCCAGCGTCGCCGCCACCACGAGCTCGAGATTGCGCCGGCCGATTTCCGGATTGCCGAACTTGCTCGCAATCACTTCGCCTTGCTCGGTGGTGCGGATCTGGCCATCGACGGTACCCGGCGGCTGCGAGAGGATTGCCTGATACGTCGGACCACCGCCGCGCCCGACCGTACCTCCGCGACCATGAAAGAGCCGCAGCGTGGTTTTATGCTGCTTGAACAAGGCAACGAGCGCCAGTTCGGCCCGATACAATTCCCAGTTCGATGTAAGGAAACCGCCGTCCTTGTTGCTATCGGAGTAACCGAGCATGACTTCCTGCTCGCCGCCTTGCAGCTCGACCAGTTTTTTCACGCCGGGCAGCGCAAAGAAATCGCCCATGATGAGCGGCGCGTTGCGCAAGTCCGCGATGGTTTCGAACAGCGGAATCACCATCAAGCCGTTCTGCGCGGGATTTTTCTCGTGACCCAGACGCCCCTGCAGCAACCCGGTTTCCTTTTGCAGCAACATGACTTCGAGCAAATCGCTGACCGTTTCCGTATGCGAAATGATGTAGTTGCGCACGGCGCGCGTACCGAACTTCTCACGCGTCACGCGCGCCGCTTCGAGCACGCCGAGTTCGCTCCTGGCAAGATCCGAATAGTCGAAATAGGGCAGGCGCAGCGGGCGCGGCTGGGCCAGTTCGTTGAGCAGCAACGTGATCTTGTCGGCTTCGGGCAGCGCGGCATAGTCGTCCTGAACGCCCGCGCGCGCCAGCAATTCGGCGATCACGGCTTCATGTATGTCGGAACTCTGACGCAAGTCGATACTCGCCAGATGGAAGCCGAACACTTCCGCCGCGCGCGCCAGAGGCGACAAACGCGGCGCCGACAAATATTCGCCATGATGCGCGGCCAGCGATTCGATCAACACATTGAGATCAGCGCCAAATTCCGTCGCCGATGCATACGGTTTCGCCGGATGACGGCTGCGCGCCGCGACCACGCCGACGCCGAGACGTTCGTCGGCGGAAGCTACAAGCCTTGCATACACGCCGATCAGCGCTCGCCGATACGGCTCATCGGTCCGATGCGGCGACGAATCCGGAGAGTTATCGGCGAGCTTCTTGAGCGCATCGCTCGCGCCGGCCAGCAAGTTCGACACCGATAATTCCGCGCCGAGCCTATGCACCTGCTCCAGATAATGTTCGAAAATCACCGTGGCCTGCCGCGTGATGGCGTGAACCAGCGTGGGTGCGGTGACGTTCGGATTGCCGTCGCGATCGCCGCCAATCCAGCTTCCCATTTGCAGGAACGCCGGCAGACGCGCGGGCAGGCCGTGCTCGGCGAGCGCGGCTTCAATATCGGCGTAAAGCGCGGGGATTTCTTCCAGGAACGTCGCGCGGTAATACGACAGCGCGTTTTCGATTTCATCGGCGACGGTCAGGCGTGCATCGCGCAACATCCGCGTTTGCCACAGCGATGTGACGCGGGCGCGCAGCATCGATTCATTGTGCGCACGCTCGCGCACGGTCAGTTCCTGGTCGCGTTCGGCGAGCAACCGCGCGACTTCGTGCTGCGCATCCAGAATGCTCTTGCGCGAAACTTCGGTCGGGTGAGCGGTCAGGACGGGCACGATCAGCGCGTCATCGAAGAACTTTTGCAGCGTGACTTTCGCCGACGAAGCATTCGGGCTCGCCTTCAATCGTTCGATGGCATAAGCCATCGTCCCGGCTTGCGGCGTGGAACCGGCAAGCGCATGAATCCGCCGACGCCGGTTGTGATGCCGGTCCTCGGCGATATTCGCCAGATGTGAAAAATAGCTGAACGCGCGCACGACGCTCACCGTTTGCTCGGGCGAAAGCGATTTCAGGCGCTTGTCCAGCGCTTGCGACGCCTCGCTGTCTTCCTCGCGACGAAATTTGACTGCGGTCTGACGAATCGTTTCGACGACATCGAACACTTTGTCGCCTTCCTGCTCGCGCACGACGTCGCCGAGAAGGCGCCCGAGATAACGGATGTCCTCGAAGAGCGGCAGGTCTTTGTCATCGCGCGTTCGCGAAGTATGTTTGGACGGCTTGTCGGCCACTTTCACAGCGGGTTTCTTGACGACGGGGGCACGCGCTTTGGAAGCTTTGGCCGGGGACGACACATCGGCCGCGATGGCCTTGACGGACGAACCTTCATCCTTCGATACCGCATTGCGGCGGGGGCGGGCATTGCGCGCCGATCCGGGAGAGCTCACGTTGAATTCCTCTTGTTAGCCAACTTTAAAGCCACAGACTAAATAAGGAAGCGTGCGGGGCGCCGTGCATGAAACGACGTCCGCCTGCTCCGCCAAGCTGCTTACAGTGTTACTGGCGTTGCGGCTGAAACTCGAGAAATCAAAGGCGATCGGGCGCGGCCGCGCTAACGAATGCATGCCCCATCCACTACGCGCGCCGCATGTTGCGGCTTTGTGCCCTGCTGTCTCCGTCCTGCCGCATCGCGCCCGGCCCGTTGCGCGGCGCTTCGGCGCGGCTCGGACTGTAATTGGGCTTTGGCGTGCGTGCTACCATTGTTTGTTATCCATCCCGTCATTCGATTGACCCGCAATGAACTCCGAGACGCCTTTCACGCCACCGCCCCGTACTTTAGTCATTGCCTCGCGGGAGAGCCGTCTTGCCATGTGGCAGGCTGAGCACGTGCAGTTTGCGCTGCACAAATTATATCCATCTTGCGACGTCAAAATCCTCGGAATGACGACTCGCGGCGATCAGATTCTCGACCGGACCTTATCGAAGGTTGGCGGCAAGGGGCTCTTCGTCAAGGAACTCGAAGCAGCACTCGCTGACGGTCGCGCCGACCTCGCCGTGCATTCGCTGAAAGACGTGCCCATGGAACTGCCCGATGGTTTCACGCTGAGCACGATCCTCGAGCGCGAGGATCCCCGCGATGCCTTCGTTTCGCCGCATTTTGCATCGCTCGCGGAATTGCCTCACGGCAGCATCGTGGGGACGTCGAGCTTGCGTCGCGAAGCCATGCTGCGCATGCATTTCCCTCATCTCGACGTGCGCCCGTTGCGCGGCAATCTCGATACGCGTCTCGGCAAGCTCGATCGCGGCGATTACGCGGCGATCATTCTGGCCGCGGCCGGGCTGATCCGGCTCGGGCTGGAATCGCGGATTCGCGCGCATCTGTCGCCGGAAGAAAGTCTGCCGGCGGCGGGGCAAGGCGCGCTTGGCATCGAAATCCGTGCCGGCCGCGACGATCTCGCCGCGTGGCTCGCGCCGCTGCATCACGAGGCCACGGCCGCGGCGGTCGAAGCGGAACGCATGGTGTCGCGCTCGCTCGGCGGCAGTTGCGAAGTGCCGCTCGCGGCGTATGCCGAATGGCGCGAAGGCGCGCTGCATTTGCGCGGATGTGTATCGACAGTCGATGGCACGCGTGTGCTGCGAGCCGAAGGATCTTCGAACGCGGCTGATGTCGAGTCCGCGCTCGATCTCGGCGCTCGTGTCTCCGCTGAACTCGAAGCGCAGGGCGCAATGGACATCGTCCGCGAATTGAGCACAGCGAGCGGCGCACGTATTCCTCCTGCTGCAACGCCTGCCGACTGATGGCGAGCACTCACGATTCCACGCAACCACCGGCCGATGCCACCACGCGGCGATCCACCGTTGTCATCACGCGTCCTTCGGGCCAGTCGGCGGAACTTGTCTCGCTGCTCGAACGGGCGGGGCTCGCGCCGTTCGAGTTTCCGCTCATCGACATAGGTCCCGTCGCCGATATTTCCCCGCTGCAAGCCGCGCTCGGCGAACTGTACGCGCCCGCCGAACTCGGCTTTGCGCTCGTTGTGTTTGTATCGCCGAATGCCGTCCAGCATGCGTTCGCCGCGCTCACCTCGCCCTGGCCGACGCACGTTGCCATTGGCGTGGTCGGTCCCGGCAGCGTGGCGGCGCTGTCGCGCCAGGGTGTCGCCGCGCCCGCGTACACGGTGATCAGTCCAGGCGCCGACGCCAACATCACCGAAACGCCCACCGATCCCCGTTACGATTCCGAAGCGTTGCACGCGGCGATCACGGCGCATTTCGGCGCCGATGGCCTCAAGGACAAACGCGTTTTGATCGTGCGTGGCGATGGCGGCCGGGAATGGCTCGCCGACACGCTGGGCGAATCCGGCGCGAAGGTCGAGAAAGTGGCGGCGTACACGCGCATCGTGCCCGAGCCGTCCATGCGCGACTGGGAGCGGATTCACGCGTTGCTCGCGGGCGAACCGCACGCGTGGCTGCTCACAAGCTCGGAAGGCGTGCGCAATCTCGAGGATCTGGCACGCGAATATCTCACCGCCGACGAAACCCTGACGCTCAAGCAGGTGCCGCTCGTCACGCCGCATCCGCGTATTGCCGAAGCCGCGCGGCAGGCGGGTTTTGATAGGATTACGGTGTCCGGCGCCGGCGACGAACGCATTGTTCAGGCGTTCAGCACGCTCTTCGCCACTGCTTCGAAACCGGACCCAAAAGCCGCAGCCCGAGACGAACCGGACGCGCAGGTTGCAGAGGCACAAAAACATGGACACACGGCCCCGGCGGCAACGCCGTCCAGCCAGTCCAGTCAAAAAACCAACCAGGAGTCCGCGCCGACGGATTCCAGGCCGGCCTTCGCGGCGGCTCACCAACCGGCTCAATCACGCATGACTGATTCGATCGATTCCAGCAAGACCGCTTCAAAATCCGATGCCAAGTCCACGGCGTCGGCTCCGCCTTCGAATCCGCCGAACACGCCGTTCACGCCGTATGAATCGCAGGTGAAAGAGCGGCGCGGCGGCGCGGGCACCGCGCTAGTCTGGCTGGTGCTCGTGATTGCCATCGTGGTGGCGGGCGTGGGCGGTTTCATGCTCAACCGCAAGTTCGATCAACGCGATGCGCAGCTCGCGCAGCGTTTGCAATCAAGCGACGCACAAACCGCCGCGTTGCGCGCACAAGCCGATCAGGCCGCGAGTTCGGTCAACGCCATCAACACGCAGATCATCCAGTTCCAGGGCAAGCTCACGGACGCGCAGGCGCAAAGCCAGGCGCTGCAACAGCAATATCAGGATCTCGCCAGCAACCGCGACGACTGGACGCTGGCTGAAGTCGAGCAGATCCTGTCGAGCGCCAGCCAGCAGCTGCAGCTCACCGGCAACGTCCAGCTCGCGCTGTTCGCGCTGCAAAGCGCCGATACGCGTCTTGCCGCTACAACCGGTCCGCAGATCGTGACAATCCGCAAGGCCATTGCGCAGGACATGGACAAGTTGCGCGCAACGCCATCCACTGATTTGACGGGTCTTGCCATCAAGCTCGATACCGCCATCGACCAGATCGATCGTTTGCCGCTCGCCGGCGAAGCGCCGATCGTGCCGTCCACCGCTCATGCCGATACCCCCGGCGACAGCGCCGCCATCGCCGCCGCGACCAATCAGCCGCGCTGGAAAGTCTGGCTGCAGCAGATTGCGGGCGGCATCGGACAGCAGTTGTCGAGTCTCGTGTCGGTGCGCCGTATCGATAACGCCGACGCCATGCTCGCCTCGCCGGATCAAGGTTATTTCGTGCGTGAAAACGTGAAGCTGCGCTTGCTGTCGGCACGTTTGTCGCTGCTTTCGCGCAGTGAACCGGCGCTCAAGTCGGACCTCAATGCCGCGGATACGGCGCTTGGCCGTTACTTCGATCCGTCGTCGGGTAAGGTCAAGTCGGTGCGCGATCTCATCAAGCAGGTCAACGACGCGTCGACCGCCGTCACCGTCCCCGACCTGAACGCGAGTCTCGCGGCGGTCCATCAGTTCAAGCGAGGCGGATGATGACGATGCGTGGACTCATCTGGTTTGTGCTCCTGTTCGCGGCGGCCGCCGCGCTCGCGCTGGTCGGTGTGTTCGACGGCGGCCAGGTGCTGCTCGTGATCCCGCCATATCGCGTGGATGTGTCGCTGAACCTGTTCGTGGTCGCGCTGGTGGTGACGTTCATCGTGCTGTACGCGGTGCTGCGCGCCATTCGCAGCGTGTGGAAAATGCCGCAGCGCGTGTCGGCGTACCGGACGCGTTCGCGGCTGGCGAAGGCGAACGCGGCATTGCGCGATGCCATCGGCCACTTGTACGCCGGGCGTTTTTCGAAGGCGGAAAAGTCGGCGCGCGATTCTCTGAACGTCGATGAAAACGCCGGTGCGGCCGGGTTGATCGGTGCAAAAGCGGCGCATGAAATGCATGAGTACGCGCGTCGCGACGAATGGCTCGCGAAGGTGACGGACAGCGACTGGCAGGACGCGCGTTTGATGGCCACCGCCGACATGCGTGCCGATGGTCGCGATGCCGACGGCGCGCTCGTTGCGTTGACCGAAATGCAGGCGCAGGGCGGACGTCGATTGCACGCGCAGCAGATCGCGTTGCGCGCGCAGCAGCAGTTGAAGAACTGGGGCGAAGTGCTGAAGCTCGTGAAGACGCTGGAAAAGCGCGAGGCGCTGCATCCGGCGGTCGCGGTGCGTTTGCGTCAGGTCGCGGCTGAAAATCTGCTGCGCGATCGCCGGCACAATCCGGATGCATTGCTGGAGTTCTGGCAGACGTTGTCGCCAGTTGAACGGCAATCGCCGCGTCTGGCCGATCTGGCCGCCGAGTTGCTGATCGCGCTGGATCGACGCAACGACGCGCGCAAGATCGTGGAGGAAGCGCTCAATCACAATTGGGACGCGCGCTTGCTGCGCCGGTATCCCGATTGCGCGTCGCCGGGAGATGCGTTGCCGTTGATTCAGCGTGCCGAAGCCTGGCAGAAGGAACGCACGGAAGACGCCGACTTGCTGTTCACGCTCGGCCGTCTTTGTCTACATCAGCAGTTATGGGGCAAGGCACAGGCGTTCCTGGAATCGGCCTTGAAACTCGCCGATAACGAACCGCTCAAGATTCGCACGCATCGCGCGCTGGCGCGTTTGCACGAACAACTCGGCGATAGCGACAAGGCGAGCCAGCATTATCGTGAAAGCGCGCTGGCAATGAACGTGGTCTGAGTTCTGGTTGCTTCAGAAAAACCGCGAGCTTCTTCTTACGAAGGCTCGCGGTTTTTTATTGCTTATTGAGGCAGGGAACGTCGGCCGGATGCCGGATTCCCCGTGCGCGGATGCGGCACGGTCGGGACGACGGGAAGGGCGGTCAGCGCGGTTTCGTCGGTGGGAGAAAGGAGAGAGTTCAGCGAGAGCACGTCGCTGTCGGTGAGACTTGCCGTAGACGCTTTCAATTTCAGCGAGTTGATCAGTGTGTCGTAACGCGCTTTCGCGAGATCGCGCCGCGCGGAAAAAAGCTGATCTTGTGCATTGAGTACATCGATATTGATCCGCACGCCGACCTGATAACCCAGCAAGTTCGATTCAAGCGATGTCCGCGCCGACCGCTCGGCGGTTTCGAGCGCGCGAACCTGCGCAAGTCCGCTCGATACTCCCAGAAACGCCTGTCGCGCCGATAACGCCGCCGAACGCCGCGCGCTATCGAGGTCCGATGCCGCCTTGTCCTCAAGCGCGAGCGTTTGCCGCACGCGGCTTTGCGTCGCGCCGCCTTCATAGAGCGGAATGGTGAGCTGAACGCCGACCGTTGCGTTGGTGTAATACGCGCCGAAATTGCCAAGTTCGGCCGCCGCAGCCGGAATGCCCGGGCCGATAGACCCCGCGCCGCTGCCAAAACCGCCGCCGAAATTCCCGCCGAAGTTGCCCGCGCCCGCCGCACCCAAGCTGCTTTTTGAATAACTTGCGACCAGATCGAGCGACGGATAGTGGCCCGCCTTCGCCTTCAATGTCTCGCGCTGCGAGTTCGCCGTCGCCAGTTGCTTGAGCACTACGTCGTAATTGGTGTCGCGCGCCATGTCCACCCATTGCTGCATATCCGCGGGAACCGGCTGCGGGAGTGTCACGCCTCGAGCAAGTCCATCCACCCGTGTCACCGGATGCCCGACGATCTGCTCGAGCGACGCCAGTTTCACCTCGAGATCGTTCTGCGCCGCGATTTCCTGCGATACCGCCTGGTCGTATTTGGCCTGGGCTTCGTTGGTATCGGTGATGGTGGCGCTGCCGGCAGTGAAGGAATGTTTCGCCGATTCGAGCTGCTCGGCAATGGAAGCCTTCTGCGATCGGACGATCGCGAGACTATCCTGGGCCGAAAGCGCGTCGAAGTAAGCCTGGCCGAGCCTCACGATCAAATCCTGGCGAGCGGCGGCGAATTGAGCTTGAGCCGTTGTCAGCGCAATCTGGCCTTGCTGATAGCCTTGCCAGTTCGCAACGTTGATAAGCGGTTGAGTCAGCGAAACAACAAAACCATTGCTGTTCCCATTCGATGCCGGGAAGCCGCCGCCAAACTCCGTGCGTTGCTCGTTGGCAGACACCGATGCCGACAATTGCGGCAGCAACTTTGCGCGCGCTTGCGGCAATTGTTCGCTGTCGGCAGTCAGGCTGGCGCGAGCGCTTTGAAGCTGCGCGTCGGTGTTGAGCGCTTCGTCGTAGAGTTGATCGAGGCCCACGGCCATGGCCGGTGAGCACGCTAACCCGGCGCTGATGCTGGACAGCGCCAACGCAAACATCGGGCGCATGGAAATTCCGTGATAACTAAAAGGCCTGCAAATCAATACGTGGGGATGGCCGGATCGACTTGTTTCGACCAGGCGTCAATGCCACCAAACAGATTAAAAACTTGCGTGAAGCCACGCGACTCCAGAAACATGCCGACTTGCGCGCTGCGTGCGCCGTGATGGCAGATGCAGACGATCTGCGCGTCGTCGTCCAGTTCTTCGCTGCGTGCAGGAATATCGCGCATGGGAATGGCGACAATGTTGGCCATCCTGGCCGTTTCAAGTTCCCAAGGTTCGCGGACGTCGAGCAGGACAGGGGCGGGACGCGACGAGTCGGCGAGCCATTCGGCCAGTTCGGTTGCGGACAGATTTTGCATGGGATTCCGGTGAAAGCGGCAAGCATCGGCCAAGCGGATTTGCTCGAACGATGTGCTGACTGAGTTTGCCAGTTGGAAGGATCGGACACGCACGGTTCAACCCGTACGCGTCCGGATTCCCGGGAAAACTTAAAACTTGAAGCGTGAAGGCTGTACGGCGTTTTTGAGCGGTCCGATCAGCGTTTCGAAGATATCTGCAACGCGGAATTGCTTTTCGTCCACGCGCGTGATGATCTGCGCCTTCATGACCGGCGCGCCGCCAACGAACGCCGCGAGCCTACCGCCGATCTTCAACTGGTCGAGGAATTCCTGCGGCATGACCGGCAAGCCACCTGACACACAAATGATGTCGAAGGTTTCGCCCTGGTTCCAGCCGCGCGCGCCGTCGCCGAGTGCGACTTGTGCGTTCGACACACCATTGGCGGCAAGATTTTCCTCGGCCAGCTTGGCGAGTTCCGGCTCGATCTCAACGGTCGTCACGGAGCGGCCGCGTGCGCCGAGCAGCGCTGCCATGTAGCCTGTGCCCGCGCCGATTTCCAGCACGATTTCGTGCTTTTTCACAGCCAGTTCCTGCAACACACGCGCTTCGACGCGTGGAAACAGCATGTGCTGGCCAGCCGGCAGCGGAATTTCGAGATCCGCGAACGCGATGTTCCGGTACGCGGCTGGGACGAAATTCTCACGCTTGACGATCGACAGCAGGTTCAGGACGTCCTGGTCCAGCACATCCCAGGGACGGATCTGCTGTTCGATCATGTTGAAACGCGCTTGCTCGATGTTCATTTTCAGTCTGCGGGTCGATCGACCGTTGAGGGTGGAGTTGACTTATTGAGCAGCGCCGCGACACAACGCGATGCCGTAAATAAGCCGAAAATCGAAGTCGGATTGTAGCAAATCAACAAGCGCCGGAAAGTCGTGGCGACACGCGTTAGCCATTCGGCCGAGGAAAAGCGCCTGGGTCGAAGCCATCAATGGGGCAAGCGCACGTCGAGTTTCAGCGTCAGCAGCCTCGCGACGAGGATGAACGCCGTGGAAAGCAGCACGTTGTAGACGCCCAGAACGCCGATTGCGTCGAGTCCTAGATATAGCCAGCATCCGGCAAACGCACACACCGCGTAGGGCCGCGAGTCGCGCAGGATCAGCGGAACTTCGTTGCACAGCACGTCCCGAATGATGCCGCCAAAAACGCCCGTCACCACGCCCATCAAGGCCGCGGTGAACGCGGGCATTTGCGCATCGAGTGCGATCGACGTGCCCGAAATGCTGAACAAGCCGAGACCGATGGCATCGGCGACGAGCAACGCGCGCTGGTCGAACAGGCGCGTCGTCAGGCGCAGGAAAATCGGCGCCGTGAGCGCCAACGCGAAAATCACGATCACGTAATCCTGATGCTCGACCCAGTAAAACGGCCGGCGCGACAGCAGCACGTCGCGCACGGTGCCGCCGCCGAACGCCGTTGCAAGCGCGACCAGAAAAGCGCCGACGGCATCCAGCCGGCGCTTCCTTGCTTCGATCAAACCTGAGATTGCGTATGCGAAGATTGCGAGCCCCTCCATGATGGAGATGGCCAAAGTGAGCCTGGGATGCACCGTCAAGGCCTCTTTCGCTGTTCGCAATGGCTGCGGATATCGCGATCTTGCGGATGTCCGTAATTGTGCGACGTGCCTCCCGGCTGCAGCAGCACGAGCACGGCGCCGGCGCCGCCGTCGTGCGGACGCGCCTGACAGAACGCGATCACTTCCTCTTTCTGCACGAGCCACGCGCGGACCTTGCCCTTCAGCACGGGCTCGCGGCCAATCGACCCGAGGCCTTTGCCGTGAATCACGCGCAGGCATCGCAGGCCGCGTTTTACGGCTTCCCTGATGAATTCCGATAACGCCTCGCGTGCTTCCTCGCGCCGCATTCCGTGCAGATCGAGCTGCGCCTGCACGATCCACGCGCCGCGCCGGAGTTTTCTCACCACTTCTTCACGCACGCCGTGGCGGCAGTAGGAAAGGCTGTCGTCGGAATCGAGCAGGCTTTCGGGGTCGTAATCATCGGAAAGCGCCTCGTGCAGCACGGCTTCTTCGTCGAGGCGCGTCTGGAGCGGCAAAGGCGGGGGCGGCACGCGCGGCAACGGCACGCGCTCCGCAACGTTCAACGGTTCCACTTCGCCGATGGCGTGCCGGAACACGTCGGCATCGGCCAATGCCTCGCGTTCGGCCACGATAGCCGCGGCGCGCTGGGCACGGTGCCGGACGGCTTGCGCCTGAAGCGATTCACGCAGCGTGGCGAGTCCGGCGAGACCTTCGCGTTTGAGCGCCGCCGCGAGTTCTGCCTGCGTCGGCGGTGCTTTCGCCGATGCCGCGGCTACGCCCGGCGCCTTGTCGCGCGGTCGTCTGGGCCGGGGTTCGTTCGGATGTGGCAGGTTTTTGGGCATTGCTGGGCAGAGGAAAACGCACGGCGGCGCAACGCGGATCGGCCGCTTCCGGAGCCTCTTTTTAACATGGACGCCGGCGAAATGGACGCGCCCGAAGCGCGCCTGGCCGATTTTTGCCGCGCCCGAAACGAAAACGCCGGCTGATCCTGGGAATCGCACCGGCGTCTGATTGTTTGCGCGGCTTGCTATACATCAGCGCAATGGTTCAGCGGATTAACGTTCCGCTTCGGCGCTCATGGACCGGACAGCCGGGTTTTCGTGAATGCTTTCCAGATAGCGCTGTGCGTCGAGCGCGGCCATACAGCCCGTTCCAGCGCTCGTGATGGCCTGGCGATAAATGTGATCCTGCACGTCGCCGGCGGCAAACACGCCGTCGATGCTCGTGCCCGTCGCATTACCCTGCAAGCCGCCGTTCGTGATGATGTAGCCGTTTTTCATCTCCAGCTGGCCGGCGAACAAGTCCGTATTCGGCTTGTGGCCAATCGCGACGAACACGCCTTGCAGCGGCACTTCGGTCGTCGTGCCGGTTTCCGTGCATTTGATCTGCAAGCCGGTTACGCCGGTCGCGTCGCCCTTTACTTCATCCAGAACGTGATTCCATTTGATGTCCACCACGCCTTCTTTTTCCTTCGCGAGCAGACGGTCGATCAGGATAGGCTCGGCGCGGAATTTGTCCCGGCGATGAACCACCGTAACTTTCTTTGCAATACCCGCCAGATAAAGCGCTTCTTCCACCGCCGTATTGCCGCCGCCGATCACGGCCACTTCGCCGTTCTTGTAGAAAAAGCCGTCGCAGGTTGCGCACGCGGACACGCCCTTGCCCATGAACGCCTCTTCCGAAGGCACGCCGAGATATTGCGCCGATGCACCCGTCGCGATGATCAACGAATCGCACGTATATTCGCCCGAGTCGCCGATCAGGCGGATTGGCCGTTCGGTCAGCTTGGCAGTGTGGATGTGATCGAACACAATCTCCGTGTTGAAGCGCTCGGCGTGTTCCAGCATGCGCTGCATCAATTCCGGACCTTGCACGCCCAATGGGTCGCCAGGCCAGTTTTCCACGTCGGTCGTGGTCATCAGCTGGCCGCCTTGCGCCAGACCCGTGATGAGCAGCGGCGACAGGTTCGCGCGCGCCGCATAGACGGCGGCGGAGTATCCGGCGGGACCGGAACCGAGAATCAGCACTTTTGCGTGTTTGGGCGATGACATGAGAGCAATCCGTTTGGTTAGGGCCAAACCGCTGGGTGAACAAGCGGTTTATGGGCAAAAAGCGCGAGCGGTCAGAAAAACTGTACCGGCTGCGCTTCAATGCCGATGACCTGTAAATAGGCGCGAATTTGCCATTATAAAGAGTGTCACCAGGCCCCGCCGAGTGATCCTTTCAATGGCGGCAATAGCGTGCGCGAGCCCGTGTCCAAGCCTGGCGTACGTGACGGACGCGTGTGTTGCGGGTGTTACAGGGTGAAACCGTCGTCCATTTTTGTCCGATCATCGCAATGCAGCGTTTACAATGCGTCCTTAACTCTGTCGGCTCGCCGTGGGTTTCATAGCGGGTCAAAAGCCTTACGGATCAATGGCAAAAGCTACCTATTCTGCAAGTGCGCAGGCATTGCCTCACCGCATGTCGCGACTTTTCACCGAGATTCGATGGATTCTGCAGGTCGCGCTCGGCGTGTTCCTGCTCATGGCGCTCGTAAGCTACAGCCGCCACGATCCAAGCTGGACCCACGCCGCGCAGGTCGACCAGATCGCCAATTGGGCCGGGCGCGTAGGCGCCTGGACCTCGGACATCCTGTTGCTGCTGTTCGGCCTTTCGGCCTATTGGTGGGTGGTGTTGCTCGCGCGTCGGATCATCGCGAATTATCGAAGGATCACGAATCAGGAGTCTTCCGCCGAACAACCGGCGAAAGATCGCACGTGGCTCGCGGAAGCTTTCGCGTTCGTGCTCGTGCTGCTGGCGAGCGACGGTATTGAAGCGCTGCGCATGTGGTCGCTCAAGGTTCAGGTGCCGCGCGCGCCGGGCGGCGTGGTCGGCGAGGCCGTGGCGCACGCGGTTTCCCATGCATTCGGCTTTACCGGCGCCACGCTGATTTTGCTGATTGCGCTTGCGATCGGCTTGTCGCTCTATTTTAACTTTTCCTGGCTTTCCGTCTGCGAAAAAACCGGCGACGGCATCATGGCCACCATCACCGGCGCACGTCTGCGGCGCGAAGCGGGGCGGGACCGGAAGCTCGGCGAAGTGGCGGCGGAGAAGCGCGAAGGCAAAGTGGTGCGCGGCCGCGTCAAGATCGAGGAGCAGGAACCGGTGATGATCGTGCCGCCAGTTGCCACGGCCAAGTCGGCGCGCGTGGAAAAAGAAAAGCAGGTGCCGCTTTTCACCGATCTCCCCGGCGATTCCACGTTGCCGCCGCTCGCCTTGCTCGACGCCGCGCCGGAAGTGAAGGAAACCATTTCCGCCGATACGCTCGAATACACGTCCCGTTTGATCGAGAAAAAGCTGAAGGATTTCGGCGTGGAAGTGGCGGTGGTCGCGGCTTATCCGGGGCCGGTAGTGACGCGTTACGAAATCGAGCCGGCCACGGGCGTCAAAGGGTCGCAGATCGTCGGCTTGGCGAAGGATCTGGCGCGCTCGCTTTCGCTGGTTTCCATCCGCGTGGTCGAGACCATTCCGGGCAAGAATTTCATGGCGCTGGAGTTGCCGAATCAGCGCCGCCAGACCGTGCGTTTGTCGGAGATTCTCGGTTCGCAAGTTTATGCCGATGCCGCTTCGCCTTTGACCATGGGCCTCGGCAAGGATATTGGCGGGAAGCCGGTGTGCGCGGATCTCGCGAAGATGCCGCACTTGCTGGTGGCCGGTACGACGGGTTCGGGCAAATCGGTGGGTATCAACGCGATGATTCTTTCGCTGTTGTACAAGGCCACCGCCGACGAAGTGCGCATGATTCTCATCGATCCGAAGATGCTCGAAATGAGCGTCTACGAAGGCATCCCGCATCTGCTCTGTCCGGTCGTGACCGACATGCGGCAAGCCGGGCACGCGCTCAACTGGGCCGTTGCCGAAATGGAACGCCGCTACAAGTTGATGAGCAAGATGGGCGTGCGAAATCTCGCGGGTTTCAACAACAAGATCGACGAAGCCACGAAGCGCGAAGAGAAGATTCCTAACCCGTTCAGCCTGACGCCGGACGAGCCGGAACCGCTGAACCGGCTGCCGACCATCGTGGTCGTGATCGACGAACTGGCCGACCTGATGATGGTCGTCGGCAAGAAGGTCGAGGAACTGATTGCGCGGATCGCACAGAAAGCGCGCGCGGCCGGCATTCACCTGATTCTCGCGACGCAGCGGCCGTCGGTGGACGTGATCACCGGCTTGATCAAGGCGAACGTGCCGACGCGCATGGCGTTCCAGGTTTCATCGAAGATCGATTCGCGGACCATTCTCGATCAGCAAGGCGCCGAGTCGCTGCTCGGCATGGGCGACATGCTTTATCTGCCGCCGGGTTCCGGCTTGCCGGTGCGCGTGCATGGCGCGTTTGTATCGGATGAAGAAGTGCATCGCGTGGTGAACAAGCTGAAGGAGCAGGGCGAGCCGAATTACATAGAAGGGATTCTTGAAGGCGGCGTGGTCGGCGACGGCGAAGAAGGCGCGCCGGGAGCGGCCGGCGGCGGTGATGGCGAAGCCGATCCGCTCTACGATCAGGCTGTCGAGATCGTGATCAAGAACAAGCGTGCGTCCATCTCGCTTGTGCAGCGGCACTTGCGGATCGGTTATAACCGTGCAGCGCGGTTGCTCGAGCAAATGGAAAATTCGGGACTGGTGTCGAGCATGTCTTCGAACGGCAATCGCGAAATCCTCTCGCCGGCGCGCGAAGCGGAATAGGCGGAACAGGTTTCTGGAGGTTTTATTGTTATGCAGTCAGTGTTGAAGTCGATTCATCGAGTGGTTCAAGCAGGCGTTCTGGGTGCTTCCATGCTGCTGGCATCGCAGGCGTTCGCAAGCGGCACGGAACAATTGAAGGCGTTTGTAGCACAGGTTCATGCCGCGCACGGGACGTTCGTTCAGCGTGAGGTGAAAGCGCCGAGCAAGGCGGCATCGGCTACGGCTACTCAGAGCGCCGCGCCGAGAACCTCGGGCACGGCGAGCGGCACGTTCACGTTCGCGCGGCCCGGCAAGTTCATCTGGTCGTACGAGAAACCCTACGCACAAGTGCTTCAAGCCGACGGCGACAAGCTGTATGTCTACGACAAGGATTTGAACCAGGTCACCGTGCGCGAGCTGGGTAATGCACTCGGCGCGAGTCCGGCAGCCATTCTCTTCGGCAGCAATGATCTGGACAAGAATTTCACGCTGCGCGACGCGGGCGTGAAGGACGGCATCGACTGGCTGGAATTGACGCCGAAAGCGCAGGACACGCAGTTTCAGCAGGTTGGCATCGGCTTCAGAAACGGCAATCTGGAAGCCATGGAATTGCACGATGTATTCGGTAACGTGACTTTGCTGACGTTTTCGAATATCGAGAAGAACCCGCCGCTGAAGAGCAATCAGTTCAAATTCGTGGTGCCAAAAGGCGCCGACGTGATCAACGGTTAACCAGCGTTCCGAATCGCGAGGCGGCGACCGCCTCGCTCTTTCGTGCTTGCCCGTAACCGACGAAATCAAGCCGACGAAATCAAGCGACCCAATCAAGCCGACGACCGGCTTTCTTCCCGCCGTCCCCCGCCCATCACCAATGCCAGATAAGCCAGCGCGCCGATTGCAAGCGACGGCAGCGTGGCGCCGAGATTCGGCATCCATTGATTGATCGCGTGGTACGCCGCAATCCCGAGCGCCCATGCAACAAACCCGCTGACATGCCAACCGCCCGAAAACGCGTACGGGCCGTGGGCGTCGGTGAGCGCGGCCACCGTCACGCGGCGTTTGCGCACGATAAAATGATCCGCGAGCACCACGCCGAAAAGCGGCGCAAAGACCGAGCCGATCAGCAGCAGGAAGTTCTGGTACTTGCCCATTTGCACAAGCAACGCGATCAACGTGCACAACCCGCCGAACGCCGCCGATAACAACGGCACGCTCGCTTTCGCCCAGAAGGTGCCGGTCGAGACGGCGGCCGAATGGATATCGGCGAAAGCGTTGTCGATTTCATCGATAAGAATCAGCAGCAGCGCAATCCCGCCCGCGGCTTGCGCAAACGCCACGGTCAGCAGTGCGTCGCCACCGCCCGCCGTCAGACCATAGAACGCGCCGAGCGCATAGAACCAGATATTCGCGATGCCGTAACCAAACAGCGTGCCGCGAAACGTGCCGCCCGCGCTGCGGCCAAAGCGCGTGTAATCGGCAATCAGCGGGAGCCATGAAAGCGGCATGGCTACAACCAGATCGATACCCGCGCCGAACGGCATTTCCCCGGTGCCGGGGCGGCTCATCAACGCGCTAATGTCTTGTTTCGACAGCAGATTCCACGTCAGCCATCCCGCGCCGCCGAGCAGCAGCCACATGCCCCACGTGCGCAAAAATCGCCGGACGAAGGACAGCGGGCCGGTGATCGCCAGGACGGTTGCCAGCACGCCGAAGATCAGCGTCCAAATGAGCGGTATCGACACACCGAAGGATTGTTTGGCGAGGGCATCGGCGGAATCGCGCATCACGATGATTTCAAACGATCCCCATCCGACCAGTTGCACCGCGTTGAGCACGGCGGGCACGGACGCGCCGCGCAGTCCGAGCGTAGGACGCAACGACGACATGGCCGCGAGCCCGGTATCCGTGCCGACCACACCGGCGAGCGCGAGCAACAACACGCCAATCACCGTGCCGATCCCGATGGCCGCAAGCGCGTGCGGCAACGACATGCCGGGTACGAGCAGCGCGCCGGCCTGCGCCACCAGCAACCCGATGCCAAGCGAGAACCACAGCGCGAAGGCGTCCGATGTACCGAATGCGCGGCGCGCGGCGGGAACCGGCAGCAAGGGCGCGTACGTGGAGGCGGCTGTGTCCGTGGTGTTCTCTTGTGCCATTCGGTTTCGTCCTTACTTGCAGATGTTGGCCGGCTCGCGTTCGGTTTGCCAAGCAATCCCTTCAAGCGGCAACTGTCATAATCGACCATCGCAGCATTTTGAAGCAGCGCGGGCATTTGTCTCGAAAAGTGCACGATTATCGCTGTGTTCGCCGTTGTCCAGACACATTCGGAATCTCTCATCGCGCCATGTTCGAAGAAAACCGTGCCAATGTTCCCCTCGCCGAGCGTCTGCGTCCCCGTACCATCGACGAGGTGATCGGCCAGAAACACCTTCTCGGTCCCAACAAGCCGTTGCGCGTTGCGTTCGAATCCGGCGAAGCGCATTCCATGATTCTCTGGGGGCCGCCGGGCGTCGGCAAAACCACGCTCGCGCGGCTGATGGCGGCGGCGTTTCATGCGGAATTCATCTCGCTTTCGGCGGTGTTGTCGGGCGTGAAGGACATTCGCGAGGCTGTGGAACTGGCGCAGATTCATCGGGCGAACGGGCATCAGACGCTTGTTTTCGTCGATGAAGTGCATCGGTTCAACAAAAGCCAGCAAGACGCATTTTTGCCGCACGTGGAGTCCGGTTTGTTCGTGTTCGTGGGCGCGACGACCGAGAATCCATCGTTCGAGGTGAACAGCGCGCTGTTGTCGCGGGCGGCGGTGTACGTGCTGAAAAGCCTCGATGAGAGCGAGCTTGACGAGTTGCTGGAACGCGCGCAGGGCGAATTGGGCGGCCTGACTTTCTCCGATGACGCGCGCGCCGCGCTCATCGGTTCCGCCGACGGCGACGGCCGCAAGCTCCTCAACAACCTGGAAATCGTGGCGCGGGCGGGCGCGCAACAAAAGTCGACGCACATTAACGGCGAGTTGCTCGGCAGCGCGCTTACCGAAAATCTGCGTCGTTTCGACAAAGGCGGCGACGCGTTCTACGACCAGATCAGCGCGCTGCATAAATCGGTTCGCGGCAGTAATCCGGACGCCACGCTCTACTGGTTTTGCAGGATGCTCGACGGCGGCGCCGACCCGCGTTATCTCGCGCGGCGAATCGTCCGGATGGCTTGGGAAGATATCGGGCTCGCCGATCCTCGCGCTGGTCGCATTGCGTTCGATGCCGCCGAAACCTACGAGCGCCTGGGAACGCCGGAAGGCGAACTTGCGCTTGCTCAGGCGCTGATTTATCTCGCGGTCGCGCCGAAGTCGAACGCTGGCTACATGGCCTATAACGAGGCGCGGCGGTTTGTCGGCAAGGATCAGTCACGCGGCGTGCCGGTTCATTTACGCAACGCGCCGACCAAGCTAATGAAAGAACTCGGATACGGGCATGAATATCGGTACGCGCACGACGAACCCGACGCCTACGCGGCCGGCGAAACCTATTTGCCCGATGGCATGCGCGACCCGCATTGGTACGAGCCGACGCCGCGCGGCCTGGAGGGCAAGATTGGTGAAAAGATGGCGCGTCTCGCACAACTCGACGCCCAATGGCGGCGCGAGCATAAGGACGACAAATAAGCGCCGTTTTTATCGCCGATAAACATAGAAACGCGGCGTCAAATCAAGCCAAACGGCTAACGCGGCCAAACCTCGCCAACTTGCCTGCCTCGCTGCGCTAAAATCGCGGATTCGCATACTTGGAAGAACCGGCCCCGCCATGCTCGACATTCAACTCCTGCGCAAAGATCCCGACGCTGTCGCCAAGCGGCTGGCTCAACGCGGCTACACACTCGACGTCGCGGCATTCGCGGCAATTGAAGCGGAACGGCGCGAAATCCAGACGCGCACGGAAGAGCTGCAAATGCGCCGCAATACGCTGTCGAAGCAGATTGGCGCAATGAAAGGGCGCGGCGAAGACACCATGGCCGTGATGGCGGAGGTAGGCGGTATCGGCGAAACCATGAAGGCTTCGGCGACCCAGCTCGACGACATCCAGAAACGTCTCTCCGACCTCATGCTAGGCGTGCCCAACGTGCCGCATGAAAGCGTACCAATCGGCGCCGATGAATCCGGAAACGTGGAAGTGCGCCGCTGGGGCGCGCCGCGATCGTTCGACTTCGAGGTGAAGGATCACGTCGATGTCGGCGCGCCGCTCGGCCTCGACTTCGAAACGGGCGCGAAACTCTCGGGCGCGCGTTTCACGTTGCTGCGCGGACAGATTGCGCGTTTGCATCGGGCGCTGGCGCAATTCATGATCGACACGCACACCGAGCAGCACGGTTATACCGAGGCGTACACGCCGTATATCGTGAATCCGGAGATTTTGGTGGGCACGGGGCAATTGCCCAAGTTTGCTGAAGACATGTTTCGCGTGGAGAAGGGCGGCGAGGAAAACACGGTCACTCAGTACCTGATCTCGACATCTGAGATTTCGCTGACGAATACAGTGCGCGAAAGCATTCTTGAAGCGTCGGCGCTGCCGGTCAAGCTGACGGCGCACTCACCGTGTTTCCGCTCGGAAGCAGGTTCTTACGGACGCGATACGCGCGGCCTGATTCGCCAGCATCAATTCGATAAAGTCGAGATGGTGCAGGTCGTGTCGCCCGAAAAATCCTACGACACGCTCGATGAAATGGTCGGCCACGCCGAAGCCATTTTGCAGAAGCTGGAATTGCCGTATCGCGTGATCACGCTGTGTACCGGCGATATGGGTTTCTCGGCAACGAAGACATTCGATCTGGAAGTCTGGTTGCCGGCGCAGAACACGTATCGTGAAATATCGAGCTGTTCCAACACCGAGGCTTTCCAGGCGCGGCGCATGCAGGCGCGTTTCCGCAATGCACAGGGCAAGCCCGAATTCGTCCATACGTTGAACGGTTCTGGGCTTGCGGTCGGGCGGACGCTGGTTGCGGTGCTGGAAAATTACCAGAACGCGGATGGTTCGGTGACCGTGCCCGTGGCGCTGCGGCCGTACATGCGCGGCGTTGAAAAGCTCCAGGTCTCGACCGCGGAATAACGACTCCCTGTTGTAACAAGCTCACGAAAAGGGGCTTGGAAATCAGTTTGGAGTCGTCTATAATCTTTCTCTCGCTGGACATCGACCCGTTCAGCGAGAGCCGCAACAAGCATCGTGCGGTTTGCAGTATCTGGAAAGGTGGCAGAGTGGTCGAATGCGCTGGACTCGAAATCCAGTGTACCTTTAGGGGTACCGTGAGTTCGAATCTCACCCTTTCCGCCAAATTCAAAAACCCCCGCTGATCGCAAGATCAGCGGGGGTTTTGCTTTGTGGCTTCAGCACTTGGGCAGCAGGCCCTGAATATCGGAAATCGACTTGCCGTCCGGATTCCTGCCGATCGAACTCCGGCTCAAATTGTTCGATGTCCGGCAAGCCCAGTTGTCGGGCTTTTCAAGCGCCGGCGTCTGTCGGTTGGCCCAATCGTCAACGCCGGATGCCGGCGCTGGTTCAGCGGGCTCGGACGACATTCCGACAATAGCGGGCGGACGGTACATGTATTGGGGCGTTATCGACAGTGAGACCGGATCGTCGGGGCCCGCGGCGTGTGCAACTGGCAAAAAACATAATGACTTGGCAATAACAAGGGCGGACACCACGCTGCGGCGGATTCGCGTAACAAATTGATTCATGCATATTTCCGTTTAAAAATACCGGTTGCAGCAAATGCTACGTTGTTTGCAACGGAATCTATTTAATCAAAAAACAGTATTAATTCGTATTTTTAAACGCATTCACATTAACCAATTGGTTTTATAAACACGGGAATAAGATTGTTTTCAAGGAATGGCGCGTTCTTTGAAAAAGCGATGCAAAGCGCCACGCAGCGGGCGCTCGCGCGTCGCTCAGTGCGTAAATCATAACGCCAATTAATCGTTCGAAAAGCGTCTGGCCGGTATCTCTCGACTCAGCAACTTAATCACTTGGTTCGTTGCATATTCAGGCTGTAAGCGCTTGGCATAAACACCGCAACGTTGAAAAAACCAATTGCCATGAACGCGTAATGGCATCTGCGTACGGGCGCGACATTCTGGTCTTATTCAGTCCCGCCACAAATCAAGTCGTACACCGCGCGATATTGAAGCGCATTTCCGGCTCCGGCAGCCGACCGTAGTCTCCAGCCGATTTCTGCACTTTCACCGTCGATCCATATTGCGACGGCGTCAGCGTCACGAGCCACGCGTTTGGTCCGACCACGAGTTCCGACGTGTTACCCATTTTCGATGTCGACACAGACGGCAGGCGATCTTCGAGGCAATTGAAAACATCCGATGCCGCGCGCCGCGACGATACGTATATCAGCGGGTTCGATGCACGAAGTTCGGGACCACTGGCGGAGCTACACGCCGTGAGCGCGAACGCCGCAAACATCGCGGTCGAAAGAGGAGCAAAAAGAGCGAAGGAAATGACACGACTTGAGATCATTGGCGAAACACGAGAGTCAAAACATTAAGCGAATAGAGCGTAAACCGCTCGACGAAGCAAGTCCGGATCACGACGCACACAGCGCTTCGTGGTTGCACGGCGACTCCGAAACCATTGGAAAAAGAGCGGGAAAGCGCGCGATGCTATCATCGCCGGCATCCTGAAATAATGCGCGGCGGATACATCGATTTCGTATCGACATGACGCGCGCCGACACACCAACGCTCCATGGCCATCACACTCAAGTCGCCCGCCGACATCGAAAAGCTTCGAATCTCCGGACGTCTCGCCGCAGAAGTCCTTGCGATGATCGGAGAGCACGTCAAGCCCGGCGTCACCACGGAAGAACTGGATGCAATCTGCAACCGCTTTATTGTCGATGAGCTGAAGGCAATCCCGGCGAACGTGGGTTACATGGGCTTTACGAAAACCATTTGCACATCGGTGAATCACGTGGTCTGCCACGGCATTCCGGGCGCGCGGGAATTGAAGGATGGCGATATCGTCAACATTGACGTCGCGATCATCAAGGACGGTTATTTCGGCGATACAAGCCGCATGTATTACGCGGGTACGCCCAGCCGCGAAGCCAGGCGTCTTTGCGATACGACTTACGAAGCCATGCTTGCCGGTATTCGCGCGGTGCGTCCCGGCGCGACGCTGGGCGACGTGGGTCATGCGATCCAGACCGTGGCGAACCGCGAAGGCTATTCGATCGTGCGCGAGTATTGCGGACATGGAATTGGACGTCTCTATCACGAAGATCCGCAAGTACTGCATTACGGACACCCGGGCGCGGGTTTGCGGCTCAAGCCGGGACTGGTCTTCACCATAGAACCCATGGTGAACGCAGGTCGTGCTGCGACGCAGCAATCGCGCGATGGCTGGACGGTGACGACGAAGGACCGGTCACTATCGGCGCAATGGGAGCATATGGTTGTCGTCACTGACGACGGCTACGAACTGCTCACACCCTGGCCCGATGGCACGGGTGAATATTCGGCGCCCTGAGACCTGGACTTGCCCGGCACGAACGTCATTAGGGCGGCTTCGCACGTTGCCTGCAATAATGATTTGACTCGTTTGCCTGTTCAGTTGAAGCTACGAATTAGACTAAGCTGGCTAAGACAGTCTAAGAACATAGCTAAGAAGACAGCTTAAGAAGCTTGTGAAAGCTTGAGAGAAAAACACCCGCATGAGTCCTTCACTAACTGTTCACCGGATTGCCTCTCATCAAGGTGCTGTCCTGCGCGAGCTTCGCACGGCCTCGTTGCGCGAAGCACCGTATGCGTTCGGCGAGACGCTGGAGGAAGCGTTGTCCGCCGACGTCGCAAGCTTCGACGAAACGGCTGATCGCCACGCGAACTCCGAGATCACGGCATCGTTTATCTTGTACACGGAAGGTCATCCGGCGGGCCTTGTCGGCGCGTTCATTGAAGAGGCGGCTCAACCGCGCGCCTTCGTTTATGCATTGTGGGTGGCGCCGGCAGTGCGGCATCTGCGAGGCGGCGAGCTGCTGGTGAATGCCGCCACGCAATGGCTCGCGGAACGTCGCGTGCATGATGTCTTCGCGTGGATCGCCGATGGCAACCGCAACGCCATGCGCTTCTACGAACGCCTGGGCTTTGGTCCGACCGGCGAACGGCGCCGCATTCCTGCGCATCCCGAGGAATTCGAAACGCTGCTGGTGCGCCGCGTAAGCGATCAAACCACATAACTTCCGGCGCGCGTTCGCGGCAATCGTCGCAACACGCGGGGCCATGCGTGATAACGTGGCCGGTCGTTTGTATCCTTTATTTGTATCCTCTGCGCTGTCCTCTTTCTTTCCAGCTGAACTTCACGACGGCCGACATTGCGACGGCAATCTGAAATTTTTCTGTTGCCCGCGCTCACGCCTGTAAAATACGCAAAAATTTTGGCTTTACCTATGTCGCTCAAAAAAACGCCCTTTTTCGAATTGCGCAGCGGCTCTGTCGACACGCTTCTGTTTGTCGTCAAGACTACCGACCTCGACGCGATGCGCACGGAACTCACGCGGCGCTTCGAAGCGACTCCCGAGTTTTTTGCGGGCGATACCGTCGCCATCGACGTACGTAAGCTCGACGCCGGCGAACGTATATCGGTGAGCGAGCTCGCGGCGTTGCTCGACAGCGTGCGCATGCGTCCTGTCGGCGTGGTCGCGTTGCCGGAACAGACGTGGGCAGCAGAAGGCGCGTTGCCGCTGCTCGAAGCGCGCGACCGGCGTGGCGCGCCCAAACCATCGGTCGATGCCAACGTCGAGAACACCGAAGCCGTCGCCGTGATCGAAGCCGCCGTCGCGCAAGCGCCGCCGCCGAGCGCGCCGGTGCCGAAGACCACGATCATCGACCGGCCGTTGCGTTCTGGGCAGCAGGTGTATGCGAAGGGCGATCTGGTCGTGCTCGGGCTCGTGAGCTACGGCGCGGAAGTGATCGCGGAAGGCAACATTCATATCTATGCGCCGTTGCGCGGCCGGGCGCTCGCGGGCGTCCACGGCAATCTCGATGCGCGCATCTTCTGCACGTGTCTCGAGCCGGAACTCATTTCCATCGCCGGGATTTACAGGACGACAGAAACACCGCTCGGCCCCGACGTCCTGGGCAAGGCGGTGCAGATCTGGCTCGACGAAGAAAAATTGATGATCGAACCGCTGCGGCTGACCTGATTGGCCTGATGGAAAAATCAGCCAAGGTGCGCCCGATGGGGACGGCGCGCTCCCGGACAGAACGCCAGCGGATTTAATTGACGAACACAAGGTACAGGAATGGCAAAAATCATTGTGGTGACTTCGGGCAAGGGCGGCGTCGGCAAGACGACCACCAGCGCGAGCTTCGCATCGGCCCTCGCGTTGCGCGGGCATAAAACGGCTGTTATCGACTTCGACGTCGGCCTGCGCAATCTCGATCTCATCATGGGCTGCGAACGCCGCGTGGTGTACGACCTCATCAATGTGATCCAGGGTGAAGCGAATCTGAACCAGGCGCTGATCAAGGACAAGAAGTGCGAGAACCTGTTCATCCTTCCGGCATCGCAGACGCGCGATAAAGACGCGCTGACGCAAGAAGGCGTGGAGAAGGTCATCAACGACCTGATCGCAATGGACTTCGAATATATCGTCTGCGACTCGCCAGCCGGGATTGAATCGGGCGCGCTGCTCGCCATGCATTTCGCCGACGAGGCGTTGATCGTGACGAACCCGGAAGTGTCGTCGGTGCGCGACTCGGACCGGATTCTCGGCATTTTGTCGTCGAAGACTAAGCGCGCAATCGAAGGCAAGGAGCCGATCAAGGAACATTTGCTGATCACGCGTTACAACCCGAAGCGCGTGAGCGAAGGCGAGATGCTGTCGCTCACCGATATCCAGGAAATCCTGCGCATCGACCTGATTGGCGTGATTCCGGAATCGGAAGCGGTGCTGCATGCATCGAACCAGGGTTTGCCGGCCGTGCACCTCGATGGCACTGATGTGGCTGAAGCGTACAAGGACATCGTTTCGCGCTTTCTGGGCGAGGAAAAGTCCCTGCGCTTTATCGATTATCAGAAGCCAGGTCTGTTGCAACGCATTTTCGGCAACAAGTAAGGGGACGCAATGTCGATTCTTTCGTTTTTGCTGGGCGAGAAAAAGAAGTCCGCTTCGGTCGCGAAGGAACGCTTGCAGTTGATCATCGCGCACGAGCGCGCGGGTGGCCAGCCGGCCGCTGATTATCTGCCGGCGTTGCAACGAGAACTCGTTGCCGTGATTTCCAAGTATGTGAAGATCTCAAGCGACGATATTCGCGTGAGCCTCGAACGTCAGGACGATCTCGAAGTGCTCGAGGTCAAGATCGAGATTCCATCGGCGTGACGTAATTCGAGTAACTCGAAAGCTGTTGAGAAAGCCGGAATCGATGGTTGATTCCGGCTTTTGTGTTTTTACGGTTTATCGTTTGCGCGCCTTAGCGTGTCTTAGCGTATATGGACGATGCCGAATTACATCAATATTCCGTTGCAGTTTAGCCATCGCGGTTACACCGCCGATGTCGGCTGAATCCTGGCTTCGCGCATTGATTGGGTATCGCTGCAGATTGCGTGCGGCGATCCACTCAAGAGGCCGATCATGAAAATTCGTTTGTTTATCGCCCAGGCGGCCATTGCGATGGCCGGTGTTGCTGCCGTCGCGGGAAGCGCGTCGGCTGAAGTTGTCATCATCGCGCCGAATGCGCCGCCGCCCGTGCGTGTAGAGGCCGCGCCGCCCGCACGCGTTGGATATGTCTGGGATCAGGGACATTGGCGCTGGGAGCACGGCCGGTACGTGTGGAACCCGGGACACTGGCAAGTCGAGCGCGTGGGTTATCACTGGGTGCCGGGACACTGGTTCGCGCGTCATGGTGCGTGGCGTTATGCGCCGGGGCATTGGGCTTGAGATCGTTGCTGACGCGTTGGGCGGCACTCACGCCGCCCTTACCACCATACCGGAGCATCCGATGAAAACGAAACTCCTGATTATCACCTTGCTGGCGACGCTGCTGGGCGGGTGTATTGTCGTGCCGGCGCATTCTTATGCTTATCGGCCGGCGGCGCGCGTTTATGTCTATTGAGCGTTATTTGGTCGCCGGCTCTTCTGCCTCGACCGGACCCTCCGGCACTTCCGGCGATGCTTTCGGCACGGGCGCAGGTAACGGCGTCATGTAACGCTCGGCAAGCGCCTCGTACAGCGGCGGCGCGAAGAAGCGCGACACGCGGCTTGCAATCAACGCCGTTGCCATGAGTGAAATCACCAGCGCGTGGCCGTTGATCATCTCCATGACAATCACAAACGACATGATCGGCGACTGCGTGACGGCCGCGAGATAACCGACCATGCCGAGGGCGATGAGCATCGACAACTGCATGTCGCCGAAAACCATGTGCAGCACGTTGCCGAAGCCCGCGCCTATGGAAAGCGATGGCGCGAAGATGCCGCCGGGAATGCCGGGCAAATACGAGCCGATCATCGATACCATCTTCAGCAGCGGATAAAAGACCGAAAGTTGTTCGTGGCCTTCGAGCAATCCGCGCGCTTCGGCGTAACCGCTGCCGAACGTCGTTCCGCCTGAAACGAGGCCGACGATCGCGATGATCAAGCCGCAGATCATCGCGAAAATGACGGGTTTCGATGCATGCAATTCGCGCAGGCGCGCGGGAATCCACTTCGACGTATTGAGCAGCAGCCAGCAAAACAAGCCACCGGCGATTCCCGTCACAACGGCCGTCAGCACTACCGCGAGCGCCAGCAGGTTGGGAAAATGCGCGCTGACCTCGATGGTCCCGAAATACGTATAGTTGCCGTTCAGCCCCAGCGCGACGATCCCCGCCAGGATGATCGCGGTGATCAGCACGCCGCTCGTGCGGGCTTCGAAACTGCGTGTGAGTTCTTCGATTGCAAACACAATGCCGGCGAGCGGCGTATTGAATGCCGCCGATAACCCCGCCGCCGCGCCCGCCAGCACGAGTTGCCGTTCAATGCGCGCGTTCGATCGCGGGAAAAGGCGGCGAAGGTTGTACATGAGCGCCGCGCCGACCTGCACGGTCGGGCCTTCGCGGCCGATGGTGAAGCCGCCGAGTATCGCGAGAAAGGAGATGCCGAATTTCGCGATCACGATTCCCGGCGATAAAAGCCGTGTCCCAAGTCCCGGCGGGCTGTGCAATACCGCAATGACTTGAGGAATGCCGCTGCCTTCGGAGCCGCGAAAAAACTTGCGTGTGAGCCAGACGGACAACGCGGCGACGGCCGGCGTGAGGATAAGCGGCAACCAGACGTGATCGTGTTGGAACGTGCGGAAGCTGTTGTAACCCCAGTCGATCAGCCGCGCGTAAAACACGGCGACCAGTCCGACGACGATGGCGCCGACCCAGAAAATGCCGTATCTGTACCAGATGCTGCGTGCGCGCCGGATAGTCAGGCGGGGAAGGGAGCGGAGCAGGCGATTCATAAGCGGTGAGCCATGCGACCGGCTGTCGGCAAAGCCGTGATTATATCGATGCGCGTGTCATCGATATAAAAGGGTGATATCAATTCGGATCGAAAAGAAAAATGGGACGCTGGCAATACGCCTGCGCCCCATAAAACACTCTCGTCGGGGTGGCGAGAGCGGAGAGAAATTGGTAATGAGAAAGTAAGTTTAATTGAAGCCTTTTGTATAATGCGCAAACGTTTGAACAGACGCACAGGTGAATGAAAGATTTATCGACTAGTGTTAGAGAAGTCGAGAATTAGCGGTGGTACTTAATTCAAACAGGCACGGAAATTTTGCTAGCCGGTGACCATTTCAAACGCTACGACCGCCGCAATTGCGCCCAGATTTGCGATCAAAGCCTGGAACGCAATTCCGCGCCAGCTCGTTGTCTGAAATCTTACAGCTAGCATTAGCGCGCTGAATAACGCTATGGCAATGACTACGACAACATGCGCACTGTGGAGATGTATCCGCATGGGGCCAGCCTCATTATGTACAAGGTTTGTTCGAGTATAGACAGCGCATCCCGGTACGCAAGTTGCGACGTTCCGGATAAGAGCGAACGCTGCGGCTCTCCAGATGTAAGTCAATGATCTGACGGGAATTTTCCGAAGACATTTAGTACTAACCCGAATTCGCCGGCTGGACTGATTTTATTGCTGCTTTCAACTACTTTGCATTCTTGCAGACACGTCGTTTTCACGGAGTCGCATCCATGAGTTCCCCGAATCGCCGTTCCCTCGAAGTCGATTTTTTTCGAGGACTCGTGCTGCTCGTCATCGCCGTGGATCACATTTCGGGAAGCGTGTTGTCGCACTTCACCCTTCATAGCTATGCGTTTTGCGATTCCGCCGAGGTGTTTGTGTTCCTCGGTGGTTATGCGTCGGCAGCGGCCTATACGTCGCTCGAAGCAAATCGCAGCCATTCAGCCGCATTGCGGCGGTTCTTGAAGCGGAGTTGGGAAATTTACCGGGCGTATCTTTTTACGGCTGTCATGATGCTGCTCGGCGGCGCGTTGCTGATGTGGCTGCGCATCGATACCCCCATGCTGCAGATCACCGAATGGCCCGCGTTCCTGGCCCGGCCGCTCAGCCTTTCCTTCGATATCGCCACGTTGCGGCATCAGCCGTATTTATCGTCGGTATTGCCGATGTACGCCATGTTCGCGCTCGCCGTTCCGTTCGTGGTGCCGCTTGCCGCAAAAAAGCCGGTTGTCGTGCTGTTCGGCAGCCTGGGAATGTGGCTGTTTGCGTCGTCGCTTGCGCAGTGGTTGCCGTCCGCGTACGCCGAAGGCTGGTCGTTCAACCCGTTTGCGTGGCAGTTGATGTTCGCCATGGGCATCCTTTCACGCGTCCAGCCGATCAGCGCCGAATTCCATAACTCGAAAACGGCGCGCTGGCTGACGCGTGCTGCAATCGTCGTGTTTCTGACGTTTGCGTTCGCGAAGCTTTTTCTCGAAACGCAGGCGCCTCCGGGATACATGAAGCAAAACCTCGCAACCCTGCGCATCGTGAGTTTTGTGGTGGTCGCGTGGTTGTTCGCGCAGGCGGTGCACGCCGGATGGATTCGATCGATTGCGCAAAGTCTGCCGAGCGTGGTGAACGTCGGCAAACAGGGACTCGTGTGTTTTATCGCGGGCGCGTGCATGTCGCTGGTTATCGACACAGCGTTGCGCGTCGTATCGCTCGGTTCGTATCAATGGATGGCGGGACTGACCGGCGACGCCATCGCCATTGGCAGCCTGATCTGGCTCGCCGCTTTCTGGCGCGACCGGAAGGCCGCGCAGCGCACGCGCGTGCCCAAGCATCCCGCCGTACCGGCGCATGCGGCTAACCGGCGGGATCAGTAAAACGCGTTAAAGCTTGATCCCGCGCGTTTCCCGCATGCACAGCACGCCGATCAGGCTGATCGCCGCCGCCACGGAAACGTAGCCGCCAACCCAGGACAGGCCGCCGCGATTCGCAAGCAATTGCGCAATATACGGCGCCACCGATGCACCCAGAATCCCGCCCAGGTTGTACGCCACGCCCGCGCCGGTGTAGCGCACGTTGGTCGGGAAAAGCTCGGGCAACAGCGCGCCCATCGGGGCGAACGTCACGCCCATCAAGAACAGCTCGATAGTCAGGAACAGCGCGACCGCGTACGTGTTGCCGCTGCCGAGCAATGGCGCCATTGTGAAGCCGGACAGGATCGCCGCAATGCAACCGACGATCAGCACCGGGCGACGGCCGAATTTATCGCTGGCGAGCGCTGAAAGCGGTGTCGCGATCGCCATGAAAATGACCGCGAAGCACAACAGGCCGAGGAATTTTTCGCGGGTGAAATGAAGCGTGGAAACGCCGTATGACAGCGAGAAAACGGTCGAGATGTAGAAGAGGGTGTAGCAGACGATCATCGCGATGGCGCCGAGCAGCGTTGGGCCAAGATAGCGGCTGAGCAGCGTGGCAACGGGCACGCGCACACGTTCTTGCTTTTCGATGGCCGCGCGAAACGCCGGCGTTTCCGCGATTCTCAGGCGCACGTACAGGCCGAGCGCCACCAGCACGGCGCTGACAATGAATGGCACGCGCCAGCCCCAGCTGCGGAATTGTTCATCGGTTAAGGAAAGCGCAAGGCCAAAGAACAATCCGTTCGATGCCAGGAATCCCACCGACGGCCCCAGTTGCGGGAACATCCCGAACCAGCCGCGCCTGTTTTGCGGCGCGTATTCGGTCGCGAGCAGCGCCGCGCCGCCCCATTCGCCGCCCAGGCCAATGCCTTGCCCGAAGCGCAAGATGCACAGCAGCACGGGCGCCAGACTGCCGATGGACGCATATCCCGGCACGAAACCAATCAGCGTCGTGGAAACGCCCATGACCAGAAGCGATGCAACCAGCGTCGATTTTCGTCCGATCCTGTCGCCGAAATGGCCGAACACGAACGAGCCGATCGGCCGCGCTATAAACGCAATGCCGAACGTGACGAACGCCGACAACGCTTGTGCGGCCGGCGAACTGTGCGGGAAAAACACCGGGCCGATCACCAGCGCGGCCGCGGTCGCGTAGACATAGAAGTCGTAGAACTCGATCGCCGTCCCGATGAAACTCGCGAAGATGACGCGGGAGCTGCTCATTTTTGCATCGCTTGCGGGCGATGCAGGCAGTGAAGATGAAGCTGACGACATGGCGTCTCCGTTTCGCCCATCGCACGCGTTCTGGAGCGCGACGCGGGGCATTTTATTAAGGCAAATGAAGCAAATAAGGCGATCAGGTTGCGTCGAACGGCGCGCGGGTGCGGCGCGGTATCGAGCGGGCGGGGCGCATTGCACGAACGCCGGATGGGCAGCGGCAATGGCTTTGACCGGCATGGCCGGTTACCGGTGTAACGGATAGGTATCGAAAATTATAACGATCGTGCGTGGCGACGGGCAAGGAACTGTTTCTGGAAGCGCAATGAAAGCTCCTTCAATCGATGGTCGTTGCCTGCGGCGAATGCGCGCTCCTCAGCTGGAACTGGCCGTTGTCGTTAAAGAGCCAGCCTTCGAAAAGATCGAGATGACCGTTGCCATCGAGCAGACGTGACGGCGGTGGAGGCAATGGTGAAGCGCGGCGCAGCGAGGCGAGCGCGGTGGCTTCGGCTTCGTCGTCGCCATTCGTCCGATACACCGAAGAGCGGATCACACGCCCGTTGCGGTCCACCGTGTACGCGACCACGACCAGCGAGCGCAGCATGGCTTGCGGCGTGCCTTTGAGCACCAGCGACGGGTTGCGCTCGAAAATGTGTTGCGCCACGCGCACTTTGTATTGATCGAGCGTCGCGCCCGCCACCGCCGCGGCAGGTTTTGGCGTTTCGAGCGCGCCGGGCGGCGGAGTGATCGTGCACGCCGCGAGCGTGGCCAGGAGCACGACGCCAGACGCCAATTGCCCGCTTTTCAAGCTGAAGATCATGGTCGACGAAACTCCACGGGAAAACGCTGCATCAGCCTCAAAGATACCCGCCGGGACCACGTCTTGCTGCCCTAATTTGCATGCCCACATTATCACCATGCAAGGAGAGAACCATGAACAGCGATCCGACCGATCTGACCAACCCGCAGCCGGCAGAACACAGCGACAACGAGGCGAGCAAGATGCCCGAGCGTGACGATGAACACCGCAAGCAGGCGCCAAGCGACCAGCCTGGAAAGAAGCCGGGCGAAGGCGAGCCGGACGTCGGTTGATGCATTGAGTCTGTTCACGCCGGCGCGGACTTCTTGCCGCGCCGGCGTGGTTTTGGCTCGACGCCGATACGTTCATCGCGTGCGAGCACGAGCTCGGTAATCCTTTTCACGACGTCTTCAAAAGCCGGATCGTCCTGCGACACATAGAGCCATTTCCCTAGCACCGGATGTGGCTGCAAAGCCGGCATTTCATCGATTAGCGCAGCATGCCGGTCCCGCGATGTACAAACCAGCAAGCCATTCCACGGGTCTCCGCGATCGGCGGCGACCAGGCACAACAATCCATCCATATAAGCGGCGTCACAACCGAACATCCGCTTGGTGATGTAGGTCGGATCGCGCTCGAAGGCCTCGAAGATCCACGCGAGTGAATTATGGACGGCAGAAGGCATCGTTATTTGCTCTCGATATAGAACTCATATCCTGGCGGTTTCGCTCAGAAGCCATTCACGGAACGCGACGAGCCTCGGCAACGCGGCGCATTCCTTCTTGTAGACGACAAAATACGCGAGCGCCGACGGCAACGTAATGTCGGGAAACAGGCGGATCAGCCGGCCGGAACTGAGATCATCGCGTGCCAGGACGCTTCGCGCCAACGCCACGCCGTGCCCATCTATTGCCGCCTGCAAAACCGCCGCGGAATTGTTGATCTTCAAACCTGCGCGACCCGCGACCACGTTCGTCCCGGCATTTTCGAGCCACGAATTCCAGGTATCCCACGTGACAAAGCCCGCTTGACGATCCACGGAAAGATCATCGATCAACGTCATGTTTGCCAGATCGGCCGGGCTGCGCAAGCCGGGATTGCGTTCGAGAAACGCGCCCGAGCACACAGGAAAAACCTCTTCGTCCATCAGCTTTTCGGCTTCGAGTCCGGGCCAGTGCCCGGCGCCATAACGCACGCCGATATCGATACCTTGGGCCGCAAAATCCACGAGTTTCAGGCTGGTATCGAGACGAACATCGGTGTCCGGCCACGCCGCCTGAAACCGGTCGATACGCGGTAACAGCCACTTCGCCGCGAACGCGGGGCTGACCGTAACCGTCAACACGCCGCCCGTCGACGCTTCCTTGAGGCGCGCGAGCCCGAGATTCAGCCGGTCGAATCCTTCGCGGATATCGGGGAGCGCCCGGATTGCGATGTCCGTTGGGACGAGACGCGCCCGCCCGCCGCCGCTTCGGTGAAAAAGCGGAAAGGCAAGCCACTCTTCCAGACTTCGAACGAGCTGTCCAACGGCCGCGGGCGTGACGTTCAACTCTGCCGCCGCGGCGGAAAAGCTCTGGTGTCGCGCGCTTACTTCAAACGCTCGCAGTGCATTGAGAAAAATAGGCGTAGTCATGCCGATAAAGTTTTTCTTTTAGAAGCGGACAGAATAACTGATTTGTGAACGCGTTCGTTCAAGCTAACAATACTCTTCAACAAGGAAGCAGGGAGCGAGGCGTTCCTTCCCTTGGCTGAACTTTCCGGAGTATTGAAATGCATAGTTTTTCTTCTAAAGTCGCGATTGTCACGGGCGGTGGATCGGGTATTGGCAAGGAAGTCGCGAAGCGCCTTGTGCAGGCTGGCGCGAGCGTGGTTATTGGTGGGCGTGACGACGCGAAGCTCAAGCTGGCGGCTGCAGAAATCGATCCAACCGGCGCCAACGTCCGCACATTCGCGGGCGACATTGCGTCGCCCGCAACGGCCGCCGGTCTCGTGAACCTGGCGACGCAAGCTTTCGGCGGCGTCGACATCCTGATCAACAACGCCGGCGTGTTTGCGCCCAAGGCGTTCCTCGATGTGACTGAGTCGGAATACGACTGGTTCATCGATACCATTCTCAAAGGCAAGTTTTTCATGGCCCAGGCGGCAGCACGGGCGATAAAACTTCGCGGCGGCGGCGCCATCGTTCAAACGGGATCGTTGTGGGCGTTGCAGGCGATCGGCGCGACGCCATCAGCCGCATATTCGGCGGCGAACGCGGGCGTGCATGCGTTGACGCGCAATCTCGCGATCGAGTTGGCGCCGGAAAATATCCGCATCAATACGGTGGCGCCGGCGGTTGTGGAGACGCCTGTGTACAACACGTTCATGACCGACGATCAGGTCAAGGCGACGCTGCCTACGTTCAATGCGTTTCATCCGCTCGGGCGCAATGGTCAGCCAGCGGATATCGCCGAGGCGATCCTGTTCTTTGCATCGCAAAAAGCATCGTGGATCACCGGCACTGTGCTTCCCGTCGATGGCGGTGTCATGGCCGGACGTCAGGCTTGAATGAGGGAATGTTTATCGCGATGCGTGGCTGGCGCGCGGTGTTGAATATGAAATAGCGGATGGAGTTCGTCCGCTTGTTTATTCGCCGTCGGACGCCGGCGTGAGGAAAACATACGGCTTTAGTTCGGGATGCCCAAAAAAACAAAAACCCCGTAACTCAAAAAGTAACGGGGTTATTTCCATGTTCTTGGCGGAAGCGGTGAGATTCGAACTCACGGATGGGTCACCCCATCGCTAGTTTTCAAGACTAGTGCCTTAAACCACTCGGCCACGCTTCCACGTTTCACAAATTACAACTAAACCAATCACCGGAACGGCGCTCCCTTCCGGCAAGGCGCGTATTGTAGCGCAACTTCGCCGGCTGTTTAAGCCTTCGAAAGCGCGTCACCCTTCCAGCGATTTTGTCGCCCGCAAACCGGGAAACAGGCGCATCCAGAGCAGCGCGACGACAATCGTCCCCACGCCGCCGATCAACACCGCTGGCACCGCGCCAAACAAGCCCGCGGTCATGCCCGATTCAAACTCGCCAAGCTGGTTCGATGTCCCGATGAACAACGAATTGATCGCGCCCACGCGACCACGCATATCGTCGGGCGTCTGCAACTGGACGAGCGAATTGCGCACCACCACGCTGATCACGTCCGATGCACCCAGCGCACCGAGCGCGAGCATCGAAATGACGATGTTGCTCGATAACCCGAACACGATCGTCGCGACGCCAAACGCAATCACGCCGCCAAAAAGCGCCGTTCCCGCACGCTGCCGCAACGGAAAGTGCGCCAGATATATCGATCCCGCGAGCGCGCCAACCGCGGGCGCCGCGCGCAACATGCCGAGCGCCCAAGGGCCGGCGTGCAAGACGTCGCGGGCGAACACGGGCAGCAAGGCCGTCGCGCCGCCCAGCAGCACGGCGAAAAGATCCAGCGACAACGCGCCGAGAATCACTGGTTTGCGTCGAATGAAAGCAATGCCCGAGAACAGCGATTCAAGCGAGACCGGCGTACGCATGCGCACGGCTTTTTCGATTTTTATCGATGCAAGCAGCAGCGCCGCCCCCACAAACGCCACGCTCACCGCCCCATAAACCACGAGCGCGCCGAGTCCGTAGAGCAAACCGCCCATTGCGGGCCCGAGAATCTGCGCGGTCTGGTTCGCGGACGTGGACCACGCCGTTGCATATTGCAACTGCGCGCGCGGGATCAGGTTGGGCAGCAACGCGGACATGGACGGAGATTCGAATGCCCGCGCCGATCCGGCAACGGCCGCGATCACATAGATCAACTCCTGGCTCGTCACGCCACGCCATGTCGCAATACACAAGGTCAACGCCGCCACGCCCTCGATTGCCTGGCACACGAACGCGATCGTGCGCCGGTCGTATCTGTCGGCAACATGGCCGACGACGAGCGTGAGCATGAACATCGGCAGGAACTGGGCGAGGCCGACGAGCCCGAGTGCGAATGCACTATGCGTGATCGAATAAATCTGCCAGCCGATGGCAACCGACATCATCTGGAACGCCACCGATGACATGACCCGAGCGCTCCAGAAGAGCGCAAACGGCCGGTGACGCATCACCGAGCCGGGTGGTACAGCAGGAGATGAGGCGCTCAATTAACGGTTGTCCTTGGGCGTTTTCGAGTCAGGGTTCTTGAGGAACAGCGCCTGGAGATCGTTGAGAAAATCCTGGCCGCGTTGCGTTGGCGCGATGGTTTCGATATCGCGCGTAATCAGGCCGCGCTTCTCTGCTTCTTTTAGCGCCGGTTCGATTGCGGACATCGCGAGGCCGGTTCGTTCGTTGAACGAATGCACCGGAAATCCTTCCACGAGCCTCAACGTGTTGAGCATGAATTCAAACGGCAGATCGCGCGGACCGACTTCGTTCTCTTCCTGCACGGCCGCGCCGCCGAGCGCTTCGTCCATGTACGTGGCGGGATGTTTGTATCGGACCTGACGGACGATTTTCTGCGGAAACGACAGCTTCGTGTGAGCGCCTGCGCCGATGCCGAGATAGTCGCCGAAGCGCCAGTAATTCAGGTTGTGCCGGCTCTTGCGATTCGGCTTCGCGTACGCCGACACTTCATAACGCTCGTATCCCGCCGACGCCGTGCGCTCGTGGATCCAGTCCTGCATGTCGGCGGATTCGTCGTCATCGGGAACGGGCGGCGGGTACTTCGCGAACATCGTGTTCGGTTCGAGCGTCAGGTGATACAGCGACAAATGCGGCGGCGCGAAACTGATCGCTGTTTCTATGTCGGCGCGGCATTCGTCGAGCGTCTGTTTCGGCAGCGCGAACATCAGGTCGAGGTTGAAGTTATCGAAGTTCCTGGCGGCAATTTCCACGGCTTGACGCGCTTGCGTGGCGTCGTGAATCCGGCCGAGCGCTTTCAAGTGCGTTTCGTTGAAGCTCTGGATTCCTATCGATAAACGATTCACGCCGCTCGCCCGGAACTGCGCGAACTTTGCGGCTTCGAACGTGCCGGGATTCGCTTCGAGCGTGATTTCGGCGTCGGCGTCGAGAGGCAGCAGCGCGCGGGCATCGGAGAGAAGACGGTCCAATCCTTTCGCCGACAACAAGCTGGGCGTGCCTCCGCCAATGAAGATGGAATGCACCTGACGGCCCCAGACCATTGGCAATGCTTGCTCGAGGTCGGCGCGCAATGCATCGAGATAACGGTCTTCCGGGAACGTCTGGCCCTTCCACTCGTGTGAATTGAAATCGCAATACGGACACTTCCTAACGCACCACGGGAAATGTACATAGAGCGACAACGGCGGCAACGAAGTCAGCCGGATACTGCCCGGCGACGTGAACGCCTTCACCACGTTGATGGCCTGCGGACCCGTGCTCACGATACGTCCTTCAGCCGTTCCAGCAGTTGACGCAGCGCGATCGCACGATGGCTGCTGGCGTTTTTAACGGCGGGATCGAGTTCGCCGGCAGTTTTTCCAAGCGATGGCACGAAGAAATGCGCGTCGTAGCCAAAGCCGTTTTCGCCGCGCGGTGCATCGACCACTTCGCCATGCCAGCGGCCTTCCGCAATCAGCGGCTCGGGATCGTCGGCATGACGAACGAGCACGAGCACGGAGAAGAAATACGCGCGGCGATCGGCTTCGTTCGCAAGATCCGCGACGAGCCGCGCGTTATTCGCGGCATCGCTTTTTTCGCCGCCGTTCTGCAATTGCGCGTAGCGGGCGGAATAGACGCCGGGCGCGCCGCGCAATGCGTGCACGCACAGGCCGGAGTCGTCGGCGAGAGCGGGAAGCCCTGTTGCTTTCGATGCATGCCGCGCCTTCGCCAGCGCGTTCTCGACGAAGGTCACGTGCGGTTCTTCGGCCTCGGAAACACCGAGTTCGCCTTGCGTCACCAGATCGATGCCGGCCGTGCTCAGGAGCGCGGCGAATTCGCGCAACTTGCCCGCATTATTCGATGCAAGGACGACCCGTTTCAATGCTGTATCAGACACGGAGCAACTCCAGCGCGACTTTCTGTTTCGCGATCAACGTTTCGATCCCGCTTTGAGCCAGATCCATCAACGCGTTCATTTCGGCGCGCGTGAACGGCACGCCTTCGGCCGTTCCCTGAACCTCGACAAAACCGCCGGCGCCCGTCATGACAACGTTCATGTCGGTATCGCATTTGGAATCTTCGTCGTAGTCCAGATCGAGCACGGGCTGGCCGTTGTACACGCCGACGGAGATGGCCGCGACGAATTCGTTGATCGGCGATTCCGCGATTTTTCCGGTAGCGATCAGCTTGGTAACGGCATCGTGAGCCGCGACGAAAGCGCCCGTGATGCTGGCCGTGCGCGTGCCGCCATCGGCCTGGATCACATCGCAATCGATATGCAACGTGCGCGCGCCGAGTTTGTTCAGGTCGAACACGGAACGCAGTGCGCGTCCGATCAGGCGCTGGATTTCCTGCGTGCGTCCGGTCTGCTTGCCGCGCGCGGCTTCGCGATCGTTACGCGTGTTCGTCGCGCGCGGCAGCATGCCGTATTCGGCGGTGAGCCAGCCCTGATCGCGGCCGCGCAGGAATTCGGGCACACGCTCGGAGATGCTCGCGGTGCAGATCACTTTGGTATCGCCGAATTCGACAAGGACGGAACCTTCCGCGTGCTTCGTGTAGTGACGCGTGATGCGCACGTCGCGCAACTGGTTCGCGCGGCGGCCACTCGGGCGTGCAGACGGGGCGGGCGAGGTCAGCGGGGATTCTGTCATGGAGGCGATCTGGTGATATAGCGGTGAAGGAGGGCCGTCGCTGAGCAATAAAAGCGTGAGAACGCCGGGCCGGAACACAAATTTTATCCGCAATCGGGATGAGCGTCCGGTTGGCCGTGCGCGTGCGGCATGCGTTCCACGGCCTTTCCTGGGGGCATATCGGCAAAAATGGGATAATGCCAGCTTCCCCGCCCGGCCAACATTGCATGCCATTCGCGCAGCTTCACGCCGGGCGTACGAAGTGAACATCGATCTTCAAAAACGGACGCGACAATGATCTACAGCATGACAGGCTATGCGAGCGCCACGCGCGAAGTTGCGTCGGACGGCGCGGGCGCAAACGGCTCGGGCGTGGGTGTATCGGTGGAATTGCGCACGGTGAATTCGCGCTTTCTCGACATGAATTTCCGCATGCCGGAAGACGTTCGCGCGTGCGAACCGCAATTGCGCGAAATGCTGATGAACAAGCTCTCGCGCGGCAAGGTCGATATCCGCATCAACCTGAATCGCGCCGAGCAAACGACCATTTCCGGCGTGCTCAACCGCGATGCGCTGTCGCAACTCGCCGCGCTGGAGCGCTCGGTGCTCGACGTTTTCCCCGACTCCGAGCGCATGCGTACGGGCGAAATCCTGCGTTGGCCGGGCATTTTGTCGGAGAGCGGCGTGTCGGCGGAAACCTTGCGTGACGCGGTGCTGGCGTGCGGCAAGCAGGCGATTGCAGAACTCATCGATGTCCGCGCCCGCGAAGGCGCCGCGCTCAGCGCCGTGTTGATCGCGAACGTGACCGAGATGGAAGCGATCGTTGCGCGCATCACGCCGCTCGTGCCGGAACTGATCACGAAGCATCAGCAGAAGATCGTGGAGCGCCTGCAGATTGCGCTTGGCATTGCGGCGCCGGAAGGCACGACGCAAACCAGCATTCCGCGCGAGGAAATCGCCGAACGGATCCGCCAGGAAGTGACCATGTACGGCATCCGTATCGATATCAACGAGGAATTGCAACGCCTCACCGCACATCTGACGGAAACGCGTCACGTGCTGCAAAAGGGCGGAAAAGTGGGCAAGCGGCTCGACTTCATGATGCAGGAACTCAATCGCGAAGCAAATACGCTGGGCTCGAAGGCGGCGGCAAAAGAACTCGCAGATGCATCGATGACACTGAAACTGCTCATCGAACAGATGCGCGAGCAAGTGCAGAATCTGGAGTAAGCACAAATGAACGACGCTCAACGCAATACCTACGCCGGCGTTTATCCGGGCAATCTGTTCATGGTCGTGGCGCCGTCGGGCGCGGGCAAGTCGACGCTGGTCAATGCGCTACTCGCGCAAGATCCGGCCATTCGCCTGTCGGTGTCGTACACCACGCGCGACCCGCGGCCAGGCGAAGAAAACGGCGTGCAATACCATTTCGCTTCTATCGATGATTTCATGGCGCGTGACAACGCCGGCGAGTTTCTCGAAAGTGCGGAAGTGCACGGCAATTACTACGCAACGTCGCGCGTATGGATTGAAGAGCAGATGAAAAGCGGCCATGACGTGCTGCTCGAAATCGACTGGCAAGGCGCGCAACAGGTCAAGAAACGCTTTCGCAACGCGGTGGAAATTTTCATCCTGCCGCCGTCGCTGGATGCGCTTGAAGAGCGTTTGAAAAAGCGCGGTCAGGACTCGCCGAACGTGATCGTGCGGCGTTTGCTTGCGGCGGGAAGCGAGATGGCGCACGCGCCGGAAGCGCAATACGTGCTGATCAACGAGAACTTCGATCAGGCGTTGACTGAGCTGCGCTGTCTCGTTGCCGCGACACGTCTGCGTTTCGGTTCGCAATATGCACGCCATACGAAGTTATTCGTCGAGTTGGGCATACACTCGCCACACGCCGAGTGAGCGGGCTTTCCGGTCACATAAGGTAGAATGAAGAACATATCGAGAAGGAATCAACCATGGCCCGCATCACTGTCGAAGACTGTCTGAAAATGATCCCCAATCGCTTCGAGCTCGCGCTCGCAGCAACGTACCGCGCGCGCCAGCTCGCTCAAGGCCACACGCCGAAGATCGAAAGCCGCGACAAACCGACCGTTGTAGCGCTGCGCGAAATCGCGGCGGGTCAGGTCGGCGTGGAAATGCTCAAGAAGGTTCCGGTCTGAGTTAAAACGCTCGGTTATCGGCCAGGCATTTCGAACCAACGCGCATCTTTGCTAAAGCGTCAGCTAACCACGGAGGCGACCATGAATCCTGTTCCATCGTCCGTCTCTGTGGATACGCACCACGACGAACCGGGCAGTGACGCCCAGGTTGAGCTGAACGCAGAAAACCACGCGCATGATCACGAGCACGACGGCGACTCTCCGTCGGCTGCACGCAAGTACATCGACGCGGTCCTCGAACAATCGTTTCGCCATTTGTTCGGGCCGACCGCCACTCCGGAAAAACCGCGCCGTCACGACGTCGTTTCCATTGCGAAACTGACAACCGAACTGGCCGCGTATCTTTCGCCGGAAGAAATCAAGCAAGTCAAACAGGCTTTCCATTTCAGCGATGAAGCCCATCTCGGGCAGTATCGTCAAAGTGGCGAGCCTTACATCACTCATCCGGTTGCGGTCGCGGAAATCTGCGCAAGCTGGAAACTCGACGATCAATCCATCATGGCGGCGTTGCTCCACGACGTGATCGAAGATCAGGGCGTGACAAAAACCGAGATCGCGGAACGGTTCGGGCCGAAGGTTGCGGAACTCGTCGATGGCTTGTCGAAGCTCGACAAAATGGAGTTCCGCAATCGCGAGGAAGCGCAGGCGGAAAACTTCCGCAAGATGCTGCTCGCCATGGCGCGCGACGTACGCGTGATTCTCGTGAAGCTCGCCGACCGGTTGCACAACATGCGTACGCTCGGCGCCGTTCCGCCGGAAAAGCGTCGTCGTGTGGCGCGCGAAACCATCGACATTTATGCGCCCATCGCGCATCGGCTCGGGCTGAACAACACGTATCGCGAATTGCAGGATCTGAGTTTTGCGAATTTCAATCCGCATCGATACGCCACGCTCGAGCGCGCCGTAAAGGCCGCTCGCGGCAATCGGCGGGAAGTGGTCGGCAAGATCATGGAGTCGGTGCAGCGCACAATTGCGGACGCGAAGATCAAGGCCGACGTCACGGGCCGCGAGAAAACCATCTTCAGCATCTACAAGAAGATGCGCGACAAGCAGTTGTCGTTTTCGCAAGTGCTCGACGTGTACGGATTCCGCGTCGTGCTGGACACCGCGCTGGAATGCTATACGTGCATTGGTGCGTTGCACGCGCTCTACAAGCCGGTTCCGGGCAAGTTCAAGGATTACATCGCGATCCCGAAAGTGAACGGCTATCAGTCGTTGCACACCACGCTCGTGGGTCCGTTTGGCGCGCCGATCGAATTCCAGATCCGCACGCGCAAGATGCACGAAATCGCCGAAGCGGGCGTCGCCGCGCATTGGCTGTACAAGAACGGCGGCGCGGATCTCAACGATGTGCAAAAGCGTGCGCATCAATGGCTCAAGTCGTTGCTCGACATCCAGAGCGAAGCAGGCGATTCCAGCGAGTTCCTCGAACACGTCAAGATCGATCTGTTTCCGGACGCGGTGTACGTGTTCACGCCCAAGTCGAAAATCATGCCGCTGCCGCGCGGCGCCACGGCACTCGACTTCGCGTATTCCATTCACAGCGATCTCGGCAATCAATGCGTCGCGGTGAAGATCAACAACGAATTGCTGCCGCTGCGCACGGAGTTGAAGAGCGGCGATATCGTGGAAGTGATAACGGCGCCGTATTCGAAGCCGAATCCCGCGTGGCTCGGATTCGTGCGCACTGGCAAGGCACGTTCGGCGATTCGCCATTATCTGAAGACAATGCGCCTGAACGAATCGGTGCAACTGGGCGAACGGCTTGTCGATCAATCGCTCAAGGGCTACGGTCTTGCGCTTTCCGAGGTCACGCCGGAAGTCTGGGAAAAGCTCGTTCAGTGGACCGGCAACAAGAGCCGCCAGGAAATCTTCGCGGATATTGGCCTTGGCCGGCGCGTGGCCGCGGTGATGGCGAAGCGCATCGAAGTGTTGATGAACGGACGCGACGACGACGATTCCCCGCGCGAAAGCTTCACCACGAACACCGCGCCGCCGGTTGTGATCACCGGCACGGAAGGCATGTCGGTGCAATTGTCGGCTTGCTGCCGCCCGATTCCCGGCGACGACATCATGGGGTATATCGGCATTGGGCTGGGCATGGCGATTCACACCACCGAATGCCGCGTCGCGCAGCGTATTCACAGACGTGACCCCGGCCGATGGATCGACGTTGCCTGGGCGCCGCAGCCGGGCCGTCTCTTCGACGTGGCCATCAAGGTGCTGGTGAGCACGTCGAAGGGCGTATTCGCCCGGGTGGCGGCCGACATCACATCCGCCGATGCCAACATTGTCCACATTGCCATGGACGAGGACGTGACGCAGGAATCCACCGTATTGCGCTTTGTGATCCAGGTCAGTGACCGTGTGCATCTGGCAAACGTGATGCGGCGTGTCCGGACCAATCCGGACGTGATGCGCATTGCGCGTGAGCGGCCGAGTGACGAGCCGCATCATCGCAATAACGAAGGCGGCATGCGGATCGATCGCGAACGCGGCGACTACTGACGTTCTGGCGCCGACGTTATCGGAGCGGCCGGCGCGCCACGTTTGAGTCGCTGCCGCTGGAACGCGACCTGCGTGCCCTGTACCCATTCTGCGTACAACGAGGGCACTTATGAAAACATCAGAACTTGAAGGCGCCGAGCTCGACTATTGGGTCGCGCGAGGGCTGCACGACTTCATCCGCGAGATTCATTTCACCGATGGCGGCCAGACGCTCGCCATTCGCGGCAACGATCGCGGACGAGCGTGGGACGGACGGTTTCTGCCGTCATCGTCATGGGAAGCCGCTTCGGTCGTGCTGGAGCGCGCGTGCAGGCTAGAAATGAGCGACCACGGACGTGGAGAAGTCGTTTGCACCGCGGTGTTCGGCAAAGCTGGCGCGGAGGTGGAAGGGCGCGGCGCGTCGCTGAGAATTGCGTTGCTTCGCGCATTCCTGCTGCACGCGTTCGGCGAGACCGTGGACAATGAATATCCGCGCCGCTCGCAAATGCTGCTCGGCGAGCGCGCGGAGCCGTTGGGCGAGCAAAGCGCGATTGCATCGGTGGACGATGCCCCGGCGCCCGATGGCAGGATTGGCGACATTGGCTCGACTGCCCGGCAATAAGGCTAGGCGCGAAAAACTGCTGCACAAACAAAAAGGGCCTTCCGTGAGGAAGGCCCTTCTCAAATTGGTGCGGCTGGCAGGATTCGAACCCACGACCCCTTGGTTCGTAGCCAAGTACTCTATCCATCTGAGCTACAGCCGCATGTGCAACAGGGTAATACAAAAACGGACAACGACAAACTAATACGTGAAACGCCTGCAGTGTTCGGCCAACAAAGCGCTTTGAAAAAGTGGTGCGGCTGGCAGGATTCGAACCCACGACCCCTTGGTTCGTAGCCAAGTACTCTATCCATCTGAGCTACAGCCGCACGCGAGACCAAGAGTATAGCCAAGCTCTCCCAAAAAAGGAAGAGTCATGGCGCGATTTCTGTAATGCCGATCTCCTTCGTGTTACCTTGCTTGGGAGCGTTCTCGCTTTTCTACACGTCATTTTGAGCGGTTTGCACCATGAATAAAGCATTTGTCAAAGAGTCGGACGAAAGTGACGACGACCTCGATATTGAACAGCCACCCGGCGTTCCACCCGGTACCAAAAACTACATTACGCCTGCGGGGCATCAGCGTCTGCGCGACGAACTGCTGCATCTGCTCGATGTGGAACGTCCGGATGTCGTGAAGTTGCTCTCGTGGGCGGCTTCGAATGGCGACCGGTCGGAGAACGGCGATTACATCTACGGCAAGCGGCGCTTGCGCGAAATCGATCGGCGTATCCGTTTCCTGACAAAGCGGCTGGACTTGGCCGAAGTGGTAGACAGCAGCCGGCAGGAGAATGTCGATCAGGTGTTTTTCGGCGCGACCGTAGCGTACGCCGGCGACGACGGGGAAGAGCAGACGGTGACCATCGTCGGCGTGGACGAGGTGAATCTGGACATTGGACACGTGAGCTGGATATCGCCCATCGCGCGTGCGCTGCTCAAAGCAAAGGTTGGCGACACGGTGACGCTTCACACGCCGGCCGGCGTGCAGCAGATCGATATTCTCGACGTGCACTATCCGCCGAAGGTTTGAGCGCCAAGAGCGTAAAAGCTCGGGACGAAAAAAAAGCGCCGCAAGCGGCGCTTTTTTCACATCGGTACTGCTTGAATCGAAGCTTAGAAGCGGTGACGAATGCCAACCGTTGCCGACACTTGATTCGGGGTCGACGACATGCCTACGCCCGTGATCGGAGCGCCGAGGCCGGTGTCGCCCAGGTCAATCGCGTGAACGTATTCACCTTGCAGGTACACGTCAGTGCGCTTCGACAGCGAGTAAGCCGTTTGCAGGGCGAACTGATGGAACGAAGGCTTCGCGCCGTCAAGACGTGCGTCCGTGTACGTGTACTCGCCTGCCAGGCTCAGTGCCGGGGTCAGCGCGTAACGGCCGTTCAACTCATAGTTGTTGAAGCGAGCATAGTTGTTCGTCAGGCCAACACCGTTGGTTGCGCTGATTGCGCCGCCAGAGATGCCAACTGCGTCTTCAAGCTTCGTTTGCGTGAACACGAAGCCAACCGTTGCCGGGCCGAACGCGTAGTTCAAGCCAGCACCGAACGTGCGCTGCAGGCCAGCCACGAACGTGTTGTCGCCAGCAACTGCACCGCCGCTGTTCGACAGTGCTGCAGCAGCACCAGCGCCCGTGACGTTGTTGTTCAGTTGCAAGTAAGCAGCAGCGATGTTCAACGGACCGTAGTTGTACGATGCGCCAACGCTGTAAGCCCGGTTGTTCGAGAAACCGTCAGCCTGGTTCGAGAACCCGTACTGAGCACCGAACTTGAAGCCAGCGTAGTTCGCGCTTTGGTACTTGATCGAGTTGTTGATACGGAACGAGTTGTCGAGGTTGTCGTTGTCGAACGGGTGGGCGAACTGCGTACCACCGTACTGCGTACCGGTCAGAGCCAACGGGCCCAGGTAGTCAACCACTGAGTCGTATTGACGACCAAGCGTTACAGCACCGTATTGCGTGCTCGACAGACCAACGAATGCTTGACGGCCGAATTCGCGACCACCTTGACCCAGCGTGCCGTTAGCAATGCTGAAGCCGTTTTCCAACGTGAAGATTGCCTTCAGGCCACCGCCGAGGTCTTCAGCGCCGCGCAAGCCCCAACGGCTGCCGTTCACCGAACCGCTCGTCATCTTGAAGTTGTGTTCGCCGCCTTGGTTGTTCGTGTACGTCAGGCCAGCATCGATCAAACCGTAGAGCGTCACGCTGCTTTGTGCGTGAGCGGCGGTTGCAAATACGCCCGACAGGGCGGCGACCATGAGAGTCTTTTTCATCTTTGTAACTCCGAGAGCAGTTTGGGTCTGACAACCCAGGCTTGAAGGAAACCTTCACTCCGACGCGCTGCGAGAGGCGCTGTCAGGTGATTTCATGTGCAATGAATTGACACAGTCGTTTCCGGACCAGACGAAGTGTAAAGACGGTGTTACAGCGATGGCATTCCGATTTCCGCAATAAAGTATTCTGTTATCGGCAATGATGGGAAAATCCCGGAGAGGGCTTTACTGGCAAGGGTTTGCGGGGGATTGAGAAGAACACAAGGCGCGTGTCAACAAAGTGTCGTTGCGCAATTGCTACAAGTTCTATAGTTAAAATACAACGCCAATAATCCGAAATGTCGATTGTTGACGGAACCGCAATAGATGATTGCCAGAACTGGGGATGATTCTCGTCTGATGCATGGCTATACTTAAATCGCTGCTTTCCGAAGCAGACTTTTTCGTTGACGGAAAAGATCTCCAAACCTTGTCAGCGCGACTTCCCAGTCGCGCTTTTTTTTTTCAAAGCAAATCCACGGGGATTCGCTCCGAGCGCTATCTAATTAGTAGTCTCTGCGAAACCTAATAGGCGAGTTCCATTTCCTCTTCAGGATGCTCCGGCGTTTCGACGGGCTTGCTGTTATCAAAAACCGCCGGGCTCGAAATCGTCCAGTCTTCCATTACGTAACGGCGGGCATCCATTGGAGAGGACAACAGGTTTTGCCAATGATCGCCATGCCATGCAGGATCGAAATCCAGTAAAGACGTCGTTTGTGCTTCCGATGTTTCCACTGCGGGCTGAGGGGCCACCCAAGTCCTGATCCACGAAAACATGCTTTTGAGTTCGGTCGTCACGGCCTGACCTCCTTAAAAAGTGTTTGCGGTACACGTTTATGATGCCGACGGTCGCCCTCGGTAACAAGACTCGTAAACGCTTACGATTCGATAAATCCGGTTACAACCCGGGTAAATACTTCCGAATCCATATAGAGTTGGCTTAGAAGGGCAATTGTTGCGATGAATCCGCCTTTCGTCCTTCGCATTCAATAGTGCGAATTGCAGGAGATTAAGGAACCCGCTTTACCGTGGGATAAAATGCAAGATCGGATTCCACTTCACTTTTAGCGGTCAGCACCCTTGCTCCCAATCGTTCCCAATCTCTTCTCCGCAGAGCCGCTGGTTTTTGTCGACCTGGAAACAACGGGCGGCAGCCTGGGTGTTCATCGAATCACTGAAATTGGCGTTGTTGAAGTAGGGCCATCTGGCGTGACGCAGTGGAGTTCGCTCGTCAATCCGCAGCAGCCCATTCCATTTTTCATCCAGCAGCTCACCGGAATCAACGATTCGATGGTGCGCGAAGCGCCAACTTTCGATGCCCTCGCGCAGGATCTTCTGACGCGTCTCCACGGCAGATTGTTTGTGGCGCACAACGCGCGCTTCGATCACGGCTTCCTGCGCAGCGAATTCAAGCGCGCGGGCATGAAGTTCCAGCCGGACGTGCTGTGCACGGTGCAATTGTCGCGGGCGATCTACCCAGCCGAACGGCGGCATGGTCTCGATGCGCTGATCGAACGGCACGCGCTTGTCCCGTTCGCGCGCCATCGCGCACTCGCCGACGCCGATCTTCTCTGGCAGTTCTGGCAGCACCTTCACAGCACGCATTCCGCCGATATCCTGCGCGGCCATATAGAACAGGTGACGCGTCGTTTCCGGCTGGCTGGGGATATCGATGAAGACACGATCGAGCGCATCCCGGCGGGTTGCGGCGTATATGTGTTCTACGGTGAAAACGACGTTCCGCTGTATGTGGGGCGCAGCGTGCGCTTGCGTCAGCGGGTGCGCGCGCATTTGTCGGGCGTGAAGCGATCGGCGAAAGAGCTGCGGCTCGCCGAACTGGTCAGGCGCGTGGAGTGGACCGCGACGGGCGGCGAGATTGGCGCGATGCTCGAGGAAGGGCGTTCGATCGCGCGGTTTGGTCCGGCGCACAACCGCAGTTCGAAACTACGTCGCGACGATCCGCGCGGCGCACCGTGGATGTATCCCGGGGCGATTGCTATCGAAGAAGTGAACGCCGAGACGGGCCAACGCGTTTGGCATGTCGTCGATGGTTGGCAATTTTTCGGCACGGCAACATCGCTCGATGAAGCCGCGCGCCTGCGTTCGTCTTCGGTATCGGCGAACTTCGAGCTGGCGACTTACCGGATTCTCAGCGAGCGTTTGTCGCGCGGATTGAAGATCGTGCCGCTCGGCGCCGCGGTTCCGTTCAATCGCGAAGTCGCCTAACTCACAAGCATCTAACCTACAGCGCCCACGCCGCCAGCCGCGCAGACGTGCGACAACGCGCGGGCAAGCGGCGCGTTCTGAGCCGAGTCGTAACGCGTCATGTGTTTCCATCGCGCGATGCTGTCGGCGAGACGCAGCGGGCAATCGTCGGCGTGACGCAACTGCTCCACGCCAGCGAGCGCGCGCAAAAGCGAGTCCGTTACGCGGTCGAGCTGCGGGCGAGTATCCCGGGCGAGATCCGGAGGCGTGCCTTCAGGCGGCCGGGATTTGCGCCAGTTATCGAAGAGGGCGTTCTGCACGTCCTTGCTCGCCTCGATCTGATCCCGAAAGAAAGCTTGTGCGAACGCCGGATCGATCCCGGCCGCCTTCGCACGCGCATCGATGCGTGCAAGCAGCGCGGCTTCGCGAGGTTCATCGGTGATGGATTCGTGACGCGCCCACTTCCAGCGCGCGACCGGTTCGGCCAAGGCCAACCGTTGCGACGACAACGCAATGAGATTGGTGAGCGGGGTATCGTCGCCATCAGCGAATGCGTTCGATGAAAACGCCGCGACGATCGTCATGGACGTCGCCGTTACAGCAATGGCCCGCAGGAATGAAGTGGAAAGCATGAGTGGCTGGTAGCGTGCAAAGAGCCGCAGCTTAACTCAAGGTTTGAATGTTGGTTTTGCGCGATACACGCGTGTCAACGCGGCACCGCTAAAGAGAGATGCCGCGATGTTCAAGCGTGCAAAAGCCGCAGTCCGCTCAGGGTCCGCATGGAACGTGCATGCGCGCAACGCATGCGACGAGTTGCACGAATTACTTCGAGTCGCACAGGTTGCGTTGTTCGTCGAAGAAAGCCCGGACGTGCTCAGGCAATTCCGCAAGGAACTCGACTGCGACCGGGTCTTGATCCGGACAACGCACCGTGTCGGGTGCCGGGATTTTGGTCGGTTTGGCGTCCATCACTTTCTCTCCTTGTATAAGGTCGATTATCAATCTCGACTCTGGCTTCGCGCTAGCGTCGAATGCGCGGCTGGAACTTTTCCCTGTTCCTTTGTTGCTTTAACGGAACACCAATGGCGTGACTTAAACGTGTCACAGTTAATAACCAGGTATTTGCCGTTATCCCTTTATTGCCGATACCGAATGTTGCTTTGCGGCAAATATTTCATCAAGCGCTTCAAACTCATCTCAATGCGCCAAACGCGTTACTCCCGCGGCGCAAACCGCCGTATAACCTCGTCCTTCTTATGTTGATAACGGCAGTATTTCGGCCCGGTTGACCGATTTATTATCTTTTAAAAAACTTTCTGATTTCGATGTGTCTGGAAACGCACACTGACATACAAACGGATGTTCGCAAATCAGCTAAATCCGAAACATCGATAAAGCGACGCGAAAATGTTTTTTTTGCGACCAATTTAAGCCGCGAGCTTAAAGCGTTACTTTAACTACGTGACGCTAAGCGTTACGGCAAAACATTTATCGTTGGAAGCGGTATCAGTTGGATTGCGCTGCGATCGAGTCGATGGCGCCCGTGGCAAGTGCCAAAGCTGCGGCGGCCGATAACGCGCCGCTGTAACTGTCCGCGTTTGCGTTTTTCGCTACGAGCAACTGGTTTTGTGCGAGCAGGGCGTCGGTGATCGAGCCGACACCTTGGCGGTAGGCATCGAATGCGGCGTCGTAGGTGGTCTGCGCGGCGCCCAGCAATTCCCTCGCGGCGGCGTTCGCAGCCAGACTCGTCTGCAGCGTGTTCTGCGCCACGACGATCTGGCGGACCGCGTCCTCGCGGCTTCGGACAAGGCGCGTCGATGCGCTGTCGGCGTCGTTGCGTGTTTGCGCGAGAACGGCCTGGCGCAAGCCGCCGTCGTACAGCGGAATCGTTACGCCGACGATCACGCTGCCGCCGTAACGCCCGCCGCTCAGATTCACCGTCGGCAATTGCTGGCCGATGCCCGGCACCGCCGATATCGAAGAGTTGCCCGTGTTGTATGCACCGTTCGCCGCCAGAAAGACCTTCGGCATGAATTCCGACTCGGCCGATTTCACTCTGGCAAAGTTGATCCGCTCTGCGGCGTAGGCGCTCAGGACGTCGGGACGGCGCGCGATCGCATCCGAAACAATCCGTTCTATCGAATCGCTCACGGGCGCGGGAAGCGCGCGCGCCGGCATTTCCGCGATCGCGGGTTTCGATAACGGCGATATTCCCATTGCGGAAATCAGCGCCAGATAAGCGTTGCTTTCTACGCCTTGCGCCTGCACCAGCGCGAGCTTCGCCTGCGCCCGGTTCTGCGCGGCCTGCGCGACTTCGATCACCGTGCCAATGCCATGCTTGTAACGCGACTGCGCCGCCGCGTGGATTGCGTCGGCGTTATCGAGACCTTGCCGGGTCGTGACGATGCGCGCGCGCGCCGCCTGATACATATAGAACGCGACGCTGACGTCGAAAATCACTTGCTGATGAACCGCGGTGAAGCCGATGTTCGCCACCACCGATCCCTGCGACGCAGCCTCGACGCGGGCCGCGCGTCCGCCAAAATCGAACAGGAGCCATTGCAGCGACAACACCGATGTCGCGCCATGTCCCGATCCACTCGCCGAAGATCCATCGAGCGCCGATGAGTTCGGGCCCTGGGCGTTCGCGTACTGGCCCATTGCTGCTATCGACAATTGCGGAAGGTAAGCGCTTTTTGTGATGCCTGCGGCGAGTGCTGCGTTGCGTGCATCGTTCCATGCGATGCGAGTCAGCGGATTCGCCGCTTCCGCCATATCGATCAGTTCGGCTAGCCCGTACGCGTGCCCTTGGGACAGCGCGACGGGAGGCGGCACGGCGGCGAGCGCGGGGTTCGCAGGCAATTGGTAGCTGCTTGCCAGTACTGATGTTGATGCCGTTGATCTCGCTGCCGGACCCGGCACGATGGCGCCAGCCGCGTCCGTCTTCGGCTGCCACGGGTGATTGGGGCTTTCCGGCGCCATATCGATAGACGATGTAGCGCAGCCGGCCAAACCTGCCGTCAGGATTGCAAGCGCGAAGGAAGGCTTAAGCCGCGGCATGAGTGGTGAAGCCCTTCGCCGCGTTGGTCGGCGCGGCGTGTTCCAGTTGGCTTAGGCGCGAATTGCCGAGGTTCTGCAAAGCGGCGAATGTGTCGGTTTCGGTTTCGGCTGGCGGCATTGCGGCGGCGCCGCTGCTACCGTTTTCGCTCGAAAGACGATCCATCCAGGCATCGATGGCGGTATCGCCCGAATTTCGTTCCGCGAGTAAGAAAATGGGCGTTTCGAGCACGCCGAGCTTGGCCAGCGCGTTGCGGCGTTCAGCGATCCACTGCGCATCCGGGCGAACCCACGAGGGCTCGTAATGCATCATCGCAAGATCCTGTTCGAGCGCGCCGAGACGCGCCATGGCGCTTGCTGCCTGCATACGTCGAGCGCGACTGTCAGCGAGCGTCGCGATCTTTTTCCATTGCTGTTTCAGCGCGATAAGACCGGCATCGACGCGCCCTGCAACACTCACCGGCCAAACGCGCGTGAAGATCAGATACACGACCACGTTGCCGATCAGGATGCCGATCGTGCGATCCCGCGCGATGGTCAGATCGAAAGCGGGCGCCGGCCCCTGAATCACGCACATGAAGAACACCAGCGCAATCTGAAATCCCGCATACGCGATGCGCGGCGAGCCGAAAGCGATCCACGCCGCGAACCACGAGCCGATAAACACAATCGCCATCAAACCGAGAGCGGACGTCGTCACGGGCATCATGAACACGATTGCAGCCGTGCCGAGAATCGCGCCGATAAAACACCCGCCAATGCGCAGCGTCATTTTTTCGACGGTTTCGGCGGTTGTGCCGAGCGACACCATATAGACGGTGATGAAGCAGGTATGGATGCCCGGCCAGTTGATCTGCGTGTAGAGCAGATAGCAGAACATCGCGGCCGCCGTCGTTTTCAGCGCGTAGCGGACGTGCTCGGGGTTCGTGAAAGCGTCGGGCAGAAAGAACCCTCCGGACTTGGCGGCGGGTCGTGGGCTTTCCGTATTGGCATCGGTTTCGATCACCGCGAACCGGGTGACCGCGCGCTGCAGATCCTCGACCGCGATTCGCGCGAGCGTGGGCAGTTCTTTTATGTCGGGCAGATCGAGTTCGATATCGACCGGATAACCCCCGGCTTCGAGCATGCGCGCCATGTTTTCGAGCGCCTCGGCAATCGGCGCGGCGAATGATGCCGGCAGCCGCCCCGACGGTTCGCGTGCCGCGAGATCGACTGCGACAAGAATTGCGAGCGTCGATGAAGTCGCTTCCCCGAGCGCAGGGATATCCGCGCGTGCCGACGAGCCATCGACTGCCGAAAGCTTCAGCCACGTGCGGATCGATGCATCGCCCTCGCGCAGGCACGCCTTCAGTGCGTCGCGTGTTTCTTCTGCCTTCAGCAGAGCTCGCGCCGCAATCCGCAAACGCCTTCCCAGCGCGCGGCCCACGAGCCGCCGCGGCGACGGCGCCAGGAGCAGGTTGACGCAAACCGATACAGCGAACGGGATCGCCGTCATCAGCCAGGCGTAGAGCAGGGCGCGCGTTGCCACTTCGCCGAACGGGACGCTGCCGAGTTCATCGAGCAAAAAACCGATGATCATCGCCAAGATCGCGCCCACCGGCCGCAGCTTGCTCGCCGAAGTCACGAACAGCAGTCCGAACGACAGCCCCGCGATGCACGCAACCCGCCAAAGAGGGTTGTCGAGAGCAAACATGGCCACGACCAGCACAATGCCGATAAACACGGTCACCAGCACGAGCATCGCAACGCCTTGCACGATGCTCATCACCCGGTCCGGCTGATTCAGGAAGAACACGACATACGCTGAGATGGCGGCTTCCATCGTGCCGTAGGCGCTCGTCACATATGCTGTCAGCGCGCAGATCAACGCGATCCGGCACGCCATTGCGGCACGTCCGGGAAAGGGCGCGAGCAGCTTCAGGATGTCGGCGGCGCCAGGCCGGACACGATCAGCGGCAGGCAGCGCCATGCCGCACCTCGACCATCGCACTCGCACCGACGCGGACCAGTTGCGCGGCCGGCTCGTCCAGACGCACGCGCACGGGGAAACGCTGGGCGACGCGCACCCAGTTCACCGATTGCTGCACGATAGGCAACGACCGCGGCAGATTGATGCGGTCGGAATCGGACACGCCCGCGCCGATGCCCGTCACTTTGCCGTGGATCGCGCGGCTTCGGTCGATCATGGAATAGACGGTCGCGCAATCGCCGGGCTGGATGCGCGCAAGTTCCGTTTCGCGAAAATTCGCGACGGCGAACCATTCGTCCGAATGGACGAGCGTGAAGACGGACTGATTCGGCGCAACTGTTTCGCCCGCGAGCACCGAAAGGCCCGTGACAAATCCATTGTGCGGCGCGCGCACGATGCTCGACTCCAAGCTGTGTTGTGCGATCGCGAGCGCAGCCTCACGTGCAACCACGATCGCGATTTCGCCAGCATCGTCGCCGATCGTCTGCGCGCTCGCCTGCTTCTGTTCCTGTGCCTGTTTGAGAGACAGCGCGGCATCGCGTTGCGCGACTTGCGCCTGATCGAGTTGCTGGACGGGCACGTAGCCCTTTGCCGCGAGCGGAGTGAGGCGCTGAACACTGCGCGTAGCGAGCTCGTAGTTGCGCGCGGCTTTCCCGCTCTGATCGCCGGCGATGACCGCGTTCGCACGCTCGCCGACGATCCTTTTGCGGCGCGTTTCGAGCGCCGCTCGGGCCAGATCGAGGTCGGCCTGAGTTTGTGCAACGAGGAGACGGAACGGAACCGGATCGACTTCAAAAAGCACATCGCCTTTAGCAACGCGCTGGTTGTCAGTCACATGCAACCGGACGATACGGCCACCGACCGGCGACGCGATGTGAACGACATCGGCATCGATTGTCGCGTCATCGGTCGAGGGAAAGCGCGTTGTCCGGTCGTAGGCGAAATATGCCGCCGCCAGTCCGAGCACGATGATCACGCCCGCGATTGCGCGGCCTTTTACAGACCCTTGGCGCTTGCCTGCGATTTTCATAGGAGGTGCCCTGTTCCCGCGAGCCAGAAAAGCGCGGCAACCATCACGCCGATAGCCATACAGACAAAGAGCTGAAACGGGACGACCTGTGCGTAGCCGGTTGAAACGAATATCCGATGTGCGATGAGCGCTGCAACGAATCCGACCAACCCGCTTATCAACGAGAGGGGAAAGTAAGCGCCGAAGATTTCATACGAAGGCGCGCCGTGCATCGTGCATCCCTGCATGAACAAGGTGAGGGCGGAGGTAGCAGGAAGACGCCGCCTGCGATAAACGATTGGGTCGCGGGCGCTCGTTCGAATTGGCTTGGATGGCATCGCGGACGCGTTTGGTTGAAAAGGACCCCGAGGAAGCAATGTTAATCAGGGGCACTTTACCAGCGCGTTAAATTCATTTCGACAAGTTCCGGAAATGCGCAATTTTTAGTGCGTATTTGAGGAGAACGTGCAGTAAATAGAAATTATGAGATATGCACGATGTTTGGGGATTTATATGTGCTCGAAACGGAATCCACAAAACAAAAAGCCCAGTCGCAGTGACTGGGCTTGATGCTTGATTCTGTTGGTGCCGGAAAGAGGAATCGAACCCCCGACCTTCGCATTACGAATGCGCTGCTCTACCGTCTGAGCTATTCCGGCATCAGAGAAACGAGATTATAAGGACCCTTCGCGGAGTTTGGCAAGCCCTCGGGTCAATTCTTTTCCGCGTGATATTGCGTGACGCGCTCGACCTCGCTCTTCGAACCGAGGAAGACCGGCACGCGCTGATGCAAGCTGGTCGGAACGATGTCGAGAATACGCTGCGCGCCGTCTGTAGCAGCGCCGCCTGCCTGCTCAACGATGAACGCCATCGGATTCGCTTCGTACATCAGGCGCAGCTTGCCCGGACGATCGGGCGTGCGTTTGTCGGCCGGATACATGAACACGCCGCCACGATTCAGGATGCGGTGCACGTCGGCGACCATTGAAGCAATCCAGCGCATGTTGAAGTCTTCCTTGCGCGGACCGTCCTTGCCTTCGTTCAGTTCGTTTACATAACGCTGGACCGGCGCATACCAGTGACGGCTGTTCGATGCGTTGATTGCATACTCGCGCGTCTCGGTCGGGATCTGCATGTTGCTTTGCGTGAGCACCCACGAACCCAGTTCTCGATCGAGCGTAAAGCAGTTGACGCCGTAACCTGTCGTCAGCACGAATACGGTTTGAGGACCATAGACCGCGTAGCCAGCCGCGACTTGCGCCGAACCCGGCTGCATGAATGCCTCTTCACTCGGTTCCATGCCATCCGGGCATCGAAGCACCGAAAAGATCGTTCCAATAGACACATTCACGTCGATGTTCGAAGAACCATCGAGCGGATCGAATGTGAGCAAATAGTTGCCCTTCGGGTAACGATTCGGGATCGGGAAGATTTTTTCCATTTCCTCCGATGCCATCGCGGCCAGGTTGCCGCCCCATTCGTTGGCTTCGAGCAGGATTTCGTTCGAAAGAATGTCGAGCTTCTTCTGCACTTCACCCTGTACGTTCTCGCTGCCGGCCGAGCCGAGCGCTTCGCCCAGCGCGCCTTTGCTGACCTGATAGCTGATCTGCTTGCAGGCACGCGCCACGACTTCGATCAACAAACGCAGGTCGGCGGGAAGGTTCTGGTGTTCGCGCTGCTGCTCAATCAACAACTTGGTCAGCGTGGTGCGACGGGAAATCGATGAAGGGGTCGACATTGCGTTGGGCTCCGGGAGCGTTAAGACGAATGCCCCAGATTCTACCCGCTCGGGTTGTGTGTCTTGATGTCACAGAAAACATGGCGCCTATTCGACACAAAAAACCGGCGCCGAAGCGCCGGTTTCAATACAGCAAGAGCCCAAGGCGGATTATTGACCGAGCGCTTTCTCGACGATTTCCCGCACATCCCGCGATTTAACCTTCGATGCAACCTGTTCCAGCGCCGCATGCGCCTTTTCGCGCAAGGCTGGCGTGTAACGGCGCCATTGTTCCAGCGTGCGGGCGAGCCGTGCCGCGACTTGCGGATTCATGGCGTCGAGCGCAATCACTTGTTCCGCCCAGAACGCATAACCGGAACCATCGGCCGCGTGGAATTGCGCCGGATTAGCACCGCAGAAGCTGAAAATCAGCGAACGGGCGCGATTCGGGTTCTTCAACGTGAACGCGGGATGCTGCATCAACTCGCGCACAATATTGAGCACATTGCGTTTCGGCCCGCCACGCTGCGTGGCTTGCAGCGAGAACCATTTGTCGATGACAAGCGGTTCGTTCTCGAACCGTTTATAGAAGTCGCTGAGCGCGGCGTTGGCGGCGGAGGTATCGGCTGCGCCCGAAGCGCCCGCCGTCAGCAATGCCGACAAAGCCGCCGAGCGGTCTGTCATGTTGTTTGCGGCGTCGTACTGCGCACTTGCGAGTTCGATGGCCCGCGCCGGGTCATCGAGCTGGCTCAGGTAGGCGAGGGCGAGATTCTTCAGGCCGCGTTTGCCGGCGTCGTCTGGCGTCGCGCGGTATTCGCCAGGCGTCCGGTTGGCTTCGTAGACGGCGAGCCACCGGTCGCGCAGGCCAGTCGCGAGGCGTTTGCTCACGAACACTCGCGCAGCATGCACGGCGGCCGGGTCGGAAACGGCCATTTGCTCGGCAAGGTATCCCTCCGATGGCAACATCAGCGCGAGTTCACGGAACGCGGGCGTGAGCGTGGTGTCGTCGAGAACCTGGGCGAAAGCCGAGACAACCTGATCGTCGAGCGTGAGCTCCTCTCCCTTCGACGCACGTTCCGTCAGGGTAAGCAGTTCACGCGTGGCGAGGCGCTGGCCGGCTTCCCATCGATTGAACGGGTCGCTGTCGTGCGCCAGCAAGAACGCCAGTTGCTCGTTCGTGTAGTCGTACTCGACAACCACTGGCGCAGAAAAATTGCGCAGCAGCGACGGCAGCGGTTCTTCGGTGACGTCGACGAAAGTAAAGGTCTGCTCGGATTCCGTGAATTCGAGCACGCGGGTCGTGCCTTGCGCTTCTTTCTCGCCTTCGAGTGTCAGCGGGAGATCGGCGCCGCTTTTACCAATCAAGCCCACAGAGAACGGAATCAGCAACGGGCCTTTTTGCGTCGCGCGTGCGGCCTCCGACGCTTCGCCGTAGCCCTGTTTGAGCGTCAGCGAATATCGCTTCGCCGCTGCGTCGAATTGGGTGCGAACCGTTATGCGCGGCGTTCCCGCCTGGCTGTACCATCGCTCGAATTGCGCCAGATCGCGGCTGTTGGCGTCGGCCATGGCGTGACGGAAATCGTCGCACGTCACGGCCTGACCGTCGTGCCGCTGAAAATAAAGGTCCATGCCACGCCGGAAGCCATCGCGCCCAAGCAGCGTCTGGTACATGCGCACGACTTCCGAGCCTTTCTCGTAGACGGTCATCGTGTAGAAATTATTGATCTCGACGTAGCTTTCCGGGCGAACCGGATGCGCCATGGGACCCGCGTCTTCGGCGAACTGCATCTGACGCAGGACACGGACGTCGTCAATCCGCTTGGTTGCGCGGGCAGCGTCGGCGGCGGCGCCGGGTTCGAGGCCGGCGGCCATATCGGCGGAAAATTCCTGGTCGCGGAACACGGTCAGCCCTTCTTTCAGGCTCAGCTGGAACCAGTCGCGGCAAGTTACGCGATTGCCCGTCCAGTTGTGAAAGTATTCGTGGCCGACGACCGCTTCGATGTTCCCGAAATCGACATCGGTCGCCGTTTCCGGATTGGCCAGCACGTACTTCGTGTTGAAGATGTTCAAGCCCTTGTTTTCCATTGCGCCCATGTTGAAGTCGCTCACGGCGACGATCATGAAGCGGTCCAGATCCAGCTCCAGCCCGAAGCGGCGCTCGTCCCATTCAATGGAATGCACCAGCGAATCCATGGCGTGCTGCGTTTTGTCCAGGTCGTGCGGCTCGACCCAGACCTGCAGAAGTTTCTCCTTGCCCGAACCCGTCTTCATGCGCTGTTCGAGCTTGACCAGCTTGCCCGCGACCAGGGCAAAAAGGTAACTCGGTTTCTTGAACGGATCTTCCCAGCGGGCGAAGTGCCGGCCGTTGTCCAGATCGCCTTCCTCGATCAGATTGCCATTCGACAGCAATACCGGATACGCCGTCTTGTCGGCGCGCAGCGTGACCGTGTAGGTGGCCATCACGTCAGGTCGGTCGAGAAAATACGTGATTCGGCGAAACCCTTCGGCTTCGCACTGCGTAAAGAAGTTGCCGCTTGATACATACAGGCCGGACAGCGTGGTATTCGTTGCCGGATTGCACGTACTTTCAATAGTCAATTCGAACGCGTCCGGAATATTGCTTACCGACAGACCGTTCTCATTGACACGGACGTCCGCGTGCGGGCGCCCGTCGAGCGTGGCGCCGATAAACTCCATATGCTCGCCGATCAACTCCAGACTCGCGGCCGGCGCGGCGTCGGGATTGCGGCGCAAACGCATGGTGTTGCGAACGACGGTTCGCTCAGGCACGAGATCGAACTCGAGCGCGACGGTATCGATCAGGAATGCGGGCGGCGTGTAGTCGGCGCGGCGGATTACGGCGGGAGCGGTCGAGTTGGACATGTCGGGTCGAATTGAGTTGAGAGCGGTGCCTCGGCTTTGGGTCAATCGAGGCGGCCTTGTGTCGGATCATTGTACAAAGGCGCGGGCAAACGTGGGCCCGATTCCGGAGGGGTCGGCCGATTGGCCTATTTCCCAAACGTCGATAGGGCATTACAGTCTTTCAACGGGCAGGACAAGGCGACATGAACACGGCGCCTGCGGTACCCGGCGCTGCCCGCTCGCGGATCCAACGCTGGAAATTAACGGAAACAGAGGTCGGCCATGACGTTCGGACGGTTGTGCGGGGAATGGAAAAGTGCGGCGCGCATTGCGCTTATCGCGGGTTTCGCGCTGCTCGGCGGGTGCACGACATACGTCCAGACGCAGGTCTCAGCATTTTCGGACTGGTCGGGAAGCGACGCCACGCGCACTTATGCGTTCGCGCGTTCGGCAGAGCAACAGAACAGCATCGAACAGAAAACGTATGAAGCGCTTGTTGCCAATGAGCTCGCTACGCACGCGTTTCGCCAGGTGCCAGACGCGAGCGCGAATTACCGGGTGGAGCTGTCGTATTCCATTCGCGGTGACTTCGTGACCGTCCGGCAGCCGGTCTATTACGATCCGTGGCCCATGTACGGCGGCTGGTACGGGCGCCCATACGGCTGGGGCGGTTACGGGGCGTGGGGCGGCTGGGACATGGGACCGGCAGGATACGTGGATCAAAGCTATCCGGTGTTCGTCCACGCCCTCCAGATCCGCTTGACGGACAGGGCGAGCGGGCGGGAGGTGTACAAGGTGAGCGCGAGTAATTCGGGCGGCGAATCGTCCTTGGTGCGCGCAATGCCGTACCTCATCCGAAGCGCACTGACGGACTTTCCGTTGGGTAACGGGACGGTACGCACAGTGAAGATTCCGCTCGATAAAAACGGCGGTGCCCGCAACGAAACCGCAGTCGCGGCGGGCGACGCCAGCAGGCCGGCGAGCGCACCCGCAGCGGTGCCTGTACCGCTTCAATAAGGATCGGAAGAAAAAAATACCGACGAGGTTGCGGTCGTCTCGCCTTTTCAACGTTTAGCGTGGCGTGCGGAAACATCCGAACGGGTGCTAAAAATCAGCATGCTTTGTGTCCAAATCTGAACGAAATGCGGCCTTGGCGCGCACTAAATCCGGTGACCCCATATATGCAATTAAATTCGAAACGAGATATATTTCGAGGATGAACAATCCCTGCAACGCCACATTCCGTGCCCTTCCTGAGCCTCCAACCTGGGATGCACGACTCGCCCGGCGCCTGGTAACGCCGCTCGTTGGCACCCCGATCACCCCCAATCACTTGACCACCTTGCGCCTGCTCATTGGCATGGTGGGCGCGTACTATCTTTCGGTTGGCACTTTCTGGACGTGCAGCCTGGGCGCCTTCCTGATTGCGGTATCGAATTTCGTCGATCATACGGACGGCGAATTGGCGCGGATCAGCGGTCAATCGAGCAAAATCGGTCATTTTTACGATCTCGCATGCGATTCTTTTGTGACCGTATTGCTATTCGTCGGGCTTGGTTTTTATGTGGGTGTTCACCATCCTTCCATGATCGTCCCGGCTCAGTGGCTGGGTGGCGTCGCGGGCGTGGCGGTTGCGCTAATCTTTTTTCTACGCATGCGCATTGAGTCGATGGCGGGCAAGACCGGGACCAAGCAGGCGTCCATGGCGGGCTTCGAAACTGAAGACGTCTTGTATCTGCTGCCGGTGGTGACCCTGCTCAATGGCATGACCCCGTTCCTTATTGCGGCGTCCATTGGCGCTCCGCTTTTTGCCGTATGGGTCGTAGTGGACTATCAGCGCGTGGTACGGCGCGTTGCACGGAACACGGCCTCCAATGCGCGCAATAAAGACGCCGATGGTCAAGACTTGCAGGCTGTTCAATGAATTCAACTATTACTCCGGCGCCCACGCCCACCTTTGGCGGCAATCCTGTTAGCCGCAAGGGCCCGCAGGCTGTCGACGAAACCCTGGCCGCGCATCTCGAGCGCTCCTCTTCGGACCGTCAGCCAGCAAAGCTGCACAAGACCTTCGATGACCAGGGCGCGTTCCTCTATCTTGAAGACTTCTTGCCGCGCGAATTCACCGAAAAGCTGGTCGAAGCCGTGCGCGCCGTTACGCCGGCGATCAACCGGAACTACATTCCGGGGCATAAGGCAGGCGGCAGCGTAAGCCGCCATGCAATCGACGAACTGGCGCCATTCATTGCCGAGTTGTATCGTTCACCGGCGCTGATCAGCTGGCTGGAAAAGATCAGCGGCGACACACTTCAGGAGTCTCCCGCAGACGATCCACACGCCTACGCACTGTACTTTTATACGAAGGCGGGGGACCACATCGGCTGGCATTACGATACGTCGTACTACGAAGGCCGCCGCTACACGCTGTTGCTCGGTGTCATGGACGATTCGTCGTGCCGTCTTGACTACGAGCTGCACACGCGCACACCGGAGATCCCCGACCAACCCGGCTCGGTTCAAATCCCACCGGGCGGCCTTGTTTTCTTCGATGGCGACAAGCTTCGCCATCGCATCACGCCTGCGCGCGGGAACGAGTTCCGCGTATCGCTGACCTTCGAGTACGTCACGAATCCGAATATGCGGCCGTGGCAGCGCTTTATCTCGAACATGAAGGATTCGATCGCGTACTTTGGTTTCGGCCAGGTGTTCCGCCGCAAAGGCGGGAAGAACAGCGCAGCATGAGCCGCGCTGGAACTGTCCTCCTGTCGCTCGGCGTGGTGTTGTTCATCGCGCTGCTTGGCTGGCAGGGATTCGGTTCCGTCGCTTCGGCGCTGGCGGCTGCTGGCTGGGGACTTCTCGCGGTCGCGGCATTTCATTTCCTGCCAGTGGTAATCGACGCACTGGCGATCGAGATTCTCTTCGCCCGTAATCAACGCGACGTCACATTTCGCGACGCACTGCTCGCGCGCTGGACCGGCGAGTCCGTGAACAGCCTGATGCCGGCCGGTCAGATCGGCGGTCCCATGCTGATGGTGCGTTACCTTTCGCAGCGCGGCATGCGTTCCCGCGACGCCGCCGCCGTCATCACCGTCAGCACGACCATGCAGTCCGTCGGCCAGATGATTTTCGCGATGCTCGGCCTTGCGTTGCTGAGCAGTTATGCGTCGGGCGTCGGCATGCTGTTGCCGGTGCTGATCGTGATCGTGGTGTGTTCGCTGATGGTCATCGGCTTTTTCTTCGCGCAACGCGCCGGATTATTCGGACGGGCAACGCGCTTTGCTTCCCAGTTCGCCGCGCGCTTTTCGAAGAAGCGCGACTGGTCGTCGCTGGTATCGCGCGCGGAAGCTGTCGATGGCGCCGTGCTCGATCTCTACAAAAAACCCGGACCGGTCGCCGCCAGTTTTGCGCTGAGCCTGGTTGGCTGGATCGTGGGCACGGGTGAAGTCTGGCTTGCGTTGCATCTGCTCGGCTCGCCGGTCGGCTGGGGCGAAGCGCTGATGCTGGAAAGTCTCGGCCAGGCCATCCGCGGCGCGGCGTTCGCGGTGCCCGGTTCGCTCGGCGTGCAGGAAGGCGGCTATCTGCTGCTCGCGCGCCTGATCGGTTTGCCGCCCGAAGCCGCTCTCGCGCTTTCGCTCGCCAAGCGCGCGCGCGAATTGCTGCTGGGTCTGCCGGGCATCGTTTATCTGCATTTCGCTGAAAAGGGCTGGCAGCGCCGTCGTCTCGCGCGTGTGCCGGATATCGAATAAAGCTTCATCCATAGGATCAACATGCGCGCAATCATCCTTGCCGCCGGCATGGGATTACGTCTCGTTCAGCCGGAAGGGCAGCAAAAGCCGAAGTGCCTGCTGCGTTTTGGCGATTCGTCGCTGCTCGAACGTCATTTGCAACTGCTGAAAACCGCGGGCGTCGATGAGATCGTTTTCGTGCTCGGTTTCAAGCACGAAGTCGTGGAAGCGGAACTGGCCACGATCGCCTGGAAGCCGCATACGGAAGTCGTGGTGAACAACGAGTTTTCGCTCGGCAGCGTGTTGTCGGTGCATACGGCGGCCGAAGCGCTGACGCGTGGCGGCGATGTGCTTTTGATGGACGCCGACGTGCTTTACGACGAACGTATTCTCGAACCACTGGTCGCGGGCGCGGGTCCGGTGAACCGCTTGTTGATCGACCGTGATTTCGAAGCCGGCGACGAACCCGTGAAACTCTGCGTGGCGAACGGCGTCCCGGTGGAGTTGCGCAAACAGGTGCTGGCGGATCTGCAGTACGACGTGATTGGCGAATCGGTGGGATTTTTCCGTTTCGATGAAACCGCCGCACGCCGTCTGGCCGAGATTGTCGCGGGTTATGTCGCGACAGGCCGCGCGAACTTGCCGCATGAAGAAGCCGTACGTGATTTGCTGCTGGAACGCAGCCAGATATTCGACGTCGCCGATGTGACCGGCGCGCCGTGGATCGAAATCGATTTTCAAAACGACGTTAAACGTGCGGCCGACGAAGTCTTGCCGCAACTGCGTCAGCTTGCTGGAGCCCTCCGATGAACGCACCGTATCAACTACCCGCGGCTTACGCCCGTTCCCTTCGCCTGCGCGAAATGCTCCAAAGCAACGAGCTTGAATTCCTGATGGAAGCGCACAACGGCTTGTCGGCGCGCATTGTGAAGGAAGCCGGCTTCAAGGCAATCTGGGGTTCCGGCCTGACGATCTCCGCGCAGTTCGGCGTGCGCGACAACAATGAAGCCAGCTGGACGCAAGTGGTCGACACGCTCGAGTTCATGGCCGATGCCAGCGACCTTCCCATTCTGCTCGATGGAGACACGGGCTACGGCAACTTCAACAACGTTCGCCGGCTGGTGAAGAAGCTGGAACAGCGCGGTATCGCGGGCGTGTGCATTGAAGACAAGCAGTTCCCGAAGACCAACAGTTTCCTGAACGGCGAGCGCCAGCCGCTCGCCGAGATGGACGAATTCTGCGGCAAGATCAAGGCCGGGAAGGATTCCCAAAGCGATCCGAATTTCTCCATCGTCGCGCGCGTTGAAGCGCTGATTGCCGGCTGGGGCATGGAAGAGGCGCTCAAGCGCGCCGAGGCGTATCGGCAGGCCGGGGCAGACGCCATCCTGATCCACAGCAAGCTGTCCAAGCCCGACGAAATTCTCACGTTCGCGCGCGAATGGGCAGGCCGCGGGCCGCTCGTGATCGTGCCGACCAAGTACTACAGCACGCCTACCGACGTATTCCGCCAGGCTGGCATCAGCACGGTGATCTGGGCGAACCATTTGCTCCGTGGCGCGGCGTCGACCATGCAGGCTATCGCCAAGGAAATCCACACAAGCCAGACGCTCGTGAACGTGGAAGACCGCGTGGCGAGCGTGAACGAGATTTTCCGCCTGCAGGACGCCGAAGAATATTCGACGGCCGAGAGCGTGTATTTGTCGTCGGCGAGTGCATCGCGTAACGCGGTCGTGCTGGCGGCGAGCCGGGGCGCAGGCCTCGAAGCCGTCACCGCCGATAAACCCAAGGTCATGCTGCCGATCGCCGGCAAGCCGCTGCTGCGCCGGCTCGTGGAAGCGTTCAAGAAGGAAGGCATCAACGACATCACGGTGGTCGGCGGTTATCGCGCGGACGCTATCGATACGTCGGGCATTCGCCTGGTCGTGAACGACAAGCACGAGCAAACTGGCGAACTAGCTTCGCTGGCTTGCGCCGCGAAATCGTTCACCGCGGACACCGTGATTTCTTACGGCGATCTTTTATTCCGCAGCTACATTCTTCGCGACTTGGTCGAGTCGGACAGCGACTTCTGCGTGGTCGTGGATTCATCGCAAACGCCGCAAGCAGGCGTCACATCCACAGACTTTGCATATTGCTCCACCGCCGATGACCGCGCGCTCTTCGGCCAGAAAGTCTGGCTCGAAAGCGTCACGAGTTCGGCTGGTCCGGCGGACGTGGCATCGAAGACGCCGCAAGGCCGATGGATGGGTTTGCTCAATGTGCGTGGCGCGGGCCGCGAGCGTCTGGTCGCCAAGCTCGAACAATTGCAGCAACGCGATGACTTCGCCAGGCTCGACATGGCCGCGTTGCTCAACGCGCTGATCGAGGCAGGCGAGCGCATCGAAGTGCAATACGTGCACGGCCACTGGCGCGGCGTGAACGATCTCGACGAACTGCGTCAAGCCGGCGATTTCGCGCACGGGCAGGCACCGTACGGATCGAACGGATCGGCGGGCGCGGAGGCAGGCGCGTGATCGAAGCTGCACAATTTGTCGAAGCCGCGCGCGAGCGGGGTTTTGACTGGTACGCGGGCGTGCCGTGCTCGTACCTCACGCCGTTCATCAACTACGTATTGCAGGACGAGTCGCTGAATTATGTATCGGCGGCAAATGAAGGCGATGCGGTTGCGTTGATCGCGGGCGTGGCGCTGGGTGCATCGGGTGCGTTCAAAAAACGGCGCGGTGTATCGATGATGCAGAACTCTGGGCTCGGCAACGCGGTGAGTCCGCTGACGTCGCTGACGTGGACGTTCAGGCTGCCGCAATTGCTGATTGTTACGTGGCGCGGCCAGCCCGGTGTCGCCGATGAACCCCAGCACGCACTGATGGGTCCGGTCACGCCGGCCATGCTCGACACCATGGAAATTCCGTGGGAATTGTTCCCCACCGAAGCCGATGCAATCGGCCCGGCGCTCGATCGCGCGACCGCGCACATGGACAGCACTGGCCGGCCGTACGCGCTTGTGATGCAAAAGGGCAGCGTCGCGCCTTTCAAGCTCACGAAGAAAGGCTTGAGCGGCGTGCGTCGGCGGGCGTTGAACGAGCGCGCCGAAGTCAGGACGCAATTCGAGAGCGGAGAGCTTTCCTCACGTCACGACGCGCTTGAACGCGTGATCGCGCATACGCCGAAAGACTCCACGGTCGTGCTGGCATCGACGGGATTTTGCGGGCGCGAACTCTACGCAATCGATGACCGCGAGAACCAGTTGTACCTCGTTGGATCAATGGGATGCGTGACGCCCATGGCGCTTGGTCTGGCGTTATCGCGGCCGGACCTGAACGTGATCGCGCTCGACGGCGACGGCGCCGCGCTCATGCGCATGGGCGTGTTCGCCACGCTCGGCGCGTACGGCCCGTCGAACCTCACGCACGTGCTGCTCGACAACGGCGCGCACGAGTCCACCGGCGGTCAGGCGACCGTGTCGCAAGGCGTGGAATTCGCGCGCATTGCGTCGGCGTGCGGGTACGCGCTGGCGCTCGACGGCGACGACCTTTCGGTGATCGACCAATTGTTCGAAGCGAATGATATCGATGGCGTTCGCTTCGCGCGCCTGTCGATCAGCATCGGCACGCCGGGCGACTTGCCACGGCCGTCGATCACGCCGGAAGACGTGCGCGCGCGCTTGCAAAAACATATCGGACGCTAGACATCATGCTGCTGCTCAATCCTGGCCCCGTCACGCTGACCGAACGCGTGCGCAAAAGCCTTTCGCAAACCGACTTGTGTCATCGCGAGCCGGAATTTTTCGATCTGCAGGACGAAGCGCGTTTGCGTTTGCTCGCGGCCTATTCGCTCGATCCGACCGTCTGGACGGCCGTATTGATGACGGGTTCGGGCACGGCCGCCGTCGAAAGCATGATCGCGGGAATGGTGCCGCAAGGCGGCCGTTTGCTGATCGTCGAAAATGGTGTGTACGGCGAACGGATCGCGCAGATCGCGACGCAATACGGTATCGATCATGAGGTCGTGAAGTATGCGTGGATGGAAGCGCCCAACACGGATGCGATCATCGCCAAGCTGGACGGTTTTACGAACGTGGCGATCATCCATCACGAGACCACGACGGGGCGCCTGAACAAGATCGATGAGTTGAGCACGGCGTGCAAGGCGCGCGGTATCGGCTTGTTGCTCGATGGCGTCAGCAGTTTCGGTGCAGAGCATATCGACTTCGATGGCGGCGGCATCACCGCGGTCGCCGCGACCGCCAACAAATGCCTGCACGGCGTGCCTGGCGCGGCGTTCGTGATCGCGAAACGCGAAGCGCTGAAACACGCGGCGAGCCGCACGTATTACCTCGGTATCACGCGTTTGGCCAAATTGCAGGACGAGCGCAACACGCCGTTCACGCCGTCCGTGCACGCGTATTACGCGCTGGTTGAAGCGCTGCGTGAATTCGAGGAAGAGGGCGGTTTGCAGGCTCGTCATGCACGTTATGCGGCGCTCGCCGAGCAGGCGCGTTCGGGGCTGGCGGCGTTGGGTATTGAAGGCGCGTTGCCGGATGGCGAATCGTCGGTCGTGTTGCGCGCGTACCGGTTGCCGGCGGGAACCACGTATCCGGTTCTGCACGACGCGTTGAAGACCGAGGGTTTTGTGATCTACGCGGGGCAGGGCGGTTTGTCGAACGAACTATTCCGCATCTCCACGATGGGCGCCATAAACGCCGCGGATATCGACCGGCTGGTTGCATCGATTGCGAAGATCGTGCGCTGATCTGCAAGGCACTGCCTGAACGATGAAGGCCGCGACAACGTCATGTTGCCGCGGCCTTCGTTTTTGCAACTGATCAATCGCGATTGCAGAAAATCGCCGTGATGAACGGTGCAACGTGATGGATGATGGCATCGCTTCCGGCCGCGCGCACTTTCTCTTTCACCGATTCTTCCCCGCCGATCACCACTGCGCCATACGCCGATTCCGCGATCGGCGCGCCCGTGCCTGTTTTGAAGATTGCGTCGTCTTTCTGGAAACCGACGACAGCGAACACGCCGAAGTCGAAGGCGGTCAGATGGCTGCCGCGCGTGGGCTTGAACGCGTTGATGGAGTTGGCTTCCACGCGCATGGGCGTGGCTTCGATTACGTGATCCTGCTGCAGGGGCGCAATAAACGCGTGCGCGTCCGCCTTGCAATCGAGCAAGGAATCCAGCGCGTAGGCCGAAGCGTGTGCGGAGGCGGCGGCGATCAAGACGGTCAAGCCGAATCGGACGGCTCGATTGAATGGTTTCACGAGTGGCTTCATGAAAGGTAAGCAGGCGCTCGGGCAATGCCAAAGGCTAAACTTTACCGGGAAGCGGCGAAACGCGCTCAATCTGTAATATTGTCCGATCCGGCTTTCATTCCCGTAACTATAAATCGAGTGCCGACCGCCGCGTTACGCGGCAGCCAGTTCCGCTGTCACGCCACGCCGCACGCCCCGCTGATGCACGCATTGACCTGCCGAGTAAGTCTCGAACACGGCGCGGTCATCGCCGAGCATGGCGAACGCGAACAACAATTCTTCCAGCGATTCCGCCCGTGTCGTGCGGCGTGCGAGAAGCGGCGTGCCAGCCGGATCGAGCACGACGAAATCCGCTTCGCTGCCGGGTTTCAGCGTCCCGACCTTGTCGGCCATGTCGAGCACTTGCGCCGCGCCTGTCGTCGCCAGCCAGAACATGCGCGCCGCCGTCAAATGATGCCCCGTCAGCCGCGCGATCTTGTGCGCTTCGCCCATGGTTTGCAGCATCGAAAACGAGGTGCCGCCGCCTACATCGGTTGCGAGCGCCACCGGCATTTTCGCCGCGCCGGCCTTTTCGATATCGAATAGGCCGCTGCCTAGAAACAGATTCGATGTCGGGCAATGCGATGCCACAGCACCAGTTTCGGCCATGCGTTGACGATCGGTATCGTCGAGGAAAATGCAATGGCCGTAGACCGCGCGCTGACGCAGCAAATCGTAGTGATCGTAGATATCCAGATAGCTGCGATGGCCCGGAAACAGGCTTTCGACCCACTTGATCTCGTCGGTGTTTTCCGCGACGTGGCTCTGGATATACACGTCCTGATGCTTGCGCGCGAGCACGGCGCAGGCTTCGAGTTGCGCCTCGGTGGAAGTCGGCGCGAAACGCGGCGTCAACGCATATTCCTGCCGGCCGCGGCCATGCCATTTCGCGATGAGTTCGGCGCTGTCGTCGTAACCTGATTGCGCCGTGTCACGCAGATATTCCGGGCAATTTCGGTCCATCAGCACCTTGCCGGCGATCATGCGCAAGTTGCGCGATTCGCTCTCGCTAAAAAAGGCATCGGCGGATTGCTTGTGGACCGTGCAATACACGAGCGCGCTGGTGGTGCCGGACGCCAGAAGTTCATCGATGAAAAATCCCGCCGTTTCGCGCGCGTACGTTGGGTCCTCGAACTTGCGCTCGGTCGGGAAGGTGTACGTGTTGAGCCACGGCAACAGACCTGGCGCGGGTGAGGCGATCATGTCGGTCTGCGGATAGTGAATGTGCGAGTCGATAAACCCCGGCACGATCAGCTTGTCGCGCAGGTCCTTCGTAATGGCGTCGGGCGCGATTTTCGAGCGCAACGCCGCATACGCGCCCGCCGCCACCACGCGGCCGTTTTCGACCAGCAACAAGCCGTCGGTTTCATACACGGCGTTGCTATCGGAGAAAGCGGGGTCGTCGCGGAACGTGAGAAGTTGCGCGCGGTAAGCGGTCTGGCGGGCGGGCGTAGGCATTTAAAACGTCTCCAGTAAAGCGTGTTATAGCTGTGTCAAAAGCAGCAACGAAAGCGCGGCGACGATCCACATCGCCGGCTTGATTTCTTTTCTGCGGCCCGTGAAGAACTTGATCACGACAAACGCGAGGAAACCGTACGCAATGCCGTCGGTGATCGAGTAGGTCAGCGGGATCAGGATCATCGCGAGGAAGGCGGGAATGGCTTCGTCGAAACGGCCCCATTCGATCTTCGTGATCGACTCCATCATGAACACGCCGACAAGCACGAGCGCCGGCGCGGTTGCGATGGCGGGCACGAGCGAAAGCAGCGGCGAGAGGAACAGGAACGGCAGAAAGCACAAGCCGGCGATCACCGCGACAAGACCCGTACGTCCGCCCGCCGAAATTCCCGCTGCCGATTCAATGTAGGCGTTCGCCGGGCTCGTGCCGAGCGGCGCGGAAATGAGCGCGGAGAACGAATCGACCATCATCGATTCGCGGATGTTGCGCGGGTTGCCGTCTTTGTCGTAGAGCTTGCCGGCTTCCGAAATTGCCATGAACGTCGAGAGCGCGTCGAAGAACGACGTGAACAGCATCACGAAGATGAACGGCCAGTAGATCACCTTCAGCGAGCCGAAGATATCGAGCTGGCCGAGCGCCGAAAAGTCCGGCGCGGAGAACAGCCCGTTCCAGTTCACCAGCGTTTTCGTGGCGATTGCGGCGGGCCAGTACGCGGTGCCGTCGCCCCAGAAGCGGCCGATCGGAATCGCGATCACGGTCGTGAAAACAATGCCGAGCATCAACGCGCCGGTCACCTTGCGCGCGACCAGGATGGTGGTCATGGCAAGCCCGATCAGGAACGTGATCACCACCGGATTGAGCGATGCCGAATGCACGATCGTCACCGGATCGCCGACCACGAACTTCGCGTTGACCAAACCGATCAGGCTGATGAAGAGGCCAATGCCGCACGATACCGCGTGCCGCAGGTTCGCCGGAATTGCATCGACAACGAGCTTGCGCGCGTTGAACAACGCGAGCACCGCGAAGATCACGCCGGCCCAGAATACGCAGCCGAGCGCCGTCTGCCACGGCATCTTGCCGCCGTGAACCATGACGAACGCGAACAGCGCGTTCATGCCCATGCCGGGCGCAACCAGCACGGGATTGCGCGCGTACAAACCCATCGCGCAACTGCCGAGAAAACTGACGATCACAGTCGCCGTCAGCGCCGCGGGAAACGGCACGCCGGCTTGCGACAAGATGCCGGGATTGACGACGATGATGTACATCGCCGTGAGAAAAGTCGTGATGCCCGCGACGACTTCCGTCTTCGTGCGCGAACCTGCGGCGCGGATGCCGAAGAAACGCTCGAGCGTGGTGCTGTCCTGAGTAATCGATGCCATGACGTTCCCGCGCGTCAGGCTGCTGCGTGCCAATAGGCATCGAGCTTGGCGACCATGGCGTTGCGTTCTTCGTCCGTCACGAACGACGCTTCCAGGCTGTTTTTCAGCAGCGTGTAGACCTCGGCATCGGAGAGATTCAGCGCTTCCTGGATCGCAAAATAGTTGGCGTTCACGTAACCGCCGAAATACGCCGGATCGTCCGAATTGATCATCACGGCCACGCCCTGGTCGAGCAGCGCCTTGAGCGTGTGCTTGGTCATGTCGTCGAAGACGCGCAGCTTCAGGTTCGACAACGGGCAGACAGTCAACGCAATGCGGGCGTCGGCGAGACGCGCGACCAGCGCCGGATCTTCCATGCTGCGCACGCCATGATCGACGCGATCGACCTTCAGCAAATCGAGCGCTTCGTACACGTATGCCGGCGGCCCTTCTTCGCCTGCATGCGCCACGAGCTTGAGGCCTTTATCGCGCGCTTTGGCAAATACGCGCTCGAACTTCGATGGCGGATGTCCGCGTTCGGATGAATCCAGTCCAACGCCAATCAGCCGATGCTTGTATTGATCGAACAATGGCAAAGCTTCATTGAAGGTCTTGAGCGCGTCTTCTTCCGGCAGATGGCGCAGGAAACACAGGATCACCTTGCTCGTCAGCCCGCGTTTCTCGCCTTCAGCCAGCGCGCTTTCAATACCGGCAACCGCCGTCGCGATGGACACGCCGCGCTCGGTGTGGGTTTGCGGATCGAAGAAAATTTCGGTGTGCGTGACATGGTCCGCGAGCGCGCGTTCCACATACGCCATGGTCATGTCGTGGAAATCGCGCTCGTGCAGCAGCACGCTCGCGCCGGCGTAATAGATATCGAGGAACGATTGCAGGTCGGTGAACGCGTAGGCCGCGCGCAACGCTTCGATGGAATCGTATGCAAGTGTCACGCCATTGCGCTTCGCGAGTTCGAAAATCAGCTCGGGTTCGAGCGACCCTTCAATATGAATATGGAGTTCGGCTTTGGGCGCGCGGGCGATCTTGTCGGCGAGAGTGGGATTCATGTCGTTGTGCTCAAAAAAGTTCGGGATCACGCGGTTTGCGGATGCTGCGCGGAATTGTAGCCGTGCGCGGCGTGTTCCTCGACCTTCTGCAACAACTGGGCTGCAACTGAAACGGCGATCATTTCCGGGGCTTTATCGGCAATGCCGGGCACGCCGATAGGACAGGTCATGCGGCCAATCCGCGCCGGTTCAATACCCCGCGCCGCCAGCTTCCTCTCGAACTGGACCTTCTTGGTATGCGATCCGATCATGCCGAAAAACGCAAAATCTCCGCGATGCAGGATGCGTTCCGCGAGCGCGAGATCGAGCGCGTGGTTGTGCGTCATCACGAGGAAATAGCTGTTCGGCTGCGCCTCGTCCACGGCGGATTCCGGCGTGCCGCTCGCGTCCATGGTGACGTTTTGAGGAAGGTGATCGACCGGCGGGAAGGTTTCATCGCGTTCATCGACCCAGACGACGCGGCACGGCAAATTCGCCAGCACCTTCACGATCGCCGCGCCCACGTGTCCCGCGCCGAACAAAACCACTTGAAACTCGCGCAACACAATGGTCTCGGTGAGCAGGGCGCCGCTTTCATCGAAACCCGCGCCGTCCCAGAGCAGACAATCCTGCGTGTCCACGCCGGGTTCGGGATCGGACAGCATCACCGCCTCTGGAAAGGGACCGAAACCGACGCTGCGCACGGTCGAATGTCCCTGCGCGAGACGTTTATTCAGCGACGTCACCCATCCCAGATCGCCGATATCCAGCCGCTCGAACGCCAGCACGACCGCGCCGCCGCAACATTGCCCGAGGCTCGGTCCGAGCGCGAAACGCTCCAGCCGCCGCATGCGCGGACTGCGCGCGCCGTCTTTCAGCACTTGCCGCGCGGTCTCGATCGCTTTCCATTCCAGATGCCCGCCGCCGATGGTATGACGCGTGTCGTCGCGGGTAACGAGCATCTTCGTGCCGGCTTCGCGCGGCGCTGAACCCTGCACGCGCGCGACCGTCACCAGCACGACGGCGTCGCCGTGTGCGAGAAGGTGTTGCAGATCGTGCAGCCAGGCTTGCATGGGGTGCGCTCCTAGTTGACCGTTGCCGGCTGCGCGATGTCCGCGGCAGCCTCGACTACTTGCTTCGATGCCTGCGCGTCCAAAGCGTTCAGTATCGATTCAGGCGTGGCGGGGGCGCGCAAGACGGGGGCATAGGTCGAATCCGGCGCGGCCGAAGCAATGGCCGCGCGAATCGCGAGCAGCACGGAGAAGCCGAGCAGCAGCGGCGGTTCGCCCACGGCTTTCGAGCGGAATACGGTTGGCTCGACGTTCTGGTTCTCGAAGAGCTTCACGTTCATCGCGGCAGGAATGTCGCTCACGGAAGGAATCTTGTATGTCGATGGCGCGTGCGTCATCAGGCGGCCATCGCGATTCCACCAGAGCTCTTCCGTGGTCAGCCAGCCCATGCCTTGAACAAAACCGCCTTCCACCTGGCCGATATCGAGCGATGGGTTGATCGACTGGCCCGCGTCGTGGAGGATATCCGCGCGCAGCAAACGCCATTCGCCAGTCAGCGTATCGACGACGACTTCCGAGATCGCCGCGCCGTACGCGAAGTAGTAGAACGGCTGGCCGGTCAGCGTCTTCGAATCCCAATTGACCTTGGGCGTGGCGTAAAAGCCATCGGACCACAACTGCACGCGCGCGAGATAGGCGGCTGCGACGAGTTGATCGAAGGGCATCTGGCCGCCGTTCGATTCCACCACGCCGTTATGAAAACGCACGTCTTCGGGACGTCCGCCGAGTTGCTTCGCGGCAAGTTCCGCGAGCCGCGCGCGCACGGTGAGCGCGGCGGCTTCGGCCGCTTTGCCGTTCAAGTCGCTTCCCGTCGATGCCGCCGTCGCCGATGTATTGACGACCTTGGAGGTATCGGTCGCCGTCACGCGAACCCGCGATAACGCCACGCCCAGCGCGTTCGCCACGACCTGCGCGACCTTCGTGTTCAAGCCCTGGCCCATTTCCGTGCCACCGTGATTCACGAGCGCGGAGCCGTCCTTGTAGACATGCACGAGCGCGCCGGCCTGATTCAAGAACGGCACGTTGAACGAGATGCCGAACTTGACCGGCGTGAATGCAATGCCGCGCTTGAGCACGGGACTCGTGGCGTTGAACGCGGCGATTGCGCGACGCCGCTGCACGTACGCGCTCGATGCCACCAGTTCATCGGTCAAAGGCTGAAGCACGTTGTCTTCAACGGTCTGGCCGTAGGGCGTCACGTTGCGCTCGCCGATGCCGTAATAGTTCACGCGACGAACATCGACAGGATCGCGCTTCAATCTGTGCGCGATTTCATCCATCAGGACTTCCATGACGAGCGCGCCTTGCGGACCGCCGAAACCGCGAAACGCCGTGTTCGATTGCGTGTTCGTGCGGCAGCAGAGCGCGGTGATATCGACGTCTTTCAGGAAGTACGCGTTATCGAAATGGCAGACTGCGCGCGTGGCGACCGCGCCCGACAGATCCGCCGAATAACCCGCGCGCAACGCGATTTCCACGCGTGCGCCTTGCAGACGACCGTCGTCGTCGAAACCGGCTTCGTAGGTGTAGACCGCGTCGTGGCGCTTGCCAGTGATCATGAAGTCGTCGTCGCGATCGGCACGCAGCTTGACCGGCTTGTGCAGCAAATGCGCCGCCAACGAAGCGATGCACGCGAAGATTCCCGACTGCGATTCCTTGCCGCCGAAACCGCCGCCCATCCGGCGGCATTCGCACTGGACGTTGTGCGTTGGCCAGTCGAGCATGTGCGCGACCAGATGCTGCATTTCGCTCGGATGCTGCGTTGAGCTGTAGACGAGGATTGCGTCGTGTTCCTTCGGAATGGCGTACGCAATTTGCCCTTCGAGATAGAACTGTTCCTGGCCGCCGACTTCAAATTCACCTTGAAGCCGATGTTTCGCCGCCGCCATTTTTCCATCGGGGTCTCCGCGCTTCAGATGCAGCGGCGGCAACACGAACGCCTTCTGCGCCTTGGCATCGCGCGGGGTGAGGATGGCTTCCAGCGGTTCGTATCGGATCACTTCTTCGCTTTTGGCGAGCGCCGCCGCGCGACGCGCCAGATCATGCGTTTCCGCGATAACCGCAAATACCGGTTGCCCGAGGTAATGCACTTCGTCTTTGGCGAGAATGGGATCGTCGTGCAGCACGGGGCCGCAGTTGTTCTCGCCCGGAATGTCGTCGGCGGTAAAAACGGCGATCACGCCCGGCGCGGCCAGCACCAGGTCGAGGTTGATCGAGACGATGCGCGCGTGCGCATGCCGCGACAAGCCAAGCGCCGCGTGCAACGTGCCGCGCACTTCGCCAATGTCGTCCACATATGTGGCTTCGCCGCTCACGTGCAGATGCGCCGATTCGTGCGGCAAGCCGACGCCAATCGCGGCGCGCTCCGGCTTTTCCGCCGATGGCGCGTCAAAAGTTTCACCGGTGCGCGCCGTGATTTCGCTGTCGGCGGCGCTGTCGAGGAGGGGATCGGTACGCTTGTTCATCGCGTGGTCCTTGGTGCTTTGGGTGCTGCGTTTATGCGGCTCGTGAAAAATCCGCTTATTGCGTGTCGAACGCGAAAGCGTTGACGTCGTGGAGTGCGAGCGGCTCGTTCTCGCGCGTTTCCAGGAAGAAACGCCAAAGCACGTTGCGCGCCACTTTGCTTCTGTAGGCGCTCGACGCGCGCATGTCGGTGAGCGGCTGGAAATCGACGTCGAGCGCGCGCATGGCGGCCTGCACGTTCGCCTCGTTCCACTCCTGATTCACCAGAACGGCTTCGGCATTCGATGCCCGCTTCGGCGTGGCCGCCATGCCGCCGAACGCGAAACGCGCGGCAGTGACGCGGGTTCCATCGAGCGTCACGGCGAACGCCGCGCACACGGCCGAAATATCGGAGTCGTAGCGCTTCGAGACCTTGTAGGTGCGGAAACGCAGATTCGCCGATGCCAGCGGCACGCGAATCCCCGCCACGAACTCGCCCGGTTCCAGCGCCGATTTCTGGTAGCCGAGGTAAAACTTGTCGAGCGGCATCGAGCGGATTTTGTTCGCGCGTTGCAGCACGATTTCGGCATCGAGCGCGATCAGTGCAGGCATGGAATCGCCGATGGGCGAACCGTTCGCCACGTTTCCGCCGAGCGTGCCGGCGTTGCGGATCGGCCGCGATGCAAAGCGCGTCCACAATTCCGCGAGTTCCGGGTAAATGGACGCGAGCGCGCCATAAGCATCTTCGAGCGACGCCGCCGCGCCGACGGTGAGCCACTGCGCGTCGCGCGTAATGGCCTTCAACTCGGTCACATTGCCAATGAAGAGGATATCGCCGAGATTGCGGAATTGCTTGGTGATCCACAAGCCGATGTCCGTGCTTCCGGCAAGAATCCGCGCATCCGGATGTTCGGCGCGCAGCCGGGCAAACTCTGCGAGCGTCACGGGCGCGAAAAACGTCGGACGGCCGAACGCGGCGCCGCGGGCATCGGGCGCGGTGTATTCGAGCGTGTCCTTGCGCTGTACCGATTCGAGCTGCGCTTTCAGCTTCTCGCGATCGAGCGCCACGCGTGGATACTCGAACATTTTTTGCGATGCATCCACGATCGGCCGATACCCCGTGCACCGGCAGAGGTTGCCGGAGAGGGCGGTGTTGATTTCATCGCGGGTAGGCAAACCGGCGTCGCTCGGCTGATTTTGATAAAGCGCCCACATCGACATCACGAAACCCGGCGTGCAGAAACCGCATTGGGAACCGTGGCAATCGACCATGGCCTGCTGGACCGGATGCAGCGTGCCGTCTGTCGCACGCATGTCCTCGACGGTGAAAAGCGCGCGGCCGTCGAGCGTCGGCACGAACTGGATGCAGGAATTGACCGCCTTGAGCTGCGGTTGCCCGTCGCCATCCAGCTCGGCGATGACAACCGTGCACGCGCCGCAGTCGCCTTCGGCGCATCCTTCCTTGGTGCCGGTGCATTGATCGTGTTCGCGCAGATGCTGGAGCACCGTGCGTGTAGCGGGTACGTCGTGCACTTCGCGGATTGCGCCGTGCTGAAAAAACCGGATGGTTTGCGTTGTCATATAGAAGTCCGAGACATTGCGGATCGGGCGCGCGTTACGCGAAATCGGCGTTGGGCAACAAAATTGCCGGCCGAAAGAGCGCACGTGGATCGCCATCCAGAAAATAAGATATCACCGCAATATCTCGAAAAGATTCCGATGAGCGTATCCAGATTATGCGAAGAGACGAATGAGAGGAGAGGTGCGTGCAACGACGCGGCTGAGGCAGGAGGCGGGTAAAGCGCGGGATTTGGGGCGCAATTGCCGGATTGGGCGTTTTGAAAGGGGTTAGGGGTTTCTGGTTCGGCGAAGGCAGGGAGCCATCGCCGAATCGGTTTGAATCTGTATTTATTTGATGATCAGCCGCGCATCTTACGTTTGGACCACAGACTGCCGGCGACCGCGAGGAACATCACAGTGAACGCAACGAGGCCCCACTGGGGAAGCGAAAGTCCAAGAATCGGCGGATAAGGCGTCTCGCACAGTCCGGCGACCTTAAACACCTGCGGCAGCCACTGCGCGGGCGGAAGCGAATCCACCAGGGGTTGCAGCGCGTCGAAACCGCAACTGAAACCCGGATGCGCCTGAACGTAGACATGCCGCGCGGACGCAACCACGCCTCCCAGCGCCGAAAGCACCACGAGCACTTCGAGCAGCGCGATCCCGCGCCAGCCTCTGAACGATGCCCCGAGCAACGCGAACACCGCGATCAGCACGAAGAAATAGCGCTGGATGATGCACAGCGGGCAGGGATCCTCGCCTTTCACGAACTGCAGATACAGCGCCCCGCCAACCAGCCCGAGGCTTACCAGCGCGAGCAGGACCAACAACCGCCGTTCGCGGCGAATCACGCGATCGTCCCCGTGCATGGTGAAGTGATTCAAGGAGTTATTCATATTTCCAAGTTGTTCGAGAAAAAAGCGCCTGAAATTGCGCATCCGGCGATGGAATTCTATCGCGTTGCTTTTGTGTTGCTTTCGCGTTGTCTATTACCGGTTTATCGGGTGGTCTCGAGCACGGCTTCGACTGCACGGCCGATGGCAAGCAATGCGTCGTCGCCAAACGGCGCACCAGCCAGCATCAGTCCGACCGGCGCCTCGCCGCGCGGATGGCACGGTAGCGACAATGCGCAACTATCGAGGAAATTGAAGACCGACGGATTGCGCAAGATCAGCGCATTGACGCGGCCAAACGCTTCGTCGTCGTGTTCCAGGTCGGCGATTCGCGGCGGCACGACCGGCACTGTCGGACACACGATTGCGTCGAACCGTTGCCAGAGCGTACGCGCCTGCTCGATCATCGCGGCGCGCGCCTGCAAGAGATCGAGATAATCGGCAGCGGTCGCCGGCGCGCCTTTCACAATCCGCGCACGCACACGGGGATCGTACTGATCGGCATGCGTCGCGAGCAACGGCCGATGCCACGCGTACGCTTCCATGGACGCAAAGCTGTAGCGGCTGATTTCACCCATCCGGTCGAGCGGACCGAATCGAACGTCCTCGACCAGCGCACCTGCCGCCGACAAATGTCCGATGGCAGCCGAATACGCGCTCGCCACGGTTTCGTCGACATCGTCCATGACGAAGTTGGTCAACACGCCGAGGCGCACGCCGTCGAGCGGCCGGGTTGCGGGCACGATGGCGTCGCGGCCGGCCAGGATCCGGTCGACCAAGGCGCAACATGCCACCGATAAACCGATCGGCCCGAACGAATCGAGTGTTGTGGACAAAGGCACGCCGCCTTGCGTAGGCACGCGCGCGGCCGTGGGCTTGAAGCCGGTCAGCCCGCACAGCGCGGCCGGGATGCGGATCGAGCCGCCGGTGTCCGTGCCGAGCGCAATCGCCGCCATGCCGTCGGCAACCGATGCCGCCGCCCCGGAAGACGAGCCGCCGGCAATGCGTTCGTCGCCTGTCACATTGCTTCGATACGGCGAGCGCGGCGTTCCGTAGTGCGGGTTCAGCCCCAATCCGGAGAACGCGAATTCGCTCATGTTGGTACGTCCGACGATCACGCCGCCCGCACGTCGCAACCGCGCGACGGCAACTGCGTCGGCCTTGGCGGGAGGCGTCCCGGCAAGCGCTCGGGAGCCTGCGCGCGTGACTTGGCCTTCAATATCGAAGAGATCCTTGATCGATACCGGTATGCCCGCAAGCGGCGACAGGACGGTGCCGGCCCGGCGCAGCGCGTCGTGCGCGTCAGCGGCGGCGCGGGCGCTGTCGGCATCGACGTGAATAAACGCAGTCGCGCCTTGCCCCAATGGATCCGCAATGCGCTCGAGTGCCTGTTCTACGAGCGTCCGGCTAGTGGTCTTGCCGTCGCGAAGAGCGGCGGCGAGCTGCGCGAGTGGAGCGAATTGCGGCGAAGTGATGGGCATGTTCGACAAGGATTGGTGGCGTGAACGGGACATGCAGCGAGGCGGCGCGCGATGGGCCGGCCGTGCCCGAAGTGGCTGTCATTCTATTCCAGCCGGAAGCTGCAGGTAATCATTACCCAGCTGAAAAGCGCACGTTAGCCATTCGGCTGATGGCGGCGATCGGGCTCGATCAATAAGCTTGGGGTTCCGCCTGCTGCGTTGATTCAGGTGCGGAAAACAACGATACAAATAAAAACCCAAGCGTTTGGGTTTACTTGAACGCTCTCAACCTATAGAGTGACCACATGCCAACGATTTTTCGCATCGGCGCTGCCCGCGTCGTGATTTATCTGAACGACCATTTGCCTGCCCACGTTCATGTGCTGGACGGAAATCAACACGCTGTTTTTAACTTGCAGTGTCCGCATGGACCGCCGGCGCTGCTCAAGAACCACGGTTTTTCACATGCCGCTGCAAACACCTTCGCCCGCCGGATGCAGAACGTGGTCGGCTCGCTGTGCACTGAATGGAAGACACTTCATGACTGCTTTAGTTGAAATCACCGAACGCCAGATGCGCGACGCCGAAGAGCGCGCGCGCAAGCATGTTGCGGAAAATCCGGTGGCGCTTTCGGCAACGTTCGTTCCGGAAGACGGCCGGCTCTCAATCGAGTTGTCGAATGGTGCATTGTTCGCCATTCCCGCCCGGTTGATTCAGGGTCTGGAAAACGCGTCGAACGAGGAGCTCAGTGAAATCGAGATCACGGCTTCGGGAACGGGCCTTTATTTCCCTGCCGTCGACGCCGATATTCTCGTGCTTCCGCTGCTATCGGGCGTGCTCGGATCACGTTCGTTCATGGCAAGGCGAATGGGCAAGGCGGGTGGTGCCAGCCGCAGTGCTTCAAAGGCCGAAGCGGCGCGAATCAACGGCGCCCGTGGCGGACGGCCACGCAAGGCCGCCGCGCCGAGCGACGAAGAAGGCGAGGTCCGGGCGAAAAAATAAGCTCGGATCCATGCGGCAATGCGCATTGCGCCGGCGTCAAAGCGGTCCCATGTCCGTTGCAGGCTTTGCCTTGCTCCGCCATTTCCTTGAAACCCATGCGCCGAAGTCATCCAGCACCGTATAGACCACAGGCACGACCACCAGCGTCAATAAAGACGACGTAATCACGCCGCCAATCACGGTCTGTCCGAGTGGCCCGCGCTGCTCGCCGCCTTCGCCCAGGCCGAGTGCGAGCGGCAGCATGCCGAAGATCATGGCGAGAGTGGTCATCAGAATGGGCCGCAAACGCACGCGCGCGGCTTCGAGCAGCGCGTCGGTGCGGGACATCGCGTGGCTTTTGCCGGACGCATCGAGCAAGGTTCCGCGCCGCGCCTGATTCGCGAAGTCGATCAGCAAAATCGCGTTCTTTGTGACGAGCCCCATCAGCATGATGAAGCCGATGATCGAAAACATGTTGAGCGTGCTGCCGAACAGCAGCAACGCGGCCAGCACGCCGATCAGCGTCAGCGGCAACGACGCCATGATCGCGAGCGGCTGCAGGAAGCTGCCGAATTGCGATGCAAGGATCATGTAGATGAAGATCACGGCCAGCGCGAGCGCCTGGACGGCGTAGACGAACGATTCGTTCATGCTCTTCGTGGAGCCGCCGAAGCGGTATCGGTAACCGGCGGGAAGGTGCATGTCGTCGAGCGTTTTCTTGACGTCGGCGGCGACTTCGCCCGGCGAGCGGCCGGTAACGTTGGCCGAGATCTCCACTTCCCGCGACAAATCCCGGCGGCTGATCACATCGGGCCCCGCTGTTTCGGTAATCGCGGCAACTTGTCGCAGCGGTACGAGCAAAGGCGCGCCGTTGGCGTCGGTGCGGCTGGTGGCGATCATCAGCTTCGACAAGTCGTCAACGTTGCGTCTTTCAGCCGATGGCAACCGAACGCTCACGTCGTAATCCTGATCGTCGGGCGCGCGCCAGGTGCTGATGGCGTCGCCTGAGAGCAGTGGACGCAGCGCCTGACCGACTTCCGCCACGCCAACGCCCAGGTCCGAGGCGAGCTCGCGGCGGATATCGATGGCGACAATCGGCTTGTCGTCTTTCAGGCTCGCGTCCAGATCAACAAGCCCCGGGATTTTTGCAAGGCGCTTCTGCGCCTCGGCTGAAAGACGGCGCAACTCGTCGAGGTTGTCGCCCTGAAGGCTGAACTGAACGGCTTTGTTCGATCCCGCGCCATCCGACATGCCAATCTCGGTCACGGTAATCCCGGCAATGCGCTTCAGCCGTTCACGAAAGACCTGATTCAACTCCTGAACACCGCGCGTACGATCACGCCGTTCCTTCAAATGCACCGTGATCAACGCATTGTTCTTGCCTTGCGCGTTGCCCGAATTGACGGTCGCGTAGCTGTAGCGGACTTCCGGGTATTGCGCGAGCACGTTTTCGACCTGGCGGACCTTCTCGGCGGTCGCTTCCAGAGAGGTTCCGACCGGCGTGTTCAAGCCAATTTGCGTCGTGGAAAAATCGGCGTTCGGCACGAACTCGGTGCCAATCAGCGGCACGAGAAAAAGGCTGCCGACAAACGTCGCGGCCGCGACGACCAGAGTCGTCACGCGATGCCGGAGCGACCATCCGAGCAGCCGCTGATAAAACCGCGCAAGCCGCTCCACGCCATGCTCGAAGTACGCAAGAAAGCGCGCCAGATATTTCGTGCCGCGAACATGGAGCGCGGGATCGGGCCATATCGATGAAAGCATCGGGTCGAGCGTAAACGACACGAACATCGATATCAGCACGGCTGCCGCGACCGTCACGCCGAACTGATGAAAGAAGCGCCCGATGATCCCGCTCATGAACCCGACCGGCAGGAACACGGCGACGATGGAAAACGTCGTCGCCAAAACGGCGAGCGCGATTTCCTTCGTGCCGTCGAGCGCGGCGGTGCGGTGATCCGCGCCGAGCTGAACGTGCCGCACGATGTTCTCGCGCACCACGATCGCATCGTCGATCAGCAATCCCACGCACAGCGACAACGCCATCAGCGTGATCACGTTGATGGTGAATCCGGCCATGTACATGAACGCAAATGTGCCGATCAACGCAATCGGCAACGTCAACCCGGTGATCACGGTGCTGCGCCACGAGCCGAGGAACAGGAACACGATCGCAATGGTCAGCAGCGCGCCTTCCAGCAACGTGCCCTTGACCTCGCTCACGCTGTTTTCGATCTCGCGGGAAGAATCGTCGGTGATATCGAGTTTTACGCCTGGCGGCAGGGACTTTTGCAGCGTTTCGACTTCGGCGCGAATGCCGTGCGCCACATCCACGGTATTTTCGCCCTGCGCCTTGATCACCGATAAAAACAGCGCCCGGTTGCCATTCAACAGCGCCATGCTGTCCGGCTCTTCCTGCCCGTCGACCACTTGCGCGACCTGATCGAGCGTGACCGCATGGCCCGCGTTCGCGGTTCCCCGGCGCGCCACGATGATCCGCTTGAAGTCATCGGGCGTCTGGAAGCGGCCCTTCACCTGCACGGTCTGCTCGATTCCCGCCGAAGTCAACGGCCCCGCCGGAATCTCCTGATTCTCGTTCTGCACGGCGCGGATCACTTGATCCACGCCAACGGAAAGTGCTTGCAGCCGGTCGGGGCTGACATCGATACGAACCTGCCGTTTCACGCCGCCCACAATGCTCACCGATCCCACGCCACGCACCGTTTCAAGCCGCTTGCGCACGATCTGATCGGCGGTAGTGGTGAGATCGCGCGTGCTCAATAGCGAACCCGGCGCGTTCGAAACGGCGACGGTGACGATCGGCATATCGGCCGGGTCGTAACGCAACACGCGCGGTTCCTTCACGCCATCGCGCAGGTCGGGACGAATCAGCGCCACCTTGTCGCGCACATCCTGCGCCGCCTGCATCACGTTCACCGATAGATCGAACTGGACGATCACGACCGACAACGCGTCGTACGAGTGCGACGAAATCTCGTCGATACCGCTGATCGTGTTGACCGCTTCCTCGACTTTGCGCGTGACGTCGGACTCGACCGATTCCGGCGATGCCCCCGGATACGCCGTCTGCACGACGACCACGGGAAAGGTGATATCGGGAAACTGATCGACCTTCAGGCGCTGATACGAGAACAGGCCGATCACGAGAAACGCCGCCATCATCATGGCGGCGAAAACCGGATTGTTGATGCTGATTCGCGTGAACCACATGGCGCGCGGCTCCGCTATTTAGAGGTGACGGCTGACGACGCCGCGGCATTCGTGCCCGAACCGACCAGCCGCACCTTGCTGCCGATACGCAATGCCCCAAGATTGTTCGCGACCACTTGCTGGCCTTCCTTGAGCGGCGAATCGACGAGTTCGGTCCAGCTCGAGCCATCGGCGTCGCCGGTTGCGCCTGTCGTGACCGGGACTTCAACGAGCTTGCCGCCGGTGATGGCGTAGACGCTATGGCGCGCACCGTCCGTGCGAACCGACGTCGCCGGCACGACCACGGCATTCGCCGTGCTGCCGACTATCACGCTGCCGGTTCCGAACATTCCGACGCGTAAGGTCGACTGCGGATTTGCCACGCGCACATAAATCATGATCGAGCGCGAGCCGGCTTGTGCAGCCGGATTGATGCGCGTGACCGTGGCGTTGACGGGAGAATCGATGCCATCGAAACGAATGCGCACCGGCTGGTCGACCCGCACGCGTCCGATCTCGCCCACGGGCACGGGCGCTTCGAGTTCGAGCTGGGTCAGGTCGACGACATCGAATAGCTTTGCGTCCACGGCCACATGCTCGCCCGGTTCCACGTTACGCGATGCAATCTGCCCGCCGAACGGCGCGCGCACGATGGTATCCGCCACGGATAAATTCGACGACGACAACGCCGCGCGCGCCGCTGCCAGATTCGCGGCGGCGATAGCGTACTGGCTTTGGGCGGTATCGAAGGCGTTCTTCGAGATGAATCCTTTTTCAACGAGCACGCGGTTGTTTTCCAGCGTCTGTTTCGCGATATCCAGCTGACCGGCCATCGCGGCCATTTGTCCGCGCGACTGGTCGGCGCGGGCGGCGTAGTCGCGGGCATCGATCGTGGTCAGGATTTGTCCGGCCTTGACCGTGTCGCCTTCGCGCGCGCGGACGTCAAGCGCAGAACCCGCGACCTTCGCTTTCACGGCCGCTTGCGTGACTGCGCGCAGCGACCCGGTGAGCGGCAGCGTTTCGGACAGCGTATGACGCGTGACGACGGTGAGATCGTCCGGCGTGAATTCGATGACCGGTTCATCGGCCGATGCGGAAGGCGCTAACGCGGACGCTTCGGACGTTGCACGTTTCTTGAGCGAATAGGCCACGCCGATCGCCAGCAAAATAACGACAACGATTACCGCAACGACGCTTGCCCGTTTTCTAGATAAATGCATTGCCTGCCTGTGGAACGTGGAGCACGCCGCACGATAGCGCGTTTCACGGCGACGGGCGGCAAAACTGCCAAAGGTATCGCGAGGAGGCGGGCGCTGCAAGGGCAGCCGAGTAAAGCCGGATACAGCCCGATCAGATGGTTCTTGAAAAGCGCTGAGACGCGGTTTTTCCAAGATACCGGTCGAAGATCATTGCCACGTTGCGCACTAGCATGCGTCCGTCGGCAAGTACGTTGATGCCGCTGCTCGTCACTTCGACCAGCCCGTCCGCGGCGAGCGGCTTTAGCCGTTCCAGTTCGCTTGCGAACGCGACTGGAAAGCGGATGCCATAGACCGCCTCGATGGTGTCGAAGCGCAACGAAAATTGACACATCAGTTGAGCGATGACATCGCGGCGCATGCGGTCGTCGGCGGTGAGACGCACGCCACGCGTAATGGCGAGCTCGTCCCGGTCGATCGCCTCGCCATATCCCGCCATGTCCTTCGCGTTTTGGGCGTAGACGTCGCCGACCTTGCTTATCGATGAAACCCCGAGGCCGATCAAATCGCAATCCGCCTGCGTGCTGTAACCCTGGAAGTTGCGTTGCAGCGTTCCCGCGCGCTGGGCGATCGCGAGTTCGTCGGTGGGAAGCGCGAAGTGATCCATCCCGATATACACGTAACCCGCCCCGGTCAGCTTCTCGATAACCCGTTCGAGGATTGCAAGACGCACGGCGGGCGAGGGCAGCGCGTTTGCATCGATAAGCCGCTGCATCTTGAAAAGGCTCGGCATATGGGCGTAGCCGAACACGGACAAACGATCCGGCAGAAGGCCGATGATCGTATCGAGCGTACGGCTGAAACTTTCCACGCTTTGATGCGGCAAGCCGTAGATCAGGTCGACGCTGACGGACTTATAACCTTCCGCGCGCGCCGCCGACATCACCGTTTCGGTCATCTCGAACGGCTGCACGCGATTGACCGCTTGCTGCACGCGCAAGTCGAAATCCTGCACGCCGAAACTAAGCCGGTTGAAACCGAGTTCGCGCAACAGATGAATGGTTTCCGCCGACGCTTCGCGGGGATCGATCTCGATGGAATACTCGGCCTGCGCGTCGGGAACCAGCGTGAACGACTCGCTTGTCGCGACCATCAACTCGATCATTTCCTCGTTCGATAAAAACGTCGGGGTGCCGCCGCCCCAATGCAATTGCGTGATGGGACGAGTGGTGTCGAAGAGCGCGGCTTGCAAGACAAGTTCACGCTTCAGCCGATCGAGATACGGCCTCGCATGCGCACGGTTTTTCGTCGCAATCTTGTTGCAGCCGCAATAGAAACAAACTGTGTCGCAGAAGGGAATATGGAAGTACAGCGAAAGATCCGCCGATGCCGCGCCCGGGTCCGCCGCCGCTCGTTTGTAATCGTCGCGATCAAAGGATTCGGTGAACTGAACGGCGGTCGGATACGACGTGTAGCGCGGCCCGGCCGCGTCGTATTTGGTGAGCAGATCGGGGCGAAAGAGGGACATTGCTGACAAGCCGTGGATGGATCGTTCGAGTCTAGCCCACGTATTTCCACGAATCTTGCGTGATAACGCCGCAGCAGCCAGGTGGCACAATGACGGGTTACTGGTATTGAAAAAGTCCCCATTCATGGACGTTGTCACCGCTCCGAACCGCTTTGTCCACGCGTGCCGCGAAGCCTGCGGCGCGTGCTGCATCGCGCCGTCCATTTCGAGTGCGATTCCCGGCATGCCCAATGGCAAGCCGGCGGGCGTTCGCTGCGTGCAGCTGGGCGACGATCTGCGTTGCGCAATCTTCGGCGATCCGCGCAGGCCGGCTTGCTGCTCGGGCCTTCAGCCATCGGCACCCATGTGCGGGGACACGCGTGACTTCGCGCTTGCTTGGCTCACGCAACTTGAAATCGATACACAACCCGAGCAACCCGAGCGCGTTTGAACGGTCGAATGCTTTAATCAAGTCACTGGAGAAACACGCATGACTCAAGCCGTTGCGCCGAAGCGGCGCCGGTTCCTGCTCGCGGCCATTGGCGGCGCGGGCGCTGTGGCGCTGGGAACTCAACTCAATGATCCGGCGCGTGCCGCATCCATCTTTCCGTTCATCCCCGATCACTACACGTTCAGCCGCGCCGATGTCCAGGACGCCGTGCAGCGCAAATTTCCGCTGCAACGCACGGCATCGCAGATCTTCGATGTCACGCTCGCCAATCCGCTGGTCGGTCTTGCGCCGGACCGCAACCGCGTCACCGTGCGCGTCGACGCGCGTCTCGCGACGCCGTTCATGCCGAATCCGGTGACCGGCGTGTTCACGATGTCCAGCCAGCTTGCGTACGACGCGGCCAGCCGTTCGGTCATCCTGATGTCGCCGACAGTCGACGACAGCCAGGTCACCGGCGACGCCGCGCAATACAGCCAGCAGATCAACGCGGCCGGCGCGGTCATCGCGACACAGTTTCTGGATCGTTACCCAATCTACACATTCAAGCCCGAACAATTACAGTTTGCCGGAGTTAATTACGAACCCGGTACAATCACCGTCCTTACAAACGGCATACGCGTGCAGATCGTCGAAAAGTAACGTTTTCGATAGATTTCCGCCCGCGGCATGCCTGAACGACCGGCCGGCAACGGCCGACCAATGCCAAAAGGGCGGAGCGATGGACGGGATTCTGTTTTGCAAGGCGCTGATTCTGGGCGTGGTGGAAGGCTTGACCGAGTTTTTGCCGGTATCGAGTACGGGGCATTTGATCGTTGCCGGCAGCTTGCTGAACTTTACGAACGCGCAGGCCAAGACGTTCGACGTCGTGATCCAGTTCGGCGCGATCTTGGCCATCGTCTGGGAATATCGGCGCAAGATTGGATCGATCGTGGCAGGCCTTCCCACGCAACCCTCGGCGCGCCGGTTCACGCTGAATGTGATCATCGCGACCATTCCGGCCATCGTGCTCGGGCTTTTGCTCGAAAAGCACATCAAGGCCGTCTTGTTCGCGCCGGTGCCGGTTTCGGTGGCGCTGATCGTGGGCGGCCTTGTGATCCTTTGGGCGGAGGCGCGCAATCGCGACAGCGTTGTACCGCCACGCGTGACTTCCGTCGATGACCTGAGTTATTCCGATGCGCTCAAGGTTGGCCTCGCGCAGTGTTTTGCGCTGATTCCGGGCACTTCGCGCTCGGGATCGACGATTATCGGCGGAATGTTGTTCGGGCTCGAGCGCAAGGTTGCGACCGAGTTCTCGTTCTTCCTGGCGATCCCGATCATTTTCGGCGCTACGATCTACGAGCTTGCAAGGGACTGGAAGTCGCTGACAGTGGACTCGCTCGGGCTCTTCCTGGTCGGACTGGTGGCCGCGTTCATCAGCGCGTTCATTTGTATCCGATGGTTGCTGCGTTATGTCGCCACGCACGATTTCACGGCTTTCGCGTGGTATCGGATCGGATTCGGATTGCTGATTCTGATTGTTGGTTACAGCGGCGGTTTGAGCTGGGCTGAATAAGCCTTCGCCGTCAAATGCATGCAAACAGTCCGGTCCAACGTAAGCTGGACCGGCCTGTTTCGTTTTCAGCGATGCGTTTGAAATGCGTTGATCAGCGTCGTTTGAACACGAGATCCCACACGCCATGCCCGAGCTTCAGACCTCGACGTTCGAATTTCGTCACCGGCCGATAATCCGGGCGCGGAGCGTAACCGGTACTTGATGTGTTTTCAAGCGCCGTTTCTGCCGATAACACCTCGAGCATCTGTTCAGCGTAGTTCTGCCAGTCGGTCGCCAGATGCAAATATCCGCCCGGCTTCAGCCGCGATATCAGCAACGCGACGAACGTCGGCTGGATCAGCCGGCGCTTGTGGTGACGCGCCTTGTGCCACGGGTCGGGGAAATAAATGTGAACGCCGTCGAGGCTTTCCGCCGCGATCATCTGCTCGAGCACTTCCACGGCGTCGTGCTGGACGATGCGAATGTTTTCCAGCCCTTGTTCGCCGATCAGCTTCAGCAGCGCGCCCACGCCAGGCTCGTGCACTTCCACGCCGAGAAAATCATCGCTGGGACGTGCCGTGGCGATTTCCGCCGTTGTCGCGCCCATGCCAAAGCCGATTTCCAGCACGCGCGGCGCTTGCCGGCCGAATGTCGCGTCCCAGTCGAGCGGAACGGGCGCGTACGGCACGACAAAGCGCGGGCCGAAATCATCGAGCGCGCGCCGTTGTCCCGTCGATACCCGTCCGGCGCGTGTCACAAAACTGCGGATGCGGCGGTGCGGACGAGCGTCGGACGTCTGCTCGCCTTCGGTGGCGCCGTCGTTGGCCGTATCGGCGTCGTCGGGGTTTGAGGTGGGATCGTGGATCATCGGCAAGGACGGATTGGGTAGTCGAAAATCAAAAAGCCGCCTACAAGGGCGGCTTTTCGCAAATCAAAAACTGGAGCGGGCGATGGGAATCGAACCCACGTCTGTAGCTTGGGAAGCTACGGTAATGGCCATTATACGACGCCCGCGAGACCGCGATTTTACGCGGATCGGCCGGGTTCCCGCAACCTCGGCCGCCTTGTGAACCATTTCACACGCCGAATGTGGTCATCGTCACGGCAAGGCGCGTCACGATCATCAGCAACACCTGCACGATCACAAACAGCAGGATAGGCGACAAATCGATGCCGCCCATGCGCGGCAGGATCCGCCGCAGCGGTTCCAGAAACGGCGCCGTTAGCTGATAAAGCAGCGGCATGGCCGGCGATTGCGGATTGAGCCATGACAACAGCGCCATCAGGATCGTCATCCAGATGATCAGGTTGAGCGCCCATTTAATGACCGTGATCACCGCGACGAGCAACAGCGTGGGCAGCAATACCGGCAATCCTGCCGGATCGACGCCGGCCAGCAGCACCATGAGAATCAGGAACACGAGCGCGGCAATGAACGCCGCAATGATGCTCGCCAGATCGATGGACTTCGTGGCCGGCAAGATCTTGCGCAACGGCAGCACGAGCCAGTTGGTCGCCTGCATTACGGCGTTCGATACCGGGTTATAGGGCGGCATGCGGACAAACTGCATCCAGGCGCGCAGCAACAGCGCGGCGCCGAACAGCGTGAATACAGTGTTGAGTACAAAACGGGCGATCTCGCCGAACATCTCAAATCCTTTTCAAGGCAAAAAGCGCGGCACTCGCGGCCGCGCGGGGTGTCACGAGGGCAGTGTAAAAGCGGCGCGAGCGCCGTGTACCGGCCGGCTGCTTAGCTGCTGGCGCGAATCTCACTGATCTGCACTACCGGCGGATCGCCGTCGGTGTAATTCGGCATGTCGTCCGAGAACGCTTTCATATGCGGCGCGACGGCCGCCGTGAAGGCATCGACGGAATCGAACAATAAATGGCCCGCGCCCGCGTACGCAGGCTTCGAACCCTGCGCGCCGCCACCAATGCCTAGGTCGGCCGACCAGCCTTTCAGCGCCGCGCCCAGCAAGCCGGCGACCCACGGCATATGGTGCGAGCAGTAGTAATCGATGTCGAAGCGCGCATTCTCGCGATACGGATACAAAAAGCTGACCTTGATCATTGTCTTTCTCGTAGCTGAATGAATTGGCGTCGAGGCGGCCGGATTCCGAGGAGTTCCTGACCAGCGTTCAACCTGGGCATTCGAACGGCTGTTTTCGCAGCAGTGGCCCGGCGCGCCAGCCGAATCCCCCGGCGGCTTTGCCACATTGGCGCACCGGGCATCACCATAGCATGGCTTGAGCGCGCCTTGGGACGGTTGCCGCACGCTTGCATGCGCGGCGCGAAAGCAGGCGGTCGGCTGATTCTAGTGCCCATGCGTTCGCCGTCGCACCGATGGCGCCATCGAGGCAAGTTAAAACTACAACATGGATATGCCGTGCGAGTGCCGGGATAACGAATGCGTCCCGGGCGATGCCGGAATACCGCGCCATGCAAAGGGCACGCTATTTGCTCCAAAGAAATGTAATGACTGAATTGAGCATGGCGCAGTTCGATGTGAGCGCTGGTTCAACAGTGAAATGCGTACTGATTTCGAGTATCAATTGTTTGCCAGCGCTGGATTCGCAACGTTCGGGGGTCACCATGAGTATTTTTGCTTATCGGAAACATCTTCGCTTTCTCAGTGAGACGCATCGGCGTCAGTGGTGGGATCAACGCAAAAGGCTGACGCCACGCGTTCGGATAAGTGGAGCGTACGTACCGCCCAACGTCACGCGCGAATTCGCGTATGTGAAGGTGGGTTGAAAGGAGAAAATTCGGCTCACGTTCACGAGTTTTGTTTGCAAGAAAGATAGCCCCGCTCGATGGTTCTCCGTCAGCGGGGCTTTGTCTTTTTTCGCGCTCGACAGTCAATTGTAATTATTAATTTCTTTGGTGACATTTGGAATAACCGTTCGATGCAAGGCATAACTGGCAGCGAATCCGGCAAACCCTTAACATCGTTCGCTTCGCGGTTCTGGCTATACCAGTCAACGCACATAGTCACTTGAAAATCGACGAAAAACGGCCACTTCCAAGAACGTGGCAATTGCAATTTGCAACAAATGCTTAAGGTGGGTTTCAGGGATTTTAGCTACATTGAATGCATATGTCGTTGCGGTATCCCGTCATGTGCACGGGTCCCGCAGCGGGGAGAAGAAAAGTGAAAAAGTTCGTCCCGTTTCTGGTTGCAGCAGCCATCGGCGCAGGCTTCGCGAGCGCTGCCCAAGCTCATGTATCTGTAGGTATCGGCATTGGGGTGCCGGCTTATCCGGTCTATGCCGCGCCGCCGCCGCCCGTGTATTACGCGCCGCCGCCCGCTCCGGTGTATTACGCTCCGCCCGTGGTTTATGCGCCGCCAGCGGTGGTGGTTGGTGGCGGCTACTACGGCCGGCCGTATTGGGGTGGCTATCACGGCGGGTACGGTTACCGCGGCGGTTATCGTGGCGGATATGGCGGATGGCGTCATTGATTGCCGGCTTGGCGAATTAGGCCAAACCACTGTTCGATAAAAAGCGGCGCAACACGGCTCGACCGGTTACGCCGCTTTGCTTTTGTACGGGTTAATCGAGTTAATCGAACGTTAGCCATTCGGTCAGCTTTTCAGAGGCATCGCTATTTTGGGACAATGGCGTTCCTTCCCAACCGCCGCCCGATCCAGATGCCACTCCTTCCAGCTCCCTCTTATGCCGACGTAACCGATGCCGCCGAGCGCATTGCCGGCGCCGCGCACGGCACGCCTGTGCTGACTTCGCGTACGGCCGACGCGCTTACCGGCGCCAGCTTGTTCTTCAAGTGCGAAAACTTCCAGCGCATGGGCGCATTCAAGTTTCGCGGCGCATTCAACGCGATCTCGCATTTCTCCGATACCCAGCGCAAGGCCGGCGTCCTGACCTACTCGTCGGGCAATCACGCACAGGCGATTGCGTTGTCGGCGCGAATCGCCGGAATAAAGGCGACCATCATTATGCCGGAGGACGCGCCCGCCGCAAAAATGGAAGCCACGCGCGGTTATGGCGGCGAGGTGATTACGTACGACCGGTACTCGGAGGATCGTGAGGCTATTGGCACGAAGATCGCCGAGGAGCGCGGCATGACGCTGATTCCGCCCTACGATCATCCGCACGTGATTGCCGGGCAGGGAACGGTTGCAAAGGAGCTGATCGAAGAGACAGGGCCGCTGGATTACCTGTTCGTGTGTCTCGGCGGCGGCGGGTTGCTAGCCGGGTGCGCGCTGGCGGCGGCCGAACTCAGTCCGTCGTGCACGGTGATCGGCGTGGAACCGGAAGCAGGGAACGACGCCCAGCAGTCGCTTGCGCGCGGTGAGATCGTGCATATCGACGTGCCGCGTACCATTGCCGATGGCGCCGCGTCCACGCATGTCGGCCACTACAACTTTCCTATCCTGCAGCGCCTCGTGGACCGGGTTGTGACCGTGAGCGACGACCAGCTTGTCACGACCATGAAGTTCTTTGCCGAGCGCATGAAGATGGTCGTCGAGCCTACCGGTTGCCTCGCGGCTGCGGCGGTTCTTCAGAACGTCGTGCCCGTGGCTGGCAAGCGCGTTGGCGTGGTGATCAGCGGCGGCAATGTGGACATGGTCCGGTTCGCCGGGTTTATCGGCTGATATGGGATTGGCGGCGTCAGACCGGCGCGCCGCCGTTCAGGATCAGGTCGCGGTATCCATGCACGATCACGCTGTACGAGAAGTAAGCGAACAGCACCGCCGATAAAACGTGGCAAGCGCGCAGCAACGCCGTTCCCGCGCGCTTGCGGCCATGACTTGCGAGCGTGCAGATAAATACGGTCCACGCAAGGCCGCCGAAGAGGAATCCCGCGAGGAATATCGATGCGCTCATTTTGCCGGTAGCGCCGGCTTTCGCGATGAGCGCGCCGCCCACCGCGGCGAACCACAAAATGGCGCTCGGCGATGAAACCGCGAGCAACACGCCGCGCAGAAAGCTGCGCAGATGCGAGGGTCGCGATGTGGCGACATCGGCTTCGCCTTCGACCGGCGGCGCCGATGCCGGATAAAGCGCCTCGCGCGCCATCTTGAAGGTGAGAAACAGCAGCACGATCGAACCGCCGATCCACACGACCCAGCGCACGGCATCGAACTGAAGCAGCGCCGCCATGCCCGCGAGCGCCAGCGCGGCATAAATCAGGTCGCCGGCGCACGTGCCGAGGCCCAGCATCATGCCGGGTTTGAAACCGTGGGAAAGCGTCAGCGAGATGATCGCGACGTTTGCAATACCGATATCCAGACACAACGACAACGAGAGAAAAAATCCATCCGACAACAACGGCAACGCGTGCATCCAGGCTTGTCCCTTCTTGATTGTTGTTAAGTGAGGCAGTGATTACACGCGTTCAAGCGGTACGGAGATCTCAAGCCGCCCTGTTTCAATACCCATCGTGTTGCTCATTCGCGGATTGCGATAAGCACCGAGCTTCTCGCGTTGTGCGCCGGTGCCAATGTCGAGTTGCCTGAGCACGTCCATCACGATTGCGTAAAGTGCTGCGTTGTTGCCGTCCTCCACTTTCACCGCAATGCCCAGGGCTTCTCGCGAACCCGATGCGCGCACGCCGATCGCATAACTCGCCTCGGCTCCGACTTTGCCGACGAGTTCGCCATCGAAGGCGCGCATCAGCGCGGTACAAAAGCGTCGTTCGCCAGCGACGAGTTCCGGATACGTGGTCATCGCGCGATAGATCCGGGCGAGGGCGGCCGAGCGCTGCGAGGTTTGCTCACCCGAGCTGGCGTCCGCGATCCTGACGAACAGCCGCGCGAGCCGGTCCAGCGGAAAAGCCGGCGTGGGCAGGTTGCATCCGTCGATGGCCCAATGCACGCCATCGTCTGGAAGATCGCAAATCTCGGCCATGATCCGCTTGACCTGGACTTGCATAGGATGATCGGGCAAGTGATAGTCCGCGATCGCCGCGCCCAGCGCCTGCGCGCCCGCCAGCATCCCCGCGTGTTTGCCCGAGCAGTTGCTGCACACGCCCGTTGGCGTGAAGTCGCGTTTGATCCAGTCTTTCCAGACCGCGTCCGATAACGGCGGATGGCCGCCGCACCGAAGATCGGCTTCGGTTGCGTGCGCCTTGGCGAGCATCGCCTGAACGCGTTCGATGTGCCGCGGCTCGCTGTTATGCGATGCGCACATCAGGGCGAGGTCGGCGTCATCGAAACCAAAACGTTCGAGCGCGCCCGTTTCCAGCACGGCCAGCGCTTGCGCGGGTTTCGCGGCGGACCGCGCGAGCGTCATACGCAACGGATCGCCGAACGCATATAACAAGCGGCCCTCGGCATTGACCACCGCGACGTGCGCGGCGTGCGTGTTTTCCACCGATTCCCCACGATAAACCGTCGCCGCAATGCTCATGAACGTGTTCCTCCTGTAAAGCCGATCTCGTCCCAGAGGGCATCCACGCGGCGCTTGACTGCGTCGTCCATTACGATTGGCCGGCCCCATTCGCGATCCGTCTCGCCCGGCCATTTGTTCGTGGCGTCGAGCCCCATCTTCGATCCGAGCCCTGCTTTCGGCGACGCAAAATCCAGATAGTCGATCGGCGTGTTATCGACGAGCACGGTATCTCTCGATGGATCGATGCGCGTCGTGATCGCCCAGATCACTTCCTTCCAGTCGCGGATGTTGACGTCCTCATCGACCACCACGATGAACTTCGTATACATGAACTGCCGTAAGAAGCTCCAGACGCCGAACATCACGCGCTTGGCATGGCCCGGATAACTCTTCTTGATCTGCACGATCGCCATGCGGTAGCTGCAACCCTCGGGCGGCAGATAGAAGTCCGTGATCTCGGTGAACTGTTTTTGCAGCAGCGGCACGAACACTTCGTTGAGCGCCACGCCGAGGACCGCGGGTTCATCGGGCGGCTTGCCTGTATACGTAGAGTGATAAAGCGCGTCTCGGCGCATGGTGATCTTCTCGACCGTGAAGACCGGGAACCACTCTTGTTCGTTGTAGTAACCCGTGTGATCGCCATACGGGCCTTCGAGCGCGTGCTCGTATTTGCCCGACGCCTGATTCGATGGCCTCGGCGGCGCGCCTTCGGGCGCTTGCGGCACGGGACCATCTTGCGGATAAATGAATCCTTCCAGCACGATCTCGGCGCGCGCCGGAACCTGCAATGTGTCCACGCCTGGCGTCAGGCACTTCGCCAATTCCGTCTTCGCGCCGCGCAGCAATCCGGCGAACTGGTATTCCGACAGCGAATCGGGCACAGGCGTCACGGCGCCGAGAATGGTTGCGGGATCGGCGCCAAGTACAACGGCCACCGGATATGGCTTGCCCGGATTGGCAAGCGCGAATTCCCTGAAGTCGAGCGCGCCGCCTCTGTGCGCGAGCCATCGCATGATGAGCTTGTTGCGCCCGATCAGTTGCTGCCGGTAAATGCCGAGGTTCTGCCGCGTCTTGTTCGGACCGCGCGTGACGGTGAGTCCCCATGTGATCAGCGGCCCGGCGTCGCCCGGCCAGCATGTCTGAATTGGAAGACGCGCGAGATCGACGTCCTGGCCTTCCCACACGATCTCCTGGCACGGCGGCGAACTGACTGTTTTCGGCGCCATGTCCCACACGGCTTTGGCAAGCGAGAACAGCTTGCCGGCGTCCTTCAATCCCTTTGGCGGCTCGGGTTCCTTGAGCGCGGACAGCAATCGGCCGACATCGCGAAGGGACTCGAGCGCGGCTTTATCGCTGAGAAGACTGGGGTCTGAAGCGGCCTGCGCTTCCGTTTCGATACCCATTCCCAGCGCCACGCGCCGCGGCGTGCCGAACAGGTTGGCCAGCACCGGCATGGAGTGTCCGGTCGGTGTTTGAAACAGCAACGCGGGGCCGCCCGCACGCAACACGCGATCGGACAACTCGGTCATTTCAAGAACGGGGGAAACGGGCTGCTTGATGCGGCGCAACTCGCCGAGCGTTTCAAGGCGGGCGGTGAAGTCGCGCAGATCTTTGTATTTCATCGGCTGAAGAGTCGGGGCCTGCAAGGAAAGGAGGACTAGAGCCGGGGCGCTCGGATGCCCCAAGCGCGCGCGGGCGATTGTCGATTTTACCTGTGTTGATGTCGGTACGTCAGGTCACACAACGGCACAACTCGGACTCAGCCGCTGGAAAACCGCTTGGGAAGGTGGTTTGAGCCTCCTGAACACTGTTCATAATAACCAGAAGTAATAGGTTTTACATTTCTCAGCATTGACGGATCATTTGAGGCTGCTAGAATCCATCGACATTGACAACACCGAATGAAACTTTTTACCAGTGCCGCGGGTCTGTTGAAACGACGCTTTGCGTCACCCGGCCGGATTGTTCCGGTAAGTAGTGGCATTGGTCTTCTCGCCGGCGCTCTTCTTCGCCGGTTTTTCGCGTGGTGGCCTGTGTGCGCGCCCCGGCATGTTCTTCGTGCTGCGCGCACCCGGAATCGAAGTATTCCGGTTAGGGCTGTCCCAACGGTTTGTGCCGTTTTCCCGATACCGCTCGTGGGCTGTCCCAGAGCTGGCGGTATCGATTTCTGCGTGGCGTAGCGGTTTTTAACGTTTACATCTGTAGAAATCAATGCATTTGGGAGCTCCAATGAATGCTTGGTTTTCGTGGCGTCCTGACGCTGGCTTAGCGCTGTATCTACGCGCCGGGCTACGTCGCGCCAAACATATGAGTCTTACCGTGTTCAGCCTGGTCGGCTGCGCGGCCGTGGTTACGGCGCTTGCGCTGTGGCTGCTTCCCGCCTGGCGCGGTTCCTTCGCCGCAAAGTTGATGCCGATGGTTTCCGCCGCTGTCCAGGCCGGCCCGGCGCGTTTGCTTGCCGGCCAGCCTTTGCCGCCGTTTGCAATCGGTCATCAACGTGAAGAAGCATTGCGTAACGGCGAAGCGACGTCGCTCGGCTCGGCTGCCAGCGACGACGACAGCGCCCGCAAGCTGACCGGCGGGCTGAGCCTGGCGGTGTCGCCAAACGGGCTCGACCCGCGTACCTTGCCGACGGTTTCCACGCTCGCGAGCGCAATCTCGTCGCAGCGTGTGGTAGCCGATGCACGCGACGACCGCGTGCTGGTTTCATCGCGGGAACAGAATCTGGTGGCGAATTTCATTGCGCGGCGTTATCACGTAGCGCAAGACCCAGTGAGCGAACTGGTGCGTGCAGCGTTCGATACCGGCCGCGAAGTCGGCCTCGACCCGCTGCTGCTCCTTTCGGTAATGGCTATCGAATCGGGCTTTAATCCCTACGCCGAGAGCGGCGTGGGCGCACAGGGCCTCATGCAGGTCATGTCGAAGGTTCACTCAGACAAATTCGAGTATTTTGGTGGTTCGCACGCCGCGCTTGAGCCGCTCGCGAACATCAAGGTGGGCGCGCTGGTGCTGAAGGATTGCATCGCGCGTGGCGGTTCGGTGGCTGGCGGCCTGCGGTTTTACGTAGGTTCGACATCGCAGGACGACGGCGGTTACGGCGCTAAGGTTCTCGCCGAGCGCGCACGTCTTCGTGACGTCGCTCGCGGCCGCAACGTGCCGATCAACGCGCCGCAAGCGCCGGCACAGCCGGTTGCGCCGAAGACGGTGGTGGCGTCGGCGAATGCGTCGGGTAATGGTTCCACGGAAAAGCGGGTGCATTTCACGCTTGACGGTGTTCCGCCGATCGCGGCGCCTGCCAAGACTACGTCGCCGCAAGCGAGCGATCGCAATGAAACCGACGACGCCGCGGCGCAAGCCAAGCATGAACACGGCGGGTCGTGGGAGTTCGGCGCTTAATCAGCCGTTGCACAAATAAAAAAGCCGTTCCTGCATCAGGCTGGAACGGCTTTTTTAATGGCTGAATGGCTTCGCGAGGCGGCGACGGCTAGACCCGGAACAACGTCCCGAGACGCTGCACGGCTTCTTCCAGTTTCGAATACGCGGTCGCGTACGACAACCTGATGTAGTCCCGCGGCGCGTGAACGCCAAAATCGTTGCCAGGAACCAGCACCACACCGGCATCGTGCAACATCGAACGCGTCAGAGCCGTGCTGTCGCCGGCGGCCGGATGCGCGACGTGGCGCGTATCGGCGTAAACGTAGAACGCACCATCCGGGATCACGGGCACTTCGAACCCGAGCGTGCGCAACGCCGGCACGATGAAATCGCGTCGGCGAGCAAATTCCAGCCGCCGTGACTCATAGATGGCAAGCGTGGCTGGCTCGAAGCAAGCAAGCGCCGCGTGCTGCGCAAGCGCGGACGCGCAAATGAACAGGTTCTGCGACAGTTTTTCGACCGTCGATACCATTTCAGGCGGCACGACCAGCCAGCCGAGCCGCCATCCGGTCATGTTGAAGTACTTCGAGAAGCTGTTCACCGTGACGACATCGTCGCCGAGCGAAAGCGCCGATACCGGCTTCGCGTCGTAACTCAAGCCCTGATAGATTTCATCGACGATGGTAAAACCGCCGTGCGACCGCACGACATCGACGATTTTCGCCAGCTCCGCCGGTTCGATGGACGTCCCCGTCGGATTGGATGGCGACGCGAGCAATACGCCCCGCGTAGCAGGCGTCCAGTGCGCTTCGACCTGTGCCGCGGTCAGCTGGAACCGCTCGGCCGGACCGCTCGGGATCAGAACCGGACGGCCTTCAGTCGCCGCCACGAAATGGCGGTTGCACGGGTAGCACGGATCGGGCATCAGGACTTCGTCATCGCGATCGACCAGTGCCGTGCACGCCAGCAGCAACGCCGCCGATGCCCCCGCCGTCACCACAATGCGCGCCGGATCGATATCGAGTCCGAACACATCGCGATAATGACCGGAGATCGCCTCGCGCAGCGACGCCAGCCCGAGCGCGTTCGTGTACTGCGTAACGCCGCGCCGCAACGCGTCGGTGGCTGCCGCTATCACCGGTTCGGGCGCCGTGAAATCCGGCTCGCCGATACCCATATGGATGATGTCGCGCCCCGCGCGTTCGAGCGCCTGCGCTTCTTTTGCCAGTTCCATCACGTAGAACGGCTCAATGGCGTCAACGCGCGCGGCGTAGCGAATCGCTTTCCGCGAGACCGCGCGCAATGGGTCCTTGGCGAAATTCATCAGCTTCGTTGGCCGCGGCCTTGTGCTTCGGTCGGACGCAACTGGACGGCAAGTTTGTCCAGCACGCCGTTCACGTATTTGTGGCCATCAGAGCCGCCGAAGGTCTTGGTCAATTCGATCGCTTCGTTGATCACCACGCGATACGGAATGTCCAGGTGATGCTTGAACTCGAACGCGGCGACCATCAGCACCGCGCGTTCGACCGGCGAAAGCTGGTCGAGCGGCCGGTCGAGGCACGGCTGGAGTTCGGCGGAAATGATGTCCGCTTCCTTGATCACGCCGTGGAGCAGGGCGTCCAGATGCTCTTGGTCCGCTTTATCGTAACCTTGCGCGCCGCGCAGCTGCGCGTCGATCTCGCCGCCGGGCGAAGCCGACAGCAACCATTGGTAAAGCCCTTGCGTCGCGAGTTCGCGCGAGCGGCGTCGAGCGCTTTTCATGCACGGTCCTCGTCGTCTTCGTCTTCATCGTCGCCGCCGAGCTGTTCCAGCGCGACCGAAAGGTTGGCCATTTCGACCGCCACGCGCGCTGCGTCGCGGCCCTTTTCCGTCATGCGGGCCACGGCTTGTTCGTCGTTTTCGGTAGTCAGGACGGCGTTTGCGACCGGCGTGCCAAAGTCGAGCGCGATGCGCGAGATTCCCGCGCCGCTTTCGTTCGATACCAGCTCGAAGTGATATGTCTCGCCGCGGATCACGGCGCCGAGCGCGATGAGTGCATCGAATTGACCCGATTCAGCCAGCTTTTGCAGCGCCAGCGGAATTTCGAGCGCGCCCGGGACGGTGACGAGCAGCACGTCTTCACCGATCACGCCAAGCCGTTCGAGTTCTTCCGTGCAGGCATCGACGAGGCCATTGCACACAGGTTCGTTAAAGCGCGATTGCACGATGCCGATGCGCAATCCGTCGCCGTCGAGGTTCGGTTGATATTGTCCGATTTCCATTATTTATCCGTTTTCAGTGTTTTACGTGTGGTGTTGAGCCGGCGAGCATTCAGTCAGACAGAGCGCAAATGAGCGATCGAAGCGGCATCGCCGGAATCCGTGGATGGCGTTGCAGGGCAGCCGGGCATGGGAATGAAACCCGTCACTTCGAGTCCGTAACCGGACATGCTGCCGAGCTTGCGCGGATTCGACAGAACCTGCATCTTGCCCACGCCCAGTTCACGCAGAATCTGCGCGCCGATGCCGTAAGTCTTGAAGTCGATCGGCCGGCGCTTTAGTTCAGCCGCTTTATCTTCCTGTTCGAACGCCTCGAAGACATCGACCAGGTGCTCTTTTGTATCGCCGCAATTGAGCAGCACGATCGCGCCCAGGTCGCGCGCGGCGATTTCCTTCATGGCGGCATCGAGCGTCCAGGAATGCGTGGACGAATCCACTTCCAGCAGATCCAGCACCGACAGCGGCTCATGCACGCGCACCGGTGTTTCGCGATCCGGCGCGGGACGACCGCGCACCAATGCGATATGCGGCGAACCGCTCGGCTGATCGCGATACAGCACCGCCCGGAACGCGCCGTGCGCCGTCTGCATGGTGCGTTCGGCGACGCGCTGAACGATCGATTCAGTTCGCGAACGGTAATGAATCAGGTCGGCGATCGTGCCAATCCTGATGTCGTGCAGCTTCGCAAACTCGATCAAATCGGGCAGGCGCGCCATTTCGCCGTCGTCGCGAATCACTTCGCATATCACCGACGCCGGCGTCAAACCCGCCAACGCCGTCAGGTCGCAACCGGCTTCCGTGTGTCCTGCGCGAACCAGCACGCCGCCGGGTTGCGCCATGATCGGAAAAACGTGGCCCGGCTGAACGATGTGTTCCGCTTTCGCGTCGGGCGCGACCGCTGCCTTGATCGTGCGTGCGCGATCCGATGCCGAAATTCCGGTCGTCACGCCCTCGGCTGCCTCGATGCTCACCGTGAACGCCGTGCCGTATTGCGTGCCGTTTTTCTGCGTCATCAGCGGCAGGTTCAATTGGCGTGCGCGGTCCGGCGTGATGGTCAGGCAGATCAGCCCACGGCCGTGCCGCGCCATGAAGTTGATCGCTTCCGGGGTCACGAAATCGGCGGCGATGACGAGATCGCCCTCGTTTTCGCGGTCTTCTTCGTCGACGAGAATCACCATCCGGCCTGCTTTCAGCTCAGCGATGATCTCTGGAGTGGAGGCGAGCGTCATTGCGATGGTCGTCCGTTCGGGAAAGGGCGTATTTTACGCCACCGGGGAGGGCAACGCGGGGGTTTTGCCGGTTTCGAGGCGTGCCGGGCGTCAGACGGAAGCGGGCGGTGCCGAGGTCGATATCGAGTCACTGCCTGCCGAGTCAGTCAGGCGGGAAGCGAATCTGCGAAAAGTGCCTTCCCGCGAGGATCGCCTTGCGCGCGATTTGCGCCGATGAATCAATCAGACCTTGTTGCTCCAGAAACATGAGATAGGCGCGAGTGGAAACTTTCCGGCAATTGTTTGGAACCAGAAAGCTGGCGCGCGCGATCTTGTGATCCTCGAACAGGAAAACGCCGGTCCGCTTTTCGTCGAGGCCAAGGCCATTCATGGCTTCCTGGATGGCTAACTCGCCAAGATTGGCCTTACGGGCCGGGGCGGCTTTGTCGAACTGCATGTAATGGTGGAAAACTTTGGTCTCGACAACGGCCACGCCGTTTTCGCGGACCCAGGCAGCAATTCGCTCACTTGTAGGCGTCTGGTTGCGCGTTACTTCGTGCAGCACCATATCGACCAGTTCTACAGACCAGCCTGGTACGAGCAAAAGGTCGAGCGCATCTGCGTAGGCGAGCGTGATCAGCGGCCCTGCATCAGGAAGCAGGGTGGTATTGGCCGGCATCGATTATTTGCGCAGCGCGTTCAGGTCGTCGATCATGCCGCTCACAGTGGCTTCGGGTAATCGCGGCATAGGCAGATGAGCTCGCGCCATGAGCAGGAACAAGTCCTCGTCGCTGTCGATACCGAGCGCCAGCATGGCCTGATTGTCGTCGATACGACCAAGCGAAAAGTCGAGCAGCGTGCGGAAGTTCTGGTTGTTGCCTGCTTCCGCCGCTTCGAAAGTTTCGACCAGATAGCGCAGTTCGGCGTTAAAAAGTGCGTTGATCGACGTATCGGACTTTGCCGCGAGAATCTTGGCGCGCTTAAGCAGTTCCCGATCGACTGCGCCGGTGAAATTGACCGTCTCCGCCATCACGCACCTCTTCGTTGAATAGGCGAAAACTTTAGCACATAATCATGTGTTACACATAATTATGTGTTTCTAATTCGCTGTTTTCGATGCGCTTAGAATCCGCTCCACATACCGCGCGATCAAATCGATCTCCAGGTTCACCTTCGAACCCGCCTTGAGATACCGCAGGGTCGTCACTTCCACCGTATGCGGGATCAGGTTGATCGAAAACTCGCATCCATCTGGCCGATCGGTCACGCTGTTCACCGTCAGGCTCACGCCATTCACCGTCACCGAGCCCTTGTAAGCCAGGTACTTGCCAATATCCTTCGCCGCCATGATCCGCAGCTCATGCGATTCACCGACGGGTTCGAAGCGCGTCACTTCGCCCAAGCCATCCACGTGTCCCGATACCAGATGCCCGCCCAGCCGGTCGTGCGCGCGTAGCGCCTTTTCCAGATTGACATCGCCGGGTTGCGAGAGGCCGGCCGTCTTGTTCAGGCTTTCCCGCGAGACATCGACGGCAAACGATCCCGCCGATTTTTCGATCACGGTCATGCACGCACCCTGAATCGAGATGCTGTCGCCGAGTTCGACGTCCGCGAGCTCCAGTCCGCCCGATGCAACCGTGAGGCGCACGCCGGTATCGGCATCGGCGGGGGAGCCGAGCGGGGTAACGGCTTCAATGCGGCCGACCGCCGCGACAATTCCTGTGAACATGCTGGAAATTCCTTAGGAGTGGTGCGTTAGCTAATAGGTTGCGCGTGCGCTTTCACGTCGGCAAAACGCGCGAGGATCCGCACGTCGTCGCCCATCCGGTCTATGCGATGAAACCGCAAATGCGGCCGCGCTTCGAGTGTCCCGGGCGGCGTGAAGTCGAACATGCCGGGCGCGTTGCCAAGCAAACTCGGCGCGAGATAGATCAGCAATTCATCGATACAACCTTCCCGCAACAACGAGCCGTTCAGCTTGTGCCCGGCTTCCACATGCAACTCGTTGATACCACGGTCGGCGAGAATGCCGAGCATTGCCGGAAGATCGACCTTGCCGTGTTCATTCGTAAGCGGCGTGAACTCGATACCTCGTTCACGCAGCGCATCGGCTTTCGCGGGATCGGGCTCGGCGCCGCAAAAGATCCAAGGCGGCGCGCCTTCCAGAATCCGTGCTTCGAGCGATACATCCAGCCGGCTATCGATCAACACGCGCTGCGGCTGGCGCGGCGTGTCCACCGCGCGCACCGTGAGTTGCGGATCGTCCTCGCGCACAGTGCCGATTCCCGTCAGGATCGCGCATGCACGCGCCCGCCACGCGTGGCCATCGGCGCGCGCGGCTTCGCCAGTGATCCACTGGCTGTCGCCGTTCGGCAAACCCGTCCGGCCGTCGAGCGTGGCCGCGACTTTCATGCGCACCCACGGCCGGCGCCGCGTCATGCGCGACACGAATCCGATGTTCAGTTCATAGGCTTCGTTGGCGAGCAGGCCGCAGCGCACATCGATACCGGCATCGCGGAGAATCGCCAGCCCGCGCCCGGAAACAGCCGGATTCGGATCTTCCATTGCCGCAATGACCTTCGCGACCCGCGCCTCGATCAGTGCGTTCACGCACGGCGGCGTGCGGCCGAAATGACTGCACGGCTCCAACGTCACGTAAGCGGTGGCGCCACGCGGATCGTGGCCGCGGGCGCGCGCGTCTTTCAGCGCGCGGATCTCGGCGTGATCCTGGCCGGCAGGCTGGGTGAATCCTTCGCCGATGACATCGCCGTCCTTCACCAGCACGCAGCCGACGCGCGGATTCGGCGTGGTCGTGTACATCCCGCGCGCGGCCAGCGCCAGCGCGCGCTCCATGTGCGAGAAATCGGTCTGCGAGAACATTGCGGCGGCCTCCTTTCTTCTTTCTGCTTTCAGCTTGAAACGACTTGAGCGACTTGAGCGGCCTGAGCGACTCAGGCAGCAAGCCGGCCAAAGGCGCTGCGGGCGGCATCGAGTGTGGCGTCGATCACGGCGTCGTCATGGACGATCGAAACAAAGCCCGCCTCATACGCCGATGGCGCGAAGTACACGCCCGCATCGAGCATTTCATGGAAGAAAGCATTGAAGCGTTTCGTGTCGCTTTTCGTGACCTCGGCGAAGCTCGCCGGAATGCTCTCGGCGAAGTAAAGACCAAACATGCCGCCGATTGCGTCGGCCGAGAACGGCACACCGGCTTCCTTGGCGACGGCAGCGAGGCCATCGGCGAGACGGCGCGTTTGTTTTGTCAGCGTCTCGTAGAAACCCGGCGCCTGGATCAGTTGCAGCGTCTTCAAGCCGGCCGCGACCGCGATCGGATTTCCCGACAAGGTTCCCGCCTGGTAAACGCCGCCGAGCGGGGCGAGATGCGCCATGATGTCCCGCCGGCCGCCGAACGCCGCAGCGGGCATGCCGCCGCCGATCACTTTGCCGAGGCACGTGAGGTCCGGCTTGATGCCGTAGACCTCTTGCGCGCCGCCTAGCGCAACGCGAAAACCGCACATGACTTCATCGAAAATCAGCACCGAGCCGTATTCATCACAACGCGCGCGCAAGGCCTGAAGGAATTCCGGCGAGCCTTTCACGAGATTCATGTTGCCGGCCACCGGCTCCACGATCACCGATGCAATCTCCCCGCCGAACGCGGCAAACGCCTCGTTCAACTGCTCGACGTTGTTGTATTCGAGCACGGTAGTGTGTTTGGCGATGTCTGCCGGAACGCCCGCCGAGGTTGGGTTGCCGAACGTCAGCAGCCCCGATCCCGCCTTCACGAGCAGGCTGTCTGCGTGGCCGTGATAACAGCCTTCGAACTTGATGATCCGGTCGCGCTTCGTAAAACCGCGCGCGAGGCGCAGCGCGCTCATGGTCGCCTCGGTGCCGCTCGAGACCATGCGAACCTGTTCTATCGACGGAACCAGTTTGCAGATCTCTTCGGCAATCTCGATCTCGGATTCGGTGGGCGCGCCGAACGAGAAGCCGTTTGCCAGCACGCGCTGGACTGCGTCGAGCACTTCCGGATGCACGTGACCCAGAATCATCGGCCCCCATGAACCAATGTAGTCGATGTACTGCTTGCCATCGGCGTCCCAGAAGTACGCACCGTGTGCGCGTTCGATGAACCGCGGCGTGCCGCCGACCGAGCGGAACGCGCGCACGGGCGAATTCACGCCGCCCGGAATGGTTTTCTGGGCGCGTTCGAAGAGAGCTTCATTTCTGGACATGACTGGACCTGCGCTGGATGACGGGTTCGGCTTGAGAGGGCTGCGCCGCGGGCTTTTGATCGGAACCATCGAGTTCGATCGGGCGTCGGGAAGTGGTCCGGCGCGTCGGCACGGCTGCAGGAAATCAGGCTGAAATTGTACCGGAGTCGCCCGGATCAGGCCGCAAGGGCGGCAGTTCTGGCCGCCGTACGCAAGGTTCGCCAAATCCGGGCGCGTACAATGCTTACATTTTTAAGGCTTCGTTTAAGTCTGTTTTTGCGCGCCGCGCGCGATTTTCCCGGCTTCCGATCGAGTTTTGCGGCCCGCGTGCAACCAGCTTCTGCCTTTCTTCCAAGTTCCTTCTCGCCACTCATGCCCGAAATAATCAAGCGCCGTTCCGACCGCCGGCTGATCCTTCTTCTCGGTGCGCTCGCGGCGTGCGGTCCGCTTTCCATCGATATGTATTTGCCGAGCCTGCCGGCTCTCGCCGATGCATTCGGCACGACGCCGGCCGCCGCGCAGATCACGCTGACCAGTTTCATGCTCGGGTTCTCGCTCGGCATGCTCGTGTACGGACCGCTGTCGGACGCTTATGGGCGTCGGCCCGTCTTGCTCGGCGGCATCATTTTGTATGCGCTTGCAAGCGTGGGATGCGCGCTGTCGTTTTCCATCGATTCTCTTGTCGTGCTGCGCTTTTTGCAGGCGCTCGGGGCGGGGTCGGCGTCCGTGCTGGCACGGGCAATCGCTCGCGATGCCCACGCGCCCTCAGATGCGGCACGCGTGTTGTCGATGCTCGCAATCGTGACGTCGATCGGGCCGTTGCTCGCGCCGTTGATCGGCGGGCAATTGCTGCTGCTCGGCGGATGGCGCGCGGTGTTCGTCACATTGTCGTTGTTCGGGCTGGTGTGCGCCGTGACGACGTATTGGCGCGTGCCCGAAACGTGGCCGCGCGAGAAACGCGCTTCCTCAGCGGTCGGGCGCTCGTTTGCCGCGTACGGGCATTTGCTCAGCGATCCCGTTACCTGGGGGCACATGCTGTGCGGCGGGATGGCGTTCGCGTCGATGTTCGCGTATATCACCGCGACGCCGTTTGTTTATATCGACTACTTTCATGTGAAACCGCAGCACTATGGGTTCTTCTTCGGAATGAACATCATCGGGATTATTGGATGGAATGTGGTCAATACACGGCTGGTCGGAGTGCTCGGGTCGCCGAAGCTGATTTCGATTGCTTCGTTTGTTAGTGTCGTTGCCGCGCTTTGTACGGCGTTTGTTTGTATTACAGGGTTTGGCGGGTTGTGGTCGATCGTTGGGTGTTTGTTTTTTGTCGTGGGCGTAGTGGGGCTGCTTTCGGCGAATTGCACGACGGATCTCATGCATCGGTATCCGAGGAATGCGGGCGCCGCAGCGGCGGTTTTTGGGGCGGTGCAGTTGGCGTTGGGTGCTGTCGCCAGTCTGGCTATCGGGATGCTTCACGATGGCACGCCGAAAGGGATGGGGATCGTTATTGCCGTGACGGGGGTGTTGACTTTTGCCGGGCGGACGCTGGTTTTAAGGTGGCATGGGACGCCGGTTAAGGTGCGGGAGTAGGGCGTAGTCGTTTGCGGGTGGGGTTCCTGCTTTTTAAGCTTTCGCGAGTTCCCTGTTTTCTGTTCTCTCTAGCACTGTTAGCCACTGTCCGTGGCGGGACTTCATTTCTTTGTCCAAACGGCGACAAAGAAACGAAGCAAAGAAAACGCCTCTCAACCGCTAATTCTTCAACTGCTTGGCACGCAAGAAGTACCCTCAGCGTATAACCGCGTCCTGTCGAAACCCTCCCCCTCCGGCATTAGATACCCACACGCTTCGCCACCAGTGTGGGTAGCCATCAATACGGAAACCAACCTTGGCTGGAGGTATTTGCTCTCTGCGTGTTTCGGTTAGCCAATCGTCCTTTTCAAGAATGTGAATGTCGTGGCTTCTACCCTCGCGATGCTTTCCGCTTCCACGCCCGCGCCATGTCCGCCATCACGATTTTCCAGATACCAGACACGTTCATGGCCCTGCGACTGCATTTTCGCGGCCATCTTTCGTGCATGCCCCGGATGCACCCGATCATCCGTCGCCGATGACGTGAACAACGCCGGCGGATAATCAACTCCCGCTTTCACGTTCTGGTAGGGCGAGTAGGTCGCAAGGAAACGCAAGTCGGCAGCATCGTCAGGATCGCCGTACTCATCTATCCACGATGCTCCCTGCAACAACAAATGGAACCGCGCCATGTCGAGCAGCGGAACCTCCGATAACACCGCCCCAAATAACTCCGGCCGCTGCACAAGCATGACGCCCGCGAGCAAACCGCCATTACTGCCACCACGCACAGCAAGCTGTCTCGATGTCGTTACGCCCGATGCCACCAGTGCCTCCGCAACGGCAATGAAGTCGTCGAAGGCAACCTGGCGCTTTTCCCGCTGCGCCGCCTGATGCCAGTCCGGCCCGAACTCGCCGCCGCCACGAATGTTCGCGACCGCGTACAGACCGCCGCCCTCGAGCCATGCCATGCCAGTGGTCGCGTCGTAGTGCGGGTCGAGCGCAACCTCGAAACCACCGTAGCCATATAGCAAACACGGCGCCGATCGCTCACCTTTGATGTTCTCTTCGCGGCCGACCAGCCAGTAGGGAATCTGCACGCCATCGGGCGCCACGGCGTGCCGGCGTTCCGCGACAAGACCGGTTGCATCGAATTGAGCCGGAAGGCGCGCGAGCAATTGCCATTCGCTTTCGGGCGCGGCCAGATCGGCGAAGTACAACGACGGCGGACTCAGGAAATGTTCGACGTGCACGAGCACGGTGTCGTCACGTTTGCTGTCGATGGAATCCACGTACGACTGGCTCGCAGCCGGCAACGCAAAATCGCGGCGGGTCCAGTCGCCCTTCAGGTCAACGGGCGGCGCAAACAACTCGACGTGCGGCGAGCCATCGTTCATCTGCGATACAAGCAGCCAGTGCTTCGTGAAGTCGATATCAGCAAGCACGTTGCGGCCCGACGGCGCGAACAGCACGGTGAAATCGCGATCGCCATTCAGGAAAGCGTCGCGGCGGATAACGAGCAACGATCCGCCGGCATGGACGCGGCCGTTGACGCTGTACGGTTCGCGCGGTGTCACGAACAGCCAGCCGTTCCAGTGTTCAAGTTCGGCGTGAGGCGGGACATCGTATTGTTGCCACTCGCCGGTGGTTTCATCGAGCCAGTATTGCAACGTCTCGAAAAACGATGTCGCGCGCGACGCGAGGTGCAAATTTTCGAGTTGATCGTAATCCACGCCCGCCGAGACATCGCGGCGCTTGCCTTCGAATACGATAGGCGCATCGGCCAGCTTCGTGCCGCGCTTCCATTTGCGCGCCTGACGCGGAAAGCCGGAGGTGGTCAGCGCGGGTTTCTTGCTGTGCGCGCTATCGTCCCAGCCGACGTACACCGTGTCGCGATCGATCCACGAAATACCATGCTTGCCGACATCGGGAAGCGCGAATCCGTCCGCCACGAAGGTGCGTAGTTCGATGTCGAATTCGCGCACGAGACACGCGTCCGAGCCGCCCGGCGACAGGCTCACTAGCGCGCGGTCCCAGGTGGGATAAAGCATGTCGAAGTCGTGCAGGGCCCAGCGGGTTGCATCGGCGGGATTGTTGTTGAGATCGAGCTTGTCGACATCCAGGATGATCTGCCATTCCGCCTTGCCCGCAAGCCATGCAGCCCACGGTGTTCGACGCACGATGCCAAGCGGATTCGCCTCGTCCTGCCACGTGTTGTAGCCCCAGTCGCCATATCGCGAGCACGACACGATGCGTTCCTGCGACGTGTACGCTTTTTTCAGGCGCGCGGTGAGCGCATCGGTTTCGGGCGTCTTGCCGAACGCGTTTGTCGTGCGCGCGTTTTGCGCATCGACCCATTGATCGACGCGGGCGTTATCGAGCGCCTCGAGTTCGATGAACGGATCGGCATCTGTGCCGGCGGGCCATTCGAGTTCGGGATGTCGGCTGAAGAGAGAGTCTGTCATGTGGAGAGGCGCGCCTGCGTTGGATTGCCGGCAGAACGCCGACCGTGTTCGTGATGCGAAGCGGCGATTGTGCCTGATGACGTCACGGGACGCGGCGGCGAGCGAATTCCCACGAAAAATTGGCAGCAATTGCGATTTGCTGAAACTGATCAAGACCGACGCGATTTCGGAAAAATCCGATTCGATTGTGAAACGATTCGAAGGATTATTGCGTAGACGCACTAAAAATAAATAAATGTTCGACGTTTCGAAACTTAAGTATCCCTTTGATTTGAAGCGGCAAAGTAATGGCCGACTGCAATACTTTTACTAGGATAACAAACGATGACAACTGCAAAAGTTGGTGAAAAATGCCCGAAGGGCGGTGTCTGGTCTCCTAACGGAAATTCAAAAGTCACACGTTCAATCGGAATCGGCAACGTAATGCCGCCGACGCCAAACGGAGAGCCCTATTGGGTATTGGTAACGCCAACGGGCGACAGGTAATAGATTCGGGCGCAACTATCTATGCGCATGGCCTTGCCCCGCCGTTTCCAAGTTATCGGGATCGGCGCGTCGGCACAGCACCGGTAAATAAATTGGTCCCCACTACTGACCATTCTTTCCATAAGGAACACAAAAACATGAAAGAACCTGGACTTGATGACCGTCACCGGAACGAGGATGGCCGGATCAGACAAAAACGCAGCGATACCAAGAATGAAAACCTACCACGGCCGATTCCCGGGTTTCAACCTGACACTACTCTCGAAGAAATGCGAAGAAAGACAGGAAAGACAAGCGAGAAGGATGTGCGCGACGAAGCCAAACGCCGCCGATGACGCGACGCGTGAGTTAAAAATTGTTTTTGCACTTCACACATGAAAAAGCCGCGCAGCCCTTCCGGTCTGTGCGGCGTCCAGCCAACCTTTTCTAGCTATCAAGCCAACCGTTCTTCCGTTTTCGCATCGAACAGCACTGCCTTCGATACGTCGAACAACAGCGTCATGTTCGTCAACGGTTGCGGGTTCGCTGCCGGATGCACGCGGCTCACCACGCGTTTGCCGTTCACTTGCGTGAACACGAGCGTGTCCGGTCCCGTCGGCTCGATCACATCGATCTTGACTTCAACCGGCTGCAATCTCGCGTCTTCAACGTTGTGCGCGCTGCGGGCATCGGTAATGCGCTCCGGACGCAAACCGAGAATTACGTTCTGCCCGATCTTGCCGCGCACGGCTGCGGCATCGAAAGGCAGGTTCAGCACGGTACGCGATACACCCGTGTCGAGTTCGATACCCACGCCCGATCCGGCCTCGACCAGCTTGCCATCGATAAAATTCATCGGCGGCGCGCCAATGAAACCCGCCACGAACAGGTTCGAAGGCGAATCGTAGATGTCCTGCGGCGCGCCGAACTGCTGCACCACGCCGTCCTTCATCACCGCAATCCGGTCGCCGAGCGTCATGGCTTCAATCTGATCGTGCGTCACGTACACGATCGTCGTGCCAAGGCGCTGATGCAGCAACTTGATTTCCGAACGCATTTCAATACGCAGCTTCGCATCGAGATTCGAGAGCGGTTCGTCGAACAGGAACATGACCGGATCGCGCGCCAAAGCACGGCCCATTGCCACGCGCTGACGCTGACCGCCGGACAACTGGCCGGGCTTACGGTCGAGCAGATGCTGAATTTGCAGCGTGTCGGACACGCGCTTCACGATCGCGGCCTGTTCGTCCTTCGGCACCTTGCGAATGTTCAGGCCGAACGAGATGTTCTCGCGCACGGTCATGGACGGATACAGCGCGTACGACTGGAACACCATCGCAATGTCGCGATCTTTCGGCGAGAGGTTGTTCACCGTCTTGCCGTCGATCATGATGTCGCCCTTGGTGACCGTTTCCAGCCCGGCGATCATGTTGAGCAACGTGGACTTGCCGCAGCCCGAACCGCCGACGAGGATCAGGAACTGACCATCCTCAATGTCGATGTTCACGCCCTTCAGAACGGGGACGCCGTTCGCATAAGTCTTGTATACGTCGCGGATTGAAAGGCTTGCCATGCTATGAATCCTTTAATGTCTCTGCGCTGAGTGTGGTCGTCCGCGCATCTGTTGATCTTTTATCGCGGGCGCCGTTCAGTCGTTGACGACGCCCCGCGGAAATCAGCGATACGGCTAGCCCTTCACCGCGCCCGCTGTCAGGCCGCGCACGAAGAACCGGCCGGCGACCATGTAGACGAGGAGGGTGGGCAGAGCCGCGATGATCGCAGCAGCCATGTCGACGTTGTATTCCTTCACGCCCGTCGATGTATTCACGAGGTTGTTCAGCGCAACCGTGATCGGCATTGAATCCACGCCCGAGAACACGATACCGAACAGGAAGTCGTTCCAGATCTGCGTGAATTGCCAGATCAGGCAAACCATGAAGATCGGCAACGAAACAGGCAGCAGGATCTTGGTGAAAATCGTGAAGAATCCAGCACCGTCAATACGCGCCGCCTTCACCAGTTCCGCCGGAATGCTCACGTAGAAGTTGCGGAAGAACATGGTCGTGAACGCAATGCCGTAGACCACGTGCACGAGCACGAGACCAGTCGTTGTATTTGCCAGCCCGAGCATGCCTTGCAGGCGCGCCATCGGCAAAAGGATGGCCTGGAAGGGGATGAAGCAGCCAACCAGCAACAACGTGAACACGAGGTCCGCGCCGCGAAAACGCCAGTGCGTGAGCACGTAACCGTTGAACGCACCGACTATCGATGAAATCAGAACCGCCGGAATCACCATGCGCACGGAGTTCATGAAGAACGGTTCCATGCCGTCGCAACGCACGCCGGTGCACGATTGCGACCACGCCTTGACCCACGGCGCGAACGTGAACGAAGTCGGCGGCGTGAGCAGGTTGCCGGTGCGCAACTGGTCGAGGTCCTTGAAGGACGTCGAGAGCATCACGTAGATCGGGAACAGGAAATACAGGGCAAACAGGATCAGCGCCGCATAGATGACGGCGCGGCTGATCGTCATCTTAGATTCCATTGCGGGTGCTCCTCGATTCCAGATACATGAGCGGCACGAGCACGGCGACGACGGTTGCAAGCATCATCATCGACGAAGCTGCGCCCACGCCGAGCTGACCGCGGTTGAACGAAAACGTGTACATGAACATGGCCGGCAGCGACGACGACGTGCCCGGACCGCCCGCGGTCAATGCAACCACGAGGTCGAACGTCTTGATGGTGATGTGGCAGAGAATCAGCAGCACGGAGAAGAACACCGGACGCATGCTGGGAATCACGATCTTCCGATAGATGCGCGGCAACGATGCACCGTCCATCTGCGCGGCCTTGAAGATTTCGCCGTCCACGCCGCGCAAGCCAGCCAGGAACAACGCCATCACGAATCCGGTCGATTGCCACACGGCCGCGATCACGACACAGAAAATCGCTTTGTCCGGATTGCCGAGCCAGTCGAACGAAAAGCTCGTCCAGCCCCAGTCGTGGAACACTTTCTCGAGTCCCAGGCCCGGGTTCAGAATCCATTGCCACGCCGTACCCGTCACGATGAACGACAGCGCCATCGGGTACAGAAAGATTGCGCGCAACGCACCTTCATTGCGGATTTTCTGGTCGAGCAGGATGGCGAGGAACAGCCCGAGCCCGACGCAGATTCCAATGAATGGAATGCCGAACCAGCCGAGGTTCGCGGCGGATGTCCACCAGACGTCGTTGGAGAACAGCTCGGTGTATCGCTGGAAGCCGACGAAATCGTAGCGCGGCATCAGTCGCGAGTTCGTCAGCGACAGATACCCGGTGATCAGAATGAAGCCATACACGAACACGAGCGCAATCAACACGCTGGGTGCGAGTACTAGCTTGGGAATGTATGTATCGGCAAGCGCCGCCATGGGCGACGTGCGGCGGGGCGGGGTGCGCGATGTCTTGCTCGCGATACCGCTAGGGGAGGCAGCCACTTCTCGACTCCTGAAAATTTGCCGGCAAGAGTCTCAGGCCGGAACAGGTTTACAGCGATTTTTACGATAATCAACTGGTGCTTTCGGGCGCGCTTTCCTCAAAGAAAACGCGCCCGTGCGTCATGCTCAAACGCTTACATCGCGCTTCACTTCGTTCACTTCGCTTACTTTGTCTTCGCTGCGTTCGCGAGAGCGGCAACCGCGCTCTTCGAATCTTGCGTCGAGTTCATGAACTTCGTGACGACGTCGGTGATGGCGCCGGCGGTTGCATCGCCTTGTGCCATTCCGTGCGCCAGCGACGGAACATAACCGCCAGACTTCAGCGCCGTCTGTTCGTCGGCGTACGACTTCTTCGCGCAATCGTCGAACTTGGCCATGGGCACGCCCAGACGAACCGGGATGGAACCCTTGTTCAGGCTGAACTGCTCCTGGAACTCAGGCGTCATGATGGTCTTCGCCAATGCCAGCTGGCCCGGCGTTGCGTCCTTCGCGCCCTTCTGCTGGAAGAACACGAACGAATCGACGTTGAACGTGTAGGCCTTTTCCGTGCCTGGAACCGCTACGCAAACATAGTCCGTACCCGACTTCTTGTTTGCGCCGGCGAATTCGCCCTTCGCCCAGTCGCCCATGAACTGCATGCCGGCCTTGCCGTTGATGACCATGGCGGTGGCCAGGTTCCAGTCACGGCCGGTGCGGCCGTTATCGAAGTACGACTGGACATGGCGAACCGTGTCGAACACCTTGACCATCTGGTCGGAGCTCAGCGTCTTCGGGTCCAGATCCACAATCGCCTTCTTGTAGAAGTCCGCGCCTTGCGACAGCACGACGTCTTCCCACAGCGTCAGGTCTTGCCACGGCTGGCCGCCTGCTGCCACCGGAACGATGCCGTTCGCCTTCATCTTGTCGGCGAGGGCGAAGAATTCCGGCCACGTGGTCGGAGCCTTGCCGCCTGCCTTGTCGAGGGCTTCCTTGTTGATATACAGCCAGTTCACGCGATGCACCGAGAACGGCGCGCCTACGTAGTGACCGCCTGCGTGCATGATCTTGTCGATTTCCGGCGGCAGGTTCTTCTTCCAGTCGCCCGTTACCGAGTCGATGTTCACCAGCACGCCCTGGTCAGCCCATTCCTGGATCAGCGGACCCTTGATCTGGGCAGCGGACGGAGCATTGCCCGAGATGACCTGTGTCTTGAGTGCGGTCATGGCCGCGGCGCCTGCGCCACCGGCAACGGCGAAGTCCTTCCAGGTGTAGCCCTGCTTGGTCATGTCGTCTTTCAACACGCCAATAGCCTTCGACTCACCGCCTGACGTCCACCAGTGCAGCACGGAAACGGCTTCTGCAGCCTGAACCGCTTGTGCCGTCACGCCGCACAACAGACCTGCAGCGCCGAGCGCGCCCATGAGCTTGCGAAATTTCATTGTTTATCTCCTCCGAACACCTGAACAAAAAACGATTGGCCCCTGATGCCGCCAGGAAGCGATGGCTGGAACTGAACAGACTTGAAGTGGCCGGAGTCGGCGGTGTCAGCGGGATAAGACCGGTTCGCCTCGTCAGTAAATCGCGGGCGCGCCTGTCTAGCCGGCAGACCGAACCTCGGCCGCACGGCTCTCAAGAGATGAGTGTGTCGAATCGCAACTGTGTCTCCTCTTTTGATTTTTGCCCGTTCACACTGGCAGACCAGCGTGGCGTGCGTCCGGGGTTTTGCATAAAACGGTTCCGGTCATTGCCGATCTCGCGAAAGCGATATTGGCTCAGGTCCATTACCATGCAACCAGACATGAATCTCCGGGAAAACACGCATGTTCTGATTGACTAAGTGTTTTTTTCCGAGATCACGTTACCCCTTGATTTGAATTGTAGTTAAACTACAATTCAGTGTCAAAAAAAATTTTATCGGACTACGGTCCTTCAGAACACCTGCGGAGACACATGCAAAACGACTCGAATTTCACCTTCGTTCTATTCGGCGGAACGGGCGATCTTTCGATGCGCAAGATCCTGCCGGCGCTTTTCGAAGCGCATCGAGGCGGAATGCTGGCGCCGGGCGGAAAGATCGTCGCGGTGGCGCGCGCCTCCGAAGATCGCGATGCGTACTTGAGCTGGGTCGACGAACACGTCAAGCCGCACGTCTCGAAGAACGGTGTGGACGACGCTGTGTGGAAGGGTTTTCTCGAACGCATCGACTATGTACGGCTCGATCTCGGCAAGCCCGAAGATTTCAAGCTGCTGCGCGACGCCGTCAGCAAGCATGGCGGCACGCGCGTGTTTTATCTCGCGACCGGGCCGTCGCTGTTCGTGCCCATTTGCCGTGCGCTCGCCGATGTGGGATTGAGCGAAAACGCGCGCATCGTGCTCGAAAAGCCGCTCGGTTATGACTTGAAGTCATCGCAGGCAATCAACGACGCAGTCGGCGAAATCTTCGCGGAAGAACAGATCTACCGGATCGACCATTACCTCGGGAAAGAGCCGGTGCAGAACCTGCTCGCGCTGCGCTTCGGCAACGCGCTTTTCGAGCCGCTGTGGCGGCGCGAATGGGTGGAAAGCATCCAGATCACGATTGCCGAAGAACTCGGCGTGGAAGCGCGCGGCGACTTCTACGACAACACCGGCGCCTTGCGCGACATGGTGCAGAACCACTTGCTGCAACTGCTTTCCATCGTGACGATGGAACCGCCGCATTCCATGGATTCCGATTCCGTGCGCGACGAAAAGCTGCGCGTGCTGCGCGCGCTCAAGCCCGTCGATCCGCGCGATATCAGCAAGGTCGCCGTGCGCGGCCAATATCATGCAGGCGTGATCAAGGGTACGTCGGTTCCGGCTTACGCGACCGAACACGGCGTGCGTCCTGACAGTCACACGGAAACGTTTGTCGCGTTGAAAGTGGAGATCGAGAACTGGCGCTGGGCCGGCGTGCCGTTCTTCTTGCGCACGGGCAAGCGGCTCGCGGACCGCACGGCTGAGATCGTCGTGAATTTCCGGCCCGTGCCGCATTCGGCGCTCGGCGCAAACGCGTTGCGCGCCGGGACGAACCGCCTTGTGATCCGCCTGCAGCCGAACGAAACCATTCGCCTTTATTGCCTCGCGAAGCAGCCGGGCGAAGGCATGAATCTCGCAAGCGTCCATTTGGATCTTGCGTTCGACAAATTCTTCAAGGAAGGGCAGATGGAAGCGTATCAGCGCCTTCTGCTCGATGTCATCAACGGCCGTCTCGCGCTTTTCGTGCGGCGCGACGAGCAGGAAGCGGCGTGGCGTTATGTCGAGCCGATCCTGGACGAATGGGCTGGATCGCCGAAACCGCCGAAGCCTTATGCGTCGGGCACGTGGGGACCGGCGGCCGCGAGCGCCATGCTGGCGCAGCACGGCACGTGCTGGCTCGAAGAAGAGAATTAAGCCCGTTGTTTTAACGGGTCGGTGGGAACGTGTTCCAGGACGTTTGTGCTGTAGACATGTTGCAATTAAAGCCGAGACAAATCCCGTCGTGCGGCGCTTCCAGCGTTTGAAAGCGGCTACGGCGGGCGAAATGAAACCAAAACAAGGCAGCATGGAGGAGCAGTGATCCAGCTTCATACTTTTGATGAGCCAGGCGCCCAATCCGACGCTTTGGCAGAAGCGGTGGGCGACGCGCTTGCCGCAACGCTCGCGGCTCGCGGAGCCGCGTCGGCGGACGGCGCCGTGTCGGGTGCATCGGGTAACCAGACCCAGCACGCCACGCTCGCCGTTTCGGGTGGCACGAGCCCGAAGCCGTTCCTGAAAACGCTTTCCACGCACGCGCTCGACTGGGCGCATATCGATGTAACCCTCGTCGATGATCGTTGGGTGCCGGAAACGGACACCGCCAGCAACGCGCGTCTCGTGCGTGAGACGCTGCTGCAGAACGCAGCGAGCGGCGCGTATTTTCTGCCCCTCGTGGATACGTCGCGTCCGCTGGATGCGCACATCGCCGACCTGAATGGCGATCCACAGCGCCGCGTGCCCGATGTCGCCGTGCTCGGCATGGGCGAGGACGGCCATACGGCATCGATTTTCGCCGATGCCCCCGAGTGGGACTTCGCGATCAGCACGCCGGACCGGTTCATATCGGTACATCCGGGCAGTGCGCCGCATGCGCGCGTGTCGCTGTCCATGTCCGCGCTCAAGGGCGTGCAGCAGCTGTTCCTGTTCATCAGCGGACAGAAAAAACTCGATGTACTGAACGCCGCGCTCGCCGCACCGCAAAAGAACGCCATCTCCACGTTGGCCAACGCACAAGGAGTCAGGCTCGATGTCTACTGGTGTGCAAAGTAAGGCCGCAACCATAGCGGCCCAAAGCCAGCACGCCGATGGACCCCGGCTTCTGGCTGACATCGGCGGCACCAACGCGCGGTTTGCGCTTGAAACGGCGCCGGGGGTTATCGGCGAAATTCGCGTGTATCCGGGCAACGATTACCCCGGCATTGCCGAAGCGATGCAGCAGTACCTCAAGGATACGAAAGTCAGCCGCGTGAATCATGCGGCCGTGGCGATCGCGAATCCGGTGGACGGCGATCACGTTTCGATGACCAATCACGACTGGAGCTTTTCCATTGAAGCCACGCGCCGCGCGCTGGGTTTCGATACCTTGCTCGTGGTCAACGACTTCACCGCGCTGGCCATGGCGCTTCCGGGTCTCACCGACGCCCAGCGCGTGCAGGTCGGCGGCGGCTCGCGCCGGCAGAACAGCGTGATCGGTTTGCTCGGACCCGGAACGGGCCTGGGCGTGTCCGGGTTGATTCCCGCCGATGACCGCTGGATCGCGCTCGGCAGCGAAGGCGGCCATGCGAGCTTTGCGCCATCGAATGAAACCGAGGACATCGTCCTGCGTTTTGCGCGCCGGAAATTTCCGCACGTTTCATTTGAGCGCGTCTCGGCGGGTCCCGGCTTGTTGCTGATCTACCAGGCGTTATCGGAGCGCGATGGCGTGGCCGTGCCGGACGATCTGGAATCGGCGAGCATCACGCAGCGCGCGCACGATGGCGAGCCGCTGGCACTCGAAACCGTCAATTGTTTCTGCGGCATTCTCGGCACCTTCGCCGGGAATATTGCGGTGACGCTGGGCGCGCTGGGCGGCATTTTCATTGGCGGCGGCGTGGTGCTGAAGCTCGGCGAGCTCTTCACGAAGTCGCCGTTTCGCGAGCGTTTCGAGGCGAAAGGGCGCTTCCAGCAGTATCTATCGAGCGTGCCCACATTCATCATTACCGCTGAATATCCGGCGTTTCTGGGGGTATCGGCGATCTTGTCGGAGCAGTTGTCGAACCGTGCGAACGGCGGCTCGTCCGCGGTGTTCGAGCGCATACGCCAGATGCGCGATGCGCTGACGCCCGCCGAGCGGCGTGTGGCTGACCTCGCGCTCAACCATCCGCGTTCGATCATCAATGACCCGATCATCGATATTGCGCGCAAAGCCGACGTAAGCCAGCCGACGGTCATTCGCTTTTGCCGGTCGCTCGGATGCCAGGGTTTATCCGATTTCAAGTTGAAGCTCGCGACTGGTCTGACCGGCACGATTCCGGTGAGCCACAGCCAGGTGCATCTTGGAGACACCGCCACCGATTTCGGCGCGAAAGTTCTAGACAACACGGTCTCGGCGATCCTTCAATTGCGAGAGCATTTGAATTTCGATCATGTGGAACGTGCCATCGACATTTTGAATGGTGCGCGCCGGATCGAGTTCTATGGTTTGGGCAATTCGAACATCGTGGCGCAGGACGCGCACTACAAGTTTTTCCGTTTCGGAATCCCGACGATTGCTTACGGTGACTTGTACATGCAGGCGGCGTCGGCGGCGTTGTTGGGCAAGGGCGATGTAATCGTGGCTGTATCCAAGTCGGGTCGCGCTCCGGAGTTGCTGCGCGTGCTTGAGATTGCGATGCAGCAGGGTGCGACCGTGATTGCGATTACATCGAGCAATACGCCTTTAGCGAAGCGTGCGACGGTTGCATTGGAGACGGATCACATTGAGATTCGTGAGTCGCAGATGTCGATGATCTCGCGCATTTTGCATCTTGTGATGATCGACATTTTGGCGGTGGGCGTAGCGATCCGCCGGGCGGTGCCGAATGCGGGTGCGGACGTGAGTGAAGCGATGACAAAGGTCCGTGAAGCTGGCGATGACGACACGGGCGCGGTGCTGGACTGGCTGAGCCACGGCGCGGCGGGAATCGCCCGCGATTAAAAGAAGTAAACGCAAAATGCCGCCGATGCGATTTCGCATCGGCGGCATTTTGCGTTCGGGGAAGGCCTTACGCGCGGTTTAATTGACTGCCACAGACACTGGTGGCGAAGCGTGTGGGTATCTGATGACGGAGGGGGAGGGTTTCAGCAGGACGCGGTTAAACGCTGAGGGTACTTCGTGCGTGCCAAACAGTTAAAAACTGCACGCTGAAGACACTTAAGAATTAGCGGTTGGAAGGCGTTTTCTTTGCTTCGTTTCTTTGTCGCCGTTTGGACAAAGAAATGAAGTCCCGCCACGGACAGTGGCTAAAAGTGCTAAAAAGATCAGAAAACAAGAAACCCGCGAAAACTTAAAAAGCAGGAACCCCGTCCACCGGTGCCAACAAAAATAAAAAACGGTGCGATGCCCTTCCGGACACCGCACCGATACGCGCCTCTCGCAGCAGCGTGAAAACCAAATAAAGCTATAAAAACCTATGCTTTAAACAAACTCTCTCTGTCGTTATGCTCCGGCCAACCGTTCTAGATCAAATTAGAACGAGTGCTGGATACCGGCATAAACGCCGGTTTGGCTATGACCTGGCAGCGGGTTATCGGTGCTGACAGCCGTGCCCGGGTTATTCGCGTTCAGGCCGTAATTAGCACCCTTGCTGTTTTGAGCTGTTGCAACTTGAATATCAAGCAGCGTGCGCTTCGACAGATTGTACGAGCCGCCGACCGTATAGATCGTCGCATTGCCTGCACCGTTGTTGCCGTTCACGTGATAAGCGGCTGCAATGATCGCAGCTGCCGGGGTTGCTTGCCACGTAATGCCGCCCCATTCGTGATCGAGCGATGTCGGTTGGCCCGGCAGAACGTTCGTTGCGCCCGACGTGCGGATAGCCTGGTAAGCGCCCTGGATCTTGAACTGACCCAGGAACACGTTCACAGCAGCCGTGTATTCACGCGATGCCGCAAACACGCCGCCCGAAACGTTGCCCGCATTGATGTCGCCCGGATTGATACCGTACAGGCCACCGTTGTTCGCGTTGCGGATTTCATCGTACAAACCGCGGATCTGGAACAGGGCCGTCGTGTACGTGACCTGTGCGCCAGCTTCACGGCCTTGCGGCGTCGTGCCGTTTCCGTTCCAGTTCGTTGCGTTCGACAGCGCGTATTGACCGTAGAAGTCAAAGCCCGCGACCTTCGGCGACTGGTACGAAATGTTGTTGCTTGATTGCGGCCAGTTGCGGCCACGCACCAGCGAAGCCGACGACCAGTTCGACTGACCGAACGGATCGAAGTCCCACACGCCGTTGGAGATGAACAGCTCGCGACCCAGCAAGAAGGTACCGAACTGATCGTTGGCGATACCGACCGTCGCCCAACGATTGAAGATGCCGTTGTTGCCCGGGCCTTGACCGGTCATGGTGTTGAAGCTGCCTTCCAACTGGAACACGGCCTTGTTGCCGCCACCCAGATCTTCGACGCCTTTCATGCCCCACAGGCTGGTGCCCCAGTCGCCGCTTTCTGCGCGGAAACGGTGGCCGGTGCTATTGGCAGCGCCGGCAGCATTCGAGCCCGTCGGCACGCCCGTCATGTATTCCAAACCGGCGTCAAGACGCCCGTAGAGCGTCACGCTACTTTGAGCGTGTGCCGCAACGCCGACCGTCAGCAGCGAAGCCGCGAGCAAAGCTTTCTTCATCATCTCCTCCAACCCTGTCAAAAAATAGAAGCCCAAGTGCGGCGGTAGTGGCCCGGTGCCAGCGCACCGAACCGGAAACTATTTCGAGGGATGACACGCAAAGGGCGGGTGTGTCCGTGATCCAGGCAAAGAGTCCGCCCACGTCACAACCGACCCAGTGGATCGGTGTCTCCTCAGTTCTTTTTGAAGTAAAACTACTTTTAATGAACTTCGTTTCCGTACTTTGATTACTAATTTAGCAAATTACCTTTGTGCCGCCAAAAAAATTTATGATCTCCCAATCTTCTGTCTCAAAAATGCAATGGTTGGTGTGGTGCGACATCGCCGAAAATAATCGATTTCCGGGCCAAGTCCTTAGCAGGCAAGGCTGACACGTATTTCGACACTTAACGCTATGGATTGCATCTATTGACGTGCGTTGCGACTGCCGCTACTGCAAAAAGCGATCTGCGAGCCGAGCCTGTTTAGAGATACAGACTAAAAAAAGCGCCCTTCAGGGCGCTTTTCTTTTTGATCCAGAACAAACAAGTGAGCCTTTGTAGTTTTACTTCAGGCTTCCCGAGAGGAACTGCTTCAGCCGTTCGCTGCGCGTATTGCCAAAAACCTGATCGGGGTGACCTTCCTCTTCAATCAGCCCTTGATGCAGGAACACTACATGGTTCGACACGTTGCGCGCGAACGCCATTTCGTGAGTCACCACGATCATCGTGCGGCCTTCTTCGGCTAGCGTCTGCATCACCTTCAGCACTTCGCCCACGAGCTCGGGGTCGAGCGCGGAGGTGGGTTCATCGAAGAGCATGACGTCCGGATGCATGGCGAGCGCCCGTGCAATCGCCACACGTTGCTGCTGGCCGCCCGACAAGTGCGATGGATATTGCTTTTCCAGTCGCGGCGCGAGCCCGACCTTCTCGAGATATTTGCGCGCGCGATCCTGGGCTTCCTGCTTCGATAACCCCAGCACCTTCACCGGCGCTTCCATCACGTTTTCGAGCACGCTCAGATGCGACCACAAGTTGAAGTGCTGGAACACCATGGAAAGCCGCGTGCGCATGCGCTGCAACTGTTTCGGTTCGGCCACTTTCAGCGCGCCGAATTTGTCCTTGAGCGTGCGGATTTCTTCGCCATCGACGAATATTCGCCCCTGGTTCGGCTGCTCGAGAAAGTTGATGCAGCGGAGCATCGTGCTTTTACCCGATCCTGACGAGCCGATGACGCTGATGACATCGCCGGCTTTCGCGCGCAGCGACACACCTTTGAGGACTTCGTGGTCGCCGTACTGCTTGTGAAGGCCATCGACGAAAAGCTTGGTTGCCGGAGAATTCATTGTCTGCGTGGTCCTTGGGCTTATTTGCCTTGCGGCCGCAAGTAGGCGAGCCAGCGATGCTCCGCGCGGCGGAACAGCCACACAAGCGCGAACGAAATGCACAGATAAAGCAGCCCGGCGATACCGAACGCCTGGAACGATTGATACGTGGCCGAGTTCACATCGCGGGCAATCTTGAGGATGTCCGGCACGGTTGCCGTGAATGCCACGGTGGTTGCGTGCAACATCAGGATCACTTCGTTGCTGTAATAAGGCAGGGCCCGACGCAACGCCGACGGCAGGATCACGCGCCGGTACAGCGTAAACGACGACATGCCGTAGGCCCGCGCGGCCTCGATCTCGCCATACGGCGTGGCGCGAATGGCGCCGGCGAAGATTTCGGTGGTGTACGCGCACGTGTTCAGCGTGAACGCGAGCAACGTGCAGTTCATGCCATTGCGGAAAAATTCGTTGAGCAAGACGTGGTCGCGGACCACTTGCAGGCTGTAGAGGCCGGTGTAGCAGAGCAGCAGCTGGACGTAGAGCGGCGTGCCGCGGAAGACATACGTGTAGACCCAGACGCTGCGCGAGAGCAGCTTGTTCTTCGATACCCGCGCGACCGCCAGCGGAATGGAAAGACAGAAGCCGAGCACGATCGATACAACCAGCAGCCACATCGTGATGGCGAGACCGGTGATGCGATAACCGTCGGTGAAAAGATAATTGCGCCAGTATTCCTGGATGATTTCGAGCATGGATTCCGCCGCGTGGATGTGCTGGTGTCTTTTTTAGGGAGCCTGATTGGTGCTGAAAGCCTACAGATCGGCCTTGCGCACGCCGGAGGAATAGCGCTTTTCCAGCCACATCAGCACGAGATTCGACAGCGTCGTGATCATGAGATAAACCGCGCCCGCGAGCAGCGTGAAAAAGAAGAACCGCAACGTGCCCTTGCCCGCGTCCTGCGCGGCCTTGACGACATCGGCGAGCCCGATGATCGATACCAGCGCCGTCGCCTTCACCATCACCTGCCAGTTGTTGCCGATGCCCGGGAGCGCGAAACGCATCATCTGCGGAAACATGATCCGCGAGAAAGTCTGCCACGGCGTCATGCCGTAGGCGGCGCCCGCTTCTAGCTGGCCGCGCGGCACGGAAAGGAAAGCGCCCCGGAAAGTCTCGGTGAAATACGCGCCGTAGATGAACCCAAGCACGATCACGCCGGCCACGAATGGATCGATATCGATCTGATCCCAGCCCAGCAGATCGGTCAGGTGATTCAGCCAGATCTGGATGCTGTAGAAGAGCAGCAGCATGAGCACGAGGTCGGGAACGCCGCGAACGAGCGTGGTGTACACCGTGCCGACGCCCGATGAAAAGCGGTTTCTCGACAACTTCGCCGCCGCCCCGATCAGGCCGATCACGAATGCGAACACCAGCGACAAGACCGCCAGCTTGACGGTTTGCCATGTGCCCGAGAGGATGAGCGGCCCGTAGCCTTGCAGAAACATGGTGATTCCTTGATGACGTGCGCGTGGGGCCACGGCTTGCGCCTTTGCCCTCCCAACTGCGCTGTTGCCTGTTCAGCCGCGCTTTTTTGCCCGGACTTCCGTTCGACCGACGGCGTGATCCTTCCGGCGGTTCATTAGGTCATTCCAGTTCTTTGCGCCTCTTTTTACGTCTTCGTCCCGCTCCAGCCCGTGGCCGGCATGCTTCGCGCATTGCATAACGCGCCTTGGGCGGTGCCTATTCTAGATGTCCAAAATTGGTGCGCAGATTCCGAAAGACAGTTGAAAAGACAAAAAGCGCTTCGGCGATGAACCTGGGCCGGAATGTCCAGAGCCGCTTTCAGTGCGTTCTCATTCCTGTTCGACCATCCGTTCGACGCCAGCCGGCCCGGAAAAGGCCGGTATTCTACCCGAAGCGCTTATGCCCACCGGCTCCCGGCTCCCGCGCCATATCGATTACGCGCATTTTCGGGAAGGTGTGGTGCCTTCGCAGGCAGTTGTTCCGGAGCGTGCGCGCCCTTACATTCTCTCCATCGCAACATCACCGGGAGTTCGAAATGTTTGAAATTCGACGCGCAAACGAACGTGGTCACGCCAATCACGGATGGCTGGACTCGTATCACAGCTTCTCTTTTGCAGGCTACGACGATCCGCAGCATGTGCATTTCGGCGCGCTTCGGGTGATCAACGAAGACCGCGTGGCCGCCGGCCAGGGGTTCGGCACGCACGGGCATCGGGATATGGAGATCATCAGCTACGTGCTTGAAGGCGGCTTGGCGCACAAGGACAGCATGGGCAACGGCTCGACCATCCACCCCGGCGATGTCCAGCGCATGAGCGCCGGCACCGGCGTGCGGCACAGCGAATTCAACGGCTCGGCCACCGAATCCGCCCATTTCCTGCAGATCTGGATCATTCCGGATACTGCGGGCAATGCTCCGGGCTATGAGGAAAAGCATTTCGACGATGCCGAAAAGCGTGGCCGCCTGCGGGTGATTGCATCGCCCGAAGGGCGGGACGGCGCGGTGAAGCTGGGCGCCGACGCCGAGCTTTACACCGGTCTCTTCGATGGCGACGAGCGCGCCGAGTTCGACGTGCCAGCGGGCCGCCGCGTGTATGTTCACGTGGCACGGGGCGCGATATCGGTGAACGGCGAAGCGCTTTTTGCAGGCGATGCCGCGAAGATCGAAGATGTATCGAAGGTGACGCTCGACCGAGGAACGGGCGCTGAAATCATCCTGTTCGATCTGGCTTGAGGCTGGTCGAACGCTGATCCGGCAAGTAGATAGTCGTAGCTGAAAAAGGCCGTGGACCAGAAGTCCACGGCCTTTTCATTGCCCGGAGTGAATCAATGCATCAAAGCATCAAGGCTGTACCGCCGATGCCCCCGCAGCCGGCGCGCCACGGTGATGCTCCCAACGCTGATGCATCTTCTCCTGGCGTTCATGCATCTTCGCAAAACGCGCTTTCAAAGCCGAGCTGACCGTGGTCTTTTGCTGGTCATTCAGCGCGTTGTAGAAGTTCAGCCATGCGGCGCTCGTCTGGTCACGCAACTGCGCGTTCTGCGCTTCGATCTTCTGATGCGCGGCGTACATGGCGTTCAGATCCAGGATGGGCTGGTTCTTCATGGATTCCATTTGCGAGCGCATTTGCTGATGGCTCGCGCGCATTGCCTCATGGTTCTGCTTCATGGTTTGCAACGCGGATTGCCAGAGCTTTTCCTGATCCGCGTTGAGATTCAACTGGCTGTGCAGCTTGTCCAGTTCCTTCTTCATGCGCATTTCCATGCCGTGCCCGCGATGCATGCCGGGACCGCCGGGACCGCCGTGGCCGTCCATCATCATGCCGGGACCGCCCGGGGGTGGCGCATCCGGCGTGGCGGCGCTTGCAAAGTTGGCTGTACCGATGGACAGCGCAAGCGTCGCAGCGGTGATGGCGAGGAATCGGGACTGCTTCAACATGGCGTACTCCTTTTCGATTTGCGGAGCCCCGCTGGTGTGTTCCGGTTTGGTGCCGGGTTCAAGCGGGGCTAATCCGATCTGGCAGCGTCGTCTCAGTCGTCGCGCCTTCGGTAAAACACAGCGTAGAGATTTGATGCGATGTTCGTGTTACGAGCCGCTGGCGCGTTATTACGCCGGTTTACGCGTCGCTTTCGCGGTAACACCCGGTAACTGTTTACGGAGGGTTTGCAGCATCGGGAGTCGTGGACTGGCGTTAAACTGCGTCGCATGGCTACTCAAATACTTGTCGTCGACGACGACTCCGAACTGCGCGACCTTCTGCGCGACTATCTGGTCCGGCAGGGCATCGAGGTATCGGTGCTGCATGACGCGGGCACGCTCGAACGGCGCCTCGAACGCGAGCGCCCCGATCTGATCGTGCTCGACCTCATGATGCCGGGTGTCGACGGACTGACGGCGCTGCGCAAGCTGCGTGCATCGGGCGACGATATCCCCGTGATCATGCTGACTGCGCGTGCTGACGACGTGGACCGCATTGTCGGACTCGAACTCGGCGCCGACGATTATCTCGGCAAGCCGTTCAATCCGCGGGAATTGCTCGCGCGCGTGCAGGCCGTCTTGCGCCGCCGCCGCACGATTCCTTCTGCGGCGCCCGAGCAGCGCGAGCCGTTTTCGTTCGGGCGTTTCCGGTTGGATTTCCAGTCGCGCACGCTGCATCAGGACGAGACGCCGCTGACACTTTCCGGCAGCGAATTCGCCCTGCTGAAGATTTTTGTCAATCACCCCATGCGCACGCTGACGCGCGAACGCCTGCTCGAACTGTTGCACGGCCCGGAATACGATGGCACGGACCGGGGTATCGACGTTCAGGTGTGGCGTCTGCGCCGGATTCTAGAAACCGATCCGTCCACGCCGCGCTTTATCCAGACGGTGCGCGGACGCGGTTATGTGTTCGTGCCGGACGGCGAGCAAAATGCGTCGGCCCATTGATTCGCTGTTTGGCCGGCTGGTCGTGCTGGTCATCGGCGTGCTCGTGTTGTCGCACGTCGCGTGGTTCGCCGTCATCCGGGTCGAGCGCGATCAGACGCAAACGCGTTATGCCGTAGAAGAGGCTACGTTCCTGGTCGATGCCGTGCGCCAGCACATCGCGAATTCGCCGGATCAGCCGCTGCCTTCCAGCGTGCATGTCGTTGCCCCGACCAGTCCCGACGTTCCCCGTCCACTCGCCGACGCCGATACCGATCGCGTGCCGCCGCCGTTCGCGCGGTTCATCGAAGATTTGCGGGATCGTCTGCCCGACGGCACAGATGTCCGTGTCGGCGAGCCGGGCGGTCCGCCGAGCCTGTGGGTGCGTGGCGCACGCGACGCGAACTGGATCGTCGTGCCGGTTCAGCCGCTGCGTCCGCCGCGGTCGCGTGACCGTATGCTGCTGTGGCTCGCCATCATTTTCTCGACCGCGGTCATGGCGGCGTTGCTTGCCGCGTGGCAGCTCCAGACGCCATTGCGTTCGCTCGCACAAGCCGTGGGGCGTTTCGGTCGCGGCGAGCCTACGCCGCCGGTTCCGGAACGCGGCCCGCGCGAGTTGCGGCAACTGACGCACGGTTTCAACCAGATGGTGCGCGAAGTAGCGCAGGCGGAAAGCGACCGCGCCGTGATGCTCGCGGGCGTGGCGCACGATCTCAAGACGCCGCTTGCGCGGCTGCGGCTGCGTGCCGAAATGATGGAAGAGGCGAAGCTGCGTGACGGCGTGGTGCGCGACGTGGATTCAATGGCGCATATCGTCGATCAGTTTCTGGTGTTTGCGCATGACGGCACGGACCGTAGTGAACCGGTAGAAGTCGATCAGCAATGCGAGCGGATCGCGCGGAGTTACCGGGCGGTCGCTCCGGGCGCTCAACCGGTTCAGACGCGGCTCACGGCAGGACGCGCCTTTGCAATGCCGGCGGCGACGCTTGATCGATTGCTGTCCAATCTGCTCGATAACGCTCACGCCTACGGCGCACCTCCCATCGTGATCGAGACATCGCGAGGGGCGAAGGGCTGGATTCTGCGGGTGATCGACAGCGGCGGCGGAATTGCCGCGCAGGATCTCGTGAAGGCCAGCCGGCCGTTCGTGAGACTCGATCCTGCGCGCGGCGGCAGCGGCCATAGCGGGCTGGGACTTGCCATTGTGGAGCGGCTGGTGCGGCGAGCGGGGGGCGAGTGCGACATCCGTAATCGCGAGGAAGGCGGCCTCTCGATCGCAATGACTTTCCCGTTCGATGTCGTGGCGAAAGCCGCAGATCAATTGCATGTAGACGGCGTACTGAAGCACGCCTGAGGCCGGGCGGCGTTAATCGGGCCGCCGGCCGCCGCCCCCGCACGCTTCAGTCGAACAATGTATTGAGCGCGGAGGCCGCTTCGCTGTCGACCGTGTTGTAGGTCACGGTGGCGGCTTCGAAAATATAGTGCGTGGTGTATTTGCCCAGTCTTCCGAGAATCTCTTCCTGAATGACTTCGGGCGCAACGTCGAGCCTCAAATACCAGGTCGTGGACGAGAGCCGCGTCTGGAACGCGCCATACTCGGCCAGCAAGTGATCGAATGCTTCAGCGTCCTGATCGCGGCAGACAATGACCAGATTTCCCTTCATTCACCCCTCCTGATAACGGCAGATTGTCGACTTCGAGAGTCGATCATACCTGCTGTCACGTCGCTTGCCCCAGTAGACCTTCCGGCTAACCTCGCACGCAAGCAGTGTCAGGCGATGTCAGGCGACCTCAGGCCGTCTCGGGATGACGCGGCACCGGCGGGACGCTGTCGGCGGGATGCACCTCGCTGCGGTCGCGCCCGCCCGATTTCGCCGCGTAGAGCGCCAGGTCGGCGCGCTTGAGCAGGTTTTCCGCGGTATCGCCGTCGCAAAACGCAGTAATGCCTATGCTCACGCTCAAAGCGGTGTCGTCAGGCAGATGAGCGCAATGCTCCTGGTTGAAGCGCTTGCGCAGGCGTTCGAGCACCGCGTGAGCATCGGCGAGAGAAGTTTGCGGCAGCAGCAGCCCGAATTCCTCGCCGCCGAGCCGGCCGACGCCATCGCTCGCGCGCAATTGTTCCTCGCACATTCGCACGAAATGCTCGAGCGCGCGGTCGCCGGTCGCGTGGCCAAAACGGTCGTTGATCTGCTTGAAATGGTCGAGATCGGCAATCGCGACGGACAACGGCATGATCGAGGAACGGGCAATTTCGACTTCGCGCCGGAGCGTGTCGAGGAAATAACGCCGCGATAAAGCGCCCGTCAGCGCGTCATGGCGTGCTTCAGCCGAAAGCAGCGTATTGGCCGACTGCAACTGATTGGCGAGATGCCGCGTCGCCCGATGCAAGCGCCGCTCACGCAGATACGACACGGTGATCACCACCGCCAGCCCGACCACGCCGAGCGCCGTCAAAAACACGAGCAACTGGTCACGCCGCTGGTTGCGCACGATCTCGGACCAGTTCGGCAACGGATGCACGATATGCGCGGCCAGCCCGGAATTGAGCCCGGTTCGTTCGTCGTAAAGTGCGGGCGCCGAGCCATCGCTCGTGCTGAACAAGCCGCTGGAAAGCGTGGGAGAAAGCCACGGCGCGTCCGCCCGCAAGCGCTCGCCTATGCTGGTGATCCGCAAGGTCTGGAAGTCGACGCGGCGGTAGGCGTCGAGCCGCTCGCCGCGCGACATTTTCAGCACGGGAGAATTGGGCAGCACGCGGTTTTCGAGCTGGCTTTCATTGGCCATCACCACCACGCCGTTGCTATCGGTCACGAACGTCCCGGCGCGCGACACCCAATGGCGCAAGCGGTCGATACTCACTTTCGCGATCACCGCCCCGACGAGAAAACCATCGCGATAGATAGGCGTAGCGATAAAAATCCCCGGATCGCCGTTCGTGCGCCCGACCCCGTAGGTTTCGTTGAACGCGCCGAGCAGCGCCTTTTGAATATATCCGCGCGCCCGCATGTCGACGCCCACAAAGCTGTTCGAATCACTGGCATTGCTCGACGCCACACAGAAGCCTTGAGTATCGACAACCCAGATGTAATCCAGTCCTGTAAAGCCGCGTGCGTTGCGCAGGAAGTTGTCGACTTTTTCGAGCGCGGGCACGGTGAGCCACTTCGCCCGCCGGTCGGCTGCGGTCAGCGTGGCATCGACGGAAAAGCTGCGCGACTGGACCAGCGCGACCTGGATCATGTCCATCTCGGCAATGGTGGCGGGAATGGCCCGGGACATGGCGAGGTCGCTCGCGATGATCTGCGCGGTGTTATCGACGATGGACGCCGCCATTTGACGTTCCACGTGCATTGAAGTGGCCAGTTCTTGCTGTACCATTCGGTCCGATACCAGTCCGGCCGCAACCCAGCATACGCATGCAAGCAACGCGCAAGAAAGCGTCGCAATCGCATAGTGGAAGGTTGTCTTGTTCATCTGATCTGGCCTGTCTGACTGTCCCGCGGCCCCGCGCGACGAGCAATGTTATGAGTTTTGTGCCGGCACACGAGCATCTTACCGGGCGCGGCCTCGCGCGCCGATGGTACTTGCCCCAAGTGCTGTTGCTCAACGCCGACAGTGGCGCTGATTGCAAAAAAATGCTTGGCCTGCTCGACGCTGGAAACCTCGTCTGGAATGACCTCGAAATGGCCTCGGTTATTCCCGGATGTTTGGATTGGGCGACGTTTTCTTTCGCCCATCAAGTTTGTTATCGGCGGGAAGCTGCGTTTTTTTAATGATGCAGCACGGCTCGACGTTTTCCGTTGCATCGCCTTGCCAGATAACAAAACGTAAACCAGCAGGCCGCGGTTGTGCCTGAAACATAGGTTGGTGTAGTGTCATGCGTCCTGAAAACCGGCGTAAAACAGGCGTAGCGCCGGCACACAAGAATACAGACGCCGTACGATGCCCCGATTCGGGCGCGCCGGCTGCAACAAGCCTCAACGGGGAGGGCGTGTAATGGATTTTGGCTTTAACCTGACTCGCACGGCGAATGCTTCGGCATGGCGTCTTCTGCCGAATCGATGGGACTTCGTCGCGTTCCCGCTGATCATCTGCATTCTCGCGCTGACCGCGGTGGGATTTCACGAGACGCTTGCGCCTATCTCGACGCTGCAGACGCAGGCTATTTCGCTGGACCCGTCGAATTTGCCCGAGTACGCGTTGCGCACCACACTGCGCATGCTCGCGGCGATGGTCGCATCGCTCGTGTTCACGCTCATTTACGGCACGCTCGCGGCCAAGAGCCGGCGTGCGTCCATTGTGCTCGTGCCGATTCTGGATATCCTGCAGTCGGTGCCGGTGCTCGGCTACATCTCGTTTACGGTCACCTTCTTTCTCGCGCTGTTTCCGGGGCGCGTGGTCGGCGCCGAGCTCGCGGCGATTTTCGCCATTTTCACGAGCCAGGCGTGGAACATGACGTTCAGCTTTTACCAGTCGCTGCGCACGGTGCCGCGCGACCTGGACGAAGTCTCGCGCGGTTTTCACCTGACCAACTGGCAGCGCTTCTGGAAGCTCGAAGTGCCGTTTTCCATGCCGGGCCTCATCTGGAACATGATGATGTCGATGTCCGGCGGCTGGTTCTTCGTGGTCGCGTCCGAAGCAATCGTGGTCGGAAACCGGACCATCGTGCTGCCGGGGATTGGCGCTTATCTGGCCACCGCTATTGGCGAGCGCAATCTCGGCGCGATCGGCTGGGTGATCCTCGCCATGACGGTCGTGATCCTGGCCTACGATCAGCTGATGTTCCGCCCGCTGGTCGCGTGGGCCGACAAATTCCGCATGGAAAATACGAGTTCGGGGAATGTGCCGGAATCGTGGCTGCTTGACCTGATCCGGCGCACGCGCCTGATTCACCAGTTGCTGGTGCCGGCTGGCTGGCTGATCGGCAAGCTCGCGCGGGTGCCGCTGAAGCTGCCGTCGCTGCAAGGCGTGAAGCTGCCGCTGCTGGCGAGCGCCGCGTCCGTGTTCACATCTACACCAGCGCGGGCGCGCAATGCTTCCCGTATCGGCGATATTGTCTGGGCGTCGATTGTCGTGGCGCTGACCGTGTTCGTGGTCTGGAAAGTCAGCGTGTTTGTTTCGTCCGGCGTGTCGTGGGGCGAAGTCGGACACGTGTTCTGGCTCGGGCTCATCACGCTTTTCCGCGTCGTGGTGCTGATCGCGGTGGCATCGGTGATCTGGGTGCCGATCGGCGTGCTGATTGGCCTGCGGCCGGCGCTCGCGAGCAAAATCCAGCCGCTCGCACAGTTTCTCGCGGCGTTCCCGGCGAACCTGCTGTTTCCGGTATTTGTCGTGGTGATCGTGAAGTTCAACCTGAACCCGGATATCTGGCTTTCGCCGCTGATCGTGCTCGGCACGCAGTGGTATATCCTTTTCAACGTGATAGCCGGCGCGACGTCTTATCCGAACGATTATCGCGAGGCCGCCGCCAATTTCCACATCAAGGGCTGGCAATGGTGGCGCCAGGCTATTCTGCCGGGCATCTTCCCGTATTACGTGACCGGCGCGATCACGGCGTCGGGCGGGGCGTGGAATGCGAGCATCGTGGCCGAAGCGGTATCGTGGGGAAACACGAAGATCGTGGCGCACGGGCTGGGCGCGTATATCGCGGAAAGTACGGTCAACGGCGATTATCCTAAGATCATCCTTGGGATTGCGGTGATGTCGCTGTTCGTCACGCTCTTCAACCGGCTCTTGTGGCGCCCGTTATTCGCCTTCGCCGAAGCGCGCTTGCGGCTGGATTGATCAGCTGCCAAGTTAGTCGAATTTTTGATGTCAGGTCGCCAGCGGCCACACCATTTTGTAATCAGCAACACGCGAGCGCCCATGCCAACGCAGACGAATCCTTCCACTCATACGCCGCCATCGTCGCCCACACCGCCGCGCCTTGGCCGGGAAATATTGCACGTCGATCAGGTCAGCCGCGGTTTTAACAAGACGCAGGGCGAGTTGCTCGTGCTCGAAGATGTCAACCTGAAGCTGCACGAAGGCGAAATCGTCGGGCTTCTCGGCCGTTCCGGATCGGGGAAATCGACGCTATTGCGGATCATCGCCGGCTTGATCGAACCAACGGGCGGCCAGGTCACTTACCTGAACGAACCGCTGAACGGCCCCGCGAAGGGCGTGGCGATGGTATTCCAGACGTTCGCGCTGTTTCCGTGGCTCACCGTGCTGCAGAACGTGGAAGCAGGTCTGGAAGCGCAAGGCGTGCCGTCGAAAGAACGGCGCGAGCGTGCGCTGGCGGCCATCGACCTGATTGGTCTCGATGGCTTCGAAAATGCGTATCCGCGCGAATTGTCGGGCGGGATGCGCCAGCGTGTTGGTTTTGCGCGCGCGCTGGTCGTCGACCCGACGTTGCTGCTCATGGACGAGCCATTTTCCGCGCTCGACGTGCTGACCGCCGAGAACTTGCGTACCGATCTGCTCGACCTGTGGACGCAAGGCAAGATGCCGATCAAGTCGGTGCTGATCGTCACGCACAACATCGAGGAAGCGGTGTTCATGTGCGACCGGATCCTGGTGCTGGCATCGAATCCGGGTCGCGTGATGGCGGAGATTCGCGTGCCGTTCAAGCATCCGCGCAATCGTCTCGATCCCGCTTTCCGTCGTTTGGTAGACGACATCTACGCCAAGATGACCGCGCGCCAACTCGGCGAGGAAAAGAAGAAGGGACTGGAACTGAGCAGTTGGCTGCCGCAAGTGTCGACCAACCTGATGGCGGGTTTGATCGAAACGCTTGCCGCCGATCCCTACCATGGCCGTGCCGACATGCCTGAAATTGCGCGCACGCTGCATCTGGAAGTGGACGATCTGTTTCCTGTTGCAGAAGTCTTGCAGCATCTCGGTTTCGCCGATGTCCGCGAAGGCGATATTTTCCTGACGCCGCCGGCGCGCGTGTTCGCCGAGTTCGGCACGCAGGAACGCAAGATGATGTTCGCGGAGCATTTGCTGCGGCATGTGCCGCTCGCCGCGCGGATCAAGAAAGTGCTGAACGAACGGCCGGGGCATCGCGCGCCGCGTGTGCGTTTCGAGCAGGAGCTGGAGGATTTTCTCTCCGATAAAGCCGCCGAGGAAACGCTCGACGCCGTCATCAACTGGGGCCGTTACGGCGAGATTTTCTCGTACAACGACCAGACGGAGATCTTCAGCCTGGAAGACGTGGAGTCCTGATGCTTCATTGAGACACGCGTTATACGGCGCGGGATAAAAAAACGCGGCGCTCTGGAAACGGAGGCCGCGTTTTTTGCATCTGGACGTCCCGGTTTGTGTTGCCGTTTTCTCCATTTGCTTCGATTGCATTACCAGAATCCGGGTGATTGCCGGCCTTCGCCGTAACGCCCGCCGTCGTGGTTTCGTATCGGACGAAAACCCTTGTCGATTATGGCGTTCCGCTGATTCCAAACGCCAGATTGGATCGCTTTCCACAAGATTGATGAACTGCAAACCGTGCTCTACGCTGGGAATCCCGTCTCGCCGGCAGCCAAGAAGGAGCCCGAAACGATGCGTTTCCCCCACGCGCCGTCATCAAGCACGCGGTATTTTCGAACCAGACGGCTCTCGAGTTTCACGATCGGCGTGACGTGCCTGCTGCGCGTGCCATCGGCGTTGGGAAGCTGCGATAACCTCGCTCCCGTCAGCGGCGAAACCGCCACCTGCGATTCGAGCTTGCCGAATCCATCGGCGGCGGGCGTTGTAGCCGCTGCGGGAAGCACGGGAGTGACCGTGCGCATTCAGCCGGGCGCCGGTATCAGCGTGAACGGTGGCAGCGCTGTCGTGCTCAGGGATTCGAGCGCGGTTGTGAACCTTGGTTCGCTGCAAGCCAGCGGCGATACGTTCGACGCCATCACATCGGAAGGCAGCACAAACGGATTCGGCCATAACTCACTCACCAACGCGGGTTCGATCCACACGACCGGCGCCGAGTCCGAAGGCATGTACAACGGCTCCGCGGCGGTCACGATGGTGAACGCAGCGCCCGGCTCGATCAGCACAAGCGGAGCGAATTCGGCCGCGATGCTCGACAGGTCGGCGGCGGGGAGCGGGACGCTCATCAACAACGGCACGCTTGTTACCTCAGGCGACGGTTCGTACGGCATGGCCGCGATGACCTCCGGCGATTCGCTCGTCAACAATGGCTCGATCAGCACGACAGGAGCCGATGCGCACGGTTTTTTTGCAAATGGCGGACCGGGCAATACAGCACTGACCAACCACGGTTCCATCGATACTTACGGCGCCAACGCACACGGCATCGTTTCTCTCGATGCCTCGCCGGGCGTCGTCACGAATACGGGATCTGTCGTCGCGCACGGTCCAGCCGGACTTGGGGCATTCTTTGCGCAAAAGGTCACACTGTTGAACGCGGCCGGGGCGCGCATTGCGAGTGAACAGGACAATGGCATCGATGCCAACGGCGGCGGCACCATCACCAACGCCGGGACAATCGCTGGCGGCAACGTGGGGATCTCCATCGTCGGCGGCGATGCAAATATTGTGAACAGCGGTGCGATCACGGGCGGCAGGAATCTTGCGATTTTATCTACCGGGCCGTATGCCGTAACGATCACGAATACGGGAACGATCGCGGGCGGCGGCGGTGTCGCCGTCTGGACCGATACCGGCACGAACACATTCAACATGAACGGCGGCACGGTGAGCGGCCTGATTCGCCAAGGCAGCGGCGTCAACACGTTCGTCATGCATGCAGGGCAGGTCGATGACATCGATCAAGGTGGTTCGCAGCCGCGCTTCACATTGAGCGGCGGCCGCGTGCTGGGGAGCCTGATCAACGGCGGCACGGCGACGATTACCGGCGGCCGCATCGGCAGCGTCGCTTTGACGTCGGCGCAAAATGCTTTTGCGATGTCGGGCGGATCGATCGACGCAGATATGACAGCAGGCTCCGGGAACACGTCCGTGGTGCTTTCGGGCGGGATAATCGGCGGCGCGATGAGACTCGGCAACGGGACGAACACCATCACGTTATCGGGCGGCTCGATTACGCAAGGCTTCGCTTCGGGAGACGGGCAAAACACGTTCAAATGGCTTGATGGCGGCGTGATCGGCGGCGCGGTGACGTTCGGCGCAGGACAAACCGCTGCCACGCTGTCGAACCTGAGCGACGCGCAACTTTCCTCGACATCCATTTTCGACGCCGGCCTCGGGCGCGACACTTTGACGTTCGATCACGTCGACGCAAGCGCTCCGAGCCGCTTCGTGAACTGGGAAAGCATCGCGGTGACGAACGCCAGCCGTCTGACGCTCGATTCCCACCGCATCACCTTGGGCGACGCCGACACGCGAACAGGATCGCTCAGTATCGATTCGACCAGTTCGCTTGCGTTCAACGGCGGCTCATCGGCAATCATGGCAGCCGCGCCGGGCGCACGCGTGACGGTGAACAACGCTGGCGTCATCGACTTGACTGGCGGCACGCGAAATACGCTGGTAGTGGGCGGCGACTACGTGGGGCGCTCGGGAATTCTTTTGGTCCAGAGCGTCCTCGGCGCCGACGGTTCGCCAAGCGGAAAACTGGTGATATCGCAGGGAAGCGCTACCGGCAATACTTCGATTGGCGTGAAGAACGCGGGCGGCGCCGGCGCATTGACGCTCGCCGATGGGATCATGGTCGTGCAAACCGTCCGGGGCGCAACAACGGCTGCAACGGCGTTTTCGTTGGCGAGCCCGGTGAAGGCCGGCGCGTTCACCTACTACTTGTTTCGCGGCGGCGTTGCTGCCGGAACCACCGATAACTGGTATTTGCGCTCCAGCGTCGAGACAGTGCCGCCTGTTTTGCCTGTTCCGCCCATCGTGCCTGTGCCGCCGACCACACCGGCGCCACTGATACCGCCAGTCGGCCCAACGCCGCCAACCGAGCCACCGGCCACCCCGCCAACTCTGCCGGAGCCGCCTGTACCCCAATCGCCACCGTCAAATCCACCCGCGACCACGCCGCTCTACAGAATCGAAGTCCCGCTCTACGCGGCGGTTCCGTCGATCACGCGTGAACTCGTCATCGATCAGATCGGCACGTTCCACGACCGGCACGGCGAACAATCGCTTCTCGATGAAACCAACGCCTTGCCCGCAAGCTGGGGCCGCGTCTGGGGCAACCATGCACGCGTCAGCAGCGACACGGGCGTCGATCCACATTTCAGCGGTTTCACGGGCGGCACGCAAATTGGCCAGGATATTTACGCCGATTCCACCTCATCGGGGCATCGAAATCATTATGGTCTGCTGCTAGGCGCAGCGCGCGCATCGGGGAATGTGACGGGCTTCGCGCTCGGCATGCCTTCGGTTCAGGCAGGCAGCGTGGCTGTCGATTCGGCAAGCGCGGGCGCGTATTGGACGCATCTTGGCGCAGGCGGTTGGTACACCGACACCATCGTCACCGGCAGCGCATTGACCGTCAAACCATCGTCGAACGACGGCGTCAGTACGACCACGCATGGCCGTGCGATTGCCGGGTCGGTGGAAGCGGGATTGCCGCTCGCGCTGCTGGATGGATTGAGCATCGAACCGCAAGTGCAGGCGATCTGGCAGCACGTGTCGTTAAACGATGTGAACGACGGCATCTCGAGCGTCACTTTCAGTAACCCCAGCTCGTTCGCTGCCCGTTTGGGACTGCGCGTAACGGACCGCTGGCAGGCGGGCGGGGCGACCTGGCAGCCGTATGCGCGGGTGAACCTCTGGCGTTATTTCGATGCCGCCAGCAGCGTGGAATTCGGCGGCGCGACCTCCATTCCCGTGCAATCATCGGCGACGCTCGTGGACTTTCAAACCGGCTTGGCAGTGAATATCGGCGTGCGCGCCAGCCTGTTCGCAAACATCCATTACGCGATGAACATCGGCGGAGCGGGGCGCGCGACCATAGGCGGTGACGCCGGCGTGCGCTGGCGCTGGTGAAGGCCAGCGCGCTTGCCGTACTACTGCAGATTCCCCCACCGCGCGACAGCAGGTTCAGCCGATGCCCATTTCCAGCCGCCCGTGTTGTCGTTGCCCTTGCAGGCTTGCGCCAGGAACCAGTCCTGATGTGCATCGGGTTTGTCGCCGTCGGCCACGGAGAACGCAAACTCGCGGCATGTCGCGAGCGCGCTGCTGAACTCGCGCAACACGCGAACGTTGCCGTGACCGTTCTCCACCGGCAACACATGCTTCACCTTCCACGCTTTTTCATCGCCGACAGGGAGATCGCCCGCGGTCGTCGCAATGGCGATTTGCTGGTCGCTGTGCAGGCGCTTCATGAGGCGTGCGACGGCTTCGTCTGTCGCGGCCTGGACGACAATGCCCACGCCGAAGCCAATTGCGGGATTACTCGTGACCACGCCCGTCGATACACCCGCCGCAGCACCCGCCGCCGCGCCAATGGACGCACAGCCGCTCATGAATACACAGCTCGCCGCCATGCCGGCCGCGAGCATCAGGCTGAGGCCGGGCCTCATTGCAACGCGCCCCAACGCGGCGTGGCAGGTTCCGCCGACGCCCATTTCCAGCTCTGTCCATCGCGGCAGATCGAGGCTACGTAAAAGCCGCTATCGGCGGGTTTGTCCTTTGTGGCGTCGGTATCGACCGAGAAGACGATTTCCTTGCAGTCGAGCGTGCCCGTGCTGATTGTGCGGCTAACGGTCACGCGGCCTTTTTCATCGGGCTCGATAGGCACGGTATGCACGGCCGCCCATGTCGCCACTGCGCCGACCGCCAGCGGTCCAGCAGCGCCCGCGATCCGGTCCTGAGTGTAGGTGTGCATGACCCGCTGGCTGTATTGAACGCCGGCCTTGGCTGCAGCAACGGCGCCAAGGCCGATACCCGTTGCAACGGCGGCGTTGCTGGTCACGCTGCCGGCTATCGCCGCGCCACCGATACCCGCACCGGCCACAGCGCCTTCGCTATACAGGGAGTTGCAACCGGAAAGGGTGAAACTCGCGATGGCTCCAATCACGAGCGTGGCCATTGCCGCGGCATGAGCCGGACGCCGGTGAATCGATTTCTGCATGATGCTGTTCCTTCCTCACCTTTCTTTATTCTTTCGATGACAGCACCGGCTTGCTTATCCAAAAGTCGCGCGAAAACTTCGCGAACTATAGATAGCAAACGGAGCGCCCGGGCATTTTGAATGACGTAACGATGAGCCGGGCGAAGAAATTTGCAAGAAATTGCAAATAAGGAGAACGTGTTGCGTCGATTGAAAAACGGGTGTGACAGTCGAAGAGGTTCGATGAACCCGGCGGACGGGCCCATCGACACCTTGAACGTTATTCGTCTGTTGCGGCCGAGGCCGATGGCTCCGTTTCCCCGCCTTCGTTTTCATACGTACCGAGGCGGTTATAAAGCGTCTTGAGACTGACGCCCAGCGCTTTGGCGGCGCGGCGTTTATCGCCACCGCAATGCTTGAGCGTGCCTAAGATGATCTGCTTTTGCGCATCGGCGAGTGGCGTGCCGACCCACACGTTCATGGCATCGCCTTGTGTGATGGGCTTCTTCACGCGCGACGCAAGATGCGGATGCGCAATTTCCACCGTCTTCTCGGCGAGAATAAACGCGCGATACACCGTGTTCTTCAGCTCGCGCACGTTGCCCGGCCACGAATACGTGCGCAGCATATCGATCGCGCGTTTGCTGAACGACTTGTTCGTGCCTTCCTGTGCGTTCATCTCGGCTAGAAAATGCTGCGCCAGAAATTCGCGGTCGCTGTCGCGTTCACGCAGCGGCGGCGCGCGCAACGGAAACACGGCTAGGCGATACATCAGGTCTTCGCGCAACCCATTCTCTTTCACCGCAACGATCGGATCGCGATTGGTCGCGGCGATGACGCGGACATCGGAGTGAATCAGTTCACTACCGCCAACTCGAAAGAACGTTCCAGTTTCAAGAGCGCGCAATAGCTTGACCTGACGCACGGGCGACATTTCTGTCACTTCGTCCAGAAACAGTGTTCCGCCATTCGCGTGTTCAAAATAACCGAGGCGCCCTTGAACCGCGCCAGTAAAGCTGCCTTTTTCATGCCCGAAGAGTTCGGGCTCGATGAGGTTATCGGGAATCGCGCCGCAATTGACCGCAACGAATGGCGCATCGCGCCGGGAGCTTTGATCGTGAATTGTGCGAGCGATGAGTTCCTTGCCTGTTCCCGATTCGCCGATGATCAACGCCGTGGCATCGGTTCCGGCCACACGTTCGATTTGCGAGTAAAGCTCCAGCATCACCGGCGATGAACCATAAAGAAGTCCGTACGACTTCAAGCCGGCGATTTCTCCCGCGTTACGTTTCTTCTGCGATGGCGTATCGCCGGAGGCGACGGCCGGCGAGTCCAGATCGGTTGACGCCATGAATTTAATGTCCTGCAAATGTTGTTCGAGCGACAGAGTTGGCCGGGCGCCAGGACAAGGCGGCAGCGTCGTGCTGCGCTGGTTCCCGGCATGGATGGCAGGGAAGCAGGTTCGGCTCACTATCGCCGGAGGTGGCGAAGCATCATTTTAATGACAGCAGGCGCGGGCGTTTCGAAGAAAAGCGCGAGCATGCAATTCATCTCGTAATCCGTATTTAACCATCCGCGGCGACCACGCGGCAATGTGCTTTATCAGCGTCACAGGTCATAGCGTCATTATCGGCGGGTTATGTGCATATTGCGCTCGAACCTCGGAAAGCTTCACCGATACAACGCCGCATTTATACGCATCGCACGTAATTGTTACGTGCGATCCAGCGCGCATCTAGCAAGCCTTGATGCCGTGCACCGCCCAACAACGCGCTAAACGTTATGGCACGGATTCTGCGTCTCCCGTGTCATCTGCAAACGAAAGGCCGTGACCCGGCACAAAACGCCATGGAAGAATCCCTTCATTTCGACATCCACGTGCAGCAGCGCACGCGTTCCGCACAGCGTGTCCGTGCGCCGCATCGCGCCGACGAGCGTCCGGAACTCCTGGCAGCCGAGCCGATCAACGTATATCACTGGGCCGCGGTGGCATTCGTGACCGCACTCATGTGCGTGGTCATGGCATGGGCCGCCGGAACGCCGGCGCTTTCACACGCCGCAGGTCTTACGAGCTTCGTATTCGCCGCGTTCGGCAGCGCGCTCGTGCTTGGCGGCATGCTGCGGACACGCCACATGCGTCGCGAGGCGTCTGCATCATGACGGGCGCACCGATGGCGGCCGATCAATCACCAGTCAATGGCAAGGGGTTTCAAAACATGAGTCAAACGACAGTCCAGATCTCTTTGGGAAAGCAGAAGATCATCGAGGACATCAAGGTTTTGCTGAACGATTCCGAGGAACTGGTGCGCTTGAGCGCTTCGTTGCCTGCGGAAGGCGTGGATGCTTTGCGCACGCGCTTGCGCGATCACGTCGATACCGCCCGTCATGCGCTCGAAGCGGCGCAAACCGGCGCACAGGATAAATATCGCGCGAGCCTCGACGGCACGGTCCGCTACACGCGCGACAACCCGTGGCAAGCGCTTGGCATTGCGGCGGGCATCGGTTTTCTGGCGGGCATTATCGTGTCACGCTAAGCCGTACGAAGTCACCGATCATATGAAACAAGGAGAGAAATAATGGCACGACCGAAGATCGGCTTGTTCGGCGCATTGTTCGCAGTAGGAAGCGTGCTGGCGTGGAAATGGGCGCAAACGAAACGCAATACGCCGCGACGCTTGCCGCGCGAGCTGAACCGATGGGAAGACGAGGGCGGCAAGGTTGTCACGCCTTCAACCGCTGCGACCGTTGCACCCGTTGCAGCGCGGCCGGCCAACGGCAGCAATGGAGCGTTGGGCGGTACGCCGGACGCGTGGCATTTTCCGCATAGCTGATCGACTGATGCCGTAAGCGAAGTCAGTCTCAAAAATTGACTCAAACCTTGATCCAAACGCACGCTCCGGCGTGCGTTTGATCTTGATAAAGCCTTATAATCGATGCACCCACCGCAATAATCACGCTATATGGCAATTGTTGCTTATCGTAGTAATGGGTCATTGGCGGAAACGGAAATACTTTCATCTTTCGGCGTGCTTGAGTTTAATCGGTGCGCATTCGGCCTGGTGGACGAGCCTGCATTGTTGTACGTTTTCCGCGTGCAGCAACTCACGGTCAGCGCCCTCTAGAGACCTCCACGGTACGTTCAGTATCGTGTGACCCTCAACGCTTTGGATAAATTCGAGACGCATGCCACACGTATTGATTGTCGATGACGATCCCAGTACCCGCGAGGCACTAGCCGCGATCATCGGCGAAGATGGACTAACGACAGCAACTGCCGGCGACCTGCGCGAGGCGCGGATTCAGCTCGTGCGGCAGACGCCTGACGTCGTGTTCACCGATCTCAAGTTGCCCGATGGATCGGGCGTCGACCTGTTCGAAGATCTGGATCCGCGCTCGGGCGTGGAGATCATCGTCATTACCGGACACGCGACCGTCGAGTCCGCCGTGAACGCGCTGAAAATGGGCGCGACGGATTACCTCGTCAAGCCCATCAACATGCAGCGCGTGAAGGCGATCCTGAGCCGCCTGCCGCGCCCTGGCGACCTGAAGGCCGAGATTGGCACGTTGCGCGGCGAACTGCGCCGCATGGGCCGTTTTGGCTTGATGCTCGGTAATTCGCCGGCCATGCAAACGGTCTATGACCAGGTTGGCCGCGTGGCGCCTACGGCGGCTTCCGTGCTTCTGATCGGCGAATCGGGAACCGGCAAGGAAGTTGCCGCGCAAACGCTCCATGAGTTGAGCCTGCGTCGCAAGCATTCGTTTATTGCCGTGAATTGCGGTGCGATCTCGCCGAATTTGATCGAGTCGGAAATGTTCGGTCACGAGCGCGGATCGTTCACTGGCGCCGATCGGCAGCACAAGGGTTATTTCGAGCGCGCGAATGGCGGCACGCTGTTCCTCGACGAAATCACCGAGATGCCTATCGAGTTGCAGGTAAAACTTCTGCGCGTGCTGGAGACGGGCATGTTCATGCGCGTTGGCACTACGAAGGAACTCGAAACCGATGTGCGCCTGATTGCTGCAACCAACCGGGATCCTGAACAGGCCGTGCTCGAAGGCAAGTTGCGCCTCGACTTGTATCACCGGCTCAACGTATTCCCAATCAATTTGCCGCCGTTGCGCGATCGCGGTACGGACGTTGAGTTGCTCGGTCAGGCGTTTTTGGACGAGCTCAATTCACGCTACAACACGAAGAAGACATTCCCGGCGACCGTGCGCGACATGCTGGCGTCGTATCCGTGGCCGGGTAACGTGCGTGAGCTGAAGAACTACGTGCAGCGCGCGTACATCATGTCGGGCGCCGAGTCGGACAGCACGGCGACCGTGCCGTTGCAGATCTCGTTGTCGAAGCCATCGGCGGGAACCGCTGTGACGATTCCGTTCGGCACGTCGCTTGCCGAAGCGGATCGCCAGTTGATTCTCGCAACGCTGGAGCAATGCGGCGGCGTGAAAACGCGTGCCGCCGAGATCCTCGGTATCAGCTTGAAGACGCTTTACAACCGTCTGGTGGAATACGGCGACGACGCTGCCAGCAAGGCTGCTGAAAGCGAAGCGAGCGAAGCCGGCGACGCAGGCCGATAACCCGGTCTTTGCCGAATCAACGCCCGTTCATTGGGGCATCGAAAGATGTCTGCTTTGGACGGGCGTTTTTCGTTTCCTCGCGTGATCCAAGCGCCGATAATGCGGACAGGGCGCTGCGGAATGCAGGGCATGGCCCTTGCTGTGACTGGATGCCGACTCGCGGACGTTGTTGCAGGCTATTGCGGCCTATAACAAACGTTTAGCAATCTCGAATGCGAGTCGAATCGAGAGTCCTTGGCCGGACCCATTTTGCCGGGTCCGTACGAGCGTCACCAAGATAAGATCCAGGGAGCCCGCCATGATTGATCTTGCATCGCTGCAAAGTGCATCACATGCCCGGTTGCTGGCAATGTTGTATGCCCAGACCCCGCAACCGCCTGATCCTCCGTTCACACCTGAACCGCCGTCACCGTCGCCGCAAGAGCCGCCCGATACTGTTCCTGATCCAACGCGCGAGCCGCCGTCGCCGCCGAGCCAGCCGATTGGCGATCCGCCTCCCGCGCCAAACGAAACGCCTCACGTCTCGGGCACGTTTCATTGATACGACGCCACGGCTGATGGCTTGAAGAATTTTCCATCCTGCTGTAGGCATTACAACGCATGAGGCAACAATGACCGAAAAACAGAAATCGATTCGGTCATTGTTGCCAATCACATAGAGATCCGCCGCCGATCCACTCCCCGACGGCCTTCTTTCAGGAGGCATTCATGAGGCATCCCGCACTGCGCCGTTCCGCGCGCCATACATCCCGCCGCGAGGCGCGCGCCGATTCCCTCAAGTCCGCGATGTCCCCGGCTGATGAAACTTCGGCAACGCCGGACGCGGCGAAAGAACATTCACCGTCCGATCCCGCCGGGCAGAACCGTCCAGCGCCCGGAGCGCCGCCCGACGGCGACCACAATCAAGGCGGCGTCCGCAAGGAAGGCATCGACTACCAGCGCGATCTGGGCTCGGAGCAGGACGCCTGATTCCGAGAAACGAAGCGTGCGTCCGCGCGCTCGCGGCAACTGAAAACTTCCGCATTGGACGCTCTTGTCAGATGTTTCTATTCGTCTGTCACATTTATACACAACTTTCATCTTCCAGATTGTAAAAACGGCACGTGTCTTGCATTGCTATTCCGATCAATTCGAACGAGCAACGACAACTGATGAGGTGAAGCAGTAATGAGCAGATTGATCGTGGTATCGAATCGCGTCGCGCCAATCCAGGAAGGCAAGCCGGCTGCTGGCGGCTTGGCGATCGGCGTGCTGGACGCGTTGAAGGAGACAGGCGGTGTGTGGTTCGGCTGGAGCGGCGAGATTGTGGGCGAAGCATCGGCACCCGTGGTGGAAAAGCGCGGCAACGTCACATACGCGACCGTCGGGCTGACGCGGCGCGATTATGACCAGTACTATCGCGGGTTTTCAAACGCAACGCTGTGGCCGACATTTCACTATCGCAATGACCTGTCGCGGTTTGATCGTGAGGAATACGCCGGTTACGCACGAGTCAATGCGAGTCTTGCGAGGCAGTTGAAACCGCTGCTCGAACCTGATGACATCATCTGGGTTCACGATTATCACCTCCTGCCATTCGCGCAGGAATGTCGCGCGGCCGGCATCAAGAATCCAATCGGTTTTTTCCTCCATATCCCGTTTCCCGTTCCTGAAGTGCTGCGTACGGTGCCGCCGCACGAAGAGCTGATCAAGGCGATGTGCAGCTATGACATCGTCGGATTTCAGACCGATGCGGACAAACAGTCGTTCGTGGATTACATCGAGCGCGGGAATCTCGGGCATCTCAGCGAAGACGGCATGCTGCAGGCGCATGGCCATATGCTGAAGGTCGGTGCGTACCCGATCGGCATCTATCCCGATGCCATTGCGAAGGTCGCCGAGCAGTTCTCCAATCGCAAGCCAGTGAAGAGCCTGCGCGACAGCCTGCGCGGCCGCAAGCTGATCATGAGCGTCGACCGGCTCGATTATTCGAAAGGTCTCGCCGAACGGTTCCAGGCTTTCGAGCGTCTGCTGCTGCATGCGCCGGGATGGCACGGGCGGGTATCGATGGTGCAGATCGCGCCGCCGACGCGCTCCGACGTGCAGACCTATCAACGCATTCGACAGAATCTCGAAGGGGAAGCCGGGCGCATCAATGGACGTTTTGCGCAGCTCGACTGGACGCCGATCCAGTATCTGAACCGCAAGTACGATCGAAATCTGCTGATGGCGTTGTTCCGTTTGTCGCAAGTGGGTTATGTCACGCCGCTGCGCGATGGCATGAACCTCGTCGCGAAGGAATATGTCGCGTCGCAAGATCCCGCCGATCCTGGCGCGCTCGTGCTGTCGCAATTTGCCGGTGCGGCCGATCAGATGCCGGGCGCGCTCGTGGTCAACCCGTTCGACTTGTCGCAGATGTCCGAGGCGCTGGAACGGGCGTTATCGATGCCACTTGCCGAACGACAATCGCGTCATGCCGACATGATGGCGCCGTTGCGCGAGAACAATCTTTCCGTCTGGCGCGACTCGTTCTTGCAGGATCTGCGCAGCGTGGCGACGGCTGCGTCGGTGACGAAGAAAGCAGTGCGGCAGGTTTCAGAAGCGAAGCGGCCGGCGCGCGTAGCGAGCTAGTCCCTCAAACGTGCATCGATAAACCCCGCGACCGTTCATCCGGCGCGGGGTTTTTATTTTTGCGCGGACGTGCACGCGGAACGGCTTTTGCGTCGATGCATGTACGCAATCAGGAGGTCATCATGAGTGGAAGTACATTGGATCCGGACGAAGAAGGTGGTGTGGAAGTTGGGAAGGGCCACGGAACCGGCGCATTGGGACCGAGCGATTCATCGGACAGCGGATCGGACGTGCAGGGCGAAATGCGTTATCCCGGCGACATCGAGGACGAACTCGATCAGCATGCGCTCGGCCAGTCTGCAGCCGAGCTGAACAGCGATACAGATCGCAATGGCACTGGCGAGATGGCATCGGCAGATGGAGATAACAATCTGGAACTCGATTCGGACATCCTGCCCGATGAGGTTGAAGACGAGACCCGCGCAATCGACGATGAAACCGCCGACCCGGCGAACGATGAGGAAGAAGAGCCTTAAGACTCATTGTGGTCAGACAAAAACGGCGCGCCCTGCAAGGCGCGCCGTTTTGCTTTGTACCAGCGCGCATACGCCGACGGAACCCCATTCCGCGCTACCATCGCGAAAAAAGAACATCTGCGGGAGCGCATCTCTTGAACACGGCAACTACCAAGCCGAAAGGGCGAAGGCTGAAACTCTTCTGGTCATGGATCCAGGAGCCGATCGTCCAATGGTCGCAGGATCATTGCGTGATGTTCTCTGCTGCCATTGCGTTCTTCGCGGCGTTTTCGCTCGCGCCGACGCTGGTGATTATCATCGCGGTCGCGAGCATTTTCTTCGGCGCCGATGCCGTTCAAGGACGCCTGTTCGGCGAGATAGCGGGCGTTGTGGGCGCGGACGCGGCGCACGGGCTGGAAGCGATCGTTGCAAACGCCTGGCATGCCGATATCGCCGCTCGCACCGCGATTGTTTCAGGCGTTGGCGTTCTGGTCGGGGCGTCGGCTACGTTTTCATCGCTCCATACCGCGCTCAACGTGATCTGGCCGGCGCCAATTTCGAGCACGCGCGACAGCATCCTCGCCATCCTGCGCGTGCGGGCGATATCGTTCGCGTTCGTGGTCGGCGCGGGTTTGCTGATCGTGGCGCTGCTCATACTTGATGCCATCGTGGTCCTGATCGGGCAATGGATCCTCGGCACGAGCGGGCCTGCGTTCCTGATCGCGGCGCTTGCACAACGAGGCATTTCGCTTTTCATGATGATGCTGGCGTTCGCGGTGCTGCTCAAATTCCTGCCGAGCTCGCGCATGAAATGGCGTGACGCTGCGCTGGGTGCATCGGCGGCGGCGCTGCTCTTCGAAGGCGGCAAGCGCCTGTTCGCGTTCTACCTGCAACACGCGGGCATGACCAACACGTTCGGCGCGGCGGGTTCGCTCGCGATCATCCTGATGTGGTTGTATTACTCGGCGGCGGTATTTCTGCTCGGCGCGGAAGTATCGGCGACGGCGGGGCGCAGACGCCGCCAACAACTCTCCGGCTGGCGGTAAAAAAAGCGCCCTCGAGTCATTCCAAGGGCGCTTCTTCATTCAAGCAAATCAGCTTACGCGCGACGCAACTCGGCCGGGGGCACCTTCATCAAGTGACGATACTTCGCCACCGTCCGGCGTGCGACGATCACGCCCTGATCGGCGAGCATCTTGGCCAGGCTGACATCGGAAAGAGGTTCGCTGCTGCTTTCCTTCGCGATCATTTCCTTGAGCAACGCACGCACTGCCGCGGCTGAACACGTGCCGCCGCTTTCCGTACTCAACTCGCGCGGGAAGAAATGCTTGAACTCGAAAATGCCACGCGGCGTCGACATATATTTGTTGCCTGTCGCGCGCGAGATGGTCGATTCGTGGAGTTCGAGTTCGTCGGCGACATCGCGGAGAACCAGCGGTTTCAGCGCGATTTCACCGTAGTCGAAGAACGCCTTCTGATGCGAAACGATGCATTCAGCCACGCGCTGAATAGTCGTGAAACGCTGTTGCGCGTTGCGGATCAGCCAGCGTGCTTCCTGCAATTGCTGCGCAAGCGGCGAGCGGCTAGCACCTGCGGATTGCGCAAACAATTCCGCGTACATGCGATGGATTCGCGCACGCGGGAGAACCGCCGGGTTGATCGTCACGACCCAGTTCTTCTTGACCTGTCGCACGATCACGTCAGGCACCACGTAGTTGTCTTCCGCTGCGCCGTAGTTCGAACCCGGCTTCGGATCGAGCTTGCGCACAAGCGCGCAAGCGATGCGCAATTCGTCCGCGCTGCAGCCAATCTTCTTCTGCAATTCGGCCTGTTCGCGGCGTGCGAGCCGTTCCAGATGATGCATGACGATCTCGATCGCCACCGCGCGTCCGGGCGTTTCCGGCTCGAGCGCGTCCAGTTGCAGGCGCAGGCATTCGGACAGCGTGCGCGCGCCGACGCCGGGTTTGTCGAGCGACTGCACGAGCTTCAGCGCAATGTTCAATTCGGCTTCCGACAAGGCCGGTTCGATATCGACCAGTTCCGATAATTCCTGCAGATCCTGACGCAGATAACCGTCGTCATCGAGTGCTTCGATGATCAGTTGCGCCACGGCGCGGTCACGATCATTGATAGGGTAAAGGCGCAGCGTGTCGTGGAGCGTTTCGTGCAACGACGGTTCAATGCGAACCCAGTCCGCAGGATCGGAACCATCGCCGTCGCCATTGTTTCGCGTCGATGTGCGGCCGAACGGATCGGACGAGTACTCGCTCATGGAGTCTTCGTGTGACTGCGAGTCGTTGTTGTCCGAGCTGTCGTTGCTACTCTCGGCGGCCATGGGTGTATCGACTGGCGCTGTGGTTTCGCCGAGCGTCGGCGCGTCGCTCAGCGAGTTGCCGTTATCGTTGGATAGTGCGTTGTCTTCCGCTTGCGTCTCGTCGTACTCGAGGAACGGGTTGGTATCGAGTGCGTTGCGCAATTCCTGCTGGAACTCGAGCGACGAAAGCTGCAGCAAACGAACCGACTGCTGCAGACGCGGTGTGAGCGCAAGGCTTTGCTTGGTACGTAGTTCAAGGGAAGGCGGCATTGCGTGATGTTCCTATGTTTGGTCGTTCGTGTGCCCTTGAAAAGCAACACTCGTGCCAAGCGAGCGGAGGGCAGTATGCAATGTGCGTGAGTGCACGATTCGATAGAGATTTTTCTCGCGGGCTTTTCGTGTCGAGGCTTCGTTCGAGGTCGTATTCGCGCACTTTTTACACGGCCATCGGCAAAGCGCGGCGGTCCTGAAGATTGCGAATGGACGGCTCCGAGGCGGGAAACATCACACCTTTAAAACCCGTCGCAAGCTTTGCCACATGCGGTTCCCGGACACTCGCGCGGGTCAGATTTGCCGATCGACAAATGTCTCCCGGCACACTACTTGCGGTATCTGTCTCGCTACCGGAGGTGCTGATGGCGCAGCCGGTATGAGACGAGCAGGTTAGTGCAGCATGAAGCTGCGGCCGTACGAGGCGGCCTGCGATAAACCAGGGCAGCGGATTCCGCGGTCCTCTTAATTCGATAAGAAGGAGAATCTCTATGAAGTCGACCCAATTCCTGAAGGCAGCCGGCGGTATCGCTTGTGTCGTGTTTGCGCTGAACGTCAACGCGCAGACCGCTACGCATGCAACAGGTGCTTCCACGTCGATCGGCACGAAAGTCGATGACACTGCAATCACGACGAAGGTCAAGGCCGAGTTGCTGGGCGCGAAGAACATCAAGTCCACGCATATCCACGTGAAGACGCGTGCTGGCGTGGTATCGCTGACGGGTACGGTTCCGACCGCTGACGACAAGAGCGGTGCTGAAGAAGTAGTAGCGAAGGTAGACGGCGTTGACTCGGTCAAGAACCACCTGAAGGTTGTTCAGTAATTTGACGCACTGATGTGGACGGACTGAGAGCCGTCCGCATCTTTATAGCTTGTGAAAATTGCTGTAGCTGGATGTAATTGATCAGAAGTACGAAGAAGTAAAACAAACATCCGGACGCTCGGTTTTTCGAAGACGTCCGGCTTACAAGGAACTGGAGATGGTCATGAACAACCCCAAAAAATTTGCTTTGCTCGGCGCGCTTGCTTTTAGTTTGGCTGGACCCGTAATGGCGCAGTCGGGCGGTGGCGCGGCAGGTGGTGGCGGCGGAAATTCAGGTGGTCCGAATTCCGCGACGGGCGATCCGGAAATGTCGGCATCGGCACCCATGGCGATGCACAAGAAGGGAACGGGCGGCACGACGTTGCATCAGATGGACAAGAAGTCCCATCTGCATGGCGCGTCGGCAGCTGCGGCGGCATCGGCGTTGGGCACGAACGACAAGGGCGCTCCGCACTAAGCCAGACGTAGCATTACGCAACACAAGCAAAAAGCCGGGTTCTTCGATGAACCCGGCTTTTTTCTATGCTCGAACGACTTCAACCGACGCGCACGCCCTTCTGACGGCGCATAAAAAAAGCCGCCGCGCCTAAAGGCGCAGCGGCTTTCGCCGTGCGTTACATCGAAGGTGATTTACGACTTCGCAGCGGCAGCGTACTGGTTGCGTAGATCGCGGATACGGTCGTGATTTTGAATCACGCCTTGATACTGACGCTCGACAACCGCGCGCACGTCAGCCGGCAATTCCTTGTCCAGCGCCTCGCGATAATTCTTCTTCGCAACATCTTCACCGCGCTCACATTCATCGAGGATTGCATGGTCCGTGCGATGGCTCATTGCAGCCTTCACGTCCACCCAGCCGCGATGCAGCGCGCCGCCTACCGTACCGCCAGTCTCAGGCTTGCCGCCTAGACCCTGAACCACACCTTGCAACTCGCTCGCGCCGCGTGCGCAGTCGTCTGCGCGCCCGACGAAGAGCTGCTTGAGCGACGCATCCTTTGTATCTTCTGCAGCCTTCCGGAAGCCCTTTTCGCCGTCTTTCGACGTTTCAATCAGATCGTTGAGTACCGAGACGATGTTCGTGCTCATAAGAACCTCCTGTGAGTTATCGAAGATGGCCCGCGTCCGGGTTTTGCGAGAAAAGTCCCGCAAAATCCTTTCGGACCGAGGTCTCTCCTTAGTCGCAACGGGCGTGCCTGACTAGGCGCGCGGTTCTGCAAATTCCTGCACGGGTTCCGGCGGTATGACGGGGTCGAAGTCCGCCCAGCGGCCGTTACGCCATTGCCCCGATGCGCGCTCCACCTCCATGCCGCCGGCATCGCGCAGAATTGTCGCGGCTTCAGTTTGCTGTTCCGGCGAGCAATGCACGGCCACTAATACGCCGGATTGACGTGCATCGATTGCATTGGCCGAACCATGGTTATCCGAGCTGGTTTCGTCTTGCGGCGCGCGTTTCCCTGACTTCGAATGCGACATCGCGCCTGCGAGCGATCCAACATAAGCGCCCACGCCAGCTGCAACGGCTGCTGCAAGCCAGGGTGCCTTGAACACCAGGAAAATAGCCGCGCCGATGATCGCGCCAAGCACCGCGCCGATCGTCACGCCCTTGCCCGCGCCTTTCGACGAGTCCTTTGCGCCGGCGTTGGCTTTGTGGTCACCGCCCGTGTTCAGCCGCGAATGCTGGCCGCTCGGCGAGACGTAGAAAAGCGTGACGTCCTCTTCGACAAAACCGCGTGCGAAAAGACGCCGCGCGGCTTCCTCGGCTTTTGGAAACGTCTGAAATCGTCCAGCGATGATCAGCGACATAAGGACCTCCTGAAAACGTTGAATCGGATCAAATTGGACATGCGCGAATACGCGCGATGCAAACCGTCAGTCGGGCTCCATGCCCGCGACGCGAAACAGACCGCTGCGCAGCACGACGCTGTCGCCGCCATTGCGATCGAGCGCTTCGGCGCACACCGAGCGAATCCGCGCGCGGCCTTGCTCGAATGCGCTCAATAGGTCGTCCTCCCGTGCGGACGGCGCGCCGAAATGATCCTCGAGCGCCTCGGCCGAAATGGAACACACCACGGGATCGGAATCCACGAGCGCCGTGAAGTGCAGCGCGAGGTCATCGCCGTCGTAGATGGGGGAATCGTCGGCAAACTGGATATGCATGGTCGAATCCTCATAGGCCGGCCGGGAATATTGATCGCGCGGAATGTGCGGAACCATCGTGCCCGGAGAGGCGGTCATGATGCGATGCCTTTCGCCTTGGCTAGCTGTTGCGCCATGGCGTAATGATGTTTGATGATCGGCAGCGCCCTGGCTGCGGTGTTTTTGAGCAGCGCGTCGTTGCCCTTCATGCTTTCCGTGCTGAAGACGGTAATCGCCTTTTGATGGCCGGCCAGTGCGACTTGCTGGATGTAGGCTTTATCGAACGCGTCGCCGTGCAGCGTTTCGAGACTTCCCGTCACCGATGCATCCGCGCTCGGCGCCGCCGTGATTCCGTGACGCTTGGCTGCAACATCGTGGTTGCGCGCAAGCCGCGTGTGATCCGCGAGCATGCGCTGGGCGAAGGCTTTGACTTGTGTATCGGACGAATTCGATAGCGCCAGTTTGCTCGCGGCAATTTCGGTCGCGCCAGCAGTGCCGGCGTCCTGCACGAACTGCTGGTCAACGGTCGATAACTTGTCCTGCGCCGACCCCTGCGCCGAACTCGACGAACCCGCCGAAGCGCCGCTTGCAGCCGGTGCTGCCTGGCTATCCGATCCTGGACGCGCAGGCGCAACCGCGTTGCCGTTCTGGGCGTACGCGGCCAACGGTCCATACAACGCACAGAGCGAAAGCCCGATAACGAATCCGGATCGTGCAAGTCTTGTCATTCAAATCTCCATGACTCCTTCGTGCATTCAGAAGCCGATCCCATGAAAGGAACGACTTTCGTGAACGCAGCAAAGGGTGTGCCCAGAGATTGATTGGAAGAATGCCGATCAGACCGTTGCGGCCGTTTTGCTGCGTGAGATCCGCAACATGCTGACCAGTGCTGCCGCTGCTGCAAAACAGGCCGCGACAATGAGCGTGATAGTTGCGCCGTGCTGCGGCGCGACACCGAAAATCAGCGCAACGAGCGCCGCGCCCAGCGTCTGCCCGGAAAGACGCGCGGTGCCGAGCATGCCGCTTGCGCCGCCGCTGCGATTGCGTGGCGCGGATGACAGCATCTGGCGGTTATTGGGCGACTGGAACAGGCCAAAGCCCAAGCCGCACAGCGCCATGCGCCACGCGATATCGAATGGCGCGGGATGTGCGCCGGTAGTCGCCAGCAGCAGCAATCCGGCACTCAGAAGCGCAAGCCCGATACCGCCCAGCACGCCGGCGGAATACCGGTCCGAAAGCATGCCTGCGACCGGCGCAATGAACACGATCACCATGGGCCACGGCGTCATCAGGAAGCCGGTTTCGACCTGCGTCATGCCGAGCGTGTTCTGCAACAGGAACGGCAGCGAAACGAAGGTCAGCATTTGCGCGGTGAACGAACAAAACGACGTGGCGATCGATAACGCGAAAACAGGAATCCGCAGTAAATCGACGGGCAACAGCGGCGCTGTTTGCGTCAACTGGCGACGCACGAAAAAATAGCCGATCACGCCGGCCACCACGAATTCCGCGATCACGTATGGCCGATGTTCGCCGTGGCCGAGTCCATCGACAGCGGTAATCACGAGGCCGAACACCGCGGCGTTCATCAATGCGCTGAGGTAGTCGTACGGCCGGCGATGCCCAGGCGTGCGCGGCAACGCTTTCCAACCAACGGCGAGCGCCGCAATGCCGATCGGCACATTGATGGCGAAGAGCCACGGCCAAGGTGCCACGGCGAGGACGCCGGACGCAACTGTCGGCCCGATTACCGCCGATACCGCCACCACCGACGCGTTGATACTGACGCCGCGGCCCAGATGCTCGGGCGGATAGATCATGCGCACGAGCGCCGTGTTGACGCTCATGATGCCCGCCGCGCCGAAGCCCTGGATCACGCGCGCGACGGCGAGCATCGTCAGTGACCCCGACAACGCGCATCCGAACGATGCCAGCGTGAACAGCGCCAGCCCGGACATATACACGCGCCGATAACCAATCCGGTCGCCGAGCGACGCGAGCGGCAACAATGAAACGGTGATCGCGAGCTGATAAGCGTTGACGACCCAGATGGAGTCGGCGGGACTCGCATTCAGATTGCGTGCAATGGTGGGAAGCGCGACGTTGGCGATGGCGCCGTCGAGCACTGCGAGCGTGATGCCGAGCGCCACGACCAGAATGGCCCAATAGCGCTGGGGATACGGAAGGCCTTGTTCTGCGTCCATCGATGAAGAGAAAGAGGGGAGCCGCGAAGTGTAAGGCGCGCGCCTTTCAGCCGGTTTACTTTTCTGCGGCGGTCGACGAATGACCGCCGCCGGGCCGGGATCATTTCAATTCGTAAAGCCCGGTATAAGTCGCGGAATCGATCTCGTTCAGATGCGTCATGAAACGCGCGACGGCGTTGGTCGTGGAGGTATCGACGGGAAGCTGGGCAGCCTTCAATGCATGAATCCGGAAGATGTATCGATGCGCCTTGTCGCCGCGCGGCGGCGCCGTACCGCCAAATCCGACAGTGCCGTAATCATTGCGCAATTGCAGCGCGCCAGCCGGGAGCAGGCTGCCGTCGGCCTTGCCGGCGTTTTGCGGCAGCGACTGCGTGCCGGCCGGAATGTTCACCACGACCCAGTGCCAAAAACCGCTGCCCGTGGGCGCGTCGGGGTCGTAGACGGTCAGCGCGAGGCTCTCGGCTTCGGGCGGCACGCCTTCCCACTGCAAGGCGGGCGAGATGTTATCGCCGCTCACGCCGAATGCCTGTTGATCGAATTCGTGCGTCTTCGATAAATATCCGTTGGCCGCGAACTCATCGGACCAGATACGAAAATCAGCCATGGGAAATCGCCTCCTGTAACGGTTGGGTATTCCTTGCCGCGCGCAGCAAACATGCCTGCTGCCCGCGACTTTTGGCTTTCAGCATATTTTTGAGATATGTGCGCATAAAATAGCGGATACCGGACGATTTCAGCTTTGGAAGGATGGACATGCCGAACAACCTGGGACGCGCATTGCACAGTGTGAGCGCCGCGCCAAGCCATCGCGCGGACGACGCCGATATGTTCGAACTCGCGCCCGTTTCGCTGTGGCTGGAGGATTTCAGCGACGTGCGCGAAGTGTTCGAAGCCTGGCGAGCCGACGGCGTGGCGGACTTGCGCAGCTTCTTGCGTGCCGATACCGCGCGGATTGCGCAATGCTCGTCGCGCATCCGCGTGATCAAGGTCAACCAGCGCACGCTTACGCTCTTCGGCGCAAGAGATCTGGGCCACCTCGTCGACAATCTCAGCGCGGTTTTTCGCGACGACATGTTGCTCACTCACGCCGATGAACTCGAGCAGCTTTGGTCGGGCAAGACGCAGTTCGTCAGCAAGACGGTGAATTACGCGCTCGACGGAAAGCGCCTCGACGTATTGCTCAAGGCGGTCATCCTTCCGGGCCATGAAGCAACGTGGGACCGCGTGCTTGTGACCGTGGAAGACATCACGGAACTGGAGAACGTGCGCCGCAAGGCCGCGCTCAGCGAACTCTACGCGCGCGGTTTGTTCGAGCATTCGCCGGTCTCGCTCTGGGTGGAAAATTTCAGCACTGTCAAGTCGCTGCTCGACGATATCCGCGAACGGGGCATTGTCGACTTTCGCACCTTCACGAACGTGCACCCGGAGTTCATCGAACGATGCATGCAGGAAATCCACGTGCTCGACGTGAACCAGCACACGCTAACCATGTTCGGTGCGCCCAATAAAACCACGCTGCTGAGCCGCCTTGGGGATATCTTTCGCGACGAGATGACCGGCCATTTTCAGGAGCAGTTGATCGACCTGTGGGAAAACCGCCTGTTTCACCAGCGGGAAGTCGTCAATTATTCGCTCGAAGGCCACCAGCTCAACGTGCATTTGCAGTTTTCGGTGTTTCCCGGACACGAGGCGGACTGGGATCTCGTGCTGGTGGCGCTCACCGACATCACCGCGCGTAAAAAAGCGGAAGCGTACCTCGAGTTTCTCGGCAAGCACGACGCGCTGACCAAGCTGAAGAACCGTTCGTTTTATATCGATGAAATGAATCGGCTCGAACGCAAGGGACCGTTCCCGGTGACGGCCGTTGCAGTCGATGTCAACGGTCTCAAGGCCGTCAACGATCAGCTCGGCCACGCCGCTGGTGACGCGTTGCTGCGGCGCGCGGGCGAAGTGCTGGGCAAGGCAGTGGAGAAACCGAGCTACGCGGCGCGCATCGGCGGTGACGAATTCGTGCTGTTGCTGCCCGGCGTAGATGAACGCGGCGGCGCGGCGGTGATGGACAGCATCCGCCAGCTTGTCGAAGTCAACAACCAGTTCTATTCAGGCTTGCCGCTGAGCTTCGCGATGGGCGCCGCGACCGCACAGGACGGCGAGCGGCTCGAAGCCATGATGCAACGCGCCGACGCCGCCATGTACCTCGAAAAGCGCGCGCATTACGGCACATCCGATCAGTCGTAGCGTGCGTACTGACTACTTGCCGGCCGTCGATTCGTCGATACCGCGCAGGAGCGCCGGACAGGCCTCGCCGGTTTTTTGCGCGTACTCCTGCGGATTGCTCGTCTTGAGCGCCGCGAATCGATCGACGGTTGATTGCGCTTCTTTGTAGCCGAGGTTCCACTCGCCGTCGAAGTCGGGCGCGTCGGTAAAGCTCTTTCGCGCCACTGCCTTGAAATGCGCGATCTTCGATGCATCGATGTGGCAGATATCCGCCGCGCCGCGCGCAATATTCGCGCTCGTTCGAACGCCTTCAGCCGCAGCGCTTTGAGGAGTCGGCTGCTGCACAGCAGGATGACCTGGCGGGAGTGACTGGGCGGCCGAAGGTTCTGCTGGCTGCTTTTGGGCGTGCGCGGTGAGTGAAAAAGCGCAGGTGAAAACGCATGTGAAAGCGCTGGCAATCAACGCGTCTCTCACGCGCGGCGCGGCGTGTCGAAGAATCATGGGAAATCCTTGAATTGAGGCCTTCAATGGCCGGCGGGCGGGTTCGGAAGTATAGCCAAAGAGTTCCCTCCAAGCGTCGAGCGGGATGTACGTGACGCATCGCAAGGTGATTAAGGTGTGCAAAAAGCCCTTGAAAAACCCGTGCTAAACTAATTTCCACCTAAGGCGCTCTGCATAGAATTAGCCGATGAAAAAAGCAAGCAAAGTTACAGCGCCGGTTCGGGCGAGTTTTCGTTCAGGCACTCGGAAAAATGGTTCGGTATCCATATCGGTGCAAGATACATCCGGTGAAAAGCGAAAATACGATCCAGAACAAACGAAGCGAAATATCATCGAAATTGCCACCGCCGAGTTCGCTGCAATGGGCCTGGGCGGAGCGCGGGTCGATGCCATCGCCGAGCGCACCAGCACCACGAAGCGCATGTTGTATTACTACTTCGGCAGCAAGGAAGGCCTCTACGAGGCGGTGATCGAAGAGGCATACGGGAAGATCCGCGCGCTTGAGCAAGCGTTGCGCCTCGACACCATGGCGCCACGCGACGCGCTGCGCCTGCTGGTCGAGTTCACCTTCGATTTTCACGATACACAACGCGATTTCGTTCAGCTCATCGCCGGCGAAAATATCAGCGGCGGCAAGCACGCCGAGCATCTGCACGCTTTCAAGGCGCGTAATTCAAGCGTGGTGAAAACGATCAGGGATCTCATCGAGCGTGGCACTGCGGAGAACGTATTTCGCCACGGCATCGACCCATTCGATCTGCATTTGATGATCAGTTCGCTGTGTTTTTTCAGGATTTCCAACCGGCATACTTTCGCCATGGCGTTCGGACGCGATCCGGCGGGGCCGAGGTCGCGGTCGCGCCATCGGGCCATGATCGTGGATGCGGTATTGCGCTTCGTGGCGTGCTGAAACACGTATCTTCGATTACCCGTTTTCAGGCGCGTGACCTATGCTTGAATCATGGCTGTCGACCGGAACGGAGGGCGCCATGGACGGTTTTGAACATATTCTCGTTGGCCTGGCGCTGCTGGCCGCACTGGCGATCGGTCTGCTCGCGCACGACTGGCGCGACACGTATCGCGAACGCATGATGGGCCGCTCGGTCCACGATTCACTGCACGACTGGTGGATGCGGCATCGGCACTGAACGCGGTTTTTTAGCCACCTAGTCCGGCGTTACACCCGGCGCATCCACACGCGTCCGATGGCTCGCTTCGTAGGCATCGATCTGCAAATACAGCCGATGAACCGTCTGGATCTGCGTATGCGATAAATGCGACGCACGCGCAATCACCGCCAGGCGCTCCCGCCAATATGCCGGCGGGAGGATTGGGCTGAGCGCGTCGTCGATGAGCGACCGCCGCAGCACCAGTTCAAGGTGCGACAACTCCTGGTCCGCCAGCATCGCGGAGAATGCGCCCTGAGGCTTGATGTCTGTCATGAGTTCCATCAGTGCTCAACGGCTGCAATTTCTGAAACTTTAGTTATTGGCGAGTTGGTATAAACCCTTGAGCGGAACGCGCCTGATTCCTTACTGGATGGGCCGCGCGATCGCCCGGTCGAGATCCGCGCGCGCACGATTCACCTTGCGCTGCCACGCGTTGATATTGAGCTGGTCCGTACCTTTCTTTTGCGCCCGCGCCAGTTCACCTTCCCAGGCGCGCAGCGTGTTCCTTGCTTGCGCGATTGCGTCGTTGTGGCGTTTTAGCGCGCCGGACCTGCGTTGCTCGATGGCCTCGGGCGTGCATTCGGCGTTGGTTTTATCGAGCGCCGCTTGCAGCGAATCGAGTTGCGCGGTGTCGTCTCGGTTGAGCGCAATGGCCATCTGCCGTTCCAGGCTTTGACGATGGGCGTCGCAAGCATCGGTTTCCGGCGAAGCGTGGGCAACCGACAAATACAGACCGAGCGCGGTGGCGACAATCAATTTCATGGCGGAATCCGTGACTGACTAGTTAAGCGTGGGGCCGGTAATGGGCTTCGCCGTTATCCTGAACAGGCGAGGTCGGCGTATTTTAGCCAGTTGTGGATTGAGCGCGGAACGAGTTTTGCGCGGTTTGCACTGACTAGTTACTTTTTCACGAGGAATATGCCCATGCGTTTCGATTACGAAGGCTTTCACATCGACTGCCGGTCGCGGCACGATCAGGACGGCCTCTACTATGCGCAGGCGCATATCACGCGAGCCGCCGTCAAAGGGAACGCGCATCCGGAGCGGCACGAATCCGGCGACATAGACGCCTTCGATAACGACAGCGACGCCATCGCCTGCGCCCGGGCGTGGGCGATCGACTGGTGCAGCGAGCACGCAACCTGACGCTGTCGAGCCGGCGCGATACCGCGTGCTAGGATCGCGGCCTGCCAACGGGAGAAGCCATGCATTATTTGCACAATGAACATGCCATCGACGTGTTCGTCGAAAAGCGTGGAGACCGCTGGGACTGGTCCGTTCAGGCGGGCGCGTTGCCGCTCAAGAAGAACACTGGCGAGATGGCGCCGACCAGCAATGTCGCGGAAAACGAAGCGCTGATGTGGGCCAGGCGCGAGCTGGATAGACGGTTTCCGGTCGAGCGCGATTGAACGGCTTAAGTTCGCGTGGGGCGCGCCGTTAGCATGGCCATGGAACCTCTAAACCCCACATTCAATGCCTCCCGCGACCTCATCCGGGCAGCAGGCGAAACGCTCGAACTGATGTGCCGTTTGCGCGGCATTACGATCGAAGCGCTCACCGACGACGAACTCGGCGAGTTTTTCCTCAACGCGCTGGCCGTTGACGATTGACGACTGGTTCCTCACGCGGAAAAATTTGCCGCGGCTTTCTAAAGTTGTATCGGCCACGGCCGTTATCCGGGTCATGGACATGACCAATCCCACTGCGACCGCGTTCCGTAATCTCGTCCTTGCCGCCGACGAAACCCTTCACCTGCTATGCCGTTTGCGAGGCATAACGATCGATGACCTGTCGGAAGATGCGCTGGAAGCGTTCTTCTTCGAAGCGCTGGATGACGAATTCTGGGTGGCTTCGAAGTAGTTCTGGTGCGGGAGACTGGCTTGGTGTTTTGCCGGAGCCGGCGGGAACGAGCTGGACCGTATCTGGTCCCCCTGGCAGGAATCGAACCTGCATCTAGCGCTTAGGAGGCACTTGTTCTATCCATTGAACTACAGGGAGATGGATATGAGCGATGGACGGGGTCGGGGCTTGCCACGACATGTGAGCCGCCCCAATGCGTTCCGGCCGTTCGCTTCGCCCTAAACGGAGCACCAGATCGCACCGAACCCGCACTTACACCGCAATCGACTAGCAGGACCGGGCTCAAGCTCGCGATTTTACCCGATAGTTTGACTCAACCGCCGCGACGGAGTATATCAAAGAGCTCCGTGAAAAGCCGCCGCCCGGCATCGGATCAACACGGCTGAAGCAAGCCGGACAGGCGTTGCCACGCCGCCTTGAGCTTTATTACGGCGTTGTAGATATCTAACGTCGGAATGCCAGCGAAACCAAGGATCAGGCCGAAGCGCCCAATTTCATTGGCCTTGCTGCCGGGCAGCCATAACGGACTCAATGCGGTGATTTCGACGCCAGCCTCTTTTGCGAGCCGGATCAACAAGCTCTCGCGTTCCGCGCTCGGCAAACGAATGAGCACATGCAGCCCCGAACTCACCTGCGTCATGCTGCCTATCTGGTTCAGATGCCGGTCCCACGCATCGCGGAGCGCGTCGCGCCGTGCTAGCCCGGCGCGACGCATTCGGCGTACGTGTTGTTGAAAATGGCCGTCGGCAATAAAACTTGCCATGACTGCCTGGTCACTGATCGGCGGTTGCCGGTCGGACATGGTTCGCAGCAGGGTCAGGTCTTTGACGAGTTGAGGCGGGATGACCATATACCCGAGACGCAACCCTGGATACATGACCTTGGAAAAGGAACCGACATACACCACGCGGTTGCTTTGATCCAATGCTGCGAGTGGCGTGAGGGGTGTGCCGCTGTAGCGATATTCACCATCGTAATCGTCCTCGATAATCCAGGCATGACGCTCTTGCGCCCAACGCAGCAATTCGAGTCGCCGACCGAGTGACAGGGTCGCGCCGGTCGGGTATTGGCACGACGGGCTCACGTAAGCGATTCGTGCAGTCTTAATACCCGCCAGCTCGGCCGTAATCAAACCGTCTTCATCGACACCGACACCTTGCAATTTGGCGCCAAAGCAGGACAAGGCGCCCGCCGCCGCCCAGTAGCATGGATTTTCGATAACGACTTTGTCGCCGTTGCGTAACAGGAGAGCCGCGCAAAGACTGATTGCCTGTTGCGCGCCGGACGTGATCAAAATCTGGGACACATCGCACCTGAGTCCCCGGGCATTGTGTAGATAGTGGCCAATCAAGGTGCGCAACTGAAGGTCGCCGGCAGGGTCTCCATATCCCATTTGCAGGGTAGGCAGGCGGCGCCAGAAACGCGCTTGCAGACGAGACCAGATCTCAAACGGAAACTGGTCGATGGCTGGCATGCCAATGCGAAACGCGCGTGGAGCGCCATCGTGCACCGGATGCAGATCGAACGGCGCAGCCAGATTCTGGCGTGCATTCACCAGTTCCTGTACTTCGACCGGTCCGCGACTATCCGCTGCGCCAGCATGGGATTGACGCAGGTCGGCAACATAAGTGCCGTCGCCAATTCGGGGTTCCACAAATCCCTCCGAATACAGCCGTTCGTAAACGTTCACCACTGTGTTGCGCGATACCGCAAGCATCGCAGCAAGATCGCGCGACGCGGGCAATTTGCATCCGCCGCTCTCGGGCGTACCTATGATGAGTGCGCGCAGCGCGCCATACAGTTGCCTGGATTGTGAGCGACCAGGCTTGAGCGCGATGCCGGTCAACGCCAAGGGCAGGGACGATCTCAAGATTGGACCCCTTAATAAGACATGTTTTGGACCTTTATTCTGGCCGATCGCGAACCTACGATGTTTGCGGTCCATCAAGTTGCGCGCCGTCTGTGGCAAGGCTCGACGTGTTCCGGCGTAGAGCCTGCAAGATGAATCAAGAGCAGCAAATGGCGTGTTGCGCATTTTCGGCGCCACAGTGGCCACTCTCTATGCTGCGTCCACGAACAATTGTCCGAGTACCCGTCATGCCTTCAGATCAATTCACTATCTATTCATCACGCAAAATCATCACAATGTGCCCTTCGCAACCCGAAGCGAGCCATGTGGCCGTCAAGGACGGCCGTGTTCTTGGCGTGGGCACACTCCAGGAGCTGCAAGGCTGGGGCGACCATCGCATTGACGACACATTCGCTAATAAAGTGATCATGCCGGGCCTCATCGAGGCGCACTCCCACGCGACTGGCGGCGGCATGTGGCAATTTCCCTATGTAGGGTATTACGACCGCCCTGATTACACAGGCAAGGTCTGGAAAGGCTGCCGATCATTTGACGAAGTTGTTGCGGCATTGCAAGCGGTCGAGCGCACGCTGACCGATCCTCACGAGCCGCTGATTGCATGGGGCGTCGATCCGATTTATTTCGGCACCGAGAAGCTGGGCCGCGAGCATCTGGATCGGGTCTCGACCACGCGCCCGGTCGCGGTGATACACATGAGTATCCACTTGATGGGTGCCAATACCGCTACGCTGAACGACTGCGGCATATTCGACGATTGCACGATAGAGGGCGTAACCCGCAACGAAGACGGCAGCTTGCACGGTGAGCTGGTCGAGTTCGCGGCGATGGGGCCAATCCTCAAAAAATATGGCTTCTGGGATGCGCTCACCACCGAGAAGGCCATCCGCAGCTTTGGGCAGGAAGCTTTCCGTGCGGGTTGCACGACAGCGGCCGATATGGGTTTGACCGACTTCAGCAATCCCGAACTGATTGCCAACTATGTCCGGACTACTCGTGAATCTTTATTCCCGATCCGCTTGCTGGTCGCGTATGGCCCTCCGTTCATCAAAAAGCCATTTGTCGAGGCTGTCGAATTTGCGCCGGAAATCATGAGACATGGCCACGACAAGATGATGTTCGGGCCCATGAAGATATTCCTGGACGGATCGATCCAGGGCGGCTCAGGCCGCATGCTGCCGCCGTACTATTTTCACGACGCACATAACGGCGCCTGGAACTCAACCCCGGAACAGGTAGACGAGCAGGTCTACGAAATTATGCGCCGGGGTTATCAGGTGCATTGTCATTGCAACGGAGATGAAGCGTCCGAGGCATTTATCAACGCAGTTCAGAAAACCTTGAACCGGATTCCGGCCGCGGACCATCGCGCCGGAATGCAACATGCGCAAATGCTGCGGGAAGATCAGTTCAAACGAATGAAGGCGCTAGGCATCTGCGTCAACTTTTTCAGTAACCATATTTACTATTGGGGTGACGCGCACTATGCAAAGACCATGGGTCCCGAACGCGCCAACCGGATGGACCCGTGCGGGAGTGCGATTCGGCATGGGATCCCATTTGCCTTCCACAGTGACTGTGGCATTACACCGATCAACCCGCTATTCACCGGCTGGTGCGCCGTCAATCGAGTGACTGCATCCGGTCGAGTGCTCGGCGAACGCGAGCGCATCTCGGTCAGCGACGCACTTTACGCAATGACGTTAGGCGCCGCTTACACAATGAAGGTTGACCATCTGATCGGCAGCATCGAATGTGGGAAATTGGCTGATTTCACAATCCTCGAAGAAGATCCGCTCGCTGTCGAGCCGATGCGTCTGAAAGACATCAAAGTATGGGGAACGGTGTTGGGCGGACGCGTTCAGCCTATTCCAGTTTGAGTAGCCGGACGTTTCTTGCCCCCGGTCGCAAAGTAAAGTTTGCCGCCCTTCGTTCATGGATGGTTCATGCACCCGGGCGGGAGAAGTTGCGAATAAAAATATGTAATCCTTATCAATAAAGGTATCCAGTTATGTCTTCTGGCTCAAACGACGCCGCGTCGGCATCCGCCGCACCGCCGGGTGTTTCCACTTCCGGACTTGCCAAGTGGCTTGCTCTTCTGGTGCTGTGCCTCGCCCAGCTCTCAACGTCCGGCGACAACGCCACGCTCAGCATCGCCACCGGGGCATTAGTGAAGGATCTGAACGCACCTATGGAACTGGTGAGCATTGCCAACGCAATGTATTCGCTAGCCGCAGGTTCGTTGATGGTGGCCGCCGGCATGATCGGCCTGATGGTTGGATGGAAAAAGACCTTCCGGATAGGCTGTGCGCTGTTGTTCTGCGCAGAACTGACGGCGTTTTTTTCCCCCAACATGGAGGTGTTTACCTACGGCGCGCGTCTGTTGTCCGGGATAGGGGGCAGCTTCATGATTCCGTCGGTACTCGGACTGATCGCCAGTAATTACAAAGGCCGTGATCAGGCGGTCGCGTTCGGCGCAATTGGCGCGGCGAGCGGTGTGTCTTTTGCAGCGGGGCCGATCATCTGCGGCTTGCTTGTCGATCATCTCGGCTGGCGGTATGCATTCGCCGCGATTGCTTGCCTATGCGTTGTGATTTTCATCGGCTCCTTCGTTGTACCGACGCCTGCCAAACCGGCGCGCAAGGTCGTGTTCGACGCGCCCGGCGTGTTGCTGACCATGGTGGGCTTGTTCAGCGTAATTCTGGGATTTCTTAAAGTGTCGTCCTGGGGACTGTTTACGCCGTTCAACCCGCCATTCACGGTGGCTGGCCTGAGCCCGGCGCCGTTCCTTGTGCTCTTTGGCATCGTCGTGCTGGCGCTGATGCTGAAATGGGAGCGCCACCGGGAAGCCAAGACCGGGAGCGCACTCATTCCATTGTCGTTCGTCGGTACGCCGCAAGTACGCAATGGACTTTACCTGACCGCGTTTATTTTCCTTGCTTACGGTTCTGGCATCTTTGTTACGGTCAGTTTTGTTCAGGTGGTCGTTGGACTTACCGCTATTCAGACTGGGCTGATGATCCTGCCGTTTGCGCTCGGCGTCGTGATCTGTTCGCTGGGCCTGCCCGTGGTGTACAAAAACGCGAATCCGAAGCGGATGTGCCAGGCTGCATTGCTGATCGGCACAGCGGGGTCGGTTGCCTGTATTTTTGGTTTCGATTTATCCAGCTATACGGCGATCGTGCCATTCGGCATGGGCCTGATTGGTATCAGCATGGGCATGGTGTCGGCCTATGCCAGCTATTGCGTAACCAGCGCGTTGCCCGCGCGAGACGCCGAACAATCGGGTGGCGTGCAGGCTACCTCGCGCAATGTAGGCCAAGCCATTGGGGTGGCGGTGTGCGGAATGATCATGCTGACCGCGATCACAATGAGCGTGCAAGATGCGGCCCACGACGACGTTCGTCTGAGCAGCGCTACGCGAGCCCAGGTAGCGACTATTTCCGTGATCCCGTATCTGAGCGACGCCAAATTCTCGAGTCTCATGCTGGAACACGGCATCGCGCAAACAGATGTGCCGGTTCTGGTCGATGTCTATCAGCATGCGCGCCTTAAAGCTACACGCGCCGGCATGATTGCTACGGCGCTTATGACCTTGCTATTCCTGTTCGGCACCCGCAATTTGCCGACGCGTTCAAAGTCAAGTGCGCTGGAGTCACAGGGCGGCGAGAGCAACACCCGTCGCGGCACCGCTGACGCATGACGTGCGCCAATATGCTCCGTTGGTCTGACAGGTACGATGCCAGTTTTTTCGTACACCTTCACTAACTCAAGGTATGCGAATTTAAGTATTACTGTCACCGGGGCTTGAAGAAAACGGAGCATGTCAAATCTTAAAAAACCCGTTCGTGGGGCGTTATGGTTGCCCTTGCTGGTTTTATGTCTGGCGCAGTTTCTCGCGTCCGCTGATAACGTAACCCTGAGCATTGCGACGGGCGCATTGATGCGGGATCTGGACGCTTCGCTGGCCCAGATCAGCGAAGCCAACACAATGTACCCGCTTGTCGCGGGTACATTCATGGTCGCGGGAGGCATGCTGGGGATTGTGGTTGGATGGCGTCGCATCTTCCGTCTCGGATGTGTGATTTATTTGGCGGCCGAGGTGTGCGCGGTACTCGCGCCTTCAATTACGTTTTTTGTGTTTGCAGCGCGGGTGCTCGCAGGAATCGGCGGCAGTTTCATGATCCCTGCTGTTTTGGGTCTGATTACCAGTATCTACAGCGGCCGCGAACGCGCGGTTGCTTTCGGCGCGCTGGGTGCGGCAAGCGGCGTTTCGTTTGCACTGGCGCCGATCGTTTGCGGATTGTTGCTCGAACATTTGGGATGGCGTTGGGCATTCGGCGTAATGGGCACGCTCGTTGTATTAATTCTGGCCTGCTCGACGTTGATTCCAGCGCTCCCGCGTCCCGAGCAGCGTATTCGCTTCGATTCAGCTGGCTTCTTGCTATCCACCGTAGGTCTATTTCTGGTTGTCTTCGGGCTGTTACGCATGTCGTCGTGGGGAGTGATCACGCCCTTCAATCCACCTTTCACCCTATTTGGATTAAGCCCGGCGTTGCTTCTGGTGTCGGCAGGTATCGTCGTGCTTGCAATCATGCTGCGCTGGGAGATTTACCGCGATCGCCGCGTGGGCAGCGCGCTGATCCCATATGCTTTTTTGCAAACAATCCAGGTTCGCGCGGGACTTTATCTGACCGCTTATATCTTCTTCGCTTACAGCTCAGGAATCTTCGTGGTGGTGAGTTTCGCGCAGGTCGTGACAGGACTGGGCGCGGTTCATACGGGCTTGTTGATCGTTCCTTTCGCGATATCTCTTGCGGCGTGCTCTCTCGGCATGCCTTTGCTCATCAAACATCGCAATGTAAAGCGGCAATGCAGGGTGGGACTGCTGCTCGGAATAGGCGGCGCCCTGATCACAGCAATGGGAATTCACGAATTGAGTTTCAGCACGCCGATCGTCACCGCGGGTCTGTGTCTGATCGGCGCCAGCATGGGAACCCTCGCGGCCAATGCGCCTTTTTTAGTGACCAATAATTTGTCAACGCGTGACGCGCAGCAATCCGGAGGGGTGCAAGCAGCCGCGCGAGACGTGGGACAGGCGCTGGGCGTGGCCATGGTCAGCATGGTGATGCTGACTGGCATCACGTTCAGCATGAAGCAGTTTGTGATCGGGAACGCAACCTTGACGCCGCAGACACGCAGCGCCGTACAAGGCCTGACGGTGATCCCGTATATCAACGACGTGGGCTTCAAAACACTCGCCACCAATGCGGGAGTTCATCCCGTCGATTTTCCTGCGATGACGCAGCTTTATCGGCATTCACGTGCACATGTCACGCGCGCGGCCCTGCTGGCAATGGCATTGATGACCGTGCTGTTTCTTGCCAGCACGTGGCGCTTGCCAACAGGGCGGGCATCGGACACGTTGACCCCGTAGGGGAGCGCGCGGCAAAGGGCCGTTGGAATGAAGGGCCTCGCCGATGCTACGATGACGTTCTTCCCCTCTCGGGGAGGCGAGCTTGCATCGATCGAGAGAAACATGAAGTCGTCAAAACCCTTAAGCCCAATCGTGGCGTAACCTGTTTCCAACTTACTCATATATATATATCGCCTGATGGCGCGCATTCCACAAACGTCCATCGAGCAGTGGTCCGTCCTGCGCGTCATTGTTGAAAGCGGCAGTTTCGCGCAGGCCGCGGAGCAGTTGCATCGCAGCCAGTCGTCGGTGAGCTATAGCGTGGCGCAATTGCAGGAAAGACTGGGCGTCAAGCTCCTGCAGATCGATGGCCGCAAAGCCCAACTTACCGAGATTGGCCGCACGCTGCTTGCTGATTGCGTTCCGTTGATCGATGACCTGATACGTCTTGAAGAGCGTGCCCGGTATCTGGCATCGGGAGGCGAAGCGACTATCCGGCTACTCGCCGACAGCATTTTTCCCAAACGTTTTCTTTTCGGCGCGCTCTCCGCATTCGAAGCGAGCTATCCCCATGTTCAGGTGATACTGCGAGAAATGGTTCGGCAGGTCGCGCCGGACCCGCTCAGGGCATCTTTCGATCTTGCCGTCTCCGTGTGGACACTGGAGCACCCAGGCGCGCAACGTGTATTCGACGTCAGGCTGGTTGCCGTAGCGAGAGCCGACCACCCGCTGGCAAGCAGGAAGATGCCTACGCAGGCTACGCTCGATCGCTACCGCAAAGTAACGATTGGCGATGACCCGGCCGACGCTGCGCCGGCAGATATTGGGCAGAACCACGGTTTGCTCTGGCAGGTCAACACCGTTGAGGCCGCGATCGAGGCTGTCACGAGTGGCCTCTGTTATGGATGGCTGCCGCGGCATTTGATTCAAGACGATCTGATTTCCGGCCGTATTGTCGAATTGAAGCTGGGCCCACGGGCAGAGCGGCTGGTTCCACTGGTGCTGTCCTACGCCGATGAAGACCGCGCTGGTGGCGCAACACGCGCCCTGGCTTCCATGCTGCTGGATCTGGCCGCAAAAGGTCTTTAGCTGCGACGGGCTGCAAAGCTCTCGGGCAGTTCGCTCGGCGGACACGCAATCACCGTTTCATCGTTTAAACCGCAGTCCTCCGTGAACGTGACGTCCGCGAACTCGTCGATCACAAGCTTGGGATACGTCGGGCCTGCGTCGCGATATTTCAGCATCAGGTCGAGATGGTCGTTCTGAAAGCAGACCGTGCGCTTCGGATCCTGCACGATCCATTGCGGGAAAAAGATTACACCGTGGATCTGGTGCGTGGAGAGATTGAAGGCAACGCTCACGGTCGTCCCGGTTGGCTCATCCCACGAAATTTTGTAGACATCGCCGGAGAGACGGACGATATGCGCCAGTTGATCGCGGACCCATCGGCCACCGACCATGCCGCTGTGAATGCGGTAATCGATTGTCCGGTCGTTTTTTACGTACAGCTCGTATTGCCAGCCGTTTTCATACGTATAGATGAAGTGCTTGCCGATAAACGCTACAAGCGTTTCGGGCTTGGTGGATTCGAAGAGGTTCGGCATTTTCTGGCTCCGATGGATGGCCCGCGTTGGGGCGACGGAGAGAGATTAGGCCGATAAATCCGATCGGAAAAGCGCAAATATTCGGGTTAATCGATCGGGTTATTCGATATATCGATTTGGCCATCATCCGCTTTCCGGCAAGCGCCGCCACGCGCCTAGAACGCCGGCCGGTCGCCGCAAACATGCGACGGTCCCGAATGATAGCCGCCGCTTGCCACGCCCGCGACTAACTCCAAACCCACGCGCAAAGCATCGTCGGAGAACGTGCTGTCTTTTGGCCGGGCGAATGGCTGGATCGATCGATTCGTGCATTCATTTCCGAACGCGCCGTTCTGAAGCGGCGTTGCGCTCAGCCGGACATTGTCGGCGGCAGTATTGGCGTTGGCATTTGAAACCACACACGCGACACCCCCGGCGCTTACAAAAAGTGCAATCATCAGGCGCGTGATTTTGTTCATGGATCATTCTCGATAACGTTCGCGAAAATAGCGAGTCGATTATGGTGCCGAGTCGGTAATAGCGTCAATTTTCGAGTTGCGGTGAACAGCGTAGCTTCTGGACAAATATCATCTCCATCGAACATTGCCCATGACGGAACTGGAATCTGCTTCGGTCGTATTCTTCCTTTTGCTCGCGGCAGCCGGCGGTGGCGTGGTCATTCGGCCGCTGCTGCCGGAAGAACACAAGGCGTTCGAGACGGTGCAATTGCTGAAGCTGGTGATCGGCATGCTCGTCACGTTCGCGGCGCTCGTGCTGGGATTGCTGACGGCCTCGGCAAAGACCTTGTTCGATACCACCAACAACGACATCCGCACCTACGCCACCGCGCTGATCCAGCTCGACAACAGCCTGCGCCAGTACGGTCCCGACGCCGATAACCCTCGACAGATCCTGCGCACGTACACGGCGGCCGCGATTTCATCGACGTGGGCGCAGGAAGCGCCGCCTCCGGGCGATTATTTTCCGAAGAACCTCCCGCCCAATCCAAGCGCTCAGCATCTCGACAGCCGCGAGCTCGGCAGTCTTCTAGAGCGCGCGCAGCATGAAGTGCGGGAACTGCAGCCGCATGACCCTTACCATCAAAACATGGATAACGAGGCGCTGCGGCGCTTCGACGATCTCATCCAGCAACGATGGAAAATAGTCGAAGAGGCGCGCGGCTCCATATCGACGCCGTTCGACCGCATCCTTGTTTTCTGGCTGGTCGTCATTTTCCTGTGCTTCGGGCTGATCGCGCCGCGCAACGCGCTGGCATTCGTGATCATCACGCTCGGCGCGCTTTCCATTGCGTCCGCAGTACTCGTGATCCTCGACCTCGGCACGCCGTTTTCGGGGCCTATCATCGTGCCGAGCCAACCTCTGCGCGACGCGCTTGCGTACCTGAACCGATGACGTGCGCCAACTTCCGCCACCTACTGCAACCCCATGCTCTCGACGCTTTATACCGATCCGCGCCTTGTCGCGCTTTATGACGCGCTCAACCCCTTTGCCGCTGATACCGCCTTTTACCTCGCGCTTGCCGCGAGCAAGCATCGCGTGGTCGATCTGGGCTGCGGCACCGGCTTGCTCGCGTGTGAGCTCGCGGCACAGGGCGCGCGTGTTATCGGCATCGATCCGGCGCACGCCATGCTCCAGATCGCGCGCAATCGGCCGCACGCTGATCGCGTCGACTGGATTGAAGGCGATGCCGGCGCGCTCGCCGTATTGCCGCCAGCCGATCTCGTGCTGATGACGGGACATGTGGCGCAGATTTTTATCGATGACAGCGCGTTCCTCGCGACGCTCAAAGCCGCGCGGCATGCGTTGCGAACAGGTGGCGAACTGGCCTTCGATACCCGCAATCCTGCGGCGCGTGCCTGGGACGCGTGGACGCCCGCGCAGTCACGCAGAAAAATTGCGGTTGAAGGGATTGGCGAAGTGGAAGTTTGGCTCGCCGATGCCAGCGAAAGCGCGCAATCGGTCATCCGCTTCACGACGCATTACAAGTTCGTGGCTTCAGGGAACGAGTTGATATCGCAGAGCGAATTGCGATTTCGCGGCCAGGACGAACTCGCCGCGTTGCTGAATCAAGCGGGTTTCAACCACCTTGAGTGGTTTGGCGATTGGGATCGAACAAAAGTGTCGGCGGAGAGCCGCGAACTGATTGTGATCGCGCGATAAAGCGCGATCTGGCCATAAGCCTAGAACTCGACGGCCACGAAATCTTCTTTGCCCACGTCGCACAGCGGGCAGCGCCACGTATCCGGGATATCGGCGAAACGGGTTCCGGCTGCAATGCCATCTTCCGGCAAACCATCTTCTTCGTTGTAGATCCAGCCACAAATCAAACAAACCCAGCTTTTATATTCTAAAACTTCACTCACGACAGACTCTTTCTTCTCGTTCAACAAAAAACAGCGAATTTACTGCGGTTCGGCCGTGCAAATCCTGCACGAAAACAGTAAATCATTCTCACTGGCGAACCGCATGTTACCGGAATGTCGCAATCTGCTCATCGCGACTGGAGATTTGCCGCGCGATAAAGCTTGTTTCTCTGCTACCACGAAGGAGCTCACGCGACATGCGTGTCTTTCACGAGGTCGGTGTATCCTCTGCCGGGCGGATTTTGTGCACTTCCGCGAAGGCCTTTCGCCAATGGGTTTAAGCGATGCCATCGCGTGCTGCGTAAAGCTGTTTTGGCGGCCGGGATTGTTTATCGGCAGCCGCACTCTTCTTGGGAGCAAAAAAATGACGTTCAAGAAACTGTTGTCGGGATTGGTGTTGTCGAGCATGTTCTTCATGACCGCCGCGGCGCACGCCGAAGCGCGCGTTTTCTTTGTCGAGCCGAAAGACGGCGCGACCGTTACAAGCCCGGTGCATGTAGTGTTCGGCCTGGAAGGCATGGGGCTCGCGCCGGCCGGCGATCTCAACCCCAATAATGGCCACCATCATCTGTTGATCGATGCCGGCCCCATGCAAAAGGGCCTCGTTATCCCGGCCAACGACAAGTCGTTGCATTTCGGCAAGGCGCAGACCGAAGCGGACGTCAAGCTGACTCCCGGCGATCACACGCTGACGCTTCAATTCGGCGACGGCGCTCATCAGTCATTCGGTCCGGAAATGAGCCAGACGATCAAGATTCACGTGAAGTAACACGAGCGAAAGCGCGGCGCGGCGGACGTCATGAGAATGTCCGCCCAAATCTCAAAAATAACGCTGGCCGGATCGTTTATTTGTAACCAGGCAGGCCGCTTTATTAGGCCTGATGGCAGAGGGGCCCGGGCGCACCGGTCAAGACCGGTACAATGGCCGCTTCCCGTATTCGCACTTTTCCGGCCGCCTCCCATGTCGCTTTATTCCATTTCCGACGCGCAACTCGCGTTCGGCCACGTCGCGTTGCTCGATCACGCCGACTTTTCACTCGAAGCGGGCGAACGCGTCGGACTTATCGGGCGTAACGGCGCGGGCAAGTCGTCGCTGCTGAAGATCATCGCCGGATTGGCGAAGCCGGACGACGGCCTGGTCACGCGCCAGAACGAGCTCACGACCGTTTATGTGCCGCAGGAGCCGGAATTCGACCTCGACGCGTCGGTGTTCGACGTGGTTGCGTCCGGCCTGTCGCACGCGCGCCAATTACTCGACGATTACGACGCCGTTGCACACCAGCTCGCCGATGCACCCCACGAAGGTCCTGAGCACGATGCGCTGATGTCGCGCATGAATACGCTGCAATCATCACTCGATACAACCGATGCCTGGAACTGGCAAACCCGCGTTGCGACCACGCTGCAGCAGATCGGACTGGATGGCGACGTGCGTTCCGGCGCGCTTTCGGGCGGCATGAAAAAGCGTGTCGCGCTGGCGCGGGCGCTGGTCGTTCAGCCGGACGTGCTGCTGCTCGACGAGCCGACCAACCACCTCGACTTCGAAGGCATTCGCTGGCTCGAAGAGTTGCTCGTCACGCTGCGCACGGGATTGCTGTTCATCACCCACGACCGGGCGTTCCTGGACAAGGTTGCAACGCGTATTGTCGATCTGGATCGTGGACGTTTGCTTTCATATCCGGGCAATTACACCGCTTACCAGACGCGCAAGGCCCAGCAGCTTGAAATCGAACAGGTCGAAGCGGCCAAGTTCGACAAACTGCTGGCGCAGGAAGAAGTGTGGATTCGCAAGGGCGTGGAGGCGCGGCGTACGCGCAGCGTCGGGCGGATTGCGCGGCTGGTCGAAATGCGCAACGAACGCGCGGAACGGCGCAACGTGCAGGGCAATGTAAAGCTGGACGTCGGGCAGGGCGAACGCTCGGGCAAGATTGTCTCGGAACTGACAGACGTGACGAAGAGGTACGGCGATCGCACCATCGTCGACAATTTCACCGCCACCGTCATGCGCGGCGACAAGTTTGGCTTCATCGGGCCGAACGGTGCAGGCAAGACCACGCTGCTCAAGATGATCCTCGGCGAACTCGCTCCGGACAGCGGCACGGTGCGCACCGGCACAAATACGCAGGTTGCGTATTTCGACCAGATGCGCGCACAGCTCGACCTCGATAAAACCCTCGCCGACACCATCAGCCCCGGCAGCGAGTGGGTTGAAGTGAATGGCGTGAAGAAGCACGTGATGAGCTATCTCGGCGACTTCCTGTTTGCGCCGGAACGCGCGCGTTCGCCTGTGCGGTCGCTTTCCGGCGGCGAGCGCAACAGGCTGCTGCTCGCGCGCCTGTTTGCCCGGCCGGCGAACGTTCTGGTGCTGGACGAGCCGACCAACGACCTCGATATCCAGACGCTCGAACTGCTCGAAGAACTGCTTACCGATTACGACGGCACGGTCTTGCTGGTGAGCCATGACCGCCAGTTCCTGGACAACGTGGTGACGTCGGTGTTTGCATCGGAAGGCGGGGGCAAGTGGCGCGAGTATGTCGGCGGTTTCACCGACTGGCAGATCCAGAGCGACCGTTCCGAAAAAATAGCCGCAGACGCCGCCCGCGATACCGCCAAGCAAGCGAAGAAAGACGACGGCCCGAAGGACAGCGGCGCGGGACGCAATTCGCAGCGTTCCAACAAGCTTCCGTACAAGGAAGTGCGCGAATTGGAAGCCTTGCCGGCGCAAATCGCGGCGCTCGAGGCGGAGCAGAAGTCCATCGCGGCGAAGCTGGAAGATGGTTCCGTTTTCGCGAAAGATCCTAAAGAAGGCACGCGGTTGAGCGAACGGCACGCGGTTATCGACGAAGAACTGCTGGTCGCGCTCGAACGCTGGGAAGAACTGGAAGCAAAGCGCAAGTAGAGACGCAAGTAAAGACGCAAGTGAGCGCGGATAACGCGATCTTTGGCGCTGAGCCATTCGCGGTATCGAAAAGTTTGTCGAAATCAGTAAAATACGTCGCGTTTTCGGGCGCGCTGGCTGCAGTGGTGAAAGGCCGCATTGGGCTGCAAGCCGGCGTTCGCCGCCGCGGTTTCAAATTATCGACGCGCAATGTGGTGCCCGGCCAGCCATGTCTGGCTGGTCGCACCGGATTGACCCGTACTGTTCATGCATTCGCCGGTCGTCCTCGCCGGACTACCGGACCACCGTCCAGACATGTCAACGAAAAAACCCAGCGCCGCCGACGGCGGCAAGAACAGCGGATACAGCGAAGCATCGATCAAGGTGCTGAAGGGTCTCGAGCCGGTCAAGCAACGGCCCGGCATGTACACCCGTACGGAAAATCCGCTGCACATCATCCAGGAAGTCATCGATAACGCTTCCGACGAAGCGCTCGGCGGCTACGGCAAGCAAATCACGGTGACGCTGCATGCCGACCATTCGGTGTCCGTCGAAGACGATGGACGCGGAATTCCTTACGGCTTGCATCCGGAAGAAGGCGTGCCGGTCGTCGAGATCGTGTTCACGCGCCTGCATGCGGGCGGCAAGTTCGATAAAGCCGCCGGCGGCGCGTACACCTTCTCGGGTGGCTTGCATGGCGTGGGTGTATCTGTAACGAACGCGCTTTCCACGCGACTCGACGTCACCGTCTGGCGCGACGGCAAGGTGGCGGAACTCGGTTTTGCAAACGGCGACGTGGTCAAGCCGCTCGAAACCCGCGCGATGAATCGTGGCGAAAAGAAGTCCGGCACGCGCGTCACCGCCTGGGCCAATACCAAATACTTCGATTCCCCGAACTTGCCCGTGGCCGAGTTACAACGCCTGTTGCGCTCCAAGGCCGTGTTGCTGCCGGGCGTGGAAGTCACGCTCATCAATGAAAAAACCGGCGAACGCCAGACCTGGAAGTACGAGGACGGCCTGCGCGGGTATCTGCTCGAAGGCATGGGCGGCAGCGACTTGCTGATCCCGTTGTTCGAAGGCGAACGCTTCGCGGGCAACGCGAAATCGAGCGAGGAGACGTTTGCCGAAGGCGAAGGCGCGAGCTGGGTTGTGGCGTGGAGCGAGGAAGGGCCGTTGTTGCGCGAATCGTACGTCAACCTGATCCCCACGCCTGCGGGCGGCACGCACGAATCCGGCCTCCGCGATGGTTTGTTCCAGGCGGTGAAAAGCTTTGTCGAGTTGCATAACTTGCAACCCAAGGGCGTCAAGTTGCTCGCGGAAGACGTGTTCGCGCGGGTGTCGTTCGTGTTGTCGGCGAAGGTGCTCGATCCGCAGTTTCAGGGACAAATCAAGGAGCGCCTCAATAGTCGCGATGCGGTGAAGCTGGTGTCGTCGTTCTCTCGGCCGGCGCTCGAGTTGTGGCTGAACCAGCACGTCGAATACGGCAAGAAGCTCGCGGAACTGGTGATCCGGCAGGCTCAGGCGCGTACGCGTGCCGGGCAGAAGGTCGAGAAGCGCAAGAGTTCGGGCGTGGCCGTTCTTCCCGGCAAGCTGACCGATTGCGAATCCACCGACATCACGCGCAACGAACTGTTCCTCGTGGAGGGCGATTCGGCGGGTGGATCGGCCAAGATGGGCCGTGACAAGGAATTCCAGGCCATCCTGCCATTGCGCGGCAAGGTGTTGAACACGTGGGAAACCGAGCGCGACAGGCTGTTCGCCAACAACGAAGTGCACGACATCGCGGTGGCGATCGGCGTGGATCCGCATAGTCCGGATAGCCTCGACAACAAGGCGGATCTTTCGAATCTGCGTTACGGCAAGATCTGCATCCTGTCGGACGCGGACGTGGACGGCTCGCACATCCAGGTTCTGCTGCTCACGCTGTTCTTCAAGCATTTCCCTCAGCTGATCGAGCAGGGCAATGTGTGCATCGCGCGGCCGCCGCTGTTTCGTGTCGATGCCCCCGCTCGCGGCAAGAAACCGGCGCAGAAACTTTATGCGCTCGATGAAGGCGAACTCGAAGCCATCCTGGACAAGCTGAGGAAAGACGGCGTACGCGAAACGCAATGGTCGATCAGCCGTTTCAAGGGCCTGGGCGAGATGAGCGCGGAGCAGCTTTGGGACACGACCATGAATCCCGACACGCGCCGTTTGCTGCCGGTTCAACTCGGCGAGCTGGGTTTCGACGACACGGTCACGCGCATGACCATGCTGATGGGCAAGGGTGAAGCGGCGTCCCGGCGAAGCTGGCTGGAAGAGAAGGGCAACGAAGTCGAAGCGGATATCTGACCTGCTCAAGCCACCTCCGAATCTCGTCTGCCCTTGAACCTCGTCAACGCATAACACTGGAAATCCGATGGACGATCTCTTCGCGGAACAAGAAGCCGCGCCCGATGGCGAAAAACTGACGCTTGGCGATTACGCCGAGCGCGCGTATCTCGACTACGCGGTGAGCGTGGTCAAAGGCCGGGCGTTGCCCGATGTCAGCGACGGCCAGAAACCCGTGCAACGCCGCATCTTGTTCGCCATGAACGAGATGGGTCTGGCGAACACGGCCAAGCCGGTGAAATCGGCGCGCGTGGTGGGCGACGTGCTGGGTAAATATCATCCGCACGGCGACCAGTCGGCGTATGACGCGCTGGTGCGTCTCGCGCAGGCTTTCTCGATGCGTTATCCGCTGATCGACGGCCAGGGCAATTTCGGTTCACGCGACGGCGACGGCGCGGCGGCCATGCGGTACACGGAAGCGCGTCTTACGCCTATCGCCAAGTTGCTGCTCGATGAAATCGACATGGGCACCGTCGATTTCATGCCGAATTACGATGGCTCGTTCCAGGAGCCGAAGCTCTTGCCGGCGCGGTTGCCGTTTGCGCTTTTGAATGGCGCATCGGGTATTGCCGTGGGTCTCGCGACGGAAATTCCATCGCACAATTTGCGTGAAGTCGCCGCTGCGGCGGTCGCGATGATCCGCAATCCGAAGATCGAACATGCCGAATTGATGGACATGATTCCGGGTCCGGATTTCCCGGGCGGCGGACAGATCATTTCCAGCCCGGCGGAAATTGCGGCTGCCTATGAAACCGGCCGCGGCAGTTTGAAAGTGCGTGCGCGCTGGAAGATCGAGGACATGGCGCGTGGTCAGTGGCAACTCGTGATTACCGAATTGCCGCCGAGCACTTCCGGCCAGAAGGTGCTCGAGGAAATCGAGGAACTGACGAACCCGAAAATCAAGCTCGGCAAGAAGGCGCTGAGTCCCGATCAGTTGCAGACCAAGCAGACCCTGCTTGCATTGCTCGATACGGTGCGCGACGAATCGGGCCGCGACGCGCCGGTGCGCCTCGTGTTCGAGCCGAAGTCGAGCCGTATCGACCAGACGGAGTTCGTGCATTCGCTGCTCGCGCATACGAGCCTGGAATCGAACTCGTCTATCAACCTGGTCATGATCAGCGCCGACGGCCGGCCGCGTCAGAAGGGGCTTCGCGAAATCCTGCACGAGTGGATCGGTTTCCGCTTCACCACGGTCACGCGGCGCACGCAGCATCGGCTCGGCAAGGTGAACGACCGCATTCATATTCTCGAAGGACGAATGATCGTCTTCCTGAATATCGATGAAGTGATCCGCGTGATTCGTGAAGCCGACGATCCGAAGGAAGCGCTGATGCAGCGTTTCAAGCTCAGCGAGCGTCAGGCCGACGACATCCTTGAAATCCGGTTGCGTCAGCTTGCACGGCTCGAGGCAATCAAGATCGAGCAGGAATTGAAGGATCTGCGTGGCGAGAAGGAAAAGCTCGAGGAATTGCTGAACAGCGACGCGGCCATGAAGCGCTTGCTGATCAAGGAAATCGAAGGCGATGCCAAGACTTATGGCGACGAGCGACGCACGCTGATCCAGGCGGAAAAGCGCGCGACGTTCGAAGCACGCGTGGTCGATGATCCGGTTACGGTGGTGGTATCGCAGAAGGGCTGGGTGCGGGCGTTGAAGGGTCACGGGCTCGACCCGGCGAGCTTCCAGTTCAAGGCGGGCGATGGCATCTACGGCACGTTCCTCGCGCGCACGCCGGACGTTTTGATCGCCTGGGGCAGCAACGGGCGTGTGTATTCCGTGCCCGTTGCGCTGTTGCCGGGCGGTCGCGGTGACGGCGTGCCAGTGACGTCGTTGATCGAGCTGGAGTCGGGAACGCATCTGCTGCATTACTTCGCAGCTTCGGCGGATCAGCCTTTGCTGCTGGCATCGAGCAATGGTTTTGGCTTCATGGCCAAGCTCGGCGACATGGTCAGCCGCGTGAAGGCGGGCAAGTCGTTCATGACCATCGACGATGGCGCGGCTCCGCTGGTTCCCATGCCCGTGCTGCCGGGCGCCACGCATGTTGCATGCTTGACCAGCAACGGACGCTTGCTGGTGTTCGGTATCGATGAAATGAAGACGCTTTCGGGCGGCGGTCGAGGCGTGATCCTGGTTGCGCTCGAACCGAAGGAAACGTTGCGGCAAGCGCTGGCTATCGACAAGCGCGGGCTCGTATTGACGGGCGCCGGACGCGGCGGCAAGGTACGCGACGAAAAGCTGAGCTCGGCAGCGCTCGAAGCTTATGTCGGCAAGCGTGCGCGCAAGGGTCGTGCGCCGGATATCACCATCAAGGTCACTGATCTGCGTCCGGTTCTCGAAGGCTGAAACCTCGCGGTCGTCTCAAATGCCCGGGCTGATTGGCCCGGGCATTTCTTTATCTTGAAAAATACTTGAACTGGTTTCGCCTGGCAGAGTCGAACGCCGGAATGTCGCATTCAGCGACGGATAAACATGCAATCAGGAACACAGATGAACAAGGCAATTGAAGTGGCGCTGTTCCTGCATTTATTGGGCGTAGCGGTCTGGATTGGCGGGATGATATTCGCGCATTTTTGCCTGCGGCCGGCAATCGCGGATTTATCGCCGCAATTGCGTTTGCCTTTGTGGGAATCGGTATTCGCCCGGTTCTTCAACTGGGTTGCGGCATCGGTGCTCGTGATCCTGTTGACCGGTGGATTTCTGTTGTCGCAATTCGGCGGCGGACATGCGCCCTGGCCGCTGCATGCAATGGCCGGCATCGGCATTGTGATGATGCTGATTTTCGGACATATCCGTTTCAGCGTATTTCCGAAGATCCGTCGCGCGGTTCAATCGCAGAACTGGCCGGATGGCGCGCGCTCGGTCGGCACCATTCGGCGTCTCGTACTGATCAACATCGTGCTGGGAATCGTGACTATCGGCACGGCGGTTTTATCGCGCGGACTATAACGCGTCGCTGATTCATGCGTCGTTGATTCATAAACAAAAACCTGAAGCATTTCACTCTTTGTTCGATGGCTTCAATGCCCATCGCCAACGCGTTCCCGAGAGACTAAAGTGCTGAGTCAACTCGATTCGGAAACGGGTAATGAGCGCTTCAAAAAAATCGCAGGGACAGCCGGGCGCTTCGACAATCCGGGCAAAAAAAGAGCGGCGCTGGATTAGCGTACCCATCACGTTACTGGCAATCGCCAACGTGGCTATCGACACCGCGCACGCCACTGATCTGCCCAGTTCGAAAACGGGCTACGTGTTGAATCCCGGTGATAATCCATTCACCGTTGTTTCGGATGCCGTTATCGATACCATTGCTCAGGGCAGTATCGCGATTTACGGAAAATCCGATAAGGCAATTACATGGACGCTCACGAATAACGGCGTAGTTATCGGTGGCTATTTCGCCGTCGAATTCGACAGTCCCGTGTCGATCCTGAACAACGGTTCAATGCGCAGCAATACCACGACCGGAATCGCGTTATACAGCGGCGGCGAAATCGTCAATGCCGCCGGTGCGTCGATCCTGGGTCATTTCGATGCGGTTTTTGCAAATAGCTCGACCAGCGCTGTAACCAACGCGGGCACGATAAGCGGCTCAGCGGAGAATCTGACCAGCACGCAGTCGGGCATTCATTTGCCGAGCGGCGGCACCGTGACGAATCTCGCCACCGGAACGATCGTTGGATATGGTCCCGTCATCCTCTCCAATTCCGCGACTAAGGTTTTCAACGACGGGACGATCATTTCCCTGAACGGCACGGCGATCGATCTGAGCGCCGCGGCGACAGGCAGCGGCGCCGGAACCGGCAGCTTCGTTTCGAACAGCGGGAGCATCAACGGGTCGGGCGGTACAGCGATCCTGTTCGGGCCAAACGACGACACGCTGCGGCTGACCGGGACATCGACAATCCTCGGCGTCGTCGATGCGGGCGCCGGAACGAACACGCTGATCCTTGGCGGAACGAACAATGGCAGTTTCGACATCTCGGGCGTGGGTGCATCGGCGCAATATCGCGGCTTCACGCTCTTGCGTAAGGACGATCCGGGCGCGTGGACTTTTACCGGCGCGAACGGCGACGCAGAAACGTGGCTCATCAACGGCGGCGGCATTTCGGTAGCCGGGCAATTGAACGGCAGCCTGATCGCCCAAGCCGGCGTGACCGGTGTCGATATCGACGTGTTGCCGGGCGGATCGGTTGCGGCGAGCGCGGGGAATGCGGTATCAGTGAATGACAAGAGCCGCGTGGTCAACCGCGGTTCGATATCGAGCAACGCCGATGGCATGGCCGCAGTGCTCGCAACCGGCGACGCAACGAGCGTGGAGAACGCGGGCTCCATTGCAGCGCAAGGCGCGAAATCTGTCGGCGTCCTGATTGTCGTTCCATCGGGCGCAGCAAGCCTCGCGAACGAGCGCGGCGGATCGATCACGAGCGCGGCGGGAGATGCGGTCAAGGCGTCGGTTCAGGGTGGCGCGAGCGTTTCGATCACCAACGCGGGATCGATTGCGGGAAGCGCGGACAACGGGGCCGGCGTACTGATCGATGCAACCGCGGGCTCCGCGAGTCTTGCGAACCAGCAAGGCGCTTCGATCAAAGGCGCGTCCGGGGTTTTGGCGCCGGGAGCCGCGAATGTATCGATCACGAATGCAGGGTCGATCGCGGCGATCGGCATTGGAGGAACCGGTGTCGCGATCGATGCACCATCGGGCGTGGCCGTGCTGAGCAACGAGCGCGGTGCATCGATTTCGAGCGTAGCGGGCGACGCGGTCAAGGCGGGTTCGAACGTATCGATCAGCAATGCCGGCGCGATCGAAGCGAGTAATCCAGACGGAGCCGGCGTTGCGATCGATGCACCTTCGGGTTCTTCAAACCTCGTGAACAAGTTGGGCGGATCGATCACGGCTGCAGGCGGCGACGCGGTGCAGGCGGGATCGAACGTAGCGATTGTCAACGCCGGGCGTATCGCGTCGAATGGGGACCACGGGAATGGCGTCGCAATCAACGCTTCGGCAGGAACGGCCAGCCTCGTGAACCAGCGAGGCGCATCGATAACCGGCGCCAACGGCGTTTCGGCGCTGGCCAGCCGGGATGTTTCCATCGAGAACGCGGGGTCGATCGCGGCGCAAGGCGTGAACGGGACAGGCGTTTCCATCGATGCACCCAGCGGCGTTGCGAGCCTGACGAACGAGCAGGGTGCATCGATTGTCAGCGCTGCCGGCGTTGCCGTGCTCGCTGGATCGAACGTGTCGATAGTCAACGCCGGAACGCTCGACGGCCAGGTCGCCGCCGTGCGTTTTACGGGATCCAACAACCGCTTGACGCTCGGCAACGGCAGCAATGTAAGTGGTGATATTGACGGCGGATCGGGTTCGTCGAATACGTTGACCCTGGAAGGCGCGGGTACGTTGGCAAGCCGGACGTCCGGCTTTTCGACGCTGACCATGCAGGACGCCACGTGGACTTTGTCGGGTCCAATATCCGTCACAGCCGCCAGCATGATTCGCAACAGCACGCTGACGCTGACCGGCAGCTTGTCGAGCCCATCGATCACCATTACGCCCGATTCCACGCTCAACGGCACGGGCGCACTGAAGGGCATGGTTTCGATGCAAGGCGTCATCGCCCCGGGCGCCCCGGCCGTATCGGGACTGCAACCGCTATCTACGGGCACGCTTTCGGTGAGTGGCTCGTACACGCAAGCCACCGGAAGCCGTTACGAAGCCGACGTCACGCCTGAAAATCACGACCTGATCGCCGTCGATGGAACCGCTATTCTGCAAGGCGGCCTCGTGCGCGCGCGTCTCCGCGCGGCGTCCTTCACGCCCACCGACACGTACACCATCCTGAGCACGACAGACGGTCTTACGGGCATCTTTTCCGGCATCGAAACGCTCAATCCGTTTGTCTCTGCCTCGCTTTCCTACGATCCCAGCAACGCTTACCTCCACGTACAACGCGGCTTCCAGTTCGCCGGCGGAACCCCGAACCAGATCGCGGTCGAAGCGGCGCTCGATCATGGCGTAGCGGGCATCGGCGCAGGCGCCGCGCCAACGCGCGACTTCTTATCGATTGCAGGCGATTTGCTGAGCCTTGAAGGTTCGTCGGCATACGCGGCGCTCGATCAGTTGAGCGCGGAAGCCTACGCCGCGATCCCGAACGCGCAATTCGAAGCCGCGCGCCTCGGCATGAACGCGATCGACGACAGGCTGAGCGCCGCGCGTTTCGCGGGCGAGTGCGCGGCGGACGTTGCGACGCCTTCTTCGGTCAATCCCGGGCGAGTGTGTTCGTGGATCAGCGTGCTCGGCAGCACCGGCAAAATCGGCGGCTACGACACGTGGCTCGGCCAGCAAACGAGCGTGGGCGGCGTGATATCGGGCATCGATTACCGCATTGTGCCGAAGGTCATCGTCGGCGCCGCGCTCGCCGCCATGCATGGCAATACATCGACCAGCACCTTGCCCGTTCATGGCCAGTTCGATACCTATCAGGCCGCGTTCTACGGCAGTTACGTGCCGGGGACATACTGGCTGCAGGGATTATTAGGATACGCGCGCAATAGTACCGACATGAAGCGTTCGCTCTTTTTCACCGATACCCCACGCACAGCGCTCGGCAGCGTGGATGGCAACCAGTACTTCGCCACGCTGAGCAATGGCCTGGATATACCGGTTGGAAAAGTCGGCGTGGTGTCGCCGTTTGTATCGCTTGAATTGCAGCGTGCAGAGACGCCGGCGTTCAACGAAAGCGGCGCCGGCGCGGTGAACCTCGCCGTGTCGGCGAATACGGCAAATTCGATTCGATCGTCATTGGGTGCACGCTGGCGCAACGAATTCGATCTCATCGGCCATGCATGGAGTCTTAACGGCGAACTGGCCTGGGCTCATCAATACGGGACGCGCACACAAGCGGTCAGCGCAAGTTTCGAGGGTGCGCCAAACAGCGATTTCACGGTGCATGGCAGCGGCGCCGCGCGCGACGCAATGCAGGCCGGAGTCGGCGTGCGTGTTGCGTTAGGCCGGCGAGTGCATGCCGGTTTGCGCTACGACGGCGAGTTCGGTGCCGGCAGCCATGTGCATGCGGGAAGCGTGGGATTCGACTATCGGTGGTAAAGCACCGCTGGTAAAGCATTGGCGAGCAACTCAATCCAGCGCATTCGACGGCGCTTCGCCAAACGGAAGCGCGGCGACATCGGATACGAGGCCCAAACCGCACACCCCGAACCGGTCGAGCAAGGCCTGAACGCCATCGGCCGGTACCGCGCGAGAAAACAAGAAACCTTGCGCTTCGATAGGTCCAAGCCGCGACAGCCACGTAATCTGCTCTTCGGTCTCCGTGCCTTCCACAACCACCGTCAATCCGAGCGACCGCGCCAGGTTCACAATGGCCGAAACCATCACGCAGACGCTGCGATCGTGCGGAATGGCCTGGATGAACGACCGGTCGACCTTCAACGTATCGACAGCAAAGCGGTTCAGATATGACAGCGACGAATATCCCGTGCCGAAGTCGTCCAGTGCGATCCGCACGCCGAGCCGCTTCAGCGCCGCAATCTTTTCCGCGACGATATCCGGAAACTCCATCATCACGGTTTCGGTGATTTCGAGCTCGAGCTTGCCCGGCGCAATGCCGCTGTCGCGAATGGCGGCGGCCACTGTTTCAAGCAAATCGCCGCGCCAGAACTGCACCGCCGAGATATTCACCGCAAGCGACAACCCGTCATACCCTTGAGCCTGCCAAACGGCCAATTGCCGGCATGCCGTGTGAATCACGAAATCCCCGATAGGCACGATCAAGCCCGTGCTTTCGGCGACCGGGATGAATTCGTTCGCGGGGATGAGGCCGTGTTGAGGATGGTTCCATCGGGCAAGCGCTTCAAAGCCGGTGATGCAGCGGCGACTCAAGTCGATCTTCGGTTGGTATGCAAGGAACAACTGGTTTTGCGCGAGCGCGACCCGTAATTGCTGCTCCCACTTCATCAGATGGTCCGCGCGATGCGACAACTGCGGCGAATAAAACTGGAAGCAGTTCTTGCCGGCGTCCTTTGCGCTGTACATGGCGAGATCGGCTTTCTTCAGCAGGTCGATTTCGCTTTCGCTTGATATGGAATACAACGCAATGCCAATGCTCGCGTGCAGCACGAACGCGCTGCCGCGGACATCGAAGGGCGTAGCGAACATACGCGATACCGCTTCGGCCATTTCGACGGCTTGGCGTTCGACATCGGCGCCCTTGACCACGACCACGAACTCATCGCCGCCGATGCGCGAGAGCGTGCCATGGTCGCCGACGGTTTCCGCGAGCCTCGATGCCGTCATCTGCAGGACGATATCGCCGGCGTTGTGGCCGAGCGTATCGTTGACCGTCTTGAAGTTGTCCAGATCGATGAACAGCAGGGCGAGATGACCCACGTTCTCGGGCTTCACCACATCGTGCCTGAGCGTCTGCAGCGTGGAATACCGGTTGCGCAATCCCGTCAGCAAATCGTATTCGACCAGATGCGTCATCTCGCGCTCGCGCCCGAGCAGCTTGCCGATCAGGCCCGTCGCCACCGCGAAGAAGCCGAGCATGGCGAGCGAGATGAAGGTCGCCATCAGTAAATAGACGCGGCGCGTATGGTTGAAGTCGGTGAACTCTTCGGCCTGCGAAAGGCCGACCAGCACGCCGAGCGGATATCCATCGATATGCCGGTACGAAACGATGCGCGTGACGTCGTCAATAGGATCGACATAGATACCCGACGCGTGTTCCGACGTCGGGTACACGCCGCTTGCGGTAAAGACGCTCGCCGAGTCGCTGCCTGGCTCGCCCATTTTCAGCATGCGGCCGTTGGCCTTCGACGTGAACGAACCCGCGCCGGTGCTGCGCGCGAGCACGGAGCCGTTGTCCGAGATCACGGCAACAACGCCTTCACGGCCTATGGATGCAACGTTGTAAAAATCGCTCGTGAAATAGCTGGGGTTTTCGGACACGACCACCACGCCGGCAAAGGATCCATCGGGATGGTTCAGGCGCCGTGTGATCTGCAGTGTCCATTGTCGCGAGATGCGTCCAAGGACAGGCTTGCTGATATACAGCAAGTCATCGTTCGATAACGCGTGCACCTGGAAATGCTCACGGTCCGACAAATCGACGGGCTTCGGATTCGACTCGGCGGTGGTCGCGGTCAGCATGCCGTGTTCATCGATAATCGATACTTGCACCAGCGTGTCGCTTTGCACAACGCCTTTCTCAACCGTGCTCGCCAGGTTGAAATGGCCGGGCGTCTTCTCGAATTCGTACTTGACGAAGCGGGTGATCTGGTCGACCTGGTGAATTGCCTTGATCGTATGCTGTTCGAGCGCCGAAGAAAGAATCGCAGCCGATGCCATGGACGCGTGCGTTGCCGCTTCACGCTCGACCGAGAGGCGGGCGAAGATGACGGTCCAGAGCAGCGCGAGCACGAGCGCCCCCAGCGCGGGAATGGCGAACAATGCGCGACGTCTGCGGGGAAAGTCCGCGTGTTTCATGTCGCGTGGCGCTTTGGGCCGTGATCGATTCATGGGTTCGGTCAGTTCATGGACCCGGACGTGGCGGCGGGCGGGTGGTCCGGATCAAATTGGCGGTCCGGCGGTCCGCGGCTGACTCAACCCGGTTAGTGATTCAACCGGATATGGATGCATGTTGAGAATCGTTTGCGTATTTGCGCGCGAAATTGCCCGAAGCGCACCTGTATTTCTTACAGTTATTAATTGAATACGGATACTTGAACTTGCAGCGTCCCGGATTCGGCGTGCAGCCGAAACTCAGATATTACCAATGGCAACCGGTTTAGATATTACTGAAGGCGACCCGTTTAAGGAAGCACGGCGGCAGGATGGCGCATCGAGGTATACGCGGATAGTCTGAAACGACCACCCGTAGCGGCTTTGCGCCTTGAAACGTTGTTTCGCAGACGCGATTCAAGCATATAAAAAGCGTCCGGATTCATCATCCCGATGCCGAGCGGCATCGGGGAAAACAATCAAATGCAATAAACGCGGCGATCAAAGACGCGTTAATGGTTAATTCTCGACCGTTCAGGCGACTTCGGCGATCAACTCAATCTCGACGCATGCGCCAAGCGGAATTTGCGCGACGCCGAATGCGGAACGGGCGTGTTTGCCGCGCTCGCCGAATACGTCGGCGATCAGTTCGGACGCGCCATTAGTCACCAGATGTTGTTCGGTGAATTCGAACGTGGAATTCACGAGGCTCATCACCTTTACGATCCGCGTGACCTTGTTAAGGTCGCCCACGTGCGCGTGCAGCGTTGCAATCAGGTCGATGGCGATCGAGCGCGCGGCGGCTTGTCCTTCCGCCGTCGTGAGCGTTGCGCCCAGCTTGCCCGCCCACACTTTGCCGTCCTTTTTTGCAATGTGACCGGAGAGGAACACCGTGTTGCCGCTTTGCGCACTCATGACGTAGGCCGCGGCGGGTGCGCCGGCGGTCGGCAATTCAATGCCGAGTTCCTTCAGCTTGTCGTAGACATTCAGTTGAGCCATGTGAATTTCCCTTGAAATGATGGTGAAATCAAACCAGTGCGCGGATCAGCGCGCCGAGTTTTGCAACGCCTTCGTCGATCTTGGCAGGCGGCACTGTGACGAACGACAAACGCAGCGTGTTGTGCTCGGCTTCGTTCGCGAAGAACGGGCCGCCCGGAACGAACGCGACGTGCTGCTCGATGGATTGCTCGAGCAGTTTCATTGTATCGATGTGCTTTGGCAGCTTGACCCACACGAACATGCCGCCTTCCGGCCGGTTCCATTCCACGCCCGCCGGCATGTGTTTTTCAAGCGATGCCAGCATGGCCGCGCATTGATCGCGATACAGCGCGCGGATCTTCGGAATATGCGTTTCGAGGAAACCGTCCTTCACGACCTCATACACGATGCGCTGCGTGAGGCTCGGCGTATGCAGGTCGGTTGCCTGCTTGGCCTGGACGAGTTTGAAGTGCAGTTCCTCGGGCGCAATGATGTAGCCCACGCGCATACCCGGCGACAAGACTTTCGAGAACGACCCCAGATGCACGATGTGATCCGGCGCCATGGACAGCATGGTCGGCAACGGCGTTCCGGCGTAGTCGAGCGCGGCGTACGGATCGTCTTCGATCACCGGGAAACCGGCGCGTTGTGCAAACGCGGCAAGCGCCGTGCGGCGTTCGAGCGACAAGCGGCGGCCCGTCGGGTTCTGGAAATTCGGCTGCGCATACAAGAGACGTGCGCCCGCGGTCAAAGTCGCGTTCAGTGCTTCGGGAATCAGGCCGTGCTCATCGGTTGGAACTTGAACGTAGTTCGGCTCGTACATTGAAAACGATTGCAGCGCGCCGAGATACGTCGGTGTTTCGACCAGCACGCGGCTCGCGGGATCAATCAGGACTTTTCCGAGCAGATCCAGCGCCTGCTGCGAGCCGGTCGTGATCAGCACTTGCGACGGACGCACCGACGCGCCATTCACCGAATACCGTTGCGCAACCCATTCGCGCAACGGCAAATATCCCTCGGTCGCGCTGTATTGAAGTGCGGCAGCCGGACTGTCGCGCAGGATGCGATCGCACGCCACACGCATTTCTTCGACAGGAAAAGTCGCAGGCGACGGCAATCCGCCGGCAAACGAAATGACCTCTGGACGCTCCGTGACCTTCAGGATTTCACGAATGGCCGAACTGGTGAGCTTTCTTGCGCGTTCGGAAAGTTGCCACGGCTGGGCATGAAGGTCGGCTTGATTCATGGGGTCCTCGGTCGGTCTCGGTGGGCGGTACGGTGTGTCGGTCGTGATGCGGCGGATCATTATTATCGCGCCGCTTCAATGCTCTTCATGTTCTTCGTGCTGTCCGGTTTTTCCGGATGCTGAGTCGCTCGCGGAATCGCTTGCGGTTTCCATATCTTCAACGGCTTCGGTCAGGTCTTCTGCCTTCTTGCTTTTCGCGCGCTTTCGGGCAGGTTTGGCCGCAGCAAGTTCAGCTTGCTTCGCCGCCTGCATTGCAGCTTCGATTGCCTCGGAGGTTTCGCCCATCGTGACGATGGAGCCGTCCGGCAATTCGAATTCCGCGATCAGAACCGGCGCGCCTTGCGTCACTTCGACGTTCATCAAATGCGATGCGCCGAGCCACGCCATCTGTTCCAGAAGCAAATGCGCTCGCGGGTGAAACCCCGTCAGCGACTTCACGGCAATACCAGTTTCGGGCAACGATTCACTCGGATGCCGCGCCGTGTCCCACTGGATCAGCGAGGGCAGGAGTCCATCGCCGGAACCTTGCCATGCGGGAAACGAGCCATCGTCGGGAACGGTCAGGTTCCAGCTGTTCGTGCCGCGCGACATGGCTACAACAGGCGGGATGCGCTCAGGATATTGCGCCTGCCAGCGCGCCAGCAGTTTCGGCCGATCGACGCGCGCAACCCAATGCACGAGTTGCGGGCCTGTTTCAAGGCGACCGAGAAACTCGGGGTCATCGAGCGCAAAGAGGCGAGGGCGCGGCGAGTCCACACCCATATTGCCTGCAGCGGGATCGATTGCGATCACTTCCAGATACGCGCCGCCCCACAGGTTCAAAAGGCGATTGTGCGTGCGCATCAACGGATGAGCACCGCCCTCGCTCGTCTCCACGCCCAGTTTCGCGGCGATAAAACTCGCGCCTTCTTCGAGCGTGCGGGCGGCGATTACGAGATGGTCGAGTTGCAGCGGCGGAGCGGTCATGGTGCACGAACTACGTAATTACGACGTGAATGAGATGCGTGAATAAGCACGGCCAGGCTCGCCAGCATACCCGTTTCGCCCGGCTGCGCGGTCGCGTTAGCCATTCGGCCGGGTATTTGGCAGGTATTTGCCAAGCACGCGATACACCCCCGCCGCTCACCGCGAGGTTGCAAAAGCGGCCAGATTAGCATCGGCGGATTCTTAAAATGTATCGAGTTGCGCCGTGACAGTAACGGTACAATCTGTCCGATACTTTTCGGTACAGTAACCGCACGCATTCATCCGATGGAGCCCGGCATGTCCGTTCCGCTCGACCAGATTCCCGCGCCGCACGGCGCGCCGCAGCTTACGCTCGTCGACCAGCTGGTTCAGTGGGGCCGGCGCCGTATCGACGAACGCGTGTTTCGCCCGGGCATGCGCATGCCGTCGATCCGCAAGCTCGCCGTGGATAAGGGCGTGTCGCGTTTCACCGTGGTCGAAGCGTACGAACGGCTGGTTGCGCACGGGTATCTCGACTCGCGCCGTGGCTCCGGTTTTTTCGTGCGCGACCGCAGCGGTTCGAACGACGCCCATGTGCACCCGCAATCGGCCAGCGATCCGCAGCCGGTCACGAGCACCATCGACGTGGTCTGGCTGCTGCGCAACATGCTGCATACGTCGAGTCCTGCGAAAGGGCCGGGAATCGGGTATCTGCCGTCGAGCTGGCTGAACGGTGAATTGCTGACCGGCGCGTTGCGCTCGATCAGCCGGCAAAGCGGCGGGCAGATGCTCGGGTTCGGCACGCCGCAAGGCTTCTTGCCGCTGCGCCAGCAGTTGCAGACGCGGCTTGAAGAACTGGAGATCGGGGCATCGACGCAACAGATCGTGATGGTGTCGGGCGTGACGCAAGCCATCGACCTGATTGCGCGTGTGTTCGTGAAACCGGGCGATACCGTGATCGTAGGCGACCCCGCGTGGTTCCAGATGTTCGGCCGCTTCGTTGCGCAAGGCGCAAGACTCGTCGGCATGCCGTACACGCCCGATGGGCCAGATCTCGACGCGCTCGAAGAACTCGTGAAGACGTGGCGTCCGAAGATGCTCGTGATCAACTCCGTCCTGCAAAATCCCACGGGAACGTCGCTCACGGCCGCACAGGCGTTCCGCATCTTGCAGCTCGCGCAGACCTACGATTTCATCGTCGTGGAAGACGATATCTACGGCGACCTGTGCCCCACCAACTTCGCGGCCACGCGCCTCGCTAGCCTCGATCAGCTGAAGCGCGTGATCTTTCTCAACAGCTTTTCGAAGACGCTCGCGCCGAACCTGCGCGTGGGGTACATCGCGTGCGCGCCGGAAGTGGCCAACGCGATCGCGGATCAGAAGATGCTCGTTGGCATGACAAGTCCCGAACTCAACGAGCGCGTCCTGTACAAAGTCCTCACCGACGGCCATTACCGCCGTCACGTCGAGCGCCTGCGCGTGAAACTCGACAGCGTGCGCGAGAAGACCGTGCGCATGTTCGAAAAAGTGGGCTACAAGCCGTATCACGTCCCGGAAGCAGGCATGTTTTTATGGGCCGATACCGGCGTGGATTCGGAAGGGCTCGCGGCCTTCGGGCACGAAGCCGGATTTCTTTTGACGCCGGGAAGCCTCTTCTCGCCGCATCAGCTGCCGAGCACCTGGATGCGCTTTAACATTGCCAATTGCGGCGATCCGGGCTTGCCCGCAATGCTCACCGAGTATGCCGATCGAATGGGTTGAGGCAAACACGCAGAAAAAGGGGCCACAGTTTCGCTTCGAAGGGCGGCTCTTGAAATTGCCGCCGGCGACCTCATCTGCCGCAGAATTCGCGCGGTGTTTATCTCCACCGCTGCTGCTTAAAACCTGTCAACACTAGACCAAAGAGGAACCGACCATGGCACAAGAAACCATGAGCTTTCAGGCAGAAGTGAAGCAGCTTCTGCACCTGATGATCCATTCGCTCTATAGCAACAAGGAAATTTTCCTCCGCGAACTGATTTCGAACGCATCGGATGCGGCGGACAAGCTGCGTTTTGAAGGCATCGAAAACAGCGCGCTGTACGAAAACGATCCGGATCTGCGCATCCGCATTTCGTACGACAAGGCGGCCCGCACGATCACCATCGACGATAACGGCATTGGCATGAGCCGCGACGAAGCGATCGCGAACCTCGGCACGATCGCGCGCTCGGGCACGAAGGAATTTTTCTCGAAGCTTTCCGGCGATCAGCAGAAAGACGCTGCGCTGATCGGCCAGTTCGGCGTGGGCTTTTATTCGGGTTTTATCGTCGCGGACAAGATCACGGTTGAAACGCGCCGCGCCGGATTGCCGGCAAGCGAAGGCGTGCGCTGGGAAAGCGCGGGCGAAGGCGATTTTGTGGTCGAGCAGATCGAACGCGCGCAACGCGGTTCGAGCATCACGCTGCATCTGCGTCCGGAAGAGGACGAGTTCCTCTCCACGCACAAGCTGAAGTCGGTCATCCAGAAGTACTCGGATCACGTCGCACTGCCCATTTTGATGAAGCAGGAAGAGTGGGATGCCGAGAAGTCGGAGATGGTCACGAAGGACGAAGACGAGACCGTGAACCAGGCAAGCGCGCTGTGGACCCGCGCGAAGAGCGATGTCACCGACGAGCAATACAAGCAGTTCTATCAGCACATCTCGCACGATCACGACGAACCGCTCGCCTGGACGCACAACCGCGTGGAAGGCCGCAGCGAATACACGCAATTGCTGTATGTGCCGAAGCACGCGCCGTTCGATATGTGGAACCGCGATCATCGCGGCGGGCTGAAGCTTTATGTGAAGCGTGTGTTCATCATGGACGACGCCGAGCAATTGCTGCCGGCGTATTTGCGCTTCGTGAAAGGCGTGGTGGATTCGGCTGATCTGCCGCTCAATGTATCGCGTGAAATCTTGCAGGAAAGCCGCGACGTGAAGGCCATTCGCGAAGGCGTGACGAAGCGGGTTTTATCGATGCTGGAAGAAGTGGCATCTTCGTCCGCCGAAGCCAACGATGACACCACGGACGACGCCGACAAAGCCAAATACGCGACCTTCTGGAAAGAGTTCGGACAGGTGTTCAAGGAAGGCATCGGCGAGGATTACGGCAATCGCGAACGCATCGCGAAGCTTGTGCGGTTTGCATCGACGCATACGGATTCGTCGGCGGAGCAGACGGTGGCGCTGGCCGACTACGTGTCGCGCATGAAGCCCGAGCAGACGAAGATTTATTACGTGACCGCCGACACGTGGCAGGCCGCGAAGAACAGCCCGCATCTCGAAGTGTTCCGCAAGAAGGGCGTTGAAGTGCTGCTGCTGACGGATCGTGTCGACGAATGGATGCTGTCGTTCCTGAACGAATTCGATGGCAAGCCGCTGCAAAGCGTCGCGCGTGGCGACCTGGATCTCGGCGCATTGAACGACGAAGAGAAAGAGGCGCAGGAAAAGGTCGGCGAAGAACTGAAACCGCTGGTGGAAAGCATGAAGGCCGCGCTGGAGGGCAAGGTCAAGGACGTGCGCCTGACGTTCCGCCTGACAGATTCGCCCTCGTGCCTGGTAGCCGATGACGGCGACATGAGCGGTTATTTGCAGCGCATGCTGAAGCAGGCAGGTCAGGCCGCGCCGCAAATGCAGCCGATTCTCGAGGTGAATCCGGAGCATCCGCTGGTGAAAAAGCTTCACGCCGACGACGCGAATTTCAGCGACTGGTGTCATCTGCTTTTCGATCAGGCAATGCTGGCCGAAGGTGGATCGCTGGAGGATCCGGCGAGCTTTGTGAAGCGCACTAATGCGTTGTTGCTGGCGCGATGATTTAAAGAAAGTTAACGTTGTACGAGCGCCCTTTGGGGCGCTTTTTTTATGCCGTCATGAACAGCATGGCGAGATGAAGCAAAACAATGTTTTATTTATCGCGGATGTAGGAGTTGTCCGGTATGTAAAACAGGATCGATTAAGCAAAATGCAATGCGCAATTTCGCAAACAGTAAGCCTACGGTTTGCATCGCGCGATCAAGGTGTCGAACCGGGCTAGAACTGATGGTCTAGCCTGGCCATTTTCTTAAGAGGTCCTAATATGTCCAATAATATCAACGTCAACACTGCTCCTATCGCGCCTGAAGTGGTCGGCTACGTCGATCATTCCGTAAGCAACTACGCGGACGCTCCCGTTGGCGGCCCCTTTTACGATGCAACGCCCGGCATCGTTTTTAATAGCGTTCCCGGCGAAACGTACACCATGTATGACAACGGTGGGCTGATTGGTACTATCGTCGCCACGAAATCTGTTACGAACTGGACTATTCCTGCTGTGCTGGCCAATGGCCAGCATGAACTCGTGCTTGTTGCCAGCAACGACGCCGGTTTGGTAAGTCCGCAAGTCAGCATTCCCGTTGCTATTGTTGCGGGCCCGGGCGCTCCGCGTTTCAGTGGCTTGATCGATCACACCATCAGTAACTACGCTGACGCGGACATCAGCAAGCCGACACACGACGTCAATCCCACACTTACGTTTGCAGGCACAGCCGGCAACACAATCAGCGTGTTCGAGGGTAATCATCTAATCGGTACCGCGCTAATAACTGCATCAACGGTTCAGTTCACGCTCCCGACCATGTCCAATGGCATCCACAACCTGAGCATCATTGAAACGAGCGCAGCAGGCATCAGTGTGCCGACGCATCTTTCTCTGACGGTCGCAGCACCGGTCGCCGCGCCCGTCGCCGCACATGACGCGCCGGCAACGCCAGAGCTGCTCGGTATGATCGATCACACGGTCGACAACAACTGGAACTTCAATTCGGGCGAGCTTTCGAACGATCCGAATCCGACTGTTGTCCTCACAGCCAAGATTGGCGACGTACTGACCGTATCCGATAACGGCGTGGTGATTGGTTCGATCGTCGCGACGTCAGAGCAAATGTCTTGGACCCTGCCGACGCTGGCAGACGGCCGTCACAGCCTGACCATCACCGAGTCGAACAACAACGGCGTCAGCGATCCGCTGACGCTGAAACTCACGGTGTACGCTGACGGCGCTCTGGTCCCGGCCGATACCACGCCGGACGCGCCGCAACCGGCCGCCGACACCAACGTTCACACGGCTGTTGGCCTGCACGACGCATTTGTTGCAACGGGCGATCACCAGACTGTGGACCTGAACGCAGACCCGGCTGCCTACTTCAAGCAAACAAGCGCGCATATTGAAGGCGGCGAAGCAGGCGTTCACACGCTTCATCTGACGGGCAGCAACGAAGTGCTGGATCTGACTTCGCTGACCGGCAAGACGGCTGCTGCGAAGATTTCGGGTATTGAAGTCATCGATCTGGGCGGCCACACCAATTCGGTGAGCCTCTCGATTGTCGACGTGCTGAACCTCGGCCAGACCGATCTGTTCATGTACGACGGCAACAAGCAGATGATCGTCAACGGGTCGAATGGCGATACGGTCGATTTGCTGCACGCAAACGTAGCGCGCGTTCAGGAAGCCGACTGGGAAAACCATGGCACGGCCAATGTGGGCGGCGTGGAATACAACGTTTATCAGCATGAAGGCGCGCAGACCGAATTGCTCATCCAGCAAGGCGTGCACGTTGTAGTGCATTAAACAGTAGGGCGTTGATCTGCGTGCGTTTTCACAGCATGCAGATCAAGCAGGTTGAACCAGCCGTTTTCGGAGTGATCCGGAAACGGCTTTTTATTTAGCCTTGCGTTCCTTGTTCGCCTGCGCGACAACGGACGCCGCCAGCGTCTTGGTTTCTTTGGAGTATTTATCGCTGTGAAGAACCAGCGAAGCCTTGTGCTCCATTTGAGCGCCGGTCTGGTTTTTCGTATGCGTTTGCGATAAAGCCGATGCAGCCAGGCTTTTCGCAATAGCCGAAGCCTTCGGATCATGCAGCGTATGCGAAGCCAGCGTGGCAACGGCCTTCGACGTCTGTTTTGTATTTACCGACATGTTTTCTCTCATGGTTGACTGATTGCCGGTCATCTCCCGACCGGTTTCTCAGTCTTCCCGTACCGTCCGTCTACATCTATACGATTCGTCCTATTTACACGCGTGGTTTTATAATCTCGCGCATGCTGAATACCCTTATTGCGGCGCCCGGCGACTGGCGCATTCGTCCGCTTCCTGCTTTCACCTTCGATCAGAAAGACTGGCTTACGCGCGGCGGTTCGCTTACCGCGCATTTGCGCGAGCTCGGAACGGTCACCGTCAATGTCACCCGCGAAGCCGTCAGCCAACCCTGGCGCGACGAAGCCAGCGCATTGAACATCACGCCGCGCTTGCCGGTGTGGACGCGTGAAGTCGTGCTGAAAGTCGAGGGCGTGCCGTTTGTGGCGGCGCATAGCATCGTGCCGCTTCATGTCAGTTCGGGCGTGTGGCAAGCAATCCGTCGCTTGCGAACCCGGCCGCTCGCCGAACTTTTATACAGCGACAGCAGCGTCTGGCGTTCGCCTCTGACGTCGCGCAGGATCACGGCACGCGATCCACTTTACGTACTCGCGGCCACGCAAACGCTTCATGAAACGCCGCACGCATTCGTCGCGCGCCGGTCCGTATTCGTGCGCAAAAGCGCGCCGCTCATGGTCACCGAATGTTTCCTGCCCGCGCTCTGGTCGTTTCTCGAGCGCCGCGAAAAATGCTGAAAGGCTTCCCGCCCATCGCCGATAAAAACACGCACACGCTGATACTCGGCAGCTTTCCCGGCGTTGTATCGCTCGATGCCGCGCAGTACTACGCTCATCCGCGCAATCAATTCTGGCGTCTGGTCGGAACAGTGATCGGCGAGCCGTTGAACGAGCTTCCCTACGATGCGCGCGTGCTCAAGCTGCTCGGACATGGCATCGGCTTGTGGGACGTGCTCGCGGCGTGCGAGCGCGAAGGCAGTCTCGACAGCGCGATCCGCCATGCAAACCCCAACGACTTCGCGTCGTTCCGGCTTCACGCGCCGGGCTTGAAAAAGATTTGCTTCAACGGCAAGACGTCGGGCCGTTTCGAACCGGTCATCCGCGAAGCAGGCTACGAAACGCTCGTCCTGCCGTCGTCGAGTCCGGCGAATGCTATCCTCTCGTTCGATCAAAAATTGCGCATCTGGCGCGACATCCTTAAATGACCCAATTAATCAAACGCGCGTCGGCTGAAGCGCGCGCGTTCGGCAAGCGCAAAGACAAAAAGCACGATAAAAAACGCGCCAAGCGTGAACGCGATGACGACCTCGAAAACGCGCCGGGCATCGATATGCCGCGTATCGATGCCCCGCGCAAACCGCGCTTCGCGCCGGTGACGTTCTCGGAAGAGGGCGGCGTGCGTTTCCTGCATTTCGGCACCGAATGGGTGCAGGGCGCAATGCGCCTGAAACGGCCGAATCACATCGAACTCGAATACGCGCAGCAAATGATGGCGTGGCTGTTGTTTATCGAGACGCCCAAGCGTGTGGTGCAACTCGGTCTCGGCGCGGCTGCGCTGACGAAGTTCGCGCACGCGTTCCTGAAGCGCGCGAAGGTCGAAGCGGTCGAGCTGAACCCTTCCGTTGTGATCGCCGCGCGCACGATGTTCGAACTACCCAACGACGACGCGCGTCTCACCATCCACGAGCAGGACGCCTACGACTTCGTGAACGACGCCGCGAATCACGGCAGCATCGGCGCTCTGCAGATCGATGTCTACGATGCCACCGCGCGCGGCCCAGTGCTCGACAGCGTCGCGTTCTATCGTGCGTGCCGGGCTTGCCTGACGCCGTCGGCGGGCGTGGTGACGATCAACCTGTTCGGCGATCATCCGAGCTTCGTGCGCAACATGAAGCGCCTGAACGAAGCCTTCGATGGCCGCGTGATCGCGCTGCCTGAAGTCCACGATGGCAACCGCATCGCCATTGCGTTTGCCGGTCCTGCGCTGGACGTTCCATACGCACAACTGGAGCAGCGGGCGAAGCTCATCGAAAAGGAACTGAAGCTGCCCGCGCGTCAATGGGTAAAGGCGTTGTCGATCAGTGCAGATTCCGGCGATACACCCAGCTTTTCCGTCTGAGTAACAAGCGGTTCAACAGCGAACCCGGAGCCTTGACAGCGGCCTGGAAAGCCAAAATTACATAATGCTTTCTGGGCTCATTACGGTTCGGGTTCGCCCTGCTTGACCGGCTTTTATGCGTCCATATACTCCACGTGTTATTTCGGGGCGCTATTTAGGCTGGCGCTTTGCCACACGCCGTGCAAGTCGATGCATTGAGCCGCGCAGCCGCTAGCCAAGCAGCAATTTAAAGAGAAAAGAGGAGGCGTGATGGCTCAAGACGCGGTGACCGTTTCCGGTCAAGTGCGCAACAAACGGTGGCTTTGGCTGCTGATACTTCCCTGGATTGCCGTTGTCTGGGTGCCGTTTTACAACAAGATCGAACCGGTGCTCTGGGGTTTTCCGTTCTTCTACTGGTATCAGTTGCTCTGGGTTTTGATCAGCGCGGTCATCACGGCCGTGGTCTATAGAAAAACCAAGCCCATCCACGATGCTCCCAAGCTCAACCCGGGGAGCCCGCGATGATGAACGCCACCGCAACTTTCGTCTTCGTCCTGTTTTTCATAGGCGTGACGATCCTGGGTTTTGTCGCCGCTCACTGGCGCAAGGCCGATCTCGGTCAACTCGATGAATGGGGCCTCGGCGGCCGTCGCTTCGGCACGATCGTCACGTGGTTCCTGCTCGGCGGCGACCTGTACACCGCGTACACGTTCGTCGCGGTTCCGGCGCTCGTGTTCGGCGCGGGCGCCACCGGCTTCTTCGCGTTGCCGTACACCATCCTGATCTATCCGTTCGCGTTTGTCGTGTTCCCGAAGCTCTGGGCAATATCGAAGAAATTCGGTTACGTGACCGCCGCCGACTTCGTGCACGCGCGCTACAACAGCCGCATGCTGGCATTGGCCATTGCCGTGACGGGGATTGTCGCGACCATGCCGTACATTGCGCTGCAACTGGTCGGCATTGAAGTGGTGATCGGCGCGCTCGGATTCGATACCAAGGGGTTTGTCGGCGATCTGCCGCTGATCATCGCGTTCGCCATTCTCGCGGCCTACACGTACACGTCGGGCCTGCGCGCGCCGGCCATGATCGCGGTCGTGAAGGACGTGCTGATCTACATCACGATCATCGCCGCGATGATCATCATCCCTGCGCAGCTCGGTGGTTTCGGCGCGATCTTCCATGCGGTCGATCCTGCCAAGATCCTGTTGAAGGCGCCGGATGCCGCGAGCCTGAACGGATATAGCGCGTATGCCACGCTCGCGGTCGGGTCGGCGCTTGCGCTGTTCCTGTATCCGCACTCGGTGACGGCGGTGTTGTCGTCGAAGTCGGGTAACACGATCCGCCGCAACATGGCCTTGCTCCCGGCGTATTCGCTGGTGCTCGGTTTGCTCGCTTTGCTGGGCTACATGGCGTTGGCATCGGGCGTGAAGGACATGCCGGAATTCGCGCCTTACTTCAAGGCATACGGTTCGAACTTCGCGGTCCCGGCGCTGTTCCTGCACTTCTTCCCGTCGTGGTTCGTTGGCGTGGCGTTTGCGGCGATCGGTATCGGCGCGCTGGTGCCTGCCGCGATCATGTCGATTGCAGCGGCCAATTTGTACACGCGTAACGTGCACAAGGAGTTCGTGAACACGAACATGACGCCGGAGCAGGAAACCAACGTAGCGAAGCTGGTGTCGTTGCTGGTGAAGGTCGGCGCGGTCGTTTTCATCCTGGCGCTGCCGCTGACGTACGCCATTCAGTTGCAATTGCTCGGCGGGATCTGGATCATCCAGACGTTGCCGGCGCTGGTGCTCGGCCTTTATACGCGCGTTCTGGATCACCGTGGTTTGCTGCTCGGCTGGGCTGCGGGGATTGCCACGGGCACGTGGATGGCGGTATCGCTGAAACTGGCTGGATCGATTTTCACGATCCATCTGTTCGGCTACGCCATTCCTGGATACGCCGCGGTGTGGGCGCTGATCGTGAACCTGGTGGTATCGATCGTGGTGAGTATCGTGGTGCGCGTGATCGGCCTCAAACGTTCCGATGACCGCACGAGCCCCGAGGATTATCTGGATGTAGCGGAAACCTGATCCCTCAGGAGATCCTTCAGGAGCAGAAAGCTGGTAAAACGCCCGTAACGGATGTTGCGGGCGTTTTCTTTTTCCGGAGGCCGTTTTATTGTCAGGGTGTAATTTGTTATCCACGGAACCGCATGTCGTCCACCGAACCATCCAAGCCTCTTCGTAGCCACACGCGGCGCACGCTGCATGTGCTCGGCTCGCCGTATTTTCGATACCGCCACGCCAAGTATCTCCATGCGGCGCGGGTGGCGCTGGCGCTGCTTGCATCGATTGCGCTGACGTCGGGTATCGATATTCCTCACGGCGAGTGGTCCACGGTGACCTTGCTCGTCGTGATCGGCGGCTTGCAGCATCACGGCAATATCCGCAAGAAGGCGGCGGAACGCGCGGTCGGGACGCTGCTCGGGGCATCGCTCGGTCTCGGGCTGATCCTGCTGCAATCGGTGACGCACTCGACCATGATCACGTTCGCGCTGCTGGCCGTCATTACCGGCGTGTGCGCGTATCACGCGATCGGGAAGCCTGGCTACATTGCGTTGCTCACGGGCATTACCACCGTGATTGTCGCGGGGCACGGGAATCTGTCCATCGATGTCGGCCTGTGGCGCACGCTGACCGTGCTGATCGGCATTGTGATCGCGCTGGCGTTTTCGTTCGTGTTGCCGCAATACGCGACTTATTCGTGGCGTTATCGTCTCGCCGACAACATGCGCGACAGCGCGCGTATTTACGGAGCGATCGTGGAAGGGCGGCAAATACCCGTCGAAATCATGACAAAACGATTCGCCACGATGAACGCCCGGCTGGTTTCATCGCGTTCACTGCTGGCGTCGGTTGCAAAGGAGATCAACGCGCCGGTCGCCGTGCTCGAGGATATTCAGCGGCAGCATCGGTCGATCATCACCGCGCTCGAAATGTTGGCGTCTTCCGTTCCCGACAACGCGCCGGGGCTTGCCGCAAGCGGTCACGCGGAAGAACGCGCCGTGCGTCATACCTTGTTGCTGATGGCGCGCGCATTGCGATTCGGACGCGTGGGTTTGCTGCACGCGGCAACCGGATCGCCGGCCGCCGCTGCACGGCTCGAACGGACCGCGAGCATTGCCGCCGATGTCGCGCCCGAGTTGCAAGGCCCGTACTGGCTGGCGAAGCGGCTGGCCGAACAGGTGGATCGTCTGCGCCTGCGGCTGATCGAAATCGAGCGGCAATGGAACCTTGAAGGTGCGCAGCCGTTTCATCGATAAGTTTTGTCAGCGCGCTCAGCCGCCCATATCGTCCATTACGCTTACGATCCACGGTATGCCGAACTTGTCTGAGATCATGCCGAAACCGCTGCTCCAGAATGTCGGCTGCCATTCCATGCGGACGTTGCCTTCCGCGCTCAGCGCGTCGAACATGCGTTGTCCTGATTCATCGTCGTCGGCGACGATCGCGATGCTGAAGCCGGAGAACACCTGAGGCGCGGCGTTCACGCCATCGGACGCCATGATGATGCTCGAGCCTATCCTGAACGTCGCGTGCATGATCTTGTCCTGCCATTCGGGCGTTGCGGTCACGCCTTCGGGAGACTCCTTGAAGCGCAGCAGGGACAGCGTTTCGGCACCGATCGCGTGTTCATAAAACGCAAGCGCTTCTTCGGCGCGGCCATTGAAATACAGATAGGGTTCGAGACGCATTGGCACTCCTTATCGATGGGCGGCCCTCCGCCCGTCTCAAAAGTCTAGCCCACGCTTAACGGCTAAAAACGCCCTGTGCGGCCTCGGTTCGCACAAAAAAAGGCGCCGGCGAAATAGCGCCGGCGCCTGTTTCCAGACACGTAGTTTCTGTATTGCAGCCGCTAGATTACTTCAGCGCTTCGATCAGTTTTTCGAGTTTGATCGCGTCGGCCGCGAAACCGCGAATGCCTTCCGCCAGCTTTTCGGTCGCCATTGCGTCGTCGTTCAGAAGGAAGCGGAAGCTCGATTCGTCCACGTTGATCTTGTCGACCTTGTCGTTCGCCACGGCTTCCGGCGACAGCTTGCGCTCGACCTTGTCATTGCTGTCCGCAAGCTTCTTGAGCAGGTCCGGGCTGATGGTCAGCAAGTCGCAGCCGGCCAGTTCGGTGATCTGGTTGACCGTGCGGAAGCTTGCGCCCATCACTTCGGTCTTGTAGCCGAACTTCTTGTAGTACGCGTAGATCTTGCGCACCGACTGCACGCCCGGATCGTTCGCGCCGCCCATTTTCACTTCGTCCCAGTCCGCGCCTGCCGACTTCTTGTACCAGTCGTAAATCCGGCCGACGAACGGCGAAATCAGTTGCGCGCCCGCGTCCGCTGCAGCCGCGGCTTGCACCGGAGCGAAAAGGAGCGTCATGTTGCAATGAATGCCGTCCTTCTGGAGCGTTTCCATTGCACGGATGCCTTCCCACGTTGACGCGAGCTTGATCAGGATGCGCTTGCGGTCGATTCCCGCGTCTTCGTACAGCTTGATGATTTCGCGGCCTTTGTCGATGGAAGCCTTCGAGTCGAACGAAAGACGTGCGTCGACTTCAGTCGATACGCGGCCCGGGACGATCTTCAGGATTTCCTTGCCGAACGCCACCAGCAACTGGTCGATGATGTGGCCCGTCGACTTGCTTGCATGGTCCTTGACGGTCTTTTCGAGCAGCGGCTTGTAGTCGTCGTTCTGGACCGCCTTCAGGATCAGGGACGGGTTCGTGGTCGCGTCCTGCGGCTTGAATTCGCCGAGTTGCTGGAAATTGCCGGTATCGGCGACGACGGTGGTGTATTGCTTGAGCTGGTCGAGAGCGGAGGTCATATCTGGTCTTCGGCGCTTGGCCGTTGTCAAAGATGCGGAGTGCCCGCGGTGAAAGGGAGTTGCGAGGCCGCTCGTGCCGCAGCGGCGCCAAGGCTTCTGGCAATCGTCTCGCCCGAGAGTGCCATTCTAGTCCTGCCGCGCGATTTAGCGGAAACAGGCGGAAGGCGGTGCTATTTCCCGCTACCACAAAGTTGCTGCAATTCGAGTGCCCGCGCCCGAAGAGGTTCCGCAGCCCATTACACGCGGGCCATGTGAATTTTTCGCGTCGACAGGGGAAATCTACGCCCGGCGCGCGTTCAACACAATCTGCGTGATGACGCCCGCGACCAAACCCCAGAACGCCGATCCTATCGATAAAAGCGTCAGTCCCGAAGCCGTCACCATGAACGTGACGAGCGCCGCTTCCCGCTGACGCACGTCCTGCATGGCGTTGGTGAGACCGCTCATGATCGAGCCGAACAGCGCGAGCGCCGCGACCGATACCACCAGCGCCTTCGGCAGAGACCCGAACAGCGCCGCGATCGTGGCCCCGAATATCCCGGCGACGAGATAAAAAATGCCGCACCAGACGGCCGCCATGTATCGGCGGGAACGGTCTTCATGTGCTTCCGGGCCGGTGCAGATTGCGGCGGTGATCGCCGCCAGATTCACGCCGTGCGAGCCGAACGGGGCGAGCACGAGTGACGCTATGCCCGTTGTCGCGATCAACGGCGCCGACGGCGTGTCGTAACCGTCCGCCCGCAAGACGGCGATGCCGGGCACATTTTGCGAGGCCATGGCCACCACAAAAAGCGGAATGCCGATGCTGACCGCCGCCGCGAGCGAGAAGTGCGGCAAGGTGAAGACCGGGTGCGCGAGCGCGACGTGGAACTGGCTGAAATCGAGCAGACCGAGCATTCCGGCCGCCACGATGCCGACAAGCAGCGTCGTCAGGATCGCGTAGCGCGGCGCCAGGCGCTTGACGATCAGGTAGGTGAAGAACATGGCCAGCACGAGCGCCGTCTGGAACTGCGCGGCCCTGAAGATTTCGATGCCGATCTCGAACAGGATCCCCGCCAGCAAAGCCGCCGCAATTCCGGCGGGGATTCGGCGCATGAGCGTATCGAACCAGCCGGTCAGCCCGACCACCGTCAGCAAGACCGCGCAGACTACGAAGGCGCCGATGGCATCGGCATAAGGCACGTTCGGCAGCGACGTCACCAGCAACGCGGCGCCTGGCGTCGACCACGCAATCACGACCGGCGCGCGGAACCTGAGCGACAAGCCGATCGTACAAAGCGCCATGCCAATGGAAAGCGCCCAGATCCACGACGAAATCTGCGCATCCGACAAATGCGCGGCGCGCCCCGCCTGGAACATCAGCACGAGCGAGCTGGTATAGCCGGTCATCATCGCGACAAAACCGGCGACCATTGCCGAAATGGATGAGTCGGCGAATGGCCGGAAAGCCGTGGCGGACGGATTCATTTGAAGCCTTTCGAGAACGTTTCGCGCGGATCGTACTCGTTGGAAGGCGGGAAAGGCAGGCACAGTATGAAAAATAATCACCGTGCCACTTGAACTGATTCTGTTTTATTTGGAAAGCGCGCGCATTGCGGTTTCAAGTCCGGCGAGCGTCAGGCCATACATGCGTCCGCCCAGAATCTGCCGGATGATCGATACCGATTGACGATATTCCCAAAGCCTTTCCGGTTCGGGATTAAGCCACGCGAAACGCGGGAACTGGTCGGCAAGCCGTCTTAACCAGACTGCGCCTGCTTCGGCGTTGTTATATTCCACCGAACCGCCAGGCTGCATGACTTCGTACGGGCTCATGGTTGCATCGCCGACGAAAATCAGTTTTGTATCCGGCGAAAACTTGTGCAGGACGTCGAAGGTGGCCGTGCGTTCTCCGTGTCTGCGCTTGTTATTCTTCCAGAGATAATCGTAGACACAGTTATGGAAGTAATAAAACTCCAGATGTTTGAACTCGGATTTCGCCGCCGAGAATAATTCTTCCACGCGTTTGATGTGATCGTCCATTGAACCGCCCACGTCCAGCAGCATCAGGACTTTCACATTATTGTGGCGCTCCGGAACCATTTTCAGGTCCAGCCAGCCGGCATTCGCGGCGGTACTGCGGATGGTGTCGGGCAAATCCAGTTCATCGGCGGCGCCTTCACGCGCGAAGCGGCGCAGGCGCCGCAACGCCACCTTGATATTGCGCGTGCCGATTTCGACCTGATCGTCGTAGTCCTTGTAAGCGCGTTCGTCCCAGACTTTGACGGCGCTCCGGTTTCCAGCGGAATCACCGCCAATGCGAATGCCTTCGGGGTTGAATCCGCCATTGCCGAACGGCGACGTGCCGCCAGAGCCAATCCATTTACTGCCGCCTTCGTGTCTTTCCCTTTGTTCTTCGAAAAGCTCTTTCAGGCGCTCCATGAGTTTATCGATACCACCCAGCGCCTCGATCTGCCGTTTTTCTTCAGGCGTGAATTCTCTATCCAGCTTTTTCTTCAGCCATTCGAGTGGAATATCGAGCGCGTTTTCATCGAGTGCTTCGATGCCATGAAAATACGTGCCGAAAGCCTGATCGAATTTATCGAAGTATTTCTCGTCTTTAATCAGCGTCATGCGCGCGAGAAAATAAAACTCGTCGATAGACGGCCCGATTACCTGCGCTTTCAAAGCTTCGAGCAAGGTCAGGTATTCCTTGACCGATACCGGCAGCTTGGCTTTGCGCAATGAATAAAAGAAGTCGATCAGCATGACCGGCGTCCGTTTAACGGTTATTGCGGTTCATGAACAAGAGCCGCTCGAAAAGACTCAGGTCCTGTTCGTTTTTCAGCAGCGCGCCATGCAACGGCGGGATGATCTGCTTCTGGTCGCTCGAACGCAGCGCATCGGGGCCAATGTCTTCCGCGAGCAGCAGCTTCAGCCAGTCGAGCAATTCGGACGTGGATGGTTTCTTCTTGAGGCCCGACACGTTGCGCAGCTCGAAAAAGCTTTGCATGGCGGCGGCGACCAGTTCTTCCTTGATGCCCGGGAAATGCACTTCGACGATCTGTTTCATCGTCGTGGGTTCGGGGAACTTGATGTAGTGGAAAAAGCAGCGTCGCAGGAAGGCGTCGGGCAGCTCCTTCTCGTTGTTCGATGTAATGATCACGAGCGGCCGGTGCTTCGCCTTCACGAGCTCGTGCGTCTCGTACACGTAAAACTCCATTCGGTCGAGTTCGCGCAGCAAGTCGTTCGGAAATTCGATATCGGCCTTATCGATTTCATCGATCAGCAAAACGGTCGGCACGTCGGCATCGAAGGCCTGCCACAGCACGCCCTTCACAATGTAATTGCGGATGTCCTTCACGCGTTCGTCGCCGAGTTGCGAGTCCCGCAGACGCGAAACAGCGTCGTATTCGTAGAGCCCTTGTTGCGCCTTCGTGGTCGATTTGATGTGCCATTGCAAGAGCGGCATACCGAGCGCGGCGGCAACTTCCTCAGCCAGCATGGTCTTGCCGGTGCCGGGTTCGCCTTTGATCAGGAGCGGGCGTTGCAGCGTGATCGCAGCGTTGACGGCGAGCTTGAGGTCGTCTGTGGCGACGTACTGCGATGAGCCTTCAAAACGCATGACGCATCTCTCGAAGAGGGAAAATTGCAGTATAAGTCAGATGCCGTTTTGCCATTGAGCGCCCAAATACCGGGTATTCGGGCATATTCAAGATGTCCATTGGACACATTGTCGCAGGCCGCCGGGCCTTGATTGGCGGGGCTTTGCGCGATGCAGACCTTCCTTCCGCGGCCTGTGGACGCAGGGTAGGTCGCGCGGTACAATTAGCGCGATTTTTTTGGCCCGTGTGGCTGTAAATCGGACTTGTCTCAGAAGCGCGATCTTTTGCATTCGAGGTTCGGCCGATCGACCAGTCCCGAGAAAGTCCCGGAACGCCAGGCCTTTATAAGGTGCCGGATTTCCCCTCATGCCAGGTTAGAAGCTATGAATAAATTCGTCGGCAAATGTGCCGTGATCGCAGCGCTGTCGGGGCTTGCCGGCTTCGCGACCCAGGCATCCGCCGATGTCGTGGGCAACGCGAAAGCGGCCCAGGGCAAGGTTGCGATGTGTATCGGGTGTCACGGCATTCCGGGTTATCGCACCGCGTATCCCGAGGTGTACCGGGTTCCGATGCTCGGCGGCCAGAGCGCCCGCTACATCGAGAACGCGCTGCAAGCCTACAAGAAGGGCGATCGCCATTTCGAGACCATGCACGGCATAGCGGTCACGCTGACCGATCAGGATATCGCCGATATTGCTGCGTACTACGCCGCGCAAACCCCCTCTTCGAAGAACAATCCCGACAAGTGATCCCGCGCGTTGTCCTGATCATGCAAAGACATCAGGTCGAAAACGCCATCACCCGGCACTCACCATTCGCGGGATAGGAGAATTCATGAAGGCACTCGAAACAGTGTTGAAAACAGCATGCACGGCGGCCGCGCTAGCCGGCGTAATGGCCATGCAGCCGGCGTTCGCCGCCGACGCCAGCAACGGCAAGGTGCTCACCGAAGCGCATAATTGCGCGGCCTGCCACGGGCCGAATCTGAACAAGCCGGTGAGCGCGGAATATCCGAAGCTCGCAGGGCAGCACGCTGATTACATCTATTGGGCGCTGCGCCAGTATCAGATGGGCAACGGCAATCCGAACTTCGGCCGCGCCAATGCCATCATGTCGGCGCAGGTGCAAAACCTGTCGCAGGCGGATTTGAAGGACATCTCGGCGTACATTGAATCGCTGAAGGGCGACCTGGTGCTGAAGAAGTAGGTTTCTGCCAGATTGTTCGCGCATGAAAAAACACCTCGCGCCAAGCGAGGTGTTTTCGTTTGAGGCGCGCTTCAGGCGAGTTTCAATCGCGCGAAGCCCGCTGCTCGATCAACGCAAGATAAGCATCGGTATCAGGCGGCGTGTTGTTGCGCTGCGCTTCCCAAATTACCTGCCCGAGGCATTCCATGACTGCGTGCTGCGCGTCGTGCGTGGAACCCATTCGCCCGACCAGGCGCTCGTGCGCGCGGCGAATTCCCGGCGGTTGATCGATGGAAAGCTGCTCTGTGATCGCCAGATGCATGGACAAATGCAGGAACGGATTGCTCTTGCCCTGATCCGGCGAATAATCGGCGTGGGCGACATCGGGATCGGCGAGTTCTTGCTGATATTCGGGATGCTCGCCAATCCAGTCGGCCGCGATGCTTTCGAGCGGCGTCAGCACGCCGCCTTGCCGCTGCTTGCGCCAGGTTTCGGTGAAAAATTGGCGAACTTCGTCGCGGCTCGGGTTGAACATGGCGTTGTGTCGCTTTAGCTGAATCGTTGGCAGGCGGTCATTTTAAGCTGCATCGATCCAGCACGCTCGGGACCGCCGCAACGCTCATTCGATGGGCGCGGGCGTCTTCGGCCGGTATTCGCACAAGGGTTCGATTGCGCAATGCCAGCACTCGGGCACGCGAGCCTTGCATACATAACGCCCGTGCAGGATCAGCCAGTGATGCGCGTCTTGCTTGAATTCGTCGGGGACGAATTTTTCCAGCGCCGCCTCGACCGCCCGCACGTCCTTGCCGGGCGCCACGCCCGTACGGTTCGATACGCGGAAGATATGGGTATCGACGGCAATGGTCGGGTGCCCGAACGCTGTATTCAAAATCACGTTCGCCGTCTTGCGGCCAACGCCCGGCAGCGCCTCGAGCGCCTCGCGGTCATCCGGGACCTCGCCGCCATATTGCTCGACGAGAATCCGGCACGTCGCAATCACGTTCTTCGCTTTCGTCCGATACAACCCGATCGTCCTGATGTATTCGGTCACGCCGTCTTCGCCGAGCGCCAGCACCTTGGCCGGCGTGTTGGCAACCGGATACATGCGACGCATGGCCTTGTTCACGGAGACATCGGTGGCTTGTGCCGAAAGCAGCACGGAGATCAGCAATTCGAACGGCGAGTTGTGCTCGAGTTCGGTGGTGGGATGCGGATTCAGGCTTTGCAGCGTTTCGAAGATCGCGCGGCGTTTTTTCGGGTTCATCGGATCAGGCGTCGGGGCCGTTGTCTTTGTCGTTGTTCGGGTCAGTCAAACCGAGGCGGCGGCGCCGTGCCTCGGCTGCATCGATTTGCGCCTGGACCTCGGGGCTCACCGAATCCATGTTCTTTGGCCCCGTGCCGGCTTTTGCGAGTTCTTCTTTCTTCTTGCGCGCACGGTCCATCGCGGCCTGGATGATTGCGCGTTTTTTCGCTTGCGCTTCGTCCTCGGGCGTGACGGTTTCTGATTTCACTGCGTTTGCGCCGGTTACGCCCGGTTCCGCCCGTTTCGCCGATGCCGCCGCGCGCGCCGCCTTGCGCGCTTCGGCGGCATCGCGTTCACGTGCGAGCCGCGCCACGTGCTGGTCGTGCCGGACGCGCGCCGCGTCGGCTTGCGGCTGGCTCCATGCGTCCCAGCCGGTTTTATCGCCGGTAACGGGGATCATCGCGATGCAATCTACAGGGCAGGGCGGCACGCACAAGTCGCAACCGGTACAACGCTCGGGAATGATCGTGTGCATCTGCTTGGCCGCGCCCACGATGGCATCCACCGGGCAGGCCTGAAGGCACAACGTGCAGCCAATGCACAAGTTTTCGTCGATGAACGCAAGCGGCCGCGGCCGCTCCATGCCGTTTTCCGGATTCAGCGGAATGACCGGTTTGCCGAGCAGCCCGGCGAGCCGCGCCACGCCTTCCTCGCCGCCGGGCGGGCATTGGTTGTAGTTCGCCACACCCGTCGCGATGGCCTCGGCGTAGGGCCGGCAGGCGGGGTAACCGCACTTGGTGCACTGCGTCTGCGGCAGCAGGTCTTCGATCGGGTCAGCGAGGGTCGTGGGGGAAATTGCAGTCACTGCAGTCACATTAACGGCTTGAGGAAGGCGGCGCGGGTAGCGTATCGATCCGGGTGGACGTAAAGCGGACGGCCGAACCGTGCCTGAGCGACTCGGACACGACTGACGATTCGCAGATTCACGCGGTCTATACGACTTATTTCGGCGACGACTCGTGGAGATATGTTCTAGCGCTTATGTTTGCGCTCGTTTTGATATCGCGTTTGCGCGTTCGGTGCATTCGGCTTGTTTCGATGCTTCATGCCCGAGGCGGCATTATCGCTGAAATTCAAGCAGTTCCCAATCATTCCCAATTGCCAACGAGCTAACGATGTGCACATAATCAAATCGCTTTAGATTGACTGCAGGACGGTATTTCCAATCAAGTTGGCGCAACCGATCCATCGCATGCTTCTTTAGGACACAGGAATGCATGACGCTACTCTCAAAACGCGGTTTGTCGATCATGAAGCCACCATGAACCAGCCTAAAATCAAAAGAGATCCCGAGGGCACGCGTCGCAGAATCTTGCTTGCCGCCGCTGAGGAGTTCGCGGCAGGAGGTTTGTTCGGCGCACGCGTGGACCAGATAGCCCGGCGTGCCGAAACGAACGAGCGAATGCTCTACTACTATTTCGGCAGCAAGGAGCAGCTGTTCACAGCCGTGCTGGAACATGCATTCACAGCGCTTACCGACGCGGAAAAGTCGCTCGATCTGGATGGCGTGGCGCCCGTTGAAGGCGTGACGCAGCTGGCTCATTTCATCTGGAATTACTATCGTGAGCACCCCGAGCTTTTGCGGCTGGTGAATAACGAAAACCTTCACGAAGCACGATACATAAAGGGCTCAACGCGTATTCGCGAGCTTATCTCGCCAGTGGTCGCCAAGCTTGGGAAGATACTGGAACGTGGTCAGCAAGCCGGATTGTTTCGCAATAACGTGGATCCCTTGCGCTTCTATGTGACTTTATCGGGACTTGGGTATTACATCGTATCGAACCGGTTCACGCTCGAAGCCACGTTTGGACTCGACTTCAGCGCCGACGCCGAACGCGAAGAAATCATCAAGATGAATACCGAGTTGCTGCTCGCTTACCTGATGCGGCGTTAACCCTTGCAACCTCGCAAGCCTCAATGAAAAGGGTAAGGCGTAAATGAAACACGCCGCGTAAGAACGCGGCGTGCGGGTCATGCTATTTGATCGGTCAAACGATCACGCCGGAACTGCTTCCTTCTTGGGCGCTTTGTCGTGCGCGAGAATAAATTCACGCAGTTGCGGATACACCATCGTGCGCCAGCGGCGGCCCGAGAAAATGCCGTAATGGCCGGCTTTCTCCGCGGTGTAATGGCGCTTGTTCTTCGCTGCAATACCGGTGCACAAGTCGTGCGCGGCGCGCGTCTGGCCGCTGCCCGAGATGTCGTCGAGCTCGCCCTCGATGGTCAAGAGCGCCGTGTTTTTGATGTCCTGCGGACGCACGCGCTCGCCGTTCACATCCCACGTACCTTCGGCCAGGCGGAAATCCTGGAACACGATGCGAATCGTATCGAGGTAATAATCCGCATCCATGTCGAGCACGGCGTTGTATTCGTCGTAGAAACGGCGATGCTGCTCTGCATCTTCGTCGTCGCCACGCATCAGGTTTTGATAGAAATCCCAGTGTGCGGTGACGTGACGTTCGGGGTTCATCGCGACGAAACCAGCGTGCTGCAAAAAGCCCGGATACACCTTGCGGCCTACGCCCGGATAGTTCGCCGGGACCGTGTGGATCACGTTGTTCTCGAACCATTCGTACGAATGTTCGCTCGCGAGCGAATTCACCGATGTCGGGCTGCGCCGTGCATCGATAGGACCACCCATCATCGTCATGGTCCGTGGCGTGTCTTCGCCGCGGCTCGCCATCAGCGAGATAGCGGCGAGCACCGGCACGGTCGGCTGGCAAACCGAGATCACGTGCAAATCCTTCGCGCCGATATGACGGATGAATTCCTGGATATATTCCACGTAGTCATCGAGATGGAACGACCCGTCTTCGAGCGGAACCATGCGTGCGTCCAGCCAGTCGGTGAGATAAACCTTGTGGTCCTGCAGCAGCGTTTTGACGGTATCGCGCAAAAGCGTGGCGTGATGGCCGGAAAGCGGCGCACAGACCAGCACGATGGGTTCGGTCTTGAGATCGGTGACGGTTGCGCTGTCGTCGGAGAAACGCTTGAAGCGGATCAGCCGGCAAAACGGCTTCTCAATCACGGTCTGCTCAACGATAGGAATGGCGTGGCCGTTCTTTTCTATCTGATGCAACTCGAACTGCGGCTTTTCGTAATCCTTGCCAAGCCGGTAAAGCAGCTCGTAACCGGCCGCGAGACGCGTGGAACCGGGAACGTATGCGAGCGGGCTGGAAGGGTTGGTGAACGACTTCGACGCCGCTTCCGCCCATGCCGTAAGCGGGCTCAACATGGCCCGCTGGAATTCGTGAAGTTGATAGAGCATGTTTTACCCGTGTAAAACCGGCTGCGCATGTAGTCACGCGCGGGTCCGGCGATTGGCGTTCTGCTGGCGTTTGTTTCGTTCGCCGGTGGATCGAGGCACATTATTTCGCCGAACGACCGGTCGGAAACCTTCTCCGATCATAGCCAAGAACGTTGTTTTGTGCAACGCAACATACGTGGCGTTTACCTCAATGCGCAGCGGGTTTTTTCGCGAATTTCACTGATTCCAGGCGAATATTTGTGGAAAATTACAAAGTGCTTTCGTTCGCGTTGGCATTGGCGTTCGCTGCCTCGGCCGGATTGTCCTGGCGCTGCGCCGGCTGACCCGTGGCCTTGGCCATTCCCTGTTCGTGTCTCATCAGGTTCATGCCCGTGTGCACGAGTGCGACGTGCGAAAAAGCCTGCGGGAAGTTACCAACCTGACGTTTCGCAACCGTGTCGTACTCCTCGGCAAGCAAGCCGACGTCATTGGCAAGTCCCACGAGGCGCTCGAACATCGCGATCGCCTCGTCCATACGGCCTTGAAGCGCGAGGTTATCGACTAGCCAGAAACTGCAGGCGAGAAAGGTTCCTTCGCCCGGCGGCAGTCCATCCTGCACTTCGGCGGTGTGATAACGCTTGACCAGCCCGTCGTGCGTCAGGTCGCGTTCAATGGCATGCAGCGTGGCAATGACTCGCGGATCTTCAGGCGGCAGGAAACCGAGCAGCGGGATCAGCAGCAGGCTTGCATCGAGATCCTCGCCGCTGTACGTCTGCACGAACGAATTCATCGATACATTCCAGCTCTTCGAGCACACGTCCGCGTGAATCACGGTGCGCTGGTTGCGCCAATGTTCAAGCGGACCTTCGAGGCCGAATTGCTCCGCCGACTTGATGGCACGGTCGTACGCGACCCATGCCATCACCTTCGAAAACGTGAATTGCTGGCGGCCGCCGCGGGTTTCCCAAATACCTTCGTCGGGTTCCTGCCAGACGGTGTCGAGGTGATCGAGCATGGCACGCTGGATCGACCAGACGGTGTCATCGCTTTGCAGGCCGCCCACGCGCGCGAGATGCAGCGCGTTCATGACTTCGCCGTAGACGTCGAGTTGCAACTGGTCGACCGCGCCATTTCCGATACGCACCGGCTTCGAATTCTCGTAGCCCGGCAACCAGTCGACCTCCCATTCGGGCAGACGCCGTTCGCCGGCAATGCCGTACATGATCTGGATTTGTTGCGGCGAACCCGCCATCACGCGGCCGAGCCACGCGCGCCATGCACGGGCTTCATCGAAATAACCGCTGCGCATCATGGCAAGCAGCGTAATGGTTGCATCGCGCAGCCAGCAGTAACGGTAGTCCCAGTTGCGAGTCCCGCCCAATTGTTCGGGAAGCGACGTGGTCGGCGCCGCGACGATGCCGCCAGTCGGTTCATAGGCCAGCGCCTTGAGCGTGATCAGCGAGCGGCGAATGGCGGGACCCCAGCGGCCGTCCAGGTTGCTGCGGCCGGACCATTCGAGCCAATAATTTTCGGTGCGTGCGAATTGGGTATGCGGATCGCGCGCGGGCGGCAAGCGCAAGTGCGACTGCGAATACGCGAGCGAGAAGGGCACGCGCTCACCCTCGTTCACAGTGAACTCTCCGACCGTGCGCATGTTCTCGCCCGACAGTTCGATGGGCGTGCGCAACACGCATAAATCCGGCCCTGCGATGGCGCGAATGCCGCTGTCGTCAGGCAGGCGGCTGACCCATGGGATCGACGAGCCGTAGTCGAAGCGCAGCACCAGTTCCATTTTCATCTTCACGCTGCCGCGCCGGCCAACGACAATACGCACGAGGTCCGCCATGCCATCGCGAACAGGCATGAAGTCGATGAGCGAGACCCGGCCTTCGGGCGTTTCGAAATCGGTTTCGAGGATCAGCGTGTCGCCGCGATATTTGCGCGTAATCACGGGCGGCGGCGCGCCTTCAGGTAGATCGGGCGTGATAAGCCAGCGGCCGTTTTCAGGCGTGCCGAGCAACGCGGCGAAACACGCGCCGGAATCGAAGCGCGGCCAGCACAACCAGTCGACAGATCCCTCTTTCGATATCAATGCGGCGGTGTGGCCGTCGCCAACCAGGGCGTAGTCTTCAATCAGTGCGGGCATAGGCGGGGAGTGGTGTCGATGAAGCGATGGAGCGGTCGATTATGAAGCGCATTTGTGTTTCGTGTCTTGGCGTGCGTGCTTTGCGTGCCCGATATTTCGACGCGATCGCCAATTGAACGGAAAACGTAAGCTGAACTTGAAAACACGCCGGGCGGATGCCTAGAATAAAAATTCGCGCCTGAGCGATGTCCGCCGTCGAACCTGATCGCATCACGCGTCCACGCCTGCCTGACGTCTTCGAGGAAATCAAACGTGAAAGCCATGCCGAATCCGTTGAGAGCCGATTGCATCGCCATCCTGTCTGCTGCGAGCCGTATCGAAGATACATCCACGCTGGTCGATCTCGATTACAAACATCTGGGCTTGTCCAGGAATGGCTTGGAGGTTGCCGCCACCTTCTTGATCGAGCGGGATTGTTTTACGCGGCATCGGGAAACGAACGGCGCTGTTGCTGTCGGCGGGCTTTCGCTTCAGGGCCGCATGCGCCTTGAACAACTCGCCAACGGATGACGTGCGCTCTGAGACGCTTGATCTGAGTTTTTAATTTCACTGCTGCCGCCGGACGCTGGATCGCGGGATCGTCATGATGATCTAGCGCATCCCGGCGCGCGTCCCGTTGGAACCTCGTTCCCAAAGCACCGTCTTACCTGACCTTGCCTTACGCGTTCGCGCCCTGCGCGTCCGCGTAGGCAAGACGGCGTTCGAAGCATGAATCCACGTCAGAAATGCGTTGCGCTCAATCCGAACACGCCGATCAATCCGATGATGATCAGATAGATTGCGACAATAAAGTTGAGCAGACGCGGCACGACCAGGATCAAAATGCCTGCAATGAGAGCGACCAGAGGACCGAGGCTCAGGTGGATATCCATTATTGCTCCTTTGTTTTGATAGAAATGATGGTTGCGAATGGTCGCGATCGGTCGCGATTGATTGGACAAGGGCATGCATCGCGCGCCGCATAACCTGAAACAAGCCGTAATAACGAACGATCAGGAGGTTTCAATGCATTCCGTTTTTACTTCTTTTTCCCCGCGTAGCGCCCCCACGCAAACTTCATGCCGCAAGTCGAAATTCTTGGCGAAAGGCTTTGCGGCGAGCGTTGCAGCCGGGCTTTCGCTCACGGCCGGAATCGCCATGGCGCAAGGGGCCGGCACGGCACCGGGCGCGTCGCCGAACCCATCCGGATCGACCGATGGCAGCGTGTACAACCTGCTGGTCGGCACGTACACGGGCAGCGGCAAGAGCGAGGGAATCTATGTGTACAGGTTCGATACCGCCAGCGGCAGCATCACGCGTCTCTCCTCGGCGCAAACCGTCAATCCGTCTTATCTCGTGGTCAGCAAGGACCGGCAGCACGTCTATGCGGTCAATGAGTTGCCTGGCGACAATGGTCCGGCATCGCAGCGCGGCCGCATTAGCGCGTTTCGTTTCGATCCCGCGAGCGGCCAGCTCACCTTCGTGAACCGCGTCTCCTCCGACGGCAACGATCCCGCCTATCTCGCGCTGTCGCCGGATGGCCGCTATCTGCTCACGGCGAACTACTCGGTGGCATCGAATCCAGGCGGCAGTTTCGCCGTGTTTCCGCTGGAAGGCGAACGCGTCTTGCCGTCCATCCTTACGGTTCATCACGATGGCAGCGGCCCCGTGACCGGGCGCCAGGACAACTCGCACGTTCACTCCACGGTCTTTTCCCCGGACGGCCGTTACTTGTTCGCGCAGGATCTGGGCGCCGACAAGCTGTATTCCTACCGATACACCCCCGATGGCACACGCGGACTGTTCGGCCCGACCGAAGCCCGCTACACGCTGGTCAAGCCGGGTTCGGGACCGCGCCACATGGTTTTCGACGAAGCGGGCAAACACGCCTACGTGACGACCGAGATGAACGCGTCCGTGCTGGTCTACGATTACGACGACGGCAAGCTCACGCTCAAGCAAACCCTGCCAATGACCGCGCCGGGTTTCAAGGGCAAGATTGGCGGCAGCGCGATCCATATGTCGCCTGACGGGCGCTTCCTCTACACGACCAATCGCGGCGATGCAAACGAGATCTTGACCTACGCCGTCAATCCCGCCGATGGTCACCTCAAGCTGCTCAATCGCCGTTCCACCTTGGGCGCGAGCCCGCGGGAATTTGCCATCGATCCGACCGGCCGCTGGCTGATCGTCGGGAACCAGAACAGCGATACCGTCTACTTCTTCCGGCGCAATCCGGAGACGGGAGAACTCGCATCGGATCCGAAAAAGATCGAAATCGGCTCACCGGTCGATTTCAAATTCGTTTCGCCTTCCTGACAGTTTTCCATTCACGTCATATACCGGACCGCTGTGTTTCAAGCGGTCCGGTTTTTGCACTATAAAGTCGGTCTTATTCGCGGCGCCCGCCGGTTATCGGTCAAGCAAGGAATCAAACGTTGAACATCACGACAGCATCGAGCAGAGATATCACCCGTCCCGATTCCGGGGCGCCCGACGTTTCCCAGGCGCCGCCCGGTTTTATCTGCGCGTTCCGTTTTTCCGGCGCCGAGGCGTTGCGCCTTTCGTGGGATGAAGCGCGCCGGGAAATCGTGGGCGAAGGCCCGACGTGGCTCCATTTGAGCGCCAACGACGACACGGTGGAAAACTGGCTGACCGGCGTCACCGCCATGCCCGACGTCGCGCGCGAATTCCTCAACGGCGAAGACAAGCGGCCGCGCGTGCATATGGGTTCGACCTTCATGTACGGTGTGGTCGCGGATCTGGAGCGCGTCGCGGAAACGCCTGACGCCGATCCGAACGCGCAGGCCACGCGCCGGGCGACGGGCGCGCTGCGCTTTTACGTCGATAAAAATCGCATGGTCACCGTGCGCGCGCAGCCGTTGCAATCGACTGACCGGCTGCGTCACGCGGTGCTGGAAGGCACCATGTTCCGCGACACCGTCGATCTTTTCGCCGGTCTGATCCGCGCGCTGAACGATACGTTCGCGGATCGCATCGATGAAATCGGAGACCGGCTCGACGACGTGGAGGAGGGCGTGCTCGACGGCCGTCATTCGAACTGGCGCGCGGAACTGGGATCGGTGCGAAGACGGCTGGTCGAAGTGAAACGGTTCGTCGATCCCGAGCGCAACGCGCTCACGCAACTCGTGACGCGGCGGCTCGAATGGGCCGAACCGCGGTCGATGGAAACCTTGATCCAGGCCATTCAGGTGCTGAACGGACTTGCCGCAGGGCTCGAAGCGCAGTACGAACGCGCGAAGTTGCTCCAGGATGAAATTGCCGCGCTGCTTTCCGAGGACATCAACCACAAGTTGCTGTGGCTCGCGATCATGTCCGCGTTGCTGATGCCGGCGACGCTCGTCTCGGGCATCTTCGGCATGAACGTGGCCGGCTTGCCCGGCACGCACGACCATTATTCGTTCGCGGTCGTCATGGGCGTGATGGCGGTGTGCGCGGCCGTCACGCTGTTTCTGCTCAGACGCCTGCGCCTGTGGTGATCGCTTATTCCGGCTGGCCCGGCGCGAGCACTTCGCGATTGCCGTTGGTTCCCATCGGCGAGACGAGACCGGCCGCTTCCATTTGTTCGACGAGCCGCGCGGCGCGGTTATAGCCAATTCGCAACTGCCGTTGAACCGATGAAATCGATGCCCGCCGCGTACGCAGAACAAACGCGACGGCTTCGTCGTAAAGCGGATCGGCTTCGGCATCCTGGCTTTCGCCGAACAGGTCGGGCGTGCCGCCTTCGGACGTCGGCCCCGACAAGATTCCCTCTTCATACTCTGGCTCGCCGAACTGCTTCAGATACTCCACGACGCTATGCACTTCTTCATCGGCGACAAACGCGCCGTGCACGCGCTGCGGATAACCGGTTCCGGGCGGCAGGAACAACATGTCGCCGGCGCCGAGCAACGATTCCGCGCCCATCTGGTCGAGAATCGTCCTCGAATCGATCTTCGATGAAACCTGAAATGCCACGCGCGTCGGAATATTCGCTTTGATCAGGCCGGTGATCACGTCCACCGAAGGCCGCTGCGTCGCGAGAATCAGGTGGATACCGGCCGCGCGCGCCTTCTGCGCGAGACGCGCGATCAGCTGCTCGATCTGCTTGCCCGCGACCATCATCAGGTCGGCGAGTTCGTCGATCACGACTACGATCATCGGCAGCTTGGCGAGCGGTTCGGGCGCGTCGGGCGTGAGTGAAAACGGGTTCGTCAGCTTTTTGCCGGCCGCTTCCGCATTGCGGATCTTCTGGTTGAAACCTTGCAAATTGCGCACGCCCACCGCCGACATCAGCTTGTAGCGCTTCTCCATTTCCCCGACACACCAGTTCAGCGCGTTCGCGGCGAGCTTCATGTCGGTCACGACCGGCGCGAGCAGATGAGGAATGCCTTCGTACACCGACAATTCCAGCATCTTCGGGTCAATCATGATCAGGCGCACGTCTTCGGGTTTCGCCTTGAAGAGCAGCGACAGGATCATCGCGTTGATGGCCACGGATTTGCCCGAGCCCGTCGTGCCCGCGACCAGCATGTGCGGCGCGCGCGCGAGGTCGGTGACGACCGGATTGCCGATGATGTCCTTGCCCATTGCAATGGTCAGGAACGACTTGGAATCGCGATAGACATCGGCTTCGAGGATCTCGGACAGCCGGATCATCTGCCGTCTGGCGTTCGGCAATTCGAGTCCCATGCAGGTCTTGCCGGGAATGGTCTCGACCACGCGAATCGATGTCAGGCCAAGTCCGCGCGACAAATCCTTCATCAGGCCGACGATCTGGCTGCCGCGCACGCCTAGCGCCGGTTCGACTTCAAACCGTGTAATGACGGGTCCCGCAGACGCACCGACGACCGTGACGGGAACCTTGAATTCCTGCAGGCGTTGTTCGATCAACTGGCCTGTGTCCGCAAGATGTTGTTCGGAGACGGGTTCGACTTCGTCGGACGCGGCTTCGAGCAGGTCGAGCCCGGGCAGATCCACAGCCGACGCCGCTGGCGCATGAAACTCGAATTCCGTCGCGATGAAACCGCGTACCGGCGGGCGCGGGTCTTGAGGCGGCGTTTGAGTTGCCGGCAACGGCGGTTGTGCAGGCGCAACTGCGCGCGGGAAATGGACGACGTTGGACGGGTTCGGAGCGGAGTCTTCCGGTTCCGCTTCGATTTCCTCTTCGATCGCGGTTTCCGGCGGCAGGGGAGGGCGGGGCGTGCTCTCGACGGCGTGCGATGCCGACGTCACGTCGCGCTCGGTATCGTCGTCTAGCGCCTGATCGCGGCGGATGGCCCATGGCGGAAGATCGGCGGGACGCGCGGGCTCTGCGGGTTCTGCGAGCGTAGGGGCCGCTGGTTCTTCGACGCCGCTCGAATCAAGCGGTGCATCCGGCAACGGGTCGGGCTGAGCGTCGCTGTAATTTGTCGCCGGAATGGGCGGCGTCTCGGCGGAGGTTGTGTTTGTTGCCGCGCCGAAGTCATCGTGCAACGGAACGGCGGGTGAGTACTCGCCCGCGGCGCTGAATGTCGCCGATGGCTCGGGAATGGTCGGCGCCGGTTCTGTCGGCGGGTCCTGGACAACGCTCGTGAAAGTCGTCTCGGCGGCGGTGGGCTCCGGCGAATGCTCCAAAGTTCGAGGCACGGATGTTTCGCTGGTTTTGCCAACGAAAGTTGAAGCGCTAGGCGTCTCGGTACGGGTTACATCGGCTCGCGTTGTCCACTGCGCGGCAGTTTGCTCGATGGAACGCAGCGCCTCCTTGATCCGGTCGGGTTCCGGCGGCGGTCCGGCCGGCTTCGCGGGTGCGCTCCCGGCCGCAGACGCAGCGACCGCGAAGAATGATTCCTTGGTCACGACGGGCGCGGACACGTTGCCGCGAGTAGAAGCAGGCGATGAACTCGCCGATGGTCGCATCGAAGAATTGCGTGCTGCCTGAGCCGCGCGCGCCGCCGACGATCCGATGGAACTGCCAGGAGCGCTTCTCGTTATGCCCGAACGCGATACATCCGGACGACGAGGCGCGCTTGCGTCCACGGCGCGTTCGGCCGGACGCGGCGAGCCCGAGGTTGCGGGAGTCATTCCGCCCGTCTTCAGCCATCCAGCCGGCGCAACGGGTTCGAGCGGTTCAATCGATGAAGCACCGCGTCCGTGCGTGTCACGGCGTTCACCAAACGATGGTTCCACCGGACGAGCCGCCTCGGGTCCCCGCGCTTGCTGTTCGGCGTCGCTGCGCCGGGCCGGCTGTGGCCGCCATACCGTTGGCCGCTGATACCGGCTGCCTTGACGCGGCGTGGCGGGCGGAATGCCGAGCGGGGGTGCATCGGGCGAAATCCTGCTCGACGAACTCGCCACGCCTGCAACGCCACTGGCTCTTTCCGCCTTCTCGCGCGATGCCTTTTTGCGCAACGGTTTTTCGCGGACCACACGTTCTCGTGGAGTGAACGAGCCGGAGTCGAATCCCAGGCCGAACGCAACGTTGGCCCATGCAAACGCTTCGCGCCATTGAAAATCGAAGAACCACGGCAAACCGATCAACAGCACGACGGCCGCGCCGGCACCCACGGCGAGCGCGCCCATCGAGCTGACCACGCCGCCGTGGGCCGCGAACGCGATCAACAAAGCCCGACCCAGATGGTCGGCACTGGCGGCAAATTCAAACGAGTGGAACAGGGCGGCTTCGAGCGCGCAACTCGCGAAAAGCACGCAAAAAAAGCCAAGCCACAACCGGATCGTGCCGGGGCCGCGCAGGCCGCCGCCGTTCGGCAGAACGGACTTGACGATGCGCCAGAGAAGAGGGATGAACCAGACGGCCGAGATACCGAACCAGCCGAAAACTACCGTGTGCATGCAAGGAACCAGGAATGATGTAAGCGATGTGAGCAGCGAACCAAGGCTCGGAAAAAGCGGAACCGACGATAAAACCATACCGTCGAGTTTAACCGGCATGGACCCGGAGTTGACTCGGAGAACTTCGCTCAGGTTCTCGTTTTCCGGCTCCGGCCGTCATGCTGCAGAAATGTCCTCAAGGTTGCGTGTGCTCGTTGAACGTCAGCACGTCGCCGGTTTTCAGCGTGATCTGCAACTCCTTCGGCGGCCGCATCTGAACCCCGGTCTTGTCGATACCCGCCAGCCCTTGCAAGAACGGCTGCTCCAGCGCGCTGCCTGGACCGGGCGCACAGGCCATCCTCGTGGCAGCAAGCGGGCCAAACGAAAGCTTGCCATCGGTCAGGTCGTACGTGCCGCTAAAACGGTTGCATCCGGAAAAGCCGTTCGCGCGACGCTGGCCGCCTTCTGTCGATAAATTCAGCGTGACAGGCGTGGCGTCCGGAATCTGGCGCGCACGGCCGGATGCGTCGGTCCAGGTGGCTAGTTGCCATTGGGTATCGTCGAGAAGCTGGGTTGCGGCCGGATTGTACGGATCGGTCGGCGGCGCGGCGCTGTCCGGGTGGGTCGGCAAAGCGCAGCCCGCGAGCGTGCTACCCAGAACAAGCGCCGCAGCCGAAATCAAGGCCGCCATGGAAAGCCGGGATTGCGCGGAAGCAGCATGGACGTGGCTAAGCGCCGAATGGGGCGCCAGGCGCGAACGGGAAGGCTGCATCGACATGAAATATCCTCAGGCTGGCAAAACCGTAAGGGTATCGCACTCATCAGGCGATTGACCAAGGGCGTTTGCATCGGAATCGTTGCGATGTGTAAAGAAACGTCATGCGTGGCGGCCTTTCCAACAGGAGAAAACGCTCTGCTCGACGGACCGCGACTCCTGTCTGCGGCAGGGGTCGCGTGTTAACATTCCGGGCTTCACAGGCCTCTTTTCCGGAGCATCCATGCAGAGCGCGAAGTCCGCTGCGTCCCCTTTTCAAACTGGCACCATCGGCACGCCGCTTTCGCCCGGCGCGACCCGCGTGATGCTGCTCGGCGCGGGCGAACTCGGCAAGGAAGTGATCATTGCGCTGCAACGGCTCGGCGTGGAAACCATCGCGGTGGACCGTTACGCCGATGCCCCCGGCCATCAGGTCGCGCACCGCTCGCACGTGATCGACATGACCGACGGCGCGGCGTTGCGCGCGTTGATCGAGGCCGAGAAGCCGCATTTGATCGTGCCGGAAATCGAAGCCATCGCGACCGACACGCTGGCTGAGATCGAAGCCGAGCAACTCGCCGTCGTGATCCCGACCGCGCGCGCAACCCAGCTTACGATGAACCGTGAAGGCATTCGCCGCCTCGCCGCTGAAACGCTCGGCCTGCCGACGTCGCCCTACGCATTCGCGGATTCGCTCGATGAAATGAAAGCGGGCATCGGCGAGATCGGATTTCCATGTGTGGTGAAGCCGGTGATGTCGTCGTCGGGCAAGGGGCAGTCGGTGCTTAGAAGCGAAGCCGATATCGAACCTGCATGGCAGCACGCCATGGCCGGCGGCCGGGTGAATCACGGGCGCGTGATCGTGGAGGGGTTTATCGACTTCGAATACGAGATCACGCTGCTCACCGTGCGCGCAACCAGTCCGGAAACGGGCGATTTGCAGACGTATTTCTGCGATCCGATCGGCCATGTGCAAGTTGCGGGCGATTACGTGGAGTCGTGGCAACCGCAAGCCATGAGTGCGGCGGCGCTGGCGAAATCGCGCGATGTCGCGGAAAAAGTCACGACCGCGCTGGGCGGACGCGGCTTGTTCGGCGTCGAATTGTTCGTGCGCGGCGACGACGTCTGGTTCTCGGAAGTCAGCCCGCGACCGCATGACACGGGTCTCGTCACGCTGGCCACGCAGCGTTTCTCGGAATTCGACCTGCACGCACGCGCGATCCTCGGCCTTCCTGTGGATACGACGTTGCGCGCGCCGGGGGCATCGGCGGTAATTTACGGTGGGCTCGACGAAGCGGGCATCGGCTTCGAAGGCGTAGCCGAGGCGCTTGCGGTGCCGGATTCGGACCTGCGGCTTTTTGGCAAACCGGAAAGTTTCACCAAGCGCCGCATGGGCGTGGCGCTCGCGACCGGACGCAATACCGACGAAGCCCGGGAACGCGCGAAGCTGGCAGCGTCTAAGGTAAGACCCGTCTCCATTCGATGACGGCAATACGCTGTCCGTCTCGCGCGCACCACGCGCCACGCACGGGCAGCACGGAGGTTTCAAGTGAAATTGTGTGTGGTAGCCGCGCTGTGTGCGGTCGTGGTTGGATTGAGCGGGTGCGGATTGGCGGCGGCGCCGTGCCGTATTGCGTCGGCGGGCTTGAAGATCGTGCCGGTGGTCGGTCACGTCGCGGCGGCGCCGACCGATGCGTGCGCCGGGGTCATCGATCCTTGATTGACGCGCGGCGCGGCGGCTGACCGCACAAAATCACGAACAAAAGGATACCGAGATGGAACGTTTTTTTGAACGGATGCACGGGATCAGGAGGAAAATCGCTGCGACCTTCGGGGTGCTGTGTCTGGCGTCCGTCGCGCATGTGGCGTTCGCCATGCCGCTGACCGTGCCTCAAATCCAGACGGCTACGACCAACACATTGCGCTACAAATGCAACGGCGGTCGCGTGCTGACCGTCCAGTACATGAACACGAAGAACAAGCAGAGCTTCGCCTTGCTCACCGTGGATAGTCGCAAGATGCTGTTTGTCAACGTGCTCGCCGCGTCCGGCGCGAAATACGTCGGCGATCACTACACGTGGTGGACCAAAGGCCCTGAGGGCACGCTCACCGACGAAACCGCCGACCCGAAAGCCGCGCCCATGCTTTCGGAATGCAAGACAGGAACGTAATCCGATCAGTGCTTCATTTGCGATGAAAGCCCGTTTCGACGCCGGTCGAAGCGGGCTTTTTTTTACGTCAGCCAATTATCTGGAACATAGGCCGGTTGGCTAACGTGGAGGACCGTCGCGGCATCGAACGGCTATCCGGAGTATGGTTGCTATCGGGATGTTGGCTCGCGCAAACCGCGGGCTGCATCAAAGGACCGGCGGCTGCCGCGGGGCCTCACTTCGCCACAGCCGATTCATTCATTGCGTCGTGTGCACGGCATTTGACGTGCACGCCGCCATCAAGCGAGAGCTTTCATGAAAGCATCGGATCTGTTCGTCAAAGCGCTGGAAGCCGAAAAGGTCGAATACGTATTTGGCATTCCCGGCGAAGAAAATCTCGATCTCCTCGAATCGTTACGCCGTTCGAAGATCAAGCTGATCCTGACGCGCCACGAGCAGGCCGCGGGTTTCATGGCCGCAACGTATGGGCGCCTGACGGGCAAAACGGGCGTGTGCCTCGCGACTCTCGGGCCGGGCGCTACCAACTTCGTGACAGCGGCTGCGTATGCACAATTAGGCGGCATGCCCATGCTCATGGTCACCGGCCAGAAGCCGATCAAGTCCAGCAAGCAAGGCAGCTTTCAAATTGTCGACGTGGTCCGGATGATGGAACCGCTCACCAAATACACGCGGTCGATGGTCTCTATCGGCAATATTCCGGCGTCGGTGCGCGAGGCGTTTAGGCGTGCGGAAGAGGAGCGTCCGGGCGCGACGCATCTGGAATTGCCGGAGGACGTTGCGCACGAAGAGGGCGACGGCGCGCCGATTCCGAAAAGCTTCAGCCGGCGTCCGGTTGCGGAGGAAAAAGCGGTCGAGCGCGCTGTAGAGGCCATCCGCGAAGCGAAACATCCGTTGCTGATGATCGGCGCGGGCGGAAACCGCAAGACCACTACGAAGATGCTGCGTGAGTTTGTCGATCAGATCGGCATTCCGTTTTTCACGACGCAAATGGGCAAGGGCGTGATCGACGAGTCGCATCCCATGTGGCTCGGCAACGCCACGCTGTCTGATGGCGACTTCGTGCATCGCGCGATCGATCATGCGGACTGCATTATCAACATTGGTCATGACGTGATCGAGAAACCGCCGTTTTTCATGCGCAGCGGCGACGCGGGCGAAAAGACGGTAATCCATGTGAACTTCCTCGGTGCGCAGGTCGATCCCGTGTATTTCCCGCAAATAGAAGTGGTGGGGGACATTGCGAACGCCGTCTGGCAAATGAAGGAATTGCTGAAGGAGCCGCAAGAAAATTGGGATTTCTCGCGTTTCAAGATGATCAAGGAGCATTTCGACGCGCAGCTCGCGAAAGGCGAGCACGACGACCGCTTCCCCATGTATCCGGTCAGGATCGTGAAGGACGTCTACGACACCATGCCGAAGGACGGCATCATTTGCCTCGATAACGGCATGTACAAGATCTGGTTCGCGCGCTACTACCGGGCTCACGATCCAAATTCGATCCTCCTGGACAACGCGCTTGCGTCCATGGGAGCAGGTCTGCCGTCCGCGATCGCAAGCAAGATCGTGCATCCCGAGCGCAACGTGATGGCGGTTTGCGGTGACGGCGGCTTCATGATGAATTCGCAGGAAGTCGAAACCGCCGTGCGTCTGAAGCTCGATCTCGTGATCCTGCTGCTGCGCGACGATGCGTTCGGCATGATCCGCTGGAAGCAGGAGAACATGAACTTTCCTGATTACGGCATGACGCTGCAGAACCCGGATTTCGTGGCGTATGCGCAGAGTTATGGAGCGATCGGGCATCGTGTGGAAACAGCCGAGGCGCTCGCGCCCTTGATCCGCGAATGTTTCGCGACGCCGGGCGTGCATCTGATCGACGTGCCTATCGACTATTCGGACAACGAGCGCGTGCTGAACCGCGAGATCAAACGCCTGAGCGCGCAACTTTGAACAGATGAAGGGGCTGACATGCTGAAGAAAACCTATCCGTATTACCTGGCGAACGAGGCCGTGGCGGCCAACACGGACCTGGAAGTCACCGATAAATTCAGCGGCGAAGTTGCGACCCGCGTGGCGATGGCGGACGCGAAGGCAATCGATGCCGCAATCGGCCACGCCGTTGCCGCACAGCGCGCAATGCGCGAATTCAAGCCGTATCAGCGGCAAGCGGTGCTCGATCATTGCGTAAAGCGTTTCCGGGAACGTTTCGATGAACTCGCGGAGGCGCTGTGCATAGAAGCCGGCAAGCCGATCAACGATTCAAAGGGCGAAGTGACGCGTCTTATCGATACCTTCCGGGTCGCGGCCGAAGAATCGGTGCGTATCGACGGCGGCATGATCAATCTGGAAATTGCGCCGCGCGCCGCTGGATATCACGGGTACTACAAACGCGTGCCGATTGGTCCGTGCTCGTTCATATCGCCGTTCAATTTCCCGTTGAACCTCACGGCGCACAAGGTCGCGCCGGCAATTGCCGCGGGTTGTCCGTTCGTGCTTAAACCGGCGAGCCGCACGCCGGTGGGCGCGTTGATCATGGGCGAAGTGCTCGCCGAAACGGATTTGCCGAAGGGCGCGTTTTCCATTCTTCCGGCCCATCGCGATGGCGCGGATCTTTTTACTACCGACGAACGGTTTCGCCTGCTTTCGTTCACCGGTTCTCCGGCGGTCGGCTGGGAGCTGAAGAAAAAGGCGGGCAAGAAGAAGGTGATTCTAGAGTTGGGCGGGAACGCGGCGGCGATTGTCGACCGTGATCAAGCGGACAGGCTGGATTACGTCGTGGACCGGTTGGCATTCGGCGCGTTCTACCAGTCGGGGCAAAGTTGCATTGGAGTGCAACGCATCCTGGCGCACGCCGACATCTACGATGCGCTGCGTGAAAAGCTCATCGCCAGGACGAAGTCGTTGAAGATGGGAGATCCGAAAGACGAAAAAACGTTCGTTGGCCCGATGATCTCGGAATCCGAATCCAGACGGCTGGCCGGCTGGATGGAAAGCGCGGTGTCGAGTGGCGCGAAAATCATTGCGGGCGGGAAGGTGGAGGGCGCAATGTTCGAAGCCACGTTGCTGGAGGGCGTGAAGCGCGACCAGGATTTGTATCGCAAGGAGGCATTCGGGCCGGTTGCGATCCTCGAAAAATTTACGGATTTTGCCGGGGCGCTCGATACGGTCAACGACAGTGATTTCGGCCTGCAAGCCGGCGTTTTCTCCGATAGCCTCACAAACGTCAATCTCGCCTGGGACGGGCTGGAGGTGGGCGGCGTGGTGATCAACGACGTGCCGTCGTTCCGCGTCGACAACATGCCTTATGGCGGCGTCAAGGATTCCGGGCTCGGGCGGGAAGGCGTCAAATACGCAATCGAAGATATGACCGAACTGCGGCTGATGGTGGTTCGAGACGTGCCGAAACAGGCGTCGGGTGCTGCGCCAAAAGCGAAATAGGCCGTTGCGGGCGCTGCGCGGCATGGCGGAGACGCCCGGCTGGCGGGGTTTTCCGGTGTCCGGATGCACCAAACGATCTGCGCGTGGCGCCGGGCGGTGCAGTGCTACAATATCGGGCTTTCCCGTAGATTGAACGCCACAACCGGTGCAACTGCGGGGAAGGTCGTGACCGGCGTGCTTTTCATACCGGTTGCCGCCGAGGTAGCGGCACGCAAGCCGCTGCATACAACCTCGCCACTTGTAATTTGCCGTTTGAGCCGTTTGTACTATTGCAGGTACTACGCTGTCCGGTTGAATCAGACCGGATCAGGCAGAAATTCGCAGAGGTCGAAACCTTGCGAATCCGAAGTCCGCGAGTTGATCGCCGATTGCCAGTTGCAAGGCGAAACACGCGGCTTCTTTCTTCACGAAGTCCATGAGCGGTGGAATGACCGCTCGCGCGCCGCTCCGGCGCATTTTTAGCGAAAGCGAAGCCACCAAAGTCACCATGTCAGATCCCGTCGTCACGAACCCGTCCGCCGCTCAATCCGACGCGCCCGCCGCTCATCCCAGCGCTGAAAACAGCGTCGCGCCACAGGCGCCCGCTGTCGCAGCGGCTGAGCCCGTACCCACATTCGACCAGTTCGGCTTGTCCGCCGACATCCTGCGCGCGGTGGTCGAGTCCGGCTACACCGTCCCCACGCCCATTCAGGCGCAAGCAATCCCCGTGGTGCTCGCCGGCCGCGACGTCATGGGCGCCGCGCAGACCGGCACCGGCAAGACCGCGAGTTTCTCGTTGCCGATCATCCAGCGTTTGCTGCCAACGGCCAGCACGAGCGCATCGCCGGCTCGCCACCCGGTGCGCGCGCTGATCCTCACCCCAACGCGTGAACTCGCCGATCAGGTCGCCGCCAACGTGCAGGCTTATTCCAAGCACACGCCGCTGCGCAGCACCGTGGTGTTCGGCGGTGTCGACATGAATCCGCAATCCGAAGCCTTGCGGCGCGGCGTGGAAATCCTGATCGCAACGCCAGGACGCTTGCTCGATCACGTCCAGCAGAAAACGCTGAACCTGGGTCAAGTGCAAATGCTCGTCCTCGACGAAGCCGACCGCATGCTCGACATGGGTTTCCTGCCGGACCTGCAGCGCATCCTGAATCTGTTGCCGAAGGAGCGCCAGACTTTGCTGTTCTCGGCCACGTTCTCGGGCGAAATCAAGAAGCTTGCTGCGACGTATTTGCGCAACCCGCAAACCATCGAAGTTGCGCGCAGCAATTCCACGAATGCGAACGTGCGGCAAATCGTGTTCGAAGTCGCCGAAAGCGATAAATCCGGCGCGGTTACGCAACTGATTCGCGAGCGCGGTCTCAAGCAAGTCCTGGTGTTCTGTAACAGCAAGATCGGCGCAAGCCGCCTCGCGCGCGTGCTAGAAAAGGACGGAATCATCGCCACGGCCATTCACGGCGACCGCACGCAAGGCGAGCGCATGCAGGCCCTCGATGCATTCAAAAAAGGTGAAATCGAAGCGCTGGTCGCAACCGACGTTGCCGCGCGTGGTCTCGACATCACCGATTTGCCGGCAGTGATCAACTTCGACCTGCCGTTCAGCGCGGAAGATTACGTTCACCGCATTGGCCGGACGGGGCGTGCCGGTGCGACAGGCGACGCGTTGTCGCTGTGCAGCCCGAACGAGCGCAAGCAACTCGCCGATATCGAGAAGCTGATCAAGCGGCCGCTCGAAGTGATGACACTGAAGGTCGAATTGCCGGCGCGGCGTGAATCGTCCAGTGGTCGCCGCGACGAACGGCCAGCTCGTGCGGAGCGCGGTGAACATCGGCATGGACGCAGCGAAGAGCCGCGCCGCCGTTCCACGTCATTCGAGCGTTCGCATTCGCGCCAGCAACCTGTCGATGATTTTTTCCTGAAGCCGTATGTGGCGTCGCCGGCATCGGCCAGGAAAGCGCAGGATGAAGCGGCAGCGGAAGCCGAGCGCAAGAACACGCCGCGTCAACCTTTGGCGGCGTTGCTTGGCGGTTTGGGCATGCCACGCAGGACGCCTTCGGAGTCTTGAGAGATAGACGCATTTCGTAGCGAAAAAAGCGGCAGCAATGCCGCTTTTTGCTTTTTGTGAGTTGCCGGACTACGTCCCGAATCTCTGTGCCCATTGCGCTGTGGCATCGGAGAAAAATGTTTCCAACGAACCAATGGACGACGGTTCAAGGCCGAGATGCTTCGCCGCTTGCATCAACGCGACAAGAGGGTTAGTCGTGTCCAGCGCCGTTGCGCCTGTTTGTTTGCTGAGTTTCTCGCCGTGTTCGTTTTCCACTACGGGGACGTGCAGATAGACGGGCGTTGCGACACCCAGGCATTGTTGCAAGTAGATCTGGCGCGCGGTCGAATCCATCAGGTCCGCGCCGCGAACGATATGCGTGATGCCGCAATCCGCATCGTCCGTGACGACTGCAAGCTGATAAGCCCATTCGCCGTCGGCTCGCTTGAGCACGAAGTCGCCTACTTCAGTGGCGAGATTCTGCGTCTGCTTTCCCTGCCAGCGATCCTCGAAGGCGATGACCGCGGCATCGCCATCCGGCACGCGCATTCGCCAGGCTCGCGGCGGCTTGCCATGCAGCCCGTCGCGGCACGTTCCCGGGTACGCGAGCGTGGCGTGCCGTTGATGAGCATATGCGAGCGAATCAGCGATCTCGCGGCGCGTGCATCCGCAAGGAAATACAAATCCCGCCGATAACAGCCCGTGGAACGCGCGCTGATACGCGTCCTCGCGCTGACTCTGCCAGATGGGAGGTTCATCGGACTGCATGCCGAACTTGTGCAGCGTGTGAAGGATATCTTCCGCCGCGCCGGGTATCGTGCGCGGACCGTCCACATCTTCAATCCGAATAAGCCATGTTCCCCGATGCGCACGTGCATCGAGGAAACTGGCCAGCGAGCTCACCAGCGAACCAAAGTGAAGAGGTCCGGTAGGAGAGGGCGCAAATCGCCCGCGATACGCGGACGCTGCGCTCATGCCTTGTGCCGCTGCCCGCCCGGGCCGGGAAACGAGGCCCGGCCATCGGCGGTAATCGCAGCGTGCGCTTCGTCGCTATTGACGGCTTCGTCTTCCGTGCCCGAAGCGTCGTCACTTGGTACGTTTGCCGCCGGTTCCAGCGCTGCGTTCAAAGCCGTCCGGTGATCGAACACAAAACACTCGCCGTGGTAATGCGCGCCGCCCACTTCCTCGAAGTACTTGAGAATACCGCCCTCGAGCTGATAAACATGATCGATGCCGACTTCCTTCATGTGAATGGCGGCTTTCTCGCAACGAATGCCGCCGGTACAAAACGACACCACTGTCTTGCCTTCCAGATCCGCGCGATGCGCTTCGATCACGGCGGGAAATTCGCTGAATTTATCGATGCGGTAATCGAGCGCCTGATTGAACGTGCCCACATCGACTTCGAACGCGTTGCGTGTGTCGAGCATTACGACCGCGCGGCCTTCGTCGTCATGTCCACGGTCGAGCCATGCCTTGAGCGTCGCCGCCGGAACGGACGGCGCGCGACCCAGTTCCGGCTTGATTGCCGGCTTTTTCATGGTGATGATTTCGCGCTTCAATTTCACCAGCATCTTGCCGAACGGCTGCGTGGCCGAGATGCTTTCCTTGAACTCCAAATCGGCAAATTTCCCTTCGAAAAGAGCATCTGTCCGAAGGTAATGCATGAAGGTGTGGATGGATTCGGGCTCGCCCGCAACGAACAAATTGATGCCTTCGGGCGCGAGCAGGATCGTCCCGCGCAGGCCAAGCGACACGCAGCGCTCGACAATCAGCGGCCGCCATTCGGCGCCGTTCTCGATGGTCACAAATTTATACGCGGAAAGATTGATGATGCTCATGACGCAAATGCTCTTAAAGTGCTTGAAAACGGGCGTTACCGGATGAAAAAGCGGGAACGACGGGCGAATTCCGCATCCGTCGAATCCGTATTATCCCGCAAACGGCACGTGCTTCCGACTCGACCGATCGGCTAACGATACGGCACTTTTTTCATGATGTGGATCGAGTCTGTTTGACCCCTGACCGAATGGCTAACGCGTGCTTTCCGCCGGGTATTTCGCGAATAGGCGGATGTACAATATTGGTCATGTCAGATCCCCGTTTTGTCCATCTTCGTGTTCACTCCGAATTCTCGATTGCCGACGGCATCGTGCGCCTCGACGACGTTGTCAAGGCCGCGGCCAAGGACGGCCAGGGCGCGCTCGCGCTAACCGACCTCGGCAATGCATTCGGCCTCGTCAGGTTCTATAAGGAAGCGCGCAGCAAGGGCGTGAAACCCATTGCCGGCTGCGACGTCTGGATCACTAATCCAGCAGATCGCGACAAGCCTTCGCGCTTGCTGCTGCTCGTCAAGAACCAGCGCGGGTATCTCAATCTGTGCGAACTGCTTTCGAAAGCGTGGCTGACGAATCAGTATCGCGGGCGCGCGGAAGTCGAGTACGAATGGCTCGAAGGCGGATTGTCCGAAGGGTTGCTGGCGCTGTCGGGCGCGCAGCATGGCGATATCGGCATGGCGTTTGCCGCCGGTAACGACCAGGCCGCGATTCGTCACGCCGAGCGCTGGGCCAAGCTGTTCCCGAACGCGTTTTACATCGAGTTGCAACGCGCTGGGCATCCGGGCGGCGAGACCTATATTCAGCAAGCTGTCGGGCTTGCCGCGCAGTTGAAGTTGCCGGTCGTCGCCACGCATCCCATGCAGTTCATGACCCCGGACGATTTCACGGCGCACGAAGCGCGCGTGTGTATTTCCGAAGGCGACATGCTCGCGAATCCGCGCCGTCAAAAGCGCTTTACAACCGAGCAATATTTCCGCACGCAAGAGGAAATGTGCGCGTTGTTCGCGGACCTTCCGTCGGCGTTGGCGAACACGGTCGAAATCGCGAAGCGCTGCAATCTGAAGCTGGAACTCGGCAAGCCGAAGCTGCCGCTTTTCCCGACGCCCGACGGCATGTCGCTCGACGACTACCTCGTGCATTTGTCGAAGGAAGGGCTGGAAAAGCGTCTCGTCCAGCTTTATCCCGACGAAGCCGCCCGCGAGGCGCAGCGCGAGACGTATTACGCGCGCCTGGAATTCGAGTGCAAGACCATCATCGGGATGGGCTTCCCGGGTTACTTCCTGATCGTTGCCGACTTCATCATGTGGGCGAAGAACAATGGCGTGCCGGTCGGACCCGGTCGCGGATCGGGCGCGGGATCGCTCGTCGCGTACGCGTTGTTCATTACCGACCTCGATCCGCTCAAGTACAACTTGCTGTTCGAACGATTCCTGAACCCGGATCGCGTGTCGATGCCTGACTTCGACATCGACTTCTGTCAGGAAGGGCGTGACCGCGTCATTCAGTATGTGAAGCAGAAGTACGGCGCGGATGCGGTATCGCAGATCGCGACTTTCGGCACGATGGCAGCGAAAGCGGCCGTGCGCGACATTGGCCGCGTGCTCGATCTCGGCTATATGTTCACGGACGGAATCGCGAAGCTGATTCCGTTCAAGCCGGGCAAGCACGTGACGATTGCGGACGCGCTGAAGGAAGAGCCCACGCTGCAGGACCGCTTCGACAACGAAGACGAAGTGCATCAGCTGATCGAGCTTGCGCAGCGCGTGGAAGGGCTCACACGCAACGTCGGCATGCACGCGGGCGGCGTGTTGATTGCGCCCGGCAAGCTCACGGATTTTTGCCCGCTCTACACGCAAGGCGAAGACGGCGGCGTGGTCAGCCAGTATGACAAGGACGACGTGGAAGCCGTCGGGCTCGTGAAGTTCGACTTCTTGGGTTTGACCACGCTGACCATTCTCGACTGGGCTGAACGGTATATCCGCCGGCTGGACCCATCGAAGAAAGACTGGAACTTGTCGCAGGTTCCGCTCGACGATCCCGCTTCGTTCCAGATTCTCAAGAAAGCGAACACGGTCGCCGTGTTCCAGCTGGAAAGCCGCGGCATGCAGGGCATGCTGAAGGACGCGCAGCCTGACCGGTTCGAAGACATCATCGCGTTGGTGGCGTTGTATCGACCGGGCCCAATGGACCTGATTCCGAGCTTCTGCGCGCGTAAGCATGGCCGCGAAATCGTGGAGTATCCGGACCCGCGCGTGGAATCCGTCCTGAAAGAGACCTACGGGATCATGGTCTATCAGGAGCAGGTGATGCAGATGGCGCAGATCATCGGCGGATATTCGCTCGGTGGCGCCGACTTGCTGCGCCGCGCGATGGGCAAGAAGAAGGCCGAAGAGATGGCCGAGCATCGCGAACTCTTCCGGCAGGGCGCGGCGAAGAATGGCCTGACGGCCGGGAAAGCCGACGAAATCTTCGACTTGATGGAGAAGTTCGCGGGCTACGGTTTCAACAAGTCGCACGCAGCCGCGTATGCACTACTCGCGTACTTCACGGCGTGGCTCAAGGCGCATCATCCGGCTGAATTCATGGCGGCCAACATGTCGCTAGCCATGGACGACACGGACAAGGTCAAGATCCTGTTCGAGGATTGCCTCGTCAACAAGATGATCGTGTTGCCGCCGGACATCAACCAGTCGGCTTACCGGTTCGAGCCGGTAGCCGAAGCCGACGGCAAGCGTTCAAAGACCATTCGATACGGCCTCGGCGCGGTGAAGGGCAGCGGGCAGAGCGCTATCGAAGAAATCTTGCGCGCGCGCGAAGAAGCGCCGTTCACCGATATCTTCGACTTCTGCATGCGCGTGGATCGCCGTATGGTGAACCGGCGCACGGTGGAAGCGCTGATCCGGGCCGGCGCGTTCGATTCGCTGCATGATAATCGGGCGCAACTGATTGCATCCGTGTCGCTCGCCATGGAGGCCGCGGATCAGGCGGCGGCCAATGCCATGCAGTCCGGTCTCTTCGACATGGGCGACGAACCGCAACAAGGCCACGAACTCGTCGACGAACCCATGTGGTCGGACAAGAAGCGCTTGCAGGAAGAGAAAAGCGCGCTGGGCTTCTATTTGTCGGGCCATCTTTTCGATGCCTACAAGACCGAAGTCCGCCGCTTCGTGCGCCAGAAAATCGGCGAGTTGAAAGAAGGGCGCGAGAAGCTCGTAGCGGGCGTGATAACGACTATGCGCACGCAAATGACTCAACGCGGCAAGATGTTGATCGTGAATCTCGACGACGGCACCGGCCAATGCGAAGTCACCGTGTTCAACGAACAGTTCGAAGCGAACAAGGCGTTATACAAGGAAGACGAGTTGCTCGTGGTGCAAGGTCAAGCCCGCAACGACGCGTTCACTGGCGGGATTCGCTTTACGGTTGAAGCCGCAATGGATCTGGAGCGGGCTCGCAGCAGATACGCGCAATCCGTGAAGGTCGAAATGAACGGCAACGCCGACGCACTGCGATTGAAGAAAGTGTTGGAAGCTCACAGCGCGCCGCCCGAGCAAGCAGCGGCTCCAGCGGTGGTTCAGCCTTCATCGCGCGGTGGATCGCGCGGCGGAGACCGCGACGGTGGTGGCCGCGGCCAACGCGCGCCTGTGCAGATCCCGAATGGCCTGAACGTGAGCATTTTGTATAGAAGCGAGCATGCCGAAGGCGAAGTGCGGCTCGGCGACGAATGGCGCGTCAAGCCAACCGACGATCTGATCACGGCCTTGCGCGGGGAGTTCGCGGGTAGCGCCATCGAAATCGTTTATTGATGTGCGCCGCGAACAAGGCGTGGGCGAATCTCGGCATCTCCGCCAACGCGCTCAAACAAAGCGGCGGCCTCGAGCGTTACGCGCTGGACCTCGTTCGCGGACTCAACGCGGCTGGTTTTACCGGCGAGCGCAAGCCGGCGTTTTTCGCCCGCAAGATCGATACGTCGCAGCCCGAAAGCGCAATGGTCGCAGCGCACAGGATCAATGTTTCGCTGCTGCCATCCAAGCTGCGCGACACGTATTTCAACTGGGCGCTCAAGCGCGCACGCAAAAATGCCCGGGTCGATGTGCTAATTGGGTGCAATCGCGTGGAGTCGTCGGAGATCGCGATTTGCGGGGGAACCCATATTGGCTTTCTGACCGCGAGCGGGCGTCAAGAACGCCCTTCGGACGGCCGTCAGATCAAGATAGAGCGTTTGCAGTATCGGCAGGCCAAGATAATCGTCGCGCACTCGGAAATGATGCGCGACGAACTGCGCACGTTCTATGCCGTGCCCGACTCAAAAATCCGCGTGCTTTATCCGCCTGTGGATGGTGCGCGGTTTTCGGCGGTGTCTGCTGAACAACGCGCAGCGCTGCGCAAACAATTCGGTTTCGCCGATAACGAAAACATTCTGCTGTTTCCATCCAGCAGTCACGAGCGCAAGGGTTTGCCGCTGATCGAAGCGGCGTTGCGAGACAGCGGTTTGCCCGTGGTGATTGCCGTCGCCGGGCGGCCGCCGGCGCAGACATCGGACAGGCTCAGGTACATCGGGTACGCGAAGAATATCGAGGATGTGTATCGTGCGGCGGATTTCACGATTCTCGCGTCCACTTATGAGCCGTTCGGGCTGGTGGGTATCGAATCCGTGATGTGCGGAACGCCGGTGATTTTCCCGACGAGCATCGGCTGCGTGAGCGCGATTGCCGACAATGCCAAGTTCACGTTTCAGCCCGGAAATGCCGATGACCTTCGCCGTGCCGTGCAGCGTGCACTCGATGCAAAACCGGCAAGCGTATCGGCTGAATCCATTCTCTACGATACAAGCATCGCGGCACACGTCGACGCGTTACTCGAACTCGCCGTCAGTGCGGCTGGTTCAGCTGTGCAAGCTTGAGAAAACGGTAATACACGGTCTGCGCGTTGAAGACGGCGATCATGAAACCGGCGCGGCCATCGAGAAAACCGCGTCGCAGGAAGTAGGTGCGCACGAACGCCCACACGCCGCGCAGCACCGCCGTGCTGAAGCTGCCGCGTTTGCCCGCCGCGTGACGCTGTTGCGCTCCGGCCGTCGAATAAGTATCGAGCTTGCGCAGCACGGTTTCGAAGTCCTCGTACGAGTAGTGCATCAGCTTGCCTTTCAAACGCGCGACCTTGGTTGCGCCGGGCTGTGAAAGCACGAGCCGTTCGTGCACGAGGTCATCGGAAAAACGCGCTGCGCCGCGTTTGAAAAGCCGCGGAATCCAGTCCGGATACCAGCCGCTGTGATGAATCCAGTTCCCGCAAAAATTAGATAAACGGTCGACCGCGTAGACATCGGCTTGTGGTTTCGCGAGCGCTTCGCGGATCGCGAGACCCAGTTCCGGCGACACGATTTCATCGGCATCAATGGACAATACCCAGTCCGTAGTCAGCGCATCGAGCGCGCGGTTCTTCTGCGGGCCGAAGCCGGGCCAGTCCCGCACTTCTATGACGCGTGCGCGATGCGCCTCTGCTATGCCGGCGGTGGCGTCGGTGCTGCCGCCATCGATCACGACGATTTCATCGGCGAATGAAACGGCTTCGAGACACTGCGCGAGACGGGCCGCAGCGTTGAAAGTGATCAGGGCGATGCCGAGCGTTGGGCGGGTCATGGGGCGTGAATAAGATACGTGAATTGCTATAATTTGACGCTAAAAGCACCAGCCGCGAGTGCTGCGTTTATAGTCGCTGTTACGGCAATGTGCCCGAAGCCAGCCGGACCTTTTCGTGTGTGCTGACAAGACTGACGAAGCACAAATCGAACACCATACGGGGCGTAGCGCCTGAAGTCTGCAGCCGGACATCGTTATACCAGAATCGGGCTGCCCGGCTTGCCGACGCAACGAACGCACTAGAAGTACACGTGTTGATTCGTCCTGGCGGACGCGACCGTTGAATCATGCTCACAATACCAACCGCGTGACGCCAGCAGCGAATAATCGGGAATCAATTTGGGATCCATCACTGCAATGAAACCGCTGAGAATTTTGCACAGCGAATCGTCCAACGGATGGGGCGGTCAGGAACATCGTACGTTCAAGGAAATGCTTGCGCTGCGTGAACGCGGTCACACGCTGGAACTCGTGTGCGTCCCAGGCGCGCGGCTCGGCGAGCGGCTTGGTGCCGAAGGATTCACAATCCACACAACGCCCATGCGCTCCGGCATGGACATCAGCGCGGTTGCGCGCATACGGCAGCTTTTGAAGGAACGCAGTTTCGATGTGCTCAACACGCACAGCGGCCGCGACAGTCTTTTGGGCGGCGCCGCGGCGCGGCTTGCCGGCACGCCGCTGATCGTGCGAACGCGCCACCTCGCGCTTGCCATCACGTCGCGCGCGACCTACACGTGGCTGCCGCATAAGGTGGTGGCCGTGAGCCAGTCGGTGCGGCGTTATCTGGTCTCGGAAGGTGTTCCGGAAAAAGACGTCGTGACGATTTATACGGGCATCGTGAAACCGCCTTCCGTGAGCCGGGCGGCATCGACTTTGCGCGCAGAACTCGGCCTTGGCGAAGACGCGGTGATCGCCGGCACGGTCGCAATCCTGCGCGACAAGAAAGGTCACGCTGATTTGATCCGGATTGCGAAACCTCTGATTGAACAAAGACCGAATCTGCATTTTGTCTTTGCCGGCGACGGTCCTCTCTTCAATGAAATCCGCGCCAGCGTGCAGGACAACGGCCTCACGGATCACGTTCATATGCTCGGCTTGCGCCGCGATATTCCCAACGTGCTCGCCGGCTTCGACCTGTTCGTCTTGCCGACGCATCAGGAGGCGCTGGGCACATCGTTTATCGAGGCCATGGCGGCGAGATTGCCCGTGATTGGTTCGGCGGTGGATGGCGTACCCGAAGTGATCGAGGACGGCGTGAACGGCCTGCTCGTTCCGGCGCACGACGACCGCGCGCTTGCCGCCGCGTTGTTGCGTCTGGTCGATGCACCCGACGAACGCCAACGTATGGGCGATGCCGGTTTGCAGATCACGCAAACGCGTTTTTCCGTCGATACCATGGCGAACGAAATGGCCGCTTTCTACGTCAGCAGCCTGAGCGAACGAGGTCTTGCATGAGGACGGCGCGTGCCGTGCCCGTTCTGATGTATCACCATGTGAGCCCGGCGCCGGGCGCGGTGACCGTGTCGCCGGCGAATTTCGCGGATCAGATGGCGATGCTCGCGCAAGAAGGCTACACAACGCTTGGCGCAGATGCCTTCAGTGCGTATCTGGCGGGCGAGCCGGTGCCCGAAAGGTCTGTGGTGCTCACCTTTGACGACGGTTATCTCGACAACTGGGTTCACGCGCATCCGGTACTCGCGCGGCACGGGTTCACGGCGATCGGGTTCCTCGTATCGGCATGGATCAACAGCGGGCCTGTGCGAGCGAACACGGCGAACTCATCACCGGGCGTACCCGAACTGCTGGGCCACACGGCATCGAAGGCGGCGATCGAAGCGGGCGAAACGGACAGGGTCATCGCGCGCTGGTCTGAAATCCACGCAATGCGCGAGGCCGGGACGTTCGAATTCCATAGTCACACGCACACTCATACGCGCTGGGATCGCGTGAGCCAGGACCCGGCCGCCAAATGCACCGGCCTTCGCCAGGATCTGCTTGAAGCTCGTGCAACGCTCGAACGCAATCTCGGCGAGGTATCGGATCATCTTTGCTGGCCGCAGGGCTATTTCGATGCCGACTATCTCGAAGAAGCCGCCGCGTCAGGTTTCCGCCATCTCTACACGGTGCAGCCGGGCACGAATGTCCGACGCGGTAACCCGGGCAACATCTTCCGGCTCGACGTGCGCGACAAACCCGCGCCCTGGCTGAAAAGCCGCTTGTGGGTTCACAGCCGGCCGCTTCTCAGCCGCCTCTACCTCAAAATCAAATGACGATGGACCGATGCAGCCACGCATTCAGGCCCACGCGAGTCCCGACACTTTCGAGTATTTACCGCCATGCATGATCGACACGTCTCCGTTATTGGCCTGGGCTATGTGGGATTGCCCGTCGCCATCGCTTTTGGCATGCAACGCCGCACGATCGGCTTCGATGTCAGTCCGAACCGGCTCGCCGACCTGCGCGCGGGTCTGGATCGGAACGGCGAGGTCAGCCGGGACGAACTGGCGCGCGCGCAAATCGAGCTGACCGACAGCATCAAGACCTTGAAGCAAGCTGACTTTCACATCGTCGCCGTACCCACGCCGATCAGCGCCGGCGCGCAGCCGGACCTGCAGCCGGTGATCCGGGCGTCCGAAACGGTCGGCCGGGCGCTCAAGCGCGGCGATATCGTGGTGTATGAATCGACGGTTTATCCAGGCGTCACAGAGGAAATCTGCGTGCCGATCCTCGAGCGCGAATCGGGCTTGCGCTTCGGCACGGATTTCACCGTGGGATACAGTCCCGAGCGCATCAACCCCGGCGACAAGCTGCACACGTTCTGCAACATTGTGAAGATCGTCTCCGGGTCGGATGCAAGCACGCTCGATCGGGTCGCCGAGGTGTATGGCTCGGTCGTGACGGCAGGGGTGTATCGCGCCGGCTCCATCAAGGTGGCCGAGGCCGCGAAGGTGATCGAGAATACGCAGCGCGACCTGAACATCGCGCTGATGAACGAGGCGGCGATCATCTTCGATTATCTCGATATCGATACCCGCGAAGTGCTGGACGCCGCCGGCACCAAGTGGAATTTCCTGCCGTTCACGCCCGGACTGGTGGGCGGTCATTGCATCGGCGTGGACCCCTATTATTTGACGCACAAGGCCCAGGTTTCCGGCTACACGCCGCAGCTGATCCTGGCCGGGCGGCGCGTGAACGACGGCATGGGCCGGTTCGTCGCCGAGCGCGCCGTCAAGACGCTGATCCGCACCGGCCGCGCGCCGCTTGGCGCCAGGGCGGTCGTGCTCGGGTTGACGTTCAAGGAGAATTGCCCGGACCTGCGCAATTCCAAGGTGATCGATATCGTTCATCATCTGGAAGACTACGGCCTGCACGTCCAGCTCCACGATCCGCTCGCTGACCGGCAAGAGGCTTTCGACGAATACGGCGCCACTTTGACGTCTTTCAATGCGCTGGAACCCGCCGATCTTGTTGTTCTCGCGGTGCCGCATCGAGATTTCCTGCAAAATACGGGCGCATTGATCGCACTGGCGAAACCGGGTGCCGTGTTTGCCGACGTCAAGTCGAGTTTGCCGCTGGAGGAGATCCGCGCGGCGGGGCTTGTCGCCTGGCGTCTGTGAGCGGCTTGGAAGCCTGGATCGCTTGATCGCGGACTCGGGCGTGGTTTTGACGCGCATCAATCGCAACCCACACACTCCAATTCTCAAGCAGGAACGCTGTCCGATGAGCCGACTTTCTGGACGCATGCGCATCATGGGCCGCGCATTGCCCCGGCTGACGTTGAAGCCGTTGCGCCGGAAGCCGCAGGTGGTGAGGCGTGTTCTGATCGCGCATCACTTGTTGCTTGGCGACACGCTGTTGCTGACGCCGCTCATCGCGAAACTGCGGGCGCAACATCCGGATGCGCAGATTGTGCTGACCTGCCCGAAACCCATCGTGCCGCTGTATGACGGCAAGCCGTTCGGCGTGGACGTGATTCCGTTCGATCCGCGTGATGTTCAGTCGGTCAAGGCCATACTGCGCTCCGGGCCGTACGATCTCGGCTTCGTGGCCGGCGACAATCGTCATGCGTGGCTTGCACTCGCGGCAGGATGCCGATGGATCGCCGGCCACGCGCACGATGTCCCCGCGTGGAAGAACTGGCCGCTCAACGAAGCCGTCTCGTATCCGGACACGCCCGGCGCCTGGGCCGACATTGCGGCCCGCCTGGTCGAAGGTCCGCCGCCGCGTCCGTACAAGATGGGTGACTGGCCGGCGCCCGCGCCCGCAGCGCTCGCGGAAGCCGATGCACGTGTCTTGCGGAAGCCTTACGTCGTGCTGCATCCGGGCGCAAGTACCGACGTCAAGCGCTGGCCCGACGAGCGTTGGCGATCCCTGGCGGCGTTCGTGGAAACGCTCGGTCTGGCGCCGGTCTGGAGCGGTGGTCCCAGCGAAACGGAGTTGATCGACGCAATCGATCCCGCCGGCCGGTATCCGAGCTTTGCCGGCCGTATCGACTTGCGTCAGGTGTGGCACATGTTTGCCGGCGCGCGGGCGATCGTCTGTCCCGATACCGGCGTGGCGCATCTCGGGCGTCTGACCGGCGTACCGACCATCGCGCTGTTCGGGCCGGGCAACGCGCTGATACACGGCGCGGGAAACTACTGGCGCGATGCGCCGTTCACGCCGGTTACTATCGCTGACATGCCGTGCCGCGATCAGCCCGACATTTTCAGGCGATATGTAGCGTGGGCGCGCCGCTGCGATCGCAATACATCGACGTGTGTCGCGTGGCGCGGCGACCATGCCGATTGCATGGGACTTATTTCGCTCGAGGCTGTCTGCAACAGCTTGCGGGCGGCTCTTGCGGGAGTGCAATGACGAAGATGTGCATGCAGGTGGAACGCGTTCTGTGGGTGGCGTGTCCAGTCATTATGTTTGTCGCGATGTTCGCCCACATGACCGCGCTCGAAAACATGGCGCTGGGGCTGGTGGGCATCGGTACGCTCGCCGCGGCCTTTTCGCCGGACCGGCCGTCGCCATTGCGCTGGCCGTTGCTATGGCCCATCGCCGCGTGGGCTGCGTGGGCGCTGATATCCGTTTCGTGGTCGCCGTTTCCGCGCGACAGCATGCATGCGTGGCTCGACGAAGTCCTGTATCCGCTCGTGTCGTTCCTGGCCTTCTGGCTTGTCGGAACGCGCACCGGGCGAGCGCAGCAGATCGTGTTAATCAACTGGGTTGCGTGCCTGCTGCTCGTGGGCGGCAGTTTGTATTACTGGGGCCGCCTGCAGCCACCCACCGATCCCGCCGATGTGCTCCTGCATTACTACAACCGTGTGGGCCACACGAGCACGCTCGCAATCTTTTCGATAACGCTCTTCACCGGCCTGCTGATGGACCGCCGCTGGCGGCTTTTCGGGCTGAGCGGGATCGTGCTCGCGCTGGTGATCGGCCTGGCGACGCTCAACCGTTTTTTCTGGCCGGCCGCGGGCGTCACGCTGGTGATCGCGGCTTACCCGTTGTATCGGAAACATTTGTTGCTTGCGGCGCTGAGCGTTCTGGTGATCTGCGTCGCCGCGGTCGGAACGCTCGAACTGAGCGTGCGCCTGCGTCTCGGACACAGCATGCCGAAACCTGCCGCGCGCGAGGTCACGGTTGCCGGCGACAAGATGTACATGCCGGAGGTTCTGGCTGGTATCGGCGACGCAATGTCCTCGGATACGCGTCCCAAACTCTGGGCTTTCTACGGTCGGGAAGGCGAAGCGCGCACATGGACGGGCGTGGGTTTTGGCAAGCCTTTGCCGGGACGTGTCTTCCAGGCCGAGATTCCGCCGACCTTGCTGGAACGTGAGCCGCAGGCGCTGACGCACGCGCACAACCTGTTTCTGAACACGTGGCTCGAGACGGGCATAGTTGGCGTGGTGCTGGAAATATCGTTGCTGCTGGCTTTGATCTGGCGATTCTGGCGGCTGCGGCACGCGGTGCCGTGGGTGAGCGCAGCGGGAATCGCCTTGGTGATGGGCATGGTCGCCAAGAATTCGACCGATGACTTCATGTGGCAGACCACGGCGCTCGCGTTCTGGTGTTTCTCAGGGTTCCTGATGGGCCAGGGCGAAAAGCTGGCTGGAATGCTTCCTAAAGCGCGAAAGGACCCGGGCGTTTAAAAGACCGGCAGGGCGCTTCTGAACTTCCGCAAGAGCCGCAAGCGCCATAAAACTCGCAACGCACGGCCGTCGTCAGAGGCCGAAAGGCGTTAATGAGACACGGCACCTCGCCGGATTACAATGTCGGTTTGCCGAATCGGCACTGTGCAAGGGCAACGAGTGCTCAAGGCACAAGCGCCGCGAGAACGGCGATTCCCGGCCCCAGGCGCGCGCAGCAAGCACAACAAAGGAAACAACTTTTGAGTCAACAGCCCACCTTGAGCAAAACGATCGGCGGCGGCAAGACGACCTCGCCGGCCGCTGTCATGACCCGGCTCTGGCCATACATCCGGCCGCTGCTCGGCATTGTTGCGCTCGGCCTGATCGCGATGGGTTTTGTCGCCGCGAGCGAAGCCGGTATTCCCATGCTGCTGAAGCCGCTGCTCGACCACGGTTTCGGCGCGCATGGCAGCGCGAGTGCGAAGTGGATCGTGCCGGCTGCCGTCGTCGGTCTCGCGGTCGTGCGCGGCGGCATGCAATACGCGTCGGGCTATCTGCTTTCGTATGTCACCAACAAGATCCTGCTCGAACTGCGCCTCAAGATGTTCGACCGGATGATCAACACCAGCGCCGGATTCTTCCAGCGCGAAACAGCCAGCACGATCATCAACGCGATCGTGTTCGAGGTGAACCAGATCCTGAACGTGCTGCAAAGCGTTGTCGTGACGCTCGTACGCGATTCGCTGACGGTGATTTTCCTGCTCGGCTACCTGTTCATCCTCAACTGGCGGCTTACGCTGGTGATCGCGGTGATCCTGCCGGCCATCGGCTGGCTTGTGAGCAAGATCAACCGTCGCTTGCGGCGTCTCAATCGCGAACATCAGCTGCTGACCAACGAGCTTTCGTACATCGTGGAAGAGACGGTCGGCGGGTACAAGGTCGTGAAGGTGCACAACGGCCAGAAGTACGAAAACGACCGCTTCACCGACATGAGCAATCGCCTGCGCGGTTACTCCATGCGCATGACGGTGTCCGGTGGTCTCGCGCAGCCGCTGACGCAGTTCCTGGCATCGATTGCGCTCGCGATCGTGATCACCATTGCCGTGGTGCAGTCGGCGAACGACCAGACCACGGTCGGCGGTTTCGTCGCGTTTGTCACGTCCATGCTGCTCGTGATCTCGCCGCTCAAGCATCTGATCGATATCAACCAGCCGCTGCAGCGCGGCATGACGGCGGCTGAACTCATCTTCGGTCTTATCGATGAACCCGTGGAGCCCGAAGGCGGCGGCCTTCCGTTGCAGCGCGCACGCGGCGAGGTCGAGTTCCGCGACGTATCGTTCAGTTATGGAACGAGCGCCGGGCCCACGCTCAACGCCGTGTCCTTCAAGGTCGCGCCGGGCGAGATGGTGGCGCTGGCGGGCGCGTCGGGCAGCGGCAAGACGACGCTGGTCAACTTGCTGCCGCGTTTCTTCGATCCGGCCAGCGGCGCCGTGATGGTCGACGGCGTGGCGCTTCCCGAATACAGTCTGCACGACCTGCGCAGCCAGATGGCGATGGTGAGCCAAGACGTGGTGCTCTTCAACGACACGATCGCGGCCAACGTCGCGTATGGCCAGACGCCGGATCGCGAGCGGGTAAGCGCGGCACTTGCTGCGGCAAATCTCGCGGACGTGGTCGCGGCCATGCCCGAAGGCATGGAAACACGCGTGGGCGGCAACGGCATGCGGCTTTCGGGCGGCCAGCGCCAGCGGCTCGCCATCGCGCGCGCGATTTACAAGGACGCGCCGATCCTGATTCTCGACGAAGCCACGTCCGCGCTCGATTCCGAGTCGGAGCGGCATGTGCAGGAAGCGCTGGAAACGTTGATGAAAGGGCGCACGACGCTGGTCATCGCGCACCGGTTATCGACTATTGAACGCGCGGATCGCATTCTCGTCATGGAAGCCGGCAAGATCGCGGAGCAGGGCAGCCATGCCGAATTGCTGCGGCTGAATGGCTTGTACGCGAACTTGCATCGGATCCAGTACCAGCAGCAGGCAGCCTGAAACACAGTGCCGCTTTGAACAAAGCGCGCCCGAGGGCGCGTTTTTTTCGAGCTGCCTCAGGACTGAACCGTATTCGCCGGCGCAGCCGCTTCGCGCGCTTTCATCCGTTTGCGATAGATCAGCGTCCACACGGTCAGCCCGCCATAGATCCCGTAACCGACGAACGGCGAAACCAGCAAGAAGCGTTCGATTGGCCAATGCCACGCGAGCCACGCGCGCAGCAGATTTTCCCCGGTCAGCCCCAGGCCCCAGGCGAACGTCATCAGACGGATCGAGCGGCGCAGTTGAGGACGGCTGTCCCACATCGCTTCAAAGCGCTCGGCGCCGCCATCGGATTCGCGGGCAACCGTCGCGCGCGCAAGATAAAACGTCAGCGGCCGGCGCGCGGCAAGCGACAGCAGGAAGGCCAAGCCAATGGCGCCGGAAGCCATCGATTCACGCATCAGCAACAAGCGCGGACTGCCGCCAAGCGCCATCAGCACGATAGACAGCGCAATGCCGATCAGCACGAGCACGCTCAGTGCATCGACCCGACGGGTCCTCGCAAACTCGACGAGACTCCACACGATTGGCGGAACCGCCGACGCATAAAGCGCGCCGAGCTCACCCCAATATGGCAACGCGAGTTTGTACGCGAGCCACGGCAAAACCAGATTCACGACCAGTTCAATAACCTGATCGGGGCGAATCTTCATATTGAAAGGCGGAGTTTTCAATGGCGTGTGTTCACGTGAAAATCGACACGACGATGGCCAGCCAGAGCGCGCCCACGCCCGCCAGGAACGCGCGGCGTGCGTGGCGGATGAGGGATTCGTCGTCGGGATGCTCGACAGGGGATGTTGCGAACCACGGTACAAGACCGAGACATATGAAGCCGGAGAGCGCGAGGACGGCGACGGTGACATCGGCGAAATGCCATTGGGTTGATTCGTGGATGCCCCAATAACCCAGGAACACGATGCCGATGGAAAACACCGTTGCCGCCGCCGAACTGAGTGCTGCAACGGTACCTGCGGGATAGGCCATTCCCAACCTCCACGACCGCGTAAAGCGCGGATTGTAGCAATCATAGGCGACTACGCTTACGCAATCGGGACAGCAGCCGGCTCAGCTTTCGCCAGAGCCCTGGACATCGGCGCGGGGCAGGTCGTCGAGCTCGGATTTGGCCGATGCTTTTTCGCGGGTCATCGACTTGAATTTGCGCTGCATGAACCTTTGCGCCGATACCACGATAAAAAAAGCCAGCGGCGTGAACACGAGTCCGAGAACGGTCGCCGTGATCGCGCCGCCGAACACGCCGGTGCCGATCGAACGCCGGCTTTCCGCGCCCGCACCGCTCGAAACCAGCAAGGGCGTGACGCCCAAGAGGAATGCCGCCGATGTCATCACGATCGGCCGGAAGCGCGCGCTCGCCGCGGCGACGATCGCTTCGGCGAGGGCCATGCCATCGGCGTGAAGGGTGCGCGCGAATTGCACGATCAGAATCGCGTTTTTCGCCGACAACCCGATCACCGTGATCATGCCGACCTTGAAGTACACGTCGTTGGGCATGCCGCGCGTGTACATCGCGATCACGGCGCCGATCATGCCGAGCGGCACGATGGTCAGCACCGCGAGCGGAATGGTCCAGCTTTCGTAAAGCGCGGCAAGCGCCATGAAAACCGCCAGCAGCGACAAGCCGATCAGCACCGGCGTGAGCCGCGCCGCGCGCGTTTCTTCCAGCGCGGTATCGGTCCAGTCGAAACCGACGCCAACCGGCAACAGCTGCGCGAGGCGTTCCATCTCGGCCATGGCCGCGCCGGAGCTCACGCCATTGGCCGGACGGCCGCTGACATCGAGGGAAGGCGAGCCGTTGTAGCGCGTCAGCACGGAAGGACCCGTGGTCCAGTGCAGCGAAGCGACCGACGACAACGGCACCATCTGTCCGGCCAGATTGCGCACGGAGAGGTTCATGAGGTCGGTTTCGGTCATGCGCGAAGGCGCGTCGGCGGCGATCATCACGCGGCGCATCCGGCCGCCCGAAGGGAAGTCGTCGATGTAAGTCGAGCCGAAGGTATTGCCGAGCGCATCGCCGATTTTGTCGAACGGAACGCCGAGCGCATAGGCTTTCGCGCGGTCGATATCGAGCACGATACGCGGCGCGTCGGGCAGCGCTTCCGAGCGGACATCGGCGAATGCGGGATTGCGCCGTGCTTGCTCGAAGAGCTGCTCGCGCGCCGCGGTCAGCGCCTGAATGCCGATGCCGCCACGATCCTCCAGCCGCATCACGAAGCCTTCCGAATGGCCCATGCCGGGCACGGGCGGCGGCATCTGCGCGGATACGGTCGCGTCCATGATGGTCGAAAGCGAGCGGTTGAGCTTGTCGCGCAACGCGCTTGCATCGAGATCGCGCGCGGACCAGTCCTTCAGATCGACAAAACACATCGCCACGTTCTGGCCGCTGCCCTGGAAGCTCCAGCCAACCACGCTCGTGATATTCGATACCGCCGGTTCGCGTCGAAGAATGGCCTCGGTTTGTTCGACGGCTGCGAGCGTGCGCGCCTGCGTGGCGCCGGCCGGCAACTGGATCATTACCTGAAGCTGGGCCTGATCTTCCTGAGGCAAAAAGCCATTCGGCATATGCAAATAGAGCAGGGCGCATGCGCCGGCGAGCACGAGATACACCACGAACATGGAACCTGCCCGACGCAAGACGCGCGTGACGAGCCCGCTGTATTTGCGCGAGGTCCAGTCGAACATCGCGGAAAAGCCGGACGAACCGTGAGCGCCGTGTGTGCCGTGTTTCAGCGATTCGCGCGGCGGCGTTTTCAGCAGGTTCGCGCACAACGCGGGCGTGAGCGACAACGCGGTGAACGCGGAGACGAGGATCGACGCGATCATCGCCACGGTAAATTGCCGGTAGATCCCGCCGACGCTGCCGGGGAAAAACGCCATCGGCACGAAAACGGCGGTGAGCACAGCCGTAATGCCGACAATCGCGCTGCCCATCTGCTGCATCGCGCGACGCGTGGCGGCCTTTGGCGCCAGGCCTTCCTCGCGCATGACGCGATCCACGTTTTCGACGACCACGATGGCGTCATCGACGAGAATCCCGATCGCGAGCACCAGCGCGAACATGGTGAAGACGTTGATGGACATGCCGAGCGCATACAGCGCGAGCAGCGCGCCGGTGAGCGCGACCGGAATCACGACGGTCGGCACGAGCGCATAACGCAAGTCGCGCAGGAACAGCCACATGACCAGGAACACGAGCAGCACGGCTTCGAGCAAGGTCAGCGCAACTTCGTGCAGCGCGACGTGGACGAACCGGGAGGTATCGAAGGGAATCACGACCGCCACGCCCGGCGGCAGGCTGCGCGACAACTCGGCGAGCTTCGCGCGGATCGCGTCCGATGTTTCGATGGCATTGCCCTGCGGCGAGAGCTTGATGCCGACCGTTGCCGACGGCTTGCCGTTCAGCCGCGAGAACGACGCGTAACTGTCACGCCCGACTTCCACGCGCGCCACGTCTTTCAACCGCACCGCCGAGCCGTCAGGACGCGCCTTCAAAACGATCTCGCCGAATTCATCCGGCGAGATCAACTGGCCGCGCACGGTCACGGTCGCCGTCAATTGCTGGCCCGCGACGAACGGCACGTCGCCGAGCGTGCCGGCCGTCACGGTGGCGTTTTGCGTGGCGATGGCTTGCGTCACGTCGGCGGCCGCGAGATTGTATTCGCGCAGCTTCATGGGATCGATCCAGACGCGCAGCGCTTCGCCCGCGTCCCATAGATCGGCTGCGCCCACGCCGGGCGCGCGCTTCAGGTCGCGCAGCATGTAGCGGTTGATGTAATCGCTCAGCATGACGGAATCGCGCTTGCCGTCGGTCGCGGTCAGCGCCACGAGCATCAGGAATGTGCCCGTCGACTTGAACACGCTGATGCCTTGCTGAACCACTTGCTGCGGCAGCCGCGATTCGATCTGCTTCATGCGGTTCTGGACATCGACCATGGCGATGTCCGGATTCGTGCCCGCCGAAAACGTGGCGGCGATCTCGAGTTCGCCGAGGCTGTCGCTTGTGGTCTCGTAATATTGCAGGCCTTCGGCGCCATCGAGACTTTCTTCGATCACGCTCGCGACCGTGTTGTCGACGCTTTCCGGCGATGCACCCGGATACATAGCCGAGATCACGATGCGCGGTGGCGTGAGCCGCGGATATTGCGCAACCGGCAGGAACGGCGTGACGAGCGCGCCCGCGACGAAAATCGCGAGCGCGACGATCCATGCAAATACCGGTCGATCGATGAAGAAAGACGACACGCGGGTCCTGACGATTTAACGAGTTTGATCCGGGCTTTTTATGAAAAAAGCGTCTGCCGGGCGTGATTGCGCGGCTGGCGGAGCTCACGGAAAATCGATCTTAAAAACATAAAAAGACCGTGTCCAGTCTTATTAAAAGGAATGCCGGGGTCGGGCGCGCTTCATATTTATTTAATAATGGCGGCACCGCGTTATCTTTTCGCGATTCCCAAATGCTCGATATGTTTTTAGTGCATTAACTATTATCAAACCTGATGCGGCCGGGGATGGAGCGAATAGTCGATACACGCGCAAACCGTAGGCCGCGCGCGCAGCCTGCAGGACTCATGCTCAGCCGAAGTTCGATGCCGAACCGGACTTCGTTGCTTCGAGCATCAGGATGACGGCGTTGACCTGTCCAATGCGTTTGCGCTGGGCCGGCATGAGCTTCATGGACAGCATTGAATCCACGCGCTTTCTCCAATACGACAAAGACAGTCCATGGCTCGAAGCAATCTTGTTCACCACGCGTTCCAGATGCGCGAGGTCTTTCTCGATGAGATAGTTATTCAATTTGATTCCCCGTTTGCGCCGTGATTTTTTCGGTCGCTGTTTAATGGTGCTCCGCTTGGTTCAAGGCTTCCTGCCTTTTGTAATCAATAGAGCGTTGGTCATTTCCAGATTCGCACTGGTCGATGCGATGTGCTTGTGATCGCACGAGTCGTGCCACATATGCGCAAATGCGTTGAACGCCCGCCGTGCTTCGCGCAGCCATATGGAAAGGCGCCGGATGGTTTGTTTGTTACGCGCGTTCGTTACGTTACGCGCGCGGATCCTTCGTAACGTGGGTCGGAGTTTGCATCGACCTTTCAATTAAGCGTCACCCGGCCATTTATCGATAAAAATATTTGGGCACAACGCGCTTCGGTTGAATCTGGCCGCAATCAGCTTGCGTATAAACGATCGGTATCGATCGAGGGGACGTGAAATTACTAAGCTTGAAACGGCCATATCGACGCCAGTCGCATTTTTGTCTGCTCCAGAAAACAATGTTTATTTGAAGAGTGGAGAGAGCAATGCACAACGACCTTACCGAATTCGAACTGGACTGGCTGCTCGAACTGGGCATAAACGGAAGTGGCAGAATCCCTGCGGCGATTGCCGCGCATTTCCGGGAGCTGGGTTACGCCGAACTGATCTTCTCGACAACCTGCATCACCCGCAAAGGCCGCGAAACGCTGATGGCGGGAATGCAGGCGGGGACTAGCTCGAAGATCAGAGTGAGGCCGGGGGTTTTGCTGGACTGAACGCAAGGTGCGAGACACCCCGGCGAGATTACATCAAAACAATGTCGTATTGTTCCTGGCTCAGGTTCGACTCGACCTGCAAGGAAACCGGCTTGCCGATGAAATCCATCAGCATGGCCAAATGCTGCGATTCTTCTTCCAGAAACAGATCGATAACCTGCTGCGAAGCCACCACGCGAAACTCGCGCGGATTGAACTGGCGCGATTCGCGCATGATCTCGCGCAGCACGTCGTAACACACGGTTCGCGGCGTCTTGACCTGACCTTTTCCATCGCACGTGGGGCACGGCTCGCACAACACATGCGCGAGCGATTCACGCGTGCGCTTGCGTGTCATTTCAACCAGGCCTAGCTGCGAAAATCCATTCACGGTCACGCGAGTCCGATCGCGCGACAACGCCTTTTTCAATTCCCCGAGAACCTGATCGCGATGCTCGGCGTTCTCCATATCGATGAAATCGATAATGATGATCCCGCCCAGATTCCTCAACCGCAATTGCCGGGCAATCGTATGAGCCGCTTCCAGATTCGTTTTGAAAATCGTGTCGTCGAAATTGCGCGCGCCGACATAACCGCCCGTATTCACGTCGATAGTCGTCATGGCTTCGGTCTGGTCGATCATCAGATAACCACCAGACTTCAAATCCACGCGACGCGATAAAGCACGCTGGATTTCCGCCTCGATGTTGTACAAGTCGTAAAGCGGCCGCTCGCCGGCGTAGTGATGCACGCGCGAAGCCACGGCGGGCGTGAACTCGGCCGCGAAGTCCGCGAGCATCTGATACGTCTCGCGCGAATCGACTTGAATGCGTGAGGTTTCATCATTGACGAAATCGCGCAAGACACGCTGCGCCAGATTGAGATCCTGATGCAGCAGCGAAGTCGGCGCCACACGCGTGGCTTGCGCAACGATCGTTGCCCACGTTTTCCGCAGATACGCGACATCGGCGGCGAGTTCTTCGCTCGTCGCATCTTCCGCGATCGTGCGCACGATGTATCCGCCTTTTTCATCGACGGGCAGAACCGCTGTAAGCCGCGCGCGAATGGCCTCGCGCTCGGCCTCGCTTGCGATCTTCTGCGAAATCCCGATATGTGGTTCCTGCGGCAGATAAACCAGCGTGCGCCCCGCGATGCTCACTTGCGTGGAAAGCCGCGCGCCCTTCGTGCCGATAGGATCTTTCACCACCTGCACCATCAGCGCCTGCCCCTCGAACACGATCTTTTCGATAGGAATATGCGGCGCGCTCGAATGCGTTTCGCCTGCAATGCGCGGATGCCAGATGTCGGCCACATGCAGGAACGCGGCGCGCTCGAGACCAATGTCGATAAACGCCGATTGCATGCCCGGCAACACTCGCACGACCTTGCCGAGATACACATTGCCCACGCGGCCGCGCGACAGCGTGCGCTCGACGTGAAGCTCTTGCACCGCGCCTTGCTGAACGAGGGCAACGCGGGTTTCCTGCGGTGTGACGTTGATCAGAATTTCTTCGTTCATGGACGGTTTAGAAGTCGACGCGCGCCACGCGCAGGAGTGCGGCTGTTTCGAAAAGAGGCAGGCCCATGATACCCGAATAGGACCCTTCAATCCGTTCGATAAACGCGGCCGCGCGTCCCTGAACGCCATACGCACCGGCCTTTCCGAGGGGTTCGCCGGTGGCTGCGTATCGTTGCAGTGCAGCACGTTCGACCGCGGCGAAGCGCACGATTGAACGCGACAACACAGGTTGTAGCAACGTACCTTCAGCATCGACTACGGCGAGCGCCGTCAGCACTTCGTGATCGCGGCCGGAGAGGCGTTCGAGCATCGCGACCGCATGGCTGGCGTCATCGGGCTTGCCCATGATGGCGCCATCGAGCGTGACGGTTGTATCGGCGACGAGAATGGGTGAGCTCGCGTGCTCGCCCTTTACCCGGCGAGCGTACGCGGCCTCGGCTTTCGCAGCGCATACGCGCAGGACGTAGGCATCGGCGGCCTCGCCGGGAAGCTCTGCTTCGAGCGCTTCGGCGTCTTCATCGGCACGGGGCAGCAACAGTTCGTACGTGACGCCCAGTTGCTGCAGCAGCTCCTTGCGCCGGGGACTTTGGGATGCGAGATAAACAAACGGGAACGTGGTCGATGGCATTGAGGCAATCCTCGAAGCGCGCGTTGACGGTTCAGCGCCTTCGATGGCCCTGCCGTTCACGCGCGATGATAAGGGTGGTTCTGCGTGATGCTCCACGCGCGATAAAGCTGCTCGGCCAGAAGCACGCGAACCATGCCGTGCGGCAGCGTCAGGCTCGACACACGGAGCAACACTTCGGCACGTGCCTTGATTTGCGGATCGAGACCGTCCGCGCCGCCGATCACGAAGGCCACGTCGCGCCCATCTTGCTGCCAGTCGGGCAGGGCGGCGGCGAGTTGCATCGTGGTCCAGTCGCGGCCGCGTTCGTCGAGCGCAATAACACGTGCGTTTTTCGGCAACGCTGTTTCAATACGCCCACGTTCGGCCGCCATCACGCTCTCGGCGTTACGGCCCGACGAGCGCTGTTCAGGCTTGATTTCGCGCAGCTCCATGCGCAGCTCGGGCGGCATGCGTTTCGCATACTCTTCGAAGCCGGTTGCGATCCAGTCGGGCATCTTGTGGCCGACTGCGAGGATATGAAGTTTCATGGCGTACGTCGCACGAACCGACCGCTTTCACGCAAAGCGGCACGTTCGCTGGAACCGGGAATTCAGCGGCGCGTGGTCTTGCGCGCGGGTTTGGCTGCCGGCTCGTCTTCCTCGTCGTCTTCGTCCGCGCTCACGCGCGCGCCGCCGAAGCCGCCCGCGCTTTGCAGTTTCACGCGCACGGGTTTGTCGCCCCAGACTTCTTCGAGGTTGTAGTACTGGCGCAGCGCCGGTTGCAGGATATGGACGACGGCGTCGCCGCAATCCACCAGCACCCATTCGCCGATTTCTTCGCCTTCGGTGCTGATGACGTCGCCGCCCAGCTCCTTGACCTTTTCGCGGACGCTGTTCGCCAGCGCCTTGGTCTGACGATTCGACGTGCCGCTCGCGACGATCACGCGGTCGAAGAGGGCGGTCAGGTGAGTGGTGTTGAACACCTTGATGTCCTGCGCCTTGACGTCTTCCAGACCGTCGATGATCGCGCGTTGAAGCTTTTGAATTTCCATATTTTTACCGATGGTTTTTACCGATGATACAAGTGGTGTTGAACAATATAGTCCCATACGGCGGACGGAACATTACTCTCGGCAGCGATCCCGCCCGCCGCGTGCGTTTTCAGGCGTTCGCCCGACTGCTCGCGGATTTCGGTGGCGGACACTTCAAGCGCCAGCGCCGAGTCGATCAGCAAATGCCCGTGCGGCGTGGCCTGGAGCACATCCGCGCTCGCGCTGCGTGCCGCGATTTCCTCGGCCACGACGGGCGAAACCGTCGATACGTCGAACCCCGCGCGCGTTTCCACGCACACGTGCGCAAACTCGAAAAGACGTTTCCAGTCGCGCCACGAATCCAGATGCACGAGCTGATCGGCGCCTATCAGCAACGCCAGCGAAGCGTCCGGGCCTTCCCGCTCGCGCCAGCGCGCCAGCGTCTCCACGGTGTACGTCGGGCCGTCGTGATCGATTTCATCGGTTGCGACGGTGATCTTCAAGCCTTCGATATGCAGCGATTCCGCCGCCGCGCGAGTCATCGCAAGCCGATGATGCGCCGGCGTCACGTCTTTTTTCTGCCACGGCTGGCCCGCCGGCAGGAACACGAGTTCGGTCAGGTCGAGCAACTCGGCGAAACGCCGCGCGAGCGCCATGTGAGCGTTGTGAATCGGGTCGAACGTGCCGCCCAGCAAGCCGACGCGGTGAACGCAAGGAAGATTGGGTTTCAGTGGACGGTCCTCTTTGGGGACGGAATGAAACGGATACAGCGCCGGTTTCTCATGTTTCCGTGGCTATTTAAACCCACTCTCGCGCAACAAGGAAATCGGAATAAAGCCGCGCTTCGGGCGTGCCGACCTCCGGCTTCCAGTTGTATCGCCACGAAACGGCCGGCGGCATGGACATCAGAATGGATTCCGTGCGCCCGCCGCTTTGCAGCCCGAACAGCGTGCCGCGGTCGAAAACCAGGTTGAATTCGACGTAGCGGCCGCGCCGGTAGGTCTGGAAATCGCGCTGCGCTTCGCCATACGGCATATCCCGCCTGCGTTCGATGATCGGCACGTAGGCGTTGAGAAAGCTGTCGCCTACGCTTCGCATCATTGCGAATGATTCGTCGAAACCGGGTTCGGAGACATCGTCGAAGAAAATCCCGCCAATCCCGCGCGGTTCATTGCGATGCTTGAGATAGAAATACTCGTCGCACCATTTCTTGAAACGCGGGTACAGATCGGCGCCAAACGGCGCGAGCGCGTCACGGCATACACCGTGGAAATGCTGCGCGTCTTCCTCGTAGCCGTAATAAGGCGTGAGGTCCATTCCGCCGCCGAACCAGAACAATGGCGCCTCACCGGATTTCGTGGCGATCAGCAAGCGCACATTCATATGCACGGTCGGGCAGTGCGGATTGCGCGGATGCATGACAAGCGAAACGCCCATTGCCTCGAAACCCCGGCCGGCCAGTTGCGGGCGCATCGCACTCGCCGATGGCGGCAAGGAATCACCCGCAACATCCGAAAAACCGATGCCGCCGCGCTCGAAAAATTGTCCGCCCTCAAGAATCCGCGTGCTTCCGCCGCCTCGCAGCCGTTCCTCAGGCCCGCGCTGCCATGAATCGACGGCGAATTCGGTGCCATCGAACGCGCCAAGCGACTCTGCAATCTGCTTTTGCAAACCGGTGAGATAGGTGCGGACAGCTTGTACGTCGTAGGTCGAATCGGTCATCGTGCTGCTTTGCTTGATCGGTTGTGCCAGGAAGCGGGCGTGAAGGTTATCTGCCGCCATTCAGCGCGTTTCTTCCAAAAACGCACTGCCGGACGCGAAGGTCCGGCAGTGCTGTGCGTGCTTGCGGTGCTGAATCAGCCTTGGCGTTCCGATGCCTTGCGATTGAGCGCCCGAAACCCAATGTCCCGCCGATACTGCATGCCGTCGAACGCGATCTGATTGATCGTATCGTAGACGACGGATTGCGCGCCGCGAACCGAATCCGACAGGCCGACAACGCACAATACCCGTCCGCCCGATGTGGTCAGCTTGCCGCCTTCCAGCGTGGTGCCGGCGTGGAACGTCACGGCTTCCGGCGTTTCCGCCGGGATGCCGTTGATCCGGTCGCCGTTTCGCGGCGTGTCCGGGTAATTGTGCGCGGCCAGTACCACGCCGAGCGCCGTGCGCCGGTCCCATTCGATCTCGGCCGTGGCAAGCGTCCCGGCAATCGCCAGTTCCACGACCTTCGAGAAATCACCCTTCAGACGCGCCATGATCGGCTGCGTTTCCGGATCGCCCATGCGGCAGTTGAATTCGAGCGTCTTCGGATTGCCTTGCGCGTCGATCATCAGCCCGGCGTACAGGAAACCGGTGTAGCGGATGCCTTCCTGCTCCATGCCGCGTACCGTCGGCAAGATAATTTCGCGCATCACGCGAGCGTGCAGTTGCGGCGTAACGATTGGAGCGGGCGAATACGCGCCCATGCCGCCGGTGTTCGGGCCTTTGTCGCCGTCGAGCAGGCGCTTGTGGTCCTGGCTCGATGCCAGTGCCAGCACATGCTTGCCGTCCACCATGACAATGAAGCTGGCCTCTTCGCCATCGAGAAACTCTTCGATCACCACGCGCGCGCCGGCGTCGCCCAGCTTGTTGTCGGCGAGCATGGAATCGACCGCTGCGTGGGCATCTTCGATAGTCGTGGCAACGACCACGCCTTTCCCCGCAGCCAGGCCGTCCGCCTTGATGACGATAGGCGCGCCCTTCGTGTCCAGATAAGCATGCGCCGCCGCGATGTCAGTGAACGTTTCATACTCGGCCGTTGGAATGGCATGGCGTTTCATGAACGCCTTGGCGAAGTCCTTCGAGCTTTCGAGTTGCGCCGCTTCCCGGGTCGGACCGAAAATCTTCAGGCCTCGCGAGCGGAACAGATTCACGATGCCCGCAGCCAGCGGGCCTTCAGGACCGACCACAGTCAGCGCGATCTGCTCTTTTTCGACGAAATCAGCGAGTGCCGAAGGATCTGTAATGTCGACATTCAGCAGACGTTCGTCCTGAGCCGTGCCGCCGTTTCCCGGCGCGACATAAACCATCTGCACGCGCGGCGACTGCGCGAGCTTCCACGCGAGCGCATGTTCGCGACCGCCCGAACCGACGACGAGTAACTTCATTTAAAACCTCGAAGACCTTAAGAAATTCGTGGCGGCTGACTGCGTGATCCGGTTAAGTTTTTTCGCAACCGTTTCGCCGCGCCCCCGCAATGTTTTGCTTTGCTGCGTTCCGGATGATTGCCGGGCCGCGGTGCTTGAAGTAGGGGAGACGGTTCGCGCCGGTAAGCGGCTGCGTCACTCGACTTCCCGGCGGTCAAGCGCCGTTTGCGGCTTTTTGCGCCGCGTGCTTTTTTGCGCCGCCCTTTGGCGGATCCGGAATGGCTGCTGGACGCACATGCACCAATCGAGCCAGAACGCTTGCGCGAGCCAACTTTCGGACGCCGCGAATTCAAGCGCGCGAAAGACAAGCCCGTCGCTTATCGACGATCAACCGGCGATCAAACGGCGATTATTCTTCGTCGATTGTTGCGTTGGTATAAACCTCTTGCACGTCGTCCAGATTTTCCAGCGCGTCGAGCAATTTCTGCATTTTCGCCGCGTCTTCGCCCGTGAATTCGACTTCGGTCTGCGGCTTCATGATCACTTCGGACACTTCAGCCTTGAAACCGGCCGCTTCCAGCGCGTCCTTTACCTTCTGGAAATCGTTGGCCGGACAAACCACTTCGATACTGCCGTCGTCGTTCGTCACCACGTCGTCCGCGCCTGCCTCGAGCGCCGCTTCCATCAGCTTGTCTTCCGCCGTACCGGGCGCGTACAGGAACTGGCCGACGTGGTCGAACATGAACGCCACCGAGCCGTCCGTGCCCATGTTGCCGCCGAACTTCGAGAACGCATGGCGCACTTCCGCGACAGTGCGGGTGCGGTTGTCCGTCATGGTATCCACGATGATCGCCGCGCCGCCGATGCCGTAGCCTTCGTAGCGGATCTCCTCGTAGGTTGCGCCGTCCACACCGCCCACGCCGCGCTGGATTGCACGGTTGATGTTGTCCTTGGGCATGTTGGCGTCGTACGCTTTTTCGACGGACAGCCGCAGTCGCGGGTTTGTGTCCATTTCCCCGCCGCCCATGCGCGCCGCAACCTGAATTTCCTTGATAAGACGCGTCCAGACCTTGCCGCGCTTGGCATCGGTGGCTGCTTTCTTATGCTTGATGTTGGCCCATTTTGAATGACCCGCCATACCTTTCTCCATCGCGCACGAGCTTTTCTCGCACGCCTGTGTGTCAATTCGCCGTCAGTTTCGCCGCCAATTCGCTGCTTTATGAAGCTTTCTCGCCCAGCTTTTCAAGCCGGCGGCGCGTTATGTCGCGTTGCCTACCTGGCAGGGCTTGGCCGGGAGTACGGATTTTCCGCGGTCCCGTGCGGGCCTTTCGCCCACGCATCGCGCCGTAGCGTGCATTTGGCGGACCCGAATTTTATCATGGCGCGACCGTCCGGCAGGCTTGGCCCTACGTCGGCATTGCGATTAACCGCGTGTCTGCCGCGCTTCCCGTCAGTTTTTGGTTCCGAACAACCGGTCGCCGGCGTCGCCCAGACCCGGGACAATGTACGCGTGCTCGTTCAGATGTGAATCGAGCGATGCAACGTACAGCTTCACGTCGGGATGGGCATCGGAGAAAACCTTCACACCTTCGGGCGCCGCGACCAGCGCCACGAAGATGATGTTCTCGCCTAAAACCTTGCGCCGCTTCATGACGTCGACCGCGTGCACGGCCGAGTAGCCGGTCGCGAGCATGGGATCGCACAAGATGAACACGCGCTCTTCCAGGTCGGGGGGCAGGCGCACGAGGTACTCGACCGGCCGGTGATCTTCCGCCCGATACACCCCGATATGACCCACACGCGCCGACGGAATCAGGTCCAGCAGTCCGTCCGACATGCCTATGCCCGCGCGCAGCACAGGCACGATAGCGAGCTTCTTGCCGGCGATGACAGGCGCGTCGATGGTGACGAGCGGCGTCTCGACACGCTTCGTGGTCAACGTCAGGTTGCGTGTGATCTCATAGCCCATCAGCAGCGTGATTTCGCGCAGCAATTCGCGGAAGGTGCGTGTGGACGTGTCCTTGTCCCGCATGTGAGTCAGCTTGTGCTGGATCAGCGGGTGGTTGAGGATGAAAAGATTTGGAAAGCGGCTGTCCTGGTTCATGGTGTTCGCGCGGTTGCCGCGGCATTAAATGTGGATTCGGGTCGTGCTTGGGTTGCAGGTTGTCAATGCGGCCGCTTTCAAAACCGTGCGTGGCGGGCGGTTTCGATTGCTGAGCTTAAGCAGTGCAGTCAGTTTACCCAAATTGAGGGCGCAAAAAGCGGAGATTGCGTGTCGTTGGCCAACCGGTCTATTGCGCGGCCGACGTCCGATCCCTCATTCTTCTAGAATTGCATCACGCGTTTCCAATGCGTGATTGCGAGCCGGCATTCGGCATGACATCGAAAACCTCGCTTCGACGGCGCAACCGGGCCCAAGCGCAGGCAACTACACAGGGACAGCAATGGACATGGGAATCAAGGGGCGCACGGCGCTCGTGTGCGCGGCCAGCAAGGGTCTGGGACGGGGTTGCGCGGAAGCGCTGGCCGCCGAAGGCGTCGACCTCGTGATCGTGGCACGCACGGCTGGGCCGCTGGAGGCTACAGCCGAGCACATCCGCCAGACTTACGGCGTGAACGTGACGGCGGTGGCTTGCGACATCACATCGCCTGAAGGACACGCCGCGGCGCTGGCGGCGTGCCCGGCGCCTGACATTCTCGTGAACAACGCCGGCGGGCCGCCGCCGGGAGACTTCCGCCAATTTTCCCGCGATGACTGGATCAACGCGCTCGACTCGAACATGCTCACGCCGATCGAGCTGATCAAGCAGACGCTCGACGGCATGATCGAACGCGGGTTCGGCCGGATCGTGAACATTACAAGTTCGTCGGTGAAGGCGCCTATCGACGTGCTGGGTTTGTCGAACGGGGCGCGCTCGGGGCTGACCGGGTTTATCGCGGGATTGTCGCGAAAGGTTGCAGCAAGCGGCGTCACGATCAATAACCTGCTGCCAGGTTCCTTCGATACCGACCGGCTCGTCACCACGTTCGCAGCCGACGCGAAGGCGAACAACATCAGCGTGGAAGAAGCCAAGAAGCGCCGCATGGGCAAGCTGCCCGCCGGCCGCTTCGGCACGCCCGAAGAGTTCGGCAAGGCGTGCGCCTATTTGTGCAGCGTGCATGCGGGCTACATCACGGGACAGAACCTGCTGATCGACGGCGGCGCCTATCCGGGCACGTACTGATTCCGGACCAGCAATAAATCACACCGGAGAGATATCTGATGAACCCACGCGTCGCGTTGATCGCGCACGACATGAAAAAGGATGACATCGTGGCGCTGGCCGGCGAGTTTGCGGCGACGCTCGCGCAGTGCCGGCTGCTGGCGACCGGCACCACCGGCGCGCGTATTGCCGCGGCCCACGGACTGGAGGTGGAGCGCAAGCTTTCCGGGCCATTCGGCGGCGATCTGCAAATCGGTGCTGAATTGGCGGAGGGCCGGGTAGACCTGGTGATCTTCCTGCGCGATCCCATGACGCCGCAGCCCCATGAGCCGGACATCAACGCTTTGGTTCGCGCCTGCGACGTCCATAACGTCGCGTGCGCCACGAACCTTGCAACGGCGCGCATGATCCTGGACGACCTCAAGCTCCGGCTTGGCCGATCCGCATAGTTTGCTGTTCATTGGCGCGTGAGCGCCCGAAACACGGAGACAACAGTGACAAAAGCAATTCGATTCGAAAAAACAGGTGGCCCTGAAGTACTCAAATGGGTCGATGTGGATGTCGGCGCGCCGGGCAAGGGCGAGATTCGCGTAAAGCATCACGCTGTGGGCCTGAACTATATCGACGTGTATTTTCGTACCGGGCTTTACCCCATGCCGCTGCCTGGCGGGATTGGAATGGAAGCGGCCGGCGAGGTGACCGCGGTCGGCGAGGGCGTGACCGGGTTCAAAGTAGGGGACCGGGTGGCCTATGCTTCGCGGCCGCCCGGCGCTTATGCCGAGGAACGCGTCATGTCCACGCAATATGTGGTGAGCCTGCCCGATGCCATCAGCTACGAAGACGCTGCCTCCGTGATGCTGCAGGGTCTGACCGCGCAATATCTATTACGCAGGACGTATCGCGTGAAAGCGGGCGATACCGTGCTGATTCATGCGGCGGCTGGTGGCGTGGGCATGCTGGCTTGCCAGTGGGCCAAGGCGCTGGGTGCAACGGTGATCGGTACGGTCGGTTCGGATGAGAAGGCCGCGCTCGCCAAGGCGCATGGCTGCGATCATCCGATCGTCTATACGCGCGAAGACTTTACCAAGCGCGTGCGCGAAATCACGAATGGCGCGGGCGTCCCCGTGGTCTACGATTCGATCGGCCGCGACACCTACACGGCGTCGCTGGATTGCCTCGCGCCGCTCGGCATGTTCGTGAGTTTTGGCAACACGTCGGGTCCGTTGCCGCCCATCGATTCATCGGAATTCGCGGGGCGAGGTTCACTTTATTTCACCCGCCCGACGTTGTTCAGTTATATCGCCAAGCGCAGCGATCTCGAACAGATGGCAACCGAGCTCTTCGACGTGCTGACAACGGGACAGGTCAAGACAAGCGTACGGCAACGTTATCCGCTGGCGGACGCAGCGAAGGCTCACGAAGACCTCGAAGCACGTCGCACGACCGGATCCACGATCTTGCAGCCTTGAAGAACTGCCGCAACGTGTCACCAAGGCGGCGCGGTTCGGACTGACCTGCGCCGTCTTTTGTCTTTACACCATTTTTATGCGGGGATACGGACCTTTGACCCGGTCTTTACGCCGACACGCTTAATGTTCGAGCCATCGTATATTGCCCGCTACCCATGTGTAGAAAATTACACGTTTTAGACCAAACGGCGGAGGATACAAGTCAGCCTCGGTTGAGCATACTGGGACAGCTTCATATAACGATCCTGAACGCCAGAACATGAACCGCCCAAACCCAGACGAGCTGCTGGACAAGCTGCAAAGAGAAGAAGAAAAGCGTCATCGCGGACGGCTGAAGATTTTCTTTGGCGCGTCGGCAGGCGTTGGGAAGACCTATGCCATGCTGCTCGCCGCAAAGCGGCGCAAGGAGCAGGGCGACGACGTTGTCATCGGCATCGTAGAAACGCATGGCCGCGCCGATACCGCTGCGTTGACCGAAGACATTGAACAATTGCCGCTCGCGCAGATTGCGTACAGAGGTCACGCGTTGCGAGACTTCGATCTCGACGCCGCCTTGCTGCGTCGTCCGCAACTCCTTCTGGTCGATGAACTCGCGCATTCCAACGTTCCCGGCGCCCGCCATCTGAAACGCTGGCAGGACGTGCATGAGCTGCTGGGCGCGGGTATCGATGTCTACACAACGGTGAACGTTCAGCATCTGGAGAGCTTGAATGACATCGTGGGGCAGATCACTCAAATTCGCGTGTTCGAGACGGTGCCCGACCGCGTGCTGGACCAAGCCGACGAAGTAACGCTCGTCGACCTGCCGCCCGAAGAACTGCTGGAGCGGTTGCGCGACGGCAAGGTTTATATGCCGCAGCAGGCGGAGCACGCTGTACGCAATTTCTTTCGCAAGGGCAACCTGATTGCGCTGCGGGAACTGGCGCTGCGGCGCACGGCAGATCGCGTCGATGCCCAGATGCGTGAGTATCGGGCTGACCGTTCCATCGAGCGAATCTGGCAAGCGCGTGATCGGCTGGTGGTCTGCATAGGGCCGGGACCCGAAGCGCCCACGCTCGTTCGCGCGGCGGCGCGGCTTGCTGCAAGTCTGCGTTCGGACTGGATCGCGGTGTACGTCGAAACGCCACGCCTGCAAAAACTGTCCGATGCCCGTCGCGAGCGCACGCTGAGCGCGCTCAAGCTGGCAGCCGAACTTGGCGCGGAGACGGTCACGCTGGCCGGCGCGGATGCCGTTGCCACGTTGATTGGGTATGCGCAGGCTCGCAATGCATCGAAGCTCGTTGCTGGAGCATCAGCGCGGCACGGTCTTGATCGATGGGTAAAGCGGCCGTTCGGCGAACGGCTGGCCGAACGCGCCGGAGACCTGGACCTCACGCTGATTCGCGCGCGCGAAGGCGAGAAAGGCTCGGCTCATGCGGCGGCCGAAGAAAGTGGTGGACCCGACTGGCGCGACGCGCTGAGTAGTGCGCGCGAGCAACGCTCGGCGCCGCGCGGTTATGTGTACGCGGTGGCCATCTGCGCGGTCATTACCGTGCTTGCCAGCCAGATTCGCGACCGCTTCGATCTCGTTAATCTCGTGATGTTGTATCTGGTCGGTGTGATCTACACGGCAGCACGGATCGGGCGTGGTCCGGGCGTGCTTCTGTCGTTTCTGAGCGTGGCTGCTTTCGACTTTTTCTTCGTGCCGCCGCGCATGTCGTTGTCCGTAACCGACACACAATACTTGCTGACCTTCACCGGCATGTTGCTGACTTCGCTTGTCATCAGTCACCTGACGTCGAGTCTGCGGCGCGAGGCGCGGGTTGCATCGAAACGCGAACGCCGTACGGGCGCCATGTATGCCATGGCTGGCGAACTCGGCGCGGCGCTCGCGACCGAGCAGATCGTGGGTATCGGCATGCGGCATGTGAGTGAAGTGTTTCGCGCCAAGGTCGCGATCCTGCTGCCCGATTCCACCGATAAAGTTCGCCAGAAACTCGACCCGTCGGAACCGTCGGCCGAGGCCTGGTTGCTGAAGGAAAGCGTGCTCGATCTCGATGTCGGCCAATGGGTCTATGACCAGCAGAAGCCAGCCGGCCGGGGAACGGACACGCTGCCCGCCGCCGCTGCGCTTTATTTGCCGTTGAAGGCGCCAATGCGCACGCGCGGCGTGCTTGCAGTGACCACACGCAATGCCAGTGAACTCGATGTGCCCGAGCAAAAACGAATGCTCGATGCATTCGCCGCGCAGATCGCGCTCGCGCTGGAACGTGTGCATTACGTGGATATCGCGCGGGATGCGCTCGTCAGCATGGAGTCGGAGCGCCTGCGCAATTCGCTGCTGTCCGCGATCTCGCATGATCTGCGCACACCGCTTACGACTATCGTCGGCTTTGCGTCCATGCTGGCCGAAGCCCATGGCGACGCGCGTTCACCGGCAAATGCCGAGTTGATATCGGCTATTCACGACGAATCGCTGCGCATGACGAGCATCGTCACGAATCTGCTCGATATGGCGAGGTTGCAGGCTGGCGGCTTGCGCCTGAACCTGCAATGGTCGCTGCTCGAAGAAACGGTCGGGGCTGCGCTTCGTGCATGCCGGCGCGTGCTGGACGGCCGTCCGGTCGAAGTCCGGTTGCCCGCCGATCTGCCATTCCTTCAACTCGATGCCGTGCTGATGGAGCGACTCTTCTCGAACTTGCTGGAAAACGCCGCGAAATATACGCCGCCGGGTTCGAAGCTCGTGATCGGCGCCGAGACCATTAGCGCGGGCGGCGAACCATTCGTACGCGTATATATCGACGATAACGGTCCCGGTCTGCCGGCGAACATGGAAGACCGCGTGTTCGAGAAGTTCACGCGTGGAGAGAAAGAGTCGGCGAAGCCGGGTATCGGCCTCGGGCTCTCGATTTGCCGCGCGATCGTGGAGGCGCACGGCGGTACGATCGGCGCGAATAACCGCCTGAACGCGGCCGCCCCGGATGCGAAAATAGAAGGCGCGCGCTTCTGGTTCACGCTGCCCGTCGAGCCACCGCCGCCTGTCCCGTCTTTTTCCGATGAAGCCGAACAGGACTTCGCCGATTTCCCTCCGTCCGACCCGAAAAGCTCATGAGCGAACCTACATTGACTGTCGTGCTGATCGAGGACGAAAAGCAGATTCGCCGCTTTGTGCGTGCGTCGCTCGAGGCTGAAGGCATCGTTGTGCATGAAGCCGAAACGGGCAAGCAAGGGCTGGTTGAAGCGGCTACGCGCAAACCTGATCTGCTGATCGTGGATCTCGGTTTGCCGGATACGGATGGACTCGACGTAATACGCGAGCTGAGAAGCTGGACTGAATTGCCGGTGATCGTTTTGTCGGCGCGCACGCAAGAGGAAGAGAAGGTTGCGGCGCTCGATGCGGGCGCCGACGATTACCTGACCAAACCCTTCGGTGTATCGGAATTGATGGCGCGGATTCGCGCGCATTTGCGCCGGCGGAATCAGGCGGCATCGAGTGAGTCGCCGTTGGTGAAATTCGGTGAAGTTTCCATCGATCTCGGCCTGCGTCAGGTCACGCGAGCGGGCGCGCCCGTGCATCTGACGCCGATCGAATACCGGCTGCTTTCAACGCTCGTGCGGCACGCTGGCCGGGTGCTGACGCATCGACAGTTATTGCGCGAAGTGTGGGGGCCTTCTCACGTGGAAAGCCACCACTATCTGCGCATCTACATGGCGCATCTGCGGCAAAAACTCGAACGCGACGCAGCTCAGCCGGAACACATCGTGACCGAGACGGGCGTGGGTTATCGGCTGGTCGGCGCGGTTTGAACGATGTCGAGCGCGGCATTAATTGGCGTGTCGCCGCCGACAAACCCGATTACCTCGTCACGCACGTCGCGGGTAATGCACGCTACCGCAACGCGCGCCACGTCGTCTCGTGAAACTGGCAAGGTGCTTGCGTCGCGATCGGTCGCGAGGCCGATCGTGCCGCGGCCGGTTTCATCGGACAGCGCACCGGGTCGCAAGATCACATACGGAACGCCGCTTGCCTGAACGTAATCGTCGGCTTCGCGTTTCATCTTCGAGTAGTGCTTGAGCTGGAGCGTGCTGGATTCCGGCCAGTACGCCGAGATCGCGCTGATGACCACAAGCTGTTGCGTGCGGCGGCGTTTGGCGTAATCGGCCGTGCGCTGAACGGCGTCGCGATCGATCGCGCGCTCTTCGTTCACGCCCTCGCTCTCCGCCGATCCCGCAGCGTAGATCACGTGCGTGATGTCGTCGAACGCGTGGGAAAAATCGTGTGTCAGGTCGCCCAGGACGATCTGCGCGCCAAGCGCCGCGAACTCACCGCGTTGTGCCGATTTGCGCAGCAATACCTTGAAGGGAAGGGAGGCGGCGCGCAGTTGCCGGGCAACGTGACGGCCGGTACGGCCACTCGCGCCGATAAGCAGGACTTTCATCGCTGAAACGCTCCTTCTATGGTGGACAGAAGGAAACGTTAAGCCATTTCCGCAAAATCTGCTGGCGGCGTCGTGTTACTTCGTTTACTCCGTCACGCTCGCCGGTCTTTGCGGGTCGCGGCGAGCGCGGCGGTTTTCCGACCAGATCCGCACGCGGTCCATATAAAGGTACACAACCGGCGTGGTGTAAAGCGTCAGCAACTGGCTCACGATCAACCCGCCCACAATTGCAATCCCGAGCGGCGCGCGCATCTCGGATCCTTCGCCAGTTCCGAACGCAAGCGGCAACGCGCCGAGCAACGCGGCGGCGGTCGTCATCATGATCGGCCGGAAGCGCAGCAAGCAGGCTTCCTCGATTGCCGCGCGCGAAGTCGAAGCCCCGTGCCGCTGCGCCTGAATCGCGAAATCGACCATCATGATGGCGTTTTTCTTCACAATCCCGATCAGCAGAATCACGCCAATCAACGCAATGATGCTGAATTCAGTGCGAAATAACAGCAGCGCAAGCAATGCGCCGATACCCGCCGAAGGCAGCGTGGAAAGAATGGTGATCGGGTGAATATAGCTTTCGTACAAGATCCCCAACACGATATAAACCGCCGCGAGCGCCGCCAGGATCAGGATAGGCTGGTCCTTGGTCGAATCCTGGAACTGCTGCGCCGTGCCTGCAAAACTGCCGCGAACCGTGGCCGGCACGCCGATGGTCGCCATCGTCTCGTAAATGGCGGCGGTGGCGTCGGAAAGCGACTTGCCGGGGGGCAGGTTGAACGAAATCGTCGATGCCACGAACTGGCTCTGGTGATTCACCGAAAGCGGCGTGTTGCCCGGCCCGAACTTGGCGATGGACGAGAGCGGGATCATGGTTTCCTTCGACGTCGACACGGCCGCGCCCGAAGACGAACTCGATTTGCCGCTTGCCGCAATCGCGTTGGTTGCACTGTTGCGAATGGATGCAAGCGCGAGCGCGCTGTTGACGCTCGTCGAGGCATCGGCGGCGGTTGTCACGCTGGTCGCGGCGGAAGACGACGTGGTGGTCGTCGCGTTCGTCGATGCCGCGCCGTTCGCCGATCCGCCCGACGTGCTGATGTAGATCTGCCTGAGCATTTCCGGGTCTTGCCAGTACTTCGGCGCGAGTTCCATCACCACGTGATACTGGCTCAGCTCGTTATAAATGGTCGATACCTGTCGCTGGCCGAAGGCATCGTAAAGCGTGTTGTCGATCTGCGCCGGTTTGATGCCATAACGCGCGGCGGTCGCGCGGTCGAACGTGACGAACGATTCCAGACCGCCTTGCTGCTGGTCCGAGTTGACGTCGGCGAGTTCGGGGCGGGCGAGCAGGGCATCGGTGAGTTTCGGGCCCCACTTGTAAAGGTCCGCGGTGGAATCCGCGAGCAACGTGAATTGGTATTGCGCGTTCGATTGCCGGCCACCCGAGCGGATGTCCTGAACGGCTTGCAGGAAAGTGCGTGCGCCCGCCACGTTCGATAACGCCGGCCGCAGGCGCTGGATCACGGCATCGGCGGAAACCTTGCGCTCTTTCTTGGGTTTCAGCGAGATGAACATGAAACCCGAATTCGTCTGCCGGCCGCCGGTGAAACCCGCGACGCTTTCCACGGCGGGATCGGCTTGCACGATTTTCATCATGTCCGAAAACTTGCCCTTCATGGCCTGGAAGGACGTGCTCTGGTCAGCCTGGATTCCGCCGACGATCCGCCCGGTATCCTGCTGCGGAAAAAATCCCTTCGGCACGATGATGTACAAATAAACGTTCAACCCGACCGTCGCGATCAGCACCAGCAAGACGATTCTCGGATGCGCGAGCGCCACGCCGAGCGTGCGGCCATAACCGCGTTGCATGGTATCGAACTGACGTTCGAGCCAGCGCGAAAAACGGCCGGGCGGTTTCTGGTTGTGCGGTTCCTGCAAGAGCCGCGCGCACATCATGGGCGTGACCGTCAGCGACACAACCAGCGAAACAGCGATTGCGAGCGACAGCGTCAGCGCGAATTCCCGGAACAGCCGCCCGACAATGCCGCCCATCAGCAGGATTGGCAGGAACACGGCGACAAGCGAGATGCTCATCGAAAGCACCGTGAAGCCCACTTCCTGCGCGCCAAGAATGGCGGCTTTCATGCGCGGCACGCCGTTTTCTATATGCCGCGAAATGTTTTCGAGCACCACGATGGCGTCATCGACCACGAAGCCGGTCGCGATGGTCAACGCCATCAGCGAGAGGTTGTCGAGCGAGAACCCGAGCAAATACATGGCCGCGAACGTGCCGATGATCGATATGGGCACGGCCACGCTCGGAATCAGCGTCGCGCGCCAGTTCCGCAGAAACAGGAAGACGACCATCACGACCAGCGCCACTGCAATGATCAGCGTGGCTTCCGTGTCGTGCAGCGAGGAGCGGATCGTGATCGAGCGGTCGGCGGTCGGCGTGATCTCGATGTCGGCGGGAAGCGCAGCCTGCAGTTGCGGGACCATGGCTTTCACGCGGTCGATGGTATCGATAATGTTCGCGCCCGGTTGCCGGTACAGGATCACGAGCACCGCGCGCTTGCCGTTGATCAAGCCGAGATTGCGCAGGTCTTCGACCGAATCGACCACTTCGCCTACATCGCTCAGATGCACGGCCGCGCCGTTTCGATAAGCCACCACGAGGTCGCGGTACTGCGCCGCTTTCGTGGCCTGGTCGTTGGTGTAGAGCTGGAAGTGCGTGCCGTTGAACTCGATTGCGCCCTTCGGACTGTTCGCATTCGCCGATGCCAGCGCAGCGCGCACGTCTTCCAGGCCAATGCCGTAGTGAAACAGCGCGCCCGGTTCGAGTTCCACGCGCACGGCTGGATTCGCTGAGCCGCTGACATCGACTTCGCCGACGCCGGGTACCGTCGACAATGTTTGTTGCAACACCGTCGCCGCGGAATCGTAGAGCGAACCGGCCGTGCGGGTGGGCGAGGACAGCGCAAGAATCAGGATAGGCGCGTCGGCCGGATTGACCTTGTGATACGTCGGATTGCTTCTGAGCGACGTGGGCAAGTCGGCGCGCGCCGCATTGATGGCGGCCTGCACGTCGCGGGCGGCGCCATCGATGTCACGGTTCAGGCCGAATTGCAACGTGATCCGCGCGGAGCCGACCGAGCTTTGCGACGTCATTTCGGTGACATCCGCGATCGAACCAAGGTGGCGTTCCAGCGGACTTGCCACGCTGGTCGCCACCGTCTCCGGACTCGCGCCCGGCAAGCTCGCCTGCACCGAGATGGTCGGGAAATCGACTTGCGGCAAAGGCGCGACCGGCAACTTCGTGAACGCGAACAAACCTGCCAGCGCAATGCCGATCGCCAGCAGCGTAGTGGCGACCGGGCGCGCGATGAACGGTTGCGACAGGTTCATGCGCTTACTCCACTTCCGCCGCGGGGCGGGGCGGCGCGTTCCGGTTGAAACGCGCGCGCACGCGTCGGCCGAGCGAGTCGAAGCCGAGATAGATCACCGGCGTGGTGAAGAGCGTGAGCGCCTGCGACACGATCAAACCGCCGACAATCGCGATCCCCAAAGGTCTTCTTAGCTCCGACCCCGCGCCCCAGCCGAGCATCAGCGGCAACGCGCCGAGAAGCGCGGCCATGGTCGTCATCAAGATGGGCCGGAAGCGCAGCAAACACGCCTGATAAATGGCGTCGCGCGGCGTCTTGCCTTGCTCGCGCTCGGCCTCCAGCGCGAAGTCGATCATCATGATGGCGTTCTTCTTCACAATCCCGATCAGCAACACAATGCCGATGATCCCGATGATGTCGAGATCGTGCCCGGTGATCATCAGCGAAAGCAGCGCGCCGACACCGGCGGAAGGCAGCGTGGAAAGAATCGTGATCGGATGGATGAAGCTCTCGTACAGCACGCCCAGCACGATATACATGGTGACGATCGCGGCGAGGATCAGGAACAGCTCGTTGGAAAGCGACGCCTGGAATGCGAGCGCAGCGCCCTGGAAGCGGATCTGGAACGACGCCGGCAGATTGATGTCCTGCTTCGCCTGATCGATGGCCTTCACCGCCGCGCCGAGTGACGCGCCCGGCGCGAGGTTGAACGACACCGTGGTCGCCGGGAACTGACCGAGGTGCGTGACGAGAAGCGGCGCAGCGCGTTCATGGAACGTCGCGATCGCAGACAGCGGCACTTGCCCGTTCGACGCCGTTGATGACGGCAGGTAAATGCCGCTCAGGATTTCGCTGTAGTGCGCGTCGGTCGGCTCGTTTTCCAGGATCACGCGGTACTGGTTCGACTGCGTGAAGATGGTCGAGATGATGCGCTGGCCGAAGGCATCGTAAAGGGCGTTGTCGACGGTTGCCGGCGTGATGCCGAAACGCGCCGCCGTCGCGCGGTCGATTTCCACGTACACCGATTGCCCGTTCTGCTGCAGGTCGGTGGCGACATCGGCGAGTTCCGGCGATTGCTGCAAACGCGCGGTGAGCTTCGGCACCCATTCGGCGAACTCGGCCGAGTTGGGATCGGTCAGCATGAACTGATATTGCGTCGGGCTGACGGTGGAATCGATGGTCAGATCCTGCACCGGCTGCATGTAAAGCCGAATGCCGGGAATGTTCGCGACGTCCTGCTGCAGGTTGCGGATCACGTCGCTCGACGTGCTGCTGCGGTCGTCGCGCGGTTTCAGGTTGATCAGCATCCGGCCGCTGTTCAGCGTGATGTTGGTCCCGTCCACGCCGATGAACGACGTCAGGCTTTCGACGTCCGGATTCTTGAGGATCTGCGCGGCGAGCGCTTGTTGCTGCTGAGCCACTGCCTGGTACGAAGCCGCTTGCGGCGCTTGCGTGATCGCCTGTATCACGCCCGTGTCCTGGATCGGGAAAAATCCCTTCGGAATCCATATGTAGAGGAGGGCGGTGAACACTAGCGTAAGCAACGCGACAACCAGCGTGGAACGCTGCCGGTCGAGCACCCACGTCAACGCAACGGCGTAACGCCCGATCACGTAATCGATGAATTGATGCGCCCGTGCCGAGAAACGGTGCGTCTCGGTTGGCGGCGTATGGCGCAGCAGCTTTGCGCACAACATGGGCACGAGCGTGAGCGACACAATTGCCGAAATCACGATGGTCACCGCCAGCGTGATCGCGAACTCGTGGAACAAACGGCCGACGACATCGCCCATGAAAAGCAAAGGGATCAGCACGGCGATCAGGGAAACCGTCAGCGAGATGATCGTGAAGCCGATCTGCTTCGAGCCTTTCAGCGCGGCTTCGAGCGGCGCTTCGCCTTCTTCCACGTACCGCGCAATGTTCTCGATCATGACGATGGCGTCATCGACCACGAAGCCGGTCGCGATGGTCAACGCCATCAGCGAGAGGTTGTCGAGCGAGAAACCGCACAGGTACATGACGGCGAGCGTGCCGATCAACGAGACCGGCACGGACAAGCTTGGAATCAGCGTGGCCCAGACGTTCGCGAGAAACAGATAGATCACGAGCACGACCAGCACCACGGAAAGCGCGAGTTCGAACTGAACGTCGCGCACGGACGCGCGAATGGTCGTGGTGCGATCCGTGACGATGCGTACATCGAGCGCGGCAGGCAGCGCCGCCTGCAATTGCGGCAAGATCTTCTTGATCCCGTCGACGACGGCAATCACGTTCGCGCCCGGCTGGCGCTGCACGTTCAGGATGATGGCGGGCGTGTTGTCCACCCACGCGCCGAGCTTGGTGTTTTCCGGACCCGAGACCACGGTCGCGACGTCCGTCAACATCACGGGCCGGCCGTTCCTGTACGCGATGACCGCGCTTTGGTACGCGTTGGCATCGGTCAATTGGTCATTCGCGTTGATCGTGTAGGCGCGCGAAGGGCCGTCGAAATTACCCTTCGGCGTGTTGACGTTCAGGTTCGAAATGGTCGTGCGCAAGTCATCGATATTTAATCCGTACGACGCCAGCGCGCGCGTATTGGCCTGGATTCGCACGGCCGGCCGATTGCCGCCGCTGACCGACACGAGGCCCACGCCTGCGACTTGCGAAATCTTTTGCGCAAGACGCGTGTCGGCAAGATCCTGGACCTGCGTAAGCGGCAAGGTCTTCGAGCTGATCGCGAGCGTGATGATCGGGGCGTCGGCGGGATTCACCTTTGCGTAGATCGGCGGCGCGGGCAGGTCGGAGGGCAGCAGATTGCCCGCGGCATTGATGGCGGCCTGCACTTCCTGCTCGGCAATATCGAGCGGCAAGTCGAGACTGAACTGCAGCGTAATGACGGACGCGCCCGCCGAACTCTGCGACGACATCTGGTTGAGGCTGGCCATTTGCCCGAACTGCTTTTCGAGCGGCGCGGTGACCGACGTGGTCATCACATCCGGCGACGCGCCCGGGTAGAACGTCTGCACCTGGATGGTCGGATAGTCGACGGCCGGCAGCGCCGAGAGCGGCAGAAAGCGCAGCGCAACGAGGCCGACCAGCATGATTGCCGCCATCAGCAGCGCCGTGCCGACCGGACGCAGAATAAAGGGACGCGATGGATTCATGCGGTTTCGGTGCGGTTAGGGAGCATCAATGCGTTATTGCGGCTGCGGGCGATGACGGCCACGATGCGCGCCAGAAGCACCGCGCGCGCCTGATGCCGCCGACGCCGCCGCTGCACCCGACGCACCCGAGGCGCCCTTCGGTGCATCGGCGGGAATGGTGATCTTCGCGCCTTCCTTCAGTCGGTCCGAACCGTCGATCACCACGCGTTCGCCCACTTGCAGACCTGTTTTGATGCTCGTGCGCTCACCGTCGACCGGACCGATCTTCACGTTGCGCACCGTCACGGTGTTGTCCGGCTTCACCACATACACGAATGCCCCCGATGAACCGTTGAGCACCGCGGGCGTTGGAACGATGGTCGCGTCTTTGATGACATCGACCAGCAGTTTAGTGTTCACGAACTGGTTGGGAAACAGCAGCGCTTCCTTGTTGTCGAAGGTCGCGCGCAGCTTGACCGTGCCGGTGGTGGTGTCGATCTGGTTATCGACTGTTTCCAGATATCCGCTTTCCAGCGACGTTGTATTGGCCCGGTCGTAGGCCGTCACCGACATCTTCGAGCCCGCATGAAGCGGCTTCAGGATGGCGGTCAGATTGTCCTCGGAGGTCGTGAAAATCACGCTGATGGGCTGAAGTTGCGTGATGACAACCACGCCGTTCGTGTCGCCGGTCGTGACGTAGTTGCCCGGATCGACCTGTCGCAAGCCGACGCGTCCCGACACCGGCGCCGTGATGCGCGCGTAGTTGAGGTCGAGCTTGTACGTGTCCACGTTCGCCTGATCCGACTTCACAGTTCCTTCGAGCTGCTGAACAAGCGACGCTTGTGTGTCCACCTGCTGGCTCGCGATGGAGTCTTGCGAAAGCAGCACCTTGTAGCGCTGCAGATCGAGCCGCGCGGTCTGCAGCAACGCCTGGTCTTTCGCGAGCGTGCCTTGCGCGTTGCGCAGTGAGATTTCATACGGACGCGGATCGACTTGTGCCAGCAGATCGCCTTTCTTGACCATCTGCCCTTCGCGGAATGCGACTTCCTGCAGCGTGCCGTTGATCTGCGTCTTGACTATCACGGAAGCCAGCGGCGTAACCGTGCCGAGCGAGTTGATGACCACCGGCATTTCGCCCTGCGTGACGGTTGCGACGTGCACCGGTTGCGGCTGCGCGCCCATGCCCGGACCACCGCCGCGCCGGCCGCCTGCCTGACGCGCTTGCTGCGTGTTGTCGGCGGTTCCCCGGTTCCACGGATGCCAGGCGAACAAGCCGATCACGATCAATACCAGCACCACGATCCACAGCAGCTTGCGGCTGCGGGGCCGGGGCGCGGGAGGATGAGGAGTGGAAGCTTGGGAACTGGGCGAACGCATTTCAGTATGAGGCGGTGGCGCTGGGTGTTTTTTTTGTTCGTCCATCGTTTCAGTAGCTCGGTGAGTCGGTGGGCTTGGAAAATATCTTCACGCGGTGTCTTGATGCGCGGGTGCGGGCCTCGCTGAACGTTCGCATTGACGGTTCGAAAGGCGGCCGGAGCTGGCCGATCTTGAAGCCGCGCCGACGCCGCATGTCAGGCCCGGTATGGGCGCGATGGCGCCCGAAGCGGTTGGGCGAAGCGTCAGATGATAGCGTTTAAGCGATGGCCGGGCGCGCGAAGCATGATGCTACGTCCCGCGCTTCCTTGCAGTCCAGTTATCTTTCTTTCGATTGATTACGAGCGTTACACGACTGCGGTTACGCGTTGGAAAGGGAGGAGTGGTGGATTGCGGGCAAGAAGTTTACCGATTCCTGCGAAGGCGCTCGGCAGAGAGTTTATTGAAATAAAAATGAAAGTTTGGCATTAGCCATCGCTCGATGCGAAATGGATGCCGTACCTACGAGAAAGGTGCGGCATCCATTCATGTAGCGCTTATTCGCTCAAGCGTGCAGTCGGCGTACCGCCAATCTCATTCGTGATTTTCACGACACACTCAAGCAGTGCCGGTGCCACTGTTTCGAGCAGCGCTTCCCGGGGTGCCTGATACTCGGCGCCGCCGCAATTCACTGCGTAACGTTGCCCCGACGGCCCGACAAAACCCGCCGCAACAGCGTTCAGCCCGTGATGCCACTCGCCGGTAGAGATGGCGAAACCACGAAGCAAGGCGTCTTCGAGCCCGGGCGTCAAGCCGCTATCGATGCTGGGCCAATCGTCGCCCGACGCCATACGCAGGCTCTCGAGCAAGCTCTCCCGCTCAGCTTGACCAAGTGCGGCCAGATAGGCCCGGCCAACCGCCGTGCGCCCCAGATCCATGCGTGCGCCCACTTCGAGCCGCGATACCAGCACAGCGGAACGTGGCCGGATGGTATCGATGACGACCATATCCAGGCGGTCGCGTACAGCCAGATGAACGCTCAAGGTCGTCCGGTCAGCCAGCTCGATGAGAAACGGCCGCGCACGTGCCCTGATGTCGAAGTTGCGCAGGAATCCATTGCTGAGTTCAAGAACGGAAGCAGTAAGTACGAAGCGCTCACTGTCGGGCAATTGAAATAAAAGGTTGGCGCCAACAAGCGTGGCTGTCAGGCGCGAGATGGTAGGCTTAGGAATTCCTGTCCACTCTGCAAGCTCCCGGTTACTGACAGGAGCATCCGCGGCGGCGATCCGCCTCAGCACGTCCAGCCCTCGCGACAATGCAACGACCTCTTCTCCGTCGCGCCCTTTTTCTTTTTCCCGGCTCGATGGCCGGCTCTCAGTTGTATGCATTTATTTTTCGGAACTTGGTTTCGTTGGGAAGGGCGTTCGCCATCGATCCTCGATACTGACCGACGACGAGCGTCCCGCTTATCGGAATCGTATCAACCAACCGCTATAAGATGCATTTTCTGGACCCGTTTTTGTCATTAAAACTGTGTACCGTACCGTTGGATAGTCGCTCACCCCTCGAAATTTCGCTTGACTCGGTTTCGCATAACGTAAAAAATGGAACCCGATTTCGAAAGTACTGGTTAGAGATGTTTAACATGCTCATCAGTCACTCGATCACCAGCTCTCAGGTTCTAGCACGGCCCTCGGAATGGCTAGAACTTTTAAGGCGCTACGGCAACGTAGCGCCTTTTTTTTGCCCGCGATGCGCTCGCTGCTTCGGACGGGCATGAGATTGATTGCTATACCGCCGACCGCGTAATCCTTACGGCATCCTACTTTTCAAATCGCATCAGCTACATTGCTGCTGTTTAGTTCTTTCTGGTGAACTCCGGAACTCGCAAGTGCTGGCTGTGAGTTCGCGCCAGACGTCGAGCACGAATGTTTAGCGCCCCACATAACTGCACGCGTGCCCCATTAGTGCGCCGAAAACATCTTGCGCGGCTTGAGCAGGCGTGTGCCGCGCCAGGCCCAATAGATTCCCGCTGCCGCGAGTAATGCTGAACTGCTCAGGACCAGGATCGGGGAAATCTGCTGTGGTGATGGCTCACTCGTTGCAATGATCAATGCCGCGAACAGCGCTGCGCCCGCCTGGAGGAAAGCGCGTTTCGCGCGATTGCGATGCCCCGTAAAACGGATGGAACGCGAAACAGGTGCACGCGTGAACGGTTCAAAGAGAATCAGTCCGGCGATCAGGGCGACCAGCAAGTTCATGAGAATCATGACGACACTTCAACGTGGAAACAAGGATGGTCCGCACTATAGGAAGAGCGACTCATGAAATGAATCAGAAGCGTCTGAAAGCCGGTCCGATCATTAACATTTTGGATTGTGGGGTTTGAACCAGACTGGCGCAGATGCGAAAAACCAGGCCGAACGGCTAACGTCGTGTTGTGATCGGAAGACGAAGACCATCGGCGGTTATTATTGTCTGGCATCAGCGGTGGAATTTTCGAATGGACACCGGGCGAGTGCAGCAGACGCGCCGGGCAAGGAAGAAGAGAAATGAACAAGTTGAAAACGAAAGGAATGAACCGGCTCGCAAGCGTGGTCGTCGTGATCGGATTTCTCGCGGCGTGCGAAAAGCAGGATGCAGCGGCAGGGCAGGCCATGGGCGCGCTGAACGGCGTCGCGAGTCAGGCTGGGCAGAAGTTCGATCAGGCCGCGAACTATGTCGGGCAGCACGTCGATTCGGTCAAGCAATCGGCGCAGCAGAACATTCAGTCTGCAGGGACTTTGCCGGATATGTCGGCTAGCGGGGTCGCGGCTACGGCACGAGCTAATCTGGATGGCGCTGCAAGCGCGACGAACGCGGCCATCGCGAACGCAGCAAGCGATACCGGAGCCGGCTTGCAAACCGCCGGACGCAAGCTGCAGGAATGGTCGGCAAGCGGAACGTCGACATCTCAGGGTTCATCGAACGGAGTTCCGGGCACTGGCGCGGCCGGTTCGGGCGCGCCATCCGCCTCGTCCGATCCAGGCAACGCGCGCGCGGACATGGACAAATGAGGGTCGGTAAAGTTGGCCGGCGCGACGGCTTAACAACTACATTTCGTTACGTGCCTGACCGTTTCGTCTAAAGATAATTTCAGGACAGCGGATAAACTGGCGGTCTTTTACATCATTCCATACCGCCATGAAGCCAAGCCGAATCCGGGCGCTCGCTGGCGCGCTGGTATGCGCTGCGATTTTTATCGTAGCCTGCACAGGATTGTCGCTCGATGCTTACGCGGCGCCGCCCGCGCTGGCGTTGCCGTCGTTTCAGGAACTGGTTACCCCGCCAGCCGCGTCCGATGCCACCGCCGTCCCTGCATTTACGACCGGGGCGTCGGATACGCCCGCCAGTCCCGCGACCAACGCAGAGCTGACGCACTCGCTCGATACGGTGATCTCAGCGCTCGATAGCGACCGCCAGCGCACCGCGCTTGTCAGCCAGTTGAAGAAGCTCCGCGACGCCCGGCGCGACGCCGATTCCGGCACGCTGCCGCCGGTGACCGCGAGCGCCGCGGCCGCTGACGTGTCCGCGCCGGAAGCGAGCGCTGCACTCGAGGCATCATCGGCGAGTTCCACAACGGCGGCTTCTTCGGTCGTAGCGGCGATTACGCCGAAGACCGGCCTGTTGGGCGCAATCGCATCGGGTTTAGCGAATATCGAAGCCGATATCAGCCGCGGCCACACGCCGTTCAATTACTGGGGCGGGCGTTTGAACGCCGCCGGCAACGAGTTGTTCACCATCGCTTCGGGCCAGAGCCGCGAATCGTTTGGTCGCAGCCTCCTGAACTATTTCCTCACGCTGGCCGGCTGGGGCGCTTGTGCTTTTCTTCTCGTGTACCTGCAGCGGCGCATTCATGCTCGCTACAAAATTCACTTCGGGTTGCATCCCAATCCGAGCACTCGCGAGTTGCTGATATTCACGCTGCGCAGAGTCGGGCCCTATTTGTTCGCTTTCGTGGCGGCGCTGACTTTCGTGCGGATGATGCCGGTGTCCCTCGGGCGCACGCTCGCGATGGTCACGGCTTACGCGATCGTCGCCGGGGCGATTTTCTCGTCGATCTGCCTGATCATGTTTTCTCTGTTCGGCTCGGCGCATCGGCGAGTGGCGGTGAATGTGCTGATCGTCCATGCGCGCCGTCTGCTGTTTGTAATCGGCACGCTCGGCGCGCTCGGCGATGCCGCCGCCAACTACGATGTGGCTCAGCAGCTCGGTACGAATTTGTCGGCGCTGATTTCGACCATATCGAACATGTGCGCCGCGATCCTGACCGGTTACTTCGCGCTCGCGTTCCAGCGGCCGGTCGCTCACCTGATTCGCAGCCGTTCCTACGAGCAGCGAAGCCGCCACAAGGCCGCGACCGAAACCTTCGAAGTGTTCGGTTCGTTATGGCATTTGCCCATGCTGCTGCTCGTTGCCGTGTCCGTGATCGGGACGCTGGCGGGAATCGGCACGTCGGAAAACGTGTTGCAACTCGATATCGCTAGTGCCGGGTTGCTCGTGATCGGCCTGTTTCTCAGCGCGATCGTGCTGCACGTCACGAAGCTGCCCGAGCGCAAGACGCGACGCCAATCCGCGTATGTCCGACGACTGGTCCGATATTTTGGCCGCTTGCTGGTGCTGTTTATCTGGCTCGGGTTTCTCGAGCTGTGGTCGCATCTCTGGGGTTTTTCGCTCGCCAATCTGGCCGAGGAAAGCGTCGCGGCGCGCGGTATCACGCACGCGGTCAGCGCCATCTTGCTGACCATTTTCATCTCGTGGCTGGTGTGGATCATCATCGATACGGGGATTCAGGAAGCGCTCAATCCCAACGCGCCGCGCGGCAAGGGCCGCGGGCCGAGCATGCGCGCGCGCACCATGCTGCCGCTGATCCGCAACGTGGTGTTCGTGGCATTGCTGACCACCGCAGCCATCGTGACGGCGGCTAATCTCGGCCTGAACGTGACGCCGCTGCTTGCGGGCGCGGGCGTGATCGGATTAGCGGTGGGTTTCGGCGCGCAGTCGCTGGTAGCCGATTTGATTACGGGGCTGTTCATCATCATCGAGGACACGATTTCCGTTGGCGATTCCATCGAAGTCGATGGAGGTCATGCCGGCGTGGTCGAGACGCTGACCATCCGCACCGTGCGCTTGCGCGACGGGCAGGGCGCAATTCACGCCATTCCGTTCTCGCAGATCAAGATTGTGAAAAATCTGTCGCGTGATTTCGCCTATGCCGTGTTCGAGGTGCGGGTGCCGTTCTCGGCCGATGTCGATCAGGTCACGCAAATGATCCGCGAAGTGGGCGCTGAACTCAAAGCCGATTTCCGTTACAGGCGCGAGATGCTCGGGCCTATCGAAGTGTGGGGGCTCGACCGGTTTGACCCCAACTGGATGGTGGTGAAAGGGCAGATCAAGACATTGCCGCTGAAGCAGTGGAGCGTTGCCCGCGCGTTCAACGTCAGGGTCAAACGGAAGATGGACGAGGTCGGAATGGACGTTCCGGTGCCGCAAATGCAATTGCGGGTATCGAAGGAATCGTCGGGCAAGGATGCGCCGTGGGACGATCTCGACCAAGTAAAAGACCCTTTGCCGATGTCACCCGCGTCGCCAGTTGCCCGCAGCGCTGCAGCGGACGCCCGCGATATTTCGCATGAGCCTCAACCCGCGCCGCCAGCAACGGATCAATCAGTGCAGATTCCGCCTCAGATTCCGACGGCATCGGCGCCGGGCAAAGCGTAAACGGTTAGTCGGTTCGCACGATGTCGTTCACGTGCGTCGAGATTTGCGTGCCCGTCACGCCGTAGACATGGATGGAGATCGCGGTTTCTTCCGCTGCGGATGTATTCCCGAGGCAATGGATCGCGCCACGACCGGCGCCCACCACGGAAACCGCGCCGCGAGCGCGCGCATGCTGGCGTGTTTCGACTGCGCGATGTGTATTGGTATCCCAGGAAAACAGCGTTTCGGTCAGCGTTCCTTCAATGACCGTGTAAGCGCACCACGTATGGTGGCCATGTATGGGACTCATCTGACCGGGCCGCCAAATCAGGGCCGCGATGGCGTAACGGCCGAGTGGATCGGCGAACAGCAGATGCCGCGTGTAAGAGTCCGGACAGCTTTCGCGCTGCGCTTTCGATAAAAGCTCAGGTTCATCGGCCAAGCCGGCAAGTGCGTTTCGAACGCCATTCATGAAACCGGGCGATGCCGGGTCGAAGCAGCACGCGGTATCGAGTGCCTGGGTCAACCGGGCAAACGGCAATTCGATGTCAATGGCGTCTTGGAGTAAAGGCATGGCGAGTTCGTGGACGGACAACATTGGCGGCGCGCTGCGTTTTTCGGTACCTCATTTATACCGGTTTGCTCGTGGAAGAAGTTTCCATATAATTTCGTGAAGTAGCGTAAAAGTAGAATAATTTCCTACAAGGGGCGGCCTGGGCATGGACCTTATCGATCGCAAGTTGCTGGAACTGCTTCAGGAAGATGTCACGATGCCCATCGCCGAACTTGCGACGCGGGTCAACCTTTCGCAGACCCCTTGCTGGAAGCGCGTTCAGCGACTGAAGGAAGCCGGCGTGATTCGCGCGCAAGTCGCCCTGTGCGATCCCCGCAAGCTCGGCGTGGGAACCACGGTATTCGTGGCGGTTAAAACGAACCAGCACACACAGGATTGGGCGGACGCGTTCACGCGCGCCGTGCGGGATATTCCCGAGGTGGTCGAGGTGTATCGGATGAGCGGGGAAACGGACTATCTGATGCGCGTGGTGGTGTCGGATATCGACGACTACGACCGTGTGTACAAATCACTGATCCGCGCGATTCCGCTTTATGACGTCAGTTCGAGTTTCGCCATGGAACAGATCAAATATTCCACGGCACTGCCGGTCAGGCCACCGCTCGGCGTGACAGGGAATTAGTTTGCGCCGGGCATGTGGACCACGTCTTGCGCGGGTGTCGGAGGCAGGGCGCCGAAATCCATCTGAAATCGGTGTCGGGTAAGATCCTGCGTTTCGCCCAATCTCAAAAAGAGCTTCGATTTTCATGACCGATGACCGCCGCAAACAGGCCCCGACGCGCAAGAATCCTACTTTCGCGATCAGCATTCTTATCGTGGTCGTGGTGCTGCTTGTGATTGGAACGCTGTTCTTCAACGCGATCCGCGAAAAGCGCGACTACGAGCATGAGAACGCCACGCCCGCATCCAGCACGACAGTGCCTGCCGCGCCTTCTACGGGCGCATCTCAATAAACGCGCGGGCTCACAAGTCTTTCATTCCGGCAGATTGATGAGGCTCGCGTCTTTGCGGATCAGGAACGAGGCCGTCAGCATCTGCTTGCATTGATGCGCCAGAAGCTTCAGGTCCTGAACGGCGTCGAACGGAATATCTTCCGCGCGCTCGGCGCCGACCACCATTGAATCCAGCTCAACCGTCAGTTGCTTCGATTGCTCGGCCTGGTCGTCAGGCGCGGGCACGCCATCTTGCGCCTGCGTTAAATTGTCGCGAATCACGCTCAACGCACGTTGAACCGGTTGAGCGGCGTGACCCGCCGCGGATTTCCCTACGGATTGCAGCAAAGGCCCGGCAGCCGTGATCTGGGATGCAAGCACGTGACTGCGCACCAGCAAGTCGTTGAGCTCAGGAACGAATTTCTGCTGCGCTTTCGGCTCGAGCATCATGCGTTGAAAAGCCTGACCTAGATTTGCGAACGCGATGTGCACGTTCTTGCGCGCGAGGCGGTATTTGAAATCGCTGTCCAGGGCCGACGCCGCTTCGGCCGCCGCTGCCGATGCACCCGACTGGGCGGTTGCCGCAGCACTTTCGCCTGTCAACGGTTTGGATTTGGCGGCGGTGCTCGCGCTTGGAGCCGCAAGCATCGACGAGTTTTCGCCGTCCACCTTTAACGCCGGCCCCGGCGTTTCTGATCTCGCCAGCGCTGACGTAGCGGCTTCGGCGGTTGCCGCGTTGGCGTCGGCGAAAACAGTTGGATTCACTGCGGCGTTCGTGGCTTCCGGCTGCGCCGCCGGTTTGCCCGTCCACCACCAGCTTGCTTCAAGATAGTTGCGCATGGCGCCGATCATGTCGTGCACTTGCTTGCCCATAAGCCGGTATTCCCAGTACGGGAACAAATGGCTTGCAGCAATCGCGATGGCGCAACCCACGGCGGTATCGATTGCCCGTTCGCCGATCAGGCGCATCCCGCCCGGCGCGAGCAAGTGCAGCATTAGCAGCACATAAGCCGATGTAAAGACAACACTCGCCGTGTAGTTGAAGAGCAGAAGGCTGTAGCTCATAACCATGCAGGCGAACATGGCCACGAGCAGCACATGCGGATCCTTGACCACGAAAATCAGGCCGACGCACGCCGTGCATCCAATCGCCGTGCCGATGATCCGCTGCACGTTGCGCTGTTTGGTGAGCGAATAGCCTGGCTTGAGAATGATGACGGTGGTCATCACGATCCAGTAGGCATTGGTCAGCGGCAGCAAGCGCCCGAGCCAGAAGCCGATGCCAACGGCAATCGTCACGCGCAACGCGTGACGAAAGCTCGGTGACGACATGGTCAGGTTCGAGAAAATCTGCATGAACGGCACGCGCCGGCTCGACACGAAACGCGCGAGTTTAGGATCGACTCGAATTTCCGTTTCAGTGATGCCCGGATCGTGACGCGTCTGGCGTCGCATTTTATCGATGAGACGAGTCGCGCTCCATAACCGCCTGAAGGCCGACGACACCGCCGAATACGCCTCCGGATTTTTCTGTGGAACCTCGTGCTTGCGCATTTGATCGAGCTCGTACTCGATTGCGCGCAACTCCGCCTTCACATTGATCTTCGGACGCGCCGGCCGGTTCTGCAGCACGGCAAGACCAATGTCTTCGAGATCGAGCGCGGACTTGCGCATCAGATCCCGATAGAAGATCAGGATATCCGCGCCGCCGAACGTGTTGCGCACAAGCGGATAATCAGTGTGCGCACCCACGAACATCTCATGCAGATCCACTGCATTGATGAACAGGTTGAAAAGCATTGCGCGGCGCGGATCGAGCTTGCCGCTGCGCAATTTCGGCAGGTTGCGCAGCACGATGTCGCGCGCTGCATCCTGTCGTTCAACTGCCAGGATCTGCTTTTCGATCAGCTTTCGATAACACTCGTCAATATTGATATCGAGATCGTAAAACTCGGAACGCGCGAGCAGATATTCGGCGCAACTGAAGACACTTTCCGCGAGCGCCTGCCGTTCGATCCGATACACCATCCAGCGGCTGACGAAGGTAGCCCAGTATGTGTACCAGAGGCCGCCGAGCAAGATCCACGACGCATAAATCAGCGCTTGCATCGGCGTGAAATGCTCTTCCAGCGTCACGATCATCATGAAGAGCGTGGCGAAGCTGATCTGCGGCCAGCGATTGCCGTACACCACAATCAGCGACAAAACGAACGTGAGCGGCACGACGGTCAGCCACAACGTCACCACGTTCGCGCTCGCAATTCCAGTGGCGAGCGCCGACAAGAATCCGATCACCGTGCACGCCAGCATCTCGTTGTGCTTGTACTTCAACGGGCCGGGCATATCGACCACGCATGCGCCCAAGGCGCCGGTCGCTATGGTGAAGCCGAGTTCGCGATTGTGAAAAATGGTCAGCATCAGTACGGCCGGCAGCGAAACGCCGAGCGCGATGCGCAAGCCGCCGAAAAAGTACTGGCTATAAATGAATTTTCTGATCTCTAGCGAGTAACGCATCAACTTCCTAATTTCCCGGCGTGGTCCCGGCTGCCATGCGAGGCGCTCGGACCTGCCTTTCATTGTGGCTTCGAGTCTAACCCAACTCGACGGCATCGAAACCTAGGCCGATCGGCCGAATCGCGGTGGCGAACGGCCTTTGCTATCCTGTTGTTTCACCTCGCGACACGTCCCTGGCTTTTGCCGAACGAGCCGTTGCCTTTCACGCTCAACTAGCAGGATCCATGCTCGAACTTTTCTATTCGAACCGCCATGAAACGCTGTCGCAGGCGTTGCTGGACGACGTCGCCGCGTTCGCGCTCAACGACGGCAATCCATTCGCAAGCCAGACCATCATCGTGCCGAGCGCAGCAGTGCGCAGGCGGTTGGAACTCGATATGGCGGCGCGTTTCGGGATCTGCGCAAACGTGGATTTGTGTTATCTGGCGCAATGGTTGTGGGCGCGGATTGGGGGCGTGCTGCACGTGCCCGAGCATTCGCCATTTGCGCCAGACCGGCTGGTGTGGCGTTGCTTTCGGCTGCTCGGCGACGTGGCGGACGCGGCGCCCGAAGGTTCATCGCGATTACACGCATACCTCGATGCCGCCGACGATTCCATGCGCTACGAGCTCGCGCGACGCATTGCGACGGTGTTCGATCACTACCTGACATACCGGCCGGAATGGCTGCTGCACTGGCAGGCGGGCGGTTCGATCCTGGCGTCCGCTGCCGGCGCGATCGATGCAAACGGTCCGCGCCTGCCGAATGCCACCGCTATCCAGCGCGAAGACGAACGCTGGCAGGCCAAGTTGTGGCGCGCGCTTCTGGCTGACCTTGCCATTGACAACGAAACACGCAACGCCGAGGCACGTGATCCCACGCCGCCCGCATACAAGTTCCTGACTGAATCGCCGAAGCTCGACCTCGATGCCGTGATGAAAGCCGAATGGCCCGAGCGCGTGAGCGTGTTCGCGTTGCCGACCATGCCGCCACTGCATATTGCGTTGCTGCGCGAACTGTCGCGCTGGATCGACGTTCGTATTTACGCCATCAATCCTTGCCGCGAATTCTGGTTCGATATCGTCAGCGAAGCACGCGTGGAGCAACTCGAACTCGCTGGCAAACGGGACTTCCAGGAGGTCGGACATCCATTGCTTGCCGAATGGGGCCGTCAGACACAAGCTCAACTCCATATGTTGCATGAGCTGACGGAAAGCGCGGCGTCGCGGGAAGCCAGTCATTTCGAGCACAATGCCGCGCCGACCTGGCTCGCGCATGTGCAGAACGCCATCCTCGATCTCGATGAGCCTTCGGAATCCGGTGAGGCGCTTTCGCTTGAACCCGGGATCGAGATTCATGTTTGCCACAGCTTGTCGCGGCAGCTCGAAGTGCTGCACGACCGCTTGCTCGGCTGGTTCGACGAGGTAGAAGGGCTTCAGCCCTCGGACGTGCTCGTGGCGTTTCCGGACCTGGCTGCGGCCGGTCCGCTTATCGACGGCGTGTTTGGCACGGCGCCGGCGGGCGTGGCCGGGGAGCGCCGCCGGATTCCGTACCGGATCACGGGATTGCCTCCATCGCAGGCAAATCCTGTCGCGCGCGTGCTGCTTGACTGGCTCGCGCTTCCCGAGCGGAGCGTGGGTGCGCCCGAGTTGATTGAATGGCTGCGGGTGGATGCGGTAGCGGCGCGTTATGGCATCGACGCCGTCGCGCTCGAAACCGCGCAGACATGGCTGGCGGCGGCGGGTGCGCGCCGTGGTCTCGCGCCTTTGACTGTCACTGGCGTGGATGTTCCCGCTGCACGCCATACATTTTCCGATGCACTGACGCGGCTTTTCCTCGGCTATGCGCTGCCCGATGGCGGCGCGCCCGTCGACGAATGGCTTCCTGTCGAAGGCGCTCACGGTTCGGATTCGGAATTGCTTGGGCGGTTGACGCGTTTTATCGATGACATCGATGCTTTCGGCGAGCGCGTCGCCACCGCGCGCACGCCTGCGGCCTGGACGCAAACGCTGCTCGACGCACTGACGCAATTCTTCGACGCAGGCCTGCCATTCGCCGATTCAATCGCGGACGTGCGCGCAACGCTCGACTCGCTGATGCTTTCAATGAACGAGGGCGCCGCTGAAACGGAAATCTCCGCCGACGTTCTCCGCACGGCGCTGACCGATGCGCTCGACGACGCAGCGCGTGGCGGCGTGCCTTGGGGCGGCGTAACGTTTTCGTCGCTGACAAGTTTGCGTGGCTTGCCGTATCGCGTGATTTGCTTGCTCGGCATGGACGACGGCATGTTGCCAAGCCTCGCGCGTGCCGACGAATTCGACCTGATGGCGAGTTTCGGCAAGCTTGGGGACCGCCAACGTCGCGACGACGAACGCAATCTGTTCCTCGACTTGCTGTTGTCGGCGCGCGATCGCTTGTTGATCGCCTACACGGGACGCAGCATTCGCGATAACGCCGCGCTGCCGCCCGCTGCTTTGATCGATGAACTGCTCGATCATCTGGCCGAAACGGTTGCGGGAAAGGATGCCCCGCCGAAAGAACTCGAAGCTGCGCGCGGCCGCTTTGTATTCGAGCATCCGTTGCAGCCGTTCGCACCCGAGTATTTCAGCAAGCCGTTGTTCACCTACGAGCCGGAGCGCGCGGAACTCGCGCGTACGCTCGCGCTCGGCAAGACAGAACCGTCTGTCAGGTTCTTCAGCGTGCCGTTGCCGGCGGAGGACGTCGAGCCTATCGGCTTTGACGACTTCGAACGTTTCTGGCGCCATCCGGCACGTGCAATTTTGCGCGATCGTCTGGGCATCGCGCTGTTCGATGCCGAAACAGAACTCGGGGACACCGAACCGTTCGAGCTCGAATATCCCGGCCGCGCCGCGCTCGCTGATCGCGTGCTGCCGTCGCTTCTTGCGCTCACCGCCGATAGTGAAGCCCGCGCCCTCGATCGTGCACGGCGGGTCGCGCGTGCAAGTCCGGAAATGCCGGGCGGCGCGACCGGCGGCGTGTGGCAATCGCGCGAGATCGGCGCGTTGCATTCGCTTGCCAATCGTGTCCGGATTGCAACGGAAGAAGGCGCGTCGCGGTTGCCCTTTACGCTGGATATCCTTCCCCACTGGCCTGAGAGCGAGCCCGGCGTCGAACTGTTCGGCCGCCACGACGCCGCCTTGCGAGCCGACGCGGTTATGCTAATGCAAATTCACGGCACCTTGAATCTGCTGACCGAAGAAGGCCAGATCATCTACCGATACGACGTCCCGCGTGCCCGCGATTATTTGTCCGCGTGGCTCGCCCATCTCGTGTATTGCGCCGCGTTGCCCGATGGACCGCGCCGCACCGTGTGGCACGGACGCGGCGCGCAGTCGAGCGGTTTCGAACTGATGCCGGTTGCCGATCCTCACGCGCATCTCGCGACGCTTGCTGCGTTGTATCGCGCGGGTCGGCGCTTGCCCTTGCGATTCTTCCCAAAAAGCGCGTGGACGTGGGTGACGGAAAGCGAGTCCAAGGCGCAAGGCGTGTGGATATCGGATAGAACGCGCGGCGAGTCGGACGATCCTGCATTACGCATCGCGTTTCGCGGCGCCGACCTGCTGCGACTCGATCAAACCTTCGCCACGCTTGCTCGTATCGTTTTCGAACCGCTCAAGCAGCACATGCGGAGCGACGCATGATGGACACGCAAACAACAATGACGATTGACGAACTCGATGTCTTCGAGTGTTCGCTCGATGGCGTGAACCAGATCGAAGCATCGGCGGGAACGGGGAAGACGTGGAATATCTGCGCGCTTTATGTGCGGCTGCTGCTTGAGAAGAAGCTCGCGGCTGATGCAATCCTTGTCGTCACGTTCACGAAGGCGGCCACGGCCGAGTTGCATGAGCGCATTCGCTCGCGGCTCGTGCAAATAGCGCACGCAATGGAAACGGGCGACTCGGCGGGCGACGCGTTCATCGAGCGACTGTTTGAAACAACGCTCGAGCGCGTCGACCCTGAAGAGGCGCTCAAGCGTATTCACATTGCGCTGCACACTTTCGATCAAGCCGCCATCCACACCATTCACGCGTTTTGCCAGCGCGCGTTGCAGGAAGCGCCGTTCGCCGCGACCATGCCGTTCGCGTTCGAACTCGAAGCCGACGACAGCGCGTTGCGTTTCGAAATGGCGGCGGACTTCTGGCGTGAACGCGTCGAACCCGCGGCGGCGCGCGATGTGTCTTTCGCCGCATGGCTAGTGAGCAAGGGCGCAGGGCCGGCGTCGCTCGACGCGCAGCTTTCGCGCCGCCTGAAAAAGCCGCTGGCCGCGCTGCGCTGGGGCGAACTGGAAGTGGGCGCGCGGGAAGATGCGCGAGCATTATTCGATACCGCGTGCGCGCTCTGGCATGCAGAACGCGATTCAATCGTGCAATTGCTCGTGGATGCAGAAGCCAAGCTCAGCAAGACCACGCACAAGCGCGCATTGATCGATGCCGCGATTGCCGCGTGGTCCGATTATTTCGCCGATAACGACTGTCATGCCGCACCGCCGAAGGAGGCGCTGAAGCTCACTGCAAGCGCGCTGAAGAAAGGCACGAAGGTCAAGAACGAGCCGCCGGCGCATGCGTTCTTCGATCATGCAGAGACGCTTGCCGCAGCCGCCGCGGCTGCGGAAGCGGCACAGCGCGCGGCGTGGCTCGGGATCGTGCGCGAATGGCTCGACTACGCGCCGCTCGAACTGGCGGCGCGAAAACGCACCCGGCGTGTGGTCTCGTTCGACGATCTGTTGTCCAATCTTTATCAGGCGCTCGACGCCAATCCATGGCTCGCCGATGCCCTTCGTGCGCGCTATCCGGCCGCGTTGATCGATGAATTCCAGGATACCGATCCGCTGCAGTTCGCCATTTTCAGCAGGATCTTCGCGCCACAAGGGCCGTTGTTTCTCGTTGGCGATCCAAAGCAGGCCATCTATAGTTTTCGCGCCGCGGATTTGCACACGTATTTGAGGGCGCGCGCCGAGGCGTCGGCTAGATACACGCTTGCGGTCAATCAGCGTTCCACGGCGCCGATCATCGACGCTTGTAATCGCATTTTCAGCGCTAATCCGTCGGCATTCATCCTCGATGGCCTGACGTATCAGCCCGTGCGCGCGGGGACGCGCGAGCGTCAACCGTTAATCGATAACACGCCTTCAGCCGCGTATTCCGATACCGCCGATTTTTGCGTGTGGCTCTTACCGCAAGGTGAATCGGTGTTGTCGAAGACGAACGCGAACCGGCAAGCCGCCGAGGCGTGCGCGGCCGAGATCGTGCGCTTGTTGCGCGGCGCCCAGAACGGCGAAGTCGTCATAGGTGAGAAACCGTTGTCGCCAGGACAGATTGCCGTGCTCGTGCAGACGCACCGGCAGGGCAGTCTTGTCAAACGGGTGCTTGCGAACTGGGGCGTAGGCAGCGTGGAACTCGCGCAGGCATCGGTGTTCGGCACGCTCGACGCCGAGCAGATCGAGCGCGTGCTGGCGGCTATCGATACCCCGGGCGACCTGCGTCGCCTTCGTGCCGCGCTTGCAACCGACTGGCTCGGCCTGGATGCAACCGCGTTATGGAACATGGAGCACAACGAGACCGTAGAAAGTTCGGCCGACGCCATGAGCTGGGTCGACCGATTTTCCCGATACCGGATGTTGTGGCACGAGCGCGGCTTCGCTGTGATGTGGCGCACCCTCGCGCGTGAGTTGTTCATCGCGCAGCGGCTGGTTATCGGACCCGACGGGGAACGCCGCTTGACGAACGTCAACCATCTGGCCGAGCTGATCCAGGCGCGCGGCGCGGTGCAGCCGGGCATTGCGCCAACGTTGCGCTGGCTCGCTGCGCAACGCGCCGAACAAGGCGGCGGGGAAGACGCGCAACTGCGGCTGGAATCGGACCGCAATCTCGTTCAGATCGTGACCGTGCATAAATCGAAGGGCCTCGAATATGCGGTCGTTTTCTGTCCTTTCCTGAACGATGGCGCACTGCGCGATCCGCCTTCATCAGGACTTCCAGATGCCCGCGAGTATCACGACGATGGCTCGGCCGTCCTGCACTATGGCTATACGGACGAAGAAGGCGAACGCGCTTCCGGTCTCGCAACCCGCGAGCAGGCCGCCGAGCGCGCGCGGCTTGTGTACGTCGCGCTGACACGCGCCGTGTACCGGTGTTATGTGGTGGGCGGCGTGTATCTGATCGGCAAATCGGCGAAGGAATCGCGACGCAGCGTGCTCAACTGGCTGGTGGCGGGCGCGGGCCGCGAGTTCGGCGACTGGCTTGGCGAGCCGCCCGAAGAAGACGATGTGATCGACGCCTGGCAAGCGCTCGCGACCGGATCGATTTCGGTCGAGCCATTGCCGGTCATCGATGTGCGCGAGCCATTGGTCGTGCATCGCGATGCCGCGTTTGCGCCTGAGTCGCGAACAAGCAATCGCGTGTTGCGCGACAGCTGGCGGACCGCGAGTTTCAGTTCGATGATCGCCGCCGGCGCGCGCGAGGAATCGAACCAGCCGCAACTCGCCGACGAACGCCCGGACCACGACGGACGTATCGACGCAATCGTGTCTGCCGAACCTCAGTTGCCCGAGACGCCAGTTCAACTCGATCCCGACGATATCCTCGCGTTTCCGCGCGGACCATCGGCGGGGGAATGTCTGCATCGAATGTACGAGCTGGCTGATTTCACGGAACCCGCCACATGGTCAAAAGCCATCAAAGACGCACTGCACGAACATCCCGTCCCGCTTTCCGCCTTTGACGCGCCGGAGACGGATCTCGCCTTGATGATGTCGCGCGTCCTGAAGGACACGGTCAAGACCGAGCTCGTGCCGGGCATGTGCCTTGAAGCCATTTCGCCCAAGCGCCGATTGAACGAACTCGAATTCCTGTTCCCGGCACAATCGCTTGATTTCGCGGCATTACGGCGTGTGCTCGTGGTCCACGGTTTCCCGGATGTCGCGCTCGAAGCCGCTACGTTGCGTGGTTTCGTGAAAGGGTTTATCGACATGATCGTGGAGCACGAAGGCCGCTTCTGGATCATCGACTGGAAGTCGAATCATCTTGGTTTGACGCCCGCCGATTACACCGGTTCATCTCTCGACGCCGCCATGGCTTCACACGCGTACCACTTGCAGGCGCTGTTTTACGTGGTCGCGCTGCATCGTTATCTGAAGATCCGTTTGCGCGATTACGCGTTCGAACGGCACATTGGCGGCTATCTCTATTTGTTCATCCGCAGCGTGCGGCCGGAATGGAGCGTCGACGGCAAACCGGCCGGCGTCCACGTCGGCAAGCCGTCTTTCGAGCTGATCGAGGCGCTCGATCGCCTGATGCAAGGAGTCGCCGCATGAACGCGCCGGATCTGAATCTTATCCCCGACGAAAGCCTGGCGCTCGCCGATGGTTTCGCGCGGAGGATCGGCATGCTGTCGAAGCGTCTTCAACGCGATCCCGGCAACACCCGGTGGGCGCAGCGCGCCGCGTTCGCAGTAAGCCGGGCAACGACGCAGGGCCACGTGTGCATCGCGCTCGATGCACTGGCGCGCAGGTATGGCGAACAGCCTGACGTCGTGCGGACGGCATTGCTTGCAAGCGGCGTGGTGTGTGATGGCGAGGAAGCGGCCGCGGACTTGCTGCCGCTTGTCATCGATTCCGGTCAGCGCATCTATCTCGCACGTTATTTCGACTACGAACAGCGGCTCGCGCGCGCGTTGGTCGAACGTTCCCAGACGGATTTCACCGCGATAGATCCAGACGAGTTGAAAGCACGGGTAGGGCGGTACTTTTCGACTTCAAGAAACGCCGAGGACGGCATCGACTGGCAACGCGTGGCCGCAATAGTCGCGTTGTCGGGACGCCTGACTATTGTCAGCGGCGGGCCGGGAACGGGCAAGACAACCACGGTTGTCGGCGTACTCGCGTGTCTGCTCGACCAGAATCCGGGTTTGCGCGTTGCGCTTGCCGCACCCACGGGCAAAGCTGCGCAGCGCATGCAGGAAGCGTTGGCCGAACGCGCAGGCGATCTGCCGCCGGAGCTGGCGGCGCGCTTGCCCAATACATCGTTCACGTTGCAGCGGCTGCTCGGCACGCAGATGAACGGGCGCTTCCGGCATCATCGTGACAATCCGCTTCCATTCGACGTAATCGTGATCGACGAAGCGTCCATGATCGATGTCGCCCTGGCCGCGCATCTTCTCGAAGCTGTCGCGCCGGACGCGCGCCTCATCATGCTCGGCGACAAGGATCAGCTTTCGGCCGTGGAAGCGGGCGCGGTGTTCGCGGAGTTGAGCGCGCGGCCGGTTTTCAGCCAGCGCAGCGCGGAGCGGATTGCCGGTGCGTTGTCGCTGCCGGTGGAGCGTTTTATCGCCGGATTGCCGAGCGCCGAGGAAGATGATGCGCCGATCATGCCGGACGTCGAACCCGTGTGGTATCCCACGCGCGATGACGAGTCTTATGCCGAACTCGGCTGGCATCCGGCCGCGCCTGCCACGGTTATGCCCGAAGCGCAGAGTCCTTTGACTGATTGCGTGGTTTGGCTGCAGCGCAACTACCGGTTTGGGCTGGAATCGGATATCGGCAGGCTGTCGGTTGCCATTCGCAGTGGTTCGGTGGACGAAGCGCTTGCTGCGTTGGCAGCCGGAGGCAATGCAACGCTCATTACCGACGCCGGGCAGCATCTCGCCGATCGCACGCTCGCGTCGCTCAACGCTGGGTTCGAACCGTACGCACGCGCGCTTGCAGAAGTGCTGGCGTCGGGCAGCAACGCAACGCCGCTATTCGATGCCCTCAATCGCTTCCGCGTGCTTGCAGCAACACGTCACGGGCCACGCGGTGTCGATGAAATCAACGTGCGTGTGTCGGCGTGGGTAAGGGCGGCGGCATCGGTGACGCTAGGCGCGGGCGCGCAATGGTTTGCGGGCCGGCCGGTAATCGTCACGCGCAACGACTACGCGCTCGGGGTGTTCAACGGCGACATCGGCATTGCGCTGCCAACGCCGGGCGGTGCAATGCAGGTCTGCTTCCGTCTGGCCGATGGCACATTGCGCGCCGTTTCGCCCGCCGCGTTGCCGCCTCACGATACAGCGTTCGCGCTGACGGTTCACAAATCGCAAGGCTCCGAATTCGATCACGCCGCGCTCGTGTTGCCGAGCGCGTTCGGCCGGGTTTTGTCGCGGGAACTGGTTTATACGGCGATCACGCGCGCGCGCAGCCGTGTCGATGTAATCGGTTCGGCGGCGGTTTTCGCGCAGGCCGTCCAAACGCCGACGCGGCGTGATTCGGGATTGGCGGCGCGCATTGTGGAGGCGGCATCGTGAATTACATGATCGACTATGTAATCCAGCCGAACGAGGTCGAGCTGATCGCCGTGCGCGCGCAGGGCGCGGGCGGGCAGAACGTCAACAAGGTATCGAGCGCCATTCATCTGCGCTTCGATATCCGCGCGTCGTCGTTGCCGGAGTCGATCAAGATGCGTCTTCTCGCATTGCGCGACAGCCGTATCACGCGGGACGGCGTGATCATCATCAAGTCCCAGGAGCACCGGACGCAGGACATGAACCGCGCCGCCGCGCTCGCCCGGCTCGACGAGATGGTCCAGCGCGTGAGCATCGTTCGGCGCACGCGCGTGGCCACCAAGCCTACGCGTGCGTCGCAGGTGCGAAGAGTCGAAGGAAAGGTTCGCCGCGGCGCCGTGAAAGCGACGCGCGGGCGAGTGGTCGGAGATTGAAGCGGCGACAGCGGCTTTAGTGAGGAATCATCCACGTCAGCACGTTTTGCTGCAGCCAGACGAGCAGGCCGAGGAGCACGGTCAGCAGGATCGAATGCTTGAACGTCTTGGCGAATACCACGCCTTCCTTGCCTTTGAGTTCCGTGGTGGCAACGCCTGTGGAGATGTTTTGCGGCGAGATCATCTTTCCCATCACGCCGCCCGATGAATTGGTCGCTGCCATGAGGATCGGATTGAGGTTGAGCTGCCGCGCCGCGACCACTTGCAGATTGCCGAAGAGCGCGTTGCCCGATGTATCGCTGCCGGACAGGAACACCGCAACCCAGCCGAGGAATGCGGAGACCAGCGGGAAAAACGCGCCCACGGAGGCCACGCCCAATCCCAGCGTGTAGTTCATGCCGGAGTAGTTCATCAGGTATGCAAGCCCTACGATCGTCGCCACGGTCAGTATCGCGATGCGCGTCTGGATCCAGGTGTCGGCAATCGATGCACCGAATTCACGTGCCGGCAACTTCACGATCAGTGCGGTAATGATCGCGGCGACGAGGATCGCAGTGCCTGTGGCAAGTGGCTGGAAATCCCAGATCGCTGCATATGGCTGGTTGTAAAGCGTGATGAAGACGGCTTTGTCGAGTCCCGGCCACGCCACTTTTACATCGCCGATCATGAAGATTTTCGCGACCGTCCAAACGATCACGACCACCGACACCACGATCCACGGTACCCAGCCGTGTCCGCCGGAGAGTTGCCCGCGTGTTTGCGCGACGCGATCCACGTTCACGGCGAACCGTTCGTCAGGCGCCGGCTTCCAGACCCGGAGGAACGCGATCGTCAGGATGAGCGAGACGAGTGACGACAACACGTCAGTAAGCGCGTAGCTGATGAAGTTCGATGTCACGAATTGCGTGAGCGCGAACGTCCCGCCGGCAACGAGCAGCACCGGCCAGATCTTGAGCATGTTGCGAAACCCCGCATACACGCCGATCACATAGAACGGCAGCATCAACGCGAAGAACGGCAACTGGCGGCCGACCATCTTCGCAAGGGCATCGGTGGGAAGGTGGGTGACGGCGCCGAGCACGGTGATCGGCACGCCGAGTGCGCCGAACGCTACGGGCGCCGTATTGAAGATCAGTGTGAACGTCAGCGCTTCGAGCGTGGGAAAGCCAAGCAGGATCAGCAGCGAACTGGTGATTGCGATCGGTGTGCCGAAACCGGAAATGCCTTCGAGCAGCGCACCGAAAGAAAATCCGATCACAACAAGTACGATGCGCCGGTCGTTCGGCAGGTTATCGATCATCCACATGCGGAACGCTTCGAAGCGCCCGGAGCGTTGAGCGATGTTGTAGAGCAGGATGGCCGCGAACACGATCCACATCACGGGCCAGACAGCGAAGACCGCGCCTGCCGCCACCGAGTCGATGGCAAGTCCCGCCGGAAAGTGCCACACGGCGATGGCAACGACGATCCCGACAACGAGCCCTGCAAGCGAAGCCTGCCACGCGGGCCTGCGCGCCCATCCGAGCAAGACGAGCACCACGATAATTGGCAGCGCCGCGACGATGAAGGACCAGCCGAGCGATCCGCCGACAGGCGTCAGAATCTGATGGAACATAACGTCTCCTGGTTTTTATTTTTAAAGGACGCGCGGCGGTTCCGATTCTGGCGATCGGGATCGATTCAGCGTCAGCGCGTTATCGACGCGTTTTCGACGCGTTATTAAGCGCCCGGCTAATGCGTCTCGACTAAGAATAGAGCGATGTGAACAGACGTCAAGGAACGAATCCTTACTAGTTCATTGCTGCAGCGGATTGCTTCATCGAACGGTCGGCTCTTGCGCAGGCGCACTTGGCGAAACATCGGAAGACGATGCATCGCGGAGCACCCATACGGAAAGCACACCGAGGCAAGCTGCAAGCCAAAGCAGGATCAGCGCAAAGACCAGCATATGAGGGTTCCCGGACGGAGCGCGCGAAACGGCGCTTTCAGGGAAGGCCAGAGCTAAAAGCGTGCCAGATCGTTTAGGATTTGCGGCCGCTGTATTTGCGGCTCTGGCAAATAAACAAGCCACGCCAAGTGGCGCGGCTTATGTGAAAGCATTACATCGAGTGAGTAAGGCGGGAGTAAGGCGAACCCTTAATGGTAGTGACCGTGGCCGCCGCCGCCGCCGTGCCATCCGCCACCGCCGTGGCCACCGCCCCACCAGCCGAAGCCGATCGACACGGATGGTCCGCCATAACCATATCCGTACGGGTAACCGTAATACGCCGGGTAGGGCGCGTAGACCGGATAGCTGGGGTAATAAACTGGCGGCGGCGCATACGCCACAGGCGGCGCGGCGGAGGCATAAGTATTTGAGTTTTGCTGCGTGTTTTGCGTGGTGTCATTCGCCTGCGCGGCGCTCGATCCGGCGGTGGCGTCGGGCGCGACGGGTATTTCTCGCTGCGCCTGAGCCGTGCCGACCACGGGCGTACCGGCATAAGCCGGATATCCAGGATAGGCGGGGTAATAACCGTACGGCACGTAATAACAGCCGCTCAAGCTCAAGGCGCCCGCGAGGGCGGCTACTGCGAGCTTCGGGTTCATGATGCGACTCCAGGGTTGCGTCGAAACGCGATATTCGGAAGAACGAAACAGATATCAGGAGCCTAGCGCATCGGTGAAACGCCGGAAAGCATTGGCTAGCGCGCGAATATTTCCTCGTGTTTCATACTGCTGAATCGACCGGAAGCGGTGCCCGGCCAACGAGATTAAATCAGGCGGCCGGGTTGATCCAGGATGTTATTGGCTAGGTCTCACTTCCCAACCTGATTGCCAATAAGCCCGCCCGCCGCCGCACCGCCTACGGTTGAAAGCGCGTTTCCGCCGAGGGCTGCGCCCGCTACGCCACCAACGCCCGCGCCGATAGCTGTGTCCCGTTGACGAGTGCTCATTTGATCGCAGGCAGACAGGCCGCCGAGAAGGGTAACAACGAGAGCAGCAGCGCCAATCTGTTTGATCTTGTCCATTTCAACTCTCCAAATCGATAATCACGAAGGTGTGACAGGGTGTAGCGGAATTGGCATGTCCTGATCTCGCGTCCACCCCGGACGACCAGACAGTCCTGCCGATTCTTTCAATCCTGAAGCAGAAACAGTGCCCGATCGCCATATTCCGCTGAACAAAGCAAACGGCCCGCGACATTCAATATGTGCGGGCCGTTTTTACATCGGTGCAATGTCAGCTTTTACGTACGCTGGTAAATCTCCGAGCCTTTCTTCACGAACTCGATTGCCTTGGTCTGCATGCCTTGCTTCAACGCCTCGATATCCGATACCCCTTGTTTCGCCGCGTACTCACGCACGTCCTGCGTGATTTTCATGGAGCAGAAATGCGGACCGCACATCGAGCAGAAATGCGCGACCTTGGCGGAATCCTTGGGCAGGGTTTCGTCGTGGAATTCACGCGCCTTGTCCGGATCGAGGCCGAGGTTGAACTGGTCGTCCCAGCGGAATTCGAACCGCGCTTTCGATAACGCATTGTCACGAACCTGCGCGCCTGGATGACCCTTGGCGAGATCGGCGGCGTGCGCTGCGAGCTTGTACGTGATGATGCCGGTCTTCACGTCGTCTTTGTTCGGCAGGCCCAGATGTTCCTTCGGCGTGACGTAGCAGAGCATGGCGGTGCCGAACCAGCCGATCATCGCGGCGCCAATGCCCGACGTGATGTGGTCGTAACCCGGTGCAATGTCCGTGGTCAACGGCCCGAGCGTGTAGAACGGCGCTTCGTCGCACCAGTCGAGCTGGAGGTCCATGTTCTCCTTGATGAGCTGCATCGGCACATGGCCCGGCCCTTCAATCATCACCTGCACGTCGTGCTTCCACGCAATCTGCGTCAACTCGCCGAGCGTCTTCAGTTCGCCGAGCTGGGCTTCGTCGTTGGCATCGTAGATGGAACCCGGACGCAGGCCGTCGCCAAGCGAAAATGCCACGTCGTAGGCCTTCATGATTTCGCAGATGTCCTCGAAGTGCTCGTACAGGAAGCTTTCCTTGTGATGGGCCAGACACCATTTCGCCATGATCGAGCCGCCGCGCGAGACGATGCCCGTCATGCGGTTTGCGGTCATCGGCACGTAGCGGAGCAAAACGCCCGCGTGAATGGTGAAGTAATCCACGCCCTGTTCGGCCTGTTCGATCAGCGTGTCGCGAAAGATCTCCCACGTGAGGTCTTCGGCCTTGCCGTTGACCTTTTCGAGCGCCTGATAGATCGGCACCGTTCCGATCGGCACCGGGCTATTGCGGATGATCCATTCGCGCGTCTCATGAATGTGCTTGCCGGTCGAAAGATCCATGACCGTGTCGCCGCCCCAGCGGATCGACCACGTCATCTTGTCGACCTCTTCGCCAATTGACGACGTCACCGCCGAATTGCCGATGTTCGCGTTGATCTTCACCAGGAAATTGCGGCCGATGATCATCGGTTCGCTTTCCGGATGGTTGATGTTGTTCGGGATGATCGCGCGTCCTCGGGCGACTTCCTCGCGCACGAATTCGGCCGTGATTTCCTTCGGCGCACCTTCGCCAAACGCCTTTGCGCCGAACGCCTGGCCGGGATGCTGGCGGCCCATCATCGCGGCGAGCTTTTCGCCGTTCGGGCCGCTCTGCTTCAGCGATTCGAGATATTCGGCGCGGCGCTGGTTCTCGCGGATTGCGACAAATTCCATTTCCGGCGTGATGATGCCCCGCCGCGCGTAGTGCATCTGCGAGACGTTTTTGCCGGCCACGGCGCGGCGCGGTGTCCGGTGCAGGCCTTTGAAGCGCAGATCGGCGGTGGCGGGATCGGCGGCGCGTTCGCGGCCGAAATCGCTGGAAAGACCGTTGAGCGATTCGGTATCGCCGCGTTCCTCTATCCACGCCTGGCGCAACGCGGGCAGGCCCGAGCGGATATCGATGCTCGCGTCCGGATCGGAATAGGGGCCGGAGGTATCGTAGACATACACCGGCGGGTTTTTTTCGCTGCCGAAACTTTCGTTCGTATCGGATTGCGTGATTTCGCGCATCGGCACGCGGATGTCCGGGCGCGAACCCGTCACGTAGATCTTGCGCGAATTGGGCAGCGGAGCGATAGCGGCGGCGTCGACTACAGCGTCGGCAGACAGGAACTTCGGGTTGGCGTTCATGCGGTTTCTCCTGTGTCGACCGGAGCAAGGGCATAAGCGCCGACTCCGGTCCCATGCAGATGGTTGCTATGGGGACGGTGTTCCCAGCCGGCCGCGCGTTTGCAAGACGAAGCCACGCGCACGGTGTCAGCTGAGCCAAACGCTAGCAACGGGAGACCGAAGAAAAAGCAGAGAGAGGAGGCGGCGGATTCGGCGAGGATGCGCGAGAAGAAAGAGAAAGACCCCGGCGCGGCAAAATCCGAACGCTTCCCTGCGCTGGCATTATCCAGATCAGGTTCAAAGGGTATTTCTCACCCGCGACACACGGACAATCCGTAGAACAGATTGCGATGTGCAGCGCAGGACCCCCGCGTTAGCAGCCGCAACAATACACCGCGCCGTAGCGTGTTGGCAACCATCTGTAACGATCTTGCGTAAGCGCAGGGCGCTTACTGCATAATGGCGTCCACCGCGTGCTGTCATGGTGTTTTCCCGGATGCGCCCCGATTTTTTTCGTGCGTCCGGTCCAGATCTGACCTCGTGGCGGTTCGTGCCCGCTTTCGAGCGGGTTGCGAGCTTCGGCATGAAGATGCCCGACCCTTTTCTGCTGCTTCCGACATGTTGTTCTGCCTTGCCCGTTTTGCCGCGATACTCGAGCGGCATGCGCGCCGTTCATCGATTCACCGCTTGTCCGCGGTCGAATCAATGCCGGCGGTCCTGAGCTTTTCTTCGGGTTTGGCCGCGTGGCCAGCCGGCATCGCCATCGGCGCGGAGTGACGGATGTCTACACCGTTGCCGCCGCAGTCTTCATCTTCGTCACCTTCTTCACAATACGTTCCGCCCGCGCCGGATCATTCCGCCGATATCCTGCCATTCCCACAGCCGGTTGCTGAGTCGCCGCCGCAGTCTGATGCCTTCGCGGCAGACGTATCGCCGCCGCAAGCCGTAGCCGATACCACCCAGCGTCGTCCGTTCAGTCTGCCGGGTTATTTCCCGTTCCGGCTTCCCGCCACACGCGGCGGACGGATCGCGCTGGCGCTTTGCGTGGTTTATTTGGTCTGGGGCTCGACCTACATGGCCGTGCATCTGTCGCTGGAATCGTTTCCGCCGCTGATGCTTTCCGGCTTGCGCAATTTGTTCGCGGGCATCGGCTTGTTCATCTTCGCCGCGCGCCGCAATCCGATCTGGCCGAAGGCGGCCGAGGTCCGCAACGCGGCGCTGGTGGGTACGTTGCTCGTGGGTTTGTCGAGCGGAATGCTCGCATTCGGCATGCGTACGGTCGAGACCGGCACGGCCGCCGTCATGGTCGCGACCGTGCCGCTGTTCGCAACGGTCATCGCCGCCATTGCCGGGCGCAAGGTAGCAAAGGGCGAATGGATCGCGGTGGGATTGGGTCTGGTCGGAATCGGGCTGCTGAATCATGGCGATCCGTCGTCGGGTTCAACGGCCGGCAGTCTTGCAATCTTGTGTGGCGCGATTTTCTGGGCGGGCGGTTCTCATCTCGCCAGCCGTCTGAAGTTGCCTTCGGACTTGCTGGTATCGACCGCATTGCAGATCGGGCTGGGCGGGATGATGGCGACCATCGTGGCGTGGGTGTCGGGCGAGCGGATCGTAAGCATGGGATTCACGCCGTTCCTCTCGTATCTCTACTTGATGCTCGTTGGTTCGATGGCCGCGTATGTCGCTTATGCATACCTGATCCGGCACACGAGCCCGATCATTGCGAGCAGTTGCATGTACGTGAATCCGGTCGTGGCCGTGGTGATCGGCGCGCTGTTCCTGGGCGAAGTGATCACGGAGTGGACCGTGATGGCCACGTTGATCATTCTGGCTAGCGTAGGTTTGTCGTTCTGGTTCGACTATAAGCGGCGCGGGCTGGTTTGATTCTTCACGCACAAGACGAAAAAAGAGCCTCCTGAGAGGCTCTTTTTGCATTCGCTTACGACTTACGTTACTCAGCGCCGTGCTTATCGGCTGAATTCGTGAGTGCGTTACCAGCCTTCGAGATGTCCTGGCCGGCGCCGGCCGTCGTGTTGCAACCTGCGAGTGCGGCGGTTCCTGCGATCAACAGCAAAGCGATGAGTCGAGTCATGTGAAATTCCCCTTGAGTATGCTGCGATGAATATGGGCAGTCGGCTTATTGTCGATAAACCTGCGATACATGCCCGAAGTTCGAATCCCGGCCATTCAGCGTATCAGCTAACACGTCGTGGCTTTGGTAACGACCGATCCTTGAAACGATTTCCAGCATTGACTGCATCGTTTCGATCGACCACACCGGTCTGAAGAATCTTAAAAAAATGATTGTCCCGGGGCTGTAGGCGCGGATGTTTTTATCGTGTAGGTGCGCTCTCCAAGTTATGTCGGCGGGGTCCTACACGGGCGCTTTTGCAAGGGCTCATGTAGCAAACTCATGTGGCTAATTCACGTAGAAAACTCACGTGGAAAAATTACGCACGCGAGGCATGGTCACGCGGATATCCGTGCCGTGCGGCTCGCGCCGCTGGATCTCGATGCGCCCGCCGCGCGCGCTCACCCGCTGCCGCATGCCAAGCAGCCCGTGCGTATGCGTGCGCTGCAAATCCTGCGGGCGGATGCCGACGCCGTCATCGGCTATATGCATGGACACGCGTTCGTCATCAAGGGCGAGTGCGATCGAGACCCGAGAAGCCCGTGCGTACTTCGCGGCATTCGTAAGCGACTCCTGCGCGACGCGAAACAACGCGATCTCCACTTCCTCGCCGAGCTTGATGTCGTCCTCAGGCAGGGCGAGGTCGAGCGTCCAGCCGGTGCGCTGGGCGGTTTCATCGGCGAGAGTGCGCAACGCCGTGACAAGCCCGAAGTTTGCAAGCACGGTAGGCCGCATGTCTTCGATAATCCGCCGCTTCAGCGCAATACCTTGATCGAGATTGGCCAGCGCACGACCGAGTTTTTCGGCCATCGCGGGTTCCATGTTTTTGAGTTTGTTGGTCACCCATGCCACGTCCATTTTGCTGGCTGTGAGTATCGAGCCGAGTTCGTCGTGGAGTTCGCGTGCCAATTCAGTCTTCTCGTTTTCGCTCACGGACTGCAAATGCCATGCGAGCGCTTCGAGTTGCCGCGTGCGCTCAAACACGAGTTGATCAAGCTCCTCCTGTTGCGTGATCAGCTTCTGCTGCACACGATCCTGCTTGTCTAGCTGAATGCCCAGGTTTCGGAACAACAGCAGGAACAACACGATGTTCAGCGCGCACAACGCGCCTACGCAGAATGTGGAAATACGCTGGTCGGCGCGGCTTGCGTCGAGCGCGGATTGCGCACGGCGTTCTTCGTTGAGGCGCAGCAGGGCAAGGGCTGTATCGAGCGTGTCCGTGTTGGAAGCGTCTTGCGAAGTCAGTCCCGCGTTGATGCGTGCATCGAGAATCGCGCTGAGCTGGCGGAAGCCGGCGAGCGCGGTGTCGTCCGCTTTACGGCGGTAATAGGCATCGAGCAAAGCCACTGATTTTTGAATACGGCTCGCCGTCGCCTTGTAATCCGTTAGGGTCGCCGCGTCCGGAGATGGATGCGAAGCGCGTTCGTCGGCGTTCAGGGATGCGATGTCGCCATTGAGCGCCGTCAATAACGTGGTCGCGCTTTTGGCTTCGAGCGCGGTCTCGTACTCTGCGGCAATGCGCATGCGTCCGGATTCGAGAATCACGAGACCGCCGACCGTAATCACGATGGCGACGGTCATCGCGACGGCCCAGCTCCAGCGGCGCATCCAGCCGTTGATGCGCGCGTTGAGCCTGGCTGCGTGTTGCGCAACGCCTGGCGTCGAGGCCGTCTTGCTGCCGTCGTGTAAAGAAGAAGTCATGAGAGTTGCCGGATTTTTATGCAGCCAGTGTAGCTTTTCAGGCCGATCAAGGCCGCTGAATCAACGCAAACGACCGCTGCTCCAAGATATTTGAAAGCGCATGTCGGCGGTCTCCTACATCAAAAACGGCCAGCGTCCACGTGGAAGCGGGCAGACTCGCCGCTAACATCCGATTATCAAGTCCAACTCTATGGGGAATCGATCATGTTGAAGTGGGCATTGTTTTTCGCGATTATCGCCGTCGTTGCCGGTCTGCTCGGCTTCACCGGCGTTGCAGCGGGTGCGGCCGGTATTGCGAAGTTCCTGTTCGTGCTGTTCCTGATTGTTTGCGTGGTCTTCCTCGTACTCGGCTTCGTAGTGACGAAGAAAATAGTCGATTAGGTTCGGATCCATTCGCAACCAGCCCGATCATTCCTCGATACAGACAGCGGTGCCCGAAAGCGATCTCTTTACCGGTCGCCTTCGGACAACCAAGCTCTTGAATCCATACAAGACGAGGAGGTCGTCCATGCTTCATTACGCCGTCATTTTCTTCGTCATCGCGATCATTGCCGCGGTGTTCGGTTTCACGGGAATTGCCGCGGGCGCCGCCGAAATCGCGAAGATACTTTTCTATATTTTCCTCGTGGTGTTTGTCGTGACCTTGCTGCTCGGCGTGTTCCGGACGTGACGACCAGGCACGCCGTATGCGGACGATGAAAGAAGCGACCGTAGACGCGAGCTATGCCACATTTAAAGGCTCAGCACTCGTCCGGATTCCGTCTAATTGCTGAATACAGAACCCCAAATTTGGAGCACATCAATGTCGAAATCGTCTGCTGTAAAAGCTGCACCGGTCCAACCCAACGACGCAGGTCAAAAGTCGGATCCGTTTGTGCTGGACGTTGAAAAGATTCGCGCCGACGCCCGTCAGCACATGGACGATGGTCCCGTCACGGCAAGCTACGGCGCCGACAAGGATGTCGTGCTGAAGTTGCTGAACGATGCGCTCGCAACCGAGATCGTGTGTGTGTTGCGCTACAAGCGCCATTACTTCATGGCAAAGGGCATCCATTCTGAAGCCGTTGCAAGCGAGTTCGCCGAGCACGCGACCGAAGAGCAGGAACACGCCGATTCCCTCGCTGAACGTATCGTCCAGCTGGGCGGCGAGCCGAACTTTGCGCCGGATAGCCTGGCGTCGCGTTCGCACTCGGAATACAAGGAAGGCGGCAATCTCACCGACATGATTCGCGAGAACCTGATCGCTGAGCGCATCGCGATCGACACGTATCGCGAAATCATCCGCTACCTCGGCGAAAAAGATGTCACCACGCGCCGTCTGTTCGAAGAGATCCTGGCGGTCGAAGAAGAACACGCCGACGACATGGCCGACTTGCTCGACGGCCTCGACGGTTGATACTCGTTGAAATAACGAAGTAACGGACGATAGAAACGAACGACGACGCGCGACGGGATGATTTCCGCCGCGCGTCGTCAGTACAATGGGTCAATACAAAACGGCCGCGGGCAGCGTAGATGATTCGAGTGTTGATAGCGGACGATCACGCCATCGTGCGAAGCGGGTTCCGGCAGTTCGTCGCCGATGAACCCGACATGGAAGTGGCGGGCGAAGCGTCCACCGGGGACGAGACCATCGCACTCGTGCGCGAAAGCGCGTTCGACGTGGTCTTGCTCGACATCGCCATGCCGGACAAGAATGGCATCGACACCTTGCGCGTGATCAAGCAGATCCGCCCGGAGCAGGGCGTGCTGATGCTTTCCGGCTATCCCGAAAGCCAGTACGCGATCAACTTGCTGCGCGCCGGCGCCAATGGATATCTGAACAAGGACGCAGCGCCCGACGAGATCGTGCGCGCCATTCGAACGGTCGCGCGCGGGCATCGGTACTTGTCGGAATTCATTGCGGACGCGTTGGCCGACAAGCTCGAAAAGCCGGCGACCGAACGGCCGCACGAGATGTTGTCGGAGCGCGAGTTCCAGATATTTTGCAAGCTGGCTGGCGGACAATTGCCGACGGAGATAGCGGACGAACTGCATTTATCGGTGAAGACGATCAGCACGTATCGCGCGCGTGTTCTCGAAAAAATGCGTCTCGCCAACAACGCCGATCTCACGTATTACGCCATCAAGAACGGGTTGATCGAGTAGGAGGATGCCCGCCGTGGGCCAACAAACGATCGCTGATGAAACCGGCCTCGCGCACAGGCGGCCGCTGAGCGTATTGCTGATCGAAGACTCGCCGTTGATCCGGCGCAGCCTCGTCGAGGCTATCGATGCGTCCGGCGAACTCAAGGTGAACGCATGGGCCGATACGCCCGAGGCCGCGATTGCGCTGCTGGCATCGGCCGCGTTCGATGCGGTGATCGTCGATCTGCAGTTGAAAAGCGGGTCGGGCATTGAAGTGCTGGCTTACCTCCAGCGCACGGGCATCACGGAATCAAGCTTTGCCGCCGTGCTCACCAATCATGCGTTGCCTGCATACCGCGAGCGCTGCCTGCAATTCGGCGTGCGCCATTTCTTCGATAAATCCCTGGAATTCGATCGTGTACTCGACGCGCTGCATCTCTATGCGCGCGCGCGGGCCTGAGTATATTTAAACCGACGTTATTCGGCGTCGCCTTGGTCAGGCTGCAAAGGATATTTTGCGGCGAGCGTGGCAGGCGTCAGCCATTGGAACGTGCGCATCTGGTCGCCAACGAAGGTGCACTCCACCGCAGCGGGAACGGGAAATTTGGTGGTCTTGATCGGCGTCACGCCGGCAGGCGCGCCTTTGACAATGTATGTCCCTTCGACCACCACTCGCGTTGCCCGATAGGAAACACGGGGAATTTCGTAATCCAGCTTCGGGCTGGTGGCGGGATAGGTCTCGACCATCTTCGCCTTGCATTGCTGAGCGTTTTGATATGCCGTGGTGCAGCCAGCGCTACAGGCGAGAACGGCGGCCGCGGCGACCGTATAAAGGCTTCGATGTTTCATGTGGGCTCGCGCTAATAGAGACGCTCGATAAGACGCGCAGTCTACTTCAGTCGGCGGGCATTGGCAGATTCGACCGGAACCGATAGCCGGCTCGCGCTGCAATGGCGTCCGCCCGTCTTTCCAAAGCCGTATCGGGTGCTGGTAGCGGGGACCGGACTTGAACCGGCAAGCCGTTAGGCGGCGGATTTTAAGTCCGCTATGTTTACCAATTTCATCACCCCGCCAGGCGGACGGCATTCTACCATCGGACGGACAAGGGGCCAATTTCAGCCGCCAGGCGCGTCGCCGCGCCGGCTCGCTCGGCGCGTTTCAAGCTTGATGGTTCATGCATCTATAAACGGTCTTCGCCCAGTTGCGCATTGCAGCAAACTCGAGCTTGCACGCAGCGCTTCGCATGTGTTCGGAAAGAAACAGAAATATATTCGCGATTGCTTGCATCCGTTTCATCGCAGCCCCGCGTATCTAGCTACGTGAAGATCAGCCGTCCTGATGGCATCAGGGTTTCATCGCTCCGGTCTGTCTTCATCCTCACCCTCATGTCTTATGCATCACGGCTCCTTGTTACAAGGTGTGGCCGCTGCTTTCGCTCGGCTGTGCGTGTCGCGTGGTGTCGTACGGTTAATTACTTAAAGCAGGTAAGGAGATAGTCATGGCAGAAGAAATTGCGATCCTCGATATCCTCGAACGCCGCGCCAACAAACTGGCAAAACGCCGGCAGTTCTTCAGGAGCGCGGGCGGCCTGGGATTAGGGCTCGTCGGTGGCACGATACTCGGCGCATGCGGCGGCAGTTCAGGCGATAACGCCAACGCCCAAACAGGCCCGAGCGATGCAGACATTCTCAACTTCGCACTCAACCTCGAATACCTCGAAGCAAGCTTTTATGCCTATGCAGTGACAGGCGCTGGCTTGCCGGCCAACCTGATGAGCGGCGCGGGCACGCCCGGCACGGTCATCCCGGGGCAAAAGGTCGATTTCACCGGCGACCCGCTGGTAGGCGCGTACGCCGCTGAAATCGCCCGCGATGAACTCGAGCACGTCACCTTCCTGCGCACGGCGCTTGGCGGCGGCGCAGTGGCAATGCCGGCGCTCGATGTCGGCGGCACGAGCGCGACCGGCGCTTTCTCGCTGGCGGCACAAGCGGCCGGCGTGATTGGCCCGGGCCAGGTGTTCAATCCGTACTCGAGCCCGACCAACTTCCTGATTGGCGCGTTCATCTTCGAGGACGTGGGTGTGACGGCTTACAAGGGCGCGTCGCCGTTGATCACGAACAAGACGTATCTGGAGGCGGCCGCCGGCATTCTTGCGGCCGAGGCCTATCACGCCGGCCTGATCCGAACTGTGCTGTTCTCGCGCGGCATGACGACGCCTTCCATCTATACGACCGTGCAGCAGATCTCCGATGCCCGCGATTCCCTCGACAGCTCGACGGACGTCGACCAGGGCATCACGGGCGCGGCGGCGGGAAGCTCGAACATCGTGCCGCTCGATGCAAACGGTCTTGCGTTCAGCCGCAGTTATGACGATGTCCTGAACATCGTGTATTTGAACAAGGGCGCGGTGACGCAGGGCGGGTTCTTCCCGGCTGGCGTGAATGGCACGTTGCACATGAGCAGCGCGTTCGCGTAAGCGCTTGGAACTTGGGGTGGTTGGGTAAAGCAGGCAGCGCCGGTTCTCGCATGTGGGGTCATGCGAAACCCGGCGTTTTGTTCGGTCAATATTTGATTCGGGAGACGATCATGAAAAACGTTTCTATTGGTGCATGGCGCGAGCGGACGCGGCTCGGGATTGGAATATCGATCATCGCGGCCGGCGCCGGCTTGCAACTGCTTCAATGGCTTCATACCTCGATGCCCGGATAAATCCGCGCGCCATCGGCGCTTTCTCTCGTTCACGCTAAATCGACAACGCCGCGCCGCTCCCGCATAATTTGCAGCGCGCGTGCAAAACGCCACGCAGCACGGTGGGCGTCAGGTCGGTTCAGTCATAAAAACGGGAGAGGGCGCAGATGGGTACGAACCGTATCGAAGCATTCAGCGACGGCGTGATCGCCATCATCATCACGATCATGGTGCTGGAACTGAAGGTGCCGCATGGCGCCGACCTTGCCGCACTGGGCACCTTGATTCCCGTGTTCTGCGCATATGTGCTGAGCTTCGTGTACGTCGGGATCTACTGGAACAATCACCACCACCTGATGCATGCGGCCAAGCGCGTCAGCGGCAGCGTCCTGTGGGCGAACCTGCATGTCTTGTTCTGGCTGTCGTTGTTTCCGTTCACCACCAACTGGATGGGCGAAAACCACCTCGCTTCCTGGCCGACCGCACTTTACGGTTTCGATCTCTTCATGACAGCGGTCGCGTGGTACATCCTCACGCGCACGCTGATCGGCTTGCATGGCGCCAATTCCATGCTCGAGCGCGCGATCGGTTCGGACATCAAAGGCAAGCTTTCCGTGGTTCTTTATCTCGTCGCGATCGCTGCGTCGTTTTGGGAACCTTGGGTCGCAGCCGCGTTGTATGCGTTCGTGGCAATCGTCTGGCTCGTGCCGGATCGCCGTGTCGAGAAGGTCTTGATGACCGAGGAGCCGTAACAGCGGCTCTGACTCGCATGATCGGTGCTACGCTTGGGGCACGAAGTTCTCCGAGCGAAGCCCATGTCATCTGCAATTACGTCTCGCGCAATACGCATTGGCGTTTTATCCGATACCCACAATCTCGTGCGCCCCGAAGCGCTTCAGGCGTTGCGCGGTTGCGAGCAGATCATTCACGCCGGCGACATCTGCAATCCCGCCGTGCTGGACATTCTCAATGAACTTGCGCCCGTCACCGCGGTGCGTGGCAATAACGATTCGGGCGGGCGTATCGATGATCTCCCGAAAGCGGTGACCATGCGTTTAGGAGAGAAGTCTGTTCACATCGTGCACGATATTGCCGATGTCCCCCGACGGCTCGATGGAATCGATGTCGTCATTACGGGCCATTCGCACAAGCCGCTGGTCGAGCGGCGCGGCGCAACGCTCTTCCTCAATCCAGGAAGCGCGGGACCACGCCGCTTCAAATTGCCGATAACGCTCGGAATCATGACGATCGAAAGCGGCGAAGTGAACGTGGAAATCGTCACGCTGGTTGAGTGAAACTCGCGAGCACAAAAAAGAGGCCGTTCCCAATCAGGAACGGCCTCTTTGTTTTGCTGGGTTTGCTAAAACCCGTTTCAAGCGTGCGCGGTCACATCCGGCAAACGCTCATCCATTTCAGCGGCTTCGCGCGCGCCGCGCATCACGGCATGCGCTTCAGAACGCGAACCGACCGACGGCGGCGATCCCTTTAACGGCTTTCTCGCAGTTTCATGCAGCGCGAACACGGAAACTATGCCAATCACCGATGCGCCCATCAAGTAGTACGCGGGCATCATCAAATTTCCCGTCGATGAAACCAGCCATGCAGTCACCAGCGGTGTCGTGCCACCAAAAAGCGATACCGAAACATTGAAGCCGATCGCAAGCGCGCCGTAGCGGATTTTTGTCGGAAACAGCGCCGGCAACGCGGAAGGCATTGCGCCGGTGAAGCACGACAGCAGCACACCAAGGATCAGCATGCCGCTGAAAATCGTCGTCACGTCGCCCATGCGGATCAGCGTGAGCGCGGGCATGGAAAGCAGCAGCAAGCCGACGCATCCGAACATCATCACCGGCTTGCGCCCGATCTTGTCGGAAAGATGGCCGGCGAAAAGCGTCATCGGCATCATCAGCACCATGACGATCAGCACGATAAACAGTCCGTGCGTTTCATTGAACTTGAGCGTAGCCGAGAGATAGCTCGGCAGATATGACAGCGCCATGTAGTCGGTGACGTTGAAGATCAGCACGAGCCCGACGCATTGCAGCATCGGCTTCCAGTTCTTTAGCAGCATGTCGCGAAACTGGTCCTTCGGTGTGCTGTGCGCTTCAGTTTCGCGCTTGTCGGCTTCACGCTGGAACGCCGGCGTTTCTTCGAGCTTCAAACGAATGTACAAGCCGATCAAACCGAGTGGCCCCGCGATCAGAAACGGAATGCGCCAACCCCACGAAAGCAGCGATTGCTCGGTCATGGTCGCGGTCAATATCGCGACGCAACCCGCGCCGAGCACATAACCTACGAGCGTGCCGAATTCCAAAAAGCTGCCGAGGAAACCGCGCCGTTTGTCCGGCGCAAATTCCGCGATGAACGTCGCAGCGCCGCCGTATTCACCGCCCGTCGAAAAGCCTTGCAGCAAACGCGCGGCGAGCAACAAGATTGGCGCAAAAATACCGATGGTCCCATAAGCCGGAATCAAGCCGATGCAGAACGTGCCCACGGCCATCATGATCATCGTCATTGCAAGAACGCGCTTGCGGCCAATACGGTCGCCCAGCGGTCCGAACACCATGCCGCCGAGCGGACGTACGAGAAATGCCGCTGCGAACGTGCCGAAAGTGGCGATCAGCTGCGCGCCCGGATTGCTCGACGGGAAAAACACTTTGCCGAGCGTCACCGCAATGTAGCTGTACACGCCGAAATCGAACCATTCCATCGCGTTGCCTATTGCCATGGCGCCGACGGCGCGCTTGAGCAGGGCTTTATCGACGATGGTGATATCGGCAAGCGTCAGGTCTTTTTCGGGTTGGGGCTGCCGCCAGAGGCCGTCGTTCTGTGTTGCCATGTAAAAGAAGCTCCAGATGTGTCGCCGATCCGCTAGGGGGCGGGTGGGCGTGTGCGCAGGGCGCACGTTGCCGGAAAGTGCAGTTTCGCGACGAGGCGAGGCTCAGCCCATGAAGGAGCTGAGGGCCGGCCGGGCGCCGGACGCGTCGGCAATGCTCAGAGCAAAGCTTATGCCTCGCAACAATGGTCGCGAAATGGCACTTCGTGGGTACCGCTTGAATTGGTGGCTGGACACAATAAAACCCGTTCAACGCGGCGCGTGATGCGCGGCGGTACGGCTATTTGCTGTGTCGCGGATCGAGAAGGCTCGGGAACAACATCCACGGGCTAATCAGACTGTGGAAGCCTTGACAATCGCTGGCCGGTACTCTTGATTGACGCCAGGGCGAGGTCTCGATGACTTTTAGAGATGCTTCGCCATTCGTTCAATCGTGAGAAATTGACTTTGAGATGCAGTTGGAAAGAAGAAGATAATAGCACGATGGCAGAAGATGCGCAAATGGCCCGTCTTGGCGGGGACTTTGCGGTGGTCTTGGAACGTATCGCGCAAATGAAAAAGCCGGTCTCGAAAGACCGGCTCGTCACCAAAAAACGGCAGTTTCTGGCTCAGCTTTGTGCAGGAGGAACGTAGCCTTGAGCCGTGTCCGCGCCTTCGCCGAAAAAGTACTTTTCCGTTTGCTTAAGCAAGTACTGACGCGCGCGCGGATCGGCCATGTTCAGTCGGTTTTCGTTGATCAACATGGTTTGCTGCTTGAGCCAGCCTTGCCACGCTTCCTTCGATACCGTTTCATAAATTTTCTTGCCGAGTTCTCCCGGCAGCGGCGGAAAATCAAGTCCTTCGGCTTCTTTGCCGAGCTTCGCGCATTGAACCATTCGTGCCATCTGTCATTCTCCTGTAGCGGGTTTTCTGGACGCTTCGTTCCGGCGGCGCATCGAGTGCGCGGCGATCGTTGCGAGGCGTCGCTGAATAGAGTGCTTAAAGCTGTTTCATCAGCACGAGCGATTTGCGCTGCCAGTTATAAAGGCGGCGCCGGTCTTCGGGCAGATCATCCACGGTCACTTTCACGAAACCGCGCTTGAGAAACCAGTGCTCGGTACGCGTGGTCAGCACGAAAATATGCGTGAGTCCGCGTGCACGTGCGCGTTGTTCGACACGCTTGAGCAGCCGTTCGCCGTCGCCGGCGCCTTGTGCTTCGGGCGAAACGGTGAGGCACGCCATTTCGCCGATACGTTCCTGCGTGTACGGATAAAGCGCCACGCAGCCGAACAGAACGCCGTCGTGCTCGATCACCGAAAAATGATCGATGTCGCGTTCAATCTGATGCCGGCCACGCCGCACGAGCGTGCCATCCATTTCCAGCGGTTCGATCAGCGTCAAAATTCCGCCGACGTCATCCGGTGTGGCTTCCCGCAGGCTTTCCAGGTTCTCGTACGAGATCATCGTGCCGACGCCATCGTGCAGGAACAATTCCAGCAGAATGCTGCCGTCGAGCGCGTAAGGAATGATATGCGCCCGCGCCACGCCGCCCCGGCACGCGCGAATGGTGTGCTTCAGGTAGAACGCCGCGTCGCCTTGGAGCTCGCCGCTTTCGTGCAGGCGATAAGCGTCATCGAGCGACATTTCGCGCACGAGCTCGCCGTTTTCATCGACGAGACCCGGGGTTTCAGTCAGAAAAATGATCTTGTCGGCCCGCAACGCGATGGCCGCCGCCGAAGCGACATCTTCCATCGACAAATTGAACGCTTCGCCCGTTGGCGAGAATCCAAGCGGGGAGAGCAATACGAGCTTGCTGCTGGTGAGCGAATGGCGGATGGAATCGCCGTCGATCTTGCGGACCACGCCCGTGTGCTGGAAGTCGACGCCATCCAGAATGCCGACCGGCCGCGCCGTCACGAAATTGCCCGACACCACGCTGATATGCGCGTGCGCCATGGGCGTATTCGGCAAACCCTGACTGATCGCCGCTTCAATGTCGAGACGCACTTCGCCGGCGGCTTCTTTTGCCGATTCGAGCGCGCGGGCGTCGGTAATGCGCAATCCGTGCGAAAACTCGGACTCCACGCCATGCAGGTTCAGTTGCTCTTCGACCTGCGGTCGCGAACCGTGCACGAGCACCACGTGAATGCCCATGGCGTGCAACAGTCCGACGTCCTGGACCAGCGCGTTCAGCCTGCCTTCCTGCACCAACTCGCCGCCGAACGCGACCACGAAGGTCTTGTTCCGGAACGCGTGGATGTAGGGGGCGACGGAACGCATCCAGTCGACAAACTGGGCGTGTTGGTCAGGCGCTTCTGGCTCGGCGGAAACCGGCGGCTGCGCGGCGGGGAGGTCGGTCTGAGTATTCATGCCGGGATTATAATGCTGCACTATGCCGAATGCTTTTAAACGTCCCGCCAATGCGGACAAGCTTGACCCCCAGGAGCAGTTGAAAAAGCTGCGTGAAGCCCTGCTGCGCGATGTTGCGGCGCGCGAAAGCGATGGCGAAAACGACCCGGACGATTCCACCGATGAAGGCGTAAACCGCAAGAAGGAAGCGGCTGCGCGGCGGTTTGCGGGGGTATCGGGGAATGCGGGGGACGAGAAAAAACCGGGAGCGCCGAAGGCTACTTCTGGCCGCGTTGCGCCACAGCCTGCGCCGAAAAAAAATGTTGCGAAAGGCGTGGTGAAATCGCCAGCGGGAGTTTCAGGTTCGTCGGCTCCTTCTGCTCCTTCTGCGCAGCGTAAGGAAATTCGCGGCGGTTTGTCGGTGCTGGCTGAATTGGCGTCTTTGACGGGAACGTCGGGCCAAAGCGCTGCGCCTGATTCTTCAGCGGTCGCACCGCGCGCTGAACAAACACCCACGGAAAAGTTGACGGTAAAAAAAGCGGTTCGACCTCCAGTTACGGCACCTCCCGCGACGCCTTTGGAAAAGCCGGTCCCGCAACGGCCCGAACACAAAGCGCCCAAGGGCATTGGTATGTCCGCGCCGGGAAGCGTCCGGCCAAGCCAGAGCGAGCGTAGGCAGAAGTCTTCAGAACCTCGTTCCGTCAACAAACCAGTTGATTTGCAGCGAGCGCGTTCTGAACCGAGGCCTCCGACACGCGCGCCGGAATCGCGAGAGAATCCGCAGCACGCGGCGTCAAAGCACGGTTCAAGACCTGAACCGCGTCCCGCGACACGTGCGCCTGAACCGGGAGCCAATCCGCAGCGCGCGCCTAAGGACGCAGGGCCAAAGCTAGGTTCGAGTCCGCAAAAGGCGCGCGGCGGCAATCGCCCCAACGTTGCGCCGCAGCCAGACGCAGCGGCGAATAACCTGCATGACCGTAGCAAAACGAACGCGGACCAACCGCGCCAACCCGATACCGCGCCGCGCCGCGCGCGTCCCGAACGCGATCCGACACGCGACGCCGCGCGCCCGGTCCGCGTGATCGCACCAAACCTGATCCCGCCGATCCATTTTCCCGAGGCGCTCCCGGTTTCCGCTCGCCGCGACGAAATCGCCGCCGCGATCCAGGCGAACCAGGTTGTGATCGTCAGCGGCGAAACGGGTTCGGGCAAGACGACCCAGCTGCCGAAAATTTGCCTCGCACTCGGCCGCGGCCTCGGCGCGGGCGGCACCGGCCTGATCGGGCATACGCAACCGCGGCGAATTGCAGCGTCGGCGACGGGACGGCGGATCGCCGAAGAACTCGGCACGCCATTTGGCGAGGTCGTGGGCTACAAGGTTCGCTTCACGGACAACCTCTCGCCGGGTGCATCGGTGAAACTGATGACAGACGGCATTTTGCTCGCCGAAACGCAGACCGATCCGCTGCTCGCCGCGTACGACACGATCATCATCGACGAGGCGCACGAGCGCAGCCTGAACATCGACTTCCTGCTCGGTTATCTGCGCGAAATCTTGCCGCGCCGGCCGGATTTGAAGGTGATCGTGACGTCGGCGACCATCGATGCCGATCGCTTTGCCCGTCATTTCGGCAGCGACGAAAAACCCGCGCCGGTGATCGAGGTGAGCGGGCGTTTGTATCCGGTCGAAGTGCGCTATCGGCCGGTCGAGGAGACCAGCGCTGCGGTGAAATCGGCGCAAGGGACGAATGCGAGTCCGGCGACGGCCCAGAAAGACCGCCCGAAAAATCAGCGTGAAAACGATCGCGACCTGATGGAAGCCATCGTGGACGCCGTCGATGAACTCTGCCGCGAAGGTCCCGGCGACGTCCTCGTGTTCCTGCCCGGCGAGCGCGAAATTCGCGAAGCGGCCGAGGCGCTGCGCAAACATCATCCGCCGCATACGGAAATCCTCCCGCTGTTCGCGCGGCTTTCGGCGGCTGATCAGGAGCGTGTGTTCAAGTCATCGAACGCGCGCCGCATCGTGTTGTCGACGAACGTCGCGGAAACGTCGCTGACGGTGCCGGGCATTCGCTACGTTGTCGATACCGGCCTTGCGCGCGTGAAGCGCTACTCGTATAGAAACAAGGTCGAGCAGTTGCAGATCGAACCGATCTCGCAAAGCTCGGCGAATCAGCGCGCGGGCCGCTGCGGCCGCGTGGCCGACGGCGTCTGTATTCGTCTCTACGAAGAGGACGATTACGCGCTGCGCACCCGCTTCACCGACCCGGAAATCCTGCGTTCTTCGCTGGCGTCCGTGATCTTGCGGATGAAGTCGCTGCATCTGACGGCCATCGAAACATTTCCGTTTCTCGAGCCGCCGCCAGGCCGAGCGATTGCAGACGGCTATCAATTGTTGAACGAACTTGGCGCTGTCGATGACGACAACGCCCTCACGCCGCTCGGCCGCGAACTCGCGCGTTTGCCGCTCGATCCGCGCGTCGGCCGGATGATCCTGGCCGCGCGCGACCATCAGTCGTTGCGCGAAGTGTTGATCATCGCGAGCGCGTTGTCGGTTCAGGATCCGCGCGACCGGCCTATCGAAGCGCAGGAGCAAGCCGATCTCGCGCACAAGAAATTCGCCGATGAACGCTCCGAATTCCTGCAATGGACAAAAATCTGGGCTTGGTTCGAGGACGCGATTGCGCACAAGAAGTCGAACAAGCAGCTCACCGATGCCTGCCGTGCCAACTTCCTGAACCATGTGCGATTGCGTGAATGGCGCGACGTGCATTCGCAATTGCTGTCGGTCGTGCGTGAACACGGCTGGCGTCTCAATGAATCGGAAGCCACGTTCGAGCAGATTCACCTCGCGCTGCTGACCGGTTTGCTCGGCAATGTCGGTTTGAAAGCGGACGACGAACCGTATTACCTCGGCGCGCGCGGCATCAAGTTTTATCTGTGGCCGGGTTCGGCGTTGCTCAAGAAAGCCGGGCGATGGGTCGTGGCGGGTGAACTCGTCGAGACGAGCCGCTTATATGCACGCTGCATCGCGAAAATCGAGCCCGAATGGCTCGAACAAGTCGGCGCGCATTTGCTGCGCAAGTCGATTTCGGAACCGCATTGGGAAAAGAAGGCCGCGCAGGTTGCCGCTTATGAGCGCGCCACGTTGCACGGGCTGACGGTCTATGCCCGTCGTCGAGTGAGTTTTGGCAAGCAGGACCCGGAACGCGCCCGCGAGTTGTTTATTCGTGGCGCGCTGGTTGACGGCGAGTCTGAAACCCGCTTGCCGTTTTTCGCGCACAACCGCAAGTTGCTCGCCGATATTGAACAGCTGGAGCATAAGTCGCGGCGTCAGGACGTACTCGTCGATGACGAACTGATCTTCGGTTTCTACGATTCGCTAATCCCCAAGGGGATTTACTCGGGCGCGGCGTTTGAACGCTGGTATCGAGACGAAGAAAAGAAAGAAACCGCGTCGCGCCTGCTTTTCCTTTCGCGCGACGACTTGATGCGCCATGAAGCCGCCGGCGTCACGACCGATCTGTTCCCAAAGCGCATGACGATGGCCGGCATCGAAATGACATTGACGTATCACTTCGAGCCCGGATCTCCGCGCGACGGCGTGACGTTGACCGTGCCGTTATTCGGCCTGAATCGAGTCGATGCCCGTCGTTCCGAATGGCTCGTGCGCGGAATGCTGAAAGAGAAAGTGCAATTGCTGCTGAAGTCCTTGCCGCAAAAACTCCGGCGCCATCTCGTGCCGTTGCCCGAATTTTCAGCGGGCGTGGTCGAGCGTCATAGCGGCAAGACGTTCGGCGCGGGCGGATTGCTCGAAGCGCTGATCGCGGATATCCGCGAACAAACTCAGATCGCGATGAAATCTTCGGACTTCAAGCTCGAATCGCTGCCGGCGCATTTGTTCATGAACTTCAAGGTCATTGACGAACACGGCCGGCAACTCGCGATGGGCCGTAACCTGGCGCAACTGCGCGCCGAGTTGGGCGGCCAGGCGCAGCAGCATTTCCAGAAGCTGGCGGCGAGTGCGACGCTCGATATTGGCAACGACGCAGCTGCGCCAGTTACGCGAAACACCGCAGTGTCGGATGCATCTGGCGGAAGTTCGAGCACTGCTCTGTACGAAAATCTCACCACGTGGGACTTCGGAAAACTGCCTGAATTACTTGAAATCCGGCGGCGCGGACAAACGCTCTTCGGCTATCCGGCTTTGGTTGATCGTTCAACGCATTGCGATGTCGAAGTATTCGATTCGCCGGAAGAGGCCGCGCGGATTCATCGGGCAGGTTTGCGTCGATTGTTCGCGTTGCAGCTACGCGAGCCGATCCGTTATCTCGAACGAAATCTTGGCGGCTTGCGCGAGATGTCGTTGCAGTACATGGCGCTTGGGGCGCAGGAAGAATTGGCGAGTCAGATTATCGAAACGGCGCTGGATCGCGCGTGTCTGCAAGATCCTCTTCCCGATAACGATGCTGATTTCTACGCGCGTCGCGATCAAGGCAAGAGCAGGTTGACATTGCTGGCGCAAGAAATCGCGCGGCTCGCCGGTCAGATTCTGGCCGACTACGCAATGGTGACGAAGAAACTGACGCAGGCCAAGTCGTTCGGTGCGCCATACGCGGATATGGTCGCGCAGATGAATGCGTTGATTGGCAAGCGGTTTATCATCGATACACCTTACGCCCAGTTGTCCCATTTCCCGCGATATCTGAACGCAATGGCATTGCGCATCGATAAGTTGAAAGCGGATGCGGTGCGGGACGCGCGGTTATCGACGGAAATTGCGCCGCTGCTGCAAAACTATCAGCGGGCGATCGCACAACGCGGCGGAGTAGCAGATGCGCGATTGAGCGAATACAGATGGTTACTCGAGGAGCTGCGTGTGTCGTTGTTCGCGCAGGAACTTCGAACGCCAATGCCGATATCCGTCAAACGCTTGTACAAGGTTTGGGAATCGATGCAACGATAGGGCGCAATACATGCAACAAGCGCAAAAAAGCGCGAGATCAGCTTATAGCTAATCTCGCGCCTTCCGGTTTCCTGGAAATTACTTCGCCGTATCTGCCGGCGTTTCGACTTCGAGACTCAGTGGCGCCGCTGTCAAAACGGTACCTTCGGTGCTTACAGGACCGCTTGCCTCTGTGCTAATGGGCGTGAAAACATACTTCTGCCATTTGCCGCCCGTAAGCGTTTCCACGTTATCCCCACATTTACGATAAAAATTCCGAGCTTCATCGTGCGAATTGAATACCGCCTTCAGTTGGCAAACCATTTGCGGTGCGCCAGCGTCGTTGGTGACATTCAAAACGTAGTCCCATTCCCGCACCGCGAAGAATCCTTCGCTGAATTGCGGACGACCAAGCAAGCCAGCAATCTGATCCTTGGTCATGCCGGGCTTGAGCTTGCGCAAAGCTTCCGTCAGGGGATAACTGCCAGCATTCCATGCCGACGATGGAGCGGGGAATACCAACTGGTCTTGACCGCCGTCTTTGGCGAGCTGGCTCCCGGTGCCGCAAGCGGACAGCATGAAGGCTGTGATGAGCGCAGCGGCGAAAGGTAGTGCACGCGATGGTTTGCGGAGGGTGAAGTTCATCTCTTGATCGGATTCCGTTGTTTTCATTAGTTCGGTGTCGCGGGCCTTTTACATCCCCGCGACACATCCTCTTACAGACTGCTGGATTACCAGTGCATGCCCGCACCGACCGACACGCCGAACTGACCGCGCGTGCTCGTGGTGCCACTGACCTTGTAAGCCCAGATGCCGTTGTCGGAAAGTTGCGATACGCCGATAGCAACTGCCGACTGACCGCCATACGTGCCGCCGCCGAGGGCAACCATGCCGCGTCCCGGCAGCACTGCTTGCGGCAAGCCCGCGACCGCGAGTGCCGACGCCGTGCCAGCGTAGGCGTCGCGACGCGTGCCTTCCGTCTTCGAGTCGGTGTAATCGTTGGCCGACTTAAGCGTGCTGCCCGTGCTCTGGTTCAACTGGTTCACGTTGACCGCGTCGGTCCCTTGCGTGCCTGGTGCCATGTTCGTGATCTGACGCTCGCTGCCCGCTGCACCGACGGAAACAGTGTTCGCGCGATCGGCGACTGAGTTCTGGCCGAGAGCTACGGTGTTGTCGGCAGACGCTTGCGCGCCATTACCCATGGCGACCGAACCTGCACCGGTAACTACTGCGTTCTGACCGAAGGCCACTGCGTTGTCGGCGTTAGCTTGAGCGCCGCTGCCCATTGCAACCGAGCCTGCACCGGCCGCAACTGCATTTGCGCCTACCGCGACCGCTTTGACGCCAGTCGCCGATGCCGCGTCCGTATCCCGCGAACCATCGGCGCTGAACAAGGGGTCCTTGGCGTCGATAACCGCGTTCTTGACCGCGTCGCCGATTGCGTTGTTCACGGCGTCGTTGACTACGTCGCCAACTGACGCGTTCACCTGACCAATGGCATCGTTCAACTGGCCGACATTCACAGCATCGCTTGACTCCACGCCGGCCGCGACGTTGTGAATCGTCGTGCCACCATTGCCTTCCAGCGTCGCATTTTGATGATCCACCGAACCGTCGGCGTTGCGGTCGTACTTGACGGCGCCATCGGCAGCTGTTGTTGCAGCGTCGACTGCCGCAGCCGACTGGTCGCTGACAGCCTTCAATTGCGACACGTTGACAGCGTCGGTATCTGCTGCGCCCGGTGCCACGCCGCTAATGGTGCGGGCACCGACGTTCACTTCACCTGTGGACGTCTGCGAGCCGGACAAACCGTATGCTGCGTAGCCTGTCTGGGCGCCAACGGTCGTTGCTGAACCCGCGCCAAGCGCAACGCTGTTCGCATGATTTGCGATTGCGTTGTTGCCGATGGCAATCGAGTTCTCGAACGCGGCGTTTGCATTGGTGCCGACCGCAATGCTGCTTGTACCTGCTGCGATTGCCGAATGTCCGACCGCGAGCGCGTCCACTTCAGATGCTTTTGCCGAGTCACCGATTGCCGTTGCATCAACAGCGGTTGCTTCGGAATTCGCTCCGACCGCGATGGAATTCGCGCCCGCGGCGGTAGAGAAGCTACCTACCGCAATAGCATTTTGTTGATTTGCCGTTGCTTCCGTGCCGATTGCACTTGAGTCATCGCCGAACGTTTGGGCGGTTTGGCCGAGCGCCGAGGATCGTGCGCCGACGGCAGTGGAATTTGCACCGATGGCAGTCGATGTATCACCTTGCGCGCGAGCGTTGAAGCCGACTGCCACGCTATCGGTCGCGGATGTTGATGATGTGCCGACGGCGACGGAATTGTCGCCCGTGGCTGTGGCATAAAAGCCGCCGGCGATTGCGTTGACACCCTGCGCCTGCGCGCCTGCGCCTACCGCCGTTGCACCAGAGGCCGTTGCTGCTGCGTTCACGCCTAGAGCGCTTGCTTGTGCTTCCGAAGCATCGGCGCTGTTGCCGAAAGCTATTGAGTCTTCGCCAAGTGCTTTGGCAGAGACGCCAACAGCTGCCGCATTTTTCATCGCGACCGAACTAGTACCAACGGCAACAGCGTTGTTTTCTGCAGCAACAGCGTAGCTGCCGACCGCGACACCGTTGACTGCTTTGGCTTCAGTAAATGCGCCAAGGGCGGTAGATGCGTCTCCCGAGGCGTTGGCCCCGGCACCACTCGCAACCGCTTGTGTTCCGCTCGATAAAGCGGCGTCACCGATCGCCATTGAACTAATTCCGCTGGCCGTGGCGTCCGGGCCTACGGCGATAGCATTTGCCGCGAAGGTGCTTGCGTTAACCCCAACCGCAACGCCGTTTTCCAGCGCTGCAGCGTAGTTTCCTACCGCTACGCTAAATTCGCCGTATCCACCAGCTTCCGTGCCTATAGCGGTCGATCCAACACCGCGCGCGATAGCGCCTGCTCCTACTGCAGTCGAACCTCCAGCTGTAGCTTTTGAACCAAAACCCATTGCCGTAGACGCGGATCCGGATGCTGATGCCGTGGAGCCGATAGCGGTCGACCTTACCGCGGATGCATTTGTGTCGGTTCCGACTGCAATGGACTGGTCGCCTGACGCATTGGCACGTGCGCCCAAAACCGTAGATGCATTCCCGGTTGCGGTAGCGTTATTTCCAATAGCCGTTGAGTCGGTCGCCTTCGCGAACGAGTTGGTCCCAACCGCCATTGCGTCCTCAGCTGCAAAAGAATTTGCACCGACAGCAACTGCATTTGTGTCATTAGCCGTGGCCCAAGCTCCCAAAGCTGTGGCATTGGTATGAGTGGCTACCGCACCGGAACCCACAGCTGTTGCCTGCGGACCATCCGTTGTGGAGCCGGAACCTATAGCCGATGAATTAGTGGTGTCGTTGAGAGTTTCCCCGTTCAATACCCAGTCGTCGGCCTGCGCATGCCCGGCTGCCAATAATCCGCCCACCATCACTGCCTGCACAATCACGAGCTTGCTTGCGGAAGAAGAACGCTTGGTCTTCGATTTAGAAGTCTCGGAAGCCGCGACCCACGTGCCGGAGGTTTCGTTCCAGACTGCTTTGAAAATTTTATTCATGAAAGAAGGATGTCTAACAATTTGACAAATACATGTCGGGTTGATCGAAGGAAGCAGGTCGCGTTTGTGCCCGCATTGAATCCGTCACTTAACGCGACCGCTCCTGGTAACGAGGATCTCCCGCCTCGCAAACTCTGGCCCGCTCGGGCGTTGGACAGGCTCCCTACATTGCTGCGCTTCGGACTCAGAAGTGTGCGATCTTCCGTGTTGTGACGTCAGCGATATACACGATCTTTCCTAAATACAATCAAGTGCGCTGATTAATGTTTGGCAATGCAAACTTAAAGAAATTAGTGTGTAAATGAGTGGGTGTTTATGTTTTTTTGTCGCTGTTTTCGCGTGATGCCAATTTGCATTCATTGGGCGATGGCCCCCTTGGCGATGACCACTGCAAGCGGGCGAGCGTCCTTGTGGACGGATATGGAAAAAGCTGCGCTGCCGCAACCTTCTCAAAGCGCAAACGTTCTACAATGGGTGTTGTTTTCCGACCCGAGTTTTCATGCGTAATTATTCCCGTACTTGTTTCTCCGGCCAATTCGCGCGCGCTGTGGGCGCAACTGCCGCGTTGCTTGCCGCTTTCACACTCGTCAAACCGGCCCGCGCCAATAACGTGATCGTGCTGAATTCAGGCGAGGCCACACTGAGTCTTATCGACGAAGCGACTCGCCAGGTCGTGTCCACCATCCCGACCGGGAAGGAACCGCACCATCTGATGGCGACGCCTGACAATTCGTCGCTGATCGTCGCGAACTCGGTATCGAACAACCTCATGTTTGTTGACCCGAAGACCGGCAAGCCGCAGCGCTGGGTCGAAAACATCGAGGATCCGTATCAGGTCGGGTTTTCGCCGGACAACAAATGGTTCGTGTCGACGGGACTGCGGCTCGACCGGTTGGACATCTACCATTACGACGGCAAGAACATCTCGATCGCGAAGCGCATTCCGCTCGCAGTCATGCCGAGCCATATTGCGTTCACGAATGACAGCAAGACCGCGTTTATCTCACTGCAGGTATCCGGGGAAATCGCGGCTATCGATCTGGCAACTCAGACCGTGAAGTGGAAAATGAAGGTGGGACCGGTGCCCGCCGGCGTCTGGATGACACCGAACGACAAATACATGCTGGTCGGCATGACGGGCGCTGACTACGTCGCGGTGGTGGACTGGCGAAACCAAAAGATCGTCAAGACAATCAAGACGGGTAACGGTGCGCACAACTTTCGTTCGCTAGCTGACGGGAAGCACGTCGTGGTCTCGAATCGGGTGGCAAGCACCATCAGCATCATCGACCAGGATTCGCTCACGAACGTCGGCGACATCACGGGGCTGCTTCCGGGCCCCGACGACATGGAACTTTCCGCGGACAAACGTTATCTTTGGGTTACGTTCAGATTTGCAAAGAAGGTCGGAATCATTGACCTTACGGATCGAAAGCTTGTTCAGACCATAGCGGTCGGTCGGTCGCCGCACGGCATTTACTTTTTCAATCGGGCGCCAGTGTTTGGTCCGAACGGCGGTTGAAGTCTGTGGTTGGATTGACGAGTTGGTTTGAAGATTTGCAGGGCGGGGTTTGGTTGGCGTCGCCCCGGTAACGGTTACGGAGTTCCATGTTTCATTCCATCCTTTCCATGTTGGATACGGTCGTCTCGACAATGCAGACATGGCTGTACATAGAGATCGTGCAGCCCTTCATGTTCAAGGTCGGCCTGATGGGTTATGACGAAGACACGTATGACGCCTTGTATTGGGTGATCGTGGGTGTGCTCGAAATACTCGCCATGTACGCAATTCTGCGGCCGCTGGAAGCGTTGCGTCCTGCCGAAAAATGGCAGGATCGCAAAGGCGTTCGCGTGGACGCGTTGTACACATGGATTGTCAAGCTGGGCATTCTGAACCTGTTTTTCTTCTTCACGTTTCAGCCGTTTTTCGACAGTTTTCAGAGCTGGTTGCGCTTGCATGACATCTCGAACATCCAGCTCGATAACCTTTGGCCGGGCGTGACGTCACAACCCATCGTAGCGTTCCTGATCTATCTCCTCGTACTGGATTTTGCGGGCTATTGGTATCACCGGATGGAGCACCGCATTGGGATCTGGTGGGAATTGCACGCAGTTCATCACAGCCAGCAAAAGATGTCGCTGTGGACCGACGACCGCAATCATCTGCTCGACAACATCCTGCAGGCGGGGTATTTCGCCACGGTCGCCCTGGTGATCGGCGTACAACCCTCGCAATTCGTGGTGCTTCTTGCCATTACGAACATGATGCAAAGCGTTCAGCATGCGAATATCCGCGTGCATTTCGGCTGGCTCGGCGAGCGTCTGCTCGTAAGCCCGTCGTTTCACCGGCGTCACCATGCAATCGGCTTCGGTCATGAGGGCACTACGTACGGTTGCAACTTTGGCGTGCTGCTCCCGTGGTGGGACATGATTTTTCGGAGTGTTTCGTGGAATCGCGAACTTGAGCCGACAGGCATTCGCGATCAACTGCCGGTTGCGGACGCGCCGGGACGCGATTATGGCGATGGTTTCATCGCACAGCACTGGCTCGCGTTCAAGCGTATTGGCGAGCGCATCAGGTCTCACCGAGGAATGCGCGCTCCAGATTCGGACTCGGACGCCGCAGCTGTCTGACTTTTAACTGCCACGTTATTTGCATCCGGTCTTGACCGGTTCATGCAGTAACACATTTGCTCTTGTTCGCCGGCCTCGTGCCGGCGAATTGCGTTTTCGTCCCAACGTTAGCTATTCGGACGAGGAGCGCGCAACATACTCTCTGGTTTATCCTGTCTCCTTTACCTCTTAATCGATCTTTGCATGAATGACTTGTTGCGATCGTTCGTGCGCGCGCTCGCGAACGCGTTTCATCCGAGAATGCTTTGGCTGACGTTCATGCCCTTCGCCGTGGCGACTGTTGCATGGGGCGCCATCCTTTGGTTTTTCTGGCAAACCCTGACTGGCGCCGCGCGTAACTGGCTTGATGGCTGGGCGCTTACGTCGGCCATGTACCGGGTTTTTGACTCTGTCGGATTCTCGTCGCTACATGCAGTGATCGCGCCGTTTTTTATTGTGATCATGGCGATTCCATTGATCGTCGTGACCATTTTGCTGCTCATCGCGACGTTATCGATGCCGTCCGTGATCAAACTGCTGACGCGGCGTCAATACGCATCGCTTGAAATGCGGCGCGGGGGATCGTGGTACGGAAGTCTCGGGCATTCGGTTGTTACCACCGTCGTTTGTCTTGTGCTGTTGGTCGTTACATTACCGCTGTGGTTGATTCCGCCGTTTTTCGCAATCATCCCGCCTGTGCTTTGGGGATGGCTGACGTACCGCGTCATGACCTACGACGCGCTCGCGTTGCATGCAAGCGCCGAAGAGCGTCGCACGATTGTTCGGCACGCGCGCTGGCCGTTGTTCGGCATTGGCGTGGTCAGCGGATTGCTCGGTTCGTTACCTACCATGTTGTGGGCGTGGTCAGTGTGGTTGCTGCCGTTGTTTCCGGTTGTCGCCGCTGCGACGATCTGGATTTATGCGTTCATTCTCGTTTTTTCAGCGCTTTGGTTCGCGCACTATTGCTTGCATGCGTTGGAGCGCCTGCGGATCGATACCGCCAGTCCAACGCCATCGCTAAGTGGTCCGGACATATCGGCTGAACCGCGAATATCGGGCTAATTTCTACGATCTGGGAGCATTCATGGGCTTTGGCGTGATCATCATTGGCGACGAAATCTTGTCCGGTCGAAGGACTGACAAGCATCTGTCGAAAGTTATCGAATTGTTGTCGGCGCGCGGCTTGTCGCTTGACTGGGCCGAATATATCGGGGATGACCGCGAGCGCATCACGGCCACGCTCAAGCGCGCATTTGCGGCAGGCGACGTTGTGTTTTCCACTGGTGGAATTGGCGCAACGCCCGACGATCACACGCGGCAATGCGCGGCTGCGGCGTTAGGCGTACCTCTTGAACTGCATCCGGAAGCGGCTGAGCTGATCCGCGCGCGCATCCGGGAAACAGCAGGCGACAAGCCGGCCGATCTGAATGCGCCCGACAATCTGCATCGGCTGAATATGGGAACGTTTCCGAAGGGCGCGAGCATCATCCCGAACAGCTACAACCGTATTCCGGGATTTTCGGTTGGCGACGTTCATTTCGTGCCGGGATTTCCCGTCATGGCATGGCCCATGATCGAATGGGTGCTCGACAACAAATACGCCGAACTGCATCACGCGACACCGTATGTCGAGCGGTCATTGTTCGTTTTCGGCTTGCCGGAGTCGCGCATTACGCCGCTCATGGAATCTATCGAGCGGGACTTCGTGGGCGTGCGGGTTTTCAGCTTGCCGAGCGTGGGCGATGTTGCCCGTGGCGAAGTGTTCGGGCGCGCCCATATCGATCTTGGCGTAAAGGGCGAGCCAGAGGCGGCTAGTGCCGCGTTTGAACGGTTGCGTGAAGGTGTCGTCGCACTGGGCGGCGAGATCGTGGAAGTCGAGCCGGGCGCTGCGCAATAACCGTCGTGCAGCGCCACGGGGTAATGAGCTAAGCGCCGAGCCAGGGCAAGCCGCGATAGCACCAACCCGAGACGGTCTTGCGATGACCATGCGCGTCTTTGTCGCCTTCAAAACCCTCGAGGATGTCGAAGGCTTTGGTGAATCCCGCGTTCTGCGCCGCTACCGCCGCTAGCTTCGAACGTGCAGCGCTTCGGCAAAGGAACAGGATTGGAGTATCGGGAGCGGCAAGCTCGCGTAATTGCTGGATGAAGCCCGTGTTCGGCACCGAGCCCGGGTATTGAATCCACTCGATATTCGAGTACTGAGCGGTATCAATGGCCGGCCGTCCGACCCAATCAAGCTCGGCGCGCGTTCGAACGTCGACAAGACGCACGGAAGGATCGAGCTGCAGGAGTTCGAAGGCTTCAGCCGGAAGAACAGCGCCGGCGTAGGGAAGCTGATTCTCTGCAGCGCGGCCGGTACCTTGGGCGTACAACTGTTCGAGCGTACTCATGGACGAAGGTCTCCAATCGGACATTTTGATGAGGCATTCTAGCCTGTCGGTAGAACGCCATCGCGCTTGACCGGTCGGTGAGAAAGCTGCATCAAAACGGTGCGCCGAGTTTGAATCGCCCTGAATCAGTGCTAACGTTATAAACCAAATGCTGGTATGCACAAAAGTGGTGCAAAGGAATCGGATGGCAGTGGGACCACAACTTACCGCATAAGTTTGTTTCCCCGAAAAAGCGCGCAGCTTCAATCGCTTAGCGCAATAATGGTGCACTTGGCATAGAAGCTGCTTTTCACTACACCGATGCGTTTGAATCGGTTAGGCGGCGAATAAGTGTTCGTCGATTTTGTTAATCAGGAGATAGGTAATGAGCAAATCCGTGGCCGACGTCATGCAACTCGTCAAGGACGAGGACGTCAAGTTTGTCGACTTCCGTTTCACCGACACGCGCGGTAAAGAACAACACGTTTCGGTGCCGGTTTCGGCATTCGACGAAGACAAATTTGAAAGCGGCCACGCTTTCGACGGTTCGTCTATCGCCGGATGGAAGGGCATCGAAGCGTCGGACATGTTGTTGATGCCGGATGCAGACACCGCGTTTATCGACCCGTTCTATGAAGAGTCGACGCTCGTGATGTCGTGCGACGTCGTTGAGCCGTCGGACGGCAAGGGTTACGAACGCGATCCGCGTTCGCTCGCAAAGCGCGCTGAAGCCTATCTGAAGAGCTCGGGCTTGGGCGACACGGCTTTCTTCGGTCCGGAGCCGGAATTCTTCATTTTCGACTCGGTGCGCTGGAGTGCAGACCAATCAGGTTGCTTCGTCAAGGTAGGTTCCGAAGAAGCACCGTGGTCGTCGTCAATGGAATTCGAAGGCGGCAACACGGGTCACCGTCCGGGCACGAAGGGCGGTTATTTCCCGGTTGCTCCGGTCGACACGTTCCAGGATATTCGTTCGGAAATGTGCCTTTTGCTCGAGCAGATCGGCATTCCGGTCGAAGTGCATCACCACGAAGTGGCGGGTCAAGGCCAGAACGAAATCGGCACGAAGTTCTCGACGCTGGTTCAGCGCGCTGACTGGACGCAACAACTGAAGTACATCGTCCAGAACGTGGCGCACACGTACGGCAAGACGGCGACGTTCATGCCGAAGCCGATCGTTGGCGACAACGGTTCGGGCATGCACGTTCACCAGTCGATCTGGAAGGACGGCAAGAACCTGTTCGCCGGCGACGGTTATGCAGGATTGTCGGAATTCGCGCTGTTCTACATCGGCGGGATCATCAAGCATGCTCGTGCGCTGAACGCAATCACGAATCCGTCGACGAACTCGTACAAACGTCTCGTGCCGCACTTCGAAGCACCGGTGAAGCTGGCTTACTCGGCCAAGAACCGTTCGGCTTCGATCCGTATTCCGCACGTGTCGAACCCGAAGGGCCGTCGCATTGAAACGCGTTTCCCGGATCCGATGGCGAATCCGTACCTGTGTTTCTCGGCGCTGATGATGGCCGGTCTCGACGGCGTGCAGAACAAGATTCATCCGGGTGAAGCAGCAGACAAGAACCTGTACGACTTGCCGCCGGAAGAAGACGCGAAGATCCCGACCGTGTGTGCTGGCCTGGATCAGGCGCTCGACGCACTCGACGCCGACCGTGAGTTCCTGACGGTAGGTGGCGTGTTCACGGATTCCATGATCGACGCGTATATCGAACTGAAGACGACCGAATTGCAGCGCTATCGTCAGGCTGTGCATCCGATCGAATTCGAGATGTACTACTCGCTGTAAGCGGATGGCGCGCGCTTTTCTGAACACTTGAAAAGCGCGCCGCTCGATGCGAAGCAGAAGTGTCAGGTGAACGGAAAAGGGACGGCGTGCCGTCCCTTTTTTTGATCGCCGGATCTTCGTCTCACCAGTTTCAAGACCGGGTCTCACTGCACGATGGTTCTCAAGAATCTCATCAAGGCGAGAAAAAGTCTTCCCGACAATTCGCTGTCCGACGACGCCACGCTCGTCGCCACCAACTTGCTGCCGGGCATGGAAGCGTTGCCCACGGTCGTTTTGGTGCTGGACAAGTCGACGCTGAAAATTGCATTCGCGAATCCGTCGGCTGAAGCCATGCTCGAGCGTTCGCGCAAGCAACTGGCTCAAACCGCATGGCCCGAATTGTTTGCCAATGCCGACGAGTTGGTAGCGACCATTGCGTCTATCGCCGATCACAGGTTCAACGCGACTCATCTCGACGCCGTGCTCGAACGTCCTGGCCGCGAGGCGCTGCATGTGCATGCGATTGTCGCGTATCTGGAAGTCGCACCTAACTACGTGTTGCTCGAACTCTTCGAGAACGAGCGGCATCTCAAGACCGACCGCGAAGAACGGATCCACGATCTGACCGCGGTCAACAAGCAACTGATCCGCAATCTCGCGCACGAAATCAAGAATCCGCTCGGCGGTATTCGAGGCGCCGCGCAATTGCTCGAATTCGAGCTGGGCGCACGGGAGCGTGATGAGCTGCGCGAATACACGCAAGTGATCATCAAGGAATCGGACCGGCTGCAAACACTTGTCGATCGGTTGCTCGAGCCGCATCGGCATCCGCATATCGTGGGCGACGTGAACATTCACGAGGTCTGCGAGCGCGTGCGCGCGGTGATTCTCGCCGAGTTTCCGCGCGGCCTGACGCTTGATCGCGATTACGACGTGAGCGTGCCCGACCTGCGCGGCGACAAGGAACAACTGATCCAGGCGCTGCTCAACATTGTTCGCAACGCGGCGGAAGCGCTGCGAGAACGGATTTCGCAAGGCGACGCGCGAATCGAGTTGCGCACGCGCATTGCGCGCAAAGTGACGATCGGCAAACGCTTACACAAACTGGCATTGGACTTGCATATCACTGACAACGGTCCAGGCATTCCGGAAGAAATACGTGACCGGATTTTTTATCCGCTCGTATCGGGTCGGGAAGACGGCAGCGGACTTGGCCTGACGCTCGCGCAGACTTTCGTGCAGCAACACGACGGCTTGATCGAGGTGGAAAGCAAACCGGGCTGCACCGAGTTCACGATCCTGTTGCCGTTCGAAGGATGAGCGGTCTCGCCAGCAAAAACGCGACATTCGTTTAACGATCAATCACGAGGGTTCATCGATATCTTGAAAAGCGCTCATGCGCCTGACCGTTTCGACGGGCTTAAACCGAACCACACGAAGACATCTCGCCGAACTATATGAAGCCGATCTGGATAGTAGACGACGACCAATCCATCCGCTGGGTGCTTGAAAAAGCGCTCGCAAGAGAGAACTTCGCGACGCGCAGTTTTTCCGGCGTCCGCGACGCACTCGCTGCGCTCGAACAGGAAAGCCCGCAAGTGCTCGTGTCCGACATCCGCATGCCGGGTGGCTCGGGCCTCGAATTGCTGCAAACCGTCCGCGACAAGCTCCCTGGCTTGCCGGTCATCATCATGACCGCGTTCTCCGATCTCGACAGCGCCGTCGCCGCATTTCAAGGTGGTGCGTTCGAGTACCTCGCCAAGCCGTTCGACGTGGACAAGGCGGTCGAACTGATCCGTCGCGCTGTCGATGAAAGCATGCGAGGCGAAGCGGCCTACGACAATAGCGTTACCGAAACGCCGGAGATGCTCGGCCAGGCGCCGGCCATGCAGGACATGTTTCGCGCAATCGGACGTTTGTCGCATTCCGCTGCAACTGTGCTCATCACGGGCGAATCAGGCACCGGAAAAGAGCTTGTCGCCCGCGCGCTGCACCGCCATAGCCCGCGCGCGAACGGGCCCTTCATCGCACTGAACACCGCGGCAATTCCGAAGGACCTGCTCGAGTCCGAACTGTTCGGCCACGAACGCGGCGCGTTCACGGGCGCGCAAGCCATGAGACAGGGGCGTTTCGAGCAAGCTGAAAATGGCACGCTGTTTCTCGATGAAATTGGTGACATGCCGTTCGATCTCCAGACGCGTTTGTTGCGGGTGTTGTCGGATGGACAGTTTTATCGTGTAGGCGGACATAATCCGTTGAAAGCGAATGTCCGCGTGATTGCAGCGACACATCAGAATCTCGAATCGCGCGTGCGGCAAGGCCTGTTTCGCGAGGACTTGTATCACCGGCTGAATGTGATCCGGTTGAGGTTGCCGGCGTTGCGTGAACGCAGCGAAGATATTCCGCTGCTCACGCGTCACTTCCTGCAAAAGAGCGCGCGTGATCTGGGCGTGGAACCGAAGCGCGTGTCTGAAGATGCGCTGACGTTTCTCGCATCATTACCGTTTCCAGGCAACGTCCGGCAGCTTGAAAATCTCTGCAACTGGCTGACCGTAATGGCGCCGGCGCAGACTATCGAGCGCAAGGATTTGCCGCCCGATCTCACGCCGACTCAGGAATATGCCGGCGAAAGTACTGCGTTGACGGCGTCGGCGGCGGAGGGGGCGGTATCGAATGCAGGTCTTTCGAACGGCGTGCCCGCGGCTTTGGGCGCGCCGCCTGCGGGAATTCCTGCGAGCATCTGGGAAAACGGCTTGCGTACTGAAGTCGCGCGTTTGCTGCGCGAAAATACCGCCGATGTCATGGATGAACTCGCGCGCCGGTTTGAAGCGGCCGTGATTCGCGAGGCGCTGGATTTCACTCGCGGCCGAAAAGTCGAAGCGGCCGAACGCCTGGGTATTGGCCGCAACACGATCACACGCAAGATCCAGGAGTTGCATCTGGACGCGTAAACAGGAAGGGGGACAGAAGCGGGGACAGAAGCGGGGACGGCTTCGTCCCCGCCTGATTAAGCGATGGTCGCGATCACCGGCGCGTGATCCGACGGCTGTTCCCACTTTCTCGGCACTTTATCCACTTCACATGCCGTGCAGCGCGCGGCAAGCTCCGCTGTCACAAGAATGTGATCGATGCGCAATCCTGCATTGCGCCGAAACCCGAGCATCCGATAATCCCACCATGTAAATAGCTTTTCCGGCTGCTCGAATTTGCGGAAGGTATCGGTGAGGCCGAGTTCGATGAGTTGAACGAAGTGCGCACGCTCGTCGGGTGACACCAGATTCTGACCTTCCCACGCTTTCGGGTCGTGAACGTCGCGATCTTCCGGCGCGATGTTGTAGTCGCCGAGGAGCGCCAGTTGCGGATAGGTTTTCATCTCCGCTTCTATCCAGTCGCGCAGCGCTTCGAGCCAACGCATCTTGTAAGCGAATTTTTCGGTGCCCGGCGCCTGTCCGTTCGGAAAGTAGGCCGAAATGATCCGCACGCCTTCTACGGTCAAGGCGATGACGCGTTGTTGCGGATCTTCGAAAGCGGGGATGTTGCGCACGATCGTGGTTTCGTCGACGGTTAAACCGCTTCGCACCAGAATGCCGACGCCGTTATAGGTTTTCTGGCCTGCGTACCAGCTCTTGTACCCAGCAGCTTCGAGTTCGGCGACCGGGAATTTGTCGTCGGTGAGCTTGAGTTCCTGCAGGCACAGCACGTCAACACTGCTCGTTGCCAGCCAGTCGATAACGTGCTGCAAGCGAACTTTGAGGGAGTTGACGTTCCAGGTTGCGATTTTCATGAGGTGAATGTTTGGGTTTGACTCGATCACTGACGTAGCGGCACGGCGACGAGTTTAACGCCAAGTGCGGCTGCCACTTTCTGGATCGTTTCGAAGCGGGGTTTCGCGCCTTCGGATAGCGACTTGTAAAGGCTTTCGCGCTGCACGCCGGCGTCTAACGCGACTCTCGACATGCCGCGCGTTTTTACAACGTCGGCGAGTGCCGAGAGCAAAACGTCCGAATCGCCCGAGTCCAGTGCTTCATTCAAATGAGCGGCAATCGCCTCCTTGCTATCGGGACAATCGGATGGGCTGAACTTTGAAGCGCGAGTCGAATTCATTTTCGGTTCTTGGCCAAGTCAGGCGCGCGCCCCAGACAGCAGACGGGATGATCGGCGCCGAGTGTATCTTGTCGGATATGTTGATTCACTGTAACGCGTGTGCCGAGCATTGTGATTCGGGCATGGATTCACTTTAATTTGCCGACGCTCGTACTTCCAGTAGACCGAATGGCTAACGTGCTCTGCGCCGGCGGAAATTCGCCTTTCTGTCCCGCTACAATGTCCTGAAGACATCGGCAAAAGGACGAACCCATGGACCTGATCATTCGACGCGCAGCGCTCGCCGATTCGCGTGACCACGTGGATATCGGCATCAAGGACGGCCGGTTTGCCGCCATCGAAGCTCGACTCGACGTCAACGCGGCTGAAGAAATCGACGCTGCGGGTTCGCTCGTCACGGCGCCGTTCATCGATGCCCATTTCCACATGGACGCCACGCTGTCCTATGGCCTGCCGCGCGTGAATGCATCGGGGACGTTGCTGGAGGGCATCGCGTTGTGGGGCGAGCTGAAGCCCGAGCTCACTCAAGAAGCACTAGTCGATCGAGCGATGCAATACTGCGACTGGGCCGTCGCGCGCGGCCTGCTGGCAATCCGCTCGCACGTCGATGTTTGCGATCCGCGCCTGCTTGCGGTTGAGGCGTTGCTCGAAGTGAAGCGTCGCGTGAAACCGTATCTCGACTTGCAGCTCGTGGCTTTTCCGCAAGATGGCATTCTGCGCAGCAAGGGTGCGTTCGAAAACCTGAAGCGCGCCATATCGATGGGCGTGGACGTGGTCGGCGGCATTCCGCATTTCGAACGTACGATGGCCGACGGCGCCGAGTCCGTGCGCCTGCTGTGCGAGTTCGCAGCGCAGAAGGGCTTGCGCGTTGACATGCATTGCGACGAATCCGATGACCCCATGTCGCGGCACATAGAAACTTTGGCGGCGGAAACGCATCGGCTGGGCTTGCAGGGGCGTGTCACCGGTTCGCATCTGACGTCCATGCATTCCATGGACAACTACTATGTGAGCAAGCTGATCCCGTTGATCCGGGATTCGGGGGTCGCCGCGATCGCGAACCCGCTGATCAACATCACGTTGCAAGGTCGCGCTGACACTTACCCCAAACGTCGCGGCATGACCCGCGTACCTGAGCTGATGGCGGCGGGCGTCGATGTCGCTTTCGGCCACGATTGCGTGATGGACCCGTGGTACAGCCTCGGTTCCGGCGACATGCTCGAAGTCGCGCACATGGGATTGCACGTTGCGCAAATGACGGGCATCGACGCGATGCGTGCCGCATTCGAAGCAGTGACTACAACGCCTGCGAAGATTCTGGGCATCGAAGGATATGGGATTGCGGTGGGCAACAACGCGGACTGCGTGGTGCTCGACGCGCGCGATCCTATTGAAGCTATTCGGTTGCGGGCGGCGCGCACGGCTGTCCTTCGGCGCGGCAAGGTGATCAGCCGTTCGCCTTCGACACGCGCGAAACTGAGCCTGGAAGGGCGGCCGGGAGAAGTGAATTTCAGGCTGGACCGGTGAGCTGGTTGCCAACAAAAAAGCGGCCCCGAAGGACCGCTTTCAGCAGCTCATAACCAATCGATCAATGCGCGGCAGTCGGCGACATGCCGTTATGCCGCAACAGTGCATCGATATTCGGCTCACGCCCGCGGAACGCCTTGAACGAGTCCATGGCCGGTCGGCTGCCGCCTACCTCCAGGATCTCGCGCCTATAACGAATGCCCGTTTCCGCATCCAGCACCGAGCCGCCGCCTGCCTTCGCCGCTTCTTCGAAAGCAGCATACGCGTCCGCCGACAACACTTCGGCCCACTTGTAGCTGTAGTAACCCGCGGCATAGCCGCCCGCGAAAATGTGCGTGAAGGTGTTGGTCCAGCGTGAGAAGGGCGCTTGCGGCACGACATGGAAGCGCTCGTTGATCTCGCGCGCGAAGTCGTTGACGTTCGTGGCGCCTGCCGGATCGTAGTTGCTGTGAAGCTGGATATCGAACATGGACAACACGATCTGGCGCAACGTGCCAAGGCCGCTCTGGAAGTTCTTGGCGGCCAGCATCTTGTCGAAGAGTTCGCGCGGCAAGGTGGCGCCTGTATCGACGTGACCGGACATGTCGGTGAGAACGTCCCATTCCCAGCAGAAGTTCTCCATGAATTGCGACGGCAGTTCGACTGCGTCCCATTCCACTCCGTTGATGCCGGATACGCCCAGTTCATCGACGCGCGTCAGCATATGATGCAAACCGTGGCCGAATTCGTGGAACAGCGTGATCACTTCGTCGTGCGTAAAGCACGCGGGTTTCCCGCCAACGGGCGCCGAGAAGTTGCACGTCAGGTATGCAACAGGCGTCTGCACGCCGCCGTCCTGGCTCTTGCGGCGCGAGCGGGCGTCGTCCATCCACGCGCCGCCGCGTTTGCCTTCGCGGGCATACAGGTCGAGATAAAACTGCGCGACGAGCGAGCCGTCCTTGTTCTCAACCCGGAAAAAGCGCACGTCCGGATTCCAGACAGGCGCTTCATCGCGACGTATCGATACGCCGAACAAGGTTTCCGTGACCTTGAACAAGCCCTTCAACACGGCTTCTTGCGGGAAATATTGTTTTACTTCGTTTTCGGAGAACGAATAGCGTTGCTGGCGCAGGCGTTCGGCGGCAAAGGTCGAATCCCACGGCTGCAATTCGGGCATGCCCAACTCGGTCGCGGCAAACGCGCGCAGTTCCATCCAGTCCTGCTCGGCGTGGGGTCGCGCGCGCACGGCCAGATCTTCAAGGAACGAAACCACTTGCGCCGGCGACTCGGCCATCTTCGGCGCGAGCGAAACCTCCGCAAAGTTCTGGTAGCCAAGCGCGCGCGCCTCTTCCTCGCGCAACTTCAATTGCTCGACCACATTCGCCGTGTTGTCCCATTCCGGCTTGCCCTTTCCATAATTCGCGCCCAGCTCCGATGCCCGCGTCACATACGCGCGATAAATCGCTTCACGCAACGGCCGATGTTCGGCGTATTGCATCACCGGGAAATACGATGGGAAATGCAGCGTGAACTTCCAGCCTTCAGCGCCTTCTTTTTGAGCGGCTTCGCGCGCCGCTTCAATGACATCTTCCGGCAAGCCCGCAAGCTCGCTTTCATTCGTCACGATGTACGAAAACGCGTTGGTGGCATCGAGCACGTGATCGGAAAACGCCTTCGATAACGCCGCCTGTTCCTCCTGCAACCGCGCGAAACGTGGTTTTTTGTCTTCGGGCAATTCGGCGCCCGACAAACGGAAACCGCGCAATTCGTTGCTGAGCAATTTCTTCTGCTCGGCGGTGAGCGTCGCGTGCGCTTCGCTCGCGGCGATTGCCTTGTACTTTTCGTAGAGCGCCAGATTCTGTCCAACGCTCGCCGAAAATTCGGTGACCCGCGGCAGGTTCTCGGCGTGGGCGGCGCGCAGCTCGGGAGTATCGGCGACGGCGTTCAGGTGGCCGATCACGCCCCACGCACGCGACAGCCGTTCGCTCGCGCGCTCGACGCTTTCCACGATGTCATGCCACGTCGCCGGCGTTTCGGGCGCGGCGGCGTGATCGACGGCGGCTTTTGCATCGGCGAGAAGCACGTCCAGCGCGGGCGTGACGTGTTCTGGCTTGATGTCGTTGAAAAGGGGCAGGTCGGAGAAGTCGAGCAGCGGGTTGCCGTTCACTTGGGACTGAGCTTGATTCGCGGTATTCGATGGTGTCGAACTGGACATGACTCTCCCGGTCTCGGATGAAATCTCTAATAAAAAATCGCGACGGTGCGCCGAAAAACACGACGCGCCGGATCGACGGTGATCAATCTATTGTGGGGACGCCTCGGTCAATTCTCAAATCGTTTCTAACTACGGCGGCGATTGATGCAATGCCCGCGAGCGGCGGCGGGGAGCGTCGCGCAATAAATCAGTCGCGGTCTTGCTGCATAGCCCGTTCGGCGGCTTCGATGGTATTGACCAGCAACATGGTGATGGTCATCGGCCCGACACCGCCCGGCACCGGCGTGATGAATCCAGCAACTTCTTTCACATTCGCATAATCCACGTCGCCGCAAAGTTTGCCGTTTTCGTCGCGATTCATGCCTACATCGATGATCGTTGCGCCTGGCTTGACCATGTCGGCAGTCAGGATATTGCGCCGTCCGGTTGCCGCGACGACCACGTCCGCGTTGCGTGTCAGCGCCGCGAGGTCGCGCGTTTTGCTGTGCGTGATCGTGACTGTGGCGCCGGCTTCGAGCAGCAGCATGGCCATCGGCTTGCCGACGATGTTCGATCGCCCGATCACGACGGCATTCGCACCTTCCAGCGGGATCTTGTGCGCCTCGAACATTTTCATCACGCCGTAGGGCGTGCAGGGACGGAACAGCGGTTTGCCGGTCATCAGGGCGCCCGCGTTCTCGACGCTGAAACCATCGACGTCCTTGGCCGGCGCAATTGCTTCAATGACCTTGTGCGCATCGATATGTTTCGGCAGCGGCAGTTGAACCAAAATGCCGTGGACGTTCGGATCGTTGTTCAGGTCGTCGATACGCGCGAGCAGTTCGCTTTCCGTGAGCGTGGACGGAAACCGGTCGAACACGGAATGCAGGCCGTTGTCCTGGCACGCTTTAATTTTATTGCGGACATAAACTTCGCTGGCCGGATTTTCGCCAACGAGCACGACGGCCAGGCCAGGTTGCTGGCCACGGGCGGTGAGGGCGGCGGCGCGTGTTGCAACATCGGCGCGAAGGGTCTTGGAGAGGGCGTTGCCGTCGATGATTTGGGCAGTCATGGAGGATCTGGGCGGGAAGCCGCTGGGTGCTAGAAGGGCGCAGAGCGCGGGAGGCTGTCGTGCCGATGGCTTTTTCAAAGGCGCGACGTTGCGATCGGTCTTGAATTATACCCGTCATGGCCCGACGGATATGTACGCGCAGAACGTGGCGGGAGATTGGATAACGGGCGTTGATTCGCGTACAAAGCGAATGCTGAAGGCAGTATCCGGTAGCTTGGAAAAAGCTCCGGCAAGACGTGCAACACCAGCGGCGCCGATTCAACGACCGGCGCGCCGATGCCGCAATAAAACTTTTACTGCGCCTGTTGCGCCTGCGGCTTGTTGGAAAGCGCGAGCCTCAACAGATCGGCAACGGTATTCACGGAAAGTTTTTCCATGATATTTGCCCGATGCGCCTCGACCGTCTTGATGCTGATGCCGAGATCGTCGGCGATCTGCTTGTTCAGGCGTCCCGCAATGATCCGCTCCAGCACCTGATGCTCGCGCGCTGTGAGCTTGCCCAGCCGTTCGGCCGCCGCACGTTGTTGCTGCACGCTCGAGCTTTCGGTACGCGCTTTATCCAGCATGCGCTCGACCAGCTTGCGCAGCTCGGCTTCATCGAACGGCTTTTCGATGAAATCCATCGCGCCCTTCTTCATGGTCGAAACGGCCATGGGCACGTCGCCGTGACCCGTCACGAAGATGATCGGCAGCAGCGAATTCTCGGCGATCAGCTTTTCCTGCAACTCGAGACCGCTCATGCCGGACATGCGTACATCGAGTATCAGGCATGAGATCGCGCCGGAATGGGCGATCGGGAGGTACGCATCGAGGTAAGCTTCGGCGCTCGCAAAACACGAGACGCGGTAGCCATTGGCTTCAAGCAGCCAGCGCAAAGAATCACGCACGGCCTCGTCGTCGTCGACGACAAAGACCGTTTCCTGAGTGGTGACTGTGCTCATAGCTCTCCCGTAACAGTTTGTTGTGTGGGTTGATGGCTGAGAGCCTCCTGCCCGCTATTACCCGGACTGTCGGCTTCTCCGATTGGCAAACTGCAATGGAATGTTGCGCCCGTGACCTGGCCGGCGGTGTCGATATTGTTCACCACCCAGAGCCGTCCACGATGCGATTCAATGATCGACCGGCAAATATTCAGGCCCATGCCCATGCCGTCGGACTTGGTGCTGTAGAAGGGCTCGAACAGGCGCTCGGCGGTGGCTTCGTCCACGCCCGGGCCCTGATCGACCACGCTGATGCAGACAAAGCCGCCATCGGTGCGTTGCACGACCACGCGGATGACCGGATCGACCGCGTTCGGCTTCGCGTCGTGCATGGCTTCGGCCGCATTCTTCAGCAAATTCACGAGCACTTGTTCGATCAGCACCGGGTCCACATGGATCACCGGCATGCGTGAACGGATTTCGGTCAGTATGCGGATCTTGCGTTTGCGCGCTTCGATTTCGGCAAGACCAACGGCGTCCGCGACGATATCGCTGACACGCGTTGGCTGGCGTTTCGGCTCGCTGCGCTTCACGAACTCGCGGATGCGTTTGATGATCATGCCCGCACGCACCGCCTGCTGCGCGGTTTTTTCGAGCACGGGCAACAGCGCGTCCTGCGTCATGCGGCCGGATTTCACGAGCGCGACGCAGCCCGAGCAATAATTATTGATCGCGGCGAGCGGCTGATTCAGCTCGTGCGCGAGCGACGACGCCATTTCGCCCATCGTCATCAGGCGGCTGGTGAACTGGAGCTTTTCTTCCTGCTGGTCGGCGAGCTCCTGTGCCTGCTTGCGCGTGGTGATGTCCGTTGCAATCTGCATTTGCGCGAGATGGCCGTCAACCCACTGAATGTACTGGCGGCGGACTTCGAACCACTTCTGGATGCCTTCCACATACACTTCTTGCGCGTCCGACGTGCTTTCGGTCAGCGCGGTGGCGGGAAGGCCGGCGTAGGTATCGACCATATCGATGGAATCGGACGATGCCTGCGCCGTATCAAAGCCCGCGCCCGCGAGTTCCAGATGGCCGTCCGGACGAATGCCGAACAAATGCCGGTAATAACGGTTCGCGAAGAGCAGCTCGGCTTCGTCGGCGGCGAGCACGGACACGGCGGCGTCGAGACTTTCAAGCACCGTCGTGAAGCGCTCGTGCGCGGCGGCCAGGTCTTCGCGCGCACGGCGCGGCTCGGTGATGTCGGTCATGGACGACATCCAGCCCGTCTGGCGTCCCGAACTGTCGATCAGCGGCGAAACATAAAGCCGCGCGTGGAAAAACGATCCATCTTTTCGCCGCACACGCAATTCGAAACCCGACGACGGCGCCTTGCCGCGCAGTGTCATGTCAAGTTGGCGTTGCATCTCCGGATATGCGTCTTTCGGCCAGTACGGGAAAGGCGCGACTTTTCCGACGAGATCGCTTTCGTCCCAGCCGGTCATCCGGCAAAACGCCGGATTCACGTGCGTGATCCGGCCATGCATATCGAGCACACGCATGCCGATCAGCACCGAATTTTCCATTGCGCGTCGAAAGAACGCTTCGGCATAAAGCGCTTGTTGCGCCTCGAACCGTTGCCGCGTGTGCTTCCAAAGGCTCCACAGGCTCCACAGCACGAAGCACGACAATCCCGCGACGAGCCAGACGAGCGTGTTATTGGTGAAATTCGTGAGTTGCGGATACGAATAAACGCGTACCGATACCCCTTGTCCCGGCGGATCGAGCGGCAAATCGTAGAACATGTCGCGCGGCAGACGCGGGCGGGTAGACGTGGTCGCCAGTTCGCGATTGTTCAGGTCGGTGATGGAAATCTTGTACTTCGCGGACAACTCGCCGGGAATATCGTGCTTCAGAATGCCTTCGATGGAAAACACCGCGGCAATCGAGCCAAGGAAATCGCGATCCCGATATACCGGCGTCTGCAGCGTGATGTAGCCGTTGCCGACGTCGTCGTAGAGAAGGGGCGAATAGATCTGGCGGCGGGTGGTGCGGGCTTCGTCGAAGGCGGCCTGGACGGCGTCGTCCATTTGCGCGTCCGTGGGCTTGGCGAGCCGCGAGCCAAGAATGGGCAGCGGCGTATTCGGCCAGCGCGGCTTGTGCTGCGCCGTGTACCAGTTCATGTATAGGATCTCGGGATGCCCCTGCATGATGTCGCCAGTTGAACTCTGGAACGACTGGGGATCGCCGTGACCGGCCGCAATGTCGCGTGAAAGCGCCTGGATCTGTTCTTGCGCGCCGGTCATGGACAGCCGGATCTGCTGCTGTGCCCATGCGACATTTCGATACAGCGTGTCCTCTTGCTGCTGCTGCTCGCGCCGGTTGAGACTCCATAAAATGAGGCTCATCACGACGAGAAAGACCAGAATGGAGATCAGCGGCGTGAGTAGATACGAGTTCGACCACCACGGTCCGTGGTGCCAGCGGGTCGGCGCCGTGTCGTTGAGTTTCTTCGACGAGCGGGCCGAGCGTGCGAAAAACCGGTCGGTCAACATGCGCGCAATTGTAACGCAGCGCAGGACTGTTAAAAGGCGTAAAAAGGCTCCAAAAGGTCGGCATTTGATCGCAAGGGCACTAAACCTCTCTCAAAAAGTCCTTGTCCCACGGTGCGTTGCAGCATTTTTCCGCATTATGAGATTGCCTCTCATGATTCGAAAAATTGCTTGCCTTACCGTTTAGAGCCTCTTTAGAATTGCCGCACGCGCGCTTGTCCCTAATGTTTTCCGCAGTTCATCCTGCGGTTTTCCAAGAGGCTCGCGTCGACTGTTCACAGAGCGTTCCTCAAATCAGGAGACGAGCATGTCAGCTGTACCCGACGAAGTGATGAAATATGTCGCCAACGCAAAAGACGACGAAGATCCACAGGAAACTGCCGAGTGGCTCGAGGCCCTCGATGGCGTAATCTCGGCGGAAGGCCCGGATCGTGCCCATTACCTGATCGAAAAGCAGATCGAATTCGCGCGCGTGCACGGCGAACATCTGCCGTTCTCGGCGAATACGCCCTACATCAATACCATTCCGGTTGCCGCGCAGTCGAAGATTCCGGGCGACCAGGACATCGAACACAAGATTCGTTCGTACACGCGCTGGAACGCCATTGCCATGGTGCTGCGCGCCGGCAAGGACACGAACGTGGGCGGTCATATCGCTTCGTTTGCGTCGGCTGCAACGCTTTATGACGTTGGTTTCAACCACTTCTGGCACGCGCCGTCGCCCGAACACGGCGGCGACCTGGTGTTCGTGCAAGGCCACTCGTCGCCGGGCGTGTATGCCCGCGCGTTCCTGCTCGGCCGCCTGAAGCAGAGCCAGCTCGACAATTTCCGTCAGGAAGTGGGCGGCGAAGGCATTTCGTCGTACCCGCATCCGTGGCTCATGCCGGATTTCTGGCAATTCCCGACCGTTTCCATGGGCCTCGGCCCGATCATGGCGATCTATCAGGCGCGCTTCATGAAGTACATCGACGCGCGCGGTATCGCCAAGGCGGGTAACCGCAAGGTCTGGGCGTTCCTCGGCGACGGCGAAACGGACGAACCGGAATCGCTCGGCGCGATCGGCATGGCTGGTCGCGAGCGTCTGGATAACCTCGTCTTCGTGATCAACTGCAATTTGCAGCGTCTCGACGGCCCGGTGCGCGGCAATGGCAAGATCATCCAGGAACTCGAAAGCGAGTTCCGCGGCGCCGGCTGGAACGTGATCAAGGTCGTGTGGGGCAGCCGCTGGGATTCGCTCTTCGCGCGCGACAAAACCGGTGCGTTGATGCGCCGCATGATGGAAGTCGTCGACGGCGAATATCAGACGTACAAGTCGGAATCGGGCGCGTATGTTCGCGAGCATTTCTTCAACACGCCGGAACTCAAGGCGATGGTTGCTGAATGGTCCGACGAAGACATCTGGAACCTGAATCGCGGCGGGCACGATCCGCACAAAATCTACGCGGCCTACGCGGAAGCATCGAAGACGAAGGGCCAGCCGACTGTCATCCTCGCCAAGACCATCAAGGGTTATGGGATGGGCGAAGCTGGTCAGGCCATGAACATCACGCACCAGCAGAAAAAGCTGCACACGGATCAGCTGAAGAAATTCCGCGACCAGTTCAAGCTGCCGATTCCCGACGACCAGATTGCCGACGTGCCGTACCTGACGTTCGAAGAAGGTTCGAAGGAACTCGAGTACATGCGTGCTCGCCGCCAGGAACTCGGCGGTTATCTGCCGGCTCGCCGTCAAAAGGCCGAGTCGCTGCCGGTGCCGGATCTTTCGGTGTTCGAACCGGTGCTCAAGGGCACGGGTCCGGGCCGCGAGATTTCCACGACCATGGCGTTCGTGCGGATCCTGAATATCCTGCTGAAGGACAAGGCGCTCGGCAAACGGATCGTGCCGATCGTGCCGGATGAATCGCGTACGTTCGGTATGGAAGGCCTGTTCCGCCAGATCGGTATCTGGAATCAGGACGGCCAGAAGTACGTGCCGGAAGATTCCGACCAGCTGATGTTCTATCGTGAATCGGAAACCGGCCAGATCCTGCAGGAGGGGATCAACGAAGCGGGCGGGATGTGCGACTGGATTGCGGCGGCGACGTCGTACTCCACGCACAACGAGATCATGATCCCGTTCTACATCTTCTATTCCATGTTCGGGTTCCAGCGCATCGGTGACCTGGCGTGGGCCGCTGGCGACATGCGTTCGCGCGGCTTCCTGCTGGGCGGCACGGCAGGGCGCACGACGCTCAACGGTGAAGGTTTGCAGCACGAAGACGGCCATTCGCTGATGTGGGCGGCGTCGGTTCCGAATTGCGTGAGCTACGACCCGACCTTCGGCTACGAACTTGCCGTGATCATGCAGGACGGATTGCGTCGCATGGTGGCCGAGCAGGAAGACGTGTATTACTACGTCACGGTCATGAACGAGAACTACGAGCACCCGGCGATCCCGCAAAGCGATTCGGTTGCGGCCGATATCGTCAAAGGCATGTACGCGTTCCGCAAGTCGGATGCAAATGCAACAGCACCGCGCGTTCAGCTGATGGGCGCGGGCACGATCTTCAATGAAGTGATCGCTGCTGCCGACCTGCTGAAGAACGACTGGAACGTCGAGGCCGATCTCTGGAGCGTTCCGAGCTTCACCGAACTGGCGCGCGACGGCATGGACGTCGAACGCTGGAACCTGCTGCATCCGACCGAAGAGCGCCGCGTCGCGCACGTGAGCAAGTTGCTGAAGGACGCGAAGGGTCCGGTGATTGCATCGACGGATTATGTGCGTGCGCTCGTCGACCAGATTCGCGGTTTCGTGCCGAACAAGTTTGTCGTGCTCGGCACGGACGGTTATGGCCGTTCGGACACGCGTGAAAAGCTGCGCCATTTCTTCGAAGTCGACCGCTACTGGGTCACCGTCGCGGCGCTCAATGCGCTGGCCGACGAAGGCACGATCGACCGCAAGGTCGTTGCCGAGGCGATCAAGAAGTATGAGCTCGACCCCGCCAAACCCAACCCGATGACGGTTTAACGCATCGGCCCCCGAGTGTTGCTGCGCGAAGTCGCCCCGGCCCTGGCTTGTTGCCTCGTGCCAGGGCGATTTTCGCGTCGCGACCCAGGAGACAATAAACAATGAGTCAAGCGATCGAAGTCAAGGTGCCGGATATCGGCGATTACACGGACATTCCGGTGATCGAGGTGCTGGTGAAAGCAGGCGATACAGTTGAGAAAGAGCAGTCGCTCGTCACGCTCGAATCCGACAAAGCGACCATGGACGTGCCGAGTTCGGCGGCCGGCGTCGTGAAGGAAGTGAAGGTCAAGGTCGGCGACAACGTGTCGGAAGGATCGTTGATCGTCGTGCTGGAAGGTGGCGAAGCGGCGGCTCCTGCTGCTGCGCCGAAGGGCGCTGAAAAGCCGGCCGAACCCGCCAAGGAAAAGACCGTCGAAACCGCTGCGCCTGCGGCGTCCTCAGGCGGTGGATCGGTGGAAGTGAAGGTGCCGGATATCGGCGACTTCAAGGATATTCCCGTTATTGAAGTGAACGTCAAGGTTGGCGACAAGGTCGAGAAAGAGCAATCGCTCGTCACGCTCGAATCCGATAAAGCCACCATGGACGTGCCGTCGCCCGCAGCGGGCACGGTCAAGGAAATCAAGGTCAAGGTCGGCGACAACGTGTCGGAAGGGACGTTGATCGTTGTGCTGGAAGATGGTGCGGGTGCTTCGGCGCAAGCCGCGGCGCCGAAGCAGGAAGTGCCTAAGCAGGAAGCGCCGAAGGCTGCGGCGCCTGCGGCACAAGCTGCCCCGGCGCAAAAAGAAGCACCGTCCGCGCTCGCGCTCGCGCCGGCAATACCTGCCGGCGATGGTGGCGCGCGCACGTCGAGCCATGCATCGCCGTCCGTGCGCAAGTTCGCGCGCGAGCTTGGCGTGGATGTGTCGAACGTGACGGGTTCGGGGCCGAAGAACCGCATCACGCAAGCGGACGTCACTGCGTTTGTGAAGGGTGTCATGACGGGTCAGGGCAAGGCGCCGGCTGCGTCTGCCGCTGCAGCGCCGGCCGGTGGCGGCGAGCTCAACCTGCTGCCATGGCCGAAGATCGACTTCACGAAGTTCGGTCCGGTCGATCCGAAGCCGCTTTCGCGCATCAAGAAAATCTCGGGCGCGAACCTGCATCGCAACTGGGTCATGATTCCGCACGTCACGAACAACGACGAAGCCGACATCACCGACCTCGAAGCACTGCGAGTGACGCTGAACAAGGAAAACGAAAAGGCCGGCGTGAAATTCACCATGCTCGCGTTCGTAATCAAGGCAGTGGTTGCCGCGCTCAAGAAATTCCCGACGTTCAATGCAAGTCTCGACGGCGATAACCTGGTCTTCAAGCAGTATTACAACATCGGTTTCGCCGCCGATACCCCGAACGGTTTGATGGTTCCGGTGATCCGCGATGCTGACAAGAAAGGTCTCGTCGATGTTGCGAAAGAGATGGCCGACCTGTCGAAAGCCGCGCGCGAAGGCAAGCTGAAGCCGGATCAGATGCAGGGCGGATGTTTCTCCATTTCGTCGCTCGGCGGGATTGGCGGAACGCATTTCACGCCGATCATCAACGCGCCAGAAGTGGCCATTCTCGGTTTGTCGCGCGGCGCGATGAAGCCGGTGTGGGACGGCAAGGCGTTCGTTCCGCGACTGATTCTGCCTTTGTCGCTGTCTTACGATCATCGGGTTATCGATGGCGCCGAGGCCGCGCGGTTCAATGCCTACCTGTCTGCTGTGCTGGCGGATTTTCGCCGCGTGAGTCTGTGATTTTTCGCGCTTGGCAGGCTGCGGGTTGTTGCGGCCTGCCGTGCTTCTCATTGCACTTGCCTAGCACTGCATCAAGGTAAAGACAGACAAGTCTGCCGACGGCAGAACCGATCGCTTTCGCAGGTTCTGCCGGCTTCTCATTTAGGGGACAACATGAGTCTCACCGAACTTAAAGTACCCGATATCGGCGATTTCAAAGACGTCGACGTCATCGAAGTCAATATCAAAGCCGGCGACACCATCGAAAAAGAACAGGGCGTCCTGACTCTCGAATCCGACAAAGCTTCCATTGAAGTGCCCAGCGATCTCGTTGGCACGGTCAAGGAAGTCAAAGTCAAAGCCGGCGATAAAGTCTCGCAAGGCACGGTGATCGCGACCGTGGAAACCGCCGACGCAGGCAGCGAAAAGCCAGCGGAAAAACCCGCTGCTTTGGCAGAAGCCAAAGCCGAAGCTTCAGCAGCCGCGCCGAAAGAAGCGGCGGCTTCCAAGCCTGCTGAACAAAAACCCGCGGGCGGCGGATCGCAGGACGTGAAGGTGCCGGACATCGGCGATTTCACGGATATCCCGGTCATCGAAATTCACGTGAAGGCCGGCGATACAGTCGAGAAAGAGCAATCGCTCGTCACGCTCGAATCCGATAAAGCCACCATGGACGTGCCGTCGCCAGCAGCGGGCACGGTCAAGGAAGTGAAGGTCAAGATCGGCGATAACGTTTCGGAAGGTTCGCTGATCCTGACGCTCGAAGGCCAGGGCGGCGGCGTGAGCCAGGTCGAAGAAAAGCCGAAGACGGCCGCGCCGCAGCCGGCCGAAAAAGCCACTGCCGCACCCGCGCCGAAGGCTGCATCGTTCTCAGGTTCCGCCGATATCGAATGCGACATGCTCGTGCTCGGCGCCGGCCCGGGCGGATACTCGGCCGCGTTCCGCGCGGCCGACCTTGGCATGAATACGGTCATCGTCGAACGCTATGCAACGCTTGGCGGCGTTTGCCTGAACGTCGGCTGCATTCCGTCGAAGGCCTTGCTTCACGCTGCATCGATCACCGAAGAAGCCAAGGCGCTCGCGCACCACGGCATTTCGTTCGGCGAGCCGACCATCGATCTCGACAAATTGCGCGACTTCAAGTCGGGCGTCGTCAAGAAACTGACCGGCGGTCTTGCCGGCATGGCGAAGGCGCGCAAGGTGCAAGTGGTGACGGGTGTGGGCAAGTTCGTCGGCCCGAACCATATGGAGATCGAAGGCGAGGGCGGCAAGAAGGTCGTGCAATTCAAGAAGGCGATCATCGCGGCGGGTTCGCAAGCCGTGAAGTTGCCGTTCATGCCGGAAGATCCGCGTGTGGTCGACTCGACCGGCGCGCTCGAATTGCGCCAGATCCCGAAGCGCATGCTCGTAATCGGCGGCGGCATTATCGGCCTGGAAATGGCGACGGTGTATGCGGCGCTGGGCGCGCAGATCGATGTAGTCGAAATGCTCGATGGCCTGATGGCCGGCGCGGATCGCGATCTCGTGAAGGTCTGGGAGAAGTTCAACGCCAAGCGCTTTGCCAACGTCATGCTCAAGACGAAGACAACCAAGGCGGAAGCCAGGGAAGACGGCATCTACGTAAGCTTCGAAGGCGAAAAAGCGCCCGCCGATGCACAACGCTACGACCTCGTGCTCGTGGCGGTCGGCCGCAGCCCGAACGGCGGCAAGATCGGCGCGGACAAGGCCGGCGTGGCGGTGACGGATCGCGGATTTATCAACGTCGACAAACAATTGCGCACGAACGTCGAGCACATTTTTGCGATCGGCGACCTGGTCGGCCAGCCGATGCTCGCGCACAAGGCCGTGCACGAAGGTCACGTTGCAGCCGAAGCGGCGCATGGCGAAAAGGCGTATTTCGACGCATTGCAGATCCCGTCCGTTGCCTACACCGATCCCGAAGTGGCGTGGGCCGGCAAGACGGAAGACCAGTGCAAGGCCGAAGGCATCAAGTACGGCAAGGCGGTGTTCCCGTGGGCAGCGTCGGGCCGCGCGATTGCCAATGGCCGCGACGAAGGTTTCACCAAGCTTATCTTCGACGAAGAAACGCACCGGATCATCGGCGGCGGGATCGTGGGCACGAGCGCGGGCGACCTGATCAGCGAAGTGTGCCTGGCGATCGAGATGGGTGCGGACGCGGAGGATATCGGCAAGACGATTCATCCGCACCCGACCCTCGGTGAATCGATCGGCATGGCCGCCGAGTTGTATGAAGGCGTGTGTACGGATCTGCCGCCGCAGCGCAAGAAGTAAGATCTCGCGGCTGAGCATTGAAAGCGGCGCGTTCTGCGAAGAACGCACCGCTTTTTTAGTACGTAAAAAAGCCGTTCCAACGTGAGTTGGAACGGCTTTTTGCATCTACTCAGCTCTCAATCAATCGCGCGGAATAATCCTGCGCAGATTTGAAGAACGTCGCTTAGGCAGTCTTCTTTACAGCAGCGCGCGAAGCTTGAGCGGTCGCTTGCGATGCAGCCTTCGTAGCGGCCGTAGCGGCTGCGTTGAAGTTGCTTTCAGCGATTTCAACCGCTTGCTTGCTTGCCTTGTGAATGGTTTCGTACGTGGTGTTGGCGGCGGTGATGGCCGACTTCATCACGGCGACAGCCGTTTCCGAACCTGCCGGTGCGTTCTTCGCGACGTTGTCGACGAGTGCTTGCACCTTGCGGTTCTGGTCTTCGTACTGAGCTTCGGCGACGCGTGCGAATTCAGCTTGCGTGGACGATGCGATTTCATACAGATGGCGGCCATACGACAGCGCCTTTTCAGCAACCGGCTGAGCCAGGCTGGCCTGGAGTGCGAGCAGTTCTTGCGCGTCCTTCACCGACAACACGCGTTGCGTGTTTTCCTGGCTTTCAGCCAGCGTCGACTTCACGACTTGCAAGTTCAGCTCAAGCAATTTTTCCATGCCTTCGAAAGCCTTGTTCGTCAGGCCAAACAGGGTGTCGAACTGAGCTTTGTTGGCGGCGGCGATTTGTTCCGGGGTCAAAAGGGTCATGTCACGCTCCTGAAAGTCGACCCATCATCAGCGCGGGTCGTGGGTTTTTGGCGGCAACGGAAGTTCCGGTGCCGTATGAGGCGATCAGCTATTGGTGCGTCGCAACATGGAACCCATTTTAGGCATATTCCGAAAGATGTCAAGTTTCTTTTTGTGCGTCGCAACATCCGACGAAATCATATTAAACAATGGCTTACGTGATTCGAGTGCCGTATCTGGAACCATATTTCGCGATCGTTCGCACTAGTTTGGGGCAATAGGCGCAAACGATTCAGATGCTAGGATCACGTCTCAATAAATTGGAATTTTGTTTCAATGAAGGCTTTTTACAGCGATCGCTTCGTACTTCCATTGCCGGCGGGGCATCGCTTTCCCATGCGGAAATATCGGATATTGCGTGAGCGTGTCCAAGCCGAATTGCCGGATGTCGAACTGGAAGAGGCGCCAATCGCGTCCGATTCGGATCTGCAAAGAGTTCATTCAGCCGATTATGTGGCGCAGGTTGCGACCGGTTCGCTCAACGACGCGGCTCAGCGGGAGATCGGTTTTCCCTGGTCGCCCGAGATGGTCGAGCGCGCGCGGCGTTCGGTGGGCGCCACGGTCGCTGCTTGCCGCGCTGCGCGGCGGGATGGATTTGCCGTGAATCTCGCAGGCGGGACGCATCATTCGTACGCGTCGCATGGCGCGGGTTTTTGCGTTTTCAACGACGCGGCCGTTGCCGCGCGCGTGATGCAGGCCGATGCGCGAGAGCGGGGCGAAGGCGCGTGGCAAGTTGCGATCATCGATCTGGATGTTCATCAGGGGAACGGCACGGCGGCGATTTTCCACGACGATCCGAGCGTGTTCACGCTGTCGATGCACGGTGAATCCAACTATCCGTTCAGGAAAGAAACCAGCAGTCTGGATGTCGCGCTGCCCGACGGCTGCGACGACGACACTTACATGGACGCGCTCACAAGCGCATTGGCAACGATGTTCGAACGCATCGAGCCAGCGATGCTGATCTATCTCGCCGGCGCCGATCCGCACACTGGCGATCGGCTAGGCCGCCTGGCGTTGTCCGTCGATGGACTCGCGCGCCGCGATTCGCTGGTATTTGCGGCGGCGCGCGATCGCGGCTTGCCGGTTGCGGTCGCCATGGCAGGAGGCTACGGCCGCGACATCGACATCACCGTCGATATCCATCTCCAAACCATCCAGCTTGCATCGGTCGCGGCAGGTTTGGCCCGCGCACAGCGTGCCGGGCTTACCGGTCATGACCGTTCATTTGAAAAGGTTTGAAACGCAGTACATTAAATACGTTAAACAAACGTTAACATTCGAAACCGGCCCGACTTCGTGAAATTTTGTATGAACAAAAACTAACGGGTCTGGTCGAAATGCCGGTCGAACTGTTGTACCCAGCCGGACACATCTGTAGTTGAACTCGTGCTATGTGAGAATTTTTCGCCTTCGAGCAGGCCGCGAAGTATCGAGCGGATCTTTCCAAGGCTGCCTTAAAAAGTGTCTCAAGTTTCACTAACTATTGCCGTTAGTTTGCTGATAGCCAGCTTTTGGTAATTGCGTGTATCGATCAAAACGATTGTGCCGATTGCCATGTTTTTTTACGATTACGCCCTAGAACGTACTAGCTCTTCCGGTTCGTCTCTTACAATCCAGTTTAAGTACTGCCGATAAGTGCTTAATATTGCTAATTTTTCGAAGCTTTACTACACTGGCGACACTCTCCCGCCGGTCCAGAACAGAACACTAATGAAAACCGAAATGTTTTCGTCGCTCAGGGTGATCCACGGCGTTGCAGTCCGCACTGCGCTGTCGATTGCCGTGTCGGTGGCGCTCGCGACGTCTTTCGCGGCCGCACCGGTCGACGCCTTAGCCAAGACCCCAACCTCGAAGTCTGCCAAGAAATCCGCAAAACCCGTTGTCGCGCCGCAAGCGAAATCCGCAAAGCCGGCCAAAGTCGCCACGCGCGCGCCCAAGGGTGCGAAGACGGCGAAAGTCGCTGCCGCTGCCGCTGCTGACGACGAAGCCGCGCCCGCGGCGCGTGGCAAGCGCGCGCATCGGGTGAGTTATCGGATGGATGCGCATGGCCGCCGTTCCGCCGTGCGCTCGGTTGCGTATCAGCCGCGTCCGCCGACCGTGGGTCAGGCGTTCGGCTTGCACGAAACGCCGGACAGCCTCGCGCTGCGTTCGAGCGTGGCTTACGTGGTCGACCAGAACACGTCGGAAACGCTCTTCGATAAAAACTCGCGCGCTGTGGTGCCCATTGCGTCGATCACGAAGCTGATGACAGCCATGGTCGTGCTGGATTCCAAAGCGCCGCTGACCGAAGAAATCAGTGTCACCGACGAAGACCGCGATTACGAGAAGTACACCGGCTCGCGCCTTTCCGTTGGTTCCGAACTGAACCGCGAAGACATGCTGCATATCGCGCTGATGGCATCGGAGAATCGCGCCGCTGCCGCTTTGTCGCGCTATTACCCGAATGGCCGGCCTGGTTTTATTGCTGCGATGAACGCGAAAGCGAAGATGCTCGGCATGACCGACACGCACTTCGAAAACTCGACCGGATTGACGAGCCAGAACGTGTCGAGCGCGCGTGATCTCGTGAAGATGGTCAATGCGGCCTATCAATATCCGTTGATCCGGAAGTTCTCGACCGATCGCAGCTACGACGTGTTTACCGGCAAGCGCAATCTGGCTTATAACAGCACGAATGCGTTGATCCGTAATCCGAGTTGGGAAATCGGCCTGCAGAAAACCGGCTTCATCAATGAAGCAGGCGAGTGCCTCGTGATGCAGACGACCATCAATGGACGTCCTGTCGTCATTATCCTGCTTGACTCGTCGGGCAAATATTCACGTTTCGCCGATGCCGGCCGTCTGCGCGGTTTCCTCGAAACCGCTGGCGAGCCGCACATCACGAGCGCCGATGCCGGCGGTGGCGGCACCTGATCCGCGTTTGAATCTGCGAGCGTAAAAAGCCGATTTTATCGAGAGATAAAACCGGCTTTCAAGTTTTATGTGCCGCAAAAAGCCGAGCTTAGCGTTGCTGCGAATCCGCGCTCGGTTCTGGCCGATAACCCAGCGATCGTGAAATTTCGAGCGCCGTCCCACTAAGCTGGTTCAGCCACGAGTCCTGGAGGCGGTCGGCCGGCGCAGAAAGCGACAAACCCGCGACCAGCCGGCCGGTATCGTCGTAAATTCCTGCCGCGATGCAACGCACGCCGAGCTCAAGTTCCTCGTTGTCGCGTGCGCATGCCTGGCTGCGTACGAACGACAACTCGCGCTCGAGCTTGGCGAGATCCGTAATGCTGTTTTGAGTGTGGCCCGAAAGGCCGGTGCGCGTGGCGTAGGCGCGGACCCGAGCGGATTCATCGGCGGCGAGAAAAAGCTTTCCCACCGATGTCAGATGCAATGGAGCACGTCCGCCAATAGCCCGCACCACCTGCATGCCCGAGCGTTCCGAATACGCGCGTTCTATATAGACGATTTCATCGCCTTGACGCACCGACAGATTGACCGTTTGCCCAGTCTCGCGATGCAACTCGCGCATTGGCGGCATGGCGGCTTCGCGCACGGAAAGCCGCGCTTTCACCAGATTTCCGAGTTCGAGCAGACGCATGCCGAGCCGGTACGTGCCTGGATCGGAACGGTCGACCAGACGGCACGTCACCATATCGTTCAGGATCCGATGCGCGGTCGAAGGATGCAGCGACGTGCTCTGCGAAAGTTCTTTGAGACTGACGGGATCGGTGTGCGAGGCGAGCGCGTCGAGCAGGCGCATCATGCGCTCGATCACCTGTATGGACGTTCGGGATTCCGGGTCTGTATCGCTCATGGGGAAAATCAGTTGATACGTCAAACAGCGGAATCTTGATTGTATCTCGTATTGTGAAAAGTGCGAAAGACGGCCGGAGATGATCGCGACTGCATTTTCAGTGGTTGAGCGTTCCGATCGGCGATAAAAAAAACCGTCCCGGATCGATTGATCGGGGACGGCTTCGTCAAGCTTAAAAGGTGTGAGACTTAGTGGTTCCTTTCGGAGCCCTGCGGCCCTTGGACTGGCGATGGTTTGTTCCAGTTGGACCGACCGACGTATGGCGTACGCGCCTGCTGTTGCTGCGGTTGAGGCTGCGCGCCCGGACCGCCGCCGGCCTGTTGTGGCGGACGACCGCCACCTTGCGGGCCGCCGCCTGCCTGCTGACCGCCGTGGCCGCCGCGATCGCCTCTGTCGCCACCACGATCTCCACCACGATCTCCACCGCGGTTTCCTCCGCGATCCCCTCGGTCGCCGCCGCGATCCCATCCTCCTGGAGGCGGACGGCGATATCCAGGGCCATCGTCCCAATAACGCGGTCCCGGACCGCCACCGTAATATCCTCCACCAATCACGACTCCGGACTGAACGACCGGCGCGCCGTAATAGCCGGGGTCGTAACCGCCCGGATACGCGGGATAAGACGAATAACCGCCTGTCGCATAAGCAGGTGAACCGTCGGGGTAGACGGCGCATCCCGCGACAAGCGCGGACGAAACGAGGATAAGGCCTGCAGCTGCGAGTTTCATAGGGTGTATTGCAAACGGTGATTGATTACCGTATCTGACAGCATTGACGACAGGATGTCGCAAGAAGTTTGTAAAGTTTTATCTCGTTGGTAATGCGCGCCTGACTGCTGCTGACCCTTTGCCGCGGGCGTTCCACCGCAATACAACGCCAGGCGGCCATACGCTGTTGACACAATTGCAACAATGCTTTGTGGTCAAACGCCTTTATCGGACTAGGACTAACCCTTAAAATCGGTGTGTCCTGCAGTGGGCCCGTCAGCCCACGGGACACAAGAAAGGGTTACAAATGAAAAAGACAATATCGACCTATTGGCCTGTCGCCATGCTTGTACCGCTGGTTCTCGCGGGCTATTGCCATGCCACGCATCCAATGGCGGGTGCCACGGCGCATCCACAGAGCGCGGCAACCGTCAGCGCTGAGTTCGCACGTGCTATCTCTTTGGGCCTCGTGGATTCGGATAATTCCGTACCGGCAAATTCGCCGTCGGCCGCGGTGTCGCAGCCGTTCTGAGCGTGTCGATCGGGCGAACAAACAGTGTCCTTTGTATAATTCGGGACCGATTGTGAACGCTCGCCTAAGTAACTCCGGGACGGGTTTCAAGACGGCGAATGAGGCGTGATCGACGCTTCAGGCTAAAAACCTCCGGAACCCGATGAACACTATCGCCATTTGCTTTGTCTGCCTTGGCAACATCTGCCGTTCGCCCAGCGCCGAAGCGGTGATGCTGCATCAGGTGAGCAAGGCGAAACTTGCGGACCGGATTGTCGTGGATTCGGCGGGAACTGGCGATTGGCATATCGGCCAGCCGCCCGATGAACGCGCTCAGCGCGCAGCAAAAGCGCGCGGCTACGACATGTCGGTGCTGCGTGGCCGGCAGGTGGCGGAAGAAGATTTTGCACGGTTCGATCTGCTGATAGCAATGGACGATGCAAACGCGGCTGCGCTTGCGCGCATCTGTCCGCCGGAATATCAGGACAAGATCCGGTTGCTGATGGAGTTCGCCACGCGCGACGACAGCCGCGTAGTAGCCGATCCTTACTTCGGCGGCGACGAAGGTTTCGAGCGCGTGCTCGACCAGTGCGAAGACGCCTGCGAAGGGTTGCTAAAGGCGCTGCGCACGCAGCTGGTGTCTTGACACAGAAAGGCGCAACCTTGTTTCAACGCACGAAATGTCTCAGAGAATTCCTATTAATTAAGCCTGAGATACTTGACTAAATCCGTAGGCTATTTATACTTGACCAAAATCATCCAGTATTAGCAGCAGCCCCCGGTAGCGTACAAATATGAGACTCACCACGAAAGGCCGTTTCGCCGTCACGGCGATGATCGACCTGGCATTGCGCCAGGAGCAGGGCCCGGTGACGTTGGCCGGAATCAGCCAGCGCCAGCACATTTCGCTCTCTTACCTTGAACAGTTGTTCGGCAAGCTGCGCCGCCACGAAATCGTGGAGTCGGTGCGCGGCCCGGGCGGCGGATACAATCTCGCGCGCCGTGCTGAAAACGTCACGGTTGCGGACATCATCATCGCGGTGGACGAGCCTATCGACGCGACTCAATGCGGCGGCAAGGGCGCGTGCGAAGGCACCAAGCAGCACGACGGCCACTGCATGACCCACGAACTCTGGTCCACGCTCAATCAGAAGATGGTCGAGTATCTCGATTCTGTCTCGCTGAAAGATCTCGTCGACCAGCAGCGTGCGCGCGATGGATCGCCGGCGGTATTGCGCGATCGCCGTGCCGACACGGCGGGCGTGGAGCCAGCCCGCGTGGCGCCCAAAGGACCGAATTCCGTTTTCAACCTGGCTGGCTGACGGTTGCCGCGCATCTGTTAAATCGACGCGGCTGTCTCGCCTGAAAAGCCAATTGAGTCAAATCCCGGAGCAACTGATGAACAACGACATTCCCCACCTGCCCATTTACATGGACTACAGCGCAACGACTCCCGTCGATCCGCGCGTGGTGGACAAGATGATTCCGTACTTGCGCGAGCAGTTCGGCAACCCGGCATCGCGTAGCCATCAGTACGGCTGGGACGCGGAACGGGCGGTCGAAGAAGCGCGCGAGAACGTGGCAAAGCTGGTCAACTGCGATCCGCGCGAGATCATCTGGACGTCGGGCGCAACGGAATCGGACAACCTTGCAATCAAGGGCGCCGCGCATTTCTACAAGAGCAAGGGCAAACACATCATCACGGTGAAAACCGAGCACAAGGCCGTGCTCGATACCTGCCGCGAGCTCGAGCGCGAAGGTTTCGACGTCACATACCTGGATGTGAAGGACGACGGTTTGCTCGACCTGGACGTGTTCCAGGCAGCGATTCGGCCGGACACCATCCTCGTTTCGGTGATGAACGTGAACAACGAGATCGGCGTGATCCAGGATATCGCTGCTATCGGCGAGATCACGCGTGCGAAGGGCATCGTGCTTCACGTCGATGCCGCGCAAGCCACCGGCAAGATCGAAATCGATTTGCAGAAGCTGAAGGTCGACCTGATGTCGTTCTCGGCGCACAAGACGTATGGTCCGAAGGGCATCGGCGCGCTTTTCGTGCGTCGCAAGCCGCGGATTCGTATCGAAGCGCAGATGCACGGCGGCGGTCACGAGCGCGGCATGCGTTCGGGCACGCTGGCGACGCACCAGATTGTCGGCATGGGCGAGGCGTTCCGCATCGCGCGTGAAGAAATGGCAACCGAAAACGAGCGCGTGCGTATGTTGCGCGATCGTCTGCTGAAGGGTTTGTCGGAGATGGAAGAGGTTTATGTGAACGGCGACATGGCGACCCGTGTGCCGCATAACCTCAACATCAGCTTCAACTTCGTCGAGGGCGAGTCGCTGATCATGGCGGTGAAGGACGTGGCGGTGTCGTCGGGTTCGGCTTGTACGTCGGCTTCGCTGGAACCGTCGTACGTGCTGCGCGCATTGGGCCGCAACGACGAACTCGCGCATAGCTCGATCCGCTTCACGGTTGGCCGCTTCACGACCGAGCAGGATGTGGATTACGTGATCAATTTGTTGAAGGGCAAGATTCAAAAGCTGCGCGACCTGTCGCCGCTTTGGGAAATGCATAAGGACGGCATCGACATTTCGTCGATCCAGTGGGCCGCGCACTAAGCAGCACTTTGCGCCCCGGTTGAACGCACACGCATACGAATTCAAGGAGTTTGAATCATGGCTTATAGCGACAAGGTTCTGGACCACTACGAAAACCCGCGCAACGTCGGCTCGTTCGGCAAGGACGACGACACGGTCGGCACCGGCATGGTCGGCGCGCCGGCTTGCGGCGACGTCATGAAGCTGCAGATCCGCGTGGGCGCGGACGGTGTCATCGAAGATGCGAAGTTCAAGACGTACGGATGCGGGTCGGCGATTGCTTCGAGCTCGCTCGTGACCGAGTGGGTCAAGGGCAAGACGCTGGATCAGGCGCTGACCATCAAGAACACGCATATTGCCGAAGAACTCGCGTTGCCGCCGGTGAAGATCCACTGTTCGATCCTGGCTGAAGACGCGATCAAAGCTGCTGTTGCCGATTACAAGCAACGTCATGGCGCGGGCGCTTCTGAAGCTGTTTCTGTTGAAGCGAAGCAACACGCGGCTTGAGTTTCCAGGGAGGGCGCCTGATATCGCGAGATTCACGGGGCGCTCTGGTTTTCGATTCAAGGCAAGGCTGCAGCATGCGACCGGGAGCATCCATCCGGATTCAAGCAACTGCTGATGAGAGACTATGGCAATCACGTTGACGGACAAGGCAGCACAGCACGTGCAAAAGTATCTGGTTCGACGCGGCAAGGGCGTCGGGCTGCGTCTCGGCGTGCGCACGACCGGCTGCTCGGGACTGGCTTACAAGCTCGAGTACGTGGATGAACTCGCGCCGGAAGATCAGGTGTTCGAGTCGGCGGGCGTGAAGATCATTGTCGATCCGAAGAGCCTGGCTTATATCGATGGAACCGAGCTGGACTTTGCGCGCGAAGGGCTGAACGAAGGCTTCAAGTTCAACAACCCGAACGTGAAAGACGAGTGCGGCTGCGGCGAATCGTTTCGCGTCTAGCATCCCGGAAGAACAGCAAAGAGGCGGCGCGTGCCGCCTTTTTCTTTAGCGTTACTGCTTTTTAGTCTATTTAATTCTGCTCCCATGGCCACGCTCAACGACAGTCATTTCGACCTGTTCGATCTCCCGCCGACTTACGCCATCGATTCAACAAAGCTCGATGAAGCGTACCGGACGGTGCAGGCGCAGGTCCATCCCGACCGTTTTGCGGCCGCGGGCGACGCGCAAAAGCGCGTTGCAATGCAGTGGGCCACGCGCGCGAACGAGGCGTACCAGACGCTGCGCGATCCGCTCAAACGGGCGACCTACATGCTTTCGCTACGCGGCGTGCATGCCGACGCCGAGAACAACACGGCGATGGAACCCGCGTTCCTGATGCAGCAAATGGAATGGCGCGAGAATATTGAAGACGCGGCGGCGGCAAAGAACGTGGCGGCGCTCGAAGCGCTGCTCGGCGAACTGCGCGACCAGGAACGCATGCGCTTCGAGAAACTCGCGGCGTTGATCGACAGTCACGCCGATCAGGCTGCAAGCGAAGCCGTTCGTCAGCTGATGTTCATCGAGCGTGTGGCGAGCGAGATCGGCAACCAGATCGAAAAGCTCGACTGAGCGAGACGCGCCCGGCGCTGTATTCAAACCAGACGAACCAACCCCAATAGATCAACAATGGCTTTACTGCAAATTTCAGAACCCGGCATGGCTCCGGCGCCGCATCAGCGGCGCATAGCCGTGGGTATCGATCTCGGTACGACCAATTCGCTCGTGGCCGCCATGCGCAACAGCGTGGCCGAAGTGCTGCCTGACGAAGACGGTCATTACCTGTTGCCCTCGGTGGTCCGGTATCTGGAGAAGGGCGGGCGGCGTATCGGCCGGATCGCGAAGGAAGAAGCGGCACTCGATCCGCGCAACACGATTGTCTCGGTGAAACGCTTCATGGGCCGCGGCAAAAGCGAAGTGGAAGGCGCGGAGAACGCGCCTTACGATTTCGTCGATGCACCCGGCATGGTGCAGATTCGTACCATCGACGGCGTGAAAAGCCCGGTGGAAGTATCGGCGGAAATTCTGGCTACGTTGCGATATCGCGCGGAAGATTCGCTCGGCGACGACCTGGTCGGCGCGGTGATCACGGTTCCGGCGTATTTCGATGAAGCCCAGCGCCAGGCCACCAAAGACGCCGCAAAACTCGCCGGCCTGAACGTGTTGCGCTTGCTGAACGAACCGACCGCCGCCGCGATCGCTTACGGGCTGGACAATGCATCGGAAGGTTTGTACGCCGTGTACGACCTGGGCGGCGGAACCTTCGATCTTTCGATTCTCAAGCTCACCAAGGGCGTCTTCGAAGTGCTCGCGGCCGGCGGCGATTCCGCGCTGGGCGGCGATGATTTCGATGCCGTGGTGTATCGGCACGTGCTGGCAAAAACCAGGGTGGAACCCGCAACGCCCGAAGACGTGCGTTTGCTGCTCGACCACGTGCGCGCGGCCAAGGAAATGTTGTCGGACGCGCCGGAAGCGCGCGTTCAAGCCACGTTATCCGATGGCCGGAAGATCGACCTCGAAATTACGGAGCACGACTTTGCAGCGCTGACCGAGGCGCTCGTCGCTCGCACGCTGACGCCGACACGCAAGGCGTTGCGCGATGCAAAAGTCTCCGCGTCCGAGATCAAAGGCGTGGTCATGGTCGGCGGCGCGACGCGCATGCCGGTGATTTGCCGCGCGGTCGAAGAATATTTTGGCCAGCCGCCTTTGACCAATCTCGATCCCGATCAGGTCGTGGCGCTCGGCGCCGCGATCCAGGCCGACATGCTCGCGGGCAACCGGAGCGCCGAGGGCGACGACTGGCTGTTGCTGGATGTCATTCCGCTGTCGCTTGGCGTCGAAACAATGGGTGGCTTGACGGAAAAGATCATCCCGCGCAATTCGACCATTCCGGTCGCACGCGCACAGGATTTCACGACCTTCAAAGACGGCCAGACCGCGATGGCCATTCACGTGGTGCAAGGCGAGCGTGAGCTCGTGTCCGATTGCCGGTCGCTCGCGCGTTTCGAATTGCGCGGCATTCCGCCGATGGCCGCCGGCGCCGCGCGCATTCGCGTGACGTACCAGGTGGACGCGGATGGCTTGTTATCCGTATTTGCACGCGAGCAGTTGTCGGGCGTGGAGGCGTCGGTAGTGGTGAAGCCGTCCTACGGACTCGCCGACGACGACGTCGCCCGCATGCTGGAAGAAAGTTTCACCACCGCCGAAGTCGATATGCGCGCCCGTGCGCTGCGCGAAGCGCAAGTCGATGCACAGCGTCTCGTCGAGGCATCGCAGGCGGCGTTGAGCGCGGACAGCGAATTGCTGGACGACGCAGAGCGCCTGAACATCGAAACCTTGATCGGCCAGCTTGCGACGGTCACGACCGGTGACAGCGTCGACGCCATCGAAGCGGCGACCAAGGAACTGGCTGCAGCGACCGATGAATTCGCCGCCCGCCGCATGAACAAAAGCATTCGCCGCGCACTCGCCGGCCGCAGGCTCGACGAAGTCTGAGCCCACACTGATATAGAACGGAAAGAAGTCATGCCCCAGATCGTAGTGTTGCCCCACGTCGAGTTGTGCCCGGATGGCGCGGTGATCGACGCGGATACATCGAAGAGTATTTGTGACAACTTGCTGGATAACGGCATCGAGATCGAGCACGCGTGCGAGAAGTCGTGCGCCTGCACGACATGCCACGTGATCATTCGCGAAGGGTTCAACGCGCTCGTGCCTTCAGAAGAAGACGAGGACGATTTGCTCGACAAGGCCTGGGGACTCGAACCCACGTCGCGGTTATCATGTCAGGCGATGGCCCCCGCCAACGAGGATCTCGTGGTCGAGATCCCGCGCTACACCATCAATCACGCTAAAGAGAATCACTGAAACTATCAGGGACCTTGAGACAGGAGCGCTTGCCATGAAGTGGACAGACACGCAGGACATCGCGATGGCACTGACCGACGCGCATCAGAACGTCGATCCGCAGTTCGTCCGATTTACGGATTTGCATCGATGGGTGACGGAGCTTGCCGGTTTCGACGACGATCCCGAGCAATCCAACGAACGGATTCTCGAAGCGATCCAGGCGGCGTGGATCGAGGACGCGGATTACTGATCACTGGTCACTCATCGGCGCCCACGCGAAAGACAAAGCAAAACGGCGATTCGGCGAGGAATCGCCGTTTTGCTTTTTAGCGCTGCTATCGATATCAGCCTGCAGCCAGCGTACCGTTCTCGATACGCACGCGTTGCCCCTGGCTGAACGGCGGCGGCTGCTTGTACGTGAAGTATCGGGTCTTGCCGTTTTCCATGTGCACACGTACTGAATAATCGGTCTCGCTGCGCAGATGTTTCTCGACCGCATTGCCGCCGAGACCACCGCCCAGCGCGCCGAGAATCGTCATGCCGGTACGGCCACCGCCCCGGCCAAACTGATTACCGATAAGACCACCCGCCACCGCGCCGCCCACGGCACCGATACCCGTCCCGTGACCTTCACGCTTCACGGCGGAGATCGCTTCGACAGTGCCGCACGTCGAGCAATAGGCGGCTTGCACAGGTTGCTGTTGCGCGTAGTTCGGCTGCTGCACGGGCTGTTGTTGAGCCACTTGGCGAGCTTGCTGCTCCTGCGCTGCCTGTTGTTGCTGAGCGGCTTGCTGCTGGGCAAGTTGCGCTTGCTGCGCCTGCTGTTGAGCGGCTTGTTGCTGTGCTTGCGCTTGGGCGGCAGTCGGAGCAACGGGTTGCGTCGTGACTTGCGCCGCTTGCGTCTGGTCGTTCATGGGCGACGTGCTGGACGCTTTCGGAAAAAGGCCGGTGACGGCTGCCGTGGCCGCAAGACTCGCGATGATGACCGCGCCCGCTGCGGTGGCAACCAGCGGATGGATCTTCCGATTAGGTGAATTAGGTGTGGTCATGTTCTGGTTGCTGTTATCCATTTTTGAACCTCCGTCTCAAGGCAGAGTGGGACGATGCATTTGCCGCTTGCTTGCAGTTTGCGGCTGATATAAACGGCTGGTTTGTCAATTTGTAACGGTTTACGTGTGACCCTTAGATGCAAGAAGCGCACCGGGCCCGTGATGTGCTGTGCGATGTTGTCCCATAAGGGTTTCCGGCCGTGCGGGCGCTTCGGTTCAGTAAAGGCCTCGGTGCCTTTTACCTAAAGTTACAAACTACGTGACGCCTCGGGACGTAAAAAAGGCGCTTCCGCGCCTTTTTTACAACTCAGCCAGATCCTGCTGGAAGTCAGTCTTCGCGACGCAAATGCGGGAAAAGAATCACGTCGCGGATGCTCGGGCTGTCGGTAAGCAACATCACCATCCGGTCGATGCCAATCCCGCAACCGCCAGTCGGCGGCATGCCGTGTTCAAGCGCGCGAATGTAGTCGGCGTCGTAGAACATGGCTTCTTCGTCACCCGCATCTTTCTGGTCGACCTGTTTCTGGAACCGCGCTGCCTGGTCTTCCGGATCGTTCAATTCGGAGAAGCCATTCGCGATCTCGCGGCCCGTGATGAACAACTCGAAGCGTTCCGTAATGCCAGGGGCCGTATCCGATGCACGCGCCAGCGGCGAAACCTCCAGCGGATAGTCGACAATAAACGTCGGCTCCCACAATTGCGACTCGGCTGTTTCCTCGAACAACGCAAGTTGCAGTGCGCCCACGCCCGCATTCAGGAACTGCGGCTGCGATGCATCGACGCCGAACTTCTTGAGCTCAGGACGCAGGAACGTGGCGTCGGCTAACTGCTCGCTCGTATATTGCGGCGCGAATTTCTGGATCGCCTCGCAGATCGTCAACCGATGGAACGGCTTCGACAAATCCAGTTCGCGCCCTTGATACGTGATGTTCGCGGTGCCCCGGGCATCGACGGCTGCCTGCCGAATCAACGCTTCGGTGAAGTCCATCATCCACGTGTAATCCGTGTACGCGGCGTAGAACTCCATCATGGTGAACTCGGGATTGTGTCGCGGCGACACGCCTTCGTTACGGAAATTGCGATTGATCTCGAACACGCGCTCGAAGCCGCCGACCACCAGGCGTTTCAGATACAGCTCGGGCGCGATGCGCAGGAACATCTGCATATCGAGCGCGTTGTGATGCGTGATAAACGGCTTGGCCGCGGCGCCGCCGGGAATAGGGTGCAGCATCGGCGTTTCCACTTCCATGAAATCCGCCTTCGCCATGAAACTGCGAATCGATGCAAACGCCTTCGTGCGCGCGATGAACGTCTGGCGCGTTTCCGGCGTCACGATCAGGTCGACATACCGCTGGCGATAACGCATTTCCTGATCGGAAAGACCGTGGAATTTGTCGGGAAGCGGGCGCAGCGCCTTGGTGAGCAGACGCAGTTCGGTGCATCGGACGGACAATTCGCCTTTGTTCGTGCGGAACAAAACACCTTTTGACGCAATGATGTCGCCCAGGTCCCACTTCTTGAACGCGTCGTAGACTTCCTGGCCGACGTCGGCGGGCGTAATGAAAAACTGGATCTGTCCGCTGCCGTCTTGCACCGTCGCGAAGCTCGCCTTGCCCATCACGCGCTTAAGCATCATCCGGCCGGCGACCGCGACTTGCAGCGGGTCGGCTTCGAGCGCTTCCTTGTCTTTTTCGGCGTAATCGGCTTGAAGCGCGGCGGCTTGATGTGTCGGGCGGAAGTCGTTCGGAAACGCAATACCTTGCTCGCGCAACGCACGGAGTTTGTCGCGACGCTCGGCGAGAATCTGGTTTTCTTCCAGTTCGGGAGCGGCGCCCGGCTGAGTCGGTTCGGTCATGATGTCTTCGGCGATGAATACGGTGAATGCGGCTGAATTGCGACCTGATCCGGTCAACGGCCACAAATATCAGCGACGCAATGCTGCGATGGATTGCTGCAAAGCGTCGCTGCAAAATGCTTTGAACGCGCCTTAAATCAAGCAGCGCGTTACACGTCGTGCGCTATACGCCCTGTTTCAGGCTGGCGCTGATGAAGTCGTCCAGATCGCCATCGAGCACGGATTTCGTGTTGCTGATTTCCACGTTCGTGCGCAGATCCTTGATCCGGCTGTTATCGAGCACGTACGAGCGGATCTGGTGGCCCCAGCCCACGTCCGTCTTGCTGTTTTCCAGATTGTCTTTCTCGACCTGGCGCTTGCGCATCTCGAACTCGTACAGCTTCGCCTTGAGCATCATCATGGCTTCGGCGCGATTGCGGTGCTGCGAGCGGTCGTTCTGGCACTGCACGACAATGCCGGTCGGCGCGTGCGTCAAACGCACGGCGGAATCGGTCTTGTTAATGTGCTGGCCGCCGGCGCCCGACGCGCGGTACGTGTCCGTGCGAATGTCGGCCGGATTGATATCGATTTCGATGGAATCGTCGACTTCCGGATACACGAAGATCGACGAAAACGACGTATGGCGTCCACCCGATGAATCGAACGGCGACTTGCGCACGAGCCGGTGCACGCCCGTTTCCGTGCGCAGGAAACCGTATGCGTATTCACCTTCCACCTTGATGGTCGCGCTCTTGATCCCGGCCACGTCGCCGTCGGATTCTTCCAGCACTTCGGTCTTGAAACCTTTGCGCTCGCAATATCGAAGGTATTGGCGCATCAGCATGGCCGCCCAGTCGCACGCTTCGGTGCCGCCAGCGCCCGCCTGGATGTCGATAAAGCAATTGTTAGGATCGGCCGGATTCGCAAACATCCGGCGGAACTCCATGTCTTCTACGCGTTTTTGGAGCGCTGCCGCGTCCGCTTCGCACGAGACGAGCGTATCTTCGTCGTTTTCTTCGCGGGCCATGTCGAAGAGATCCTGCGTGTCGCGCAGGTCGTTATCGAGGTCCGTGATCGTGGTGACGACGCCGTCGAGCAGCTTTTTCTCGCGCCCGAGAGCCTGGGCGTTTTTCGAGTCGTTCCAGACGTTCGGGTCTTCGAGTACCCGGTTTACTTCGTCGAGGCGAAGAGCCTTGGCGTCGTAGTCAAAGATACCCCCGGAGCTCGCCGGCGCGATGGCGCAGGTCGGCGAGGAGGTTCTCGATTGCGTTTAGACGTTCCGCTTCCATTTGATCGTTTTCAGGTTTTTTGGCTAAGAGGGAAATTATAACTTAGCGGGAAAGCTCGCTGGGCGTGCGCAAGGCTCGGCGAACGTGTTTCATCCCAGCGCGTGCTCCACGATCATCTGGACGCGCGAAACACCGTTCCACGTGTCGGAAACCAGCCGGTATGCCACCACCGTCCGGTTCGGCAACGTGTCCGTGTGATTGAACCAGATGGCGTTGAAGCGCTGCTGGCCGCGGCGCAATTGCAGTTTCAGGTGCTTGTCCTTCACCAGCGCCTGCGATGCCACTTCGAATTCGCCTGAGAAAACCGGTGCCGGAAAGCCTTGGCCCCAGACGGCGTTATCGATCAGTTCGACGAATTGCGGCGTGAAATACGCATCTTCAAGCTCGCCATCGGTTTCAACCACGCGCGATAAAGCGTCCGTTGTCAGCCACTCGCGCCCGACCGCTTCGAACGCAGCGGTGAAGCGCGGAATGTCCGCGGTGACGATGGTCATGCCCGCAGCCATCGCGTGGCCACCGAATTTCACGATCATTCCCGGTTCGCGCTTGGAAATCAGGTCCACCGCGTCGCGCAGATGGAAACCGGGAATCGAGCGTCCCGATCCCTTCGATAAAACGCCGCTGTCGTCCGCGTGCGCGAAAGTGAACGACGGCCGATGAAATTTCTCCTTCAAACGCCCCGCGACAATCCCGATCACGCCTTGATGCCACGCCGGATTGAACAGCGTCAGCGTGGCGGAATCCGCCGGATCAATACTCGCCAGTTCTTCGAGCGCCTGTTCCTGCATGCCGGCTTCGATCTCGCGGCGTTCGCGGTTGATGCCGTCGAGTTGCTGCGCCAGTTCCCAAGCGCGGCCGATGTCGTCGGTAATCAGGCATTCAATGCCGAGCGACATATCCGATAACCGTCCGGCGGCGTTCAACCGCGGCCCGAGCGCAAAGCCGAGATCGAAACCGGAGGCGACGCGCGCATCACGTGCCGCCGCGCGAAACAGCGCCGCAATGCCGGGCTGCATGCGCCCGGCGCGAATCCGCTTCAAACCTTGCGCGACGAGAATCCGGTTGTTCGGGTCGAGCTTGACCACGTCGGCGACCGTTCCGAGCGCGACCAGGTCGAGCAGACCGTCGAGACGTGGTTCGGGCATTGAATCAGTGAAAGCGTTCCGGCGACGCAGTTCTGCACGCAACGCGAGCAGCACATAAAAGATCACGCCAACGCCCGCGATGCATTTGCTCGGAAAGCCGCAGCCCGGCTGATTCGGGTTCACGATAGCGCGCGCCGGCGGCAAGTCGTCACCGGGCAGATGGTGATCGGTGACGAGCACATCGATACCCAACTCGTTCGCCGCTTCCACGCCATCCACGCTGGCAATGCCGTTATCGACCGTGATCAGCAAATCCGGCTTGCCGCCCGCGCGGCCCGCCGCCAGCGCGACGATCTCGGGCGTCAATCCATAACCATATTCGAACCGGTTCGGCACCAGATAGTCGATCTGCGCGCCGAACATGCGCAAGCCGCGCACGGCCACCGCGCACGCGGTCGCGCCGTCGCAATCGTAGTCGGCCACGACCAGCATCCGGCGTTTCGACGCGAGCGCATCGGCGAGAACGATGGCCGCTTCGTCGCATCCCTTCAGGCCGACTGGCGCGTGCAACTTCTTCAGCTCGGTTTCGATCTCGTCCGGCGAACACACGCCCCGTGACGCGTAAAGCCGCGCGATAACCGGATGAACGCCGTGGCGCACGAGCACGGCGGCGTCGGCGGGAGAGGGAGCGCGGGTGACGATTCGGGTCATTCGTTTCAACTTTTATTCGATGAACAGCGCGGCGATCGGACGTCGCCGCCAGAACTTGCGCAACGCGCCGCGTGTAATAGTGAGCGATACCAAACCGGTATCGCTGCACAAGGTAAGACGCAACGCGCCGAGCGTGCCGTTTTCCAGCGCCGCGAGCGCAGGCGCGAACCAGTTGCGCTCGAGCGTGCCGAGCGCCTGATTCCATCGCGCCCAGTCTTGTTCGATGAACGGCGCGGAGAACGGATCGAGTTCGATCAGCGTGCGGCCATCGGTTTGATTCTGGCTTGCAGCAAAAGCTTCGAACGATGCCGGCGGCGCCTCCGGAACGATATCTGCGGCAAGCGCCAGTCCACGTGTTGCCGCGGCGCTCGACATCACCCGCGCAAACGGACTTGTCACGCTGCGCATGGCGCCTTGTGCGTGCAACCAGATCGAGTTGATCGCAGGCAGGCCGCGCATTTCGCGCGCTTCGTTGAGCGGATGTTCGAACCACGCCATCTGCACTTCGTTCTGTAACTTCATCCATGCCCGCGAGCGTTCGCCCGTGCCGGCTTCGTGCGGTAGCCAGATCTCGATATTGCGACCGCTCGCACGTAAAGGCGACGCGCCGGCGAGCGTGCCGAGACTCTCTCCCGTGACATACCAGCGTACGGATTGCGGCGCCTGGATTGTCAGGCCGAGGTCTTCTATCAGCGGCTTGACGACATCGAAAAGCGTGCGCGCTTCCTGATCTTCCACGCCGAGCGTGGCCGGATCGATCAGCACCAGATGGTCACGCGCAATTCGAACGTGAACTGGTTCGACGCACGCCCATGTGGCATCGCCCGGAATTCCGCCGTCGGCGAGCAGCATGTAGGGCGCGAGCGGCGCTTCGTCCGCGGCTTGCTTTGATGATTCGTTCACCAGGCCGAATTGCCGCGAAATCCAGCGTTCGTGCGGCAACGTTCGCTGGAAATCCTCGCCGATCACGCGTTCATCGAGCGTTGCGCGGGCAAGCAGCCGATCTAGCGCCGGGCGCGCGAGGGTATGCAGCGCGTTAGCGGCGTCCGCAGCCGATGGCAGCGCGAACGGAAGAAGGAGATGAAGATCGTTGAGCTTAGGCGTAGGCATGATGCTGGGCATTGTATGGCAAAGGGCCCGGCGCTTCCTTCGCTCGCCTCGGCGTGTCAGGGGCCAGTCAGGGGCGGGTCAGCTCGCGCGGTTCGACCTTGCGATCGATTTCGCTGCGGGTCGGGAGCGTCTTGAGGTCGTACATGGCTTGCAGATTCAGCCAGAATTCAGGCGTGGTGTCGAAGTAGCGCGCAAGACGATAAGCCGTATCCGCCGTGATGCCGCGACGTTCTTTCACAATCTCGTGCAACCTCGTGGCCGGCACGTTCAGCGCGAGCGCAAGCGCATTCACGCTCATTTCCAGCGGGACCAGATAATCTTCCCGGAGAATTTCTCCCGGATGAACTGCGCGCATTCCATTCTTGGACATGTGAATCTACCTGCTCAGTGATAGTCAATGAATTCGACGTCGACCGGACCTTTCGTCGTCCATTTGAAACAAACGCGCCACTGGCCGTTAATGCGGATGCTGAGCTGGCCACGGCGGTCGCCCGAAAGCCGTTCAAGACGGTTGCCCGGCGGTGACTTCAAGTCGCGCAACTCGTGCGAAGCGTCTAGCGCTGAGAGCCTCCTGCTTGCGACATCCGCAATTGCCTGAAACCGCTTGGGCGTTCGGCCCTCGTACAGTGCCTGCGTGTCCTTGCATCGGAACGTTTGAATCATTATGTTCATCGTATTACGTTTTGCGTAATACGTAAAGAGTTATATTGGTGGGCGCGTCAAGGAGATGAAGCGAAGCGGAGCGCTCGCCGAGTATGGACTGCGGTTGCGGTTCGGAAAAATCGGCCGAATGGCCTGTGGAGTGCGTTTTGACGGTGTTTTTCGGCGTGTTGCGTTGTCCGCGCTAAAGGGGTGCTTAAGCATTGTGTGGCAAACTTCGCGCTTGATCGGACGCGCGAGCGTGCGTCCAGGTCGTATCGGATTGAATGGAACAGCTATAAGAACGGCGCAAGTCGTACGGAGCGCTCAGCCGTGCGCCAAATGCGCGATATCAGATCGAAGAACGTTAGACGCTGAAAGGAATCGCTTGAAACTTCCCTATGAATGGCAGATCGGCTGGCGCTACACCCGCGCCGGCAAACGCACCACCGGCAACGGTTTCATCTCGTTCATCGCGCTGGTATCCATGTCCGGCATCGCGCTCGGCGTGGCCGCGCTGATCGTGGTGCTATCGGTAATGAACGGGTTTCAGAAAGAGGTCCGCGACCGCATGCTTTCCGTGCTCGCGCACGTCGAAATCTTCTCGCCCACCGGGTCCATGCCCAATTGGCAACTGACCGCGCAGCAAGCACGCAAGAATCCGGAAGTGATCGGAGCCGCGCCTTATGTGGACGCGCAGGCGTTGCTCACGCGGCAAGGCGCCGTCAGCGGCGTGGCGTTGCGGGGCGTCGAGCCGACGCTGGAGCCGCAAGTATCCGATATTGGCAAGGAAATGAAGGGCGGCAAGCTCACGGATCTCGTGCCGGGCGGATTCGGCATCGTGCTCGGACGGGATCTTGCGAGCAATCTCGGCGTGGGCACGGGCGACAAGATCACGCTGGTCGCGCCCGAAGGAACCATCACACCGGCAGGCATGTTGCCAAGGCTCAAGCAATTTACGGTGGTCGGCGTGTTCGAGTCGGGCCACTACGAATACGACTCCACGCTCGCGCTGATCTCCATCTCCGACGCGCAAGCGCTCTTCCGCTTGCCCGCGCCAACGGGCGTGCGGCTGAAACTCAAGGACATGCAGCGCGCGCCGGAAGTCGCGCGGCAACTTTCGCGCACGCTGTCCGGCGACCTCTATATTCGCGACTGGACGCAGCAGAACAAGACGTGGTTCTCGGCCGTGCAGATCGAAAAACGCATGATGTTCATCATCTTGACGCTGATCATTGCGGTCGCGGCGTTCAACCTGGTTTCGTCGCTGGTAATGACCGTGACCGATAAACAAGCGGACATCGCCATTCTTCGCACGCTCGGCGCGCAGCCCGGGTCCATCATGAAAATCTTCGTGATCCAGGGCGTGACGATCGGATTCATAGGCACGGCGATCGGCGTGACGCTCGGCTGCCTGATCGCGTGGAGCATCCCGTGGCTCGTTCCCGGTATCGAACATTTGTTCGGCGTGCAGTTCCTGCCGCCGTCGGTGTATTTCATCAGCGAATTGCCGTCCGAGCTCGTCCCCGCCGACGTGATCCGGATCGGCTTGATCGCGTTCGTATTGTCATCGCTCGCCACGCTCTATCCAAGCTGGCGCGGCGCGAAGGTCCGTCCGGCGGAGGCGTTGCGGTATGAGTGATGTGTCGAACAATATCGTGCTGGAAGCATCGGCGATTTCGAAGACGTTCGTGCAGGGCGGCTTCAACGTGCAAGTGCTGGACAACGCCGAACTGCAGGTGCGCCGTGGCGAAAAGCTGGCGATCGTCGGCGCGTCGGGCTCGGGCAAGAGCACGTTGCTCCACGTGCTCGGCGGTCTCGATGAACCCAGCGCCGGCAAGGTGTCGCTGCTCGGCAAGCCGTTCACCGCGCTGCGCGAACGCGAGCGCAACGAGCTGCGCAACAAGGCGCTCGGCTTCGTGTACCAGTTCCATCATTTGCTCGCCGAATTCAGCGCGCTCGATAACGTCGCCATGCCGCTGCGCATTCGCCGCATGACCGAAGCCGACGCACGCAAGCAGGCCATGGATATGCTGGAGCGTGTGGGTATCGGGCATCGGGCGAAACATCGGCCGGGCGAGTTGTCGGGCGGCGAGCGCCAGCGGGTTGCGATCGCGCGCGCGCTGGTGACGCATCCGGCCTGCGTACTCGCCGATGAACCCACGGGGAACCTCGACGGCGGTACGGCGGACACGGTGTTCAACCTGATGCTGGAGTTGTCGCAAACGCTCGAAACCAGCTTCGTGATCGTCACCCACGACCCCGACCTCGCCGCACGTTGCGACCGGATCATGCGCCTGCGCGACGGCGTGCTGTTCGAGGAGCCGGTCGTACCCGTCTAGTTGTCCTGGAGGGATCATGTGGATCGATACGCACTGTCATCTGGATGCTTCGGAATTCGATGCCGACCGCGATGACGTCGCGGCTTCGGCGTTGAAAGAGGGCGTCAGGCGCATTGTGATTCCGGGCGTCGAGCGCCAGAACTTCAATACGGTGCGCAAGCTCGCGCATCAAATTGAGGGCGGTGCCTACGCGCTCGGTATCCATCCGCTTTTCACGCCGCGTGCGCAGGACGACGATCTGCGCGTGTTGCGCGAGCAGATCAAGGCGAGCATGGATGATCCGCGGTTCGTGGGTATCGGTGAAATCGGGCTTGATTACTTCGTTCCAGGTCTCGACGACGCCCGTCAGACCTTCTTCTATTACGAACAGCTCAAGATCGCGCGCGACTTCGATTTGCCGGTCATTTGCCACGTGCGTAAATCGCAGGACAAGGTGCTCAAAGGGCTGCGCGTGCATGGCGTGAAGATTGGCATTGCGCATGCGTTCAACGGCAGTTTCCAGCAGGCCGAAACGTTTATTTCGCATGGCATGCGGCTCGGCTTTGGCGGGAATCTCACCTTCGAACGCGCGCGGCAAATACGCAGGCTTGCCGCCGATTTGCCGCTCGATGCAATCGTGCTCGAAACCGATGCGCCGGATATCGCGCCTTCATGGTTGTACAAACATCGCAACACGCCGGAGCAGGTGGCGGGTATTGCCCGGGTGCTTGCTGAACTGCGCGGCGTCAGCGAAGAGACGCTTTCCATAGGCACAACGGCTAACGCGCACGCGGCGCTGCCGCGGCTCGCACTTATCTCGGCATAATCAGTTCCTCTTGACTGTTCGATTGCAGGCATTGGAGAGAAGCGTTTCTCTTCGATGGGCTCGCGTTCGCGTCAGGTTTCGAGGAGCGGACGTGCGGGGAATGTTGATCGGGTTTGCACTCGGAATAGTGTGGCTGCAACAGCAGGCTGCGTTGCCGGGCGTGTTGATCATTTGCAGTTGTTTGTGCGTGTTTGCATGCTGCTGCACGCTCGCGTATTGCGTGCCGCGCTGGCGAAGCGCTTCGGTGATTTGCGCTGCGTTTATCGTGGGCTTTGGTTACGCCGCGTGGCGCGCTGATATCCGGCTGCAATACGCGTTGCCCGCGGCTTTCGAGAGCCGCAATATCGAGTTGACTGGCTTTGTGCGCGGCCTTCCGCTGCAAGGCGAGGACGGTACGCGTTTTCTGTTCGAAGTCGAATCGAACGAAGCAGGGATTGCCAAGTTTCCGCGCATCGTGCAGTTGTCGTGGATGGCCGTCGATGCATCGAAGCGCGGGCCCGCCGCCGCGCCGCCTCCAGCGCTTTGGGCCGGGCAGCGCTGGAGTTTTGTCGCGCGGCTCAAACGCCCGCACGGGAACGCCAATTTTCGCGGCCGCGATGCCGAAGCGGCGCTGCTCGCGCGCAATATTCGCGCGACCGGTTATGTATCGATGCCGGAATCTGCCCGCCGCATGCCCGCCGATGCACACAGTGGTGCGCTGACGATCGACCGCTGGCGGGCGCGCTTGCGTGAACGGGTGTTGCGCGTGCTCGAGGGCGCGTCGCATCGCGGGATCGTGGTCGCACTCGCGGTCGGCGCGCAAGACGTGGTCAGCGACGCTGATTGGGCCCTACTGCGCGCAACGGGCACAAGTCATCTGGTAGCGATCTCCGGGCTGCATATTGGCTTTGTCGCGGGGCTTGCGGCGTTGATTGGCGGATGGTTCTGGCGACGCTTGCGTTGGCGCGGCATGCCGCTGCCATTGATCGTATCGGCGCAGAAAGCGTCAGCAGGAACGGCCGCGGCATTTGCGGCTTTCTATGCCGCGCTCGCCGGTTTCAACGTGCCGGCGCAACGGGCGATGTGGATGCTCTGCTTTGTCGCGCTCGCGGTTCTGAGCGGGCGCAGGCCCGCTTCTTCGCTGGTGCTTGCATGGGCGCTCGGGCTCGTGTTGTTGCTCGATCCGTGGGCGGTCACGGCAGCGGGGTTCTGGCTGTCGTTTTGCGCAGTGGCCGCAATCCTGTTCGCGATTGCATCGAGGGGAAGAAGGGCGTCGATTGGTATCGCGGACGAGATCGAGCTGAAACGCGACGATGACCTGATCCCCGATATCCCGCACGGCCTGCCATGTGCACGCAGGCTAGTTCGCGACCGGATCGGCGACGTACTTCGCCGGTACAGCATTCGCTCGAAGTCGTGGCTCAAACGTATGGCGCGCAACATTGGCCGCCGGATCGCTGCAAGTGCGCGCGTGCAATACGCCATCACCATTGGTCTCGCGCCGCTTACGGCATATTGGTTTTTCCAGATTCCGCTGCTTGGACCGCTTGCCAACGCGTTTGCGATTCCATGGATCAGTTTCCTGGTCACGCCAACGGTACTGGTCGCTGTCTTGCTGCCCGCACCCTTCGATGAATTTGCGTACCGAGCCGCTCACAGTCTTTTGACGCTCATGTGCGACATGCTCACTCACATGTCCGGCCCGGCGTGGACGTTGTGGCGGCTGCCGCAGCCCGACGGATTCGCAATGACCGCTGCCGCGATCGGCGTGATCTGGGCGCTGGCGCCGCGCGGCTGGCCGTTGCGATTCGCCGCGCCGTTGACGTGGTTGCCGCTGGTTTTTCCGCCGTCGCACGCACCGCCGAACGGAGCGTTCCGTATCACGGCACTGGATATTGGACAGGGTTCGTCGTTGCTCGTGGAAACCTCGAATCACACCTTGCTCTTCGATGCCGGTCCGGGCCCCGAATCCACGCACGCCGGCGAGCGCCTTGTCGTGCCGTATCTCTTCGCGCACGGCGTTTCCACGCTCGATACATTGATGATCAGCCACTCGGATTCCGATCATTCCGGCGGCGCGCCTGCCGTGCTGGAAAACATCCGCGTGCGTCAGTTCGCAGCTTCCATGCGTCCTCGCGAAACTTTATGGAACGTTGCTCGAAAGCAGGGCAGCGATCCCGTGCGATGCATCGCCGGCCAGCGGTGGCAGTGGGACGGCGTGATCTTCAGCGTGCTGTGGCCGCAAGCAGGGCCGCTTGCAGGGAAGCCAAATGCAACCTCGTGCGTGCTGAAGATCACGAGCGCGGCGGGGCGCTCGGCGCTGCTCGCTGCGGACATCGAAGCGGACGTCGAGCGCCAGTTATTGAAACGAGATCGCGCGTTGCTCCGGGCGGACGTGTTGATCGTGCCGCATCACGGCAGCAAGACGTCGTCTACCGAGCCTTTCCTCGACGCCGTTGAGCCGCGCGTCGCGATATTTCAGGTAGGCTACCGCAACCGTTTTAACCATCCGAATCCGACGGTGTTCGAGCGCTACCGGCTGCGTCATATCGAGCTGTCTCGCAGCGACGAAGACGGCGCCGCGCGCATGGAGGTATCGGCGGAAATTTCCATCGAACGGTTCCGGCAAACGCACGCACGCTACTGGATGGGCCGGTAACACAATAAGAGAAGGAAAGAGGGCACGACGCTTGAAAGACATCCTGCATTTTTCGCACGCGAACGGGTTTCCGGCGTCGACTTACCGAACGATCTTCGCGGAACTCGCCGACGACTACGAGATTCGCGCGGTCGAACGCTTCGGCCACAATCCGCGGCTGCCGGTCACGCGCGACTGGCCTCATCTCGTGGACGAACTGCTCGAGGACATAGATTCGACCCGTCCCCAGGACACAAAAGTCTGGCTCGTCGGGCATTCGCTGGGCGGATATCTTTCGCTGATGGCAGCGCTCAAGCGGCCGCATTGGGTGAAGGGCGTCGTGATGCTGGACTCGCCCGTGATTGCCGGCTGGCGCAGTCATTTGCTGCGGATATCGCAATGGACCGGGCTCGACACCCGCTTGTCGCCGGCGGCCGCCACGAAGAACCGCCGCACGCACTGGCCCAGCCGCGAAGACGCGTGGCGCCACTTTTACGCAAAAAGCGCGTTCGCGCGCTGGGACGAGCGGATGTTGTCCGATTACATCGACTTCGGTATTCCCGCCGACAAGGACGCTTCCGCCGCGTCCGGCAGTCCGCGCAAACTCGCTTTTGATCGAGAGGTGGAATTTCGCATCTACAAGACCCTGCCGCGCACGTTGGGCGCCCGGGTTGCGCACGGCGTGCCGGTGCCGGCGGGGTTTATCGCGGGGACGCATTCGCGCGAGGTGCGGCAAGTGGGGCTCGATATGACGCGGCGGATCGTGGGCGAGCGTCTGGAGTGGATAGAAGGCAGTCATCTGTTCCCCATGGAGCGTCCTGTCGAAACCGCGCGCGCATTGCAACGCATGCTTAATGTCCTTCGTCGCGCCGGCATTTAATTCACGCGTAAATATGGGTCGCGCAATGCAAATCGGCCTTCCCGGCGCTGGGTTCCGAGGCGCCTTTCGGGTATAATCCGTTTTTCCCGCGAGCACCTAGCGATGACCAAATATGTATTCGTCACCGGCGGCGTAGTGTCTTCCCTCGGCAAGGGTATTGCCGCCGCTTCCCTCGCCGCGATCCTCGAATCGCGCGGTCTGAAAGTCACCCTCCTCAAGCTCGATCCCTACATCAATGTCGACCCCGGCACGATGAGCCCGTTCCAGCACGGGGAAGTGTTCGTGACAGAAGACGGAGCGGAAACGGACCTCGATCTTGGCCATTACGAGCGCTTCATCAGCACGAAGATGCGCAAGGCCAACAACTTCACGACTGGCCAGATTTATGAATCGGTGATCCGCAAGGAACGCCGCGGCGAGTATCTCGGCAAGACCGTTCAGGTCATTCCGCATATCACCAACGAAATCCAGGCGTTCCTGCAGCGCGGCGCGGCTGCGGCCACGTGCGGCGAACCGGATGTTGCGATCGTGGAAATCGGCGGGACGGTGGGCGACATCGAATCGTTGCCGTTCCTGGAAGCCGCCCGTCAGATGAGCCTGCGCCTCGGGCGCAATAGCGCGTGTTTCGTGCACCTGACGCTCGTGCCGTACATCGCCACGGCGGGTGAGCTCAAGACCAAACCCACGCAGCACAGCGTGCAGAAGCTGCGCGAGATCGGTATCTCGCCGCACGTGTTGCTGTGCCGCGCGGATCGACCGATTCCAGTGGACGAATGCCAGAAGATTTCGCTTTTTTCCAATGTGCCGGAAGACGCGGTCATCTCGGTGTGGGACGTGGACAGCATCTACAAGATTCCGCAGATGCTGCACGATCAAGGTCTCGACAACATCATCTGCGAAGAGCTCAAGCTCGAAGCGAAACCTGCTGACCTGACCATGTGGGCGGGCCTCGTGCAGAAGCTCGAGAATCCGCAGAGCGAAGTCACTATCGGCATGGTCGGCAAGTATGTGGAACTGACCGAGTCGTACAAGTCGCTGATCGAGGCGCTGAAACACGCGTCCATTCATACGTCGACGAAGGTCAACATTGAATATATCGATTCCGAACAGATCGATACCGACGGCGTGGACGCGTTGAAACATCTCGACGCCGTTCTTGTTCCGGGTGGTTTCGGCGCTCGCGGCACCGAAGGCAAGATCAAGGCAATCCGCTACGCGCGTGAGTCGAAGACGCCGTATCTCGGCATCTGTCTCGGCATGCAACTGGCCGTGATCGAATTTGCACGTGACGTGGCCGGTCTGGCGGACGCAAACAGCACGGAATTCGATACCTCGACCACGAATCCGGTCGTGGCGCTCATCACCGAATGGTATGACCGCGCTGGCCGCGTTGAAAAGCGTACGGAAGAGTCGGATCTCGGCGGCACCATGCGCCTCGGTTCACAAAAATGTCCGATCAAGCCGGGCACCATGGCGGCTCGTATCTACGGAACGGATGTGAACGAGCGTCATCGTCACCGTTACGAAGTGAACAACCGTTTTGTGCCGCAACTCGAAGCGGGCGGTCTTGTGATCAGCGCGCGTACGCCGAGCGAAGACTTGCCGGAAATGATGGAACTGCCGGAATCCATGCATCCGTGGTTTGTCGGCGTGCAGTTTCACCCGGAGTTCACGTCGTCGCCGCGCGATGGTCATCCGCTCTTCAAGGAATTCGTCGAAGCGGCGCGGGCCCATCACCAGGCGCTTGACACCAATGGTCATGTAGCCAAGACCGATCCGGCTCCGGCCGTTGCGGTTTCTGTCGGAGCGCAAGCATGAAGCTGTGTGATTTCGAGGTCGGTCTCGACCAGCCGTTCTTCCTGATTGCGGGCACATGTGTAGTCGAATCGGAGCAAATGACGATCGACGTCGCCGGCCGCCTGAAGGAAATTTGCGCCAAGGTCGGCGTGCCGTTCATCTACAAATCCTCGTACGACAAAGCCAATCGCAGTTCCGGCAAGTCGTTCCGAGGACTGGGCATGGACGAAGGCCTGCGGATTCTCGGCGAAGTGAAGAGGCAACTCGGTTTGCACGTTCTCACCGACGTTCACTCGGAACACGAGATCGAAGCGGTGGCATCGGTGGTCGACGTGCTGCAAACGCCGGCGTTCCTGTGCCGCCAGACCGACTTCATCCACGCATGCGCGCGCTCAGGCAAACCCGTCAATATCAAGAAGGGCCAGTTTCTCGCGCCGCACGACATGAAGAACGTCATCGATAAAGCTCGCGACGCCGCGCGCGAAGCGGGTTTGTCGGACGATCGTTTCATGGCGTGTGAACGCGGTGTGTCGTTTGGCTATAACAACCTGGTCTCCGACATGCGGTCGCTCGCGATCATGCGGGAAACCAACGCACCGGTCGTTTTCGACGCCACGCACTCGGTCCAGTTGCCGGGCGGCCAGGGCACGAGTTCCGGCGGTCAGCGCGAATTCGTACCGGTTCTCGCGCGCGCGGCGGTTGCTACAGGTGTTTCCGGCCTTTTCATGGAAACCCATCCGGACCCGGCAAACGCAAAGTCCGATGGCCCGAACGCCGTGCCGTTGCACAGAATGGAAGCACTGCTGGAAACGCTCGTTGCGCTGGATCGGGCCGTGAAAAGCGGACCGTTCCTCGAGAACGATTTCAGCTAAAAGAACAAGGCCCGGGCGCCGCGCTTGAGTAGTCAGGCGCGGCGCCCGTGTCGCATCGGAGGAGAGGGAAATGGCAAAAGGCTATGTGATCGTGAACGCCGTCGTCACGGACCTGGAGAAATATGCGGCGTACCGGCCGCTGGCAGCCGCGGCAATCGAAGAATTCGGCGGCCGCTACCTCGCTCGCGGCGGTAAAAGCGAGACCCTCGAAGGTTCGTTGCTCCCGCGCGGTGTCGTGATCGAATTCGACGATTACGACACCGCGGTCAAGTGGTACCACTCAGCCGGGTATGAAGCGGCGCGCAATGTGCGAGACGGCGCAGCCGAGATGCACATGATGGTGGTGGAAGGCGTATAAGCTTTCCGCTCAAAAGCCCGCGCAAGCGCTTCAATCCGAACTGCTGTCAGACCTGATTCATCGTCATTTCTTGAGGAAACCATGAGTGCCATCGTAGATATCATCGGTCGCGAGATTCTCGACTCGCGCGGCAACCCCACCGTCGAATGCGACGTCCTGCTGGAATCGGGCACGATGGGCCGCGCCGCGGTGCCGTCGGGCGCATCGACCGGATCGCGCGAAGCAATCGAGTTGCGCGACGGCGAAGCCGGCCGCTACGGCGGCAAGGGCGTGCTGAAGGCGGTCGAACACATCAATACCGAAATCTCCGAAGCCATCATGGGCCTCGATGCATCGGAACAGGCGTTCCTGGACAAGACCCTGCTCGAACTCGACGGCACCGACAACAAGTCGCGCCTCGGCGCAAACGCCATGCTCGCCGTTTCCATGGCCGTGGCAAAAGCCGCGGCTGAGGAAGCCGGCTTGCCGCTGTATCGCTATTTCGGCGGATCGGGCGCTATGCAATTGCCGGTTCCCATGATGAACATCGTGAACGGCGGCGCGCATGCGAACAACAGCCTGGACATCCAGGAATTCATGATCGTGCCAGTCAGCCAGCCGACGTTCCGCGAAGCGTTGCGTTGCGGCGCGGAAGTGTTTCACGCGCTCAAGAAGATCCTGAGCGACCGCGGCATGAGCACGGCCGTGGGCGACGAAGGCGGATTTGCGCCGAATTTCGGCAGCAACGACGAATGCCTGTCGACCATCGTTCAGGCAATCGAGAAAGCGGGTTATCGTGCGGGCGAAGATGTTTTGCTGGCTTTGGACTGCGCTGCCAGCGAGTTCTATCACGATGGCAAATATCAACTGGCGGGCGAAGGTCTGCAGTTGTCGTCCACTGAATTCGCCGATTATCTCGCCACGCTCGCCGACAAATTCCCGATCGTTTCGATTGAAGACGGCATGCACGAAAGCGACTGGGACGGCTGGAAGATCCTCACCGATAAACTCGGCAAGAAAATCCAATTGGTGGGCGACGACTTGTTCGTAACCAATACGCGCATCTTGAAGGAAGGCATCGAAAAGGGCATTGCCAATTCGATCCTCATCAAGATCAACCAGATCGGCACGCTGACTGAAACTTTTGCAGCAATCGAAATGGCGAAGCGCGCGGGTTACACTGCCGTTATCTCGCATCGTTCGGGCGAAACGGAAGATTCGACGATTGCGGATATCGCGGTCGGCCTGAATGCCGGACAGATCAAGACAGGTTCGCTGTCGCGTAGCGACCGGATCTCGAAGTACAACCAGTTGCTGCGTATTGAAGAAGATCTCGGCGATATCGCGAGCTACCCGGGCAAGTCGGCCTTCTACAATTTGCGCTGAAGCTAAAGCTTTCGCGCAAACGGACGTTAGTCTGGTTAGCCGATTGATTCAGTCCGCCGCCCCGTGTTCAAGCGAACCCGGGGCGGCGCCGAAATACAAGTTGAAGTTTCAGCGTTTTCTCTTGCCTCTTAAATGCGGATTGTCACCTTTGTCCTGATCCTGCTGCTGGCGATGATCCAGTATCCGCTGTGGTGGGGGCACGGTGGCTGGTTGCGCGTTCACGAGCTGCAGCAGCAACTGGTCAATCAAACGAAGAAGAACGTGGATTTGAAGCTGCGCAATGAACGCGTGCAGGGCGAAGTCGCGGATTTGCAGAATGGCACGGCGGCTGTTGAAGAACGCGCGCGCTATGAAATGGGCATGATGAAGGACAGCGAGGTTTTCGTGCAGTTTGTATCGCCAAATTCCGCTGCACCGGCGAACTCCGTGAACGCCCAATCGAGCGCGTCTACGCGAGGGCAAGTTTCCGCTGCACCTTTGCGAGTTGTACCTAATCCGGTTTCAAAATCCAAGGAAGAACGCCGTGCGTTTGAGCGACAGGCGACTAAAGAGAAACAGGACGCCGCCAAGAAGAAAGCGGGCGGATGACTTAAACCTGAATCGAGTGAAATGAAAAAGCCGTTCAACGCGAGTTGAACGGCTTTTTATCAACAGGACGGGATCAAACGTTCCGACTACCAGTAATACCCAGGGTAGCCGACACCAATACCCGTGCCCCATCTGTTACCCCATCCGCCGCTCGAATAACCGCCGTACACCGTAACAGGCGGCCGATAGTATTGCGAATACGCCTGAGCCGCTGCTTCCGCGGCCATCGCTTGTTGCTGCTCGGCGAGCACTTGCCGGTCGATCTGGTTGTAGCGTTGTTGCTCTTCAGGCGAAAGCGGCTGAGCCGCCTGGTTTTGTGCCACCGGCAAACGGCTATATACCGGCGAAGGTCCCGGCGGATCCATCATGCATCCGCTGAGCGCAAGCAACGTTGCGCCACACACGGCGCCGGCCAGTTGCTTCGATAAACATCCAAAGGGTTTCATGTCGACCTCCAGCGGGCCGGGCTACTAATCGGACAGGGATGATGCCACGCCGCAGAGCACCGAAGCGCTATACCGCGACGTCTTGTTACAGACCACCCAACTCTGGCCGCGAGACATCGATCAGTGCCGCTGATCCGGCGCCGGGCTGACGCCTTGCGAGATTTCTCCCGCGACAAAAAGCTGCGCCACGTCCACAGGATCGAATTCGTAGCGCTGATTGCAGAATTCGCAGTGCACTTCCACGCTGCCACGTTCCTCGATCACGCTATCCACTTCTTCAGGGCCCAGCATTTTCAGCATGCCGCCCACTTTTTCACGCGAACACGTGCACTCGAAACGCGCTTGTGCCGGCTCGAAATGCTGCACGTTTTCCTGCCAGAAAAGCCGCTTGAAAACTGTTTCCGGCTCTTCTTTCAACAGCTCCTCGTTCGATAATGTGCCGCCGAGGTGGCACACGCGCTGCCACGTATCGGCATCGTGTTCGCCCGGATGTGGGACGATACCGCCATCGCCCGGAAGCTTTTGCAGCAGCATGCCGACCGCGCGCTCGGTGTTCGCGGCGAGCCACATGCGCGTGTCGAGCTGCTCTGAATGATGCATATAGTGTTCCAGCACCTCGGCCATTGACGCGAGCGGCCCATGCTCACCGCTCAGCGGCACGATACCTTGATATGCCTGCTGGCCCGGCTGCTTGTCGCGCGGATCGAGCGTGATCACGCAGCGGCCCTGACCGTTGCGGTTGAGCAGGTCGGGCAGGGTCATGTCGTCGGTAATCGCGACGGGCGTTTCGCTCGTGCCTTCTATGGACTCCGCGAGCTTCGCCGTCGCGCGCAACGACAGGTCGGAATTGCACTGCACGACGAGCATAGTCACGGGTCCGTCGCCGTAGATCTGCATGATCAACGTGCCATCGAACTTGAGATTTGCCGAAAGCAGCGCGCACGCGGCCATCATTTCGCCGAGCACGTTGCGAACGGGCGCCGGATAGGAGCGGCGCGTCAGCACTTCCTGCCACGTATCGCGCAACGAGACGATCTCGCCGCGCACGGGCGCCGCGTTGAACATGAATTTTTGCAGCTGATCGTTAACCACGCTGGGGTCCTTTAATCGATAACGCAACGCGTCCAAAAGCGGCGTTCAGCCGATCCGTACGAGTTGCGCTTTGTAATATTCGCGGCGTTCCACGTAACCACGTGTGCCGGCCTGCATCTTTGCAATATCCGCTTCCGTCAGTTCACGCACGGCTTTCGCGGGTGCGCCGAGGATCAGGGTGTTATCGGGGAAAATCTTGCCTTCGGTCACCACGGCGCCTGCACCAACCAGACAATTGCGGCCAATTACCGCTCCATTCAAGACCACGGCCTGAATTCCGACGAGCGCACCTTCTTTGATCGTGCATCCGTGCAACATCGCCTGATGGCCGACAGTCACGTTCGCCTCAATGGTCAGCGGAAATCCTGGGTCCGTGTGAAGCACCGCGCCTTCCTGGATGTTGCTGCCATGGCCGAGCACGATCGGCTCGTTGTCCGCGCGCAGCGAAGCGCCGAACCAGACGCTCGAGTTCTCTTCGAGCGTCACGCGGCCGATGATGGTCGCCGTATCGGCAACAAATACACTTTCGTGGATGGTCGGTGCGGCATCGCCGAGCTTGTAGATTGCCACTATGTCTCCTGGGCTGGACGCGGGTTGGGCGGCGGGCCTGGCGCCGCGGCGGGACAGTACAATCAGTCGAAACAGGAAGCAGGTCGACGATTGTCCGGGTTTTACATTGCGGCGCGGCCCGCTTCGTGCCGACGAATTCAATAATTGGCCGTGCAAAACCGCTATTTTAGCCGTTTGCGGTGAACCGCCGTGCGCTCGGGCGCTGAAGCTGGAACGGGTTGGTTCCAGAGCGCAATACGAACGCATATCAAAACACTCGAGAATCATGTCCGATCAGCCCGATTTGTCCATTACGTTATCTGGTTCATCCAGCGTCCGGCACGCTGCGCTCGCGTTGCTGCGAGAACGTGATCCATCGGTCAAGGCCGACGCCACGCAGCTTTTCCACGACCGCATGCTCGCGATGGACGTTACGTTCGACCCCACCGCCAAGATTGCCGATCCGCTCGACCTTCCCGGGCGCCCTGACGCGCCGGAACTGGTCGCACCATCGGCGTTGAAACGGCGCAGCATGCAGTCCGACGCTGGCCGCGCCGTGTTGTTGCACGCGCTCGCGCACATCGAATTCAACGCCGTTAATCTGGCGCTCGATGCCGTCTGGCGGTTTCCATCGATGCCCGAGGCTTTTTACAGTGACTGGTTCAAGGTTGCGGCCGAAGAAGCAAAGCATTTTTCGATGCTCAGCGCGAGGCTGGCCGATTTCGGCCACGCATACGGCGATTTCCCCGCGCACGATGGCCTCTGGGAAATGGCCGAACGCACGCGCGGAGACGTGCTCGCGCGCATGGCGCTCGTGCCGCGCACGCTGGAAGCACGCGGACTCGACGCCGCGCCGCCAATCCGCCGGCGTCTTGCGCAGGCGGGTGACCATGCGTCGGCGGCCATTCTCGACGTGATTCTCCACGATGAAATCGGTCACGTGCTAATCGGCAATCACTGGTTCCGGCATTTGTGCGAGAAGGCCAACGCCGATCCGCACGTCACGTACGAGGCCCTTGCCGAGCGGTATCACGCGCCAAGACTGCGCGGCCCATTCAATTTCGAAGCGCGCCGCGACGCCGGTTTCGATGAAGCCGAGTTGCGCGCGCTGGCAGGCCTCGACGCCGCTGAGTCGTCCCAATGAAAACGCCCACATCTGAATTCCTGACGACGCGCGGCACGCGCTTGCACGTACGACGCTGGGGCTCGCCCGATGCACCCATCCTCTTCATGTTGCACGGCTGGATGGACGTTTCCGCGTCGTTCCAATTTGTCGTCGATGCGCTTGCCGGCGACTGGCAGGTCATCGCCCCCGATGCTCGCGGTTTCGGTCTATCGGACTGGCCGGTGGCCGAAGGAAGGGGCGGGCACTACTGGTTCCAGGACTATCTCGCCGATCTCGATGCCCTGATCGACCACTACGCGCCGCATCGCGAGCAGGCGAACCTGGTCGGCCACAGCATGGGCGCGAACGTCGTTTGCCTGTATGCGGGCGTGCGGCCGGAGCGCGTGCGTCGTGTGGTCGATCTGGAGGGATTCGGGATGGCCGCGACACAACCCGGCCGGGCGCCGGCACGCCTCGCGCAATGGCTGGACGATCTACGCATGCCGCCCGCGCTCAATACCTATGCCACGCTCGACGATGTCGCCCAGCGCCTGATCCGCACGAATCCGCGCTTGCCGCTCTCGAAGGCGCGGTTTCTGGCCCAACACTGGTCGAAGGCGGATGACAGCGGCCGTTTCCACTTGCTGGCCGATCCCGCGCACAAGCTGCGTGGTCCGGTTTTGTATCGACTTGAAGAGGTCATGGCCATCTGGTCGAAAGTCGAGGCAAGGGTTTTGCACGTCGAAGCAGTCGGGTCGCCGACTCTCGCCGCGATTGCGGCTGACGTTCCTATCGATGAATTCAAGCAGCGCTTCACCGCTTTTGCCGACTGGCGCGAAGAATTTGTCCCCGACGCGGGTCACATGCTGCACCACGACCAGCCGGAGCGAATTGCAGCGCTGATAGAGGCGTTTTGCGGCTGAACCGCTTTGACGCGTTGCAGTAGAATGAATAGATGACTACTGAGTTCCGCCGATGAACGCCGACCTGCATTGCCACTCCACCGTCTCCGATGGCCAGCTCGCTCCAGCCGAAGTTGCCGCGCGGGCTCACGCGGGTGGCGTAACGTTGTGGTCGCTGACCGATCACGACCAGATCGGCGGCCAGCGCGAGGCGCGCGAAGCAGCCAAAGCGCTGGGCATGGACTACGTAGGCGGTGTCGAGATCTCGGTCACGTGGGCCGGCCGCACGGTTCACGTCGTTGGACTCAACGTGGACGCGGATTGCCAGGAACTCATCGATGGCCTTGCCGAGACGCGTAGTGGCCGCCGGGCCCGTGGCGAAGCCATCGGGCAAGCGCTGGCCGGAATCGGCATTTCCGGCGCCTACGAAGGCGCGCTAACCTACGTGAACGACCCGGCCATGATCTCGCGCACCCATTTCGCGCGATTTCTGGTGGACAAGGGATATGCCGAATCCACGTCGGATGTGTTCTCTAAGTATCTCGGCGACGGAAAGCCCGGTTTTGTCGGGCATCGATGGTCGAAACTCGCCGACGCCATGAAGTGGATCAAGGCGGCAGGCGGCGAGGCGGTGATTGCGCACCCCGGACGCTACGACTTTTCGCAGGTCGAATTCGCCGCGCTTTTCGATGAATTCATCCAGCTCGGCGGCCGTGCCATCGAAGTGGTGACAGGCAGTCACACGCCGGATCAGTATCGCGAATATGCGGACGTTGCGCGTCGTTATGGCTTCTACGCATCGCGCGGTTCGGATTTTCATGCGGCGGGCGAAGGGCGTATCGACCTTGGCCAGTTGCCGCCGCTTCCCGCCGATCTGAAACCCGTATGGGAATGTCTGCGCTGAATTCCTGCGCTGAAACTCGCATAATCCTTGTAGAACCCGGGCGCACTAGCGCCGTTTGTCGCGCAATGGCATTCATTTGCGGGTATTCTGCCGAGTTCACATTTTAAGTTTCGGGCAAAAACCAACCCGCTATTCTTCGGGCAACTTTTCTAGTCCTCTGGTCATGTCTCAGTTCTTTCGGATTCACCCGGATAATCCGCAGCCGCGCCTGATCAATCAGGCGGTGCAGATCATCAACGATGGCGGCATCGTCGCGTTGCCGACCGACTCGAGTTACGCGCTGGCGTGTCATCTCGACGACAAGAATGCCGTCGAGCGCATCCGCCGCATTCGCGGGCTCGACGATAAACAACTGCTTTCGCTGCTGGTACGGGATTTATCGGAGTTATCGAACTTTGCAATGGTCGATAACCGGAACTATCGTCTGATCAAATCCGTGACGCCGGGTCCTTACGTGTTCGTATTGCAGGCCACCAAGGAAGTCCCGCGCCGGCTTTCGCATCCGTCGCGCAAGACCATTGGCCTGCGCGTGCCGAATCACGCGATCACGCTTGCGCTACTGGAAGCGCTCGGCCAGCCGCTGCTTGGCTCGACGCTGATCATGCCGGGTGACGTGCATCCGCTCAACGACGCCGAGGAAATTCGCGAGAAACTGGAAAAACAAATTGATCTCGTAATCGATGCCGGCGCGTGCCCAATGGAACCGTCCACCGTGATCGACCTGACAGGCGAAGATCCGGTGCTCGTGCGTCCGGGGCTCGGCAGTCTGGAGCCTTTCGGGCTCACCGCTGACAACGCGCAATGACATCGTCGGCAAACATTTCTATCAGCTGATTTTCCGCAATGACACAATAGAACGAAGCGTGGGCACGAGCGCAGGGACACCGCGCAGCGGCCCGCGAAAGCTCGCAACGACCCGCCATGAGTGGCGCCACAACTGCTTGATACAATAGCGAGCTATGGATTCCTCCCTGATACAAACCATCGCGGTCTACGCGCTCCCCGTGATTTTCGCGATCACGCTGCACGAGGCCGCGCACGGCTATGCGGCCCGCCTTCTCGGCGACAACACGGCGTACGTGCTCGGGCGCGTTTCGCTCAATCCGATGCGCCACATCGATCCCATCGGCACGTTGGCCATTCCGCTGGTGCTCTATTTCGTCACGAGCGGCGCATTCATGTTCGGTTACGCAAAACCGGTTCCGGTCGCGTTCGGCAATCTGCGCAACCCGCGCTGGGGCAGCTTGTGGGTCGCGGCTGCCGGCCCGGCGAGTAACTTCGCGCAGGCGCTGATCTGGGACGTGATCGCCGTGCTGCTCGCAGCTTTCAACGTCAACGAACCGTTTTTGACGCGCATGGCCGCGGCGGGCGTCGGCGTGAATCTCGTGCTGGGCGTGCTCAACCTTTTTCCGCTGCCGCCGCTCGACGGCGGTCGCGTGCTGATGGCTTTGCTGCCGGTGCGCGCATCGATCATGTTGTCGCGGCTCGAGCCGTACGGATTTTTTATCGTGATGGCGCTGGTCATGACCGGCACCCTGACGCGTTTCTGGCTCGGACCGCTGGTGAGCGCCGGCTACGTTGCGGTGTCGGCCGTCTTGAATCCCCTTGCTTCGCTTTTCCAATAAAACCATGTTCCCTGACCGTATCTTCTCCGGCATGCGGCCTACCGGCTCGCTGCATCTAGGCCACTATCACGGCGTGCTCAAGAACTGGGTGCGGCTGCAGTCCGAATACCCGTGCTTTTTCGCGGTCGTCGACTGGCATGCACTGACGACGCACTACGAAACGCCCGAGGTCATCGAGAAGAACGTGTGGGAAGTGCTGATCGACTGGCTCGCGTCAGGCATCGATCCGGCGCAAGCGACGCTTTTCATCCAGAGCCGCGTGCCTGAACATGCCGAGCTGGCGCTGTTGCTCGGCATGGGAACGCCGCTCGGCTGGCTCGAACGCGTGCCGACCTACAAGGAACAGATCGAGAAGCTCAAGGAAAAAGATCTGACCACGTACGGTTTTCTCGGTTATCCGGTGCTGATGGCCGCGGACATCTTGTTGTATCGCGCGTCGCTCGTGCCGGTGGGCGAGGACCAGGTGCCGCACGTGGAAATGACGCGTGAAATCGCGCGGCGCTTCAACTATCTTTATGGACGTGAAGCGGATTTCGAAGATAAGGCGCTCGATGCTGCCAAGAAGCTCGGCGGCAAGCGTTCGAAGCTTTATCACGAGTTGCGCGTCGCGTATCAGCAAGAAGGTGACAACGAAGCGCTCGAACAAGCACGCGCGATGTTGCAGGAATCGCAGAGCTTGTCCATGAACGATCGCGAGCGCCTTTTCGGTTATCTGGAAGGCGCGCGCAAGATCATCCTGGTCGAGCCGCAAGTGTTGTTGACCGAAGCGTCGCGCATGCCCGGTCTCGACGGCGCCAAGATGTCCAAGTCGTATGGCAATACCATCGGCTTGCGTGAAGACGCGGAAAGCATCACGAAGAAAGTGCGCACCATGCCGACCGATCCGGCGCGCGTTCGCCGCACCGATCCGGGCGATCCGGACAAATGCCCGGTATGGCAGCTGCATCAGGTCTATACCGACGAAGCCACGCACGAATGGGTGCAAAAAGGTTGTCGCACGGCCGGAATTGGCTGCCTCGAATGCAAGCAGCCGGTGATTGAAGGGATCTTGCGCGAGCAGCAGCCCATGCTCGAGCGCGCGCAAAAGTACATGGACGATCCTTCGCTGTTGCGCGCCATCGTGGCTGACGGTTGCGACAAGGCGCGCAAATTCGCGGTCGAAACCATGCGCGAAGTTCGCGACGCCATGGGCCTTTCCTATAATTGAAGCATCGAGTAATGTCGACTACTGCGCCGCATACGCCTCCAACAACTGCCAGCGAATGGATCGTGCAATGGTCGCATCTGGTGGAGAAGGGCGGTGCGGTCCTCGACGTCGCCGCCGGCAACGGCCGTCATGCGCGTTATTTTGCGTCGCGGGGACATAACGTTTTGGCGTTGGACCACGATGAAACCGCGCTCGCGAATCTCGCTGCCGTGCAGCACGTAACCACGCGCCGCGCTGATCTGGAAAATGCGGCGTGGCCCTTGCGCGAAGACGAAAAGTTCGTCGCCGTGGTGGTGACGAATTACCTTCACCGACCGCTGTTTCCCTTCCTTTTCGATGCACTCGCGCCCGGCGGCGTCCTGCTCTACGAAACCTTTGCCGCGGGCAACGCGCAATACGGCAAACCATCGAATCCCGACTTCCTGCTCAATCCCGGCGAATTGCTGGACGCGGTCCGCCCGCGCTTGCGAGTCATCGCTTATCAGGATGGTTTTATCAGCGTGCCGCGTGCATCCTGTGTGCAGCGCATTTGCGCAGTAGCTGAGCAGGCGCCACAGTCTTCTGGCCTTACGGACCGTAACAATGCCGCAACCCCGGATCGTTACGTTCTGCAGGGCTAATCCGCTACAATCGCTTTTTCCGACCAATTTCCATAGCGTTTCATGACAAACGGAACACACGGCGGCATCCAGATCCGCGGCAGCATTCCTGCCATCGTCACCCCGATGCACGAGGACGGTAGTCTCGATCTGCCGGCGTTTCGAAAACTGATCGACTGGCATGTCGAAGAGGGTTCGAACGGACTCGTGGTCGTCGGCACCAGCGGTGAATCAGCCACGCTTTCCGTGGAAGAGCACGTGCTGATGGTGAAAACCGCCGTCGACCATGCTGCAAAGCGCTTCCCGATCATCGCGGGCGCGGGTGGCAATTCCACCTCTGAAGCCGTCGAACTGGCGCGCGCCGCGAAAGAAGTTGGCGCCGACGCCACGTTGCAAGTTGTTCCTTACTACAACAAGCCCACGCAGGAAGGCATGTACCAGCACTTCCGCAAGATCGCGGAATCGGTCGATCTGCCTGTGATCCTGTACAACGTGCCCGGCCGTACCGTTGCCGACATGAACCACGACACCGTGATTCGCCTGGCGAGCGTGCCGGGGATCATCGGCGTGAAGGAAGCGACGGGCAACATCGACCGTGCGGCGAACCTGATCAAGGAAGCACCAGAGCATTTCGCCATCTACAGCGGCGACGACCCAACCGCAATCGCATTGATGCTGCTCGGCGGCCACGGCAATATTTCGGTGACGGCGAACGTCGCACCGCGCGCCATGAGCGAACTTTGCCGCGCAGCGCTCGCTGGCGACGCCATCACGGCACGCAAGATTCATTTGAGCCTTTTGTCCCTGCACAAAAACATGTTTTGTGAATCGAACCCGATTCCCGCGAAGTGGGCGCTTACCGCGCTTGGCCGCATGGAAAGCGGGATTCGCCTGCCGCTGACGCCGCTCGACGCCCGGTATCACGACGTCGTGCGCGATGCGTTGCGCGAGACAGGGCTTTTGGCCTGACTTACCGAAAGGCGAATGCGCTTGAACATCACGCGCGTTCGCCTGTTTGCAGTGCATCCCGGCCGCGCTACCGTTCGGCCAGCCAGCGAGTGTCATCAACCCGTCGTTCATCGACCCGTTCCCGGCTTAGCTTCCAGGCAACGCGCATTCAGCATCACGAAGGACCTCATGAAACGTTCCGCCTTATTCAATCACGCTCGCAGTCTGGGCGTGCTGTCGCTTGGAATCGGCACGCTTATCTCGCTTGCCGGTTGTGACACGTTGAACGACTGGCTCGCGCCGGATCGTGTGAACTACAAGGGTGCTGAAACGGCGCCATCGCTTGCCGTGCCATCGGACCTGACCACGGGCGACATCAGCCAGCGTTATGCAGCCCCGCCCAAACTCAACTCGCTCGGCGGCGCCGCGCCCCGTTCGCTGACGCCGGCGGGTAATGCAACGGTCGGCTTGCCGACGCCGCAAGACCCGTTCGGCATGCACGTGGAACGCGACGGCGATCGCCGCTGGCTCGTGGTCGATGGCCGTTCGCCCGACCAGCTCTGGCCGCAGTTGCAGGAGTTCTGGGAAGAGAACGGCTTCACGCTCAAAACCGATGCGCCGGCGACCGGCATCATGTCCACCGACTGGGCTGAAAACCGCGCGAACATTCCGGACGACTGGTTCAGGAAGAGCGTGGGCAAGCTGATCGACTTTGCATATTCATCGGGTACGCGCGACCAGTTCCGCACGCTCGTGGAACGTGGTTCGAACAACTCCACGGACATTTCGATCAGCCACAGCGCAATGGAAGAAGTGCTCACCGGCCAGGACAAGACATCGTCCAAATGGGAAGAACGTCCGCGCAACCCGGCGCTCGAAGCGGCGTTCCTTGCGAAGCTGATGGAGAAGTTCGGTCTGACGGACGCGCAAGCCAAGCAATTGCTGACCGATGCACGTCCGGCGGAACCTGCCATCGCGCTCGATCAATCAGGTGGTACGTCCACGCTCGACATTTCCGAGCCGTTCGATCGCGCCTGGTTGCGAGTCGGCCTGGCGCTGGATCGTACGAATTTCACGGTGGACAACCGCGACCGCGCGAAGGGCGTGTACTACGTGCGTTTCTCCGATTCCATGGCAGAGCTGAAGAAGGAAGGCTTGCTTGGCAAGCTGTTCAGTGGCGGCACGCCGAAGCCATCGCGGGAATTCATGGTCAATGTGCGTCCGAAAGCCGATGCCCTGACCCAGATCGCAGTGGTCGATGCCAACGGCCAGGTCGATACATCCACTGATGCTCAGCGCATTGTCGCGTTGCTGCACGCACAGTTGAACTAGGTTCTCGCCAATGCGCTTTGCCAGTCTCGGCAGTGGCAGTGAAGGCAACGCACTGCTGGTCGAGTCGACGAGCGGCACGACCACCACGCGTGTGCTGCTGGACTGCGGTTTCTCGGCCAAGGAAGTCGAGCGGCGCCTGGCGCGGCTCGACGTTCGCCCTGATCAGCTCGATGCCATTTTCATCACGCACGAGCATACGGATCACATCGGCGGCGCGCTGACACTGGCGCGTAAATGGTCCATTCCATTGCACATGAGCTGGGGCACGGCGCGCGCGGTTGGCGCCGACGACGCGCCGGTCGATTTACACGTGCTTTGGGGCGACGAGAGCGTCGCTGTAGGTAATCTGCATGTGTTGCCTTATACCGTTCCCCACGACGCACGCGAGCCCCTCCAGTACGTGTTTTCCGACGGCGCAAGCCGCTTGGGCGTCCTGACGGATGTGGGTGTCGCCACGCCGCATATCACCAGCACCTTGAGTGGTTGCGACGCGCTGGTGCTCGAATCGAACCATGACGTAGAGATGCTCGCCACGAGCCGATATCCGGCGTCGTTGAAGGCGCGCATCGGCGGCATGCACGGGCATCTGAACAACGATGCCGCGGCCGCCATCCTCGCGTCGCTGGACCGATCGAAATTGCGCCATCTGGTCGCGGCGCACCTGAGCCAGCAGAACAACCTGCCGGCGCTCGCCCAGGCGGCGCTGGCTGCCGTTTTAGGCGCTACAGCCACCGACGTGATGGTTGCAACGCAAACCGACGGCTTCGACTGGTTGTCCCTCTAAAACACCTCGTATTCCGAACGATAAAATCCAGATGCAGCAGACGTAAAAAAACCGGCCCGAGGGCCGGTTTTTTCGTAAGCCTACAAATTCAACCTTGTGGGCTTACTGCGGAGGCTTCGTTTCCTGCTGTATAGATAATGCTCAAGAGCGGGAAACTAGGCCTCTGACTGATTGCTTACTGGCTTGCGCCCGAAGCAGCAGCAGCCGGAGCAGCAGCGTCCGATGCCGTTGCAGCAGCCGAAGCTGCGTCGCTTGCAGCAGCCGTAGCGCTCGATGCTGCGTCCGTTGCGGAAGCCGCAGCGTCCGAAGCAGCAGCTGCCGGTGCCGAAGCAGCCGACGTATCGCTAGCAGCGCCCGGAGCAGCCGTATCGCTAGACTTGTTGCATGCAGCAAGAGCAACAGCAGCCAACAGGGATGCTACGAGGAGAGATTTCTTCATGATCACGTCCTTTTATGGTTAAAGGTAAGCAACAGCGCAAAGTACCGGTAATGTGTGCTCCAACACCGACCCGGGCCGTTGTGGACTCACATTATGTATGGTTGTGAGACTTCCTACGGCTTGGGCGGAAATTATATGCACTTTCGTACTGACCGTCGATAAACGCAGGGACAATACGTTGTCTTTCTCATACATTTCATCAGCCTGCGATAACAACCCGGCGAACTACAAGACCAAACAACGCTAGGCGTTCGCGTCGACTTGAATCCAGCCCGCACAATACCACTCGTGCAGTAGCACTGTCATTGACGAATCTCCAGAGAGTGTTACAAACCGTTTCCCCTCCAGATATCGCTTGTCGGCGAGTTCAAGCAACCATTTTCTGGCTTTCGGCGACATTAATTCGCGTTCGCCATTCAGAAAATAAGCGTGCTTGTCATAAAGCAGTACAGTTTTTTTATCGAGCTTCAAACCGGACTGCTTTGCACGCTCGATAAACCGCTTTTCATTCAAAGGACGTTGCGGCGGATCAAATACGACATTCGCCTTTGGTTCGCTCAAATAACTCCCGATAAAACCAGCAACATCTTTCTCATTCCATTCAATCTTCGCAAGGATCGCGCCTACTCGCTCCAGCAGAAGGGGAGGCAATTGCGCGGGGTTAGTGACGGCGGGCTGCGTAGGGTCGCGATAACGCTGTTCACTCTTGCCGCCAGCACCCGTTATATCTTCGATGCGCTCGGCCAGGTGATATAGGAATTGCCCTGACAATTCGGCCACGGACGGCGCCCGGAAGCCGATCGAACAGGTCATGCATTCGCCCTCGGCCACGCCGTCGTGAGCAATATGCGGCGGCAAATAGAGCATGTCGCCAGGCTCGAGCACCCATTCCTCATCGGCTTCGAAGTGCTGTAAAACTTTCAACGGCAATCCCTCTTTTAGCGAGAGATCGCGCTGCGCGCCAAAGCGCCAGCGGCGCTTGCCGTGCACCTGCAACAAGAAGACATCGTAGGAATCGAAATGCGCGCCAACGCCGCCGCCGTCCGTTGCATACGAGATCATCAGGTCGTCCAGACGTGCATCGGGAATGAAACGGAAGCGGTCCAGCAGCCCTCGGGCGCGATCGTCGTGCAGGTTCACGCCTTGCACGAGCAATGTCCAGTCACGCTTTTTCACGGGTGGCAATTCATCCGGTGCAAACGGCCCGTGCTCCATGGCCCAGGATTGGCGAAAATGTGTGATCAGGCGCGACTCGGTGTCTTCGCTGTCGGCGAGTTCGAACAGCTCGTCGCGCGATAATGGCGCCTGGATGCCGGGAATCGCCTGACGGATCAGCAGCGGCTTTTTCTGCCAATACCGGCGCATGAATTGCGCGGGCGTGATGCCGCCGAGGAGGGTTGCAGGTTCGTCGGGAAGCGGCACCGCGAAAGGAGTTGAGGGAACGTTAGGGGACTGCGCTGGCATCGTATAATTGAGGCTTGTATCTTGGAGAATCCAATGAAAATCGCAAAAGACACCGTCGTATCAGTCGCCTATAAGCTGTCTGACGCTCATGGCAACCTGATCGAGGAAAGCGACGAGCCGATGGTCTATCTGCACGGCGGCTATGATGGCACGTTCCCCAAGATCGAGGAAGCACTCGACGGTCAGGAAGCCGGCTATCAGACGCAATTGCAGCTGGAGCCGCAAGACGCGTTCGGCGAGTACGATCCCGATCTCGTGAAGGTGGAGGCGCGCGGCCGCTTTCCTGAGCCGCTCGAAGTCGGCATGCAGTTCGAGGGCACGCCGGAAGACGGCGAGGACGAACTCGATTCGCTGATCTACACCGTAACCGACGTCGCGGAAGACAAGGTCGTGCTCGACGGCAATCATCCGCTAGCCGGCATGGCGCTGCGTTTCGCGTTGAACGTGCAGGAAGTGCGTGAAGCCACCGAAGACGAAAAAGAGCATCAGCACGCACACGGGCTGGATGGTCTGGAAGTGCTCGACGAAGACGAGGAAGAGCCAGGCAAGGACACGGGTCCGACCTTGCATTGAGGCGCGGTAGTTAGCGTCGATGCAAGTATTGATGCGAAGTGGAACAAGGCGCAGGCAGGTTGCTGCGCCTTTGTTTTATTTCATTGCACAGGACTGGCTGGAGTCGATGCACCGCTTGCCGGCGTTGGCACATTCGACGGCGTGCCCAGGATCGGCGGCATAGTTGGCGGTGGATTTGAATTGATCAACGGCGGCATTTGAGGCACGGCATTGGACGCTGCGCCGTCACTTGCAGAGGCCGGTGCTGGATATTGCTGCACCGGTTGCATCTGCTGGGAAAACGATGACGGCCCGGGTGCGCCGTTCTCCACGCTTGGCATGGACGACGCGGCGGGTGCCGATCCCTGTGCAGATCCTTGAGCTTGGCTATTCGGCCGAATGGTTACGTCCCGTACACGAACACGAAAGGGCGGCCGCCAGTTCAGGTCGGACTCGACTTCGAGCCACTGCGATTGCGGATTCTTCAATCCGATTGCGATGCGCGTCAGATTCCCCACAACGGCGCCCTTGTCATTGCGCAAGGGTTGATCGATACGAAACCCCTTGGCAATGGGCGTGTCCGAGTTGTGGATCACAATCATCGGACCACGAAATGATTCCGCGGCTTTCACCAGGCTGCGTTTCAGTTCGAGAAAGCCATCGCGCGATGCGTCGCCGCGCGAGAAGCGCAGCCATGCGAAACGATCGCGCCGTTCGTAACGCGCGAAATCCGGATCGCCCTGGAGGATCACGACGACCGCGCGCAAGTCGCTACGGCGGGCGTTTTCCACTGCGTGTTCGAGCCAGAACGCGTTGGCGACCGAGCGATCCTCGAATTCGCCGTTGCGCCCGCCGGCAGTCGAGTAGTGGTTGTTTGGCGCGGGCGCGTTCAGGCCGATGAACGCAATGCCGTTCGCCTGCCATCGAACGTTTTCACGGAACGGTCGAAAGCGCGCGACATCGCTTTCGCGAATCATGCTGATCGGCGTCTGACCGAGCGAATTCGAGTCGCCGAAGAATAGCTGGCGAATAAAGTCGAGGCGTTCGACCGGATCGTAACCACCGGCTTGCGACATATTGCACGACGCCCAGTCGTTACCGCCAGGAAGCAGGACCACAGGTTTGCGCGAACTGTCGAAGATTTGCTGGCGCGTGTTGTAGAGCGTGTCGCGGCACGGCTCTGCTTCGCTTTTGAGATTGCCGTCGTAGACAATGAACGACGTATTGCGATCCCGTCCAATGGCATCGAGCATTTGTTGCAACGCGGTTTCGTCGGCTGGTTTATTCACGACGTTCGATGCAATCGCGAAGCTCATCGGCGCTGTTTCAGCGTGCGCGGTCTGCATTGTAATGACGATGCAGGCAACGGCAAATGCGCGCGACACGCATCGCGCGCGAAGCCTCTGAGCGGGAAACCCGCAGCTAGTGAGACGCATCCGGAGCGTGCGACGCCAGCTCATGTAGTTCGTAGAGCAGATCGAGTGCGTCGCGTGGACGTACGTCGTTCGGATCGATTGCGCGGAGGCGGTCCAGCGCCGGATGGGGCGCGGCTGGCTCGTCGCGCGCTTCGATCTCGTTCAGATTGTCAATATGCGGCGGCGCGAACAGGTCGAATTGCGGCGAGGCCTGACCGATGGACTGCTGCTCCAGATGCGCCAGATGTTTTCTGGCCGCCTTGATCACCGCGGGCGGAACACCGGCGAGTTGCGCTACTTGCAAGCCGTAGCTTTGATTCGCCGGACCTTCGTTGACCGAATGCAAGAACACGATGCCGTGATCGTGCTCGACCGCCGACAAATGCACGTTCGCGGCGTGCGCGAACTCGGCCGGCAACTGGGTCAGCTCGAAATAATGCGTGGCAAACAACGTATGGCAGCCGTTGTGCGAGAGCAGATGCCGTGCGATTGCCCAAGCGAGCGCGAGGCCATCGAAGGTGGATGTGCCCCGGCCGATCTCGTCCATCAGCACCAGGCTCGACGGTGTTGCGTCGTTGAGAATGGCAGCGGCTTCGGTCATCTCGACCATGAAGGTCGAGCGCCCGCCCGCTAGGTCATCGGCGGCACCAATGCGCGTGAAAATCCGGTCGATAGGACCAAAACTCGCGCGCTTGGCGGGTACATAGCTGCCCACGTAGGCAAGGAGCGCGATTAACGCGGTCTGGCGCATGAACGTCGACTTACCGCCCATGTTCGGGCCGGTGATCAGCAGCAGCTTGCGATCGGTGTTCAGGCAACAATCGTTAGCGATAAATTGTTCGACTTGCGCTTCGACAACAGGATGCCGCCCTTGCTCGATATCGATTCCCGAGTCGTTCGCAAAACTCGGTGCAACCCAGTCGAGCGCAAGTGCGCGTTCGGCGAATGCGCTCAGCAGATCCAGCTCGGCGAGCGCCGCCGCGACACGCTGGCAATCGCCGATATGCGGCAGCAAGGTCTGCAGCAGCGCGTCATAAAGCATGCGTTCGCGGGCAAGCGCCCGATCCTGCGCGGACAACGCCTTGTCTTCGAACGTCTTCAATTCCGGCGTGATGTAGCGCTCGGCGTTCTTGAGCGTCTGACGGCGCCGGTAATCGTCCGGAACCTTGTCCGTCTGACCACGCGTGACTTCAATATAAAACCCGTGCACCTTGTTGTATTCGACCCGCAAGTTCGCGATTCCCGTGCGTGCGCGCTCACGCGTTTCCAGGTCGATCAGGAACTGGTCGCAGTTCTCCGAGATGTCGCGCAGCTCGTCGAGATCTGCGTCGTACCCGCGCGCGATCACGCCGCCGTCGCGAATCAGTACAGCGGGTTCTTTGGCGATCGCGCGGGTCAGCAAGTCGAGACATTCCGGCGGCGGCTCGAGCGCGCTATCGATTCGATCGAGCCATGCGGCGTGCACCTTGACCGGAGCCAGCCGTTCGCGCAGTTGCGGTAAGGCGGCGAAGGTATCGCGCAGGCTCGAAAGATCACGCGGCCGCGCTGAAAGCAGCGCGAGTCTCCCCGTGATTCGTTCGATATCCGAAATCTGGCGCAGCGCCGAGCGCAGACCATCGAGACTCGCGCCCGAAGGAGCGTCGAGCAAGGCGCCGATCGCGCGTTGACGTCCCTGAGCAATGGCCGAATCGCGCGGCGGATGATGCAGCCAGTGACGCAGCAACCGGCTGCCCATGGTCGTGCAGCACGTGTCCAGCAACGAACAAAGCGTCGGCGATTCCGTTCCGCGCAGCGTTTCGGTCAGTTCAAGATTGCGTCGCGTGGCGGGATCGAGTCCGATGTATTCCGACTCGTACTCCACCTTCAGGCTGCGCACGTGCCGCAGTTGCTGACCTTGGGTTGCAGCGGCATAAAGGAGCAGCGCACCAGCTGCGCCGCATGCGCACGTCAGCGAGTGGGCGCCAAAGCCGTCGAGACCCGCGACGTCGAGTTGTTCGCATAAGCGCTGCGTACCGGAATCGATATCGAAATGCCATGCAGGAACGCGCGTGGTCGCGCCGATGTTCGGCACCTGGAACGGCGCGTTCGTATCCGAGAACGAATCGGCCGTCAGGGTTTCAGCCGGCCGGATTCTTTCGAGCGCCGCGCCCAGTTGATCGGGCGCGACTTCCGCGAGGCGCAACGCGCCGCTTGCAAGGTTGAGCCACGCAAGTCCGACGCTCGTTACAACGCCGCGACGGTTGTGCGCGGGACACAACGCCAACAGGAAGACGTCGTTTTTGTCGGAGAGAAGGGCGGCGTCGGTGAGCGTACCGGGCGTGACCACGCGCACGACCTTGCGCTCGACCGGTCCCTTCGATGTTGCCGGGTCACCAATCTGTTCGCAGATGGCAACCGACTCGCCGAGCTTCACGAGCTTGGCGAGATATTGCTCGCACGAATGGTGGGGAATGCCCGCCATCTTGATTGGGTTGCCACCCGATGCGCCGCGTTGTGTCAGGGTCAGGTCGAGAAGGCGGGATGCCTTGACTGCATCGTCGAAGAAAAGCTCGTAGAAGTCGCCCATGCGATAGAACACGAGCGTGCCCGGATGCTCCGCCTTGATTCGCAGGTACTGCTGCATCATCGGTGTATGTGACGAAAGCTCTGCTTCGGTCATTGCCTTTGCTGGCGGGCCAGAATCGGGTGTAAGGCTAAGCCTAACATTGGTTTCGGACAATTTATTGCTCTCAGACCGTGTTCGTTTTACATCAAACGTGTTCGTTTATAGCTGGATTTTCGGTGTAGGTGTAGGTATCGTTGAGCTATTCCGTAGCGAGAACGATAATGAAACCTACACCCGCGGGCGATAGACCCAAAACACTTACACCGGCGATTATCGCCGCTATGGCGCCGGGCGTCGAACTGAGCGACCCTGACAACCCAGGTTTGCGAGTCCGGTGCAATTCGTCGGCGAAAGTTTTCTTCTACCGCTACCGCGCACCGGACGGTGCCCTGCGGCAAATCAAGCTCGGGGAGTTCGGCGCGATGACCCTTGCCGCAGCCCGTGCGGCGCTTGCCAAGCGAAAGCTCGATCGTGAACAGGGGATAGATCCTCAGCTCGTAAAGCGGCAGGCCAGGGCCGACGCCGCGAAGGCCCGCGAAGCCAAGCGCGCCACTAGCTACACCGTTGAGGATCTGGTCAACGATTACATTGTTGAAAATCTAGAGAAGCAAAAGAAGGGCGCGGAGGGCGTACGGCTTCTACAGCGTGAACTCGTGCCAAAGCTCGGCGCGCGTCCGGCTGCTGCTGTTACGCGCCGCGAGTTGCAGGACGAGGTGATCCGGCCGACGATGGCGCGCGCGCCGCGGGTCGCGACTTATCTGTTAAGCCGTATCCGGTGCGCTTATGCCCATGGACTCGAACAAGGGCGCCTTCCCGACGACCATATTTCCCCGACGATAGGCATTAAAGGCGCGTCGCAAGTTCGCCGGAAGCGCGCGCTCGGGGATAGCGAGCTGGCGACGCTACTGCGGTGGCTACCGCATAGCCCATACAGCCGGTCGGTGCGCAAAGTGCTGCTGTTGTCCCTGCTGACTGCCTCGCGAAGCGGCGAGATCGTAGCGGCGCGCTGGTCCGACATCGACTTCGAGCGCGGCACGTGGCAGCAACACGACACTAAGAACGGCACGCCGCATCTCGTGATGCTGTCGCGTCAGGCGCTTGAGGTGCTCAAGTACCGCCGCGAGCTCGATCCCGTTTTCGTGTTCCCAAGCGGCAAACGGAAAGATCAGCACATCAATCAGAAAGCGGTGGGCTTGGCGCAGTACGCCGCGCGGCAGGCGTCAGACGGCGCGCCGGCGGCTGACCCGTTGTCAACCGGTTGGACAACGCACGACCTGCGCCGCAGCGCCGCTACGGGGCTTGCACGCCTGGGCTGTCCGCGCGTCGTGCAGGACCGGTGTTTGAACCACGTCGACAACTCGATCGCCGCCATCTACGACACGCATCGGTACGACGAGGAAGCGCGCACGTGGTTGCAAAAGTGGGCAGACCATCTCACTGCGCTGTCGACGCCGAACGTTACCTCGATCGACGCCGCAATGGCGGCATAGCATGGCGCCGGTCACCGCAACTTGTATCGGGGTGTTCTTCGCTACGTCCTTGGGGCTGGCGTGGGCTGCGGTTGTTGCCCACTTCATCAGAATCACTCGTAGCTGAACAGCAACAAAGCGTACACATACCGCAAGCCGACCCCACGATCATTGAGCACGTTCTAACACACAAGGACACGCTCAATGAAAACCTCCGTGACCCGCGCTCCAATCGAGCCGGAATTGATAAACATGGCCGAGCTGCGGGTTCTACTCGGCAACTGCTCGCGCAATTGGATCTACGACCAGCTTCGTCGCGATCCGGCATTCCCCCGTCCGCTAAAGCTAAACGCGTTTTCAAACGCGTGGAAGATCAGCGAGATCCGCGCGTACATTGATTCGTTACCGAGACACAACCTCAATGGTCTGGCGGCACCCGACTGGCACGCAGCGGCCGTACGTTCTTCGGGAGCTGCATGACCTATTCCGCTCCTGTCGCTGCCGCGGTTGCAAGGCTCATTCAAGCGCACAAACAACTTGAGCAGGCGCTGCTCGATCGATGTGGCACAACCGAAGACGGACTCGCGCAACCGCGTTGGCTGCTTTGCCTCGCGCAAAAAGCAATCGAAGGGATCGTTTTGGTTGCCGACTTCACGGCAGTAGAGATACACGGGCGCGCTCAAGGTGAAATCGCACGAATCATAAAGGTTGTCGACGGGACACTGCCGCGTGTGCCCACTTCAAGAGACATGACCATCGATGACGCTGCGCCGGTTCTGCTGCCACTGATCGACGAAATCAAGCCGCTGGTCGTACTTGTGACGTCACTCGACAAATACATCTCACCGACAGGGAAGCTTTTCTAATGGACGATAAAACGGTCGCTGGCGGCCCGCATGTTGTATTCGACATCGTCGACGACGGGCCGCCAGAGTTTCAAATGGCGCCAGCAGGCGCGATTGTCTGGATCGAGGTTGACCCTTCAGAGCCGAGGACGTTGCTCGTCGATCCGGTCCCGCACCTTGTCTGCGATTCACTGCTCGGCATACAAGTGCAACGGCTCAAGAAAACAGAGATCGCGACCGGCCGGGTGGAGTGGTATTTCGAGAGCCTGCCCTACGGCGACACCGGCGAGATCAGCCAGTACTACTGCATCGAGCGCCCAAACGGGGTGATTACCTATAGCGACGGCCGGCTGCAGACAGCAGAAGAACGCGCACAGCTGTTGGCGGCCAAGAAGCGGTTCTTCAGTGGCGAATAAAAAAGCGCACCCGAAGGTGCGCTAAGACAAACGTTTTGAAGCAAAAGGTGATTCATTATGACTAGTTTGGCTCAGCCTGACAAGAAATATTTTAGTAGTGCTATCAATAACATAGCGTTTGATATTGAGGAATTTGAACGATTCGTAAAGCTCGCGCGGCCGAACGATGGTTCGATCCAGATCTTGGCGATCCCGAAGAATGGCGGGTCGATCCAGATTCCCGCGATGTCATTCGCACTGCCGGGAGGGTTCGACGCGGCAGCAGAGTGGGCGGCCGAATACAACATGTCGCAGTTCAACATGTATTGGACGGTGAACGAACTTAAGCCATCGTCGAATCCCACGAAAAAAGCCAAGAAAGTCGACATTGCGCGGGGGCTGTTCGTGCAGCAAGACTTCGACCCTCGCGCGGGCGCTGCATATGACGACGAGCGCGCCCGACTGCTCGCCCACGCGACGACATTGGCCGCCGTTGCGAGCTTCGTAGTCGACAGCGGCAACGGCGTTCAAGCGTTCTACCGGCTCGCCGTGCCGACCGAGTTTTCGGAGCAGGATTGGAAGAAGGATGCTAACGGCCCGCACGAGGCGATCAACAAGCGGCTGTGCGCGGGCAGCGATTCGGTTTTTAACATTGACCGCATCATGAAACTGCCGGGCTCGGTTATGTGGCAGCCCGCCAGTAAGATCGCGGAAAAGGGCTATCCCGATGTCGCACGAGTGGTGCGCGTTCTCAGCCAGTCCGAGAAAAGCTACACGCTTGCCGAGATCGAGGCGCTTGCGCCGAAAGTCGAGGCGGTCACAGCGAAGGCCGCGGCGACGACCACTATTCCGAAGAAACAACGCGTTTCGCGATCGGCGGATGCCGTGTTGGAAGCCTTCGAAAAACTCAAGACGTCGCACGCCAAGCTCTCGGCGCGTTTGGCCGGCGACGGGACAGGACTCAACGATCCGTCTGGTTCTGGAAGGTTGCAATCGATAGTCGGCATCTTGAAGGCTGCACGTTTCACTGATTCAGAGATTCTTACATTGCCCATTGCATGGCCAGGTGGTGATGCCGCGAAAGACCTGGATCGCGCAGTTCGCAAATCATTCGAAGGTTCGATCGCCGAGCCGATGCCCGAAGTTGGTAGTTACGAGGACGTAATGTCCGCGATCAACGAGCGGCACGCCGTCACGCTGGTGGGCGGCACGTGCGTAGTGATCCGGGAGAACGATAACGATCTGCCGGATTTCTTGAATAAGACTTCCTTCGAGACGTTTCACGCCGCGCTGAAATACGAGTACGAGGCGACGGACGGGCAAACGGGCGAGATCGTCACTAAGACCGCCGCCGCGGCCCCTGCATGGGTCAAGTCACCTTTGCGGCGTACATTCGACGGCGTCGAGTTCGCGCCAGGCGGCGGACGAGCAGGCTATTACAACCTGTTTCGCGGATTCGCTGTTGAGCCCGCCGCGGGCGACTGCTCGTTATTCTTTGCTCACTTGCTCGAAAACATCTGCCAAGGCGACGCCGCGCAGTTTGCGTACTTGACATGTTGGCTCGCAGATCTTGTGCAGAATCCGGGCGCGAAGCCAGGCGTTGCGATTTCGATCAGTGGCAAGAAAGGCACCGGCAAGTCGAAGCTTGCTGATACGATCGCGGCGTTACTTGGCACACACGCCGTGACGGTATCGAACGCCGACCAACTGACAGGACGATTCAACGCCCATCACAGCACTGCGCTGCTTATCACTGGTGAAGAATCGTTTTGGGCGGGTGACAAAAAAGCGGAAGGTGCGCTCAAGCACATGATCACTTCCGAAAAGATCGCGCTCGAACGGAAGGGCGTCGACATCGCCATGATCGATAACTATTCACGGTTCATTTTCGTAGGTAACGCCGAGTGGCTTTTCCCTGCGACGCAAGACGAGCGGCGCTTGTTCGCGCTCGAATGCGGAGAAGCGCACCGCCTTGATTATGCGTATTTCGCTGCGATCGACGCGCAGATGTACGGCCGAGCCGGCCTCAAGCGCATCACAGCGGGCGTCGAGCCCACCGGTCTTAAGGCGCTGTTGGCTCACTTGCTCGCTATCGATCTTCGCGGGTGGCAGATTCGGGCCGTCCCGGAAACCAAAGGGCTGAGGGCGCAGCGCTCGGCGACGCTTGAGCCGCATTTCCAGTTTATGTACGACGCCATTGAAGCCCACGAGCTGGTCGGCGAGGCGTGGACTGGCGAGATGCGCATCCAAAAGGGAAAGCTCTACGAACAATTCGTCGAGTCGGCGCGCAGGCGCGGCGTTACTCACCCCTGCGACAACAGAGTGTTTGGTCTGCGGGTCAAAGAAACGTTCGGATGGGGCACGGTGCAGTCAAGCGACGATCTGCGGTACTGGAAAGTAACACCTTGGGCAGAATCGAAGTCCGCCTTCGAGCGCAGCCGAAAAGTGACGTTCCTCGATGACGATGCCGAGCATGACGATACGTTGTTCGAAGGCGATTTCACGGCGGAAACCTACCTGCAAAAATTTACCAAAAGGGACATTGAGCAGGGTTTGGACTTGCTGTGAAGAAGTGCATTGTTGGAGTGTTGGGAGGGGGCCTTACTGGTTAAGGCTTCCACCAATCCAACACGCCAACATAGGGTTTCAAATCCCTAAAGCTTTTTATATCCCTATGGTTTTCCGTTACCGCAACGATTGACTGTTCTCTACTAACTCTATTTTATTGTTGGAATAGTGGGGATAGTTGGAAAGAAGTAGGGGTAAGGGTTTCGGCGCCAACAATAGGGCCAACAGTGCTGTAAAACGCTGCGGCGACTGTGGGCGGCAAATGCCACCTGAAAACAGGAACAACGCGAACGCGGTTGTTTTTGCGCAACTCCTGTTTCCGGATGGCGGATAGTCTTCGATACATAAAGCGCATTACTTCGGCCTCGCATGCACGCAAGCGCACACGAAGCCGCAAAGCAGCACAGACAAAACGCAATGCCCGTCGACGAGACTGATCTGTCAGCGGGGTTTGACCCGCCACCGAATGCGCAGTCGGCGATTAAGTTGCGAAACCTATACCGAGGGCTACACCATGGGCGAACTTGATTTTGGCGATGGGCTTGTATTGCCGTGTACAGCCGGACGTTTGATGCTTTGGCTGCTATGGACATCAATCGGAGCGCCGGTGCCCGTGGTGAGCATCTTGGGCGTGTCGCAAAAGGCTGCAATGATGCGCATCTATCGGGAAGCCGACGCACTCGGACAGTACAGCCCAAAGCACGCCGCGGCGTTGCGCAACCACGTGCATTTTGAAGGCGGCGTCGCTACCTTCCGACCGGCGCACCGGTGCCGTTGAGGATTACGAATAGATTACGTTGACGCAAAATGTTACCCGCGCGACTTTCACTTTCTGCCTGCGTAACCTTGGATCATCAAATTCAAGGAGCGCAACGTGCGCAGAGCTTTAGTCCTCAAATCCGCGATCGCTGAGACGGAACACGAGCATCAGCTTGCGATCAATGCCCGAAGCACTGCAGTGCAGGCCGTCAGTCGCGATCCCACCAACGACTTGGCGCATAAAGCATTGGACGCCGCTGCTGCCGCCGTAAGGTCGCACAGTGCCCGTCTCGACCAGCTTCAGTCTGCATTAACCGAAGCCGAGCGACTCGATCACATGGACGAAGTCAACGCGAAGAAAGCAGGGTGGATCGCAGCGCGAGAAAAGGCAATTGCACTTTCGTCTGCACGGGTCAAGCAGGCGAAGGCGCTGCAGGCGGCCATCGACAACATGGCCGTCGCGCTGAGAGACTTTGAAACGGCTAATGACGCCGCGCTTGTCGCGATCTATCAGGCCACGGCCGGCGCTGCTCCAAAAGATCACCAGGCAATGGTTGTCTTCGGTCAGCGCGCAGCTATTGCGCCACGCGCGGTCACCGATCCGCTGCGCGCTGCGTTCGTTATGGCGTTACACGATTCGGGCTTCGGCGAGGTTGGTTTAAGTCTGGACGGCATGCTCACGTATCAGAATCACCAGCACCTGGCACACGGCAATCGCGACGGACTTGTCGCAGCCGTGAAGCAGTCGACGCAGGCAATTGACGATGCCTTGACGGACGTGCACAAGCTGGTCGGCGTCATTGCGCCTGATCCCGTTATCGAATTCGAGCCAACGATCGTGTCGCCCGACGACCCCAATGCCGGCGTGATTCCCGCTGTCGAATGGGGCGCGCCTGCCGTGCCCGCGATCGGCGCACGTTTGATGCCTTCGGGAGGCTGATATGAGCGACGAAATCCAATCAAGCGGCCCCGACCTGAACGCGATCGCTGACCGCCTGTACGGCACGCCGGCCACTGCGCCCGCTGAACCGGCGCAGGTTGCAGCGAAGACCAAACCCGCATCCGAGCCTGTCGAAGCGAAACCCGCAGACCCGCGCGCGTTGCGCCGGCAAGCGGAAGACATCGAACGTGCAGCACGCGCTAAGCAGGCAACCAGCGACGCCGACAAGGCACTCGCGGAGAAATACCCCAACGTGCCGGCCGAAGTCGCGAAGCTGCGCGACACGTCGGAACGCCGCATGTTCAGCCCACAAGGCACGTTTGCCAGCGTGCAGCTCGAAGCAGCGATGAAAGACGTAACGATTGACCCGGCCATTAAAACAGCGGTCGCCGCGGAGTACCGCGAGGTGTTCGCCGACATTGGCGCGAGTGCGCAGGATGCACAGGAGATCGTCGACGCCGTGGGCCGCTTCACTGCTGAACCGATGACTCCTGAGCGCGATGCCAAAAACGCAAATTCCGCGATCCAGATGCTGACCGAGCACTACGGCGCGGATGCAAAAGCAGCCCTGGCGTCCGCTGTGGAAATGGTCACGCGTGATCCCCGATTTGCTCGCGTGCTTGAGGTCTCGCGCCTAGGCAACGATCCGCAGACCGTTCTCAAACTCTGCCAGCTCGCGCGTTCGCAAAAAGCGCGCGGCGGTTAGTGAGGCAATGACCATGTCCGCAATCGTGATCCGTGAATGCTCGGCTGACGAACTCGCCAACGCGTCGAACTTCGATGCGCTATGTGCCGAGTACGCCGCGGAGTCGGGACGCATGCCTGAATTCGGGGAGCCGAAGGTGGACATCGACGCGTATCGAGCGATGGAAGCCGCAGGCGTGGCGCACTTCCTGGGCGTATGGAACGTTGGTGCCTACCGCGATGAACTTGTGGGCTTCGGTGTGGTGACGCTATCCACGTTGCCGCATTTCTCGAAGCGCATTGGCTGTCTGATCTCGTTCTTCGTGGCCGCTAATGCGCGCAACGGTAGCGCCGGCACACGACTTCGAGAAGCGGCTGAACGCATCGCAAGCGAGAACGGCGCCGCGGGATTGATGATCAGCGCGCCATGCGAAAGCCGACTTGACGTGATCCTGCCGCGCAGCGGATACCGCGCAACAAATCGCATGTACTTCAAGGGCTTCGCACAATGAACTCGATCGCGCTGCCGTCCATGCTCACGTGCCCGGCGCCGGAAACGCTTGCCGTGTTGCGTGACATCGACGCAAGCCTGCGAGCGTTGCCGCAGACCAATGTCGACATCGATCACCTGATCCACGGCGGTATGTACGCGAGAACCGCGCGCATACCAGCCGACACAGTGGTGTCGGGCGTGGTGCTTAAAGTCGCAACGGTGCTCATTATCCACGGCGATGTCACAGTTTTCACCGGCGCTGATTCGGTACGGCTCACCGGTTTTAACGTTTTGCCAGGCAGCGCCGGGCGCAAGCAGTTATTTCGCACGCACACCGAAACGCAAATGACGATGGTGCTGCCGAGCGCCGCGCATTCAGTTGACGAAGCCGAATACGAATTCACCAGCGAACCGCATCTTCTTATGAATTCAGCGGGTCACGTCTTAATCACAGGGGAAAAAGCATGAGTGGAATCACTGCAGCCACTGCAGGTTTAATCGCGGCCGGCGTCGGGGCGGCCGGCACCGCCATTACTGCGCACATGAACAGCATCGCGCAAGGCCAGCAGGCTGACAAAGCCGCACAACTCGCGCAAGCCACCGGTACCGCGCAGAAGGCGACACCCGCCGACACGAGCGGGCTTAACGCTGGCGGCACACCCGCATCGGCTGGCGTGAACAGCGGCCCCGCATCCACGTTGCTCACCGGCAGCGGCGGCGTCGCTAATTCAGCACTCAACCTTGGCGGCCCCGGTGGCCTGCTCGGTTCGAACTCGTTGCTTGGGCAGTAGGTATCGGCGCCGATGTAGGCGTCAGTGAACGAGCTCGCCCAACGTTGTCAGATAAGCGTCAAACGCCGACAGCAGGGCGGCGTAACAAAAGGAAAATCATGGTTATCGACCAGCAGAATCTTTTCTCCGACTCGCAGCTAATCACGACTAGTGCGAACTCGACGAACGTTATCGACAACTTGGGCAACCAGGTGCTGCCAACTGCGATGGTAGCGCAACCGATCGGCGTCTTTGCTCGTGTGCTTCAGGCGTTTGCCGGCGGCACATCGTTGCAGATTGCCGTTGTATCGGCCGATGACGCCGCCTTGACAACGAATGTCGTCACGCATTTTCAGACGACCGCAATCGCTACTGTGGCGTTGGCCGCCGGGTCGTTAGCGCTCGGCGTGCATGTGCCCCCACAGAAGTTGCGCAAGTATCTTGGGCTCAAATACACCGTCGTTGGCACCATGACCAGTGGCTCGATCCTCGCGGGCCTTGCCGAAGATATCGACACGGTGATGAAGCCGACCGATTTCGGCAGTGGATATGCGGTGCTCTGATGGCTGACCGGAACGAACTTGGACACTTCAAGCCGGGTGCATCGGGCAACGCAGGCGGCAAACCGCTGTCTGCGAAGCGCTTGCGCGACTTGCTTGAGCTGGACCTGAACCTTTACGCCGAAGTCCTTAAGAAGCAGGCTCTTGCCGGCGAGCCGATAGCGCTCAAGCTGGTAATAGAACGCCTGTTCCCAGCGCCGAAAGCAAGCCGCGACGCCGTGGTGATTCCAGGCCTGTTCGCGGCGGAGACCTTCACGGACAAAGCGCATGCAGTGATGGATGCGATCTCACGCGGCGAAGTAACCACCGAAGACGGCGCGGCCGTGCTCGGCGGCATTGCGGGCGTGTTGCGCGCGAACGAGATGGACGAGTTCAATCGACGCCTTGCCGCGCTCGAAGGCGGTCCGACGAAGCCAGCATCGGCGGAAGGGAGTGATTTGCTGTGAACCTGCTCGCTCGCCTTGAAGCCTTGGAAGCGCGTCACGATTCGCATACTCCGGCCGGAGAAATGACGGCGAAAGAACGCGCAGAAGTTGTCGAATTCGCGTTTTCATACGGACTGGAATACGACCGCTCGTATGACAGCCCGATCACCCCATCGGATTCGCGTCACGGTTATTGGCCGTACACAGATGCTAGGCATGACGGCAAACACCTTTTGCGCTATGACGCACTTGAAACGCTGCTTCGCGCAACGGGCGATGATCTGGTTCGATGCGCATTGAAGTGGGCGAATCGGATTCGCCCCCCAGGCGGAGGCAGGGCCGATTTTTATTACGACGAGGGCGACGACGTACCGGTCGTCAGCTTCTGGTTTGAGCCGCAAGAAGGTCACGATTTGATGTAGCAGTATCGGCGCCGATATATGTCGCCGAAGTACCGAACACGAAAGGCAACGCGGCTAAGCGTCACATACCGATAGCTGCGCAGCACATGCAACAGTGAACGAGGTGAGCCATGCCGAGATTGATCGCTGTTAACGACCGGGGGTGGCGCATTGGGGAAGACCACCAGCGCGCCAAGCTCACCAATCGCGACGTCGAGCTGATCCGGCAGATGCGAGAACAGGACCGCTTACCGTATCGAAAAATTGCGGAGATCTTCGAGATCAGCAATGCCGCAGTGTTCGGCATCTGCAATCACACCCGGCGGAACCAGGCGCCGGCTCGATGGAAGACAGTCAGGGAAGCACCGCGCGACTGAAGCCGCTAGGTGTTGGATTGAATTCGCGGGCGACAATCCGCGATACGCTGCGGTAACGCCCGCGCCGCTGCGGGGATAGCGCCCACTTAGGTGGGCGTTATCTTTTGCTTGCCTCGTACAGAAGTCGGGCGCTCTGCGAACCGCACACTCGCTGCATTTGCGCGCGCTTGCACCGAAATCAGTTGACAAAGTCATCTAGCCCGTTAAGTATACAACCTTATCGACATAACCTTTTAACCACATGAACAAAGACCTTGGGCAGCTCAATGAAGTCCGCGCGATGCTGTCTCGCGCATTAAGCATGGTTGATGGCCTGATCGCGCAGAGCCCGGATCGGGGGACTGTCGGGGACGTTGCGAGCTATCGAACCAGGCCAGGTGGCCCTCTGAACGAACGCGGCGTCGCCGAAGTCCTCAGAAGGCTTAACAGCGGAGAGACCGACAGCAAGATTGCGCTCGAAATGGGGATTTCTCTCGTTGGTGCTGCGAAACGCCGTGCGCTTTGGCGTCGGGCTAAAGGACTGTGATCTTCTGTACGGTACCGGTCATGATCGACACACTGGAACTTTCGATGAAGCTTCGTGCGGCCGGGCTTTCGGTGGCCGCGGCGGACGCCATCGCTAAAGCGCTGTTCGAAGAAACGCAGTCCTTGCGGAGATCACGGGCGCTTTCGTCGAACACCGATGTTTCGCTGCCTTTTAACCGTACGTTCCTGCTGGTAACCAGCGGAATAGGAACCGGGTTGCTAATGGCGATCATCGAGTTCGTGCTCGCAAAGTTAATGATTCGGTTCTTTTAATTAACCAGTGGATGGTGAATTGATAAGGGGAATGCCGTGAGTGAAAATCTGATGTTTTCAAGAGCTGGAAATGCTGATGATGGAGCGAAGGACGTTGTGACGAAAACCACGTGCGAGCTCAAGGATGTCAAACCGCTTATAGACGCTTGCAGGCGCGAGGGACAAACAACCTGCACGAGCGGCTTTATCATCAGAGGCGTGTGCGGGCTATTTCTTTCCCAAGTTGGGGTACCGGCTAGCACCGCATACACCGCGAAGATCGGGCGCTTTGTTATGAAAAACCGCTCGGCGCTCGGCTTGACGCATTCAAGCGCGAGGCGTGAAAAAGCCGACAATGATCGCTGGACGACAGTGCAAGAATACGTGCTTGACGCAGCAGTGCAGCAGTGATCGCAGCGGTTTTGATTTGCTCCAACATTGTGATTTCACTTGAGTTTCTTTGTATTCTGCCGTTATGCATGGAGCGTCCAGGTTGCGACGCTTCATGCATCGGAGACAACAATGAAAAAAGTTCTGCTTTTAGTGTCCTTGGTTATCGCCTCAGCGCCTGCGTTCGCGCAGTTGTACAACAATCAACGCGCGCAGCCGAGCGGTTCGGGCATGTACGGCAACGACCAACAGGTGAATGGCTACTCACGCAGCAACGGGACCTATGTCGAGCCGTATCATCGCACCGAAGCCGACAGCAACCCGTATAACAACTATTCATCGCAGGGCAACGTCAACCCGTACACTGGCCAGGTCGGGCATAAGAGCCCGGGATATTAAATGCAGCGAACCACTTAGCGTTTGGGCGCAAGTAGACGGCTATGCGGCGATGTCTGCGCGCGCCCACAGCGCTTCGTATGCCGGGATTTTCATACCTGCTGTGCTGTCTGTCCGATAGATTTCGCCCGGGGATCGCTCTGCAAAATTCTTAAAGGATTGAGTAACGGCCCAAGCTTCGGTTGAGTCAATAAAGAACGCCCGGTCGTGCAACGAGCCAGACGGCGCCCATCGAAGCTCAACCGGTCGTTGGTTACCCCACTGAGCGCGCCAAGCGTTCGCAGCCGGCAAGAGCGCGGCGGTTTGCTTTGCTTTCGAAGTCAACAAGCAAAGTCTAACTCCCTCGATAGGCAATGCGCCGAACGAGGTAAGAATCGTCTCGTCAAGGTATGGATCAACGACGAGGATCAATTTCTTTGCGCGCTTCATGACCTTGTCGACGGCAGCAAACGCATCGAACTCTGCGCCTACGGCGATGAACGATCCGGCCACTGCTGGCGGCGCTGCCAGCTCGGTCAGGGCCAGCGCTCGGTGCAAAATTCCGAGAATGTCGCGCGCGGCCCATACTCGGTGAGACGTGTTAATGCGCGTCATTTGAATTTGCATCGCCGCAATGAGCGGGAAATCACCCGTTTCCTTTACGTATGCTTCGGCTTTTCCGAGCCACGACAACACGTCCGGATTCATACCGAGCGCGTGATCGTCAAGCCGCGGTATCTTTTCGAGGTGTCGCCCGATTAAGATGTAAAGCGCTTGCGGGTCTAAGGCCATGGCGTTGCACGTGAGATTGCAAAGGGCACATTGTATGGTTACTGCCGACGTTTAGGGATACCGCTTTCCCGCATCTGCCGGCGCAGAAGGAATCTCGTCGCGGCTGATTCCAAGCCGCGATCGTTCGCCCTCAATCATCGTCCGCATTTTCTCAAGCCCGACCAGCTTGGCGCGCGTCTCTTGAAACCAGCAGCGTTCGACCACGACGCGATAGGCCTCGATTTCCTTGAATACCTGGCGCATCCGTTCGATCTCTAAACAGGCGTTGTGAACCATTTCATCGTCAGGATATTCGCGCCATAGCTCGCGCAATTGACGCGTCGTTGGCGTTGTAAAGTCAGGGAGCAGGGCAGAAAGCCAGCCCCTATCTGGCGGCCAGCAATGTTCGGAGTCACTGAACATCGTGTTCGGTAACGCTAAACAATTGATTTTAAACGATATTTGTATTGCATTTGTTTAGCCTCTCTCGTATCCTTCAACGTCGACGCAAGCACCACGACCTCATCGTTCGGTCGACGTGCTAGCGACGAATGATCTTCTAGGGCGAGAGGTCCCTGGCTATCTTGTCTTTGTAATTCGCGCGCTATTAGGAATCCTAAGCTCTTATATTTTGTTTTAGCACCGCGCAACCGTTTGCCAGCGGGCGCGCTTAACGCATATGGAGATTCATCATGAACGCAGCAGCCGTCGCGCAAAAACTCTTTGTCCAAGTTGCAGCACCGGTTGAAGGGGCGCCGTTTCATGTCGGCGACACGTTGATTATCGACCGCCTTTGCAACAAGCAAAGCCCATGGGTCATGATCGAATACGCAGACCAACAACACGTAATCGCTGCCAACTCAGCCGTGCGCCGTTGGCTTGCCGACATCATTGTGGGCGAAGTGGTGGCTTACCAAGAACCTGGCCGCTCGCTCGTTTGAGCAGGCTTCAAACTATAAATGTTGAACTTATCGCCGGCAAAAAGTGAAATGCAACGCAAATGGCCTGGTTCAAACATACGTTTGCGGTGGAACCGGGGACGGTCAGCTAGCAGGCGGCCGGTTGATCGTCACCTGGGCCACGTTCGAAGCATTGAGCGCGAAGAAAAACGGACTCGCTGTTGCCGCTGGCGGCAAGCGGGATTTTGAATTGTGTTTCGATTGAGATCCAGGAATCGGAGCTTCGTTGCTAGTGAATCAGGTCTTCGCGAATGTCAACGAACGGGGCGAAAAGCCGCTGCCACCAAGTTATCTTCGCCAAATCCTCCGTCTTATAGCCTTCGGCCCGCATCAGTTCGTTGTGGCAAATACAGTCGAGCACGCTGAGTTTTGGCGGCTCGTCGGACTCAATGACCAACCGCTCGGCATGGGCGGCCAGCAGCGTACTTTCGACGGGGGCGCCTAACATCTGGCGCTCAAGATCGCTGAATCGACGCGCTAGATCAAAGTGCCCACGGGCTCGCTGGCTCGACGCCAAAATGAGATTAACCGCGCTTATCACGGTCACTAACATTGACGCTGCAATGGCAACCGCGTGGGCGTCTTTATCTAGCACTCCGTATATCGCTGCGGAGCCTAAGATAAGCGACAAAGCGTTGCTAATTTGATCGAGCCTGTCGTAAAAGGCGCGTCGCCGTTGGTGATACCGAATGGAACGGCGGATGCCAAACAACATGGCATGCCAATTCTTCCGAAGCGCGGCGTCCGCATCCATCACTTGTTTTTCCGGTCGGGGTCGGGTGGGGGCAGTGTGTCTTTCACGGTGGGCTGATCGTATCGACCGCTGCGATCGTTCTTGATCGATTTCTCGTGCCCCCGGTCTCGCGGAAACGGGTTTGAGTCGTTTGTCTTGCCAGGGTGGATGGGGTTGGATGGATTAGTGGGATTGGATTTTTTGTCAGCCATTCGTTTCTCAGCGTGTTGTTTGTTTTGATTGGGAGATGCGAGTCATCATCCTACCAAATACTGCTAAACGAAATTGGTTGATATATAGCTAGTGTAAGCACAAGTATAGGTCGACCCGTTACCTGTCGTGAAAGAACCACTCAGTAAGCATCTAGCCCCGATGCATCATGGGCGTGTGATGCGACAGATCGGCCGGCGCAGCGGAAGGGACGCGCGGCAGCTCGTGTGCGGAGGGAGAAACGGAGGGAGACGCGGAGGTGTGAGTGCCCATCGTGATTGCTTGGATTTTGCGAATGTCTAAGGGCACGAGTGTACCGCGTCGGGGACATGACGAACCCTCGGCCGGATGGCTAACCCGAAGCTTCGAACTGAGCTCCATCTGCACCTTCAACCGTTTACGCAAAAACGCCGGCAAGCCGGCGTTTTTGCATTGGTCAGGCTGGCGCTTTTACGAACGTCCTGCCAGGAAACCGACCAGCAAGGCGAGGCCCGCGACAGCGCCGAGCGTGTGCCACGGCTTGTCGTGGACGAATTCGTCGGCGTAACCGGCGGCGTCGTTGAAGCGATCCGCAATTGCCGAGGACGAGCCGTCGAACTGCGAACGCGCGGACTTCAGCTTGGCCTGCAAATCCTTGCGCAACTGATCCACATTGACGTCTTTCGCGTCGCGAATCGAACTGTCGAGCTCGTCGAGCAATCCGCGCAATTGCGTGCTGGCCGAATCGACCACATCGCTTGCACCACGCACGGCACGTTGGCCGACTTTGGCGGCGTCATTGATGTTGCTATCGAGTGTAGAACGTGAAAACAGACCCATTTGCAGCTCCTTTGACGTGTCCCTGGTTGGTTTCGATCCGCGCATTGACGCCACGCGGCTCTCGATCGAATAGAGTTTGTAGCAAATACCGTTCCCGCACCCTGCGTTTTATCACTCTTCCACCAGCGCGCCAAGGTCCACGGTGCGCTCATTGCGGGCATGGCGTCGCATTGCCAGGGCCATCATCAGGCAAATAAACACGCCGAATACCACGATGATCCATTCCACCGGCAGTTTGGTCGTAAGCAGGAGCGCATAGGCGCCTAGCATCGATAAAACCGCCAGGTTCTGGTTGAAGTTCTGTACCGCTATTGACGCGCCCGCCGACAGCAACGTCGCGCCGCGATGCTGCAGGATTGCGTTCATCGGTACGATGAAAAATCCCGACAACGCGCCGAGCACGATCATCAGCGGATAAGCGCCGAGGATATAAAGCGGCACGAACAGCGGCCCGAGGTGCACGCCGGAACCCGCCGGAAACAGGTCCTTGTTGTAGAACGCCATGCAAATGGCGACGGCGCCCGTAATCAATCCCACGGGCAGGACCTTGAGCGAGCTGCGCAACGGCACCCACGCGGCTGCCGCACTGGCGCCTATCGCAATGCCGAGACCGGTCACACCTTGCAGCACCGCTGCTTTCGAGAGCGACAGGCCGAGGTTGGCATCGGCCCATTTGAGAACCAGCAATTGCAACGTGACCGCCGCGCCCCACAGCAGCGTGGTCACCCACAACGCAATCTGCGCAAGCTTGTCTGCCCACAAGACCTTGAACGCGTGCTTGAAATCGCCGATGAGCTTTGAAGGTTCCTTCAGACGGTTCTTGTAACGCGCGCCGGTATCGGGAATGCCGATATTGATGAGGGCCGCCGCGGCGTACACGACCATGACCGCGAACATGGCAGCGTCGGCGGCCGATCGAATCAGGACGAGGTGCGCCGCGCTCACGAAATGTTCGACGTACTGGCTGACCAGCGCGCCGCCTATCACCGTGCCGAGAATGGTCGAGCCGACAGTCGCCGACTCGAGCCATGCGTTCGCTGGAATCAGTTTTTCAGGCGGCAACAGCTCGGTGAGAATGCCGTATTTGGCCGGCGAATACGCAGCGGCGCCCAGACCGACGACGCCATAAGCGATCATCGGATGCACGCCCAGGATCATCAGCGCGCAGCCGCCGGCCTTGAGCGCGTTGGAGATGAACATCACGTGGCGCTTCTGCATGGAATCCGCGAATGCACCGACAAATGGAGCGAGCAGCACGTATGAGATCGTGAAGAAAATCTGCAGCAGCGGTGTCACCCAGGACGCGGAGTGCATCACCGAGAGCATCGCGATGGCGGCAATCAGCAGCGCATTGTCGGCTAGCGACGACACGAATTGCGCGGCGATGATCGTGTAAAAGCCTTTTTTCATGTGACGGGCAGGGCGGCAGCAAGAAGGTAAGGAAGTGCCGCGAGCGGCCGGACGGGACACTGTAGCGGAGGCGCGCGCCACGTGCATAAACGCCGTCGAACTGGTGCAAGACTTCTCGCGCGGATTCGATTCAATCCGCGTGCTCCATCGAAAAAGGCGGCCGCAGCCGCCTTTTCTTCAACCGTTATGCGCTCGCGCGCGTGGTCGTGAAGGGATCGAGTATCTTGATCATTTGCGCGTACACCTTCGGGTTCGCCGCGACGATCTCGCTCTTGTGCAGGAAATCCGATTCGCCCGTGTAGTTGCCAACCAGTCCGCCCGCTTCCGTGATCAGCAGGCTGCCCGCTGCTACGTCCCACGCCTTGATGCCCTGCTCGAAAAACGCATCGAGGCGACCCGCGGCCACGTTGGCCAGATCGAGCGCCGCCGCGCCCGGGCGACGCAAACCGGCGCACGCTTCGGTCATCTGCGTGAAGAGCTTGCCGTAGGCTTCAAGGCCGTCGCCTTCGCGAAATGGGAAACCGGTGCCAACGAGTGCATCGCCGAGACGATCCAGCTTGCCCACGCGAATGCGCCGCTCGTTCAGATAAGCGCCCGAACCGCGCGAAGCGGTGAAGAGGTCGTTGCGGGTGGGATCGTAGACCACGGCCTGCGTGATGATGCCCTTGTGGGCAAGCGCGATGGACACGCAGTAATACTGGAAGCCGTGGATGAAGTTGGTCGTGCCGTCGAGCGGATCGATGATCCACTGGAACTCGGATTCCTTGTCCGTCTCGCCCGATTCCTCGGCAAGAATGGAATGCTTCGGGTAAGCGGTCGTCAGCGTTTCGATGATCGCGGCTTCCGAGGCTTTATCGACTTCCGTCACGAAGTCGTTGTGCTGCTTCTTGCTGACCTGGATCCGGTCCAGATCGAGCGACGCGCGGTTGATGATCTGTCCGGCGCGGCGAGCAGCCTTGACAGCAATATTGAGCATCGGATGCATGAATAGAGTCCTTTGCCCGGCGGCAACGCTTTACGCTATGCGCATGAAGCTGGAAAACCCCGAGCGGAAAGTGCCCCGACCGGCGGGCAAAATCGACGTATGTGTCGACGGCAACGAATTGAAGAAGAGCGATGCACGGGCCTTTTCTGATGCCAGAACTGGCTGAATCTGCAAAAGCCGCGCGCGAATCCGGCATTTTACCCGAGTCGGGCCGTGCGCGGGTCGCGAGCGTTCTACCGCCGTGCAACCCGAAAAAACCGCGTCTGGCGATACCATGACGGTTTCTCACCTCTTTTTGCAAGCGTTCACCCTTGAACACGACCATTTCTCCGGCGCAACCCGCCGCTCAACCCGCCGACGCGTTTGCATCGACTCGATTCGTGCTCGTCGAGCCAAGCCATCCGGGCAACGTCGGCGCGGCGGCGCGCGCGCTCAAGACCATGGGATTTTCGCGCCTGATCGTGGTCGCGCCCAAAATCCCGTTCGTCACGCGTGAACCGGAAGCCATCGCGATGGCCTCGGGCGCGGATGACGTGCTGGCATCGGCGCAAGTTGTCGAAACACTCGCCGATGCACTCAGCGGCGTTCATTGGTCCATTGCGCTCACGGCCCGCACGCGCGAATACGGGCCGCCGCAAATGCCACCGCGTGCCGCCGTGGCAAAAGCCTGCGAGCAGGGCGAGGGCGGCGGCGCGCTTGCGCTGGTGTTCGGCAACGAGCGCGTGGGTTTGTCGAATGCGGACGTCGAGCGATGCAGCGCGATCGCGCACATCCCCGCCAATCCCGCGTACAGCTCGCTCAATCTTGCGCAGGCGGTTCAGGTTTTAGCCTACGAATTGCGGCTGGCGTTGCTCGATCGTTCCGAAACCGCTGCTAATGCAACAGCGAGTTCCGCGACCGCGAGCGCGCCAAGCGATGAAATCGAAGGAATGTACGCGCATCTGGAGCAGGCGCTCGTTGCGCTCGATTTCCTCGATCCAGCCAATCCGAAGAAACTGATGTCGAGGTTAAGGCGGCTGTTTTCGCGTTCGGGCCTGGAGCACGAGGAAGTGAATATCCTGCGTGGGATCGCCAAGCACATTCTTTTGCGGGTCAGGCGCTGACCAGGCAGACCGTTCTGCCAGCGGGGGCATCGAAGCGTTTCCGCGCGGCTCGTCCTACAATCTGCACAAAACAAGCTATCGATTCCCGAATTCGTGCTGAGCCCGATCTGAGCCGTAAGGGCATGAGGCACGCGTATTCGCGATAAACCCCGCAGATCACCGACCGAGCCACCGCCATGTTCAACCGACTTCGCGAAGACATTGCCGCCATCCGCGAACGCGATCCCGCCGCCCGCAGCGCCTGGGAAGTCGTGACGTGTTATCCGGGCTTTCACGCGATCGTGTTGCACCGGATCGCGCATGCGTCGTGGGTTGCGGGTGGACACTGGTTTGGACGCTTCGTCTCGCAGATGGCGCGGTTCATGACAGGGATTGAAATTCATCCGGGCGCGACGCTTGGACGGCGCGTGTTTATCGATCACGGGATGGGCGTGGTGATCGGGGAAACGGCGGTTATCGGCGATGACTGCACGATTTATCAAGGCGTGACGCTCGGCGGCACGTCGCTCGCGCGCGGCGCGAAGCGGCATCCGACACTCGAGCGTGGCGTGATCGTGGGCGCCGGCGCAAAAGTGCTCGGCGCGTTCACGGTCGGCGCGGATGCGAAGATCGGTTCGAACGCGGTCGTGGTGAAATCCGTTCCTGCAGGTGGAACGGCAGTCGGCAATCCGGCGCGCGTGGTCATGCCGGCAACGGCAAAACCGGCGCAAAAAGAATGCTCGCCCGAGCGCTCCGCATTCTGCGCCTACGGCATCACGCCGAATGCCGATGATCCCGTTTCCCTCGCGATTCACGGCCTGATCGATCATGCGTCTACGCAGACGCAGCGCGTGGACGAGATTGTCGCGGCACTGGAAAAACTGGGTACGCGAATCGATGCCATCAGCGGCGTGGAGAATGCCGCGTTCATCGACTTGAAGCATCTTTCAGATGTGATGAAGGGCGAGGCGGCGCGTCGCTGAATTTGCCAGGACTTGCGCTATAGCGGCAGCGCCCGGATCCCTTCAGCATCCACACGCAGATAACCGCCGCGCGGCTCGCCATGATCGAGTTCCCAATCAGGCATGACCCACCGCACGCCGTCGTTTTCCCGATGCCGCGCGGGCAAATGCGTGTGCCCGTGGATCATGGTGTGCGTGCCGGTACTGGCGAAGAGTTGCGCGACGGCTTCGCGCGTCACGTCGTATTTAGCTTGAACAGGACGCGCCCGTCCGTTTTCGCTCGTCGACCGCATGCGTTCCGCAATCGATAACCTCAGCTTCAGCGGCAAGCTCAGAAATACTTGCTGCGCCACCGGATTGCGCGCAAATCGCCGGAAGCGCTGATAAGCGGGATCGTCGGTGCAAAGCGCGTCGCCATGAGCGACCACCATGCGCGTGCCGAACGCGGTGATCACGAAAGGATCAGGCAAGGGCATGGCGCCGGCCGCGCGCATGAAGCGCTTGCCGAGCAGGAAGTCGCGATTCCCGTGCATGACATACAAGCCGATTCCACGCTCGGACAAGGTATGCATCAAGTCCGTCATGCGTCGCACGAACGTTGCGCGCGGGCCTTGCACGGAGGCTTCGAGCACGTCGTCGCCGACCCAGAATTCAAATAGATCGCCAAGGATGAACACCGAGTCGGCTTCGTTGGCCGTCACTTCGATGAAATGCTCGAACGCCGCCACCGTCTTTGGAATGGCATCGCTCAAATGGAGATCCGAAATGAAAAACAGCGGGCGCGCTGCAGCTTCAGCGCCCGCTGTTTCAAGTGAATCATTGACGCCTGATGTCAGGTCGGTCAGGTCAGTCAAGTCAGTCATTCACCGACGACAACAGCCTTCTCGATCACGACGTCATCGGCCGGCACGTCCTGGTGAAAGCCCTTCGAGCCGGTCTTCACCTTGCGGATCTTGTCGACGATATCCATGCCGTCCACGACCTTGCCGAACACGGCATAACCCCAGCCTTGCGATGTCGGCGCCGAGTGATTCAGGAACTCGTTGTCACCCACGTTGATGAAGAACTGCGCGGTCGCCGAATGCGGATCGTTCGTGCGCGCCATGGCGAGCGAACCAATTTCGTTCTTCAGGCCATTGTTCGCTTCGTTGTCGATGGGTGCGTCTGTCGGCTTCTGCTTCATGCCCGGTTCGAAGCCGCCGCCCTGGATCATGAACCCGTCGATTACGCGATGGAACACGGTGTTGTCGTAGTGTCCCTTCTTCACGTAGTTCAAGAAGTTCTCGACAGACTTCGGCGCCTTCTCGGCATTCAGTTCGATCTTGATGATGCCGTGATTCGTATGGAGTTCGACCATGATGAATTCCTTTCCTTTTCAAAAGTGGATGGAGCACTACGCGACGCGCACGGCGTATGCCTGCTGCTTGGATCTCTTACTTCCCGACTACGCTCGCGGATTCGATTACGACGTTCGATTGCGGCACATCGCCCATCGGCCCGCGTGTGGTGGTGGGCGTGGCTTCGATCTTCTTCACGACGTCCATGCCCGAGACGACCTTGCCGAAAACGGCATAACCGTTGCCGTCGCCGTTGGGGTAATCGAGGCCGGTGTTATCGACGGTATTGATGAAGAACTGCGACGTGGCCGAATTCGGATCGCTCGTGCGTGCCATCGCGAGGGTGCCGGTGCTGTTCTTCAAGCCGTTCTTGCTTTCAAGCGGAATGGGCGCACGCGTGGGCTTCTCAGCGAAGCTCGTGGTGTAGCCGCCGCCCTGGATCATGAAGCCCGGAATCACACGATGAAAGATTGTGCCGTTGTACTGCCCGGACTTCACGTAATCAAGAAAGTTGGCGACGCTTTTGGGCGCCTTCTCGGGATACAGTTCGACCTTGATGTCGCCTTGCGACGTCTTGAGCAGCACGTTCGGATGAGCGGCTGTCTGCGACGACTGCGCAAACGCAGGCGCCTGGGCGATGAGTGCAGCGCTGCCGAGCGCCAACAACAAACTTTTCATGAGCAATCGTTCCTCTGGTTGGAGCTGCATCTCGTGATGGTTTGAACGGACATCCGACCTTCGCGGTCTGATGTCCGTAGAAACGGGATCACGGTTTGGAAGGTGCGAAATACGGCGTGTTCGAGAGCGGTACGCTGGGTCCGCCGAATGGCGAATAAAGCGGTGCGGACATGTCGCTGGAAGATGAAGACGAGCCGGTCGTGCCCGAGTTCGGCGTGTTCCAGTCAGTGCCGTTCAAGGTTGAAGACGACGCTGACGACGAGGCCACAGGCGCGGAAGCCGACGTTGCAGACGAAGCCGCCGGCACGTGCGAGGCACCCGAAGCAGCAGCCGCAGCAGCGGCGGCCGCCGCTTCCGGACGACGGCGTGGCGGCGGTGAAACGATCTTCTGGATATCGCTCACGCGCTGCGCGGTCAGCGGGCTTCTCGATCCGAGCGTTTGTGCGCGCTTATACGATTCGCTCGCAAGCCGCAAATACAAATCACCGAGGTTTTCGTACGCGAGCGCGTAGCTTGGATTTGCCTTCGTCGCGGTTTCGAGCGCGACGCGCGCTTCGTCATAGCGGCCTTTCTTCGCGTAAAGCGCGGCCAGATTGTTATACGGCTCGGGCAACTCCGGATACGCTTGCGTGAGTTCGGTGAACGCGGTGATGGCTTCGTCGTCGCGATTCAGCCGGGCGAGTACGGTGGCGCGCTTGAACTTCGCCTGGACGTCGCGCGGATTGGTTGCAAGACGTGCGTCGAGCTGGATCAGCGCACTTTGCCATTGCTTCTGCGAGATCGCGGAGTCGATGGCGGGTGTGTCGTCGGCAGTGGCTGTGGAGACTTGTGCAAGCGCCGGCAAGGCCGGCCACAAAGTTGCGCCAAGTCCGAATGCGGCAGTTGCAAGTGCGGTCGCCGCGAGCTTGGCAACGCTTGATACGCGGCGGCTTGTAGGTTTCATAGGCTCGTTTCTGAATGTTATACTCCGGCCCATTCTAACAAAACGTCCGCAACGTTCCGTCGAACGTCCGGACAGTCTTTACGCCACTCGCGGCCGCCTCCGTTTTGATTCGCATGACCCGCATGTTTTCGCGGCGCTGCGCTCCTGTTCCGAGGGATCCTCATCGGTTTCCCATCGCACCGGTTATAGATGAACATGTCTCTCGCCGTTATGCATTCTTCATTATGTTGCTGCGGGTCATGCTGTCGTTCTAGTTCTAGTTCTTGTCGCCGGTCGATAGCAACCTGTAGCATGATCATCTCTGTGCCAATGTGCAGGTTGCACGGTTTGTAAAAGAATCCACGTGTGACACGAACAAGAAAACGCGCAGCACGCTCGCCACATTTGGCCAGCAATCGAAACACTCGGATGTCCCGGCCCCAAGCACCATCGTTTATGAACTCATTGCGCATCTACAACACGCTCGCGCGTGACAAGCAACTTTTTGTGCCGCTCCGTGACGGAGAAGTGCGCATGTATGTCTGCGGAATCACGGTGTACGACTACTGTCACGTCGGGCACGCACGCATGATGATCGTGTTCGACATCGTGCAGCGGTGGCTGCGCACGATCGGCTATGACGTGACATATGTGCGCAACATCACGGACATCGACGACAAGATCATTCGCCGCGCCGTGGAAAACGGCGAATCGATCAAGGCGCTGACCACGCGATTCATCCAGGCCATGTATGACGATCTCGATGCCCTCGGCGTCGAGCGTCCTGACCGCGAGCCACGCGCAACCGATTTCGTGCCGCAGATGCTCGGCATGATCCAGACGCTCGTGAACAACGGTTACGCGTATCAGGCGAGCGATGGCGACGTAAACTATGCCGTGCGCAAGTTCGAGGGCTACGGCAAGCTGTCGGGCAAATCGATTGAAGATCTGCGCGCGGGCGAACGCGTGGCGTCCAACGACGCGAAGCTCGACCCGCTCGACTTCGTATTGTGGAAACGCGCGAAAGAGGGCGAGCCGCCTGACACGGGCTGGGACTCTGCGTGGGGACGCGGCCGGCCGGGCTGGCATATCGAATGTTCGGCAATGGGTTGCACATTGCTCGGAGACCGTTTCGACATTCATGGCGGCGGCCAGGACCTGCAGTTTCCGCACCATGAGAATGAAATTGCGCAGAGCGAGGCGGCAACCGGCGTTCAGTTCGTGAACTACTGGATGCATAACGGCTTCGTGCAAATCGACAGTGAAAAGATGTCGAAGTCGCTTGGCAACTTCTTCACCATCCGCGAAGTGCTCGAGAAATTCGACGCGGAAGTCGTACGCTTTTTTATTGCGCGGGCACACTATCGTTCGCCGCTCAATTACAGCGACGTTCATATAGACGACGCACGTGGGGCGCTCACGCGCCTTTACACCGCGTTGAAAGATGTAAGCCCGGATACGAACCCGCTCGACTGGAACGAAGCGCACGCGTTACGTTTCCAGGCAGCCATGAACGACGACTTCAATACGCCCGTCGCCGTTGCCGTGCTGTTCGAACTGGCGAGCGAAGTGAATCGCTCGCAGGACGCGGTGCTCGCGCGGCAGTTGAAGTCGCTTGGCGGCGTGCTGGGTTTGTTGCAGCGCGAGCCGCGCGCGTTCCTGCAGGACGCGCCGGGCAGTAACAGGAATATTGGCGAAGAGGGCGCTTCCGGCCTCACGCCACTTGATATCGAAACGAAGATCGCTGCTCGCGTTGCTGCGAAACAAGCGAAGAACTATGCCGAAGCAGACCGGATTCGCGCTGAGTTGCTCGAAGCCGGAATTGCACTTGAAGACAAACCGGGTGGGTCGACCGAATGGCGTCGCAGCTGAACGTCCTTCGCATTTTCTGATCGACTCACCAGGTAGGAGGCATGATGGCAACGGCCAGAAAGACGCCGGCTAAACGAGCCGCGTCCGGAAGTAAAGCCGCGACCGATACGACGGTTACGCGGCGTGCAAATGTGAAAGCATCGACAGCGGCGTCCAAGCCATTGGCGAAGAGGCTCAATGGCGCGGCCGACGGCGCTTCGGGCAAGACGGCATCGGCTAAGCGGTTGGTCAACGGGGCAACGTTTGACGATGCGCCAGCTGCGAACGGCGCGACGCGCGCACGCAAGACGGTGCGTGCGGGTGCTGCGAAAGCGTCGCTGAAGAAAGCGAACGGCGAAGCCGCGAAACTGCTCGACGTGAAAACCACTGAAGCCGATGTCGCCGACGGAGCCGCGCAAGCGCTCGTACGCGACCCGCAGGCCGAAGGCGAAATCGTTCGAAAATCACGCGCGATAACGCCGGAAAAAGCGGTCCCCGTGAAAGCGGTCGCCGTGAAGACGGTCCCCGTGAAGACTGTTTCCGTACAGACGCCAGGACTATCGCCCGAAGCCGCGCGCCCTGAATACTGGGACAAGGCCTGCGCGGATCTCGTCAAGCGCGACCGGATCCTGAAGAAGCTGATTCCGAAGTTCGGTCCCGTGCATCTCGTGAATCGTGACGATCCGTTCACCACGCTTGCGCGTTCCGTCGTCGGTCAGCAGATTTCGGTGGCATCCGCGCAAGCTATCTGGAAGCGCGTGGAAGGCGCGTGCCCGACGCTCGCGCCGCAGCAGTTCATCAAGGTCGGACCAGCAAAGCTGCAGTCGTGCGGGTTATCGAAGAGAAAGTCCGAATACATTCTCGATGTCGCGCAGCATTTCGTCTCGGGTGCATTGCACGTGGACAGCTGGACGTCGATGGAAGACGAAGCCGTGATCGCCGAATTGACGCAGATCCGCGGCATCGGCCGGTGGACGGCGGAAATGTTCCTGATCTTCAATCTGTCGCGCCCGGACGTCCTGCCGCTCGACGACCTTGGCCTGATCCAGGCCATCAGCGTCAATTATTTCAGCGGCGAACCTGTCACACGCAGCGAAGCACGCGAAGTCGCGGCCAACTGGGAGCCATGGCGAACGGTCGCCACCTGGTACATGTGGCGCAGCCTTTATCCGGTTCCCGCCGATCACTAAAAGCGTATGATCGGAGTCGGGTAACTATCAATAACGTATAATCGATAGTTTCGACCCGAAATTTAGTGAGGCCGGCGCGGTTAGAATACGCGCTGCCCGATGCTTTAGGATTCGAACATATGAAGACCACTTTTCTGGATTTCGAACAGCCGATCGCTGAACTCGAAGCGAAGATCGAAGAATTGCGCTTTGTTCAGGACGATTCCGCTGTCGATATTTCGGAAGAAATCGAGCGGCTTTCGAAGAAGAGCCAACAGCTCACGAAAGACTTGTACGCCAACCTGACCCCGTGGCAGGTTTCGCAGATCGCGCGTCATCCGCAGCGTCCGTACACGCTCGACTATGTGAACGAACTTTTTACCGACTTCCACGAACTGCACGGCGACCGCTCATACGCTGACGACCTCGCCATTGTTGGCGGCCTCGCGCGTTTCAACGGTCAGGCTTGCATGGTGATCGGCCAGCAAAAGGGACGTGACACGAAGGAACGCGCGGCGCGCAATTTCGGCATGCCGCGTCCGGAGGGGTATCGAAAGGCCGAGCGCCTGATGCGTCTCGCGGAAAAATTCGGTTTGCCGATTTTCACGTTCATCGATACACCCGGTGCGTATCCCGGCATTGGCGCCGAAGAGCGCGGCCAGTCGGAAGCGATCGGCCGCAACCTGTATGTGATGGCCGAGTTGAAGACACCGATCATTGCGACCATCATTGGCGAAGGCGGCTCCGGCGGTGCGCTCGCCATCGCGGTTGCGGACAGCGTGCTGATGCTGCAATTTTCCACGTACTCGGTCATTTCTCCGGAAGGCTGTGCGTCCATTTTGTGGAAGAGCGCGGCGAAGGCGCCGGAAGCTGCCGAGGCGCTCGGTTTGACCGCGCATCGGCTGAAGGCGCTTGGGTTGATCGACAAGATCGTGAACGAACCGCTCGGCGGCGCGCATCGTGATCCAAAGGGCATGGCTGCATTGTTGCGCCGCGCGCTGTCCGACACGCTGCGTCAGTTCCACGGCATGAACGCACTCGACGTCCGTGCCCGTCGTTTCGACAAGCTGATGGCGTACGGCAAGTTCAAGGAAAACATGCCGGGAGCGTGAGCGTGCACGCTTCGCTCACCTTCTGCGGATAAGCGATCCCGTGACTTCCGACACTGAAACTTCCGCCAGCCGTCTTGTAACGGATGCAGTTCGCGCGGCGCTAGCCAATGTGTCGGCGTCCGCTAATAATCCCATCGCCGTCGCGTTCAGCGGCGGTCTCGATTCCACCACGCTTCTCGATGCCGCCGTGCGTTGCGCGGGGCAATCGCACATCGTGGCGTTGCACATTCATCACGGGCTGAGTCCAAATGCCGACGCCTGGGCCGCGCATTGCCACGCGTTCGCCCGTGCATTGGGCGTGCGGTTTGCATCGCGTCAGGTCGATGTGGTGCGAGAAGGGGGCGAAAGTCTCGAAGCGGCGGCGCGCGATGCGCGTTACAGGGCGCTCGATGCCTTATGCGCCGAGCATGGCGCCACGACGTTGTGGCTCGCGCATCACGCCGACGATCAGGCGGAAACCGTATTGCTGCAATTGCTGCGCGGCGCGGGCGTGGCCGGCCTTGCGGCAATGGCGCCGCAACGCGCCGACGGACTGTCCGTGCCGCGTGTGCGTCCGTTGCTGAACTTGCTGAGAGCGCAGCTCGAGCACTACGCGCATGAACGCGACCTGCGCTGGATTGACGACGAATCCAATGCCGATACACGTTACGCCCGCAACGCGTTGCGTCACGATGTCCTGCCGGCGCTCGCCGTGCATTTTCCCGGCTTTCGCGATGCGCTTGCGCGCACGGCATCGCACGCGGCATCGGCGCAACGGCTGCTGGATGATCTTGCGCGCATCGATTTGCAATCGGCTGCCCGCGCTGACGACGACAACGCGTTGAGTTTGCCGGCGTTGCTCGCTCTCGACGACGAACGCGCGATCAATCTGCTGCGTTACTGGATGCGCGCGTTTGGGTTGCAGGCGGCGTCGGCTGCTCGGATTGGTGAGATCCTGCGCCAAGTTCGCGATGCTGCAGCCTCCCGCGACGGCCATGCATTGCGCATCGATCATGCTGGGCATTGCTTGCGGGTGTATCGCGATTCCATTTTCTGGGAAACGGGCGAAAGCGCCGACCCTGCGGATCTCGACAATGGCGCTGCTTCGCCACGTGCGGCCAGCAGGCTGAACTGGGACGGCGAAAGCGTCTGGCGTCTGCCGCAATGGCGCGGGAGTTTCGTGTTCGCGCCGGTGGCCGAGGACGATCCCGACTTGGCCAGCTCCGTGTCCGAGGCTTTGCTGCGTTCCGAGCCGCTCGTTGCGCGTTCGCGTGCGGGCGGCGAGCGCGTGCGGGTTTCGGCGGATGGACCAAGCCGCACGCTCAAAAATCTGTTCCAGGAGCAGGGCGTGCCGGGATGGAAACGCGACGTGCCGCTGCTTTTTTCCGGCGATACCCTGTTGTTCGTGCCGCTGATCGGGATCAACCGGGCGTGCGAGCAACTAGGCGATAAAAGCGGTCACCGGCGGCGTATCGTGTGGCAGCCGGATCTGTTGATTGCATGATTGGGTTTGAAGTCGAAAAGCAAAAACAGATCGGTAAAAAGTTTGCCTTTTTGCACGCTGAAAGAGCGCCAATCCATGTCGCTTTGCCCGTTCCAGCTTGTGTTTTAGGCTTTGATCGGGTACGTTTACCGGTTTCCCGCAACGCCTTTCAAGCAGCTTTTCCGTCCAGAAGACGCGTTTTTGGCCGCTGGAATCGCATTTTGCGCGTGAGCGAACCTTGCGCGCGCGGCAATCGCGTTTCGTCGTCACGCTTAAGTCGTCGATCGCACTTTTCAGGTCCCGCCCGGCTTTATTTCCAGGGGCGGCATCTGTTGCAATACGTGAACCACGTGCGGTACGCGGCGCATTACACGGCGCGCAGCGCGGCTTTTCCTCCAGCTTAAAACGACAATGGCACTCATCGTACATAAATACGGCGGCACTTCGATGGGCTCGGTCGAGCGCATCAAGAACGTCGCCAGGCGCGTCGCCAAATGGCATAAGGCAGGCCACAAAATGGTCGTCGTCCCGTCGGCCATGTCCGGCGAAACGAACCGCCTGCTCGGCCTCGCGCGTGAAATCACCCCTGACCCCGACCCGCGCGAACTCGACATGATCGCCTCCACCGGCGAGCAGGTTAGCGTCGGCCTTCTGGCTATCGCCTTGCAAGCCGAAGGGCTCGAAGCGGTCAGCTATGCGGGCTGGCAAGTCCCGATCAAGACCGATAGCGCGTTCACGAAAGCACGCATTAGCGACATCGACGGCACCCGGGTGCTCGCCGATCTCGACGCCGGCAAAGTCGTCGTGATCACGGGTTTTCAGGGCGTCGATCCGGAAGGCCATATCGCAACGCTGGGACGCGGCGGCTCGGATACGTCGGCGGTGGCGATCGCGGCCGCATTGAAAGCCGATGAATGCCTGATCTATACGGATGTCGACGGCGTGTACACAACCGACCCGCGCGTGGTGGAAGAAGCGCGCCGGCTGGATCGTGTGACGTTCGAGGAAATGCTTGAAATGGCGAGCCTCGGATCGAAGGTGCTGCAGATCCGTTCGGTGGAATTTGCAGGTAAATATCAGGTGAAGACGCGTGTGTTGTCGAGCCTGACAGACCCTTTGATTCCGCTTGAAATTGAAATGTGCTCGGGCACCCTGATTACTTTTGAAGAAGACGAGACCATGGAAAAAGCTGTTATCTCGGGTATCGCGTTCCAGCGCGACGAAGCACGTATTGCCGTGATGGGCGTGCCCGACAAGCCGGGTATCGCGTATCAGATTCTCGGGCCGGTGGCGGATGCGAACATCGACATCGACATGATCATCCAGAACACGAGCGTGGACGGCAAGACCGACTTCACGTTCACGGTCGGTCGCGGCGATTACGCGCGCGCCATGGATATCCTGACGAATCAGGTCAAGGAACACGTGAAGGCCGAGCAGGTTCGTGGCGATCCCAAGGTCTCAAAGGTGTCGGTTGTTGGCGTAGGTATGCGTTCGCACGTAGGCATTGCCAGCACGATGTTCCGTACGCTGGCAGAAGAAGGCATCAATATCCAGATGATCTCGACGTCAGAAATCAAGATTTCGGTGCTTATCGACGAAAAATACACCGAGCTTGCGGTGCGCGCGTTGCACAAGGTGTTTGAACTCGATCGCGCGTGAACCTGCCTGTTGGCGGTTGAACGGCGGGTTAAAGCGGGGTGTTTGTCGGCGTTGCAAGGCTTGATCTGTTGCCTGTCACTGCGCCCTCAGATACGAAAAATTTTGTCTCATGAAATTGACCCGCAGCGGCTAACCCGCTATCATCTTGGCTTCGTCGCGCTGACTCCCGCGCGGCAGAAAGTGCAGGAGACGTGGCCGAGAGGTTGAAGGTACTCCCCTGCTAAGGGAGCATCTGGGCTAAAACCTGGATCGAGGGTTCGAATCCCTCCGTCTCCGCCAGAAGATGGTCAAAAACCCCGTAGATCTAACGATCTACGGGGTTTTGTTTTTGATGCGCCGGTTTTGTGCTTCGTGTGCCGTCAGGTTCTTAACGGTGAGCTTATCGCCCGTGCGAGGCTTGCCTTAACGTTTCAACGCCTGCGGCCGTCGCTTCATCGGCGGCGAAGAATATTTCGATGGCCAGCTCGGACAACGTCACATCGACCGGTGTGCCAAACACGAGCGTCGTCGAGATAAACGACAAACGTCCAGCCGTGGTGTTCAGCACGAAAGGAATGGCGAAAGAGCCTTCGTTTGTCTGATCGTCGTTTGAAGCACCCGGATAGCTTGCCAACTCATCGCGTAACGCCATGAGTTGCGCGTCACCACTTGCACGTATCTGCCCATCGAGCCTTTCGAGCAAATGCTTTCGCCATTGCCCGAGATTCACGATCTTCGACGCCAGGCCGCGTGGATGCAGACTCAAGCGAAGCACGTTGACAGGCTGTTCGAGCAACGCGGGATACGGACCGGCATCGGCGATAAGCGACGCAACAGCAGCGTTCGCCGATACCAGATTCCAGTGCCGATCGATCGCAAGCGCCGGGTAGGGCTCGTGGCTCTTCAATACTTGCTCGATGGCGAGCCTTGCGGGCGCCATCGACTGATCGTCCAGCGGGCGCTGCTGGTAGACCGGCGCGTAACCGGCGGCGGCGAGCAATTGATTGCGTTCACGTAATGGAATCTGAAGGTATTCGGCCAGACGCAGCACCATTGCGCGGCTCGGCGCGGCGCGCCCGGTCTCGATGAAACTCAGGTGCCGGCTCGAAATTTCCGCTTCATTGGCTAACAAAAGCTGACTCATGCGCCGCCGTTCGCGCCAATGCCTGATCAGCGCGCCAATGGATACGGTCGTAGATATGTTCGTCGAGGTCACGATGTTCATGTTCCTACCTTAGCCGAGCGCCGCGCACGCGGCCATTACCTCTAGCGTAATCGACGCGCTGCACGCCGCTGTCGATGATGGCTTCCAGGCCGCGCCAATCGGGTCCGGCCACAAGTCGAGTACGTCGGAAAAGGAGAGCATCATGACCGAGCATGAAATGTTGGTGGACCGTTATATCGATGCCTGGAACGAGACGAACATGTCGCGCCGCGAGACGCTGGCCGAGCAGGTACTGCTTGCAAACGGCCGCTATGTCGACCCGATGATGAACAGCACCGGGCCCCAGGGCTTCGCCGACATGATCGGCGAATTTCAGTCGGCCATGCCGGGTTTGAGCTTCGAGCGCGTTGGCAAAATCGATGCAACCGGCAAGACGGTGCGCTTCAGTTGGCGTTTGATCGATGCAACCGGCCGGCAATTTGCGAGCGGAACGGATATTGGCGATTTCTGCGTCGATGGTCGCTTCGCCAGCATCACGGGGTTTATCGATAGCGCTATAACGAATCCCGACTGGAGCGTCGAAAAATACGCGGCGTTCTGGGCCGCGCCGGACTTTAGCAAGCCGTCGGACGAACTGGCCGCTGGTATCGAGGGATATTGGCCGGGGCTCGATGCGCCGCTCAGCGGTATTGAAGCGTATGTCCGTCCGCTGCATGAACTGGTGCGCCGCGTCCCCGATTTCAGGCTTGAAGTCGCTGATCACGCAAGCCGTGGCGACACGGTTTTTATTCGATGGGTTGCCACAGGCACGCACGGCGGCGAGCCGCTGCGTTTCGAAGGCGTGGATTGCGTTCGGCACAAGGATGGTCAGGTCTATGAAAATCGTATTTTCTGCGACCATCCGCTGGTGCTTTCTCTGAATCGCTAGGTTGGAAAACCGGTTGCTGATGACTTGCTAGTCGTCCAGAACGTCATCTTGATCCGCGTCGGTTTCGGTCTGGCCTCGTACCGTGCGTCGCTTTTGCTGCACGTGATACGCGGTCAACACGGCATGAACGACCATGTCCAGCGCTGGCTTCGCGTTGCCTTGCTTGTCGGTCCAGACCTTCGGTGTGAGGGCGCCGGCAAGCGAGACGCTGTCGCCGTCATCGAGCGCTTGCAGCGCTTCCTTGGCGATATCGTCGAAAGCAATCACATTGATGAAGAGACTCTCGCCGTCGCCCGCTGCGGCGCGAACCCGGCACGTGACGAAGTGAGTGCCATGCTGGCCGGTACGTACTTGAGCCGTACCATAAAGCCGTCCGGAAACGAGACCGTCGATCATCGGATTTTTCCTTCGAAATCGCGGATTGTCTCATCGGAAGCGCGAGTCCGCGTGAAGCCTCGCTGAACATGACCATCCTGGTCCGCAGATCGGTGCCAGAAATCTTATGTCACATCTGGTCGTCGGTCGTAATTCGGGGTTACCGCCTTGAAACAATCCCGGCGACTTGTTCGGCTAAGATTTATCTCAACGAAACCGATAAACGTTGAGGCTTCAAATGAACAACAAATTAAAGACATCGATTTTTGCAGGAGCAGTAGCGGTCGGGGTGTTGGGACTATCTGGCGCGGCAATGGCGCAAGTTCGGCTGGGGATCAATATCGGCGTTCCCGCTCCCGCGCCAGTGTATGTTGCCCCGCAACCCGTTTATGCACCGCCTCCGCCGCCGGTTGTTTATGCGCCGCCCCCGCCGCCGGTGTATGCACAACCTGCCATCGTGATTGGCTGGCATGGCGATCGATACTATGACGGCCGCCGTTATTGGGCTCGCGATGACTGGTATCGCCACCATGGCGGCGGTCCGCGATATGGCGATCATCGCGGCTGGCATTGAGCGGTTGCCGCTCTTAGCGCTGCAAAGCACAAAAGGCCATTCGCGTAAGCGGATGGCCTTTTGATTTATCAGCAAGCTTTAGCGGTTTGCGGCATGTAACAAAGAGTAAGCTTTCCGCAGACAATATGCGCCGCCGTCGAACTTATTACAAAGTTGAAATACTGGATCGGCCTCTATCCGTTATATTCGCTTCCACCTGAACAATGACGGCCCGAGGCACGCCCTTACATGAACACGATCTGCAGTATCCGTAGTCTTGCCGGCATCGCTGGCATATGCCTCGTCACCTTGTCGGGCGCGGCCCATGCAGGCGGCGTGCACCTGGGCATCAACATTGGAATCCCCGCGCCTGTTTATGTGGCGCCACAGCCATATTACGCACCTCCACCTCCGCCTGTCATCTATCAGCCGGCGCCGGTGTATGCGCCTCCTCCGGTTGTGATCGGCTGGTATGGAAACCGGTATTACGATGGCCGGCGCTACTGGGCCCGTGACGACTGGTATCGTCATAACGGCGGCGGTCGCGGCTACTATGGCGGTCCGCCGCGCGGTCATGGCGGCGGCAACGGTCATGGCGGTGGCAATGGCAATGGTAATGGTCACGGCGGCGGACACGGAAACGATCACCGCAGATAACCACGCGCAAGCTGTACAAGTAAAAAGCCCGTTCCGGTATTCCGGGACGGGCTTTTGTTTTGCCGTGAGGCAATGCGTTCGCTGAGGACGTTACTCTGCAGCGCTTTGGGGCGTCATTCCGCCAACGACGGCATTAAAGCCGCTATCGACGTGAATTATCTCGGCGCTCACGCCGGCGGCCAGGTCCGACAACAGGAACGCCGCAACATTGCCCACCTGATCGATGGTCACATTGCGCCGCAACGGCGCGTTGTTTTCGACGAACTCCAGGATCTTGCCAAAGCTCTTGATGCCGCTTGCGGCCAATGTCTTGATCGGGCCGGCCGAGATGCCGTTCACGCGCACGCCTTTGTCACCCAGCGCTTCAGCCAGATACCGCACGCTGGCTTCAAGCGATGCTTTCGCCAAACCCATTGTGTTGTAGTTGGGAATCGCGCGCTCGGCGCCGAGGTAGCTGAGCGTGAGCAAGGCGGCATCGGGGGAGAGCATTGGCTGAGCAGCTTTCGCAAGCGCCGGGAAGCTGTACGCGGAAATATCGTGGGCAATGCGGAAATTCTCGCGCGTCATGCCATCGAGGAAATTGCCTGCAATCGCTTCGCGCGGCGCAAAGCCGATGGAATGCACCAGACCGTCGAGCGTGTCCCAGCGTTCCTTGAGCGAGGCGAAGAGGGCGTCGATGTCCTCGTCGCTTGCAACGTCGCAAGGAAAGATCAGGTCGCTGCCGAATTCCGTCGCGAACTCGGTGATGCGATCCTTGAAGCGCTCACCCACATAGGTGAAGGCGAGTTCGGCGCCTTCGCGCTTGCAAGCCGCCGCAATGCCATAGGCGATCGACCGGTTCGACAGCAAGCCCGTCAGCAGAATCCGTTTTCCAGCGAGAAATCCCATGATGCTCCTTAAGAAGTCAGTATTGCACTCGTCCCGAATGACGGCGCGATAGCGGCGCGAGAAGCGTGTGCGCCTCGTTACAATGCCCGGGACAATTGTTTTAAGTAGAATTCTCTCACATTGCCGGGCCGGCGCCGCGGCCAAGCGGGTATGGCAGACAATGCCGGCAAGACGTTTTTCCGATCATCGTTGAATGGTACGCATAAAGGCACTCATGACGACTGGCTCCCGATGGGTCATCGGTCCACTGTTCGCAACGCTGGTCATTGCTTTTGGCGCGCTCGTGGTTTCCCGTCCGGCATCGGCTGCTTACGCCATCGCGCAATATGGCGAGCCGAAATATCCGGCCGGTTTCAAGCACTTCGATTATGTCGATCCCAACGCGCCACGCGGCGGCACGCTGGTCCTCGCCAATCCGAACCGGCTGACCAGTTTCGATAAATTCAACCCCTTCACGCTGCGCGGCAATTCGGCGCCCGGTCTCGGCTTCATGTTCGAGAGCCTGACGACGGGAAGCCTCGACGAGGTATCGACGGCCTACGGTCTTCTCGCCGACGACATCAGCGTCGCGCCCGATGGACTTTCAGCCACGTTTCACATCAATCCGGGCGCGCGGTTTTCGAACGGCGATCCGGTCACGGCCGAGGACGTCAAATATTCGTTCGAGACGCTCAAAAGCCCGCAGGCCGCGCCGCAATATTCGGTGTACTTCGGGCAGATAACGCGGGCGGTCGTCGTCGATCCATTGACGATTCGCTTCGAATTCAAGGAGCACACGCGCGAGATGCCGTTCATCGCGGGCGGGATTCCGGTGTTTTCGCGCAAGTGGGGCATGAAGCCGGACGGAAGCCACGTGCCTTTCGATCAACTCGCGTTTCAGAAGCCCATAGGCAGCGGCCCTTATCTCATTGAACACTATGACAACGGCCGCACGATTACCTACAGGCGCAATCCGGCGTATTGGGGCAATGCGTTGCCCGTGCGCGTTGGCACGTACAACTTCGAGCGCATCAACTACAAGTTGTATTCGGACGGCGTCGCGCGGCTGGAGGCGTTCAAGGCCGGCGAATACGATGCGCTTGTGGAATATATCGCGCGCAACTGGGTGCGTCGGGATATCGGCAAACGGTTCGACAACGGCGAGCTGATCAAACGCGAATTCCGCAATCACAACGGCACCGGCATGCAAGGGTTCTTCATCAACTTGCGTCGTCCCATCTTCAAGGATCTGCGCGTGAGGCAGGCCCTCGATCTCGCCTTCGATTTCCAGTGGCTCAACCGCCAGTTGTTTTTCAACCAGTACACGCGTATCGACAGTTTTTTTGCCAACACGGATCTCGCGGCGACCGGCATGCCGAGCGCGGGCGAACTGGCGATCCTGTCGCCGTTGCGCGCGCAACTCGATCCCGCGGTTTTCGGTCCGATATTCGGCCCGATGGTGAAGCAGCCCGATACCGACGCACCCGGCTCACTGCGCGCAAACCTGATCAAGGCGCGCCAGCTTCTCGCCGACGCCGGCTGGACATATCGCGATGGCGCCTTGCGCAACGCGAAGGGCGATCCGTTCGTGTTCGAAATCCTGGACGACTCGGGTGGTGGCGCATCGATGGAACCCGTCGTTGCCACGTTCCAGCGCAATTTGCAGAAGCTCGGGATCGTGGCGAACTTTCGCCTGGTGGATTTTGCCTTGATCCAAAAGCGGCTCGATGCGTACGACTTCGACATGACCAGCATCCGCATGCCCGACGTGCAGATTCCCGGCACGGAGCAGGAGACGCGATTCGGCAGCAAATCGGCGGATCAACAGGGCTCGGATAATTACATCGGCTTGAAGTCGCCGGCGGTCGATTCGATCGTGCATACGCTGATCGGCGCACAGACCCGGGAGCAGCTTCTCGATGCCACGCACGCGCTCGACCGGGTCCTGATGCACGGCTACTATGTGATCCCGCATTGGTACACGGCGTCGCACCGGGTCGCGTATCGCAACACGCTCGCGTATCCGGCGACCTTGCCGCTGTACTACACCGCCGAGGACTGGATTACGTCTACGTGGTGGTTCAAGCCGGCTCAGCCCGCAGCGCAGTAAATTAAAGCATTCAACCGGACCGCCGCCCATGTGGAGCTACATCCTCAAACGCATCTTGCTGATGATCCCGACGTTGCTCGGCGTGCTCACGCTCACGTTCGCCGTGATCCAGTTCGTGCCGGGCGGTCCGGTGGAGCAAGCCGTGCACGAGTTGCGGCGCGGCGAGCAAACCACGAGCTTCGGCATGCGCCAGCATACGGGCGTGGATGCACAACAAGTCGCGCAACTCCGCGCGCTCTACGGCTTCGATAAACCTCCGCTACAGCGCTATTTCCTGATGCTCGGCCGCTTCGCGCGCTTCGATCTCGGCGACAGTTATTTCCGCCATCAAAGCGTGTGGTCGCTGATCGTGTCGAAGCTGCCGGTGTCGATCAGCATCGGCTTATGGACGTTTTTTCTTACGTATCTGATCTCGGTGCCGCTCGGCATTGCAAAGGCGGTGCGCAACGGTTCCACATTCGACGTCACCACAAGTTTGCTCGTGTTGATCGGCTTCGCGATTCCCGGTTTCGTGCTCGGCGTGTTGCTGCTCGTACTCTTCGGCGGCGGCTCTTTCTGGCAACTGTTCCCGCTGCGCAATCTCACTTCCGACAACTGGGCGACGCTCAGCCTCGGTGGGAAAATCGCGGACTATTTGTGGCACATCACATTGCCGATCATTGCGTCGGTGGTCGGCAGTTTTGCCGTGATCACCATGCTGACAAAGAACGCGTTCCTCGATGAAATCCGCAAGCAATATGTGCTGACGGCGCGGGCGAAAGGGTTATCGGAGCGAACGGTGCTTTGGAAGCACGTGTTTCGCAACGCATTGCTGCCGTTGATCGTCGGGTTTCCGGGCGCGTTTATCGGCGCATTTTTCACGGGCAGCTTGTTGATCGAGACACTTTTTTCCCTCGATGGCCTTGGTCTCCTCTCCTATGAATCGGTCGTGCGGCGCGACTATCCGGTCGTGCTCGGCACCTTGTATTTGTTCACGCTGATCGGGCTTGCAACCAAGCTGATTTCCGACCTTTGTTATGTGTGGGTCGACCCGCGCATTCAATTCGAACAACTGGAGCGTTGAGTTGAACCAGTCCATGCTCCGCACGCCCCGCGACAGCGACGCGCAACCATTGAGCGCGCCTGTATCGATCACGCCAGGCCGACGGGTCTGGCAGCGTTTCAAGCGCAACCGGCTCGGCTACTGGAGCCTCGTGATCTTCGTGATTGCGTTCGCGATCAGTCTCGCCGGGCCGTTGTGGTCCAACGATAAACCACTGGTTGTCCGCTATCAGGGCCATCTCTACTTTCCGCTGGTGAAGACGTATTCGGAAACCACCTTCGGCGGTGATTTCCCTACGCCTGCCGATTATCTGGATCCGTACATTCGCGACCGTTTCAGCGAAGGCGGCAACTTCGCCGTCTATCCGCCGAATCACTATTACTACGACACGCTCAACTACTTTTCGAAAGGCTCGAACCCGGCGCCGCCATCGCGTGAAAACTGGCTCGGCACCGACGACCGTGGCCGCGACGTCTTTGCGCGGCTGCTATACGGCTTTCGGGTATCGGTGATCTTCGCGCTGGTGTTGACGGCAATAGGCACTGTGCTCGGCATGCTCGCAGGCGCGGTGCAGGGTTATTTCGGCGGGCGCACCGACCTGACCGGCCAGCGGCTGATCGAGATCTGGAGCGCGTTGCCCGAGTTGTATCTGCTGATCATCTTCGCATCGATTTTCGAGCCGAGTTTGTTGCTGCTCGTGGTGCTGTTGTCGCTCTTCGGATGGATCGGATTGTCGGATTACGTGCGCGCCGAGTTCCTGCGCAACCGCACGCAAGACTACGTGCGCGCGGCGCGGGCAATGGGTTTGTCGAACGCACAGATCATCTGGCGGCATATCCTGCCGAACAGCCTCACGCCCGTCATCACCTTCCTGCCGTTTCGCATGAGCGGTGCGATTCTCGCGCTCACGAGCCTCGATTTTCTCGGTCTCGGCGTGCCTTCGCCAACACCGTCGCTCGGCGAATTGCTCGCGCAAGGCAAGGCGAATCTCGACGCGTGGTGGATATCGTTGTCGACGTTCGGCGTGCTGGTCGCGACCTTGCTGCTGCTTACGTTCATGGGCGACGCGCTGCGCAACGCGCTTGACACGCGCATCTCTGATGCCATCAAAGCCGGAGGCGGGAAATGAGCGCGCCGTTGCTGGAAATCGCTGATTTGCGGGTGCGTTTTGGCGACACCATGGCCGTCGATGGCGTCAGCCTCAGGATCGAACCCGGCGAGCGCGTGGCGCTGGTCGGCGAGTCGGGATCGGGCAAGAGCGTGACGGCGCTGTCCATCCTGCGGCTTTTGCGCGATGCCGAGCTGACCGGCTCGATCCGGTTCGACGGCCAGGAACTGCTCGTGAAAAGCGAAGCGGAAATGCGCAAGCTTCGCGGCTCCGACATCGCGATGATCTTCCAGGAGCCGATGACCGCGCTGAACCCGCTTTTCACCATAGGCGACCAGATCATCGAAACCATCGTGCTGCACGATGGTGTGTCGGCACGCGATGCCCGCCGCCGCGCGATCGACCTGCTTGCGCGCACGGGCATTACGGAGCCGGAAAAGCGCATCGACCGGTACGCGCATCAACTTTCCGGCGGGCAACGTCAGCGCGCGATGATCGCAATGGCGCTCGCATGCCGTCCGCGCCTTCTTCTCGCCGATGAACCCACGACCGCCCTCGACGTCACGATCCGCGCGCAGATCGTGGAATTGCTGCTCGAACTTCAGCGCGATGAGGCCGCGTCACGCGGCATGGCCGTCCTGCTGATCACGCACGACCTCAACCTGGTGCGCAAGTTCGCGCAGCGCGTGGCCGTGATGGAGCAGGGCGTGCTGGTGGAAAGCGGCACGGTGGAATCGATCTTCGCGTCGCCGCAGCATCCGTACACGATTCGCCTGCTAGAAAGCAAACCGGAACGTACGGTCCTGCCGGTCTTGCCGCTCTCGCCGGTTTTGCTCGACGCGAAAGATGTATCGGTGGAATTCGCCACGAAGATCGCCGGCGTCGGCGGCTGGTTCCGGCGTGGCGCGTTCAAAGCAGTCGACGACGTGTCGGTCACGGTGCGGCAGGGCGAGACGCTCGGTATTGTCGGAGAATCGGGATCGGGCAAATCCACCTTGGCGATGGCCTTGCTCGGTTTGCAGCGCACATCGCACGGTTCGGTGGAATTCCAGGGACGCGCGCTCGCTGATTACCGCGGCCGCGAGCAGACCGTGCTGCGCTCGAACATGCAAGTGGTGTTTCAGGACCCGTACAGTTCGCTCTCGCCACGCCAGACCATCGAGCGGATCGTGGGGGAAGGTTTGGCGCTGCATCGCCCGGAACTTGGCGCCGCCGCGCGTCACGCGAAGATCATCGCGGTCCTGCGCGAGGTCGGGATGGACCGGACCTGCCTGAATCGCTACCCGCACGAGTTCTCCGGCGGCCAGCGGCAGCGCATCGCAATCGCCCGTGCGCTGGTGCTTGAACCGCGAATCCTGATCCTCGATGAACCGACCAGCGCACTCGATGTCTCAATTCAACATCAAGTTTTGCGTCTGCTTGCCGATATACAACGGAAGTACAACATGGGCTATGTTTTCATCAGCCATGACCTCGAAGTCATTGGCGCGATGGCGCACCGGGTCGTGGTCATGCAGAACGGAACTATCGTCGAGATGGGTGATGTGGAGAATATTTTTGCCACGCCGTCCCACGAATACACAAGAAAGTTACTGAAAGCAGCGATCGCGGCCTAATTTTCACCAATTAGGTGCGCATCTCAATTGTATTTATCTATGCCTTTTGACATGTAAATAATATCTGGCTAGTATCGAGCAAACTTTTTCCGCATCACTCTGATTTTTCAGACTTTTTCACCCCAAACTTACCGACCGATGCAGCCATTGACCTTGACTCACACATGCGCGCGCGCAGCAGCCAGCATGTTGATCGGCCTGATGATGACAGCAGCTAGCGGTGCGTTCGCCGACGAAGTCAACATTTCGAGCCAAAATGCCAGCAACAGCATTTTTTCGTCGCCGAAAGCAGCTAATGACATCTATCCCGTTGCCGGTTCCGGCAATGTGACAAGCACCTCTTCCATCACCCCAGCCGCCGCTTCAAGCGGCAGCACGCGTTCATTCCTTTCCGGCATGGCGAGCAAGGCGGGCGACGTCGTCGTCGGCGCGCTCAACATGATTGGCGTGCGCTATCGCTGGGGCGGCAATACGCCCGATTCCGGCCTGGATTGCAGCGGCTTCGTGCGTTACGTGTTTCAGGACACGTTAGGCATGACGCTGCCGCGCCGCGCCGAAGAAATGAGCCGTGTTGGCGAGAAGGTTCGTGTGAGCGAACTGAAACCAGGCGATCTCGTGTTCTTCAACACCATGCGCCGCTCGTTTTCCCACGTTGGCATCTACATTGGTGACAACAAGTTCGTGCATTCGCCGTCCACCGGCAGCACGATCCGTGTCGACGACATGGACAACAGCTACTGGGAAAAGCGTTACACGGGCGCTCGTAGAATTGAGGCAACGTTCCCAATCGATGGCGTGGATCTGCGTCAGCGAGTCAATGCCACCATTGGCGGCAACGCGGACAATTAAGCCGCTCGGAATAATCTGACCGGCTGACTCTGCGCCAGCCGGCAGCCAAGCCCGCCCTCTAGAAGAAGGCGGGCTTTCCCCGTTTGTTCGTTCATGTCATCTGCGACTTCATAGTCAAGCACAAAACTTGACACGCTGATCGCTGCCTCCAGGCAACCTTGCCACGTACAATCGCCAGCTTTCTACCGCTGCTGTGACGCCCCGTCGCAGTCAATTACGCGAATGCTGTCAAAGCGTTTCGAAGTGAATAAAAGCGCACGTTGAAATTCGAAACAGGCTGCTGCAAATCTTCGCACCCTGACCAGTCAAAGTGCGTTTAGGATCGGAAGCGCTTTTAAACCCCGTCATTCTTCGATCGAAACGAACAAAACAGCTGCTTCTAAAAGTTAATAGTTTCGGAATCCGAAATGGATTTCCGGACATTCAAATGAATGTGACCCGGGGGCGTCAGGCTGCTTGGGTGAGGAGAGTGATATGGGAGAACTCGACCGATCGCGTCGCGGTTTTCTTAAGGCGAGCATTGCAGGATTGACTGTCATCATTGCGCCGCTTGGCAGTCGCGCTTTCGCCGCGTTGTTTGAAGAGAAGGTGCTCACGCCGATCCAGTGGGATATGGCGAATGGCCGCGCGAAGTTTCGTATCGACGGAATCGCGAAAGTGACCGGCTCGAAAGTTTTCGCCCGCGACGTGCGCGCCGCCGACATGCCGCACTGGCCGAATCAGCAATCGCATGCATTCATCTTGCGCACGACGCAGGCAGACCGGACGTACGAAGGGTTTGACCTCAGCCTGCTGGGTGACGAACTCAAGCCGGACCGGCTCGTTACGGCGGAAGATCTGGCGCGCGACGGCCTTGCGTTCCCCGCGTTTTACGGCGACGACATGCTTCTGCCTCCGGGCAAGACGCCGGCTTATCTGGGCCATGCCGTTGCAATGCTGATCTATCACGACTTCGCACGTTTTCGCTTCGCGAAGGACACGCTCCAGTTCCACGATGAAATCATTCGCTATGGCGCGAAGACCGGTTCGCTCGAACGCGATCCGTGGGGCACGTTCCGGTTCGTGCGCGTCGGCGGCGCGACGCCGTACGACGAGGACACGTTCTCGAGCCTGAAGGACACCATGCTGTTCCCGAGCGCCATGCGTAAGCACGAACCCGTCTGGGCCGCCGGCAACGCAAGTGGCAAGCTCGACCAGCAGGGCATGTTCCACGCTGAAAAGTTGCGTGACGAACTGGATCATCCGTCGGCTGACTGGCTTGTGCTCGATCGACACTACACGACCCAATCCATCGATACCGCCGCGCTCGAAGCCGACAACGCAAATTGCTGGTACGACGCGTCAACGCAATCGTTGCACATGGTCGTGCCAACGCAAGGTCCGAGCGAGGTCGCTGCAAGCGCCGCGGGCATGGCCGCCAAATGCCGTTTCCCTGTGAAAAACCTGTTTGTGCATCCGGTATCGACCGTGGGTTACGGGTCCAAGGATCACTACAACGTGCCGTTCTACGGACTCGTTGCAGCCATGTATGGCGAGGGCCGGCCGGTGCGTCTGGCCTTTGATCGATACGAGCAATTCCAGACATCGATCAAACGGCATGCATCGAAAATGCATTACCGGATTGGCGTCGATAGACAATCCGGCATGCTCCAGTCGTTCAATGCAGAACTCGAAGTCAATGGCGGCGGCCGCTCGAACTTTTCGCCTTCTGTGGCAATGGTCGGTGCATCGGCGGCGCAATCGATTTATTACTTCCCGAAAAGCGATCTGACCGGCGTGGCGACGGCCTCGCGTGCAATCGACGCCGGTTCCGCGCGCGGTTACGGCACGCTGCAGACCATGGCCGCAACCGAGATGCTGATCGACGAACTGGCCGGTCAGCTCGAAGTCGACGCCATCGACTTTCGGCTGAAAAACGCGCTGCGTTCGGGCATGAAAAACACGCAGGGCGCGATTCCGGCCGGCGCAATTCGTGTCGATGAAGTCTTGCAGAAGGCGAAGCTTCATCCGCTCTGGACCGGGCGCTCGAAAAAGAAGGCTGAGTACGAGTTGACGCATCCCGGCAACCGCTACGGCGTGGGATTCGCGTGCACGCAAAAGGACTTTGGCACTGGCGCGGAGGCGTCGTTTGCAAAGGTCGAGATTGCGTCCGATGGAACCATCAAGCTGCATCACACCGCTGCGGAAATCGGCACTGGCATTTCCACATCGCAAGCTATTGCGTGCGCGAAGTGGCTGGGCAAGCCGGCGACCGAGGTGCGCATGGCGATTATCGACTGGCCCGAATTGCCGATGATCACGAGCGGCGATCCGTACATGATGTCGCAAGGCGAGCAGGACAAAGTTTCGGCAAATCCTCGATGGACGCCGGAGCTCGTATCCCCTTCTAGTGCAACGAATTCCGCCTTCTATTTCACTCACAGCACGCACGAAGCTGCGCGCGTTGTCTTCACGCAGGGCTTGTGGCCAGCGGCCATGTCGATCTGGGGCGGCGGCATTGGCGGCGGTCAGGCCGCGCCGCTCGTCGTTCGTCGCGAAGATGCGCGATGGGTGCAAGGAAAGCTGACTGCGGCGGGTCTCGAACCGTTGCCGCTCGAACAGCTTGCGAAAAAGGCGCACGAGCTCGGGCTCGTCACCGGCGCGGTCGTGCATGTCTTTAACAGATGGCAGTGGACGGAAGCGGAATTCGATATCCGCGGCGTTACAGAACGTTTGCCGGTAGATGGCTTGTCGCTGCTCTTCGGCGCAGGCGAGCCCAAGAAAGATGACGCCAAGGCGGCCGTTCCCGCGTACCACGCGATCAACCGCAAGCGTGTTTTTATCGCGCCGGTTCAACGCAACAACGCCGCCGTGACGTATTACAGCGCCGTAGGAACGCTGGTCGAGCTTGCTGTGAACGAAGCGAGCGGCCGCGTGGACCTGCTCTCGCATCATTCGATCATGGAGTGCGGCAACATGCTTTCGCCGGAACTCGTATCGGGTCAATTGCAGGGCGGGTTGGCGATGGGTATCGGCCATGCGCTACATGAGTACTTGCCGCTTTACGAAGAAGGTCCCGGCAACGGCACCTGGAACTTCAATCGATATCACCTGCCGCGTGCAAGCGATGTCGCCGTCTGGACCCAGACCGGCGAAGTGCTGCCGCCGCTGTCGGAAACCGATCCGCCGAAGGGCATCGCGGAAGTGGTGATGATTCCGGTGGTCGCCGCAATCGTCAACGGTATTGCGCACGCTATCGGGCATCGCTTCAACGACTTGCCTGTCACGCCTCAAAACATTCAGGAGGCGCTCGCATGACGGCCCCGAATCAAACCAGCTCGATCCAGATGAAGCCTCTTTCGCTCACCATCAATGGCGTGGCGACCGGTCCGCTACAGACGCCCGACGGGCTGATGATGATCGACTTCCTGCATGAATATGTGGGCCTGACGGGTTCGCGGCTTGGCTGCGGGCAGGGCGTGTGCCATGCGTGCGTGGTGATTCTCGACAAGCCCGACGGCACGAGCGAAGAAGTGCGTTCGTGCATCACGGGCGCACATTTCTTCGATGGCAAGAAGATCCGGACCATCGAAGGTCACGGCACGAGAAACGAGCAAGGCGAGGTGGTTGAACTCACGCCTATTCAGCAAAAGTTTCTCGAGCATTTCAGTTTCCAGTGCGGCTATTGCACGCCCGGATTCGTCAATGCGGCGACGGTTTTTATCGAACGTCTGAAGCGCGAACCGATCTCGAAGGCGTCGGTGGATAGCGAGATCATGAAGGCGCTCGACAATCACATCTGCCGCTGCACGGGTTACGTGCGTTATTACGAAGCCGTGAAAGACTTAGTGATGAACACGCCTGGGCTCGTCAAGGATTCCGCATGAGCGCGACATTTTCAATCCGGCTTGGCGCCCTGGCTTTATGCATTGCGGCTTTAGCCAGTTTGACGGCGTGCAGCAAGGGGCCCGATAACGCGCCCGTCGATACACGCACGTCCACGCCCGAACAAATCGCGCGCGGCCGATATCTCGCGAAGGCCGCCGATTGCGCCGCGTGTCACACGCTTGCCGGCGGCGCGCCGTTTGCGGGCGGCGTGCGGCTCGGCTCGCCGTTCGGCACGTTTTACGGCACCAACATCACGCCGGACCCGGCGCATGGCATCGGCAAATGGAACGCGGCCGAGTTTTATACGGCGCTACACGATGGCGTGGCGCCTGATAAACACCTGTACCCGGCAATGCCCTACACGTCGTACCGGACCATGACGCGCGCGGACAGCGATGCGATCTATGCATACTTGATGGCGCAAAAACCGGCCGCCGTGCCGAACCGCGAAGCAGATCTCAAGTTCCCGTTCAACGTTCGTTTTGCTGTGATGTTCTGGAACATGCTGTTTCTGAAAGACAGCTTGCCGGATGCGTCGGTTGGAACATCGGCGGACTGGACGCGCGGAAAATATCTCGCGAACGCACTTGGGCATTGCGCCGAATGCCATACGCCTCGCGGTGTCTTCGGACAGATGAACGGTGCGAAGGCGCTGCAAGGTTCGGATCTCGGCCGCGTCGTGCCGCCTGACATCACGCCGGCAGGACTTGTCGCGCGCGGCTGGACCGGCGCGGATTTGCAGACGTTCTTTGCGACTGGAATCAGCCGCCAAGGGCCCGCGTTCGGTGAAATGCATCCGGTGGTGTTTCTGAGCACGCAATATCTATCGCCGGGCGACTTGCGGGCAATGTCGGTCTATTTGCTTGGCGATGCACCGCCGCCGCCCACGCCGGTACAACCCGGTTCCGCCGATGCCGCTCAGGTCGCCGCCGGTCGCAACACCTACGTTGCGCTGTGCGCGGGATGTCATGGGCTAGGTGGAGAGGGCAAGCCGCACGTGGCGGTATCGATGCAGGGAAGTTCTACACTGCGTCAAGCCGACCCGCACAACCTGCTCGTCGCGATGCTCGATGGCATGGACGCTTCGGCGTTCCCGGGTACGGAGAGCTTGCAGGCCATGCCGGGTTTCGCAAAAACGCTGAGCGACGACGAACTCGCGCAACTCGCGAACTATCTTCGATCAACCTGGGGCGGTCAACCCGGCGATGTCACTGCAGCAAAGGTGAAGGCGCTGCGCGACGCGCCTTCTCATTAGAGCATCGGGGCGCTGCTGTTTTTAAACGGCAGCGCCTTTTGCCGCCAGTTGCCGTTGCAGATCTGGCCAGATCCTGGCGACGGTTTCTTCGCCGGCCAGAATTGCGGCATTGCGCTGACTGAAGTCGCTCCCGCTCATGGCAGCGAGGTTCGGGCGGATGACGAAGTCGGCGTATTTATCGAGTTCATAGGCCTTGATGGTCTGACCCATGATCGTGAAGGTTTGCATCAGGACATCGAACGAACTCTGGGTCAGCGCGGTTTCCGGGCGCGCCGAAATGTCCACGGCAATGACGAAGTCCGCGCCCATCTTGCGCGCGAACGCGGCTGGAACCGGACTCACCAATCCGCCGTCAACATACTCGTGGCCGCCGATCTTCACCGGCTCGAAAATGGACGGCACGCTGCACGAAGCACGCACCGCAATGCCCGTGTTGCCGCGCTGGAACAGAATCGGCTGACCGGTTTTTAGATCGGTCGCGACAATTCCAAGCGGTTTCGCCATTTTCTCGATCGGTTTGTTGTCGAGAGTCTTGTTCAAATAGTTCTGCAGCGCCACGCCTTGCAGGAAACCGCGCGTGCGAAACGGCATGGCCCAGTCGCTTATCGACGCTTCGTCCATGGTGAGGGCGAGCTTGTTGATCGCAATCCCGCTCATGCCCGACGCCGATAACGCCGCGATCACCGATCCCGCGCTCGTTCCACTCAGCAGATCCACCTTCACGTTGCGCGCTTCGAGCGCCTTGATCACGCCGATATGCGCAAACCCGCGCGCCGCGCCGCCACCAAGCGCGAGGCCGATGCGAACAGGCCGCTGCGGCGATGTCGCAATGGGCGATGCGGGCGTAACCCCTGACGTTGTCGAAGCGCCGGACGATGATTGGGACGTGGTGGCCGTCGTGCAGGCGCTGAGCACGGCGGACGCACAGCCGAGAGAGAACGCACGGCGGGACAGCCCGGACGAGCGAGGCAAAGGTGGAAGCGGCGATTTCAAGTAATTCTCCTGCTGTGCGACGTGTGAAGCGAGAAGGGACAGCTCGACGGGCGAACCTGCCCATTTGGATAGGCCGTCGCGTAGCGGCGGACATGATAAAACATGATGACCGGCCGACGCAGGTCGAAAGCCCTCGGCGGGTATAATTCCATCTCGTATTCAGCGCTTGCAGTGTCTGACTGGGCACTGCGAGGGCATTGCGCAGGACAGCGCGCAGATCACGGCGCAGAAGCACTTTGCCCCAAGCCGTTCCCCGACGTATCGCTGCCTGGCAGTCCGTGCCGGCATGCGCATTTGAGCTATCGAGCACACCGCACATGACCCAAGTCCGTACCCGTTTCGCTCCCAGCCCCACAGGCTTCATCCACCTCGGCAATATTCGCTCCGCGCTTTATCCGTGGGCGTTCGCGCGCAAGATGAAGGGCGTTTTCGTGTTGCGCATCGAGGATACCGACCTGGAGCGTTCCACCGACGCATCGGTGGACGCCATCCTCGAAGGCATGGAATGGCTCGGTCTCGAGTACGACGAAGGTCCGATCTACCAGATGCAGCGCATGGACCGTTACCGCGAAGTGCTCAAGCAGATGCTCGACCGCGGCCTCGCGTACCACTGCTACATGTCCACAGAAGAACTCGACGCGCTGCGTGAACGTCAGCGCGCGGCCGGCGAAAAACCGCGCTACGACGGCACGTGGCGCCCGGAAGAAGGCAAGGTGCTGCCGCCCATTCCCGAAGGCGTGTCTCCCGTGATTCGCTTTCGCAATCCGCTTGGCGGCGTGGTGAGCTGGGACGACGCGGTAAAGGGCACCATCGAAATTTCGAACGACGAGCTCGACGACCTCGTGATCGCGCGTCCGGACGGCACGCCTACATACAACTTCTGCGTGGTCGTGGACGACCTGGACATGAAGATCACCCACGTGATTCGCGGCGATGACCACGTGAACAATACGCCGCGCCAGATCAACATCCTTCGTGCGCTCGATGGCGAAGTGCCGGTCTACGCCCATTTGCCGACGGTGCTCAACGAACAGGGCGAAAAGATGAGCAAGCGTCACGGCGCCATGAGCGTGACGGGGTATCGCGACAGCGGGTACTTGCCTGAAGCGGTGCTGAATTATCTGGCGCGGCTCGGCTGGTCGCATGGCGACGCGGAAATCTTCTCGCGTGAGCAGTTTGTGGAGTGGTTCGATCTCGACCATCTCGGCAAGTCGCCGGCGCAATACGATCCGGATCGCCTGAACTGGCTGAACGCGCATTACATCAAGGAAGCCGACAACGCGCGGCTGGAGATGCTCACGAAGCCATTCCTTGGAGAGTTGGGTATCGACGCCGGCATGATCGAGCAAGGACCGGCGCTGGAGCTCGTGATTGGCTTGCTGAAGGACCGCGCATCCACGGTAAAGGAAATCGCCGAGAACGCCGCCATGTTCTATCGCGAACCCGTGATCGACCCGGCTGCGTTCGAACAACACGTCACCGAAGCCGTGCGACCCGCGCTGGCAGATCTGCGGGCGGCGTTGAGCGAAGTCGAGTGGAGCAAGGAAGCCATCGCGGCGGCGTTCAAAGCCACGTTGACGAGTCACAAGCTCAAGATGCCGCATCTGGCCATGCCGGTTCGCCTGCTCGTGGCGGGCACCACGCACACGCCTTCCATCGACGCCGTGTTGATGTTATTTGGACGCGAAACCGTGTTGTCGCGGCTGGAGAAGGGCATCGTCTGAGACTGAGGTGAATGTGCTCGCGCCGGGAATATGGCGCGAGCGCGAACGGTGTCTTATTCGCACGTTCGGTTCGCACCCTAAAGACGATTTATTTTCGGAAGCTGGGGCGAAAGGTATTTACAACTTCAAAAGTGCCCCTTAAAATCTCGTTTCTGTTCTGCAAGGGGGTATAGCTCAGCTGGGAGAGCGCTTGCATGGCATGCAAGAGGTCAGCGGTTCGATCCCGCTTACCTCCACCACGGAACAGAGAGAAGTCGGTTGAAACGCCAAGTCAACGGATAAAAAAGACTTCACAAGATACAAAAAGCTGTTTATAATGTCGTTCTTCGCTGATCACTGAAACAAACCGGTTAATCGAAACAATTCGAATCTAATTGAAACGAATTTGATTCAAAAAATTAAGAAGTTGTTAATCACGATTAATTAGAAATTGTTCAGATATCAAGCGAAAGTAGTTAAAGACATTAACTGAAAAGTTTATGTCCCCTTCGTCTAGAGGCCTAGGACATCACCCTTTCACGGTGAGTACAGGGGTTCGAATCCCCTAGGGGACGCCAAAACATCGGCGGCTGCTAGAAGCGCTGCAAGCTTGACGAGTCGACCAACCTCTCAAGTCGATGAAAAGAAGTGGAGCGGTAGTTCAGTTGGTTAGAATACCGGCCTGTCACGCCGGGGGTCGCGGGTTCGAGTCCCGTCCGCTCCGCCAACGAGTTGCAAAGAAAAAATCCAGCCTATGCTGGATTTTTTTCGTTGTGCGTCCGGTTGTCATTTCGGTGCGTTTTGTCTCGCTGAACTTGTGGGGCGAACGTCACTGAAAACATGTGCCCGGAAAACTCTCCATTGCCAGAGTGCGCCGCCTGACTTAGTGTGATGACCTGATTCAGTGCTTTCATCGCGCAATGCTCGATCCCACCGAAGCCCTCTCGCCGTTTATGTTGCGCCTTGCGTCGATGGACGATTTTTCGTTCGCCGAGGCGCTCACGCGCAACAACATGAACGGCTACTACCGCCGTCACAATCTCGTGTGGCGCAGCGACCTTTTCCTCGGAAGCTGGCGGGAATCCGAAAACTTTGTGCTTGAATGCGATGGCAAAGCGATCGGCGTGATGCGTGTGACGGAAGAAGACGAGTCGCTTCATATTCGCGATGTGCAAGTGGTAGAAGGATGGCGCCGGACGGGCGCCGGCACGTTCCTCCTGGACACGGCGCACAGATGGGCGCGCGCCCGCGGATTAAAAGAAACGCAGCTGCGTGTTTTCGTCGATAACCCCGCAGCACGGCTCTACGTTCGCATGGGATACAAACCCGCGGGCTCGCGCCTTGCGCAATTCGGCGCAATCCGGCATATGGTGCGCAGCGTTTGACGGTTTCGTTAATGGCCTGCCACGTCGTGCGGCTCGCCATCGCGGAGAAAAAACGCACGGGGACTTTCGCCGAATGCGCGCCTGAACATGGCTGAAAACGCGCTTTGACTTTGGTAGCCCAACAGCAGCGCGACTTGCGCAAGCGGTTTTCCCTGACTCAGCAACGGAATGGCGCGCGCCAGAACCGCCTGCTGACGCCATTGCGAAAAACTCACTCCCAATTCACGCCGGAATAGCCGGGCGATCGTGCGCGTGCTTGCACCCACGAGCGTGGCCCAGTGTTCGAGCGAATCGGCGGACGCCGGGTCTTCCAGCACCGCTTCGCACAACGCGAGCAGACGTTTGTCGGTGGGCATTGGAATGGAAAGCGGAAGCGGGCGCGATCGCGTGATTTCATCGAGGGCGAGGGTTCCCAGCAAGCGTTCACGTTCTCGCGAAATGGTCGTGTCGTTCAGCGCAACCGCCACTTCTCGCAACAGCGGCGAAACTTCGACCACCCGGCATGCATCGAGCCCTTCTGGCACAACGCTCTCATCGATATAAAGCGTGCGCAGGAACGCGTCCTCCACAATTACCACTTCATGCGTGACGTTCGGCGGAACCCAGATTGCCCGCGATGGCGGCACCATCCACGTAGAACCTTCCGCGGCGATCCGCAAAACGCCACGAGTCGTGCACGCAACCTGCGCCCAGGCGTGGGTATGGCGCGCGATCCGGACGCCAGCCGGCACGGGCCGCGATCGTACGCGGATGGGATGCGCGGGCGTAGGCGACGACTCGGCCGGAATGTCGAGATGTTCGACTTCCTCGGCGGTTTCGACAAGTGTGGGACGCTCGGTCTTGATCAGCATGCGGTCTCTCGACGGATTTCGATCATGATAGTCAATGCATCGCCGTTTTTGCTCTTGGCATAATGCGCGCTGAATTGTCTGCAACTCTTTGTTCGAGGAATCAAGCGCATGCAACACGTATTCGTCTACGGCACGCTGCGAGCCGGGGAGAGCAATGATATTCATCGCGCGGCCGCACGAAATGGCATTGCGGATCCTGTGCTTGTGGGCGCGGGCCATATCAACGGGCGGCTTTACGATTTCGGCGCGTATCCCGGCGTCGTTTTGGATGCGAGCGCTGCGCCGGTTCATGGCGATGTTTATCGTATAGAACATACGCTCGTTCCCGTTCTCGATGAAATCGAGGAGGTGGTCCCGGATATCAGCGGCCTATTTCGTGGCGAGCATTTGCACGTGAAAGTCGAGCTCGATGGACGCGCTCAAGAGATCGAATGCCTTATCTATCCGGTGAGCGACGCGGCGGTGAAGGGGTTGCCGCGTATCGATAGTGGCGACTGGGTAAGCTACCGAGGTTCGAGATAACGCCGGCAGACCTTAGGCACTCGCCAATTCCGTTACTACAATAGAAAGCGACACGGAGTGCGAGGGAGGCCGCCATGTTCAAGCACATTCTCGTTCCAACGGACGGGTCGATTCTGTCGCAGAAGGCAATCGACGGCGCGATCGATCTGGCGCAATCCGTCGGCGCGCGGATCACGGCGTACGCTTGCTTGCCGCTCTATCCGTATTCCCCGTTCGCCGATGTCGCCGTCGAGCCGCCGAGCGATTTTCACGAGCGATCGGAGAGGGAAGCGCGCGAACATCTGGCCGCGGTTGAAGCCGCGGCGGTTTCGGCAGGCGTTCCGTGCGATGCCGTAACCAGTGTCGAATCGGCGCCTTATATTGGAATAATCGATATCGCCGAACGCGACGGCTGCGATGTGATCTTCATGGCGTCTCACGGACGACGCGGATTAGGAAGCTTGCTGATCGGCAGCGAGACGCAGCGCGTGCTGACGCATACAAAAATTCCTGTGATCGTGTATCGATAAACGAAGCGAAAAGGGCATACGGTTATGGCCGTATGCCCTTTTTTAACCTCAAATCACTCGCGTCGTATCAAGCCACTTTTTCCTCGAAGAACTGTTCGTCTTCGGTGGAACCGTGCAATGCCGTTGTCGACGCTTCCTTCTCGACGGCTTGCGTGACGGCATCGAAATAACCCGTGCCCACTTCGCGCTGGTGCTTCACGGCGGTGAAGCCCTTTTCGGCTGCGGCGAACTCCGCTTCCTGCATCTCGACGAACGCGCTCATCTGGTTGCGCGCGTAGCCGTGGGCGAGGTTGAACATGGAGTAGTTCAACGCGTGGAAACCGGCCAGCGTGATGAACTGGAACTTGTAGCCCATCGCGCCGAGTTCTTTCTGGAATTTGGCAATGGTTGCATCGTCCAGGTTCTTCTTCCAGTTGAACGACGGTGAGCAATTGTATGAAAGCAGCTTGCCCGGAAACTCGCGATGAATCGCTTCGGCGAATTTCTTCGCGTAGGCAAGATCCGGCTTGCCGGTTTCGCACCAGATCATGTCGGCGTACGGCGCGTATGCAAGACCACGCGATACCGCTTGTTCCAGACCCGGCTTCGTGCGGAAGAAACCTTCGATGGTGCGTTCGCCGGTCAGGAAAGGCTTGTCGTTTTCATCCACGTCGGATGTCACCAGATCCGCGGCTTCGGCATCCGTGCGGGCAAGCAGGATCGTGCGCGTGCCAGACACGTCGGCGGCGAGACGCGCGGCCGTGAGCTTGGCCACGTTCTCGCGTGTTGGCACCAGCACCTTGCCGCCCATGTGACCGCATTTCTTGACCGATGCCAACTGGTCCTCGAAGTGCACGCCCGCTGCGCCGGCTTCGATCATCGCCTTCATCAGTTCGAACGCGTTCAGCACGCCGCCGAAACCGGCTTCGGCGTCGGCCACGATAGGCTGGAAGAAATCGAGATAACCTTCATCGCCGGGATTCTTGCCTTCGGACCACTGAATCTGATCGGCGCGCGTCAGCGTGTTGTTGATGCGCTTGACGACCAGCGGCACCGAATTCGCCGGATACAGCGATTGGTCCGGGTACATTTCGCCGGCCACGTTCGCGTCGCCCGCCACTTGCCAGCCAGAGAGGTAGATCGCTTTCAATCCGGCCTTCACTTGCTGCATTGCCTGATTGCCCGTCAGCGCACCGAGCGCGTTGACAAACGGCTCTTCATGAATCGATGCCCACAGTTTTTCCGCGCCGTGCTTGGCGAGCGTATGTTCCACCGGCACCGAACCGCGCAGACGCACGACGTCCTCGGCCGAGTAGCTACGCGTAATGCCTTTCCAGCGCGGATCGGTGTCCCACTGCTTTTGAAGTTCTTGAGCTTGCTGTTGGCGCGACATGGCGTTTCTCCTTTGATTGCCTGGCTAATGAGTAACTGGATGGTCGTCTTGTTAAGCAGGGCGGGGCTTATTGGTTTGCTCCGTTGCCCAACTCTTATATAAGAGTCTAGGGACGTCGCGATCTTCAAGCCAGCTTCTAGTCAAGAAATTTTAAGAATTATTATTGTTTTAATTCAGTTAGTTATGTGATGAATATCACATTATGGAATGACCTCTTTCATCCTGATATGCTGGGTTTTGTGCCGTGCATCAACAATTTCATCGCCCGCGAAGTCTTTCCACATCGTGAAACGTCACGAACAGACGAAAAAAAACCGATGCACGAAGGCATCGGTCTTTTCATCGAGCGAAGCGCGCAAGCAGCGCGCCGCACGTTAACTACATTTAGCTGCCACGACGCGGAGCGCGCGGGCCGTCGTTACGACGTGCCGCATAACCGTCGCGCGAACCGCCGCCGAAGCCCGAACCGCCATCACGCGATCCACCGCCACTGCGGTAGCCGTCACGCGAACCACCGTCACGCGAATCACGTGCACCGGCGCTTGCGGGCTTGTTGCCCCAGCCACCCGGCTTGCCCGAACCGCTGCTGCCACCGCCGTTACCAAAACGACGACCGGCGGCGCCAGCACCCGCACCACCGCCCGGACGGCCGCGGCCGCCAAAGCCCGGACGACCACCGCCGCCAGCCGGAGCCGAACGACGCGGCTCGAAGCCTGCGATCACGCTCACTGCCAACGGCAGGCGCACGAAACGCTCGATGCGCTTCAACGCACCTTGCTCGGCGTGGTGCACGAGGCTGATTGCCGTGCCCGTACGGCCAGCACGACCCGTACGACCGATACGGTGAACATAATCTTCCGCGAACTTCGGCAGGTCGTAGTTGAACACGTGCGTGATGCCGGGAATATCGATACCGCGAGCCGCGACGTCGGTTGCCACCAGCACGCGCACCTTGCGTTCACGCAGCGCACGAATCGTGCGGTTGCGCGCGCCTTGCGGCAGATCGCCGTGCAGTGCGGCCGATTCAAAACCAGCGTCCGACAAGCGGATAGCCAGTTGGTCAGCGTCGTTCTTGGTTGCCGTGAAAACGATAGCCTGGTCAAGGCCGGCGTCGCGCAACAGATGGTCGAGCAGACGATCCTTGTGATCGCGGTCATCGACGTAATGCACGGTTTGCGCAATGTTGTTCTGTGCTTCGAGCTTTTGGATGATCTCGATGCGTTCCGGGTTCTTCAACAGGCGGCCGGTCAGCGAGCTGATCTTGCCGTCGATGGTCGCCGAGAACAGCAGCGTTTGACGCGAAGCGGGCGTAGCGGCAACAATGGTTTCGATATCGTCGATGAAACCCATGTCCAGCATGCGGTCGGCTTCGTCGAGCACGAGCATTTGCAGTTGCGACAGGTCAATACGACCGCGTTCCAGGTGGTCCAGCAGACGGCCCGGCGTAGCGACCAGGATTTCCGGGTTCTTCGCGAGCAGCATCAGTTGCTGGCCATAAGCGACACCGCCCAGGATGCTGACCGTGCGCAGACGGCGCAGATGCTTGCCGTAGGTGGTTGCTGCAGCCGTAACCTGCATGGCGAGTTCGCGCGTCGGCGTCAGAACCAGCATGGTCGGACGAGCAACCGGCTGTTGACGGCGTGCCGGGCGTGCATTCGGATCGTGCGGCTCACGCGGAGCAGCGGCTTTGGCTTTTTCGAGCTGCGAGAAACGTTCGATAGCCGGCAGCATGAACGCTGCCGTCTTGCCCGAACCGGTCGGGCTGGAAACCAGCAAGTCACGGCCGGCGAGCGCTGCGGGGATCGCGCGCTGCTGAACCGGCGTGGGCACCTGGTAACCAGAAGCGGTCAACGCAACGACGATTTCCGGCGACAAGCCAAGCGATTCGAAGCTCGGGCCAGTCTGGACGGCGATCGCTGCGCCAACGGGTGCAACTGAAGAAATGGGGGCAGGGATAGCGGGCGAAGCAGATGATGCCGGCGCCGCGGGTACGTCTGTACCGAGTGCCACTGCAGCGATGGAGTCCAGCGGGCTATTGGTGTTGCTCGAAGTCATGTCGATCCTTGAAACGGGGAATAAGGCGTGTGGCGCCAATCGGCATACCCAAGTCGTCAGATTCAGCGAGCAAAGAAGCAGCGAGCAAATCGAAAAACGGGGGCAGCTCGCAACAATAAAGGCGAGCTTTTCGTTAGAAGCTGTATCGGATTCGACAGGCCGAGGCGGCGTTGTCGTCAGCCTGATGCATGATCGGCCGAAGAAGGCCTAGCAGGGAGGGGACAGTTTCTAAACTGGATTGGAGCAAAACGCTACGAGGCGCCGCGCTGCGTGCGATGAACCGACTTCAAACATCAATTCACCCGGTCACAGTGAAGCGCAGGCAACAGTATATCGGGAATTGTTGCGCTGCGCCAGATTTTAAGACAGTTTGATTCAATAGCAGGTTGGATAGCGTTGGCGGGAGCGACGAACGTTGTTTTGACGCCCGGTTGAAGTCAATGCCAAGCGTGAGCCATCCGTTCAGGCCGATTCGCCATTTTTCAGCGATTCAACCAGTTCCACATATTGCTGTTTGGCCGTGTCCTGCGGCGTGCCGTTGAGCGCAGCCCATGCATCGTATTTGTATTTGCCGACGATATCGGCAAAACCGGGCTTTTCGTCCTTGCTCGCGTCGCCAACGCTGCCCTGCTTGAAGAGCGCATACAGGCGCAGCAGCGTAAGGTTGCCCGGGCGTTCAGGCAGTTCTTTGACATCGGCCTGGGCTTTGACAAACTGCGCATCAATGTCGCTCATTCGGTTCTCCGTAAATGCTTGAATAGGTTGGAAGATCATAGCAAGCGCACGCGGAGCAAATTTCGAGGTTTTCTTCCAGATATTTGCCAAAGGACGTGTCATCAACCTGTTCGCGGAAGGCGCACGCACATTTTTGCGCCGACGCCACGCATTACAATAGCGGCCATGACACGTACAGTTTTGCTCGCCCTCGATACATCGACCGAATATTGCTCGGTTGCGCTGCTGGTCGCCGGGCCGGCGGCCGCTGCGGCTCATCGAAACGCTCCGCACCACGCTTCGGGCGAAATCCAGGTTTGGTTCAGCCATGAATTGACTGGGCCCGTTTCCAGCACGCGCCTGCTGCCCGCCATCCGCGAGTTGTTCGATCAAGCCGGTCTGAAGCTCGCCGATTGCAGCGCAATCGCTTTTGGCGCCGGGCCCGGATCGTTCACGGGTTTGCGCACGGCGACCGGCGTGGCGCAGGGACTGGCCTTTGGCCTGGGCATTCCCGTCGTGCCCGTCGGCACCTTGCTCGCCTGCGCCGAATTCGCGCGCTTGCACGAACCGTCGGTTACGCGTGTGCTCGCCGCGCTCGATGCCCGCATGAACGAAGCGTATTGGGCCGACTTTCGCTGGGACGATGCCGCGAACGATTGGGTCACGCTCCAGGCGGCATCGCTGGATGTGCCGGGCGTCATTCCGGCACCCGATGTTCCTTTCACGCTCGCGGGCAACGCGGCTGCTGCATTCGGCGACCTTTTGCCGATACAGCAATCAGCCGCGTGCCATGTCGACCTCGATGCGCTTCCGCACGCCTTGCCCGTCGCGCTCGCCGGACTTCGCGCTTTTCGCGCTGGCCGCACGGTTGCAGCGGATCAGGCCGCGCCAGAGTACGTGCGCAACAAGGTCGCGCAGACAACCGCCGAGCGTTTGGACGCGCGCGCGGCGAAGGACGCTGCGGCTCAAGCCGCTTCTGAACCCGCTTCTAAGTCCGCTTCCAAGTCCGACTCTCAAACCGCTTCCGCTACGGAGCCGTTACGGTGAGCGGCGTGTTGCTCGCCGATCGCTATCTGTCGCCCATGACGGAAGCAGATCTTGACGAAGTCGCCGCCGTCGAGAAGATTGCGTACGAGTTTCCGTGGAGCCGCGGCAATTTCCAGGATTCGTTGCGCAACGGCTATTTCGGCGTTTGTTTGCGCCATGTCACCGGCACGTTGCTGGGCTATTGCGTGCTGATGCCCGTCGTCGATGAAATGCATCTTCTGAACCTGTGCGTCGCGCCGCAAGCGCAACATGCGGGCGCCGGGCTTACGCTGTTGCGCGAAGCAGTGCGCATCTCGCGGCATCAGAAGCTTGACGGTGTGCTGCTGGAAGTGCGGCCGTCGAATCCGCGAGCCATCCAGCTTTACGAACGCTTTGGGTTTGCCACTATTGGGCGTCGGAAAAACTATTATCCGGCGCGTCACCGGTCGCGCGAAGATGCGCTCGTCATGCGTTTGACGTTTTCAAAGGAGCCCGCCGATGGCGCTGCATAAGTCGATGTTCGACGAGTTCGGACTCGGTACGATCTGGGTCAGACGCGCGACGCAGCCGGCTGAACCGGCCGCCGCTGTGTTCGAAGAACCGGTCACCGTGCCCGAGAGGTCAGCGCCGATCCCGTTGAATCGCGCGGCGGCCGCTGAGCTAGAACGCGCCGCCTCGATCGCGCCCGAACGTGATACCACTGACGCCTTGAGCGCACTCGACGCCGCGCTTTCGGCAGCGCAGAAAAGCCAGGGCTTGGTGCGGGAAACGCAGGTGGCATCGAAATCCGCATCCGGCGAACCGCCAGCCTTCGATGACATCCCGTGGCTCGACGACGTTCCCGAAGAAGCGCGCACCGAGCCCGATACCCTCGATGAAACCGCGAACGACATCGCGTCCCTCGACTGGGATGTGCTCGCTGACCGCGTGTCCGTTTGCGAGCGATGCAAATTATGCGAGCGGCGCACGAACGCGGTTTTCGGCGTGGGCGACCGCGATGCCGACTGGATGCTGATTGGCGAGGCGCCAGGCGAAAACGAGGACAAGCTGGGCGAACCGTTCGTGGGACAGGCGGGCAAACTGCTGGACAGCATGCTGCACTCGGTGGCGTTATCGCGTGAAGACAATGTGTTTATCGCGAACGTGATCAAGTGCCGGCCGCCCGGAAACCGCAATCCGGAACTCGATGAAGTCGCTCGATGCGAGCCGTATCTGAAACGTCAGGTCGCGTTGGTGAAGCCGAAGCTGATCGTCGCGCTCGGACGGTTCGCCGCGCAAAGCCTGCTCAAGTCCGAGGCGAGCATAGCGTCGCTGCGCGGGCGCGTGCACGACTATGAGGGCGTGCCGGTCATCGTGACGTATCACCCGGCTTATCTGTTGCGTAGTCTTCCTGACAAAGCCAAGGCGTGGGCTGATCTGTGCCTTGCGCAGGCGACTTATCGCGAGTCGCTGAAGGCGTCGGACGGCGCGTGACGCTCGCCGGCAATAACACGCAATTCAACGATCCCGCCGTCCGGGATCTCGCGTGGCTACTGTTTTCACCTGATCTGCTGAGCGCATCGCATGCAGGTGCGCCGCTGGCATGCGCTGTAGCACATGACAAGTTTGAGGCCACACTAAGCTGGCTCGCAGCGCTCGATAAAAATCCCGCAGCGCTGCATGTGCAGGCTTACAAGCCATCGCTGAAAAGGCTCGGTTTGTATGCCGAAGCCTTGCTCGAATACTTCTTGCGTCATGGACCCGATGCGCGGCTGATCGCGGCAAATGTGCCGTTGCGAGCGTCGGGACAGACGCTCGGCGAGGTCGACTTTCTGTTGCAAGCCCACAGTGGCGAGCGCTTGCATTGGGAACTCGCGGTGAAGTTCTATTTGCATGTCGGCGAAGGTGAAGGCGCTCCCAGGTTGTCCGATTATGTTGGTCCCAACCTGCAGGATCGCTTCGATCTGAAGCACGATCGGCTTTTGAAGCATCAGTTAGGTTTGAGCGCCCGCGATGAATTCGCATCGCTCGGTTTTGACGGTCCTTGGCGAGCCGAGTTGTTTGTAAAAGGCAAGCTGTTTTATCGGCGAGGAAGCACGCCAATGCCGCCTCGTGAAGTCGCGGATGATCATCTGCGCGGCTGGTGGATGACGGTATCGGAATGGCGGGAATCGAAGCGCGATGAACTTTACGCTGTCCTCCCAAGACTCGCGTGGCTGGCCGAGCGCGCGATATCAACTGAAGACGCTGCGGCGCTGAGCTTCGAAGCAAACGCGTTGACCTCGCCAATCATGGTCGCGAATTACGACCAAAGTTCCGGCGATATCTTGCAAGAACGTTCGCGTGGTTTTATCGTGCCGGAAGATTGGCCCGAGCGGGCGTTGCGTTACGCGCGGCTCACCACCACTTGAAGAAGTGATGTACCGGCCCCACGCCATGACCCACTTCGAGCCGCGCGCTGTGTTCGATTGCGCCCGTCAGATAAAGCTTGGCATCGGCGGTCGCGGCCGCGAGCGAGTCGCGTTGCGGCAACAACGCCGCGATCGATGACGACAACGTGCAGCCCGTTCCGTGCGTGTTTTTCACCGGCACGCGTGGACCGCCGAGCCTGAGCGAACCATTCGCTTCGATGAGCCAGTCGGGACTGTCGGCGGCGTTGAGATGACCGCCTTTCATCAGCACGGATTTTGCGCCCATTGCCCGTAGCGCTTCGCCCTGGCGCACCATCGACTCTTCGTCTTCCGCGGATGCATCGTTCAAAAGCGCCGCCGCTTCCGGCAAATTCGGCGTGACCAGCGTGGCCAACGGCAACAATTCATCGCGCAACGCAGCAACCGCTTCGGGCGCAAGCAACGCGTGATGACTCTTCGAAATCATGACCGTGTCGAGCACGACATGCGCCGGTTTGTATCGACGTAATGCTGCCGCTACCGCGCGCACGACATCGGCGTTGGCGAGCATGCCGATCTTCACGGCGTCGATGCGGATATCATCGAAAACAGCGTCAAGTTGCGCCGTGACGAACGACGCGTCCGGCGTATGGATGGCCGTCACGCCGCGCGTGTTTTGCGCGGTGAGGGCGGTGATCACGGACAATCCATACGCGCCGAGCGCCGAAAATGCCTTGAGATCGGCCTGGATGCCGGCGCCGCCGCCCGAATCCGAACCGGCGATAGTGAGGACGTTGGGGATCGGAAAGGTCATGAGATTTGGAATGTTTCTGCGCGTAGTTGTTGCGCGGCGAGACGTGGATCGGCTGCCTTGCAGATCGCCGATACCACCGCGATTCCGCCCGGCTTCGCGCGTTTGACAACGGCGGCGTTGCTCAACTGGATTCCGCCGATAGCCACCGTCGGATGCGCCGACCGGGCGCACAGCGCCGCGATACCTTCTATACCCAACGCCGCCGACGCATCCGGTTTGGTGGGTGTATCGAATACGGGGCCGACGCCTACGTAATCGATCATCGTGCCGAGCGAATTGGCGTTGTCGGTTTCCTGTTCATTCGATACCGACAAACCAATCAACGCGCGCGGCCCGAGCAGTTTGCGGACGACCTCCGGCGGCAAATCCTTTTGCCCGACATGGACGCCTTCAGCGCCGCAAGCAAGCGCGACATCGATGTGATCGTTGATGATCAGCGGCACGCCAAAGCGGCGCGTGATGGGCAGCAGATCCACAGCCAACGCGAGCCACGCGCGCTTGTGCCACTCGGGCGCGCGCAGTTGCACGATCGTCACGCCGCCTTCGAGCGCCGCTTGCGTGATACCGAGCGACCGCGCATGGCCGCCGCACTGCACGGGATCCAGCACGAGATAAAGCGAAAGATCGAGGTTCATGCTCAAGCCGCCGGGATATCGCGTTGCACGAGCGTCGCGGCGAACGCGTCTTCACCAAGCGACGCAAGCCGGTCGAGATAAGCGACCGCAAAGCTGCCTGGAAGCGCTGCGTCGCGTGCGGCGAGTTCGCCGGCAATGCTCGAATACGCGACGGCTGCGACGGTCGCGGCCCAGAAATCATCGGCTTTCGCCACACCCACGAACGCCGCGACGGTCGCCGACAAAGCGCACCCGACGCCGGTCACACGCGTCATCAACACCGATCCATTCGATAACGCCACGGTGCGGCGGCCGTCGGTGATGTAGTCGGTAACGCCGGTCACCGCCACGATCGCGCCGGTTTTCAGCGCAAGAAGTTGCGCGGCGTCGAGCGCGCTTTCGGCCAGCGCCGTGCTGTCGACGCCGCGTCCGCTCGACGCACCGCCCGACAAGCTGATGATCTCGGACGCGTTGCCACGGATCACGGCGGGTTTTGCATCGAGCAGATCGAGTGCTAACTCGGTGCGAAAGCTCAGCGGGCCGACCGCGACCGGATCGAGAATCCACGGTTTATGCGCGCCGTTCGCGGCATCGACGGCGGCGCGGATCGCACGGCTTTGCGGCAGGTCGAGCGTGCCGAGATTCACCGATACCGCGTTTGCCATCGGCGCAAACTCGCTGACTTCCTCGCGCGCGACGACCATTGCCGGCGCGGCGCCCAGCGCGAGCAACACGTTGGCCGTGAAGTTCGTCACGACGAGATTCGTCAGGCAATGAACGAGCGGCGCGCGTTCGCGCACGCTGCGTGCGAACGAAAAGAGGTCGGCGGCGAGCATGGAATCTGACTCGAAGATGAATGATTAGCCGGATTATCGCGCGTCTGGACGGGCTCGCGCAGTGCGTGGTTCAGTGCCGTGATTCGCCGATCAGCGCAACCGAGTCGAAGGCGCGCTGATTGGCCTGATGCCGCCGCATGACGAAGTACATCATCAGGCAGACGAAAGTCCCGAACAGCACGATCACGAATTGAATCGGTACGTCGAGCCAGACGAGCACGGCATAAAGGCACAGCATCACGAGCACCGAAAGATTCTCGTTGAAATTCTGCACGGCGATCGAATGTCCCGCCGAGAGCAGCACGTGCCCGCGATGCTGCAGCAACGCGTTCATCGGCACCACGAAAAAGCCCGACAAGCCGCCAACGATCATCAGGAAGATATACGCGACGATCAGGTAACCCGGAATGTGCATGCGGCCAAAATAGATGCCCCAATGCACGGGGAAAAGATGCTTCGAATAAAACGCGAGCAGCATTACCGCGATGCCCATCATGATGCCCACAGGCAGCACCGAAAGCGACTTCTTCAAAGGCACGCGCGCCGCGGCGAGAATGGCGCCGACCGCAACCCCGACCGCGATGATCGCCTGGAGAATCGCCGCTTCGGACAGCGACATGCCGAGCGAAACTTCCGCCCACTTCAACACGATGAATTGCAACGTCGCGCCCGCGCCCCAGAAGAGCGTGGTGACGGCGAGCGAAATCTGCCCGAGCTTGTCGTGCCAGAGCGCGGTGAAACAATCGGCGAAATCGGTAATGAGTTTGAGCGGCCGATGTTCCTGCTTCGGATAACGCGCGCCGGTATCGGGAATGCGCAGATTGAAGATCGCGGCCACGATGTACATCAGCACGATCACCAGCATGGCGGCTTCGGCGGGTGTATCGACTTTCGGAATGTGCAGCGCGAGCAGATGCGACGCAATGTGCGGACTGATCAGCGCGCCGCCCATGACGGTGCCCAGAATGATCGACCCGACCGTCGTGCCTTCTATCCACCCATTGGCCGCGACCAGACGGTCGGCCGGCAGCAGCTCGGTCAGAATGCCGTACTTCGCGGGCGAGTACGCCGCCGCGCCGAAACCGACAATGCCGTACGCAAGCAAGGGGTGCGCGCCGACCAGCATGGTCAGGCAGCCCACTACCTTGATGGAGTTGGTGACGAACATCACGCGGCCCTTGGGCCGTGAATCGGCGAACGCGCCTACGAAAGCAGCCAGAACCACGTATGACAGCACAAAGAACAGCTTGAGCAGCGGCGTCATCCAGTTCGGGGCATGAAGATCTTTCAGCAGGGCGATCGCAGCGATCAGAAGGGCGTTGTCGGCCAGCGACGAGAAAAACTGCGCGGCCATGATGGTGTAAAAACCTTTTTTCATCTGATCCGATGCTAGTCGCACTGCGGGTGATCCGCCCCGTTTCCGCACGGCGCGCTCGTCTTTCGCGTCCGGGTTCGCGCTCAGGCTCCCGTTCAGGCAATTTCTGTTTGAAATGGGTTGTGTGCACGGCTTTATAACACGAAAATAGGCGCATTCTGACTAGCAGTAACCTCCATGACAGTCACCTGGCGCTCATGTGACATTCGTGCCGCAACGTCAACTCGCACCAGGGTGACGATAAAGTATTGATTCGAAACATGTGTTCTTTTCGAATTTCGTGCCGGGTTCGCGGTCTCAAGTTCATCGGAGTGTCGGCGGGTCTTCTGTACGAGTTCTCCCGTCCCGCTGCAGCGCGGCAGTTCAAGACCACGCCAGCGCATTCAGAGCGCAATCCGCTGCCGCCGCGCCGACCTTGCAAATGCACCGTCCAACAGGACGGCCAGCTCTCTCGGAATTCCCCGTTCATCAAATAGAACCTTCCATGCCGCGCCCCTTATCCGCCACCGTTCACACCGCCGCACTCGCCAGCAATCTAGCCATCGCACGGCGCCAAGCTCCGAAAGCCAAGATATGGGCCGTCGTCAAGGCCAATGCTTATGGCCACGGATTGGCGCGAGCGTTCCCTGGATTGCGCGCAACCGATGGTTTCGGTCTTCTGGACCTCGAGGAAGCCGTGAAGTTGCGTGAACTGGGCTGGGCGGGTCCAATTCTTCTGCTGGAAGGCTTTTTCCGCCCGACAGACATTGATGTGATCGATCGATACAGCCTCACGACCGGCGTTCATTGCGAAGAACAATTGCGCATGCTGGAAATGGCACGCTTGTCGAAACCGGTGAATATCCAGCTGAAGATGAATACCGGCATGAATCGCCTCGGTTACGCGCCCGAGCGCTTTCGCGCGGCGTGGGAACGGGCGCGGGCGGTGCAGGGGATTGGACAGATCACGCTGATGACCCATTTCTCCGATGCCGACGGTCCACGCGGCATTGAACATCAAATGGAGGCGTTCGAGCGCGGCGCCGAAGGTATTGCCGGCACGCGGAGCCTGGCGAACTCGGCGGCCACGCTGTGGCACCCGGAGGCGCATTTCGACTGGGTGCGCCCGGGCATCATGCTATATGGCGCGTCGCCATCGGGGAAGACCGAGGATGTGGCGAACATCGGCTTGCGGCCGGCCATGACGTTCGCGTCCGAAGTGATCGCCGTGCAAAACGTGGCCGCGGGGCAAACGGTGGGCTACGGTTCGTCGTTTTCGGCCATTTCGCCTATGCGCATTGGCGTAGTGGCGGCCGGATATGCCGACGGTTATCCTCGATGCGCGCCGGAAGGCACGCCTATCATCGTCGATGGCGTTTTAACACGGATTGTCGGGCGTGTTTCCATGGACATGATTACCGTGGACCTGACGCCGGTGCCCACGGCGGGCATCGGAACGCATGTCGAGTTGTGGGGCGCGAAGCTTCCTATAGACGACGTTGCCGCCGCGTGCGGCACGGTCGGCTACGAGTTGATGTGCGCGGTCGCCCAGCGCGTACCCATGCGCGCGGAATAAACGTAGTTTTATTTGTGGCTGTATTTGTATCTGTAACGATCAAACCCGGGAAGTCGAGTGGCGAAAGTAGCGAAGGTTAAAACGTTGTACGTATGCACCGAATGCGGCGGCCAGGCGCCGAAATGGCAAGGCCAGTGCCCGGCATGCGGGGCGTGGAATACGTTGGTGGAGTCGGTAGCGGAGTCGCCCTCCGCGCATCGCTTCCAGGCGTTGGCGAAGACATCGCCCGTGCAGCGTTTGTCGGAAATCGAAGCGTCGGATGTGCCGCGATTCTCCACGGGTATCGGCGAGTTTGATCGCGTGCTGGGCGGCGGCCTTGTCGCGGGCGGCGTGGTGTTGATCGGCGGCGATCCGGGAATCGGGAAGTCCACCTTGTTGCTGCAATCGCTCGCGGAGATTGCCCGCGAACGGCCCGCGCTTTATATCAGCGGCGAAGAGTCCGGTGCGCAGATTGCGTTGCGCGCCCAGCGCCTCGGCTTGCTCGGAGATTCGGGAAACGCCGCGCCGGATTTGCGCTTGCTCGCGGAAATCCAGCTCGAGCGGATCCAGGCAACCATCGATGCCGAACGGCCGGAAGTGGCGGTCATCGACTCCATCCAGACTGTTTATTCCGAAGCGCTGACCTCCGCGCCGGGATCGGTTGCGCAAGTGCGCGAGTGCGCGGCGCAGCTTACGCGGATCGCGAAGCAAACGGGGACGGCCATCATCATGGTCGGTCACGTGACTAAAGAAGGGAATCTCGCGGGGCCGCGGGTGCTGGAACATATCGTGGATACCGTGCTGTATTTTGAAGGCGATACCCATTCGTCGTTCCGGCTCGTACGCGCGTTCAAGAACCGCTTTGGCGCGGTCAACGAACTCGGCGTGTTCGCCATGACCGAGCGCGGTTTGCGCGGCGTGGCGAATCCATCGGCGCTGTTTTTATCGCAGCATGAGCAGAGCGTGCCGGGATCTTGCGTGCTCGTCACGCAAGAGGGATCGCGGCCATTGCTGGTGGAAGTGCAGGCGCTGGTGGATACAGCGCATGTTCCGAACCCGCGCCGTCTCGCGGTCGGCCTGGAGCAGAACCGGCTGGCGCTGTTGCTGGCGGTGTTACACCGGCACGCGGGCATCGCCTGTTTCGATCAGGATGTGTTTCTGAACGCCGTTGGTGGCGTCAAGATCACGGAGCCGGCTGCGGATCTGGCCGTGCTGCTGGCTATTCAATCATCGCTGCGGAACAAACCGCTGCCCAAAGGGCTGATCGTGTTCGGCGAAGTCGGGTTGGCAGGAGAAATCCGGCCCTCGCCGCGCGGTCAGGATCGGCTGAAGGAAGCGGCGAAGCTTGGCTTTTCCGTCGCGCTGATTCCGAAGGCGAATGCGCCGAAGCAACCTATCGACGGACTGGAAGTGATCGCGGTGGACCGGATTGAAGAGGCAATCGACCGGGCGCGCACCTTCGATTGATTTGCGCAAAGTCGGCGATCGCGATCGGACCCTTTCGTAATGTGGCGTAAAAAACCGTGCGTCTGCTGTAACCCAAGTAACGCGTTGGTTTTCTATGCTTCTATCGCGACAAACCCCGATACGAGCGGAAAAGGACGACGCCTTGAAACACGTAAATCAAACTTCGTCAGCCCCATCATTTCATCTGCGCGGCTGCCGCGTGTCAGCACCCATCCCGCAACCCTGGGGCGGCGGCTGCCGGATCGTAGAATGGATCGATGCGGAAGGACAGATATCGCGCCGCGTGGTGGCGGAAAACGTGACTGAGGACGAAGTCGTAGCAACAATCCGCTGTCACGTGAAGGGCCGCAAACACATGCTTCACGACGACGAACGCATGCCGCGGCAGACTTTGCCACGCCGGTAGTCAGGATCTGCAATCAGCCGATCAGCCGATCTGTTCCAGCTCTTCATGCGCTTCGAGCCACTGCGCTTCGAGCGCCTCGAGTTGTCCATTCACGTCGGCCTGACGGCGAATCGACTCGGTGAGCCTGCTTTTCATTGACGGTTCGTAGCTGGCGGAATCGGCTACGAATGCATCGAGTTGCGCCTTTTCCGCATTCAGCTTGTCCATTTCCTTCTCGATCTTCGAAATCCGCGACTGCAGCGGTTTCTTCAAGTGCGAAAGTTTCTGTCGCTCTTGCGCTTCCAGCCTGCGCTGTTCCTTGCGGTTTTGCCCGGAATCGAGCGCGTCGTCCGTGCTTGCGCCTCCAGCTTCCTTGGCCGCTGCGCGCTGTTCGGCCGCGTGCTGAAGCAGCCAGTCGCGATAATCGTCGAGGTCGCCATCGAAGGGTTGCAGGCGGTGCTTTGCGACCAGCATGAACGTGTCCGTGGTGGCGCGCAGCAAGTGGCGGTCGTGCGAGACCAGAATCAGCGTGCCTTCGAACTGCGCCAACGCCATGGTCAGGGCGTGACGCGTTTCGAGGTCCAGGTGATTGGTCGGTTCATCGAGCAGGAGAAGATTCGGCTTTTGCCAGATGATCAGCGCAAGAGCCAGCCGTGCCTTTTCTCCGCCAGAGAATGGCGCAATCTTCGCCGTTGCCATCTCGCCGGAGAAATTGAATCCGCCGAGAAAGTCACGTAGTTCCTGCTCGCGCGTATCGGGCGCGAGCCGAGCGACGTGCTCGAGCGCGGAATCGCCAGGGCGGAGCGTTTCGAGCTGATGCTGTGCGAAATAGCCGATCCGCAAGCCTTTTCCTTCGCGCACATTTCCACTCAGCGCTTCCAGCGTGCCGGCAAGCGTCTTGATCAGCGTGGATTTGCCCTGGCCGTTCGCGCCGAGCAATCCGATGCGTTGGCCGTTCTGAATGGACAGCGTAACGCCTTCTACAATCGGCACCTCGCCCGCCTCCGTGCGATATCCGCAGCGCACGCCTTCCATCACCATCATGGGGTTGGGCGCGGAGTCGGGCGTGCGGAATTCGAACGTGAAAGGGGACGAAGCGTGGGCCGGCGCGATGATTTCCATGCGTTCGAGCGCTTTAACGCGGCTTTGCGCCTGCTTCGCCTTGGTCGCCTGCGCCTTGAATCGGTTGATGAAGCTCTGCAAATGCTCCACGGTCTTTTGCTGTTTCTCGTACGCGCTTTGCTGCAACGCCATCTGCTGCGCGCGAAGAATCTCGAATTGACTGTAATTTCCCCCGTAACGCTTGATCTGCCGGTTTTCGAGATGCAGCGTGACATTGCACACGGAATCGAGAAATTCGCGATCGTGCGAAATCACGATCAGCGTTCCCGGGTATCGATGCAGCCAGTCTTCCAGCCAGATGATGGCGTCGAGATCCAGGTGGTTCGTGGGTTCGTCGAGCAGGAGCAGGTCCGAGCGGCACATCAGCGCCTGAGCCAGGTTCAGGCGCATGCGCCAGCCGCCCGAAAAGCTCGCGACCGGCTCTTTGGTCTGCGCGAGCGTGAAACCCAGGCCAATCAGCAGCGTTTCGGCGCGGGCGGGCGCGGTGTAACCGTCGGCATCGGCAAAGGCGGCGTGCGCCTCCGCTTCGGCGGCGCCATCGTGAGCGGCGGATGCCGCTGCAATCCGCGCCTCGATGCTGCGCAGCTGCGTGTCACCGTCGAGCGTGTATTCGAGCGCGGTCCGGTCGACCGCCGGCGTTTCCTGGGCTACGTGCGCGATCTGCCATGACGGCGGCATCGAAAAATCTCCGCCGTCCGCATGCAAATCGCCCCGCAGCACGGAGAAGAGCGTGGACTTGCCCGCACCGTTTGCGCCCACGAGCCCCGCTTTTTCGCCAGGATTGAGCGCGAACGTGGTCTGTTCGAAGAGCGGTTTCGTGCCGCGGGCAAGGCTGAACTGATTGAAGCGAATCACGGCGTGAGACCCAGGCGAGTACGGGAAAACGCTATTTTAGACTGCTGCTGCAACTCGCCGCGCGCTCATTCAGTTGTGCAAGCAATTGGCGATCCGGCCGAATGTTCTTTGACCGGCGTTTCGCTTAGACTGGTTTTTTTTCAAGCGGAGCAACGAATGAACCCCATCTACTCGTTTTCGGCGGAAACCCTGGGCGGCGATACTGCCAGCCTGGAGCAATATCAGGGCAAGGTGCTGTTGATTGTGAATACCGCCAGCGAGTGTGGATTCACGCCGCAATACAAGGGTCTGCAAGAGCTTTACGACCGGTATAAGGACCGCGGTTTCGCGGTGCTCGGTTTCCCGTGCAATCAGTTCGGCAAGCAGGAACCGGGCGACGCGGCGCAAATCGGCGCCTTCTGCGAGAAGAAATTTGGCGTCACGTTTCCCATGTTTGCCAAAGTTGATGTGAACGGCGCCAACGCGCATCCGTTGTTTCGCTATCTGACCGAGGAAGCGCCGGGCGTGCTCGGCACCGAAGGCATCAAATGGAACTTCACCAAGTTTCTCGTCGACAAGGAAGGCAACGTGATCAACCGGTTTGGTTCGGTGACGAAGCCAGATGCGTTGTCTGGCGATATCGAAAAACTGCTTTAGAAGCAGCGGTGTTTTCCGCTTCAAAGGATTGGTGAAAACAGCCGCGCGACGTGCATGGCCATGCGCCGCAGCGGGGGCGCGCCGAGGTAATCGTCGCGGCTGATTTCCCACGATTGTTCGAAGTCTTCGAGCAACATCTTTTCGACTTCGGCGGCGAAACTTTGGTCCACCGTTAACACCATGATTTCGAAGTTGAGGCGAAACGAGCGGTTGTCCAGATTTGCGCTGCCAATAGCCGCCGACATGTCGTCGACCAGTACCACTTTCTGGTGCAGGAAGCCCGGCTTGTAACGGAAGATCCGCACGCCAGCGAGCAATGCATCGTAGGCATAAAGCTTTGACGCGGCGAACACGACGCGATGATCGCGCCGGCTTGGAATCAGGATGCGTACGTCCACGCCACGCAGCACGGCAAGGCGCAATGCGGAGAACACGGCTTCATCGGGGATGAGATAGGGGGTCGTGATCCAGATCCGCGAACGCGCCGCGTTGATGGCTTCGACAAAAAACAGCGAACACGTCTCCTGCCTGTCGGCCGGCCCGCTCGCGAGCACGAGGCAACTCATGTCTTGATCGGAGACCTTCGACGCCTCGACTTCCGGAATGCGCTGCGTCGCCCAATACCAGTCTTCTATGAACACGAACTGAATGCTCGCGACCGCCGGCCCGCGGACTTCAATATGTGTATCGCGCCACGGCGACAAGCGCGGATTTCCACCGAGATATTCCACGCCGACGTTATGCCCGCCGACAAACGCGCATTCACCGTCCACCACGACGATCTTTCTGTGATTACGGAAATTGATCTGGAAGCGATTGACGAATTTGCGCTTGGTCGCGAACGGATGCGTTTGCACGCCGCCCGCACGAAGCGCGTTGACATAGCGATGAGGCAGATCGAAGCTGCCGATGCTGTCGTAGAGAAAATAAACGCGCACGCCTTCTTGCGCCTTCTTGATCAGCAAGTCTTTTAGCTTCAGCCCGAGTTCGTCGGCGCGCACGATGAAAAACTGCACGATCACATAGGTTTTTGCTTTTTCGATGGCCTCGAAAATCGCATCGAACGTCGCGGTGCCGTTGATCAGCACACGTACCGAATTGCCGCGCAAAAACGGCATGCCGCTCAAACGCGTCAGCGCGCGAATGGTGGGATGCCCGAGATACTCGGCCGGATCGCCGGGAGCAACGCCACGCAGGCGGGCGGCTTCATCGGGAAAATTCCATTCCGTTGGATGCGCGCTCTTACGCAGGATTTCGTTCTCTAGCCGACGCGCATCTATATACCCGGCGAACTTGCTGCGCCCGAGAAACAGATACGGAATCAGCGTGAAGTAGGGCATGGCAACGAGCGATACGGCCCACGCCACCGCGCCCTGCGACGTGCGTGTATTGAGCACGGCATGGCTCGCCGCCACCACGCCCAGCAAATGGGCAATGATGACAAACGTGCCGAGATGCAGCCAGTCCTGCCATTCGATATGCATGTACGCGGTTGGCCTGTAGTCGTACGTTCGCGTTTAAGCCGGCAGGTCTGCCGCTTGAATCAGGAAGACGTTGTCGTCACCGGCGCTGGTAGAGAGCCAGACCATGTCCAGGCCGCCTAACGTCGCTTCCACATTCGCACGTTCATTGCCGATCTCGACCACGAGAACGCCGTCCTCGGTAAGCCATTTGCGCGCTTCGCCGACGATCCGCTTCACGATATCCATGCCGTCCGCACCGCCGGCGAGCGCCAGTTCGGGCTCGTGCCTGTATTCGGCCGGCAACGACTGCATGGCGAGTGCGTTGACGTATGGCGGGTTCGTGATGATGACCTCGTAACGGCCGCCGGGCAGCGGCGCGAACAGGTCGCCTTCGTACAACGCAATACGCGAGTCCAGGTCGTAGTCGTCCACGTTCTGATGGGCAACTTCCAGCGCGGGCGCGGAGATGTCGACGGCATCGATATCCGCGTTCTGGAACGCCTGTGCCGCGAGAATGGCGAGGCAACCCGAGCCCGTGCAAAGTTCGAGCACGCGCGAGACTTCGTCGGGGTCCTGCACGTACGGCTGCAGGCCGTCCTGCAACAACTCGCCAATGAACGAACGCGGCACGATCACGCGTTCATCCACGTAGAAGCGATGCCCGTGCATCCATGCTTCGTTCGTGATGTACGCAGCGGGCACGCGGTCTTTTGCGCGCCGCTCGATCACTTTCATGATGGCGTCGATTTCGGTGTCGAGCAGGCGTGCGTCGAGGAACGGGTCGAGCGTGTCGAGCGGCAGATGCAAAGTGTGCAGGACGAGGTACGCGGCTTCATCGAATGCGTTCGATGAACCGTGACCGAACGACAACTTCGCCTCGGTGAATCGCGAAACGGCAAAGCGCAGCAGATCGCGGACGGTGGTGAAGGGCAGCGCCATCGCAGGCTCCTTTAAAATTGGTTTGGATCAGGCGAGCAGCGTTTCGAGCACGCGCCGATAGACGTTTTTCAACGGGTCGATGAACTCTATTTCAACGTGCTCGTCGATCTTGTGAATGCTGCCGTTCGGCGGTCCGAATTCGACCACTTGCTCGCAAATTTGCGCGATAAAGCGGCCATCCGACGTGCCGCCGGTGGTCGACAGTTCGGTGCGTACGCCGGTTTCGTCGAGAATGGCCTGTTCCAGTGCGTTCGACAACGTGCCGCGCGGCGTAAGGAACGGCAGGCCGCTGACGCTCCAGGCGAGGTCGTAGTCGAGCGCGTGTTTGTCGAGGATCGCATGGACGCGGCTTTGCAAACCTTCTACCGTGCTCGCCGTGGAAAAGCGGAAATTGAACATCAACTCGATGTGACCTGGAATCACATTTGTCGCGCCCGTGCCGCTGTGCAGGTTGGAAACCTGCCACGTGGTCGGTGGGAAATATTCGTTGCCGTCGTCCCAATGCGTCTGGACGAGTTCAGCAAGCGCCGGCGCGAGCAGATGGATCGGGTTTTTCGCGAGATGCGGATACGCAATGTGACCTTGCACGCCCTTCACGGTCAGCTTGCCTGACATCGAGCCACGGCGGCCGTTTTTGACCATATCGCCGAGCGTGGCGCTGGACGTGGGTTCGCCGACGATGCAGTAGTCAAGTCGCTCGCCGCGCGCCTTCAGGGCTTCGATAACCTTTACGGTTCCGTCGGTCGCCGGACCTTCTTCATCGCTGGTGATCAGAAACGCGATCGAACCGCGATGCGATGGATGCGTCGCGACGAACTCTTCGCTCGACACCACAAATGCCGCTATGGACGTCTTCATGTCCGCCGCGCCGCGCCCGTAAAGCTTGCCGTGGCGGTGCGTCGGTTCGAACGGCGGCGATGTCCATTGTTCCAGCGGGCCGGTAGGCACCACGTCCGTATGGCCGGCGAACGCCAGCAACTTGCCGTCCGTACCGTCCGTGCCGCGCTTGACTGCCCACAAATTCGTAACGCCGCCCGAAGCGATGGTTTCACACTCGAAACCGATCGCCGATAAACGTTCGATCAGCACGTTCTGGCAATGTTGATCGTCGGGCGTGACGGACGGACGCGCGATGAGTTGTTCGGATAGAAGAAGAGTGCCGGACATGGATTCGAGCCACTTTCAATAAAAATGCCGGCGCGGCGGCCGGCAGGAATCAAGGTTTGCGTAACAACGCGTGTAAGGATCTTCGAACGTTCAGGCGAACAGCGTTTCGTACTTCACGGCGTCGAAACCCAGCGACTTCACGCGGCCGTTCACAACCAGCACGGGCCGCTTGATGATCGACGGCTTATGGATCATCAAAGCAATCGCGCCGACAGTAGAACCCGCCTCGTCCTTATACGTATCCGACAAGCCGCGCCACGTTGTGCCGCGACGGTTGATCAGTTCGTCGAGCGTGACGTCCTTCAACCAGTCCTGCAACAACGCCGTGGACACTCCGGCCTTCTTGAAGTCGTGGAATTCGAACGGCACGTCATGTTCTTCCAGCCACACGCGTGCTTTTTTCACGGTGTCGCAATTTGGAATCCCATATACGACGATCTTTTTCGCGGCCATGGATCAATCGCCTCGCAGCAACTCGTTCAAGCCCACCTTGGCGCGCGTCTTTGCGTCAACCTTCTTCACAATCACCGCGCAATACAGGCTGTGCGAACCGTCCTTCGAAGGCAGATTGCCCGCCACGACCACGGAACCTGCCGGAATGCGACCGTAGGTCACCGAGCCCGTTTCACGGTCATAAATCTTCGTGCTCTGGCCGAGATACACGCCCATGGAAATCACCGAATTTTCTTCGACGATCACACCTTCGACCACTTCCGAACGCGCGCCGATAAAGCAATTGTCTTCAATGATCACCGGGTTCGCCTGCAGCGGTTCCAGCACGCCGCCAATGCCCACGCCGCCTGACAAATGCACGTTCTTGCCAATTTGCGCGCATGAACCGACCGTGGCCCAGGTATCGACCATCGTGCCTTCATCCACATAGGCACCAATGTTCGTGTACGACGGCATCAAGACCACGTTCTTCGCAATGAACGAACCGCGGCGCGCGATGGCAGGCGGCACGACACGAAAACCGCCGGCCGCGAAATCTTCGGCGGTGTAGTTGGCGAACTTCGACGGCACCTTGTCGTAGAACTGACTGTAACCGCCGGCGGGCATGGGCGCATTGTCTTCAAGGCGGAACGACAGCAGCACTGCTTTCTTCAGCCATTGATTGACCACCCATTCGCCGTTCTGTTTTTCGGCGACGCGCAGCGCGCCTTTGTCGAGCTGCTCGATCGCGTGAGCGACGGCCTCGCGCACGTCGGCGGGCGCCGCTTTCGGCGACAGCTCGGCGCGGTTGTCCCAGGCGGTATCGATGATCTGCTGAAGTTGTTGCGACATGGTCGTGACTTGAAGTGAGTGCTGAGATTAAGGAGGGATTTAGCGACCCAGCGAGCGGCAGAAATCCACGATTCGCTGAGCGCCTTCCACGCATTCGCCGACATCCGCGACCAGCGCTATGCGGATAAAACCGCTGCCGGGATTCGAGCCGTGGGCATCGCGCGCCAGGAACGAGCCCGGCAAAACGGTCACATTATAGTCGGCGTAAAGGCGGCCGGCGAACTCGGTGTCCGAGAGTCCGGTGCGCGCCACGTTCGCCCAAAGGTAGAACGCCGCGTCCGGCAGGCGCACATCCAGGACCTCCGCGAGCATGGGCGTGACCGTGGTGAATTTCTTAAGGTACAGCGCGCGGTTTTCACGAACGTGCGCCTCGTCTTTCCATGCAACAACGCTTGCGGCCTGGAACATGGGCGAGAGCGCCGCGCCATGATACGTACGATAAAGCAGGAACTGCTTGAGGATGGACGCGTCGCCAGCGACAAAACCCGAGCGCATGCCGGGCACATTCGAGCGCTTCGACAAACTCGACAGCATCACCAGCCGCTCGAAACCGCGTCCAAGTTGGTGCGACGCTTCCAAGCCGCCGAGCGGCGGCGCGGCTTCGTTGAAATAGATCTCGGAATAGCATTCGTCGGACGCGATCACGAACCCGTGACGGTCCGATAACGCAAACAACTCGCGCCAGTCTTCGAGCGTGAGCACGGCGCCCGTCGGGTTACCCGGCGAGCAGACGAAAAGCAGCTGCGTGCGCGCCCAGATTGCGTCGGGCACGGCCGAGTAGTCGCAGGCGAAGTTGCGTGCCGGGTCGCTATTCACGAAGTACGGCTCTGCGCCCGCAAGCAAGGCTGCGCCTTCGTAGATCTGATAGAACGGATTCGGGCACACCACAATGGGGGGCTCGGCGGCGGCGCGACTATCGATTACAGTCTGGGCGAGCGAAAACAGGGCTTCGCGCGAACCCGAAACCGGCAGGACTTCCGTTGAGGCATTAACGGCGGGAAGCAAATAACGTTGCTGCGTCCAGTCCGCAATGGCCTGGCGCAACGGTTCGCTCCCGGCGGTGGCGGGATACGACGCAAGGCCTGCCATTGCATTGACCACGGCTTCGCGGATCAGCGCGGGCGTGGCGTGTTTCGGCTCACCGATGCCAAAGCTGATTGGCGTGAATTCTTCGCGTGGCGTGACGCCTTTAAACAGCGCGCGCAGCTTTTCGAAAGGATACGGCTGAAGTTTCTGGAGAAGTGAATTCACGGCTTGGTTCGTGCCTCGGTTTCATGCCTCAGGGCGTGGCTGACAGTGAAACAATAAGGTTGCGATTATATCTCGGGGCGCTTTGCCGGCGGCCGTGGAACTTCAATGATGGGGCCATTCGGACTAGAAAAACGCCTGCTTATTGGCCGGTCGATTGCCAATAAAAGACATACATAAAGCGCTCGCCTTAAGCTAAAAGAAATCATTCCGGGCGATGGTATGATTGTCATCGTTCGCCGGGCAGTGATTTTTCAAGGGTCCAACCCGCGGGGTCCAGCCCGTGCCGCCCGAGCGTTTTCGACCGGCGTCTTACGCCTCACGCTGCACGGACATGCGTGCACACGAGGTTCGCCGGCCCGTTTCCAGCATTCATTTCAATCAGCGATATCGCCGTGCGTCTGACCTCGATAAAACTCGCTGGCTTCAAGTCCTTCGTCGATCCCACCCATTTCCAGGTCCCAGGCCAGCTTGTCGGCGTGGTCGGTCCGAATGGCTGTGGCAAATCCAACATCATCGACGCCGTGCGCTGGGTGCTCGGCGAATCGCGCGCCTCCGAACTTCGCGGCGAGTCGATGCAGGACGTGATCTTCAACGGTTCGACCGCGCGCAAGCCGGGCAGCCGGGCGAGCGTAGAACTGATCTTCGATAACGCCGACGGCCGCGCCGCCGGCCAGTGGGGCACCTACGCCGAAATCGCCGTCAAGCGCGTGCTGACGCGCGACGGCACCTCCAGCTATTACATCAACAACTTGCCGGCACGGCGCCGCGATATCCAGGACATCTTCCTGGGCACGGGCCTCGGGCCGCGTGCCTACGCAATCATCGGGCAGGGCATGATCGCGCGGATCATCGAGGCGAAGCCCGAAGAACTGCGCGTGTTCCTGGAAGAAGCCGCGGGTGTATCGAAGTACAAGGAACGCCGGCGCGAGACCGAAAATCGTCTGCACGACACACGCGAAAACCTGACGCGCGTTGAAGACATCGTGCGTGAATTGAGCGCCAATCTGGAGAAGCTCGAAGCGCAGGCAATCGTCGCGACGAAGTACAAGACGTTGCAGGCCGAAGGCGAGGAAAAGCAGCGGCTTTTATGGCTTTTGCGCAAGAACGAAGCGGGCAACGAGTCCGAGCGCCAGCAGCGCGCCATCAGCGACGCCCAGATCGAACTCGAATCGCAGACTGCGAAGTTGCGGGAAGTCGAGGCGCAGCTGGAAACGCTGCGCGTTGCGCACTACAGCGCGAGCGACGCCATGCAGGGCGCCCAAGGCGCGCTTTATGAAGCGAATTCGGAGGTCAGCAAACTCGAAGCGGAAATCCGCTTTATCGTGGAATCGCGTAATCGCGTGCAGGCTCAGATCGCCGCTTTGACCGCGCAACGCGAGCAATGGCAGATGCAGGCGGAAAAGGCGCGTGGCGAGATCGACGACGCTGAAGAAGCGCTGGCCGTCGGCGAGGAAAAGGCGGCCATCGCACAGGAAACGGCGGCCGCAAAGCAGGACGAATTGCCCGCGCTCGAAGCGCGTTTTCGCGATGCCCAGAACGAACTGAACGACGAGCGCGCGACGATCGCGCGTACGGAACAGGCGCTCAAGCTGGAGGCCGCGCACCAGCGCAACGCCGATCAGCAATTGCAGCAGTTGCAGCAACGTCACGAACGCCTGAAAAGCGAAGCTGGCGGACTCGATGCGCCCGACGAAGCGCAGCTCGAAGAGTTGCGCATGCAGATGGCCGAGCACGAGGAAGTCCTATCCGAGGCTCAGGCACGTCTCGCCGACGCGCAGGATACCGTGCCGCGTCTGGATGGCGAAAGGCGCGCGGCGCACGAAAAAGTGCAGGCCGAAAGCGCGCAGATTCATCAGCTCGAGGCGCGGCTTGCGGCGCTCAGGCAGTTGCAGGAAAACGTCCAGACCGAAGGCAAGATCCAGCCTTGGCTCGACAAGCACGAGCTGGGCTCGTTGCCGCGGTTGTGGAAAAAACTCCACGTGGAAGCGGGTTGGGAAACGGCGCTCGAATCGGTCTTGCGCGAACGGATCGCCGCGCTGGAGGTATCGAATCTCGATTGGGTGAAGGCGTTCGCCACCGACGCGCCGCCGGCCAAGCTCGCGTTTTACGCGCCTCCCAACGCAGGCCAGCCACACGAAGCTCCTGCCGGTTTGCGCCCGTTGCTCTCGCTTATTCGTATCGATGACGCAGGTTTGCGCCCCGTGCTGACCGATTGGCTAGGCCAGTTTTTCGTTGCCGACGACATCTCCCAGGCGCTCTCGACCCGTACGCAATTGCCCGATGGCGGCGCGTTCGTAGTCAAGGCCGGACACGTGGTGACGCGGGTCGGCGTGCAACTCTACGCAGCCGATTCCGAGCAGGCCGGCATGCTCGCGCGACAGCATGAAATCGAGAACTTGACGAAGCAGGTCCGCGCCCAAGCGCTTCTCGCCGATGAAGCCAAAGCCGCCGCCGTGCGTGCCGAAGCGGCGCATACGCAAGCGTCGGGCGCGCTCGGTGACGCGCGTTCGGCCGCCGAACGCGCGACCCAGCGTGTGCATGCATTGCAAATGGACGTGCTGAAGCTCACGCAGGCGCACGACCGTTACATGCAGCGCAGCACGCAGATTCGTGAGGAACTCTCCGAAATCACGGCTCAAATCGACGAACAACGCGCCTTGCGTGCCGAATCCGAAGCGAATTTCGAGCGCCACGACGGTGAACTCGCCGAATTGCAGGCGCGGTTCGAAGACCATCAGCTTGCATTCGAAGCACTCGACGAAGCGTTGACCGACGCACGGCAGGAAGCGCGCGATCTGGAGCGCGCCGCCACGGACGCCAGTTTTGCGGCGCGTGGGCTTGCGGCGAAGATCGAGGAATACCGACGCAATATCGATACGGCAAAAGAACAGAGCGAACGCGTGGCGGGCGCGCTGGAAGACGCCCGCGCCGAGCTTGAAACCATCAATGAACAGACCGCGCACACCGGCTTGCAGGATGCGCTCGAAGTACGGGCGGCCAGGGAAGAGGCGTTGCAATCGGCGCGTATCGAACTGGACGATCTCACCGCGCGCCTGCGTCAAGCCGACGAGCTTCGGCTGATCGCCGAGCGCTCGCTGCAGCCTTTACGCGACAAGATCGGCGAATTGCAGTTGAAGGAGCAGGCGGCGCGCATCAGCGGCGAGCAGTTCGTCGAACAACTGGCGGCTGCCGGCGTTGACGAAGCCGATTTGCAGGCCAAGCTCACGCCGGACATGAAGCCTTCGTATCTGCAAGGCGAAGTCACCCGGCTGAACAACGCAATCACGGCGCTCGGCGCAGTCAACATGGCGGCGCTCGACGAACTTGCTGCGGCGAGCGAGCGCAAGTCGTTCCTCGATTCGCAATCGGCGGATTTGAACGACGCCATTGGCACGCTGGAAGACGCGATCCACAAGATCGATCAGGAAACGCGCTCGTTGCTGCAAGGCACGTTCGACGAAGTGAATCGTCATTTCGGCGAACTATTCCCGCGTCTGTTTGGCGGCGGTCAGGCGAAGCTCGTCATGACCGGCGACGAAATCCTCGACGCCGGCGTGCAAGTGCTCGCTCAGCCGCCGGGGAAGAAGAACTCGACCATTCACCTGCTTTCGGGTGGTGAAAAGGCGTTGACCGCGACCGCGCTCGTGTTCGCCATGTTCCAGTTGAATCCGGCGCCTTTCTGTCTGCTGGACGAAGTCGATGCACCACTCGACGACGCCAACACAGAACGATTCGCTAACCTCGTCCGGGCGATGTCGGAGAAGACGCAGTTCCTCTTCATCTCGCACAACAAGATCGCTATGGAAATGGCGCAGCAACTGATCGGCGTGACGATGCAGGAACAGGGTGTTTCGCGGATTGTTGCCGTGGATATGGAATCTGCGGCGGGATTCGCCCAAAATGCATGAACGTTTCGCCGGATCGCGCTTTAACACGGTTCCAGCGATGAAAAACAGGGTGAAGAACCGGTCGGGAAGGCCGGTTCTGGTGCGCCAGGCGCGGAGTGCTGCACGGGAAAACGAAATCCCATGCGGCGCAGATCGCGGGGCGTAAATTAAAACAAGCGTTGAACACCTTGGCGGCAGCTTCGAAGCGTCGTTCGGGCTTGGGTCAGCGCAAACAGAAAGTATGACGGAGCGTGCATGGACGAGTTGACACTCGGGTTGATCGGAGCAGGAGCCGTGGTAGTGGGCGGCGTGGTGGTCTACAACGCGTGGCAGGGCGCAAAAGTGCGCCGCAAGATGCCCCGTCCCATGCCCGAGGAAGCGGCGGAATCGCTTGCCAGGCAGGATTCGGAAGAAGAACAGCCGTTTATTGAACCAACGCGTCCGGTGCGGCGCGAACCCGCAATGGGCGAGAGCGATGGATCGGACGCTGCGGACTCACGCGTGGAGCCGAGTTTTGGCGGCACGCCTTTGTCTACTGTTGCGCCGGCGGACACCGCGGTTGATATCCAGGCCGAATCGACTTCGGTGAATGGCGACTTCGAGGAACTTGATTCGCCGCCTATCATCGCCGATGACGACGAACCCGTTCTGCCGGCCGCGACCACGATTTCATCGGCGCCGCCGGCTATCGTGGATCGCCGGATCGATTGCGTGGTGCCTATCCGTCTCGTCGCGCCCATTGCCGGTGACAAGCTGATTCCAAGCGCGCAGAAACTACGGCGCGCGGGCGCGAAGCCGGTGCACATCGAGGGCAAGCCTGAAGGCGGCACGACCTGGGAGTTGCTCAAGAACGGCGCACGCTATGAGGAACTGCGGGCGGCGGCGCAGCTTGCCAATCGTGGCGGACCGTTGAACGAACTAGAGTTCTCCGAATTCGTGACGGGCGTGCAGCGTTTTGCCGATGGTATCGACGGTTCGCCCGAATTCCCGGACATGCTGGAAACGGTCGGCATGGCGCGGGAACTGGATGCGTTCGCCGCGCAATGCGACGCGCAGCTGTCCATCAACATTCTCTCCGACGGCGCTCCCTGGTCCGCCAATTACGTGCAAGCGGTGGCGTCGCAGGACGGCTTGCTGCTCTCGCGCGACGGCACGCGCTTCGTCAAGCTCGATGCACGCCAGAACCCGGTTTTCATGCTGCTTTTCGGCGATACCAATTTCCTGCGCGACGACCTGACCTACAAGGGCGGCCAGATGATCACGCTGGTGCTGGACGTGCCGGTCGCCGACGAAGACATCCTGCCGTTCCGCCTAATGTGCGATTACGCGAAGTCGCTGTCCGAGCGCATTGGCGCGCGGGTCGTGGATGACCAGCGCCGCCCGTTGCCGGAAAGCTCGCTGCTTGCCATCGAAAAGCAGTTGATGACGCTTTACGCGAAGCTGGAACAGGCCGGCATCCCCGCTGGTTCGCCCGCCACGCGGCGCTTGTTCAGTCAATAAATCTTACCGCGGCTACGGAAGATCGCTGAATGATTTCGGAGGCATCGGCCATTCGGTCGATGCCACGATCAGCTGTTCTCTGAGACAATCAACAGGTCGGTTTCTTCCACTTTTTAACCTGTCCTGTTGCATGTCCGCCAAACCAAAAGCCGCTGCCAAAGCAAAGAAAGCAGAGCCTGCTGTTTCCGCCACGCCCATCCCCGGCGCCGACGAGCCGGCCGAGCGCGCCGCATGGCTGCGCGTTGAGCTGGAGCGCGCGAACTACGCGTATTACGTGCTCGATCAGCCTGATCTGCCAGACGCGGAATACGACATTCTATTCAAGGAACTACAGCAGATCGAGGCGGCCGCCCCCGAGTTGATTACGCCCGATTCACCCACGTTGAGGGTTGGCGGGCTGGTCGCGACGGGCTTTGAGCCAGTCACGCACGATGTACCCATGCTGTCGCTGAACAATGGATTTGCTGACGAAGATATCCTCGCCTTCGACAAACGCGTGGCCGACGCGCTCGGCCACACGCCCGTGGAATATGCGTGCGAACTGAAATTCGACGGCCTCGCGATCTCGCTACGTTACGACGACGGCGTGTTTGTGCAGGCGGCGACCCGCGGCGACGGCGCCACGGGCGAAGAGGTGACTGAGAATGTCCGCACCATTCATTCAATCCCGCTGAAACTCAAGGGCAAGAACATTCCGAAGCGGCTCGACGTCCGCGGCGAAGTGCTGATGTTCAAGCGCGATTTCGAGCGGCTGAACGCGCGGCAGCGCGAGGCGGAGCAGCGTGAATTTGCCAACCCACGCAACGCGGCCGCAGGCGGCCTTCGCCAGCTCGATTCCAAGATGACCGCGCAACGCAAGCTGTCCTTCTTTGCGTATGGCATCGGCATGCTGGAAGGCGCGGAGATGCCGCCATCGCACTCGGCGCTGCTCGACTGGTACAAGGAAATGGGGCTGCCGGTCAACGCGGAACGCGGCGTGGTGCAGGGCTCGGACGGGCTGCTGGCGTTCTTCCGCAAGACTGGTGAAAAGCGTGACGGGTTGCTGTATGACATCGACGGCGTGGTTTATAAAGTCAATCAACGCGACGAACAGGACAAGCTCGGGTTCGTCTCTCGTGCGCCGCGTTTTGCGCTCGCACACAAGTTTCCGGCGCAGGAAGCCCTCACGCAATTGCTCGCCATCGACGTGCAGGTTGGCCGGACCGGCGCAATCACCCCGGTCGCGCGGCTGACGCCGGTGTTTGTCGGCGGCGCGACGGTGACGAACGCGACCTTGCATAATGAAGACGAAGTGCGGCGCAAGGACATCCGTATTGGCGATACGGTGATCGTGCGGCGTGCCGGCGACGTGATTCCGGAAGTGGTCGGCGCGATCCTGGACCGTCGTCCCGACGACGCGCGCGAATTTGTAATGCCGACCGAATGCCCCGTGTGTGGATCGAAGATCGAACGGCTGCCGGACGAGGCCATCGCGCGATGTACGGGTGGCTTGATTTGTCCCGCGCAACGCAAGCAGGCGCTGTGGCATTTTGCGCAGCGGCGCGCGTTGGATATCGACGGATTGGGTGAGAAAATCATCGACCAGTTGGTGGAGCAGAACATCGTGCGCACGCCGGCCGATCTGTTCAATCTGGGCGTGGCAAAACTTGCGGCGCTGGACCGTTTCGCTGATAAATCCGCCCAGAATCTTTACGAGTCCATCGAAAAAGCGAAGCACACTACCTTGCCGCGATTTCTCTATGCGCTGGGTATCCGGCACGTGGGTGAATCCACCGCGAAAGATCTCGCCAAGCATTTTGGTTCGCTTGATCCAATTCTGTCTGCGAGCGTCGAAGAACTGCTGGAAGTGAATGATGTCGGGCCTGTTGTCGCTGAATCGCTGCACAACTTTTTCAGCGAAGAGCACAACCAGATGGTGATCGAGCAACTGCGCGCGCCGGGAAACGTGACGTGGCCCGAAGGTCCGCCTGCGCCGAAAGCACCGCAAGGCGTGCTCGCCGGCAAGACGATCGTGCTGACCGGTACGTTGCCTACGCTTTCGCGCGAGGACGCCAAGGAAATGCTCGAGGCGGCGGGCGCGAAGGTGGCGGGATCGGTATCGAAGAAAACGGATTACGTGGTTGCTGGAGCTGAAGCGGGCAGCAAGCTCGTGAAGGCCGAGGAACTCGGCATTCCAGTCCTCGACGAAGACGGTATGCGCAAACTTTTGGAGGGAGAAACCCCATGATTCGCGAAATCCTCAAAATGGGCGATCCGCGTTTGTTGCGTATCGCCGAGCCGGTGGATCATTTCGATACACCCGAACTGCACGCTTTGGTGGAGGACATGTTCGATACCATGCGTCACGCAAACGGCGCGGGGCTCGCGGCGCCACAAATTGGCGTGGACCTGCAGGTGGTGATTTTCGGCTTTGCTCACAACGAGCGTTATCCGGACGCGCAACCGGTGCCGGAGACGGTGCTGATCAATCCGATCATCACGCCTGTGTCGCACGACATGGAAGAAGGCTGGGAAGGGTGTTTGTCGGTGCCGGGCTTGCGCGGCGCCGTGCAGCGGTATTCGATGATCCGCTATCAAGGTTTCGATCAGTACGGAACGGCAATCGAACGGCTCGCCGAGGGATTTCACGCGCGCGTTGTGCAGCACGAGTGCGATCACTTGATCGGCAAGCTCTATCCCATGCGGGTGACGGACTTCTCGAAATTTGGATTCACCGAGGTGTTGTTCCCCGGACTGGATCCGAAAAGCGACGACTGACCCACGCCAAGCATCTGCGACCCCGGATGTCTGACGGGGCCGTCTCACCGCTTCGCGTTTTACCGAGCCGCCTGAATGGGCGGCTTCGTTGTTTTAACGCTCGGTCGTTCAGGCGAAACTTTTGCTGCCCGAGGCCGCTTGCGGCTGGCGAAAGAGCTTGATGTGTTCCGGATTCGCCGATGCCTGCAGCCGTCCGTCCGGCAAACGGGCAATAACAACTTCGCCGATGCCCGGGCTCGTTACGACGACTTCGTCGCGCAAGGCGAGCAGTGCGTCGAGTCGGCGTCGGCCGCTGATGATTTCGAGGCCGGTCTTTGTTTCGCGAACAATGATCTCAACGGACATGACAATTCTCCAGTGGCTGTCGCAAAGCACACGCGGTGGGAAGCGGTAAATAGCGCGTATATCTGCCTATCGGTCGTCAGTCATATTTTCTTTAACCAAAAATTCGGCCAAAAAAAATCGATGCGTCTGGCGTGTGCCATTCACATCGATTTGTGACGATTTTGTGGTTTTTCCGCGACGCCCATGCTAGCTGAAGCGCGCTTTGCAGCCGGATCGTCGCTTAAAAAGCCTCGTCCGCGCCGAGGTAACGCCATTGTCCCGGCGGCAGCGCGCCTAACGTTACGCGTCCCATGCGGATACGTTTCAAACCGACAACTTCGAGTCCGACAAGCTCGCACATCCGACGAATCTGGCGTTTCTTCCCTTCGCGCAGCACGAAGCGCAGTTGCTCGCCGTTTTGCCAGCTGACTTGTGCCGTCTTGAGCGGCACGTCATCCAGTGACAGGCCATGGCGGAGCAATGCGAGGCTTTCAGGCGGGAACTGCGATTCGATATCGAGTTCATGCTCGCCGAATTTGACACGCACGAGGTATTCCTTATCGACTTCCGAATGACCGCCGATGAGTTGCTTCGCCACCCGGCCGTCCTGCGTGAGCACGAGCAGACCCGTCGAATCGATGTCCAGGCGTCCCGCTGGCGCGAGCGTGCGGAGATGCGTCGGTGAAAAGCGAATGCCGGACTGGTCATCGGCCCAATGGTTCGACGGGTTGACCAGCGTGACCGCCGGCTGATATCCGTCTTCCGCCTGACCCGAAACGTAGCCGACCGGCTTGTGGATCAGGATGGTCACCTGCTGCATTTGCGCGGCGTGCGCGGCTTGAGCGATCTCGATGTTCTGGTCCGGACGGATCTTGGTACCGAGCGTGTCGATGACCACGCCGTCGACCAGCACCCAGCCTTTTTCAATCCACTCGTCGGCTTCCCGGCGTGAACAAAGACCCAGTTCCGACATCACTTTCGATAAGCGCACCATTCCATCTTCACCTTCGCGGGCGATGCGGGCGGGTGACGGTGGTGCGTCGGCGTCGCGGGGTTTTGCCAGTTTTGCAGCCGGTTTGCGTGCGGGTTTGCGCTCATCGCCGAAGCGTTCCGGCGATGTCTCGCGTTTCGCGTAAGGACGGTCGCCTGGCGGACGTTGGCGGTCGAAAGAGGCCGGACGCGGGCCGCCATCGTGTGCGTGGTTGCGCTCGCGGCGAGGTGCGCCGTTGTCGTTGAACGACGGACGCGGCGCACGATCGCTTCCTGGGCCACGGGAATCTTCCCGCGGTTTGAACGGGCGGCGTTCGCCGTCACCGCTTGCGCGATCACCACGAGGTGCGCCGCGGTCGCTGAAAGCAGGACGTGGGCCGCGGTCGGCGCTCGGACCGCGCGGACTACCGCGGTCGTTGAAAGAAGGGCGCGGCGTGCGATCGCTGCTTGCGCCACGCGGCGCGTCGTCGCGAGGGCTGAATGGACGACGTTCGCTATTGCCTGAAGGTCCCGAAGGACGATCACCACGTGGAGCGCCGCGATCGCCGAACGAAGGCCGCGGTCCGCGATCATTACGTGGCGCATCACCACGCGGCGTGAACGGTCTACGCTCGCCATCGCCGGAAGGACCCGAAGGACGATCACCGCGCGGTGCGCCACGATCGCCGAACGAAGGCCGTGGACCGCGTTCACCCCTTGGCGCATCACCACGCGGCGTGAACGGACGACGCTCACCATCGCCGGAAGGATCCGAAGGACGATCACCGCGCGGTGCGCCACGATCGCCGAACGAAGGCCTCGGCCCCCGATCACCCCTTGGCGCATCACCGCGAGGCGTGAACGGACGACGCTCGCCTTCGCCCGAAGGACCCGAAGCACGATCACCGCGCGGAGCACCACGATCGCCAAACGAAGGCCTCGGACCGCGATCACCTCTTGGAGCATCGCCACGCGGCGTGAACGGACGGCGCTCGCCATTGCCCGAGGGTCCCGAAGAACGATCACCGCGCGGTGCGCCACGATCGCCGAACGAAGGCCGCGGACCGCGATTACCGTTTGGAGCATCGTCACGCGGCGTGAACGGACGACGCTCGCCACCGCCAGAAGGACCGGAAGAACCAGAAGGACCCGAAGGACGATCCCCACGTGGTGCACCCCGATCGCCAAAAGAAGGCCTCGGCCCCCGATCCCCCCTCGGCGCATCGCCACGCGGCTTTGCCGGCCGATCGGGCCGGTCCCCGCCCGGCGCTTCCGCACGCGGCGGTTTTTTCCGTCCGGCGACGCTGCCGGTACGAACGGGGGAACGTGCCGGCGATGCCGGTCGCGGATGTTTCGCTGTCAGTTTGACGCGCATAAATTCTCAGGCTGCGATCGCGCGCAGCAGCTCGGTTTCGACCTGGATTTGCGTCCGGTTGTCGGATAGGGTTTTGCCGTCGAGCAGGAACACGTCTTCCACGCGTTCGCCAAGCGTGTTGATCCGCGCCGCATGGACGCCGATCCGGTGCTGGGCGAGAACCCGCGCGATCGAATAAAGGAGGCCCTGCCGGTCGTTTGCAGACACGGACAGGATGTAATACTGACCACGTTCGTCGGGACGCAAATCCACGCGCGGTGTGATCGGGAAGGTGCGCACCAGCCGTGAAACCCGTCCCTTCGACGGTTCCGGCAAGATGCCCTCGGCGGTCAGCAGCGTGCTCAACTGCTGTTCGACGAGATTTGCGATGTCGCGATAATGCCCGTCATGGTCCGGATGCGCGACCAGAAAATTGTCGAGCGCGTAGCCGTGGCGAGTCGTGGTGATGCGTGAATCAAGGACGGAAAGGCCGTTTTTATCGAAGTAAGCACAGATGCCCGCAAACAAATCGGGGCGGTCCTTCACGTACACGAGCACCTGAAGCGCTGCGCCGATCGGCGACGGACGCGCCCGCACGATCGGCTTTCCACTCTCGACGTGTTTATAAAGCACGCGGGTTTGCCAGGCGATATCGGCGGCGTCGTGCCTCAGAAAATAGCCGACGTCCAGCTTGTCCCACAACGCTTTTTCGGCGTTTTCCGGCACGGTTTCGAGGCGCAGCAACGCCAGCGCGTCTTCCTGGCGCGACTTGAGTTCCGAATGTGCATGCATCTCTGCACCGCCGAGCACGGCGCGTGTTCCCCGGTACAGGTCCTCGAGCAACTTGCCTTTCCACGCATTCCAGACCTTGGGACTGGTGCCGCGGATATCGGCGACGGTCAGCAAATAAAGCGCGGTCAGCCGGCGCTCGGTTTTCACCATCGATGCAAACCGCTTGATGACTTCCGGATCGCTCGTGTCCTGTTTCTGCGCAACCTGGCTCATGGTCAGATGCTGTTCGACAAGCCACACGACCAGATCGCTGTCTTCCGCGTTCATGTTGTGATCGCGGCAAAAACGCCGTGCATCGGCCATGCCGAGCGTTGAGTGATCGCCGCCGCGACCCTTCGCTATATCGTGAAAAAGCGCTGCCACGTACAACACCCACGAGCGTTCGAAATTGCCCATGAGCTGCGTGCAAAACGGATATTCGTGCGCGTGTTCGGCCATGGCGAAACGGCGGATATTGCGCAACACCATCAGGATGTGCTGATCGACGGTATAGACGTGATACAGGTCGTGCTGCATTTGCCCGACGATACGCCGGAAATTCAGCAGATAACGGCCGAGCACGCTCGTCTGGTTCATCAGCCGGAGCGCGTGCGTGATGCCTTCAGGCGCTTGCAGGATTGCCATGAACAGGCGCCGGTTCTCAGGGGCACGCCGCCAGTCGCGGTCCATCAGGTCGCGAGCGTTGTAGATCGCCCGCAGCGTTCTCGCCGATAAACCCTTGACCCCGCGCGTCTGCTCATACAGCAGGAATGCTTCGAGAATCGCGTTCGGCTGGCGCTCGAATACGTCGTCGCTGGCAATTTCGAGCATTCCCTGTTTCTCGACGAAACGCTCGTTCAACACGCGTGTCACGCCGCTCGTCGATGGAAACAGTTGCGCTTCCACGTTCTGGATCAGGATGGTGGCAAGCTGCGTAACCGCTTTCGCCGCCCAGTAATAGCGGCGCATCAGCTGCTCGCTGGCGCGCTTCGACGACGTCGCCTTGTAGCCGAGACTCTCCGCGAGCGCGGTCTGCAAATCGAACACGAGGATGTCCTGCCGCCGCTTCGCAATCACGTGCAAACGCGCGCGCAACGTCTTCAGAAAACCCTCGTTGCGCCGCAATTCGCTGGCTTCGCGCTCGGTGATGAGCCCGCGTGAATCGAGTTCACGCCAGCTGCTGCCAAAACCCGCTGCGCGCGATATCCACAAAATCAGCTGCAGATCGCGCAAACCGCCCGGACTTTCCTTGATGTTCGGCTCGAGGCTATATGGCGTGTCTTGATATTTGGCGTGTCGTTGGCGCATTTCCAGCACTTTCGCCTGGAAAAAAGCACGCGGATCGAGCGTTTGCTGATAACGCGCTTCGAAGGCATCGACCAGTTTCTCGTTGCCCACGATCCTGCGTGCTTCGAGCAGCGAAGTGCGAATGGTGATGTCGTTGCTGGCTTCATCGATGCATTGCGATACCGAACGCACGCTGCTGCCAAGTTCGAGCCCGAGATCCCACGCCATGCCGATCAGCTTTTCGATACGCGCGCCGAGCGTTTCCACGTGATCGGGCGTTTCGTGATCGGGCAGCAGGACGAGGATATCGATATCGGAATACGGCGCGAGTTCGCCGCGCCCGTAGCCGCCGACCGCGAGCAACGCCGCCGATGCCGGCATCTCGCACGCATCCCATGCGCCCTTGAGGGCGTCGTCGGTGGCGCGCGCGAGGGCGTGCATCAGGCCATCCACGTTGGTCGCGCTTTTGAAGCGTTCGAGCAACGCCGCCTTTGCCATCTTGTAGGAGGCTTTCAGCGAGTCGGCAATAGGCGGGGCGTCGGCGGGTACGCTCATGGGCGGGCGGATCGTAGAGATCGTGAGGTCAGTGGAAGAACGTTGCAATCGGCAACACGCTGCTTTCGCCGTCTTTCATGCGCCGCGTCGTGCTGAACGGCCGGCGAGAGCCCGGCGCTCGCGGGTAATTCGCTTGGGCGATTCGTACTCAAGCCGTTGCGGCGATCAACTCGGAAGGCGCCTGCGTACCCGCCGACACGGTCAGCACCTCATACCCGGTCGGCGTGACGAGCACCGTATGCTCCCATTGCGCCGAAAGGCTGCGGTCGCGCGTCTTCACGGTCCACTGATCGGGCATGGTCCGTATATCGCGGCGACCGGCGTTGATCATGGGTTCGACGGTAAAGATCATCCCTGCCTGCAGTTCGATGCCGGTACCCGGACGTCCGTAATGCAATACCTGCGGGTCTTCGTGGAACACCTTGCCCACGCCGTGGCCGCAATATTCACGAACCACGCTGTAACCTTGCGCCTCGGCGTGCTTCTGGATGGCGTAGCCAATGTCGCCCAGATGCGCGCCCGCCTTGATCTGGTCGATGCCAAGCCACATGCAGTCGAACGTGGTCTGAACCAGGCGCTTTGCCAAGATCGATCCCTCGCCGACCAGGAACATGCGGCTGGTATCGCCGAAATACCCGTCCTTGATCACCGTAATATCGATATTCAGCGCGTCGCCGTTCTTCAGCGCTTTATCGCCGGGAATGCCGTGGCAGATTACGTCGTTGACCGAGATACAAGTGGCCTTGGGATACGGCGGGTAACCCGGCGGCTGATAATTCAGCGGTGCGGGCACGGTGCCTTGTTCCTTCACCATGTATTCGTGGCAAAGGCGGTCCAGTTCGCCCGTCGTCACGCCGGCAACAATGTGAGGCGTGATGAAGTCGAGCACTTCGCTCGCGAGCCGGCAGGCGATGCGCATTTGCGCAATATCGTGGTCGTTTTTCAGCGTAATGGACATGACTTGGATCGAAAATGCATGTAAGCGGCTTGGAGAGCCAATCGCGCATTATCGCACCTTAGGCGCCGCGCCGCAGCCGAAAACCCGCGCGGTTTTCGCCAAAAGCACCGCCTGGCGCGGCATTGGCGGCCTGTGCCCATCTCAAAAACCGGCATAGGCCGCGCCTTGCAATCCGTCAGGCAGCTTGAATCGCGACATTGGTGCGTGATATACTCGCTGGCTAAGTCTGCATCAACTTTGCAATTGTCTTTTCAATGCGGCTTTCCTCGAAACCTCGAGTTTTCCTGGAATGTCAGCGCGAAGAGGCGCTTCAAATGAGATCGGACTTGAATCGCAAGCCGGCGCACCCAGGGTGTCCGACGCCTCGAAAAGCTAAGAATCACGAGGCGCCCGATGCGGCAGCCGGCTTAAGACCCAACCCTCGCGGAGAACTCTCATGGCAGTAACAATGCGTCAAATGCTGGAAGCCGGTGTCCACTTCGGTCACCAAACGCGCTTCTGGAACCCGAAAATGGCGCCGTTCATTTTCGGTCATCGCAACAAGATTCACATTATCAACCTCGAAAAAACGCTGCCGATGTACAACGACGCGCTGAAGTACGTGCGTCAACTGGCAGCAAATCGCGGCACGATCCTGTTCGTTGGCACGAAGCGCCAATCGCGTGACACGGTGGCAGAAGAAGCGCAACGCGCCGGCATGCCTTTCGTGAACGCACGCTGGCTCGGCGGCATGCTGACCAACTTCAAGACGCTGAAAGTATCGATCAAGCGCCTGAAGGACATGGAAGCAGCGCTGGAAGCCGGTGAAACGGAACGCATGAGCAAGAAAGAAGCGCTCCTGTTCGAACGCGAAATGGCCAAGCTGGTGAAGTCGATTGGCGGCGTGAAAGACATGGGCGGCATTCCGGACGCAATCTTCGTGGTTGACGTCGGTTACCACAAGATCGCTGTGACCGAAGCCAAGAAGCTGGGCATTCCGGTCATCGCCGTGGTTGACACGAACCACTCGCCGGAAGGCATCGACTACGTGATTCCGGGTAACGACGACGCCAGCAAGGCTGTTGCGCTTTACACGCAAGGCGTGGCCGACGCGATCCTGGAAGGCCGTTCGAACGCGGTGAACGAAGTGGTGCAAGCAGTTCGCAGCGGCGAAGGCGACGAGTTCGTTGAAGTCAACGCAGAAGCGTAAGTTGCAAAAGATGACGCCGGTGTAATGTTTCCGGCAAGAAAGGGGGCTTTGCGAAAGGCCCCCTTTTTTTAGCCAGCCTCAGTAAGCCAGCCACAGGAAGCGCTGAGCAATACGCGGGTCATCGAACAATGTTGAAGTAGTAGCAGTACCCAATTCTGGCCGCGGGTGTTTATCGCCGGCGGCGCGTGTCAATAGTGCGATCTACGTGCCTCCAACTCGGGGCGCGGCACAGACTCAAGGAGCAAATGATGGCGGCAATTACCGCAAGCATGGTGGCAGAACTGCGCGCAAAGACCGACGCGCCCATGATGGAATGCAAGAAGGCGCTGACCGAAGCCGATGGCGACATGGACCGCGCTGAAGAACTGCTGCGCGTGAAGCTCGGCAACAAGGCGAGCAAAGCGGCATCGCGTGTGACGGCTGAAGGCATCATTGCAGCGCACATCGCCGACGGCGTGGGCGTTCTGGTCGAGCTGAACTGCGAAACCGACTTCGTTGCGAAGAACGACGACTTCCTGGCTTTCGGCAAGACGGTCGCTGAACTGATCGCCAAGAACCATCCGGCTGACGTGGCTGCCTTGTCGGCGTTGCCGCTGGAAAGCTCGACGGTCGACGCCGTGCGTCTCGCGTTGATCGGCAAGATTGGTGAAAACGTCTCGGTACGCCGTTTCGTGCGTTTTGAATCCGCGAACAAGCTGGCTTCGTATCTCCACGGTACGCGCATTGGCGTGCTCGTCGAGTTCACGGGTGCGGACGAGCAGGTCGGCAAGGACGTCGCCATGCACGTTGCAGCAATGAAGCCGGTTTCGCTGTCGTCGAATGACGTTCCGGCAGAATTGATCGCTAAGGAACGCAGCATTGCCGAGCAAAAGGCTGCTGAATCGGGCAAGCCGGCAGAAATCGTCGCGAAGATGGTCGACGGCAGCGTGCAAAAGTACTTGAAGGAAGTCTCGTTGCTGAACCAGACGTTCGTCAAGAACGACAAGCAGACGATCGAACAAATGCTGAAAGCGGCAGGCGCATCGGTTCAGAAGTTTGCGCTGTTCGTGGTCGGTGAAGGCATTGAAAAGCGTACGGACGACTTCGCCGCAGAAGTGGCCGCGCAAGTTGCCGCTGCAAAGCAAGGCTAAGAATCACGTATCTGGCTTCATGTTGTTAGCCGTGGCGGGCGTTCGCAAATAATGGTCAGCCGGTCCGAATCACTGGGCCGCTCGATCAATGCACAGCTCGCCGCCGTGTTGCCAGAGTTTCAAAAAGCAGTCGGATGCGGGTCTGGCGTTCCCATCGAGGAACGCTCGTTCCGCACCCTCATAGCGGCCAAAACCGCGCCGGATGGGCAAACCGGGGTCAACCCGTTACGCCGCCGCGGCTTGCCCAATATGGGATGCTTGCCGTAAATATCGTTTCACCCCTACAGTTCTACGTTGTTGCACTCCCTCTCGGCGCGAAACCGGAAATCTCTTATGCCCACAGCCTACAAACGCGTACTCCTCAAACTCTCCGGCGAAGCACTCATGGGCGACGATGCCTTCGGCATCAATCGCGCGACAATCGAAAGGATGGTGGCAGATGTTGCGGAAGTGGTGCGCATGGGGACACAGCTTGCTGTCGTGATCGGCGGCGGTAATATTTTCCGCGGTGTAGCAGGCGGCGCGGCCGGCATGGACCGTGCGACGGCCGACTACATGGGTATGCTCGCCACCATGATGAACGCGCTCGCTCTGCAAGACGCCATGCGCCACGCTGGAATCGAAGCGCGCGTGCAGTCCGCGCTGCGCATGGACCAAGTGGTCGAACCGTACATCCGCCCGCGCGCGATTCGTCAGCTCGAAGAAGGAAAAGTCGTGATTTTCGCGGCCGGCACGGGCAACCCATTTTTCACTACCGATACCGCTGCTGCGTTGCGCGGCGCGGAAGTCGGTGCCGAAGTCGTGCTCAAGGCGACTAAAGTGGACGGTGTATATTCCGCCGATCCCAAGAAAGATGCGAGCGCGACGCGTTACAGCACGATCAGCTTCGACGAAGCGATCGGCAAAAACCTGCAGGTTATGGACGCGACGGCGTTTGCGCTGTGCCGCGACCAGAAGCTGCCTATCCGGGTGTTCTCAATCAACAAGCCGGGGGCGCTCAAGCGCATCATCCAGGGCGACGACGAAGGTACGCTCGTCCACGTGTAAACTCTCGCGGTAAGTTAGGAAAGCAGGCTTGAGGCCGAGCGCGGGTTCTGCGGGACCGGCGCCCCGCAGGCCTGCACTGCGTGTAACAAAGCTAGTACGGAGGCTGAAATGAGTGTGGCTGACATTAGAAAGAGCGTCGACCAGAAGATGCAGAAGTCTATCGAGGCGTTCAAGAACGATCTCGCCAAGATTCGCACGGGTCGCGCCCATACGGGTTTACTTGACCATATCCAGGTGGATTACTACGGCTCGAGCGTACCTATCTCGCAAGTCGCGAACATGACGTTGATCGACGCTCGCACGATCGGCGTTCAGGCGTGGGAAAAGAAGATGGTGCCGGTGGTGGAAAAGGCGATTCGCGATTCGGATCTGGGCCTGAACCCGTCGAACCAGGGCGATCAGATCCGCGTGCCAATGCCCGCGTTGACTGAGGAACGCCGCCGCGAGCTGACGAAAGTGGTGAAAAGCGAAGGCGAAAACGCCAAGATCGCGATTCGCAACTTGCGCCGCGACGCGAACGAGCAGTTGAAAAAGCTCGTGAAGGACAAGGAAATCTCCGAGGACGACGAACGTCGTGCAAGCGATGACGTCCAGAAACTCACTGACAAAAACGTCGCTGAAATCGACAAGCTGGTGGTGTCGAAAGAAGCCGAAATCATGACGGTTTGAGGCGAATTACGGTCTCTTGCGTCGTGCCGGCGCGTCACTCTGTCGATACTAAGATTCAGCGGCCATGACCTATACCAGCTCTACCGTTCGCGTGCCCGATGTCGCGGCAGTCCCGCGTCATATCGCGATCATCATGGACGGCAATGGCCGTTGGGCCACGCAGCGGCGCCTGCCGCGCGTAGCGGGCCACACACGCGGCGTCGATGCCGTGCGGGCGACGGTCGAAAGCTGCGCGCGCCAGGGCGTCCAGTTCGTGACGTTGTTTGCTTTCAGTTCCGAAAACTGGCGGCGTCCGAACGACGAAGTCTCGTTTCTCATGCGCCTGTTCGTGACGGCGCTCGAGCGTGAGGTGGGCAAGCTCCACGCAAACGGCATCCGTTTGCGCGTGGTGGGCGACACCGCCATGTTCGATGACCGCATTCGCGCGCTGATCCAGCGTGCCGAAACCAAGACGGCGCGCAATACGCGCCTCACGCTGACCATCGCGGCGAACTATGGCGGGCGCTGGGACATCATGCAGGCCGCCAAAAAACTGGCCGAGCAGTCCTTGGAAGAAGGGCGTGTGGTTCCCGTCGACGAAGCGTCGTTCGAGCAGCATCTGGCCATGGCCTATGCGCCCGAACCGGATCTTTTCATCCGCACTGGCGGGGAACAGCGCATCAGCAATTTCCTGCTGTGGCAGCTCGCCTACACCGAGTTCTATTTCACCGATACCTACTGGCCCGACTTCGACGCCGAGGCGCTTGCGCGCGCGATCGAATCGTATGGCGAGCGGGAACGCCGTTTCGGGCGCACGAGCGCGCAGCTCGAACCGCAATCGCAGAAGGCCGATACCCTTTCATGCTAAAGACCCGTGTCATCACGGCAATCGTCTTGCTGGCAGTGCTCCTGCCAATCACTTTCTTCGCGCCGGTGGGCGCTTTTGCTGCGCTGATTGCGGTCGTCGTCATTTTCGCGGCGTGGGAATGGGCGCGGCTCCTGAAGCTCGGCGGTGGATCACCGGTGGTGTATGCGGTGATCGCGGGCGTGGCTCTGGTCGCCAGCACGCGGCTCGGGCTCGGTTACAAACCCCTGTATCAGATGGCCGCGATTTTCTGGGTGCTGGCTGGGCCGTTTGCGCTTGCCCGCAAGCCCCTACTGGCCGAAGGCGCCTGGCGCGTGTTTCTGCTGTTCGCCGGGATCGTTACGTTCGTGGCCTGCTGGCACGCATTGGTCGCGGCTCGCACGGTAGGCGTAGCATTCGTGCTATCGCTTCTCCTAGTCGTATGGCTGGCCGACATTGGCGCATACTTCGCCGGAAAAGCGTTTGGCCGTCACAAGCTCGCGCCGTCCATCAGTCCGGGCAAAACGCGCGAAGGGGCGGCCGGTGGCTGGCTGGCGGTCATGATTGTCGGCTCGGTTGCCGCTGCGACGATGGTTTTCGCGCCAACCCTTTATACGGCGCTCGTGGAGCATCTCGGCTGGCCCGGGGCGTTGCTCTCGTTGACCGTGCTGACGGCGTTCAGCGTTATCGGCGATCTGTTCGAGTCGCTGCTCAAGCGCCAGGCCGGGGTCAAGGATTCGAGCGGATTGCTGCCGGGACACGGCGGCGTGCTCGACCGGATCGACGCTTTGTTGCCCGTATTGCCGATCGCGTTGCTGTTGCTCGGATCGTTCGGCGCATAAGCGGCTAAAAAGCGCAGCCAGATGCGCCAAATCGAAGCTAAATTGGCGGCCGGTGATTCCGGCCAGCCCGCTAAAGAAGGATTTATGCAAAAACGTCTGACTCTGCTCGGCTCGACGGGCTCGATCGGCGAGAGCACGCTCGATGTCGTGGCGCGGCATCCCGACCGGTTCAAGGTCTACGCGCTGAGCGCGCATCGCAACGGCGACAAACTCGTCGATCAATGCCTGCAGTTCCAGCCGGAAGTGGCGGTCGTAGGTGACGCCGATACGGCGGCGAAAGTCTCCGCTGCACTGCGCGACAAGGGCTGCAAGACCGAGGTGAGCTACGGGCCGCAGGCGCTCGTGGATATATCGGCGAGTGCGAGTTGTGACACGGTCGTTGCCGCGATTGTCGGCGCTGCGGGTTTGAATCCCACGCTGGCTGCCGCCCGCGCCGGCAAGCGCATCCTGCTCGCGAACAAGGAAGCGCTGGTCATGTCGGGCCAGATTTTTATCGATGCCGTGCGCGATAACGGCGCAACTCTGCTGCCGGTCGATAGCGAGCACAACGCCGTGTTCCAGTGTTTGCCGCGGGAAGTCGCGCTGCACGGCGGGGTATCGAAGATCATTCTGACTGCATCGGGCGGCCCGTTTCGCACGCGCGATCCGTCGTCGCTCAAACACGTCACGCCCGACGAAGCCTGCAAGCATCCGAACTGGGCAATGGGCCGCAAGATTTCCGTCGACTCCGCCACGATGATGAACAAAGGCCTCGAAGTGATCGAGGCGCACTGGCTGTTCAACGTGCCGGGATCGCGCATCGAAGTGCTGATTCATCCGCAAAGCGTGATTCATTCGCTCGTTTCCTATGTGGATGGTTCCGTGCTCGCGCAGCTCGGCAATCCCGACATGCGCACGCCGATCGCAAACGCGCTGGCGTTTCCGGATCGTGTCGACTCTGGCGTCGCTCAGCTTGATCTCGCACAAATCGCCACGCTTACGTTCGAGAAGCCCGACCTCAAGCGTTTCCCGTGTCTCGCGCTCGCGCTCAAGGCGCTGGAAGCCGGCGGCACGGCGAGCGCCGCGCTGAACGCGGCCAACGAAGTGGCGGTGGAGGCCTTCCTGGAACGCCGTATCGGCTTCATGGCGATTGGCGAAGTGGTCGAGCGTGTGTTGAATGCAATGCCGAACGGCAACGCATCGACGCTCGATGAAGTGCTCGCAGCCGACGCCGAAGCGCGCCGTCTCGCGGGCGAGTTCTCGGCCTTGTTGACCATGGACGCGCCGCAAGCCGAACGCGTCCTGCATTGAGACGCACATGAACTTCCTGACTGAAATCGTTGCGTTTGTCGTGGCTATCGGCGTGCTGGTCGTCGTCCACGAATTTGGCCATTTCAGCGTCGCGCGGTTGTGCGGCGTGAAGGTCCTGCGATTTTCGGTCGGCTTTGGCAAGCCGCTCGTGAAGTGGGTCAGCAAGACTACCGGCACGGAATGGACCATCTCGGCGCTGCCGCTTGGCGGCTACGTGAAGATGCTCGACGAACGGGAGTCGGAAGCAACTATTCCCGAAGCTGATTTGCCGCACGCGTTCAACCGTCAGTCCGTGTTCAAGCGCATCGCGATCGTCGCGGCGGGACCGGTTTTCAACTTCATTCTCGCCATCCTGCTGTTCGCCGGCGTGTTCGCCGCGGGCGTTTCGGAACCGGCGGCAATACTCGCAACGCCGGCCGCCGGCACGGTCGCCGCAAAGGCGGGTTTCGAAGGCGGCGAGACGGTTGTTTCAATGCGCGACATGACGCCCGGCGGCGGCGCAACCGGCGACACGCTGCCAATCCGCTCATGGTCCGACCTGCGCTGGAAGCTGCTCGATGCATCGTTCGACCAGCGCCGCGTCGTGCTCGCGGCCAAGACGAGCGAAGGCACGTTCGACTTCCCCGTGACGGTCGGCAAGGTCGATGACCAGGACATCGATCAGGACTTCATGGACAAGCTCGGCTTCGAGCCGGGCGGCGGCACGTTGTCGGTGGCGGGCGTGGAAGCGGGCAGCGCGGCGGCGAAGGCGGGTCTTCAGGCAGGCGACGTATTGCGCGCGATCGATGGCAAGAAGATCGATAACGCCATGGGTTTCATCGATTATGTTCAGCATCGTCCTGGCACGCCGGTTTCGTTGACGGTCGAGCGCAACGGCACGCAGCGCGCGGTTCAGATCGTGCCGGAACTCAAGGCCGATGCCGCTACGAACCGCAACGTCGGCCGCATTGGTGCTTCACTGGCCACGCGCATTCCTTCGGTCGATGTACGCTACGGTCCCATCGAAAGCCTGCAGCTCGGCGCGAAACGGACCTGGGACATCAGCATCTATTCGCTGCGCATGTTTGGCCGGATGATCACGGGCGAAGCTTCGCTCAAGAATCTTTCGGGGCCCGTGACAATCGCGGACTATGCGGGCAAAAGCGCGCGGCTCGGCGTGTCAGCGTTTCTGTCTTTCCTCGCACTCGTGAGTATTAGCCTCGGAGTGTTGAACTTGTTACCGATTCCGGTTCTTGACGGTGGGCATCTGTTATATTATTTGGTTGAAGCCGCAACAGGCAAAGCCGTGTCAGATCGCTGGCAGATGGTTTTGCAGCGAGCGGGTCTTGTTTGCATCGTCGCCTTGTCGGCAATTGCGCTCTTTAACGACCTTGCTCGGCTGATTCGCTTTTGATCCGGTTTCCGATTCACATTGATCCTTTTCATCTTGTCCGGCGGCGCTTGAACGAACGCGGTCCGGCTCGATGCAGCTATACACACTGGGGAAGCACGTTGTTCAAACCTCATCGCTTTGTTCCTAAGTCGGCTGTGGCCGCAGCATTGGCCGCTACCGGCATGGCGGCGCACGCGACAACGCCGTTTGTCGTGCAGGACATCCGGATTGACGGCCTTCAGCGCATCGAACCCGGCTCGGTTTTCGCCTACTTGCCCATCAAGCAGGGCGACACGTTCACCGACGACAAGGCCTCTGAAGCCATTCGCGCGCTTTATGCAACGGGCTTCTTCAACGACGTCCAGATCGCCACACAGGGCAACGTGGTGGTCGTGCAAGTGCAAGAACGTCCGGCTATTTCGCAGATCGATTTCTCCGGCATTCACGAGTTCGAAAAAGACAACCTGATCAAGGCGCTGCGCTCGGTTGGTCTGTCGCAGGGCCGCTCGTATGACAAGGCGCTTGTCGACAAAGCCGAACAGGAACTCAAGCGCCAGTACCTGACGCGCGGTTTCTATGCAGCGGAAGTCACGACCACGGTCACGCCGGTCGATCGCAACCGCGTGCAAATTTTGTTTTCGGTGGCTGAAGGTCCGAGCGCGAAGATCCGCCAGATCAACTTTATCGGCAACAAGGCCATCAGCACGAGCACGCTGCGTGACGAGATGCAGCTTTCCACGCCGAACTGGTTCTCGTGGTACACGAAGAACGACTTGTACGCGAAGGAAAAGCTCACGGGCGACCTCGAAAACGTGCGCTCGTATTACCTGAACCGTGGTTATCTCGAGTTCAACATCGACTCCACGCAGGTGTCCATCTCGCCGGACAAGAAGGACATGTACCTCACGGTTTCGCTGCACGAAGGCGAGCCGTACAAGATCAGCGCCATCCAGCTTTCGGGCAATCTGCTCGACCGTCAGGCCGAGCTGAACAAGCTCATCAAGATCAAGGCAGGCGACCGGTTCTCGGCTGAAAAGCTGCAGGCGACCACGAAGGCAATCGTCGACAAGCTTGGCGAGTATGGTTATGCGTTCGCCCAGGTCAACGCCCAGCCGCAGATCAATCAAGCGAACCACACCGTCGACCTGACGCTCAACGTCGACCCGAGCCGCCGCGTTTATGTGCGCCGCGTGAACATCGTCGGCAACACGCGTACGCGTGACGAAGTCGTGCGTCGCGAAATGCGTCAGCTGGAAAGCTCGTGGTTCGATTCGAGCCGCCTCGCGCTCTCGAAGGATCGTGTGAATCGTCTCGGTTACTTTACCGATGTGGACGTGACGACCATCCCGGTCGAAGGCACGAACGACCAGGTTGATGTGGACGTGAAGGTTGCTGAAAAGCCGACCGGCGCAATTACGCTCGGCGCGGGGTTTTCATCGACGGACAAGGTGGTGCTTTCGGCCGGCGTGTCGCAAGACAACGTGTTCGGTTCGGGAACCAGCCTTTCGGTCAACATCAATACGGCCAAGACGTATCGGACGTTGACGGTGACCCAGGTCGATCCGTATTTCACTATCGACGGTATCAAGCGCATTACCGACTTGTACTACCGCACGTATCAGCCGCTCTATTACTCCACGGATTCGAGCTTCAAGATCGTGACGGTGGGTGGCGACCTGAAATTCGGCATTCCGTTTTCGGAGCAGGACACGGTCTACTTCGGCGCGGGCCTCGAGCAGAACACGCTGGACGTGGATGCATCGACGCCGCAAAGCTACAAGGACTACGTCAACGAGTTTGGTCGCGTGGTGAACAACGTGCCGGTGACGGTGGGTTGGTCGCGTGACAATCGCGACAGCGCGCTGGTCCCGAGTCGCGGTTACTACACGCAAACGAACGCTGAATACGGCACGCCTGCGGGTAACACCACCTACGTCAAGGTGGACGCACAAGCACAGTATTACTATTCGTTCGCTCGCGGCTTCGTGCTGGGCCTGAACCTGCAAGGCGGTTACGGTAAAGGCCTGAAGGGCCAGACCTACCCGATTTTCAAGAACTACTATGCGGGTGGTATCGGCTCGGTCCGGGGTTATGAACCAAGCTCGCTCGGTCCGCGCGACACGACCACGGGCGACCCGATCGGCGGTTCGCGCATGGCAGTGGGTAACATCGAGTTGACATTCCCGTTGCCGGGCACCGGTTATGACCGCACGCTGCGCGTATTCACGTTCCTTGACGGTGGTAACGTCTGGGGCGATCCGGGTCAGGGCGGTACGACCACTGGCGCGAACGGCCTGCGTTACGGTTATGGTGTGGGTCTCGCGTGGATCTCGCCTATCGGCCCGCTCAAGCTGAGCCTGGGTTTCCCGCTGCAGAAACATGAAGGCGACCAGTATCAGAAGTTCCAGTTCCAGATTGGTACGGCGTTCTAAGACTGGTTTGAATAGCTTTGACGGCTCGGTTTGCGCGTTGGCAAGAATCGGGTCGGGACGAAACAAGTTGCGCAGCAACGTAAATCGAGCAACGTAAATCAAGCGACGTAAATAAGTAACGTGAGGAAGACTTTGCGAACCGGTAAGCTTTCGAAACATGCGGCATTGGCGCTGTTGATGTCGGTGACATTTGGACTGATGGGCGTGGCTACCGCAGACGCGCAAGAAGCCCGGATTGCAGCCGTCAATTCCGATCGCATCTTGCGCGAGTCGGCAGCGGCCAAGGCGGCGCAATCGAAGCTCGAGCAGGAGTTTTCGAAGCGCGACAAGGCGTTGCAGGACATGGCGGCGCGGCTGAAGACCATGTCGGATGCCATGGACAAGAACGGCGCGGGGATGGCGCCCGCAGACCGAGCCGCGAAACAGCGCGATCTGTCGCAGCTCGACCAGGACTTCCAGCGCAAGCAGCGCGAGTTCCGCGAAGACCTGAACCAGCGACGCAATGAAGAACTCGCGGGTGTTTTGGATCGGGCCAACAAGGTCATCAAGCAGATCGCCGAGCAACAGCACTACGACCTGATCGTGCAGGAAGCGGTGTATGTGAGCCCGCGTATCGATATCACCGATCAAGTGTTGAAAGCGCTCGCGGCGAACCAGTCGAGCCTTTCGGCTAATCCGGGCGCGTCGAACTAAATATCACTTTAGTCACTGAAGTCACTGAATTTGCACTGATTTGGAGCGGTAGAGCGGATGGCATCAAACAGCGCAATCACGTTAGGTGAATTGACACAGCGCTTCGGCGGAGACATAGCGGGCGATGCCGGACATCGCGTGAACGGCCTTGCGCCGCTCGATAAAGCGGGGCCCGAGCAACTCGCGTTTCTCGCGAATCAAAAGTATTTGTCGCAAGTGGAAAGCACGCGGGCAGGCGCCGTGTTGATCTCGCCGGCCGACCTGGAAAAAGTAGCGTCGCCGGACGGGCGCAACTTTATCGTCACACCAAATCCTTATGCCTATTTCGCCCGCGTGGCGCAGGTCTTCATCGACCTTGCAACGCCGCCGGTCGAACCGGGCATTCATCCCACGGCGTTTATTCATCCGGCGGCGAGAGTCGCGGCGAGCGCCGTGATCGGGCCGCACGTCAGCGTGGAAGCGGGCGCCGTGATTGGCGAGCGCGTCAAGCTGGAGGCGGGTGTTTCGATCGGGCAAGGCGTCAAGCTAGCTGACGACGTGCATCTTTACCCGCACGTGACCGTCTATCATGGCTGCAAGCTCGGCGCGCGCGTGATCGTGCATGCGGGCGCGGTGATTGGCGCGGACGGTTTCGGCTTTGCGCCAGACTTCGTGGGCGAAGGCGATGCACGTACCGGCAGCTGGGTGAAGATTCCGCAGGTCGGCACGGTGGTTATCGCCGACGACGTCGAAATCGGCGCAAACACTACTATCGACCGTGGTGCCATGGCCGATACGATCATCGAAGAGTGCGTGAAGATCGATAACCTCGTGCAGATCGGGCACAACTGCCGGATCGGCGCTTACACGGTGATCGCGGGCTGCGCTGGTATTGCCGGCAGCACGAACATTGGACGGCATTGCATGATCGGCGGCGCGGTGGGGATTGCCGGCCACGTCACCCTCGCGGATTACGTGATCGTCACGGCGCAGTCGGGTGTATCGAAATCCCTGCTGAAACCTGGCATGTACACGAGCGCATTCCCCGCTGTGAATCACGCGGACTGGAACAAGAGCGCGGCTATTGTACGGAATCTGGACAAGCTGCGCGAGCGCATCAAGACGCTGGAAACATCCTCGGCCGAAGCCGATATCACGAAGCGGCAAGACAATCCGGAAAGCACGTCGGACACACACTAAGACGGTAAAACCGCCATCCCACGCGAAGTCGCCCGAGACGAAATCCACGGCGCCTTCGCAGTCAACACCCGCGCTGTGAAGCGCGCGAGCAGAACGACTATGAGCACCGAAAAAATCAATCTGGACATTCACAAGATTCTCACGCTGCTGCCGCATCGGTATCCGATCCTGCTCGTGGATCGTGTGCTCGAACTCACGCCGCACAAAAGCATCAAAGCGCTGAAGAATGTGTCGATCAACGAGCCCTATTTTCAGGGCCATTTTCCGACACGACCAGTGATGCCCGGCGTGCTGATTCTCGAAGCGCTCGCGCAAGCCGCGGCGCTTCTGACGTTTGTCGAAGAAAAAGAGCCGCACGATCCGGAAACGACGTTGTATTACTTCGTCGGCATCGATAAAGCGCGTTTCAAGCGCGTGGTCGAACCGGGCGATCAACTGATCCTGAACGTGAATTTCGAGCGCTATATGCGCAGCATCTGGAAGTTCAGCGCCGTGGCGGAAGTGGACGGCGTGGTTGCAGCGGAAGCCGAGCTGATGTGCACGGTGAAGAACACCGCTATTGAAAGATGATGCGTGCGGCGCGATCCGGCGAGTGGGTGCAACCTGTGCAACCCCGGCAATCCGCGCGGCAGACAAGCAACGGAACACCTAGCGAGGGCGCATGAGCAAGATTCACCCTACCGCGATTATCGAACCGGGCGCGCAGCTCGACGAATCTGTCGAAGTGGGCCCGTACGCGATCGTCGGTCCGCACGTGCAGATCGGCGCGCGCACGACCATCGGCTCGCATAGCGTGATCGAAGGCCATACGATCCTGGGCAGCGATAACCGCATCGGCCATTACGCGTCAGTCGGCGGCCGGCCGCAGGACATGAAGTACAAGGACGAGCCCACGCGGCTCGTGATCGGCGACCGCAACACCATCCGCGAATTCACGACCATCCATACCGGCACGGTTCAGGACACGGGCGTGACCCACATTGGCGACGATAACTGGGTCATGGCCTACGTGCATATCGGCCACGACTGCCAGTTGGGCAGCAATATCGTCATGTCGAGCAATGCGCAGCTTGCGGGACACGTGATCATTGGCGACCACGCTATTGTTGGCGGCATGTCGGGCGTGCACCAGTTCGTGCGGATTGGCGCGCACTCCATGCTGGGCGGCGCGTCGGCGCTCGTGCAAGATATTCCTCCGTTCGTGATTGCCGCGGGCAACAAGGCCGAACCGCATGGCATCAACGTGGAAGGGCTGCGCCGTCGCGGTTTTTCGGCTGAAGCCATTTCCGCGTTGCGTTCGGCGTATCGGCTGGTCTACAAGAGCGGCGCGACGCTCGAGGAAGCCAAGTTGCAATTGCGCGAGCTCGCGTCTGCGGGCGGTGACGGCGATGCGCCGGTCACCGCGTTTGCCGATTTTATCGACGCGTCGCAACGCGGCATCATCCGTTGACCGAGCGCCCCATGACGCTTGCTCCCGCGCCCTTGCGCGTTGCGATGGTCGCAGGCGAACCGTCGGGCGATCTGCTCGCTGCGTCGCTGCTCGACGGCCTGAACGCGCGCTTGCCTGCGGGGACGCAATTCAGCGGTATCGGCGGTCCGCGCATGACGGCCGTTAATTTCGATGCCCACTGGCCCATGGAAAAGCTGACCGTCCGTGGTTATGTTGAAGCGCTGAAACACATTCCCGAGATCCTCGGCATTCGCAACGAGCTCAAGCGGCAATTGCTCGCTGAGCCGCCGTCGGTGTTTATCGGCGTGGATGCGCCCGATTTCAATTTCGGTCTCGAACACGCATTGCGCGATGCCGGCATTCCGACCGTGCATTTCGTGTGTCCTTCGATCTGGGCGTGGCGCGGCGGCCGCATCAAGAAGATCGTCAAGGCCGTCGATCATATGCTGTGCGTGTTCCCATTCGAGCCGGCGCTGATGGCGAAAGCGGGCGTGGCGTCCACTTACGTGGGCCATCCGCTGGCTGATGAAATCCCGCTCGTCCCCGACGTTGAAGGCGCACGTCGCGAGCTGGGCTTGACGGCCGGTGGTCCGATCATCGCCGTGTTGCCGGGTAGCCGGCGCTCGGAGATTGCGTTGATCGGTCCGACGTTTTTCGACGCCATGGAGCTGATGCAGCAACGCGAACCCAGCGTGCGCTTCGTGATGCCGGCAGCCACCGCCGCGTTGCGCGAACTGCTGCAGCCGCTCGTGGCAGCGCATCCGAATCTCTCGCTGACCATTACGGAAGGCAAGGCCCAGGTTGCGATGACCGCCGCCGACGCCATCCTGGTCAAGAGCGGCACGGTGACGCTCGAAGCGGCATTGCTGAAAAAGCCGATGGTCATTTCGTACAAGGTGCCTTGGCTGACTGGTCAGATCATGCAGCGCCAGGGTTATCTGCCGTATGTCGGTTTGCCGAATATTCTGGCGGGACGTTTTGTCGTGCCCGAGATTCTTCAGCATTTCGCGACACCCGAAGCGCTCGCCGATGCAACCCTCAAGCAGTTGAACGACGACGCAAACCGCGCGACACTCACGGAAATCTTCACTGAAATGCATCACGTGCTGCGCCAGAACACGGCGCAACGGGCGTCGGAGGCTGTGGCGCAGGTGCTGGAAACGAGGAGGCCGCGGTAATGGCGAAGATCGTGGTGACGAAAGCCGTGACCAAACGCGCGAAGCAGCCGGAGTTCGATTTCGATTCGCCGTCCGACGTCATTTGCGGCGTCGATGAAGCCGGCCGTGGTCCGCTCGCGGGCCCCGTGGTTGCAGCAGCGGTGATCTTCGATCCATCCAAGCCGAAGATTCGCGGTCTCGACGATTCGAAAGTTCTGAGCGCAAAAAAGCGCGAGGAGTTGTACGAGAAGATCGTCGATCGCGCGCTGGCTTATTGCGTGGCGTCGGCGAGTGTCGAGGAAATCGACACCATCAACATTCTCCACGCCGCCATGCTCGCGATGAAGCGCGCGGTCGAAGGGCTGTCGGTCACACCGACGGTCGCGAAAATCGATGGCAACCGGTGCCCGGCTTTATCGATGCGCTCTGTCGCGGTGATCGGCGGTGACGCGCTGATTGCGCAAATATCGGCGGCGTCGATCCTGGCTAAGGTCACGCGCGACCGCATGCTGCTGCAATTACACGATACCCATCCCGTTTATGGCTTCGACGCCCACGCCGGTTACGGCACGCCGCAGCATCTGAAGGCGTTGCTCGATCATGGGCCGTGCGAGCATCATCGGCGGTCGTTTGCGCCGGTGCGTGAAGCGCACGCGCGATTCGGCGTGATGCTGCCGGTCGTTGCGCCGGAATTGCTCGCGGCGGCCGCTGCCGAGCAGGGCGCCGACGCGCCTCCGTTCTGAATCCCAAGTGAAAGTCATAACCTCGCGGGACAACCCGCTTTACAAGCGGCTGAAGGCGCTCGCCGGATCGACTGCGCAGCAGCGCCGCAGCGGTCACGCGTTGCTCGAAGGCTTGCATCTCGCCGATGCGTATCTGCAAGCGGCCGGCCAGCCCGAGACGTGCGTAGTAACCGAAGGCGCTTTTCAGCACGATGAAGCGCGGGAAATCGTCGCACGGATCGACCCGGCGCACGTCTACTCGTTGCCCGACGCGTTGTTTGGCCAGTTGTCGAGCGTCGTGCACGGCGTGGGAATGCTCCTGCTGGTCGATCGCGTTGCGCCGCCGTTGCCCGAGCGCGTGACGCAGACATGCATCGTGCTCGACGGCGTTCAGGACGCGGGCAACGTCGGTTCCATTCTCCGAAGCGCGGCGGCGGCAGGCATTCAGCATGTGTTTTGCGCGCCGGGAACGGTGTACGCATGGTCGTCGAAAGTATTGCGCGCCGGAATGGGCGCGCATTTTCTGCTGAACGTCCACGAGGATGTCGATGCCGCAGATTTGACCACTCGGCTGGATCCGGAAGTGCTGATCACCATCACCGATTCGCACGGCGCGAAGGCAATCTACGATACCAACCTGTCCGGGCCGCTTGCGTGGGTGATGGGCAACGAGGGCGCGGGCGTCTCGGCGTTCTGGCGCGATCAAGCGGCGCTGCGGGTGACGATTCCGCAGCCGGGCGGCATGGAATCGCTGAACGTCGCGGCGGCCGCGGCGGTGTGTATTTTCGAGCAGTGCCGGCAGCAACGCGCATAAAAAAAGCCGTTCAGTTCACGCTGAAACGGCTATTCGCTCGCGGCCTTCCAAACACTAATAATATGAAGGCCGTTCCAGGCGAATCTCTTGCAGGATCGTCGTGGCGATTTCCTCAATCGACTTGTGTGTCGACGATAACCACTTGACGCCTTCGCGCTTCATCATCGCTTCGGCTTCGTTGATTTCGTACCGGCAATTCTCCAGCGCGGCATATTTGCTTCCCGGACGACGCTCGTTGCGAATCTCGGACAACCGTTGCGGATCGATCGACAAACCAAACATCTTTTCCCGATACGGCAGCAAAGGCGTCGGCAACCTTCCGCGCTCGAAGTCTTCCGGAATCAGCGGATAGTTGGCTGCCTTCACGCCGTATTGCATCGCCAGATACAACGACGTCGGCGTCTTGCCGCTGCGCGATACGCCCACCAGAATCACATCGGCGTCTTCCAGATTGCGATTCGACTGGCCGTCGTCATGCGCCAGCGAAAAATTGATCGCCTCGATTCGATTCTTGTACTCGTCCGTGTCCGCGTTCTGGTGGACCCGGCCCATGGCGTGCGTGGACTTGATGTCGAGCTCGATTTCCAATGGCTCGATAAACGTCTGGAACATGTTGAGCACTAGCGCGTTCGCGCGCTGCACGATCTCGTTCGACTCGCTGTCAACGAGCGTGGTGAACACGATCGGGCGCCGGCCGTCCAGCGACACGGCTTCATTGATTTTCGCGATGGTCGCGTGCGCCTTCTCGGTGGAGTCCACAAACGGGACGCGCACGAGTCTGAACTTCTGGTCGAACTGGGAGAGGATCGAATGCGCGAAGGTCTCGGCAGTGATCCCGGTGCCATCTGAAACAATGAAAACGGTTGGCGGCATCGGCTTGGGGAGCGTTGAATGACGTGAAAGAATGAAGGCAATTATCGCCGATGTGCGCCGCCACACGAAGCACGTATGGCGGGCCTCATTGCGCAGCGGAATTATGCCCCGCAATGAAACATTTCGAGAGCCATCACGGTAGAATAGCGTCAACCTGTTCGATAAGCAATTGCGAACAATCTGTCAACGATTTAAGCGAAGATAAGCACAAATCGCGCGTTCTAAATGAATTTGCTGGATTTTTAGAGCGAATTTAGTTGTTGGCAGCGAGTTTGGCCGAGCTTCTGCAATCGCTGCGCAAGTCCTATGCGACTGCTTATCAAACAGGTTATGCAGGTTGTGGTGCGCGCCTCCTATAAGCGCCGCCGCTCCGAGCCCACTTGCATGATCGTGAATTCCATCCACCTTAGGGGCTTGTATGACTAACGAAGCTAACGTTGCAAAGGACCAGGCGTATGTAGTTCCATTCGAGCAGTTGCGAATGACCGACGTCGACATTGTCGGCGGCAAGAACGCGTCACTCGGCGAAATGATCAGCCAGCTCGCCGAAGCCGGCGTGCAGGTGCCGACCGGTTTTGCGACCACGGCGCAGGCGTTTCGCGACTTCCTGCATCACAACAACCTGACTGAGCGCATCGCCAAGCGTCTGGAACTCTTCGACGTCGACGATGTGAAAGCCCTTGCCGAAGCAGGCAAGGAGATCCGTCAATGGATCGTCGATGCGCCGCTGCAGCCACGTCTCGAAGAGCTGATCCGCAAAGGCTTCGACACGCTTCAGGCAAGTTCGCCCGAAGAGTTGTCGTTCGCCGTGCGTTCGTCGGCAACGGCTGAGGACTTGCCCGATGCATCGTTCGCCGGCCAGCAGGAAAGCTATCTTAATGTGATTGGCATCGACGAAGTGCTCGATCGCATGAAGCACGTGTTTGCGTCGCTCTATAACGACCGCGCTATTTCGTATCGCGTGCACAAAGGTTTTACGCACGCTGAGGTTGCGTTGTCGGCGGGCGTGCAGCGCATGGTTCGCTCGGACGTGGGCGCGGCCGGCGTGATGTTTACGCTCGATACCGAATCGGGTTTCAAGGACGCCGTGTTCATTACGTCGAGCTACGGTCTCGGCGAAACGGTCGTGCAAGGCGCCGTGAATCCGGACGAGTTCTACGTCTTCAAGACCACGCTCGAACAAGGCAAGTACCCGATCATCCGCCGCTCGATTGGCTCGAAGCTCATCAAGATGGAATTCACGAAGGCCGGCGAAGCGGGTCGCGTGAAGACGGTTGATGTATCGCACGAGCAGCGCAACCGCTTTTCCATTACCGACGAAGACGTGATCCAGCTCGCGAAGTACGCGGTGATCATCGAAAAGCATTATCAGCGTCCTATGGACATCGAGTGGGGCAAGGACGGCCGCGACGGCAAGATCTTCATTTTGCAGGCACGCCCCGAAACGGTGAAGAGCCAAGCTGTCGGCAAGGCTGAAATGCGTTTCAAGCTAAAGGGCCAGTCGAACGTGCTCGCAACCGGTCGCGCGATTGGCCAGAAAATCGGCGCGGGTCCGGTGCGTGTGATTCACGATCCGTCGGAAATGGATCGCGTGCAACCTGGCGACGTGCTTGTCGCCGACATGACCGACCCGAACTGGGAACCGGTGATGAAGCGTGCGTCGGCGATCGTGACGAATCGCGGCGGCCGCACTTGCCACGCGGCGATCATCGCGCGTGAGCTGGGCGTGCCGGCGGTGGTGGGTTGCGGCGATGCCACCGACTTGCTGAAAGAAGGCCAGCTGGTGACGGTTTCGTGCGCGGAAGGCGACGAAGGCAAGATCTACGACGGTTTGCTCGAAACCGAAGTGACCGAAGTCGAGCGCGGTGAATTGCCCGAGATTCCGGTCAAGATCATGATGAACGTGGGCAACCCGCAACTTGCGTTCGATTTCTCGCATTTGCCGAATGCAGGCGTGGGTCTGGCGCGGCTCGAGTTCATCATCAACAACAACATCGGCGTGCATCCGAAGGCGATTCTCGAGTATCCGAACATCGATGCCGATCTGAAGAAAGCCGTGGAAAGCGTCGCGCGCGGTCATGCATCGCCGCGAGCGTTTTATGTCGACAAGTTGACCGAAGGTATCGCGACGATTGCCGCGGCGTTTTATCCGAAGCCGGTGATCGTGCGTCTGTCGGACTTCAAGTCGAACGAGTACAAGAAGCTGATCGGCGGTTCGCGTTACGAGCCGGACGAAGAAAACCCGATGCTCGGTTTCCGCGGTGCATCGCGTTATATCTCGGAGGACTTCGCCGAAGCCTTCCAGATGGAATGTGTGGCGTTGAAGAAAGTGCGCGAAGAGATGGGCCTCGACAACGTCGAGATCATGGTGCCGTTCGTGCGGACTTTGAAACAAGCCGAGAAGGTTGTTGGCTTGCTCGAAAAGTTCGGCCTGAAGCGCGGCGTGAACGGCTTGCGCCTGATCATGATGTGCGAGATTCCGTCGAACGCGATTCTTGCCGAAGAGTTCCTGGAGTTTTTCGACGGCTTCTCGATCGGATCGAACGACCTGACGCAGCTTACGCTGGGTCTGGATCGCGACTCGGGCATGGAGTTGCTCGCAGTCGATTTCGACGAACGCGACCCGGCTGTGCAGTTCATGCTGAAGCGCGCCATCGAAACATGTTTGCGGCTGGACAAGTACGTGGGTATCTGCGGTCAAGGTCCTTCGGATCATCCGGATCTGGCTGAATGGCTCGCGAAGGAAGGCATCGCGTCGATGTCGCTCAATCCGGACACGATCATCGACACGTGGAAGACGCTTGCGAAGGCTTTGAACAAGTAAGGCTGCAGCAATTCACGCTTTGGGCGAGAAGGCTTTTATCGAGCTTTCAAAACCGTAAGCGTGCTATAACACCCCGGACCCTATCCGGGGTGTTTTTGTTTGGAGTTCGTGTGGAGGTAGGCAATGGCTGCTAACGGATTGTTCTGGTGGATCGGCGCTGGCGCGCTCGTTCTGCTCGAACTGATGTCGGGCACTTTTTATTTGTTGATGATCGCGCTCGGGTTCGTTGCGGGCGGGATCGCGCATCTGCTGCGCGCGGGACTTGAGATCGAGTTGCTGGTGGCCGCATTGGTCGCGGTGATCGCCGGCGCGGTGCTGCGTCGATCGAAGCTCGGACACACAACACGTCGCGATGCATCACATGATCCGGGTGTGAATCTCGATATTGGCGAGACGCTGAAAGTGAACGAATGGCATGAGGGCCGCGCGCGAGCGATGTATCGCGGGGCCGAATGGGATATTGAACTGGCGCCCGGCGAAACCGAAGGCGCGCCGCTGTACAGGATCACGGCGTTTTCCGGCAATACACTGGTGGTGGCCGCCAAGCGCTGAGACGTTGGGCCGGGGTTTGAGCTTTCAAGCGCAGACCATGAGCAAGACCTGCATAACAAGGAGTAGAGATGGACGTGACTATCATCGGGGCAATTTTGTTGATTATCGTCATCGCGATTGCCGCGCAGACGATCAAGATCGTGCCGCAACAACACGCATGGGTGCTCGAACGGCTCGGGCGTTATCACGCGACCTTGACGCCGGGAATGACGATCGTGCTGCCGTTTATCGATCGGGTGGCGTACAAGCACGTGCTCAAGGAAATCCCGCTCGAAGTGCCGAGCCAGGTCTGTATCACGCGCGACAACACGCAACTGCAAGTGGATGGCGTGCTGTACTTTCAGGTCACCGATGCCATGAAGGCCTCGTACGGATCGAGCAACTTCATCTATGCAATCACGCAGTTGTCGCAGACCACGCTGCGTTCGGTGATCGGCAAGCTCGAGCTCGACAAGACTTTCGAAGAGCGCGATTACATCAACCACAGTATCGTTACGTCACTAGATCAGGCAGCCGCGAACTGGGGCGTAAAAGTGCTGCGCTACGAGATCAAGGATCTGACGCCGCCGAAGGAAATCCTCCACGCTATGCAGGCACAAATTACGGCAGAACGGGAGAAACGCGCGGTGATCGCTGCGTCCGAAGGTCGCAAGCAGGAGCAGATCAATATTGCATGGGGCGCACGCGAAGCAGCCATTCACAAGTCCGAAGGCGAGCGTCAGGCGCAGATCAACCAGGCGGAAGGCGAGGCGTCGGCCATTCTCGCGGTGGCCGTGGCCAATGCTCAGGCGATCGAGAAGATCGGTGCGGCAATCCAGACGGCTGGCGGCATGGAAGCCGTGAACCTCAAGGTCGCCGAGCAATATGTCACGGCGTTTGGGAACATCGCGAAGCAGGGCAATACGCTGATCGTGCCGGGGAATTTATCGGAGATGAGTTCAATGATCGCGTCCGCGCTGACCATCATCAAGGGCGACGCAGCGCCTGGTGGCGTGATCCGCAAGAGCTGAGCTTACGAAGACTGAATGCAAAAGGGCGCCGACTCAACCAGTCGACGCCCTTTTTGTTTTGACATACTTAAGGCCGTGATCGTGACGCCCGATCAATGCTTGGCGCCGCGCATGATCTGCGCTTTTTCGCGTTCCCAGTCACGCTTTTTCTCGGTTTCGCGTTTGTCGTGAAGCTTCTTGCCTTTGGCGAGGCCGATTTCGCACTTTACGCGCCCGCCTTTGTAGTGAAAGTTCAGCGGCACGAGCGTGTGGCCTTTCTGCTCGACCTTGCCGATGAGCTTGGAGATTTCTTCGCTATGCAGCAGCAGCTTGCGCGTGCGGACCGGATCCGGATGGATGTGAGTCGAGGCTTCGGGCAATGGGCTGATGTGCGCGCCGATCAGGAACAGCTCGTTGTCGCGAATGATGACGTAGCCTTCCTTGATCTGGCCGCGGCCAGCCCGAAGGGCCTTGACTTCCCACCCTTCCAGCACGAGCCCCGCCTCGTAGCGATCTTCGATAAAGTAATCGAAGAAGGCTTTTCTGTTGTCGATGATGCTCATGAATGAAAAGTGCCTAACTCGTTTAAAATCCTGATTTTAGCAGCGTGGGCGCGGTAAGGCCCGCAATGCTTCCCACTCTTGCCACGCGTTGCGCCCTTTATGGCAGATGTTCAGAAAACTGTATTGATTCGCCACTCTGCAGAGCAGATGTTCGACCTCGTCACCGATGTCCCCGATTACCCCAATTTTTTGCCATGGTGCGGCGGCGTGGAGGTAGGCCACCACGACGAACGCAGCATGGAAGCGAAGATTCACATCAATTTCAAGGGTATCAAGCAGCATTTCGCGACGCGCAACGTGCAGACGCGCCCGACTAGCATTGATATGGAGTTCCTCGACGGTCCTTTCAAGAAGTTCACCGGCTACTGGCGCTTCACGCCTTTGCGGGCGGACGCCTGCAAGATCGAGTTCGCGCTGCATTATGAATTTTCGAACATCATTCTCGAGAAGATCATCGGGCCGGTGTTCAGTCATATTGCGCATACGTTCGTGGATTCGTTCGTGAAACGCGCCGATCAGCGGTACGGAAAGTGATGCCGATTTCCATCGAGGTTTGTTACGTGTTGCCGGAGGGGAATGGGGCGGTTTGTCCGCTTTCCCTTGTCGAGGGCGCGACCGTGCAGGACGCGATTGCCGCGAGCGGCTTGCTTGCGCAGTTTCCCGAAATAGACCTTGGCGTGCAGAAGGTAGGCGTTTTCGGAAAGATTCAGCCGCTCGATGCAGTGCTGGCCGATCTGGACCGCGTGGAGATTTATCGGCCGCTCAAAGTCGATCCCAAGGTCGCGCGGCAGCGGCGGGTCGAAAAAACCCGGCGCGGCGGATCGATTGAAGGGCGACGGTGGACGCGCAAGGAAGCCCGGTAGGCGCCGGGCATCGTTTCCTTGCGTTCCGCAAAAGCGAACTTCGATCGAACTTGAGTCGAGCAAAAACCCGAAACCGGAGCACAAAAGCGCGGTGCAAAAATTGCACCGGAAATGGCAACCGCGGCGTAAGCCGCTGTTCGGGCAGTGAAAATCCGGGGAACTATCGGTATAATTCGGTTTTGCGCCCATAGGATTTGCCATGCGTCTGATCCAGAAAGCACTCACGTTCGATGACGTGCTCCTCGTGCCCGCGTTTTCCAACGTTCTCCCGCGCGACACCAGCCTGAAAACTCAGGTAACCCGCAAGATTTCCCTGAATATGCCCCTGTTGTCCGCCGCCATGGACACAGTCACCGAAGGCCGGCTCGCCATCGCGATGGCCCAGCTCGGCGGCGTCGGCATCATCCACAAGAACCTTACCGCTGCAGAACAGGCCCGCGAAGTCGCCAAAGTAAAGCGCTTCGAATCCGGCGTGGTGCGTGATCCGATCACAGTTCCGCCGCAAATGAAAGTGCGCGATGTGATCGCACTGACGCGACAGCATGGTATTTCCGGCTTCCCGGTCGTGGAAGGGCCGCAGTTGATCGGCATCGTGACGAACCGGGATTTGCGCTTCGAAGAGCGTCTCGACGACGAAGTGCGCAAGATCATGACGCCGCGTGAACGTCTCGTGACGGTCAAGGAAGGCACGCCGCTCGCGGAAGCCAAGGCGCTGATGCATAGCCATCGGCTGGAACGCGTGCTGGTTGTCAACGACGCGTTCGAGTTGCGCGGCCTCATGACGGTCAAGGACATCACGAAACAAACCGAACATCCGGATGCCTGTAAAGACGAGCACGGCAAGCTGCGCGCCGGCGCGGCAGTCGGCGTAGGCCCGGAAAACGAAGAGCGCGTGGATCTGCTCTCGGCGGCGGGCGTTGATGTGATCGTCGTCGATACCGCGCACGGACACAGCCAGGGCGTGCTCGAACGCGTGCGCTGGGTGAAGCAGAACTATCCGCATATTGAAGTGATCGGCGGGAATATCGCCACGGCCGCAGCCGCCAAGGCGCTCGTGGAATACGGCGCGGACGGCGTGAAGGTCGGTATCGGCCCGGGTTCTATTTGTACAACGCGGATCGTGGCCGGCGTCGGCGTGCCGCAGATCACGGCGGTGGCGAATGTTTCGGACGCGTTGCGTGGTTCCGGCGTGCCGGTGATTTCGGACGGCGGCGTGCGTTTTTCCGGCGATGTCAGCAAGGCGCTCGCCGCTGGCGCGGACGCGGTGATGATGGGCAGCATGCTCGCCGGCACCGAGGAATCCCCAGGCGACGTGTTCCTTTTCCAGGGACGCCAATACAAGGCGTATCGCGGCATGGGTTCGGTCGGCGCAATGAAGGACGGCGCGGCTGACCGCTATTTCCAGGACAACTCGGCGAATATCGACAAGCTGGTTCCGGAAGGCATTGAAGGGCGCGTGGCTTACAAGGGTTCGGTCAACGCTATTCTGTTCCAGGTCGTTGGCGGCGTGCGGGCGAGCATGGGATATTGCGGCTGCCGCAACATCGGCGAGATGCATGACAAAGCCGAATTCGTCCAGATCACGGGCGCGGGCATGCGTGAGTCGCACGTGCACGACGTGCAGATCACGAAGGAAGCACCCAACTATCACGTGGACTGATCATGAAACCGCTGCTGCGCGTTGTCCTCGTCATCAATGCACTGATCTTCCTCGCGTTCGGCGTGCTGTTCCTGTTGACACCATGGGGATCGCTGTGGGATTCGATGCATCTTGTGCGCGTGCAGCCGCCTCTGGTCGGGCAGTTGCTGGGCGTGGCGCTGATCGGGTTCGCGTGGCTCGGGTTTCACGCGGCCGTCGATGGCGCCTTGACAGCTACGGCCGCGAAGGTTTCCGGACATGTCGAATGGTTGTCGGGCTTGATTCTGATTGTGTGGCTCGGGCTGCGTTTGTCGGAGGTGACGGGTTTCGGGCAGTTGCTTGGCGCGCTGATCGGTGCCGCGTTGCTGATTCTGGGACTTGGCAGCGTTCGGCTCTCCAGCGCCGTGCGCAGACGTGAGCGTGCCGCGATTGCCGGTGCGGCCGCTGCTGAACGTGCCGAGAAGCAGGCTGCGAAGACGCGAGCGGAAGAGCGGGCCGCTGCAGGTACTCCGGTGCGGCCTCCAATGACGTCCGATCCTGTCGCGCCGGCAAATCCGCGCTGGGACGCCGAGCCGGTCGCGGGAGCGCCTGTGCCGCCGCTGGCGCCATCGGCCGCCCGTCCGGCAGCGCCAGCACCGGCCGCAACCGCGTTTGATCCGGCCACGGGACATGCCATCGATCCGGCGACGGGCCGTTCGCTTCATCCCGTAGCCGGCCGCGCGTTTGAGCCTGTGAGCGGCGGGCACAAGATCGATCCCGAAACGGGTCGCGCAATTGATCCGGTCACCGGGCAGGTTATCGACCCCGTGACAGGCGTTCCGGTTCGCCGCGATCCGCTTTGAACGTCGTGAGCGGTGACTACACCGCTCGATTAGTTTTCAAACACGGTCGGCATCGCGTGCCGGCCGTTGATATTTTTGCGTGACACGACGCGCGGGATCTCGTTCCCGCCGCCTCGCGTTTCCGTTTTGCCAACCGTTTCCGCTTACTCGCCTTCTGGCCGCTGCCATGCACGACAAGATCCTGATTCTCGATTTCGGCTCCCAAGTCACCCAACTGATCGCGCGACGCATCCGCGAATCACACGTGTATTCGGAGATCCATCCGTACGACGTCGATGAAGCATTCATCCGCGAATTCGCGCCGAAGGGCATCATTTTGTCGGGTGGACCGAACTCGGTTACCGAACTCGATTCGCCGCGCGCGCCGCAAGTCGTCTTCGATCTCGGCGTGCCGGTGCTCGGCATTTGCTACGGCATGCAGACCATGGCCGAACAACTCGGCGGCAAGGTCGAACTCGGCAATGTCCGCGAGTTCGGCTACGCGGAAGTGCGCGCGCACAACCATACGAGTTTCCTAAACGGCATTGAAGATTTTCAGACGGCCGAAGGGCACGGCATGCTCAAGGTATGGATGAGCCACGGCGACAAAGTGGCTGACATGCCATTGGGATTCAAGTTGATGGCGTCCACGCCGGCGTGCCCGATTGCAGCCATGGCCGACGACGAACGTCATTTCTACGGCCTGCAATGGCATCCGGAAGTGACGCACACGGTGCAGGGCCGCGCGATGCTCGATCGCTTCGTGCTCGAACTGTGCGCGGCGCGGCCGGATTGGGAGATGGGTCATTACATCGATGAAGCCGTCGAGAAGATCCGCGCCCAGGTCGGCGATGAACATGTGATTCTCGGCTTGTCGGGCGGCGTGGATTCATCGGTGGCGGCGGCGCTTTTGCATCGCGCGATTGGTGCGCAGCTGACGTGCGTGTTTGTCGATCACGGCTTGTTGCGGTTGAACGAAGCCGAGCAGGTCATGACGACGTTCGCCGATCACCTCGGCGTGAAAGTGATTCATGTCGATGCCAGCGAAGTTTTCTTGTCGAAGCTTGCCGGCGTGACCGATCCCGAGGCGAAGCGGAAGATCATTGGCGCTGAGTTCGTGGAAGTGTTCCAAACGGAAGCGAACAAGCTGAAGGACGCGAAGTGGCTCGCGCAAGGGACCATTTATCCGGATGTGATCGAATCGGCGGGCAAGGGCAAGAAGGGCCACACGATCAAGAGCCATCACAACGTGGGCGGCTTGCCCGAGACGTTGAACCTGAAGTTGCTCGAACCGTTGCGCGAGTTGTTCAAAGACGAAGTGCGGGAGTTGGGCGTGAAGCTTGGGTTGCCGCCGGCGATGGTTTATCGGCATCCGTTCCCGGGACCGGGTCTGGGCGTGCGGATTCTCGGCGAAGTGAAGCGCGAGTTCGCGGATCTGCTGCGTCACGCGGATGCGATTTTTATCGAGACGTTGAGGAATACGTTCGATAAGAAATCGGCCAAGTCATGGTACGAGTTGACAAGCCAGGCTTTCGCGGTGTTCTTGCCTGTGAAAAGCGTGGGCGTGATGGGCGATGGGCGGACTTACGAGTATGTGGTCGCTTTGCGTGCCGTGCAGACGCTGGACTTCATGACGGCGCAATGGGCGCATCTGCCGCATGAGTTGCTGGGGCATGTTTCGAACCGGATCATTAACGAAGTGCGCGGGATCAATCGCGTTGTTTATGATATTTCGGGGAAACCGCCGGCTACGATTGAGTGGGAGTGAATGTAGAGCACTTGGTGGGATCCGTGGTTTCAATCGACAAAACCACCTCCGCTCACCAATAAAAAAACGCGCGATGCCGCTCACCGGCATCGCGCGTTTTTCACATCTCACTGCTTGTCCGGCAACGCATAAGCCACCACATAATCGCCCAGCTTGGTCCCGAACGACCCATGGCCACCAGCCGCGATGACCACATACTGCTTGCCACCAGCCTCATACGTCATCGGCGTCGCCTGTCCTCCGGCCGGCAGGCGAGCTTCCCAAAGCTGTTCACCGGTATCGGTATTAAAGCCCCGCAAATAATTGTCCGCAGTCGCTCCGATAAAAAACACATGACCTGCCGTCGTGACCGGACCGCCGAGCATCGGCATGCCCATCTTGAACGGAATCGGGATTGGAGATGAATCGCGCGTCGTGCCGATGCGTTTCTTCCAGATCACCTTGTTCGTGCCTAGATCGACGGCCGACACGTAACCCCAAGCCGGCTGTTTGCAAGGCAAGCCCAGCGGCGATAGAAACGGGTTCAGCGTCACACCGAACGGCACGCCGTATTGCGGCTGGATACCGGTCTCGGTGCCCGTGCCACCCCGTGCAGATGCAGTCGGCTCAATCGGATTACCCGGTCCGCGTGCAATGAGCTTCGATACAAACGGCAGCGCGATCGGATTGGCAATGGCGAGGCTGCGGTCGGTATCGATGGCAAGGCCGCCCCATTCGAACATGCCGAGATTTCCCGGAAACACGAGCGTCCCTTGCTCCGAAGGCGGCGTGAACGGCCCTTCATATCGCAGACGATGAAACATCACGCGGCACACGAGTTGATCGAACATCGTTGCGCCCCACATGTCCGCACCGGTCAGGTTCTTCTTCGGCCTGAACGTGAGGTCCGAGAACGGCTGTGTCGGCGATACATGATCGCCCGTCGCCGCGCCTTGCGGCACTGGCTGTTCGGGCGCGGGCACGATCGGCTTGCCGGTGCGGCGATCAAGCACGAAGATATTGCCCGTCTTGGCCGGCGCGTAAATCGCGGGGATGACGTTGCCGCTGCTGTCCTTGATATCCGCGATAGTCGGCTGCGCCGGAAGGTCCATATCCCACAGGTCGTGGTGAACGGTCTGATAGAACCAGGCGAGCTTGCCCGTCGATGCATTCAGCGCAAGCAATCCGCTTGCATAGCGTTCCTGATCGGGCGTGCGATGGCCGCCCCAGATGTCGGGAGTCGTTACGCCCATCGGCAAATAGACGATATCGAGTTGCGGGTCGTAGGCCGCGGGAGCCCATGAGTTCGGCGAGTTCATCGTGTAACTGTGTTGATCGCCGGAGATCGCATTCGGGTCGGGCGCGCCGGGATCGAATGCCCAGAGCAGCTTGCCGGTGTCGACATCGAAACCGCGTATCACGCCTGACGGCTCGCGCGTGCCGTAGTTGTCTGTCACTGCACCCGCGACCACGATGACCTTCGATGTAATCACCGGAGGCGAAGTCGGCTCGTACTGTCCCGGCGTCTTGACCGGTTGCAGATGCTGCAGATCGAGCGAACCGTTATCGGCGAAAGTGAGGCATCGCTGACCGGTGGCGGCATCGAGTTCGAACAGGCGGCCGTCGTTCACGGGGAGGATGATCCGGCGCGCGCACATCGCTTGCGAGGCTGGGCTGTTAGCTTGACGCGCTTGCGAAGCAGCGGCCGTCTCGTGATAGGAAACGCCTCGGCAGGTTACGTGCTGGAAGCTGGGATCGGGCTTGAGGCCGGGATCGAAGCGCCATTTCTCCTTACCTGTCGCTCCGTCCAGCGCAATTGCAATTTGATGCGGTGTGCAGAAATACAGCGTGCCGTCGACCGCGAGCGGCGTCACTTCATTCGTGATTTCGACCGGATCATTGGGGCCCTTCATATCGCCTGTGCGATAAGTCCACGCTTCCTGCAGATCCTTCGTGTTCTTGTTGTTGATCTGCGCAAGCGGCGAATATCGCGTTCCTGCTTGGGTGTTGCCGTAGTTCAGCCAGTCACCCGCGCGGCTGGCTGGCGTTGCCGGGGCTTCGGCAGTTTGCGCCGCCGCCACCGTGCCGTTGATCTCCTGCGGATCGTTGAATGCGGCGTACACGAGCGCGATGCCGGTAAACACGATCGCCGCGGCGAGAGTCAATCCGCCGTTCTTCACGGGCTTTAGAAACAAGCGATAAGTGAACGGAAGCAACAGCCAGATGCCAACGATGACAAGCACATCGACACGCGGCGCCAGTGCCCAAAAATCGAAACCTGCTTCGATAACCGCCCATACCAACGTGCCGAAAAGCAGCAGCGCATAAAGATAGAGCGCCGAGACATTTCTTCGCCAGGTTAAAACCGCAACCGCCAACATGAAGATTCCGGCGACTACGTAGTAGGGCGACCCTCCGATTGCAATCAGCCAGATTCCCATTGCGACGAGATAGATTCCCGACAGCGATAAAAACGCAATCGTCAGCCACTTCACAATGGGAGATGCCGAGGCAGGCGATCGCGGCGGCGAATAGTTCGAGTTCATTTACGCACCTCTGGTTGTCGGCGGTAGCGGCTCATGGCAGACCATGCCATGGAGAATTTACGCGACGGGAAAGGTAATCGGTGGGAGCCACGCATCGTCGGGTCGGCAAGACGCGTCTGCTGCATCTGCAAGCTTTCGTAAAGGTCAAGACCTCAGCTACGCGCGTGAGTGCGACCCTTAACAAACACGCGTGCTGTCGCAAACAACATGCCCGGACAGGTCGAGACTCGAAATTCTCTAGGGTTGACGGGACGTATCAACATAACCACTCGGCGCCCATGTCTAGCAAGACCACGGATATCACGGTCGCCAATAGTGCCTTCATTGCCGGTCGTTCGCCGCTTCTGTATGGTGGTCGTCAGGCGCGACGAATCGATGCGCAGAACAAACAAGCATACCGAAGGAAAAGCGAATGGCTTCCGAAACCGGCACACATACCGATACCCCCATCCGCACCGATGTCCTGATCGTGGGCGCAGGTCCTGTCGGACTTTTTGCGGCTTTCGAGGCAGGCGTTGTCGGCTTGTCGTGCCAGATTGTCGATACGCTCGGTCGTATTGGCGGGCAATGCATCGAGCTGTATCCCGACAAGCCCATCTACGACATCCCCGCGGTTCCATCGTGTACGGCGCGCGAGCTCGTCGACCGGCTGATGGACCAATGCCGACCGTTTAATCCGCCAATCCACCTGAACCAGCGCGTGAATACAGTCGAGCAACGCGACGATGGCCGCTGGACCGCGACAACCAAGCAGGGCCTCGTCTTCGATACCGCCGCCATCATGCTCGCGGCCGGTAACGGCGCCTTCGTGCCGCAGCGTCTCGCGCTGCCCGAAGCCACGCCGCTGGAAGACCAGTTCGTGCACTACAGCGTGCGCGCGCTTTCCGACTTCGCCGGCAAAACCGTCGTGGTCGCAGGCGGCGGCGACTCCGCGCTCGACTGGGCGCTGGCCTTGCGCAAGGTTGCGCGACGGGTCGTGCTGGTGCATCGGCGCAACGGATTCAGCGCGGTGGCATCGAGCGTCGATCAGATGAGACGCGCGGTCGATGCCGACGAGATGGAGTTCATGGTCGGCTCCATCGCGGGGCTGCATATGCTCGACGACAAGCTCGCGTCAATCGAGATCAGGCAGATAGGCGGCACGGCGCAAATTGAAGCCGATCATCTCGTTGTGCTGTACGGTCTCGTCGCGGATCTCGGGCCGATCGCGAAGTGGGGACTTGAGATTGCCGGTGGCCGCGTGAATGTCGATACATCCAATTATGAAAGCACGCGGCCGGGGATTTTCGCGGTAGGCGATATCGCCAATTATCCGAACAAGCAGAAGCTGATTCTCTCGGGATTTCATGAAGCGTCGCTCGCGTTGCGAAAGGCGTTCACCTACGCATATCCCGAGAAAAAGCGCACTCACGTGCATTCGAGCTACGACTCGGGACTCGCCGAGCGGATCGCGTCCGGCGCCGCGCACGACGATAAAACGCCGTAGACGCGAGCGCCATGTCATCAACTGACGTTGAAATGAACGCGAACGTCCTGATGGCTTTCGATCGCGTGGCCGTCCTGCATCGCCGGGAAGAAACGCCATTTTCGCAAGGCGTCCAGAAGCAGCGCGTTCAGGCGTGGATTGGACGTGGGCTTCGACAGCTCGACATCGACGGTACCGTCCGCATGCACATCGAAGCGGGCAATCGCCATGGTTTGATAGGCATCCTCACGAAGATCGTCGGGGAGAAAAGGCATCGGCTGACTGATGACTCGCGCGGCGGAACCTGCGGGTAATGCCGGTTTCTCGTTTTCCGATGACGGCAAGGCTGGCGCAGGTTCATTTGGATGCGGCGGCGTCTCGGTGTTGGGCAGTGAATGTTCAATTACCGGTGAGGGAGTCACGCGCGGGCGGATCGCACGAACGGGCGGAGGATTCGAATGAGAATGAAGCGGCGCGGCGGCGGGTTGGCTGTGGGCTGCTTCGGGATTGGGCTTTGGCAAAGACGGTGGCGCGAGTTCGACCAGACGCATCTCCATCACCTTTTGCTCAGGCGCGGGAATCGTTGCTGATCGTTTCGACAAACGGCTAACGACTAGTGCGAGCAAGACCATCCATGCGGCGATGGCGATCAGCAGCGCAACGCTCAACCTGAAGCGCTGACCATCGAACAGAGTCTTCAAGGCCACGTCCATCTACTCACGATGCACGGCGATCAAAAAATGCTCGGCGCCGCCGCGACGGGCGGCGAGCATCGCCTGAACCACGGCGCCTTGAGCCGCGGCGTCGTCGGCGGCAATCACCACGTTTTTATCGGCCTTGAGCAGCTTCCTTACGCTGCCTTCGACCTGGTTCAATCGAACCGGACTGTGATCGATAAAAATTCCGTTCTTCTGGTCGATGCTCATCGTCAACGGCTCACTTTCGGACATGCGCTCAGCCTGTCCCGATGGCAGGTTGATCTTCACTGCGTCGAGTCGCTGCATCGCGAGGGACGCGAGCATGAAGGTCGCGAGCAGAAAAAACATCACATCGATCATCGGAATGATTTCGATGCGGCCGCGCTTCGATGCTCGTGATCGCCGGAGTTTCATTGGACCTTGCCCGTGCCAGCTAAATCGTTTTCAGCGTGCAGCCGGACGCCGGCGAGACGTTCGTTCGCATAAAGCTCGAGATCGTCTATCAAGCGCTCGAGGCGTCGCGAAAAGTAGTTGAAAGCGAAAAGCGCGAATAACGCAACGATCAACCCGATAGCGGTAGCGACCAGTGATTGCGCAACACCTCCCGTGACCCCACCAGGATTGACGAGTCCGCTGCCGCCGAAAAGCTGGAAGGAATGCATCATTCCCACGATGGTTCCAAGCAGCCCGAGCAAAGGTGCCGCCGTGACGATCGTTTCGAGCACCCAAAACCCGCGGCTCATATCGCGCTCGATGCGCGTGGCGAGGGATTGCGCACGCGTTTCGTACAACCACAACGGCGTACCGGGCTGCATGACGAACGTGGCGTCGAGGCGTCTGAATGCGTGCTGTGCGGGAAGCGTATCGATACGCGTCGATGGCTCGCCTGCAAAGCGCGAAAAAACATAAGCGCGATCGATTGCAATTGCGATCGCGAGTACGGCGAGCAGTGTCAGCGGATAAACAACCCATCCGCCCACTTGCGCAGCGGCGACAATTCCTCCCCAATCCTGCATGATCAAAACCCTTGGTTAGTTATCCGTTGCATCAGAAATTCTTTGTTATACCGGCATATAGCGCAACGTGCGGACCATACTGCGGCGCACCTACACCAATGCCCGAGCCATCGCGTAACTCATACACACGGTTGAACGCGTTAATGAGAAGCAGTCGCCCGTCGAACTTGCCGATGAGCGGCTCCTTGAAGTCGAAATGATGAATCACGCCGAGGTTGACCTGCGTGTACACCGGCAATCGATCCGTGTTGGCGAAACCGCTCCGTAGTCCGCTGCCGACAATGCCATCGAAGGTAAATGTCGTCGTTCCCAACTGATAAGCACCGCCAAACGATGCGGTCACGCGCTGGTCATGATCGAGGAACACGTAATGGCTGCCGATAAACGCGAGTTCATCGGCACCGAAGTTGAACTGCGCCGAGTCGATGTCCTTACCCTGGGCGCGGCTGAACGCCACGTTCATATACGCCGAGACGTTTCCTTGTTTGTAGTTGCCGGTGAATTCGACGCCGTACACGCGTCCATACTGGTAGTTGAACGGAGTGAAAATCAGCGCGGTGCCGAACTGGCCTTCATCGAGCAGATTGGTCGATTTCTTGTAGTACGCATCCACGCCGACGGTGATCGCGGACGTCAGCCGTTGCGTGACGCCGAGATCGAAATAGTGGCTGCGTTCCGGCTGCACGGGATCGTTTTGCGTCGATGTCTGCGCCGTGGTTCCAGCGAACCGGGCGATGTCCGCGCCAGAAACAAGCTCAAACGCCGGCGGCGTGAAGTAGCGCGAATAACCCGCGTGAACGGTGGTTGTCGGCGTCAATGCATACACAAGGCCGACGCGCGGACTAAGCTGACTCGCGCTTACGTACTCGTCCATCTTGTCGTAGCGCAGGCCGTAATTGATCGTGAGTTTGTCGGTGACTTTCCACTCGTCCTGCACGTAGGCACTGTAGAGATAACCCGTCTTGCTGCTCGAATCCGGCACGTTGAAGGGTTGATCGGAGGTCTGGTTGCCGTCTGCATCGGCGGGAAAAACGCTCAGATCATTGTTGAACACCGCGTGTTCCTGTTGAAACGATATACCCGCGCGCAACGTGTGCTTTGCGTTGAGCCGGTAGGTCGTGTCCGCCTGCACGCCGTTCGCGGTGTCGCTGTGAAAATCACTCGCGGCCACGCCGTTGAAAAGCAGATCGCCGACCGGATCAGGATTGAATTTCGTGCGGGAATAACGCGTGAAAAGCGCCACCTGATAGTCCAGTGCGCCGCCGTTCGTGCCTTGCAAAGCGACGACCGCGAACTGATTGAGCTCGGACTGGGTTTCGTTGAGTTTGCTCGAATCGAAGGCGGTGTTGCCGTTCAACGTGAAGTTGGTCGGCAAGCCGGCCGTGTTTGGAATATCGAACTGATTGCTGGTCGTGCCGAACATCAGACTCACGCGCGTGAGCGGATTGATGATGTACGACATGAGCCCGAATGCATCGCCTTGACGCGTGTGATCGTGAATGGCGTTCGCGCTCGATGTCGGATTTTCTATACCCAGGTTGTTCTCGCCAACCGAGCCGCTGAAGTAGTAGCTGAACGGGCCCTTGCTGCCGAATACATCGGCGCTGGTCCTGATGGTTTGATGGCTGCCGCCGAATACATCGATGGACCCGCCGTTACCTTGGTCGCCGTTCTTCGTATGGATATCGACAATGCCGGCCGTCCGGTCACCGTATTGTGCGGGTAAAGCCCCCGTCAACAGATTCAATTGATCGATGATGCGCGTATCGAGCGATTGCCCGAAACCGCTGATCGGTTCCGGGATGATCACGCCGTTGATCCGGTATTGCAGGTTTGCGTGGTCTCCCCGCACGTGCAACTGGCCATACGAATCGCTTGCCACGCCCGGCGCTTGCAGCAGCACCTGATTGAGCGGCGTGTCCTGGCCGGCGGGAAGGGTGTTGATATCACCCTGACTGAATCGATACACACTGCTTCCCGTCTCCGGCAGCAATCCATTGCGCGCCCGGTCGAGTCGCTTGGCGTTGACTTGTACATCGAGCGTGTCGCTCTTTATAATCGATATGGATACCGAAGTATCACGGCCGTCATTTGTGGTCGCTATGCTGCTTCCGCTTGCGTACCCTGGTGCGGCCACGACCACGGCGTAGGTGCCCGAAATGACGTTGTGTACGACGAAATGGCCGCCTTTGTCCGTGCTGGCTGTCCCGGCGGCCGCGCCGCTTGCGCTTTGCAGTACTACGCTGGCGTTCGCGACGGGCTTGCCCGCGCAGTCGATCACAGAGCCGGAAACCGTGCCGGCTGATCCGGCGGCATGAGCGTGAGTCGCCGCCATTTGAGCGAAGAGCAGCAGTGCCGTATGGGCGAAGAGCGTGCGATTTTTCATCGATTATTTTTTTGCTTGAGTGGCGGTGATGTGCGTAACGGGTTAGCTCGATCCGTGTTTTTAGAAGCGCGCAATCGGCTTTAGTACGTGCCAATATGTAATGTTATAACATTCGTAGCGAAGTGTACGAGGACTTTTTGCGTATGAATCGTTCAGAAAGCTATTGGTAAATGTTTTGTCGGGATTGTTCGGCCGTAGGCAAAACCACGTTGTAGACGTCCGTGGTCCTTGGGCCGAGGTGTTGCGCGGCGCGCATTGTTCCGACGCACACGACACGAGATCGCGCACTCTGCGTATCTAGCGCGTTTGCCAACGTATGTAGTTCTTGGTCGCAAGCCAAGGGTGAATGCTGCAGCGGTACGGGTTCGATGATTCTTCTACTGCGTGGCAATAGGAAAAAACCAGCCCAGCTACTCAACAACGAATCTCATTCACCGCACGAAGCGAGCTCAGCCACTTGCAACACTTCGCCACTCGTTCCGCGTTCAACGAACGCAACGACGCCGAAGCGCATGGCATCCGACGCGTAATCGCCGGATAGTTGCGCGTGTCCTCCGGTCAATCGAATCGGCCCGATCCATTGACGTACTACGCGATCGTGATGCAGCGTTGCGCCATTGTTTTCTCCGCCTTTGACCGCGCTGACGAGCTGGTTTTCATACACGGCGGCGTAGGCGACGGCGTCATCGGGAAGACTTTTGCGCGCTGCGAATGATGCATTGAAGGCGATGTGGCCAGGCGCTGATGGACGGCCATCGATATGAATATCGGCGAGCGGCGTTTCACTGTTCAGCTGCTGAATACGCGATTCGAAACTTGCGTTGCTGGACCAGCTGCGCAGCTCGTTTCCGCCGACAAAAACTTCCGGCGTGTACACGACGTGTCCTCCACCATTCGATGTCAGTTGCTGCTGGCGTGTCGTGAATGCTGCTTGCGCAAAACGGTCTTTCCACGCCCAGTTGTCCCAGTAGTCCACGTGCAACGCGAGCGGGACAATGGTGCTTGTCTTGCGCGCGTGATCGAGCGCGCTTAGCCAGTTATCGGCGGGCGGGCAGCTGTTGCAGCCTTCGCTCGTATAAAGTTCGACGAGCGCCGCGCGATGAGCCGGGCTCGATGCGCTGCACATATTGATCGATGCAGCATTGGCGGTCGCGGCGCATAGCGAGACCAGAACCGAGGCAAACCAAAAAGACAGAGCGCGCATCGCGGCCTCCACAGAAATAGGACAGATGAAACCTAATTCGGCTTTGGCGTGAGACGGGTTACATCGCGAACAATAAAAGCGCGATGCGCACCTACCATCGCAGGAAACGCGGTCCCAGAACGCCGCCAACCATTGTCGGCGCCATCATCCCGAGCACGTACCAGACGCCCCAGAACGGAACTGTCATTTCCACGCAGTAGAGCGTGTACACGAGCACCGCTTGTGCGCCGCTGAGCAGGCCGGCGGCAGCGCCGGCGATCACCGGACGCGTCGGCGCGAGTCCCTTCATGGCCCAGAACACCGCGATAAACGTTGGTATCGACAAGACCGAAATGTTCAACGCGCAGACCTGCCACGTGCTGCCGAGCACGAGTTTAAGCCGCAGCGCAGGGGGCGCAGCGACGATCACGGCTAGCGCCACTACCCATATCAATACGAGCGGCGCGGCGAGCGTGATCCATGCGAAGGTCGTGCCGGCGCCGGGACGTGACAGCCGCATCGCGATGAAGAGAGACGCGCCGACGACCGCCAGAGGGAACGCGACCTTCAGCCAGAAGAGCGGCGTAGTGAGCATTTGCGGCATGTCACCGCGTACGCCGTAAAGGGCAACGACCAGGCACGCAGCGCCACTCAAGCCGAAAAATAGCGCCGCTGCAAATCGTCGTGCAACAACATAGGGATGGGTTGGAACGATGCCGGTGGCAAGCATCGATACAAACTCGCTGGTTTTCATGGCCACTCCGCTGACAGGAACCTTTTAGCGCCGAGCGCATGATTTCTATTCGGTTCTGTCAGCGCGAGGGTTACGCTCGTTCGCGAATTAATTCAGCGGTATTTCACCAACGCAGGAAACGCGGCCCAAGCAACGCACCGATCAGCGTGGCGAGCGTCATGCCGAGCAGGTACCAGACTGCCCAGAACGCCACGCTCATTTCGGGGCAATGCAGGCAATAAGCCATCGTCGCGATGGTTCCCGCCAGCATGCCGCCGGCGGCGCCCGCGAGACGCAAGCGCGTGGGCGCAAGTCCGCGAATCGCCCAGAACACGGCGACAAAGGCCGGCACCGAAAGCAGCACGATATTGAACGGGCAAGAGCGCCACGTGGTGCCCATCACGAGCGGAATGCGGGCATCGGGAGAGGCGAGGCAAAGGACGGCGACCGCAGCGCTCCACACCACGATGACAGGCACAGCCGGCGCTGCCCAGAAGGCGCCGATCCGTGTTCCCGGGCGCGACAAGCGCGCCGCCAGAAACAGTGCGCACGCTGCAAGCGTCGCGGGGAATGCGAAGCGCGCCCAAAAGAGCGGCGTGCGCGATACCACCGCGATGTCGTGCCGCAAGCCATAAACCACCAGCATGAGCACGAACGAACCAACGCCGCCGAGCAGCAACGCGCGCGCGAACCGGCGCCGGGACAGGCCGGTATCGGCGGGAGTGACGCCCGTCGAAAGAAGCGAAATCAGGTCCTCGGTCTTCATGCGTTGCCTCGAATCTTTGCGGCCAGCGCTTTCAATCCACGGTGAATGCCTACTTTGATAGCCGACTCCGACATGCCGGTGAGCGTCGCGGTCTCGGTCACCGAAAGCCCTTGCAGTTTTACATGGACGATCGGCAAGCGGTGACGGTCCGGCAACTGCTCGAGTAATTTGCCGATATCGCGTTTGGCGTCGGCGGGTTCTTCGTCGGAGGTCGCGAAGATATCGAGCGTCTCGTCCAACGGATCATTCAGCGCTTCGCGGCGCGATCGTGCGCGGAAAAAATCCATCAGCTTGTAGCGCGCGATCGCGTGCACCCACGCGGTCAGCGGTTCGTCTGGCCGATACGTATGGCGGCTGTTGTGTACCGCGAGCAGGATTTCCTGCACGACGTCCTCGATATCGTCCTGAAGGTAATAAATACGCTTTCTCAGGAAACCCCGCAGGTGGGCGGTCAGATCGTCGAGAAACGCGCGATACGCAGCCGCGTCGCCATCCAGGCCACGCACGAACAGCGCCCGGAGCCTTTCCTCGACTCCGGACACACCACCACCTTGTGTTATTCGCTTCATCGCGGCATTGGGTTACAGCGCGCTTCAAATAAAAAAGCGGCAGGGCGTCGAAGGCCTGCCGAACGCGAAACGTGCGGATTGTGCCGCATCATATCGCTGCTGTCGATGCCGCAAACGCTCAGCGCATGGCGTCCGGATAGTTCGACGGAAACAGCGCCCGGCGTGCCTGTTCATCGAGTTCGCGCTTGAATGTCAGGTCGCGGCCAACGGCGCGTGCGCGCGCAACCGCTGGCCGAGCGCTTATGGCATCGAAGAAACGGCGCAGGTTCGGGAACGCCGCAAGTGGGTCCGCTTCGCCCGGCAAGACTCGCGGCGCGCGTTCGAGCCATCCCCACGCGGACATATCGACGATCGAATAGTCCTGGCCGACGATGTATTCGCGGCCGGCCAGATGTTCGTCGAGCACTTGGTAATGCCGCTCGATTTCTCTCCTATAGCGATTGATCGCGTAAGGCAGCTTTTCGGGCGCTGCATGCTGGAAATGCACTGCCTGACCCGAAAACGGACCGATACCGGAGCTGATGAAAAACAGCCAGGAAAGCAGTTCCGGCCGGTCTGCAGGTGTCCCCGCGAAGCGCCCGGTCTTCTCGGCGAGATACAGCAGGATCGCGCTGGAGTCGAAGACCCGCGCCTCCGTGCCGTTAGGGCCGTCCGTGTCCACGATTGCCGGAACTTTGCCGTTCGGGTTGATGCTACGGAACGCGGGCAGATGCTGTTCGCCTTTGCTGGTATCGACGGGGATGAGCTCGTAATCGAGACCTGATTCTTCCAGAAACAAAGCGACCTTGGCGGGATTCGGCGTGGGGTGAAAGTAGAAGCGGATCATGGCGTCCTGGGATTGAAGGGTTCGATTCAGGGTATCCGATGGAATCCGCGATGGCAATCGCGCGCCGTACGGCGTTTGCTTACGTTCTCATCACAGCAAAGCCCGCCAAGAAAAAAAAGCGTTTTGCTGTAACCGGCAGTCAATCCCCGACGAATTAACTTGGAACACGCATCGTCTAGCCCGATGCCAGGTATCTGATGAAGATCAGGATGCCTACCCAATCCGGCTAGAAGAATTCTACTTACATCATGGAGATTTTTATCGTCAATCACATTCCCTGACGGTTAACAAGTCGATCAAGGCTACAACTGATTCGCAGGTTCCTGATTCTCATGAATGCACCTTGTGCATTGCAGCGTCAGGCGCTTTTATTTATCCGGCGCGACCGGTCACTTTTAGATGAGAAGAGGATGATATGAAACTGTTTATCACGGCAGCACTCGCAGCAACACTCGCCATGGGCGGTTCAATGGCATTTGCCCAGGCAAGCGATGCAATGGCCCACGATTCAATGGCAAAGGATTCGATGTCGAAAGACGCGATGCCCAAGGACTCCATGAAGAAGGATTCAATGAAAAAGGGCGACAAGATGAAAAAGCACGATGCAATGGGCATGGGCCATCCCGCATCCGGCGCCATGGCGCAGTAATTCCTCGCTGTTTAGAAAGCGATTCAAGGCTTCCGCTGAATCGCTTTCGATCGAATCTTTTCCGCAAGCCAGATCCCGGCTCTTCGCAGAGTTGCAACAGCGGATTTTTGGCGAGGTTTAATCAGGTCTTGGCGTTGTCCAGGACGGTCAAAACCTGGGCGCAAGCTTTGACGCCGAGTGTGGCGAGTCTGCACATTCGCCCCCAAACCCTTCATTTTGATAAACAATAACGGCACCGCACGTTTTCGTGAGCTTCGAACCCACCTCGCCGATGCCCGATCACCGTTTGTTGAAAATCACTCCCGAGACACATGGCGTAGCCATCGACCTGGTCTACGCTACCAACCGCAATCTCACCGGCAAGCCAATCTACAAGGCGGCACATTGCCTGTTGCTAAGCCCCGCAGAAGCCGCGTTGAGAAAGGCTGTAGAGCTTGCCGCCAACATTGGCATGACGCTCAAGATCTTCGATGCCTACCGGCCCCCGCAAGCACAGCAAGTGCTCTGGGACTTTCTGCCTGACCCTACCTATATTGCAGATCTGAAGCGCGGCTCGAACCACAGCCGCGGGACGGCGGTCGACCTCACGCTCGTCGGCGCCGATGGTCGCGATCTGGACATGGGCACCGGTTTCGATGAAATGTCGGTCGCATCCGAACACTTCCACGCCGGGCTGCCCGAGCATGTGCAACGCAACCGCACGCTCTTGCTCGGTGTGATGCACGGCGCGGGTTTCACGCACATTCCCAGCGAGTGGTGGCATTACGAATTGCCCGGCTCGCGCGAACTTCCGGTTATCGATAATGCAGACAGTGGCCCGTCGCGTCTGATGTAAAAAGGCACGGCAAGGACGATCAACTTTCACGGAGCGAGTATGAAACGTGTTTTGCGCAACGCGCTGGCGGCCATTGCGGTGGCATCGACCTTGACGGTGAGCCTTGGCGGCATGAGTTCCGCCAACGCGGCCACGCCGAAGGACATGCTGGTGATGGCTACACTGCTCGATGAATTCACCACGCTCGATCCAGGCGAGATCTACGAACTGGTGCCGCAGGAATACGTCGCGAATACTTACGACCGCCTGATTCGTGTCGATCTGAAAGATCCGGCGCGTTTCAATGGCGATGTCGCGCAATCGTGGGCCGTGAGTTCCGACGGCCTGACGTTCACGTTCAAGATTCGCTCCGGCCTCAAGTTCCACTCGGGCAATCCGCTCACTGCCGACGACGTCGCGTGGTCGATCCAGCGCACCGCATTGCTCGACAAAGGCGCGGCGGCCGTGCTCGCGGGCATCGGCCTGACGAAAGCGAACGCGCTGCAGAACGTGAAGAAGATCGACGAGACGACCGTCTCCATCACGACCGACCAGAAGTACGCGCCGACCTTCGTGCTGAACGTGCTGGGATCGTGGCCTGCGTCCGTACTGGATAGGAAGCTGCTCGAATCGCATGCAAAGGGCAACGATTTCGGCAACGAATGGCTAAAGACAAACGAGGCGGGATCGGGCGCGTACAAGCTCGTGAAGTGGACGGCGAACGACAGCATCGTGCTGCAGCGTTTCGATGGTTATCGCGTGCCGCTTGCCATGAAACGCATTGTGATGCGCCATGTGCCGGAAGCATCGAGCCAGCGGCTGATGATCGAAAATGGCGACATAGATGTAGCGCGCGACCTGAGCTCGGACGACCTGGCCACGCTTACGAAGAAGGGCACGATTCACGTTACGTCCGTTCCGCAAGCCACGCTGATGTATCTCGGGCTGAACAACAAGAATCCGAATCTTGCCAAGCCTGAGGTTCAGGAAGCCATGAAATGGCTTATCGATTACAACGGCATTCAGCACAACATCGTGCGGACAACGTACAAAGTCCACGAGGCGTTTCTGCCTGAAGGTTTTCTCGGTGCGCTGAACACGAACCCCTATCACCAGGATGTCGCGAAGGCGAAAGCGTTGCTGGCGAAAGCCGGCGTCCCGGATGGCTTCACGGTAAAAATGGACGTGCGCAACGACTCGCCTTACGGCGAAATCGCGCAGGCAGTGCAGGCGAATCTGGCGCAGGCGGGCATCAAGGTCGAGTTGATTTCGAGCGACAACAAGCAGACGCTCGGCAAATATCGCGCGCGTCAGCATGATATTTATATCGGGGAATGGTCGGCCGATTACATCGATCCACATAGCAACGCGCAAGGTTTTGCGTGGAACCCGGATAACTCCGACAACTCCAGTTTCAAGATGCTTGCATGGCGTAATTCGTGGGACATTCCGCAATTGACGAAAGAGACGCAGGCAGCGCTCGAAGAATCATCGACCGCAAAACGCGCGCAACGCTACGAGGTAATGCAGAAGGAAGTCCTCGCCAAGTCGCCGTTCGTAATCATGTTCCAAAAAGTCTCGCAGGTCGCAGCCCGGCCCGGCGTGACAGGACTTGAAGTCGGGCCGATCTTCGACCTCGTCTCGTATCGCGACCTGAAGAAGCAGTAAGCGTGGATCTGCAACTCACTCTCACCCAGCGTGCGCGCCGCGCGCTTGCCGGTCATGCCGGCGTGCGGCGAGGATGGTTGCTCGTGCGCTGGTTGTTGATGCTGGCGGTCACGTTCACAGGCTTGCTCGGGGTGACGTTTTTTATCGGGCGGAAGATCCCGATCGATCCGTTGCTCGCCATGCTCGGCGAACGCGCTTCGGCGCAAGCCTATGCAGCAGCGCGTCTTTCACTCGGGCTCGACAAGCCCTTGATCGTGCAATTCGCCATCTACGTGCGCGACGTACTGCATGGCAATCTTGGCATGTCGTTGCTGACATCGAATCCGGTTGTCGATGACATCAAGCGCGTCTTCCCCGCCACGCTCGAACTCGCTACCATTTCAACGTTCATGGGCATCGTGATCGGCGTGCCGCTCGGCGTCGCGGCCGCTGTGCGTCATAACCGCTGGATCGATCACGTGGCGCGTTTCATCGGATTAGCAGGCAGTTCATTGCCGGTGTTCTGGCTTGCATTGATGGGCTTGCTCCTGTTTTATGCGAAGCTTCATTGGGTGTCGGGACCGGGCCGTATCGATCCGCTTTACGACGGTATGGTCGATACACGCACCGGAAGCCTGCTGATCGATTCGATCATTGCGGGCGAGTGGGATGTGTTCAAGAACGCGCTCTCGCATATTGTTTTGCCGGCGGCGATTCTCGCGTTTTATTCCATCGCTTACCTGAGTCGCATGACGCGCTCGTTCATGCTTGAACAGTTGAGTCAGGAATACATCGTGACGGCGCGCGCGATGGGTCTGAGTGAACGGCGGGTGATCTGGCGTCATGCATTCGGGAATATTGCGGTGCCGCTTCTTACGGTGATCGCGCTCGCGTATAGCTATTTGCTCGAAGGTTCGGTGCTGACGGAGATCGTGTTCGCGTGGCCGGGTATCGGTTCGTATTTGACCGGCGCGTTGCTCAACGCGGACATGAACGCCGTGCTCGGCAGCACGCTCGTGATCGGCGCGACGTTCATCACGCTCAACTTGCTGACGGACGCGCTGTACAAGGTATTCGATCCACGTGCCCGATGACTGCCAAAGGTTCATGACGTGCTTCCATCCAGTGATTCCACCCGAATGACAAAACCGCGCAAGGAGTGGCAAGCCTGGCTCTTGACCGACACGCCCGCATCTCGCCAGCAAGCGTCGCTCGGGTTGGCCTACAGGCGATGGCGCCGGTTTGCGAGCAATCCGCTGAGCATATTCGGGTTATCGATTTTGCTCGTGCTGATCGTGTTTGCAGCAATCGGTCCGTGGCTTCCCTTGCATGATCCGTTGCGCCAAGTGCTGGGTGACCGCTTGCTGCCGCCCGGTTCGCCGTCGCATTTGTTCGGCACCGATCAACTCGGCCGCGACATACTTGCGCGTCTTGTTATCGGTTCGCGACTGACCTTGAGCATTGCCATTCTTGTTGTGGTACTGGTTGTGCCGGTAGGTTTGCTGATTGGCACGACGGCGGGTTTTTGCGGCGGTTTCATCGATACCATCCTGATGCGGCTTACTGACATAGCGCTGGCGTTCCCGAAGATCGTGCTGGCGCTCGCGTTCGCGGCCGCGCTCGGGCCGGGTGTGATCAACGCGGTGATCGCGATATCGATTACTGCCTGGCCGCCATATGCACGTCTCGCGCGCGCCGAAACGCTGCGGCTCGTGCAAGCGGATTTCATCCACGTGGCGCGCCTGCAAGGGGCGTCGTCCATGCGGATCTTGTTGCGGTATATCGTGCCCATGTGTTCGTCGTCGGTGATCGTGCGCGCGACGCTCGACATGGCGGGCATCATCCTGACCGTCGCGGGCCTTGGTTTCCTTGGACTCGGCGCGCAGCCGCCGAGTCCGGAATGGGGTTTCATGGTTGCTTCGGGGCGCGGCGTGTTGCTCGACGCATGGTGGGTCGCGACCATCCCGGGCATCGCGATTCTGCTGGTCAGCCTCGCATTCAACCTGCTAGGCGATGGCCTGCGCGATGTCTTCGATCCGCGTCAGGGAGGCTGACATGCACGCCGATAACCTCTGCCGAATCGATAACCTGCGCATCGCATTCGAAGCTCACGACGGCACGCTGACCGAAGCCGTGCGGGGCATTTCGCTGACGCTTGCAAAGGGCGAGCGCCTTGGTATTGTCGGCGAATCGGGGTCGGGTAAATCGCTGACGGGTCGCGCGTTGCTTGGTCTTTTGCCAACGTCCGCGCAATGGTCAGCCGACGCCATGCAGCTCGACAATCACGATCTGCTTGCCATGCATCCGAAAGAGCGGCGTCGTCTGTGCGGCACGCAGATGAGCATGATTCTGCAGGACCCGAAATATTCGCTCAATCCCGTGATGACCGTCGCGCAGCAAATGCGGGAGGCGTTCGGTCGGCAGTCGCCGAGGTCGAATGCGAAAGCAATGCGCGAACGTATTATCGAGGCGCTTGCAGCCGTGCATATCCGCGAGCCTCAACGCGTTGCCGATTCGTATCCGCACGAGCTTTCGGGCGGCATGGGCCAGCGCGTGATGATCGCGATGATGGTTTCGTCGGGACCAAAGTTGCTGATCGCCGATGAACCCACCAGCGCGCTCGACGTCCTCGTGTCCATGCAGGTTCTGTCGGTGCTCGACGAGATGATCGCGAAGCACGACACTGGCCTGATCTTCATCAGCCACGACTTGCCGCTCGTGATGTCGTTTTGCGATCGCGTCATGGTGATGGTCGGCGGTCGTGTGGTCGAGACGTGCGCGGCGCGCGATCTCGCGAATGCGCAGCATCCGTACACGCGCGCCTTGCTCGCGGCGAGCCCGCCATTGCGCAATCCGCCGGATCAGTTGCCGGTCTTGCAACGCGACGCCGCATGGTTCGCCGAGGCCCCCCGATGATCGATGCAAACGGGGTACAGGTCCGCTTCAAAACCAAAACCGGTTTTGCCGATGCCGTGCGCTCCGCAACATTTCATGTGGACGAGGGCGAAGTCTTCGGACTAGTTGGTGAGTCGGGATCGGGCAAATCGACGGTGCTACGCGCGCTGACGGGACTTGTTCCCATCGCCAATGGTTCAATGCAGATCGGCCAACATGTCCTCGGCGCACGCGTTGATCGCGCGTTCCGGCGCGAAGTGCAGATGGTGTTTCAAGACCCGTACGGTTCGCTCTATCCGCGCTTTACCGTCGATCAGACTTTGCGGGAACCGCTGTCCATCAACGGGATGGATCGTCACGACGAACGCATCCTCGACGCGTTGCGGGAAGTCGGCCTCGGTCCAGCATTTCGCTTTCGATACGCGCATCAACTCTCAGGCGGGCAGCGACAACGCGTGGCGATTGCACGCGCGTTGATCGTGGAGCCGCGCGTGCTTCTCCTCGATGAACCCACGTCCGCGCTCGACGTCTCAGTGCAGGCGGAAATCTTGAATTTGCTGCGGCGGCTTCATCGCGAACGCAATCTCACGATGATCCTTGTCAGTCACAACATGGCGGTGGTCGGATTCTTGTGCCAGAGAGTCGCAGTGATGCGCGACGGAGAAATTGTCGAGCAACTTCCTGTTGAAGCCGTGCGCGAGCAAGACGTGACACACGAATACACGCGCCGCCTGTTACGCGCCACGCAGGGTTATACGCGCAAGACGGACGATTCAGCCTGGCACGAATCGCCTGATAGAATAGGAGATTAGCTGGTGGCATCCCCGAAGCGCACGACGCCGGGATCGCCTGCGCGGCTATGCACGCGGCCGGCTTTTCCCCCGCTACCGCGAAGCGTAACCCTCAAAAAGTGACAGTCTGGCTTGATCCGTTTGATCGAATAATTTTCGCAAATCGGGTCGCCAACACCCAATACGCCGATGAAACTGCTAGATGCCCTGGTCGAACAGCGAATTTCGGCCGCAGCCGCACGCGGTGAGTTCGATAATCTGCCGGGCGCGGGCGAGCCCCTCGAATTCGACGACGACGCCCTGGTGCCCGAAGAAGTCCGCGTCGCCAATCGCATCATGAAAAACGCGGGTTTTGTGCCACCCGCTGTCGAACACCTGCGCGCGCTGCGCGATCTTCAAAACGAAGCAGGCATGGCGGAAGATCCGGCCACGCGCCTGAAGCTGCAAGCCAAGATGCTTGCGCTCGACATGGCGCTCGAATCGCTGCGTGGCAACTGTAGTGTGATGCCGCTGGAATATCGGCGGCGCATAGCGGAGCGTTTGTCCGAGCGCTGGTCGGAGCAGGAAAAGATCGCTGACGCCGATAAGCTCGATCAGGCCACGCAGAAGTGACAGCCGTGTCCGAAGCCGCATTCTCCGAGGAACGTGACCGCCGGTTCATGGCGCTTGCACAGGCCGCGGCGGACAAAGCACGCGAGTTGGGCGAGGTGCCGGTGGGCGCGGTGCTGGTGCGCGGCGACGAAGTCATCTCGACCGGATTCAATCATCCTATTGGTGGTCACGATCCGTCGGCGCATGCGGAAATGGCCGCTTTGCGCGCTGCTTCAGTTGCGCTCGAAAATTACCGATTGCCTGGTTGCGAGCTGTTCGTCACGCTCGAACCCTGCATCATGTGCGCCGGCGCGATCATGCATGCCCGCATTGCCCGCGTGGTGTTCGGCGCGCACGATCCGAAAACCGGTGCGTGCGGCAGCGTTGTCGATGCCTTCGCCATCGGCAACCTGAACCATCACACAACTGTTACCGGCGGCGTGCTCGGCGACGAATGCGCCAGCGCGTTGCGCAGTTTTTTCGCCGATCGCCGGCGCGAAACCAAAGCTGCGCGCGATGCCCGCAACGCCGCCATTCCTGATCCCGCCGATCCACTTTTACCTCGCCCATGAACGTTCGCGCACGCACCATCGATCTCGTTGCTCCTTCTGGTTATCCGGCTCTGGAACCTGTTGAACGCGCGATCGTGCGTCTGCAAGAGCAGGGGCATACGCTGGAAAATGCAGATTCTGCCTGGCGCCGGTATCAACGGTTTGGCGGCACGGATAGCGAGCGTGCATCGGATATCAACCGGCTTGCCGATCCATCGCGAGCTCTGCCTGAGATCGTGCTGGCGGTGAGGGGCGGCTACGGTGCATCGCGCATTCTTCACGGCCTCGACTACGACGGCTTGCAACGCCGCTTGCGGGACAAGCCCGTTGTCATGGTCGGTCATAGCGACTTCACGGCCATCCAGCTCGCGCTGTTTGCGCGCGCCGGCATCAAGACATTCGGCGGTCCGATGCTCACCGCGGATTTTGGTGCAGAAGAGCTGAGCGCATTCACGATGGATCACTTCTGGGAAGCGATCACGAAGCCATCGTTCACGGTGCAAAGCAACGTCCCTCAAGCGCAATCCGCTAATGTCACCGGCATGCTCTGGGGCGGCAATCTCGCGATGATCGCCTCGCTGATCGGCACGCCGTACATGCCGCCTGTGGAAGGCGGAATCCTGTTTATCGAGGACGTCAACGAACATCCGTTTCGTGTTGAACGGATGATTTACCAGCTTTATTTGTCGGGGATTCTTGCGCGTCAGCACGCTCTCGTTCTGGGGCAGTTCACCAGCGCGAAACTCTCGGAATACGACAACGGCTACACGTTCGAAACAATGGTCGAGCAGGTTCGATCGCTGGTCGGAATTCCGGTCGTGACGGGGTTGCAGTTCGGGCATGTGCCGGATTTGCTGACGTTGCCGTTCGGCGCGACAGCACATCTGGTTGCGACGCCGCGCGGTTTCAGTATCAAACTTTCCGATTATCCGTACTTGACTTGAGAACGATTGAAGGTCGGTCCAAAGGCGCCTAAGGGGCGCCTTTTTTGTATCCACGCACTGAGATCAAGCAGAAATGCACGAGTTTCGTGCGATAAATTGTCGACAAAAAATTGAGCGATCGCCGTTAGGGATTTACCTTAGAATCTCTTCTGAGGCTTTATTTAAAAGGGTTTCGCTAGGTGTCCAGCGCTCATAAAACCCCGGCGCACCGAAAATTCGCCAGAAATTGTTGACAGTTTTTATGTTCGTCATAAGATGCATCACATACAGGCGAACGCGATCATGTCCGAAGCGAAACTGAAAGATTTATCGAAGGTAAGCGTCATCGGCAATGCAATTCCCGCTGCTGCTGCAACGGCCGAGTCGATCGCGGCGAACATTCGCGACGCGATCCTCGAGCATCGTCTGGCGCCGACGGCCAAGCTGACAGAAGCGCAGTTGTGCGAAGTATTCGATGTAAAGCGCGGAACAGTGCGTCAAGCGCTGGCGCAACTTGCAAGCGAGCGTCTCGTGGATCTCGAGCCGAACCGCGGTGCATTCGTCGCGAGTCCGTCGGTTCAAGAGGTGCATGAAGTGTTCGAGATGCGGCGCATCGTGGAAATGGCGGTGGTCGAACGCATTTGCAGCGGGCACGGAACGCGTCGCTTGAAATCGATCAGCGCAACGATCGGACGTGAACGCAAAGCTTATGAAAGCCGCGACTTTTCGTCGTGGATAAGGTTGTCTGGCGAGTTCCACAAAGAGCTCGCGCAGCTTACCGGCAACACTGTCTTATGCGAATGCTTGTCGGGGCTCGTGGCGCGCTCCACGCTGATATCGGCGTTATATGAATCGCTTGGCCGCAGCTCCTGCAGCTTCGAGGATCACGAGGAAATACTCGCTGCAATCGATGCCGGCGATGCTCCAAAAGCCGCCGATCTGATGGCGCGCCATTTGCAGGATGTGGAAATGAAAATGCTCGACCGACCCGCTCGTGGCGCGGTCGATCTGCACGAAGTCTTTGCCCGACCGAAGGCCGCCGGGCGCGAGAAAAGCGCTTGAGCAATGTGCTATAGCGCGACCTTATCAATGGGCGCGACACGCTGAATCTTGATTGAAGACGAATGAACCTTAAGGTCCGCATCGAATGAATGCGCGACTTCTCCATGCTTTTTCCTGGACGCATGCGCGTGAACGCGCGTGCTGAATAGAAAGATTGCAGCCGCGCCAATTCTCACAAGCGGCCCGGATCGCTAAACGAATCGACGATAAGAACGCCCGCAAAGTTCGTGCGAAGGCGCCTTGTAGCCATACGACGAAGCCGCAGAAGTCGACGACCTCAAGCGGCGTCATTGCCGAGTTCATTCAAGGAGAAGTCATGGTTCAGTTCAGCGCGACCCCTGGCAGTGCTGCATTACCCGCTTACGACGATTCAAACCAGGACCCCGAATATCCGGCCGGATATAGCGATCGTCTTTATAACGACGACCTCGCGCCCCTTAAACATCAAACTTGGGGCGCTTATAACATCTTCGCTTTCTGGATGTCCGATGTGCACAGCGTAGGCGGCTACGTTTTCGCTGGCAGCTTGTTCGCGTTAGGCCTGACGAGCTGGCAAGTGCTCGTTTCCTTGCTGGTCGGCATTGGTATCGTGAACGTGCTTTGCAATCTGATCGCCAAGCCGAGCCAGCAGGCCGGCGTTCCTTATCCAGTCGCATGCCGTGCGACGTTCGGCGTGCTTGGCGCGAATCTTCCCGCCGTGATTCGCGGGTTGATCGCGGTCGCATGGTATGGCATCCAGACGTTTCTGGCTTCCAGCGCGCTCGTGATCGTGCTGCTCAAATTCATGCCGCAATGGATGCCTTATGCCGATGTCCATAACCACGGTTTTGCCGGGTTATCCGCGCTCGGTTGGGCAGGATTCATGTTGCTGTGGGTTCTGCAAGCGGTCGTATTCTGGCGCGGCATGGAGATGATCAAGAAGTTCATCGACTTTGCGGGACCGGCGGTTTATGTGGTGATGTTTATTCTCGCGGGGTACATGGTGTGGCGTGCGGGCTGGCGCAACATTGGGTTGAACCTTGGCGGGGTGAAGTATCACGGCATGGAAGTGGTCCCTGTGATGATCACGGCAATCTCGCTGGTCGTGTCCTACTTTTCCGGACCGATGCTTAATTTCGGTGACTTCTCGCGATACTGCAAAAGCTATAAGAGCGTAAAGCGCGGCAATTTCTGGGGCTTGCCAGTCAACTTTCTCGCGTTCTCGCTGGTTACCGTTGTGACAACTGCCGCGACCTTGCCGGTGTTTGGTCAACTGATCACGGATCCGGTTGAAACCGTCGGCCGTATCGACCAGCCGACGGCGGTTATCCTCGGCGCTTTGACCTTCACGATAGCGACCATCGGCATCAATATCGTCGCTAATTTTGTTTCGCCGGCATTCGATTTCTCCAACGTCGCGCCGCGCCTGATCAGCTGGCGCATGGGCGGGATGATGGCGGCGGTGGCATCGATTTTCATCACGCCGTGGAACCTCTTTAACAACCCCGCAGTGATCCACTACACGCTCGATGTGCTCGGCAGTTTTATTGGACCGTTGTATGGCGTGCTGATCGTGGACTTCTATCTGATGAAGCGTGGCAAGTTCAACGTAGAGGAGTTGTACACCACGTCGGAAACGGGACGCTACTGGTACAGCAACGGCGTGAACTGGCGCGCGGTTTCGGCCTTGCTTCCCGCTGCTGCAATCGCAATTGCGTGCGTGATGATTCCTGCATTGCAGGGCTCGGCTAACTTCTCGTGGTTTATCGGCGCGGGATTGGGCGGCTTGTTTTACTGGATCATCGCGGACAAAAAATCAGTGTCGAATTTTGCTTGAAGAGCCGTCATGCCGCGCGTTTTCCTGCGTGGCGTGATTGTGATCTCCACACGGATAAGAAGGTAGAAATGCGCATCAAACTGATCAATCCGAATACGACTGAACGCATGACGCGCGCAATGGATCGCTGCGCTAAAGAGGTTGCATCGAATGGAACGGAAATCATATCGGTCAGCGCGTCGATGGGACCGCCATCCATTGAAGGTTATTACGATGAAGCGCTTGCCTCTTTAGCATTGCTGCAGGAAATAGAGAAAGGCGAGAAAGAGGGCATGGACGGTTACGTCATCGCGTGCTTTGGTGACCCCGGGCTTTATGCGGCGCGCGAGCTGGCTAGCGGTCCGGTCATAGGCATAGCGGAAGCCGCAATGCATGCCGCGAGCGTGATCGCGCCGAGTTTTTCCGTGGTGACTACGCTCAAGCGCACATGCACGATGTCGTGGCATCTTGCCGAGCGATACGGCATGAAGCGTTTCTGCAAAAATGTCCGCGCTACCGATGTCGCCGTGCTCGACCTTGATATTCCGGGTTCCGAAGCGCGTTCAATCATTATCGATGAGTGCCGCAAGGCCTTAGCTGAAGACGGCGCGGAATCCATCGTTTTGGGCTGCGCCGGCATGGCCGAGTTTTGCCATGAGATCGAAGATGCAATTGGCGCGCCGGTAATAGAAGGCGTAACGACTGCGGTCAAATGGGCAGAGGCGTTAATTTCGCTAAAGCTTAAAACCGCCAAGTGCGGCGATTATGCGCGGCCTTTGCGCAAGCAATACGATGGCGACCTGGCAATCTACAGCCCTAAGTGACCGGTATAACGCGGGTATAACGTTTTAAGCAAACGAAGATCATACCTGCCGCCTGACCCGCAATATCTGCGTATGAATATGGGCGCGGCCATGTGTTTTCGCTAAACTGGCCTATCGTCGCGCAGGGTCCAATGCAGGGTCCGGTTTAAGGTCCTTTAGGCACCGTGCGCGGCTCCATCGACTTCCACGCACTGATCCAGCCATGTCGAACGAATCGAATTACCCACGCGACCTTATTGGCTATGGCCGATATCCCGTGCAGCCGAACTGGCCCGGGAATGCGCGCATTGCCGTGCAATTCGTGCTGAATTACGAAGAGGGCGGAGAAAACTGCGTGCTGCACGGCGATCCTGCGTCCGAACAGTTTTTATCGGAGATCGTGGGCGCAGCTGCTTATCCGTCGCGTCACATGAGCATGGAATCCATCTACGAATACGGATCGCGTGCGGGCGTGTGGCGCATTCTTCGCGAGTTCGAAAAACGCGGCTTGCCACTGACCGTGTTTGGCGTCGGCATGGCGATTGAACGTCATCCGGATCTCGCGCGCGCGTTCGTTGAACTGGGGCATGAGATTGCGTGCCACGGATATAGATGGATCCACTATCAGGACATGGCGCCCGAGAAGGAAGCGGAGCACATGCGTCTTGGCATGGAAGCCATCGAGCGCGTAACGGGCGTGAAACCGCTTGGCTGGTACACGGGACGTGATAGCCCCAACACGCACAGGCTGGTGGCCGAACATGGCGGGTTTCTCTACGACTCCGACTATTACGGCGACGACCTGCCGTTCTGGATGGACGTGCAAGTGAGCGGCGGCGCGAAGGTCCCGCATTTGATCGTTCCTTATACGCTCGACACCAACGACATGCGTTTCGCCACGCCGCAGGGTTTCAACACGGCGGAGCAATTCTTCGTGTATTTGCGCGACGCGTTTGATGTGCTTTACGAAGAAGGCAGCGAGGCGCCAAAGATGTTGTCCATCGGCATGCATTGCAGGTTGCTCGGGCGCCCCGGGCGCTTCCGCGCGCTGCAGCGCTTTCTCGATCACATCGAGCAATATGATCGTGTGTGGGTCACACGGCGCGTGGATATCGCGCGTCACTGGCGCGAACATCATCCGTACGCAGGAATTGCCGGAGCGACCGCATGATCACGAACGCACGAATGACACTGGAACAATTGAACGCGTTGAACGCGGATGATTTTGTCGGCGTGCTTTCTGGCATTTTCGAGCACTCGCGATGGGTTGCCGAGGAAGCGGTCAGCAAGCGGCCGTTTGCGAGTATCGACGCGCTTTATAAAACCATGGCATCAATCGTCGATACCGCCGGCGACGCCCGGCAACTTGCGTTGATCAACGCTCACCCCGAGCTTGCGGGCAAGGCTGCGGTGCGTGGCGAACTCACGCACGAATCCACGCGCGAGCAGAGCGGCGCCGGTCTTGATTTGTGCACGCAGGAAGAGTTCGACACGTTGCAGGCGCTTAATGCGGGTTATCGCGAGAAGTTTGGGTTTCCGTTTATTTTGGCCGTGCGCGGGTTTGATCGTCACGGCATCATCGCCAACTTTCAGGCGCGGTTGCATCACAGCCGCGATGTCGAGTTGCGCGAAAGTCTGCAGCAAATCTACCGGATAGCGCGCTTCAGGCTCGACGATCTGATCGTCGTTTGAACCGCGCACGCCGCCTTCAACTCATTCAAGGAACCTCATGTCCATTCCGACACTCGATCCCAACGCCCCCGAATTCACGCGCCGGTATGTGAACCTCGCGGACCCGCGTCTTGGCGCGCAGGCGCTCGAATCCAGCGATGATTTTTTCGCGCCGAAAGAGCGCATGTTGAATCCGGAGCCGGCTGTTTTCATCCCGGGAAAATTCGATAACAACGGCAAGTGGATGGATGGTTGGGAAACGCGCCGCAAGCGCGTGAGTGGCTACGACTGGTGCGTGGTAAAGCTGGCGCGGCCGGGCGTGATCAAGGGATTCGATATCGACACCAGCCATTTCACCGGCAACTTCCCGCCGGCCGCTTCCATTGAAGGCGCGCATGTGGCCGATGGCGCGCCGAACCAGTCGACGAAGTGGACTGAAGTGGTTCCGTCCATGACGTTGCAGGGCAACACGCACCATTACGTCGACGTCGCGAACGAGCAGCCGTTCACGCATTTGCGCGTCAACATTTATCCCGATGGTGGTATTGCGCGCTTGCGCGTGTATGGTCAGCCGCAGCTCGACTGGAGCAGCGCGAGCCGCAGCGAATTGTTCGACCTCGCCGCCATGGAGAACGGTGCGTATCTGGTTGGCACGAACAACCAGCATTTTGGGTTGGCGTCGACCTTGCTGATGCCGGGCCGCGGTGTGAACATGGGCGATGGCTGGGAGACGCGGCGGCGTCGTGAGCCGGGCAACGACTGGTGCATCGTGGCTTTGGCGCAGCCGGGCGTGATCAAAAAGATTGAAGTCGATACGGCGCACTTCAAGGGTAATTATCCTGACCGGTGTTCGCTGCAGGCAGCTTATGTGACGGGCGGCACGGACAGTTCGCTCGTGACGCAGGCGATGTTCTGGCCGGTTTTGCTTGGTGAGCAGAAGTTGCAGATGGACAAGCAGCACGGGTTTGAATCCGAGATTGCTGCGCTGGGTCCGGTGACGCATGTGCGATTCAATATTTTCCCTGATGGCGGTGTATCGCGGTTGCGTCTGTTCGGTACGCTGGCGTGATTATTTTGAATACGAAGCAGGTTCCACGATGAAAAAGCTGGCGATTGAACCGTTGACCAAGGCAGCCTTCGAGCAGTTCGGTGATGTGATCGAGCTTGAGGGTGCAAAGCAGATCCCGATCAACCTTGGGACAACGATGCGTTTCCACGATCTTGCTCGTATCGATGTGGAAGACGAGGGTGGCCGTCCGCTCGTGAACCTGTTTCGCGGGCAGCCGCGCGTATTGCCGTTCGAGGTATTGATGCTTGAGCGGCACCCGTTGGGGAGTCAGGCGTTTGTGCCGCTAAATGACCGTCCGTACTTGGTGGTGGTTGCGCCGGCTGGCGAGTTGAAGCCATCGGCCATCCGGGCGTTCGTAACGCGTGGATGGCAGGGCGTGAATTATGCGAAAGGTGTTTGGCATCATCCGTTGATAGCGCTTGATGAAGTGAGTGACTTCATCGTGGTTGACCGCGGCGGGGATGGAGTCAACCTGAATGAGCAGCAACTGGAAGAATCGCTTTGGCTGATGGGCGAGGATTTTATCCGCACCTGACCAAAGTATTTGAGAAGTAAAAAGCAGCGAGCCGGCCAAGCCGTCCCGCTGCTTTTTACGTTTTAAGGCGCTGTTCAAAATGTTTCAGAGCCCATCCCGAGAAACTGCCATTCAACCAAGCATGCAGAACGCGACGAAGAATATAGGGCGTACCAAGTCATATGGGCCTTAGAACTTGCCCGAGAACACTGGTGGCGAAGCGTGTGGATGTAGGAATACGGAGGGGGAGGGTTTCAGCGGGACGTGGCTATGCGCTAAGGGTGCTTCTTGCGTACCACCCTGTTAAAACTGCACGCTGTGGACAGTTAAGAATTAGCGGTGGAGAGGCGTTTTCTTTGCTTCGTTTCTTTTTCGCCGTTGTGTTTAGACCGGAGACATAGCTGACAGGTGTGCGGAGACATGGTTGACACTTTCGGGCAGTCCAACTGCCTCGAATCCGACCATGCCGTGGAACCCGCGCTGTTTAGACCGGAGACATAGCTGACAGGTGTGCGGAGACATGGTTGACACTTTCGGGCAGTCCAACTGCCTCGAATCCGACCATGCCGTGGAACCCGCGAGACACCATGAAACTGCGCCAGGAGTTCGTCGAACTCGCTTTGCATCAAAGCGTGCCCTTTGCCGATTTGTGCCGACGCTTCGGCGTGAGCCGCCAGACCGGCTACAAATGGCTCAATCGATATAAAAAAGACGGYATCGCAGGACTSGCCGATCAGTCACGCCGGCCGTTGCACTCGCCATCGATCACCCCGCCCGCGCTCGAGCAGCACGTGCTCGGCGTGCGCACGCGCAATCCCGCCTGGGGCGCGCGCAAAATCGCCCGGTTCCTGCGCGATCAGACGCCGGTGCCGCCGCCGGCCACCAGCACGATTACCGGGATCCTGCATCGGCACGACAGGATTACGCCGCGAGCATCGGCCGATGCCACCGCGTGGCGGCGYTTCGAGCGAGACCAGCCCAACGAGTTGTGGCAGATGGATTTCAAGGGCCACTTTGCTACCGTGGGCGAAGGCCGGTGCCATCCGCTGACCGTGATCGATGACCATTCACGCTTTAACGTGGTGCTGCARGCGTGCGCGTTCGAGACGACCGCGACCGTGCAAGCCCATCTGGAACGGGCGTTCGCCACCTACGGGCTGCCGCGCCAGATCAATACCGATAACGGCGCRCCGTGGGGCGCATCGCGCCAGCTCGGCCAATTGACGGAGCTGGCTATCTGGTTGATTCGATTGGGAATTCGGGTGAGTTACAGCCGTCCGTATCATCCGCAGACGAACGGCAAGAATGAGCGGTTTCATCGCTCGCTGAAGGCCGAGGTGCTGGCCGGGCGGACATTCATGACGCATCGCGAGGCGCAAACGGAGTTCGAGCGCTGGCGCGAGCTTTACAACAACCGGCGCCCGCATGAGGGCATCGGCATGAGCACGCCGGTCAAGCGGTATCGGCCCAGTACGCGGGTTTGGCCCAGCACGATTCCCGAACCGGAATACGGTCCCGACGACGAGATCGTGAAAGTGGACTGGCATGGCCGCTTTACGTTCCGGGGACGCGAGCTCAAGGTCTCGCGATCACTGGAGAAACTGAGCCTTGCAGCGCGACCCAATGCCGAAAAAGACGGAGTGTTCGATTTCTATTTTTATCAACATCGGGTGATGGAACTTGACCTGAACCAGCCCCCGACCTCACTATGAAAATGTGTCAGCTATGTCCCCGTACAAGTGTCAACCATGTCTCCGGTCTAAACA
>NZ_LMPF01000002.1 GCF_001424345.1 Burkholderia sp. Leaf177
GCTATGTCCCCGTACAAGTGTCAACCATGTCTCCGGTCTAAACAGCCGTTGGAAAAAGAAATGAAGTCCCGCCACGGACAGTGGCTAGAAGTGCTAAAGAATTCAGATAACAAGAAACTCGCGAAGACTTAAACAGCAGCAACCCGGCATGAACCTTGACCGCTACAAACACCCGCCTAAGCGCTAGCGTCAAAGACCTGAGAAATGAATTCCGCCACGGGCAGTGGCTACCAGCGTTAGAAAAATAATCCACAACAAAACGCGCGAAAGCCTAATCAGCAGCAACCTTGGCACTAACCCAGCCACAGCTGCAAAACCGCCCAAGCCCCGCGCACCCGACCTCGAGTACAAACAAAACCTACTTCAAAGCCCCGCCCTGAAACCAAGCAGCGATCTTGGCCCGCTCCGCATCGGTCATCTGCGTAACATTCCCAAGCGGCATAGCCTTAAGCACAACTGCCTGCTGATAAACCCGCTGAGCGTTCATGGAAATAGCCTCCGGCGTATCGAGCAAAACCCCCGCCGGCGCGGCGCCCATCATCGTAGGATGCGCAGCATGACAAGTCGCACACCGCTGCTGCAAGATCGGCTCGATATCCGCCACATGAATCCCGGGCGCGCCTGCCACTGGCGCAACAGTCGGCACAGCCTTCGGTATGGTCCATGCAAACGCACCAAACATCAGCAACACCCCGATCACCGGCAAATACCACAACACTTGCCCGCGATGCCGCATCACGAAGAACTGTCGAATCAGCGCACCGGCCAGCATGATGATCAGCAACACGGCCCAGTTATACGGATGCGTGTACGTCATCGCGTAGTGATTCGACAGCATCACGAACACCACCGGCAGCGTGAAATACGTGTTGTGAACTGAACGCTGCTTGCCGCGCTTGCCATAAATGGCGTTAGGCACTTCGCCCTTGAGCATGGCATCGACCATCTTGCGCTGGCCGGGAATGATCACGAAAAACACATTCGCCGACATGATCGTGGCAAGCGTCGCGCCCGTAATCAGGTAAGCCGCGCGTCCGGCAAAAACATGACATGCCAGCCACGCCGCGATGATCACATAAGCGCCAACACAAATGCCGAGCAACCGGTCGCGATTCCCGAGCAAACGGCACAGCGAGTCATACACAATCCAGCCGGCGAGCAAGAACCCCAACGCCGACGCAACAGCAACCACGGGTCCCATGTCGAGCACATTTTTATCGATGAGATACGTGCTCGGCGAGAACAGATACAGCACCATGAACAGTCCGAAACCAGACATCCACGTGGTGTAGGACGGCCATTTCGACCAGTGCAAATCCTCGGGCATGTTTTCCGGCGCGACGGTGTACTTCTGCATGTTGTAGAAGCCGCCGCCGTGCACGTGCCACAACTCGCCGAATACACCGCGCTTTGTAGCGGCGGGATCCTTCGCCGGTTTTAGGCTGTTATCGAGCGCTACAAAATAAAAGGACTCGCCAATCCACGCGATCGCCACGATCACGTGCAGCCAGCGCAACGCGAGATTCAGCCAGTCAACAATAAAACCTTGCATGAAACGTCTCCACCACGAATTCTTTAATCAAGCCTCGAAGGCCAGCTCTCGAACGAAACTCCAATGAACCTCAGCTGCCGCGATACGTGCTGTATGCCCACGGGGACACTAGCAGCGGCACGTGATAGTGCGAGGTGGCATCGGCGATTCCAAAACGCAGCACCACACAATCCACAAAACGCGGTTCGGGCACCGTCACGCCATTGGCTGCAAAGTAATCGCCGGCGTGAAACACGAGTTCGTACTCGCCGGTGACGAATGCATCGTCCTGCAGCAACGGAGCGTCGCAACGGCCATCGGAGTTGGTGTGCGTGGTGAGAAGAGGGCGCCGGGTATCGCCGGCGAGAACGAAGAGTTCGACTTTGATGCCGGCGCCGGGGCGACCGTGCGCGGTATCGAGTACGTGGGTTGTTAGCTTGCCCATTCGCGTTGTCCTTGTAGTGTGCGAGGAGCGGCTGCGCATCGAACCGTCTGAAACAGACTTGTGCGGCGGATCGAGGCTCCACAAACGTGGCTACATACCCGTCGGCGTGAGTGGATGCGCGCCGTGTTCAGCATTGTAAAAAGTTGCCGTGATCATAACGCCCGCGATAAGCAAGATAATCCGCAGCACATGAGCGAAAACCCTGAATCCCGACGCTACGGTGTTCAGCCGTTCCAACCCTTTTTCATCGCTTCCCGCCGATGCTACCCGCGCCAAAATTCACGATCATATTGAGTCTGTGAAGACAACTATGGCGGCGTTCGCATTGTCAGCGGCTTTTTGGCTAGCGACAGTGAGGCCTTGCACAGCGCGGCTGGCTGGCATCCCGAAGACGGCGATCGACGCTGGGTAACCGGGTCAATGCGCAAGGTTGAGTGATATCTTTGCGCCCTCGGAAAAACAGTGACGTAGCGGAGATCGACATGCAGCAGAAGCAAAAGACCTTGCTGGTGAAAAACGCGCAGGTGCTCGTAACCATGGACGAGGGCCGCCGCGAGATTCGCGATGGCGGATTGTTCATCGAGGGAAACCGGATCGTGGCTGTTGGTCCGACGAGCGAGTTGCCGCAAGAAGCGGATGAAGTGCTCGACATGTCGGGCCATCTGGTGATTCCGGGGCTCGTCAACACGCATCACCATATGTATCAGAGCCTGACGCGCGCCGTGCCGGCTGCGCAGAACGCCGAGCTGTTCGGCTGGCTCACCAGTCTGTACAAGATCTGGGCGAACCTCACGCCCGAGATGATCGAGGTATCGACACTGACGGCCATGGCCGAGTTGCTGCTTTCGGGTTGCACCACGTCGAGCGATCATCTCTACATTTATCCAAACGGCGCGCGGCTCGATGACAGCATCGTGTCGGCGCAGCAGATCGGCATGCGGTTTCACGCGGCGCGCGGCAGCATGAGCGTCGGGCAGAAGGATGGTGGATTGCCGCCTGATTCGGTCGTCGAGAAAGAAGACGCGATCCTTGCAGACACGCAACGCCTGATCGAAACCTATAACGACGCAGACCGTTACGCGATGCTGCGTGTAGTCGTGGCGCCGTGTTCGCCGTTCTCGGTCAGCCGCGAACTGATGCGCGATTCGGCGGTGCTGGCGCGGGAATATGGCGTGTCGATGCATACGCATCTCGCCGAGAACGTGAACGACGTGACCTACAGCCGCGAGAAGTTCGGCATGTCGCCGGCCGAATATGCGGAAGATCTCGGCTGGGTCGGGCCGGACGTGTGGCACGCGCATTGTGTGCAGCTGGATCGCGCGGGTATCGAATTGTTCGGGCGCACGGGAACGGGCGTAGCGCATTGTCCGTGTTCAAACATGCGGCTGGCGTCAGGCATTGCGCCCATTCGTGCAATGCGCGACGCAGGCGTGAGCGTGGGGATAGGCGTGGATGGATCGGCATCGAATGATGGCGCGCAGATGGTCGCCGAAGTGCGGCAAGCCATGTTGCTGCAACGCGTGGGTTTCGGGCCCGACGCCATGAGCGCGCGCGAAGCCCTGGAAATCGCGACGCTTGGCGGAGCGAAAGTGCTGGGCCGCGACGACATAGGCGCGTTGGCTCCCGGCATGGCGGCGGATTTTGTGTCCTTCGATCTGAGCCATCACGCGTTTGCCGGCGCGCTGCACGATCCCGTTGCGGCGCTCGTTTTTTGCGCGCCGTCGCAGGTCTCGACAAGTGTTATCGATGGGCAAGTGGTCGTGCGTCACGGTCAGTTGACGACCGTCGATCTGGGTCCGATCGTCGAGCGTCATAACCGGCTGGCTGGAACGCTGATGGAAATGGCGCGCTAAGACGAAGCGTCAAGGCACGTCGATCAGCGAGCGCGTGGCATCGGCGACGAGGTGACGGAGCCAGCGCACTTCGTCGGAGTAATGACAGCGCTCGTGCCACAACTGGTAGTACTGCATTGGCGGGAAATCGAGCGGCGCGGGCACCACGGTCAGCGGCAGGAACTTCGCGTAGTGATCGGCGAAAAGCCGTGTGGTCGTGAACACCAGATCCGACTTGATCAGCACGTACGGCGCGAGGTTGAAGTACGGCAACGTGACGACCACATGGCGCTTCAGGCGCTCGCGGGCAAGATGAACATCGATTGCACCACGCTGACCGACTGAATAAGGCGTTGGTGCGAGATGCGGCGCGTTCAGATACTGGTCGAGCGTGAGCGCACCGCGACGTGCAAACGGATGATTGGAGCTGACCAGACAGACGATCTTGTCGACAAAAAGATTCGACAAATGCAGTTGTTCAGGCGGTTCGGGCCAGTTGCCCACGACTATGTCCAGCTTGCCTTCTTCCAGCGCAAGTTCGTAGTCGAAAGCAGGACCGAGCGAATGAAACTCGAGCGTGGCGTTAGGCGCGGCGATGCGAAAACGCTCGACAACGGTAGGCACGAACAGCACGTTCAGGTAATCCGGACAGCCAATCCGGTAACACCGGACGGAAGTCGATGGCTCGAAATTATGTTGCTGGACCTTGATGCGCTCAATCTCACGCAGCGCGTTTTGCGTCGGTTCGAGCAGGCGCAGGCCGTATTCGGTCGGGACCATGCCCGCCTTGCCGCGCACGAGCAGCGGATCGCCGGTGATATCGCGCAGACGCCTGAGCGCCGCGCTGATGGCCGGTTGCGACTGATTCAACTTCACGGCCGCGCGCGTGACGCTGCGTTCCATGAGAAGGGTGTGCAGGACGCGTAACAAGTAAGTATCGATTGCTTCGCGTTGCTGACTCATGTTTTCTCCAATATACGGTCTAGCTGATAGACCAGGGTGCGGGACATATTGTTTTTAATATGACACATTTGTGGCGTCAAGCCAGACATACCCCGAGCGCGTTCGTTGCAGCCGCTGCAACGGCGGGTTGTTGCTTGGAAGTGACTTCGGAGTGAACTTATCGCGCGCACTATTTTGAGCAATCGACGCCCCGCACCGTTTTGGGTATCTTTTCCTCGCAGACTGCATGTTTCCGTTGCTCCCATACCGGTCACCCCGGTTTTGCGCAATTTCCGCACTTTCTGAGTCCATATGGGCGACGCTATTTCCTCATCCATCCAGCCCGGCGATGCACGCGTTCCGCGCCTCGCGCTACGCGGCATCAGCAAGCAATATCCTGCCGTCAAGGCCAATGACGACGTAACGCTCGTTGTCGAGCCGGGCGAAATCCACGCGGTGCTCGGCGAAAACGGCGCGGGCAAGTCCACGCTGATGAAGATCATCTACGGCGCGGTGCGGCCGGACGAGGGCGAGATTCAGTGGAACGGCGAGACGGTCGAGATCGGCAGTCCGGCGGCGGCGCGCAAGCTGGGTATCGGCATGGTGTTCCAGCATTTTTCGCTGTTCGATACGCTCACCGTCGGCGAGAACATCGCGCTGGCGCTCGACGATAAATTCGACCTGAAGAGCTTGAGCAAACGCATTCGCGAGGTGTCGGCGGATTACGGACTCGATGTCGATCCGCAACGCCATGTGCATAGCCTGGCAGTGGGCGAGCGGCAACGCGTGGAAATCGTTCGATGCCTGCTGCAGAATCCGCGCTTGCTGATCATGGACGAACCTACTTCGGTGCTCACGCCGCAAGCAGTGAAGAAGCTTTTCACGGTGCTTCGGCGGCTGGCATCGGAGGGATGCAGCATTCTTTACATCAGCCACAAGCTCGATGAAATCCAGGCGCTGTGCCAGACCGCAACGGTGATGCGCGGTGGTCGCGTAACCGGAAGTGTCGATCCGCGCAAGGAAACGCACGCGTCGCTCGCGCAGCTGATGGTCGGGCATTCGCTGCCCGACTACACGCGCCGCGCACACAATCCCGGCGATGTGAAACTCGCCGTGAAGAACCTGTCGGTGGAAAGCGCCGATCCATTTGGCACGTCGCTCAAGGACGTTTCGTTCGCAGTGCATGCAGGCGAGATCTTTGGCATTGCGGGTGTTTCGGGTAATGGACAAGCCGAGTTGCTGGCCGCGCTCTCGGGCGAGATCCGCGACAAGCATATTGCGCCCGATGCCATCACCATCGTCGGCCAACCAGCCGCGCGATACAGCGCCGGCGGCCGGCGCGCACTCGGCTTCGCTTTCGTGCCCGAAGAGCGGCTCGGACGCGGCGCGGTGCCGGCCATGTCGCTCGCAGAAAACGCGCTCCTGACCGGCCATCGCGAACACATGGTGCGCGGCGGCTGGATCAGCACGAAGTCGATGCGCGCGTTCGCCGACCGTTGCATCAGCGCCTTCGACGTCCGCTGCGGCGGCAATGGCGCGCTTGCGCAAAGCCTGTCGGGCGGGAACTTGCAGAAGTTCATCGTGGGCCGCGAGATCTTGCAGGAGCCCAAGGTGCTCGTCGTCGCGCAACCCACCTGGGGCGTCGATGTCGGCGCTGCCGGTTTCATCCGGCAACAACTGCTCGACCTGGCCGCGCGCGGCGTGGCGATTTTGGTGATATCGGAGGAACTGGAAGAACTCTTCGATATCTGCGACCGCCTGGCCGTCCTCGCGCGCGGCAAACTTTCGCCGGTCCGTGAAACCGGTCTTACCAACGCGGAAGAAATCGGCCTCTTCATGGCTGGTCTCTTCGATGGCAATCGCGCCGAACCCGTCGCCCTCGACACCACGGCACCGACATCATGAATTTTCCGTATCGACTCGAAGCGCGGCCGACGCCGTCGCGCGCCATGCAGCTCGCCGTGCCGGTGGTCGCCGCGGTGCTGACGCTGATCATCGGCTTCCTGATTTTCACGTTCGTCGGACAAGATCCCTTGCGCGCGATGCACGGGTTTTTTATCGAACCGTTGTCGAACGTGAATGGCTGGTCCGAGCTTGTTTTGAAGGCGTCGCCGCTGTGTCTGATCGCGCTGGGTTTGGCCGTTGGATATAGAGCGAACGTCTGGAACATCGGCGCCGAAGGGCAAATGCTGCTCGGCGGGATCATGGCGGGTGGCATTGCGATTCATCTCCCCGATGCCACCGGCTGGTGGATCCTTCCGCTGATGATGATCGGCGGTGTGATCGGCGGCATGGTATGGGCCGCGATTCCGGCATTGCTCAAGAGCCGGTTCAACACCAACGAAATCCTGACGAGCCTGATGCTCACGTACGTCGCCACGCAGTTGCTGATCTATCTGGTGAGCGGTCCGTGGCGCGACCCCGAAGGCATGAACTTTCCGATCTCCGCCATGTTCAGCGATGCCGCCCAATTCCCGCGCCTTTACAGCGACTGGGGCTGGGCGTGGCTGAAGGGCACGCGGATCAACGCATCGGTGTTCTTGACGGTGATCGCGATTCCGCTCGTGTGGCTGTTCATGCGCAAGAGCTTCGCGGGGTATCGGATGAACGTGGGCGGCCTCGCGCCGCTGGCCGCTCGCTACGCCGGTTTCTCCGATAAAAAAGCCATCTGGACCTCGCTGCTTTTGAGCGGCGGCCTGGCGGGGTTGGCCGGCATGGGCGAAGTCGCTGGGCCGATCGGACAATTGCAGGCTGGCTGGTCGCCGGGTTATGGCTTCACGGCGATCATCGTCGTGTTTGTCGGACGCTTGCATCCGGTCGGGATCGTGCTGGCCAGTCTTCTGATGGCGCTGCTGTATCTCGGTGGTGAAGCAGTGCAAACATCGTTGCAGTTGCCGCAGGCGCTTGCCGGCGTGTTCCAGGGATTGCTGCTGTTTTGTCTCCTGGGTGCGGATTTGTTCGTCAACTATCGCGTGCGCCGCCGGGTCGTCGTGCATGCGCATTCGTAGATAAATACATGGACATCAATCAAGCCAGTTCGCTTGCATCCAGCGCGGTTGTCGCGGCCATTCCATTGATGTACGCCGGCGCCGGCGAACTCGTCGCGGAGAAGTCGGGCGTGTTGAACCTCGGCGTGGAAGGCATGATGCTGATGGGCGCCGTCACCGGATACGCCGTCACCGCGATCACCGGCAACCCGTGGCTCGGCATCGTGGGCGCGGTCGTCGCCGGCGTGCTCATGTCGCTCGTGTTCGCGTTCCTCACCATCACCATGCTCGCCAATCAGGTGGCCACGGGTTTGTCGCTGACCATATTCGGCATCGGCTTTTCGGCGTATATAGGCAAGCCTTATACGTCGGCGGCGGTGCGCGCTTCCATCGACGTCCTGCCCATTCCCGGCCTCGCTTCCATTCCTGTGATCGGGCCGGCGTTTTTCACGTTGACGCCATTGGGATATCTCGCGTTCATCATGTTCGGCGTCATCGGCTGGTTCCTCTACAAGACACGCGCCGGGCTCGTGCTGCGCTCGGTTGGCGAGTCGCCATCGGTCGCGCATTCGGTCGGCTTTCCCGTGGTCGGCGTGCGCTACGCCGCGACGCTTTTCGGCGGTGGCATGGCGGGCATTGCGGGCGGTTATTACTCAATCGTCTACCTGCACTTGTGGCAGGAGCAGTTGACTTCCGGCCGCGGCTGGATCGCGCTCGCGCTGGTCGTGTTCGCCACGTGGCGGCCGGGCAGGTTGCTGATCGGCGCGTTGCTGTTCGGCGCAGTGATGGCGCTGCAGTTTTACGCGCAGGCCATTGGCGTGCCCGTTCCGACCCAATTTCTCGCGATGCTGCCGTACCTTGCGACCATCGTCGTGCTGGTGCTGATCTCGCGCAATCCGAACACGATCAAGCTCAACGCTCCCGCGTCGCTTGGCAAGCCGTTTTTCGCGGCGAGCTGAGCGCGTTTATTTGATTCCCTTGCACCATGACTTTCATAAACAACATCGACACATCGACAGGAGAATCACGATGAAGAAAAGCTGGCTGAACACGTTGGGCGCGGCGGGCGCGGTAAGTACCATGCTCGCGCTCTCGGCCACGATGGTTTCTGCCCCCGCGCAGGCCGCCGATGCACCCGGCGTTGCGTTCGTGTACCTCTCCAATCCCGGCGATGCAGGCTGGACCTTCGCCCACGATGCCGGCACGAAGGAGATCGAAGCCAAGTACGGCAACAAGATCAAGATCACGCGCGTGGAAAACGTGCCGGAATCGGCCGATTCCGAGCGTGTGTTCCGTGATCTCGCCGCGAAGGGAAACAAGGTGATCCTCGGGACGAGTTTCGGTTACCAGGACTTCGAACTGAAAGTCGCGCGCGATTATCCGGACATCACGTTCCTGACCGCAACGGGTTACAAGAAGGCGAAAAACTTCGGCGTCTACGATAACCGCATGTACCAGGGCGCATATCTCGCGGGTGTTGCAGCGGGTTACGTGACCAAGACGAATACGCTCGGATTCGTGGCGTCGGTGCCCATTCCTGAAGTGATCCGCAACATCAACGCGTACACGCTGGGCGCACGCTCGGTGAATCCGAAGATTCATACGAAGGTCATCTGGATCAACAGTTGGTTCGATCCGGGCAAGGAAAAGCAGGCGGCCGAAACACTGATCGGGCAGGGCGCCGATGTTTTGTTGCAGAACACCGATTCCAACGCGACGCTGGCAACAGCCGCCGAGAAAAAGGTCTATGCATTCGGTTGGGATTCGAACATGAAGAAGTTTGGTCCGAGCGCGCATCTGGGATCGGTGGTGTCGCACTGGGGCGTGTATTACAACACGATGGTCGAGCAGCTTTTGGCGGGGAAGGTCAAGACCGATCCGGTATGGTTGGGCATGCCGCAGAAGGCTGTTGATATTGAAGACATGAATACCGCCGTCGTCCCCGCGAAGGCGATGCAAGCCGTCCAGGCGAAGCGCGAGGAGCTGCAGAGCGGCAAATGGGATGTCTTTATGGGACCGGTGAAAGACCAGGCTGGGGCTGTGAAGATTGAGGCTGGCAAGAACCTGTCCGATCCGGAATTGCAGCGGATCAACTGGTACGTTGAAGGGGTGGACGGCGCGTTGCCGAAATAAGCTGCTGTTTGTTTGTTTGTTGGCTGGCAAGACTTACTTGTTGCGTGTCAACATTCACGTCATATGAAAAGACCGCGCTCTGGCTGGAGCGCGGCCTTTGTTGTCTGCGTCGTGATTAATCTTAATCGTCGATTCGCAGTCCAACTTTAAGGGTTACTTGCCAGTAGGCGACTTTGCCGTTTTCGATCTGGCCGCGGGTTTCGGTGACCTGGAACCAGTGCAGGTTGCGAAGTGTTTTGGATGCTTTTTCTAGCGCGACGCGCACGGCATCGTCGCTGGATTGGGTGGAGGAGCCTGTCAGTTCGATTTGCTTGTAGACGTGATCAGTCATGGGTTCTCCTGGTTTTTTCGGCTTTTCCGCTGCGCGGGGCTTGAGATGTGCTTTGGGGATGGAGCAAGTCTTGAGCCTAAGGGAAGGTAGCGGTTGAGGTTTTGGACTGGTGATGGGTTGTTGTGGTTTGGGTTGCTGTTTAGGCTTTCGCGGGTTCTGTCTTTGCGGTCGGGGTCAGTGCCAAGTTGCTGCTTTCTAAGTCTTCGCGGGTTTCTTGCTATCTGATTTCTTTAGCACTGTTAGCCACTGTCCGTGGCGGGACTTCATTTCTTTGTCCAAACGGCGACAAAGAAACGAAGCAAAGAAAACGCCTCTCCACCGCTAATTCTTAAGTGTCCATAGCGTGCGGTGACAACTGCGTGGTACGCGAGAAGCACCCTTAGCGCATATCCAAGAACAGTTGAAACCCTCCCGCTCCGGCAACAGATACCCACACGCTTCGCCACCGGCGTCGGAATCGATTAATACGGAACCCGTCCAACGCATAACAAAGGGTTGAGCCGATAACGGCTCCCCCATGTTGAACGCAGACTTCACCGCCAGTACTGCCACCTGTTCCATTTGGGCACCAGCGCGCGTGGCGCGGAGGCCTAGTTAGTGGATTCCCTCACTGGTGGCGAAGCGTGTGGATTGCCATGAACGGAGGGGGAGGGTTTCAAGTATTCGGGGTTATGCGCTGAGGGTGCTTCTTGCGTGCCACGCAGTTTTCACTGCACGCTGTGGACACTTAAGAATTAGCGGTTGGGAGGCGTTTTCTTTGCTTCGTTTCTTTGCCGCCGTTGGACAAAGAAATGAAGTCCCGCCACGGACAGTGGCTAATAGTGATAAAGAAGTCAGCTAAGACAGAACCTGCGAAGACTTAAGCAGCAACAACCCGGCATTAACCATGACCACTACAAACAACCGCCCGAGCGCCAGCGTCAAACCCTGGGAAATAAAGTGCCGCCACGGACAGTGGCTAACAGTGCTAAAGAGGTCGGCTAGAACCAAACCCGCAAAGGCTCAAGCAGCAGCTACCCGGCATCAACCCCGACCGCTAAGAATACCTAACGCCAGAGTCAAACCTTCAGCACAATTGCCACCACGGCCAGTGGATAACAGCGCAAACAAGACTAGCAACAACCAAACGTCCCCACCCTAAAAAGCAAAAAAACCCCTGGCCGCCGCCCTACCTCAACCGTGACGCAGCATCCCCCGCATCCTGCCGCCGCGCTCCCCGCCTCGCGCGGGCGCTCGCCGTTGCGCCGAACTCGCTCAAAATCTGCGTCCGCGCCCGGCTGGCAAAAACCAGAAACCCAAACCCATTAGCCTCATACCAATACCCGCCATTTTCAAGCCCATCGAGCGGCTGCTCCAACGCATTGGTAATGCACTCAACACACCGCCGATGCAATTCCTCCACCGCCGGATACGGCGGCTGCGCCCCTCGCATGCTGCACAAAAGCACATCGAGCCCCGGCAGGACATGCGCATACAACACCGGTTCATCCTGCGCGCGCGCACGTGCGATCTTCGTATCGAGTTGGCCGAACGGCTTGAAATGCCTCAGCACGGCGAGGAAAGACTCGTCGCCATCGACCTTCGCGCGTCTACGCTTTTTCGGGAAGGACATAAAAATTCGCCTGAAAAAGAATTGCAAAAAACGCAGCGTCCTCATGCGGCCACTCCCGTCTGGCGGGCCGCTCGTTTGTCTGGACACGTCGATCTTTTATAGCACATCGAAGTGGTGGATTCACGGCGATTCAGGATAAGGGCGCCGCACCCGGGTCACTCGACCTCTCGTGCAACGCCGCACGAATTTCGCCGAAAACCCTGCTGCGGCTCGCATGGCATTCATATCTCAATAATAGACCTACGAAACGACGCTGCGCCAAAAATCGCAAGGAAAATTCAAGCGAATGTCACGAAACGGCGTCGCTGCAACAGTGCATACAGAAAACAAAAAACCCGCGGCAACCAGCGCGGGCTTTTGTGTATCAGACCTGAATCAATCCAGGACGTCGATTAAAAAACCGCCTCAGATGCGCGGCGAACCTTTTAGCGAGTCGCGAATTTCACGCAACAGCAGCACGTCTTCCGGCGTTGCGGGCGCGGGAGCGGGCGCTTCGTTCTTGCGCAGGCTGTTGATGAACTTGACCATCAGGAAAATGATGAACGCCAGGATGATGAAGTTGATCAACACAGTGATGAACGATCCGTAGCCGAACACGGCGACGCCCGCAGTCTGCAAATCTTTGTACGACCCGGGATTACCCTTGAATGTCGGCGGTATCTCGCCGAGCTTGATGAACAGGTTCGAGAAATCGAGCCCACCGGTTGCCAGCCCGACGACCGGCATGATCAGATCCTTCACGATCGAATTGACGATGGTAGAAAACGCGCCACCGATAATCACACCGACTGCCAGATCCATCACGTTGCCCTTGAGGGCGAAGGCCTTGAATTCCTGAATCATGCTCATGCGTTGCTTCCTCCGTTTAAGTTCATAAGAATCGGCAGCAAGGGATGTGCCATTGGATTGAATCTAATCAGATGCCGGAACCGCTGCTGAAGCGGGTTCGGCGCCGATCAGACCGGCATTAATTGAAACGGATACCGACAATAATAGCGAATCGATTGCGTGTTCGTCCCCGGTTTTTTTAAGCAACTGGAGCGGATGGACAGAGTTTCATCGCGATCGTCAGGATTTTTCCGGCGCCGCCGCCTTCACACGTCCGGCCGCGATTGCCTGCACAAACGCAGCGTGATCGGCAACGGTCTGCGTGCCGTAATTCTCGGCCCATTGTGCGTAAGCCGCATCGAGCCGGTCCGAGCTGCCGCAATAACCGGCGATCAGCGCGGCATCGCCGGTACGGGCATGGGCGCGTGCAAGCAACAAGCCGAGGCACCACGCGTAGAAATCGAACGTTGCACCGTGCAACCAGTCGACGGGAATCGAACCACGCATGTTTTTCATCTGCCGGACATAAAAGTCGCGACCTGAAATGGTCGTCCATCCAAGCAATGGATCCGATGAACTTTGCAAAAAGCGCTGCCCGTGCACGACACGCCGTCCCTGGTGATTGAACGGCTCGGGCATGGCAGGCACGAAGGGCGCGGCGGCCGGCACGATGCCTTCCTTCACCTGCATGAACAGCGGATCGCCGTGCGCGCGCCCGAGCAGCAACAGCAAATACGCGCGCGTTCCCACGCTGCCGACTCCGACTACCCGATGCACGACATCGACGACATCGTAGCGTTCGAGCATCGTGCGCCATTCGCCGGCGATTGTTTGCATATACTCGCGCAATCCCTCGATCACGTGATTCGTCTCGGCTTTATCGAGCCGCGTGAGAATGGGCGGATCTTCGCGAAATCGCCAGCTCTTGCCGTCCGGTTCCGCGACGCGCGCAAGCATGGTCGCGTGGCTGCGCTTGGTCGCGCGTTCGACGGCTTTTGTGATCGTCGCTTTTTCGGCGGCGTCGAGCACAACGGGCGCTTCGATATGCAGCACGCTTGCGTACGAACGCATTTGCCAAAGCTCGTACGCGGGTATCTGCCATAGCGCTGCCATCGTTGTCCGATAACCCGCGCAGGCCGAACGCACGGCGCGTTCGCGGCCGCTCGTATCGACACCATTCTCCCGCGCTGCCACGTTGATGCTCGCCGTCAGCCGCCTCAGATCCCATTCCCACGGCGCGACGATGGTTTCATCGAAATCGTTCAGGTCGAACACCACGTCTTGCCGCGGCGTGCGAAACAGGCCGAAATTGTTGAGATGCGCGTCGCCGTCGATCATCACGTGATGCCCAATGGACGGCGTTCGCGCCAGATCCCAGGCCATCACGCTCGCCGCGCCTCGCAGGAACGCGAACGGCGAAACCGCCATGCGCGCCATGCGCAAGGGCACGAGCCGCTCTTGCCGGCCCGCGTTGTTCGCGAGCACGCGCTCGACGGGGTCAGGACGATCGCGTTCGGCCTGCGGCCCGGCGTGTGCACTGAAAGGAATGCTGTCACGCAACGACCGACCGAGCGCCCGGCTTTCCTCGGCAGTGCCATCGGACGTGCCGGCCAGCGTGGTCGTAGCGGAGACGGAGCGAGTGGTCAAGGAGATGTCTCCAGAACGATGGGAACGAGCAACATGCCTTGATGCATAAGGCATCGAACTAGGTTTTGAGCACGATGCGGGCCAATATCGGCCGCATCGTCTCTGCTTTTACAGGCACGCAACCTGCTATGAAAGTGTTCCTGTGGGCGCACCGGGCACTGTATCTGGAAGCTGATTGTTTCCCGTGTCCAATGCTTCTCTAGGGCGCCCGAACTCAAGCAAACCGCAGCAACCACAGATCAAATCACCTTAAATACCTGGACACTCGCATACATGGCACACGATATCCGCATTGCCGAAGGTTCGCCGTTTCCGTTGGGCGCAACCTGGGATGGCGAGGGCGTCAACTTCGCGTTGTTCTCCGCGAACGCCACGAAAGTCGAACTCTGCCTCTTCGATGAAAACGGCGAAAAGGAACTCGAGCGCATCGAATTGCCTGAATACACCGACGAAGTTTTCCACGTTTATTTGTTTGGCCTGAAACCGGGCGCGGTTTACGGATATCGCGTGCACGGTCCGTACGAACCGGAAAACGGGCATCGGTTCAATCCGAACAAGCTTTTGCTGGATCCGTACGCAAAGGCGCACGTTGGCGAGCTGAAATGGGATCCGGCGGTCTTCGGCTACACGCTCGATGACGAAGGCGAAGACCTGAGTTTCGATGAACGCGACAGCGCGCCGTTCATGCAAAAGTGTCAGGTCGTCGACCAGAGCTTTTCATGGGTTCACCCAACACGCGTTCGCGTGCCATGGGAACAGACCATCTTCTATGAAACCCACGTGCGCGGTTACACCAAGCGCCATCCGGCCGTGCCAGAAAATCTGCGCGGCACGTTCGAGGGCCTCGGCACTAAGGAAGTGATCGAGCATATCAAGAGCCTTGGCGTGACATCGGTGGAATTGCTGCCTATCCAGGCGTTCGTGAACGACAGTCATCTCACCGACAAAGGTCTCACCAATTACTGGGGCTACAACACCATCGGTTTCTTTGCGGCCGATCCGCGCTTTTTTGCGCAAGGTCCGGGCGCGATCTCCGAGCTGAAGCAGATGATCGACCGCTTCCACGAAGCCGGGCTCGAAGTAATACTCGATGTGGTCTACAACCACACGGCCGAAGGCAACGAACGCGGCCCGACGCTCTCGTTCAAGGGCATCGACAACGCTTCGTACTATCGTTTGCCGGAAGACAAGCGTTATTACATCAACGATACCGGCACGGGCAACACGCTCAACCTCTCGCATCCGCGCGTGTTGCAGATGGTCACCGACAGCCTGCGTTATTGGGTAACGGAGATGAACGTCGACGGATTCCGTTTCGATCTCGCGACCATCCTCGGCCGCGAGCCCTACGGTTTCGACGAAGGCGGTGGTTTCCTCGACAGTTGCCGCCAAGACCCGATTCTCTCCAGCGTCAAACTGATTGCCGAACCGTGGGATTGCGGCCCAGGCGGTTATCAGGTCGGTGGTTTTCCGCCGGGCTGGGCCGAATGGAACGATAAATATCGCGACACGGTGCGCGAGTTCTGGAAGGGCGAAGAGGGTGTGGCGGCAGAGCTCGCAACGCGCATCACGGGATCGGGCGACAAGTTCAACCATCGCGGACGCCGCCCGTGGGCGAGCGTGAACTTCATCACCGCGCACGACGGCTTCACGTTGAACGATCTCGTCTCGTACAACGAGAAGCACAACGACGCGAATGGCGAGGACAACAACGACGGAAGCTCCGACAACCGCTCGTGGAATTGCGGCGTGGAAGGTCCGACCGACGATCCCGAGATCCGTGGACTGCGCGAACGCCAGAAACGCAATATGCTGGCCACGCTGCTGTTCTCGCAAGGCACGCCGATGATTCTCGCCGGCGACGAATTCGGGCGTACGCAGCAAGGCAACAACAACGCGTATTGTCAGGACGACGACATCAGCTGGGTGAACTGGGATATCGATGAAGACGGCCAAGCCCTCAACGATTTCGTGCGCAAGCTCACGACCTTGCGTCACACCTTGCCGGTGCTGCGCCGTGGCCGTTTCCTGACTGGCGAATTCCACGAAGACCTTCAGGTTGCCGACGTCAAGTGGTTCAGCCCATCGGGCGATGAACTCACGCCCGAGCAATGGGACGATCCCGCCATGCGCTGCTTCGGCCTGGTGATCGATGGCCGCGCTCAGGCAACCGGCATTCGACGCCCGGCATCGGACGCGACGTTGTTGCTCGTTGTCAACGCACATCACGACGTCGTCGATTTCACGCTGCCGGAAATTCCGGGAAGCGACCAGTGGAGTTGCCTGATCGATACCAACGCGCCAATCCGCGAAGAGCTCGAAGACTTCGATTCGGGCGGCGTGTATCAGGTGACGGGACGTTCGCTGTTGTTGTTCGCGCTTCACGCGCGCGGCGCCACAAAGCGTATCTTCAAGCGCCTCGAAGAAGCGCTGACGGACGAGGTCGAGCCGGAAGGCGGCGACGCGGCCTGAACCAGCGAGGCAGGCACGTTCCTGCGAGACGCGGGTCGCAGCGGCTATGATGCGGGATATGAACTTTCCTCTGCCGCTGTCGCCTCGCTTCTGTCCGCTGGTTTCGATTTCTCATCGCGTCCGTCACGGCGTCCGTAAAACATGATGTTGGCGACGCTTTTGCGTGTCGCCGGTTGGGATCAACTCGAGCGGATCTGGGATTTCGTCGTTGGTTTCTTCAAGTTCTTGTGGGCGCTGCTGAGGTTTCTCGGCGGCGGATGAAAAAAGCGCCGGACGATTTGCATCGTCCGGCGCTTTTTATTTGGCGTACCAAGGAAACACCTCAGCTGTTGTTATCCCAGTTGCCTGAATCATTGCTGCCGAGATCGACACCGCCGCCGCCATCGCTCCAGTCGTTGGAGCCGTTGCCGAAATCCAGGCCGCCGCCATTGTTGTTGCCGCCGCCGCGACGACGCAGCTCATCGTCGACATCGACCGGTACTTCGCGTTCGATCACGCGTTCCCGGTTTCCGCCAGAAAGCGCTTCACCGAGCAACACGCCACCCAGCAAACCGCCTAGTCCGCCACCAAAACCGCCGCCGCCTTGCTGCACGATGACCGGCGGTTGTTGCTGCGGATAAGGCGAATAAGGCGGCTGTCCCGGTGGCGTGCGCCCGAAACGTTCGGCTTCCTGCGCGTAGACCGACTGGTTATCGCTCGGGCTTGCAGCCGGCGCCGCGCGTGGGTCGGGGCGTCCTTCAGAACGCGCGCGCACGCTGTCGATCTGATTCGACAAATCCTCGATCGCATAAGGCGGCACGGGATTCTTCGAATTCGACAACGCTTCGACCGTCTGCCGCAATTGAGTCTCGATGCCTTCGACCTCCTTGAGCATCGCTTCGTGACCGGGTTGTGTCGATAAACGCACATCGAGCTTGAGCGAGCGGACGTCGTTGAGCAATTCTGTGGCGCGTTTGAGCTGCGTGCGGCGATCGGTATCGGCCTGACCGTTTTCATTCGAACGCGCCCGCTTCAGACCCCAGCGCAGCACGAGCGCAATCCCGGCGACCACGACTGCGAGCAAAATCCACATGCCCATGGACGGGCCATGTTTTTCAGGCGCGGCTACCGCGCCTTCGTTGAACGGATTACGTGTAACCGATGTCACCGCGTTGCCCGAACGATCCTGGCTGACATTCGTCGAAGCGTTCGCGCGTGAATTCACACGTTCGGCATCGGAACGAATCCGCGTTTCCGTAGCGTTGAAACGCGACGGATCGGTGAACTTGATTGCTGGGTCGAGCGTTTTCGCCTGTTGAATCTGGGCGAGTGCGTCGGCGGAGCGGCCTTCACGATCGAGCACCTGAGCGTACAAATAGTGCGCCTTGGCATTGTTCGGATGCGCCTGGATCACTTCGTTCAGCTGGGACTCGGCCTGACTCCAGTTGCCTTGCGTCATCGACTGTTCGATCTGGCCGGCGCTTGGAACGGCAAACGCCGCAGCCGAAACCAGCATTAGCGACGCAGCCACTGCCATCACATATTTTTTCATCAGCGGACCGGGGCGTTCGCACCCGTCTCCATTTCGTGCGACATGTCGATGCATTATCCGGATCTTGCCCGCAATGGTTCGATGCCTTGCATCGGCCTTTGCGTCGTGGAACGTAGTAACTACCTGTACAACAAGACGGCGCAAGTTCCGCGCCGTCTCATAGACCGGCTTACTGCGCCGGCGTATTGATCTGCTTCTTCAGCGCTTCCAGACGATCTTCTACAGACGGTCCGCGCGTCAATGCCGCGAGTTTGTCTTCGAGCGCCTTGCCGCTTTTTTGATCGGCGGAGTTAAGCCGTGCATCGGAGCGCGCATTCGATAGCTGCACCTTGTCTTCCAGCTTCTGAAAGTCTTCCGACAGGTTCTTGCCGCCAATTCCGCCGAGCGCGGTTGCTGCGACGTCCTTTGCAGTCGCAATCTGCTGCTTCGCCTGCAGGATGTTCGAGCGCGAATTGAGCTCGTTGCGGCGCTGGCGCATATCCTCGATCTGCTGCTTGAGATGATCTGTCGACGGCACCAAAGTTGCCAGTTCGGCCGCCAATGCATCGCGCTCCGATTCAGCGTTAGCTTGTGCGCTCAACGCTTCACGTGCCAGCGCTTCGTCGCCGCCTTGCAGCGCGCGCTTTGCGCCTTCTTCGTACTTCCTGGCTTTTTCGGCCGCGACGTCACGCTTGCTCTGCTGCGTGGCGACTTGTGCCTCGATTTCGATCAGCGAGTTTTCGGCTTTCGCGATGCTGTCGTCGAGTTCGCGCACGATCTGACGAGCGTCTCGCGACGGGTCCTGCACGGTGTCGGCGGCGTCGTTCAGCAGGCCCTTGACCGTGCGCGAGATGGAATCCAAAAGCGACATGAGTTTCCTCCTGAAAAATGATTCGGTGCTTCGGGGAAATGCCCTTAGCAAGCCGTACTGCAACGTTCATGAATATTCAATGAACGTCTGCGTGAAAGTTGCTCGAAACGCGGCGTTCGTTTTTGCAGCGCGTCGGGTAAATCAGGGCGGGCGCGCGAATTGCAAGCTCGTCGATACACTTTGTTGCGAGCTTTTCCGCTGAACCACCGCCCGACGTTTCGCCGGCGTTTCTTAACCGGCACATTAAAGCACGCACCGCCTTAAACCGGACTTAACGAGCCCGCCAATCGCAACGGTACACCATGTGCGCTCGTCCGGAAAATCCACACTTCTTTCACGCTTTGCTTAACGTATCGGATCGCTAATGTCGAAGACGTTGATTGTCGCGTTTGCAGTAACCGCCGTCGTGTTCCTGGTACTCGACGCCATCTGGCTCGGCCTGATTTCGCGAAATATTTATCAGCGTGAAATAGGGGAGTTGCTGCTGCCCAAACCGAACTTTGACGCGGCCGTGATCTTCTACGTGATTTATATAATAGGAATGGTTTATTTCTGCGTCGTGCCGGGCATCTCGGAAGACAGTGTCATGCGCGGACTGGTCAGCGGCGCGCTGTTCGGCATAGTCGCGTATGCAACCTACGACCTGACGAATTTGGCGACGCTAAAGGGCTGGAGCACGACGCTCGTTTTCATCGATATTGCTTGGGGCGCCGTTGCGAGCGCAATCGCATGTGCTGCCGCCGTAGCCATTACCACGCGGGTCGTGGCGAGCGCTTGAGACGCTTTGCGTTCAGTTTCGCCCCGAAAGGGAGGCGTCTTCGTCCGATGGGTCTGAAGCGTTCGATGCATTCGACGCCTTCGCGGCGTCTGTTGGTGCCACGCCTTCCGCCTTCCCCGCTGCCAGCGTACGCCTGCTGGCTTCCCTGGCAACTTGTGCGGCATCTCGGGCCTCGCGCGCGGCGGCGCGTTCGGCGACTTGCCTGAGCACGACATTCAGTGGATCAGGCGTTTTAGGCGCGCGAAGCTTGTCGACAAGTCCCGCGGCCTTGACTTGCTCACTCGTTGCATTGAACCCGAGAACAGCCCGCCGCATGAGTTCGCTGACGCTGATGCCGAGGCCATCGGCGGTGCTGGTGATCGCAAGTTTCTGCGCCGGGGTTACGAAGACGACGATGCGTTCGCTGGGTTTGGTAGTCATGAGCGCCTCCACATGCAGGGGCCACGCAAGCACGGCCGGTCGACATCCATCAGCAGCACGACGGCGCCACGAATGTGCGCCGCGGTCGCGGAGTCAGGCAAAATCGCGCAATCAATGCATCCATCATATCGTTTTGGCGCGGCCGCGTGCTTGTATGCATGTGCGAGCGCGGCATCCGCGAGACAGGTTTTAAATGGCAGGCGCATCGGCAACTTGCATTCTGCAGATGAGAATGATAAATGGCCGCTCGACACGCTGTGCGGCAGCACGCTTACGTACATAAAAAGCGGGGAACGCTTGACGATTTGTCTAGGTACAGGCGTTCTTACAATGGATTTACTTACAAAAAAATCGGGCCTCGCCCGGTGCTCGTCTCTCAAATTCTTTAAAATGCGCTGTCATTGCGTGCGGGGCTGTTGCCGTTGAAAGTTTCCTTACAACGCTATAACAACCTCGCCACAGGAACGCGCAGCGTGTCCGGGGACATCGGCGTGCAATACGCGGTTCAGCGCAAACCTGAACCGCCGTACTCATCGATGATGACGACAACTGCACATTCGGCTTCAAGGCGCAAAGGGCTCATGGCTCTCTGAAAGCCTCAACATTCATCGTCACGCGGCGGGTTGGCGTGGCGCACCGGGCGCCCCAGAAGCGCACCGTTCAAATCCAGTCATGCCAATCATCAAACGACCTAATTCCTCGAACACGCCACGCGATGACCGGGATCAAGACGGTCCCTACCGATACCGCCAACCTTCCGACCGCACCCCCGCCAGGCCGTCCATCGCATTGCGCCTGATGCTGTGGTTCGTCGGGCTGATCGCGGTCATGGCAGTGGTCGGTGCATTGATCGTGGGCTACGCGCTCGTGGTGATGGGACCGAACCTGCCATCGCTCGATGCGATCACCGATTACCGGCCAAAAGTGCCGTTGCGCGTCTACACCGCGGATCACGTGCTGATTGGAGAATTCGGCGAGGAGCGGCGGCGCATCGCACGTTTCGATGAAATCCCGGATCAGATGAAAAAGGCCGTGCTCGCGATCGAGGACTACCGCTTCTATGAACATGGCGGCGTGGATTTCATCGGCATCGCGCGCGCGGGCGTGAGTGACATCTTGCACGGCGGCGCATCGCAGGGCGCGAGCACGATCACCATGCAGGTCGCGCGCAACTTCTTCCTCTCCAGCGAAAAGACCTATACGCGCAAGATCTACGAGATGCTGCTTGCGTACAAGATCGAACGCGCGCTCAGCAAGGACCAGATTCTCGAGTTGTACATGAACCAGATTTATCTGGGCGAGCGGTCGTATGGGTTTGCATCGGCGGCGCGGGTTTATTTCGGCAAGGATCTGAAGGACTTGACGCTCGCCGAATGCGCGATGCTCGCAGGCTTGCCGAAAGCGCCATCGGCTTATAACCCGGTGGTCAATCCGAAGCGCGCGAAGATTCGCCAGCAATACATCCTGAAGCGCATGCTGGACCTGAAGTTCATCACGCAAGCGCAATTCGATCAGGCGAGCGCCGAGGAACTCCATGCGCGCGTGGCGGGCACCGAGTACAGCGTGCACGCGGAATACGTGGCGGAAATGGTGCGGCAGATGATGTACGCGCAGTACAAGGACGAGACCTATACGCGCGGTTTCTCGGTGACGACGACCATCGATTCCGCCGATCAGGACGCGGCGTATCGGGCGGTTCGCAAAGGCGTGATGGATTACGAGCGGCGCCATGGTTATCGCGGGCCGGAAGGTTTCGTCAACTTGCCCGCGAATCCCGATGATCGCGATGAAGCCATCGACGACGCACTCGCCGATCACCCGGATAACGGTGACATCATCGCGGGCGTGGTGACATCGGTGAATCCGAAGCAGGTCGTAGTCGAATTCGTCAACGCCGATCCGGCAACGGTCACCGGCGACGGCTTGCGATTTGTCGCAACCGGTTTGCGCAGCAACGCGCCGCAAGCGGTGAAAATCAAGCCGGGTTCCATTGTGCGTGTGATGAAGGACGCGAAGAATAACTGGACGATCACGCAATTGCCGCAAGTGGAGGGCGCGCTGGTTTCGCTCGTGCCGCAGGACGGCGCAATCCGCGCGCTGATTGGCGGCTTCGATTACAACAAGAACAAGTTCAATCACGTGACGCAAGCGTGGCGTCAGCCGGGTTCGAGCTTCAAGCCGTTCATCTATTCGGCATCGCTGGAAAAGGGACTTGGGCCGGCAACGATCATCAACGACGCGCCGCTTTATTTCCCGCCAACCTCGCCAGGTCAGCAAGCGTGGGAACCAAAGGACGACGATCAGCCCGATGGCCCCATGTCCATGCGCACTGCGTTGCAGAAGTCGAAGAACCTGGTGTCGATCCGGATTCTGTCGTTCATCGGCACGAAATACGCGCAGGATTACGTCACGCAAAAATTCGGTTTCGATGCCGATAAAACCCCGCCGTATCTGCCGCTCGCGTTGGGCGCGGGTCTCGTCACGCCGCTGCAACTGGCGGGCGGTTATTCGGTGTTCGCCAATGGCGGTTCACGGATCAATCCGTATTTGATCGGTGAAATTGCCGATGCGCGCGGCACGGTGATATCGCGTGCGAATCCGCTGCTCGCCGGCAACAACGCGCCGCAAACGCTCGAACCGCGCAATGCATACGTGATGAACAGCTTGCTGCATTCGGTCGCGACCGCTGGCACAGGTTCGGGCACGAACGTGCTGAAGCGCAATGACTTGCAAGGCAAGACAGGTACGACCAACGACGCCAAGGACGGCTGGTTCGCCGGTTATCAGCATCAACTCGTTGCAGTCGCCTGGATGGGTTACGACCAGCCGAAGTCGCTCGGCGGCCGCGAGTTCGGCGCGCAGCTTGCGCTGCCAATCTGGGTCGAGTTCATGCAGCGGGCGCTTGCCAAGATCCCGCAGCAGCCGATGGAAATGCCCGACGGCCTGACAAGCGTTGACGGAGAACTGTTCTTCGCCGATAAAACCCCGGGCAATGGTTTTGTCGCGAGTATCGGGATGGACACAGCGAATCCGGCCGAAGGTTCGAGCGACGCCGTGGGCGGTGTGGGACCAAGCGGCATGACGCCGCCACCGCCGCCGCCGGATGTTGCGCCGGCAGAGCGCCAGGAGATCATGAATCTCTTCAAAGGCCATTGACGGTCTTGAACCCTCGAAAAAAAACGCGCCGCGATCAGAAATCACGGCGCGTTTTTTTATGGCAGTACGAGCTTACTTGCCGACTGTCGATGCCGGCTTCACCGCGCATTGTGTATCGATGGTCGACTGGTCCGAGAACGTCAGTTTCAAAGGAATCGTGGTGCCGACTTTCAGCGGTTTGGGCGCGTCCTCCAGCATCAGGTGATAACCGCTCGGTGCAAAAGCGAGCGTGCCGTGCGCGGGGACATCGGCGGAATCGACCATCGCCATAGTCGATGTACTCCCGTTGCTGCTCGACTTATGCAGCATCGCCATGCCGAACGCGGGTGTTTCGGCGCCGGTGAGCGTGGCGGGTTTATCGCCGTTATTCGATACCACGAAATATCCCGATGAAGGCAAGCTCGCCGGCATCAAGCGGATCCAGCAATCGTGCGCGGTGAGCGTGGCGGCTTGCGCATTCGAAAATGCCACTGCGCTCACTGCCAGCAAACCGGCGCGTATCAATGTTTGTTTTTTCATGATCGGACTGCTCACTTCACGTTGAAAAGATAATGACCTTGCGTACGATGCCCGTCTTCGGCAACCGCGGTCCATTCGACCTGATACGCACCGGTTTTGAGGTCGCCGAGCGCCACGCTCATATGCTTCTTGTTGGCGGTATCGACGACTGACTTTGCAGTGTTGACCTGCCTGCCCGCGGCATCCACGACAATCAGCGTGCTGAAGGTCGGTTCAAGCCCTTCCGAGAAATCGATGGCCACTTCATGCGGAGCCTCGACAGTTGCGTCCGGCGCGGGCGTTTGCTGCTTTGGAAGCGCGTGGGCCATGGCCAGCTGAGCGATGGCAAGAAGGGCCGCGGCAAGCGCGCCGCGCTTGGACATGGTTGCGACGTTTGATATAGACGAGTTCATGCTGATCCTGTTTGCGCGAGAGGAAGGCGCCAGCCGTTCGGCCAACGACAATGCGTGAAATCAGGCGGAGAAGGGCGGCGCGCGGGGTTGCGCTGCGAACGAGGGCGCAAATGGCGCAATCGGTTGGGGCGCTGCGTCGACCGGAATGGCTGCGGCGGTAATACGTTCGGGCAGGGTGTTGATAGAAGGCGGTGCTGCAGCGGAATGCGCCGCGAAGTTACAGTAACCGCACGCGTCCCGGTGATCGGCAATCGAAGGATGTGCAGGCGGATGATCGGCAACTGGCGTCTGGAATTCCGTTATCGCGGAACAATGCGCGCTGAAGATCGCGTTCGCGCGAGCATTCGATACAAGCGCTTGCGACACAGCAGGCGCGAGCGTTGTCATCAGAATGGCGAGCAATCCGATGATGCTGCCGAACTTGCGAACTAGGCGACGGCGCATGAGGCTGACGATGGCTTCCAGGGCGATTGAGCCGTCGATTATGCCACGCGTGTCGAAGGGAATTTGTGCGCTTGCGTTGTGTCCGCTGCGGCTAAACGCGGCATGGATGGTCCTTGACCAAAGCCTTTCGAATAGGCTTGTTGCCATCGTAAAGCCACAACGGAAAAAGCCCGGAGAACCGGGCTTTTAACTTTTAATCTTGGTTGCGGGGATAGGATTTGAACCTATGACCTTCGGGTTATGAGCCCGACGAGCTGCCAGACTGCTCCACCCCGCGAAAAAGATTATAGGGGAACGGGCACTGCAGTGCAACATGTTTGTCACGCTTGATTGCTGCATGAAGCCTGCTAAGCGAAAAAGCGGCGGCATATCTCGTTGCAGAGACATGCCGCCGCGTTACGCACCGTTGATGACTACCGCTTAGAAGCCGAACGCAAAACCCGCACCGCCCGTGGATTCTTCGCCCGTCGTCGAACCACCGATCGTCAGGACCATATTGGTACCGAAGCGTTTCTGGAAGCCGACCGCGATTGCAGCCTTGTCACGATAAACACCCGTGCCCGCAGCAAAGCGATTGTCCTTGTCGGAGATTGCTGCCGCGCTGCCCGCCATCATTGCCATCGCGCTGCTCATCGCGCCGACGCTGTTGATGTGGTTGTTCTGGATCGACAGGCTGCTGTCCATGTCGGCGCGAAGTGCGTCGGTGTATCCCTTGGACGATTTCACGCCCGTGCTCACGGACTGCTGCATCTGGTTCACGTTGACTGCGTCGGTGCCTTCCGTGCCGGCTGCGACATTCGTGATCTGACGTTGACCGCCCGCAGCCGTCGTACCAACGGACACTGAATTCGCACGATCGGCGACCGAACCCGAGCCGAGCGCAACTGCGTTCTTGGCCGTAGCCGATGAATTCGCTCCCACCGCAACCGCATTCGCGCCGCTCGCCACCGACGACGCGCCGGAAGCCACAGCGTTCACGCCGGATGCAACCGCGTTTGCACCCGATGCAACCGAATGCGCGCCGCTCGACGTTGCCGCTTCGGTGTCACGGTTGCCATCGGCGGAAAACATCGGGTTGTAGGCGCCGTTCGCGAGATTGGTCACCGCGCCGATCATGTCGTTGATCTGCCCCAGGTTCACTGCGTCCATGCTGCTCGTGCCGGCTGCCACGTTATGCAAAGCCGTACCCGTTGTGTTGCCGTTCCCGAGCGTGGCGTTCGAATAGTCCGGCGTGCCGTCCGCGTTCGTGTCGTACTTGATCGCGGCGGCGCTCAGCGTGCTTATGCTATTCGATACCGCGTTGAGCTGGCCGACGTTGGCTGCATCGGTCGATGCCGTGCCTGCCGCGACGTTCGTGATCTGACGCTCGCTGCCTGCTGCACCAACCGACACCGAGTTGTCCCGATCCGCGACCGAGTTCGAACCGAGCGCAACCGAATTCTTCCCCGACGATACCGCCGCGCCGCCGATCGCCACTGAATCCGCGCCGGTTGCCGATGAATCTGCGAGCATCGAGTTCGAGTGGAAGTACTTGATACCGCCGCCATTGCTGATGCTGTTCGTGAAGTCCTGTAGCGTCTGGAGGTTCTTGTTCGTTGCGTACAGTTGGGAGCCGTTGACGGCGTCCGTGCTGTCTTCTGCCAGACTGCCGGCTTTAACGTTCGTCAACAAGGTGGGAGCCGCGGCCGATGCACCGCCGAGCGTGATCCGCTCGTAATTCGGCTTACCGTTTTCGTCCGTGTCGTACTTGACTGCGAAGCTGCCGAGCGTGCCGAGGTTATCGGAAATACTGGTCAACTGGCCAACGTTGACAGCATCCGTCGATGCTGTACCTGCCGCAACGTTGGTCACCTGACGTTCCTTGCCTGCCGCGCCAACCGACACCGAGTTGGCGCGATCGGCGACCGAGTTCGAGCCGAGCGCCACAGCGTTGTTCGCCGATGCAATCGCCGCGCCGCCGATCGCCACTGAATCCGTGCCCGTCGCTAATGAATCCGCGAGCTTCGAATTCGCATGGAAGTACTTGATGCCGCCGCCGTCACCGATGTTGCCCGCGAACGTCTCGAGCGAGCCAACGCGCTGATTGGTCGAATACAGTTGCGAGCCGTTGATGGCGTCCGTGCTGGTCGCGCTCACTGCACCCGTGGCAACGTTTGAGATCGTCACGAGTTTCGATGTCCCGACGCCACCGAGCGTGATGTGCGACTTGTCGGTTGTGTCGTAGGCGACCTTGTTGCCGAGTTCGGAATCGATCTTGGTGATCGCGTCGCCAACGGTGGCCGACTGCGCGCCCGCCACGGTGTATGACGGTGGTTGAATCGTGCCGTCAGCGTTGACCTTGGCGCCGCCGCCGAGCAGCGTGGCCACGTTTTGGAGCTGGGTTACGTTGACCGCGTCGTAGGCTTGCGCGCCGGCTGCGACGTTCGTGATTTGCCGCTGATTCGCGGCTGAGCCGACTGAAACTGTGTTGGCGCGATCGGTTGCCGAACCGGCGCCCAATGCCATCGAATTCTCAAATGCAGCCGTCGAAGATGCACCCAGCGCAACCGCGTTGGCTGCCGTCACGGACGACTTCGAGCCAATCGCCACGCCTGCTGCTGCGTTCGTCACAGTGCCGGACAAGTTGACGGAATCATTCGAATTCGAGGTGCCTGTTCCGCCGTACGGATTGAACGAAAGCGAGCGCGCGGATTTCACTACGGTTCCTTCGTCCGGCGCGAGCAATACGCTCGCGTTCGACGCGCTATCCAGGGAAACCGCGTTATTACCGATCACGATGGACGACGCGCCCGCGTTGACGATTTGCGAGCCTATCGAGATCGCATCGTTTGCCGTGCTCTGAACGTCGGATCCAATGGCGATGGACTCGTTCGGGCCGCTGGATATTGCCTTGTGGCCAATGGCAGTGGTATTGCCGCCACTCGATACGGATTCCGCGCCGATCGCTGTCGCATTTGCTCCCGACGCAATCGAATCAGGTCCGCTCGAATTGACGTGAAGGTACGTACTCGATGACGTCGTGTTTGCCAGCGCAGAAAGTGCGTCGCCTACATTGGTGTAGGTCGTTCCTTTGATCGAATACTTGGGGCCGATAACGGAACCATCGGCGTTAAACGAGCTCGTGCCGCCAAGCGCGCTGACCAGCGGCGTGAGCTGTCCAACGTTCACGGTGTCCGTACTTTGCGTGCCAGCCGCGACGTTAATGATTTTGCTCGACGATACGTTGACGCCGTTTGTCGAACGCAAAGTCAGGTTGGAACCTGAAACCGTAGTGCCGGAGCTATCTGCAACCACGCCGTTCGTTCCGCCGGGTCCGCTGCCGTAGAACAAGCCGGACGACAAATTGCCCGCCCAGACTCCACCTTCGCTGATGCCATTTTGCGACGTCAAATAAGCGAGGCGCGATCCGGAGACCGCCGTGAAGGCGGGGCTCCAGGCGCCACACGCTTGCATATCGGAGCCAGCTCTTGAGCACGTATCAATACCATCGGTCTCGCTGCCCAGATACGCTATGTTCTGCGCGAACGCGTCGACTGGGGACATCATGCCTATGGTCGCTCCGATTGCCACCGAGGTTGATGCGAGCGTGATCGAAATTCGGTTTTTAGACGTTTTTCCCTGCGCCGGACTGTTTTCCGACACCGCGACCCATGTGCCGATTGATTCATTCCAAACCGATTTATAAACCTTATTCATTTTGCATTCCTGCGTAGAGTTGATCTGGATCCAGGACGTGAACTTGCAGAAAGAATTCGTTGGATCTGCATGTCGAGTCGGCGCCGGTGTCGAATCCGAACGGACCCGAAAATGGCTGCGTGGAAAAGGTTTGAACTCTACTTACGGAGCTGTAATGCCCTAATGAGAAAGGTCCTAATTCAGTTGTGGGTGCAATTTAAACAACACCTTGGAAAGCCGGTTTGCTTTGGATATATCGAACAATAAGAGCGACTAAGAATTATCGAGCTATCGGCTGAATCGTTTGAATGGTTAAAAAGCGTTTCGGTCGTTGCAGAGCATCTGGATGACGCACACATGCAAGCCCAATTCTCAACTCATGTCACAATTTGTTTGATCCTATTGCGCTACTCATCACTTGCTTACGGAAATATCGTTCATGAATATTGCTCAAGATCTGCAGACCATCGCGCTACAAGAGAAGACTCTTGTGTTTCCCCACTTCGATTCCGACCGCGCATGGCAGATCGGCTCGCAGCTTCGCGAGATGGCGGTGGCGCGTGGCGCCGCGATGGTGATCGATGTTCGAACCTTCGGCCAGCCGCTCTTTTTCGCGGCCCTCGATGGCACCACGCCCGATAACGTCCGATGGGCGCAGCGCAAGGCGCGCACGGTCGAGCACTTCCGTGTGAGTTCGTACGCTGTCGGCCTTGGCTTGCAACAGGCATCAACAACGCTCGCCGATAAATACAGTCTTCCCGCCGCCGAGTTCGCTTCGCATGGCGGCGCGTTTCCGCTGACTGTGAAGGGGGCGGGCGTGATTGGGGTGGTGACGGTGTCTGGCTTACCGCAGCGCAAGGATCACGAGTTCGTGGTTGAAGCGCTGTGCGCGGTGCTCGGGCACGACGCAAGCACGCTCGCGTTTCAATCGGACAAGGTGTAAGCAATGCGCATTTCGGCTTATGCGCTGCTTGCCATCGCTATCGTGGCCGAGGTCGTGGCGACATCGGCTTTGCGGGCATCGGAGGGGTTTTCCCGGCTCGTGCCGTCCGTGATCGTGGTGATCGGCTACAGCATTTCGTTTTATCTGCTTTCGCTCACGCTGAAGTCGTTGCCGGTCGGCATTGTCTATGCCGTCTGGTCAGGAGCGGGCATTGTGTTGATCACGCTCGTCGCCGCGCTTCTCTTCAAGCAAATCCCCGATCTGCCCGCCGTGCTCGGCATGGGCCTGATCGTGGCGGGCGTGATCGTGCTGAACGTGTTTTCGAAGGTCAGCCCGCATTAGCCGCTGACCGTGGCGGCCGACTGGACCTAGTTGCAACGAACGACCATCGAACGATTTTTTACATTTGCCGAGATCACGTTCGTGATGCCGCCGCCCGTTGGACCGCCTTCCTCGTTGTCCTTCGATACGATCGTGTAACCCGTCGCGCCGCATTTGTCGCCGGCCATGACGTAGCAGCTTGCCCACGTGGTGCTGGCGTCCGCGCCGCTGCAGTTGATGGCGTAGCCGGATTGTCCGTCGGGAAGATGGATCAGGGATGCATCGTTGGACGATGCACAGCCGCCAAGACTGAACACGCCCGCGGTGCAAAGTGCGAGACCCGCGGTCTGCATTGCCCGCGCGATATTTCTGTTAGGCGTCATGCGCCATGCAAATAACGTCATTCTGTTCCTTTGTGACCAGTGGCCGAGTCGTTTCCTGGCCGCATTTTCCCACACGCCAGTACCGGCGGGAAAAAGCTCTGTCTTTGATGCACATCAAACAACATTTAAAACGAGGCTGGCGCGGGCCTTGCGCAAGTTAAAGCAGTCGTATCTTTTCACATCCGTCTTTGCACGAGTGTCGGAAGAAAATGCAACTGGATGCAACCAGCGAGAACTATTTGCGGGGCATCGCACCTTACGGTATTGATGGACATCGAAAAGACGTTTAAAAACTAAGAGAGGACAACCATGGCAGAACGCGTTACAGGCCCGTATCGGGGGTATTACATCAGTGCTGCAGCACGCCTGACACCATCGCCGGAGCAAGGCAACGAGCTCATTTACGTGGGTACGGTCAGTGTTGCGCAGGGCGACCCGGACAACGTGCACCGCTTCGAGACCATGGTCGATCTCGGCGATTCTCAGCGCTTTGCGACGGAGGACGACGCACTCGGCCGGGTCGAGGAGGCAGCGCGCGTCTACATTGACAAGTTGCTGCAAAACGCCTGATGCGCACGCTCAACATCCGTCACCCGGCAATGCGCTGCGTGGCCGAGGCGTTGCTAGATCTTTTCCCCAGCGGCGCGGATATCAGCGAAATCGGCACAGACGCGAAGCCCTGTCTTTTCGTGAGCTGGCGCACGAGCGGCACAGCCGGACAGCCGGGCAATATTGCGTGGGGCGTGCACTATCGTTTCGATGCCGAAGCGCTGAGTCTTTTCGATCTCGCTCCCGAACCCGCCCAGCAGCGGTTTTGCGAACAGGTGAGGGACATAAGCCGTCACCTCAAGTTCGATTACGCCGACCCGGATGCGCTTTCGCTGAAGATCGTGGAGGTCGAGGCCGAGATGGTCCGCGAGTGCATGAGCGCAGCATAGCGCGGTGCAGCGCCGGGGTAGACCGCTTCCGTGCGCTGCGAGTACTATCGATTTTCGTTTTCGTTCTGGGTCTGAGGCAATCATGAACATCCAGTTTCCGGCCGACGCGCCCGCCTATCGCGATACCAATCTCACCGTAGTTTTTCCTGCGCTTGTCGACGGCGAGCGTGTGCCGTGCGCAATTTCCGTAGAAGCTTTAGAAGATCATTTCGGCGTGGAAAGCTACGACAGCTACGGCTGGATTCGCGCCTTCGACGCCGCCCGCCCGAAAATCGAAGCGGTGGCGCGCGAGCATTTATCGATCACGCGAGGCGCGCCGGTCCTGCTGAAAAGCGGGCATTTTCCTCCCGGCGCAGTGTCCTCCTGAACACCGTTCAGGTTTGAATTGACTTGAGCGCCATCTCGCGGAAAATGCGCGAATGGCCAGTTCCAAACCTCTTCTGTCCGATCAGCCGCTACTTCGCGGCCATATTCTCGACGCCGCGCGTGCAATCGTCGTGCGCCATGGATTCGATGCGCTGTCCATGCGCAAGCTCGCGAACGTGGTCGGCTACTCGCCGGCATCGCTTTATCTTCATTTTCCAGGACGCGATGCAATTGCCCACGCGCTCGGCGCCGAAGGTCACGGCAAGCTGCTTGCCGCGCTGCATTCGTGCGATTCGACTTCGGATCCGGTCGAGCGCGTCAGGTCGATGGCGCGCGTGTATGTCGAGTTTGGAAAAGCAAATCCGGTGGTGTATCGGCTGATATATATGCAGAACGCCGCTTATACCGAAGCTATATTTAGTGACGCGGCAACGGCCGGCGAGACCGCGCTTTCCGTGTTTTCAGACGCGTTGATTTCGCTTGGACCTTCGGCCAGATCAGCGCCGCTTTCAGCAGACACCTTATGGGTGGCTTTGCATGGCATCGTGTCACTGAGTTTGACTGCTTCCAAGTATTTATCCGCGCCAACCGACGCGCTTATCGATTCAGCGCTGGATCTCTGTTTGTTTGGCGTCAAGAAAAAACCCGTGCGCCGACCCGCTAATGCACGCGCTGGCTGACGATCGCCGCCATACTTTCCAGCGCCACCGAATCCACCGAACCCCTATCTGATATGACCGAGACAATCGAAGAAATCCGTATCGAACGTGCGCAAGGTATTGGTTTTATCGCGCTGAACCGGCCGAAGGCGCTCAACGCGCTTTCCACGCCAATGATCCACGCCATCCATCGCGCGCTCGAATCCTGGCGCGACGATGAATCGGTGCACGCAGTGGTCATCTACAGCCCGCATCCGCGTGCGTTTTGCGCGGGCGGCGATATTCGCTTCCTGTACCAGTCGGCGAAGGCGGGTGAGCAAGCTGCCATCGACGAATTTTTCACCGATGAATACGTGCTGAACCACGCGATTTTCACGTATCCGAAGCCGTATATTGCGTTGCTCAACGGCGTGGTGATGGGCGGCGGAATGGGGATTTCCCAGGGCGCGCGGCATACGGGCGGTTTGCGTGTCGTGACCGAGTCCACGCGGATGGCGATGCCCGAGACGCGTATCGGTTTGTTTCCGGACGTCGGCGTGAGCTGGTTTCTCGCGCGCACGCCCGGCGCCATCGGGCGATATCTGGCGGCGACGAGCGCGACCATCGACGCCGCCGATGCCCTCTACGCCAATCTTGCCGATGTCTATATGGACGAGGCCGCGCTCGCCGGTCTCGTGGATACGCTCAAGCAGAAAAGCTTTGCGTCGGGCGCCGACGTGGTGAGATTTATTGAAGGGGAAGGGCGAGCGGACGCGGGAAAGACGAGCGAACTCGAGGCGAATCGCGCGTACATCGATGCGCATTTTGCGTCGGGAAATGGCGCGGCGTGCCTGAAGTCGCTGGAGAACACCACGAACGCCGCCGAACGTGAATGGGCGACGCATACGGCGGCCGAGTTACGTGAGCGTTCGCCGTTGTCTATCGATATATCGCTGGAACTGATCGACCGCGCCAAGACCTCGACCATGGCCGAGACGCTCAGGCGCGACCTCGGCCTGACGCGTGCAACGTTCGATCATGGTGACGTGATGGAAGGCATCCGGGCGCGCATTGTCGATAAAGACAATCAACCCATCTGGAAAGTGACGCGCGTGGAGGACGTGACGCGTGAGGAGGTGCTGCGGATGTACGAAAGTCCGTGGACCGTCGCCGATCATCCGCTTGCTCGTTTGGTGGATTAATCCGCGTCGCTGCCGGCTGTGAAGGCGCGCATGAAAACGAGTGCGCCCCAGCCCCACATCGCGTTCGATGCAAATCCGAGCGCCAGTCGCGGCATCATGTTGCCGCTTGGCCAGACGCCGCGCAGCGGATCGAACACGAACACGCTCGCGGCCGTCAGCACGATCCCGCCAAACACCAGGGCGCCGATCCACGGCGCGGTACGGTCGGGCGCAACGCGCAGCAGCCACGCCATCAAGATGCCGAAAAATCCGCTCCATAAAGCGGCCACGATGAATTCAGGGATGCCCAGCGGCAGGAACGGAGCGGTGGAATAACCGGCTACGTCGATAACGCCGGCCGCGTGCAAGATCGCAATTGTCGATTCACGGAAGAACAGGGCGGCGAGAAAGCCCGCGACGTACGGCAGAATGACTTTTTGCATTGAAAAAACACCGCTTGAGACGCGCGTTGCGGCCGCGCCAATTTTTAGAGTGGCGTCATTATAGGGTCGGGCATGCCGCGCAATGGTGCAATCGGCGGCGCCTTTGCGGTGGATGCAACGAAGTTCTCGCTATCGATCTAGCGATTACTTGGCGATGGCGTCGCTGGCCGGATTGTTGTGCAGCATCCGGTCGCTGTTCGCGGGTAACGCCGGCCGTTTGGTTGGCATGTTATCGGGGTTGCTGGGACGTGCGGTGCTCGAATCAGGTGCCACCGGCGGTTTGACCATTGAGGCGGAGTCGGCGGGTTTGGCGGACTGGGCTTGTGCTGTAGTCGCTGCAAGCGTTGCCGCTGCGAGGGTAAGGCCGAGTGAGATTCCAAAAGCGCGGGATTTCATGTGTATCTCCAGGGCGGCGCGCGGTTTGATCGAGCTTGCAAAGCGCTGCCGGTTGCTTTTGTGACAGCGTGGAGCGGAGAAGATTCGGCTATCGATAAATTCTTGCGCGCAGAAACACGAAAGCCGCTGCGGATTTTATTCCGGAGCGGCTTCGCTTTAACGCTTGAATCTTTTGGGGTGGCTGATGGGGCTCGAACCCACGACAACAGGAATCACAATCCTGGACTCTACCAACTGAGCTACAGCCACCACTGACTTACTTCTTTCTCTGGCGCACCAAAAAACAGGCTTGCTGAATCGAGAAACGAGATTATACGAACAAAGATTCAGTTTGCCTAGTCCCTTATTCGATCAATTCGGCCGATTCCCGTAGATGCGTGCGCGCTTCGTCGAAGATGGCGAGATCGCCAGTTGCAAGCCGACGGCTATCCGACAGAACGCGACGCCAGCCGCGCGCACCCGGCGCGCCGCGATACAAACCGAGCGCATGCCGCGTGATGCCGCCAAGATACGTTCCACGCGCCACTTCCTCGCGTGCGTATTCAATCAACCCAGCTTCGATCTCTTCTCGGGAAAGGATCGCCGTTGAAGATCCATAGAACCTCGAATCCACGCCCGCCAGCACGTAGGGGTTGTGATACGCCTCGCGCCCAAGCATGACGCCGTCGACGTGTTTGAGATGTTCTTCCACTTCATCGAGCGTCTTGATGCCACCGTTGATCGAAATCTCCAGATGCGGAAAATCACGCTTCAACTGGTACGCGTATTCGTACTTCAGCGGCGGAATCTCGCGGTTTTCCTTCGGGCTCAAGCCCTTGAGAATCGCGTTGCGCGCATGGACGATAAACACTTCGCAACCCGCTTCAGCAACCGTGCCCACGAAGTCACGGACGAACGCAAAGTCCTCGACTGCATCAACTCCAATCCGATGTTTGACCGTGACGGGAATCGATACCGCATCGCGCATCGCTTTCACGCAATCGGCGACGAGTTGCGGTTCGTTCATCAGGCACGCGCCAAACGCCCCGCGCTGGACACGCTCGGAAGGACAGCCGCAATTCAGGTTGATTTCGTCGTAGCCCCATTGTTCGCCGAGCTTTGCGCTATGGGCGAGGTCGGCCGGCTCGCTGCCGCCGAGCTGCAACGCAACGGGCGCCTCACCGGGCGTGAACGCGAGATGGCGGACGACGTCGCCATGCAGCAACGCGCCGGTCGTCACCATTTCCGTGTAAAGCCACGTGTGGCGCGAGATCATGCGATGGAGCGAACGACAATGCCGGTCGGTCCAGTCCATCATCGGGGCCACGCTGACGCGGCGAGGGCTGATTTTTGATGCTGTAGACATGAAAACTGCTGATTCTGAGGCGTGAAGCGCGTTCTCGCGCCGAATACATAATTTTACCGCAACGCTTCAAGAACGATCCGAGCCATATCTTTGGCCTGTTTTCAGCTCCGTTTGTTCCGTCCGCTAACTTCCGCCCCCGCGTCCCGATGCAAGCTGAACAAATCAGCCACGCCCAGCAAACCCACCGCCGCAACAATCAAGAACGCGATGCTGAAATCGGCGGGAGTAACCGTCTGCGAATCGTGGCCATGCATCCATTCCGCGAGCCTCAGCGCGATCGCGCCCAGCGCAACGCCCACGCCCATCGTCAGTTGAAACAACGTGCTCGATAACGCCGACGCGCCGCTCATCTGCGCCTTCGGGACATCGGCGAAACTGAGCGTGTTGAGCGCCGTGAACTGCAGCGAGCGCGACATTCCGCTCGCGAACAACACGGCGACGATGATCCACGTCGGCGTGGTGGGCGTGATCAGGCTCATCACCGCCAGCGATATCGCCGCGATCACGCCATTCACGAGCAGCACGGAACGAAAGCCGTAACGCCGGACGATGGGCGTGGTAACGAGTTTCATCGATAAATTGCCGGCAAAAACGGACAAAGTCAGCAGCCCCGACTGAAACGCATTCAGCCCGAAACCGACCTGGAACATGAGCGGCAACAGGAAAGGCACGGCGCTGATCGATACGCGGAATAGCGAGCCACCGCCCATCGCGACGGCGAAAGTCTTGATCTTCAATGACTTGAGATCGACCACGGGTTCGCTCGAACGCCGCAAATGCAGCCACGCGCCGGCGCTCGCCAGCACCCCCGCGGCAATCAGCGCGCTCGTGAAAACCCACGGCGTGCCGTTGCGGCCGATGAGTTCCATCGCGTAGAGGAGGGTCGTGCACGCCAGACCGCACAGAACGAAGCCCAGGAAATCGAAACGTCGGCCGGCGTGCTCGCGGGTGTTATCGAGGAAACGAAGCGCGAGCGCGAGACCAATGATTCCCAGCGGCAGGTTCAGATAAAAGATCCATCGCCAGGACGAGTATGTGGTGATGAATCCACCTAGCGGCGGACCGATCACCGGCGCAACGAGACCGGGCCACGTGATGATCGAGATCGCGCGCATCAGGCCGTCCTTGGGCGTCGCGCGCAGCACGGCGAGCCGGCCGACGGGCACCATCATCGCGCCGCCGATGCCCTGGAGCACGCGCGCGGCAGTGAACATCGGCAAGGTGGAAGTCAAGCCGCACAGCACGGATGCCACCGTGAACACGGCTATGGCGCTGCCGAACACGGTGCGCAAGCCGAAGCGGTCGGCGGCCCAGCCACTGATCGGGATGAACACGGCAAGGGTCAGCAAATACGAGGTGATGCCAAGACTCAGGTCCACCGGATGCAGCCCGAACGACTGCGCCATCTGCGGCAGCGCAGTCGCGATGATCGTGCCGTCCAGGTTCTCCATGAAGAACGTGGCCGCTACCAGCATGACGATAACGGACGACCCGCGCGGGTTTGTCTGTTGCGATGTGTCGCGGGCAAGGTCGGGGGCCTGCATTGAAAGCGTTCTCCTGCGGCTTGGGTGTAAGGCAATAAAAGCTGAACGGAAAGTTTCTTGTCAGGAACACGCGATGAAAGCGCCAGCCGCTGCAACAAGGCCCGCGCTATGGTAGCTTCGGCGTCTGGCTCGATGCCTTAAAACCTGAACACAACCATGGGGAAGCACGCGATGGAGTACCGGAAACTCGGTGGAACGGATGTCAATGTGAGCCTGATCGGACTGGGCACGATGACCTGGGGCGAACAGAACACGGAAGCCGAGGCGCACGCGCAAATCGACGCCGCGCTCGCCGCCGGCATCAACCTGATCGACGCCGCCGAAATGTATCCGGTGCCGCCGCGCCCCGAAACGCAAGGACGCACGGAAGAGTACATCGGCACGTGGTTGCACGCGCATCCGGCCGAACGCGAGAAGATCGTGCTGGCCACGAAAATCGCCGGACCGGCGCGGCAGCCGCACAACCCGCGTCATATCCGCGGCGAAGGCAACCAGTTTGACCGGAAGAACTTGTCGGAAGCGATCCATTCGAGCCTCGCGCGTCTGCAGACGGATTACATCGATTTGTATCAGTTGCACTGGCCGGATCGCAGCACGATGACGTTCGGCCGCGCGAATTATCCGTGGATTCAGGATGAATACACGGTGCCTATCGAAGAGACGTTGGGCGTCCTTGGCGAGTTTGTGAAAGCGGGCAAGATCCGGCACGTCGGGGTATCGAACGAGACGCCTTGGGGTGTCTCACAGTTTCTCAACGCCGCCAGCAAGCTCGACTTGCCGCGCATTGTCAGCATCCAGAATCCGTATAGCCTCGTGAACCGCACGTTCGAAGCAGGGCTCTCCGAATTCACGCACAAGGAAGGTGTCGGCCTGCTTGCATATTCGCCGATGGCCTTCGGCTGGCTCTCCGGCAAGTACGAAGGCGGCGCGCGTCCGGACGGCGCGCGGATCACGCTGTTCGAGCGTTTTCAGCGCTACAGCAAGCCGCACGCGGTGAAGGCGGTCAGCGCTTATGTTGAACTTGCGCGGCGTCATGGCCTGAGCCCGGCGCAGCTTTCGCTGGCGTTCGTCAACAGCCGGCCGTTCACGACCAGCACGCTGATCGGCGCCACGTCGCTTGCGCAATTGCAAGAGAACATTGGCAGCGTGGACGTAAAATTGTCAGATGAAATTCTCGCGGAAATCGATGCAATCCACGAGCTTCAGCCTAACCCCGCGCCTTGATCGCTCACCGAAAATTGTCACGCGCGGCCGTTACGCTGGCTGAGTACGCTAGTCGAAGGCTGCTACGAAAAATTACTGTTTGCGTTCGTTTTTGCATGGTTTCAAGCGTAAAGTTGTTGTCTCAATCAGTGTCGTAATCGTCTGTCATAAGCCACGTCGGGCCTTTAACGGCGTGCGCTTCGTTGTTCTTTGGTGACGCGCCAGTTTTCATGGCACTACACTTGCTCGAAGGACCCGGTTGCCCGCTGTGGCGCCTTTCGTGCCTCAGCGCGCCCTACGCAAAAGGAGTCGTCGCTCATGCCGCAAACCCCCTCGAACTCGTCCGATCTCGACACTCTCGCGATTAATACCATCCGCACGCTGTCCATGGACGCCGTGCAAAAGGCCAATTCGGGACACCCCGGAACGCCGATGGCGCTCGCGCCGGTCGGGTTTCATCTGTGGCAAAACCATCTACGTTATGACCCGGCCGAGCCGTTATGGCCGAATCGCGACCGCTTTGTGTTGTCGGTGGGTCATGCTTCCATGCTGCTTTATTCGCTGCTGCATTTGACGGGCGTCAAGGCCGTCGACCACGCCGGCAAGCCGACGAATGGTCCTGCGGTATCGCTGGATGACATCAAGAATTTCCGGCAACTGGACAGTAAGACGCCGGGTCATCCGGAATACCGGATGACAACGGGCGTTGAAACCACCACGGGCCCGCTCGGCCAAGGCTTGGGGAATAGCGTAGGCATGGCAATGGCCGCGCGCTGGTACGAGGCGCGTTTCAACAAGCCCGACGCAAAGATTTTCGACTATCGCGTGTACACGCTTTGTGGCGATGGCGACATGATGGAAGGCATCTCGCACGAAGCGGCATCCATGGCCGGTCACCTGAAGTTGTCCAACCTGATCTGGATCTACGACAGCAACCGCGTGACGATTGAAGGGCACACGGATCTGGCGTATAGCGACGACGTGGAAACGCGTTTCAAGGGATACCACTGGAACACGATCCACGTGGACGACGCCAACGACGCCGGCGCGCTGGAAGCCGCGCTGAACCAGGCGAAGGCCAGCACCGACAAGCCGACGTTGATCGTGGTGAAAAGCATTATCGGCTGGGGCGCGCCGCACAAGCAGGATACGTCGGCGGCGCACGGCGAGCCGCTCGGCGCGGATGAAATCAAGCTCGCGAAGAAGTTCTATGGCTGGCCGGAAGACGCGAGTTTCCTTGTGCCGGACGGCGTGTACGCGCACTTCAACGAGGGCTTTGGTGCACGCGGCAAGGCAGCGCGCGAGGCGTGGCAGAAGAGCTTCGATGAATACTCGAAGAAATATCCCGACCTTGCGAAGGAGTTCGCGCAGATCGAGGAGCACGAACTGCCGGAAGGCTGGGACGCGGACATTCCTGTATTCGACGCCGATGCCAAAGGCGTGGCGTCGCGCGAATCGTCGGGCAAGGTCCTGAACGCGATCGCCAAACGCATTCCATGGATGATCGGCGGCTCGGCGGATTTGTCGCCATCGACGAAAACCGATCTGAAGTTCGAAGGCGCGGGAAGCTTCGAGTACGACAACTACGCCGGCCGGAACCTGCATTTCGGCATTCGCGAACATGTGATGGGCGCGATCTGCAACGGCTTGGCTTTATCGAATTTGCGGCCTTACGGTTCGACTTTCCTGATTTTCAGCGACTACATGAAGCCGCCGATCCGCCTTTCCGCGATCATGGAAGTGCCCGTGGTCTACGTGTTCACGCACGATTCCATCGGTGTGGGCGAGGACGGTCCTACGCACCAGCCGATCGAACAGCTTGCCTCATTGCGCGGCGTACCGGGCTTGAGCACCTTCCGTCCGGGCGATGCCAACGAAGTCGGCGAAGCATGGCGCTTCGCGTTGAATCAACCGCAGACGCCGGCTTGTATTGTAGTGTCGCGTCAGCCAATGCCGACGTTCGACCGCTCGAAATATGCATCGGCGAAGGGCGTGCACAAGGGCGCCTACATTCTCGCCGATGCCGACAACGGCAAGAAGCCCGAAGTCATTCTGATGGGCACGGGTACGGAAGTGGGCGTGTGTATCGAGACATACGAGAAGCTCAAGGCTGAAGGAATTTCCGCGCGCGTGGTCTCCATGCCGTCCTGGGATGTGTTCGAGAAGCAGGACATGGAATACAAGGAATCGGTCTTGCCGCCGGATGTGGATGCACGCGTGTGCGTGGAACAGGCCGGGTCGCTTGGCTGGGATCGATACGTGGGGCGTCTCGGCTCGGAGATCGTGATGCATACGTTCGGGGCATCGGCGCCGCTCGCCGACCTGAAGAAGAAGTTCGGCTTCACGCCGGAACACGTCTACGAAGAAGCCAAGAAGCAGATCGAACGCGTCAAAACCAGCCATAAGGAGTAAGCGGCCATGCAGATAGGAATCGTCGGATTGGGCAGGATGGGCGCGAATATCGCGCGTCGTCTCATGCGGGGCAATCAGACCTGCGTGGTCTACGACCACAACCCGGACGCAACGCAAGCCGTGGTCGCCGACGGCGCGACAGGCTCGAGCAACCTTGGCGATCTCGTGCAGAAACTTGCGGCGCCGCGCACAGTCTGGCTGATGCTGCCGGCCGGCAAGATCACCGAAGATTCCATGAACGATCTGTACGAGATCCTGGAAGCGGGTGACACGATCATCGACGGCGGCAACAGCTTCTATAAGGACGACATCATCCACGCGGCAAAGCTCAAGCAAAAGGGCATTCATTTCGTCGATGTGGGTACGTCGGGCGGCGTGTGGGGACTGGAACGCGGTTATTGCATGATGATCGGCGGCGAGAAAGATGTCGTGCAGCGCCTCGATCCGATCTTCTCCGTGCTCGCACCAGGACGCGGCGACATTCCTGAAACGCCGAACCGCGAAGGCCGCGATACGCGCGTTGAAAACGGCTATATGTATGTGGGTCCGGTCGGTTCGGGGCACTTCGTGAAGATGGTGCACAACGGCATCGAGTACGGTCTGATGCAGGCGTATGCGGAAGGATTCGACATCCTGAAGCACAAGTCGTCGACGGATCTCCCGGAAGCGCAGCGTTACGACCTCGATCTCGCCGATGTGGCCGAAGTCTGGCGGCGCGGCAGCGTGGTGTCGTCGTGGCTGCTGGATTTGACGGCGGGCGCGCTAGCGGGCAACGTTTCACTCGACAAGTATTCGAGCGAAGTGGCCGATAGCGGCGAAGGGCGCTGGACCATCGAGGCGGCGATCGAGGAAGCGGTGCCGGCGCAGGTGTTGTCGGCGGCGCTTTACACGCGCTTTCGTTCCCGCGATGGCAATTCGTTCGCCGACCGGATGTTGTCGGCTATGCGATTCGGTTTCGGCGGTCACAAGGAGTTCACGCCCGGTCTGAAATAATGGCGTGAACGAGTAGTTCGAGAGCCGCTCACGCGTCGCGCTGAGCGGCTTTTTTTGTTATCGCATCATGCGTCGACGGAACAACATCGCGCAGATGAAAAACGGGATGATCGCGTAGGCCGCAAGCACCGCAACGTGAAGCACGAGTTGCTCTGGCGGACGATCCAGCATCGCAGGCCGGATCAACGCAACCGCATGCGACAGGGGCAACAACAACGACACGTGCTGCGCAAGCGCCGGCAACTGCGTCAGCGGGAAAAACACGCCGGAAAGCAACAACATGGGCGTAAGCGCGAGCGTCTGGTAGAACATGAAAAAATCATAGCTCGGTGCAAGCGCGGTCACGATCATCGCCGTGCTCGAAAACGCCAGACCGGTCAGGACGATCACCGGCAATGCGTAGAGCATCGACGGAAAACTCGCGTAACCCAGCACGCCTGCGACCAGCATGATCGCGACGCCCGAAAGCACCGATTTGCTCGCGGCCCACACGATCTCCGCCAACACGATATCGCCGAGCGTCAAAGGCGTATGCATGATCGCTTCCCACGTGCGCTGGACGTGCATGCGTGAGAAGCCGGAATACATGGCTTCGAAACTCGCCGACATCATTACGCTCGATGCCACCGTGCCCGCCGCCAGAAACGCGATATACGACACGCCGTCCACGTGACCGACCATTAGTCCAAGTCCGAGGCCGAGTCCAAACAGATAGATCATGGGATCGGCGAGATTGCCGAACATCGAGGCGATCGCGAGCTTTTTCCACACGAGATAATTACGCCGCCAGACCGAAATCCAGTTGGTTGCGTTCGCCGGCATGGACGACAGGAACGGCTCGTGGTCGGGCTTCTGCGCCGGCTTTTGTACATTGCCCGAGGGAACGTTCGCAGCGTTGGTTTGCGGTTTGCTCGACATCGCCTAGTCCACCATCTCGCGCCCGGTCAGGCGCAAAAACACGTCTTCAAGATTAGCCGGCCTGTGCAGATAACGCACGCCCGGACGGCCCTTCACCCGTTGATGCACGGGAGCGGGGTCATCGACATAACAAAACAGCGTTTCGCCGCTGATTTCCATGCGACTTACGAAAGGCGTGAGTTCATCGCGCAGTGCTTGCGGATCGGGGCCATAGATCTCGATCACGTCACAACCGATCACGCTTTCGATCAACTCGTCCGGCTTGCCTTCCGCGACCTTGCGTCCTTCTTCGATCACACATAGCCGGTCGCAAAGCCGCTCCGCTTCCTCCATGAAGTGCGTAGTGAGAAGAATGGTCTTGCCGCGCGATAGCAGCGAACGCAACCGCTCCCAGATGAGATGACGCGCTTGAGGATCGAGACCAGTGGTCGGTTCGTCCATGACGAGGACATCGGGGTCGTTCACGAGCGCACGCGCGAGCGTCAGCCGCCGCTTCATGCCGCCCGACAACTCGCCGACTCGCGCGTTCGCCTTGCTTTCGAGGCGCGCGAATTCCAGCAGTGATGGAACCACGGCCTCGATTTCGCCGCCGCTCATGCCGAAATACCGGCCGAAGATCAGCAAGTTTTCTCGCACGGTGAAGTCGGGATCGAGATTGTCGAACTGCGGAACAACGCCCACGCGGCGGCGCGCATAACGCGCTCGGGACGGAATGGGTTCATCGACGAGGCGGATCGTGCCGGCATCCGGCGCGGCAAGTCCGAGCAGCATCTTGAGCGTGGTGGTCTTGCCCGCGCCGTTCGGGCCGAGGAGTCCAAAACACTCGCCGGGCTGCACATGAAACGACAATCCATCGACTACCGTTTTGTCGCCATAGTGCTTCCGGACATCGATAAATTCGATGGCGGGACTTGTCGGCGCGTCCGGCAAACGAGTTGCATCCTGAGGTAAAACTGCTGCATCTGCCATGCGTTGGAACTCGGCTTTGGGTCAGGAATCAAGCTGACTAGTTTAATCGATTGCACCAGCGCGGCGCGCCGCCCGGCGTGACGTGCACTGCGTGTGCGCATGAGGGTAAATTTCCGAACCCAAACGGCTTCCTGGAAAGGGTAGTGATCGGCTGCGTCGGCCGCCCGTCAAGGGATTGCGCGTGCTGGCACGCTGCGCGCTTCGGAATTTTCCAGTGACGTAAATGCATTAGCGTTTTCCATCGTTGCAAGCGGTTTGGCGACGCACCATGATGACGGCAACGCGGCCGGGGTTTTGCGATCGACTGAGCACGAGGCACAACCCGCAGCACGTTGAAATTGTTTTTTCGATGCCCTTTGCTGCCACGAGCAGCGCGGAGAACCACCATGGCGAGCTACCGAAAAATCCTGCTGTGCTACGACGGCTCTCGCGAAGGTCGAAAGGCGCTGCGCGACGGCGCGAACCTCGCGCTCGAACTGAAAGCCGAAACACACTTGCTAGCTGTAGTCGATATGCGCTCGAGCATTGCGCAAAGTGCGGGCCTTCTCACCGATATGGCCTGCGGGCGCTTCGAAGACGCCGCCCGCGACATCCTGCGCGAAGGCGTGGAATGGCTAACCGAGCGCGGCGTGCACGCCGAGGGTCATTTCGCGTTTGGGCACCCTATCGATGAAATTGCCGGGCTTGCGCAAAGCCTGCAGGTCGATCTGGTCGTAGTGGGACATCGTTGCCGGACAGGGCTCGCCCGGTGGTGGATGGGCGCGGGCAACACACCGCTGATGGACCGCGTGTCGTGCAGCATTCTGGTGGCAGTTTCGCCGGTTGGATCGACGGCCGAACAGGAAGATGCAGCGCATGCCGCAGTGCCTGTGAAGGCCGAAGTCAATGTGTGAAACGGGGCGGGGTGTAATGGCTTAGTGCAACGGCTGAAGTCGTTCACTCCCGTTCAACCGCCGTTCAATTCGATACCGACCAGCTTCCACGAAAACAGTCCATAGCGTTTGAGAACGGCCGAATAGCGCGCATCTCCCGCGCCGTGCTGGTAGTTCACGACGAACGTGTCGAAGCTTCTATAGCCTGCCGTTGTCGCGGGCGGTTCTTTTTGTTTGGGCTCAGATGGCGCGCTGGAAATCGGCGGTGCGCCCGGCGAAGCTGGCGTTGTTCCCTCGTTGGCGGAATCCGGCGAAGGCGGGACCGGCGGTTTCTCGCCAGGATCGCCTCGCGGCGGAATGCCGTTCAGGATTGCGGCGACGCCATCTGGCGTGGCATATGAATCAACGAGCGGCCCGATCAGCGCAGCGCCGATCATTGCACCTAATAGCGCCAGCGGATTGCCGCTTTTTTGCACATCGATCTTGCGCGTGAGCAGTTGCCCGACCTGTTCCTTCAAGCTTTGCCGCAGCAGCGGAAAATCGACGTAGGTGTTCACCGTCTCGGCGTCGCGCGCATCGGCGGCGCGTTTCATCCTGTCGAGCGCAATATAAGGCGACGCGTAAAGCAACCCGAGCGCGGCGATGACCGCAATCACGATCAGCGCGGTTAGAACCGATTTACTGGTACGAGTCATACGAGAGGGAACCTGTGTGTGATTGAATGGATGACGGCAAATAATCCCATTAACAGTCTCAATTGACCGCGCCGCCACCAAATCTATCCCTCGGCTCACCAGCAACGAAGTGACCCGCAACCGTCACGCGAGCAAACCACCCTCGACACCTGCGCGTTCTTCGTCGATACAACGGTCGATCATGCGCGATACCGCGTTGATATTTCCCACCATGATCACGCGCGATTCACTGCGATAAACCCGCACCGGCGCACGATGTTCGGCCTGCGCGTGCACTGACGAACTCAGCGATACACGTGCGAACGCCGGTTGCCGCGATGGCAGGACGGGCGGTTCATCGAACATATCCGGCGTGTTCGTGTCTTTGCGCGTCTTGCAGGAAATCAATGCCCGCAAATGGCGGAATCGGCCGAATTCGCGAAATTGACGGAACGAAAGCGGGGAGCGCGCTGCGGGCGCGAAAGCCACGGATGCATTGGATAAAAACGAGGCAGAAAACAGGCGGGCAAATCGTTCCATGATGTTTCTCCGTGGACAATAGGGCACGCGCCGGTTCATTGCGGATGCAATGCCCGTCACGCTTTATAAGGCCGGAAATTCAACCGCAGTGCAGCCGGAAGCGAGCGCACCCGCCGCCGCAATGCGGATCAGAAAACAGCATTCAAAACACGAGAACCGGAACGCGGCCAACAAATCGGCGGCGAACGAACCACATCACAACTCGCCGGATCGGATTAGTCCAACGGCGATGCCTTCCAGCGCAAATTCATCGCTGCCCGACGCCACGAAGATGTTTTCGTAGTCAGGATTTTCGGCAATCAGCTCAACGCCGTCCGGACGACGCTTCCAGCGCTTGACCGTCACGTCGTCGCCCAAGCGCGCAACAACGATCTGACCGTCCTTGGCTTCGTTCTTCTTTTGCACCGCGAGCAGATCGCCGTCGAAAATGCCGGCGTCGCGCATGGACAGACCGCGAACCTTCAACAAATAGTCAGGCTTGCTGGAGAACAGTGCGGGATCACAGGCGAAGTGCTGCGAGATATGTTCTTGCGCCAGGATCGGACTACCGGCGGCTACGCGCCCGACCAGCGGCAATGACAACTGCATGATGCTGGCGTGCGGCAACGTAAATTGATGAGGGCCGTCGTCAGGACCAGGCTGGTTCAGCAGCCGAATGCCGCGCGATGAGCCCGCGGCCAACTCGATCACACCTTTACGCGCCAGCGCACGAAGATGCTCCTCGGCGGAATTGGCCGAACTAAAGCCGAGTTCTGCCGCGATCTCGGCGCGTGTGGGCGGAAAACCAGTGCGCTCGATTGCGCGCTGGATCAGTTCGAACACCTCTTGCTGCCGCGCAGTCAGTTTGCTCATTTTGGTCACGTCTTTTAGCCCCTTTTCTGGTCGCGCATCCACTGTATGGATGAACAGATGCCTGTAGTTTTATACAGTATTCGCGGCTTTTCAAGCTTTACTTTAAGTTCGGCGTCGCCACGACCACACACAAGAGGGAAACGCGCCGCTCCAACGCCCGTTTACCGGTCGCAACACCGCTTCCAGCCGTCATTAGCACTTTTTGATCTAAAAGCATGAAGAACAATTATTTTTAATAATGAAAGCCCGTCGATAGACTCGGCCCATCCAACACCATAAGACGGAGAACGGGGAATGCTGAGTCGGAATACGAGCTGGAGCGCGCGAGCGAGGCAACTGCTGGCGACGGCGATTATCGGAGCGGCGTCCGGAATGGGCATGGTCGCGCAAGCGCACGCCGATACATCGTTTCTCAATGTGTCGTACGACCCGACGCGTGAGTTGTATCAGGACTTCAATCAGGCTTTCGGCAAGAAATGGAAGGCTGAAACCAACGAGACCGTCACGTTCAAACAGTCGCACGGCGGCTCGGGTGGTCAGGCGCGCTCTGTTCTCGACGGCTTGCAAGCCGATGTGGTGACGTTGGCGCTGGCATATGACATCGATGCACTGTCGGCGAAGGGTCTCGTCGCGCAGGATTGGCAAAAGCGTTTGCCGGATAACGCCTCGCCGTACACATCGACGATCGTATTCCTCGTTCGCAAGGGCAATCCGAAGCAGATCAAGGACTGGCCGGATCTGCTCAAGCCGGGTGTATCGATTGTGACGCCGAATCCCAAGACCTCGGGCGGCGCACGCTGGAACTATCTCGCGGCTTGGGCGTACGCCGAACATCTGCCGGGCGGCAACGCGACGACCGCGAAGGACTTCGTGACCAAGCTCTACAAAAACGCCGGCGTGCTGGATTCGGGCGCACGCGGCGCAACCACGAGCTTCGTGCAGCGCGGCCAGGGCGACGTGCTGATCGCCTGGGAAAACGAGGCGTTCCTGTCGCTGAAGGAATTCGGTTCGGACAAGTTCGAGATCGTGGTGCCGTCGGTGAGCATTCTCGCCGAGCCACCGGTTGCGGTGGTTGACAAGGTTGTCGACCGCCATGGCACGCGCAAGCTCGCCGAGGCGTACCTGAAGTATTTGTATAGCGAGGAAGGCCAGGAGATCGCGGCGCGCAACTTCTATCGTCCGCGTTCTACAGCGGTTCCGGCCGCGCTCACCAAGCAGTTCCCGAAGATCAAGCTGTACACCATCGACGATTCGTTCGGCGGCTGGACGAAGGCGCAAAAGACGCATTTCGCCGATGGCGGCGTGTTCGATTCGATCTATCAGCCGCAGTAATAGCGGTGGCCGTGAAAGCGTGAAAGACAGCATCGCCGGCGTTCGTCCGCTCGCGATGCTGTAGTCGTAAAGAGTCGCAAGAAAACCAAAACACCACGGCCGCAAAGACGGTCAGAACCCCGAAGCGCCGTTTCCCCGCGACGCAACGGTACTGGATGATGGACGCATGACAACTTTTACTTTCCGCAAGCCCAGCGCGCTGCCGGGCTTCGGCCTGACGCTTGGCGTCACGGTGGCGTATCTGAGCCTCGTGGTGCTGATTCCGCTCGCCGCGACTTTTGCCAAGACGGCCACGCTCGACTGGGCCACGTTCGTGCGCGCGGTCACGTCGCCGCGCGTGATGGCGTCGTACCGGCTGACGTTCTCGGCGGCGCTTGGCGGCGCGTTGATCAACGCCGTGTTCGGTTTCCTGGTCGCGTGGGTCCTGGTCCGCTACACGTTTCCCTTCAAGCGCATCGTCGATGCCGTGGTCGATCTGCCGTTCGCGTTGCCCACGTCTGTTGCGGGCATCGCGCTGGCCGCCGTGTATGCGCCAAATGGCTGGATCGGGCAATTTTTCGCACCGCTCGGCCTCAAGGTGGCGTTCACGCCGCTGGGCGTGCTGGTGGCGCTGACGTTCATCGGTTTGCCGTTCGTTGTGCGGACCGTGCAGCCGGTGCTGGAAGACTTCGAGCGCGAGCAGGAAGAGGCGGCCGCGTGCCTCGGGGCCACTCGCTGGCTGACGTTTCGCCGCGTGGTCCTGCCGTCGCTTTTCCCCGCGCTTCTGACCGGCTTCGCGCTGGCGTTCGCGCGTGCGCTGGGTGAGTACGGATCGGTGATTTTTATCGCGGGCAATGTGCCGATGAAATCCGAAATCACTTCGCTCCTGATCATCACGAAGCTCGAACAATATGACTACGCGGGCGCCACCGCGATCGCCGTGGTCATGCTGTGCGTGTCGTTCCTGATGCTGCTTCTGATCAATACGCTGCAATGGTTCCTGCAGCGGCGCACGAGCCGCGGCGGCGCGGGTCCGGCGCCTGCGCTGGCGGGTTCGCTACATGTCGATGGAGCCAAGGCATGAGCAGCGTCAACCAGAAAACGGCGGATATCGCCGCGCTGCGCGCCATCGAACACAAGCTCGATCCGGTCACGGAACCGCGCGTCGTCCGCTGGATCCTGACAACGATCGCGCTGGTCTTTCTCGCGCTGTTTCTCGTCGTGCCGCTTGCGGCGGTGTTTGCGCAGGCCTTCGCCAAAGGCGTGGCGTATTACTTCGATTCGTTGAAAGACCCGGACGCGTGGTCCGCGATCAAGCTCACGCTGATCACCGCGGCCATAGCAGTGCCGCTGAACGTGGTGTTCGGTCTGTCGGCATCGTGGGCCATCGCCAAGTTCGAGTTTCGCGGCAAGGCGTTTCTCACCACGTTGATCGACCTGCCGTTCTCGGTTTCGCCGGTTGTCTCGGGACTCATCTACGTGCTGATGTTCGGCGCGCAGGGCTGGTTCGGGCCATGGCTCATCGACCATAACGTGCAGATTATCTTCGCCGTGCCGGGCATTGTGCTCGCAACGATCTTCGTCACGTTCCCGTTCGTCGCGCGTGAATTGATTCCGCTGATGCAGGCGCAAGGCAACGACGAGGAAGAGGCGGCCCACGTCCTCGGCGCATCGGGCTGGCAGATTTTCCGGCGCGTGACGCTGCCCAACGTGAAGTGGGGTTTGCTGTACGGCGTGATTCTCTGTAACGCCCGCGCGATGGGCGAGTTCGGCGCCGTGTCCGTGGTGTCGGGCCATATTCGCGGCCAGACCGACACCATGCCGCTGCACGTCGAAATTCTCTACAACGAATACAACTTCTCGGCGGCGTTCGCCGTGGCTTCGCTGCTGGCGCTGCTCGCGCTCGTCACGCTCGGCCTGAAACTGCTCGCCGAAAACCGCATGGCGAAGTCGATAGAAGCCGCGCAAGCCCGCCCCGCCGATGTCCCGGCCGCGGCTTCACTCCAGAACTAGAAGGCGAGAATCAACATGAGCATCATCGTTCGCAATTTGCAGAAGCGCTTTGGCGATTTCGTCGCGCTGGATAACGTCTCGCTCGACTTCCCGGCGGGTGAACTGGTTGCGTTGCTCGGACCTTCCGGCTGTGGCAAGACCACGTTGTTGCGCGTGATCGCGGGACTCGAATACGCCGATGCCGGTACGGTCGTGCTGAACGGCGAGGACGTCGCGGCGGTCGGCGCGCGCGAGCGTCAGGTTGGCTTCGTGTTCCAGCATTACGCGCTGTTTCGCCATATGACCGTATTCGAAAACGTTGCGTTTGGTTTGCGCGTGAAGCCGCGCAAGGAACGGCCTTCCGAAGCAGTGATTCGCGAGAAAGTGCACGAGTTGCTGAAACTCGTGCAGCTCGATTGGCTTGCGCAACGGTTTCCGTCGGAATTGTCGGGCGGACAGCGGCAGCGGATCGCGTTGGCGCGCGCTCTTGCCGTCGAACCGAAAGTGCTGTTGCTCGACGAACCGTTCGGCGCGCTCGATGCCAAGGTTCGCAAGGAGTTGCGAAGCTGGTTGCGCCGTTTGCACGACGATCTGCATATCTCGACCATTTTTGTCACGCACGATCAGGAAGAAGCGCTTGAAGTTGCTGACCGGATCGTGGTGCTCAATCGCGGACATGTGGAGCAGGTCGGCAGTCCGCAAGATGTCTACGATCATCCGCAAACGTCGTTCGTGTACGAATTCCTCGGCGCGGCCAATCGTCTGAAAGGCACCGTCGATGCACAGGGGTTCGTGGCTCAAGGCGTCGCCCAACCGATCGCCACTGAAGCGAATTTCGCGGGTCCCGCTGTTGCCTACGTGCGGCCGCACGATCTCACGCTGTTCCCGACGGCGTCGGGTCATCGCGATGGCATTGTGGTCGACGTCCGCCGTGTCGTGACGCTCGGCGGCTCCGTGCGCGTGGACCTGGAAGGCGCGGAAGGCAATGTGCTCGAAGCCGAGCTGGATCGCGAGACGTGGCGTGGTTTGAACCTGAACATTGGCGATGGCGTGACTGCCGTTCCACGCGTGCTGCGCGTGTTCCCGGCGCATTAAGACTACCTAAAAAGAGAGGCTGACATGAACTTCCAGCAACTGCGTTTCGTCCGCGAGGCCGTGCGCCAGAACATGAACCTGACCGAAGTCGCGAACGTGCTTTATACGTCGCAGTCGGGCGTGTCGAAGCAGATCAAGGATCTCGAAGACGAACTCGGCGTCGATATCTTCATCCGGCGCGGCAAGCGTCTGACGGGGCTGACCGAGCCGGGCAAGGAAGTGCATCAGGTGATCGAGCGCATGTTGCTCGATGCCGAAAACCTGCGCCGCGTCGCGCGCCAGTTCGCCGATCAGGACAACGGCCATCTGGTGGTCGCGACCACGCACACGCAGGCGCGCTATGCGTTGCCGAAAGTCATACGCCAGTTCACCGAGGTGTTCCCGAAGGTTCATCTCGCGCTGCGTCAGGGCAGCCCGCAACAGATCGCGCAGATGATCATCAACGGCGAAGCGGATATCGGCATTTCAACTGAAGCGCTCGACCGGTATCCGGATATTGTCACGTTCCCGTGCTATTCGTGGCATCACACGGTGGTCGTGCCGAAGGGACATCCGCTGGTCGGCCGCGAGAACCTCACACTCGACGAAATCGCCGAATACCCGATCGTCACGTACGACAACGACTTCACCGGCCGTTCGCACGTCGACCAGGCGTTTGCGAAAGTGGGCGCAATGCCGGACGTGGTGCTGACCGCCATCGACGCCGATGTGATCAAGACGTACGTGGAATTGGGCATGGGGATTGGTATCGTCGCTGCAATGGCTTTCGATGAAAAACGCGATACCGAACTCGTCGCGCTCGACACGCAGCATCTGTTCGAAGCGAGCACCACGCGGGTCGGTTTGCGCAAGGGCGCGTTCCTTCGGGCGTATGCATACAAGCTGATCGAGATGTTCGCACCGCAACTCGATGAAGCGCAGATCGCGGCGCAGTTGCGCGAGGCGGCTTAAAAAAACGCTCGAACCCGCTTCAGACACGCTCCGCTACAATTGCGGCCATGAACTCTCTACACATTTCATTGCCGCAAATTGCCGTCCTTGCGACCGGCGGAACCATCGCGGGCGAGGCGGGCGACGCCGCGAAAACATCGGGATACAAAGCTGGCGTTGTCGGCGTCGATAAATTGCTCGATGCCGTGCCGTCATTGTCGCAAGTTGCGCGAATTCACGCGGAGCAAGTGGCGAGCATCGACAGCAAAGACATGACGCCGGCGCTGTGGGCGACGTTGTGCGCACGCGTGAATGCGTTGCTGGCGCAGGACGATATCGATGGCGTCGTCATCACGCACGGCACGGATACGCTCGAAGAAACCGCGTATTTGCTGCATCTGACGGTCAAGAGCGACAAACCGGTCGTGCTGACGGCGGCCATGCGGCCATCGACGGCGTTATCGGCCGACGGTCCACTCAACTTGCTCAACGCGGTCACGGTGGCGGCGAGCCGGCTTTCGTGGAAGCAGGGCGTTCTGGTGGCGTTCAACAACCAGATTCACAGCGGACGCGACGTCACGAAAACCAGCACCTACGCCGTCGATGCCTTCCGTTCACCCGAAGGCGGCGCGCTCGGCTGGGTGCAGGACGGACAGGTCGAATATCAGCGCGCGGTCGTCAGGCCGCATACATCGAATACGCCGTTCAACGTCGCAGCCGAACTGCCGGTGGTCGAGATCGTGCCGAGTTACGCGGGTGCATCGCGTGTGGCGATCGATGCGATGGTCGCGGCCGGCGCAAAAGGGCTCGTGATTGCCGGCACGGGAAATGGCTCGATCCACACGATCATGCAGCAAGCCGTCGCCGATGCCGTCAAGCAAGGCGTGGTTGTCGTGCGTTCGTCGCGGGTCGGTTCGGGGCATGTGATGCGCAACGGCGCGGCGCCGGACGACGCACTTGGTTCGATCACGGCGGGGAGCCTGAACCCTTACAAAGCGAGAGTCTTGTTGATGCTTGCGCTTGCCGCGGGTATCGCGCCAAAAGATTTGCAAAGCGTCTTCGATACCTACTGAAAACAAAAAACGCGAACCTGGTTTGCGTTTCTCGTTTAACCCGGCAACTGTTTCAGTCCAGCGGCGAAATGCGCGAAACCCGCCGAGGGCAAATCCAGTCGGATGAACATTCCTTGAAACGAAAAAAAAGATCCGGCAGGCGGACACCCGGCAATGACGTCTGACCGACCAAGGCTTCCACGTCACTGCCGGGCGCCGCTAGACGGACCCAACGTTATTGCACTTCTTGCAACCCACCGGAGATCAGCCGGTTTTCAGCAATTCATTTTCCTTCGGTAACCTGATGATTCGACATCAGCTCTAGCGCTTTCACCATGCCCGAGTGATCCCATTCGCGTCCGCCGTTCGCCACGCAGACGCTGAACAGTTGTTGCGCGCTCGCCGTGTGCGGCAATGCGAGCCCGAGCTTCTTGGCGCTTTCCAATGCCAGATTCAAGTCTTTCTGATGCAACTCGATCCGGAAGCCCGGATTGAACGTGCGCTTGGTCATGCGCTCGCCGTGCACTTCCAGGATCCGCGAAGCGGCGAAGCCGCCCATCAACGCTTTGCGTACGCGCTCGGGATCGGCGCCTGATTTCGATGCAAACAGCAGCGCTTCACCCACAGCCTCGATGTTCAGCGCCACGATGATCTGATTGGCGACCTTGCACGTTTGTCCCGCGCCGTTATCGCCGATGAGCGTGATGTTCTTGCCCATCACTTCGAACAAAGGCTTCGCCCGCTCGAACGCCGTTTCCGGGCCGCCGACCATGATGGTGAGCGTCGCTTCACGCGCGCCGACTTCGCCGCCGGAGACGGGTGCATCGAGATAATCGCAGCCCAGGGCGTTGATCTTTTTGGCGAACGCCTGCGTTTCAATTGGGGAGATCGAGCTCATGTCGATCACGAGCTGGCCTTTCTCGAGTCCCTTTGCAACGCCGTCGTCGGCGAAGAGGACGTTCGCCACATCGGGCGTGTCCGGCACCATTAACACAATGATCTCGCTGCCGCGCGCGACTTCGGTCGAATTGCCGACCACCGTGCCGAGCGAGCGCAGATCGTCAGGCACCGGATATGCGCCGTTCAGGACCAGCGTGTGGCCCGCTTTTTTCAGGTTGCGCGCCATGTGGGCGCCCATGATTCCAAGGCCGATAAAACCGATTGTTGCCATTACGTGTGTCTCCTCCAATTATCGGGTTGTTGCCTTATGCAAGCGCGCGAAGTTCGTTCAACCAGCCGAGGCCTGCTGCGGTCGTCGTGCGCGGCTTGTATTCGCAACCGATCCAGCCTTCGTAGCCAATCGAATCCAGCAGCGCGAACAGGAACGGATAGTTGATCTCGCCCGTGCCCGGTTCGTTGCGGCCGGGGTTATCGGCAAGCTGAACATGCGCAATCGATGGCAAGTTGCGCTCGATCGTTGCCGCCAGTTCGCCTTCCATGCGCTGCATGTGATAGATGTCGTATTGCAGGAACAGGTTGTCCGAACCCACGTCGCGAATCACGTCGAGTCCTTCCTGAGATTTATTCAGCGCGAAGCCGGGGATATCGAAGTGATTGCACGGTTCGACCAGCAACCTGATGCCTTCTTTCTTCAATGCGCCGGCCGCGAACTTCAGGTTCTCGACAATCGTCGCGCGCGCCTCTTCACGACTCACCGAGGCCGGCGGAATCCCGACCAGGCAATTGAGCTGAGGCACGTTCAACGCCTTCGCGTATTCGATTGCTTTCGTCACGCCTTCGCGAAATTCTTCCTTCCGGTCCGGCAAACACGCAATGCCGCGCTCGCCGCCTTCCCAGTTTCCCGCGGGCAAGTTATGCAACACGATTTGCAGGTTGTTGTCGTCCAGACGCTGACGCAGATCCGCGATGGAATACGGATACGGAAACAGGAATTCCACCGCTTCGAAGCCCGCTTCCGCCGCCGCTGCAAAGCGGTCGAGGAAGGGCACTTCGTTGAAAAGCATCGTCAGGTTTGCGGCAAATTTAGGCATGGGTTCTACTCTCTCAGGCTTTGTTTCAGGCGTTCGATGTCGACGCAATCGCTGTCGGCGCGTCTTCTTCGGTTTCGGCGAGCGGCTCGAATTCGTTGATGTTGTCGATCTCCGTGCCCATCGCGATGTTCGTCACGCGCTCGAGAATTACTTCCACGATGATCGGCACGCCGAACTCCGCGAGCATGCCTTCCGCCTTGCGCAGCGCCGGAGCCAGATCTTCCGGTTTGAATACACGCATCGCCTTGCAACCCAGGCCTTCGGCAACCGCGACGTGGTCCACGCCATAGCCGTTCAGATCCGGTGCGTTGATATTTTCGAACGCGAGCTGCACGCAGTAGTCCATATCGAAACCGCGTTGCGCCTGACGAATCAAACCGAGGTATGAATTGTTCACGACCACGTGAATATACGGCAGGCGGAATTGCGCGCCAACGGCAAGTTCTTCGATCATGAACTGGAAGTCGTAGTCGCCCGAGAGCGCCACGATCGGCCGTTGCGGGTCGGCAGCGCGCACGCCGAGCGCCGCCGGAATCGTCCAGCCGAGCGGACCTGCCTGACCACAGTTGATCCAGTTGCGCGCCTTGTAGACGTGCAGGAATTGCGCACCGGCGATCTGCGACAAACCGATCGTCGAGATGTAGCAGGTGTCGCGGCCGAACACCTTGTTCATCTCTTCGTAGACGCGTTGCGGTTTCATCGGCACGTTGTCGAAGTGCGTCTTGCGATGCATCGTGCGCTTGCGTTCCTGGCACTCGCCAACCCACGCGCCGAGATCCTTCAGCTTGCCCGCGGCTTTCCATTCACGCGCCACTTCAACAAAGAGTTCGAGCGCGAACTTGGCGTCGGAAACGATGCCGAGATCCGGCCCGAAAACACGGCCGATCTGCGTCGGTTCAATATCCACGTGCACGAACGTGCGGCCCTTCGTATAAACCTCGACGCTGCCCGTATGCCGGTTCGCCCAGCGATTGCCGATGCCCAGCACGAAATCCGATGCCAGCATGTTGGCATTGCCATATCGGTGCGCCGTTTGAAGACCGCACATGCCGGCCATCAGCGGATGGTCGTCGGCAATCGCGCCCCAGCTCATCAGCGTCGGGATCACCGGCACGTTCACGAGCTCGGCGAATTCGACCAGCAAATCTTCAGCCGCCGCATTCAACACGCCGCCGCCGGACACGATCAACGGCCGCTCCGAGTTCGTCAGCATGGTCAGCGCTTTCTCGACTTGGGCGCGCGTGGCTTTCGGCTTGTAGACGGGCAGGGGCTCGTACGTATCGATATCGAATTCGATTTCCGCGAGCTGCACGTCAATAGGCAAGTCCACCAGCACCGGACCCGGACGGCCCGAGCGCATCAGGTGGAACGCCTGCTGGAACACGCGCGGCACGAGCGCCGGTTCGCGCACCGTAACCGCCCACTTCGTGACCGGCTTCGCGATCGATTCGATATCGACAGCCTGGAAATCTTCCTTGTAGAGACGTGAGCGCGGCGCCTGACCCGTGATGGCGAGAATCGGAATCGAATCGGCCTGAGCGGAATACAGGCCCGTGATCATGTCCGTTCCGGCCGGTCCCGATGTGCCGATACACACGCCAATATTCCCCGGCGACGCCCGCGTATAACCTTCAGCCATGTGCGACGCGCCTTCCACGTGCCGCGCCAGCACGTGGCCAATACTGCCGGCCCGCTGCAGCGCCGAGTAGAGCGGGTTGATTGCCGCGCCCGGCACGCCGAACGCCATCTCGATGCCTTCTTTTTCCAGCACCAGAACGGCTGCGTCTACAGCTCGCATTTTTGTCATGACTGTCTCCATCCACTTTGTGTTTCGGTGCGTCCCGCCATTGCAGAACGTCGTTTAACAAACTTTATGCGTGTGCCGGAGTGTTGATAAGATCAGCCAGAGTCGTTTGATCCGATACAAAAAGTATGGAACGGCTGAGCAACGGAGACAGAAAAATGGATCGCTTCAGGCAGATAGAGACGTTTGTGAAAGTCGCCGAGGCCGGCAGCCTCGCCGCGGCCGCGCTGGAAGAGGGCGTGTCGCCGGTGATTCTGGGGCGGCGTATCGATGCGCTGGAAAAGCGGCTGGGCGTCAAATTGATGTACCGATCGACACGCCGTCTGGTCGTAAGCGAAGAAGGCGCGGCGTTCCTGGAACGCTGCCGCGGCTTGCTGGCGGACTGGAACCAGGCGGAAAACGAGCTCGCCGATGGCCAGCGCACCGTCGACGGCCATTTGATCGTCTCGGCGCCCGCGGCATTTGGCCGGATGCATGTGGCGCCGCACGCCCCCGGTTTTCTCGCCGACAAACCCGCGTTGCAGATGTCGTTCAACCTGAACGACCGCGTTGCCGACCTGATCCGCGAAGGGTACGACCTGTCGATACGAATCGGTGGCGCGGTGGATCAGAATTTCGTGGCGGTGAAACTCGCGGAAAACCATCGCGTGGTTTGCGGCACGCCCGCGTATTTCAAGAAGCACGGCAAACCGAAATCGCTCGATGACCTGCCGCGCCACAATTGCCTCGCTTTCAACCTGCAGGGCGGCCAGAACCGCGGCTGGTACTTCCGCCGTAACGGCAAGCTGGCGACGGTGCGCGTCTCCGGAAACCTCGATTGCAACGACGGCGAATTGCTTCACCGATGGGTCTCCGAAGGCCATGGCCTCGGCTGGCGCTCGACGTGGGAGATCCAGCGGCAATTGGCGGCGGGCGAACTGGAAACGGTACTCGATGAATTCGCGCTCCCGGACTACGACATCCTTGCGGTGTACCCGCAACAGCGTTACGTGCCGGCAAAAGTACGTTACTTCATTGATTATTTGAAGAAAATCTATGCGCAGCCGGATTACTGGAGCCGTGAGCGCTGACGTCTTTCAAACGCCCGGGATCGCCGCGACGCGCCTAAGCCATTGAAAACACAGCGGAACTGAAGCGGAAAACGGCCAAATCAGTTGTACGGGCATTCATATCCCGCTATAATCGCTGGCTTCTCTCTTGCCGCACCGGTCCGACGCCCGGGTGGCTTTATATCCTCAAGGAGTAACAATGCGTCATTACGAAATCGTATTTATCGTGCATCCGGATCAGAGCGAGCAAGTGCCCGCCATGATCGAACGGTACAAGACCACGATCACGTCGCACGGTGGTTCTATCCATCGCATCGAAGACTGGGGCCGCCGTCAGCTGGCTTACATGATCGAGAAACTCGCGAAGGCTCACTACGTGTGCATGAACATTGAATGCAGCCAGGAAACCCTGGAAGAGCTGGAACACGCATTCAAGTTCAACGACGCAGTGCTGCGTCACCTGATCGTCAAGATGAAGAAGGCCGAAACCGGCCCGTCGCCGATGATGAAGGAAGTGCACCGCGAAGAAGCCAAGAAGGCGGCCAGCCAGCCGTCGACTGAAGCGCAGGCTTAATAGTCGCTTATTTCTATAAATAGGCGTCAAGCCACCAGGATTTAAGTGAACCGGCTGCAACTGACAGCAAGCGTCGTGGAACGCGAACCGGTGCGGTACACCCCCGCCGGCGTCCCCATAGCAAGCTGCACGTTGCATCACTGCACGGAAGTTGTCGAAGCGGGCATTGCCCGCCAGATCGAATTGACACTTCCTGCGGTAGCGGCCGGAGCTGCGAGCGGCAAGCTGGAAAGTCTGGCAATGGGCGTCGAAACGCTCTTTACAGGCTTCATGGCGAAGAAAAACCGCAACGCGCGAACCCTGGTGTTTCACATCACAGAATTGCAGGATATTGGAAAGGACTGAACATGCCCCGCCCGACTGGTAAGAAATTCGACAAACGTCGTCAGCAACAAAACCCGCTCTTCAAGCGCAAGAAGTTCTGCCGTTTCACCGCGGCTAATGTCGATTACATCGACTACAAGGACACGGAAACGCTGAAGGATTTCGTTGGTGAGAACGGCAAGATCACGCCGGCTCGTCTGACTGGAACCAAGGCTCACTACCAACGTCAGCTCGACACGGCTATCAAGCGCGCTCGTTTTCTCGCGCTCCTGCCGTACACCGACCTGCACAAGGCCTAATCAGACGACGCAATAAGGAAAAGCCAAATGCAAATCATTCTTTTGGAAAAAGTCGTCAACCTGGGCAACCTCGGCGACATCGTGAAGGTCAAGGACGGTTACGCACGTAACTTCCTGATCCCGGGCAAGAAGGCTCGCCGTGCAACGAAGGACGCGATCGCGGAATTCGAAGTTCGCCGTGCTGAACTGGAAAAGGTTGCGGCTGAAAAGCTGGCAGCTGCTACGGCTCAAGGCGAAAAGCTGAGCGGTGCAACCGTTCAGATCTCGCAGAAGGCTGGCGTTGACGGTCGTCTGTTCGGTTCGGTGACGAACGCGGACATCGCCGAAGCGCTGAAGAAGCAAGGCCTGGCAGAAGTCGAAAAGTCGCAAGTGCGTCTGGCCGACGGCCCGCTGAAGCTGGTTGGCGATCACGCCGTCCAGATCGCGCTGCACACGGACGTGCTGGTTGACGTGACGGTGTCGGTGCTGGGCGAGCACGCTTAAGCTTTTAGCCTGCCAGGTTTTTTGCTGGCGCTGATGCAAAAGTGATGTCGTAAAAGAAAGGCGGGAAACCTCAAGGGTTCCCGCCTTTTTTGTTTTTCCATCTCCCGCCGTCCCTTCATATCGCCGATAATTGCCCCATGAACGCACCCTCGAAAGATCCGCAAATGGATGCGCTGAAGGTCCCGCCGCATTCCATCGAAGCCGAACAGTCCGTCATTGGCGGCTTGTTGCTCGACAACGCCGCTTGGGATCGCATTGCGGACTTGATGTCGCACAGTGATTTCTACCGCTACGACCACAGGATCATTTACGAGGCGATTGGCAAGCTGATCGCGACCACGCGTCCGGCCGACGTGATCACCGTCTACGAGGCGTTGACGAATACGGGCAAGGCGGAGGAGGTCGGCGGTCTGGCCTACCTGAACGCGCTCGCCCAGAACACGCCGAGCGCGGCCAACATTCGCCGATACGCGGAAATCGTGCGCGACCGGGCGATATTGCGCCGGCTGGTTTCGGTTGCCGATGAGATTTCCGCCGATGCCTTCAATCCGCAGGGCAAGGAAGTGCGGCAGTTGCTGGACGAGGCCGAGGCGAAAGTGTTTTCGATTGCCGAAAGCGGCGCGCGGGGCACGCAAGGATTTTTGGAGATCGGCCCGCTTTTAACGGAAGTAGTCGAGCGAATCGACACGCTTTATCACACCGCAAATCCCAGCGATGTCACCGGTACGCCGACCGGGTTTGTCGATCTGGACCGCATGACTTCGGGTATGCACGGCGGTGAGTTGATCATCGTGGCAGGGCGCCCATCGATGGGTAAAACCGCGTTTTCCATGAACATTGGCGAATACGTGGCGGTCGAATATGGCCTGCCGGTCGCGGTGTTCTCCATGGAAATGCCGGGGACGCAGTTAACCATGCGGATGCTCGGTTCCGTCGGACGTCTTGATCAGCACAGAATGCGGACCGGCCGTCTCACCGACGAAGACTGGCCAAAGCTCACGCACGCCGTGCAGAAAATGAGCGAGGCGCAGATTTTCATCGATGAAACCGGCGGTTTGAACCCGATGGAATTGCGCTCGCGCTCAAGGCGTCTCGCGCGACAGTGCGGCAAACTGGGTTTGATCATTGTCGATTATTTGCAGCTGATGTCCGGATCTGGATCAGGTGGCGAAAACCGCGCAACCGAAATCTCCGAGATCTCGCGTTCGTTGAAAAGTCTCGCGAAGGAACTCGATGTTCCTGTTGTTGCGCTTTCGCAGCTGAATCGCGGGCTCGAGCAGAGACCGAACAAGCGTCCGATCATGTCGGATTTGCGCGAATCCGGCGCTATCGAGCAAGACGCGGACGTCATTTTGTTTATCTATCGCGACGAGGTTTATAACCCGGACAGTCCAGACAAGGGCACGGCCGAGATCATTATCGGCAAGCAACGTAACGGGCCGATCGGCCCAGTAAGGCTCACATTCCAGGGGCAATACACGAAGTTCGAGAATTTTGCCGGCGCTCAGAATTTTTATAGCGACTAAGGAACTAATGTTGTAACCGCGCTCGGATTGATGCCAATCAGAGTGCGGTGCCGATCCTGCAAAGGTACAATGTGGCGGTTTTATGTCAGCGCCACTTTGAGCCACTTTCCGGGATTTTCATGTTCGGTCGATTCATGCCCACCGAGGGCAAATTTTTCGAAATCTTCAACGCGCACGCAAAGTGCATCGTCGACGCGAGCCACGAACTCGAACTGCTTATCGACAACATGGACCAGATGGAAGTCCATAAGCAGAACGTCCAGACGAACGAAAAACGTGCCGACAAACTCACGCACGAAACCATCGACCTGCTGCACAAGACTTTCATCACGCCGCTCGATCGCGACGAAATCCACAAGCTCATCACGACCATGGACGACATCCTGGACCTGATGGAGGACGTCGCCACCGCGATTTCGCTCTACGACGTGCGCGAATCGACCGCGGAAATGAGCCAGTTGGCGCATATCTGCACGGCGACGTCCGAGCGCGTGCAGCAAGCCGTGCAGCTTCTCGCCGACATGAAACGCGCCAGCGAAATTCTCAAGATCTGCGAAGAAATCGACCGTCTGGAGTCGGACGCTGACCGCGTGCTGCGCTCGGCGATGTCGAAACTTTTCCGCGAAGAAGACAACGTCAAGACGCTCATCAAGTTGAAGGCGATCTACGAGTTGTTGGAAACGATCACCGACAAATGCGAGGATGTCGCGAACATTATCGAAGGCATCGTGTTGGAAAACGCCTGATTTCAGCCGCGCCACTCACTCCATAAACGATGCATTCGATTCAACTCGCCCTCTGGGCTGTCATTACGCTCGTCGTGGTCGCGCTGGTTTTCGACTTCATGAACGGCTTTCACGACGCCGCCAACTCCATTGCAACTGTCGTATCGACAGGTGTGCTGAAACCTCAGCAAGCCGTAGCTTTTGCCGCCGCATTCAACGTCATCGCGTATTTCATCTTCCATTTGAAGGTGGCGGCGACCGTGGGCAAAGGGACTATCGACCCGGCTATTGTCGATCAATATGTGATCTTCGGAGCGCTCGTTGGGGCTATCGGCTGGAACATCATCACGTGGCATTACGGCATTCCGTCGAGTTCATCGCATGCGCTGATTGGCGGATTGATGGGCTCTGCGTGGGCGAAGTCCGGTTGGGGTTCGCTCAACGTCGACGGCCTTCTAAAGACCGTTTCATTCATTTTCATCTCGCCGTTGCTCGGTTTTGTGCTCGGCTCGCTCTTCATGTTGATCGTCTCATGGATGTATTTCCGGACGCCGCCGTCGAAAGTGGACCGGCGTTTCAGGCGATGGCAACTGGTATCGGCGGGGCTTTACAGCTTGGGTCACGGCGGCAACGACGCGCAAAAAACGATCGGCATTATCTGGATGCTGCTGATTGCCGCCGGTTATGCATCGGCGACGGCCGACGCGCCGCCACTCTGGGTGATCGGCGGATGCTACCTTTCCATGGGACTCGGCACCTTGTTCGGCGGCTGGCGCATCGTGCGTACGATGGGACAGAAAATCACGAAGCTGAAACCTGTTGGCGGGTTTTGCGCGGAATCCGGCGGGGCGATCACGCTGTTCATCGCATCGTTTCTCGGGATTCCTGTTTCGACCACCCATACGATCACCGGCGCGATCGTCGGTGTCGGCGCGACGCAGAAGTTCAGCGCGGTGCGCTGGGGCGTGGCAGGCAATATTGTTTGGGCGTGGATTCTGACCATCCCGGCGTCGGCCGTGATGGCTGCGGGCGCGTGGTGGCTCGGACGACACTTCTTCTGAGCCAACCGGCCGGTCAAATCTAAAAAAACGGGCGATTTCGATCGCCCGTTTTTCGTTGGTTCAGATCAGCGGTGCACCGACACCGTCCATGGGAATGATCGCGCCCGATACGTAACTCGCGTGCCGGCTTGCCAAGAATAAAGCAACGTTGGCGATCTCCTCCGGCGTTGCGTAACGGCCGAGCGGCACTTTGGCCTGGCTTTGCGCCAACGCCTCGTCCCGCGTGATGCCTTGCCGCTGGGCCTCGAGCGCGAGTGCCTCTTCTACGCGCTCCGTCAACGTCGCGCCCGGATTGATGGCATTAATGCGAATCCCGAGCTTCGCGTAATGATGTGCAAGGCCGACTGTCGCGAGCATCAGCGCCGCGTTTGCCGCGCCGCCGGCGATATGAATGTCGCTCGCAATCTTTCCGCCCATGCCAATGATGTTCACAACAACGCCCGGGTCGCTCTTCGGATCGGCTTTCAAGCGATCCGCCATTTTCTTGAGCACAGCCTGCTGCGGATAAATACATGGAAAGTATTTAGCTTCCATCGCGGCCTTGTAGGCATCGGCATCGAGCAAATCGGGATCGTAACGTTTTGCCGCGCCCGCGGAATTTACGAGAATATCGATTGGGCCGAGCGCGCTCGTGGCTTCTTCCACCACGTCCTGCACGCTGTGTGGTTCGTGAAGATCAGCGCGCGCGAGGTGCACGTGGTGGCCGTCCTGCGCGAGTTGTTCTCGCGCGCGCGCAAGGTTCGCTGCATCGCGCGAAACAATCGCGACTCGTGCTCCTTCCGCCGCAAACGCCTTCGCGCACGCGAAGCCAATGCCCTTGCTGCCGCCGGTGATGAGCACGACTTTGCCGGCAAGTCCCAGGTCCATGAGGTCACTCCTTATCGAGGCTGATTGCGATTCCCGACGTCCGAAATCCATGCCCGGAGCCGGTTAGCAGCACACGATAGCAGAGCTCACAGTGGCGTGCGCGTTCGCGCGCGCGGAAAGATGTGCATTGCCTCGGGCTCAATAGCTACCGTTGGCGAACTTCGCGATAGGGTCGTCGGTGGCGGCGGGACGCGTGGGCGGGAGTGGATTAGTCGATGCACGCATCACGTGGGCGGCCGGGTCCGAAGCAGGAATGCGCGCGACGGACGATGGTTGTTGTTGCTGCACCGCGCGCACTTGCTGAGCGGCGAGGCGCGCGGTCGGCGGCGGCGGTTCGAAGGCGTCGGCGGCGGCCGCGATCGGATCGGGCGAATTCGATGCCGCCGCAATCGCGCTTGCTTCTGCTTGCGGTTGGCGAGCGGGCGAGGTCGCGTTGGCGGCTTGTGCCTGACGCTGTGCGGCGGCGAGCGCGGGCGGCGGCGGTTCAAACTGATCGGCGGCCGCAGTTGCGTTCGCCGTGATCGGTGACACCGCACCTGCCGATTGCGCTTGCTGCCGAGCGGCCGATAAAGCAGGGGGCGGCGGTTCGAACTGATCGGCGGCGTTAGTGGATTTGCTGGCAGCCGCTGTTGCAACTTGCGTTTCCGGCGAACGGCCGGACGGAATACCTGCAGGCACCGGCGACGCCAGGTACGTCGGCGAATCGAATGGCGTCGGGACGGCTTTCGGTGCCGCGACGCGTCGAATGCCATCGAAACGCTTCGCCCAATAAGGATTTGTCAGGTAATCGAGCCGGACGGTCCCGCCCGTGGACGGCGCGTTCACAAATCGCAGCTTGCCCACGTAGATTCCAACGTGCGAGTGCGCGCGCCCCGTGGTGTTGAAGAAAATCAGGTCGCCGGGCGCGACTTCATCGGGTTCGATGGATTCGCCGCGCGAACTCATGTCGGCGGTCGTGCGCGGCAGGTTGACCGAAGCCGCGCGATCGACGACGTACCGGACCAGTCCGCTGCAATCGAAGCCCGCTTCCGGCGTGTTCCCGCCCCATCGATACGGCACGCCAACGAGCGACATCGCCTGGATGGAAATTTCCTCCCGCCCGACGCTGTGATCGACGAAATTCGGGAAGCCGGAAGGCTTTGCGAAGGTGCGATTTGCGGCGGTCGCGCTCGATTCGGGCGGCGCACGCGAGACCCGCTGCGGCGCACTGGAGCACGCGGCAACGAGGAAGGTGAGCACCAGCAGTGACCAGAATCGACGCATCGGGAGGGCAAGCGAGCCATGATGTTAGTCTCGCGATACTAGCCCGTCAGCCGGGCCTGCGGCAAGTTTTCTTGATAAGTCACTTGAGGTTTACGCTGTAAGTTCAGCCTCATCGATGACAAAAAACCACAAAAAAAGCCCGGCAAGCATCGCTTGCCGGGCTTTTGAACGAGTTTTAAAGCTTAAAGAATGTCCGAAGCGTAATCGGCAAGACGCGAACGCTCGCCGCGCGCCAGCGTGACGTGCCCACTGTGCGTCCAGCCCTTGAAACGGTCGACCACATAGGTCAGACCCGAGCTGCCTTCAGTCAGGTAAGGCGTATCGATCTGGGCAATGTTCCCCAGACACACGATCTTCGTGCCGGGACCGGCCCGCGTGACAAGCGTTTTCATCTGTTTCGGAGTCAAGTTTTGCGCTTCATCGATGATCACGTACTTGTCCACGAACGTCCGTCCGCGCATGAAGTTCATGCTCTTCACCTTCAGGCGCGAGCGGATCAGCTCCTGCGTGGCGGCGCGGCCCCATTCGCCCGCGGCATCGTCCGTTTTCTGCAGGACTTCGAGGTTGTCATCGAATGCGCCCATCCACGGCTGCATTTTTTCTTCTTCGGTGCCCGGCAAAAAGCCGATGTCTTCGCCTACCGGAACCGTTGCCCGGGTCACGATGATCTCGTTGTAGCGTTTGTCGTCGAGCACTTGCGCGAGGCCGGCGGCGAGCGCCATCAAGGTCTTGCCCGTACCAGCCTGACCCAGCAGCGTGACGAAATCCACATCGGGGTTCATCAGCAGGTTGAGCGCGAAATTCTGCTCCCGGTTGCGCGATGTGATACCCCACACGTTGTTCTTGTGGTGGCTGTAATCGCGCAGCGTTTGCAGCAACGCTGTCTTGCCGTTCAGCTCGCGCACGATGCCATAAAACGACGGCTCGCCATTCTGTGGCTCGAAGTACACAAACTCGTTGACCAACATGGACGCGCATTGCGGACCGGTCACGCGGTAATACGTCGTGCCCGTCTTCGTGTCCTGCCAGCTTTCCATGCCCTTCGCGTGCTTCGTCCAGAAGTCCGAAGGCAGTGCGCGCACGCCGGAATAAAGCAGATCCTTGTCTTCGAGGACCTGATCGTTGAAATAATCTTCTGCTGGCAGGCCGAGCGCATGGGCCTTGATGCGCATGTTGATGTCTTTCGACACCAGTACGACCTGGCGATCCGTCCGCTCCTTTTGCAGCGCGCGGACCACGCCGAGAATCTGGTTATCGGCCTTGCCGACAGGCAGACCCTCGACCGGTTCAATGTCCGTCAGCGTTGTCTGGAAATAGAGGCGGCCGGTGGCATCGCGGTTACCCAGGGCGGAAAGCGGCAATCCCGCCGACATCTCGCCGACGTGGGCAACCAGTGCATCCAGCGTGCGGCTCACCTGGCGGGCATTGCGCGCCACTTCCGACATCCCTTTCTTGTGGTTGTCGAGTTCTTCGAGCGTCATCATGGGCAGATAGACGTCGTGTTCCTCGAACCGGAACAGCGATGACGGATCGTGCATCAGCACGTTCGTGTCGAGCACAAAGAGCTTGCCGATCTCGTTTTCCGGCTGGCCGCGCTGACGGCGCTTTTGCTGTGTGCGCGGCTGCTGGGCGGCGGCGACTGCGGGAGCAGCGGGCGCTTCGGAACGCACGCGAGCCTCGACCGGCTGCGTGGTCTCGACCTGCTCGGCAGGCGTTGGGGGCTGCAGCAAGGCTGCAGTCTGCTTCGTGCGACGCGTGCGTGCGGCGGGTGCGGTATCGGATGCTTCAACGGCCGAATCTTTCGCGGCATTCGCGAGCGTTTCGCTGGCAATTGCGCGCAACGTGTTCGCGGTGTTTGCCGCGGCGGGACGCGAAGTGCCTACGGGCGCGGCGAAATCGGTGTCGATGTCGGTATCGGTATCGGCTGTAACCAGATCGCTGTCACTCGGCTGCTTCTTCGCTGTGCGGGCAGGCCGGGCTTTGGCTTTGTATTCTTCAGACGGCAGGAGGTTGCCGAGCTTGACGGGTGCGGTAGGCAAAGGCATGGTTTCCCTCGAAAGGATCGGATCGTATGTCGTGCGTCGCCTGTCGCATCCTGCTGGGTAAGCCGTATGAAAACGGCCTGACTTCGATGCAGTTTGCGCCCGGTGACGCGCTTCGGTTTCGAAAACGCCGGTTCGCCTAGATTTCGATCGGCTCCTTGGAAGTTGCGTCCTGAAGATCAAACGGAAGTACAAACGCGCGGACGGCGCGGCGCGCAGCGGCTAAGGGAGCGTCCGCAAACAAAAAAGCCGCCGTCCCGGACGTTGGGACCAGCGGCTCGACGGCGCCTGCTTCCTGACTCCTTTCGTCTTTCGCTTCGCCCCGAAAAGACCGGAGTCCCGAGGGTTGCGTGTAGCGGAGACCCGTGCCGGCCGCGGGAATTACCGCGCTACACCGGGCGCTACGTAAAGAGAAATGGAGGAAGGGGCATGCGCTCATTGCGAATCAATATAACGTGCCTCAAAGCGCTTGTACAGCTTCCACAATCTGCTCGACGTGACCTGGAACCTTTACGCCACGGAACTCCCGGCGAAGCACGCCGCTGGCGTCGAGAAGGAAGGTCGAACGCTCGATTCCACGCACTTCCTTGCCATACATTTTCTTCATTTTGATGACGCCGAAGAGCGAGCAAATGGCTTCGTCGGAATCGGAAACGAGCGTGTACGGCAGTTCGAGCTTCGCCTTGAAGTTGTCGTGCGATTTCACGCTGTCACGCGATATGCCGATGACTTCAGCACCTGCCGCCTTGAACCGGTCGTAGAGATCGCGGAATTGCAGGCTTTCGGTCGTGCAGCCCGGCGTGTTGTCTTTCGGATAGAAAAACAGCACGACTTTCTGGCCCTTCAGGCTGGATAGCGAAAACTCGCCGCCGGTTGCGGGTGCGGTGAAATCTGGAACGGGTTGATCGACTGCGATCGGCACGGAGCTTCTCCTGTTTATATCGATGGCGCGTGTCCGGACGCCAGTTTCTGGCGAGTGAGCACTTTGAAACGGTAGATCGGCTTTCGTGTAGCGGTTGCGCGGGCGAGGGAGACATTCACGGCAGACGGTCTGGCTATATCGAGCCAGTGAGTTTTTCAGCGGACTCGCCCAAGCCGCGAAAACATCAATCAGGCTGTAGGATCAATTCTCCCGCTCGGCCCGGAATTTCGCCCCACGAAACAGGGTACGTGGGCAGCGCCGCGCGGTCCAGCGCCGCATGATAGTCGCCCATCGTGCAGAAGGTGTGGCCTTGTGCGCTCCAGCCAGCGAGCATCTGCTCGAAAACCGGCGCGAGCTTTTGTCCCTCGAGTTCGGCGTGAAGCGTGAAAACCTGATCGTGATTTTGCTTCGATGTCAGGCTGAGCAAATGAGCGGCGACGTTGCTTACGTCGATGCCATCGACTCCCAGAACTTCATCGAGCGTGGGTAGCGTGGTCGGCATCTGGACGTGGTTCAAAACACGGCCGTCGAGAACGGGAATGTAGGGCGTGTGGCCACGTCCGTCGGACGCGTACTTCATGCCCCAGGCATCGATTTGCTCGAACGCATGACCGTTCATTTGCCAGCCCGCTGCGCCATGCGTGGCCGGCGGCGTACCGAAAATCTCGATAAAACGCGCGTGGCTGCGTTGCATTTGCGCCGCAGTCCACTCGCGATTGCCAGCGCGGACATTGTCCTGCCAGTAGACGTGGTCCCACGTATGAATACCGCACTCGAAACCGGCTTCGTGGATGGCGCGCATTTCAGCAACGGCGCGCCGCCCGATGTCCGGCCCGGGCAGCAGCACGCCATACATAAGCGTTTTCACACCGTAGTGCTCGACTACCGAGGTTCGCGAAACCTTCTTCAGAAATCCCGGGCGAAACACACGGCGCAAGGCCCAACCGGTGTGATCCGGTCCGAGACTGAACAGGAACGTTGCGCGGGCGTGATATTTGTCGAGAAGACGCGCCAGATTCGGCACGCCTTCGCGCGTGCCACGCAAGGTATCGACATCGATTTTCAGAACGATACGAGCCACGCGCCGCCCTTAACTCTGGTCTTCAACAAGGCGCCGGGCCGTAGCCACATCGCCGCGATACGCCTCGAAAATCTTGCGCAGCGCGTCGTCCATGGTCGCGACCGGCTTCCAGTCGAGTTCTTCGATTGTGTTGTCGATCTTCGGCACGCGATTTTGCACGTCCTGATAACCCGCGCCGTAATAAGCGCCCGACGAGGTCTCGACCAGCTGCACGGTCTTCGCGCTTTCTGCGTACTCGCTGATCTCGTTTGCGAGCTTCAGCATCTTGTTCGCGAGTTCGCGCACCGAGAAGTTGTTGCTCGGATTGCCAATGTTGTAGATCTTGCCCGTAGCCACGCCGTCCTTGTTTTCGATGATCTTCATCAGCGCGCCGATGCCGTCGTCGATATCTGTGAACGCACGCTTTTGCGCGCCGCCATCGACAAGACTGATGTTCTCGCCGCGCACGATATGCCCGAGAAACTGCGTGACGACGCGCGAGCTGCCTTCCTTCGGCGTGTAGATGGAGTCGAGTCCTGGGCCGATCCAGTTGAACGGGCGGAACAGCGTGAAGTTCAGGCCTTCCATGCCGTAACCCCAGATCACGCGGTCCATTAGCTGCTTCGAGCACGCGTAAATCCAGCGCGGCTTGTTGATCGGGCCATAGCTCAGTTGCGACTCTTCGGGATCGAACTGCTCGTCCGTGCACATGCCGTACACCTCGGACGTCGACGGAAACACGAGATGTTTGCCGTACTTAACAGCCGAACGCACGATGGGCAAATTTGCTTCGAAGTCGAGTTCGAAGACGCGCAGCGGCTGCTTGACATACGTTGCGGGCGTTGCGATCGCGACCAGCGGGAGGATCACATCACACTTCTTGATGTGATATTCGACCCACTCCTTGTTGATCGTAATGTCGCCTTCGAAAAAATGCATGCGCTCGTGATGTGCGAGGTCGCCCAGGCGGTCGCGCTGCATGTCCATGCCGAAGACTTCCCAGTCGGTCGTCTCGAGAATGCGCTTGGAAAGGTGGTGGCCAATGAAGCCGTTGACACCCAGGATCAGGACTTTTTTCATGAATGGGGAAGTGATTGAGTGAGTCGGCCGAATTCGGCGGGACTGACGACGCGTTCGCCGCCGGCTGGTGTCTGGCGGGTTTCGCTTTCGTCCACGAATGGTTGCCGAAGTTCACGGATGGCGACGACGCGACCATCGCCGCATACGCCAAACAGCGCATTATCCTTCACGTGCAGGCCAGGGGGCAAATCCTGGAGCGCGCGTTGGGTATCGGCTGCGATGCCGGGCAGGCCCTTTTCGGGCACGAGACGGGCACGCGCGACGATAAACCGCGCCTGGCCAATATCCGTAAATGCGCCCGGATACGGCGGTGCGACTGCGCGGATCAGGTTGTAGACCTGTTGTGCGGGTTTCGTCCAGTCGATACGGCCGTCCTCCGGCTTCCTGCCACCGAAGTAGCTGCCTTTGCTGATGTCGTTCGGCAGATGCGGCGCTTCGTCCGCGATCAAGGCCGGCAATACGCGCCAGAGCGTCTGCTCGGCGGCGACCGTGGTTTTGTCGAAGACCTGGCTTGCGGTGTCGTCCGGAAGAATAGGCACGGGCGTCTGGGCGAGAATCGCCCCGGCGTCGGGCTTTGCAGCCATTTCATGCAGCGTTGCGCCCGTTTCCGTTTCACCGTTCAATACTGCCCAGTTGGTGGGAACGCGGCCGCGATATTTCGGCAGCAACGAGCCGTGCATGTTGTAAGCGCCGCGCGCGGCGAGCGCGAGCAGTTCAACCGGCAGCATGTGCCGGTAGTAGAACGAGAAGATGAAGTCCGGCGCGAGCGTCGCAATAGTTTCGTGCAACTCGGCCGATTTGGGATCGGCAGGCGTGGTCACGTTGATTCCATGATCGGCGGCTACCGATTTCACGCTGCCAAACCAGATGTTTTCGTCCGGATTGTCTTCATGGGTGACGACCAGCGCCACATCCACGCCACGGGCCAGCAACACCTGCAAGCAACGCACGCCGACGTTGTGATACGCGAATACGACTGCACGCGGTTTCATAGCGAAGACCTCATGACGGATCGACCTCGCGCGTGATCGCGGCAACGGCTTCCTGACGCGGCTTGGTGCGCGAAAGCTGGCCGTCGCGTTCTTCCAGAATGGTCTGCACCAGGTAACGCGGCCGCGCGCGAACCTGCTGATAAATCCGCCCGATGTACTCGCCGAGCAGCCCCAGCGCGAAGATGATCACGCCGAGCATGAAGAACGTAATGGCGAACAGCGTGAACACACCTTCCACTTCCGCGCCGAACATGAAGCGCCGGACCAGCAGCAGCAGGAAAAGGCCCGCGGATCCCACCGAAAGAATCACGCCGATAAACGACAACCATTGCAGCGGCACGACCGAGAAACCGGTCACGAGATCGAAGTTCAGGCGGATCAGGCTGTACAGCGAATACTTCGATTCGCCCGCAAAACGCTCTTCATGCGCGACATCGATTTCAATAGGGTTTTGCGCAAACGTATAGGCGAGGGCGGGAATGAACGTGTTGATTTCGCCGCAACGATTGATGGTATCGATGATATGGCGGCTATAGCCGCGCAGCATGCAGCCCTGGTCGGTCATGCGGATACGCGTGATGCGTTCGCGCAAGCGGTTCATCAGCCGCGAGGCTTTCTTGCGCCAGAAACTGTCCTGGCGCTGTTGACGGATCGTGCCGACGTAGTCGTAGCCGTCGCGCATCTTGGCGAGCAGCTTGCTGATTTCCTCGGGAGGATTCTGCAGGTCCGCATCGAGCGTAATGACGCTATCTCCGCGCGACTGTTCAAAGCCGGCGAGGATGGCCATGTGCTGGCCGTAATTGCCATTGAGCAGGATCACGCGCGTGGTGTCAGGGCGCGCGCGGAATTGCTGCGCGAGCAGCGCCGCGGATTTATCGCGGCTGCCGTCGTTGATGAAAATGACCTCGTAGGTCGCGCCAAGCGCGTCGAGCGCCGGATACAAGCGCGAGAAGAGCGCGGCGAGGCCCTCTTCCTCGTTGTACACCGGGACCACGACCGTCAGTTCGGGTCCGGTCGGCAGAAAATCGGTTTGACTCATATTGGCGATGGTTCCGCTAGATGTCCGTGATCAATTGATGCTGCACCGGCCGCAGCGCACGCCGCGGCATGGCTTTTCCTATTTCGCGTGGGCCGCGCAAATTTCATCTACGGCCTGTACGACTCGCGTTACATCACCGTGATTCATCTGCGTGAACAGTGGCAAGGTCACAGTGGACGCGCCGTACTTTTCGGCGTGCGGGAACATGCCTTCATGAAATCCGCGCGCCCGGTAAAGCGTGAACAAATGCAGCGCCGGGTAATGCACGCCGGTGCCGATGCCGCGTTCCTTCATCTGTCCCATGAACTCCGAGCGCGTGATCGACAGGCGTTCCAGCGGCAGCGCGATCTGGAACATGTGCCAGTTGCTGTCGGTGAAATTTTGCACCGGCAATTGCACGCCCGCGCGAACGGCCGAGCCGCCGGCAAAACTCTCGAAGTACGCGCGCGCCAGTTCGCGGCGCTTTTCGGTAAAGCGCTGGACATGCTTCAACTGCCCAAGACCAACCCGGGCTGCGACGTCGGTGAGATTGTATTTGCCGCCGAGCAGATCGCAATCCATGCCGTCGAAGCCCGTGCGCGTGATGCCTTGCAGCCGGTACTTTTGCGCAAGGATTGCTTCTTCCTCGTTGTTCAGGACCAGCGCGCCCCCCTCTATGGACGTCACGTTCTTGTTTGCATGGAAACTGAACGAAACGATGTCTCCGAACGAGCCGATTTTCTTGCCGCGCCAAGTCGAACCGAAAGCCTGCGCTGCGTCTTCGATTACCCGCAATTTATGGTCGCGCGCAATGCCGTAAAGCCGGTCCATATCCACGGGCAGACCCGAGAGATACACTGGCAGGATTGCCTTGGTGCGCGGCGTGATGGCCTTTTCCAGCAGGTCCAGGTCGATATTGCGCGTGACCGGATCGATGTCCGCGAAAACCGGCGTCGCGCCCGTTTCAATAATCACATTGCTGGTCGATACCCAGGTCATGGGCGTGGTAATGACTTCGTCGCCTTCGCCCACGCCCGCAATACGCAAGCCGATTTCCATGGTCGCCGTGCCGGAGTTGAAAGTGCGGACCGGGCGGCCGCCGCAAAAATCAGACAGTTCAGCCTCGAATTGCGTGTTTTGCGGTCCGGTCGTGATCCAGCCGGAACGGAGTACATCGGCGACGCCCTGGATCGTCTCTTCGTCAATCTCGGAGCGCACGAACGGCAGGAAAGGCAGCGTTTTGGAGGTCGCGTTCTGAGTCATGGAGTCTCTGCGTAAATAGTGGGACTGCGAGGTGCGGACACGCGCGAAACGAATGCTAGCTGCGAGTCAGCACCACTACGCCAATCAGGATGATGCCAATACCGACCAGACGCTGCATCGACAATATTTCGCCAAACAAATACCACGCCGCAAACGCGTTCACCACGTAACCCAATGAAAGCATGGGATAAGCCACGGAAACGTCGACTCGCGACAACCCCACGATCCACACCCCGACGCTGAACACATAGCAGGCGAGGCCGCCGATGATCGGCCACTGCGTCGCGATTTTCAGGCCAATCGGAACAATGTTCGATGGCGTGAATTCGAAATGGCCAACATTGTTCACACCGGCTTTTAGCAGCAACTGCGCGCCGGCGTTCAACATGACGCCGGTGATGATGCAAAAGAAGGATATAGGGTTCATCGTGGACCGTAATAGTGGTTTTTATCGGCGCATTGCAGTGCAGCATCTTCAAACGAAACGGCCTGTCTAGATGCCGCGCCATTGTTTCAAGGCTGCGGCTTTTCCACAATGACCCGCCGGTCATCGCGCGCAATCACTTTCATCGGCACGTTTTTCGCGAGCAATTCGTCGTATCGGCCGGGCGGCATCAAGGCGAGAGCATACCGGTCGGCATCCCAGCGCTGAATCCATGCATCGATCGTCGGCACCCACTTCTGCGGCTCCGTCGTCACGCCGAATTGCAACTCGTCCGGCTCCTGCACCATGATCATGGTGTGACCAAGATAAAACGGCATGGTGTGATCCAGCTTGGCAACGGAGTAGAACGGCGTGTCGGCGGGAAGTCTTGCCATGGCCGACTTGACGGCCGGCACCAGTTTCACGCCAGAACTCTCGCGGCCAAAAACATCGTGTCCCGTCCCGGCAATCGTCCCGATCAAGAGCCAGGCCGCGCCCAGCAATACAACGCCACCAATCGAACTGCGCCGGTTGTACCAGATGGCAGCAAGAGTGACCACGAACGCAACAGCGAGCGCGGCATACACCCAAAGCTGGAATTCACGGTAAAGATAGTTGGGTGTATGACCGCCGCCCATTCGGCCCAGGAAGATCGCGCCAAACGCCGCGGCGACCAGAAACACCGTGTAGCCAATTAGGTGGCGGCTCCATTGCACGCGCGTCAGCAAAGGCAAATAGATGGCGATCAGCAACGCAATCGACGGCGCGATCGGCAACGTGTAAGACAAAAGTTTGGAGTGTGACGCGCTGAAGAACAGGAAGATAAAGGCGGTCCAGACCAATAGCAACGTGACCGGCGCAAAACCGTTTGGCTGGCGCGGCACTTTCACCGCATGGCGGGCGCTCTGAAACACGACGGAAAGCCAAGGCAGGAATCCGATAATCAACACGGGCACGAAATAATAGAACGCACCCGGCCGGTTCTGTTCAGGTGTCAGATATCGCTGGAACTGCTGGACGATGAAGAAGAAATTCAAAAACTCCGGGTTCTTCATCTGCACGAGCACGAACCAGGGCACTGAGATGATCGCAAACAGGATTAGCCCGCTGCCAATATACAAACGCTTCCAGAGCGCCCAGTCGCGCGCAATCAAGGTGTACAGCACCAGAACGGCACCCGGCAGAATCAAGCCGACCAATCCTTTCGATAGCAGCGCGAGCGCCATGCCAGCCCAGCAGAGCCACATCCAGAGCCGTACTTGTTTGGCGGCCAGGTTAGGACGTTGGGCGAGCAGCAAACTGCACAGCGTAAGCTCCATCCAGAATGACAAACCCATGTCCAGCGTGTCGAAATGGGCCATCAGGTTCCAGTACGGCGACGTGGCAAGTACGACAGCCGCGCAAAATCCTGTTACGCCGTTGAATACGCGGGCACCTGTGTAGCCGACCAGAAGCACGCCGGCAAAGCCCGTCAACGCTGTGTAAAGCCGCGCTTGCCATTCGCCAATCCCGAACCACGCGAACGTCAACGCATTTGCCCAGGTTTGCAGCGGCGGTTTCTCGAAATATTTATAGCCGTTGTAGCGAGGCGTGATCCAGTCGCCGGTCACGAACATTTCGCGGGCCATTTCCGCGTAACGGCCTTCGTCGCTGGGAACGAGATGACGCAAGCCGAGCGGCGCGAACCAGATCACAGCGAGTGCAGCGATCAACAGTAGAAGCGAGAGGCGGGTGAGCGGTAGCCGGTAAGGCGTATCGTTCATAAAAGTCGACCTGTCCAGTGCCGCTGGTGCGGCGAAAAGCGAATTCAAAAAGGGGCTCGAGTGTGGCGTATCGAGACTTAAGGGCGGCTTAGGCAGGTTCCGGAGCTCAGAGTGCGCACGCCCCGCGACACATGCAGGTTCCGCTGCTTCGACAAAGTGCACAAGCTGGCCAGATGGGGTGGTAGATGAAGAAACGCGCGGCGTTTCAAATTTTTACCAGATAGCGCAGGTCCTGGCCGTTGCGACAGAGCCGCCGGGCGGCAGTTTATCGTACTGACGCGCCATTCCCGCGCGCGGACGAATGGACGGCGTATTGAAGCTGTTGCGCCAAGCGCGGATTAAGCCTCGAGCAAGAGCGCGGCGGCGACCCGGCGGCCTTCGGACATCAGAATGTTGTAAGTGCGGCATGCGGCGCCGAAGTCCATCGTCTCGACGCCAATGCGCTGTTGCGTGAGCCTGGCCGTAAGACGCGGATGAGGGAAACGCAGCCGCGAGCCGCTACCGAATACAACAACCTCGGGCGCGAGTTCAAGCAGCGCGTCGAAATTCTCAGGCGTGAGCGCCTCGAACGACGTGACAGGCCACTGGATCACGGGACTTTCCGGCATCACGATAATGCTGCCGTCATGCCGTTGAAGATTGATCGCGACGTAATCGGCGCCGTAACTCGTGATGGTGTTGAGCGCGCCGCTGGCTTCCTGATGTAATTTCAAATCGATTGTCCGACAGGCGGTTGATGGCAAGGAGTGACTGCATGCATTTGCGAAAGTCACGCTTAATCCGCTAAATTATAACTTTTCAGCCGTTTGCGGGTTGCGAGCCCCAACGGCGCAGTGCTTCGCGCGCCGCCACGAGCGGCTTGTCGAAACCCGAAAAAAGGCCGCTTTTCCTCGGCCGAATGGCCAAAAATCACACGTTTGGGCCCAAACCCGCCTCTATCCGGCGCATTTTCGCTAGACTGCCTGTTCTGCGCTGCCTTCCGGAATTCTGAAGTTTCTGCTTGGCGCTCGCGCCACAACGTCGGCCCGGTCGATCGTCGATGCTGCATTCCGGTCGGATCGGATGCATAGGCGAATTGCAGCTTTGCTAGAACGCTTTGCCGCGCAGGCCGCAATGCCCTTTGTTTGTGTCCTTCGCCGATTTTGGCCGTCGACTGCACCCGAATAACCAACAGAGCCTGTTTTCAAGTAACCGAGTGAGCCTTCCCGCCGTGAAACCGATTCTCAAGTCCAATAAATTACAGAACGTCTGTTACGACATTCGCGGGCCCGTGCTCGAGCACGCGAAGCGTCTCGAGGACGAAGGTCATCGGATCATCAAGCTCAATATCGGCAATCTTGCGTCGTTCGGTTTCGACGCGCCGGACGAGATCATCCAGGACATGATCCGCAATCTGCCGACATCGTCGGGATATTCGGATTCGAAGGGCGTGTTCGCCGCGCGCAAGGCGATCATGCATTACACGCAGCAAAAGGGCGTGCAGGGCGTGGAACTGGACGACATCTACATTGGCAATGGCGCGTCCGAATTGATCGTGATGGCCATGCAGGGTTTGCTGAACGACGGCGACGAAGTGCTGCTGCCCGCGCCGGATTATCCGCTGTGGACGGCGGCGGTAAGCCTATCGTCTGGCACGCCCGTCCATTATCTCTGCGACGAATCCGCCGACTGGATGCCCGATCTCGACGACCTGCGCTCGAAGATCACTCCCAATACGAAAGCGCTCGTCATCATCAACCCGAACAACCCGACGGGCGCGCTGTATTCCGACGCGTTGCTGACCGAAATGATCGAGATCGCGCGCATGCACGGCCTGATCATCTTCGCCGACGAGGTCTACGACAAGATCGTCTATGACGGCCGCGAGCACACCGCGGTCGCTGCGTTGTCCGAGGACGTGCTGACGGTGACGTTCAACAGCTTGTCGAAAAGTTACCGGGCGTGTGGTTATCGTGCCGGTTGGATGTTCATTTCCGGCCTGACAGGCGAAAACCGGCGTATTGCCAACGACTATATGGAAGGGCTCGGCATTCTCGCGTCCATGCGCCTGTGCGCGAACGTCCCGGGACAGTACGCCATCCAGACCGCGCTGGGCGGCTATCAGAGCATCAACGACCTGATCCTTCCGGGCGGGCGCCTGTTCAAGCAGCGCGAACTTGCGTACGACATGCTGACAGCCATTCCCGGCGTGAGCTGCGTCAAGCCGCAAGCGGCGCTGTACATGTTCCCCAAACTCGACCCGAAGATGTACCCGATCGTCGACGACCAGCAGTTCATCACGGATTTGTTGCTCGAAGAACGGACGCTGCTCGTGCAGGGCACGGGTTTCAACTGGCCGGCGCCCGATCATTTCCGCGTGGTGTTTCTGCCGAACGTGGACGATCTGGCTGACTCGATCAACCGTATCGCGCGCTTTCTCGATGGTTATCGAAAGCGTCACTCTGTTTAAACCTCTCTTAAAAGACTTACGCTGCAATGGAACCGATCAAAGTTGGCCTGCTGGGCTTCGGCACGGTCGGCAGCGGCACCTTCACGGTGCTGCGCCGCAATCAGGAAGAAATCAAACGGCGCGCCGGACGTGGCATTGAAATTTCGTGCATTGCCGTGCGCACGCCGTCCAAGGTGACGGGCGCCGAGGGCGTCGAGATTACGACCGACTTCAACGCAGTCGTGGACGATCCTTCCATCGACATCGTGGCCGAGATGATCGGCGGCACGGGCGTGGCGCGTGATTTGGTGCTGCGCGCGATTGCCAACGGCAAGCATGTGGTGACAGCGAACAAGGCGCTGCTCGCCGTGCACGGCAGCGAGATTTTCGAAGCGGCCAGCAAGAAAGGCGTGATGGTGGCGTTCGAGGCAGCGGTCGCGGGCGGTATTCCGATCATCAAGGCGCTGCGCGAAGGGTTGACGGCCAACCGGATCGAGTACATCGCCGGAATCATCAACGGGACGACGAACTACATTCTTTCGGAGATGCGCGACCGCGGGCTCGACTTCGCGACCGCGCTGAAAGCCGCGCAGGAACTGGGGTACGCCGAAGCCGACCCGACCTTCGACATTGAAGGCGTGGACGCGGCGCACAAGGTCACGATCATGAGCGCGATCGCGTTCGGCGTGCCCGTGCAGTTCGAGCGTGCGTATGTGGAAGGCATCAGCAAGCTCGATGCAATCGATATTCGCTATGCAGAAGATCTGGGGTATCGGATCAAGCTGCTGGGTATTGCGCGCCGCACGGAGAAGGGCATCGAATTGCGTACCCATCCGACGCTGATCCCCGAAAAGCGCTTGCTCGCCAACGTGGAAGGCGCGATGAACGCGGTCGTTGTCCATGGCGATGCCGTGGGCACCACGCTTTATTACGGCAAGGGCGCGGGCGCGGAGCCAACGGCGTCGGCGGTCGTCGCGGATCTCGTGGACGTGACGCGCCTGCATACGGCGGACCCTGAGCATCGCGTGCCGCATCTGGCCTTTCAGCAGGACAGCCTCGCGAACACACCCATCCTGCCCATCGAGGAAGTGACGAGCAGCTACTACCTGCGTTTGCGGGTGGCGGATGTGACCGGCGTGCTTGCCAACATTACGCGGATTCTCGCCGACAAGGTCATCTCAATCGACGCCTTGCTGCAGAAAGAATCCGAACACGTCAACGGCGAAGACAAGGGCGAGACCGACATCATCCTGCTTACGCACGAAACGGTCGAAAAGGAAATCAACGCAGCGATCACGCAGATCGAGGCGCTCTCCACGGTGGTTTCGAAGGTAACGAAACTGCGCATGGAAGGAATGAAATAAGGCACCAAAATGAACTACATCTCGACACGGGGCGCCGGCATAGGCGAGCGCCACACTTTCTCAGACATCCTTCTAGGCGGCCTCGCCAAAGACGGCGGCCTTTATTTGCCCGCGGAATATCCGCGCGTGACAGCGCAGGAACTGGACGCGTGGCGCTTACTGTCCTACGCCGATCTTGCTTACGAGATCCTGCGCAAATTCAGCGACGATATCCCCGAGGAAGACCTGCGTTCGCTCACACGCCGCACCTACACGGCGGCCACATACAGCAACGTTCGCGATCACGAAAGCGCTTCGCAGATCACGCCGATCAAGACGCTTGGCGTGGAGAACGGCACGACGCTGTCACTGCTGGAGTTGTCCAACGGGCCAACGCTCGCGTTCAAGGACATGGCCATGCAGCTGCTCGGCAATCTGTTCGAGTACACGTTGGCCCAGCATGGCGAGACGCTCAACATTCTCGGCGCGACTTCCGGCGACACCGGCAGCGCGGCAGAATACGCAATGCGCGGCAAACAGGGCGTGCGTGTGTTCATGCTTTCGCCGCATCAGAAAATGAGCGCGTTCCAGACGGCGCAGATGTTCTCGCTGCAGGACCCGAACATTTACAACCTGGCGGTGGCCGGCAACTTCGATAATTGCCAGGACATCGTCAAGGCTGTATCGAATGATCACGCGTTCAAGGCCGCCAACAAGATCGGCACGGTCAATTCGATCAACTGGGCACGCGTGGTTGCGCAAGTCGTCTATTACTTCAAAGGCTATTTCGCCGCAACGAAATCGAACGCCGAACGTGTGTCGTTCACGGTGCCTTCGGGTAATTTCGGCAATGTCTGCGCGGGGCACATTGCGCGAATGATGGGCTTGCCGATCGAGCAACTCGTCGTCGCCACGAACGAAAACGACGTGCTCGACGAATTTTTCCGCACCGGTGTTTATCGTGTGCGTACCGCCGCCGAGACGTATCACACGACGAGTCCGAGCATGGATATCTCGAAGGCATCGAATTTCGAGCGTTTCGTGTTCGATCTGCTCGGGCGCGACCCGGCTCGCGTGTTGCAACTTTTCCACGATGTCGAGGAAAAGGGCGGTTTCGATCTTGCCGCCAGCGGCGATTTCGCGCGTGTGAAGGAGTTTGGTTTTGTGTCGGGACGCAGCAGCCATGCGGATCGTGTGGAAACCATCCGCGACGCGTTCAACCAATACAACACCATGATCGACACCCACACGGCCGACGGCCTGAAGGTGGCGCGCGAACACCTGAAGCCGGGTATTCCGATGATCGTGCTGGAAACCGCGCAACCAATCAAATTCGGCGAAACCATCCGGGAGGCCTTGCAGCGCGAGCCGGAACGTCCGGCAGCTTTTATTGGCATGGAAGAATTGCCACAGAAGTTCGATATCGTCAGCGCTGACGCGGGCGTGGTGAAGGCGTACATCGCTGAGCGCGTATAGGCTCGGGAATGGCGGCGGCGGGGCATTCTGAAGAACGCTGCGCTGCCCGACTATCGGGCGTTTGCGCTGCAACGCCGCAAATCGTCGCAAAAACTGCTAAAATTGCAGGTTTTTCGCCGTACACCATTCAAAAGGACGCGCTGTGCTGTCTACTGCCAATATCACCATGCAATTCGGGCCGAAGCCCCTCTTCGAGAACATTTCGGTCAAGTTCGGGGAAGGAAATCGCTACGGCCTGATTGGGGCGAACGGCTGCGGCAAATCCACGTTGATGAAAATCCTGGGCGGCGACCTGGAACCAAGTTCGGGCACCGTAATGCTCGAGCCGAACGTTCGTTTGGGCAAATTGCGCCAGGATCAGTTCGCATATGAAGACATGCGCGTGATCGACGTGGTGATGATGGGCCACACCGAGATGTGGAAAGCCATGTCCGAGCGCGACGCCATTTACGCGAACCCGGACGCGACCGACGACGACTACATGCACGCCGCCGAACTCGAAGCGAAGTTCGCGGAATACGACGGCTACACGGCTGAGGCGCGTGCTGGCGAACTGTTGCTGGGAATCGGTATTGCGATCGAAGATCATACGGGACCGATGAGCAATGTCGCGCCGGGCTGGAAGCTGCGCGTGCTGCTGGCCCAGGCCCTGTTTTCGAAGCCGGACGTGTTGCTGCTCGACGAACCGACCAACAATCTGGACATCACGTCCATCCGCTGGCTGGAAGACGTACTGAATCAGTACAACTCCACCATGGTGATCATTTCCCACGATCGGCACTTCTTGAACCAGGTCTGCACGCACATGGCAGACATGGATTACGGCACGCTCAAGGTGTATCCGGGTAATTACGACGACTACATGCTGGCTTCGGCCCAGGCGCGCGAACGCCAGGCGAGCGCGAATCAGAAGGCGAAGGATCGCGTGGCCGATTTGCAGGATTTCGTGCGCCGCTTCTCGGCGAACAAATCGAAGGCGCGCCAGGCGACCAGCCGTGCAAAGCAGATCGAGAAGATCAAGATCGAGGAGTTCAAGCCTTCGTCACGTCAAAACCCGTTTATTCGTTTTGAGTTCGAGAAGAAGCTGCACAACATCGCGGTCGTGGCCGACGGCATCACCAAGAAATATGACCGAACCATCTTTAATCACTTCAACCTGAGCGTGCAGCCGGGCGAACGGATTGCGATCATCGGCGAGAACGGTGCGGGCAAGACCACGCTGCTACGCGCGCTGAAGGGTGCAATCGAGCTGGACGGCGGCACGGTCAAGTGGGCGGAAAACGCGCTGGTTGGCTACATGCCGCAGGACACGTACGAAGAGTTTCCAAAGGACGAGACGCTGACCGACTGGGTGGATCAGTATCGTCAGGACGGTGATGACGACCAGATGGTCCGCGGCACTTTAGGCCGTCTCCTGTTCAATGCCGACGATATTAAAAAGTCCGTGAAGGTGCTCTCGGGTGGCGAAAAAGGCCGCATGATCTGGGGCAAGCTGATGCTCGGCCGTCCGAACGTCTTGTTGATGGATGAGCCGACCAACCACATGGACATGGAATCAATCGAGTCCTTGCAGATTGCGCTGGAAAAGTACGAAGGCACGCTGATCTTCGTGTCGCACGACCGCGAGTTTGTGAATGGATTGGCGAACCGCGTGATCGAAGTGAAAAACGACGGAACGATTCGTGACTTTGGCGGCACGTACGAAGAGTAGCTGGCGAGCCAGGGCATTCAGTAATTCGTAGTTGACTATCCTGGACTGCAAAGAGCCCGTTTCGTAACGAAGCGGGCTCTTTGCGTATAGGGAAAGCAAACCCAAAAACCTGCAACAAAACAAACCGCAAACACGTTCACTCAAAGGAAACACCGCATAGTCGAACTAGGTTGATAAATCGCAAAGTGCGTTTGTCTAACCTCCTGCAAGCTCAAAACTTTGACGCAGGAGTTAACCCTTACATGACGCCTCTTTCCCCCTTGACCATTCGCGGCCGCACCTTGCTTCCTGTTGTGCAGGGAGGCATGGGCGTGGGCGTATCCGCGCATCGGCTGGCAGGTTCGGTTGCGAGAGAGGGTGCAATGGGCACGATTGCGAGCATCGACCTGCGTCACCATCATCCCGATCTGATGGAGCAATGCCGGCAGGATCCCGTAGTGGCAACGCTGGAAGCCGCGAATCAGACCGCACTTCGCCGGGAAATCATCGCAGCCAAGCAACTCAGCGAAGGCCGCGGCATGATTGCCGTGAACGTGATGCGTGCGGTCGCGTCCTACGCGACGGCGGTGAAAACGGCGTGTGATAGCGGTGCGGACGCCATTGTCATGGGGGCAGGTCTGCCGCTTGATTTGCCGGACATGACGCAAGGCGTCGATATCGCGCTGATCCCCATTCTTTCGGATAGCCGCGGTATTGCGCTGGTGCTGAAAAAGTGGATGAAGAAGAATCGTCTGCCCGATGCCATCGTGATCGAACATCCGGCGCACGCGGGCGGCCATCTAGGCGTGGCGAGCCTGGCGGATATCCCGAATGAGCGTTTTGAGTTCGCGCGCGTGATCGATGAAACTATGCTCACCTTCGATGCACTCGGTCTCAGCCGTACGCAGATCCCATTGATCGTGGCAGGAGGAATCGACAGTCACGCTGCCGTTCGGCATTGGCTTGCTGCCGGCGCGTCCGGCGTGCAACTTGGAACGGCGTTCGCGGTGACTGAAGAAGGTGATGCGCATCCGGAATTCAAGCGCATTCTCGCGGATGCAAAACCTGACGACATCGCGGAATTCGTGAGCGTGACCGGTTTGCCGGCGCGCGCCGTAAAAACGCCGTGGCTCGTGAAATACATGCGTCAGGAAACTAAGATCCGCGAGAAAATCGGCACGAAAATGCAGGAATGCGAGACCGGCTTAAATTGCCTTGTTGCCTGCGGCTGGCGGGACGGTATCGAGAAATTTGGGCATTTTTGCATCGATGCCCGTCTGTCCGCAGCTCTTCGCGGCGATCGTCAAACCGGATTATTCTTTCGCGGACGCGAGGCGCTTCCATTCGGATCGGCGATTCGCACCGTGCGCGAATTGCTCGACTTGCTGGTCGCGGACATTCGCCCTGCCGCGCAACCTTCCTGAAGACGTTCTATACGGACCCGAATCAAACTTTATCGCGTGTGAAACGCATCGCCGAGGCTTCGCGGTTGATGCGCTCCCAAATGACGCGCTTTTCGTCGTCGCTCAGAAATACCCAATTCGAGACTTCGAACGCGGTGCGGCCGCAACCCTTGCAGACGTCGTCGAAGAGAGTCGAGCACACGCCAATACATGGGCTGTCGGGTAGATCGTGAAGATTCGATGCCATAAGACGCCTGTAAAGCAAACGCTGTCTGTGTCAAACGGCAGCGTCCGCGCGAAAAGTGAATCCGATTTTACCGCGCAATGCTGTAACCGATCCGCGCGATCCAATGTTGCCGCTGGTTGTAGTCGAGAATGTCCTCGCCGTAACCGTTGAAATATCCCACCCAAAGATAACCGCCCCAGGCGCTGTTGATGAGTTTGGCGAGCGGGTAGGTGAACTGGGCATTGACGCTGCCGTATTTCGCCTTGGTCCCTTTGCGCAAGGTCGCAGCGAGCTGCCAGCTTTCCGGGCTGCCGTATTTCACGAGCAAATCCACGTATCCGCGATAGTCCTGGATGTCCTCGTTGCCGCTCTTCGTGATGTAGTAGTAAATCTTCGGCGATATGGTCAGGTGGTTCGAATTGACATCGCCGAAATCCCAGGTCGGACGTACGAACGCAATGTTGATCGCGCGCGAGTCGGCGCCGCTCTTGCCGTTCGATTCATGCCCGATGCCCGCCGTCACGCCCATGCGCGACCAGAGCGAACTCTTCCAGCCCGTGTCCTGCACGTAATAGAACAATTGCGGTTGATAGCTGGTGTCGCGGAACGGCGCGGATTCGGCGGACAAGTCCCAGATCGATGTCTGCGTGTATGCAAGATACAGGTTGTCGAGGAAGCTGCGCGAGCGCGGATCATCGGGCAGCATCAACCGGTATTTGAAGCTGAACTGGAACTTGGCGAGGTTGTCGCCGTTCTGGCCATCGGCGAAATACATGGGCTCGAACGTCGATAAACGGCCGCTCAGCATGCGGTCGCTGGTCGGCGTCGGAACAGCCGACGTATTGGCCGCTGCTTCGGCACTTGCCAATTGCTGCGGCGTTTTCGCCTGAGTCTCGGCGGTTTCGGCGGCAACGACCTGAGCCTGATTGTCCCCGCGATTCAGCACGATCAGCATCGGCGATGAATCGAAACCTACCGGATCCACTTTCACCGTGCCGCGAGCCGTTTCCGGCCAGGGCGCCGAATAACGGACTTTTCGATATTGCCCGGGGCGCAAGGTGAGTTTGTCGGGCACGTTGGCTTCGCGTGCAAGCGCGAGCGGCTTGGGCGGCAAGTCGCCGTTTGTCAGCGTGACGGTCAGGTTGCGCGGGACATCGACGGTGAGCGACTTCTTGTCGTCATCGCTGTAAAGCAACGTGAGTTCCAGCGGCTGTTGAGCTGCGGCTTCCCGAACGGGTTGCAGCACCGACACAGTTGCTTGCGCCGTCGCCGCCCAGCAGAGGCCTGCGCTGAAGGCGGCAACAAACGGGGTGCAACGGAAAGCGCCGGAAATATCGCGCTGGGCTAAACGGTTGATGAACTGCGATGGGCCTCGGGCCATGAAACGATCGTCCTTGTTGCGTTGATTGGCATCGGGCGCGCCGATGCGGCAAGGGACGACTCAGTGCTTCTCCTTGCCGTCTTTAGCGCGGCTCACATCCGCAGAACGCCGCTGCGCGCACGCATCGCCGGGCTTTTTAGTTACCGGCGATGTTTCGTGAAACGCAGAATTGTAGACGCGATGAAGGTCTAGCTCGCAATGCGCTGCAAAACGGCGAATTAGAGCAAGAAGTGGTCCCGGGCGGAAATATTGCCCGATCGTGAGACGTTAGTCGCGGAGACTTAAGGCCTCAACGTTCAAACATCCGTCACCAACTGCCACAACAAAGCGACGTTCAACACCACGATGATTCCGGCGCACATCCACGCAAGCCCAAGCGGAATGCGTCTGACGCGCCATCGGCCCATGAGGCCGGCATCGGAGGCGAAGCGCACGAGCGGAATGACCGCGAGCGGCAGTTGCAGGCTCAGCACGACCTGGCTCGCGACAAGCAGCTGATTGGAACCGTGTTCGCCGAATGCGCCAACCGCCAGCAGCGCCGGTCCTATTGCAAGCGTGCGGGTCAAAAGCGCCCGCGCCCAGCGCGCGATTTTCAGTTGCAGGAATCCTTCCATCACCGCCTGGCCCGCGAGTGTGCCGGTGACGGTCGCGTTCAGGCCGCACGCCAATAGCGCCGCTGCAAAGATGATGCTCGCCCATTGACTGCCGACGAGCGGGGCGATCAGGCGGTGTGCATCGGCGAGATCGCTTACGTCGTAATGGCCGCTTGCGTGAAAAACCGCTGCGGCCACGATCAACAACGACGCGTTCACCGTGAAAGCCAGGCCGAGGGACGCAAACGTATCGATGTTCACGCCTTTCATGGCGTCGGAGATGGCTTCGTCGTCACCGTTTTTCGCGTGATCCTTGACGAGCGCCGAGTGCAAATAGAGGTTGTGCGGCATCACGGTTGCGCCGAGGATACCCGCCGCGAGCCAGATCATGCCGGCATCGCGCAAGAGCGCGGCGGGCGGCGCGAGACCGGCCAGAGCGCCACGCCACGAAGGATTCGCAAGCGCCAGTTCGACCACGAAGCAAAAGCCGACGAAAAAAATCAGCGTCGTGATGACGATCTGCAACGGGCGTTGTCCGCGGCTTTGCAGCGCGAGCATGGCGAAGGTGCCGACGGCGGACATCAGTACGCCGACCGTCAGCGATACCCCCAGCAACAGTTGCAAAGCCACGGCGCTGCCGACGACTTCGGCGACATCGCACGCAATGATCGCGATCTCGCAGGTGATCCAGAGAAAGACCGTGGTGCGGCGGCTATAGCGCGCGCGGCACAATTGGGCCAGGTCGCGTCCGGTCACGACGCCTACTTTCGATGCCACCCATTGCAGCAGCAATCCCATCAGGCTTGCGGCCAGCACCACGCTCAACAATTGATAGCCGTACTTCGCGCCGCTTCCAAGCGCTGTCGCCCAGTTTCCCGGGTCCATATAGCCGACCGCGACGAGCGCGCCCGCGCCAATAAACGAAAACCATCGTCCGCGAACGCGAGGGGAGCCGTCGGGCGGTCCGCCGCGATGATCGACTTCGGGCGTGGTTTCAGTCGGCGGATGGTCCGCGGAGCCGGTCTGGTCGAGAGCGGACGAATTCGTGTTCATGCAGTTCTGAGGCCTCTTTCCGGTACGGGAAAGTGAAGCGGATGGAAAAATGGCGAGTCCTGCGCTTGCGGTATTCCGGCTTATGACGTCGTGATGGGCATACGCCGCTATGAGTTAATCAGCAACCATCGTTCCGCTTCAAACAGACCCCTGATGGCGCGACAAAAAAGCCCTTCAATCCGATAACAGCGGAAAAGCCTCCGAATAATGACATTACGCAAGAAAAGATGCTTTCAGATTCAATGGCGGCATTGTGGTCTTTACGGAATTCGTGCATGGCGACGCGGACTCCAGCCACAACGCATCGACCAGCGCCAGTGCTTGCCGATCGTGATGCCGCGCCTGTGAACTTTGCGCGACAATTCCTCCCAATTGTTTTTTGGTGCAACACGTTTTGGTGATAGTTTTCGTTTTTTTGCAGAGTCTCGTTTGAGCACGCAGCGCGCAGGAAAAGGGTTCATCGAGGCGAGGGTGGTCAATGGTCGGCAAGTCGAAAGGACGGAGAAACTGATATGGCAAAAAAATTGGCGGACCAGTTGTCAAGGCGCAGAAGCGCAGCGGCGCTTGCAATAACCACGCTGGCGACAGCTGGTGCAATGGCCTTGACGGCGCCCGTAGAGGCGTTGGCGAAAGACACGCAGCTCAACGTCTACAACTGGTCGGACTATATTGCCAAGGACACCATCCCGAACTTCGAAAAACAGTCGGGCGTGAAGGTCAAGTACGACAACTACGACAGCGACGACACGCTTCAGGCCAAACTGCTCACCGGCAATTCGGGCTATGACATCGTGGTTCCGACCAGCAATTACGCAGGCAAGCAGATCGCCGCCGGCATTTTTTCTCCGCTCGATAAATCCAAGCTCCCCAACCTGAAATATCTCGATCCCGATCTGATGGCACTGGTCGCCGGCGCCGATCCGGGCAACCAGTACACCGTGCCCTGGGCGTACGGCACGACAGGTCTTGGCTACAACGTGACCAAGGTCCAGCAGATCCTCGGCAAGAATGTTCCGCTCGATAACTGGGACATCCTGTTCAAGCCGGAAAACATCTCGAAACTGAAGGCGTGCGGCGTGTCGGTGCTCGATGCGCCCGACCAGATGTTCGCGGCAGCGCTGCATTACATCGGCAAGGATCCGATGAGCACGAATCCGGCCGACTATCGCGCCGCGCTCGCCATGCTCAAAAAAATTCGCCCGTACATCACGCAATTCAACTCATCGGGTTATATCAACGACCTGGTGGGCGGCGACATCTGCTTTACCTACGGCTGGTCCGGCGACGTGGTGATCGCCAAGCACCGGGCGGTCGACGCGAAGAAGGCGTTCAAGATCGAGTACTACATTCCGAAGGGCGGCGCGCCGGTCTGGTTCGACGTGATGGCGATTCCGAAGGACGCAAAGAACAAGGAAGCCGCGCTCGAATGGATCAATTACATCGAGACGCCGCAGGTTCACGCCGCGATTACCAACGAAGTGTATTACCCGAGCGCGAACAAGGAAGCGCGCAAATTCGTATCGAAGGACGTGGCTGAAGATCCGGCTGTCTATCCGCCGCAGGACGTGATCAAGACGTTGTTCTTGCTCAAGCCTTTGCCGCCGGAAATCCAGCGTTTGCAGACGCGGTTGTGGACGGAGCTTAAATCCGGCCGATAAGCATTGGAATGCAGCAAGGCATACGATTCACGCGAGGCCCCTGGATATCCGGGGGCTTTGTTCGTCGCTGGATTGAATGTCAGTATGGAATAAAGCGCAGTGGAACGAGGCAGCACGAACGCGCAAATGCGCAGGAGTTGGGCAGCAGATCATGAGTGAGCAGTGGAGCGCGGTGCCTGCCGGACAAGGTGGCCAAAGCGGCGCGGGAATTCCCAGTGGCCGCCGGCCGGAACCCGGCATGCGCAGCCCGGATTGGGCCGAAGACAACTTCGTACGGATCGTCGATGTCGTCAAGAAGTTCGATGAAACCGTCGCCGTCAAGGGCGTGAATCTGTCGGTGAAAAAGGGTGAGTTGTTCGCGCTGCTCGGCAGTTCCGGTTGTGGCAAGTCCACGTTGCTGCGCATGCTTGCCGGGCTCGAATCGGTGACATCGGGGCAGATATTGATCGACGGCGAAGATCTTGCGGCCATGCCGCCGTATCGGCGACCGACGAACATGATGTTCCAGTCTTACGCACTTTTTCCGCATATGACGGTGGAATCGAACGTTGCGTTCGGGCTCAAGCAGGAAGGCGTGCGTGGCGCGGAATTGAAGGACCGGGTTCATGCGACGCTCGAACTCGTGCAAATGGCGCGCTACGCTCAGCGCAAGCCGAACCAGTTGTCCGGCGGACAGCAGCAGCGTGTGGCGCTCGCCCGCAGTCTCGTGAAGCGCCCGAAGTTGCTGTTGCTCGACGAACCCATGTCCGCGCTCGATAAACAGATCCGCCAGCGCACGCAGATCGAGCTCGTGAACATCCTCGATAAAGTCGGCGTCACGTGCATCATGGTCACGCACGATCAGGAAGAAGCCATGACCATGGCCGGCCGGATCGCGGTGATGAGCGAGGGCGAGATCATCCAGACGGGCACGCCGCACGAGGTCTACGAATATCCGAATAGCCGCTTCACGGCGGAGTTCATCGGCTCGACCAATCTTTTCGATGGCAACGTGGTCGAGGACGAACCCGATCACGTTTTCGTGGAGTCGAAGGACTTGCCGTCGCGTTTGTACGTGAACCACGGTATTACCGGGCCGCTCGGCATGCCGGTGACCATTTCGGTCAGGCCCGAGCGCATCGCGCTGACGCGCAAGCCGCCCGAAGGCGCCTATAACTGGGGGCGTGGCACGATTGCGAACATCGCGTACATGGGCGGCTACACGCTGTATCACGTGAAGCTCGACAGCGGCAAGGTGGTGGTGGCGAACTTGTCGAGTCTGACGATCGGCGAACTCGAATCGCCCACCTGGGACGACGAGGTTTATGTGCGCTGGTCTGCATCGGCCGGCGTGGTGCTCACGGCATGAAGGCGCTGCATTCAATCCGGCAACGGTTCGGCCTTTCCGGACGGACGGCGGTAATTGCCGGGCCGTATCTGTGGCTCGTGCTGCTGTTTCTCGTGCCGTTTCTGCTGGTCGTCAAAATCAGTTTCTCCGATTCACGCCTCGGCATTCCACCCTATACGGAATTGACGACGCTGAAAGAGGGCGTGCTGAATATCGCGCTCGATTTTTCGCATTACGCGTTTCTCCTGACCGACAGCCTGTATTTCGCGACGTATATGAACTCGCTGCTGGTCGCGGGGGTATCGACGGTGCTGTGCTTGCTGATTGGTTATCCGATGGCGTATTACATCGCGCGATCGAATCCGGCGACCCGGAATCTGCTGATGATGGCCGTGATGCTGCCATTCTGGACGTCGTTTTTGATTCGCGTTTATGCGTGGATCGGGATTCTCAAGAACAATGGTTTGCTGAATAACTTCCTGATGTGGACGGGGATCATTCATTCGCCCATTGAGCTGTATCACACGAATATCGCGGTTTATATCGGCATGGTGTATTCGTATTTGCCGTTTCTTGTCATGCCGCTTTATGCGCATCTGGTGAAGATGGATTTGACTTTGCTCGAAGCCGCTTACGATCTTGGCGCGAAGCCCTGGAAAGCATTCTTGCAGATCACATTACCGCTTTCGAAGAACGGAATCATTGCCGGATGTTTGCTGGTTTTCATTCCGGCAGTGGGCGAATACGTGATTCCGGAATTGCTCGGCGGTGCGGATACGCTGATGATCGGCCGCGTGATGTGGAATGAATTCTTCGATAACGCCGACTGGCCCATGGCGTCCGCCGTCACATGCGCAATGGTCCTGCTGTTGCTCGTGCCAATGGCTGTATTCCAGTATTACCAGGCGAAGCAGCTGGAGGAAAAGCCATGATCCAGCCCAGCCGCTCGCTTCGCTTTACGTTTCTCGGTATTGGGTTTCTGTTTCTTTATATTCCGATCATCAGCTTGATCGTGTATTCGTTCAACGAATCACAGCTGGTCACGGTATGGACGGAGTTTTCCTTCAAGTGGTATCGCGCGCTGGTCCACGATGAAGAACTGATCAACGCTGCGTGGTTATCGATTCGAATCGCGGTGTTCACGGCATGTGCTTCGGTTGTGATTGGGACGTGGGCGGGTTATGTGCTCGCGCGAATGGGCCGGTTTCGCGGATTTACGCTTTATGCTGGAATGATCAACGCGCCGTTGGTGATTCCCGAGGTGATTCAAGGCATATCGCTGCTATTGCTGTTCGTGGAAATGGCGAAGGTGTTCGGCTGGCCCGCGGGGCGCGGGTTATTCACAATCTGGATTGGACACGTGATGCTGTGTATTTCCTACGTAGCGATTATCGTGGAATCGCGCGTCAGGGAATTGAATCCATCCATTGAAGAAGCGGCGCTCGATCTTGGCGCCACGCCATTGAGAGTATTCTTCTCGATCACGTTGCCGCTGATATCGCAGGCATTGGTGGCGGGGTGGCTGCTGTCGTTCACGCTTTCTATCGATGACCTCGTGTTGTCCGCGTTCTTGTCCGGTCCGGGATCGACCACGTTGCCACTGGTCGTGTTTTCGCGCGTCCGGCTCGGACTGAATCCCGAGATGAACGCGCTTGCCACCTTGTTTATTGCGTTTGTGACAGTTGGCGTGATTGGCGCCAACTACGTCATGCAGAGAAACGAGCGAAAGCGCCTGACCAACGTCCTTTAGCGGTTCTGATCCGCCATTGAAAGATGTTTGTTCAGCGTCGCCGGGTCGGTGTTCGTGCCGCACAGCAGTACGCCGACGCGTTTTCCTTCCAGCGTTTCGCGCAACGGCCCGAGGAGCGCCGCCGTCGCTGCGGCGCATGCCGGCTCCACGGCCAGCTTCAGCTCGTTGAACAGATGCAGCATGGCGTGGCGCAGGTCGGTATCGGAGACCGTCACGAGGCGGTCGATATGCCGCCGGCACAACTCGTAGCTGTATTCCTCAGTATGCGGCGCCATCAATGAATCCGCGATGCTCTGCATTGCACCCATCTTCACCGTGTGATTTGCCGCGAAGCTCTGGCCCATTGCATCGGCGCCTTCGGGTTCCACGCCGAACACATGTATCAACGGATTCGCGAGCCTGAATGCCAGCGATACACCCGCCGCCAGCCCGCCGCCGCCAACAGGCAGGATCACCGCGTCGAGATCGGGCGCCTGCGAGGTCCATTCGTAACCGAGCGTGGACGTCCCCAGAACCGTCCGATATCCGTTGAACGGATGCACGAAATAGCGGCCTTCCTCGGCCTCGATCTTCCGCACGATCTCGAACGCTTCCGCGCCGTTCTCCGCCATCACGACTTCGGCGCCGAAACGCCGGCACAGCGCGACGCGCGCCGGGCTTGCCGTCTTGATCATCACGACCTTCGCGGCGATCGCGAGACGCATGGCCGCGTACGCGACAGCCACCGCATGATTTCCCGCCGATACACACGTCACGCCCGCATTGCGTTCGCTTTCGGATAACGCCAGCAGATGCGAGAACGCGCCGCGCGTCTTGAACGTGCCGCCGACCTGCAACAGCTCGAACTTGAAGTTGACCGGCGTGCCTTCGAGCGTGGGGAAATCGTGGCGCTCGAAGGTCGGCGTGCGCGCGACCCACGGCGCGAGCGCCATGTGCTGGCTGGCGATATCGTCGAGCGTGGGGATCGGCGTGCCGTCGATGGTCTGGTCGGGGTGATGGGCGGTGGACATGGCGATATGCGTGTTTCTATTCCGGCGTTGAGGAGGAACTTTTCGAAGCTTATTTTTTGTGATGGCCGAGGTAGTCGGCAAGCCGGATCTTCTCGCTCATACCGGCGCCGCTTCTGCTAACACTCGCTCGCGAAATCTGACCGGCAGATCGCCCGGCGTGAGCAAGTCTACGGCTACGCCGAGCACTTCCTCCAGTTCCATTTGCAAGCCGCCCAGGTCGAAAAGCGTTGCACCGGGGAGGGCGTCGACCAGTAAGTCCAGATCGCTGCCATCCAGATCGGTGCCATGCAAAACCGAACCGAACACGCGCGGGTTGGCTGCGTGAAAACGGCCAACCGCTTCGCGCACAGTGTCGCGTTTCAGATCAAGGGCGGCGGAAGGTCTCATCGTGTCAACGCACCTGCGCCTCAACCGACATGCTGTGAATGAACTTGCTCAAGAACGCTTCGCAAGCGGCAAGCTGTTCCAGCGATACATATTCGTTCGCCTTGTGCGCCTGCTCGATATTCCCCGGCCCGCACACGATGCTCGGCACGCCGGCCAGTTGAAACAAGCCCGCTTCGGTGCCATACGCGACCTTGCGCTTCTCCTGATTCTCGGTGAGCGCGCGCACGAGTTGCGAGATGGCCGCTTGCTCGGACGCATCCAGCCCCGGCGCCGATGCAATCTTCGTGAACTCGATCGCCGCGTTCGCGTGTTCCTTTTGCATCTTCGGCAGCAATTCTTCACGCGCGTATTTCTCGATGCGCTGATAGATCGGCTCCGGATCGAGCGTCGGCAAGTTGCGGAATTCGAACGCAAAGTTGCAATCCGCAGGCACCGTGTTGATTGCGTTGCCGCCGCTGATCGTGCTGGTCTGTGCAGTCGTGAAGGGCACGTCGTACAGTTCGTCGAACGGACCTTGGGCACGGAATTCGTCGGCGATATCGCGGATGTAGCAAATCAGCCGCGCCGCATATTCGATCGCGTTCAACCCCTTCGGCGTCAACGATGAATGCGCCGCGAAGCCGCGCACGCAGCAGTTGTAGGCGTTGATCCCCTTGTGCGCGATGATCGGCCGCATGCTGGTCGGCTCGCCGACAATGCAACCGTCCGGACTCAAGCCGCGCTTTTGCAAATCCGTGATCATCAGCGGCGCGCCGGCGCAGCCGATTTCTTCGTCGAAGGAAAGAGCGAAGTGAATCGGGCGCGCAAGTTTTGTCGACTGCATCTTCGGCAGCAACGTCAGGGCCGCGCCAATGAACCCCTTCATGTCGCACGTCCCGCGACCATACAGCAGGCCGTCGCGGACCTCGGGCTTGAACGGATCGCTGTCCCATTTCTGGCCGTCGACCGGCACCACGTCCGTGTGTCCCGACAACACGATGCCGCCGTTCGTTACGCCGTCGTGCGTGGGAACGGTCGCGAAAAGATTCGCCCATTTGCCGGACGGATCGGTGGTGAGCGTGCTTTCGACGCCCGCCGCGCGCAGTTCGTCGCGCACGGTTTCGATCAGGCCCATGTTCGGGTTGCGGCTGACGGTATCGAAGGAAACGAGCTTCTTGATCCACGGCAGCGAAGCCGGTTCGGAGGAAGGTGTTTGGGCGGCGGAAGCCGTCGATTCAGCAATCTGCGACATGACACTCTCCTTGATTTTCACTGTTCGATGATACCGAAAAGCAATAAAAAACTAACGCGTAGGCGCGATGGCGGCAGCCGGTTTCGGTTGCCGCACCGGCGCGCCGAGCGCGCGCAATGTTTCCTTGACCGTCGAAATACGCACGGCGAGATCCGGGCTACGCACTTCAATGCGCAGTTTGTCCTGCCCCGCGAGCTTGATGTGCTTGTTCTTTTGCACCATCTCGATGATCTTCATTGCATCGATAGGCGGATTCGGCACGAATTGCAGCGAGATCACGTGCTCGGCGGCATCGATTTTGATAATGCCGAGCGGCTTGGCCGCGAGCCGCAGCTTGTGCGTTTCGACCAGCGCGTGCGCTTGCGGCGGCAGCTTCCCGAAACGGTCGACGAGTTCTTCCAGAATCGAGTCGATGGCATCGCTCGATTCGCAATTGGCCATGCGCTTGTACAGCGACAAACGCTCTTGCACGTCGCCGCAATAGTCGGCGGGAAGGATGGCGGGTGCGTGCAAGTTGATCTCGGTCGTCGCGGCGAGCGGCGCGTTCAGGTCCGGCTCGCGGCCTTCCTTCAGCGCGCGCACGGCGTCGTTGAGCATGTCGGTGTAAAGCTGGAAGCCGATCTCGTGGATCTCGCCCGATTGTTTGTCGCCAAGCACTTCGCCCGTGCCGCGAATCTCCAGATCGTGCATGGCGAGATAGAAGCCGGAACCGAGTTCTTCCATTTGCTGGATCGCTTCCAGCCGGCGCTGCGCCTGCTTGGTGAGCGCGGCCGGATCGTGCACGAGCAAATACGCGTACGCCTGATGATGCGAGCGCCCGACGCGGCCACGCAACTGATGCAACTGCGCGAGGCCGAATTTATCGGCGCGATGAATGAGGATCGTGTTGGCGCTCGGTACGTCGATCCCGGTTTCAATAATCGTCGTGCATAACAAAACGTTCGCACGCTGCCCAACGAAATCGCGCATCACGCGTTCGAGTTCGCGCTCGTGCATTTGTCCGTGCGCGACCGCAATGCGCGCTTCGGGCACGAGCTTTTCGAGCATCGAACGACGGTTCTCGATGGTTTCGACTTCGTTGTGCAGGAAATAAACCTGGCCGCCGCGCTTGAGTTCGCGCAGCATCGCCTCGCGGATCACGCCGTCTTCCTCGCGCCGCACGAAGGTCTTGATTGCGAGACGTTTTTGCGGCGCGGTCGCGATGATCGAGAAGTCGCGCAAGCCTTCCAGCGCCATGCCGAGCGTGCGGGGAATGGGCGTGGCGGTGAGCGTGAGGACATCGACTTCCGCGCGCAGCGCCTTCAACGCTTCCTTCTGGCGTACGCCAAAGCGATGTTCCTCGTCGATGATCACAAGTCCCAGCCGCTTGAACACCACGTCGCCGGAAAGCAGCTTGTGCGTGCCGATCACGATATCGACGGTGCCGTCGTTGATTGCCTGGATCGATCCCGCCACTTCCTTGGTGCTCTTGAAGCGTGACAACTCGGCGATCTTCACGGGCCAGTCGGCGAAACGATCGGTGAAGGTGTTCGTGTGCTGTTCGGCGAGCAGGGTCGTCGGCGAAAGAATGGCGACCTGTTTGCCGCCAAGCACCGCGATGAACGCCGCCCGCAGCGCGACTTCCGTCTTGCCGAAACCCACGTCGCCGCAGACCAGGCGATCCATTGGCTTGCCGCTCGTCATATCGCCGATAACAGCCGCAATCGCCGCGGCCTGATCGGGCGTCTCCTCGAAACCGAAACTCTCCGCGAACTTCGCGTAATCGCGCGCTTCGAGCGGGAACGCGTGACCCTGGCGCAGCGCCCGGCGCGCGTACAGGTTGAGCAATTCGGCGGCGGTATCGCGAATCTGCTGCGCGGCCTTGCGCTTCGCCTTGTCCCACTGGCCGGAGCCAAGCGTGTGCAATGGCGCCGTATCCGGGTCTGCGCCGCTGTAGCGCGAAATCACGTGGAGCTGCGCGACCGGCACGTACAGCTTGGTCTCGTTCTGATACTGCAGATGGAGGAACTCGGTTTCACCTTCGCCGAGATCCATCGAAACGAGACCCATGTAGCGCCCGATCCCGTGCTGCGTATGCACCACGGGATCGCCGATCTTCAGCTCGGACAGGTCGCGCACCATCGAATCGACGTTGCTTGCCTGTTCCTGGCGGCGTCGTCCGGCGCGGCGGGTGAGTTGCCCGTAAAGCTCCGTCTCGGTGACGATCGAGATGCCTTCGCCGGGCAGCACGAAGCCATTTGCGAGCGGCGCGACGCCTAATGAAAACTTGGCGTCGCCGGTGAGCCATTGCTGGAACGTGTCGTCGATCGCGCCGCGCAAGCCGTTATCGGCGAGCAATTGCTGGATCGTCTCGCGCCGTCCCGCCGATTCCGTGGCGAGCAACACGCGATTCGGCGTTTGCTCCAGATAGTGGCGCAGCGCGAGCAACGGGTCTTCAGCGTGCCGGTCGACGGCGAGACCCGGCAACGGCACCGCCCAGCCGCCTTCTGGCGAAGGCGGAAATTTGATCTGCGCGAACGGCTTGGCTAAGGAAAAGAAATCGTCGTCGGAGAGAAACAGGCGTTTCGGTTCGAGCAGCGGCCGTTCGCGATCATGCGACAAGAAGTTGTAGCGCTGCTTGGTGTCGTTCGTGAAGCGCTTGATGGCCGCGTCCATGTCGCCGACGAACGCCAGCTGCGCGTTCTCCGGCAAATAATGGAAAAGCGTGGCGGTTTCATCGAAAAACAAAGGCAGGTAATACTCGATACCCGCCGCCGGCACGCCATTGCCAATGTCCTTGTATATCGACGAACGGCTCGGGTCGCCCTCGAAAACCTCGCGCCAGCGGCTGCGGAACGCGGTTCGGGCGGGTTCATCGAAGGGGAATTCTCGGCCGGGCAGAAGGCGCACGTCGCGCACCGGATACAGACTGCGCTGCGTGTCGGGGTCGAAGGCGCGAATGGAATCGACCTGATCGTCGAACAAATCGATCCGGTAAGGCAACGGCGAGCCCATTGGAAACAGATCCAGCAACGATCCGCGCACGCAATATTCGCCCGGACGCACGACCTGGCTGACGTGCTCGTAACCGGCGAGCGTCAACTGGCTCTTGAGCTTGGCTTCATTGAGCCGTTCGCCCTGCGTGAACGAAAACGTGTACGCGGCCAGAAACGACGCTGGCGGCATCCGGTACAACGCCGTGGTGGCGGGCACGAGCAGGATGTCGCAGCGGCCTTCACCCAGATCGTGCAGCGTCGCGAGACGCGCCGAAACCAGATCCTGATGCGGCGAGAAGGTGTCGTAGGGCAATGTTTCCCAGTCGGGGAGCAGCCGCACGCGGGCATCCGGCGCGAAGAACGGGATTTCTACGGAAAGGCGTTGCGAATCCACTGCGCTTGCGCACATGACGACCAGCAACGGGACGTTTTCGCGATTCGCGAGATGATAACGCGCAAGCGCGAGGGCGTCCGAGGAACCGGTGGCGCCGTCGAAAACAAAGCGCTGACCGGCCTTGACGAGTGCGATGGGAGACGTTGACTGCAAACTGACGGCTTTTGAAGGCATAAAGTGTGCGGGGAACCGTTCGCGTGCGAAAGTGCATGCGGGACCGGCATGGTCGCGATAGACCTATTATAAAATCCGGGCTTCACTTTTGACTTGGGCGTTTTCAACTCGTGACTTCCCGCCTGTTCGCCCTCATCCCGTGCGCCGGTACTGGCAGCCGTTCCGGCGCACCCATGCCGAAGCAATATCAGACCGTCGGACGCCATCCAATGCTGCGATATTCGCTCGCCGCCTTCGACGCCTGCTCCGAATTTGCCCAGACGCTCGTAGTTCTGGCGCCGAACGACCATCACTTCGATGACCGCCGTTTTGCCGGCCTGCGTTTTGCCGTGCAGCGCTGCGGCGGCGCGACCCGGCAGGCGTCGGTGTTCAACGGACTTGCCGCGCTGGCCGGATTTGGCGCTCGTGAAGACGACTGGGTCCTCGTGCATGACGCCGCCCGGCCCGGCCTCACGCCCGAGATGGTGCGCAAGCTCGTGGGCGAGCTGAAAAACGATCCGGTCGGTGGAATTCTTGCGCTTCCAGTAGCGGATACGTTGAAACGTATCGAGGCCGAAGGCGCGGCGCACGACGAAGGGCGCATTGCCCGTACCGAATCGCGCAACGGTTTATGGCAGGCACAAACGCCGCAGATGTTCCGGCTCGGCATGTTGCGCGATGCGATCACGCGAGCCCAGCAAGACGGCCACGATCTCACCGATGAAGCCAGCGCCATTGAATGGCTCGGCCACGCGCCGCGTTTGATTCAGGGAAGTTTGCGCAACTTCAAGGTGACGTATCCCGAAGATTTCGCACTCGCGAGCGCGATGCTTGGCGCTGTATAGATTTAATCTCGCACATTCGCTTACCAATCTAGGATTTATCGATGGATTTCAGAATCGGACAAGGCTACGACGTTCACCAACTGGTCGATGGGCGGCCGCTGATTATCGGCGGGGTGACGATTCCTTATGAACGCGGTTTGCTCGGCCATTCCGACGCCGACGTTCTCCTGCACGCAATCACGGATGCCTTGTTCGGCGCGGCTGCAATGGGCGATATAGGCCGTCATTTCCCCGATACCGATGCCGAATTTTCAGGCGCCGATAGCCGCGTTTTATTGCGCGAGGCATTTTCGAGGGTTTCGGAGGCGGGATTCGCGATCATGAATATCGATTCGACGGTCATTGCGCAAGCGCCGAAACTCGCGCCGTTTATTGAGGCGATTCGGGCGAATATTGCGGAGGATCTGGAATTGCCGCTGAGTCGCGTGAACGTGAAAGCCAAGACCAATGAAAAGCTGGGATATCTCGGCCGGAAGGAGGGAATTGAAGCGCAAGCCGCCGTGCTTTTGATGCGTACGGGAATTGATGCTTGAAGTTGATGTTGCCATGCGCGCCGGAGAAATCCTCCGGCGCGCTCATTCGATTTATTTCCCTTCAGCCGTAATCGCGAGCTGAGCCGCCACGATCACCGCGGCAATGCGCCCGACATCGCGCAATTGCGTCGTGCTCATTCCTTCGGCGACCAGATTTTCGTAGTGCGACTTCACGCAGAAATGGCACTTCCCGACAATCGATGCCGCCAGCGCAAACATCTCGAAGCGCCGTTTGTCCAGGCCGCCGTGCGTGGCGTAGGCGTTCATCCGCAGATTGGCCGGCTGCGTTTTCAGATCGGCGTTATCGGCCATTTCCAGATACGGATACCACACGTTGTTCATGCCCATCAACGCGGCAGCGGTTAACGCGCCATTCGCTTCTTCGGCAGACAACACGCCGGATTCGCGGATCAGCGCCACGATTTTCGTAGCCTTCGCGGCATAGGCGGCGGCGAGCGCCACGCCGACGGCGTCGTTGCCTTCCAGCGATGACCGCGCAATCGTCCCGTCGACATTCAACCGAATATCTTTTGCGTAATCGGGAATCAGTTCTTTAATCGATGCGAGGAATTCCATAAATTTCTCCTATCCACTGCCGATAAAAAAGCCCGCCGGCTCGAGCTTACTCGCAGTCAGGCGGGCTAGGGCGCCAAGGCATGAAGGCCTCGCCGCCTGGAATGCAGCTTAGAGCGTCGTGCCGCCAACAGCGCGGTTGCACGGGCAGAGTTCGTCCGTTTGCAGACCATCGAGAATCCGCAGCACTTCTTCCGGATTGCGTCCGACGTTCAGGTTGTTCACCGAAACGTGCTGAATCACATTGTCCGGATCGATGATGAACGTTGCACGCAACGCCACACCAGCTTCCTTGTCGCGCACGCCGAGCTGGTCGATCAATTCGCCCTTTACATCGCCGAACGAATAGTGGTTCAGCTTGCTCAGGTCCTTGTGCTCGCGGCGCCATGCCAGCTTCACGAATTCGTTGTCGACGCTGCCGCCCAGCAGCACTGCGTCACGGTCAGCGAAGTCGCTGTTCAGCTTGCCGAACTCGACGATTTCCGTCGGGCAAACGAACGTGAAATCCTTCGGGTAGAAATACAGGATCTTCCACTTGCCAGGAAACGACTGTTCGGTGATTTCTTCGAATGCCGACACGCCATTTTCTTCGTGATTGTTGAAACCCGGCTTTGCAGCAGTAACGGTGAAAGCTTCAACTTTATCGCCCACGGTCTTCATATGAATACTCCTGTGTTCGTTGGAAGAAAAACCAAGACTACCTGATCGCTGTAACGCTCGCATGACGCAGCGTCAACTCCGGCCGATGATCTGGCGAGCGCGCTGCGTGGAACGAAGTTCACTATAGCCCTATTGAGCAATGATATCAATAGATTTTGACTAACGCCTCAAATAGCTTTTATCGAATGGTTCGATAGGTATTTGAAACTATGAGGCGCATCAGGATCGAATCAGGAACGCAGCGTACGTTTTTCCATCGCCGGGAAGTCGATGGTGACTTCAAAGCCCGGAAATGGCGAGCGGTTGCGCAGCCGCAGCGTGCCACGCTGGCGCGTTACGAGCCGCTGCACGATCGCCATGCCCAATCCAGTGCCGTTGGCCTGCGTACGGGCTGTGTCAACGCGATAAAACGGCCGCGTGACCAACGCGACCTGATCTTCAGGAATGCCGCGTCCTTCGTCCATCACCGATAACTCCACGCGCCCGTGGTTCACCCGCGTTTGCAGCGTGATGCGCGCGACGTCGTCGGCGGCACTGCGGCCATACTTGCGCGCGTTCTCAAGCAGGTTGCCGATCACGCGACGCACATCGGTAGGATCGCCTTCGATGATCGCACCTTGCGCAAGCTCGGTTTTCATCACCACGCCTTCCTCGGTCAGGAAGCGCGCGGTCATCTCACCGCCGATCATCGAGAGATCCACGGCTTCGGCCATGCGCTGCATCGGCCGCGCGTAGTCGAGAAAACGCCCGATGATCATGTCCATCTGCTCGATGTCATCGACCATCGCGAGTTTCGTCGCTTCGTCGGACGGGCTCATTTCGGTTTCGAGGCGCAGACGCGCGAGCGGCGTGCGCAAGTCGTGCGAGATGCCGGCGAGCATCAGGGCGCGGTCGGCATCGAGCTGTTCGAGGTCCTGCACCATCTGGTTGAAACTCCGGTTGGTTTCGGCGGCGACACCCATGCCGCGCTCTGGCAGCGGTTCGGGCGACTGCCCCGAGCCCACCTTGCGCGCGGCAAGAGCAAGACGCGCAAACGGCCGGTTGACGAGACTGGTGATGAACGCTGCCCCGAACAGCGACAGCGCAAGCGCGAAGATGCCCCAGCCGGCCCACTGAAGGCCGGTGACGGTATCGAGCTGATCGCGGTCGAGCGCGACCCAATAATCGTCGTCGTCGATCTTGAAGCTGATCCACACGCCTGGTATGTCATTCACGGATTGCGCGATAACCGTGTCGTTGCCAAGGCGGCCGCGCACATCGCGCTCGATCAACCGGTTCAGCGATTCATCGGGCTGGAGACGGTATTTATCGGTGGTTTCGCGCGGATACACGCGCACGCCTTCATTGCTCTCGAGATCCTGCAGCAAGGCGCGGCGCAGATCGGGATCGGAATAAAGGAGGGCGGTACGCGTGAGTTTGACGACCGCGACGAGCTGCAACGCCACGCGCTGCGCACGCGGTTCGCGTTCGATCACCCGGAAGCTCTGGAACCAGGCGGCAATGCTCACCGCGATCAACAGCGCGATAAGAGCGAACGTCCGCCAGAACAGGCCGCCAAACGCGAGCGTCAGTAGCCGCCTGTCAATCCGCATGGGTCGTTGATGCTCGTGCTTGTGGCGCGCATGAAGCGCGTTTGCGAGGACTCAATCAGAACTCGACTGGTGCTCAGTTCTCAAGCCGCGCCGTCCGGGATGAAGACATAGCCCAGACCCCACACTGTCTGGATAAACCGCGGGCTGCTCGGGTCCGGCTCGATCAGCTTGCGCAGGCGCGAAATCTGGACGTCGAGGCTGCGGTCGAACACTTCGTATTCACGTCCGCGAGCCAGTTCCATCAATTTTTCACGTGACAGCGGCGCGCGCGGATGCCGCGCGAAAACCTTCAACACGGAGAACTCACCCGTGGTCAGCGGGATTTCCTGGCCGTTCTTTGTCAGCGTGCGCGTAGCGAGATTCAATGCGAATTCGCCAAACTCGAACACTTCAGCAGTTTCGGACGGTGCGCCCGGCAATTCCGATGGCGACTGACGACGCAACACGGCGTGAATGCGGGCTACGAGTTCACGCGGATTGAACGGCTTCGGCAAGTAATCGTCGGCACCCATTTCCAGCCCGACAATACGATCCACGTCCTCGCCCTTGGCCGTGAGCATGATGATCGGCGTGCGGTCATTGCTGCCGCGCAGGCGCCGGCAAATCGACAAACCGTCTTCCCCCGGCAACATCAGGTCAAGCACGAGCAGGTCGAAACGTTCGCGAACCCAGAGCTTGTTCATCGACGGCGCATTTTCAGCGACATAGACATTAAAGCCTTGTTCGCCGAGATAACGCCGCAAAAGATCGCGCAAACGGGGATCGTCGTCGACTACGAGTATTTTTGAGGGATTTTTGGTTTCCATGACGGCATCTTAGCGCGATTAGAAAGAGGAGCGAGTTTGCGTGAATTATAAGGTAACAGATAGTTACAAAATTTACGGGGACTGTGGCACGGCGTAAAGGTTCTATGCGTACACTCCTTTACCTAAGCCCGTCATTCGGTAGATACTCCATTAGTACAACGATTGCGCGTCAGCAACGTGGCGGCATGACCGTCCAACTTGCCTGCCTTGCAAGCGCGCCAAAGAGCCTGAGACTGTCCGGTTGTCGAGCAACGAAGGGAATAACATGAAGGGAGCGCGGCGGCGCAAACCTGTGCGCAACATGCGCATCATCCGACTAACGCTGATCGCTAGCGCGTTTTACGCCGTGTTTGCCGTGCGCAGTGTTTTCGCGCAACCATCCCAAACCTCCAATCGCAATGCGTCGGCTTTCGACCGGCCTGATTCGTCGTGGGCTTCTTCATCGAGTTATCTAAATTCAGATACGGGGGAGAACCCGAATGCCGATAGTTCAAGTGGCTCGGGTGGTTCGGTTGGTTCAAATCAGCGCGCTCAAAAGAATCGCAGTTTCGATGGCCGGCTTATCCGCGCGCAGCATCGAATGGGAAAACAGCCGGGAAATACCCGCGCGCAGCAAATGCCCGTCATGCAGCCGCCGCCTGTCGATCCGCAACCGCCCGAACGTCCTCCAAGGCATGGCGTGATGACCGCCGATGAACGCAGGCTCTTGCGCCAGCACATCGAGGAAGCAGTGCGGGATCTGTATAAGCGGTGAGCGCCATTCGTTTGCTGCTTGCCGTTTATAGGGCGGGGACCGGTCAGTGAACCGGCGCGATTTCCTTGCAATTGGCACCGCGCTCGGCGCTTCTGCGCTGGCGCCATCAAAGCTCGTCTTCGCTCAGCAATCACCTGCCGAACCCCACGGCAAGATACTGATTCTGGTCGAGCTGAAAGGCGGCAACGACGGTTTGAATACCGTGATTCCATTTGCTGACCCGAAGTATCTGGTTTTGCGACCGGGAATCGGCATTCGTCGCGATCATGTCTTGCAACTGGACGAGCGCACCGGGCTCCATCCTGCCATGCAGGCGCTGCTGCCAATCTGGCGCGAAGGACAACTCGCGATCGTGCAAGGCGTTGGTTATCCAGCGCAAAACCGTTCGCATTTTCGATCGATGGAAATCTGGGACACGGCGTCGCACGCAGAACAATATCTTCGCGATGGTTGGCTCACACGTGCGTTCGGCGACGAAGCGGCTTCGTTCTCAAACGGCGCGCTCCCGTTTAGCGCTTCAGTCAAGACCACAATAAAAGCGCTTGCAGCCAAGCAAGGGGTATCGGTGATACGCGTCACGCTCGGCGGCTTCGATACGCATCAGAACCAGCCGGTGCAACATGCGCGCTTGCTCGGGCAGTTATCGGAGGGACTCGCGGCAATACGAACCGCGCTGATCGAACTCGACCGATGGAACGACGCGCTTGTCATGACCTGCGCCGAATTCGGCCGATGCGCGCGCGAGAACGATAGCAACGGCACCGATCATGGCAGCGCCGCGCCGCATTTCGTCATGGGCGGGCGCGTGAATGGCGGTCTGCACGGCGCCGCGCCGCAACTCGGACAACTTGACGGAAACCACAATCTGCCGATGAACGTCGATTTCCGGCAGATGTACGCGACCATCCTCGACCGGTGGTTGGGGATGGATGCCGGCCCAATCCTCGGCGCGAGGTTCGAGACTTTGCCCTTGTTGCGCGCCTGACCTAGCGAACGCGCCACGTAATCCACAATTTGCGGATCGGCGTGAGCGCGATGCGCTGATGCAATACCTTGAAATCCTCACGCTCGATTTCATCGAGCAGAGCCAGCGATAACGCCGCGTGCGAACGCAGAACGCGCTGCGTGGGACGTTCGTCGGCGGGAATCGCGGCCAGCGCCTGATTGAGCGCGTCGCGGGCGCGGCCCGTCTGGAAACGCATCAGTTCGGTGAACGCGTCGCTATATTTGTGGTTGATCAGGTCCGCCGCCGTGACGCCGAAGCGCTGCAGTTCGTCGATGGGCAAATAAATGCGGCCGTGACGCGCGTCCTCGCCGACATTTTCCACGCGTTCGGCGAGCATCAACGCCGAGCCGAGCGCCATCGCCCAGTTCGGTACATTCTCGGGCTGGCGCGCCGTGGCCCGCGCGATGATCGCGGCGAACGCGCCGCCCGCGTTATCCAGATAACGGCGCAGATTCGCCCAATCGATATACCGCGCCTGTTCCAGATCCAGCTCGAAACCGTCGACCATGTTGCCGATAAAACTACGGCCATCGTCGTCCAGGACCGGTGTGCCGGCCGCGTGCGCAGCGATGGCCTTCGTGACCGGATGCGCCGGTTCGCCGCCGAAGAGACTCGCCAATTCCTTCTGCCACCAGGCGTGTTTAGTACGTCCGATGGTCGGATCGCTCGTCTCCTTCGCCGTTTCTTCGAGTTCGCGACGCAGCGCGTGCAGCGCCGTCAGAAGCGGCTGGCGCGAAGCGGGCGCGCGGCGCAGCGCGTAGTAGGTGCTGGAGCCATCGGGTGCAGCTTTTTGCTGGCAATAGTCGTCGAAGTTCACGGCAATGAAGTGAAAACGGCGCGAAGCCGATAAACTCCCGCCCAGAAAAAAAGCCATTGAAACTCAATGGCTCTGGCTGTTCTGGTGCAAGGATCAGTTGGGGACATTTAGTCTTTTACGCCGGCGCCGGAACCAGATCGTGCGCGAGCGTTCGGCTCGAATTATCGCCGGGATGGGAACGTGCCGCAAGGCGCGGACGTGCGGGTGGCGACCACAGAAATGCCACACAAAGGAAGCGCCGCACACGATATTACTTAGAACGCCGAATCAAACCTTTACTTCTTCGGGTTCGCAAATGACGTCGAACTTGAGCAAGGCTGTAGGTCCGAAAGTATTGCTGATCGCGACATCGGCTGCATCACGGCCGCGCGCCATCAGCACGCGCCCGATCCTCGGCGCGTTGTTGCGTGCATCGAAGGTCTGCCAGCTTCCGCCTATATACACCTCGAACCACGCTGCGAAATCCATGCTGGCGTAGGGCGGCGGCAGACCGACGTCGCTGATGTATCCCGTGCAATAACGCGCCGGAATGTTCATCGCCCGGCACAATGTCACCGCCAGATGCGCGAAGTCGCGGCAGACGCCCTGACGCTCCTGATACGCTTCGAACGCGGTTTTCGTCGGCCGTGCGTGCGCGTAGTTGAAGACAATATGATTGTGAACGAAGTCGCAGATCGCCTGCACGCGCGCGCGTCCCGGCGGCGTATTGCCGAACTGTTTCCAGGCGACGTCCGAGAGCAGATCGGTTTCGCAATATCGGCTGCCGAGCAGGAATACAAGGCATTCGTTGGGCAGGTCTTCCACCGGATGCTGCTCGCCATTCGGCCCCGGCTGTTCGAATTCGCCGGAAACTTCGAGTAACGCGGATGTCGACAGGGATATCTGTCCCGCCGGCGCCACCAGCCGGCTGCACAGGTTGCCAAAACCATCGCGATACTGCGAGATCGGCACCGGCGGATCGACTATCAGCAAATCTGCGAGCAACACTTGCGGCGCAAAGGAAAAATGCGTGTTCAGCATAAGGAGCATTGGTGTCGGTTGCGGACACTCGTAGACCAGTTCGTAACCAACGCGGAGTTTCATGGGAACTACCTTTTGCTGTGAACTATAAAAAGAAGACGTCACTGGTTCTCGGTCACACTGACCTCGACATCAAGGCTGCGAAACGATCCGGGCTCGCCGTTCCAGGTGCCCCATAGCGGCAGGGCCTGATGGTGATCCCAGGCGACCGCGACGCGGATCAGGTGGCGATTACCAATAATGCTGTTGGTCGGATCGAAATCGACCCAGCCCGCGCCCGGTAAATAAATCTGCAGCCACGCATGCGTGGCGCCGCCGCCGCGCGTGGCGTCGCGGTCCGGCACGAAAATGTAGCCGCTGACAAAACGCGCCGCCAGGCCGAGCGATCGCACCGCGTCCATCATCAGCACCGCGAAGTCGCGGCAACTGCCGCTGCGCAGGCGCAAGGTATCGGTGGGACGGTTCACGCCTTTTTCCGTGCGACGGACGTACTTGAAATCGTCGCTGATCTCCTGCGTCATGGCCCGCAAGAGCGCCATTGTTCCGGTACTTTCGCCCGGAGAAAGAAAGCGCCGGGCCCAAGCGTCGACATCGCTGTCCGGTTCTGGGCGATTACGCGCATTCACGAGATCGGATGCTTCCTCGTTCGTGTATGCGAACGGGAACGTGAGGGCATACCGTTCGAGCGCGTAGTCCGGCTGCGGTGACTCGAAGTGCTCGATCGTCACTTCGCTTTCGAAGGTCAGCTCGGTCGCCTGCGTGTCGAACGTGGCGACGGCGACCGAGTTATCGAAAACATCGTGCAACCAGCGCAAACGCGCGGGTTCCGGCGTGATCTTCAACTGCGTGGTGACAAGCCGGAGATCGTGGCTGGACCTTGGCCTGAACATCATTCGATGCTCGCCGAAATCAACCGGCTCGGAGTATTTATAAACACTCGTGTGGCGGACTGTAAAACGTTGCGGCTCGTTCACCTGAGGAATCTTCCCAAGTTCAGACTCGCTGGCCGCAGGGTGCTTCCGAGCAGCCACACCGCGGCTTTTGCAGCCTGGTTGTTGAAATCCATGGTGGACCCTTTAATGCAGCGGCCAGACGTTCCGACCGCAGAATTCAGGATACACGAGAGCGTTCTGGCAAAAGAATTCGTTTGCGAGTTAGTGGGCGACTAATGAACGCAAAACGATGGCGGGGTGGAATGGCCGCACCGGCCGGCCGCAAACCGGAAAGTTTGCCTTATGCGATGGCAGTATCGGTAACGCGCATGAAATCGATGCGTCCCATTCGCAGCCGGGCGATCAACGCGCACGTCAGCATGGCCGCATGTGCGCTTGCGGTCGTCGGCGCTGCCGTACTCAGCGTCAACGCGATCAGCGCCTGAACGTCCTGCCGGGCGATGGCGTCGAGTAACGGTTCGATGGCGTCCCCGGCACCAGGCGTGGCATCCGGAAGATTGCGCCGCCGGTCGTCCCGCACGCGATCCTTCGCCCGATGCACGATCTGCCGGCAATGTGCCGCACTCCGATCGAGAATCCTGCCGATGCTTGCGTAATCCTCCTCGAACGCCTCGCGCAGCAAAAATGCGGCGCGTTCTTCCGCCGATAATCGCTCGATCACGCGGCGCATTCCATACGACAAATCGGACGCCCGCTCGGCCAACGCCTGCGTGGACGGTGTTTGATCGAGCGTTTCGAACTCATCGTACAGTCGCGAATCCTGCGCGGAACGCCGCAAACGGTCGATGGCCGTCCGTTTGGCAACCGTCGTGAGCCACGCGGCGGGCGTTTCCAGCGTATCGATACCACCATTCCGTTGCTGCAGATGCCACTTCACGAACGTGTCCTGCACGACGTCCTCCGCATCCGCGCGCACGCCGAGAATCCGGTAAGCCAGTGAAAACAGCCGCGAGCGCGACGCTTCAAAAATGGCCAGCCGTGCTGCGTCCCGATCTGATTCCGTATCAACGCTCATGCGTTTCTCCTGGTTGCGCTTTGTCGTCCATGACGGCTTGTTGACGGCCGGCGCGAGGCGAACGTGACAGCCCGCGACAAAAATATATCGCGGCTGCGGATGTCACGCACGAACCGCGGCGCGCGTCATATCGGGTGGAACTTCCCCAAGCTGCAACAGCCAGGAAACGCAAACATGAATCCGCTGAATCTCGGCCTTGTGCCGACCGTTATTGAACAATCCGGGCGTGGCGAGCGCGCCTACGACGTTTATTCGCGGCTGCTGCGCGAACGTATCATCTTCATGGTTGGACCGGTGACGGACCAGACGGCGAGTCTCGTCGTGGCGCAATTGCTGTTTCTCGAAGCGGAAAATCCCGAAAAGGACATTTCGCTTTATATCAATTCGCCGGGCGGTTCGGTCTACGACGGCATGGCGATTTTCGACACCATGCAATTCATCCGTCCCGATGTATCCACGTTGTGCACGGGTTTCGCCGCGAGCATGGGCACGTTCCTGCTCACCGCCGGCGCGAAGGGCAAGCGTTATGCGCTGCCGAACGCACGCATCATGATCCACCAGCCATCGGGCGGCTCGCAGGGAACGGCGGCCGATGTCGCGATTCAGGCGCAGGAGGTGGTGTACCTGCGCGGCCGGCTGAACCGCATCACGGCGGAGCGCACGGGGAAAACGGAGGAGGAGATTGCCCGCGATACCGACCGCGATAATTTTATGTCCGCCGATCAGGCGCGGGATTATGGTTTGATCGATGAAGTGTTGCAGCAGCGCATTTAAACCGCGCCGTGGCGGAAACGACGAAGCCCCGCAGCATTCGCTGCGGGGCTTCGTTTTCAAGCTGGTGCGTGAGGTCGGACTCGAACCGACACGACATTGCTGCCGTCAGGACCTAAACCTGGTGCGTCTACCAATTTCGCCACTCACGCGTGTCTTTTTCCGCGCCGTCCGCTACAAATGCGCACGCCGCTGAGCCCGGCATTCTAACCGAATCGATAGCCAATGTCTGCAGGCCGGCGTTTTGGCCCCGGCGTGCTGCGCGACAATCCGCATTGCGCGGCGCGAACGACGTGCCTACAATCGCAACTCATTCTCGTTTGCATCACTTCGACTTTTTACATCGATGAATCGCACATCGCGCAATCGCTTCGTTGCATGGCTCGGCATCGCCGCCATGTGGCTTGCCATTGTCGCGCCGGTGATCAGCCAGACGCTGGCCTCCCGCGAAGTGCGTTTCGATTTCATCGCGGCGCTGTGTTCCGTCGATACCCCGAATCAAGCCCAAGCCGCATCGCCGATTCCCAAAGAGTTACAAGCAGAAGAGCATGCCGGCCATCACATGTCCGGCGATTCGTTCGATGCCTGCTCGTATTGCGGACTGCTCGCGCACAACGTGCCGCTGGCCTCGGCGCCGGCAGCGGCGCTCGCGCGCATCGAACGCGTCACCCGCCTTGCCGCAGAGCCGGCCGTGCGCGCGGTCCACGTCAAGTCGTTCAACGCCGCGTCGCCACGCGCGCCTCCCATCGTTTCCTGAAGTCCGTCGTCAGAGCCCGTTTGCCGTGACCTTGCGCGCCGTTTGAGCGCGTGCGTCCGGCCGGTCTCTCGTCCACTCATTCAGGATTTTCTTCGATGCTCAAGCTCCTCGAGCGAGCACGGCAGCCTTCCGGGCGCCGTGCCGCCGTGCGTTCGCGCACGTTCAGTTTTCATCGTCATGCGTGTCTGCCGGTTTCGCTGATGGCGCCGGCCTTCGCGCTCGCCGCGCCGGCCGCTGCCGCGCCGGCCGCCGCCGTGCCGGAATCGCCGTCATCCGATCGGACCGAAACCGACGCCGTTCAACTCGCACCCGTGGTCGTCACCAGTTCCGCAAGCCCTTTAGCGCCGTCGCCGCTCGATCCGAACCTGCCGTCCACGACCGCCACCGTCACAGCCGAACAGTCGCAATACTGGAACGTGGTGACCGCGGAAGACGTGCTGAAATACGTGCCGAACATGGCGGTGCGCAAGCGCTTCATAGGCGACGTGAATTCGCCCATCGCCGTACGCGGCACGAGCAATTCGCAAACGGCGCGCGGTCTCGTCTACGCCGATGGCCTCCTGCTCAGCAATTTCCTCGGCAACACGTTCTCCTTCGCGCCGCGCTGGTCGATGGTCTTCACAGACAACATCGAACGCACCGATGTGATCTACGGCCCGTATTCCGCGCTGTATCCGGGCAATTCGATCGGCGCGACAGTCGCGATCACCACGCGCATGCCGCAGAAATTCGAAGCCGATGCCCACGTCCAGGCGTTCAGCCAGCATTTCGATTTATTCGGCGTGAACCGCAGCTTCAACGGGACGAATTCGTCGGCGACCATCGGCGATAAAAACGGCAAGCTGTCCTGGCTCATCGGCGTCGATCATCTGGAAAACACCGGGCAACCGCTGCAATTCGCGACGCTGGCGGCATCGAATGTACCGGCCCGCGCGACCGACCGGCCCGTGACCGGCGCCATTTTCTACAATGACCAGAACAACGCGCGAACTGCGGTTCTGGGCGTGACGGCCGAAGGCATAGAGCGGACGTTCCAGGACCAGTTCAAGCTGAAGGTCGCGTACGATTTCACGCCGACATTGCAAGCCGGTTTTACGGTTGGCTACTGGCGTCAGAAATACAACAGCGACACGCAATCGTTTCTTCGCGATGCCGCCGGCAACACCGTCTACAGCGGTTTGGTCAACATTGGCGGGTATGAATACAACGTCCCGGCCGCGACGTTCGCGCCGAGCCAGGGATCGAGCGAGAACTTCCTGTACGGGTTATCGCTGAAAACGCGCAACGCTACCGGATGGAACGCCGAAGCGGTCGCGTCGTATTTCGACATCACGCAGAGCATTGCGCGGACAGCGAACTCGGGCGTGCCGGGCGACGGTCCGGGCACGCTCGCTTTCGGCGATGGCACCGGATGGAAAACCCTCGATTTGCGCACGACGTGGACACCCGCTTCCCCAACGGCCGGACTGTTCGCGCATTGGTTGTCGTTCGGATACCACTACGACGATTATTTCCTCGACAACGAAACCTACAACACGGCGGCGTGGCGCGACGGCGGCGGGACATCGTTTGCAAACGCTTTCGGCGGACGCACGCAAACGCAAGCCGTCTACGCGCAAGACGCGTGGCGTTTCTTGCCACGCTGGAAATTCACTTACGGCGCGCGATACGAGAACTGGAACGCTTATGACGGCTCGCGCGCGATCGGCGCCACGTCGCTCGACTACGGCGATGTGAGCCAGAGCCACTGGTCGCCCAAGGCATCGCTTTCCTTCGATGCCACGCAAGACCTCTTGCTGCGTGCATCGATAGGACGCGCCTACCGATTCCCCACCGTCGGCGAATTGTTTCAAGGGCAGATCACGGGTTTATCGATCGTCAATAACAACCCGAATCTCAAGCCCGAAGACGATCTTTCCAGGGAGTTGACGGCCGAGTGGACGCACGGGAACGGGGTGTATCGGTTCACGCTGTTTCAGGACGATGTGAAGAACACCTTGTTCAGCCAGACGAACACCACGGTGATTCCGAACATCACCAATTTCCAGAATATTGACAAGGTGCGCTCGCGCGGCATCGAGACGAGTTACGAAGGTCAGGATGTGCTGATTCACGGTCTCGACCTGACCGCGGGTGTTGCCTATACGCAGTCGAAGATCATTGCGAACAGCGGCAATCCGGCGTCTGTCGGCAAGTATTTTTACCGGATTCCGTTGTGGCGCGCGAACGTCGCTGCAACGTGGCGTGCGACGAGCCAGAGCGCCATTACGGTCGCCGCGCGATATTCGGGCCGCGAATACAACACGCTCACCAACACCGACACCAATCCGAACACCTACGGCGGCACGAGTACATACACGGTGGTCGACGCCAAGTTCACCTTCCGGCCGACCAAGCGCACCGAGCTTGGAATCGGCGTCGATAACCTCTTCGATCATCGCTATTACGTGTTCCATCCGTATGCAGGACGAACGGTTTATGTCGAAGGGCGTATCGGAATCTAGGCTTCTATAAAAAGGACAACGCACATGCAATCCGCTTCCTTTGACCATGCCCGCGTGCTCGCGCGGCATCGAACGCTGTGGCGCTGGCATTTCTATGCCGGGCTGTTTGTCATGCCACTGCTGCTCGTGCTCGCAATCACCGGCACACTGTACTGCTTTCAGCCGCAGATCGAGCCGCTCCTGTATCACGACCGGATGATCGTCGATGCACGGACCGAGCCGCGTTTGAGCCACGATGTTTTGCTTGCAAAGGCAAAGGCAGCCGAGCCACGCGATGCAATCCCGACGACCGTCGTCATAAACACGGACGCCCGACGCAGCGCCGAGTTCGTGTTCAAGTTGCAATCGGGCGAAAGCGAAAGCGTTTATGTCGATCCCTATAGCGGCGCGGTGCTTGGTCGGCTGAGCGTCGAGAACCGGTTGATGAAGCAAGTGCGCAACATTCATCGCGGCTTGTTGCTCGGCAAGACCGGCGAGATTGTGATGGAACTCGCCGGCTGCTGGACGCTCGTGATGATCGCGACGGGCGTGGCGTTATGGTGGCCAAAAGCACAGCAGAAGAGCGGCCGTTTTATGCCGCGGTTATCGTCGGTCAAGGGACGCGCGTGGTGGCGGGAATTGCACGCGGTCGGCGGCGCCTGGCTCGCGATTGGCGCGTTGTTTTTCGTGCTGAGCGGCTTGCCGTGGTCGAGCACGTGGGGCAAGCAGTTCAAGGCGCTCGCGACATCGGCGCAACTTGGTTATCCGCAGGGCGCCTGGGGCCGAGCGCACGTGCATTCCACAACCGCCACGCCGGCGATGAACATGGCGGATCCCTCGATGGCCGGCATGAAGATGGACGACTTGCCGTTGCCGCAAACGCCCTGGGCGGTCGGCGCGACGCACGTTCCAAATAGTGTCGCCGATGCAACCGCACCCTCCATCACGCTCGACCATGTAGTTGGAATTGCGGCGCAAGCGGGCGTGCAGAGCGGCTATGACATCGCGTTGCCGACCACGCCGCAAGGCGTGTACACCGTCTCTTATTTTCCAGCCGACCCGCGAGACGAACGCACGCTTCATATCGATAGATACAGCGGCCAGATTCTCTCGGACATTGCGTATCGCGATTACGGACGCGTGGCGCAATGGATTTCGTACGGGACTTCGCTTCACATGGGACGGTATTTCGGCATCGCAAACCAGCTGCTTGCTTCTGCAATATCGCTCGGACTCGCCGCCATGACCGTGAGCGGTTTTGTGATGTGGCGCAAACGCAAGCCCGGCCGGGCGGTCGGCGCGCCATCGCGGCCCATCCTGAACCCGCCGATGCGAGCATGGATAGTCGGCATGGCGGCGCTAGGCATCGTCTTCCCGTTGATGGGGCTGACGATGCTCGCCGTATGGTTATCGGATCGCGTGTTGTTCAGTCCGGGAAGGATCGCGAGCACGCGATAGTTCAAGCCGCCTTCGATCCGAATTTCAAGCGCGCGAGTTGCTCGGCTTCGTTGGCGAGCAACGTCGCGGCATCGCGGATGGCGACCTCGAGCGTGATCGGACCGGGCGCGGGCGAAAAGCAGCCGCTGAAGTGCTCCGATAAACGCGGCAAGGCCGCCGGATCGATTGCGCCCGACAGCAACGACGCCTCCACGCCATGCGCCCGCGCGTGCTGGCACGCGATGAACGGCGCCTTGCCGTGCAGCGTTTGCACGTCCGAGCGACCTTCGCCGGTGATCAGCCAATGGGCGCCGTCGAGCGCGGCATCTAGACCCACTTCGCGCGCGACCACTTCGGCGCCCGCCTCGAAACCCGCGCCCAGCATGTGCAGCGCGAAGCCGAGACCGCCAGCCGCGCCCGCGCCGGGTTTATTGCGTGCATCGATTTGAAGCGCGGGTTCCAGCACGTCGGCGAAGTGGGCGAGGGCGGCGTCGATAACCGGAATCTGATCGGGCGTCACGCCTTTTTGCGGGCCGAAAATCGCCGTGGCGCCGTGCTCGCCGGTGAGTGGATTGTTCACATCGGACATGCCTGTGAATTCGGCTTCACGCACACGCGGATCGAGCCCGGATACGTCGATGCGCGCAACTCGCGCAAGCTGCGACGGCACGGGATCGAGCGTGTTGCCGTCTGCATCGAAGAGCTTGAGACCAAGGCCCACGAGCAGCCCGGCGCCGCCGTCGTTCGTGCTGCTGCCGCCCAGCGCCACGTAGAACTTGCGCACGCCGAGATCCAGCAAGGCGCGGATTGCTTCGCCCATGCCGAGCGTGCTGCGTTCGGCAACCGGCACGGCCATGCCATCCGGGTCCGTGATGCCCACGACCTCCGCCGTTTCCACGATCGCGCTGCCGTCGGCAAGGAGTCCGGTCGCGGCATCGCGCCGTTTCGACGACGCTCCGCGCACGTTGATCATGCGGCGCTCGCCGCCAGCGGCCAGCATGGCGTCGAGCGTGCCTTCGCCGCCATCGGCCATGGGCACGATGCGAATGACAGCGTCAGCGCGGGCGCGGCGGATGCCGCTCGCGATTGCTTCGGCGACTTGTTCCGCGCTAAGCGATCCCTTAAATGAATCGGGCGCGATGACAATGACAGGGGACGTGGAGGAAAAGGAGAAGGGCATGTTGTCTCGTGTTATTGAATTTGCTTGAAATCTATCGGCATGGCCCGGATTAATCAAACCTTATGCCTCTGGCGCATGCTTTCGATGCGCGATGGAAATGGAACCATGGGGAAACTTAGGGAAGCGTCATTGCGCCGTTTCGATTCAAAACCTGCCCACCACGCCGCAACACAGCCGAAAAACACACTGAAAAAGCCCAAAAACGAGACCGATTCGACGGTATTTGTACGCGTCTACCCTCAACCGGCGTGGCGCTTGCAAATAGTTTGGTAAAATGTTTGGCTCTGTTGACTCAAACCGGCATAAGCGGATCCAAGCAAGCGGATGCATGCGCGGTTTCCTGTCCGGCTCGCTGAACGCTTCTGCGAGCCGCTGGCATTTAGGGAACCGTGCGGGAACCGCCAGTTGCCGAGCGCCTTGCGCGGCGCGAGATCGAACAAGAACTGACCGTATACACGAACCCGAATACTCGAATTACTCTAGGACGATAGAAGCCATGGCTAACGTTGTTGAAAACCTCGGCAAGCTCGAACGCCGTGTGACGATTTCCCTGCCGAAAGATACGGTGCAAAAGGAAGTGGATTCGCGTATCCGTCAGATGGCGAAGAACGTGCGCATGCCGGGCTTCCGGCCGGGCAAGGTTCCGCTCAAGATGGTCACGCAGCAGTACCAGGGCCAGGTCGAAGCCGAAGTGCTGAGCGACAAGGTCGGCAAGGAATTCTTCGACGTCACGCGCACTGAAAACCTGCGCGTTGCCGGCCAGCCCAGCTTCGCGCCGAAGGTCGCGGAAGGCGAAGTCGCTCAGGACTATGCGTTCGACGCAACGTTCGAGGTGTATCCGGAAGTGAAGATCGGCGACGTGGCAACGGCTGAAATCGAGCGCACGGTCACGAGCATCTCGGAAGCCGAGATCGACCGCACGCTGGAAATCCTGCGCAAGCAACGCGTCCATTTCCACGCACGCGGCGAAGGCGGCGAGCATGGCGACGGCGGCGCGGACACGGCAGCCAAGGACGGCGACCGCGTGACCATGGACTTCGTCGGCAAGCTCGACGGCGCGTTGTTCGAAGGCGGCAGCGCGGAAGACTTCACGTTCGTGCTGGGCGAAGGCCGCATGTTGCCGGAATTCGAAACCGCCGCGCTCGGCCTGAAAGTGGGCGAGTCGAAGGAATTCGATCTCAAGTTCCCGGACGACTATCACGGCAAGGACGTGGCCGGCAAGACGGCTCAGTTCACGATCACCATGAAGAAGATCGAATGGCCGCATCTGCCGGAAATCGACGCTGATTTCGCGAAGTCGCTCGGCGTGGAAGACGGCGACATCGGCAAGATGCGCGGCGAGATCAAGGACAACCTGGAGCGCGAAGCCAAGCGCCGCACGCAACAAATCGTGAAGAACCAGGTCATGGACGCGTTGCTCAAGATTTCCGAACTCGACGTGCCGAAGGCGCTGGTCGAGCAGGATCAGGAACGTCTGGTGGAAATGGCGCGCCAGGATCTGCAACAACGCGGCGTGCCGAACGCAGCCGACGCTCCCATTCCCGCAGAAATGTTCGCTGAACAAGCTGAACGCCGCGTCAAGCTGGGCCTGGTTCTGGCTGAACTGGTCAAGGCAAACGACCTGCAGGCGAAGCCGGAACAGATTCGCGCGGAAGTCGACGAATTTGCGAAAAGCTACGAGGACCCGAAGGAAGTCGTCCGCTGGTATTATTCGAACCAGCAGCGCCTCGCCGAGATGGAAGCGTACGTCGTGGAAAGCAACGTCGTCGAATTCGTGCTCGGCAAGGCACGAGTGAACGACAAGGAAGTAAGCTTCGAAGAATTGGCCAGCGCGACGGCGCAAGCGTAAGCAGCGTCGGAAAGGCGTGCAGGGCCGTCGGGGTGACGGGCCGGCACGCCTTTTTTGCGTTTATGCAGAATTGACGTTTTCGGCGCGGCTATTGCGAGTCATTGCAGTCACCGTGTTTGGCCCTATCTAAGGATGTTGCTTGTTGTTCAGTATCCCTATTCCGAACAAGGAAATTGCATGACCTATCGCGCTCAACTACTGGACTCGCTCGCGTCGAACGCGCCGCATGATTTTGAAACCAAGGCGCTGGGTCTGGTGCCGATGGTTGTTGAAACGAGCGGCCGCGGCGAACGTGCCTATGACATCTATTCGCGCCTGCTGAAAGAACGTGTCGTGTTTCTGGTCGGCGAAGTGAACGACCAGACGGCAAATCTGGTGGTTGCACAGTTGTTGTTCCTCGAAAGCGAAAATCCGGACAAGGACATCAGCCTGTATATCAACAGCCCGGGCGGTTCGGTATCGGCTGGCATGGCGATCTACGACACCATGCAATTCGTGAAGCCCGACGTCGCCACCCTGTGCATGGGGCTCGCTGCAAGCATGGGCGCGTTCCTGCTGGCGGCCGGCGCGAAGGGCAAGCGCGTAGCGCTCCCGAATGCACGTGTGATGATTCACCAGCCGCTGGGCGGCGCGCGCGGGCAGGCATCGGATATCGAGATCCAGGCACGCGAAATCCTGTACTTGAAGGAACGTCTCAATCAACTGTTGTCGCACCACACAGGTCAACCGGTCGAGCGTCTTGCACGCGATACCGACCGCGACAACTTCATGTCGGGCGACGACGCGCAGGCATATGGCCTCGTCGACCAGGTTCTTCACAAGCGTCCTTGAGCTGTGCCGCGCCGGGCTCGGGAATAACCGGTCCGGCCGTTTTGTTTTGATAAGGTAGGCGTCGCGGATCGGGACTGAAGCAGCCTGGTTCGCGACAAGGACGCAGCAAGGTAGCCCGGCACTATGCTGGAGCCGACGCGCGAAATGGCGTTAAAGCACACGCCACACACGCTTTCACCTAACGTACGTGCCGTTTCTGCGTAGGTGAATTGAGCGGCGTATTATGTAATCGAGTGTCCGGAGGCTCACACATCCATGGCGGACAAAAAAGGTTCAAACAGCGAAAAGCTGTTGTATTGCTCGTTCTGCGGCAAGAGCCAGCACGAGGTCAAGAAGCTGATTGCCGGTCCTTCTGTGTTCATCTGCGATGAATGCATCGACTTGTGCAACGAAATCATACGCGACGAAGCGGCGGGCGCGGCGGAAGAGGCTGGCCTGACGAAATCGGACCTGCCGAGTCCGCAGGAGATCAGCGAGATCCTGAACCAGTACGTGATTGGTCAGGACCGCGCGAAGCGCATTCTCGCCGTGGCGGTTTATAACCACTACAAGCGACTCAAGCATCTCGAGAAGAAAGACGACATCGAGTTGTCGAAGAGCAACATCTTGCTGATTGGACCCACGGGTTCGGGCAAGACCTTGCTCGCGCAAACCCTCGCACGCATGCTGAACGTTCCGTTCGTTATTGCAGACGCAACCACGCTTACTGAAGCAGGTTATGTTGGCGAAGACGTCGAAAACATTATTCAGAAGCTGCTGCAAAACTGTAACTACGAAGTCGACAAGGCGCAGCGCGGCATTGTTTATATCGATGAAATCGACAAGATCAGCCGCAAGTCGGATAACCCGTCCATCACGCGCGACGTGTCGGGCGAGGGCGTTCAACAAGCGCTGCTGAAGCTGGTGGAAGGCACGATGGCTTCAGTGCCGCCACAGGGCGGACGCAAGCATCCGAACCAGGATTTTATCCAAGTCGACACCACCAATATCCTGTTCATTTGCGGCGGCGCTTTTGATGGCCTCGAAAAAGTCATTATCGACCGGACGGAAAAGACAGGAATCGGCTTCGGTGCTAGCGTCAAGAGCAAGGTCGATCGCGACGCGGGCGAAGTGCTGCGCGAAGTGGAACCGGAAGACTTGATCAAGTTCGGTTTGATTCCTGAACTGATCGGCCGTCTGCCGGTGGTCGCTACGCTCGGCAAGCTGGACGAAGACGCACTGATCAAGATTCTGACCGAACCGAAGAACGCGCTGGTAAAGCAGTATCACAAGCTGTTCAACATGGAACGCGTGGATCTGGAGATTCGTCCTGCCGCGTTGCAGGCAATCGCTCTTAAGGCGATTCGCCGCAAGACGGGCGCGCGCGGTTTGCGCTCCATTCTGGAACAGGCGTTGCTGGACGTGATGTACGAGCTGCCGACCATGAAGGGCGTCAGCAAGGTCATCGTGGATGACAATACAATCGACGGTGACGGCAAGCCACTGTTGATTTATGAAGATACACCGAAGGTAGCAGGTTCTAACTGAGGTTGGGCTGTGTGTCGGCGAAAAGCCGTTCATGGCAACGTGAACGGCTTTTTGTTTATTTTTCGGATATCTTGTGGACGTTACTGACACGTTACTGAGGCGAATTTTTTCGATTCACTGATCTTTTCCCACACGCTTAAGGCTTGCAATCCATTTTCACGGCCTTATTTACGACTGAACTGATTCCACTACTGGGGAAATGAAAATGTCAGGAACCCAACTCCTCCCGCAGGAACGCATTACTCTCCCGCTGCTCCCGCTGCGTGACGTAGTCGTTTTCCCGCACATGGTGATTCCGCTCTTTGTTGGACGACCCAAATCGATCAAGGCCCTCGAAGCTGCGATGGAAGGCGGCAAGCACATCATGCTTGTTGCACAGAAAACCGCCGCGAAAGACGAGCCGACCGAAAAAGACATGTACGAAGTAGGATGTATCGCAAACATCCTGCAAATGCTGAAGCTTCCCGACGGTACCGTTAAGGTGCTCGTGGAAGGCTTGCAGCGCGCCAAGACGCTCACGATCGAAGAACAGGAAACGCAATTTTCCTGCGACGTGATGCCGCTCGAACCCGACCATGCCGACAGCGCCGAAACCGAAGCGTTGCGCCGCGCAATCGTGTCGCAGTTCGATCAGTACGTGAAGCTCAACAAGAAGATCCCTCCTGAGATCCTGACGTCGCTGTCGGGTATCGACGAAGCGGGTCGTCTGGCCGATACCATCGCGGCGCATCTGCCGTTGAAGCTCGACCAGAAGCAGCACATTCTGGAGATGCTTCCGGTTGTCGAGCGCCTCGAACATCTGCTTGCACAACTCGAAGCCGAGATCGACATTCTCCAGGTCGAAAAGCGCATCCGTGGACGCGTGAAGCGCCAGATGGAGAAGAGCCAGCGCGAGTACTACCTGAACGAACAGGTCAAGGCGATCCAGAAGGAATTGGGCGAAGGTGAGGAAGGCGCGGATCTCGAGGAACTCGAGAAGCGCATCACCAACGCGCGCATGCCGAAGGAAGCCAAGAAGAAGGCCGACGCCGAACTCAAGAAGCTCAAGCTGATGTCGCCGATGTCGGCTGAAGCGACTGTCGTGCGCAACTACATCGACACGTTGATTGGTCTGCCGTGGCGCAAGAAGAGCAAGGTCAACAATGACCTCTCGAACGCGGAACGCGTGCTCGACGAAGATCACTTTGGCCTCGAGAAGGTCAAGGAACGGATCCTCGAGTATCTTGCGGTCCAGCAGCGCGTAGAGAAGGTCAAGGCGCCTATCCTGTGTCTCGTCGGGCCTCCGGGCGTTGGCAAGACCTCGCTGGGTCAGTCGATCGCTCGTGCAACGAACCGCAAGTTCGTGCGCATGGCGCTTGGCGGCGTGCACGATGAGTCCGAGATTCGCGGCCACCGTCGCACGTACATTGGATCGATGCCTGGCAAGATCCTGCAAAGCCTCGCGAAAGTCGGCGTGCGCAATCCGCTTTTCCTGCTCGACGAAGTCGACAAGATGGGCATGGATTTCCGCGGCGATCCTGCTTCCGCGTTGCTCGAAGTGCTCGATCCGGAACAGAACCATACGTTCGCCGATCACTACATCGAGGTGGACTTCGACTTGTCGGACGTGATGTTCGTGGCGACGTCGAACTCGCTGAACATTCCGCCGCCGTTGCTCGACCGCATGGAAGTGATTCGCCTCTCGGGTTACACCGAAGACGAGAAGGTCAACATTGCGCAGAAATATCTGTTGCCGAAGCAAACGCGCAATAACGGCCTGAAGCCGGGCGAGATGGATCTCACGGAAGAAGCGATCCGCGACATCATTCGTTATTACACGCGTGAAGCCGGCGTTCGTTCGCTCGAACGCGAAATGTCGAAGATCTGCCGCAAGGTCGTGAAGATGCTTCTGCTGAAGAAGGCAGAAGGCGCGGTCAAGGTCGACGGCAGCAACCTCGACACGTTCCTCGGCGTGCGCAAGACCGATTTCGGTCTCGCCGCGAAGGAGAACCAGGTTGGTCAGGTCACGGGCCTCGCGTGGACGGAAGTGGGCGGCGATTTGCTGACCATTGAAGCTGCGGTCATGCCGGGTAAGGGCAACATCATCCGCACGGGTTCGCTCGGCGACGTGATGAAGGAATCGGTCGAAGCAGCACGCTCGGTGGTGCGTTCGCGTTCGCGTCGTCTGGGTGTATCGGATGAAGCGTTCGAGAAGAAGGACATACACATTCACGTGCCTGAAGGCGCGACGCCCAAGGACGGTCCGTCCGCCGGTATCGCGATGACGACGGCGCTCGTGTCCGTGCTGACCGGCATCCCGGTTCGCGCTGATGTTGCGATGACTGGTGAAATCACGCTGCGTGGCGAAGTGTTGCCGATTGGCGGATTGAAGGAGAAGTTGCTGGCGGCGCATCGCGGCGGCATCAAGCTCGTGTTGATCCCTGAGGAAAACACGAAGGATCTCGCCGAGATTCCGGACAACGTGAAGAACGCGATCGAAATCGTTCCGGTTCGCTGGATCGACAAGGTGCTCGAGCTTGCGCTCGAACGTGTTCCGGCCGCATTGCCCGAAGAAGAAGCAAAGCCCGCAACGCCTGCAGTTGCTGAAAAGAAGGAAGGCCCTGCAACGGGCGACTTCGTGAAGCATTGATGCATTGATGGTGGTTGTTGGTCGAAAGTAAAAACCCGCGGGTGCTCCCCGCGGGTTTTTTATTGCGCGCTCTATATGCAAATAATGCGGCGCGGATCAGGCTCAACCCCGGTTGACACGCATGTTTCGGCTACTTCTAATGACCGCCGCCTACAGGGCTCAAGCCCTGTGTCGAAAGCAAATAGCTTCTTGAAGCATCGCCCAACCAACAAACCATCATCGGGGGATCACAATGAACAAGACAGAATTGATCGACCATATTGCGCAGCAGGCGGATATATCGAAAGCGGCGGCCGGGCGAGCGCTCGAAGCCGTGATCGGCGGCGTGAAGACGACACTGGAGAAGGGCGGATCGGTGACGCTCGTGGGCTTCGGGACGTTTGCGGTCGGAAAGCGCACAGCGCGCACGGGGCGCAATCCTCGCACGGGCGATGCGATCAAGATCAAGGCGGCAAAGGTACCCAAATTTCGAGCTGGCAAAGCGCTAAAAGATGCGCTAAACTAGCGGACTCGCTGGATACGGAACGGTCTGAAAAGTTTCGAGTCCGGCAGGAACGCACAAGGTTCGGAAGTTTGCGAAGCGGGGTGCTTAGCTCAGTTGGTAGAGCGGCGCCCTTACAAGGCGTAGGTCGGGAGTTCGAGCCTCTCAGCACCCACCACCGTTTTGCAGACATCGAGTGCATTAAAAAACCCCCATGGCTGTTGGCTCTGTGGGTTTTTTGTTTTTCCAGGATCGTTTTTGGGTCAGCTAAAGCTGCTTCGAGTTACGCAGTCTCAAGCTACGTCTATCGCATTGGCGAATTGCCCAATGATCCGGGCCACTTCAACCGGCGCTTCCAGCGGCGAAAGATGTCCGACTCCGGGCAGGACATGCAGTGTCGCGTGCGGAATGCGAGGCAGGAGTTCCGTCTGCAGCGTGGCGACAGGATCCACCTTATCAAGCGCACCCGAGATGACGATCGTCGGCGCATTGATCGACGTAACCCGCGCGGTAATGTCCTCGCGCATCGTCACGTTCGGCCAGGCTGCCTTGGCTTGCGGCGCACCCTTCAGGCTGTCCTCGATGACTTGCTCACGCAGAGCGGCATCAAGCGTTCTTGCAGTCAGGACATGATCGATCACGAATTCGACCGATTCACGCGATTGATACGCGCCGGTTAGCACGGCGCGTTGCTCACCGGGAAGGATCGTTGGAGACGGAGGCGAAGGCGCCACGAGCACGAGTCCTTCAAGGCCACTTGGCCGGCGCGATGAAATCAGTTGAGCGACCTTTCCGCCCATCGAATGGCCGACCAGAACATAGCGCTGCAAACCCAGCGCATGGATGACACCTTCGGCATCGGCGGCAAGATCGGCAATGCGATAGCCATCGGATGGGGCATCGGAAGCACCCCAACCCCGAAAATCCATGGCGACGATTCTGTACTGGTCGCCTAACTCGCTCGCCACCTGGTCCCACGTACGCGACGAACCTCCGTAGTAATGCAGGAACACCAGCGCCAACTCGCCGTTTCCTTGCTGCGTGACGTGAATCTGCGTTCCGTTCGATTCGATTTTCATTTGCGTGCACCTTTTCCGTTAGCGGGTATTTGCATGTTAGATTCAAGTCTCCAGCTTGATAACTGCCGGATTAGTAGCCTCAGTCGATAATGCTGTTATCGAATGACCACGGGAATAAACGGATATGGATCGATTGACGAGCCTCGGCGTATTTGTCGCGGCGGTCGAAGATGGCAGTCTCGCGGCGGCGGCGCGCCGCTTCGGGTTATCGGCGGCAATGGCCGGCAAGCATGTGAGCGCAATCGAGGCTGAAATAAACGCGCGGTTGCTACAGCGCACGACCCGGCGCCTGAGCCTGACCGACGCCGGACAGACCTACTACGACCGCTGCAAGCGGATCCTCGTAGCGTTCGATGAAGCGAATCGCGAAGCGGGAGACACGCAAGCAACTGCGCGCGGGGTATTGCGCATTGCGGCGCCGGTCACGTTCGGCGCCATGCACCTGGGCGGAATCGTTGCGCGCTTTCTGGAGGACCATCCGCAAGTGAACGTGGAGGTGACGCTCGGCGATCGCTACGTCGATCTCATCGATGCCGGCGTGGACGTCGCCATTCGGATCGGACGGCTGGAGAACCCAGGACTCGTGACGCGCCGGCTTGCGCCGTGCCGGATGGTCATGTGTGCGTCACCTGCGTATCTCGAGCGTCATGGAACGCCTCATACGCCCTGCGACTTGCAAAACGCGCAGCGGCTTGCATTCAGCGAGGCCGTCTCGGCTGACGACTGGACCTTGCTCGATGCAGACAACCACGCGCACATCATCAACGGACCATGCCGGATGGCGGCCAACAGCACACAAATGCTGCTGGCGGCCGCGCTTGAAGGAGCGGGCATTGCGTATGGCCCGACGTTCGTGTTCGGCGAACATATCAGGCGAGGCGAGCTCGTGGCGCTGCTGCCGACCTATCGCGCGGCCGATCTCGCGATTCAGGCGGTCTATCCCAGCGCGCGACGCATACCGTTGAAAGTACGTCGGTTCGTCGATTATCTTGCAGAGACTTTCGGCGATGAACCTCCTTGGGATCGCAAGGAGGAACTCTAGGGAAATTAGCGTTGGTAAGCAGAAAAGCTAAGCCGTCCGCTAAGGTTTCGCGTAAATATCGTCGATATTCGCAAACGACTGGGTTTCACGGCGGAACGCGAGCCGCTCAGTGGCACGCCGATGCGCAATGTATCTCTGGGTTTCCGCACGCCTGCTTGCCGTAACGGTGACCCCTGCCGCAGGGACAATCGTCGCCGGTCCGTTGGTGGCAGGCGTGCCGGTTTGCGCGACCGCGCGCAGCAGCATGTCGCGCGCCTCGGAATCCGAGACATCGCTTGCCAAGGCGTCGCCGGCGGCTCGAAGTACGCAGGGTGTATCGCCGGCTTTCTCACATGCGCGCGCCAATCCAATTGCCGCGTCCCGGGCAAGTTCGCGCTGAATCAACTCGTTCGTGATCTGCCGGACATCGCCGCGTTTGCTTTCGCTCGCCGGCAACATGGAAAGGCGCGTGCGGGCGTCGCGCAGCTCGCCGCGTAACATCGCGAGCCGGGCGGCATCGATTGTCCCTGTCAGATCGAGCGATGCCGTTTTCGGGCCGAAAGGCACATCGATCAGCGGATCGGGCGCAAGCCGCGGAATGCTGTTTTGCGCGACAGGCTCAGCCGTCAAATCCGAGTCTGCGCGTCCGGATGTCGAGCCGAAGGCAAGGTACAGGCCGCCCGCAAGTAACGCGACGAGCGCCGCGCCGATTCCCGCGCGCCAGAGCTTGCGGCCGGATTCATCAGCGGTCGCACCGGCAGCGACTTCCTCATAGGGTTTGGATTCTTCCACGCTCGGATAAGCCGAGTCTATCGATGCGCGCTTTTGCGCGATGCGGTCACGCAGGGCGCCGTCGTCCGTCGCGGGTAACACGGCTATTCCCGTGGCGCCCGGAACAGAGGAATGCGGCTCCAGCGCGTCGCCGCTCGCGGACAAGGCGTCGCAGCGCGTACAGGCGGTATCGGGCGAGTGCAGCGCATTACCGCACGTCGGGCAGTAATCAGTCGGGTCGAGATTGGGCACGGTCGGGTCACATCAAGAGACAAAAGCAAATCGCTGGGACAGATATTAACGGTTTGCGGGAGACGGCGAACGTTCGCATGAAGCATGATCGATGCCGACTTGCGTTTGGCCGCGTACCCCTTTTGCACAAAGGTTCTCAGCCGAAGATCCGGCAAGCCGTAAGGGAACGACCTGTACAAAACGACCGCGCTTTTGAAATTATGTCGCGGCGCGAATTATCGAAGGGACTCGATTTCCAGCTGCGAAACGCTCCGAGGTTCATGCTTTGCAGAGTGATCCGCCTGATGAACCGCCAGCGTTTGCCGGCGCACGATCCTGTCGAATCCCGCAAGCACGCGTGCGCAAGTCAGTGTCTCGCGCCACCATTTATTCTTGAGGAACGCGCTCGGCACCCATTGCCACGGCAACACCACTTCGACATTGCCCCACGCAGGCCGCCATTTCTCCGATACATTCCTGCGCCGAAACACACTCACCGAAGGAATGCCGAGATTCGACGCAAGATGCCCGATGCCCGAATCGTTGCCGATAAACCAGCCCGATTCATACACGTATCCCGCAAGTTCGCTCAAGTCATGAATCCTCGGCGCAACGATGCCACGCTGGCGCAGGTCTCGCCAACGCTCCCGCTCGTGGGGCGCCAGAATGAAAACGACTTCAAGGCCGCGCGCTTTCAACTGCGTTGCAACCTTCATGAAACGGGCGGGTAACCAGCGCTTGTCGCCGGTGCTGGCTTCCGGATGAATGATGACGCGATTGGCATGGCGTCGATGCACGAGCCCCGCAAGCGCCGTCATGCCGTTGTGCGATGTTGCTTCGCGGATGCCGAGCTCGTCGCGGCAGTAATGCATGAAGCGCTCGGCCATCGATCCTTGTCTGTCTCCGTATTCAACGTCGTGCAGCGTGATGACGCGGTCGTGCATATCGGCGAGTCTTGGCAGCGGTTGCTGAGGCTGCATCTGGAACACGGCTTCGAACGGCGCGAACGTCTCCCTGATCTTGTCGCGGTGCGGAAGCGGCAAGATCCGCGCGTGCGGAAACCACGCGCGAAGTGCGTGCGCCGGAGCGCCGAACACGGTGACGTCGATGCCATTCCTGATCAGATTCTGCACGATCACCATGCAGACGAGCGAATCGCCGATCGCGTTCGACATCGAGAACGCCACTCGCCGAAAGGGCAGGAGGCCACGTAATGGCGTTAAAGCCATCGGGTTTTGCTTGGGGGAATGTTCACGCTGCCTGAGTGCCTGAATTCGTGGTTGGGCCGGGAGGGCGATTCGATTGCGTGGGTCGAAACGTTTTAGATCCTGGCGGGACCAACATGATAAGCGCCATTGAGAAAACGCTCACAAGTCGCCTCTCGCAAATAGGCGAGAACGGTTGGAGAAAGCCTGAGCGGTTGCAGCCTTTCGCGCTGTAAGGTGTGCATCGGTGAATACGCTTAGGCCTGCTGCCATCTGTGCAAACGACGGCGCTTAACGGTTAGCATGGTGCGCCTCATCGATAAAAAAATACCTGGCTTACAGGAGGAGACATAAGCATGCGCAAGATGCGTTGGATGGTCGTATTTCTTTGCTTCCTTGCTATCGCGATCAACTATATCGATCGTGCGAATCTCGCGGTCGCAGCGCCGCAGATCGAGAAGGCGCTCAATATCGGTCCCGCGCAAATGGGCCTCGTGCTGAGCGGCTTCTTCTGGACCTATGCGTTCATGCAGATGCCGTTCGGGTGGTTCGTCGACAAGATCGGCGGGCGCATTGCACTGCCGCTTGCTGTTGGATGGTGGTCCGTATTCACGGCGCTGACCGCTGCGGCCACGAGCGTGGCAGGCATGTTCGGCTGCCGTTTGATGCTCGGCGTTGGCGAGGCGGGCGCTTACCCCGCATGCGTGAAACTCGTGGCGCAATGGTTCAAGCCGGCGCAGCGCGCGTTTGCAACCAGCATCTTCGACAGTGGTTCGCGCGTCGGCTCGGCATTGTCCATTCCGGTGGTGGCGCTGATCATCAGCAGCTTTGGCTGGGAAGCGTCGTTCATCGCGACAGGCGCGCTCGGCCTCGTATGGGTGCTGGGCTGGTTCGTCATTTATCGCAATCCGTCGCGTGGTGATTTGACCGGCGCGGAAGGTGCAGAACCCGTCGCTCCGATAAAAACCGCTGGCAAGAAAATCACGTGGCTTTCGCTCTTCAGGCATCGCACGCTGTGGGGCATGATGCTCGGCTTCTTCTGCCTGAACTTCGTGATCTACTTTTTCATCACGTGGTTTCCGAGTTATCTCGTGCAGACCCGCGGCTTTTCGTTGAAGTCGCTCGGCACGCTCGGCATGATTCCCGCGCTGATTTCCATTCCTGGCGGCTGGCTCGGCGGCATTGTTTCCGACGCGCTCTACAAGCGCGGCTGGAGCCTCACCAAGGCGCGCAAGACCTGCATGGTTGGCGGCATGCTGTTGTCATCGGTGATCACGGTGTCGGCGTTCACAACGAGCACGGCGTTGATGCTGGCATCGTTCGGCGTGGCGTATGGAAGCCTTGCGTTCGCGGCGGCCAGCATCTGGTCGCTTCCCGGCGATGTCGCGCCAACGCCGGATCACGTTGCATCGATTGGCGGGATCCAGAACTTCGCTTCGAATCTTGCGGGCATTGTCATTACGACGTTCACGGGTTTCATGGTGCAACTCACGAAGGGTTCGTTCACGGTGCCGCTGGTCGTTGCGGGCGGCTTTTGCGTGCTCGGCGCGTTCAGTTATCTGGTGATCGTGGGGAAGGTCGAACCGCTGCATTTACCCGATGACCCATCGCGCGATCTCGCGGCATCGCAAGGCGTTGGCGGGCACTGAAAATGCATCGTCCCATCCCGATATAAAAACTTACGCGTCACCGGAAATTTCGTTATATACTTCGTCCCCGATTGATTGAAACGGTTGCGGAGCAAGGCTGACAAGGGTGTTGTACAACTCGTTGGCATATCGCTTTCCGGTTCGGATCATTCAGGTCAGCAGCACAAAATGGAGTGGTAGTTCAGTTGGTTAGAATACCGGCCTGTCACGCCGGGGGTCGCGGGTTCGAGTCCCGTCCGCTCCGCCAATATTTCGTTTGAAGCAAGTTTGAATCAAGCATCAAAGCAGATACAAAGCCCGCCACAAGCGGGCTTTTTGCTTTTTCGGCTTTCCCATTTCTTCCGCGATGTATTGAATACATCGTGAATGACCGCGAATGGTCATCCAGTATCATTGACGAACCCGGTTAATGACTTAAGCAGACTTCAGCGCAATGCCCGACGACCACAAACCTCCGGCTTCAGCGCCGCCTCGCATGGCCGACGTAGCGCGCGTTGCAGGAGTTTCCAAGATGACCGTTTCGCGCGTGCTCGCCGGCAGACCGGTCGGCGCTGCCACACGCGAACGTGTGCTGAGCGTGGTCAATGAACTGGGTTATGTGGCGGACGCGGCGGCTGGGGCTTTATCGTCGGGGAAATCGTCATTTGTCGCGGTGCTCGTGCCGTCGCTATCGAGCTCGAATTTCTCCGATACCGTGCGCGGCATCAACGACGTGATCGAACCGGCTGGCATGCGGTTGCTGCTCGCAAACACCGACTACGAATTGCCGCGCGAAGAAGACCTCGTGCGCGCAATGCTGCGTTACCAGCCGCGCTGCATCGTGTTGACGGGCAGCCATCACACGCCCGAGACGCATTCGCTGCTCGCTCGCGCCCGTATTCCGGTGATCGAAACGTGGGACATGCCGGTCAATCCTATCGACCGGGTTGTGGGGTTTTCGAACGTCGACGCGTCGCGTGCAATGGTGCGCCATCTCTACGAACGCGGATATAAGCGCATCGCGTTCGTGAGCAGCGCGTCGAAGCTGGATAGCCGCGGTATCGATCGTCGTCGGGGATATTTGAAGGAAGTAAGGGCTTCCGGCTGCGAACCGCGCGATATCACCAAAAGCGCGTGGACCACGACCATGGCGCACGGCGTTGCCATGGCGCACGGCGCAGCTGCGTTGCAGCAGTTGCTCGAGCGCTGGCCCGATACCGACGCCGTCATGTGCGCAAGCGACATCCACGCGTTCGGCGCCGTGATGGCGTGTCATCGGCTGGGGTTATCGGTTCCGAGCGATATCGCGATCGCGGGATTCGGCGACTTCGAAGTCTCGCGGCATTGTTATCCGACCATCACGACTGTTTCCGTCGATGCCTATGGCATTGGCCGCGCAACCGGCGAGTCCTTGCTCGCGGCGCTGGACGAAGCAGAAGGCGATGAAAAGCTCGACAAGACGCGCGGCGTAAAAACGACTCGGGCGACGAAGCGCAAGCCGTCGCCGCCCGTGATCGAGATTCACTACGAAGTCGTGCCGCGCGAGAGCACGTAGCGCCTCGCGCGGCGGCCAGGCAATCGAGCGCCTTAGTGGTTGTGCCGCGACTCGCCGCGTGTTTCGACAATGTTGAGATACAACGTCGCCGGTTCCAGGCAAGCGCCGCTGCCTTGCTGTCCGACCATGCTCCGGTAGATCTCTTCCCACGGCGTCATGTTCTTGAGCACCGGCGGTTTCCATGCCGCGCGACGTTGCGCCAGTTCCGCTTCGGGGATCATCAGATCGACCTTGCGCGTTTTCAGGTCGATGCGAATCCTGTCGCCCGATACAAGCAGCGCAAGCCCGCCGCCAACAGCCGCTTCCGGCGATACATTGAGAATCGAAGGACTCGCCGATGTCCCGCTTTGACGGCCGTCGCCGAGCGTTGGCAACGTGTCGACGCCGCGCTTGAGCAACGCCGCCGGCGGCTGCATGTTCACCACTTCGGCGCCGCCCGGAAATCCGACCGGGCCACAATTGCGAATGACGAGGATCGAGCGTTCATCCACGCCCGTTGCCGGGTCTTCAATGCGCGCGTGATAGTCCTCCGGTCCTTCGAACACGACGACCTTGCCCTCGAACACATCGGGGTGATCGGGGTCCGCGAGAAAGCGCTTGCGGAAGGCTTCATCGATCACGCTGACTTTCATCACGGCGCTGTCGAACAGGTTGCCCGAGAGCACCACATAACCCGCCGATTCCTTCAGCGGATTTGCATATGCACGGATCACTTCGCGATCAGGCGCCGGGACTCGGGCCAGATCGTCGGCCAGCGTCTTGCCGGTGACGGTGCGCACGCTTGCGTCGAGACGGCCGGCATCGAAGAGTTCTTTCATCACGGCCGGCACGCCGCCTGCACGATGAAACGCTTCGCCGAGGAACCGTCCGGCAGGCTGGCAATCGACGAGCAGCGGCACCTCCGGCCCGAGCCGTTGCCAGTCTTCCAGCGTATGGTCAATACCCATATGCCGCGCAATCGCGATCATGTGAATCGGACAATTCGATGAAGCACCGAGCGCCGCCGCAGCGACGACGGCGTTCTCGAATGCGCCCTTGGTCATGATGTCCGATGGCCGCAGGTTCTCGCCGACCATCTCCACGATGCGCTTGCCGGTCGCATACGCCATCCATCCACGTTCGCGATGCGGACCCGGAATCGCCGCGCATCCGGGCAACGACATGCCAAGCGCTTCGGCGAGCGAGTTCATGGAAAGCGCGGTGCCCATGGTGTTGCAATGCCCGACCGACGGCGCCGACGACGCCACCATATCCATGAATCCCGGATAGTCGATCTCACCCGCCGACAGCCGTTTGCGCGCGTCCCAGATTACGGTGCCGGAGCCGGCGAGCTTACCGTGATACCAGCCGTCGAGCATCGGACCGCCTGACAGGACGATCGCCGGAATGTTGACGGTGGCCGCGGCCATCAGGCATGCAGGCGTGGTTTTATCGCAGCCGGTAGTGAGCACGACGCCGTCGATGGGATAACCGTGCAAGATCTCCACGAGCCCGAGATACGCCAGGTTTCGATCGAGCGCGGCGGTCGGACGCTTGCCGGTTTCCTGGATCGGATGCACGGGGAATTCGAGCGGAATGCCGCCGGCGTCACGGATGCCATCGCGTACGCGCGTGGCGAGATCGAGATGATGGCGATTGCATGGCGCAAGGTCGGAGCCGGTCTGCGCAATGCCGATGATCGGCTTGCCCGATTGCAACTCTTCTCGCGTGATGCCGTAGTTCATGTAGCGCTCGAGATAGAGCGCGGTCATGCCGGGGTCCGAGGGATCGTCGAACCAGCGGCGGCTGCGAAGACGGTTTTGCGGGATGTTCGATTGATTCGACATGCTTGTCTGTCCGTTTTAATTGTATGGGGAGTCAGTGATCCGATCGATGCTCAACGCGCGCGAAACTCGGTCACGAGCGGCGCGCCATCGAAAAACGCTTTCAAATTCTCGCGCACCAGTTGCGCCATCGCGCCGCGCGTTTCGACGGTTGCGCTTGCGCGGTGCGGCTGCAGCACCACGTTGTCCAGCGTGAAAAAACGCGGATCGATCGACGGCTCGTTCCAGAATACATCCAGCGCGGCGCCGCGAATACGGTGCTCGCTCAAGTATTCGAGCAGCGCGGGTTCGTCGATAATGCTTCCGCGCGCGATGTTGACCAGGATGCCATCGGGGCCGAGTGCGTTGAACACGTCGCGGCTTATCGATCCCCGACTCTCGCGATCAGCCGCGGCGCAGATCACGAGAAAATCCGATTCGCGCGCAAGATCGGCCGCGCTCTCGCAATACGTATAGTCGACGTCGTCGAAACGAACGCGATCGTGATAGGCAATGGTCATGTCGAACGCCGCAGCGCGCCTGGCGAGTGCCCGTCCAACGCGCCCGAGTCCGAGGACGCCAAGCCGCTTGCCGAACATGCGCGTGGCGAGCGGAATCGCGGTTTTTCCCCATTGGCCGTCGCGCACGATGCGATCGTTTGCGGGAATCTGCCGCGCAATCGAAAGCATCAGGCCGATGCCCATGTCGGCGACATCGCCGGTCAGCACGTCAGGCGTATTCGTGACGCGAATGCCGCGCCTGGCTGCATGCGCAAGATCGATTGCATCGACGCCAACGCCATACGACACGATGATCTCGAGCGCTGGCAACGCATCGATCAGCTCGGCGTTCGCGCCCGCTTCGCCGTTGGTCGCGAGGGCGCGAATCTTCGGTCCCACTTCGGCGAGCAACGCGCCGCGATTGGCGCAATCCGACAAGACATGCAGCGTGTAATGACGCTCCAGCTCGGTCATGTCGCGCTCCGGATACCGGACGACTACCAGTAAATCCGTCTTGTGCATGCCATCTCCTCATGTTAGATTTGATTCATGGTTACCGGTAACCATACCGCACGATGAAACGCGTGTCCAGCAGTTGATAACTTCAGGGTAGCGAGACAATGGCGAATGCAAAGGACCGAGCGCAGACGATTGCCTTCCTTGGGATCGGCTTGATGGGAGAGCGGCAAGCGCGGGTGCTCCTCAAAGCCGGTTACCGGCTGACGGCATGGAACCGTACCCGCGACAAGGCGGATCGCTTGCAAGCCGACGGCGCGCGCATTGTGGGCTCGCCAGTCGATGCTGTTCGCGACGCCGACATCGTGATCACGATGCTTGCAAACGGCGAGACCGTGCACGACGTTCTGTTCGATCAGGGCGTGGCGCAGGCGTTGAACGCGCGAGCGGTTGTCATCGACATGAGCTCGATCCGCCCCGACCAGGCAGTGACGCACGCGCGACTGCTTGCAGAACGAGGTGTTCACCATATCGATGCTCCCGTGTCGGGCGGCACGAGCGGCGCGGAAAACGCGACGCTCGCGATCATGTGCGGCGGTGATGCACAGGTCTTCGAGCAAGTTTTGAATGTATTGCGCTGCATGGGGCGGCCCGTGCTGATGGGCGCGCATGGCGCCGGCCAACTCGCCAAGCTCGCAAACCAGATGATCGTGGGGACGACAATCGGCGTGGTGGCCGAGGCGTTGTCATTGGTTGCGAAGGGCGGCGCAAATCCAGCAATGCTGATCGAAGCGCTCGCGGGCGGTTATGCCGACAGCACCATCCTGCGCATTCACGGCCGCCGGATGGTCGATGAAAATTTCGAAGTCAGCGGCCGGTCGAGTTCGCAACTCAAGGATCTTCACAACGCATTGCGCGCGGCGCAGGACGCGGGCGCGTCAATGCCGTACACGGAACTCAGCGCGCAGCTTTTCACTTCGCTCATAGAACAGCACGGCGATATCGATCACAGCGGAATTGTGAAGATCATCGGCGCAAGTGTTGAATAAAAACCGCTGAATAAAAACCGCTGCATAAAACCGCTTCACCCCAAATGTCCGGGCGTTCCGACACGGACCACACAAATATAGAAAAAAGCCGGGATTCAATCAACCGGCAAACCGATTTGCAAAGGAGACGCAAATGGATTTGGAGCACCCCGCAATACCATCGACGCCGCTCGCCGATACCCCAGTCAAGGCGCCCGTTTCCCCGCAGCAATTGCGGCGCGCGATTCTGACGGGTGCGGTTGGAAGCGCCCTTGAATATTATGATTTTGCTATCTTCGGACTGGCATCGGCGCTCGTTTTCAGCCACATTTTCTTCCCGGCGCTGGGAGCAAAAGCAGGGCTTCTGGCGAGCTTCGGCACATACGGCGCCGGCTTTCTCGCGCGGCCTTTCGGTGGCTTGTTTTTTGGTTCCATCGGCGACAGGAAGGGGCGCAAGTTCGTCCTGCTCGTGACCATCGCGATCATGGGGACGTCGACCATGTTGATCGGTTTGCTGCCGAGCGGCACGATCGGCGCGATATCGCTGGTTCTTCTCAGGCTCGTGCAAGGCTTCGGTGCGGGCGCGGAACAGGCGGGGGCATCGACGTTGATGGCCGAAGTCGCGCCCGTCAAGCAGCGCGGTTTTTTCGCGGCGCTGCCGTTCGTCGGCATCTTCGCGGGGCTGGGTCTCGCGACGGGCACGTTCAGCATCATGCAACACGTGCTCGGCGAAGAAGCCATCCTGGCCTGGGCGTGGCGTATTCCGTTCGTATCGAGCGTAGCGTTGATCGGCGTTGCGGTCTGGATCCGCTTGCGCTTGCGTGAAAGCCCGGCGTTCCTGAGTCTCGAAGGCGCGCACGCCGTCATCAAGTCGCCGATGAAAACCGTCATCACCCACGCGCGCCGTCCCGTGCTCGCCGCCACGTTGATGCGCTTCGCCGAACAGGGCGGATCGACCGTCTACACCACCGTGGTCATCGCGTTCCTGGGCGGAACGGTCGCGGCGAAGATGGGGCTGAAACCCTCCGAACTGAGTTCGATCGGCACAACGGGCGCGCTGATCGCGAGCATGGCGAGCGTGATCACCACGCCGATGTTCGGCGCGTTGTCGGATCGCATCGGGCGCATTGCGGTGTATCGCGGCGGGGCGATCTTCATGCTGCTGTGGTCGGTGCCGTCGTGGTACATGGTGAGCACGGGCAAGCCGTTGTGGGTCGACATTGCGATGTTCGGCGGTCTCGCGCTCGGCGCGAACAGCATGCTCGGCGCGCAGTGCGCCCACTTCTCCGAACTCTTCGGCAACCGCTACCGGTATTCGGGCGTGGCGCTCGCGCGCGAACTCGGCGCGGTGCTGTCGGGCGGAATCGCGCCCTTGCTCGGCATCTACCTGATCGGGCTCTCCGATGGCGCGTTCTGGGTCATGGGCATCTACATGGCTGTGCTGTCGGCGATCACGCTGGTCGGCGTGTCTTTATCGACGGAAACCCGCGGGCGCGACCTGACCTTGCTCGACGACGCCGTGCACTGATTTCAGTGCGCAAAACGGACGCAAATCATTGTTGCAAATCCGGTTTTGGCGGGGCGTTTACACCAGGCAAAAGGAGAGGCCGGAAAGGCGCGGATGTTATACTTCGCGCGCTTTACAGAGTGCCCGTTCGTTGACCGAGCGTACTTTCGAGGTGCACCGCGGTTCGTCGAATCGTGCAACGCCTTGACTGATAAGGCTCACCGGCAGGAGGTCGTACCTCGTCCACACCGGCCGAATTCACGAGAAAGGCGAACTCCGGTTCGCCTTTTTTATTGCCCGCTGCTGTAACATCGGGCGTTTCGTATTAGGCAGAATCGTCACGCATGCTCGACTTTTTCCGTAACCACCAACGCCTGATGATGGCCCTTTTGATCCTGATCGTCGTGCCGGGATTGGGTATCGTGGGTGTCCAGGGTTTCAGCAGTTTCTTCGACGAAAACGCGAACGTCGCGAGCGTCAACGGCCACAAGATCACGCGTGCCGAATACGACGGCGCGATGCGTCAGCAAGTCGATCGCGCCCGCCAGATGCTCGGTGCGCAATTCGACCCGAAAATGTTCGAATCGCCGCAAATGCGCGCGTCGCTGATTGACAGCCTCGTCCAACAGCGTGTTCTCGCGGACGAAACCCAGCGCCTGCATCTGACCGCATCGGATCAAGCCGTGCGCCGCGCGTTGCTGGCCGACCCGACAATTGCTTCGTTGCGCAAGCCCGATGGTTCCATCGACCTGGATCAGTACAAGCAACTGCTCGCCATGCAGGGCATCACGCCCGAGCAATACGACGAGCGCGTACGTTACGGTCTCGCGACCGATCAGCTTCCTTCGAGCATTCAGTCGACCGCATTCACGTCGAAGACGCTCGCGCAGAGCCTGACCGAGATCGCCGAACAGCGTCGTGACGTGCAGGGCCTCGCGTTCCGCACAGCCGATTACACCGCGAAGATCCAGCCGACCGATGCGCAATTGAAGGCGTACTACGACGCCCACAGTGCCGAATTGAAGACGCCGGAATCGGCAAGCATCCAGTACCTGGTCATGTCCCCGGCGACGTTGGCGACGGCGATCAAACCCACGGACGCCGATCTCAAGAAGTATTACGACGACAACATCGCGCGCTTCAAGACGCAGGCCGAAGTGCGCGCGAGTCACATCCTGATCACGGCGCCGAAAGACGCAAGCGCGGCCGATAAAGCCAAGGCGAAGGCGCAAGCCGACGCGCTGCTCGCGCAAGTGAAGGCGCATCCGGACCAGTTCGCGCAGATTGCGCAAAAGGAATCGCAGGACCCGGGTTCGGCGTCGAAGGGCGGCGATCTGGGTTACTTCTCGCACGGCATGATTGCAGGCGGCAAGGCATTCGACGACGCCGCGTTCGGCTTGAAGAAGGGCGAGATCAGCGGCGTGGTGCAGACGGATTTCGGTTATCACATCATCCAGGCAACGGATGTGAAGCCGTCCGCCACCCAGTCGTTCGACGAAGTGAAGGACCAGATCACGCGTGACGTCACCGCAGCGCAAGCGGCGAAAAATCTGGCCGATGAAGCCGAAGGTTTCACGTCGCTCGTCTACGAAAAGTCGAAGACGCTGCAACCCGCCGCCGATAAATACAAGCTGCAGATTCAGACCGCGACGGTCGGACCGAAGCCTGATCCGAAGCTGCCGGCCGACAGCCCGCTGAACAATCCGAAGGTCCTGAACGCCATCTTCGCCGCGGATGCCGTGAAGGAACGCAACAATACGCAGGCTATCGATATCGGCAACAGCACGCTGGTTGCGGCACGTGTGACGGACTACAAGCCGTCCGCCGTGCCAGCGCTGGATACGATCAAGGACGCGGTGCGCACCAAGGTCATCGCAGAGCAGGCAGCCGAAATGGCGCGCAAGGACGGCGCGGCCAAACTCGCCGCTGTACAGAAATCGAATTCCACGGATGGTTTTTCATCGGTCGCGAAGGTGTCGCGTAACGACGCGCAAGGCGTTCCGCCCGCAGCGCTCGCGGCAATCTTCAAGGCGGATTCGTCGAAGCTGCCAACGTACGTGGGCGTTGATCTCGGCGCGGATGGTTACGCGATTTATCGTGTGAACGGGATCGAGAAGCCGGAGCCGGTTGCAGCGGACCGCCTGACGGGCGCACAGCAGCAAGTCGCGCAGGTTTATGCACAGGCCGAGATGGAGTCGTATCTCGATGCATTGAAGGCGCGCTCGAAAGTGAAGATCAATGCGCCGACTTCGAACGCACCGGCCGAGCAGCCGCAATAAGCTGAACGGAAGGCAGTAATGAAAAAGCCCCGCTGGCAAAACCAGCGGGGCTTTTTTTGCGACTAAACGCCGCTAAACGCTAATTGACGATTTACAGGCAGGCCTGGATATCGCCGGTGGCATCGCTGCCGCCCGCGCCTGCAGCGCGGAAGCCAACCCACGAGCCCGGGCCCGAATAGTTCGGACGCACGACGGCTGCGGCGCCGCTCGGCGGTTGCTGACCTGGAACGTAGACATCGGCTGCCATGTCGTTCGCGAGCGTGTCCTGCGACACGACTTGTTGCTGTGATTTATCGGCCCATTTCTGCGCGATACATTGTGCGACGACCTTGGGCGGCTGCTGGCTCGTACCGACCTGGCTAACGTTAGCGGGCGGTTGAGCGGCACAAGCCGAGATCGCGACGGTCATAGCGAGAATTGGTAAATATTTCACGTTACCTCCTTTCAATGCGCTCACATGCGGAGCCGGGGTTTTTCAGGGTTACGCGAAAGTTTGATGCTTAATCGTGGCCTTTCTTCGCGCATGGCTGAAAGCCGGCTGGACAACGCAATGACGGGGTTTAAACGTGAATCTCTTCAAACGGCTAAATCCCCATCACTTCGATGGCGCGCCCAGCAATGGTCTCAAAACTGGCCAGACGTTGTTCAATAGCAAAGGCTGGGCCTGAGGGGTCGGATGAATCTGGTCGGCCTGGAACATTTCCGGCTTGTTCTCTATGCCTGCAAGCAGAAAAGGCACGAGCGGCACGTGCTTTTCCTTCGACAATTTTTCGTACACGCCATGGAATTTTTGCGAGTAGTCCGGGCCATAGTTAGGCGGAACGTACATGCCGACGAGTAAAACCTTCGCATTCACGGCCTGCGACTTTTCGATGATCGTGCGGAGGTTGCTCTCCGTCGTGGCCAGCGGAACGCCTCGCAAGGCATCGTTGGCACCCAGTTCCACGATGACCACCTTCGGCTTGATCCGGTTGAGCGCGGCGGGCAGACGGGCCAGGCCGCCGCTCGTGGTGTCGCCGCTGATGCTCGAATTGGCGACGCTATAATCGAAGCGCTCTTGCGTCAGCTTCTTGCGCATCAGGTTGACCCATCCCGTATCGCGCGGCAGGCCGTATTCCGCGGAAAGGCTGTCGCCAAGAACCACAATGGCCGATGCCGATGCCGCCGCGGGCGCGGCCATTGCAGTATTAGCCAGGGCATCGGCCGCATGTGCCGGCGCCGTGGCCGCGAATCCGACCATCGCCAGGAGCGCCAGTGTGGCGCGTGGTGTCCAGTTCACCTTAAGTCTCTCCATGCCAAACAATATCGAACCAGTCATTGAAGTACGGGGTTTAAGCAAGCGGGTGAAGGACGCGACGGGTGAATTGATCATCCTCGATCAAATCGACCTGTCGATAGAAAAAGGCAGCAGCGTCGCAATCGTCGGCGCGTCGGGCTCGGGCAAGTCTACTTTGCTCGGGCTGCTTGCGGGTTTGGACAGCGCGAGCAGCGGGTCGGTTCGTTTGCTCGGGCGCGACCTCGGCGCGTTGAATGAAGACGAGCGGGCGGCCCTGCGCAGCGGATCGGTGGGATTCGTGTTCCAGTCATTCCAGCTGATGCCGCATCTGACCGCGCTGGAAAACGTCATGCTGCCACTGGAATTGCGTGGCGGCGTACCGCATAAAGAGATCACGTCGCGCGCGCGTGACCTGCTCGAACAAGTCGGGCTCGGTCAGCGGACCGCGCATTATCCGAAGCTTTTGTCGGGCGGCGAGCAGCAACGCGTGGCGCTCGCGCGTGCGTTTGTCACGCACCCGGCCATTCTTTTCGCCGATGAACCCACCGGCAGCCTGGACGCGGCAACGGGTTACGCGATCATCGACTTGATGTTCGAGATGAACCGGCGCAACGGCGCAACGCTGATCCTCGTCACGCACGACACCGAACTTGCCGAGCGTTGCGATGCGACGGTGACCATCGAGGCCGGGCGAATCGTGAATGGCTTGAGCGTATAAAAACCAAAAGGCGTCTCGTCGTGTACAAACGAGACGCCTTATACGGGCTTAAATGCTCTTCAATGCAGCCTGCGCACGCGCGATCAACGCTGACGTCGACGAGTCGTGCTTCGCAGGATCGGCCTTCGAGCTGGTGATATCGGCTTCAACGACCTTGCCGAGAATCTTGCCCAGCTCCACGCCCCACTGATCGAACGAGTTGATGTCCCAGACCGCGCCCTGGACCAGCACCTTGTGCTCGTACAACGCGATCACCGCGCCGAGCGTTTCCGGCGTGAGCGCATCGAGAATGATCGTGGTGGTCGGACGGTTGCCCGGGAAGCTCAGATGCGTCGCGAGTTCTTCCTTGCCTTCGCCCGCGACCTTCTTGGCTTCTTCGAGCGTGCGTCCGAGCATCAGCGCTTCACTTTGCGCAAAGCAGTTCGCAAGCAACTTGGCGTGATGATCGATAAGCGGATGTTCCGGCTTCAATACGGCGATGAAGTCCACCGGAATCAGCGTCGGCCCCTGATGCAGCATCTGATAAAACGCGTGCTGACCGTTTGTGCCCGGTTCGCCCCAGATCACGGCGGCGGTCGGGTAATCGACCATGGCGCCATCGAGCCGCGCCGACTTGCCGTTGCTTTCCATCTCGAGTTGCTGCAGATACGACGAGAGATACCGCATGGCTTGCGAGTATGGCGCGACCATCACGCTTTGCGATTCGAAGAAATCGCGATACCAGATGCCGATCATGCCCATCAGCACGGGCAAGTTGCGCTCGAACGGCGCGCTGCGGAAATGCTCGTCCATTGCATGCGCGCCGGCCAGCAGTTTCTCGAAGTTTTCCGGTCCGACCGAGATCACGATCGACAGGCCGACAGTCGACCAGAGCGAATAACGCCCGCCGACCCAGTCCCACATTTCGAAGACGTTTTCCTTCGCGATACCGAACTTGACCACTTCCTCAGGATTCGCCGATACCCCCACGAAGTGCTTCGACAACGCGTCTTCCGGGCAACCGCTCTTGACGAACCAATCGCGCATGGAACGCGCGTTTGTCATGGTTTCGAGCGTGGTGAACGTCTTCGATACCACAATGGCCAGCGTCTCTTCGGCGTTGATGTCCTTGAGCACGTTATAGATGTCGGCGCCATCCACGTTGGAGACAAAATGCGTCTTGATCTCCGGCAGCGCGAGGTGCTGCAACGCATGCACGACCATCTTCGGGCCGAGGTCCGAGCCGCCAATGCCGATGTTCACCACATGGCGAATGCGCTTGCCGGTATAACCGGTCCACGCGCCGTCGCGAACCTTGTTCGCGAACGCTGCCATCTTGGCTTTTTCGGCGCGGATTTCTTTCTGGAAGGGCGAATTGTCGTCGGTGGAACGCAGCGCCGTATGCAGCACCGCGCGATGTTCCGTGACGTTGACGATATCGCCGGCGAACACCGCGTCGCGTTTCGCGGCAACGTTGGCTTGCTGCGCGAGTTCGACCAGCAGCTTGAGCGTGGCTTCAGTAACGCGGTTCTTCGAGAAATCGACGGAAATGCCGCCGCCGTCGAAGGTCAGGCGCTCCGCGCGTGACGGCTTGGTGTCGTTTTCCGGCGCGAACCAGTCGCGCAGGCGCTCGTCACGAATGGCATCGTAATGCGCCTGGAGCGCTGGCCAGGCAGGAAGCGAATTGAGCGTCATAACGGTCCGTTTGTCAGAGGGTGGCGGGAAGTGTCAGTCATCGCGCGCGGCCGGAGTGTGTTCGGAACGAGTTCCGATCGGGTTCGCATCGGCCGGTCCACGCGAAACAACAAGTATAGCCACGATGCATGAACGAATGCTTGCACGAGCGCTAAGTGGTGGCCGCGGCGCGCTGTGTTTAGTTACGTGGCGTAGAACAAGCGGTTGAGAAGGTTGCGGACCTTGGGCGCGAGTTCTCCTGCAGTCAGTCCCGCGGGCCCTTCGCCTTCGTCGGTCAGTGCCTCGGCGGCGAGTCCATGCAGATAAACGCCCGCAAGCGCGGCTTCATATGCGGGCAAGCGCTGCGCGAGGAATGCGCCGATCAATCCGCCCAGCACGTCGCCGGTGCCGCCGGTTGCAAGCGCCGCGTTGCCCGTGGGATTCACCGATACACGCCCGTCCGGCGACGCGACGATCGTCCCCGTTCCCTTCAACACGGCGACCGCTGCAAACCGCGCGGCCAACTGGCGCGCTGCCGAGATCCGGTCGGCCTGGACCTTCTTTACGTCCGATCCCAGCAACCGCGCTGCTTCGAGCGGATGGGGCGTGAGCACGCACGGATCGCCACGCGTGCCGCGTTCGGCGACTTTCGACGCCAGGTTTTCATCCGATGAAATCAGGTTCAGCGCGTCGGCATCGAAGAGCTTGGGGACATCGAGCACGAGGACGTTTGCCAGCAACTTTTTTGCGCGCTCGCTTTGGCCCATGCCGCATCCGACCGCCAGCGCGTCCATCTTGTCGAGCAAAAACTGGTCGACGTGATGCAGCATCAGTTCCGGATGCGGCGGATCGTAAGGCGGCGAATCCGTACCGATGAACGCCACGTTCACCTTGCCCGCGCCGCCGTAAAGCGCCATGCGCGCGGCGAGAATGGGCGCGCCGCACATGCCGGTGTCTCCGCCAATGACGGCCAGCGTGCCGAACGTGCCCTTGTTGGTCGCGAAGTCGCGCGGCGGAAGATGCGGGCCGAACAGCGACGGTGCGTTCAGCACGACCGATGGCTGCGCGAAGGCATCGAGTCCGAGATCCGCGATATAAACCTTCCCCGACAAATCGCGTCCGTCGCCGGTGAAAAGTCCTGGCTTCCCGCCGATGAACGTGATCGTGTGCGTCGCGCGCACGGCTTGCGCGCGGCCGTCGTTGCTGCGGCTCACCGGCTCGCCGGTATCGCTCGACAGGCCGCTTGCAATATCGAGTGCGAGCACGTTTCCGGACGCCCTTGAACGTTTCGATAAACGCGCCGCGATGTCCGCGAACACGCCTTCGAGCGGCCGTCCGAGGCCAATGCCGAACATGCCGTCGACGAGCCAGCCGAAGTCATCGAAGGAAGCAGGAATGTCTGCCGTGATCTTCACGCCGGCCTGGCGCGCTTCGTTGAGCGCCCAGCGTGCGTCGTCGGGCTTGACCTCGACGGGCATGCACACTTCGACAGCCACGCCCGATTGTTTCAGGCGGGCTGCCATTACCAGTGCATCGCCGCCATTGTTTCCCGGGCCGGCGACGATCCACACAGGCCGCTGCGAGCCGCTATCGACGATGAACTGCGCCGCAGCCGCGCCCGCGCGCGCCATCAGCGTGTTTGCCGGCAGCGACGCTGCGGCGCGTTGTTCAAGCGTGCGGAGTTCATCGAGGGTAAGGAGGGCGATCGCGCGGTCGCGCGGTTCGGTGTAAAGCGGCGTCAGCGGAATGGAAGCGGAATCGGTCATGGCGGCAGCGTTGGATGAGTGCTCGAACCCGCCGCAATTATTGCGCCAAATGGGGCATCGAGTGCTTTCGATCCTCGCCCCGGCCCGGCGCGCTCACTAGAAACGGTCGAATCTCAACGCCCGGAGTGTCCGTTCAGGCACATCGGGTTCTTCGTGGGAGATAAGCGCGCTTATCACCTTCGCGGCTCCGCAAGCGATACCCCAGCCAGCCGGGCCATGAGCCGTGTTGATGAAGATCCGCCCGTTCGACGTTGCGCTCACAACGGGCAATCCATCGGGCGACACCAGCCGGACTCCGTCCCAGGCCCGCGCCGCGGAGACCTTCGCGGCACCCGGAATCCAGTCGTGCGTTGCTTGCCCGAGCAACGCAAGCGCCCGATGCGTCAGGCTTTCGCTCATCGGCTTGCTGGCTTTGGCAATACTCTGCAGCACTGCGCCGCCGGTCACGCGCATGCGCTGATTGATGCGCGTCATCGCGATGCGTTTCACGGAATCCACGATAGTCAGATGCGGCGCGCGTTCTTCGTAAGCGATCGGCGCGGTCAGCGTATGCAGCCGCAGCGGATGCAAGGGCAGCGAAATGCCGAGCGTCGCCAGCAACGCCGGCGTTCCTGTGCCAGCGGCCAGCACGATGGCATCCGCGCTGATCAACTCGACTTCGCGCGACTTGCTGCCTTTATCCTCAGCGTTATGGAGCGGCGCAAGCTCGACCGCGGCACGCTGCGACTCGCCGCGAATGGCGGTGACTTCGCGGCCCAGCCGGAACTGAACGCCGCCGTCTTCCAGCACTTGCTTGAGCAGTTTGGTGAACAACGGGCAATTGGCCGTTCGGGCATCGGGCAGCAATACGCCGCCCGCGAGCGGCGGATCTTCCGGAATGGACGGCTCGGCGGCAACACATTCCTGTGCGCTGAGAATGCGGTGCGGCGTTTCAAACGTCTGCAGCAACTTGATCGCCGCATCCGACAATTCCAGGTCGCGCTCGTGGCGAAATACGTGCAGCACGCCGGTGCGCTGCTCGAAGTCGAGCGGGAATTCGGCTTCGATTTCCGCGATGACATCGCGGGAGAGATCCACGAGCGGCCGCAACGCGCCGTACTGCGTGGCGAACCGATGCGGATCGTGAAATTCCATGAGCTTCTTGGCGAATTCACGTGTTTGCGAATCGAAGCCCGGTTTGAACACAACGCCGGTTTTCGATGCACGGCGCGTCTGCATGAAGGTCGGCCCGAACCAGACGTCGAGCGGCGAAGGCAGGACAGCGCCGCCGTGACCATAGGTCGCGCCCTGGGCGACCGTGGCGTGACGTTCGACCACGCAGACGCGGTGCCCGGCCGCACGCAACTGATACGCGGTGGCGATGCCGCCAATTCCGCCGCCGATGACAATGACATCCATGATTCGTTTTTCGCCCGAAGGCGCAAGACCTTGACTGGTTTGCGAGCCGGTGCCTGCAAGAAGTGCGGGCGACGGAACCATCGGTCCGGGTTATCGTCCGGACCGCCTGGAATTCTCGCGGAAGAGGCGAGCCGGCGCATCGATACTGCTTTGGTACATGAGGGACCGGTGCGCCGGTTGGGGAAAGCGCGCCATGATAGCGCCAAACGCCCACGGCCGGGACGCCGCGGGGCGGCCCAAAGCGGCACGGCGAGCCTGTTGATGCCACGGGAACCCAGGCTCGGCGAGGTTTGTGGCCTGCAAGACGGGACCAGTCAAAAACTATCCCGCGTTTATTCAGAGATTGCGGCTCGCCGTCCCGGCGTTTCACGCATGGCCGCCAGGCCGTTTTCGAGACACTTCCGGGTTATAATCCGGGTCTTCCCATCGCCAAATGCGCTTATCCCGCAAGCGGCTCCGACGTCTTTCGTCCCGACGTCTTCTCAGCACTCAGCACCCTCAGCACCGTGACAATGGCAAACTTCTCGTGTTTCCCCGGCGCTTCGGCCCTCTCTGATTTCCGTCAAACCCGCCTGCTCGAAACACTGACGCGCATCGACCCGAATATTGTCGGCGTGTGCGGCCAGTATCTGCATTTCGTGAACTCGGCCGAACCGCTCTCCGACGAAGACAGCAACCGCGTCCACGCGCTGATGCATTACGGCACGCCGTTCGATGCCGGCAGCGAGCGCGGCGCGCACGAAACCTTCATGGTCGTGCCGCGGTTTGGCACGGTGTCGCCGTGGGCGAGCAAGGCGACTGACATTGCGCATCATTGCGGTCTCACGCAGATTCGCCGGATCGAGCGCGGCATCGAATACACGGTTCTGCTGAAAAGCGGCCTGCTCGGAACGGGCATCGGCGGCAAGAAGGCGTTGTCGGAACAAGCGCGCGCCGAAGTGGCCGCCGCGTTGCACGACCGCATGACGGAAAGCGTGGCGCCATCGCGTGATCACGCCTTGCATCTGTTCGATGAACTCCCGGCGCAGCCTTTGCAAGCCGTCGATATCCTCGGCCACGGCCGCAGCGCTCTGGAAACGGCGAACGTGGAGTTGGGTCTCGCGCTCGCCGACGATGAAATCGACTATCTGGTCGATTCATTCAAGCATTTGCAGCGCAATCCCACCGACGTCGAACTGATGATGTTCGCGCAAGCCAACAGCGAACATTGCCGCCACAAGATTTTCAACGGGCAATGGACCATCGACGGCGAGCCGCAGGACATCTCGCTTTTCAACATGATCCGCAACACCGAGAAGCTGAATCACGCCGGCACGATCGTCGCGTATTCGGACAATTCGGCGATCATGGAAGGCGGCACGGCCGAGCGCTGGTTCCCGCGCGGATCGAACGAGCATTACGGGCGTCACACCGAGCTCACGCATACGCTGATGAAGGTCGAGACGCACAACCATCCGACCGCCATTTCGCCGTTTGCAGGCGCGGCAACGGGCTCGGGCGGCGAGATCCGCGACGAAGGCGCGACCGGCCGCGGCGCGCGTCCGAAAGCCGGGCTGGCGGGTTTCACGGTCTCGAATCTCGATTTGCCCGATGCACGCCAGCCGTGGGAAAACGCCCGCGACAGCGCCGTGCCGGTGCCGCAGCGCAACCCGTCGGACAAGAACGAGCCGTATGGACGGCCGGAGCGCATTGCATCGCCGTTGCAGATCATGATCGATGGTCCCATTGGCGCGGCCGCGTTCAACAACGAATTCGGCCGGCCCAATCTGGGCGGCTATTTCCGCGCGTACGAGCAGAACGCTGCGGGCCGCGTGCGCGGTTATCACAAGCCGATCATGATCGCGGGTGGTATCGGCAATATCTCGGACCAGCACACGCACAAGATGGATCTGCCGGCGGGATCGTTGCTGATCCAGATCGGCGGTCCGGGCATGCGGATCGGCATGGGCGGCGGCGCTGCCAGCTCCATGGCGACCGGCGCGAACACCGCGCAACTCGACTTCGATTCCGTGCAGCGCGGCAATCCGGAAATCCAGCGGCGCGCGCAGGAAGTCATCAATGCGTGCTGGCAACTGGGCGCGGAGAACCCGATCCTGAGCATCCACGATGTGGGCGCGGGCGGCTTATCGAATGCGTTCCCCGAACTGGTCGATGGCGCCGATAAAGGCGCGCGTTTCGAATTGCGTCGCGTGCAACTGGAAGAATCCGGTTTGTCGCCGCGCGAGATCTGGTCGAACGAAGCGCAGGAGCGATACGTCCTGGCGATCGCGCCGGACAGCCTTCCGGCATTCGAGGCGATTTGCACGCGCGAGCGTTGCCCCGTTGCCGTGGTCGGCGTTGCGACCGAAGAGCGTCAACTCAAGCTTATCGATGAAAAAAAGAACGCCGACCAGGCGCTCGAACCCGTCGATATGCCCATGGAAGTCCTGCTCGGCAAGACGCCGAAGATGCATCGCGATGTGAAGCGCGAAGTGCTCGCGTTCGAACCCGTGGATGTCACCGGACTCGTGTTGTCGGAAATCGCGGTAAGCGTGTTGAAACACCCGACAGTCGCCAGCAAATCGTTCTTGATCACTATTGGCGACCGGTCGGTGGGCGGCACGACCGCGCGCGACCAGATGGTCGGGCCGTGGCAAGTGCCCGTTGCGGATTGCGCGATCACCACCATGGATTACGCCGGTTTCCGCGGCGAAGCCATGACCATCGCCGAGCGCACGCCTCTTGCCGTAATCGATGCGCCCGCGTCGGGCCGCATGGCCGTGGGCGAAGCCGTGACGAATATTGCTTCGGCGCCTATCGAATCGTTGAACAAGCTGAAGCTCTCCGCCAACTGGATGGCCGCATGCGGCAGTCCCGGCGAAGATGCGGCGTTGTTCGATACCGTCAAGGCCATCGGCATGGAATTGTGCCCGGCGCTTGGAATCAGCATTCCGGTCGGCAAGGATTCGCTGTCGATGCGCACCAAGTGGCAGGACGCGACGGGCGTGGCGAAGGAAGTCGTGTCGCCGGTATCGCTGATCATTTCCGCGTTCGCGCCGGTGGAAGACGTGCGCCGTCAGCTCACGCCGCAATTGCAACGTGGCGCGGATACGGTGCTGATTTCCATCGATCTCGGTCGTGGCAAGAACCGTCTCGGCGGCAGCATCCTCGCGCAGGTCACGCAGCAGATCGGTGACACGGTTCCGGACGTCGATGATGCCGAGGACCTCAAGCGTTTCTTCAACGCCATCCAGTCGCTGAATGCCGCGGATAAGTTGCTCGCGTATCACGATCGTTCCGATGGCGGCCTTTGGGCGACCGTTTGCGAAATGGCGTTTGCGGGTCGCGTGGGTGTGTCGCTGAACGTGGACATGCTGATCCTCGATCCGAACCACGAATCCGATTACGGCGATGCCAAGGACTGGGCGAAGCAGACCAGCGGGCGCCGTGAGGACCGCACCATTCGCGCGTTGTTCTCCGAGGAACTCGGCGGCGTGATCCAGGTGCGTCTTGCCGATCGCGATGCCGTGCTGGCATCGTTGCGCGAACATGGGTTGTCGGCGTGTTCGGAAGTCATCGGCAAGCCGAATGATCGCGATGTGATCGAGATTTATCGTGACGCGAAGAAGGTCTACGACGCGCCGCGCAGCGAGCTGCAGCGCGCCTGGAGCGAAGTGAGCTGGCGTATCGCCCGTTTGCGCGATAACCCCGCGTGTGCCGATGCCGAATACGACGCATTGCTCGACGCCGCCGATCCGGGCATTTCGCCAGTCTTGACGTTCGATCCCGCGCAGGACGTATCGGCGCCGTTCGTCGGCAAGGGTGCGCGTCCGCGCGTCGCGATCCTGCGTGAACAGGGCGTGAATTCGCATCTCGAAACGGCTTACGCGTTCGACCGTTCGGGCTTCGATACCCACGACGTCCACATGAGCGATCTGCTGGAAGGCCGCGTGACGCTGGCCGACTTCGCGGGCGCGGTTGCCTGCGGCGGTTTCTCGTACGGCGACGTGCTGGGCGCCGGCGAAGGCTGGGCCAAGACGATCCGCTTCAATCCGCGTCTTGCCGATATGTTCGCCGAATTCTTCGGCCGCACGGATACCTTTGCCCTGGGTATCTGCAACGGTTGCCAGATGATGAGCAGCCTTGCATCGATGATCCCTGGCGCCGACGCATGGCCCAAGTTCACGCGCAACAAATCGGAGCAGTTCGAGGCGCGGTTTTCATCGGTCGAAGTGCAGGGTTCGCCGTCGATCTTCTTCGCCGGCATGGAAGGTTCGCGTTTGCCAGTCGCTGTTGCACATGGCGAAGGCTTTGCAGATTTCTCGCAGCAAGGCGACAAGTCGAACGCTTTGGTTGCAATGCGTTTCATCGATAACCAAGGTGCGGCGACCGAGCGTTATCCGTTCAATCCGAACGGATCGCCGGAGGGGATTACGTCGGTGACCACGCCGGACGGACGCTTCACCGTTCTGATGCCGCACATGGAGCGCGTGCACAGGAATGTGCAGATGAGCTGGACGCCGAACGACTGGATCGCCGATGCCAGCCCGTGGTTGCGCGTGTTCCAGAACGCGCGGCGCTGGGTGGGTTAAGCAGGCTGACGCTGAGTCAAAGCGCACAAAAAAGCCGCTCGAAATATCGAGCGGCTTTTTTACATCTGCATTAAACCGAGATCACTTGATCGTCGCTTTCTTGCGCAGGTCTTCTTCGAACTTGGCGAGCTTTTCCTGCTGAATCTGTTGCGCGATCTGCGCCTTGACCTGCTCCAGCGGCGGCGGGGCAACATCGCGTACGTCGTCCAGACGAATGATGTGCCAGCCGAATTGCGTCTTCACCGGCGTATCCGTCATCTCGCCTTTCTTCAGCTTCTCAGCCGCTGCGCCAAACTCCGGCACATAGGCCTGCGGGCTCGACCAGTCGAGATCGCCGCCGTTCTTGCCCGATCCCGGGTCCTTCGAATACTGCTTCGCCAGGTCTTCAAAGCTCGCGCCGCCCTTGATCTTCGCGATCAAATCCTTGGCCTGCGCTTCGTCCTCGACCAGGATGTGATGCAAGTGATATTCCTTGCCGCCGCCCGCCTGCTTGACCATCTCGTCGTAACGCGCCTTGATCTCGGCATCGGTCGGCGCATTCGCCTTCACGTAATCCTCGATCAACGCACGCAACACCACCGTCTGCTGCGCCACCGCGATCTGCGCCTTCACGTCGGGACGCGTGGCAATACCGCGTCGCGCTGCTTCCTGCATCAGGATTTCGCGATTGACCAGTTCCTGGCGAACGGCGGCCTGCAATTGCGGCGTGTCCTGCTGGCCTTGCTGGACCAGTTGCGCCACGAGGGCGTCGACGCGGGACTTCGGAATTGGCGTGCCGTTGACTACGGCAATGTTCTGAGCGAAAGCAGGCGCTGCCGCGAACGCGGCCAGCAAGACCCAAATACGGGGGTTTTTTAGAATCATCGAGGGTTCCTGATCAGGACGAGGGCAGAAATTACTGGAATGAATTGACGGTGTCTCGAAACGTGAGTGCGTAGCGGCGCGGAGGCTTATTCGAACTGGTCTGCAAATTCTTCAGGCGTATAAGCCTTGATGGCAAGGGCATGAATGCCTCGCCGCATCTCGTCGGCCAGCGCATCATACACTAGCCGATGCCGCGCCACGCGTGGCTTCCCGGCGAATCCGGCGGCCACGATGGTCACCGTATAGTGGCTTCCCGCCGACGCCCCGGCGTGCCCGGCGTGAGCCGCGCTGTCGTCGTCGATATGAACGGATTGCGCGTTTAAAGCCGCATTCAGCCGCGCTTCGAGATGCGCGATCTTGCCTTCGGCGGACGCGTTGACGAAGTTATCGGTGGGAACGGGATCAAAACCGGGATCGCTCATTTGCCTTCGTCCTCTTTCATGTACTTCGCGAGCCACAAACTCTGCGCGACGATAAACACCAGCAAGCATCCGGTCGCGCCGAACAACTTGAAGTTGACCCATTGATCGGTCGTGTAGTTGTAGGCCACGAACAGGTTCACCACGCCGAGAATGGCGAAGAACACGGCCCACGCGAGATTCAACTGGCCCCACACACGATGCGGCAACACAATCTGCTTGCCCATCATCGCTTCGATGAGGTTCTTGTTGAAGATGCCCTGCGACACGATCAGCGCCCCGGCGAAGAGCCAGTACAGCGCGGTGGGTTTCCACTTGATGAACGTATCGTTGTGAAGCACGAGCGTTGCGCCGCCGAACACGACCACTACGCCCAGGCTCACCCACAACATGGGATCGACCTTGCGATGCCGGAACGCGACCCACGCAATCTGCACGAGCGTGGCGACAATCGCGACCGCGGTGGCGGTGTAGATGCCCCAGATCTTGAATGCAACGAAGAAGAGGAGGATCGGGAACAGATCGAACAGAAATTTCATGTCGTTGGGACGGGGAGGGGCATCGAGGTGAAAGCGCACGTGCGACGGACTTGGCCGGGATCGAATCGTGTTCGGAGCCGGCCGTGACGACGCGCGCGTTTAAGGTGGTCGTTAGTAAGTGACCGCTAAATAATCGCTGGTCGGGCCGTAACGCGAAAGCCGGAAAAAAGGCGGCTTACCGAAGCAAGCCGCCCTGTACTTACTTAGGTTCGAATTGTAGCGCAGCCGAGTTGATGCAGTAGCGCAGGCCGGTCGGCGCCGGGCCGTCTTCGAAAACGTGGCCCAAGTGCGCGCCGCAGTTGTTGCACTGGACTTCAATGCGCAGCATGCCATGCGTGCGGTCCGTTTTTTCCTTGACGACTTCGCCGTTGATCGGCTTGAAGTAGCTCGGCCAGCCGCAACCGGCATCGAACTTCGTATCCGATTCGAACAGCGGCGTGCCGCAGCACACGCAGTCGTAAATACCGCGTTCCGTGTGATCCCAGTATTCGCCCGTGAACGGCCGCTCGGTGGCGGCGTGCCGCGTGACCTGATACTGGATATCGGTCAGTTCCTTCTTGTACGTGGCGTCGTCTTTTTGCAGCGGAGCAGCGGGTTCCTTCGTGAGGTCGTCTCGGTTCATACATTATCTCCAGAGCAGTAGAGCGGCTTGATATCCGGCTCAGGTATTTGGGGGCAATTTCAGGAAGAACAACTGACTTCCGGGTCGCTTGCCCAGTCGGGCGGCAGGCCGGCGTAGGCTTCGAATTCAGGCTGTTCGCTGAATGGATGGCGCAGCACGCGTGCCAGACGTTCGACTTCCGAAAAATCCTTTTCCTTCGCCAGGCGGATGGCGTTTTCGGCCAGATGATTGCGCAGGACAAACTTTGGGTTGCCGGCGTTCATGGCTGCAGCGCGATCTTCGTCGCTGCGTGTTTCCTCCGACAAACGCTGGCGATACTCGTTCGCCCATGCATCGAAAGCGGCGCGGTCGAGAAACAGATCGCGTACGGGTGCGTCCCCGGAAGCATCCGCCTTGCGCAGTTTGGCGAGATTGCGGAACGTCAGCGTGAAATCCGCGCGGTTCGCGTTCATGACTTCAAAAAGACGGTTGGCGAGTGTGTCGTCGCCTTCGCGGATTTCCGCGAGACCGAGTTTTGCACGCATACGTTGTTCGAGCGCCGGCGCAAACCGCTCGCGAAAACCTTCAAGAACGCGCTGCGCGTCCTCGATGATCTTATCGTTGCGAACGGTTTCGTCGTATTGCGGACCGAGCAGCGGCACGAGCGCCTGGGCGAGACAAAACAGGTTCCAGTAGCCAATTTGCGGCTGCATTTTGTACGCGTACCGGCCTTGCGAGTCCGAGTGATTGCAGATGTGATTCGCGTTGAATCCATCGATAAACCCAAACGGCCCGTAGTCGATGGTCAGTCCCAGGATCGACATGTTGTCGGTGTTCATCACGCCGTGACAGAAACCGACGGCTTGCCAGTCCGCCATGAGATCGGCCGTGCGCAGAGTGACTTCGCCGAGAAGCGCGAGGTACGGGTCATCGGCTTCGCGGCATTGCGGATAAAACCGGTCGATCACGTGATCGGCGAGCTTGCGCAATTCGTCTTCGCGATCATTCGTGTAGAAATGTTCGAAGTGGCCGAAGCGCACGAAACTCGGCGCAACGCGCGTCACGACGGCCGCGGTTTCCATTGTCTCGCGGCGTATCGGCTGGTCCGATCCCGTCACGCACAACGCGCGCGTGGTCGGAATGCCAAGATGGTGCATGGCCTCCGAGCACAGGTATTCGCGTATGGACGAACGCAGCACCGCGCGGCCATCGCCCATGCGCGAGTAGGGCGTGCGTCCCGCGCCTTTCAGCTGCAACTCGAGCCGTTTGCCATCGTGTTCAACTTCACCGAGACCGATCGCGCGTCCGTCGCCGAGCTGACCGGCCCAGACGCCGAACTGATGCCCCGAATACACCGATGCATACGGCAATTCGTTCGCCGGAAGATCGCGCGTGGTGTTCCCCGTGAAATAGTCGATAAACGCGGGATCCTGGGCGTTTGCTGCATTGAAGCCGAGTTGGGCGGCGGTATCGGCGGAAATGCCGACCAGATACGGCGCGGGCAAAGGCGAGGCAGGCAGGCGGGTGAGGAACGCGGAACCGAGCGCCACAAACGAATCGCGACGATCGGTCTCGACGGAATCAATCAGTTCGTCCACAGCGACCGAGCTGGCCGGTTCGGCTTCTGCCGCGGCACCGGAAGCCGTACCGCTTGGGGAAAACGACATATTGAGCACCTCATGGTTAACCGATATTGTAAATCCGCGCCCGCGCCGCTGCTGGCGCGCGCTCTTAGCCTTATCGGCATTGGCTTTGAGACAAAAATCAGATATCGCCTAATCAAGAAAGACCCCGTGCATCCGGACTTGTGAGGAACTCGCCCATGACGTCGCCGCTTTTCGGCCAGATGATGGATGTACCGCTGCTCGCTTCATCGCTGATTTCCCACGCATCGCGCCATTTTGGCGATACCGAGATCGTCTCGCGCCGCATTGAAGGCGATCTTCATCGATACACCTGGCGCGATTGCGAAAAGCGCGCGAAACAGCTCGCGCAGGCGCTGATCGGGCTGGATGTGCAGCCGGGCGAACGCATTGGCACGCTGGCGTGGAACGGATATCGGCATCTGGAACTTTATTACGGCGTGACCGGCATGGGCGCCGTGTGTCACACCATCAACCCGCGGCTTTTCCCGGATCAGATCGCGTTCATCATCAATCATGCCGACGACGAATACGTCGCCTTCGACATGACATTCACCGCGCTCGTGGACATCATCGCGCCGCAATGCCCGAACGTGAAAGGCTGGATCGCACTCGGCGATGAAGCGTGCATCGGCACCCATCTCGGCGATATGGCCACGCCCGTCACCAGCTACGAAACGATGCTCGCGAAATACGATGGCGACTACGAATGGCCCGTGCTCGATGAACGCGCGGCATCGTTTCTTTGCTACACGTCGGGCACGACGGGCAATCCGAAGGGCGCGCTGTACACCCATCGCTCGACCGTGCTGCACGCGTTCGGCGCGGCGCTTCCCGACGCTATGGCGTGTTCATCGCGCGACGCGATCCTTCCGGTCGTGCCCATGTTCCACGTCAACGCCTGGGGCATTCCGCACGCGGCGGCGCTCGTTGGCGCAAAGCTCGTGATGCCCGGCAATTGTCTCGATGGCAAATCGCTCTACGAGCTGATGGAAGCCGAGGGCGTGACGTATTCGGCCGGCGTGCCGACCGTCTGGCTCGGTTTGCTGAACTACGTGAAACAGGCGGGCGTGCGCTTCAATACGCTGCAACGCACGGTCATTGGCGGATCGGCGTGCCCGCCCGCAATGCTGCGCACGTTCGAGGACGACTACGGCATCGAGGTCATTCACGCATGGGGCATGACAGAAATGTCGCCGCTCGGGACGCTCGCCAAGCTGAGCTGGAAACAGCGCCAGCGTTCGCCGGAAGAGCAGCGGCATCTGCGTGAAAAGCAGGGACACGTGATGTTCGGCGTGGATATGAAAGTCGTCGGCGATGACGGCGCGGAACTTCCGTGGGACGGCAAATCGTTCGGCGACTTGTATGTGCGCGGACCGTGGGTGATCGACCGGTATTTCCGGAAGGACGATTCGCCGCTCGTCGATGGCTGGTTTCCGACGGGCGATGTCGCGACTATCGATGCCGATGGTTTCATGCACATCACCGATCGCAGCAAGGACGTGATCAAGTCGGGCGGCGAATGGATCAGTTCGATCGATCTCGAGAACGTGATGATGTCGCATCCGCAGGTCGCGGAGGCCGCGTGCATCGCGTGTTCGCATCCGAAGTGGACGGAGCGGCCGTTGATCGTGGTCGTGCTGCGGCCGGACGCAACCGTGACGCGCGAGGAATTGCTCGCGTTCTACGACGGCAAGGTGGCGAAATGGTGGCGTCCGGACGACGTCGTTTTCGCCGATGAACTGCCGCATACGGCCACCGGCAAGCTGCAGAAGCTGAGGTTGCGCGAGTTGTATCGTGAGCATGTGTTGCCGACGGTTGGTGAAAGCGTCGGTTGAGTTTTGATCTATCGGGCTGCCGTCGCGCAGCCCTTTTTTCTCTCCTGTCTCCTCAGTCCGCAATAACAAAATTGAACGAGCGTTCGTTTTTGTGTATTCTTGCCGGATCGCTCGAATCAAAGCGTCGTATTCCGCATCAACCCCAACGCACCAACCCAACGCATCACAATCGCGGCAACGCACGATCAGCGCCTTCCGGCTTTTTGCCGGAAGATAGATGGCGCACTGAATGGAGGAAGACGAAATGGCAGTGGATTACACGACCCGCGACGGCATCGCCGTCATCACGCTGAACAACCCGCCGGTGAATGGCCTCGGGTTCTCCACGCGGCTTGGCATTGTTGAAGGCATCGAGAAAGCGCAGGCCGATGCATCGGTCAAGGCCATCGTTCTGACGGGCGCCAGCAGGGCATTTTCCGGGGGCGCCGATATCACCGAATTCAACACGCCTAAAGCGACGCAAGAACCCACGCTGCATACGGTCATCAAGGTCGTGGAAGGCAGTACGAAACCCGTCGTGGCGGCGATCCACAGCGTGGCGATGGGCGGCGGCCTCGAGCTTGCGCTTGGCGCGCATTATCGAATTGCTTCAGCGGGAGCGCAGATCGCGTTACCCGAAGTCAAGCTCGGTCTCCTGCCAGGTGCCGGCGGCACGCAGCGTTTGCCGCGCGCCGTGGGTCTGGAAACGGCATTGAACATGATCGTTTCAGGCGCGCCGGTGATGTCGGAGAAACTCGCTACGTCGGGCTTGTTCGATCAGATGGCCGAAGGCGATTTGCTGGATGAGGCCATCGCGTTTGCGCAGAAAGTCGGCGCGCAAACCGGACCGCATCCGAAGGTGCGTGACCGCAAGATCGAGCATCCGAATGCTGAAGGTTTCATCCAGTTCGCGCGCAACATGGTCACGCCGATGGCAAAAAATTTCCCGGCGCCGCTCAAATGTATCGATGCAGTCGCGGCCGGCGTCAAGCTCGGCTTCGATAAAGGCCTGGCCGCCGAGCGAGAATGTTTCGTGGCGCTCGTGCAGACGCCCGAAAGCCGCGCATTGCGTCACGCGTTCTTCGGCGAACGCGCGGCGAGCAAGATTCCCGATGTCCCTTCGAACACGCCGATGCGCAAGATCGAACGCGTTGGCGTGATCGGCGCGGGGACAATGGGCGGCGGTATCGCAATGAACTTCATCAACGCCGGCTTGCCGGTGACGCTGCTTGAAACGAAACAGGAAGCGCTCGATCGCGGCCTCGCGACGATTCGCAAGAATTACGAAAGCGCGGTGAAGAAAGGCCGTTTAACGGCCGAAAAGCTCGAAGAAAGGCTCGCGCTGATCACGCCCACGTTGGCGTACGAAGATCTGAAGGACGCCGATCTCATTGTCGAAGCTGTGTTCGAGGAACTCGGCGTGAAGGAGCAAGTGTTCTCGAAACTCAATCAGGTGGCGAAGAAGGGCGCGATTCTGGCATCGAATACATCCACGCTCGATGTCGACAAGATCGCTGCATTTACGAAGCGTCCCGAGGACGTCGTCGGCATGCATTTCTTTAGTCCGGCCAACGTCATGAAGCTGCTCGAAGTCGTGCGCGGCGCGAAGACATCGAAGGACGTGCTCGCCACCGTCATGCAGCTTGCCAAGAAGATCAAGAAGACGGCCGTGGTGTCGGGCGTGTGCGACGGGTTTATCGGCAACCGCATGGTCGAGCAGTATTTGCGTCAGGCGCTGTTCATGCTCGAAGAGGGCGCGCTGCCGGCGCAGGTGGATCGCGCGATCGAAAAATTCGGCTTTGCAATGGGACCGTTTCGCATGAGCGATCTCGCGGGCAATGACATTGGCTGGGCGATTCGCAAGCGTCGCTATCAGGAGAAGCCAGACCTGAAGTATTCGAAGATCGCGGATCGTTTGTGCGAGACCGGGCGCTTCGGGCAGAAGACCGGCGCGGGCTGGTACGACTACAAGGCAGGTGACCGGACGGCGCATCCATCGAAGAACGTGGACGAGATGATCGTCGCGTATTCGAAGGAACTCGGCGTCGAGCGCCGCAAGATTTCGGACGACGAAATCGTCGAGCGCCTCGTGCTCGCGCTCGTCAACGAAGGCGCGTTGATTCTGGAAGAAGGGATTGCATCGAAGGCATCGGACATCGACATGGTCTATCTGACCGGTTACGGTTTTCCGCTGCATCGCGGTGGCCCGATGTTGTACGCGGACACGCTCGGCCTTTACAACGTCGAGCGCGCGATGCGCAAATACGCGGCGCAGCCCAATGGCGATGCATGGAAACCCGCCGCGCGCGTGACCGAACTCGCGGCAGAAGGCCGTGGTTTCACCAACTGAGAACCGCAAAGCGAGGCATCAATGAAAGGCGCAGATGAAGTCCTGCTCGTGATCGATGTACAAAACGATTTCATGCCCGGAGGCGCGCTGGCCGTGTCTCATGGCGATGAAGTCGTGCCCGTGATCAATCGACTTGCGCGGAATTTTTCGCATGTCGTCGTGACGCAGGACTGGCATCCGGCGGCGCATGTTTCGTTCGCCGAGCATCACGCCGGACGCGCGCCTTTCGAGATGACCACGCTTCACTACGGCGAGCAGGTTCTGTGGCCAACGCATTGCGTGCAGGACACGGAAGGCGCGGCGTTGCATCGCGATCTTCATGTGCCGCACGCACGGCTCGTGATCCGCAAAGGGCATCACGCGGGCGTGGACAGCTACTCGGCCTTCATGGAAGCCGATCGCGTCACGCCGACGGGCCTCACGGGTTATCTGCGCGACGTTGGCGCGAAACGCGTCTATTGCTGCGGACTCGCAACGGATTATTGCGTCGCGTGGTCCGCGCTCGATGCGCGTAGCGCGGGTTTCGAGGCCACTGTCATCGACGATGCCTGCCGCGCCATCGATCTCAGCGGATCGCTCGAACGCGCGTGGACGCAGATGGCGGCAGCGGGTGTATCGCGGATTGGTTCGGCTGAACTGTTGCGCTGAACATCATCAACATTATTCGTACTCGAATTCGAAGTGGAGACAGGAATGACTGACGCGGTAATCGTATCGACGGCACGCACGGGCCTCGCCAAATCCTGGCGCGGCGCATTCAACATGACGCACGGCGCGACGCTCGGCGGCCACGTGACGCAAGCGGCGGTGGCGCGAGCGGGCATCGATCCGGCGCGCGTGGAAGACGTGATTATGGGCTGCGCGAATCCGGAAGGCGCGACGGGCATGAACATCGCGCGGCAGATCGCGTTGCGCGCGGGGTTGCCGGTGAGCACGCCTGGCATGACCGTGAACCGATTCTGTTCGTCGGGGCTGCAGACCATCGCGCTCGCGGCGCAACGCGTGATTGCCGGCGAAGGCGATGTGTACGTGGCAGGCGGCGTGGAGTCCATCTCGTGCGTGCAGAACGAAATGAACCAGCACATGCTCTTCGATGGCTGGCTGAAGGAACATAAACCGAGCATCTACTGGTCGATGTTGCAGACCGCGGAGAACGTCGCTAAACGCTACGAGATCTCGAAGGAACGTCAGGATGAATATGGCGTGCAATCGCAGTTGCGCGCGGCTGCTGCCCAGGCTGCGGGAAAATTCAACGACGAAATCGTGCCGATCACCGTGCTCGCCGGCATCGCGGACAAAGCCACGGGGCGTGTCTCGACAAAAGAAGTGACGCTTTCCGCCGATGAAGGCATTCGCGCCGATACCACGCTCGAAGGGGTGTCGAAGATCCGCACCGCAATGCCCGGCGGCGTCATCACGGCGGGCAACGCGAGCCAGTTTTCCGATGGCGCATCGGCTTGCGTGGTGATGAATGCATCGGTGGCTGAAAAAGAAGGGCTGACGCCGCTCGGGATTTTCCGAGGCTTCGCGGTCGCCGGTTGCGAGCCGGATGAAATGGGTATCGGACCGGTGTTCGCTGTACCGAAATTGCTGAAGAAGGCGGGGCTGAAAGTCAGCGACATCGACTTGTGGGAATTGAATGAGGCGTTTGCTGTGCAAGTGCTGTATTGCCGCGATACGTTGGGCATTCCGGCGGCCCGTTTGAACGTGAACGGTGGCGCGATTGCCGTGGGGCATCCGTATGGCGTATCGGGTGCAAGACTGACGGGACATGCGTTGATCGAAGGGAAAAGGCGCGGCGCGAAGTTTGTCGTGGTGACGATGTGTATTGGCGGCGGACAGGGCGCGGCGGGATTGTTCGAAGTGGTGTGATCGGGCGAGCGGCTGGGGGTATTCAACCTTGGCCGATCGGCATATTGCCGGGCGGGAGCTTTCGCCCGACAATCGACCATCGGATTCATTGGATGGTTGCAACGTGATTGAGTAGAGGCAACTGGCGCAACCGGATGCAAACAATGAATCCGGCCGATCACCGCGCAAGCGGTCCGCACCTAGCCAGGAACCGTCTCGATCTCATGACTTTACGTTGTCCAAAGCATTTTCCCTCGACGTTTAGAGCGCAAGCGTGCTCATGATCGTAGACGACGCAATTGCCAGAGACCTGTGTATAGCAACATCGCGCTGCACAGGGCTCGAATATGTAGTCGTCTTTGATATGTTCACGGGCGAGGTGATCGGCCAGCGTTCTGGAAAGCCCGATAGCGCGGGTTTTTCTCTCGCAGTACGGGAGGCAGCACTTGATTCGCAGCGTAAGCTAAAGGTCGTTCACAGCCACCCGCAAGACAAGGCGCTCTCGCTGAGCCCGGTTGATTTGATCGTGCTGTGGGATTACGAGGGAATCTACGAACTCGAGGCGGTTACACCCGATGGCAGCTGGTTTCTTGCGCGCGCAGGCGCACATTCGCGCGAACTATCGAAGGCTTATGTGGGCCGCGCCTTTAACGATCTTTACAAGATCTGTTTGAACGTGAAGGGGCACGATCCGCTTTCTTCAGCGGAGGCCCGGTATCTGGATGAAGCAAGTACCGATTTGTACTGCAGAGCATTAGCGAAACGTGGGACAATTACCTATGAGTGCGGTTTGAGCAGGCGATTAGAAATCGCCTGGAACCCGCACAGCAGGTTGCGCGACGAACTGGTTAGACTGACTGTCGCGCGATCAAGAATCCCACAACGGTATTGAGGTGCTATATGGCAATCAATCTTCCCAGCGCGCCCTCCATGTTCGAGAGCGTACGAGAGTGGGAACTTTACGTGTCACGGCTGGAAAGCATCGGTGCGTCCAACGATCAAACGCGCGCGGCCGTTGACTTTGCGCTCAGAATGGCGCGTGAGCTCATCGAGACCAAGAAAAGCCTAGCGCCTGCCCGTCTGCGTCAATATGACGAGGGTAAAGATTCGAGCGCGCGGATGGTGTCGCATCGCTTCGCGTGAGTTGCGAAGTTGGATAAGGACATCAGAAGAAGCCACCCACGGGTGGCTTTTTTATTGCTGGGTTGGCCACGGGTTTTATCTTCGAGTAAGGCGCATCGGAATCTGTTAATTTTATGGGTCGAGCAAGACCCTCGAACGCTAACAAATCAAGGTGATCAAGTTGCTAAGACACATCGTCATGTGGAAGTTGAAGGAAAGCGCCGAGGACGGCACGCGCGCTGAGAACATCGTCAAGCTTAAAGCCAAACTCGAAAGCTGTCGCAGCATTGTTCCAGGCCAGGGGCATTTCGAAGTCGGCGTGGCGCAGGATGGCTACGAAGCCACGTGCGACGTGATCCTCGTCTCGGATTTCGATAACAAGGAAGCGCTCCACGCGTATCAGGTCCATCCGAAGCACGCAGCAATCAAGGACTTCGTGGCTGCGGTGCGTGAATCGCGCCAATGCATCGATTACGAAGTCTGAGCCCATGACCGATTCCTCCATGCTTCCTGAAAGCCCGTTCATCGATTCACTCGGGGTTCAACTGATTTCAGCCGCGGATGGCGCGAGCGAAGTGGTATTGCCGCTGACGCCCACGCATATGAACACGTGGGGCATTGCGCACGGCGGCGTCACCATGACACTCGCCGACGTCGCTCTTGCCATGGCTGCGCGTAGCCTCGCGGGCACGGGCATCGGCGTTGTGACAGTCGAAATGAAAGTCAACTTCATGGAGCCCGGCCGCGGCGAGCTTCGTGCCTTCGCGCGCGTGCTGCACCGGTCGACGACCATGGCGTATTGCGAAGGCGAGATCCGCGACAGCGAAGGGCATTTCGTCGCGAAGGCCTTGGGAACGTTCAAATACATGCGCCGGCTTGCTGTGGGCCGCGATATCGCGCAACAACGCCTTCGAACCGATCCATCGGCAAAACCGGGTCCTAGCGACGCCTGAAATTTCAAGGTCGTTACGAAGACCGCACAGGAGCATCACGATGTCCGAAAACAGAACCATCAATCGTCAGATTCTCCTTGTCTCACGTCCGGAAGGCGCGGCGAGCGCCGATAACTTCAAGCTCATCGAAACTCCTCTTGCATCACTCGCCGACGGTCAGGTGCGCGTGCGAAACCACTATCTCTCGCTTGATCCGTACATGCGCGGCCGTATGGACGATTCGAAATCGTACGCCGCGTCGCAGCCGCTCAACGAGGTAATGATCGGCGGCACGGTGGGCGAAGTGGTGGAAACGAACAATCCGAAATTCGCGGTTGGCGATAAAGTAGTCGGGACCTACGGCTGGCAGGAATTCGGTACGTCCGATGGCAAGGGCTTGAGCAAGGTCGACGACACGCATATTCCGCTTTCGGCCTTTCTCGGTGCGGTCGGCATGCCCGGTGTTACTGCGTGGCTCGGTTTGAACAAGATCATCGAACCGAAGGCGGGCGAGACGGTGCTCGTCAGCGCGGCGAGCGGCGCGGTGGGAAGCGTGGTCGGCCAGTTAGCCAAAGCGGCGGGCTGCCGGGCGGTGGGCATCGCGGGCGGTGCGGACAAGTGCCGGTATGTGAAGGAAACGCTCGGATTCGATGCGTGCATCGACTATAAAGCGGGCAATCTTTACGACGACCTGAAGGCGGCATTGCCCAACGGTGTAGATGGCTATTTTGAAAACGTGGGCGGTGAAGTGCTCGATGCCGCGTTGCCGCGCATGAACGCGTTTGGCCGCATTGCCTTGTGCGGAATGGTTGCCACCTACGACGGCTCGCCGATGCCGCTCAAGAAACCCTCGCTGTTGCTCACGCAACGGTTGAAGGTTCAGGGGTTCATCGTCAGTGAATCGCCGGAAGTGTGGCCCGAGGCGCTCGCTCAACTCGGCGGTCTCGTGGCGCAGAAAAAGCTGCAGTATCGCGAAAGCATCGCGCAAGGACTCGAAAATGCGCCCGAAGCGTTTCTCGGCTTGCTCAAGGGCAAGAACTTCGGCAAGCAACTGGTCAAGCTGATCTGAGTCCGGCGTGCATCGGGAGGAGACGCAATGGATCAATTCGATGGCAAAGTGGCGGTGATCACGGGCGCGGGCAGCGGCTTCGGCCGTGAGTTCGCGTTGAAAGGCGCGGCGCTCGGCATGAAGCTGGTGCTTGCCGACATCGATGTAAAAGGGCTCGCGGATACGGTCGAAATGGCGCGTTCGTTGGGCGCAGAAGCGCTGGGCGTACCGACCGATGTATCCGATGCAAACCAGGTCGATGCCCTGGCGCGCGCGACAATGGACACGTATGGCGCCGTGCATCTGCTGTTCAATAACGCAGGCGTCGGCGCGGGCGGTTTCGTGTGGGAAAACAGCGCGAACGACTGGGCGTGGGTGTTCGGCGTCAACGTAATGGGTGTGGCGAACGGCGTGCGCGCGTTCACGCCGTTGATGCTCGCGCAGAACGAGCCTGCGCATATCGTGAACACGGCGTCCGTTGCGGGCTTGCTGTCCGCGCCTGCAATGGGCGTGTACAACGCGTCGAAGCATGCGGTCGTCGCGCTGACCGAAACGCTTTATCACGACCTGAAGATCGCTGGCGCTCCAGTGGATTGTTCGTTGTTGTGCCCGGCGTTCGTGCCTACCGGCATTGCTCAGGCGGAGCGCGCGCGGCCCGACGAGTTGCGTAACGAAGCGCCCATGACGACATCGCAACAGATGGCGGTCAAGCAGCTTACGAAAGCGGTGGAAGGCGGCAAGCTGAGCGCGAAAGACGTGGCGGAAATCACGTTCGATGCGGTGCGCGAACGTCGGTTCTACGTGCTGACGCATCCGAAGATTCTGGCGTCGGTACAGCTGCGTTTCGATGACGTCGCCCAAATGCGCAATCCGACCGATCCGCTGTCATTGAAGCCCGAGGTGAGGGGACGGACTTGAGCGCAGGTGTGTCATCATCGCGCGCTTTCAACGTGATCCATTTTCCATGCCGCTGAATCCCGCCATTGCCCAGGTCCTCGAACTTATCGCGAAGGCAAAGCGGCCGCCGTTTCATACGCTGACTGCCGCCGCTGCGCGCGCATCGTACGAACGCAGCGCGCTGATCATCGACATCGCGCCCGCGCCCATGTTCGATATCCAGGATCTCGATATTCCCGTGCGCGACGGCGCGTCCATCCGCGCGCGGATTTTCCATCCGGTCGAACCTGCCTGGACGTCGCCGGCGCCGACGCTCGTGTACTTTCATGGCGGCGGTTTCGTGGTGGGCAGCATCGATACCCATGCCGCGCTGTGCCGTCGCCTCGCGGCGGATTCGGGATGCGCGGTGGTATCGGTGGATTACCGGCTCGCGCCCGAGCACAAGTTCCCGACTGCCGTCCACGATGCCTTCGACGCCCTCACGTACCTCCATGCGCAAGCGTCTTCATTGGGACTCGACAGCGCGCGTTTCGCGATTGGCGGCGACAGCGCGGGCGGCACGCTTGCCACGGTCTGCGCGGTGCTCGCGCGCGATGCGGGTATTGCGTTGCGTCTGCAGTTGCTGATCTATCCGGGCGTCAGCGCGCGCCAGGACACGCGCTCGTACGCGCAGTTCGCGGAAGGCCATGTGCTGACGGCGAAAACGGTTCAATGGTTCTTCGACCATTATCTGCGCAATGAAAACGATCGCGACGACTGGCGTTTCGCGCCGCTCGACGCGCGCGGGGAAATGCCGTCGTTCGAAGGAATCGCGCCTGCATGGATTGCGGCCGCCGATCACGACCCGCTCTTCGATGAAAACATCGCCTACGCGGCGAAACTCGAACGCGAGCATGTGGCGGTCGAGCTGGTGCGCTACGAAGGCATGACGCACGAGTTCTTCAAGATGGGCGGTCTGGTGCCGGATGTGGCGAAAGCCCACGCGGACGCGGCGAGTGCGTTGCGTCGATATCTGGGCGTCGACGATTAGCGCGTAATCACAAACGCATGATCTTGTACAAAGTTCCCGGGGCGGACGATTGTGTGAGAGCCGTCGTCGTCGCTAAGTTCTTTGATTTGCAGTTCGAGCTGTCCTTGAACGCATGCAACGCGCAACGCCGTCGTGCTACGTGTTCCATAACCATCGGCTTCTATAAACGCCGCCGACAACACACGCTCACGTTCAATCGAAACTCCGGTGGAGGGCAGAAGGGCGTCGGCGGCAATATGCGGGTTTCGCATTGTCGCGATCAGCACATCGAGCGACGGCTGAACCCGATCTTCGGCATGGACAAGATCGCGCAGGGCGTCGCGTTGCGCAACGAGCTTCGGCCACGGCGTATTGAGCAAGCTGTTCGATAACCCGTGAATGCCGGCATCGAGCAGCGCGGGCGGTGCATCGGCGCGATTGCCGTACCACGCCAGCTCGCGTCGCGTGAAATCTCCGACGATCACGTTGAAGCCGTTATACAGATGCCCGTCGCGGGCAACTTGCCCAAGATAATCGAGTGGTTTTACGCGCTCGCCCGAGAGGAAATTGCTCACCAGCGTGCCGCGAGTCGGCGCACCGGGCCGCACTTCGGATGGCGCCCGATAGTTCGTCAAGGCGGCGAATCGGCCGTCGCGCGTCACGCCCAGCCACGTTCCGCCGCCTGTGAGATCGCGTCCGGCGAGCATATCCGGCGCGTCCTTCCACCAGTGCATCGGCTCGGTTTCGCGGCTGTAGAACTCATCGCGATTGGCGGCGAGCGTCAGCATCGGAGAATTCGGCACGCGGGAGTTCGCATCCGGCTGCCAGTCGAAAACGATCAGGCACATGGAAGCGCCTCAAACTTCGGTAGGCAAGGCGTACGGCAGCGGCGAAAACTTCAGCACGGGGCCATCAGCCGCGCCGACATGCACCGATCCCTGTTCCAGCGCCGCGAGCTTGATTTCCACCAGCGCGTCAACGCCGCCATCGGGTGCGGCGGCCACGTTCACGACCAGGCCGCACGGCTGGCCGGGGTCATCGGAATGGAAAAGTTCGTCGCCGGGTTTCGCCGATTCCACGTGCGCGAGCGATGTCCGCCGCTTGATCGTGCCGCGATACTGACTGCGGGCAACCACTTCCTGTCCCGGATAGCAGCCTTTCTTGAAGTTCACGCCGCCGAGTACATCGAAGTTGACCATTTGCGGCACGAATTGCTCGCTAACCGGCTGCGTAATACGCGGTTCGCCCGCATGGATGTCGAGCCAGTCCCAAACCTCGGCGTTTGCGCGCGTCAGCTTCTTTTCCAGATCGGCGAGATGCGCATCGACTTCGACTTTCGGTCCGACCCATAGAAAACGCGGGCGGCCGGCGGCGTCGGGCACACGGATCAGCGAACCGAGCGGACCGTCCACTTTCACGTGCACGCCGTCGGGCATGGCATCGAAAAGATGGGACAACGCATGGCGCACATCGCCGGCAAATCCCACAGCGGTGAGCGACGGCGTGACGTCCACCAGCTTGGCTTTTGCGCGCATCACGAACATGGACAGGCGCTTCTGCACGCTGGCCTGCAAGTCGGCGGCGATCATCAGGCGCACCGAATCGGCCGCGCGCCACATCAGGAACGACGCCATCAAGCGGCCTTTCGGCGAGCAGAAACCCGCCAGGCGCGCCGTCGATGCATCCAGATGCTGGACGTCGTTCGTCAATTGCGTGTGAAGAAACGCGGCGGCGTCGTCGCCGGTTGTATCGATGAAACCGAACTGCGTGAGCGGCGCGAAAATGCCGCCGGTAAGCACAGCTTGAAAAGGGGAAGCGGTCGAGGAATTCATGGACCTGACTTGGGCGTGAGCGAACAAGTATTATATGGGTCTTACCTAGAGCGTGTTTCGCATGTCCCTTTTGAAGAAATGTCTGGTCGCGGCGGTCGTCGCGGTCGTGGTTGCCGGTGTGCTCGTCGCGGGCATGTTCAAGTGGGCGAACAGCCCGGTCGACCTGGCCTCGCCCGAACTCGATATCACCATCAAGTCTCACAGCACGCTGAAAAGCGTGAGCATCCAGCTCGATCGCGGCGGCGCGCACATGCGGCCCGAGCTGTTCGTGCTGATGACGCGCGTGCTGGGTTTGTCGTCGCAGCTGAAGTCCGGCAATTACGCGTTCAAGGAGGGCATCACGCCCTACGAGATGCTGCAGAAGATCGCGCGCGGCGACGTGAACGAGTACGTGGCGACGATCATCGAAGGATGGACGTTCCAGAAAATGCGCAACGAGCTGGACGGCAATCCGGCGCTCCAGCACGACACCGCAGGCATGACGGACACCGATTTGCTGAAAGCCATCGGCGCGCCGGACGACCTGATCGCGAAGGCGAGCGCAGAAGGCCTGTTTTTCCCGGACACCTATCTCTTCGATAAAGGCACGAGCGATATCGCCGTCTATAAGCGCGCATACAAGCTGATGCAGATGCGCCTGACCGAAGCCTGGAACACGCGTGCGCAGAACCTGCCTTACAAGACGCCGTACGACGCGCTGATCATGGCGTCGATCGTGGAGAAGGAAACCGGGCGCGCCGCCGACCGGCCACTGGTTGCGGCCGTGTTTGCAAACCGGTTGCGCATCGGCATGCCGTTGCAGACCGATCCTTCGGTGATCTACGGTTTGGGCTCGGCTTACGGCGGCCGGCTCAAGAAGAAAGATTTACAAACCGACACTCCGTACAATACCTACACGCGCATGGGCCTGCCTCCCGGTCCTATCGCCTTGCCCGGCGTCGCGGCGCTGGCGGCAACGGTCAATCCTGCGTCGAGCAGCGCGCTTTATTTCGTGTCGCGCGGCGACGGCAGCAGCTTCTTTTCAGACAATCTCGGCGACCACAACAAGGCCGTCGACAAGTACATCCGGGGACAATGATGGTGCGCGGCAAATTCATCACGTTTGAAGGCATCGACGGGGCGGGCAAGACAACACACCTCGGTTGGTTCCGCGAGCGTCTGGAAGCGAAGATCGCATCAACTGGCCATTCGGTCGTGATGACGCGCGAGCCCGGCGGCACGGCGCTCGGCGAGAGCCTGCGCGAATTGTTGCTGAACCAGCCGATGGACCTGGAAACCGAGGCGCTGCTGATGTTCGCCGCGCGCTGCGAGCATCTTGCGCAGGTGATCGAACCGGCGTTGGCGCGCGGCGAGTGGGTGCTGTCGGATCGGTTTTCCGATGCCACGTTCGCCTATCAAGGTGGCGGCCGCGGTTTGCCACGTGACAAACTTGAAGCGCTCGAGCGATGGGTCCAGGGTGGTTTTCAACCGGATCTGACCATATTGTTCGACGTCCCTACGAACGTTGCCAGCGAGCGCCGGGGCGCGGCGCGGGCGCCGGACAAGTTCGAGAGCGAGTCCGATTCCTTTTTCGGGCGCACGCGAGCGGAATACTTGCGGCGGGCGGCGGAATCGCCGGAACGGTTTGTAGTCATCGACGCAACTCAGTCGGTTTTAGAAATTCAGAAAAAACTTGAAGAAGTTGTTTCAAGTATCTGAATTTTATGAATTTAATAGATTTAGTTAAAGTTAATTAAAACTCTTAGCATCGTGTCGTAAATACCGGATATATAAGAATTCATGATCTACCCGTGGCAAACCGATGACTGGGCACATCTCGATCAACTCCGCGCAAGCTGGCCGCATGCGCTGTTGTTGCACGGGCGCGCGGGCATCGGCAAATTGCAGTTCGCGCAACACCTTGCGCAAAGCCTTCTATGCGAATCGCCAACCGCAACGCGCGAGCCCTGCGGTCATTGCGTCGCTTGCCTGTGGTTTAGCCAGGGCAATCACCCCGACTATCGCGCGGTGCTTCCCGAGGTGCTCGCAGGCGAACTCATCGGCGACGACAAGCCGGACGCCGATGAAGGCAAGAAAACCAAGGTTCCGAGCAAGGAAATCAAGATCGATCAGGTTTTAGGCCTGATGAACTTCTTCAGCCTCGGTTCGCACCGGGGCGGCGCGCGGGTCGTGCTGATTTATCCTGCCGAATCCATCAACGTGTTCGCTGCCAACGCTTTGCTCAAAACGCTGGAAGAACCGCCCGCGGGCGTGGTGTTCATTTTGGTGACGGCGCGTATCGACCGGTTGTTGCCGACCATCATCAGCCGATGCCGCCAATGGCCGATGACCCTCCCAGCCGCCGAACCGTCCGTGGCATGGCTCGCGCAACAAGGTGTGCAGCAGCCGGCGACGCTGCTTGCCGAGGCGGGTGGTGCGCCGCTGACGGCGCTTGCGCTCGCCAACGACGAAAACCGTGCGCTCCGTGATTTCGCGCTGGCGCAACTGGCGGCAGGTCCCGGTTGCGACGCGTTTGCGTGTGGCGAAAACCTGCAGAAACTGCCCGTTCCAATGGTTCTCGGTTGGCTGCAGCGCTGGCTTTACGATTTGCTGGCGCAGAAAACGGCCGGGCGGCCGCGCTATTTTCCGGCGGCATCGAAGGCGCTTGAACGCTGCGCTGCCCAAATCGATGCAGATCGATTTTCCCGTTATCAAAAGCTGGTGACACGGCAGCGCGCGGTCGAAAATCATCCGCTCAACGCGCGGCTGGTTTTCGAAGAGCTGTTTCTAGGTTATCGCGACGTCTTCAACGCCGCCTGATCACTCCACTTTCAATCGTTAAACGCACACCATGACTCTCAGCTTTCGCGACGCCGTTCTCGATGATCTTCCGGGCATCGTGGCCATCTACAACTCCACGGTGCCTTCCCGGCTCGTGACCGCCGATCTGGAGCCGGTGACGGTCGAAAGCCGCCTCGCCTGGTTTCACGCGCATGGGCCGAAGGCGCGCCCGTTATGGGTTGTGGAGGAAAACGGCGCGGTTGTGGCGTGGCTGAGCTTTTCCGACTTTTATGGCCGTCCGGCCTATCTGCGCACAGCCGAAGTCAGCATCTATCTCCACGAGAACACGCGCGGACGTGGTTTGGGTACGCAACTGCTGGAAGCTGCGATGCAACGCGCGCCCGAACTCGGTATCGATACCTTGCTCGGCTTCGTGTTCGGCCATAACGATCCGAGCCTTCGCCTCTTCCGCCGATTCCAGTTCGACGTCTGGGGCACGCTGCCGCGCGTCGCGGTGCTGGACGCCGTCGAGCGCGATCTCGTGATCCTCGGCCGCCGGCTTAGCGCGCCGTCCGCGAGCTAAATCAAAGCCTTTATCGGATCAACACGGAACCACCATGTTCGTCGATTCACATTGCCACATCAATTTCGAAGGTCTCGCCGACCGCCTGCCCGAAGTCCTCGGCAAGATGCGCGAACTGAAAGTCACGCACGCGCTGTGTGTATCGGTGGATCTGGAAACGTTGCCGTCCGTGCTCAAGATCGCGGAAGAAAACAAGCATATCTACGCATCGGTGGGCGTGCATCCGGATCACGAGGACGCACGGGAACCGAGCGTCCAGGATCTCGTCGAACTGGCGCGGCATCCGAAAGTGGTCGCAATCGGCGAAACGGGGCTGGATTATTACCGTCTGGAAGGGCGCAGCATCGCCGATATGGAATGGCAGCGCGAACGGTTTCGCACGCATATTCGCGCCGCGCACGAGACGGGCAAACCGATGATCATCCACACGCGATCGTCGTGGGAAGACACGCTGCGGATCATGGCCGAGGAGCGCGCGAGCGTTCCCGGCGGCGTGATGCATTGCTTTACCGAGCCGTGGCATGTTGCACAAGCCGCGCTTGAGCAAGACTTTTACATTTCACTGTCGGGCATTGTCACGTTCAAAAGCGCAAAGGACGTGCAGGACGTCGCGCAGCGCGTGCCGCTCGAGCGTTTGTTGATCGAGACAGACTCGCCGTATCTGGCGCCGGTGCCGTATCGTGGAAAGTCGAATGAACCTGCGTACGTAAGTTATGTCGGACGTTTCATCGCGCAATTGCGAGAAATGCCGGAAGACGCGCTGGCAGCGGCCACGACCCGCAATTTCTTCAAGCTCTTCAAGATTCCCGAGCCTGTGGAACAGTAGGCCGGACGTCCAAGTTGCATCAATTATAAGATTCAGTCAGTAATCCCCAAGGAACACATGCTTATATTTTCGACGGTTTCATCTTCGACAGCTTTCAATCGCCATACAGAAGCGCGCAGCAAGACGTGGCGTTCGCTGGTCACCGGCGTGGTTTTGACGGCCGCCGCCATCGCGCAACCGGTGTTTGCAGCGCCCGCTGATTCCATGATCAAGGCAGTGAAGTTCGACGATGTCTCGGCCGTCCAGAAGTTGCTGTCTCAGGGCGTGGACCCCAATCTCGTCGATAACACCGGCGCACCGCTGCTCGTGATCGCCGCGCGCGAGAAGTCGGACAAGGTTGGCAAGTTGCTCGCCGAAAACCCGAAGACCGACCTCGAAAAGCTCGATCCCGCCGGCGAAAACGCAATGATGCTGGCCGCGCTCAACGACGACCTCGACTTCGTGAACATGCTGATTTCGAAGGACGCGGAAGTGAACAAGAAGGGCTGGACGCCGCTGCATTACGCCGCGACCAACGGACATGACGACGTGGTCAAGGTGCTGCTCGACCATTCGGCGTATATCGATTCCGGTTCGCCCAATGGGACCACACCGCTGATGATGGCAGCGCGCGGTGGGCATTTGTCCACAGTCAAACTGCTGCTCGACGAAGGCGCCGACTTGCGCGTGAAAAATCAGATCGGCATGACCGCGGTGGACTTCGCGAAGCAATATCACGAGAAGGACGTAGCGGAAGGGCTGGCGGCGCGTCTTGCATCGATGCAGGCGACCGGCGCTGCGGGCGCATCCGGAGCCCCGCAAACCGGTACAAACAGTGCAAAATGACGCACTTGCAGGACGGGGACCGGAAAGATGAACCGGTCGTCTTCTGCAATACGAGGAATAGCCTAAACAAGCCGGGACCAAGCCGAAGGCGCTGCAAGGCGCGGGGAGGGCCACACCCGGCAACCGCCAAACATAAGAAAGGATCATCATGCTGCGGGTTTTAGTCATGGCCGGGGTGCTTGCGTTTCCGCTCAGCGCGGCCGCGTTCACCGGCAACGATCTGAACATGCTTTGCACCAAGACGGACACCGCTTCGCGCAGCGCATGCGCGGCCTACATAGAAGGCGCCGCCGACGGGATTTACAACACCATTGAAGCCATTGGCGGCACGTCCGGCCCGCAGGTCGGACAGTATTTTTGCCTTCCGGTCGATGTAAAACCGCAAGAGCTGACTGACGCGGTGCGCAAGTTCATCGCGGAAAATCCGGCGCAGGGCAACTTCAACGCGACCACCATGGTTTCGCTCGGACTCGGCAAAGCCTATCCGTGCAAGGCAGAGAAGTAAGCAGATTCCGTTTCATGCTGCTTGCACGCTCGTCGTTCGATTAGCGGGCATAGTGTTTGCTGCACTGCAATATGCCGCGTAGGTAGGCGGCTTCCCGCAAATCCCGTCGTATCCACCTTTTCAAGGCTGATTCCACGACGACGATGATCAATTTCGATTCCTTCGAGCGCATCGCTTCGGCGCCGCTCAACTCCTGGCCCGGCGCAATTGTCGTAGCAACGCTTGCCGTGCTGTTTGCTATCGGCGTTCACTGGGCAGGCGCGCGGATTCTCGTGCGCATTGCGCGGCCGTATCCGTTGATGAGCGTGGTGCTACGTTTCATCGATAAACCCGCGCTCGCGCTCCTCATCATCCTCGCACTCGGCTTCGTGCTGGTCGAAGCGCCGGATTCGCTGCCTTTTGCCACGGTTTTGCGCGACCTGTTGACCCTTTCGTTGATCGTCGGGCTGACGTGGCTCGCCGTGCGCTCGGTCGGCGCCGTTGCCGAGGCGCTGGTTCAGGCGCATCCGCTCGACTCCCAAGACAATCTCCAGGCGCGCCGCATTCATACGCAGGCGCGCGTTCTGGCGCGTTCCGTGATGGTGGTGATCGTGATCATCGGATTCGGCGGGGCGTTGATGACGTTTCCGGCCGTGCGGCAGATCGGCGCGAGTTTGCTGGCGTCGGCGGGCGTGGCGGGACTGGTTGCCGGTATCGCCGCGCGGCCGGTTCTTGGGAATTTGATTGCCGGGCTGCAAATTGCGTTGTCGCAGCCCATCCGGCTCGACGACGTCGTCGTGATCCAGGGCGAATGGGGCCGCGTCGAGGAAATCACCGGAACGTATGTATCGATCCGGATCTGGGACCAGCGGCGCATGATCGTGCCGTTGCAATGGTTCATCGAAAATCCGTTCACCAACTGGACGCGCAATAGCTCGCAGATTATCGGGACGGTATTTTTCTACGTCGATTACCGCATGCCGATGGCGCCGTTGCGCGAGGAACTCGAACGCATCCTGGAACACGCGCCTGAGTGGGATGGCCGCGTGCAAGTGCTGCAAGTCACCGATGCCACCGAAAAGTCGATGCAAATTCGCGTGCTCGTCAGTTCCTTCGATTCCGGCCTGAACTTCGATCTTCGATGCCGCGTACGCGAAGGTTTGCTGAATTTCGCGCAAGCCGAGTTTCCACAATTCCTGCCGCGAACGCGGGCGGATCTTGCGCCGGAAGGCGAGCACGTCGATTTCGTGGCGCCGCTGGACCGGACGCAGGCAAGCAGCGCGATCCGGCCGCCGGTTCGCGGCACGGCCAACACGGAAGCCGATCCGGTGGCGAGCCGCGGAGAACGGCACGGGCCGGACCCGTCGGCGCATTCGGCGGCATCGACGGCCAAACCGGCGACGGAACCAGCCGAGCCCGTCGGCAGCGGCGAGCGGCGCTGACCGTCATTCGCCGGCCTTCATTTTGGCCCTTGGGAAACGCGGACAAAGTTTGAACTGACGCCGCCGCCCACGGCCAAACTCATTAATATTTCGAGATCGATCCTGAACATCCGGACGTCGCGAACCAAAATAAGGGACGACAAGAATGAGCCGCCTAGTGGTTGTATCAAACCGAGTTGCATCACCAACGGAAACCAAAGGATCCGCCGGCGGCCTGGCCGTCGGCGTGTTCGGCGCGCTGAAGGACAGCGGCGGCGTGTGGTTCGGATGGAGTGGCGACGTGGTCAGCGACACCGTGGCCAACCAGGGTCCGAAACTCGAACAGGACGGCGCCGTTACCTTCGCGACCGTCGGGCTGCCGAAAAAGGACTACGACCAGTATTACCGCGGTTTTTCGAACGCGACGCTCTGGCCGGTTTTTCATTATCGAAATGATCTGGCGGTGTATGACCGCGATGAATACGCGGGATATCGCAGGGTCAATTCGTGGCTCGCGCATCGTGCAATCAAGCTGTTGCAGCCCGATGATGTCATCTGGGTTCACGACTATCACTTGATCCCGTTCGGCGAGGCGCTGCGCTCGGAAGGCGTGACGAACCGGATGGGCTTTTTCCTGCACATTCCGTTTCCATCGCCGCAAATCCTGCTCAACATTCCGCCGCACGAGGAGTTGGTCAAGTCGCTGTGCTGCTACGACGTCGTGGGTTTCCAGACGCCCGGCGATCAGGCTGCGTTTCATGATTACATCGTGCGGCACGCGCACGGCTCGGCAACCGCCGACGGACACGTGGAAGCGTTCGGCCGCAAGCTGAAAACGGGCGTGTACCGGATCGGCATCTTCCCCGATGAAATCGCCGAGCAAGCCAAGCGTGGCGAAGCCCGACAAGACGTGATGGACCTGAAGCAGAGCCTTGAAGGACGCAAGCTGATCATGAGCGTGGATCGGCTGGATTACTCGAAAGGACTGGTCGAGCGCTTCAAGGCTTTCGAGCATTTCTTGGAGAAATCCCCCGAATGGCGCGGCAACGTCACGCTCGTGCAGATCGCACCGCCAACGCGTTCGGACGTCGATACTTACCAGCAGATCCGCCATAACCTCGAATACGAAGCAGGGCGCATCAACGGCCGGTATTCGGGTCTCGACTACACGCCGATCCGCTATATGAACCAGCGCTACGACCGGTGGAAACTGATGTCGCTGTTCCGCGAATCGCAGATCGGCCTGGTCACGCCGTTGCGCGACGGCATGAACCTCGTCGCGAAGGAATACGTCGCGGCGCAAAATCCCGACGATCCCGGCGTTCTCGTCCTGTCCCAGTTCGCCGGCGCTGCCGATGAAATGACCGGCGCGGTGATGGTGAATCCTCACGATATCGTGGGAATGAGCGAAGCGATTGGCCGGGCGTTATCGATGCCGCTGGCCGAGCGTCGCGAGCGCTACGAAACCAACATGAAAATGCTGCGCAAGTACGATCTCGGCATATGGCGCGACTCGTTTCTCGCCGATTTGCGTGGCGTTGAAAAGACCAAGCAGACTTCGAAGAAAAAATAACGCCGCGTCTCGACCACTCGGGAAACAGGCCGGGAATGCCGAAGTAACGTTGCAAAACGAGTGTTTCGTGACTGTAACAGCGTCATGAAAGTGAAAGTTTTGCCAACGTTGAGGCATTCACGGCCAATAATGCGGGTGTCGTCACTGCGCATGGAATTTTGCGCGCGACGACCGGCGACCGTTCTTATCCGGCACTGCACCGGTTAAAGATCACGGCGACGTAAGACCGAGTGGAGACGAGAACAATGAGAATTGCACAAATAGCACCCCTGACCGAGTCGGTGCCGCCAAAGCTTTACGGGGGAACAGAGCGCGTCGTGTCGTACATCACCGAGGCACTGGTGGAACTCGGGCACGACGTCACGCTGTTTGCATCGGGTGACTCCCAGACCAAAGCCAAGCTTGAAGCCGTCTGGCCGCGCGCGTTGCGCCTCGACCCGGCTATTCGCGACCGGATCGCACCGCACATGCTGCTGATGGAAATGGTCCGACGCCGCGCCGATGACTTCGATGTGCTGCATTTCCACATGGACTACTACTCGTTCTCGCTCTTCAAGCGCCAGGACACGCCGTTCGTGACCACGTTGCACGGCCGGCTCGATCTGCCCGAGCAGCAGCCTATATTCAACACCTTCAACACCGCGCCGGTCATCTCCATTTCCGACTCGCAACGCCATCCGTTGCCGCAGGCCAAATGGCTGACGACCGTGTATCACGGGCTGCCGGAAAAGCGCTACATGCCGCAGCCGGTCGGGCAGACGTATCTGGCGTTTCTCGGGCGGATATCGCCGGAAAAACGCGTCGATACCGCCATTCGCATTGCCGGGCGGTGTGGCATGAAGATCAGGATTGCCGCGAAGGTCGACTCGGCCGACCGCGAGTATTTCGAACGCGAAATCGCGCCGCTGATGGCGCTCCCGTATGTGGAGTTCATCGGCGAGATCGACGATCACCAGAAGGCCGAGTTTCTCTCCGGCGCGCATGCGCTGCTTTTTCCCATCGACTGGCCCGAGCCATTCGGCCTCGTGATGATCGAAGCCATGGCGTGCGGCACGCCGGTTATCGCGTTCAATCGCGGAGCAGTGCCGGAAGTGGTGGACGAGGGCGTGTCGGGGTTTATCGTGGAGGACGAGATTGGCGCGGTTGCCGCCGTGAACCGGCTGCACACCATTTCGCGCGCGGGCGTGCGCAAGTGCTTTGAAGAGCGCTTCACGTCACACCGGATGGCGCAGCAATACGTGGATGCGTACCAAGCTGTCGTTCGGGCGCAAAAGCGTGCGCGCTTCAAGCTTATCGACAGCGCCACGAACTAAAGCCGCCATAAAGAAAACCGCCGCGCAGTACGACTTTTATGTCGTTCTGCGCGGCGGTTTTTTGCTGCCCCGGTGCTTTAAGCCAGCTTGAAACTTAGATGGCCAGGCGCGAAACCTTCGTGCCTTCCAGCGACAGGTTAGCCATCAGGCCGGCGTTCGTGAGCACGAACACTTCGACCGGCGCGGTTGCCGTCGTGGAATCGATGTTGCCGTTCGCGCCCATCTTGACCAGTGCCACCGATGCATCGCCGCCGACCGACCAGCCGTCCGTATTTCGGAATTTATCGAGTGCGTCCTGCGTCATGAACAGGAAGATGATCGACTTGGATTGCGCGCCAGCCTGCAGGCCGATGGAACCCGAAGTCGTGCTGTAGTAGCCGACCGAGCTGCCGCCCACTCGCAGCGCGCCCTTGCCGTACTGCGCGCCCACGATAAAGCCGGCCTGGATCACCGACGGGAACACGAGCACGCCGCGCGCCTTGCCCACGAGTTCGCGGGAGCCCTTGGCGGTGACATACAGGCGCTGCATGGTCGCATCGATATCCGCGTCGATTGAACGGCGTGCGTCCGAATCGCCGGCAGTCTTTTGTGCGCCCTGGTTCGACGTCGTCGTGCAACCGGCCAGCGCGAGGCCGCCCATTGCAAGTGCGGCGGTCGATTTGATCATGAAGTTTCGTCTTTGCATCGTTTTCTCCATCGTGGTTTTTTGGGAAACCCCATCTACGAGTGTTCCAGCAGGGCGATTTATAACACAGCAGGTCGTTTAGCAACACCTTCGTGGATCGCGCAAAGCCTTGCCCCGCTTGGACTTGGGCACGATAGCACAAATCAGTGAGGTAAATTTGACCTGGACCGGCCTGCATCGTGGCCGAGCGAGAACCCGCTTGTTTGTGCAAAACATTTAGCGTTCCCGTGCGGTAATCCTGCACGGCGCAAAATCCGCGCCACCTCCGGCAAATGCGGACAAATACGGTCAAACTTACCCGCGAAAATAACTATAAAAGCTTGTTCGATTCGTCGGAAAAACCACTGAAGTGTTGTCGCATTGCAAATCTGCAGGCTCATGGCTTGGCCGCGCCTGCCGGCTTGCGTGCCGGATCGTGCGAGGTGTCATGCGTGGTTCTGGCATCCGTTTTCTTTAGCGGATGTTTTAGCGACCGGCGAATGATGCCAATGATCGCGCCTAGCACGAAGAGCGTGATTGCCGGCACGACCCAGTATCCGATGAAAGCCGTCCAGAGATAGCCGAACAAAACGTGCTTGCGTGTCGCGTACTGCGCATTGGCTTGCTGGTCCGCCGCTGCCTTCGCGGCCAGCACGTCTTGCGGACATCCGGCGATGCGCGCTTCATCGATCGAACCGTGACAGCGCTTGATGGCGGGCAGGGTGCGCTGGGCGTCGGTGAACGTCCATGTAGAGAGCGTGTTGGAAAGGTCCGCTGAGTCGTAAGCAAGTTGCTCGCGGATTTCATTGGCGGCCACGATCATCACCGGGACCGCCCAGAAAACGATCAGGACCAGCCACCGCCTGAACCAGCGGTTTTTATATCGCCACACCATCCTCGGGCCTCCGTCCGTTGCAGTGCTGCAAACCGGCAAGACTGGCGGACCGATGGCGCTTGACTGTCGTATTTGTGTTGTAGGGCGGGCCGCCTTCGCGTCATCTTATGAGATAAAACGCGCGGCGCGTAGCAGGACCGTAGGTGCACCGCAATATGCGCGGCTGAGGGTTTTCCCGTTTTCAGGGCTTCGGGTTGAACACGGTTTTCATCGAATGAAAAAAGCCGCGTGCCCGAAGGGCCGCGGCTTATGCTTCATCGACTTGCGTCACCTCGTTGCCAGGCTTTGTGCTTAGCCCTTGTTGCTCAGGCAGTCTTTCATGAACGCCTTGCGTTCATCGCCTTTCTTGCCCGTGGCCGTCTTGTTGCAAGCCGTCATTTTTTGCTGCTGTGTCATGGGTGCGGCTGCAGCAACTGGCGCCGACGAAAGACAGTCTTTCATGTACGCCTTGCGTTCGTCGCCTTTCTTGCCCGCGGCCTGCGTGTTGCACGTACTCATTTTCGATTGCTGGCTGTTCTGCGCGAACGCCGGCGTTGCGGCGAAGCTCACGCTTAACGCGGCGCCCAGTGCCAACGCTGTCATGGTTGCCCGGATCTTCATGGCGATGCTCCCTTGTTAGATGGATGACGTGCTTCAAGGTGACGCCGGTCAGGAAACTGAACTGGCGCGTGCCGGACGGCTTTTTCCGTATTTCGGCGCTTCATTATGGCAAAAAGCCCTACAAATGCCGTACGGTTTCGTACCAATACCGCATGAAAAGCCACGCACGCGCATGGCCCATGCGGCGCTTGATCCATGTCGCGGTCAGGACGCCATCGAGGTTGTAAGCTTGTGCTTCATGTTCACGGCAATCGACCGAAGCAGGCTTACAATTTTGCGATGCATGTGACGCGCCATGCAGAGACGAACCCGCGTTGCAGCGTCGCCACATCGGCTTCCGGCGTGTTGGCGGCGTGATTCAAATCGTCGCATACGCGCTTTAGCCTGAGGCCGTGCGATGCTCCAAATGTCGCCCATCCGCTTGTCCAAACCGTTCCAAGGAGTCGTGTATGTCCAGTCCCTTGTCAGATCACTACAAAGGTTTCGAGATCGGCGTCCAGGCCTTGCGCCGCGCTAAAGAACGCGATGAGCCCGATGACGGCCCGCGCCATTTTGATATTGTCGTGACCATTTCGCGAAGCTCGGCCGGCGAGAGCGGCAGATCCGAAATGTTCGGCGTGCCGGACCAGGAACCGTTCGACAGTCCGATCGATGCAACCCGGGCCGGGATCGACTATGCGCGCAAGATTATCGACAAGCAGGTGGAAGGCCAGTCCGTCGAGGACCTTTGAAGAACACGTCATGTGAGTGTTTTTGTACCCTGGCGCGCTGAAATCAGGGGCATCAGCAATTGCGGCGTATCGGGGAAACGTCCACGCTTCGGGCAATTATCGTCGGCCAAACGGCTGGCCATATGTCGCAGACGCGCTCCAGAGCGTTCCAGACGTTCTATGCCGTTTTTTCCAACAACTCGAACAACTCGAACAATCCAGGAGATTCGTTGCATGAACTCACATGACAAGAACTTGAAACCCGCGCTGCGCCGCCGCTTTCTTGGCGTTGCGCTTTCGCTCGGCGCATGTGCCGCGCTGCCTTTGTCCATGTACTCGGGCGATGCCGCCGCGCAAGCCGCGCACAAGCCGAAGGTCGCGCTCGTGATGAAGTCGCTTGCGAACGAGTTTTTCCTGACAATGGAAACCGGCGCCAAGGACTATCAGAAACACAATCCGAACCAGTTCGACCTGATCACGAACGGCATCAAGGACGAAACCGATACCGCCAACCAGATCCGCATCGTGGAACAGATGATCGTATCGAAAGTCGATGCGCTCGTGATCGCCCCGGCCGATTCCAAGGCGCTGGTTCCGGTGATCAAGAAGGCCGTGGACGCCGGGATCATCGTGGTGAATATCGACAACAAGCTCGACRCCGACGTGCTCAAGTCGAAGAACCTGAACGTGCCGTTCGTCGGTCCGGACAACGCCAAGGGCGCGCGTCAGGTCGGCGATTATCTTGCCAAGCAAAAGNCCGACGTGCTCAAGTCGAAGAACCTGAACGTGCCGTTCGTCGGTCCGGACAACGCCAAGGGCGCGCGTCAGGTCGGCGATTATCTTGCCAAGCAAAAGCTCAAATCCGGCGATGAAGTCGGCATTATCGAAGGCGTTTCGACGACTACGAATGCGCAGCAGCGCACGGCCGGTTTCAAGCAAGCCATGCAAACTGCAGGCGTGAAGGTGGTTGCGTTGCAATCGGGCGATTGGGAAATCGATAAAGGCAACGCGGTTGCATCGCAGATCCTGAATGCAAATCCGAACGTCAAGGCGCTGCTTTGCGGCAACGACAACATGGCAATCGGCGCCGTGTCCGCCGTGCGTGCTTCGGGCAAGGCCGGCAAGGTGCAGGTCGTGGGTTACGACAACATCAACGCCATCAAGCCGATGCTCGCCGATGGCCGCGTGCTCGCCACCGCCGATCAATACGCTGCAAAACAAGCTGTRTTCGGTATCGATACCGCTTTGAAAGCGATTGCCGAGCACAAGAAACAATCGGAATTGTCGGGCGTGGTTGAAACGCCGGTGGATCTCGTTATCAAAAAGAAGTAAGTGGCTACATGGGAAAAAAGATTCGTCAGTCTAATTCTGTCTAAAATCTCAAGTACTGAGCATCGCTGCCGATAAGTGAAGGAACGGCCAGGTCACCAACGCGGCTTTCACTGAACGGTCGGACGATGCTCAGCGTGTTTTTACTGGCGCGAAAGACCGAAAACGCCGGCCGGAGGAGCCTGCTTGCAAACGATTGCGGCACGCTTTGTCCAACCGGGCGCCGGTCGGCAGCAGCGGGAAAGCGATGGACAAAATCGTGGGAAATGATCCGGTCTTGACGGTCAGCGGTGTCGGCAAGACCTACGTGGAGCCCGTGCTGACGGGCGTCACGCTGGATCTGCGCGCGGGCGAAGTGCTGGCGTTGACAGGCGAAAACGGTGCGGGCAAGAGCACGTTGTCCAAGATCATCGGTGGACTGGTCGATCCAACCACTGGTTCTATGATGCTCGGCGGCGCGCTGTACGCACCGGCGAGCCGCAAGGAAGCCGAGGCGCTCGGCGTGCGCATGGTGATGCAGGAACTGAATCTTCTGCCCACTCTATCGGTCGCGGAGAATTTGTTCCTCAACCGTTTGCCGCAGCGCAAGGGCCTGAAGTTCGGCTGGATAGACCGTGCGGCGCTGCGCGAGGACGCACACCACGCCATGCAGCAAGTAGGACTGGATGCAATCGATCCCGGCACTTTGGTCGGCGAATTAGGGATCGGGCATCAGCAGATGGTGGAGATCGCGCGCAATTTGATTGGCGATTGCCGCGTGCTGATCCTCGATGAACCCACCGCCATGCTGACGGCGCGCGAGGTCGATCTGCTGTTCGAACAGGTCGAACGGCTGAAGGTGCGGGGCGTGGCGCTGGTGTATATCTCGCACCGGCTGGAAGAGTTGCGGCGGATTGCGGGGCGCGCGGCCGTGCTGCGCGACGGCAAGCTCGTTCACATCGACGCCATGGCGAATCTGACGAGCGACCGGCTCGTCACGCTGATGGTCGGGCGTGACATCGGCGAACGGATCGATCTGGGCGAACGAAAGATTCGGAATGTGGCGCTGAAAGTCGATGGCATGCGCCGCGCCGACGTGGTTCGCGACGTGTCGTTCGAAGTGAAAGCGGGGGAAATTTTCGGCATCAGCGGGCTGATCGGCGCGGGACGTACCGAGCTGATGCGGCTGATCTACGGCGCGGACAAGGCCGATGGCGGCGAGGTATCGGTGGCGCATAAAGGCGCGGCGCTCGTGCCGGTGAAGATCGCATCGCCCGCCGACGCGGTCAGGAACGGCATTGCGCTGATCACCGAGGATCGCAAGGGCGAAGGCCTGCTGTTGCCGCAGCCGATCGCCGCGAACATTTCGCTGGGGAACATCGGGGCGGTATCGAGCAAGGGTTTTGTCGATGGACAGCGCGAAGCCGCGCTCGCTCAGACGCAGATCGACGCCATGCATATTCGCGCAGCCGGTCCGTCGCAGCCGGTGTCGGAGTTGTCGGGCGGTAATCAGCAAAAGGTCGTGATCGGGCGCTGGCTTGCACGCGATTCGACGGTTCTGCTCTTCGATGAACCCACGCGCGGCATCGACGTCGGCGCCAAGTTCGACATTTATGCGCTGATGGGCGCGCTGGCGCTGGAGGGACGCGCGCTGGTGGTGGTATCGAGCGATCTGCGCGAATTGATGCTCATTTGCGACCGGATCGGCGTGATGTCGGCGGGGCGGATGACCGGAATCTTCGATCGCGATAACTGGACGCAGGATACGCTGCTCGCGGCGGCCTTCGCGGGCTACGCGAAACGCGATGAGATTCTGCAGGAACCCACAGTGCCGGATGCAAAAGCGCCGCCGGCCGAGACGGGCGAAGTTGAACGATGAACCGGGTCCCGCGCAACCTGGCATAGCGGGTGCTTTATTTAAACGTTGCGGGCGGAGTGGGGAACCGCGCAGTGCTTCAAGGATCGGAAGGTACCGGACGTTACGTTACGCGTCGCCTGTTTGCGGCGTAGCGCGGTAACAAACGGGACGCGCGCAGTTCAGGCTGCGCGTTAAGCCAAGCGTAATAACCAGAGAAGCCGGCACGGGGATTCACGTCGGCGGACGGCCCACGAGGGTCGCCAAAACAGAAGGGAACGGGCGCCATCGGGTGGCGGGCTGTGGCGGGCTATAAAAGGCCCAAGCGCGTTGCGGGTGCCAATTAAAAGAGCAAGAGCAAGACCAAAAGTCAGAGAGAAGGACCAAGTATGGCGACAATCAAAGATGTAGCGGCCATTGCGGGCGTTTCGTTCACTACCGTGTCTCATGTGGTGAACAACTCGCGGCCTGTATCGGCTGAAGTGCGGGTCAAAGTTGAGCGTGCAATCCGGGAGCTGGATTACGTACCGTCGGCGGTGGCGCGTTCCCTCAAGGCGCGCAACACGCTCACCATCGGCTTGCTGGTGCCGAACGCGACCAATCCCTATTTCGCGGAACTGGCGCGCGGCGTGGAAGACGGATGCGCGAAGAACGGCTATTGCATGTTCTTTTGCAATTCCGACGACGATCCCGCCAAGCAGCGCAGCTATCTTCGCGTGCTGCAGGAAAAGCGCATCGACGGGCTCGTGATTGCATCGGCGGGAGAAGATGCGGTGCTCGCGCAAAGTCTGGCAGGCGCACGCGAACCCCTGGTGATCCTGGACAGGAACATCGAGGGGGTATCGGCGGATCTGGTGCAGATCGACCACGAGAAAGGCGGATATCTCGCTACGCGCCACTTGCTGCAACTCGGGCATTCGCGCGTTGCGTGCATTACCGGGCCGATCGCCACGGCGGTCAGCGCGATGCGCGTCCACGGCTTCATTCGCGCGATGGCCGAGCGCGGTATCGAGATCGAGCCGAATGCGATTCAGCAAAGCGCGTTTTCAGCGACGGGCGGTTATGAAGCCGCTTCGCAACTCTTCGATACGCTGAAGCCCACCGGCATTTTCGCCTGCAACGACATGATGGGCGTCGGCGCATTGCGGGCGGCAGCGGAGCGCGGGATCAACGTGCCGAAGGATTGCTCGATCATCGGATTCGACGACATCGAGTTGAGCCGATACACCTATCCGGCTTTGTCGACCGTGGGGCAATCGGTACGTGAACTGGGAGAGCTCGCCGCGCAGACGCTGATCGACCGGATCGCCGGAAATGTGCCGGCGAGCACGCGCAGGCGCGTTGTCACGCCGCATATGATCTTGCGGGAATCGACGGGCGTCGTGCCGCAAGCTGAAGTGAGCGAAACCGCGCGCGGGCATTGATCGAAACACGCAGAACGAAAACGAGCCGGCCTTGTGCCGGCTCGATGCATTTGGGCCTCTGTTAAAAGCAACCTGCCCGAAGCGCCCGACTGTAAGCATTACGTGTTCACCCTATCCAGATAAACACTTACTTCGTTCGAATTTCTGCTTCATTTTGCCGCGAATTAAAGTCCAAAACTGCACGATCGATTCATCTGATGAAACATCATTTCAAGATTTTCCTAAAGTGCGTGGCTTACAGGCCGTAAAACCTGTGCAAGCAGGCGCATTTGGTTTGTCGCCGAAAACGCGATGCCAAAAATCGCCGCCGATCATTTCAACGCGGCTTCAAGGAAAATCATGAACATCAGTCTTACGATCAAGGCCCGTCTCGGCCTCACGATGGCCTTCCTCGGCCTTCTGCTCGTAGCTATCGGCGGCCTGGGTCTATACGGCATGACGCAAGCGAACCGGGCTTATCGCGATACGTTCGAAAATCAGATGCCCAGCGCCAACGCCGTGAGCAACGCGGAACTCTATTCCGCGCGCGAGCGCCTCGTGTTCGATCGCGCAGCCTTTCTTGCCGGCACGCCGGAAGCGGCATCGACCATAGAACGGGGCGCGATGATGCGCTCCAAGGCCGATGGCTTCTGGAAAAAGTACTCCGAGCTTCCCGTTGCGGACGCCCACGAAAAGCAACTCGCCGATACGTCGAACGCGAAGCGCCTCGCGCTGCAAAAGCTGATCGATGGCGGTTATGAAGCGGTGAGAGCCAACGATCAGGCGCGCATCGTGGAATCGGCCAAGGCCATGCAGGCAACCTACAACGAACTCTCGGGCGCCAACGACGCGCTGCGCAAGTTCCAGTTCGATGCCGCCCGCCAGGGTTACGACGCGGCGCAAGGCGCGGCATCCACGTTCGAGACGCTCAGCCTGACCGCGATCGTGATCGGGCTTGCCGCCGCTGCGTTCTCGTGGTTCGCGCTGCGCCGTGCAATCGGCCGGCCGCTCGATGAGGCGCTCGAACATTTCGATGCCATCGCAGCCGGCGACCTGCGCCGTCAGGTCAACATTACGTCGCGCGATGAAATGGGCCTGCTCATGCAGGGCCTGGCGCGCATGCAGACGAGCTTGGTCGCCACGGTGCGCAGCGTGCGCTCGGGCAGCGAATCCATTGCGTCGGCGACCAAACAGATTGCGGCGGGCAATATCGATTTGTCGTCGCGTACCGAAGAACAGGCGTCCGCGTTGCAGGAAACGGCGTCGAGCATGGACGAATTGACCGGCACCGTGAAGCAGAACGCCGATAACGCCCGCCAGGCCAGCTCGCTCGCGGCGAACGCGTCGGAGATTGCGAACAAGGGCAGCCGCGTGGTCGCGCAAGTCGTCGGCACGATGGGCGATATCAACCAAAGCTCGGCGAAGATCGCGGACATCATCACGATCATCGAAGGAATCGCGTTCCAGACGAACATTCTTGCGCTCAACGCCGCAGTTGAAGCGGCGCGTGCCGGCGAGGAAGGACGTGGTTTTGCCGTCGTGGCGGGCGAGGTGCGCAGCTTGGCGCAGCGTTCATCGGCGGCGGCGAAGGAGATCAAGGGTCTTATCGATACATCGGTGGAACGCGTGCAGTCGGGCACGTCTCTCGTCGATGAAGCCGGCCGCACGATGGCCGAGATCATCGGCGCGGTGCAGCGCGTGACGGACATCATGGGCGAGATTGCGGCGGCATCGGAGGAACAAAGCAGCGGGATTGAACAGGTTGCGCGCGCGGTCACGCAAATGGACGAAGTCACGCAGCAGAACGCGGCGCTCGTGGAGGAAGCCGCCGCAGCGGCGCAATCGCTCGAAGATCAGGCGGCGAAACTGCGCGAAGCCGTGGCCGTGTTTCATCTCAACGACGACGGTTCCGCGGTCGTTGGCGCGGCCCGGACGGCGCCGCGCAATGTCTCGACAGCTGGCGCGGCAAAATTCCGGCCGTCTGCAACGTTCAAGGGCAAACGCACAACGCCGGCCAAGCCTGCGGCTGCAGCAGCAGCGCGGCCGTTGGCCGCCGCGGGTGGCGACTGGGAAACATTCTGAAGCTGAATTGACCGCGTGTTTTAAGAAGCGCCGCGAGTTTTGCGGCGCTTTTTCGTTTGCGGCGCGTCTACGGCGCGTTCGGCGCGCGGCATCAGCCCCGGAAAACCTGGCGGCAACGTTTTAAACGTCCGTGTGAAATCGGTGTATCGACGGTGTCTTGAAGTGCGCGCATCCGTTTCGCGGCCCTTGCCAACTTCCCCGTACACTGTGCGCTGCATCCGATAACCATTTCAGGACATGCCATGACCGAATCCACTCTTGCTGCGCAACTCGTGCAGGCCCGCCGGCAGCGAACGCTGATCGAGGACCTCGAATCGGCCGATATTCCAGCCGATGCCAACGCAGCCTACGCCATCCAGCACGAAGTCCTGTCGCTGACCGGCGCCCGGATCGGCGCGTGGAAAGTCGGCGCCCGATCGCCCGGCGCGCAGGCGAACACGGCGCCTATCGATGCAGAACTCGTTCACACGTCGCCCGCGCGGATTGCGCACGCCTCGTTTTTTCGCGTACTGATCGAGATGGAAATCGCGTTTCGTTTTACGCACGCGTTGCCACCGCGCGATGAAGCTTACAGCCGCAGCGAAGTGCTTGCGGCGCTAGGCAGCATGGCGGTCGCGCTTGAAATCGTCGATAGCCGTTTTGCACAGTGGCCCAATCTTGCGCCGCTCGCGCAACTGGCCGATTCGCAGAATAACGGCGCACTGATCGTGGGCAAGATGGAACCGTACGACGTGATCTCGCCCGGGTTTGATTTCTTGACGCCGCGACTTGATTTAAGCGTTGATGGCGTCTCCATCGTGCCGCCGAGCGCGGGTAATCCAGCGGGCGACCCGCGTGAATTGCTGGTGTGGTTCGTCAATCATTGCAGCGCTCACGGTCATACAGTTCAGCCTTTCTGGACGATCACCACGGGGTCTTATACGGGTGCGCGCCGCATTGAGGGGCCGGGTGTGGTGAGTGGACGTATCGATCGTATTGGCGATATTGAACTGACGCTCGAGTAAGCATCCCACGAGCGCCAGACGTACATGAACGAAGCTTCAGCAAATTTGTAACGCTGAATGTGTCGGCTAACGCAACGTAGAAAATGCACTATACAAAGGCACTCGATGAGTGCCTTTTTTTATTGTTTAAATCCCTTTGCACGTATCGGGTATTGCGTGAATGAATAACGTAAATGACGCGCGAAGCTGGGGTTACGGCGGTCAACCAACACGATTGCGAGTCGTTGTGTAAGAAAGAGGCCGCATCGTAATGTATGGATGAGAGCGTTACTAAATGACGGCGCGCACCATGTTGGAAAAAGGGCATAAGGTCTGCATCGTTTAGGCTTTGATGCGCGTATATACGCATGTAGTCAGCCGTTCACCCCGCCGATACAGAAGCTAATACCGGTGGATAACATGTGGATGAGTCTGTGGATGAACGGTAGATAAGCTCGGCCTAAGGCAATGGATAAGCGGACGTTAAGTGAACGATGGGCGAACACTAAGCGACCACTAAGCGAACGATTAGCAAGAAGTACAAACGCGGCGCGCAACTCGTCCGCGGCAGCAGCAGCCCGGTTGTTTGGCTGCTAACGTGTCGCATGGGTCCAGGGCTTGTACAGCAAGGCTGTGCAGCTATTGCCGAAGACGTTTCGCGAGTCGGGATGATGATTGTAGGTGAACGAAAATATTCCACCAAGCTAGGAATACTTCGAAGCAAATCAGCAACGCATTTGCATGAAAAAAAATTCGAATAGGTTTAGGATGAACTGAAGCGATGTTGTTCTGATTAGGCGCGCCGCGCACACATTGCTTTCTGACTTCGGCGAGGAGGTAGCATGGATATCTACAGCAGTTTCGCGACCCGCTTCGAAAAAACCCGCGAGGAGGAATTCTCGCTCGAAGAGTATCTCGCGCTCTGCAAAGACGATCCTGCAACGTATGCAACAGCGGGCGAACGGATGTTGGCGGCTATTGGGGAACCGGAGTCAGTCGACACGCGCACGGACCCGCGTTTATCGCGTGTGTTTGCAAACAAGGTGATCAAGGTGTATCCGGCATTCCGTGAGTTCTACGGAATGGAGGAAGTGATCGAGCAGGTGGTGTCGTACTTCCGGCATGCAGCTCAAGGGCTGGAAGAGAAGAAGCAGATTCTGTATTTGCTGGGTCCGGTAGGCGGCGGCAAGTCATCCATTGCCGAACGTCTGAAGCAACTGGCCGAGCGTGTTCCTTTCTATGCAATCAAGGGCTCGCCCGTCAACGAGTCGCCGCTGGGCTTGTTCGACTACGACGAAGACGGTCCCATTCTCGAAGAGCAATACGGCATCCCGCGCCGTTACCTCAAGAACATCCTGAGTCCGTGGGCTGTTAAACGCCTGCACGAATTCAATGGCGACATCCGCAAGTTCCGCATCGTTCGCCGTTATCCTTCCATCCTTCGTCAGATCGGTATTGCCAAGACCGAACCGGGCGATGAAAACAATCAGGACATCTCGTCGCTCGTCGGCAAGGTCGACATCCGCAAGCTCGAAACCTATTCGCAGGACGACGCCGACGCCTACAGCTATTCGGGTGGTCTGTGTCTCGCGAACCAGGGTTTGCTCGAGTTCGTAGAAATGTTCAAGGCGCCAATCAAGGTCTTGCATCCGCTGCTGACAGCAACCCAGGAAGGCAACTTCAAGGGCACGGAAGGCTTCGGCGCAATCCCGTTTGACGGCGTGGTGCTGGCTCACTCGAACGAGTCCGAATGGAAGACGTTCCGCAACAACAAGAATAACGAAGCACTGCTCGATCGTATCTTCGTGGTGAAGGTGCCGTATTGCCTGCGCTATGGCGAAGAGATGAAGATCTACGAGAAACTGCTGCGTAATTCTTCGCTGACCAACGCCGTGTGCGCGCCTGGCACGTTGAAGATGATGGCGCAAATGGCGGTGTTGACGCGCCTTCATGAACCGGAAAACTCCAGCCTCTTTTCGAAGATGCAGGTCTATGACGGCGAGAACCTGAAGGACACGGATCCGAAGGCGAAATCGTTTCAGGAGTATCGGGATTTTGCTGGTGTCGACGAAGGCATGAACGGGGTGTCGACCCGCTTTGCGTTCAAGATTCTCTCGCGCGTGTTCAACTTCGATTCCACGGAAGTTGCCGCCAATCCGGTGCACTTGATGTATGTGCTCGAACAGCAGATCGAGCGCGAACAATTTCCGCCGGAGACTGAACAGAAATACCTGTCGTTCATCAAGGATGTGCTGGCGTCGCGTTATGCCGAATTTATCGGCAAGGAGATTCAGACGGCGTATCTGGAATCGTATTCCGAGTATGGTCAGAACATCTTCGATCGCTACGTGACCTATGCCGATTTCTGGATTCAGGACCAGGAATTCCGCGACCACGACACAGGCGAAAGTTTCGACCGTGCTTCGCTGAATGCGGAACTGGAAAAGATCGAGAAGCCTGCCGGCATCAGCAATCCGAAGGACTTCCGCAACGAGATCGTGAATTTCGTGCTGCGGGCGCGGGCGGCGAATGGCGGCAAGAACCCGGCGTGGATCAGCTACGAGAAGCTGCGGGTCGTGATCGAGAAGAAGATGTTCTCGAATACCGAAGAGCTTTTGCCGGTGATCTCGTTCAACGCCAAGGGATCGGCGGAAGAACAGCGCAAGCACGAGGACTTCGTTAACCGCATGGTCGCGAAGGGCTACACGCCGAAGCAAGTGCGTCTTTTGTGCGACTGGTATCTGCGGGTTCGCAAGTCGTCGTGATGCGTGGCACTGCGTTCAGTCTTGAGCCAAGGAGGAAATCTGTTCCCAAGCGAAATCAGGCAAAACGTGATTGAATCAGTAGTGTGTTGCTAGTTCCATAGTCATACGTTCGCGTGACGCCGGCACCCAGCCGGTGAAACGCGAGCACCTTGGCGAGTGCTGGTGGTTCGCATCGGACCACGGACGCTTCGCTTCCTCGCCAATTACGCGGGAGACTGGATGTGCTGCATCAAATCATCGACCGCAGGTTAGCCGGTAAGAACAAGAGCATTGCCAACCGCGAACGCTTTTTGCGTCGTGTCAAAAACTACATTCGCCGCGCGGTGTCGGACGCCGTTCGAGACCGTAGCATCAAGGACATTCAAAGTACGCAGAGCATCACGATTCCGAAAAAGGACATCGCCGAACCGTCGTTCCGGCATGGACCTGGCGGAAAGCGCGAGCTCGTGCATCCGGGTAACGCCGAATACATTCGTGGCGACAAGATTGCTCGTCCGAACGGCGGCGGAGGCGGTGGCGGCAAGACCGCGAGCAACGAAGGCGAAGGGCAGGACGACTTCGTGTTCGAGCTTTCGCGGGAAGAGTTCATGCAGTATTTTTTCGATGACCTCGAACTGCCGCGTCTCGTGAAAACCCAGTTGGCCGCAGTGCCGACATGGAAGAACGTGCGTGCGGGTTTTTCGGCGGAAGGTACGCCGAACAACATCGACGTCGTCCGGTCGCTGCGCAGCGCGCTTGGGCGCAGGATTGCGCTGGGTTCGCCCTTGTCGCGCCAGTTGCACGAAATGGAGCGCCAGCTCGAAGTACTTCTCGACGAGAAAGGCGACCCCGAAGTAATAGCGCGGCTCGAAGCCGAGATCGTGATCATGAAAGGGCGCATCACGCGGATTCCGTTTATCGACCCGTTTGATTTGCGTTACGTGAACCGCGCCAAGCAGCCAACACCTTCCAGCAAGGCGGTGATGTTCTGCCTCATGGACGTGTCCGGCTCCATGGACGAACAACGCAAGGACTTGTCCAAGCGCTTCTTCATTCTTCTGTACCTGTTCCTGAACCGCAATTACGAGAAGATCGAAGTGGTCTTCATCCGCCACCACACGCGTGCGGAAGAAGTGGACGAAGAGACTTTTTTCCATTCGACCGAAAGCGGCGGCACGGTGGTATCGAGCGCGCTGGAGCTGATGAAGAAGATCATGGACGAGCGTTATTCGCCATCGGAATGGAACATCTACGGCGCGCAGGCATCGGACGGCGATAACTGGACCGACGATTCACCCAAGTGCCGCAAGCTTCTTTCGGAAGACATCCTGCATAAGGTGCGATATTTTGCGTACATTCAGGTGGCGCCCGAAGAACAGAACCTCTGGGTCGAATACGCTCATCTGGCCCAAAGCGCGCCGGAACTCGCGATGAAAAAGGTCGAATCGGCTGCGGATATTTATCCGGTCTTTCGCGAACTGTTCGAAAAACAACAGGCGGCTGCATGACGACAAGGCATTTGGACAACGAAGCACGTGGGTATCATCTGAAACCTGGCGAAGAATTGACTGCACAAGACAGCGCGCCGCAAAAGGCCAGGAAGCCGCGCGCGAGCGCGACGCCGGAAGGAGACACCATGAACGTGGCGGAAAAGAGGCCGTTGCCGTGTCCGTCGGACTGGACCTTCGAGCTTATCGAGGAGTACGACACCGAGATTTCGCGCGTCGCGCAACGTTATGGGCTCGACGTCTATCCCATTCAACTCGAACTGATCAGCGCCGAGCAGATGATGGACGCGTACGCGTCGGTGGGAATGCCGGTGAATTATCGGCACTGGTCGTTCGGCAAGCATTTTCTCTCGACCGAAAAGAGTTACAGGCGCGGACAGATGGGTCTCGCGTACGAGATCGTCATCAACTCGAATCCGTGTATTGCGTACTTGATGGAAGAGAACACGATGACGATGCAAGCGCTCGTCATCGCGCACGCGGCTTACGGGCATAACTCGTTCTTCAAGGGCAACTATCTGTTCAAGCTGTGGACGGATGCGCACGCGATCATCGATTACCTGGTTTATGCGAAGAATTACATTGCGGAATGCGAGGAGCGGCACGGGATCGATCGCGTCGAGGAATTGCTCGATTCATGCCACGCGCTGATGAACTACGGCGTCGACCGCTATAAGCGGCCGCAGAAGTTATCGCTGGCAAAGGAAGCCGCCGCGCGGCGCGAACGCGAAGCCTATTTGCAGTCGCAAGTGAATGAGCTTTGGCGCACGTTGCCGAACAAGAAGGCGACGACAACCGAAGAAATCGAAAGCCGATATCCGCCGGAACCGCAGGAAAACCTGCTGTATTTCGCGGAGAAAAACGCGCCTTTGCTCGAACCTTGGGAACGCGAGGTGATTCGCATTGTGCGCAAGGTCGGGCAATATTTTTATCCGCAGCGGCAGACGCAGGTCATGAACGAAGGCTGGGCCACGTTCTGGCATTACACGTTGCTCAACACGCTGTACGCGGAAGGCCGGCTCGAGGACGGCTTCATGATGGAGTTTCTCCATTCGCACAGCAACGTGGTGTATCAGCCGCCCGTGACCAAGCAGTATTACAGCGGGATCAATCCGTATGCGCTCGGCTTTTCGATGATGAGCGATATTCGCCGCATCTGCGAAAACCCGACGGATGAAGACCGCGAATGGTTTCCGGAGCTCGCGGGCAGCGATTGGCTAGAAGCGCTGCATTACGCCATGCGCAATTTCAAGGACGAGAGTTTTATCGCGCAGTATTTGTCGCCGCATTTGATCCGCGAGATGCGTCTGTTCTCCATTCTCGATGACGACATGCGCGACTCGCTGGAGGTATCGGCAATTCACGATGAAAGCGGTTACAGGTACGTGCGGCAGGCGTTATCGCGTCAGTACGACATGCATCATCGGGAGCCGAATATCCAGGTGTATTCGGTGAATACGCGCGGCGATCGTAGCCTCACGCTGCGCCATTTCATGACCGATAACCGTCATCTCACCAACGACAGCGAAGAAGTCCTGAAGCACATGGCGCGGCTGTGGCAGTTCGATGTGTACCTCGAAAGCGTCGATGAAAATGGCACGGTCAGGAAACGCTTCGATTGCAAATACACGGGCGCGGAACGGCGCTGAATCTAGTTGAGCTTTATAAAAAAACGGCTCGCTGATCCAATCAGCGAGCCGTTTTCATTCAGCAGGCAAACTCAGACCTTATCGATGGTCCGCGTTCCTTCAGCCTGACCTTCTTCGTTTTGCGTGAACAGATCCCAAGCCGCCATGAACAACGCGGCGATCAACGGTCCGATCACAAACCCGTTGATACCGAACAGGCCCATTCCGCCCAAAGTCGAAATCAGTACGACCCAGTCCGGCATCTTCGTGTCCTTGCCAACGAGAATGGGGCGCAGGATGTTATCGACCAGACCGATGATGATCACGCAGAACGCGATCAGGATCACGCCCCGCCAGATATCGCCGGTGAGCAGGAAATACGCTGCTGCCGGCGCCCAGACCAGCGCTGCGCCGATGGCCGGAAGCAGCGACAGGAACGCCATCAGCACGCCCCAAAGCAACGAGCCCTGGATGCCGAGGAACATGAAGATCATCCCGCCGAGAAAACCCTGAGCGGCGGCAACGGCGATATTGCCCTTCACGGTTGCACGCACGACTGTCGTGAACTTGGCGATCAAGTGCTGTTTCGGCGCTTCATCGAGCGGCAGCGCGCGGCGAATGCGCCGGCCGATTTCGCCGCCGTCTCGCAGCAGGAAAAACACGAGGTAGAGCATCACGCCGAAGCTGATCACGAACTGGAACGTGTTCTGGCCGATGCTGAACGCTTGTGTCGCAACGAACTGGCTGATCGCGGCGGCGCCGTCGGTAAGCCGTTTCTGGATGCTCGGAATATCCGTCAACCCGAAGCGGCCGAGCAGCGTCTGCACAGATTTCGGCAGCGCATGAATGGCTTCCTGGAAGTACGTGGTGAAATTGGGCTGGCCCGACTTGATCTGCGTATAGGCGAGGCCGATCTCCTGAACCAGCGTGGCCGCGACGAAGCTCAGCGGCAAGATCACGATCACGATGGTCAGCCCAAGCGTTGCGAACGCAGCCAGATTGCGGCGCTTGCCGAATTTGGCGGCGAGGTAACGCTGCATCGGCTGGAACAGGATGGCGAGAATCGTGCCCCAGAATATCGCGCCGAAGAACGGTGTCAGGATCCAGCAGAGGGCGACCGTGACTACAAACAGCAGGATGTGGAAGAACTTCTGGTGAACCGAGTGGTTATTCATAAGTGCCTTGATATGAGGCGAACTGAGCGAGGGAGTGGGCTTCAACGCCTGGCTCCGATAGAAGCAATCGCCGGACGGGAAGCATTAGCAAATTTTGATCCACCCGGCGTTTTGCGCAGATCTGAAGCTAGAAAAAGCCGGCTAGAAACCTATTGTTAGCGAGCTAAGGTTCCGAAACGAATTGCCGTGCCGCTCAAACGGGAGGACTTGTAAGCGCGGTCAGATCATGCGCAACTCGATCGAGTACTTCGTCCCACTGTCCAAACTGCGCCTGCCGGTACAGTGTGGCTGTCGAGTACCAAGGGCTGTCATGCCGCTCTAGCTGCCATGGCCAGTAAGGATTGACGTCGAGCAGTACCCACGTGCGCTGGCCGAGCGCGCCGCTTAAATGAGCGACCGACGTACATACGGTAATGACCAGATCCAATGCGCTGACGAATGCCGCCGTGTCGTCGAAAGTGGAGAACTCCGCAGTCCAATCAGTGATAGCGAGACCCGCTGCCTGCGCAGCGGCAAGGTCTTGGATCGCGCCGGGTTGCAGCGAATAAAAAGCCACGCCTTCGAGTTCACGGAACCGGGAGGCGCAGCGTTCCCAGCCGATGCTCCGAAGGTGATTGCGGCCGTGATCGAGGCTTCCGGTCCATGCAAGTCCGACTTTGATCCGTTTTTCTCCTGCAAGGCGCGCGCGCCATGCCGCTAGTGCCGCTGCATCAGGCGTTAGATAGGCGTGCGCATGTGGAATGACGGCTGCATGGGTGCCGAGCCGAAGTGGCAGGCTCAGCAAAGGGACTTCGTAATCAAAGTGTGGCAGGGCGTCGACGCGGGCTTCAGCTCTGTATTCGTCCACGTGTTCTCCCAGGCTGCGCAACAGCAATTCGCCCATCTGCGGAAAAGAGTTCCAAATTATGCGCCCACCTTCCTTGTGGACACGTGCGGCCATATGGGGGATGTATCGGCAGAACTGCAGCACGTCGCCCATACCTTGCTCGCCCCACACCAACAACGTTTTACCTCTAAGTAGCTCGCCCTGCCAACGCGGGACATTGAACAAAGGGCGCGCGTCGAGCTTCATCAATAATGGTGTCTGCCAGCGCGCTTCGTGCCCAGACCAGCCTTCGGCGTAATTGCCGCGCAACAGGCGCATTACTGATAGGCCCACGCGAAGTGAAGCATCATCGGGAGCCAGACTCGATGCGACAGACAGATGGTGTTCTGCTTCCTCCCACCTCTGCGCTTCCTTGAGTGCCAATGCAAAATTGTTCCGCGCGCCCGTGCTGCGAGAGTCGAGCTTCACTGCTTGCTCGCCGGCAGCCAGCGCTCCATCGAGGTCCTGACACGCTAGCCGGGTGAGCGCGAGATTGCTCCAGGTATCGCTATTCGCCGCACCTGTATGGACGGCGGCGTCGAGAATTTTTAATTCCTCGACACGGTCGCCGCCCGACATCCTGAGTGCTATTGCAAAGTTATTTCGCAGGTTGGGGAAGTCGGGCTCAATAGTCATCGCGCGGCGATATGGGTGCAGTGCGTCGTGATGCCGTTGCGCCGATTGCAGCGCGTACCCGAGCCGAAAATTTGCCGCGACGCTGTCCGGGTCCAGATGAACGACAGCTTCAGTGAGTGCGGCCGCTACTTCGTACTGCTCTTGTTGAATCAGCTCAACTATCAATCCATCAAGTGAGCGATCATCCATATTTTGGAGATGTGACGCTGCCTGCAACCAAATCGTTCGGGCTTCGAGTCGTCCATCGTCCTGCGCGTCTGCCGCGTGGCGCAGAAAGGTAAGGAGTGGCTGCAAGACAGAATGTGCAAAAGCCATAAAAGATTTAGAGATTGGGCAGCTCGTATGATGGAAAAAAAGAAAGAGTTAACACTGCCGATGCACCTCATAAATGAGTGCCTCCGGCATTAGACCAATCGCCATCGTCATACCTGCGAGGACTAAGTAAATTTTACCATCGCTGGTTGTGAGCCAACTCTCATAAAAAGGTTATAATTGAGTATTCACTCATTTAACCTGCAAGACCTTTAATGGCCCGACCCAAAAGCGACGACAAACGCAATGCGCTACTTCTCGCCGCAGAGCAGGTGTTCGCCGAGCGTGGCCTGGCCGCAGCGCCTACCTCGGTTATCTCGAAGCAGGCGGGCGTCGCCGAAGGGACGCTGTTCACGTATTTCCGCACCAAGGACGATCTGGTCAACGCGTTGTATCGGTCCATCAAGCTTGAACTCGCTGATGCCCTGATGGCGCATTTCCCACGACAAGGCCCGGTGCGTGATCGGCTCGAGTATGTGTGGAACGCGTTCGTGGATTGGGGCGTTGCCAATCCGCAGCGGCTGAATGTGCTCGACCAGTTATCGGTGGCCGACATTGTCACCGACGAGTCGAAGGCGGTTGGCTACGAGCCGTTTGCCGAGATCGAAGCGCTCGCGCAGCACAGCATCAGGACGGAAATATTGCAGGCGTATCCGTGCGAATTCATTGCGGCGAGCATGAAAGCGCTAGCCGAAACCACAATGGGATTCATGAACGCTTATCCCAATGAAGCAGGGTTGTATCGAAAGATTGGCTTCGATGTGTTTTGGCGGGGCGTTGCACGCGAAGCGGCTGATTGATGCGGTTGCCTGAATACCCGGTGTTTTTATCGCCGATTTAATGACTGATTACTCACGCAATTAATTCGAGATGCTATGCAGATGAGCACATGGACTACCGCCGATATCCCGCCGCAAACTGGCAAGCGCGTTGTCGTCACGGGCGCGACGGGCGGATTGGGATACGAAACATCGCTGGAATTGGCACGTGCAGGCGCCGAGGTGATTCTCACAGGTCGCAATGACGCTAAAGGCCGTAGCGCGCTCGAGCACATCCGCCGCGAAGTTCCTCATGCGCGCGTCAGCTTCGAGATGATCGATCTGGCAAGTTTGAAATCGATCTCGCGCGCCTCGGAACATCTGCTCGCTGAAGGCAAACCAATCGATATCCTCGTGAACAATGCCGGCGTCATGATGTTGCCGCAGCACGAGAAAACCATCGATGGCTTCGAACGCCAGTTCGGCACCAATTATCTCGGGCACTTCGCGCTGACCGCGCAGTTGCTGTCGCTGCTGCAAAAAAGCGCTGCGCCGCGCGTGGTGAATTTGAGCAGCATCGCGCACAGGCGAGGGAAGATCGCCTTCGATAACCTGCAGGGCGAGCGTGTGTACAAAGCCTGGCCCGCCTACGAGCAATCGAAGCTCGCCATGCTCATGTTCGCGCTCGAGCTGCAGCGGCGCAGCGACGCAAACGGCTGGGGCATCAAGAGCCTCGCCGCCCATCCGGGATTCGCACGGACGGATTTGATCGCGAACGGACCGGGAACATCGGGCGTGCTTGCCATCGCAAGCCGGCTACTGTCGCGGTTCGTGAGCCACAGCGCGGCTGAAGGCGCGTTGCCCACGCTCCTCGCCGCCACCGCGCCGGAAGCACGCGGCGCCGCGTACTATGGACCGAAGGGTTTTCAGGAACTGACCGGGGCGCCATCGGAAGCGCGGATTTCGCACCAAGCCACTGACGTGGGAGTCGCCGCAAGGCTCTGGGATGTATCGGTGAAACTCACAGGTGTGGAGTGGGGCGCGAAGAACGGAGAAACGCCGGGTGAAAAGCGTGGCGTTCAAACGCCGGAGAACATATGAAAGTCATCATCTTTGGCGCGACAGGCATGGTCGGGCAGGGCGTGTTGCGCGAGTGTCTGCTCGACGCTGACGTCGAACGGGTTGTCGCTGTAGGGCGTAGTTCCACGCGGCAACTAGATCCGAAGTTCGCGGAAATCATGCATGGAGATCTCTTCGATCTCACCGCAATCGAGGACCAGCTGACCGGTTTCGATGCCTGCTTTTTTTGCCTCGGCGTGTCGTCGTTCAGAATGAAAGAGGCCGACTACGCGCATCTGACTTACGACCTGACGTTTGGCATCGCGCGGGTTTTGTCGCGGCTCAATCCGGGAATGACGTTCTCGTATGTCTCGGGCTCGGGCACGGATTCAACCGAGCGCGGCAATTCCATGTGGGCGCGAGTGAAAGGGCGCACCGAGAACGCGCTCCTGCGCATGCCGTTCAAGGCGGCGTATATGTTCCGCCCCGGAGCGATCCAGCCGATGGACGGCATCCGCTCGAAGACGCCCCTGTATCAGGCAGCCATATCGTTGATGAGCCCGTTGTTTCCGCTGCTGCGACGCTCGTTTCCGAACGCTATAACCACGACGCAGCAACTCGGCCGCGCGATGGTCGTCACGGCGAAAGAGCGTGGCCCGTCGAGAAAATTCGAGCCGCGCGACATCACGAAGTATTAGGTTCGCACGTGCCGCGCGGTCCGGCATTTTCGTGGATTAACGCGCGGCGTCGCCCCAGCGATATTCCTTCGTTGCATCGTCGAGTTTCGCTTTCAGCGCGTCGTCGAGCTTGAGGTCGACAGCGGCAAGGCTATCGGTCAATTGCTCGGGCTTGCTCGCCCCGATGATCGCCGATGTGATCGCCGGATTCGACAGCACCCAGGCCACCGATGTCTTCGTCAGCGACTCGCCGGTTTCATCGACGATCTTCTGCAGCTTCGCGATAGTCTCAAACTCGCGCTCGTGCCAATAGCGCTGCGAATACATCTCGCCAGCCTTGCCGACCGTGCCGGTGAAACGGCCATCGGATGGTTTGGCATCGTGTTTATGCTTGCCGGTCAGCAAGCCGCCCGCGAGCGGGTTATAGGGAATCACGGCGAGATTTTCGTCGGCGGCGAGCGGCAGGAGTTCGCGCTCGATCTGACGGAACAGCAGGTTGTATCGCGGCTGGACGGAGATGAAACGTGCCACGCGCAGGAAGTCGGAGCGCCCGAGCGCGGTTGCAAGCCGATAAGCCAGGAAATTCGATACGCCTATATATCGCGCCTTGCCGTGGCGCACGATGATATCGAGCGCTTCGAGGGTTTCATCGAGCGGCGTTTCGCGATCGTCGCTATGCAACTGGTACAAGTCCACGTAATCGGTGTCGAGCCGCTTCAGCGATGCATTGATGGCGTCCAGCAAATGCTTGCGCGACGCGCCCTGATCCCACGCCATCGGGCCCATCTTGCCAACGGCTTTGGTTGCAAGGATGAACTCGCTGCGGCGCGACGGCGTGTCCTTCAGCCATCGGCCGACGATTTCTTCCGTGCGGCCCGAACGCGTTTCGTCAGCGCCGAGTGGATAGACGTCGGCGGTATCGATGAAATTCACGCCCGCTTCCGCGGCGCGATCCATGATGCTGCGCGACACGTTTTCTTCAGTCTGCAAGCCGAACGTCATGGTGCCGAGGCACAGGCGCGAAACGGTCAGGCCGGTCTTCCCAAACTTACGATATTCCAAGGCGAACTCCTCGAGCGATTGACCAGGTTGAAGATTCAACAAGCTTAAACGCTACCGCCGATGCTTGCAGACGAAGGCTCAGGAAGTCGCGGGGCGAGCAGCGGGTCGCGGGACGGCATCGAGGAAGCGGAACACGATGGCGGACGCCAAAGTGACCACGCCCACGCACACGAACGCAATGCGAAAGGCCAGCGCCGCGGAGCCGAGGCTCGTGGAAAAGACCGACACGAGGCCGCCGCCAATCGATACACCCAGTCCGATTGCGAGCATCTGCACCATCGAGAAAAGGCTGTTGCCGCTGCCGGCGTCCTTGATCGACAGTCCCTTGAGCGTGACGCTGTTCATGGCTGCGAACTGCATGGAATTGCACGCGCCGAACACGGCGAGAATCGCGATTTCGATGACAAGCGGCGTGCTCACCGAGAACGAAGCGAAGCCGACTATCGACGCCCCGACGAGAATGGTGTTCCACAGCAGGAAATTGTCGTAGCCGTAGCGCTTGACGAGCGGCGTGATCCAGCCCTTCGCGACCGTTCCGGCGAATGCGGCGGGCAGCATCATCAAGCCGGAATGCAGCGGTGTGTAGCCGAGCTGCAATTGCATCAAAAGCGGCAAGAGAAACGGCACGGCGCTCGATCCAACCCGGCACAGCAAGTTGCCGATTAGCCCGACGCTGAAGTTCGGCTCGCTGAACAAGGACAGCTTGAAGAGCGGATTGGCCCGGCGCCTTGCATATGGAATGTACGAGAGCGCGGCAATTGCGGAAACCGCGAACAAGCTACCCGATACCAGCACCTTGTGGGTCTGCGCGGGGCTATCGAGCGCCATGGAAAACGCGACCATGCAGAGCGACAACAGCGCGCCGCCAATGAAATCGAAAGGCGGGGCATCGGCGATGGCGTCATCGGGCAGAAAACGCTGCACGGCGAGCAAACCGACTGCGCCGATCGGCACGTTGATCAGGAAGATCCAGTGCCACGAAAACGATTCGACGAACCAGCCGCCGAGCGTCGGGCCGAGAATGGGGCCGACCTGCCCGGCAATGGAAATCACCGCGAGCGCAGATACATAAGCCTCGCCGGTCACGCTGCGAAGCACGGCAAGCCGTCCGATAGGCAGCAGCATTGAACCGCCGATGCCCTGGATCACGCGCGCCACGATCAGTTGATTGAGCGTTTGTGCGTTCGCGCAGCAAAGCGATCCGATCACGAACAACAGGATTGCGACGAAGTACACGCGCCGCGTGCCAAAACGATCCGCGAGCCAGCCCGAGGCGGGCGTCAGAAGCGCCATGGTCAGCGTGTACGCGACCACGATGGGCTGCATGGCGAGTGGCTGCGCGTGAAGGCTCCGCGCAATGGAAGGCAGGGCGGTATTGACGATGGTCGTGTCGAGCGCCTGCATGAAAAAGCCGACGGCCACGATCCAGAGAAGCGCCGTATGTGAATTTTTTGGGGTCATTCGTGTGTTGCTGGGCTGTTGTAGCGCGGAATCCCGTGCAATGTGAAGATTTTAAGACGATGCGTGGTTATCGGGAACCCCGTTGGCAACATTGACTGTGATCGGTATATCCGATAACAATGCCGAATGCTCAATCCTGTCTGGCTGAACACGTTCGCGACGGTGGCCGCGTCGCATAGTTTTACCGACGCCGGCCGTCAGCTCAGCCTGACGCAATCGAGCGTCAGCGAACACATCCGGCGCCTGGAGGATCACGTAGGCCGCCGCCTGCTTGTCCGCGATACCCATTCGCTTGCACTTACCGCCGACGGCGAAGCCATGCTCGTCCACGCCCGCGTGATCCTCGAAGCCATGTCGCATGCGGAATCGCAATTTCGTTCGCCAAGATTACGTGGCCGCGTGCGCTTGGGTTCATCGGACGATATGGCGCTCGGGCCGCTGCCTAGCGTGCTCGCCGCGTTCCGGCGCACGCATCCCGATGTCGAGCTTGAAATCACCATCGGCATGACGGGACGGCTTTATGAACGACTGGATGCGGGCGCTATCGATTTGTTGATCGGAAAAAGGCGGCTGGGCGACCGGCGCGGCATTCCACTCTTTTCCGGCAAACTCGAATGGCTTGCGCGGACCGGGACCGAAGTGGATCTCGCGCAGCCGCTGCCGCTGATTCTCGTCGCCGAGCCGAGCGTCACGCGCGCCGTGGTGCTCGATGCGCTTGCGGCCGTCGGCGCCCGATGGCAAATGGTTTGCACGAGCAGTTCGTATGCGGGGTGCATTGCAGCGGCGCGTGGCGGGCTGGGGCTCACGGTGCGCTCGAATTTTTTGTCGGGCAGGGGATTGGCGCCGCCGGCCAATCGCGATGAATTGCCTGAATTGCCGGAAGTCGAGTTCATCGCGCTGGCAGCGAAGCATCTGAGCCGACCGGCGCAAACGCTGCTGGAACTCCTGCAAGACAGCGACCTGCGCGGCGAATGGGCCGGTGAATGAGCGGGTGAATGAGCGGTGAATGAGCGCAGGTCAACGTCAGGCATGCGGCGTGCGAAAGCGCTGGCGCGGCTTGGCGCATTTATCCGTGGGATTAATCGGCTTGTAAGCACAAGGTTGTGCAAACACAACGCGCGGCGGATTGGATTCCTTTCAATAAGAAGCTTCTTATATATTGTGCGGCGTCGGCCTAAAACGGTCTCAGGCTTCAGGCGACAGTCCCATACCGTCCGCGGTAATCAACCTGTAATCGATGCCCCAAGCCACACTTCGTCTCCTGCGTTCCCTCTCGATGACCGCCTTGTTCGCGTGCTGCGCCCATGCGAGCGCAGCCTCGTACGTGGTCAAGCATTGCGCTGAGCTGGAAGGCAAGGACGTACCGGCGTCGGTGATCGGATTGCCCACGCGCGGGGCGATCATTACGGATGCATCGTTCGTGGCCGCGGCCGCTCCGCGCAATCGCAACGGCGATTATTGCCGGCTGGTCGGCGTGATCAAGGCGCAACTCGATACCACGCCCGACATCCGCTTCGAGGTGAACCTTCCGGCGCGCTGGAACGGCCGCGCGCTGCAGATGGGCGGCGGTGGTTATAACGGCGTGATCGTGAGCGGTACGGAACCGACCGCGTTCGCGCCGGCGGCGTCGCCATTGTCGATCGGCTATGCGACATTCGGCTCGGATTCCGGTCACGTCGGCAATTCGGGCCGCGCCGATTTCGCGATGAACGACGAAGCCGTGATCAACTTCGGCTACGGGCATCTCAAGAAAACCCACGACGTGGCGCTCGCGCTGATCATCATGGGTTATGGGCGCAAACCCGAGCAGACCTATTTCGCCGGCGGCTCCACGGGCGGGCGCGAAGCGTTCACCGTGATCGAGCGTTATCCCGATGACTACGACGGCGTGATCGCGAACGCGCCGGCCATCAACTTTTCGGGCGTGCGGCTGATCGGCGTGAAAGTCGGGCGTGCTGCTTATGGGACGCCGGGCGGCTTCGTTGGCCCCGTGCAGCAAAAGCGTGTGGTCGAGACCGTGCTGCAAGAATGCGATGGACTCGATGGCGCGCTCGACGGGATCGTGGCGAACGTCGAAGCGTGCCGTGAACGCGAGCCGAAGATCATCGCGCAGTTGCGTTGCGCGGGCGGGCAACGGCCTTCGCAGCGGGACAGCTGTTTGTCGGAAGCGCAACTGGCGACGCTCGAAACCCTGCGCGACGGCTTCACGCTTCCGTACGAACTCGCGCATGGCGTGACGCGTTATTACGGATACAACGTTTTCCAGGGCGTGGATTTTACGAGCGGACTGGGACTCGGCAATTCCGGCGTGCTTCTGCAACCGCCGCGTTTCGATGCCAACGGTTATCTGTTCACGCAAGGCGACAGCTACATGAAGTATTTCGTCACGCATGACCTGCGCTTTAATACGCTCGACTTCGACATAGATCATCCGGGCGATTACAAAGGCCGCCTGGTGGATTTATCGTCGACGGTCGGCGCGATGAACCCGGACATGTCCGCGTTCATTGCCCACGGCGGCAAGCTGATCACCATGCACGGTCTCGCCGATGAAGTCATCAGCCCGAACCAGACCATCGCTTTTTATCATTCGCTCGTTGCGAAGTACGGGCAGGCTATCGTGGATTCGTTCATGCGGCTTTACATGGTGCCGGGATTCCAGCATGGCAACGGCGTGTTCATTCCGGCCTGGGATGAACTCGGCGCGCTCGACAAATGGGTAACGGGGAACATTGCTCCGGAGACGCTGGTCGGCTTCGACATAGCAAGCGCCACGAATGGACGCAGCCGGCCGCTGTGCCGCTATCCCGGATATCCGCGATACGTCGGAAAGGGCAGCATCAACAACGCGGCGAGCTTTCGCTGCGAGAATCCGTAGCTCGCCGCTTGTCATGCTTGATTGCGCCTGGCGCCTTCGTGGTCTACTTACTTGGCCGCTTCCACCTGACCGCGAATCTCGCCGCCGGGATTCTTCGCCGTATGCACGTTGAAATACCAGTTGCCCGCGAGCAGGTCTTTCGCCTGCGCGTCGGTGAGCGTCGCGCTGCCTTCGATCGGGCTCGGCAACTTGCTTGCATCGATAGGAATCACCACGCCGGCATTCTTTCCCGCAGGCGCCGGGCCATGAAAATGCGCCATGCTGGCCGGGCCCGTCAGGTCGGCGTAAGTCACCTTCCAGCTCAACAGTTTGGATGACGTGTCATACGTGCCATCCAGGTTGCCATGACCCTGGCTGTCCTTTGGCGGGACTTCGGACGACGCCTTGAGGTCGGCCTTGAGGTTGACGGTATCGGCGAAGGCGAGCGCAGGTACGGCCAGCGTCAGCGAGAGGGCGGCAGCGGTCAGCATACGATTGAGTTTCATGAGCGGTTTTCCTGATTTTTATGGACCAATGGAACTTCACGACGTTTCGACCCAGGCTGTCCTTGGATCCCGGCCGAGTGCTTGAATACTACGCGTTGCGTCGTCAGCTGCTTTGGGAAACGCCTATGCTCGAGGGTTTATTCCATCGGCTCGACGCGGAATTCGCAGCGCGTAAAAAAGGCGCCATCGGCGCCTTTTCTTCAACTGCATTCACGCTCTTACGAACGTGTTGCTTCGAACAGAAACCAGACACGTTCTTCCGTCTGGTCGATCCAGTTCTCGATAAGACTGGCCGTCGCCACGTCTTCCATTTCGTCGCACAGGTCGTGTAATTCGCGCATGTATTTCACGAGCGACTCATTGTCGTTACGCAGCTCGTTGAGCATGTCGATAGGCGGCACGAAATCCGCGTCGTTATCGGCGAGACGCTTCAACGTGCTGATTTGTCCGACCGATCGCAACGTCGTGCCGCCGAGCTTGCGCGCGCGTTCGGCGATGGGATCGATCATGTCGTAGACGAATTGCGCCTGGTCATCGAGCAGCAAGTGATAGTCGCGAAAGTGCGGCCCGCTCACGTGCCAGTGGAAGTTCTTCGTTTTGACGAAGAGGGAAAAGACGTCGGCCAGCAATTTTGTCAGGCCTTCGGCAACTTGCTTGCGCGCGTCGTTGCCCAGGTCGGTCGGGGTGGTCAGAGCGGCGGAAGCGGCGCTCGGTTTCTTGGTCGTTGTAGCCATGAATGCTCCAGGGTTGCTGAAATTGGCGGGAAAGTACTTGTCACCAAGGCTGGCTATTGCACGTCTCATGCCTAAGCGCAGAGGTACGGCGACAACGCTTTTTAGTTTCTCGCGCGCGCATGACAGGCTTTCGTGCCTGCCAATTTCACCGACCCGCGTTTTCCCCTATGCGCTGCTTCTTGACGCAAAACCAAACGGGCACCACACTTCGTATCAAGGTGTGATCACAGGTCACAGATCGCGTAAGGAGTTGTTTAATTCATGGCACAAGGCACAACACGAGCCGGCGCGCGCGAAGCAAGCGACCCATTGCCGCTCGAACTCGTGGCGCGCGAAACCATGGCGGGGCGGGTCTACGCCCAGTTACGCGAAGCAATCATGACCGGGCGCTTTGCGCCGGGCCAGGCGTTGAGCCTGCGCGGCGTCGCGGAGGCAGTGGGTTCATCGACCATGCCGGTGCGAGCCGCGCTGACACGGCTGCAAGCCGAAGGCGCGTTAATCGACGGTCCCGGCCGCGCGCTCATGGTGCCGCCCATGACGCTCGATTTGCTCGATGAGTTGCGGGATGTACGGATATCGCTGGAAGGATGCGTCGCGAAACGCGCTGCATCGCGGATGACGAAGGAGCATTTGAGCGCGCTGCAAGATGTATTCGATGCAATGCACGCGCACGTAGAAGCTGGTGATGTCCCGGGGTATTTACGCAGCAACTTCGAGTTTCATATCGCCATTTACACGCACGGCGCAAGCGACCTGACGCTCGCGACGATCCAGAATTTGTGGATGCGCATCGGGCCGTTCCTGAACCTCGTGGCGCCGGATATTCCGCACATGAGGTTATCGATGGCTGCGCACAAGAAGATTGTCGATGCGCTCTGGAAGGGCGATGGCGAAGGCGCGCGAGCGGGTATTGAGGAAGACATCGGCGGCGCAGCGGCGGACTTGCAGGAGCGCCTGCAAAGCAGGGAGGCGGTACGCGCGTAGCAGACGCGCGTAGCAGACGCGCGTAGCAGACGCGCGTAATCAACAAAGCTTTAGAAAAAAACATCAACGGAGACGAGCATGACGGTTCTGCAAATGTTGAAACCGCACGCGGGGTTGCGCGTGCTGGTGACGGGTGGTGCATCGGGTATCGGGCTTGTGATCGCGCGTGCTTTCGTCGATGCCGGCTCGCGCGTCCATGTCTGCGACGCGAGCCAGGATGCCATTACGACGCTTCTCAAAGCCGAAGAAAGCACCGAGCTGAACGCGATCACCGCGACGCTTGCAGATGTTGCGGATCTCGCGGCAGTGGACCGTGTTTTCGATGACGTCGCGACGCAACTAGGCGGCCTCGATGTGCTGATCAACAACGCGGGCATTGCGGGTCCGACGGGTGGTATCGACGAGATGGATGTGGGCGAGTGGGAGCAGACCATCAACGTCAATCTCAACGCGCAATTCTATTTCGCGCGGCGCGCCGTGCCGTTGCTGAAAGAGGCGCGCGACGGCGGATCGATCATCGCGTTGTCGTCGGTGGCGGGACGCCTGGGTTACGCGTTTCGCACGCCATATTCAGCGACGAAGTGGGCGGTGGTCGGGCTGACGAAAAGCCTTGCCATCGAACTCGGACCCGACAACATTCGCGTCAACGCCATTCAGCCGGGCATCGTGAAAGGGCCTCGCATTGAGCGTGTGATATCCGCGCGCGCCCAGCAACTCGGCCTCTCCTACGAAGACATGGAGAAGGACTACCTCGCAAAAATCTCGCTGCGCCGCATGACTACGCCGGAGGAGGTCGCCGCGACCGCGTTGTTCCTGTGCTCGCCGGGCGGCAGCGGTATTTCGGGGCAGGCCATCTCGGTGTGCGGCAACGTCGAAGTGCTCTGAACACGTCTCTCAATTGACAAGAGGTCTGAACGCAATGGCTACCAAGCGCAAGGTCATCATCACGTGCGCGCCCACGGGCGCGATTCATACTCCGTCGATGTCGCCATACCTGCCCGTCACGCCGCAAGAAATAGGCGATGCCGCGCTGGCCGCAGCGAAAGAAGGCGCGGCCATTTTGCACCTTCATGCACGAGATCCCGTCGACGGACGGCCGACGCAAGACCCCGCCGTATTCCAGCAGTTCCTGCCGCGCATCAAGGCCGAAACGGACGCGGTGATCAACATCACGAGCGGCGGCAGTCCGCACATGACGGTGGAAGAACGCCTGAAGCCGGCACATCATTTCAAGCCGGAGGTTGCATCGCTGAACATGGGTTCGATGAACTTCGGTCTCTACCCCATGCTCGATCGCTTCAAGGAATTCAAGCACGACTGGGAGCGTCAGCATCTGGCCAACAGCCGCGACCTGATCTTCAAGAACACGTTCAAGGACATTGAATACATCCTGACGTCTTGCGGCGCGAACGGCACCCGCTTCGAATACGAGTGCTACGACATTTCGCATCTCTACAACCTTGCGCATTTCGTCGATCGCGGTCTCGCGAAACCACCGTTCTTCGTGCAGAGCGTGTTCGGCCTGCTAGGCGGTATCGGGCCGCATCCGGAAGACCTGATGCACATGCGACGTACCGCCGATCGTCTCTTCGGCAACGATTACGTATGGTCGATTCTCGGGGCGGGACGTCATCAGATTCCGCTTGCGACACTAGGTGTTGCGCAAGGATCGAACGTGCGTGTGGGACTCGAGGATTCGCTGTGGATCGAGGCCGGAAAATTGGCCGAGTCGAGCGCCGCGCAAGTCGTGAAAATCCGCCAGGTGATAGAAGGCCTCTCGCTCGATATTGCAACGCCCGATGAAGCGCGCGCCATGCTCGGACTCAAGGGCGCGGACAACACCAACTTCTGACACATCCCTTCAACCTTTGACGGCGGAGATCACTGTGACTGTGCCGAAACTCAAAGTGGTGGCCATGCCGACAGGCTGGCTGACCGTCGATCGGTCATCGCAGATTTACGGGCGGTATTACGGACAGCAGATCAAGGTGCCAGTCTGGTCGACGGCGATCGTGGGCGGCGACAAAAAGATCGTCGTCGATACCGGCATCCACGATCCCGGCTGGGTATCGAGCTTCGTGTGTCCGTGCGAACAAGCGCCGGAAGAACGGCTTGAACGCGCGTTAAAAGAGTACGTGGGCTGGAGCGCGGACGACGTCGATATTGTCATCAACACGCATTTGCATTACGACCATTCCGGCGGCAATACGCTCTTCAAGAATGCCCGCTTCATTGTGCAGGCAAGTGAGTGGGAATACGCGGGCCGGCCGTTGCCCACGCAAGCCACGTTCTATCAGGAGTTCCTGATAGGCCGCGAGCCGCTCGCCTATTTCAGATGGCAGTTCGTGCATGGCATCACGGACATTGCTCCGGGCGTACGCGTTATCCCGACGCCGGGACACACGCCGGGGCATCAGTCCGTTGCCGTCGATACCGCCGACGGCGTTGTGCTGATCGCAGGCGATTGCGCCAGTTGCATGGAAAACATCGTCGATCTCGTGCCGGTCGGGATCGTTCATGAGACCGCGGCCGAACTCGCATCGCTCAGGCGAATCAGGCAGATCGCGGACTTCGTCATCCCCGGCCACGATCCGAATGTCGTGGCGGGATCTGCAGGCATCGAACTACCGGCAAGTGCACGTCTGAAGCACGTAGAAAGTTAGTAGTACAGGCATAAATAACCATACGTTGGATCGGAGGAAGACATGAACACGCTGACGAACACCATCCGTCGGGCGGCACGCCTTGCGCTCGGGGCCGCGTTGCTCGCGACGCTGGCGGTATCGCAACAAGCCTCGGCCGCGGAGAAATACAAGGTATTTCTATCGATGAGCTATGTGGGCAACGACTGGCAAACCGAAGCCGCGAACATGGTCAAGGCCATGGCCGCGACGCCGGGCCTGAAAGACAAGGTCGATCTCGAAGTGCAGGTTGCAGGCACGGACGCACAAAAGCAGATCCAGCAGATCAACTCGATGGTTCAGGCAGGCGCCAAGGCCATCGTGATCTATCCAATCTCGCCGACCGCGCTGAACCGTGCGATCAAGAATGCATGTTCGAAAGGCGTGATCGTGGCCGCGTACGACGGCGAAGTGACCGAGCCGTGCGCGCATAACGTGACGATCGATCAGAAGCAGGCCGGGACTGTCACGGCGGAGTGGCTCGCGAAGTCGATCAACGGCAAGGGCAATATCGTGCTGATCAACGGCGTGCCGGGCACGTCCGTGGATCGTGCGCGCACTGAAGCGGCGAAGGCGGTATTCGCGAAGTATCCAGGGATCAAGATCGTGGCCGAAGGCACGGGCATGTGGAGCCAGGCGACGGCGAAAACGGAGTTGTCGAAGATCCTTGCAACGAACAGCTGGGACAAGATCGACGGCTTGTGGATGCAGGTCGGATGCTTCACGGCCGCATCGATGCAACTCGAAGCCGGCATAGCCGACGACAAGGTGAAGCCGTGCGCGGGTGAATCGTCGAACGGGCATCGCGTGCAGATGTTGCCGCCGGGAACCGTGAAGGGCGATGGTTCGTATCGCTCGATCGGGTATCGTTCGATCTCCTACGGTTCGCCGCCGTACTCCGGCGCGCTGGCACTGAAGATGGCGGTCGGCAAGCTCGAAGGCAAGGATTTTCCGCCGCATGTGACGCTCAAGCTGCCGCTGGTCTTGACCGCGGAATCCAAGCTGTGCAAGACGGGTTCCATCGATGAACTGAAGGCAGGCTGTACCGCGTTCATGCCGGACAAGGTGCCGCCGGGCTGGTTCGCCGACATCTATTCGGCAGAGACGAGCGAGGTTGGTTTCAACGCGGCGCTGACCGGCAAGCCGGACTAAGGAGCGTTCCATGCAGAGCCACTCACAGGCAGCGGATGGCGGCTGGGCGATCGACCTGTCGAACGTGACCAAGCGCTTCGGTGCGACCGTTGCGCTGGACAATGCGTCCTTCCGCGTTAGACGCGGCGCCGTTCACGCGCTGCTTGGCGAGAACGGCGCGGGCAAATCGACGACCGTCAAGCTGCTCTCGGGATTGATGCAGCCGGACGAAGGCAGCATCTCCATCCTCGGCCAGAGCGTGAACATGCGCGGTCCGAAGGACGCGCAACGTGCGGGCGTGCAGACGGCGTTCCAGGAGATGACGCTCGTGCGCGATCTGACGGTCGCGCAGAACCTGCTGATGTCGTACGAGCCGACCGGCTGGTTCGGCCGCATTCGTCAGCGCGAAGCGCAACGGCAGGCCGCGGAATGGCTCGACAAGCTCGAACTGGGCGATGTACGTCCAGGAGCGTATATCCGCGACCTGGCGTTGCCTGTGCGCCAGAAGATCGAGATTGCGAAGGCGGTAGTGCGCAAGCCGGAAGTTCTCTTGCTCGATGAACCTACGTCGGCGTTATCGGGCCGCGATGTATCGTGGCTCGCTCGCCGTATTGAAGAAATGAAGGCGCGGGGCGTGACGTTCGTATTCATCACGCACCGCATGCAGGAAGTGCGCGAGTTCTGCGACAGCCTGACGGTGTACAGGAATGGCCACGACGTAGGCGCGTTCGATACCTCCGCCATCTCCGACGACGAGGTCATCCGCCTCGTGATCGGACGCTCGATGGAAGCCAAATATCCGCCCAAGGTTCCGTCTCCCGCCGTGCTCGAAACGCCTGCAATGGAAGCGCGCGGCATCAAGGTGGACGCCGTGGTGAACGATTTCGATCTCACGTTGAAGGCGGGCGAAGTGCATGGCATTGCAGCGCTTCAGGGCATGGGGCAACGCGAGATTTTCGAGGCCTTGTTCGGTGCGCAGTTTATCGATGCAGGCCAGATTCTCGTCGATGGAAAACCGGTCACGCTGACATCGACCGCGGATTCGTTGAAGGCGGGAATATCCACGAGTTTCCTGCCTGAAGACCGCAAGACCGAGGGCCTTTTCTTGCGTCTTCCCGGCGGAGAAAACGTCTCGTTGCCCGTCATCAAACGCTATACGCGCTTCGGACTGATTGACCGCAAGCGCGAACAGGCGGCCATCAAGCGTGCGCTCGCGCAAATGGAAGTGAACCCGCGCGCGGTCTACAAACCGTGCCTCTCGTTTTCGGGTGGCAACCAGCAGAAGATCGCGATGGCGAAATGGTTGCTCACGCAAAGCCGCGTGTGGCTGATGTTCGATCCGACGCGCGGTATCGACGTGGGCACGAAGCATCAGATCTTCGTGCTGATGCGCGCGTTTGCGGCCGCTGGCGGCGCCGTGCTGTTCTATTCCACCGATGTACCCGAGCTCGTGAACGTGTGCGACCGCGTGACGGTGGTGTATCGCGGACGCAATGTGGCGGAGCTCGACGGTGAATCGCTCACCGAAGAAAACGTGATGCGCAAGATGCTTTCAAGTTGAAACGTAGCGACTCGGATCAAGCAACCAGAGGTCGATCATGAAAATTGCAATTGCGTCACCCGATAGCGAGATCGTGCGTCCAGGCGCGCACGTCGGTTTGCGGGCGCGCATCGATCATTATCGCGGGCTGATCATCGCCATTGGCGCGCTCCTCGCCATGCTGATCGCGTGGGTGTCGTTGTCGGCCACGCCGGTTGGCATGTACGACGTCGGCTCCGTGATCTCCAGCAGCACAACGCTCGCGCTCGCGGCAATCGGGCAGACCATCGTGGTGCTGAGCGGCGGGTTCGATCTGTCGGCGTCGGCGGTGGTGTCGTTGTCCAACGTGCTCGCCGTGCATTTCGTGCAAGGCACGCCGGTTCAGCAATGGGGCGGCGTTGCGCTGATTCTCGCGATAGGCGGCGGTATAGGGCTGATCAACGGCGCGTTGATCGCGTGGTTCCGGCTGCAGTCGATCGTGGTCACGCTTGCCACCATGTTCATGGTGCAGGGCCTCACGCTGCTGATTCAAAACAAACCGGGCGGGAGTATCGGCGAGCAGTTTGGCGGCTTGATCACATCCGACCTGATTCAAGACAAGGTGCCGATTTCCGCCGCCGTGCTGGTCATCGCGCTGCTGGTGTGGACCTTCGTGAAGCGCACGCGGTTTGGCGTTGGTCTTTACGCACTCGGCAGCGATCCCGATGGCGCGTATTCGAACGGCATGCCCGTGCGCGGCTACCGGATCGCAACGTATGCGCTCGCCGGCATGTTCTACGCGGCGGCCGGGCTTTATGTATCGGCGCAGACGGGTTCCGCCGATCCGCTCGTTGGCCGGCCCTTGTTGCTTTCCATGTTCACCGCGGTCGTGCTCGGCGGAACGTGGCTGGGCGGCGGACGCGGTGGCTGCGTTGGCACGGTGTTCGCCGCCATGACGCTGATGATCACGGTGAACATCCTGCTCGTCTTGAACGTCTCTGCATTTTTTACGACGATCGCCGAAGCGGTGATCCTTATTCTGGCCGTGCTGGGATCGTCTATCGGCAAACAATCGGCCGCGCATCACTGCGCGCAATACGCAAGCCGATGGCTCACCGCCTGGCGAACCGGAACCCGTGCCAAGGATGACCCGCGCGCGCGACGCGTGAAATTCGAAGTCGAGCATTTCCGTCCGATAGACAACACCGAACTCAAAGGCCGCGCTGTATCGGACTGGATAGAACGCAATCGCGAATGGGTGAAGTACGTGGTGCCCGCTTATTTGCTGTTCTTCGCGGTCATCGTGATCACCGGCGTGGTGTACGGACCGGGCGTGCTTGCGAGCGCGAACTTCTACACGAGCTTGCTGACGCTGACGCTGTTCCTCGCAATCCTGGGCTTGGGGCAAGGAGCCGTGATTCTCACTGGCGGTCTCGATCTTTCCGTGCCGTGGCTCATCACCATGTCAGGCGTGCTGCTCACGGGCCTTACGCACGGTCTCAACGATGCCGCCATCTGGGCCGTACCGCTCGTGCTCGGCGCAGGCTTGTTGGTGGGCATTTTCAACGGCGTTGGCGTGGTTGTGCTCGGCTTGCCGCCGATCGTCGTGACGCTTGCCGCCAACGGCTTGCTGCAGGGCATCACACTCATTTATTGCAATGGTTCGCCGCAAGGCTGGGCGCCATCGGCTGTCAGTAATTTCACGAATGGTCGCTTCGGGCCGTTATCGCTGGCCGCGTGGTGCGTGCCGTTGTTCCTCGCGTTTGCGTTGCTGCTGCTGCATCGCACGGCTTTTGGACGACGGGTCTATGCAGTCGGCAATTCGCCCATTGCAGCCAAGCTCTCCGGCGTGCGAGTGGGCGCGACGCTCATCGCCGTGTATTGCCTCTCGGGTTTGTGTTCCGCCGCGGTCGGCCTGTTGCTCGCCGGCTTCAGCAGCCAGGCATTCCTCGGCATGGGCGACCCGTACCTGTTGCCATCGATTGCGGTCGTGGTCGTTGGCGGCGCCTTGATTACCGGTGGACGCGGCCATTATCTCGGCGTATTCGGCGGGGCGTTGCTGCTGACCGCGCTCGGCACATTGCTCGCGGGAACGACCGTGCCGCCGGCTGTGCGCGACATCATCAACGGGCTCGTCGTGCTGGCTGCGGTGATCACGTTGCGCGACAAGAAAGCTTGAGACTAAATGGAGCCTGCTATGAGCAGCAAACGCGTTGCGGTGATTGGATCGGGGCGCATAGGGCGCGCGTGGGCTATCGTGTTTGCGCGTGCGGGGTTCGAAGTTCGTCTTCACGATGCCGACAGCGCAATGCTCGACGGCGCGATTCCATCCATACGCGAGAGCATTGCCGATCTGCAGGAATATGGCCTGATCGATGAACCCATAGCGCAGATCGTTGCCCGTGTGAGCGCATGCAAAGAGCTTGCCGATGCCGTGCAGGACGTGGATCTCGTGCAGGAGAACATCGCGGAAATAGTGGAGGTGAAACGCACGTTGTTCGCCGCGCTCGACAAGCTGACGCGTCCCGATACATTGCTCGCAAGTTCGACTTCAGGTTTGCCCGCTTCGACCTTCACCGAAGACCTGGCCGGCCGCGCGCGATGCCTCGTGGCGCATCCCGTGAACCCGCCATCGCTCGTGCCGCTCGTGGAGTTGTGCGGTGCGCCGTGGACCACGCCCGAGACGATTTCCCGCGCTCGCGTTATCTACGAAGAAGCCGGTCAGCAACCCGTCATCGTCACGCGTGAGATACCGGGTTTTCTGTTGAACCGGCTGCAGGGCGTCTTGCTCGATGAAGCGTTGAGCCTCTACGCGCGTGGATACGCCAGCGCCGCCGACCTCGATACGGTGATGCGCGACGGCCTCGGACTGCGCTGGTCGTTCATGGGTCCGTTCGAGACCATCGACCTCAACGCGCCCGGTGGCGTCACGGATTACGCGGCACGCTACGGCGCGATGTACCAATCGTTCGCGAAAGACAGCGTGCCGTTCGACTGGTCGCCTGAAAGCGTCGCGCGGCTCGACGCCGAACGCCGCGAAGTCCTTGCACGTGACGAAATAGAAAACCGTAGCCGATGGCGCGACCGGCGGCTGATGGCGTTGCTCGCGCATCGCCGGGCGATAGCCAAGTCCGGCAAGTAGTCCGATAAATACAGGAGACAACCATGATCGAAACGCGCCTGATCGTCGATGCGAACAATCATCTTGGTGAAGGACCGCTGTGGGACGTAAAGGAACAGCGCTTGTACTGGATCGACAGCACCGCCGCCGAGATCAGCAGTTGCCGCGCCGATGGCAGCGACATCAAACGGTATTTCGTGCCGCGCCATATTGGTTCAATGGCGTTGCGCGAGCAGGGCGGCGCCGTGGTTGCGCTCGCCAACGGCCTGCATTTCTACGACTTCGATGCGCAGACGGTCAAGCTCATCGCGGACCCTGAAAGCGACGACACCGAAACGCGTTTCAACGATGGCAAGGTCGACCGGCGCGGAAGGTTTATTGCAGGGACCATGGCTTACGACTTCGACCGTTACGATGCCGATCGCGGTCAGCGTTCGAGCCGCAGCGGGGCGTTGTATCGGCTCGACACCAACGGTCAGGTCACGCGGCTCGACGGCGGCATTAGTTGCTCGAATGGTCCGTGCTGGAGCCCTGACAATCGAACCTTTTATTTCACCGACACCTACGATCGCCAGATGTACGCGTACGACTACGACATCGAAACGGGAGCGGTCGCGAACCGGCGCGTGTTTGCATCGGCGAGAGATATGGCGGGCACGTTCGATGGCGCGACCGTCGACGCCGAGGGTTACGTCTGGTCGGCGCTCGTGTTCGGCGGACGCATCCTGCGTTTCGCGCCGGACGGGACGCTCGACCGCGTGGTGCCATTTCCTGTTCGAAACCTGACGAGCGTGATGTTTGGTGGTCCGGATCTGGACATCCTTTTCGTCACGACCATGGGCCGCCCGATGTGGGGCATTCCGCAAAAAGAGCGCGACAAGGGCGGCTTGTTTGCGATCACCGGCCTTGGCGTGAAAGGCTTGCCTGAGCCGCGATTCGCGGGTTGAAGGCGTGCGGGCAGACTTGAGCAAAAGCGATAGCGACATGAAATCTTGTCAATATCCACTGTAGGGTGCCGCGCCTATACTGCGTGGCCAGAACAGCGATCGATGCAACGGCTGTCGATCTGCCAAGTATCTGGTTAACCCTTTGGATAACGCTCGCTCATTGCCATGTCGCTCATCAACTACATCACGCAAATCCAGTTCGACTTCGGCGCCGTCAAGCTCATCAAAAGCGAGTGCGAGCGCATTGGCATCCGCCGTCCGTTGATCGTCACGGACCGGGGCGTGAAGGCTGCGGGTCTGGTCGATACAGTCCTCGATGCTCTCGGTCACGGCGCGTCCGTGCCCGTCTATGACCGTACGCCACCCAACCCGAACGAAGGCGCCGTGCGCGATGCCGTCGCGTTGTACAAGCAATCGGAATGCGACGGGATCATCGCGATTGGCGGCGGTTCATCAATCGATCTTGCAAAGGGCGTGGCGGTTTGCGCCACGCACGAAGGACCGCTGCAGAGCTTTGCCGTGATAGAAGGCGGCGCCGCGCGCATCACATCAGCTACCGCGCCGTTGATCGCGATCCCGACCACGGCCGGCACCGGCAGCGAAGTAGGGCGCGGCGCAATCCTGATTCTCGACGATGGCCGCAAGGTCGGCGTGATCTCGCCCTACGTCGTGCCGAGATCGGCAATCTGCGATCCCGATCTGACAATGAAGCTGCCCGCCGCGTTGACAGCGGCGACCGGCATGGACGCTATCGCGCATTGCATCGAAACCTTCCTTGCGCCGGCGTTCAATCCGCCTGCCGACGGGATCGCGCTCGACGGTTTGTGGCGTGCGTGGCGACATATCGAACGTGCAACGCGTCAGCCCGATGACCGCGTCGCACGCCTAAACATGATGAGTGCGTCGATGCAAGGAGCGCTCGCGTTTCAAAAGGGACTTGGCTGCGTGCACAGCCTGAGCCATTCGCTTGGCGGCATCAATCCGCGGCTGCATCATGGCACGCTCAACGCCATCTTCCTGCCTGCTGTGATTGCGTTCAATAGCGAAACGGCGAGTGTGAAGGACGAGGGCAAGCTCGGCCGTCTGGCGCAGGCAATGCAACTCGATTCGGGCGATCAGGTCGGCCCGGCGATCCGCGAGATGAGCCGAACGCTCGGCATGCCTTCGGGACTTGCAGAACTCGGTGTCACGCACGACATGTTCGAGCGGATCATTGGCGGGGCGTTGAAGGATCACAGCCACAAGACGAATCCGCGTGAGGCATCGGCGGAAGATTATCGAGAGATGCTCGAACGTTCGATGTAGTCGAGTCTTTGCCTTGGAATCTCGTAGTTTGCCGGGCGGTTAGTAGTCACGTTCCGGCAGCTTTTATAATTTGACATAACATAAATTATCCATTTTTTGTATGTAGCCAGCTAAATACAAATGTCTGCTTTCGGCTTCCAGCGCAGACCGGCTAAGCACTATCACGCCTGAACATAGACCCATGCCCGAACGCCTGACCTCAACTCAACGCCCACGCGCTGTAGTCGGAAGCCTCGTAAGCCTCGGCGACAACTAGTTCTTGCCCGGTGATCTCAAAGTGCGGCGGATTCTCCCTCAACAGGCCGGCTTTGTATCGCAATGTATTTGCACGCGGCTTCGATACATAGGATTGCAAAACCATGCCGCCAAGAAACAAGCGAGATACATCCGCGCCGTTTAATAAGCCCATGCCAAGTGCACCTGGCTTTTTCGACAATCCGCTAACCGTTGATCCGCGAAATCTCAAATCAGGAAAACGCCATGAAAAAGGCATTGATCATTGCAGCCTTGATTTTCACCAGCATTGCTGGACTCACGCAAACGCCGGCAATGGCCGCGACCCCGAACAAGTCAGAAACGCTTCCAGTCGAAGGAATCGTTCCGCCGCTGACAGGCGCGGCCGACTGGCTCAACTCCCCGCCATTGAGCGTGGAGCAATTGCGCGGCAAGGTTGTTATCGTCAATTTCTGGACCTACTCTTGCATCAATTGTCTACGAACCCTGCCCTATCTGAAGACATGGTCGAAGAAATATAGCGATCAGGGGCTCGTGATCATCGGCGTGCATACGCCCGAGTTCCCGTTCGAACGTAGCCTCGCGAACGTCAAGCGCGCGACGCGCGATCTGGGCGTCGACTATCCTGTTGCCATCGATAATAAATATGCAGTCTGGCGAGCTTTCGGGAATCAATATTGGCCGGCGTTTTACGTCGTCGATGCAACCGGCCATATCCGATACCACCAGTTCGGCGAAGGCAACTACGACAAGTCCGAGCGCGTCGTGCGTCAACTGCTGGCGGAATCCGGGCACACAAGCTTGCCCACGCCGGCAGGCGTTCCACAGGCCGCCGGGACGCAGGTTGCATCGGACGAAAAAGATGTGCTGTCGACCGAAACGTATCTTGGCTACAAGCAGGCGAATGGATTCGCATCGCCGGAAAAAGTCGCGCCCGACGCGCTCAGAAATTACACCACCCCTGCCCGCTTATCGCTGAACACGTGGAGCCTGCAGGGGCCGTGGACCGTGAGCGCCGATCAGGCGCAAGCCGGCGCGGCGTCCGGGAAAATCTCCTACCGGTTTCACGCCCGCGATCTTCACCTGGTCCTCGCGCCTGCCGCCGATGGCAAGCCGGTGCGATTTCGCGTGACTATCGATGGCGCGGCGCCAGGCGCATCGCATGGAACCGATGTCGCCGCGGACGGCAGCGGCATGATCGATAGCGTGCGCCTGTATCAACTGATCCGGCAAGCTGGCAAGGTCGATGACCACACGTTCACCATCGAATTTCTCGATGCCGGCGCGAAAGCCTATGCGTTCACGTTCGGGTAAAAAAACGGCGCCGCTTGCCTAGCAATTCGACGTTTCGGCTAGCGGATTTTTCCCACACGCACGCATAACAGAGCGCCTAAAGCGAGCGCGGCGGCAGCGGTTTCGAGCGACGTCGAAAATGAATGATGCGATGCGTACATGGTATTCGCGACCAGCGGTCCGACGATCTGCCCGATCCCGAAGCACGCGGTCATCATCGCCAGAATGCTGATGCGCATGGTGTGCGCGACGCGGCGTGCGGCGAGCATGGCGATGGTTGCCGTGCCCATGAACGTACCGCCTACGATCAGCGCGCTGCCGAGATAACCAACGGGATTTGCGAACAGCACAGGCAACACAACACCGATCGCTTGCAACGCGAGGTTCAGGAACAACGCGCGCCGTGTACCCAGCCGCATGTGGATGGCGTGCCAGATAAAGCACGACGGGATTGCGCCGAGACCAAACAACGCCCAGACCTGGATTGGGTCGATAGAACCAATCGCGTCCCTGACGAACAGCGGCAAATAGGTCGCTGTAATGATGTAGCCGAAGCCGGCAAGTCCATAAAGCGCGATCAGCGGTCTGGCGCCGAGCGCTGGATAGAACTCGTGTCCGTGCCGCTCCGCACGTGTGCCGGAATCGTGGACCGGGCGTGCATCGAGAGCCGGCAGCGCAATCGCGCCGAGCACCAGCGCGCCGGCCGCGAGCACCCACCACAGTCCTGCGCTATGCAGTCCGGAACCGCGTCCGGCGACCAGTAATTCGGACGACAAAACAATCCCGATGCCAACGCCCGCGTAGAGCATCGGCGCACCGCGAGTGTGGCCACGATGCTGCAAGAGCCACAGGGATGCGGCAACCATGGTGACCGCGCTGACGGCGCCCGTGATCCCGCGCATTGCGATGATCAGCCACGGCGCATCCAGCAACGCCGTCACTGCCAGACAGATCGCGATACCGCAAAGCGCCGCCATGCAAAGCCTGCGCGAATGTCGCGGATGCATCGCCGCGGTCAGCAGCGCACCAATCAGGTATCCTGCATAATTGGCCGATGCAGCGAGTGTTCCCTGATGCACGGTCAGCACGGCGTCACTGACCATGACGGGATAGATGCCGGTGAACGCAAAGCGTCCGAACCCCATGCCCACCGCCATGACGAGCGCGGCGACCATCGCGGCCATGCCTTGATTCGCAGTCGATGAAACCTGCCGTATGGTGCTCATGATGATTTCCCCTTCAGTGTCTGCTGCTTCGACATGAATGGCGTGAGCGTTTCGCGCAGTGCGTTGAACGCCGCCGTCCGATAACCATTGCGATGAATCAGCCACGTATCGACTTTGGCCACTACATGAGTGCGTAGCGTCGGCGGTTCGCGCAGCAACTCCAGCACGCTGCGCGGCACGAGCGACACGCAGCCGCCTGCCGCAACACACGCGAGCATGCTGTGATACGAACCGACCTCCTGAACGTCGAGCGCTGATGCGCCCTGCCCGAGCCATTCTTCGGCAAGCAGGCGATAGCTGCAGCCCTGCGCAAACGCAGCGAGCGAACGCACTGCGATGTCCTCGCCCTTTCGGACGGCGCCATGCCCGGGCGGCAGCACGAGCAAAATTTCCTCGCGAAAAACCGGTTCGCCATGCAGGCCCGCTGCTTCGAGATCCGCTGCCGATGCCATCTCGCCACACGGTGGCAACGCGGCAAACGCGCAGTCGATCAGACCGCGCTCGACCTGTTCGATTAATTGCCTGGACGGCGCCGTGGAAATCCTGAGCCGCACGTCCGGATACTGGACATGCAATGCCGCAAGCGGTCCGGGCAGACGAGCGGCGGCCGTGCTTTCCATGGTGCCGATCCTGAGCGTGCCCGACGGCGATTGCGGCGTAAGCACCTGGCGCGCTTCGTCGGCGAGTGCAAGCATGCGGTTCGCGTAGCCCAGGAAGCGTTCGCCTTCGGCACTCAGCGTCAGACGATTGCCGTCACGCCGGAACAGCGCGACACCCAGTTCTTCCTCAAGTTGCTGGATTCGCGTAGTGACGTTCGACTGCACGCGGCCGAGCCGTTTCGCGGCACGGGTCACGCTCAATTCAGCAGCGACGACGCAAAAAATTTCCAGAGTCGTATGATCCACGTAAATCTCTAAATGAGAACGATGTTAGCATCTTATTCCCAAATAGAGATAATATGCAAGTCATGTATTTGTTTCGCCCGCGAGCGGCGTACGTCTTGCAGTCCGCGCAGTTAAGCGGGCAAGTGATCGGCCGTTGATTGGCGGAGAGATCCGCACGCATGTCGGCTTGCGCGCGGTGTTTTCGTGACCGCATCCTCGCTGCGTTGGGCGCAAGGCGCGGTTTAAGCTGTGTTTTTAACGCGCTACGTGGAGCAAGCTCAGCCGCCGAATTGCGCGTTCAGCACCTTGCCCGGCGCCGCGTTTTCGAAGCCATCGAAACGTCCATCCACAAGAGCCTCCGCCGCGCGCATGAAACCGCCCCACGCCGCGCGAGCTAATGCCCCGCCCACGCTCACGCGCCTCACACCGAGCGCGGCAATGTCCTGCATGGTCAGGTCGCTGACCGAACCGACCAGCAGATTCACCGGCTTCGGCGCAACCGCCTTGACCACAGCCGCGATCTGTTCGCGCGTGCTGATTCCCGGCGCGTACAGGCAGTCCGCCCCTGCGTCCGAATAAGCCTTAAGCCTCGCGATGGCGTCATCCAGATCGGGCCGCCCTGCAACGAAATTTTCCGCGCGGCCGATGAGCAAAGTGTCGCCGCCGGTTGCATCGATAGCGCTTCGTGCCGCGCGCATCCGCTCGACCGCGACATCGATGCTGAAAAGCGGCGCGTCTGCGTTGCCAGTCGAATCTTCAATCGATAACCCCGCGACTCCGGTCGCAATCGCGAGCCGCACGCTCTCGGCAACGCCGTTGGCGTCGCTTGCATAGCCGCTTTCGAAGTCCGCATTGACCGGCAAATCCGTCGCTTCAACCATGTCCCGCAGATGCGCGAGGATCGCATCCCGCGCGACGGTGTTGTCGGCATGCCCTTGCGACCACGCAAAACCGGAGCTGGTTGTGGCGAGCGCCTTGAATCCCAGGCTTTGCAGATAGCGGGCGCTGCCCGTATCCCAGGGATTCGGAATGAGGAAACACCCTTGTTCATGAAGGGCACGGAACGCAGCACGTTTTTCGGCGATAGAGCGGCTCATTTGAGGTCTCACTGTTAGCGCGTGAAGAAGTCGGGCGGAAGCCCTGAGCGAAATATTATGCCTCGTGCGCGCAGTGCTGGATCGAACCCGCTAAGTCCCTATCGATACGAACAACTGCACCATCGGCGCCTTCGATCCGCCCGGCACCGGCGCGCGCAGCGGCACGCCATACGTGCCGCGTAAATCGACGTAGCGCGACCACTGCACGCGCAAGCCTGCACCAAGGCTTACCAGCGAGCCATTGCTTGCTTCGGCCGGCTGGTCGATGCGGTTCCACGCGTGACCGGCATCGAAAAAAACGAAGGGCTGCATTGCGATGCTCGATGTCCCTATCGGTATGCCCGGCGAGCGCACTTCAGTCTGCACATTCCAGCCGCGGTCGCCGAGCACCACGTAGGGGTCGTAACCGCGCACACTCGTCTCGCCGCCGAGGCCGAGTTCCTCGCTTGGCAGCAAGGTATTCGGCGTCCACTGAAATGCGCCGCGCGCGCTCAATGCAAAACCTGCGCCTAACGTAAAGTTGTGTTGTCCGCCGAGTTGCACGTATGTGTATCGGGCAGTCGCGCCTTGCCGCGCGGTGGTGAACGCTGCGTTGCTGTTGTCGCCGTCGAGGCCGCCCGGACTTGCTACAAGCGTGATGTTCGCGCGCGCCAGGCCGAAATCGTCAGGCTTGCTAATCGAGTATGAAGCCAGGAACTGATGCACATGCACGTTCGAATTGAATACCTGAAAACCGCCGAACTCGAGATCGTTGTTGGTGCGTTTGAAGTCGTAGCCGAACTGCAACTGCGGGTTCCAGTCGCCAGCCGATGGGAGCAGCCAGTCGTATCGAATACTGGCTTGAGCCGAGATGCCGGTCTGGCCGTAACTATCGGGCAGCCTCGGCGTGCTCTGCGCGTAGACACCAAATAATTCGATGCGGTCATGCCACGGCAGCGGCGCCGAATAGTTCAGCGAATGCGCCATGAAACGGGCGCGATCCGGGCGCCCTTCTATGTCCGGATTGCCGCCAAAAATATCGTTGCTCGCAGTGAATTGATACGCGATCTGTTGATCGAGCCCAAACAGATTCCCATAGTCGATTCCCGCAAAAAAACGATCGCGGCCAAGTTGCGGAACGCCGGCGTTGTCGTAGCCGGCGTTGACGCGCAATGGCAGACGGTCATCGGTCTGGAGCAGAACGTCCGTGGAATTCGCGGCTGTGCCCGGCGCATAGACCACATCCACACGCCTGTACGGATTCGCGTTGAGCAACGCAAGCCCCGACGAAATCTGCGATTGCAGGATCGGCTGGCCGGGTTGCGACGGCATTTCGCTCGTCAACAGGGCATCGGAGAAATAGCGGTTGCCGCTTGCACGCACTTGCCCCAGCCGGAACTCCGCGATGGCAATCCTCACCACGCCATCGGTTACGTCCTGCTCGGGCACGAAGACATCGACGAGCGGTTTTCCCGCTGCCCGATAACGCGCGACAACCGCACGACGGATCTGCGCAAGCCGCTCGAAAGTCAGTGGCTTGCCGAGGTCGGGCTGGAAGGTCTGCAGGAAGGCGGTATCGAGAACGGGAAGATCGTCGGCGCTGATCTTTTTCTGCGGCGCTGATGTATCTGCCGATCCCGCAGGCACGAAGATCAACGCGGCGAGCGACGGCACCGCAACCTGTGTTGCCTGCGGCGAATCGACGGCCTTGGGCGGCGCCGTCTCACGCTTGATGATGGAAGGCGGCGTCTGCGGCGCAACATCGCGATACGACTGCGCATGAGCAGACACGGATAGCGCAGCCGCAACTCCCCACGACGCCTTCAGCAAGCGCCTCGCGCTACGCGATTCAACGCCGCGCTCAGTTCGCAATCTGCCAGCGCAACACGGGATGCGTGGCCCCGGCGGGCAACGCCCATACGCCGGTGGAACTGAAATCGTAGGTCGGGCCGAAGCTCGCCGGCGTGCTCATCTGCGCGGTGGTGAGCCCGGTCGCCGCCGATGTACCCGTTCCGCTGTAGACGCCGAGCGTGGCGTGCGTGGTATCGACATTCCAGAAAACATCCTTGCCGATGGTGCCGTCATTGTTACTGGCAATGCCGAGCGCCGGCGGTCCGAAGCCTGGCAAGACGGAAGTCGTGACCGCGCCCGTCGCAAAGGATTGTTCGATCGTGCCTGAGTTGCGCTGGACGAGCGCGGCGCTGCCGGCATCGCAAGGTCGGCCACTGAAGCCGCATGTGTTTGGCACGAAGGTGACGGGAGCGGTTGTGTACGACTGCGTGATCAGGCCTTCGTTGTTACCGACCAGGCCGCCGCCGCCCGATCCATGACCGAAAGCGTTGACTGAACCCGCCTGATATGGCGGCCGGACCACGCCGTTATCCGATGAATACGATTGCCGTACGATCCCTGTCGGACCATTGAGTCCGACCAGTCCGCCGACGTGGCCTTCCGTTGAGATGATCACGTCGCTGGATGAACGCGTGACCGTGCCGAAATTCTCGCCGACGAGACCACCCGTCGTCCGGTTGATGTCGCCTAGCGAACTGATGCTGCCGCTTGCGTGCGCGTTCGCTATCGTGCCGTAGTTGTAGCCGGCCAGAATAGCGAAGCCGCCATATTCTCCATTGGCGAGCGACCCGTTGCCGTCCACGTTGATATTTCGCACGACGCCCGTCTTGCCGATAACCCCGAACAGGCCGCTGGCGTCTTCTTCGGGCACCGGCCCATTGCGAGGTGCGACTAGCGTGCTCGTGGTCAGTTGAAGTTTGGAGACCGTGTGTCCCATGCCTTCGAACTGCCCGGTAAAGGGCGTGGCGGCCGAGCCTATCGGCACATACGTGCCGGGGCCGAAAGGCGGCGTGGTGGCGTCGATGTCCTTGCCGAGCGCGTAATTGCCCGCGAGATCCGACGATACCTTGACCAGCCCATCGAGCGAGTTGATCAGCTTGTAGCCTGTGACCTGGGTCACGAGCCCGCTTTCGGCAGCCGCTGTCCACGCGGCGTTACGGGTGATCACGCCCGGCGTATAAGTGCCGTTCATGTCGTAGAACGAGCGGACAAAACCCGTGCTGCCCGACCAGTCGATGACGCCCTGATTCGCAACGCTGCCGTTGTTATCGATACCCGCTGCGTCGGCTCGCAGGCTCAGATTTCCCGCGCCGGTGTTCTTGAGCGTCGTGCCGGGCGCGACCGTCACGTTATGAAACGCGACAAGCGATAACGCCGCAGGCCCCTGCCAGGTCATGTTCGATACAACGTTCAGATCGCCCGTTGCGCCGTTCGTGCCGGTCGCCGTTGCGTCCACCGACGTCCCCGCGTTGAGGCTGCGCACGAATGCGCCGGCCGTGGTGTTATCGACGGTGACGCTCGGAGTCGAAACGTTCCAGAGACCCGCCTGAACCGTGGCATCGGCCGCGAGCGTGAGGGTGTTCGCGAGCGTGTCGACAGTGCCGCCGCTGCCATCGGCGTTCGTTGCCGTCAGGGTGCCTTGTTGCGTGACGTGGCCGTTATCGGCGACGAGCCAGATGTGTCCATCGCGTGTGGCGGTGCCGGTCGCACGGACCCGCGTGCCTGCGCCCGCGAGCGCATAGATGTTGCCGTCCGCGGCTTCCAGATTGATCTGCGCGGCCTGCGTGACGCCGCGATCGACCACGGTCCCTTTGCTACCCGCCAGCACGAAGACCTGCCTGCTGCTCGACGATTCAAACAGCACCACTTGTTGCCCCGCGGCATACTCCGCGGTTCCGTTCGGCGCGCTTACCGTACCGGCATTCACCACGGCATCGCGCGCAATCAGGAAGACATCGCCGCCGCTCGAACTGATTTTGCCGAGGTTCACGACCTTCGCGCTCGTGCTGCCGGCAAGCGTGAGCGTGCCGCCATTCATGAACGCGGAATTGGGCAAGTCGAGCGTGGACGCGACAAAGCGGCCACCCGTGCTGACCACGCCATTGGCGCCCACCAGAACGCCTTGCGGATTGATCAGGTAAAGGCTGCCGGTTGCACTTAGGCTGCCGAGAACGGCCGAGGGCGAGCCGCCGGTCACGCGGTTGAGCGTTGCGCCCGAGCCGTTGTCGATGGTAACGCTATTGCCCTGCCCGATGGAAAAGCTGTGCCAGTCGATCACACCGCGCGTTGAACCGGGTTGAGTGATGACAATTCCGTTACCACTCCCGTTCCCGGCGATAGACCCCTGCCCGCTCACGAACTGGCCGCCTTGAGGCAACGGTCCGGCGGCGCATGCAAAAGGCACGAACATGATCGATGCAAGCGGAACGGCAAACAGCGCCGCGAGCCCCGCGTGCTTATGGCGCGGGAATCGCGGTGTCGCGATCATTCGGCATACTAATGGAGACAGCATGGTGATCTCCGTTGCACGAATGCGGGCGCGCCGTGGCGCGGTGCACCATCACATTCGATTAGCCGGTACGCCGGAATGTCGCGCGGGCGGCCAAAGGAGAATAGCAGATGAGATGAAAAATCAAAGCGCGTTTATCGGCCAATTACTGTGCGAAATGGGACGCGAACGCGCCATGCCCATAAGGGAAATGACCTATGTCAGCAGCGCATCGGATGTTCTTGCCGCTGGACGATCAGATCGGCTTGCCTTCGCTCGATGTCCAATTCGGCATGAGCGTGTTGGTCGGCAGGGTTTCATCGACCATTTTCTTTGCGGTCTGAATGCCTGCGACCGGCAGACCCGTTGGATCGAGCACGCCGATCTGCACCAGGACCGAAGCCTGATCCCAATAGATGTGCTCGTTATAAAGCTTGTCGCCGCGAAAACGGATCACGGCCAACATGGGGACTTCGAAGTACTTGCCGGTAGGTTTGAGCCCAGGCAGCAACCAGTCGATCTCGCGATCATGCGTGGCGCAAAACACGAATTCATCGACAACACGGTCCGAGCCGATGGTCCGCGACACTGGAATCAGCCGGGTATCGGCGGGATTGGAATCGACGAAATGGTACTTGTAGAAGCGCTTCAACTGGTCGTGACCCACACCGCCCGTCATGGTGGGAACGTGGTTCACATAGGGCTCGGCGACCATGGTCGGCATGACGGCATTCACGTCGCGCGTGCCGAACTCGTAGTAGCAATGCATTTCCCACAAACGGTTTAGATCGTACACGGGGCCCAGCACTTTGCGCAGCAACGACAAGGTCCGCGAATACGCCATCAACGCCGCGGGTTTGTCGTAGTGATCGCGTTCGGGTGTGGCGAATGCGTGATCGCAACCCGCGTACACATAGTGTTCGATCAACGGCTTGCCAACGAACGCGGCTTCGATTTTCGCGCGCGTTTCGGGTGGGGTGAATGCGTCATTGTCGGCGAAGTGAAAAACCATGGGGCATCGGATGGTGGCGATCTCGTCAAGGAAAGCATCGAGATTCACGCCGTAATAACTCACCGCACAATCCACGTCCATGCTTGCCGCGGTGCGCATGGAAAGACGGCCGCCGAGGCAATAGCCGACCACACCGAGCTTGCCCGCCTGCTCGGGAAGCGCGCGCAATGTCGCAAGCGTTGCGGCGATATCGTCGAGCGCTTTCGATTCGTCGAATCTCGCGTTGTAGTCGAGCGCAGTGACGAGATCCGCATCGCCATATCCGAGCACGATGCCCGGTTCCATGCGCCAGAAAAGATCCGGCACGAGCACGACATAACCCTCTTCGGCGAAGCGATCGGCCATCGACTTCATGTAGTCGTTGATGCCGAAAATTTCCTGCAGCAGGACGATGCCCGGACCCGAACCCTGCGCGGGTTTCGCGAGATAAGCCGAAAAGCGGCCGCCGTCCTGCGCCGTGATTTCAATCGTCTGACTGCTCATGTCGTCCTCTTTGTTCGTTTGATCGATGATGAGTACAGGCTGCATATTCTCAAGCGGCTCTGGCTTCCCGCGAGCGCAATGGACGTTCTTCGGGCGTGTCGAGAACCAGGCGCCCGAACTCCTTTGCGGCCAGCGTTTTTTCGCCCTTGCCCCACAGCAGCCTGAACTCGGCCTCGGGCAACGGGGGCAAACCGTATTTTCCATCGACCACGGCAATGCCCGGCTCCAGGTCGTCACGGGTCAACACGGTGATTCCGAGTCCGGCCATCACGGCGGCTCGAATTCCCGACTGACTTGACGATGTAAACGCCACATGCCAGTCCACCGGCAAGGTATCGAGTGTTTCGACTGCCACGCGCCGATTCACGCACGGCGCAGGAAAAAACGCCAGCGGCAATGACGCGCCCTCGCGCAACTCGAACGATTCCGCCGCCGCCCATACGAAGCGCGTGCGCCGCAATACGATGCCTTCGTCACCGCTTCCGTGCTTGTGACTTTGCACGCACAACACGACCGCGAGATCCAGTTCTTGCGCGGCGACCATCGCTTCGGAATCGATACTCATGCCAACGCTGACATCGAGCCGAACATTCGGAAACGCCCGCGAAAACTGCGTGAGCAACACAGGCAAGCGTTCGCCCATGAAGATATCGGGCGCGCCGAACCGCACCACACCGGATGCCGGCGATGAATGAAAACGGCGCGTGACAGCCTGCATTGCATCGAGGATCTGTATGGCATAGCGCAGGAAATCCTCGCCGTCCTCGGTCAGCGTCAGCGTGCGTGTCGTGCGAAAAAGCAGCGGTCTGCCTACTTCTTCTTCGAGCCGCCTGATTTGATGACTGATGGCCGATTGCGTCAGGTTCAGCCGGCGGGCGGCTTTGGTGAAACCGCCTGCTTCGGTGACGGCGATAAACGCGCGCAGCAAGCCTGGATCGAGATTCATGGTTGCTCGAATGATGAAGTGATTTACTGGATCATAGTAAATTAAATCATTTCCGTCATGGCAACGGATTGCCGAGAATGGGTATTACACCTTCTTCCGGTAACCCGTCATGGATGTCTCGCCTCGCGTCACCGCATCGAAACAGCTCGCACTTACCTTGTTGCTTGCAGCCGTTATTGCCGCAACCTACGGCTTTGGCGTGTACTTGTTTCCGGTGGTCCTGCCTGCCATGAAGCACGATCTCGGTTTCGGCTACGCGCAAGCCGGCTACATGACGGCGGCACGGCAACTCGCCAATGTGGCGGTGGCCTTGCTGTCCGGTTTCGCCGCATCGCGTTTCGGCGCCGCGAGGGTCATGCTGATCGCGACCGCGTTATCGGCGGCAGGACTTGCGTGCCTTGCTTTCGTCCACGGCCCCTGGCTGCTGGGTGTGGTGCTTGTTGCACTCAACGCGAGCGCGGCGGCAACCTGGGTTCCCATGATGGCGCTCGTCGCGCCGTTGATCGATGAACATCATCAGGCGAAAGCAATCGGCGTGATCGGCAGCGGCACGAACTACGGCGTGCTGCTCAACGGGCTTTTGGTGCCGGCATTGATGCCCTTGTGGGGATGGCGTTCCGTGTGGCTCGCAAGCGCGGTGCTAACTGCGTTGCTAAGCGTTGTGATCGTGCTGATGTTTGCGCGGCTTGGGCGACCGGAAACGCGCGTGAAGGCGCAGCCACGAGTCGAGCGTACGCGTTTCGAAGTCCGAACGATGTTCTCGCGGCGCTGGACGCTCGTGTATGCAATCGCGTTGCTGTCGGGCTTTGCCGGCGTTCCCTTCATCACCTACTTTTCAGCCTATGCACACGACGACCTGCATCTCGGACTCGATGTCACCGGGCACGCCTGGGCGCTCGTCGGTTTTGTCGGTGCGGTAAGCGGCCTGACGCTTGGCATGATCGGCGATGCGCGATCTCCTGCAGGACAACCGCAACGTGACGGCATGCGCACGGCGCTCATAAGCGCAGGGGTATTGCTGCTGTGCGCGTCGGTCATAGCGGCATCGCGTCCCGGCATGTACGCGTTGATGATCGCAGCCGTCGCATTCGGCTTCTCGTTCTTCCCGCTGTTCGGCTTGCTGCACGCTTATGTCGGCAAGACGAGCGAACCGGCGCTCGCGGCTATTGTGTGCGGTATTTGCGAAGCATCGTTCGGGGTTGGCGGCGCACTGGGCAACGTGCTGGGCGGCTTATGCAAGAGCGTGGCCGGATCGTTTCAGCCCGTGTATGTGGTGACGGCCGCGGCGTCGGTTGTAGCGGTTGGATTGAGCTGCCTCGTGCCGGGCGTGCGGCGAGCGCCAACGGCTAACCGATGCGCACTCGCCGACTTTCCCTGATGATCCGAGGTTTCAGGTGATCGCGCCGATCTGCCACGGCACGAATTCGTTTTGCCCGTACCCGTGTACTTCGCTCTTCGATAACGTGCCCGAAGCCGTCGCCAGCATCAGCTCGAAAATCTCCTGACCGAGTTCATCGATGCTCTTCTCGCCGTCGAGAATCGAACCGCAGTTCAGGTCGATATCCTCTTCCTGACGCTTCCACAAAGCGGTATTCGTGCTGAACTTGAGCGATGGCGACGGTGCGCATCCATATGCCGAACCACGTCCCGTAGTAAAGCAGATAAGGTTTGCGCCGCCCGCGACCTGTCCCGTTGCCGACACCGGGTCGTAACCCGGCGTGTCCATGAAAACAAGTCCGCGCGCGTCGACATGCTCGGCGTATTTGTAGACATCGACCAGATTCGTGGTGCCGCCCTTCGCCACCGCGCCAAGCGATTTTTCGAGGATCGTGGTGAGGCCGCCTGCCTTGTTGCCCGCCGACGGATTGTTGTTCAGATCCGCGTTCATCCGCGCGCAATATTCTTCCCACCAATGAATACGGTCGACAAGCTTGTTGCCCACTTCCTTCGACACCGCCCTTCGCGTCAGCAAATGTTCGGCGCCGTAAATTTCGGGCGTCTCCGACAATATCGCCGTGCCGCCATGCGCGACGAGAAGATCGACCGCCGCGCCCAAAGCCGGGTTCGCCGTGATCCCCGAATAACCGTCCGAGCCGCCGCATTGCAGACCGATCACGAGATGGCTTGCATCGACACGTTCACGCACGATCTCGTTCGCTTCCACGAGCATGACCTTGATCGCTTCAATACCCGCTGCGACCGTGCGCGCCGTGCCGCCCGTTGCCTGGATCGTCATGGTCTTGAGACGCGCGCCGGTCTCGAGATGCTGCTCCTGCAAAAGCCCGTCGATCTGATTGGTCTCGCAACCGAGTCCGACCAAAAGTACGCCGGCAAAATTCGGATGCCGCGCATAACCGCCGAGCGTGCGGCGAAGCATTTGCAGCGCTTCGCCTTCCGAGTCGACAGCGCAGCCCTGACCATGCGTGAGCGCGACCACACCGTCCACATTTGGAAACGCCGCGAGCGCTTCAGGATGCACATCGCGACGAAAATAATCCGCAATAGCGCGCGCGGCCGTGGCCGAGCAATTCACCGACGTCAGCACGCCAATATAGTTGCGCGTAGCGATACGTCCATCGGGACGGCGGATGCCGAGAAACGTTGCTGGTTGCACCGCGCGTTGCGTCGGTTTTGCATCCTCGCCGAATGCGTAATCGCGGTCGAAATCGCCCATCGCGAGGTTATGCACGTGCACGTGTTCGCCGGCTTCTATGTCGCGTTTCGCAAACCCTATGATCTGCCCGTAACGGCGGACTGCTTGCCCTTGCAATACCGCTTTGACGGCGACCTTGTGCCCCGCCGGAATCAGGCCGCGAACGGTGATGCCGCCATCGGCGAGCTGCATGCCCGCGACGAGCTGATGACGCGCGATAAGGACATCGTCGATGGAGTTCAGACGAACCGTCGCCGAGTTTGATGGTGTTGTTTCAACTGCCGATTTCATATTCGTTGCTCCGTCAATTTAGCGGGAAGCCGTCTTCGATGCCGATATCTGACTCGCTTCCTGCCGGCGCCCTTTCATCCCGATGCTCAACAGCAACAGCACGCCGATCACACCCGCTACCGCCAACGCGCCCATGCCTGCACGCTGGCTCTCGAAGAAGGTCTCCACGGCGGTCTTTAACGTCGGCGCAATGAACCCGCCGAGGTTGCCCAGCGCACCGATCATCGCGATACCGCTCGCAGCCGCGGTGCCGCTCAAATAGGCTGTTGGCAACGTCCAGAATAGCGGCTGCACGACGACGAATCCCACCGTCGCAATGCAGAACGCGAACAGCACGGGCACGAGATGCGTGCCCATTGTCGAAAATCCTATGCCCGCTGCCGCCATGACCAGCATCAGCACCGCGACTTCGCGATGCTTGCCGCGGGCATCGGCGTAACCGGTTACAAAGCGCAATGCGACCAGCGCGCAGAACCATGGAATGGCGGTCAGAAAGCCGACCTTCGCGCCGATCGCCGTGCCCGTCAATTCGGAAATACGCGTCGGCAGATAGAAGATCACGCCATACACGCTGACCTGGATTGCAAAATAGATGGCGACGAAACGCAGCACGTTCCAGTTCGCGAGAGCGGCGAGCGCGGTCGATGGACCATGCGCGACCTTCTGCCGGTCCTCAGCCGCAATGGCCGATTCGAGCGCATCTTTCTCGGCATCGGTCAGCCACTTCGCCTGACGCGGTTTGCTCACGAGATAGAAGAACGCGATCACGCCGACTATTGAAGCCGCGAGGCCTTCAATCAGGAACATCCATTGCCAGTTGCGCAAGCCGAGCAGACCGCCCATGACTTCCATCAGATACCCGGACAAGGGGCTGCCGAGCACGAGCGCGACGGGTACGCCGAAGTAGTAGATGCCGAGCGCCTTGCCGCGTTCGCGCGCGGGAAACCAGTACGTCGAATAAAGGATCACGCCGGGCGAAAAGCCGGCTTCTGCCACGCCGAGAATAAAGCGCAATACATAGAACGCGGTTTCGTTGTGCGCGAACATCATGGCCGCGGATGCAAGGCCCCATGTCACCATGATCCGGCTCAGCCAGACTTTCGCGCCCACGCGATGCAGCATCATGTTGCTCGGAATCTCGAACACCGCATAGCCGATGAAAAAGATCCCCGCGCCCAGCGCGAACGCCGCGTTACCAATGTTCGAATCGACCTGCAATGCTTGCTTGACGAAGCCGACGTTGGAGCGGTCGAGCATTGAAAGCGCGAACATCAGCGCGAGAAATGGCGCAAGGCGCAGCCGCGCCTTGCGCACGGCGCTCGCCAACGGCTGGGACGAGAGGGCTTGAGTCTGCATGTGTGGTGTCTCCATCGTGAGGACGCCGGATCCGCCCCGGTCTATTTCATCTGCACACAGTAAGCCAGCCGCCAATAAACATCCAATCGCTTATTGGCTACAATCGATTCCATCCGGTTATGAGTCGATGCGCGTTTACCCCTCCTTTTACTTTCCATGTCACGACCTTCCTCCGTGCTTCCATCGACCATTCTTGGCCGCCTGCGATACCGGCACCTCCAGCTACTCGACAGTCTTGGACGAACCCGCAACATGCGCGTGGCCGCCGAGCAGATGCATATGACGCAGCCTGCAGCCACGAAAATTCTCAGCGATATAGAAAGCCTGCTGGACGCCCAACTCTTCGAACGCTTGCCGCGCGAGATGCGTCCGACCGAACTTGGCCAGCTCGCGCTGCGATATGCAAATACCGCGCTGGGCGATCTCGGCCGCTTCATGGGCGAATTCACGACGCTGAAAAATGGCGGTTATGGGCACATCACGGTCGGCGCAATATCTGCTTCGGCGGCGCAACTGGTGACGGCGGGTATCGGCGAGATCCGGCGGCAGCGGCCGCAACTCGTCGTCAAGCTGTTCGAACTGAGCAGCGACCAGCTTGCAATCTGGCTCGATGAAAAGAAGATCGATGTCATGGTCGGACGCCTGACCGAGCCACGTCATCATGCGCTGTTCGACTTCGAGGTCCTCGCGGCGGAACCAGTGTGCGTGGTCGCGGGAAGCCATCATCCGTTATTGAAAAAGCCCAAACTGGAATTGGCCGATCTTGCTGCGTGGCCGTGGATTCTTTATCCGCAGGCCACGGCGATCAGGCAGTTGTTCGAGGAGACGTTTGCGGCGGCGGCCATTCCCGTGCCGGTCGGGATGGTGGAACTGACATCGATTTTTTCGGCGCTGGAACTCTTGCAGGCCACCGACATGATCTCGCTGCAGCCGCAAGCGGCAGTGGAGAAGTACGTGAACAACGGCTTGCTGGGACAGATCCCGATACCCATTCGCCGCGTCATGACCAGCTATGGAATCGTGACACGCAAGCACGAATTGCCTGCGCAGCCGGTGCAGGAATTCATCGGTATATTGCGTTCGCTCGCGGTCCGGAAAGAAGCGCCCTGAAAGCCATTCCAATGCCTTATTTCGACGACACCTGAACCAGCGCGTCGATTGCGATTGCGTATCCCTTCACGCCCAGTCCCACGATAATTCCGCGTGCCGCCGGCGATATAAACGAGTGATGCCGGAACGATTCGCGTGCATGCACATTCGAGATATGCAACTCGATCAACGGAACGCTCGCGCCCTTGATTGCATCGTGCAACGCGACCGATGTGTGCGTGTAGGCGCCTGGGTTCATCACGACGCCAAGCATGGTGCCCGCAGCGACTTCGCGGCCGGCCTCATGAATCCAGTCGATCAGCACGCCCTCATGGTTCGACTGCCTGCACTCCACCGCTACCCCGAATTTGTCGCCGGCTTGCCTGCACAGCGTCTCCACGGTCTCGAGCGTGTCGTGTCCGTATTGATCGGGCTCGCGCAAACCGAGCAGGTTCAGGTTGGGACCGTTGATCACCAATACCTTCTTCATGGTTCAGCCTCAATATTTGATCGTGGAAACCGCGCGCAATTCATCCGCCGTGGCCGTGCCGAAACCGAAGAATTCCAGATACGCGGGGATCATCTCGAAGAGCATGTCCGTGCCGACCTGAACCGCGCAGCCCTTCTCTTTTGCTGCACGCAGAAGCGGTGTGTACTCCGACTTCATCACGACCTCGCCAACAAACGTGCTCGGCGAAATCCGGTCGATATCGAACGGTAGAGGATCGCTCTCGTTCATGCCGATAGGCGTTGCGTTGACCACGACGTCGAAGCCTGCCGGATCTTTCGAGCCCGTCGACACTTCGAGTTCAGGATAGTGTTTGCGCAAGCGTGAGGCGAGTGCGTCGGCGGATGCGGTGTTGGTATCGAAGAGCGCGAGTGCACATACCCCCGAAGCTGCCAGCGACGCCGCGATGGCGGAACCCACACCGCCGCTGCCTAGCACAAGCGCTCGCGCGCCCTTCAACGAACGGCCCTTGCGCTCGATACCGCGCGTGAACCCGGCGCCATCGAATTGATCGCCGAGCAAGGTACCGTCCGGGCGCAGCAGGATTGCATTGCAGGCGCCCGCGATTCGCGCGGTAGGCGTGAGTTCATCGACGAGACGGGTAGTCGTCACCTTGTGCGGCATGGTGACGAGCGCGCCGCGAATGTTGCTCAGCCGGAACAACGACTTCAGGAACACAGCGTAGTCGTCGGGCTTGACGCCCATCGGCACCACCACCGCGTCGATGCCCTTCTGCTCGAACCAGGGGTTGTAAATCATCGGCGCCTTGAACGTTTCCGTCGGGTAGCCGAGATGCGCAATAAGGGTCGTTTTTCCGCTGATCATCGTGCATGCCTCTCAGTAAATCAATCTGCAATTTCAACGCGGCGCACATCGCCGACAATGAATATGTACGACAGCGCGCCGACGATCGCCGCCGCGCCCACGTATGAAAGCGCGTAGAAGAACGAACCTGTTTTTGCCACGATCAGGCCGATCACGAGCGGCGTCACGATGCCCGCGAGGTTCGCGCAAAAGTTGAAGATGCCGCCTGTCAGTCCCATCAGGTTCTTCGGCGCAATGTCCGAAATCAACGTCCAGCCAAGCCCGACCATGCCTTGTCCGAAGAACGCAATCGAGAGAATGGTGATCACCAGTGCGTCGCTGCTGACATAGTTCGCTGCGATGATCGTCGATGCCCCGAGCAAGCCAAAAATGATCGGCAACTTGCGTGCGATGTTGGCGGAGCCGGTGCGCTTGAGCAGGAAATCGGAGACCCAGCCGCCGAACATCACGCCAACGGCCGCGGCAAGGAACGGCATCACCGCGAAGAAACCCACCTTCAACCAACCCATATGCCGCTCGGTAGCGAGATAGGTCGGGAACCACGTGAGGAAAAATACCAGCGTGGTATTGCCCGCGAACTGGCCCAGGCATGCACCCGCAATCTGACGGCGCTTGAGCAGCTTGCCAACGTTGCTCCACGAGAACGCCATCGTCTGCTGGCCGCCTGCGGGCTCGAGACCGCCGCCCGCTGAAATGTAGTCGAGCTCGGCCTGATTCACCGTCTTCGAATCATGGGGTTCGCGATAAAAAAGCCACCAGACGATCCCGAACACAATGCCGACAACTCCCACCACGATAAACAACGCGCGCCAGCCGAAGTTGCCCATGATCCAGAACAACGCCGGCGCAAAACACGCGAGGCCCAGGTATTCGCCGACGGTATAAATACCGGTTGCGCGCGCCCGTTCATGTTGCGGGAACCACGTGGCGACTACACGGCTGTTGACCGGAAAACAGGGCGCTTCACTTATACCGAGTCCGAAGCGAAACAGCAGCAACGACTTGAGCCCGACAGCGAAGCCCTGCATCAGCGTGAAGAACGACCAGAAGGTCAGCGCGAGAAAGTAAGTGACCTTGCTGCCGAAGCGATCCAGAAAAACACCGCCCGGAATCTGCGCCAGTGCATAGGTCCAGGAGAACGCGGAAAAGACGATCCCCATCACGGCGGCATCGATACCGAGTTCCTTCGTCATGGTCGGAGCGGCAATGCCGAGCACGGTGCGGTCGAGATAGTTGATCATTGTGCCGACTGCCAGCAGCGCGAGGATCACGAACCGCGTGCGCGATCGCGTGCGAACCGCCGCGGGCGCGGCCGTATGAACCGCGTGGGATTGATGAACGTCTTGCATGGCGCGTCTCCTGGATCAAGGTGTTGAACCCCGCTCTGCGGTGCAATCTGCGAGCGATGTGGTTGGCTTGATGACTCGAATATTAGAATCGGTGAATGATACCCACGCCCGCCGCGAACTGCCCTTGTGACGACGACGGCGCCGCCTGGAAGCCATCGCCGAGAACGGCAGTCGCATTGATCACACTTGCCGCGCCCGGCGTCCCCAGCGTCTGACCATGGGCACGCTGATAGGCTTGCAGCGAATACAGGCCCGTGCGCTTCGAGAGCGAGTAGTACTCGGACAAATTGAACTGATGGTATTGCGCCACGCTGTTGATGCCGTTCGCCTTCGTCGCGCGCGTATAGCTGTAGCCGGTCGCCAGATCGAGCGTCGTGGCCGGGCGCCAGTGCAGCACGGCGCCGGCGGTATTGAAGATGGCGGTATCGTGGAAACGCGAATTGATGCCCGGGATGTACTGCACATTTGAGTAAGTCGCCGACACGTCCCACGAACTGTTGAACGTGTAGCCGCCACCGACCGCAATGCGCTGTTGCGCCTGTGCGGTCTGATAGCCGTTCGTCACCGCCGATACCCCCGACTGTCCGCCAGAGTTCGTGGTTGAATCGGCACCAAAAACGCCGCCGCCCGGCGTCGAGTTATTGATGCGCGTGATGCCGGCCGCAATCCCGACCGGACCATTGGCGTACTGAATCGCGCCGCTCCACGTCGAGCCCTGGTTCACGCTGCCCGGAACGCCCGCGAATGAATAAGAACCGCTGACGGTGATCCCATACAGTTTCGGCGACGTATAAACGAGCGAGTTATTCGCGCGATAGATGGTGTCGAGTTCATCCAGATCGCCCGGATGCGCGCCGAAGAAACCGGTGAGCCAGGTGGTCGGGCTATACGGCGAAAGCAGCGTGTAGTACGACGTGTATTGACGGCCGGCCGTGAACGTACCGTATGCGGGGTTGGTCAGGCCGACCCACGCTTGCCGGCCGAACATGGCGTTGGTGTATTGCTGGCCGCCCGTTGCGCTGTTGAATCCGGATTCCAGCTGGAAGATCGCCTTGTTGCCGCCGCCGAGGTCTTCGGCACCCTTCAGGCCAAAACGGCTGCCGGCCCAGACGCCCGATGTCATGCGGATATTCGAGCGGCCGCCTTGCGTTGAACCGAGCGTTGTCGAACTGTTCTGATACGTGATCGAATTATCGACAATGCCGTAAAGTGTCACGCTGGTTTGCGCATGCGCTGACGCCGCTGCGGCGACAGTAAAGACAACAGCCGTTCCCGCTTGCTTGATTTGCTTCATAGGTGTCTCCTCCGGACTTCGTGTTTTTAGGTGAATACATGGAACGCTTGAAGAACAGTTATTCAGCGTTCCTAATCTATTGAACTGGCTTTTCGAACCATGGGATAGCCGGGAGCGCGTCGAGCGGCGTTTATTGCCGTGCCGCTTTCTGGACGCGCCGGTATGTGTTCACAATAAAGTGACGTTGAAATGGGAGCAATGGAATAATGTGGAATGCGTGTGTTTATCGGACGCGTTCGTTCGATAATCGCGCATTACTCGGGTTTGCACTGAGCTTTTTTCTTGCTGGAAAGGCTAGAACGAATCAGGCCTCGCGCGCCTTCCCCAGCGCGATCAGATTGCCTTCGCCGAACCCTTCCCCTCCGCGCCGTTCAACGATTTCAAAAAACATATCGCCGGCTTCGTGCTGAATGAACGTCTGCAGGAAGAGCTTCGGCGTGCCATCGTCGGTAATACGGCCGTCGACCAAAATGCCGCGCGCGCGCAATGCGTCCACATCCAGGCCGTGACCGGGCAAGCGTGCATCGAGTTGTTCGTAGTATCTGGACGGCGGCTGCACGAAGCGCATGCCGCGCGCACGCAGTACGTCGACGGAAGCGAAGATGTCCTTGGAAGCCAGCGCAATATGCTGCACGCCCTCGCCGCTATGATCGGGCAAATAGTCCCGCATCAGGCTCGTGCGGTACGTGCCTTCTTCATACACCGGGATGCTGAACGTCTGGCATGGCGACACGATCACGGGCAGATCCTGCGCGACTTTCCAGTCGGGATGGATTGCGTGGAGCTCCTTGAAATGCAGGACCTGCAGATAAAATTCGAGCCAGTCGGCAAGCCGCCCTGCGCCGACCGTCTGCGTGAAGTGATCAACTTTGACAAGGCCCGCGTCGTTGTCATGCAGCGCGGTTTGTGCGGTCTGTGCGTCGAGCCATTTGAAATCGATATCGTAGATCGACTTCGCTTTTTCGCTCGGTGGCGCATTCCGGCCTTCCCAATGATCGACAAAATAGATATGCGAATCGCCGATTCCCTGTATGGCGGGAATCATCAGTTCGTTCGGCCCGAGACGTTCGCCTTCGAAATCCCAGGCGCCGGAATCGACGGCGCGCTCGTGCGATGTAGGCGCATCGAACACTCGCAATCCGATTGCGCAGATGCCTACGCCGTGCGTTTCTGCAAAGCGTGTGGCGAACGAATCGTCGTCGGCGTTGACGAGGAAATTCATGTTCCCCTGCCGATACAGCGTGACGTCCTTGCTTATATGACGCGCCACGCGAGCAAAGCCGAGTTGCTCGAAAAGAGCGCGCAGGCGTTCAGGGTCGGGGCTGGAAAACTCAACGAATTCGAGGCCCGCGACGCCTAACGGATTGTCCCCGTCCATGGGCGGTTGCGCCGAGGCAGCGTCAGGCAGGGAAGCATCGTTGTTCATCGAAAATCACCTCAGGGAAAGTCCGCGCACATTCGCCTGCCGCGTGGTCACCGGTCGTATTCGGTGTCGAGCTGCAACAGGCGCGTGGACAGATTATCGCTTGAGGCGGCGAAGCGTCAAACTCTCCTCGCGGCGTCTTGTCATTGCGAGCGGCGCTGTGCGTGCGCGGCAAGCCGCACGGGTGCGTTGGCTGCGCCGTATCCCTCGTAGCCGCCACGGCGTTCCACGATCTCGAGAAAGAAGCGTTCGTTGAACTGCTCGGTGTAAACGTGGAGAAACTCTCGGCCCGCCGAGTCGCGGTCGTAAAGAATGCCGCCCTCGCGCATGAGATGGATCCGTGCATCGTCGAATCCGAAACGCGCTTGCAGGTCGTCATAGTAATTGCGCGGAATGCGCAGCAACGCAACGTCCTGCCGACGCAACGCGGCAACGGTCGCGAAGATGTCGTCCGTTGCAAACGCAACGTGATTCAATCCCGATCCGCGATAAGTCGATAGCGACTCAACCACGGACGTGTGCCGGTCCGCCGATGCATTCAGCACGATCCGCACGGACCCGTCGCGGCTGCGCAACGAACGGCTCCTGACCAGGCCATAGGGGTCGGGCAAAAGCACCGACGCTTCTGCATCGAAACCGAACGCCGCCTTGAAATACAGCACCCAGGTGTCGAGCGTATCGGCGGGAAGATTCAGGCACACATGATCGATACGGCGCAGCAGATCGGCGCCGCTTGTGTTCCGGGCATCGGTGAGATTGAAATCGGTTTCGTAGAGCGTGGGCTCGCCGGGCGCTTCATCGACGAAATATTGCAGGCTGCCATCCGGCGCCTGAACGCTCGGCACCACGCGTTCGTTCGGGCCCACTCTGCCGGAAAACGGCGCGAAGCCGAACGCGGCGGCACGTCCGAAGGCTTGCGCAGCGTTATCGACCCGGTACGCCGATGCACACACGGACAAACCATGTGCCTGATGAAAGTCGCTCGCAAACGAGTTGGCTTCCTCGTTGAGCAGGATGCTTGCGTCGCCTTGCACATAAAGCGTGACATGCTTCGACCTGTGCCGCCCCGCCGCGCGAAAGCCCATGCGTTCGAGCCATTGCGCGAGGGTCGGACCGCTGTTGGCATCGACGGCAAATTCGAGGAATTGAAATCCCGTATGTGCAGGCGCGGCCGGCGGAAGGAACAATGTTTCCTTCGATGCGCCCGCGCATTGTTCCTCGAGAAACAGCAGCGAACGATAGCCATCCACAGCCGTTGCCGCATTCGGCGCCGCGCGAAAGCCATCGTTGAAAATTTCCAGCGAAAGCGGTCCTGCATAACCCGATGCCAACACTTCGCGCGTGAAGCCGGTCACATCCAGATCACCTTGCCCGGGAAAACAGCGATAGTGCCGGCTCCATTCGAGCACATCCATGGCCATCTTCGGCGCATCGGCGATCTGCACGAACGTGATGCGATCGGCGGGAATGCTGGCGATTTCATCGAGCGAATCGCCGATGGAGAGCGTATGGAAGCTGTCGAGAATCAAGCCGAGGTTCGGATGATCGAGCGTATCGACGAGACGCCACGCGTGCTTGTACGAGTTGACGTGGCGGCCCCATGCAAGCGCTTCATAACCCGCGATCACACCTTCGGCGCGCGCGAGTTCGGCGAATCTTCCAAGCTGGTCGATTGTCAGCGCGTCGTCGCGAATCGTATCCGCCGATGCATTGCTGCAGACCAGCACGCGGTCCGTACCCAGCGCGTGCATCAGCTCGAATTTGCGGCGAGCGCGTTCCAGATTCCGCACGAGCTGGTCGGCGCTGACGCCTTCGAAGTCGCGGAACGGCTGGTACAGCATAATTTCGAGGCCGAGATCCACGCAGATCTTTTTTACGTCGGCGGGCGAGCCATCGAAGTACAGCAAATCGTTTTCGAAGATCTCGACACCGTCGAATCCGGCTGCGCTGATGGCCTTCAGTTTTTCAACGAGCGTGCCGCTGATTGATACGGTGGCGATGGATCGTTGCATCGTGCGCTCTTAATGTTGCGTGGTGATGGCAGGGAGATGCAGCAATTCGCGTGCTTGCGCAGCGCTTGCAACCTCGCGTCCGTATTCGGCGCAAAGGGCCGCAACGCGCCCCACCAGTTGCGCATTGCTACTGGCAAGCGTGTCCTTGTCCCAACGAATGTTGTCCTCCAGACCCGTGCGGCAATGTCCGCCAAGCTCGAGCGTCCAATGGTTCACTTCGAGCTGATGCCGCCCGATCCCCGCCGCTGTCCACGTGGCATCGGGCAACTCGGCGCGCAAGCGCTCGACTTCGAACGCGAGGATTTCGCGCTTCGCAGGCAGCGCATTCTTCACGCCCATCACAAACTGCACATGTACCGGCGATACGAGCAAACCTTGTGCAACGAGATCCACGGTGCTGTAAAGCATCGCAAGGTCGAAGATCTCGATCTCGGGCTTGACGTTGTGATCAAGCATCGACTTTGCCAGCGACCTGACGAAATCCGGCGGATTTTCGTAGACGGTCGTCGGGAAGTTGACTGAGCCGGTTGCAAGCGACGCCATGTCGGGACGCAAGTCGAGCATCGCGCCGCGTTGTTCGAATGAACGGCCGCGACCGCCCGTCGAAAACTGGATGATGATGTCCGGGCAATGCTTGCGGATGCCCGTTTGCAATTCGTCAAAACGCGAGCGGTCCGAACTCGAATTCTCCTGCTCGTCGCGAACATGCAGATGCACGAGCGACGCGCCTGCTTCATACGATTCGTGCGTGCTTTCTATCTGTTCGGCAATCGATATGGGCACGGCGGGATTGTCTTTCTTGCGCGGCACGGAACCGGTAACAGCGACGGAAATGATGCAGGGATCAGTCATGACTACGTCCATTGATTGGGTCTTCGTTTGCCGGGCATCGCTCGAACAATCGAGTCACGCCCGCTCTCGGATTCCAGGCCAGACCTTCACATCAGGTCTTTTTCATCTTCGCGGCAACGAGCACCGACAGCGCGCATCCGATGGCAAGATACGCCGCGACCGGATGCCACGAGCCGCCGGCGAAACTCACCAGCGCCACTGCGATGAACGGCGTGAAGCCGCCGCCAACCACGCTCGCCACCTGATAACCCACGCCCGCGCCGCTATAACGGTATTCGGTGCCGAAGAGTTCGGTGAACATCGGCTGCTGGACGCTCACGATCATGTCGTGCGCAATGTTTGCGAGCATCACCGAGAAGACGACGATCCAGACTGTCGAGCGTGCGTCGAGTGCGAGAAAGAACGGCACGGCGCTCAACATGCCGATCACCGCGCCGATCATGTAGATCCGGCGACGGCCGAAGCGATCAGCGAGGATGGCGAAACACGGAATGGTCAGGATGCTGATGGCGCCCACCAGCAAGCCGATGTTCAGGAAGAACTGGCGCGGCATGCCCAGATTGCTCGTGGAGTAGCTCAACGCGAAAGCGGTGACTATGTACATGGTGAAGAGCTCGGCGAGACGCAGCGCGATGATCAGCAGGAACGCTTTCGGATGTTGGCGCAGCGCTTCGAAGATCGGCATGCGTTTGGCTTTTTGGCCCTTTTCAATAACCTTGTGCACGAACTCCTGCGACTCTTCCATGCTCGATCGAACCCACAATCCGATCAGCACAAGGACAACGCTGAACACGAACGGAATGCGCCAGCCCCAGCTCTTGAACGTGGCGTCGTCCATGGTCTGGCTGAGAATGGACACAATGCCCGTTGCAAGGATCAGCCCGACGCCATAACCGACCTGCACGCCGCTGCTATAGAACGCTTTCTTTTTGCTGGGCGCGCTTTCCACGGCCATGAGCGCCGCCCCGCCCCATTCACCGCCTACGGCAAATCCCTGGATCGCACGCAGCGCGATCAACAGCACCGGCGCCCACCAGCCGATCGACGCAAACGTCGGCAACAACCCAATCAATGCCGTCGACAAACCCATCATCATCACGGTCAGCACGAGCATGCGCTTGCGGCCGAGCCTGTCGCCGTAGTGGCCGAACACGAACCCACCCAGCGGCCGGAACAGGAACCCTACGCCGAACGTGCCGAATGCCGCTAGCGTGCCCATCGCCGGGCTGACCTTCGGGAAGAACTCGGTGTTGAACACGATCGCGGCGATGATCCCGTAGAGCAGGAAGTCGTACCAGTCGACCACTGCGCCTACAAAACTGCCGAGTGCCGCCTTGCGGGCGCGGCTCTTGTCGAGGTCGATTCTGGCGACATCGACAGGCTGGATTGCGATAGTCATTGCGTTGTCTCTGATCTGTATTGGTTTGACTGTCCGATGTTTTTTGCGTGCCGCCCACTTGGGCGAGCCGATCGGTTCAGCGGTGAATGGAGCATAGGTTGGCGTGATTCGCGGATCAACGGTTTCATGCGAATGCAACGCGATTATCGAACGAGAATGTGCGATTAGCGATCGTTTATGGGGTTAGCACTAAGGCATTCGATCTCCTTCGGGATGCAAGCTGTGCGGATTCCGCGATCGAACCGCACATGACAAAAACGCATCCTCGTGAGCGATAATCGCCCGTACGTCATCACTGATCGCACACCATCCAAGGGTTATTGCTCATGACCAAACGCCCGCCGCTCGACAAACGCGACTGGATCGCGGGACTCGAAAAAGGTCTTGCGATACTCGAGGCCTTCGACAGCGAACATGCGCGCATGACGCCGACCCAGGCCGCGACGCGCACAGGCATGACACGCACGGCCGCGCGCCGGCATCTGCTAACGCTGGAACATCTCGGCTATGTTGAAAGCGACGGCAAGCTCTTTGGGCTCACGCCGCGCGTGTTGCGGGTTGGTTGGTCGTACTTCGATTCCGCGCGCCTGCCCAAGCTGGTTCAGCCCTACCTGCAACAACTCAGCGCAACGCTCAACGAGTCGGTCTACATGAGCGTGCTCGACGAATGGGAGCTTGTGTTCATCGCGCGCAACGGGACCTCCCGTGTGATGACGACCGGCTTCGTGCTCGGTGCGCGCGTCCCGGCGCCACTGACTTCGCCGGGGGTCGTGCTGCTCGCTTACAAGCCCGATGAAGACGCGGTCCACGAGTGGCTCGACACCACGTCGCTCGCACCGTTCACGCCGCATACGCTGACCAACAAGGTCCGGCTGCAGGAGAAGATCCGTCAGGCACGCGCCGATGGTTATGCGGTCATCGAACAGCAATTGCAGGTCGGCGTGCGTGGCATTGCGGTGCCGGTGAAGGACAGGCATGGTGAAGTTGTCGCGGCGCTCAGCACCAACATGCCGATAGGACGCGAAACCACGGAAGCCGCGGTCAACCGCGTGGTGCATCATCTGCAAGAGACCGCGCTTGCCATGCTGAATGTGGTCTGAGCGAGCAGGGACATCATGAATCTCAGGCACTTGCACGCGTTTGTCGTCCTCGCGGAGGAACTCAATTTCAGCCGCGCGGCGGACCGGTTGCATATTGCGCAGCCCGCGCTCAGCCAGCAGATCCGCGCGCTGGAGGAACGGCTCGGCACGCAACTCGTGGATCGCGGCAGCCGGCCGCTGCGCCTGACCGAAGCAGGAAGTTATCTGTGCATCGAGGCGCGGCAGATACTTGCTTCGTACGATCAGGCCGCGCTCGGCACGCGTGAAATCGGACTCGGCTTGCGCGGGTGGCTCGGCATAGGATTCACACGTTCGTCGATGTACAGCGTGCTGCCTCCCGCCCTCAAGGCGTTTCATCGCGCATACCCGAACGTCGAGTTGAAACTCTACGAGATGCTTACCGAAGAGCAGACCGACGCGCTGCACGAGACGCGGATTCATGTTGCGATCGGGCGGCAGGTCCAGGCCATTGCAGGCTGCACCACGCTGCCGCTTTTGCACGAACGGGTAACGGTCGTGCTCGCTCCGGATCATCCGCTTGCACGCAAGAAGTCGGTGCGCATCACGCAACTCGCCGATACCCCGTTGGTGCTTTACCCGAAGCATTCGAACGGGCTTTACTCGCGCTTCGTGGAGTCGCTTTATCGTAATGCCGGCGTGACGCCGCACATAGCGCATCAGGCTTATGAAATCCAGACGGCTATTGCATTGGTCGCGGCGGGACTGGGCGTGACGTTCGTAGGGGAATCGGTCGCGCGCCACGGACGATCCGACGTGGTCTATCTTCGTCTTGATGCACCGTTGGCTTCGCAGACCACCACGCTTTCAGCGAGCTTTCGAAGCGACGATACATCGTCTCATCTTCAAGCTTTTTTGAAGTGCCTGACGCCTGTACCTGCGCTTAAGGCGGGTTCGGCGCCCGCACTATAAGAAAATCATTATAAAAAGATAAAAACACCGTCTTGGACGCGCGGCGTTCAAATTCTTAAGATCGAATCATCAGTCAGGCATCCCGTGCGGCGGCACGATCCGCCGCAGTCCTGAGCGCTCGCTCGGCAACACATTCCAGACTTGAACAATGCCAACGCGAGCGTCAGCAGGCGCGAATACGGTCGCTCGCAGTAAACCGTACTGAACCATATGCATATACGACACCCGGTCCACGGGCGCTATAAAGACAGGAGACATTGATGATCGATCCGATCGAAAGCTCGACCATGCGCAAAGTGTACGGCCGCTTGATGCCGCTGCTTTTCGCAATGATGTTCTTCAATTACCTGGACCGGATCAACATCGGTTTCGCCGCGCTCGACATGAACAAGGAGCTCGGCTTCAGCCCCGCCGTGTTCGGTTTCGCGGGCAGCATCTTTTTCTTCGGTTACATGCTGCTGGAAGTGTCGAGCAATCTGCTGTTGCATCGGCTTGGCGCGCGGCTCTGGATCGCGCGGATTCTTCTGACGTGGGGCGCGGTCGCGGCCGCCACTGCTTTTGTCTTCAATGAATCGAGCTTCTACGTACTGCGTTTCCTGCTCGGCGTCATGGAAGCGGGATTCCTGCCCGGCGTCGCGGTGTATCTGACGAAATGGTTTCCGCTGCGTTATCGCGCGCGAGCGGTCGGTGGCTACATCATCGCGGGATCGTTTTCGGCGGTGCTTGGCGGCCCGATCTCGACCGCGCTCATGACCTACGCGAACGGGCCGCTTGGCCTGCAGGGATGGCAGTGGATGTTCATTCTCGAAGGCGTACCTGCAATGCTGCTCGGCTTGCTGACCTTGCGCCTGATGACAGAACGTCCGTCGGAAGCAGCGTGGCTCACGACCGAACAACAGCACTGGCTCGAATCCACGCTTACGAAAGAACGCGAAGCACTCGGCGCCGATAAACATTTTCCAATGCTGCGCGTGGCAAGCGATATCCGCGTGTGGAGCCTTGCCTGTCTCTTCGGCTGTGCGCTCGTAGGCATCTATGGTCTCTTTCTTTGGCTGCCGCAGATCGTGAAAAGCCTGGGTCATCTGAGCAATCTCGAGGTCGGGTTTCTCTCAGCCGTGCCACCGCTTCTTGGTGTTGTCGGCACACTCGTGATCAGCCGCAGCTCGGACAGAACCGGCGATCGGAAGAAGCATCTTGCCTTCGTGTATGGAATGAGCGCACTCGCGATTGCAGGCAGCGCTTATGCGCCGAACCCGGTGATCGCCTACGCGTTGCTCTGCGTGACGGGGCTCTTCATCTATGCAGGCAATCCGCTGTTCTGGAGTCTCGCTTCGTCGTTCAGGACGGGCGCCGCGGGCGCCGCGACGATTGCGCTGATCAACACCATCGCGCAGTTCGGCGGCCTGGTTGGACCGTGGAGCATTGGCCTCGTGCGCAGCGCAACGGGCAACTTCAAACTCGCGCTCCTGACCATTGCGGCCTTCCTCGTCGTGGCGACCGTCATTGCGCTGGTGATGCGCGTGAAGCCCGCGGAAGACGAACTCGATGCCATGCCCGCCGGCGATTCACCCGCGGGACATCTTCATTAAGCCCTGATCTGGAACCCAGCGATGATTATCGATTGTCATGGTCACTACACCACGTCCCCGCCCGAACACGAAGCATGGCGCGCGGCGCAGATTGCAGCGTTGAAGGAGGGCTTGCCGCCGCCTCCGCGCCCGGTTATTTCCGATGACCAGATACGCGAGAGCATAGAAACAGGACAGTTGCGCATTCAGCGCGAGCGTGGCACCGACCTCACGATCTTCTCGCCGCGCGCGGCCGGCATGGGCCATCACCTCGCCGGCGCCGATGCCAACGCGCACTGGTCGCAAGAGAGCAACGACCTGGTTTATCGCGTGTGCACGCTTTTTCCCCGCAATTTCGTCGGCGTATGCCAGCTGCCGCAAGCACCGGGCGTGAATCCTTCGAATTGCATTGCCGAGTTGCGCCGGTGTGTTCAAGAACTCGGATTCGTGGGATGCAACCTGAACCCCGATCCATCCGGCGGTCACTGGACCGGCTTGCCCTTGACCGACCGCTCCTGGTATCCGCTGTATGAAGCGATGGTCGAGCTCGACGTGCCCGCCATGATCCACGTTTCATCGTCGTGCAACGTGAATTTCCACGCGACCGGCGCGCATTACATCAATGGCGACACCTCCGCGTTCATGCAGTTGCTGAGCGGCGACCTGTTCGCCGACTTCCCCACTTTGCGCTTCGTCATCCCGCATGGCGGCGGCGCCGTTCCGTATCACTGGGGCCGGTATCGCGGGCTGGCGCAGGACATGAAAAAGCCTTTGCTGAAGGACTATTTGCTCAAGAACGTGTTCTTCGATACCTGCGTGTATCACCAGCCCGGCACTGATTTGCTCGCCAAGGTGATACCTGTGGAGAACATCCTGTTTGCATCGGAGACGATCGGCGCCGTTCAGGGCATCGATCCCGAAACAGGTCATTACTACGACGATACCCGCCGTTATATCGATGCCATCGAATGGCTCACCGCCGCCGACCGGCAACGCATTTATGAAGACAACGCGCGCGCCGTCTATCCGCGTCTTTCAAACCAGATCACCCGCCAGTTTTCCTGAAGGAGAAGAAGTCATGAATCAACCTGGATGGCGCCGGAATGCGTCCGGGCCGCAAGCGAGTCCCGATGTGCTCGAGACGTTGCGCGGCCTCGCTGTGTCGCTGTTGAGCGACAACATGGCGCGTGTCAGCGGCACGATAGGACTTCTGCCCTATCACAAGGCGAAGCCGATGGCCGGCACCGCGGTGACCGTGCGTACGCGCCCCGGCGATAACCTCGCGATTCATCGGGCGTTCGATTTTTGCCGCCCTGGCGACGTGCTCGTGATCGATGGCGGCGGCGATCTCACTCAAGCCCTGATGGGCGAGATCATGGCGACCTACGCCGAGAGTCTCGGCGTGCAGGGTCTCGTGATCGATGGCGCCATCCGCGACGTCGGCGCGCTGAGCGAGCACGACTTTCCCGTCTATGCACGCGGCGCGACGCATCGCGGACCGTATAAAAACGGGCCCGGCGAAGTGAACGTTCCGGTGACCGTGGGCGGCATGGTCGTGCATCCGGGCGACATTATTGTCGGCGATGCGGACGGCGTACTTGCCATTCCGCCGGACGACGTGGCTGCCGTCATCGAAGGCGCGAAACGTCAGGCAGACAAGGAAGCCGCTGCGCTGCGATCCATTGCCGAGGGGCGTTTCGATCGCGACTGGATCGAAGCGCAAGAGAAAAAAATGATGGGCGTTTAAACCGCGCGGCGCCGCTCGAACGATTCAATGAACATGGCGTTGTCGGCGGCGCTTCCTATGGACACCCGCATGCAGGTCTCGTAACCGGCTTCGCGCCACGGCTTCACGATCACGCCATCGGCAAGCATGCGCTCGGCGAGCGCGGCGGCATCTTCACCGCAATCGAAGAAAAGGAAGTTGGCGAGCGAACGCGCCGGATTGATGCCGAGTGCAACGAGCGCCGCGCGCATCTGCTCTCGTCTAACGCGCGTGTCTTCCACGCTCGCCGTCACGTGCGCCTGATCGTGGAACGCAGCGGTCGCTGCTTCCTGCGCAATCTGATTGATGTTGAATGGCGTACGCACACGATCCATCAATCCGGCAAGTTCCCTCGACGATGCCACGCCGTAACCAACGCGCAATCCGGCGAGCCCGTACGCTTTCGAAAACGTACGCAACAGCAACCACGGCACGCCGGATTCGCGCAGTACGGCTAAGCTGTCGGGATACCCCGCTTCATTTGCGGCATATTCGAAATAAGCTTCGTCCCACAGCACGAGCGTATTCGGTGAGACAGCGCCTAACAACCGGCGCATTTCATCCGTGTTCATTGCACAGCCGACCGGATTACTCGGATTACTGATAATCACCATGCGCGTTCGCGGGGAGATCGCGGCGATCAACGCATCGACATCGAATTCCAGATCGGCGCGCATGGGAACCGTGATGACTGTTGCGCCGACGCTCTGCGGATAAATGATATGCAATCCGAACGATGGAACCACGGTCACCACTTCATCGCCCGGAGCGAGGAACGCATGCGCGGCGATGGCAAGCAAGTCTTCCGAGCCATTGCCGAAGAGCAGCTGTTCAGGCGCGGCATTCAGCTTTTCAGCGATCCTCGCGCGCAACACGCTGCACGATGGATCGGGGTAAAGCGCGAGCGAAGCGGCGGTGGTCCACTGCGCCACATGAGCGAGAACCGATGCACTCGCCCCGCGCGGATTCTCGTTGCTGCCGAGCTTCGCAACATGTGGGACGCCGTATCGTGCGCGCACGAGATCACTGGATAGGCCCGCGTTATAAGCAGGCAAATTGCGTACTTCGGCACGCACGCCGTCGATGAAACTCATTGCGCACCTTCCGCAGGCAACACCTTGCCCGGATTGAGAATGCCGCGCGGATCGAGCGCTCGTTTGATCGCATGCATGCACGCAAGCTCGGCGGCGCTGCGCGAGTAACCCAGGAACGGCCGCTTGAGCAAGCCGATGCCATGTTCCGCCGAGATCGATCCCTTGTAGTCGCGGACCATGCCGTACAGCGCGTGATCGACCTCTTCCACGGTGACGCCAGGTATCGATCGCGCGTCGAGCGTGACGTGCAGATTCGAATCGCCGATATGACCGAAATACAGACCGTAATGCGTCGGCCAGCGCGCGCCGAAATCCTTGCGGCAGGCATCGACGAAATGGCCGATCTCGCCTATGGGCAAGCTCACGTCGAAGTTGATCGGTTCCAGTTTTACCGGCAGTTCCGCGGTTGCCTCGCGGATCGACCAGAGCGCCTGGGTCTCCGCTTGCGATTGCGCGATGACCGCGTTGAGCACCACGCCCGCTTCGAGCTGCGCGTTGAGCGCGGAGGCGAAACGCTCGCCGTGGTCATCGGAGAAACCGGCTTGCTCGATCAGCGCGTATAGCGGATACGCCTGGCCGAGCGGCGATTGTCCCGAACGCGTCAGTGCCACGCCAAAGTCGTAGAACTCCGGCCACATGATTTCGAATGCACCGATTTCATCGCCGAAAGTGGATTGCAGCGAACGCAGCAACGCGACCGCACCGTCGTAATCGTTCAACGCGCAGAGCGCCGTGCTGCGTGCCGCGCGACGCGGCTTGAGGCGCAACACCGCACGCGTGATGATGCCGAGCGTTCCCTCCGATCCAATGAACAGGTTGCGCAGATCGTAGCCCGTGTTGTTCTTGACCATCTTGTTCATGGAACTGAGCACGGAGCCATCGGCAAGAACCGCTTCCAGTCCAAGCACCTGCTCTCTCGCCGTGCCCGATTGCAGCACACGAATGCCGCCTGCGTTCGTCGCGAGATTGCCGCCGATCTGACACGAGCCGCGCGCGCCGAGATCCAGCGCAAACTCGAAACCCGCGGCCTGTGCCGCGTCCTGAACGGTCTGCAAGGTCGTGCCGGCAAGTACCGTCATGGTGGCCGATGCTTCATCGAGTTCTTCGACGCCCGCGAGACGTTCCATCGAAATGCAAATGTCGCCGCCTGATGGAATGGAACCGCCCGCAAGACCTGTCATGCCGCCTTGAGGCACGACACTTTGATGCGCTTCATTGCAAAGCCGCAAGACGGTCGCGACTTCATCGGTTGAACGCGGAAGAACAACCGCCATTGGCGCAACGGGCGAACGCCCGCTCCAGTCGCCGAGATAACGCGGCTCGATGCCGTCGCCCACACGCACCGACTGCGCACCCAAAACATCGATCAATATTTGTACTATCTGGTTCATTTTGATCTCAGCCATTCGCGCGCTTTTTTCGGTAGCCCATCGAGTCGTTGATGCGCCCGAGAATGTAGTCGCCTGCCGGGACTGGATCGTAGAGCGGCGGCGCGTCGCTCAGGCCGAGATCGCGAGGATCGACACGTGCGCCATAGGTTGGATCGTAGAAAGTCGCGATCGAATAGCGCTCCTGTCCTGAACTGTTGATCACGCGATGCAGCGTGGAACGAAATCGGTCGTTGGACCAGCGCGCGAGCAGATCGCCGACGTTCACCACGAGCGTTCCGGGAATCGGTGGCGCGTCGATCCAGCTATCGGTTGCAAGTTCCTTCACTTGCAGGCCGCCCACGTTGTCCTGCCACAAGAGCGTGATGCAGCCATAGTCGGTATGCGGCGCGACGCCGAACTGATCGGCATCGGATTTAGGCGCTTGCGGCGGGTAATACACCATCTGCGTGCGCTGCATGCGCTTGGTGTATTTATCGACGAAAAACGCTTCATCGATATCGAGGCTCACCGCGACCGCGCGCAACAAATCCGCACCGCATGCGCCGATGGCTTCGTGATAGCCATATAAAGCGGGTCGCAGCGACGGCATGAAGTCCGGCCAATTGTTCGGCCCGCGCAAAGCCTCACCCGCGAGCACGCTCGGATCGTCCTCGGCGAGTTCCAGACCGATGCTGAAGAATTCCTTGTAATCGGGTTTGGTCGCTTGATACATGACCGCGTCGCCAAGCGCATTAAAGCCGCGATGCCGATGATTCACCGCCACGCGACGCTTCACTTCCGGCGCATGCGCGAAGAATTCGCGTGCGCCTTTTATAGCGCCATCGAGTATGTCGGCAGGCACGCCGTGATTGCTTACATAGAAAAATCCGATGCTCGTGCAGGCATCGCGAATCGCCGAAGCGGCTTCGCGCAAGCCGACTGGATCATGCGCGCGAACGGCCGCCATATCGACGACAGGAATGTGAGAAGCCGGGCTCATTCATGACTCCAGGGTTTGAATTCCGATCACAACACAGTCTGTATATACCGCCAAATCCACGAGCGCAACTCAGCGTTTATTCGAGCTTGAACTCGGCTTCGTACAGGGCCGACACTCATCCTCACGAAGTATTTTTGACACGCTTGGCACCGCAAATTGACGGTATATACTGAATCGCACCACCGGGATTTCAACGTCGCCGCTTAGTCGAAGTCCGTCGCACCGCTCACCAAACCGCTTGCTCGCCTGCACTCACTTGAAAGCCGGGCGCTCTTAAATCAGGGGATTTCATTGATGAATTTGTTCTCGAAGTGGAAAGGCCGTGCGCTCGTGGCCGCGCTGATCGCGACCGCGGTTTCAGTGTCGGCCCACGCGGAAGACCAGCTGGCGAAGGTCAAGAAAGCGGGTGAGCTCGTGGTTGGAACCGAGATGCAATTCGCGCCGTTCGACTTCCTGGAAAACGGACAGCAGCAAGGCTTCAACAAGGATTTTTTTGCCGAACTGTCGAAGGAAATGGGCGTGAAGATTCGCTCCATTGACCTGCCTTGGCCGAGCGTGTTGCCGGGCCTCGAAGCGGGCAAGTTCGACATTGTCAGTGGCCCTGTGACCATCACGAAAGCGCGCATGGAACGCTATGAATTCATGCTGCCGATTGCCGACGGCACGGTTGCGCTGCTCAAGCGTGCGAACGACACGAGCATCAAGACGAATGCCGATGTCGCTGGCAAAGCCGTTGGCGGCGGCAAGGGCTCGGCGCAACTCGATCAGCTGAAGCAGTACGTCGCGACGCTGCCGGGCAAGACCAGCGTGCGTGAATACATCGACAACAATCAGGCTTATGCGGACCTCGCAGCCGGCCGGATTGTCGCCGTGGGCAACTCGCTGCCGAACATTGCGTATGTGGCGCGCCAGCGTCCCGATACCTTTGCGGTGGTGCAGCCGCCGTTCGGCACGAAGGTTTATTTTGGCTACCTCGGCCGCAAGGACTCGGACAGCAAACCGCTGATCGATGCCATCAACCAGGCGATCATCAAGATGCATGGCGACGGCCGGCTCGCTGCCCTGCAGAAAAAGTGGTTCGGTGTACCGATGGAAACGCCGACGACCATGCCCACGCCCAACTATTGATCCTGGAGCCGATGGCGCCTCGGCGCCGTCGAATCATTTGCCGGACAGCCCATGTTCAGCCTTCATGCATTGTTGGACGCCCTGCCGCTTCTGATCAAGGCCGCGCAAGCCACGGTCCTGATTTCGCTCGTCGGGCTGGTGGTGGGGTTTGTCGTTGCGATCGGCGTGTGCAGCGCGCGGCTGTCGAAGAACGTTTTTGTTTCGAAGCTCGGCGGTGCGTACGTCGGATTTTTTCGCGGCGTACCGCTCCTCGTGCAGCTTCTGCTGACGTACTACTTCCTGCCTTTTATCGGCATCAACGTTCCGCCGCTGGTCGCGGCCGCCGCGGCTGTTTCGCTGTGCGAGGCCGCTTACCTCGCCGAGATCTTGCGCGGCGGGTTTATTGGTATTCCGCACGGGCAACTTGAAGCGGCGCAATTGCTCGGGTTGTCGCGCGTGCATGCCGTGCTGCGCATTCAGGTGCCTCAGGCGTTGCGCATGACATTGCCTTCGCTCGTCAATGAAATGGTGATGCTCGTGAAGGCGTCGTCGCTGATCTCGGTTGTCGGTGTAGCCGATGTCACGCGTACCGCGCAGAATATTGCAGCAAGCACGTATCGGCCGCTCGAAGCGTATGTGGCAGCCGGACTTGTCTATCTCGTGATCAACGGTGCGTTGTCGCTCGCCGGTCATCGCGCAGAAAGACGTCTGGCTCAGGGATAGGCGTCAAGCATGGCTCTTCATTTCGATGCATCGGTTCTTACCGGTTCCCTTCCCGCTCTCGCCGAAGGTTTCGCCACGACCATCGCCGTATGGATGGGCGGCGTGCTGATCGGCATGGCGATCGGCTTTGCCATCGCGTTGTTGCAGATTTTCTGCGGCAAATGGGTACGTGTTTTCTTGCGCGCGTATATAGAGATCTTTCGCGGCACACCGTTTCTGGTGCAGCTCTTCGTGCTGTATTACGGCGGTCCTTCGTTCGGCTTGTCGCTGGAGCCGCTGACTGCGGGTATCGTGGGATTGGGCCTGTATGGCAGCGCCTATTTCGCGGAGGCGTTTCGCTCGGGCTTTACATCGGTGCCGCGCGGTCATATAGAAGCCGCACAATGCCTGGGTTTCACGCGGCTTCAGGTCATCATGCGCGTACAGTTGCCGCAAATGCTCGTGATCATCGTGCCGGCGCTGACCAATCTGATCATCGTGCTTAGCAAGGAAACCGCGGTACTGTCGGTGGTTACGGTGCCGGAATTGACGTTCGTGCTGACCGGAATCGGATCGGAGAAATTTGCTTTCGTCGAGACATTGCTCGCGTTGTGCGTGTGTTATCTCGTGCTCGTGGAAGTGGCGTCACGCGCCGGGCAATGGGTCGAATTACGCGTCGGCCGATTCCTGACACGATGACAGCAATCAACCCGGTGGCCTCTCAAACTGAGTGCTGAATCATGAAGAAACCGATGAATGGCAACGCGCCGGCACAGGCTGAATATATTGTCGATGCCCGGCATGTCGGCAAGCATTTCGGCACGCTGAAAGTGCTCGACGACGTTTCGCTCGCCGTGCGCAAGTCGGAGGTGACATGCATTATCGGGCCCTCGGGTTCAGGCAAAAGCACCTTGCTGCGATCGCTTGCGTTCCTCGAGGAATATAGCGAAGGCGAGATTTTTATCGAAGGCGAATTGCTTGGTTATGTAACGGACCGCGGCGGCAAGCGTGTGCGTGCGCCGCAAGCCGAGATCAACCGCGTGCGCCGCAATGTGGGCATGGTGTTCCAGCAATTCAATTTGTGGCCGCATATGACGGCCATGGAAAATGTAGCCGAAGCGCTGGTGCGCGTGCGCAAGCTTCCAAAGGCCGAAGCGCACAAGCGCGCGCTCGCCATGCTCGATAAAGTCGGCCTCGCGGATCGTGCGAACAATCATCCCGCGCGCCTTTCGGGCGGCCAGCAACAACGTGTGGCGATTGCACGCGCGCTCGCCATGGAACCGCACATCATGCTCTTCGATGAACCCACGTCCGCACTCGATCCCGAACTGGTCGGCGAAGTGCTGCAGGTCATGAAGGACCTGGCGAACGACGGCATGACGATGGTGATCGTCACGCACGAAATGGGGTTTGCGGCGCAGGTGGCGGATACGGTCGTGTTTATCGATCATGGCAGGATTGCCGCGCACGGTTCGCCCGAAGACGTGTTCCACAACGCCCAGCAGCCTCGGCTTCGCCAGTTTCTGCAAAATTATCTCGACCGGAATGCGTTCTGGGCGCGCCGTGAGGAACCCGCTTCCGGCACTGTGCCGGTCGCGACCGAATCCAGCAGGATGTAAAACATGAATACAAACGGGCTTTCGAACCCAGCATCTGCAACGCAGGAACCAGCCGTACCGCTCGCACGCTACGAGCGCGTGAAGGAACATATCCGCACGCGGATTCTCTCGGGGGAATGGCGGCCGGGCGACCGGATTCCATCGGAGATGACGCTGGTCGGCGAGCTGGGTGTATCGCGCATGACGATCAACCGTGCATTGCGCGAGCTTACGGAACAAGGGGTATTGACGCGCTTTTCGGGCGTGGGAACGTTCATCGCGGAAGAGAAACCGCAATCCACGTTGTTGATGATCGCGCATATTGGCGACGAGATTCGCGCTCGCGGTCACGAGTACGGTTATTCGATCATGCTCGCCGCGCGCGAGGCGGCCGCGAGCGATGTGTCGGCCGCTTTAGGCTTGGCGCCGGGCGCGTCGGTGTTTCATGTGGTGTGCGTGCATCGTGAGAACGGCGTACCGGTGCAGCTCGAAGACCGCTACGTGAATCCGGAAGTTGCACCGCAGTTTCTCGAGCAGGATTTCTCGACGGTGCGGCCATCGGAATATTTGTACAACACCGTGCCCGCGCATGAGGTCGAGCACGTGGTCGATGCCGAGTTGCCCTCTCGCGCCGATGCCCGGTTGCTAGAGATCGGACCCGATCAGCCGTGTTTGACGCTCGTGCGCCGGACGTGGGCGAACAACGTGGCGGTGACGTTCGCGCGCTTCGTGCATCCCGGCACGCGATACCGCCTGGGATGCCGCTTCAGCAGCGACAACGTGCAGCGGCAAAGCTGAATTGAATACGCTCTGACCGCTGCACGTTCAAGACTTAAACCGTACCGTGCGAAGCAAACAGCAGCGGGCAGAATCCGGCGATCTTGCCGCTTGCGACCTGCTTCGCCACCGCCACGATATCCGGCGCGAAATAATGATCGAGCTCGTAATGCTCGACATCGGCGCGAATGGATTGCATGACAGGCTGCAAACGCGGGCTTGTCATATGCGGCGCTCTGAGATCCACGCCTTGCGCTGCCGCGAGCAATTCGATTGCGAGGATATGCGTCACGTTCTCGGCAATATCGCCGAGCTTGCGCGCGGCGAACGTCGCCATTGAAACGTGATCTTCCTGATTCGCCGATGTCGGCAGCGAATCCACCGAAGCCGGATGCGCGTAAGTCTTGTTCTCCGACGCAAGCGCTGCCGCCGTCACATGCGCGATCATGAAGCCCGAGTTCACACCACCATCGCGAACGAGGAAAGGCGGCAAACCCGAAAGGGTTGCATCGATCAGCAAGGCAATGCGACGCTCGGCCAAGGCGCCAATTTCAGACGCGGCGATGGCGAGGTTATCGGCGGCGAATGCAACCGGTTCCGCGTGGAAATTGCCGCCTGAAAGCACTTCGCCCGTGTCCGGGAAAATCAGCGGATTGTCCGATACGGCATTCGCTTCGATCAGCAGCACGTTGCCTGCATGACGGATCTGGTCGAGACACGCGCCCATGACTTGCGGCTGGCATCGAAGGCTGTACGGGTCCTGAACCTTGTCGCAATCCTGATGCGAGAGGTTGATGTCCGAGCCTTCCAGCAACGTGCGATACGCGGCGGCTGCATCGATCTGACCTTGATGGCCGCGCAACGCGTGAATGCGGGCATCGAACGGAACGACGGAACCCTCGGCCGCGTCCACCGACAACGCGCCCGACACCAGACCCGTGCGATACAGCTCTTCGATTGCAAACATGTTATACAACGCGAGCGCCGTGGAAGCTTGCGTGCCGTTGAGCAGCGCGAGCCCTTCCTTGGCTTGCAGCGTCAGCGCTTCCAGGCCGACGGACTTGAGGCCATCGAGTGCGGGCGCGAGCTTGCCATCGAGAAAGACTTCGCCGATACCCATCAGCACGCCCGACATATGCGCGAGGGGAGCCAGATCACCCGATGCGCCAACCGATCCCTTGACCGGAATGACAGGCAGCACGTCTGCATTGAACAGCGTGATCATGGCGTCCATCACCTTGCGGCGAATCCCGGAATGACCGCGTCCGAGGCTCGACAATTTCAGCGCCATCAACAAGCGGACGACGGGCGGCGACATCGGCTCGCCCACGCCGACCGCGTGCGACAAAACCAGATTGCGCTGCAGGAGTTCGAGCTGGTCGGCGGGAATGTGGGTGTTCGCGAGGCGGCCAAAACCGGTGTTGATGCCATAAGCCGGAAGGCCTTTTGCGGCGATGTCCTCGACCGCTTTCGCGCTGGCGTCGATCGCGGCATGGCTTGCGGGATCGAGTTCGAGCTGAACACGTTCGCGCGCGATCTGGCGCAGTTGCGGAAGAGTCAGTTTGCCGGGGGTGAGCTTGATCATCGGTGTTGTCCTTGGCTGGGTCAGGCTTGCGCGTCTTCACGCGGGCTATCTTGTCTATACAAGAGCATACCCGCGAGTCTAGGACAACAAAATCGGTATATACAAGTATTTTCTGATGTTGGGAATGCAAAAATAGGTCACGAATGGGCGTTAAACCGTGCCGCAGCCGGATTTCGAGCGAGAAGCGAGTTGAAAGATGCAAACCGTTAAATACTAAAACTGGAGCATTCGCTCCGATTGTTTTCGCGTGTCTTGGAATTCCTGTCTATACCGAATTTTGCCGAAGCTGGAATGTTGTCGCGGCCGCATCGCGATCAGATCCCTGCTTTATGTGCCGCGAAAATCAGGCGCAAGCCGAGCACGGCGACGGCAGTCGCAGCGATTCGATCCACCCACTTCTTCCCGCGAAGATATATCTCACGCGGACGGCGGCTCGAAAAACATAACGCAACCACGGTGTACCAGCCCGCTTCGATAGCAAAAAGCAGCGGCGGCAGAACGAAGTAGCACCAGAGCGGCGGATGTTGCGGCAACAAGGCGGCGAAAATACTGCCGTACCAGATCGCCGTCTTCGGGTTGCTGAGTTGCGTGGTGAGCCCGATCCAGAACGATTTCCGCAAGTTGCCGCGCGGTGCAGAAGCCGCCTGATCGACGGACAGCGTGCTCGTTGCGCCACGCCAGATATTGAACGCGATGTAAATCAGATACAGGCCGCCAGCAATTTTGAGCGTGACGTAGAGCCACTCGACGGCTGACAGCAGCGTGTACAAGCCCGCCAGCGCGACGCCGCTAAAGAAGGCTCCGCCAATGCCCATGCCGAGCGCAGTTGCGAGTCCATCGGCGCGGGAAAGGCCGATCGCGTTGCGCGCGACCAGCACGAAACTGGGGCCGGGACTCATTGCACCCATCAGGATTGCGGCGAGTATGGCCAGAACGGCGGCTGAGGCAGTCATCGGGATGCTCCTTCCAGGACGACGAAGCGAATCGGGATATCGAAAATAACACGATGGTGTTGCGTGTGCTTTTTTGGCTGTAGTGCATTCATACGCAATGTTTCTGGCGGCCGAAAACGCGAGCGTCCGTCATGCAACCAGGCGCGCAATGCTTCTGCTCAACAAGCGCAGTGGAAGAATCTGCCTTTGGTGGAGATAGGTTGAGACACTCTGACTAAATGTATATACTCGTCTATACATATGGAGTATTCATCATGCCAAAAACAGCCACACTTACTATTCAGCAATGGGGCAACAGCCTCGCTGTGCGTATTCCTGCGGCGGTCGCGCGTTCTGCTCATTTTGAGGTTGGCCAGGAAGTCGAAGTAACGACGGAAGAAGTCGGCGTGTCCGTCAAACCGATAGGTCCGCGCAAGCTGACTCTGGCCGAAAAACTAGAGCGTTTTGACCCGGCAATGCACGGTGGGGAGTCCATGAAAACCTCCGCTGTCGGCGCGGAGGTTTGTTAATGGTGCGAGGCTCGTGGTTACCCGATCGGCGCGACGTCATATGGATCGATTGCAATCCACAGGCCGGGCGAGAAATGAAGGATTTTCATCCAATGCTCGTGCTTTCGCCGAAGGCGTTCAACGACCGGACAGGCATAGTGATCGGATTGCCGATGACTACAGCGGCATTCAACGAATCCAACCCCTTCGCCATCAAGTTCGTTGGCCCAAAAAACGTAACGAGCTACGTCCTGACACATCAACCGAAGTCGTTCGACTGGCGTGCGCGGGGAGCCAAAGCCCACCCTTTGAAGCAAGTCCCGGAGGACGTGTTCGCAACCGCGTGCGAGCAACTGAACCAGATCATCACCCTCTGCGTTTGAGTCATCTCCTTCGTTCGATCGCGTTTGCGAAGTCTCGTTGAGTCATGAAAGTCGATCAGCGCACTACAGGCCGCGCATCGGCGTCACCGGCAAGCCACTGCGTGAGGGTTCGTGCATCGGCGAGATTGTCCAGATCGAGCACCGCCGTTTCCAATGCTTTGACCGATGCACTTGTAAGCGCCATGCCCGCCAGCGTGCGGAATTTTGCGGCGAGGTTCGCATCGGAAACAGGATTGCGTGGATCGCCTAGCGGCACGACGACCTGCTTCGAACGCGGCTCAGCGCCGGACATGGCGAGCGTGATGACAGGCTCGTCCAGGTCAGACATGTCAGGATCGATTTCAAGCGTGATGCGTGCCATCGCGGCTGCAATGCGCGGATCGTGACGCTGTGCATGGAGATATGCGCCGATGCCGGCGTGACCATTCACGAGCACCGTGGCGATTGCATACGGCAAGCTCATCTGGGCCGATGCAAGCGTGTTCAGATCGCGCCCGCCGCACATCTGGTTGACGAACGCACTGAGGCTCACATGCACGCTAATTAGTTTGTCCAGGTGCGCCGCGCGTCCTTGCAAGAGTTCGAGCGTGGCATCGACCGCTGCATGCGTGCTCCGGCACGCGGCATGCGGTTTGATGGAACAGCGCATCAGTTTCCAAACCTCGCCCAAGTCCACGAGCAATGCATCGGGTTGCTGCGTTTCCCGCGCGAAGGCGTTGAAAAAACCGCCCCATACATCTTCGAAGACTTGCGTCGGTCCGCTGACACCTTCGCGCGCGAGCAACGCGGCAAGCAATCCGCTTTCCGCGGCGCGACCCGTGTGCATTCGTTTGGTCTGCGATGCATCGTGGATGAAACCCCACAAGCCACCGCTGAAACTGCCCGCATGACCGAGTGCGGCTGCGGTTTGAATGGCATCGAGTCCAAGCAACCGCGCGCTTGCAGCGGCCGCGCCAAACACGCCGCAGGTCATGGTGGAATGCCAGCCATGATTGTTGTGCGGCGAATATCCGCCACATGCTTCGAGTACGCGGCGGCCGACGTCGTACCCCAAAACCACTGCCATCAGGAATTCCTTGCCTGAAATCGGACGATCCGTGCATGCAAGCGCCGCAAATGCCGCAGGCAAAACGACGGCGCCGGAGTGATCGCAACCGCCGGCGTCATCGAGTTCGAAAGCATGTGCGGCGACGCCATTGACGAACGCCGCGTCGCGCGCATTGAAGCTCTGCGATGTACCCCATGCGCGCACTTTTCCTCCACTGCCCAAGCTCATCACCGCACGCGCGCTCCGTGCTTCGACGGCGGTTGCGCCGCCGAGCGACGCGCCGAGCGTATCGAGGATATGACGCTTTGCCCTGTGCGTCACGGCAGGCGGAAGCACGTCAGCAGAGGTCTCCGCGACGAACCTTGCGAGCCGCTGAGACAGCGTCGATTCGCGGGCGTTCATGCCTGCTCCTGCTTGTGTCGTGCAAATACTTCAACCGGATGACCGGGCTCGTTGCTCGCGACACTTCGACGCCACCATGCCGCCATTTCCGCACCGGTCGCGAACCAGACATCGTTGTGTGACTGGATGTCGGCGAGCAATTCACGCAATACGTCGATGCGCCCCGCCGTGCCGATAATCTCCGGATGCAGCCTCAGCACGAAGCACAATCCGAACCGATGAAACGCCGCGAAATCATGCTTCCAGTTCTTGAGCACTTCACCGTACGACGGAATGCGCGGCTGCCCGACAGGAACCGCCGGCGAGAGGTTGTAAGAAAAATAGGGCTCGTCTTCGAGTTCGTAGTGCAATGGCAATTCAACGAGCGGTTTGTTCAAAGCCTTGCCGTTATCCGGCAAATGAAAGTACGGCAGATCATCGCCCCGCCACGACGATGACCACGTGACGCCTTCATCGCTGAGAAAGTTTGCAAAGCCCGGCGCCCAGTTTCCCGTGAACGACCGGAAGCCTTCGGCGCGTATGCCGAGCGCTTTTTCAAGCGCGGCTTGTCCTTGCTTGAAAACGTTCTTTTGTACATCGAGCGTGAGGGTGTCGAAGTCTTCGCAGACGTAGCCGATGTTGCCTGTCTCATGCTGCTGCGCATGGATACGCGCGACCAGTTCGCCATGTGTTTCCACGACACGGCCAGGCACGAACCAGCTTGACCGGACGTTGAATTCTTCGAGCGCATCGAGCACGCGATCCACGCCGCGTTTCGCGCCATAACGCCAGACAGATAGCGACTTTTCCCTGCCCGCTATACGCGGTTCCTGCGTGAGGATGCCGTGTTCGTCGTTGAAATCGACCGTGATCACGACCGCGCTGCGTGCGTTGTTCGGCCAACGTGAATGGTTCATTGGTTAGGCCTCCGCATGAGTATCGAGCCACCATTGCGCGACATCGCGGCATGTGGCAAACCACACGTTGCCTTGCGCGTGCATATGATCGAGCAGGCTTTCGAGCAATGCGATACGCCCAGGTTTTCCCGAGACCTTCGGATGAAACAGCGTCGTCAGGCACAACCCGTCGCGATGCGAACCATCGAATTCACGGCGCCAGTTATCGAGCGTCGTGTCATAGCTCGCAATGCGATCGAGGCTCGCCGGGAAGTTCGGATTGCGGTGATACGCAAGCGACGCATAGTCGTCCATCTCCCAGCGTCCGGGGATTTCGACCATGGGTGTGCCGCCGTTTAATGCGGGCAAGAAGTACGGCCGATCGTCGCCGCGCATGGAGCTTGAATAGCGCACGCCGGCTTGCATCAGGACGTCGATAGTGTCGGGACCCCAGTCGCCCGAGGGCGTGCGAAAACCGACCGGGCGCATGCCGAGATATTTATCGAAGACTTCGGCCGAGCGTTCCATCACCGCGCGTTGCCCATCGCGATCGAGCGTCCAGAACGCTTCATGCTTGTAGCCGTGATAGCCGATCTCGTGGCCACCTTCAATTATCGCCGCGCATTGCTTCGGCCAGTTTTCGAGAACCCACGCGGGCACGAAGAACGTGGCGGGCACCTTGCGTTCCGCGAGCATGTCGAGCAAACGGCCCAACGCGCGCCAAGGTCCGTAACTGCCCAGGGTGAAGTACGACGGGTTGTTCCAGATCGAACCGTCGAGCATTGCGTCGCCGGTGGGGCCGTCGAGATCGAAGGCAAGCGCGAAGCAAGATTTTTTCCCGGTCGGCCAGCGCGGTGTGCCGGGATCAGTGCCTGGTTCAGTCATTGGCATCGATGACCGCGCCCACCCCACAGCCGGTCTGAATGTTGGCTCATGCGAAATCTCCCTGGAACGGATTGTTTTGCAGCGCGGCGACAATCAAAAAACCCAAACCGCCCGCACGATTCAACCGATTTTATGAACGCCAATTTTTTACCGACAAACGGTAAAATCTCATGGTTACCATGCACAACTTGCATAAATGAAAATCGAGCGATATCCGCCGTTCAATGTGCTGCAGTCGCTACTGGTGGTCGCACGCTGCGGCAATTTCACGGCCGCTTCACAGCAGCTGTTCCTGAGCCAGAGCGCCGTCAGCAGGCACATTCAGCAGATCGAGGAGTATTTCGGCTGCGCGCTGTTCGTGCGTCATACGCGTTTGGTCGTGCCGACGGCGGAGTGCCAGCGGCTGGTTCCCATCGTCGAGGAATTGCTGGCAACGGCGCGCCGATCCATGCACGTCACGAGCACCGGCGGCCAGACCGTGACCTTGCGCGTGACGCCCACGCTCGCCGCGCGCTGGCTGATGCCGCGTCTGCCGAGTTTCTATGCGGATGTGCCGGGCACGCAGCTCAATATCGATACCGCGTGGTTCCTGCCGACGAATTTCGGCGAAGGCACGCTCGATGCCGCCATTCTTTTCGGCAATGGCCGTTGGGATGGACTAGAGGCAACCTGCTTGATGCGCGAACGTTTGACGCCCGTATGTTCGCCGCAGACGGCGCACGGTGAGCCGCCTTTGCGCACGCCGGCGGATCTGAAGAAACACACGCTGCTGCATTCGAGCTTCGGGCGACGCGGCTGGATGTTATGGCTGCAGCAGGAAAGCGACGAACTCGCGGCTCATACGTATCGTGAGCAAGTCTTCGATACGCTCGACCTCGCGTTCGGCGCGGCTGTTCGCGGCATGGGCGTGGCGTTGGGGGATTTGAATCTGGTGCAGGAGAATCTTTCAAACGGCGCGCTGGTGGCGCCGTTCGAACGCGTGCTGGAATCGGGCTCGGGGTATTACCTCGTGCATCCGCCGCGCAATGAGTATCGCGAGAAATTGAGGCCGCTTCTCGCGTGGCTGCAGGAGATTGCAGTTGAATAAAGGTTACGCTGGCGCCTGGCTCACGGTTGTTTCAAGATATTGATGCTCAATTCACATCAAAAAGCACGCACAAATAACGTCATACTTAGCCAGTGAATCGTGCACGGCGCGCCTGATATTAGGCGATGCCGATGTGCGGGCAACGGAGCGTAAGCGCCATTCGTCTAGCCTTCGATGAATTCAATACTTTCCAACGTGCGAAGCACCTTCTGCAACGTGCTTTTCTCCGGATGAGACAAATGCGTGACAACGTCGCTCCATCCGCAAAGCGCCTTGGCTCCCCGGACAATACAAAACTTAAATCGTCTGTAACGGTCAACGGGCTCGCCAGTAGTACTCTCCGTCACGCTCCCAGCACCGGTCCAATTCGACCCGCGTAGAACAATAAGCTTCGCGCGTTGCTCACTAATAAGGGCGCTACTCAGCACATAAGTACCGTCCTCGCGTTGGACACCCGCCATTCTAGGGAGGAGATCAGCAGTATAGGCTTCACATGCGAGTTGAACGGCCCAAAAGTCTGGGTCACCGGTGTGCCCGACTCCAAATGCACCAAAGCGACTCTCTTTGTCCGTTTGAAAACGAAGGCCTTGGGTCTTCGCAATACGAAAAACACATTCGCCAATTGCATGGTCGTCTGTCGGGACAGCCATAGGCTCTGCTGACATCGCCGAGACCGATAAAAACACAACCAATCCCAAAGTAACGATCGATTTCTTCATAAGTCTTACTTCCTGCGCTCAAAACTTTCAGGTATCGACAACAGTCTCCCAGCTCCATCAGGAAACTGCGGCGTATCGGCTAACACCACAAGAGCATTCGTAAAGCCTTGATAGCGAGCCACGATTCCATTAACTCTTTCTACGCTTGCAATGTTGCTCACGGGGCTGCCGAAATTGACAGTCGCAGCTACTTGACCGAATGATTGATTCTTGTAATAGATTCCCCGCCCGCCTTCAACAAGTTTTCCCGCTCGTTCCATTTTTGATGGTCGATCGGCAAACCTTGATGCTTCTGTCCACGCCCAATAAGCGCCGGCACTGTCCGATCTTTCATAAGTCGTACTCGTCAATATTCCGGCGATATCGTCCCGCCATTGCTTCATCATCGTTGTTACTCCTACATTTTTGGCGTCTTGCAGCGCAGCGTGGTCCTTTTTGTTGTACGCCTCGACCAAAGCAGATTCAACATCTTTCGCTATGTCGCGCCCCCTCCATCGCCAGTATTTAATGTAGTTGCCCGGACCGGTAAGTTGCAACAAACCACGACCGTCCCAAGGGTAGTACCACTGACTGGAAGCATTCTCGTAGAGCTTTCCAAACCATTGTATTTCCTGCATCGCATTCCCGAAAAAAGCGGCCATGCGATCGGCCGTCACGATTCCGTACTTACGCAACGCCCGGTTTAGGTCTGGGCGGAACTGATCGATGATGCTCTGATCTACAACGACTTTCTCCGAAACAAATGCCCCCTTATGAGGGCGCATAGCGCTAACTGGCAATAGCTGGATCGTCTCCCTTTGACTCAACCAACTGCATTTTTTAATGCATTCTATAAATTTCAACGGATGAAAATGCCAGACCTTCGTCGGCAGTCCCGTTGTATCCCAGAACTGAAATTTCTCGACGAACTGAAGAAACTCGTCCAGCCCTTCCGGGTTGCCTTCGTAGTGCTCACCTGCCTGCGTCAGTCGATCAAAGCGCTTGTGGTTAGTGCTTCTATCCCATTCAGTCGGTGCCTCACAAATCAAGCCGCGCAACTTCTGCCTTACTTCTTCGTGATCGCGGAGATACAAAGCCAGGCGATCCAGACTCGCGCCTGCTTTAGGCACATCAACGCCATTCGCTTCCTGAAGCAGATCGAGGATGACTTTCGAATCGCACAACCCATCGTCGGACAATGCACCAGCACCTTCACTGACTTTTGTCCAACCCATGAACCAAGGAAAATCGGCATCGGACAATTTACAAACGCGAGCGTCGCTCAAATTGATGTAACCCGATTGCTGCGCCGCGAAGGAGACAGACTGCCAGTTCGCAGATTTATCAGCTGGAAGTCGATCCTTGTCGGGTCCCACCACGCGGCCAAAGCGAAGCAACTCGTAGCCCGCACTGGCGCAATCCGGGTATTGTTTTGTCGCAGTTTTATAGAGATCGTATTCATAATTGGGCATNCGGACGCCGCCGTGATCGCCATCTGACAGACTGCCAGTTCGCAGATTTATCAGCAGGAAGTCGATCCTTGTCGGGTCCCACCACGCGGCCAAAGCGAAGCAACTCGTAGCCCGCACTGGCGCAATCCGGGTATTGTTTTGTCGCAGTTTTATAGAGATCGTATTCATAATTGGGCACGGCAACGCCGGCTGCGGACGTAATCAATGTAGGTGCCTTTCCGTTGCCCTCATCGCGCCAAACAGTTGTGTACTTCGTCCCGCGATCAAAACGAATGCGCACGAACAACGCGTGCTCGGTTCTACCGGCTTCGGCGCTCGACTTATCCGGCTTCGATAAAAACGGACCTGGTGGAATCACGAAATAACAATCGCCCCACGGCTCTTCGCTACTGGTGGCACTGATCGTGCGATTGTCCAATTGAGTCTTATCGAAGTACGCCTTGAAGTCGGCATCGGTCATGAAGATTTCAAAATGAATCATGCGATGCCCAAACATCTGGCCCGGATAGCCGAGAATATCCTTGCGATAAACCTTTATTTTTTCGCCTTGACGGGCGGAGGCTGTTGCCGTTTGCATAAATTCAGCCATTTGCTGCTTCAACGCTGGCCTAGTCTTCAAGTCCGCCTGATTCATAAGGTGCATATACAACGAGTAGAACGCTATTGATCGCCCGGTTCCTGTTTCCGTCTCATGCTTTAGCAAGACAAAACTCGTGTCATGACCATCCAGAGAATCCTGCGCGACTCTGTATGCGACCACAACTCCATCTGCGACAGCTCGAACCGGTTCATTAACCATCTTTGGCGTTAAGTGAACGCCACCGTGCCACCGGCGATCTCGGCTTATCGGAAAGATGCCGTGTGGTGACTCGTACTCGTCAAGAGTGACGATCTCGTTCAACGCGGATTGCTCAAAGATATCTACGTTGCCGTTGCTGGATCCAGGCAGGAAAGGAAAGCTAATCAACATGGATATAAACCTGTAGCTATCCGAATCTTCGGATCTTCTTAACTTATTAGGGGGTTTTATGGAAACTACTGCCGCGCTACTCGCTGACGCCATCGACAGCTGAAACGTTCCGCAGCAAGTTCTCGCGGGAGCACTTGAACATGAATCGCATCGGCACGCGTGAAGCTATTATCCCAACCGCTTCCCACTCCCAAACATCTTTTATCGAGGAAAATTGGCAGTCAATTTTTGAGCATATTCATTAAATAAACGGTTCGAGTAAGCAGAACCGCCAATTTATTAAAACAGCTTGAAATAATTCAAGTCAAGAAAAATCCTTCGGATATCTTATTAAGATAACCAGTGGGTATTTTTGAGAAACACCAATTGCTCGGGAACCCGAGACTCCCCGGCCAACATGCATATCTCTACGCTGACACCGACAACCTGTCGACCACAGATGGTCTTTTTCGGGACAATAACAAGGTATTTCTAAGACTAGAAAAAATGGAGAGTGATCATTCTCGCAAGCCCACCCATATGAATTTTGGCCAAGGATTCACCCTCGACCTCGCGTTCGGCGCGACCGTTCGCAGCATGGGCGTGGCGTTGGGAGATTTGAATCTGGTGCAGGAGAATTTGTCGAACGGCGCGCTGGTGGCGCCGTTCGAACGCGTGCTGGAATCGGGCTCGGGGTATTACCTCGTGCATCCGCCGCGCAATGAGTATCGCGAGAAATCGAGGCCGCTTCTCGCGTGGCTGCAGAAGATTGCAGCAGTGGATTAACGCGTCAAAACATCGTCCACCGCTTTCAGGACCAGACCAAAAAACTCATCGGCGTAAGTGGAATTCAGCCAGCGAACCACCACTGCCATCTTCCGCTCCGGCTCGATCCACATGAACGAACTCCCGGCGCCGATCGCGAAATAACTCGATGCCGGCACGCTCGGAAACACGCGGCGTTCGTGATTGAGCCACACGAGATAACCGTAATAAGGCGCAAGGCCGCAAGGCGTTTGCATGCGCGTAATCCAATCGCGCGAGATGACCTGCCGTCCGTCGATCTTGCCGTCGTTAATTAAAATCTGCGCTACCTTCAACTGATCGTTCGCGCTGATCGACAAACCCCCGCCCCAGTGCGTGCCGCCCGGCACCGATTGCACGCGTTGACCGTTTATATCGACCCATGCGTTGTCATACCCGACCCAGCTCCAGTTATCGCTGGCACCGGCCGGTCGCGTGATCGCCTCGCGGAACACATCGGGCAACGGCCGTCCAAACAGATGCAGCAGCGCAAGCGACAACTGGTTGATGCGCACATCGTTGTATTCCCAGTACGTGCCAGGCGTCTGCAGCGGGCGCAGGTCGCCCTTCTTGCCATCGGGCGGCGTGCCGAACGTGACCGCCCGATAATGATCCGCCTGATCCGGAAGACCGAAATAATCGCCCGTCCATTCGCTGGTCTGCTGCAGCAATTGCGCCCACGTTACTCGAGCGTTGTGTTCATCGTCGAAACCGATGCCAGGCACGCGAACATGCACCGGTTCATCGACATCGGGAAGCAGGCCGCGATCGTGCGCCACGCCTGCAAGCAACGCCAGATATGTCTTGGCGATACTGAACGTGAGGTCGGCGCGATCCGGTTCGCCCCACGACGCCAACAGACGGCCATCGACGGAAATCGCGCCCGACACCGGCCCGCGATCATGCACCGGCCCGAGCAACTTGTTCCATGGCGGAGGATCGTTCGGATGAACGCCCCACACGCCTTTCACACTGCGATCCCAGAGCGTTTCGTGGTCGTTTGAAAACTGGATGGCGTCCTTCATGGCCTGCGGTAAATCGTTTTGCATAACGTTCATTTCCAAGGTGTTCATCGAACTGAATCAGTGCACTTTCAGGCGTTTGCGCGCCCAAACGAGTGTGAAAAGACTGATGATGGCGGCGAGCATCAGGTAGAAACCCGGCGCGAGATTGTTACCCGTCAACGCGATCAGCGAGGCAACCGCAAGCGGCGTGAAACCGCCGAATATCGTCGTGCCGACGTTGTAGCCGACCGCCATGCCCGTGGTACGCGTGCGGGTCGGAAACAGGTCCGACATCAGCGCGGGAATCGGCGCGAAATAAATGGCCTTGAGCACCGCGACCCAGACCACGGCGGCGAGCAGCGTCAGCATGGACGGATGCGCGTTCATGAACATGAAGGCCGGATAAATGGTGACGAAAAAGAGCGACCCGGCGCCCAGCATGATGCGCGTGCGGCCGACTTTATCGGACCAGTGTCCAACCATTGGCGTGAGCACCATCACGATAAAACCTGCTGCGAGCGTCGCGATAAACCCCGACGACGGCGCAAGGCCGAGCTGGCGCGACGCATACGTCGGCATGTACAGCAACATGTAGTTCGCAGTCGTGGTCAGCACCAGCGAGCCGATGGAAACCAGCAGCCGTTCCTTCTGCGTCGCGAGCACTTCACGGATCGGCGACGCTGCCGTTTCGGTGCGTTCGAACTCCGGGGTTTCATCGACATGACGGCGGATATACATTCCCACCGGACCAATCAGCAATCCGAACAAAAATGGAATCCGCCAGCCCCAGCCTTCGAGTTGCGCGGGCGTCAGCGTGCTCGTCAACACCGCGCCGAATGCCGATGCAACCAGCACGCTCGCGCCCTGACTCGCGAACTGCCAGCTCGCCATGAAGCCGCTGCGGGCGGGCGCATGCTCGGTCAGGAACGCCGTGGAACTACCGAACTCGCCGCCCGCGGAAAAGCCTTGCAACAGCCGCGACGCAAAGATGCCGATGGGCGCGAGCACGCCGATCGTCGCATAGCTCGGCATCAACGCGACCATGCCGGTGCCGAGCGTCATCATCGCAATCGACAATGTCAGCGAAGCCTTGCGGCCCTTGCGATCGCTGTAGGAACCGAGCACGAATGCGCCGACGGGGCGCGCAAGATACGAGAGCGCGAACGTGCCGAGTGTCAGGAGCAGCGAGACGGTTTTATCGGAGGTCGGGAAAAACAGCTTCGAGAGCGTGGACGCAAAATAGCCGTAGACCACGAGATCGTAGAACTCGAGCGCGTTGCCTATCGATGTTGCGGCTATCAGCTTGTAGATGCCCGTGTGCGGCGCTGATTTCGGAATGACGGTCGTGGCCGTGTCGGTGCTCATCGCGTATTCCTTGATGCTTGGTTCACGTTGGCTGTACTCGGAACGTCTTGCTCGCCGAGGTCCCAGAAGAGCCCGGCCATGATGCGCAAGCCTTCCTCGACTACTGGCCCGAGCATGTGTTCATCGGGCGCGTGTTGCGAGCAGCCAGGATACGAGTGCGGCACCCAGAGCGTCGGCATGCCGATGATCTCCGCGAAGACATCGTTGGGAAGCGTTCCGCCGAGATTCGGCAACAGCACGGGCTTCTTGCCAGTGGTGCGGGCAAGCGAATTCAGGCCCCACTGGACCCACGCGTTGTCCGGGTCCACGCGGGTCGCCGGCGCGCCGCGGTCGACATCGATTTCGACCATGCCGAAGCCATGCTCGTCCAGATGACGGCGCACGATCCGCTCGAGATCCTCCCAGTTCGTGCCCACCACGAAGCGGATCTGCATGAACGCGAAGGCATGCGGCGGGATTGCGTTGACGGGTTTCTCGGGATTGCCGGTACGGAACGCGAGCACTTCGAGATTGTTCCAGCCGAACACGCGTTCGGAAGGCGTGAGACCTGGTTCGCCGTAATCGGTATCGACTTCAGGCTCGCCCGGATTGCCGCCCACGACGATTCCATCCAGCGCGCGCCGCACCGCTTGCGGCACTTCGGGCGGACGCAAACCTTCGATCAGGATGCGGCCGTTTTGATCGACCATCGATGCAATCGCGTTCGCCAGCACCACGCCCGGATTGCGCAGCAGGCCGCCCCAGTTACCCGAATGATGACCGCCCTCGCGCAGGTTCACAGTGAGCTTGAAGTTGACGAGGCCCCGTGAGCCGAGAAAGATCGTGGGACGCGCTGCGCCGAGGCGCGGGCCATCGGACGCAATCAGCACGTCGGCCTTGAGTTCATCGCGCAAGGTTTCGCACACGGCGTGCAGGCCAGGCGAGCCGACCTCTTCGCCGGTTTCGAAAAGCAGCTTGAGATTGAAGCCGAGCTGTCCATCTCGTGCGTCGAGCACGGCTTTTAGCGCGGCGAGATTGATGCTGTGCTGGCCCTTGTTGTCGGCAGTGCCGCGGCCGTACCAGTGGTCGCCGTCAACGGTGACGTTCCACGGCGATAAACCCTCGCGCCACTGCGCGTCATATCCTCTGACGACATCGCCGTGACCGTAAGTCAGCACCGTAGGCAACTCGTCGCTTTCCTTGCGATGCGCAACCAGAAACGGCCCCGCGCCCGGCGCAGGGTTATCGACCAGCCGCGAGGTGAAGCCCAGTTCGGTAAGAAGCGGCACGATTTCATCGGTCAGATACGCGCTTAGCAACGGACCGCTTTCGGGCTCCTGACTCTCCGTACGGAACGCCACGCGGCGGCGCAGATCTTCGAGGAAAGTGCCGGAATCGTACAGGTCGGCAGCGGCTTGAATGGCGGACTCGCGTGTCACTTCTTTCTCCGGTGAAGCGCGCCATCAGGCAAACGAGGCACGCCGGTTCTTCAGGCAGAAAAAACCGATGACGCGATCTTGATACCGCCGATATTTATGGACAATGACAATATTTGGCGGTTTCCGTTGCCGAAAAGGCAAAGCTCCCGACCATCGATTCGCCCTTGAAAGAGACGCATCATGCAAACCACCGCGCTGCGGTATTTCCTGGAAGTCGCCCGAAGCGGCTCTTTGAGTAAGGCATCCGAGCGCCTGTTCGTGGCGGTATCGGCGATAAGCAGACAGGTTGCGAAGCTGGAGGACGAGATGGGCGTGCCGCTGTTCGAACGAAGGCCGCGCGGCATGGTGCTGAGCGAAGCCGGCCGCCTGCTTGCCGCGCATGCGCACCGGAGCCTGATGGAACAGGAACGCGTCACCGAAGAAATTCGCGGCCTGACAACCGAAAGCCGCGCAACGATTCGCGTGGCGAGCTCGGAAGGCGTGGCGCGGGATTTCCTGCCGCAGGTCTTCGCGCACTTTCTGAAGAGCTGGCCCGCCGTGCATTTTCAGCTCGATGTCGCCGCGCCCACCGAGGCGACGCAACACGTTCGCGAAGGCACCGCCGATATTGCGGTGTGCTTCAGCGTCGCGCCCGAGAAAGACGTGAACGTGCATTACGCGCAGCGCGCGCCGATTTTCGCGCTGGTCACGCAGGACCATCCGCTGGCGAAGAAGGAGTCGGTATCTCTCGCGGATCTCACGCCGTGGCCGCTTGCCATCTACGGCGAAGGCGTGACCGTGCGGCAATTATTCGATATCTCGTGCAGCCTCGAAGGCCTCAACTTCGAGCCAGTGTTCGTGAGCAACTACGGCGGCGCGCTGCAGAGCTTCGTCCAGCAAACTCAGGCCGTGACGTTTGTGGGTTATCTGACGGTGCGCAGCCGCCTCCAGGCGGACAAGATGGCGGCCATTCCAATCAGCAACCCGGAGTTGCATCAGCGCACGCTGCAAGTGCAGACCATGGCTGGGCGCACGTTGCCTAAAGCCGTAGCCGCATTTCTGGATTTGCTGATTGCGGCAATCCACGATCCTTCGTGTCTTGAGTGACGGTGCGCGAAGCAGCAACAGGACGCGCGACAGGAACCGTTGCGGGAACGGCCGCGCGACGTGCGCCACGTAGTGCGCGCAACGGCATGAATCGCCAGATGAGCAACAGCAATGCAAGCAGCGCGGGACACCAGCTGACGTTCGTTGCGGCAGATTCGCGATGCGTCAGGTTCGGATCCAGCATCGCGCTGGTCAACGACGATGGATCGCGCAAGCGCGCATAACCAAAACCAATACGCGATGCCACCGAAGCCAGATAGTCCGCGCGCAACGACGACAACTCCTCGTGACTCTCGGTGGTGGTCGGCTTGCCGGGAATGGTCGGAACCTGGATGACCTGATCGGCACGCCAGAACCCTGTCTTGTTGCCGTTTGCGTCGGTCTTGGGAATATTTACGGGCTGGTCGCCGCCCACGCCGATCAGCCAGCCGTGTACCTTGCTGTCGGCGATCGCGCGCACCCGATCATTCGATGGCAACACCGGCGGCGCTTCCTGCCCGTCGGTAAAAAAGATGACAGCGGTATTCGATCCGACTTCCTGCGCCGTATGCACCGCCGAATAAATTCCGCCTTCGGCCACGCGGCTCCAGTTGGTCCAGCGCATGCGGCCATCGATCTCGTTGAGCGACGAGAGCAGCGCGTCGAAGTTGCCGCAAACCTCGATAGGCGGCATCAACAACAAGGTCCGTTGACCGGTGAAAACGCTCCATCCGACCTTGGATCCACATTGCAATTTGCCGAGCGTTTCACGCATGGCGGCGCGCGCGAACTCAAGGCGGCTCAATGGCGCTTGACTCGTGCCGACATCCTCCGTGTCCATGCTTTGCGTGATATCGAAGGTGACGATGTAATTCGCGTTGTCGCGCGGCAGCTTCATTGGCGGCATGACGAGCGCGGCGATCAGCAGTAACAGCGCGAGCGTGACAGGCCATTGTCGTTTGCCAAACAAGCCGCGCATGAGCGCCAGGATTTTCACGGCAAATCCTCGGCTTGTGCACCGCGCAACTTTACGTCGTGCTGTTCCTTCACGTCGGGTTCATCGGCGCCTTGCGCTGCCTCCGGCGCAAGCCACAACGCACGCTCGAGGTTGTAGCGGGCATCCCAGTCATCGGGATTCGTGCGTAGCAACTGGCGGTATCGCTGCTTGGCTTGCTCCAGAAGCGGCAGGGATCTGACCGGACCCGTGCTGCCCTCGCCCGTCGCCTGACGCACGTACATGTTGCCCAGATTGAACAGCGCATCTTTTGCGACGCCTGCGGAATCTTCGTCCTGGATCAGGGCGTCGTAGAGTTTTTGCGCATCGGGATATGCGCGTGACTTCGATAAAACCATCGCACGCGCGAGCCGGACTTCGGGCGCGTCGATCATTTGATTCCCCGCGTTCGCACTCGAATTCAAACCCGCATTCACAACGGCTTGCGCGATGTCGTTTGCACGCTTCAATTGCAGCCCGTCGTATGCGGCCACGGCTGCACAACACAGCGCGACCACGCCGAAGGCAATGTGCGTTGTCGAGCGTTTCATGCCCAGCTCCTGACCTGAATGAGATGCAACGCAAGAAGCAAGGTGCAGCACACCAGCGCGGCGGCGAAGCAATACGAACTTCTGTCCTGGCGCGGCAATTGTTCGACGAACGACACCTGGTATTTCTGCTGCCGGCTGATGTCGGCCATCGCGGCGGCCATGGCGTCGGCATCGCTTGCCTGATAAAGGTGGTACGGCGACTTCAGCGTCAGGAAGAACCGATGCAACTCGGCTTCCGCGGATGCGTCGTTGGCGGCGACCGCCCGCAGGTCCGGGCTATAAACCCCGCTGCGCAAATAGATGAAATACAGGTCGATGCGATTGCGCGCGAGTCCTTCCTCAATGTTTCGCCGGGCTTGTGCGTCGAGCCGCGCACCGCCGTCGGAGACGAGGACGATGGCGCGGCGTGCGTCGAAGCTGCGGCCGTCGAACTGGCCGATAGCCGCCTTTAGTCCGCGATCGAGCTGCGTGTCCGCCATGCCTCGCCCAATGCCCGTGCCGCTGATTGCATCGAGAATGATCTGGTGATTTGCGGTGAAGCGCACCACGGGGATCGGGCTGATGCCGAACATCATGAAAGCCAGGCGGTCGTTGGGGCGTTCGTCGACGAAACGGCTGATCGAACGCCTTGCCACTTCGTTCTTCGACATTCCGCGCGAATCGATCGGCTGTCCGCCCATGGCGTCGTCCATGCTCGAACTGCGGTCCATCAGGATCAGGATTTCAGCGCCCGTGCCCGTGCGCAGCGCTGTCAGATTCGATCTGCCAGGGCCGGCTAGACCCACGATAATCGAGAAAATGGTCAGCACGGCGCACGCTCTCCAGAGCCAGCCGATCGCGCGTCCGAGTCGATCGACGGGCAGCCATCCGATGTACGAAAAACTCAGTGTGTCGCCACGGCGGCGCAGCAAAGGCAAAAGCGCCAGCGGCAAAAGCACGAGCGCCCAGGGATGCGCGAAGTCGATGGCCGATGTCATCCCTGTTTCCTTTCCGCGCGGTACAACGTTCGCGACAAGTCGCGCAGGGAAAATTGGGTATCGGGTGCAGACGTTTCCGACGATGCAAAAAACCGCTCGCTGGAGTGCTGATAAAACCGTTCGAGCTGCGATTGAAGTGGCTGCAGATAAGGCGCTTTAGCCAACAACGGCGCAAGGGTTCCGCCATGCACGACCTGCCCCGCCGTCTCGTTCAACGCACGATGCAAGCACAACCAGCCATAAGCGCTGGCATCTTTACCAGAGGTCTTTTCACGCTGCATTTCGTTCCATGCGCGCGCGAACGGCAGGCGTTCGGCATCGCGGCGGTTACGCCATCGCCACCAGCCGATCCACGCCAGCAGTGTCAACGCGAGCAGACCCATCGCCGAGGTCATCTGTTTGCGCAGCGGCGCGGTCGCCGGAGCTCGGGCCTGCCTGTCAGGAAGCAGCGCCTGAAGATCGCCCGTTGAAAATGCCGTCTGGGGCGTCAGCGGACTCACGCTTACGGGCCATTCGGGAACTTGCAGCGCGCTGCCGCCGGGAACCATCAGGCTCAGTGAAGGCAGCATGATCGTGGTCAGCGTTTGCGGCGCGTTTGTGATCTGGTAGTCGATGCTCAGCCATGAACGGCCCCGCGCATCGTGTTCGATTCGCGGATTGCGACGCTCGAACCATATGCCGACACGTCCGGTCGATGGCATCGCGACGTTGCCGTCTTGAGCCAGCAAGATGCGCTGCGTGAGTACATCGCCTATCACATGGCCGAATGCACGTGGCTGCTCCACGGTCGCCGCGTGCACCGTCGAGATGATCGAGCAAAACATGAGAGCCGCAAGCCCGCGCGCGAAAAATCTCATGCGGCTGCTTCCAGGAAGTATCGCGACAACGCTTCGGCGTCGAATGCTCCTTCAATGTAGAACGGCCGCAAGCCGCGTTTGCCGAAGAGCGTATTTATTTCAATGCGCCGGCGCTGCACGGCGTCGCGCCAGTCGTTGCGCGTCTTGTCACGCAGCCATAAAGTCCGCCGCGCGCCCGTTTCGGAATCGTCCACGCTCAACAGCGAACCGTGAGCGGGCGGCTCGATCTCCGAGCGGTCCCATACGATCATCGGAATCACATAGGCATGCGTGAGCGTATCGAGCACCTTCGGCAAACGTGTGAGCGGCCAGTGAAAGTCCGACACAATAAAAATGATGCCTTGTCGTCCGGCCAGTTTTGCCACCGACTTTTCCAATCCATCGATACCACCCGCCACGCCCGCTACTTTGGCCGCCTCGCGCACGCTGCCCGCCATGACGTCGCCCACGCCCTGGCCGTAGCGCGCGGGAGAATAAAGTTCTTCGCGCTCGGTTGCATCGAAGGCGAGCATGCCGACCTGATCGCCTGCGCGAAACGCGCTGTACCCCAGTGCTTCGACAAAATCCGCCGCAATATCGAGCTTCGTTTTGGCCTGGCCGAAATGCATCGACGCCGATACATCGATCACCACGTACACCGGCACCGCGACTCTTTGCAGATGCACCCGCACGAGCCATTCAGCCGGAATCGCGCGCATGCTCGCACGCAAATCCACGCGGCGCGGATCGGGATGATCGAAAAGGCGCGCGTGCATGGCGAACGCCTGACCCGCGCCGAAGCTCGAACCAGGATGCGAACCGGGACGGGAACCACCGGCGCGCGTTGGCAACCGGTAGTGAAATTCTGGCATCGCGTTCAGGGTATTCATGACTTCACGGCACCGCGACTCTTGCCATGATCTGCGCGATCAAACCTTCCGCGAGTTCCTGGCGGCGTAGTTCGTAGATGGGCGTGAAGAACACCCTGTGTCCGAGCGCCGGCAACAGCACGGCGTGAACGTCCTCCGGTATCAGATGCGTGCGGCCGGCAAGCCATGCGATCACACGGGCGGCGCGAAGCAGCGCGCTCATGCCGCGCGGACTTGCGCCTACGAGAATGAGCCGCTGCATATCGACACCTTCGAGCGCGATATCGAATTGCTGCGGGTTCTCGGTTGCCTGCCAGATGTCGAGCACGTATCGCTCGATGGTCGGACTTGCACTCACGCTGCGCTGGATGGTCGCGCCGATGCTGTTCAGCTCTTCCCATCGGACCACGCCCGGCGTGACTTGCTCGAGTAACGCATCGACGTCGTGAAAGACCGGATCGAACACCAGCGCGCGGCGTACCTCGGCATCCGATGGCGTCGGCATGTTCAGCTCGAAGAGAAAGCGATCGCGTGCCGCCGATGCCAGCTCGAACGTTTCTTCCCGTTCGACCTTGTTGCGATCGGCGAACACGATCATGTGCGGAAAATGATATTCCCGGTCGAAAGCCGAGACGGAGCGCTCGGCCATTGCGCGCAGCAAGAGCGATTGCACTTGCGGCCTGGCGCGGTTGATCTCGTTGAAGAAGAACGTAGTGAGTCTTTCGCCGTGCCGCAGCAAAGGACCCGGATCGATACGCGGTTTGCCCTCGGCATCCACATACGTGTGATAGATCAGGTCGCCCGGCATCATGTCGATGGTGCCTTCCACGCGCCCGAAGTCGCCGCCGATCGCCCGGGAAAATGCGCGCAGCACGGTGGTTTTCCCAACCCCGACACCGCCCTCCAGCAACACATGTCCGCGCGCAAACAGCGCCACGTTGATGAGCCGAACAGTTTCGTGCTGACCGATCACCGCCTTCGTCACGCTCTGTTCGACGCGCAACGCACTCTCGCGCCAGTCCTGAAGCTGCTCTTCAAATGCCATCGATCGGGTCTCCTGTTGCACAGCGGCACTGTGCCGGAATCAACGCGCCGATCAGGCCATGCATAAGTCGTACCGGGCAATACATACTGAGGTTACGAAGCAATCTGGAGGACTGACGAATCGCGGCCGGGAAACACATTGTCACCGTCCGCGATACACCTTGTGCCTGCGTCGCCGAGATAAGAACCGCACTGCAGCAACGCGGGTTGGGCACATGGGATGCTGAACAATAAAGGCGATGCAGCGCCGGACAGCGCCGCGCAAACTCGATAAACCTGGGAGGTCATCATGAAGAGCATGATCGTGGCAGCGTGCCTGCTTGCGAGTATCGGCGGCACGAGTGCTTATGCGCAAAACAGCGGAAACAAGACCACAAATGGAAATGCGACCGCCGCGCCGGGAAATCCCGCGAGCGCGGGAGAATCGATGGCCCAGCCGGCGAGCGCAGGCATGAGCACATCGGGTAATCAGGGGACGCTGATGCAGCAACGGCAAAAAGCGATGTCGCCTCAAGGGGCGTCGGGTGGCGCTGCGACCGGGACAATGAAGCAGTAGGATGCGCGGCGCAGCAAAATTATTCCGCGCTTATATCAAGCTTCAGGCGCCAGGCAGTTTCGGCTTTCGCGCGGTACATGGAGAAACCTTTGGCGGCTTCGCGCTCAATGCATGTGTCGATGACATCATTAGAAACCGTGTTGAAGTCGAAGAGGCCGAAGTGATGCGCAATCAACGCACTGCTGCCGCTTTCCTTTGCGAGTGCAATGGCTTCGTCCAGCGTGAAGTTGCCGGGCACGCCGTTGCCGCTGCGCTCGGCGTCGCGGCCATTCACGGGAAGCATCGCGACGTGCGGCTTCATAGCCGCCACGGTTTCTGCAAGTCCTGCATAAGGCACGCAATCGCCCGAATGATACAAGCGTATGCCGCTCGCTTCGACGACATATCCTAGCCACGGAAAACGCCCTTCGTCGTCCATATCCAGCGACTCGTGCGCCGAAGGAACCGGTGACACGAAACAGCCAGGAAAAACCTCGATGCGCTCACCGGCATTCACCGGAAACAGCCGTTCTACGCCGACGCCGCATCGCTTGATTGCTTCGTCCGTGACCGCTGCGGGAACAACGAACCTGAGATCGGGAAATCGTTGCGCAAGCGGTTGAAGCGTCCCCGGATCCATATGATCCGTGTGCCTGTGCGTACACAGCACGAGGTCGAGACGGTCCAGTTCGCCGGGCAAGACGGGTGCCTCCATCATCCGCATATGCGGGAACTTCGTACCCTTGTATTTTTCCGCGAGCGAGTCGGACAGATACGGATCGATCAACATCCTGAACTCGCGCCACTCGATCACAAACCCCGCTTGCCCGAGCCAATACAACACGACTTCCTCATTGCGAGGCGCGGCGGCCGAATCGGTCAGCCGCTCGCGCAAGGACGCGGAAAAACGCTCGTCCTGCAGCGACAGATCACCAGCAGACATAACCGCCATCGGCGAGAACGATTGATCCCGTCATGAGACTCGATGCGTCGCTTGCGAGAAACAGGATCACGGACGCGACTTCGTCCATGCGTCCGAGCCGGTTCATCGGCGTGCCGCCAACCCATTTGTCGAACATCTCCTTGTTCTCGTACACGTAAGTGTTCATCTCGGTATCGATATACGTCGGCGCAACGGCATTCACGCGCACGCCTCGCGCGCCCCACTCGGCCGCGAGCGACTTCGTCAGGTGATGCACGCCGGCCTTGGACGCGTTGTAGTTCGCCTGCTCCTGCGGCCGGTTCACGATAAATCCCGACATCGATCCCACGTTCACGATGCTTCCCGTGCCGTGTTCGAGCATGCCTTTACCGAACGCGCGGCAGGCCCAGAACACGCCGTTGAGATTGACATCGATAACCTTGTTCCAGATCGCATCGGTCATGGTCTCGGCGGGATGATTCGAGATCGCGATGCCCGCGTTGTTCACCAGCACGTCAACGCGGCCATGACGCGCGACAACCGCGTCGTTCACGCGCTGCGCCGCGGTCGAGTCGGTGACATCGAGCAATTCGGTTTCAACGCGATGCCCCTTCGCCGCGAGATCCGCCGCGGCTTTGTCGAGCAATTCCGCGTTCATATCCGTGAGAACCACGAGCGCGCCCGCTTCCGCGAGCGCCTCGGCCGTTGCAAATCCGATACCGCGTGCAGCGCCCGTGACCACGGCAATCTTGCCGTCGAGCTTGAACTTGTCGAGATACATGCCTGGGTTTTCCTTAAGCTTATTTGGCGGGCACGGGTTTTCCCGCTTGCGCCGCAATGCGGCTGATTTCATCGAAGCCGGGACCGCTTACCGGAATGTCGACGTGGAACACTTCCGCGATCACGCGCGTCCATCCGTAAATGAAGTAGGTCCAGCCGTCCTCTATTTGAAGCTTACGCGTGCTTTCCTGCGCGCGTGCCTGATCGAGGAAAATCAGGTCGCCACGATAATTCAGGTCCCACACAACCGCGCGTTCCGGAAACACGGCAGCGTTGCTCAACGGCGAACCCGGCGCATCCTTGCCCAGACCCGTGGCGTTGATGACGAGCGCGCCCGGCAACAAACGCGCGAGTACGGCGTCGTTGTCTTCCGGCTTCGGCGCGACGACATATTCGCACGGTACATCGAATTTCAGTTCGCGATGAATGCGCTCGATCTCCTCCAACCTACTCGCCGAGCGGTTCGATACGATCACCTTCGACGGCCGGTTCGCGCCGCGTTCCTTCTGCATCAGATGCCAGGTCAGCGCGATGGTCGAGCCGCCCGCGCCCATTGAAAAGACTTCCGCGCCGGTATCGGCAAAATGATTCGCAGGCAGGAATCCATCCAGCGATAAACCCGATGTGATCGGATCCTTAGCATGACAAATGAATTTTCCATTCTGCTTTGAGAGGCAACTTGTCTCGCCCATGACCTTGGCGGTTGGATCGATGACATCGAAAAGATCCTTGCACGCCGCGTACAGGTCGATCTTGTGCGTGGTCACGAGCGCGCCGACCGACAACGGATCGTGCTTCAGGAATTCAACCGCCTCGCGATACGCCTCGGGCGCCGCGTGCGGCTGAAAATCGATGCCTTTGATCTCCACATTGCCGAGACCGAAATGCTTCGCCCATTCGGGAAACACACGCATGATGGAACTTTGCGCCGTCGTCACGCCGATGAAGTAGAACGTGGGACGGTTTGCCGCCTGATACTTCGTGGAAGCGTTCATCGCGTCGCTCCTTCGGCTGCCAACGCACCGCGCGCAAGCAAGGCTTCGATCTCCTCCTGCGTGCGCTCCTTGTATTCGGGGTTCGGCACGCTGCGCCAGGACCCCGCGCCGTCATCGACGATCCGCAGTTTCATGCCATTCGATTGCTCGATGATCGCGTAATCCTGACCCGAATCCGCCGGATAGCAAAACAGCATCACGAAGTCTTCCTGGCCCAGATTCACCGATCGATGAATCCAGCGCGGCGGCACATAACACGCCGTATTCGCCTTGATCTCGACCACGCGTGTATCGCCCGATGGTGACTCCATCAACATCACGCCGTATCCCTTCAATCCGAAATAAAGCTCGGGCCTGTCGATGGCCGCGTGGATGTGGCCGCGCGTCATGAAAAATTCGTCGCCGACCTTGCCCGGGCTCATGCGCGTGACGCCGGTAATCAGGTCGCCAGGATTGCTGTTTGGCTTGTGATCGGTGACTTCATAGACAACCTCGTCGCTGCGCGTAGCAGCAAGCGCGTCGAAGGCGGCGCTGTCGGCATAAAGCCCGCCCAGGTCGCGCAAGAACTTCCGGTAGCGCGAGCCGGTGCCGTTCATCAGGCCCGACTGCAAGTCGACATCGAAGGAACGTGGTTCAGGCCATTGCATCGGGTCCATCTCCTGGAAAGTGCAAGTCGCTTCACTGAACGATACAAAGCAAAGCGAACGTTAGTTTTAATAATGATAGCTTTAAGTTAAATGCAAAACATCAGGGTTTTCCCCGCCGTTTCGATCCTGTTTTTCTCGTTAATGATAGCTATACTATCGTTCAAGGTATGCGGAGACAACGTTATTTCCGCTCAACTGTTTAAGCAATACACCGCTGTACAAACATGTTTCGCCACCGCTGGAGAATTCGATGCAAGACAAGCAGCCCTCTGAACGCACTCAGCCCAATGCCGCGGTTGCGGCGCTGCGCGAAGCGCTCGGAGCCGACGTGGTCAGCCTTCCTGATGAATTCGCGGGTCGCAAGAATTCGGATTCGAGCCGCATGCCTTGCGATGAACCGCTTGCGCTGATCCGCCCGCGCACGACCGAACACGTCGCGACGGCACTGCGGATCTGCCACGAACACAAGCAGGCGGTCGTCACGCAAGGCGGACTGACGGGTCTTGCCGGCGGCGCGTGCATGCTCGGCGGTGAGGTGGCGTTAAGCCTGGAGTTGATGAACGGCGTTGAGTCCATCGATGAAATCGGCGCCGCCATGACGGTCTGGTGCGGCACGCCGCTGCAGGTCGTGCAGGAAGCCGCCGACGCAGCCGGTTTCATGTTTCCGCTGGACCTGGGCGCACGCGGAAGCTGCACGATCGGCGGCAATCTTGCGACGAACGCCGGCGGAAACCGCGTGATCAAGTACGGAATGATGCGGGACCAGGTGCTGGACATAGAAGCCGTGCTCGCCGATGGCAGCATCGTCGGCGGCCTGCGCAAGATGATCAAGAACAACACCGGTTACGACCTGCGCAATTTGCTGATCGGAAGCGAAGGAACGCTCGGCGTCATCACGCGCGCCGTGCTGCGTCTGAGGCCCAAGCCGCGAGCGGTATCGACGGCATGGTGCGGATTGCCGGACTACGACGCGGTCACCACGTTGCTGCGCCGCGCTCAGGAAGGTCTGCCCGCGGGCGTGTCGGCGTTCGAAGTCATGTGGCCGGGTTATTACGACTTCGTGTTGTCGCGCCTGCCGGAATTGCGCGCGCCGCTGGAAGGCAAGCACGCGTATTACGTGCTGCTCGAAAGCAGCGGCGCGGATCCCCAACGGCAAGCGGACGCGTTCGAGGATTTCTTGGCGGAGATGCTTGAAGAAGGCCTTATCACGGACGCCGCCCTCGCCTCGTCCGAGTCGGATGCCGCCGCGTTCTGGGCCATTCGCGATGCCCCCGGCGAGTATCAGCGACTGATTCCCGGCCGCGTTTCCTTCGACGTGAGTTTCCCCATTACCGACGTCGGCCGCGCCGCGCACGAATGCGACAAGCAGCTTCGCGAGCGCTGGCCCAACGCCACGATCCTGATCTACGGACATCTCGGCGATGGCAATTTGCACATCGTCGTGCAGGAACCCGACTGGCCGCCGACCACCGCGCCGCAAGTGCAGGAAGTCGTCTACGGCGTGACCGGCGCAATGGGCGGATCGGTATCGGCGGAACACGGCATCGGCACGAAAAAACTGAAGGTGCTCGCGTTATCGAGGACACCGGCTGAACTGGCCGCCATGCGCGCCGTGAAAGCCGCGCTCGATCCGCTGAACATCTTGAACCCGGGCAAGTTGTTGTTGAACATCGTTTAAAACCGCCAAACCCTAACAAAAGGAGGAGACATGACGCGGTTCGTGAAGAAGGTGATGTGTGGTGTGGCGCTGGCAGTCGCAGGTGTGATCGCGGCATCCCCGGCAATGGCAGCCGACAAGATGAAAGTGGGCATTTCCATGAAGGTGCTCAACGCGCCGTACTTTTCGGCCGCGATGGAATCGGCCAAGGCGCGCGCGGCCGAACTCGGCAACGACGTGATTACCGCCGACGCACAAGGCAAGATGGGCAAGCAGATCTCCGACGTGGAAGACATGCTCACGCGCGGCATCAAGGTGCTGATCATCGATCCGGCTGATCCGAAGGGTCTCGTCAACGTGGTCAACACGGCGACCGCGGCCGGCGTGAAGGTTGTCGTTATCGACAGTACGCTCGATCCGAAAGCGAATTACTTGACGCTCGTGCAATCGTCGAATCGCGAGAACGGTGCGCTGGTCGGCTCGTGGGTCGTCGATACCCTGGGCGACAAGCCGCTGAAGATCGCGTTGATCTCGGGCGAGAAAGGCAATCCGGTCGGCAAGGAACGTCGCGATGGCGTGATCGAGGGGATCGTGGAAGCGCAGCTCGCGAAGACCGGCAAGGTCAACTTGCAGATCGTGGGACAAGGCTGGGGCAACTGGTCCGACGAAGGCGGCCTGAAGGCGATGGAAGATCTGCTCGTCGCGAACAAGGACATCAACATGGTGCTCGGCGAAAACGACAGCATGGTGCTGGGTGCACGCCGCGCGATCGAAAGTGCGAACCGTACCGGCATCACGCTCGTGGCCGCCGCCGACGGCCAGAAAGAAGCGCTCAACCTGATCAAGCAAGGCAAGTACGGCGTAACCGCGCTGAACGACCCGGCGCTGGTCGCGCGCACCGCGGTCGATATCGGCGTGAAGGCGGCGAAGGGCGAAGCCACCAGCGTGCCGAAGATTTCGTACACGCCGTCCGCCGCGATCTCCAAGAGCAACGTAGACAAGTACTACAACCCCAAGGCGATTTTCTAAAGCCCGCGGGACCATGCAAGCGCGCCGGTTCGTCCGGTGCGCCTCGCATTCCGGAGACACGTTCATATGATTCCCTTTATAGCGCTCGACGGCGTCGACAAACGCTTCGGCGGCATTCATGCCATCGAGGGCGTCGACTTCGACGTGATGAGCGGCGAAGTCCACGCGCTGGTCGGCGAGAACGGCGCGGGCAAATCCACCTTGATGCGCATTATCGGCGGCGGTCATCAGCCGGATTCCGGCACGATCAAGGTCGAAGGACGCGAGATGTCCTTCCGCAACCCGCACGCTGCAATGGAAGAAGGCATTGCGGTGATCCATCAGGAAACGGCTTTGGCGCCGGATCTTTCGGTGGCGGAAAACGTATTTCTGGGCGCGTTGCCGGCGGTGATCGACTGGGGATCGCTGCGCAAGAATGCGCGTGCCTTGATTGCGAGTCTCGGCTTCGATATCGATCCGGCAGCGCTCGTCGGCGATCTCTCGACGGCGCAATGCCAGGTGATCGAAATTGCGAAGGCGCTGAGCCGTCAGGTGAAGCTCCTCGTACTCGATGAACCCACGGCCGCCCTCGCGCCATCGGACGCGAACAAGCTGCTCGAGATCGTGCGCGAGTTGCGTTCGCGCGGCGTGGGCATCGTCTATATCTCGCACCGGCTGGAAGAAGTTTTTGCGATCGCGGACCGCATCACCGTATTGAAAGACGGCAAGCGCGTGGACACCATCAAGCCCGCCGATGTCACCATGGACGGCCTCATCCGCAAGATGGTCGGCCGCCCTCTTTCCGTGCTGTTTCCAGAACGTCACGCAACGCTCGGCGCCGAGGTGCTGAAGGTCACCGGCCTGATGCGCGGCCACGCCGTGCGCAACGTGTCGTTCACGCTGCGCGCCGGCGAAGTGGTCGGTCTGGGCGGCTTGATCGGCTCGGGACGCACCGAAGTCGCGCGCCTGATCTTCGGCGCCGACACGCGGGATTCCGGCACTATCGAATTGAATCAGAAGGTCATGTCGATCCGCTCGCCGATGGCCGCGGTCAAGGCCGGTATCGGCTTCGTGCCGGAGGACCGCAAGGGCCAGGGCGCGGTTTTATCGATGCCGATTCGCGTCAACGCCACACTCGCCGCGCTGAAATCTGTAAGCAGTCCGGGCGGCTTCCTGGCGTTCGGCCGCGAGCGCGCGTTCGTGCAAAAGCTGATGGAACAACTGCGTATCAAGGCGCGTTCCATGGACGCGGATGTCTCCACGCTGTCGGGCGGCAACCAGCAAAAGGTCGTGCTCGCGAAGTGGTTCCACGCGGACGGCGATCTCATCATCCTCGACGAACCCACGCGAGGTGTGGACGTCGGCGCGAAGGTCGAGATCTATACGCTCATCAACCAGCTTGCCGAACGCGGCAAGGCGGTGCTCGTGATTTCATCCGAGCATCAGGAACTCATGGGCTTGTGCGACCGGATCCTCGTGATGGGCGAAGGCGAGATTCGCGGCGAACTGCAACCCGCCGATTTCAGCGAAGAACAGATCCTTTCGCTCTCGTTGCGCCGCGCGCCGGATGACGTGTCCGATCGAGCGCTGGCCACGCTCACTCATTAAATGCATTGTGAATAACCCGGAGACTCGCATCATGAATCCCAGCGCCGTCACCCCGAAAACGCATCAGGCGAGCTCGGCACAGGCCCACGCAAAACAATGGTGGTCCGTCGCGCGCCGCTTCAACACGGTCGCCATCCTGATTGTGCTCGTGATCGCGGCATCGTTTGTATCGAGCGACTTTTTCTCCATACCGAACCTGTCGAATATTTCGCGGCAGGTGGCGGGCGTCGGCATCATGTCGGTCGGTATGCTGCTGGTCGTGCTGACGGGCGGTATCGACTTGTCGGTGGGATCGATCGCGGCGCTCGGCAGCGTGTTGTCGGCGTTGCTGATTCCACAATACGGGCTGACGGTCGCCCTGCTCGCCACGCTCGTGGTCGGCGGATTCTGCGGTTTCATATCGGGCGCGCTGATCGCGTGGTTCCGTCTGACGCCGTTCGTGGTCACGCTCGCCATGATGACCGTTGCGCGCGGCGTTGCCATGATCGTGTCGAACGGTTCGCCCATTCTCGTCGATGACCCCGGTCAGGCCCTGCTCGACTTCGGCCGTCATTCGTACTTCGGCATTCCGGGTCCGACGCTCGTGATGCTGATCGTGTTCGTGATCGGCGGCATTGCGCTGAACCGGTTGCGCGCGGGCCGCGTGGTTCGGGCGATCGGATCGAACGAGGAAGCCGTGCGGCTCTCCGGCGTGCCGGTCGCGCGCCATGTGCTCGGCACGTATGTCAGCTCGGGATTGCTCGCGGCGCTGGCCGGGATTATCTCGACATCGCGTGCGGGCGTCGGCGCGCCGACCGTTGGCGTGGGCGACGAACTCACCGTGATCGCGGCGGTGGTGATCGGCGGCGCGAGTCTCGCGGGTGGCAAGGGCGGCGCGCTGAACACGCTGATGGGCGTGCTGATTCTCGGCGTGATCGGCAACATCATGAATCTGGCAAGCGTGCCGGGATACCATCAGCAAGTGGTGATGGGCGTGATCATTGTCGCGGCCGTCCTGTCGCAGCGCGGCGCGCGTTTTTGGCGGCGGTGATTGCAGGCACTGCCGTTCCGCTACACTTGGAAAGCTTGGCCATTTGCATGAAGCTCGGGGCGCCGCTTGCGGCGCCCCGTTCATAATGAACGAAGGAATATCGAGTGCCTGATTACAACATCCTCGAACTGATCGACCGCGCGCGACCCAATCTACGCCGTGGCAGCCGGCAAGTGGCCGAGTACATTCTTGCAAACCTCGGTTCCATCTCCGATATCAATCTCGCGGAACTCGCGCGCAACGCGAAGGTGAGCGAGCCGACCGTCCTGCGCTTTTGCGCGTCGCTCGGATGCAGCGGCTTCAAGGACTTCAAGATTCGCGTGGTGCAAAGTCTCGCGCTCGGCGCGCCCGCCACGCATTCGGTGCTGGGCAAGAGCGATGATCCCGAAACCGTCGCGACCAAGATCTTCGACTACACCATCACGAGCCTCGACTGGGCGCGCAAGAAACTAGATTTCGCGGCCGTGGGGCGCGCGGTCGATCTCTTGGCGAAGGCGCGGCGCATCGAGTTCTTTGGCTTTGGCGCATCGGGAATCGTCGCGCTGGACGCGCAGCAGAAGTTTCCGCTCTTCGGCGTGCCGTGCGTCGCGCATCAGGATTCGCATCAGCAGTTCATTGCGGCATCCATGCTGAAACCTGGCGATGCGGTCGTCGCAATTTCGAATACCGGATCGACGCGGTCGCTGATCGAAGTGGCGAGGACGGCGAAGGAACGCGGCGCGAGCGTGATCGTGATTACAGGCTCGAACAGTCCTCTGACGAGCTTTTCCGACGTCGCGGTGATCGCGGAAACGCTGGAAAACACGGATGTCTATACGCCGACTACTTCACGTCTTGCCGCGCTCGTGATCATCGATATTCTGTCCACGAGCGTCGCGTTGCGCAAAGGCGAAGCGCATACGCTCGAAGTACTGGACATGAAAAAGCGTCTGGCCGACATGCGCTCGACCGGCGTGATTTGATCCGAGCAAATGACTGATGCCGGCTCAGTTTTCGATTGAAAACGTGCCTTCCATCACGTTCACGCATTTCCCGCCGATGCGCACGCGTGGCCGCCCTTCATGAACATCGACGGTGGTGATCAGAATGCTCGGGCGCCCCATGTCCACGCCCTGGCCCGCGCGAAGCGAAAGTTCGGAAACGCCCCGCACGTCGGCGATAAGCGCAACCGCTGCCGCTGTCGCGCTGCCGGTCGCGGGATCTTCGGTCATGCGTGGCGTGAACATGCGCGCTTGAATGTCGGTCGACGTGTCATCGCCGAAATCGCGGGTATAGGCATAAATTGACGTGGCGCCATCGATGGGCAACACCTTCTTGTAGTCCACGAGACTCGGAACGCAGCGACGCAACGCTTCCCTCGACGCAAGCTCGGCCACGACGAACGGCAAGCCTACGGACGCCACTTGCGGCGCGTGGGCATCGGTACGGATATCGCCTGGATCAAGCGATAAACACGCGGCCACGCTTTCCGCCGATAACACCGATGCCCGCGTCAGCCGTTCCGGCACGGTGAGTTCTGCTCCGACCACGCGGCCGCGCTCTTTCATTTGCGTAACCGGCACGAGCCCCGCGCCTTCTTCGAACACGAGCCGATCCGGCAAGGGCGTGCCCTTCGCCGCAGCGCGCGTTGCGAGGACAAATGCCGTGCCGATATTCGGATGTCCCGCGAACGGAATCTCGCGGCTCGGCGTGAAAATGCGCACCCAGGCGGTATTCGCGGCGTCGCGCGGCGGCAAAACAAACGTGGTTTCGCTATAGCCGAATTCGGCGGTGATCGCTTGCATCTGGCTGGTCGAAAGCCCTTCGGCGTCGAGCACGACGGCAAGCGGATTGCCGTGGAATTGTGTATCGGTGAAGACGTCCGCTGTGACATAACGACGGTTCATGGCTCAGGCTCCTGTTGGATAAAACGCAGCCGCGATAAGCCCGCATTGTGGCGGCATTTCCAGGCCATGCACCATGTACAGTTACATCGGCACGCGTTGGGCCAGCCTACGAAAACACCCGGAACACATGAACAGTTCGTGATGTTTTCCGTCTCAAACTCCGCTTGCATATCCACCATCTACCGGCAGCGTCACGCCCGTGATGAACGCCGACGCCGGCGATGCCAGAAACAACGTCGCCCCAACGAGGTCATCGACTTCGCCCCAGCGCTTGAGCGCACTACGCGCCGCGATCTTGTCGGCGCTCGAAGGCACTTCCCAAAGCGCACGCGTCATATCGGTGCGATGGTAGCCCGGCGCAATCGCGTTCACGCGCACGCCCGCCGGCCCGAACGCGTGAGCCAAGGACCGCGTCAAACCGAGAATGCCGGTCTTGCTCGCGCAATACGCGGGCACTTCCACATCGGCGATATAACTCAGCATTGAAGCCACGTTGACAATCGCCCCGTGCGCGCGTTCGAGCATGTCGCGCGATGCCATCGCGAGACGCATGGCGGCAGTCAGGTTCACGTCGATCACTTCACGGAATACATCGTCACGATATTCGTCGGCGGGACGCGCAACGCCCGCGGCATTCACGAGCACATCGAGTTCTGCAAGGCTTCCAACAAACGCCTTGATAGCGTCGTTGTCGCGGACGTCGAGCTGCTCGAAGCGGATGCCCTCGAGCGTCGAGTCCGCGCGCAAGGCGTCCAGCTTTCGCGCGGAGCTTCCCGTCGCGATCACTTCGGCGCCGAGCGCTGCAAAACCTTGCGCGATCGCGAGACCAATCCCGCTCGTCGCGCCCGATACAAGCACCTTCTTTCCATCGAAGAGGCCGGGACGGAACGCCGCTGTTTCCTGACCTTTGAGTTCAGTTGCCATGATGTTTCTCGCGTGAGTTCAGATTGAGGTTTCGAAGCGCGCTCATTGGACTGCGTAACGGTAACGGTCCATCGCTTTCAGTGCGGCAACGACGAGCGCTGCATCGACGGGATATGGTTCGTTGTGGATGATCTCGCCCGCGCGGCACGCACGCTTCGCAACGGTTTCGAGCGCGGCTTGATCGGTGACGTCCACGTTGATATCGGCGAGCCGCGTCGGCAATCCGACAGCACGGCAGAACCTGAAAACGCGCTGACGCTCGTCATCCGGCACCGCCGATAAAAACAGCGAAGCCAGCACGCCAATCGCGACCTTCTCGCCGTGCAACAAGCCATGCGATGAAGGCAGATCAGCCAGACCATGATGAATCGCGTGCGCCGCCGCGACGCCGCCCGACTCGAAGCCCACGCCCGAGAGCAACACGGTCGCCTCCAGCGTGGCATCGAAATCCGGCGTGACGATCTGCGCGCGGCAATCGTCCACGGCCTGCACGGCGTGCGCGAACAAGGTATCGCGGCAGAGCTTTGCCGCTTCGAACGCGAGCGCCGTTCCGCGTCCGCCGCAAAGGTTGTTCGCGTATGCGCGGCGGCAGGCATCGGCTTCATAGAACGTGGCGAGCGCGTCCCCAATTCCCGCGATGAAAAACCGCACCGGCGCGCACACGATCAGGTTGGTATCGAGCAGCACGAGATCCGGATTGCGGCGTACGAAACGATCGCGCACCACGCGCCCTTCTTCGTCGTAGATCACGGCGAGCGCCGAACACGGCGCATCGGATGCGGCAATGGTCGGCACGCATACGAACGGCAGGCGCAGGTCGTCGGCGGCGGCGCGGCCCGTGTCGACCACCTTGCCGCCACCGAACGACACTACGATGTCCGCCCCGCTTTCGCGAATCCACTCGGCGGCGGCCGCGACCGAACGCTCGGTGCAGGCGGCATCGACGGCGCGCACGACGAGCTTCACGCGCTCCGCCTTCCGTAACGCCGGCTGCAACAGCGCCGCCACGTTGGTATCGACAAGACACGCGGCGTGCGTGCCGAGACGCGCGAGTTCGGCATCGAGGGAATCGAGCGCGCCTGCGCCCTGGACGTATCGCGATGGAAAAATGCTGGTTCGTAGCATGGTCGTGGATCAGGAATTAATGCGCACGCCGAGTGCGGCGGCGAGTTCGTGTTCGGAGAAAACCAGTTCGGCGCCGTCGGGAAACGACCGTGCGGCGTCCGGATGTTCGGGCCACGCCAGCACGCGCATGCCTGCCGCGATGGCCGCACGCGCGCCCGTCGGGCTGTCTTCGACGACGATTGCTTCATCAGGCTCGATGCGCAAAAGCCACGCGGCGCGTTCGTACGGTTCGGGATGCGGTTTGCCGTCGCGCACGTCGTTGGTGCTGATCGAAATGAGTTGCGGATCTTGCAAGTCGAGCGCGCGAAGTCCGGCTTCGAGCAACATGCGCGATGAATTCGATACGATCGCCTGACGAATTCCCGCTGCACGCACCGCACGATAAACGCTCAGCGCGCCGTGTCTGGGGCGCATGTTTATCGCTTCGGAAACGTAGTGGCGCGCGCGTGCCATCGACCAGTCGTCGTAATCGAAATCGACGCCGAAAAGCTCGCGACACAACGTGTGCACTTCGCGCGCGGTCTTGCCGAATATCGATGCATGAAGGTTGTCGTTCGGCTCGATGCCGTGATGTTTCAGGACCGCGACGAGCGTCGCCAGATGCAGCGCTTCGCTGTCCGCGAGCGTGCCGTCCATGTCCCACAAAACTGCCTTGATTGCGTGCGTCATTTGCGTCGTTTGCGTCATGCGTGGGTCTCGGCGAGACGATCGAGGTCGTCGTAGAACTGTTGCGAGCTGGCGTAGAGCCGCTCGAAGATCGGCATCATCCGGTCGTAGGTGTCGGCGGCGCGCGGATCGGGCTGCACTTCGCGCTCGAACTGAACGAAGGCCGCGACGGCGTCGCCAAGACGCGCGAACTGGCCGTGCGCGGTCGCCGCGAGAATCGCGCAGCCCATCACGCCGCATTCCACTTCGGCCGGCACGAGAATGGGCGTCCGATACATGCTCGCCTTGATATCGAGCCACAACGCGGCCTTCGCGCCGCCGCTCGCGGCAACGAGCCGTTCCATGCGCACGCCCGCCGATTCGATCACGCCAATGTGGCGGCGCACGCCGAACGCAACGCCTTCCAGCACGGCCCGATGCAAATGCGCCGTGCCGTGTTTTGCGCCGATGCCAAAAAATTGCGCCCGTGAATTCGAGTGCTCGCCAAGACGCTCGCCGGTGAGATACGGCAGGAAAAAGAGTCCTTCGGAACCGACCGGCGCTTCCGCCGCTTTCTGTGCGACGGCGTCGTAGCTCAAGGCGTTTTCGTGGAAGGCGCGGCGCGCCCAGCGCATCGCGTCGCCGCCTGAATCGAGCAGCATGAAACGTCCCCACAAGCCTTCGGCCGTCGCCACGTTCGATACTTCCGGATGCAGCATGGGGGTATCGGCGATAACGGTGATGATCGACGACGTACCCGTGATGTCCGATCCGAGACCCGGCGCGTACACGCCCGAGCCGAGCACCGACAACGGATAATCCGCGCCGCCGACGAGCACCGGCGTGCCTTCGCGCAAACCAGTCGCTTGCGCGGCCTCGGCGCTCACGCTGCCGAGAATCTCCTGCGGCGCGCGGATAGGCGGGAATTTGGCGATATCGAGGCCGAGTGCATCGAGCATCGGCCTGGACCAGGTCCGCGTTTGCGGGTCCATCAGGAAACTCGTCGATGCGTCGCTCCAGTCCCACGCGCGTTCGCCCGTGAGACGGAAGTTGATGTAGTCCTTCGACATGAAGACGGTCGCCGCGCGCTCGTACGCTTGCGGTTCGTTCTGCTTGAGCCATTGCAGCTTGAAACCGGGCCACGCGGGCGTGGCGGGATTTGCCGTCAGCGGAAGATAAGCGGTCGAGTCGTGTTGCGCCCGGAAGGCTTCGACTTGAGCGAGCGTGCGTTTGTCGTTCCAGAGCGGCGCGGTTTCGCGGGTGAGCTGGCCGTCGGCATCGATCAGAACCGTGCCGTGCATTTGCCCGCACGCGCAGATTGCCGCGATGTTCGCCGCCGCGTCCGGCACGCTTTCGAGGACTTCGCGAATGGCGCCGGCCGCGCCTTGCCACCAATCGGCGGGGCGTTGTTCCGACCAACCGTAACGCGGCACGATTTGCTCATGCTCACGCGCCGCCATGCTGGCTATTTTTCCACGTCCGTTGACCAGGGCAGCGCGAACGCTGCCAGTGCCGACGTCGATGGCAAGGTAATACGTCTCCATGACTCGAGTCCCCAGGTATTGCCTGAACGAGCGAATTCGCGATGCGAAGATCCGCGCCGAGCTTCTAATTAACGTTATCTTGACTACGTTTTGTAGTCGTGTCAATTAGCTGCTGACGCTTGTTCCGCCTTGAAATTGCTGATCGATCAATCCTGAGTCTCGTTTTCGTGCCCTCTATTTCGTTCTTTTCACTAACTTTATTCTCCAGCGATGCGAAAGACCTTTCGCATCGCGTTCAAGCCTGAAATATCAATACAGCACGTTCTTTGCAACCGGCTGATCGATGTTGCCCTTATCGACCATCACCACGCCCGTATCGACAAATTTCGGCGGCGATTTCTTCTCGATCACTTGGACCACCGTTTCAATGCCCTTGTAGCCCATCTGATAAGAACCCTGCACGGCGATAGCCTGAATGGTCCCGTCCTTCACAAAATTCTGCAGATCCTGGTTGCCGTCGAAACCGATCGCCACGACCTTTCCAGCCTTGCCCGACTGCGCCAACGCACGACCCATGCCGACAGCAGTCGGTTCATTTGCACCGAAGATGCCCTTGAGGTCAGGATTGGCGGCGAGTACGTCGGTCGTCTGGTTCAGCGCGTTCGCCATTTGCGATTGCGAGTAGAACGGGCCGACCACGGTCAGCTTCGAATGCGCTTCCAGGTATTTGCGGAATCCGCCGACACGCGCAGCTTCCGACCCCGCGCCCGCCACGTACGACATCAGCGCAATCTTGCCCGTCTGCCCCACCTTCGCGATCAACGCCTGCGCGCAGAGCTCGCCGGCCTTGGCGTTATCGGTGGAAAGGAAAGCCTGGTAGTACTGCTTGCCCGAATCGGCGAGCGCCGAGTCGATGATCACCACGGGAATATGCGCTTCCCACGCCTTCTTCACGGCCGGCACGAGCGCATCCGGATCGGACGCGGCCAGCACGATGCCCGAGACCTTGCGGTTCACCGCGTTCTCGACCATGTTCACTTCGGCCGCTATATCCGATTCAGCCGTCGGCCCCTGGAAGGTCATGGTGTAACCCTTCTGCTTGGCCATCGCCGCAGTCGCGCCCTTGTTGACGTTCTGCCAGTAATTGGAATCGGCGCTCTTCACGATCACCGCAATCTCGCCGCCCGCGGCAAAAGCGGTGCTCGCGGCAACGGCCAGCATGGTGGCAAACATCGCTTTCGTAGTCAGTTTCATGTCTCGCTCCTTTGGTTTTATAAGGCCGCTGCGGCCCGCTTCGCTTCTGCCCCTCGGACGCTTTCACGACAATTCCCGCGTCCGATAAAACTCATCGCCGGTTTCGAATCTGGTCGATCCACACCGTGCCCAGGATCACGAGGCCAATGATGATCTGCTGGATAAAACTCGATACGCCGTTCATGTTCAGGCCATTGCGCAAGATGCCGATCACGAACGCGCCGATCGCCGTGCCCGAGATCGTTCCCACGCCGCCCATGAGCGATGTTCCGCCGATCACCGCGCTGGCGATGGCATCGAGTTCGTACATCACGCCTTCGTTCGGCTGTGCGGTCACGAGCCGCGACATCAGCACGCAGCCTGTCAAACCGGCGAGCGCGCCGGACAGGACATACGTGAACAACTTCACGCGATTCACGTTCACGCCCGACAGCCGCGCCGCTTCCGCATTCGATCCAACCGCGTAGATATGCCGCCCGAGCGATGTCCGGCTGAGCATGATCGAAACCAGCACGGCGAGCACGACCATGATGATCACGGGATACGGAATGCCGGGAAAAACGACATCGGGGAAACCGTCCGAACCCATCCGCACGATACGAAACAGCGACCCGTTGCCGAGTTCCGCGAACGAATCGCCGAGGCCCGACACCGGCCGTGCGCCCGTGATCTGCAACGCAACGCCGCGAGCGACCAGCATCATCCCCAACGTGGCGATAAACGGCGGCAAGCCCATGCGCGTCACGAAGATGCCGTTGAAGGCGCCGCAAACCGCGCCGACGATCACACCGCCGAGCATGCCGATTGGCACCGGAACGCCCGCCTTCACGAGCAACGCCGCGCACACGCCGGAGAGCGCGAGCACCGATCCCACCGACAGATCGATACCCCCGGTGATGATCACGCACGTCGCGCCCAACCCGAGATACGCAATCGACGTCACTTGCAGCGCGACCGTCATGCCGTTGCCGAGCGACATGAACGCGTTGCTCGTCGCGGAAAACACGATCACGAGCATCACCAGACTGCCGAGCGCGGCGAACTTCTGGATCAGGTCGCGGCGTCGTTCACGAGCGCGGGCGCGATCGGCATGAGCGGGATCTGTAGTCATCTCAAGCATGGGTCGTCCGTCCTGATGCGTAGTGCATGATTTCTTCCTGATTGGTCTTGCGGGTCTCGAGCACGCCCGCTATCTCGCCTTCGTGGAACACGGCGACGCGATCGGTCATGCCCATGATTTCGGGCAATTCCGAACTGATTAGGACTACGCCAATTCCCTGCGCGGCCAGCCGGTCCATGAGTTCGTAGATGGCGTATTTCGCGCCGACGTCGATGCCGCGCGTGGGTTCATCGAAGAAAAGAATCTTCGATTCGCGGAACAGCCATTTGCTGATCACCACCTTCTGCTGATTGCCGCCCGAGAGGTTGCGCGTGATCTGGTTCGCGCTCGGCGTGCGGATGCCGAGCGCATCGATATATTTGCGCGCGACCTTGCCTTCTTCCTCGAAACGGATGAACCCGCCCGCACCGGAAACCGCCTCCACGTTCGCGAGCGTGATGTTCTTCGCGACCGTCATTTGCAGCGCAAGCCCGTTGCCTTTACGATCTTCCGAGAGATACGCAATGCCGTTGCGGATGGCATCGATAGGCGAATGAATCGACAGCTTCTCGCCGCCCAGATGGACTTCGCCGCCGTCCACCGGATCGGCGCCGAACACCGCGCGCGCCACTTCCGTGCGTCCCGAACCCATCAAACCCGCAAAGCCCAGAATCTCTCCGCGACGCAATTCGAAACTCACCGGTCCGAAGACTTCGCGGCGCTTCAAGCCATTGACGCTCAAGAGGACATCGGTTGTCGGCTGCGATTTGCGTTCCGGGAACACATCGTCGAGATCGCGCCCGACCATATGCGACACCACCTGGTCGATGGTCGTGGCCGCGAAGTCATCGGTGGAAATCGTGCGGCCATCGCGCAGCACGGTCACGCGGTCCGCGATCTCCGCCAGCTCGTCCAGCCGATGCGAGATGTACACAATGCCCACGCCCGACTTGCGCAACTCCTTGATGATCCGAAACAAATGCACCGTCTCGGATTCGGTGAGCGACGACGTGGGTTCATCCATGATCAGAAGCCGCGCGTTGAGCGACAGCGCCTTCGCGATTTCGATCATCTGCTGTTGCGCGACGGACAACGACCCAACCAGCGTTCGCGGTTTCAACGGCAGGCCGATCCGGTCGAGCGCGGCCTGTGAATCGGCGGCAAGCCGCGCACGATCGATAAATATCCCGCGCTTCGGCTCGCGCGCCAGAAAGATGTTTTCCGCGATCGACAGATGCGGAATCAGGTTCAGCTCCTGATGAATGATCGCGATGCCCGCGGCTTGCGCGTCGAGCGTGGACGCGAAATGCTGCACGCGGCCATCGAGATAGATCTCGCCTTCATCCGGCCGATATTGCCCGCTGACAATTTTCATCAGCGTGGATTTGCCCGCGCCGTTCTCGCCGCAAATGGCGTGCACTTCGCCGGCGCGGACATCGAAGCTGACGTTCTGCAACGCAATTACACCCGGGAAGCGCTTGCCCACGCCATTCAGGCGCAGCAAGGATTCCGCCGGCATGACGGAGCGGGACGAAACGTCCGGTTCGGCCGTCACGGTCATCGCACGGCCCGAGAGACTGATTGGGACGGATGCATCGTTTTTGTCTCCTCGATGTGTGGCAGTTCGTCCAAGTCGATCCTGCAATCAAAGTGGTCAAGCCAATTTAGTGTTTGAAGATCCGGCCTGACCTGTCGCTAATGATAATGGCGTTATGCCTGTACTGGAATCGCGGTATTTACCCTTATATCCAACGACATACGCTCCAAGCGATGCTGGCGCGAATTAAGCGCAATTGGTCAAGCCACCTTACACGTTTTGGTCCGGACATCGCCTGCACCTTCATGACATCTCTCGTAAAACCTGTTGAAACAAGGCGGCTGTATCAATCCATCGCCGATCAGATCAACACGCTTATCCGGCACGGAAGCTTTCAGGCCGGCACCCGTTTGCCGCCGGAACGTGAATTGGCGCAGCAGCTGGGTGTATCGCGTCCGTCGTTGCGCGAGGCCTTGATTGCGCTCGAAATTCGCGGACAAGTCGAAATTCGCATGGGCTCGGGCGTCTACGTGTGCGACGTCGGCAGCGAAACATCGCCTTTGACCGCGATGGGCGAAAGCCCGACCGAGTTGATGCAGGCGCGCGCGGCAATAGAAGGATCGGTGATCGTGCTCGCGTGCACGCGGCTGACGTCCGACGGCACGGCCAGGCTGCAAAAAACGCTCGACGTCATGCGCGAGTTGATCGCGGCTGGCCGTTCGCCTTTGGATCCGGACCGGCAGTTCCATATCACTATCGCGGAAATTGCCGGGAATTCGGTGCTGACGCGTCTCGTAGGCGAATTATTCGATGGCCGCAACGACCCGATTGCGGCAAAAGCCAGCGTGCTTTCGGAGAACATCACCACGTGGGGCGTGGCGTTGTCCGAGCACGAACGCATTCTCAGAACGCTCGAAGCGCGTGATCCAATCGCCGCGCAGGCAGCGATCCGATCGCACCTGAAAGCATCGGAGGAACGATGGGTCGGCGACGCGTGAGTGGTCGCACGTCGTCGAAGCACGTCCCTAACCCTCAGAAAATCATCCCGCCACAGCAATGAATCCGTGTGTCGTTTTTTAGTTTCATGAATGATAACGATTCGCATTCATGTATAATCCGCACGTTTGTCAGGTCTTGTTGTCCAGCTGTAAATCCAGACTCGCAAGTCCAAACATAAACCCACGACAAAAGCACCGTTCCGTTGCCCATCGGATACCTGATGGATGACGGGGCGAAATCACGACCACTTCGCTACTCCGCTCCTTGATGCTTCCAAACAAACAGCAATCGCTTCGCGTCCGGCCCGTGTCCGCTGCCGTGCGTCATGTCTTCCTTCGTGCGGCGATGCCGCTGGCTATCAGTGTTGCAGGAACCGCGTATGCGCAAAGCGCGCCGACCGCGGATTCCGCCGACAAGACCCTTCCCGCAGTCAAAGTCCAGGGCACGGCGGAAGCGCTCCCCGGCGACTTTGCGCCAACATACAGCGGCGGCCAGGTTGCACGCGGCGCGAGTTTTGGCGTCCTGGGCGACCAGAAGATGATCGACGTGCCGTTCAGCATGACCACGTACACCTCGAAGCTGATTGAAGACCAGCAGGCGCGCACGCTCGCCGATGTCCTCGACAACGACCCGTCCGTGCGTTCAAGCCTGGGCTTTGGCAACCAGTCGCAAGTCTTCGTGATCCGCGGCTTCCAGTTGAATGGCGACGACATCTCGCTCAACGGTCTTTACGGCATTACGCCGCGTCAGCTCGTGGCGACAGAAACGCTCGAACGCGTCGATGTCTTCAAGGGCGCAAACGCCTTCCTGGGCGGCGCGTCGCCAACAGGCTCCGCAATCGGCGGCGGCGTGAACCTCGAACTGAAGCGTGCCGACGACAAACCCCTGACGCGCGTCACCGTAGAAGGCACGGCTTCGGGCGAACTCGGAACCCATGTCGATGTGGGCCGCCGCTTCGGCAGCGAAGGACAATTCGGCGTGCGCGTGAACAGCTTCGTGCGCGACGGCGAAACCAGCGTGGACGACGAGCACAGGCGCAGCGAGGCGACGTCTGTCTCGCTGGATTATCGTGGCGACAAATTGCGGCTTTACGGCGACTTCCTGTATCAACGCGAACGCGCAAACGAAGCCCGTCCAACCGTGAACCTGAGCGGCACGGACATCGTGATTCCGGCGGTGCCTTCCGCGACGCACAACTATGCGCAGCCGTGGTCGTTCACCGCGCTCGAAGATACGGTCGGCATAGCGCGGGCGGAATACGACTTCATGCCGGGCTGGACCGCTTACGTGGCCGGCGGCGTGCATCACGCGAACGAGCATGGCGATTATTCGTCGCCGAACTTCAACGGCGATACCGGATTGACGACGGCGTTTCGCCTCGGCGTGCCGCGCAAGACCGATGCATATTCAACCGAAGGCGGCGTTCGCGGACGCTTCAACACCGGTCCTGTTTCGCATTTCGTCACGCTCGGCGGATCGCTTACGAGCATTGAAGACCGTTCGGCTTTCGACTTCTCGAATACGTACAACACGGATCTCTACAACACGCCACAGGTGCCGCGTCCCGGGGCGAGCCCGGTCGGCAATTTCGCCGATCCGTTCGTCACCGACCGCGTGCTGATCCGGAGCGTGGCGGTATCGGATACGCTCGGCTTTTTGAACGATCGCGTGTTGTTCACGCTTGGCGCGCGCCGCCAGGAACTGCATCAGAACAACTACGACACGGGCACCGGCACGCTCACGTCTTCGTACAACGATTCCATCACCACGCCGATTCTCGGGCTCGTGATCAAGCCCTGGCAGAACGTCGCGTTCTTCGCCAATCGCAGCGAAGCGCTGGCGCAGGGACAACCGGCGCCATCGACTGCGGCGAACTTCGGCACGAACCTCGCGCCATCGCGCTCGAAGCAATACGAAGTCGGCGTGAAATACGATACGAACCACTTCGGCTCGACTTTTTCCGCTTACCAGATCGAAGAACCGAGCGCGTACACGAACGGCGACAACATCTTCGCGGCGAACGGGCGCGAACGGCATCGCGGGCTCGAGGCGTCGATCACCGGCGAGCCGTACAAAGGCGTGCGCTTGCTGGCGGGCGCGTCCTATATCCAGGCTGAATTGCTCGACACCGCCGGCGGCCTGACCAACGGCAATCGTCCAACCGGCGTACCGGCGTTCCTGTTCAATCTCGGCGCGGAATACGACCTGCCGATGGTGCCCGGCCTGACGTTCACGGCGCGCTATCTGCACACGGGCAAGCAATATTTCGATGTCGCCAATACGGCATCGATTTCATCGTGGAACCGCTTCGATCTCGGCGCGCGTTACGCGACCAATGTGTTCCACAAGAACACGACCTTCCGGGTCAGCGTCCTGAACGTGGCGAACAAGGCGTACTGGGAATCGGCCGCGACATCGGGTCAAGGGTACTTGACGCAAGGCGCGCCGCGCACGTTCCTGTTCTCTATGACGACAGACTTTTAATGCAGGTTGCAAGCATGTGTTGAATAGCGCCGGTGGAAGATTTCCGCCGGCGCTTTTTTATGGCTTACGCGTTTTGCGCATCTCGCGCCGGGCGCGCCCAAACGCTATCTTGTGCGCCCGTTCTGACTCGCCGCGCCGTCATTCGCCACATCCAGCCAAAACACGCGGCAGCAGCGAGCGCGCCAATATCGACGCCAACGGTGGACGATTCGAACCACATTCCCGTCGATGGAAACAGCCAGCCAATCGCCGATACCACCGGCACGAGCAAGGTTGCGAACGTCGTCATCGCCAGAAGTTCGACCGATCCGCGCGCCCCGCCCCGCACGAACGCCCAGCCAATGCTCGCTAAAAACACGGCGTAGTAGATCCGCGCGTGCCAGGCCGGCAGATCGGCGACGCGTCCACTTAATATTTTGCCGGCGGCGAGCGTCGCGGAAATGCCCGCCATGCAACCGAGCGTCACGCCGACCGTCAGCGCGGCCATGAAATACGTGGCCGGCCGTTGCCTGACCACAATGCTTTCGCCGCGACGTTCGGCCTTGCGGCGGCTTTCTATCCATAGCAAGTTGCCCGAATAAAACAGAAAAGCGCCGCCGAGTCCGAGGAAGAAATACGCCCATTGAATCGTTCCGCCGCCATAGCTGCCAAAGTGCAGCGCGAAGAGCGCGCTGGTGGCGGCGGACCACGCGGTGCCATCGGCGCCGGGAAGGAACTGTGCATTCAGAAAGCGGCCGGACACGGGATCGAGCAACGCGAAACCGCCGCTGCGAGCGAGATAACGCGGATCGTCACCCGCAACGAACACAGTCGCGCCCGGTTCCCCCGCGCCCCGGTAACTCAGCTCGGACGGCTCGAACATGGGTGCACGCTGTTTCACGGACGCGAGAATTTGTTCGGGTGGAAGCAACTTGGCGGAATCGAAACCCGGCGCGGCCGGCGCCTTCGCGAAATACGGGTTTTGCGCTTTGATGGTGGCATCGAGCGTACCGCCGTAGATCACCCGGTCCTGCACCGGAAAGATGTAATCGTTCAGCCCGAACGCAACGACCGACAAAGCCATCACCACATGAAACGGCAAGCTCAAAATGCCGACTACGTTGTGTGCATCGAGCCACATCCGCTTGAGGTTCTTGCCCACCCGCACCACGAACAAATCCTTGATCAGGCTCGGCAACAGCACGATCACGCCCGATACCAGCGCGAGCCCGTACACCAGCGAAACCACGCCCATTACGCCCATGCCGACATCGAAACCGCCGGGAATGCCCGCCGTCATATGCAGGATATCGATGAACCTCGCGGCGTCCGACAACCCTCGGATATGCGTCTTCAGGTGGCCTTTGGCATCGAGCGTCGTGGAAACGCGTTGCGGTTTGCCGCGCTCGCGCCACGATAAACTCGCTTGCCCTTTGGGTTCGAGCCGCAGCGTGAACTGCCGCCGCGCAGCGGGAAAAGCCGCCAGCGTCTGTTGAATGACCGACGGCGCCTGCGCCATCGGAAACACTTGCACGCGGGCGACGGGCGGCGTAACCCAAGCGTCGAGCGTGTCTTTGAACATGGTCACCGCGCCCGCATAGAACGCGATAAAAAGCGCCAGCCCGGCGATGATGCCCGTCCACGTATGAACTGTCTTATAGACGCGAATGACGTCGCTGCGCATGCTTTTCCAGTTAGCGAACAATGAAATGGCGGGCGAGCGCAAGCATCGCGAAACCGAGCGCATTGGCGCCGCCGAGCCACAGCCACGCGCGCACTCCGCTGCGAAACACGAAGCTCACGCTCATTACGCCGATCCACACGGGCGGCACGAGCCACATTGCGACCTGGAATTTGTTTTGTGCATCGAGCGGACCGGGTGTGAGGCAAGCGAGCAACCCGCTCGCGGCAATCCCAAGCCAAATCCGCCGATAACCCCCGCCAGCGTCTTGAGCGTCCAGTCACGCGACGTGATTTCGGCTTTCTTGCCGGACCGGCCGGTCTTCGAAGTCACCGCGGCGCGTCCAGCGAGTGAGGCCGAGAGCGCGACCGGGCGGCTAGCACGCCAAGGAACGGACATGCGGTCAGACACGCCATGACTGTAGTGAACACGACAGCCAGCGCCGTAGCGGGATGCAACCCGTTTGCTCCGATCACAATCGCCGAGCAAATGAACACCGCCGAAAGCGTCCTGCAAATTCGCGGCGCCAGCTGCGCGCTCAGCCAGCGCTGTCCGGGCGCCGCGAGGTAGTACAACAGGGAACCGGCGATCGCAAACACAACGGATGCCGGCATAAAGACGTCATGCATGGAGATAAAGCGCGTTCGTCCTGCCCGAAACGAGCATCGCGGTCAGGACAAGTTATTGAGAATCATTATCATACAGAAAATCCAGATTCCGCGTATCTCTCGCTCGATGGACAACCCCGGAAAAACGCAAACGGCCCGCCTGAAGGCGAGCCGCTGGATTGCAAGCTGCAACAACGTGATAACTGGCGCTTCCTTGCCGAATGAATTTGTTTCCAACCACCGGCGAGATCGCTCACGCTTACATAATCACCGCGTGGTCATAACGCTTACTGGCGCTTGGTCGCCTCCTTCTTCAGTTTCTTCGCCTCTTTCTTTTCTTTCGGCGATTTCAGTGCAACCTTTTTCTCGGATTTCTTTGCGTCCTGGGCTTTACTCATAGTGTGCTCCGTAGTTGACCTTGAATTATTGCCCGGGTGTTACCCCAGGCTGGCTGTGAGCCGTTGTTAATCGATCCGTGAACGCAGTTCAATCGATCCGTGAACGCAGTTCTTCCGCGCTCACAAGCAGCGCCTGATAGCCGGAGCGCGCGTGCTCGGGCAAATCCGGATCGCCGATAAGCGTCCCCAGCGTTTCGATCACGCTGTACAAAATTCCCTTCGCGGCCTTGGCGGCCAGCACGCCCGAAGAATATGAACTGTCGACGTGGCTGATGGCGGCATCGAAGTGATCCTGCTCGGGCGGCGCATTGACGTTGACCGAAGGCGTGACGCGGTCTTCTGTCGGGTTGGGTTCCATGATGATCGACCTCTCTGGTTGGTACATGACATTCAGCCGGTCACGTACGATATCAGTCCGTCACCGGTTGAATCATATGTACGCGACGTTCCACCGCAGGCTCGCGAAGCGGCGCGCCACATTCGGTCAGCAGCGAACGCAGTTCGAGAATGACCGGAAACACCTCGTGATTATGATCGGCGCCTTGCCGGTCGTGCGCTTCCTGCTCGCGCTCGACGATCCACCGGTCTTCCTTGAAGATACGCTCGGTGAACCAGACCAGCAACGGCCAGGCGGCATCGAGAATGCCCGGAATCTTCGGCCGCCGGATCGACAGCAAACCAAACGTGCGGTTCGTGCGCTGCTCGGCGTCGAGCGGCACATACGCAATCCACAGATCCATCACCATGGTCTGGTCCTTCGTGCGGATCCGTAGCGTCTGATACGGATATTCCGTACGAATCGTCATCACGTCCTTGTTGTTATCGTCGGGCTTCGTGCCGCGTTTCTGGCTGAATACCAGCGCTTCGCCGATCGGCTGCTTGCCCTCTTCACGCGCGAACGTATAGTTCACCTCGACCCAGTCCTCGCCCCGGCTGCGTCCGACCGAACGCGCTTTCATCTGGCCCATCTGCTTGCGGTGCAGGAACTGATGGTTCATGTCCATCAGGTTTTCGTGCATGAAGGAGTAATGGCACTTCACCTCGCGGCCGAAGCGGCGGGTTTTATAGGCTTTATCGCCGACGGAACCGAGCGCCGGGAACGGCACCGTTTCAGCCAGCAAAGGGTCGCCCGGGAAAATGAAGATCAGGCCGGCTTCCTCGCGGCACGGGTATGAGCGCACGCCGTTGGGTAGGCGCTCGCGCCCGAGATAGGGAACGTCGATACATTTGCCGGAGCAGTCGTAGGTCCAGCCGTGATAACAGCATCGGATGGATTCGCCGTCGACCACGCCTGCATGCAATGGCACTTGCCGATGCGCGCAGCGGTCTTCGAGTGCGAACACCTTGTCGCTTTCGGTACGGACCAGCACAACCGGGTCGCCGGCGAACTTCACGCCATGCGCCTTGCCGCGCTTGACTTCGCGCGACCATGCAACGGGATACCAGTGATCGGGATTGATATCGACGCGGCGCAGATCGCGCGGCGTTTTTTGAGCTTGTTCGGCGGGCGTGCCGCTCGTGACGGCTTCCTGCTGCAGCGCTACATGCATGTACGATGCCTCCGCTTGAGGGTATCGGCGAAAAATCGGCTCAATATGAGCCGAAATTGGCGAAAAGATGTTTTGGGGAGACGATGCAACCTACGGGCCTACCGCAGTCTACACGCGAGAGGCCGTTTGAGGCGCAAACGCGCCGTGCTTAAAGTTCGGCGAAGGCGTGCGGGGCGGGCATCGGAGCAGAAAATTTTGCGGATCCCCGCTGCCGAAACCTAGATTTGCGCACGCCTGAACACGAGACTGAAGTTGTTGGCGGGCATGGGCACGACTTCTTCCATCGCCAGACCGGCGCGGCGGCCCAGTTCCACCACGTCCTCCATGTCGCGCACGCCCCAGTCGGGATTGGTCGCGCGAAGCTGGGCATCGAAAGCTTCGTTCGATGGCGCCGTGTGCGCGCCGTCGCGTTTGTACGGTCCATAGAGGAACAGCACGCCGCCGTTGGTCAGCCGTTCGCCCGCGCCGCGAAACAGCGCTTCGGCCGCCGCCCACGGCGCAATGTGGATCATGTTGATGCAGACAATTCCTGCAAGCGAGTCGGGCACGGGCCACGGCGTGGCGCATACATCCAGCGCGACCGGCGCGTTCAGGTTGGCGAGGGCGGCGTGGACCCGCCATGCATCGATGGACGCAAGCGACTTTTCATCCGGGTCACTTGGCTGCCACGTGATGCCCGGCAGTGCCGCGGCGACATGCACCGCGTGCTGACCGGTGCCGCTCGCAACCTCGAGGACGGTTCCGCTCTTCGGCAATACACGCACGAGGACATCGCGGATCACGTCGCGATTACGTGTGGCAGCCGGCGCAATACGGCGCAGGCTATCGGAGTTATCGGTGCTCAAAGCGCATCTCCAGGGGAAGTGGTGGCGAGCGTAAGCGCCCGGTTTGCGTGGGTCAAGAGAGATCCGACTCGACCAAAGCACGGGTAAAACGTAATTAAAACAGTTCAGCCGTACGAGCGCGCCTGGCGCGGCCCGAATCCTGCTTCCTCGTGCGGCCCTCGATCAAACCTGTGTATCCTGACGCACTTGAACGCCGGCACCGACCACCCGCACCCGGAACCCGGAAGGCCGCCAGCCCCGGCATTCGCATCCCGCCCGGACGCTTCCCGGTTCACATCATTCCATGGAGCCTTTCATGCCAACCGATACCCCTTCTGGCGAGCAAAAGCCGAACCAGGAAACGATGAGCGAAGAACTCATCAACTTCGCGGCCGAAGTCTTCGATACCGCCCGCCGCGGCGACGCCGCCATGCTCGACGCATTGCTGCACAAGGGCCTGCCGCCCAACATGCGCAACGACAAGGGCGACACGCTCGTGATGCTCGCGAGCTATCACGGTCACGCCGACGCCGTGCGGGTCCTGCTGCAGCATAAAGCCGATCCGAACCTGCGCAACGACAACGGCCAGACGCCGATTGCGGGCGCGGCGTTCAAGGGTTACAAGCCGGTTATCGAAGCGCTGCTGGAACATGGCGCGGACGTGGAAGGCGCATCGCCCGATGGCCGTACGGCGCTGATGATCGCGGCCATGTTCAATCGCGTCAAAATGGTCGAGTTCCTGATCGCGCATGGCGCAAATCCGGACGCCAAGGACGCAAACGGCTTTACCGCGCGCGATGCTGCCGCGAAAATGGGCGCCCCCGACACCGTCGCGCGACTCGCGGAAGCAACCGAAGCGAAGTCGCGGCCGCCGGGCGTCTGACCTTCCGGCTTTCTGGCAAGGCAACGACCGATAAACCCGCGCCATCGATCACCCCGATTGACGGCGCACGACTCTTTTGAAGGCGATCCGGCAACATGGAGCTCTTGTGATGAGGGGTGGCTTAACGCAGGGCGGCTTTCCGCAGGGCGGCTTTCCGCAGGGCGGCTCAACGCAGGGCGGCTTTCCGCTACGAGCGTATGACTGGCACTGGCGCGCGATGGCCAGGACGCTTGCGATCCTTATCGGCCTGGCGTTGGTCTCGGTCATGTCCGGATGCAGCCTGTTTCCGACACAGCCGGCCGCGCCGATCATCGATTTGTCGACACCGCAGCCGGCGAGCGAGCCCGAAGCCGTAGAACCGGAAGAAGAGCCGGCTTCCACGCCCGTTGCCACGCAACCGCCCATCGAGCAAAAAGCACCGCGTCCGAAGCCCAAGCGCCGCGTCGTCGTGCCGAAAAAACCGCCGCCACCGCCGCCTCCGCCCGTCGAAGAGAAAGCGCCCCCGCCTCCGCCGCCGATTCTCACCACGCGCATCATGCAGCACGAGCAGATCCATGGTCTGCTCGACAGCGAGATCCAGCGCGACGGCAAGATCGTCGGCCGCGCGGTGGACATGTACGTGGACGCCGCCGCCAAGCCTAAGCTCATGATCGTGAACCTGTCGGGCTTCCTCGGCGTGGGCGATCGCAAGGTCACGTTCCCGTGGAGCGCGTTCCGTTTCAATCCGGCCGACAAGAAAGCGCCCGTGACGTTTGTCATGCCGCAAGCGGCCGCTGGCAAAAAGGCGGAAGCGCCGCCGAAGCCGGGTTCTGTCGCCGAAGTTCCGCCGACTCTTGCGCAACTCGTCGATTCAAACGTCACGCAAAAGAGCGGCGCGCGCATGGGCCGGGTGGTCGATGTGTTGATCGATTCGCAAGCGCAGCCGCAAGCGCTTGTCATCGACCTCTCCGATTCCCTCGCCGGCGACAAGCGGCAAGTCGCGGCCAACTGGCCGGACCTGCGCGTGGTTTCGCGCAACAAGGTGATGCAATTGCAACTGGATTTCACCGATACACAGATCAAGGCCGCACCGACCTATTCGCCCGATCAGCCGATCAAGATCATCTCGCCCGTCGTGCCCGCAGCAGAACCGGCCGCGGCGTCGGAGCCTGCATCGGCGGCGGCGGCATCAGCGGCGACGGCGGCATCGGCTGCGGTACCTGCTTCAACGTCCTCGGGACCGGTAGCGGCTGCATCATCCGCCGCGCGGCCCTCGAAACAATGAGGACGATCTGAAATATGGTTACTGCACGAAGTCTGCGCGCGCTGGATTGGCTGAACTTTTTTGTCGCGAATGTGCAGACCGGCTTCGGGCCGTTCATCGCTTCCTATCTCGCCGCGAACAAGTGGACGCAGGGCGAGATCGGGCTGATGCTGAGCGTCGGCACGATCAGCGCAATGGCGAGCCAGCTGCCCGCCGGCGCGCTCGTCGACGCTCTGCGCAACAAGAAAGGCGCGGCAGCGGCTGCGATCATCGCGATCATCATCAGCGCGTTGCTGCTGGGCGCGAGTCCCACGTTCGTGGCCGTGTTCGCGGCCGAAGTGCTGCACGGGTTCGCGAGTTGCATGCTCGTTCCGGCAATGGCCGCCATCTCGCTCGCCCTCGTCTCGCGCGCGGATCTCGGCACGCGGCTCGGGCGCAATGCGCGATGGGCGTCCATCGGCAGCGCGCTGACTGCCGCGTTGATGGGCGTGTTCGGTGAATATCTGTCGCTGCGATCGGTGTTTTTCCTGACCGCCGCGCTTGCGTTGCCGGCGCTCGTCGCGTTGAACATGATTCATCACGAGATGCCGCCGGTCGTGCCGCGCATGAAAAAAGCGGCATCGAAAGCAGGCTCGACGATTTCCGATGCCCTCAGTTCAGCCGGCGGCGAGCGCCCTGAAAGCCTGCGCGATTTGCTCCGCGATCCACGCTTGCTGACTTTCGCCGCGTGCGTGGTGCTGTTCCACCTTTCGAATGCGGCGATGCTGAATCTCGCCGCCGGCGAAGTCACCGCGCACATGGGCGACAACGTTCAACTGGTGATCGCGGCGTGCATTATCGTGCCGCAGTTCATCGTGGCGGGATTGTCGCCTTGGGTCGGGCGGCAGGCGCAAACCTGGGGACGACGGCCGGTGCTGATCCTCGGTTTTTCGGCGTTGCCGTTGCGCGCGCTGCTGTTCGCCGCCGCCAGCAGCGCGAGCAGCCCTTATCTGCTCGTGCCGGTGCAAATGCTCGATGGCATCAGCGCGGCGGTCTTCGGCGTGATGTTGCCGCTGATCGCAGCCGACGTTGCCGGCGGCAAAGGCCGATACAACTTGTGTATCGGATTCTTCGGGCTGGCGGCGGGTGTTGGCGCGACGTTGAGCACGGCGATAGCCGGGTTTGTCGCCGACAAATTCGGTGTGAATACGAGTTTCTTCGGGCTCGCGGCCGCGGGTGCGCTGGCTGTCGCGCTGGTGTGGCTGGCCATGCCGGAAACCCGCGATGCCGCTGCAAACGACGAAGCCGCGAAGAAAGACAAGGACAAAGACAAGGAAGCCACGCCTGCGGGGTGAACGGATATGACCGAAACGAGCGTCAGTGAAGGGTTTTCGTGGTCGCGGCACGACGGCGTGGTCACGATCCGCCTGACGCGCGTGGAACAGCACAATCGTATCGATCCCGCGGATGTGGCGGGACTGCGTGAGGCGATTGCCGCAGCTTCAACCGATACAACAACATTTGCGCTCGTTGTCACGGGCACCGGTTCGACCACCTTCAGCTCCGGCTACACGCTTTCGGCGCTTGCTGCCGGTGATATCGACGATACGTTTGAAAGCCTGCTCAACGAGCTCGAAGCTTGTCCGCTTCCTACAATCTGCGCGCTGAACGGCAGCGTGTACGGCGGCGCGACAGACCTTGCGCTGTGCTGCGATATCCGGATTGGCGTTGAAGGTTCGCGCATGTTCATGCCGGCGGCGCGCATCGGCTTACATTACTACCCGGACGGCATGCGCCGGTATGTCCGCGAACTCGGGCTCATGCAGGCGAAGCGGCTTTTTCTCACCGGCATGGCAATCGATGCGCCCGAGATGTCGCGCATCGGCTTCCTGACCGATCTGGTCATGGCCGATCAACTGACGACGCGCACAGCGGAATATATTGATGCCTTGCGCGCTTGCGAACCCAACGTCGTGCGTTCGATGAAACAGCAACTCAATGCCATCGCGACCGGCGATTCCCAGGCTTTAACCGATCGATCCGCCTACGAAGCTTCGCTCCAAAGCCCGGCGATTGCCGAGCGCATCAAACAGCGGCGAAGCTGAGTCATTCAAGCGGCTTCAACATGCCCAACAGCGTGGGAATCAGCTCGCTCACCGTCGGATGAATATGCATCGCGCGCTGCAATGTGGTGTACGGCGCGTCGGCATTCATGATGTCGATAAACGTATGAATCGCTTCATCGCCTTCTATTCCCAGAATTGCCGCGCCCAGAATCTTCTTCGTATTTACGTCGACCAGCACCTTCATGAAACCGTCCGTCTCGCCGCGCTCACGTGCCCGGCCTACGCGCGACATCGGCATGGTGGCGATCAGCGCGGCGCGGCCATCTTTTCGGACCTCCGCTTCGCTCATGCCGACGCGCGCAAACGGCGGATCCACAAAAACCGCGTAACACATGATTCGCGAATCGACGCTGCGTGATTCGCCCTCCACCACGTTCGACGCAATGATCTCGTAATCGTTGTACGACGTATGCGTGAAGGCGCCGCGCCCGTTGACATCGCCGAGCGCCCAGACGCCTTCCGTTTTGGTGCGAAGCTGGCCATCGACGTCGATCAAACCGTGCTTGTTCGGCACAATGCCGGCGTGTTCCAGCCCGAGGTCATCGGTATTCGGCGTGCGTCCCGTGGCGAACAAAAGATGCGATGCATCGACGTTGTTTCCATCCTTGAACCAGATCCGCACGCCCTCGCCCGCCGCCTCGACCTTCGACGTCTCCGTGTTGAAAAGAAACGCCACGCCATCGCGCGACAGAACCTTCTGAACCTGCTCCGCGAAATCCTTGTCTTCGCGCGCGAGGACCCGGTCGCCCCTCACGAGCACCGTCACGCGGCTGCCGAAGCGCGCGAACATCTGCGCAAATTCCAGCGCGATATAACTGCCGCCCACGATCGCCAGATGTTCGGGCAACTGCGTCAATTCAAGAATTGTGGAATTCGTCAGATATGAAATTCCCGCCAGCCCTTCGATTTCCGGCACGGTCGCGCGCGTCCCGGTATTGATGAAAATCGAATCCGCCGAGAGTTCGTGCTGCTGGCCGTCGTTGCCTTGCACGATGATGGAATGCGGCCCGGTAAAGCGCCCGTGACCATTGAAAACCGTCACGCCCGAGGTTCCCCGCAACCACTTCTCCACGCCGTCGCGCGATGCGCCGATGACTTCGTCCTTGCGCGCCTTGACGCGCGCCAGGTCCACGCGAACGCCGCCATCGAGGATCACGCCGTATTCTGCCGCGTGGCGCGCGACGTACGCCGCGCGTGCGCTCGCCACATACGTCTTGGTGGGCGTGCAGCCAACGTTCACGCACGTCCCGCCGAACAACGACCGTTCGATGACCGCCGTGCGTTTGCCGCTCTCTGCAAGCTTCACGGCCAGCGGCGCGCCGCCTTGTCCTGTCCCGATCACGATGGCGTCAAAGTGTTGCGACATGTTGATGTCTCCTCCGGTTGGTCCAGCGGGGTTTTCGTCTTTGCATGGTAGCTCTCTGCTGGCATCGATGCATCAGCAACGCTTCCCGCCGTGTGTGCGTTTTACGCATGGACGGGTCGAGATTTAATCGCTTGTGGCCCAGTGTCACGCCCGCTAAAACTACCGCCATTCACGTCGCGGATCCGCTGCGGCGCTTCATTCCGGGCAATCACGATGCGCACCTACCGTAACTTCATCGACGGCCGCCTGATCGACTCATCGTCCGATCGGTTTGCCGATGTCGACAATCCCGCCACCGCCGAGATCATCGCGCGCGTCACGCTGGCGTCAGAAGACGATGCGCTCGCCGCCGTGGAAGCTGCATCGCGGGCGCAGAAAACGTGGCGCAAGCTGAGCTCGATCGAGCGCGGCGAACATCTGCGCCGTTTCGCCGACGCCATCGTGGAACGTGCGCCGCAAATCGGCGCGGCGCTGGCGCTGGAATCGGGCAAAAGCGTGGCGGATTCGGAAAACGAAGCCCGCTACGCCGCCGATATCACCCGTTACCACGCCGAATGGGCGCGCCGGATTGAAGGCGAAGTCATCCCGAGCGACACGTTCGACGAAAACCTCGTGCTGCATCGCGAGCCGATTGGCGTGATCGCGTGCCTGATCCCGTTCAACTATCCGGTCTACACGCTGTTGCGCAAGGTCGCGCCCGCGCTGATCACGGGCAACACGGTCGTGGTGCGGCCGAGCAACAACACGCCAACGTCCGCGCTCGAAGTCGCCGAAGCCGCCCGGCAAGCGGGTTTGCCGGCCGGCGTGTTCAACGTGCTCGCCATGGACCACGCGACCGCCGGCACGGTCTGCACGCATCCGGCCGTCGGCATGATCACGCTGACCGGCAGCGTGAATGCAGGGCGCATCGTGCTCGATTACTGCAAGACGAATATCGCGAAACCTTCGCTGGAACTCGGCGGCAAGGCGCCGGCGATCATCGAACCCGATGCCGATCTGGAAGCTGCTGCGAGCGCCATCGTCGGATCGAAGACCACGCATTGCGGCCAGTTGTGTACCGCGATGGAACGCGTCTACGTCCATGCAAGCGTGCACGATCGCTTTGTCGAATTGCTGCGCGCGAAGCTGAGCGCGGTGAGTTTCGGCGATCGCTCAAAAGACGCATCGCTGATGGGACCGCTGGTCAGTCGCGCGGCGCAACACAACATTCACGCGATGGTGCAACGCGCCGTCGCCGAAGGCGCGACGATCGCAACCGGCGGAACGTTGCCCGACACCGCCGGTTTTTTCTACCCGCCCACGTTGCTGCTCAATTGCCGCCACGACATGGAGATCGTGCGAGAGGAAATCTTCGGACCGGTGCTGCCAGTGATTTCGTACGACACGCTGGACGACGCCCTCGCCATGGCTAACGACCATCAATACGGCTTGTCGTCGGTGCTTTATACGGAGAACTATCGGACCGCCATGCGCGTGGCCAACGAGATTGAAGCGGGCGAGCTTTACGTGAACCGCACGCCCGCCGATCCGTATCAAGGTTTCCACGCGGGCTGGAAACGCTCGGGCCTCGGCGGCGACGACGGCAAGCACGGCATGCTCGAATTCACCCAGACCCGCCTCGTGGTCATGAAGTACTGATTTTTCCCCAACCTGCATGGATCGATAAAAACAGCGCGCCTCAAGAGCGCGCTGAAGGAGACTTATCGTGGATAAAACCTTGACCGGCATCACGCCGGCAGTTGCTGAAACAAGCCGCTCACAACGATACATCCAGCTCCTGCTGCTGGTCATTGCCGCAGGCGCAATCTACCCGCTGCTGTATCTGCGTCAGGTTTACCAGACGCCGATGCTCGAGTTTTTTCATATCGACAACAGCCAGCTTGGGTATCTGTATTCCATCCTGGGCACGGTTTTCCTGCTGTGCTATTTGCCGAGCGGCTGGCTTGCCGACCGCATCGCGCCACGTTTCCTGATCTGCTTTTCGCTGATTGCCACCGGCGCGCTCGGGCTGGTTTATTCGACCGCGCCGAGCTTCCCCGTGCTGCTCGTCGTGTTCTGCTGCTGGGGATTGACCACCGGCCTGACCTTCTGGGCGTCGATCCTCAAGCGCGTCAAGACCATCGCGGCGCACGACGAACAAGGCCGCTTCTTCGGGTTGCTCGACGGCGGCCGGGGTTTGATCGAAGCGCTGCTCGCGACCGTCGCGCTCGTGATCTTCGCCGCTGCAACCGAAAAACACGGCTTGCCGACGAATGTGGGTTTCCGTTACGTCGTTTATCTGTATTCGGCGTTTTGTATCGGCCTGGGATTGCTGATGGTGATGGTGAAGGAACCGCCTGCCACGCAACAGGAGCTTCAGCAAGCAGCGGATAACCTGACGCAGAAACACAATCTGTGGCGCGACCTCGTTTTGCTGATGCGTATTCCGCAGCTCTGGCTGATGGCCGCCGTCGTGTTCTGCGGATACCAGATCTTCTGGGCAACCTACAGCTTCTCCGCGTACTTGCAGGTCGGCGACCTCAAGATGACGGTCGTGATGGCCGGCACGCTCACCACGCTCAAGCTGTGGATGCGGCCAATTGGCGGAATTGGCGGCGGGTATCTCGGCGATCGTTTCTCCACGCTCGGCGTTCTGAGCACCGCGTTGTTTCTCGCCGCGATCGGGCTCGTCGCGCTGGCCGTGCTGCCGACCCTGCATATAGAACCACGCGTGGGGGTTGCGGTTATTGCGGTCGTGGTGCTGGTCATCGGCATCCTGACGTACGCCATTCGTGGTCTCTACTGGTCGCTGCTCGATGATTGCGGCATTCCGTTGCGCATCACGGGCCTTGCGATCGGGCTGGTTTCGCTGATCGGTTATTCGCCTGATGTCTTTCTGCCGCTCGTGAACGGCTGGACTACCGAGCATTTCCCCGGCCTTCCCGGCTATCAAATTTACTTTTCCTACATTGCTGTGATCAGCGTGATTGGCGGCGTGGCCGCGCTCGCCCTGATGCGCATGCGCAAGACCGTTACAAAGGATGCCATCCGATGAAAATCGTCTCCCTCGAAACGCATTTCGTAGCCGTGCCGCCGCCGCATCTTGGCGGCATGTACTGGATCTTCGTGAAGCTGAAAACGGCTTGCGGCATTGAAGGCGTGGGTGAAATCTATTCGGCGACGTTCCATCCGAAAGCGATGGCGCACATCATCGACGACGTCTTCGGGCGCTACCTCCAGGACCACGATCCGCATCATGTCGAGCGCTTCTTTCGCGAGGCATATTCGAGCGGCTTCACGCAACGTCCCGATCTCACGATGATGGGCGTGGTCAGCGGCCTGGAAATGGCGTGCTGGGACATTATCGGCAAGGCAGCGGACAAACCCGTGTACGAACTGATGGGCGGCCTCGTGAACGAACGGCTGCGCTCGTACACGTATCTGTATCCGAAAAACGCAGCGGGTGAATACGATTACGACGACGTCGATCTCGCCGCCGAGTGCGCGGTGAAGAACGCGGACCTCGGCTTCACCGCCGTCAAGTTCGATCCGGCCGGACCGTACACCGCGTATTCGGGCCATCAGCTTTCGCTGGAAGTGCTCGAACGCTGCGAGACATTCTGCAAGCGCATACGCGAAGCCGTTGGCAACCGTTGCGACCTGCTGTTCGGCACGCACGGGCAGATGGTTCCATCGTCGGCAATCCGCTTGGCCCAACGGCTCGAAAAATACGATCCGTTGTGGTTCGAAGAACCCGTGCCGCCCGGCCAGGAAGACGCAATGGCGCAAGTCGCGCGCCATACGAGCATTCCGATCGCGGCAGGCGAGCGCCTGACCACCAAGTACGAATTCTTCAAGCTGCTGCAAGCGGGCGCGGCATCGATTCTTCAATTGAACGTTGCGCGTTGCGGCGGCCTGCTCGAAGCCAAGAAGATCGCGGCGCTCGCCGAGGTCTATTACGCGCAGATCGCGCCGCATCTCTACAACGGACCCGTTGGCGCGGCTGCGAGCATCCAGCTCGCCGCGTGCACGCCCAACTTCCTGATTCAGGAAAGCATCGGCACATGGGATGGTTTTCATGCGCAGATATTGAAGACGCCGATTCAATGGGAAGACGGTTACATCATTCCGTCGAAAGCGCCGGGACTCGGCGTGGAACTCAACATGGATGTGGTGCGCGCGCATTCCCCTTATACCGGCGATCGTCTGCATCTGCAGATGGCGTCAAAGCCCGCCGATGTACGGGATTCTTCTCCGGCCAAAGGCTGAGGCGAGTAATTGAATATGACTTACGACTACATCATTGTTGGCGCCGGATCGGCGGGCTGCATCCTGGCCGAGCGCTTGTCGGCATCGGGACAACATTCCGTGCTGGTCCTCGAAGCCGGTGGCAAGGCCGATTCGTTCTGGTTCAAGATACCCGTGGGTTTTGCGAAGACGTACTACGATCCCGCGTGCAACTGGATGTACTACTCCGAACCCGAAGCGGAACTCGCCGGCCGCAAGATCTACGCGCCGCGAGGCAAGGTGCAAGGCGGCTCGGGCTCCATCAACGCGATGATCTTCGTGCGCGGCGCGCCACGCGATTTCGACGACTGGGCTGCGGCCGGCAACGCGGGCTGGTCGTATAAAGACGTGCTGCCGTATTTCCGCAAGCTCGAGACGCACGCTGCCGGCAACACCGCCGTGCATGGTTCGAGCGGCCCGATTCAGGTGACGTCCATGAAAGACGGCATCCATCCGATCACGCGTCATTTCCTCGATGCCTGCGACGAACTGAAGATCTCGCGCAACGACGACTTCAACGGCGCGCGAATCGAAGGCGCAGGCGTGTACGACGTCAACACGCGCAATGGCCAGCGTGCATCGAGCAACGTGGGATATCTGGAACCGGCGTTGAAACGCAAGAAAGTGCGCATCGAACATCATGCGTTGACCACGCGCGTGCTGTTCGATGCACGGCGTGCAACCGGCGTCGAAGTCATGCAGAACGGCGTTACGCGAACGTTCAGTGCGAAGCGGGAAGTGCTGCTGTGCGCAGGCGCCGTCGATACCCCGAAGCTGCTGCAACTTTCCGGCGTCGGTCCGGCGCATTTGCTGGCGCGCCACGGCATTCCGCTCGTGCACGCGTCGCCGGCCGTCGGCCAGAACCTGCAGGATCATCTGTGCGCGAGCTATTACTATCGCGCGAACATGCCGACGTTGAACGGCGATTTTGGATCGCTTCTTGGCAAGCTGAAACTCGGTCTGCAATATTTGCTGACGCGCAAGGGACCGCTTGCGATGAGCGTGAACCAGGCCGGCGGTTTTTTCAGCACCGATCCCGCCAGCCCGCACGCGAACATGCAGCTTTATTTCAACCCGCTGTCGTACCAGATTCCGAAATCGAGCCGCTCGCAACTCACGCCCGAGCCGTATCCCGGATTTCTGCTCGCGTTCAATCCGTGCCGCCCGACAAGCCGCGGTTCCATCGAGATTGCATCGTCGAATCCCGCCGATGCCGCCCTGATCCGCGCGAACTATTTGACGACGCAAAAGGATATCGATGAAGTGATTCAGGGCAGCCGCCTGATCCGTTCCATCATGAAGGCCGACGCATTGCGCGCAGTGACGGTGGAAGAAACGTTGCCGGGCGAATCGGTCGTGCCCGAAGGCGACGACGCCGCCATGCTCGAGTATTTCCGCGAAAACAGCGGCTCGATCTACCACTTGTGCGGCTCATGCGCGATGGGCCCGGACGCGCGAACCGCGGTCGTCGATAACCGCTTGCGCGTTCATGGCATGGAAGCGTTGCGGATCGTGGATGCATCGATTTTCCCGAACGTCACGTCCGGCAACATCAATGCACCGGTGATGATGGTCGCCGAAAAAGCCGCGCAGATGATCCTCGACGACGCCATCTCAGGCAATTTCGTTCAACGTGAAGCACTCGCCGAAGCCTCGGCCTGAAGCCATTGCTGAAACAGGCGCTGCGTCCCGCTTGCACGCTGTTCGGGACGCAGCACGAACCAGTACGATTGCCGCCCTTCTATCTCCACATCGAGCACCTGGCGCAATTGCCCCGACGCCAGTTCGGCCGCGATCATGTGACGATCGGCAATGGTGATGCCCATGCCGTCGACCGCTGCTTGTATCGACAGATCGAGCACGTCGAATTCGTGACCGCCGTCCGTATCCACGCCTTCAATCCGCGCCGCGTCCAGCCAATGCTGCCACGTGAGGTATCGCTGATCTTCGCCCGATAACACGTGCAGCAGCGTAAAGCGGTTCAGGTCCACCGGCGCGCGCTCACCTTCGCGATCCAGCAATTCCGGCGACGCCACCGCAATGTGGCGTTCGTGCATCAGCAAGGTACTTTCGAGGTTGTTCCATTCGCCATCGCCGAAACGAACCGCGCAGTCGAGCCGGTTCGAATCCGCGATGCCGTCCTCCACGCGCGTCGTGATGCTCAGGTCCAGTTCCGGGAACGCCGCGCGCAAACGGCCAAGACGCGGCACGAGCCAGCGAGCCGCGAACGTAGGCGGAACGTTGATGCGAAGTCGATTGACATCGTTTTTCTGGCTGATCGCACGCACCGTCAGCTCGATCTTGTCGAACGACTGCTGCAGCGCGCGCAAAAGCACCCGGCCGCTGGGCGTCAGAACCAGATGCTGATGCCGGCGCGCGAACAGCGTCTCGCCGAGTTGCTCCTCCAGTTGCCGGACCTGGCGGCTGACGGCGCTTTGCGTGACGTTGAGCAGCGTGGCGGCGCGGGTAAAGCTGCCGGTCGTGCCGGCGGCTTCGAAGGCTTTCAGCGCATTGAGCGCGGGCATTTTACGTTTCACGGTAATTCGATGGTTCTGCGATTCGAGGGTTCGTAGGTCTCAGAAAGCCGGTGCACCTCATTGAGCATGTCCGGCAATCGCGTGATATTACGCAGGCCGCCGCCGCGACTGTGACGAATTCATGATTTTCGGCGTCCAAAGATGAAACGGCGTTCCGGCTTTTATCGTTAAGCCGGCGTGGTGGCACGTCCCTTGCTCCAAATGAGGCCTACGTTGCATCAACCTCAGGCTCTCATGACCGAAACGATATGGTTTCTCGTCGTTGGCGGTGTGCTCATCTTCATGGGGCTTGCCAGCTCGACGTTCAAAGAACTTCCCATCAGCAGCGCAATGGTTTATCTGGCGATTGGCTTTGGGCTCGGCCCGTTTGGTCTGGGTCTCCTCAAGATCGATCTGCTCGGCGACGCCACTCTGCTGCGCCGAATCACCGAAGTCGCCATGCTCGTATCGCTGTTCGCGATCGGCCTGCGCCTGCGCGTGCCGCCGACCGACCGGATCTGGCTATTGCCCGTGCGCCTCGGCTTGTTAGCGATGGTCGCAACCGTCGCCATCATGACGCTTGCCTGCGTCTACTTGCTGCACATGAGCTGGGGACCCGCATTGCTAATCGCTGCGATGCTCGCCCCGACCGATCCTGTCCTGGCTCACGACGTGCAAGTCCAGGTTCCCGGCGATATCGATCTCCTGCGTTTTTCGCTGACCGGCGAAGGCGGCCTGAACGATGGCATCGCGCTGCCGTTTGCGCTGCTGGGAATTGCGGTGTGCAACTACGAAGCGTCGCCGCAACAGGCTTTAAGCTGGCAATTTGCCGGCGATGCGTTATGGGGCGTGGCAGGCGCGTTGGCGGTCGGCTGGATTTTGGGCGACCTAGCCGTGCGGCTGATCGCGTTTTTGCGTACGCGTTATAGCCTGGCGCTTGGGCCGGAGGGGTTTTACGCGCTTGGCCTGATCGCGCTTTCGTATGGCATCGCGGAATTGATGCACACATATGCGTTTCTGGCCGTGTTCGCGGCGGGCCTCGCGATGCGCCGTGTCGAACAGAAAGCGAGCGGCGATAAATCCGCGCACGAGGCTGTAGGCAAGATCGACGCGCAGGATGTGGGCGCGACGGCTTCAGACCCCGATCGCGCGCACGCGTTCGTTGCGGAACGCGTACTCGGCTTCACGATAGAACTCGAACGCATCGCCGAAGTCGCCGTCATGCTGATGATAGGAAGCGTGCTCGCCAACGTGTGGGACACACTTTTCACGTGGCATGGCGCGGCCGTTATTGCGCTGTTGTTTTTCGTGGCGCGGCCGGTTTCGGTGCAGGCGTCGCTGATTGGATCGTCGGCTACGAAATCGCAACGGCTGCTGACAAGCTGGTTCGGGATTCGCGGCGTCGGATCGTTTTATTATTTGCTGTATGCGCTCGAACATGCGCCCCGGAGCGCCGCGCAGCCGCTCGCGCCGCTGGTGCTGGCGGTCATCGCGGCGTCGGTGATTCTGCATGGCATTACTTCTACGCCGTTGATGAACCGGTATCGAGGCTAAGGCGGCGTTGAAGGCGGCGTTGAAGCCGCCCTTGCCCCGTCTCAAGCCTCGGCAAGTTCCCGCACGCCCGCCACTTCCCGCGTGCCTTCATACAAGCGGCCGAACCGGTTGTCCAGGAACGCCTGCAAAGGAACCTGTTCCTGCCTGATAAAGCCGCTCGCCGGCAACACGCCTTCACGGAACAGATCGAGCTCTGCGCAAATCGCGCCGGCGGTTGTGATCTGGATGGCGCTCATCGGCACGCCGCATATCTTCTTCGCGAAGATTTTCCGCGTGAAGACATCCTGCACGAGACGTCCGTCCCGCATGCCGGTCGCCGTGACAAACACCAGCACCACGTCTTGCGCCGTCGCCGGAACCGCGCGGCGCAACATGGCCTTCAATCCGTCACGGTCACTCGACATGCGCAGATCGTCGAGCAGGAATTTCATCAACTCACGATGTCCCGGGTAACGCACCGACTTGTAATCGAGCGATTCCACTTTCCCCGCCAGCGTCTCGCACAACGTTCCAAGGCCGCCCGATGTATTGAACGCCTCGTACTCGGTGCCATCGAGGGAAAAATGTTCCAGGCCTTCCAGCGGCTGCACCCATTGCGTACTGCCGTCGCGGATTGCTTCGCATGGCTGACAGTATTCGTTGATCAAACCGTCAATGCTCCACGTCAGGTTGTACTTCAACGCGTTCGTCGGGAATTCGGGCAACGCGCCCACGCGCATCTTGACCTCGCGCAACTCGGTGAAACGCTTCGCGAGATCGTGCGCCACGATGCCGATAAACCCCGGCGCCAGCCCGCATTGCGGCATGAACGCGTGCGTGGAATTGTCGGCGATGGCGCGAATTGCGTGCGTCGCGCGGACGTCCTCGGTGAGGTCGAAGTAATGCACGCCCGCGGCCTTCGCCGCTGTTGCAACGGTCACGGCGAGGTAATACGGCATGGCGTTGATGAGCGCATCGAAGCCCTGAAGCGCGATGCGCAGCGCGTTGGCATCGGCGGAATCCACGCGGCGGGTTGCAATGCCCTGCGCTTCGAGCAGGCTGAGCGCGTGAGCATCGCGGTCGAAAGCCACGACTTCATAGTCGCCGGTTTCACGCAGCAAGTGGGCGATGCTCTGGCCAATCAGGCCGGCGCCGATGAGGGCTATTTTCATGTTTATCTCCTTGATGGGCGTCACGGGGCAATCCCTGAACACCAGTTTAGGAGCGCATGAATATTGATAAAAGACACAAAAAGATGCGATTCGACATCATTTTTCGACGTTTTGACGATACATCGATACAAAACGTCAGCTCATGCCACCTCGATCCACCTTGCGCGCAAGGATGATGGACGTCGTGGTGCGTTCCACGCCTTCCAGGCCGCCGATTTCATCGAGGAGATCGTTGAGTCTGTCCGGCGAATCCGCCCGCAGCCACGCAACGTAGTCGAACTCGCCGCTGACCGCGCACAGCAACTGCATCTCGGGCATTCTGGCGAAGCGCTTTTGCACGTCGCGGCCGTACTTCGGCGCGAGCTTGATGCCAACGTATGCCTGGATGCTGGCATCGAGCACGTCTTGTCCGAGACGCACGCCGTAACCCGCGATCACGCCGGTTTTCTCGAGCCGCGCAAGCCTTGCGATTACCGTCGTGCGCGCAATGCCGAGCTGGCGCGCCAGTTCCGACACGCTCTCGCGTGCGTTCGCCTGCAATGAAGCGACGAGATTCCGGTCGATATCGTCGAGTTGATCGAGACGCGGCGGTCGCATGGAACGTGATCCTTTCGTTAATACAACGCGTTGAGCAGCAAGGCATTAGATCATGGGCATCAATCTGCGCTCGATGCAGCAGGTTGGTTAAACTCCGTGGTCTCGCGCGAATTTTTCGCAGTCGTATCGGTTGTAAGCAGTTGTGGCAACCAAGGCAAGCCTCGGCGCTTACGTGATATTAATAGCGCCAGGCTTCGCAGCACATGAGGTATTTCGCGTGTATCGCTTGCCCCTTCTTAATGGACCCAAGGTGTCACCCATGAAAAAAACACTCGTTGCACTGGCCGCCTCTCTCGCCCTTTCTACCGCATTTGCCCAGTCTTCCGCGCCGGCCGCCGCATCCATGCCGGGCGCTTCGGCGCCCGAATCAGCGCGTGGTCAGGCTCGCGAAGCGCGCGTCGAGCAACGTATCGCCGATCTGCACAGCAAGCTCAAGATCACGTCGGCTCAGGAAGACCAATGGAACAAGTTCGCCGATGTCATGCGTGACAATGGCCACACGATCGGCGAGTTGTATCGTCAGCGAATCGCGCTTGGCACGAACACCTCGGCCGTGGACGACATGAAGCAGTACGCGCAGATCACGCAAGCGCAGGCGGACGGCACGAAGCGTCTCGTGGATGCATTCGAGCCGCTTTACGCAAGCCTTTCGCCGGAACAGAAGAAGCTCGCCGATGCCAGCTTCCATCAGACCGCGCGCCGTGGCGAACACAAGGGCCGCAAGGCACCGCGCAGCAAGGCCACGCCGGACAGCATCGCGCCGGACGCGGCGTCTGCAACCAAGCCGTAAGCCGGACAAAAGCGCCTGCACCGGAATTTCCGTGCAGGCGTTTTTCTGTTTACGAAGTGCAAAAAACAAGGCTTGGCGTTACGATCCCCGGTCTTTGAAGCTTCGGCCTTTTAACGACACTACGCATGACATCGATTAACCGTCTCGACCTGACTACCGACTCCGCCGCGCAACGCGTGGTGAAAGATGAAACCGTGAACGTTGAATTTGCGCGTGAAGCGGGATCGCTGATGAGTCTGGAAGGCCCGAACCGCTATGAGCCTGGCGATGCGCTCATCACGAGCGCGACCGGCGAACGCTGGGTGGTATCGCGGGACCGTTTCGATGCGAAATATGTTCCTCGCGGAAATTTCAGGCATGGCGACGCGGGCGCGTATCGAAACATTCCGGTTGTCGTGCTGGCGAAGCAGATGCAGGAAGCGTTCTCCATAGCGCGATCGGACGCCGGCGATGTATTGCACGGCGTGAAAGGCGACTGGGTCATGCAATACGCGCCGGGCGATTACGGCGTGGTGAAAGCGGCGCGGTTCGCCAAGGTTTACAAGCCGGCTTGAGCCTGGATCAGGCGAAGTCGTCGGCCATATCGATCTCCACGTTTCTCGGCACTGTTTCGCCGTTCGCGTACATCTCTTCCAGCGCGCCCAATTCGGTCTCCACATACGCACGCAGCACCGCATAACTGCGCGCGTGCATCCGCGGCGGCATTGCGCGATAACGCGCGAGCGCGGCAGGTTGGAAGCGGATATCGATGGCAATGCGGCGCGCCGTCGTCCCGAAACGCATGGCAATGTAATGAACGACGAGCGACAAACGGCCTTCATCGCCGGGACGCTCAACGAATTGCGTCTGTTCCGGGAACAGATCGCTGATCACGCGCGCCAGGATTTCGATATCGGCGCTCGGACATTCGAATTGATATTCGTCGCTCATTTCAAACTCCGTTCTTCACGCGCGCCGCACGATCGGCCGTCACTCTCACGCCGATAAAATATCGACGCAACGCCCGCATCACGATCAGGCCGAACACGAGATACACGGCGTCGGCGGCAAGCAACGGGATCAGCCGCGCCTGATACAGCGCGATAGGCAACGCAATCAGCGCATGCGCCGCGATCATGAACGGCAACGTGAAGCGGAACCGCTCGCGCAACATATGCCACATCACGACAGAAAACCCGATCTGAAACACGAACGCCGCAGCACGTTCGACCACGAACAGCGCAGCGGTTTCGGGCGTGAGGCTGTTCAGCACCATATGCAGCCGCAATAGCGATTCTGCTGGAACGCTCGTGAAATACTGGTCGAGCATGTTGCGGTCGGCAAGCGTGGCATATAAAAGCCATTGCAGTTGCACGAGCACGCCCACGAGCCACGCTTCCGCGCCGCCATGACCGATTCCATAACCGAGCGCGGTGCCCGGCTTTTGCAACGAAGCGGGGTTGCGCCGGATCAGCCATTTCATGCCGATGAACCGGCCCACTTCCTCGCACACGCCTGTTGCGAGCGCGCCGTACATTACGAACAACACGGGATTCAACAGCAAGCCGACGGTCGTGGCATTGCTCAGCATCAAACCGTGCAGGCCGCGTTCGATGACCATCGAAAAAAGCGCGAACACCGCGATTCCGATAATCACGTCACGCCGTTCGAAGCCGTAACGCGGCTTCATTCTTCTGTACAGCCAGAAAGGCAAAGCCGCGATCAGCAGCGTTGCAAGCGTGAGGCAAACCAGCGTCAAGACACTTACCATCAATCGATATCCTCAAAAACCGTGTTTCGCTATATTTCGCCCGCAAGCGTCGATGTCCGCACGACCAGTTCGCCCGGCAGCAGGCATTCTCGCGGCGCCATGACCGCGCCCTCGATACGCTCGTGCAGGAATTCGACCGCGCGCTCGCCTATGGTATAGGTCGGCTGGCGCACGGTCGTCATTCCGGCAAGTTCGGCCCACTCGGAATCGTCGATACACATCAGCGCCACATGCCGTTGCCACCCGGCGCCGTGCTGCTCTTTCATATGCAACGCGACACGCAGCGCAACCGGCGCGTTTGCCGCGAACAACGCGATACGGTGATTCTGCTGCCGGCTTGCGTTAATACGGGCATCGATCTGATCGAGCGCAACAGCGGCGGGTTCGTCATGATCCAGATCGAGCACGATTGTCTCACCCGAGACCCCGAGGGCGCCGATAGTGTCACGAAACGCCGCCTCGCGCACGCGGCGCGAGCTGACATGCGTGAACGGCTGCACCACGAACACAAGCTCGTCGAAGCCCTGCAGCGCCAGATGACGAATCGCCGACGCGACGGCCGCGGTGTTGTCGAGTCCGACCATATCGGTGATCAGGCCATCGATGGAACGATCCACCAGCACCACCGGCACACCGCCGCGCGCGAGCGTTTCAAGCGTTTCCTCCTTCACACCAAGCGCATTCACGATCACACCTTCCACGCGATACGTGCTCAGCAATTGCAGATAGCGCCGTTCGAGATCGACTTCGTTGGCTGCGTGACAGATCAGCGGCATATAACCGAAAGCGTGGCACGCCGCTTCAACGCCCTGAAGCACTTCGACCGAATACGGATTGGTCAGGTCGGCGAGCAACATGCCGATCAGCCTGTTGCGCCCGCGTTTCAGGCCACGCGCCATCTGGTTCGGCCGATAGTCGAGTTTCGCGATTGCCTCTTCTATGCGCTCGCGCAAATCCGTCGACAAAACGCCCGTTTCGCCATTCAAATAACGCGAGATGCTGGTCTTGCCCGTGCCGGCTTCGCGCGCGACATCGGTGATGGTCGCGCGGCGTTCGGCCGAAAAATTGTCTTTTGACATGATCTCGTGCAGTAAAAATAAAGCGCGCCAGAGCGCGCTTTATTTAACAAGGCGGATTGGAGACAACGCCGCTCAGCGCTTCAAGGCTTCCGGATTCACCATGTTATTGGTCAGCGTGCCGTTGAGCGCGCCAATCAGATTCTCGGCGGCGTTCTTGTTCATCGCGTGGCGGGTTTCATGCGTGGCCGATCCAATATGCGGCAACGCCACCACGTTTTTCAGCTTGAGCAACGGGGAATCCGCGGCAAGCGGTTCCTTCACGAAAACATCGAGACCGGCGCCCAGGATCGTGCCGTTTTGCAGCGCTTCGATCAGCGCGGTTTCGTCGACGGTCGGTCCGCGCGACGCATTGATCAGGATCGCGCTCGGTTTCATCTTCTTCAGCTGCGCCGCGCCGATCAGGTTGCGCGTCTCGTCGGTCAGCGGCACTTGCAGCAGCACGAAATCGGAGGTGGCGAGCAATTCATCCAGCTCGACTTTCTTCGCGCCGTAATCGCGTTCGGCCTTTTCGTTCGCGCTGCGATTCGTGTATTGCACCTTCATCAAAAAGCCCAGCGACGCACGCCGCGCCACCGCTCCGCCAATCCGGCCCAAACCGATAATGCCCAGCGTCTTGCCCTGCACATCGACACCAAACTGTTCTTCGCCAATGCTCTTCGTCCACTTGCCCTCTTTCACCCATTCGGCGAGTTCCACGACGCGCCGCGCGCTCGCAAGGATCAGCGCAAAAACCGTATCCGCGGTCGATTCGGTCAGCACGTCAGGCGTGTTCGTGAGCACGATGCCGCGGCGGTTCAGGTCGGCGATATCGAAGGCATCGAAACCTACGGATACCGTCGCCAGCGCTTTCAGTTTCGTTGCGCCTTCGAGCATGGCGGGCGTGATTTGCGTGCTTGCACCAATGGCGCCGTCGGCATCTTTCAGCGCTGCGACAAACGCGTCGTGCTGCTTCGGATCGACGGTCGTAACGTCCGCATGTTCCTGCAAATAGGCCAGCACGTCCGCGGGCAGCGGCTTGTACGCGACGATTTTCTTTTTCATCGAAACGGATCCTGTGAGATTAGTGGGCGGCAAGTTTCGCGGCGGGCGCAACCGGCTGCGGTTTCACGGCGAGCGTCAGAATGACGGCGGCAACGAGCGCCGCGCTCATGAACACGTACGAAGCAGCGGGCGTGCCCGTCGCGCCGTTCAGATACCCGACAACGTACGATCCCACGAACGACCCGAGCGCGCCCATGCTGTTGATCAGCGCCATTGCGCCGCCGGCGACGTTCTTCGGCAAGAGTTCGGGCACGATTGCGAAGAACGGTCCGTAAGGCGCGTACATGGCCGCGCCCGCGATCACGAGCAACGCATACGACGCCCAGAAATTCGTGGATCCCAGCAAGTACGATCCCGCGAACGCAAACGCGCCGATCAGCAAGAACGGCCATACGAAAAGCTTGCGTCGTTCGAGTTTGTCCGATGCCCACGACGCAGCGATCATCGCAATGGTGGCGGCGAGATACGGCACGGCCGAAAGCCAGCCGGTTTCGACCATGCCGAACGTGGACGCGTTCTTGAGGATCGACGGCAGCCACAGCACGAAGCCATACACGCCGATGCTCCAGCAAAAGTATTGCGCCGAGAGCTTCATCACGGCCGGTGACTTGAATGCTTCGCCGTAATTCTTGACCGGCTTGATCGCGGCTTGTTCCGCGCGCAGGGTTTCATCGAGATCGCGCTTTTCCTGGTCGGACAGCCATTTCACCTGCGCCGGCTTGTCCTGCACGATAAACCACCAGATCACCGCCCAGATGATCGCCGGCACGCCTTCGACCACGAACATATGACGCCAGCCGAACGCGTTGATCAGATAGCCCGATACCACCGACATCCACAGCACGGTCACCGGATTGCCGAGAATCAGGAACGTGTTGGCGCGCGAGCGTTCGGACTTTGTGAACCAGTTGGAGATGAAGATCAGCATGGCCGGCATCACGGCCGCTTCCACGATGCCGAGCACGAAACGCAGCGCCATCAGCGATGGAATGTTCGTCACCACGCCGGTCAGCGCCGCGCAGCCGCCCCACAGGATCAGACTGACGAACACGAGCTTTTTCACGCTGCGCCGTTCGGCGTAGATCGCGCCCGGAATCTGGAAGAAGAAATAGCCGAGGAAAAACAACGCACCAATCAACGATGCAAGCCCCTTGCTGATTCCCAGGTCGTGATTGATCCCCGCCGCCGATGCAAAACCGAAATTCGCCCGGTCGAGATACGCGAGGCTGTAGGTGATGAACACGATCGGCATGATCGTCCACCAGCGGCGCACCGCGAGTGTGGGTGGGTTCGTCGTTTTATCGCTGGCTTGTTGCATGCGTGTCTCCGTCCGTTGGGCGTGGGCGCGTTACGAAGCGACCGTTGTGGGCGCGTGTTCCAGCTTGTCGAGTTCGGCGCGCGTCGGCAGGCCTTCGCTGTCGCCGATCACCTGAATGGCCAGCGCGCCAATGCGGTTGGCGCGCGTCAACGCGTGGCGCACATCGCGGCCTTCGAGCAGCGCGCTCACTACGCCGACGGCAAAACCATCGCCTGCGCCGACGGTATCGACAACCTTTTCAACCGGTATTGCCGGCACGACGCCCTGCTCGTTGTCCGCGGTCCGGAAATACGCGCCGTGCGCACCGAGCTTGACCACGACGCCCTTCGCGCCCTGATCGAGATAAAACTTCGCGATGTCCTCGGGCTCCGTGTATCCCGTCAGGATCTTGCCTTCGCTCACGCCCGGCAAGACCCAGTCGGCGTGCCTGGCGAGCGCGTTGAGCGCCTCGGCCATCGCTTCTTGCGACGGCCAGAGCGTCGGGCGCAGGTTTGGATCGAAGGAAATGGTCTTGCCCGCGCGGCGCATTTCGGCGGCCATATGGAACGCGAGTTCACGCGATGTCGCCGAGATCGCGGGCGCCACGCCCGTCAGATGCAAATGGCGCGCGCCGAGCACGTAATCGGCAACGTAGTCATCGAGCGACAAATGGCTCGCCGCCGAACCCTTGCGGAAATATTCGATGGACGGATCGCTGCCATCGTCGTTCTTCGACTTCAGCTGGAACGCGGTCGGATAACGCTCGTCGATAGTCACGCGGCTTGCATCGATACCCTCTTGCGCGAGCACGTCGAGCACGTAACGGCCGAACGAATCGCGGCCGACACGGCTCATCCAGCCGACCTTGAAACCCAGCCGCGACAAGCCGATCGCGACGTTCAAATCGGCGCCGGCGACACGCTTGGTGAAATGTCCGACCTTCGCGAGATCGCCGGTTTCGGTCGCGACGAACAGCGTCATGGCTTCGCCGTAGGTCACGACGTCGAGCGCCGGATTCGTGTGCGGTTTTTCGTGGTTCATGTTCATATTTAAGCCGATGCAATTTGCCTGACGTAGCGCGCGGCGTCATCGGCGAGATGCGCTGGGTCGAACGGGAATTCGATACCGCGCGGAACGTCGGGAGGGAGTTGTTTTAAAAGTGCGGCGAAGTAGCCGTCGTCGATTGCGGGCGCGGTTGCGAAACGCCGCGCGCCTTCGCCTTGCACGGCCTTGCAATGGATGTAGGTCACGTAACTGCCAAGACGCCTGGCTGCTTCGAGCGGATCCTGTTCGGCCCAGCGCCAGTTGCCGGTATCGAAAGTCATCGATAACGCGTGCGAGCGCGGTTTCAACGCTTCGAACAAGGCGGCAAATGCGTCGATCGTGCCGCCGACCTTCAGTTGCCCGTTCTCGACTACGACCTTGGCTTTCGATCCGGCGATTCCCGCAATTAGCCGATCGAGCGTGTTTGCATCGGTCGCCGTGCCTGTGGTTGCCGACCCGCCCAACTGAAACTTGACGATTCTCGCGCCGAGCGCATCGGCTTCTGCCAGCGTTTGGGTCATCGCGGTTTCTTCGAGCGCGCCATGGTCGTTGAACAAGGTGGCAGGCGTGGAATAGACAGGCCAGATTCCGGCTGCGCGGATCGTGTCGCCGAGATGGCGCAGGGAATCGGGCTGCGATTGCGTGTCATCAGCGAACAACTCGCGGCGCACTTCAAAGCCTGCCGCGCCCGCTTTTGCCGCGGCTTCCGCCCAGGGCGCGTGACCATCGCGACGGATCGCTTCAACGCCAAATGCGCTTGCAACGATCACCACCGGGACGCTTTCGGCAGAACCGTTATTTTTGATCGAATTTCCTGAATTGCAGGATTCCACAGTCGAATTGGCCTCGAATCGCGCCTTGGAACCGGTTCCAAGAACAATTTTTAAAAAAGACGCATTGCGTCCGGTATTTCGAGATGATCCGCCAGCGACCGGGTGGTTGCCATCATGGAAATCCCCTAGAAGTGGATTTGCGCCGCGAAACGCGTCACGGCTGCGCATCGTGTTCCAGACATATCGCATAGAAACTCGCCGCTACCCGCGATGGCGCCGCCGCGTGCGGCATCAATATAGAAAAACGTCGCGTCAACGGCTCGGGCGCGATGCGCAAACGGTGCAGAGCGCCGTCCTCGTGACGCATCGACATTGCCGATACAAACCCGATCCCCATTCCCGCCCTCACCGCTTCCTTCACGCCTTCCACGCCCGCAATCTCCAGCGCGACGCGCATCTGAACTCCGGCGCGCGCGCAAGCACGTTCGACCAGCTGACGCACGCCCGAACCCGCCTCGCGCAACACCAGCGGCCCGGCGCAAAGCGCTTCGAGCGTGGCCTCACCGCCAGCCGTCGTCAAAGCGTGGCCACTCGGCGCAATCGCGACGATTTCGTCCTCATGCCACGGCGTGGTTTCGGTCCCGGGCGGTAGATCAGCGCCGACTGGCCCTTCGATCATCGCGATATCGAGCGAACCGAGGGCCGCGACGATCTCGGTCGTATTGCCATCGATAGTGTGAATCGTCACGCCCGGATGTCTCCGATGAAACGCTGCAATCAGATAAGGCAGCAGATAACTTGCGGGCGTCGTACTCGCTCCGATCCGCAACGTGCCGCTCTCGACGCCGCGCAACGCGTTGCGGTACGCGTGCGCCTGACCGAAGGTTTCGCGAATTCGCGCGGCATACACGACGAGCTGTTCGCCGGCAGCGGTGAGCTTTATGCCTCGGCCGTCGCGTTGATAGAGCGGTTCGCCGAACTCATCCTGCAATTGCCGCAATTGCCCGGAAACCGCCGGCTGTGATAAATGCAGCGCAATCGCCGCCCGGCTGATATTTCCATGCTCAGCGACGGTCGCGAAGGTTATAAGCTGGTCAGGGGTCATATGCGGGTAAGTATCGGCTGGGCTGATACTTTACATCCTAAATGACGATTTTTCATATCGATATATCTAGAATAGGATTGGCGTCATCAAACCAAGGTGAAAAAGCCATGTCCTCCGCTGCCACGCCCGTCCTGAAAGCCACCACGCCGCCTAGCACGCGCGGGCAACTGAATGGAATCCTGTTCGTTGCCTTATTCGCCGCCGCTGTGACGCAGTTATCGGCGTTGCCCGCAATCGCGAATTTAGGCTTGAGCCCGTTGATCGTCGGCATTGTGGCGGGCGCGATCTACGGCAATGCGCTGCGCGACGGCATGCCGGAAAGCTGGGCATCGGGCGTGAATTTCTCCGCTCGCAAGCTGTTGCGTATCGCGGTCGGATTTTTCGGGCTGCGCGTAAGCCTGCAGGAGATCGCGCAGGTCGGCTTGCCGGGGCTGACGGTTTCGGTTTTGGTGGTGGTGAGTACGCTTGCAATCGGCACGTGGGCGGGCATGAAGCTGATGAAGCTCGACCGCGATACCGCCCTGCTGACCGCTGCTGGCAGCGCGATTTGCGGTGCGGCCGCTGTGCTTGCGTTCGAGTCGACGCTGCAATCCGAGCCGCACAAGAGCGCGATGGCGGTCGGGAGCGTCGTGCTGTTCGGCACGCTTTCCATGTTCCTCTACCCGCTCGCCGTGCATCTCGGCTGGTTACATCTGGACACGCTTGGCGTCGGCTTGTTTTTCGGCGGCACGATTCACGAAGTGGCGCAGGTCGTGGGCGCTGCGAGCAATGTCAGCCCGGAAGCGACGCACATTGCGACCATCGTGAAAATGACGCGCGTGATGCTGCTGGTACCGGTGCTGCTCGCGATCGGCATGTGGGTGAACCGCTCGCGCAATGCTGCGGCTGGCGCCGATGGCACGAAGCGCAAGCTCGCCATTCCGTGGTTTGCGCTCGGTTTTCTTGCGCTGGTCATCGTGAATTCGCTGCACGTTTTACCCGATACCACCACCCACGCGCTCAACACACTCGATACATTTGCATTGACCATGGCAATGACGGCGCTGGGTATCGAAACGAGGATTGCGCAGATTCGTCAGGCCGGGCCGCGGGCGCTGGTGACGGGGGCAATTTTGTATGCGTGGCTGGTTGGCGGGGGACTCGCGATTACGGTGGGCGTGGAACGGTTGCTGGGATAAGAGGCCACGAAACAAAAGCAAAACCCCGCGCAACGCGGGGCTTTTGCTTTTACGCCGTTTGCACGATCGAAGTTTGCTCGGTCGGCACAACCGTTGCTACCTTTCTTGGTTCACTCCCACAGCATTCAGCATGAGGATCTTACGAATGGCGTACGAACTCTATTACTGGGATGGCCTTCAAGGACGCGGCGAATTTGTCCGGCTTGCGCTCGAAGACGCGGGCGCGGAATACATCGACATTGCGCGCGGCGCGAAGAAAGACGGTCAGGGCACGGGCGCGATGATGAAGATCATCGAAAGCAAGAGTAAGTCGCATATTCCCTACGCGCCGCCGTTCCTGAAAGACGGTGAGTTGATCGTGCCGCACGTGGCGAATATCTTGTTTTACCTCGGACCGAAACTCGGCCTCGCGCCCAAGGACGAGAACCTGCGCTACGTTGCAAACGGTGTGCAACTGACCATCGCGGACATGGTGACCGAGGTTCACGATACCCATCACCCGCTCGCCTCCGACCTCTACTACGAGGATCAGAAGGACGCGGCAAAAGTGCGCGCGAAAGATTTCATCGATAACCGGATTCCCAAGTTCTTCGGCTATTTCGAGCGTGTGCTCGAGCAAAATCCGCACGGCCCCAAACATATGGTCGGCGATAAAACCACGTACGTGGATCTATCGATATTCCAGCTTGTCGAAGGTCTTCACTACGCGTTCCCGCGCGCGACCAAAAAATTTGCGAAGCACTATCCGCACGTTCAGGCACTCCATGATGCCGTGCTCGAACGCCCTAATATTGCTGCATATGTCGATTCGGAACGCCGGATTCCTTTCAACGAATCCGGCATCTTCCGTCATTATCCCGAGCTGGATCAGGACGCCGTGTAACGGACGCCGTGTAACGGACCCGGTGTAACGGACGCCTGAACCTTCTCCGTTTGAATAACCGTAATCAAAAGGAGCATCAGATGGTTGAAACGATTCCCTCATTTGGACTGGGCACTTTTCGTGTGGATGCCGAAAAGACCGTGAACTCGGTCAAGAGCGCGCTGCAACTCGGCTACCGCCATATCGATACCGCGAAGTTCTACAACAACGAGGAATCCGTCGGCAAAGGCGTGCGCGATTCCGGCATTCCACGCGACGATATCTGGGTCACGACGAAGGTCTGGCACGACCAGTTGCGTCGTGAGGACGTAGTGAAAAGCCTCGTTGAAAGCCACAAGAAACTGAACATCGGCACGATCGATCTCGCGCTCGTCCACTGGCCGTCGCCAGACAGCGTGGTGCCGATCGCCGAGACCATCGCCGGATTTCAGGACGCGCAAAAAGAAGGGCTGATCCGCCATTTCGGCGTCTCGAACTTCACCGCGCCCCTGCTTGAGGAAGCGCTGAAGGCGCCGGGCGGCGAAGGCATTGTGACTAATCAGTTCGAGATCAGCCCGTTCCTCGCGAACCGCAAGCTCGTTGAAGCCACGCAGAAGCTTGGCGTGAAAGCGACCGCCTATATGCCGCTCGGCGAAAGCCGCGCGCACAAGGACCCGACGCTCAACGAAATCGCGAAGAAACACGGCGCGACGGCCGCGCAGGTGACGTTTGCGTGGTTGTTGTCGCGGGATATCGTGGTGCTGTCGGCATCGACGAATCCGGAACATCAGCAAGTCAACTGGGACTCGCGAAAGCTCCAGCTCGACGCCGACGACATCGAGAAAATCGATGCTCTCGATGAAGGCGAACGCCACGCCAAACCGCCCTTCGCGCCGAAGTGGTGAGATAGCGTTGAGATATTGAACAGCCCGGCCGCGCGCCCTGCACGGCCGGGTTTTTTTATCGCCGCAATCCGGGCGCGCAAGAAGTCCTCACGGCCAGTCGCCGATGATATCCTTGCCCCGCACAATCCGTCCGATCCGCTCAAACCAAGCTCACGTGCTTTCATTTCTTCTCAAGCTGCGTACCCGCGCCCAGCGCCGATTCCGTTTTTCCGAAGCCCATACCATGCTCGTCTGGGCGGTAATCGTCGGCGTGGCCGGTGCGTTCGCGACGGCGGCGTTCCGGATCGGTATCGACGAATTGCAGCGGATCTTTGGCGGCGCGAACGGCAACTTCGTGGAGATGGCGACCCGCCTGCCCTGGCCCGTGCGCGTCGCGCTGCCCGCGGCAGGTGGATTGATCGCAGGGCTGTGTCTTCTGGTGGCGCGGCGGCGCACCACGACTCAGGCGCACGCCGATTACATGGAAGCAGTGACGATCGGCGACGGCGTGGTGCCGGTATCGCAAAGTTTGTGGCGGAGCGTTTCTTCGCTCTTCACCATTGCAAGCGGCGGCTCGATCGGACGTGAAGGATCGATGGTGCAACTCGCCGCGCTCTGTGCGTCCCTGATCGGCCGATGGGTTCACTTCGATCCCGCTCGTCTGCGCCTGCTGGTCGCTTGCGGCGCGGCGGCCGGGATCACGTCGGCTTATAACGCCCCGATTGCCGGCGCGTTCTTCGTGACGGAGATCGTGCTGGGTTCCATCGCGATGGAAAGCTTCGGGCCGATCGTCGTCTCGTCGGTGGTCGCGAACATCACGATGCGCGAGTTCGCGGGTTATCGGCCGCCATACGAAATGCCCGTGTTCCCGACCGTGACGGGCGTGGAAGTGCTGCTGTTTGTCGTGCTCGGCTTGATCTGCGGCGTGCTCGCGCCGTATTTTCTCAGGTTGCTGTCGGCATCGAAGGAACGCTTCGCTCGTCTGCCATTGCCTGTTCCCGTACGGCTCGCGCTCGGCGGGTTGATCGTCGGCGTGATCTCCGTGTGGTATCCCGAGGTCTGGGGTAACGGTTATGAAGTCGTGAACTCGATCCTGCATCACGCGTGGACCTGGGAAGCGCTCGCCGCCGTGTTGCTCTTCAAGATCGTCGCGACCGCTGCAACCGCCGGTTCGGGCGCGGTCGGCGGGATCTTCACGCCAACGCTTTTCGTGGGCGCGGTCGTCGGCTGCCTGTTCGGACTCGCGGCGCACGCCATCTGGCCGCACTCGACATCGGCGCCCTTCGCCTACGCGATGGTCGGCATGGGCGCGTTCCTCGCCGCTGCCACGCACGCGCCGCTGATGGCCATCCTGATGATTTTCGAAATGACGCTGAGTTATCAGGTCATGCTGCCACTGATGCTTTCGTGCGTGGTGGCGTTTTTCATCGCGCGGGCATCGGCGCAGACTTCCATGTACGAAGTCACGCTGCGTCGTAATCGCGATGAAAAAGAACGTCTGCGCCTGGCCGCCACGCAAATGCGCGAACTTGTAAAACCGCCGGATACAGTCGTGCAACTCGATGCCGACGTGAAGACCATGACGCGCGTGTTTCTGGAATATCCGGTGAAATACCTTTACGTCGTCGATACAGACGGCCTGTTTCGCGGCGTGGTTGCGCTGAAAGACATCACGTCCGACCTCCTCGACGAACGCGATACCGCCGTGAAATCCGCGGCGGATTATCTGCAACCTCATTTCGATGTGCTGACGCCGGACATGTCGCTCGGCGAGGCACTGCAGCATTTCCTCGCGTTTCAGGGCGAGCGCTTGCCGGTGATCGATTGCACGGCGCGGCCGGTTTTGCTTGGTGTGGTCTACAAGACGTCGCTGCTGGATGCGTACTTCCGTCTCAATCCGTCTCCGCGCTAGATCGGGGACAAACCCGCGTTTTAATTGCGCGTCGCGTGCAAAAAAGCGGCGCGGTTGGCGGCAAGAAAGTTCGGCGCCGCTTCTAGAAATTACGCGAAGAACATCCGGTATCGCCGTGCGCCTTGAGGCTCGCCGCGACATTAGGAATCGTCTGTCGATTACTGCAAACGAAGGCGCTGCTGATTGGCATAACCCTTGCTCGATGCATCGCTGATATTCTTGTACTGCCTTGATCTGATTCGTTTTGTTGTCAGGAGGGTTGGGCGATGAAAACCTCGACGGTGTTATCCATGGCGCTGGTATCCGTGTCCTGCTACGCGGCCCCGCTCCACACGGGCGACGGTGCAGCCGATGCCGCGCGGCAGCAGCAGGCCATGCGCGTTGCGCTCGCTTTGCGCGCGAACGCAGCGCCGGTTTCGCCGCCCGCGCCTGATATCGCTGCACAGGAAATCGATCACGCCCGCTGGCGCCATGTGCCATTGCCGAAGTCACGCTCGCCGAGTCACGGAATGGTTAGCCAGGTGGTGCAAGTTCGCACGTAAGTCAACATTCCAAGGACACAGATGACCGATACACGCATCAGCGAAAGCCTGAATTACGAACCTATCGACGATGAAATCGCGCAAGTGCTGCGCGAGGTGAAATTCCCGGCCAACAAGGATGGCATTGTGGATGCTGCCCGCGAGGCGGGTGTAAGCAATGACGTAATCAGCGTATTCAACGGCTTGCCCGAACAGGACTACGCGGATGCGAACGCCGTGGAGCAACTGCTCGGCAGCAACGGCGGCTCCGGCATCTCAGCCTGAAAGAACGATCAATCTAGGTAGACCCGACTTTCTCCGTCCCGAACACGACCCGGCTGAAAAACTTTGCAAGCACGGCCTCGGACATTTCCGCGCCGCACGCTTGCGGGTCGGACGTGTAGAAAAACTGCATCCCATCTATCAACGCCGTCAATCCCAACGCCAGTTCTTCGGCAGCCATGGGCAACGGGGTGCCTGCCCGCTCTGAAAATGCAACGATATACGCCGTCGTCGTCTGCAACAATTCCCGGATGAATGCATTGAATTGCGCGCGAAATTTCGCATCGCGGCTCGACTGCAGTTTCGCTTCGACCCACAGCAAAAAACACTTGTTGTCGCGATAACACTCGCTGTAATACTGCAGAAGGCGCGCTTCCATGTCGGCGCGGTTCGCCTCGCCGTCGAAGATGGAATGCAGCCGCTTCATGATTACGTCGTGGTCGCGCTTGAGCAATTCCAGAAACAGCGCGGACTTGCTGCCGAAGTTCGAATAAAAAGCGCCGCGCGTATAACCGGCCGAACCGGCGATGTCCTCGACGCTCGCCGCGACAAAACCTTTCTTCATGAATACCGCTTGCGCAGCGTCCATCAAGCGCTCTCGCGTTTGATCGCGGCTCTGTTCCCGGGTGAGGCGAATTCGTTTCATGCGCGAAGTTTATCATCTCAAAATCTTCGATACACGACTGATTTCAGATACAGTATTGTATTAGAATGCATCGCGTATTTCGGTTTCGATGCGCCTGAAGGCATACGGACATTGGCTTTCAAGCGCTAATCGCTGCATTCAAACAGCTTCAACATTCCCGATAACGCGCGGCGATAGCTCCGATCATCGCCACGCGTTCACCGTTTTTGCGCCGAGGTCATTCGTGATTCTGCAAGTTTGTCGTCGCATGTTCGCGCCGTTATTGCCGGTCGATGGCCGCAGGCTTTCCGTTCGTGCAAGCCTCGCTGGATCGATCGGCGTGCTTGCCGTCGTGGCGCTCGCCGCGTGCAGCAAGAAGGAAGCGCCGCCCGTTGTTTTGCGGCCCGTGGTTGCAGTCGCGGCAGAAGCCGATACAAAAGGTTCGCAGTCGTCGTTGCCTGGCACTATCGAATCGCGCTACTCCACGCCGCTTTCGTTTCGCGTTGGCGGGAAGATCATCGAGCGCCGCGTGCGTCTTGGCGATCGCGTGAAGGCCGGCGAAGTCGTGGCGCGGCTCGATCCCGCCGACAACACCAAAAATGCCGCCAGCGCGGCCGCTCAGCTTTCGGCCGCGGAACATCAGTTGACCTACGCCGAGCAGCAAGTCACGCGCGATCGCGCACAGGCGAAGGAAAACCTGATCTCGCGTTCGCAGCTCGAACAGACAGAAAATGCGTACGCCGCAGCGCTCGCGCAGCGTAATCAGGCGCAGGCGCAAGCGGCGTTATCGCAGGATCAGTTGAAGTACACCACGCTCACTGCCGATAAAGCCGGCGTCATCACCGCCGAACAGGCCGACACGGGGCAGAACGTCTCGGCGGGACAAGCCGTCTATAACCTCGCGTGGAGCGGCGAGACAGACGTCGTGGCCGACGTGCCCGAAACCGCGCTCGCCTCGCTCGCGGTCGGGCAGAACGCCACGGTGACCATCGGCGCGCTTGCTGGCAAGAAGTTCGCCGCGCGCGTGCGCGAAGTGTCTCCCGCCGCCGATGCCCAAAGCCGCACGTATCGCGTCAGGCTCACGCTCGAAGCGCCCACGCCCGAAGTAAGGCTCGGCATGACCGCCGACGTCACGTTCGCGCAAACAGCGGCTTCGGCATCGGGAACTCCAACGCAATCGTTCACGCTGCCGTCTACGGCGCTCTTTCATGCGGGGAAACTGCCCGCTGTGTGGATAGTCAGGGCCGATAACGCGCTCGAACTGCGCCGCGTCGAAATCTCGCGTTACGGCGAGCGAACGGTGACGGTATCGCAGGGAATTTCAGCGGGCGATCGCGTGGTCTGGCAAGGCGTCCATACCGTCTCCGCCGGTGAAAAGGTTCGTGTGGTCGCGCCCCTGCATCCTGAAGATTTCGCGTCATGAGCGATCAGGAACGCAATCAATCCGCCGCCGAGGCGGCTGCGGCTTCGGGCGATTATCGACACGAAGAAGGCAGATTCAATCTCTCTGCATGGGCATTGCGGCATCAGGCGCTGGTCGTGTTCCTGATCGCGATGGCGACCATCTTCGGCGTGCTCGCCTACACGCGGCTCGCGCAATCCGAAGATCCGCCGTTCACGTTTCGCGTGATGGTCATCCAGACTTTCTGGCCGGGCGCGACCGCGCGGCAGATGCAGGAACAGGTCACCGACAAGATCGCGAAGAAGCTACAGGAAACACCGTCCACGGATTTCCTGCGCAGCTATTCGCGTCCCGGCGAATCGCTCCTTTTCTTCACGATGAAAGACGGCGCGCCCGCGAAGGAAGTGCCGGAAGAGTGGTATCAGGTCCGCAAGAAAGTCGGCGATATTGCCGCGACATTGCCACAGGGCGTACAAGGCCCGTTCTTCAACGATGAATTCGGCGACGTCTTCACGAACATCTATACGCTCGAAGGCGACGGCTATTCTCCGTCGCAGCTTCACGATTACGCCGACTCGTTGCGAACCGTGCTATTGCGCGTCCCGGGCGTCGCGAAGGTCAATTATTTCGGCGATCAGGACGAGCGTGTCTACGTCGAAATATCGAATACGCAATTGACGCGGCTCGGCATCTCGCCGCAGCAAATTGCGCAGGCTATCGACGGACAAAACGCCGTTGCGCCAGCAGGCACCATGAATACGCCCAACGACCGCGTGTTCGTGCGTCCGAGCGGCCAGATCACCGACATGGCCGCGCTCGCCGACACGCTCATTCGCGTGAACGGCCGCTCGTTCCGCTTGGGCGACATTGCGACCATCAAGCGTGGTTATATCGATCCACCCGCCACGCAAATGCGATCCGGCGAAAAGCCGGTGCTCGGTATAGGCATCACCATGCAGCCCGGGCAGGACGTAGTGCGTCTGGGCAAGGCGCTCGACGCGCAAGTGGCGCAGCTGCGCACGCAGCTTCCCGCTGGCCTCGTGCTCAATGAAGTGTCGAGCATGCCGCGGGCGGTATCAAAGTCAGTGGACGACTTCCTCGAAGCCGTGGCCGAGGCCGTGTTGATCGTGCTAATCGTGAGCCTCGTGTCGCTGGGATTGCGCACCGGCATGGTCGTCGTGATCTCGATTCCGGTCGTGCTCGCGGTGACCGCCCTCTTCATGTATCTCTTCGATATCGGCTTGCACAAGGTTTCGCTCGGCACGCTGATTCTCGCGCTGGGTCTTCTGGTCGACGACGCCATCATCGCGGTCGAAATGATGGCCGTGAAGCTGGAGCAAGGATGGAACCGCTCGCGCGCGGCCGCTTATGCATACACGAGCACGGCGTTCCCGATGCTCACCGGCACGCTTGTTACCGTCGCCGGTTTCCTGCCCATCGCGCTCGCCAAATCGAGCACGGGCGAATACACGCGCTCCATCTTCGAAGTGTCGGCGATTGCCTTGATTGCATCATGGTTTGCGGCGGTGGTGCTGATTCCGTTGCTCGGCTACAAGTTGTTGCCCGAGCGCAAACGCGAAGCTCATCACGCGCACGACCACGAACACGATATCTACAACACGAAGTTCTACACGCGCCTGCGCGGCTGGCTTGCGTGGTGTATCGAGCGGCGCTTTGTCGTGCTTGGGATCACGCTGGTGCTGTTCGTGATTGCAATGGCAGGTTTCACGCTTGTGCCGCAACAGTTCTTCCCGAGCTCGGACCGTTCGGAATTGCTGGTGGACGTGCGCCTGCAAGAAGGCGCGTCGTTCGAAGCCACGTTGCGCGAGACCAAACGTCTCGAAAAGGTGCTTGAAGGACGTCCGGAGATCGATCACATCGTGAACTTCGTGGGCACGGGCGCGCCGCGTTTTTACCTGCCGCTCGACCAGCAATTGCCGCAGCCGAACTTCGCGCAATTCGTGATCACGGCAAAGTCGGTGGAAGATCGCGAGAAGCTCGCAAGCTGGCTTGGACCGGTCTTGCGGGAAAAGTTTTCATCGATACGAACGCGGTTGTCGCGGCTCGAAAATGGTCCGCCGGTGGGCTACCCGGTGCAATTTCGCGTGAGCGGCGACGACTTGCCGACTGTGCGTGGCATCGCCGAAAAAGTGTTCGCTGAAATGCGGGCTGACAGCGGCACCACGAACGTTCAATACGACTGGGACGAGCCCTCGGAGCGTTCGGTGCGCTTCCAGATCGACCAGAAAAAAGCGCGTGAACTCGGCGTGAGTTCGCAGGACGTGTCCAATTTCCTCGCGATGCAATTCACGGGCTACACGGTGACGCAGTATCGTTTGCGTGACAAGCTGATCAGCGTCGACCTGCGCGCGCCGCAACGCGAGCGCGTTGATCCGGCAAAACTCGCCACGCTCGCCATGCCCACGCCGAACGGTCCCGTGCCGCTTGGGACCATCGGGCACGTGGTGAACGATCTGGAATACGGCGTGATCTGGGAACGCGATCGCCAGCCCACCATTACCGTGCAGTCCGATGTAAGCGCCGGCGCGCAGGGTATCGACGTGACGCATGCAATCGAGAAAAAACTCGATACGCTGCGCGCGAGTTTGCCGGTGGGTTACAGGATTGAAGTCGGCGGACCGGTCGAGGAAAGCGGCAAGGGTCAGGCGTCCATCAACGCGCAGATGCCGATCATGGTGATCGTCGTGCTGACGCTGCTGATGATTCAATTGCAGAGCTTCGCGCGCGTGATGATGGTCGTGCTGACCGCGCCGCTTGGCTTGATTGGCGTGGTGATCGCGCTGCTGCTTTTCAACAAGCCATTCGGTTTTGTCGCCATGCTCGGCGTGATCGCCATGTTCGGGATCATCATGCGCAACTCGGTGATTCTCGTGGACCAGATCGAACAGGACGTTGCCGCAGGGCATCCTCGTTTCGACGCCATCGTCGGCGCCACGGTGCGGCGCTTCCGTCCAATCACGCTCACCGCGGCGGCCGCCGTCCTCGCGCTGATCCCGCTCTTGCGCAGCAATTTCTTCGGCCCGATGGCCACCGCGCTGATGGGCGGCATCACGAGCGCGACCGTGCTCACGCTGTTCTATTTGCCGGCGTTGTACGCGGCATCGTTCAGGGTGAAGCGCCACGAGCGCGCGGGTCATGAAGACCCGGGAATGCCGGATGTTCACAACGGAGGCCGGTCATGATGCGCTTTTCTCTGACTGCGCTGGGCATTGCAACCGCCTTGTCCGCGTGTTCGTTCGGGCCGGACGGAACGCCGCCCGTTTTGCCCGCCGTGCCGCATTACGGCGTGGCGGCGCAACCGCAGCGCACGGTGGCGGCCGAAGGTGTATCGCAGACATTCGATGCCAACGCGAAACCCGTCCCTAACTGGTGGAAACTTTATCAATCGGACACACTGAACGCGCTCGTCGATGAAGGCCTGCGCAACAGCCCGAGCCTCGCCGCCGCTGACAAAAGCCTTGTTGCCGCCCGCGAACAACTGCGCGCGCAAGTCGGTTCGTCGATGCTACCGAGTATCGACGTGGGCGGACAGGCGAACCGCGAACGTGCTATCGGCGTGCCGAATTTCGGGCCGCCGACGGTGCTCTACAACCTCTTTGTCGGCCAGATCCGCGCGCAGTACACGTTCGATCTGTTCGGCGCGGCTCGGCTCGCTGACCGCGCGCTGGCGGCACAAGTGGACAGCCAGTCCTGGCAATTCGATGCCGCCCGCCGTGCGCTCGCGGCGAACATCGTGACGGGCGCAATCAGTGCGGCTGCGTTGCGCGCGCAAATCGACACCACCGAGCGCTTGATCGTTCTCGCCGATGAAGACGCGCACGACACGCAGCGCCGCTTTGAGCTCGGCTCGGCGTCTCGCGCGGACGCGCTCAATGCGCAATCGGGCGCGGCATCGCTTGCAGCTTCCCTTCCCGGCTTGCGCGCCCAATGGCTCGCAACGCGTCATGCGCTCGCCGTTCTGCTCGGCCGCACGCCCGATCAGGCGCCGCCCGATCTCGACCTGGCGGCGCTGACGGTGCCGTCGAACGTGCCGGTCGTGGTGCCGTCGGATCTGCTGGCGAGCCGACCGGACATCCAGGCTGCCGATGCCTTGCTCAAAGCCGCCGCCGCGCAAGTCGGCGTGGCGACGGCGCAGATGTACCCGAGTTTGTCGTTATCGGCGCAAATGGGGAAAGCCGGTTTCAGCTGGCCCACGGCGCTTTCGGGCGCGGGCGCCATCTGGGGAATCGGCGCGTCGCTCTCGCAGCCGCTCTTTCACGGCGGCGCGCTGCTCGCGCAAAAGCGCGCGGCGCAGGCGAGTTATGAAGCCGCGGTTTCGCAGTACAAGCAGACGGTGCTGACGGCTTTCCGCAACGTCGCGGACTCGCTTGCGGCGCTCGAACAGGACAATCAGGCGCTGAATTTCGCCGATACCGCCAGCCGCACGTCCATGAGCGTCTTCACGGATTCGGCGGCGCGTGCAAGGCTGGGCGCGGTTCCGCCGTCATCGGTCCGGGCTAGCGAACGTCAATACCGGAATGCGCGCCTCGACGCGATCCGTTACGAAAGCGCCCGCCTCACCGATACCGCGCTGCTATTTCAGGCAATGGGCTCGCCGAATGGCAGCGCTTCGAACTTGACTACAGCGGACGCCGCCAAGTGACCGTGAAAGTGGACCAGGTAAGTGCGCCGCACGCCGACGGGTTGAATCCGCTCTTCGACTTTTCGCGCTCGGGAACAAAGGCCACGCACTTTCACGAATGAAGCATTGCAAATGTAGCGTTCACTATTCGGATAAATCGCGTTATCGCGGACCGGGATTTGCCATAGGCTTGCAATCTTTCGTGCAATCTGAGGAACCGCCATGTCTCGCCCACCGATTCGCGATGTCGTTCGACTCGCTCATTTGGGACTGGAAAAAGTCGCTCTGGCGTGTGCGGCCTTCAGTTTGATGCACGCAACCGCTCGCGCCGACGAACCCGCGCCTTCCAGCCCCGTGACCATTGATCAATGGGCCGCGCCGTCCAACGCGCAAGCAGCGGATCTGATCGTTCAACGCGAAATCCACGACGACCCGTGGGCAAACCCCACGGCAGGCCGCCTGGCTCACGACGATCCGTGGAGTGCAGCTCCCGCAAGTCAACCCAGATTGGGCGAGCAGTTACACGTGGCGAAACCTGCTCCAGCAGTCGTCCAGGTGCTGCAGGCTCCGCCGCGAGCGAGGGCGCTTGTAATGGACAGTTCGGACTGGAATGAAATGCCGCGCGGACGTTCGCCCGGGTTGATCGCAAGCAACAACGCATGGCGCAAACGCATCGTGCCGGAGCAAGCGGCAACAATCGAGCGCAGTATCGCGGACCGCAATCAGCGTACTCAGCCAGCAACCGTATTAAAACTCGATACCAGCCTGCAACTCGACCCTTGGAGCGCCCCGGCAAGCTCTTCCAGCAGCGCCGATAACGCCGCGGACTGGAAGAATCTCAATCTCGCTTCGGCTCATCAGCCGCGAACGTGCGACCGCGACTGGAGTATTTTTTCCGGCGCCAACTGTCTTGATTCGAAGGGTCCGGCTGACGCCGTTAAGGACAACATGAAGTCGAATCCACTGCCGGCCGCGCAGTCATCGAAGCTCGAACAGACAGGCAACGTTGCATTGTTTCGCCGGTCGCGCATGCTGATCGATGCAATGACGGAAGGACGTCAAACCATCAAGGATTCCCCGACCCAGGCAAGCCGCAACGTTGTGCGCAGCCGTATTGCCATAACGCCGGACGGCCGCTGGCGCGCGCCGATTGTCCAGGACGCGGAAGCGGCTATGCGAAACTAGGCGCTCAGCCGGCCACCTCAATACGGTTGCGACCATCGCGTTTTGCACGATACAACGCCAGATCAGCTGCTTCGATCAATTGCTTCACGTTCTCGCCCGGCTGCGGCACTTGCGTCACGCCGCCCACGCTGATGGTCACGCACTTGGCAACCGCGCCCGTATGCGGCACGGCGAGTTCCTGAACGGCAAGGCGGATTTTCTCGCCGAGAATGCGCAATCCCGCAGCCGCCGTGGACGGCAACACCACCGCGAATTCCTCGCCGCCAAAGCGCGCGGCCAGATCGGCGGGACGGTTCAGACATGATTCGATTGCACGCGCAACGAGCTTCAGCACGTCGTCGCCGGCAACGTGGCCGTAGGTATCGTTGTATGACTTGAAGTTATCCACGTCGATCATCAGGAAACCGAGCGTCGACTTATCGCGGGCGGCGCGTTTCCACTCGGCGCTCAGATAATCGTCGAGGCATCGGCGATTCGACAAACCCGTCAGCCCGTCCGAATTCGTCAGGCGCTGCAATTCCAGATTCGTTTCCAGCAGCTTTTGCTGCGACTGACGCAACGCGCGATACGCCTCGTCGCGCTGCACGAGATTCAGGTAGGACTGGGAGTGGTATCGAATCCGCGCAATCAGCTCGATACTATCCGGCAACTTCACCAGATAATCATTGGCGCCGGCTGCGAATGCCGCACTCTTGATCCGCGGCTCTTCCTTGGTCGACAACACGATGATCGGGATATCGCGCGTCGCTTCGTGTTCCCGATATTGCCGCACGAGCGTCAAGCCATCCACGCCGGGCATCACCAAATCCTGCAGGATCACGGTCGGCCGCGTGGCCTGAGCCACGCGCAAGGCGTCCTCGGGATTCGCGCAGTAGTGGAAGTCGAGCCGCGCTTCATCGACCAGCATGCGGCGAACGGCCTCCGCCACGATGGTCTGGTCGTCGACAAGCAGCACCATGACCGCGCTTTGCGCGGCGCTCGGCATGTTCAGCGCATCGTCGAGCAGCTCGGCGGCGCGCTGGGCTGCGGCCGACGTGTCTTCGGCAGCGCCGCCCGGCGCCGCCTCCCGGCTCTCCAACTCGCGTTGGGCGCGTTCTGCAAGCGGGTCTGCGTTTCGATGTTCCATGACTGTCCTGTTGATCCTGAATACTCAAACGGTTTTCTGGCGCGAGCTCAACCACCTCGCTTGCGCGACGATGCAAACGCACTGACCACGGCGTTTGCGATGTTCTGAAGCGGCAGTATGGAAACGGCCGCATTGATCGCGGCGGCCGCTTTCGGCATGCCATATACAGCACACGTCGCCTCGTCCTGCGCGATCGTGTAATACCCCTTGGCGCGCATGGCGGCAAGGCCCGCAGCACCGTCGCGGCCCATGCCGGTCAGGATAACGCCGACCGCGTTACCGCCCCAGCGCGCCACCACGCTGTTAAAAAATACATCGATGGAAGGCCGGTACGGCGTCGACACCGGATCTTCCGTGTAAGCAAGCCTGTTTCCCGCGCCAAAATGCAGGTGGTCGTTGGTCGCGGCCAGCAGCACTTTTCCCGGCTCCGGGCGATCACCCTCGCGGGCGACGCGCACCGGCAACTTCGACTGCGCGTTCAGCCATTCGGCCATGCCGACGGCAAACGCCTGATCCACATGTTGCACGATCACGGTTGCGGGCGTGAAATTCGCGGGCAACGCGGCGAGCAGCACGGCAAGCGCCCCAGGACCACCGGCCGATGCCCCGATTGCGAGCAAATCCGTGCCGGATGTAATACGTGGCGCGGTATCGAACGGATTCGCGGCCGTTTTCGCGCGCTGCTGCGCCCCAACCTGATCGATCTTCGCAATCAATGCGGCAATCCCGCGTTTTGCATCAGGGCCGGCAAGCGCGGGGGTATCGACGGCATCGAGCGCGCCTGCGCCCATTGCCTCGTACACCCGCCACGCGTTCGCGCCCACGTCCACCGTCACGATCAGGATCGCGCACGGCGCCTGACGCATGATGCGGCGCGTGGCTTCCGTGCCGTCCACATTCGGCATCACGAGGTCCATCAGCACGACATCGGGCTTCTCCGCTACACAATAATCGACCGCCTGACCACCGTCCGTTGCCACCCAGATCACATCGAAATCATGCCGGGTCGCCAGCGCCGAGCGCATGGATTCCACCGCAAGCGGCATGTCGTTCGCAATTCCGATCCTCATTTTGCCCGCCCTCTCTGGTCTCTCTTTTTATATATACGGCTTTACGACTGTGCTTCGCCGATCAGATCGCGCACGGCGTCGAGCAGGGTTTGATCGTGAAAACTGCCCTTTGCCAGATAATAATCCGCGCCGGCGTCGAGCCCCCGCTGCCGGTCTTCCGCGCGATCCTTGTACGAGACGATCATGACCGGCGTGTCGCGCAGATGCGGGTCGCGCCGGATCAGCGCCACAAGTTCGATGCCATCGAGCCGCGGCATGTCGATGTCCGTGATCACCAGGTCGAAGCGATCCCCGCGCACCGCGTTCCAGCCGTCCATGCCATCGACGGCAATGGTGACGTCGTAACCACGGCCGGCAAGCAGCTTGCGCTCAAGCTCACGGACGGTCAGCGAATCATCGACCACGAGCACGCGCTTTTTCGGCGTCGCAACCGCGCGCGCCGTGCCCGCCGAAACGCGGCCGAGTTCGCCATCGACGACTAGTTTTTCAACCGCGCGCAGCCAGTCGTCGAGATCGGCGATCAGGAGCGGATCGCCGTTCTCCATCAGCGCGCCCGCCGCGATGCTCGGCACCTTGCCGAGGCGCTTGTCGAGCGGCTGCACGACCAGCATGCGCTCGCCCAGGAAGCGGTCGACCACCACGCCGTAACTCGCCGCGCCCTGCCCGATCACGACCACGTTGAGCGTCTCGCTGACCGTGCTGAACGTGCCGGAGCGCAGGATCTGGTGCGCCGTGACAATGCCCAGGCGCCGGCCTTCGAACTCGAAATGCTGATGACCTTCGAGCAGATCGATCGATGCACGCGGCAACACGAGCGTGCGCGCGACGTGGGCGAGCGGCAGGCCGTACGGTTCGCCATCGACTTCCACGATCAGGCTGCGGATCACCGACAGAGTGAGCGGCAGTTGCATCGTAAAGCGCGTGCCGGCGAGTTCTTCCTGGGCGACGCGCAAGGTTCCGCGGACCTGGCGCACAACGTCGTGGACCGCGTCGAGGCCGACGCCGCGGCCGGAGACGTCGGTGACGGTATCGCGCATCGAAAAGCCGGGGAGGAACAGGAATTCGAGCAATTCCGCTTCCGACAAACGCGCGGCCGTCGCTTCGTTCGACAAGCGTTTCTGCACGATCGCCCGGCGCAGCGCAGGCAGATCGACGCCGCCGCCGTCATCGCTCACGCTGATGAAAAGCGCGCCCGCGCTGTGGCGCGCTTCCAGCGTGATCGTGCCCTCGGGCGGCTTGCCGAGCGCGCGGCGCAGCGACGGCGCCTCGATGCCGTGATCCACGGCGTTGCGCAGCAAGTGGCCGAGCGGCGCTTCGAGCATGTCGAGAATGTCGCGATCCACTTCGGTGGCTTCGCCCGCGATCACGAGGCGCACCTGTTTGTCGAGCGAACGCGCGACGTCGCGGACCATGCGCGCGAAACCGCCGGTGGCATCGACGAAAGGACGCATCCGGCATTCGAGCGCTTCGTCGTAGAGCTGCTGCGAAAGATGCGTCGTGCGGCGATCGTAGTTTTCGAGCTCGGCCAGACGCTCGCCCAACTGGCGCTGCGCTTCGGCGTTCAGGCGGCGGATCTCGTCGAGTGCGGCGAGCGTGCGGACATCGAGCGCGGCCGTCGGCGTGACAGTTGCAGCCGACGTTGTACTCGTGCTGCGCGACGATTCCGTCAGCGATTCATGCAGGAAATCGAGTGCGCGACTGGCATCGCGCTGAATGCGCTTCACGCGCAGCATGGATTGCGCAAACGGCTTGAGCCAGCGTGATTCGACCAGCGATTCGCCCGAATGGCTGAGCAGCCGGTCGAGGGTTTCGGTGCGAACGCGCAGCATTCGGGTCGATTCGCGTTGCTCGGCGGCCGACCAGACAGGGAGCGGGCGCGCGGATTCGGACGCCGGCGCTGGCGATGGCGTCTCTTCAGGCAGCGGAGCCGCGAGCGTCAATTCCTTCGATAAATCGAAGAAATCATCGGATGTTGGCGGATCGAAGGCCGCCCCGGCCGACTCGACCGGCTCGCCGTTCATCCGTGCATTCAGTTCGTCGACAAACGCATCGGCGTCGGCCTGCGGCACGGTTTCGTCGCCGGAAGCCTGGCCAATGCGCACGATCAGATCGACGCCCGCCAGCAGCACATCGATCATGGCGGCGTCCACGTTCACGCGGCCCTGCTGCGCGCCGACGAAACAATCCTCCATCACGTGCGCGAGGCTCACGCCGACCGGCACGCCGACAATGCGCGCCGCGCCCTTCAGCGAATGCGCGGCGCGCATGCACGCTTCGAGCGTCACCGGATCGCGCGGCGCACGTTCGAGCGCAAGCAGGCCGTCGCTCAGGATTTGCGCCTGCGTGCGCGCTTCCTCGCGGAACAAATCGACGAGCGAAGCGCCGCTCATGTCAGGCTCCGGTTCAAGGTTTCGAAGAGCTTGGCGGCATCGAGCAAACCGACCGTCACGCCCTTCCACGCCGTCACGGCGATCGCGTGCGAAGCCGACATGCTTGCAATCGTCGCGGGAACTTCCTGGAAATCGGCGCGCGCAAATCGATGCACGCCATCGACGGCATCGACGGGAAACACGATCGGGTTCGCGAAATCGCCTCGTGGCGCACCATCGGCGGCAGGTTCGACGACCAGCAGGCGCGCGAGATCGCGTGCGTCCACGACTTGCTGCGCGGCGTCGCGCCGACCGTCCTGCGCAAACTCCGATGCAATCCCGAACAACCGTGCGAGCGACGCGCAAACCAGCAACGCGCCACGAATGTTCACCACGCCGAGCACCGCCCGATGACGCCGGTGCGGCAGCGAATGGATCGGCCGCATTTGCGCGACTTGCTGGAAGATCGCCGTGGGCAAGCCGAGCCATTCTTCGCCGATGCGAAACACGAGCCACGAGGTGGTGTCGGCTTCGCGAACGACGTGGCCGGGGAGCGAATGCAGCGGCTCGCGTTCGCGATCGATATCGACAGCCTGCTCGCGGTCGAGCACGCGCGCGGCGGCGGCATCGTGCACCGGGCAATTGCGGCAATGGATATAGCCGGCAAGACGCGTGCACGAGCCGTCGCCCCGCACGCCGATACGGTTCCAGCAATCATCGATCTGACCGGTTCGGGTTGCGTGCTGGAGTTCACTCATCGCGTTCCCCAGAAACGCGGCCCGCACGCGCCGCGCGCGCCAGCAACAACTGCGCGCCCGTGCGATCGCCTTCCAACCCGAGCACGGCGGCCAAGTGCGTCAACGCTTCACCATGTTCAGGATCGAGATACAGCGCGCGTTTGTAGTGGCCGCGCGCTTCGGTTTGCGCGCCTTGTGCATCGGCGATCACGCCCAGCAGGTAATACGCGTCCGCGCTCGACGGATTGTCCGCGAGATACGCGCGAGTCGCGGCGGCAGCTTCCGGCAACGACCCGGAGTTTGCGAGCGCGTGAGCTTGATGGAGCGTGCCCTGAGGTCCGGCAGCTGGTCTGGCCGCGGGCTGCGGTTCGTTCTTCGCAGCGGGCGCTGACCCTGACGCCGGACGATTTTCGTTCGTCTGGGAACCGCCCAGCAACGAACCCGCGCGCGATGCAAACGCGTTCGCCGCCGCCAAGCTGGCGCTCGTGGAAGCACTTCTTGGCGCAACACGATTCGCCGTTATTCCCAAGTCCTCTTCCGCCTTCGCGATCGCCGAATACAACGCCCGCGTTTTTGCGTCTTTCAGACGTGTATCGTCGATCGATGTCAGGCCGTTTTCCGGTCTCCGGAACGCGAACGCCAGCGCGAGTTTCGCCGACGTCATGCCTTCACGCATCATCAACCCGGTTTCCGCCGGCCCGACAAACAGCGTTGCGCCCGGCGCGAGAAGATCGTCGAGCACACGCACCGCGGCGCGCTGCATGTCGCGATCGAAGTAAATGAGGACATTGCGGCAAAACACGAAATCGAACGGCTCGAACGCCCGGGTGTCGAGCTTGAGCAAATTCGCCTGCCGGAAGCGCACGCGCTCGGCGACATCGGGGGAAAGACGCCAGTAATCGCCCGACGGCTTGAAATGCCGGTCCCGGAATCCGAGCGCGCGGCTTCGGAACGCGTTGCTGCCGTAACGCGCCTGGCGAGCGATATCGAGCGCGTGATGGCTGATATCGATTGCATCGATGGTGAAACGCTCCGGCGCAAATCCCGCGTCGAGCATGGCCATGGCGATGGTGTACGCCTCCTCGCCCGTGGAGCACGGCATGCTGAGAATGCGCAGCGGCCTGGACGGTTGATCGGCGAGCCGCGTGCGCGCGAGCGTCACCAGCGCGTTGAACGCCTCGCTATCGCGGAAAAACCACGTCTCCGGCACGACCACCGACTCGATCAATGCCTGCAGCAACTGCGGCGAGCCGTTCAAGGCGATCCAGAAATCGTCGATATGCTCCTCAGTAACCAACGCTGCCGACGCTGCCGACGCTGCCGACGATCCTGCATTGGCAACGCGCCACGCGGCGAGACGATCCGAGACGGCGCGCTCGATAGCGTTATCGCCGATAGACGCCGCATCCAGCCCGATCGTCCGATGCAGCAACGCCGCGAAGCGCGCGATCTGTGCACGGGAAAGCGGCTCGCGCACGCTTTCGTGGAGCGCGTCGAGCGCGCGGCGGGTCGGCCCGGAGATAAGGCTGTGTTTCACGCCGCGCTCTCCGCAAAGAGTTGCGCCTGGACCGGCGCGGGCAACACATGTTCGATGCGAACCCACTGCACGAGGCCTTCCGCGTCCCGTGCAATCGGTCCGAGATAGCGCGCATCCGTCGCTTCGACGCCCGCGTGGCCGAACGCGCTGGCATCGAGGGAAAGCGTGCGGGTCGCGCGTTCCAGCAAGATTCCAAGCCGTCGCGGCTCCACGCCCGTGCTGCTTTTGTGCGGGTAATACACCAGCGCAAGGCGCGTGGACAACCGTTCATGCGAACGGCGCCCGAGCGCGAGCGCGGCCAGATCGATGACCGGCACCGGCGCGCCTTCGTACTCGAAAATGCCAGCCACCCACGCGGGAACGCCCGGCATGACCTTCAGCGGCGCGAGCGGCAACACGCGCTCGATCTGCGAACTGTCGAGCACGTAGCGGTCTTGATCGAGTGTGAACTGGACGAAGAGCATGATTATTCGGGCCGATCAGGCCGTCGCGACCTTGAAACGCGATACACCCGTGCGCAGGCCGTTGGCGGTGTGCGTCAGGTCGTCGATGGCTTGCGTCGATTGCCGTAGCGACTCGGCCGTCTGCTGCGCGGCCTCGGACAATTGCGCGAGCGCCTGCGTGATCTGGTCGGCGCCGGTCGCCTGCGTCTGCATGCCTTCGTTGACCATCACGAAACGCGGCGCGAGGGTCTGAACCTGCATGATGATCTGCGACAACTGGCCGCCGACCTGCTGGACGTCGGTCATGCCGCGACGCACTTCTTCCGAGAACTTGTCCATGCCCATCACGCCGGCGGCAACCGCTGACTGGATCTCCTTCACCATCTGTTCAATATCGAAAGTCGCGACCGCTGTCTGATCTGCAAGACGGCGGATTTCGGTCGCGACGACCGCGAAACCGCGCCCGTATTCGCCAGCCTTCTCCGCTTCGATAGCCGCGTTCAGCGACAGCAGATTGGTCTGGTCGGCGACCTTCGTAATGGTGGCGACCACCTGATTGATGTTACTCGCGCGCTCGTTGAGAATCGCGAGCTTGCCGTTCACCGAACCCGCCGCTTCCATCACGAGACGCATGGTGTCTTCCATGCGCGTCAAGCCGATCTGGCCCGTGCCGGCCAGTTGCGCCGATTGTTCCGCGACGCCGGAGACTTCGTTCATGGTGCGGACGAGGTCGCGCGAGGTCGCAAAAATTTCCCGCGACGTCGCGCCGATCTCCGTGGTCGTCGCCGCTGTTTCGCTCGCCGTGGCTTGCTGTTCGCGCGCGGTCGCGGCGATTTCGGCCACCGATGTTGTCACCTGAACCGCCGATTTCTGCGCTTGGCCGACCAGACCCGTCAGTTCGTCGGTCATGCGGTTGAAGCCCGTGCCGAGCGTGCCGAACTCATCGCCTCGATCGAGATGCAGGCGCTGCGAGAGATCGCCGGTACGCATTGCATCGACGACTTCGACCAGGCGCTGCATCGGGATGGTGATGGCTCTGAGCAGCAGGAAACCCGCCCAGGCTGCCACGACGAACGTCACGAGCAACACGACCAGCAAAGTGATCTCGGCTTTCGAGACCGATTGCCGGATGCTCTGCGCCGACTTGATCTGCTGCGCGTTGTTCAACTCGACCAGTTCGCGGATGGCGGTCCGGCCTGCTTCCCAGATTGGCGTGAGATGCGTGTTGAACGCCGTTGCGGCCGTGGCCTTCGATGTCCCGAGGTCCGCCAGAATCTGCGCCTGAACCGGCGCGTAGAGCGTGCGTTGCTGCTTGAAATCGTTGAAGATGCGCCGGTCTTCATCATCGAAAATCGTGGCCGCGTATTTGTCCATCAGCTTGTCGAGCGACTCCTTCGTCTCCGCCGCGCGCTGCGTGTCGCGCCGAATCTGGTCGGGCTCGGTATCGATATAAATCAGGCGCTGCGTCACCGTGTAGTTCTCGAACCAGGACGCGCGGATCGTCGTTGCGAGATACACGCCTGGCGAGGAATCGGCTTCCTGGCTGTGCGCATCACGATCGATATCGCTGAATAACGCGTACGAGACGACGGCCATCACCAGCATCAATGCCAGGATCACGCCAAAGCTCGCAAGAATTCGGTTTCGAATGGTCAACTGCTTCACGCATGAACCTTTTTTAGTAATGGCCGGGACGTGCGCACAAAGGCGACGGACGAAGAACGCCGGCGCAATTTTAAGACGGAAAACAAAATAACTTGCGGATTGATGCGGAGATTTGTCGGTTATCTGCTACCCGTGCTTGATCATGATCACATTGCGGCAATTTTTACGTTCGCAGGATCGACAAAACTTATGCACAGAAACTGGGGACCAGTCTGTTGACAAGATTCTGATAAACGCCGAAGGCCGTTGATTGGAAAGCGTTTTCAAGGCCCGCTTCAAAGTGATCGAAACGCATTTGCTGGCGAATAACTTGTGCACACAAGCTGTTGATGGCCCTGTGGACAAGCATGAGCTAATGTCCGCAAACCGTTGATTATCTTGTGAAATAGGTTGGCGATTCTTTTTGATACACGTTGACGGTCCCGAAGAAGCACATCGAACCACGAGCAAGTTATCCCCAGAAAATGTGCGCAGGGTTGTTGATAAGTGCGGGAATTGAAACCTAACCTGTTGTCGCAACACGTATTAATCAACGTGACTCGGAACGCTCTTTTTGTCGCGATCACATGGGTTTATCGAAGGCCGCCAGCGGGCCGCTTCGGCTTCGTCACCGGCAGCGGACCCGTGCGACGAACCTCGCCGCGAATGCGGGAAAGCAGGTCGTCGGCTTGATATCGTGCGTCGGCGGAAAGCTGATCGGCGACGGCGTCGAAAGCCGCATCGATGCGCAACAGCACGGCTTCGGCCTCCCCGCGCTTCAGGCCCAGCCGTTCGCCATACGCCACGAGTTGCTCGGGTACGGGAAACACTTTGGACTTGTTCAGGTTCAATGCCATGCGGCCATCGAGCGATGGATAGATGCCCGTGCAAACGACGTCGTAAATAGGCGAGAGACGGCGAGGTCCGGTCGGATCCGAATACAGGATGCCGATGTTTTTCATGTGGGCATCGCCGTCGCGAAGAAAGCACGACAATGCCACGCGCTCGAACAGCCGGGCCGCTTGCGCACGGAAATCCGCGCCCGTGTAGACCTCGACGGCGCGCGCGATCATCTCGTAACTGCCGCGATATTTTTCGTTGCCGGTCAGCACGCTCATGTCTTCGAACCCAAGCGCGTCGCCTTCCGGCGTGCGGTCGAAGCGTGCCATGACGAAAAGCAGGCCATCGTCGGACAGCCAGAAATCCGGCACCTCGAAGCCCGCTTCCCGCGCCACCGACATGCACAAGTATTCATTGCGCGCGATGCCCGGATAATCGTCGCCCTCCGACTTCACGATCACCGTCTTGAGCGGCAGCGTGGCGTGTGAATCGATATTGGCGGACTCCGGTTCTGCTGGAACCAGCGGCACGACAGTTTTCGGCTGCACGCCCGAGATGCCCGAGCCGAGCGCATATTTGCTCACGAGCCGCTCGAACAGTTGCCCCGATGGCGACGACAGCAGTTCGTCCAGCCGTTCGCCCTCGCCCTCCGGCACCGCCTCGCCGCGAAGCGCGTATGTGAGCCGTCCAATCTGGTTCCGGCCAGCGAGGAACAGTAGAAACATATCGCTCGGCGTGCCGAAACGGGCCAGCCGCTCTTCGATGATGTAGCGCAAGTAGCCTTCGGGCCGGTTCATCGCGAAGACGTTCATCAACGCGCCGCTGCTGTAGCTTTTGCGGCGCACCGGCATAGTCAGCGAGACGGCAGCACTCGCCGCGACATCGGCGTAATTGAACACAAACGTGCTTTCCTTCGCCAGCAACCCGGCGATGCCTTGCGGCGTGTGGACATCGAGTTGGCGAATGCTGTCGAAAAGCTTTTCGATATTAAAAACCGCGGCGGGCGTGTTCATTCCTCCTCCCGGAAGAAGAAATCGAGGTCCTCGTAGACCACGGTGTCTTTCGGGCGCAAGGTCAGGTCGTAACCCAGCGCGTTCGCCATTCTGCAGAATTCATGCAGGCCGACGTTCTGCGCGGTTTCCGCGTTCGTGATCGTGCGCCGCGACACGCCCGCGCGGTCCGCAAGCGCTTGCTGGTTCATGCGAATTTCGCGCCGAAGCGTACGGAGCTCGGCGGCTACTCGCTCTGCGTTATTGATAGGATCGGATTTTTTGCGCGTCATAATGCTCAATTATACCTATTATTATATTTATGAGCAGTATTTTACTCATTTTTCTAAGTAGTCAGCACTAAAAAAAACCCGTCTTTTTTGAGCAACATTCTGCGCATTAGAAATAAAAAAGCGGTGAATGCGCATCTTAACGCGCATTCACCGCTTAGAACTTCTAAAACGACTTTCGATTCAGCTTCCTCGATACGCCGCCGCACTTGCGGGCGTCGGCGCAACAGGCTGCGCCTTGCCGCCCTTCGCTTTTGCAGGTGCCGGTGCCGAAGCCGCTGCTGGATTCGACACACCCGGCTCCATATATCCCGGCGCGCCCTTCGCCTTCTGTTTTTGCCCGGGAGGCGGCGCCGATGGCGCCTGACGCATGTCCGCCAGCATCTGCGTGCACGGCAAGGGCTTGTTATTGCTTGGCGCGATCAACGGGATAAGCGCGGCAAACGGATTCAACAGTCCGAGCCCGACCGCGGCCGCGCCACGTGCCGCCAGCGCACCCGCATCCACGCCCACGTGCGGGTCCTTGAACGTGCCCTTTACATACAGCGGCGAGCGCAACGAAAACACCCGGAAACCCTTCGTGTGCGGATGGATGCCCAGGTTCATCTCCTCGGTTTTGAGGTTGATCGTGCCATCCATATTGATGACCGCGTCGTCGGTATCGAGGGCAAAAACGCGAGACTCGAGCACGCCATTAGTCGCCACGAAATCAGCGGCCGCGCAATTGATCTTCACATCGCGTTTGCCGAACAACTTCTCGTACACAGCGTTCGCCACGTTCAAACCCGCCGCTTCCATGTACAGGCGGCTGACGGTGCCATCGGTGATGAGCGTTTTGACTTCACCGTTCATCGTGCCGGCAAGCGCCGCCGGGGAATTGCCGGTTGCCGACAACGCGGCGTCGCCGTTCACCTCGCCCAAAGCCGATTGCATCGTCTTGACGGTTGGCAAGAGTTGCTTGAGTTTCAAGTGGCGAGCCGATGTCGAGAAGCGGCCCTTCAACGGAGCGCTGCTGCCGTCGAGGTGAATGTCCGATGACAACGTGCCACCCGCCACCCCAAACTTCAGCGGCTCGAACGACAGCACGCCATCCTTCATTACCACGTGCGTATAAAGGTCCGAGATCGGCAATGCCGGATCCTTGACGATCTTGCGGCCGGTGAATTTCACGTCGGCGTCGACGGCTTTCCATCGATCAGTCTTGAACTCTTCGGTCGGCAACGCTTTTGCAGAAGGCTGTTTCTCCGTTTCGCCACGCTTGGCTTTGTTCGCGTTGGAATCGGCGCCGATAACCGGTGCGAGATCCGAGAACTGCAACAGATTCGATACCAGTTCGCCCGAGAGCAATGGCCGCGGCTTGCGCCCCACGAACGTAAGCGAACCGTTCAGGTCGCTGCCGCCCACACGGCCGGTGAAGTTCTCATACTTGAAGACGTTGCCTTCCTCGCGGAACTGGCCGACGAGCCGCCCTTCGGTGGCGTAAGGCGGCGTGGTCGGCAGCGTCACACCAACGATCGGATACAAATGATCGAGGCTTACGCCCTGCAACCACAGGCGCAAATCGAGCGCGGCCAGATGCGCCGGGTCCGTAACGGTCCCGACAAACGCTATATGCGTATCGCCGATACGAACATCCGCCTGCACCGGGAACGGCCGCATGGCGTCCTGCAACGCGAGTACGCCGCCCACCTTGCCGTCGCCGGAAACCGGCACGCTGTTGTATTTGCCCTTGACCGACCAGCCGATGCCGTACGGCGGCACAGGCGGTTTCGGCGCGTTCTTGGTCGTGATGCTGTTGTTGGCCGAAACGCTCGCCGGATTGGGCGCGCTTGCGTTCGCCGCGGCCGCAGCCGAAGCCGCCGATGCCGCCGCTGCTTCCGATGCAGCAGCTTTATCGACTTGCTGATTGAGCTTGCTCGCGCCGCTCTTGCCGACGCGCTCAGCCGAGGATTTCTGCGATGCCGCTTCCTGTTGCTTCATCACATCGCCGATCGGGATCATCTGGCCGAGCGTATTCACGACCGCCTGCATGTCGGCTTTCGTGATTTCATCGGCGTAGGCGATATTGCCTTTATTCAACGCGATGTCATGCAACTGCAAGTTCCACGTGGAGGGTTCCGTGGATTGCTTGAACTTGAACGTCCAGTTGTTGCGGTTATCTTTCAGGCGTTCGAGATCGACCGACGGATTCACCAGGTTGATCGATGGAATCACGATATTGCGCGCCAGGAGCGGCAGGATCTCGACCTGGAAATCGATCTCGTCGAGCGTCGCGAAATACTTTTGCTTGGTCCAGTCCGGATTGGCGACCGTAATTTTTTCGGCGGAAAAACGGGGCCACGGAACCCATCGGCGCCAACCGGTTTCGTTCGGCGGACGTTGCCAGCCGACCTTGAGATCGCCCGTAATCTGAAACTCACGGCCGATCGCCTGCGAAACCTTGTCGTCAATCCATGGCCGGGCGCGATTCCAGTCGAAGGTCAGGAACACGATCACGAGCACGGCGATCACCACGATCAAAATCGCGACGATCCAACCGATTATTTTTCCGATTTTCCGGCCAACTGCCATCGTGGCATCCTCGTTTTTTCTGTTGAATAACGGGGTCAGCACATCGCGTGCCCGCAGAATCACGGGGCGAGATCCGTCTGCGGAATTGGTTCGCATCTCTTGCAAGCTCGCGCTAAGTCCGGTGCCTTATCATTGCGCTCAAATAACAAGCCCCGCCGTCGACTCAATGCCCACACAAGCTGAAACGCCCATGCTGCGCGCCATCGGACTCACGCGCCGCGATCCTGTGCGTAACATCACTCTCCTGCATCCCGCCCGTTTTGCGCTCGCTGCCGGGGATCGGGCGGTGATCACGGGACCGTCGGGATCGGGCAAAAGCGTGTTCCTGCGAGCGTTGGCGCTACTCGATCCCGTCGATGACGGTTTCATTCAATGGCGCGGCCAGCCGATCGCGCGCGGCGGCATTCCGTCTTACAGGCGCCGCGTGGCGTACATCGCGCAACGGCCCGCCATGCTCGACGGCAGCGTTGAAGACAACCTGCGTTATCCGTTCTCGCTGAAGGTTTATCGCGATGTGCGCTTTGATCGTGAGCGTGTGGTCGCGCTTGCGAACCGCGCCGGCCGCGAACCCGATTTTCTCGATAAACGCGCAAGCGACTTATCGGGCGGCGAAGCGCAGATCGCCGCGCTCATCCGCGTGCTGCAAGTCGACCCGGACATCCTTCTCCTCGATGAACCCACGGCTTCGCTCGATCCCGCCTCCGCGCTCGAAATCGAAGCGCTGGTCGCAGCGTGGTTCGCCGATGGCCGCGGCGAGCGCGCGAGCATCTGGGTATCGCACGATCCGGCGCAGGCGCAACGCGTGGGCGAACGTCAGCTCGTCATGACCGCCGGGGTGCTGGCATGAGCGGCTACCAGACGCTGAGTCTTTTCGATATCGGCATTGCCGCTGCGCTGATCGTGGTGAACGGCGTGTTGTCGGTGATGCTGAAGCTCGATCTCGAACGCAAGCTGGCGTGGGCGGCGGTGCGGACCGTCGTGCAGTTGCTGGCGATTGGCTACGTGCTCGGCTGGGTGTTCCAGTTCGCGCGATGGTACGTCGTGCTGCCGCTGATGGCGTTGATGACGCTGATCGCGGGATTGTCGGCATCGAATCGTGGACGGCGCACTTACGCCGGACAGCGTGCGGACAGCATCGTGTCGATCTGGGTAAGTTCGTGGCTCGTGGCGGCGGTGGGATTGTTCGTCGTGATCCGCATTCATCCGTGGTACGAACCGCAATACGCCATTCCTATTCTCGGGATGATTCTCGGCAATACGCTGACAGGCGTGTCGCTTGGCATCGAGCGGATGACGGAAGAGCTGACGGCGGGACGCGGCGTGGTCGAGATGTCGCTTGCGCTTGGCGCCACGCGCTGGGAAGCGGCGCAAGGTCCGGCGCGGCAAGCGGTGCGCGCGGGCATGATCCCGACGTTGAACCAGATGACCGTGGTCGGGCTTGTCAGTTTGCCAGGGATGATGACAGGCCAGGTGCTGGCCGGACAGTCGCCGTTGCAGGCGGTCCGGTACCAGATCGTGGTCATGTTTTTTATTGCGGCTTCTTCGGCGCTCGGGACAGTGGGCGCGGTGCTGCTGACTTATAGAAGGCTGTTTTCGGCGGAGCACCGGTTCATTGCATCGAAACTGATCGAACGGCAAACCAAGCGCAACTTCGGCGCTTAAGCGCCCCGCCGCGCGATGGTGTGAATCAGCGCCTCGAGCCGCGCGAAATTTACCGGCTTGGTCAAGTGATCGAGGAAGCCGGCTTCGCGGCATCGGCGGATATCTTCGTCCATGCCGTAACCCGTGATCGCAACCGATGGCTTGCCCGGCTGCAACTCGGTCCAGGCGCGCGCGACGTCGAGTCCGCTGCCGTCGGGCAGACCGATATCGCTGACGAGCAGATCGAAAATGTCGGATCGGGCGAACGACAGCGCTTCCGCCACGGTCGTCGCGACGGCGACCTGATGCCCGAGCACTTCCAGAACCTGCGCCATGGCGGAAGACGTGTATTCGTTGTCCTCGACCAGCAGCACTTTCAGCGATTGCACGATTTCATCGGGATCTTGGGTAGCGCTCGGCGATGCCTCGTCTTGGGCGCCCGCCTTGACGAGCGGCAGCGTCAGCGTGAAGCGCGCGCCCTTGTCGCGTCCGTCGCTCTGGGCGGTGAGCGTGCCGCCGTGCTTCAGCGCCAGCGTGCTGGCAATGGCCAGCCCCAGTCCCAGGCCGCCGAACGCGCGCGTGATGGAATCGTCGGCTTGTTCGAAGGCCGAGAAAATACGCGGCAACGCCTCGGCGCTGATGCCGATGCCGTTGTCCGTCACCGAGATCGCAATAGTCGATGTATCCGGATTCCACATCCGCACCGCAATACGTCCACCCTTGGGTGTGAATTTCACCGCGTTCTTCATCAGGTTCCAGACGATCTGCTGCAACCGGGCGGCATCGCCGAAAACCAGCGTGGAACTGGCGCCCAACGTGGTTTCCAGCGTCAGGCCTTTGCCGCGCAGATCGGATTCGGACATGTCGAGCGCGCTCGACATCAGCGTTTCCAGCACCACGTTCGCGAAATTCAGCGAAAGCTTGCCGCGCGCGATGCTGGTCAGATCCAGCAGATCGTCGATCAAACGCGCTTCCAGTTCCACGTTGCGCCGGATCAGCTCCAGCGTGGGCTGTGCTTCGGCGGGTAGCGTGTGGCGCATTTCGAGCAGCCGGACGGCCGCGACGATAGGCGTCAGCGGCGTGCGCAATTCGTGCGACAACACGGCGAGAAAGTGATCCTTCGCGCGATTGGCGGTCTCGGCCTGCTCCTTCGCGACGCGCAGGGCGTCGGCGGCCATGTGTTCTTCGGTGACATCGCGGATGATGGTCGAATAGCCGATCAGGTCGCCGGTGTCCGTACGAATCGCCGTCGTCACGCCAGACGCGAAGAACGAGCGTCCGTCCTTGCGCCACAACCACCGGTCGGCGCTGCCGCTGCCCTCGGCGCGCGCGGTCGCGAGTTCCCTGGCGAAGACATCGGCGTCGCGATCTTCCTGGCCGTAAAACACTTCGGCCGAGCGCCCCACGACGTCATGCGCGGCAAAACCCAGAATACGCTCCGATGCCGCGTTCCACGTCCGGATCCGGCCTTCCTGGTCGAGCGTGATGACGGCGTAATCCTTCAGTGCATCGACGAGCAGCCGGAAGTGCGTCTCGGTTTCCCGCAACGCCCGTTCGACGGCAATGCGTTGCTGACGCTCCGTGCTTTCTGTCAGCGCGCGGCGAACGACCGCGGGCAAGCGCTGCAGGCGCTGCTTGAGCACGTAGTCGGTGGCGCCCCGCTTGAGCATGTCGACGGCATGTTCCTCGCCGAGAACCCCCGAAACGAAGATGAACGGCGTATGCGGCGCGCGTTCTCGCGCGATTGCAAGCGCTTCGACGCCGGAGAAAACCGGCATGACGAAGTCGGCGAGGATCACATCGAAACCGGATGCCTCCAAAGCCGCGACGAAATCCTGTTCGGTATAGACAATCTGCACGTCGATCTTGTAGTCGGCGCGCTCCAACTGGCTCAGGGTCAGCTCCGCGTCGAGCGCGTTGTCTTCTACGAGAAGCAGGTGCAAAGGCTGCATGATCACGGCTCAGGCGAACCGGCGCGCGCAGCAAGGCGCCGGACGGACAATGTTGTGCGTGTATTTCAACGGGCGCGCGTAGGTAAGGATCATTCTGAAACCGTTTGACGGCGTACCCGCATGGAACCGGGCGGCGGTTCGTTCAGCACCGCCCAGAACACGCCCAGATCGGCAATGGCTTCAACGAACTCGTTGAATTCAACCGGCTTCACCACGTAAGCATTCACGCCGAGCGCATAACTGCGCACGAGGTCCTGTTCCTCACGCGACGACGTCAGCATCACCACGGGAATGGCCTTCAGCGCATCGCTCGTGCGAATGGTTTCGAGCACTTCGAGTCCATCGATTTTCGGCAGCTTCAGGTCAAGCAGGATGACCGCCGGGTTACCGGGGTTTCGTGTGCTCCAGTCGCCTTCGCAACGAAGGTAATCGATCGCTTCCTGACCGTCGCGCGCCACGATCACCTCGTTGGCGAGCTGGCTTTTATCGAGTGCGACGAGTGTCAGTTCGAGATCACTCGGATCGTCTTCCACAAGCAGAATGGGTTTCAGCATGGTCTGGTATTTGACTGAGTTTGAGCTCGCGCCCCGCAAGAGCGCATTCAACTGGACGACGGCGCCGGGCGAGCCTTGCGAAGTCTGCCTTCCCCCGGATCCGTCTTGAACACCTTGGGCAGCGAGAAATGGAACGCGGCGCCCTCACCTTCGCGCCCTTCGGCCCACGTCCGGCCGTCGTGCCGCTCGATGATCCGGCGCACGTTGGCAAGCCCGATGCCGGTGCCATCGAATTCTTCCGCACGATGCAGGCGCTGGAACACCCCGAACAGCTTGTTCACATATTTCATATTGAAGCCGACACCATTATCGCGCACGCTGACTATGTATTCGTCGGCTGTTGAATTGACCGACAGTTCGATTCTCGCCGATTCCCGGGTGCGCGTGTATTTCACGGCATTCGAGAACAGGTTGCGCAGCGCGATCTGCAGGAACGCCGGATCGCCGGTGACATGCGGCAACTCCGGGATGATCCATTCGACTTTTCGGTTCGCCGTTTCAGTGCCGAATTCCTGAATCACCGACTGCACGAGCTGATTGAGGTCGACTTGTACCGGACGCAGCGCCGCGCGGCCCATCTGCGAAAACGTCAGCAAATCATCGACGAGCACGCCCGCTAGCCGCGCCGAGTCCAGCATGTTGTTGAGAAAGCGTTTGCTGCGCTCTGAAAGCGTGTCGCCGTCGGTCTCGCGCAGCAAGTCGCCATATCCGGCGATGTGGCGTAACGGCGCGCGCAAGTCGTGCGACACCGAATACGAAAACGCTTCGAGTTCCTTGTTCGCACGCGTGAGCTCGTTCGCGAGTTCGGCCAGCTCTTCGGCGCGGCGCAACACAATATTAAGCATCGATGCACGAAATTCAGCCGCTATTTCAAGCTCCACCGGCCGCCAGTGCAGCGACCGGTTGCGCACGATTTCGAGCCACGGAGCGAAGTCCTTGCGCGGCGCGACGCTGCCATCCTGACTCGATACACGCTTGACCGGCTCCCCGGCCCACTTGATCGTGCGGGCAGCTTCCGGCCGGAACCAGATCACGTAATTGCGGAAGATCTGCGAGATAGGCACGGCGAGAATGCCGCTCGCGGTGTCGATGTGACGAGACGCGCGCGGCCATTCCTCGGCTAACGAATCGGTTGCATAGACGCCCTTCGTGCTCGATTCGAGCCACTGCGCAAGCGCGAGCACGGTCTCGGCATCCGGCGTTGCGCCCACGAGCGACACCTTGCCGTCCGCGATGATCGCCGCGCCCCGCGAGCCGGCAAAACACAGCAGGTCATCGGGCGCCGATTCCAGCCCCTCGCGATAATCATCGTGCTCGGAAAGCCTTGCGATCAGCCGCGACATCGTGCTGCGCAAGCTCAACAAATAATCCGCCTCGGCGCGTTCTTCCTTCGCCTCGATCTGCAGCGACAACAGCTGTCCGAGATGCTCGATCGCCATGCGCACTTCAAACGGCACGAGCCGCGCGTCGTGATCGTGGCAGGAAATCAGGCCCCATAGCTTTCCGCGCACCACGAGCGACACCGACATGGACGCAAACGTGCCCATGTTGCGCATGTATTCGAGATGGATCGGGGAGAAGCTGCGCAGCGACGTGTAAGTCAGATCCGGCGGACGGCCGGTGACAGGACTGAGCGGCGGAATGATTCGCGCGGGCTTCGCATTGACGTCCGCGACCAGCCGCACGCGCTGCTTGACGTACAGCGCGCGGGCCTGGCGGGGGATATCGGAGGCGGGGAACGTCTGGTTCAAAAACGATACGTAGCTGTCGTCCTTATGCTCGGCGAGAACGTGGCTGCGGCCTTCCTCGTCGAAGTTATAAAGAAGCACGCGGCCAAAACCGGTCATGCGGCGAACTTCGCTCACGGCGAGTTGCGCCAGCTCGTTCACCGTTTCCACGTCTTGCAGGCTGCGCGTGAAGGTGCGTACGAGCGGGTACATCGATGCAAATACATCCGCGCTCGAATGCCGCGCGATCTCCAGCTCGACGATCAGGTTGCCGTCGTGCCGATGAATGGTGATGTCGAACTCGGGTCCATCGACGGATGCGAGCGGACGTTCCTGCGTGTCCCCTGGCCGATAGAGCACGTTCTCCGCCACGCCGATGTAAAGCGGCGCCTCGTCAAGCTCCGTGCTCGCCACAGCCTGCGCAATTTGCGCCGTTGCTGCCGCGCCGAGGAGTGCATCGACGGGTTGACCCAGCAATTGTTCAACCGGTCCCGCGAGCACCGCGAAGTTTTCGCTTGCCTGGAGAATCGTGAGCGTGTCGGACAGGCACAGCAGATATCCGTGAGGCTGAATGCCTCCGGGAATATGAATGGGCTCGGCGTCACATTGTGCGTTGGCCGCGCCAGCCGCGAGAGTGAGCTGGCGAGCTTTCATGTCAGGCAGCGACGAAGAAGACGAGATGTCGCTGTCTGCGACGTGCGCGGTCGCGCTCAGGTTCGACGTTGGCTCGGATCCGCCGCTCATGCCGTTGCCCCGGAATCCGCCCGAACCGCGCCGAGCCAGTCGTGCAGGCCATCGAACGTGGCAATCGCGGCTTCGATCGCAATGTCGTATTGATCGCGTGGCACTTCGGCACTCGCCGTCTCGCGAAACGCATTCCACATGCTGCCGGTGCGCGCGCCGTAGCCTTCGAAATAGGCATTGCCCAGGCCCGGTTCGAGAGCAAACAATCGTGCGACATGCGGCGCTATGAAACGCCCGCCGAGCGTCGAGCCTTCCATGACATACATGGATCCAAACACACGACCGACTGTGTTCATCGATGGCAATCGGCACGCTCTAGGCGCTGTCTGGGCGCGAGTCGAGTCGCCGGTGAGAAACGTCAGGTCCGCTTCGAGAAGCGCCGCTTTCCGGCGTGCATCGAAAAACGGCCGGAGATGCGCCGGCACGGAATGGGCCGCAGCCTCTTCCCATGGCGCGACGTAGCCGTAAAAGCCGTCGAGCAGCGCGACGTATTCTTCGCGCGGCCACTCGGGACGCATCAGGTCGAGCGCGTTTTCAAGCCGGGTATGACTCTCGGCGGTTGCGGTTTTCAGAAGGGACAGAAGATCGTATTGCATGGTCCGTTCATGGTTTTCACATGGGTTTGCGGCGCATTGGCCAACGTCGCTAGAGCGACGATGCAAGAGACACGCAGCCAGGCAGCGGACACCTCTATGCAAATGCAGGATCGGTTTTCGTACGCGGGGAAATCGGCAAAAACTACCTTCGTCCGAATTTCACTACTTCGAAAAAGGTAGGAATAACTTCAGCGACCTTCCGCAAGCGCCTTTACCACCTTGGCTTACGCGCGGTCGCACCGATTTTCGATACCGCGCGCCCATTCTACGCAAGAGGCGCTTTATTGACCACGGGCAGCAATCTCCCGCCAATCCGATCAAGGCTTTCGCGGACTGCTGGTGTTCGTGTTTCCATCGGCTTGCGTACGCTCCTGATAATCCGCGCCGCCCCGGCGATCCGTGTCTTCGAGGCCGCGCTCCAGATCCTCGTGCGCCTGTTCACCGACCTTGCGCGGCTCGCCGTCGTCCTGCGAGGCGGGACTTTCATCGGCTTCGTGCGGCAGGGACGGCTCCTGATCATCGCCGTGTTGGCTTTCGAGTTCGCGGCCGCCGTCCGTGGGACCGGTGCGCATGGTTTCATCGTGGGATGGCTTGCTTTGCTGCGTCATAACAACCTCTGTGCGGTGATTCACTTGATATCGAGCCGCTTTTTCATGGCAGCGGAAATGCGTTGTTTCGTCTTCGCGTAGTCGGCCCACGGATCGGCATCGAGTTCGTCGAGGCGCTCGTGCAGATTGCCGATGTTCCATTGATCACCGGCTGTGGTGGCATCGAGTTCGTCCCAGCCGATCGGGACCGATGCCCCCATTCCCGGCCGCGCGCGCAACGAATAAGCGGCGACCGTGCTGGAGCCACGGTTGTTGCGCAAGTAATCGACAAATATCTTGTCCTGCCGATTCTGTTTGCCCATCTTCGCGGAGAAATACTTCGGCAAGGCGTTCGCCATGTGCTGCGCGACGGCTTGCGAGAAACCCTTCACTTCGTCCCATCCGGCTTGCGGCGTGAGCGGCACGACCACGTGCAGTCCCTTGCCGCCGCTCGTCTTGCAGAACGAAACGAGGCCGAGTTCCTCCAGCAATTCACGCGTGAGGCGCGCCGCTTCCTTCATCCGGTCCCAGCCGAGTCCTTCGCCGGGATCGAGATCGAAGACCACGCGGTCGGGTTTCTCCAATCTGGCCGCGAGCGCGTTCCACGTATGCATTTCGATGGTGCCCATTTGCGCCGCGCCAACGAGCGCGCTGACGGTTTCGATCGTGATGAGCGCGGGGTGACCAGGATCGATGCCCGGATGCTGCTTCACATTCGGGATCGTGAGTTTCTCGCTATGCTTCTGAAAGAACAGTTCCCCGCCGATATCCCCCGGCGCCCGCACCAACGACACGGGGCGATCCTTCAAATGTGGAAGCATCCACGGCGCGACAGCTTCGTAGTAGCGCGCGCAGTCGAGCTTGGTCGCGCCCGTGGATGGATCGAGTATGCGATCCGGATGACTGATCTTCACGCCCTCCACCATTTCCACGCCAACCGTTTTTTTCACAGCGACTTTCTTGGCGGCAGTCTTTTTGGCGGCGACTTTTTTGACCGCGGGCGCGGGCTTGTTTTCCGCTTTCGCAACCGACTTCGAGGCAACTTTCTTCGCTGGTTTCGATGCGGCTACTTCCTCGTTCACAGCGACCTCCTTTGTCGGTTTCGGCTCCTCCTTCACAATCTCCTTCGCGGGTTTATCGGTTCTCAAACTCACGAACGATGCTTGGCGCACGATCCGCTCGGACGTCCATTCCGCGAAGTTGCATTCGGCGACAAGTTCGGGCTTGACCCAATGAACCGGCGTGCGGCTGCGTTCTTTCGGCGCCGACGCAAACGGTATTTTCTGGACCTCTCGCTTGTCCAGTTCCTTCTTGATATCGCGCAAGGTGTTTGCATTGAAGCCGCTGCCAACGCGACCGGCATATTGCAGCTTGCCGTCCGTGTCGTAGACGCCGAGCAGCAACGCGCCGAATTCCCCGCGGCTGCCAGTCGGCTCCGAATAACCGCCGACGACGAACTCCTGACGCCGCCGGCATTTCAGCTTGATCCAGCTATTGCTGCGCCCGGACGTATAAACGCTATCCCGGCGTTTGCCGATAATCCCTTCCAGCGCCATGTCGCACGCGCTTTTCAGCAGGCCGTCGGCGCCGAATTCGAAGTCCTCCGAAAAACGCAGCACGTCGTCGTCCAGTGGTTCGAGGAGCGCTTGCAGGATTGCCCGACGTTGCACGAGCGGCACGCCACGAAGGTCGTAACCGTTCAGGTACGGGATATCGAAGAAATAAATGGCGATGTCTTGCGGACGATTTGTATCGAAGGCGTTCTGCAGTTTCTGGAAATTCGGCAGATCGTTGTCGTCCAGCACGACCGCTTCGCCGTCGAGCCAAACGCTCTCAACATCGAGCTTGTCAAGCGCCTTGACCTGGCGGCTGAACTTATCTGTCCAGTCGTGGCCATTGCGCGTAAAAAATTGTGTCTGCGCGGCCTTCGCTGATTTGGTTTTGCCATCGCGATCGATGCGAACCATGATCCGATAACCATCGAACTTGATCTCATACGTCCAGTCATCGCTCGATGGCGGCGCGTCCACGAGCGTCGCCAGCTGCGGTTTCATGGTCGCGGGAAATTTTGCCTTGACCGCATCCTGGATAGCGGGGTTATCGGCGAGCGTACGCAGCGATTCGCTGCTCCTGTTGGCTACAATGTCCGGCCGCAGCCGCTCGGGACTCTTGCCCTGATCCTTCACGGCCGGACGTTTCGGCGGCGGCGCTGCCTTGGTCGTTTTCGTTGCTTTGGCCACGCTCTTGCGCTCGGTCCGCTCGCGCACTTCGCCGCTCTTCGTACGCGCGCCGAGCGATTCGCTCATCACGCTGCCTGGCTTCTTGAGCAGGACGTCGTATTCGGCTTCGTTGCGCGCTTCGTCGTCGCGTTCCTTGATCAGGAGCCACTGTTCTTTGTCGCTGGTGCCGCGCATGTGGCTGCGCACGAGCGTCCAGCCGCCCTCCAGCTTTTCGCCGTGAAGCACGAACTTGAGCTTGCCCTTTTCATAGGTCGCGCGCGCTTCGTCAATACTTCCGCTTTGCGGTTCCCACGTCCCGCGATCCCACACGATCACGCTGCCCGCGCCGTAATTGCCTTCGGGGATATCGCCTTCGAATGAGCCGTAATCGATCGGATGATCTTCCACATGCACTGCGAGCCGCTTGACCGCGGGATCGAGACTCGGCCCTTTTGGAACCGCCCAGGATTTGAGCGTGCCATCGAGTTCGAGCCGGAAATCGTAGTGAAGCCGGCGTGCATCGTGTTCCTGGATGACGAACGAAAGCGCGCTCGCCTGAGCTTTCTTCGATGCACGCTTCGCCCGGGCTTTTTCAGCAGCATCGCCGGAAGGTTCCGGCGTCTGGTTGAAACGCCGCATGCGCTGATAGGTTTCAAGTTTTCCGGCCATCGAAGGGTCGCCTGGCTATGGGACTGTTGCGCGCTTACGCGCGTTTGCGGCGCGTGGCTGTTTTGCGTGCGGGTTTTGCAGCTGCGGCGGGTTCTTCGGCCTCGGCTGCGTCGTCGCTTTCACTGGCCGCAGCTTTCGAGCCGCGCTTGACCGCCGGCTTGCCTTTTTTCAAGCTGCGTTTAAGCAACTCGGACAAGTCCAAAATTTCCGCCGATGACTTGCTCGGCTTGCCCTCTTCGACTTCGGACACTTCCTCGGTGTGGCCTTCCTTCACCTTCTTCTCGACGAGCGCCATGATGTCTTCGCGGAACGTGTCGTGGTAATCATGCGGATTCCACGAATCGCTCATGTCGTCTATCAGACGCTGCGCCATTTCGAGTTCCTTCGGGCTGACGCCGGCTTTTTTCGGGTCTTCATCGGGAAGCTTGAACTGATCGAAATCACGCACTTCATCGGCCCAGCGCAAGGTGTTCAGCGCCAGCGCCGGGCCGACCGGAATCAGCGCGGCGAGATGCTGCTTGTTGTGCAGCACCACGCTCGCGATGCCCACTTTCCCCGATTGTTTCAGCGCATCGCGCAACAGCGCATACACCTTCTCGCCCTTGCGGTCAGGCGCGAGGTAATACGGGGTATCGAGGGAGAGAAACGAAATGTCCGGCGCCTCGACGAACGCGAGGATATCGACGGTTTGCGTTGATTCAGGATTGGCCGAGCGGATTTCGGCGTCGCTCATCACAACGTATTTCCCTTTCTCGTATTCGAAACCGCGCACGATGTTGTCGCGCGTCACATCCTTGCCCGTGTTCTTGTTGAACTGCTTATAGCCGATGGGATCCATCGAGCGTTTATCGAGCAGATTGAATCCCACCTTCTCCGACTGCGTGGCCGGATAAAGCTGCACGGGGACGTGTACCAGCCCGAAGCTGATTGCGCCTTTCCAGATCATGTGTGGCATCGCGCTGTGACCTTCCGACGAACGGTTTATCGGCGTTGCGGTTGACGGTTTTTTTGCCCGCGCCGACGGGCGTGGACCGTCATAGCAACGCAGAAAACGTGCCAGATGGGAAAGCGCCGCGGGCTGCGGCTTTTTACTTGCGGCTCGCGCTGACGGTGAGTTTTGTGCCGTCGCTGAGCGTGACGGATTTCTCGGCGCCGCCGGTCGGCATCGTGAAATGCATCATCTGACTGAAGGAATTATCGGAGGGACACTGCAGCTTTTTGCCCGATACCGTCACCGCCGTCGCGGCGCGCGGCGTGTGACCCTGGAAATTCAGCTGGACGTCGGCGTCGCCGTTGCTTGCGATCACCGCCGAAAATCGGATCTTGACCTGCCGAACCGTCACGCCGCTGGCGTTGCGAATGGACCCAACATCCGGACATGCATCGGGCACGTTTTGCGCGCCGCCGGGAGGTTTGCTCTGCCACGTGAAGTCATCGGTTTGTCCCGAGCGGATGGTGCGGGTTTCCTGCTCGTTGCCCCATGCCTTCGATGCCATCTTGACCGTGTATTTGATCGGACCGTCGTTGGCGACTTCCGACATCACCTTGATGCCCGGCGTTGCATGCGCCTGTAACACGAGAAAGGACAGCGCCAGCGCCACGCCCGCAGGGAGGCAAATCTGGGCAAAACTCGAACGAACGATCATGCGTTGCCCTCCGTTGCAGCCATCACGCCAGAGAATATACCGGCGCCGAGGAGGCTCGGACCGCGCGTGAGGCGCGTCCAGTCTAGCGCGACGCGCGCTGCGGGCTTCTCATGGGAAACCCGCGGCGCTCGCAAGGTGCAACGCAACGGCCAACAGATTCGGTTGGCGAATCAGAACCCGGTCATGACCATCTTGCCGATCGCGCGGCCTTCTTCCAAAAGGCGATGCGCCTCGCGCAAGTTCGCCGCGTTGATCTTGCCGAGATCGCGGCCGAGCGTCGTCTTGATCGTGCCTGCGTCGATCAGTCGCGCCACTTCGGTGAGCAATTTGTGTTGCTCGATCATGTCCGGCGTGCCGAACATCGCGCGCGTGAACATGAATTCCCAATGGAATGCAGCGCTCTTCGCCTTCAGCAATTCGACGGGAACCGGATTGCTGTTTTCAACGATCGTGCAGATGCCGCCTTGCGGTGCAATGACAGCTGCGGCCGCCGGGAAATGTTTGTCGGTATCGTTGAAGATCAGCACGTAGTCCACTTGCTCGAAACCGGCGTCCTTCAGTTGCTTCGGCATGTCGCCGAAATGATCCACGATGTGATCCGCGCCCAGTTCGGTCGCCCATTTCGCCGATTCCGGCCGTGACGCAGTCGCGATCACCTTCAGCTTGGCCACTTTCTTCGCGAGCTGAATGCCGATGGAACCCACGCCGCCCGCGCCGCCCACGATCAGCACCGATTTGCCCGCGTCCTTCCCTTCCGCCGATACCCCCAGCCGGTCGAACAGCGCTTCCCACGCGGTGATCGTGGTCAGCGGCAACGCGGCGGCGTGCGAGAAATCGAGCGACGCCGGCTTCTTGCCGACAATGCGTTCATCGACGAGATGGAACTCGCTGTTCGTGCCCGGCCGCGTGATGCTGCCCGCGTAAAACACCGGATCGCCGACCTTGAACAGCGTGACGTCCGGGCCGACCGCTTCGACCGTGCCGGACGCATCCCACCCGAGCACGCGCGGCGACTCCTCGACTTTGTCCTTCGGCGCGCGGACTTTCGTATCTACGGGATTCACGCCGATGGCTTCGATCTTCACTAGCAAGTCGCGACCGGTTGGCGCGGGTTTATCGATTTCTACGTCCTCCAACGATTCCGGATTGGAAATTGGCAGGTAACGCGTGAGAGCAATGGCTTTCATGGGTGGCTCCTTTTGAGGTTGAGCATGCGTTGCAAGGTATGCGCCCATCTTATGGACTTCCAGCTTCGCGGAGAACCACGGTAATCGACAAAACATCTTCTGCAAAACAACGAATATGTTTATCCAATCTGACCTTCCCGGCTGATCGGTATAGGACAAAACCGGTATTTATCTCGAAAAAATGGAAATAGGAATTTGCTGATTTTTAGAGCCTTTCGCCACCTTGATTATTTGAGGTCGGATGCCGAAAAGTCCTTTAACAAAGCACGATTCACTATTTCATGGGTGTACAAAATAAACCTTGTAAATCACATTTTTTGGGGGTACATTATTAATGCCGATCTCGTATAACGCTTTAAAAAACGAGACAAACATCCGGGAACGCGGTCTGTCTTTCGAAGCTGTACGCGACCTGGACATGACGAAGGCGCTAATTGTCGAAGATATCAGGATGGCGTACGAGGAGCGGCGCTTCCAGGTACTCGGTTTGATCGAAGGGCGGCTGCACATGCTCGTTTTCACACCACGCGGCGGGAAGATGCACGTGATCAGCCTGCGAAAAGCAAATCCTCGCGAGATAAAGAGATATGAACAAGCACATTAAAGAAAGCAACGAACACGCGCCGGACGAGAATCCGGAATGGGGCGATGCGGATTTCGCCCGCGCACGCCCGGCCGCCGATGTATTGCCGGAACTTTACGGGCAGGAACGTGCGCAGGAACTATTGCGGCCGCGTGGACGGCCGAAGCTCGAAAACCCGAAGCTGCCGGTCAAGTTGCGCATCGATCCGGACGTGGTTCACGCGTACAAGTCGCAAGGCGACGGCTGGCAAACGCGCATGAACGCGGCTTTGCGGCATTACGCCATGTCGCATGGCCTGATGAGCTGAAGGGTGCGGCCGATCATTTCACCGAAACCGGCGCCTCCACGAAACCGCGAAACCGTGCGCGTTGAGCGCGCAATGGATCACCAGCCAGTCGAAACGCAGGGAAACGCGCGACAAACCTTCCGATCGCGATCCGCGCTTCAAGGCGCGCAAGCGACAAACCCGCGCACTGATGAATGCCAAAACCGAACGCGAGGTGCCGGTTAGGATCGCGGGTGATATCGAATATATCGGCATGATCGAACTGGTCGGAATCGCGGTTCGCCGCGCCAATGCATAGCGTGACCGGCGTTCCGCGCGCTACGTCGGTGTCCGCAATCCGCGTATCCGCCGTTGCGATCCGGTTGCCAAGCTGGTTCGAACTTTCGTAGCGCAGACATTCCTCAATCGTGCTTTCAATCAGCTCAGGCTGCGCCTCAAGCCGCGCACGCTGCTCCGGCCATTGCGCGAGCAAGACGATGCCGTTGCCAATCAGGTTCGTGGTCGTCTCGTGACCCGCGTTCAAAATGAAGATGCAGTTGTGCAGCAGTTCAGCTTCGTTGAGCTTTTCTCCATCGGACTCGCTTTGAATCAGCCGCGTCAGGACATCGTGTTGCGGATCTCCAGGATTGCTTCGGCGGCGTGCAACCAGCGTCACCAGATAATCGATGAACTCCGTCACCGCACGATTGCCCTTTTCGTGTTGCTGCGCGGTGAGCGCCGGTTCCAGCGCGCCGAGAATCGCTAGCGACCAGTCTCGCAACGGTTCGCGTTCATCGTGCGGAACATCGAGCAGATTGCCAATCACTTCAACCGGAATCGCCGATGCGAATTCCCCGATCAAATCGATCTGACCACGTCCGGCGGCCTGGTCCAGCAGATCATCGATTAGACGCACGAGGCCAGGTTCCATCGCGGCGATCGCGCGTGCCGTCAGCGCGCCTGCAATGAGTTTGCGCACGCGCGTGTGGCGCGGCGGATCGTTGAAAACGAGACTCGTTGTGTGATGCGCGAACAAAGGAGTATTGGCGCCGTACTTCGGGCCGAACTCCACGGTCTTGTCCGAACTGAAGGTTTTCGGATCGCGATACACCGCCTGCACGTCCTTGTATCGCGTGAGAAAAAGCGAGCCGTCGGGCATTTTCTTGATCGGCTCGGTTGCGCGCAATGCGTCGTAGACCGGATACGGATCGGCGTAGAAAGCCGCGTCGAGCTGGCGAAGATCGAAGGCCTGTGCGCGTTCGGTCGGGGTCATGCGGGTCTCCGTAATATCTTTCGACGTTCATGATAGCGGCGGCCGCCGTGCGTCCGCCATCGGTCGGGACCATTACAATGACGGTCTTTCGCCGCTTAAATCCCACGCCGCCTGCCATGAACCTCGTCATCCAAAGTCTGGACCCGATCGCCGATACCCACCTGAAGCCGCTCGCCGCCCTCGCCCGCTCGCAGCAAACAGAGCGTGCGGCGGACGACGAGACGGTGCTGCGGTTGCGCGGCGCCGATCCGTTGCAGCGTCCGGACATCGATGCCTACTGCGGCACGCACAGGCTGGACTACGCGTTCGTGGCGCCAGAAGCGCGTCTCGAGGACTTCGGTCTGATCGCGATGGACATGGATTCAACGCTGATCACGATTGAATGCATCGATGAAATCGCCGACTTCTGCGGGCTGAAAGCCGAGGTCGCGGCGATTACGGAGGCATCGATGCGCGGTGAAATCAAGGACTTCAACGAAAGCCTGACTCGACGCGTCGCGTTGCTGAAAGGACTCGACGCAAGCGCGCTCGAACGCGTCTACGAGGAACGCCTGCGTTTGTCGCCGGGCGCGGAAGTCATGCTCGCCGGCGCCCGGGCCGCAGGGTTGAAAACGCTGCTGGTTTCCGGCGGTTTCACGTTCTTCACGGAAAAGCTGAAGGCACGCCTCGGGCTCGATTTCACGCGCGCGAACACGCTTGAAATTATCGATGGAAAACTGACGGGCAATGTGACCGGCGAGATCGTCAATGCCGAGGTAAAAGCACGGACGTTGCGCGAAACGTGCGCTCAGCTTGGTATTGATCCGAAGCAAGCCATCGCGATGGGCGACGGCTCGAACGACCTGAAAATGATGGCGGACGCGGGGTTATCGGTAGCGTTCCGGGCGAAGCCAGTCGTGCGGGAAGCAGCGACGCTTGCGCTGAATTTCGTTGGCCTGGATGGCGTCTTGAAACTGTTTTGAACGCCGCCGTTATCTGATCTCAGCCGAGCAGTCCGTCCAGCGCGCGTTCAAGATCCGCACGCAGATCGGCTTCATCTTCCAGCCCAATATACAAGCGCACCAGCACGCCCTCGTGCGGCCACGCGCTGGCGGTGCGCATCGACTTGATGTTGTACGGCATGGCAAGACTGTTTGCTCCGCCCCAGCTCCAGCCGATCGCGAAGTTTTCGAGCGTTTCAACGAAGGTATCGATTTGCGCCGGACTGTAGCGTTGATCGAAGATCACGGAGAACAAGCCGCCCGCGCCCGTGAAGTCGCGCTCGAAATATTCATGTCCAGGGCAATCTTGCAAAGCCGGATGCAAAACCGCCGTGATTTCCGGGCGCGTCTTCAACCAGCGCGCCAGTGAGAGCGCCGTCCGGTCGTGCGCTTCGAAGCGGATCTTCATGCTCGGCAAACTGCGCAGCACGAGCGAACAATCATCCGACGACACGCCGATACCCATGCGCATCCGCGCGCTTTTGATCTGGGCGTGGAGGTTCTTGTCGACGGTGATGATCGCGCCCATCAGGATGTCGCTGCCGCCCGACTGATACTTCGTCAGTGCCTGAACCGAGATATCGACGCCATGTTCGAACGGCTTGAACGCGAGACCGGCGGAATAGGTGTTGTCGATCGCGGTCAGCACGTTGCGCGTTTGCGCGACCTTCGCGATCGCCGGCACGTCCTGCACTTCCATGGTCACCGAGCCCGGCGCCTCCAGCCAGATCAGCCTGGTGTTAGGCTGGATCAATGCATCGATACCCGCGCCGATCAGCGGATCGTAATAAGTCACTTCCAGCCCGAAATCCTTGGCCAGCCAATCGGCGTGCTCGCGGTTGGGTGAATAGGCGTTATCCGGAATCAAAACGTGATCGCCCGATTTGACCAGCGCGAAATATACGTTCGATATAGCCGATAACCCCGACGGCGCGAGCAACGCATGCTGGCCGCCTTCGATCACGGCAAGCCGCTGCGCCAGCGCAAGCGACGTGGGCGTGGCGTGAAGCCCATAGCGCCACTGGCTGTCGTCGTGCCAGACGAGCGCGCGCATGGTCGCGAGATCCGGAAACACGACCGTCGACGCACGCGTGACCGGCATCGAAAACGACTCGAAACCGGGCGTCAACTTGTCCTCGGGATGGACGATGCGGGTCTGCAAGCTGCGTTGTTTCGACGAGTGGCTGGTATCGGTCATGGTTGTCCTGCGTAGCGTGTATGAAAGAAAAAAGCGCCATCGCCGGAAGCCGATGACGCTCTATGCGAGGTCCGGAATCACTCGCCGATGATCACGTTGCTCGTGCCGCCCACTGCGTTGTTCGGCGTGGAAGGCGCGGCTTCGAGCGATGGCGCCACAGGCTTCGGCGCTTTTGGCGCAGCCGAACCCGTCATGGGCGGCAATCCGGCGCCGACCGGTTTCAGGTCGAACGGAATCGGATTCGAGTCGTCGGCGTTCATGCGCTCGCCGGACACGCTGCCATCGGCTGCAAATTTGCCGACCCAGTTGCCCGTGATATGCGTGCCGTCGGTCGACTCTTCGATTTCCAGCGTATCGCCGTCGCGGTCGCCGGCGACCACGATCACCGCCGGGCTTCCGGCGAACCGGTATTCGCCATGCACGCCCGACGCTTCGTCAGTCTTTGCGCCCAGCTTCATCTCGATCTGCCTGCCACCCAGCGTGCCCATGTACACCGGAAACCGCGCGAACGCAGGATTAGGCGTCAAGGGTTTGGCGGGTGGCAGCGCCAACGTTTCGATTGCTTCCGATGTCCCCGGCGCCCGCAGGCCCAGATCCCCCGGCGTAGCAGCGGCGCGTGCGGCGGAAACCGCGCGCGATCCGTCGGGCGGCATCGGGGAATTGCATCCGGCCAGCACCAACGCTGCCAGCATCAAGGCTGCCACTTTCAATTGCGTCATCGAATGATCTCTACTTGGTCTCAGCTCAGTCTCAACTCAAACTCGTTCAAAAATTGCCGCGATCCCCTGGCCGCCGCCAATACACATCGTCACCAGCGCATACCGGCCGCCCGTGCGCTGCAATTCGTACAGCGCCTTCACGGTGATCAGCGCGCCAGTCGCGCCGATCGGGTGGCCGAGCGAAATGCCCGAACCATTCGGATTGACCTTCGCGGGATCGAACCCAAGTTCCTTCGATACCGCGCACGCCTGCGCCGCGAACGCTTCGTTGGCTTCGATCACGTCGAGATCGGCGACGGTCAAACCAGCGCGATCCAAGGCCTTTTGCGTAGCAGGAACCGGCCCAATGCCCATGTACTTCGGATCGACGCCCGCGTGCGCATACGAGACCAGACGTGCGAGCGGTTTCAGACCACGCTTTTCAGCTTCGCTGCGTTCCATCAGCACGACAGCGGCCGCTGCATCGTTGATGCCCGATGCATTACCTGCCGTGACCGTACCGTTTTCCTTGACGAACACCGGCTTGAGCTTCGAAAAATCGCCAGGCGTGGCGTTAAAACGCACGTGTTCGTCGGTATCGAAGACGATGTCGCCTTTCTTCGACGCCTGCGTCACCGCCAGAATCTGCTCCTTGAAATACCCGGCTTCGATAGCCCGCGCCGCCCGCCTGTGCGATTCAACGGCAAGTTCGTCCTGCATCTCGCGTGAAATACCGTACTTCGCCGCAACGTTCTCGGCGGTCACGCCCATGTGGATGGAATCGAAGGGATCGTGAAGCGCGCCCAGCATCATGTCGATGAGCCGCGCGTCGCCCATGCGCTGCCCGAAACGCGCGGCCGGTGCGAGATATGGCGCGCGGCTCATGCTTTCCGCGCCGCCGCCGATGGCAATGTCCGTATCGCCGAGCAAGATGGATTGCGCGGCGGAAACGATCGCCTGCAGGCCTGATCCGCACAACCGGTTGACCGTCAACGCGGGCGCGTGTTGCGTGACGCCGCCGTTCAACGCGGCGACGCGCGCCAGATACATGTCCTTCGGCTCGGTCTGAATCACGTTGCCGAACACCACGTGACCCACGTCATCGCCGGATAACTCTGCCCGCGATAAAACCTCGCGCACCACCCGCGCGCCGAGATCAGTCGGGCTGAAGTCCTTCAGCGCGCCGCCGAAATCGCCGATTGCAGTCCGCACACCACTGACCACCACCACTTCACGCTGCGTCATGAAAGCTCCTTTATCCCGCTTTTAAACTTCGCCCCACAGGTCGTGGCCATCGGCGCCGGTGATTTTCACGGACACGAAATCGCCGGCCTTGTATCGTTTGGACGCCTTTTTTGCCGGCTCGATATACACCACGCCATCGATCTCCGGCGCATCCGCCGCCGTACGGCCGACGCCGCCTTCGGCGCTGAGTTCATCGACGAGCACTTTCAGCGTCTTGCCGACCTTGCGCTTCATGCGTTCCGCCGATAACTCCTCGGCCAGTTCCATGAATCGCGCGCGGCGTTCCTCGCGAACTTCGTCGGGCAACGCGCCGTCGAGCTCATTGGCCGTCGCACCTTCGACCGGCGAATACGCGAAGCAGCCAACCCGATCCAGATCGGCGATACGAATGAAGTCCAGCAGCGTCTGGAACTGCTCTTCCGTTTCGCCCGGGAATCCCGCGATAAACGTGCTGCGGATCGTCAGGTCCGGGCACATTGCGCGCCATTTCTGCACGCGTTCGAGCACCTTTTCGGCGTTCGCCGGACGCTTCATGCGCTTGAGCACTTCGGGATGCGCGTGCTGAAACGGCACGTCGAGATACGGCAGTACGTGGCCTTTCAGCGGACCTTCGGCCATCAACGGAATGACTTCGTCCACGCTCGGATACGGATACACGTAATGCAGGCGCACCCAGGCGCCATATTGCGCCGCGAGCTCGCCAAGCGCGCCGACGAGATCCGTCATGCGCGTCTTGACCGGCTTGCCGTTCCAGAAACCGGTGCGATATTTGACATCGACGCCATACGCGCTCGTGTCCTGCGAAATTACGAGCAGTTCCTTGACGCCGGATTTGAACAGGTTTTCCGCTTCGAGCATCACGTCGGCTATGGGACGCGAGACAAGATCGCCGCGCATCGACGGAATAATGCAGAACGTGCAGCGGTGATTGCAACCTTCGGATATTTTCAGGTACGCATAATGGCGCGGCGTGAGCTTGATCCCGGCCGGCGGCACCAGATCGATGAACGGATCGTGCGGCTTGGGCAAATGCTGATGCACGTGGATCATGACTTCGGCGGTCGCGTGCGGACCGGTCACCGCCAGCACTTTCGGATGCACTTCCTCGATCAGGCCCGTTCCGCTGGCGCTTTTTTTCGCGCCGAGACAACCGGTCACGATCACCTTGCCGTTTTCGTGCAGCGCTTCGCCGATGGCATCGAGGCTTTCCTGCACGGCTTCATCGATAAAACCGCACGTATTCACGACAACGAGATCAGCGCCGTCGTAGGAGCTGGAAATCTCGTACCCTTCGGCGCGCAGTTGCGTGATGATTTGTTCGGAATCGACCAGGGCTTTAGGGCAGCCGAGCGAAACGAATCCAACTTTAGGTGCCGATGAAGCCCGCGCGGCGGGGGAAATAGTCTGCGACATAGGTGAGTCCGGCGTATAGCGGTGACGATGGCGACAAATGGGGACGGTGCGGCAAGGCTCAGGCTTTGTTGTCCTTGAGGATCAAAGGCCGGACGGCGTCCCGCGCACGCAACCGCTTATTGTACCGCGCCCGCGATGGCGCAGCCGGCCAAGGGGCGAGGCGTTGACGCATCGGGTATCGGCGGATTACGAGGCAAAGCGCGCTCGATCACTTCGATAATTTCGTACGAATCATTCAGGCGCCGGATAGCTGCATGCAGCTCGTCAGCCTGCGGCCAGGTCCGTTTGAGATAGCTAAGCCACTTTTTGACGCGCCCGTGCTCGTGGCGGACCGCTACACGGCGCTGCAGTTTTCTCATGTAATCGGCAAGTTGGGCTAACACGGCCGGCCATTCCGCAGCGGAAGGCGTTCGGTCCATCAATCCGCGGATGCGCAAAGCCAGAAACGGGTCCGAAACCGCGCCACGCCCGATCATCACGTCTGCGCAGCCGCTGACCGCGCGGCATCGTTCCCAATCGCCCACGCTCCAGACCTCGCCGTTGGCGACGACCGGCACGCGTACGGCGTCGTCGATCAGCGCGATCCACTCCCAGTGGGCCGGCGGCCGGTAGCCATGATCACGCGTTCTGGCATGCACGACGAGGGAAGCGGCGCCGCCCTCCGCGAGCGCCGTTGCGCAGTCGATGGCGAGCGACGTATCGGACACGCCCAGCCGCATTTTTGCTGTCACGGCGACGCCCGAAGGCACCGCTGCGCGAACCGACGAAACAATGCGATGCAGTTGTTCAGGGTGCGCCAGGAGCATCGCGCCGCCGCCGTGCCGGTTGACGACATTGGCGGGACAACCGAAGTTCAGATCGATTCCATGCGGCGACACGCTGGCGGCCATGGCCGCATTCAGCGCCATCCATTCGGGATCGCTGCCGAGCAACTGGATGACCATCGGCGTTCCGTCGGATGTACGAGCGCCGTGGAGAACTTCGGGCGCTTCTCTTTCGTAGACACCGCGAGGAAGCACCGAGCCCGTGACCCGGATGAATTCGGACACGCAGCCGTCGAATCCACCGGTGCTGGTCAGGACGTCACGAAGAACGTAGTCCGCCAGGCCTTCCATGGGCGCGAGAAACAGCTGGCTCATGGGGGAAGCAGGCGCAAGTGGCGGCTCGCGTGGTTATCGGAGCGCGACAAAGCAGCCTTTTGAAGTGACGAGCGTGGTGATATGGGACATGTCGCGGTCCGACGATGTGAATGTCGCGCGGCGTAAGAGCCGGGCGGGCACGAGCTGACGAGCGCAGGGTTCGCCGCAGGGCGAAAATCCGCCATGGGCACTGCGCGATAACTGATTATTGTACTGTGAGCCACAACGGAAACCGCTGGCACCACCCGCCTCGCCCCTACTTCTTCTCCCCCGTCCCACCCGTCCCCGGCGGATTCGGAAACGGAAACGTGCTGAACATCGATTTCGCCTGATTCTGCATTTGCTCCTGCATCTGCACGAACATGTTCTTCGATTGCTCTATATAGCTCGTCATCATTCCCTGCATCATGGGCGCCTGCATGTTCATGAACTGCGACCACACTTCCGGGTTCAGCTGCGTGCCATTGCCGCCATCGATCAAACCCTTCGACTGATCGGTGAGCTTGTGCTGGATATCGATGAACGCCTGGATATTCTTCTCCAGGTACGTGCCCATCATCCCCTGCATGGCGTTGCCGTAGAAGCGGATGATCTGCGAAAGCATGACCGATGAAAACATCGGCAGCCCGCCGCTCTCCTCTTCAAGGATGATCTGCAGCAAGATGCTGCGCGTCAGGTCCTCGGACGACTTGGCGTCCATCACCTTGAACTCTTCCTGGTCGAGCACGAGCTGCTTGACGTCGGACAGCGTGATGTAGGTGCTGGTTTCGGTATCGTAGAGCCGGCGATTCGGATATTTTTTTATAAGCCGTTCGGCGGATTTCTTTGTAGTGGTCATGTAACGCCTTTAAACGCAAAACTCGAACTGTGCCGGCGGATTTCATGCGCTCCGGTTTCGAGCGCCGGGAAACCGCCGGTTCGTAGTGGGCGCCGGATACAGTGCCGGCGACACGGCGCGCAAGGTCTCCACGTTCTGTCGCGCGCGGTGCCTCGCGCCCTCAGCCCATGTGCAGGCCGCCGTTCAGCGAGAAGTCGGCGCCGGTCGAGAATCCCGATTCCTCCGATGCCAGCCACGCCACGATCGACCCGATTTCCTCGGGCCGTCCAAGCCGGCGAACCGGAATGGTCGCGACAATCTTCTCCAGCACGTCCGGACGGATGGACTTCACCATATCCGTGCCGATATACCCCGGCGAAATGGTGTTGACCGTCACGCCCTTGGTCGCCACTTCCTGCGCGAGCGCCATCGTGAAACCGTGAATGCCGGCTTTCGCCGTCGAATAGTTCGTCTGGCCGAACTGCCCTTTCTGGCCGTTCACCGACGAAATATTGATGATGCGCCCGAAGCCGCGCTCGACCATTCCATCGATTACCTGCTTCGTCACGTTGAAGAGACTTGTCAGATTGGTATCGATGACCGCGGTCCAGTCTTCGTGCGTCATCTTGCGGAACACGACGTCCCGCGTGATGCCAGCATTGTTCACCAGCACGTCGATCTCGCCGACTTCCGACTTGACCTTGTCGAAGGCGTTCTTGGTCGACTCCCAGTCGCCCACGTTGCCTTCCGACGCGATGAACTCGTAGCCGAGCGCCTTTTGTTCTTCGAGCCATTTGACCCGGCGTGGCGAATTCGGCCCGCAACCCGCGACGACCGTGAAGCCGTCCTTGTGCAACCGCTGACAGATGCTCGTGCCGATGCCACCCATACCGCCCGTTACGTACGCTACTCGTTTAGTCATTGCTCGCTCCGTTTATCTTTATGTGCGCTGGTTCAGCGCACCGTGCCCGTTCGCACGGCCTCCCTACGGACGCTCGAGTGCGAGCGCCACGCCCATGCCGCCGCCGATGCACAGCGACGCCAGCCCTTTCTTTGCATCGCGTTTCTGCATTTCGTGCAGTAGCGTGACCAGGATCCGCGCGCCCGACGCTCCAATCGGATGGCCGATTGCAATCGCGCCGCCGTTCACGTTGATCTTCGATGTATCCCAGCCCATTTGCTGATGCACCGCAAGCGCTTGCGCGGCAAACGCTTCGTTGATTTCCATCAGGTCCAGGTCGCCCACGGACCAGCCCGCGCGCTCCAGACACCGCTTCGATGCCGGCACCGGACCCATGCCCATGACCTTCGGGTCGACGCCCGCGTTCGCGTACGCCTTGATGCGCGCGAGCGGCGTGAGGCCGAGCGCATCAGCTTTTTTAGCCGACATCACGATGACGGCCGCGGCGCCGTCGTTCAGGCCGGAAGCATTGGCCGCGGTGACCGTGCCTTCCTTCGAAAACGCCGGTTTCAGCGATGCCAGCGATTCCGCCGTCACGCCGTGACGCACAAATTCATCGGTGGCGAAGCGCACGGGATCGCCCTTGCGCTGGGGAATCTCGACGGGCACGATTTCATCGTCGAAACGGCCGGACTTCTGCGCCGCTTCCGCCTTGTTCTGCGACAAGGCGGCGAACGCGTCCTGGTTCGCGCGCGAGATGCCGTATTCCTTCGCGACGTTTTCCGCGGTCACGCCCATATGGATGGAATTGAACGCGTCCCACAACCCGTCGACGATCATCGAGTCGATCAGCTTGGCGTCGCCCATGCGAAAGCCATCGCGCGAACCCGGCAGCACGTGCGGCGCGGCGCTCATGTTTTCCTGGCCGCCCGCGACCACGATGTCGGCATCGCCGGCAATGATCGCGTTCGCTGCAAGCATCACGGCCTTCAGGCCCGAGCCGCACACCTTGTTGATGGTCATGCCCGGAACGGCGTTCGGGAAACCCGCCTTGATCAGCGCCTGACGCGCCGGATTCTGACCGGAGCCGGCCGTGAGCACCTGGCCGAGGATCACCTCGCTGATCTGCTCCGGCTTGAGATTCGCGCGCTCCAGCACGGCGCGCAGCACGACTGCGCCCAGATCAGGCGCGGCGATCTTTGCCAGCGACCCGCCGAATTTGCCGACTGCCGTCCGTGCAGCCGATACGATCACTACGTCTGTCATTTTCAGTTTCCTCTGAGAGTCGAAAGTGGTGGCCCGCCTCGGGAGGCGGCGCCATTAGCCCGCTTGCCGTATTTACGTATTTCCGACGATGCACGCAGCGCGCCGAACAACGCCCGTGTCATGCGTAATTTCCCGCCTACTGTTGACCCGCCGCGGCTGAAATGCAATCGGGTCTGGTCCGCATGCCGCTCACTGGTCTCGCTGCAGGACATAGCGTCCCGGCGCCGGCTCGATCACCGGAAAATCGTCGGATCCCAGCGCCGGCTTCGGCTTCACTTTCTTGCCGCCGTAACCATCTAGCCAGGCGGTCCAGGTGGTCCACCAGCTTCCCGGATGCTCGGTCGCGCCTTCGAACCAATCGTCGGCATTTTCGGGAAGGGTTTTATCGTCGGTATCGAGCTTCCAGAAACTGCGCTTGTTCTTCGATGGCGGATTGATCACGCCTGCAATATGCCCGGAAGCGCCGAGAACGAAGGTCTGCGGCCCGGTAAGCAATGGCGCGGAGGCATAAGCCGCCGTCCACGGCACGATGTGATCCTCGCGCGATCCGTAAAGGAAAGTAGGCACGTCGATCAGCGACAGATCCACCGGCTCGCCACACGTCGTCAATTCGCCCGGATTGCGAAGGCGGTTTTCCAGATACGTGTGGCGCAAATACCAGACGAACATGGGCCCGGGAAGATTGGTCGAGTCGCTATTCCAGTAAAGCAGATCGAACGCCTGAGGCGTGCGGCCCTTCAGGTAGTTGTCGACCACATAGTTCCACACCAGGTCGTTCGGGCGCAGATACGAGAAGGTGTTCGCGAACTCGACGCCGCGCATCAGACCCGCCGCCGTCCCATCCTTGCCGCCAATGGTCTGCTCGCGCATCTTCACATGCTGCTCATCGATAAACACATCCAGCACGCCCGTGTCCGTGAAATCGAGCATGGCGGTGAGCAAGGTCATCGATGCCGCCGGATGTTCCCCGCGCGCGGCGAGAACGGCGAGCGCGGTCGCGAGCATGGTGCCGCCGACGCAAAAACCGAGCGTATTGATCTGCTCGCGTCCGCTGATCTGCTTGACCACATCGATAGGCGTCAACACGCCTTCGTCGATGTAATCGTCCCAGGTCTTGTGCGCAATCGACGCATCGGCATTACGCCATGAAATCATGAAAACCTGATGGCCGGCATCGAGCGCATGACCGACGAGCGAACCTTCGGGCTGCAGGTCGAGGATATAAAACTTGTTGATGCAAGGCGGCACGATCAGCAACGGCCGCTCGCGCACGGTGGCGGTATGCGGCGTGTACTGAATCAGTTGCAGCAGGTCGTTCTCGAACACGACCGAACCTTGCGTGGTCGCAATGTTCTTGCCGACCACGAAGCCGGATTCATCGCTTTGCCGAATCTTGCCGCGCTGCATGTCAGCGAGCAGATTCATCATGCCTTTTTGCAGGCTTTCGCCGCGGCTTTCGATCAACGCCTTTTGCGCATCCGGATTCAACGCAATGTAATTGCTCGGCGATGCCGCCGCCGCCCATTGCTGCACGGCGAAGCGGATGCGCTCGCGCGTCTTGGCATCGCCTTCGACCGCTTCCGCAAGCTCCTGCAAATACCGCGCGTTCAGCACGTACCACGCGGCGGCAAATGCGAAACCGGGCGTGGACTGCCAGGCGGGGCCGCTAAAACGCCGGTCTTTCAGCGTCGATAAATCGATGCTTTGCGCGCTCGCCTGCTTCACCAGTTCCGTGGCGTCGCGCGAGAAATTAGCCTGCAATTCCTGCAGGCGTTGCGGCGCGATTGCAGCCGTAGGGATTTTCGGCATGGCGGGGATGCCGGGTATCGACGGAAACATGGACTGGATGTTGCCGTTACCGCCGGGAAAACCCGCAAAGCCGGGGATGCCGCCGAACGCCGCGAAGGGATTCGCCGCCGGTGATGACGCCGAACCCGGATTGGCTTGCGCCGCGAGTTTTTGCCACGAAGAGGGATCGGCGACCGAACGCCATGTGTTGAGCCATTGCTCGAACATCTTTTGCACGGCGGCGGGATCTGCACCGGGCACGCTGAATGGCGTACTCGACGCTGCATCCGTGGCCTGATCCTTGGCAGAAGAACGTGACGAACCGGATGAAGATGAGGAAGACGATCTGGAAGCAGCCATATCCGCGTTTGACCTAAGCGTCCCGAAAGACTGAGTTGCTGATAGAGGCGTGACGTGGAGCCGCGTCGGGGATCATCGCGGGCGAAGTGCCGCGGGCTTTAATTGCTCGACAGATGCCCGACCGCGATGATGTGACCTTGCTAGCGCCGTGCGCTTTTGTGAAACATTCTTGCTCCACGGTGCAAGGTGTGTCAATGCATCGCCTTGATTTTGACGCAGTGCGATATTTTTTTCATCATCGTTTTCCCGATGTAATCAATCGATCGGACAATGAAATTTGCTGCGCACAATGAACGCGGCGCTGGCGTGTGCTTTGTTGCGTGCGCTTAGCGTAGAAAGGTTAATCGGCAAGCCAGATCATGGCGGCCATGCGCCCGGTCGTGCGATCCCGCCTGTACGAATAGAACCGCTCGGTTTCAGTCACCGTGCAATGTCCTCCACCGTGGACGTTCTCCGGGACGACGCCCGACAGTTCGAGCCGCAAACGCGCAAGCGCGTAAAGATTGGCGAGATATTTGTGTTTCTGCTGACGCGGGACGAAGGCGGCAGCAACCGCGTCGCGATGCGCAGGATCGGACGAACTCACGAAAGTTTCAAGTACGTCCTCGCCGACTTCAAAGGCCGTTGGTCCTATTGCAGGTCCCAGCCACGCATGCAGACTCTCCATCCGCGTGCCGGCCAGACTGGCAACGCGCGTCGCCGTTTTTTCGACGATACCGCCCGCCAATCCCCTCCAACCCGCATGAGCTGCGCCGACCGCGTGGCCGGCGGTATCGCAGAAAAGCACGGGGAGGCAATCCGCGACCATCACCGCGCAGACCGCGCCCGGGCGATCGGTCACGGCGGCATCGGCTTTGACCGGCAGCGCGGGAGACCCCGCACAACGGTCGATCATTTCGCCCGCGTCTTGAATCTCGACTCCGTGAACCTGCTCAAGCCACGCGACAGGCGCGCCCGTCAGCTCGACCACGCGGCGACGGTTTTCGAGCACCGCTTCAGGTGCGTCGCCAGTGTGCAATCCAAGGTTCAGGCCGCCGCGGCCGTTGGCGCCGCCAAATGGCCCTTCGCTCACGCCACCGTTACGCGTGGTCGCGAATGCGCGCACGCGCGTCGATACTTTCGAAACTCCGCTCGACCATTCGGGCCACAGGCAATCATCGTGACGAAGTGGCCGCGCCAGGAAATCCGCGTGGGAAGACTCGCTCACTGCGCTCACTCCTCATCGTCGTCTTCGTCGTATTCGATCGGCTGTGATTCATCCCAGCCGCCACGCGCGCTCGCGTCGTAACCCTCTTCCTGGATGAAATCCTCGTCTTCCGGATCGAGATCCGTCGATTCGTCGCGGCCAAGTCCCAATTCCGCCGCCAGCGCTTCAATATCCTCCGGCACATCCGCGCGCCAGCTTATCTCGCGGCCCGTCGTGGGATGGATCAGGCCAAGACGCCAGGCATGCAGTGCCTGGCGGTTGAAACCATCAGGTAGCGGCTGCACCGATCGCTTGCCGCGCGCGTGGCCATAAATTGGATCGCCGAGAAGCGGATGCCGGATATGCGCGCAATGCACGCGAATCTGGTGCGTGCGGCCGGTATCGAGATCGCAATGCACGGCGGACACGGGTTGCTGGTTCCACATCGCCCGGTCGATCGTGCGGTAATGCGTACGCGCATATTTGCCCGATGCGCTCTCCACCACCGCCATGCGCGTGCGGTCGCGCGGATCACGGCCGATAGGGGCATCGATCGTGCCTTCGTCCGGCATCGTCCCCCACACCAGCGCGACGTAGCGGCGCTTGACGGTGCGCGCCTGCAACTGGCGCGTGAGAATGGTCTGCGCCTCGAGTGTGCGCGCGACGACCATGAGCCCCGACGTCTCCTTATCCAGCCGATGCACGATACCCGCGCGCGGCAAACCCGCGGCGGCATCGCCGTATCGATAAAGCAGGCCGTTCAGCAACGTGCCGCTCCAGTTCCCGGCCGCCGGATGCACGACCATGCCGGCCGGTTTGTTGATGACCACGAGCGCGTCGTCTTCGTAGACGATGTCGAGCGGCACGGGTTCGGGCGTGAAGGCGAGCTGCTCGGGCAGCAGATCGGGAATCAGCGTGATGGTGGCGCCCAGCGGCACGGGCTGCCGGATCTTGGCGGGCGCGCCGTCGACCTGCACGCGCTGTGCATCGATCCACGTCTGCAAACGGCTGCGCGAGAATTCCGGAAACAGGCGGGCCATGACCTTGTCGAGGCGCTCGCCGGCGTACTCGTCCGGCACGGCAATCGTGCGCGGCGTTTCAGCATCGGCGCGGCGTGCATGAAGGTTGGTGGACACAGGTGTGCCGTGCGTTTCGGTTGCAGAGCCGGACGCCGCCGCGGATGCGGTCAAATCGTCCGGACGTGCGTCGTCGGCCGATGCGCTTGGGCTATAATCTTTGCTGCGATCTTTGGTACGACTTGTACTTGAGCGGGTCATTTAGACTGAAAGCTGGGAATTAGCCAGAAAGGCATGAGCTAGAAAATGCAAGCACTGATGCGAGCCGTGAATCAAGCTTTGAAAACCGTTTTGAACCCTGTGCGCCAGTTGATCAGCCTGCCAGGCAGGTTATTGTCGAACTCGTCTGTCAGGGTTGCTGCGATGGCTGCAGGTGCCGTCATTGTCGCAGGCTGCCATGGTTTGCCCGAGAAAACCGACGAAACGGCAACGTGGAATAACGGGAAATTATACTCGGAGGCGCAGGATGCGCTGACCGGCGGCGACTTCGGCAAATGCGCGAAGTATTTCGAGAACCTCGAAGGCCGTGACCCGTTCGGACATTTCGCGCAACAAGCGCAGATCAACGTTGCGTACTGCAACTGGAAAGACGGTGAAACCGCATCGGCAGATGCGGCGATCGACCGGTTCATCAAGCTGCACCCGGATCATCCGGACATTGCCTACGCGTATTACCTGAAAGGCATGATCCACTTCAATGACGACCTCGGTTTGTTCGGCCGTTTTTCCGGCCAGGACATGAGCGAGCGCGATCCGAAGTCGCTGCGCGAATCCTACGATGCGTTCAAGGTCGTGGTGGACCGTTATCCGCAAAGCAAGTACGCGCCGGATGCAGCGCAACGCATGCGTTATATCGTGAACGCACTTGCTTCGCATGAAGTTCATGCAGCGGATTATTACTATCGCCGTGGTGCTTATGTGGCTGCGATCAACCGCGCGCAACTTGCCATTCGCGAGTACAAGAACGCACCGGCAACGGAAGATGCGCTGCATATCATGATGCTGTCGTATGGCAAGCTCGATCAGCCGCAACTTGAAGGCGATACGAAGCGCGTGCTGGCTGCTACGTTCCCGGATAGCCCGTATGTGACCGGCAGGGCACGCCCAGGCAGGGACAACAAGTCCTGGTGGCAGATCTGGTAAGCGATTTCGTTCTCGCTGCAAATAAAAAACCCGGCTTTTCAAGCCGGGTTTTTTATTGCGCGCTCGGTTCAATCGATGCGCCGGGCTTACTCGTCCGCCTCGGCCACCGCCGTTTCCGGATCGGTGAAAAACGCGCGCACCACTTCTATCTCGCGTGTGCGCTTGAACGGCGGCAGGCTTTGCCAGATACGTCGGCCATAGGGTTTATCGACGAGACGTGTGTCGCAGATCATCAGCACGCCACGATCCGTTTCCGCACGAATGAGGCGGCCCGCGCCCTGCTTGAGGGTAATCACCGCTTGCGGCAACTGGTGCACGGCGAACGGACTCAAGCCCTTTTTCGTCAACGCATCGAGTCTCGCCGACAACACCGGGTCGTCCGGCGGCGCGAACGGCAACTTGTCGATAACCACCAGCGAAAGCGCGTCGCCACGTACGTCCACGCCTTCCCAGAAGCTTTGGCTGCCGACCAGGATTGCGTTGCCATATGAACGGAAACGATCGAGCAATTCGGTGCGGCTCGCGTCGCCCTGAACCAGCAGCGGGTAATCCCAGCCGCGCCGCTCGATAGTGTCCCGCATCCGGTTCGCGATGCGATCGACTGCGCGCAGCGTGGTGCAAAGGAAAAACACGCCGCCCTTCGATGCCTCGATGACAGGCAAAGCGGCATCGAACACGGCGTCGGTGAAATTCGGCGATGAAGGTTGCGGCAAGTTGCGCGGCACGTACAGCAAGCCTTGCTGGGGATAATCGAAGGGACTCGGCAGCGTCATGGAGCGCCGCGCGTTCAAGCCCATTTGTGCGGCGTAATGCGTGAAGTCGCCGCGCACCGACAAAGTCGCCGATGTGAAGATCCACGCGCGCGGCACGCCAGCGCGCTGCTTCGAAAAGATCGGCGCGACGGACAACGGCGTTTCGTGCAACTGAACCGTGTGCGAAAACACTTCGATCCATCGAACCATCTCGTTTGGATCGGCTTTTGCGGCCGCTTCTTTTTCTTCGGCGATGGCTTTTTCCGCGGCCGTTGGCGGCGCGGTCCAGCCGCCGAGCAAACCCTGAAGTTCGCGAGCCCGGCGCTGCAGCGCGCCCAGCGATTCCGCCCGTTCCGCATGTGCATTCAGTGCGGCTGTGAGCGCGTCGAGATGTTCTTCGAGCGTGTCGAGGGCATTGAATAGAGGATGATCGTCGGCGAGCTGGCCGAGCGACATGCGCACCGAATCTTCCCTGAACGCAAGCCGGACATCGCGCGCGGCGCGTTCGAGCGCGGCACCGAGCTTCGTCCAGTCGGAAAAGTCACGCGCGTGGCTCAGGCCTTCCGCGACGGCATCGCGTGCAAGTTCCAGAAACTGCGTGGTGGAAACGGTCTCGCCGAAAAACAGCGTCGCGGTTTCGGGCAGCTGATGCGCTTCGTCGAAGATGATGGTGTTCGCGGTCGGCAGCAATTCGGCCATGCCGGTGTCGCGAAGCATGACGTCGGCGAAAAACAAGTGATGGTTGACCACCACAATGTCCGCCTGCTGCGCCTCGCGGCGTGCCTGCATGACAAAACATTCCTTGTAATGCGGGCAATCCTGGCCGAGGCAATTGTCGCGCGTGGATGTGACCATCGGCCAGACTGGCGAATTCTCCGGAATGCTCGCGAGTTCGGCCTTGTCGCCGGTATGCGTGATCTTCGCGAAGCGGATGATCTCCTGCAAATGCGCCGTGTCCTGGCGCGTCGGCAAGCGGCCGTTATCGGCGGTGCGCTGTAAATAATAATGGCACAGATAATTCGCGCGGCCTTTGAGCATCGCGACGGAAACCGGCACGGCAAGCGCGTCGCGCACGGTCGGAATATCGCGCTGGAACAATTGGTCCTGCAAGTGCTTGGTGCCGGTCGAGACGATCACCTTGCCGCCCCACAACATGGCCGGCACGAGATACGCGAAGGTCTTGCCCGTCCCCGTGCCCGCTTCCACGATCAACGTGTTTTCACCGCCATCGACGCCTGTGGACGCAGTGGCGAGGCCAATTTCGTCGCCGTTTTCTTCGACCACGACCGGCGCATCCGATGGCCCCAGCTTGCGTGCCGGGCGGCGTTGCGCGTCGAGCATGGCGGGCTCGGGCATGGCGCGGCCGGACGCTTCCATCGCGGCGGCGACTGCGCGCGCCATGTCGATCTGCGATGCGCGCGAGCGATAGCCATCGATTTGACGCGCCAGCAGACCCTCGGCGGCAAAAATCGCGTCGAGTTCGATGCGGCGTTTTGGTGCGAGCGTGAGCGAGAGCGATGTGTCGGCGACACCCGCTTTCGCGGCCGGCTTCAGCACGGATTCCGCGTGGTCCATGGGGGCGTTGTCGGGCGAATTCAAAGGGACGTTCCTGCTTTGTAGCTTGGGCTTTGGTGCCGCGTGCGGGCCAACACTGTTCGACGCACGCGTTGCTGAATCGCGCAACGCCGTTTCAGCGCGCGTCCGGTTCCAACTGTAACTGCAGCAGGATGATCGTATCCTTGACCTTGAGCTTGCGCTTTTTCAGGCGCCTGATTTCGAGCTCATTGATGCCGGGCACGTCCGCCATCTTTCCGATCAAGCTGTCCAGGCCGTGGTGCTCTGCCTGCAACTGCCCTATACGCTCGCGGATCGTGCCGGCATCCACTTCTGCTGCAGGATATGCATGCATGTTCGGCTCCTCTCGTCGCGGCAAAACGCCGGGAAATACTGGCGGCGTCGCCCGAGGTTGCTGTCCACATCCAGAGTTTCGAAAGCTTACTTCGGTTGTTGCTGTTGTTGCTGTTGTTGCTTGAGCTGCTCTTGATGCGCCCGATCCGCGGCGTCCTGGGCGGCACGCTGCTGCTGTTTCGCAGCAGCTTCCTTCTGCCGGGCCTGAACCTCCGCCTGATGTTCGGCGGCGTCGCGCTGCTTCGCCTCGAATCGCTCAGCCTTTGCGTCACGATCGCGCGCGTCCTGCACGCCGCGCGCGGCGGCGTCGTCGAGCTTCTTCTGGTAGTCCGCCTGCTTGCGGTCGTAGGCCGCCTGATTCTGAGCGCGCTGCGGCGCTTCCGCGTTGCGCTGTGCTTCGGAAAGCGCGTTCTGGCGCTGCTTCTCCGCGAATGACTCCGCGCTCGCTTTTTCGGTCGCTGCGCGTTGCGGCGCATCCGCATCGTACTGCGCGCGCTTGATCGCGGTCTGCTGATCGCGCTGCTGCGCGTGTGCCAGCCGTTGCTCGTCGTCGAGTGCCAGCTGTTCCTTGCGGATTTCCTGGCTCACGTCGCGCTTGGCCGCGCGCGCGGCATTAAGGCAATGATTGACGAAAAAATTGCTGTAGCAATCGTGCTGCTGGACCGCATAACGATAATTGTTTTCTTCGCTGCGCACATCAAGCGCTTTCTGACGCGCGCCGAAGCCGTTCGTGTCCGCAGTTGGGTCCGCGGCACTGGCGCCGTTCGCTCCAGCGCTGTCGAGCGGAGACTCGGTAACCGACGTATTCGGGTTGATCGGCTTCGGCGTCTGCGCCATCGCGCCTTGCACGAAACCCGCGCAAGCAAGCACGACCGAGGCGGCCGCAAGCGGACGAAACCATCGTGAGAAAAAACGCACGGCATCGCCCGATGCGGTCAGACCGGTCGAGGCGAACGATTCGACTGGATCAGTCGGCAAAATGGACGAGAGGCGGGAGGTCGGCAACGTGATAGCCAGCGGGTTGGACAAAGTATGAAATGCAGCTTCTACGATGCCGAAATTCTATCACCGCGCGCCGGAGCCCTCCGGCATTTATGGCAAAATGCCCCGCTTCACCAACCCGGCAAACGTGTTCGCGCGGATTCAAGTGAAATGCGCGGCATGGAAACGCCCCTGATGAGCCAGCAGGCAGACGCAGACACCCATGACGGAAACCGTAGCACTCAAGATTGTCCAGCGCATCGCCACCGAGTTGAATGTGCAACCGCGCCAGGTCGCCGCGACCGTGCAGCTTCTCGATGAAGGCTCCACCGTTCCGTTCATCGCCCGTTATAGAAAGGAAGTGACCGGCAATCTCGACGATACGCAATTGCGCAATCTCGAGGAACGCCTCGTCTATCTTCGCGAACTCGAAGACCGGCGCGCGGCGATTGTCCAGAGTATCGACGAACAGGGCAAGCTCACGCCCGAACTGCGCGCAGCCGTTGAGCGCGCCGACAGCAAGCAGGTGCTCGAAGACCTGTATCTCCCGTACAAGCCCAAACGCCGCACCCGCGCGATGATCGCCCGCGAAGCTGGCCTGCAGCCGCTCGCGGACGCCCTCCTCGCCGATCCGAAGCTCGATCCGCAAACCGAAGCCGCGCGTTATGTGGACGCAGAAAAAGGCGTCGCCGACACGAAAGCCGCGCTCGATGGCGCCCGCGACATTCTCTCCGAACAGTTCGGCGAAACCGCGGAAATCCTCGGCAAGGTTCGCGAATATCTGTTCAAGCAAGGCAGCGTGATCTCGACCGTTGTCGAAGGCAAGGAAACCGAGGAAGGCGAAAAATTCCGCGATTACTACGACTATTCGGAAACCATTCGCACGGTGCCGTCGCATCGGGCGCTGGCGCTGTTTCGCGGCCGTAATGCGGGCGTTCTGTCCGTCAAGCTGGGCCTCGGCGGGGAACTCGATGCACAAGTGCCGCATCCGGGCGAAACGCTGATTGCGAACCACGTTGGTATCGCCAATCAGGGCCGCCCCGCCGATAAATGGCTCGCCGACGTCTGCCGCTGGTGCTGGCGCGTGAAGGTGCAGCCGAATATCGAAAACGATTTGCTGACGAACTTGCGGGAAGAAGCCGAAGGCGAAGCGATCCGTGTGTTTGCGCGTAATCTGAAGGATCTCTTGCTGGCGGCGCCGGCAGGCCCGAAAGCGGTTATCGGACTCGATCCGGGCATGCGCACAGGCGTGAAGGTCGCCGTGGTCGATCGCACCGGCAAGCTGCTTGCAACAGACGTCATCTATCCGCACGAGCCGCGTCGCGACTGGGACGGGTCGCTTGCCAAGCTTGCACGCATCGCCGCACAGACGCAGGCTGAGTTGATCAGCATCGGCAATGGCACCGCATCGCGCGAGACGGACAAGCTTGCAAGCGAGTTGATCGCGAAACACCCCGAGTTGAAGCTGCAGAAGATCGTTGTATCCGAAGCGGGAGCATCGATTTATTCGGCGTCCGAACTGGCATCGAAGGAATTTCCTGACCTCGACGTGACCTTGCGCGGCGCGGTTTCAATCGCACGGCGTTTGCAGGATCCGCTTGCCGAACTCGTCAAGATCGACCCGAAGGCAATTGGCGTCGGCCAGTATCAGCACGACGTGAATCAGCGCGACCTCGCCCGTTCGCTCGATGCTGTCGTCGAGGATTGCGTGAACGCGGTTGGCGTGGACGCAAACACTGCTTCGGTGGCCTTGCTCGCGCGCGTGTCGGGCTTGAATGCGACGCTGGCGCGAAATATCGTCGATTTCCGCGATGCCAACGGCCCGTTCGCTTCACGCGACCAGCTGAAAAAAGTCCCTCGTCTCGGCGATAAAACCTTCGAACAAGCCGCCGGGTTCTTGCGCATCAACAATGGCGTGAATCCGCTGGACCGGTCGTCGGTGCACCCGGAAGCGTATCCGGTTGTTGAACGGATTCTGGCAAAGATCAAGAAGCACGCCGCTGACGTGATGGGCAAGCGCGAGGCCTTGTCGGGCTTGTCGCCGGCAGATTTCGTCGATGAACGTTTTGGCTTGCCTACTATCCGCGACATTCTGACCGAGCTCGAAAAACCCGGCCGCGATCCGCGTCCCGAGTTCAAGACGGCCACGTTCCGCGAAGGCGTCGAGAAGCTTTCGGATCTGGCGCCGGGAATGATCCTGGAAGGCGTGGTCACGAACGTGGCGGCGTTCGGCGCGTTTATCGATATTGGCGTGCATCAGGACGGTCTCGTGCACGTTTCCGCGATGTCGACGAAGTTCATCAAGGACCCGCACGAGGTGGTGAAGGCCGGTCAGGTGGTCAAGGTGAAAGTGCTGGAAACCGATGTGAAGCGTCAGCGGATCGCGCTGACCATGCGTCTTGACGATGACTTCGCGCCCGAGGGCGGTTCGCCGCAGCAACAGGCTCGTGGCGGGCAGGATCGTCGTGGTAGCGGCGGTGGTGGTGGCAGCGCGCGCGATGAGCGTGGCAACGGCGGCGGCCGGCGCGAGCCGGAAACAGCCAGCAGCGCAATGGCAGCGGCATTTGCGAAGCTGAAGAAATGAGCTATCGCGAACCAGCGCAGCGAAAGTGAAAACGGCCCGTCGAAAGACGGGCCGTTTTTTTATGACTCAATCAAACGCAACACTCAAATCTCGATCTTCGTTCCCAGTTCAACCACGCGATTGGCGGGAATACTGAAGAAGTCGGTTGGCTTCGCGGCGTTCTGATGCATCCATGCGAACACGCGTTCACGCCACACTGACATGCCCGGCAACTGCGTCGGCACAACGGTCTCGCGGGCCATGAAAAACGACGTATCCATCAACTCGAACGTCATGTCGTGCGTTCGCCCGATTTCGAGCAAAACAGCCTTCACGTCGGGCGTTTCGTTGAAACCGTATTGCGCCTTGACCAGGAACAGACCACCGCCAGCATCCTTCACTTCCACGCGCGTGGCATCGTCCACATAGGGGACATCGCGCGTCGCGAAGTTCAGGAAAATGGTGCGCTCGTGCAGCACTTTGTTGTGCTTCAGGTTATGCAACAGGCTGACCGGCACGAGCGAATCGCTGCCCGTGAGATAGATCGCCGTGCCTGAAACACGATGCGGCGGATGCGCCAGCAATCCCTGAAGGAACGGCATCAGCGGAATACCATCGGCGGCGGTCCGGTCCTTGACGATCATGCGTCCCTTGAACCACGTCATCAGCAGGAAGAACAACACCCCGCCGATACCCAACGGCAACCAGCCGCCCTGCTCGATCTTGAGCAAGCTCGCGCCGAAGAATCCGACATCGATGATAAAAAACACGCTGATGATCGCGCCCACCAGGAACTTGTTCCATCCCCAAAGCTTGGTCATGACAACCGACGCGAGGATGGTCGTAACCAGCATGGTGGCGGTAACGGCCAGCCCATAAGCCGCCGCGAGATTTTCAGAACTCTTGAAGCCAATCACGATGCACAGGATGATGAACAGCAGCATCCAGTTCACGACCGGAATATAAATCTGTCCGATAGCCAGATCGGACGTATGCAGGATCTTCATGCGCGGCACGTAACCCAGCTGAATAGCCTGGCTCGTCAGCGAATATGCGCCAGAAATCACCGCCTGCGATGCAATCACGGTCGCAATCGTCGACAAGATCACGAGCGGCAGCAACGCCCAGTCGGGCGCCATCAGGAAGAACGGGCTTTCGCGCGCTTCGGGCGAATGCATCAGAAGCGCGCCCTGGCCGAAGTAATTGAGCAACAGCGATGGCATGACGAGGCCGTACCAGCCGTATCGAATCGGTTTCGCACCAAAGTGCCCCATGTCGGCATACAGCGCTTCAGCCCCGGTCAGCACCAGCACGACCGAACCCAGCACAATATACGCTTGCAACACATGCGCCTGCATGAACGAAAACGCGTAATACGGGTTCAGGGCGACCAGCACACGCGGCGCCTGGACGATGTGAAACACGCCCATTACAGCGAGCGTCACGAACCACACCAGCATGATCGGGCCGAACAGCTTGCCAACTACCGACGTGCCCCGTCGCTGGATCCAGAACAGCATGATCAAAATGACGATGGTGATCGGAATCACGTAATTCGCGAGCCGCGGCGAGGCGATTTCAAGTCCTTCCACCGCCGATATCACCGACATGGCCGGCGTAATAACCGCGTCGCCATAAAACATGCAGGCGCCGAAGATGCCGAGCATCATCAGCACGCCGGTGGCGCGGCCGGACTCCTTCAGCGTGCGCAGCGCCAGCGTCATGAGCGCGAGCACGCCGCCTTCGCCGTTGTTATCGGCGCGCATGACGAACAGCACGTATTTGATGCCCACCACGATCACGATCGCCCAGAACAGCAGCGAAATGACCCCAAGGACGGAAGCTTCGTTCAGTTCGATGCCATGCGACTTGCTGAACGCCTCTTTCAGCGCGTAAAGCGGGCTCGTGCCAATGTCGCCGAACACTACGCCGATAGCGGCAAGCGCCAGAGCAGGCAGTGGTTGTTTGCGCTCGTGCGCGTGGGTCATTGTTGTCATAAACGCGGGGGAGCCGTCGTGATCGGAAAAAACGAACGCCATTCTAACGCTGCACCTGCCGCCCCACCGCCGTGTTGTGATACCGCGACGACGGGCGCAATAAACCGATTTGACATTGCAGGGAAGCCCCTAAGGTGCATGGCGATAATCGCAAAAATGCCGTTCGAGCATGCTAACAGGCAATCGAACGGCAGTTTGCCTAGAACGGCATCACGGCGAAGATGCGGAAAGGAAAGTGGAAGGAATCAGCTGCGTTCGTCGTGCAAGCCCCGCTTGATCCACGCACCGAGGTTGTGCGGCCGGACAGTGTCCCATTCTTCGAACGGCTGATGAATCCAGGGGTTGGTTTCGAGAAACTGCACGAAATAGTCAGGCTTCACCTTCGAACAGCCTTTATACCAAAGCACCGCCGAGCGCACTGCCGTCACCGCCGGATAACGTTCTTTCAAATGCTGCTGAACACGCGACAGCGTGACGCCTGAATCGACCAGATCGTCAACGAGCAGCACATTGCCGGCGAGCTCGCCGCGCGTCATGGTGATGTATTGGCCAATATCGAGCGCGCCCTGCTCCGTTCCCGCCGCCTCACGATACGAACTCGTCGCCAGGATTGCGAGCGGCAAATCATAAATGCGCGAAAGCTGGTCGCCCACGCGCAAACCACCGCGCGCGAGGCACAGGATGTTGTCGAATTTCCAGCCTGAGTCGTGCACGGACAGCGCCAGCAGTTCGATCAGCCGGTGATATTCGTCCCAGCCTACCCACAGGTTACGGTCGTCGTTGCGCGGATCTTTCATCGCGATCATGATCAAGCTCTTTTAAATACCTACAGCGGTTGAAAATGCAAAGTGGCCGCACATTGAACTGACCCCGCGAAGTTGGACAGTTTTCGGCTAGGGCCGAGTGGGCTGAGTTCTGTACATCACAGGACTCAGCCCGTTTAGTTTGAGCTTGATGC
>NZ_LMPF01000003.1 GCF_001424345.1 Burkholderia sp. Leaf177
AGCATCCCAACCCTCAGAACACCACCGCCTTCGCGTCGCTGCGTTTGCAGCACAGAAACGAGATTATGTAGAACGTTTCGCTTTTCGTCAACAGGTTTTTTACTCAACCTCTGACTTCCGATTCTGCTGCAAGGCCCGTCCTGCTTGGCTCTGCGGCATCCTCTTGCGCGCCACTACTACTGCACTTTCTCACTTCCCTTCGCTTCGTTGTGAAGCGAAGGAACGGAATTCTAGTGCCCGTTTCAACACCGCGCAAGGGGTTCAGCAAAAGAATTTCATCGANTACTGGTCGAACGCGTGCAGAAGGGCGATAAAGCAGCGTTCGAGCTCCTGGTCGACTACTGCACTTTCTCACTTCCCTTCGCTTCGTTGTGAAGCGAAGGAACGGAATTCTAGTGCCCGTTTCAACACCGCGCAAGGGGTTCAGCAAAAGAATTTCATCGAGGTGGTGATAACTTGATCAGCGTCGGCTGTTCAGCCTAATAAAGCGCGGGCTGCATTACGGCGCAAGCCCACATATAGCGACTACAATCAAAGGTTCTTTGCACCTGATGAATGCCTCCTATGCGCTCGCGAATCGCCAAACGACTTCCCCCTGACGCCGACAAGCTTGTCGGGCTCTCGCTCTCGCTGTTCGCATCGGGCAGCCGTATCGAAGACCGGTTTTGGGAAGCGCGCCTCGATACGCTTCTGTCAAAAATTGTCCGCAATGGGAATCAAACGGCGCTCGACGCCGCGCTCGACCATTTGCAACTAAAGTTTCCCGATGCATACGGCGCGCTTGCCGATATGGCCGAAACGCACAGCGAATCATTCGCCGTGGAAATTGAAGGCGTACCACATGACGCCCTTCTGATCGCGGCCCCTGTGCTCGCGTGGACGCGATATTCAATCCCGTCGGGTCCGTTAAAGGCGGATATTGTCGATGCGTTGCGTACACAGCTGCAGGCCCACGTACTCGCAGACGGAGCCAAGGTCGCAGTTTTGCCTTTTCTCTATAGCATCGATCAGTTGCCGCGCCATCACGTAGAAACGTCGCGCGTTGCACAGCAACTGATTCAGACCGTACTCGGCCAGGCGCCCGCTCGACTGAACCTGGCCGACCTGCCCGAAACATCGCCAATTCTCGCCGATCCGAGATTCCTGCTCGCGATGGCTGTCGTTCCAACCGGCTCGGCGTTGTTTCGCTGGCAAGAGGAAAAGGACGGCGTACGGGTGGAACGTGGTCAATGTCTCGAACATTGGGCAACTCAAGGTGGAGCGACCTTCGCGGCCATCTTGCCCGGGTGCGAATTCGAATGCCTTTTGCCCGACGCCTACTACTCAGCGTGCCGCGACGCCGACGAACAGGTTCGACCACACTCGGTTCGCACCGCTGTTCGATATCTATTCGATACGCTAGGTACTGCGCCAGACGAGTTGCGCGCTGTCATAGCAGGCTTTGGCGAGCAACGGATCGACGAATATCGAATCGGATTTACCCGCCGTGGAAGTAATGAGGTGATCTACGGCGTTGTCTGGCCGCTCTACGGGCGGGAGAACGGTGAACCGGGCGCAGCGGAAGACACCGCCGAGCTTGAGGGCGCGGACGGACCTGTTGAAGAGATCGCCGCGTTGCTGAAGCGATCGGGCGTGACGGATGTCCGTCGGCACTCCGGGCGCTTCGAGCCCGAATACTGTGAAGACTGCGGCGTCCCGCTGTACGCTGATCCATTGGGTGAGATCGTGCATGCAGAAATGCCGGAAGACGCTGAACCTGCGCAGCCTCACTTTCATTGATTTTATGAAAGCATGAATAACGGATTGTTATTTCAATTAAGAAAACGACACAATCGATAAAACTCACGATTATTAATTCAACCAAATAGCCGCTCCAACGCACGTTGCAGCGGCTTTTTTGCGAATTCGCCACATCACAAACTTTGGCGAAATAAAAATTCGCTATCTCAAAACGCTAGTGCTCTCAATTCCTGGCTTCTAAAAGCCGTTCGAACGATCGAAAACATCTTACTATTATTCGTAACCCCATAAAAAATCAGAAACATCTGTATATAACCAGATCTAAATGAGACATATCCATAGCCCAACTGCATAGCTTGCGAATTCATGAGAATCCCCTATGCCGTTTGGTCAGGGCGCATTTTTCACCGCAATTAGTCATCATGGGTTTTGATCGCATATCGCCCGTTCTTCTAAAAACGGCATCGCATTTAAAATCATATGACTAGGGGCAGACATGAAATTCACGATAGTTAATTCAGAAGCAGAGCGTCGCGAAGGTTTAAAAGCGCTTTTGCGGCATATAGACCGGCGCGCCCGCTTCAACGAGGCAAAAGATTGGCGGCAGGCTGCCAGCGCAATCCTGCGGTTCGAGCCAGACTTGATAGTGATCGACTGGCACAAGGCCATGCGCATGGCAGATCTGCGCAAGTTGCTGGAGGCCTTTCCAAGAACGCCTGCAGCGATCGTCGTTGACGAGGCATCGACGGCTCAAGTTCGTCTGTTCCTGGGTGCGGGCGCGCGAGGCGTCGTGCCCCGCCATCTTGATCCGACCTTGATCATTCGTGCGTTGGAAATGGTGCTACTCGGCGGCCATTACGTTCCGGTGAATGCACTCGATCCAGCGTTGGAACCGGGTCCCTCGGCGCGACGCGACTCTGAACCAAAAGCGTTCCGGAAAGGGTTGAAGCGATTCAACACGCTGTCGCTGCGTCAGCAACAAATCATGCGCTGCCTGCACATGGGAAGCACGAACAAGATCATCGCAAAGACCTTGGGGATCAGTGAGGGCACCGTAAAAATCCATCTCGGCAGCATTTTCCAGCAACTCGGCGCGCCAAATCGCGCGGCAGCGGTAGCAATCTATAACGGCTGGCAAAACCGGCATCTGGAGGTTTTGAGGCGCGAAGCCGATGCTTCACCACGGCCGTCTATCGGCGACGCAGGTGTGGTGCCGTTGCGAGCGCCGGCGTTAGCGATTTATTCCCCGCGGCCGGAGGAGGATGAGCACCTGATGCCGATGGCTGCTCAACCCTTGCCACGTTTTGGCGACTGAAGACACTGCATAACCACGAAACGCAGCGCGGGCGCAACGCGTAAGTTGACGCGTTGCGCCGGCGAAACCACGCTGGCACAGTCAATGCACGCGTTTTCGGGCGCAAACGAGTAATATGAGATTTATGGGTTTCTTCTACACACCTCTCCCGCTGTGGCTTGCTATAGGTGGCTGGATAGTCACTGCGGGTGTGCTCGCGCTCGGCATCTGGAAAAATCCTTTCCGGCGGCTGCAGGACGGAACGCTTCAGCATGTATGGTTCGGGATCGTGGTGGCCGTCACTGTCCTCTGGGCCTGTAATACATGGTTCGAAGACGGTCCAGCCATTCATCTTCTTGGCGCAACGCTGATGGTCACGCTGTTTGACTGGCAACTTGCCATGGCCGGCATGGCAGTGGCAACGGGATTAGCTGCCGTCGTATTGGACGCGGCGTGGCCGGGTGTATCGGTGACATTTCTTTTGTTCGGTGCGCTCCCGGTCGCCGTATCTTCGCTGATGCAAAAAGCCATTCAGGCTTGGATTCCGCGGAGCTTGTTCGTATTCATCCTCGGCCATGGTTTCCTGACGTCCGCGGTTGCGGTCGCGGTGGCGTGTGCTTCCGGACTGCTGCTACAGATCATCCTCGCCGATGGACGGCTGTTCATACCCGCGGGGTTTTCGCTTGCCGCCACGCTGCTCGTTGTCGGCGAGGCGCTCTTCACCGGTCTCTTCACGATCCTCATCACGGTCTACCGACCCGCATGGATAACGACCTTTGACGTCCGGCGGTATCGGCTGGATCGTGGTCCGCGAGTCTGATCGCAGTCTGACTGCGCCGGATTGCCAAAGAATTTAATATAAGATGGAACTACTGTTCACTGTCAGGCATCTTACGTGCCTGATGTCTTTTTAGTGCCCAACCCGATGGATAGTATTCAAGTACCGCGTCGACTGCTTCGGCTGGTCGGCCGGCTGGTAGCGATCGCATCCGTGGCGACAATCACGTCAGCCCTTTGCAACGCCGCCGCGATCGCCGATACGCTCGACGATCGCAACGAGCTCGTCAATCACTTCGTGACCGACTTCAACGCCAATCCTTTAGTGGCCGACTGCGCAGCGCACGGCAGCTTTGTCGCGAGTACATCGACGGCATTTGATCATGTCGAATTTCCAGCGAGCTCGTTCGATACCGCGCATGGCAGCATTGTCCCGTGGAACGACTCGTTTGATGACCACAAGCAGCGTATCAAGGTCGATAACGTCGTGACGGTCGAAGGGCTTGGCGTGACGAAGGAAGGCGATACGACGCCTTCAACCCTTAAGTTCCGGTGCGGTTATGTAGGCAGCCAGATGCTGGCGTTCGGCTGGAATGATCCGGTACCTGCCGAGAGACCACGCGCCGAACCCCGATCAGGCCACAGCGCTCGCGGCAAGCACAGCGCCGCCAAAGGCAAGGGCGGGAAAGCGGTCAAGGGCAAGGCGTCGGCGTCCACTACGAAGAAGTCGTCTTCGTCCAAGTCCGCAAAAAAGAGCCACTAACGCCAGAAAAAACGAGGGGCGAGATCGTTATTCACAATTTCGCCCTTTTCAGTCGCTGAGCCTCAATCCGCGCGCGAATCAGAACGCCTGCACGTGCCGCAAGATGGCCTGCAGCATCGAAGCACCCAGCGCCGCACTTCGTTCTCCGTTCCATCCCACCCGTTCGTCCGGCAGATTCGCGTTGTCCTTGAACGGCATTTCGAGCGTCAGCGACAAACATCCGAACTCATTGCCAACGTATTTCGACGCGAGCTTCAATGCATCCGTCTGATACTTGCTGGCTTCATAGCCGTACACGTCCTGGAAGTCGGGACTTGCCTGCTTGAAGCATTCGATAAACGCCTTCTGTTCCTCGGCCCGCTTTTCGGTGAAGCCCGGCAACATTTCCGAACCCGCCACGAACACGTAAGGCAGCGCTTCGTCGCCGTGGATATCGAAGAAGAGATCGCAGCCGATAGCATGCATGGCATTGCGCACCGCGAGCACTTCCGGGCTGCGCGCGGCGTCCGGCTCCATCCATTCACGATTCAGATTGGCGCCTGCCGCGTTCGTGCGCAAGTTGCCGAGCACGCTGCCATCGGGATTCATGTTGGGGACGATGTGAAACACGGCGTGATCGAAGACCAGGCGCGCGACCGGATCGCCCGCCCAATCGCCCCACCCCGCAAGCCGTTTGATCAGGCCTTCCACGAACCATTCAGCCATGGTCTCGCCCGGATGCTGACGCGCGATGATCCAGACGTTTTTCTTGGCTTCGAGGTTTCCTTCGTTTTCAGCTTCGTCGTCTTCGTCGTCTTCGAGCAAGCCCAGCGTCAGAAGCGACATTGGCCGTCCTTGCACGGTGCGGCCAATTTCGGTCAGCGTGGCGTGCGGCATCTGCTGCACCGCGCCGATAAAACCCGCGTGCCGCTCTTCGCTGTACGGCTCGAAATACGCGTAATAGATGGCGTCGAAATCGGGCGTGTGTTCGATAGTCATTACCCGGCCGTCGTAGCGCGTCGGCACGCGAAACCAGTTGATCCTGTCGTAGCTCGCGACCGCCCGATAGTCGCGCCAGCCATCGGCGAACGCGCAATCGGCGGCGTTCTCAAAAGTCATTGTGAGCGCTACGTCACGGACGTTGCCCACGCGAAAATAAAACCATTGCGCGAAATCGGCGTGGCTGTCGGGGCGGATGCGCACGCGGATATCGGCGGGATTGTCGACGGAAACAACGTCGATCGCACCCGCATCGAATTGACTCGTGATTGAGATGCTCATGACGCTTCCTCGATTTGTCCTGTCTTGCAGCGGTGCCGTTGCTTCATGCCCCGACGCGCCGCCGATACACATACGTTGTTTCAGTCGATGCCTTTTTGTCGAAGGCATACCCTTTGCTGCCGAAATCTTTCAGGCCTTCGGGTTCGTCGATTCTATGCTGGACAGCGAACCGCGCGATCAACCCGCGCGCGCGTTTGGCGTGAAAACTGATGATCTTGTACTGGCCGTTCTTCCAGTCCTGGAACACCGGCGTGACGATAGGCGCATCGAGCCGCTTCGGCTGGACTGATTTGAAATATTCGCCGGACGCGCAATTGACCAGCACTTTCGCGCCGCGCTGCTTTTTCATCTGCGCGTTGAGCGCCGTCGTAATCCGGTCGCCCCAGAACGCGTAAAGGTCCTTGCCGCGTGCGTTGGTGAACTTCGTGCCCATCTCCAGCCGATACGGCTGCAACAAGTCAAGCGGCCGCAGCAATCCATAAAGTCCGGATAGCACGCGAACGTGATTCTGAGCGTAGTCGAGATCGGCTGCGTGAAGCGATTTCGCGTCGAATCCTTCGTAGACATCGCCGTTGAATGCGAGCATGGCCTGCTTCGAATTCTCCGAGTTGAACGTTGGCGACCAGTCGGCATAACGCTGGAAATTGAGGCGCGCGAGCGGATCGGAGATATGCATGAGGCTGCCGATTTCCTGTGGCGAGAGTTTGCGCAGCGCCTTGATGAGCTCGGCGGAATCTGCGGTGAATTCAGGCAACGTGTAATTCTTGATGTGAGGCGGGGTCTCGTAGTCGAGCGATTTGGCCGGCGAGAGAACGATTATCATAGGGGCTCGCCGGCTTGCTTGCCAACGATGAAGACGGAAACCCTTGATTGTATCGAATGAAAAAATCCCCCGCGTGGCGCGCCGTGCTCGATTCGAATGTGTGGATCGACATTCTCGTCTTCGATGACCCCAATTCCCGCCCCATTCGCGCCGCGCTCGAAGCCGGCACGCTGGAAGCGTTGATCGACGCACGTTGCCTGAAAGAACTGACGTATGTGCTGGACTATCCGCAGTTCGTCCGTTTTGCCGTGGACAAGGCAAAAGCGCTGGCAACGCTCGCGCAACTTTCCCGGTTGGTCGAGATCGCACCGCCGCCCGAGGACGCGCCGCCATTGCCGAAATGCAAGGATCGCGACGACCAGAAATTCCTCGAACTGGCGCACGCAACCCAGGCGGACTGGCTGGTCTCGAAGGATCGTGCGTTGCTCAAACTAGCTAAACGCACGGCGCGTGACTTCGGCTTTCGCATCGCTCAGCCGGCGCCGTTCGTGACGAGCTTCGAGGCGCACATTGAAGCGCACATCGAGGCCAATGCGGAAACGAACGCAATCGACGTTTAAAATACGACACATTCTTCCAGCGCAGCCGATCGACCACACTATGAACGCCTCGCACGACCTTCCGCATTCCGCCGCCGTTCCCGCCATTACTTCGCGCCTGCCGAGTGTGGGCACGACGATCTTCACGGTCATGAGCGCGCTCGCGGCGCAAAAAGGCGCGGTCAATCTGGGCCAGGGATTTCCGGATTTCGCGTGCGATCCGCGCATCGTGGACGCGGTTGCGAACGCCATGCGCGACGGTCACAACCAGTATCCACCGATGGCCGGCGCCGCGCCGCTGCGTCACGCGATCAGCGAGAAGATTGAACGGCTGTACGGACGCAAATACGATGTCGAGCGCGAAATCACGGTTACGGCCGGCGCGACGCAGGCGATTCTCACGGCTATTTTGTGCTGCGTGCATCCCGGCGATGAAGTCATCGTGATCGAGCCCATGTACGACTGCTACGTTCCGGCCATCGAACTGGCGGGCGGCAAGCCGGTGTTTGTATCGTTGGAGGCACCCGACTACGCGCTCCCCTTCGACAAAATCGCCGCCGCGATAACGCCGAAAACGCGCCTCCTGATCATCAACACGCCGCATAACCCGACCGGCCGCGTCTGGCGCGCCGCCGACATGCAAAAGCTCGACGAGATCATGCGCGGCACCAACGTGCTGATCCTCTCCGACGAAGTCTACGAGCACATGGTCTTCGACGGCGCGCCGCACGAAAGCGTATCGCGTTATCCGGATCTGGCTGCACGCAGCTTCGTGGTGTCGAGTTTCGGCAAGACGTTTCATGTGACGGGCTGGAAGGTTGGGTATGTCGCCGCTCCCGCCGCCCTCACCGCCGAATTCCGCAAGGTCCATCAGTTCAACGTGTTCACCGTGAATACGCCGATGCAAGTCGGCATCGCGGAATATTTGAAGGACCCGTCGCCATATATGGATCTGCCCGCGTTCTATCAGCAAAAGCGCGACTTTTTCCGCGCGGGCCTCGCAAACTCGCGCTTCAAATTGCTGCCCTGCGACGGCACGTATTTCCAATGCGTAGACTATTCGGCTATCAGCGACCTGCCCGAAGCCGAGTTCTCGCAATGGCTGACGAGCGAGATCGGCGTGGCGGCCATTCCAGTATCCGCGTTCTATCACGAGAGCCACGAATCGGGCGTCGTGCGCTTTTGCTTCGCGAAGAAAGAAGAGACGCTGCGCACGGCGCTCGAGCGTCTCGCCAGTCTGTAAGTCCTAAATCTTCGGCAGTTCTTTTTTCTGCGCGTCCATGAACGCGAGCCGGTCGGTAGTCACTTTCTGTGCGGCCGGCCGTTCCCCCACGCGCTTGTTGTGCGCCTTCCAGTCGATCCCCGCTTCCAGCAGGAAATCCGCGCCATAAACTGCCTTCGTCGTCAGCCCGATGAGCGGCAAATTCACGAACGCACTGACATCGGCGATACTGAAGGTCGTGCCGAGCGCATAAGGCTCGAACTTCGCAATCCGCTTGAGTCCCGCGATGCCGTGACGAAGCCTTTTGTCTGCGCGCGCTTTTGTGTAATCGGTGACAGTGCCGCCAAAAAACGCCTGTTTGTACAGATCGCGCGCAACCAGTTCCAGGTGCAATTCGATGAACACAATCATCTCGCGCTCCTTGGCGGCCTTGAACGGATCGGCGGAAAAGATGGGCTTGTCCGGGTACGCGCTCGCCAGATACTCGATGATCACTTGCGACTCGCACAACGACCCGTCTTCGGTCTCGATATACGGAACCTTGCCAAGCGGCGACAACGCGAGCGTCGCTTCATCCTGACCGAAATTGGCGCGCACTTCCTCGAACGCGATGCCATGTTCGAGCAGCACGAATTTCACCTTGTTCACGTAATTGGACAGCGGAAAACCATACAACTTGAGCATTACAAGATCTCCAGTAACGTCTTTGATTTTTAAGTAAGCCAGACAATCGACGGCCATGTGGGCCACCTCACTAACAGCACGACCGTGCTAATCTAGCAAAATAAGGAGTGAGACACATCATGAGTTTTCGCGACACAGAAATTCGAACGTTAGGCGTGGTGGGCAGCGGCGCAATGGGGCGTGGTATTGCGCAGATCGCCGCGACGGGCGGTCTGACCGTGCGTCTCTACGATGCCAACCACCAAGCCATCACGGCCGCGCGCGAGTTCCTCGCCGATACCCTGAACAAACTCGCAGCAAAAGGCAAGCTCACCGAAGCCGAAGCGCACGACGCTTTAGCGCGGATTCATGCGGCCGACGCGATCACCGATCTCGCGGATTGCGATGTCGTGATCGAAGCGATCGTGGAGAAGCTCGACGTCAAGCGCGAGTTGTTCCGCGAGCTGGAAGACATTGTTCGCGACGACTGCATCCTCGCGTCGAACACGTCCTCGCTGTCCATTACCGCGATCGCCGCCGGATGCACAAAACCCGAGCGCGTGGTCGGCCTGCACTTCTTCAATCCCGTGCCGCTAATGAAAGTGGTCGAGGTAATCGACGGCTTGCGAGGCGACCCCGCAGCCGGCGACGCGCTCATGGCGCTCGGCAGTCAGATGGGCCACACGCCGGTGCGCGCGAAGGACATGCCTGGGTTTATCGTGAATCACGCTGGGCGCGGCATGAATACCGAAGGCCTGCGGGTTGCGAGTGAAGGCGTGGCGAGTTTCGTGGATATCGACCGGATCATGCGCGAGCAAGCCGGCTTCAGGCTCGGGCCGTTCGAGTTGCTCGATCTGACCGCGCTTGACGTGTCGCATCCGGTGATGGAATCGATCTATCACCAGTTTTATGAAGAACCCAGGTTCACGCCTTCACCAATAACCGGTACGCGGCTCGCGGGCGGTTTGATCGGGCGCAAGGTTGGCGAAGGTTTCTATAAGTATGTCGATGGCAAGCAGCAGGCGCCCGAAGAAGCACCCGCGCCAACCGCGTTGCCGCGTCGCGTCTGGGTGAGCCGCGCGTCGGTCCATGCACGCGAGGACGTGTTCCGGCTGATCGCGAAGATGGAAACGAACGTGACCATCGATACCGGCGGGACGCCCGCGCCGGATTCGCTGATCATCGTCACGCCGTTCGGCTACGATGCAACCACGGCGTGCTTTGCGGAGAAGCTGGATGCAACGCGCACGGTTGCCATCGACACACTCTTCCCGCTCGCCGACGCCGCCCGCCGCACCATCATGACAACGCCCGCGACCACGGCCGAGTTCCGCGACGCCGCGCACGCCCTCTTCGCTTTCGATGGCGTTCCCGTCACCGTGATCCGCGATTCCACCGGGTTCGTAGCGCAGCGCGTGGTGGCGACCATCGTGAATATTGGTTGCGATATCGCGCAGCAACGCATCGCGACGCCCGCCGATATCGATCTCGCCGTGACGCTCGGCCTCGGTTATCCGCGCGGTCCGCTCGCGCTCGGCGATGCACTCGGCGCGACGACCATCCTGACCATCCTGCGCAATATCCAAAGCGTGCTGGGCGATCCGCGATATCGGCCGTCGCCCTGGTTGACGCGTCGCGCGCAACTCGGCCTGTCGCTTACCTTCGACGAGGCCGCACAATGAGCGCCGAATTACTCTCTGCGCGCCCGGCCGAAAGCGACACCACACTCGTGCTGAAGCTGTCCAACCCGGGCGCGCGCAACGCATTGCACCCGGACATGTACGCAGCCGGGATCGAGGCAATGAACACAGCCGAGCGCGATACGTCCGTGCGTGCAATCGTCCTGACCGGCGCCGACAACTTCTTTTGCGCCGGCGGCAATCTCAACCGTCTGCTTGAAAACCGCGCGAAGGATCCATCGGTGCAGGCGGCGAGCATCGACATGCTGGGCGAATGGATCGTGGCGCTGCGCTCGTCCACCAAACCGGTGATTGCTGCCGTGGAAGGCGCGGCCGCGGGCGCCGGCTTTTCATTGGCTTTGGCGTGCGACCTGCTGGTTGCCGCCGATGACGCCAAGTTCGTCATGTCGTACGCGCGCGTTGGCCTCACGCCCGATGGCGGCGGTTCGTGGTTTCTGACGCGCGCTTTGCCACGCGCGCTCGCCACCGAAATCCTGCTGGAAGCGAAACCGGTTGGCGCCACGCGTTTGCACGATGTCGGCGTAGTCAATCGCGTGACAAAACCCGGCGCCGCGCTCGATACCGCCATCGCCTGGGCCGATGAACTCGGTCGCATGGCGCCGAAAGCGCTGGCGCAAATCAAGACGCTGATTGCATCGGCGGAAACGCAATCGCTCGCCGAACAACTCGATGCCGAACGCGATGGTTTTGTCGACGCGCTTTACAACGGTAACGCGCATGAAGGCATCAACGCGTTCCTCGAAAAGCGGCCACCGCTCTACAAATCATGACGACAGCCTACGAACTTCCCAAACGCCGCCGCATCTTTTTGATGCGTCACGGCGACGTCACGTATTTCGATGCAACCGGCCGCGCCATCGATCCAATCAACGTGCCGCTCAACGAGCGCGGGCGCGACGAAGCCACTGCGGCCGGACGCGCGTTCGAGGCTCAGCAGATTCGCTTCGATAAAGTCATTGTCAGCGGTCTGCCCAGAACACGCGAGACGGCACAGCGCGTGCTGGCTGAAACGGCACAGGAAATCGAAATCGATGTCTGGCCCGAGTGGGAAGAAATTCGCGGCGGTCGGTTGAGCAACCTGCCGCCGGAAGATTTCGAGCGCGCGTTTCTCAGCGTGTTCGATGGCATCGTGCCCGAGACAACAGCTTTTCTCGGCGGCGAGACTATCGGCGAATTGATGGATCGCGTGGTGCCGCCGCTGCAGCGTCTGCGCGACGATGCATCGTGGGATACGGCGTTGCTCGTGCTGCACGGCGGCGTCAACCGCGCGTTGTTATCGCACGCAATCACGGGCGGCGGACGGATGTTTTTCGGGCATTTATCGCAGACGACGGGTTGCATCAACGCGCTCGACGTCGGCGACAAACCCGGCGACTGGGTCATCCGCGCGCTGAATCACTCGCCGCCCTCGCCGCTTCACGCAAGCGTCCGCAACACGACCATGGAATTGCTCTACGAACAATTCGTGCGGTACACGTCGGTTCTGAAGTAAACCAGCGTGCAGCAATAACAGCGCTTCGAGGCGCGACGCCGCTGCCCACGAGATACACCCAAAACCGCAGGAGACAACGATGACTGCAAACGACGCGCCCTCGCCGGAACAGCAGGATTTCTCGGCGTTCGAAGGAACGCGGCCCGTCAACGAGCGGCAACAGTTCGATGTGCCGGCGTTATCGGCGTGGCTCGAAACACATATCGACGATTTCGCCGGACCTGTGAGCGTCGAGCAATTTGCCGGCGGCCAGTCCAATCCCACCTTCAAACTGATCACGCCTGCACGCAGCTATGTGATGCGATCCAAGCCGGGTCCGGCGGCGAAGCTGTTGCCGTCGGCGCATGCGATCGATCGCGAATATCGCGTGATGGACGCGCTTGCAGACACGGACGTGCCCGTCGCGAAAATGTTCGCGCTGTGCGATGACGAGAGCGTGATCGGCCGCGCGTTCTACGTGATGGAGTTCATCGAGGGACGCGTGTTGTGGGATCAGGCGCTGCCGGGCATGACACCCGCCGAGCGCGGCGCCATTTACGATGAGACGAATCGCGTGATCGCGGCGTTGCATTCGGTGGATATCGCGCGAGCGGGTCTCGAAACCTACGGCAAGCCCGGCAATTATTTCGAGCGCCAGATCGGCCGATGGAGCAAGCAATACGTTGCATCGGAAACCGAACCCATTGAAGCGATGAACAAGCTGATCGAATGGCTGCCGCAGCACATCCCGCGCGGCGGCGAAAGCGTATCGATCGTTCACGGCGACTTCCGGCTCGACAATTTGATCTTCCACCCAACGGAGCCGCGCGTGCTCGCCGTGCTCGACTGGGAACTTTCAACGCTCGGCGATCCGCTCGCCGACTTCGCGTATCACTGCATGGCATGGCACGTCGATCCGACGCAATTTCGCGGCATCGGCGGGCTCGACTGGGCGGCGCTCGGCATTCCCGACGAACAAACCTACGTCGCGCGATATCTCGAACGCACCGGCCTGAAAATCCAGGGCGACTGGAATTTTTATCTCGCCTACAACATGTTCCGGATCGGCGCGATTCTGCAGGGAATCATGAAGCGTGTGAGCGAAGGCACGGCGGCGAGTGCGCAAGCTATCGACGCAGGCAAACGCGCTCGGCCAATGGCCGAACTCGCGTGGAAATACGCGCAGAAAGTGACCGGATAAGAGCCATTAGAAATCAGGAGACGAGATGAACTTCGACTACACGCCGAAGGTGCAGGAGTTGCGCCACAAGCTGACCGCTTTCTTCGATGAACATATCTATCCGAACGAACGCGCATTCAATCAGGAGATCGCGGCGAACCGTGCAAAAGGCGACGCGTGGATTCCGCTTGATCTGATCGAAACGCTCAAGCAGAACGCGCGCGATGCCGGCCTGTGGAACCTCTTCCTTCCCGAATCGGGGCGTGGCGCGGGTTTGAGCAATCTGGAATACGCGCCGCTTTGCGAGATCATGGGACGCGTTCCGTGGGCGCCCGAAGTCTTTAATTGCGGCGCGCCGGATACGGGCAACATGGAAACCATCGAACGTTATGGCAGCGACCAGCAAAAGCAGCAATGGCTGGAACCGCTGCTGCAAGGCGAAATTCGTTCGGCGTTCCTGATGACGGAGCCTGACGTGGCTTCGTCGGATGCAACAAACATTCAATGCAGCATCGTGCGCGATGGCGATAGCTACGTGATCAACGGGCACAAATGGTGGTCGTCGGGCGCGGGCGATCCGCGTTGCAAGGTGTATATCGTGATGGGCAAGACCGATCCCGAGGCCCCGAAACATCAGCAACAATCGATGATTCTCGTTCCTGCGGATTCATCCGGTATCACGGTGCATCGGCCGCTTTCGGTGTTCGGTTACGACGACGCCCCGCACGGCCACATGGATATCACGCTCGAGAACGTGCGCGTGCCGGCATCGAATGTATTGCTGGGCGAAGGGCGCGGTTTCGAAATTGCGCAAGGACGTCTCGGACCGGGACGCATTCATCATTGCATGCGGTTAATCGGACTAGCCGAACGCGCGCTTGAACTGATGTGCAAACGAACATCGCAACGCGTCGCGTTCGGCAAACCGATTGCCGCGCACGGCGTGACGCAGGAACGCATTGCTGAAGCGCGAATCATGATCGAACAGGCGCGCTTGCTGACGCTGAAAGCTGCTTACATGATGGACACTGTCGGCAACAAGGGCGCGCGCGGCGAGATCGCGATGATCAAGGTCGTCGCGCCGAACATTGCGTGTCAGGTCATTGATTGGGCAATTCAGGCCCACGGCGCTGGAGGCGTGTCGGACGATTTCCCGCTGGCCTACGCGTATGCGCACGCGCGGACTTTAAGACTCGCCGATGGCCCCGACGAAGTGCATCGAAATGCTATCGCAAAACTTGAATTGGCCCGGTACGCATAAGCGTTGAATGAATGCGGTGACTTCTTCGATGTCTATGAAGAAGTCACCCGAACCGCACGGCTTAGAAATAATGCCGGGTAATGAACTCGGCGACACAAACCGGCTTTTCAACGCCTTCTTTCTGCACGGTCACGCGCCAGATGACCTGCACACCGCCCTGCTCAACGTCGGTTACTTTTTCAGCAAGAAAGCGTGCTCTTAGTTTCGAGCCCACCAAAACCGGTGACATGAACCGAACCTTGTTCGTGCCGTAATTCACGCCGAGTTTTTGCTGGAGAGGAACGCACTCCTCAAGCCATTTCGGCACGAGTGCCAGCGTCAAAAACCCGTGTGCAATCGGTCCGCCGAACGGCGATTCTTTCTTTGCGCGTTCGACATCGACGTGAATCCATTGATGATCGTCAGTCGCATCCGCGAACCGGTTCACCCGCGACTGATCTATTTCCAGCCACGCGCTCACATACTCCTCGCCGCCTTCCGCGGCCTTCACATTCGCTGAAGAGGCGAGCGTCATTGCGTGTTTCCCGGATGGCGAAGTCCGAATATCGCGGCGGAATCGACTGTCAAAACCAGTTCGCCGTTCTGGTTGTATGCCTCCCAACGCGTGCCGACAATGCCACGATCCGGCTTGCTCTCCGACACACGTTTGCTCAGCACGCGCACCGTCAGCCGAACGGTGTCATTCACGCGAACCGGCTTGAGCCAGCGGATGTTATCGAGTCCGGGCGAGCCCATCGATGTCGAATCGGCCAGCATGTCGCGCACGAGAATGCCCATCATCGCAGAACAGGTGTTCCATCCGCTCGCGACCAAACCGCCGAACGGCGACGCTTCGCCGCCCGCTTCGCTCAAGTGAAATGGCTGCGGATCATAACGTCCGGCGAATTCGATGATCTCCTCTTTCGAAAACGTGTGAGCGCTGAGCTCGGCCACGTCCCCAACGTTGAAATCCTCATAGCTGAATGTCATCCCTGTTCTCCTTTTATGATGCGTCGATTATTTAGACGTCAGTTTCGGCGAATCCCGGCAGTGATGCAAACCGCGCCAGATGATGATCGACGTCGCCCAACGTAGTCTCGATGATCGACAAGCGCTTGAACCAGTGCGCCGCCGCGACTTCGTTCGTGACGCCCATGCCGCCGTGAAGCTGCACGGCTTGTTGGCCGACGAATCGCGCCGCCTGACCTACGCGTGCCTTCGCAGCGGAGACGGCGCGACGGCGTTCGTCGCCGTCATCGCTCGTGTAACGCGCGGCGGCAAGATACGTGATCGAACGTGCTTGTTCGGCGTGAATCAGCATCTCCACCATGCGATGCTGCAACGCCTGGAAACGCGCGATTGGCGTGCCGAACTGCTTGCGCTCCTTCGTGTATTCCACGGTTGCGTGGTTCAGCGCATCAAGCACGCCGACGGCTTCGGCGCAAAGCAGGAACGTGGCGTAATCGGCGATATGTTCGAGCGTCGCGGCGCCGGTTTGTGCATCGCCTAGACGTGTGGCCGGCGTGGCCGCAAATTTCAAGGTCGCGGCGCGTTGCCCATCGATCGTCCGATATTCGATGATTTCCACATTGGCGGCGTCACGCGCGATCGCGAACAGCGCAACCTCGCCGTTCAGCCGCGCGGGCACGATCCACAGATCGGCTTGCGCGCCGTGCTGAACCAGCGATTTCTCGCCGCTCAATGAAAATTGATCGCCGCGGGATTGCGCGATGGTGTCGATGGAAAAAAGATCGTATCGTGCACGCGGTTCATGGAATGCCACGGCAAGTTTGATTTCACCTGCGGCTGCGCGCTCGAGCAAACCAAAAGCGGTTTGATCGCCCACAAGCCGCAACGCTTCGATACCCACTGCCGTCGCCCAATACGGCTCGACGACCAGCGCGCGCCCGAGTTCCTGCATGACCACGAGCATATCGACCGGACCGCCATCGAAACCGCCCTGCGCTTCCGGCGCGGGCAATGCCGTCAGGCCTAATTCAGTGAACGCGGTCCAATGGTTTGCATCGACACCTTCCTTCGATGCCACGATTTTCTGGCGCGCGTCGAACGTATATTCCTTGTCGAGATAGCGGCGCAAGGCATCACGGAACTGCTGTTGTTCATCGGTGAAATTGAAGTCCATGTGCCGCTCCTCACAAGCCCAGAATCATCTGCGCAATGATGTTTTTTTGAATTTCGTTCGAACCGCCATAGATCGATGTCTTGCGGAAGTTGAAGTAATACGCGGCGAGCGGCGCCGCGTCGTCGTCGCCAGCGAGACTATGCTTGCGTTCGCCTTCCAGATATTCCGGATCGAACGCAGCAGCTTGCGGTCCGATGGCTTCGACCATCAGTTCGGTCAACGCTTGCTGGACTTCGGTGCCCTTGATTTTCAGCATCGATGCCTCCGGTCCCGGTCCGCGGCCGTTCGCTTCGCTTGCGACCACGCGCTGGACCGTCACCTCGAGCGCCATGATCTCGATTTCGAGCGCCGCGATCTTTCCTGCAAACACGGGATCCTGCAGCAACGACGCTGCGCCCTTCTTTTGATCGGCGGCGAGGCGTTTGAGGAATACCAGTTCACGCTTAGATTGCCCAACGCGCGCAATGCCCGTGCGCTCGTGTCCGAGCAGATACTTCGCGTAAGTCCAGCCGCGATTCTCTTCACCAACGAGATTCTCGACCGGCACTTTTACGTCTTCGAAGAACACTTCGTTGACCTCGTGATCTTCATCGAGCGTGATGATGGGACGCACGCTGATGCCAGGCGTCTTCATATCGATAAGCAAAAACGAGATGCCTTCCTGCTTCTTTGCGCCGCTGTCCGTGCGCACGAGGCAGAACATCATGTCGGCGAACTGGCCGAGTGTGGTCCAGGTCTTCTGGCCGTTGACCAGGTAATGATCGCCCTGACGTTCGGCGCGCGTTCTCAGCGATGCCAGGTCAGAGCCCGAACCAGGTTCGGAATATCCCTGGCACCACCAGTCGGTGCCATCGAGAATACGCGGCAAGTAATGTGCTTTTTGCGCGTCGCTGCCGTATTTCATGAGCACGGGCGCGACCATCGATACACCGAACGGCAGCACGCCCGGCGCACCGATACGCGCGCATTCCTCGTCCCAGATGTGACGTTGCGAAGCGTCCCAGCCCGGGCCGCCATATTCTTTCGGCCAGGCGACCACCGACCAGCCACGTGTGCCGAGCAGCTTGTGCCAGCTCGCGTAGTCGTCGCGGCTCAAACGTTTGTGATCGAGTACCTTGTTGCGCAACGCTTGCGGCAAGTTGGCGTCGAGCCAGGCGCGGATATCGGCGCGAAATGCGTCGTTTGCGGGGGAATAATTCAGGTCCATGCGCTCTCGTCTCCTGTCATGGCCCGGTCGGCCATGAGGAAACGCGCGCTAAACCAACGGACGTCGGCTTATTGCAGCGGCTCTTTCAGTGCGGCCGGCACGGGTAACGGCATCACGTCGATGCCTTCTTCCATCAATGCATGCGCATCTTCGGGCGTCGCGACGCCGCGAATATTGCGTGCGGGCGCTTCGTCGTAATGCATGCGCCGCGCCTCTTCGGCAAAACGGTCGCCCACGTTCTCGGTCTTCGCAAGAAATTCCCGCATGACTCGCAGCGCGCGCGCCTGGATTGCAGGAACCGCTTGCGGCTGCGGGATCACCTGGATCGCGCTGTTGCCGTCGCTTGGCTGCTCGGTACGATCGGAGCGCGTTGTCGATAAATTCAGCCGCGGCGCCGATGGCATGCGGCTGACTTCCGTCGTTGAACACACCGGACACGCAACGAGATTGCGCGACAACTGGGATTCGAACTCATCGGCCGAAGCAAACCAGCCTTCGAACCGATGGTCGTGCGAGCACTTCAAATCGAGAACCTTCATGCTAATCAGGGCTTGCCGGAAAGTTTAATCGCAAACGCGCGTTTTGTGAACGGTCGTTCGTAAAATTGCATCTACGATTGTTTGATGAATCGGGGAAACGTACGACTGATTTTAGCCCGGCGGTAATACACGCGCTTGGACGTGTGGTTTCTGGCGACGCGTCTAAATAAAAAACGGCCCGCAGGCCGCTTTTGTTTGGTTTCGAACCGTTCATTCGCTGACCGGACCGCCGAGTTTCCATTCGCCCGACATCACTTTCTCGAGCCAGAAACTGCCGATGATCGTCTTCACGTCGCTGATATGGCCGCTTTTGATCCATTCGAAGATCTGCGACCGATCCGCAATGAACGTTTCAAGGAACTCGCCCTCGTCCAGCTTGTTTTCGCCCGCTGTCAGTCCACGAGCGAGATATAGATCGATAAATTCGGTCGAATACGAAATCACCGGATGAATCCGCGTCAGGAAAAACCATTCGCGTGCCGTGTAGCCAGTTTCTTCGTGCAACTCGCGCTTCGCGCACGCAAGCTCGCTTTCGTTTGGATCGAGCTTGCCAGCGGGATATTCGAGCAACACTTTTCTAATCGGATATCGATATTGCCGCTCCAGCAGCACGCGGCCATCATCGAAAAGCGGCAGGATCATCACTGCGCCGGGATGCTCGACGAACTCGCGCGTTGCGTGCTTTCCGTCGGGCAGCTCGACCGTATCCAGTTTCAGCGTGAGGAATTTGCCCTGATGAAGCAATTTGCTTTCGACCGTCTTCTCGATCAGGCCAGCATCGGAATCCGGGAAATGCGTAGGGTCGAGGGAAGAACTGTCAGCCATCTTGCGCCTTGAAGGAAACACGTTGAGCAGCAAACCGAGCGGCAAACGCGTGGATCAAGCCGCAACGGCGTTGGCCGTCAACGGCGCTTGACGAGATATTGATAAGCGAAACCGGGGAACGCGAGCACGAGAAAAAGGCTGAACGTCACGGCGTAAAACTGCCAGCCTTGCTCGAACCGGTTTCCGGCGCGCGCCTCAAGCATAAAGCCGAGCGCACCCACGACAAAATAAAGCACGATCAATTCCGCGATGCGAATCCACGCGCTCTTTTTCGTCGCCTTGATGGGCGCGACGGCAAAGATGCGCTGATTTGCAAACGGAAGGTTGGCGCCGACCAGCGCCAACAAAACGATAAACCAACCCGCAGCCGACATTACAACTGGAACGGCAAGGTGTGCGTGATTGCGGTCAGGCAAGCGTTCATCAACGGGCCTGGAACGATGCCCAGCACGAGCACGGCAAGTCCGTTGAACACGAGCAATGCACGCTTGAGGTTGTCGGCGACAATCGGCGATGCGTCTGTGGGTGCATCGAAATACATCAGCTTCACGATGCGCAGGTAGTAGAACGCGCCAACCAGCGACGACAAGACCGCCAGCACCGCAAGCCACGTCAGGCCAGCGTTCATGGTGGCTTCGAGCACGGCGAGCTTCGCGTAGAACCCGACCATCGGCGGAATGCCGGCGAGCGAGAACATCATGATCATCATCACGAACGCGAACACCGGGCTGCGCTGATTCAGACCCTTGAAGTCATCAAGCGTTTCGGCTTCGAAGTCCTTGCGTGCCAGCAACATTATCACGCCGAATGTACCGAGCGTCGTAATCAGGTAGATGATGCTGTAGAACATTGCCGAGCTATACGCGCCGGCCGCGCCATCCGCTTTGCCCTCGACCACGCCCGCGAGCATGCCGAGCAGCACGAAGCCCATGTTCGAGATTGCCGAGTACGCCAGCATCCGCTTGATGTTCTTCTGCACGATACCGGTGACGTTACCCACGATCAGCGACAACGCGGCGAGGATAACCAGCATTTCCTGCCAGTCGACTGCTAACGGCAACAGCGCCATTACCAGAAAACGCAAACCCCACGCGAACGCCGCGGCCTTCGGGCCGCCGCCGGTAATCAGCGTCATGGCAGTCGGTGCGCCTTGATAGACGTCAGGCACCCACATGTGGAAAGGCACCGCGCCCATCTTGAACGCAATCCCTGCCACCACGAAGATCACGCCGAACAGCAGCACTGCGTCGTTGATACGGCCCGTTGCAATCGCCTTCGCGACTTCGTTCAGTTCGAGCGAACCGGTCGCGCCGTAGAGCATGGAAATGCCGTAGAGCAGGAAACCAGACGCCAGCGCACCGAGAACGTAATACTTCATCGCGGATTCGTTGGCTTGCGGCGAGTCCTTGCGCAACGCGATCACCGCGTACAGCGACAGTGACATCAGCTCCAGGCCAAGATACAGCGTCAGGAAGTTGTTGCCCGAAATCATCACGCACTGGCCGAGCAGCGAAAACAGGCCGAGCAGGAAGAAATCGCCGCGGAACAGATCGCGATCTTCGAGATATTTGCGCGAATAGATGACCGATACCGCGAAGCCTAACGTCACCACCGCTTTCATTGCGCTGGCGAACGGATCCACCACGTACATGCGCGTGAAGAAGTAATGCGGCGTGGGATCGAGTGCCTGGACGGCGAACCATACGCCGACCACGATCGTCGAAATGACCGAGATGTAATAGGACGTCTGACGGCTCTTCACGCCGTAGATGGTGTCGTTCAACCACACTACGACGACCATCAACATCAACAGTCCATCGGGTAACAAGGCACTCATTGGGGCGTTTTGCATGATCTTTTATTCCTCCGCACGCGTTACTGGGCCAGCGGCAGTTTCGACTGCGCGACGTGGGAGAGGAGATTTTCCACTGATGCGTGCATCACATCGGTGAAAGGCTTCGGGTACAGGCCCATGTACAGCGTAAATACAGCAAGCACGGCGAGCATGAAGAATTCGCGCCTGTTGATGTCCTTCAGCTTCGCAACGTGTTCGTTGGCAACCGCGCCGAAGTGCACGCGCTTGTACATCCACAGCGTGTAGGCCGCGCCGAGAACCAGCGTGAACGTTGCGAGGAAACCGATCCAGAAGTTGAACTTCACGGCAGCCAGAATCACCATGAATTCACCGACGAAACCCGAGGTGCCCGGCAAGCCGCAATTGGCCATCGCGAACAACATGGCAAACGCCGCGAACTTCGGCATGACGTTGACCACGCCGCCGTAGTCCGAAATCTTGCGCGAGTGCATGCGGTCGTACAGCACGCCGATACACAGGAACATTGCGCCCGAGACAAAGCCGTGCGAAATCATCTGGATGATCGCGCCTTCCATGCCGAGCGTATTGAAGATGAAGAAACCCAGCGTGACGAAGCCCATGTGCGCAATCGACGAATACGCGACCAGTTTCTTCATGTCTTCCTGGACCAGCGCCACGAAGCCGATGTAGATCACCGCAATCAGCGACAACGTAATCACTACCGGCGCCAGGAAATGGCTGGCATCGGGCGCGATCGGCAGCGAGAAACGGATGAAACCGTACGCGCCCAGCTTCAGCATGATGGCCGCCAGCACGACCGAGCCGCCCGTCGGCGCTTCCACGTGGGCGTCAGGCAACCACGTGTGAACCGGCCACATCGGCACCTTCACGGCAAACGCCATGAAGAACGCAATGAACAACAATATCTGCGGTGTGAAGCCGATCTTCAATGCGTGCCACGTGGCGATATCGAACGTATGCGACTGCGTGTACAGGTACAACAACGCGATCAGCATCAGCAGCGAGCCCATCAGCGTGTACAGGAAGAACTTGAACGCGGCATAGACGCGATTCGCCCCGCCCCACACGCCGATGATGATGTACATCGGGATCAGCGTGGCTTCGAAGAACACGTAGAACAGCATGCCGTCGGCGGTCGAGAACACGCCGATCATGAGGCCCGACAAGATCAGGAACGCGGCCAGATATTGCGCCACGCGCACCGTGATGACTTCCCACGCCGCGATCACCGTGATCACGGTGATCAGCGCGGTCAGGACGACAAACCACATTGAAAGACCGTCGACACCCAGGTGATACGAGATGTTGAAGCGTTCGATCCAGCTGACGTTTTCTTCGAATTGCAGCGCAGCCGACGAATTGTCGAAGCCGGTGATCAAAGGGATCGTGACGATCAGCCCAAGAATCGAGCCGATCAGCGCAATCCAGCGCGAAGGTGCCGGATTGTTGTCATTGCCTACCGCCAGTACGAGAACACCGACAATGATCGGTAACCAGATCGCGAGACTAAGAATTGGAAAAGAGTGCATAGATAGGTGTCCCCGCCTTATTTGCCGCCGAGCGTTACAAACAGGGTCAAGAGCCCCAACATGCCAATGATCATGGCGAACGCGTAGTGATAGATGTAACCGGATTGGAGGAAGCGAATCACCCCGGCAAACCAGCCGACGAACTTCGCAAGACCGTTGACAATGCCGTCGATGACCGCGATATCGCCTTCTTTCCAGAGTCCGCGGCCAATGGCGACCGCGCCCTTTGCAAATACGACTTCGTTGATCTTGTCGAGGTAGTACTTGTTATCCAGCAAGTTGTAGATCGGCAGGAAGCGTTGCTTGATCACGCCCGGCAGATCCGTACGCTTGAGATACAGGAACCACGACACCACCACGCCAGCAAACGCCAGCCAGACCGGAAGGCCCGCGACGGAATGCAGACCCATTGCGAACCAGCCGTGGAATTCTTCGGCCATTTCGTGCAACGCCGGATGGTTCTCGCCAATGAAGATGACCTTGTCGAACGCCACGCCATGCGCGAAAAAGTCGCCGAACAGCATGGGACCGATTGCCAGCGCACCGATGATCACCGAGGGAATCGCGAGCAGCACCAGCGGCAGCGTGATGACCCAAGGCGTTTCGTGCGGGATATGCGGACCGTGACCATGGCCGTGGTCGTCGTGGCCATGCGAATCGTGACCATGTGAATCGTGCGCGTGCGCCGCTTCTTCGATACCCATCGGGCTTTCCGGATGCTTCGGACCGCGGAAGCGCTCCTTGCCGTGGAAAACCATGAAGTACATACGGAACGAATAGAGCGCAGTAACGAACACGCTTGCGACCACCGCGAAGTACGCGAAACCTGAACCCGGCAGATGCGAAAGCTTCACGGCATCGATGATCGAATCTTTCGAATAGAAGCCCGAGAAGAACGGCGTACCGATCAAAGCCAGCGAACCGAGCAGCGACGTGATCCACGTGATCGGCATGTATTTACGCAGGCCGCCCATGTTGCGCATGTCCTGGTCGTGATGCATGCCGATGATCACCGAACCCGCGCCAAGGAACAGCAGCGCCTTGAAGAATGCGTGCGTGGCGAGATGGAAAACAGCGACCGGATAAGCGGACACGCCAAGCGCCACCGTCATGTAACCGAGCTGCGAGAGCGTGGAGTAAGCGACCACGCGCTTGATGTCGTTCTGGACCACACCCAAAAAGCCCATGAACAACGCCGTGATCGCGCCGATCACCGTCACGAACGACAATGCCGAATCCGACAATTCGAACAGCGGCGACATGCGCGTGACCATGAAGATACCGGCCGTCACCATGGTTGCCGCGTGGATCAGTGCGGAGATCGGCGTCGGGCCTTCCATGGAATCCGGCAGCCAGACGTGCAGCGGGAATTGCGCCGACTTACCCATCGCGCCAATGAACAAGCAGATACACGCAACCGTCAGCAAACCCCAGTCGGTGCCCGGGAACGTCATGCCGGCAAGTTGCGTGCGGTGCGCGAAGACATCGCCGTAATTCAGCGACCCGGCGAACGCCAGCAACAAGCCAATGCCGAGCAGGAAGCCGAAGTCGCCCACGCGGTTGACCAGGAACGCCTTCATGTTCGCGTAGATGGCGGTCGGGCGCGTGAAGTAGAAACCGATCAGCAGGTACGACACGAGGCCCACCGCTTCCCAGCCGAAGAACAGCTGCAGGAAGTTGTTGCTCATCACGAGCATCAGCATGGAGAACGTGAAGAGCGAAATGTACGAGAAGAAACGCTCGTAGCCCGTTTCTTCGTCGGCCATGTAGCCGATCGTATAAATGTGCACCATCAGCGAGACGAAGGTGACGATCACCATCATCATCGCGGTCAGCGAGTCGACCAGGAAGCCGATCTCCATCTTGAGCGGACCGACCGTCATCCATTCATAAATGGTCGCGTTGAAACTCGCGCCGTTCATGACGTCAAGGAAGACGAAACACGAAAGCACCAGCGATATCGCCACACCGAGAATGGTGATGCTGTGCGACGCGCGTCGCCCGATCTTCCAGCCGAACAACCCCGCGATCAGCGAACCGGCAAGCGGCGCCAGCGGAATCGCAAGCAGAAGGTTTTCATTGAGTGTCGTGGACATATCTGTCTTGCCTGAATTTAACCTTTGAGCTGATCGAGATCTTCGACGTTGATCGTGTCGAGGCTACGGAACAACGTGACCAGAATCGCGAGACCGATGGCCGCCTCGGCCGCCGCCACCGTCAATACGAAGAACACGAAAATCTGGCCGTGGATGTCGCCGAGATAGTGCGAGAACGCGACAAAATTCGTATTGACCGCCAACAGCATCAATTCGATAGCCATCAGGATGATGATCACGTTACGTCGGTTCAGGAAGATGCCGACAATGCTGATCGCGAACAGAATCGCGCCGAGCACGAGGTAATGGGCAAGACTCAACATGGTTGGTTATCTCCTCAGCCTTTGTTGTCGACCGTGCCGGCGCCGGCATTGCCGGTAACAGGCGGGTTGGTCGTAGCATCCGGCGCTTCCTGCTCGGACTTCATCTTCACAATCCGCACGCGATCTTTCGCGCGCACCTTGACCTGATCGCCGACGGTCTGGCGCTTGTTGTCCTTCTTCTCGCGAATGGTCAGCGAGATTGCCGCGATGATCGCGACCAGCAGGATCAGGCCGGCGATTTCAAACGCGAAGATGTAGTCGGTGTAGATGACCTTGCCGATCAGGTGCGAATTCGACATCACCTCGTTCGGACCAACCCCGGAACCCACGCCGTTGACGAGCATGGCGTCGCGTACCGGCGTGACCGTCGCGCCGTAGCCGTGCCACAGGATCAGCGCCGTTTCGATGATGATGATCGCGCCCACGATGCTCGCAATCGGCACGAATCGTTTGAAGTCGCGATGCAGCACGTCGAGGTTGATGTCCAGCATCATCACCACGAACAGGAACAGCACCATGACCGCGCCGACATAGACGAGAACCAGCAAGATGGCGAGGAATTCGGCTTCGAGCAGCATCCAGATCGCGGCCGCGTTGAAGAACGCGAGCACGAGGAACAGCGCGGATGACACTGGATTGCGCGAAGTGATCACCTTCAGCGCCGAAACAACCAGCAGCAGCGCGAAGATGTAAAACAGTACGGTCGTGAATTCCATGATTACCGGTTCATCGTTAGGCTTTGTGTTTTGACACAAGCGCGCCGTGTCGCATCGTTTGAAGGACGCAACCTACAACCTTGGCGCGCGGGCCGGAACAGCAGGTCAATTCAAATGCAGGAACAGCAAAAGGCGCGGTGAAGAGAAGCGCCCCGCTCCGCTTTACCGATAAGGCGCGTCAGCCGCCTTTGCAGCAGCAATCTCCGTTTCATAACGGTCGCCCACTGCCAGCAGCATGTCTTTCGTGAAATACAGGTCGCCGCGCTTCTCGCCGTGGTACTCGAGAATGTGTGTCTCGACGATCGAATCCACCGGACAGCTTTCTTCGCAAAAGCCACAGAAGATGCACTTGGTCAAGTCGATGTCATAACGCGTCGTGCGGCGCGTATTGTCGGCGCGCGTTTCCGATTCAATGGTGATCGCGAGCGCCGGGCACACGGCTTCGCACAGCTTGCATGCGATGCAGCGCTCTTCGCCGTTTTCGTATCGGCGCAATGCGTGCAAGCCACGAAAACGCGGGGAAATCGGCGTCTTCTCTTCCGGGAACTGAACGGTGACCTTGCGCTGGAACAGATAACCGCCTGTCAGCGCAAGACCCTTCAGCAACTCGGTCAGGAAAAACGTTTTGAAGAAATTCTGTAATGCGTTCATGGTTTTTTCATCCGCCCATTATTTCCAGATGTTCAGCGGCGACATGATCCAGAACCCGACCACGACCACCCACACCACCGACACCGGCAGAAAGATTTTCCAGCCAAGACGCATGATCTGGTCGTAGCGATAACGCGGGAACGTTGCGCGAGCCCAGATGAATACGGACAGCAGGAAGAAGATCTTCAGCACGAACCAGAAAATGCCCGGGATGAAGGACAGGAAACCAAACGGTGCGCTCCAGCCGCCGAGGAACAACGTCGATGCAATGGCCGAGATCACGATCATGTTGATGTACTCGGCGAGGAAGAACAGCGCGAACGCCATACCCGAGTAATCGATCATGTGACCCGCGACGATTTCCGATTCGCCTTCCACCACGTCGAACGGGTGACGGTTCGTTTCGGCGATGCCCGAGATGAAGTACACGACGAACATGGGCAAAAGCGGCAACCAGTTCCACGAAAGGAAGTTGATACCCCAGTTCGCGAAGATGCCGTGTTCCTGCGAGACCACAATAGCCGACATGTTCAGGCTGCCGGTCACCATCAGTACGACGACGAGCGCGAAGCCCATCGAGATTTCGTACGACACCATCTGCGCCGCAGCGCGCATCGCGCCGAGGAATGCGTACTTCGAGTTCGATGCCCAGCCGGCCAGGATCACGCCATACACGCCGATGGACGAAATCGCCATCACGTAAAGCAGACCCGCGTTGATATCACCGAGAACCGCTTTTGCCTGGAACGGAATCACAGCCCATACCGCGAAAGCCGGCACCACGGTCATGATTGGCGCGATCAGGTAGATCCAGCGGCTGGCTTGCGTCGGCTGAATCACTTCCTTCAGCAACAGCTTCAGCACGTCGGCGATCGGCTGCAACAAGCCGAGCGGGCCGACGCGATTCGGGCCGAGACGCACGTGCATCCAGCCGATGAGCTTGCGTTCCCACAAAATCAGGTACGCGACGCACAGCAGGATCACCACCGAAACCACGAGAATGCGGATGACTGCCCACACCGTGGGCCAGGCGACACCGAGGATCTGAGTCCCGCCTGCGTTGATCGTATCGAACAAGCCCATTTACGCCTTCTCCACTACCAGTTCACCGAACAGAGCCCCGAGCGCTGCACCGGCCGACGTTCCCGTCGACACCCGGACCACGCTTTCCGCCAGATTCGCGTCGCGAACTGCCGGCAGGGTTACCGAGAGACTGCCTTGGGCGACGCGCACGGCATCGCCGTCTTTCAGACCGAGCTTTTCGAACAACGAAGTTGGCAGCCCGACCACGTTTGCATCGCGCGCGGCAGCCGTCAGATGCAGCGATTCGGCGCGGCGCGAAAGTGCGTCGGCATGATAGATCGGGGTGTCGGCAAGGCGCTCGAAACTGCCTTCATTCGATGCAGCCTTCGTCACCGCCTTGATCGCCACATGGGTCTTGTTCGACAGGCGCGATGTCAGATCGCCCTTGCCCAAAGCCGCGTCGCGGACTTCTTCGGCGGTATCGAATTCGAAACCCTTCAGGCCCAGGATGCTGCCGAGCACGCGCAGAACTTTCCAGCCCGGACGCGTTTCGCCCAGCGGACGCACCACGCCGTTGAACGTCTGCGCCGTGCCTTCAGCGTTGACGAACGTACCCGATGTCTCCGTGAACGGAGCGATCGGCAACAATACGTCGGCGTAATCCATGCCGTGCTTGAACGCCGACAACGCGACGACCATTTCCGCCTGCTTCAAAGCAGCGAGCGCCTGAGCGGGATTGGCGGTATCGAATGCAGGTTCGACGTTGAACAGCACGTAGCCCTTGCGCGGTTGCTCGAAAGCTTCGCGTGCGTTCAGGCCGCCTTCGCCCGGCAACGCGTCCACGAGATGCGCGCCGACCGTGTTCGCGGCTTCCGTCAGATAACCCAGCGTCGCGCCCGTTTCGTTCGCGATCCATTGGCAAACAGCCAGGATCTGCGCGAACTGCGGATGCTGGACCGCGCTGTTGCCGATCAACAGCACACGTTTTTCGCCTGCCGAAAGCGATGCGGCAATATCCTTGGCCGCCGCCGATGCCTCGATTCCAGCGAACGCTTCCGGCGCAGCGACACCACGCGCTTCGGATACGGCTGCAGCAATGCTGCCGAGGTGCGCGAGCCATTCGGACGGCGCCGCCACCACACGATGTGCGGCGGGAATCAGCGAGTCGTCGTCGGTTGCGTTCAGGAAAGTGAGCATCGCGCCACTCTTCGCCGCCTGCCGCAGACGTGCCGCGAACAACGGATGATCGCGACGCAGGAACGAGCCGACGATAAACGCTGTATCGATATTCGAAAGATCCGCGATCTTCACACCGAGCCACGGCGCGCTGTCCGAAACCGGCGCGGAAAAATCGCTTTGACGCAGACGGAAATCCACGTTCGGCGTACCCACGCCTTCAGCAAACTGCTTGAGCAAATACAGTTCTTCGACGGTGCTGTGCGGCGTAGCCAAAGCAGCGATCTGATTCGCGCCATGATCCGCCGTAATGCCCTTGATGCCCTTCGCCACGTATTCCAGCGCCGTTTGCCAGTCGGTCTCGATCCACTTGCCGCCCTGCTTCAACATGGGCTGCGTGAGACGGTCGTCGCTATTGAGCGATTCGTACGAGAAACGATCTTTATCCGAGATCCAGCATTCATTGATGGCTTCGTTTTCCATCGGCAGAACGCGCATCACGCGGTTGTTCTTCACTTGCACAACCAGATTCGCGCCGACGGAATCGTGCGGGCTGATCGACTTGCGCCGCGACAGTTCCCACGTACGGGCGCTGTAGCGGAACGGCTTGCTCGTCAACGCGCCGACCGGGCACAGATCGATCATGTTGCCCGACAGTTCGGAGTCGACAGTCTTGCCAACGAACGACGTGATTTCCGAGTGCTCGCCACGACCCAGCATGCCGAGTTCCATCACGCCGGCGACTTCCTGGCCAAAGCGGACGCAACGCGTGCAGTGGATGCAACGTGTCATCTCTTCCATGGAGATCAGCGGTCCGACGTTCTTATGGAACACGACGCGCTTTTCTTCGTTGTATCGCGATTGCGACTTGCCGTAACCCACTGCCAGATCTTGCAGCTGGCACTCACCGCCCTGATCGCAGATGGGGCAATCAAGTGGATGATTGATCAGCAGGAATTCCATCACGGACTGCTGCGCCTTGATGGCCTTGTCCGATTTCGTACGCACGATCATGCCCGCCGACACCGGCGTGGCACAGGCGGGAACCGCCTTCGGCATCTTCTCGACTTCGACCAGGCACATCCGGCAGTTCGCCGCGATCGACAGCTTCTTGTGATAGCAAAAGTGAGGAATGTATGTATCGACCTTATGCGCAGCCTGGATCACCATGCTGCCTTCAGGCACTTCTACACTTTTGCCGTCGATTTCTAATTCAACCATGATGGGGAATGGTCCTTGGCCTGATCACTGATCACGCGGTAAGCGCTTCGGACGTATGCGCGTGATGCGCATGTCCGTCGACGAGACAATGTTTATGCTCGACGTGATATTCGAATTCGTCCCAGAAATGCTTCAGCATGCCGCGCACCGGCATGGCCGCCGCGTCGCCGAGTGCACAAATGGTGCGACCCATGATGTTTTCGGCGACCGAGTTCAGCAGATCCAGGTCTTCCTTGCGCCCGAGTCCATGCTCGATCCGATGCACCACGCGATACAGCCAACCCGTGCCCTCACGGCAAGGCGTGCACTGTCCGCACGATTCTTCGTAGTAGAAATACGACAGGCGCAAGAGCGAGCGCACCATACACCGCGTCTCGTTCATCACGATGACCGCGCCCGAACCCAGCATGGAACCTGCCTTGGCGATCGAGTCGTAGTCCATGTCGGTGGCCAGCATAAGCTCGCCCGGCACGACTGGCGCGGACGATCCACCCGGGATCACCGCTTTCACGGACTTGCCGCGCACGCCGCCGGCCAGTTCGAGCAAAGTCTGAAACGATGTACCTAGCGGGACTTCAAAATTGCCCGGCCGGTTCACGTCGCCCGCGACCGAGAAAATCTTCGTGCCGCCGTTGTTCGGCTTGCCAATCTCAAGATATTTCTGCGGGCCGATAGCCAGCAGGAACGGCACAGCCGCGAACGTCTCGGTGTTGTTGATGGTGGTCGGCTTGCCGTACACGCCAAAGCTCGCCGGGAACGGCGGCTTGAAGCGCGGCTGGCCTTTCTTGCCTTCCAGCGACTCGAGCAACGCCGTTTCTTCGCCGCAGATGTACGCGCCATAACCATGGTGCGCATGCAGTTCGAACGAGAAGCCCGAACCCAGAATGTTCGCACCGAGATATCCGGCCGCACGCGCTTCTTCAAGCGCCTGTTCGAAGATCTTGTAGACCTCGAAAATCTCGCCGTGAATATAGTTGTAGCCGACCGTGATGCCCATGGCGTACGCGCCAATGGCCATACCTTCGATCAGCGAATGCGGATTCCACCGAAGGATGTCGCGATCCTTGAACGTGCCCGGTTCGCCTTCGTCCGAATTACAGACGAGATATTTTTGCCCCGGAAACTGACGCGGCATGAAGCTCCACTTCAGACCGGTCGGAAAACCTGCACCGCCGCGGCCACGCAGACCCGACGCCTTGACGTCGGCAATGACCTGTTCTTGCGGAATTTTTTCTTCGAGAATACGGCGCAGCTGGGCATAACCGCCGCGCGCCACATAGTCTTCGAGATGCCAGTTTTCGCCGTTCAGGCCGGCGAGAATCAGGGGCTGGATGTGGCGGTCGTGAAGAGACGTCATTTCGATAGTTCCTCGAGGAGCGTGTCGATCCGCTCGCGACTCATGAAACTGCACATACGATGATTGTTCACGAGCAACACGGGTGCATCGCCGCACGCGCCAAAACATTCACCTTCTTTCAAGGTGAACTTGCCGTCAGCGGTGGTTTCGCCAAAGTCGATGCCGAGCTTTTGCTTCAGATATTCCGCGGCGCTTTCCGATCCGCCATCCGGACCCAGCTGGCACGGCAGGTTCGTGCAGAGCGTGATCTTGTGTTTGCCGACCGGCGCGGTCTCGTACATGGTGTAGAACGTCGCCACTTCCTGCACGGCCACGGAGGGCATGCTCAGGTAGTCGGCCACGAACTGCATGATTTCCGGCGACAGCCAGCCATGCTCTTCCTGAGCGATAGTCAACGCCGCCATCACCGCGGACTGTTTCTGCTCCACGGGATATTTCGCGATCGCACGATCGATTTCTTTCAGGCCTTCAGCTGAGATCATTTCAGACACGACTCTTTCAGTTCCTACCGAACGAAAACCCGCCGCGCCCTTCTTTTGCGGCAGACCTGGCGTCCTGCTGTTGTTGGTTCGCTAGCCCGTTCAGCGCTAGAGCGCGAGCGAGCCGGCATGATGCAACGTGATGCGCTCGATGTCCGCGACGGCATGTCAGCGGTCGATCTCGCCAAACACAATATCCTGCGTTCCGATGATCGTCACCGCATCCGCAATCATGTGCCCGCGCGCCATTTCGTCGAGCGAAGCAAGATGCGCATAACCCGGCGCACGAATCTTCAATCGATACGGCTTGTTCGCGCCATCTGAAATCAGATAAATCCCAAACTCGCCCTTCGGATGCTCGACCGCCGCATACGTCTCGCCTTCGGGAACATGGAACCCTTCCGTGAAGAGCTTGAAGTGGTGAATCAGCTCTTCCATGTTGGTTTTCATGCCCACGCGCGAAGGGGGCGCAATCTTGTGATTGTCGATCATCACAGGCCCCGGATTCTTACGAAGCCACTCAATACATTGTTTCGCGATGCGCGTGGACTGACGCATTTCTTCAACACGCACGAGATAGCGGTCGTAGCAGTCGCCGTTCACGCCAACAGGGATATCGAAATCCAGCTGGTCGTACACTTCGTACGGCTGCTTCTTGCGCAGATCCCATTCAATGCCGGAACCACGGAGCATTGCGCCGGTCATGCCGAGCTGCAGCGCGCGCTCAGGACTGACCACGCCGATACCCACAAGCCGCTGCTTCCAGATCCGGTTATCGGTCAGCAGCGTTTCGTACTCGTCCACGCACTTCGGAAAACGCGTGAAGAAGTCGTCGATGAAATCGAGCAGCGAACCCTGGCGCGTCTCGTTCATGCGCGACAACGCCTTCGCATTGCGAATTTTCGATGCCTTGTATTGCGGCATTGCGTCAGGCAAATCGCGATACACGCCGCCCGGACGGTAATACGCCGCGTGCATCCGTGCGCCGGATACCGCTTCGTACACGTCCATCAGGTCTTCGCGTTCGCGGAACGCATACAGAAATACCGCCATTGCGCCGACGTCGAGCGCGTGCGAACCGATCCACATCAGGTGGTTCAACACGCGCGTGATTTCGTCGAACAGCACGCGAATGTATTTCGCGCGCACCGGCACGTCGATGCCGAGCAGCTTTTCGATAGCCATCACGTAGCCGTGCTCGTTCACCATCATCGACACATAGTCGAGACGGTCCATGTACGGCACGGATTGAATGAAGGTCTTCGATTCGGCAAGCTTTTCAGTCGCGCGATGCAAGAGGCCGATATGCGGATCGGCGCGTTGAATCACTTCGCCGTCAAGCTCCAGCACCAGGCGCAGCACACCGTGCGCAGCCGGATGTTGCGGGCCGAAATTGAGCGTGTAGTTCTTGATCTCTGCCATGGCGTTCTCTTAGTGTTTCAGACCGCCATAGCGGTCCTCGCGGATCACTCGCGGCGTGATTTCGCGCGGCTCGATCGTCACGGGCTGGTACACGACGCGCTTTTCTTCCGGGTCGTAACGCATTTCGACATAGCCCGACACCGGGAAGTCCTTGCGGAACGGATGGCCGATAAAACCATAGTCGGTGAGAATGCGGCGAAGGTCCGGATGACCTTCGAAAACGATACCGAAAAGGTCGAAGGCTTCGCGCTCGTACCAGTTCGCCGACGACCACACGTCCACCACCGACGCGACGATAGGCACTTCGTCGTCCGGTGCGAACACGCGCACGCGCAGACGCCAGTTATTGGCGACCGAAAGAAGATGGAGGACAGCCGCGAAACGCGGACCTTCGTAGGCGCCGTCGCCGTACGTTGAGTAGTCGACACCGCACAGGTCGACGAGCTGCTCGAAACCGAGCGCGCGATCGTCACGCAGCTTCAGCGCGACATCGAGGTAATTCGCCGCCTTGACGACGACAGTCAATTGCCCAAGCGACTCAGTGATGCTATGCAGGCGGTCGCCGAACGCCGCCTCGAGGTTCGCTTTCAGGGTCTCGAGTTTGCTTGCCATATTGGGGAGGCTCAGGCCTTGGTGACGCTTAATTGGACTACTGTGACGCTGACCGGCAATGCTGATGATGGCGTCACGACCTTGTACAGACCGCGCTTATGTTAGTTACTGGCGGGCGATCGTGCTGGTGCGGCGAATCTTCGCCTGCAGCTGGATCACGCCATACACGAGCGCCTCGGCCGTCGGCGGGCATCCGGGCACGTAGACGTCGACCGGAACAATCCGGTCACAGCCGCGCACGACGGAATATGAATAGTGGTAATAGCCGCCGCCATTGGCGCACGAACCCATGGAAATGACCCAGCGCGGCTCGGCCATCTGGTCGTACACCTTGCGAAGCGCAGGCGCCATCTTGTTGCACAGCGTGCCGGCGACGATCATCACGTCCGACTGTCGCGGACTCGGACGAAACACCACGCCGAAACGATCCAGGTCGTAGCGGGCAGCACCCGCATGCATCATCTCGACCGCGCAACACGCGAGACCGAACGTCATGGGCCACAGCGACCCGGTGCGCGTCCAGTTGATCAGCTTGTCAGCCGTGGTGGTGACAAACCCTTCCTTCAAGACCCCTTCGATACTCATTTGCTTTCACTCCAGATGAGCAGCCAGCCATAGCTACCCAGCAATCCGGTGATCCGAAATTCTCAACTCGCCGCCTGCCCTTTACTCCCAGTCCAGCCCACCCTTTCTCCAGATGTAGGCGAAACCCAGCAGAAATTCGAGCAGAAAAACCATCATGGACAAGAAACCCGGCCAGCCGATGTCGCGGAGGGCGACGCCCCACGGAAACAGGAACGCGGTTTCGAGATCGAAAATAATGAACAGAATAGCGACGAGATAATAGCGCACATCGAACTTCATCCGCGCGTCTTCGAAAGCCTCGAAGCCGCACTCGTAGGGCGCGTTTTTTTCTGTGTCAGGCTTGTTGGGACCGAGGATCTTACCGATGCTGACGAGAGCGATACCCAAACCGGTGCCCACGACGAGGAACAGCAAGACGGGATAATAGGCTGAGAGATTCACGACTATCCTCAAATCGGTTTGATCTGGTGTACCGGCTGGAACGACTACCCAACCGATTTTCAACTAAAGACGGCCGATACGTAAGAACCCTTACATATACACCCGCCAGAAGTGACAATGCCAGCCGAAGCAATGCATGCGGCTGGCATTGGATAACTTTTTGGTGCCGACGGCGAGACTCGAACTCGCACAGCTTTCGCCACTACCCCCTCAAGATAGCGTGTCTACCAATTTCACCACGTCGGCACTGTCTTGCAATCCGGTAAATCAACTTCTAATTGCCGGTAATCGCTTCGAGAACAAAATTATAACTGGGTTAAGCAGTTTGTTCAACGCACAAAAGGTGCGGAAAGCGAAAATTTATTTCGGAACATCAGAGCCCGGAGCCGACGAAGCAACCGGTGCCGAACCCGCAGCAGGAACCGATGCGCCAGTGGTCGCATTTGCAGCGGGTGCAGAGACTGCAGCCCCGCCCAGCACGCCTGCCGAGGCTGCAGGCTTGTAGCTTCCCAAGTAAGTCAGCGTCAGCGTGGAGATGAAAAACACCGCCGCGAGGACAGCGGTCGTACGAGATAAAAAGTTCGCGGAACCCGTCGCGCCGAACAGACTTCCGGACGCGCCACTACCAAAAGCCGCACCCATATCAGCGCCCTTGCCGTGCTGCAGCAATACCAGCCCGATAACGCCAAACGCCGACAACAACTGGACGACGATAATCAAAGTCTTTAAATACAGCATTCCGTTCACCCGACTCTTTAATGTTCACGTAACACTGTTGCGTCACGCTATTAATGCTTACATTTTCGAAAGCTTAAACTCGGCAATTAAACCGAAACGTTTTGTGCTGCCTGGCAAATCGCAAGGAAGTCCTTCGCCTTTAGCGACGCGCCGCCAATCAATCCGCCGTCAATATCCTTCTGAGCGAATAATTCTTCTGCATTCTCAGGCTTCACGCTGCCGCCATAAAGCACCGGCACGGTCGCCACGCTCGCGCCCTTTGCAGCAAGTTGCCCTCGCAAGAATGCGTGAACCTGTTGCGCCTGTTCCGTTGTTGCGCTTTTACCCGACCCGATCGCCCAGACCGGTTCGTAAGCCACGACAATTTTTGCCGCCTGGCTCTCGCTCAGGACCAGCAGTACAGCCTCGAGCTGCGTTCCAACGACCTGCTCCGTCGAACCGTTTTCGCGCTGTTCCAGCGTTTCACCCACACAAACGATGGGCACCAGCCCAGCTTCGAGTGCGCGCTGAGCCTTCACAGCCACGAGATCCGAATGCTCATGATGGTAAGCACGCCGCTCCGAATGCCCGACGATCGCGTATGTTGCATCCAAATCAGCCGCCATGCCCGCCGCGACTTCACCAGTGTAAGCGCCTTGCGTGTGGGCGGAAACGTCCTGCACACCCCACGCAACCACCGATCCGGCCAGTAACGCCTGCGCTTGCGCCAAGTACGGCGTCGGCACGCACAAGCCCGTTCGGACGCCGTTCTGTAAGGCAGCCGCACCCGCGGCGACAGCCTGCAGCAACGCCGCGTTCTCGACCAGCCGACCGTGCATCTTCCAGTTTCCCACTACCAGCTTTGCGCGTTTGGCTTGTTCGTTCGGCATTGTCTCGTCTTAGCAGCGAGGCTGCCGATTATGAAATGGAAAAGGAACAGAAACATGAACCGAAGCGGAACTTTCAGCACGCCGTTCCAGTACAACATGCGATTTTACTGTGGGTCGCAGAAAACGGTCAAACACCGAAATCTCGCCGACAGCCTATTTTCCGCATTCGGCACGCTTTCACGTCTCAGGCAACCTGACTCCAATCGAGCATGATTTTTCCGATGTGCGTACTGCCTTCCATTAATTCATGGGCTGCCGCGGCCTGATCGGCTGGGAAAACCTGATGGATTACCGGCTTGATGCGCCCTGCCTCGATCTCCGGCCACACCCGTTCTTTCAACTGGACCGCGACCTTCCCCTTGAACGCAACCGCGCGCGGCCGCAAGGTCGAGCCGGTAATGTGGAGACGACGGCGCAGCACTTCGTTCAGATTGATCTCGGCTTTCGAACCGCCCAACGTCGCGATGACCACCACGCGGCCGCCGTCGGCCAGCGCTTTCAGTTCGCGGGGAAGATAATCGCCCGCGACCATGTCGAGGATCACGTCGACGCCCCGATCATTTGTCAGCGACTTCACGACATCGACGAAATCTTCAGTCTTGTAGTTGACCGCTCGTTCGGCGCCGAGCTTTTCGCAAGCCTGACATTTTTCGTCGGAGCCGGCCGTCACGAACACGCGATGGCCCAGCGCCTTCGCAATCTGGATTGCAGTCACGCCGATACCGCTCGACCCCCCCTGAATCAGCAACGTCTCTTCTGCGCCGTTTTCGCCCTTACCCAAATGGGCGCGCTCGAATACGTTGCTCCACACGGTAAAAAACGTTTCCGGCAATGACGCCGCTTCGATATCCGTCAAACCCGCCGGCACCGGCAGGCACTGTTCGAGCGGTGCGCACGCGTACTCGGCGTAACCGCCGCCCGCAAGCAGCGCGCAGACGCGGTCGCCCGCCTTCAGGCCAAACGGATTGTGTTTCGGGTCGAAGTCACCGCGCACGATCTCACCCGCCACTTCCAGCCCCGGCAGATCCGACGCACCCGGCGGCGGCGCATAACCGCCCTTGCGCTGAAACACGTCCGGACGATTCACGCCCGAGGCCGCAACCTTGATCAGCACCTCGCCAGCCTTCGGTTCCGGCATTGGGCGCTCGCCAAGCTTCAACACGTCGGGCGCGCCAAATTCGGTGATTTCGATCGCTTTCATCTGCGTATTCCTTCGTGTCGGACTTCGTGAAACAGCGATGTAACCTCATGGCATTGCAGGCTCCGTCAAGAACCCGCAATAACACGGAATCACAATCGAACCGTCGCATTCAAAAACGGCCGGCACGCAAGTTTGTTGCGCCGGCCATTCCAACTTACCGCATTACTGCGGTTGCGTCGGCTGGATTGGTTGAATCGGCTCGCCGCCTTCAGCCAGCAAAGCCTTCGCCGACAAACGCACACGACCCTTTTCGTCTGTCTGGATGACCTTGACCTTTACGATCTGGCCTTCCTTCAGATAGTCGTTGATGTCCTTGATGCGCTCGTTGACGATCTCCGAGATATGCAGCAGACCATCCTTACCCGGCAGGATGTTGATGATCGCGCCGAAGTCGAGCAATTTCAGTACCGGACCTTCGTAGATCTGGCCGACTTCCACTTCGGCCGTGATGTTCTCGATGCGCTTCTTCGCTTCCGCCATGCCTTCGCTGCTCGTGCTCGCGATGGTCACCACGCCGTCATCGGAGATATCAATGGTCGTGTTGGTTTCTTCGGTCAACGCACGGATCACCGAGCCGCCCTTGCCGATCACGTCGCGGATCTTCTCCGGATTGATCTTCATGGTGATCATGCGCGGCGCGTAGTCCGACAGGTTCGTGTTCGTGCCCGGAACCGCGGTGGTCATCTTGCCGAGGATGTGCATGCGGCCTTCCTTCGCCTGCGCGAGCGCGACCTGCATGATTTCCTTGGTGATGCCCTGGATCTTGATGTCCATCTGCAGTGCCGTCACGCCTTGCGCCGTGCCCGCCACCTTGAAGTCCATGTCGCCGAGGTGATCTTCGTCGCCCAGAATGTCCGTCAGCACCGCGAACTTGTTGCCTTCCAGGATCAGGCCCATCGCGATACCCGCAACGTGCGCCTTCATGGGTACGCCCGCGTCCATCAGCGCGAGACAGCCGCCGCAGACCGATGCCATTGAAGAAGAACCGTTCGATTCCGTGATTTCCGATACAACCCGGATGGAGTAGCCGAATTCGTCGGCGCTCGGCAGGCACGCGGCCAGCGCGCGCTTGGCGAGACGGCCGTGACCGATTTCGCGGCGCTTCGGCGAACCGACGCGACCCGTTTCACCGGTCGCGAACGGAGGCATGTTGTAGTGGAGCATGAAGCGTTCGCGATACTCGCCTTCGAGCGCGTCGATGTTCTGCTCGTCGCCCTTCGTGCCGAGCGTGGCCACGACCAGCGCCTGCGTCTCGCCGCGCGTGAACAATGCCGAGCCGTGCGTACGCGGCAGCACGCCCGTACGAATTTCAATAGGACGCACGGTGCGCGTGTCACGGCCATCGATACGCGGTTCGCCGTTCAAAATCTGCGTACGGACGATCTTCGCTTCGATATCGAACAGCACGTTGCCAATGGTCGCCTTGTCCGCCGGCGTTTCGCCACGAGCAGCGGCTTCTTCGGTCAGCTTTGCGGTCGTCGATGCATAGACTTCCTTCAGCTTTGCGCTGCGTGCCGATTTGTCGCGAATCTGATAAACCGACAGCAGATCGGCCTGTGCCAACTCGGCCACGCGCGCGATCAGCGGTTCGTTCTTTGCAGCCGGCGCCCAATCCCATTCCGGCTTGCCGCCTTCGGCAACCAGCTCATGGATTGCATCGATAGCCACTTGCATCTGGTCGTGACCGAACACCACGGCGGCCAGCATGACTTCTTCGGTCAACTGCTGCGCTTCCGATTCCACCATCAAAACTGCGCGTTCCGTACCGGCGACGATCAGGTCGAGCGCCGATTCCTTCATTTGCGGACGCGTCGGGTTCAGCACGAATTCGTTGTTGATGTACGCGACGCGGGCAGCGCCCACCGGGCCGTTGAACGGCAGGCCGGAGATGGCCAGAGCCGCCGACGCGCCGATCAGCGCGGGAATGTCGGCGGGTACGTCCGGGTTCAGCGACAGCACGTGAATCACGACCTGGACTTCGTTATAGAAGCCTTCCGGGAAAAGCGGACGCAACGGACGGTCGATCAAACGCGAGATCAGCGTTTCGCCTTCCGACGGACGGCCTTCGCGACGGAAAAAACCACCCGGAATCTTGCCGGCTGCATAGGTCTTTTCCAGATAATCGACGGTCAGCGGGAAGAAGTCCTGGCCCGGCTTTGCCGTTTTCGCGCCGACAACCGTCGCGAGCACCACGGTATCTTCCACATCGACGATCACGGCGCCGCTTGCCTGGCGCGCGATTTCACCTGTTTCCAGGCGAACGTTGTGTTGTCCCCACTTGAATTCCTTGACGATTTTCTTAAACATTCTCACTCCTTCTTCGTTATGCCCCGCGGCCTTTCAGCGTGTTGTCGTGCATCCCGGACCAACCGGAACCCGCGCACACGCCGATGAAAACCGCGAAGCCAAGCGATGACCGGAACCACGCAAAAGAGGGGTGTATGTCATTCCAACGCAACACGACACGCGATGCGCATGACGCGCTGGAATGACACAAAGCTCTGCCGCGAGGCCCGGCCGTGTAGTCGAATCGGTTTCCGATCCGGGTTGGCTTTAATGCAAGCCTTCGATATTTCCCGCTGTTTTCCTGCTGATTTCCTGCATTGCGCCCATACACCGCGCGCCGTTCAAAAACAAAATGCCTGTATCAGCAGACTGACACAGGCATTTCGTTGAGAACGCTAGCCGCTTACTTGCGCAGACCCAGCTTTTCGATCAGCGAGCGATAACGGTCAGCGTCTTTGCCCTTGAGGTAATCGAGCAGCTTGCGGCGACGGCTCACCATGCGCAGCAGACCGCGGCGGCTGTGGTGATCCTTCGTGTGGGCCTTGAAGTGAACGGTCAGTTCGTTGATACGGGTCGTGAGCAGTGCAACTTGCACTTCAGGCGATCCAGTGTCATTTGCGGCGCGCGCATATTCTGCGACGACGTCGGACTTTTTTGCGTGAGCAACTACGGTCGACATTTGATTTTCCTTTGATACGGACAGGCGGTCACGGAAGAAGGGCCGTGCCGTGGGTTTTCTGCATCTTTCCTCGGCCGAGAATCCAGCCTTGGATTACCTTGCCGGACGTGTGAGAGCAGGGTTTAAAGCCCAGCCTTACGTACGGCAAGTCGCGGATTATAGCATACCGATCTTGTCCGTCGACACGCTTGCAGCCGGCGGACGCCATCGCGCAATAGGCCTGGGCCCAAGCTTCACGGGCTGCGTTTCACGACGCGGGACGTTTCATCTGGCACGTTGTCGGCATCGCAGTGTCTTGCGCCGGGATCTTGAGCAAGGTGCGAAAACCGAAGCCCGAGCCTTCGTTGTCGAAACGCACACCCGGCATGCCCGATTTGTCCATTTCGATTACGTATAGGGGCTGGATCAACTGATGATCCGTAGCGCGCATTTCCGTCGTCTGGAAGCCCGTGTCGAGCTTCAGGCCTTCCAGCGCGCGCGCGACGGCCGTCGGGTCGGCGCTCTTCGCCTTTTGCATCGCGTTGCCGAGCATTTCGATCATCAGCGGCATACGCAGAAAAAGGTAGTCGTCGGCGGGAGCGGGGAAACGGGCCCGAAACGCCGAGTAATACGCGTCGGATGTGGCGCCGCCCGCGTTCGGATGCCAGTCCGCGACCGCAACCACGTGCTTCACGCCAGCGTCGCCAAGCGCGGCAGGCGCTCCCAGGCTGTTGCCGTAGAACGTATAAAAGTGCGTATCGAGCCCCTGCTCCCGCGCCGCCTTCACCAGCAGCGTCAGGTCGTTGCCCCAGTTGCCGGTGATGACGGCATCCGCGCCGCTCGAGCGGATCTTCGCGATGTACGGCGCGAAAACCTTCACGCGTCCGGCCGGAATGAACTCGTCGGCGACGATCGCGATGTCCGGCCGGCGCTCCTTCAGCGCACGTTGCGCCTCGCGGCTGACATCGTGGCCGAAGCTGTAGTCCTGGTTGAACAAATAAACCTTTTTCACCGATTTCTCGCGCTGGATTACATCGGCTAGTGCATTCATGCGCATGCCGGCGTGAGCATCGAAACGAAAATGCCAGAAGCTGCAGTTTTCATTGGTGAGCGCCGGATCGTCGGCGGAATAATTCAGGAAGACCACACGATGTTCAGGATCACGGGCGTTCTGCTTGTTGATGGCATCGACGAGCGCCGCCGCTACCGCCGAACTATTGCCCTGCGTGACAAAACCAATTCCCTGGTCGATAGCCGCGCGCAATTGCACGAGGCTCGCCTCGCTGCTGCCCTTTCCGTCGAGCACGACCAGCTGAAGCGGATGCCGTCCGTCGGGCAAAACCACACCGCCGTTGGCATTCACGCGTTCTACCCCGAAGCGCAGATTGCGCTCGACCGACGCACCCGCGTTGGCGAACGGTCCCGACATCCCTTCGATCATCGCAATGCGGATTGGCGCGAGATCCGCCGCCAAAGCCGGCGCAGCGGACATGCCGCAAACAATGCCGACAACCGCCGCTCTGCCGCATTTCGCCATGAAATTACGCAATCCCATACCGTCCATCCAAGATGAAAACCGAACCGCGGATCATAGGCTGCGGGGCACGCCGCGTGCAACATCCACGAAATGCGCGCTGAAATGGAATACGCGCGCGTGGCTGCGCGTTTTCTGAACAAGCGACTCGCGGGCGACGCTTGCGATTCCCCGCCCTGCCCCATGTCAAAATAAGCACCACAGCAAAAACCCACGATGACTTGTGGACACGCACACGAAGGAGGCTTCAATGTTGATCAAATCGATACGAAAACCGGCCGCAATGGCTCTGGCCTTGTTGCTGACGGCGTGTGCGCAGCCGTGGCAGAACTATCAGGCGGGCGCGGATTCATCGACGGTGACCGCGCGGCTCGGGCCGCCGAAAGAGGTCTACGACTTGCCGAACGGCGGCAAGCGCCTGATGTGGCCGACCCAGCCGCTGGGTGAAGTCACCACGGCGGCTGACATCGATGCATCCGGGAAAATCGTGAGCGTGCGTCAGGTTCTCGATGAAAACGAGTTCTATAAAGCGCAAATCGGTACGTGGACGCGCAAGGACGTGTTACTGAACTTCGGGCGGCCGGTCGAAACGTCCTACTTCCCGTTGATGAAGCGTGAGGTCTGGACTTATCGATATATGGAAGCCGGTTACTGGTACATGATGTTCAGTTTCTATTTCGATGACCAGGGCATCGTGCGCCTGACGCAAAAAACGCCGGACCCGCTGCACGATCCGGATCGCCGCAACTTCTTCTGAAGCAGCCAGTAGGCGCCTCTCGCGCCCAACGGGCGATTTATTTCTCGTCCGAAAAAAATGCCGCCGTCAAACGCGGCATTTTTTTATGCCTGGACGTCCGGAACCTTTTCGTAGAAAGTAATTCGTAAGCTTACGACTACAACGTGTCAGCAGACCGGAAGTTGCTTTGCTGTACATCGCCTACCATTACGCTTTTGGAGCTGACTGGAACATTCGCCATGACTAGACCCAAACGCATGCTCGTCGAAAACGTTGGATGGGCGGCAGAAACCGCCGCCAGCGATCCCGCCTTTTTCGAAACCCTCGCGCAGGGACAAAGCCCGACCGTGCTGTGGCTCGGCTGTTCGGACAGCCGCGTGCCGGCCGAGACCATCACGCATTCCAAGCCCGGCGATTTGTTCGTCCATCGCAATATCGCGAATCTTTTTTCGCCGGACGACGACAACACCATGAGCGTCCTCGAATACGCGGTGAACGTGCTGAAAGTGGACGATGTCATCGTGTGCGGGCATTACGGATGTGGCGGCGTGCGCGCGTCCTTGCTGCCCATGTCGCCAGCGCTGCCGCACGTCAACCGACGCATTGCGCCGTTATGCGCGCTGGCCCGGAAACATGGCGATGAACTCGATGCCATTGAACCCGGCGACGGACGCATCGACCGGCTCGCCGAGCTGAGCGTGATGGAGCAAGTCCGCGCGATCCGGCGCGTGTCGACCGTTCGCGACGCCGAGCGCCCGCCGCGCGTCCACGGCTGGATCTTCGGCCTGCGCGATGGCCGTATCAAGGTGCTTTCGTCCGGCGATTCATCTGATACAGACGCAGAACCTGCCCCTAGCGCCGTGCACTTCGTGACCGAAACCGCCGGCACTTAAATACCCGCCGGCCGGCGGCCGAAACTCTCCGCTTTAAACATCAACTTCTGTGCGACGTCCCGCGGGACATCGCATGGTCCAACTCGCGCCCACAAAAGCCTATGAACCTACGCCAAACGTTTGCCAATTTCCCTCGCGACATGTTCGCGGGCACCGTTGTCTTCCTCGTCGCGATGCCGTTGTGCCTCGGTATTGCCAATGCATCTGGCGTCGAGCCGTTTGCAGGTTTGCTGTCGGGCATTATCGGCGGGCTCGTGGTGGCGCTTTTGAGCGGCTCGCATTTGAGCGTGAGCGGACCGGCGGCGGGACTTGTCGTGATCGTGGTCGATGGCATCGCCAAGCTCGGCAGCTTTTCCACCTTTCTCATGGCCGTGATGCTCGCGGGCGCGATCCAGTTCGGGTTCGGCATGCTGAAAGCCGGGCGTTTTGCTGCGTACGTGCCATCGTCGGTGATCAAGGGAATGCTCGCCGCGATCGGCTTGTTGCTCATCATCAAGCAAGTACCGCTCGCCGCCGGTTTTGCCAACGATGGCACCCATATCACGCCCGCTGCGCCCGGCACGATCGCCACGCCTTTTGGCGCGATGTCCCTTGCCGCGTGCGCGGTTGCGATTGTGTCGATCGCGATCCTGGCAAGTTGGGAAAGCAAGGCCATGCGCCGCTTTGCGCTGGTCCGCGCAATGCCCGCGCCGCTTGCCGTGGTGTTGCTCGGCATTGCAATCACGCTGGCGCTCGATTACGCCGCGCCAGGTTTTGCACCGCCAGCGGAGCACCGTGTTTCGCTGCCATCGCTGGCTTCCTTCGCTGCATTGAACGCTGCCCTCGACTGGCCAAACTTCGAACAACTCATCAATCCCGATGTCTGGCGCCTCGCAATGACGCTTGCCATCGTGGCGAGCCTGGAGACCTTACTGAGCCTGGAAGCCGTCGAGCAAATCGATCCGAAAAAACGCGCGGCGCATCCGGATCGCGAATTGAAGGCGCAGGGAATCGGCAACATGATGGCGGGCGCGATTGGCGCTTTGCCGATAACGTCCGTAATCGTGCGCAGCTCGGCCAACGTCCACGCGGGCGCGCAAAGCCGATGGTCAGCCGTCATTCACGGCGTGCTGTTGCTTGCGAGCGTGTTTGCGCTGACGGCGGTGATCAATCTCATTCCGCTCGCGTGTCTCGCGGCGATTCTGATTTTTACGGGACTGAAGCTCGCAAAACCGTCGCTTTTCAAGTCTGTCGCGAAGCAGGGATTCGCGCGGTTTGCGCCGTTTATCGTGACGATCGTCGGCGTGTTGACGACCGATTTGCTGATCGGGATCGTGCTCGGGATCGCGTGCAGCATCGCGCTTGCGATCCACGCAAACTTGCAGCGGCCGATCACCATCGCGCAACACGACGATCACTTTCTGCTCTCGTTTCGCAAGGACGTGTCGTTCGTGGGCAAGGTCGCGCTCAAGCATCACCTGAAGCAGATTCCCGACAACGCGACTTTGATTATCGACGCAGCCCGGGCGGATTTTATCGATCCCGACGTGCGTGAACTCATCGATAAGTTCATCGCGGACGCACCCGATCGCGGGATTCACGTCGAGTGCCGGCAGTTGGATAACGTCGCGCGGGTACGGCCTGCGTATCCGTCACGGATGGCGTTCTTCAAGCGAGCGTTGCGCTGATCACCGCGCAACAAAAACGGCCCTCGCTTGTGACGAGAGCCGTTTAATCAGCAAGGCGACTGGATCAAACGCCTTGCTGTCGATCGATAAAATCACGAAAGCTGCGGATTGAGCTTCTCGACTTTCGAATGGAGCTTGTTGAGCGCGGCAAGATACGCTTTCGCCGATGCCGCCACGATGTCCGGGTCCGTGCCCACGCCGTTCACAATCCGGCCGCTCTTCGACAAACGCACGGTCACTTCGCCCTGCGCTTGCGTGCCGGTGGTGATTGCATTCACCGAATACAGCACGAGTTCAGCGCCGCTCGTGACCTTCGATTCGATCGCGTGCAAGGTGGCATCGACTGGCCCGTTGCCGCGTGCTTCGCCGCGCACTTCGATTCCATCGACTGCAAACACCACGCGTGCGTTCGGCTGCTCGCCCGTCTCGGAGTGCTGCGCCAGCGACACGAAGCGGAACGTTTCCTTAGCCTGGGCTTCCGCCGATTCTTCGGAGACGATCGCCATAATGTCTTCATCGAAGATCTCCGACTTGCGGTCGGCGAGTTCCTTGAAGCGCACAAACGCCGCGTTTACATCGGTCTCCGATTCCAGCGTCACGCCCAGATCTTCGAGGCGCTGCTTGAACGCGTTACGGCCCGACAACTTGCCGAGCACGATCTTGTTGGTCGCCCAGCCCACGTCTTCGGCACGCATGATTTCGTAGGTATCGCGCGCTTTCAGAACGCCGTCCTGGTGAATGCCCGATGCATGCGCAAACGCGTTCGCGCCGACCACGGCCTTGTTCGGCTGCACGACAAAACCCGTGATCTGCGACACGAGCTTGGACGTCGGGACGATATGCGTTGTATCGATACCCAGTTCCAGCCCGTAATAATCCTTGCGTGTCTTCATTGCCATCACGACTTCTTCGAGCGCCGTGTTCCCCGCGCGCTCGCCGAGGCCGTTGATGGTGCACTCGATCTGACGCGCCCCGCCAATATGCACGCCAGCCAGCGAATTGGCGACGGCCATGCCGAGGTCGTCGTGGCAATGCACGGACCAGACCGCTTTGTCCGAATTCGGCACACGTTCGCGAATGGTCTTGATGAGATTGCCGTAGCCTTCCGGCACGGCATAGCCGACGGTATCGGGAATATTGATGATGGTCGCGCCTTCATCGATCACCGCTTCGAGCACGCGGCACAGGAAATCGAGATCCGAGCGGCTGCCGTCTTCGGGCGAGAATTCCACGTCGTCCGTGAACTTGCGCGCGAAACGCGTTGCAAGACGCGCCTGCTCGTAGACCTGGTCGGCGCTCATGCGCAGCTTCTTTTCCATATGCAGCGCGGACGTCGCAATAAACGTATGGATGCGGAAGTGATCGGCGGGCTTGAGGGCATCGGCGGCGCGCTGAATGTCCTTGTCGTTCGCACGGGCCAGCGAGCAGATCGTGCTGTCCTTGATCAGGCCGGCAATGGTGTGGATTGCGTCGAAGTCGCCGTTCGAACTGGCGGCGAAACCGGCTTCGATCACATCGACTTTCATCCGTTCGAGCGCTTTTGCGATCCGGATCTTCTCGTCTTTCGTCATCGACGCGCCGGGGGATTGCTCGCCATCGCGAAGCGTCGTGTCGAAAATGATGAGTTTGTCTGCCATGTTCGGGCTCCAGTGGGGAATTTTGGATTGAATAAAACGGTGGAGAAAGGCGATACGGAATTCGGGTGTTCGCGCCACCGCTGGCGTCGAAAACCACGAACGAGCAGACGGGAGGCGGGAAGCTTAGCGCGGCAGGCGCGATAGTAGCGGTAGCGCGCGTAGCGGCGCACCAGCTAGGGACAACGAGAGGGGATGGGCGAAAAAATTCATTCGCAAACTATAACTACATTTTTGAGAGCGTGCAATTAGGCTTTCCGATCGAGGCGATTGACGCTCTTTGACCGGGCGCGGACGAAAAAAAACGCGCATTGGCTGAAAAACCGATGCGCGCTTCACATTCATGCGCTCTTCAATGCGCTTTTTCCGATGACCGGGCCGGATTCGGCCGTCCTCTCAGACTCATGTATCCCCACCAGGCGTAGCCTGAAAAACCGTAGAGAACGAAAAGTCCGAACAGCATCAACGGCGGATCCGACGATACAAGCACAAACGCCACCACAACCAGCAGCACGCCGGCGAACGGCACGCGGAATCGTACGTCGAGCGCCTTGCCGCTGTAGAACGGCGCGTTAGAAACCATCGTCACGCCAGCGTAGATGGTGAGCGCGAATGCGACCCAGGGAAGCCAGACCAGCTTGAGCGGCACGCGGTTATCTGTCGCGAGCCACACAAAACCTGCGATCAACGCCGCCGCCGCCGGGCTCGGCAGACCCTGGAAATAGCGTTTATCGACTACGCCTACGTTTGTATTAAAACGCGCCAACCGCAACGCCGCGCCCGAACAATAGACGAACGCCGCGAGCCAGCCCCATCGGCCGAGATCCTTCAGGATCCATTCGTACATCACCAACGCAGGCGCGACGCCGAACGAAACCATGTCCGAAAGACTGTCGAACTGCTCGCCAAACGCGCTCTGCGTATGCGTCATGCGTGCAACGCGACCGTCCATGCCGTCGAGCACCATCGCCACGAAAATAGCGATGGCCGCAATCTCGAAGCGCACGTTCATGGCCTGAACGACAGCGAAAAAGCCGCAGAACAGCGCGGCGGTGGTGAACGCATTAGGCAGCAGATAGATGCCGCGCTTTCTCAGAAATTGTTGCCGCTTCGCCCGCCTCGTTTCCAGCACGCCGAGATCCTGCGCCGCCTTGTTGCGGCGAAATGCCCGCGGGGGTGTTGTCGTGCTACGTGTCCGGCGCGGTTTGAGTGCCGCCATCGAGTCCTCCGTTGTGCAGCCTGGTTTTACCGCTTATTTATGCTTACTCTGCGAACTCGGCAAGAATGGTGGACGAAGCCGACACTTTCTCGCCGATCGCCACGCGCGGACGGCTTCCGACCGGCAAATACACGTCGACACGCGATCCAAAGCGAATAAAACCATAACGCTGGCCACGATTGAGCGGTTCGCCCACGTGGACATAGCACAAAATGCGCCGCGCGATCAGGCCGGCAATCTGCACCGACGTCACCGTATGTCCTGCCGCGGTCTGGATCACGATGGCATTGCGTTCATTCTCGGTCGATGCTTTGTCGACGGCAGCATTCAAATATGAACCGGGAAAATACTCGACTTTGCTGATGGCGCCATCGACAGGCGAGCGCTGCGAGTGGACGTTGAACACGTTCATGAACACGCTGATCTTGAGCGCCTCGCGGTTTGCATACGGGTCGTGCGCCGTTTCCACTGCGACAACACGGCCGTCGGCAGGACACAGCACAGCGTTGGCCTGAACCGGAATTGGACGCGCGGGATCGCGGAAAAATTGCACGACGAAGATCGTCAGCAACCAGAACGGCCAGGCGAAACCGAAACCGCCAATGGCCTGGATCAACACGGCAACGACAGCCGCAATCGCAATAAACGGCCAGCCTTCACGCGCGATGATCGGATGTGGATAGTTCATGAACGAGTTCTATATTTTAGTAAAACCGTAGGATAGCAAAAGCCGTCCGGCGCCAAGCGACTCCGGACGGCTTTCGGTCATTACTAAGACCGGCAAACAACGCCGGTCGTTCAAGCTTTATTTAGTTCTTCGACTGATCGACCAGCTTGTTTGCGGCAATCCACGGCATCATTGCGCGCAGCTTGGCGCCAACCGTTTCGATCTGGTGTTCAGCCGTCAGACGGCGGCGCGATTGCAGCGTCGGTGCGCCAGCACGGTTTTCGATAATGAAGCTCTTTGCGTATTCACCCGTCTGGATATCCGTGAGAACCTGCTTCATCGCCTTCTTCGTTTCGGCCGTCACGATCTTCGGACCCGTCACGTATTCGCCGTATTCGGCGTTGTTCGAGATCGAATAATTCATGTTGGCGATACCGCCTTCATAGATCAGGTCCACGATCAGTTTCAGTTCGTGCAGGCATTCGAAGTAAGCCATTTCCGGCGCGTAGCCCGCTTCCACCAGCGTTTCGAAGCCGGCCTTGATCAGGTCGACCGTACCGCCGCACAGGACAGCTTGTTCGCCGAACAGGTCGGTTTCGGTTTCTTCGCGGAAATTCGTTTCGATAATGCCGGCACGGCCGCCGCCGTTCGCCGCTGCATACGACAATGCCACGTCACGCGCCGAGCCCGACTTGTCTTGCGCCACTGCGATCAGGTGGGGAACGCCGCCGCCTTGGGCGTACGTGCCGCGCACCGTGTGACCCGGCGCCTTCGGGGCGATCATGATCACGTCGAGGTCGGCACGCGGGATGACCTGGCCGTAATGCACGTTGAAGCCGTGAGCGAAAGCCAATGCCGCGCCGTCCTTGGCGTTATCGTGCACTTCGTTCTTGTAGACTTCGGCAATCTGCTCGTCCGGCAGCAGCATCATGACCACGTCCGCGCCCTTCACGGCTTCGGCCACTTCCTTGACCTTCAGTCCGGCCTTCTCGGCCTTGCTCCACGATGCGCCGTTCTTGCGCAGGCCGACCGTCACGTTGACGCCGCTGTCCTTCAGGTTCAGCGCGTGTGCATGTCCTTGCGAGCCGTAGCCGATGATCGTGACCTGCTTGCCCTTGATGAGGGAGAGATCGGCGTCTTTGTCGTAGAAAACTTTCATGTCGGTTCCTTTGCCTTGAATAGATTCGTTGATTCGTTTAAGGGGTACTGGTAACTGCGAGTTCGTTGCGGCGAGTCTCAAACCTTCAGAATGCGCTCGCCCCGGCCAATGCCGGAACTTCCGGTGCGCACGGTTTCGAGAATCGCCGTCGCATCAAGCCCCTGAATAAAGGCGTCGAGTTTGTCGCTCGCGCCCGTCAGTTCCATCGTGTAGCTTTTTTCGGTGACGTCGATGATCCGGCCGCGGAAAATATCCGCCATCCGCTTCATCTCTTCCCGCTCCTTACCGACCGCCCTTACCTTGATCAGCATCAGCTCGCGCTCGATGTGGGCGCCCTCTGTCAGGTCGACCACTTTCACCACCTCGATCAGGCGGTTCAGGTGCTTCGTGATCTGTTCGATCACGTCGTCCGAGCCAATGGAGACAATGGTGAGCCGTGACAGCGAGCTGTCTTCGGTCGGCGCCACCGTCAAGGTTTCAATGTTGTAGCCGCGTGCGGAAAAGAGGCCGACGACACGCGATAACGCGCCCGGTTCGTTTTCCAGCAACACGGAAATGATGTGTCTCATGATGTTTGCGTTCCCGATTAATCCAGTTGGAAAGCGTGTTTTCGCGAAACTCGTGCACGGCCAGACGTCTTTTGTGAAGACGGGCGCGCGCGAATCCGCACGAGAAACAGCCGTTATAGATCTTCCGATCCGAGCAGCATTTCCGTGATGCCCTTGCCTGCCTGGACCATCGGAAAGACGTTTTCGGTGGGATCTGTCTGGAAGTCGAGGAATACCGTGCGATCCTTCAGCCGCAGCGCTTCCTTCAGCGCCGGTTCGACATCGCGCGTATGTTCGATGCGCATGCCCACATGGCCGTACGCTTCGGCGAGCTTCACGAAATCAGGCAGCGCATCCATATACGAACTGGAATAACGCTTCTTGTATTCGATCTGCTGCCACTGCCGAACCATGCCGAGATAGCGGTTGTTCAACGAGATGATCTTGACCGGCGTGTTGTACTGCTTGCACGTCGACAATTCCTGGATGCACATCTGGATCGAGCCTTCGCCCGTGATGCACAGCACTTCGTCGTCCGGATGCGCCATCTTCACGCCCATGGCCGCCGGCAAACCAAAGCCCATGGTGCCGAGTCCGCCCGAGTTGATCCAGCGGCGCGGCTCGTTGAACTTGTAGAACTGCGCGGCCCACATCTGATGCTGGCCCACGTCCGAGCAAACGAATGCCTCGCCGCCGGTGAGTTCCCAGGCCTTTTCGACCACGTACTGCGGCTTGATGATTTCGCTCTTGCGGTCGAACTTGAGACAGTCCTTCGAACGCCATGCCTCGATATCCTTCCACCAGTCGGCAAGCGCCGGGGTATCCGGGCCATGATCGGCCGTTTGCAATTGCTCGATCAGGTCCTTCAGCACTTCCCTCACGTCGCCGACAATGGGGATATCGACTTTCACGCGCTTGGAGATGGACGACGGATCAATATCGATGTGAATGATCTTCTTCGCATGCGACGCAAAATGTTCCGGATCGCCGATCACACGGTCATCGAAACGCGCACCGATGGCAATCAGCACGTCGCAATGCTGCATGGCCATGTTGGCTTCGTACGTGCCGTGCATGCCGAGCATGCCGAGGAACTGCTTCTTGTCCGCGCGATACCCGCCCAGGCCCATCAGCGTGTTCGTAACCGGATAACCGAGCAGATCGGCGAACTGGTTAAGTTCACGCGCCGCATTCGCCAGGATGATGCCGCCGCCGGTATAGATATACGGACGCTTTGCCGACAGCAGAAGCTGCACGGCCTTGCGGATTTGGCCCGAATGACCTTTGGTAACCGGATTGTATGAACGCAGCGAGACGGATTTCACCGGCTCGTATTTGCACGGGGTCTTCGAAACGTCTTTCGGAATATCGATCAGCACCGGGCCGGGACGGCCTGTGCGCGCGATGTAGAACGCCTTCTTGATGGTCGCAGCGAGTTCGCGCACGTCCTTCACGAGGAAGTTGTGCTTCACGCATGGACGGGTGATGCCGACCGTATCGCATTCCTGGAACGCATCCTGGCCGATTGCCGCAGTCGGAACCTGACCGCTGATGACGACCAGCGGAATGGAATCCATGTAAGCCGTGGCTATGCCCGTTACCGCATTGGTGACGCCGGGGCCGGAGGTCACGAGGCACACGCCGACATTTCCCGTCGAGCGTGCATACGCGTCGGCGGCATGCACCGCGGCCTGTTCGTGGCGCACGAGAATGTGCTGGATCTGGTCCTGCTTGTACAACTCGTCGTAGATATAAAGTACCGAGCCGCCGGGATAGCCCCAAATGAATTCGACGTTCTCATCGGCCAGCGCGCGCATGAGCACGGTGCCGCCAATGGATTCAGCTTCGAGTGGGGGAGTCGTATCCGACGTGGAGAATTCCGCGCTGGGCATATTCATACATTCACCTTTCGAATTTTCGGCAAAAAATTGATTGGGTGCTCTCTGCCGTGCTTGTGGCTCGGGTTCAAGCGGCGCGTCTTAATGGGAAGCGGGCTTCTTGGGCTCGCCTCAAAGAGACAGTTCACTGATGATGCGAGTCGGAAACGATAGCCCGAGGCAATAAAGACAGTCAAGCAAAAATTTCTGCAATCGCAACGGGAACGCGCTGAATTGCACGACAGACGGCTCGGAAAGCGCCGAAATACCGTTAAAAAACCGGCGTTTCGGGGTTCGCCCCGGCCGCATTTCCTCGCTGTTCACTCAAAAGTTTGTTAGCATCCGCAGGTTTTTAACCTCTCACCAACCCTTATCGACGCACGCTCGTTGCGCCGGGCCTCACGGATGGCATCAGACAAGGAACTCGCCGATTTTCTGGCGGGCGTCGAAAGACGCGCGTTCAAGCAGACGGTGTACACCGTACGTGACGACGACGCGGCGCTCGACATCGTTCAGGATGCGATGATCAAGCTCGCCGAAAAATACGGCGACCGCCCTCCGGCCGAATTGCCGCTTTTGTTTCAGCGTATCCTGCAAAATGCAACGCACGACTATTTCAGGCGCCAGAAGGTCAGAAATACGTGGGTAAGCCTGTTTTCATCGTTTGGAAATGCCGACGACGATGAATTCGACCCCCTCGAAACCTTCGAATCGCAGGATGGCACGGTCGGTGCGGAGAGCAGCGAAAGCCGGCTCGAGCGCGAACAGGTGCTCAATCTGATCGACGCGGAAATCCAGAAACTACCAGCACGTCAACGGGAAGCGTTTCTCATGCGTTACTGGGAGGATATGGATGTCGCCGAAACCGCCGCTGCAATGGGCTGCTCTGAGGGCAGCGTAAAAACGCATTGCTCGCGGGCCACGCATGCGCTGGCACACGCGCTGAAGGCGAAAGGAATCACGCTATGAGCAACGCTCTCGATCAGAAAGAAGCCGAATTCGCGCTGAAGGTACGCCGCGCGCTCGACGAAAGTATTACAACGCTACCTGCCGCGTCGCTGGACAAGCTCGCGGCAGCGCGCCGGACGGCGCTCGCACGCAAAAAACCGGAGAAAGTCGCAGCGCCGGTTTTCGCGCCTGCGCTCGCCGGCGCGGGCATGGCGCCGAGCCTCGGCAGTCCTGCATCTGGCTCGTCCGGCAAACGCGGCCGCTTTTCGCGCCTGACGCTTGCGTGGCCGTTGCTCGCGCTCGTGATCGGGCTGGCGGGCATCGCTTATTGGGAAGATCAGCAACGCACCGCTGAACTCGCCGATATCGACGCCGCTATGCTGAGCGACAACCTGCCGCTCGACGCGTATCTCGACCACGGTTTCAACGCGTACCTGACGCGCAATCATTAAGTCTGCAGGAGTTATCGGGTGAGTTACAAGCGCGGCCTCGCGATTGTCTTTGGATGCGCAATTGCGGGACTCGTCGCGTTTGCCGCCACCTATCCGCGGTTCTATTCGGCCGCTTCCGCCATCCCACTCGCTGCTGCCCCCTCCGGGGCAAGCGCGGGCGAGGTGCTGTCCCCGCTTTCTTCGCTTTCCCCCGATAGTCCACTTGCCTGGGCCCGCCTTACCGAAGCCCAGCGAACCGCGCTCGCACCTTTTGCCAAGCAATGGGATCAGTTCAGCGAGGAACGAAAGCTCAAGTGGATGAAAATCGCATCGCGGTATAACAAGCTATCGCCCGAGGGCCAAAACCGCCTGCACGAACGCATGGCCGAATGGGTGCGCATGACGCCGGACCAACGCAAGGTTGCGCGGGAAAATTATCAGGTTTCCAAGTCGGTGCCGGTCGAAAAGCGCGAACGTGCCTGGGACGCATATCAAAAGCTCCCCGAAGAACAAAAGAAAAAGCTCGCGGCTACCGAGAAACCGCGCCGGCCGACCGTTGTCAGCGCGCCGCCTTCCGGAAAAACCGAAGTCAAGGACATCAATCGGCTGATCACCAATCGGGACCACACGCATGCGTCCGAGGCGACCGAAGCGCAAATCGGGGTGCCCGCGCCTGCGTCGCCGGCTATTCCGAATGCAGCGAGCTTCGTCCCTGCCACGCCGATTCCTGTTTCGCCTCAGCAAGCGCCGTCGATTTTCAACGGATCCTGAAATATGGCGAGTGCTTCCATAGAGTCGCTCTCCCCTGCTCCGCTAGTCGCGCCAAAATTGCGGCGTCGCCTGGCTGCAATGGTCTATGAAGGCGTGATCCTGTTCGGGATCGTGTTTATTGCTGGATATATTTTCAGCACGCTCACTCAGCAACGTAACGGACTTACGCATCACAACGTGTTGATGACGTGGATCGGGATCGTGCTCGCGGTTTATTTCGTCTACTTCTGGACGCACGGCGGCCAAACGTTGCCGATGAAAACCTGGCGCCTGAAAGTGGTCGATGCACGCGGCGCGCCTGTCTCAATTGCGCGTGCCATTGCGCGATATGTGCTCGCGTGGCTCTGGTTCTTGCCGCCGCTGGCGTTGCATCCGTTCCTTGGATTGACCGTGCCTGTAACGCTTGGACTTTGCGCCGGTTGGATCGTGCTGTGGGCCGCGGCTGTATGGCTCGATCCATCGCGACAATTCCTGCATGACCGGATGGCCGGGACGCGTGTGGTCGCTGCGTCGCCTGTAGTTCCTAATTGAGCAGCGGCTCAGCCCCGTTTACGTTCACTCAACTCAGCCAGTCCGGATCATCGTTCAACGCCATGTGCAGGTTGTCGTTGAAGTGATGCAAACGGAAACCTTCCTGCGCGAATAATGTGTCGAGTGCGCGTCGCGTATAGATCGTGATGTGGCCATTGCGCGGCGCTATGTACCAGTGGTCCATAGCGCGCGGCGGCACATGATCGATGGTCAACGTCGAGAACAACAAAACGCCACGCGGGCCTAGCAATCCTAAAGCTTCCCGAGTGGTCGCAACCGGATCCGGCGTGTGTTCGAGCACTTCGAATGCACTGATGAAGTCGAAGGAATCGGAGGGCTGCTGCGTTCCGGTTGTGTCCATCGGATCCCAGCTATACGCATCCAGCCCGCCTTCCCGTAATAGCTCCGCGAGTTTTCCATTCCCGCCGCCGTAATCCAGGCATTTCAGGTCTTTGCCCTTCCTGACGAAATCAAGAATGAAGTCTGCGTTGTTGGCCGGCCGTGCATCGACATAATCAGGGTCGATCAGCACGTAGTCGTCGTTATAGATGTGCTGTACGAACTCGGCCTTGCTCCAGTCGTCGAATGCCCGCGTGAAAACAAGGTTGCATTCGCTGCACTGGTGATAATAGATTGGCACGCCTATGAGCGGCAGATAGCGCCCTCGCGCTTCTTCGCAGCTCTTATGAAAGTCGGTGACGCCGTAAAGGAACGCCTGTGCGTTGCAGATCTTGCACGTCGATACGCGCTCGACGGGACGTACTGTTACGTTGTCCATTTATTTAGGAATCCGCTTTGACCCGGTGAGTATAGGGAAAGCGCGGTTCAAACAGGGCGCCTTATGCACAGTTTTGACAGATCTGCCACGAACGCGACAAAATGCGCAGCAACGGCAAATTTTCGATCCGCAAGGCCTTCGGGTTACGCCGGATCGCCACGAATGCCGGGCTTCGCTTTAGCTGCAAAAAGCGCCGTGACAGCGATGCATCGGACACCAGATCGATAAGAAGTTTTTGTGACTGTCATGGCACGGTCACGCGGGCATGGCGCAATGGCCTCACTGCAACCCGTTGCGCGTGCCCATGGCCACCAAATCGTCTGCGAGCAACCTGAGTGAACTGTTAGCTGTCACCCTCCGCGATGCAGAAGCCATCGCGTTTCGCACCGACGCAGCGACACACTCACCACCGTTATCGCCCGAAACGATCACTCCAAACCTCGCGCCACAAAACACTTCACGTCCAGACGACGGTCCCGCCGATCATAAATACCGCACCATCTGGCTCTCCGATATCCATCTCGGTTCCGGCGGCTGCCAGGCGAATTACCTGCTCGATTTTCTTCGCCACAATGATTCGGAATACTTGTATTTGGTCGGCGACATTATCGACGGATGGCAGCTTCGTAAAGGCTGGTTCTGGCCGCAGGCGCACAACGACGTGATCCAGAAGATTTTGCGCAAAGCCCGTAAAGGCACGCAAGTGGTCTACATTCCCGGCAATCACGACGAAGCCGCGCGTCAGTTCTGCGACCTCGCATTCGGCGATATCCACGTGCGCCAGGAAGCCTTTCATACCACGCTTGCCGGCAAGCGCTTGTGGATTGTCCACGGCGATCTTTTCGACGGCGTCATTCAGCACGCCAAGTGGCTCGCCTATCTCGGGGACACGCTCTACACACTTATTCTGCTGCTCAACCGCTGGTTCAATCGCGCGCGCAGCCGCCTCGGCCTGAACTACTGGTCGCTCTCGCAGTACCTCAAGCATCAGGTCAAGAACGCGGTCAACTTCATCTCGAAGTTCGAGTCCGTGATGACCGACGAAGCGCGCCGCCGCGGTTGCGACGGCGTGGTCTGCGGACACATACACAAAGCCGAGATTCGCGATATCGACGGCGTTCTGTACTGCAACGACGGCGACTGGGTCGAGAGTTTGTCGGCGCTCGTCGAGACGTTCGAAGGCGAACTGAAGATTGTTTACTGGACCGTTCTGCGCTCACCTGAACACCACGTACAAAAGGCCGGGGCAACCGCCTGAGCGCTTCACCTACTGAGAGGCCATCGAATGAAAATCATGATCGTGACCGATGCTTGGGAACCTCAAGTCAACGGCGTAGTGCGTACACTGAAAAGCACGAGCCGCGAATTGACGGCGCTGGGGCATCGCGTGGAATTGCTCACGCCGCTCGAGTTCAGGACCATCCCGTGCCCGACGTATCCCGAGATCCGGCTGTCGCTATTGCCGCGACGCCGCGTGGCAGAGCGCATTGAAGAGTTCGCGCCCGATGCGTTGCACATTGCAACAGAAGGTCCGCTCGGCATGGCGGCGCGCTCGTTTGCCATACGCAACAAATTGCCGTTCACGACCGCTTATCACACGCGTTTTCCGGAGTACGTTCAGGCGCGTTTCGGCATTCCGATCAGCGCGACGTACAAGTTCCTGCACTGGTTTCACAAACCCTCGCAAGCGGTGATGGCGCCGACGCCCGTGGTGAAAACGGACCTCGAAAAATTCGGCTTCACGAACGTTGTACTGTGGACGCGGGGCGTGGATCTGGATATCTTTCAGCCGATGGACTCAAAGGTTCTCAACACCACGCGTCCGATATTTTTGTACGTGGGACGCGTGGCCGTGGAAAAGAACGTCGAGGCTTTTTTGAAGCTGGACCTGCCGGGTTCAAAATGGGTGGCAGGCGAAGGTCCGGCGCTCGCCGAACTGAAATCGCGTTATACGAACGTGAATTATCTCGGCGTGTTGTCGCAGGCCGAGCTCGCGAAGGTCTATGCAGCCGCCGATGTTTTTGTATTCCCGAGCCGCACGGACACCTTCGGTCTGGTGCTGCTCGAAGCCATGGCGTGCGGCACGCCGGTGGCGGCCTATCCGGTGACGGGTCCTATCGATGTATTGGGAACAGATGGCCCCGGCGCGCTCGATGAAGATTTGCAGGAAGCCTGCCTGCGTGCGCTTAAAATTGAACGTGCCGATGCGCGCGCATGGGCGGAGAAGTTTTCGTGGCGCGCGGCATCGGAGCAATTTGCTTCGCATCTGAAGCCGCTCGGCACGCGCGGCGCGACCCAGAAGCAAGCCGCAGCTTAGAGCGATCAGCGCAACATCAACGCACCACGAACGCACCTCCACCGACTCGCAATGTGAAAGCCAAACCTTCAGTGCAAGCGGACTCGTTGCTTTATGTTCATCGCGATCCCTTCGATCAGGAAGCGGACGACGTTGACGTGCACAGCGACGTCGATACCTTGCCGAACGCTCGAGAACCGCTGGGTCCCGACGATCCCCTGGCTCCCCTGCCCTTCAATCCGTACAAGGGCAACCGCGGCCTGACCCGCGCCTGGCACGCGATGAAAAACTCGCTGAACGGCTTTCGCGTGGCGATCCGCGAGGAAAGCGCGTTCCGCCAGGAGCTGACGCTCGCGGCGATTCTTCTGCCGTGCGGTATTTTTGTGCCGGTCGCGCCGGTGGAGCGCGCGGTGCTGATTGCATCGGTGCTGCTGGTTCTCATGGTGGAACTGCTGAATTCGAGCGTGGAAGCGGCCATCGACCGGATTTCGCTGGAACGCCACGAGCTTTCCAAACGCGCGAAGGACTTTGGCAGTGCGGCGGTCATGGTGGCGCTGCTCGTGTGCCTGTTGACCTGGGCGCTGATCGTAGGGCCGCTACTCTGGCGATGGACCCTCGCGCTATTCTGAAGCCGACCCGCCCGCGAACCACCCGTTTATAATCGTCCGATATTCAAGATAGCCTCCGGTTTCAGGGTCCGAGCGCTGCCGTCCAGGCGGCTCGCCTTCGCCGGTCAACCAGGTCGGACGACATGGAAGCAAAACCTCCCCGCCGCACGCGCGAGCGCATTCTCGAACTGTCGCTGAAACTCTTTAACGACATTGGGGAACCGAACGTCACGACCACGACTATCGCGGAAGAGATGGAGATCAGCCCGGGCAATCTGTACTACCATTTCCGCAATAAAGACGACATCATCAACAGCATCTTCGCGCAGTTCGAACAACTGATCGAAAAGCGGCTGCGGTTTCCGGAAGATCATCGTCCGACTATCGACGAAATGTGGTCGTATCTGCAGTACATGGCGGATTTTCTCTGGCAATACCGTTTCCTGTACCGTGACCTGAACGACCTGCTTGCCCGCAACCGCACGCTCGAAACGCATTTCAAGCAGATCATCACGCACAAGGTCAACTTCGCGCAGCAACTCTGCGACGCGCTCGTAACCGATGGCGAAATGGTCGCGACGCCCGCGGAGATCAAGGTGATCGCGACCAACATGGGGATCATCGCGACGTACTGGCTGTCGTATCAGTTCGTCATGAACCCGCGCAAATACAACGAGCAGGACACGATTCGCGCGGAATTGCATCAGGCAAGCCTGAATATCATCTCGGTAATGGCGCCGTATTTGCGCGGCCGTTCACGGCAGATTTTCGATGACCTCGTGTCCGGGAAAATGCCTGAACGCGTCTTTGCCGACTACCGCGCGCCGAAGGAAGACGGCGCGCCCAAGGAACCTATCTAATGAAAGCAGTGTGTGTATATTGCGGCTCCTCTTACGGAGCCCGCCCGGTCTATGCCGAAGCGGCCAAGGCGTTCGGACGCGCATTGGTTCAGGCGGATCTCGCGCTGATCTACGGCGGCGGGAGCGTGGGATTGATGGGCACCATCGCCGATGAAGTGCTCGCCCACGGCGGCCGCGCGATCGGCGTCATCCCGGAATTGCTGATGAACAAGGAAGTCGGCCACAAAGGGTTGACCGAGCTGCATGTGGTGCCCGACATGCATCAGCGCAAGAAGAAGATGGCGGATCTGTCGGATGCGTTTGTATCGATGCCGGGCGGTGTAGGCACGTTCGAAGAGCTGTTCGAGGTTTATACGTGGGCGCAACTTCGATACCACGAGAAACCCGTCGCGCTCCTGAACATCGACAATTACTACGATCCGCTGTTGGCCATGCTCAAGCACACGGTCGAGGAAGGTTTCATGCGCGCGCCGTTTCTCGACATGCTTCAGGTCGAATCCGATCCGGCGAAACTGATCGGCGCGCTGAAGGCATACAGACCGCCGGCGATCGATCGCTGGCCCGAAAAACGCGACGCTGTTTGAACGGAGTTCCGGTTATGTCGAAAGTCGTTTTGATCACGGGCGGCAGCCGCGGCATCGGCCGCTCAGCAGCGTTGTTGTGCGCGGCGCGCGGCTGGTCGATCGGCGTGAATTACGCCACGAACCGCGCCGCCGCCGATGAAACCGTCGCCCGCGTCGAAGCTGCGGGCGGCCACGCGATCGCCATCCAAGGCGATGTCAGCCAGGAAGCCGATGTCATCGCCATGTTCGATGCCACCGTTCGAGCATTCGGGACAATCGATGGCTTCGTGAACAACGCGGGCATCGTTGCGCCAGGTTCGGCGCTGGCGGACATGGACGTGGCCCGCATGAAACGCGTTTTCGATACCAACGTGCTCGGCGCGTACCTCTGCGCGCGCGAAGCGGCGCGGCGAATGTCGACGAAGCGCGGTGGCGCGGGCGGATCGATCGTCAATATTTCGTCGGCGGCGGCGCGGCTCGGATCGCCCAACGAATACGTGGATTACGCGGGTTCGAAGGGCGCCGTCGATACGCTGACTATCGGTCTCGCGAAGGAACTCGGCCCGGAAGGCGTGCGCGTGAACGCCGTGCGTCCGGGTTTGATCGATACAGAGATCCACGCGAGCGGCGGCAAGCCCGATCGCGCGGCGCAACTGGGCGTGCTGGCGCCGCTAGGCCGGCCCGGTACCGCCGATGAAGTCGCGGAATCGATCGTGTGGCTGCTATCGGATGCGTCGTCTTATGTGACCGGCGCGTTGCTCGACGTAGCGGGCGGACGTTGAGTTTCGTGGCGAATCAAAAACCGCGATTCGTCTTGAGCCACTCGAGTTCCTCGGCTGTCGATTCACGGCCGAGGATCACGTTTCGATGCGGAAAGCGTCCGAATCTATCGATCACTTCAGCGTGACGGATGGCGTACTTGAGACCTGATTCGATATCGTCTTCGCGGGTTTCATCGAAGAGAATCTGATAAAGACGCACCGCTTCGCGCTGACTCTCGATTGCCTCGTGGTGCTCGAATGGCATGGCCACGAACATGCGGTGATAGACAGTCGGCAAGCTGCGCTCCTTGCCTGAAACAACCAGTTCGCGGGCGAGTTCCAGAGCCATCACGTCACCGGAAAATGCGCGCGGCGTTCCACAAAAACAATTGCGCGTGAACTGGTCGAGCATCACGATCAACGCCAACGCGCCAAGCGGCGCAGCAGACCACGACGCAAGCTCTCCTCTCAACGCCAGATCGAGCAAGCCGCCGAAACGCGCGTGAAGCGCGGTATCGAAGGCGGCGTTCTTCTTGAACCATTGCCTGCGCGCGTGCCCGAACTCCAGTGAATCGGGCGTCCCGAACCACGCGTCCAGCACGTCTCGAGCACGATGATCCAGCGCGTCAGTCATAAAACTCAGCCCGGACGATTTCGCATCCAGTCAACGGTATCGAAGAAAGAGGTGAGCAGGCGTTCGCGCATGGGTTCGTCGAGGCCGATGTCTTCCATTGCCCAAGCCATGCAGCGCAGCCATTGATCCCGTTCCGGCGATGCAATCGCAAAAGGCAAATGCCGCGCCCGCAAACGCGGATGACCGAACTTGCTGATGTAGTAATCGGGGCCGCCCATCCAGCCGCACAGGAACCAGAAGAACTTGTCGCGGGAATTATCGAGCGTCGGCGGATGCAAACCGCGCAACACGGCAAACTCGGGCTCCAGATCCATCAGGTCGTAGAACCGGTCGACGAGCGCCCGGACGCGCGCCTCGCCGCCGATGAGTTCGAATGCCGTGGGTTGCGGCGTTTCCTGCTGAGTTGCGTCGGAGGTTGCTTCGGTCATGCGTATCTTTGATTGTGACTCAGGCGTCGCGTAGGGATTGCAGCGCCGGACGCGACAGCACGCGGCGCAGGCTCAACCAGCCGCCCAGCCCCGAACAGACCACGCCCGCGGCAATGCCGGCTGGCACGAGCCACGGATTGAAATCGATGTGAAACTCGAACACGCGCGTCGCGAGCAGATAGCCGATGCCTTGCGCGCCGAGCGCCGCCATCAGCCCGCTGAGCGCGCCGACCGCGACGAACTCAGCCGTCTGCACCGAGCGCACCTGCTTGTGCGAAGCGCCCAGCGCGCGCAGCAACGCGGACTCGTGCATGCGTTCGTCGCGCGTACCGGCAAGCGCGGCGTACAGAACAAGCACGCCGGCAGCCAGCGTGAAGATGAACAGGAACTGCACAGCGCCGATCACCTGTTCGAGCACGCGCTGGATTTGCGCGAGGATCGGCGCGGTATCGATGGCGGTCACGTTCGGATACTGGCCAACTAGTCCATCGATCAAACCCTGCTGCCCCGGCGGCAAATGAAAACTCGTGATGAACGTGGCGGGCAAGTCGCTGATGGACGGCGGCGGCATCAGCACGAAGAAGTTCACCTTGAACGAATTCCAGTCGACCTTGCGCAGGCTCGTCACCGGCCCTTCCACTTGCATGCCGGCGACGTCGAAACGCAAAGTGTCGCCGAGTTTCACGCCAATGGTCTTCGCGAGCCCTTGTTCTATCGATACCTGCGGTTTGCCGTCCGTGCCGTACCAGTCGCCGCCGACCAGGCGGTTATCGCCGGGAAGCTCGGTGGTGTACGACAGATTGAATTCGCGATCGACCAGCCGTTTGGCATCGGCTTTCTCGTAGTTGTCCGGGCTCACCGGCTTGCCGTTGACCGCGACAAGACGGCCGCGCACCATCGGCGACAACGCGGCGTCGCCTTGTCCGTGCTGCTTCAAGTACGTGGTAACGCCCGCGCGCTGGTCGGGCTGGATATCGATCAGGAACTGATTCGGCGCGTCCGGCGGCGTGGATTGCCGCCACCCGGCGATCAAATCGCTACGCGTCATGGCGATCAGCAACAAACACATCAAACCGATACCCAACGCCGTGATCTGCAACGCGCTCGCGCCGCTGCGCCGCTCCAGCGATGCAAGTGCGTAGCGCCAGCCCACGCCCGCCCCCACGCGCTCGCTGCGCACGAACCGCGCTGCCGCCCAGAGCGCCACGCGCGCGATCACGCCGAACACGAGCAAACCGCCCGCAAAACCGCCCGCCACGATCCCGCCAAGTTTCAGCTCGCCCGCCGCGATCACGAGCAGTCCGGCAAACAACATCACGCCGACGGCGTAAGCGAACCACGCGATACGCCCTGCATCGCCGAGTTCACGCCGGATCACACGCACGGGCGGCACGCGCGTCAGCGGCAGCAACGGCGGCACCGCAAAGCCAAGCAATAGCACGAGCCCGGTAGCCACGCCCTGCACCGCTGGCCAGATGCTGGGCGACGGCAACTCGACATCGACGAGCGTTCCAAGCCAGCTGAGCAACACGAGATGCCCGCCGAAACCCAGCACCACGCCAACCACGCTGCCCAGCACGCCCACCAGTAAAAACTCGCCGATAAACAGCGATCGCAACGTCGCCTGACTCACGCCGAGACAACGCATCGCGGCGCAGCCGTCGAGGTGACGGCGCGCAAAACGATGCGACGCCATCGCGATCGCAACTGCCGCGAGCAACGCGGTCAGAAGCGAAACCAGCGTCAGAAAATGACTCGCCCGGTCGATGGTCTGACGAACTTGCGGCTGGCCGTCCTGCAGCGATTCAAGTGCTACGCCGCGCAGCTTGCTGCCTTCGGCCGAAGCGCCGTTCGACCCGCCGGCCGGTTTTCCATCGACCTTGTCGCGGGCGAATTCGGCGAATTGCTTGACCTGCGCGTCCGGCCCCGCCACCAGCAGTCGATACGTCACGCGGCTGCCGAACGTCACGAGCCCGGTGGACGCAAGCTCGTCGGCGCGCATCATCAGGCGCGGCGAGAAGCTCACGAAGGAAAAACCGCGATCGAGTTCGCGCGTGATGATCGCTGAAACCTTGAACGTGCGCGTACCGACCCGGACCGTTCCGCCTACGGGCACTTTCAGCGCATCGAGCAAGGCGGGATCGGCCCAGACGGTGCCGGGCGCGGGAATAGACGTGGCTGGAGCGTCGGGTTGACCGACCGCCGGCGCAATACGCAACGCGCCGCGCAACGGATACCCGGGCGACACGGCCTTGAGCGCCGATAACCGGGCGACGGGCGCCGCGGTGCCGCTGCCGGAAACGCCCGCGCTGATCATGCTGGGGAAAATTGCCGTGGTCGCGGTTTCGAGCTTGAGTTGTGCGGCTTCGGCGGCAAACGATGGATCCACAGGATGATCCGCTCGAACCACAAAATCCGCGGCGATCATCTGCCGCGCGTCGCGCTCAAGTCCCTGCCGCATCCGGTCGCCGAGAAAACCAACGCTCGCCAGCGCGGCAACCGCCAGCACGAGCGCGAGAATGAGCATGGTCAGTTCGCCGGCACGCCAGTCGCGAGCAGTCATGCGCAGCGATTGCCGCGCAATCTGCGCGATGCTCAAGCCATGCCGACCTAAATTCTGTTTCGATTCCTGCTTCGAATCCGAACCGCTGCTATCCAGGCTACTGGTACTCAATCGTGCTTGCTCCTGAACGGTCCGGCGGAATTGATGCGTGCACCGACGCTCGGGGCTGCGACCATGTGCTTGGCCATTCGGCCGAATCCGCCGCGCACGCCTCGCATGAGTCGCGGCAAGGCCCATCCGGCGCATAGTAGAAACGCAATGATCAGCAACAAGCACAGCAACGGCACGAACAACGCCAGCGTGATGCCGAGCAACGCGCCGAAGTCCTCGGTGGCGGAGGCAACCCAGTTCGACACCGGTTCCGGCGATAAATTGATCAACGCGCGCGTTCCGGCTTTAGCCAGATGCGCGGCGCCCGCGAGCGTGCCGCCGGCAAGCGCGGCGATGGTCAGGAGGGCCGGATCGGCATGACCGAACGCGCCGACGGCCAGTACAGCGCCGGCGGGAATGCGGATAAAGGTATGAATTGCGTCCCAGAGGGAATCGAAGGCGGGGATTTTATCGGCGAAAAATTCTACGATGGTCAGCGCCGCCGCCACGCCGATCACCCACGGAGAGGCCAGAACCGCCAGCGTTTCAGGCAGATGGATCAGGCCCAGCCGCTCGAACAGCCCGGCGATGAACACCGTCAGGTAGAGTCGCAGCCCGCTCGCCCAGGAAAGCCCCGCTGCCAGCGAAAGTGCTTCAAGCATCACCGTCTCCTTGCGCGCTGCTCACCCCGCGCCAGGTACCAGGACCGTCGCGGCGCTCCTGACTTTGAGTGTTCTACCCGCTGTTCGGGAACGAGCAGTGGGTGGGATATTGGACAAAACGTAAAGCGTTGGAGCCGGACGTGATCGATATGCTACGGACCGTGCCGTTAAACGCCGAACCAGCAGGCCGTTTGAACCCATTATAGCCACCGGTTGCTAACCGATGCAGCGCGCCGCGTTCCTGCATAGACTCATTAACGGCTATTCCAGCGATTGTTTGAGCGCTTGATGCAGCAAAACCTCGCGTTCAATGTCCCGACGACAGCTTCAGCCCGATCAGCCCGACCACGATCAACGCCGCACTGGCGACCCGCGCCACCGTCAGCGCCTCACCCATCATCACGATGCCGAAAATAAAAGCGCCGACCGCGCCGATGCCCGTCCATACAGCGTAAGCGGTGCCGAGCGGCAGTTGGCGCATGGCCATGGCAAGCAGCACGAAGCTGCCGGTCGCCGTCACGACCGTGAACACCGACGGCCACAAGCGCGTAAAACCCTCGGAAGTCTTGAGACCCGCGGCCCATGCAACTTCGAGCAATCCGGCGATAAACAAAAGAAACCAGGACATGGACATTCCCCATCGACAAAAGTGGGGCCGTCCCCGGTGTAATCGACGCGCGCGTGGTCGTCCACGTGACGTGTAATGAAAGCGTAATTATATCAACGATAAGAAAGCATCGCATTCGACCAATTTGTTGAGCGTTATTGGATTCTTATTCGGAAAGCGGGCACTAAATAATATCGTCGTCTCATGGAAAGCTGGTTTAATCTAAACCCGTCAGCGCGCCATAGAAAACTTCTCAAGTGGAGTGTTCATGGAATTAGATGCCGTATTGCTGTCCCGTTTTCAGTTCGCGTGGGTCATCGCATTTCACATCCTGCTGCCCGCGTTCACAGTCGGCTTGTCGTGTTTTATCGCGACACTGGAAGTGCTTTGGTGGATCACCAAACGCGACGTCTATCGGCGGCTCTCGGCGTTCTGGCTCAAGATATTCGCGGTTTCGTTCGGCATGGGCGTGGTATCGGGGATCGTGATGCCGTTCCAGTTCGGCACCAACTGGAGCCGTTTCACCGATGCCACCGCGAGCGTTATCGGCCCGTTGATGGGTTACGAAGTCCTCACCGCGTTTTTCCTCGAAGCCGCGTTCCTCGGCGTGTTGCTCTTCGGCCGCAAGCTCGTGCCGCAATGGGCGCATGTGCTGGCTGCGTTTTTCGTGGCGTCGGGAACGGTGATTTCCTCGTTCTGGATTCTCGCGGTCAATAGCTGGATGCAGACGCCGCGCGGCTACAAGATCCTTCCCGACGGTCGTTTCGAAGTGACGAGTTTCTTCGACGCCATCTTCACGCCCTCCTTCCCATACCGCCTCGGCCACACGGTCAGCGCGTTTCTCGTCACGGCGGCGTTCGTGATTCTCGGCGTCGGCGCTATGTACCTTCGACAACGCCGGTCGCTGGAAGAAAGCCGCGTGATGACGAAGATGGCGCTGATCTTTCTGATGATCATGGTGCCGGTGCAGATGGTTATCGGCGATATGCATGGTCTCAATACCCGCGAACATCAGCCGGCGAAACTCGCGGCCATGGAAGGCTTGTGGGAAACAGGCTCGCGCATTCCCGCCGCCATCTTCGCCATTCCAGACCAGGAGAACGAACGCAACCGCTTCGAATTATCGATACCCGTGCTCGGGAGCATCTATCTTACGCACGATCCAAATGGCGTCGTGCAAGGTCTGAAAGACTTTCCGCGCGAGGATCGGCCTAACGTGGCTGTCGTGTTCTTTGCGTTCCGGATCATGGTCGGCATTGCCTTGCTGATGTTCGTGCTCGTGCTGTCCGGCATCGTGCTGTTTGCGCGCGGCAAGCTCGAAACCAGCACGCGCTGGCTGCGATGCGCCACGTATGGCATGCCGCTTGGGTTTATCGCCGTGCTGGCCGGATGGACCACGACCGAAAGCGGCCGCCAGCCATGGACCGTATATGGCCTGATGCGCACGAGCGACTCGGTCACGCCGTCGCTGAAAGCCGGCGATGTCGGGCTTTCGTGGCTGCTCTACGTGCTGGCGTACATCGTGATTTTCGGCTCGGGATTCATCCTGCTGCGGCGCCTCGTGCGCATCGGTCCCGCCGACGAACACCACGATACCGATCACGATCAGCTGCAACCGGAGACGCGTGCGGCGCGGCCTTTATCGGCGGCATCGGCAAGTGCTGCACCGGCAAGCGCGGCGGCTTCGGGCGTGACCAAAGCGGTCCGCCCGGACGACGTGATTCCGCCAGCCAGGAGACCATGATGCTCGACCTCGTGCCGATGTGGGCCGCCATCCTGGCGCTCGCCGTATTCATGTACGTGCTGCTGGACGGCTTCGATCTGGGCGTTGGCATGGTGTTTCTGCTGCGCCACGATCCGGCCGAAAGGCAGTTGATGATCAACTCGGTCGCGCCCGTCTGGGACTTCAACGAAACCTGGCTGATCCTCGGCGGCGGCGGCTTGCTCGCCGTGTTTCCGCTGGCGTTCTCGATCATCGTTCCAGCGGTTTATTTTCCTATTCTGCTGATGCTGCTCGGCTTGATCTTTCGCGGCGTCGCGTTCGAATTCCGCGAAGTGATCAACGCACGGAAATGGATATGGGACGGCGCATTCGGTTACGGATCGCTTATCGCGACGTTCTCGCAGGGCGTGGTGCTCGGCATGTTCATCCAGGGCTTTCCAATCCACGGCCGCGTTTTCGCCGGAACCAGCTGGGACTGGATCGCGCCCTTTCCGCTTTTGACAGGCATCGGATTGATCTTCGGTTACGCGTTGCAGGGCACGACCTGGCTCGTGCTGAAAACCGAAGGCGATTTACAGGAATGGGCGCGCGGCATGGCGAAGAAGGTGCTGTTCGGCGTGATCGCGTTCATTCTGCTGATCAGCATCTGGACGCCGCTCAAGGACGCACGGATTTCGGAACGATGGTTCAGCTTTCCCGCGAGTTTCGTATTTGCGCCGGTGCCGGTGCTGACGGTGCTGCTTGTTTGGACATTGTGGTCTGCGCTGGGCAAGCGCCGCGAAGTCGTGCCGTTCATGTGTTCGATCGGCCTGTTCTTCCTCGCATTCACCGGGCTTGTGATCAGTTTGTGGCCGTTTATTGCACCGCCATCGGTGACGCTGTGGGACGCATCCACTGCGCCCCTTTCACAGCAGTTCCTGCTTATTGGAACGATGTTCCTGTTGCCGGTGATCGTGATTTATGTCGTCTGGTCGTACTGGGTCTTTCGCGGGAAAGTACGCAGCGATATGGGATATCACTAAAGAATTACAACTTCTCGTCGGTCGCCTTTTGCAAGATCCGGCTCCACTTGTGCGCTTCGCGCCGGTCGCGCATGGGCAAGATCCATTGCGGGTTCGCGGAGTCGTCCACATCCAGCACAACCTGCCAGGCGCTTCCCGCCGAACCCGCCTCCATGCGCGCGCCGCGCAGGTCGGCAAAGATGTACATGCCGGTGCGCTCGGCCACGCGAACCTCGCACAGGCGTTTGCCCGCCGCCACTCTCACGCCACCCCAGTCGGCTTTGAGCTCATGCGTCCAGTCGCCATCGCTGGCATTGGGAGCGACCTCTTTCCACCGGAACCAGAAGTAGGCTGCAGCGGCCGCCACGATCAAACCCGCCAGGATCGCGGCGCCAACTGCAATGCCCAGGCCGAACGCCGCCGAGATTGCGTGGAAAGACCAGAACGCGCCGTAGATCACGGCCACGAGAACAACCAGTACAACGATTATCGGCATCAGCAAACAACCTCAAGCGCGGGGATTATTGTGTCTTGTGCTTCGCGTTCCAATCTTTTAACGCCTGCAGCGTGTTCGCCACGTGCTGATCCGGCGACAGGCTCGTGTATTCGTAGATCACCTTGCCATCGGGCGCAATCACGTACGAAACACGGTTCGCCATGGAATTCACGAGCGGCATGGACGCGTCGTATTGCTTGATGATCTTCGAGTCGGCGTCGGCGGCAACAGGGAATTTGCTGCGGCACTCGCTCACCGAAAACTTCTTCAGCGTGTCGATGTTGTCATGCGACACACCGATAACGGTCGCGCCCTGTGCCTTGTATTCGTCGACGGCATCGGCGAATTCATGCGCCTCGATGGTGCAGCCTTTCGTGAACGCAGCCGGATAAAAGTAGAGCACGACCGGTCCCTTCTTCAACGCGCTTGCGAGCGAATAGTCGAAGACGTTTCCGCCCAGCGATGCCTGCGTGGTGAAGCCCGGCGCCTGGTCGCCCGGCTTCAACGTTGCGTAGGCAACAAGCGCATAAGCCGCCAACGCGGCGCCCAGCGATAAACCCAGCAACTTACCCGCAAATTTACGCTTCATGACAGTCCCTTCGTTCTTGATTGGCTGCTTTGCCGGGGATAGTAAGCATGCACACAATACAACCGTCCGGCGAGACTACACTATTCCACCCGGTGGGCGCCGAACCACGTGGCGGCATCGAACTGCAACTGGGCGAGCACGGACGGGCTCAGCACCGCGAATTCGGCGTCCGAGCCAATGCTCGAATCCAGCTCCGGCGCGTCGCCCCGTTCCGCGGCCTGTGAAATCCGCAACAACGCGCCGAGCGGCCCGCTGCCTTCCACGATCGCGTCGCAAATCTCTTTCGACAACTTCAACAACTGCATGATTTCGACAGGCGGCAAGTCCACGACCACATGGACGAGTGAAAAGATGCCGGTCATGAAGGCGGCATCGGCGAATCCTTCATCCGATGGCCGCAACGCGCGCGCCGCCAGTTCCATGAAGCGTGCGCGCGTGCCGACGAGCTGCACGAGCGGGTCGGAGCGCCAAGGCAGATGGCGGCCATCGGCATAAAGCAGCAACTGGGTCCAGCGCGATATCTGCCGTGTGCCGGTCGCCGCGATGGCCTCGCGCAGCGACGAAACCGGCCGCGCCAGCTTGAACGCACTCGAATTGGCGAGGCGCAGCAACTGCACCACCACGTTCGGATTGAGCTTCAGTTCGGCTTCGAGTTCCGCAATGCCGGGTTCACCGGAAAGCAGGCCCAGCAATCGCAATAGCGCAGTGCGCGACGGGTTCGAGCGGCGCGTCACGAGCACTTGCGGGCGCGCGAAGAAATAGCCCTGGAAGAGGTCGAAGCCGAGTCTGCTGGCTTCGTTGAAGTCCTGGTGGGTTTCGATCTTTTCGGCGATCAGAGTTTTGCCATGACGTTTGAGCGTGGCGGCGAGTTCCGGAATATGCGCGCGGTCGGCCGTCAGAAAGTCGATCTTCACGTAGTCGACGTAAGGCAACGCTTCGTGCAGCGGTTCGGTGAGCGCAACGACGTCATCGAGTGCGAATTGAAAGCCGGCCGCCCGCAACTGCTCGCAGCGCTTGAAGAGCTTTGCGTCGAAGGTAACCGTTTCAAGGATCTCGAGCACGAAGCGATCGGGCGGCATGATGTGGACGATGTCATCGAACAACAAGTCGCGATTCATGTTCACGAAGCCGCGATGATCGCCGAGCACGGCTGACAAACCGATCTCGCCTACCGTTCGCGCCACGACATGGGCGGTAGCCTGGACATCGTCGAAAATCCGCGCGCGATTGTCGGGGCTGTCGCGAAAGAGCAACTCGTAGGCGTGCAGCGCGCCCTTGCGGTCGATGATCGGCTGCCGGCCCAGATAAACACTTTCCGGTTCCCGGATGGCCGACGGATCAGCGGACACGTCGATGGAATCGCCTGGCGATGAAGTGGGATCAACCGGGGGCATTGATCGGCCCGATGGCTACAGCCCTTCCAACTTGCTCGGCTTCACGCACCCGGCACGCCGGAAGCCGACGCAGCGCAATGCTGGCGGTGGCGGCGTCCGGACTCTGGTCCGGCTGTGACAATCGGCTTGGAGACACGGTCATGGCGTACGGCAAATGGAACGATAACAACTCGATAACAGTGGAAACCAATGACAAGCGATGAATCAGGCTAAAGCATGCGGACCATCGTTGGAAAGATTTTGCAGCTTCTTCCCGCAGCGAATCCCGCCTGCCCGCTCACCTTCCTTCATCGCACTCTACCGCAAATCGGGATGGCGACAAATTGCGTGGAAACCCGCCGCGCTGAGGGCTTGGGGCGCGCGGCCATTCTTCTAAAGAATTCGGCGATGTAACCGTTAACTTGCAAAGAACAGGTCCGAGTCGCGGCCGCTGGATTGCCCGGCAGCCTTTGCGTCAGCATCGCCGGCAATTCTCCAGCACTTCGATGCGGCGCGCTCCGGACCGCGCGCGCCGTGTTCCTTCAAGGCCCAGCACGCGTTCAGACAGGCCAAACCCACACAACATGCAAGTAAAACGGACCCGCGCTCAGCGCTTCAATGCATGGCTCGCCTTCGCAGCCCAGACTCGCGCTACCGTGCGCCGGGCTGCCGCGACGCTGGTCGCCAATGCGCAGGCCAGTTGCAACGCCAAGCTCGCTACCATCGACGCACCAGCCGCCGGCGTGAAATCGTATGCACCGGTTTCGTCCCATGCGGCACGGCTCGTCCAGATTTCGTCCGCGCGTGGCGAACCAATTCACGCAGCCGCCGCGATCGATGCGCCCAGCAAGCCTTCGTCAAGCGCGGCAAACGAAGCCACGCTCGCTGCCGTCGACTTCATCGCGCACGTGGATGCGTCGCTGCAGATCAAGTACGTGTCGGAACGAAGCGTCGAGTTCCTCGGCTATCACCGCGACTATCTGAGCTCGCTAACGCTGCATGAACTGGTGCCATCGGAAGAGATGGATGAACTCGATGCCCTCGTCGCCCGCGCCCGCCAAAGCGGCCAGCAGGAAGCGACGACGCTGCATCTGCTGAAGTCGCTGACCACGCCGATCCTCGTGGAGCTGCGAATGCTTTCGACGCCCGAAGCCGGCTTTGCCGTCGCCGCGTTCGAAGTCTCGCACTGGCGCGAAACCGAAGCGGCGTTGCGCCACGCGCTCAATCACGATCCGCTCACGGGCCTGGAAAACCTGACGGCCTTGCAAGCAGCACTCGATGCCGCCCAGGCCGAAGCCGTTCACACGCGAACGCACGCGGCCCTGCTGCGCGTGGATATCGACGATTTCCAGCGCATCAACCGCGCGCTCGGTTACGACGCCGGCGACGACATGCTGCGCGAAACCGCGCGCCGGCTGCAGCATGCGGCTCGCGCGGGCGAACGCGTGGCACGTGTATCGAGCGATGAATTCGCCGTATTGATGACGGCGGGCACGGCCGACGAAGCGATTGCGGCCGCCGAAGACCTCGGGCGCCGCTGCTTGAGCGCGGTGGCGCAGCCGTATAAATATCGTGGGCAACATACGCATTTGTCGGCGAGTATCGGCGCGGCTATCTTCCCCGACGCTGTGGAACATACCGGCAGCAGCCTGTTGCGCATGGCCGATCACGCGCTCGCGCAGGCCAAGGGTTCGGGCGGCAATATCGTCGTGTTCCATGCGCCCGATAACGATCCGCGCGACGCCGAGCGGCTGAACCTGGAAGCCGATCTTTACGAGGGCGTGCGCAACGGCGAATTTGCGCTGCATTTCCAGCCGATCACAGAAAGCCGCCACGGCGGCGTGGTCGGTGTCGAAGCGCTGATCCGCTGGCAGCATCCGGTGCACGGCCTGGTTCCTCCGGCGGCTTTTATCTCGCTGGCGGAATCGATTGGCCTGATCAACTATCTTGGCAACTGGGTGCTGAAAGCCGCGTGCATGCAACTGGTGCAATGGGACAAGGACGGAATCGCGCTGGATTACGTGTCGGTGAACGTCTCGCCGCAGCAATTCCGCGACAAGCGCTTTACGCAAAACGTAAAGGACGCGCTCGAACTGACGGGTCTGAATCCGCGCCGGCTGGTCTTCGAAATCACCGAAAGCCTGCTGATGCACGATCCCGAAGAAGCCACGCTGCTGCTGGAAACGCTGGCGGCGCTCGGCATCCACTTTGCCGTCGATGATTTCGGCACCGGTTATTCGAGCCTTTCCTATCTGCAGCGCTTCCCGCTTTCGAAGTTGAAGATAGACCGGAGCTTTATCGAAAACTTGCTGACATCGCGCAATAACCGGGCGATCGTCACTGCCGTGGTGGGCCTGGCCAAATCTCTCGGGCTGGAACTGGTCGCGGAAGGCGTGGAGACGCAAGACCAGCGGAATCTGCTAATCGAGATGGGCTGTGATCAAATACAGGGCTGGCTGATCAGCAAGGCGCTTCCCGCGACGGAACTGAAGCGTTGCTTTGAGGATAAAACGCTCTTTCTCCAGGCGTCTTTATAAGATACCTTCACGATTTGTGACATGTCTCGCGTCTGCCTTAAAGCTTGTGTGCTGTTACGCCGTTATAAAGCGTAGACACACGGATTCAAGACTTGCACATGGGACTTAAGCACGTTTTTATCCGCGCATTACACCTCGGCTGAGTCGAATGCGCGTTGCCGGCCTGAACGCCGCAACGCGCCGAACCCAAGCTGCTCAGCCAACCGGACTGGAACCTGCAAGGCAACACACCAATCGCATGGCAAGCAATACCAAAGCCGAATTACTGGACAAACTGTGGGCGCGCATGAGCGAGCGCGGGGATTTCCCCATGCTTTCGCAAGCATTGCGAACCACGGTATCCGCCATGAGCGACGACGACCTGGACTTCACTGCCCTCGTCCAGGTCGTTCTGTCTGACTTCGGCCTCACGCAGAAGGTGCTGCGGCTCGCCAATTCCGCGATGTACATCTCGTTCGGCGGCAACATCACGACCGTCACGCGCGCGCTGATGGTGCTCGGCATGGACGCGGTCGGCCATCTCGTGGTCGGGCTCAAGCTCGTCGATCATTTTCATCACAGCGCGCCGCGCCGTATCGACGCCAAGCTCGAACTGAATCGCACGCTGCTTTCCGGCGCGGTCGCGCGGCAAGTGACCGAGCGCAGCGAATTCCGGGCATCGGAAGAAGCGGTGGTCTGTACGTTGATGCGGCAGATCGGCAAGCTGCTCGTGGCGTTTTATCTCGAGACCGAATGGGATCAGTTGCGCCGCAAGGCCGCCGCCGAAGACATCAGCGACAGCATTGCGTGCGGTGCGCTTCTGGGCGTCACGTTCGAGGAGATCGGCATCGAGGCGGCGGACCGCTGGCGTTTGCCGGAGACCATCCGCACAGGCATGCTGACACGCGATCCGCTCGCGCCCATCGATGAAAAAACGCCGCGCCATGTGCGCTGGCTCCAAGCGGTCACCAACTATTCCACCGAAGTCGCCGATGCGCTCACGGCACTTCATGTCGATGAAGCTCATCGCGAGAGTTCGCTGATCGATATTGCCAACCGCTATAGCCGCGCACTTTCGACCGACGCGGCAACGCTCGCCGAAATGAGCCTGGCGCTCGCAAACGAAGACTCGAATGATGGCGTGATGCGCGAGATCGTGGAGTTGCGCGCGGACGCCGATGCCATCGCGCGCGCGGGGTTATCGGCGGAAGCGCGGATCGCAGCGAGCCTTGACGACTTGCGCTCGCTGCCATCGAAAAACGCGTTGGCGCCCGTGCTCGCGCTCGCGTCCGAAGCCGTGCTCGCCGGGCTTTCGTTCTCGCGCACTGTCGTGTTCGTGCGTCAGGCCAACGAGGAATTCCAGGCGCGGCTCGGACTCGGTCCGGGCGTGGAATCGCTGCTGCCATCGCTGACATTTCCGGCCGCGTTCCAGCCGGACGTGTTCCATCTGGCTATCTCGAATCCGGTAGGGATTTTTATCGAAAATGCGCGTGATCCGCGTATCGATGCACGTCTGCCACGCTGGTTCAAGTCGTGTTTCGGCGACGCTCACGCGTTCGTTCTCTTGCCGGTGAAAGCGAATGGAACGACGGTGGCGATGCTTTATGGCGACTGGACCCAGGCGCAACACGTGCGCAAGATCACCTCGATGGAAATGTCCGCGCTCAACGATCTGATGCGGGAATTGAGCCGTTTTTTTAGTAACGCCGACTGGAAGGAAATGGAACTGATCTAGTCGGCGCGCTCAAGTGCAATGTAGTACTTGAAGCTCGCAGTCTAGATATTCCATGGAGTTATTCGCGCCAGAGAATAGCCACCGCCTGATCGCCGTACTCCACGATATAACCTCCATTCTCGCGCTGCCATTCGCGTCCTTCTCCAGCGCTCGCAAACCAGATTTTTTCGTAATCGCCGAAAGCGCCGGCATCGAAGCGGTATCGGTCGATGACAGACGGCGCTTGCGTATCGATCACGGCCTTACATGCGTCCCAGCCGAAATGTCCAAGCTCGACGGCGAGCATATTTAGCACGTGCTTGAGCTGGATTTCCGCGCGGGTTTCGTGCAATTGCGCGAGCGTGGCGTCGCCGCGCATCACGCCGGCCGCGAGCAAACGCCGAAGCACGGGCATCGCCGCGCTCGTGCTTTCTGCGCGCGCGAGACGAAGCAGCCGGCGCGCGTGGCGTCGAAGGAACTCGGTGTTGGTTGAAACAGAATGGGTAGTGCGAGGTACGGATGTTGACCACATGACGTTTCTCCTTAATGCGCCGTTCTCGCTGCGGCTAAAGGTTCAACGTTGCGGTTTATCCGGATGAAGAGATAACGCGTGGCAGGTGCTTTCACTTTCGCGAGACCGGGCGCCCTGCCGCGCCCGTCGCGAATTCTAGAACGAAGGTCTGCTTTGCCGCAAGCCTTCGTTTTCCGAACACAGCGTTACATCACTTCAACTGAAACTTTCCGACCAGTTGTTTCAAGGCGTGCGCCTGGTCATCGAGCGATTGCGCAGCGGCCGCCGCTTGTTCCACGAGCGCCGCGTTTTGCTGCGTGCCGGCGTCCATCTGCGTGACGGCATGATTGATCTCTTCAATGCCGCTGCTTTGTTCCGCCGATGCCGCCGATATCTCACCCATGATGTCCGTCACGCGCTTCACTGCACGCACGACTTCGTCCATGGTCGCGCCGGCTTCGTGCGCGAACGTGGAACCATCGGAAACACGCGAAACCGATGTATGGATCAAGCCCTTGATCTCTTTCGCCGCCGCCGATGAACGTTGCGCAAGACTTCGCACCTCGCCTGCAACGACCGCAAAACCACGCCCTTCTTCGCCGGCCCGCGCCGCTTCCACGGCCGCGTTGAGCGCCAGAATGTTGGTCTGGAACGCAATCCCCTCGATCACACCAATGATGTCGCCAATGCTCTTCGCGCTGGCGTTGATCTGCTCCATGGTCGCGACCACGCGGCCGACGACTTCGCCGCCCTTCTCCGCGATCTCCGACGCGTTGTGCGCGAGCGAACTCGCCTGCTTCGCGTTCTCGGCGTTCTGACGCACGGTCGATGTCAGCTGCTCCATGCTCGACGCGGTCTTCTCAAGCGCAACCGCCTGCTGTTCCGTACGCTGCGACAAGTCCACATTGCCTTGCGAGATTTCGCCCGACGCCGATGCAATCGCTTCCGCGCTCGCCGCGATCTCGCCGACCGTCGTCGATAAACCCGATTGCATGCCCGAAAGCGCGTAGAGCATGCTGGTGTTATCGCGTTTGGCAATGGTGATTCGGTTCGACAGGTCGCCCGCGGCGATGCGGCTGGCGATCTGCGTTGCGTAGACGGGTTCGCCGCCGAGTTGCCGGGCAAGCCGCCGCACAACCCATTCGGCGACGAAAAATGCCAGTACGATCATCGCCAGCGTCAACACCGCGACCATCACGAACGACGCGTGATAGATGGACGAAGCGGTATCGATGGTCGCTTTCGCCGCCGCGCCGCGCTGCTCGATCAGCACATTCACGAGCTTCTCCAGCTTGCCGGTCGCCACCAGCAACGACACATCCTGCATGCCGACTTGCCAGTTCATCTGAGACAAATCGAGCGGCTGCTCTTTCATGAGCTTGACGAACGCGCGCAGGTCGTTGCTCCACGCGCCCACGGCCTTGGCCAGTTGCTTCTGCTCGCCGGTTGGATCGGCGAAACTTTGCAGCTGGGTTTGATCGCGGCCAATGTCCGCCAACGCGTGTTCAATGTCCGTGCCGAGTTCGTCGCGCTCCTTTGCCGTCGTCGCGGTCAGCAGCATTTTTTGCGAGCGGCTTGCGCGCAACATTGCGGCGCGGAGTTCCTCGGCGGCACGGCTCGCCACGTATCCCTCGCGATAAATCGAATCCGTCGAGCCGTTGAGACGGCTGATTTGCGTCAATGCGATCACGCCGATAACCAGCGTCCCGATCAACAGCAACGCAAACGCGAGCCGCAGCGATGCTTTCACGGACAGCGAACGGCGGCTGGTCCCGTTGACCTGATGCTTCGAGTTTTTGCCGGCCGCATCGGCCTCGGGGATAAAGCCGGCGCCGGGGTTGCCACGCAGCGAGAACAATTTCATCGATTGAATCCCAAGTTTGATTGGCATCGCGCGAGGGCCGCCTTTTGAGCGGCGAGCGCAAGTACATCAATGGTCTACGGCGGGATCCGGCAGTTCTTTAGGAAAGTTTTCAGCGGTTGTTGCAAAGCAGGGTTTGATGACCAAAACGCATGGAAAACCCGGAGAAGGCGCACTTTCAATGTCCGGTTTGCGACAAAACTTGGCCGGACAATGGTTAGAGGACACCTTAAAATTACCAAAACGGGTTACCTGCTGCCGGTTCAGGCGGATAACGAATGCAACGCGAGACTTCTTCAGCCCTTTTCCCATGCAGACGAGTATCGATAAAAACGCGCTTGGCGCCGCACCGTCTTTAAGTTCGGCGAGCGCTTCGATTGCAACCGCTCCGCGCACCGTGTTTTCAGTTTTGGGCGCGATCAGTTTTGCGCATCTGCTCAACGACATGATCCAGTCGCTGATCCTTGCCATTTACCCGATGTTCAAAAGCGAGTTTTCCCTCTCGTTCGGGCAGATCGGCCTGATCACGCTGACGTATCAAATCACGGCGTCGTTATTGCAGCCGCTCGTTGGCCTTTACACCGACAAACATCCAAAACCGTATTCGTTGCCCATTGGCATGGGATTCACGTTGTGCGGCTTGTTACTCATGTCGATGGCAGGAAGTTTCCCGGTCTTGCTGATAGCAGCGGCGCTCGTGGGATGCGGATCGTCGATATTCCATCCGGAATCGTCGCGCGTGGCACGCATGGCGTCCGGCGGCCGGCATGGTCTTGCACAGTCCGTGTTTCAGGTCGGCGGCAATGCGGGCAGTTCGCTCGGACCTTTGCTGGCGGCGCTGGTGATCATGCCTCATGGACAACGCAGCATTGCCTGGTTTTCAGCGGCCGCGCTGCTCGCGATTTTTGTGCTGTTCAATATCGGACGGTGGTATCAGCGTCATCCTGCCGTGAAGAAAGCGCGCAACGCCGCCGTGGTGTCCTCATTGCCACGCAACAAGGTGATGATCGCGATGACCGTCCTGATGGTGCTCACGTTCTCGAAGTATTTTTATCTCGCGAGCATTACGAGCTACTTCACGTTTTATCTGATCAGCAAGTTTCATTTGCCCGTTGAAACGGCGCAGGTTCACCTCTTCTGGTTCCTTGCGGCAGTGGCGGTCGGCACGATCGTGGGCGGTCCCGTTGGCGACAAGATCGGCCGCAAGGTCGTGATCTGGGTGTCGATCCTGGGCGTGACGCCCTTCACGCTGATGTTGCCATTCGCCAACCTGTTCTGGACCGGCGTGCTGTCCGTTGTGATCGGGCTGGTTCTGGCGTCGGCGTTCTCGGCCATCCTGGTTTATGCAACGGAACTGGTGCCCGGCAAGGTCGGCATGGTCGCGGGCCTGTTCTTCGGCTTCGCGTTCGGCATGGGCGGCATTGGCGCCGCTGTCCTTGGCCATCTGGCTGACGCGACGAGCATCGACTATGTCTATAAGGTTTGTTCGTTCCTGCCGCTGATTGGAGTCCTGACCATCTTGCTGCCAAATACCCGGGAGAAAAAGGTATCGGCACACGCGTGATGCTTCCGATCATGTGAGCAGGACAGGCACACGACCGGCGAAAGCACGACTCTAAAACGAGTTTTCGTTTCGTTGTTCCAGCGCCTCTCAAGGTTGTCACTTGACAACCTCGAGAGGCGCTTCTACTATGGAGCTAAGGATGACTCGTTCAAAGCATCAAAAGAAGGAAGTTGAAGAAGCACTACGGCACGCAGAGTCTCACGGGTGGCGCGTTGAACCAGGCGGAAGCCATGCATGGGGACGGATGTATTGCCCATATAACGAAGCCACTTGCCGTTGCGGCGAGTTTTGCATTACCAGCATCTGGAGCACGCCCAAGAATGCGGTCAATCACGCGCGAGCGATCAAACGCGTAGTAGACAACTGCGCAATCCAGCCTGCAAAGGTTTCCCATCAGTCAGCGGTCTTACTTGAATTTAAGCCATGGAATACACGTTCACATTGAAATACCGGCTGTCGGATAACGACTGCGATCACGAAGAGCTGATCGGGCGGCTTGGCGCTGCCGGATGCGACGACGCGCTGATTGGTGTTGGACAGGCCGGCCGCATCGCGCTTGAATTCACGCGCGAAGCAGACAGCGCGGAAGCTGCGTTGATGAGCGCGTTGAAGGACGTGAAAACGGCCGTTCCATCGGCCACGCTGGTGGAGGCATCGCCGGATTTTGTAGGCCTGACCGACGTCGCCGATACCATTGGTGTCACGCGCCAGAACATGCGCAAGCTGATGCTTGCGAATCCGTCAACCTTTCCTGCGCCGGTTCACGAAGGCAGCGCAGTGGTCTGGCATCTGGCAGAGATTCTGGACTGGCTCAACGCTCGTGGAACGTATCAACTCGAGCGGGCCGTGCATGAAGTCGCAGCTACGACCATGCAAATCAACTTGGCTAAAGAGGCGGTACACGGGTTGCCCAAGACGCAATCGGTGCTGCAAAAACTGGTTCGTTGATAAAACCACGTTCCGGGCGGCGCACCCGGAACGCGGTTTTATCGTGTCAGCGCTTCTTTCACCTGCAGCAGTGCTCCAGCGTCTTCGATCATTGGCAGGTCGCCTGGATCGCGGCCTTCGGCCAGCGCGGCAATCGCGCGTCGAAGCAGTTTGCCCGAGCGGGTCTTCGGCAGCATCGCGAGAAAATGCACGCGGGCGGGACGCGCAATCGCACCAAGCTGTGAATCCACACTGCGTGCAAGTTCCGCTTCAAGCGCTTCGCGTGCGCCTGGCTGATCCAGCGCCTGGGCGTCGCGCAAAACAACGAACGCCAGAGCGGCTTGACCCTTGACCGGATCGGCAACGCCTACAACGGCCACTTCCGCCACCGCCCGATGACTGCTGATCGCCTCTTCAATCTCGCGCGTCCCCAGCCGGTGCCCCGCGACGTTGATCACGTCATCGGTGCGCCCGAGAATGGAAACGTAGCGGTCTTCGTCGGCCACACCCCAATCGAAGGTCGAATACAACTGATGCCCGGGAACGCTCTGCCAGTAAGTCTTGATGAACCGCGAATCGTCGCCCCAGACGGTTTGCATGCAACCGGGCGGCAACGGATAGTCGAGCGCGATCACGCCCTTCTCGCCCGCTTCGCAAATCTCGCCGGTTGCCTCGTTGCGCACGGTCAGGGCAAAGCCCATCGACGGCACGCCGGGAGAACCCAGCTTCGGCGGCAACGCTTCAATGCCGCGAGGAATCGCGATCATCGGCCAGCCGGTTTCGGTTTGCCAGTAGTTATCGACCACGGGCTTTTTCAGCGCGCCCTGGATCCATTGCGCGGTGGGTTCGTCGAGTGGTTCACCAGCCAGAAACAGCGTGCGCAAACTCGATAAATCCGCTTGCTCCATCAGCTTCGGGTCCTGTTTCTTGAGCACGCGCAGCGCGGTCGGTGCGGTGAACATCAGGTTGATCTTGTGCTGCTCGATAATGCGCCACCAGATCCCGCCGTCCGGGCGAATGGGCGTGCCTTCGTACATGACCGTGGTCAGTCCGGCAATCAGCGGCGCATAGATGATGTAGCTGTGCCCGACCACCCAGCCCACGTCCGACGCGGTCCACATGGTGTCGCCGGGTTTGCCCTGGAAGATGTGTTCCATCGAAGCCGCCAGCGCCACCGCGTACCCGCCCACGTCGCGCTGCACGCCCTTCGGCTTGCCGGTCGTGCCGGACGTATAAAGCACGTACGACGGTTCGTTCGATTCGAGCCATACGCACGGGACCTGGGCATCAAAGAACTGTTCGCGCAGCGGTTCGTAATCGACCAGATAAGGCGCTTGCAGGCGTTCCGGCGCGAGTTGCCGGTCGATCAGCAACACGTTCGCCACTTTGTGTTCGGCGCGGGCGAGCGCTTCATCGACGAGCGGCGTGTAGTCGATCACCCTGCCCGCGCGCGCGCCCGCATCGGCGGAGACGATCAAGACGGGCGTGGCGTCGTCGATCCGCGCCGCCAGACTCGGTGCCGCGAAGCCGCCGAACACGACCGAATGCACCGCGCCGAGCCGCGCGCACGCGAGCATTGCAAACAGGGCTTCGGGGATCATCGGCAAGTAGATGAGCACGCGTTCGCCCTGCTTGACGCCGAGCGAGCGCATCACGGCGGCCATCCGGTTCACTTCGCCGTGCAGTTCGGCGTAGGTGTAACGCCGCTCGATGCCCGTTTCCGTCGATACATACACGAGCGCATTTTGCTGTGCGCGCGATGCCAGATGACGGTCGACAGCGTTGTAGCAGAGATTGGTCTTGCCGCCGACAAACCAGCGCGCAAACGGCGGATTGCTGCGATCGAGCACCTGGTCGAACGGCGTTTCCCAGTGGATGCGCCCGGCCTGTTCGCCCCAGAACGATTCCGGATCGTCGATGGAACGGCGGTGAGCTTCACGATAAGTAGGCATTCGAACCTCTGTCGGGTAGCGGAATCGCCGCGCCGGTTGATTCCGGACGCGGCGAATTGCTCCTGAGCATAGTTCAGCCGGTAATACCGTGCTAGAGAGGGACGGCCCTGATTTGATCCAGCGTCATGGCATCTGGAGACGCGGTTTATTCGGTTTATCGATGGAAGGCGCTTTCGACAAGTCCGGACCCGAATGCTTGAGCAACACGGGCGCAAGTTCGTTCGCCACGCGCATGCTCGACACCACGACCAGACGCAAGCCGCTGCCCTCGCACATGCCGCGCACCGTTTCACGTGTCGACGCCCGTGCCTCGATGCGCGGCTCGATCACGATCAGGCCACGGCAATACGCCGTGAGGGCGGTCTGGTTCGATCGCAGCCAGGCGGAGCGCAGGCGAAGATCGTCGGCGGGTTCGTCGGGGCAATACTCCGCGACGATCACGAACGGCGCCTTCAGCGCAAGCAAACGTTTCATTTCAGCGCCCCACGCGAAGGCGTAACCGGGCTGCACCGAGCGGCGGCGCAATCGCACGAGCGGAAAACGGGCGGCGTCGTGCATCCGCTGATTGGGGACATCGGACGGTTCGATCGTTCGCGGTGCGGATGTCGCTGATGCTGCGGTTTGAGATTGGATGGCGATCACAGCGGTCTCGTACTCCAGAAATTCATTACTAAAGCCAGGTTCGCGACTATCGGGCGGCGCGAGAAGCGCGGCCGCCGAGCCTGTACGGCGTTTTGCATCGCGGGTTTCGATGCCGCTTTTGAAGCGTCGCCGAGCCAGGCGTGGCGAGTTGTCTCGATCACACGCGCCGCGTTGACGGATACAACCTGCGTTGCCCGGCTGGATTCGGGCGACGAAGCGTGCATAAAACCGGGCGATTTATCGGGCGTCGTTTGGGTCAAGGTGGACCTCCTGTCGTCCGATGCATTGTAATTGCGAATCATTCTCACTTACAAGCGAGAATTTTGGGGCGGGGCCGTGCGGAACGTTTGAGCCGTTGTGCAGAAACTAAAAAGCCGAACACGCTGCAGAAAACAGCGCGTTCGGCTTTTGGAAGGGAAAGGGTTTAAGCGCGCTCGGCCAGGAACCGTCGCAGGATGCCGGACGAATACGCGCCGCCAAGCGCGTGGAGGAAGTCGAGGAATGATTCCGGCGCGTCGGCGTCGGCGGTATCGGACACGGTGCGAACCACGGCGCACGGCACGTCGTATTCGTAGCAAATCTGCGCGAGCGCGGCGCCTTCCATCTCGACCGCAAGCGCCTCGGGCAAGGCGGCGCGCAATGCGTTCACCTCCGCGTGACTCGATACAAACCGGTCCCCGCTCACAATCAGCCCGCGATGCAAACGCGGCGGATGCACGCCAAAACGCGCTTCGAGCGCCGCGTGTTCATCGGCGAGAAATGCTGTGCAGGCTTTCGCCAGCGCATCGCTCAATTCAGCATTCGCGGCAAAACGCGCCACGCCGAGCAACGGTACTTCGAAACGCGGAAACAGCGGCGACGCATCCAGATCATGCTGCATCAAGGTATCACCGATCACGATATCGCCCACGCGCACGTCTTCCCGAACGCCGCCCGCCACGCCCGTGAACACGATTGCCTCGACGCCGAACACATGAATCAGCGCGCTCGCCGTAGCCGCCGCAGCCACTTTGCCGACGCGCGCCAGCGTCACCACGCACGCCACGCCATGCGCCGTCCCGACGTGATATTCGCGCCGCCCGATCACCTCCGTACGCACGTTCCCGGCAACACGCATTGCATCGATAAGATCGCCCTGTTCCTGCGGCAACGCGGCCATGATGCCGAGCCGGTCGATCTTCATTCAACCGCCTGCAACTTCGCCACTGCCAACGCGAGCCATTTCTCGCCATGACGCTTAAAGCGAACTTGCGCCTTCGCGTCGGTCCCCGCGCCTTCCAGCGCGATCACCGTGCCTTCGCCAAATTTGTTGTGGAAGACCGGCTGGCCGATCTTGAAGCCGGTATCGGCCGCGCGCTGGTTGTTGGCGAACGCGGGCAACGGTTTGCCTGCATCGGGGTCCGTGTACGCGGCGCGCTCGCCACGTTCCTGTCCCGGGCGCGCGAACCAGTCGCGGCCCCAGCCGGCGTTGTCCGCACGACCGCCCCAGCGCGCGCCCGCTTCGACTTTCGGCGTGAGCCACTTGAGCGACTCTTCCGGGAGTTCATCGAAGAAACGGGAGCGAATGTTGTAGCGCGTCTGGCCATGCAACATCCGGCTCTGTGCAAACGATAAATACAAGCGCTCCTTTGCCCGCGTGATCGCCACATATGCAAGACGCCGCTCTTCTTCGAGCCCGTCGCTTTCCTGCGCGCTGTTTTCGTGTGGAAACAAGCCCTCTTCCAGGCCGGTGATGAACACCGCCATGAATTCCAGACCCTTCGCCGCGTGCACCGTCATCAGTTGCACCGCGTCCTGTCCGGCTTGCGCCTGGTTGTCGCCGGCTTCCAGCGATGCATGCGATAAAAATCCCGCCAGCGGCGTCATGGTGTCGGGGTTTTGCGCGGGATCGGCGGGACTTTCGGGATCGAGCACATCGACTGCCGGATCATCCGTGGCGACGCCTATCTCCGGCGCGTTCGTCGCACCCGGGCGCAACGGGATGGAGCGCGCGGGCGTATCGAGCCCGTAGCCCTCTTCCTGCACGAATGCCGCTGCCGCGTTCACCACTTCCTGCAAGTTTTCGAGCCGGTCCTGACCTTCGCGCTCGTTCTCGTAATGCGTCGCGAGACCACTCGCGCGAACCACGTATTCGACCGTTTCCGGCAGGCTCATATGCTGCGTTTCCGCGCGGATCTTGCCGATCAATTGCGCAAAATTCGCGAGGCTCGAACCTGCTTTGCCGGCCACGTAGGGCACGGCGGCGGCCATCGAACAGTTGTAGAGACGCGCGGCGTCGGCGAGTTGTTCGATCGACCTGGCGCCAATTCCCCGGGTCGGGAAATTCACGACGCGGGCGAACGCGGTGTCGTCGTTGGGGTTGTCGATCAGACGCAAGTACGCGAGCGCGTGCTTCACTTCCTGGCGCTCGAAAAACCGCAAACCGCCATACACGCGATACGCAATGCCCGCATTCACGAGCGTATGTTCGATAGTCCGCGACTGCGCATTGCTTCTATACAGGATCGCGATTTCGCCGCGTGCCGCGCCCGCGTGAATCAGCGCCTTGATCTCCTCGATGATCCAGCCTGCTTCCTGCGTGTCGGTGGCGGCTTCGTACACGCGCACGGGTTCGCCGTGACCCGCGTCCGTGCGCAGATTCTTGCCCAGCCGACGCGAATTTTTCGCGATCAGGAAGTTGGCGGTATCGAGAATATGACCGTGCGAGCGATAGTTCTGCTCCAGCTTGATCATGTTTCGCACGTGGAATTCGCGCTCGAAATCATGCATGTTGCCGACGTTCGCGCCACGGAACGCGTAGATGGACTGATCGTCGTCGCCCACCGCGAAGATGGCGTTGTGCTCGCCCGCAAGGATCTTGAGCCACGCGTATTGCAACTTGTTCGTGTCCTGGAACTCATCCACGAGAATGTTGCGAAAGCGCGCCTGATAATGCGCGCGCAGCGGCGGATTGTGCGCGAGAAGCTCGTAACAACGCAGCAAGAGCTCGGGGAAATCCACCACGCCTTCGCGCTGGCATTGCTGCTCATACGCCGCGTACAACTCGACGAACTTCATGTTGAAGGCGTCGGTGGCGTCCACGTCTTTCGGACGCAGGCCTTGTTCCTTCGCATTGTTGATGAAGTACTGCAGATTCTTGGCCGGATATTTTTCATCGTCGATATTCAGGCCTTTCATCAGCCGCTTGATGGCCGAGAGCTGGTCCGCCGTATCGAGGATCTGGAACGCCTGCGGCAGGCCGGCATCGCGGAAATGCGCGCGCAGCATGCGGTTGCACAGGCCGTGGAAGGTGCCGATCCACATGCCGCGTGTATCGATTGGCATCATGGCCGTCAGCCGCGCCATCATTTCCTTTGCGGCCTTGTTCGTGAACGTGACGGCGAGAATGGTTTGCGGCGATGCATAACCTTGCTGGATCAGCCACGCAATCCGCGTGATCAGGACGCGCGTCTTGCCGCTGCCCGCGCCCGCCAGGATGAGCGCCGGCTCGTTTGGCAGCGTGACGGCGGCAAGTTGTTCGGGGTTCAGATTGGCAAGCAGATCGGGCATGGGCGAGTCTTCCGGTGGGCCGAACATTATAAGACCGCGCGACCGGACACGTTTTTGGAACGAACGGCGGCCAGTCCGCCCCGGAGCGCCAAAATCGGCTGCCGCGCCGGTAAGACCTTATAATTCACCGATGTCGCTGGTCGACCCCCGCTTCTTTTTTACGCAATTTTCGGCAGATCCCACCCCATGAGTGACAACACGCTTGCGAAGAGTTTCGAGCCCCAGAACATCGAATCCCATTGGGGACCGGAATGGGAAAAGCGCGGTTACGCCGCGCCCACTCTGGACGAAGGGAAGAAAGACTTCTCGATCCAGCTCCCGCCGCCGAATGTCACCGGCACGCTGCACATGGGTCACGCGTTCAACCAGACCATCATGGACAGCCTCACGCGGTATCACCGTATGCTCGGCGAAAACACCATGTGGCTGCCGGGCACGGACCACGCGGGCATCGCGACGCAAATCGTGGTCGAACGTCAGCTGGACGCGAAGGGCATCTCGCGCCACGACCTCGGTCGCGAGGAATTCCTGAAACGTGTATGGGACTGGAAGCAGCAGTCCGGCTCGACCATTACGGGGCAAGTGCGGCGGCTTGGCGCGTCTATCGACTGGTCGCGCGAATATTTCACAATGGACGACAAGATGTCGGCCGCCGTTCAGGATGTGTTCGTCACGCTCTACAAGCAGGGCCTGATTTATCGCGGAAAGCGGCTGGTGAACTGGGATCCTGTGCTGGGCACGGCCGTGTCCGACCTTGAAGTGGTGAGCGAAGAAGAAGCCGGCAATTTGTGGCACATCAACTACCCGCTGCCGGACGGCTCGGGCCATGTGACGGTCGCGACCACGCGCCCGGAAACCATGCTGGGCGACACCGCCGTGATGGTTCATCCGGAAGACGAGCGGTATGCGCACCTGATTGGCAAGACGGTGATGCTGCCGTTGTCCGACCGCGAGATTCCGGTGATTGCAGACGACTACGTGGATCGCGAATTCGGAACCGGCGTGGTGAAGGTGACGCCCGCGCACGATTTCAACGATTATCAGGTCGGCCTGCGCCACAAGCTGCCGATGATCGAGATCCTCACGCTCGACGCCAAAATCAATGACAACGCGCCGGAAAAATATCGTGGACTGGATCGTTTCGATGCCCGCAAGCAGGTCGTCGCCGACCTTGAAGCGCTCGGCCTGCTCGAATCCGTCAAGCCGCATTCGCTAATGGTGCCGCGCGGCGACCGCACGAGCGTGGTGATCGAGCCCATGTTGACGGACCAGTGGTTCGTCGCCATGAGCAAACCGGCGCCGGAAGGTACGTTTCATCCGGGTAAGTCGATTGCGGAGACGGCGCTCGACGTCGTGCGCAACGGCGAGATCAAGTTCGTGCCGGAAAACTGGTCGAACACTTATTACCAGTGGCTTGAAAATATCCAGGACTGGTGCATTTCCCGCCAACTCTGGTGGGGCCATCAAATCCCGGCGTGGTACGGCGAGAACGGCGAGATTTTCGTCGCAAAGACGGAAGCCGAAGCACGCGCGGAAGCGGCGGGCAAAGGTTATACCGGCGCGCTGAAACGCGACGACGACGTGCTCGACACGTGGTTTTCGTCCGCGCTGGTGCCGTTTTCGTCGCTCGGTTGGCCGGAGGAAACGCCGGAGCTGAAGCATTTCCTGCCTTCATCGGTGCTGGTGACCGGTTTCGACATCATCTTTTTCTGGGTCGCCCGGATGGTGATGATGACCACGCATTTCACCGGTCAGGTTCCGTTCGGCACGGTCTACGTCCACGGCCTCGTGCGCGACGCGGAAGGCCAGAAGATGTCGAAAAGCAAGGGCAACACGCTTGATCCCATCGATATCGTCGACGGCATCGATCTGGAAACGCTGGTCGCCAAGCGCATCACCGGCCTGATGAACCCGAAGCAGGCCGAGAAGATCGAGAAAAAAACCCGCAAGGAATTCCCGGGCGGAATCCAGCCTTACGGCACGGACGCTTTGCGCTTCACGATGGCGTCGATGGCCACGCTCGGTCGCAACGTGAATTTTGATCTGGCAAGGTGCGAGGGATATCGTAATTTTTGCAATAAGCTGTGGAACGCTACACGGTTTGTGCTCATGAATACCGAAGGCCACGACTGTGGTTTCGGCAAACCGGAAGAATGCGAAGCCGGTGATTGCGGCCCGGGCGGCTACCTGCATTTCTCGCAGGCGGACTTCTGGATCGTGTCGCTGCTGCAGCGCGTGGAAGCGGACGTGGCGAAGGGTTTCGCGGATTACCGGTTCGACAACGTGGCGAGCGCGATCTACAAATTCGTCTGGGACGAGTACTGCGACTGGTACCTGGAACTGGCGAAAGTGCAGATCCAGAACGGCCTGCCCGAGCAGCAGCGCGCGACGCGCCGCACTCTGCTTCGCGTGCTGGAAACCGTGCTGCGCCTGGCGCACCCGATCATTCCGTTCATCACGGAAGCCTTGTGGCAGAAGGTGGCGCCGCTGACGGACCTGTATCCGCAGCTTGCAAATGCCGGCGAAAGCACGTCGATCATGATTCAGCGGTATCCGCAAGCGCAGCCGTCGAAAATCGACGAATCGTCAGAACAGTGGGCGGCCGAACTGAAGGGGGTCATCGATGCATGTCGTAATCTGCGCGGCGAGATGAATTTGTCGCCGGCAGTGAAAGTGCCGCTGCTGGCAACGGGCGACGAAGCGCAGCTGAAATCGTTCGCGCCTTATGTCCAGGCGCTGGCGCGTTTGTCGGAAGTGAAGATCATCGCCGACGAAACCGCGCTCGACGCCGAGGCAAGTGGCGCGCCAGTTGCTATTGTAGGATCGAACAAGTTGGTGCTGAAGGTTGAAATCGATGTTGCTGCAGAACGCGAGCGCCTTACAAAAGAGGTCGATCGCTTGACGCAGGAAATCGGCCGCGCGCGCGTGAAGCTGGAAAACGAAAGTTTTGTAGCCCGCGCACCGGCTGCCGTAGTTGAACAGGAACGCAAGCGGCTTGCGGAATTCGAATCGACGGCTGACAAGCTGAAAGCGCAGCTTTCGCGCTTGCCCGCTTGAGGATTCGCCGGCGAGCCGACCTGAACACGAAGGCTCGACCGGAAACTAACCCATCGCTTGTTCCGTCTATAGCAAAGTGCAGTTTGACGCTGGAAGAATTAATCTCGTCGCACTTTTTTATTAACGCATCAACCTGCATCATGGCAGTGGTTTGCCGCCCACGAATTTCAGGCTTGACGTTTAAACACGATAAGAGGATCAGGGTCATCAAATGCTAAAAGTTACGAAAGCGGTTTTCCCGGTTGCGGGTCTCGGTACCCGGTTCCTCCCCGCGACCAAGGCCAGCCCGAAGGAAATGCTGCCCGTCGTCGACAAACCGCTGATTCAGTACGCGGTCGAAGAGGCCATGGCGGCCGGCATCACGGAAATGATCTTCGTGACGGGGCGCAGCAAGCGCGCCATTGAAGATCACTTCGACAAGTCGTATGAGATCGAAGCCGAACTGGAAGCACGCGGCAAGCAGAAGCTGCTGGACCTGGTTCGCAGCATCAAGCCGAGCCACGTGGATTGTTTCTACGTGCGTCAGGCGGAAGCGCTCGGTCTCGGCCACGCGGTTCTGTGCGCGGAAAAGCTGGTTGGCGACAATCCGTTCGCCGTCATCCTCGCCGATGACTTGTTGTACGGCACGCCGCCGGTCATGACGCAGATGATCGAAGTGTTCGACCACTATCACAGCTCGGTGATCGGCGTGGAAGAGATCCCGGCTCAGGATTCGAAGTCGTATGGTGTTATCGACGGGAAAGAGTGGGAAGACAATATTTTCAAGTTGTCGGGCATCGTGGAAAAGCCGGAACCGGCTGTCGCGCCGTCGAATCTCGGCGTGGTCGGCCGTTATGTGCTGAAGCCGCGCGTTTTCGATCATATCCGCGCGTTGAAGCCGGGCGCCGGCGGTGAACTGCAACTGACGGACGCCATTCAATCGCTTCTCGCCGACGAACAAGTGCTCGCGTACAAGTACCACGGCACGCGTTTCGACTGCGGCAGCAAGCTCGGTTATCTGAAGGCGACGGTGGAATTTGCGCTGCGTCACCCGGAAGTTGCGGCTGACTTCCAGGAATATCTGGATACGCGCTCGCCGCATCTGGTCGGATAAGTTTGTTTCGGGCGCCTCGCGGCGCCTTAAAAAAAAATGCCCATGATTGTTGTCATGGGCATTTTTTTATCCAGCCGGGCCGTTCAGCGCCGCCGCATCAGAAATGTAAAGACCTTGTCGTGCGAGCTGGACTCCACCAGTTCGTTGCCGGTCTGCTTCGAAAACGCCGCAAAGTCGCGTTGGGAACCAGGATCCGTGGCGAGGACCTTCAAAATCTGACCGCTTTGCATGTCGGCCAGCGCTTTCTTCGCCCGCAAGATGGGCAGCGGGCACATGAGCCCGCGCGCGTCGACTTCCTTATGCACTTCCATCGAATGAGCCTTGTTCGAACCTGCTTTTGTAAGAGTCCGATTTTACCCCACTGCCTAAAAATTCACCGCTTCGCCTCTGGCAAGAGATTCCCGCATCGCAATGCCAATGCGCGTCGCTTCGCGCGCGTCTTCCAGCGTCAGTCCCGTCGCCGGACCGCCGTTGAGCGCGGCCACGAACGCTTCTGCTTCGTTCAGGAACGCGTGTTCGAAGCGCTCGAAGAAGGTCGGCGTGCATTCGTTGCGGATGCCGGCGGCATCGAAAATTTCCACGCGGTTCAGCCGCGGATTGTTTCCGACCGATAACGCCCCGCCCGTTCCCACGACTTCCGTCTGTGTATCGTGGCCGTGAGCGCTGGTCCGCGATGCATGAAAAACCGCCATGCGGCCGCCTTCGAATTCGCAGATTGCGACGCCGTTATCGATGTCGCCGCATGCCGCGAGGCCCTCGTGGATCGCGATCGTGCCGCTCGCGAACACGCGCGTAACCTTCGGATTGCCGAGCATCCAGCGCGCGAGATCGATGTCGTGCACGCTGCAATCGAGGAACAAACCGCCCGATGTCGGCGCGAAACGCACGAAAAAACCATCGGGATCGTTTTTATCGACGGTTTGCGAGCGGACCATGAACGGCCGGCCGATCGCGCCTTCGCGAATCTTGTTGAAGGCATCGCGATAACTGGCATCGAAACGGCGCACGAAACCGATCATCACCTGAAGGTCGGGAAACCGCGCGCTTTCTTCGATAACCCGATCGCACTGTTCGAGATCCAGCGACAACGGCTTTTCGCAGAACACGTGTTTCCCGGCCCGCAACGCCGCGATGATCTGGTCGGCGTGCAAGGACGTAGGCGTGACGAGCCAGACGGCATCGAGCGATGCGTCCTGCAGCAATGACGCGTAGTCGTCATGAAGCGTGAGTTCGGGCAGGTTTTCCGCCGCCCATTCGCGTTCGGCCGCAACCGGGCTGCACGCGGCCGCGAGCGTCGCGCCGGGCACGTGCCACGCGAGATTGCGCGCGTGGCGCTGACCAAGCCGTCCCAGTCCGACTATGCCGATCCGCACCGGGGCTTTCATGCCGCGCCCAGCTTGATGATCGTGCCTTCGCGCCATGAGCGCGTGGCGGCATCGGCGAGCTCGAGCGCTTTCAGTCCGTCGGCGACTGTCGTGCGGACCGGTTTGCCTTCCTGGACGGCATCGAAGAAATGCGCGATTTCCAGTGCGTAGGCCGCGCGGTATCGTTCGAGGAAAAACGCTTCGGGAACATCGTTCGATACCGCCGTCTTCGAGTAAGCCGTCACTTCCGTCGGCCGGACGTTGCCGGCTTGCAGCATGCCTTTGCTGCCGAGCAGTTCGAAGCGCTGGTCGTAACCGTAGGCCGCGCGGCGAGTCGTGTTGATCTGGCACAAGCGGCCGCGTTTGGTGCGGATCGTGACGGCCGTTGAATCGATATCGCCAGCATCCGCAATCGCCGGATCGCTCAGGCAGCTTCCGGTTGCATGCAATGTGTCGGCTTCGTCGTCGAGCATCCAGCGGAAGATGTCGAAGTCGTGGATCAGCATGTCCTTGAAAATGCCGCCCGAATGCTTGATGTACTCGACCGGCGGCGCGCCCGGGTCGCGGCTCGTGACGACCAGCATTTCCGGATCGCCGATTTCACCCGCTTCCACACGCGCTTTCAACGCCGAGAAGGTCGGATCGAAGCGGCGCTGGAAACCGATCATGCAAACCACGCCGGCTTTTGCTACGGCATCGGCGCAAGCGCGTGCGCGCTCCAGCGTCAAATCCACGGGCTTTTCGCAGAACACATGTTTTTTCTGCGCCGCCGATTTCATGATCAGGTCGGCGTGGGTATCGGTGCTCGAACACACCACGGTCGCGCCGATGGACGCATCGCCGAGCGCGCCTTCCACGTCCGCCACCTGCGCGCCGTGGAGCGCGGCGAGCGCGGCGGCGGCTTCCGTGTTGACATCGACTACATATTTCAGGCGCACGCCCGGCTGTTTCGCCAGATTCGCCGCGTGGATCTTGCCGATCCGCCCTGCTCCAAAAACCGCTACATCAATCGTCATAGCCGCCTGTCTCCCTTGATTCTTCTACGTTCAATTCAAGCCGGTACGCAAGCGCGATGAACAGCGCCTGGCACAGGCAGATCGTGCTCGTGAGCGAGCGGAACGCGAATGCGCTGCCCTCCTTCACGAACAAATGCGCGCTCGCGTGACGCGCGAGCGGCGAAAGCTGGCCGTCGGTAATGACTAAAGTCTTCGCGCCGTGATGCTGCGCCGCGCGCACGCAGTATTGCGTCTCCTTGCCGTACGGCGCGAAGCTGATCGCGATCACCACATCGCCCTTTTTCACGCTGCGAATCTGCTCGCGATACATGCCGCCAAAGCCCGAAACCAGATGCACGCGCTTGGCCGTATGCTGCAGCGCGTAGACGATATAACTCGCCACCGGAAACGATCTGCGCACGCCGATCACATAAATATTCTCGGCTTGCTGCAGCATCTTCACGGCGGCTTCGAATTGTTCGTCGTCCAGACCCGCTTCGAGTTCGGCGAGCCCGCTCTGACTCGCCGCAATAAATTCGCGCGCAACCGATCCGCCCGACAACTTGCCGGGTTTTTCATCGATAAGCTTTCTGATTCGCTGCTGGTAGCTTTGCGCCGAGCCGTTCTGGCCCGTGTACGCCTGCTTGAAAATTGCCTGAAGGTCCGAGAAGCCGGAGAAACCGAAACGCTGCGCAAAACGCACGACCGCCGACGGATGCACGCCGCACGCGCTCGCAATGTCGCCGGTGCGATCCATCATCACGTTGCTGCGATGCTGCTCTATATAGGTCGCCACGCTTTTCAACTGGCGCGGCAGCGCGTCGTAAGCCTCGGTGATGCGTTGCATGAGCTCGTCGACCGTTTCCGTCCCCGCCGCTGCTTCCTGAATGTCCTGCGTGTCTTCCTTCATGCCGCGCTCTTGGTATTCCCGTATTCGATGCAACCGATTATAGATATCTCGCACAACAAATGGAATGAATTTTCCAAACCTCTGGTAGTTAAACTTCCTATTGCATAGCGATGTGACTTGTCCTAATCTTGGTCGTGAGCGAGGGACGTGAACCGGACATGAACATTGACCACACGCCTGATGCTCATCCAGAAAAACAACCGAGATAGGTGGAGACAATGAGACTTTGCAATGGCCGAGCCGCCCTGCGCGCGCTCGCGGCGGCTGCCGCCTTGTGCGGCGCAGCGGCACTGAGCAGCCAGGCGGCCCACGCGGCTCCCGACGCCCATTTCGTTTTGATCAGCCACGCGCCGGATTCGGACTCGTGGTGGAACACGATCAAGAACGCCATCAAACAAGCCGACGAGGATTTCAACGTCGAGACGGATTACCGCAACCCGCCGAACGGCGATCTCGCCGATATGTCGCGGCTGATCGAACAAGCGGCGGCGCGTAATTACGACGGCGTGATCGTGACCATCGCGGATTTCGACGTGCTCAAGAGTTCGATGAACAAGGTGACGGCCAAGAAGATTCCGCTCGTGACCATCAACTCCGGCACCGAAGAGCAAAGCGCGCAGCTCGGCGCGATCATGCATATCGGCCAGCCTGAATACGTCGCCGGGAAAGCCGCGGGCGAGAAGGCGAAGGCGGCGGGGATCAAGTCGTTCCTGTGCGTCAACCATCTGGCGACCAACGTGGTGTCGTTCGATCGTTGCCGTGGTTTCGCCGATGCCATCGGCGTCGATTACAAACCGTCGACGCTCGACTCGGGGCAAGACCCGACCGAGATCCAGTCGAAGGTCAGCGCGTATTTGCGGAATCATCCGAACACGCAGGCAATCCTGACGCTTGGACCGACGCCTGCATCGGCCACGCTGAAAGCCGTTCAGCAAATGGGCCTGGAGAAGAAGATCTGGTTTGCGACCTTCGACTTTTCCGATGACATTGCCAAAGCCATTCAGGCCGGCACGATCCAGTTCGCGATCGACCAGCAGCCGTACTTGCAGGGTTATATCCCGGTCGCCGTGCTGGCAATCGTGAAGAAGGACAAGACCACCGATCCGGTGAAGATCCGCCAGATTCTCGAGGCCAATCCGAAGTTCAAGGCGCGGCTCGCGACGTATGGCCTCGAGCCTTCATACGGTCCGAAGAACATCCGTTCGGGTCCGGGCTTCATCACGAAGGACAACATCGACAAGGTGTTGAAGTTCGCAGGCCAATACAGGTAATTAAATGCAGACGGCTGTCGGGTCTTCCTCGACCTGACGCGACCGTTCGCAGCATCCGCTTTCTCTCAACGCGCCGCCGCCCGGGTCCGCTCAGGCGGCCGGCCGCGCGCTTCAAGGAGCCATCATGGGTATAGCCGGCAAGCACGTTCCTCCCCTTTCAAACGCGGCTGATTCCGCAAACACGCCGGCCACGACCATTCCCGCCGATGAACGCGTCAGGCGGCAATCGTGGTTCGGCCACATCCTGAACCGCCCGGAATTCGCGGCCATATCGGGCGCCGTGCTCGTGTTTATCGTGTTCGGCGTGGGCGCTGGAAGCTCGGGCATGTTCAACCTCGACGGCGTGATGAACTGGTCGCAGGTCGCGGCGTATCTCGGCCTGCTCGCAGTCGGCGCGTGCTTGCTGATGATCGCGGGCGAGTTCGACCTCTCCATTGGTTCGATGATCGGTTTCGCCGGCATGATGGTCGCCATTCCGTCGGTGTATTTTCACTGGCCGTTGTCGATGGCGATCCTGTTTGCGTTCGTCTGCTCCATGTTGCTCGGCGCGCTGAACGGCTATCTGGTCGTGAAGACGCGCTTGCCGTCGTTCATCGTCACGCTGGCGTTCCTGTTCATCTTGCGCGGCCTGACGCTCGCGCTCTCCATTCTCTTCGCGGACCGCACGATTATTTCGGGCGTCGGCGATCTCGCGCAGAACGACTGGTTTGCAAACACGCTGTTTCATGGCGTTGCGTTGCATGGACTTTTTTCGTGGCTCGGGCATATGGGTATCGGCAAGCTGCTCGATAGCGGCGAACCGCTCGTGCCCGGCATTCCCAAGGTCATCTTGTGGTGGCTCGGACTCGCCGCGGTCAGCGCGTTCGTGCTTGCCAAGACGCGTTTCGGCAACTGGATTCTCGCAGTCGGCGGCGATGCAAACGCAGCAAAAAATGTCGGCGTTCCGGTGCGGCGCGTGAAGATTTCGTTGTTCGTTCTGACTGCGTTCTGCTCGTGCCTGTTTGCCGTTCTCCAAGTGTGCGACATCGGTTCGGCCGCCGCCGATCGTGGCCTGCAAAAGGAATTCGAAGCGATCATCGCGGCGGTTATCGGCGGGACGTTGCTCACTGGTGGATATGGGTCGGTGATCGGCGCGTGTTTCGGTGCGCTGATCTTCGGCGTGGTGCAGATCGGTATCACGTACACGAACGTCAGCTCCGACTGGTTCCGCGTGTTCCTCGGCGTGATGCTGCTGATCGCCGTGCTGTTCAATCACTACGTGCGTCGTCGTGTATCACAAGCTCAGTGAACAGGCTCAGTGAACAAGCTCAATAAGGAGAACAGTCATGGCTGAACAAGACACCATTCTCGCGCTGGAAAACGTCAGCAAGTTCTTCGGCCGCGTGATCGCGCTGAACGGCGTCACGCTGCGTTTAAAACGTGGCGAAGTGCATTGCCTGCTGGGCGACAACGGCGCGGGCAAATCCACTTTGATCAAGACGCTCGCCGGGGTTCATACGCCCTCCTCGGGCGAATATCTCGTCGATGGAAAACCCGTGCGATTCGGCTCGCCAAAAGAAGCGCTCGACATGGGTATCGCGACGGTCTACCAGGATCTCGCGCTCGTGCCGCTGTTGTCCGTCGCGCGAAATTTTTTCATGGGACGTGAGCCGCAGAAGAAGCTCCTCGGCTTCTTGAACGTGATGGATCTGGACCTCGCGGCGGAAACATCGACTGCACGTCTTTCCGAAATGGGCATCAACGTGCGCGATGCGCATCAGCCTATCGGCACCATGTCGGGCGGCGAGAAGCAATGCCTCGCGATCGCGCGCGCGATTCATTTCGGCGCACGCGTTCTGATCCTCGATGAACCCACGGCCGCGCTCGGCGTGAAGCAATCGTTCAACGTACTGCGCCTGATCCATACCGCGCGCTCGAAAGGCATTTCCGTGATCTTCATCACGCACAACGTGCATCACGCGTATCCCATCGGCGATTCGTTCACGCTGCTCAATCGCGGACGTTCCATGGGCACGTTCACCAAAGACACGATCACGAAGAACGAAGTCCTCGACATGATGGCGGGCGGCGCCGAGATGCAGCAAATGATGAGCGAACTCGAAGACGCTCCGGCTTGAACGCTGGCGGCTTTTCAGGTTTTCATCTAATCAAAGGATCGGACATGGCATTGCATTCATCAACCGGATCGCGCTTCGCTGCCGGGCGATCGCGAGACATCGTGTGTCTCGGGCGGCTCGCGGTCGATCTCTACGCGCAGCAAGTCGGCGCACGGCTCGAAGATGTATCGAGTTTCGCGAAATACCTTGGCGGGTCGTCGGCGAATATTGCGTTCGGATGCGCGCGTCTCGGCCTCAAATCCGCGATGCTCTCCCGCGTCGGCAACGATCACATGGGCCGCTTTCTCACCGAAACGCTCGAACGCGAGGGTTGCGACACGAGTCACGTACGCATCGACCACGACCGGCTGACGGGTCTCGTGCTGCTCGGCATAGAAGATCGCGATACGTTCCCGCTCGTGTTCTATCGCGATGATTGCGCGGATATGGCCGTCGATGAAAACGACTTCGACGAAGCGTTCATTGCTTCTTCGAAAGCGCTGCTGATCACGGGCACGCACTTCTCCACGGATCAAGTGAACCGCACGAGCCGGCGCGCACTGGATTACGCCCGCCGCAACCAGGTTCGCACGGTACTCGATATCGATTACCGGCCGGTACTGTGGGGTTTGACCGGCAAGGCCGATGGCGAAACACGCTTCGTCGCGAACGATGGCGTCACGGCGCATTTGCAAGGCATCCTGCCGCTGATAGACCTTGTTATCGGCACTGAAGAGGAGTTTCGGATTGCCGGCGGCAAGGACACGCTGATCGATGCATTGACCGCAGTCCGTTCCGTCACCGACGCAACGCTCGTCGTCAAGCGCGGACCAATGGGCTGCTCGATCATCGAAGGCGACATTCCCGTATCGATAGACGATGCACCCGTTCATGGCGGCGTGGAAGTCGAGGTGCTGAACGTGCTCGGCGCCGGCGATGCGTTCGCCTCCGGTTTCCTCGCCGGATGGTTGCGCGACGAACCCATGGACGTCTGCGCGCGCACGGCAAACGCGTGCGGCGGACTGGTGGTGTCGCGGCACGGTTGCGCACCGGCCATGCCCACGCCTGCCGAACTCAGCTACTTCCTGGAAGCCGCCCGCGCCGATCCTGTTCGCATGCGCCGCCCTGATCGCGATGCGATGCTTGCGCGTTTGCATCGTGTGACGCCGGCGCGCAAACAATGGGATGAGGTGCTCGGATTTGCGTTCGATCATCGCAACCAGTTCTTCGATCTCGCGCAGCAAACCGGCGCGGATGAAACCCGTATCGCCGCGCTCAAAGGCTTGTTCGTGGAAGCCGTCGCGCAGACGGAAAAAGAACGCGGACTCAAAGGACGTATCGGCGTTTTGATCGATGACCGCTACGGCCAGGATGCGCTGAACGCGGCGACCGGACGCGGCTGGTGGATCGGCCGGCCGGTTGAACTGCCGGGTTCCATGCCGCTCGTGTTCGATCACGGCCGGTCGGTTGGAACCACGTTGATCGAGTGGCCGCGCGAGCATGTTGCGAAGTGCCTGGTTCACTATCATCCCGATCATCTGCACGATATCCGCCTTGAACAGGAAGCGCAGATTCGCGCGCTGTACGACGCGGTTCAGGCGAGCGGTCACGAGTTGCTGCTCGAAGTGATCGTGCCGAAAAACGGTCCGCCGATCGCGGACGATACCGCGCTGCGTTCGCTGAAACGGCTGTATAACCTCGGCATCTATCCCGAGTGGTGGAAGCTCGAACCCATGAGCGCAACGCAATGGGAAGCGGTCGATGCGTTGATTGCCGAGCGTGATCCTGCGTGTCGCGGCGTGGTGCTGCTGGGGTTATCGGCGGCGGTCGACCAGCTTTGCGAAGGGTTCAAACCAGCGGCTTTATCGAAGATGTGTCGCGGATTTACGGTTGGACGCACGATCTTTCATGAGCCGAGTCACGCGTGGCTCGCCGGGAAGATCGACGATGCCGAACTCATCGCGAGCGTTCGGCGCACGTTCGAAACGCTGATCGATGCCTGGACGGACGCACGCGCCGCCCAGCATCCGAAAGCCACGGCGCAGGAGCAGGCAGCATGAACAGCACGATCCGTTTGACCGCGGCGCAGGCGCTGGTCCGCTACCTTGCCGCGCAACAGACCGAGGACGGCGAGCCGCTCTTCGGCGGCGTTTTTGCGATCTTCGGTCATGGCAATGTCGCGGGCATGGGCGAGGCTTTGTATGCGCATCGCGAGACCTTGCCGACCTATCGCGCGCACAACGAACAGGCGATGGCGCACGCGGCCATTGCATTTGCGAAGGCAAATTTCCGCCGGCGAATGATGGCGGTGACCACGTCCATTGGTCCGGGCGCGACGAACCTCGTGACGGCCGCCGCGCTCGCGCACGTGAACCGCTTGCCCGTGTTGCTGCTGCCCGGCGATATCTTCGTGTCGCGCGCGCCCGATCCCGTTCTGCAACAAGTGGAAGATTTCGCCGATGGCAACGTGTCCGCAAACGATACGTTAAAACCCGTCTCGCGTTACTTCGACCGCATCGTGCATCCTGCGCAGTTGTTGAGCGCATTGCCTCGCGCAATCCGCGTGCTGACCGATGCCGCGCTGTGCGGCCCCGTCACGCTCGCGTTGCCGCAAGACGTGCAGGCGATGGCATACGACTATCCCGAATCGTTCTTCGAACCGCGCGTGGTTTCGTTCCACGCGCCCTCACCCGCAGCCGATGACATCACGCGCGCCGCCACCGCATTGCGCGCGGCGAAAAAGCCGTTTCTCGTGTCGGGCGGCGGTGTGCTTTATGGCTTGGCGACCGAAGCGATGCGCTCATTTTCCGAACGTCATGGCATTCCCGTCGCGGAAACGCAGGCGGGAAAAGGCGCGCTTGAATGGAATCATCCGCTGAATCTGGGTGGTATCGGCGTGACCGGTTCGGAAGCCGCGAACGCGTTGGCGAACGACGCCGATTGTGTGCTCGCGGTCGGCACGCGGCTGCAGGATTTCACGACGGGATCGAATACGCTGTTCGCGCGGGCGCAACTTATCGGCATCAATGCAAACGCGTTCGATGCCTTGAAACAAGGCGCTTTGGCGGTAGAAGCCGATGCCCGTCTCGCACTGGAAGCGCTGAGCGCCGCGCTCGGCGACTGGCGTGCGTCGCCGCCCTGGACCGTGCGCGCGAACGAACTTGCCGACAGCTGGCGTTCGACCGTCGACCAGGTCACAAACGCGCCGCAGCGGGACAATACCTTGCCGCGTGAAGCCGATGTCATCGGCGCCGTGCAGCGTTCCAGTGAACAATCGACGGCCAACGACATCGTGGTTTGCGCGGCCGGAACCTTGCCGGCCGATCTGCAAAAGCTCTGGCGGACGAGCACGCCGGGCGGTTATCACGTCGAATACGGTTACTCGTGCATGGGCTACGAAGTCGCCGGCGCGCTCGGCGCGAAGCTGGCGCGGCCGGAACGCGAAGTGATCGTGATCGTGGGCGACGGCAGCTATCTGATGATGAACAGCGAGCTTGCAACGTCGGTAATGCTCGGCGCCAAGATCATCGTCGTGTTGCTCGATAACCGCGGTTACGGCTGCATCAACCGTTTGCAGCAAGCATGCGGCGGCGCGCCGTTCAACAACCTGCTAGCCGATAGCCGTCAGGGACCGGAAGGGGCGCCTGCCATCGACTTCGCAATGCACGCGCGCTCGCTTGGCGCGACGGCGGAACACGTTGCGAATATCGATGAACTCGAAGCCGCGATGCAACGCGCGCGGGCATCGACGAAATCGTATCTTGTCAGCATCGATACCGACCCCGCGCGTCCAACGGAAGAAGGCGGCTGGTGGTGGGAAGTCGCGGTGCCTGAAGTGTCGTCGCGGGAAGCGGTGCGCTCGGCGCGCGCGGACTACGAGAAAAAACTCACGGCGCGCTCGAAGCGCACGAAGGAATAACAGATGAGCACGTTCGATGTACGTATCGGCATCAATCCGCTTTCATGGATGAACGACGACCTTCCTTCGCTTGGCGGCGAGACGCCGTTGAGCGTTGCGCTTACCGAAGGGAAAAAGATCGGCTACGAAGGCTTTGAACTCGGCAACAAGTTTCCGCGTGAACCGGACGCGTTGAAAAAATTGCTGGGCGAACATGATCTGGCGCTCGTCTCCGGCTGGTATTCCGGCCGTCTAGCCGAGCGCAGCGCGGAGGACGAGATCGCGGCGGTGGGTCCGCATCTCGACCTGCTCGCGAAGAACGGTGCCACGGTAATGGTCTACGGCGAAGTCGCGGATTCGATTCAAGGTTCGCCGCACCCGCTCTATCAGCGTCCGCGTTTTTTCTCGGAAGACCGCTGGAACGAATATGCAGAACGCCTGAACAAATTCGCCGAATACACTCGCTCCTTAGGGGTTCGCGTTGCATATCACCATCACATGGGCGCGTACGTTGAGACGCCGGGCGACGTGGACAAGCTGATGAGCCTGACCCATGATTCAGTCGGCCTGCTATTCGATGCAGGGCACATCACGTTCGCGGGCGGCGATCCGCTTGTCATGCTCGACAAACACATCAGCCGTGTATGTCATGTCCATTGCAAGGACGTTCGGCCGGACATCATCAAGCTTGCGCGCAACCGCAACTGGAGTTTCCTCGACTCGGTCATCAACGGCGCGTTCACCGTTCCGGGCGATGGCGCCGTCGATTTTCCATCGATCATCGCGCGATTGAAACAACACGGTTACCACGGCTGGCTCGTGGTCGAAGCCGAACAGGATCCCGTTATCGCGACGAGTTACGCGTATGCCGAGAAAGGCTATGAGACGCTGCGCACGCTCGTCGATCAATCACTTCAGGAGGCAGCATGAGCCTGCTCGTCAAGGCATCGCGCGAAGGTCAGACTATCGCGCGCGTCACGCCGGAAACCGCGTTGTGGAAGCACGTGGGTTTCGCGGCTTACAGACTCGAAACCGGCGATATTGTGTATGTGCATGAAGCGAAACGCGAGGTGTGTATCGTCGTGTTGTCGGGGACGGTGAGCATTGAAGCCGGCGATCAGAAATGGGAAAAACTCGGTTCGCGTGACAGCGTGTTCGAGGACACCGCGCCCTACGCCGTTTATCTGCCGCCGAAGCTCGCCGCGACCGTGCGCGCGGATCGCGATGCCGAGATCGGCGTAGCCAGCGCGCCTGCTACGGGCAAGTATCCGCCGCGCCTTATCGAGCCTTCGCACATGAAACGCTCGACTCGCGGCAAAGGCGCGAATACGCGATACGTATGCGATATTCTTCCGCAAACCGAACTCGCCGAAGGGCTGCTCGTAGTCGAAGTGAAGACGCCGGGCGGCCATGCATCGAGTTATCCGCCGCACAAGCACGACAAGGACAACGTGCCGGTGGAAAGTTCGCTTGAAGAGACTTATTACCATCGGCTGAATCCGCCGCAAGGTTTTGCGTTCCAGCGTGTCTATACCGACGAACGCGATATAGATGAAACCATGGCCGTTGAAGATCATGACGTGGTCATGGTGCCGCGTGGTTATCATCCGGTCGTAGTGCCGTATGGTTACGACAACTATTACCTCAACGTGATGGCCGGCGACAAACGCACGTGGCACTTCAAGAACGATCCGAAGCACGAGTGGATTGTAGAGCGGGATAGCAAGGCTCTTTAGGCAGCAAAATCCCACGTATGCCCGCTCTTTGAAAAATAATGCGCTTCGAGGTAGAACATCGCCTCGTCAACAGAAACAGTTTCAGTTTGAATGGCAAAGTCCGGTTGTAATGGCGGCTCGTATGGATCGTCGCAGCCAGTGAGCCCGCTTATCTTGCCGGCCTTCGCAAGGGCGTAGAGTCCTTTTGGATCGCGCGCCATGCACGTGCGTAGATCCGTATCTATGAAGACGTCAGCGCAGCGACTGCGGCCAATACTGAGAAGCGCCGCGTCCCGCTCCGTCCTGTACGGCGAGATGGCGCTGACGAACACAATGAAGCCATCGTCAGTCATCAAGCGCGCCACCTCGCCAATACGCCGCACATTCTCCGCCCTGTCGCCCCGCGAGAATCCCAGATCGCTGTTCATGGCGTGGCGCAATTCGTCGCCATCGAGAACACAGACCTTATAACCGCGCTCGCGCAGATCCTCCGCTGTCCGGACCGCAATGGTTGTCTTTCCCGCGGCCGGCAACCCGGTTAGCCAATAACAGAATCCCATCTGATTCCCCTCCTGACTTTCTTTCCGACTTATCGTCTTATGCATGCTCGCGTCCTGTTTAAGGTGTGTTCCAACCCGCCGTCATGGCATGTCGCGCGGGCCCAGCCGACCAAGACTGCCCGCGAGCCGCAAGCGGGCCGCGCGCCAGTCCGTCAGCGCCTGCACGCGTTGCTGTTGTGCATTCGCAAGCGCGGTCTGCGTATTGAGTAGTTCGAGAATATTGCCCACTCCCGCTTGATATCGCCGTTGAGCTGCGACAAACGAACGCTGCGCGATGTCGAGCAACGTGGCGCTGTCCTTCACCGTCTCGGTCGACGTCTGCACCCCCTGATAACTGTTCCAGACTTCAAGTCCGGCCTGCTGACGGGCGTCGTCGAGCGTGTCCTGCTGCTTTTCCAGTTGCGCCTGCGTTTGCCGGATCTGGTAGTTGCGGCTGAACCCTTCGAAGAACGGAATAGTGACCTGCACGCCGACATACCATTCGTGCCCGTTGGCCGGGTATTCCGGGATGCCCAGGCCCAGGCTGGCCGGCTGGTTGTCACGGCTGTATTTCGAAACCAGACTGAAGTTGGGAAGCCCCTGCGCGCGAGTCTGATCGACTTTGGCGGCTGCGGCGTCCACCTGGGCCTCTGCAGCAAGCACCGTGGGATGCGTGCGGCGGGCGTCATCGATCAGATCGCCCAGGGATTGGGTGAAGGCGGCGTCGGGTTGCACGCCTTCAGTGACGGCGGGCAAAGTCAGTGGCACGTCCGGCAAGAGGCTCATGTCGGCGGCGAGGGTCCCTGCGGCGGCTTGCCAAGTACCGTTTGCCTTGTTGCGGCCGAGCACGGCCTGCATGTAAGCGGTTTGCGCCTGCAGCGCATCGGAGATCGGCGCTATGCCACGGTCTACGCGGGCCAACGCGGCGTGGGCGCTATCGGCTGCCATGTGCTCGATATCGACGGTTGCCGCGAGCGCGCCCTGCGCTGCCTGAGCTGCGTAGTAATCCTTGTATATGCGGAATTACTTAACATTGGTAATCTGATGTTGTCGGCATGTTCTTTCCAATAGAAAGGTTCGTCTTAAATAATTAGATCGTCAATCTTGCTGATAAACCTAACAATACAATTCAACACTAGTTAAAGATTGAAATATAATTCTCATGAACGACTGCTAGCGACCCCTTCGACGAGTATCGGAGATCGAATGTATGAGGCAAATTTCGGTTGAAAATATAGTGAGCTCCATTGTTGTCGATGGCCCAAAGACTCAATCCAGAATCGTCTCCGATCGCAAGCACGTTGGTATGCGGTTTCCAGGCAAACGCCCGGACCGTTGGAGGTGTATCCATCAATTCTGTATGCTGTTCAAAATCGACGATCGACGCAACCTGTTCTCCACTATTCACATTCCATACGGTTGCGGTCACAGGCCCAAAACGGTTAAACCCTGTCCTATATCTGCCGACAGCCATATATTTTCCGTCAGATGAAAACGATATCGGATCGCAGGCTAGACTATTCCCTGAATCTGAATAGATACGAATGGATCGAACCAGCAAACCGCTATCAACGGTATAAAAATACGCTAGTCCATCACTTGTTCCTACGACCAACGTTTTTCCGTCGGGGGTGAACGCTAATGAACTCGCAAAATGTGGAGATGTCTTGAGCATCGGAATTTTGATGCGCTGCGTTAGATTCCCGCTCAGCGAGTCATATATAAAAATATTTCGCATCGGCCGAATTCCAGCTACTCGATGCGTCACGGCAGAAACCGCAAATTGATCGGTTATCTTCACTGACAGGTCTTTGGGAGGATAACTAAGATTTGGTAGATACCGTTTATGCTGTCCCGTTCGCCAGTCCCATTCAATCAACGAAAAAATTTGCAAGCTGCTATATTTCGGGGCGGTTAGCGTTGTATTTGCATAACGTGCATCTTTTGAATAATCACCACCCGGAGCGGCCGTCAACAAACTACCGTCAGACAAAAAATCAAATGAGTTGTTTGAATATCCGCCCGCGTATCGCATAAATTGCTTGATACGCTGCCACGACAAAGCGCTCCATGTCGTTATGGTTCCGCCATAGTTGCTTAACGCCGCGAGCACGGTCCCATCGTCATTCCAGGCAACCGCGTTTACGGATGCCGTCATGTCAAATCGCTTTATTTCATGAAGAACTTGCGGTTCGTCGTAGAATTCAGCGAGTTTTGCATTCTGAACGACCGTGCCATGACAAGCGGTTGCAAAGAATAAAAACGTTAATACTGCTGATCGGACCGCATAACGCATGACTTTTAGTGCTAGCTTTAAATATGATATAAAAGGTGTCAAACCTGTACCCTCTTCTATTAAAACTGCATCCAGCGCACAATATTCAAATTTTTTGGGATTAATAATCCGATTTGGGATCAAACCACGAAACACTGAACCAATATGGCGATAACGATAAAAAACCGCAGCGTTCACACAGATGTTAGCGGTCCAATCTGGTTCGGTTAAAACCACTGATGCAGAAACTCGGTGTTATCGGTGCCGAAATCGCCACCGCGGGAAGAAATCAGTTGGGATTCGGGATAGCGAGTAGCTAATAGACTTCTTCAAACCCGCGCAGTTTGTACCGCAAAATCGCCTTAAATAAAGTAGCATGAATGGCTTTTCACTCACGTGGCGGCTTTCCATGCTCTTCGAACGCACCATTTGACGTTTATGGTTTGCATACGCTTATGCCTTGATATTTTTCTCCGTGCGACAGCTTTATCTGTGCATGATCCCGAACACTTTCCTTGAGTTATCTAGTCAATGCGCTCGAGTTTCTAATCAGCTAAATAGATTCGTCGGACCACTTGAAGCGCCCCGTCAAATCTGGTTTGGTCACCAGCACACTTCAATGTACTGCTTTAATCTGCTTGAAAGTGTCAAAGCATGTTGTAATTCATTCCAATTGCATTACATTATTTCATTTTTTATTTTATTTTCAATGAAATTCAGGATTTTCGAAGATAAAAATCCTGAATCTTTCAAATGCAATTCAGTTCTTACATCTCAATATTTAGAAACAACGGCATTTACGACACGAGCGCGATCCTGCCCGGTGTCGAGCCCAAATTAACCTCACCCAATCATTAACCCAACGACAACCACTCGCCCTGTACGCGCGAATCAGCGGCAAAATCCTCGGGCGAGCCATCGAACACAATCCTGCCGTGCCCCATCACTGCCACCCTCGTTGCCAATTCACGCGCGAGACTCGCCCGCTGTTCAATCAACAGAATTGCTACACCACGCGTTCTAAGAGCAGCGAGGCATTCGGCAACCAACGCTACGATGTGAGGCGCAAGCCCTTCAGTCGGTTCATCGATAATCACCAGCGACGGATCGCCGGCCAACGTCCGCGCCAATGAAAGCATCTGCTGCTCGCCGCCCGATAATGCTCCCGCCCGCACGCTCGCGCGTTCCTGCAGCACAGGAAACAATCGCAGCACGTCCGGCGGCAAAGACCGTCCTTTACCCGGCTTCAGACCAAGTATCAGGTTTTCGCGAACGGTTAAACCCGGAAACACATCGCGCTGCTCCGGGACATATCCCAACCCCAGGCGCGCTATCGCGTGCGTCGGCAACGCCGCAATCGACCGGCCGCGAAAACGCACCGTGCCCTCTTTGCGCACAAGTCCCATCACCGCTTTCGCGAGTGTCGATCGCCCCGATCCATTGCGCCCGGCGAGCACCACGACCTCACCCTCGTCAAGCGCCAGCGTGACGCCGCGCAGCACCTGGCTTTCGCCATACCACGCATTGAGTCCCGCGATTTCAAGCAAGCGCGTCAAGGGACGTCTCCGAGATATGCCGCGCGCACGAGCGCATTGGCTTTGATTTCAGCCGCGCTCCCAGTAGCGATCACGCGACCTCGAACCAGCACCGATATCCGGTCGGCGAGCGCGAACACGGCTTGCATATCGTGCTCGACTATCAGCAACGTCTTGCCTTGCGTCGTCTCATGGATCAATCCCAAAGCGCGCTCGGCCTCGGCGCGATTCATGCCGGCGGTGGGTTCGTCGAGCAAGAGAACATCGGCGCCTGTCGAAAGCGCGATGCCCAGATCGAGCGCGCGTTGTTCCGCGTAGCTCAAGCTCGCGGCCAGCTCGTCACGACGCGCCGATAAACCCATCGAGTCGAGCACGCCTTCCACTTCACGATCAATCGATGCCGATCTCACCCATCGGTCCCTGAACGATGCCTTGCGCGATCCAAGCACGGCACAGCGGATATTGTCGAACACGGTCAGGCCGGCGAATAAGCGCGTCGACTGAAAACTTCTTGCCAGTCCAGCGCGGCTGAGCCGATGAGACGGCATGCCGGTGACGTCAATTTCATTCACCCGGATGACACCGCTCGTTGCCTTTACACGCCCCGAGATCAAATCGAACAACGTCGATTTTCCCGCGCCATTCGGCCCGATCAACGCATGTCGCTCGCCTTGTGGAATGCTCAGATCGACGCCGCGCAGGATCTCCGTTGCATCGAAACGTTTGGTGACGTGGACGAGTTCGAGGGCAACGGTCACAGCCGATTCCTCGCGCGATATGTAAGCAACATTGCCACGGCTGCAATTGCAATCGCCATCAGCCAAGGGCCGGCATGCCTGCCATCGAACGCAAAACCGAAGATATGCGCGCGGCCATCGTTATGGGAATCGAACTGAAGCGCGTAGACCATCTCGATGACAACTACAACGGCCATCGACCACGCTAAAGCGGCGCACAAGACGAAGCCATCGCGCCAGCGCTTTTCGACGAAACTCACGAACCCGTCAGGCGCTGCAACTACCACCCACATGAAAAACAGCCCGAGATACGCTACCCAGGCAACCGAAACACTGGCCACTGCGACGCTGAAAAACGTCAGCACAACCGCACCCGCAACCGGTCCAAAAAACCCGGATGTCCCGCCTATGACGACCGCAATCAACACGCTCCCCGAGCGCGGCAGCCCGACGCCTTCCGCCGATGCCAACTCCACATTGATCAGCCCGAGACTACCCGCCACGCCCGCAAAAAACGCCGCGACAATAACCATGACAAAACGCACGCGCTTCGGATCGAAACCAATGGCGGCGGCACGCACGGGGTTATCGCGCACAGCATTCGCGATGCGTGCAAACGGCGTGCGCGTGAAGAAGAACATCGCGATGCAAGCGATCACGCACCAGACCGCGATCAACGCATAAGCCTGAATCGCAGGTCCGAAGCTCAATCCCAGAACGGCAGGTCCGCTCGCACGATCGATAGAAACACCGCCCTCGCCGCCGAACCATCCCGGCACGAGCCAGACGCCTGCCGCAACCAGTTCACCGATACCGAGCGTGATCATCGCGAAAGTCGTGCCGGCGCGACGAGTCGAGAAGAAGCCGAACACGCCGCCTACGAGCCCCGCGGCAAGACCGCCGACCAACGGCAACAAAGGCAGCGGCACCGCAAATCGATTGAAGCAATGCGCAGCGGCAAACGCGCCGAGACCCGCGTACACGGCGTGGCCAAACGACAGCAATCCCGTTTCGCCCAGCAGCAGATTGAATGAAAGTGCGAACACGATCATCGTCGCCGTCTGCGCGAGATACGCGAGCAGCCAGCTTTCCGAACTGAATACGGGCGGCAACGCGAGGCCAGCCACGAGCATCAGCCACGGCGTCAGGCGCTTGAACTCAAGCATCGTCATCGCCGCGTTGTCCGAACAGTCCGCGTGGCCGCAGCGCAAGCATCGCGACAAGCAAGAAATAAGGCAGCACGGGAGCAATCTGCGCGACGCTCATCGCCGACAAAACAGGCGGCAGCGCTGCGCCCATGAAGCTTGCAATACCGCCTAGCGAAATCGTCGTGCCGACCGCGAACGTCTGCACGCATCCGATCAATATCGACGCCACGAGCGCCCCGCCAATAGATCCAAGCCCACCCACGACGACAACCACAAACACAATGGGCCCGATGTTCTCGGCCATCGAAGGCTCGATCACGAACAGCGGCGCACCGATCACGCCGGCGAGCGCGGCGAGCGCCGTGCCGGCAGCAAAGACCAGCGTGAACACATACGGCACGTTGTGGCCGAGGGTCTCGACCGTCGCGGCGTGCGTCAACGCGGCCCGCACGACGAGTCCTATCCGCGATACGCGCAACACCGCGTACAACGCTAAAAGCATCGCGATGGACACGCACATCATGAACGCCCGATAACGCGGAAATGCCGCGCCGAAGAGCGTGAAGAGAGGGCCATCGAGAGAAGGAGGGACAACGGCGTTCAACGGTGCAAGTCCCCAGACCAGCTTGACCGCTTCGGCGATCAAATACGCCGCACCGAACGTCAACAACAATTCGGCGAGTGCGCCACGCGTTTCGATCCGGCGAAGCAGGAAGCGCTCGAACAAGCCGCCGAGCGCGCCCACGATCAGCGGCGAAACGAGCAACGCAAACCAGAAGCCGAAATGCGCCGCGAGCGCGTAACCCACGTAAGCGCCAAGCATGTAGAAGCTCGCGTGAGCGAAGTTGAGCACGCCCATCATGCTGAAAATCAGCGTCAATCCCGCCGACAACATGAACAGCAGCAACCCGACGCTCACTCCATTCAAAAGGTTGATCGCGAACCACTGAACGAACGCGTCCACGCTCTGCGGCCCTACCCGTTCACGAGCGGCTTGAGCGCCGCGACGAGCGCATCGGGCAACTGCACCGGACGGCGTGTATCGCGATCCACATAGACATGCACGAAATGCCCTTGCGCGGCCGGTTGCTCCGACCCGGCGCTGAAAATGCCGACTTCGTAACGCACGCTCGTTGTGCCGAGCCGCGTGACGCGCAAACCGGCATCGACACGATCAGGAAACGCCAGCGAAGCGAAGTAGCTGCAATGCGTTTCGACCACGAGGCCGATCGTCTTGCCGGCTTCCAGATCGAGCGCGCCTTCGCGGATCAGATACTCGTTCACGACGGTATCGAAGTAGCTGTAATACACCACGTTGTTTACGTGGCCGTAGATATCGTTGTCGGACCAGCGCGTGTTGATCGATAGAAAATGCGGGTAATCCGCGCGCTTCGTGGGGACAGGTCGCGTCATGAATCAGAACGACTCCTGCAGCATCCGCCGATAATCCTCCGCGCTCGCCTCGCGCGGATTGGTCTTGTGGCAATGATCGGCGAGCGCGCCCTTGATGATCTTGTCGAACATGCTCGTTTCCACGCCCATTTGCGACAGGCGCGTCGGCAAGCCCAGGCGTTCGGTCATGTCATGGACGGCTTGAGCGACATCGGCGCCGGCGGGAAGATTCATCACGCGACGCATGCGCGCGAAACGGTTTTCCGCGACCACGCTCGGCGCGCTTTCGTTGAAGCGCAGCACGGCTGGCAGAACCACGGCGTTCAGCGTGCCGTGATGCAAGCCGGTCCGTCCGTTCACGACCAGCCCGCCCATCGGATGCGAGAGCGAATGCACGCATCCAAGACCCTTCTGGAACGCCATCGCGCCCTGCGTGGACGCACTCATCATATTCAGCCGCGCATCGCGATCCTGGCCATCGTGCGTCGCTTTTTCGATATTCGCCCAGGCGCGCTCGAGCCCATCCAGCGCAATGCCATCGGCAGGCGGATTGAACGCGGGCGCAAGAAACGTTTCGATGCAATGCGCGATCGCGTCCATGCCGGTGGCCGCCGTGAGCATCGGCGGCAAGCCGAGCGTCAGCGATGGATCGCAGATGGCCGATTTCGGTAGCAAATGCCATGAATGGAAGCCGAGCTTGCGGCCATCGTCCAGAATGATGATCGCTCCGCGTGCCACTTCGCTGCCCGTGCCGGACGTGGTCGGCACGGCAATCAGCGGCGCGGCGTCCGACGTGATCTTGTTGCTGCCGCCTTCGATGGTCGCGTATTCGGTCAGCGTGCCGGGATGGGTCGCGGCGATCGCCACGCCCTTTGCCAGATCGATGGACGATCCGCCGCCCACCGCAATCAGGCCATCGCACTGTTCGCTTTTGTAGAGCGCCGCGGCTTTCATGACCATGGCTTCGGTCGGGTTGGACGGGGTTTCATCGAAGATGGGAACCGCGCCGGCATCGAGCGTCATGGCCTGGACGGTCTGCGAAACGAGACCCGCCGCGAGCACGCCCTTGTCCGTGATGATCAGCGGCCGACTGATGCCGATGCGCGCGCATTCGCCATCGAGCGAGGCAAGGGCGTCGAAGCCGAGATGAATATGTGTGAGATAAAAGATGAAAGCCATGACGTGTCCCCGTTGTGGTCTGCGTCAGGCATGTTAGGAGTGCAGGCAGAGTCCGTCAATCTCGCAGATAAGCGAGCCCGCCTATTGCCCCGGCCGGTCCACGTATTCGACGGCCAACCCGCGCCCGCGCATCCATTCGGCAACGGCGTGCCCCGTTCCCGCGCGCCACGGCCTCAGCTTCGGCGGTTCGACCAGCCGGTATTCGAGCAATTCCGGCGACAGCGCGATCGTCCCGTTCGCCTTCACGTGATAAGCAATGATCAGCTCATTCTTGCGGATGAATTCATATACGCCGACCAGTTCCACCGATTCCGCGACCAGCGACGTTTCCTCGAGCACTTCCCGCGCGATGCCTTCTTCAGGCGTTTCGCCGTTCTCCAGAAAGCCGGTGATCAGCGCAAACATGCCTTCGGGCCACGCCGCATTGCGCGCGAGCAGAACCTTGCCCTCGTATTCCACGATAGCCGCCACCACCGGCAGCGGATTATTCCAGTGAACGAAGCCGCATTCCGGGTCCGGGCACGCCAGCCGCACGCGACCGCCTTCGTGGGCGGCGTCGGCGCGTTCGACCAGCTTATTCGCATCGCGCGGACAGAAATGGTATTCGATCATGGTGAAATTCCGTGATGTCGGGCGTTCAGCGAGCGGCGCACAGCGCGCGGATTTCGGCGGTGAATTGTTCCACCGTTTCCGGCAGCGTGTCCCATGCGCACATTAGCCGGCAGCCGCCCGAGCCGATGAACTGATAGAACTTCCAGCCTTTCGCGCGCAACGCCTGCGCCACGTGCGGCGGCAGTTCGGCGAAGACAGCATTGGATTGCGGCTTGAACATAACCTTCACGCCTTCAATGCCTTCCAGCCGCTCGGCCATCAAAAGCGCCATCGAATTGGCGTGACGGGCATTGCGCAGCCAGACATCGTTGTTCAGAAGGCCGAGCCAGGGCGCGGAAATGAAGCGCATCTTCGACGCAAGTTGCCCGGCCTGCTTGAGCCGGTACGCGAAATCGACGGCCAGGGCTTTATCGAAGAAAATTACCGCCTCGCCGACCGGCAAACCGTTTTTGGTGCCGCCGAAACACAGCACATCCACGCCTGCACGCCACGTGATTTCCGACGGATGCACGTTGAGCGACGCCACCGCGTTCGCAAAACGCGCGCCGTCCATATGCACTTTCAGATGCCGGCGCTTGGCAATCGCCGCGATCGCGCGAATCTCCTCGACGCTGTACACGGTGCCCACTTCGGTGGATTGCGTGAGCGTGACGACCTTGGGCTTCGGATAGTGGATATCGGCGCGACGCGTGACGATTGCTTCAATGGCATCGGGCGTCAATTTTCCATCGATACCCGGTGCGGTCAGCAATTTCGAGCCGCCGGAGAAAAATTCAGGGCCGCCGCATTCATCCGTTTCGATGTGTGCGAGTTCGTGGCAGATCACCGAGTGATAGGACTGGCACAGCGATGCAAGGGCCAAGGAGTTGGCGGCGGTGCCGTTGAAGACGAAGAAGACTTCGCAGTCGGTCTGAAAAAGGTCACGGATGCGATCGCAGACGCCTTGCGTCCAGGAATCGTCGCCGTAAGCGGGTTCGTGGCCGCTGTTGTTGGCGTCGATCAGCGCAGCCAGCGCTTCGGGGCAAATGCCGGCGTAGTTGTCGGAGGCGAAATGTTGCATGCGGTCTGGTGCCAGGGCGATGTGGACGTGGACGCCATTTTAGCGTTTCGTGTCCAAACTCGCGGAAGCGTCAATAAGACACCACCGCGAGTTTCATCGCCTGGATACAGACGATTCCGAATTACTTGGCGGCGGGTTGGCTCGCTGCCGAGGCTTGTTGAGCCTGTTTGTCCTTCTTGTTTGCTTCGTGATGGCCGATTGCGCAACCGCCGGCCGCGCCCACCACGCCGTGCTTACCCGCAACGTGACCCGCTACGCCACCGACTGCCGCGCCTTCCAGACATCCCTTGGCATAGACCGCGCCGGTGGTGAAGAGCATCGAGGATGCGAGTGCGAGCGAGACGAATTTCTTGTTCATGAACGTGTTCCTTTTTGTAGTCGATACGCGGGACTTCGTGTCCGCGCTGACCCACGGAACCGCAAGTGACGTACCTGTCGATCGGCTTGCAAAAAGTACGCTGGAAATCAAAAAAGCCCGCTGTGCTGTGCGCTCGGCGGGCTTCTGGTCTTAGCTGGTTATTGCCTGAATATTGCCTAATATTGCTGAAGGCGAGTTTAAAGCTTCCCTTTCACCCACTCGCTGACGCCGGCGAGAGCCGCCGCCAGGTTCTGCGGTTCGGTGCCGCCAGCCTGCGCCATATCCGGCCGGCCGCCGCCCTTGCCGCCAACCTGCTGCGCGACGAAATTCACGAGATCGCCTGCTTTCACTTTCTTCGATGCCTCCGCCGTCACGCCTGCAATCAGGCTGACCTTGTTGCCATCGACGGCAGCGAGGACGATCGCCGCGTTCTTCAGCTTGTCCTTCAATTTATCGACGGTTTCGCGCAGCGTCTTGCCGTCCGCGCCGGGCAATTGCGCCGCCAGAATATGCACGCCGCCGATCTCGACCGCTTGCGACACGAGTTCGTCGCCCTGGCTCGATGCGAGCTTCGACTTCAGCGCGCCGAGTTCCTTTTCGAGCGATTTCACATGCTCCTGAACCTGCGTGATGCGCTGGGTCAGCTCCGACGGCTGCGCCTTCAACACCGCCGATGCCGCGTTGATCCGCGCATCGAGTTCCTGCACGAAACGCACCGCGTTGTCGCCGGTAATGGCTTCCACGCGACGAATCCCCGCCGCCACGCCGCCTTCCATCACGATTTTGAACAGCCCGATATCACCCGTGCGATTCACGTGCGTACCGCCGCACAATTCACGCGAAAAACCGAGATCCAGCACGCGCACTTCATCGCCGTATTTTTCACCGAAGAGCGCCATTGCGCCGCCCTTCACCGCTTCGTCGTACGGCATCACGCGCACGATACCCGGCGCATTCGCCAGCACTTCCGCGTTGACGATTTCTTCCACGCGACGGATCTGTTCGTCCGTCATGGGTGCGTTGTGCGCGAAGTCGAAGCGCGTCTTGTCGGGATCGACGAGCGAACCCTTTTGTTGCACGTGACTGCCGAGCACTTCGCGCAACGCCTTGTGCATCAAGTGCGTGGCCGAATGATTGCGAGCGGTGCGCAAACGGCGAGCCGTATCGATTTCCGCTTTCACCACGTCGCCCACTTTCAGCGTGCCTTGCTCGACCGTGCCGTGATGACCGACGACGTCCGACTGCACCTTGAGCGTATCGGCGACGGTAAAGCGCACCGCGGCGTTCGCGAGCACGCCCTGATCGCCCGCCTGACCGCCCGATTCCGCGTAGAACGGCGTGTGATCGAGCACGACGACGGCCTGCTGTCCCGGCTGCGCTTCTTTCGCCGAAACACCGTCTACATAGATTGCGACGATCTTCGCGTCGTCGAAAATTTCGTTCTCGTAGCCGTGGAACGTGGTCTTTTCGCCCGCGTATTCCAGGCCTTGCGCCGACTTGAATTTGCCGGCCGAACGCGCTTGTTCGCGTTGACGCGCCATGGCTTCGTCGAAAGCGGCTTCGTCTACCGTTATGCCGCGCTCGCGGCACACGTCGGCTGTCAGATCGAGCGGGAAGCCGAACGTGTCGTGCAGCTTGAACGCGAGTTCGCCGTCCAGCTGTTTCGAGCCCTTCGCGTCGAGTTCGGCCAGCGCGGTTTCGAGCATCGACATACCGTGTTCGATAGTTTCGAAGAAACGCTCTTCTTCCTGTCTCAGCACGTCCGTGACGCGCGTTTGCGCTTCCTTCAGCTCCGGATAAGCCGCGCCCATTTGCTCGACCAGATCGGCCACGAGCTTATGGAAAAACGCGCCCTTGCGGCCAAGCTTGTAGCCGTGACGGATTGCGCGGCGCACGATCCGGCGCAGCACATAACCGCGTCCTTCGTTGCCGGGAATGACGCCATCGACGATCAGGAACGAGCACGCGCGAATGTGGTCCGCGATCACTTTCAGCGAATTGTTCGTGAGATCCGGCGTACCCGTTTCGCGGGCTGCAGCCTTGATCAGCGACTGGAACAGGTCGATTTCGTAATTGCTGTGCACGTGCTGGAGCACGGCGGCGAGACGTTCGAGGCCCATGCCGGTATCCACGCTTTGCTTGGGCAGCTTCGTCATGTTGCCCTGGGCGTCGCGATTGAACTGCATGAACACGAGGTTCCAGATCTCGATGAAACGATCACCGTCTTCATCGGGAGACCCCGGCGGGCCGCCCCACACTTCCGGGCCGTGGTCGTAGAACACTTCGGAGCACGGGCCGCATGGACCCGTGTCACCCATGGTCCAGAAATTATCCGATGCGTAGCGCGCGCCTTTGTTGTCGCCGATGCGGATGATCCGTTCCTTCGGCACGCCGATTTCGTTTTCCCAGATCGCGAACGCTTCGTCGTCTTCCTGATAGACCGTGACGGTGAGTTTCTCCGGCGGCAGGCCGTAGACTTTGGTCAGCAATTCCCAGCAATAGTGGATGGCATCGCGTTTGAAATAATCGCCAAACGAGAAGTTGCCGAGCATTTCGAAGAACGTGTGATGGCGGGCCGTATAACCGACGTTTTCGAGATCGTTGTGTTTGCCGCCGGCGCGCACGCTACGCTGAGACGTGGTCGCGCGTGAATAAGGACGCGATTCCGTGCCGAGGAATACATCCTTGAACTGGACCATGCCGGAGTTCGTGAAGAGCAGCGTGGGATCGTTGCCCGGCACGAGGCTGGACGAGCGCACGATAGTGTGGCCCTTCGATTCAAAGAACTTGAGGAATTTCTCGCGGATGTCGGCGGCTTTCATGGCTTGCGGGTCTGCTGTTTTGTACGGCTGCGGCGCACGGCGAGGCTTCGACTTCTGCCGATGAACACCAGCCGGGGCCAGATTCGGGATTGTCGATTATACGGGAATGGAGGAAGGAATTCGCTGGCGCCGGAAGCGTGGAGAAGCCAGGTTCGGTGCAGGGCCAAAGCAAGTCCGATTCCCAGTAACCAGCACGGCCAAACCCTGCAAATGAGCGCAAACGGCCACAACCCGGGTTTCCGTGTTAGCGGCCATCCACACTGGTGGCGAAGCGTGTGGGTATCTGCTAACGGAGCGGAAGGGTTTCGACAGGACGCAGTTATGCGCTAAGGGTGCTTCTTGCGTACCACGCAGTTGAAATTGCACGTTGTGGACACTTAAGAATTAGCGGTTGAGAGGCGTTTTCTTTGCTTCGTTTCTTTGTCGCCGTTTGGACAAAGAAATGAAGTCCCGCCACGGACAGTGGCTAACNACACTTAAGAATTAGCGGTTGAGAGGCGTTTTCTTTGCTTCGTTTCTTTGTCGCCGTTTGGACAAAGAAATGAAGTCCCGCCACGGACAGTGGCTAACAGTGCTAAAGAGAACAACAAAGACGGACCCCGCGAAAGCCTGAGCAGCAACAACCCAGCATCAACCCCGCCCGCCGCAGCGCCCCGCCCTACCTAACTCCCGCCCCAACCAGCCCCCCCGCCGCCGCCCCGGCAACCGTCCCCAACGGCCCGCCGGTCAGCACATATCCCAAAGCCCCACCAGCGGCAGCCCCAATCCCCGCATGCGCTTGCGTGCGACTCATCGCGCACCCTGACATTGCCGCGATCAAAGTCGCAACAGCCGCCACCCGAACCGATACCCGCATGATCTTATTCATGATGAAACCTTCCTTTTTATTGTCAGAACGCCGCGCCCCGAACCTTTCAATCTCATTATTTCAGAACGCGAAGCTATCTTAAAATCGTCTCATCATTACCGACAATGCGATTTACCTCCCGTTACGCTCGATACATCCGGTATTGAAACGCCACGCATTCGCACAAGATAAGAAACATGTCGCACCCGCGCCGCACATCGCTGCAAAATCCCGGCCGGCGCTGCCTCAGACTGGTTGCTAAGGTAGAATCGTTGGATCAATTCAGCTTTACCGAACGCAAGCCGCACGTCTTCGAACGCTAGCGCCCTCGTCAGCTTTTCTTCTCTTTCGCATGAACACCGATCGCAACGACGCCCCGGCGGTAAATAATTTCATCCGCAATATCATTGACGAAGATAACCGCAACGGCAAATGGTCGCAGCGAGTCGAGACGCGTTTTCCGCCTGAGCCCAACGGTTATCTGCACATCGGCCATGCGAAGAGTATTTGCGTGAATTTCGGCATCGCGCGTGATTATGGCGGCGTCTGCCACCTGCGTTTCGACGATACAAATCCCGAAAAGGAAAGCGTCGAGTATGTGGATTCCATCATCGACGCCGTCAAATGGCTCGGCTTCGACTGGAACAAGGACGGCCAGGAATTCCTGTACTTCGCGAGCGATTACTACGACCAGCTTTATGAATTCGCGGAACTTCTGATCGAGCGCGGCCAGGCCTATGTGGATAGCCAGACGGCCGAGGAAATGCGGTTGACGCGCGGCTCGGCGCAGGAGCCCGGCAAGAATTCGCCGTTCCGCGACCGTACGCCCGCGGAAAACCTCGACCTGTTTCGCCGCATGAAAGCCGGCGAATTCCAGGAAGGCGACCACGTGCTGCGCGCGAAAATCGACATGGCATCGCCGAATTTCAACATGCGCGACCCGGTGATCTACCGGATCCGTTTCGCGCATCATTACCGGACCGGCGACACGTGGTGCATCTACCCGATGTACGACTACACGCATTGTGTATCGGACGCACTCGAGAACATCACGCATTCGCTGTGCACACTCGAATTCGAAGATCATCGTCCGTTGTACGACTGGTTCCTCAACCAACTCGCCGACGACGGCAAGTTCACTCGTCCGCTGCCACAGCAAATCGAGTTTTCGCGACTGAACCTCACGTACGCGATCACCAGCAAGCGCAAGCTGCTGCAACTGGTGAACGAGAACCACGTGGAAGGCTGGGACGACCCGCGCATGCCGACTATCGTAGGCGTCCGGCGTCGTGGCTTCACGCCCGAAAGCATCCGCCTCATGTGCGACCGCGTAGCTGTGACGAAGGTCGATTCGTGGATCGACATGAGCGTGCTGGAAGGCGCGCTGCGTGACGACCTCGATGAAAAAGCGCCACGCGCGATCGCCGTGCTGGATCCGCTGAAGCTGATCATCGACAACTATCCGGAAGGTACGAGCGAATCGTGCAGCGCGCCCGTGCATCCGCATCATCCGGACCGCGGCGTGCGCGAATTTCCGTTCTCGCGTGAATTGTGGATCGAGCGCGAAGACTTCCAGGAAGAACCGAAGAAGGGCTATTTCCGCCTGTTCCCGGGCAACAAGGTGCGACTGAAATACGGCTTCGTGGTGGAATGCACCGGCGCGGACAAAGACGAAAACGGCAACATCACTGCGGTGCGCTGCAACTATTTCCCCGACAGCAAATCGGGCACGGAAGGCGCGAACGCGTACAAGGTCAAGGGCACGATTCATTGGGTCAGTGCAAAAGACGCCTATGAAGCCGAAGTCCGTCTCTACGATCGGCTCTTTAAAGAACCGCAACCAGGAGCCGGCGGCGCTGAATTCCTCGATGCGTTGAACCCTGATTCAAAGCGCGTGGTGCGTGCTTATCTCGAACCGTCGGCGCGCAATGCCAAGGCCGAAGATCGCTATCAGTTCGAACGGCATGGCTATTTCGTGGCTGACCGGGTCGACTCGAAACCGGGCGTGCCGGTATTCAATCGAATCGTCAGCTTGCGGGACAGCTGGGGCAAGCCGGCTTGATGCTGGCGAGATATTTGTCGATGTCGCCGGGAAATGGTTCCGATCGCACATTGCCCCGGCTTCTTCGCGCAATGTGCGCGGCGTCCGCAATCACGCTGCTGATGTCGGCGCAAACAGTCTGCGCAAGCGCGGCGGAGCAATCTCAGATTTCGCCTACGCTGCGCAAGATCGTCGAAAACAACAGCATTGTTCTTGGCGTGCGCGAATCGTCGGTGCCGTTTTCCTATCTGGACGCGAAGCAGCAACCTATCGGCTATTCGCAAAGCATCGCGCTCAAGATTGTCGATGAAGTCCGCCGTCGCCTTCAAAAACCTCACCTTGCGGTGAGCACGGTGGTGATGACGTCCACGAATCGCTTGTCCTTCATAGTCAACCATCAGATCGACCTGGAGTGCGGCTCGACCGCGCATATTCGCGATCGTGAACAACTGGTCGCATTTTCGAACAGCTTCTTTGACTACGGTATCCGGATGGCGGTGAAACGCAAATCCGGAATTCGTAATTACAGTGATCTCCGTGGGAAAACAGTCTCCACGACCGCCGGCACATCCGACGAACAATTGATACGCGCGTTGTCGCTCACGCAGAATCTCGACTTGCGGATACTTGCCACCCGCGACCACGCAGAAGCGTTCGATGCGGTAAAGACCGGCCGCGCCGTCGCGTTCGTAATGGATGATCCGCTGCTGTACGGAAAGATTGCGCAGGAAGGCGTTGCGCAGCGTGACTACGTGGTAACGGGCGATCCGCTCGCGCACGAAGCGTATGCGTGCGTCATGCGCAAGGGCGACCCGGTCTTCAAAAAATTGGCCGATGACGTCATTGCCGGGATGCAGCGTTCGGGCGAAGCGGAAAGCTTGTACAACACCTGGTTCATGCAACCCATTCCGCCCAACAATATGAACCTGCGCTTTCCGCTTTCGCCCGAAATGAAAGCACTATTCGCGAACCCGAACGATCGGCCGTCGGATAATTGAGCGGCTGATTTGATCGGCCAAGTCAATCGCCCAAATCAGCCGCTCAAATCAGCGTTTGATGCAGTTCTGCGAGCGACAGCGTAGTCTGGAAAAGCCGCGCGAGGCTGCGGCTTGCGTACTGGTCGACATCAGTTGGCGATACCCATCGGTAGGCATCCATTTCGGGAATCATCGTGCCGTCACGACGACGCGGAAAGTACGATTCGCATACGCACTCCTCGATCTTGACTTCGTCCTCGTCAACCCGCACCGCGAACAAATGCAGGTCCTTGTCACGCCGATAAACAAAGCGCCCGAGATCCCTGAGCCGATCCGCCGGCAGAACAATGCCAGTCTCTTCCACGAGCTCGCGCAACGCCGCTTCAACCGGTTCCTCACCTTCTTCGCCCTGCCCTTTTGGAACGTCCCAGTGCGAGGTTTCGGTCGCGTGACAAAGCAACACGTCGCCTTGCGTGTTGAGTATGACGACGCCGCACGAAACCGTCCGCTCAGCCATTGATCGACCCACCAGGCCAAGCAACGAAAAACTGCTCTGTGCAAAGCTGCAGTTGAAGAACGTTCACTGCTTGAGCAACGCCCATTTGCCGCCTTCGTTCTTGCAGATAATCGGCGCCCAGGTTTGCGTCTGGCCCTTGGCGTGCGCGACCATGGTCAGCTTGCGGCAGGTTCTGTCGCCTTTCTTGTCTGTATCCGATGGCGTGAGCGTGCCATTGACGGCTACCGGATTCCCGGCGCCCTGGTTATTCCAGTCGAGCGATTCGCCGTCCTGCTTGGTATCCAACGCGGTGCGCGCGGCCTTGTTGAGCATCTCGAGATCACGCTGCTTCATGTACGTGATGGGCGTGTTGTTAAGGAACCCGAGATTCGCCGCCTGCGCTGCGCCGCTGGCCAGCAAAACGCAGCCCGCGACTAGCGACAAGGTGAAGTGCGTGGAGACGCGTTTAAGCCCGCGGATGGACTGTGACACCGGCTGTGACATGAAATGTTCTCCCTCGTTGAATATTGATTGATTGTCTGCGCGGATCGCGATTCGGCATGCCGGACCAAGCCGGCAAATAACGATCGTCTTGCGTCGAGGATAGCATGAGGTCACACGTGCGCCGCAAGCGCAAAAGCTCGGCCGAATGGCCATTGCATGTGCATTTCGGAGGAATGACAGAGTATCTCAGACATGTCCGATAGAGCCGCTTGCAGGGCAAACCTAAGATTGAAGGCTTCCCTACTTCAGCTCTTCTACCGTCATGGACACCCATCTCGCGCCGACGCTTTACGGATGCTTGAGCATCGCCGCCATTGCGTGTGCGCTCGTCATGCCGAAGGGATTGGCAGCAATGGATCGGCTGCTTGCAAGACAACCCGAGCGATTCAATCTCGACGGCTGGCCGCAAGAGCATAGAAACATGGATGAAGCGAAGCCCGCCGTTTGGCCGCGCGTAATCACCGCCATAGGGTGCGCGCTATTGTTTGCGGCGCTGCTCGTGCTGATGATTTTGTGCCAGCAACTTGCGCTGTGAACGCGCGCGAGTCGTGACTTTGGTACGGCAGGAGGGACTCGAACCCCCGCCCCTCGGCTTAGAAGGCCGATGCTCTATCCAGCTGAGCTACTGCCGCGGTGCAGACAATCCGCGATTTTACCTCATTGAAACCGCACGGGGCCCCATTCCGGACCCCTCACGTCATTTGCTTCAACTCAAACCGGTTGCGGATGCAGCATGAACCAGCCGAGACAGAACGCGCCCGCGATCAGGCAATAGACGCCGAACGCAGCAAGCCGCCCTTTTCCTTCGAAATAACGCATCAGGAATCGCACGCTGAGATATGCGGCGATGCCCGTCAGCACGCCGCCCAGGATGGCATCGGCGAGTTGATCGGGTGCATGAAAAAGCTTCGGCAATTCGAGGACGCCGGCCGCGAAGATGATCGGCGTACCGAGCAGGAACGAAAACTCGGCGGCTTTCTCGGCGCTCAAACCTGCGCCCACGCCCGCGATGATCGTCAGGCCGCTGCGCGAAAAACCGGGAATCAGTGCGCCGATTTGCGCCAGGCCGACCAGGAACGCCTGCTTGAATGTTAAATCTTCCGGAGCGCGCTCGGCGCGCGAGCGTGTCAACCGGTCGCCGACCCACAGCAACACGCCGTTGACCATCAAGGCCGCCGCGACAATTCGAAGGTCGTGGAAAAGCGCCTCGAGCCGTTTTTCGAGCAGCAGACCAACGATGCCCGTCGGAATCGTGCCGATAATCAGCGCCCACATCATGTGGCCATCGGCGTTCTTGCGGCCACGCAGCGATCCAATGAACCCGATCACCAGCGCCACCCAGCGTTTGCGGAAATACCAGAGCAACGCGAGCGCGGTGCCGAGGTGAAGCGCGACGAGGAAAGGCAGCAGCTGTGGTGCATGTTTATCGATGTGCATGCCGATCAAGCCGGGCACGAGAAGGGTATGGCCAAGACTACTGACCGGGAACAACTCGGTCACGCCCTGCAACACGCTCAGGAAAATCAGAAACCACAAAGTCACGCGTCAGTCCTCTTTCGTTAATGGCGACAGACCAGCATTAAGTGCATGGTCGCGGCGGTGCAGCATAGGCACATAAAACGCGCCGATTATGCCGGTCGCCAATTGCAGCGCCAAGCATTTGCGTGCGAGATCGCGCAATCGAAAGCTTATTGTTAGGTATATGAATATTAAAAGAAAAATAAAAAAGGCCCGTCATAAGACGAGCCTTCTTGCAAATGCCGACCTGGCAATGCAGCGCTTAAAGCTTGTATAAGAACAACGCCGTTCCCGCGCCGAACGTGCCAAAGATAAATACTCCGAACATCAAAGCCAGATCCATATCAACCTCGTCTTTCGTAGGATCATCTTGAACGATTCAATCGCCAAGGCCGGAAAATGTTTCATGTGCGTTACATCGTGTTTGCATTATCGGGCTAATGAAACCAGGTGTGTCAGTCGCAATTTCCCCAAAAGGGTTTCCCCGTAGAATTGAGCGCGATCCATGCGCCAAAAGCGCCGACCCATCCGACCATTTACGCCAAGGAGACCGCCAACATGTCATCGATACCCGACATCCTGGAAATCAAGCACGACGACGCCGTCCTGGAAATCGCCCCGCACGCCGGCGCACGCCTGATGACGTGGCGAGTCGGCGGCGATCCGGTCATTTTCTGGCCTGCCTCGCCCGATTGGTCCAACTTCGTCAAGATCCGCGGCGGCAATCCGCTGCTGTTTCCGTTCCTGGGGCGTCATTTCGTCGATGGCGAAATCGGCAAGTGGCGCGACCCTGAAGGCGTTGTGCACGACCTGCCCATGCACGGGTTCGCACGCAACCTGCCGTTCGAACACAGGATCGATCCGGACGGACACGGCGTTCGGACGACGCTTGTCGACAACGATTTCACGCGTCAGGGTTATCCATTCGCCTTTCGCTTTGAAGCTGCGTACCGACTAGTGGATGGTGTGACGCTGGATGTCGAACTGACGACTTCGAACCCGGGCGAGGTTCCATTGCCGTATTACTCCGGCCACCATTTCTACTTCGCGCTGCCGCACGATCAGCGCGGTATCAGCAGCATTGAACTGCCGCGCACGGAAATGCGCCGGCAACTCGCAGACGGTTCGATTACAGAACCGGAAGCGGGAAAAACGCTTTATTCAATCGATGACGCAAGCATCCTCGACCGTTTTCATTGTTTCACCGGTCCGTCCGACCAGCCGGTCCGGCTCGTGACGCCTGGCCTGAAGCGCGCGGTGAATTTCGATCTGCAGCGTCCTGACTCGGTGCCCTGGTATGCCGTCACGACGTGGACCGAAGCGCCCGCGTCAGATTTTTATTGCGTTGAACCGTGGGTGGGTCTGCCGGATGCCATTCACAACGGTCACGGTTTGCGTTGGATCGCGCCGGGGAAGACGGAAACGGCGGCGCTCAGGCTGACCATTTCGCCGGCATCGTAAGGAGAAGACGGAGCCAGACCGACTGCGCGCATGCACGCTTCTGACTACCACGGCACGGGGACGTTAAAATCATACCTTTCGACGTTACGCGTTGTGGTTTGTCCGCCGTGGCTTTCGGGTTGTGCGGCGCTTTGCGAGGTTCTGAGTTTGACAAAAATAATTCGACGGCTGACCTGCGCGACTTTGGTCGCAGTGCTCGCCGCGTGTGGCTCCGCGCCTGTCGGGCCGGGGTTTTATCGTGTGGAACGGGGCGATACGCTATCCAAGATCGCGCGCGCGAACCGGACATCGGTACAGAATATTTCGCGATGGAACAATCTCACCGACCCGAACGCAATTGAAGTCGATCAGGTTCTGCGCGTGGCGCCGCCGGCCGGAACGGCTATCGCGTCCTCGTCGTCCTCGTCGTCCTCTTCGTCTTCTTCGTCCGCGCCGGCTCGCACAAACGGCGGCACGAGTTCTGCGGATACGGCGCCTGCCGTGTCAGGCGGCGCGATCAAACCGGCTTCCAGCATTTCGCTGATCTGGCCGGTGCAAGGCGCGGTGATTCGCGGTTTCGATGGCAAGAATTCAAAGGGCATCGACATTGGCGGCACGCCGGGCACGCAGATCGTGGCAGCGGCGGCCGGATCGGTGGTGTATGCAGGAAACGGCTTGCGGGGTTATGGCAACTTGCTGATCGTGAAGCACAACGCCGATTACCTCACCGCATACGCGCATAATCGCGCACTGCTCGTGAAAGAAGGTCAGCAAGTCACGCAAGGCCAGGCCATCGCGGAAATGGGCGACAGCGACACGAACCGCGTGATGTTGCACTTCGAACTGCGTTACAAGGGCAGTTCGATCGATCCATCGCGCTATTTGCCACCTCGATAAGTCCATAGCGCAAAAACGCGCCCAGGCAGGTTCAATCAGTTACAGGGAAGATTCGATGAAAGAGAATGTCCGCGCTCCGGCGCTTGAAAAGCTGGCGGTAATGGGTGCCGTATTGATAGCCGCAGCCGCGCTGACGGGTTGCGCAAACACGGCAAAACGCACCTATTTACCAACCGGCGATACGGGTTTTGCCATCAACTGCAGCGGCGGCGACGCCAGCACGAGCTGGGCCGAATGCTATAAAAAGGCTGGGGAAATCTGCGGGTCGTATGGGTACGACGTGGTATCGAAGGACGTGGATAACGGCGCGACCTCGGGCGGGTCGGTTGCCGGTATTTTTGGCGCGAACGTCAAGAACCGGTCGATGGTGATTCGCTGTAAGCAGTAGCACTCGCGCGGCCGGTGGCCGAGTGATTCTTCAAAGCGTCGCCAAAGCGCCTGCTTTGCTTGCGTACGTCTGGAACATGGAACGAGCCGATCAGCCGCGCACCGCGCCACCGCCCTGACAACGGGTCGATATGCGACGCGAACACCAGCAGCGAAATCATCGCGAGCGGGCAAATAGCGAGAAAGATCCACAGCGCAGTCATGGTGAAAGATAGTTTCGGCCAGAGAGAAATTCGATGATACCGTTGCAGCAAGAATTTCGCATGACGCGCGGCTATCGCAATTTTTCGATCGTAATAATTACGTGACTCGGCCTTGGTTGATCTGGCGCGTACTCTGGGGCGCCGTCAATACGCCTGGAGCTCCGAACACCTGCACCATGCAAAAGCCCGTTCCGACTCACGTTGGAACGGGCTTTTGCTTTGATCGAATAGTCTAATGTGACGCGTGATCGTGATCGTGCTTATGCGCGCCCGGATCCTCCGCGGCCTGGCACGCCGGGCAAATACCCTTGAGTTCAATATCATCGCCCGCCAGCTTGTAGCCGCTCGCCTCGACTTGCGAAAGCAAGCTCTGTCGCAACTGCTTTTGCTGCTGCAATTCCGTAACGCGCCCGCATTGCTGGCAAACGACCAGAACGCCGTGCTGACAATGCGTCAGGTCATGACAAACGGTGAACGCGTTGATGGACTCGATCCGATGAATCAGCCCCGCCGACAACAGGAAATCCAGCGCCCGATAAACCGTCGGAGGCGATGCGTTGGGGTGCATCGCGCGCATTTCGTCCAGCAGCGTGTACGCCTTGGTCGCGCGGCCGGACGTAAGCAGCAATTCCAGCACAGTGCGACGGATGGGCGTGAGTTTCTGCCCGCGCTCGCGACAATAGTCGTCGGCCATGGTGACCGCGGCTTGAAGCGCGTCGGCGGACGAGTGGTCGTGAGACTGGGCGGCGTTTGCGGGCGTGTTCATCAGCAAATTATACGCTGCCGTGGCGTTTGAGCAGCCCGGCGGCGCGCGGCATGCATCCGGTCATAACGGTTGCGCGGACTGCGTCGACTTTGCCGGCGCGATGGTCATGTCGGGCGGCGTGGTATCGGTTGGAACGCCCTTGTAGTCGGGCGGATCCTGCGGTATCACTCGATGCGGCGTGGAATCGGCACATGCCGAAAGAAACACGGAACAGGCAAACAGAACGGCGAAGCGCGGCATGGACGGCCCGGAAAAGATTGATCGATTCGGAAAGTGAAGCAGGAAGATTAAACGATATCGGGAATTGCAGCCGGATGCGGCGGCCGAAAGAACAACTAAACCGCGCGGAAAATGACAAAGGGGTCGCGAGTTGAACTCGTGACCCCTTCATGTGTAACGTGGTCGGAGCGAAAGGATTCGAACCTTCGACCCTCTGATCCCAAATCAGATGCGCTACCAGGCTGCGCTACGCTCCGACAAGAGCGAGACTATAGCGTGTAATGGATACCGGCGCAATCGAAAACACCCAAAGCCCAAAAAGGAGCTATCCGATGAACCTCATTCTCTGGCGTCACGCCGAAGCCGAAGACCAGGCCGCAAGCGACCTCGCGCGCCAGCTGACCGCACGCGGCGTTAAGCAGGCGCAAGCGGCGGCTAAATGGCTAAAAAGCCGTATCGACGACGACGCGCTGTTTCTCGTCAGCCCCGCCACGCGCACCATCCAGACCGTGGAAACCTTCAGCGACCGGTACCAGGTCGTGAAGGAAATCGCGCCGGGCGCCTCGGCGCAAGCCGTGCTCGACGCCGCGCAATGGCCAAAAGGCGCGGCGGAAACGGTCGTGGTCGTCGGACATCAACCGACGCTCGGGCACGTTGCGGCTTGGCTCATGACCGGACAGGAAGCCGGCTGGACCATCAAAAAAGCGGGAATTTGGTGGTTCCAGGGACGTTCGCGGGCGGGCGACGACCAGATCGTATTGCGCGCCGTAACCGGCCCCGATCTGCTTTGAACCCGGTCACGAATCACATCAATAAAGGAGGCAACCCGCGCGCACTTCATTGAATCGTCACCGTGATGCCATGCGAGCGTCATTCGGGATACTTACATTGTCGGCTATCGGTAATACGTCAGCCAAATCCACTTGGGGATTGTCAATGCAGGAATCGACGACGCACGCTTTCGTGAACCCATCGAATGGCATGGGCGGCTCCGAGCGCTTGCCGCGTGCGGCCGAGACGGTGACGGCGCAGCACAGGCTGCGGGTATCGTGGGCGCATTCCGAAGCCGAACTTCGCGAGGCACAGCGCCTTCGATACCGCGTGTTCGCCGATGAAATGGGCGCCCAGCTGAAAGGTCCGGCGGGCCTCGACGTAGATGCATTCGATGCCTTCTGCGATCACCTTCTAGTTCGCGACCTGGATACGCTGAAAGTTGTCGGTACGTACCGCGTGTTGCCTCCGCATCAGGCCGCGCGCGCAGGCCGCCTTTATGCCGAGAGTGAATTCGATGTGTCGCGCCTGGCCCATCTGCGCCCGAAGCTCGTCGAAGTCGGCCGCTCGTGCGTGCATGCCGATTACCGCAGCGGCGCGGTCATCATGTCGTTGTGGGGCGGCCTCGCCGCGTACATGAAGCAGAACGGCTACGAGACCATGCTGGGCTGCGCGAGCGTATCGATGGCCGATGGCGGCCACTACGCCGCCGATCTTTTCGATGGCATGGAGAAGGACGCGTTGACGGCGCTCGAATACCGCGCGTTCGCGCACACGCCGCTGCCGGTGCAGGAATTGCGGACCGGCGCGAAGGTCGCGCCGCCGCCGCTGGTCAAAGGCTATCTGCGCCTCGGCGCGAAGATCTGCGGCGCGCCGGCCTGGGACCCGGATTTCAACACGGCCGATTTCCTGACCTTGCTGCGCCTAAGCGATATCAACGAACGGTACGCGCGGCATTTCATGGCCGACTGACCGCTGCGCACCGCCAGATTCAAACGCCCGTATAAACCACCCGATACGGCTTGCCGATCTTTTCCCACTCGGCCGCTTCCTGCACGAGGCTATAGTCGGTCAGCGGATTCAGCGAGACCCAGTCGTTGGGCAGCTTTACATCGAAACCGCCGTTTGCAGTCGTGACTTCGATAGCCGGCAAGCCTACGTCTGCCCGTCTTCTGCACAGCAACGCCGCGAGCCGCAGGCAAAACAGCAAGGTCCAGTCAACGTCACGCGCGTGCGACAGTTTGCCGAGCTTGCCGACATGTCCCAGCACCAGACCCGCGAGCCGCGCCTGATCGGTGCGCGAGAATCCGGGCATATCCGCGTGACTCGCGATATACGCCGAATGCTTGTGATACGCGCTGTGCGAAATCGAAAGACCGATCTCGTGCAGCGCGGCGGCCCATCCCAGGAACATCCGGTTTTCGACGCGGCGTTCGGCATCGACGGAAGATTCGCCTGCCTCGAGCTGCTCGTAGAAGCTGATGGCCAGCTCCGCAATGCGCTCGGACTGCGCGCCATCGACCGCGTAACGACGCTTGAACCCTTCCACCGTCACGGTACGCATATCCTGATGCTGCGTCCGCCCGAGCAGGTCGTAAAGCACGCCGAGACGCAACGCGCCGTCGGTGGTATCGACGTAATCGATACCCAGTTCCTCGAACACGCCCAGCATGATCGACAAGCCGCCAGCGAGCACCGGAATACGGTCGGCCTTCAGCGCAATCAGCTTCAGCCGGTTCACGTTCTCGGCCTTGATCAACGCCTTTTTCAATCGCTCGAGGCCGCCGCGCGAGATGCCGTGGGTGATGCCGGGATCGTTGAAACCGTTGGCTTCGATCAATTCGGCCAGCGCCCGCGCCGTGCCCGATGAACCGATCGCCTGGTCCCAGCCGGTCTGCTTGTATTCGCTGGAGATGATTTCGATTTCGCGCTTGGCGGCGAGTTCGGCCTGGCGCATGGAGTATTCGTCGACATTCCCAGCCGCGAAGAACTGCCTGCTATGACTCACGCAACCGATATAAAGGCTTTCCATGTGAATGGGCGTGTAATGCGAGCCGATGATGAATTCCGTCGAACCACCGCCAATGTCCACAACAAGCCGTTTGCCAGCGCTCGCGGGCACAGAGTGTGCGGCGCCGGCATAGATCAGACGCGCTTCCTCGCGGCCCGCAATCACTTCGATGGGAAAACCCAGCGCGTTCTGCGCCTCGGCGAGAAATTCCTCGGCGTTCTTGGCCACGCGCAGCGTGTTGGTGGCGACCGCGCGCACGTGATCAGGATGAAAGTCGCGCAGCCGTTCGCCAAACCGTTTCAGTGCGTCCCAGCCGCGCAGTTGCGAGGCGCGATCGAGATATTTGTCGCGTGACAGGCCTGCAGCCAGGCGCACGGGTTCGCGCAGCGCGTCGACCTGATAGATCGGGCTGCCCGACGGCGTTTCTTCAACGCGTCCGACGATCAGCCTGAAGCTGTTCGATCCAAGATCTACGGCTGCCAAAAGATGAGGTGAATTGACCATCGATTTTTTAGGTTCCGTAGGGTTGTTCCTGCATTTCGCTCGGTTGTGTTCGCGCATGTCCGAAAGCGCAAGGACGATGGATGCACGCCGCAGCGCGCCAATTTTAATTCCAAGCGGGCCGGTGTGCTGGTCTGGCGAAAAGCAAATGAAACAAACAAAGAGGATAAATCGATCTTGCGGCGGCTCCGGGCAAATAAAGCCAGTGTCGACCTTACACGCGCCCTGCGTTAAATTCGTGACATCACGATTTCACAAAAACGTCATCATATTGTGAGTCATTCCGGGCGATCCTTGCAGATTCCGTTTTTCTGAGTGCTTTTTATATCGATGTCCAACCGCTATCCCCTTCTGAACCGCGAACTGGGCATTCTGGGCTTCAACGAACGCGTGTTGTCGCAAGCCGCCGATACCGCCGTCCCCCTGCTCGAACGACTCCGTTTTATCTGCATCACCAGCAGCAATCTCGACGAGTTTTTCGAAGTCCGCATGGCCGGCATGCAGGAGCAGATGCGCGACAATCCCGGTTCGCTTTCGCCCGATGGCATGTCGCTCCAGCACGTCTACGACCTCGTGGTCGAGCGTGCGCACAGGCTGGTGCATCAGCAATATGCAATGCTGCAGGACAGCGTTTATCCCGCGCTCGAAAGCGAAGGCATCTATTTTCATGGCGTCGAGTCATGGACCGAAGCGCAGACCGACTGGGCGCGCGACTATTTTCATAACGAGCTGCTGCCGGTGTTGACGCCTATCGGCCTCGATCCCGCGCATCCGTTTCCACGCGTGCTGAACAAGAGCCTGAACTTCGTCATTGAACTGGAAGGGAAGGACGCGTTCGGGCGCCAGGCGGTCATGGGCATTGTCCAGGCGCCGCGCGCCCTGCCCCGACTCGTGCGCATGCCGGAAGCGCTGTCGGGATATCCGCACGGGTTTGTGCTGCTGAGCTCGTTGATGCAGCGCTTCGTGGACCAGTTGTTTCCGCATCTCATGGTGCGCAGTTGCAACCAGTTCCGGATCACGCGCAATAGCGAACTGTTCGTCGATGAAGACGAAATCACCAACCTGCGCGTCGCCCTGCAAGGCGAATTGCCGGCGCGGCATCTGGGCAACGCGGTGCGCCTCGAAGTGTCGGCGGAAACACCGCCGCACATGATTCGCAGGCTGCTGGACGAAAGCGAACTCAATGACCGCGATTGTTATCGCGTGAGCGGGCCGGTGAACCTCGTGCGCCTGATGCAGTTGCCCGAAATGGTCGATCGCCCCGACCTCAAGTTCGTGCCGCATATTCCCGCAGTGCCGAGCGTGATCGCAAACGCGTCCAATCTTTTCGATGTCATCGATAAAGGCGACGTGCTTCTGCATCATCCGTACGAGAGCTTCCAGCCCGTGCTGGAGTTGTTGCTGCAGGCCGCGAAGGATCCGCAAGTCGTCGCGATCAAGCAAACGATCTATCGCACGGGAACGGATTCGCCGCTGATGGACGCGCTGATGCAAGCCGCGCGCAACGGCAAGGAAGTGACCGTGGTGGTGGAGCTGCTTGCGCGCTTCGACGAGGAAACGAACATCAATTGGGCTTCGCAACTCGAGGCCGTCGGCGCGCATGTGGTCTATGGCGTAGTGGGCCATAAATGCCACGCGAAGATGATGTTGATCGTCAGGCGCGTCTTGCAGAACGGCAAGATGATGCTCAGGCGTTATGCGCATCTCGGTACCGGAAACTATCATCCGCGAACCGCGCGGCTTTATACCGATTTCGGCATGATGACGTCGAATCAGGAAGTCTGCGAAGACGTACATCACGTGTTCCAGCAACTGACCGGCATTGGCGGCGAGTTGCGTCTGCATCAGCTATGGCAAGCGCCCTTCACGCTGCATCCGAATCTCATGGAAGCGATTCGCGTCGAAGCTGACAACGCGCGCGCGGGCAGGAAGGCGCGGATCGTCGCGAAGATGAACGCGCTGCTCGAACCTACCGTGATCGCCGCTTTGTATGAAGCGTCGCAAGCGGGCGTGAAGATCGATTTGATCGTGCGCGGCGTGTGCGCGCTGAAACCGGGCGTGGAAGACTTGTCCGAAAACATAACCGTGCGCTCGATAGTCGGGCGCTTTCTCGAACATCACCGAATCTTTTATTTTTACGCGGGCGGTGAGGAGAAGGTGTATTTGTCCAGCGCGGACTGGATGGATCGTAACTTCTTCAGGCGTGTGGAAGTCGCGTTTCCTGTGAATGACCGGCGCCTGAAACGGCGAGTCATCGCGGAAGGTTTATCGGCGTTTCTTGGCGATAACCAATCCGCGTGGCTCATGCAAAGCGATGGGCATTATCGGCGGCGTCGGCCCGGCAAATCCATGCGCAACGCGCAACTCGGATTGCTGACGAAGTTCTGCTCCTGAATGCCTCAGGAATGCCTCAGGCCGCGATCGACTTTCTCAGCGACGTACGCGCGGCCGGAAATTTCACCAGGAACGTGCTGCCGCGCCCTTCCTCGCTCTTGATCTCAAGATCCGCGTGGTGGCGCTGCAATACGTGCTTCACGATCGCAAGGCCAAGACCCGTACCGCCGGTATCGCGCGAACGGCTTCTATCGACTCGATAAAACCGCTCCGTCAAACGCGGAATATGTTCGGCGGGAATGCCGAGTCCGCTATCGCGCACCGAAAACACCGCGCGGTCGCGTACGCGTTGCCAGACGACATCGATGGTGCCGCCATCGGGCGTGTATCGAATGGCGTTTGTCACCAGATTGGCGAGCGCACTGACAATCTCCGTTTCAGAACCGGACACGGTCAATGCTTCGTCGATATCGAACGTGATCCTGTGCCGGCCGCTCGATAAATTCTCCGCGTCTTCTTCAAGGTGACGCAGTACGGCGCGCATATCGAGCACGTCGTCGCTGGGCGGTTTTCCATCGCCTTCGAGATTTGCCAGCACCAGCAGATCGCGCACGATGTTCTGCATGCGCGCCGATTGCTGTTCCATCATTTCCAGATACCGCGCGCGGTCCGCTTCATTGAGCGGAATCTCGCGCATGGTTTCAAGAAAGCCCGACAACACGGTCAGCGGCGTCTTCAATTCATGCGAAACGTTCGCGACAAAATCGCGCCGCATGGAATCCGTTCTTTCAAGCTCGGTAATGTCCTGCGTGAGAATCAGCTTGCGATTTTCGCCGTAAGGAAATATTTGCACCGACAACACATGTTGCCGGTTCAAACCCATCCCGCGCATGACCAGCACTTCTTCGTAATGCTGCGAAGCGAGATACCGGACAAAATCGGGTTGACGTACGAGATGCGTTATATGCTGGCGCAGATCGCGTTTTGCATCGAGTCCGAAATGCGTTTCAGCGATGGCATTGCACCACTCGATCTGATCGGTATCGTCGAGCATTGCCACGCCATTCGGCGAAGCCTGAATGCCCTGGATGAATCGCGAATGTTGTTGCTCGACCTGACGCACTTGCGCGTGCCAGCGCTTTGCAAGCTTATGCAAACGATAATAAATTTCGCCCCACACGCCCGGCGCGCTCGGCACTTCGCCATAAACCGGCGCGTCCAGCAAACGCCAGAGACGCTGCGTATGGAAGGTGGTGAACAAGGCTTGAAGGACCAGCATGACGAGCGCAAAACAGAGCGCGATGCGCACACCAAACAGCGCACCAACGATCACGCTCAGTATCGCGAGTAACGCGAGGGACACGAGAGATCGCGTCCAGATGATATTCATGAGTTAGCGGATCGAGATTATTGCCACGCGAGCCCACGACCCCTATTGGTCGCGGGTGTCATGCATTATACGAGCGCGCGGATCAAGCGCTCTTGGCCAGCCGATACCCACTGCCACGAACAGTTTCAATCATAGCATCGCAACCCGCGGGCTTTAACGCCGCCCGCAAGCGCTTGATATGCACATCCACCGTCCGTTCTTCAACGAATACGTGATCGCCCCACACCTGATCCAGCAATTGCGTGCGGCTATGCACGCGTTCCGGATGCGTCATGAAGAAATGCAGCAGGCGGAACTCGGTCGGACCGAGGTCGAGCTTGATATCGTCGGGATGACCGTTCGCATGCGCTGCAACGCGATGTGTCGCCGGATCGAGCCGCAAGCCGTTGATGGCCACCACGTCTTCCGTCAATTGCGGCGCGCGCCGGCGCAATACCGCCTTGATTCGCGCCATCAATTCCTTCGGAGAAAACGGCTTGGTCACGTAATCGTCCGCGCCGATTTCAAGCCCAAGCACCTTGTCCTGCTCGTCGCCGCGAGCAGTGAGCATGATGATCGGAATGTGTTTCGTGCGTTCGTTGCCACGTAATTCCCGAGCGAAGGCGATGCCGGATTTACCCGGCAACATCCAGTCGAGAAGCACCAGGTCCGGCAATACGTCGCTGATCAGGTTTTGCGCCTGTTCCGCGTTATAAGCACGAATGGGGCAATGGCCCGCGTGTTGCAGATTCACCGAAATCAATTCGGAAATCGCGGGTTCGTCTTCTATAACGAGAATGCTGCTGGGCATCGGCACCTCTGTAACCTTCTTCGCGTAAGTTGATTAACGGCTGTAGGGATTGCTTTGAAACTTCAGCTCAGTGCTTCGCGTTCAAGCTGATCGCGCGACACATGGCGGACATCCGTTCCCTTCACAATGTAAATAATGAATTCGGCAATGTTCTTTGCGTGATCGCCAATCCGCTCGACTGCTTTCGCAATGAACAAATAATCGAGCCCGGCCGAAATCATTCGCGGATCTTCCATCATGTACGTCACGAGTTTGCGCACGAACGCGCGAAATTCTTCGTCGATGGCTTTATCGTCACGCACGATCTGCGCTGCGGCAACGGTATCGAGGCGCGCGAATGCATCGAGTGCACGGCGCAAGATGGACACCGCCATTTCACCCGATAACTTGATTTCCGCGATATTGACGTTGCGGCCCATGCCGTCTTCGTCGATGCGCTTCACGCGCTTGGCGATTTTCTCGGCTTCGTCGCCGGCGCGTTCGAGATTCGTGATCGTCTTCGATATCGCCATCAGCAAACGCAGGTCACGTGCAGCCGGCTGACGGCGCGCAATGATATTGCTGCATTCTTCGTCGATCTCGACTTCCATGGTATTCAGGCGTTGCTCCGCCAGAATCACCTTGTCGGCAATATCGATATCAAACGAATTGAGCGCCTGCATGGCGTTGATGATTTGCGACTCGACCAAGCCGCCCATTTCCAGCACCTTCGACGAAACCGCGTTCAGATCGGCATCGAATTGGCTCGACAAATGTTTATCGGACATATGTGCTCCTGAAGTCCTTTTTTAGCCCGTTATGCATTCAACCAAAACGGCCGGTGATGTAGTCTTCCGTTTCCTTGCGGGACGGCTTGATGAAGATCTTTTCCGTATCGCCGAATTCAATCAATTCGCCCAGATACATATAAGCAGTGTAGTCCGAACAACGCGCCGCCTGCTGCATGTTGTGCGTGACGATGACCACCGTATAGTCATTCTTCAATTCAGCGATCAGCTCTTCAATCCGGCCCGTGGAAATTGGATCGAGCGCCGAACACGGTTCGTCGAGCAAGAGCACTTCCGGACGGATCGCAATGCCGCGCGCGATGCAAAGACGCTGCTGCTGGCCGCCCGACAGGCCGTAACCGCTTTGCTGCAGCTTGTCCTTCACTTCGTTCCACAACGCCGCTTTCGTCAGCGCCCATTCAACGCGGTCATCCATCTCCGAGCGCGAAAGCTGCTCGAACATCTTCACGCCGAACGCGATGTTGTCGTAGATCGACATGGGAAACGGCGTCGGCTTCTGGAACACCATGCCAACGCGCGCGCGCAACAGCGAGATATCGCGGCGTGTATCGAGCAGATTGTTGCCGTCCATCAGGATCTCGCCTTCCGCGCGCTGCTCCGGATAAAGCGCGTACATCTTGTTGAACGTGCGCAGCAACGTGGATTTCCCGCAACCCGACGGCCCGATAAACGCCGTCACCTTGTGCTCGGGAATGCGCAGGTTGATGTTTTTCAGTGCATGAAACTTGTTGTAGAAGAAGTTGAGGTTATTCACCTCGATCTTCGGTTTCATCGATCCAACCGGGGGCGCGTGGTGCGTCGGCTTGAAGCTGCCAGGCACGGCGCCGCGTTCTACCGGGTTTGAGTTCTTGTCGGAGGCCGGATTTGCGTTCCGGGTGCTCACATCGCTTGCGACTGTGTTCATGGAAGTTTCCGCCTTATTTTTTCGAGAAGATCGTGCGCGCGAGGATGTTCAGACCGAGCACGCCGAGCGTGATCAGGAACACGCCGGCCCACGCGAGCGCTTGCCATTGGGGGAAAGGGCTCATCGCGAACTTGTAGATGGTGACCGGCAAGTTGGCGACAGGCTGGCTCATGTCCCACGAGAAGAACTGGTTCGACAACGCCGTGAACAAGAGCGGCGCGGTTTCGCCGGTAATGCGTGCAACCGCGAGCAGCACGCCCGTGACAATGCCGCTCACCGATGCCTTCAGCGTAATCGAACACACCATCTTCCATTTAGGCGTTCCGAGCGCGAAAGCCGCTTCGCGCAGCGCATTCGGCACGAGCCGCAGCATGTTTTCCGTCGTGCGGATCACAATCGGAATCTGCAGCAACGCGAGCGCAATCACGCCTGCCCAGCCGCTGAAGCGCCCTGAGTGCGCGACCACGATTGCATACACGAACAAGCCGATCACAATCGATGGCGCCGACAACAAAATGTCGTTGATAAAACGCGTGACGCTGGCGAGCCAACGTTTATCGCCATATTCGGCGAGATAAACGCCAGCCAGAACGCCCAGCGGCGTACCGATAAAAGTCGCGAGCACCACCAGCATCAAGCTGCCGACAATCGCGTTCAGCAAACCACCGCCGTCCGTATTCGGCGCCGGCGTGTTCTGCGTGAACAGCTCGATCGACATGCCGCCTATGCCAAGCTTCACCGTAGTGAAAAGAATCCAGATGAGCCACAACAAACCGAACGCCATGGCCGCCAGCGACAACACCAGCGCCACGACATTCTTGCCGCGCCGGCGTTGTTGCAGCTTCATGCGCGTGGCGGCTTCGCGTTCCGGATTGCCCGAACCTGGGAATTGCAATGTGGGCTGGCTCATTATTTTCCGCCCTCCCCTTTTTCGAGGCGAAGCAGCATCAGTTTCGACAGCGACAACACAATGAACGTGATCAGGAACAGGATCAGCCCGAGTTCCATCAGCGCCGACGTATGCAAGCCAGGGCTTGCTTCGGCAAATTCGTTTGCCAGCGCCGACGTAATGCTGTTGCCGGGTGAAAACAGCGAGACGTTATCGAGCAGATTCGTATTGCCGATCACGAACGTCACCGCCATCGTCTCGCCGAGCGCGCGGCCGAGGCCAAGCATCACGCCGCCGATCACACCAGTTCGCGTGAACGGCAACACGATTTTCCACATCACTTCCCAGGTCGTGCACCCAATGCCGTAAGCCGATTCCTTGAGCAGAACGGGCGTGACTTCGAACACATCGCGCATCACCGCCGCAATGTACGGAATGATCATGATCGCGAGAATCACGCCGGCGCACAGAATGCCGATACCAATCGGCGGCCCTTGAAAAAAGCGGCCGATCAGCCAAACATCGCCGAGCAAATGACCGAGCGGTTTTTCGAAGTACGTGGCGAAAATGGGCGAGAACACGAGCAAGCCCCACATGCCGTACACAATCGATGGAATCGCGGCGAGCAATTCGATCGCAACGCCCAGCGGCCGGCGCAGCCACGCGGGCGCGAGCTCGGTCAGGAACAGCGCAATGCCGAAGCTCACCGGCACAGCAATGATCAATGCAATGAGCGATGTCGCGATGGTGCCGTAAATAGGCACGAGCGCACCGAAGGTATCCGCTTGCGGATCCCACTCGGAACGCCACAGAAAACTGAGACCAAATTTTTGCAGCGTAGGCAGCGAAGCCACCACCAGCGACACGATAATGCCGCCCAGCAGCAGCAGCGTGACCACTGCGGCGAGCCGCGTCAGGCTGCCGAAAACGATATCACCGAGTTGTCCCGGAGCACGCTGGGCGCGGCTTGCGGGCGGAGTCGATGCGAGGTTGATGTCCGACATGGGAGCCTTCGGAAGGACCGCGCGGCGGGTGCCGCGCGGCGTTTTACGGACCAGAACTACGGACTGACTACGGACTAAAAAGCCTGAACGTGTTGCGTGAAGCCAAATGCAACTTACTGCGCGACTGCCTTGCCCGACGCGTCCTTCACCTTCGCCTTCCATTGCGTTTCGATTTCGGCGGTTACCGAATCCGGCAGCGGAATGTAGTCGAGGTCATTCGCAGCTTGCGTACCGTTCTTGAACGCCCAGCCGAAGAACTTCAACGTTTCCGCACCCTGCGCTTCCTTTTCCTGCGTCGTGTGCAGCAGCACGAACGTGGCGCCGACGATCGGCCATGCATCCTTGCCCGGCTCGTTCGTCAGGATCTGGTAGAACGACTTCGACCAGTCAGCGCTTGCCGCCGCTGCCTTGAACGTTTCCGTCTTCGGCTCGACCACGGAACCTGCTGCGTTCTTCATGTCGACGTAGGTCATCTTGTTCTGCTTGGCATACGCCCATTCCACGTAGCCAATCGCACCCGGCAGACGCTGAACGAACGCGGCCACGCCGTCGTTGCCCTTGCCGCCCGTACCCGTCGGCCAGTTGACCGTCGAACCTTCGCCTACCTTGCTCTTCCACTCGGCGTTCACCTTGGACAAATAGTTCGTCCAGATGAAGCTCGTGCCCGAACCGTCAGCGCGGCGCACGACGGCAATGTCGGTATCCGGCAGCTTGACCTTCGGGTTCAGCGCGGCGATTGCCGGGTCGTTCCACTTCTTGATCTTGCCGAGATAGATATCGCCGAGCACTTCACCCGACAACGTCAGTTCACCCGCCTTGATGCCCGGAACGTTGATGGCCGGAACCACGCCGCCAACGACTGTCGGGAACTGGAAAAGCCCCTGCTTTGCCAGTTCATCGTCTTTCAGGGGTGCGTCCGAGCCAGCGAAATCCACCGTCTTCGCGATGATTTGCTTGACGCCGCCCGACGAACCGATACCTTGATAGTTGACCTTGCCGCCGCCCGACTTCTGGTACGTATCGGCCCATTTCGTATAAATCGGTGCTGCGAAGGTGCTGCCCGCGCCGGTGATGTCGGCGGCCTGCGCCGACAGGGCAAACATTGCGCCGACGATGCCTGCGAGCGCGGTGTGCATCAATTTCATGTGATCTCCAGGGTTGTGAGCAAGTGGCTCGACACCGCGAAGGATAGGGTCTCTGTGTGACAGTTCGATGACGAATGATGAACCCAGCGTGACAACGCGCTTACGGGTTGAAAGTATGCGCTTTTGTTCGCGACGCATACGTTTGCTTTGCTTTTCTGCGAGCGCATAAAAAAATGCCACGGGTTTTGGCCGTAGCATTTATGTTCGCTCCGATGGCCTCACGAGAGGTCAGGTCGTCGCTTCCTTGACGACTTTCGCGATATTTTCCGCGTGCCTGACGGCTTCAGTCTGCGATGCCGCTTCGACCATCACGCGCAGCACGGGCTCGGTCCCAGATGCGCGAATCAGCACGCGTCCCTTCGAGTCGAGTTCGCGCTCGGCCTGGGCTATAGCAAGTTTGATCGCGTCGCTGCTTTTCCAGTCCGCGCCCGGACTCATGCGCACGTTGATCAGCTTTTGCGGGAACAGCTTCACGCCCTCGAGCAATTCGGCGAGCGAACGGCCGCTGCGTTTGACCGCGGCGAGCACGAGCAGCGCGGACACGATGCCATCGCCGGTTGAATGCCGGTCCAGCGACAGGATATGGCCCGAACCTTCCGCGCCGAGTACCCAGTTGTTCTCGCGCAGCTTTTCGAGCACGTAGCGGTCGCCCACGGCAGCGCGAACAAACTGCACGCCGGCCTGCTTCAGCGCCACTTCCACCGCCATGTTCGTCATCAGCGTGCCAACGGCGCCATCGATCTTTCCATCGGTCGCGATGCGGTCGTTGACCAGCACGTAAAGCAACTCGTCGCCGTTGTAGAGGCGGCCGGAGGCATCGACTACCTGAAGACGATCGGCGTCGCCGTCGAGTGCAATGCCGATGTGCGCCTGATGTTCCTTTACCGCCTTGACCAGCGCGTCCGGGGCCGTTGCGCCCACGCCGTCATTGATATTGAAGCCGTTCGGCGACACGCCGATCGTCACGACTTCCGCGCCCAGTTCGTGAAAAACTTGCGGCGCGACGTCGTAGGCGGCTCCATGTGCACAGTCGACCACCAGCTTCAAGCCATGCAAATCGAAACTTGCGGGGAAAGTGCTTTTGCAAAACTCGATGTAGCGACCCCGCGCATCGTCCAGCCGACGCGCCTTGCCGAGCAACTCCGAAGGCGCGCACGACATGGGTTCGTCGAGTTGCGCTTCGATCTGCAACTCGACTTCGTCGGGGAGTTTGTTGCCATCGGCGGAGAAAAACTTGATGCCGTTGTCGTAGTACGGATTGTGCGAGGCGCTGATCACCACGCCCGCCGCCAGACGAAGCGCTCGCGTGAGGTAAGCGACGCCGGGCGTGGGAATTGGACCTGCCAGCATGACATCGACGCCCGCCGCCGAAAAACCTGACTCCAGCGCCGCTTCGAGCATGTAGCCCGACACCCGCGTATCCTTGCCGATCAAAACCGTCGGACGGGTGCCGCGCTGTGCCCACTGGTCCGCGCCCGCGAGCACCTTGCCGGCCGCGTAGCCGAGCCGCAGCACGAAATCAGGCGTGATCGGGGATTCGCCGACCTTGCCGCGAATGCCATCGGTTCCAAAATATCGACGTGCCATTTTTTTGTTCGTATCCTCGCGCGTGACGCGCTTCATCTATTTATCTGTTTATCTGTTTATTACCGCAGCCGCGCCCTTGCCTCATTCGGACCGACGAGCCGCGTCCCGGACGGCTTGCCATACCTTCAGCGCGTCCGCGGTCGCGGCGACATCGTGCACACGGACGATCGACGCACCCCGCTCCACCGCACATACAGCCGCTGCGACACTCGCCGCTACCCGCTCGGACGGCTGCGATCGGCCTGTGACCGCGCCGAGCATCGACTTACGGGACATGCCGGCGAGCAGCGGAAGGTTCAGATTTGCAGGCTTCGTATTAGCAAGACCGGTCAACAAGTCGTAATTATGAACCGTCACGGACTTGCCGAAGCCAAATCCTGGATCCAGACAAATCCGATCTTGCCCGATACCGCTCGCCGTCAATGTGCGAACACGCTCATCGAAGAATTCGCGCACTTCCGCCACGACATCGCGATAGACCGGCTCGTGCTTCTGCATGGTTTCGGGCTCGCCGAGCATGTGCATGACGCACAGACCGCAGGTGCTGGCCTTGACGGCATCGATCGCGCCGTCGCGTCGAAATCCCCAGATGTCGTTGATCATGTCGGCGCCGGCATTTACTGCCGCGCGCATCACGGCGGGTTTGTAGGTATCGATGGAAAGCGGCACGCCAGTGGAACGCAACGCCTCGATCATTGGAATCACGCGTTCCAGTTCTTCATCCAGCGGGACGGGCGGCGCGCCGGGGCGGGTAGATTCGCCACCGATATCGACGATGTCCGCGCCATCGCGGATCATCGCCTCCGCCTGAGCAAGCGCGGCGTCGCGCGCGACAAAGCGTCCTCCATCTGAAAACGAGTCCGGCGTTACGTTCAGAATGCCCATGATCAGCGGACGCTCGAAGGGGAGCGTGAAACGGCCGCATTGAAGCGCTTCGGCGATGATTTGCATGATGTGGCAGAGAAAAACACGCTTAAAACAAAAAAGGCTGGTGTGAAGATCACACCAGCCTTCCCGACTAACTTGGGTTCACATCAGGCAGAAGCAGGCGCCGCTGCATTTCCCGGCTTGACTTCCGCGCCGGTATTGCCACCACCAGCCGACGGATCGCTCGAAGGCGGCGGCAGGTTCTTCGGCGGACGCGGCGGACGACCGCCCATGATGTCGCCGATCTGCTCTGCGTCGATGGTTTCCCATTCCAGCAGCGCCTTCGTCATGGCTTCGACCTTGTCGCGGTTGTCTTCAAGCAGCTTGCGGGCGAGACCATACTGATCGTCGAGAATCCGGCGAATTTCAGCATCGACCTTTTGCTGCGTGGCTTCAGATACCGTCTTCGACGCCATCTTGCCGAACATTCCGTCTTGCTCGGTATCGACGTACACCATCGTGCCGAGCACATCCGACATGCCGTAACGCGTCACCATGTCACGCGCCATCTTCGTCGCACGTTCGAAGTCGTTCGAAGCACCCGTAGACATGGAGTTCAGGAACACTTCTTCCGCCGCACGGCCGCCGAACAGAATAGCGATTTCCTCGAGCATTTTGTCGCGATACAGATTCACGCGATCATGCTCCGGCAATTGCCACGTAATGCCCAGTGCCCAGCCGCGCGGCATGATGGAAACCTTGTGAACCGGATCTGCGTGCGGCAGTAATTTCGCCACTACCGCGTGACCCGACTCGTGATAAGCCGTATTGCGACGTTCTTCTTCGCGCATGACAGCCGACTTCCGCTCCGGACCCATGAAGATCTTGTCCTTCGCGTCCTCGAAATCCGCCATCTCGACAATTCGCTTGCCGCGGCGTGCTGCAAACAACGCAGCTTCGTTCACCAGGTTTGCCAAGTCAGCGCCCGAGAAGCCTGGCGTGCCGCGTGCAATAACCGATGCATCCACGTCGTTTGAAATCGGCACCTTGCGAAGGTGGACCTTCATGATGTGTTCGCGGCCACGAATGTCCGGCAGACCCACATACACTTGGCGGTCGAAACGGCCCGGACGCAGTAGTGCTTTGTCCAGCACGTCGGAGCGGTTCGTCGCAGCGATCACGATCACGCCGGAGTTCGCTTCGAAGCCGTCCATTTCCACGAGCATCTGGTTCAACGTCTGTTCGCGTTCGTCGTTCCCGCCACCCATGCCGGCGCCGCGATGACGGCCCACAGCATCGATTTCATCGATAAACACGATACACGGCGCATGCTTCTTGGCCTGCTCGAACATGTCGCGCACCCGTGCGGCGCCGACACCAACGAACATTTCAACGAAGTCAGAACCCGAAATGCTGAAGAACGGTACTTTGGCTTCACCCGCAATGGCGCGCGCAAGCAACGTCTTACCTGTACCCGGAGGGCCGACCAGCAGAACGCCGCGCGGAATCCGCCCACCGAGCTTCTGGAATTTTTGGGGATCGCGCAGGAAATCGACGAGTTCGGAAACTTCTTCCTTCGCTTCGTCACAACCCGCGACATCGGTGAAATTGATTGCGTTATTGTTTTCGTCGATAAGCCGCGCTCGCGACTTGCCAAATGAAAACGCTCCGCCTTTCCCGCCGCCTTGCATCTGCCGCATCATGAAGAACCAGAAACCGATGATCAGGATCGTCGGTCCGAGGTAATACAGCGCGGAAACGAGCGCGTTCGGTTCGTCGTCGGCCTTGCCACTGACCTGAACGCCGTACTTCATCAGGTCGCCGACCATCCATATGTCGCCAGGCGACACGATCTGGTATTTCTGACCGTCTGCGGGAGTGACGGTGAGATTACGGCCCTGCACGGTAACGGTCTTGACCTTACCGGTCTTCGCGTCGTCCATGAACTGCGAATACGACACACCTTCCTGGACGCGGGGCTTGTCGAACTGCTTGAACACCGTGAACAGCACCAGTGCGATAACCAGCCACACCGCTGCCTTAGAGAACATATTGTTGTTCAAAGCACCACTCCTTCACTCATAGACGGGCGCCTACATTCGCCTTGCGGCACCACGAAAGCATTCTAATCCAGACCGCAAACCCCTGCTATAGCCTTTAACTAGCGCGAGGATAGTGGCCGGATCCGATTTTTGGACAGGTTCGGCAAACGCACGTCAATACAAACGGTACTGAAGGGCGCCTTGCCCAAGCTCTCATTCACGACGCTTGAGCTGCCTGCCCAAAATAAACGTTTCGGACGATTTATCTCGCGACGCCTTGGGTTTGCGCGGCGCGACGATTTTGAATTGATGCTTGAACTTTTCTACTATCTGACTATAACCGCTGCCGTGAAAACACTTAACCAGCAAGGCGCCCTCCGGCTTCAGGTGATTCTGCGAAAACTCTAGCGCTAGATCACATAAATGCTCCATCCGGGCAGCATCCGCGCTCGCTACACCTGAGAGGTTGGGGGCCATGTCCGAGATTACAAGATCGACCTGATGATCTCCGACCAATTCTTTTAGTTGGTCCAAAACTGAGTCTTCCCGGAAGTCACCCTGGAAAAACGTCACGTCGGCGATAGGTTCCATCGGCAGGATGTCGAGCGCAATTATCTTGCCATCTATGCCGCCCTCACGCGTGTCGGCGCGATTCGCCCCCTTCGCCAGCTTGTTGCGCACGTACTGGCTCCAGCTGCCCGGCGTCGACCCCAGATCGACAATAATCTGCCCCGGCTTGATCAACTTGTCCTGCTCGTCGATTTCCTTCAGCTTGTACGCGGCGCGCGCCCGATACCCCTCGCGCTGGGCGAGTTTCACGTACGGGTCGTTGATGTGGTCATGCAGCCACGAATAGTTGAAGCGGTTTTTTGCCATTAAGAATGAACTCTTGCTGCGTGAAGCTGTGCTTTTAGCGGATAATACGCGTCTAATTCGGGCTGCTGCTCAAATTTGAAGCAGCCTTTGTCGATGTGGACAGCTGGTTTTTGGCGTCGTAGCGCCCTGTGCCTGCTCACGGTGGTCGCCGGAACAGCAAAGCCAGTAAGGCTTTGCCGCCGATCTAACAATGTTAGCAAGTTGCGGCACCCAGCTTCGGCGATTAAAGATTCGTTAAAATCAAGTCCGTTTGCTCGCCGCACCGCTGCGCGCCGTCCATCAGATTTCCACGAAAAGCGACTCGCCCCACCCGTCTTTTGTTTAGCAATCGCGACCGTTCAGCCGTTTTTACGCCACGGCGCCCCTCATTTTAGTCGAGTCCGTTACTTCTCATGTCAGCTCTCAAACTTTCTCCTGCCCAACGCGCCGATCTGCGCTCCCAGGCTCATGCGCTTAAGCCCGTTGTACTTATTGGCGGCGAAGGGCTGACCGAAGCCGTACTGGCCGAAATCGAAGTCCATCTCGGCGCGCACCAGCTCATCAAGATCCGCGTTTTCGGCGATGACCGGGAAGCCCGTGTCGCTGCGTACGCCGAAATCTGCGATCGCCTGGATGCAGCGCCGGTGCAGCAAATCGGCAAGTTGCTCGTGATCTGGCGCCCGGAAGACGACGCCTCGCCAGCACGTAAAACCGGCACCGCCGGCGTTCGAGGCGCAAATCGCGTCGCGCCGCCGAGCGCTGGTGAGGCCGCCGACGCGTCGACCAAAGGCCGCGCCCCGCGCGTGGTAAAGGTCGTGAAGATCACGCGTGATGCACCCGTGGTCCGCAAGCCAAAGAAGCAAAAGCTGCTTGTTCGCGGCAACGAACGCGTCACCGCAGGCGGAAACGTAAAACGGGCGAAGAAACGCCTGCCGAGCGCCAAGCGTCACCATCAGTCGTCGAAATAAGCCGTTTCCGGGTTCGCCTGGAAAGCATAAAGCCGGTGCAATCCGAGTGTCTCGGACCACCGGCTTTTTTAGCCGCGCGCGCGACGTGCTGCGACGCTGGCTGTCTTTCCCTTCGGAACCGCGGTTTGCGCGGGGAAACGTCCCGGCGGCAAACGCCAGAACAACACCAATCCCAACACGCTCTCGACCAGATAAAACGCGCTGGATATCCCATGTAGCATGCCAAACCGGCTTGCATACGGTGATTGCGCGAGTTCCATCCCGCCTTCCTGCGCGGCGACCCGCAACGCATTCATAAAAGGTTGCAGCGCAAAATAGCCGATCAGCACGCACAAAAGCATGCCGGTGATTACCCAGCGCGTGCGTTTGTATTCGTCGAAACCGGTACGTACAAAACGATTCGCCATGACCAGCAGCACTAGCGCGCACACTACGCCCAGCATGCCCTCAATGCGAAACAGCTGCGCCGCGACCGATCCTGCGGAGGTCCGGTCGAGCATGCTGAACAGCACAGGTGCGGCAATATAGCCCAGGGTCAGCACGCTGCCGACCCAGATCATGGCGACGATCCGAAAGAATCGATGAGCCATCAGACGTACTTGACCGCAATGACTTCGTACTCGCGCGCGCCGCTCGGCGCCTGCACGGACGCGACATCGCCTTCCGTCTTGCCAATCAGCGCGCGCGCGATGGGCGAGCTGATCGAAACAAGGCCGTGGTCGATGTCAGCCTCGTCGTCACCGACAATCTGATAGGTCACGGTGTTGCCCGAGTCCAGGTCTTCCAGCTCGACGGTCGCGCCGAAGATCACGCGGCCGTCGGCTTCGACTTCGGTCGGATCAATCACCTGCGCACCCGCCAGCTTCGACTCCAGCTCGGCAATCCGGCCTTCGATAAAACCCTGCTTCTCCTTGGCCGCGTCGTATTCCGCGTTTTCCGACAGGTCGCCCTGGGCGCGCGCTTCAGCGATCGAGTTGACGACCGCTGGGCGTTCTACGGATTTCAAATGTTGCAATTCGTCACGCAGCAACGCTGCGCCACGTTTAGTCAAAGGAACTGTGCTCATAACCAACTCATTACGCAAAAATGCAGACGTAAAAAAATTACCGCGGTTAAGTGCATCTCCCGGTAAAAATGGGAGACGCCGCTTAACCGCGGCCCTTGATACTTAGACTTCGCTTGGAGACTGCTGATACTGCTGAGACTCGAATCAGAAGCCTTAGTTTAGGCGAGCATGCAGTCCTTGTAAATCATAGACTTCCAGGTCCTTCAGATATCGGAGGCCTTCGACTGCCGCCCGGGCGCCGGACATGGTCGTGTAGTACGTGACCTTGTTGGCTTGCGCGCTCATCCGGATCGAGCGCGAGTCGGCAATCGCGGCGCGCGTTTCATCTACGGTTGTAAAGACCAGGGCAATTTCACCGTTCTTGATCATGTCGACGATGTGCGGCCGGCCATCCTTCACCTTGTTCACGACCTTGACTGGAACGCCTGCAGCCTCGATAGCCGCAGCCGTGCCTTTGGTCGCCACGATCGGATAACCGAGCTCGTGCAGCATGGTCGCGACTTCCACGGCCTTCTGCTTGTCGGCGTCCATCACGGTCAGGAGCACCGTCCCACTTTCCGGCAAGCGCGAGCCCGCGGCGAGCTGCGACTTGAAAAGCGCTTCGCCAAATGTGCGGCCCACGCCCATCACTTCGCCCGTTGAACGCATTTCAGGTCCAAGGACCGGATCGACTGCCGGGAATTTCACGAACGGAAATACCGCTTCCTTCACGCTGAAATACGGCGGGATCACTTCCTTCGTGATGCCTTGCGCGGTCAGCTTCTGGCCGACCATCGCACGCGCGGCGATTTTCGCGAGCGGCAAACCCGTCGCCTTCGATACATACGGCACCGTGCGCGAAGCACGCGGATTTACTTCGAGCACGTAAATCACGTCCTGCTTCGTACCGTCTTCGCGCGGCACTTGCTGAATCGCGAACTGCACGTTCATCAGGCCGACCACGTTCAGTGCGCGCGCCATGGCGCCGGTCTGGCGCTTGAGTTCATCGATTGTTTCCTGCGACAGCGAATACGGCGGCAGCGAGCAAGCCGAGTCGCCGGAATGCACGCCCGCCTGCTCGATGTGCTCCATCACGCCGCCGATAAACACCCCTTCGCCATCCGAAATACAGTCCACGTCGCATTCGATTGCGTCGTTCAGGAAGCGGTCGAGCAGCACCGGCGAATCGTGCGAAACCTTGACCGCCTCGCGCATGTAACGTTCGAGATCGCGCGGTTCGTGGACGATTTCCATCGCGCGGCCGCCGAGTACGTACGAAGGACGCACGACCAGCGGATAACCAATTTCTTCGGCGAGACGCAGCGCTTCGTCTTCGGCGCGCGCCGTGCGGTTCGGCGGCTGGCGCAGGTTCAGGTCCTGCAAGAGCTTCTGGAAACGCTCGCGGTCTTCGGCGGCATCGATCATGTCCGGCGATGTTCCGACGATCGGCACGCCGTTCGCTTCGAGGTCAAGCGCGAGCTTCAGCGGCGTCTGGCCGCCGTACTGCACGATCACACCAACCGGCTTTTCCAGATCGACGATTTCGAGCACGTCTTCGAGCGTCAACGACTCGAAGTACAGCCGATCGGACGTGTCGTAGTCGGTCGAAACGGTTTCGGGATTGCAGTTGACCATGATGGTTTCATAGCCGTCTTCACGCATCGCCAAAGCCGCGTGCACGCAGCAATAATCGAATTCGATGCCCTGCCCGATCCGGTTCGGGCCGCCGCCCAGGACCATGATCTTCTTTTTGTCCGTGGGATTGGCTTCGCACTCTTCCTCGTAGGTCGAGTACATGTACGCGGTTTTCGTCGCGAACTCGGCCGCGCACGTGTCCACGCGCTTGTAGACCGGGCGCACCTTCAATGCGTGACGATGGCGGCGCACAGCCGTCTGGTCCGAGCCCAGCAATTTCGCCAGGCGCCGATCCGAGAAACCGCTCTGCTTCAGGTACAGCATTTCGTCTTTGGACAGGCTCTCGACGGTGCGGCCGTTCAGCGCCTTTTCCTTCAGAATGATCTGTTCGATCTGCGCGAGGAACCACGGGTCAATCGACGTCTCTTCGAAGATTTCCTGCGCGGTCAGGCCGAGACGGAACGCATCGCCCAGGAACCAGATCCGGTCCGGACCCGGCTCGCCGATCTCACGAATGACTTCGTCGCGGCTGGTGGTCTTTTCGTCGAGGCCATCGACGCCGACTTCCAGCCCGCGCAACGCCTTCTGGAACGACTCCTGGAACGTGCGGCCAATCGCCATCACTTCGCCAACCGACTTCATTTGCGTCGTCAGGCGTGCATCGGCTTCGCGAAATTTTTCGAACGCGAAACGCGGAATTTTCGTGACCACATAGTCGATGGTCGGTTCAAACGACGCCGGCGTCTGACCGCCCGTGATCTCGTTCTTCAACTCGTCGAGCGTGTAGCCGACCGCCAGCTTTGCTGCGACCTTCGCAATCGGGAAACCCGTCGCCTTCGATGCCAGCGCCGACGAACGCGACACACGCGGATTCATCTCGATCACGACCATGCGGCCGTCTTTCGGGTTGATCGCGAACTGCACGTTCGAGCCGCCCGTATCCACGCCGATCTCGCGCAGCACCGCAAGCGACGCGTTACGCAGGATCTGATATTCCTTGTCCGTGAGCGTTTGCGCGGGCGCGACCGTGATGGAGTCGCCGGTATGCACGCCCATTGGGTCCAGGTTTTCGATCGAGCAGACAATGATGCAGTTGTCCTTGGTGTCGCGAACCACTTCCATCTCGAACTCTTTCCAGCCGAGCAGCGACTCTTCGATCAGCAACTCGCGCGTGGGCGAGAGATCCAGCCCGCGACGGCAGATTTCCTCGAATTCTTCCTTGTTGTACGCAATCCCGCCGCCCGATCCACCCAGCGTGAACGACGGACGAATCACGGTTGGATATCCGCCGCTGCCGGTCTGCGCGGCGATATCCGCCTGCACCTGCAGCGCCTCTTCCATGGAATGCGCGATGCCCGACTTGGCCGACCCGAGGCCGATCTTCGTCATGGCTTCCTTGAACTTCTGCCGGTCTTCGGCTTTGTCGATGGCTTCCGGCGACGCGCCGATCAACTCGACCTGGTACTTTTCCAGCACGCCATGATGGAACAAATCGAGCGCGCAATTCAGCGCGGTTTGTCCGCCCATGGTCGGGAGGATGGCGTCGGGCCGTTCTTTATCGATGATGCGCTCGACCACTTCCCACGTGATCGGCTCGATATACGTGACGTCCGCCGTGTTCGGGTCGGTCATGATCGTCGCGGGATTGCTGTTGACGAGAATGACCTTATAGCCTTCCTCGCGCAGCGCCTTGCACGCCTGCGCGCCCGAATAATCGAACTCGCACGCCTGGCCGATGATGATCGGTCCCGCGCCGATGATGAGGATGCTCTTCATGTCTGTCCGCTTCGGCATAACTGCTCTCAATGATTGTGTTGCGTGTTCTGGTCCGGCTGCTTATTCAGGTTGCGGCTTCAGGCTGCTTCTTTTTGCGCTTCCATCAGGCCGACAAAACGATCGAACAAATACGCGATATCGTTCGGTCCCGGCGATGCTTCAGGATGTCCCTGGAAGCAGAACGCGGGTTTGTCGGTGAGCGCGAAGCCTTGCAGCGTGCCGTCGAAGAGCGACGTATGCGTGACCTTTGCGTTGGCGGGAAGCGTGGAAGCATCGACGGCAAAACCATGGTTCTGCGACGTGATCACCACGCGGCCGTTTTCCAGATCCTTCACCGGATGATTCGCGCCGTGGTGGCCCGTTTTCATCTTCATGGTTTTGGCGCCGACGGCGAGACCCATGATCTGGTGACCCAGGCAAATGCCGAACGTGGGAATGCCGCGCGCGATGAACTCACGCGTCGCGCGGATTGCGTAGTCGCATGGTTCCGGATCGCCCGGGCCGTTCGAGAGGAAAATGCCGTCGGGATTCAGCGCCAAGGCTTCGGCCGCGGTGGCTTCAGCCGGCAACACGGTGACGTGGCAACCGCGCTCGGCCAGCATGCGCAGGATGTTGTACTTCACGCCGTAATCGAACGCGACCACTCTGTATTGCGGCGCTTTCTGCTCGCCGTAGCCGCTTTCCAGCTTCCATTCAGACTGGGTCCACTCGTACTTCTCTTTCGTGGAGACCACTTTCGCGAGGTCCATTCCCGACAACCCCGGAAACGAGCGCGCGAGCTCAAGCGCTTTGGCTTCGTCGTCACCCGCTAAAATGCAGCCGTTTTGCGCGCCCTTGTCACGCAAAATGCGCGTGAGTTTTCGAGTATCGATATTGGAAATTGCGACGACATTTTCAGCTTTCAGATAATCGGCGAGCGATTGTTCGGAGCGGAAATTCGACGCCAGCGCCGGCAGATCGCGAATGATCAGACCGGCGGCATGGACTTTGGTGGATTCGACATCTTCAGCGTTCACGCCGACATTGCCGATGTGCGGGTAGGTCAGCGTGACGATTTGCTGGGCGTAGCTCGGATCAGTCAGGATTTCCTGATAGCCGGTGATAGCGGTGTTGAACACCACTTCGCCGACCGTATGACCGGACGCGCCGATCGAGTGACCACGAAAGACCGTGCCGTCGGCGAGTGCGAGGATTGCGGGAGAGAATGACGGCAACACGGGAGGCTCCTTGGGAACACCCTGTTGCCGACCTGTCATCCGACCGTGGAGTCGCGCGCGGCCTCGTACGTGGCGCATGCAGACCGCATGGCGTTCCATGGCGCTGGCGCATCGCTCGCCATCTTTCAGCCCTTGCAATTCCGTTGAGAAAAAGCACGTTCAAGGCTTCAGGCGGGGTGCGCGCATTCGGCTGGACGCGGCGGATGAACGGTGATTAGGAGGTAGGCGCTAGGGTGTAGGTTGATTTGCTCAAACCTTCGAATTATAGCCGGAAACAGCCCTTCCATCCAAATTTGAGACGCGCGTTACGCAAGAGGCGTTCCAGGGTGACGCTGTGAAGCATGCCTGGCGGGCGTCCCCCGTTCAAGACGCTACGCCGCCACGCTTTTCGAGAACGCTGCTCGGCAGCACATACCAGATGGCGCTCGCAATCTGCATCGCAATCAGCACGCCCCACGCGCTCAAATGCGCGGCGACCGGATAATGTCCTGCTTGCACTGGCCAGCGCGAGAGCATCGCGCCAATGCCGACTTGCAGTCCGAAGATCAGGATGAACAACACGAGCGTCAGCGTGCTGTGCGCGCGGCCAATCATGTGAGTCGGGAAATACTCGGCCATCACGGCATAACTCAGAATGCCCGTACCGCCGAAAATCCCGTAACACGCGATCAGAAACGCGGGCGAGATGGGCGCGCGCATGAGCATCAGCACCTGGACGAGCACGAAGAGCGCCATGCCGAAGCCACAGAACGCGTAGACCGTGATCCCTCGCTTGGCTAAACCGCGCGCCGCCGCGCCGAAACTCACGCAGCCGATCATCATCGCAATTCCGAGCACCGAAACCAGGACCGCCGCGTACCGAGCGCTGAGGCCCATGACATCGAGCAGATAAGGCCGGATCCAGAGCGACTGCATTGCGTAGAAAACGCCCTGCGTCACCACTGAAAACGATGCGATCTTCCAGAACGTGCCGCTGCGCAAGATGTGCCAGGTGCCTTTGAATTGCGTAAGCATGTCCGCTTTACGATGCCCGTCATCGCGATGCTCGGGCGCGAACAAAAAGATGGCGGCGGCCACCGCGAGCGTCATGACGACAAGACCGAAGCAGATGTGACGCCAGTCGGTAACGCCCAACGTCCACGCAAGCGGCGAACCGACCACCACGCCGCCGAGTCCGCCGACGGCCATGACGAAACCATTGACCATCGGCAATTGCGCGACGGGAAGGATTTGCGCGAGCGCCTTGAACGCTGCGCTCATGCACACGGACACTCCCACGCCAATCAACAAGCGCCCGAGCATCATGCCTCCGATACCCCGAGCCGCGCCGAATACGCCGATTCCGAGCGCCGCGAACAGCAACATGCCGGCCGTGACGCGGCGCGGACCAAAGCGGTCGAGCAAGATGCCGACAGGAATCTGCGCCGCCGCGAAACCAAGAAAATATAGCGATGTAAGCAAGCCAAGATCAGCGCCCGACAGCCCGAGATCGTGCGTGATATACGGCGCGAAGCCCAGGTTCACGCCGCGGAAAACGTACGAGACAAAGTACCCGGCCGAGAACAGGAAAAACACGCGAAGACGAACGGAGGACGTCATGTGCAGCGCAGGGCTTTATAGGATTTGAAGCGGAAGTTTAACTTGCATACCCAAATAAAAACGCCGTCACCTTGGTGACGGCGTGGATTCTTGACCACTCGGACAGCTTGTTATTTCTTCTTTTTCTCGTTGGTCTTCGTGCTCTTCGATGCAGCGACTGCCGGCTTCACCGCTACCGGCTTGGCTTTCGCGGGTGCACTGGTTTTCTCGGCTACACGCGTCACCTTGACGGGCGCTGCGCTCGCCTTGCCGCCACGCACTGCAGCGGCCTTCGATTGCGGCGCATGCGTGCCAATCTTCGAAACACCGCCCCGCGTCCGGCTCGTCGCACTCACCGTTTCAACGCGAACCGGACCTGGTTCGGCGGGCACGGCACGGCCGACCGGCACGTGCAGAACCATCAGCTGACCCGGCAACACAGAGTCGCGATGCGTCCGGTTCCAGCTTCTCAGTTGTCCGACCGAGACGTTGTATCTATCGGCGAAAGTCGACATGGATTGCGCGCGACGAACCCGAATCAGCATCTTGCGGGTATCGGGGACGTCCGGCTCGACGGCCAGCATGGCGCTCTCGGCGACGTCGGCGCTGATGTCTTCGTCGTCGTCATCGCCTCGCGGCACGACGATGGTCGACCCCGCCTTCAGCCGCATGCCCGCCGGAATGCGGTTCACGGACATCAGCGTGTCGGCATCCACGCCGATTTTCTGCGCGATCACCGCGGGCGTGGCGCGTTCGCTGACCGTGTAAGTGGTCCACGACGACAACGCGCCCGAATACGTCTTCAGATTTTTCTGGAACGTGTTGGCGTTATCGAAAGGAAGCAGGATTTGCGGGTTGGTCGCGCCCAGAATCACCGGTTTCGCGAACGACGGATTCAGCGAACGGAACTCTTCCACGGTCATGCCGGCGAGTTTCGCGGCCATGGTCACGTCGATATCGCGCGCCGTGGTCACGGTCACGAAATAAGGATGGTTCGGAATGTCCGGCAACGTGAGCCCGTACATTTGCGGATTCGCGACGATGTTCTTCACCGCCTGCAGCTTCGGCACGTAGTTACGTGTCTCGTTCGGCATGCGCAAGCTTTGGTAGTCGGTCGGCAAACCCAGCGCTTCGTTCTTCGCGATCGCGCGCTGCACACTACCCTCGCCCCAGTTATATGCGGCTAGCGCCAGATGCCAGTCGCCGAACATGTCATGAAGACGCGAGAGATAGTCGAGTGCTGCGCTAGTAGAGGCAAGCACGTCGCGCCGCTCATCCTGAAACATGTTCTGCTTCAAGTTGTAATCGCGGCCAGTGCCCGGCACGAACTGCCACATGCCGGCGGCTTTCGCCACGGAGAGCGCTTGCGGGTTATAAGCAGATTCGATGAACGGCAGCAACGCGAGTTCGGTCGGCATGTGCCGCTGCTCGAGTTCCTCGACAATGTGATACAGATATTTCTGAGACCGCCCGGTCATGCGCTCCACGTAATCGGGGCGCTGCGCGTACCAGTTCACCTGCATGTCGACCAGGTCGCTTTGCAAGTCCGGAATCTGAAAACCTCGGCGGATACGGCCCCACAAGTCGCCGTCGGGTCCGGAAAGCGAATCGACGGACGTCTTGTCGACGTTGATCGTTTCCTTGGCGGCGGCAGTCTTGCGGATGGTGTCAGCTACGGCTTGCTGCTTCTGGGCGGAAGGGAGTGAAGATAGGGAGTTGGTCGCTGTCGGCCCCTGGCTGGCACATGCAGCCAAAGTCAGGACGAGTAGCGCGCTAAAAATCAATCGCATGAACGTCTCGGATTCCAAAAAATGTGCTTGGAAATTTGGACCCGATAGTACGGAACCGCACGCATCACGTCAATATAAATGCAAAAAACTCAGCAAAATCCGGGACCTGCAATGCTTTCCAACGTTTCAGATGAAGATAACCGCACTGTATCTCTCGTTAACGAAATTTGTCTTTCCAACCGCGCACGAGCGTGAAGGCGTCGAGCCGGTCGCGAACCGGGCGCCCGAACTGGGCGGCGAGCGTAGCGCGGACATTTTTATTGTCCACGCGCAAGAACGGGTTGACCTGGCGTTCGTGCAATAGCGTGGTGGGAATGGTCGGCTGATTTTGTGCGCGCAAATCCTCCGCGGTCTGCTGCCAGGCAGCGAGCGCCGCGTTGTCAGGGTCCGCCGCGCGTGCAAAGCGGATGTTCGACAGCGTATATTCATGTGCGCAGTGGACGAGCGTTGCGTCGGGAAGCGCTGCGAGCGCGTCGAGAGAAGTCAGCATTTGCTGCGGCGTGCCTTCGAAGAGCCGGCCGCAACCGCTCGCGAACAATGTGTCGCCGCAGAAAAGATGCGGCGTGCCTTCTGTATCCGCAGCCTGAAAAAACGCGATGTGCCCGGCAGTGTGCCCCGGTACATCGATAACAGAACATTCCAGCGCGGGACTCGCGATACTGACGGTGTCTCCCTGCTTCACGCGCCGCGTCAGATGGTCGATCGCCTCGCTGGCCGGGCCGATCACGGGGATTTCACCATCGGCCGATTGGCTAACGAGCAGTTTTGCGACGCCGCCGACGTGGTCGTGATGATGGTGCGTGAGTAAAATAGCAGTCAGCCGCCAACCGCGCTTGGTCAAATAAGCTTCGACAGGCGCGGCATCGCCAGGATCGACAACGACGGCGTCTTGTCCGTCGGAGATCACCCAGATGTAGTTGTCTTCAAACGCCGGAACCGGCACGTACTCAAGCGTTTTCATAAGGCGACTCACCCGAACATGTCAGAGCGAACGATTATAGACTGGCCCGCCTGGACGGTTTCTGCGCCCGGCCGCTACGTGCTCGACTGGGAGCAGGCGCAGCTCGACCGCGTGGTATCGGATATTTTTGGTTATCACGCGCTGCAACTGGGCCTGCCCGGGCTCGACGCATTGCGCGAGAACCGCATGCCGTATCGCGGTCTCGTGCTCGATACCGCCAGCGCCGCAAGCGCGCCGTTCACGCTCCCGCCCGCCATTTCCGCTGATGCCCGGCCGGGCGTGACCGCGTTGCCATCGGCGAGCCGCGGTTTGCACGCGCCTTCGGGGCGCAGCGCCGTCTGGTGTGACCTGCTCGACCTGCCGTTCGAAGCGCAGAGCGTGGATCTGCTCGTGATGCCGCATACGCTCGAATTCACGAGCGATCCGCACAGATTGTTGCGCGAAGCCGAGCGCGTACTGATGCCCGAAGGACAGTTGATCATTCTCGGCTTCAACTCCCTGAGCTTGTGGGGCGCGCGGCAATCGCTCGGAAAGGTCGCCGGACGGCCGTTCGTGCCGTCGGCGCATGAAATGATCGCGTTCACGCGGATCAAGGACTGGATCAAGCTGCTCGGCTTCGATCTTGAACGCGGGCGCTTCGGCTGTTATCGTCCGCCTCTTCTCACCGATCAATGGCTCGCGCGCTATCAATTCATGGAAGCCGCCGGCGACCGCTGGTGGCCCATTTTCGGCGCGGCCTACATGATCACCGCCATCAAGCGCGTGCGCGGCATGCGCCTGATCGGGCCGCGCAAGCTGAAGAAACCCGCCCTCGCACCGGGCCTGGCCCCGGTCGCCACGCCGCACACTCGCAACGAACATTGATGACCCAAGATTCCACGGACAAAGTAATCGATATCTATACCGACGGCGCCTGCAAAGGCAATCCCGGCCCGGGCGGCTGGGGCGCGCTGCTGCGCTTCGGCGATCAGGAGAAAGAGTTGTTCGGCGGCGAGACGCCGACCACGAATAACCGCATGGAACTGATGGGCGTGATTTCGGCGCTCGAGGCGCTCAAGCGTCCTTGCCGCGTGGTGATCCATACCGATTCGCAATACGTGCAGAAAGGCATCAGCGAATGGATCCACGGCTGGAAGAAAAAGAACTGGATGACAGCGGCGAAAACGCCCGTCAAGAATGCGGATCTCTGGAAACGGCTCGATGCGCTCGTGGTCCAGCACCAGATCGAATGGCGCTGGGTAAAAGGCCACGCCGGCCATCCGGAAAATGAACGCGCCGATGCGCTCGCGAATCGCGGCGTGACTTCACTCGCCGAAGGCTAACTTTTTATCTCTATGCGCCAACTCGTACTCGATACCGAAACAACCGGCCTCAACGCCCGCACGGGCGATCGCATCATCGAAATCGGCTGTGTGGAGCTCGTGAATCGACGGCTCACCGGCAACAACCTGCACTTCTATGTGAATCCAGGGCGCGACAGCGATCCGGGAGCGCTCGCGGTGCACGGCCTCACCACCGAATTTCTCAGCGACAAACCCAGGTTCGCGGATATCGCCGCCGAGCTGCGCGATTTCGTTTCGGGCGCGGAACTGATCATCCACAACGCGCCGTTCGACGTCGGATTCATGGACGTCGAGTTCGCGCTGCTCGGCATGCCTTGCGTGAAAGATGTGTGCGGCGGAGTGATCGACACGCTTGTGCAGGCGAAGCAGATGTTCCCCGGCAAGCGCAATTCACTCGATGCCTTGTGCGACCGCTTTGGCATCAGCAACGCGCATCGGACGCTGCACGGCGCTTTGCTCGACTCGGAGTTGCTCGCGGAAGTTTATCTGGCGATGACGCGCGGCCAGGAAAGCCTGGTCATCGACATGCTGGGCGAAATGCCTACGTCCGGGCCGGGTCATGCGCCGCGAATCGCGCTGGATGATCTGCAACTGCCGGTGCTGCTGGCGTCGGAGGAAGAACTGAGCGCGCATCTCGCGGCCCTCGATGACCTCGATAAAGCGGTCAAAGGCACGAGTGTGTGGAGAATCGAAACGGTTAACCATGTCGAGGTTTCGGCTGCGCCCTGATCCGGTCAGCGGAATTATTGAAGCACCGGAAGAAGCACTTTACGAAACGGCGAAGCTCTGACATAATCCAAAGCTCTTCGGGTGGTTAGCTCAGCGGTAGAGCACTGCCTTCACACGGCAGGGGTCACAGGTTCAATCCCTGTACCACCCACCAGAATTTCGCGGTTGATTGTGTACCGTGTAGAAAAGGCCCTCAGGCGAAAGCTCGAGGGCCTTTTTCTTTGCAGCACGTGTACAAGCGAATTACCCCGCCCAAATCCCGCGTGCCATTCCGCTTGCGGCGATCACCATCACAATGATCAAGCCACCTTCGGCGTCGCTCATCGCGGCAAACTTGCGAGCCTTGCCGAGATCGATCGCTGTCCCGCGCCCAATGCCCCTGCGCCATTTGATCAACGCGATCATCGGGGAGATTTCGATCAGGATGATCAGGACGAGCGCCGTCATCTTCAGGTGAAAGAGCGGCTCGTGCAAATAATAAGCACTGCCTTTTTCGAAGCCGCCGAATGCGCGGGTCGCACCGGTGATTAGCAGGATGAGCGCAGTGACGCCCCAAACGTTATCGGCACGAAAAACCTGTTTAAGGCGCGCGGAATTCGCGCTTAGCGAGTTGGCGGGATCGAGTTGGCGCAACGCCCTCGCCCGACCGAACACCGACGCAAGCGCAAACCCAAACGCCAGCAAGTGAATGGCTGCAAGACACCATCGAGCGAGCATGCGAACTCCTCCGCGAAAGTACGGGCCGAAGGCTCACACCGAGCGCTCTAACCCAGGCTTTGACCTAACGATACTTCCAGCGCCCGCGCCGCCTTCCGGTCGCCTTCGCTCGCGAGCGGCGTGCGAAACACGGTCTTGCGGTTATGGCCGGCCGCGGCCGGCGAATCCCACAACAATTCCATCTTGGCGCGGGCGCTACGGCCGAACAATCCGCGTTTCGACGGAACGGCCGCAGCCACGGTTTCGGATGCCTTGAAACCTTCCGGCCATTTCACCGATAACTCCCGCGCATCGTACTGACCGAGCTTGCGGCTTTCGGCCCAGACCACGGCGGTGCGCGTGGTGTTATCGATGGAAATCGCATAGCGGCCAATGGCGAATCGCCGAGCCGCGAAATTCGAGCGCCAAAGCGCGCGCGGACGGCAAATCCACAGCACCACGGCATAAAGCGCCGGCGCGACGAGCAACCAGCCGTTGGTTTGCGCGAGCGCGTGCACCGCGTTTTTCCAGCCGGCTGTCCACGTGAAAAATCCCACCGACCAAACCGCGAACACGAAACTCAACAGCGCGAGAAAACGCAATGCTTGCCGCAACCATTGCGGCAACGGATGCAACGGCCGTTCGGCACGGGCACGAGCGCCCGGAAGAAACAGCAAAAGGAACAGCAGAACGAGGTTGATGCAGGCCCACGGCGATGAAGTCATCGCGCGCATGGAGGAGAAATAGCCCATCTGCGACATGGAGAACATCCAGCGCGCGACGAGCACGAGTCCGATCGCCCGCAGCGCGAATACGGTGCCGGCGCCAGCGACCGTAATAGGTGCCGCCTTCGCGCTACTCTGCTTCGATCTCGCCAAAACTTCGCTCCTGTTCACAGCATTTCCTTATCCGCACAAGCCAAATGGTTGAGGCGCGCGATTTGATCTTCTGGAAATTCCACGTCTGACCGTCCAATTCCGCCAATTCCGATGTCTTTTGGCGGAGCCAGCACATTATATGGAGAATGTCGAAGCCGCCATGAGGCTTGCCGCTCCAACCCGTCGATAACCCGTCCAGCTTGGCTCGGCAGTGTGTCAAAACAACAACGCCCCGTGCGCCTGACGGCGCACGGGGCGTTGTTTGGTGAAACGTGTAAGCGGTGAGAGCGTTCGACTCAGCTTGCGTTGACTTCGCGCAGCACGGTCCGGCGCTTCGCGCGCAGCAAATCTTCGTAGGTCTGGACGTAACGCGCGGCCATGACTTTCGACGAAAAACGCGTTTCAAACGCATGGCGCACCTTGGCGCGCGGCAGCGTGTGAAGACGTTTCACGGCGGCGATTGCACTGAGTTCGTCTTCCACGACAAAACCCGACACGCCGTTTTCGATCACTTCCGGCACCGATCCGCGATTGAACGCGATCACCGGCGTACCGCACGCCATCGCTTCGATCATCACGAGACCAAACGGCTCCGGCCAGTCGATCGGGAACAGCAGTGCGTGCGCGTTGCCGAGGAATTCGGTCTTCTGCTGCTCATTGATTTCCCCGATGTACTCAACGTGCGGCAACGCGAACAGCGGCTTGATCTGCTCTTCGTAATAAGCACGATCGGCGTTATCGATTTTCGCGGCGATCTTGATCTTCATGCCCGCGGCGCCGGCAATGCGAATTGCCCGGTCAACGCGCTTTTCCGGCGAGATACGGCCGAGGAACGCAAGGTAACCCGGCTGCACGTTCGGAACCGGCGTCAGCAGGTTTTCCGGCAGACCGTGATAAACCGTCGAAAGCCAGTTGGCTTGCGGCAGCGGCTGGCGCTGGTTGTCCGAGATCGAAACCACCGGCGCTTCGTTAAACGTGTTGAAGATCGGCTGCAGTTCGGGCAGGTCGAGACGGCCGTGCATGGTCGTCAGGAACGGCACCGGCTGGCGCGAGAACAGCGAAAACGGGTAATAGTCGATGTGAAAATGCAGCACGTCGAACTCATCGGCGCGGCGGCGCACTTCTTCCAGCAACAGCATGTGCGGCGCCATCGTGTCGCGGATAGTCGGGTCGAGGCGCAATGCCTGCGGCCAGAATGCTTCGAGCTTCGCCGACGTTTGCGAATCACCGCTCGCGAACAGCGTGACGTCGTGACCCGCCTCAACGAGGGCTTCGGTCAGATAGGACACCACGCGCTCCGTGCCGCCGTAGAACTTCGGGGGAACGGCTTCGTGGAGAGGCGCGATTTGAGCGATTCGCATGTCGAAAACTCCTAATAATGTCAGGCAAATTGATGCGCTTGGCATCGGTCATGTTGATCAAGCGAATCGCCCACCCGGGCTCGGCGCGATGCTGGTCATCCAGCAGTAAGGCCGTTAGCACGAGAAAAATCGCGATGCTTCGCTGTTGCTTGGGTGCTTCGGGTTTGAGCCTTCGGCCCTTCGCGCCCCTTGCGTCACGCGCCAGTTTCAGATGGCGATCCCAAAGAGCAAGATCGGGTCCATCTCGTAAAAATGGCGCACCTAGCGATAAACGCATCACCCGCAAGGCCGTTGACCGGAACCTACAACCAGCTGTCAAAAAATCTAAGGGCAAACCCGCACGGAGTATCGCGGTTTTTACAAGCGTTTCACGCCTGCATTTCAACTTATTTACGTTGTTACATCGCCGATACACTTTGCAAGCCCTTGTTTATCAAGGCTGTTCTACATTGTACGAACACGCCGCAGCGCTTCTTCGAGAGCCAAGCCAATGCGGTCAGGCCAATCCGTGACACCGGCGCAATACAACCGGGATGTCTATCAACATTTCCGTCGCAATTAAATCCCGGCAGGACCGCCACGTGCTCTTACCTTCCGCAGGAAGTTGCAGGAAGTATTCAGCAAATTAGATGGTTATTCGCCTTACTTATGGCGGACCGCCGCAGACCGACATGCACGTGAGGACGAATGTCATGGGAAGCGCACAAGCGCTCGCAAGGCATCAATAACTTGCAAAGCGCCCCACTTTTGCTGAAATTGCGTGTGTTCTGATGGATAAGTGCCACGGAAAGGACTACGCGAGGGGATTTGGCTCGCTACACTGGCTACAATTCAACAATCGTCGCTGCGCGGCGTTTGGCTTGATTGCTGCATTGATGCTCCGATGGACTGCCCGGCGCGCCTTGCTTGTGGCCACGGCGAAGCACTGCGCTCAACCGCTCTACTCGACCTAAAACGACCAATTGGACCAACTCACCGTCTCCCAGCGTAACGTACACAACGCCAAGCTAGCGAGCTACGCGCATCGCCCGCTTGCGTTCCTGTTTCGTTACATTCGCCGGCATCCCGTCGCTCACACCATTGTGCTGGTCAGCGTCCTGGCGGCCGTCGGTTGTGCGCTCGCGTCGCAGTACGCAATCAAGCATCTGATCGACGTGCTCGGCCAGGGCCGCGGACATCCCGGCCCGCTTTGGGCTGCCTTCATGATCCTGGTTGGCCTGATCGCCGCCGACAACCTGCTATGGCGGGTCGGCGGCTGGGTCGGCGCGCACGCGTTCGTGATAGTGACGGGCGACTTGCGGCGCGATCTGTTCTCGTATCTGAGCGGCCACTCTCCAACGTACTTCTCCGAGAAACAGCCCGGCATGCTGGCGAGCCGGATCACGGCGACATCGAACGCGATCTACACCGCCGAAAACACCATGGCGTGGAACGTGTTGCCGCCGTGCATTGCGGTGATCGGCGCGATCTTCATGATCATCGCGGTGAATCCGCTCATGGCCGGCGGCCTGATGCTGGCGTCGGCCATTCTCGCTTTCGTGCTGTATCGGCTGGCCGGGCGCGGGTCGGCGCGGCATCACACGTTTGCATCGAAGGCTGCTTCAGTGGACGGCGAACTTGTCGATGTAATCGGCAACATGGCGCTCGTTCGTGCTTTCGGCATGACGTTCCGCGAGCAGAAGCGCTTCGGCTCGACGGTCAAGGCCGAAATGGTCGCGCGTCAGCAAAGCCTGCTCTACCTCGAAAAGTTGCGCCTTTTCCACGCGGTCGTGACCGCAATCCTTTCGGCCGGACTGCTCGGCTGGGCGTTGTGGCTGTGGTCGAAAGGCCAGGCGACTTCCGGCGATATCGTGCTGGTCAGCTCGCTCGGTTTCACCATTCTTCACGGCACGCGGGATCTCGCCGTCGCACTGGTCGATGTCACGCAACACGTCGCGCGCCTTTCCGAAGCGGTGCAAACGCTGCTCGAACCGCACGGCATGCCCGATCGTTCGGATGCCACCGAACTCGTGCCGCAAGGCGGCCGTGTTGATTTCGAAGAAGTGACATTTGCGTATCCGCGCCGCCGTCCGATCCTCGATAAATTCAACCTGCATATAGAACCGGGTCAGCGAGTCGGTTTGATCGGGAAGTCGGGCGCGGGGAAATCGACCGTGCTCGCCCTTTTGCAGCGCTTTTACGAAGCGCAAGGCGGCGCGATCAAAGTCGACGGACAGGATATTTCGCTGATCACGCAGGACAGTTTGCGGATGTCGATCGCGCTCGTGCCGCAGGATATTTCGCTGTTTCACCGGACGGTGTACGAGAACATTGCGTATGGCCGGCCGGAAGCTACGCGCGAAGAAGTGCTTGCGGCGGCCCGCGAAGCGCGCTGCACGGATTTCATCGAAGCGATGCCTGAAGGGTTCGATACCATCGTCGGCGATCGTGGCGTGAAGTTGTCCGGCGGCCAGCGCCAGCGGATTGCCATCGCTCGCGCGATCCTGAAGAACGCGCCCATTCTTCTGCTCGATGAAGCCACGTCCGCGCTCGATAGTTCTTCGGAAGAAGCCATTCAGCAGGCGCTCGACCGGCTGATGGTCGGCCGTACGGTGATCGCAATCGCGCATCGGTTGTCGACGCTGCAGGGCTTCGACCGGATCATCGTGATGAGCTCGGGCAAGGTGATCGACGACGGATCGCCGCAGCAGTTGCGGGATCGTCCGGGTTTGTATCGGGAATTGTTGTCGAAGCAGCACGGGAAGCTGCCGCCGACCACCATGCCTTCGCAGCAACTTGCGGCCAAGGCTGAACAGACGTAATCGGAGTTTTCGCCACATTAAAAAGCCGCTTCGGGCTCAAAACCGAAGCGGCTTTTTTTACGTCACGCCTGCAGGTCACGCATGAAGTTGTCGCGCCAGACGGAGACGTTGTTCTCGCGGAGTTGCGTGAACATCTCGGCGTGACGGGCCTTTCGTTCGGCCAGCGGCATCGCGAGCGCGGCGGCCAGTGCGTCGGCCATTCCGGCGATATCGAGCGGATTCACGATCAACGCGCCGTTCAATTCCTGTGCCGCGCCCGCGAACTGCGATAGAACCAGCACGCCGGGATCGTCCGGGTCTTGCGCTGCCACGTATTCCTTCGCGACCAGATTCATGCCGTCGCGCAACGGCGTGACAAATCCCACGTGCGACGCGTGAAAAAGCGCGGCGAGCACGGGCCGTTCGTATTGCCGGTGGATATAGCGGATCGGCGTCCAGTCCAGTTCCGCGTATCGGCCATTGATCCGGCCGGATTCCGCTTCCAGTTGGAGGCGAATGTCCTTGTACGTGTCCATGTCGGCGCGTGTGGGTGGCGCGATCTGCACGAACGAAACGTTGTTACGCTGAGCCGGCTGATGTTCGAGCAACTTCTCGAACGCACGAAACCGCTCGACGAGACCCTTCGAATAATCCAGCCGATCCACGCTCATGATCAGCTTGCGGTCGCGCAACGTGGTCTTGACCGTCTGCACCTCGCGCCCGCTTTCGCCATCTTTGGCGAGCGCGGCAATTTCATCGGGATACACGCCGATCGGATAAGCGCCCGCCCGCAGCGTCTTGCCGAATGCGCGCACGGCATTCGGCTCGCCCGTGATCCGCGTAACCGTGCCGTTCGCCTCTGTTTCGATGTAATCGCAAAACGCGCGCAGGTCGGGCGCGGTCTGGAAACCGAGCAGATCGTAGGAACACAACGCCTCGGCGAGCATGCGATGACGCGGCACGCTCAACAGAACCTGCGACGCTGGAAACGGAATGTGCAGGAAAAAGCCGATGCGGTTCGTCACGCCTTCATCGCGCAACGCCTGCGCGAACGGAATCAGGTGATAGTCGTGGACCCAGATGACATCGTCCGGTTTCAGCAGCGGCGCGAGTTGCTTCGCGAGCCATCGATTCACGCGGCAATAACCATCGAATTCATCGCGATCGAACTGGATCAGATCCGGCCGATAGTGAAACGCCGGCCAAAGCGTCGCGTTCGAAAAACCGCGGTAATACTGGTCGTAATCCCGTTGCGCAAGTCCGATGGTCGCAAACGTCACGCGTCCGCGCTCTTCGAGCTTGATGCCCTCGGGCGCTTCGGCCACCACGTCGCCGCTCCAGCCGAACCACATGCCGCCGGTTTCCTTCAGCGCGTCGTAGACTCCGACCGCGAGGCCGCCCGCTGCCGGACCGCCTTCGGAGATCGGCGCGACGCGGTTCGAAACAATGATCAGGCGGCTCACGAACGCGTTCCCTGAATACCCGCCACGCCCTGCAGCCATTCGATCAACGCGCTCACCGAATCGGCTCGCGCATGCGCGAGCGTATCGCCCGCGCCGACTTTGATCGAAAGCCCGTTGTGCTCGTTCACGACCGCAAAGCCTTTCTCGTCCGTCAGATCGTCGCCAATAAACACCGGCCTGCGGCCCGTGAAAGGCGGTTCATCGAGGAAAGCGCGCACGGCGCGGCCTTTGTCGACATCCTTCGGCTTGATCTCGTAGACCATCTTGCCGGGTTGCAGCACGTAGGCATCGGCGTATTGCGCGACGAGCTTTTCCGTCGCCTCACGCGCCGTCGGACCGCGATCCGGCGCGTTGCGGTAATGCAGCGCGAGCGCCGCGCCCTTGATCTCGAGCAGCATGCCGGGATTTGCCTTCACCACGCCTTCGAGCGCGTGTTCCATGCGCAGCAGGCGTTCGTCGTTAAAACCCACGCGATGCACGTCCGCGTTCGAATCGCGGCGCTCGGCGCCATGAAGACCGGCGACGGGGATATCCGGCATCTTCAAGAACGAGTCGATGCTCTCGATTCCCCGCCCCGACACGATTGCAACCGCGCCATTGGTTGCGCGGCGCAATGCCGCAAGAATGGGCGACACAGCCGGCGACACCACGACGCCATCGGGCGTGGAAGCCAGTTCGACGAGCGTGCCGTCGAAATCGAAGAAAAAAGCGGTCTCGGCAAGCGGAAGTTGTTCAGGAAGGTTTTGCATCGATATCTGCCTTTTAGCCGGAACGGCCGGAAAGTATGCGCATGTTGAAGCGCCAAGTCGGCTTTTCGGTACGTCCGCAGCGGAACGCCCTTGGAAGAAAGCGGCGTGGATGCAGTCCATAACGAATGAACGCGCCATACCGTGCACTCGAATCTTGCAAATTGCCTGGATCGGCGGGCAAGCGGTGATTTAAAAAGCCTGCGGCAAATCGCCACGAAAAGCCGCCCCGATTCATGGATGCGCGGCGAAAGCCTCTATTCTGAGATAAAGTCGGGCGCGCATGGCGTCACGAAACATCTTGTGACGAATCATCCAATCTTGTGGATTCATGCATCCCACTTTGTTCGAGTCGCAAAATGTCTTCCTGGTTCAGGTTTCATCGCACAGGCCGCGTGTGCGCCTTGCTTGCTCCACTGGTTTTAAGCGCCGCGCTTGCCGGCTGCTCGCATCACGACGCCGCGCCCTGGAAGCTGACCGACGTCAGCGGCCATCTCCCCGACCTCGATTTCAATCTCACCGACGACACCGGCAAACCCGCCACCGGCCAGTCGTTCGCGGGGAAAACGACGCTCGTCTACTTCGGCTACACGCATTGCCCGGACGTCTGCCCGGAAACCATGGCGCGGCTGATGCAGGTCCTGCAGCAACTCGGACCTGACGCCCGGAACACGCGCATCGCGTTCATCACCGTCGATCCTGCCCGCGATACAGCGGCCGCGCTGCACGACTACGTGCGCGCATTCGACGCGGAACATGCGATCGGCCTGACGGGCACGGATGGAGCAATTGAGGGGCTGGCGAAGCGGTATCGGGTGGCGTATCAGATGGAAAAACGCGATCCGTCGGGCGCATACGACGTCACGCACAGCTCGGCCGTCTATATCTTCGATACCCACGGCCACGCGCGTTTGCTCGCGACCGAAAATGATTCCATTCAAAACATCGCGACCGATGTGCGCCGCGTGATCGATTCGCCGTCCTAACGCGACGAACCCAGGCGACGCATCCAGATATGCGGGATGTCGTCGTCGAGGTGAATATCCGAGATCGGTTCGAAGCCGAAGCCTGCGTAGAAGCGTTGCAAATGCGCTTGGGCGTGAAGGCGGATTGCGTTGTCGGGCCATTGCGCCGTGATACGCGCGACCGTGCGTTCGAGCATCGCCTGACCAAGACCAATGCCGCGGAATGGCGCCCGCGTAAGAACGCGCCCAATGCGAACGTCGGCAGTTTCAGCGACGCCGTTTTCATCGGGTGGAAGAACGCGCAGATAACCGGCGAGTTCAGCGTTGGCCGTTTGGCTGAGTACCAGCAGATGCCATGCATCGGTATCCTGACCGTCTACATCGGCATACAAACACTGCTGCTCGATCACGAATACTTCGCTGCGGGCGGCGAGGATGGTGTAGACATCGATCGCGGCAAGTTGACTGAATGCAGCCCAGCGCCATTCGAATTCGGAGTGGAGGTCGGTCATGGATAGTTTCGCCTGAAGAGGATTGATATCAGAATGCATCCTGCAAACGCCAACGACAAAACAAAAAGCCCCGACCAAGTCAGGGCTTTTCGTTTTGAATCTCTGGAGGCGCGAGCCGGAGTCGAACCGGCCTAAACGGCTTTGCAGGCCGCTGCATAACCGCTTTGCTATCGCGCCAGAAGCGGGGGCTACCAAAACTACCGTATCTGACAAACCAGTTCAGCCAGCACATGAACCAAGGCCGCCAAACAAAAAGGGAAGCTTGGCTTCCCCTTTTTGTGGAGCGGGAGACGAGGCTCGAACTCGCGACCTCAACCTTGGCAAGGTTGCGCTCTACCAGCTGAGCTACTCCCGCATTTTGCCTTGCACTGTACTTTGTTGCCAGCCGCCGGCTTACCATTGCCAACGACCTCTGAATCTGGAGCGGGAGACGAGGCTCGAACTCGCGACCTCAACCTTGGCAAGGTTGCGCTCTACCAGCTGAGCTACTCCCGCATCTTGCCGACTTCTTCTGCCAATTCACTGCTTTTGTACTTCATCAGATGATGCGTTGCGGTGTCTTGTTTCGCGTGCATCCGACAGAAACGAGATTATGGAGAAGCCCAACTTTAGTGTCAAGAGCTTTGTATGTGCCCCATCACTTTTTGCTGCAATAAAGCCTTTCGTACAGCGGTTACAGCATGCCGCCACGCTCTCGAATCTGCGGCCACGCGAGCTTCATGTAATAGAGCATCGACCAGACGGTGAGGAACGCAGCCACGTAGATCAGCCAGAGTCCCCAGACACGTGTATCGATGACAATAGGCGTACCCGAAATCTTCAGCGGCCCATAGAAAAGCAGCATTGGGATCGCGACCATCTGGCAGACGGTCTTGAACTTGCCGAGCGAATTCACCGCCACGCTTTTCGATGCCCCGATCTGCGCCATCCATTCACGCAACGCGGAAATGGTGATCTCGCGCCCCACGATGACCAGCGCGATCACCGCATTCAGTCGCATCAGCTGCACGAGGATCAACAACGCGGCGGTGACCATGAGTTTGTCGGCGACGGGATCGAGGAACGCACCGAACGCCGACGTCTGGTTGAGCTTGCGGGCCATGTAGCCGTCGAGCCAATCGGTCAGCGCGGCGAGCACGAAGATGACCATGCCGACCAGATTGCGATGGTCCGGGCTCATCATCATGTCCGGCAAATAGAAGACGCCCACGACGAGCGGAATCAACACGATTCGCAGCCACGTCAGGAAAATCGGGAAATTGAACGGCATGGGCGTGACTCTTATTGAGAGGTGCCATTGTGCCGCGTCGACTTATATGTCACAAGCCGACGGGCCGGACGGCCGGACGTTGCGCTCAATGCAACTGCCGGTAGATCTGCTCGGCCAGCGCCTGCGATATCCCTTCCACGCTCGCCAGGTCTTCCACGCTTGCCGCCTGCACGCCGCGCAACCCGCCAAAGCGCGACAGCAAACGCTGACGTCGCTTAGCGCCAATACCTTCGAGCTCTTCCAGCCGCGATGTCTGGCGTGTTTTTGCGCGCTTTGCACGCATGCCGGTGATCGCAAACCGGTGCGCTTCGTCGCGGATCTGCGCAACCAGCATCAGCGCCGCGCTTTCCTTGCCGAGTTCGAGCGGCGTGCGGGTATCGGCGAAAACCAGCGTTTCCAGGCCCACCTTACGCCCTTCTCCTTTCGCCACGCCAACCAGCATGCCGCGGTCGAGCCCCAGTTCGGCGAACACTTGCCGCGCGATCTCCACTTGTCCCTTGCCGCCATCGATCAACACGATATTCGGCAAGCGCCCGCCGGCGGCCGTCGGCTCGGCGACATCGGGTTCATCGGATTGCGGCGCCTCGGACAGGTCGAGTTCGACCGGCTCTTCAGCCGCGCGCGCCGCAGCTTGCGCGACCATCTTCTCGTATCGACGGGTCAAGACCTGGCGCATCGCGGCGTAGTCGTCGCCGGGCGTGATGCCGGTGATGTTGTAGCGACGGTATTCCGCCGTCTGCATCTTATGGTGGTGATAGACCACGCACGATGCCTGCGTTGCTTCGCCCATGGTGTGGCTGATGTCAAAGCATTCAATGCGCAGTTGCGCGAGATCGTCCATCTCCAGGCTCAGCGTATCCGCGAGCGAGCGCGTGCGAGCCTGTTGCGAGCCCTGTTCGGACAGCAGGCGCGCGAGGGCGAGCTTCGCGTTGGATTCGGCCATCGACAGCCACACGCGCTTTTGCCCCTGAGGCTGACGCAAGAGCGTGACCTTGTGTCCGGCCTGCTCGATCAACAGATCGACGAGCTCGCGATTGGCCGGCGCGTGACTCACGACCAGCACCGGCGGCACACGATTGCCGATGTAATGCTGCGCGATAAACGCCTCCAGCACTTCAGCCTCGAGCGCGCCCTGACGCTCCGATTCGCTCGCCTCATCCAGCCCTTCGACCGCGCCTGTTTCGGCGATCTCTTCCTCCATCTCGCCGGTCGTGGCGTGCGCCTCGAAGTCTTGCTCGATGGCGGCCAGCGTGCCCGGCGGCAATGCAACTTCACCGGCGCTCGCTTCAACCTGCTCGATCACAATATTGCCGATATTTTCTGCAATATCGTCTTCGGCGAGTTCCTCGGGCATCGCGTCTTCAATGGCTAGCGCTGCTTCTACGTGCGTCGGGAAATACGCTTTGTCGCCGAGATGACGCCCGCCGCGCACCATCGCGAGGTTCACGCAGACCTTGCCGCCGAGCGCCGCGACCGCGAGGATATCGACGTCGTTGTCGCCGCCCACTTCTATGGCTTGCTGATGTAGAACGGTGGACAACGAGCTCATCTGGTTGCGCACCGCGGCGGCTTGCTCGAACTTGAGATCGGCGGCGAACGCGTGCATCTTCTGTTCGAGTTCCTTCATCACTTCGCCCTGCCGCCCAAGCAGGAACCGCGATGCGTTCGATACATCGCGCGCGTAATCTTCTTTATCGATCAAACCGACGCACGGTCCCGTGCATCGGCCGATCTGATGCAGCAGGCACGGCCGCGTGCGGTTTGTGAAAACGGAATCCTCGCACGTGCGCAACTGGAACACGCGCTGCAAAATCTGGATACTTTCGCGCACGGCCCAGGCGCTTGGGAACGGCCCGAAGAACTGGTTTTTCTTGTCGACGCTGCCGCGGTAATACGCCATGCGTGGAAATGTGTGGCCGGTCAGCTTGAGATACGGATAAGACTTGTCGTCGCGAAACAGGATGTTGTATCGCGGCGCGAGCGCCTTGATCAGATTATTTTCAAGTAACAGCGCTTCGGCTTCGGAACGCGTGACGGTCGTTTCAATCTTGCGAATGCGCGTGACCATCATCGCGATGCGCGGCGAAAGCAGCGTCTTCGTAAAATAGCTCGATACGCGCTTTTTCAGGTCGCGCGCTTTTCCGACGTAGAGCACGTTGCCGTTCTCGTCGTAGTAGCGGTACACGCCCGGCAGATGCGGCAATTGCGCCAGGTTCTTTTTAGGGTCGAAAACGTCGGGTTCGGTCATGCAGGAATGTCGTGCGGAGTTCGCGTTGAGTTTGCTTGGCCGATTGACGGCAGGGGACGCGCGAATCGTTATCTTCAAAAATGCCAGTTTAGTGCAAACCACACTCCGGCTCTCGTTCACCATCGATCAAGCGGTTCGTCGCCGTTTTAGCACCTATGCCTGCTTCAGTGGAAAATTCCCGCGTGTCTGGCGGCAATCCAGACTCCCAAATAGCGTGCGATATCTTTTGCGAGGTCATCGACAACTTCGGTGACATCGGCGTCTGCTGGCGTCTCGCGCGTCAGCTCAAGGCGGAGCATGGCTGGCAAGTGCGCCTTTTCGTCGATGACCTCAAGGCATTCCACGCGCTCTGCCCCGCTGTCGATTCCACGCTCGCGCGCCAGGAAGCCGCGGGCGTGGTGATCGAGCACTGGCACGCGCCCACGCACGCGGGCGATACGCTGCAGATCGCCGATGTCGTGATCGAGGCGTTTGGCTGCGAACTGGCTGCTATCTACGTTACCGCGATGACGCGCCGCGAACGCACGCCCGTATGGCTGAACCTGGAATACCTGAGCGCGGAGGACTGGGTCGCGGACTTTCACCTGAGGCCGTCGCCGCATCCGCGCCACGCGATCAACAAGACGTTCTTCTTTCCCGGCCTCGGCGCGGGAACGGGCGGCGTGCTGAAAGAACGGACGCTCGACGCCGACCGCGAAGCCTTCCAGCGCGAAACGTGGTGGCAGGAGCGGGTCGGCATTTCAGTGCCCTCGGCGGACACGACGGTCATCTCCATGTTCGCCTATGAGAATCCGGCCATCGATGCGTTGCTGGAGCAGTGGCGCGATTCGCCGACGCCCATCGCCTTGCTGGTGCCCGAGGGGCGAATCTCGGGCGCGATCGCGCGCTTTTTCGGGTTGCCGGGATTCCCGGCGGGATCGAAGGCTGAAAGCGGTTCGTTGAAAGCTTACGCGTTAGGTTTTGTGGAACAACCGCTTTTCGATGCCCTTCTCTGGGCCTCCGATATCAACTTCGTACGCGGCGAGGATTCGTTCGTGCGGGCGCAGTGGGCGCAAAAGCCGTTCGTCTGGCAGATCTACCCGCAAGCCGACGATGCCCATTTGCCCAAGCTCGACGCCGCTCTAGCCCACTACGCGGATGGCTTGCCCGAAGGCGCCCGGACGGCATTGGAGCGCTTCTGGCATGCGTGGAACGGCGTGGGCACGCCCGATTGGGCGGGTTTCTGGGGACATCGGAAGGATCTGGAGCCGCGCGCCGCCGATTGGGCGCTGGAACTGGCGGCTGTCGGCGATCTGGCTGGAAATCTGGCGGAATTCGCAAAATCTCAGTTAAAATAAGCGGTTATCCAACGGCTTGCAGTTCGGGGCACGTACAAAAGCGTACAGTCCCGGGCAGATTCCACGATGGACGGGTGAACGCACAAGCGGGCATCCAGGCGCGCGGGATGGCGTGGGATGGAACAGGCAGGGTAGCCGCAACGCATCCAAATCTCGAAGCCGGCCGCCAACATCGCAGCGATCAGGCTCAAATTTTCGTACAGGACAGTTTTTAATATGAAGACCGCACAAGAACTCCGCGTCGGCAACGTCGTGATGATCGGCAGCGATGCCATGGTCGTGTTGAAGGCCGAATACAACAAATCCGGCCGCAATTCCGCGGTCGTGAAGATGAAGTTCCGTAACTTGCTGGCGAGCGGCAACATGGAATCGGTGTACAAGGCGGACGACAAGTTCGACGTCGTTCAGCTCGACCGCAAGGAAGTGACGTACTCGTACTTCGCCGACCCCATGTACGTGTTCATGGACGCAGACTACAACCAGTTCGAAGTCGAAGCCGACATGATGGGCGACGCGTTGCACTACCTCGCGGACGGCATGCCGTGCGAAGTGGTGTTTTACAACGAGAAAGCCATTTCGGTGGAACTGCCGACGTCGCTGGTCCGCGAGATCATCTACACGGAACCGGCCGTCAAGGGCGATACATCGTCGGGCAAGGTTTTGAAGACGGCCAAGCTTGCTACGGGCTTCGAATTGCAAGTGCCGCTTTTCTGCAACATCGGCGACAAGATCGAAATCGATACCCGCACGAACGAGTATCGCAGCCGCGCCTAAGCCTGGGCGTTGCGCCAGCAGTCCGCGAAAGCGCCCCACGGGGCGCTTTTTCTTTTTGCCCAACATAGTTGCCAATTCAGGCAAACTTTACCGCTTCAATCATCGAAATTACGATTGAAATGCGTCGCGACATGCAACGGACGCCGCTAACACACTGATTTGTCTACATCTCACCGATGGCACAGAACCTGCTGTGGATATTGAGACCGCGTAAAAAGAAATGAACGCGCGGAATTTATCAACTTCCTATACAAGAAAAAATGCCGAATTCCAAAACCACTATCGCACGTCTCGTTATCGCTGCTGTTTGCGCTATCCCCGCCATCGCCATCACCGCGGGTTGTTCGTCGACGCCTACGCACGAATCGGCAGGCGAATACACGACGGACACCGCACTGACCACGAAGGTGAAGACCGCGTTGCTGGAAGATCCAGGTCTGAAGTCGCTGTCGGTAAGCGTCAAGACGTATCGGAGCGAAGTGCTTTTGTCCGGCTTCGTGGATTCTCCGAATCAGATTCAGAAGGCGGTTTCGGTCGCTCGCGGCGTGGAAGGCGTGCAGTCCGTGAAAAACGATCTGCATGTGAAGCCGCAGTAAGCGCCTCGAGGCCCGGCTTGCTTTCTGTGGTTTGAACCACAAGCAAGCCGCGCCAGCGCTGAAACAAGTAATAAGCAAGCGCAGGACGAAGACCCGGCGGTGATAACGGGTATTGGAACGCAATGATGCGCTGAGACTAAGTCAGCCGTGCGTACCGGTACTGCCATCGCCCGGTACCGACGCGTTCGCCGCCGGGTGTCGCCTCAAGGGCGACCGGCCTGGAACGCCATTCAGACCCATTTATTACGCCGTGTCCGCCATGCCACACGCTTTGATTGTCGAAGACGATCCGAACAGCCTTTCCGGCCTGTCCGCCATTCTTGCGGCCGATGGTTTTTCCGTCGATACCGCCACCACGCTCGCCGAGGCGCGCTCCGCACTCACGCGCTTCATTCCAGACGTCGTGCTGGTCGATCTGAACCTGCCCGATGGCAGCGGTCTCGACCTCCTGCACAATCTTCCTGCGCAGCCGCCGGGCGGTGCGTTGCCGGTCATCGTGATGACCGGGAACGCGACCGTGGAAAGCGCGATTGAAGGCTTGCGCCAGGGCATCTGGGATTACCTGCTCAAGCCGGTGAATATCCCCCGACTGCGCAGCTTGCTCGCACGCATTCCGCGTCCATACGAACTGACCGAGGAAGTCGGCGCGTTGCGCAGCACCCTGCGCGAACTCGGACATTTCGGCAGCATGCTGGGGCGTAGCGCCGCAATCCAGCACATCTACGATCTGATCGAACATACCGCGCCAACCGAAGCCGCCGTGCTGATTTGCGGAGAAGCCGGCACGGGCAAGAAAGTCGCCGCGAAAACCTTGCACGAAATGAGCCGACGCCGCAAAGGTCCGTTCGTTTCGTTCGATTGTTCGACGGCCTCAGACAGCAACGCGCGTTCGATGGAAAGCCTGATGTTCGGCCACGAGCGCGGCGCATTTGCCGGCGCGGAAAACCGCGAACCGGGTTTGCTCGAACAGGCGGGCGGCGGCACCCTGTTCCTCGATCAGATCGATGCTTTGCCGTTTGCCCAGCAAGAAGCGCTCTTGCGTGCACTCGACTCGCAGACGTTCATGCGCGTGGGCGGCAGCAACAAGATCGTGACGGATTTCCGGCTGTTGGCATCGACCAGAATGCCGCCGAAAGACGCGGTCGCCGATGGCAAATTGCGCGAGGATTTGTTCCAGCGCTTGAACGCGTCATCGATTGCATTGCCGCCGTTGCGTGATCGCGGCGACGATATCGCGCTGCTCGCCGAGCATTTCGTCTACGAGCTGAACCGTGAGAATCATGTGAGCGGGATCACGAGCGGCGCGCCCAAACGCGTGAGCCCGGATTTCATTCGCGAATGTCTCGCGGCCGAGTGGCCGGGCAACGTGCGTGAATTGCGCGACCGCGTTCGACGCGCATACCACGCGTCCGGCGATGTAATCGAAACCCTTCGCGCCGATGAACACACGAGCGCAGGCGGTCGCGGCCTGAATGGCACGAGCGTTCAGGTCACGGTAGGAACGGCGCTCGCCGATGTGGAAGACATGTTGATCCGCGCAACGCTCGAAGCGGTTGGCGGCACGCGGCACAGGGCGGCGACGCTGCTTGGCATCAGCCCGAAGACGCTTTATAACAAGCTGCAGCGCATGAAACTGGAGTAATCAATGCGTAGTTGGACGTGCGCTTGAAAAAAGCCGGTGGTTTCTTTTTAAGAAACCACCGGCTTTTGCATTCAGCCCAGCGCGCTTTTGACCAGCGCCCGCGCCTGCTGATATTCGACCTGCGACATCAGCTTGTTCCATCGCCACGGATGGCCTTTCGGCCGCATGCGCTTCAATCGCGTTTGCGACGCCTTTGTCTGCTGGAACGTCAACCGATCGAGCACTTTTTCAGCCTCTTCCGGCTGATTGCAGATCAGCACCATATCGCAGCCGGCGGTCAGCGCGGCGGTTGCAGCTTCGGTCAGCGTGCCGCCGGCGCGCGCTGCTTCCATCGATAAATCGTCGCTGAAGATTGCGCCGTTGAAACCAAGCTTGCCGCGCAAGATGTCCTGTAGCCAGACGCGCGAAAAACCGGCGGGTTTTTCATCGACTTGCGGATAGATGACGTGCGCCGGAATAACCGACGCCAGCGACATGCCCAGCCAGTCGTACGGTTTGGCATCGGCGGCGAGGATGTCCTCGAGCGAGCGATCGTCCACCGGCATGGCGACATGCGAATCCGCCGATGCAAACCCATGTCCCGGAAAGTGCTTGCCGCAATTCGCCATGCCCGCGAGCGCGAGACCGTGGTTCAGGCTCTTCGCGAGCATTGTCACCACGCGCGGATCGCTATGGAGCGCACGATCGCCGATTACCTTCGAATGCCCGTAATCGAGATCGAGCACCGGCGTGAAGCTCATATCGATACCGCACGCCCGCAACTCCGCCGCGAGCACGTAGCCAAACGCGGTCGCGGTTTTTGTCGCGAGCAACACGTCGCGATCCCAGAGCGCGCCGAGCTTGCCCGGCGCGGGCAGAACCGTGAAGCCGTCGGTACGAAAACGCTGCACGCGGCCGCCTTCGTGATCGACCGCGATCAGGATGTCGTCGCGCACCGCGCGTATTGCGTCGGTCAGCGCAACGAGCTGCGCCCGATCCTGGAAATGCCGCGTGAAGAGGATGATGCCGCCGGTCATCGGATGGTCGATACGGCGGATGTCGGCGTCGGAGAGCGTGGTGCCGGCCACGTCCAGCATGATCGGACCGGGAATGCGTTTTAACGAGTTCAAATTGGAAGCGTGAAAAGTCAGCGGTTAATAGTCTTACACTCAGTCTTATATGCAGTCTTAAACATTCGTTTCCGCGATCACGAACGATACCGCGTAGTCGCGTTCGTCGGTGATCGTGACCTGCGCGGTGATGCCACGCGCTTTGAGCCATTCGGCGAGTTCGCCCGATGCCACCACGATCGGCTTGCCGCTCGGCTCGTTGAGCGTCTGGACGGCGCGCCAGGTCATCGGCCAGTGCATGCCGAGGCCAATCGCCTTGGAGAACGCTTCCTTCGCCGAAAATCGCGTTGCGAGGAACGCCAGGCCGCGCACTTCCGAACGCGCTTTTCTTGCGTGATAAACGCGCAGTTCGTCGGCGCCGAGCACCTTTTCGGCGAAGCGCCCTTTCGTGCGTTCCATGACGCCGGCAATGCGGCTTACCTGCACGAGATCCGTACCGATTCCGTAGATCGCCATGGCTTTATCGTGACGATGTAGCGGCAAGACGCGATGCCACCATGATCGCCTTCATCTCGCGAACGGCGTTGTCCCAGCCTGCGAAGATCGCGTGCGCGACGATTGCATGCCCGATGTTCAGCTCTACGATGCCTTCCAGCGCCGCGATCGGCTGCACGTTCGTGTAATGCAAGCCGTGTCCCGCGTTCACTTTCAAACCGAGCGAATTGCCGAAATCGACGCTGCGCGCCACGCGCTCGAATTCCTTTTGCTGCGTGGCTTCGTCATGCGCTTCGGCGTAGCTGCCCGTATGCAATTCGATCACCGGCGCGCCCGCTTCATAGGCGGCGCGAATCTGGGTTTCGTCGGCATCGATGAAAAGCGATACTCGCGCCCCTGCTTGCCGCAGTTGCTCGCACGCGGCTTTTACGGCGTTGAACTGGCCGGCGACATCAAGACCGCCTTCGGTGGTCAACTCCTGACGCTTTTCCGGCACCAGACACACGTCATGCGGACGCACGCCGCACGCAATATCGAGCATTTCCTGCGTGACCGCGCACTCGAGATTCATGCGCGTCTTGAGCAGAGGACGCAGCGCGTGGACGTCGGCATCGAGAATATGACGACGGTCCTCGCGCAAGTGCAGTGTGATCGCGTCGGCGCCCGCTTCTTCGGCTTGGAGCGCGGCGCGGATGGGATCGGGGTATGGGGTGCCGCGCGCGTTGCGCAGCGTGGCGACGTGATCGATGTTGACGCCCAGATCGATCACATTCGCGGGCGACGAAAGAAAGAAGCTCATAGGTTTTGCAGGTCGATCAGGATTTGACGGGTGGCGAGCGGCGTGCCGCCAAGATACACGTTCAGCAGAAAGCGCATCAGCGTTTTGCTTTGCGCGGCCGTCTGCGGGCGGCTGTATTCGTCCTTCTCCATGTCGAGAAGGGTTTGGCCCGAGATCACGGGCCATTGTGACGGGACGTTGTCCGATGCTTCGCGCACACCGCGTTCCGGATCGAATACATATTTTCCATCGGCGATAACCGGCTGGCGCGTGATGGTTCTGTTCAGCGCCATTGCATAACCGGTTTCGCGCAGCAGCACGCGTTCGAACGACCGCAGCGCGTGCAAGGCCGGCTCGCCGTGCGCGAGGCGCGACAACGTCAGCACGTAATGATTGAACAACGCGGGATGCGCGTCTTCGCGCGCGCAAAACTTGACGAGCAATTCGTTGACGTAGAAACCGCACAACAGCGCATCGCCGGCAAGCGGCAACATGCCGCCGACCCATTCGGCTTGCGTCAACGTGCGAACCTCGCCCTTCCCCGTCCACGATAAACCCAGCGGCTGGAACGTCTGCAGCACGCCGCGCAATGCCGAATGCGGCCGCTTTGCGCCTTTGGCTACGAGCGCGACGCGGCCGTGATCGCGGGAAAACACATCCAGAATCAGGCTTGTCTCGCGATACGGATAACTATGCAGCACGAACGACGGTTGCTCGGCGATACGAAAGTCCGAGCGCGGCGCGGCGCGCGGCGGTCTGGGTTCTTTCGGTGTTTTTGGATCTTTAGGCGCGGCGGCTTTCGACGAAGCCGCGCGCGTCCCGCGCTTTTTCGGCGCGGGTGTTGAAGGCTCGTCGATACTTGCGTTATCGTCGGCGAGCGGATCGGAGTCGGCGTTGGAAGACTGTGTCATCCACGCGTCATTCGTACCCATAAGCGCGCAATCCCGCTTCGTTGTCGGCCCAGCCGCTCTTTACCTTGATGAAGGTTTCGAGGTACACGGGTCCATCGAAAAGCTTTTCCATGTCGAGCCGCGCCTCGGTGCTGATCTGCTTCAGCTTGGCGCCCTTCTGCCCGATGATCATCGCCTTGTGGGTATCGCGTTCCACCAGAATAGTCGCGAAAATGCGCCGCAGGCGTCCTTCGGTTTCCCATTTGTCGATCATCACCGTGCTTGTGTACGGCAGTTCGTCGCCGGTCCAGCGGAACACTTTTTCGCGCAGGATTTCAGCAGCGAGAAAACGCTCGCTGCGATCCGTCAGGTCGTCCTCGCCATAGATGGGCGAACCTTCCGGCAAATACGGCTTCACGACTGCCATCAGGCGCGTGATGTCATCCGGATGCTTCGCGGTCATCGGCACGATTTCCTTGAAGTCGTGCAGCGCGCTCATCTTCTGCATGAACGGGAACAGCGTCTCCTTGTCGTTCACGTGATCCAGCTTGTTCGCGATCAGAAGACACGGCGTGTCGTTCGGAATCAGGTCGAGCACTTTCTGGTCGTCAGGCCCGAAACGACCCGCTTCGATCACGAACAGGATTGCATCGACCGCCGTCAGCGTGGACGTCACGGCGCGGTTCAGCGAGCGGTTCAGCGCGCCGCTGTGCTTGGTCTGGAATCCGGGGGTATCGACGAAAATATACTGCGCGTCGTCAAGCGTGTGGATGCCGGTGATCCGATGCCGCGTAGTCTGCGCCTTGCGCGACGTGATGCTGACTTTCTGCCCGACGAGCGCGTTCATCAAGGTCGATTTGCCGACGTTCGGCCGACCGACGATCGCGACCATGCCGCAGCGGAAACCAGGAGGAGTGGGAGCGTTCATAGATGTTTGCAACTGCAGATTCGTTGGGACGCGTGGCGTCCGGAGTGTGGGGCTTTCGGCGGCCGGTATTAGAGCGTTCGGCTATGGCTTTGGCGATCAATGACCGGTATCGGCCGCGCGGGCGATGGTTTCATCGACACTCGCTTCGGCGTGCGCCTCGACGCTTTCCTCAGCATTCGCCGCGACTTCTTCTCGCGGACGTGCGGGAGACGCGGATTTCTCGATGACCGGCGAATCAGCGCCCTTGGCCGCAGACTTAGCGACGTTCTTTTCCACCGGGTTGTGCACAGCGTTATCCACCGGCTTTTCAGTGCTTTCGCTGCGCGGTGTGGACGCGTCGGATGCACTTTTTTCAGCGCGGTCTGTCCGGCTGATCGTGGCGCGCTCGGCTTTATCCCCGGACGGCTCGACATGCGATGCACGAATCACCGCCAAAGGCGCCGTAGCCGGGCGCTCGGGGTCGTTATGCGTGTTGCTGTTGGCGGCATTTGCCCGCGCGCGTTCGCGCCGATCGGGGGCGCGCAGATCCAGAGCCGCCTGAACGCCTGTGACGCCGGGCACGACTTCCTGTTCAGCCAGCTTCGCGGCGCGCGCGCCCTTGCGTTTGGGTTTCGTCGTGAGCGCGGGCGTTGCGGAGGCCAGTTCGTCCAGCGCCTTCTTCGCCGCGGCCTGCTCCGCTGCACGGCGGCTGGCGCCAGAACCCGAGACTTTCACTTCGAGCTTCGGCACCGTGCATTCCACTTCGAACTGCTGATTGTGCGCGGCCCCGTGCGTTGCGACCACGGTATAAGTGGGCAACGCAATCTTGTGACCTTGCAGATACTCTTGCAGCAACGTCTTCGCATCCTTGCCGATAGTGCGCGGATCGATGTGATCGAGAATTGGCGTGTATAGCCGTTTGATGACCTGAAGCGCCGCGTCGAAACCGCCGTCCAGGAAAACCGCGCCGAAGATGGCTTCGAGCGTATCGGCCAGGATTGACGGCCGGCGGAAGCCGCCGCTTCTCAGTTCGCCCTCGCCCAGCCGCAAAGCCTCGGAGACGTTCAGCGCTTGCGCAATCTCGTAAAGCGACTGTTGCTTCACCAGATTTGCGCGGACGCGGGAAAGATCGCCTTCGTCGAGTTTTGCGAATCGTTGGAACAAAAGCGCAGCCACCACGCAATTTAGAACGGAATCTCCGAGAAATTCGAGTCGTTCGTTGTGCGTGGCACTATGACTGCGATGGGTCATCGCCTGGCGCAGCAATTCCGCATTGCGAAATTCGTACTGAAGCCGGCTTTCCAACGGGGTTGAGGGCATGGGCAGAGTATAACGCGGGCGCCGGAAGCGGCGATTTTGGCTGAAAACGGCTGAAAAACGGAAAACCAAAAAATTAATTCAGTACGGCATGGGCACGTTAGCCGCTTTTCTTCGTGCTGTTTCTAGGCGGCTTGTGCCATGTTCATTCATCGAACCTATTAACGACTACGCCGCGTTATGCCGCGGCGTAGTCGTCAATCAATTACTCGCGCATGGCGTGCTTCAATGGAATGAACCAATGCGCTTCAAGCTGCTGAAGTTCATCCAGATAAAGAATGCGCGCCCGACTATATTCGCATCGGGGACAAAACCCCAATAGCGGCTGTCCGCGCTGTTATCGCGATTGTCGCCCATCATGAAGTAGCTGCCTGGCGGCACCTTGCAGATCACGCCTTGCGCGTTGTAATTGCAATTGTCGCGATTCGGGAAATCATCGGCGCCAATCACGAACGGCGGCACTTGCGCGTTGTTCAGAATCGCATTCTTGCGGCCATCGAGATCTTCTTCGAATTGCTTTGCATAACCAATGCGTTCGTCGTCGAAAAAATCGGGTAATGACGTTTCAGGAACCGGCTTGCCATTGATGGTCAGCTTCTTGTCCTGATATGCAACGGTATCGCCGGGAAGTCCGATCACGCGTTTGATGTAATCCACGGATTCGTCTTTCGGGTAACGAAACACCACGACGTCACCGCGTCTAAGCGGCGTGCCACTCGTCAGCTTCGTGTTGCTGATAGGCAGGCGCAAACCATATTCGAATTTGTTGACCAGAATGAAGTCGCCGACCAACAGCGTTGGCACCATGGATCCCGATGGAATCTTGAACGGCTCGACCACAAACGAACGCACGACGAACACAACAAGAATCACCGGAAAAAAGCTTGCCGAATATTCCAGATACCAGGGCTGGCGAAGCTTTTCATCGCGCAGACGGGCGCGCGTTTGCGGCGCATGTTCATCGGCGAATCGGGGTTCCAGGCGTGCCTGCTGTTTGTCAAATTCGGCTACCGCTTCATCTGCCGCGCGGCGCCGTTGCGGCTCGAACACCAATTTATCGAACACCCACGCGATCCCCGTCAAGACGACGAGCACCAAAAGAATCAACGCAAAATTCATCAATCGTTTCCGGTTGTTTTATTAATCTTCGACGCGAAGAATCGCGAGGAAAGCTTCCTGCGGAATCTCGACCGAACCGACCTGCTTCATGCGCTTCTTGCCGGCCTTCTGCTTTTCCAAAAGCTTTTTCTTTCGGGAGATATCGCCGCCGTAGCACTTTGCCAGAACGTTCTTACGCAATGCTTTAATGTTTTCCCGCGCGATGATATTTGCGCCAATGGTCGCCTGGATCGCCACGTCGTACATTTGCCGCGGAATCAGCTCGCGCATTTTCGACGCCACTTCGCGTCCACGATGCTGGCTCTGCGAGCGGTGCGTGATAACGGACAACGCGTCGACCTTGTCGCCGTTGATCAGCATGTCGACCTTCACCACGTCCGAAGCACGATATTCCTTGAACTCGTAATCCATCGACGCATAACCGCGCGACGTGGATTTCAGCCGATCGAAGAAATCGAGCACGATTTCCGCCATGGGGATCTCGTACGTGAGTTGTACCTGACGCCCGTGATACTGCATGTTGATCTGCTGGCCGCGCTTGCCCGTGCACAGCGTGATCACCGCGCCCACATACTCCTGGGGCATATAAAGGTTCACGGTCACGATCGGCTCGCGCACTTCTTCAATGTACGAAGGCTCCGGCATCTTGGCCGGATTCTCGACCTGGATCAGTTCCCCGTCGCGCTTCACGACTTCATACACCACGGTCGGCGCCGTGGTGATGAGGTCCATGTCGAATTCGCGCTCAAGACGTTCCTGCACAATCTCCATGTGCAGAAGGCCGAGAAAGCCGCATCGGAAACCGAAACCGAGCGCCTGCGACACTTCCGGCTCGTATTGCAGCGACGCGTCGTTCAGCTTCAGCTTTTCGAGCGATTCACGCAGCGCGTCGTACTGGTTCGCTTCGACCGGATACAAACCGGCGAAAACCTGCGGTTTCACTTCCTTGAAACCGGGCAACGGTGTTTCGGACGGCCGGGCAACGGTGGTGACGGTATCGCCCACTTTCGCCGCCTGCAATTCCTTGATGCCGGCGATGATGAAACCCACCTGGCCCGCCGACAGCGACGCCAGATTCGTGGATTTCGGCGCGAACACGCCGAGATGCTCGACCGGATAAACCGCGCCGGACGCCATCATCTTGATCTTGTCTTTCGGGCGCAGCGTGCCGTTCTTGATGCGCACGAGCATGACCACGCCCACGTAATTGTCGAACCACGAGTCGATGATCAGCGCCTGCAGCGGCGCGTCCGGATCGCCCTTCGGCGGCGGAACCTTGGCGATCAGCGCTTCGAGTACGTCAGTCACGCCGAGGCCCGTTTTGGCGCTGCAATGCGTTGCATCGGTTGCATCGATACCGATCACGTCTTCGATTTCCGCAATCGCGTTTTCGGGGTCGGCGGCCGGCAAGTCGATCTTGTTCAGCACCGGCACCACTTCCACGCCGAGCTCGATCGCCATGTAGCAGTTGGCAACCGTCTGCGCTTCCACGCCCTGGCTCGCGTCCACCACCAGCAACGCGCCTTCGCACGCGGACAGCGAACGGCTGACCTCGTACGAGAAGTCGACGTGTCCGGGGGTATCGATGAGATTCAGGTTATAGACCTGACCGTCGCGCGCCTTGTAGCTCAGCGCCGCGGTTTGCGCCTTGATGGTAATGCCGCGCTCGCGCTCGAGATCCATGGAATCGAGCACCTGCGCGTCCATTTCGCGGTCGGACAGGCCGCCGCAAAGCTGGATGATGCGGTCGGCCAGCGTCGATTTGCCGTGGTCGATGTGCGCGATGATCGAGAAGTTACGAATATAATTCATTCAGTGCCGATCAAGCAAAAAGGCGCGCCCAGACAAACGCGGAGCACGCCTTGAAAATGGGGTGAAAAACCCTTCGATTTTAGCCGAAAAGGAGGGGGGACGGGAATTTACGTTTGCAGCCGGACGGTCGAGGGTGTGCTCGGGACTGGCTCAAGCTATGCCGGCGAGCGCCTGTCTCACGCGTGGTTCGTCCAGCCGGTAGTGACACAGTTCGACGCCATCGAGCACCAAAACGGGCACGAATTCGTCGTAGAGCGCTTCGAGCGCCGGATCCATATCAATATCGATCCATTCGATCCGCATGCCGAACTCCGCCGCAATCGGCTCGAGTTCGGCGCGCAAATCCTCGCAAAGATGGCACCACGCCCGCCCATAAAGCTTGAGCGCGGACATTGCGGCCTACTTCTGCGCGCGCGGACGCAGCGGCACGAATTGCGTATTGTCGCCACGACGCACCAGAACCGCGACCATTTTGCTCGGATCGACGTTCTGCGCGACTGCATCGAATTGTTTTGCGCTCGTGATATCGGTGTCGCCGATACGCAGGATGATGTCGCCCTTCTGGAACCCGGCACGCGACGCCGGTCCTTCCACCGCTTCCACCTGCACGCCGTTGCTGATCTTCAGCGACTTCTTTTGATCAGCCGGGATATCGCTCACGGCAATCCCCAGCGCGTTGCTCGGCGCACGTTCCTTCGGCGGCGTAGGCTTCTTGGCTTCGGCTTTCGTGACCTTGTCCGGCTGCATTTCCGCGATGGTGATCGGCAAATCGCGCGACTGACCCTTGCGCCACACGGTGATCGTTGCCTTCGTACCCGGCTTCGTGTCGCCGACCATACGCGGCAGATCCGTCGCCGTCGAGACATCGTGGCCGTTGTATTTCAGGATGATGTCGCCCGGCTGGATGCCGGCTTTGTCGGCGGGACCGCCCGGTTCCACGCTGCTCACCAACGCCCCTTGCGCCTTTGGCAAACCGAGCGAATCGGCCACTTCTTTGGTCACTTCGCCAATCGCCACCGCAATACGGCCGCGCACCACCTTGCCGCCAGTCTTAAGCTGATCGGCCACGCGCATGGCTTCATCGATAGGAATCGCGAACGAAATTCCCATGAAGCCGCCGGTACGGCTATAAATCTGCGAATTGATGCCGATCACTTCGCCGGCCATGTTGATGAGCGGACCGCCCGAATTGCCCGGATTCACCGCCACGTCCGTCTGGATGAACGGCAGATAGTCGCCGGTGTCGCGCCCCTTGGCGCTGACAATGCCCGCGGTCACGGTGTTGTCGAGGCCGAATGGCGAGCCGATCGCCAGCACCCATTCGCCCACGCGGACCTTGTTCGAGTCGCCCATGGTGATGGCCGGCAGGCTTGTTGCCTGGATCTTGACGACCGCGACGTCCGTGCGTTCATCGACACCAACCAGCTTGGCCTTGAATTCGCGTTTGTCGGTGAGCGTGACGTAGATGGTGTCGGCATCATCGACCACGTGGGCATTGGTCATTACATAACCATCCGCCGACATGATGAAGCCCGATCCAACGCCGCTGCTTTGCTCGGAATTGTCCTGGCTGTCAGGACTGTCTTGTGGGGCGCTGCGATTCCCTCGGCCGCTGCCGCCACCGCTGTCGCCGCCTTGATCCCCGCCTCCACTGCCACCACCGCCGCCGCCATTCCCGCCACGGGGCGAGCCTGGCGATCCCGGCGTGCCGGGCATCGGAATGCCGAAGAACCGCCGGAAGAACTCCGACATGTCGCCGTTGTCCATGCCGGGCGGCAAGCCGCGCAGATCGCTGCTGCTGCTCACGCGCGTGGTCGTGCGGATATTCACGACAGACGGCCCGACTCTGTCCACGAGCGTGGTGAAGTCGGGCAGATTCACAATCGGCACTGCGCCAGTCGATGCAACCGGCGTAGCGCCCGGCGCGACTGCTGGTACTGCAGCGCCCGATGCAGCCGTTGCCGCGGAAGTCGCAAGCGGCAGGCACGCAGCAAGCGCCGCAGCCGTAAGGAAGGTGCGCAGCGAGAGGTTGCTCATATCTTGATGGGCCGAGGAATTACTTGGAAGGCTTGTATTCTATGGCAGAAGCAAATTGCTGCAACGTAGCTTGGGGCACTTCGCCCAACAAGGTAATCCAGAAATCGCCGCGACGCTTGACCAGTACGTGTGTCGCGCCGCTATTGCCGGCGCCTTCCTTGCGTGAATTCTTTTCCACCGGCTCGACAAATATCGAGATTGCGGCGAGGCCGTCGGAGAAAACGGCTTGATCGACGGGAATGGGCGGCTGCCCCTCTTCACGCGATGCCATCGGCCGGCGCAATTCGCGAATCTCGCGGAAACCAGGAACATTCGGGGTAATTTTCCAGCCTTGCGCCTGCATATCGACAGGCTGAACCGGCGGACGCACGACCGTCCATCCGCTTATGTTCTTGATCCCGTTTGCAATTGCCGCCCGGTCGACCGTGCCGCCAATCTTGACTTGCGAGAATGAAAGCTGTTCCAGAACCTGGCCGTCGGGACCGAGCGTCTGGGCGCGCAACAACAAACCGGTCTTCGTGTCCGACCAGAGTTTGTAGGCAAACCGCCAGGCGTCTTTCGGATCGAGCTCGATGACCTGGCTGTCGATACCCGCGACGCGATCCGCGCCGAGCATTTTCGGCTCGTAGACGGACAGGATCTGTTCGCCGCCGGTCGCCAGCAGCGACGGGAACGAATCCTTGTTTTGGCGTTTTTCGACGACCAGCAGATGACGTTCGGGCACGAACGTGTACATATCGTCGTCGTGGCGAAGCATCTTTCGAGGCTTGCCGTCGAGACTTTCCAGCGATTCATACTCGCCATCGGCACGCGCGGCCGAGTGCGTAATCCGTGACGATTGCACCGTTGTCCCGCGCTGGTAGACGAAGGTGCCCTCGTAGTTCTGCTGCTGTGCGGCTTCGTGAATCCGGTTGAGCAGGTCCGCAGCGGACTTGCGCTGGGCGGCGGAATCGTCGCCTTGAGCCCGAGCGACGGTTCCCGCGGATAACAACGCAGCTGCGCAAAACAACAGAACCGGCAGCCGCCCCCAATGAGTCGTTTTCGTCAACCGCACAAGTTGCATCAGTTATTGACCTTGGCTGGAAGCCGCAGTGCGGATCAAAGGCGTCGAGCCCGGCATGACGGGCTGTTGAGAGAATTGCTGATGCGCTTCCAGATACTGGTCGAGGCTTGCATCGCGGATGATGTTCGCTTCGACGACCGGCGAACGCAGCGTGGCGGCAGGCACCGAAGCCATCGCGACGCGCTGCACATGATCCGACGAAGAAACGCTCGCCACCTGAAGGCCGCTGTGGTTGTCGACGCCCTGCAACTGCGGCACGACGATCCACGTCAGCGTGGCTGCGGCAGCCGCGACGGCAAAAGCCGGCACCACGCGACGGCGGAACATGCCCGAACGCGCACGTTCAGCCGACGCTGCCGGAATGGCCGCCGGCGCAAATACATGCGCCTCGGCCTCGAAACGCGCCGAGAACGCGTTCATGAACGCGCTGCTGGCGGCTGGACTTGCCGCGAGATCGTCGGAACGCAGTGCGTCGCCGATCAGGTGATAGTCCGACCACGCCGCACGATCTTTTTGCGTGAATCCGGAAAGAAACTGGCTCAAGTCGCCCGAATCGTCGAAAAATTCTCCATCGACAAAAGCGGAAAGACGCTCGCCGCGCGAACTAGCTTGCGATTGCACCGAAACCGACCCCATGATGCTCCCCATCTTGACTGCCCCTAGTGACACTACCTGACCCAGAAACCGCGTCCCTGCCCCGCGCAACCTCGCCGCTACCAGCGTTTGCCTTCGGGAGTGTCCAGCAACGGACGCAATTTTGCCGCAATGGCTTCGCGAGCACGAAAAATTCTCGATCTGACTGTCCCGATAGGACAATTCATCATCTCGGCAATCTCTTCATAACTCAGACCTTCAATTTCACGAAGAGTTATGGCGGTGCGAAGCTCTTCCGGTAAAACCGCCATCGCAGCATTGACCGTTTGTGCGATCTGCTTGCTCATCAACATCGACTCGGGCGTGTTGATATCCCTTAGTTGGTCTGCGTCAGAGAAAGTTTCCGCTTCTTCTGCATCGGCTTCGGTAGAAGTTGGAGCGCGACGACTCTGAGTGGCAAGATAATTCTTCGCCGTGTTCACCGCAATCCGGTAAAGCCACGTGTAAAACGCCGATTCTCCGCGAAACTGCGGCAACGCACGATAAGCCTTGATGAAGGCGTCCTGCGCGACGTCCTCCACTTCGGCGGGGTCGCGAACGAGCCGCGATATAAGCCGGATAATCTTGCGCTGATATTTGGCGACCAGGAGCTCGAACGCTGCTTTATCGCCCTTCTGCACGCGTTCGACCAGTACCTGATCGATTTCTTTTTCGCTCACCTGGGAAATCCGTTAACTTTGGGGGTGCTACGAGGAGGGCTATTGTAGCGTTACGGTGCCTGGACGCGCCGGATGCTCATGGGCGGTTACAAGTTACAGGTGTTCTTGGGCGCATCGCCGGGCACGAACGGCCAGCTCGCGGAACGCGCCCGCGGTGGCGAGCGCATCGGCGGGAACCAGGAGCGGCTCCGAACGCCCATCGGCTGAAACCAGGATCAAAGCAAGCAGACGATCGCTCCACTGCGCGCAACCCGATATTTGCCGATAGTGCGCGCGGCCTTCGCGATCCCACGTCGTCAAACCATCCTGACCGATCTCGAATGCGACCGGCCTGCGACGTTCGCGCCTTAGCGCTATGCCGCCAAGGCCGATCGTGACAACGAGCGCGGCAACGCAGGCGTCGGAAAGACTGGTGTGCGGCAAAACCGACTGAAATACGGCGCCGGCTGCGATCGCCATGAAGCCGACCGTGGCGACCGATAAAAACAGCGACGTAGTGATTTTCTGGCGGCGGGGAAATTCCGCGAAACCGTCCGCTGGAATTTCCTGCCGCGCCGCCTGCGCGTTTGCCACGCGTCCCGTCCGTGCGAACACGTAAACGCGCCGCGCTCAGTGACGCTTGAAAACGAGCGTGCCGTTCGTGCCACCAAAGCCGAACGAATTTTTCAGCGCCACGTCGATCTTCATTTCCCGCGCCTCGTTCGCGCAGTAGTCCAGGTCGCACTCCGGGTCCTGGTTGAAGATGTTGATGGTCGGCGGCGAAACCTGATGATGCAGCGCCAGCACCGTGAACACCGACTCCAGCCCGCCCGCGCCGCCGAGCAGGTGCCCGGTCATCGACTTGGTGGAGTTCACAACGATCTTCTTCGCGTGATCGCCGAACATGTTCTTGATGCCGATGGTTTCCGCCAGATCGCCCAACGGCGTGGACGTGCCATGCGCGTTCAGATAGTGCACTTCATCCGGATTCATCTGGGCGTTTTTCAGCGCGTTGCGCATGCTGCGGCGCGCGCCGTCGCCATCTTCCGGCGGAGCGGTCATGTGATAAGCATCGCCGCTCATGCCGTAGCCGCTGACTTCGGCATAGATCTTCGCACCACGCGCTTTCGCGTGTTCGTACTCTTCGAGCACCATCACGCCCGCGCCCTCGCCGAGCACAAAACCGTCGCGATCCTTGTCCCACGGACGGCTCGCGGTTGCCGGATCGTCATTGCGTTGCGACAGCGCGCGCGCCGCCGCAAAACCGCCGATACCCAGCGGCGACACGGTTGCTTCAGAGCCGCCGCAGATCATGACGTCGGCGTCGCCGTATTCGATCAGCCGCGATCCTTCTCCGATGCAATGCAACCCCGTGGTACACGCGGTCACGATCGCGAGATTCGGCCCTTTCAAACCGAAGCGGATGGAAAGATGTCCGGAAATCATGTTGATGATCGATGCCGGCACGAAGAACGGCGAAACCCGGCGAGGACCGCGATTCAGCAGTTCCGTTTGCGTGGCTTCGATCATTGGCAGGCCGCCGATTCCCGAGCCCACCACAACACCGACGCGTTCCGAGTTTTCTTCGGTGATTTCAAGCCCGCTGTCCTGCATGGCTTGAACGCCGGCTGCAATGCCGTAATGGATAAAGGTATCCATGTGGCGCGCTTCCTTGGCCGGCATATAGTCTTCGACATTGAAGCCTTTGACTTCGCCGGCAAAGCGCGTTGAGAAGTTCGCAGTGTCGAACTTCGTGATCTCGCCAATGCCTGACTTGCCGGCGACCAGATTGGCCCAGCCGTCGGCAACGGTATTGCCGACAGGCGATATCAGCCCAAGGCCTGTAACAACAACACGACGACGGCTCACGGTAACCCCTTATCCATAAATGACAAAAAGCAAAAGCCACAAGATCCACAGGAAAGTAACCTGTGAGCCCTGTGGCTGTTAAATCGGTTCGAAGCCGGTTCGAAGCGCGGTTCGAAGCGCAACAGAGCGTCAACCCCGAATATCGTAGCAGCGGCTGCGTGCTGGCTTAAGCCTTGACGTTTGCGCGAGCGTAGTCGATTGCTTGCTGAACCGTCGTGATCTTTTCTGCTTCTTCGTCCGGAATTTCCATGCCGAATTCGTCTTCGAGAGCCATCACGAGTTCAACGGTGTCGAGCGAGTCAGCGCCCAGATCGTTGACGAACGAAGCTTCGTTCTTGATTTCGGCTTCGGCGACGCCCAGTTGTTCGGCGACGATCTTCTTCACGCGCTGTTCGATATTGTCCATGCAGCCCTCCGAGGGAAATGTAGTTCAAAAACACAAGTGCGCGCATTTTATCAGGTTTGCACCCGTAATAACCCACGCACGAATCAGGTTTGCTTCACGTGTGACAGGCTTCTGATACACGTCACATACTTTCAACGACACCTGCCAATCACAGCGCATTAAGCATTTTGCGCACCCGCCAAGGCGCGGATATTAACGAAATGCCTGTCACATGTACATGCCGCCGTTCACATGAAGCGTCGTGCCTGTAATGTAGCCCGCGTGGGGCGACGCCAGGAAAGCCACAGCATGAGCGATATCTTCGGGGCTGCCCAGTCGACCAAGTGGTATCTGTGCTGTGAGCGCCGCACGCTGCGCTTCCGGCAGCACCTTGGTCATGTCAGTATCGATAAAACCCGGCGCAATGCAGTTCACCGTGATCCCGCGGCTGCCGATTTCGCGCGCCAATGCCCGCGTCATGCCCGCCACGCCCGCCTTCGCCGCCGCATAATTCGCCTGCCCCGGATTGCCCGACGACGCCACCACCGACGTGATATTGATGATCCGTCCGCCGCGCGCTTTCATCATCGGGCGCAGGACCGCGCGCGACAAACGAAATACGGCACGCAGGTTCGTGTCGATAACGGCATCGAATTCCTCGTCTTTCATGCGCATCGCCAGCTGATCTTTCGTGATCCCGGCGTTGTTCACCAGCACATTCAGGGCGCCGAATTCCTTCACCACACCGTCAATAAACGCCTCGCTCGCGGCCGCATCTGTCACGTTCAGCACGGCGCCACGGCCTTGCACGCCCGCCTCTTTCAAGGCCGCTGTGATCGCTTCGGCGCCGCTTTCGCTCGTCGCCGTACCAATTACCGTTGCGCCCTGACGCGCGAGTTCGAGCGCGATCGAGCGGCCAATTCCGCGCGATGCACCCGTCACCACCACTATCTGCTTGTCCAGAATCATGCTTATCCGTTCCTGTTCGAGTTCTTGTTTAGCCGGCGAGCAGCTTGCGCACTTCGTCGAGCGAAGCAGGATCGAAAATCGACGCGCCGATCAACGTGCCGTCGATGCGCTTCGTCAAGCCGTTCAGCACCTTGCCCGGACCGCATTCGATTACGTGCGTGACGCCTTCGTGGGCCATTTTCTGCACGGTTTCGACCCAGCGCACGGGACCCGCGGCCTGGCGCACGAGCGCGTCCTTGATGGCGGCCGGTTCGGCGACGCTGGCAACATCGATGTTATTGATTAGCGGAATCTCCGGCACGCCAATTTCGACGCTTGCAAGATATTCCCGCAACTGGTCCGATGCGGGCTTCAAAAGCGACGAATGGAACGGTGCGGAAACCGGCAGCGGAAGCGCGCGTTTCGCGCCCTTCGCCTTCGCCAGCTCGCAGGCTTTTTCGACTCCGGCCTTCGCGCCGGCGATCACCACTTGCGACGGTGCGTTGAAATTGACCGCTTCCACGATCCCGGCCGCCGATGCTTCCGCACAAACGGCGCGCACGGCGTCATCGTCGAGACCGAGGATTGCGGCCATGCCGCCTTCACCCACCGGCACCGCGCTTTGCATGGCTTGCGCGCGAAAACGCACGAGCGGGACGGCATCGGCGAATTTCAACGCGCCGGCAGCGACCAGCGCCGTATATTCGCCCAGGCTGTGCCCCGCCACGAGCGCCGGCTTCAACCCGGTTTCCTTCTCCCACACACGGTAAACCGCATAAGCCGCCGTCAACATCACGGGCTGCGTGTTGGTCGTGAGGCCGAGGTCTTCCGCCGGTCCAACGGCCATCAGTTTGCCGAGATCCTGGTTCAGTGCATCGGATGCCTGTTGTAGGGTTTCGCGCACCACGGCGTGATCGGCGAATGCGTTGAGCATGCCAACCGACTGGGAGCCTTGTCCCGGAAAAACGAACGCGAATTTCATGACGTCCTTACTCGATTGAATGGGTCGAATGGCCGATGCGGCAAAATCACGCGCGAGCCTTGGGTCCTGCGGCAGCGGTCAATAGCGGATGACCGACGCGCCCCAGGTAAAACCTCCGCCGACGCCTTCTATCAGCACATGCTGGCCGCGCTTGATGCGGCCATCGCGTACAGCGACGTCGAACGCAAGCGGAATGGATGCAGCCGACGTATTGCCATGCTCGCCCACGGTCACGACCATGCGCTCGAGCGGCACATGAAGCTTTTTCGCCGTGCTCTCCATGATGCGGATATTGGCTTGATGGGGAATGAGCCAATCGATATCACCAGCGGTGAGCTGCGCCTTTTCAAGCGCCTCGACGGCCACTTTCTCCAGCACTTTCACGGCGAGCTTGAAGACGGCCTGGCCGTCCATGTGCAGGAACGCGCTGCCTTCGATCACGCCCTTGTTCACGTTGCCTGGCGTGCAGAGAATGTTTGAATGGCTGCCATCGGCGTGAAGCGCGCTGGAAAGCACGCCGGGTTCATCCGATGCCTGCAGGATGACCGCGCCCGCGCCGTCGCCGAACAGCACGCACGTGGTGCGGTCGTTGAAATCGAGGATGCGCGAGAAGGTCTCAGCGCCGACGACCAGCGCCGTGCGGTTCATGCCGCCGCGGATAAAGCTGTCCGCCGTCGCAACGGCGTAGGCAAAACCGGAGCAGACCGCCTGGATATCGAAGGCCGCGCCGCCGTTCTTGATGCCGAGTTTGTTCTGAAGCAGGCAAGCCGTGCTGGGGAATACGAAGTCAGGCGTGGAAGTCGCCACGATGATCAGATCGATCGATTCCGGATCGATACCCGCCGCTTCGATCGCATTGCGCGACGCGTGCAGAGCGAGCTCACTCGTGGTCTGATCGGGTGCGGCGAAATGACGTGCGTGAATGCCCGTGCGGGCAACGATCCATTCATCGCTCGTTTCCACGCCTTGCTTGGCCAGCCGGTCGGCCAGATCCTGATTCGTGACGCGATCGGCCGGCAGGTAACTGCCCGTTCCGATCACACGGGAATAGAGATTCGATTGAGCCATTATGCCTTCGAGGGTAGCGCGGCGCCCGATGTCCCCGGCTGCACGAGCGGAGGTAAAACGGCCGCGTCGTCGACCGGGGCGACGGATGCGGCCGGGTCCGGAATCACGGTGCCGGCTGCATCAGCGGAAGCGCCCAGCGCCGCTTGTTGCACAGGAGCAGCATTATCTTCCATGGCGCGCACAAGCCGTTCCAACACGCCATTTTTGACCGCATCATACCCGCGTTTGATAGCCCACTCAAACCCGTAGGCTTGTGCCGAGCCGTGACTCTTGATGACGAGTCCGCGCAATCCGAGCAACGCTGCGCCGTTGTATTGGGCGGGATCGACGCGTCGTTTGAAGCGCTTGAGAACCGGCAATGCGACGATCGCCATCAGTTTGGTGGCGAGCGACCGGCTGAATTCTTCGCGGATCATGTCGGTGAGCATTTGCGCGAGACCTTCCGATGTCTTCAGCGCCACATTGCCGACAAACCCGTCGCACACGACTACGTCTGTCGTGCCTTTATAGATGTCGTTGCCTTCCACGTTGCCGTAGAAGTTGAGCGTGCTTGCGCGCAGCAACTCGCCGGCGCGTTTGATGGTCTCATTGCCCTTGATGACTTCTTCGCCGATATTGAGCAGGCCGATAGTCGGACGCTCCTTGTTGCCGATAGCAGCAACGAGCGCATGGCCCATCTCGGCGAATTGCAGCAGATGCTGCGGCTCGCAATCCACGTTCGCGCCCAGGTCGAGCACGGTGGTGAAGCCTTTCTGGCTTGGCATCGCAAACGCGATAGCCGGGCGTTCGATGCCCGGCAGCGTCTTCAACACGTAGCGCGACACCGCCATCAGCGCACCGGTGTTGCCCGCCGAGATGCAGGTCTGCGCCTGCCCCTCCTTGACGAGATTGAGCGCCACGCGCATGGACGAATCTTTTTTCCGGCGCAGCGCGACTTCCACCGGATCGTCCATCTCGACCACTTCGGTGGCGGAGACGACCGTCAACCGGGTTTCGTCGACGGCTTTGCACTTCTTGAGTTGCGCACGGATAGCCGACTCGATGCCCACGAGCAGCAAATGCGCATCGGGATGCGAACGCACGAAACTGACGGCGGCGGGAACGGTCACGGACGGGCCGTGGTCGCCTCCCATGCAGTCGATGGTGATCTTTACGGTCATGGAGTGCGACGAATTTCAGGCACAAAAAAGCGGCAGTGAAATGCCGCCTTCTTGTTGCACCAGGAAGATGTCAAACGCGAGCGACCGTAGCTCAAATCATGTGTCAGACCATGAGTCAAGACGGCGACGCGAGACGCACCAAGCGTCGCGGACGCACTACGCGCCGAACGCTTAGTCGTTCTTCGTCTTGATGACTTTCTTGCCACGATAGTAGCCGTTCGGGCTCACGTGGTGACGCAGATGCACTTCACCCGTGCCCGGCTCGACAGCCAGTGCCGGTGCCGTGAGGAAATCGTGCGAACGATGCATGCCGCGCTTGGACGGCGATTTCTTGTTTTGCTGAACTGCCATGATGACTCCAGAAAAATTTTGCGAATTCTAACACAGCTCGACACACCGGCGACCCTGACCTCAAGGCCAGTGAATCGATCCGGGTGCATCGCGCCAAATGACGGATACCTTTGACTCTTTAATGCGTGTCGTTGCCGGAACCGCCCTGCTTGAGCTTGCCGAGCGCGGCGAACGGATTGGGTCTTCCGGAGCCGCCATCCTGCTGCGAGTCCGCTTCGCCATTCAGACCACCTTCGTCCAGCTCGCCCTCGGCGCTGTAGACACCTGTATTCAGGCTCTCATGCACTTCGGGACACACGTCGTGCTTGGGCACGAGCGGCAGGGACAACAACAATTCATCTTCGATCAAGTCGATGAGATCGAACTGGCGCGAGCCCACGATCACTTCGACTTCATCGTTGTCGAGCGGAAATTCGTCCGCTTCTTCTTCCGTCAACACAACGCGATACGTTGCGTCGACATCAAGATGCTGCGAGTACGGCGACAAACACCGCTGACATTCGATCCACACCGACCCGTGCACGGCGAGCCGCAAGTACGGCTGCGGCGCCTCAGTGCCGTCGTCCTGTAATTCGGGCTGCATGGAGCCTTCGGCCTGCCATGAAAACACCGTGTCGCGATCGGGCGCGTCCGCCGGCACTTCATTGAGCAAGCGCGGCAACTGCGAAACCCGTACGCCGCCTGCTGCCTGCCGGCGGCTTTGCGCAAAGTCGAACAGGTCGAGCGAGCGCAAGTCCGCGGGACACGCAGGTTTGCCAGGATTTTGTGTCATGTGCGCTCCTGCAGGTGATCATTACCGCGACAGTCTGAACGGCGAGTCACGGAATACGACCGGGATGGAAACTGCAGTATGCACCGCACGGAACCCGTCCGGCTGGTGTGGTTTATCCCGAGTTATTCCGACCGACACGGCTGGACAAAGCGGAGGAATCACGCGTTTTGCTGCGCCTTCGAAGTCAGCGATCCGGTTTCTGGCCCCAAAATCACTACACGCCTCGGTACACTTTCACTTGTCGCGCTTCAATCCCGTTCCATCGGACAATGCGGAAAAGCGCTTTGCATACCGATGAAAAGCCCAAAACTATAGCGGCTTTGTCTTTTCGAGTCAAACACTTATCCTTCGAGTTGCGGCTCGGCCGCCACGACCTCTTTCCTACTTGTTTATAGCCGGTTCTTTTCATGCCCGATGTCTCAAATCAGCCGCGCCTCGTCCTTGCGTCGAGTTCGCGTTACCGCCGGGAATTGCTCGAGCGCCTGCGCATTCCGTTCGATGTAATCACGCCCGATATCGACGAAACGCCGCTTCATGGAGAAACGCCCGAAGCCACGGCGTTGCGGCTTTCGGTAGCGAAAGCGCAAGCAGCCGCGACGCGTGTCAGCCATGCCTCCGGCGTGCTTGTGATCGGCTCGGACCAGGTCGCGACGTGCGATGGCCGGCAGATCGGCAAGCCCGGCACGCATGAAAACGCCCGCGCCCAGCTTCAGTCGATGCGTGGAAAAAGCGTCGAATTCCACAGCGCGCTATGCCTTTTCGATAACCGCACGAACCACGTTCAATCTGCAGATATCGTCACGCGCGTGCAGTTTCGCGACCTTTCCGATGAAGAAATCGAAGCGTATCTGCTCGCCGAAACGCCCTACGACGTGGCCGGAAGCGCGAAATCCGAAGGACTCGGCATCACGCTCGTGGAGTCTATTCATTCCGACGATCCCACCGCGCTGATCGGTTTGCCGCTCATCGCGTTGTCGAAAATGCTGCGCGCGGCCGGATTCTCTTTGACGGAGGCTGCATGAGCGGCGTTTTGTATCTGATTCCCAACACACTCGGCGAAGGCGACAGCGCGGCGCTCGCCGACGTCCTGCCCGAACCCGTAAGGGCGCGCGCCGCAGTGTTGCAGTATTACATCGGCGAAAACGCGAAAACAACGCGCGCATTCCTGAAGAAAGTCGGCACCGAGCGGCCGATCCAGGAAATCGAAATCCGCGAATTGAACGTGAACACGCCACCGGGAGAAGTCGAGAAGTTGCTTAAGCCGATCCTGGCCGGCACCGACGCGGGACTCGTTTCGGAAGCCGGCTGCCCCGCCGTAGCCGATCCCGGCGCATTGCTCGTGCGCCGTGCGCATGAACGCGGTGTGAAAGTCGTACCGTTCGTTGGACCGAGCTCGATCTTGCTGGCGTTGATGGCATCTGGAATGAATGGGCAGAGTTTTGCGTTCAACGGCTACCTTCCCGTCGATGCCGCCGAGCGCGGCAAACGCCTTCGCGAACTCGAAATGTTGTCGAGGAAGGCGAACCAGACGCAGATTTTTATCGAGACGCCGTACAGGAATCGGGCGCTGCTGGACACGTTGCTCGCGACGTGCGCACCGTCGACGCTGGTTTGCGTCGCGGTCGATCTGACGATGCCGGATGAAACGATCGTCACGCGGACTGTCGCCGAGTGGAAGAAGAAAGCCGCGCCGGAACTGCATAAGCGGCCGGCGATCTTCCTCTTGCTGGGTGCGTGAAAAGGCATGAAAAAACCGCTCGCCTGAATTTTCAGGACGAGCGGTTTTCAGTTTCTTGCGCCAACAATTACTTCAACTGCATCTTGCCGCCCATCATCAGCGCGCTCATGGATGCATTGCCGACCGCCGCGCCAAATTTTCGCGCAACGCGCTCGCCGATGCTCTCCTTTTGCGTGTAATCGATGATATCCGGCTGCTTCACGATCTCGCGCGCCACATAATCCGCGTCGCCGAAACCATCGGCGAGACCGAGTTCAACGCTCTTTTGCCCCGTCCAGAACATGCCCGAGAACAAATCGGGATTGTCTTTCAGGCGCGCGCCACGGCCCTTTTTGACGGCATCGATAAATTGCGCGTGAATCTGGTCCAGCATTTCCTGCGCGTGGGCGTCCATTCCCGGCGTTTCCGGCGAGAACGGATCAAAAGCGCCTTTGTTCGCGCCCGACGTGTGCAGGCGACGCTCCACGCCCAGCTTGCTCATCAGGCCCGTGAAGCCGAAACCGTCCATCAGCACGCCGATAGAACCCACGATGCTCGCTTTATCGACGTAAATCTTGTCCGCGGCCGCAGCGGCGTAATACCCGCCCGACGCGCACATGTCGTTCACGACCACATAAAGCGGCTTCGACGGATATTTGGTCCGCAAACGCGTGATCTCGCGATTGATGATGCCGGCCTGCACGGGACTTCCGCCCGGGCTGTTGCATCGGAGGATCACGGCTGCGGTGGCGTCGTCTTCGAACGCGCTGTCTAGCGCTGCGTTCACGTTGTCCGCGCTGGCGTCGCTATTAGCGGAGATTTCGCCTTCCAGCTCGACGAGCGCCGTGTGCCGCGCGGTTTTCGATACCTTGTCGCCGGTGAAATCGAAGGCGCGCCAGACCGCGACGGCCAGGATCGCCAAGAAAACGAAGCGGAAAAAGATCCGCCAGCGGCGCGCCGAGCGCTGTTCGTTGATGGCCGCGAGCGCAATGCGTTCGAGCGCGGCGCGCTCCCAGTTTTCGCCCTTTGCACCAGCCGGAGGAAGAGCCGCAGAGGTCGGGCGAGCCGGGTCGGAAGGTTCAGTGGGAATGTGATCGGACATGCGTCGCCTGGATGACAGATTAAAGATTGAAGATTAAACGGGGATTTTGGATTCAAGCAGGACGAAGGTCGTCGTCGGGAAGCCAGAAAACGGCGCGGCCTTCCGGCGTGTCGCGCTCTTCGGTTTCGATCTTCCGCAAACGCGCGCCGCGGCACGGGCCGCCAACGCATTTTCCCGTATCCGGCTCGTAAATCGCGCCATGGGTGGCGCACATCAAGTATAAGCCGGAGCTCTCGAAGAACTTGCCCTCGGACCAGTCCAGCTCCATGGGGACGTGCGCGCACTGGTTCAGATAGCCGAACGGCCGGCCGTCGTAACGGACGAAAAATACCGTCGCTTCACCGCTTTTGCCGACTGCGTTGCGGCGAAGTCCGTCGCCGCCATCGACCAGTTCCTCCGATGCACACACGCGCACCGCTTCGGGCGCCGCTCCGGTCATGCGTTCTCCCGCAGCCAGTCGCCGAGCGCGGTCACGTTTTCGGCCACGAATAACGGCTCGAGCGCATGCAGCGACTTTGCCGGATGCGCACCATAGGTCACGCCGACGGACGCCGCGCCCGCATTCTTCGCCATTTGCAGATCGTGCGTGGTGTCGCCGATCATCACCGTACGGTTCACGTCCTGGCCGAGTTCGCGCGTCAGTTCATGGAGCATGGCCGGATGTGGCTTGGAGAAGGTTTCATCGGCGCAGCGGGTGCCGTCGAAAAGGCTTGTCAGGCGCGACTGGTCGAGCGCCCGGTTCAAACCAACGCGGCTTTTGCCCGTCGCGACCGCCAGCAAATAACCTTCGTCGCGAAGGTTTTGCAGCATTTGGCGCACGCCATCGAAAAGCTCGGTCTGTTCGCCCTTGATTAGATAATGAAAGCGATACCGCTCCGCCAGCTTCGGATAATCGATGGGATCGAGCGTGGGCGCCGCGATCTGCAATGCGTCGCGCAAGCCGAGTCCGATCACGTAGCTGGCGGCTTCATCGGCGGGAACGGGCAGGCTCAGATCGCGGCATGCCGCCTGAATGCTGCGCGTAATGTGCGCCGTGGAGTCCATCAAGGTGCCGTCCCAGTCGAAGACAATCAGGTCGAATTGCTGACGCGCCATTTATTGTGTCTCTCTGGAAGATTGTTTGAGTTGTTCGATAAACCTTTTGCATTCGGCCGGCAGCGGCGCCTCGACCTGAAGTGTCTCGCCTGTCGCCGGATGCACGAGTTTCAGCCGGAACGCGTGCAGGAACATACGCTTGAGCGAAGGATCGGCATTCGGGCGCAGCAAATTCTTGTTCAGCGCAAAGTCGCCGTATTTGGCATCGCCGGCAATCGGCAGGCCGATGTGCGCCATATGCACGCGAATCTGGTGCGTGCGCCCGGTCTTCAGTTCGGCTTCGACCCACGCGTATTCATCGAAACGTTCGATCAGGTTGAAAACCGTGTGCGACGCAAGGCCGTCGTCCTGAACCCGCACGCGCCGCTCGCCCTCGGGCGTCAGATATTTGTGCAAGGATTCTTTCACAATCCTTCGACGTCCCCAGCCGGCGAGCCACTCGCCGTGACCGACTGCCTGATAGCGTTTATCGATCTTGTTGTCGCGCATTTGCTCGTGAAGGTTCACAAGCGCTGAGCGCTTTTTCGCGAGCATCAGCACACCCGACGTCTCCCGATCCAGCCGATGCACCAATTCCAGGAACTTGGCCTGCGGACGCGCATTGCGCAGTTGTTCGATTACGCCGAACGCCACGCCGCTGCCGCCATGGACCGCGACGCCGGCGGGTTTGTCGATCACGATCAAATGATCGTCTTCAAATAGTATGGGGAATTCGGCCGCGGGTGCGTTCGACGAAACCGGTGTCTCGTCCAGTTGAGCGATGCGTATAGGCGGCACTCGAACCAGGTCGCCCATTTCCAGCCGATACGCCGCGTCGATGCGGCCTTTATTCACACGAACTTCGCCGCTTCGCAAAATCCGGTAAATGTGACTTTTCGGCACGCCTTTACAGACGCGGAGTAAAAAATTGTCGATGCGCTGACCCGCCGCATTTTCGTCGATCTCGATCATGGAGACCTGTTCGCTTGCGACCTTTTTATGGGATGTTTTGCCTAACTCATTCATTCTGAATATAATTTGCGGACAGTCTGTAAAAAGCCACTAAGCTGGCCGGATGTAGTCAGACTGTACAGGTGCAAGCGGATAACCGTTATTTTACTTGCGCCCAGGGCCAGTTGCTCACCCGGAAAATGGAGTAACAAGTTGCACGCACGGCGATATCGCGCGGCAGGGACGGTGCCCACAGGCGCGTTCGGTCGAGTCGATCGCCGACACGGTAACGGAATTTTGGCGATCAAGAATTTTATCGGCGAGAGTTGATGAAGGCCGGGTTTTAATTCGGCCGACTTCCGGATTCGACCCCGGGTATCAGGCAGGTATCGAGAAGATATTGGGCGGGTATCCGGTCTTGGGTGAATGGAACATCAACGCTTTGCCGTAGCGAAGAAACAAGGGTCTGCTGCAAGCTGCGCTGAAACGGGCGAAGCGTGGCGGACATTGTCATAAGGCGAGACACCCAACGCGGTTATTGGGCGCTTTGAGCGCCTGAAAAACCACAACGGCAGTCTGCTGCAGTTTTGAAGAAAGCCTGGTGGTTGTGATCCCGCGCTGCTTGTACGTTGCTAGTACGTATTTGTACGTTTTTGCGCAGAAAACCCCGGCCGGAAAAGAGACTGCTGCAGGATGCATCCGGCTGCTGCTGGCTGCGCTGCCGGCTCCTCGATTCGGTTGAAGAACGTCGAGCCGCAGTGCTGTGCCGCTTAAGCCGACAGCCGTCGAATCACGGCGTGTCAAACCCGTTCGCATGTGCCCAGGGCTTTCTGCCTGTCGCGACGTACCTCGTCGCACATTGGTGGCAACGCCCGCTCCAGGCAATTCTCCTAGCCAGAACTCCGCGCCCAGCGTGCTTTGTGACAACAAACACATAAGCGCGGCGCGCCCGCCCTCCTGCTTCACGCGACTGACAACCGCGCGAATTCGCTCGACGGGGGCCGGTAGAGCCGCTCTGGAGCCGTCCAATGAAACGCATGCTGTTTAACGCGACGCAGCAAGAAGAATTGCGCGTCGCCATCGTCGATGGGCAAAAACTCATCGACATCGACATCGAAACCGCCGGGCGCGAACAGCGCAAAGGCAATATCTACAAGGGAGTCATTACCCGCATCGAGCCCTCGCTCGAAGCCTGTTTCGTGAACTATGGCGAAGACCGCCACGGTTTTCTGCCGTTCAAGGAAGTTGCCCGCCAGTATTTCAAGGACGGCGTGGACATGCGTTCTGCGCGCATTCAGGACGCGCTGCGCGAAGGCCAGGAACTGATCATCCAGGTCGAAAAGGAAGAGCGCGGCAACAAGGGCGCGGCCCTGACCACGTTCATCTCGCTCGCCGGACGTTACCTCGTCCTGATGCCGAACAACCCGCGCGGCGGTGGTGTATCGCGCCGGATCGAGGGTGACGAGCGCCAGGAATTGCGCGAGACGATGGCCCAGCTCGATTTGCCGGAAGGCATGAGCATCATCGCGCGGACAGCAGGGATTGGCCGTTCGGCCGAAGAACTGCAGTGGGATTTGAACTACCTGATGCAATTGTGGCGCGCGGTGGAAGCGGCGTCGCAAAGCGGCGTGGCTGGCAAGCCGATGCTGATTTATCTCGAATCCAGCCTCGTGATCCGCGCGATCCGCGATTATTTCCAGCCGGATATCGGCGAAATTCTCATCGATACCACCGAGATCCATGACCAGGCCAGCGCCTTCATGGACATCGTGATGCCGGATAACTTGAGCAAAGTTAAGCGCTATCACGACGACGTTCCCCTCTTCTCCCGTTTCCAGATCGAACACCAGATCGAAACCGCGTATTCGCGCACGGTGCCGTTGCCCTCGGGCGGCGCGATCGTGATCGACCACACGGAAGCGCTGGTTGCCATCGACGTGAACTCGGCGCGCTCGACCAAGGGCGCGGATATCGAGGAAACGGCAACTCGCACGAACCTCGAAGCCGCCGACGAAGTCGCGCGCCAGTTGCGCCTGCGCGATCTGGGCGGTCTGATCGTGATCGACTTTATCGACATGGAGTCGGCCAAGAGCCAGCGCGAAGTCGAGCAACGCCTGAAAGACGCGTTGAAGCACGATCGTGCGCGCGTACAAATGGGCAAGATTTCGCGCTTCGGTTTGATGGAATTGTCGCGTCAGCGCCTGCGTCCGGCGCTTTCCGAAGGCAGCCATGTGACATGCCCGCGCTGTAACGGCACGGGCCATATTCGCGATACCGAATCGTCCGCGCTGCAAGTGCTGCGGATCATTCAGGAAGAAGCAATGAAGGAAAACACCGCGGCAATTCATTGCCAGGTGCCGGTGGAAGTCACCGCTTTCCTGCTGAACGAAAAGCGTTCGGAAATCAACAAGATCGAGTCGCGCTTCAAGGTCAACGTGGTGTTGATCCCGAACAAGCACCTCGAAACGCCGCATTACAAGCTGGAGCGCCTGCGTCACGACGACACGCGTCTGGACGAGCCGCGTGCATCGTGGAAGATGGCCGAGGAAGCCGCGCACGAGCTGGAATCCGAAACGGGTTACAGCAAGCGCAGCGAGGAAGTGAAGCCCAAGCAGGAAGCCATGGTCAAGGGCATCACGCCGGCTTCGCCTGCGCCGAGCGCGCCGGTGAAGGTTGCGGCGGCTCCGGTCGCGGCGCCCGCGCCTGTGGCGGCATCGACGGGCGGGTTTATCGGCTGGCTGAAGAACCTGTTCGGCGTGCAACCGGAAGTGAAGCCGGCGCCCGCGCCAGTCGTCACGCCAGCACCGGCACGTCCGGCACGCGGCGAGCGGCCGGAACGCTCAGGCCAAGGTGGCGATCGCAACCGGAATCGCCGTGGCGGCGCCGGTTCGCGCGACAGCGCAGCGGCCGTTGCAGGTACGCCGAGCGCGCCGGGCACGGCAAGTGGCCGTCAGAATCCGCGTCGCGAGGAACGGGAACCGAAGGAAGGTCGCGAGCCGCGTGAAGCACGTGAACCGCGTGGTGGCCGTGAAGGCCGCGAGCCGCGCGAAGGTCGCGAGCCGCGGGAAGGCCGTGAACCGCGTGAAGCACGCGAAGGTCGCGAGCCGCGGGAACAGCGTGAGCCGCGCGAGCCGCGTGAATCGCGCGATAACCGTGAGCGTACGGAAGCTGCCGATCGAGGTGAACGTCGTGAACGCGGCGATCGTCCGGAACGTGGCGAGCGTAAGAAACCGCAGCCGGAAGCGGCCGTCGAAGCATTGACGCAAAGCGAAACGGTGGTTTCTGACTTTGCAGAAAACGCGCAAGCAGGCCAGGAATCGCAGCAAAACGGCAGCGCCGACGCATTGCAGGCCGATCAGGCGAGCGCCGCGCGTGAAGGCGAAGAGCGCCGTCGCCGTCGTCGTGGCCGTCGTGGTGGACGCCGCGATCGCGAGGAAGATGGCGTGACGGTCAATCAGGCTGCGGATATTGCGGAAGGTGAAGGCACGGCTGAAAGCGCTGATCCGGAACGCGCTCAAGCTGGCGTTTTCGATACCGATGGCGACGATACCCGCGAGTTCGCGCCCGCTGCAGTCAAGCCGGTTCAAGCAACTCCTGCACCAGCGCCGGCTGTAACGGTGGAGCCGGTTGCCGCTGCGGCAGTCGCCGTGACCGAATTGCCCGAGCCGGTTCGCGCCGTGCCGGTAGAAACGGCCGCGCCGGTTGCTACGCCTGCAGCCCAGCCGATCGAAGCGAAGCACGCCGAAGCCGAAGGGTTCGTGGTGCAGCGCGAGGCGCATGAAGTCCATACGCAGCATGCAGCGACGGAAACGCCCGCCATCAACGTGTTCGAGAAGCCGGCAGCACCGCAGCCGGTCGAAAACCCGTTTGGCCCGACGCCGAAGGTAGCGGAACAAAAGCCGGCGAGCCCGTTCATCGATACCCCGAAGGCCGAGGAACCTGCAACTGCTCAAGCTGCGCCGCAAGCCGTCGAAACGCTTGCCCAGCCTGCTGAGCCGTTGAAGACGGCGGCTGTGGCTGCATCGCCGGAATCGGAAATGGTGTCGGCGATTGCCCCGCCCGCGCCAGTCGTGGCGGAAGCGTCTGCGCCGGTCGAGTCCGAGCCAGTGAAGGCGTTTGAAGCGGTGGAAACGGCGGCTCCGGTTCATGTTGCTCCGGCGCCGACGGTCACTCCAGCCGCTCCGGTCGCGCTGAAAGAAGAAGCCCTCAAGCCGATGCTGGACACGGCGGGTCTCGTCTGGGTGAACACCGACGCCGACAAGCTCCGCGCCGCCCGCGAAGCTGCGGCTCAGGTGGAAGCGCCGAAACGCGTCGTGCGGGAGCGCAAGCGCCTGCCGCCGCTCGATGCTGCGCCCATGCAACAAGTCGAAACAGGTAAAGATGCGCAATAACGGCGCTGATTAAGCGTCCAGCGATTTGCCAAAAGCGCCACGTGACTCAGGTCCGTGGCGCTTTTTATTATTGCGTGTGCAAAAACACCATAAAGCGAGAGCGGCGGCCCACCCCGGAACCGCCGTTCCGCTAAAATAACTTGTTCGAAGTCAATAGCAGCCAAAAGGGCGTTTGCTCAGGCACCCCGCCGCTGCGTGCGAGAAATAAAACGATCATGTCCCGCCGCATCATTCCCGTCACCGATGTCACCGCGATCCCAGCCTTCCCGGGAGCCGTGGCGACGCCGACTGGATTGCTCACTGACACGCTCTCACGCGATTTGCGCGATCTGCGCATCTCGGTGACCGATCGTTGCAACTTTCGCTGCGTGTACTGCATGCCACGCGAAGTGTTCGATAAAAACTACGAATTCCTGCCGCACAGCGCGCTGCTTTCCTTCGAGGAAATCGAGCGGCTGGCGCGGCTTTTTGTGGCTCATGGTGTCGAAAAGATCCGGCTGACCGGCGGTGAGCCGCTGTTGCGAAAGAACATCGAATTTTTGATCGAACGGCTGGCGCTCATGCGCACACCTGAAGGCCGACCGCTCGACATCACGCTGACGACCAACGGTTCCATTCTCGGCCGCAAAGCCCGGTCGCTGAAGGACGCGGGTTTATCGCGCGTTACGGTGAGTCTCGATGCACTCGATGACGCGTTGTTTCGCCGCATGAACGACGCTGATTTTGCCGTTGCCGATGTGCTCGATGGCATCGAAGCGGCGCACGCAGTCGGGCTGGCGCCGCTCAAGGTGAACATGGTCGTCAAGCGCGGTACGAACGACGCCGAAATCGTGCCGATGGCGCGCCATTTCAAAGGCAGCGGCACGGTGCTGCGGTTTATCGAATATATGGACGTGGGTGCGTCGAACGGCTGGAACATGAGCGAAGTGTTGCCCTCGTCGGATGTCGTTGCGCGCATTGCCGAGCATTTTCCATTGCGGCCGCTCGAAGCGCACAACGACGCCGAAACCGCGCAACGCTGGGGTTATCAGGACGGCAGCGGCGAAATCGGCGTGATTTCCAGCGTTACGCGCGCGTTTTGCGGGACTTGCACGCGGGCGCGATTGTCCACGGAAGGCAAGCTTTACCTGTGCCTGTTCGCAACTTCTGGTCACGATCTGCGCGCTTTGATCCGAAGCGGCGCGAGCGACGCGACCGTCGCCACGGCCATCGCGCGGATCTGGGAAGCGCGCACCGACCGGTACTCCGAGCTTCGCGGCAGTAATTCGTTGCCGGCAGCAGATCCGGACGCGCGGCGCGTCGAGATGTCGTACATCGGCGGCTGATATGGCCGAACCAATCCGTGGCGCGCTTTCGAAGGCCGATATTACGGGTGTGGTGCTTGCCGGTGGTCGCGGATCGCGCATGGGTGGCGTCGACAAAGGCTTGCAGCCGCTGAATCTCGAACCGCTCGCGCTTCACGCGCTGCGCCGGATGTCGCCGCAATGTGGCGCCATGCTCATCAGCGCAAATCGCAGCCTCGAAATCTATGCGCAACTTGGCATGCCGTTCCGCGCCAAGGTCGTGGTCGATGCATTTCCCGATTTCCCCGGTCCGCTCGCGGGCATATCGGCGGCGATGCACGCGGCGCAGACGGATTTCGTGCTTTTTGCGCCGTGCGATGCACCTTTCATCGATCCCCATCTGGCCGATCGGCTATCGGAAAAGCTGATCGCCAGCGACGCGAATATTGCAATGGCAACAGCTACCGATTCCGCCGGAGAACGCCATCTTCATCCGGTTTTCGCGTTGCTTCGAACCTCGCTCATCGACGATCTCGACACGTTCATCCGCGCCGGAGAACGCAAGGTGCGCGCGTGGTACGCGCGCCACAAGGCGGTAGAAGTGACCTTCACCGACGAGCGTGCGTTTTACAATGTCAACGATCTGCAGCAGCTAGGCGACCTCGAGCGCAACTAAGCGCCGGTTCGTTTCAGTCGCTGCAATCCATCGGCTTGCCGGATGCTGCGTAGTACCGCGCATCTCACCACGTCTGCCTCTCCATCCATCTGCCTGCGGGCTTTGCGTCGATTCTCCGCGCTGTTTTTACCCATCGATGAACACACCCAAGCACTTTTCAAGCTGCGTCGCTGAGTACGATCCGAACGCGCTGCCCGTCAGCGCGGCGCAGGAGATCGTGCGTCAGTGGGCGTTGCCGCGCGGGCGTGCCGAGATGGAACGCATGCGGCTATTCGACGCGCTGGATCGGGTACTGGCAGAAGACGTGATCTCGCCGATCAACGTGCCCTCGCACGATAACTCGGCCATGGACGGCTACGCGTTCAATGGCGCCGCGTTGGAAGTGGCGGGTATCGAAGGGCAAGTGCAATTGTCGATTGCTGGGAAAGCACTCGCCGGACAACCTTTCGACGGTCAGCCGCATCTCACCGAGTGCGTGCGCATCATGACGGGCGCGCTGATTCCGCCCGGTTGCGATACCGTCGTTGCGCAAGAATTCGTGCAGCGCGCGGGAGACACGGTCACGTTTGCAATTGCGGGAATCAAGCGCGGCGTCAATCGGCGGCTCGCCGGAGAAGATCTTGCGCAAGGTCAACCGGCGTTGCGTGCTGGCCGGATTGTGCGGGCATCGGATATTGGCTTGCTGGCTTCGTTGGGCATCGCCGAAGTCGCTGTTCAGCGGCGTTTGCGCGTCGCGTTTTTCTCGACCGGTGACGAACTGCGTTCTGTGGGCGAAGCGCTTACGCCAGGTTCCATCTACGACAGCAATCGCTACACGCTTTACGCGATGCTTCGCCGGATGAACGTCGAACCTGTCGATCTCGGTATTGTCCGCGACGACCGGGCGTCGCTGGAAGAAGCGCTGCGGCGCGCGACCCGGGAAGCCGACGTCGTGATCAGCTCGGGCGGTGTGTCGGTGGGCGACGCCGACTTCACGCGCAACCTGATGAACACGCTCGGCGACGTGGCATTCTGGAAAATCGCGATGCGCCCCGGCCGGCCGCTCGCGTTCGGCCGCCTTTGGTCGGGCGTGCGTCCCGGCGACGGCAAATCGGCGTTGTTCTTTGGCTTGCCCGGCAACCCGGTCGCGGTCATGGCGACGTTTTATTTCATCGTGCGGGAGGCGCTGCTCGCCATGTCGGGCGCGACGCGGCATGCGTTGCCGCTGATATCGGCGATCAGCACGAATCCGTTATCCAAGCGGGCCGGCCGCACGGAGTTCCAGCGCGGTATCGCGCAGCGCGACGCCGCCGGACGCTGGCATGTAGTAACAACCGGGCCGCAAGGCTCGGGAGTGCTGAGTTCAATGAGCGAGGCAAATTGCTTCATTGTTCTCAAGCACGAGGCGGGAAATATCGATGCAGGAGACAGCGTCGATATCCTGCCATTCGACGGCCTGATCTAGCTTCAAAGGCTCTTCGACAACCTGCTTCAAGAATCCGGCCGGGACGCCGTCATCACGTGTGCGGCCAACAGCTGGATTTGAATGCATTGCACTACGACTGACGGGGCTTTTCCTTCATGAAAAAACAGATTACGTTCATCGCACCGGGACAAACCGCCAAAGCGCTGATTCTCGTGTACCTCACATTCAGCGTGCCGATCGTGCTGCTCGGCGTGCTGGTCGCGTTCTTCCGATACGGCTCCGTCGAGCTCAGCACCGTGACGAGCGCCTTGCTGCTCAACGCGATCCTCGGATTCATCCTGTTGTGGATCGCATGTCACGCGTACAACTGGGTGGCGTCGCGATTCGGCGGCATCGAGATCGTATTGTCCGATGCACCGGAAGAAGCCTGATGAGCGCCGCGATCCGTAACGCCACGCCAGACGATATCAGCGCGATTTTCGGCCTCATGCTGGAACTGGCCGAGTTTGAAAAGCTGACGCATTTGTTCGTTGCGACTGAGTCCGGTCTGCACGACGCGCTGTTTGGCGCGAAGCCCGCGGCTGAAGCCATCGTCGCGGAGGAAAACGGGGCAATCGTCAGTTATGCCCTGTTCTTCCAGAACTACTCGACGTTCCTCGGCAAGCGCGGGTTGTATCTGGAGGACCTGTACGTGAAGCCATCGATTCGCGGCAGCGGACTCGGCACGAAAATGCTGCGCGCGCTGGCGGCGCTGGCGGTGGAACGTCAGTGCGGCCGCTTTGAATGGACCGTACTCGACTGGAACACGAACGCCATCGGCTTCTACGAAAAGATGGGCGCGACCGTGCTTCCGGACTGGCGCATCGTGCGTATTACCGGCGACGAACTCGCCAAACTCGCTGCAACTGACTAAGCCTCTGGTTCGTCTCGATCATCAGCTTCATGCCCGAGCAGGTTAGCCGCCTGCTCGCCCGGCAATGCTTCTACATCGCGTAGTTTCTTGCTCATCTGACGTGTACGCGTTTCCGCCGATTCAATCGACCGCGTCACCGCCTCCAATTGCGAGCGCGTCTTCGACAGCACTTCCCCAAACTTCCTGAACTCTGTTTTCACCGCGCCGAGCACTTGCCAGACTTCGCTGGAGCGTTGCTCGATTGCGAGTGTCCTGAAGCCCATTTGCAGACTGTTGAGCAACGCGGTGAGCGTGGTCGGGCCGGTCACGCTCACGCGATATTCACGCTGCAAAAAATCCGTCAGCCCCGGACGGCGCAAGATCTCCGCGTACAAACCTTCAGTGGGCAGGAACAGCAACGCGAAGTCCGTGGTGTGCGGCGGCGCGACGTACTTCTGCGCAATGGTTTTCGCCTCTGCGCGAATCCGACCTTCGAGCGCGCGCGACGCCTCTTCAACCGCAACCGGATCTCCGCGATCCTGCGCATCGATTAACCGCTCATAGTCCTCGCGCGGAAATTTTGCATCGATGGGAAGCCACACCGGCGTCGCCACCGCGTTTGATCCGCTTTGGCCAGGCGCGTCGTGGCGGCCGGGCAGTTTGATTGCGAACTCCACGCGGTCGTTGCTCTTCGGAATGGTCGCGACATTCTTTGCGTACTGGTCCGGCGTCAGCAGTTGTTCGAGCAAAGACTCGAGTTGCACTTCGCCCCACGTTCCGCGCGTCTTGACGTTGGTCAGCACCTTCTTCAAATCGCCGACGCCCGCCGCGAGCGTCTGCATTTCCCCTAATCCGCGATGCACCTGCTCAAGCCGGTCCGATACCAGCTTGAACGATTCGCCAAGACGTTGTTCCAACGTGGCGTGGAGTTTTTCATCGACGGTGCGGCGCATTTCTTCCAGCTTTGCCGAATTGTTCGCCTCAATGTCCTTCAGCCGCGCTTCGAGCGTCGTGCGCACTTCGCTCAAGCGACGATCGTTCGACTCCGACATCTGCGCGAGCTGCAACGTCAAGGCATCGCCGAAACGCTTGAGCGCCTGGCTTTGTTCGTCGCGCGCGTGCTGGCTTTGCTGCACGTTGCTTTCCGTCAACGCCAGCAATTGCCGCGAGAACGCCTCCAACTGAGCGTTCTGAACGTTCGACATGCTCGCGAGTTGCGTTGCGAGCGTCTGCTGGAACTGCGCGAACGCGCCGCCCGCTTCCGTACGCGATGCACGCGAGGTCTCGACGACTTCGCCCCGCACGTTGCGTTCAAGCCGCTCCTGGGCGCGCGCGTGCGCTTCGCCCATATCGATGACCCGATCCGTGAGCGCCTCGAATTGTTCCTCGATATCCGACTCCCGCTTCGGACGTAGCAACAGGATCAGCACAATCACCAGCGTGATCGCGAGGACAGCGACCGCCGCGCTCAACAGCAACAACATGGTCATTTCTTCAGGACGTCCGGATTGATCGGGTTCGGCGGATTGCCTGCGCGCGGACCTTCGCCGAGCGCTGCGATCAGGTTGTCGGCGGCGAGATTTGCCATTGCGCGACGCGTGGATTCGGTGGCGCTTGCAATATGCGGCGTCAGCACGACGTTCGACAAACCCAGGAAATCGCGATTGAAGTTGGGTTCGCCTTCGAACACATCGAGGCCGGCTGCAGCGATCGTCTTGTTGCGCAGCGCCTCGATCAGCGCCACATCGTCCACGATTCCACCGCGCGCGATGTTCGTCAGCGTCGCCGTGGGTTTCATGCTCGCCAGTTCGGCCGCACCGATCGTGTGATCATTTTCCGCCGTGTACGGCAATACCAGCACGACGTGATCGGCCTGCTTTAGTAAGTCGGCCTTCGATGCATATTCCGCGTTCAAGTCCGCTTCAATTTCCGGCGCGACGCGCGAGCGGTTGTGATAAATCACACGCATATTGAATCCCCGTGCACGTCGAGCCAATGCTTGCCCGATGCGTCCCATGCCGATCACGCCGAGCGTCGAGCCATAGACGTCGGAGCCAAGGAACGCGTCGTACGACCACGTGCCCCATTTGCCCGCGCGCAGAAAATGCTCTGAGTCCGTAATGCGGCGCGCGGCGGCCATCATCAGCGCCCAGCCGAAATCCGCGGTGCTTTCGTTCAGCACGTCGGGCGTGTTCGTGCCGAGCACGCCGTGAGCGTTCAGCGCCTGCATGTCGAAGTTGTTGTAGCCGACAGCCATGTTCGACACGACCTTCAAATTCGGTGCGCCTTCGAGAACCTTCGCCGTGATGGGATCGCCTGCGAGCAAGGCGCCGTCGCGATCGGACATGCGGCGGGCGAGTTCGTCGGCGGGAAGCGGTGCTCCCGGATTGGCATCGACTTCAAAATACTGTCGCAGACGTTCGATCACGTCCGGGAAAATCGGGCGGGCAACCAGCACTTTTTTCATCGACTTCTCCTTAGAAGAACAACCATCCAGTAAGCAGGAACAAGGGCAGCAAGATGACCGCTGACCAGCCCAGGTATCCGAAGAAACTTGGCATCGCGACGCCGCGCGATTCGGCGATCGCCTTGACCATGAAGTTGGGCGCGTTGCCTATGTAGCTGTTCGCGCCCATGAAAACGGCGCCCGCCGAGATTGCGGCGAGTGTGGTGGCGCCGGTCGTCATCAAGCTCTGCGCGTCGCCGCCGGCGAGGTTGAAGAAGACGAGGTACGTCGGCGCGTTATCGAGAAACGATGACAGCAAGCCCGTTGCCCAGAAGTACGCGATGTCGATAGGCTTGCCGCTCGAGTCGGTGACCAGATGCACGATGCCCGCAAACGCCCCGTCCGCGCCGGCACGCAAGATCATGATGACTGGTGCAATGGTGATGAAGATGGCGGCGAAGAGCTTCGCGACCTCTTCTATAGGCGCCCAGTTGAACGCGTTGCCCTCCCGCGCGCTCTTCGGCGTGAGCGCGAGCGAAAGCAGCAACACGACTATGAGCATCACGTCGCGTACGAGATTCTGAAGCGCCACGTGCGTGCCGAATACATCGAACTCGATATCCGGTTTCCACAAGCCGCTCATCAGAACCAGCACGACAATTGCCGCGAGAAGAACGAAATTGATCTTCCCGTCGATGCTCAAAGGCGTTTTGCCCGCAGTCTCCTGCGGCGCATCTTCCTGCGCGAAGTAATACCGGTCGAACGCATAAAAAAGTACGAGCAAGACGCCGCAAATAAACAGCGTGGGCTTTGCGAGATGCACGGTGGTCCAGAAAAAGCTGACGCCATTCAGAAAACCAAGGAACAGCGGCGGGTCACCAAGCGGCGAAAGCGAACCACCCGCATTGGCTACAAGAAAAATAAAGAACACCACCCGATGCACCTGATGCCTGCGCTGCTCGTTCGCGCGCAGTAAAGGACGGATCAGCAGCATGGCTGCGCCCGTTGTTCCCATAATGCTGGCGAGCACGGTGCCGAGCGCGAGTATGCCGGTGTTCATGCGAGGAGATCCGCGCAAATCACCATTCAGGCAAATTCCGCCCGCGACTGTAAACAGCGCGGCCAGCAAAATGATGAACGGAATATATTCTTCCAGCATGGCATGGACGAATGTGGCAAAGGCGGCTTGCGCTCCGAATCCCATTGCGAACGGCACGAGAAAAGCCAGCGCCCACGCTGCAGATATCTTGCCGTAATGACTATGCCAGGCGTGCGGCGCGACCAAAGGCGCAATGGCGATGGAAAGCAGAATGCCCGCGAACGGCAGCGCCCAAAGCGGCGATAACGCGCCGCCATTGAGCGTTGCCGCGGAGGCGTCCAGCGGTAACAACGTGATCACGAGAACCTGCATTAACCAAAGCATGTTCCGGCCGCGCCGCCCGCTTGAGTTCCGGCATGCGGCCGATGTATCCATGTGATGGGGTCCCCGTTAGCCTGCACGTCGATCAAGGACTTGATTATAACGAGCAGCCCAGTCCGGCTACCCTAGACCGAACGGCTAACGCTGAGCGATTTTGCGCGAATCCGCGTGCTTGCGAGCTACAGTTCTCCTACCGGCTTGGCGATATCGAAGACCTGACGCAGGTACGCAAGATAAGCCTGGTCTTCGCACATGTTCTTGCCGGGTGAATCGGAGAGCTTGGCGACTGGCTGACCGTTGCATCGGACCATCTTGATGACAATCTGCAGAGGCTGATAACCGAGGTCATTGGTGAGGTTCGTACCAACGCCGAACGCGAGCTGGCAGCGGCCGCGGAAACGTTCGTAGAGGCGAAGGACTTTCGGGATATCGAGTGCGTCCGAGAAAACCAGTACCTTGGTTCGAGGGTCGCAGCGATTCTGTTCGTAGTGACGGATCAGGCGCTCGCCCCAGTCGAAGGGATCGCCGGAATCGTGACGCGCGCCGTCGAAGAGCTTGCAAAAGTACATGTCGAAGTCGTTGAGAAACGCCTTCATGCCATAAACATCGGAGAGCGCAATGCCCAGATCACCGCGATATTCCTTGGCCCACATTTCGAAGCCGAACACTTGTGAATCGCGCAGCCTCGGACCGAGCGCCTGGCAAGCTTGCAAGTATTCGTGCGCCATCGTGCCGAGGGGACGAAGGCCATGCTTCATTGCGTAGTAGACGTTGCTCGTTCCGGTGAACTGTTCGCCGAGCCCTTCCTTCAGCTTGAGGATGACTTCTTCGTGCCACTTGCCCGAGAAACGGCGGCGGGTGCCGTAGTCGGCGATCTTGCAGTCCGAGACTTCGGGACGGCCGCCAAGCAGTTCGATCTTGTCGCGCAGCCGCTCGCGCCCGGTTTCGAAAGTCGGATCGCGCTGCGTGTTGCGGAAATAGACCTCGTTGACGATCGCGAGAACGGGGATCTCGAACAGGATGGTATGCAGCCAGGGTCCGACAATATCGATGTCGATCTCGCCGTTATTCTTCGCCGACGGCTTGATCGTCACGGACTTTTCGTTGAGATGAAAGAGCGCCAGGAAGTCGATGAAATCGCTCTTGATGAAGCGCATCCGCCGAAGGTATTCGAGTTCGTCGTCGGTGAAACGCAACTGACAGAGCGCTCGCACTTCCTCCCGGATTTCATCGATATACGGAACGAGATCGACACCTTGCGTACGGCATCGGAATTTGTATTCCGCGTGCGCTGCCGGAAAGTGATGCAGGACCACCTGCATCATGGTGAACTTGTAGAGATCGGTATCGAGCAGCGAATGGATGATCATGGTTCCAGACGAACGGCTAGTACAACGGAAAGAACCGCCAGGCAAAAACCCGCGGGAAGAACCGCAAGCGGTGACACGGTTTGTATGGTCACGGTCTGAGAGGCGTGTGACGTGCATTGGCTGGTCCCCTGCGGCCTTGAAGTGCATGTTACCCGAAGTGCCGGCCTAGAGCCGCGCCCACGCTGGCTTCAGCATTCGCTAGCGACCACGCGCGGAGCACGTTTGCGTCCATAAACAAATCACTAAAGGATATAAAGCTTGCCAGATCGGGGTCGCGCTCGTATTTACCGGTACGCTACAATATTGGTTTTAGCGCGCGCAATGTGCACAACCGGGCTCCCCTGCCCAGGAAAGAGACTGACGGTTCGAGTTTGAACCAGCGTCCAAGTTGCCCCGCCGCCCCACGAATTTCGCATGCAGGAGCCTGAATGACTCACGTTGTGACCGAAAGCTGCATCAAGTGCCGTTACACCGATTGCGTGGACGTGTGCCCGGTGGATTGCTTCCGCGAAGGTCCCAATTTCCTCTCGATCGATCCGGACGAGTGCATCGACTGTGCCGTGTGCGTGGCGGAGTGCCCGGTCAATGCAATCTATGCTGAAGAAGACGTGCCGGGCGATCAACAGCACTTCATCGAATTGAATGCAGATCTCTCGCGTTCTTGGCCGAGCATCACCAAGACCAAGGCGCCGCTGCCCGAAGCCGATGATTTCAAGGACGTAAAAGAGAAGCTCGAACTGCTCGAACGTTAATGCGCTTATTGCGCCTTTTTGGCGATGGCGAATGGGTTATCGGTTGCCGGGAAATTTTTAAATCGAGATGAACGCAGGGTGTTGACAGTCTAGATTCCCCTCCATATAATTTCGTTTCTCTGCTGCAGATGTTCCCCGATAGCTCAGTTGGTAGAGCGCCGGACTGTTAATCCGTAGGTCCCTGGTTCGAGCCCAGGTCGGGGAGCCAAAAAGGTTCCAGCCAAAAAGCCCAATCGAAAGATTGGGCTTTTTGCGTTTGGAGGGTGGGATTGAACCCGCTCGCGGACGTGCTGCGAAATGATCGCGCATCGATCAGGACAATTGAACGTCGCTGATTGCCCCACTCCGCGTAATCGCCCAATCTTTAAAATCGACGGTCGTCAGACAACGGTATAATCTGGGCTTGCTTCCACCGCCCGACCGACTCAAGGAGCGTTTCTGATGGCCGAACCCCTCGCATCCGTCGCGACACCCCGACGTGCCCGCAACCTCGCGGAGAGCGTGTTCGACTATGTGATCGAACAGATCGAATCTGCTGCCCTGAAGCCGGGCGACAAACTGCCGACCGAAGCCAAACTCATGGCGACGCTCGGCGTTAGTCGTACAGTCGTACGCGAAGGCATTTCGCGTCTGCAGGCGAACGAGGTCATCGAAACACGGCATGGCATCGGCAGTTTCGTACTGGAGCCACGACGCGAGAAGCTCGGTATCGACATGGTGCCGGCCACTACCCTGCGTGACGTCCTCTCCGTGCTCGAATTGCGCATCAGCCTAGAGACGGAATGCGCCGGTCTGGCCGCGCAGCGCGCACAACCTGAGGATCTCGTACGCATGCGCGCCGCGCTCGATGCAATCGAAGCAACCAGCCGCAACGGCAATGACAGCGTGGCCGCAGATCTTCAGTTCCACATCGCGCTCGCCCGGGCAACGGGCAATCGCTATTTCGTCGATATCCTGACGCAAATGGGCTCCGCGCTGATTCCACGCAATCGCATTGACTCGGCGGGTATCGCCAAGGCGGATCCGAAGGCGTACATGTCGCTCGTGAACCTCGAACACGAGAGCATTCTTGAAGCCATCGTCAGGCGCGATGCCGAAAGCGCCCGCGCCGCCATGCGCATGCACTTGTCGAATAGCCGCGAACGGTTGCGGCGCGCCAACCAGGCCGCCGACGCCAATATCTGACCCGCCGCTGTCTGACTGCTTCGCTCTGCAACTCAACGAATGCGGGCGCATCTTATCTTGTCTGACGTCATACTTTAACGGATACTGTGCGTGTGTTTGACATCGATCCCACAGATCTGTAAGGCTTTATAAATACGCGCAATTCGGGGTTAATACCCATACTACGACAAATCCGATCACCCGTAGAATGTCATCAGACAACGTATGTCAATATAACGAGTGCGCGCTGGCTACTTTAAAAAATACTCACGACCGAACATGACGACACCTCAAGAACTCAAGAAAATCGTTTCCGAAGGCCTGCTGTCTTTCCCTCTGACCGACTTCGATGAACAAGGCGATTTTCGCGCCGATACCTACGCCGAACGCCTCGAATGGCTCGCGCCCTACGGCGCGACAGCGTTGTTTGCGGCAGGCGGAACGGGCGAGTTCTTCTCGCTCACGCAGGCCGACTATTCGAACGTGATCCGCACCGCGACCGAAACCTGCAAAGGCAAGGTGCCGATCCTCGCCGGCGCGGGTGGCCCGACGCGCGTTGCCATCGCTTATGCGCAGGAAGCCGAGCGGCTGGGCGCGAACGGCATCTTGCTAATGCCGCATTACCTGACCGAAGCCAGTCAGGAAGGGATTGCCGCGCACGTCGAGCAGGTTTGCAAGGCGGTCAAGAACATCGGGGTAATCGTCTATAACCGGGCGATTTCGAAGCTCAACGCGGACATGCTCGAACGTCTGGCAGACAGTTGCCCGAACCTGATCGGCTTCAAGGATGGAGTGGGCGAGATCGAAAACATGGTGACGATCCGTCGTCGTCTGGGTGATCGCTTCTCGTATCTCGGCGGCTTGCCGACTGCCGAGGTATATGCCGAAGCGTATAAGGCGCTGGGCGTGCCGGTGTATTCATCGGCGGTATTCAACTTCATTCCGAAAACGGCGATGGAGTTTTATCGCGCGGTGGCATCGCAGGATCACGCAACCACCGGCCGTCTGCTCGATGAGTTTTTCATGCCATATCTCGCGATCCGGAATCGTCGCGCGGGATATGCGGTGAGTATTGTGAAGGCGGGCGCGAAGCTCATTGGCCGCAGCGCCGGTCCGGTTCGCGCGCCATTGACTGATCTGACCGAAGACGAAATGGCTCAACTAGATGTGCTGATCAAGAAGCTCGGTTCGCAGTAATCGCCCGAAATACGCCAGCAAAAAGCCCGTTCCGCCAACGCAAGCGGAACGGGCTTTTGTACGTCTGCAAGTCAGTTCAGGCCGTGAGCAAAACAACCGTCAGCGACCTCACGCCTTGCGCGCCGCGAATCAGCACGCCTTCAATGTCGGCTGTGGCGGATGGCCCTGTCACCAGCACCGCGTATCGGGCGCTCTTGAAATCGTCCTGCCTGTACACGTCCTGCAGTCCATCCACGATCCGCGCCGGATCGAGCAGCACGACGAGATGTTGCACGAGATACCCAATCGAGTTGACGATGTACTCGTCCTCGCTGAACCACACCGAGCCGGTTTCCGCCACGCCGAAACGCGCACGCACGACGCCGGCATCGACGTCCTGCAGCAAAGCGGGCGACATCTCCGGGGCAAGCGCGCGGTTTCCATCGATACCCGGAACCGCCGAGGCAATCACAGCATCGGCGCCGAAGCGCTCGGCAAGCAGGGCGCGCACCGTATCGAGCGATTCGCCTTCGACCACCGTTCCGCCCATTGCCGCCAGCGCCGTGCGAAAACGTTCGAGGCGCTCGCCTGGAGGTGTATCGAAAAGGGGCACTTCAGGGCGCGGACGGGCCGCCGGTTGCGCCGCGCGAATCTTGGCGAGGAACGCTTCACGGGTTGTCGTCATTTCTGCGCCGCCTTGCGATTTTTCTTGTACCAGTCGTGGAAGGTTTCAGGCGGTGTTTCGGGCAAGTCGCGCTGACGGCCCCAGATGTTCAGCGGGTTATACAACACGAAATTCGGCAGGCGTTTCAACGCGCCGCCAAGCGACGCCACCGTGCCGCGATACAGCGTCGGGCTTGCAAGCAGGCGCCCCGCCATCTTCAGCACTTCGGCCTTCACGAACGGCACTTCGTGATTCGCCGCGATGACCTCGCGCCACTTGTAGATCTGCTCGTGGATGTTGACTTTCGTTGGGCAGACGTTCGTGCAGCTGCCATTCAACGTCGATGCAAACGGCAAGCTGCTGAAGCGCTTCATATCGTAAGTCGGGTTGATGATCGCGCCGATCGGCCCCGAATACGTAAAGCCATACGACAACCCGCCGCTACGCCGATAAACCGGGCACGTATTCATGCACGCGCCGCAGCGGATGCATTTGAGCGAGTACCAGAAATCCTCCATGGCAAGGCGTTCGGAACGGCCGTGATCCACGAGGATGTAGTGCATCTCCGAACCCGGACGCGGCGCCCGGAAATGCGAAGTGTATTGCGTGATCGGCGAGCCAAGCGCGCTCCGTGACAGCATGCGTACGAACACACCGAGATCGGAAATCATGGGAATCAGCTTTTCGATACCAATCGATGCAATATGCAACGGCGGCACATTCGCCGACAAATCCGCGTTGCCTTCGTTCGTGCACACCACGACCGTGCCGGTCTCGGCGACCGCGAAGTTGCAGCCCGTCATGCCGGCCGTTTTCTCACGCACGAAATACGGTCGCGTGTTCATGCGCTGGCTTTCGGCGAGATAGTGGATGTCGCTATTCTTGGGATCCGTGCCGATGGTCCGTCCGAACAATTCGGCAACATCCGCGCGCAACTTGTGCACGGCCGGCACGACCATATGGCTCGGGTCCTGATTGTCCAGTTGCTGGATGCGTTCGCCGAGATCCGTTTCCATCACCGTGATACCGCGCGGTTCGACGTACTCGCGCATCTTGCATTCATCGGTGAGCATGGATTTGCTTTTGACGAGCGTGGTCAGGCCGCGCTCGGACATCAGCTTGTAGACGATCTTGTTGTGTTCCTCGGCGGTCGCCGCGAAATGCACCGTGACGCCGTGCGACTCGGCTTGCGTGATGAACTGCTCGAGATATTCGGAGAGATGCGAGAGCGTGTGCTCCTTGATCCCCGACGCCAGATCCCGCAGCGTCTCCCATTCCGGCATGCCGTGCGCCTGCGCATCGCGTTTGCTGCGCAGGTCCCAGAGGCGTTTATCGTGGAAAGCGACGTGATCCGTTTTCGCGATAAACGCACCCGCCGCTTTCGCGTGATCCAGCCGTTTGCTCTTGCCCTTCACGACGTCGCTCATGCGCGTGCTCCGTTCAGAACCTGGGCAATGTGGATGAACCGTGCATCGAGTTTCAGGCGTTCGGCGCAGCCTTGCTGATGCATGAGGCACGACATGTCGCCGGAGACGATGTATTGCGCGCCCGCGCCCAAATGGTCGCGCACCTTGTCCTGTCCCATCCTCACCGATACCGCTTCTTCCGTCACGGAAAACGTGCCGCCGAAGCCGCAACATTCGTCGGGTCGGGTTGGTGCGACGAATTCGATGCCCTTTACGCCTTCGAGCAACGCGCGCGGTTTGGAGAACGGCGCTCCGCCGATTTCCGATGCCGATACTTCCTTCAGATGCCGAATCGCGCTGCAGCTGTTGTGCAGGCCTACGCGGTGCGGGAATTCGGCCCATGGAAATTCGCGCACCTTGAGGACATCGTGGAGAAACTCGACGAGCTCGTAGGCGCTTGTTCGAACCTTTTTCACCGATGCCGTTTGTTCGATTGCCGTTAGATGTTCGCGCACGTGGTGGATGCAACTCGCCGAGGGTCCGACCACGTAGTCGTAATCGGCGAAGTTGCGGGCGAACACGCGTTCCGCGCCGGCGGATTCTTTTTGCGCGCCGCTGTTTGCCATGGGCTGGCCGCAGCAGGTTTGTTCTTCGGGGTAATCGACGTCTACGCCTAGCCGTTCTAGCAGTTCGAGCGTCGCAATGCCTACTTCAGGATAGAACGCATCAATGAAACACGGGACGAACAAGGCAACTTTCATTTTGATTTTTACGCTGGCGCTCGGGGGAATTTTTGGGTTGCTGGCGGTTTCGGATCTTTTTGTGGTCAGCGTGGTCTGACCAAGACTTTAAAGTTTGTGGTGTTTCATGTCAAACTAAGGACTCGGGAGTCCGAGGGTGACGGTGGGTTGCTGCTTTTTGGGGTTTCGCGGGTTTTGTGCTGGCTGAGTTTTTTGGCACTTTCACCCACTGGCCGTGGCGGGGCTTTATTTCCTGAGGTTTTGATTTTGGCGGTTGGGCGGTTGTTTGTAGTGGTCGGAGTTGCTGCTGCTTAAGTCTTCGCGGGTACTGTCTCAGCTGATTTCTTTAGCACTGTTAGCCACTGTCCGTGGCGGGACTTCATTTCACAGGTTGGACGCTGACGCTTGAGCGGTTGTTTGTAGTGGTNAGCACTGTTAGCCACTGTCCGTGGCGGGACTTCATTTCACAGGTTGGACGCTGACGCTTGAGCGGTTGTTTGTAGTGGTCGGGGTTGGTGCTGGGTTGCTGCTGCTTAAGTCTTCGCGGGTTCTTTCTCAGCTGATTTCTTTAGCACTGTTAGCCACTGTCCGTGGCGGGACTTCATTTCACAGGTTGGACGCTGACGCTTGAGCGGTTGTTTGTAGTGGTCGGGGTTGGTGCTGGGTTGCGCCCGCGCGCAAGCTCGACCAGTNAGCACTGTTAGCCACTGTCCGTGGCGGGACTTCATTTCACAGGTTGGACGCTGACGCTTGAGCGGTTGTTTGTAGTGGTCGGGGTTGGTGCTGGGTTGTTGCTGCTTGGGCCTTCGCGGGTTCTGTCTCAGCTGATTTCCTTAGCACTGTTAGCCACTGTCCGTGGCGGGACTTCATTTCTTTTTCCAACGGCGACAAAGAAACGAAGCAAAGAAAACGCCTCCCAACCGCTAACTCTTAAGTGTCCACAGCGTGCAGCGAAAACTGTGTGGCACGCAAGAAGTACCCTCAGCGCATAACCCCGAACACTTGAAACCCTCCCCCTCCGTTCACGGCAACCCACACGCTTCGCCACCGGTGTGGGAATCCACTAACCAGGCCTCCCCGCTGCGCGCGCTGGCGCCCAAACGGAAGAACGGAAGAGTTACGGTACTAGCGAAGCTGTCTCGGATTCAAGCTGCTCAGGACCCGTTATGAGCTCGTCCGCTGTTACGTGTATGCCAGGTTTCCGTATTAACGGATTCCGACGCTGGTGGCGAAGCGTGTGGGTATCTGTTACCGGAGGGGGAGGGTTTCAACTGTTCTGGGCTATGCGCTGAGGGTGCTTCTTGCGTGCCACGCAGTTGTCGCTGCACGTTGTGGACACTTAAGAATTAGCGGTGGAGAGGCGTTTTCTTTGCTTCGTTTCTTTGTCGCCGTTGGACAAAGAAATGAAGTCCCGCCACGGACAGTGGCNTTAAGAATTAGCGGTGGAGAGGCGTTTTCTTTGCTTCGTTTCTTTGTCGCCGTTGGACAAAGAAATGAAGTCCCGCCACGGACAGTGGCTAACAGTGATGAAGAAGTCAGCTAAGACAGAACTCGCGAAGGCCTAAGCAGCAGCAACCCAGCATCAACCCCGACCGCAACAAACAACGTCCGAGCGCCAGCGTCAAACCTCGTGAAATGAAGTCCCGCCACGGACAGTGGCTAACAGTGATGAAGAAGTCAGCTAAGACAGAACCCGCGAAGGCCTAAGCAGCAACAACCCGGCACCAACCCCGACCGCTACAAACAACGTTCGAGCGTCAGCGTCCAACCTCGTGAAATGAAGTCCCGCCACGGACAGTGGCCAAAGAGAACGGCAAAGACAAAACCCGCGAAGGCCCAAGCAGCACCAACCCCTGCCCCCCGCTCACAAACCATCCCCCCCAAAAAAAGTGCCAACGCCCCGCCCCTTCCATCCCGTCAACGCCTACCGAGTACGCATCGCCGATGTCGTCTCCGACCAGATCCGCGCCCTGATCACGAGCGGCGCCCTCACCCCAGGTCAGCGCCTCCCCGCCGAACGCGATCTCGCCGAACAACTCAACGTCTCGCGGCCGTCGCTGCGCGAAGCACTAATCCGCCTGGAATCCGACGGCTTCATCCGCGCCGCCGCCCGCGGCGGTTTCGAAGTGTCCGATGTCACCGCGCCCCTCGTCTCCGCACCGCTCGCCGCATTGCTGAGCCAGCACCCCACCGCCAGCGCCGATGTCCTCGAACTGCGCCACGGTCTCGAATCCCTCGCGACCGCCTACGCCGCCGAACGCGCAACCGATACCGACCTCGCCCGCATCGCGGAAACCTTCCAGGCCCTGAAAACGGCGGCCATCGAACCGAAACGCACGCGCATTGCCGAACACGACGCCGCGTTCCACCTGGCAATCGCCGATGCCACCCACAACCTCGCGCTCGCCCACGTAATGCACGGCCTGCACGAACTCGTGCGTGAATCGATGCTGACGTCACACAGGCTGGTCGATTACGACGATCAGGTCGAAGCCGATCTGCTCGCGCAACATCAAGCCATTTTCGATGCCATCATCGCCCGTGATCCGCAACGCGCGCGCGACGCCGCCGGCGCGCATCTGGACTACGTGCGCACGCTGTATCGTGACAGGCTGCCGAAGCCCGAAGCGCCGCGCCAACCCGCGAAAAACCGTAACCCGGAGACCACGCAATGAACATTTCCAGCGCCCATTGGGGCGACCTCCCGGACGGCACGCCCGTCGAACTCCATACCATCAGCCACGACAACGGCTTGCGCGTATCGGCAACGAACCTGGGCGCAGCGCTCGTCTCGTGGTTCGCGCCGGATCGCGACGGCCGTCTCGCCGATATCCTGCTCGGCCACGACACGCCCACCGCCTACACGGAAGGCCCGGCGCACATGGGCGCGACCGTCGGGCGATGGGCGAACCGGATCGCGGGCGCGCGTTTTTCACTCGATGGCGTCGAGTATCCGCTCGAAGCCAACCAGCCGCCGAACTCGCTGCATGGCGGCTCGACCGGATTCAGCTACAAGCTCTGGCAAGCGAAACACACGGACGAATCGCTCGTGTTCAGGCTGGAGTCGCCCGCCGGCGACAACGGTTTTCCCGGCGCGCTCACGGTCCAGGTGACCTACACGTTCAGCGCGGCGGGGGAGCTGACGATCGCCTACGACGCTTTCACCGATGCTCCCACGCCGCTCAACCTCACGAATCACGCGTACTTCAACTTGTCGGGCGCGCCTTCGAGCATTGCCGATCACGAGATCGAAATCGCGGCGGACCAGTTTTTCACTATCGATGAAAACACGATCCCAGTAACACTCGAAAGCGTCGCCGACACCCCGTTCGATTTTCGCAAGCCAGCGGCAATCGGACCGCGCATCGATGCACAGGACAACGAGCAGGTCCGGCTGGCGAATGGCGGTATCGATCATTGTTTTGTATTGCGCTCGATCGGCGCGGTCACCGAACTGCCCGAATTGCAGCGCGCGGCGAACGTCTATCACCGGCCGAGCGGCCGTGAACTGACGGTATCGACGACTGAACGCGGCCTGGTGTTTTATACGAGCAATCATCTGGAAGGCGAGCCGGGCAAACAAGGCACGATCTATAAAAAGCATGGCGCGTTGTGCCTGGAAGCCGGCGGATTCCCAAATCAGATCAACATGGAAAGCGCGGAAGACGTGGTGTTGCGTCCAAACGAACGCTATCGGCAAGTGACGCAATACACCACCGGCATTCGATAGGAGCCCGCCTACACCGATATAGGACAGGCGCGGCTATCGGCACATCGACCTCTCACGGATACTTGATTCATCAAATCAGATATGGAATGGAGGACGACATGCCTTACCTACTTGGCTGGCTGCTTGGTGTTCCGGTGATCGTGCTGGTGATCTTGTATCTGATCTTCCACTGATCTTTCAACTGCACGCGTTTTAGCCGGACTCAACGAAGGCGTCGTTACAATACGACGCCTTTTTTGTTTTTTATCGTCAGCATATCGCCAGCACACCGCCAGGAATGGCTCAAGGATTCCGATGAAACGCGCCCTCCCCTTGCTTGCATCGCTCGCTGCGCTGTTCGGCGTTTCCAGTCTTCATGCCGAGGAAATCGCCAGCGTGAACACCAACTTCCGGTTCACCGGTTCGGATCGCGTGAGCGTGGAAGCGTACGACGATCCAGCCGTCGCCGGCGTCACCTGCTACGTCTCGCGGGCGCGAACGGGCGGTGTGAAGGGAACGCTGGGTATCGCGGAAGACCCGTCCGAGGCGTCGATTGCGTGCCGCCAGGTCGGTCCGATCAAGATCGACGCGCCGCTGAAACAGAAAGCCGATGTGTTTTCCGAGCGCATGTCGTTCATCTTCAAGACGTTGCATGTGGTGCGAGTTGTCGACGCCAAGCGCAACACGCTGGTTTATCTGACGTATAGCGACCGCATTGCAACCGGCAGCGCGAAGAACAGCGTCACCGCTGTGCCTATGCCGGCCGGCACCACGATTCCCGTGAAGTGACTGGAGGCTTTCCTCCAACGCTCTAAAGTTTTCCGCCCGGCCGCCGATATCAAGACGAATGGCCATCGCTCTAATGGCGACGCCAACTGTTTTCCCGCGCGAGCACAAAAATTCGATGCGCGGGACGCGCGAACCGGGACACATCATGGGCCAGATCACCCTCTCATTCAAAGACGAAACGCTCGTTGCGCTGCGCCGCGATTTCGATACGTTCATTCGCCTGTCGCTGAAATTCGATCCGCAATTCGTCACGCCATCGTTCGAAGATTTCCTGCGCGCAAAACTGCTCGACAACCCCACGCCGCTCACCGAACAAGCTGTCCAGCGAATGCTGCAGAACGGCCAGTACGCCTGGGCCAAGCGCGCGCTCGACAAGGAATTCCCGGACGTGGTGGACATGATGATGCGCCAAGCCGCGGAACACGGTTTCGGGTTTGCGGTGCGCTCGGACTGGTCGACGGACGATCTGGTAAAAGCCGCGCGAACCTGGGCGACGTCGATCGTCACTGAAGCAAAAGGCGACCCGGCGCAAATCGAATCGCTTGCCGCGCAGATCAAATCGGCGGCAACGGATATTCAGGATCTCGAGCAGAAGATGCAGACGCCCGCATGGCGTCTCGCCGATTCCCTGCGGCAACGCGTGTACGAAACAAGGATCGCGACCGAGCATAGCGTGGGCTCGACCGCGCGCGAGAAGCTTGGCGAGCTGCGCTGTTTGCTGCGGCTCGGAATGTTTCATGGCTCCGTTTCGAAGCAGGAAGCGCAGCAAGTGCTGGAACAATTGCGCTCGTTGAAACCCGAGATTTTTATCGAAGAGCCGTATGACGGTTTTACGCGCTTTGGCAATTGGCTTCGTGCAATCTTCACGCCGGAGCGCAAGGTGCCGAAGCCGTCGCGTGCGGAACGTTGAGGCGCTTTATTCCCACATTTTCTTGAGCCGCGCCGCGATATCCAGCTTCGCTTTCGCCGCCGCGGCCAAACCTGCGGCAGTCGGCGCCACCGGCTCAGGCACATGCGGCCACGCGCGCGCCTCGAAATGCGGCATCAGATGCGCGGGAATGAAACGCGTGCGCGCCGCCCACACGTGCCGGTCGCCCATGGCCGTCTGGTTGTGCACATAGAACCGCTGCGGCGTGACTATATGCAGATCCTCTTTTGCGCGCGTCATGGCGACGTATAACAGCCGCCGTTCTTCATCGATTTCTTCGTCGCTGCCCGTGCCCATGTCCGACGGAATGCAGCCGTCCACGCCGTTCAGCACAAACACGTTCTTCCATTCCTGGCCCTTGGCCGAATGGATGGTCGAAAGAATCAGATAATCTTCATCGATAAGCGGCACGCCCGACTCGTCGCTCGTGGCATCGGGCGGATCGAGCGTGAGTTCCGTCAGGAAACGCTCGCGCGTGGGATACGTGGATGCAATGCTTTCCATCTGCAGCACGTCGCCATGACGGATCGCCGCGTCTTCATGATTGCGCTCCAGATGCGGTTCGTACCAGCGCCGGATCATCTCGAACTCGGCTGGCCAGCCGCTTTCACGTGCGCACACCTTCGCCATCAGCGCCGCAAATACAGGCCAGTCCTCGCTCGCGCGCGGCGGCGGCGCAAATGCCGCAAGCGCGGACGCTGTATCGCCACGTTCAGTTACCTGATCGAGCACGCGACCCGCGATTGCCGGCCCAATACCCGGCAGCAACTGCACGACGCGAAATCCGGCCACGCGATCGCGCGGATTTTCCGCCCACCGCAATACGGCCAGCACGTCTTTCACATGCACGGAATCGAGAAACTTCAATCCGCCGAATTTCACGAACGGAATGTTGCGCCGCGTGAGTTCTATTTCCAGCGCGGCGCTGTGATACGCGGTCCGAAACAACACCGCTTGCTGCTTGAGCGTCATGCCGCCTTCACGCGCTTCCAGTATTTGCTCGACGATGTAACGCGCCTGATCGGCTTCATCGGCGACGGAAACGATCCGCGGCCGTTGCTCCGACGACTTGTCCGTCCAGAGGTTTTTTGTATATCGCTCGGTGGCGAGTCCGATCACCGCGTTCGATGCCGCGAGGATCGGCTGCGTGGAGCGGTAGTTGCGCTCGAGCGTCACGCATTTGGCGGGCGGATTGAAGTGATTCGGGAAGTCGAGAATGTTGCGCACCGTCGCGCCGCGAAACGAGTAGATGGACTGCGCGTCGTCGCCGACGACGGTGAGGCCGCGGCCGTCGGGTTTCATGGAAAGGAGGATGGACGCCTGGAGCGTGTTCGTGTCCTGGTATTCATCGACGAGAACGTGGTCGAAGCGGCTCGACAAATCCGCCGCAATCGACGGCTCCGCGGCCAGGTGCGACCAGTAGAGCAGCAAGTCGTCGTAGTCGAGCACGCTTTGCTGCTGCTTCGCGTGGACGTAGGCGGCGAAAAGGCGGCGCAAATCGTCTTCCCACTCGCGGCACCATGGGAACGCCTGATCGAGTACGGTCGCGAGCGAAGCGCCCGTATTGACCACGCGCGAGTAGATGGCGAAGCAGGTGGACTTGGCGGGAAAGCGCTTTTCCTTCGCCGATAACCCCAGTTCGTGCCGCACGAGATTCATCACGTCGGCGGAATCCTCGCGGTCGTTGATGGTGAACGACGGCGACAAGCCGACCAAATCAGCATAGTCGCGCAGCAATCGCGCGCCGACGCTGTGGAACGTGCCGGACCACGTGAGGCCCTGCGCCATGCCGCTGCGGTTTCCAAGCGCGTTCGTTGCGATGCGCGTTACGCGCCGAGTCATCTCGTTGGCCGCGCGCCGCGAAAAAGTCAGCAACAGGATTCGGCGCGGATCGGCGCCCTTCACCAGCAAATGCGCCACGCGATGCGCAAGCGTGTTCGTCTTGCCCGATCCCGCGCCCGCAATCACGAGCAGCGCGCCGGCGGCGTTGCTTGTATTGGTATCGGCATCGGTGCCGTATTCGACGGCCTCACGCTGCGCGTCGTTGAGCTTGGTCAAATACGGCGCGACTTCCGCTTCATCGGATTCGGTCCTGGCATCAATGGCGGGAATGGGCGAAAGCACGTCGCGTGACCTTAAAGCATGGAAAAAACAGGTGACGCACACTGTATATCCATACAACCCTCGCACGCAAGCGCTTGATGCAGCACGCTTTTGGCCCTAAAAAACAAACGGCCCGGCGAGCTTTGCGCTCGTCGGGCCGTTCTTCAAGCGACAAAGCGAAATCAGTCCGCTTTCTTCGCGTTCTTCAGGTTGGCGTCGGCGGCGGCTTCATTCGCCTTCGACTGCGACTCGGTCTTCTGCTTGTCGGCCTTGGCTTGCGCCACGTTCGCGTCTTTATCGGCTTCGGCCTGCTTTTTGGCGGCCTTCTTCTCCGCGTGCGTGGGCTCGGCCGTGGTCTGCGCGATCGATACCGTCGCCGCCGTTGCAAACGCGCCTGCAAGCAAGGCAGCACATAAACGATGAGTGGTCTTGGTCATGATGTTCTCCTTCTATTTTTTTCCGGGCGCGGCGATCACGAAAAAGCCGCGCTCATTGATACATCCAGCTTAGTGCTGCAAGTTCGTGTTCTGCGGACCGTTCGGTTCGGCGGACTTGAGTTCGTCGTTGGCCGTTTGGTTATCGGCCTTCTTGTTGATCTTCGCGTTGCGGACTTGCTCCTTGTATTGCTGCTTCGCCTGCTTGCTGGTCGCCTTCAATTCCTGCTGCGACGCCTTCTTCGATGCCTTGTATTCCGCGCTGGCCTGAGCGTTCGCGTTGCGCTTCTGAACCAGCGGATCGGTAGGCGCCGGAGCCGTCAGGTTCTGAGGCGCGGGCGTAACCTGGGCAGGCGGCTGGGCACCGGCATCGGTCGGCTGTGCGGTCTGCGCGAAAGCGGAACCTGCGATAGCAATGAAAGCGGTACCAAGCAGCATCTTCTTGACTTGCGACATATTCAATTCCTCTCTAGCGATTGTTTTTCCGGGTATCGATGGCAACGCAGGGCAGCCTGTTTCGTGTCCTGAAACGCCCTTGGGCACTGCGCGCTGCCATCGCCCGCTTACTCGATTACGGGACAACGTATTACGACTGACCCCGCTCCCGCCATCCGGGTTCGATGAAACCCGTCACTGTTACCGAAGGTTTAATTTTCTGACATGTTGCAAAAGCGCCGGATGGCCGGATTTACCGGGACATGGCCTTATTCGCACGCGGCGTGCCTGCACAGCCAATACTTCACACGAATACGGCCTGCATCGCTGGTTTATGATGTGCGCCCTATCCGCCTCAAAGCGGTTTCAATCTGAACGAGGGCCGCCATGCCGCGCCAGGAATTCACGCTTACGGGCGATTACGTCGAACTGCACAACCTGCTCAAGATCATGGGCTTAGCCGACAGCGGCGGCTCGGCGAAGATGCGTGTAGCCGAGGGCGAAGTGAAGGTCGACGGCAAGGTTGAGTTGCGCAAGACGTGCAAGATCCGCGCGGGCCAAACGGTTCTTGTCGACGACACCACCATCAAGATTCGCAAGCCGGAATAAATCATTCGATCGATGCAGCACGCATCTGACCGTGGTCAATTTTTACATCGGGACGGGTTGGAAGACGTCGCCGTAAGCGCGATAATCAGCGCTTCGTAACGGCTGGCTCCGGTGACATCACGGCCACTCAAGCACGTTTTTTTATGCCGATCTAAAATCGTTTCAGGCGGCATCAATTTAAATGCGCCGCCGACTAATAGAAGCATCGCAGGACCTTCGCTGCACCCTCGTAGCATCCGGACACTGTCCGGCCGAGCAACGCCATCCTTGCAACCATTCCTTCTATCGCAACGCGTGGAAGTCCTCTTCAGGACCTGCACGGCCCTTGCCCGCTTTATCCGGCGATCTCGTTCGCCGGCCCGGATGTTTCAGGCACGCGCCCGTCCAACAGGCCGATGACCGGAGCATTAAATATTCGTGTCAGGCACCGGCATTTCGCCTGGCACTTCTTTGCCCTTTTTCTGGAGCAATTCCATGTACAAGACCAACTCATATGCCGCACGTTCCGCCACCGAACCGCTCAGCCCCTTCGAGTTCGAGCGCCGCGACCTCACGCCGCACGATGTGCGTATCGACATCCTGTTCTGCGGCGTATGCCATTCGGACCTGCACACCGCTCGCGGCGAATGGGGCGGCACGGTGTATCCGAACGTTCCGGGCCATGAGATCGTCGGCCGTGTGGTCGAAGTCGGATCGGAAGTATCGAAGTTCAAGGTCGGACAGCTCGCGGGCGTCGGCTGCATGGTCGATTCATGCCGCACGTGCCCGAGTTGCCAGGAAGGCCTCGAGCAATATTGCGAAGGCAGCGGCTTCGTAGGCACGTACAACGGACCGGACAAACACACTGGCGGCGTGACCTACGGCGGTTATTCCACGCAGATCGTCGTCGATGAAGCCTTCACCCTGCACATCCCGGAAAACCTCGAACTCGCCGCCGTCGCGCCGCTGTTGTGCGCCGGCATCACGACCTACTCGCCGCTGCGCCACTGGAATATTCAGCCGGGGCAGAAGGTTGGTATCGTCGGATTGGGCGGCCTAGGGCACATGGGCGTGAAGATCGCCGCTGCGCTCGGCGCGCACGTGGTGCTGTTCACCACGTCACAAAGCAAGGTGGAAGACGGCAAGCGCCTCGGCGCGAATGAAGTGGTGATCTCGAAGGATCCGGAGCAGATGGCGAAGCACGTCAACAGCTTCGATTACATCCTGAACACGGTCGCCGCTTCCCATGATCTCGACGCGTTCGTGACGCTGCTCAAGCGCGATGGCGCCATGACGCTCGTCGGCGTGCCGGAACATCCGCATCCGTCGCCGTCCATCGGCAACCTGATTTTCAAGCGCCGGTCGCTGACGGGTTCGCTGATTGGCGGTATCGCCGAAACGCAGGAGATGCTCGATTTCTGCGGCAAGCACGGAATTACGTCGGATATTGAAATGATCCGAATGGACGAAATCGATACCGCGTACGACCGGATGATCAAGAGCGACGTGAAATACCGCTTCGTGATCGACATGAGCTCGATCAAGCAATAAGCTAGACGGCTTTCGTTCTCTTTCGCCGGTTTCGGATTCCGCGTGATTCACGCCGATCTCCGAAGCCCGGCCGGAACGACCGGGCGATGCAGGGCCGGCAACGGCCTTCGCATCGCCCGTTACCGTTTTTGCGGCGGCTTTGTACATCGTCCAAGCGCGCGGCGCAAGTTTCCTGTTATCCGTCATGCCAACCCGAATGAATCGCGCGAATGTGGCGCCCAGCCTTTCCCGTCATGCCGTCGATACCGCCATTCTCGCGGCGCCGCTCGCCATTTCGCAGCTTTCGCAAATGGCAATGGGCGTGACCGACACCATCCTGCTCGGCTCGCTCGGCCCGGATTCGCTCGCGGCGGGCGGTCTCGGCGCGAACCTGTTTTTTGTCGTGGTCGTGCTGCTGCAGGGCGTGCTGACGTCGGTGAGCGTGTCTGTTTCGCACGCGCGCGGCGCGAATAACGATCATCTCGTACCGAATATCTACTGGACCGGTTTTGTCTTGTCGCTGCTGCTCGCCATTCCGGCGTTCATATTGCTGAGCTTCGCCGAGCCGATCCTGCTTGCGTTCCACGAACCCACAATGCTTGCTAAAAACGTCGGCGAATATTGCGCGGTGCTGCGCTGGGGCGCGCCCGGCAGCCTGATCGGGATCGGCATGATGCGCGCATTCCTGCCGGCAATCGGCGCGGCACGGCGGCTTTTGTGGGTATCGATTGGCGGCGTGTTCGTGAACGGCTTCCTGAACTACGGCTTGATTCACGGCGCCTACGGCCTGCCCCGCCTCGGTTTCCTGGGATCGGCGGTCGCAACCACCATCACCGTCTGGGGAACTGCACTCCTATTGGTCGCGTTCCTGCATTTGCGTCCGCGATTCAAGCATTTTGTCGCCGCGTCGCGTCCGCGCCTGCCATTAATGGGCGAGCTGTTTGGCATCGGCTGGCCGGTTGCGATCACCTATGGCGTTGAATCCACGTTGTTTCTCGCCACCGGCATGACCGTCGGAACGCTCGGCGAAGCGCCGCTCGCGGCGCACCAGATTGCGTTGAACGTGGCGTCGGTGGCGTTCATGGTGCCGCTTGCCATCGGCCAGGCGGCCAATGTGCGCGTGGGGTACTGGATCGGCGCGGGCGTGCCGGTGGCCGCGCGCCATGCGGGGTTTGTCGCGCTCGCGCTCGGCGTGGCGTTCATGGCGTTGTCGGGCTGCGTGCTCGTGCTGGCGCCGCACGCGATCGTCGGGCTGTATCTGCATCTCGATGACCCGAAGAACGCCCAGACCGTCGCGCTGGCGGCCTCGCTGCTGGGCGTGGCCGCCGTGTTCCAGATCGTCGACGGCATGCAGACGGTGGCCTCCGGCGTGCTGCGCGGGTTGAAAGACACGCGCGTGCCCATGCTCGCCGCGGCGTTCGGCTATTGGGGCATCGGCTTTCCGACAGGTTATTTGCTGGCATTTCACTTCGGCGGCGGAACAAAAGGCCTGTGGTGGGGGCTGGCGGCCGGGCTGGCAAGCGTTGCAGCGTTGATGACTTTCCGTTTCGACCGGATGAGCCGCAAGCTCGTGGCCGGGAGCCCGTTGCCCGCCGAAAAAAACAGCCAGGCGTCACGTAATACGGCTTGAACATGACGTTGCAGTAACGCCGCCGAATAAGTTAAGCAGGCATTGTTGGTTGGAATCCAGGCATTCCCCGGATACGATCAAGCCGTCTCCTTGAGACTCATCCAGTAACAGGGGTATTAGGCCCGCTTCCTTGAAGCGGGCTTTTTTTCGTCCGTCGATCTGTCGCGTCACCCATCCCACATTTTCACAATTCGTGGCTGTCCGCGTGTGAATACCCTGTTTTCCCATAAAATGGGTCCGCGTGATCCTCCGGCTTTTGAACGAGATCCAGCGCTGAGAACGAAAAGAAAGGCGTGTCTTTAGCGCCGCCAGATCATAAAAATCGCTCGGGAAAGAAGAGAAATGGACGTGTCGCAACGCAGCAGGCAGTTATCGAAAAACGAAGCCTTTCATGCCGGGCCCAGCGGAATTTCGCGCTATTTGAAGCTCACCATTGCTGCTCTCGCTGTAGTCGCGCTCACCGCCTGCGCAACGCGGCCGCCGGCAAGCGCGTTCGATCATCCGGTCACGCACGCGCTCGCAGCCACGGCCGATACGCCGCTGCGCGCTGCTATCGCGCAAAAGGAAGCCGAACATCCCGGCACATCCGGCGTGCGTTTGCTGCCAACCGGCACCGAAGCGCTGCAGGCGCGCATCGCGCTTGCCCGCGCCGCCACGAAAACGCTCGACATGCAGTACTACATTGCGGAAGAGGACAATACGGGCAAGCTGCTGCTCGGCGCGGCGCTGTACGCCCCGGACCACGGCGTGAAGGTCCGGATGCTGGTGGATGACCTGAATTTCAAGGATATCGACAAGATCATGGCGACGCTGAATTCGCACGAGAACATCGATATCCGCGTTTTCAATCCGTTTGGCAGCGCGGCTCGGAGTTTCGGCGAACGCACGCGCAACCTGTTCACGAACGTGGACCAGTTCACGCGCCGCATGCATAACAAGGCGATGATTTCGGACAACCAGATTGCGATCATCGGCGGCCGTAATCTCGGCGATGAATATTTCAGCGCGAGTCCGACCATCCAGTTTCGCGATCTCGACGCGTTCGTGGCGGGACCGGCGACGCAGGAAATATCGGCGAGCTTCGACGACTATTGGAACAGTTCGATTGCGTATCCGCTACGCGCGCTCAACAAGCAGAAATTCGATCCCGCCGATCTCGATAAAACCCGCGCCGACCTTCGCCAGCACTGGAAAGAACAAGCCGATCCGTTGAACGCGAAACCGCTGAACGCCACGCCGCTTGCTCAGCAGATCGCGCAGGACAGCCTCGGTCTCACGTGGGCGCGCACGGAATTCAAAGCCGATTCGCCGGTCAAGATCGAGCATCCCGATCCGGACTACAAAAGCCCGCCTCTGGAACGTCTCATAGAATTGTCGAACGAGGCGAAGAGCAGCGTCTTGATCGTGTCGCCGTATTTCGTGCCTCACGACGAAGGCGTCAAGGCGCTTGCCGCGATCACCGGCAAAGGCGTGAAGGTCGAAGTGCTGACAAACTCGCTTGCTGCCACCGACGCCGTCGCGGTCCAGGCGGGTTACGCGCCCTATCGCGTGCCAATGCTGAAGGCCGGCGTGGAACTGTACGAACTGAAACCCGTGATCGCCGAGGGCGCCGGCCAGCCGCGCGCCGGACTGTTCGGGTCGCAATCGCGCTCGAGTCTGCACGCCAAGGCTTATGTGATCGACCGCAGTATCCTCGTCATCGGCTCGATAAACCTCGATCCGCGTTCGGCGTCGCTCAACACGGAACTCGTGCTGATCGTCTATAACCAGGAAATTGCCCGCGAAGCCGCCGAGTTGTTCGATCGCGGCATTGCGCCGGCAACGTCGTATCGTGTGGAGCTCGCACCTCCCGCAGGACTGGGCGGCCTCCAGAACATCGGCTCGTCGACGTCGCGGCTCATCTGGATCACCGAAGAAAACGGCCAGATGCGCACGTATGACTTCGATCCGCAAGCCGGCTTGTACCGCAACCTGCTGACGGGCTTGTTCACGTTATTGCCTGTCGACGCTCAACTCTGAGCATCACGTTTCAACCGAACCTGAAGGAGCAAGTAGTCATGACGGACAACGCAAGACTCGAGAAAGACACCTTCGGCGAAATCGCCGTGCCGAACGAGAAACTCTGGGGCGCGCAGACGCAACGCTCGTTGCAGAACTTCAAGATCTCGAGCGAAAAACAATCGCCGGAATTGATCGATGCCCTCGCGATCGTCAAACGCGCTTCGGCGGAAGTGAATGCAGAACTAAAAGTGCTCGCCGACGATAAAGCGAAAGCCATCATCGCCGCCGCCGATGAAATCCTCGCCGGCAAGCATCCGGACGAATTCCCGCTTGCCGTGTGGCAAACGGGTTCGGGCACGCAGTCGAACATGAACCTGAACGAGGTGATCGCGAATCGCGCGAGCGAACTGATGGGCGGCGAACGCGGCGAGGCGCGCAAGGTTCATCCGAATGACGATGTGAATCGCGGGCAATCATCGAACGATGTGTTCCCGACCGCCATGCACATCGCGGCGGCTGTCGCGATCGTCAAGCATCTGGTGCCGTCGCTGAAAACCTTGCGCGCAACGCTCGATAAAAAATCGAAGGACTTCGATTCGATCGTGAAAATTGGCCGCACGCATTTGCAGGACGCAACGCCGCTGACGCTCGGACAGGAGTTTTCGGGTTACGTCGCGCAACTGGATCAGGGGATCCGCCACGTTGAATCGACGTTGCCGCATTTGTATCAGCTGGCGCTCGGCGGCACGGCGGTCGGCACGGGTTTGAACGCGCATCCCGAATTCGCGGTGAAGGTCGCGAACGTGATCGGCAAGCTGACCGGCCTGCCCTTCGAAACCGCGCCGAACAAGTTCGAAGTCATGGCCGCCGCCGACGCGCTTGTGTTCGCGCACGGCGCGCTCAAGACCATCGCGGCGGGTTTGATGAAGATCGCCAATGACATCCGCTGGCTCGCGAGCGGCCCGCGCTGCGGCTTGGGCGAATTATCGATTCCGGAAAACGAACCGGGCAGCTCGATCATGCCGGGCAAGGTCAATCCCACGCAATCCGAAGCCGTGACCATGTTGTGCTGCCAGGTTTTCGGCAATGACGTCGCCGTGAATATCGGCGGCGCGAGCGGCAATTTCGAGCTGAACGTGTTCCGCCCGATGATCGCGCACAACGTATTGCAGTCCGTGCGTCTTCTCGCCGATGGCGCGCAAAGTTTCAACGACAACTGCGCGGTTGGTATCGAGCCGAACAAGCCGCGTATCGAGAGTTTGCTGAACGAATCGCTGATGCTGGTGACGGCGCTGAATCCGCATATTGGCTACGACAAGGCCGCGAAGATTGCGAAGCAGGCGCATAAGGAAGGGACGACGCTGAAGGCTTCCGCGCTCAAGCTCGGCTACGTGACCGAAGCCGAGTTCGACGAGTGGGTGAAGCCGGAAGAGATGGTCGGGAAGAAATAAAGCCGGGTTGCAGCGGTTGAGCGTGTATCGACCGCTGCGTTGGCTGGTTGGATTTATCGAGCGGCAGTTTTTCGCGCGGCCATGAAACCCAGTTCGACGGCATGCGCGAGCAGCGTCTTCCCGGAGTCTTCGAGGATATGACCAAGACGCTGGTCCGTGTCTTCTTCGGCCACGTCAACATCGCCGACGCGTAATTTCAGGCCCGTCGCGGCCAATGAGCGCTTCACGCGCGCGACCAGTTCGTCTTGATCCTTGGTCAGTGCTTTTACCGGATCGGCTTTTGCATGCAGCGAAGCGAGTATCAACTGATCCAGCACGCTGACTCCCGCGCCTCCGCCTTGCCGGGGCGACGCCAATGCGCCCCAGACCTCACCGCGTTCAATGCGCGACAGCAAGATTGCATTGAGCCGGTCCGCTGCCGCGCGCGGTTGTTCCGCGCCGTAACGCACCATGGTCTCGCCAACGGCAATCGACAAACGCAGCATTTTCAGAATGGAGTCGAGCGACAGTCCAGCGAGCTCGGGTGCATCGAAGACTTGCGCCAGCGTCGTTTCCGAGCGGTGCAGCAAATCGAATAACACCTTGTGCGAGTTGTCGGTGCGGGTGATCGTGGCGTGCTCCACACTCACCTCCGGCTTGAAGACCGCCGACGCGTTGCCCCACAAATAAACGTGACGCCCTTGTTCGCGCAGACGGATATCGCTGAGTTGCGCCTTGCCGCGCACGAAGATGTCCGAGCGGAATCCACGATTCGCAAAATAATCGCGCAACTCTTCCGCCTCGATAGGATCGTTGACCGTTTCCAGCATCTGCCGCTGGTCGTCTCCGAGCCACGGAACAGGCGTCATATGCGCGAATCGCGCGCTGCCGGCAAAGCTCAGCTTTGCTTCCGCCATTTCGCGCGCAATGTCGGTGATATGAAACGGCGTCCACTTTGCATGCAGGTATTCGTGAACGAGATAGTTTTTGTTGAGATCGTTGAAACCATTGACGCGTCCCGTTGAATCCGGGTTGCGCGTGAAATGCAGTGCTTCCAGATTCTTTACTTTTGTGGCCAGTTCACTGGCTTTCTCCCATGCGTCGCCGCCCTTTCCTGCGCCAAGCATCAACAAGCGTTGCAGCGGCTGAATCTGCGCGCATCCGACCATGGCGTTGTAGCTGATTTGCACCACACCGCCCGGCTTCAGATAGCGCGTGAGGAACTGCATGATCTGCGCGCGCGTTTCGTCCGATACCCACGAGATGATGCCGTGCAACGTGATGAAGTCGAACAAGGGCAGATCGACCTTGCCTTGTGCAAGATCGCCGAAGCCGTTTTCAAGCAAGGTGAGGTTCGGCAGCCGCGCTTCGTCGCGCACGGATGACGCGCTGAGAACATGCAACGGGTTGAAATCGCAGGCGTAAAACTCGCCGTTCGGATGCGTCGCGGCCAGGATCAGCGACGTCAATCCCTGACCGAACCCAAGTTCGCAATACGTGAATTTCTCGATCGATGGCGGCTGTACGCGCTGCATCACAAGACACGCATTCAGGAAACTCGGGCTTTGTTCCTGGTAATAGCCAGTCGTGTAAGCAACGGAGCTGTTGTAGCCGGCCGTCCAGGTCATGGTAGTTCCTCATTCAGATTGTGTTTGCGCCCGGCCTCATTTGCGGCCTTACGCTCGGTGCGCCGAACTATGCCTACAACGCACACATTCATGAATGAGAAACGTCTTATTTACTTGTTTTATCGCGTCTAAATTTCTAGACTTTGCCCGCGGCGACTTCTTCCGGCTTCAATTCCACGATGGCATCGAGCGCGTCCTTCACATCCATCGCGTATTTTGCGAGGCGCTTCTGCTCGTCGGTCACGGGCACAAAGGACGGCACCGGCACCGGTTTGCCCTGTTCATCGACGGCAACGAAGACCATCAGGCAATCAGTCGTTTGCTGCAATACGCCGCTCTTCGGGTCGCCGGCATGCACGGAGATATGCAGATGCATGCTCGTGCGCCCGGTGGCGACAACCCGTGCCCGCAACTCCACGAGATTGCCAACCAGGATTGGCCGGCGAAAGCGGATGTTGCCCACGCTCACGGTCACGCAGTATCGGCCGGACCAGACGGCGGCGCACGCGTAGGCCGTCTCGTCCATCCACTTCATCAGCGCGCCGCCGTGAACCTTGCCGCCGAAGTTGACGGACGTAGGCTCGGCGAGAAACCGGAACGTGGTTTCGGACCGGTCGCTGATGGGGGCATCGGTGGAATTCGAAAGCGGCGCTGTAGTGTTCATGAGGATGTGCGGCACGCCCAGCGGCGCTGCCCGGCAAAGTGAAGTTGCCGGAATTATACGAGTCCCAAAATATGGACGGGTTCAGGGCAAGACGCGCGTTTCCCTACTTGCGCACGGAAATGCCTTCGTCGATAACCCCATACATGGTGATGCCGCTCGACCCGCCCGCCGAAGACGAGCCACCCGAAGTCCCGGCGCAACCCGCACACACGGCACACACTGCGGCAAGCAGCGCGACTACCCAAAGTTTCAGCATGAAAATCCCCTGCAAGACCGCACTTCAATACGAATCCGCATTTTAGCCCCGTGGTCGTGGTGCATTGTTACTTCACGTCTCAGTGAAACATCGCGTGCGCCGTGACGCTAAAGTAGAGTCAATCGAAGGAGGTTTTCATGACTCTCAATCACGACGATGCACGCCCGTTCCCGGGTTTGTCGCGGATCGGCGCACTGCTCGCCGACCCGGGGCGCGCCGCCATGCTGTGGGCGCTGATGGACGGCACCGCCCGTCCCGCCGGCGAGTTGACGATGATCGCAGGCATCTCGCCATCGGCGGCAAGCGGGCATTTTGCGCGGTTGATCGACGCCGGATTGCTGGCGCTCGAGGTCAGCGGCAGGCATCGTTATTACCGCATCGCCACGCCCGACATCGCCATGGCGATCGAAGCGCTCGCCAATCTCGCGCAGGCCAGCGCGCCGCTGCGCGAGCCGGCTGAAGCGCATAGACAGGCGCCGCGACGTGCGTCGGCCGTGCCGCTCGACATGCGGTACGCGCGGACCTGCTACGACCATCTGGCGGGTGAACTGGCGGTGCAGTTGTTCGAACGGATGTTGAAATCGGAATGGCTGGAGGTTGTGCCCCGCGCTGCGTCCGAATCCGCGCGTCCCGGCCCCACTTCACTCGATGCAACCGCGCAAGGAATGGACGCGTTTTCGCAGCTTGGCATCGATCTGAACAAGCAGAAAGCGCGGCGCCGGCGCTTCGCCTGCACGTGCATAGACTGGAGCGAGCGCCGTCCGCATCTGGGCGGCGCGCTAGGCGCGGCTTTCCTCGATACCTGCACCGAACACGGCTGGCTTGAAACAACGTCTCGCCGACGCATCCTGCGCGTCACGCCGGCTGGTGAACATCATTTCGCCGAGTTCCTCAGCGAAGCGTGAGCCTCTCGTCGCCTGTCCATGTGCCGACCAAATATGACAAATACAAAACCGGTTCGCCTGTAAAGTTTTTGGCTCGCTTGTGACGCCAGGAGCACGCGGCAGATTGGTTTATCGAACAGCGACCGGTCGTTTCCAGGGAGTTATCGGCAATACCGGAATTGCGATCCATGAGTGCCCGGGCGTCCATTCAGGCGTGAACAACACACCAGGCTTGGCATTCAATGGAGACAACAATGATCGTATCGCCGCACCGGCTCACGCTTGCCGCAATCGCGGCCTTGAGCGTGCTCACAGCACCGTTCGCGCTTGCGCAACAAGCCGCCTTCGCGCCCGCCAAGGACGCCACAGCGATTACCCGGCAAGACAATCTCGCCGTCTACCAGCAACTCCCTTTCGCCGATAAAACCGACTTCGAGAACGCGCAGCGCGGCTTTATCGGCACGATTGCGAACGGCACGTTTCCCACCGACGACGGCCGCACGAGCTGGGACCTGAACAAGTACGCTTTTCTCAAAGGCGAGGCGCCCGATACGGTCAATCCGAGCCTGTGGCGCATCGCGCAATTGAACATGTTCACGGGCTTGTTCAAGGTGACGGACCGCGTGTATCAGGTGCGCGGGCTCGATCTTTCGAACATGACGATCATCGAAGGCGATACGGGCGTTGTCCTGATCGACGTGCTGACAACGCGCGAAGCCGCTCGCGCCGCGCTCGATCTGTACTTCCAGCATCGGCCGAAGAAACCGGTGGTCGCCGTGATCTACACGCACAGCCACGCGGATCACTACGGCGGCGTGAAAGGCGTGATCGACGAAGCCGATGCAAAGAGCGGCAAAGTGAAGGTGCTCGCGCCCAGTGGCTTCTTGCAGGAAGCCGTGGCGGAGAATATCTACGCGGGCAACGCGATGGGCCGGCGCGCGCTGTATCAATACGGCGCCATGCTGCCGGCGAGCGCGCGCGGACAGGTCGATGCCGGTCTCGGCAAGACCAACGCGCGGGGCAATCTCGGCTTGATCGCGCCGAATGACACGGTCGAAAAAACCGGCGAGACACGCGTTATCGATGGCATCCAGTTCGAGTTCCAGATGGCGCCCGGCACGGAAGCACCTGCCGAGATGCTGATCTACATGCCGCAGTTCAAGCTGCTGGATACCGCCGAAGACACCACGCACACCATGCACAACCTGTACACGCTGCGCGGCGCACAGGTACGCGACACGGTGCAATGGTGGAAGACCATCAACGAAGCGATCTTGCGCTATGGCGACCGCACGGATGTGGTGATCGCTCAGCATCACTGGCCAACGTGGGGCCGTCAGAATGTCGTGAGCTACATGGCCGATCAGCGCGACATGCTCAAATATTTGCACGATCAATCGCTGCGTCTCGCCAACGCCGGCTACACCATGACGGAGATCGCGGAGCAGGTTCAGTTGCCCGATGGTATCGGCAAGAAGTGGTACAACCGCGGTTACTACGGATCGGTGAATCACAACGTGAAGGGGATCTACCAGCGCTATCTCGGCTGGTACGACTCGAATCCGGCGAACCTGCATCCGCTGCCGCCGGAGGACGAGTCGGCGCGCTTCGTCGAGTTCATGGGCGGCGCCGACGCGGTGATCGCGAAAGCCACGCAGTCATTCGACAAAGGCGATTACCGCTGGGTCGCGACCGTGATGAACAAGGTCGTGTTCGCGGATCCATCGAACAAGGCAGCGCGCGATCTTGAAGCCGATGCACTCGAACAACTCGGTTATCAGACCGAAAACCCGACGTGGCGCAACGAGTATTTGATGGGCGCGTTCGAATTGCGAAACGGCGTGCCCAAGGGCAAGGGAATCAATACGGCGACGCCCGATGCCATCGCGGCCATGAGCCCCGACATGCTGCTCGACTTCATGGGAATCCGGCTCAACGGTCCGAAGGCGGACGGCAAGCACACGGTCATCAACTGGAATCTTGGCGATGGCCGCAAGTACGGCATCGAACTTCGCAACTCGGTACTGATTTATACCGAAGGCGTCGCATTCGCGAATCCGGACGCGACACTCGCCATGAGCAAGAGCGACTTCGCCAAATTCCTGATGAGCGGCGGCCAGGCGGGCGGGGACAAGGTCAGCGGAAACAATCAGAAGGTGAGCGAGTTGTTTAGTCTTCTCGATACCTTCGACCCGATGTTCAATATCGTCACGCCTTGATCGCCGGATGTTTTAAACCGCAGCTTGGACTGCGGCTTTAAAACGTCGCTTAAACCGCCGCTTTAAACCGCAATAGGCGCCTTGATGCCCGGGTGATATTCATACCCTTCGATGACAAAATCCTCGTATTGGTAATCGAATATCGACTCGGGTTTTCTCGCCAGCTTGAGCTTTGGCAGCGGATACGGCTCGCGGCTCAATTGCAGATCCACCTGTTCCAGATGGTTCAGGTAGATATGACAATCGCCGCCCGTCCACACCAGTTCGCCAACGTCCAGGTCACATTGCTGCGCGAGCATATGCGTGAGCAGCGCGTAACTCGCGATATTGAACGGCGTGCCCAGAAACACGTCCTGGCTGCGGCAATACAAAAGGCAACTCAGCTTGCCGTCGTTCACGTAGAACTGCGCGAGGCAATGGCACGGCGCAAGCGCCATTCGGCCGGCGCGGGCGTTATCGACGGGAGACATGGATTCGTCGGGGAAATCCGCTACGTTCAGCGCCGTCAGCATCAGGCGACGCGAATTCGGCCGCGTCTTGATCTGATGCACGAGCCCGCTGACCTGATCGACCATGGTGCCATCGTTTTTTGGCCAGAAGCGCCATTGATGGCCATAAACCGGACCGAGATCGCCGTTTTCATCGGCCCATTCGTCCCAGATCGTGACGCCGTGATCGTTCAAATATTTGATGTTCGTGTCGCCGTTCAGGAACCAGAGCAGCTCGTAGACCACGCTTTTCATGTGAATGCGCTTGGTCGTCACGATCGGAAAACCCGCTGCCAGATCGAACCGCAATTGCCGGCCGAACGTACTGATCGTCCCCGTGCCGGTCCGGTCCATCTTTCGAGCACCGCGCTCGAGAATGTCTTTGAGCAGTTCTTGATACTGGATCATGGGAGCGTCGTCGTTCGTAAAAGTGATAGCCCGGGCCAGCAAGCCTGTGAAAATCAACAGGCATCCAGCCGCCGATAAAACCAAACCGCGATTTTACCAAGCGCCGGAAAGTCTGGCTCCGGGATGTCTTTTAGGGACAGAGATGTGCACGCCGCGAAGGTTCCGGTGAACCCCGGGTTTGGACTTCAGACAGTCTCGATCAACTAACTCAATCAACTAATTCGATCAACTGGCGGACAACCGTCACGCGCGGCCGGGCATCAGCCGCGCGTGACGTGTTCCGTGGGTGCATCGACTTCAATGTGACGCATGCCGTGCGCACTCAACAACCGATACAACGTGACACGCGAAATGCCGAGTTCCTGAGCGGCGTCTCCAAGACGTCCGCGATGACGCAGCAACGCGAGTTCAATGGCCTGCCGCTCCGCCGCCTCACGCGCCTGCGCAAGCGAAACCGGCGCAACTTCCACGTACTCACCCAGTTCAAGATCGCGAGCGCTGATCTGCCGCCCTTCCGACATCACGATCGCGCGACGCACCCGGTTGATCAGTTCGCGCACATTGCCAGGCCAGCCGTAGTTATGGATGGCCGCGATGGCATCGGGCGCGAAACCACGCAGACGCCGGCTTGCGTCCTTCTTGAAACGGTCGAGCATGTGTTTCGCGAGCAATTCGATGTCCTTGCCGCGCGCCCGCAGCGGCGGTTCATCGATCTGCAGGACGCACAGTCGGTGATACAGGTCGGCGCGGAATCGTCCTTCGATCATCGCGGTTTGCATATCAACGTGCGTGGCCGAGATGATGCGTACATCGACCGGCGTCGAACCGTGTCCGCCAAGCCGCTCGACCTTGCGCTCCTGCAGAAAACGCAGCAAGCTGGCCTGGCTTTCGAGCGGCAGGTCGCCGATTTCATCGAGGAAAAGCGTGCCGCCATTTGCAGCTTCCACGCGGCCGATCTTGCGCTGGTTCGCGCCGGTAAACGCACCGCGCTCGTACCCGAACAATTCCGATTGCAGAAGGTGCGCGGGAATCGCGCCGCAATTGATCGCGACGAACGGCTGTTCGCGCCGCGCGGAACGTTCGTGAATGGCAACCGCCGTCAGTTCCTTGCCGGTACCGGATTCGCCCGAGATGAAAACGGGCGCGTCGGTCATTGCAACCTTGCGGATGGAGCGAAACAGGCTCAGCATCGCGTCGCACGAACCGACCATTTCGCCTTCGGCACGGCCGTCGCGCGCGTCGTTCGATGCGTTTTCGTGCAAGGCCACCATGCCGTATGCATGGCCGACTGCATCGACTACGCGATCATTCGATGTAGGCAACGTCACGTAGTCGAAGCAATAGTCGCGAATCAACCGGCGCACGGCTGCGTCTTCGAGCTGGCCCGGCACGGTGGCCGCAACCCAGCCGACATTGGTGAGCGTCAGTGACGCTTCGAGCGCGGCCAATTCATGCGTTTCAAAATGGCTCGACAAATCCAGCAAGCCTCCGGTTGCCAGATCGCTGCGCAGCCACCGGCGAGCATCCTTGGCGTTGGAAACCACCTCGATGTGCCAGCCCCTTTCCTCGAACCGGGCGCACAAAGCCGCGCTTGGGTCGCGAGTCACATAGATTAATTGCCGCCGAGCGACTTCCATTGTTCTGATCCTTTCGTCAACGGTCGTTGAAAAGGTCGCGCCGGTCAATGTCCTCGATCACGCTGCAGACGTCAAAGACTCGCAAGCGCCAAGGCGAACGGTCATTCGGAAAGCTGCAAACGATGAAACCCCGGAAGCGACGAATGATGTCGCGCGGTTCATAAACGAACCTGTTTTGTTTCTACTGCTGTTTTTGAGAGACTACTATAAAGCGAATACTTCGAAAACAATTATCCGCAACAATGTCGCCCTTCGAGTTGCCGAACCAATCCCCGTACGCGAATCAATCTGACATTCTGTTTTAATAAGCAGTTTGTAAAAACATTAAATAAGACAAAATCATTTACGCGTGCGCGAATAAAACCGGCTGCAAAACGCAGTTCGTTTCAGCGGTGAAACATTTTCCACCACTTCTAGGCTGCATTATCGGACCTGTTTCGTCGGGATCGAAATAGAACGGGCGATTGCGGCCGATGGCACACGTCTCGCTAATAAAGACGAATCACGGAGACTGCCATGGAAATCAGCAGCAGCGCCGACAGATGCGGAAAAAACGCCGTTCCGCAGCGCTTTGCCGCCGTCGCAACGGCGTGGATTGTACTGGGAAGTTCAGGCGGCAACGTTTGCGCGCAAACCGAATTAAATCAGAGCCGTGTGATTATTCCGGCTTTCGAGACAAAGGCAGCGCCTTCAATGTCCGGATTTGAAACATCTTTGACACTGACTAATCCGCCAGCCATTTTTAAAGAACAATTTATAGGAAAGTCCGGTTTGAAAGAAATCGTGTCGGACGGCCCTATTATTTACAGTTCGGCAATAGTCTGGGTGGATCCGGCTCTCACTCACAGCGTAACTACGGCATCGTTTATGGACCAGGACGATGGCGCATTCGAAAAGGTCACGGTGACCGACGGATGGATGCCGGTTCTGCCGCATCAACCAACGAGCGTGACGCTGTGGGACGAGATCGCGCCGCCGGCACCGGTTCGCTCGCCGGTAGATGTCACCGTGCACTCGACCCCTGACGACACAGCGGACAAGGAGGTCCGTACTACGCAATAGCCGTGTCGGACGAGCTATCCGGCGCGGAACGTGTTCGCGTCCCGATTACGGGCCATATCTTCGCCGCAATGGCCGCGATAATGCTTCGCGCTTGCCCTGGAGGTCGTTCGTGCACGATCCTGCCCCCGTATCTCCTGCAGCACCGGCCAGCCGCACGCGCAGCCCGAGAATGCCCACCGGGGCAACGCCGACCCCTCCAGCCCTTGTCACAACCGTAAGCGCCGCGGTTTCCCGACCAAACCCTGCGCCCGGCGTTCGCCACCTGATTTACATCGCGCAGAAGCCGGACCCGATCCTGATCGACTACCTGAAAGGTCGCGGCTGGAAAGTGTCGACTGGCGCGTTTGCAGCCCATGCCGGCGTGCTGAAAAGTGGCGCGCCGGTTGCCGGCATCGTGGATTTGACGGGCTTTTCGGCGCGGGAACTGACCGCGCTGGAACCCGCGCTGCGCCACCAGCACATTGGCTGGATCGCCCTCGCCGATACCACGCTGCTCGCCGATCCCGTGGTCTGCCACATGATCCGGCATTACTGCTTCGATTTCGTGAAGGGCCCGTTCGCGCCGGCGGCTATCGGATATCTGGTCGACCATGCATACGGCATGGTGAGTCTTGGCGACATCGACCGGGCGGAAACGCCCGCCGTTCTTGGCGACGAACAAATGGTCGGCGCGTGCGAAGCCATGCAGGAACTCTTCCGCACCATCCGCAAGGTTGCAAACACGAACGCCAATGTGTTCATTTCCGGCGAATCCGGCACGGGCAAGGAATTGACCGCGGTCGCCATCCACGAGCGCTCGCCGCGCCGCAAAGGACCGTTCGTTGCGATCAACTGCGGTGCGATCGGCAACCATCTGATTCAGTCGGAGTTGTTCGGCTACGAGCGCGGTGCGTTCACCGGCGCGCATCAGCGCAAGATCGGGCGCGTTGAACAGGCCGATGGCGGCACGCTTTTCCTCGATGAAATCGGCGACCTGCCGCCCGAAAACCAGGTTCATCTGCTCCGTTTCCTGCAGGAAGGGAAAATCGACCGGCTGGGTGGCCACGAATCCATTCCAGTCGATGTCCGCGTGATTTCCGCGACGCACATCGACCTCGATGCAGCTCTGCGCGACGGGCGTTTTCGCACGGACCTGTTTCATCGGTTATGCGTGCTGCGCGTGGACGAACCACCGTTGCGCTCGCGCGGCAAGGACATCGAGATCCTCGCGCTGCACGTGCTGCACAAGTTCAAGAGCGACGGCAAACGCAAGATCCGCGGCTTCGCGCCTTCGGCGATCGAAGCCATGTACAGCTACGCCTGGACCGGCAACGTGCGCGAGATGATCAACCGCGTGCGGCGCGCGATCGTGATGGCCGAAAACAAGCTGATTACCGCCGATGACTTAGGCCTCGGCCACTGCACGGGCATGGAATCCACGACGCTCGCCGCCGCCCGCGACGCCGCCGAGAAACGCGCGATCGAGCTCAGCTTGCTGCGGCATCGGCACCGGTTGAACGAAGCGGCGGCCGAGCTCGGCATCTCGCGCGTGACGCTGTACAGGCTGATGGTCGCGCACGGTTTGCGCGCGCCGGCGGCCGTGGGCGGGAGCGACGTCGGGTAGAATCTGCGGCTTGATTTATCTCAATGCCGGCAGAGGATCACCATCATGACGACGCTCACCCTGATCGTCGCCCGCGCGCGCAATGGCGTGATCGGACGCGACAACCAATTGCCCTGGCGCCTGCCTGAAGATCTCGCATTCTTCAAACGCACGACAATGGGCGCGCCGATCGTCATGGGGCGTAAGACGCATCAGTCGATTGGACGTGTGCTGCCGGGACGACGGAATATCGTGGTGACGCGCGACGCCGGGCGTCGTTTCGAGGGTTGCGACACCGTTCCCGGCTTGTGCGAAGCGCTGGAAGTCGCGGCGCGCGACGAGTCGAAGGAAGTGTTCCTGATCGGCGGAGCGGAGCTTTTCCGCAAGGGCTGGGAGCTCGCGCAAAAGCTCGTGCTTACCGAGATCGATGCCGATTTCGAAGGCGATATCTCAATCGATGCCCCCGATCCGGCCGTCTGGACAGAAATCTCGCGCGAGAAACATCGGGCGGCCGCGCCAAATGACTTCGACTATTCGTTCGTGGTGTACGAGCGGCGCGTCTGAAACGTAAAAGCCCGAAACGGTGCATACCGTTCCGGGCTTTTCGATTACTTTATTTGCGTTTCGGCAGACGCTTTATTGCCCCGCGATCGTCATCTTCTCGATCAGCACTGAGCCAATTTCCTTGTTCCCGCGAACGACCGTATCGGCGCCGATTGCCTCGATGTGGCGGAACATCTCCTGCAGCGTGCTCGCCACCGTGATTTCCTCGACCGGATACTGGATCTTGCCGTTTTCCACCCAGAATCCCGACGCGCCGCGCGAATAATCGCCCGTCACGTAATTCACGCCCTGCCCCATCAATTCCGTCAGCAGCAAACCTGTGCCGAGCTTCTTGAGCATTTCCTCGAAGTCATCGCCGGGTTTGGTCAGCGAACTGCGCAACGACAGATTGTGCGAACCGCCCGCATTGCCGGTGGTTTTCATACCGAGCTTGCGCGCCGAATATGTCGACAGGAAATAGCCCTGCACCACGCCGTCCTCGACCACATTGCGGCGCTGCGTGCGCACGCCTTCTTCGTCGAACGGCGCGCTGCCCATGCCGCCCTTCACGTGCGGATCTTCGACCACCTGAACGTGCGGCGCGAAAACCGGCTTGCCGAGGCTATCGACGAGAAAAGTTGTCTTCCGATACAACGCCCCGCCGCTCACTGCCTGCACGAATGCGCCCAGAATGCCCGCTGCCAGCGGCGCTTCGAACATCACGCGGCATTTGCGGGTATCCAGACTGCGCGCGCCGAGACGCGCCAGCGCACGATGCGCGGCGTATCGACCGATTGCTTCCGGATCAGCGAGATCGGCAGCGTTTCTCTTCGATGTGTACCAGTCGTCACGCTGCATGTCGCGTCCCGATCCCGCAATGGGCGCGCACGCCACGTAATGCCGCGAAAACGGATAACCGCCCATGAAACCGCGTGACGTTGCCAGGACGAATTGCGAATGTTGTGCCGAAACGCTTGCGCCTTCCGAGTTCTGGATGCGTTTATCGACGGCGAACGCTGCGTCTTCCGCGCGGCGGGCGAGATCGGCCGCTTCTTCGGCGTTGATGTCCCACGGGTGATAGAGATCGAGGTCCTGCGGCGCCATTTCCAGCAATTCGGCGTCGGCGAGTCCTGCGGCGCTGTCTTCGGCCGTGAAGCGCGCGATGTTATAGGCGGCGGCCACGGTGTCTTTCAGCGCGGCGGACGTGAAGTCCGAGGTGCTTGCATTCCCCCGCTTCTTGCCGATGAACACCGTCACGCCGACCATCTTGTCGCGATTGTGCTCGATGGTTTCAACTTCACCACGACGCACGCTGACCGAAAGGCCATCGCCTTCGGAGATTTCAGTGGCGGCGTCGGTGCCGCCGAGTTCTTTTGCGTGCCGCAGGATATCGGACGCAATTTCTTTCAGCTCGTCCTGGGTGTGCGGGAAAAAGCGTTGCCTCACGTCCATGTCTGCTGCCATTTTTGTCTGCCTGTGGATGCTCAAGTTGCAGAAGGGTCCAGAACGGTCGCGCCGGATTTATCGAGGCGCGGTGCTTAACGTAACCGCTTCCGTGTATCGCAAGATCATAGCAAGTTGAGACGTGTTTGGTTTCGTTCGTCCATGCCGCCAGGCGCCAGCGGGCACCTTCGAACAAGTACAATATCGCGATGAACCGTAAAACCCGCACGCAACCCATAAATCCGGCCGTTGCCACCGAACAGGATGGCAGCGAGCACGGCTACGACCGTCCGAGCAAATCCCAGCTCAAACGCGACATGCTCGCGCTGCAAGTGCTGGGCGTGGCGTTGATCGAACTGCCGAAAGACGCGCTCAAACGCATGCCCATGCCGGAAAAGCTCGACGACGCCGTCCGCGATGCCCGGAAAATCACCGATCACGAAGGCAAGCGCCGTCAGGTGCAATACGTCGGCCGCGTGATGCGTTCCCTGACCGACGAGGAAACGGCGGCGCTGCGCACGGCGCTCGACACGTATCGCGGTGTCAATCGCGCTGAAACGGCCAAGCTGCACTGGATCGAACATACGCGCGAAAAACTGCTCGCCGACGATTCCGCCCTTACCGAATTCATCCGCCAGCATCCGGGCGTCGATCCGCAGGAAGGCCGCACACTGATTCGCAACGCGCGCAAGGAACGCGAGCAAAGCAAACCGCCACGCTATTTCCGTGAACTGTTTCAGTGGATCAAGTCGGCAGCGGGCGCGGATGAAGAAGACGACGACATCGACGAAATGGAAGATGGCAACGACGTGGAATTCCCGCAACGAGACGACGACGATGGCTACAAAGCGTAATCATCCGGACGAACTGCTGATTGGGCTGGTTTCGATCAGCGACCGCGCTTCGGAAGGCGTGTACGAGGACAAGGGCATTCCGTCGCTGCAGGAATGGCTCGCGGGCGCGCTGAGTTCCCCGTGGCGCGCCGAAACCCGTCTGATTCACGACGACGCGGCGACCATTTCGGCCACGCTGACCCAACTCGTCGATGAAACCGGTTGCGACCTCATCCTGACAACGGGCGGCACGGGCCCGTCGCGCCGTGACGTCACACCGGAAGCCAGCTTGGCCGTCGCCACCAAGCCGATGCCCGGCTTCGGCGAGCAAATGCGCCAGATCAGCCTGAACTTCGTGCCGACCGCCATTTTGTCGCGCCAGGTCGCGGTCATTCGCGAGACGGCGGATCACGCCGCGTTGATCGTGAACCTGCCCGGACAGCCGAAATCGATTCGCGAAACGCTCGAAGGACTTCGTGACGCCGACGGCAAGCCGAAGGTGCCCGGCATCTTCGCGGCGATTCCGTATTGCATCGACTTGATTGGCGGGCCGTATGTGGAAACCCGCCCGGAAGTGATCACCGCGTTCCGGCCGAAAAGCGCGATCAGGCCGCCAAAGGCCTGAACGCCTGAAGGCTCAAGCGGCTCCGGCGTCGCCGCTCGCCGGCGGAATCAGGAAATGCTCGCGGTAATACTTGAGTTCGTCGATGGACTCGTGAATATCGGCGAGCGCCGTGTGCATGGCGCGCTTCTGGAAACCCTTATAGATCGCCGGCTGCCAGCGGCGGCACAATTCCTTGAGCGTGCTGACATCGAGGTTGCGGTAGTGGAAGAACGTTTCAAGTTCCGGCATCCATCGGGCCATGAAACGGCGGTCCTGACAGATGGAATTGCCGCACATCGGCGATTTGCCCGGCGGCACGTATTGCCCGAGGAATTCGCGGATTTGGCGCGTGGCTTCGGCTTCATCTACCGTCGATGCCCGCACGCGCTCCGTCAATCCCGACCGGCCATGCGTGTTGCGATTCCACTCGTCCATCTTGCCGAGCGCCGTTTCGTCCTGGTGAATGGCGAGCACCGGCCCTTCAACGAGCTTGTCGAGCGTCGAATTCGTCACGACCACCGCAATTTCGATGATGCGGTCGTCATCGGGTTCGAGACCCGTCATTTCCATGTCGAGCCAGACAAGGTTCATGTCGCTGCGAACGAGGCCGGAAGGGCTTGCGGAAGTTGAGGAGTCGAGCACGGGATCGGCCATATGGAGGGCAACCTGGATGAGTTTGACGCCTTGAGCGGCGCTTGAAAGTTTGCAGGAAGTCGCGAGACCCGGTCGTTCGGCCAACGCTCGACAAGCCATGCGCGCGGTGACGGCCAAGAACCTATAATTCTCGCATAATTCAATCGCGCGATTTCCATTGCGCGTTATCAATCGGATCCTTGCTGATGTCCAATTTTAATCTCGCGTTCTCGGTCGTGTTTGTCGTGGCGCTGGTCGGCATGGTCGGCACAAAGTTGTGGCTTGCCTCGCGCCAGATCCGGCACGTCGCGGCGCACCGCAAAAACGTGCCGCCGCAGTTCCTGCAAACCATCCCGCTCGCCGCCCACCAGCGCGCCGCCGATTACACCGTCGAGCGCACGCGCCTGACCATGGTTGAAGTCGTTGTCAGCGCCGCGCTGCTGATCGCGTTGACGCTGCTGGGCGGAATCCAGCAGATCGATCTCGCGGTGACCGACTGGCTTGGCCGCGGCTACGTGGGACAGATGGCGCTCGTGGCTATCGTGGTGGCGATCACAAGCGTGGTCGACCTGCCGTTCGATTACATCCGGCACTTCGTGATCGAGGAGAAGTTCGGCTTCAACCGGATGACCAAGAAGCTCTTTTTCCTCGATCTGATCAAGGGCGTGGTTCTGGGCGCGGCCATCGGTTTGCCGGTGCTGTTCGTCACCTTGTGGCTGATGAACCAGGCTGGCGCGTTGTGGTGGCTGTGGGCGTGGGTGCTGCTGGTCGCATTCCAGATGCTCGTGCTGATTCTGTATCCAACGTTTATCGCGCCGCTTTTCAACAAGTTCGAGCCGCTGAAAGACGAAGCCTTGCGCGCGCGCATTGAAAACCTGATGTCGCGCACGGGCTTTGCTGCAAAGGGCTTGTTCGTGATGGACGGCAGCCGCCGTTCCGCGCATGGCAATGCTTATTTCACGGGTTTCGGGGCGGCAAAACGCATCGTTTTCTTCGATACCCTGCTCGCCCGGCTCTCCGGCAGCGAGATCGAGGCGGTGCTGGCTCACGAACTCGGCCACTTCAAGCGTCGCCACGTGATCAAGCGTCTGGTTGTCACGTTCGTGCTCAGCCTCGTGATGCTTGCATTGCTTGGCTGGCTTGCACAATGTGTGTGGTTCTACGAAGGACTCGGCGTGCGGCCTTCGCTGATTGGCAACAACAACGGCCTGGCCCTCGTGCTGTTCATGCTGGCGCTGCCGGTCTTCATGTTCTTCGTTACGCCGCTTGGCAGCTTGAGCTCGCGCAAACACGAATTCGAAGCCGACGCTTTCGCCGCGAGCCAGACTGATCCGCGCGACCTCGTCAACGCGCTCGTCAAGCTTTACGAAGACAACGCATCCACGCTCACGCCCGATCCCATCTACACCGCGTTCTACGCATCGCATCCGCCTGCATCGCAGCGCATCGAGCGCCTGATGCAATTCGCCGCATGAGGCCGCGTGACGCGAAGAAACCGGCGAATGCGCGCATCGAAGGAAGGGTCATTGCCGCTCACGGGCGGCATTATCTCGTCGCTCCCGCCGATGGCAGCGCCATGTTGCAATGTTTCCCGCGCGGCAAGCGCAGTGAGATTGCGGTGGGCGACATCGTGCAATACGAGCAGTCGTCGGCGGATCAGGGCGTCATTGTCGAGATTGGTGAGCGGCGCAATCTGCTTTATCGATCCGACCAGTTCAAATCGAAGCTCTTCGCCGCCAACCTTGATCAACTGATGATCGTGCTTGGCACTGAACCGCATTTCAGCGAGGACTTGCTCGGCCGCGCGTTGATCGCGGCCGAAGCGCATGGTCTGGAACCGCTGATCGTGTTGAACAAGATCGACATGGAAGGGCCGCTCGCCGTTGCACGCAAGCGCCTGGCGCTGTATCGGGAGCTTGGATATACGGTTGTGGAGTTATCGGCGAAGGCGGCGCCCCAGCACGTCCACGATGAACTCGACGCCCGCCTTGCCAACCGTTCAACTTTGCTGCTTGGACAGTCGGGCATGGGCAAGTCGACGCTGGTAAATATTCTGATTCCTAACGCCGAAGTGGCGACACGGGAAATTTCGAAGGCGTTGAACAGCGGCCGGCACACCACCACGTTCACACGCTTGTATCCGTTGCCGGGGGGTGGATCGTTGATCGACTCGCCCGGGTTTCAGGAATTCGGATTGCACCACTTGTCCGAGGGACAACTGGAGCGCGCGTTCGCGGACTTCCGGCCATTTCTAGGCAAATGTCGCTTTTACAATTGCCGGCATTTGCAGGAACCCGGCTGCGCAATCCTGGAGGCGATGGCAGAAGGCAAAATACGCCCGGCGCGTCACCAGTTGTATGCGCAACTGGTGCATGAGGCCAGCCAAATTGTCCGATAGACGCGCGGCATGAAGAAGCTCACGCGTGCTCCGAACCTGATCACGGCGCATCACTGGATAAATGTGCTGTCGACGGCCGGCATTGCATGCGAGATGCACAACCGCTATTTGAGTGGCGCGATGGGTGAGATACCGGCGGATCAATGTGCGCCGGAAATCTGGATAGCCGACGACCGCGACGAGGCATTAGCCACGGACATATTGGATCGTGCGAGAAACGGCCCGTCATCGAATGCGAGAGCATGGCGATGCCAGCAATGCGGTGAAATGCTGGAAGCTCAATTCACGGTGTGCTGGCAATGCGGAACGGCGAGAGACCCACTGAACGACGAATAAAACAACGCCCCAGCGAGAACAGGCAGGCGGTACGACCTGATAAGCGAAGCGTGTGAAGTAACGTCAAGAGAAGAGAAGGTTCTTTTCAACGGCGGCGTGCAGCTAAAGGCCGTAGCAGATGCGTGCCACCAACCTGGCTGTGCGAAGACGATAATTTAGTGGTTGTGGTGTGGAGGCGTTTTCTTTGCTTCGTTTCTTTTTCGCCGTTTGGAAAAAGAAATGAAGTGCCGCCCCGCACAGGGGCAACGCTAATAGACCAAAGCCGAATCAAGTTCACAGCAAAACAGCGCGAGCGAAAACCCTCACGCCAACCAAACCGCAATGCTCAGCATGAGCAACAAAAGCATCCAAAGAATCACGGCGCGCCAGACAAGACCCACGGCAGACTGAAGTGTCCGTGGCGTACAGTCATCGCCCACTGGCAATGGGCTAGCATCCCCAACCGCCAACGCCTCCACGCTAAGCGGCTCCGCCAACGGTCCGGCCAACCGTGCCCCCAACGCCCCGCTCCCCGCAGCCAGCAAAACCCCTTCATTAGCATCGGGCCATTGCTTCGCATGATTGCGCCACGCATAAATGGCGTCCTCGAAATTCCCCACAATCGCGAAACCCAACGCAGTCAACCGCGCCGGTACCCAATCGATGAAGAAGAACGCCCGCTGAGCAAACGTGGAAAACGCGGGCGTGCGTTCATCGGTCGGCTGAACCCACGAGCGCGCCAGATATTCAGCGATCCGATAAAACACCGCACCCGCCGGCCCGATAGGAATCAAAAACCAGAAGAACACACCAAACACGTGCCGATGCGACGCCACCACTGCATGAACCAGCGTATGCCGGACGATCTCGCTCACGGGCATGTCGAGCGTATCGATACCGGTCCATTCATTAAGAATCTCGCGGGCACGCGGAACGTCGTCGTTGTTCAACGCAAGATGGATATCGGTGAAATAGTGGCTGAACTGCCGGAACCCGAGCGTGAAGTACACGATCACGACGTTCCATAGAAACGCGAGGGCGAAGTTGATGCGATACAGGACGTAATAGACCAATCCAACGGCCAACGTCCATGGCAACACGACGATCAGCCAAGCGAGCACGCCATGCCGCTGCTTGCCGGCATCGAAGCCATGAGCCGCGGATTCCGCATGATACTGAAGCAACGCCGATATAGGATTCTGCGGCGAGAGCGCGCGCAACTGCTCAATGATAAGAGCCAGCAATACAGAGAAAAAAGTCATGCGATGCGCCGGGACATTCGAGTTTTACGAATTTCTTGTAAAGATAGCACAGCGTCGATGCTGCCAGAGGGACACATCGGACGAAGCGCCATTCGAGTGCCGACACATTACGCGTCACGCCGCGAGGAAGCGATAGAAATTACGTAACATACCCGCCGTTGCGCCCCAGATGAAATAGGGAGCCGCATTTTCAGCGGGTGTGAAAGGCATCGCAAAAAAACGACGTTCGCCGCCTTCCCAACGAAACACGCGCACTTGATGGTTGGCCGGGTTCATAAGGAACGCGAGCGGCACTTCGAAGATATCGGCGACTTCGAGGGTATCGGCGTGGAGCTCGATCGGCGGATGCACCAGCGCGACCACGGGCGTTACGCGAAATCCGGTACCGGTCAGATAGTCGGGCAACTCGCCCAGCACTTCCACATGTTCGGCCTCGAGCCCCACTTCTTCTTGTGCTTCGCGAAGCGCAGTGGCAGCGGCGTCAGCATCTTCTGGTTCCTGGCGTCCGCCGGGAAAACTGATCTGCCCTGCATGGTTCGACAAGTGATCGGCACGCTGCGTGAGCAGCACGCTCAAGCCGTCCTCACGCACGACCAGCGCAATCAGCACCGATGCCACCCGAGGATCACCCCCAAGCGCCTTGATCTTGTCGTCGCGTGCGTCCGGCGTCCAGTCGAGCGTCTGCGTGAATCGTGCGCGCATGCCGTTGGGCGTCAGAACGTCGTCACGCACGCGCGGCAGATCCGCGCTGGTCGATTCGATCGGCAGGATTTCGGGCTCGAGAATGCGGGGAGTCGACGACTTGGGCGGAGACACGTGGGACTTGGTTTATCGAGTAGTTTTACATCGGCGCGCAAACACCAGCGCAAACCATGATTTGACCACACCAAAGAAAAAAGCACCCGTAAGGGTGCTTTTTTCAGGTGCATCGTCAGCGCAAAAATTACGCCTTTGCCGCAGCACGGTCTTTCGACACGAGCTTTTCCTTGATCCGAGCCGACTTGCCCGAACGTTCGCGCAGGTAGTACAGCTTTGCACGACGCACGTCACCACGACGCTTCACGACGATGCTCGCGAGCAGCGGCGAGTAGGTCTGGAACGTACGCTCGACGCCTTCGCCCGACGAAATCTTGCGGACGATGAAATTCGAGTTCAAACCACGGTTGCGCTTCGAGATCACGACGCCTTCATAAGCCTGGACACGCTTGCGCGTACCTTCGACCACGTTGACGCTGACGATCACCGTATCGCCCGGGGCGAATTCGGGAATCGACTTTTCGCCGAGTGCGCGCGCGATTTCTTCTTTTTCGAGTTGCTCAATCAGATTCATTACTGACTCCTGGAGCCATCTTGCCGGAGTTGTTTGCCATGTTGGTGGCCCCGGTAGAGGATGGGTTCACATCTGGCGCCGGCTTTATTCAAGCATGACGCCGCCCTTTTGTCCCGCTTCGACAAATGGCCGGAAAGCCTACTGCGCCTTCGACCCTTCCTTGGCGAGACTTGCAAGCCATGCCTCGTCGGCACGGCTCAACATTTTATTCCTGCGAGCACGATCGATAAGATCAGGCCGCTTTTCCTGCGTATTCTTAAGCGATTCACGCCTGCGCCACGCTTCGATTTCCTTGTGATGGCCGCCAAGCAGCACATCCGGCACCCGCACGCCGGCGTATTCTTCCGGGCGTGTGTAATGCGGACAATCGAGCAGCACATCTACAAAACTGTCCTGGACCGCCGACTGCGAATCATTCAGCACGCCGGGCAACTGGCGCACGACTGCGTCCATCAGCGCCATGGCTGGCAATTCACCGCCCGACAAAACGAAGTCGCCAAGACTAATCTCTTCGTCCACCACGCGATCGATCAAACGCTGGTCGATGGCCTCATAACGGCCGCACAACACGATCAGCCCGGGCTCCTGAGCGATTTGCATAACTCGCTCATGATCCAGCGTTTTGCCTTGTGGCGACATCATCACCACACGCGTGCCGCTGATACCCTGCTCCGCCTGTGCCGCTTTCGCAGCCGATATGGCGTCTTCCAGAGGTCGCGCGAGCATGACCATGCCGGGTCCACCACCATATGGACGATCGTCGATGGTCCGGTAATTGTCCGTGGTGAAATCGCGGGGATTCCACGTGCGCAAACCAAACCGTTCCTGCTTCACTGCCCGGCTGGTAATACCCCAATCGGTCAGCGCGCGAAACATCTCGGGAAAGAGCGTCACGACGTCAAACTGCATCGCTCTCTCCTTGTGATCGATGATGCCGATGAATCAATAGTCGACATCCCAGTCGACGACTATCTTGCGCGCCGCCTGATCGACCGATTTGACGTACACGCCGACAAACGGAATGAGACGTTCGCCAGTCGTGGCCGAGCCGTCCTTGCCGGTAGTCGCAAATTCCACACGCATGATTGAATGCGCGCCGTTGTCGATCATGCCGGCAACCTGGCCTAAAGCCACGTTCGCTTCATTCACGACATCCAGGCCGATCAGATCGACCCAGTAGAATTCGTCTTCGCCAGTGAGCTTCGGGAAGTCGCTGCGCAACACGTGAATGCTGTGGCCGCGCAATGCATAAGCTGTATCGCGGTCGTCGCAGCCGGCAAAATGCGCGACTACCGTGTCGCTATGCACTTTCGACTGAAGGCAACGAACCGACTTGCGCTCGTTTCCCTTGACCAGCCACCAGCGCTTTGCCGCGAGCATTGCGTCGCCGCCATGCCCTGCATGCGCGTGCGGTGCAATCTTGACCCAGCCCTTCAGGCCGTAAGCGTCGACAATGGCACCGACTTCGATAGCGTCGTCGGGCAAAGCTTCGACAGTCTCGATTGATCCCGAGTCGTCCAAAGCGTCGATGGCCACGCGGCGCGTTGCCGGCTTGCGGACAAATGCGCCAAACGTGGCATCGTTTTGCTGAGGCTCTTCGCCACGTGCGGCTTTCAAACCTGAGTCTGAAGCATGATCACGCGTCGACATGAGCCAATCTCCCGCGAACCTCGGCAGCGAAAATCGATCGAGTCACTGGAACCCGAGCGATCACCTGCAGCAACTGCACTTAAGCAGCCGGCTGAGCTTGTTGCGATTGCTTGACCAGACGAGCAACCGTCGGCGACATTTGCGCGCCGTTGTCTTGCCAGTACGTCAGGCGGTCTTGAGCGATGCGCAATGCTTCGCCTTTGGTCGCGACAGGGTTGTAAAAACCCACACGTTCGATGAAGCGGCCATCACGGCGGCTACGCGAATCAGTTGCGACGATGTTGTAAAACGGGCGCTTCTTGGAGCCGCCACGAGCCAAGCGGATGATAACCATGCTGAAATCCTTGAAAACCGGGGTTCGGAACTACCAAAACACGCGATTATAGCGGCAAAACGATGCCTTAACAAACACTTGCATCGATTAATCGAGATGCGAAGGGGCATTTTCCGCCACTTCCCGATGGCGGTCAGTACTCGTAAAGCACCGTGTCCTGGGCTTTTCAAGACTTTCGAGATTGGCCACAACGTCCCGGGGTTGGTGGAAACTTTTCTACAAGCGCCTGAACGGCAAACGGCATGTTCCGGGGCTGCGCGCGCCTCCGTGAACGACGACCGGCCGCCTTGACCAACGCCTGCAGCGTAGAATGCCGCTTCACGCCAAAGTTCGCTCCGACCTGCCTTTAACGCTTTTCATTCAGCTCCCGATGAACAACCCGTCGTCCCACGTCACACACTCCTCGAATCCAGCGCCGCAAGCGCGTTTTCGCTCGAAAACGCTAACTGCCGCGCTCGCCTTCTTCTTGGGCAGCGTCGGCGCGCATCGATTCTATCTGTATGGTTTGCGCGACAAATTCGGTTGGGCACACATTGTCGGGCTTCTGGTGGGCGTCGTGGGTTACATGTTGCTCGCCGCGACGGAACGCGCGTCCGTCCTCGGTTGGGTGCTCGTCGTGCCAGGCGCCGCTTCCCTGCTGGCAGCGTTTTTATCCGCGATCGTGTACGGTCTGCGACCCGATGAAAAATGGGACGCTCAGTTCAATCCGCAAACGGGCCAACACAGCGACTCAGGCTGGACGGTGATCTTCATCGTGATATTTTCCCTCCTGTTTGGCGCGTTCATGTTGATGGCCGGCCTTGCGCTCACCTTCCAGACCTACTTCGAAGGCCAGGTTCAAGCAGCCAAAGAGTTGTCACAGTAGCACGTCCCGGGCGGCGTCCTGCACTGGATCCAATCAAAACAGCTTCATCTGCGGACTATCTACGACCGGCCGCTTCGGCGCCAACTCCCCGCGCCGAAATCCCGACATATCCAGAATGCCGCGTTGGCGCTGATTCAGTCCTAGTCGCCGCGCGGCATGATGAAAGCGCTGCTTGAGCATGTCCGCCCATAGGCCTTCGCCTTTCATCCGCTTCGAGAAATCCGAATCGTAATCCTTGCCGCCGCGCATATCGCGCACACGTCCCATCACGCGTTCAGCGCGATCGGGGAAATGCGCCGCGAGCCAATCCTTGAACAACGGCGCAACCTCCCAAGGCAATCTCAAGACGATATAACTCGCGCTCGTGGCACCGGCTTCCGCGCATGCTTCCAGCACGCGTTCCATGTCGGGTTCGGTGACAAATGGAATCATCGGCGCAACGCTAACGCCGACTGGAATGCCGGCTTCGGCCAGTGTGCGGATGGTGCGCAGCCGTCTCGCCGGCGTTGCGGCGCGCGGCTCCAGCGTCCGGGCAATCTCGGCGTCGAGCGTGGTAATGGTCACCGCGACGATCACCTGGCCTTTTTGCGCCATTGGCGCCAGCAAGTCGATATCCCGTTCAATCAGCGACGACTTTGTTATTGCGGCAAACGGATGGCCGCGTTCACTGAGGATTTCGGTTACGCGCCTTGTTATCCGCAGGTTCCGTTCGACCGGCTGATACGCATCCGTGTTGACCCCGAGAGCAATGGGCTCCGGCTGATACGACGGCTTGTCCAGTTCGCGCTCGAGCAACTCCCCTGCGTTGACCTTCGCGTAGATGCGGCTTTCGAAATCGAGTCCCGGCGACAAACCCAAATAGCTGTGCGTGGGACGGGCGAAACAATATATACAGCCGTGCTCGCAACCTCGATACGGATTCAGCGATACCCCGAACGGAATGTCGGGCGAGGAGTTGTGCGTGAGAATGCTCTTTGCACGCTCCTCGAATACCTGGGTACGCAGCGGCGGCGCGCGTTCCTCCTCGCCATCCTGGTCGGTGTACGTCCAGCCGTCGTCGATACGTTCACGCTCGTCCTTTTCGTATCGTCCCTGAACATTCGTGACCGCGCCCCGGCCTTTGCGCGGCGCGGGCGGAGCGACAGGATATTCGAAGTCAGGCAAAGCCATGATCAATGCGTGGAAAAGGATAAAGTACTGTACAAATATACAGTAAAATTTCTTATCCGCAAGCAGATTCAGCCATCAACGGCGATGGCCAGGCTCTCCTTGATCTCTTCCATGACCACGTAGCTTTTCGACTGCACCGCGCCGGGAAGCTGCAACAGGATGTCGCCGAGAAGCTTCCGGTAATCGGCCATCTCGCCAATGCGCGCCTTGATCAGATAGTCGAAATCGCCAGAAACCAGGTGGCATTCCAGGACCTCGGGGATGCGCTGCACTTCGCGTCGAAATTGCTCGAACATGTTGCCGCTCTTATGATCGAGCGTGATTTCCACGAATACCAGCAGCGAAGCCCCGAGTTGATGCGGGTTCACACGCGCGTAGTAGCCTGAAATCACGTCGTCGCGCTCCATGCGCTTTACGCGCTCAATACAGGGTGTCACCGATAGCCCAACCTGTTCCGCAAGTTCCTTCATGGCAATACGGCCGTCCTGCTGAAGTATCCGCAGAATACGGCGATCGATCTTGTCCAGTTCCCGCACCGAATTTCGTTGAGTTCTCATTCGAATCCACTGAAACGTAGATAAATACAATAACAAAAACTACTGCACTCTCAATACTATAGTCGATACCACTATATATCCCGCTACTCAAAGAAGCATGACCGGCGGAATGTCACTTTGCACGGAGCAAGACATGAAAGTCGTAATTTTGGGCAGCGGTGTTATCGGCGTAACCAGTGCCTACTATCTGGCGCGGGCGGGCCACGAGGTCACGGTTATCGATCGGGAAGCGGGACCGGCGCTCGAGACGAGTTTCGCAAACGCCGGGCAAATCTCGCCCGGATACGCGTCGCCATGGGCCGCGCCCGGCGTGCCGCTCAAAGCGGTGAAGTGGATGTTCGAGAAACACGCGCCGCTGGCCATTCGCCTGGACGGAACTTCGTTTCAATTGAAATGGATGTGGCAGATGCTGCAGAACTGCACGCAAGACCGCTATTCGGTCAACAAGGGCCGCATGGTTCGTCTGGCTGAATACAGCCGCGATTGCCTGCAGGCACTGCGCGCGGATACGGGCATTCAATATGAAGGCCGTACCGGCGGCACGTTGCAATTGTTTCGCACCCAGCAGCAACTCGATGGCGCGGCAAAAGACATCGCCGTTTTGCGCGATGCAAACGTGCCCTTCGAATTGCTCATGCCCGCCGATCTGCACAAGGCCGAGCCGGCTCTCGCGGCGGTATCGCAGAAATTGACGGGCGGTTTGCGCCTGCCGAACGACGAAACCGGCGATTGCCAGAAATTCACCACGCGTCTTGCTGCCATGGCCGAACAGCTCGGCGTGAAGTTTCGCTACAACACGCCTATCGATGCCCTCGCGGTCAGCGGCGGCCGCATCGCCGGCGTGCAATGCGGCGCCGAATTGATCCGTGGCGATTCGTACGTGGTCGCGCTGGGTTCGTATTCCACGAAGCTGCTCGGCGATCTCATCAAGATTCCGGTTTATCCGCTGAAGGGCTATTCGCTGACGGCGCCCGTAGTGAATGAAAGCGCAGCGCCAATTTCGACCGTGCTCGACGAAACCTACAAGATCGCGATCACCCGTTTCGATGACCGGATTCGAGTCGGCGGAATGGCAGAAATCGTCGGCTTCGATAAATCCCTGCGCCAAGCGCGTCGTGAGACGCTCGAAATGTGCGTGAACGACCTGTTCCCCGGCGGCGGCGATACGGCGAAGGCATCGTTCTGGACCGGACTGCGTCCTATGACGCCGGACGGCACGCCTATCGTCGGACGCACGCCTGTATCGAATCTTTATCTGAACACGGGCCACGGCACGCTCGGCTGGACCATGTCCTGCGGTTCCGGCCAATTGCTGGCGGATCTGATGTCGGGCAAACAGCCGGCTATCCAGTCGGACGATTTGTCGGTGCACCGCTATTTGGGCGAAACGCGCACGAACGGCAGGCCGGCGTACGCACGGGCATAAGCTAAAAAAGGTGACTACAACAAAAAGGGGCTGTTTCCGCGAAGGGACAGCCCTTTTTATTACGTAAAACATAGCGAATCAGAACTGCGCTTCGCTCATCGCGAGATACCCTTCCTGTCCATTGCCACTGACAATCGATGCCTCGATGCCCGGCGCTTGCGACAAGACATGCTCGGCGAAGAACTGTGCCGTTGCGATCTTCGCGCCGTAAAACGCGTCATCTTCAGCGCGTTTATCCGATGCAACCAGCAGCGCCCGCGCCATCTGCCATCCACCGAGCACGATGCCCGCAAGCTTCAGATAAGGCACGCTCCCCGCAAACACCGCGTTCGGATCGCTTTTCACCTTCGCGACCATGAACTCGACCACCCGCGCCAAAGCAAGACTTCCGGCGCCCAAATGACGATGCATCGACGTGAACGCCTGTCCGTCACGATCGGCTAAAAGCGCGATGGTCTGGTCCATTTGCGCCAGAATCGCCAGCGCCGTCGCGCCGCCATCGCGCACTGTTTTCCGCCCGATCAGATCGTTGGCCTGGATCGCGGTCGTGCCTTCGTAGATGGAAAGAATGCGTGCATCACGATAATGCTGCGCCGCGCCCGTTTCCTCGATGAATCCCATGCCGCCATGAACTTGCACGCCGAGACTCGTGACATCGATGGAAAGCTCCGTGCTCCATCCCTTCACGATCGGCACGAGAAACTCGTAGACGGCCTGATGATTCGCGCGCGTGGTTTCATCGGGATGATGATGCGCCAGGTCGCAATGCGCGGCCGCCACGTAGGCCAGCGCGCGCGAAGCCTCGGTCAGCGAGCGCATGGTCAAAAGCATGCGGCGCACGTCCGGATGATGAATGATCGACACCGGCTGTTTGGCCGAGCCATCCACCGGCCGGCTTTGCACGCGATCCTTCGCGAATGCGACGGCCTGCTGGTAAGCCCGCTCGGACACCGCCACGCCCTGTAGCCCGACCGCGAAGCGCGCCGCGTTCATCATGATGAACATGTATTCGAGCCCGCGATTTTCTTCGCCGATCAACTCGCCGACCGCGCCGCCGTGATCGCCGAATTGCAGCACGGCGGTCGGGCTCGCCTTGATCCCGAGCTTGTGTTCAATCGATACGCAATGCACGTCGTTGCGTTCGCCGAGCGCGCCGGCGTCATTGGTGAGGAACTTGGGAACGATGAAAAGCGAGATGCCCTTCACGCCTTCGGGCGCACCGGGCATGCGCGCCAGCACGAGATGCGCGATGTTCTTCGCCATGTCGTGCTCGCCGTACGTGATGAAAATCTTCGTGCCGAAGAGCTTGAACGTACCGTCGCCTTGCGGCTCGGCGCGCGTTCGCACGAGCGCGAGATCCGAGCCGGCCTGCGGCTCGGTGAGGTTCATCGTACCGGTCCACTCGCCGGAAATCAGCTTCGGCACGTAGCGCTGCTTTTGTTCGTCGGTGCCGGCGGTGAGCAACGCTTCAATGGCGCCATCGGTCAGCAGCGGACACAACGCGAACGAGAGATTTGCCGAGTTCAACATTTCTATACACGGCGTGGCAATGAGTTTGGGCAAGCCTTGTCCGTCGTATTCGACCGGATGCAGCACGCCTTGCCAGCCGCCTTCGCCGAACTGCTTGAACGCTTCCTTGAAACCCGGCGTGGTGATCACTTCACCGTCTTTCCACGCGCTCGGATTCTTGTCGCCTTCAACGTTCAGCGGCGCCACCACTTCGCCGTTGAATCGCGCGGCTTCTTCGAGCACGGCGCGCGCGGTGTCGAGATTTGCGTCCTCGAAACCCGGCAATGCCGCGATGCCTTCAATGTCCGCGAGTTCCTTCATCACGAACAACATGTCCTTGACGGGCGCGTGATAGCTCATGTCTTTGTCTCCCCCTGATGTGAAAAGGGGCGCACATGCGTCGCCCCTTTTTTGCTGTACTGCTCAATCAGCCGATCAACCCAGCTCTTTCACCAACTCCGGCACCACGGTGAACAAATCGCCTACGAGGCCGTAGTCCGCCACACCGAAGATCGGCGCTTCGGCGTCCTTGTTGATGGCAACAATGACCTTCGAGTCCTTCATCCCGGCCAGATGCTGAATGGCGCCCGAGATGCCGACCGCGACGTACAAATTAGGCGCCACGATCTTGCCCGTTTGCCCGACCTGATAATCGTTTGGCACGAAGCCGGCATCGACCGCTGCACGCGATGCACCCAGCGCCGCGCCCAGTTTGTAATCGTTTGGCACGAAGCCGGCATCGACCGCTGCACGCGATGCACCCAGCGCCGCGCCCAGTTTGTCGGCGAGCGGTTCGAGCACTTTCGTGTAGTTCTCGCCGTTGCCAAGCCCGCGTCCGCCCGACACAATGATCTGCGCCGACGTCAGTTCCGGACGATCCAGCTTCGTCACTTCACGGCTCACGAACGTCGAGATACCGGAGTCAGCTGCCGCTTCGATCTTCTCGACCGATGCGCTGCCGCCTTCCGCCGCGACCGGATCGAAACCCGTGGAACGCACCGTGATGACCTTGATGGCATCGCTCGATTGAACCGTCGCGATCGCGTTGCCCGCGTAGATGGGACGCTCGAAGGTATCGGCGCTGTCGACCGCGGTGATATCGCTGATCTGCGCCACATCCAGATGTGCAGCAATGCGCGGCGCGACGTTCTTGCCGTAAGCGGTTGCCGGCGCCAGGATATGCGAATAATTCTTCGCGATCTGCAACACCGTTCCGTCGATATTCTCGGCAAGTCCCTCAGCGAGTTGCGGTGCATCGGCCAACAGCACTTTCGCCACGCCCGCGATCTTCGCGGCGGCATCGGCTGCGGCTTGCGCGTTCGAACCCGCGACCAGCACGTGAACATCACCGCCAATCTTCGATGCAGCCGCAATGGTATTTAGCGTTGCCGGCTTGATGGATGCATTGTCGTGTTCTGCAATTACAAGAATGGTCACTTTCTCAACTCCTCACAGAACCTTGGCTTCGGTCTTCAACTTCTCGACCAGCGTCTTCACGTCCGGCACCTTCACGCCTGCGGAGCGCTGCGGCGGTTCGGCGACCTTCAGCGTCTTCAGGCGCGGCGTGACATCCACGCCGAGATCGGCCGGCTTGATGGCAGACTCTCGTGGATGCCGTCATGCTTGATTGCGAGTTCGTGCTCTGAAAGCGGCGTGACATCCACGCCGAGATCGGCCGGCTTGATGGTTTCCATCGGCTTTTTCTTCGCCTTCATGATGTTCGGCAGCGTGACGTAACGCGGCTCGTTCAGGCGCAAGTCCGTGGTGATCACAGCGGGCAAAGTCAGTGACAGCGTTTCGGAACCGCCATCGATTTCGCGCGCGACCGAGACTTTTCCATCGGCTACCGTCACCTTCGATGCAAACGTCGCCTGCGGCAAACCAGCCAATGCGGCGAGCATTTGACCGGTTTGATTGGAGTCGTCGTCGATTGCCTGCTTGCCGAGAATGATCAGTTGCGGCTGTTCTTTATCGACCAGTGCTTTGAGGATTTTCGCGACCGCCAGCGGCTGCAATTCCTCAGTCGATTCAACCAGAATCGCCCG
>NZ_LMPF01000004.1 GCF_001424345.1 Burkholderia sp. Leaf177
GTGAAAGTAGGTAATCGTCAGGCTCCCCCATTCCTCTGCATTCCATCGCAGTCGCTCAAAACCCCACCCGAAAAGTGGGGTTTTTTGCGTTTACGGGTCCAAATTATCGAACAGACTGCCTACCTCGATCTTTAGAAGAAGGGGTGTGTGTGACACCAACCCTTGCATTGGCTTGAAACCGGCTGACATCAGCGAGCTGCTAAAAACCTATCAGCAAGTTTCACGAAGTAAGTCGAACCAACCGATAACAACTCATCGTTGAAATCGTAGCTTGCGTTGTGAAGCATGCACGGACCCGCGCCGTGTCCCGACTCCCGGTGCTCTCCTTCACCGTTGCCCAAAAAAGCGTAGCAACCAGGCTTTGCAAGCAGCATGAACGAGAAATCTTCGGCGCCCATCGTGGGTTCCACTGATGCATTCACGTTCTGCGCACCCACAACATCCTCCATTACCGAAACTGCGAATCGCGCCTGTTCAGGGTCATTGATCGTAGGCGGGTAATTTCGATAAAACTCGAGCACGCCTTCGCACTCGTACGCCTGTGCTGTAGATTCAACGATCGTCTTCATACGCCGTTCTATCAGATCCAGCGTTTCGACAGTAAATGTTCTTACCGTGCCGCCAAGCCACGCATCGTCGGGGACAACATTGACCGCGTCACCCGCATGAATTTGCGTGATCGACAAAACGGCGGTATCGATAGGCTTCTTGCTCCGCGTGATGATTCCCTGCAGTCCGTTGGCAATTTGCATCGCGGCGAAAATCGGATCGTGGCCGTTGTGCGGTAACGCTGCGTGCGATCCAATCCCTTTGACGGTGACGCGAAACTCATTGCTCGACGCCATCAACGGGCCTTCTGTCACGCCGAACGTACCTGCATTCATGCCCGGCCAGTTGTGAACGCCGAACACGGCATCGACGGGAAACTGTTCAAACAAACCGTCCTTGATCATTGCTTTAGCGCCAGCGCCGCCTTCTTCCGCAGGCTGGAAAATGAAAACGATGGTGCCATCGAATTTGCCATGCTTAGCCAGATGTTTGGCGGCGCCGAGTAGCATTGCCGTATGGCCATCGTGACCGCAAGCATGCATGCGTCCAGCGTTCTGCGATTTATGGCCGAATGTGTTCAGTTCCGTGATTGGCAAGGCATCCATGTCGGCGCGCAGGCCAATACTTCTCGAACTGGAGCCGCGCTTCAATACGCCGACAACGCCGGTCTTTCCCATTCCACGATAAACCTCCAGCCCCCATCGCTCGAGATTTTCTGCGACCAGTTTTGCGGTACCCACTTCTTCGTAACGTAGTTCCGGGTTTGCGTGGATCGTTCGGCGCAAAGCTTTGATTTCTTCGTGTGATGCTTCGATTTCTGGAATCAGATTCATGAAACAAGCCCCTGTCTGAACAATTAACGTTGCACGCGCTGTGATCCGCGTTAGTTGTTCCATTCTACGCCCGCGATTATTTATCGATGTTCGAGGCAGTGAGCTTCGGCCAACCGTAATAAAATTGTCTCTTCTGGCGGATATCGCCAGCCTCCAACGGATCTTCCATGAACGCTCCCGCCGAATTCGTCCGCGCCGTATGTCCGCACGATTGCCCCGACACGTGCGCAATGCGCGTCACGGTAAAGGACGGCCGCGCGATCAAGATTTCCGGCGACCCCGATCATCCGCCAACGCAAGGCGTGCTTTGCACGAAAGTGACGCGGTATGCAGAGCGCACGCATCACAAGGACCGGCTGCTTACGCCCTTGCGTCGCGTCGGCCGCAAAGGGGAAGGTCGTTTCGAAGCGATCGGCTGGGATGAAGCGCTGAAACTCGCTGCCGATCGGCTAGGCGAAATTGCCGCCCGCGCGCCCGAAGCGATCATGCCGTACAGCTATGCGGGCACGATGGGCCTTGTGCAAGGCGAAAGCATCGCGGCGCGTTTCTTCAATGCGCTGGGTGCGTCCCGGCTGGATCGGACGATCTGTGCGGCCGCCGGCGCCGCGGGTTTGCGTTACACGTATGGCGGAAGTCTCGGCATGCATACCGAGTACTTCGAGGAAAGCGAGCTGATCCTGATCTGGGGATCGAATCCGATCGCATCGAATCTGCATTTCTGGACGCGCGCGCAGGAAGCCAAGCGGCGCGGGGCGCGGCTGATTGCAATCGATCCGTATCGATCGCTTACGGCAGAAAAGTGCCATCAGCACATTGCGCTGAAGCCCGGAACAGATGGCGCGCTCGCGCTCGGCATGATTAACGTGCTGATCGGCGATGGACTGCTTGATCGCGAGTACATCGCGGCGCATACCTTGGGTTTCGATCAACTGGAGGCTCGCGCGCGTGACTATCCGCCGTCACGTGTGGCCGAGATTTGCGGGATCGAAGCGCAAGTCGTGATCGATCTCGCCCGCGCGTTTGGCGCGACAAAGAAGGCATCCATACGTCTCAACTATGGCATGCAGCGCGTGCGCGGCGGCGGCAACGCGGTTCGTGCGATTGCCTGCTTGCCATCGCTGACCGGTGCGTGGCGAGAACGGTCGGGCGGCTTGTTGCTTTCATCGTCGAATTGGGCGCCCGTAGACGTCAACGCGCTAGAACGGCCCGACTTGCTGCCGGGCTGGCCATCGAAATTACCGCGCATCGTGAATATGAACGCTATCGGCGATGCGCTTCTGCATGCCGGCGACGCCACGTTCGGTCCGAAGATTGAAGCGATGATTGTCTACAACTCGAACCCGGTCGCCGTTGCACCGGATTCGGCGAAGGTCGCGGCGGGTTTCGCGCGTGAAGATCTGTTCACCATCGTGCTCGAGCATTTCCAGACCGATACCGCCGATTACGCGGACCTGATTTTCCCCGCGACCACGCAACTTGAACATCTCGATGCCCACAAGTCCTACGGCCACACGCATGTAATGGCGAACTTGCCGGCGATCGCGCCGGTGGGCGAGTCACGCGCGAACACGGAGATTTTCCGCGGCCTGGCGAAAGCGATGGGTCTGACACATCCCGCGTTGTTCGAAAGCGATGACGAGGTGGCATCGAAGGCATTCAAATGGAGCGATGCCGCGCTCGCAGGCGTGACGTGGGAAACGCTGAAAACAAGCGGATGGGCGCAACTCAAGCTTCCGGATGCGCCATTCGCGGAGGGCGGATTCCGCACGCCATCGGGGAAATGTGAGTTCTTCAGCGAGCGTCTCGAGCGCGCCGGACTCGAACCGGTTCCCGACTATTTGCCGCCGTATGAATCGGCCGCACACGCACCGGAATTGGCTGCGCGATATCCGCTCGCGATGATCTCGCCGCCAGCCCGGAACTTCCTCAACAGCAGCTTCGTCAACGTCGAAAGTCTCCGTTCGACCGAAGGTGAGCCACATCTGGACATCCATCCAGCCGATGCCCACACCCGCCAGATCACCAACGGCGAAATGGTGCGGATCTTCAACGATCGCGGATCGATGCAAGCGCGGGTTCGCATCACGGATCGGGCGCGCGAGGGCGTGGTGGTGGGTTTGTCGATCTGGTGGAAAAAGCTCGCGCCGGACGGCTGCAATGCGAATCAGGTTACGAGCCAGGCGCTGACCGACCTCGGCGGCTCTGCGACATTTTATGACTGTCTCGTGGAGGTCGAGGCAGCCTGCTAGATCGGGCGGAAAGTCAGGCGGGGAAAGGGAACGACACGTGCCGGACGGTTTGGAAGCTGGCGTCTAACCCGGTTGTCGGAAAGTGATCCAGCCGCTACGATGCGCAAGAGACAATTTTCGCACGACCATTCTAAAATCATACAAAGGAGACGCCGTATGGAAAAAATCTGGCTGAAGTCCTATCCGGCAGGCGTGCCCGAGGAAATCGATCCAACCCGCTACAACTCGCTTTCCGATCTGCTTCGGGAGAGCTTTCGCGAAAACCGCAGCAAGCGCGCGTTTGTTTGCATGGGCAAGGCGATCACGTATGGCGAACTCGATACCCTTTCAACCCGGCTCGCTGCCTGGTTCCAGTCACGCGGTCTGAAGCCGGGCGCGCGCATCGCGATCATGATGCCGAACGTGCTGCAATATCCTGTCGCGATCGCGGCGATATTGCGCGCGGGGTATGTCGTGGTGAATGTGAATCCGCTTTACACGCCACGCGAACTCGAACACCAGCTGCGGGATTCCGGCGCACAAGCCATCGTCGTTCTCGAAAACTTCGCGCATACCGTGCAGGCGGTCGTGAAGAACACCGCGATTGAACATGTCGTGGTCGCCGCGATGGGCGACCTGATGGGCGTGAAGGGCATGATCGTCAACTTCGTCGTGCGTCGCGTGAAGAAACTCGTGCCGACGTGGAATCTTCCCGGCCATGTGAGCTTCAACACCGCGCTTCGACAAGGCGCGAGCGAAACGCTCAAGCCGGTCAGTCAAGGACCGAACGATATCGCGTTTCTGCAGTACACCGGCGGCACGACCGGCGTGGCGAAGGGTGCGATGTTGCTGCATCGGAACTTGATCGCGAACGTGTTGCAGTCGGAAGTCTGGCTCGAACCAGGGCGCAGGAACCGGCCTGATATCGATCAGTTCATCAGCGTCGTGGCGCTGCCGCTTTATCACATCTTCGCGCTGACCGTTTGCGGATTCCTGACCATTCGAACGGGCGGCTTGGGCATCCTGATCCCGAATCCGCGCGATATCGCCGGCACGATCAAGGAGCTCAAAGGCTTTCCCATCAATACGTTCCCCGCTGTCAACACGCTCTACAACGCGTTGCTGAACAACCCGGAATTCGCGAAGCTCGACTTCTCCAAATTGATCGCGGCGAATGGCGGCGGCATGGCGGTGCAGGAAGCCGTGGCGAAACGCTGGTTCGAGATCACGGGCTCGCCGATTATCGAAGGGTATGGATTGTCCGAAACGTCCCCATGCGTGACGTGCAATCCCGTGACCGCAACGGAATACACCGGTACGATTGGTTTGCCGTTTCCATCGACGGAAATTTCCATTCGCGACGACGACAATAACGAAGTGCCGCTCGGCCAGCCCGGCGAAGTCTGCATACGTGGACCGCAAGTGATGGCGGGCTACTGGAATCGTCCCGATGAAACCGCGAAGGTGATGACGCCCGACGGCTTCTTCAAATCGGGCGATGTCGGCGTGATGGATGAACTCGGATACGTGAAGATCGTCGACCGGAAGAAGGACATGATTCTGGTGTCGGGTTTCAACGTGTATCCGAACGAGATCGAAGATGTCGTGGCCAAGCTTCCTGGCGTTTTCGAAGTCGCCGCAGTGGGTGTGAAGGACGCGGCATCGGGTGAAGCGGTGAAACTATTCGTCGTGCGGCGGGACCCGCATCTGACCGAGGCCGATGTCATCGCCTACTGCAAGGAGCGGCTGACCGGCTACAAGCGGCCGCGCGTGATCGAATTCCGGACCGAGTTGCCAAAGAGCAATGTCGGCAAGATTTTGCGTCGGGAGTTGCGCGACGGCAACGCTTGAGGCTTCCAGGCCTGCGAATACCGCGTATTAAGACGAAACCTCTGCATCGAAAGACGCGGAGGTTTTTTTTCGTCCTCCGAAGACTGCGGAGAGAGTCGCCGAATAAAAAAAGGCGCCCGAAGGCGCCTTTCAAGACAACTGTTTTATTACGACTTATTAGAACTTGTGGCGGATACCGACGATAGCCGCAACTTGATTCGACGTCGTCGATGCCGACAGACCGTTGATTTGCGCAACTGCCTTGCCGACCGAGTCCGTGCCGCTTGCGTGCTGGTACACGCCATCGACGTAGACGTCCGTACGCTTCGACAGGAAGTAATCCGCGCCGATCACGCCTTGATGGTACTTCGCGTCGTTCACGCCATAACCCTTCGTGTAGTCGTATGCAGCGCCCAGCAGGAATGCCGGCGTCAGCTGATACTTGAAGTTCACTTCGGCGTTGTGGAACTTGGCGCTGCCGTTCGTGACCTGGCCTGCGCCCGTCACGCCGGTTTGACCCAGATCCTTGAACTGCGTGTTGCTGTACGTTGCGCCGACAGTCGCCGGGCCGAACGTGTACGCGCCGCCTGCGGAGATGATCTGTTGCGTCTTCGCCGTTGCGTAGCCCGAATACACGCGCGAGCCGGTCATGTTCGACGTTGCAGCGTTCGACGTTGCGTTATTGCCGAAGAACGAGAAGTTCGGGTTCTTGACGTTCACGTAACCTGCGCCCAACGTCAACGGACCTTGCGTATAGCCAATACCGCCCGACCAGATCTGGTTGCGGTTGAACTGACCAGCCACGCCGCCGAGGCTGTACAAACCGCCGAACGTGATACCGGCGTAGTTTGCGCTCGTGTACTTGACTGCGTTGTTCACGCGGTTCGAGTTGTTCAAGTTGTCCAGGTCACCCGGGTGCGCGCCGTAGAACGTGCCCCACTGGCTGCCGACTTCATACGCGCCCGTGTAGTCCACAACGGAGTCGTACTGACGACCAAGGGTAACTGCACCGAACTGGTCCGACTTGATACCAACGTAAGCCTGACGGCCGAACTCGTCGCCACCTTGGTTAAGACGGCCGGTGTACGGGTTGAAGCCGTTTTCCAACACGAACAGTGCCTTCAGGCCGCCACCCAGATCTTCCGTGCCACGCAGGCCCCAACGGCTGCCTTGCAGGTTGCCGGAGCTGGTCGCATACAACTTTTGACCTGCCGAATTGTTGTTATAAACAAAACCGGCATCGATAATGCCGTACAGCGTCACGCTGCTCTGAGCATGCGCGGCACCAGCAAACGTACCCAACGCAGCCAGAGCGAGAAGCGACTTTTTCATTGATGATCTCCAAAGGGTTGAAACTGTTTGGCGAGGTCACTGTTCTAGCGCCAGTGTGTTGACGTCCCCGCCGGGTACTTCAAAATTGAAGTTGAACGTAATGTAACAAAGAGCTTTTTAGCAACAAAGGAAAAGCCGCCCCTCCCTTTCCCTCGTGTGACGTTTACGCAACATGCGCTAAAATCAAGGCCTTACGGCGTTTTGCGACCCGTATTTGCCCTAGTTACGGCTTTCCAAGAGTACGTTTTTCGCAAGTTGATCGACTCCGTGCGGTCCCGAATCGCTCAGGAGATCGAAACAGGAGTTTTGAAATGACACTCGATGAACTGATCTCTGAGTTCGATCGTGGACTCCGGTCGATGACCGGCGTTTCCCGGATGTCCCGTCCGGTTCCCGAGCCGCAAGCTGCATATGTCGATGCAACCGATGCGATCGAGCATCCCGCGGAGACCGCTCTGACGGCGGAAGAGAAGGCGCATTCAGCAGGATTGATGCGTGTGAACCATGTCGGCGAGGTCTGCGCGCAGGCGCTGTATCAGGCGCAGAAACTGGCGACCAGCTCTACGTCGTTGAAGCGTGGCTTCGAGGACGCAGCACGCGAAGAAGAAGATCACCTTGCGTGGACGGCGCAGCGTCTGCGCGATCTCGATTCGAGGCCGAGCTTGCTCAACCCATTGTGGTACACGGGTTCGCTGGCGCTGGGTTTTCTCGCCGGGCGGTTTGGCGATCGCGTGAGTCTCGGCTTCATGGCCGAAACCGAGCGGCAAGTCGAGAAGCACCTGGACAGCCACATGACGAGTTTGCCGGCCAGCGATTACGCATCGCGCGCTATCGTGGATCAAATGCGTGTCGATGAAGCCGCGCATGCCGTCGCCGCAACCGAAGCGGGTGGGATCGAATTGCCGTTCCCGGTGCGGGCGCTGATGCGCGCAACATCCAAAGTCATGACGCGCACGGCGTACTATATTTAATCAACGTGTTTGCTTTATCGCCTTTCGACGTTTTGCTCGAAAGGCGTTTTCAACCTTCTGCTCCGATCTGCGCTCCATCTGGCCCGTAATTCCTAAGTTCAACGCTTTTGCGCATCGAAATTCCTCCCACTCTCCCGCATCAATTCACGTACTACCTTCACATTCATCACTACCTCATTCATTCATAACGGTTTTCGAGAATTCAGCCTACTGTAGCGGTCTGCGCTAAGTCATTGTTCTAGCAAACAAATTTAGTCAAAAAATGGCGGATCGTATTGACCGGCGAAATCCGTTCCTCTACAGTGGGAAATGGTGTGAGAAAGTGTATTTTTGTGTGAGTCAGCACGCACTTTCAGGCAATATTCCAACAAAGTTCGCTGCGCGCCACTGGGTGCCGAGAGGAGAGGGCGAGTGTTCCAAGGGGCTTCAGCGTTATCGCTCGATGCGAAAGGACGGATGTCCGTCCCATCTCGCTATCGCGACGCGCTGCAAGGACAGGCAGAAGGCCGGGTCACGCTCACCAAGAGCCCGGATGGATGCCTGTTGCTCTTTCCTCGCCCGGAGTGGGAAATCTTCCGTTCGAAAATCGCTGCACTCCCCATGGACGCAATCTGGATTCGCCGCATCTATCTCGGCAATGCCATGGATGTCGAACTCGACAGCGCCGGGCGCGTGCTGGTTTCGCCGGAATTGCGGGCTGCGGCCACGCTCGCCAAAGAAGTGACGTTGCTTGGAATGGGTAATTACCTGGAAGTGTGGGACGCGGCGACTTACGCCGAGAAGGAAAAGGCAGCAATGGCGCAAGGTATGCCCGACGCGCTGAAGAATTTCACGTTTTGACGCAGAGCTAAAGAACATGGCCCCTGCGATGAAAAACGAGTTGCAGCATCGCACGGTGCTGCTGGATGAAGCGGTCAATGCGCTGATTACGCGCGCGGACGGTACTTATATAGATGGCACGTTCGGGCGAGGCGGTCATAGCCGGCTCGTGCTGACGAAGCTGAGTGAAGCCGGACGGCTGATCGCTTTCGACAAAGACCCGCTGGCTATCGCCACGGCAGAACAGATTCAGGATTCGCGGTTTTCGATCGTGCATGAGAGTTTCGCCTCGTTAGCCGATGCCGCAGCCGAGCGAGGAGTGGGGAAAGTGTCGGGCGTGTTGCTGGATCTGGGTGTTTCGTCGCCTCAAGTGGACGATCCGGATCGCGGCTTCAGTTTCAGGGCCGATGGCCCGCTCGACATGCGGATGGACCCGAGCCGCGGCGAATCCGCAGCGGACTGGCTGGCGCGGGCAACGGTGCAGGAATTGACGGAGGTGATCAGAGATTATGGGGAAGAACGGTTTGCTTTTCAGATTGCAAAGGCGCTTGTTGCTCGCCGGGCAGAGTCCGACCGTCTTGGGCCTCTCGTCAGCACGGGCGAGCTTGCCCAAATCGTGGGTCACGTCGTCAAAACCCGTGAGAAGGGCAAGGATCCGGCAACCCGCACCTTTCAGGCTATACGGATTCACATCAATCAAGAGCTTGCGGAGCTGCAAGTAGTTCTGGACGCAGCATTGGCGTTGTTGGAGCAAGGGGGGCGCCTCGTCGTGATCAGCTTTCATTCGCTCGAGGACCGGATCGTCAAGCGTTTCATGCAGGCCCACGCGAGCGGGCCTGCGATCGATCGCCGACTGCCCATTCGTGCCGCCGACATTCCCACGCCACCGCTCAAGTTGCTCGGCCGTGTATTTGCTTCCGAAGCCGAAGTTGCGGCGAACCCGCGCGCCCGCTCCGCAGTCATGCGGATCGCCGAGCGCGTCACTGAGCAGACGGCGCCATGAACCGTCTGAATATCTTCCTGCTGATCGTCGTGCTGGGCTGCGCGTTGTCGGCGGTGAGCGCGTCGAACAAGCAGCGGCAGATCTTTATCAATGTGCAGCGGGCGCAATCGCAAGAGCGTCAACTGCAGCAGGATTTTTCACAGCTTCAATATCAGCAGAGCGCGTTGTCTAAAACATCGCGTATCGAGCAGTTGGCCATTACGTCCCTGAAAATGCAGCCCGTCACGACGGGCCGCACGCAATATCTGAACTATGACCCGGCAACATCGAAGGCGACAGATGCGCCGTTGCCTGCGCCCGTGCCGGCGTCGGCGCCTCCCGCACGCGGGGTGAAACGATGAAACCCACGCCAAAGAAGAACAAGGGCGTCGCCTTCACGCCAAATCCCATTCTCTCCGTGCGCCTCCCGATGTGGCGCTCGAAGCTCGTCGTGTTCCTGTTGTTCATGGCGTTTGTAGCGCTCGCCGGGCGCGCGTTCTGGATCCAGGGTCCGGGCAACGCGTTCTTCAAGAAACAAGGCGAAAGCCGCTATCAGCGCACGCTCGAACTGCCGGCCACGCGTGGCCAGATCAAGGACCGCAACGGCCTCGTGCTTGCGACCAGCCTTCCCGTAAAGGCAATCTGGGCAATTCCCGAAGCGGTTCCCGACGATCTCGGCGCGGACAAGCTCGGCCAGCTTTCCACGCTGCTCGAAATGTCGCCGAAGGAATTGCGCTCCAAGTTGTCGATGGATAAAACCTTCGTCTACGTGAAGCGCCAAGTGCCCATGGAAGTCGCGCAGAAAGTCGCGGCGCTGGATATTCCGGGCATCTACACGCGTGGCGAATACAAGCGCTTTTATCCGGAAGGCGAGATCACGGCGCATCTGATCGGCTTCACTAATATTGAAGACAAAGGTCAGGAAGGCGTCGAACTCGGCGATCAGGGCATTCTGGCCGGAACGCCGGGCATGCGCCGCGTGATCAAGGACCGGATGGGGCACATCGTCGAGGACGTCGATGAACAAGTCGTGCCGCACAACGGCGAAGACGTGGATCTGTCGATCGACAGCAAGATCCAGTACATCGCTTATACGAACCTGAAAGCGGCCGTCGAGAAATTCAAGGCGAAAGCGGGCGCGGCTATTGTTATCGACGTGAAGACGGGCGAGGTGCTCGCGCTCGTCAACTATCCGACCTACAACCCGAACGACCGCTCGCGCATGACCGGCGAGCAATTGCGCAACCGGATCATGACGGACACGTTCGAGCCGGGCTCGATCATGAAGCCGTTCACGGTATCGCTGGCGCTCGATCTGCATCGCGTGACGCCGAATACGCTGGTCGAAACGGGCAACGGTCAGTTCGTGCTCGACGGCGCGCGCATCACCGACGACTCGGGCTTCGGCACGCTCACCGTTGGCGGCGTGATCCAGAAATCGAGCAACATCGGCGCGACCAAGATTGCAATGCAGCTGAAGCCCGAAGAGATGTGGAACATGTACACGAGCATCGGGCTCGGGCAAGCGCCGAAGGTGGGATTCCCGGGCGCGGTGTCCGGACGTCTGCGGCCGTGGAAAAGCTGGCGCCGGATCGAACAGGCGACCATGTCGTATGGCTATGGCTTGTCGGCTTCGCTCTTCCAGCTGGCACGCGCCTACACTGCGATTGCGCATGACGGGCAAGTGTTGCCGGTCTCGATTTTCCGCACGCCTGGTGATTCAGCCGTGACCGGTCCTCAAGTGTTCGCGCCGACCACCGCGCGTGAAGTGCGCGCCATGCTCGAGACCGTGACGGCGAAGGGCGGCACGTCGCCGGATGCGGCCGTGCCGGGTTATCGCGTGGGCGGGAAGTCGGGTACGGCGTATAAACACGCGGGCCGCGGCTACGATAAATCCAAGTACCGCGCGTCGTTCGTCGGCATGGGTCCAATGCCGAATCCGCGCATCGTGGTGGCCGTTTCCGTCGATGAACCCACGGCCGGCAGTCACTTCGGCGGTCAGGTTTCGGGACCGGTGTTCTCGGCTATCGTCGGGGATACGTTGCGTTCGCTGAACGTTCCGCCGGACATGGCCGTGAAGCAGATGGTCGTCTCCGACGATCCCGCGTCCGGCACGCCCGCAACCGACATCAAGAAGCCGAACGCGACGACCGCGAATCTGCCGAAGAAGCTGAAGGTATCGGCGAATACGAAAACGCATCCGGGAGTCGTTCGATGAGCGACTTGATCAAGCAACAAGCGCAGATCGCGAAGGCGGTCGAATGGTTGCGCGCGCACGCCGATGCCGGTGCGCAGTTGCATGCCGACTCGCGTTCGCTTAAACCCGGCGACGTGTTTTTCGCCTATGCCGTCGATGGTGCCGACAGCCGTCCGCATATCGATGCTGCCTGGAAAAACGGCGCCGCTGCCGTGCTGTATCAGCCGGAAAACTTCTCGGGCAAACCGGATGCATCGCGTTCATTTGCCGTCAAGGCGTTGAACGAACTGGCCGGACCGATAGCATCGGCATGGTATGGCGAGCCGACTGATTCCATGCTCGTTGTGGGCGTGACCGGAACGAACGGCAAGACGTCGTGCAGCCAATGGCTTGCATCGGCGCTTTCCGCGTTGGGAACGCCCACCGCCGTGATCGGCACGCTGGGCAGCGGCATGCCGGGCAAGCTCGTGCATTCGGGTTTCACCACGCCCGACGCGCCGCAATTGCAACGCACATTCGCGCAGTTCAAGGCGGAAGGCGCGAAGGGCGTTGCCATTGAAGTGTCGTCGCACGCGCTGCATCAGGGGCGCGCGAACGGCACGAAGTTCGACATCGCCATCTTCACGAATCTCACGCAGGACCACCTCGATTATCACGGCACGTTCGCCGCGTACGAAGGCGCGAAGGCGAAGCTGTTCGCGTGGCCGGCGCTGAAAGCCGCTGTCGTCAATCGCGACGATGCAGCCGGTCAACGTCTGATCGCCGCATGTCACGGTCGCACGCGAACGATTGCGTATGGCGTTGAAGGTTCATTGGACGCGTCGAACGTGAAAGCCGATGCATCGCTGATCGCAAGCCGCGTTCGCGCAACCGCGACGGGCACGGCGTTTCACGTGAGTTCCGATTGGGGCAATGCCGACGTGGAAGTCGCGACGCTCGGCGAATTCAATGTCAGCAATTTGCTCGGCGTTCTGGGTGCATTGCTGGCCGCGCATGTTCCTTTCGATGCCGCGCTCGCGCAGATAGCGAAGCTCGAACCGGTGAATGGCCGCATGCAGCGCCTCGGCGGCCGCTTGCAGAACGACGAGCCGCTTGTCGTGATCGACTATGCGCACACGCCGGACGCGCTCGAAAAAACGCTCGAAGCGCTGCGTCCGATCGCACAAGCACGCGGCGGTCAGCTGATCTGCATGTTCGGTTGCGGCGGCGATCGCGATGCGACCAAGCGTCCGCTGATGGGCGGTATCGCGGAGAAGAATGCAGATCATGTGGTGATCACAAGCGATAACCCGCGCAGCGAGGATCCGCTCGCGATCATCGATCAGATTGCTGCAGGCTTTCAGGACGCGAGCAAGGCGCGCCGCATCGAGGACCGCGCGAGCGCGATTCTGCAGGCGGTGCGTACCGCGGCTCGTGAGGACGTGGTTGTGCTGGCTGGAAAAGGCCACGAAGCCACGCAGGAAATCATGGGCAAGAAGCGCGCGTTTTCCGATCAGGATCATGCGCGCCTGGCCCTCGCCGCTCGCGCCACGCAAGCGCGCGGAGGTGGTGAATGACGCTATTTACATTGCGCGACGCAGCGCTCGAGATTCCCGGCGCGATTGTCATAGGCGATGAAAACATCGCGTTCGATCGTGTCTCCACGGACAGCCGCACGGCCGGTCCGGGCGATCTGTTTATTGCGATCAAGGGCGACCGTTTCGATGCCCACAATTTCTTGCCGCAAGTCGCCCAACGCGGCGCAACTGCCGTGCTCGCCTCGCGTTTGCCCGATGACTTTGCAACGCCAGCCATCAAGGTAAGGGACACGCGCGTTGCGCTCGGTGCGCTCGCGCATGGCTGGCGCAAACGCTTCACGATTCCGCTGATTGCAGTCACCGGCAGCAACGGAAAAACGACGGTCAAGGAAATGATCTCGTCGATTTTCGCGGCGGCCGTAGGTGAAAGCGCGCGGCTTGCGACGGCGGGAAATTTCAACAACGACATTGGTTTGCCGTTGACGCTGTTCCGTCTGAACGAAACCCATAAGCTGGCCGTGATCGAACTCGGCATGAATCATCCGGGCGAAACCGAAACGCTCGGCAAGATTGCCGCGCCGACGGTCGCCGTTGTGAACAACGCGCAGCGCGAGCACCAGGAATTCATGGCAACGGTCGAAGCGGTCGCGCTCGAACACGCGTCCGTGATTCACGCGCTCGGCGCGAGCGGAACGGCCGTTTTCCCCGCCGATGACAAATACGCCAGCATCTGGCGCGTCGCCGCCACGGGCAATCCGATCCTGGATTTCGCCTTGCACACGGACGCGTCGCAAACCGATGCAGCGGTAACCGGCAAGCTGGCGGGCGCAACGCTGCATATCGCAACGCCGGAAGGCGCAACGGACGTCGCATTGCAAGTCCTCGGCGATCACAACGCGCGTAACGCTCTAGCGGCAACGGCGGCGGCGCTCGCCGCAAATGTTTCACTCGATGCCATCAAGCGCGGGCTCGAAGCGTTCGAGCCGGTGAAAGGCCGTTTGCAAGTGAAGCGCGCGGCGGTGAAGTCAATTGAAGGCGCGACGGTTATCGACGATACATACAACTCGAATCCCGATTCCATGCGCGCGGCCATCGACGTGCTTGCTTCGCAAGCTTCGCCGCGTGTGCTCGTGATGGGCGACATGGGCGAAGTCGGCGATCAGGGTCCGGCGTTTCATCGTGAAGTCGGCGCGTATGCGGCGCAACAGGGAATCGATGCGCTCTTCGCACTCGGCGACGCAAGCATTGACGCCGCGAAAGCATTCGGCGCGGCAGGCCAGCATTTCCCCGATATTTCCTCACTCATTGCAGCACTCACCGGCGCGGGCTTCGGACCCGCCGCCACGTTTCTCGTGAAAGGCTCGCGCTTCATGCAGATGGAGCGCGTGGTGGACGCCGTGACGAGTCCACACCAACCCGCAGCGGGCGCTACGCCCGCTGCGCACTGAAGAAGAAGGACCAGCATGCTACTCGCACTCGCGCAATGGCTTCAGAATGACGCCAGTTTTCTGCGCGTGTTTACCTATCTCACGTTCCGCGCAGTCGGCGCGACGATCACGGCGTTGTTCGTCGGTCTCGTGTGCGGTCCGTGGGTGATCCGCAAATTGACGCAGCTGAAGGTCGGTCAGGCCGTGCGCACGAACGGTCCGCAAACGCATCTGGTGAAGTCGGGCACGCCGACCATGGGTGGCGTGTTGATTCTGCTGGGCATCGCGTTTTCGACTTTGCTGTGGGCTGATCTGGCCAATCGATTTGTGTGGATCGTGATGCTCGTCACGTTCGGTTACGGCGTGATCGGCTGGGTCGATGATTACCGCAAGGTCGTGCACAAAGACCCGCGCGGCATGTCGTCGCGCGAGAAGTATTTCTGGCAATCGGCGATTGGCTTGTTCGCCGCCGTGTATCTCGCTTTCAGCGTGTCCGAGGCGAACAACGCGCGCGTATTCGACCTGTTCATGGCGTGGGTGCGAAGCGGTTTGTCGATGGGCTTGCCCGCGCGCGCCGACCTGATGCTGCCGTTTCTCAAATCGATCAGCTATCCGCTTGGCACGTGGGGTTTCATCGCCATGACGTATCTCGTGATCGTCGGGTCGAGCAACGCCGTGAATCTCACTGATGGCCTCGACGGTCTCGTGATCATGCCGGTGGTTCTGGTCGGTGCATCGCTCGGCGCGTTCGCCTATGTGATGGGCAGCTCGGTGTACTCGAAATACCTGCTGTTCCCACACATTCCTGGCGCTGGCGAATTACTTATCTTTTGTTCTGCGATGGGCGGCGCCGGACTCGCGTTTCTCTGGTACAACACGCATCCCGCGCAGGTCTTCATGGGCGACGTCGGCGCGCTTGCACTCGGCGGCGCGCTTGGCACCATCGCAGTGATCGTGCGGCAGGAAGTCGTGCTGTTCATCATGGGCGGCGTGTTCGTCGCGGAAACGCTTTCCGTGATGATGCAAGTGACCTATTTCAAGTACACGAAAAAACGCTTCGGCGAAGGGCGGCGCATCTTCAAGATGGCGCCGCTGCATCACCATTTCGAGTTGTCGGGATGGAAGGAAACGCAGGTCGTCGTGCGCTTCTGGATCATCACGCTGATGTTGTGTCTGTTTGGTTTGTCGACGCTGAAGCTGCGTTGATTTTAGTTGTCCGGGAAAAAGGTAAAGCGATGTTTGGCGAGAAGTTCTTCGATCGGCAAAGTCCGATGGTGCTCGTGCTTGGGCTCGGTGAATCCGGCCTCGCAATGACGCGCTGGTGCGCGCGTCACGGGTGCCGTCTGCGCGTGGCCGATACCCGCGCCACGCCGCCGAATCTGTCGGAACTTGCTGTGCATGGCATCGATGCGGAATTTGTCGGCGGTGCGTTCACGCCGGCGCTGCTCGATGGCGGGATCGAAATTGTTGCAATCAGCCCGGGACTGTCGCCTCTGGCTGATGATTTGAGGCCGCTCCTCGACGCCGCGCGGGAACGCGGCGTCCCAGTGTGGGGCGAGCTGGAATTGTTCGCGCAAGCGTTGAAGTCGCTTGGCGCGAACGGCTACACGCCGAAGGTGATTGCCATTACGGGCACCAACGGCAAGACCACGACAACCGCCATGACGGGGTTGTTGTGCGAGCGTGCCGGCAAGACCGTGGCGGTGGCGGGAAACATCAGCCCGGCCATGCTGGACAAGCTCAGCGAAGCAATCGACAACACCGCGTTGCCCGATGTCTGGGTGCTGGAGCTGTCGAGTTTTCAGCTTGAGACGGCACACTCGTTCGCGCCGGACGCTGCTGCCGTGCTGAACATTACGCAGGACCATCTGGACTGGCACGGCGGGCTCGACGCGTATGCCGCTGCGAAGGGCCGCATCTTTGGTGAGAAGACGGTTCGCGTGTTGAATCGTGATGACGCGCGGACCATGAAGCTGGCATCCGGGCTTCCGGCTTCGGGAATTGCGGCGAAGCTCGTGACGTTCGGGCTCAACGAACCGGTGCGTCTGGGTGACTTCGGTTTGCTGCGCGAAAACGGCATTGCGTGGCTGGCGCAAGGCCACGACCGCGATCTCAGCGATGAACCCACGCCCACGCGTCGCCGTAAAAGCGATGTCGCCGCGGAGCCGAACGTGTATTCGAAGCGCCTGATGCCCGTCGATGCATTGCGCGTTCGCGGCCTGCACAACGCGGCAAATGCGCTGGCTGCGCTGGCGTTGGCGCGCGCGGTGGACTTGCCGCTGGCGTCGTTGCTGCACGGCTTGCGTGAGTACAAGGGCGAGCCGCATCGCGTGGAAGTGATCGGGCAGATCGACGGCGTCGATTTCGTCGATGACAGCAAGGGCACGAACGTGGGCGCGACTGTCGCGGCGCTGGATGGTCTCGCGCAGAAGTCGGTGCTGATTGCCGGTGGCGATGGAAAAGGCCAGGACTTTTCGCCGCTCGAAGCGCCGGTCGAACGCTGGTGCCGCGCCGTGATGCTGATCGGGCGTGATGCACCGCGTATTCGTGCAGCGCTCGCTAACACGGACGTGCCGTTGCACGACCACGTAACACTCGAAGCCGCGACGCAAGCGGCCGCGCAACTCGCCCAGCCCGGCGACGCCGTGTTGTTGTCGCCGGCGTGCGCGAGCTTCGACATGTTCAAGAACTATGCACATCGCGCGGATGTTTTCCGGCAAGCGGTGGCTGATATTGCTGCAGACCGGGGGGTGATGCTATGAGCTGGTCCGAACGTTTTGGCTCGAAGCTGACAGGACAACGCAACGCGGTTGCGAACGACAGTGCGTCGCTTGGCGGACGTGCATCGCGCGTGGCCGGCGTGGGTGCGCTCGGCGGTCTCGGCGCTCGCGTGGCAGAAAAAGCCAGCGGCATTTCAAGCGCGGTCAACGGCGTTAAGCCGGCCCGCTCGCGCATGCTCGACTACGATTATTCGCTGTTGTGGGTCACCATCGCTTTGCTCGGGCTTGGCATTGTCATGGTGTATTCGGCGTCCATCGCCATGCCGGATTCGCCCAAGTACGCGCAATACCGCGATTACTTTTTCCTCGTGCGCCATCTTGTATCGATCGCAACGGCTGTCGTCGCGTCGATCATCGCGTTCAAGATTCCCGTTTCAACCTGGGACAAGTATGCGGCCAAGTTTTTCCTGGCTTCATTGTTCCTGCTGGTGATCGTGCTGATTCCACACATCGGCAAGGGCGTGAACGGCGCGCGCCGCTGGATTCCGCTCGGCATCACGAACATGCAGCCATCGGAAATCATGAAGCTCGCCGTGACCATCTACGCGGCGAACTACACGGTGCGCAAGCAAGAGTTCATGCACAGCATCGGCCGCGGCTTCTTGCCGATGGCAGTCGCCGTCGGCTTCGTCGGCGCGTTGTTGCTGCTCGAACCGGACATGGGCGCGTTCATGGTGATCGCCTGCATTGCGATGGGCGTGCTGTTCCTCGGCGGCGTGAACGCGAAGCTGTTCGGCGGACTGGTTGCCACTGCGGTCGGCACGTTCGCGTTGCTCGTGTGGGCATCGCCGTGGCGTCGCGAGCGGATCTTCGCGTACCTCGATCCGTGGGACGACCGATACGCGCAGGGCAAGGCCTACCAATTGACGCACTCGCTGATTGCCTTCGGCCGCGGCGAATGGTTCGGCGTAGGTTTGGGCGGCAGCGTGGAAAAGCTCAACTACCTTCCTGAAGCGCATACCGACTTCATCCTCGCGGTGATCGGCGAAGAGCTTGGGTTTGTCGGCGTGATCGTCGTGATCCTGCTGTTCTACTGGATCGTGCGCCGCGCGTTCGAAATCGGCCGCCAGGCGCTTGCGCTCGATCGCACGTTTGCGGGTTTGATGGCGAAGGGCATCGGCTTGTGGTTCGGTGCGCAGACGTTCATCAACATGGGCGTGAATCTCGGGCTGTTGCCAACCAAAGGTCTGACGTTACCGCTCGTGAGTTACGGCGGTTCGGGCATCTTGCTGAACTGCGTTGCGCTCGCCGTGCTGATGCGCGTGGACTACGAGAATCGCGTGCTGATGCGGGGAGGCAAGGTATGACGGCATCCGCGTCGAATCGCGCAGGCACGCTGATGGTGATGGCCGGCGGCACCGGAGGACACGTGTTCCCGGGGCTCGCGGTCGCTCACTGGATGCAGGCGCGCGGCTGGCGTGTGGTGTGGCTCGGCAACGCGGCGGGCATGGAAGCGACGCTCGTGCCGAAGCACGGCATTGCAATGGAATACGTGCGCTTCGGCGGCGTGCGCGGCAAGGGTCTCAAGACGAAGCTGATGCTGCCCGTGAACCTGCTGCGCGCGTGTTCGCAAAGCTTGCGCGCGTTGCGCACCGTGAAGCCTGACGTAGTGCTCGGCATGGGCGGATACATCACGTTCCCGGCAGGTTTGATGTCGAAGTTGAGTGGCACGCCGCTCGTGCTGCACGAGCAGAATTCCATCGCGGGGCTTGCGAACAAGGTGCTTGCGCATATCGCCAAGCGCGTGCTGGTCGCGTTCCCGAATGCGCTGCCGAATGCCGAATGGACCGGAAATCCAATTCGTGCGGAACTTGCCGAGACTCTGTCACCCAAAGAACGCTACGCCGCGCGCAATGTGAAGCCTGACGCGCGTCTCAATGTTCTGGTCGTCGGAGGCAGTCTGGGTGCAGCCGCTTTGAATGAAACCGTACCGAAAGCGCTCGCATTGCTCGATCCGGCGACGCGTCCGCACGTCGTGCATCAGGCGGGCGCGAAGCACATCGATGCGTTGAAGACGAATTACGCGGCAGCGGGTTTGACGTCGGACGAAGACGTGCGACTCGTGCCGTTCATCGACGATATGGCGAGCGCCTATGCCGCGGCCGATCTCGTGATCTGCCGTTCGGGCGCGATGACCGTATCGGAAATCGCAGCGGTGGGCGTGGCGGCGTTGTTCGTGCCGTTCCCCTTCGCCGTCGATGACCATCAGACAACCAACGCCGCATTTCTCGCCAACGAGGGCGCGGCGCACTTGATACAACAGCGCGATTTGTCGGCGGAAAAGCTTGCCGGCTGGTTGCGCGCTCAGACCCGCGAGACGCTCAGCCAGATGGCGGTGAAAGCTCGCGCCCTGGCGAAACCCGATGCAACTGAACGCGTCGGCCGGGTCTGCGCCGATGTAGCCGGCTTGAGCGCGCTGATACAAGCGCCGAAGGAAATCCAGCCATGAAACATATCGTCAAACACATTCACTTCGTCGGCATCGGCGGCGCGGGAATGAGCGGGATTGCCGAGGTGCTGCTCAACCTCGGTTACCAGGTCAGCGGCTCGGACCTGGCGAGCAATGGCGTGACCGATCGATTGACCACGCTGGGTGCGCGCGTGGCGATCGGGCATCGCGAAGAGAATATCGATGGCGCGAATGCCGTGGTCGTATCGACCGCTGTTCGCTCCGATAACCCCGAAGTGCTGGCCGCGCGTCATCGGCGAATTCCTATCGTGCCGCGCGCCGTGATGCTCGCGGAATTGATGCGGCTGAAGCAGGGCATCGCGATTGCCGGCACGCACGGCAAGACCACGACCACGTCGCTGGTCGCAAGCGTGCTGGCCGCGGGCGGTCTCGATCCCACGTTCGTGATCGGCGGCCGTTTGATCAGCGCGGGTGCGAACGCGCGGCTGGGAACGGGCGATTTCATCGTGGCTGAAGCCGATGAATCGGACGCATCGTTCCTCAATCTTTTCCCGGTGATCGAAGTCATCACGAACATCGATGCCGATCACATGGACACGTACGGCCACGACTTCGCGCGGCTCAAGCAGGCGTTCATCGAGTTCACGCATCGCTTGCCGTTCTACGGAATCGCCGTGCTGTGCGTGGACGATCCGAACGTGCGTGAAATCCTGCCGTTCGTCTCGAAGCCGATCATCCGTTACGGCCTCGGCGCCGAAGCGCAAGTGCGCGCGGTGAACGTGCAAGCGCGCGACGGCAAGATGCATTTCACGACGCTACGCGAAGACGCGAAGCCGCTCGATATCGTGTTGAATCTCCCGGGCACGCACAACGTGCAGAACGCGTTGGCGGCAATCGCAATTGCGACTGAACTTGAAGTCGCCGATGCCGATATCCAAAGGGCATTGCAGGAATTCACGGGCGTAGGCCGGCGTTTTCAGCGCTATGGCGAAGTGAAGGTGAAGTCGGCGGATGGCGGCGCGTACACGTTGATCGATGACTACGGTCATCACCCGGTCGAAATGGCGGCAACGGTTGCAGCGGCGCGCGGCGCATTTCCTGATCGACGCCTCGTGCTCGCGTTCCAGCCGCATCGCTTCACGCGTACGCGCGATTGCTTCGAAGATTTCGTGCGCGTGTTGTCGACCGTCGATGCCCTCGTGCTCACCGAAGTGTATGCAGCAGGCGAAGCGCCGATCGTCGCCGCCGATGGCCGCGCGCTCGCTCGCGCCATTCGCGTCGCGGGAAAAGTAGAACCGGTGTTCGTGGAAACCGTGGATGAGATGCCGGACGCGATCGCCACGCTGACACGCAACGGCGACGTAGTGATAACGATGGGCGCGGGTTCTATCGGCGGCGTGTGCGGCCGGCTGACCGCACAAGTTCAGGATTCGAAGGTTTTGAAATGACAAGTAACGTGAGCTCATCCGCAATCGACCCGAAGGTGTTCGGCAAAGTCGCCGTGCTGCTTGGCGGGGAAACGGCCGAACGCGAGGTATCGCTGAATTCGGGGCGTCTGGTGCTGCAAGGATTGCGCGATGCGGGTATCGACGCGCATCCATTCGATCCCGCTGAACGGCCGCTCGCCGAGCTGAAATCCGAAGGATTTGCGCGCGTGTTTATCGCGTTGCATGGCGGGTATGGCGAGAACGGCCAGTTGCAGGGCGCGCTCGATTTCTACGGCATCAAGTACACGGGCAGCGGCGTGCTGGGTTCGGCGCTCGGCCTCGATAAATTCCGCACCAAGCTCGTGTGGCAGCAAACGGGCGTGCCCACGCCGCCATTCGAAGTCGTGCTGCGCGGCGACGATTACGAAGACGCAGCGCAAAGAAGCATTGCGAAGCTCGGCTTGCCGTTGTTCGTAAAGCCAGCGAGCGAAGGGTCGAGCGTCGCGGTGATCAAGGTGAAGAGCGCGGAAGCGCTGGTGCCGGCGCTGATCGAAGCGGCGAAGTTCGACAAGATCGTGCTCGTTGAAAAAAGCATTGAAGGCGGCGGCGAATACACGTGCTGTATCGCGGGCGACCTGGACTTGCCGATCATCAAGATCGTGCCGGCCGGCGAGTTCTACGACTACAACGCAAAGTACATCGCCGACGACACGCAGTATCCGATTCCCTGCGGCCTGACGCCTGCCGACGAAGCGCGCATGAAACAGCTTTCACGCCGCGCGTTCGATGTGCTCGGCTGCACCGATTGGGGCCGCGCCGATTTCATGATGGACGCCGACGGCAATCCGTATTTCCTGGAAGTGAATACGGCGCCGGGCATGACCGATCACTCGCTGCCGCCGAAAGCGGCGCGCGCGGTCGGGATCAGCTACACGGAACTGGTGGTGAAGGTGTTGTCGCTGACATTGCAGGATTGAGACGGGATTTGGAACGTATAGAACATGTGGAATAACGCTCGCCAGATGAACCTCACGGCCAACGCACTGCACGTATTGCTCGTGTTTGTGCTGCTCGGTGCCGCCGGTTACTGGGCGATCCAGCGGCCGGAGTTTCGTCTGCGCGAGATTCAGATCGATGGCGACACGTTGCACATCAATTCACCAACAGTGCGCGCAAGCGTGGTCGGACATTTGAAGGGCAACTTCTTCACCGTGGATCTGGACGCAGCGCGCGCCGCGTTCGAACAAATGCCGTGGGTGCGTCACGCGAGCGTGCGTCGAGTATGGCCGAACGCGCTGGCGGTGACGCTGGAAGAATTCAAGCCGCTCGGCACGTGGGGCACGGATCAACTGGTGAGCGTGGACGGCGATCTGTTCACGGCGAACCAAGGCGAACTCGACGACGACCTGCCTGCGTTCGAAGGGCCGGATGGATCGGCGAAGGAAGTCGTTGCGCGGTATCACGATTTCACGAAGTGGTTTGCGCCGCTCGACGCGCATCCGGAAGAAGTCATCTTGTCGCCGCGATATGCGTGGACAGTGAAGCTTTCGAACGGTACGCAGATCGAATTGGGGCGCGAGCGCAATCAGGACACGTTGTTCGATCGCAGCAAAAGGTTCGTGGCTGCGTGGACGTCGGTGACGGGGCGGTGGGGAAATGACATCGAGTACGCGGATTTGCGCTATCCGAACGGCTTCGCAATCAAGGCCGCCGGCATGCGCTTCATCAGCGACAGCGACAAAGCGAAGAAGTAAGAGACAACACAGGCAATGAGCACGCTATGAGCAAAGACTACAAAGACTTGCTGGTCGCCCTCGACATCGGGACGTCGAAGGTGGTGGCGATCGTCGCCGAGTTGAAAGGCGAAGGCCACTACGAGGTGATCGGGCTCGGACAGAGCGACTCGAAGGGATTGAAGAAGGGCGTTGTCGTCAATATCGAGGCGACCGTCCAGTCGATCCAGCGCGCGCTCGAAGAAGCCGAATTGATGGCCGATTGCAAGATCACGAACGTGTTCACCGGCATTGCCGGCAGCCACATTCGCAGCTTCAATTCGAGCGGCATGGTCGCGATCAAGGACAAGGAAGTCACGCAGACCGACGTGGCGCGCGTGATCGAAACGGCCAAGGCGATCAACATCCCGACCGATCAGCAAGTGCTGCATATCCTGACGCAGGAATTCATCATCGACGGTCAGGAAGATGTGCGCGAGCCGATCGGCATGAGCGGCATCCGGCTGGAAGTGAAGGTGCATATCGTAACGGGCGCGGTGAGCGCGGCGCAGAACATCGTGAAATGCGTACGCCGCTGCGGGCTCGAAGTGAACGACCTGATTCTGCAGCCGCTGGCTTCGTCGCTGGCGGTGCTGACGGAAGACGAAAAGGAACTGGGCGTGGTGCTCGTCGATATCGGCGGCGGGACCACGGACATCGCCATTTTCAGCGAAGGCGCGATTCGTCATACGGCAGTGATTCCTATCGCCGGAGACCAGATCACGAGCGACGTGGCCATGGCCTTGCGCACGCCCACACCGGATGCCGAAGACATCAAGGTGAGCTACGGGATCGCGAAGCAGGCGCTCGCCGATCCGGACGAAATGATCGAAGTGCCGGGACTCGGCGAGCGCGGTCCGCGCACGTTGTCGCGTCAGGCATTGGCGGCGGTTGTCGAACCGCGCGTGGAAGAACTGTTCTCGCTCGTGCAACAAGTGGTGCGCGAGTCGGGCTACGAAGAATTGCTCAGCAGCGGCGTGGTGTTGACCGGCGGCGCGTCGATGATGCCCGGCATGGTCGAACTCGGCGAAGACATTTTCCTGAAGCCGGTGCGCATCGGCGTGCCGGAATACGCGGGCGGTCTCGCGGACGTGGTTCGCAATCCGCGTTATTCCACCGCGATGGGTTTGCTCGTCGAAGGCCGTTCACAACGCATGCGCGGCCGCAAGGTCGCTGTGCAGTCCGGATCGATGGGACAGGTTTTGGGACGCATGAAAGACTGGTTCCTTGGGAATTTTTAAATACGAATTCGCGCTGGTGCCGGCGGCTGGCGCGCGACAAGAGGTTGCCCGATCTTTTGCCGAATAACGCCGATTTTCATTCTTGACGGAGGCAATATGGATTTCGAAATGCTGGAAACGGAAACCAACGGAACGATCATCAAGGTCGTGGGTGTTGGTGGCGCAGGCGGTAATGCAGTACAGCACATGATCAACCGCGGCGTGCAGGGCGTGGATTTCATCGTGATGAATACGGACGCGCAGGCGCTCGCGCGTTCGCGCGCAACGTCGGTGATCCAGTTGGGCAACACCGGTCTTGGAGCTGGCGCCAAGCCGGACATGGGCCGGGCCGCAGCGGAAGATGCGCGCGAGCGTATCGCCGACGCATTGCGCGGCGCGCACATGGTGTTCATCACCGCGGGCATGGGTGGCGGTACGGGTACGGGCGCGGCTCCGGTCGTGGCTCAGATCGCGAAGGAAATGGGCATTCTCACTGTTGGTGTAGTCAGCAAGCCGTTCGAATTTGAAGGTGGCCGCCGCATGCGCGTGGCTGAAGCCGGATCGCAGCAACTGGAGGATCACGTCGACTCGCTGATCGTCGTTCTGAACGACAAGCTGTTCGAGGTGATGGGCGACGACGCCGAGATGGACAAGTGCTTCCAGTGCGCTGACGACGTATTGAACAACGCTGTTGCCGGCATCGCGGAAATCATCAACGTCGACGGGCTGGTCAACGTCGACTTCGAAGACGTGAAGACGGTGATGGGCGAGCAAGGCAAGGCAATGATGGGCACGGCGACGGTTGCCGGCGTCGATCGCGCGCGTCTCGCGGCAGAACAAGCGGTTGCAAGTCCGCTGCTGGAAGGCGTGGATCTGTCGGGAGCACGTGGCGTGCTGGTGAACATCACGTCGAGCCGTTCGCTGCGTTTGTCGGAAACGCGTGAAGTGATGAACACGATCAAGTCGTACGCAGCAGAAGACGCGACCGTGATCTTCGGCGCGGTGTACGACGACGCCATGGGCGACGCATTGCGCGTGACGGTTGTGGCAACGGGCCTTGGCCGCGCGGCGAAGAAACAACAAGCTGCACCGATGACCCTGCTGCGTACCGGCACGGACAACGCACCGATTGCGCACGCACAGCACAGCTACGCGCCGCAGCAGTCGAACGGCACGGATTACGGCGCGCTGGACACGCCGGCTGTATGGCGTTCGTCGCGTGAAACCGCGGCTTCGCACGTGCAGGCGCTGCAGGAAAAGGGTGTGGATACGTATGACATTCCGGCGTTTTTGCGCAAGCAAGCCGACTGATGCGTTTTGCCGGGGCACAGCGTTCTGATGTAAGCGCCCAAAGGCAAAAGGTCGAGGAGATGAGTTGTTCTGCGTTCGTTTTCAGGCCGCGTCTTCTGGATGCTGGACTGTGGCGGCGTGACCCCTTCGATAACGTTCATCATCGTCTATATTGGGATGAGATCGATACGTGAAGCAGCGGCGCAACAAGCTTCCTCGGGCAGGAAAAGTTTAAATCGCTGGCGTGTTCAGCACTGATTCAGTGAAAGGCCGATCAATGATCAAGACAGGTGAAACGCTGCCGGACGAACGCCTCTACGAATTTATCGACGTGGCGACGGAAGGCTGCGCCGTGGGACCGAATGGTTTCTCGGTGCGCGAGCGGACGGCGGGCAAGCGCGTGGTGATCTTCGGATTGCCCGGCGCGTTCACGCCCACCTGTTCCGCCAGGCACGTGCCGGGGTTTATCGACAATGCGGAGAAACTGGCCGCGGCGGGTATCGATGAAATCTGGTGTGTCTCCGTCAACGACGCGTTCGTGATGAGCGCGTGGGGACGCGATCTTCAAGCCTCGGGCAAGGTGAAGATGATCGCCGACGGCAGCGCGCGTTTTACTCGAGCACTCGGCCTCGATCAGGATCTGTCGGAGCGTGGCATGGGAATTCGCTCCCAGCGCTACGCCATGGTGGTCGACAACAGCGTGGTCAAGACGCTGAACGTCGAAGCACCCGGCAAGTTTGAAGTCAGCGACGCTGAAAGCGTCCTCGCGACGTTGGGCTGACGTGTTTCATCTATGTTGTGCTGTGGTTGAACGCCCGGCGTTTGTTGCATTGCCGCAACAAGAAATGACGCCATCGCGTGCCTTTCACATTTCTGCATAACGAAGTCGCAACAAAGCCGTAACGCGGCGCCGATGTCCGGGAATGCCTCCATTCCGGGTATCGGCCCGACCCTATTTGCTTTCGCGTGAATTTGGTTTTCGCGTGCCGAGCCGAGCCAGTAACGGGGAGAAACAAGTTGCAACGTTCCCGCTCGGGACGACGCGAAGGGATTGGAGTATACTTCGCGCTATTGAATACAAATTCACGATTGATTCTCTCAATCGAGAGTCACAATCGAAGCGAAAAAAATCATGTTGAAGCAGCGAACCATTAAAACCATCGTCAAAACTGTCGGGATTGGCCTGCACTCTGGCCGCAAGGTGGATTTGACGCTTCGGCCCGCACCGGCGAACACCGGGATCGTTTTTGCGCGTATCGACTTGCCCGTTCCGGTCGATATTCCGGCGTCGGCATTGGCGATTGGCGATACGCGCCTGGCTTCTGTTCTTCAGAAGGACGGCGCGCGCGTTTCGACCATCGAGCATTTGATGTCGGCTTGCGCGGGTTTGGGTATCGACAATCTTTACGTCGATGTCACGGCTGAAGAAATCCCGATCATGGACGGCAGCGCTGCTTCATTCGTGTTTCTGATTCAATCGGCGGGTATTGAAGAGCAGAACGCGGCCAAGAAATTTATAAAGGTGACGAAGCCGGTTGAAATCCGCGACGGCGACAAGTTCGCTCGTCTCGATCCGTATTTCGGCTTCAAACTGAAATTCACCATTGATTTCCGCCATCCAGCCGTCGATAAAACCGGCCAGGCACTGGAAGTTGATTTTGCGCATACGTCATATGTTCGGGATATCGCCCGCGCACGGACGTTTGGTTTTGCGCATGAAGTTGAAATGATGCGCGAGCTCGGCCTGGCGCGCGGCGGCAGTATGGATAACGCCATTGTTCTGGACGAATATCGCATCCTGAATAACGATGGTTTGCGTTATGAAGACGAATTCGTAAAGCACAAGATGCTGGATGCAATCGGTGACCTTTACGTTGTCGGCCATCCGTTGCTGGCGTCTTACGCGGCATATAAAGGCGGTCACGCAATGAATAACATGCTGTTGCGTGAATTGCTGGCGCACGAAGACGCGTACGAGATCGTAACGTTTGAAGACAAGCAAGCGGCGCCTCGCGGTTTCGCTTTCGATACTCAAACAGCTTTTGCGTAATTAGTCAGAGAAATAATGTGGAAATGAGCGGCGGCTTTCGAGCGCCGCTCATTTTTTTTGTGCTTTCGCCTGATGTCGCGCGGCCATTTTTGCGAGCGCATCTCTAAGCGGCGAAGGTTCGAGCGTTTCAGCCAGCACCTGAAGCGCGTCCGCCCCGGCCGCCGACATGCGCGCTTGTTTCGGCGGAATGACTTCTTTCATCGCTTGGGGGCGAACACGGATTTTCAGCGCATTGACGGCCCAGCCGCGTTGCTGCAAATCCACCAAAAGTCGTGGTTCGATGTGTCGCAGACGCGCGGCCAGCGCGTTATGTCCGGCGAAAAGCGAAAGCACACCGTCCTTGATAAACCCTGGTTCTACATTGGCGCCGAGATAATCCGGCAACAATGCTGTCAGATCCCGCTGGAGCGCCGTCACCTGTTCCACGCCCGTGCGCAAAGCGAGAAACTCACTGGTGCGGCCAAGGACGTCGGACAACGCCTGGGGCTTGCGCGGATCAAAGCGCTGCGGCGGCCTTGAATTCGGCGGAAAACGGCTCATTTTTTGTGTCAATCAGGGCTGGCGGCGATGCGGTGATTGTAACGCTGCGAACCGTGCGGCTCGGCGGCGGGCTTTGCATGTCAACACGTCATGCACAACACGCTAAATTGCTTTATCACAAAAGATGGCGGCACAGGCTCCAGCGGGGGCGCGTGCTAAAATCCCCGATTCGATTTCACCATGGACTGAAGCCGCCGAGGTTCCCCGGACTGGGGCGCACCCAGCGCGCTCCAAGCCAATACCGCGACGCAGACACTGATCCGATGACCACCGGTTTCCTCCAAAAGTTTTTTGGCAGTCGCAACCAGCGCCTAGTCAAGCAATACCAAAAGACCGTTGCGGCGATCAATGCTTTCGAGCCCACGATCGAGCAGTACACGGACAAGCAACTGCGCGCCAAGACGGACGAATTCCGGCAGCGCGTGGCGAGCGGTGAATCGCTCGACCGGTTGCTGCCCGAGGCGTTCGCGGTATGCCGCGAGGCCAGCAAGCGCGTGCTGAAAATGCGTCACTTCGACGTCCAGCTTATCGGCGGCATGGTGTTGCACTACGGCAAGATCGCGGAAATGCGCACGGGTGAGGGCAAGACGCTCGTCGCCACGCTGGCTGCATATCTGAATGCGCTTTCGGGACGCGGCGTCCACGTGGTGACGGTGAACGATTACCTGGCACAACGCGACGCCGAATGGATGGGCAAGCTCTACAACTTCCTCGGGTTGTCGTGGGGCATCAACCTGTCGCAAATGGAGCACGCGCAGAAGCAGGAAGCCTACGCCGCGGACATTACATACGGCACCAATAACGAGTTCGGCTTCGACTATCTGCGTGACAACATGGTCTACGAGCCGCAGGCGCGCGTGCAGCGGCCGCTGAATTTTGCGGTCGTCGACGAAGTGGACTCGATTCTTATCGACGAAGCGCGTACGCCGCTGATCATTTCCGGCCAGGCCGAAGATCACACTGAACTTTATGTGCGCATGAATGCGCTGCCGCCGCTGCTCGAGCAGCAGATCGGCGAAGAAAAAGCGGATGGCACGGGCGTCGAAAAAGCGGGCGACTACACGCTCGATGAAAAAGCGCGCCAAGTGTTCCTGACCGAACAAGGTCACGAAAAAGCCGAACGGCTTCTGGCCGAATGGGGCCTGATTGGCGAAGGCGAAAGCCTTTACGCGCCGCAAAACATCACGCTGATGCACCACGTGTACGCCGCGTTGCGCGCGCACACGCTGTTCTTCCGCGACCAGCATTACGTGGTTCAGGGCAATGAAGTCGTGATCGTGGACGAGTTCACGGGCCGCATGATGACCGGTCGCCGCTGGTCGGACGGTTTGCATCAGGCCGTGGAAGCGAAGGAACACGTCAAGATTCAAAACGAGAACCAGACGCTTGCTTCGATCACGTTCCAGAATTTTTTCCGCATGTATTCCAAGCTGTCCGGCATGACCGGAACGGCGGATACGGAAGCGTACGAATTTAACGAGATCTACGGTCTCGAAACCGTCGTGATCCCGACGAACCGTCCGCCGAAGCGGATCGACAAGCAGGATCAGATCTACAAGACCGCAAAGGAACGCTACGACGCCGTCACCCGCGACATTCGCGATTGCGTCGAGCGCGGACAGCCGGTGCTGGTCGGTACCACGTCGATTGAAGCGTCGGAGTTGCTTTCGGGATTGCTGACGCAAGCCGGGCTCAAGCACGAAGTGCTGAACGCCAAGCAGCACGCGCGCGAAGCCGCGATCGTTGCCGAAGCGGGACGTCCGAGCGCCGTGACGATTGCCACGAACATGGCCGGTCGCGGTACGGACATTGTGCTAGGCGGGAACGTCGAGAAGCAGTCGTCGTTCATCATCGCCGACGAATCTTTGGCGGAAGACGAGAAACAACGCCGCATCAAGGCGCTCGAAGACGAATGGCAAGCGCTGCATGACCGCGTGAAGGCAGCGGGCGGATTGCATATTGTCGGTACGGAACGCCATGAATCGCGTCGTATCGACAATCAGTTGCGCGGCCGTGCCGGACGTCAGGGCGATCCGGGTTCGTCACGGTTCTATTTGTCGCTGGACGATCCGCTTTTGCGTATTTTCGCCGGCGATCGCGTGCGTTCCATCATGGATCGCCTGAAGATGCCGGAAGGCGAGGCGATCGAGGCGGGCATCGTCACGCGTTCCATCGAATCGGCGCAGCGCAAGGTCGAAGCGCGTAACTTCGATATCCGCAAGCAATTGCTCGAATACGACGATGTATCGAACGATCAGCGCAAGGTGATTTATCAGCAGCGCAACGAACTGCTCGAAGCAACGGATGTTGCCGAGACGATCACCGCCATGCGCCAGAGCGTGATCACGGAAGTGACGCGCACGTACGTGCCCGCGGGAAGCATTGAAGAGCAATGGAGCGCGCCGGAACTCGAGGAAGCGCTGCGCAACGACTGGTCGCTCGACCTCGCGGTTCAGGAGATGATCAACGAGTCGAATTCTATCGATGCCGACGAAATTCTCGAAGCCGTGGTCGCCGCCGCCGACGAAGCTTACGAGGCCAAAGTGGCGCTGGTCGGGCGCGAATCGTTCAGCGCGTTCGAGCGTTCGATCATGCTGCAGACGCTCGACAGCCGTTGGCGCGAGCATCTTGCCGCGCTCGATCACCTGCGTCAGGGCATCCATTTGCGCGGTTATGCGCAAAAGAATCCAAAGCAGGAATACAAGCGCGAAGCGTTCGAATTGTTCGCCGCCATGCTGGATTCGGTGAAACAGGAAGTCACGCGCGTTGTGATGAACGTGCAGATCCAGTCGCCGGAACAGCTTGAAGAAGCCGCCGAGCAGTACGAAGAAAAGGGCAGCCATCTGGAAAACGTGTCGTTCCAGCACGCCGACTTCGACGGTGGCGGCGCGGCTGCGGCGGTTGCCGCCGACGCAACCGCTCAAATGGTCAATCAGGCAATGGCTTACGGCGACGACACAACGGTCGCGACTCACGTTTCCGCCGATGACGTGCCGAAGGTCGGCCGCAACGACCCGTGCCCGTGCGGCAGCGGGAAGAAGTACAAAAACTGTCACGGCAAGCTCGCATAATCGGCGATCTACACGCTTTGGCACGTTGAAGCATCCAGGACAGGCGACGCAGTGATGCGTCGTTTGTCTTTGGCAGATTGGTTTTACGTTTCGCGGCGCCCGTTTTAATAGATTCAGGCGCCGTTTCATTCATCTTTCGTGTCGTTGCGCTTTATGCGCTACGGCACTCGCCACTTTCAGCGAGTCGCGAACATGGCCGTCAATTTTCCCTCGATCGATCCCGCCAACCTGCATCCCGTCGCCGGCGTCACGCTAGGCTGGGCCGAGGCGAATATCCGAAAACCGAATCGCAAGGATTTGCTCGTCGTGCAGATCGATGAAGGCGCGACGGTTGGCGGCGTGTTCACCCTGAACCGCTTTTGCGCTGCGCCCGTGACCGTGTGCCGCGAACATCTCGACGCCGTGCGCGCAGGTGGAAAAAGCATTCGCGCGCTGGTCGTGAATACCGGTAACGCAAACGCCGGAACGGGCGAGCCGGGCATGGCGCATACGCGCGAAACGTGTTCGGCGCTGGCCGCGTTGCTGGGTTTCGACGCCGCGCAGATCCTGCCGTTTTCAACGGGCGTGATCCTTGAGCCGTTGCCTATCGACCGGTTAAAAGCTGGATTGCCGGCGGCGATCGCCAATCAGAAACCGGCTCACTGGTTCGACGCGGCGCAAACCATCATGACGACCGATACGCTGCCCAAAGCGGCATCGCGTCAGGTTCAGATCGACGGCCACACGATCACGCTATCGGGTATCAGCAAGGGCGCGGGCATGATCAGGCCGAACATGGCGACCATGCTCGGTTTTCTCGCCTGCGATGCCGCCGTCTCTCAGCCCGTGCTCGACACGCTGATCAAGCATGTTGCGGATCGCTCGTTCAACTGCATCACCATCGACGGCGATACTTCCACGAACGACTCCTTCATCGTGATCGCTTCGGGCAAGTCGACGTTGCCTTTGATCGATTCCACGGATTCAGCGGCTTATGCCGCGTTGCGCGATGCGGTGACATCCGTGGCGCAAGAGCTCGCGCAGTTGATCGTGCGCGACGGCGAAGGCGCGACGAAGTTCATGACGGTGACGGTCGAAGGCGGCACGAGCGAAGCGGAATGCAGGCAGATCGCGTACGCTATCGGTCACTCGCCGCTGGTCAAGACCGCGTTTTACGCATCGGATCCGAACCTCGGCCGGATTTTGGCGGCTATCGGTTATGCCGGCGTGACCGACCTGGACGTGAACAAGATCGACCTGTATCTCGACGATGTCCTCGTCGCGAAAAAGGGCGGCCGGAATCCGGAATATCGCGAGGAAGACGGCCAGCGCGTGATGAAGAAAAGCGAGATCGCGATTCGCGTCTTGCTCGGCCGCGGTGAGGCCAACGCCACCATCTGGACGTGCGACCTTTCGCACGATTACGTCAGCATCAACGCCGACTATCGCTCCTGAACCCAAACTTTTCCATGGATAAACTCGAACAATTTCTGACGCGCGCCGAAGCTGTCCTCGCGCGCGTTGAAGGGATGTTGCCGCCGGCCGCGCCTGAAATCGATTGGGACAAGGCGGTGGCGTTTCGTTGGCGCAAGCGTCAAGGTCGCGGGTTCTTGCAGCCGGTGCCGAATCTGTCGGCGCTTTCACTCGATGACCTTTGCAATATCGAACGTCAGAAGCAGTTGATCGAGCAGAACACCCGGCAATTCGTGCGCAAGGCGCCGGCGAACAATGTGTTGCTGACGGGCGCGCGCGGGACCGGCAAATCGTCGCTGATCAAGGCGTGTTTGAACGCGTATGCGTCGGAAGGTTTGCGTCTGATCGAAGTCGATAAAGACGATTTGCACGATCTCGGCGACATCGTCGATCTGATTTCCACGCGGCCGGAGCGGTTTATCGTTTTCTGCGATGACCTCTCGTTCGAAGACGGCGAGTCGGGTTACAAGGCGCTGAAAGTGGCGCTCGACGGCTCGATTTCGGCCCAGTCGGACAATGTGCTGATCTATGCGACGTCGAATCGCCGCCATTTGTTGCCCGAATACATGAGCGACAACGAGACCTACAAACACACGTCGGATGGCGAGATTCATCCGGGCGAAGTGGTTGAAGAGAAGATTTCGCTGTCGGAGCGATTCGGGCTCTGGGTGAGTTTCTACCCGTTCAAGCAGGACGATTATTTGACGATCGTCGGACACTGGTTGAAGCATTTCGGCTGCCAGGAATCGGAGATTGCGAACGCTCGTGGCGACGCGCTGGTTTGGGCGCTGGAGCGCGGCTCCCGTTCTGGGCGCGTGGCCTGGCAATTTGCGCGCGACTATTCAGGCCGCAAGGCATGAGCGCGGCGCCGCTTCCGACCACGGCGCCTGACGGGCGCAAGATGACCGATGTCGCAGTTGGCGTGCTCGTGCAGCCGGACGGACGGTATTTGCTCGCACAACGCCCGGAAGGCAAACCGTACGAGGGTTACTGGGAGTTTCCAGGCGGGAAGCTTGAGGCAGGCGAAAGTGTGGAAGCGGCGCTCGTGCGGGAGTTGCACGAGGAATTGGGTATCGACGTAACTGCTTGCGAGCGCTGGCGGACGCTTGAGCACGATTATCCGCATGCGTACGTGCGGCTTTATTTCTGCAAGGTGACGGCTTGGGAAGGTGAACCGGCTGGACGGGAAGGTCAGGCGCTTGCCTGGCAACATCTCCCCGCCGATGTAACACCGTTGCTGCCCGCAGCCATTCCGGTACTCGAATGGCTTGCGGCAGAAGCGGTTTAAGGCAGATTTTTAGTTAAGACCGCTATGGTCGTCGTCTGGCGGCGTGTCCTGCTGACCGCCGCCAATCTTGTACTTCTCGGTTGCCCACGCACCAAGATCAATCTGTTTGCATCGGTCTGAACAAAACGGGCGAAACCGGCTTTCCGGGACCCAGCGTACATCCTTCGCGCAAGTCGGGCATTTAACGATGGTAGTCATTCGGCAGTGCGGATCTGATAAAGGTTGAGCTCAGTAAATAAGGGTTTTTTAGCCCGATTTAAAGACTGCACAGTGTCAGGTGGAACGGAATGTCTGCATCGACGGCGCGTGGTCTTAAGTCGCCGTCCTGCACCGTGAAACGCACCCAAAGCATGTATTTGTTCGCGCTCGCCTCGGGAATCAGGCGCGTATCCGAGGGCACGCGAACCTGCATCAACTGATATGTCCGGCCGGACAGCATCTGCTGGTAGCTGCCCTGCATTGCCATCACTTTCGACGCCTGACCGGATTCCCGTGCAAGCCGCAACACGATGGTGGCGGCGTCGCGCAACGGCAGCATGGGCGTGACCCATTTCGCGATATCGCCGCGCCGTTGCTCTGCCGAGCATTGCTGCCAGGCGAAATACGACGGCAGGTCGAAGCGGCACGTTCCACCCGGAATGATCGTCCGGCTGCGAATGCTTGCAAGCCACTCGTTGTCTGCAAGATGCTGGCCGGTCTTGCCCTGCATTTGCCCAAGTCCTGCGAGCGTTTGCTCAATCTCGCCGAGCACAGACTCCAGCGCCTCTTGCTCGATCCCCGGGTTTCCCCGAAACGGCGCGAGCGTCTGGCGTTGCCGTTCCAGTTCCTTCATCAGATCGGCTTTCAGGTCCGTACGGCCAGCCACTTCGGCAATCTCGAACAGCGTGGTCAGTGCGGCGTGGTGTTCGCGCGGGTCTTCTTGAGTCAGAAAGAAGGTGAAGCGCTCGAAAAGATCTTCGAGACGCAGCAGCGTCCTGATTCGCTCGTTGAAGGGGTACTCGTAAAGGATCAAGCGCGCTCGCCTCGGCGTTGGTCGAAAGTTTCGATGCGGAAAGTGAGGACATTCTAATGCCGCATCAAACCCCAGGCAAATCTCCACGTTTAATCACATCTGACGCGCATTTTCAGCGCCGATCGTGCCGCGTTCGAACGCGTTGCGCGCACTTGTTAGGTACGCGGTTTGCTGCGGGCGCCGGCCATTTTGGTGTATTGCGCATGCAGAACATCGACCTCCCGCTGCAACTTTTCCAGTGTTGCGACTGAGTCGTTGATGACGACATCATCGGCAGCGGCGAGGCGCGCTTCGCGTGTTGCCTGACGAGCGATGATGGCGAGAACCTGCTCGCGCTCGAAGCCATTGCGCTGGATTACACGTTCAATCTGCGTTTCAACGGGGCAATCGACCACGAGGATGCGATCGACCTTGCTGGCCCGCTCCCCGGCCTCGATCAGCAATGGCACTACCACGATGTGATACACGCTCAGCGCTTCGCTACGTTGCCGTTCGCTTTCGGCGCGGATCAGCGGATGCGTGATGGCTTCGAGTTGCGCTTTGGCGGCGGGATCGGCGAATACACGTGCGCGCATTTTCGCGCGATCCATGGCGCCCTCGGACGTGACGAACTCAGGGCCGAACGCGCTTTCGATAAGCGGCATGGCGATGCCGCCCGGAGCCGTGATCTGATGCGCGATCAAATCAGCGTCGATGACCGTTACGCCGCGCGCCGCAAACATATCCGCCACGGTCGTCTTGCCGCTGCCGATTCCGCCCGTCAGGCCGATGCTGAACATCGTGTGTCTCTCCTCTTTATCCAAACAGCGTATAAAACGGCGTGCCGAAGAAAAGCGTGATCACACCGCCTGCTGCAAGAAATGGCCCGAACGGCAGCGGTTCCTCGAAACGCATCTTGCCGATGCCAGTGGCCACCAGCCCAAAAATCGCGCCTGCAAGCGCGGAAACCAGCACGATCTGTGGAAGCGCCTCCCAACCCAGCCATGCACCGAGTGCGGCGAGAAGCTTGAAATCGCCGTAGCCCATTCCTTCAACGCCGCGAACGATTTTAAATAGCCAGTACACGCACCACAGGAACACATATCCCGCGATTGCTCCGATGACCGCTTCGTGCAGCGGGACGAAAGCGGTATCGCCGAGATTGACGATCAAACCGGCCCACAGCAGCGGCAAAGTGAGCGAATCGGGCAGATAGCGGGTATCGAAGTCGATCAGGCTCATGGCGAGCAGCGTGGCGCACAGGCCGAATGCCACGAGCGCAATCCATGTCGGGCCGAACGCAAAAAGCGATAGCGCGGCGAACAGCGCTGTTCCGAGCTCGGTCAGCGGATAGCGTGCGCTAACCCGGGCGTGGCATTTGGCACAGCGGCCGCGCAGCAACACGTAGCTCACGACCGGAATGTTTTCCCAAGCACGCAGCACGTGGCCGCAATGTGGGCATGCGCTTCGTGGAACGGCCAAGTTGTAGCGGTCCGCCGACGGCGTTTTTTCATCAGCAGTTTCCGCCTGCCATGCACGCTCCAGCATGATCGGCAAACGATGCACGACCACCGTCAGAAAACTGCCGATCACGAGCCCGAAGACGATCGCGAAGCCGTACTGCGCCGCGAGCGGCAGGGTGCCGAAAGCGTAACCGTAAGCGTCGAGATAGCGGCCTGAAAACTCCGCCTGATACAAGGGATGCATGACTCTCCTGGGTTGAATTCGGCTGCGATCCTACACCACCTACACCACATTCCCGAGCTGCACGATTGGAAGATACATCGCCACGACGAGGCCGCCTACCAGTGCGCCGAGCACTACGATTACCACTGGTTCGCACAAGCTCGCGAAGGCGCTGGTTTGTTCGTCGACCTGACGGTCGCCCAGTGTAGCCAGATCGAGCAGCATTGCGTCCAGTGACCCGGACTCTTCGGCGACCGCAATCGGCTGCACGACGTCCGGCGGGAAGCAGCCCACCGCGCGCATTGCCGCGGCGAGACGTTCGCCGCGTCGAAGGCGTCCGGCGATCTCGACGGTAGCGGTATCGAAGATACGATTGCCCGTGGCCTTCGACAACGAATCGAAGGCGTCCGATAACGGTGTTCCCGCCGCCAGCAACGTGCCGAGCGCGCGGCTCCACCTGGCGACGGCCAGTGCGCGCAGCAGCGAGCCCGCGAGCGGCAACTTCAGGATGGTGCGATCGAATGCATGGCGAGCGGAAGGCACGCGGTGAAGTAATCGCTTGAACGCGACCGCCGACACCACGCAGAAGAGCCCGAACGGTACGCTCCATCGGGCGACACCATCTGATAACGCCAGCACGAACAGCGTGGGCGCGGGCAGCTTCGCGCCGAAACCATCGAAGATGCTCTTGAAAGTCGGCACTACGCCGATCAGCAATCCTGCAGTAATGGCAAGAGACAGCAGCAGCACGACGACCGGATACGTGAGCGCGGCGCGCAGTTTCGCCCGCTGAGCGCCGGCCCGTTCGCGATCCTCAGCAAGACGGGCGAGCACGGTTGGAAGCGCGCCGGCCAGTTCGCCGACGGAAACGAGCTGGCAGTACAGCGCGTTAAAGCATGCTGGATGACGCGCCAGCGCTTCCGAAAACGCGACGCCTTGCGTGATGTCGTGCGCGACCGATGCCACGATCCGAGGCAAGCCGCCGCGCGAAGGCGTCTGCGCGATGAGATCGAGGCATGGCGCGAGCGGAAGTCCGGCGCGCAGCAGGCCGGCTAGTTGCCGGGTGAAAAGGGTGACGTCCGTGGCCTTGGCTTTGGGTGAGGGCGCTGGCCCCTTTCCTGTGAGTTCAAGCACCGTTATGCCATCGCGTTTGAGCGCTGCGCGTGCGGCCGCGACGTCCGTGGCTATGGTCTTGCCGCGCTTGTTGGAGCCATTGGCGTCGATGCCGCGCCAGTTGAAGCGTGTATCGGCGAGATGCATTAGCTGACCTCCGTCGCGCCGGCCGCTTCTGCCACGCTGGTCACGCCTTCGCGTACCCGGGCGAACGCAGCGTCGCGCAGGCTTGGCATGCCTTCGCTTTGTGCTTGGCGCGTAATCGCGTGGGTAGCGGCGCGAGCGACGATGAGTTCGCGCAACGCATCGGAGACTGGCATCAGTTGATGCACGCCAACGCGCCCGCGATAACCAATGCCGTGACACGCTGCACAGCCGGACGGTTCGTACGGCCGGAAACCCGGCGCCAGTTCCAGCTCCGACGGCACGCGGCACGCTTCGCAAAGCCGCCGCACGAGTCGTTGCGCCGTGACAAGCTTGAGCGCCGACGCGAGGTTGTACGGCGCAATGCCGATATCGATCAGCCGCGCGATGGCAGCGGGCGCGTCGTTGGTATGCAGCGTCGAAAGCACCAGATGCCCGGTTTGCGCGGCTTTCACGGCGACATCAGCGGTTTCGGCATCGCGAATTTCGCCCACCATGATCACGTCCGGATCCTGCCGCATGAACGCGCGCAGCGCGACCGCGAAGGTCAGCCCGGCTTTGTCGCGCACGCTGACCTGGTTGATGCCCGCAAGCTGGATCTCTGCCGGATCTTCGACCGAGCAGACATTGCGCGACTCGGCGTTGAGCATCTGCAAGAAGCAATACAACGACACCGTTTTGCCGCTGCCGGTCGGCCCGGTGACGAGCACGAGTCCGTGCGGCGCGTGGATAGCGGCCTTGATTGCCTCTTGTTGCACGCCCGAAAGCCCGAGCGCTGCCAACGACAGATCCTTGGGCAACGAATCCAGCCGGCGCAAAACCAGTTTTTCACCGAACAGCACCGGCAGGGAATTGACCCGGTAATCCTCCGGATTTCCATTCGCGAGCGGCAGCCGCAAGCGCCCGTCTTGTGGCACGCGCCGCTCTGCAATGTCCATTCGCGCGAGCACTTTGATGCGCGTGGTGAAGGCGTCGCGCAAATGTGGCGGCGGTGTGAGATACGTGTGCAGCGCGCCGTCGATGCGCAATCGGATTCGCCATTCGTGTTCGCCCGGTTCAACGTGAATATCCGAAGCGCCGCGTGCCGCGGCTTCGCGCAGGGTATCGGTGAGCAACGCAACCGCGGGCGCACTGTCCGCCTCGGCGATAGCCTCAACTGGCCGGGCGACGAATTGCGGCGGCGGTCTGGAAAACGTGGCGGGCAGGGTAGATGGCATGGCGTGGCTCGGTGAACGGTATGTCCCGATCATGGCCTGATGCGCCATCGGTTAAAACTAGACCGAATGGCTAACGCTCGCAGATGCAAAAAACTAGACCGAATGGCTAACGTGATGCAGCCGGCGACGCAAATGGTGAAAAACGGGGCAAGCTGATGCAACCCGAAACCGATGCGCCACACACCTATGACACCGCCTTTGTTCTTATTTTTGTTTCTTCGGCAGCACACCCTTCGGACTGAAGATTTTTACCGTACGAATGGCCTGATCATCGCTGCGCATCACCTCGAAATGCACGCCCGCAATGCGAACGCTTACGTCGCCATCGGGGATCTCTTCCAAGGTTTCGAGAATCAGCCCGTTCAGTGTTTTCGGGCCGTCCGTGGGAAGTGTCAGCTTCAGCCAGCGGTTCAGTTCGCGCAGCGGCATGCTGCCGGCCACGATGCACTCGCCTTCGTCGTTCCAGCCGGCGCTCGAACCGGCGCCGCGCGGAATGGTGGTCGTGAACTCGCCAATCAGTTCTTCAATGATGTCTTCGGGCGTGACGAGTCCCTGCAATTCGCCGTATTCGTTCACCACGATCGCTATCCGATGGCGGCTTTCCTGGAAAAACTGCAACTGCTGAAACACAGGCGTTCCGGCCGGAACGAAATACGGTTCGGCCAGCAGTTCGCGCAAGGTCTCGCGCTCGAACTCCTGGTTATGCAACGCCGACAGCGTTTTTCTCACGTGCAGCACACCCAGCACGCGATCTATGTCGCCTTGATACACGACCAGTTTGTTGTGGTAACAGGTTTCGAGCTGATGAAGGATCGTGTCGAAAGGAGCATCGAAATCGAGCGACTCGATCCGGCGGCGCGGAATCATCACGTCGTCGACCGTGATGTTTTCGAGGTCGAACAGGTTCAGCAAAATGCTCCGGTGCTTGGTCGGCATGAAGTTGCCGGATTCCAGCACGACGGTGCGCAATTCCTCAGTGGAAAGCCGCTGGTCGCGGCCGCCTTTCGTGTTGATACGCAGCACACGCAACACGCCGTTTGCAAACAGGTTGACGAACCAGACGAGCGGCCGTGCCACGCGCATCAGCGGCGAAAGAATCAGGCTCGCCGGCAGCGCGACTTTTTCCGGATACGTCGCGCCGACAATCTTCGGCGCAATTTCCGCGAACACAATAATGAGGAACGCCACTATTCCGGTTGCTACCGACAGCACGATGTTGTCGTGACCGAACGTGCGCAGCGCAATGGAGGTGGTGAGCGCCGAAATGATCGTGTTGATCAGATTGTTGCCAATCAGGATCACGCTCAGCAACTGGTCAGTCTTGGCAAGCAGTCCCTGCGTGACGCGGGCGCGCAGCGAACCTTGGTTGGCGAGGTGTTTGAGTCGATGGCGATTGAGCGCCATCATCGATGTTTCGGAAATCGAGAAAAAAGCGGAGAAAAACAGCAGCAGAAAAATGGCGCAAATTTGCGCCCATAAGGGAATGTGGTCCACGCGAGATTCAGAGAGGGAGGATGGGAAAGACTATAGCAGAGGCCAAAACGATCGTTTCTCTTGCGGGCCACAGCTTTCGGACGGCCGTACGGCGGCCTGTCCTCCCTCTCAGTTGCTAATTTATTACTGGCTACAGGTGAAGCTTCCCGCCGAATTGACATCGCCGCTGGTGAATTTCGGCCATGTCGGATAACGGCAGAGCGGCCGCGTGCGCCCGAGCGTTGCGGGCGTGGAGTCCGTCATTGTCAGCGTGCCTGGGGCCGTGCCGTTCTCCACCCACTGTTCGAGCGCGCCGAGCGAATCGACTTGTGGCAGGAACGGGCCGGTGCCATGCCCGACGCCGGGCATCAGGTAGAAACGCGCGAAGTTATCGACGGAAGACTGGCCGAACTTCTGCACAAGGGCGTTGTAGTAATCGACGGACGAATCGGTGCTGACGATTTCATCGGCGAGACCGTGGGTGATGATCGCCTTGCCGCCCTTTGCAATGAACGCCGAGAGATCCGGATTGGTGGCATCGCTTTCGGCGGAAACCTGCTGGACCTGCGTCTGGTACGTGCCTGGATTTAAAGGATCGAAGGTGAGCGAATTGATGGTCGGAATGCGCGTGATGAAGTACTTGACCCATTGATCGCCAGTTACCCACTGGTTTGCGTCGTTCTTGCCGGCGGGGTTTGACGGCGTTGGAGATGTGCCGAAATCGCGGGTGGTGTACTGACCTGCAAACACGGATCCGGCAAGAATGTTGTAGCCCGCGTAGCGTGTGACGCCGTTTGCAAGCGGATAGGGCAGCACCAAGGGCGCAGCAATCGTGTTGACGGTTGCGATTTGCGCGTCCGAAAGACAGGTGTCGCCGGTGTCTTTGCCATCGGCACAGCGCACGGCTGCCAGAACCGCCGGCGCTTGCAGCTTGCAGGCGGCCACGTTAGAGATGATGCCGTCGGCCACGCCATCGAGCGTATCGCAGGCTTTGGTCACGGCGTTTCGCAGTAGCACGGTCTTCTTGACGTCGAGCCAGCCTGCGCCGCCGTTCAGGTAAAGCGCCCGGCCGAGCACGACGTTCGATAACCGCAAGCCGGTGTAGTTGAGCGCGGGGCGGTTGACGACGATCCCGTCATAGTCGGCCGGCCATCGCTGGATAACGGTGAGGCCGTCGCGGCCGCCGGTGGAGCTGCCGAAGAAGTAGGTTTTGGTCGGCGCAGTGTTATAGCGGGCCTTGAGCAAAAGCATGGCGACATCGTGCGTTTTCTTCAATGTCAGGCCGCCGTAGTTGGCGAGCGCTTCGTCGTTGGCTGCGAACGAACCATCGGTGATGCTTTTGCTTTGGTGACCGGAGTCATCGCCGAAGGTGACGTAGCCGCGGGCGAGTGGTGTCGACGAACCTGCGGGCGCCATGTCCAGTGCAGCAAGTCCGGTGATGAGCGTGCCGTCGAAGCCGCCGCCGCCGTACTGCAGCGCCTTGTTGTTCCAGGCGGTTGGCAAGTTGACTTCGAAGTTGATGTTGGGCGCGGTCGTATCGACGGGAGCGATCGTGCCGTTCACCTGGCAATACTCGCCCGACGTAGCCGTTGCCGCCACCAGCGTTGCGCTTGCCACGGTGGCGCCGTTGCTGGGCGCACCGATGGACGCCGCGGCAATTTTCATCCCGCCGAGTGCTGAGCAAGCGGCGGCCGCTGTAACGGCAGGCGGCGTGCCGCCTGAATCTGATGACGACGACCCGCCGCAACCAGAAAGCGCGGCGGCGAGAAGAGATAAGCCGCAAGCGGCCATATAGGTTTTCATGATGCTGTCTCCGAATGTTTATGAACTGCTGCCTTGCAAAATCTGTTTAGTCGGTCGCGCCGGCTGTGGATGGAGATAAAACGTGAGTCGCCCTTTCCACGCCGAACAACGCCCGTACGCCTTCGTGCGAGCCGAGCATCGCGGCGCCGTTGTGCCCGACGTCAGGCACTTCCCGGCACTGATGCGCCAGCGCCGGGTGCCGTGCCTTGAGATACGCAAAATACGAACGCCCGCGCGCCAACCTGTGTGGGCCTTGTGCGGTTGCGGCGCACGAAATGTCGAGTGCGTCGTGACGTGGATCGCAATCCTTCTGGCCGAGAAGATAGATCACGTCGGCGGCAGCGTAGCGTTGTTCGAGCGTTTCGAATTGCGCTCGCTCGGCATAGCGAGGCGCTTTATGGATTCCATATTTCCAGTCGTCCACGGCGGGGCATTTTTCGGTATCGGCGGGGTGCAAGACGCCTTGCGCATCGGGGCGCATCGAATCGAAGTACACATAGGACGATGGATTTGCGATCACGTATCGGCAATGCACGTTGGGCGCATTACAACCCGCGCCGACGATCGCGTACCGGTGTGCGACCTGCGCGCCACCCGAATGCCCGGCAATGACTACGTCGCGCAAAGCCGGATAACGCGCCCGATCCGCAAATTGTTCGATGAACGCATCCAGGACATCGAAGGAACTGATCGGTGCGGGACCGACCGCGTCGTCGCCGCCCATCCACGATGTCCATTCCCAATGCAGCGTGTCAGCGGCCAATCCGTGCGCGCCGATATCCGCGATTGCGAGAAACTGCGGCACGAGCAACAACGTGTTGGCGGGATCCGTTTGCGCGGCCGCCAGCGCGTTTTGAGCGGAGAGCAAATAGGCATCGGCGTCGCGCAAACGGCCGTGCAACAGGATCACGATGCGCGAAACATTTGCCGCATCGCGTTCATCCATCGAACGATAAAACGGCACCACACCGTTTCCGCGCGCCGTGGAAACGCGCAACCATTCGTTGCCGACGGCGCTGACCGGCTGCTCGTTACGGGGTTTATCGAAAAGGGTCATTTAATCCGCCGCGACTGCTTCGGGATCGCGGCGCAGGCGCTGCCCGGAGCGGGTCAGCCCGACCAGCGCGAGCGATACCACGCCGGCAAAAATCAGGTAGTACGCCGGAACGATGTTCGATCCGGTCAAAGTGATCAGCGTGGAAACGGTCAACGGCGCGAGGCCGCCGAACAACGTGACCGCGATGTTGTACGAGAGCGCCACGCCGGTCGAGCGGGTTGCGGTGGGAAAAAGCTGCGTCAGCATGCCGGGATGCGGACCGGACATCAGGCTGAGCACGACGGTCGCGACCATTTGCGCGGCAAAAACGCGTCCCGGCGTAGGCGACGCAAGCACCCACGCGAACAATGGATACGCGATCACGATCCACACAATGGTCACCGGAAAAAACAACCTGAACGCGCCGATGCGATCCGCGAGTTTCCCGGCAAGCGGATAGCCGACGATTGCAATCAGCCCGGAAACCGCGGTTCCCATCAACGCGTTTTTCAGCGGCAGATGCAACTGGCGCTCCACATAAAGCGGCAAGAACGTATGCCACAAATAGTTTGTCGCCGTGCCCACGATGATCACGCCCATCGCGCACAAGGACGCATCGCCGCGTTGCCGGAAAAAGCCGCGGATGGTCTGACGCGGCGCATGACCCAGCCGTTCGCGCAGCTCGACGAACTCGGGCGATTCCGCGACCTTGTGCCGGATATAGAAGCCGACGGGTCCAACCAGCGCGCCGAGGAGGAATGGTACGCGCCAGCCCCACGATTCAAGCGACGCACGATCGAGGTTTGTCGTCAGCAAATATCCGCACGCCGAGGACAACACGAGCGCGACCGCCTGCGAGGTCATCTGGAAGCTGCCGAAGAACATCTTCTTGCCGCGCGGGGCGTACTCGGTGAGCATCGCGGCGGCGGTGGCGAATTCGCCGCCAACGGACAAACCTTGCAGCACGCGGGCGAGCAATACAAGCAACGGCGCGGCAAGACCGATGGTCGAATATCCCGGCGTCAGCCCCATCAGCAAGGTGCTCGCGGCCATCAGCAGAATCAGCATGGAAAGGGTGCGCCTGCGGCCAACGCGATCGGCATATGCGCCAATCGCAATCCCGCCGAGCGGCCGCACGATAAAGCCGACCGCGAACGTGCCGAGCGTCAGCGTGGTCGAAAGCGCCGTGTTGCCAACGGGAAAAAACACGTGCGCAATGATCTTCGCGAAGTATCCATAGATAAGGAAATCGAACCATTCCAGTCCATTGCCAATGACCGATGCCAGCACGGCGCGGCGAATCTGCGATTTGCTCAGCGTCGAAGCGGACGTTGGCGGGAACGCCGCTGAGCCTGAAGGAAAGGTGGTTTCCATACGTCTCCTGAAGCTTTTGTCTTCTGCCTGTATTTGAACCGAAGAGTATGAGACGGGTTGGTAAATGTAAAATACATATGAGATGGCATTGCCATATGAAATGAATATGTGAGGTTTTTGGATGGAACTGCGTCATCTCCGGTATTTCCTCACCGTCGCGGAAGAGCGTCAGTTCACGCGCGCGGCGGCGCGGCTGCATATCCAGCAACCGCCGTTATCGCAGCAAATTCAGGAACTGGAGCGCGAACTTGGATTTGCATTGTTCACGCGGCTGCCGCGCGGAGTTGAGTTGACCTCGGCGGGCGCGGCTTTTGCCGTCGATGCCAAAGGCGTGCTCGACGCCCTCGATCAAGGCATTGCAAACGCGCGCCGCGTCGCGAACGGGCAGTTGGGATCGGTGCGGATCGCGCTGACGAGTTCGGCGGCGTTTCATCCGCTTGCGACTGCCGCGATCCGCCAGTTTCGCGCGACGCATCCTGACATTGCCATCGACTTGAACGAGATCAATGCGGCGGGGATCATCGAACGGATGATGAGCGGTCGTATCGATGCCGCGTTTCTGCGCAAACCCATCGAGACGCCGCCCGAGTTGCGTTTCGATCTGCTGCACGAAGAGCGCATGGTGCTCGTGCTGCCGGCCGGACATGCATTGCTCGTGCGTCCAAAAGATAAGCGCCAACGTAAATCGAATGAGCAACCTCAGGTTCCACTGAACGCGCTTGCCGGTGAATTCTTCATCTTTGTGCGGCGTCCGGGCGCGCCCGGCATGTACGCCGACTTTATCCGCGCGTGCGAGGCGGCGGGTTTCAAGCCGGACGTGGTGAATGAAGTGCCGCGAATGTCGAGCGCGATCAATCTGGTGGCGGCGGGGGCGGGCATCACGCTCGTGCCGGCATCCATGCAGCGATACCAGCAGGAAAGCGTCGTGTATTGCGCTGTCGCTGGCGACGAAGCGTTTTCGGCGCCGCTTCATCTCGTTACGCACCGGGAATCGGCGAACCCGGCGGCGGCGCGGTTTTCGCAGGCTGTCCTTGATTTCGTGCTGAAAGAATACGGCGCTGAAACGCAGTGAAATATTACGGAAGGCTTTTCATCAAATCGGGCACGAACGCAACTCCGCGTTTTCCCTCAGAATTGGTGGAATAAACGGGCGCGATGGCGCGTTTGATGTGTGTCGGTCTGCAACGCTAGACGTAGTGGACCACCGCAAAAAAGCTCGATCCACCTCATTTCCCGCACGGAGTTTCAATGTCCACGCAAGCCGCCAACGCGACGCGACAACCGCCAGAAGCCGAGACGCCGCTGCGCTATACGCGCACCGCGATGGTCCTGCACTGGCTCGTTGCATTGCTGATCATCTGCAACGTCGTGCTGGGACTGACGGCGGAATCGTTTCCGGAAAACTGGATACGGCCGATCGTCGATACCCACAAGTCAATCGGCATCACGGTCCTCGGGCTCGTGTTGCTGCGCATTTTGTGGCGCGTGTCGCATCGGCCGCCGCCGTTGCCGAGGACGTTTCCGAAGTGGGAGCACGTCGCCGCGCATATCGCGCATTTCCTTTTGTACCTGTTGATGATCGGCCTGCCGTTGTCCGGCTGGCTGCACGATTCGGCGTGGAGCGGCGCGGCCACGCATCCCATGCATCTGTTCGGCGTGATTCCGTGGCCGCGCGTGGGTTATGTGATGAATCTCGATCCGGCGTTGAAGGAAACGCTGCACGATCGCTTCGGTGCATTGCACGCGTGGCTCGGTTACGCGCTGTACGCGTTGTTCGCAATGCATGTTGGCGGCGCGCTCAAACATCAATGGATCGACCGGAAGTCGGTCATTTCGCGGATGGTGCCGTAATGGATATGGAGCTCGAGACCGAGCCGGCGCTCGCGCCAAAACACGCGACCCGATCGGCGCAAACTCCGCTCGAAGCCGCGCTCGCGAAGGCATCGCCGCGCATCGCTCCGCGTCCGGTGACGCTCGCAAGCGTGCTGATTCATGGCAGCGTGATCGTACTGTGGCTAGTGCTTTTCGCCCGCGCGTTCTTTCTGCATGGCGTGGTTGCCTGGTCGACGGGTATCGCTTACGTGGTCTACGACACACTGTTGCTGATGTTCGTCGGCGCCAAGTCGTGGACGCTGGTAAAGCGGCCCAAGCCGCTCGACCGTCAGCAACTCGAACACGGTTTGCCGGGTCTTGGCGTGATCGTGGCTTCACATAATGAAGCCGCCGTATTGCCGAACACGCTTGCCAAGTTGCTCGGCCAGACGCACAGCGCGGCGCAAATCGTGATCGCGGACGACGGTTCCACCGACGCCACCGCCGAGCTTCTCACGCAGCGTTTCGGTTTGATCAAGCAGGTTGAAGGCGAGTTGAGCGCGGCATCGACGCTATATCCCAATCTATATTGGCTGCGTGTCGCGCACGGCGGAAAAGCGCGGGCGCTGAACGCGGCTATCGAAAAGATCGGCACGCCGATTGTGATGACCTGCGACGCCGATACACGCCTCGCCGACGACGCCATTCTCGCCATGCGCAGCGCCTTCGCGGCACGTCCGAATCTCGTGGCGGCGGCGGGCATTCTGGTGCCGGTGTGCAGCAAGACGTTGAGCGGGCGGTTTTTCCAGTGGTTCCAGACCTACGAATACATCCGCAATTTCATCTCGCGTTTTGCCTGGATGCGCGCCGACAGCCTGCTTTTGATCTCGGGCGCGTTTGCATCGTTTCGACGCGATGCGCTGGTCGCCGTTGGCGGTTTCGATGCCGAATGTCTGGTCGAGGATTACGAGCTGATCCATCGGTTGCGCCGTCACGCGGTCGATCACGGCCTCGACTGGGACGTTCGCGTGGTCGGCAACGCGCACGCAATCACGGACGCGCCGAGTTCGCTCAGCGGGTTCATGCGTCAGCGCCGCCGCTGGTTTGCGGGTTTCCTGCAGACGCAGTACTGGAATCGCGACATGACCGGCAATCGCCGATACGGCAAGCTCGGCCTGTTGATGCTGCCCGTCAAGGCGTTCGATACCCTGCAGCCCATCTATGGCCTGACGGCGTTTGCGCTGCTGATCGGGTTTATCGTGGAGCGGCGTGGCGCGGTGGTCCTGCCGATTTTCAGCGTGATCGGCGCGAAGATCCTGCTGGATTTCGCGTTCCACTTGTGGACCGTGCATTTGTACCGCCGATGGACCGGCGACACAGCCGGGTCGAGCTTGTGGATGGCGGTTGTATCGGCGATGGTCGAGCCGTTCACGTTCCAGTTGTTGCGCCACACGGGCGCGGCGCTTGGCTGGGTCGATTTCCTGGGACGCTCGCGTGCGTGGGGCGTGCAGACACGAGCGGGACTCGCCGCGGCCGACGAAGCGTGAACTCCAAGTTGATCAACCCGCCGATCAACGCGCGTACCGAACCACCATGCTCGACGACGCCAGCACGTGATCCTTCATCGCGGCAATCAACGTGTCGCGGGTGAGCGCGGCGGGCATCGTCTCTCCGGCAATATCGAGCGCGTAGGCTTGCACCACGTAGTGATGAGGTGCATCGCCGCGCGGCGGACACGGTCCGTAATAGCCATCCTTCCCCGTCCGGTTAATCCCGCCGATACTCCCCGCCGGTGGCGGGCCGCCTTCTGCCAGCATGGTCACGGAAGCCGGGATTCCATACATAACCCAATGCACAATGCCAAGTCCCTTGGCGCCATCGGGATCGTAGATGGTCACGGCGAAGCTCTTCGTCCCCGTAGGAACGTTGCTCCAGGCGAGTGGCAACGAGACGTTCTTGCCACCGCAATCCTGCGCGCTCGCAGCGTGACGGGAATCGAGGGTGGCGTTATCGGAGAGCGTGGGGGAAGTGAGGGTGAAGCGTTCGTCGGCGAGCGCGGCGGCGCTCAGGCCAAGTGCCGCACACATCGCAAACGCGTGAATCTTCTGAAATTTCATTGCCATTTTTTAGGATCGCCGCCTAACGCGGCGCATGTATCGAAGGTGATTGCGCGCAGCTTCGCCTCGCCAATCTGGCCCGACAGCGCATAACCCGCTTGCTCGGTGGTCCAGTAGAACGTGCGCCGCGCGCCGTCGCGCAGCATGCGAATCGCGTATTCCTCGCGTCGTTTGCCCGTGCTGCTTGTCATGTAAAGCGTGAGCCGCTCGCCGCTGGCGTTCTGATACATGAACTGCGCGGCCGGTCCGTCTTCGCCCGGCAGCAATCGGCCGCCGACGAGTTCGAAGCCGTATTCGTGCAGCGATGGAATGGTCAGCGACCGGTTCAGCCGCTTCGAAAGCCACGTGACCAGATGATCTTCCTGCGACGCCGCGACTTCGACCGCGTGCCGCTGCTCGGGCGCGTACACGGCATAGGCAATATCCGCGCGCTGCGCGAAAACGGGCGCGGGCCGGTCGCGATCGATCATCGGCAACATCATGTGCATCAGGAATCCGCACGCAATACCCACGACCAGCCAGCTCGCCGCCATCAGATAACGCCGCCGCGGCCGCACCACAACCACTTGCGGTTCTTGATCCGGCGTCCCGGCAAAGAGTGCGCGCAACGCGTTGTCCTGCGCGCGATACGCCGCCACCGTCGCCGCGCTTGCCGGATCGCGGGCAATGCGCGCTGCGGTTTCGGTGCGCTCGGCGTCCGTTGTTTCATCGTCGATAAACGCCGACAGCGCCCGCAGCTCATCGGCTGAAGCGCTCGATTCCGGGCGATCCGGATTTTCGGGTTTCGTCATGTGCCACTCACGATTTTCAACGATGCCGATTTGCGGCCAGGTTCCTCTCCGAGCATCACGCGCATGTGTTCGCGTGCGCGGGACAGGCGCGACATCACCGTCCCGGGCGGCACGTTCAGCACCGCCGATGCCTCTTGATAACTCATATCCTCCACGCAGACGAGCAGCATGACTTCGCGTTGCTCGACAGGCAGGCAATATAACGCGCGCTGCACGTCGCGCAGCACGAGTCCATCCACTTCGCCAACGGGCGCGGCCATCTGGCGCCAGGGCGCGGTTTCATCGTCGACTGCAATATCGCGCCGGCCACGCAATTGATCGATATAAAGATTGCGCATGATCGTGAACAGCCACGCGCGCAGATTGCTGCCCACGCGAAACGCGCCCGAGCGGCCGAGGGCGCGCTCGGTGACGTCCTGCACGAGGTCATCGGCCCAGGCGCGGTCTCCCGTCAGCGCGCGCGCATAACGCCGCAACTGCGGGAGAATCCCGACGAGATCAGTATCGAAGCTCAACGCACTGGCTCTTCACATAATCAGTTTCGATGTGTGGTCTCACTCGCGCCAGTCCCTGCCTTATTGCTTCACGGTGTGCCAGACGTCCTTGAAGTTCTCCCCCTTGGCGTCGCCCGCCTTGGTGTCTTTCGCGAACGTGTACACGCGCTTGCCCTTGTAAGCCCATTGTTTGCCGCCGTCGGCGGTGGATACGACGCTCCAGTCGCCTTGGGCCTTGTCCGACGTATCGGCCATTGCCGCCGGCCAGGCCTGCGCGCAGCCGCCCGAGCAGGCGCTTGGACCGGAAGCCGTGTCTTTGTCGAAGGTATAGAGCGTCATGCCCTTCGAGTCGGTGTACATGCCGTTTGCGGCCATGGGCGGCGCGGCGTGGACGGCTAAGGAGGTCAGGGCGGTCAGGCTGAAAGTGGCGGCCAGCGCCGCGGCGAGCATCGGGTTTCGCGTTTTCATTGTCTCTTCCATTTGTCGGTCTACGGGATAAACGAACGCCGCCCGCGCAATATTCCGGCGGGCTGCGAATATTCTGGTCCAGTTTGCGAAGGTCGTCCGGGTTTTCTTCTTCCGTGGGGTGATTCGCGGACGTCGCTACAATCGACACGTTCTCGTAACTCTGAAAACAAGGCGAGGTGCAATGGTGCAGGACAGCAAGAAGTCGTCGGCTGAGAGAAAGCGTCCACTCGATGGAACCCGTGTGCTCGATCTATCGCGAGTACTGGCCGGGCCGTGGTGCACGCAAAATCTCGCGGATCTCGGCGCGGAAGTGTTCAAGATCGAACGTCCGGGAACGGGCGACGATACCCGCTCGTGGGGCCCGCCGTTCCTGCGCGACGCCGATGGCCGCGACACCTCCGAGAGCGCCTATTTTCTCTGCGCGAATCGCAACAAGCAGTCGGTTGCCATCGATATGAGTTCGCCCGAAGGCGCCGCGCTCATCCGCGAGTTCGCGAAATCCTGCGATGTCGTCGTCGAGAACTTCAAGGTTGGCGGCCTGAAGAAATATGGTCTGGATTACACGAGTCTTTCGGAACTGAATCCGCGACTGGTGTATTGCTCGATAACCGGATTTGGGCAAAATGGCCCGCTGTCGCAACGCGCGGGATACGACTTCCTGATCCAGGGCATGGGCGGCCTGATGAGCATCACGGGCGAACCCGACAGCGTGGCCGGCGGCGGTCCGGAAAAAGTCGGCGTGGCCGTGACCGACCTGATGGCCGGCATGTATGCGACCACCGGCATTCTCGCGGCCTTGATGGAGCGCGAAAAGAGCGGCCTTGGCCAGCATCTCGACATTGCGTTGCTCGACGCCCAGCTCGCCATGCTCGCCAATCAGTCGATGAACTACCTCACCACCGGCGTTGCGCCCAAGCGCATGGGCAATGCACATCCGAATATCGTGCCGTATCAGACGTTCGCGGCGAGCGACGGACACGTGATCGTCGCGTGCGGCAACGACGGCCAGTTCCGTGCGCTCTGCACGGCGATGAACGTGCCGGAACTGGCTATCGATTCACGCTTCGCCACCAACAGCGGGCGCAGCGTGAACCGCGCGGAACTGTTGCCGCAACTGGCGGCCGTGTTCATGACCCGCACGCGCGATGCGTGGGTTTCGGCGCTCGAAGCGTGCGGCGTGCCATGCGGGCCGATCAACGATATCGAGCAGGCGTTTGGTTCGGATCAGGCTGTGTATCGCCAAGCGACGCGCGAAATTGCGCATCCGGTTGCGGGCGTGGCGCCGACGGTCGCGAGTCCGCTGCGTTTATCGGCTACGCCGGTTGAATATAACCAGGCGCCGCCGATGCTCGGCGAACACACGAACACTGTTTTGCGCGATGTCCTCGGTCTGACCGATGCCCGGATCGACGAACTTCTGAAGGCAGGCGTGATCGGCGAATAGCTTAAAGCTGCCAGTCGAGCAAAGGCACGGCTTTCTCGATCAGCTTTTCCAGCGCGGGCCGATTCAGCCAGTCCTGATACGTGACTTGCTGCGACTTTTTGATATCGGCGTCGAAGATCGCGCTTTGCTGCCTTGCAAACTCGCGATCGTAGATGTTGAGATTGGCTTCGTCGTTGAGCTTGAACGAACGGCTGTCGAAATTCGTCGATCCCACCGATACCAGATATTCATCCACCACCAGCAGCTTGCAGTGAAACATGGTCGGCTGATATTCGTGGATTTCGATGCCCGCCGCCAGCAGATCGCCCCAGCATGCGCGTGACGCTTCGCGCACCGTGTGGGTATCGATGTGCTTGCCCGGCGTCACGATCCGCACCTTCACACCGCGCCGGGCGGCTTCCACCAGCGCGTTGATCGCGAGACCGTCCGGCACGAAATAAGCGCTCGCCAGATCGATCCGCTCGGACGCCGCCGTGATCGCCATCAGGTACATGAGCTCCATGTCGTCCGCGCCGTGCGTTGGCGAACTGCTGAACATGTGCGCAACGCCATTGCTCGCTTCGCCTTCGGGCAGCGGTTTGACATCGGGAAAATATTTCGGACCGTGCAGCACGTTGCCGGTCGCCTTGATCCAGTTGTCCATGAACACGGCCTGCATGTGCCCGACAACCGGTCCTTCCACGCGGAAATGGGTATCGCGCCAATGCTTCTCGTCTTGCGCGTGGCCCGTCCATTCCTCGGCAATTCCCACGCCGCCAGTGAATCCGACACGTCCGTCGATGATCAGCAGCTTCCGGTGCGTCCGGTTGTTCATGCGGCCAAGTCCGGTCCAATGCGGCTTGTGATACTGGATGACCTCGGCGCCGCTTTGGCGCAATTGCTCCAGATACTTGTGGTCCATCTTCTTGCAGCCGACCCAGTCGAGCAGGACATGCACGGCCACGCCCGACCGCGCTTTCTCCGATAACGCCGCTGCAAACTGCGCGCCGATCTCGCCCGACCAGTAGATGAACGTCTCGAACGTGATCGTTTCTTTCGCGGAGCGGATGCCTTCGAGCATCGATGGAAAGATTTCGTCGCCATTGAGCAGCACGCGATACCGGTTCCCCGATGTCACCGGAGGCCCGAGCAGAAGGCTCATCGAGCGGATGAATTGCGGGTCGTCGCTTGCGTACAGCCGGTCGATGTTGTGTTCGACCTTCTTCTCGCCGCTTACGAAATTCGCCAGGATGACCACGACAATCAGCGTGATCAGAACCGTAAGCGGTATGGCCAAAAGGAGCATGTGGGATCCGAAAGAGGGCGGCGCGGGATTCGACACGCCTCGTAGCAAGAGCCGGACCTTCTGCGATTATTCGTCCACGATCGTGCTGAGATTGACGCGCACGCGGCGCAGCAAGGAGATCAGTTGCGCGCGTTCTTCGGCGTCGAGACCGGCGAGTGCTTCGGTTGCAACCGAATCGCCGACTCGCCGCGCACGGCCGAGCGCGCCTTCGGCTTTGGCGGTCATACGCACCGTGCGTTCGCGGCGGTCATCGGGATTGGAAAAGCGTTCAATCCAGCCGCCTTCTTCCATGCGGTCGAGCAAACGGCCCGCCGATATGGGCGCGACTTCGAGCAGATCGGCCAGGCGCGCCTGATTGACATCGCCGAAATGGGACAGATACGCGAGCGCGCGGCATTGTGCCCGCGTGAGGTCGAGGGACGATTTCGCGAGTTCGTCGAAGCGCTTGCTGCACAGGCGCCCCACGTCCGAAATCAGAAATCCAAAGCGCTTGTCGAGATGCGTTTCCATGCAACGGATTATACGAAAGATGCACGTAATTACCGTGAATGAAGACGTACCGCGACGTACGGGTTTATCCGGGTTATTGACATCTTGTGACGATCGTTAGCATGTTTATAATAAGCATGCTTACTATTAAATTCACTCATCCGGCGCCTGAATGTCCTCAGAATCAATGCCGTTGAGCGCCGCAGCCGCGCCGCTCAACCGGCCAATGCTGACCGTTTCGATCATGCTTGCCACGCTGATCCAGACGCTCGACAGCACCATCGCCAACGTTGCGTTGCCGCATATGCAGGGCACGCTGTCGGCGTCGCAGGACGAGATCACGTGGGTGCTGACGTCCTACATTGTTGCCGCCGCCATTGCCACGCCGCTCACCGGCTGGCTCTCCGATCGCCTCAGCACAAAGCGCTTGCTGATCATATCGATCGGCGGTTTCACGCTTGCGTCCGCGTTGTGCGGGCTGTCGGAAACGCTTGCGCAGATTGTTGCGTCGCGTTTGCTGCAGGGCATTTTCGGCGCGTCGCTCGTGCCGCTTTCGCAATCCATCCTGCTCGATATCAACCCGCGCGAAAAGCAAGGCCAGGCGATGGCCGTCTGGGGCATGGGCGTGATGGTCGGGCCGATTCTCGGGCCAACGCTCGGCGGATGGCTCACCGACAGCTATAACTGGCGTTGGGTGTTTTTCATCAATGTGCCTATTGGCGCGTTTGCGTTGTTTGGCGTGTTCACTTTCCTGCCGGCGCGGGCCGCGAAGCACGGCGTGAAATTCGATGCATTCGGCTTCGCGACTCTAGGCCTGGCGATCGGCGCATTCCAGGCGATGCTCGATCGCGGCGAACAGCTCGACTGGTTTGGATCGTTGGAAATACGCATTGAGGCGATCCTCGCGGCGCTGAGTTTCATCTTTTTCCTGGCGCACACGGCGACGGCCGGCAAGCGCTCGTTCTTCAAGTACGAGCTTTTGAAGGACCGCAATTTCGCGACCGGCGTGTTTTTCATCTTCGTGATCGGCGCGGTGATGTACGCCACGCGCGCGCTTTTACCGCCGATGCTGCAGAACCTGATGAACTATCCCGTCGCGACCACTGGCCTCGTCACTGCTCCGAGCGGCGCGGGCACGATGTTCGCCATGTTGATCGCGGGCCGCATGCTGCGTCGCACCGATGCACGGCTTCTGCTGCTCGCCGGTTTTCTGATCTCGGCATTCGCGTTATGGCAGATGATGCAATACACGCTGGTGCTGTCGGTGTCCGACATCGTGTGGCCGGGCGTGATCCAGGGCTTTGGCCTCGGTTTCGTTTTCGTGCCGCTGAGCGCGCTGACGTTCTCGACCTTGACGCCCGAACTTCGCGCCGATGGCACCGCGACCTACAGCCTGATGCGCAATATTGGCAGCAGTATCGGTATTTCGATTGTGCAAACCATGATGACGCGCGGCACGCAGGTCGCGCACGCGGATCTCGCGGCGAACGTGAACGTCTTCAATCCATCGATGCAACCCATGCTCGAAAGCGGATCGCAGATGAGCCTCGCCCTCATGGACCAGACGATCAACCAGCAGGCGCAGATGATTGCGTACCTGAACGACTTCAAGCTGATGTTCGTCGCGACCTTGCTGGTCGTGCCGCTTGTGATGCTCATCCGTCCCGCGCGTCCGGTTCCGGGCGAAACCCTCGTGCACGCGGCCGCCGATTAAGAACTACTCGATAGACGAATCGCGCGCGATATCGCGCTGCGTCAGGTACACACGCAGATCGAACTCGATCTGGTGATACCCCGGCTGCATGAATTCGCACAGCCGATAAAACGCCTTGTTGTGATCGCTTTCCTTCAGATGTGCGAGTTCGTGCACGACGATCATGCGCAAGAATTCCGGCGGCGTTTCCTTGAACAGCGACGCCACGCGAATCTCCTTCTTCGCTTTCAGCTTGCCGCCTTGCACCCGCGATATCGCCGTATGAAGGCCGAGCGCATGACGCAGCACATCGAGCTTGGCGTCGTACATGACTTTGTCGATAGCCGGCGCCACGCGAAGAAATTCCTGCTTCAGGTCGGTCGTATATTCGTACAGTGCGCGATCGGATTGCACCGCATGCCGAAGCGGATATCGATCAGCCAGATACATGCCGAGTTTGTCATCCGCAATGAGCTTGCGGACCTTGTCCTGAAGCGTTTCCGGATACGCGCTCAGGTATTTGAGAGGAAGCATGGCGATACCAATGACTTAGTGAGTGCGACGCGTGCTCCACAAGATACACGCGATCAACGCAAGCTGAAGCGGCAAGCGAGCGACGAGCGCCCACACGGGAATATCGGGAAAACGCTCGGCATGCTGGAGCATGAAAACGTTGGCCGGCGTCACCGCGATGGTCAACAGCGCGAGTCCGATTCCGGCCATATGGCGAGTGCGTCTGATCGTGATTCCGGCGGCGCCGAGCAATTCGAAGATCCCGCTGACAATCACGGCGAGAATGGGCGCAGGCACAAACGACGGCACGATCTGCACGAACAGCGGCATGAAGAAGAAATGACAGACGCCGCCGATTGCGAACCAGAGGAACACGAACGCAAGCGCGAGGCGTCGCGTAATAGACATTGACGGCAGTGCAATGCTCGATAAACCCATGACATACCCGGTAGGAAAGCAGGAAAGAGCAGAGAGGGAATCACCCGAATACGCGAAATCAGCACGCAAAAACCGGCCCCAAAACAAAAAACCGCCCAGCAAGCTGGGCGGTTTTTTGATCAATTCTGGTCGGGGTGAGAGGATTCGAACCTCCGGCCTCTACGTCCCGAACGTAGCGCTCTACCAGGCTAAGCTACACCCCGAATGTTCACTCAGAAACGGTTCGTTTCCTTTTCAGGACTGTCTCGCCGTTGAGTAAGAACATAATTCTAGCAGGCTCTCTTTGAAAATGGAATCTGGAAACGAAGAAATTGCGTTCGCGGCCGCCTGTGCTTCCTGACGCGCGCATTTCAGCGTGTGATCAAGCGCGCCGGACGTGGTGATGGCTTCGAAAATGGTATCGAATTTATCGGTTCCGCCTTGCTCGATGGCTTCCCGTGCAAGCGCTGCCTGTTCCGCGGTTCCATGCTCCATCAAATAGATGAGCGGCAAAGTGGGCTTGCCTTCGCGCAGATCGTCGCCGGCATTTTTGCCCATGGATTCCGCCGTGCCCGTGTAGTCGAGCCAGTCGTCCATGATCTGGAAAGCCGTGCCAATGCGCCGGCCGAATTCCGCAGCCGCGGCTTCCGTCTTGGCATCTGATCCGGAAAGAACGGCGCCGAGTTGGGCCGCCGCCTCGAAAAGCTTCGCCGTCTTGTAGCGGATCACCTGCATGTAACGTGCTTCGTCCACATCCGGATCGTGCATGTTCAGCAGTTGCAGCACTTCGCCTTCGGAAATCACATTGGTCGCGACCGACAGGATTTCCATCACGCGCATCTTGCCTACGCCGACCATCATCTCGAACGAACGCGAGTACAGGAAGTCGCCGACCAGCACGCTCGCCGCATTGCCGAACAGCGCGTTCGCGGTCTTGCGGCCGCGCCGGAGATCGGATTCGTCGACGACGTCGTCATGCAGCAAGGTCGCCGTATGGATGAACTCGACGACCGCGGCCAGTTCGTGCCGGTGACTGGTTGTGTCTCCGAGAGCGCCCGACACCAGCAGCAGCAGCGCAGGACGAAGCCGTTTGCCGCCGGCCCCGATGATGTACTCGGAAATCTGGTTGATCAGCATCACTTCGGATGCCAGGCGCTGCCGGATGACGCGATTGACCTGCTGCATGTCCTCGGCGATAGGCTCGAGCACGTTGGCGGCGTTTGGGGAGGAAGTGGCTGTGGACGACATGATCGGCAATTAGGGTAGTGCCGCGAATTATAAGGCGAATCGGCCGATCGACGCCTCTAATAGACGTCCCGCCTTGGCCGCGCGGCCCCAACTGAACCATGCAGCGATATTAATCAGGATAATGTTGCGCAGCTTTGTCCGGATTCGAGCGTCGCGCCGATGAATTTGGCATCAACAAGGGTTTTGACGGAGAGCGTAACTCTCTGTATAATCACGCGTTTTCGCGCACGGTGTGCGGAAAAATGAATTCAGAGTGAGGTTCTCAATGTACGCGGTCATAAAAACCGGTGGCAAGCAGTATAAAGTTGCTGTCGGCGAAAAATTGAAAGTAGAACAGATACCGGCAGACATTGACGCTGAAATCACGCTCGACCAGGTTCTCGCAGTAGGCGAAGGTGAATCGATTCAGTTCGGTGCACCGCTGGTCAGTGGGGCTTCCGTCACATGTACCGTCGTGTCGCAAGGTCGTCACAAGAAGGTCACGATCTTCAAGATGCGTCGCCGGAAGCACTACCAAAAGCACGCTGGCCATCGCCAGAACTACACCGAATTGCGTATTGACGCTATCAACGCTGCATAAGCGCTGAGTCAATAAGCTAAACGGTCAAGGAGCTATTAAATGGCACACAAAAAAGCAGGCGGGTCATCCCGCAATGGTCGCGACTCAGAATCGAAGCGCCTCGGCGTGAAGGTTTATGGCGGCCAGGCAATCAACGCAGGCGGCATCATCGTTCGCCAGCGCGGCACGCGCATGCACCCGGGCGACAACGTCGGCATTGGCAAGGATCACACCTTGTTCGCGTTGACTGACGGCCACGTCACGTTCACGACGAAGGGCGCAGCAAAGAAGCATCTGGTCAACGTTGTCCCGGCTGCCTAAGTAAGATTCAGGCACGGGCTTCAGGACCGGAACAGGCCCCGCGAAGTTCGCGGGGCCTTTTTTATTGGCTGGTTTTTTTGACCACCCGGCTAATGACGTATATCGAATGGTCTAGTGGCTGGCATCGGCTGGTCGCGGCAAAATAGCGGAACACCGCTGAAACACGGGACGGAGCAACTCATGAAGTTCATTGACGAAGCGAGAATTGAAGTCATCGCCGGAGACGGAGGGGATGGCAGCGCGTCGATGCGGCGCGAGAAGTTCGTCCCGTTCGGCGGACCGGACGGCGGCGACGGCGGCCGGGGCGGCAGCGTGTATGCGGTCGCCGACCGCAATATCAATACGTTGATCGATTACCGATACGCCAAGAAACATCAGGCGCGCAACGGCGAAAATGGCCGCGGCGCGGACTGCTACGGCAAGGGCGGCGACGACATCATCTTGCGCATGCCGGTCGGCACGATCATCGCGGATACGGAAACGGGCGAGCTGATCGCCGATCTGACCGAGCACAATCAGAGCGTATTGATTGCGCATGGCGGCGCGGGCGGGCTCGGCAACCTGCATTTCAAGTCGAGTACGAACCGTGCGCCGCGTCAGAAAACGGAAGGAAAGCCCGGCGACCGGCGCATGTTGCGGCTCGAGCTGAAAGTGCTCGCCGACGTTGGTTTGCTCGGCATGCCGAACGCCGGCAAGTCGACTTTTATCTCGTCGGTATCGAATGCGCGGCCGAAAATCGCGGATTATCCGTTCACTACGCTTGCGCCGAACCTCGGCGTGGTGCGCGTCGGGCCGGAAAAGAGCTTCGTGATCGCGGACATTCCTGGTTTGATCGAAGGCGCGGCAGAAGGTGCGGGGCTGGGTCATCGCTTCCTGCGCCATTTGCAGCGCACCGGCGTGCTGCTTCATCTGGTTGATCTGGCCCCGTTCGATGAAGCCGTCGATCCGGTTCAAGAAGCGCGTGCGATCGTCAACGAACTGCGCAAGTACGATGAAGCGCTGTATGAAAAGCCGCGCTGGTTGGTGCTGAACAAGCTGGACATGGTGCCGGACGAGGAACGCAAGGCACGCGTGGCGGACTTCATCAAGCGTTACGAATGGGACGGTCCGGTATTCGAAATCTCGGCGCTGACCGGCCAGGGTTGCGAAGGCCTGACGTACGCCATCTTCGATTACATCTCGAAGAACTCGGACGCGTCACGCGCGGCGGAAGCTGAGGATCTTGCCGCCGACGTGCGTTTCCGCGATGAACCCGCGGCCGTCGCGCCTCGATCTGCGCCGGAAATCGAAGAAGACGACGAAGACGAAGCGTAAGAAAAGTCAGGCCCGTGGTGAGTTGAGGCAAATTCGAGGAGAAATGCGTCAGATGCGTTCCGTCATAGCCGCTTCGAAGCGACTCGTAGTGAAAGTAGGATCGAGCCTCGTGACAAACGACGGTCGCGGTCTCGATCACGCGGCCATCGCACGCTGGGCCTCGCAAATTGCCGCCTTGCGCGAGCAGGGCAAGGAAGTCGTGCTGGTGAGTTCGGGCGCGATTGCCGAAGGGATTCATCGGCTTGGATGGACAAAAAGGCCGCGCGAAATCGACGAGTTGCAGGCTGCGGCCGCGGTCGGGCAAATGGGTTTAGCGCAGGTTTATGAAAGCAGTTTCGGCAAGCATGGCATCCGGACCGCGCAGATTTTGCTGACGCACGCCGATCTGGCTGACCGCGAACGTTATCTAAATGCGCGCTCAACGCTTCTGACCTTGCTGCGCCTGGGCTGCGTGCCGATCATCAATGAAAACGACACGGTCATCACCGACGAAATCAAATTCGGCGATAACGACACACTCGGCGCGCTTGTCGCGAATCTGATTGAAGGCGACGCGCTGATCATCCTCACCGATCAACGCGGTTTGTTCACTGCCGATCCCCGCCGCGATCCGTCGGCGACCTTAGTGGAACAGGCGGATGCGGGAACACCGGAACTCGAAGCCATGGCGGGCGGCGCGGGTTCGAGTCTCGGACGCGGTGGCATGCTGACCAAGATTCTCGCGGCGAAGCGTGCGGCGCATAGCGGCGCAAATACCGTAATTGCAAGTGGGCGAGAGTCGGATGTCCTGACGCGGCTTGCTTCCGGCGAATTGATCGGCACGCAACTCATCGCCCGGACGGCGCGGATTGCGGCCAGGAAACAATGGATGGCCGATCATTTGCAGGTCCGCGGACACGTGGTGATCGACAACGGCGCGGTCGAAAAGCTCACCGCAGGCGGTAAGAGTCTGCTGCCGATTGGTGTTATCGATGTCCACGGCGCGTTTGCGCGCGGCGAAGTGATCGCCTGCTTGAATTCCGATGGACGCGAAGTCGCGCGCGGCATCACAAATTACAGCAGTTCCGAGGCGCGGCTTATTCAGCGGAAGCCCAGCGGCGAGATCGAGACGGTGCTTGGCTACATGCTCGAACCTGAGTTGATTCATCGAGACAATCTGGTGCTTGCCTAAGTAATCTTTAGTTGAAAAGCCGCCTTCTGGCGGCTTTCTCGGCTAAGTTCGCTGCAATACAGACTTAGTGGTAATTCGAAACTGCAGTCCGCTTCATCTGAATATTCGACAGAATTTGCTTCGCCGACCCCGTGGGCAATTTGTTCGCGCAGAAATAATCCTGATAAAGCGCTGCGTGATACGCGTTCAACTCGCCGTTTTCAATGCGCGCGAAGTCGCGCTCCACCGCCCGATCCCAACCGTTCTGGTCTTCGTTGATACTCGCGTACAAGCGCCAGTTGTAGTTGTCGCAGCGGATCCCTTCGTAGTTCACGTTGCGCGCGCCGGCCGGGCTTTGCACCACGACCGTATAACGGATCACGCCGTCATCGCCCACGCTGAGCGAGTTTTTATCGATGAAAAAACTCAGCGGCGTGTTTTGCGAAACCGTGAACGGAATCAGGTTGGCCTGCTGCGGCAAAGGCGGAATGGTTTCGACCTTGTTTTCGGTCCAGTTGGGCTTGCGGTCCATCAAATAGACAAACGCGCTGTCGTCCTTGTTGGTCGGCTTCGAGCTGCCGCAACCGGCGAGCACGGCAAGGGCTGCCGCGGATGCCGCGAACAATGCAATGGCTTTCAATTCTTGAATCCCTGAGGTTGATGCAACGGCGACCGCAAACGGATTAAGCCTCGCGCTGCTTGAGGCTCGCTTCCGACGCCGCACGAAAAAAAGCGGCGAGCGTTGCCGCGCCGCCGCTTTGGATGACACACGTCCTAATCCCGCGAAGGACGTTGTGCGTAGATATGCAGCTCTTCGGTCACCGAACATTCTGCCTGAATGACCCGACCGTTGGCAGAAACGGTCGCATCTTCCATGGTCATGCTCCCGATCACGCGCGGATATCGGTTGGCGTGACGCGCCAAATGTTCCGCACGCTCGGCACGCACGGCTGCGCGCCTCAGGAAGCGAGAAAGTTCCGTGAGCGCAAGCTGATATACATCACGCTTGAACTCGATCACCGCGTCAAGCGGGACCCAATATTCGTTCCACCGCCAGGCATCGAATTCCGGATGATCAGTCGCACGCAAACAAATGTCACAGTCGCGGCCTACCATGCGTAACAAAAACCAAATCTGCTTTTGTCCGCGATAATGACCGCGCACTTCGCGCTTGATGAACTTGTCCGGCACCTCATAACGCAGCCAGTCGCGAGTTCGACCCACGACCTTGACGTGTTCCGGCAGCAAACCGGTTTCTTCGTGTAACTCCCGATACATCGCTTGCACAGGGGTCTCGCCGTACTTGATGCCCCCTTGCGGAAACTGCCAGGAATGTTCACGCAGCCGCTTGCCCCAAAACACTTCGTTGTGCGCGTTCAAGAGGATGATGCCGACGTTCGGGCGAAAGCCTTCACGATCCAGCATACAACCACCTTCGAATCCTTTAAAATTGCTTTGATTATAAACAGATAACGGGCCTGGCGCACCGGCACGAACCCGAATTCGGGCATTCGTTTCGCCTGGGCGCCGAGGCGGGCGGCGCGATGGTTTGTGCCCCGCGTCGCGGTCCCGTCGTTCACTCGTTCCGCACGTTCAGCACGATTGGGCGCTCATTGCCCATTCAATCGACGCGCTCCGCTTTGGAAGATTTTTGAATGAAAGCATCCCGTTTCTTTATCGCCACCCTGAAAGAAGCCCCCACCGACGCAGAAATCGTCAGCCATCAGCTCATGGTCCGCGCAGGCATGATCCGCCGCGTGGCCGGTGGTATTTATAGCTATCTGCCCATTGGCCTGCGTTCCATTCGCAAAGTGGAAAACATCGTGCGCGAAGAAATGGATCGTGCTGGCGCGCTCGAACTGCTGATGCCGGCGGTGCAGCCCGCGGAACTCTGGCAGGAATCGGGACGCTGGGAGCAGTACGGGCCGGAACTGCTGCGCATCAAGGATCGTCACGATCGCGATTTCGTGGTCGGGCCGACGCACGAAGAAGTGGTGACGGACATTGCGCGCCGCGAGATCAAGAGCTATCGGCAGTTGCCGGTGAACTTCTATCAGATCCAGACGAAGTTCCGCGATGAAATCCGTCCGCGTTTCGGCGTGATGCGCGGCCGCGAATTCATCATGAAGGACGCGTATTCATTCGATCGCGATCAGGCGGGTCTGGCCGAGTCGTACAAGAAAATGTTCGATGCCTACGTGCGCGTGTTTTCGCGCATCGGCCTGGAATTCCGTGCGGTCGCGGCGGATAACGGATCGATTGGCGGCAGCGGTTCGCACGAATTCCACGTGATCGCCGACACAGGCGAAGACGCGATCGCATATAACCCGGCGTCGGATTACGCGGCGAACGTTGAAGCTGCCGAGGCGTTGCCGCTGAACGCCACGCGCGCGGCGCCCGCCGAAGAGATGAAAAAGACGGCAACGCCGGGCAAGGCGAAGTGCGAGGCCGTTGCCGAGTTGCTGAACATTCCGCTGCAACGGACCATCAAGTCGATCATTCTCGCGACCGAAAACGAAGGCGCCGATGCGACCATCTGGTTGTTGATGCTGCGCGGCGATCATTCGCTCAACGACATCAAGACGGGCAAGCTGCCGGGTCTCGCGGGTTACCGGTTCGCGACTGAAGCCGAAATCATCGATTCCTTCGGCACGCCGCCCGGTTATCTCGGCCCGATCAACACAAAGAAGCCGATCAAGGTGATCGCGGATCGCACGGTCGCGAACATGAGCGACTTCGTGGTCGGCGCGAACGAGGTGGACTATCACATCATGGGCGTGAACTGGGGCCGCGATCTGCCGGAACCGGTCGTGGCGGACATCCGCAATGTGCTCGTGGGCGATCCGTCGCCGGACGGCAACGGTACGCTCGAAATCTGCCGCGGCATTGAAGTGGGCCACGTGTTCCAGCTCGGCACGAAGTATTCGGATTCCATGGGCGCGACGTTCCTCGACGAAAACGGCAAGCCTGCCCAAATGCTGATGGGTTGCTACGGGATCGGGATCACGCGGGTTCTGGGCGCGGCGATCGAACAGAACTTCGATGCGAAGGGCATCATCTGGCCGGAATCGATTGCACCGTTCGAAGTCGTGCTCTGCCCGATGGGCTATGACCGCAGCGACGCCGTGCGCGAGCAGGCCGACAAGCTTTACACAACGCTGAAGGATGCGGGTATCGACGTGATTCTCGACGATCGCGGTGAGCGTCCGGGCGTGATGTTCGCGGATTGGGAACTGATCGGCGTGCCGCATCGGCTGGTGATCGGCGATCGCGGGCTGAAGGAAGGCAAGCTCGAATATCAGGCGCGACGTGACACTGAAGCCACGCTGCTTCCGGTCGAAGACGCTGCGAATGTGGTGATCGAGAAGGTCCGCGCCGCGCTTGGTCGCGGAGTATCGAAGTAACGTGCAGTACAACTTCCTCTCGGCAACGGTGTTGCTGATTCTGATCACTGATCCGCTGGGCAATATCCCGATCTTCATCAACGCGTTGCGTGGTGTGGCGAAGGAGCGCCGGCGGATCGTGATCCTGCGTGAAGTGGCGATTGCGTTCGGGATCTTGCTGATGTTCATGCTCGTCGGCGATCGCTTTCTTCGCGCGATGAGCCTGACGGATTTGTCGTTGCGGCTGGGCGGCGGGATCGTGTTGTTCCTGATCGCGCTGCGAATGATTTTTCCGCATCCCGATGGCCCCATGGGCGGCGATTCGCGCGGCGGCGAACCGCTGATCGTGCCGCTTGCCATTCCGGCGCTCGCCGGTCCGTCGGCATTGGCGACGGTGATGTTGCTGACATCTCAGGCGCCCGGGCAGATGTGGGAATGGGTCGGCGCGCTGACGGTGACCATGTTCGTCTGCGCGATCGTGCTAGTGATGGCCGAGAAGATTCAGCACTGGCTCGGCGAACGTGCGGTGACGGCGTTCGAGCGGCTGATGGGACTGGTGCTCGTGTCCATATCCGTCGAAATGATCCTGACCGGGATTCGTACCTTCGTGCATCAACTGGCGACCAGCGGCTGACGTTTCTTACATACTGCTCCGAAAAAAGCAAAAGGCCGTTTCAACTTAAGTTGAAACGGCCTTCTTTATTTTTGCCGGAGCGAAAGGACTCAAGCGCCTTCGGTCAGCGCCCGGATGGTCGGCAGGTTGCGCCAATATCCCTTCGCGTCCATGCCGCAGCCGAACACATAACGGTCGGGCACTTCAAAGCCGCAAAAATCCGGACGCAGCGGCTTCGCTTTATTGATGAGCTTCTCGCAGAGCACCGCCGAGAGGAATTTCTTCGCGCCCATTGCCATGATCCGGTCGCGGATGGCAGCCATGGTTTCGCCTTCGTCCAGGATGTCGTCGAGCACGAGCACCACGCGATCCTTCACCGATTCCGCCGGCGCCACGCGCCATTCCATCTTGTCGCCGCCCTTGGTCGTATTCCGATAGCGCGTCAGATGGATGTAGTCGAACTCGAGCGGGAAATCGAGATGCGGCAGCAACATGCCGGTGAACACCGCCGCGCCGCCCATGACGGACAGCACGAGCGGGAACTCCTCGCCGGTACTCGTGCCAATGTCCTTTGCCATATTGACGATCGACGCAGTCACGTCCTGCGCCGAAACGATCTCTTCGGAGTGGCTGAAAATGTGGAGTGCTTCTTCGCGGTTCATATGGGCAGACGGGGAGGGTGGAACTAGATTAGAAGAGACAGGGCACGTAGCGCTACATAATAAACCCGCGATCCCGAACGGGAACGCGGGTCTTCCAAATCAGGAGGCTACGGCAACAAAAAGAAACAGAAACAGAAGCTCAACGCATGCCCGGCATCATGCCCTTCATGCCGCGCATCATTTTCTGCAGATTGCCGCCCTTGAGCTTTTTCATCATGCCGCGCATTTGCTCGTATTGATTCAGCATGCGGTTCACTTCCTGCACTTGAACGCCCGCGCCCGCGGCAATCCGGCGCTTGCGCTGCGCCTTGATGAGATCGGGTTTCGCGCGCTCGGCGAGCGTCATGGAATTGATGATGCCTTCCATGCGGCGCATCTGCTTTTCAGCAATGCCCATATTCGCGCCCGCTGCGGCCTGCTGGAATTGCGCCGGCAGCTTGTCCATCAACGACGACAAACCGCCCATGTTCTTCATCTGCGCGAGTTGCGCGCGGAAATCGTTCAGGTCGAAATCGCCGCCTTTCTTGACTTTATCGGCGAGTTTCTGCGCGGCGGCGCTGTCCACGCCTTTCTGCGCTTCCTCGACGAGCGCCAGAATGTCGCCCATGCCGAGAATCCGGTTCGCCATGCGATCCGGGTGAAACACTTCCAGGCCATCGAGCTTTTCTGCGACACCCACGAACTTGATCGGCTTGCCGGTCACGTGGCGCACGGAAAGCGCGGCGCCCCCGCGTGAATCGCCGTCGAGCTTGGTGAGCACCACGCCGGTCAGCGGCAGGGCGTCGCTGAACGCCTTGGCCGTGTTGACCGCGTCCTGGCCGAGCATGGCGTCGACTACAAACAGCGTTTCCGCCGGTTTCAGGATGCCGTGCAGCTCGGCGATTTCCTTCATCATCGCTTCGTCGATACCGAGACGGCCGGCGGTATCGACAATCAGTACGTCATGGAAATGGCGCTTGGCCCAATCCACCGCGGCCCGCGCGATGTCAGCCGGTTTCTGATCCGGTTCCGACGGGAAAAAGTCCGCGCCGACCTGTTCGGTCACCGTTTTCAGCTGCGCAATAGCCGCCGGCCGATACACGTCGACAGACACCGTCAGCACTTTTTTCTTGTACTTTTCGCGCAGCAGCTTGGCGAGCTTACCGGTGGTGGTCGTCTTACCCGCACCTTGCAGGCCGGCCATGAGTATGATTGCAGGCGGCGTAACGGCGAGATTCAACTCGGCCGCCTTGCCCTCGTAATCGCCGCCAATAATGGCCGTCAGCTCGCGCTGCACCACGCCGACTAACGCCTGGCCCGGCGACAGGCTGGAAATCACTTCTTCGCCGAGCGCCTTTTCCTTCACCTTGGCGATAAATTCGCGCACGACTGGCAGCGCAACGTCGGCCTCGAGCAGCGCCAGGCGGACTTCGCGCAGCATTTCCTGCGTGTTAGCCTCGGTGAGCCGGGCTTCGCCGCGCAGCGTCTTTACGACGCGCGCCATCCGTGTAGTGAGTGTGTCTAGCATGGGAGCGTGTGAGAGTGCGGCCGGTAAGTGTCGGTAACTAAGCGATGACGGCTTCCCTGCGGCCCTTGCTGCAAGAGGGGAAGACGTCGCGGCCCCAAGGCCTGGTGTAAACTTCAATCATGGATATTGTACTGTATGCCCTCACTGCGCTTCTCTACGGCGGACTTGCCGTAGCGGGCTGGCGCGCGCATCGCCACACGGCGGTCGGACCGGCGCTCGCGGGCATGCCGGCGGGCACTCGCCTGGGCGACCAAGCGCCAAGCGGGCGAACATCGAAGGCGTCGGGCATGAGTTCCATGGGACGCGTGCTGCTCGGCGTCGCGTTGCTTTTGCATGGCGTCCTGCTGCACACCACCATCTTTCCGCAAAACGCGATGATATTTGGCTTCGCGTTTGCGCTCTCCGCCATGTTTTGGCTGGGCGCGGGAATCTACTGGATCGAGAGTTTCTTCTTCCCGCTCGACGGCCTGCGCCTGCTCGTCTTGCCGCTTGCAGCCGTGGCGTCCGTGATGCCGCTGTTTTTCGGCGGCGTGCGCGTGTTGTCGTATTCGGCCGCGCCCATGTTCAAGCTGCACTTTCTGATCGCCAACATTGCGTATGGATTGTTTGCGATCGCGGCGCTTCACGCCATCCTCATGCTGATGGTCGAAAAGCGGTTGCAGAACATGCGCGGCACGGCGACGCGGCATACATCGAATAGCTGGGTGTCGAGCTGGCTCGATACCTTGCCGCCTTTGCTCACGCTCGAAAAATTGTTGTTCCGCTTGATCTCGGCGGGGTTCGTGCTCTTGACGCTCACGCTTATTTCCGGCGTCGCGTTCAACGAACAACTCGTCGATAAAGCGTTCAAGCTCGACCACAAGACGGTGTTCGCGATTCTGTCGTGGGTCATGTTCGGCGCGTTGCTCACCGCGCGCCGTGTGTCCGGCTGGCGCGGCCGCGCTGCGTTGCGCTGGGTGCTTGCCTCATTCGTGGCGTTGTTGCTGGCCTATGTAGGCAGCCGCTTCGTGTTCGAAGTGCTGTTGCATCGCGCGGTCGTCTGACGCGTTCACCTCGACTTCGCCTCTACTGCTTCTACTATTAGTAAGCCATGCGCCAAATTCTCCTGCTGATTTTTATCTTCTTCGCAAGCCAGTGGCTTTTCAAAAAGCTCAAGCGCGCCCAGGCCGCCGCGGACGGCGCTCACCCCGGTGCCGGCAATGACGCCGGCGCCGCGCGCGCTTCTCGCGGTCCTGCTGCATCCAGCACGCCGCAACTTCCCGATCCACTCGTACGCTGCGCTGAATGCGGCGTGCATACGCCGAACAGCGAAGCGGTCGTTGCGGCAGGCCATCGCTTTTGTTCCGTCGATCACGCCCAACGTCACGCCGCGCGCCCGACAGGCCGCGACGCACGATGAGCGAACCAGGTTTCATTGGCGAGGATGGATGGTATTCGTCAGCGTGCAGGTTGCCGTCGCCGAATTTCGAGGTGCGTCCCGGCGGCATGGAGCCGACGTTGATCGTGGTTCACAACATCAGCTTGCCGCCCGACGAGTTCGGCGGCAGCGCGGTCACCGAGCTCTTCCAGAATCGTCTCGATCACGACGCTCATCCGTACTACGACCAGTTGCGCGACATGCGCGTATCGTCGCATTTCGTGATTCGTCGTGACGGTGTGATTGAGCAATATGTGTCGTGCAACGAGCGTGCGTGGCACGCGGGTTTATCGAATTTCTTCGGCCGCGAGCGATGTAACGATTTTTCGGTTGGCATCGAACTGGAAGGCAGCGACACAAGCGCGTTCGAAGATGCGCAATATGTGTCGCTTAACCAGGTGGTCCGTGCGGTCACGCAGCGTTATCCAATCGATGCGGTAGCCGGCCATTCGGACATTGCGCCCGGACGCAAGACAGACCCGGGTCCTCACTTCGACTGGTTGCGTCTGCAACACGACTGTGAACTTCCTCTTCAGTACTTTCCCTACTTCGCAAAAGCGTAGGCCGCGAGTCTCCGCGACCGTTCAACGCTTGACATTCCTTGATTCGATTTTGCGTTGCAGCGCGTTTGGCGTTCGCATGCTCGCGATCCCTTGTCCGACTTTGGCATTCCAAAAGTCAAGCCCGGTTAGTGAAATCCTCAGCAAATAAAAGTTTTTGAGACTGTGCCGAATGTCACTATACTTGGTGCTCAGAGACGTAAATCGCACTATATGTTGTGTTGTCAAGGCGGCGCCCCGCTCGTAGAGCCGGCGCCGCACGCTTGTGCGGCCATAGAACAAAACGCCGCATAAGCGACTGATTCGCCGCGTGAATTTCGCCGGCAAGTCGGGTTGAAACACTCGGGGGCAGATAGGCGTAGTGAGTGAAATTGCCATCGTGATCGAACGGATCGCAGCGGCAAATTCCCAGGCTGACCATTTTCAATTTCATCGTCGCGCGTGGTTGGCAAGAGCAGCACCCGGCAGCAAAAAAGCTGGCCAGCCACGCGCGGCACGCATCTCAATCCGCGGACGTTCCGCACCATCGAACACCAGGAGATTTGCACATGCAAACCACCGACAACGCCACGATTTCCTACGAAGGCGCTTCTGTGCGACCCATCGGCGCACAAGGTCAGCAGCCGAACGCGAGCGCGCTCGCTCCGGACGCTACATTGGCCGACTACAAAGTCATCCGCCGTAACGGGACCGTGGTGTCGTTCGAGCCGTCGAAGATTTCCATCGCCGTGACGAAGGCATTTCTCGCTGTGAACGGCGGACAGGGCGCAGGCTCGGCGCGGGTGCGCGAGCTTGTCGAACAACTGACGCACAGCGTCGTGCGCGCGCTTGTGCGCAGCCGTCCGAACGGCGGCACGTTCCATATTGAAGATATTCAGGATCAGGTCGAACTCGCGCTGATGCGCGGCGGCGAGCACAACGTGGCGCGCGCTTACGTGCTGTATCGCGAGAAGCGCACGCAGGAACGCGCGCACGCGCCGGAAACGCGTGCGAACGCGCTCGGCATCAATGTGATCGACAACGGCGTGTCGCATCCGCTGGACCTGGACGCGTTGAAGGCGCGGATCAACGAAGCCTGCGTGAATCTCGGCAGCGAAGTGAACGCGGACCCGATCGTCGCGGAAACGGTGAAGAACCTGTACGACGGCGTGCCGATGGCGCAAGTCTACGATTCGGCCATTCTCGCCGCGCGCACCATGATCGAAAAGGACCCGGCGTACAGCCAGGTCACCGCGCGCATCTTGCTGCACACGATTCGCCGCGAAATCTTGGAAGAAGATGTCTCGCAAGGCGAAATGTCGACGCGTTACGCCGAATACTTTCCGCTCTTCATCAAGCAGGGCGTGGAAGCGGAACTGCTCGACGAAAAACTCCAGCAATATGATTTGAAGCGTTTGGGCGCGGCACTCGATGCCGACCGCGACCTGCAATTCGGTTATCTGGGCCTGCAGACGCTGTACGACCGCTACTTCCTGCACAACGAAAACAAGCGCATCGAATTGCCGCAAGCGTTTTTCATGCGCGTCGCGATGGGCCTGGCGCTCAACGAAATCGACCGCGAAGCACGCGCTATCGAGTTCTATAACGTGCTGTCGAGCTTCGACTTCATGTCGTCCACGCCGACACTGTTCAATTCCGGCACGCGCCGTTCGCAATTGTCATCGTGCTATCTGACGACAGTTGCCGACGACCTCGACGGCATCTATGAGGCGCTGAAGGAAAACGCGCTGCTCTCGAAGTTCGCCGGTGGTCTGGGCAACGACTGGACGCGCGTGCGTGCGCTCGGTTCGCACATCAAGGGCACGAACGGCAAGTCGCAAGGCGTGGTGCCGTTCCTGAAGGTCGTGAACGACACTGCCGTCGCGGTGAACCAGGGCGGCAAGCGCAAGGGCGCGGTGTGCGCGTATCTGGAAACGTGGCACCTCGATATCGAAGAATTCCTGGAACTGCGCAAGAACACGGGCGATGACCGTCGCCGCACGCACGACATGAACACGGCGAACTGGATTCCCGATCTGTTCATGAAGCGCGTTCACGAAAACGGCGACTGGACGCTGTTCTCGCCCGCCAACACGCCGGATCTGCACGATCTGTTCGGCGCTGCATTCGAAAAAGCGTACGTGGCGTATGAAGAAAAAGCGGCGCGTGGCGAACTGAAGCTGTTCAAGAAGGTTCCTGCCGCGCAACTCTGGCGCAAGATGCTGGGCATGCTGTTCGAAACGGGCCACCCGTGGATCACGTTCAAGGATCCGTGCAACATTCGTTCGCCGCAGCAGCATATTGGCGTAGTGCACTCGTCGAACCTGTGCACTGAAATCACGCTGAACACCAGCGACACCGAAATCGCCGTGTGCAATCTCGGCTCGGTGAACCTCGTCGCGCACATGAAGAAGCAAGCCGACGGCACGCTGGCGCTCGACCACGAGAAGTTGAAGCGCACGGTCAGCGTCGCCATGCGCATGCTCGACAACGTCATCGACATCAATTACTACGCCGTTGCCAAGGCGCGTAATTCGAACCTGAAGCATCGTCCGGTCGGCATGGGCATCATGGGATTCCAGGACTGCCTGCACTTGCTGCGCACGCCGTATGCGTCGAAGGAAGCAGTCGATTTCGCCGATACCTCCATGGAAGCGGTCTGCTACTACGCGTACTACGCATCCACGGAACTCGCCGAAGAACGCGGCCGTTACTCGAGCTATCGCGGCTCGCTGTGGGATCGCGGCATTCTTCCGCAAGACTCGCTGAAGCTGCTCGCGGCAGAACGCGGCGGGTACGTGGAAGTGGACGACAGCGCGTCGATGGACTGGACCCAGCTGCGTTCGCGGATCGCAACGCACGGCATGCGCAATTCGAATTGCGTGGCAATTGCGCCGACGGCGACGATTTCGAACATCATCGGCGTGTCGGCTTGTATTGAACCGACGTTCCAGAACCTGTACGTGAAGTCGAATCTGTCGGGTGAATTCACGGTCGTGAACGAATACCTGGTGCGTGACCTGAAGGAACGCGGACTGTGGGACGAAGTCATGGTCTCCGACCTGAAGTACTTCGACGGCACGCTTTCGCGCATCGACCGGGTGCCGGCGGATTTGCGCGCCATCTACGCCACCGCGTTCGAACTGGACGCGACCTGGGTCGTGGAAGCGGCATCGCGCCGTCAGAAATGGATCGATCAGGCGCAGTCGCTGAACATCTATATGGCGGGCGCGTCGGGCAAGAAGCTGGACGAGGTGTACAAGCTGGCGTGGCTGCGCGGCCTGAAGACCACGTATTACCTCCGCACGATGGCCGCAACGCACGTCGAGAAATCGACGGTCGCTCACGGTCAGCTGAACTCGGTGCCCTCGGGCAACTCGGACGGCGGTGCGGGTGGAGCGGGCGGTGCAAGCGGTACGAACGGCAGCGGCTTCGGCACGCAGGGTTCGCACGGGTCATCGACGGGCGGTTTCAACGCGGCCGCAATCGCGGCGCCGGCGGTGTCCGCGGCCGAGCAGGAAGCCGACGGTCCGGTCTGCATGATGCGTCCGGGCGATGCCGGGTTTGACGAATGCGAGGCTTGCCAGTAAGAAGCTGCAGGCGACGGGTCGTGCAGATCACCCGTCGCTGACAAGTAGTTAGCAGATAGCAGAGGCCGGTTCGAAAGCGGTTGTTCTTCCCAGTCAGGAAGTGGCGACCGGATTCGATACCGGCTTTTTCCATTCGTACTCGCCGCTTACCCTCGTGTTCCCCGCGATATCTCGTGTCCGGCATCGTGCGAAAGCCGCGCAGTAATTGGAATCGAAAGAAATGAAAACATGCCGACAACCACAAACGCCGGCCAGAAGTCCGACCAGACCATTTGCGGATGTCCTTGCAGATCGTGAGAAATCTGCAGCGCGATCCCGCCGACGGTCACACCTAATCCCAGCGAAACCTGCTGGATAAAACTGCCGAGACTGGTCGCGCGCCCAACATCGCGGCTTTCAATCTCCGCATACGTGAGCGAGTTGAGGCTCGTAAATTGCAACGCCGGGAAAAATCCGCCGAGCAGTACGACGGCCCAGATGAGCCACGTCGGCGTGCCGGGGTAGAACATGCCGCACGCCGCGATCGCGATACCCGAGAGCGCCGCGTTCACCATCAGCGTCTGCCGGAAGCCGAAGCGATGCAACACGCGCGAGGCCAGCGAGCGCATGAACATGCCGCCGACCGCCGACGCGCACGTGATCGAACCCGACTTGAATGCGCTCATACCCAGTCCTTCCTGCATGGCGAGCGGCAGCAGGAACGGCACGGCGCCGAGGCCAATGCGAAACAGCGAACCGCCGACCACGCTTGCCTGGAACGTGGGCACGCGCAGGAAGCTGAGATCGAGCAGCGGCAGCTTGATGCGCCGCGAGTGCAGGAAATACAGCACGAGAAAAACCACGCCGCCGAGCGCCATGCCCGCCGCAACGCGATCCGTGACCAGCTCGCCGCCGATCAGCGATAGTCCGAGGAGGAACAGCGTTCCGCCCATCGCCGATAAAAAGAAGCCGAGCCAGTCGAGCGGTCCCGGATGCGCCTCGCGCACGTTCGCAATGTATTTGTTAGTGAGGTAGATCCCCGCGATGCCTATCGGGATGTTGATGAAGAAAATCAGGCGCCAGTGCAGATAGGTCGTGATGAAACCGCCGAGCAGCGGGCCGACTGCGGGACCGAACATGGCGGGCAACGACAGATAGTTCATCGCGCGGATGAATTCGGAGCGGCGCACCGAGCGGAAGATGATGATCCGCCCGACCGGCACCATCATCGCGCCGCCCACGCCTTGCACGAAGCGCGCGAGCGTGAAGGGAATCAGCGAAGTGGAGGCCGCGCACAGGATCGAACCGGCCACGAAGATGCCGATGGCAAGACGAAAGATGGTGCGTGCGCCGAAGCGGTCGGCGACCCAGCCGCAGATTGGAATGAACACGCCGAGGCCGAGCACATAACTCGTGACGGCAATCTTTAGTGTTACAGGATCGCGGCCGAAAGCTTTGGCCATTTCGGGGATCGCGGTGACGATGACATTGGCATCGACGCTTTCCATGAACATCGCGCATGCGACGATGAGAGGGGCAACGAAAGCTTTGATGGCTAGCGACATGGAGAACTGAAGGGGATCTCTTCGCGGCGGGAGTTGCGATTATGGCATCGATATCAAGGCAGCGACATCGCGAAGTGCCGCGGGGCTTTCGCATTGAGCGCGACTTCGCGCAGTAAAAACACATGGAGCACGACGATGGACCCCGAAGATTTGCAGCGTCTCGTCACGCAAAAAATGCCTTACGGAAAGTACAAGGACCGCTTACTCGCGGACCTGCCGGGTCACTACCTTGCATGGTTTGCGCGTGAGGGTTTTCCTGCAGGACAGCTCGGCCGGCTGCTCTTGCTGATGCACGAAATCGATCACAACAATCTGCGTGAACTGCTCGCGCCGTTGCGTGACAAACGCGCTTGAACGCGATGCTGAGCAAGGCTTCGCCGCGTGATTTCGATACCCGGATTCGCGCTTGCACGATGCGCCTACTTGTACTATAGGTAGTTTGTGCTGACCTGAAGGACCCAAGATTTTGTGTTTTTCACCTTTGCGATGAAGGCATCGGGTGCTACACTTTCACCATGGAAACACGACGCGAAAGCGCTTCGTTTCCACTGCGAGACAGATGGGTTTCGAGGGCGTTGTAGAGAGCGCCCGAGCGATCAAAAAACGTGTCGCGGAAGATCAGATTCAAAGCTTTGCTTGTGTGCATCGCGAAGATCGACTTAACTTGATTGAACGCGTCGCGCATCGTACGAACTTGCAGCACATTCATTTGCATCAACACGCGGGCGAGTCAGGATTTCATCGAAGGCAACTGAAGTTCGAATGCAACGAAAGTCACTGGACGTCACGCTTCAAAAGACACACGCAAGATGATTCGCAGCAACGCATCACACCGCTGCGAAGAACGTGAAAGAACACTGCGAGAGCACTGCATCGAACACGTTCAGCAACGTCTTGCATGAAGCTTCAAGCAGTGAGCTCAACGCAAAGTGTTGTATGCAAGTAGCAGCGTCAACACGAAAACAGGATTTTTATGAGCAAGCTCTTTTATCGCTCATGGAAAGATGGTACAAACCGATCTAAATTGATGGTGAGAATTTATGCTCAACTGGGATGACGAGACCACTGCCGTAACTCCCTCGAACGGTTCGCAACACAACACGTTGCGTAACCCGGCAGGTCAGGTTGCCGGCGTCAGTCAGGCATCACGCGCAGCTGCTCCGGGCGCTGCGCATGCTGCGGGTCATGGCGTTCTTCAAGCTGCCCATCAAACGCCAGCAGGCGCGAACATTTTTGCGAGCGACTTCGTGGCTCCCGCTGCACCAAGCGCCAGCGACATCGAGGCTGCAAGTGCAAAGCGGGTGAATGTAGCGGACAAGCGCATCATCAACGGCAAGACCGACGTGAACCAGTTGGTGCCGTTCAAGTACAAGTGGGCGTGGGAAAAGTATCTGGCGGGTTGTGCGAACCACTGGATGCCGCAGGAAGTGAACATGTCGCGCGACATCGCGTTGTGGAAAGATCCGAACGGTCTGTCCGACGACGAGCGCCGCATCGTAAAGCGCAACCTCGGTTTCTTCGTGACGGCGGATTCGCTGGCGGCGAACAACATCGTGCTCGGCACGTATCGCCACATCACCGCGCCGGAGTGCCGCCAGTTCTTGCTGCGCCAGGCGTTCGAGGAAGCAATCCATACGCACGCGTATCAGTACATCGTCGAGTCGCTGGGTCTGGACGAGAGCGAAATCTTCAACGCGTATCACGAGGTCGACTCGATTCGCGCGAAGGACGAGTTCCTGATTCCGTTCATCAACACGCTGACTGATCCGGCCTTCACCACGGGCACGCTCGAAGCGGACCAGAAATTGCTGAAGTCGTTGATCGTGTTTGCTTGCGTGATGGAAGGCTTGTTCTTCTACGTCGGCTTTACGCAGATTCTGGCGCTGGGTCGTCAGAACAAGATGACGGGCGCGGCGGAGCAGTATCAATACATCCTGCGCGACGAGTCGATGCACTGCAATTTCGGTATCGACCTGATCAACCAGATCAAGCTCGAAGAACCGCAATTGTGGACACCGGAATTCCGCGCGGAGATCCGCGAGATTTTCCAGCAGGCTGTTGAACTCGAGTACCGGTATGCAGAAGACACGATGCCGCGCGGCGTGCTCGGTCTGAATGCATCCATGTTCAAGAGCTATTTGCGCTTCATCTGTAATCGTCGATGCCAGCAGATCGGCCTCGACACGCTGTTCCCGAACGAGGAAAATCCGTTCCCGTGGATGAGCGAGATGATCGACTTGAAGAAGGAGCGCAACTTCTTTGAGACGCGAGTAATCGAGTATCAAACTGGCGGCGCGCTGACCTGGGAATAAACGGGAAAGCGAATCAGCGTCAGCCGCGGCAATGGACGCATTGCCGCTACGAATGAGATGCAGACCGGGCGCCTCTTCAGGGCGCCGAGTAAGACGGGTGATTAGCAAACCGGCGCTTGTGCGTGCAATCGAGATTGTTCGCGCGCCGGTCCAACAGGTTTAGGAGAACGGTCGCCTGATGCAAAGTGCGCCTTGTGGCTTGACAGCCCATATAGATGACAGGCGTTTTGCGGACCCTTCAGTGGGACGGGCAAACTTCCCCCCGAAATATGCCGTCGGCAGTGCCGATGGTCCGATCAAGCGATTGCCGGCACCTTCTTCTGGTGCTGACTTAATTTGGCGCGCGGTGCCTTGTGGCATCGCGCGCCTTGCCGTATTCATTAGCGTAAGCAAGCTCCATCAGCGTACGCCGATGAATAATCCGCTTCGCAGCGTGCGTCGTGAGAAGCCCACGCGGGAAGCGGGTTTTGACGAAGGGTGTTGTTTGAACTGACTCTCATCTTGAAACCTGAAGGAGAAAATGATGGCATTAGCCAAGAAATCCGTCGCAAAGAAGGCTGCAGCAAAACCGGCCGTGAAGAAGACGGCTGCCAAGAAGGCAACGGCAGCGAAGAAGGCTCCGGCAGCTAAGAAAGTAGCCGCCAAGAAAGTCGCGACCAAGAAAGTCGCAGTGAAGAAGGTCGCGGCGAAGAAGGTTGCAGCGAAGAAAGTTGCCGCCAAGAAGGCGCCGGCCAAGAAAGTTGCAGCCAAGAAAGTTGCAGTGAAGAAGGTCGCAGCGAAGAAGGCTCCGGCGAAGAAGGCTCCGGCGAAGAAAGCTGCTGCCAAGAAGGCGCCGGCGAAGAAGGCTGCTGCTAAAAAGGCGCCTGCCAAGAAGGCTCCTGCGAAGAAAGCCGCTGCCAAGAAGGCGCCTGCTAAAAAGGCTGCTGCCAAAAAGGCGCCTGCTAAGAAGGCACCTGCCAAAAAGGCGGCCGCCAAAAAGGCTGCGCCCGCCAAGAAGGCTGCCCCTGCTGCGAAGAAGGCTGCGCCCGCGAAGAAAGCTGCAACGCCTGCTCCTGCCGCAGCTCCCGCTGCAGCACCGGCGCCGGTTGCCAAAAAGGCTCCGGCCAAGAAGGCTGCCGCTGCGAAGAAGACGACTGCTGTAGCACCGGCAACGACCGCAACGACTCCCGCAGCGCCGGCTCCGGCTGCAACGGTCAAGACGGCGTTGAACCCGGCAGCTGCATGGCCGTTCCCGACGGGCAGCCGTCCGTAAGCGCAGGATGTACTGCAGTAAATCGACACACCTTGTGTGTCTCGCGGCCGCGTAGTGCTACGCGGTCCAAACCCGCTGTCCGGTTTATATCGGCGGCGGGTTTTTTCATGAGCGAAAAAAACGCATGTGCCCGTTAAGGCACATGCGTTTTTCTTTAGCCCGGCGCGACTGATGAATCGCACCGGCGCATCAAAGCAGTCAGTGCGTCACACGCGTCACGCCGCCGCTCGACAATAAGCGAACACGTTCGCCCGCCTGGAACACTTCGCCGGTCGCGGTTTGGGTGATGGCGCGCATGTCGCCGTTATCCAGCCGCACCGTGATCTCCAATCCGTTCTGCGTGGCGACGCCGTTCTCAACCGCGTTACCCGCCACCGCACCCGCGATACCGCCAACGATACCCGTCAGGATCGAGCCGCGTCCGCCGCCCAGTGCACTGCCTGCCACTGCGCCCAACGCGCCGCCGCCGATAGCACCAAGGCCGCTCGGCTGGCCGTTGTTCGAGCTGATCTTCACGCCGCGCACGCTGTCGACAGTACCCATGCGGACCGTTTCTTCGCGTTGTGCCTGCGACGCCGTGTAGACGTCCGGCGAGCTGCTGTTATACGCGCATCCCGTCACAAAGACGGTGCTTATCAGCGCTGCTGCCAGCGCTATTCGACTTGTCATGTTCATTCTCTACTCCCACTGAATTACAGCCGTCCGTGGCACTTCTCGCCAACAGCCGGCTGCACCTGTCATTGCTGAAGCAGCACTTGGTCTGCTTCATTACTTTTGCTGCTTTACTGCTCCAAGCCAAGTTCTCAAAGCGCCATGCCGAATGCCGACTCAAAACGGGCGTTGATTTCGGCGCGGGTGGGCGCGTAAGTTTGCGGTCCCTGATGCTCGATCTTGAGCGATCCCATCAGGCTTGCAAGACGACCGGTCTTCGCCCAGCCGAGCTTGTTTTCGATGCCGTAAAGCAGACCACCGCGGAATGCGTCGCCACAACCGGTTGGGTCGATGATCTTCTCCGCCTTCACAACCGGAATCTCCTCGATACCGTCAGCGTGCAAGATCTGAGCGCCATGTTCGCCACGCGTGATGATCAACGCGTCGACGCGGCTCAGAATTTCATCGATAGACCAGCCGGTCTTGTTGCTCAACAATTTCGCCTCGTAATCGTTGACCGCCACGTATGTGGCAAGTTCAATCATGCGACAAAGCTCTACACCTTCAAGAATCGGCAAGCCCTGGCCCGGATCGAAAACGAACGGAATGCCCGCGGCCGCGAGTTCCTCGACGTGCTGGCGCATGCCGTCGGCGCCGTCCGGAGCGACGATTCCAAGCGTGATGCCCGTGGTTTCTCCCGCGTGATTCAGGTGCGAATCCATCATTGCGCCGGGGTGGAATGCGGTGATCTGGTTATTCGCCAGGTCGGTCGTGATGAAGCATTGCGCCGAGTGCTGGTCGGGCAGGACACGCACGTATTCACGCGACAAACCCAGCGCATCGAAACGATCGAGGTAAAGCTGGGCATCGGCTTCACCGAGCGTTGCCATGATCTTCGCGTCGCCGCCGAGCAGTTGCAGCGCGTAGGCAATGTTGCCCGCGCAGCCGCCAAAGTTGCGGCGCATCGTGGGGACAAGGAAGCTGATGTTCAGCTGATGTACCTGGTCCGGCAGGATGTGGTCGCCGAAGCGGCCCTGGAACGTCATGATGTTGTCGTAGGCAAGCGAGCCGCAGATGAGCGTAGACACTAGCGAAATCCCTGAAAATGATGGGTAAAAGTGCGCGCAGGTGGATGTTCCTGAGCACCGTGCATGCCCGGTTGATGGCGCTGCGCATTCGTCACATCGCGCATTGTTCGACGTCACGAATGCACATGGCTGCGTTTTGCATTGCCGGCGAGCGATTCTTCCGTCTCGCCGGCGTCCCGCAATTCTTCTGCTTACTTCAACGCGGCCAATGCTGCGTCGTAGTTCGGCTCGTTCTTGATTTCCGGCACGAGTTCGGAATACAGAACCTTGTCGTTTTCATCGATAACCACAACCGCGCGCGCCGTCAGCCCCGTGAGCGGACCGCTCGTGACATCGACGCCATACGCCTTGGCGAATTCATGACCGCGGAACGTCGATGCCGTTACCACGTTCGCGATGCCTTCCGTCGTGCAAAAACGCGTCGCGGCAAACGGCAGGTCGCCCGAGACAACGACCACAACCGTGTTGTCGAGGCCAGCCGCAGCTTCGTTGAACTTGCGTGTGGACGTGGCGCATGTTGGCGTGTCCAGGCTCGGGACAATGTTCAGGACCTTGCGCTTGCCGCCGAAGCTCGCGAGCGTCAGGTTGCCCAGGTCCTTGCCGACCAGCGTGAAATCGGCTGCTTGTGCGCCGGCGGCGGGAAACGTGCCGGCAACTTCGATCGGGTTGCCGCCGAGGGTAACTTGGCTCATGTCTACTCCAGAATGGGTCTGATGTTCAGGGATTGAGCGCGCCAACCGGCCGGAACGGACGGGCGGCGCGCACGGAGACAACGACTAACTAAGAGTGAAGCTAAGACTGATGCGCGTCAGGGATAGAAAATCTGCACGCGATAATTCGCCGCGACGGCGTCGCCGGTATCGAGCCGGACGATAACCGGCTGCGTACTGCGCGCAGCGAGCCCCGTGCCAATCTGCGTTCCCGGCCGCGCGTAATCCTGCGGCCAGAGCACGCGGCGAATCGCGACGTTGTTTTTGTCGTCGAGGAGCGTGAGTTCCAGCGCCGGATACGCAATGGCCAGGTCGAAGCGATTGCGCAGCGACAGTTTCAGTTCGAGCTTATGCGATCCATCCACCTGGCGCAGGCCGGAATTTTCGATCTGCAATCCGTCGATATCGCGCGGCGGCGCAACTGCGCAGCCAACTTGCTCACACGCCTGCGCGATCAGCGGTTGCGATGCCGGCCAGTAGACCATGACGGTTTCCCGTTGCCACCACGCGGCTTGCGCGGCGAGCCCGACCAGCAGCACGAGCGCGATCAATGAGCCGATGACCTTCCACGCCGTGCCCGAACGTGCAGCCGGACGGGTTTCGCGGATGACAGGGAAAGGCTCGGAAGGCGGAGGAACGGCCGAAGCCGGACGGCCAAAACGCGGCTCGGCATCGGCGTGATGGGCGTGATCGGCGTGATCGTCTTCCTCGTCGGGATCTTCGCCCCACGCAGCGGACGGAGGCGCTTCGGCGCGTCTTGGCGGAGGCGCTTCCGGTACGGCGCGTGGTTCAGGACGTGGCGCCGTGCGCGGTTCGGTGCGTCCAACGAACGGCTCCGTACGGCCAATAAACGGATCGACGCGCCTCGCCGGTTCCGGCTCCGGTTCAGTCCGGCCAATAAACGGATCGTTGCGAGTCTGCGTGTTTGCCTCGGCCCGCGCTTCCGGACGATTGATCTCGTGCCACGGAGATTCGGCACGACCGTCGCCGGGGAAATCGCTTGCATCGCGGGTACGTGAGTTCGCCTGGGCTTGCGCCGCCGCCAATCCGGCGAAGGGCTCTTCCACCGGCTCGACATGCCTGGGATGCGCCGGCGTGCCCGGAATCTCATTCTCTGTTTGAGGTCCAAGCGCGGTATCGGGGATGAACGGGTGCAGCGGAATGCCCAGCGCATCGTTCTTGCCGCCGGCAACTTCCGCGCTCGACTTTTCTGCCCACGGACTCGCCGGGTCAGCGCCGTAGTTCGGAGCGGACGCGGGCGCGGGCGCGTGCACCGGCGTGGCCGCGGCGCGCGCGGTTACCGCGATGGCATCGCGATCGAACTGATAATGAGCGGCATCGAAAATTTCCTGGCAATGACCGCAACGCACGCGGCCGTCGTGCGGCGCGAGCAGATGCGGGTCAAGGCGGAAAACCGTATCGCAGTGGGGACAGCGGGTAGCCAGCGCCATAGTTAGCCGAAGGCCAGAGGCCAGTAGATGGACGATGGCGCTATTCTAAAGGCTTTCGCGGCGGGTACCGGCAAGACATACCCATCCTTCGTGCTCGCGCCACACGCTGATATCGATCCAGCGCGCGTACACGGCCGCAACTTCGTCGGCCTGACGCGCGAGAATGCCCGACAGCGCAATGCGTCCGCCCGGTTTCACGCGGGCAGAAAGCATCGACGCCATCAGTTTCAGCGGATTCGACAAGATGTTGGCGACCACGATATCGAACTGTCCTTCGGGCAGATCGCCGGGCAAACCGTAGGTGACTTCCGCGTGATTGCGCTCGCTGTTCTGGCGCGCGGACTCGACGGCTTGCGGATCGATATCGATACCAATCACCGGATTGGCACCACATTTTTTCGCAAGGATCGCGAGGATGCCGGAACCGCAACCGTAGTCGAGCACGGACTGATTCTGGAAAACCGATTGCTCGATCCACTCCATGCACAGCCGCGTGGTCGGATGGCTTCCGGTGCCGAACGCAAGACCTGGATCGAGTTCGAGCACGAGTGCGTCGGGCTCGGGCGCGTCGTGCCATGACGGCACAACCCAGATCCGCTTGCCGATGGGAATGGGGTCGAACTGCGATTGCGTGAGACGCACCCAGTCCTGGTCTTCTACATCGCGCAACGTGAACGAAGGCGTGTCCTTCAAGCCGATTTCATTGGCTGCGGCGGCGAGCAGAACGGCGGGATCGGCGTCATTGGAAAGCAGCGCGACCACGCGCGAGCGATTCCACGCTTTCTGGTCCGGCGTGAGGCCGGGCTCGCCGAACAGGGGCTGCTCGTCGGGGGTATCGGCGTCTGCGTCTTCCACCGATACCGACAGCGCGCCCAATTCCAGCAGCGCGTCCGACAACGCTTCCGCGTGTTCCCGGTCCAGCTCGGCGATCAATTCCCGGTAACTCATCTTGTGCTGCCTTACTTATAGTGCTGCGTCTTCCGCGGCGACGGCGGCGGCCGCCTTGCGCGCGGCGAGCTTGTTTTCGAGGTAGTGAATGCTCGTGCCGCCTTCGACGAACTTGGCGTCGATCATCATCTCGCGATGCAGCGGGATGTTGGTCGAAATGCCTTCCACGACCATCTCCGACAACGCAATGCGCATGCGGTTGATCGCCTGCTCACGAGTCGCGCCGTAAGAGATCAGCTTGCCGATCATGGAATCGTAATTCGGCGGCACGAAATAACCGTTGTACACGTGCGAGTCGACGCGAATCCCCGGACCACCCGGCGCATGCCACGACGTCAAACGTCCCGGCGACGGCGTGAACTTGAACGGATCTTCCGCGTTGATCCGGCATTCGATCGCGTGGCCGCGGAACTGGATATCTTTCTGGCGGAACGCGAGCTTTTCGCCGGCCGCAATCCGAATCTGTTCCTGCACGATATCCACGCCCGTGATCAGCTCCGTCACCGGATGCTCGACCTGAACGCGCGTATTCATTTCGATGAAATAAAACTCGTTGTTTTCGTACAGGAATTCGAACGTGCCCGCGCCGAGATAACCCATCTTCTTGCAGGCATCGGCGCAACGATCGCCAATCCGGTCGATCAGGCGGCGCGGAATGCCCGGCGCCGGCGCTTCTTCGATCACCTTCTGGTGACGTCGCTGCATGGAGCAATCGCGCTCGCCGAGCCAGATTGCGTTGCGGAACGAATCCGCAAGGATCTGGATTTCGATGTGCCGCGGATTCTCCAGAAATTTTTCCATGTAGACCTGCGGATTGCCGAACGCGCGGCCAGCTTCTTCGCGGGTCATGTTCACCGCATTCACGAGCGCCGCTTCCGTGTGCACCACGCGCATGCCGCGGCCGCCACCGCCGCCTGCCGCCTTGATGATCACGGGATAGCCGATCGAGCGCGCAATCTTCACGATCTCCTTGGGATCGTCGGGCAACGCGCCTTCCGAGCCCGGCACGCACGGCACGCCGGTCTTGATCATCGTCTGCTTGGCGGACACTTTGTCGCCCATCATGCGAATCGTTTCCGGGCGCGGGCCAATGAACGTGAAGCCGGATTGCTCGACACGTTCGGCGAAATCCGCGTTCTCGGACAGGAAACCGTAGCCGGGATGGATTGCTTCGGCGTCGGTGACTTCGGCCGCGCTGATCAGCGCCGGCATGTTCAGATAACTGAGGTTCGACGGAGCTGGTCCGATACACACGGCTTCGTCGGCCAACTTCACGTACTTCGCTTCTTTATCGGCTTCCGAATAGACGATAACCGTCTTGACGCCGAGTTCGCGGCAGGCGCGCTGGATTCGCAGCGCGATTTCACCACGGTTCGCAATGAGGATTTTTTCAAACATAGCAAGGTTTCGACTCATCGATGGAGCGCCGGGACAAAGGTCCGAAGCGTTCCTGGGAGATCGGCGGCGCTTCTCGCCCGTCGTCTATCTGACAGATGCGGCGAGTGCCCGAGTGCTGCGTTTCACCGGGCGCGCGTGCTGCGTGCGACGCCCCGGTTGAAGCGCGGGAAATCAATCGCCGATCACGAAGAGCGGCTGACCGTACTCGACGGCCTGGCCGTTTTCGACCAGGATTTCCTTCACGACGCCAGACTTGTCCGACTCGATTTCATTGAGCAGCTTCATTGCTTCAATAATGCAAAGCGTCTGCCCTTCCTTGACCGTATCGCCCACTTGGACGAACGCGTCGGCGCCCGGCGACGGCGCGCGGTAGAACGAACCGACCATCGGCGAAGTCACCACGTGGCCTTGCTGCACAACGGCAGCCGGCGCGGCCGGCGCGCCAGCACCAGCAGCGCCGCCATTGCCTGCTTCGCCAGGCTGGCTGTATTGCGGCGCCTGGCCCATCTGGCCTTGCGGCATGTACTGCGGAGCCTGCATGTAGACCGGCGCGGCATTCTTGACGATGCGAACCTTGCCTTCGCCCTCGGTCACTTCGAGTTCCGAGATGCCGGATTCCGAGACGAGGTCGATCAGCGTTTTGAGTTTACGAAGGTCCATCGAAAATTCCCCTTTCAATGCTTGGTGACCGGAAGCGTTTTCCGGTGCTTGACTTGGTTTTTGGGTGCCGCTGACGGGTGTATCGTCCGGCGCTGCAGACGCTGACTCCGCGTCACGGTGTGCGGGCAATTTAGACTTTGCGTGCAGGTCGCGATTCAAGCGCGCGTCTTCAGTGCAACGCGTTCGAGTGCAAAGTCGAGCGCATACAGATAGCCTTTCCAGCCGAGGCCGCAAATCACGGCTTCGGCGAGATCCGAGAAATACGAGTGATGCCGGAAAGCTTCCCGTTTGTGGACGTTCGACAGATGAATCTCGACGAACGGCAGCGCGACGCCCGCGAGTGCATCGCGGATCGCGACGCTCGTGTGCGTGTATGCAGCCGGATTGATCAGCACGAAGTCCACTTGCTCAGTCCGCGCCTGCTGAATGCGGTCGACGATCGCGCCTTCGTGATTGCTCTGAAATGACGACAATTCCGCGCCTGCGGCCTTCGCCTTCTCTGCCAGCGCCTGATCGATCTGAGCGAGCGTGACCCGGCCGTAGACGTCCGGCTCGCGGGTGCCGAGCAGATTGAGATTAGGGCCGTGAAGCACCAGCAGTCGTGACATAGGGCTTTGGTTTGTGCGGAGTTGGGCGCACTTTAGCGCCCTTTAGAGAATTTTGTCTAGTTTTACGAAGCCGCACAGACTCCCGGTATGGAAGCGTTACGTGTGTACACGCGCATTTTGCACGTATTTTCGGGCAAAGTTCGCCGAATTGCTGTTAACTTTACGTGAATCGTTTCGATTTGACCGCTATCAACGAGCGTCTTAAAGTGCGTCCAAGGTCTCTTTTAGCTCTTTAGGATCGACTTCGCCGAGCTTGGTCGACCGAATGTTTCCCTTTGCGTCGATGACAACCGTGAACGGGAGCGCGCCAGCGTTATTGCCAAAACTGCGGGCCAGGTCCGCGCCGCCGAATCCCGCAATATAGATAGGGTAATCGACGGGCACTTTCTGCAGGAACGCGTTCACGTTCTTCTCGGAATCCACGCCCAGGCCAATGAACGTGATGCCTTTCTTCTCGTATTCCTTATGCAACGCGGCGAGCGTCGGCATTTCCTTGACGCACGGGCCGCACCACGACGCCCAGAAATTCACCACGACCGGTTTGCCTTTAAACGATGCCAGGTTTTGCTGCGTGCCGGCGGCCATTTGCAATTGCTGTTTCCAGAGGTCATCGACGGCATTGCCTTTCGCCGATGTCGTCATGGCCGCTTCGCTCGGGGTGCCGCCCATGAACAGATGGCTTGCATAAAAGCCGCCGCCGGTTGCCGCGATGGCGACGATCAGAGCGGCAACGATGCGCATGGGTTTCATAGTGATGTAGCCGATGTTGGGGGTGGTTCGTCGAGCAGCGCCTGGACGGCGGCGGCGTTCGCGCGGGCAAGTTTGCCGCGGCCGTCTGCGCGTACGGCGCCCCGGAGGTCGTTGGTATCGTAGAGCGCGATGTGCAAGCCCATGGGTTCTTCGTCGCGCGAGGGGCGCGTGAGGAAGCTCAGGGTTTCCACATAACCGCGTCCGGCGAAGTGGCGCGTCTCGGAGACATCGTATTGGATGTTCGCGTTCAGCAGATAGATGGCGACTTCCTTAGGGTTATCGCAGAAACATTGCAGATGGATATCGGAATGTTCGCCGGCGGTTCCGTTCAGCACCGCGCCCGTGACGTATGGGTTGAAGGGTTTGAGGCGTTGCATCCATTCGAGGGCGACTTCGCGCATTCGGCGCAGTACTGCGGGTTGGCTTTCGCTTTGAAAGATTGCCTGATACTCGCGGATTTCGTCTTCGATTTGCGTGTTATCGGGGAGCCATTCGCCGGCGACGCGGGTTTCGCCGATGACCTGGCGAGCGGCCTTGCGCTTGGCGGTGGAGTAGTCGAGGCCGTCTTCGGCAATCATTCGCGCCGCCGCGATGGCGATTTCCTCGCGGACGCGCTGGGGATCGAAATGGGATTTGCGAATCATGATGAGGATGATACCGGAAGGGGAAGGGGGGGGCGCTGGCGCTTGGGTGGTTGGGAGTGGTGTTGGGGCTTGGTTGTTGCTGCTTAGGTCTTCGCGGGTTCGTTGTTGGCTGCTCTCTTTATCACTGTTAGCCACTGTCCGTGGCGGGACTTCATTTCTTTGTCCAAACGGCGACAAAGAAACGAAGCAAAGAAAACGCCTCTCCACAATCAGCTCATAAGTGTCCACAGCGTGCGGCCAGAACTGTGTGGCACGCAAGAAGCACCCTCAGCGCATAACCACGTCCCGCTGAAACCCTTCCCCTCCGGCAACAGATACCCACACGCTTCGCCACCAGTGTCGGAATCCATCAATACGGGAACCCGTCTAACGCATAACGAAGGGTTGAGCCATAACAGGCCAAGCATCTTGAACCGCAGACTTCGCCGCCAGTACCGCGGCTTTCCATTTGGGCGCCAGCGCGCGCAGCGGGGAGGCCTGGTTAGTGGATTCCCACACTGGTGGCGAAGCGTGTGGGTATCCGCGAACGGAGGGGGAGGGTTTCAAGTGTTCGCGGTTATGCGCTGAGGGTGCTTCTTGCGTGCCATACAGTTTTCACTGCACGCTGTGGACACTTAAGAATTAGCGGTGGAGAGGCGTTTTCTTTGCTTCGTTTCTTTTTCGCCGTTGGAAAAAGAAATGAAGTCCCGCTGCACGCTGTGGACACTTAAGAATTAGCGGTGGAGAGGCGTTTTCTTTGCTTCGTTTCTTTTTCGCCGTTGGAAAAAGAAATGAAGTCCCGCCACGGACAGTGGCTAAAAGTGATAAAGAGATCAGCCAGAACGTAACCCGCGAAGATCTGAAAAGCAGCAACCCAGCCCAAACCCCAACCACTACAAGCAACCGCCCAAGCGTCAGCGTCAAACCCGGTGAAATGAAGTCCCGCCACGCACAGTGGCTAACAGTGCTAAAGAGGTCAGCTAGAACCAAACCCGCGAAGGCCCAAGCAGCAGCAACCCGGCACCAACCCCGACCACTACAAACAACCGCCCGAGCGCCAGCGTCAAACCTTGTGAAATGAAGTCCCGCCACGGGCAGTGGCTAATAGTGCTGAAGAGATCAGCAAGACAGAACCCGCGAAGGCCTAACAGCAACAACCCAGCCCCATCCCCGACCACCGCGCCAACCCTCCACACCACCGTTCAGCCCCTCAAAACCGTCAGTTACAATATCCCCCTTCCGGGCGCAGGAATATTCCCAAATTCCCCCCGTGCTAACGGACATCAAACCCAGCTCTATGCACATCCACATCCTCGGCATCTGCGGCACATTCATGGGCGGTCTCGCGGTCCTCGCGCGCGAAGCCGGGCATCGCGTCACCGGTTGCGACGCCGGCGTCTACCCTCCCATGAGCACGCAGCTCGAAGCACAAGGCATCGAGTTGATCGAAGGGTATGGCGTCGAACAGATATCACTCGAACCCGATCTCTACGTAATCGGCAACGTCGTCACGCGCGGCAATCCGCTGATGGAAGCCATCCTCGATCGCGGCCTGCCCTATACATCCGGCCCGCAATGGCTCGGCGAGCACGTGCTAAACGGCAAATGGGTGCTCGCGGTCGCCGGCACGCACGGCAAAACCACCACGAGTTCCATGCTCGCGTGGCTGCTGGAAGATGCAGGCCTCAATCCGGGATTCCTTATCGGCGGGGTGCCGCTGAATTTCGGCATCTCGGCACGTCTCACAGATTCGAGTTTCTTCGTGATCGAGGCCGATGAATACGACACCGCGTTCTTCGATAAACGCTCCAAGTTCGTCCACTACCGCCCGCGCACGGCGCTCCTCAACAATCTCGAATTCGATCACGCCGATATCTTTCCGGATCTTGGCGCCATCGAAACCCAATTTCATCATCTTGTGCGCACCGTGCCGGGCGTCGGCCGTATTGTGACGAACGGGCGCGAGGCCGCGCTCGAACGCGTGCTGACGCGCGGCTGCTGGTCCGGCGTCGAGCGTTTCGGCGTGCAAGGCGGCTGGGAAGCGCAGCCCGCAACCGAAGGCGTTCCCGCCGACGAACAATTCGCCGTCTACTGGGAAGGCGAGCGCATGGGCGTGGTCGACTGGCAAGTGCAGGGCGAACACAATCGCCTGAACGCGCTCGCGGCAATCGCGGCGGCACGCTCGGTCGGCGTTCCGCCCGCGCAGGCGACGCAATCGCTTTCCACGTTTCGCAACGTGAAGCGGCGCATGGAAGTGAAGGGTAGCGTCGACGGCGTGACCGTGTACGATGACTTTGCGCACCATCCGACTGCCATCGAAACGACGGTGGCGGGATTGCGAACTCGTATCGGCGAGAAGAACCGGATTCTGGCCGTGCTGGAACCGCGTTCGAACACCATGAAACTCGGCACAATGAAAGCGCAGTTACCCGCCAGTCTCGCGGGCGCGGACCTGATTTTCGGCTACGGCGCGCACGAAGGCCGTGACAAACTCGGCTGGGATCTGCAAGCGGCGTTGAGCCCGCTCGGCGATAAAGCCCGCGCGTTCGATGACCTCGCGCTCCTGGTGAAGTCGGTCGTCGCGGCGGCAAAACCGGGCGATCATGTGCTTGTCATGAGCAACGGCGGGTTTGGCGGCGTGCACCAGAAATTGCTGGATGCATTGTCGGCGCGTCCTGCCACGAAGGAGCGTGTGTGATTCTCTATCTGCATGGCTTCCGGTCTTCGCCGCAATCGTTCAAGGCTCGATTGATGCGCGCGCGGCTGGAGGAGCTCGGACTCAGCCACGAATGGTGCTGTCCCGTGCTGCCGGTTTCGCCGCGCGATGCAATTGCGCTGGCCGAATCGCTCGCCGCAGAAGCAACTGAAGAAATCACGCTGGTGGGAAGTTCGCTTGGCGGTTTCTACGCAACGTGGCTCGCCGAGCAACACGGCTGGCGCGCGGTGCTGCTGAATCCGGCAGTCGTGCCGCAAGAAGATCTGAGTGCATATATAGGCGAGCAGCCGTTGTGGCATGGCGGCGGAAGTATCGTGGTGGAGCCGCGTCATATCGACGAATTGCGTGCGCTTTCCGTACCGTCGATCACCCACCCGGAGCGCTACTATCTGATAGCGGCCACGGGCGACGAAGTGCTCGATTACCGCACCATGCTCGAGCATTATCCCGGCGTGCGAACCACGCTGATCCAGGGCAGCAATCACGCCATCAGCGACTTTTCCAGTTACATGGACGACGTACTGGCGTTTTGCGCAGCCCGGCCGCCGCTGGCCGCGGCCTGAAACTTTCAAGCGCATCCATTTTTCGTTGGCCTGGCGCTTGGCAACCGGGGAACACGCCCGCCTGCACGCCGTGCCGACCAACTGTCTTTCGAGAGTACTGAGTGAACGTTTTTTTCGAGGAATCGGGTAGTTTCAAGGCCGGCGCTGTTTTGTCGAAGGCAAACGATGCTTTCCAGGTCGAGTTGCCGGGCGGACGGCGCGCGAAGGTGCGCGCAAAAGACGTGCTGATCGAGTTCGAGAAACCGAACGCCGCGGATCTGATGCAAGAGGCCGACGCCATTGCAAAGGACATCGATCTGGATTTCCTGTGGGAATGCGCGCCGGAAGAAGAATTCCCGTTCGCGGAACTCGGCGCGGATTATTTCGGCGATAAATTCGGCGCAACTGAACGCGCCGCGCTCGTTTTGCGCATGCATGGATCACCGGTGTATTTCCGCCGGAAAGGCCGCGGGCAATATCAGCGCGCGCCGCAAGAACAGTTGCAGATGGCGCTCGCCGGCCTGGAGAAAAAACGTCAACTCGCGCTCGTGCAGGCGGGTTACGAAGAAGAGCTGGTTGCGGGTAAATTGCCCGAAGCGCTCGTTGGCAAGGCAATTGGCTTGCTGACGAAGCCGGACAAAAACTCCATCGAATATAAGGCGCTCGAGGGCGCTGCTGCCACGCGCGGTATTTCGCAAGCGCGGTTGATGCTGGAAGTCGGCGGCATTCCGTCGGCGCGCGCGTTGCACGAAGCGCGCTTTCTCTCCGAGTTTTTCCCGCATGGAACAGGCTTCGCGCCGGTCACGGTGCCGCCGTTGCCCGACGATCTGCCGGAAGCGAATGTGCAGGCGTTTTCCATCGATGACGTCACGACAACTGAAATTGATGACGCGTTTTCCGTCGAACATCTCGCCGATGGCCGGGTTCGCATCGGCGTGCATATTGCGGCGCCGGCGCTCGGAATCACGCGCGGCGACCTGATCGACGCCATCGCGCGCACGCGTCTTTCAACGGTCTACATGCCCGGCGACAAGATCACGATGCTGCCGGACAGCGTCGTGGAAGCGTTCACGCTCGCCGAAGGCGGGCTGCGGCCGGCGTTGTCGCTTTACATCATCGTGAATCGGGAAACGCAGGAAATCGTTGCCAGCGAAACGCGCGCCGAACGCGTGTTCGTGAAAAGCAATCTGCGCCACAACTATCTCGATGAACACGTCACCGAGGAATCGCTTGCAGCGGGAACGGGCGAATATCCGCACAAGGATGACATCGCGGTGCTGTGGCCGCTCGCGCAGGCGTTGTTCGAAAAGCGTCAGGAAGCGCGCGCGGGTTACGGTTTGCGTCGCGAAGTTCAGCGTAATAACGACTTCAATTTTTACGTGGAAGGCGAGCATGTCGAGATCCTGCCGCGTCGGCGCGGATCGCCGCTCGACCTGATCGTCGCCGAACTGGCGATTCTCGCGAATTCATCGTGGGGCGCGTTTCTCAACGACCACAGCGTTCCCGGGATTTATCGATCGCAGCGCGGTTTTGGCGCGCCGGGTCCAAAGCGCACGCGCATGCAGACCACGCCCGCGCCGCACGAAGGGCTCGGCGTTGCGCAATATGCGTGGAGCACGTCGCCGTTGCGTCGTTACGTCGATCTGGTCAATCAATGGCAATTGCTTGCGTGCGTGCGCCATGGCGTGACGGCTGCGCTGGTCGCGCCGTTCAAGCCGAAAGATGCCGATCTGTTTGCCGTCGTTCAGGGTTTCGATGACCAGTATTCCGCGTACGCCGATCATCAACGGCGCATGGAATTCTTCTGGTGTCTGCGCTGGCTGAAGCAGGAGAACAAGAAGCAGGTCGTGGCGGCGGTGGTGAAGGACGATCTCGTGCGGCTCGATGAAATCCCGCTAATGCTCCACGTTCCCGGCCTCGGCGTGCACGCGCGCGGGACGAAGGTGATGCTGGAAGTGATGAATCTCGATGAACTCACGGTCGAGGCATCGTGCCGCTTGCTGCACGTGATCGATGCACCTTCGAGCGCCGCACCGCAGCCGGAAGAGACGGAAGAGGCCGAAGAAGAGCTGGTCGAAGCCGAAGATCTCAGCGCCGAGAGCGAAGCCGAGGCGCAGGCGGAAGCGACGTCCGAAGCGACGTCCGAAGCCGCGCCGACCGGCGAACCCGCCGGCGAGAGCACGCCCGACGCAACGGAGCCTACGCAATGATATCGGGCGTTCAGCGTGATGGCATCGGTCGATATGCGGTGATCGGCAACCCGGTCGCGCATAGCAAATCCCCGTGGATTCACGCGCGCTTCGCCGAGCAAACCGGCGAGGCGGTCGAATATGGTCGCGTGCTGGGAACCATCGGTGCATTCGCCGGCGACGTCCGCGCGTTCATCGAATCCGGCGGTCGCGGCATGAACGTGACGGTGCCGTTCAAGCTCGATGCACACGCCTTCGCCAACACGCTCACGCCGCGTGCAGCGGCAGCCGGCGCGGTGAACACGCTGGCGTTCAGCGCCGCTGGCGTCCTTGGCGACAACACCGACGGCGTTGGCCTCGTGCGTGACATTGAAGGGAATCTCGGCGTTGGATTGAAGGGCGCGCGCGTGTTGTTGCTCGGCGCGGGCGGCGCGGCGCGCGGCGTGGTGTTGCCCATGCTCGATTGCGGCGCGGCGGCGTTGACGATCGTGAACCGGACGGCATCGAAGGCGCAAATTCTCGTCGATCATTTCTCCGATGCCGCCCGCGCCGCGAACGTGCGTTTCTCGGGCGGCGGCGCGGATAGCGCGGAAGCGGGTCCGTACGATGTGATCGTCAACGCGACGGCCGGAAGTCTGGACGACGCGCTTCCCACTTTCGACGACACCTCGATTGGCCCCGGCACGCTTGCCTACGACATGATGTACAGCGCGGAGCCGACCGTCTTCATGCGCCACGCCGACACGCTGGGCGCGCGGTCATCGGACGGACTGGGGATGCTCGTGGAACAGGCGGCGGAATCGTTTCTTCTGTGGCGCGGCGTGCGTCCGGACAGCGGCGCGGTGTTGCGGGCGTTGCGGCTGGAGTTATCGAAGTAAATCTAAAGCGGCTGGCATTTCCAACAGAACAAGCACGATGACAAGAACAAAATCGCCCGTGCGTCTCGGGCCGGCTCGGTGGATCGTCTACGGCATTTCGGTCATGGCCATTGCCGCCATTGCCACGCAGGTCTACTTCTTCGCGATGGTCGGGATTTATACGGTGGTGAATCCGTCATCGACGGCGTTCATGCGCTCCGACGCCTGGCGGCTCGCGCAGGATCGTCCGGATCTTTCGATTCAACACACGTGGGTTCCGTACGACCAGATCTCGCGCAATTTGAAGCGGGCGATCATTGCGTCCGAAGACGCGAACTTCGTCAACAACAATGGCTACGAAACCGATGCCATCCTGCAAGCCTGGGAGAAGAACAAGGCGCGCGGGAAGATCGTGGCGGGCGGTTCGACCATCTCGCAACAACTGGCGCGCAACCTGTTTTTATCGCGGGAAAAAAGTTACGTGAGGAAGGCGCAGGAACTCGTGATTACGTCGATGCTCGAGCTCTGGATGGACAAAGAGCGCATTTTCGAGATCTACCTGAACTCGGTGGAATGGGGCAACGGCGTGTATGGCGCCGAAGCGGCGGCGCATTATTACTACAAGACGTCGGCGTCGAAGCTGACCGCGTGGCAATCGGCGCGGCTGGCGGTAATGCTGCCAAGACCGAAATATTTCGATGAACATCGCGGCTCCGCGTATTTATCGCAGCGGGCGGGGGTTATCGCGAGACGGATGGGCGCGGCGGAATTGCCGCAGTGAGTGGTTTGGCGCAAAGACTTGCAGCACTGAAAAACCCCGCTTCGCCGGGGTTTTTGTTTATCAATCTCAACCACCCAAATCTCCCAATATGTGAACACATCAATCACATATTGAATAATTGAGACGCACGGCTCTAAAATCCGATCACAGCCAAACGGCAGTTACATGAGCGTCCGGGTAATCCCGAAGGCCCATGCAACAACAAAAGCAATCGGAGACGAGTCATGAAATCGCCAGCGCAATCGCATCTGCCAAAGCATCCGCGCGTCCAGCACTCCGCGTCAGTGCGTTGATGAACGCCATGACCAAAACCCTGAACTCCGCCATCGATGCCGAATTGTCGATGGATCGAGTGATCGCCGAGCAGGATGCCAACGTCGCAAACGACGCCCAGGCTTCCGCCGCCGCGCTGCTCGATCTCACGCCGCAGCAAGCAGGCACGCAAACGCTGCTGCGCGGCCTCGCGATCCTCGAAGCCGCCGCGACCGGCGCGCGCGATCTGCGCAGCATCGGCGCGGCGCTCGGCACCACGCGCAGCACGACGCATCGGCTGGTCAGCTCGCTCGTCCAAGCGCGCTACTTGCGCCAGGTTGGCGGCGGTTATCTGCTGGGCCCGAAGCTGATCGAACTCGGCACCATCGCGCTCGAACAAATGCCGCTGACCGCCGTCGCGCGGCCGCATCTGCAAGTGCTCGCCGACTACACGCACGACACCATTCACCTCGGCGTGCGCGATGGCGACGACGTGCTCTACATCGACAAAATCCCCGGCACGCGCGGCCTTGAAATGCGCTCGCGCGTGGGTCATCGGATGCCGATGGCGTCCACCGGAATCGGCAAGGCGATGATGCTCGACCTGCCGTCCGAAAAGTGGTCCACGCTCCTTGAAGCGTCGCATCGCGTGCTCGCCAAGGTGAGTTTCAAGCCCGATCATCAGCCTGATTTCGATACCTTCGTGCAGCGCATGACGCGTTACGCGCAAGGCGGTTTCACCTTCGATCTGGAAGAAAACGAAGCGTCCATCCGATGCGTCGCCGCGCCCGTGCGCGATGCATCGGGCGCGATCGTCGCGGCGCTTTCGGTGGCGAGCACGATCCCCTACATGCCGCTCGAGCGCATGGAAGAACTGATTCCCGTCGTGCAGCTCGAAGCGCGCGCGATTTCGCAAGAACTCGGCTGGCGCGTGCCGCAGCCCGCAACACGCAGGATCAAACGATGAGCGTCGCCCACGACCAATCCACGGCGGCACTGATTGCCCTCGACTGGGGCACCACGGCGCTGCGCGCCTATCTGCTCGATGCACACGGCGCGGTGCTGGACACGCGCGCGTCATCGGCGGGAATCATGAATTTGCCGCGGCCCGCAGCGGAAGGCGGATTCGATATCGTCTTCGACGAAACCTGTGGCGCGTGGCTCGCCGCCAATGCGCAACTTCCTGTGATTGCCGCCGGCATGGTCGGCAGCGCGCAAGGCTGGGTGGAAGCGCCCTACGTGACAACGCCCGCGGATTCCGCGGCGCTGGTTACGGGTATCGTGCGCGTGACGACGAACAAGGGCGTCACGGTTCATATCGTGCCGGGCGTGCTGGAAAACGGCGCGTTGCCGAACGTGATGCGCGGCGAGGAAACGCAGATCTTCGGCGCGCTTTCCGGCGACGCCACGCACAGCGAGCTGATCGGCTTGCCGGGAACGCACGCGAAATGGGCGTTTGTATCGGCGGGAAAAATCGAGCGGTTCTATACGTTCATGACCGGCGAGACCTTCGGCGCGCTGCGCGATCACACTATCCTCGGCCGCACCATGCGCGCGGCCGATCAGCACGACATGCCGGCGTTCATTCGCGGCGTCGATACCGCCAAGGACGCCGGCCACGCCGGTTTGCTCGCAACGATTTTCAGCACGCGCACGCTGGGTCTCACCGGACAACTGAAGCCCGAACAACAAGCCGATTACCTTTCGGGCTTGCTGATCGGCCACGAATTGCGCGGCCTGAATGAAGTGCTCGCGCGCGAACACGCGAGCCTTTCAGGCAAGACGCTCAGGTTGATTGGCAACGACGCGCTGTGCGAGCGGTATCGGCATGCCTTGGCGCGTTTTGGGTGCCACGATGCCAAAACCGTCGCGCACGCCACCGAACGCGGCTTGCACGAAATCGCGCTGCAAGCCGGGCTGATCCGCTCGACGGCCGGCGCGAACTAATCAGGAGCAGAACATGAGCGATATCGATATCAATCTTCCCGGCCCGTACACGCCGCACGCCGGACTTGCCGCTGCGTTCAGCGCGTGTCCGTTGATCGCGATCCTGCGCGGCGTGACGCCGGCCGACGCCGCCGAACATGGCCGCGCGCTGTACGAAGCGGGCTTTCGGATCGTGGAAGTGCCGCTAAATTCGCCGCAACCGTTCGCGAGCATCGCGGCGATCCGTCAGGCGCTTCCCGCCGATGCCATCGTTGGCGCGGGAACGGTCTTGCATCCGCATTACGTCGATGAAGTCAAAAAAGCCGGCGGCGAGCTGATCGTGATGCCGCACAGCGACGGTGACGTGGTGCGTGCCGCAAAGGCTCAAGGTCTGGCCTGCGCGCCCGGCGTTGCGACGCCGAATGAAGCGTTTCTCGCGCTGAAGAATGGCGCCGACGTCTTGAAGATGTTCCCCGCCGAGCAACTCGGCGCGCATGTGGTGAAGGCGTGGCGCGCGGTGATTTCGGCGAAGGTCCCGCTCGTGCCGGTTGGCGGCATTGCGCCCGACAACATGGGGCCGTTCTTGACGGCGGGCGCAAATGGTTTCGGTCTCGGTTCGGCGCTGTACAAGCCGGGTCAGAGCGCGGCGACGACGTTGGCGCATGCGAAGGCGTACATCAATGGATTGGCGGTTGCGCGAGGCCAGAAGAAATGAACCGGCTTGCGGGTAAGGTCGCGATGATCACCGGCGCCGGGCGTGGCATTGGCGCAGCGATTGCCGCCGCGTTCGTGCGCGAAGGCGCGGCTGTGGTGTTGGCTGAACTGGATTTGGCGCTGGCGCAAGAAACCGCGCAACGGATCGGCTCGGCGGAAAACGCAGCCGCGAACGTGCTCGCCGTGCAGACGGACGTGACGCAAAGCGCATCGGTGCAAAACGCGGTCACGGAAGCAGAAGCGAAGTTCGGCCCCGTCGATGTCCTCGTGAACAACGCCGGCATCAACGTGTTCTGCGATCCGCTGACCATGACCGACGACGACTGGCGCCGTTGTTTTGCAGTCGATCTCGACGGCGTCTGGAATGGTTGCCGCGCGGTGTTGCCGGGCATGGTGGAACGCGGGCGCGGCAGCATCGTGAATATTGCGTCCACGCACTCGTTCAAGATCATCCCGGGCTGCTTTCCGTATCCGGTCGCCAAGCACGGCGTGATTGGTTTGACGCGGGCGTTGGGTATTGAATACGCGGGGCGGCAGGTTCGGGTGAACGCGATTGCGCCGGGTTACATCGAAACGCAATTGACGCTCGACTGGTGGAACGAGCAAGCCGATCCGGCGAAAGCGAAACAGGCGACGCTCGATCTCCAGCCGATGAAACGCATCGGCCGCCCGGAAGAAGTGGCAATGACGGCGGTGTTTCTGGCATCCGATGAAGCGCCGTTCATCAATGCAAGTTGCATCACGGTCGATGGCGGGCGTTCGGCGCTGTATCACGATTGAGACAGAGAAATAAGCGAATTCAGCAGTATCGGATGACGCACTGGCCGTGGTGCGACGTCATGACAACAAGACGCGGCCAACACCTTTGTTCCAACTAGACATTCAAGTCAGGAGACAGACCATGAAACGCAGAATGTTCATCACGCTGGTTGCCACGGCTACGGCTGCAAGCGCCACCATGTTCGCAGCGCCGATCGCGCAGGCGGCAGACCCCGTCAAGATTGGCTTCCTGGTTAAGCAGCCGGAAGAACCGTGGTTCCAGGACGAGTGGAAATTCGCCGAGATGGCAGCCAAGGAAAAGGGCTTCACGCTGGTGAAGATCGGCGCGCCGTCGGGTGAAAAGGTCATGAGCGCAATCGACAACCTCGCCGCGCAAAAAGCCCAGGGTTTCGTGATCTGCACGCCTGACGTCAAGCTCGGACCGGGCATTGTTGCCAAAGCGAAAGCTGCGGGGCTCAAGATGATGACGGTCGATGACCGCCTGGTCGACGGCTCGGGCAAGCCGATCGAATCCGTGCCCTACATGGGCATTTCGGCGTTCAACATCGGCAAGCAGGTAGGCGACGGCATTGCTGCGGAAATCAAGAAACGCGGCTGGAACATGGCGGACGTCGGTGCTATCGACGTGACGTATGAACAACTGCCGACGGCGCATGACCGCACGGGCGGCGCAGTGGAAGCGCTGGTTGCCGCGGGCTTTCCGAAGGCGAACATCGTGATGGCGCCGCAAGCCAAGACCGACACGGAAAACGCGTTCAATGCAGCGAACATTGCGTTGACGAAGAACACAAAGTTCAAGCATTGGGTTGCATTCGGTCTTAACGACGAAGCCGTCCTCGGCGCCGTGCGTGCTGCGGAAGGCCGTGGTTTCAAGGCCGACAACATGATTGGCGTGGGCATTGGCGGATCGGATTCGGCTTTGAACGAATTCAAGAAACCGACGCCGACCGGCTTCTTCGGCACGGTGATCATCAGCCCGAAGCGCCATGGCGAGGAAACGTCGGAACTGGTCTACACGTGGATCAAGGACGGCAAGGAACCGCCGCTCGTGACGCTCACGACCGGCATGCTGGCAACGCGTGACAACGTGGCCGACGTGCGCGAGAAGATGGGTCTGGCATCGGCTAAATAAGCGGCTAAGTAAGTTTTCTGTATCACGGACCGCACGGTCGATAAGCCGCGCGGTCCGCTCGAATTCCAAGGAGGCGATGTGTCAGCGACGCTGCGTTTTGACAATATCGGCAAGGTTTTTCCAGGCGTGCGCGCGCTCGACGGCGTGTCGTTCGACGTCAACGCCGGCGAAGTGCACGGTCTGATGGGCGAGAACGGCGCGGGTAAATCGACCTTGCTGAAAGTGCTGGGCGGTGAATATCAACCCGATTCCGGGCGTGTCCTGATCGATGGCAACGAGGTGAAGTTCTCGAGTGCGGCGGCATCGATCGCGGCGGGCATCGCGGTGATTCACCAGGAATTGCAGTATGTGCCGGATCTGACCGTGGCCGAAAACCTGCTGCTCGGCGCGTTGCCGAGCACGCTCGGCTGGGTGCATAAACGGGAAGCAAAAAAGCATGTGAGCGAACGCTTGCGGCAGATGGGCGTGGATCTCGATCCGAACGCGAAGCTGAAAAAGCTTTCCATCGCGCAACGGCAGATGGTGGAAATCTGCAAGGCGTTGCTGCGTAACGCACGCGTGATCGCGCTCGATGAACCCACGTCTTCGCTTTCGCATCGCGAGACGGAAGTGCTGTTCAAGCTCGTGCGCGACCTGAAGGCGGACAACCGTGCGCTGATCTACATCTCGCATCGGATGGATGAGATTTACGAGTTGTGCAACACGTGCACGATTTTCCGCGATGGCCGCAAGATCGCGTCGCATCCGAATCTGGCCGAAGTGCCGCGCGATACGCTCGTGCAGGAAATGGTCGGCCGCGAGATTGCCGATATCTACGATTACAAGGCGCGCGCGCTTGGCGACGTGCGTTTTTCGGTGAAGAACATTGAAGGCCACGCGCTGCGCGAACCGACGAGTTTCGATGTGCGTCGCGGTGAGATCGTCGGCTTCTTCGGACTGGTTGGCGCGGGCCGCAGCGAACTGATGCATCTGGTCTACGGCGCGGACAGCAAGAAGGCCGGCACGATCACACTCGATGGCCAGCCGATCAAGGTCCGCAGCGCCGGCGAAGCAATCCGTCACGGCATTGTGCTGTGTCCGGAAGACCGGAAGGAAGAAGGCATCGTTGCAATGGCGACGGTTTCCGAGAACATCAACATCTCGTGCCGCCGTCATTATCTGCGCGCGGGTTTGTTCCTCGACCGGAAAAAAGAAGCCGCGACGGCTGACCGTTTTATCCAGTTGCTGAAGATCAAGACGCCGAGCCGCAAGCAGAAGATCCGCTTTCTTTCCGGCGGCAATCAGCAAAAAGCCATTCTGTCACGCTGGCTCGCCGAGCCGGAACTGAAAGTCGTGATCCTCGATGAACCCACGCGCGGTATCGACGTGGGTGCGAAGCACGAGATCTACAACGTGATCTATCAACTGGCGGAACGCGGCTGCGCGATCGTGATGATTTCGTCCGAATTGCCCGAGGTGCTGGGCGTATCGGACCGAATCGTGGTGATGCGGCAAGGACGGATCGCGGGCGAATTGCCGCGCGGCCAGGCGACCGAACAATCAGTGCTGAATCTTGCGCTGCCCGTGCAATCTGAACCGACTGCCCAGGCAGCCTGAAGCAAAAAGTGGAGACGGAGGACATCATGGAAGTCAGGGAAAACATTGCAAACACGCTGGTGCCAGCGAAAAACGACAAGCAGAAGTGGTGGCAGCAGATCACCGAATACAGCTTGATCGTGATCTTCGTGGTGATGTTCATCACCATGTCGCTATCGGTCGATCACTTCTTTTCGATCGAAAACATGCTCGGCCTCGCGCTGTCGATTTCGCAAATCGGCATGGTCGCCTGCACGATGATGTTCTGCCTCGCATCGCGCGATTTCGACTTGTCGGTCGGGTCCACGGTCGCGTTCGCCGGCGTGCTCTGCGCGATGGTGTTGAACGCAACGGGCAATACGTTCATCGCGATCATCGCGGCGGTCGCGGCCGGTTCCGCGATCGGCTTCGTGAACGGCGCGGTGATCGCGTACTTGCGGATCAACGCGCTGATCACCACGCTGGCCACCATGGAAGTGGTGCGCGGGCTTGGGTTTATCGTGTCGCATGGTCAGGCGGTCGGCGTGTCGTCGGATACGTTCATTGCGCTCGGCGGCTTGACGATGTTCGGCGTGTCGCTGCCGATCTGGGTCACGCTGGCGTGTTTTATCGTGTTCGGCGTGCTGCTGAATCAGACCGTGTATGGACGCAATACGCTCGCGATCGGCGGTAACGCGGAAGCGTCACGTTTGGCGGGTATCAATGTGGAACGCACGCGTGTCTGGATCTTCCTGATTCAGGGCGCGGTTGCGGCGCTGGCCGGTGTGATCCTGGCATCGCGGATTACGTCGGGCCAGCCGAACGCGGCCGATGGCTTCGAGCTCAACGTCATTTCCGCGTGCGTGCTCGGCGGCGTGTCGCTGCTCGGCGGACGCGCGACGATTTCGGGCGTGGTGATCGGTGTGCTGATCATGGGTACGGTCGAGAACGTGATGAACCTGATGAACATCGACGCGTTCTATCAGTACCTCGTTCGCGGCGCGATCCTGCTTGCCGCCGTGCTGCTCGACCAGTTGAAGAACCGCGGTTCGCGCGACTAAAGAGGTTTGCAAAAGATGGCCAGTTCAGTCGATAAAACTCTCGCGCGCTATCCGAGCCTCGCCGGCAAGGTGGTGCTGATCACCGGCGGCGCGACCGGAATTGGCGCCGCGTTCGTCGAGCATTTCTTCGATCAGGGCGCGAAAGTCGCGTTCTTCGATATCGATACGAACGCCGGCGAAGCGCTCGCAGATCAACTCGGCGCGGACCTAAACGAAGGCCAGTTCCGGCCGATGTTCCTGCGTATCGACCTGACGGATATCGGCGCGTTGCGGCAGGGAATCGCCGATGTTCGCAGCACGCTCGGTCCCGTGAACGTGCTCGTGAACAACGCCGCGAACGACAAGCGCCACAAGATCGAAGACGTGACGCCCGAGTCGTACGACGCGGGAATTGCCGTGAATATTCGCCATCAGTTCTTCGCGGCGCAGGCGGTTATCGACGATATGAAACAGCTCGGCGGCGGTTCGATCATCAACTTGGGATCGATCAGCTGGATGCTGAAGAACGGCGGATTTCCGGTCTACACCACGGCGAAAGCGGCCGTGCAAGGCATGACGAACGGTCTCGCGCGCGATCTCGGACCGTTCAATATCCGGGTGAATTCGCTCGTGCCGGGCTGGGTGATGACGGACAAGCAAAAACGTTTGTGGCTGGACGACGCCGGAAAACGCGCGATCAAGGAAGGGCAATGTATCGATGCGGAATTGCTGCCCGAGCATCTCGCGCGCGCCGCGCTGTTCCTCGCCGCCGACGATAGCCGCATGATGACCGCGCAGGAAGTCGTGATCGACGGAGGCTGGGCGTGAACGCGCAATTACTGATCGACAGCAAAAGCGCGCTTGGCGAAGGCGCGACATGGTGCGCGGCGAGCGGACGTTTCTACTGGACGGACATTGAAGGCAAGCGCTTGTGGCGCTACGATCCGCGCGACGCCAGCCGCGAATGTTTCGACATGCCCGAGCGTCTCGCGTGCTTCGCGTTGTGCGCGGATCCGGATGTCTTGTTGCTCGGTCTGGCTTCGCGCTTGGCGTTCTTCGATCTGGAAACCGGTGCGATCGAAACGATCATGCGAGTCGAAGACGGCTTGCCGACGCGCTTGAACGACGGCCGATGCGACCGGCAAGGCCGCTTCGTCTTCGGCACGAAACACGATGTCGCGAAGGCGGAGAAGGTCGGCGGGTTTTATCGGTTGAATCTGGATTTGTCGCTGGAGCGTTTGCCGCTCGGCGACGCCGCGATTCCAAACAGCATCGCGTTCAGCCCGGACGGATCGACCCTGTATTACTGCGATTCCCCGACGCGCCAGATCCAAGCCTGCGATTACGATTCCTTCGACAATCAGCGCGTGTTCGCCACACTTTCCGACGACAGCGGCGAGCCGGATGGATCCACCATGGATCGCGATGGCGGTTTGTGGAACGCACAATGGGGCGGCGCGCGCGTGGTGCGTTATGACGCCGATGGCCGGGAAACGGCGCGCATCGATGTCCCGACAACACAACCAAGCTGCATCGCGTTCGGCGGTCCGCAACTCGGCACGCTGTACATCACGAGCGCGCGCATTGGCCTCGACCATGCCGCGTTGCAGAACGACTTGCGCGCGGGCGGCGTGTTTATCGCGACGCCGGCGGCGAGGGGTATCGCTGAACCGGTGTTTCGCGGAAACTGATGTCCGTGCTTTGCAACAAGCACCAAGATGCAAAAAACTGAGGCGGCGCGCATGACGTGCCGCCCGCACACTCCCGGGCATGCTGGGGTTCACGCCAGGATCACGGGAACCTTCGCCTCTCGGAGACTTGGACATGACCGTTGCCCGTTCCGCATCCCGCCCCAAAACCCTCCCCGTTGCACCTCGTCCGGCCGCGCCCACTCGCCGTTCCAAGCTCGCCGCCGCGACCGAACCGCCAATCCGGCCGGGTCCATCCACATCAGTTGTAGCGATGGGCGGCGCAGGCCGCGACGGCTGCATCACGCTCGCCAACGCGCAGTTGCGACTCGATATTGCTCCGGCGCTCGGCGGCGGCATCACGCGCTTCGACTGGCGCAGCGACGGCACGCTCGTGCCCATCTTCCGTCCGTGCCTTGAACCCAGCGCCGCCACGGATCCCAACGAACTCGCGTGTTATCCATTGCTGCCGTATTCGAATCGCATCGGCGGAGGGCGTTTTCAGTTTTTGGGACGCGGTATCGATGTCCCGTGCAACCGGCCCGGCGAACCCTTGCCGCTTCATGGCGATGGCTGGCTCGGCGCGTGGGACGTGGCGTCGGAAAGTTCCACGCACGTGCGACTCACGCTCGACCGGCGCAACGGCAAGCCGTATTCGTACAAGGCGAGCCAGTCGTTCATGCTCGAAGGCGCGACGCTGGTGGTGACTTTATCGATTGAAAATACCGGGCGCGATGCGTTGCCGTTCGGGCTCGGCCTGCATCCGTTTTTGACGCGCGAAGCCGATACCGAACTGTCCGCCGCCGCCGATGGCCTCTGGCTTTGCGGCGATGACTTCCTGCCCGTGCGGCACGTTCCTGCGCCGCCCGCGTGGCAATTCGGCGTGGCGTACCCCATGCCTACCGCGATGATCAACAACGCGTTCACCGGATGGAGCGGGCGCACGAGCGTGATGTGGCCGAAGCGCCGTTTGTCGCTGACCATTTCCGCCGATACCGATTACTACGTGCTCTACGCGCCGGCCGGCAAGGACTTTTTCTGCTTCGAACCCGTCGATCATCCGATCAACGCGGTGAATTTGCCGGGCGGCGGCGCGGCACACGGAATGACGGTTCTGGCTTCCGGCGACAGTCTCACGCGCGAGTTCAGCTTCACGGTCGAGCGATCCGGCGAAGCCGAGCGACGCGGAAGGCCGAAGCAACCGGCCGGGCAGAAGGCGCGAAAGACGGCGGCGGTCGCTCGTTAGCGTTCCATTCGCGCCGGAGCACTTTTGCTCGCGCGGTAAAATGCGGTACTGCCTATTTCGCTTACGGATGCCCATGTCTTTCATCGAATCGCTCAACGCCGCGTGGTCGCGCACCCAGTCAATGCTTTGCGTCGGGCTCGATCCCGAACCTTCGCGGTTCCCGAGCGCATTCAATGGCCGCGCTGATTCGATCTTCGATTTCTGCCGCGAGATAGTCGATGCCACCGCGCCGTTTGCGTGTTCTTTCAAACCGCAGATTGCGTATTTTTCGGCGCATCGGGCGGAGGATCAGCTTGAGCAGTTGATCGCGCATATTCATTCGGAACATCCGGGGTTGCCGGTTATTCTCGATGCAAAGCGTGGCGATATTGGAAGTACCGCCGAGCAATATGCAATCGAGGCTTTCGACAGATATAAAGCCGACGCCGTAACCGTTAATCCGTATATGGGTTTTGATTCGGTTCAGCCTTACCTGGCGCATAAGGGGAAGGGCGTGATCGTGCTTTGCCGGACGTCCAATGCGGGTGGATCGGATCTGCAGTTTCTTGATGTCGATGGAACGCCGCTTTATCAGGTTGTCGCGAAGTTGGCGGCTGAGAAATGGAATGCGAGCGGGCAATTGGGGTTGGTGGTCGGCGCGACGTTTCCGAAAGAGATTGAAGCGGTTCGATCGATTGTCGGCGATATGCCGCTGTTGATTCCCGGCATTGGCGCGCAAGGCGGCGATGTCGAGGCGACGGTTCGCGCGGGACGGGTTGCTTCGGGGAACGCCGGGATGCTGATCAATTCATCGCGCGCGATTATCTACGCAGGCAAAGGCGATGATTTCGCCGATGCCGCGGCCGAAGCGGCGAAGCGGACTCGGGACGCGATTAATGCGGTGAGTTGAGGTCTCTGCTTGATCGTCAGGCAAGCGCGGGGTGTGAGGCAGTCGGCGCCAGCACAAGCTGATTGCCGCCGAGCGACTTTGCGTTGTACAGCGCCGCGTCGGCGGCGGCCAGCAGGTCGGCAAGCGTCGATGCTTCGGCTCCGAACTGCGCGAGCCCTATGCTGACCGTTGCTTGTATCGCAAGCCCGTCGATCCTGTGAGGGATCGTTTCAGCGAACCGCCTGGCGACGGTCTCGCCCACTTCCTTCGCGCGAAGGCCGTTGTGGCGAGGAAGCAGCGCTGCGAACTCTTCGCCGCCGATGCGCGCAAGGATTGCATCGGAATCCATCACGCTGCGGGCAATATCGCTGAACGCTTTCAGCACTTCATCGCCTGTCTTATGGCCGTATCGATCATTGATGGTCTTGAACAGGTCGAGATCGAACGCGAGGAGGGAAATCGGCCCGCGTGGTTCCGCGTCTCGGATCACGCGTGCGCTCTCTTCGAAAAACCATCGGCGATTGCCGAGCCGCGTTAGATAGTCCGTCTGGGAATCTCGCACAAGCTCTTCGTGAGTTTCCTCGCGGATTAGTCGCAGCAGGGTCATCGGCAGAACGACCGAATACAAGACGCCTTCGTACATCGTGATGTTGCTGGCAATCGATACCACGTCCTGTCCATATCGCGCCGCCAGCCACGGGAGAATGGATGCCCTGGCTGCATAAAGGATCGTATGGATGCCAGTCACCCACACTGCAATTCGGCGCGATTGCATGTGTTTCATGGCGTGGCATCGGAACAATTCGAACGATGTCGCGCCGCTAGCCAATGCGATTGGGATCGCGCTCGCGTAGTACCAGACTGAATTCATCCAGTGCGCGCCGGCCACCGCCCACGTAAGCGCAAGCAAGATGAGCAACGCGATGGAACTGTTGCGGTAGCGCCGGCCGCTCAGGGATGCGACGCCTTGCAAAAGCAACAGATAGCCGGTGACGATAACCAGATTGCTCACGGCGGAGCCCGTCGCGCCGGGCAATTTGGTACGGACCGTTGCCGCCGCGCAGCCGATGGCAAGCGTGGCGTATCCGGCTGCGAGTATCTTGAGTTCCTTGCTGCGCCTCGAATGCGTCCGATGTTCCCAAAGCGTCATCCCGGAACTGGCGAAAAGCGTCCCGATGATGAGGAAATAGAGGGTGAGAAGATCGAAGTGCATCGGTGTGGGGGAATCCTGCGGCGGTTACGTGTGGCTGGATTCTACGTAAGAATTTGGCGGTCGTCGGTTGTTGGCGGATTATGGATTACTTTGCGGATCGGTTAATAGGCTTTGCTGTTTGATGGCATATGGCTCAGCGATTGCCGATAAAAGCTTGTTTATAACTACGGGTTTGATGCGCGACCTATCGGCGACCTTGAACCAGGTGCTGGAATTTCGGCATCTTCTATGGTTATCGGCAAGTCGCCGGAATACTGAAGGCTTTTTGTGGCAGCGCGAATGATTACTTGCGGATAGCAGGATACGCATCCGCTTGGACGCAAATCCACATCGCCAATTACTGCTTGGTCACAACTCGATGGTTATGCATCCGTTGGCTTGCTGTAAGTCACCTCGATTGAACGCGGATAAACAAATAGGCCGATATCCGTGAGGACATCGGCCTTGTTTTCACGACGGCGACAAGTAACTCGACGATCAAGTTTGTGAAAATTGCAGGGTTAGTTCACTGCAATGCAAACTAAGCACGTCGATGTTTCTTTTCGCCCGGGTTTAAATTGCTCGACTATTACTGTCCGGCAGCCGGCGATCTCACGCTTGGCGTTGCCAAGGTGTTATTGCTCGGCGGAGGGCTGCTGGTTGATGTCGCACTGCCGTTGTTGGCATTGGGCAAGCCCGAGTTGGGCGCCTTCGTTCCCATGCCGCTGCCGGAATTGGTCATGCCCGGCGTGCCATAGTCATTCGATGAATTGCTGACCTGGTTTGACGGGCTAGCGGTACTGCCCGATGAACCACCGCCAGCCGCGCCGCCGGCAGATTGTGCAAAAGCGCCGCCCGATAACGTGAGTGCCGCCGCTGCCGCGATCAATGTACTTGTTAACTTACTCATGATCCGTCCCTCCTATGGATTTGAATAAAGGCACAGACGGTTGGCCGTCTGCTTGGTCAATTGTGCAGCAATGAGCGTGCCGCGGCGTCCCCGCTTGCACCGAAACGGTGCGCGTCAGGACGCGCGGCTTTGTCCTGCTTCAGACTGGTCGCGTCGCCCGCCATAGACGGGAGATCAGTTTGAGCAGTTGATCGAGCAAATTCATTCGGAACATCCGGTCTTCCGGTGATGCTGGATGCAAAGCGCGGGAATACTGGAAGTACCGCCGAGCAGTACGCGACCGAGGCTTTCGATCGATATAAAGCCGATGCCGTATTAGTTAATCCGTATATGGGGTTTGATTCCGTTCAGCTATATCCGGAGCGCAAAGGGAAGGACGTGATCATGCTTTGCCGGGCGTCCAATGCTGGGGATCGGATCTACAGTTCTTTATGTCGATTGACGCTGTTGTATAACGTTTTGGCGCGGCTTGCGGCCGAGAAGGGGAATGGGGGCAGTTTGGGCTGGTGGTTGGGGATACGTTTGAGAGAGAAAACGAAGTCGTAAGGTCGATTGTTGGCGAGATGCCGCTTTTGATTCAGTAAATTGGCGCGCAAGGGAGGGATATCAGGCTACGGTTCGTGCGGGGCGGTGCGTCAAGGAGTGCCGGAATGTTAATCAGTTCTTCGCGCACGGCTATCTATACCGGTAAAGGCGAGGATTTGTCCGATGCCGCGGCTAAAGCGGCAAAGCGGGCAGGGATGCGATTAATGCAGTGAGTTGATTTGCCGCATGCTAAACATTGTCGGTTCGATTCATCGCGATCGGAAGTTATTGATACCGATCGCCTTTCAAGCATGCGCGAAGGGAGCGGCGGCTTTTGCGTTAAGACGGCTGTTCGCCCGAGGGAATCCAAAGGCAAGTCGTTGAAGGACTAATTTCAGGGGATCGGTCCCGAATTTCTGCAGTTTCTTTTTGTTGGCGGAAGCTAATGGCAGCATGAGCAAAACACGCATGCATTGAGCATGGTATCAATCTAGATTTTGGGCTATTCTTACGAAAAATGACGTCCGTTTAGTTCCGAGGAAATGATGATCGAGTTCATAAAAAACAACAAGCGGGACACACTTATATTATTTGTTCACGGTTTTACCGGTGGAAAAGAAACATGGATGAATACGCAACACGGTTATTTCTTCGATCAGCTATCACAGTTCCCCTCCATTGAAGAAAATTTTGACATTGCTACGTTCGAATATTTCACAAAGCTCTCAAGCCTTTTTGTCGAATTCAATTCCAATATCGGTCGCTTAAAATCTCTTTTTACAAATATTCAAACAAAATCGAAGAAAAATATCAGTATTGAGGACATTTCTGCTCTCTTAAGCACACAAATTAGATTCGCACTAGCCGCCTACGATAATATCATCGTAGTAGCACACAGCATGGGTGGACTAGTTACCAAAGCGTGCATTTTGAATGATCTTCGCCAAGGCCAACCAAGCAAAATAAAACTTTTCATTTCTTTAGCTGTTCCCCATCTCGGGGCAAATCTTGCGACATACGGGAAGCTGCTTTCGAATAACAAACAGATCAACGATCTCGCACCGCTGAGTGAACTATGTCCTACAATGAATAATGAATGGGTTAAATATAATTTAAAGCCAGGCATTAAATATTTCTACGGGATGTATGACGACATCGTCACTAAAGAGAGCGCCATTGGGACAGACAATTTACCTCAAGATACAATCGCCTGTAATGACGACCATCTCAGTATCTCCAGACCTGGCGGAGTTTCCAGCATTGCCATTACTGCGATCAAACAGTTTCTCGATAATTTTCTCCATCAGAGAGAGTTGGAAGCCGGATTAACCCCGAAGCGCTTGGTCGACCCTAGTCAATATAGAGACGAAACGTTCGTACTTAAGCTCATGCTGGCTGACGTCCACAATGCCGCAGTCAAACATTCAAAAGAGCATTTTTTAAATGCGGAATACGCAAGAAAACTATTCAGCAGCGCTGCCGACCAGGAAAGACTGCGGACAATCTATGACAGAATCCGCACGCTATATCAGAATTGTTATGAAAACTTTGTGAGCAGGGGCGGAGATTCAACATTGTTGGTGAACGAGGTCCATCAAAAGATCGTTTTGGAGGATGCTAACTACTTGAAAACAGCTTTCCCTATGCTCCAGGGGCTGCACAAAATGGGGATGCTCCACCAGATCGCGAATGATCTTCAGGACGATGTGTGGTGGAGCGAAAACCAATCGATAGAAGCACTGGAAACCTTAAAAGTCCAACTTGAAAAGAACTGGTAATCATGCGACCTCTGCCCTACGTAGTTCCAGATAGCAGTAGATTTTTAAACGTTGGAATTTTACTTCTATCGATAAGTATGCTTGGCAAAAGTCAACAAGGGAAAGCATTGCTGAACAATGAGCGATTGTTGATCTTTATGTATCTTATTAAAAATCCAATAATCTTGGGGCAGCTTCTAACGCGGTTAGGATCGACGCAAATCGACTTAACGACGGAAGACGTTCTGTCCGTCACCAGTTTGTCTGTCAATGTTGATTCTTTGTTCGACCATCATTGGATGAAAGGTTTGCTCAGGCATCTAGCATCTTTGAACTTGATAGCGGCAAGTTATCGGAAAGCAGACGGGTTTGTTTATTCTCTGACCGAGAAGGGCGAGCAAGCATCGAATGCGTTGGTCGGGAACCACTTTGATAAGGTGCGCCGTTTTCTGCGCGCGCTCGAGCCCGCAAAGACGCAATCTACGTCGTCTCTAAACAACATTATTAATGATATTTTTAGAAGGTGACGTGAGTGGAAAAAAATAAGCCTAGCCTTCTTATTGAACAACTTGTCCTGGTCGGGAAACGGAAGAACTACGTTATTCGATTTACTCAAGGGGTAAATATCGTCTACGGTGATTCAACAACCGGAAAGTCAAGTGTGCTTGAATGCATTAACTACTTGCTAGGGTCATCGAAATTTGTGTACGACAGAGAGATCGAACTATCGGTCCGGTTCATTATGATGGAGGTCAGATTAAATAGTCTACCCTACGTTATCAAGCGCGACATCTTTAAGCCAAATGAACCGATCGAGGTCTATACTGGCGAGCTGAATTCCATTGAGCTGACTTTCCCCAAAAAATTAACCCCAAATTTTGGCTTGCCAGAGTCCGGGGACGGCTTCTTTTCAGACTTCATGATGACTGCGCTTAATATTCCAAATATTAAGATGCGTCAATCTCCGTCAAAGGTGGACTCCGCGATGGTTCGCCTTAGCTTCCGCGATGTTTTTAAATATTGCTATCTCAAACAAGATGACGTGGGAAGCAAAGCATTATTAGGCGGAAATAACTATGTCGTTGCGACCAAAAACAAACAGACATTCAAATATTTATTTAACCTTTTGGATACCAACGTTTCCGACGCTCAGGGGGACCTATCAAGTCTTGTTAAACGAAGAGACAGCCAAAAAGAAAAGTACGATGTAGTCTCTGATTTTTTAAGGGAAACCGAGTTTAAGTCGGAATCGGAGCTCGCTGACGCCCACGATGTAGTCGCACTTCAGGAAGAGTCTCTGAGACAGCAATTGAACACGATAAACGCAGCAATGATTGCTGGTAGCGAAAGCTATTCGTTTTTAAAAGAAACTCTCCTTGAGATCTCGGCGAGGATCTCATTAATGGAGAAAGATGGCGCCGCATCCGAACGTGCGGTTGATCGCTATGTACGGCTGAGAAACGATTATCAAACTGACATTGAAAAACTGAAATCGATACGAACTTCGAAGTCGGTAATAGGCGAGCAATCCGATTCATTTTCGTGCCCACTATGCGATAGCACTGTCAACTTAGAAAACATTAAGGCGGAGTTTTCGATTGACGGGGGCGATCGTGCCGCCCAAGAAGCAAATGTGCTTGTCAAACGGGTACGCGACCTGAAGGATCTTATCCAGCGTGAGCAAGACAAGCAAGTCATGCTGACGTCGGAGTTGAAACTGCTGAATGAAGACCGGGATCGGGCACGCCGACTTCTCGATGACGAAACGAAGGAAATGATTACGCCATATCTATCAGAGCGTGATGGGTTGTCAGCGGAATTGGCCAAGCTTGGCGAAAGCCGAAAGCAACTCCACCAAGCGATCAAAGTGCGGAATCAACAAAAGGGCATTCTTGCGGAAATTGTTACTCTCGACGAACGTATCGCGGGAATGCAGGAAAAACTTGAGACATTGAGAGCAGCGGCGCCGTCTCTGGAAGGCGTTTTGTCGAAGATTGGTGATTTTTTGAGTGCATATTTGCATAGAGTTAGGATTAAGGATCAGCGAGACGTGTCTATCAGTAAGCGGAGCCTTCTTCCGGTACTCCGGTCACGAGACTATAGCGATATAACTTCCGGAGGCCTTCGAACGATCCTTTCTATCGGTTTCTACCTAAGCTTATTGGAGACGGCAATAGATTCATCCTGTAATCTACCGACCTTCTTAATGGTCGATACCGTCGGAAAATATTTGGGAAAAACGCAAAAGCAATATGTTGAAACAAATACGACTGAAGACCGACGAGAAGAGGTATCCGATCCTAACAAGTACCTCAACATGTACAGTTATATGTTTTCGTCAGCAGATCGCGCCGAAAAGAAAGGAGTTTCGGCTCAAATTATTGTTGTCGACAACGATGTGCCGCCGACAATTCAGACGCAGTTCGGGGATTCAATTGTTGCCCATTTCAGTAGCGAGGGTATTGATGATCTCCCCAAAGGTTTGATTGACGACGCTCACGTGCTCACTTACTGAGGCATGCTGACTTGATCTTCTCCTGACGGAGAAGATCGGCACGCGTCTGGCCGGTTTGCGATAATTGCGACCAGCCGTGTGTGCGACACCACGTGTCGTTGATCTATCGTGAATGTTTGCCGAGGCTCGGCAACCCGCCAGAGATTGGCAGGCCTTGAAACTTGGCGCCTTCATCGACTACGTTAAAGAAAGTTTTTTGGCTACGTTGCTCAGGCTGTTCTTGCATCGGGTGGATTTTGTTGGCGAGCAGTTGCGCATTGTTTTTTTCCAGTTGCTGACAGAGCTCCGCTAGCTCACGATGAGCCGATTTTAGCTGTGCTACCTCCGCCTCCAGTTGCAGCTTTTCGGCGCCTACAAATGCCATGGCGGCAGCGTGAGCGTCTTTTAGCTCTTTGTTGTGTCTCTTTAGTATTTTCTTATGTTTCTTTCCTTGCTGGATTAACTCCCGTTCCAACATCGCGTACTTCTGCTCCAATTGGTCGACTTTCGATGCCCGCTCGATCGTGCGCCTCAACGTGGTGGGGAGCACTTCGATTCGGCGTTGAAGGCGGTCAGCTACCGCGTATTCAACGATAGAATGGAAACGGAAGCCTTTGAGAAATTCAAAGCCGTTCGGCAAGTCCCAGTTACGCGAACCGAGATCAGATGCATGTAGTCTCTTGGGGCGGGTCATTTTGTCTTGCATGTTAGGGCGAGGAAATCGGTGCTTTTGCTCGACGTGTTGCCGACGAGTTGGCTTATTATGAATGAACCGAGTAGTGCGTGCGTCGGACACCATCCCGTGCTGAGGCGTACCACGACTGACGACACGAGTGCGGTCGGTAACGGCGAACGGCAACTTTTATCCTGGCAAGTGAGTGGCCGCTTGCTGCGCGGATCCGACGTGTATCGGTCCGAAAGAGGACGAAGGCGACCGATCCTTCGCGGTCGATATGCGCCAAATCGACGCGTCAAACGGCTTTGGTAACGCGGTATCGGACCCGGTTAAAGAGTTAGAACCGAACTACCCGCTCAATCTCCCCCACCGCCATCTCCATCGCATCCTCCCGCGCACAATCCACAACGTGCCGCCCCTCAATCCCCCGCAACCAAGTCAACTGCCTTTTACAAAGTTGCCGGGTCGCAAAAACCCCCTTATCCCGCATGGTCGGATAATCAACCACCCCATCCAAAAACTCCCAAACCTGCCGATACCCCACGCATCGCATCGAAGGCATCGTCGGGCTCAAATCGCCCCTCGCTCGAAGCCTTTTCACCTCATCGATAAACCCACCCTCGAGCATCGAATCAAACCGCTTTTCAATCCGCTTATGCAGCACGCTTCTATCCGATGGTTCCAGCGCAATCGGCACGAACTCCGGTTCGCCCTCCTGGCTCTTCTTCGGGTCTTTCAATATCGCCGATAAAGCCCTGCCGCTCAGCATAAAAACTTCCATCGCGCGCTGAATCCGCTGCGAGTCATTCGGCGCCAACCTTGCCGCTGTCTCCGGATCAACCACCGCCAATCGCGCATGCAAAGCGGGCCATCCATCGCGCGCGGCTTCTTCATCGAGCGCCGCACGCATTTCCGGATTCGCTTCAGGCAATTCATTCAACCCGCGCGTCAATGCCATGTAATACAGCATCGTTCCGCCGACCAATAACGGAATCCGCCCACGCGCTTCAATCTCGGCCACCAATTTCAAAGCATCGTTCCGAAACTGCGCGGCGGAATAAGCCTCGGTCGGATCGATAATATCGATCAAATGATGCGGCGCAATCGCGCGTTCTTCCTCAGTCGGCTTTGCAGTCCCAATATCCATCCCGCGATAAACCAGCGCCGAATCCACGCTGATAATCTCGACAGGAAAACGCTGCGCGAACGCGAGCGCCGCAGCGGTTTTCCCCGATGCCGTCGGCCCCAGCAAACACGCTACTTGCCGAACATCGCGTTGCGCGCTCATTGTCCGCGCATGAAAAGTCGATCGAGATCGCCAAGCGTCAATTGAAACCACGTCGGACGGCCGTGATTGCATTGATCGCCGCGCTCGGTGGCTTCCATTTGACGCAGCAGGCCGTTCATTTCATCGAGCGTCAGGCGACGATTCGCGCGCACCGCGTGATGGCAAGCCAGCGTGCCGAGCAACTCGTGCTGACGTTCGGTGAGAACGCGCGAGCCACCATACGCCTGCAAATCGGCGATAACAGCACGCGCCAGCGACTGCAAATCGGCATCTTTAAGCAAGGCGGGAACGGCGCGAATCGCAATCGATCCCGGCGACAAAATCGCTAGATCGAAGCCGAGCGCATCGAGCACTTCGCGTTCTTCTTCCACAACGCCCATCTCGACGGCATCGACGGTCATCGTCACCGGGATTAGCAGCGGCTGAACGGCGATGGCGCGATCGGCGAGCGAGTTCTTGAACTGCTCATAAAGAATGCGCTCGTGGGCCGCATGCATATCCACGATGATCAAGCCCTGCGCGTTCTGCGCCAACACATAGATGCCGTGAATCTGCCCAAGCGCGAAGCCGAGCGGCTGTTCATCCGAAGCCATATTCGGCGCGCCGGGCATTTCCGCATACGCGGGCGGCCTTGGCTCAGCGGGCGAATATCGTTCGGACGACGCCAGCGAAGTCGTCCCGTCAGCCGTCCCCGCGCCGATATCCCTGCGCCCGAACAACGCATCGTAAAGCGCCAACGGCTGCGCGACGGGCAAATTCCCCTGCGTCATCCGCGATTGCCGCAACCAGTTCGTGCCGTTTTCCGCTCTCGACGCTGCCTGAGCTTCACTCGATCCAGCAAAAGGCCGCGCACTGAACGACGCAACGCCGGTCGGCTGCAACTGCGCGGCATGGCCGCCCGCTGTCGTTTCCGGCGACGCCCCCGCGTTGCGCGCCAACGCCCGCTGCACGGCATGAAACACGTATTGGTGAATAGAACGTGAATCGCGAAAACGCACTTCGATCTTCGACGGATGCACGTTCACATCCACGGACTCGGGCGGCAAATCCAGAAACAGCACATACGCCGGGTACCGGTTCCCGTGCAGCACATCTTCATAGGCGGCGCGCACGGCATGCGTGAGCAGCTTGTCGCGCACGAAGCGACCGTTGACGAAGAAATATTGCTGGTCGGCGCGGCCGCGGCTCGCGGTAGGCAAACCCGCGCAGCCATACACGGCGAGCGGTCCGGCGCGTTCATCGAGGGGCAAATGTGCTGTTGCGAACACCTCGCCGAGAATCTTGGCGACGCGCGTGGCCGGATCGGACGCGTTCCAGTGCTCGACGGCCTTGCCGTTATGAATCACGGATATAGCCACGTCCGGCCGCGCCAGCGCCACGCGCCGGATGACTTCCAGGCAATGCCCGAGTTCGGTCTGTTCGCTTTTGAGAAACTTGCGGCGCGCGGGCGTGTTGAAGTACAGCTCGCGCACTTCCATGGTCGTACCGATAGTCCCGGCTGCCGGCGAGATCGCGCCGGTCTGGGCATCGATGCGCGTGGCGTGCGCGCACGAAGCCGTGCGGCTGGTGATGAACAACTCGGACACCGATGCTATCGATGCAATCGCCTCGCCGCGAAATCCGAGCGAAGCCACGGCTTCAAGCTCGGCCAGCGAGCGGATCTTGCTGGTCGCGTGGCGCAACAACGCGAGCGGAAGTTCGCCGGGCGGAATGCCGCAGCCATCGTCCACGATCACGATCCGCTTCACGCCGCCTTCGTCGAGCGTGATCCGCAGGCTCGTCGCGCCGGCATCGAGTGCGTTTTCGAGCAATTCCTTCACCACGGACGCGGGGCGCTCGACCACTTCGCCGGCCGCGATCTGGCTGATCAGCTGGTCGGGCAGAGGCTGGATCGCGCGCTGAAAGCGCGTGGCGGCGGGTGCGGACGGCGGTGCGGACGCAGATACCGCGTCGGATGAATCGATGAGATCGGTCATGCCCAAATTATAAAGCCTCACGCCCGTGAACGATTTCAGGGCCAGCCAGTCTCCATATAGCCTCGCGCCGTGATTTGGCCGGAACGCAAAAAAGCGCGCCGATTCACGCCAAACCCGTAACCAAACGCGCCGTTCGTGAATTTTCCGGCAACGAGTTCGGTATCATGGCGCGACTGTTTTTCACGCAACGATGCCACCCCGCGTGCACGTTGCCATCGCCAAATCCATCTTGATCGAGGCCCCATTTGGATACGCTGCTGTCATTCCTGAGTCTTATCCTTCACATCGACAAGTCGCTCGGCGTGTTTATCCAGCATTACGGCGCCTGGGTTTACGCAATTCTCTTCCTGATCGTGTTCTGTGAAACCGGGCTCGTGGTATTTCCATTTTTGCCCGGCGACTCGCTGTTGTTTATCGGCGGCGCATTTGCGGCAAGCGGCTCCATGGATCTCGTTGCGCTGATCGTCCTGCTGCTGGTCGCGGCCGCTCTCGGGAATACGGTCAATTACTGGATCGGACGCGCAATCGGCCCCAAGGTCTTCGATACCAACATACCCGTCCTCGAACGCTTCCTCGATCGCGAAGCGCTGCGCAAGACGCACAGCTTTTACGAACGTCATGGCGGCAAGACTATCGTGCTCGCGCGCTTCGTTCCGATCGTGCGGACGTTTGCGCCGTTCGTGGCGGGAGCGTCGGCCATGAATCATTCGCGCTTTCAGTTTTTCAACATTCTCGGCGCGCTGATCTGGGTTTTGCTGCTGGTGCTGCTCGGCTACTTCTTCGGCAATATTCCGTTCATTCGCCAATATCTGAATGTGATCGCGATTGTCGGCGTGTGCGCCGCGATCGTTCCAATTGCACTTGGCGCGCTCTGGAAAATGATGAAGCGTAGAGCCAAACCATAAATGTCGTGACGCGTTTTCCATGCGTCACGTCTGCCCGTAATGCCCGCGTTGCGCTCTTTCGCCGCAAAAACGTAAAAGGTTAGAATGCCGAATTGTCAGATCGATGTATCGAATATCGAGATGAACAATCCAGGTGTTTCGTGAACGAACGTTAAATGTTTTATGCTGGCGAAGGTTGGCGAGGCAGGTTGCAAATGTTGGAACGAACGAGTCATACAACGGGATTGGCGCGCAGTGGCAATTGGCGCCGTCTCAGGCTGGCGGTGGTGGTGCTGGGTGTTTCGGCGCTGCTCGCGGGTTGCGGGATTTTTGGCTGCGGTGGCAGCGCAACGAACGGCGGGGCTTTCGGCGGATGCGGCGCCGGCATGCGGTTCTAGGCGCTCAAGCGCAGCCCGGATATATCCATAACAGTAGTCAGGGAAACGGCAAGCATGGCGGTATTGCGTTCAGGTAATTCTAGAGTGGCCGCAGGCGGCCGGGGGAGCGTGGTCGGGGCGCTCGTTTCCATTGGCGTGGTGGTGCTGGTTGCCGGCTGTTCGTCGGCTATCACGCCCGCGCCTATTGTCGACCGGTCCACGGGCGGCGTGGCCGCGCCCACGTCCATTCCGACAACCACGCCTGTCGCCGGGGCGGCCGTTGCACCGCCGGCTCAGCCGGATGCGGGGCCAGGGTTTTATCGTGTGAAACCGGGCGATACGCTTTATGGCATCGCGCGCGCGCAAAAGCAGAAACCCGCCGACCTGATCAAGTGGAATAACCTGCCGGAAAGCAAGCAGGTGAATATCGACCAGTTGCTGCGCGTGGCGCCGCCGGGCAGCACGCCTGCGGGCACCGACGACTGGAGCAAATCGGCCGCGGCGGCCAATGCATCGAAGTCGGGGCCGCCGATCATTGGCGGCGCATCGACGGCGGCGGCACCGGCTGCGTCGGCTAGCAGCGCGGCGACGGCGAAAGCAGAAGCAGCCGATACCAGCACGCCCACCGTCAACGCCAAGGGCGCATGGCTTGCGTGGCCGGCGGAAGGCAGCGTGATCACCAAGTTCGGCGAAAGCGGCAGCAAGGGTATCGATATCGGCGGGAAAGTCGGCGAGCCGGTGAAAGCCGCTGCCGCTGGCCGCGTGGTCTATGCGGGCAATGGCCTGCGCGCGTACGGCAACATGATCATCGTCAAGCACAGCAGCGATTACCTGACGGCGTACGCGCACAACAGCAAGCTGCTAGTCAAGGAAGGCGATACGGTGCGCCAGGGCACGCCGATCGCCGAAATGGGGACGGGTCCGACCAACAAGCCGTTGCTGCACTTCGAGCTGCGCAAGTCGGGGCAAGCGGTCGATCCGGTGCCATCGCTGAAAAAGGCGGGATGATCGCGCGGCGCGCGTTGGGAGGTCGGCGGATATGAAAAGACTCATGCTTGCCGCGACGTGCGCGGCCGCCGTGCTGCTCACAGGTTGCAACGAGCATCAAAGCGAGGACGCCATGAACAAGTTGAAGTCGCTGTTCAACGCCGTCAAGCCGGACACGCTGTTGCTGAAAGACCTGACGCCCGGCGTGACCACCGAGGCGCAGATCCGCGACCAGATGGGCGAACCCGAAACCACGCGTAATTTCACCGATGGTTCCAAGCGTCTGGAATATCCGCGCGGGCCGGCGGGCACCAATACTTATTTCGTCGATATCGATGCAAGCGGCAAGTTCGTATCCGTCACGCAGGTGCTGACGGCGCAGAACATTGCGAAGATCCGGCCTGGCATGACGCAGGACGAAGTGCGCCGGATTCTCGGCAAGCCAACCACCATTGCTGAATATCCGCTCAAGAAAGAGCGCGTGTGGAGCTGGCATTGGGAGGAGGGCGGCGTGACGCGCGATGCCATGTTCAACGCTCATTTTGGTCCGGACGGAATCGTGTCGACTACATCGCGATCCGAGGCGCTCGGCGGCGGCGCGCATTGAGAATTGCAAGAGTTCAGGTTGATCCCATGCACACTGAAAAATCAAAACACGCGCTCGAGCGCGAGGCGCTGATGGCGCTCGCGGCGAGTTACCGGACGCAACGGGCGGCGGCGTCCGATTCTATTGAAGGCTGGCAATGCGAGCGCGGCCATGCGTGGGACAGCACCTTGAGCGCGGCGCAGAACGTGCGCTGCATGAACTGCGCATCGCAGCGACGCGAACAGCGCACCGAGCGGCTGAGGGCGCTCGCGGCTGAGCGTGGCGGCAAGTTGGTATCGGCGAGTTTTGTGGATGCCAGCACGCCGCTGGAATGGGAATGCGCGTTTGGACATAGCTGGCAAGCGCTGCCGGATCACGTGGCCCGGCGCTGGTGCGAAGAGTGCGCGAGCAAGCGCGTGTACGATCGTTCCGCCGCTTATTGAGTTGTGCGGGAAAAAATCTAGTACGCCGTATCCAGCGATACCCCCAAATGCTGGCGAAACACTTCCAGATGTTCATGCATCGCAGCGCGCGCCGCTTTGGCGTCCTGCTTCTCAATGGCGCGCAAAATCTTCTGATGCCCTTTCCAGGAACGCTCCGGCGCGCCGGGCAGTTCCTCGGTCAGCACATATCCGTCGCGAATCACTTCACGAACCGGATCGAGCATGGTTCGCAAGAGGCGATTGTTCGCCGCTTCGCCAATGACGTCGTGAAACTCAACATCGAGTTCCGTATAGGGGCCGTGCTGATCGAGCACCTCGCCCATTTGCGCGACAAGCGTTTTCATCCGCTCAAGCTGCTCCGCGGTCCGGCGAGTCGCGGCAAGCGCCGCGAGTTCCTCTTCCGCGCAGCGCTGCACCTCTAGAACTTCTTCCAGCATGTGCTGACCACGCGGCGACGTGACGTGCGCGAACAGCACCATTGGATCCAGATAATGCCATCGCGATTCAGGCAGCACGGTCATGCCCGAGCCATGCTTCACCGCGATCAGGCGACGGCTTACCAGTAGCTTGATGGCGTCGCGAATCGTCACGCGGCTTACGCCGAACTGCTTTTCCAGATGCGGTTCGGTGGGCAATGCCGAGCCCGGCGGATACACGCCGTCGATGATCAGCTGGATCATCTCGGCGCCCACGCGTTCGCTGAGGGTCGAGCGTTTGATCGTGATGGGCGTTGCCGTCATGGTGAAAGTCTTGAGAAAAATGCTTGCGGCGGTGGTCCTCGAAGGGGTTTCGAAGCCGCGCCACATAACCAATTTTAAACGATGCAACCCGCTCCCACGGCATCGCGCGCGTCTCCATCGGATCATGGTAAACGATCATAAAGTCATAATATGACTTTATGATTTGTTGAATTATCATGGTCGAACCGACCGGCATTCAGCCGGCATTCATCGATATGACGAAGGAGACAAGGCCATGATGGAGACCGCGAGCACGCTGCAAAGGCGCACGGGCGTCGAGCGCTGGGGCATTCCCGCCGCGCTTTTCTGGGGTTATATCGCGGTGCTGATCTTCATGATCGGCGATGGCGTCGAGTCCAATTACCTTGCGCCGTACTTCACGCGCAATGGCTTCAGCATCGATTCGGCGGCGACCATCATTGCGTTCTACGGAGTGACCGTGACGCTCGGCTCCTGGCTCGCGGGTTCGCTTTCCACGCTGCTCGGGCCGCGCAAAGTCATGCTTGCGGGCGGCGCGATCTGGGTGATCTTCGAAGTGCTGTTTCTCGCGTTCGCGCTGCCATCGAAAAGCTTCCTGCTGATCGCGCTCACGTATGGCTTGCGCGGTATCGCGTATCCGATGTTCGCGTACGCGTTCCTTGTCTGGATCCAGGCGGCCGCGCCGAGTGACCTCAAGGGCGCCGCGACCGGCTGGTTCTGGCTCGCGTTCACCGGCGGCCTGCCGACGCTCGGGTCGCTCGTCGCGGTTGTATCGATAGGCATGATTGGCGAGTATCCGACCTTCTGGCTTTCGCTCGGACTCGTTGCGTGCGGCGTGTTGATTGCGGCGTTTGCAATCCGCGAACCGCGCGGACGCGCGCCGTTTCTCGATGAAGCGCACAGCGGCAAAAGCACCGGACGCATTCTGCTCGGCGGTATCGACATTCTCTGGCGGCGTCCGCGCATTGCTGCCGCAGCGCTTGTGCGCACTATCAATACGGCGCCGTACTTCGGCTTCTTCACCTTTCTGCCGTTCTTCTTCACCGAAAAAATCGGCTTCACGCAGCAGCAATATCTTTTGCTTATCACCATCATGGGCCTCGTCGGCATGAGCTTCAATCCGATCGTCGGACGGATCAGCGACCGGATCGGCTGGCGGCGCGTGCTGACGTTCTTCGGGGGTATCGGCTCGGCCATCAGCATGCTGCTCATGTATTTCGTGCCGCAATACACCGGCCACAATTTCGCGATCGCCGTGGTCTGTGCGTGCCTCTACGGCATCACGCTGTGCGGTTATGTGCCAGCGGCGGCGCTGATGTCATCGCTTGCGGGACGCGAGGACAAAGGCAATGCCATGGCTATCTATTGCCTGAGCGCGGGGGTATCGACGTTTATCGGGCCGGTGCTTTACAGGGTGCTCAACAGTGCGGTCGGCATGGACGGCGTGGTGTGGACGTATGCCGTGCTGTACGTGATCAGCGCGCTGGTCTCGTGGTTCTTCCTGGTATCGCCAGAAGATCCGGGCGAATTGCGCGGCGCATCGAGCCGGCGCGATGCGTTGGAACGCACGAACGCGGCTTGAGCGCGAACGCTTCACGTTGAATCATCGATACAAAAACACAGGACATTCAATGCAGCATTACGACTACATCATCGTGGGCGCGGGAAGTTCCGCTTGCGTGGCGGCCGCGCGGCTCGTGCAAGAGGGCGGCGCGCGCGTGCTGATGATTGAGGCGGGGCCGCGCGAATCCAGCCGCTTGCTCGGCGTGCCGGCGGGCTACATGAAGTTCCTCGCGCGAGACACATATCTCACGATGCACGGCACCAAGGCGCAACCGCAACTCGACGGACGCGCGCCGATCGTGCCGCAAGCGAAAGTGCTGGGCGGCGGCAGCGTGGTCAACGCAATGGTGTACATGCGCGGCCAGGCCGCCGATTACGACCGATGGGACGCCGCGACGCGCGCGCCGGGGAAGAGTTCTATCGACTGGTCGTATGCCGCGATGCTGCCGCATTTCATCACGCAGGAAGACAACGATCACCTCGCGGGTCCGTTTCATGGCGTGGGCGGGCCGCTGAAGATTTCCCACCTCGGCCATACGAGCCCGCTCAGCCGCGCCTACGTCAAGACCATGCAAGGCCTCGGCGTTCCGTACACGCCCGACTTCAACGGCGCCAGGCAATTCGGCGTGGGATTCATGCAGCACACCATCGACTGGCGTACGCGCCAGCGTTGCAGCGCCATCGACGCATTCCTGCGTCCCGTGATGAACGATCCGCGCCTGACCATCCTGACGAACGCGCGCGTGACGCGGGTTTTGCTGGAAGGCGGCCGGGCGACGGGCGTGGAATACGTACATCGGAATCACACGCAGACGGCGCGCGCCGACCGTGAAGTCGTGCTCGCGGCGGGCGCGTATCAGACACCCAAGTTGCTGATGCTTTCGGGCATTGGTCCGCGCGATGAACTCGAGCGGCATGACATCGCGGTTCAGGTCGCACTGGAAGGTGTGGGAAAGAACCTTCAGGATCACTACGAAGTTCCGGTTGTCGCGACGACCAAAGGCGCGTTCGGTTATTACGGTCAGGATCGCGGCTGGCCGATGATCAAGGCAGGTCTGCAATATCTGATGTTCAGGTCGGGGCCGGCATCGACTACCGGAGTCGAAACGTGTGCGTTCTTCGATCCCGCCGGCAACAACGACGAGCCGACCATCCAGATGTTCTGCGTGCCGACCATCTATCTCGATCGCGATGTGATGGGAACCGCGCCCGGGCACGGCGTCACCATCAACGCGCTGTTGCTGCGGCCGCGTGCGCGCGGGTCGGTGCGGCTGGCATCGAATGATCCGGCGGCGGCGCCCGTGGTCGATACCGGCATCTTCAATCATCCGGACGATCTGCGCGTATCCATGTCAGGTTTCCGGTTCGCGCGCGAGATTCTCGCAAGCCAACCGCTTGCCGATATGGTCGAGCGCGAGATCTTTCCAGGCCCCGATATAACCAGCGAAGAAGCCATCGCCGCCCATTGCAAGCGCACCGTCAAGACGGGCTATCACCCGGTCGGGACGTGTCGCATGGGCCGCGACGACGATCCCCTTGCGGTGCTTTCATCGGATCTGAAAGTGCGTGGCGTAGAAGGATTGCGCGTGATCGACGCATCGATGATGCCAACCATCGTCAGCGGCAACACGAACGCAGCCGTGATGGCCGTCGCGGATCGCGCTGCCGACTTGATGATGAACACGGTCCGCGCGACAGAGCGTCTTCCTCTCGTGCGAGACGCGGCATGACGAAACTGCAGACGCTGAGAAGCGCGCTCGATGACTGGAATCTCGACGCGGTTTTGCTGAATCGCCGCGATACCCTCGCATGGCTGACCGATGGCGCCAGCTTCCACGTGGTCGAGCGCTCCGAGTCCGCCGTCGCGCAATTGCTCGTGATGCGAGACGTAGATGCGTTGCCTGTGTTGCTTGCGCCGGACAACGAGATGCCGCGTTTTATCGATGAAGAGGTGATGCCGTTCGAATGCCGTTACGTGACTCATCCCTGGTACGAGAACGGCGAAGCGCAACTCGCGGCGCTGTTGCGGGACAAGCGCATTGGCAGCGATACGCCACGTCCATACGCGCAAGATATGATTCCGAAACTCGTCATGTTGCGCTCGGTGCTGACGTCCGCCGAGCAACAGCGTTACGCGGAGTTGGGACGCGATGCTACGAACATCGTGGAGGATATTTGTTCGCGAGTTGAACCGGGATGGACAGAACGGCGAATCGAGGCCGAAGTTTTCGCCGCGTGCATTGCGCAAGGAATTCGCCCGGTGTGCGTGCTGATTGCGGCGGATGATCGTATCGATAAATACCGGCATCCTCTGCCGCTTGCCAACGCCGTACGCCGCCGCGTGATGGTCGTGCTCGGCGCGGAACGCCACGGCTTGAACGTTAGCCTCACGCGCATGGTGCATTTCGGCACCGTGCCGGAGACGCTTGATCGTGCGCGTGAATCCGCGATTGAGATTCATGCAGACTTCCTTGAAGCGACACGCGCCGGGAAGTTGTACACGCAGTTTTTCATCGATATGAAAAATGCCTACGCGCGAGCCGGTCACGCCGATGCGTGGCGCGCGCATCACCAAGGTGGTCCGACGGGTTATGCGTGCCGCGAAGCGATCGTCACACCTTCGACCGATGGTGCGATTTCCAGCGATCAAGCCTTCGCATGGAATCCGGGGTTGCGCGGCGCGAAAAGCGAAGAGACGGTGTTGCTGACCGCTTCGGGCGTTCGTTGCCTGACGCGTGGCGACAACTGGCCTGTGCGCGTGATTCATCGAAACGATGCCGAATATGACCTCGCGGATTGGCTCGTGAAGTAACGCTTTCAAACGCCTCACGACATCGCCGAAAAATTATTTTCAAATTCTCTGGAATAGACCGGGAAAAAATGGGTTCGCCCTATTACCAACCCGTTAAACACTCTGGAGTCGAAAATGAAAAAGATTGCCCTGTTCGTAATGTCTGCCGCCGTTCTCGTGTCGTCGAGCGCTTTTGCTCAAGGCCTGACCCGCGCCGAAGTTCAACAGCAACTGGTTACCGCCGAGCAAGACGGTTCGCGCCTTGTCAGCAACGCGTCGTATCCCGATGTCGCCCGGATCTATTCGAATCAAGTTGCGCAGCAAGACGGCGCCAACGCATACGGCGGCGTGGCTGCGGGAACGAGCGCGAGTTCATCGCGGATTGCCAATGTTGGCGGTGCGAGCCATGAATCGTGTGTCGGCCCGGTCAGCTTTTGCAACCTGTATGCAGGATCGTAATGAATCAGTGGACGGACGGCTCGCTGAGTTAAGCGTGAGCCGTCTGTTTATTTAAGAAGGATGAGTCGAGGCACTGCGTCGTCGCCACACCAGACGATTGCGTTTTGCCTGTAACGCATGCCGAGTTCTTTTGCTTCGTGCAGTGAGAGACCAAGCACCAAAAAACTCGGTTCGCCTGGCCATTTCGCGGATGGATGTTGTCCCATGCCATCGATAAATTTGAAGTTCTTCTTCTTGAGTTCATCGGCGAGCGTTGCTTGATGACGGACATTTTCAGCGTCATCGGCTTGGACACTCAACGGATTCACCGCCGTTATAAACGCGCTGCAATTCACGTCGTACGCGCGATGTAAATCGGCGAGCAACACATTCCGCACGCCAACGCGCAGCGTCACGGGCGCAATGCCGAACACGCGATATTCAGTTTCTTCGTAAGCGCGAATCGTATCGGCGCTGATCGACGAATGGGCGTTCATGGTCATTCCCAGTCGGGCAAATCGGGCACGCTGTCCGGCATGCTTTTCACGACCTTCGTGACAATGTACGTAAAGTACTTCTCGATGCCGATGTCATCGGTGAGCAGCGAATCAATAAACCGCTGATAGTGATCTATGTCTCGCGACACCACATGCAGCATGTAATCCACACCACCGCCCGTGGCATAACACAGCGCGACTTCGGGCGCGGCCAGCACGCGTTCCTCGAAGCGCCGCATGTCGTGCGCGGTGTGTTTTGCGAGCGTCACTTCAACTACGATCCGGCTTGCCTTGATCGCGCCGACCCAGTCGAGTTCCGCACGATACCCCTTGATCACGCCGCTTTCTTCGAGCTTGCGCACGCGTTCCCACGCCGGCGATATCGACAGGTTCACTTCTTCCGCGAGCCGCGATTTGGTGATGCGGCCATCGCGCGCGAGGATGCGCAGGATGGCGATGTCGTAGCGGTCTAGTTTGATCACCGGGCCCGTCTGGTTTTGTCGGTCAGTCGGTCAATAACCCCGCGCGGTATCGACGCTGCCGGGGACCTTTCCGGTTAGCCGGAACTCGGCGATGTTCTCCGCAATCACCTCGGCGGCTGTATTGAAATCCGTCGGCGCCGAGATGTGGGGGAGCACGCTCACACACGGATGGTGCCAGAAGCGCGAATCGGGTGGCAACGGTTCGGTGTCGAAGACGTCGAGGACCGCGTGCGAGAGATGGCCGTCATCGAGCGCGGCGAGCAGGTCTTCTTCAACCACAACCGGGCCGCGTGCGAAGTTGATGAGGGCGGCGCGGGGTTTCATCGCGTGGAGTCGTTCGGCGTTGAGCAAGCCGCGCGTCTCCGGCGTCAACGGCACGAGGCACACGACAATATCGCTGGAACCGAGCATCTCGATCAGGCCGTCGGCGCCTGAAAACGCCCGCACGTTCGGAAGCGTCTTTGCTGACCGGCTCCATCCGGCGACGTTGAATCCTGCGTCGATCAAGCGCAGCGCTGCGGCGGCGCCGAGCGAACCGAGACCCAATATTCCGACGGTAAGCACCGACGGCTTTCGATACGCAAGCTGATCCCAGACGTGTTCCCGTTGCTGTCGAATGTACGCCGGCATGTCGCGCTGCAAATAGTACGTCCACGCGAGGACGGCTTCGGCCATGGTTCGCGACATCTCGGGATCGATCATGCGAACGATGGGAGGACCGTCCGCGGGAAGGCTGGCCACAAGCTGCTCGACGCCAGCCCAAAGGCTTTGCACCCAGATCAGATTCGGGAGCGCGGCGACATCGGCGGGATTTGGATTCGCGACGATCGCGATACGAACGCGCGCGCGTTGTTCGCGGGTGAGATCGCGGAACAACGAGATGGATTCGCCGGGCATTGCAGACGAAAGCGCGGACAGGTAAGAGGCTTCGTAATCGGCGCGGATATTCGTGATCAGCGCGATGGGGTCGGACATGAACGCTCCGGCGGGGAAAGGCAACACTCGGGCAAGTCCAGACGCCATGAGCGCCAGGATCTGCCCGAGGCAATGGAAAGCAGGATCTCTACGTCTCCAGGATCAAACCGCCGCTTTCTCCGCTTCCATCTCGGCCATATCCTGGAAGCGATCGGCAATCCGCGGATGCGCGCGCCCGCCATCGGCTGCCCCAATGGCGATCAAAATTTCATCCGGCCCGGGGGCATCGGAGATCTGGAAAGTCGCGGTAATGAAGTGCGAACGCTTGCCCGTTTCCGACTTGTGAATCATGGGCACCGACATCAACGCGCCCGGCCCGGATCGCGTGTTCGTGAAGCTGAGAAACGCCGTGCCGTTCACCGCTTCGCGATACATATTCCCGAACCGCAGCGTATGAATGAGCGCGGACCCATGTTCGATCTCACCATTCACGCCAACGGTCGCGGCCTTGCCATACGCTTCAACGCGTTCCGCCGGCATGATGGCCACGAGCCGTTGCGTCATCTCGCGCCCGAGCACCGGCGCCAGCCGCAAGATATCCGGCCGCAGATCCTCGACAAACCCTTTTCCCGCCCACGGATTGCGAACGATTGCCGCGACGACCACTGTGGTGATCGGCCGCTCGGCGGCGCGGCCGCCCTCAATATGCGTTTCCTCGATAAAAGTCGCGATCTTGCGAAGCCCGGTTTCCGTCACGTCCATAGCTCACTCCATTGGTTAGCGGTTCGTCATGGAAGCATCCTAACGACCGTAACGGCGCGAATCTTCCGTCGCTTCGTGGGATGAATCTTTTATTTTTCACTGCGTTCTGTCGTATATTAAAAATAGATAAAGAGACGTTGTGGACGTTGTGCTATGCCAGATCAATTGTCGCGGATCATGTCGCTGCGTGATGTCGCGAGCCAAATCAACTCCGACGGCGACCTCGATACTCTCCTGCGCGATCTCATCCAAGCAGCATGCCGGCATGGTTCATGGGACCTCGGATCGATCATGACGCTGGACCTCGCGCACGGCTACGCGCTCGTCACCGCGCGCTTCGAGGCCAACGTCATGCTGCGCAGTCCATCGGGGGATCGATGGGAACTCGCGACCAGTCCCGCGCTTGTCGCATTGCAACGCTTCGAGCCCGTCTACATTCGCGATGCGCGCGAATCCACCGAATTTCCCGGCTACCGGCGCGAGGCGCTCGATCGCGGCTACTGCACTGTTCTGATTTATCCGATGGCCAGCGTCGACGCCGAAGGCCGGCCGATGGTGCTCGCGGTTTCATCGCGGAAAGTGGTCGACGTATCGCCCGATGACCTCGCGTTCATGTCGATCATCGTGCATCTCGGGGCAATCGCAATCGAGCGTGCGCACCGGCATCGCGCGCAACTGGCGGCGGCCGAGCAACTGCGCCGCGTGCTCGGCGCGCAAGGGTCGCTGCTGCAGGAAGTGCTGGCGGGCGGCTCCATTGAAACGTTGACGGCCATGCTCGGCGACCTGCTGAACGCGCCGGTTCTCGTGCTCGATTTCTTCGCGAGCAGCTTGCTTGCATCGGCGTCACCGGTACCGAATCTTCACGACGACGCCGGCTGGAGTGCGCTCCTCGAAGGCGCGGCGGGCCGTCAATTTCTCGCCGAGGTACGCGACGCCGTGACCACGCGCCGCTCGGAAACCATCACGCTGCGCTTGAGCGACAAGCTCTCGCTCGACGCGCGCATCGAACCCTTGATGGTCGATGACGAAGCCGTCGGCGCGCTTCTCACCTTCGATCAATCCGGCTCGAACGACCTGCAGAAACTGCTTATCGAAAGTGCGAAATTTGCGTTGAGCGTTCAATTGATGCGCAGCGTCATCCGCTTTCGCTTCGAAACCCGTACGCTCACCGAACTGTTCTTCGAGATCGTCGAACGCCGATGGCGCGACGAACAGGACATGTTGCGTCGCGCGCGCCGGCTCGGACTTTCGCTGGCCGCGCCCATGCGCATGCTCGTGATCGATTTCCCGGACCGGACGAATGCATCGGCGGATCTTTCCGTGGATGGACATCGCGCCGTCGCATTGCTCGCTGCGCAGCAACATATTGCGGTGCACATTGTGACGGTCGGCGGCGCGCTCGTGTGTCTCGTGCCGCATGAAGAGGGCGTGGAACTGGAGCGCGTGACGCGATTGGCGCATCGGATAGCGGAGACGCTGGCGCGTTCGGTCGGCAGCGAGCCGATCGTCGTACTCGGCGACACATGCGAAGGGCTCGAAGCGCTCGCGAAGGAATGGGAGCGCTGCTGGCGCATGATCCGGGTCGCGCGCACCTTCGGCCGTCGCGGCGCGATGACCGTGCCCGACTTCGGTCCGCTGCCCATGCTGATGGGCGCGGCGGATTCGTCGGATGTACGGAGTTTTATCGATGGTGCAATTGGCCGCGTGGTCGAGCACGACAAAAAGCACAACTCCGCGTACCTCGAAACGCTCGCCGCCTACGTGCGCGCGGGTTGCCGCAGCCAGCATTGCGCCGACGCCATGGGCCTGCACGTCACCACGCTCAGATACCGCATGTCGCGCATATCCGACTTGTTCGGCATTGAAGTGGAGACGCCGGAGCAACGCTTTTCGATCGAGCTTGCACTGCAATTGCATAGCCTTATCGACAACGGCAATTCCCCCGCAGCGCGTCAGGAATCGATCCCCCGAATGCGAGGGTAATTAACTGCGATCGTCCGTCGATCCAGCGGAAGAATCCTTTTTTTGCATGGCTTAACTTCTATCTCAACGCAACGACGTTCGAGGTGAAGTACATGCAAGCCGAAGTCTCAGATAAACCCGTCGCCGTCGATCCCGTGGCCTTGCGCCGGGCATTCGGCACCTTCGTGACCGGCGTGACGGTGATCACCACGCGTGATTCCGAAGGGCGTCCGCGCGGCATGACGGCGAACTCGTTCACCTCCGTTTCGCTGGACCCGCCGCTTCTCCTCGTTTGCGTAGGAAAGAGCGCTTCGAGCGCGCCGGTCTTTCAGGAGACCGATCACTTCGCCGTCAATCTGCTGCACGAAGCGCAGACGGATGTATCGAATCTCTTCGCGTCCAAATCCGCCGATAAATTCGCGGCCGTCAGTCACGACGGCGTGCACACCGGCGCACCGGTTTTGTCCGATTGTTTGACCTGGTTCGATTGCACCGTGCACGACCGCGTGGACGCGGGCGACCACACGATTCTCATCGGCCGGGTTCAGGCGTTCGGCACGAGCCCGACCGCGCCACTCGGTTTTTGCCGTGGCCGGTACGCGCAAGTAAAGAACCCGTTGCCGCCGGGCTGGCTGTCGTCGCACAACATGATCGTGGGTTATCTGATCGAAGCGGAAGGGTCGTTGCTGCTCGCGAAAGATGGCAAGGACGGCTGGACCTTGCCGAGCGCGCCGCACAGGCTGGTCAATGGACGTTTGCCGATTTCCGGCGGCGGCGATCTCGAACTGCTTCCCGACGACACATTCCTCTATTCCGTCTTCGATGCCGCCGGCAGCGACTCCGGCTACCTGATCTATCGCGCCCGATTGGCGTTGCCTCGCGCGGCTTGCCAGATCCCGGAGAACTTCAGTTTCTTCCCGCTCGACCAGCTTCCCTACGACGACATTCCGACGCCCGAAATTCGCGGCATGTTGAGGCGCTACGTGCATGAAAGCGCGGGCGGCCGGTTCGGCATCTACATGGATTCGCACGATGGCGGCCGTATTGCGATGGTCAGCGCCGCGCAGCCGCGCCTGCAGCAACCGCAACTCTGAACAAGGATCACGTACCGATGAAAACGACAGTCGAAAACCTGCAAGGATCGAAGCAAAACTTGTTCATCCACGGCGAGTTCGTTGCGCCGAAAAGCGGAGATTACGTGTCGAGCTATGACCCGACAACGGCCGAGCCCTGGTATCAGTTCGCGCAAGGCAATGCCGACGACGTCGATGCCGCCGTGCGTTCCGCGCAAGCCGCGTTGAAGAACCCGGCGTGGCGCCGGATCACGCAAACGGATCGCGGCAAACTCGTGCGCCGGCTTGCCGAACTCGTGCTCGCCAACGCCGATGAACTCGCGCTAATCGAATGCCGCGACAACGGCAAGCTCATCAAGGAAATGCGCGCGCAAATGCGTGCGATCCCGGATTCGTACCAGTACTTCGCCGGCATGGCCGACAAGCTGCAAGGCGACACGATCCCCGTCAACAAGCTCGACACGCTCAACTTCAACCTGCGCGAACCCATAGGCGTGGTCGGCATGATCATCCCGTGGAACTCGCCGCTGATGATGCTCACGGGCACGCTGGCGCCGTGTCTCGCGATCGGCAATACGGTGGTCGTGAAACCTTCCGAACACGCGACGGCATCGACACTTGCACTCGCCGAACTCGCGATAGAAGCGGGCATTCCGCCGGGCGTATTCAACGTCGTCACCGGCGATGGCGTCACGACCGGCGACGCACTCACGCGTCATCCGGGCATCGCGAAGTTCGTGTTCACCGGCAGCACGATGACCGGCCGCAAGATCGCCGGCAACGCGGCGCAGAATCTCGTGCCGTGCCAGATGGAACTCGGCGGCAAGTCGCCGCACGTGGTGTTCTCGGACGTGGATGTGGAGCGCGCGGTGAACGGCGTGGTGTCGGGCGTGTTCGCGGCGGCGGGGCAGACGTGCGTGGCGGGTTCGCGCTGCTTTGTGGAAGCGCCGGTCTACGAGCGTTTTGTCGAAGCATTGGTCGAGCGGACGCGGCGCGTGAAGGTAGGCCACCCGATGGCCGACGATACCGACATCGGTCCGCTCGCTCTAGCGAGCCAGCTCGACAAGGTCGAAGGCTACGTGGCGTCCGGCGTACACGAAGGCGCGAAGATCGCGGTTGGCGGACGCAAGCCGAAGGACTCGGCGTTATCGAAGGGATGGTATTTCGAACCGACCGTCATGACGCAAGCGCGCAATGAAATGCGCTTCATGCAGGAAGAGATTTTCGGGCCGGTCGTGGGCGTGGTTCCGTTCAACACGGAAGAAGAACTCATTGCGCTTGCCAACGATACCGAATACGGCCTTGCCTCCGGCATCTGGACGCAGAACATCGACCGCGCGTTGCGTTTTGCGCGCGACGTTGAAGCGGGCACGGTCTGGATCAACACGTATCGATCGGCGGCGTACATGTCGGCGAACGGCGGCACGAAACGAAGCGGTTACGGACGTCGCGGCGGCTTCGAGGTAATGCGCGAATTCTCGCGCGTGAAGAACGTGGTGATCGATTATTCGGGCGCGATGCAAGACCCGTTCGTGATCCGCCTCCGCTAAGCGCGCGCCGCTGAGCGCGCGCCGCTAAGCCCACAGAAAAATTCCAAAGAGACCCATCATGAAATTTGCCATCTCACTGAGCATGGAACGTTTTTCGCCGGAGGACTCCATGTCCACGGCCATGTCGAACATGCTTGCGCTCGCTCGCATTGCCGATGAAGGCGGTTTCGAGACGCTCTGGACCGCCGAGCATCACACCATCGAATGCACGATTTCACCGAATCCGTTTTCGATCCTCACGTGGTTGTCGCAGCATACGCAGCGCATCCGTCTCGGCACGGCGACGCTGGTCGCGCCTTACTGGTCGCCAATCCGTCTTGCCGGCGAAGCCGCGATGTGCGATCACCTGACCGGCGGCCGTCTGGAGTTCGGGATTGCGCGCGGTGCGTATCAGTATGAATTCGATCGCATGGCGGGCGGCATTCCGCAGCAGGAAGGCGTGGCGTATCTGAAGGAGATCGTGCCGGCCGTGCAGAAGCTTTGGGCCGGCGACTATGCGCACGATGGCCATTACTGGAAGTTCCCGCTGGCGACATCGGTGCCTAAACCGCTGCAGCAACCTCATCCGCCAATCTGGGTCGCGACGCGTGACCCCGGCAGTTTCGACTGGGCTGTCGGCGTTGGCGCGAACATCCTGTCCACGCCGTTGTCCGCGCCGCCAGCGGAAGTCGCCGTGCTCGGCGAGAAGTTTCGCAAGGCCGTTGCCGATCACCCTGAACGTCCGCGGCCGCGTTTCATGATGTTGCGGCGCACATGCGTCTACGATCGTCCCGATGACTGGCAAACCGCTGTGCGCCATAGCGTGGATTTCGGCCGCACGTTCGAGAACCTGATGCAGAACATTGGCACCGTTACCGATGGTTTCCCCGAGCCCGTGCCCTACGAAACGGTGGCGAATCGAGCGAACTACGACCCGGCGAATATCCGCGACAACTTGATGTTCGGCACGCCCGAAGAAGTGATCCGCAAGCTGCAGATTTACGAAGACCAGGGCGTGGACCAGTTCTGTCTCGGCCTCTCGTTCAACTTGCCGTTCGAGCTTCAGAAGAAGACGCTGCGTCTTTTTATCGATGAAGTCATGCCGCATTTTGCTGCGCGCGAACGGCAGCGCGAGTTGCAACGACGCGAGCCGAGCGTTGCGGCGGCGGGAGCCTGAACCATGGACGACGCGAGTATTGCAACGACGTTCGATGGCCGTGGCATCGCGCTGAATTATCGGCTGGAAGGGGAGGGTTCGCGCCCGCTGATCTGCATTCACGGCGTGGGTTCGAACCTCGAAGCATGGGAAGGCATTGTCGCGAAGCTGAGAGACACGTTCCGAATCCTGACGCTCGATCTGCGCGGACACGGCCGTTCGACACTCGTCAAAGGGCGTTATGAAATCGATGACTTCGTGGGCGATGTCCTCGCGCTCGCCGATCACGTCGGTTTCGAACAATTCGATCTCGCGGGTTTTTCTCTCGGCGGGCTGATTGCGCAGCGCCTTGCGTTGACGCATCCCGGGCGCTTGAAAAAGCTCGTGTTGTTATCGACCGTTTCCGGACGCACGCCGGAAGAACGCGAGCGCGTCGCGGCGCGACTTGCTGCGCTGCAATCCGGCGACCGTGGTTCGCATTACGACGCTTCGCTTTCGCGCTGGCTCACCGAAGGTTTCCAGCAGCGCAATCCCGAGCTCGTCGCACGCTTGCGGCAGCGCAACGCCGAGAACGATCCCGATTGTTATGCCGCGGCTTACCGCGTTCTGGCGCAGACGGATTTCGGCGGGTTCATCGATCAGATCAGCGTGCCGACATTGATCGCAACCGGCGAAGAAGATCAGGGCTCGAACCCGCGAATGGCGCAGTACATGCATCAGCGCATTCCCAATTCGCAGCTTGAAATCCTGCCCGGCTTGCGTCACTCGATTTTGATCGAAGCGCCAGACGTGGTTGCCGCAATGATGCGCCGCTTTCTGGCGAGCGATGATCGGGGAGCGCCGCAATGATCATTGAAGAGCGAATCTACCGGATCAGGAATGGCCGGATGGGCCGATACCTGAAGCTCGTGCGCGACGAAGGCCTTGCGATCCAGCAGCCGATCCTGGGCAATTTGATCGGCTACTTCACGACGGATATCGGACCGCTCAGCCAGGTCACGCACATGTGGGCCTACGCCGATCTCAACGACCGCGCGCGCCGCCGTCAACAACTCGCCGACGACCCAAGATGGCAGGAATTCCTGCCGAGGCTGTCGGAGAACATCGAGCAGGCGGAAAACAGGATTCTCGTGCCGACCGACTTTTCACCGTTGCGGCATCTGCCCGTTTCCGCCGGCTCTTCAGAGGAGAAGATGCTATGACTGAGCGCTTGAAGATCGAGCACTTGTACAAGGTGTTCACGGACAAGCCCGAGAAGGCGCTGGCCATGCTCAAAGCCGGCAAGAGCAAGTCCGAAGTGCAGGAAACGCTGGGTCACGTGGTCGGTCTTGACGACGTATCGCTCTCCATTCCGTCCGGCGCCATGTACATGATCATGGGCTTGTCCGGCTCCGGCAAGTCCACGCTCGCGCGCTGTATCAATCGCCTGAACGAACCGAGCGCGGGAAAGATCCTGCTCGACGACCAGGACATTTGCACGCTCGATGAAGCCGGTCTTCGCGATGTACGCCGCAAGCGGATATCGATGGTCTTCCAGCATTTCGCGCTGTTGCCGAATCGTCGCGTGATCGAGAACGTCGAGTTCGGGTTGAAGCTGCGTGGCATGTCCGCAGCCGATCGCCGCAAGCGCGCGGAAGAGGTGCTGAACGTGGTGGGACTTGCGCGCTGGGGTTATCACATGCCGCACGAACTCAGCGGCGGCATGCGTCAACGCGTGGGCCTCGCTCGCGCGCTTGCAACCGATGCCGACGTCCTCATCATGGACGAAGCCTTCAGCGCGCTCGATCCGCTGATTCGCACCGAGATGCAGGACGAATTGCTGCGGCTTCAGCGCACGTTGAACAAGACCATTCTGTTCATCACGCACGACTTCCAGGAAGCGCTGAAGCTCGGCACGCGCATCGCGATCATGTCCGAAGGCAAGCTGGTCCGCGAAGGCACGCCGCAGTCCATCGTGCTCGAACCGGGCAGCGATTACGTCGCGGCATTCACGCGCGAAGTCGATCGCGGCAGATTGTTCGACGCCGGTTCCGTCATGACATCGCTCTCCGCGGTTTTGCGGAGCCCCAACGGCATCCTCATGGGCGACGCTTCCGGCCAGCCCGGCCCGGGCTTCCTGCTCGATACCGACGAACGCATTCTCGGCACCGTGACCGCGTGGGAGATGGAACAGGCGCGTGGCGGCGGCAGCATGCCCCGGCCCGACACGCGTTTCACTTGCGTGCCCGCGCACACCAAACTTGTTGATGTCGCCGGCAGTTATCAGCAGGATAAGCACGGCGGCCCGATCGGCGTAATCGATGACACCGGCCGCCTGATCGGCCGTCTGGAAGCAGGGCAGATCCTTGCCCGAATCGGCGCTGCGGGCGCCATGGGAGCACGCCATGTTTAAAGCCGACGATCTCGCAGTCTTGCCGATCGGCGATTGGATCCAGCACGGCGTCCAATGGATCGCGCAGAACCTGCGGCCAATGTTTCTCGTCATCAAGTGGCCCGTCGAGCGCTTGCTCACCTTCAACGACACCGTGCTTCACGCCGTCCCGTTTCCGCTGATGCTCGTGCTCATGTTCCTGCTTGCCTGGCGTCTCGCGAGCATGGGCGTCGCGCTCTTCAGCGTGTTGGGACTCGTCCTCATTGCCGCGATGGGCGTGTGGGCGCAAGCCATCACCACGCTGTCGCTGATTGCGACGGCCATTGTGTTCTGCGCGTTGATCGGCATACCCATCGGCATCTGGTGCGCGCGCAGCGACCGCGTGTGGCGCATCGTGCGGCCCGTGCTCGACATCATGCAGACCACGCCGACGTTCGTGTATCTCGTGCCCGTGGTGATGCTGTTCGGCGTTGGCACCGTGCCCGGCGAAGTTGCCGTCGTGACCACCGCGATGCCGCCGCTGATCCGCTTCACGCATCTCGGGATTCGGATGGTCGAGCATGAAATCGTGGAAGCGGGTCTCGCGTTTGGCGCCGATCGTCGCCAGCTCTTATGGGAAGTGCAATTGCCGCTCGCCATCCCGACCATTCTCGGTGGCCTGAATCAGACCGTGCTCACCGCAATGGTCATGTCGGTTGTCATCGCGATGATCGGCGCCGAGGGTCTGGGTCTGGTCGTGCTTCAGGGACTCGGGCGGCTGGATGTCGGACAGGCGGCGATTGGCGGCATCGCAATTGTGTTGCTCGCAATGATGCTCGATCGCATCACGCAGAAACTGGCGCAATCGAAGGGCGGAACGCGTAGCGCGTTGCTGCCGGTGTTGATGCGGTTTGTCCGCGGCGAGCGGGTGCCGAGGAACGCGGAAGCCAAGAAAGCATTGTGAGTTTTGAAGTCAGGCAAAAATCAGGCAAAACCCAGGCGCGTCCGGCCGAGAGCCGGATGATCGAACGATCACGATAGAGGAATTTGATGAGACCATTTGCATGGGCAGGACGGGCGCTCGCAGTCGCGGCGGTAGTGGGTTTGACATCGGCGAGCGTGGGTGCATTCGCCGATACGTTGCCGGGCAACGGCAAGACCGTTCGATACGCACAAAGCGATAGCCTCGGCGGCAATTACGTCGCCGCGCAGATCGTGATGAAAGCCATGAAAGCGCTCGGCTACGACGTCAAACTCAGCACGATGAACACCACGCTGTTCTTCCAGGCCGCGGCGCAAGGCGACGTCGATCTCGCCACCGATGTCAATTTCCCGCAGCGCGAACCCGGCTTCAGGGCAGTGGAAAAGCAGGCGGAAATCGTGGGCGGCGGGATGATCGTGGGTGGCGGCATCAATGGTTATCTCATCGATAAAAAGACCGCGCTGGCCCACAACATCACGAGCCTTGAACAGATGAAAGACCCGAAGATCGCGGGACTTTTTGGCAGCGACGGCAAGGCTGAACTCATCAGTTGCGATCCGGGCTGGAGTTGCGGCGACGTGGTCGATTACCAGATCGACAAGTTCGGGCTCAAGCAGACGGTGCACGCGGTGCGCGGCAAATACGAAGCGTTGATGGTCGATGCCGTCACGCGCATCAAGGACGGCAAGCCGGCATTCTTCTACGCGTGGAATCCGTCATGGACCACGAACGCGCTCGTTCCCGGCAAGGACGTCGTCTGGCTGCCGACGCCCAGCGATGCGCTGCCGCCGAATGTTCCGAACAAGGCATCGGCGCTTGTGAACGGCGTGGAAGGATGCGCGGGCGGGGCGAATCCGTGCCGCATGGCGATGTCATCGTGGAACTGGGGATCGGTTGGCAACAAGGAGTTTATTGCCGCGAATCCGGCGGTGAAGACGCTGATTGAGCAGATCAAATTCCCGGGCAAGACGTGGTCAGGTTGGGAATACGCGATCAGTAAAAATGGGGGTTCATCGACCTTGATCAACAAGCTCGCCGATGAATGGATGGCGGGGAACAAGCCGCAGTTTGATCAATGGGTGGCGACCGCCAGCAAGGTGCATTGAGCGGATTTTTCGCTGGCTGGAAATGAAAAAGGGCTCAGCTTTCGCTGAGCCCTTCTTGTCTTTGGTAGGCCGTACGGGATTCGAACCTGTGACCAACGGATTAAAAGTCCGCTGCTCTACCAGCTGAGCTAACGACCCAAAGAGCCGAAATTATAGTCACAGCGGCCGCAGGTTGTCAACGCCGCGTAAAAATCCGTCGCGTATCGAAACGAACAAAAGTAGCCAAAAATCAAAGAAAAAGCCCGTAGCAACTACGCTACGGGCTCCTTCACGAGAGGCGCGAATTTTGGCCGCGAGGCAATGCCAAGCGGCCCTGACGCTTACTTCACTTGCGACATCTTGCTTTCAGCCGACTGCGCGGCTTCAGTTCCACCGTACTGCGAGATGATCTGTTCCAGCGTCTTCTTCGCAGCGGGTTTCTGACCCTGCTCGATCTGGTTATTCGCGATTGCGAGCAGCGCGTCGGGCGCCCGCGGATGCGTCGGGAAATTCTTCACCAGATTTTGCCAGGTCGCGGTCGATGCCTTGTAATCGCGCAACGCATACTGCGCGTTGCCCAGCCAATACTGCGCGGTCGGCTGATACGGACTTTGCGGATACTTCGCAACGAACGTCTTGAACGACGCCGCCGCATTCTTGAAGTCACCGTTGCGAAACTGCGTCGATGCCGCGTTGAACGAATCAGTCTCACCGGGCTGCACCGTACCCTGCACGCCATCCACCGTCTGCTGCTGCGGCTCGAGCTTCTTCAACCGGCCATCGAGGTCGGCGTAATAGTCCTTCTGCTGCTTCTGCAACGTGGTCAGCTGGTTGGCCAGATCCTCGTTCTGGCCACGAAGCGTCGCGACCTGCTGATTCAACTGGTCAAGACGATTCTGCTGATCGAGGATAGTGCGCTGAGCCGAGGACAACTGGCTCGCCAGACCGTCTGTTTTCGTGCGCAGATCGAGTACGGCCTTGCGCGCTTCGTTGTCATCGAACAATGCTGCATGCGCCGATCCGCCGACCACGGCCGAGCCCAGCAAACAAGCAACTGCGACCGCGCGCAGCGAAGGGAAGCGATACAACATACGGCGACTCACCCGTGACTGGTTCTATTACTGTTGATAAGCGAGATCGGCGCGGCGGTTTTGTGCCCACGACGATTCGTCATGACCGGTAGCCTGCGGCTTTTCCTTGCCCAGACTCACGGCTTCCATTTGCGTGTCGGCCACGCCCAGCAGCGACATTGCACGACGCACAGCTTCAGCACGCTTCTGGCCCAGCGCCAGGTTGTACTCGCTCGTGCCGCGTTCGTCGGTGTTGCCCTGGATCAGGACATGACGGTCCGGATGGCTCTTCAAATACTGCGCGTGTTGCTGCAACAGCGGCTGGTAGTCATCACGAACTGCATAGCTGTCGAAGTCGAAGTAAATGCTGCGCTTCGCCAGCGGGCTGTTCGGATCGTTCAGCGGATCGACGTTGACCTGTTGAACTGCGTTCGCGTCGGGTTGCGTGCCGATCGCGCCTTTGTTTGCACCTTCATCCAGCTTGACGCCTGAATGACATGCGGCCAATGCACCGACCATCGCCACTGCAAAGCCGATACGAATTTTAGACATCATGGTTACTCTCCTTGTGTGTTGCTGCTTAAAGTTATTGCATCAGATTTATTGCATGAACGGACCCCAGGACGGCTCGCGTACGCTGCCCCCCTGAAGCGACAAGACTTGCCGCGTACGACCATCGGTCGACACGGCTGCCAACACGCCACGCCCGTTCACCTGGGTGGCGTAGAGGATGTACTGACCATTCGCCGCGAAGCTGGGCGATTCGTCATGCGTGGTGTCGGTCAGACCCGTAGCTGTACCGGACGCGAGGTCCAGCAGATACAGCTTGAAGCCGCCGCCAACGCGCGAAATGTACGCGACTTGCTTGCCGTCCGGGCTCACTCGCGGGCTGGTGTTGTAGCTGCCCGTGAATGTGACGCGCTGTGCCGTGCCGGCGCTTTCGCCGTTCGCCGACATCTTGTAAATCTGGGGCGCGCCGCCTCGGTCGCTCGTGAAATAAATCGAATTGCCATCAGGAGAGTAAGCCGGCTCTGTGTCGATTGAGCTGCCGGTCGTCAGGCGGCGCAAACCGCTGCCGTCTGCGTTCACCTGGAATATCTGCGTGTTGCCGGTGGTGGAGAGGGCGACCGCGAGCTTGCGGCCGTCCGGCGACCATGCCGGTGCACTGTTATTGCCCTTCTGATTCGATACGATCACGCGTTTGCCCGTCGGCAAATCGTGGATATAGACAACGGGCTTTTTCTTTTCGAAAGAAACATACGCCACCTTGGTGCCGTCAGGCGACCAGGCCGGCGAGATGATCGGCTCGGGGCTGGAGAGCGCAATGCGCGCGTCCTGGCCGTCGGAGTCGGAAATCTGCAACTGGTAACGCCCGCCGGTCTTGATCACGTAAGAAAGCCGTGTCGCGAACACGCCGCGCCCGCCGAGCAACTTTGCATAGATGTAGTCGGCAACCTTGTGCGCGCTCATGCGCAGGCCGCTTTCCGGGCTGACGAGCGAAAGGCCGCCGAGGCTTTCCTGCTTAACCGTGTCATACAGGCGGAAGCGCACTTCGAACTGGCCATTCGGCAGTTTCGTCACGCTACCCGATACAAAAGCGTCCGCGCCCTTGGCCTTCCAGCTGCCGAGATCGACGGAATCCGTTTCCGATACCGGCGTGCCGCCCGCGTCGACATTCGTGAACTTGCCGCTACGCTGCAGATCCTGACGAATGATCGCGCTGACCTGCTGCGGCGAATTCGCTTCGTTGGCGAAAGTCGCGGTGGCGATAGGAAACTGAGTCGAACCCACGCCAGTCACGAGCACGTTGAGTTGCGCCTGCGCGGCGGACGTTCCCACGGCGATCAGGCAGGAGGCAACAAGCGTTTTCAGGCCAAGCTTCGTCATCAAACTCATGTATCTGATTCCAAAAAAGCAGTATTTAAACTATTGACGGCTGCACAACAGACCGCCAATCGCACAATTCGTTCCCAATCTTCACACAATGGGCCGAACGTCCCAAAAATGTCTCACTTTGCCGTCCAAATCCGATCAGCCGCCCGCCGGGCGCAGGGTAATCGTAAATGCGGAAGGCGCTTGCCCGTTGGTATCGACGGGCATTGGGTCCGAACGCTGTACAGCGCGCAACGCGGCTTCGTCCCATTGCTCGTTGCCGCTCGAACGTCGAATAGTGGCCGATAACAACGTTCCGGTTGGCGAACAGCGCACCGCGACCACGGTTTCCAGTCCGGCCGTTTCTCCAGCCCAGACGATATTCGGCCGCACGCGACGCTGCACCTTCTCGGCATATCCCGCCGATGTCGCCGTTCCGCCCGCGCCGCTGCCCGTGCCGCTCTTGGCCAGTCCGTCGCCGCTCGAATTCGTGCCGCCGCCCGCCTGACCTTGCAGCGCCGCGAGCCGCGCGCTGCGTTCCTTGTCGAGCTTGGCCTTGGCTTGCGCGTCGGCCTGTGCCTTGGCTTTGGCCTTTGCTTCAGCCTGAGCCTTTTCGGCTTGGGCCTTGGCATCGGCCTGCGATTTCGCCTTGGCGTCAGCCTGTTCCTTCTGCTGGTCTGCCTTCTCGGCTTCAGCCTGCTTTTCCTTGGCCTGTTGCGCCGCTTTCTGCTGATCGAGCTTCTGCTGGGCGAGCTGCTTCTGCTTATCGGCCTGTTTCTGCTTTTCCTGAGCGGTTTTTGCGGCCGCGGCCGCTTGCTGCGCCGCCTGTTGCGCCGCGAGCTGCTGGCGCTTGGCCTCGGCTTCCTGCTCGGCCTGTTGCTGCGCGCGCTGTTGCTCAGCGAGTTGCGCGGCGCGCGCCGCTGCTTCCTGTTTGCGCTTTTTTTCTTGCAGCGCGATGTCAGCTTCTTCGTCCTTGGCCGGCGGCGGCGCAGGCTGTACCTTCACCGGAGGCGCGGGCGGCGGAGCGATACGCGGTGTAGGCGCCGACAAATCCGGAATGTCCGTCCACAGTTCGGCTTCCGCGCCGGCCGGCGTGTTGTTCTGCCAGTTCACGCCGTGATACAGCAGGATGCCGAGCAATACGTGCATCAGCGCGGCGAGCGCGAACGCCTTCCATGTGCCGCGTTCACGCGGCGGACGGATGGGGCGCGCGCTGATCCGCGCGCCAGGGTTCCCGCTGGGCTGCCGATTCATCATTGCGATTTGACTAACAATCCGACCCGTTTGACGCCGCGCGCCTTCATGTCGGACATCACGTTCATTACGACTTCGTACTTCACGGTTTTGTCGGCGGCAATCACCACCGGCTGATCCGGATGCGATTCCTGCCGGTTCAGCACGAAGTCATTCAATTCCGACTTCGACATGTTCTGCTGTTGCGCCGCGCCGCCGTCTTCCTTGTAGCGCACGTTCATGCTGCCGTCGGCCTTGATGTTGACCACGACCGGCGGTGTTTGCTCCTGCGGCGCAGCATTGCCGACCGTCGGCAAGTTGATGATGGACGGCGAGACGAGCGGGGCGGTCACCATGAAAATGACGAGCAACACGAGCATTACGTCGATGTACGGCACGACGTTGATGTCGGACATGGCGCGCCTTGAACTGCCGCGCATGCTGGAACGCATTGGACCTCCGGCCATTCTGAACTCCTTAGTGAGCCTGGCGCTGCAAGATGTTCGAGAATTCTTCGATAAACGTTTCGAAGCGGATCGCGAGGCGGTCGATATCGTGTGCGTAGCGGTTGTAGGCGACCACGGCAGGAATGGCGGCGAACAGACCGATTGCCGTTGCCACGAGCGCTTCGGCAATACCCGGCGCGACGTTGGCAAGCGTTGCCTGCTGTACGTTTGCAAGGCCGCGGAAGGAATTCATGATCCCCCAGACCGTGCCGAACAAACCAATGTACGGGCTGACCGATCCGACCGAAGCAAGAAACGCGAGATTGACTTCCAGCCCGTCCATTTCGCGCTGGAAAGCCGCGCGCATGGCACGGCGCGAACCGTCGAGAATCGCAGCCGGGTCATTCATGCGGCGCTCCTTGCCCTTCAGGAATTCGCGCATGCCGGACTCGAAAATCCGTTCCAGTGCGCCGATGGTGTGACGGTTGTTCGCCGCGCTCTGATAAAGCGCCTGCAAATCGCCGCCCGACCAGAAATCGCGTTCGAAACGCTCGGTCTGAGCGCGGGCCCGCCGGATGGCGAACCATTTACGAATGATGTACGTCCACGACAACAACGACAGTATCAGCAGCAGCGCCATGACGGCCTGGGCCAACAGGCTCGCATGAATGACGAGAGAAACGATCGACAGGTCTTGTGTAGTGTTCATAAAAGTCCGCTGTTACGTCCCAAAGGGGGCGTCCGAGTTGCTTCCGGTCAGGAAAAAAGTTTCTGCCAAAGCGTGCTCGGTGCTGCTGTGCTTGCGTGCGTAAAGTCACGCAGGCGCTATTCGGTTCAGGTCTTGATGGAGTCAAAGATGCTTTGTCTACATAGGATTTTTCTGAACAAGGTTATTTAAACGATATTGGTGTCAGCACGGTTGACGCGCATTCTGCACGCGGACCGCCGCGCAGTCCGGCCAGCACCGAAGCAGGAATTCCCACGGGACGAATGGACTCAAGACTGACCGACGCAACCCGGATCTCGCCGGCCGCCAGCAACACGCCGTCTCGCCACGCTTCCTGATGAAAATCCACCGATGCCCGGCCAATACGCTCGATTCTGCTCACCACATGGAGAACGTCGTCGAGCCGCGCCGGTGAGGAATATTCCACCGTCGTTCGCTTGACGACGAACAATACGCCATCCGACTCCGACAGCTTGCGTTGATCGATACCGCACGCGCGCAGCCATTCGGTGCGCGCCCGTTCGAAGAACTTCAGGTAGTTCGCGTAGAAGACGATGCCGCCGGCGTCGGTGTCTTCGTAGTAGACCCGCAGCGGCCAGTCGAAAGTCAAAGGGCCGGTCGCCGGTTGATGCTCGCTGGTTGACATATTCATCCACGCATTTTACCGGAAGCTGTAAACCAGCCGCCGAAACGCGCTGTAATTTGCTGTTTCCAGGCAACAACTTACGATTGGTTTCATCGAAGGCGCTACCGGGAAGCAATATTTATTTACCCGCGATGAATACTCAACCCGCCGAACGATTGCGCAACCGGCATCATTTCAATTGCATTGATGTTCACATGAGCCGGCAACGTGGCAATCCAATAAATGGCGTCGGCGATGTCCTCGGCCGTCAGCGGCTGCACATCTTTATAGACATTTGCCGCCTTCGTGTCGTCGCCCTTGAAGCGCACGTTCGAAAATTCGGTGCCGCCACACAATCCCGGCTCGATATCTGTTACGCGCAACGCTGTTCCGGCCAGGTCGGCGCGCATGTTCAGGCTGAACTGGCGCACGAACGCCTTCGTCGCGCCATAAACGTTGCCGCCGGCGTACGAGTAGGTGGCCGCGACCGAACTCAGGTTGAACACGTGTCCCCGATTGCGCTCGACCATGCCGGGCAGCAATGCGTGCGTGACTGTGACCAGACCTTTACAGTTCGTATCGATCATGTTGTTCCAGTCGTCCAGGCTCGCGCGCTGTGCCGGTTCCAGCCCCAACGCAAGTCCAGCGTTGTTGACGAGCACATCGATGTCGGCGAATTCAGGCGGCAAGCCAGCCGTGACGGACTTGATGGCAGCCTCGTCGCGGACATCGAGTTCGACGGGCAAAAGCGCGTCGCCGAGTTCCTTCGATAGTTCCAGAAGCCGGTCTTTGCGGCGCGCGGTAGCAATCACGCGATGGCCGCCATTTACAAACGTGCGGGCGATGGCTGCGCCGAAGCCGGCGGAAGCGCCAGTGACAAATACGATCATGTGCGGATTCCCGTTGTCAGGTTGCGGTCAGGTTACGGAAAGAATAAGTCGCGCCGCGACCGAGCGCGCGCGGGGAGTCAAACAGCGTACTTCCATTGATGCGGCGCGGCAAGTTGTCAGCCGTGATTTCATTTCTCTTCAGCAAGGCTGATCCAGCGGTGACCAGCGGCAAATTTGGTGCCCGACCACCGAAGAATGTTGTTTTCGCTGAAATGAGACTCGATAGAATCGAGCGATTTCAAGTGTTTAGCGGCTGTTGCCTAATCGCCGACGCCCCATTAAACTAGGGCGCTCCAGCCCTGCGTAACTGGCGACAAGGATCTTCGGGTCCAAGGTGGATTAACCCACCGGGAAGCGCAGGGTGCCGTTTTGCCGTTCGCCTGGGCAGCTGAGATCCGCACGCATGTGTTGCGTTGCCGGTGGCTGTCCGTCTCGCGTCAACGGAGCGTCTCTCTTCCGCCTCGCCTGGACCCATCGTGCTTCGTGCTCTCGCGGCGCAGACATTTTGCGCACGCGCGATCCGGTCAACTGACACCCATTCAACGGAAAACGTATGTTTGATAGAGCTAAAAGCACCATCGCCCAAGTCGATCCGGAATTGTTTGCAGCGATCGAGAAGGAAAACACCCGTCAGGAAGATCACATCGAGCTGATCGCCTCGGAAAACTACACCAGCCCCGCCGTCATGGCCGCGCAAGGCTCGCAACTCACGAACAAATACGCCGAAGGTTATCCGGGCAAGCGCTACTACGGCGGCTGCGAATATGTAGACGTGGTCGAGCAACTGGCAATTGATCGCGTGAAGCAATTGTTTGGCGCCGAAGCAGCAAACGTGCAGCCGAACTCCGGTTCGCAGGCGAACCAGGGCGTGTTCTTCGCCATGTTGAAACCCGGCGACACCATCATGGGCATGAGTCTCGCCGAAGGTGGTCACCTGACGCACGGCTCGCCGGTGAACATGTCGGGCAAATGGTTCAACGTGGTCAGTTACGGCTTGAACGAAGCTGAAGACATCGACTACGACAAGACCGAAGAACTGGCCCGCGAACACAAGCCGAAATTGATCGTCGCGGGCGCTTCGGCGTTTGCGCTCAAGATCGACTTCGAGCGGCTGTCGAAAATTGCGAAAAACGTGGGCGCCTATTTCATGGTCGACATGGCGCACTATGCCGGCCTTATCGCGGCAGGCGTCTATCCGAACCCGGTGCCTTTCGCCGATTTCGTCACGACCACGACGCACAAGAGCCTGCGTGGCCCGCGCGGCGGCGTGATTCTGATGAAGGCCGAATACGAGAAGCAAATCAACTCGGCTATTTTCCCGGGCATTCAAGGCGGTCCGTTGATGCACGTGATTGCCGGCAAGGCCGTCGCGTTCAAGGAAGCGCTCTCGCCGGAATTCAAGACGTATCAGCAACAGGTCGTCGATAACGCCCGTGTCCTGGCCGAAACGCTCGTCAAGCGCGGTTTGCGGATCGTCTCGGGACGCACGGAAAGCCACGTCATGCTGGTCGATCTCCGCGCGAAGCACATCACCGGCAAGGCGGCGGAAGCCGCGCTCGGCAAGGCGCATATCACGGTCAACAAGAACGCCATTCCGAACGATCCGGAAAAGCCGTTCGTGACCAGCGGCGTGCGTCTCGGTTCGCCCGCCATGACCACGCGCGGTTTCGGCGTGGCCGAGGCGGAGCAGGTCGGTAACCTGATTGCCGACGTGCTGGATGCGCCGGAAGACGAAGCGAACCTCGAGCGCGTGCGCGCGAAGGTCGCTGCGTTGACCAAGCAATTCCCGGTGTACGGCTAAGCCATGCGCTGCCCCTTCTGCCGTCACGAAGACACGCAAGTGGCCGATTCGCGTGTCTCGGAAGATGGGGCGGCGATTCGCCGGCGGCGGCGTTGCCCCGCCTGCGACAAGCGTTTCACCACGTATGAACGTGTAGAACTCGCGTTGCCGTCTGTCGTTAAAAAGGATGGAAGCCGTACCGAGTTTGATCGCGCGAAAATTGTGGCCAGCATGCAACTGGCGCTGCGCAAGCGCCCGGTTGCCGCCGACGCCATCGACGCCGCCGTGGCCCGCATTGAATACCAGTTGCTTGGCAGCGGCGAACGCGAAGTTCGCAGCGACCGTCTGGGCGAGCTTGTCATGAACGAGTTGCGTCAATTGGACACCATTGCCTACGTGCGTTTTGCTTCGGTCTACAAGCGTTTTGAAGACGTGTCCGAATTCGAAGACGTGCTCGAAGAATTCCGCCGCACGGCGCCTCGCAAAACGAGTCCCCGCAAGCGCTGAGCGTTTCTGCATTTCCCTTCCCCTTGCTTTGAACCCGTGATCGTTTCGACAGTATGTCGAGGCTTTTGCACGTCCGATACTCGACCAATCGGCTAATGGCGCACGCCGGAAATTCTCTTTAGATTGATCGCTTGCCCGGTTAAATCGATGAGGGATGCAGATGAATTTCCGATATTCACCCGGCTTTACGCTGGTCGAGCTCGCCGTTGTGCTTGCGGTGATAGCGGTCGTCGCGACGTTTTCCGCGCCGTCGTTTGTCGTATGGCACAAGCGCGATCAGGTCGATGCCAGAGCACGCGCGATGTTGTCCACCCTTGCGCTGGCGCGCTCCGAAGCAATCGCACGCGGCGCGCGTGTGACTTTGTGCCGTATCGACGCGGCCCGCGCGTGTCTGCTTGCAGGAAAAGCCTGCGACGCCGGCCTGACGGACTGGGCATGCGGCTGGGCACTATTTGCCGATCGCGATGGCGGACGCTTTCTGATGCGCATGCAGCCTGCTTTAGCCGGCGTTGCTATCAGCGGAACAGGGAGCGAGCTTTCGTTCACGCCGCCGTCAGGACAGATCATCGGCGGATTTCGCAGCTTTGACTTCAGCGCGCGCGATGGTGCCTTGAGATCTCTCGGCGTGCGCGGGCGCCGATGTATCAGGGTCGCGGCAGGCGGGCGCGCACGTCTCACGCAAGGCGCATGTGGAGCGGCGGCATGAAGACCAAGACGCGAGCGTTTGATCGAGGCGATTCGTTGATCGAAGTATTGATCGCACTGGCGCTGTTCGCGGTGACCGCGCTTGGCATTATCGGCGCGCAGGTGTGGCTGGCTCGCAACGAGCGGTCGACGATGATGCGTCAGGCGGCGTTATCGATCGCGGATTCGGTTGCGGAAGGCATTCGCCGCGATGCCGACCGCGATCCGATCGTGGCCCAATGGCGCACGCGGGCGGCCGCGGCGTTGCCGGAAGGCGGCATTGATGTGCTGGATCGCGGCAATGGCGTGCATGTCGCGGTGGTCAAATGGCGCTCGCCGGCATCGGGTAACGGCGATGAACCTTCGTGCGCCGAACCCGGTGTCGGTGCGAAGCTCGCCTGCGTAACCGTGGCGTTCGCACGATGACCACCTCCAGGAAAACTCAGCGTGGTCATACGCTGCTCGAATTGTCGATATCAGCGGCGCTCGGCATATTGCTGGTTATGGCGATCATTTCGCTTTATCGCGGACAGCGGCTTGCCTACGACCGGGCCACTGAGAGTGCGCGTCTGCGCGAAGCAGCAAGCAACGCGCTCGACCTCATCGCGCAGCAGGTTCAGATGGCCCGCTTCGAGCCGGCTGGGCACGAAGCATCGGACATGTCGACGGGATTGTTCGGGTGTTCCGCGGGTCGTCCAGTCGGAAGCGATATAGCGCCGACGTGCGAGACGCTGAGCAGTCGTTCGGACGGCATCCTGATCCGCTACACCGCCGACTCGATCTCGACCTGGCCTTCTTCGTCGGGATCGCCGACCGACTGTCTCGGACAGATTTCGGCGGGAGCGCGCATCACGAACCGCTACTACGCCAAGGCCAGTTCCTCGACTGTCGAGCCGGAGCTTTATTGCGAAGGCAGCGGCAAGACGGGGACGGGTCAGCCGATGGTCGAGGGCATCGAGCGGTTGAGAATTGGGTATTGGTTGCAGGACGCGCCTGTTTCCGTGGACGCAGCCGCGATCTCGAAAGACCGATGGCCGTTCGTCACAGCGGTGGACGTCTGCGTACTCGTGCGTGGCGATACGCCAAACGCAGCGGCGCGTCCGCGTTATACGGATTGTGATGGTGTATCGACCGTATCCGCCGATGGCCGCGTCCGGCAGGCATTTCGCCGAAGGATTGCGTTGCGCAATGGACCGGAGCCGCTATGAAGATGCAAACCAGTCAGCGCCGTCATTCGAGCGGCATCGCGCTGCCCATCGTTTTATTGATTTCGTCGATGCTGCTCGTCACCGCCGCCGCGTGGTTCGAAGCCGCGTTGGCTGGCTCGCGGGCAACGCGCAATTTGGGAGGACGTGTGCAGGCATTTCATAGCGCCGACAGCGCGCTGCTGCGCTGCGCCCGGATCGCGCTCGACTCGTTGCCAGAGCCTCGCGATATCACCGGTGCGCTCGGCAGCGAGCCGGAAAAATGGCGACTGAAGGCGTCGTTCGAAGGCGCAGCGGCGAATGCGATAACGCCCTTTGCGACGTGGCCGCATGCCGCAAAGCCGCCGCAATGCTTGATCGAATCATGGCCGACTTCGAGCGAAAACGGCGGCGGCGCGTTCTTGATCACTGCGCGCGGATTCGGCCGGCGCGCGGAAACCGAGGTGTGGTTGCAACAACAACTTGAGATCGCCGAAAGCGGCCCGATCGGACACTGGCGTCGCGTGGTCGCAAAACCCTTTCAGACGAATGCGCCATGAGCACGACAGCATCTCATTCCAAAGGCTTCAGCCTTCTCGAACTCATGATCACGCTCGGCGTGGCGGCGATCATCGCCATGTTCGCAATGCCGGTTTATCAGCAGCAAGTGGCAAAGGGACATCGGCTGGATGCAGTTGCGGCGCTTTATCGCGCGGCGCAGTACGTGGAAAGCGCGCAAACCGTTTCAGGTAACGACTCCGCGCTGAAATTGCCGGCCGGCTTCGATCAGTCGCCAACAAGCGGCGCACCAATCTATCTACTGCGAATATTGGGGGAATCGGAGATGAACGGCGGTTATTCGATCGAAGCCGAACCGGTGTCGGCAAGCAACGATGCCTGTGGCATTTTTTCGCTCGATGCCACCGGCGTTAAGTCAAACCGAGCTGCCGAAAAACTCACGCCGCCCAAAGTGGCGGCGTGCTGGAGCGGCAAATGACGCCGTTTCTTCAAACAAACAAGATGTCAGGCATCCGGGTCGATAATCGTGTCGGCGGAAGTCGTGTTAGCTGGAGTAGATTTCATTTGTTGCCACACACGGTACGCTTCCCAGCCGACCAGCCCAAGTCCGCCCCATTTGAGCAAAGGCTTTGCGCTGGCAAGAAGCCGAGTGCGTACTGGTTTTGCAAGCACGAGCGAAGCCAGCGAACCAACCACGGGATACTGCTTCAACAGCAGGCTCAGGTTACCGGCATTGAACACACTGCCGAAGCCACCACCGCCCGTGCCGCCCGTCATGCGGTTCATGAACCCGCCGATGCCCGACGTGCGCCCACGCTTGCCGCGCCCGGGCATGATCATGTTCAGCACGCTGAAATGCTTGACCTTGTAGCGCAAATCGGCGCTTGCCTGGGCCAGTTCCATGCGCTCGACGTCGGCCCGCGCGATCAGCAGTTCCTTGCGCAGCGCGCGCATGTGGGGCGTGCTGAGTTTGTGCGCGTTCGCTCGTTTTTGAGCTTTGAAGGTGTCGTCGGTTTGACTCATGGCGTGGCTGGCTCGTGGAAAGTCATCGATAAAAACAGTACCTGGCTTGCGGCGCGAATGCGTGCGCAATGCATGTCAGTTAAACGTGTCGCGATCCTTCTTGAATTCGGCAAGGGTGCTTTCGAACACGTTCGGCGCGTTGCTCAGTCCGGCGCGGGCACGAAGCGCACAGGCAACGGCGACCAGGATGTACACGGCCGTGATTGCCGCGAGCGACTGCCATCGGTAGGTGTCCCAGAACGCGATCGCGATAAGCACGGTCAACGTGATGAGCGCCATCATGGTCAGCATCATCGCGGCGAGGCCGAGGAAGAGAACGCCGAGCAACCGTTCCTTTTCTTCCGAGAGCTCTATGCCGATCAACTCCAGCCGGGTTTCGAAGATGGAAAAAACGGAGCTGACGATGCGGCGCAACGGCCCTTGCGTATCGTGCTGAAATTGCCTTTCGGTCATCATGGCTTGAGCGCGAAGCGCGCGTTATTTTGGCGCAAAAGTATCCGGGCGGATTTCACAAGCATCCAGCCGGTCTGTCGAGCAGGGCACCGGCGAAAGCCGACGCTGCTCCTGCCTTGTAAGGCAATGTTCGGGCCGGGTCCGCTCGCGAGAGCGCCCGCAGGGCGAAAACGCGGCGGACTGGCGAACTCGATGATGGAATTAACGGCGATTGATCAAGAGGCCAATGACCACGCCAATGCCTCCCGCAATTCCAATGGATGCCCAGGGACGCTCGTGTACGAAGTCGTCGGTGGCACGCGCAGCCTTCTTGCCCTTTTCGATCACCACGACCTGTGCATCTGCGGCCTTTTCCTTCGCTTGTTTCAAGCGGGTCAGAGCGGTCTCGCGCAACTCGGATGCACGCTCGCCAGTGGCGCTCGCGGCCTGCTTCAACAGGTCTTCGGCGTCTGCGAGAACGGTTTTGATATCCGACATGAATCGCTCCTTATTGATTTCTGACATTGATGGCTCCAAACGGGTGAGGCTACGCTAATCGTACCAAAGAAGCAGTGGGTGACCAGCGTCCATCGGGCCCCGAAACTGCAAGCTTGCAGTTTTTGTTCCCGATGCACGGATCCGTCGCGCATAGCCGCTTCACGTACCTGTTTCAATTGAATAAGCGACGATTAGGTTCGCCAGGCGAAAAAAATCAGCGCGGTTTTGAAGGTGATGCGCTTCCCATCGCCCGAAAAATTACAAATATGCATGACGATCTGACTGAATGTTCGTTCGTTGTGCAGGTCTAGTCACGTATGCTTTAATTTTGATCGGACCGCCTTGCCGGTTTTATCGACGGCGTTGGTCAATGCAGTGTTCGCCGCGAGTTGAAAATCGCGGTATCTAACTTTAGGAGATACAACATGAGCTTGCGTCTTGGCGATACAGCGCCCGACTTCGAACAGGACTCCAGCGTCGGCCGCATCAAGTTTCACGAATGGCTGGGCAATAGCTGGGGCGTGTTGTTCTCGCATCCGGCTGACTTCACGCCGGTTTGCACCACGGAACTCGGCCTGACAGCGAAGCTGGCCGGCGAGTTCGAAAAACGCAATGTGAAGGCGATCGCGTTGTCGGTGGATAACGTGGAATCGCACAAGGAATGGATCAAGGACATCAACGAAACGCAGGCGGCGAACGTCGGTTTCCCGATCCTCGCCGATGGCGACCGCAAAGTGTCCGAGCTGTACGACATGATTCATCCGAACGCGAATGCCACGCTGACGGTGCGTTCGTTGTTTGTCATCGATCCGCAGAAGAAGGTGCGCTTGACGATCACGTATCCGGCCAGCACGGGACGCAATTTCGATGAAATCCTGCGCGTGATCGATTCACTGCAACTCACTGACAGCCATCAGGTTGCAACGCCGGGCAACTGGAAGCAGGGCGACGACGTGGTGATCGTGCCGTCGCTGAAGGACGAAGAGGAAATCAAGCGCAAGTTCCCGAAGGGATACAAGGCCGTGCGTCCGTATCTCCGCCTGACGCCCCAACCGAATAAATAACAAAGCCGGTTGGGAGTAAGAACAAAAGCAAAAGCCAACGCCTTTTAAGCGTTGGCTTTTTTATCGGGAATTCCTTGATTATCTGGTCAGAAAAACGCCTGAATTCCGGTTTGCGCGCGGCCGAGAATAAGCGCGTGAATATCGTGCGTGCCTTCGTAAGTATTCACCACTTCGAGATTCACCAGATGCCGGGCGACGCCGAACTCGTCCGAAATACCATTGCCGCCCAGCATGTCACGCGCGAGGCGCGCAATGTCCAGCGCCTTACCGCACGAATTGCGCTTCATGATCGACGTGATTTCGACCGCCGCCGTGCCTTCGTCCTTCATCCGGCCGAGGCGCAGCACGCCTTGAAGACCGAGCGTGATTTCCGTTTGCATATCGGCAAGTTTTTTCTGGACGAGCTGGTTTGCCGCGAGCGGACGTCCAAACTGTTTGCGGTCCAGTGTGTACTGTCGCGCCATGTGCCAGCACGCTTCCGCTGCACCGAGCGCGCCCCACGCGATGCCGTAGCGCGCTGAATTCAGGCAGGTGAACGGCCCTTTGAGTCCGCTTACGTTGGGCATCAGGTTTTCTTCCGGCACGAAGACTTCGTCCATCACGATTTCGCCGGTAATCGATGCCCGCAAGCCAACCTTGCCGTGAATCGCCGGCGCGGTCAGTCCTTTCCAGCCCTTCTCGAGGATGAAGCCGCGAATCTGGTCGCGTCCGTCTTCTTCGAGCTTCGCCCAGACCACGAACACATCGGCGATAGGCGAATTCGATATCCACATTTTCTGGCCCGAAAGCGAAAAGCCGCCATCGACCTTTTTCGCACGCGTGGTCATGCTGGCCGGATCGGAACCCGCGTTCGGTTCCGTGAGGCCAAAACAGCCGATCCACTCGCCCGTTGCCAGTTTCGGCAGGTACTTCTCCTTTTGCGCATCGGTGCCGAATTCGTTGATCGGCACCATGACAAGCGACGATTGCACCGACATCATCGACCGATAACCCGAATCCACGCGCTCGACTTCGCGCGCGATCAGGCCATAGCTGACGTAGTTCAGGCCGGGACCGCCATATTGCTCGGGGATGGTCGGACCAAGCAGGCCGAGCTCGCCCATTTCACGGAAGATCGCGACGTCCGTGCGCTCGTTGCGGAACGCTTCGAGCACGCGCGGCTGCAATTTGTCCTGCGCGTAGGCATGCGCGGCGTCGCGAATCATGCGTTCTTCGTCGCTGAGTTGCTGATCAAGCAACAACGGATCTTCCCAGTTGAAACGGGCGGCATCGGCCATGGTGTTCTCCTGTTCTCTTTCCAAATTTTCGGACTTGACTGATGTTCCGCTAAGCGGAACAATGTTTTGCAAATCAATGACCGAGTCTAGCATTCGATGCCTGCAAGTTCCATCGGGATAACCGATTCGCCAGCTCCACCGGACGGAATCGATGAACGCCGTTTCGTCGTCGCGCTGGCTCGTGGGCTCGAACTGCTTCGAGCGTTCCGGCCCGGCGAAACCTTGCTAGCCAACCGCGATTTCGTCGAAAGAACTGGGCTTCCCAAAGCCACGGTCAACCGTCTTGCCTATACGCTTACAACGCTCGGCTACCTGCGCTTCGATGAACCCGCCGGCAAGTACGCGCTCGATACCGGCGTGCTTTCGCTCGGCTTCGCGCTGCTCGCAGGCGCCGACGCGCTTGAACTCGCGCGGCCGCACATGCGCGTGTTGGCGCGGGAAATCGGCGCGGCTGTATCGCTGGGATGCCGCGACGGCCTCGACATGATCTACCTCGAAACCATCCGCAGCGAGACGGCGTTGACGCTTGGCCTTGCGCCGGGATCGCGGCTTTCCATGCTCACGAGTTCAATGGGCCGCGCATATTTGGCCGTGCAGGAACCGGACCTGCAAGCAGCGCTGCTCGAAGACCTTGGCGCAGCGGCGCAAACACATGGCGAAGATGGCGCACGCCTGGTAAATGCGGCGCGTGACGCTATTGCCGATTACGCGCGCGATGGCTGTTGCTACTCGTTTCGCGATTGGCACGCCGATGTGAACGCCATCGCCACGCCTGTTCGTGATGTCCGCAATGGCCGCTGGCTGGTGTTGAGCAGCAGCGGACCGGCATCGTCGATGGATGAAGCTTATTTTCGCAACGTCGTCGGGCCGAAGCTCCGCGCACTCGCTGCACGACTGGTTTAACGACCAGATAATTGAAACGTGATTTAGAAATACCCTCCCAAAGTGGCCGCTCTTAGAACATAATTCGATGAAACAGCCGCAGGGAGACTAAAAAATGACAGGGTTCTCGCTGGATGCAACCGATTGCCGTATCTTGTCCGTGCTCCAGGAAGATGGACGGATCAGCAATCTGGACCTGGCCGAACGCATCTCGCTTTCACCGTCGGCGTGTCTGCGCCGCATGCGATTGCTCGAAGAAGAAGGAGTGATCGCGAGTTATCGCGCGTGTCTGGACCGGGAACGCCTTGGCGTGGAGCTCGAGGCGTTTGTGCACGTATCCATGCGCAACGATCAGGAAAACTGGCACGAGAAGTTTGCGGCGGCGGTGCGTGAATGGCCGGAAGTAGTAGGAGCGTTCGTGGTGACCGGCGACACACATTATGTGCTGCGCGTACTCGCCCACAACCTCAAGCATTATTCAGACTTTATTCTGAGCAAGTTGTACAAGGCACCGGGTGTTATCGATATCCGCTCGAACATCGTGCTTCAGACCATGAAGGACGAAGCGGGCGTTCCTGTCGCGTTGATCGATCGGACGGGCTGAGGCTCAAGACGAGCTTCAAGACGAGCTTCAATACGAGTTTTACAACGACCCAACGGTATGGAAATGCCCCGCCTGGAAAACCAGCGGGGCTATTTCCGCTGCGTTCTCGTGCACGCCGCACCGTTCGACCTGACCCACGAAGATTACGTGATCGCCCTCTTGATAGCGGCTGCGGTTATGGCACTCGAACCACGCGAGCGCGCCGTCGAGTACGGGCATTCCCGTGTCGCCGGCCGCATGTGAGACGCCCGCAAAACGATCGCCCTTGACGGTTGCGAAGCGCTTGCACAGATCCACTTGCGTGGCGGCGAGCACGTTGACCACGTAATGACTGTTGGCCTGGAATACGGGCATGGATGCTGATTTAGTCGCGAGGCTCCACAGCACGAGCGGCGGATTGAGCGAGACGGAATTGAACGAGCTCGCCGTAATGCCGATCAACTGACCGGATTCGGCGCGCGTCGTGATGACGGTGACGCCGGTGGCGAACTGGCTCAGGGCGTCCCGGAAAGCGGTTGCATCGAAATTCGGCGGATTGGCGCGTTTCATCAGGGGCGGTTCGTTTTCGATGTCATCGGAAGATTGCGATTGTTGCGATTCTAGCGGAATCGACCATGGCGCTAATAATGAAGACGCCATCACATAAGCCTCACCGGCAACACGGATACGCGAAAACCAGTAAGCTGGAAGGGTTGATTCAAAGGGGTTCCGCCTGCATCTGGGTCACAGCGGAACACGAACCAGGAGCCAGCATGACGCAACATGACGAGCAGGCGAAGCGCGAAACCGCCACCATTGGCGGTGGGTGTTTTTGGTGTACCGAAGCGGTGTTTTTGGGCGTTGAAGGTGTGGTGTCGGTGGAATCGGGTTACGCCGGCGGTCAGGTGAAGGACCCATCGTACGAACAGGTTTGCGACGGCACGACCGGACACGCCGAAGTGATCAAGGTCGATTTCGATCCAGCCGTGATCGGCTACAAGGAAGTACTGGAGATTTTCTTCGCCACGCACGATCCAACCCAGTTGAACCGTCAGGGCAACGACGTTGGCACGCAGTATCGGTCGAGCATTTTCACGCACTCCGACGAACAACGGAAAATTGCGCTGGATGTGATCGAGGAGTTGCAGAAGGGCGGCATTTTCGACGGCAAGATCGTCACCGAAGTGACGCCGCTGAACGGCAACTATTATCCGGCCGAGGATTATCACCAGAACTACTTCGAGCAGCATCCGAACCAGGGATATTGCGCGTTCGTGGTTGCGCCGAAAGTCGCAAAGTTTAGGCAGAAATTTTCCAGCAGGCTCAAGCGCTGATCGCAATTTGCGCAAAAAAAAACGATGCGGGCTTCGGGAAACCGAAGTCCGCTTTATTTTTTCCCGAGCCAGATTTTCATCGCGGCGACGAGGTTGCGCGCGATCTTGAAGCACGTCAGCGGCGCCGATCTCTCGGCCTTGTTGTTCACCGCGATCACCACAGGTTGACCCGCGAGCGCGTATTGGACGGCGAGTTCGGCGAGGGCTTCGTGCGTGTCGGGGTCTTCATCGACGAGTTTGTCGAACGGTTCGTACTTCGCTTTCGCCTGCTCGTATTTGAAACCGCCGTGCAAACTCCAGCGCACGATCAGCGGGCCGAGTCCGCCTTCATCGAGTAACGCGAGCGCTTTGGCTTGACGCCGCGGATCGGGCATGCGCGCGTGGATGCCGACGCAATAGCGCACGTTGGCATCGCGCAGGACACGGATTAAACGCGGCGTCAGCATGATTGCGTCGCGTAGTTCGACGGCGTAGCAGCTTTCACCGGGCAGCGGCGGCAGCGCGTGAAGAAACGCGGACAGGCGATCGAGAAACACGGTTGGATCGACGATCATCGCGTCCGGCAGCGGCGAAATCTGGAACACGAGCGCGCCGGCTTTCTCGCCAAGACCTGCAATGCATGGCTCCACGAATTCACTGATCGCGATGTTCGGGTCGAGAAACGCGGGGTTATCGCCAGCAGGTACGCCTTTTTCGCCGCGGACAGTGGCGTCGGTGACCGCGGCAGGCGCCTTGACGATAAACCGGAAATGCGCCGGAACCTGACTGGCGTAACGCGCGTAATCGGCGATCGACAAAGGCCCGTAAAACGATCGGTCTATCGATACACATCGAAGCAGAGGATGCGCGCCGAGCGCGTTGAGGCCGTCGCGGGAAAGCTTGGCGGAAGAATATTCGTCGCCGTACACAATGTCGCGCCAACCGGGAAACGACCACGTCGATGTCCCGATGTGAACCTTCGGCGGAAGCTGGTCCGCGAGCGCCTGAAGCTCGGGCGCGGCGAGCGCGGGCAGAACGCCGCCGCGTGATTTCGAACGCGGGGAAGATGTTTTGGCCGGCTTCGGTTTTTGAGCTACTGCCCCTTCCGGCTCGATAGCGTCACCAAACAAATCAACGTCAACAAACCCCGCGTCCGGTTCATCACCGGACGCGGGGTTATCAGAGGCTGCGGAATCAGGCGTTGAACTCAGAGCGATTTTTCGTAAATATACCGGCGTGACCACGGCAGCGTTTTGGCGCTGCGTCCGGCCTTCCGGCAGACGATCTGGTAGATCGAGACATCGTCATTCTCGAACGCATACGCGCATCCTGCAAGGTACACGCGCCAGATGCGGAATTTTTCATCGTCTACGAGCGATTTGGCCTTCTCCGCGTTCGCCTCGAAATTCTCCGCCCAGATGTCGAGCGTGCGCGCGTAGTGACGGCGCAGGCTTTCCACGTCCACGGCTTCCAGACCACCTTCCTGCAGCGCTTCGAGCGCGAGGCCGATGTGCGGCAACTCGCCGTCCGGGAACACGTATCGATCGATGAACTCCCCGCCGCCCAGCGCCGTCTCGCCGCTATTGAAGTCGGTCGACGTAATGCCGTGATTCATTGCAACGCCGTCATCGACCAGCAGTTCGCGCACCTTGGCAAAGTAGCCGGGCAGGTTCTTGCGCCCGACGTGCTCGAACATGCCGACGCTCGTGATCCGGTCGAACTGCCCTTGCACGTCACGATAATCCTGCAGACGGATCTCGATCTTGTCTTCGAGTCCGGCGTCTTTCACACGCTTGGTGGCGAGATCGAACTGGTTTTGCGAGAGCGTGACGCCCACGCATTGCGCGCCGAATTTCTGCGCCGCGCGCAAGACGAGCGCGCCCCAGCCGCAGCCGATATCCAGTAGGCGCTGGCCTGGCTGCAACTGGATTTTGGTCAGAATGTGATCGATTTTCTTGATCTGCGCGGTGGCGAGGTCTTCGTCGCCGTTCTCGAAGTACGCGCACGAGTAGACCATGTTCTTGTCGAGCCAAAGCTCGTAGAACTCGTTCGATACATCGTAGTGGTACTGAATGGCTTTTTTGTCCGACGCCTTCGTGTGGTTGAAATAACGCCGCACGCGCGCGAGCTTGCTTGCGCTGGTAACCGTGTTCTTGGCCAGGCCGTAGCCAATGTTGATGATGTCGGACAGCTTGCCTTCTATGTCGATCTTGCCTTTCACATAAGCTTCACCGAGATTGTCCAGACTCGGTTCGAGCAAATAAGGCAGGGCGGTCGCGCTCTTCACGTGCAACGTAACTTGCGGCGCCGCGAAACTTCCGAAGTCATGCTGCTGTCCATCCCACAGGACCAGGCGGGCGGGCAGGTTGGCCCGGTCGCGAATGTCCTGCACCCACTGCGTCAGTTTTTTCTCCCAAAACATGCTTGTTCTCCGCGCTCAGATGAAATTGAAGCCAAACCGGGTCGCTTGCACTGCACGTTGGTACGTCACGTCGTGATGCTTTTTTCTTCTTTGCCTTAACCGTTCAGACACGCCGCAACGAGACGCGATTGAACGCGGGCCGCTGAAGTCGGTTCATCGAGAACCGGGCGAAAGGTCAGTTACAGCCAAACGAAGCAGAAACGGCTGCGAAGGCGCTTGAAAACGCCTTCAGGCGCTAAGGCGATAGTCGAACAATGCGCCATTGCTGGCCGTTGTCCGCCTGCTCGCGTGCATCACGTTTATAGACGACACGGTCATGCAACCGTGACGGGCGGCCCTGCCAGAATTCGATAGTGTCGGGAACGAGCCGGTAGCCGCCCCAATGGGGCGGGCGCGGCGGGTTGTCACCGAATTTCGCAATCAGTTCGCGCTCGCGGGCTTCGAGCACCGCGCGGCTTTCGATCACTTCACTTTGCTCCGACGCCCACGCGCCTATTCGCGATCCAAGCGGGCGCGACGCGAAATACGCATCGCTTTCTTCCAGACTTGTCTTGACGACGGAGCCCTCGACGCGCACCTGGCGCTCGAGTTCGATCCAGTAAAACAGCAGACTGGCGAACGAGTTGTTCGCGAGCTCATGGCCTTTGCGGCTGAGGTAATTGGTGAAGAATACAAAGCCGCGATCATCGACGCCCTTGATCAACACAATGCGCGCCGACGGCCGGCCGCGTTCGTCGACCGTGGCGAGCGTCATGGTGTTGGGTTCGGGGAGTTTTGCGTCTTGCGCTTGCGCGAACCAGCTTTCGAATTGCCGAACGGGATTCGGATCTACGTCGGATGTGTCCAGCGATCCGACGGAATAATTCTTTCGAAGGTCAGCGAGGGTAGTCATTTTTTATGCAAGCACTTCAATCGCATTAGTATAGCCAAGGTCTGCAAATCCTGCGCTTTACGGCGAGTGCCCTTTGGACCTTTATTGAGTCAGGTCATAAAGCCGCGCAACAAAATTTGACGCAACCCAAGCGATTATTTTTCATTCACCTTTCAAAAACCGGCCGTTGATTCCCGACGTCCAATCTTCGATAAGGCAGAATACGCAATTCGGCGAATTCCTGCTCATATGCGCTTCTATCGTTGTGATAGCGCGTCAGTTCCGCCTCCTCGTTTGTGTTCCCGCTCGCAAAACGCTCATGACAGCCATTTCCGCATCTGCCGACGCTTTGAATATTACCCCCGCAAAGCCGGAGTTTGAAGCAGCCGACCGCGCCCGGCGCTTTGGTGGCGTGGCGCGGTTGTACGGCCCGGCGGGACTGGCGGCGTTCGAACGCGCGCACGTCGCAGTGATTGGAATTGGCGGCGTGGGGTCGTGGGCGGTTGAAGCGCTGGCGCGAAATGCAATCGGCCGCCTGACGCTGATCGATCTCGACAACGTTGCCGAAAGCAATACCAACCGGCAAGTGCCCGCGCTCGATGGCAATTACGGCAAGGCGAAAGTCACCGCCATGGCGGAACGTATCCGCCTGATCAATCCGGATTGCCGCGTGGAAGAAGTCGAGGATTTTGTGGAACCCGCGAACTTCGATTCCGTGCTGGGCGGCGGTTTTGATTTTGTCATCGATGCTATCGATAGCGTTCGTACGAAAACCGCGCTAATTGCGTGGTGTGTCGAGCACAATCAGCCACTGATTACGATTGGCGGCGCAGGCGGCCAGCTCGACCCGACGCGGATTCGTATCGCCGATCTTGCGCTTACGATTCAGGACCCGCTGCTCTCCAAGGTGCGCGGCCAACTGCGCAAGTCGCACGGCTTCCCGCGCGGACCCAAATCCAGATTCAAGGTGAGCGCCGTCTATTCCGAAGAGCCGCTCATCTATCCAGACGCGCCGGCCGCGGATGCAGGCGACGCCGCAACGCAGGCCGATACCGCGCCAAATTATTCCGGTCCCGTTGGACTCAATTGCGCAGGGTTTGGATCGAGCGTCTGCGTAACTGCAAGTTTTGGCTTCGCTGCGGTTTCTTATGTATTAAGACAACTTGCGAAGCCCGCGCTTTGAAATTAAAACGGCCGCTTTACCATTAAATGCAAAGCGGCCATTAAAAAGATTCAACGACTTTCTGCAGAAGACTTCTTTCGAAACTGATTTAATCGATTTGAAAGGATTAACGGTTTTGCATTAATTGATCAGTTCATTGCGCTGCTGAGTTTGCGGCGCCAGAACGAAACCACCTCCGGTTGATGCGCAGCTAGACCAAATACCGAAAGCATCGTTTTTCGGCCGACGTCGTCCATGAAAGCGCGGTCGCGCGTGACGATTGCGAACAGATGCTCCAGCGCGCCGTTGTAATCGCGACCCGCAATCAGGCGGTTCGCCAGCGCAAAGCGCGCTTCAAGATCATCCGGATTCGCATTCACCGCGTCGATCAACGCGTCGGCGGGAGGAAGGCTCGCGGCGGCATCGGCGGCGTCGAGTTCGGTTTTCAGCGCGTTGTAACGCGCATCGATTCCTTGCGTGGTTTTCGGCGACAACAGCTTGTCTTCGTCGCGCGCTTCGTCTGTACGGCCTGCCGCCAGCAGCCATTCGATCAAGTCGAGGCGGGCGTCGTCGTAGCCGGGATCGAGCGCAAGCGCTGTCTTGACATGATCGATAGCCACATCCGTTTCACCTGCTTCGTAGGCAACTTGCGCCGCACGACGTTCGGCTTCGGCGCCATCCGGCACCAGCTTTTCGATGAACGTGCGCAACTGGCCTTCCGGCAACACGCCGATGAACTGATCGACCGCGTGGCCATCCGCGAACGCGATCACGTGCGGAATGCTGCGAACCTGGAAGTGCGCCGCGAGTTCCTGGTTTTCGTCGACGTTGACCTTCACCAGCTTCCATTTTCCCGCGCCTTCGGCTTCCAGCCGCTCGAGCATGGGTCCGAGCGTCTTGCACGGACCGCACCACGGCGCCCAGAAATCCACTAGGACTGGCGCAAGCGTTGACGCGGCGATGACATCCTGTTCGAACGTGGCGAGTGTTGTATCCATGGTGTTCCTCATAAGCGTCTTACAGAAAAGGGCACGAAGCAATTTTGACAATTCTACGTCGAAGCTTGTGCGATTTTCGGCGGATACAAGAGGCTGCCATTCAGGATCAGGCAGTCAATGCGCGTATCCGGGCAGCGTCGCCGCGGTCGGTCGATCCAAGACGGTTATTAAAGATTCGGTGCCTTACGCCTCCGGCGCATTCGACTCGCGGCGCGGGGTTGGCAGCGGAATGAATTCCGTCTCGCCAGGGACGTGTCCCATGCGCTGCTCGCTCCACGCGTGTTTCGCGGCTTCAATTTTTTCCTTCGAACTCGATACGAAATTCCATTCGATAAAACGTTTCCCGTCGAGTGGCGCGCCGCCCAGCAACATGGCGATGGCGCCATTCGTACTGCGCAGATCGGCTGAAAAGCCGTTCTTCAGCACGGCCATCTGGCCGGCGGGAAGTTCATCGCCGTCGATAGTAAGATCGCCTTCGAGCAGATACACGCCACGTTCTTCGTGCTCGGTGTCGAGCGTCACGGCGCTGTCCGGCGTGAACTCGGCGGCCACATACAGCGTTGGCGAGAACGTCGTGGTCGGGGCCGTTTCGCCGAACGCGTTGCCCGCGATTATCCGCAGGCGCACGCCGTTATGTTCCACGAGCGGCAGCGCGGCTGCCGGATGATGTTCGAACGAGGGTGCGACCTCTTCGTCTTCAACCGGCAAGCCAACCCACGTCTGGATGCCATGCATGGTTTGCCCGGCGGCGCGTTCTTCGTCCGGCGTGCGTTCCGAGTGCACGATACCGCGCCCCGCCGTCATCCAGTTCACGTCGCCCGGTGAGATCTTCTGCAACGAACCCAGGCTGTCGCGATGCATGATCGCGCCTTCGAACAGATACGTCACCGTCGCCAGCCCGATATGCGGGTGCGGCCGGACGTCGAGTCCCACGCCGGGCACGAGCGTTGCGGGGCCGATGTGGTCGAAGAAGATGAACGGCCCAATCGTGCGGACGGCCAATGCCGGTAATACGCGCCGGACCGTAAGGTTACCGACGTCGTGCTGGTGTGGCTTGAGAAACGCTTCGATTGTGGATGACATGTGAACGCTCGGTTGCGTGCTCGGAACTGCAATTCTACTGGGCGTCGAGTCGAAGCATGCAAGCGTTATCCGGGCGATAGGCCAAGAGGTCTATGGTTCGTGACCGTGCCGATCGTTTTCTTTATCGTTATCGCATGTGATGAAAAACTGCAGTACCCAAGTCCCTTTTGCATAGACAGGAGTTTTAATAATGACCAAAAACACGCTTTTGATCGCCCTTACGGCCGGACTGCTCGCTACCGGCAGCGCTTTCGCGCAGACATCGAGCGACAACTCGATGGCCGGTTCCACCGCAGCGCCCATGGACGGCGCGTCCGCCCCGATGAAAAAGCACCGCATGCAACGCCACGGTACGAACAAGTCGTCGAATGGCTTGTCGGCGAACAAGAGCAAGACGCCGGCAGTTGAAACGGGTGCAAGCGCTGCCGTGGAGAACGGTCAGGGCAAGTAAGTCAGAAGTCTGGAAGTTTGCAAAAAAGCGCTTGTGCCGGCTCCGGTGCAAGCGCTTTTTCTTTGTCCAAAACGGCGCACTCGACCCTGTCCGAATGGGCTATGTCGTGAGTTTGTACAAGGCATTTGCAAAATCGTCCGCTAAAGTGTCGGTTCGCGTTCGATCCGAGTGACTGGATGCGCATCAATACAACTGACGGAGACGGCTGTGTCGCCAAGGGATTTGTTGTCCGCGCTGATCGTGATTCTTGCCTGGGGCGTGAATTTCGTCGTGATCAAGGTTGGGTTGCACGGCGTTCCGCCCATGCTGCTTGGGGCGTTGCGGTTCTCATTGGTGGCCCTTCCGGCGGTGTTCTTTATCAAACGCCCCGCCGTTCCGTTCAAATGGGTGTTCGCGTATGGCGCGACCATATCGCTCGGCCAGTTCGTGCTGCTTTTCTACGCAATGTCCGTTGGCATGCCCGCCGGCCTGGCGTCGCTGGTATTGCAGGCACAGGCATTCTTCACGCTGATCTTCGCGGCCATGATCCTGGGCGAGCAGATTCGCGGTCCGAATATCGTGGGCTTGCTGATCGCCGCGTGCGGGCTCGCCGTAATTGGCGTGCAAGCGGGGCACGCCATGACCGTCGCGGGCTTCGTGCTGACGCTGGCTGCATCGGCAATGTGGGGAATGGGGAACGTCATCACCAAGCGCATGGGCAAGGTCGATTTGCTGTCGCTCGTGGTGTGGGCGAGCCTCGTGCCGCCGCTGCCGTTCCTGGCTTTGTCCCTGATCATGGAAGGGCCCGCGCGCATCGAGGCGAGCTTGTCCGCTATATCCGTGACGTCGATTCTCGCGATCGTGTACCTCGCGTTTATCGCGACAATGCTCGGCTACACGCTGTGGGGCAAGCTGCTTGGGAAATATCCGGCGAGCCAGGTGGCGCCGTTTTCTTTGCTCGTGCCCATTGTGGGACTGGCATCGGCCGCATTGCTGCTCGATGAAGGGCTGAGTTTAATGCAGCTTCTTGGCGCCGTGCTGGTGATGGCCGGGCTGTTTGTCAACGTGTTCGGCGGATGGCTGATGCAGCGATTGATGCCGGCACGCTGAACCTGCCGGCATCAATTCCTGCAGCGTGCGTTACGTCATGCGGCTCTTGGCCAGCGGCGGATTTGCGGCGAAGTACCGTTTGATGCCTTTCATGATTGCGTTGGCCATCTTGTCGCGGTAGGCGTCGTCGTTCAGGCGCTGCTCTTCTTCCGGGTTACTGATGAACGCGGTTTCCACGAGAATGGATGGAATGTCCGGCGCCTTCAGCACGGCAAATCCGGCTTGCTCGACCGAACCCTTGTGCAGTTTGTTGATATCGCCAATTTCGTTGAGCACGAAATTGCCGTAGCGCATGGAATCGCGAATCTGCGCGGTCGTGGACATGTCGAACAACGCGCGGTTGACGCTCGCGTCCTGCGTCTTCACGTTGATGCCGCCAATGGAGTCGGACGCGTTTTCCTTGTTCGCCATCCATCGGGCCGCTGCGCTCGACGCGCCGTGATCCGACAGCGCGAACACGGATGAACCGCGCGCGGAAGGTGTGGTGAACGCGTCGGCGTGAATCGAAACAAACAAGTCGGCGCCCACGCGGCGCGCCTTCTGCACGCGAACGTTGAGCGGCACGAAGAAGTCGTTGTCGCGCGTCATCATGGCGCGCATGTTCGGCTGGGCATCGATTTTTGCGCGCAGCTTCTTGGCAATATCCAGCGCGATATGTTTTTCGTACGTGCCGCCGCCGCCGATCGCGCCGGGATCTTCGCCTCCGTGACCCGGATCGATGGCGACCGTAAGCAGTCGCGTCGTGCCGGCTTTGCCGCTTTTTGGATTGGCAAAGCCGTAGTCGTCGCTGGTGTCGCTGTCGGACGAATCGTCCTTTGCGATGGCTGTCGGCGGTGCGGGCTTGATCGTCGGGCGAGGTTTCGGCAGCGGCACAGCAGGCGCAACCGGGGCCGCGGATGGCGCACGGGGCAGATCGTTTGCCTGCGCGTACTTCTGGAAAAATTCGTCGGTATTGTCGGGTGCGTTCGACTTTGGAGCGGTCGCGGGACCGCTCAGCGTGGCGGGCGGCTGAGTTGGATTCGGGTTGCTTTGATCGATAGCCTGCTGCTTGTGCTCGGATTGCGCGAGCAGATCCATCAACGGATCGGGCGCGACAGCCGGGTACAAATCGAATACCAGCCGATACTTGTAGCTGCCAATAGGCGTCAGTGTGAACACTTGCGGTTTGACCGCGCCCTTCAGGTCGAACACCATGCGCACCACGTGCGGCTGATATTGCCCAATGCGCACCGACTGGATCTGCGGATCGTTCGGCGTGATCTTCGAGACGAGGTCCTTCAGTTCCTGATCGAGATCCAGCCCGTTTAGGTCGACCACTAGCCGGTCCGGACCCTGCAGCAGTTGCTGGTTATTTTGCAGCGGTTGATCCGACTCGATCGTGACGCGCGTGTAATCGCGTGCCGGCCACACACGCACGCCGAGCACCGAACTCGCATAGGCGAGCTTCGGTCCGAGCAACGCAAGCGCAATAGTCGATGCCCCCGCGCGCAGCACCTGGCGCCGGCGCCAGTTGTGCGAAGCAGTGGCGGTCGATTCGATCGAATGAAACGGCTTGATCAACAACTTTCGAGACATGACTTTCCTGTTTCGCTAAACGCGCGCGCGGTCAGCACGCGGCCTTCGCCTTCCTGTTCCAGCTTGAATTCGAGATCCGGTACACCCAGCAATCCGCCGGCGCGTTGCGGCCATTCGATCAGGCAGACCGCGCCTGAGTCGAAGTATTCGCGAAAGCCGGCATCGATCCATTCGGCTGGATCGGAGAAGCGATAAAGATCGAAGTGATACAACTCGAGCGCACCCGTTTGCGTGGCAAGCGAATAGGGTTCGACGAGCGTGTAAGTGGGACTGCGCACGCGGCCCGCGTGACCGAGCGCACGCAGCGTCGCGCGCACGAGCGTGGTCTTGCCCGCGCCCAGGTCGCCGATCAACTGGACCTGCAAACCGGGAAAACGTTCGTTCGGGGAATCGGCGGTTGCGCTCCGGACCTTGAGAATCGCCCGCGCGAACTGTTCGCCGAACGCGAGCGTTGCGTCCTCGCTGGGCAAGTCGAAGCGGCGTTCGAGGAGCGCGGCGGGAGGATTTGCAATCGATCGAGTGAGGCTGTCGGGCATTCTCGTAAAATGTCGTGATGAACCGTCTGCCGGAACACCCTGTGGAACACGAGCGCGCGTCAGAAAACGCCGCCGGGAACCCGAGCCACTTCAGAATTGATGACGAAGCCGGGCTGGCTGAACTCGCGCTGCGCATCAAGGCGTGGGGGCGCGAGTTGGGGTTCGGTGCGGTCGGCGTCAGCGACGCCGACTTGACGGATGCCGAAGAAGGCCTCGCGTCGTGGCTCGAAGCAGGCTATCACGGCGAGATGGATTATATGGCCAAACATGCGATGAAACGCGCAAGGCCGGCCGAGCTTGTGGCCGGTACGCGACGTGTTATTACAGTTCGGATGGCCTATCTGCCGGCATCGACACTCAATGGCAAGGCGCCGGAAAGTACCTCGACAGCCGATGCAACGTCCGTCAACTGGCGCGCGACCGAATGGGCGCGCATCGACGATCCCGCTGCGGCGGTCGTGTCCGTTTATGCGCGCGGCCGCGATTATCACAAGGTCATGCGCAGCCGATTGCAACTTCTGGCTGATCGTATTGAAGCGGAAATCGGGCCGTTCGGATATCGCGTGTTCACGGATTCCGCGCCGGTTCTGGAGGTCGAGCTGGCGCAGAAAGCAGGCAACGGCTGGCGCGGCAAACACACATTGCTGCTGCAACGTGACGCGGGGTCGCTGTTTTTTATCGGCGAGATTCTGGTCGATATCGCACTTCCCGCCGACGCCGATATCAACCCCGACCACGCGCCCGAGCACGACGGTTCGCATTGCGGAAGCTGCGCGAAGTGCATCAATGTGTGCCCGACGCAGGCGATCATCGCGCCATACCGGCTCGATGCACGGCGCTGCATTTCATATCTGACCATCGAGTTGAAGGGCAGTATTCCGGAGGAGATGCGCCCGCTGATCGGCAATCGCGTTTATGGTTGCGACGATTGCCAGCTCGTGTGTCCGTGGAACAAATTTGCGCAGGCTGCGCCCGTCGCGGATTTTAATGTTCGGCACGGACTCGATCGCGCATCGCTCGTGGCGTTGTTCGGCTGGAACGCATCCGAATTCGATGACCGCATGCAAGGCAGCGCGATTCGTCGTATTGGCCACGAACAGTGGTTGCGTAATATTGCAGTGGCCATGGGCAACGCGTTACGCTCGACATCGCTCAGTGCAAATTCGCGCTCGGAAATAACAAACGCGTTGAACGCACGTGCCGGCGATCCATCGGAACTGGTGCGCGAACATGTGGAATGGGCACTTCGGCAGGCAGCATGATCCAACGCTTAAAGGATGTATCAATGGACGTGACAGAGTTGGAACGCGCGTCGGAAATAGTGTCGAGCGGCGCATCGATCGATCTTTTCTGCGACGCGTTGTGGCTCGAACACGGCCTCGCGAAGAACTCGCTGGAAGCGTACCGGCGCGATTTGAGATTGTTCGCGGAGTGGTTATCGAAGACGCGCGGCGGGGAGATCGATACCGCGACCGAAGCCGACATGAACGGTTATCTCGCCGCGCGCCGAGCCGATAAAGCGACGTCCGCCAACCGCCGCCTGTCCGTCTTCCGCCGGTATTACGCCTGGGCATTGCGAGAACATCGCGCTTTATCCGATCCCACGTTGAAATTGCGCTCGGCCAAGCAAGCGCCGCGGTTTCCCAAGACGCTTAACGAAGCGCAAGTCGAAGCCTTGCTGAATGCGCCCGACGTGGAAACCGCGCTGGGCCTGCGCGACCGCACGATGCTCGAACTGATGTACGCGAGCGGTTTGCGCGTGACGGAACTCGTGACGTTGAAGACGGTGGAAGTCGGCTTGAACGAGGGCGTGGTGCGCGTGATGGGCAAGGGCTCGAAAGAGCGCCTGATCCCGTTCGGCGCGGTGGCGCACGACTGGATCGAGCGATATTTGCGTGAATCGCGCCCGGCGCTGCTCGGAGCGCGTGCCGCCGACGCGCTGTTCGTGACCACGCGGGGCGAAGGCATGACGCGCCAGCAGTTCTGGAACATCATCAAGCGCCACGCGCTTACCGGCGATGTACGCGCGCCGCTTTCGCCCCACACCTTGCGGCACGCGTTCGCCACGCATTTGTTGAATCACGGCGCGGACTTGCGCGTGGTGCAGTTGCTGCTCGGCCATACGGATATCTCGACCACGCAGATCTATACACACGTGGCGCGTGAACGGTTGAGGACGCTGCATAAGGAGCACCATCCACGCGGTTGAAGCTCACTGAGAACTAAAGCGCATCCCTGAGCTTGTGCTTCAACACCTTTCCCGTCGATGCCGCCGGCAATGCCGCCAGCACGCGGATCTCCGCCGGGCGCTTGTAAGGCGCAAGCCGAGCGGCGCACCACTCGACAATGTCATCGGGCAGCGCATGCACCGACGGCAGCAGTTCGACAAACGCGACCACTTCCTCGTTACCTTCGACCGTCCGTCCGATCACCGCCGATTGCAGCACGCCGGGATGCGCATTCAGCACGTTCTCGACTTCCGCCGGGTACACGTTGAAGCCCGAACGAATGATCAGCTCCTTGCTGCGCCCCGCAATGACCAGCGCGCCATCCGGCTCCAGCCGCGCAAGGTCGCCGGTTTTGAGCCAGCCTTCCTCGGTGACCGTCGTCCGCGTTTGAGCTTCGTTGCGGTAATAACCGAGCATCACGTTCGGGCCACGCACCCACAATTCGCCGACTTCCCCCGTGGGGACATCGACACCATCCATTCCGACGAAACGCAATTCGATGCCCGGAATCGGATGGCCGGCCGCGCAATCTTCGCGCGGGGCATCGAGCATGGTCTGCGCAATGGTCGGGCTACTTTCCGTCATGCCATAACCGTTGTGCAGCGGAACTTTGTAGAGCGCTTCGACGCGGGCTTTCAACGCGGGATCGAGTGGCGAACCGCCTGAATAAGCAAAACGCAGCGCCGGTGCGTGCCAGGGTGCACGGCCGGTCTGCACATGTTCGACGAGCTTTGCGTGCATGGCCGGCACGCCCTGGAAGATCGAGATGTTTTCTTCGGCCAGCGCGTCGCAAACGGCATCGGGCGCGAAGCGCGGCGCGAGCCTGAGCGTAGCGCCCGCGTACAAGCTGCCGAGGCAAACCGATGCCAGCCCGTACACGTGCGTGACCGGCAGAACGGCGTAGACCACGTCGTCGGGCGTTACGCGCCGCAATGTGCTGGAAATTGCCGCGATGAACAGCAAATTCCGATGCGACAGCATCACGCCTTTTGGCGCGCCAGTCGTGCCCGTGGTGTAGATCAACGCGGCGCATTGCCGGGCGGGATCGGTTTCGATGGGTTCGGGTGTGACCGAATTATCCGTGATGAATTGCCATGTATCGGCGCTCGCCAAGGCGTTCAAGCGCTCGGCATGATCCGCGGCGTCTTTCGATGCCTCGACCGTGAACGCGACCAAACGCGGTCTGGCGTGATCGCGGATGGCATCGACTTCACTTGCGGAAAGGCGTGCATTCGTGAGCAAACACCATGCATTCAGCTTCGATGCCGCGAACATCAGCACGATCTGCGCGATGCAATTTTCACTCACGATCATCACGCGATCACCGCCTTTCACGCCGAGTTCGGCAAGCTGTCTTGCGGTGTCGTTGACGCTTTGCAGAAGGTCCGCCGCGCTCAAACGTCGTCCGTCCTCGATCAGCACGACATGCTGCGGCGCGCGCGCGGCAAGACGCTCGGGGATATCCGAGATGCGCTGCGGCAGCGCGCGAAGCAATGCATCGACATCGATTTCCATCTTAAATCTCCGTGCCGCGCATCAAACCGCGCGCGATGATCACTTGCTGAATCTGCGACGTGCCTTCGTAGAGCCGGAACAATCGCACATCGCGATAAAACCGCTCGATGCCATATTCCGAGATATAGCCCGCGCCGCCGTGAATCTGCACCGCGCGGTCCGCCACGCGGCCGCACATTTCGGTCGCGAAGTATTTCGCGCACGACGCTTCCACCGATACATCGCGGCCTTCGTCGCGGCGTCGGGCGGCGTCGAGCACCATGCATTCGGCCGCGTAGATCTCGGTCTTGCTGTCGGCGAGCATGCCTTGCACGAGTTGGAATTCGACGATCGGCTGGCCGAATTGCTTGCGTTCGGTCGCATAGGCGAGAGCGTCGCGCAGCATCCGTTTTGCCGCTCCGATAGCCACGGCCGCAATATGCAGGCGGCCTTTGTCGAGCACTTTCATGGCGGTCTTGAAGCCGACGCCTTCCACGCCGCCGATCAATTGCCCGGCAGGAATGCGGCAATTTTCGAAGATCACGTCGCACGTATGCGCGCCGCGTTGCCCCATTTTTTTATCGGGCTTTCCAAGCGACAATCCCGGCGATTCCCGCTCCACGATGAACGCCGAAATCCCGCTTGCGCCTCTTGCGTCGCTCGTGCGCGCCATCACCGTATAGATGCCGGCCTCCGGCGCGTTCGTGATGTAGCGCTTCGTGCCGTTCAGCACGTAATGCTCGCCGTCCTTTCGTGCCGACGTTTTCAACGACGCCGCATCCGAACCCGAATCCGGCTCGGTCAGGCAAAACGAGCCGATCAGATCGCCCGCGGCAAGCTTCGGCAAATAGTGACGCTTCTGCTCCTCGCTGCCGTCGAGCAAGATGCCGATGGAACCAATGCCGTTGTTTGTCCCGATCACCGACCTGAACGCCGGCGATGTCTGGCCGAGTTCGAACGCCACGCGCACTTCCTCTTCCATCGTGAGGCCGAGGCCGCCGTACGCTTCCGGAATCGTCAATCCAAACAGTCCGATTTCGCGCATGGCCGCGAGGACATCGGCGGGAATCTGGTCGGTTTCGTCGACTTCTGCTTCGCGCGGCACGAGCGTCTCGCGCACGAAACGGCGGATGGCGTCTTCGAGCAAGGTCTGGGTTTCTGAATCGCGAATCACGTTTGAATCTCCAATGTGGCGCAGGCCAGAGAGCATTTCCGAACGATCGTGCCACAGTAAATCCGCTCGCACAATTGGCCGTTCGGCCGATGGTGGCCGTGCTTTCGCGCCGCTACAATGCCGTCATGTCCAAGGTAAAACACATTTCCGAAACGCCGGCGACGCAGTTCTTGCGCCGGCATAAGGTCGAATTCGGCGAGCATCCTTATGAATATGTCGAACATGGCGGCACGGAAGAATCCGCGCGCCAACTCGGCGTAGACGAGCATTCGGTCGTCAAGACGTTGGTCATGGAAGACGAGCATGCAAAGCCGCTGATTGTCCTCATGCACGGCGACAAAACCGTATCGACCAAGAATCTCGCGCGGCAGATCGGCGCGAAACGGGTTGAGCCGTGCAAGCCTGAAGTCGCGAACCGCCACTCGGGTTTCCTGATCGGCGGCACGTCGCCTTTCGGTACGCGAAAGGCTATGCCCGTGTACGCGGAGTCCAGCATTTTCGATCTCGGCACAATTTATCTGAACGGCGGGCGTCGCGGGTATCTGGTAAGTATCAAGCCGCAAATCCTGACCGAGTTGCTGCAGGCCACGCCCGTGAATTGCGCGAGCGTCGATTAGAATGCGCGTCTTGAAATCCCGCTCTCCGTTTCCGAAGACAAGAAGAAATCAATGAACAATGCGATCGTCGCTGTGGTGGCTTATTTGATCGGGTCGATCTCGTTTGCGGTCGTGGTGAGTTCGGCCATGGGCCTCGCCGATCCGCGTTCGTACGGCTCCGGTAATCCGGGCGCGACAAACGTGCTGCGCACGGGCAACAAGCTGGCCGCCGTTCTGACATTGCTCGGCGATGCCTTCAAGGGCTGGTTCGCCGTATGGCTCGTGGTGCATTTCGGGGCGCGCTTCGGACTGGATTCAACCGCCGTTGCGCTCGCGGCGATTGCTGTTTTTCTCGGGCACCTGTACCCAATATTTTTCAAGTTCCAGGGCGGGAAGGGTGTGGCAACGGCTGCGGGCGTGCTGCTCGCGATTCATCCCGTGCTCGGGCTGGCTACCTTGCTGACTTGGGTCATCATCGCGTTCTTCTTCCGGTATTCGTCGCTGGCCGCGTTGGTATCGGCGGTATTCGCGCCTTTCTTCGATGTCTTCCTGTTCGGGCCAAGCCGTATATCGTTGGCAGTTGCCGCAATGAGCGCGCTCTTGATCTGGCGGCATCGCGGCAATATCAAGAAGTTGCTCGATGGGAAGGAAAGTCGCATCGGACAAAAGAAGGCGGCGCAATCGCCTCAATAGCGCTTTAACAAGCCGGCGCAAAACAAGAAAGCCGCCTGAAAGGCGGCTTTGCTCTCCAACGCGTCAAGCTCTCCGGATCATCAATCCCGAAAATTATTAAAATCCAGCGGCGCGTCCGTCACATCCTTCTTCAGCATGGCGATTGCGCTTTGCAGGTCGTCGCGCTTCGTGCCGTTGATGCGCACTGCGTCGCCCTGAATGCTCGCCTGGACCTTGATCTTGCTGTCCTTGACCATCTTGACGATCTTCTTCGCCAGCTCGCCGGTCACACCTTTCTTGACCTCAACGACTTGCTTCAGCTTGTCGCCGCCAATCTTCTCGATCTTGCCGTAATCCAGAAATCGCACGTCTACGTTGCGCTTTGCCAGCTTCGACAACATCACGTCCTTGACCTGGCCGAGCTTGAAATCGTCGTCGGCAAAAAGCGTCAGGTCACGTTCTTTTTGCTCGATGCGCGAGTCCGAACCCTTGAAGTCGAAGCGTGTGGAGATCTCCTTGTTCGACTGCTCGATGGCGTTTTTCACCTCGATCATGTTTGCTTCGCTGACGACGTCAAACGATGGCATTTGCATTCCCCTTCGTTGAGGCGAGGCGCCAGACTGCCTGCACGCACTCGCTATAATCACTAACCAACGTCATTCTACCGATGCCGTCCCGGTTTGCCCAAGACCACTCCTCAGTGTTGCCTCAATGTCCGAGTACGAACTCCTCTCCAATTACCCGCTACTCGCGCACAACACGTTCGGTTTCGATGTCCGCGCCAAACACGCTGTCCGGCTGACAGAAGAGGCGCAAATCGCGGCGCTTGCTCTGGACGAACGCCTCAACGGCCAGGCGCGCCTGATTCTCGGCGGCGGCAGCAATATCGTGCTGACGAAGGATTTCGACGGCGTCGCGTTGCTGATGGACCTGCGCGGCCGCCGAATAGTCGATGAAGACAAAGAAGCCGTCTACATCGAAGCCGGTGCGGGAGAAAACTGGCATGAATTCGTTGCGTGGACCTTGTCGCAAGGTTTTCCAGGACTCGAAAATCTCGCGCTGATTCCCGGCACGGTCGGCGCGGCGCCGATCCAGAACATCGGTGCGTATGGCCTTGAAATGGGCGAGCGCTTCGAGCGCTTGCGGGCGATCGAATTATCGACGGGACGAACGCACGAATTCGATCGCGATGCGTGCGCGTTCGGTTATCGCGACAGCTTTTTCAAGCGCGAAGGGCGCGGGCGTTTTGTGATCGTATCGGTGACGTTTCGTCTGCCGAAAAAATGGACGCCGCGCGCGGAATACGCGGACATCGCGCGCGTGCTGGAAAGCGGCGCGGCGGATAATCCCCAAGCCATTTTTAATGCCGTGGTCTCTGTTCGTCAGGCAAAGCTGCCGGACTGGCGCGTGCTTGGAAACGCCGGAAGCTTCTTCAAGAATCCAGTGATCAGCGCGGCCGAGTTCAATGCGTTGAAGGCGCGGGAACCGGAAGTCGTGTCGTACAAACAGCCGGACGGGCAGTTCAAGCTAGCGGCAGGCTGGCTGATCGACCGATGCGGCTGGAAAGGCCGCTCAATCGGCGGGGCCGCGGTGCTCGACCGGCAAGCGCTGGTGCTGGTGAATCGCGGCGGCGCGTCGGGCGCGCAAATCCTCGAACTCGCCGATGCCATCAAGCGCGACGTTCAAACGCGATTCGGCGTGGAACTGGAAGCCGAGCCGGTCTGCCTTTAAAAGCGTGGCGATAGAGGCCGCAAAAAAAACCCGCCGGAAGGCGGGTTTTTCACATTTTCTACTAAAGCTCAACCACCGCGCTTGCGACGCGCATTTTCAGCAATCCGCATCCGCAGTGCATTCAGCTTGATAAACCCGCCGGCGTCGGCTTGATCGTAGGCGCCGCCGTCGTCGTCGAACGTAGCGATGTTCTTGTCGAACAGCGTTTCCTTCGAATCACGCGCCACCACCGTCACGCTGCCCTTATACAGCTTCACGCGCGTCCAGCCGTTCACCTTGTCTTGCGTGTGATCGATCAGCACTTGCAGCGCGCGGCGCTCCGGGCTCCACCAATATCCGTTGTAAATCAGCGCGGCGTAACGCGGCATCAGGTCATCCTTCAGATGCGCGACTTCGCGATCCAGTGTGATCGACTCAATTCCACGATGCGCCTTGAGCATGATCGTGCCGCCCGGCGTTTCATAGCAACCGCGCGACTTCATGCCAACGTACCGGTTCTCGACCAGATCCAGCCGCCCGATGCCATGCTTGCCGCCAATCGCGTTCAACTCGGTGAGCATATCCGCCGGCGACAGACGCTTGCCATTCAAAGCAACCGGATCGCCTTTCTCGAATTCGATATCCAGATATTCCGGTGCATCCGGCGCATCTTCCGGCGCGACGGTCCAACGCCACATATCGGCTTCTGCCTCGGCTTTCGGATCTTCCAGATGGCGGCCTTCGAACGAAATGTGCAGCAGGTTCGCGTCCATGGAGTAGGGCGCGCCGCCTTGCTTGTGCTTCATTTCGATAGGAATGCCCGCCTTTTCCGCGTAAGCCAGCAGCTTTTCACGCGAGAGCAGATCCCATTCGCGCCACGGCGCGATCACCTTTATGCCCGGTTCGAGCGAGTAATAGCCAAGCTCGAAACGCACCTGATCGTTACCCTTGCCGGTCGCGCCGTGCGAAACGGCTTGCGCGCCGACGGCCCTCGCAATCTCGATCTGACGCTTCGCAATCAGCGGACGCGCGATCGATGTCCCGAGCAGATATTCGCCTTCGTAAATGGTGTTGGCGCGAAACATCGGGAACACGAAGTCGCGGACAAATTCCTCACGCAGATCTTCGATAAAAATATTGTCCTGCTTGATGCCGAGTTGCAACGCTTTCTTTCGCGCCGGTTCGAGTTCTTCGCCCTGACCGATGTCAGCGGTGAACGTCACGACTTCGGCGTCGTAGTTGTCTTGCAACCACTTCAGGATGACGGAGGTATCGAGGCCGCCCGAGTAGGCGAGCACGACTTTATTGATATCGCTCATGGTGAACTCGTATGGCTGGAAAACGGTGTGCGCCGGGCATTCAGCGCGCGGAAAAGCGCTATTTTGACACTAAATGGCGGCCATTCCGCATTTTCGGGACGATGCAGCGTTTCAAACCAATCTCAATGATTGAGCTTGCCGAGCAGCAGATATTCCATCAACGCCTTCTGAACGTGCAGACGGTTTTCCGCTTCGTCCCACACAACGCTTTGCGGACCGTCGATCACTTCGGCGCTCACTTCTTCCCCGCGATGCGCCGGCAAGCAGTGCATGAACAGCGCGTCGGGATTCGCGCGCGCCATCATGTCTGCATCGACGCACCAGTCCGCGAAGGCTTTCTTGCGGACTTCGTTCTCGGCTTCGAAACCCATGCTGGTCCAGACGTCCGTGGTGACGAGATCGGCGCCGGTGCAGGCGTCGTTTGGATCGGCAAATGCTTCGTAGAACGGCGCGCTTTCGGGCGCAACCAGGCTTGGATCGAGCGAATATCCGGGCGGCGTGGAAAGGCGCAATTTGAAGCCGAGGATCTGCGCGGCCTCAATCCACGTGTAGAGCATGTTGTTTGCATCGCCGACCCAGGCCACGGTTTTCCCCGCGATAGGGCCACGCAATTCGTAATATGTGAAGACGTCGGCGAGAACCTGGCACGGGTGATATTCGTTTGTCAGGCCATTGATCACCGGCACGCGCGAATTCTCGGCGAAGCGCTCGATGATGTGCTGGCCGAACGTGCGGATCATGATGATGTCGACCATGCGCGACACGACCTGCGCAGCATCTTCAATCGGTTCGCCACGTCCCAGTTGTGTATCGCGTGTGCTGAGAAACACGGCGTGGCCGCCCAGCTGGAAGATACCTGCCTCGAACGAAAGCCGCGTACGCGTGGAGTTCTTCTCGAAGATCATCGCCAGCGTCCGGTCGTGCAGCGGATGATATGTCTCGTAGCTCTTGAACTTGCGCTTCAGAATGCGTGCGCGTTCAAGCACGTAGTCATAGTCGTCGAGGGAGAAATCCTTGAACTGCAGATAGTGGCGAATGTTTTTTTCGGTCATGAAATGCGTACGGCGGCTTCAGCCGGCAATTGCGCCGGACGGCGCCGCCGTCGTGGTGGTATCGAATTTCAGCATAAAGGAATTTCTGCCATTTGACGAGGTGGTCACAATCGAACGCTTGTCGCGAAAAGCGGTCTTACGGCCCGTCCGGCGTGGTTCAGCGCCTTTGTGTGCAGTGCGGAAAAAGGCCCTCTGCTGTATAATCGGCCTCGTTTCTCCGGCAGCCCTGACTCCTTTTGGCTGCTCTCAGCACGGCTTCAAAGCGGCGGTTGCGTATCGCCGTTTCCTTTAGCAGCCGTACCCATGGAGTTCGCGGAAATGCTTGTTGCATACCGTCACAAGGAAGCCGCAAGGTAGCTGTGGATTGCATCGAAAACAGGTGTGTCGAGGCTTGATACACGTCCGGGCAAGACTGCGCCAATGTGCGAAGTTTCCACACGTCAGGTTCCACGCAAGGCTTGACTGCGACCGGGCTCATTGAGCAAAAGCTTGGTTTCCGGTTCAACTTGCCAATCGTGCATGCGCGTTTGCCGGCGGTTTCCGCTGGTCGTCAAACAGGTATTCCTACATGGCCGAAACAACCCCAACCGAGTACTTTATCCAGGGCGTCACGTCGAACGGCAAGACCTTTCGGCCGAGTGACTGGTCGGAGCGGCTCTGCGGTGTGATGTCGGGTTATGGCCCAAAGAAGCGCGGGCCGAATGCCCGGCTGACATATTCCATCTATGTACGCCCCACGTTGCTTGGAAACGTGAAGACGGTGATTCTCGACTCGAGATTGCGTGAGATCGAACCCATGGCTTTCGACTTCGTAATGAACTTCGCAAAGGACAACGACTTGCTCGTGACGGAAGCCTGCGAATTGCCGCCACACCATGGAACCCAGCAGCAGGGTTCATAGGGCAGCGCGACGTCAACCTGGAAGCCGTGCTTTTCAATCCGATCTAAACCGTTTGCCAAGTACACGACAAAAAACCCGCCAAGGCGGGTTTTTTCATTGCTGCTTTTATTGCCTTTAATCTTTCAGCGCAAAAAGCAAAAGCCTGTCGCGCCTGAGGCGCGCAGACCGCAACCGGAATCCTTAAGCAGCAGGTGCTTGCAGACCCTTGATGGCAGCCGACAGACGGCTCTTATGGCGAGCAGCCTTGTTCTTGTGAACGATGCGCTTGTCCGCAATGATGTCGATGGTCTTGACCGACGTCTTGTAGATTTCCGCAGCCTTGGCTTGGTCGCCGGCGTCGATTGCCTTGCGAACAGCCTTGATGGCGGTGCGGAACTTCGAGCGCAGCGCCGAGTTGTGCGAGTTTGCCTTCGCGCTTTGACGGGCGCGCTTGCGAGCTTGTGCGGTATTTGCCATGACGGTTCCTTATCCTGTTCCAGCTATGTGTTTCAGCGCTTCCCGTTTAGCTTCCGGAGCGAGCCCAGCTTGATGCCGGCCCGGCTCCGCACAAGATAAAACGAGGTCAATCCGTTGCGCTGTTTATGATCAAACTCTCGGGATCGATTGCCCGAAAGCGCAAAAACGTCGAAAGAAGACGCGAAACCGCAGTGCCTGGTAATTACCTTTGCAGGTGCCCGGTTAAAGGCTTACCCGTGCCGAAAGCGGATTCAGGAGCTTCGAAACCGGCGATTATAGCAACGAAATCATGGGACTGGCAAGCGTAGCAGGTTGTGTTGGAGTCGCGGCGCGGCCACGTTCAAATGTGGCCGGGCTGCAGAAGATACCACCATCGTTGCAAATTCTAACTATTCAGCAATTGTTGCAACGCGTTGCGTTCACGGTGCCGCCCGTATAATAAGCGCCCCATGAATCTAATCCGAGCCCTCCTGACGGTCAGCGGTTTCACGCTGCTTTCCCGCGTGACCGGCCTGATCCGCGAAACGCTGATCGCGCGCGCTTTCGGCGCCAGCCAATTCACCGACGCGTTCTACGTCGCGTTCCGCATCCCGAACCTGCTGCGGCGCCTGTCCGCAGAAGGGGCGTTCTCGCAGGCGTTCGTGCCAATCCTCGCCGAGTTCAAGAACACGGAGGGACACGACGCAACCAAGGCGCTCGTCGATGCCATGTCGACCGTGCTTGCCTGGGCGCTCGCGGTGGTATCGATCGCGGGCGTGGCGGGCGCGTCCTGGGTCGTGTTCGCCGTGGCGTCGGGCCTCGAACACGATGGACGCGCGTTCGGCTTTGCTGTGACCATGACCCAGATCATGTTCCCGTACATCATTTTCATCTCGCTGACGTCGCTTGCGTCGGGCGTGCTGAATACGTACCGGAAGTTCTCGCTGCCCGCGTTCGCGCCGGTGCTGCTCAACGTTTCTTTTATCGTGGCCGCCGTTTTCCTCGCGCCGCATCTGAAAGTGCCTATCTACGCGCTCGCGTATGCGGTGATTGCCGGCGGAATCCTGCAGTTTCTCGTGCAACTGCCGGGGCTCAAGAAGATCGACATGATTCCGCGCATCGGCTGGAATTTTGTGAAGGCGCTTCGGCATCCCGGCGTCAAGCGCGTGCTGATCAAAATGGTGCCGATGACCTTCGGCGTGTCCGTCGCGCAATTGAGCTTGATCATCAACACGAACATTGCGTCGCGGCTCGGACCGGGCGCGGTTTCGTGGATCAACTATTCCGACCGTCTGATGGAGTTTCCGAGCGCGCTGCTCGGCGCCGCGCTCGGCACGATCCTGCTGCCAAGCCTTTCGAAGGCGCATGTGGACAAGGATCCGGTCGAATACTCAGCGCTGCTGGATTGGGGCTTGCGCATCACGTTCTTGCTGGCTGCGCCCAGCGCGGTTGCGCTGTTTTTCTTCGCCCAGCCGCTCACCGCAACGCTCTTCGGCTACGGCAAATTCGATGCAAACTCCGTTGTCATGGTTGGCCGCGCGCTTGCAATGTATGGCATCGGGCTGGTCGGCCTGATCCTGATCAAGATCCTTACGCCGGGCTTTTACGCGAAGCAGGACATCAAGACGCCCGTGATTATCGGCATCCTGGTGTTGATCGCGATTCAGTTGAGCAACCTGATCTTCGTACCGATCTTCGCGCATGCCGGTTTGACGTTGTCGATCGGGCTCGGCGCATGCGTGAACGCGACAATGTTGTTTATCGGCTTGAGGAAGCGCGGGATTTACCAGCCGTCGCCCGGATGGACGCGTTTCTTCGCCCAACTGGTCGGGGCATGTCTCGTGCTGGCGGGAGTGATGCACTGGGTATCGGGCAACTTCGACTGGATTGGCATGCGTGCCGCGCCGCTGCAACGCATCGCGCTTCTCGGGGCCAGCCTGGTTGTATTCGCTGCGCTATATTTCGGTATGCTCTCCGCGATGGGCTTCAAATACGCGTATTTCAGAAGGCGAACGCTGTGATGACGACGACGCGCATGCTCGACTATTTCACTTCGCTGGTGGCGGAGGACGACAGTCTGCCCCTGACGGAGGCGGCGTTGTCGCTTGCGCAGGACGCGTATCCCGATCTCGATTTGCAGGGCGTGCTGGCCGAGATCGACGAGCTGGTTCTGCGGGTTCGGCGGCGCATGCCGGATGACGCCGATATCAAGCAGAAAGTCGGCGTGCTCAACCGGTTTTTCTTCCGCGAGCTGGGTTTCACCAGCAATCTCAACGATTATTACGACCCGGATAACAGCCACCTGAACATGGTGCTGAAGCGCCGGCGCGGCATTCCGATTTCGCTTGCCGTGGTGTATCTGGAGATGAGTGAACAGCTTGGCATTCCCGTGCGCGGCGTGTCGTTCCCGGCGCATTTCCTGTTGCGCGTGACCACGCCGGAGGGCGACGTGATGCTCGATCCGACCACTGGGCATTCGCTATCGGAATCCGCGATGGTCGAGATGCTCGAGCCTTACGTGCAGCGGGTTGGCGAATCGATCGGCAGCGCGTTGCGCGTGCTGTTGCAGCCGGCGACGCGGCGGGAAATCATCGGACGAATGTTGCGCAATCTCAAGAGCATCTATTTGCAGACGGAGCGCTGGCAGCGTTTGCTTGCCGTGCAACAACGGCTCGTGATCCTGATGCCCGGCAGCATTGAAGAAGTACGGGATCGCGGGTTCGCCTACGCGCGTCTCGATTATTTGCGTCCGGCCATGGAAGATTTGCGTCGGTACCTGGATGACCGTCCGGATGCCGAGGACGCAACCGTCGTGGAGACGGAGTTGCACGAACTCAGGCAGCGCACGCAGCACGACAGCGATTGATTTTTTCGCTTCGCTTCTAAAAAACGGCGGCCCATCATTCACGATGCGCCGCCGTTTTGCGTTTACTTCGGTTGCATCCGGATTGCTCCGTCCAGGCGAATGACTTCGCCGTTGAGCATGGGGTTATCGAAAATATGTTTGACGAGCATCGCGTATTCGTTCGGTTTGCCGAGGCGCGATGGGAACGGCACCATGGCGCCGAGCGCGTCTTGCACTTCCTGCGGCATGCCGAGCAGCATCGGCGTTTCAAAAATGCCCGGTGCAATGGTCATCACGCGGATGCCGTTGCGCGACAAGTCACGCGCGATCGGCAAGGTCATGCCGACCACGCCGCCTTTCGATGCCGCGTACGCCGCCTGGCCAATCTGGCCGTCGTAGGCCGCAACTGACGCCGTGCTGACAATCACGCCGCGCTCGCCGGCCGCGTTCGGTTCGTTCTTCGACATGGCGGCGGCTGCGAGCCGGATCATGTTGAACGTACCGATCAGGTTCACGCCGATGGTCTTCGCGAATACGTCGAGTGAATGCGGGCCGTCCTTGCCGACGGTCTTCGCCGCCGGCGCGATGCCCGCGCAGTTCACGAGGCCGCGCAAGCTGCCGAGTTGAACTGCCGCGTCCACGGCGCGCTGGCCATCTTCCTCACGGCTCACGTCGCACTTCACGAACACGCCGCCGAGTTCCTTCGCGAGCTTCTCGCCGCCAGCTTCGTTCATGTCTGCAATCACGACCTTGCCGCCATGATCGCGGATCAATTGCGCCGTCGCCGCGCCCAAACCCGATGCGCCGCCGGTGACGAGAAAAACGTTGTCCTGGATATCCATGCTGTGTGCTCCTCAGTTGCGGTATGTGCCAGAGATCTGCAAAAGCGAAAAAACCCGCTCGGCCGGTGAAGCACGAGCGGGTTTCCAAAAGGCGTGCTTGCGGCGCCGAAGCGTTGAATCAGGTCAATGCGTCGAACACGCGCTGACGGATTTCATCGACGGTACCGAGGCCCGAAATACGACGATATTCCGGCGCCTTCAAGCCGTTGTTGTCGCCGTGCTTCGACCAGTTGTTGTAGTAATCGATCAAAGGCTTGGTTTGCGCCACGTACACGTCGAGCCGTTTTTTCACGGTCTCTTCCTTGTCGTCGTCGCGCTGGATCAGCGGCTCGCCGGTTACGTCGTCACGGCCTTCCTGCTTCGGCGGATTGAATTTGACGTGATACGTGCGGCCCGACGCGGCGTGCGAGCGTCGTCCGCTCATGCGCTCGATGATGTCCGCGAACGGCACGTCGATCTCCAGCACATAGTCGATGACAACAGCCGCCTGCTTCATGGCGTCGGCCTGGGGAAGCGTGCGCGGAAAACCGTCGAACAGATAACCGTTCGCGCAGTCCGGCTCCTGCAGGCGCTCCTTCACGAGGTTGATGATCAACGTGTCCGGCACGAGCTCGCCCGCGTCCATGAAGCGCTTGGCTTCCACGCCGAGCGGCGAACCGGCTTTCACGGCGGCGCGCAACATGTCGCCGGTCGAGATTTGCGGAATGCCGAACTTTTCCTTGATGAAGGTGGCCTGGGTGCCCTTGCCGGCGCCGGGAGCGCCCAACAGGATCAAACGCATGGTGATATCTCCGAATCGAATAGAAACCGCTCTCGCTGCGAGGCTTATCTGGCGTCCGGCCGCTATTTACGTTTGCCCGGGAGACGCCCGAAACGAGGCGCGACGAGCCGAATTCGGGAGACGGCGCGGCACCAGTCGACATGGGCGCTCGGGAGCAAAGGCGCTGACCGGAAGGCTCGCGCTACCGGCCGATTATGCCATGCATCGTCACAATGGCGACCCGAAAAAAGGCCGCAAAGGCTTGTTATGTGGGGCGTGGCGGGGTTAACGCGAGTTGTACGGAAGTACTTCGGCGCGTTAGGCCGAGGCCGGAAACAGCGCGCGAACGCGAGCGAGATCGGCGGGGGTATCGACACCTGGCGGCGGTGCGTCGGTTGTGATCAGGACCGCGATGCGCTCGCCGTGCCAGAGCGCGCGGAGCTGTTCGAGCGCCTCGGCTTCTTCGATGGGCGCGACGCTCAGCGTGGGATAAGCCCGCAAAAACTTCGCGCGATACGCGTACAAGCCGATATGCCGCAGCACGTTCGACGGAACCGGCGGGCGCGAAGCCAGCGCGGTCACATTCGGCCATTCCTTTTGCCACGCGTCACGCGACCAGGGAATCGGCGCGCGCGAAAAATAGAGCGCGACGCTCTTTGCATCGAGCACGACTTTCACGACGTTCGGATTGAAAACGTCGGCTGGATCGTGGATGGGATGCGCCGCGGTTGCAATGGCGCACGACGGATGCGCCGCCAGATGCGCCGCCACGTTGCGCACGAGCGCCGGGTCGATCAGCGGTTCGTCGCCTTGCACGTTGACCACGATGGTCTCGTCGTTCCAGCCGAAATGCGTGGCGACTTCAGCCAGACGATCCGTGCCGTTCGGGTGATCGGCGCGCGTGAGGAGGACGTCGAAACCGTGTTCCTTCGCGACAACGACCACACGCGGCGAGTCCGTTGCGATCAGCACTTGCAGCGCGCCCGACAAACGCGCGCGCTCGGCGACGCGCACGACCATTGGCTTTCCGCCGATATCCGCCAGCGGCTTGTCCGGCAGCCGCGTGGACGCGAGCCGCGCGGGCACGACAGCAATAAAGGGCGGCACGACCGGCGTATGGGCGTTCATGTCTTGGCGTTCGCGGTTTGGCTTTTGGGAAGGATCAGTTGCCGCTGACGGGTTTCAGCGGATCGACGGGCGTGCCTTCGACCGTCTGGCGCGCTTCGTCGGGCAGCATGATGGGAATGCCGTCGCGAATGGGATACGCGAGTTTGTCCACATTGCAGATGAGTTCCTGCGCCGCGCGGTCATGAGTGAGCTGGGTCTTGCAAATCGGGCAGACAAGGATTTCAAGCAGGCGTGCGTCCACGAAGTTTCTCCACAACTAATGCGATGAGGCGGGGCTTGAGCACGGCTTCCACGGGAACGACCCAGATGCGCGCGTCACGCCAGGCCCCGAATTTTACTGCATCCTTCTCTGTGATCAGGATCGAATCGGCGTCGATGCCGGCGAACGGGTTGTCGCGGTAATCGTAGTGATCGGGGAACGCGCGGGTCGAGATCGTCAAGCCTTCCGCGCGCAGCGACGCAAAAAAACGTTCCGGCGAACCGATACCCGCCGCGGCCACGATCCGCTCGCCCTTGAACGCGGCGAGCGGGCGGCGGACGGCGGGGTCATCGAGCAGCCATGCGTCGCCGATGGTCAGATCCAGCGAGAACGTGTTCGGCCATGGTGGCAGCGCGCGTTCATACGGGCTGTTGATGAGCGTCGCGTCGCGATGCCGTGACATCGATTCACGCAAGGGGCCAGCCGGAAGCAGGAAACCGTTGCCGCCGAGACGGTCGTCGAAAACGACAAGTTCGAAGCTGCGCGCGAGACGGTAATGCTGCAGGCCGTCGTCGCTCACGATCACATCGACCGATGGAAACGCCTTCAACAAAGCCTCTGCCGCCGCCACGCGATCGGGCGAAACCATCACGGGCGCGTGCGTGCGGCGCGCGATCAGCAAGGGTTCATCGCCGACATCCGATGGCTTGCTTTCCGGCGTGACGCGCGTGGCTTCGTGAATCTTCGCGCCGTAACCGCGCGAGACGACGCCCGGCTGGAAGCCGGCGGCGCGCAGCGCTTCCACGAGCGCGATGACGGTCGGCGTCTTGCCGGTCCCGCCCACCGTCACGTTGCCGACCACGACGACAGGCACGCCCACGTTGATTTGCTTGATCCAGCCGAGTGCGAAAAAGCCGCGTCGAATCGCAGCGATCAGGCCGAAAACCGCTGCATAGGGCGTAAGCGACCACGCGACCCACCCGCGCCGGCGCCATTCGCGGGCAAGGAAATTTTCGATCGGCGGTTTGAAGTCAGACATGGCGCGCCCTTCTTTTAATAAGTGGAAAAGCTCGGGAACGGGCGGGCCGGTGCTTGAAGCAGAACGACAATGCCGAAACAGGAAAAACTGAGCTTGACGGCCGGCACCTGTGCATCGGGGCGGTTCTCCAAAATAAGCAAACTTGAGCAAACAGAAAGCGGTCGACGGGCGATCCTCGAACCCGGCACTCTAGCGCGGCGGTGCGTTGCGCGCCAGTCGAAGGGACAATGACACGGGGCACAGTTTTACACAGCCGGTCCTGTGGATAACTCTGTGAACAAGTTGGCGTTCATCGGCCGGATTTCGCCGTCAGGTCGGACTTGCTTCGGTTTAAAAGCTTTTGTGAGATAAAGAATCCTTTTAAAACAAAGGCTTGGTTAGCATTCTTATGAATTTCACATTTGGGAGCGCCTGTTTTCGGTAACTTGTGCATTGTGGACACTTGCTACACTGCGTTGGCCGATCGGATAAGCTTCCGCGGCTTTTCCACCGCAAATAACCGGCCCTTTTCCTCACATGAGCACCGATCCTTTCCCTCAAACTGACGCCTCCAGCGCTGACGCCGTCATTCCCGTTTCGGCGCTCAATCGCGCGATTGGTTCGATGCTCGAGCGCTCGTTTCCGCTGGTCTGGGTGTCGGGGGAAGTCTCGAATTTCACGAAAGCCGCGAGCGGCCACTGGTACTTTTCGATCAAGGACGCACAGGCGCAAATGCGCTGCGTGATGTTCCGCGGCCGGGCGCAATATGCCGAATTTACGCCGCGTGAAGGCGACCGGATCGAAGTGCGCGGGCTCGTCACGATGTACGAACCACGCGGCGAACTGCAACTCGGCGTGGAAGCGGTTCGGCGCACAGGGCAAGGGCGTTTGTACGAAGCGTTCCTTAGGCTCAAGGCCAAGCTCGAAGCCGAGGGTTTGTTCGCTGCCGAGAGAAAGCGCGCGCTGCCGCAACATCCGCGCGCGATCGGAATCGTGACGTCGTTGCAGGCGGCCGCCTTGCGCGATGTGCTTACCACGCTCGCGCGTCGCGCGCCGCATGTGCCGGTGATCGTCTACCCGGCGCCGGTGCAGGGCGCGGGCGTGGCCGCGAAACTCGCCGCCATGGTCGATGAAGCCTGCGCGCGCCGTGAAGTGGACGTGCTGATCGTGTGCCGGGGCGGTGGTTCTATCGAAGATCTGTGGGCCTTCAACGAAGAAGTGCTCGCGCGCGCGATTGCCGAAAGCGCGATGCCCGTGGTCAGCGGCGTGGGTCACGAAACGGATTTCACGATCGCCGATTTTGCCGCCGATGTCCGCGCGCCCACGCCCACGGCGGCGGCCGAACTCGTCAGCCCGCAGCGCGTGTTGCTGCTGCGGGATCTGGATCATCGGCATGCGTCGCTTGCGCGTGGTTTCGGCCGGATGATGGAACGGCGCGCGCAGCAGATCGACTGGCTTGCACGCCGGCTGGTCAGCCCGGCCGAACGGCTCGAACGCCAGCGCGTTCACTTGCGGCAGCTGACGACGCGGCTTGCATCCGCTGGCGCGCGTCCCGTGCGCGATGCCCGCGCGCGTTTCGCGCTCGTGCAGATGCGCTGGCAACGCTGGCGTCCTGATCTCGCCGCCGAACGTGAACATTTGATGCGCCTGGCGCAGCGTCTTGGCGACTCGCAAGGGCGCAGGCATGAGCGGGCGGCGGCGCGGGTGTCGGAGTTATCGGCGAGATTGCAGGTGCTGAGCCCGCAACGCACGCTGGAACGTGGCTACGCTGCGTTGATCGATGCACAGTCGGGGCGTGCCGTGCGTTCGCCGAACGCGCTCCAGCCGAAGCGGGCACTGACCGTGCATCTTGCGGAAGGTGCGGCGGACGTTCTGCTGGCGGATGTCCAGCCGCGTTTATCGGAAGAATTCTGAGTCCGGCATGCTCGATGCGCAGCTTGAATTAGGAGCGCTGACAGGCCCGTAGTTTTGACGGGATAGCGTGTCTGCTGGAGCATTTTTTACGCCGCCGTTCATGCTTCGTAACCGATAATGCTCATAAAAACCCGCAATTTGCGGGGTTATCCCAACTCGCCTACAATCGAGTGCTCCATTGCTTCACTCCTCACGTCCCCCATAATTCAACATAGAAGGAAGCTCGCACCATGGAACATACCCTCCCGCCGTTGCCGTTCGAAAAGAACGCACTCGCTCCGAACATGTCGGAAGAAACGCTTGAGTATCACTATGGCAAGCATCACCAAACCTATGTGACGAACCTGAACAAGCTGATTCCGGGTACCGAATTCGAAAACCTGTCGCTTGAAGAAATCGTCAAGAAGGCATCGGGCGGCGTGTTCAACAACGCAGCCCAGGTCTGGAACCACACGTTCTTCTGGAACAGCCTCTCGCCCAAGGGTGGCGGTGCTCCGGCCGGCGCGCTCGCCGACGCAATCAACGCCAAGTACGGCTCGTTCGACAAATTCAAGGAAGAGTTCGCGAAGGTCGCGACCGGCACGTTCGGTTCGGGCTGGACGTGGCTCGTGAAGAAGACGGACGGTTCGCTCGATATCGTTTCAACGAGCAATGCCGCCACGCCGCTGACCACGGACGCGAAGGCGCTGCTGACCATCGACGTATGGGAACACGCGTATTACATCGACTACCGCAATGCGCGTCCGAAGTTCATCGAAGCATTCTGGAACATCGCGAACTGGGAATTTGCATCGAAGAATTTTGGTGCTTGAGACACTGATTCTTTTGCAGCAGTAATCTTCCGCGATGAACATGAAGTCCGCGAGACTCGTGAAGTTTCGCGTTTAAAGCCCTCCGCAAGGAGGGCTTTTTGCATCTGGCTCGAAGTGTCCGGATAGCACGGTCAGAGGCATGAAAGCACTGCCAGGCCGTTGGTGGCCTGATCCTTGCTGCATTTTTCCAACACCTTCGTCAGCGTGCTTAACGACCACACAACTATGAGAAATAAACGCCAACCGTTGCCGAGTACACCCCGAATGTCCACCGGTGTTGAAGGGCTGGACAACATCCTCGGCGGGGGCTTGACGCCAAATCGCGTGTACCTGGTCGAAGGTTCGCCCGGGGCTGGCAAAACCACACTGGCGCTGCAATTCTTACTAAGAGGCGCCGAGCTGGGCGAGACCGGGCTATACATCACGCTCTCGGAAACGCGTTCGGAATTGCTCGCCGTGGCAGACGGTCACGGCTGGGACGTCGATGCAATTGCCATCGTCGAATTGCTATCCGACGAAGGGCTCGATCCCGAGTACGAGCAGTCCGTGCTGCATCCGGCGGAGGTGGAGCTTGGTGAGACCGTCAAGAACGTGATGCATCAGGTCGAAGCGCTCAAACCTGCGCGGATCGTGCTGGACAGTTTGTCGGAGTTGCGGCTGCTCTCGCAAAACCCGCTTCGATACCGCCGCCAGATTCTTGCTCTCAAGCGCTACTTCGCCACGCGCGAATGCACCGTATTCCTGCTCGATGACAACACGTCCGACCCAGGCGATCTTCAGCTTCACAGCATTGCACACGGCGTAGTCAGTCTTGATCAACTGGTGCATGATTACGGCGGCGCGCGTCGCCGGTTGCGCGTGGCAAAAATGCGTGGCTTGAAATTCCGCGAGGGTTTCCACGATTTCACGCTGGAAACAGGCGGGATCGAAGTGTATCCGCGTCTGATCGCGGCCGAGCATCATGTGGATTTTTCCAGCCAGCCATTGAGCACGGGTTCTCCGGGTCTCGACGCCATGCTCGGTGGCGGCCTGATTCCCGGCACGAATACGTTGCTGATGGGACCGTCGGGCGTAGGAAAAACAACGAGCGTGGTGTGCTGTCTGATGGCCGCCTTGCAGCGCGGCGAGCGCTGCATGTATTACCTCTTCGACGAAACCCTGCGCACCCTGTTGCTGCGCTCGAAGGCCCTTGGCCTGGACCTTTCGCCGTACCTTGAAAACGGTCAACTGACCTTGCGCCAGATCGATCCGGCCGAGATGTCGCCGGGACAGTTCACGACCGACGTGCGCGAAGCTGTTGAAGAAGACGGCGTGCGTTATGTGGCTATCGACAGTCTGAATGCCTATCTCCAGGCAATGCCCGGAGAGCGTTACCTGTTGCTCCAGATGCATGAACTCCTGGGTTATCTGAACCAGCGCGGCGTTGTGACCATGCTGGTGCTCGGACAGCATGGGATAGTCGGCGAAGTGCAGACGGATATCGACATCAGCTATCTGAGCGATTCCATGATCCTGTTCCGCTACTTCGAGCATCAGGGCGAAGTACTGACCGCGCTTGCAACCGTGAAGAGCCGCGGCAGCGCGCATGAACGCACGATCCGGCAATTCCGGCTGGCCCAGGGCGGTATCGAGATCAGCGAAGCACTGCGCGACTTCGACGGCGTGCTTGCCGGATTGCCTACCTACCGTGGCGACTCCGCGATGCTCGGGGCTTCTGCCTCGAAGGACGCGTAGCCGTGGAAAACCGGGTCTTGATCCTTGCTCCGCGTGGCCGAGATGCCCATGTCATCGGAGAAGTCCTGAGCCGCGACGGTCGCAAATGTCTCGTATGCCAAGACGCGGCAATGCTCAACCACGAACTGCGCGCGGGTGCGGGCACGGCGCTGATCGCGGAGGAAGCACTCTCCGACGACGCCATGCCGCTGCTGTTCCAGTGGCTCGAGCAGCAGGCGACGTGGTCCGACTTTCCGTTGATCCTGCTCGCGACCAAGCGCATCGAACGTCCGAAACAGGCGCTCGATTTACTCGAAAAACTCGGCAACGTCGTCGTGCTTGAACGGCCGCTGCACGCAGAAACCTTGCGTCGCGCAGTGACGTCCTCGTTGCGCGCGCGATTGCGGCAATACGAGGCGCGACGCCAGCTTGCGGAGCGTGTCGAATCGCAGGAACGACTGCATCTCGCGCTTGCGGCAGGCCGGCTGGGATCGTGGGAACTCGATGTCGAGACGGGCGCGCTGCGATCCACCGAGGCATTGCGCAAGATTTTCGGGCACAAGGTATCGGCAATAGATCACGCGCAACTCGTCGAGGCCGTTCATCCGGACGACCGGGAGATGCGCCAGCTCGCGCTCGAACGCTGCGTTCGCGAAAACACCAATCTCACGATCGAATATCGCGCGGTCTGGCCGGATGGATCGGTGCATTGGGTCGAGTCGCGCGGCCATCCAATGCGAACCGTCAACAACGCGACAGGCGCTGTGACGACGCGGATCATCGGGGTATCGCTCGATGTCACCGACCGGCACGAAGTGAACGAAAAAATTCGAGCGAGCCAGCTTGCGGTCGAGCGATTGAACGACACGCTCGAAAGCCGGATTGCCGAGCGCACGGAGGAGCTGGCATCGGCGAATGACCGGTTGATGAAGGAGATCCACGAACGCGCGAAGGTTCAGGCCGTGCTCGTGCAAGCTCAAAAAATGGAAGCGCTCGGGCAACTGACGGGCGGTATTGCGCACGATTTCAACAATCTGCTCAACGTCATCATGGGCAACGCGGAGCTGATCACGCGCCTGAGCCGTGACGAACGCGTCCACAACATGGCGCAGACCGTCAAGCGCGCCACCGAACGCGGCGCGAAGCTCACCGGTCAGTTGCTGACGTTTTCGCGCAGCAGCAACCTGGACCTCAAGGCCATCGATGTCATTTCGATGCTGCACGGCATGCGCGACATGCTGACGTTATCGCTGGGAACGGGGATCCATTTCGGCACGCGTTTCGAGGTCGACGAAGCCTGGACCGACGCCGACGCCAACCAGCTCGAACTCGCCGTGCTGAACCTCGGGATCAACGCGCGCGACGCCATGCCCGACGGCGGCGTGCTGACCATTCACGTGAACCAGCGCAGCGCGCCGGACGCAACCTTGCCGGCAGGCCAGTACGCGGTGATCGGCGTAAGCGATACCGGCACGGGTATCGCGCCGGAATTGCTGACGCGCGTCTTCGATCCGTTTTTCACGACGAAGCCAGTGGGAAAGGGAACGGGACTTGGCTTGAGCCAGGTGTACGGCATTGCAACGCAGGCCGGCGGCACGGCGCGAATTCACAGCGAGGAAGGCAAGGGCACGACCGTGGAACTCTGGTTGCCCTTGCGCGAACGGCACGTGGCCGAAGCCGCCGTGCCGGAAACCTTCGACGAGCGTTCGGACGGGCATCAGCGGATTCTCGTGATCGAAGATGACGTCGATGTGCGCAGCTTCCTGGTCGACTGTCTGAAAATGCTTGGCTATACCGTGACGGAAGCGGCCCAGGGCCGGCTTGGTCTCGATCGTTTGCGCGCTGACAATCCCGACCTCCTGATGGTCGATTTCGCGATGCCCGGCATGAACGGGCTCGAAGTCATATCGGAGGTGAAGCGCACGCATCCGCAACTGCCGGTGATTCTCGCGACCGGGTATGCGGACGTGGATGTATCGAAGGAGCGGGTCGATGGATACGCGGTGCTCAGAAAGCCGTTTCAGATCGGCGACCTTGCGCGCACCGTCAAGGCTGCGCTGATGAGCTCGCCTGCGTGAGTTGTCAGCGGCGCGAACCTAGCGCCGTTGCGACGTCACATCCCAGTTGATGTCGACGCATAGCACTTCGAGGCCGCGCGGCGTTGACGCGGCAATCGATGCCGTCACGCACAAGTGCGCTTCGTTGATCGACAGATACGGCGCAGTCAGATGCACGCGATCGGGCGTACGCAATGCCTCGATGAAATACGGCCGGCGTTCCCAACTCGCGCCTTCGGAATGCAGCAGCGGCCGGAAACGCTTCGCGCGCTGCGATGCGCGCGCCGCCGGCAGAATGTTGTCGCCAATCTGACGGCCGGACGCGTCGAGCAGGAAGCAGCGGGCTGTCTCGTGAAGTTGCAGGAGGCCGCGGGTTGCATCGGCGAGACCGGCGCCTTCCACCCGCTGCGCCGCCGCGCTTTCCAGCGCGCTCACGTACGGCGCGAGCCGCGCCGATTGCGCCCGTTCGCGCGCTGCCACCCGTTCACGCGAAGCGGCGGACAGCGCGTCCATCACGCCTTGCGCCGCTTGCGGTTTCACCGCTTCCACGCTCGGGCCCGCGAAATATGCGCCTTGCACGAAATCAACGCCGCATTCGAGAGCGATCAACGCATCGCGTTCAGTGCTCAGGCCGCCCATCAGCACGAGTTGCCCGGATTCGTGCAATAGCGAAACCAGACCCGGTAGCACGCGTTCAATATGCGAATGTTCGCTTGCTTGCTGCAGGATGCATCGGTCGAGCGTCACAATATCCGGCCGCAGATGCCACACGCGGTCGATGTTCGAATGCTTCACGCCGAAGCCATCCAGCGCGATCAGGAAGCCTGACTTGCGCAACGAATCGATGATTTCTGCAAAGCGCGTCGTCTCGCCGCCCGCTTGTTCGGGCACTTCGAGCACCACGCGTTGCGGCGGCAGTCCCACGTTTTTCAGCGATGCCAGCAGTGCGTCGCCGTAGCTCGTGTCCATCAACGCGGCTGGGTGGAGGCTCAGGAAAAGCCATTCGTCGTTGCTATCGAAGGAAAAGAAGTTGCCCAGATGCAGCGATTCGGCGAGCCGTCCGAGTTCCAGTAGATCGCCGCGCCGGGCGGCCTGCGTGAAGACTTCATGCGATGGCACTTGGCGGCCGGTATCGTCGCGGGCGCGCAGTGATGCGTGATAACCGATGGCGCGCCGGTGCGACACCGAGAACACGGGTTGAAACACGCTGAACACGGTGTATTCGCCGTACAGGACGGTTCGCCGCGAGCCGTCGTCGCCCGCGATGGGGCGGGGCGGTTGAAAGCGGGGAGGGTCGATATCAACCATGCTCATGGTGTGGGGGCGGGTGTTCGAGCGCAGCTCGGGGGTGGGAAGATTTTCGGCTACGCCAGTTTACAGGATAGGACCTCTCTCGGAGGAGCAAGAAATATGCGCATTTAGCGGGTATTCGAGATAAGGCGGGGTCGTTTGGAGGGGCTGGCGCCGGTGGGGGTTTTGATCGTGGGTGGGGTGGATGTGTGCACTTTTCTAGTGCGAAGGGGTTTTTGTTCGCACATGTTCGGGGTTTTTTGGCGCTTTGGGAGGGGCGGCGGGGTGGGCGGGGCGGAGATGGGTTGCTGCTGTTTGGGCCTTCGCGGGTTCGTTGTTGGCTGATCTCTTTATCACTGTTAGCCACTGTCCGTGGCGGGACTTCATTTCTTTGTCCAACGGCGACAAAGAAACGAAGCAAAGAAAACGCCTTTCCACCGCTAATTCTTAAGGCGCAAGAAGCACCCTCAGCGTATAACCACGTCCTCCTGGAACCCTCCCGCTCCGGCAACAGATACCCACACGCTTCGCCACCAGTGTCGGAATCTATTAATACGGAAATCCGTCCAACGGTTAACGAAGGGTTGAGCTCATAACAGGCCAAGCATCTTGAACCGCAGACTTTGCCGCCAGTACTGCGCTTTTTCCATTTGGGCGCCAGCGCGCGTAGCGCGGAGGCCTGGTTAGTGGATTCCCACACTGGTGGCGAAGCGTGTGGGTTGCCGTGAACGGAGGGGGAGGGTTTCAGCGGGACGTGGTTATGCGCTGAGGGTGCTTCTTGCGTGCCACACAGTTGTCGCTGCACGCTGTGGACACTTAAGAATTAGCGGTTGAGAGGCGTTTTCTTTGCTTCGTTTCTTTGTCGCCGTTGGACAAAGAAATGAAGTCCCGCCACGGACNACACTTAAGAATTAGCGGTTGAGAGGCGTTTTCTTTGCTTCGTTTCTTTGTCGCCGTTGGACAAAGAAATGAAGTCCCGCCACGGACAGTGGCTAACAGTGATAAAGAGATCAGATAAGGCAGAACCCGCGAAGGCCTAGGCAGAAACAACCCGGCGCTAACCCCGACCACTACAAACAACCGCGAGCGCCAGCGTCAAACCTTGTGAAATGAAGTCCCGCCACGGACAGTGGCTAACAGTGCTAAAGAGAACAGCTAGCAAGAAACCCCCGGAGACTTAAAAAGCACCAGCCCAGCATCACCCCCGCCCCCTACAACCAACCGCCCAAGCGTCAGCATCAAACCTTGTGAAAGGAAGTCCCGCCACGGGCAGTGGCTAACAGTGCTAAACAGAACAGCCAGAACCCAACCCGCGAAACCGCAAAAAGGAGGACCCCACCCCACTCCACCCTAGTGCGCCTCCGAAGGATCCGTCTCCATACTCTTCACCGCCCGAATCTCCGGCGCAAGTTGCGCAAAAATCCATGCCGATGCAGCCGTAATAACCCCCACGCAAAGGAACGTCGCGTGAAATGCCGGAAGAGAATTCGTCTCCGTGACCTTCGGCAGAATCCCCGTAAAAGTCGCCAAAACCGCCCCGGCAATCGTCACGCCGAGACTCATCGAAAGCATCTGCACGAGTGAAAACAGACTGTTCCCGCTGCTGGCGCCGCCCGTGCCAAGATCCTTGAGCGTAAGCGTATTCATCGCGGTGAACTGAATGGAATTGACGCCGCCAAAGAACGCCAGCTGAATCAACCGCACCCAAAGCGGCTGCTCCGCGCTAGTGAGCGAAAAACTCGCCATGGTCAGCCCGACCAGTACCGTATTGACGACCAACACCCGCCGATATCCCCGCGCCATGATCAGTTTCGTCACAATGCGCTTCGACACCATCCCGGCCGCCGCGACGGGCAGCATCATCAGGCCGGCTTCGAAAGCGGAATAACCCAGGCTCACCTGCAGCAGAAGCGGCAGAAGATAAGGCATCGCGCCACTCCCAATCCGCGCAAACAGATTGCCGAGCAGACCAACGCTGAACGTATGGATCTTGAAGAGATCAAGCGAAAAGATAGGTTGCGGCACGCGCACCGCATGCAAGCCATAAGCGACAAAACACGCCAGGCTCAATACCAGAAGCACAAGCACGATGGCATGCTGCAAGCCGAGATCGGCGAGGCCATCGAGTGAGATCGTCAGCGCCACCATGCCGACGGCCAGGAGCAAATACCCGGCGAGATCAAAAGGCGCGGTCGCGGGATTACGGCTGTCGGGCATGAAAAGCCGGGTCGCGATGCACCCAATGACGCCCACCGGCACGTTGATCAGGAAGATCCAGTGCCACGACGCAATCTGCACGATCCACCCGCCAAGCGTCGGCCCGATCAACGGTCCGATCAGCCCGGGAATCGCCACGAACGACAACGCCGGCAGATATCGTTCGGCAGGAAAGACGCGCAGCACCGCAAGACGCCCGACTGGCAGCAACATCGCGCCTCCCACGCCCTGCACCACGCGATAAACCACGAGCTGCATCAGCGTATGGGCATTCGCGCAAAGCAGCGAACCAATGGTGAAGATCAAAATGGCGCTGAAGAAGACGTGACGTGTGCCGAATTTATCGGCGAGCCAGCCTGAGAACGGAATCACGGTTGCCATCGTCAGCGAGTACGCAATCACGACGCCCTGCATGCGCAGCGGCGCTTCGCCAAGGCTTCGAGCCATCGCGGGAAGTGCCGTGTTGACGATGGTCGAATCGAGCGTCTGCATGAAAAAGCCGGTGGCAACGAGCCACAGCATGATCGTGAGCGCTTGCGGGGAAGGGGAGGCGGGAACGTTCGAGTGGATCGTGTCGGGCATGAAGGCGGCCGGCGGAAGGAGTGACGTGATTTTACGTGGATGCGCCGCACGATCGGGCGGCAATTAAGTGCTAATCCGGCAGCAATCGGGCGGTAATTAAGCAGCAATCAAGCAGATCCACGCACGCAACGTGCCGCTTTCCGATACAACCGGCTGCTTTTACAATCAAGCTTCGTTTGCATGCGACCAGGCTGAAAGGAAGACTCGCCATGAATTTCGCCGATAGTTCCATCGCAGAGCTCTGGCGTCTTGCCGGAAAAAATCCCGAAACGCTACGCCACCTCACGTTGTCCGGCGACGAGCGGCAATTGCCTTCGGTGTATCGGGTGAGCGCACTGGCATTGGCGAGTATTGGCGCCTCTGCGTTGGCCGCCGCCGATTGCTTCCGGCAGCGCACGGGCCAGATGCAGGAGGTCGAACTCGACGCCCGCCGCGCGGCAATCGCGTTTCGTAGCGAACGCTATTTGCGCATCGACGCCAATTCCGCGCCCGAGCTGCGCGACCCGCTGATGGGCTTCTACGAAACCCGCGATGGCCGATGGATCCAGCTTCACACGAACTTCAAGCATCATCGCGACGGCGTGGTCAAACTGCTTGGCTGCGCGAACGATCACGCCGGCGTAAGCGAATCGATCCGTCGCTGGGACGGCGCCGCGCTCGACGAAGCACTTGCCAACGCCGGCCTTTGCGCCGCGCTGATCCGCACGCCCGACGAATGGTCGGCGCTCCCGCAAGCCCGCGCTATCGCTGAAACGCCGCTGCTTGAAATCGTGAAGATCGGCGACGCGCCACCCGAAGCGATTGGCGCCGGCGAGCGGCCTCTCTCCGGCGTCAAGGTGCTCGATCTGAGCCGCATCATCGCGGGTCCGGTGGCTGGGCGCACGCTCGCCGGACACGGCGCCAATGTGCTGCTGATCAACGGTCCGCATCTGCCGAACATTGCGCCTTTGGTCATCGACAACGGCCGCGGCAAGCGATCCGCCACCATCGATCTGCGCGATGAAACCGGCCGCGCCACTTTGCGCGCGCTGTTGAAAGACGCCGATGTCTTCCTCCAGGGCTACAGGCCCGGCGCGATTGCTGCGAAGGGTTTCAGCCCGGAGGACGCCGCGCGAGAAAGGCCGGGAATCGTGTACGTGTCGGTGTCCGCGTATGGGCACAAGGGGCCGTGGTCCGAGCGCCGTGGCTTCGACAGCCTCGTGCAGTCGGCAAGCGGGATTGCATGGACCGAAGCGCAGGCGGCCGGCCAGACGAACCCGCGCCACCTGCCGTGTCAGGCGCTCGATCACGCGACCGGTTATCTCGCGGCGTTCGGCGCCATCACTGCGCTGCAGCGCCGCGCCGAGGAGGGCGGAAGCTGGCATGTGCGGGTTTCGCTGGCGGGAACGGGGCGCTGGCTGCAATCGATGGGTTTGATTGAAGACGGGCAGAAGATCCACGATCCGCAAATCGATGACGTCAGGGACATGCTTCAAACAGTTGAATCGCCGTTCGGCTCGCTGACGCTCACGCAAGCGCCTGAGCGCATGCCGCTTACGCCGCCGTTCTGGGCGTCGCCGCCGGTGCCGGTCGGCGCGAACGAGCCGCGGTGGACGTAATTACTTCCGCAACTCCGCAACGAAATCGTAGTAATCGTTGCGGCAGTAGGTATCGGTGAGTTCAATCGGGCGCTGATCCGCCGTGTAGCCCACGCGCGTGATCAGCAACAGCGCATCGTGTGGCGCAATACCCATTTGCGCCGCGATCTCGTCGCTGGCATTCACCGCGCGAAAATGCTGCAAGGCGCGCACGATAGACAGATTCCGCTGCTCGAGAAAGCTATAGAGCGAATCGCCCACGGCTTGCGGATCGGGAATCAGCGCGGCCGGGAAAGTCGAATTCTCGACTGCCATGACAATGCCATCGGCGGTACGCAAGCGCCGCAAACGCGCGACTGCGGCCGCCGGCGATAACCCCAGTTGGATCACTTCATCGCGATTCGCCGGTTCGATCACGCGCGAAAGCCACTGCGATCCTGGCGTGAAACCACGCCGTCGCAGCATTTCGCTGAAGCTCGACAAACGCGAAAGCGGGTCTTCGTAACGCGGCGTGATGAACGATCCCGCGCCTTGCGTGCGCCGTATGAGTCCTTGTTCGACGAGGAGCGCGATGGCCTTGCGCGAAGTGATCCGCGATACCCCCAGCGCCTCCGACAACACGCGCTCCGATGGCAGCGCTTCGCCCGCGTTCCAGCGGTTATCGTGGATCGCGTTGCCGAGCTTGCGGGCGAGTTGCAGATAAAGCGGAGTGTCGCTGTCCGGGTCCGGGCGCAAGTCGCGCCAGCGGTCTTCCGATGTGGAGTTCATAGAGCGGAGGAAGTAAGGACCAAGCGGCGATTTTAAGACAAGGAGCGCAACGGCGGTTTCCTTTCGTTCGTAAGCGGAAACTGCGCAGACGTAGTGAATTCAAATCCGACAATGCAAAACGTCCGCCGCAGCGGACGTCTTTCAACGCATGGCAGCGCTCAAACAAAACCGTCACGCGGTCGCCGCGCCGCCCAGTCCGCGCCCGGTGCGCATATAGAGCGCAACCGTCAACGCCACGCCCGCCGCCGATGCAATCGCTGCAAACAAGTACACGGAACTGAAGCCGAATTCCCCGGCGACGTATCCAGCCAGCGGTCCGGTCACGCCCAGCGACAAATCGAGAAACACCGAATACGCCGATAACGCCGCGCCCCGGCTCGCCGGCGGCACCAGCCCGACAGCCTCGACGCCGAGCGCCGGAAAGATCAGCGCAAAGCCGAAGCCGGTCAGCGCAGCGCCGGCCAGCGCGAAGGCGGGATCGGCCGCGAGCCAGAGCATCAGCAGGCCAACGCACTCGAACGCGAACGACACGATCGCCACGCGAAAACCGCCGAAGACCTTGATCGTGTTGGCGAAAAGCAGACGCGCGCCGACGAACATCGTGCCGAACACGGTCAGCGAAAGCGCGGCGTTCGGCCAGTTATGCGCGGCATAAAACAAGGTGATGAACGTGGCGATCGACCCAAATCCCGCCGATCCCAGCGCGAGCCCCATGCCGTGCGGCAACACGCGAAAGAACACGCTTCTGTACGACATGCGCTCGCCGTGAACCACGGGCACCGGGCCCATTCGCGTGGCAAGCCAATAACCGATACCACCGAGCGCGATCACAAACGTTCCCAGCGATGCAAACCCGAGCGTGTGCTCCATCGCCACGCCGAGCGGCGCGCCAAGCGCGAGTGCGCCATAGGTAGCAATGCCGTTCCACGAGATCACGCGTCCGCTCTGATTCGGCCCGACGCGTCCGATACCCCACGTGATCGCGCCCGTTCCGACCAGACTCTCACCAAATCCAAGCACCAGCCGGCTCACGATCAACAGCGCAAGACTCACCGAATGCCATTGCTCGGCGAGCGCGGCGCACAGCAGCAGCACGCCGCTGATCCCGCAGGCGGTCAGGCCGCGCAACACGGTTTGCTTTGGACCGATGCTGTCAGCGGCGCGCCCGGCGAGCGGCCTTGACGCGAGCGTTGCGAAGTACTGAACGCTGATTGCCACGCCCGCCATCACCGATCCATATTCGAGATTCAGATGCACGAAACCCGGCAGCACCGCGAGCGGAATGCCGATAGTCAGGTAGCAAATAAAGGTGAAAACGACGACTGCGACAATTCGCCCTGTAATGGCGAGATCGGCGCGGCGGGACAGCGAGGCTTCGGTGGACATTGGGGTAAGTGCGGGGTTGATTTTACTGAAGAAGCGTGATTTTCCCATAGTTTGAGGTGCGCTGTCCGACGTATCAATATTCCAGTGAACACTTAATACACCAGACGCCTTTCCCCGAAGGCTTCAGGGCGTTTTTCTTGTCGATGAAGAGTGAGTTCGGAACAGAGATAACGGCCAAAAAAGGAATTCTTACCGGCCCAAATTCCGCAAAGGCTGCCCAGTCAGGTCGCGCGACACATCGGTCATCAGCGCTTGCAGCCACGCAAGATCGGTTGGACGGGTGACGTCGGGCAAGCACATCAAATAACTTTCGATGGGCGGAAATTCGATCGGCGATTCCATCACGACCAGCGGCAAGAGCGCCGCGTAATGCAGCGCGAAGCGGCGCGTGGCGGTGAAAATCAGGTCGGATTGCAGCAGCGTTTGCGGTACCAACCCGAAATACGGAAGCGTGGCGACAATGCGCCGCTTGATGCCGGCGCTTTCCAGGCCGATATCGATGGGATGCCGCTTCGCCCCGCTATATGCGGTCGGCGCCAGGTGCGCGGCGAGCGCGTAACGCGCGGCCGTCAGCGGTTCTCGCGCAAGCGGATGGCCGCGGCGCATGAGGCAGACGAAGTGATCGGTGAAAAGCTCGCGGCGCGCGAACCGCGGTTCCGGGTTTTCCCAGTTGGCGACGACCAGGTCCAGGTCGCCGTCATCGAGCGCGCGCTCGTGATCGAGCGTCGGACTCAGCGATTCAATTTCCAGCCGCGCGTTAGGCGCGGCGGCGCGGAATGCGCGGATCATCGTCGGCATGAAAAAGTCGTTCAGATAATCCGGCGCGGCCACGCGGAACGTGCGGCGCGACGTGGCGGGATCGAAAATGCCGTGCGGCGTGGCGACGAATTCCACTTCACGCAGCGCGCGCTGCGTCGCGGGCAAAAGCGACGCGCCGTATTCCGTCGGCACCATGCCTTGCTTGCCACGCACGAGAATCGGGTCGCCCAGAAGATCGCGCAGACGCCGCAGCGCCGTGCTGATAGCCGGTTGCGTCTGGTTCAGGCGCAGTGCGGCCTGCGTGACGCTGCGCTCGGTCAGGAGAGTTTGAAGAACGCGGATCAGCCAGATATCGAGGGAATCTGTCGAGCTTGAATCGGCGGGATCGTTCATTGGCGAGTCGTCCGGGCAGCACTGTCAGGGCCGCCCGCACAAAAAAACATGGCGATGCACGCCGAAGCCGCTACGTTAAGCCCGCCCGAACCCGCACGCCATAGCGTGGCCGCTATGCGCGGGATAGGAGCGGCCGCCGTGTGCTTCGGAGGAGCCGCGCTTTTACATCTGCGGCGCGGTTCTCGGCAGATGGCTGATGCGCTGGACTTCCGCCGCTTCGAGCCAGTTCGGCGACCGGGCCACGTAAAGGACCATGGGCAAGGTATCTTCGCCCCAGAACAACTGCTGGTTCACTACGAACGTCGGCACGCCGAACACACCGAGCTCGATCGCGCGCTCGACGTTCGCCTGCAATGTCGCCTTTACGTCCTCGAGTTCGATCATCTTCGCGCCGTCGGGCAAACCGACGTGGCGGCAGAGATCGTCGAAACCTTCGTCCGTGGATGGATCGCGGCCCATTTTCCAGATGAAGCGGAAAATTTCGCGAATACAGCCAACTTCCCCGCCCGAAGCCACCGCGAGCCGCAGCGCCTTTGACGAATCGAACGGATGCGACGGCGGCATCTTGAACGGAATGCCCAGTTGTTCCGCCCGGAACAGCGCGTATCGATACATGAAGACACGTTTCGGGGGAATCGAGCCTGGCATCGGCTGGCCCCAATGCTTGAGCAATTTCAGGTAATCGATCGGCAAAACTTCGAACGGCATGTTCGGCCACTTTTCATGCTGTTCCAGCAGCAAATACGAAAAGGGAGAATTGAAGTCGAAAAAAAAGTACGGCTGGCGCGGATCGATGGAAGGCGAAGCGCTCATTTGAATCTCCCTGGCATTTCCATGCCTCATGTGCCTTGCACGCGGCACCTGCAATTCAGATTACCGTCGTTTCACCTTTCGATATTACGTGGTGTGCTGAACGCTGTCTGCCTGCGCATCGATTGCGGCGCTCCGCGCGAGGGTCAAACGTTGCCGCACGAAGCCGATATGTTCCCGCAATACATAAAATTGATCGGCGTAGGCGAGCGGCATTTTCATCTGGTTGACCTTTCCCTCGATGTCATCGAGCCGCTCGATCAGCGCGTCCCGCTGGACGGTATCCGGGTCGGTCATCGCTTCCCGTTCGATTGCAATTAACGCGCCATAGATCTTGTAGATACGTGATCTCACGCGCCACCGGTAAAGCCCCGGCACGAGGCGAAAGCCCGGAATCAGCACCACGATGATCGGCACCAGCAGCACGATCACGCGGTCCGCCAGACTCGCGATCCAGAACGGCAGCGTTCTATACAGGAAGCCTTTGCCTGATTTGTAATAACGCTCGGCGTCGTCGCTGATGCGGAATTCGTGCGAGAGCGGCGCGGGAAATTCGTTGGCCGACTGCATCAGGTTCGCGCGGCCGTGGACCTCCTTCGCGGCTTCGATCAGCAGGTCGGATAGCGCCGGATGCAAACCGTCCCGCGCGATCAGCTCGGCGGTCGGCGCGATCAGGCGAATCCGATGCTCGGGCAGGTTTTTCGCGAGATCGAAGGCGCCCATCGGCAGGTTGAGGACTTTCAGGTACGGAAAACGGCGGGCGTAGGCATCGGCCTGGGTGAAATCAAAAAAACGGATGCCGGGCGTCCTGTACAACTTGCCCATGGTCGGCGGTTGCGCCGAGTCGCCGGTGAGAAACGCGGCGTCGATGCTGCCGTTCGAAAGCGCGGCGGCCGCCTCGTCGCCCGCGAGCGGCAGTAGTTCGGTATTGCCGCCAGGCTCGATGCCGTTCGCCTTGAGCATCGCGAGCGCCAACGCGCGCGTGCCGCTGCCCTCGGTGCTGATGGCGAGGCGCTTGCCCTTCAATTCGGACAGGCGCGTCAACATCGGCCCGCGATAAAACACCGCCAACGGCACGTACGCCACACTGCCGAGCGAGACCAGGTTCTCGTGTTGACTGGCTATGGCTGGCGCGGCGCCGGGTACGCCGGAAGTAGCTGCAGCCATTCCGCCCTGCACGAAACCCACATCGACATTCGAATTCGGGTCTTCGAGCTTCTGCAAGTTATCGAGCGAACCTTGCGATTCGAGCACGTTCAACGTGATGCCATTGCGCGCAAGAATCTTCTTGTACTGCTGAGCGTTATTCCAGAACGAGCTGCCCTTGGTTCCCGCCGACATGGTCAGCGTATTGGGCGGCGCAGGCTGGATCAGCCGCACGGCGAGGTAGATGGCGGCCGCGCTGACGAGCAGGATCGGGCCGAACGAAACCGCGAGATCACGCCACGAGATCGCGACGAAACGCGCCATGGAAGGCGCGATGCGCCGGGCGCGGGGCTTGGGTGGATCGTCCGGGGAAGGAGATTTCTGGCCGGGAACTTGGGTCATTGTCGAGGTTGATGAGGCGGGACTTGATACGGGCCTGGCGCCAGCACAATCAATAATCGATGCCGCGTGTCTTGGAAGCAGAAGAGAAAGCAGAAGATGAAAAGGGAAAACCCTTGGTCACTAAACAACTCGTTTCGTACGACCGATCCGAATTGTTGCCGATGGTACATGAACGGAAATGCGCCCGAATCAGGGGCGCGCCCTAGGGCGTGGTGATCGAACGTCAAATTGCATCCGTGGCGTCACGATAAGCCCACGGACACGTGTCATCGTGTTAAATGCTTTGCGCTTCTGGCAATGCTGGATTAAATTGACGTTCGCCGCCGCAGAACCAGCATCCGCGCCGCGCAACCGGCAATTCGGAGCATGTGCTTCGTGCAGAACCGGCAGCGTCGCATGATGCGCACCTAATCCGTGTCCCGATTAAACGAAATCACATTCGCCAGGACACGCTAATAAGAACGGCCGGACATTCGTTTTTTTCGCTAGTCTCTCGCAACACCGTGTCGCCAGCATCGCCGGCTTTGTCCGTATACGTTGACCATTCGTGGCCGCCGTTGACAGGGCAAGCCGCAAGATGTCGTAGCAAGCCGCTGGGTTGATGCGGTCCAAAAGAAGCACAAAGAAGTACAACTTTGCGAAGTCCAAAGCGAAACAAAAGGAGAAACCATGAAAGCAGTCGATATGTTGAAGGCACTGGGCGTCGTGCTGTGCGTCGCGGTCGCATCGAGCGCCTATGCTCAATCGAGCGATGCCGCACCCTCGGACGCAATGTCGGCGAAGGCCGACGCCAAGATCACGAAGAAGACCGACCGCAAGCTCGGTCTCGATGTGCGCCGTGCATTGAGCAAGGCACAGGGCATCGACGTGTCGAACATCTTTGTGCGCGCACGCGGCGGTGCCGTGACCCTGACGGGTTCGGTGCCGGACGGCGCGCAGATCCCGAAGGCTGAAGAAGTCGCGAAGGGCGTTTCCGGCGTGAAGTCGGTATCGAACAAGCTCTCGCTCGCACCGCAAAACGGTTCGTGATGCAGGCCTGAGCCCCGGTTTTTCGAAAAGCTGCTGCGTTTCAGTTAGTAACGGCGCAGCTTGACGGGAATCGAATGGTTCAAAAACGGGTTCCGGTGCTTCGTGCACCGGGACCCGTTTTGCATGTTTGGTCGGGGTATTGCCGGGTAGTGGCGCCGCGCCGGTTTGTGGTTGAGTGACGGAGTTGCGCGCACCTTGCGCGTACCTCGCGCGCGGCTTGCGGACGGGCTTTGTGCTTGGTATTGGTCGAGTGCGCGTGTTCAAACCAATAAAAATTCACGGAGACACCATGAAGCGATTCCCGATATCCGCGGTGCTTGCCGCCGTGGCGGTTGCCGCAGGTCTGGCAGCGTGCCACGGCAACGACGACGACCATGGTTCGCAGTCCAACTCACTGCCTAGTTTCATCGCGGGCAGCGTTCGCACGCAGACCTACGACGGCAATACAGACGACCTTCTGACAGCGGGGCTCGGCAAGACCGGGCTGGCATCGGCGAGTGCGCCTTCTGTGGCGAACGCAGCGTCGCCGAGCGCGGCCGAGCTCAGGCGGCTTGCCATCTACTCGAACTATCGCGCGCTCGTGGACATGTCCGCGAACGGCGGATATGGCCGCTTCTGGGGACCGAATGTCGATCTGAACGGCAACGACACGCTCGGCGAAGGCAAGATTGCCGGCAAGGAATATCTCGCGTACGCCGACGATGGCAGCGGCAAGAAGAACGTCAGCCTTCTCGTGCAGATTCCGGCGAGCTTCAATCCGGATCAGCCGTGCATTGTGACGGCGACGTCGTCGGGATCTCGTGGCGTGTACGGGGCGATATCGGCGGCGGGTGAATGGGGCTTGAAGCGCGGCTGCGCGGTGGCTTATACCGACAAAGGCAGCGGCAACGGCGCGCACGAACTCGCGACGAACCTGGTTACGCTGATCGATGGCACGCTGGCCAATGCGAACGGCGCCGGGAAAACGAGCGAATTCACGGCGAATCCGGGCGCGACGAGCATCGCTGCGTTCAACGCGCAATTTTCCAATCGATACGCGTTCAAACACGCTCACTCGCAGCAGAACCCGGAGAAAGACTGGGGCACGAATACGCTGCAGGCAATCCAGTTCGCGTACTGGGCGCTCAACGACACATACGGCGCAGTCGATGGCAGCAACCACAAGACGCGCTACAACCGCGGCGACATCACGACGATCGCGGCATCGGTGAGCAATGGCGGCGGCGCATCGCTCGCGGCTGCCGAGCAGGATACGCAAGGGTGGATCACGGCGGTGGTAGTCGGCGAGCCGCAGATCAACCTGAGGGTTCCATCGCAGGTGTCCGTCCGTCAGGGCGGCGTGCCGGTGGCGTCGTTCGGACGGCCCCTTGCCGACTACATGTCGCTCGCGAACCTGCTCCAGCCATGCGCGGCGCTTGCTCCTGCCGCAGCCGGCGCGCCGTATCTCACCGCCTTGCCGCTGGTGACCACAACGGCTATTCGCACCGCGCGGTGTGCATCGCTGGCGTCGAGCGGCGTGATTTCCGGCGGCGATGTCATAAGCCAGGCAAACAGCGCGTTGACCCAGTTGCATCAAGCCGGGTATCAGACGGATTCGGATCTTCTGCAAGCGCCAATGTGGGATTCGCAGGCCGTGCCCGCTGTTGCCGTGACGTACGCCAACGCGTACACGCAATCGAGCGTCACGGACAACCTGTGCAACTTCAGCTTCGGCACGACCAATGCGCTGACGGGCGCGGCGGGCGTGACGCCGCTCGTCTCGCCGATGCCTACCGTCTTCGGCAACGGCAATGGCGTGCCGCCGACCAACGGCATCAATCTGGTCTACAACGCGGGAAATCCGGGCGCGGCGGATCATCGTTTCGCTACGACCGATGCCAGCTTCACCGGTGCGTTCTGCGTGCGCGGTTTGTGGACCAATGGTGACGCACGGATGACGGCGAGTGTCGATGCAATCCGGGTGAATGCGAACCTGCACGGCAAGCCGGCGATCATCGTCCAGGGACGCTCGGACACGCTCGTGCCGATCAACCACGCGTCGCGCCCGTACGCCGCCATGAACAAGCTCGCCGAAGGAAACTCGAGCAACCTGTCGTTCTACGAAGTGACGAACGGCCAGCATTTCGATGCCTTCCTGAGCGTCGCGGGCTTCGACAACCGCTTTATCCCGCTGCATTACTACAACCTGCAGGCGCTGAACCTGATGTGGGCGCACCTGAAGAACAACGCGCCGCTGCCGCCTTCGCAGGTCGTGCGCACGGTGCCGCGAGGCGGTGCTGCGGGGGCGGCGCCGGCGTTATCGGTGGCAAATCTGCCGGCGATTTCCGCCGCGCCCGGCGGTAACGCGATCACGTTTGGCGGCGGTTCGGTGAACGTACCCGAGTGAAGCGTTCCTACGGTGTCGGAGCCGAGGCGGGCGCCGGCGCGCTTACGACCGGCGTCTGCACGACGATCGGCGTAGGTGTGAGCTCCGGCGAGTTCAATATCAGCGAAGGCGCGAGCGGATGGCTCGTGACGTCGTCGCCGGGAATGGGCGAGCTGCGCGGCACGGTGCGCAGGTAATGGCCGACGAGACCGAAAAACCGGTCGTAGAACTTGCCCGCTGGCACGGTTTCGCTGGAAATCTTGACCATGGAGTCGCTGTTCGAGCGGATCGGCAACGACAACGAGCCGAGCACGCTTAATCCCACGCTCGCCGACGTATCGCTTTTCTTCAGCGTATAGCCATCCTGCACGGCGTTCACATACGCGATGCTCGTATTGCTCGCATTTTCGCCCGGCGTGCAGACCACATGAAACGATACAACCACGTGTGTTTCCGGCGTCGGCTGGAAATTCTTGGTGGCGTCGACGGTGTCGGGCTGGGCCATCGTCGTCATGTAGCCTTGGCTTAGCAACGCACGGCGCGAGGCTTCGCAGGTTTCCTGGCTGGTGGCGTCGTAGTTGTGCGCGAAGGGGCTCACGCCAGTCGAGAACATTTCTGCCTGATAGCTCGGCGTGGGCGCGGCCTTGCCGCCGCATGCAGCGAGGATCAGCACGGGCAGGGCGAGGGAAAGTCGGGGAAACGGGTTGTGCATGACAGTCGGCGGGACAATACGAGAGACATCGGCGGCCTAGATTGTAGTGCGCCGCGAGGGCGGACGTAAAAGGCGAGGATTACGATGCGCTATCTTGACATATGCCAACATACGCTCTAACTTTATCATTGCGACTCACGCTCTCGAGAGGAGGATCTCATGCGAACCGTCTCTATTTTCAAAAACAACGCAAACCAGGCAGTTCGAATCCCAAAGGATATGCAATTCGAGGGCGTAACTGAACTTGAGATCCAGCGTGAGGGGGACACGATCTTGTTGCGTCCGGTGCGCCCTAACTGGACGTCGTTTGCTATCGAACCCACCGCCGAAAGTGATTTCCTGGCAGAACGGGTCAACGTTGTTCAAACTGGTCGATTCGACCTCTCCGGGATGGATGAAGAGCCGGGAGAGACCAGCCGGTGACACAGCTGTACATGCTCGATACAAACATTTGTTCCTTCATCATGCGAAAGCGGCCTGTGGAGGTCTTGGCCAAGCTTCAAAACTGTGTTAACGCGCAAAACCGAATCGTTATTTCGGCGATCACTTATGCAGAAATGCGGTTTGGATCCGTGGGCAAAAAGGCATCGCCCAAACACGCGGGTCTGGTCTCCGCGTTCGTTGCACGGCTGGACGGCGTATTGCCGTGGGATGCGTCGGCAGTCGATGAGACAACCCGCATACGCGTTGAATTGGCGAGCCGGGGCACGCCGATCGGCGACAACGATTCGGCAATCGCCGGTCACGCTTTGGCGGCCGGCACCATTCTTGTGACGAACAACGTCCGGGAATTCATACGGGTACCTGGCCTGCGCATTGAGGATTGGGCAACGCCTGCGCCTTAAGCCGAAATTACGCGCGGTACCCCTTCCCCATCTATTTCTCGTCCTTCTCCCATATCCCTTCTTGAAATTACCGACTGGAGTGCCATATACTTGGCACTCGTCGCACGAGAGTGCTAACAGTTTTCCGGGTGGTGGTTCCGTGAGCCGCCAGCCGGGTTTCCCGCGTTTTTATAGTCTCAGTTAAGAGAGGAGTGTGTATGAACCTTCGTCCTTTGCACGATCGCGTCATCGTCAAGCGTCTGGATCAGGAAACCAAGACTGCCTCGGGCCTCATCATCCCCGACGCTGCAGCTGAAAAGCCGGATCAAGGCGAAATCCTGGCCGTCGGCCCGGGCAAGCGCGATGACAAGGGTACGCAAAACGCCCTCGACGTCAAAGTGGGCGACCGCGTGCTGTTCGGTAAATACGCTGGTCAGACCGTCAAGGTCGACGGCAATGAACTGCTCGTGATGCGCGAAGAAGACATCATGGCCGTTCTGGTCAAGTAATCACCTTCAAGCCTGCGGCGCTCCAGCCGGCGCGATCGAAACGCTTTCCCGCGTCTCTCGCCCGGCCTGGCAGACAGCCAAAAACTGAAACGAATCAAGGAGTTTGAATATGGCAGCTAAAGAAGTCGTATTTGGCGATATCGCCCGTGCAAAGATGGTTGAAGGCGTAAACATCCTGGCCAACGCGGTCAAGGTCACGCTGGGCCCGAAGGGTCGTAACGTCGTTCTGGAACGCAGCTTCGGCGGCCCGACGGTTACGAAAGACGGCGTTTCGGTCGCGAAAGAAATCGAACTGAAAGACAAGCTCCAGAACATGGGCGCGCAAATGGTGAAGGAAGTTGCTTCCCGCACCAGCGACAACGCCGGCGACGGCACGACGACAGCTACGGTTCTGGCTCAGTCGATCGTCCGCGAAGGCATGAAGTACGTTGCATCGGGCATGAACCCGATGGACCTGAAGCGCGGCATCGACAAGGCAGTTACGGCTGCTATCGAAGAACTGCGCAAGATCAGCAAGCCTTGCACGACGAACAAGGAAATCGCTCAAGTCGGCGCAATTTCGGCCAACAGCGATTCGTCGATTGGTGACCGCATTGCCGAAGCAATGGACAAGGTCGGCAAGGAAGGCGTGATCACGGTTGAAGACGGCAAGTCGCTGGAAGACGAACTGGACGTGGTTGAAGGTATGCAATTCGACCGTGGCTATCTGTCGCCGTACTTCATCAACACGCCGGAAAAGCAAGTTGCCGTGCTCGAAAACCCGTTCGTGCTGCTGCACGACAAGAAGGTTTCGAACATCCGTGATCTGCTCCCGATCCTGGAACAAGTTGCGAAGGCTGGCCGTCCGCTCTTGATCATCGCTGAAGATGTGGAAGGCGAAGCACTGGCTACGCTGGTTGTGAACAACATTCGCGGCATTCTGAAGACAGTTGCTGTGAAGGCTCCGGGCTTTGGCGATCGTCGTAAGGCCATGCTGGAAGACATCGCGATCCTGACCGGTGGTCAGGTCATCGCCGAAGAAACCGGCCTGACGCTGGAAAAGGCAACGCTGGCTGAGTTGGGTTCGGCCAAGCGCATCGAAGTGGCGAAGGAAAACACCACGATTATCGACGGCGCTGGCGAAGCTGTGAACATCGAAGCGCGCGTGAAGCAAGTTCGCACGCAAATCGAAGAAGCAACGTCGGACTACGACCGTGAAAAGCTGCAAGAACGCGTGGCCAAGCTGGCTGGCGGCGTTGCAGTGATCAAGGTCGGCGCTGCTACCGAAGTCGAAATGAAGGAAAAGAAGGCACGTGTCGAAGACGCACTGCACGCAACGCGCGCAGCTGTGGAAGAAGGCATCGTGGCTGGCGGTGGCGTTGCGCTGATCCGCGCTCGTCTGGCACTGAAGGACCTGAAGGGCTTGAACGCCGATCAGGACGCAGGCATCAAGATCGTGCTGCGCGCGATGGAAGAGCCGCTTCGCCAGATCGTCACGAACGGTGGCGAAGAAGCCAGCGTCGTGGTGGCAGCAGTTGCAGCAGGCACGGGCAACTTCGGCTACAACGCAGCAACGGGCGAGTACGTCGACCTGGTGGAAGCCGGTGTTGTGGACCCGACCAAGGTGACGCGTACGGCATTGCAAAACGCGGCATCGGTGGCAGGTTTGCTGCTGACGACCGACTGCGCTGTGTCGGAACTGCCGAAGGAAGAAGGCCCGATGGGCGGCGGCGGAATGCCGGGCGGCATGGGCGGCATGGGCATGGACATGTAATTTCGGCTTCTGCCGGAATTGCGTGACAACGCGGGCTTTTTCGGGAGTCTGCGTTTCGCCAGGTTTGCCAAAGAAAAAACCCGCATCGGGCAACTGATGCGGGTTTTTTTATCGGCTTATAGCTAAGCGCTATTTGCCGTTCTGCTCACGCATCTGTTCGGCTGCGGCCTTGTAGTCGTAGGTGGGATAGAACTCGGTTCTGTAAGCGCCCCACGCGGTTGATTCGATTGCGCGATTCACTTCGCGTAATTTATCGGCGGGAACGCGCAGCGTCACAACCTGGCCGATACCCATCATCACGTACCACGACACCACCTGAACGCCCGGCGGCGGGAACGCCTTGAAGTAGCCTTGCTCCTTCAACTGCTGGTTGATCTGCGGCAGCGTTTTGGACTCATCGTGCTTGAGGAAAATGGTGAGGAGAAAGGTTCCATCGCCTACCGGTGCGGCAGTATTCGTCGCGTTTGGTGCGGGCGCGGTTTGCGCCATCGCGCATGTCAAGCTACCCGCCAGAATCAAAACTGCGCTCAACCACTTCGCGTACTCACGCATCGACTTTCTCCTTTACGGCAATGCGTTTTTTTGGGCGGGCGTTCAATGCCCGGCGGCTTTTCACGCGTAGCGCATTAAATTGCGCGGCGCCGGCGGCGGTGTTGTCGAAGATGCACCATACGTCGTGTGCTTTTTTCGCCCGATCGTGCAGCGTGAGCGCGAGGCCGTCGAGGAACGGATATTCATACGACGAACGATACACATCCGGCGATCCATGCAGCCTGAAGTACGCGAGCGACGTATCCGCCCGATGCTTGATGGCGCAATCGTCGGGCTGCGGATCGGCATCGACATAAGCCACGCTTTTCGATTTCAGCAGCGTGGCCGCGCTCTTCGCAAACCAGCTTTCGTGCCGTGCTTCGAGCGCGATGGGAATTTGAGTGCGCTCGCGCATCGATGCAAAAAACGCTGCGGCTTCGTTTTCATCGAACGCGAGACTGGGCGGCAATTGCACGAGCCAGCAACCGAGCGTCTCGCCGAGTTGTGTCGCGGATTCGAGGAACGCGTCGAGCAGCGGTTCGCATGCAACGAGACGGGCGTCGTGCGTGATCGCCTTCGGGATCTTCACCGAGAAACGAAACGTGCCGGGCACGCTGTCGCGCCATCGTGCATACGTCTCTGGACGATGCGGCCGATAAAAACTCGAGTTGATTTCAACGCACGTCAGCACCTGCGAATAGCGGGCGAGATGCGTGCCGTCGCCGGGAAAATGCTCGCCGACGGCGTCGGTCAGTCCCCATCCGGCGCAGCCAATACGAACCGCACCGGGCGGGCGATGTTTGAGCGACGGGAGCGAAGTTTTGCGCAGCGGCATTGTCTAGTTTCGCTCCTGTTCGGTTTCAGTGGCGTGCTTCGCCGGGTGCGGCGGGCGGCGCGTCGACCACCACGGGCGGCGTCTCTTCGTCATCGTTCGAACGGGCCCAAAAGAAACGATCCGGCATATAAGCGCCCATGCCGGGCCTAAAGGCGGCTCGCGTCGCCTGGAAAACGTACTCTTGCGCTTCGCGCGCGGCTTCAGCGGGTTCCTGACCGTTTGCCAGTAGCGCGGCGATCGCGGAGCCGAGCGTATCGGTAATACCCATCATGCGATGTTCGGTGCGGTCCCACGTGTCTTGGCGGATCTGGCCTTCTTCGCTATACAACGTATTGACGTGCCTGTGCGTACCCGTTTCCGTTGCCAGGATATATTCGCAGCCCTGTGAAAGCAGATGCGAAATTGCGGCGTCGAGCGTGGGCGCTTCGGCGTCGCCGTCGGGCTGGGCGAGTTGCAGGAGCGTGGCGTGATCGGCGACAAGCATGGTGGTTTGCGGCACCAGCAGATCGGCCATCGATTCCCGTAATTCGTCCGCGGCCAGCACGTGCTCGTCGTCGAGAGTGAAGTCGGGCGCGAGGATCAGCGGCACATCGTCGTAGTCCGCCACGACCTCTGCGATCGAAGCCACGACCTCCGCGCGCGTTGCAGCGCCGATCTTGAACGCCGCCACGGGCATATCCTCCAGCAACATGCGGGCCTGAGTGCCAACGGTTTCGGGATCGAGTCCGGTCACTTCGTCGCAGGTCGCGGAATCGCGCACCGTGTAGCCGGTCAGCACGGTCAAGCCGTGGCAGCCCATGCTGGCAAGCGTCAGCAGGTCGGCTTGCAGGCCGGAGCCGCCGGTCGGGTCGGACAGGCCGAAAGTAAGAACAATAGGAGGGGTATCGCTGGGCATCGAATGGTTTTTTCTGGTCTTTCGGCTGGAAAAGCTGGTCTGGGCAGCCGGACAATGGTTTGGTGCAAACGGCACGATTATGCGGCCTAAAGACGGATTGCCACGTGAACCGGCTATTTTTTCGCAAGGAATCTCAGGTGAAATCGGCCTGAAGATTGACTGAACGGAAACGCTGCGCAAGGCGTGATACTTGCTCCACCGTTGTTTCGCGCTATTCGTACACCACGCGCGATATTGATCCCGATCATGGCGGAAACCAGACCGATCGGCCAGCGCTGCTGCATTGCTAGGCATCGCGGCGCCAAACCGGTACCATCATGCACTCATTTAACCGATTCCCCGACGCGACATAAGCATGGAATACAGAAGCTGGATGTGCCTGATTTGTGGCTGGATTTATGACGAAGAAGCGGGTCTGCCCGAGGAAGGCATTGCGCCCGGCACTCGCTGGGAAGACGTTCCAATCAATTGGACCTGTCCCGAATGCGGCGCCCGCAAGGAAGACTTCGAGATGGTTCAGATCTGAGCATAGGCTCGGACACAAGGCAGCAGAACAGAAAAACCCGCGCCGCATGGATGGGAAGCCTTCATGCGGCGCGTCTTGTTTACGGTATTTGCGGCAGGAAAGCGCGAGAAAAGGAAATGCGGTATCACGTGGCGCGTCGAGGCAGCAGATAACGCGACCATGGGCGAAGGCTCAATGCCAAAACATCGGCGAGATGCCCGAAGCGCCAAACCGCAGACGTTCGGCCAGGCAAAACGATTCGGCAAACGCAGGTCCGGGTTTATATCGCAAGATGTTAGGAGCAATGCGGCCCGGGTTCGACCCAGATCCATCCGATGCACGGTTTGACCCGTGAATCGGCTCGTGAGCGTTCCATGACTACTCTGTCCGGCTTGACCAACACGTTCCAGGCATTGCCCAATCCACGCGGCGGCGCGGTGCGGATTGCAGAAATGGCACTGACCGACGCGCAGCACGCTTTCTTGCGCGAGGGCGACACGCTCGGCGTGCTGCGGCGCGCTATCGGCGCTTTGCACGCGGCCGGCTGGCTGCCCGCGCAACGTTTCGCCGAGACGCTGGTGCTGGTCTCGCCGCTCGCGGGGTTATCGGAGAAAACGCGCAACCAGTTTGCCGAAGCTTTGCGCGACTTCGGTGCCGCCGTCGAGCGCCGGAATTTGCGCGAACTCGCGTGTTCCACGCTGCTTTTCGAGCATTATCGCGGGTTGCATGCATTGATGGCCGCGCACACGCGCGCGGCGCCCGTCACCTTCGATGACCTCGCGCTCGCCGGCCGCGCCATTCCGCCAGCCACGCTGCGCCCGGTTTCGCCGGAACGTCTCGGGCGCGTCCGTGCGCATTACGAGCGCGCGCTGCTCGTTTTGCTGCGCTCGAAAGTCGACGAGGAGCGCGGGCAGGCGGAAACCATGTCGATCCTCGATGCGTGTCTGGCGGACCTCGCCGGTCCCGATCCCTACGATTTCTGGCGTCTCGCCGGCGCGGTGGTTCAGGCGCTGCGCCTGCAGCCCGATGCCGATAACGCCGCCGACGCCCGTCGTCTATACGCGCGCTTCAACCTGATTCTGGCCGACCAGGCGCACGGTCTCTCGTACGCGCCGAAATCCCTCGTGCGCGCGGCGCTTGCGCTTTTGTGGCGCGATTACGCGTTATATGGCGCGTCGGCGGAAGATTCCATTCAAGTCGATGTGTTGCGCGATTACGGCCTGACCGTCCACTGGCATATTGCGGGCACGCAGGCCTCCGAGGACGCGTGGGAAAAGAACGCGGAGCAGGCGCGCGACGGGTCCACGCGCGATCTCGGCGTGCTGCGCGTGAACGCAGCGGCTTACGAGGATTTCCTGACAAGCGCGGAGCCTGCCATCGGTGCGTTGATCGAGCACGGCGCGTCTGAGCGGGAGACGGGTCGTATCGATGTCGAGGCGGCAATGAAAGCGGCCGACGCGGCGTATCGGCTGGGTTCCGCAGCATGCGCGCTGGGACTGGGCCATGTCGCGCTGCTCGCCGATACCCTGGGTCTCGCGTGGCGGCGCATTGCGTACGAAGCGCAGATGATTCCCGACAGCCCAACGCTCGATGCCACCATTCCCGAGCGCGCCGCCCAGGCGCTCGGCGCGATGCTGCATCAGGCGGCAGCGGGAATTGCGCCGTCGGAAGGCGGCGCTTCAGTGGCGTCGCTGACCGCCATGATCGAACGCGGTGTGGCGGCGGTCCGCTGACTTTTATTCTTCTTCGGCTGCTGGCGCGGACGCGCTTTTCACGACCGCATAACGCGCCAGCGTGGTTTTACGGGCGGTATCGTGATCGACGACGGGCAGCGGATATTCCGCGCCCAAAGCGATCTTCGCCGCCTTCAGCGCGTCCGGTTTGGCCTTCCACGGCGCGTGGATGTCCTTGTCCGAAAGGCCCGCGAGTTCCGGCACGTAATGGCGAATGAATTTCCCTTTGGCATCGAATTTTTCCGACTGCGTGATCGGATTGAAAATGCGGAAATAAGGCTGGGCGTCGCATCCGCTGGAAGATGCCCACTGCCATCCGCCATTATTCGATGACAACTCGAAGTCGTTCAGCAGCGACTCGAAATACCGTTCTCCGCGACGCCAGTCGAGCCCGAGATCCTTCGTAAGAAAACTCGCGACCACCATTCGCAGCCGGTTATGCATGTAGCCCGAGGAATTGATCTGGCGCATGGCGGCATCGACGAGCGGATAACCCGTGCGGCCCTCGCACCACGCGGCGAAATTGCTGTCGGCCACGTCACCCGTTTCCCATTCGATGCGGTCATAAACCGGCTTGAACGCCTTGTGATCGCCAGGCACGCCGACCTGTGGAAAATGGTGCAGAACGGAAAAATAAAAGTCGCGCCAAATGAGTTCGGATAGCCACGTCTCCGCGCCCCGGTTGCCGTGACGCTGCGCGTCGTGCGCGGTCCGGGCGAGGGCGCGAATCGAAATGGTTCCGTGCCGCAAATGCACGCTTAAATAACTCGGGCCCTTGACCGACGGAAAATCCCGCGTCCGGTCGTAATCGACCATGCGGTCGCGGAAGTCATCGAATAGCTGGTACGCGCCGCTCGTCCCCGCGGGCAATGCGGGCGCGTGCTCCTTGCTGAAACCAAGCGATTCCAGCGATGGAATCCCGTGCTTCACGCCGCTCGGCGGCTTTGCCACGGCGGAAAGATTGTCCTCCGAAGCATACGGTTTCAGCGCATCCGGCGTGAGTGACGCCAGCCAGTTGCGCTTGTACGGCGTGAACACCGTGTAGGGTTTGCGCGCGCCCGTCAGCACGTCGTCCTGATGGAAAACGGTCTGGTCCTTGAACGTGAAAAACGCAACGCTCGCGCTCGCCAGCTTTTTCTCGATACCCTCGTCGCGCGCTTTCGCGGACGGCTCATAATCGCGATTGGCGAAGACCGCGTCCACGCCGCATTCGCGCACGAGTTCGGGAATTTCATGCGACGGCATGCCGTGACGCACGATCAGTCCGCCGCCGGCTTCGCGCAGGCTTTCGTCCAGTTCGATAACGCTTGCATGAATAAACGGCACGCGACGATCGTTTTTCGGCAAAGGCGACAGAATTTCGCGGTCGAAAACGAAGGCGCACAGCACCCGGCGACAGCGTGTTAGTGCGTGATAGAGTGCAGCATGGTCTGCCACGCGCAGGTCTCGTCGAAACCAGACTAGCCCCAGTTCAAAGTCGGCCATCAAGTATCGCCTTTGTTAAAATCCGAATTATGTCCAAGACACCCGATCGCATCAATTTGACGAATCAGTTCCTGATCGCCATGCCGAGCATGGCTGATCCCACGTTCTCGGGGACTGTAGTCTACCTTTGCGATCACAGCGAGCGCGGTGCGCTCGGCCTGGTAATCAACCGGCCGACCGACATCGACCTCCAATCGCTTTTCAACCGTATCGACCTGAAGCTCGAGATCGAGCCGCTCGTGCATTTGCCCGTGTATTTCGGCGGACCGGTGCAGACGGAGCGCGGTTTCGTGCTTCACGATCCCGCCGACGGCGATGTCTATACATCGTCCATGAGCGTGCCGGGCGGCCTTGCCATGACCACGTCGAAAGACGTGCTTGAGGCGGTCGCAAGCGGCAAGGGTCCCGAGCGCTTCCTGCTCACGCTCGGCCACGCCGGCTGGGGCGCGGGGCAACTGGAAGAAGAAATCGCGAAGAACGGCTGGCTGACAGTGGAAGCTGATCCGCGCATCGTTTTCGATGTACCCGCCGAGGAAAAGTTGCAAGCGGCGTTGTCGTTGCTGGGCGTGTCGCTTTCCATGTTGTCGGGCGAAGCGGGCCACGCATGACGGGTGATGGCCAGGACCGAATTGAAGCGCGCATCGAAGCCACGCTGCTCGCTTTCGATTACGGTGAAAAGCGCATCGGCGTTGCGGTCGGCAATACCTTGACGCGGCATGCGCGGGCGTTGACGGTGCTTGAAAACCGCAGCCGCGAGTATCGGTTCGAAGCCGTTGGCCAGTTGATTGCAGAGTGGAATCCGCGCACGGTGGTCGTCGGTTTGCCCATGCACCCGGACGGCACGCCGCACGAAATGACGCAACTTGCCACGCGTTTCGGCAATCAGCTGAACGGGCGTTTCAGCGTGCCGGTGAGTTGGGTGGACGAGCGGTATTCGTCGGTGGAAGCGAAAGCCGAATTGAAACGCAACGGCGTGAAGATGAACGCGAAGGGCCGTTATGACGACATCGACGCCGAAGCCGCCCGCGTCATCCTGCAACAGTATTTCGACCAACTTTCCGACGATCGATCATGAGTTCCATTGACGCCGAGGCGTTATACCGCGAGCTGCTCGAGCAGATCCGCTCGGCTTATGGCGAGTCGCTCTCGCAAGCCAATGGTCCGGTGCTCGCCGGCATTTATAGCGGCGGCGTGTGGCTCGCCACGCGGCTCGCGAAGGACCTGAACGTGGCGCAGTTCGGCGTGGTGAACGTGGCATTGCATCGCGATGATTACGCCAAGAAGGGCTTGCATAGTCAGGCCAGCCCGACATCGCTTCCATTCGCAATCGATAACGCAAAAATCCTGCTGATCGACGACGTTCTGTCTTCCGGACGCACTGTGCGCGCGGCCGTGAACGAACTCTACGATTTCGGTCGTCCGGCGCGGGTTGAACTCGCCGTGCTCGCCGATCGTGGCGGCCGCGAATTGCCCGTGGCGGCGCGCTTTACGGGCGGTGTGGTGGATGTATCGGCGGATGCCAATCTCGTGCTCACGCAGCGCGACGACGGCACGCTTTCATTCAGCACCGAAGCACGCACGGAATAAAGCGCGCGCGTTACGCAATCCTCTTGTCACGCATCAAGCACCACCAGGATCCACATGAACATGGCCACTCAGGGTTCTGCCGAAAGCAGCGCGCCGGACAGGAAGCCGGCGGTGACGCGCCCCGGTTTTCTCAAAGGCAATCCGCAGCTCACCAAAAACGGCGAACTCAAGCATCTGCTCACCATTGAAGGATTGCCGCGCGCAATCGTCACGCATATTCTCGATACCGCCGAACAGTTCGTCAGCGTGACCGATCGCGAGATCAAAAAAGTGCCGCTGCTGCGCGGCAAGTCGGTCTTCAACCTCTTCTTCGAAAATTCCACGCGCACGCGGACCACGTTCGAGATCGCCGCGAAACGGCTTTCGGCGGACGTGCTGAACCTGAATATCAATGCATCGTCCACGAGCAAGGGCGAATCGCTGCTCGACACCATCAACAACCTTTCCGCGATGCACGCCGACATGTTCGTCGTGCGTCATGCGTCGAGCGGCGCGCCGTATCTGATCGCCGAGCATTGCGCGCCGCACGTGCATGTGATCAACGCCGGCGATGGGCGGCATGCGCATCCGACGCAGGGTTTGCTCGACATGTACACGATCCGCCACTACAAAAAGGATTTCCGCAATCTGCGGGTGGCGATCGTCGGCGACATTCTGCATTCGCGCGTTGCGCGCTCCGACATTCACGCGCTGACCACGCTCGGCGTGCCGGAAGTGCGCGCAATCGGCCCGAGAACTTTGTTGCCGAGCAACCTCAACGAGATGGGCGTGCATGTGTACAACAATCTCGACGAAGGCCTGAAAGACGTCGACGTCATCATCATGTTGCGGCTGCAGAACGAGCGCATGAGCGGCGCGTTGTTGCCCTCGGCGCAAGAGTATTTCAAGTCTTGGGGACTCACGCCCGAGCGTCTTGCGCTCGCCGCGCCCGATGCCATCGTGATGCATCCGGGACCGATGAATCGCGGCGTCGAAATCGATTCGCAAGTGGCCGATGGTCCGCAATCGGTGATTCTCAATCAGGTCACCTTCGGGATCGCCGTGCGCATGGCGGTAATGGGCATCGTTGCCGGAAATAGTGATTAACCCAATGAAAATACATATTCAGGGCGGCACGCTTATCGACCCGGCCGCGGGCACTGAAACCCTCGCCGATGTTTTTATCGATGAGGGAAAGATCGTGGGCATCGGCAATGCGCCCGCTGGTTTTCAAGCAGCGCGTACCTTCGATGCAAAAGGCCTCGCGGTATCGCCGGGTTTTGTTGATTTGAGCGCGCGGCTTCGTGAACCCGGATTCGAACACAAGGCCACGCTCGAATCCGAGATGGCTGCGGCCGCCGCCGGTGGCGTGACGAGTCTCGTGTGTCCGCCGGATACCGATCCCGTTCTCGATGAACCTGGCTTGGTCGAAATGCTGCGCTTTCGCGCGGACAAGCTGCATCAGGCGCATGTGTATCCGCTGGGCGCGCTGACCGTCGGGCTCAAGGGCGACGCGATTACCGAGATGGTCGAGTTGACCGAGTCGGGATGCATTGGATTTTCACAAGCCGATACGCCGATAGTGAACACCCGAACGCTGCTGCGCGCGCTGCAATACGCGACCACTTATGGTTATGCCGTGTGGCTGCGTCCGCAAGACAGTTATATGGCGAGTGGCGGCGTGGCGGCGAGTGGCGCGGTCGCTTCGCGGCTTGGGTTGTCGGGCGTGCCGGTGTCGGCGGAAACCATCGCGTTGCATACCATTTTCGAGCTCGTCCGCGTCTCGGGCGCGCGCGTGCATTTGTCGCATTTGTCGTCGGCGGCGGGCGTCGCGCTCGTGCGTCAGGCGAAGGCCGAAGGTCTTTCAGTCACCTGCGATGTCACCATCAACCACGTTCATCTGACGGACATGGACATCGGCTATTTCAACTCGCAGTTTCGTCTCGATCCGCCGTTGCGCTCGCAGCGTGATCGCGATGCCATTCGCGCGGGTCTGGCTGATGGCACCATCGATGCAATCTGTTCCGATCACACGCCGCTCGATGACGACGAGAAGCTGCTGCCTTTCGCCGAAGCCACGCCGGGTGCGACGGGTCTGGAATTGCTGCTGTCGCTGACGGTGAAGTGGGCGCGCGAGGCGAACGTGCCGTTGTCGAAGGCGCTGTCGCGAATTACGACTGCGCCGGCGAACGTGCTCAAGCTCAACGCGGGACGTATAACGGTGGGCGATACCGCCGATCTCTGTCTCTTCGATCCCGCCAGCGAATGGCTCGTGGAACCGGCGTCGCTGAAAAGCCAGGGACACAACTCGCCGTTTCTTGGATATGAGTTGCCGGCGCGGGTGAAGGCGACGATTGTCGCGGGGCATATTGCGTATGAAGCACTTCGCGGTTGAGGATTGAGAGACCATGCTCGCCTTCCGGAAGCTTCGAATTTTTTCGCATCTGCTGCGCGGGATGTTCACCGTGGCGACGCGTTTTCCTAACGCGACGCCGCAAACGCGGATGGAACTGAACCGCGCGTGGTCGGTTGAAATGTTGCGTCGATGCGGCATGAAACTCGTGGTCCACAACGATCAGGCGCGGCTCGATCACGGCGCGCTGGTGGTTGGCAATCACATATCGTGGATTGATATCTACGTGGTCAATGCGTGGCGGCCGACGCCGTTTGTATCGAAGGCAGAAGTGCGGCAATGGCCGATTGTGGGTTGGCTCGCGCAGCAACTGGACACGATCTTTCTCCAGCGCGATAAACGCAGCGATGCCAAGCGGATCATGCACGAGTTGTCGGAACGGTTGAAGCGCGGCGAGTTGATGTGCGTGTTCCCGGAAGGGACGACGTCGGCGGGGAAAGACTTGCTGCCGTTTCATTCGAATCTGTTTCAGGCGGCGGTATCGGCGGGGTGTCCCGTGCAGCCGATTTGCCTGATGTATGAAGATGCGAATGGGAGGCAGTCGGAGGCGCCGGCTTATATCGACGATCTGACGCTGGGTTTTACGCTGGATGCAATGCTGCATGCTAGGCCGCTGACCGCGCATCTTTATGTCTGCGATGCGATTGCGGCAGGGGATGATAGGAGAGTGCTGGCGAAAGAGGCGCAGGCGGCGGTGGAAGGGGCGTTGAGAAGGATGCGCGGCAATCTCGCGGCGAGCACCGTGCCTCTTTCGTCACCGTTGTCCACGCCCGGTAGTTCGGACAGCCGGCCCGCGTAATCGCTGCTGCGTTTAAAGCCGTTATCACTCAATGAAAAAGCAGGGCGAATGAGCATCCGTGTTTTTCCAACAGCGTTGCCGGACGTTTTGGTGATCGAGCCGGATGTGGCGCGCGATATGCGCGGCTTCTTCTATGAAAGCTTTAATGCGCGTGATTTCGCGGCGCATGTGCAACGGGATGTCACGTTTGTCCAAGACAATCATTCGCAGTCGTCGCGAGGCGTGTTGCGCGGGCTGCATTACCAGATCGAGCACGCACAAGGCAAACTCGTGCGGGTGATACAAGGCGAAGTGTTCGATGTAGTCGTTGACATTCGCGCCGGGTCTGCCACGTTCGGCAAGTGGACGGGCACCCGGCTTTGCGCCGCTGATCGCCGGCAGTTGTGGATCCCTCCGGGCTTCGCGCACGGTTTTCTCACACTGTCCGATAGCGCCGAGTGCCTTTACAAGACAACCGACTATTGGTACGCCGAGCACGAACGGACGATCCTCTGGAACGATCCCGATATCGGTATTGAATGGCCCATTGATGTCCTGCCGATAATGTCGGCGAAGGATGCTGCAGGACGGCGACTGCGCGAAGCCGATCTTTTCAAATAAGGCCGCGACCATGGCAACCGCGCACGCTCCGGCGCTCATTTTGCTGATCGGCAGGAACGGTCAGATTGGACGCGAGCTGGCCGGCAAACTTGGCGATCTGGGACGTGTCGTCGCACTCGACCGCCAGGACCTTGACCTCGAGAATCCCGACCAGATCCGCCGTGTCCTGCGTGATACATCGCCTCAAGTCATCGTCAATGCGGCAGGTTATACGGCTGTTGATCGGGCGGAACAAGACGAAACCACCTGCATGCGTGTCAATGCTCACGGGCCGGCAATTCTCGCCGAAGAGGCTTTTCGACTGGGCAGCTTGCTTGTCCACTATTCCACGGACTATGTATTTGATGGCGCAAAAGCGGGACCGTACCTGGAATCGGACAGACTTCATCCGCTAAACGTCTATGGCAAGAGTAAGCAGGTTGGAGAAGAGGCAATCAACGCGTCGGGCTGCGATCATTTGATACTGCGCACGAGCTGGGTGTACGCGGCGCATGGCCGGAATTTCTTGCGCAGCATATTGAGCCGTGCCGCCGCAGGCGAGCAGCTTCGCGTGGTGGCGGATCAGTTTGGCGCGCCTACATGGGCTGCGTCGATCGCTGGCGCCACCGCTTCGGTCTTGGCTCAGTTTGCCGCCAGCGATACTGCCACGCGCGCGTCTCTCGCCGGGATCTACCATATGACAGCATCCGGAGAAACGTCGTGGCACGGCTTCGCTAAGGCGATCATGGAATTTTCGGCGTTCGAACGGAAACCCGTCGTTCACGCCATTCCAGGTTCTGCATATCCCGCCGTAACGTCCCGGCCCCGGAACTCGGTGCTGTCGAACGCAAAATTGCGTGAATGCTTCGGGATTGTTATGCCGGGTTGGCGTGAGGCGCTGGATCGCTGCATGGGTGAAATGACTGTGAGCCGAAACCCTGGCAAATGATCGAAAGCTAATCGATGCGCGCCCGGCAATCCGGACAATCGACCTGCGTGAGCGTGCGGGCGGCCGGATCGCTCGTGAGGCGAATGGCGCTGAGCGATTGGCCCCAGACGCAGCCGGAATCCAGTCCGATGACGTTGTCGCGTACGATCAAGCCGAGCGCCGCCCAGTGCCCGAACACAACTGTGGTATCGGCCGTCCTGCGCGAGGGCACGTCGAACCACGGCATCATGCCCGGCGGCGCCGATGCGACCGTGCCGCTGGAAGTGAAATCCATTTCCCCTTCCGCGTTACAAAATCGCAGCCGCGTGAGCGCGTTGCACACTACGCGCAAGCGTTCAATGCCTTTCAGCTTTGGCTTCCAGCGGTTCGGTTCGTTGCCGTACAGTCCCGCAAGCGTTGTTTTCCAGTCTGGCGCGCGGAGCGCTTTTTGAAATTCGTCAGCGAGTTCCAGGGTGGTTTGCGCATCCCACTGCGGCAGGACGCCGGCGTGGACCATCAGCATATTGTTCTCGAAGTGCGCAATGGGACGATGACGAACCCAGTGCAACAAATCATGCGCATCGGACGCGGCAAGAATTTCGTCGATAGTGTCGCCCTTTTTCGACTTCCTTATTCCGGCAGATACGGATAACAAATGCAGATCGTGGTTGCCGAGCACGGTAACGGCCCGGTTGCCGAGCGCCATCAGATCGCGCAACGTTGCAAGCGATTCAGGCCCGCGATTGATCACGTCGCCAGCAAACCACAACGGCGTGTTTTCAGCCGGCGCGGCTTTCGCCAACAGTCGCTGGAAAGCGTCGCGGCAGCCCTGAATGTCGCCAAACGCGAGAGGGGGCACAAATTGCGCGGGGGAAAGCTGCATAGACGAAACGATCGGCCACATATTCGATGAAAGGACATTGCGGAACGCAGATGCATGGGCGGTTCGTCATGCCTGCGATCCTACATGGAGGCGTGTTAAACGGAGGCATGGCGAGCGCGTAGTTTAACGTGCGAAAGTCTTCGACGCGGGGTCGTTGCATGATTTCGAGCAACCCGGTTTGCCGTTGCAAAATGCAGTTGTGCCGACGTGGCTGAAGAGTGATTGCAGTTGGCTTCCGTCTGCGGTAACCGAGCATTTATAATGCCGTCTGTGACGACGCAACAGGCAGCGCGGCGAGACGCCGGCTTGATTTCGAATTTCACGATTAATTACCGAAAACAAAAAATCGGTTGCATCTGAAACGGTATTTTTGCCTTTTTTCACACGTTACCCTTTAATTCAGATTCCATGTAGGTTTGTGGCGTCGGCGTCGGCATGCAAGCGTGTTGGCCGCGTAAGGTTTTAGAGACGCGTCTTTCAGGCGTGGTTTGCCATGTCATTCACTTTAGAGGACACAATGTGAGGACCCTCCCGAGTGCCTTCAATGCAATTCGCCCGGCGCGGATAACAACCGCGATAAGTCGCAAGATCAAGCTCGGACTGCTTCATGCCGCGGCCTATGTCAATTGCCGGCCGAAGCTTAAGCAGCAGGTGGCAGACCTGCTGGCGCGCTTTCCTGCGGTCCGGGCGTCCTTATCCCGCTACGCGCGCTTCGCGCCTGCGGTTGCCACGCTGGTTGACGAGGTTGTTTCCGTGGATCGCCTGACGGCGAAGGGTCGTGCTATCTACGCAGACCTGGTCCACCGTAATTTTTCCAAGACAAAATAAAATCATTTGGTATCGCGATGCGCATTGCTTTAGATCTTCAAGGATGTCAGTCGGTTAGTCGTTTGCGTGGTATCGGCCGTTACAGCCTTGCTCTTGCGAAAGCAATCGTGCGAAATGCCGGCGGAAACGAGGTCTGGATCGTTTTGAGCGATCTTTTCCCGGATAGCATCGAGCAAATCAGAGAAACCTTCGCCGGGATCGTTCCCGACGAACGCATAGTCGTTTTTTCCTTGCCTCAGTTTGCGTTTTATCAAGATCCCGGCAATTGGCGGGTACGCGCGGCGACACTGATTCGGGAACATGCGATCGCTGAAATCGAGCCGGATCTCGTCCACATCAGCAGTTTGTTCGAAGGCTACGTCGACCAGTCGATCAGCTCTGTCAAGGCGCTCGATGCGCACACGCTCGTTTCCGTCACGCTGTACGACCTCATCCCGTTTTTGAATCCCGCGAAATATCTTGCGGATGCAGGGATGCGGCAGCATTACTTTGGCAAGATCGACGCGCTGAAACGCGCGGATCTGTTACTCGCTATATCAGCGTACTGCGGCGAGGAAGCGGTACGCGAACTGGGAATCGGCCGCGAGCGCGTTACGAATATCTCGTCGGCTGCGTCGGACAACTTCGTCGCGCGAGCTCTCACGGCGCAAGTGCGCGAAGCAGTGCTTGCACGTTACGGCGTAAGCAGGCGTGCTGTTATGACAGCTGGCATTGTCGAGCCGCGCAAAAACCTGGAAGGGCTGATTGCCGCGTACTCAAAATTGCCCGCTACGCAACGCGAGCAGCACCAGCTCTTCATGGTTTGCCAGCCGCAGGAGCTAAGCCGCATCAGGTTGCTCGAATTCGCCGCGTCTTGCGGATTGGCACCCGATGAAATCGTCCTGTCTGGCTATGTTACCGATGACGATTTGGTCGCGTTATACCAGGCATGTGAGTTGTTCGTTTTCCCTTCGTTCCATGAAGGTTTTGGCTTACCCGCGCTCGAGGCAATGGCGTGCGGTGCTCTCGTTGTGGCGTCGTCGGCGACGAGCATTCCCGAAGTAATCGGTCGCGAGGACGCGCTTTTTGATCCGCACAATACGCAGCAGATGGCGGATCTCATGCAACGCGCGTTGACGGACGAGGATTACCGCGAATCGTTGCGTGCCCATGCGGCTGTACAGGCTGCGAAGTTTTCGTGGGACGCTACAGGGCAGCGCGCAGTCCGGGCGTTCGAGCAAGCTTTCGCCAAACGCAACGAGCGGGATCTATCGCGTTTTCCTCCTCCTGACAAAACGCGCCGATATGAGAATCTGCTGAACGCGCTAACTGATCTCGATGCTGTTCCGACCGACGCAGACTTGATTGCCAGCGCCGACGCGATTGCCTTGAACCGGCGAAGCGGGCAGCGTCGTCAGTTGCTGGTCGATGTCTCCATTCTGGCCGATCACGATGCCCGTTCAGGCATTCAGCGCGTTACACGCGCGATATTCCAGCAGCTTCACTCTGCGTGCAGGTCCGGTTGGACAGTTCGTCCGGTTCGCCTTGATCGCGGTGCAATGGCTTATCGATACGCAAACGCATTCCTGAATGAATCAGCGCCCGGATCGGAATTTGCATGCGACCCGGACGAATGGCTCGATACCCAACCAGGCGACGTCTTCCTGGGACTCGACCTTGTCGCCGACCGCATCCCGGACGCAATAGCGTGGTTTGGAATGCAGCGCCGGCGTGGCGTCAAAGTGTATTTCGTTGTCTATGATTTGCTGCCCGTGCTCCGTCCCGAGTGGTTTCATGAGGGCATCGCAAGGGTTTTTCCGCCTTGGGTCGAAACTATCACGACAGTGGCCGACGGCCTTGTCGCCATATCCAGGGCAGTGGCCGACAACTTGCAGGACTGGTTGGTCCGGCATAAGCCCAAGCGGGAACGTTCCCTGAGGATCGGGTATTTTCATCTCGGCGCGGATATTGGCAATAGCCAGCCGTCGACCGGATTGCCGGACAATGCCGCCGACACGCTCGCCGCCATTCGCTCCCGGCCCACTATTCTGATGGTCGGCACGGTCGAGCCAAGAAAGGGATACGTCCAGGCGGTCGCCGCTTTTGAAGAGCTTTGGGCATCGTACGTCGATGTGAATCTGGTGATTGTCGGGAAGGCAGGGTGGGGCGTGGACGAGCTCGTACCGCAACTCGCTCGTCACGCCGATGCGAACAAGCGGTTTTTCTGGCTGCAAGGAATCAGCGATGAATTCCTGGAAGACATCTATGCATCGTCGTCCTGTCTTCTGGCTGCATCGCTGGGCGAGGGTTTTGGCTTGCCTTTGATCGAAGCCGCTCAGCAACGCATTTCAATCATCGCGCGCGACATTCCGGTGTTCCGTGAAGTCGCGGGAGATCACGCGTTCTACTTCACAGGCGATACAGCCAGCGATCTGGCAAGCGCTATCCAATCCTGGCTTGCGTTGTTCGCCGCTGGCACGATTTCGGCAACAACACTTCCGTGGCTAACCTGGCAGCAAAGTGCCAAGCAACTGGAACAGGTAATCTACGACGGCGAGTGGTACCAGACATGGTGTCCGAAATGAAGCGTGCGCTACGGATTGCCCCACTTTCGATTACCCAATGAACAATCTGGACGACGGACGCTTGACATCCGCCCCGGTCCCAACGGTCAACAAGGACGTATTTTGAGCGCATTATTGAGTGCCTTGATTCGCTATCGAGGATTTGTGGTGGGATCTGTCAAGCGCGAGTTTCAGTCGCGTTACAGGACCAGCATGCTGGGCGCGCTGTGGCTCGTGCTGCAACCGCTTGCGATGATTCTCGTGTACACAGTGATTTTTTCAGAGGTCATGCGTTCGAGGATGCCGGGCGTTCCAAGCAAGTTCGGGTATAGCGTTTATCTGTGCGCAGGGGCGATTACGTGGGGGCTCTTCGCGGAGATCATCACGCGTTCGCAGGGCGTCTTTGTTGACAATGCAAATCTGATCAAGAAGCTGAGTTTTCCGCGTATTGCGCTACCAATGATCGTGACGATCTCGTCGCTGATAAATTTCGCGATCATTTTTTCTTTGTTTACTATCTTTCTTCTGGTAACCGGCAACTTTCCGGGCATTCCGTTTCTGGCGCTGATTCCGCTGCTGATCGTGCAGATCGTATTTAGTATCGGGTTAGGGATCACGTTGGGTGTTCTAAACGTGTTTTTCCGGGATGTGGGTCAGTTCATGGGTATTTTCGTCCAGTTCTGGTTCTGGTTCACGCCGATCGTCTATCCGCGGCATGTTTTACCAGATTCGCTGAAACCATGGATAGCCCTCAATCCGATGGCCGATTTAATATTGGGATACCAGACTATTTTGGTGGATCGCGCGTGGCCGAACTGGAACCTGGTTTGGCCGGTGCTTATTCTGGGCCTGCTGCTGTGCATGTTGGCGCTGCATTTATTCCGGCATCACGCGGCAGAAATGGTCGATGAACTGTAGTGCCGCACGGCTGCCATCACGAGCAGCCCTCACTGCCTGCATCTCGCGGTTCGACGTTGGGCCTCGGATATAATTGGCAGTGAATATTCAATTAATCCCCGCTGATTGCAATGCAAATGCGGTGGCAAGTTATCTAAAGGAGTTGGAATTGACGAGCGCAGTGGTAACTGGAGTGACTGGGCAGGACGGAGCATATCTCACACAGCTGCTGCTGGATCGCGGCTACGAGGTGTACGGAACTTACCGGCGCACGAGCTCGGTGAATTTTTGGCGTATGAACGAGCAAGGCGTGCTCGACCATCCGAAACTTCATCTCGTCGAGCATGACCTGACCGACCTCGGCGCGACCATCCGCTTGCTGGAAAAAGCGAAGCCGCGTGAGGTGTACAACCTTGCCGCGCAAAGCTTCGTGGGCGTTTCCTTCGATCAGCCCGCGACCACTGCCGAGATCACCGGCGTCGGCGCGCTGAACGTCCTGGAAGCCATCCGGATTGTCGACCGCTCGATCCGCTTCTATCAGGCGTCGACGTCCGAGATGTTCGGCAAGGTCCAGGCGATCCCGCAGAAAGAAGACACGCCGTTTTATCCGCGTAGTCCTTACGGTGTTGCCAAGCTTTACGCGCACTGGATTACGATCAACTATCGTGAGTCCTACGATATTTTTGGTTCGAGCGGGATCTTGTTCAATCACGAATCTCCGCTGCGCGGGCGCGAATTTGTAACGCGGAAAATTACGGATTCCGTGGCGAAAATCTCCTTGGGCCAACTCGACACCATCGAGCTGGGCAACCTCGATGCGAAGCGCGACTGGGGTTTTGCCAAGGAATATGTTGAAGGTATGTGGCGAATGCTGCAGGCCGATACCCCTGATACCTTCGTGCTCGCGACGAACCGTACCGAAACGGTCCGCGATTTCGTGACAATGGCTTTCAAGGCTATTGGAACGGACGTTCAATGGCGCGGCGCAGGCGAGACTGAAGAGGGCGTGGACGCCACCAACGGCAAGACCCTGGTACGGGTCAATCCGAAGTTTCATCGTCCTGCAGAGGTTGAATTGCTGATCGGCGACCCATCCAAGGCGAAGGAAGTATTGGGCTGGGCGCCCAAGACCACATTGGAAGAATTGTGCAAGATGATGGTCGAAGAAGATATACGCAGAAACAAGACGGGATTTTCCTTCTAAAGCGCCAGACTAAGCTTTTCAAAGCGTCTTCTTGCTGAACCTCGATTCGTCTGCCGGTGCCGACGGTCGAGGTTTCTTTGCTTTTTGCGGGTAATTTTCCTGACGGCATTTGTCCGGTAGGGCTTTGTGGCGGTTTAAGGGCGGTGTGGAGTGACAGCCGTTATCGCCATTGATGTTCGGTGTGTAGGCGAACTGAAAGATGAGCGGAAAAGCAGAACCCATCTCTGGATGCGTTTAAACGCGCTCTTCAATTAAGCGGGACTGCTGTCCTGGAGATGACAAAGCGCTTAAACTCTCGGTCACCCGTGCGCGGCGCACTGCTAGTACTTTCGACGGCTACCCCGCCTGTATTGTCGCTGCCCCAAGAGCTATGCGTCTGACGCAAAGCTTTGTTCGGTCTCAACATACCCGGTTGCGGCACGGCGCTGCAGTAATCACTGCTGTGGAGCAAAAAACAGATAAATGACAAGGCTCGTTTTCCGAAGGTCGACTTCAGGAAAAACATTTCTGTTGTGAGCTTGCATGCCTTTTGTAGTGGATCCATCCATGGTTTATGAAGCATTAAAGCTTATTCACAATGGCGCTTTCGTGGCCGTTTATTCCTCGGCAGACCGTCCGCTGCCCGTTACGTCGTGGTTGACCGAACAAGGCTGGCGCGGAGTGAGCATTGACGCCGCAGCCAGTCCCGCGAAGTCTTCCATCGTCCCGGCCGACGGCGCTGGACCGTCGGGCCGGACGTACAACGTAGTCGGGGATCCGGACGTGGAAGCGTTTTCGCGCACGCATTCCTTGTCGGCTATTCTTGACACGGCGTTCAAAGGCGACATTCACTTTCTAAGCGTCGATGCCTCCGATCTCGGGCAGCAAGCACTTGCCGATATCGACCTGTCGGTTCGGCGCCCTTGGATCGTTCTCATTTATCAACCGGACGGGAATGGCAGCATCGAACAAATGGTGGAGTGGAAGGCGGCAATGAAAAAGTCTGATTACACAACCTTGTTCGAGTCGCCTAGTCATTGTTTGTATGTGGCTGCCGAGCACGCGGAATTCGTATTGCAGGGCAGATTTGGTGAGGACTTCGGGCGCGCGAGCCAGGCGTCTGGAGTTGGTGGTCCGTCGACGCATCTTGCAACGGCCGACGGCGCGACGCAGGACTTGAGTAATCCGGCACGTAGTGAGGTCTCCAAAGCGATGCAGCATGCTGTCAGGCATGGTGACGAGATCGAAGTCGAGTTGCGACTCGCGAGGATCGAACGCGCCCATTTGCAAAGCCGTATGGAAACCGCCGAAGCGTGGGCAAGGTCGTCGGCTGAGTGGATCAAAGACGCCGAGACTCGCGCCGAGCGTGCGGAGCGCCGCGCTAATTCATCGTCTTCATGGATCAATCGTCTCGAGCTCCGGCTTCGCGGCGTTTCCAGCACACTGGCGCAGACTGAAAGAGAAATTGCGAGCTTACGGGATCGGCTCGAGCACTCGGATCTTGACCGGGCTTCGCAAGCCAGCACCATCACCGCGCTGGAAGGTAGCCTTGAGGCTTCTGAACGTGCGCGCAATGAGCTTGAGCAGCGTATGTCGGCCATTCTCAGTAGCACGTCGTGGCGGCTTGCGGCTCCGTTGCGGTACATCCTCGGACCGTTTGGCCTGCGGATTCGCCGCTGGGTACCAAGCGCTTTCCGTCGTCGGCCCGATCCGGACACTCAGCCAGTTCCCGAATTCCCCGAAGCCCGCGCCAGTGCGGCAGATCCTGTGCAGCCATCTCCGGGCCATGAGTCGGTAGCCCCTGCGCCTTCATCGACAACCGTTCCCGTGTTGCAGCCGCAGCGCGTCCGCATGTACGCGGACATGTTAAAAAATGGACGTGAACCGACTACTTCGGAGCAAGCTTGACGATGCGCGTTGTCATAGATTTGCAGAGTGCCCAGGGAGCGAACCGTCTGGAGGCCACCGGCCAAAACGCCCTTGCATTTACACAGGCGTTCGCCAAGCTTGCGGGCGCTCGTGAAGTTCTGGTGGTATTGAGCGACGGCATCTACGAAACAGTTGAACCGATACGCATGGCGCTGGCGGACAGCGTACCTCACGATCGAATCATAGTATTCCCTGTTCCCGCCGCACACAGCCAGTCTGGCCGCGCAGTTGCTTCCGAATGGACTTTGCGGGCGGCTGAAAAAATACGTGAAGCGTTCATTGCGGATTTGCGGCCGGACGTTGTGTTGATATTGGGCCTGTTCGAAGGCCTGACAGATGACTTGTCGGTCAGCATCGGCAGCTTCGAGCGCTCGGCGCCGACTGCGGTCTTGCTCCATGAGCTTTTGTCGGCAGACGAAGCAAGCACCGTTTTGCTGGATGACGCGACTCGCAAGTGGTACCGCCGGCACATCATGTTCGCACGTGTCGCGGACCGGATCATGACCGTCTCATCGTCGATGCGAACAGAAGCCATCGAGCGGCTGCAGCTGGATCCGCAAAAGGTGATCGCGTTGTCGCATTGTCCGGTCGCCTATCCCGGGTCCGATTGCGGCGCTGAGGATCGCGACTCGTTGTTGGCGCGGCTTGGATTGTCCTCGCGCTTTGTCCTCGTCGACGCGGTGCACGCCGACGCCGCCACGCTGCGCGGCGTGCGAAAGCGGTTCGCCGCGTTACCTCCTGCGTTGCGCGAGGGACTGACGATTGCGATCGCCGGGGATACAACGGAAGTGATGGGCGAGCATGTTGTTTATCTGCCTGGCTTGTCCAATGGCGAGCGCCAGATCCTTTCGGGGTGGGCGGCAGCCTGCGTGTTCAAGCACGGTTCGGAATTGTCGCGAGATGCGAACTTCATGGCCACGCTGAAAGCCGGTGCGCCTGTGGTTCTCATTTCTGAAACGGGCGCGGCTGTGTCTGGCAAGTCTGTTGCTGAGCCCATGTGTACGGACATGGCAGGATTTTCCAGCGCGCTGGAATCCTTGCTGGCCGATGGGGCTGAACGGGCCACGTTGAGCATGCTTGCTCTACGCCGCGCGCAATCGCTGATGTGGACCGATGCCGCGGAACGAGCGTGGGCAGTTTGCAGCGAATTGCATGAAGCGCACGACGCTGAACGTGTTGCGCCTGCTCACGCGCCCGTCAGACGGCCGAGGATGGCATATTTCAGCCCGTTGCCGCCGGCTCAGTCCGGCATTGCCGACTACAGCGCGGTGCTGTTGCCTGAACTCGCGTTTTACTACGAAATCGACGTGATTGTCGATACGCTCGAGTGTTCCGCCGACGCGGTGAGCACGTGCTTTGCCATTCGTGACCTTGAATGGTTCGAAGCGCATGCCGGCGAGTACGATCGGGTGATCTATCACATCGGCAACTCGCCTTTTCACCACTACATGCTTTCGGCATTCGACCGGTATCCGGGAACTGTCGTGTTGCACGACTTTTATCTGGGACATCTGCGGATGCATCCAGCCGGCGCCGATCCCGCATACATGCGGGCATTGTACGAATCGCACGGTTTCGGTGCGGCCGCTGACGCATTGCGCAACCCGGACGCCTTCTGGCTTTATCCCACCAATCTGCCGTTGCTCACGCGGGCTCACGGCGTGCTTGTCCACTCCGAACATGCGATCGATCAGGCGCGGATGTGGTACGGCGATCACATTAGCAAGTACATCCGTCGCGTACGTTTTCTCCGGGCCGGCGTAAGACCAGACCGCGTTTCGGCCCGGGCGCGCCTGGGTATTTCCGAGAATGACTTCGTTGTTTGTTCGTTTGGGCAAGTCGGCCCGACCAAGCTCAGTCATGTGTTGCTGTCCGCATGGGCACAGTCCCGCCTGACGAGTGGTCAACACTGCAAGCTCGTGTTTGTCGGCGGCAGCGCCGGCTTGTATCGCGACACGATGATTCGCGGTATCGAACGCTGCGGTTCTACTTACGACGTCATGATGACAGGGTTCGCGCCGGCTGAACTCTATAGGGACTATCTCGACGCTGCTGATCTCGCGGTGCAGCTGCGCACGGACTCGCGCGGGGAAACATCGGCGGCGGCGTTTGACTGTCTTGCTCACGAAGTGCCACTTATTGTGAACGCGCACGGAAGTATGAGCGAATTGCCGGACGACACCGTGCTGCGCCTGGTGGACAATTTCGATGAAGCCGAACTGACCGCCGCGCTCGAGCAACTTTGGGGCGACCGTTCGCTGTGTCAGCAACTGACTCGGTCGGGGTCCGCTTACCTTGCGTTGAACCACGCGCCTCATGCTGCAGCCGCCGATTTCGCTCGTGCGATCGAATTTTTCGAGGAGGAAAGCGGGTCGGCGCGGCGCGCGCGTCTTATCGATTCGATCACGAAGATCCGGGTCGAAACGGCAGTTGAGGATTCCGACGCTTTGTCTGTCGCTCGCGCGCTGGACGAAGCCCTTCCCGACATCACGGTGCGCACGTTGTTCGTGGATGTATCGGCGGTTGCGCGGGTTGATTTGAGAACTGGCGTGGAACGGGTCACTCGCGGAATCTTGCTTGAACTGCTGAAGAGTCCGCCGGCTGGCTGGAGAGTCGAACCGGTTTATTTAAGCGACGGCGCTGACAAAGGCTTCCACTACGCGCGACGATACGTGCAGCGACTGCTGGGCCTGGAAGTGCTCGAACTCGAGGACGAACCTGTCAGGCCGCTGCCAGGCGACATCCTCTTTGGCCTTGATCTTTATTGGCCGGCTTATATGGCCGAAGAGGCATATCAACAATGGCGCGCGCTGGGTGTCTCCATCCAGTTTGTCGTGTATGACATCCTGCCTGTCCTTCAGCCGCATCATTTCCCCGATGGATTTTCGGAGAACTTCGAGAAATGGCTGCGTCTGATTACCAGCGTGTCGGACGGCCTGCTATGTATTTCGCAGGCGGTCGCAAATGAGGTCGCCGCATGGGTGAACGGACATCCGGCGCCGCGAGCGTTGCCGCTGCAGATCAAGGCATTTCCGCTCGGTGCCGACTTGCAGACGAGCGCGCCCACCAGAGGCGTGCCCGACGATGCTGCGCAACTCCTGCAAACTATCGCCTCGCGGCCTTCGGTGCTGATGGTCGGTACGGTCGAACCGCGTAAGAAACATCTTGACGCGTTGGCTGCAATGGACCGTCTCTGGTCCCGCGGGACCGACGTAAATCTTGTAATTGTCGGGAAGCAAGGCTGGTTGACGACGGACGACGCGGCACGGCTTGCCGATCACCCCGAACGGGACAAGCGGTTTTTCTGGCTCTCCGGTGTATCAGATGAATTTCTCGATGCCATTTATAAAGCGTCGACTGTTCTGCTCGCGGCATCAAGCGGCGAGGGATTCGGCCTGCCGCTGATCGAAGCCGCGGTTCACGGCGTTCCGGTCATCGCACGCGATCTGCCGGTGTTCAGGGAAGTGGCGGGTGACAGCGCGACTTATTTCGCCGGGGACGACTCAGCGCTTGCCGATGCACTCGGAAAATGGCTTTTCGATACAAATAATGGAAATCGGGCGCGACTATCGCGAGATATAAAATTGGTTACCTGGGAACAAAGTGCAACTGCACTGAAGCGTTTCATGTTTGAGATACGTTCGCGAAATGGCGACGTAACGCGCTAAGCGAATCCCGGCTTCGATATGACATCTCGGCCTGCGGGTGACGACCGGTAGCCTAAAGGCTAAAATAACAAGATTGCATTCTGTTGATTTTCGTTGGTAATTGTGACAGTTTTTGGTGAGGCGTATGAATGCTACAACTTAATGATCTCTCGGCCCGGATTGCCCGGCATCAGGTTGGTCTGAAGGCGGCTGTGGATCGTGTCATTTCCAGCGGATGGCTGGTAATGGGTCCAGAGGTCAAACGGTTCGAGCAGGCGTTTGCCGGGTATCTCGGCGCGAGCCATTGCCTCGGTGTAGCAAACGGAACCGAAGCCATTGAACTGGCCCTTCGCGCCATCGGCGTAAAGGCTCGAGATCGCGTCGCGACGGTCGCGAACGCAGGCGCCTATACCACAACCGCTTTGCTCGCGAACGGTTCGGTGCCGCTTTTCATCGACGTAGATCTGGAGACTCAGGTCGCAACGCTGGACCAGGTGCGTCGCGCCATGGATCAGGGCGTGAGCGCGGTTGTCGTCACGCATTTGTATGGGCGGGCCGTGCCGGAGATTATGGAGATCGCGCGGCTTTGCGCGGAACGCGGCGTACCGCTTCTCGAAGATTGCGCACAAGCGCACGGAGCGCGTATTGCCGGACGTCAGGTCGGCACCTTTGGAACAGTCGCAAGTTTCAGCTTCTATCCAACGAAAAATCTCGGCGCCTTGGGTGACGGCGGTGCCGTCGTGACAAACGATCCGGTTGTTGCCGAGAAGGTCGCGAAATTGCGGCAGTACGGCTGGTCAAGCAAATATTGCATCGACACCGCGGGTGGCAAGAACAGCCGGCTCGACGAAATGCAGGCTGCGATCTTGTCCGAGTTTCTCCCTGCGCTCGACGAGACCAACGGTCTTCGGCGTTCTATCGCAGCGCGATACAGCAAGGAAATCAACGTGGATAACCTCGTGGTGCCGCCAGTCGGGGGCGCAGAATACGTCGCCCATTTGTACGTTGTGCGAACTCCGAATCGCGATTCATTACGCGAGCATTTGCGTCAGCAGGGTGTTGCGTCAGATATTCACTATCCAATTCCGGACTATCGCCAGCCCATGTTTGGCCAGCAGTTCGCGGATCTCAGCCTGACCAGCACGGACCGCCTGGCAAGCGAGATTTTGACCTTGCCGCTGTATCCGGAAATGAGCGCCGAGTCGGTCGACAAGGTTGTGTCGGCGGTGAACGGTTGGGCTCCATGAAGTATTCGGTTGTCGTCCCGGTTTATAAGAACGAAGCGTCCATCGGCCGGCTCGTCGAGGCGATCAGCAACATGAATCGCGAGCTCAACGGCGAAATGGAAGCAGTTTTTGTCGTCGATGGAAGCCCTGACCGGTCTTTCGAATACCTGCGTAACGCAATTGACTCCGTTGATTTCCCGGTCCAGCTGATCGCACATTCGCGAAACTTCGGGTCGTTTCCGGCTATCCGAACGGGACTTGCTGCCGCCCGCGGCCAATACTTTGGTGTGATGGCCGCCGATCTTCAAGAGCCTCCCGAGCTACTCGTCGCGTTTTTCACCGCTTTGTCCGCCGATGAGTGCGACGTCGTGATCGGTACCCGGGTAGCACGGGACGATCCGTTCATGTCCAGACTTGCGTCGGGAATTTTCTGGGGTTTGTATCGCCGTCTGGTTGTACGCGACATGCCTGAAGGCGGCGTGGACGTGTTTGGTTGCAATCGCGCTTTTCGCGATCAGCTCCTGATGCTGGAGGAATCGCGTTCGTCGCTTATCGCCCTCATTTTCTGGCTCGGATTCCGCCGAAAGCTCTGCGGGTACGAGCGGCAGGTGCGCCAGGAGGGCAAGTCGGCGTGGACGCTGCGCAAGAAGATCGACTACATGATGGACAGCATCTTCGCGTTTACCGACTATCCCATTCGCATGCTCATCAGGCTTGGGGCCATAGGCTCTTTTGTATCGATACTGCTGGGCATTGTCGTTCTGGTCGCGCGTCTGTCCGGCGCCATTACCGTACCTGGATATGCCGCGACGGTCTTGGTGGTCCTGGTCCTGGGCGGGCTCAATCTGCTAGGGATCGGACTTGTCGGCACGTATGCATGGCGCGCGTACGAAAACAGCAAGCAGCGGCCTCTTGCCGTAGTTTCAATGAAGGTCGAGAACAAGGTGGGAATGCATGTCTAATCCGGCTTTCATCCACGAATCCGCCGACGTCCAGTCTTCCAGCATCGGCGAGGGAACGCGCGTGTGGCAATACGTTGTCGTTTTGCCGAAGGCGAAGATTGGGCGGGACGTCAATTTATGCTCGCATTGTCTCGTTGAGAATGACGTGGTGATCGGCGATCGCGTCACGGTCAAGTCGGGCGTTTATCTCTGGGACGGAATCCACATTGAGGATGACGCGTTTATCGGCCCGAACGTCACGTTCACCAACGATAAATTTCCCCGATCCAAAGCTTATCCCGAGGCCTTTCCGCAGACCAGGATTGAAAAAGGCGCATCGATTGGCGGTGGGGCAGTGTTGTTGCCTGGCATCACGATTGGCGCGGGCGCCATGGTCGGCGCAGGCGCTGTAGTGACAAAATCGGTACCGCCTTTTGCAATCGTCGTTGGCTCGCCAGCCCGGGTAACGGGATATGTGGAGGGCGCAGCAGGTGCGGAATGCCCGGCAGAAACGGCAACCGAATCTCCTGTTCCAGTTGGCGTGGGCGGCGTGTGCTTGTACCGGTTGAAACGGTTCGGCGATTCGCGTGGCGCGCTCACGGTCGGTGAGTTCAATCGCGATATCCCGTTCGAAGTGAAGCGTTACTTCGCCATCTTCGACGTACCGGCAGAAAAAGTCCGGGGCGAGCACGCCCACCGCGCTTGTCATCAGTTTCTGGTGTGTATCAAGGGCTGCTGTGCCGTTGTTGTGGACGACGGCAAATCACGCCGCGAAATACTGCTCGATGCACCGGAAAAAGGCCTTCACTTGCCGCCGCTGACGTGGGGCACGCAATACAAGTATTCTCCCGATGCCGTTTTGCTGGTGTTCACGTCCGATTATTACGACAAGGACGACTACATAACTGACTACGCCACATTCCTGGGAATGACGGCCACGGTCTCGTGAAGCAAAACGTGTTTCCGTTGAGCATCGTCGCTCAGAGACGGTTGCGCTTCCTGGTTGGAGGCGCGACCAATACGGCGTTCACCTACGGCATGTATCTGCTGCTGAAGCTTGTACTGCAGTATCAGATTGCCTATCTGATTGCCTATTGCTGCGGTGTCATATTCGCTTACTGGTTCAACGCCGTTTACGTATTCAAAGTTCCACTCTCATGGAAAGGGGCGTTGTCTTATCCGGTCGTCTACGTTGTTCAATATGGCGCTTCGGCCGTTTTGCTTGAACTGCTTGTAAAGCTCGCGAAGATCAACAGCACGTTCGCGCCGCTTATTGTCACGGTGTGCATGGTGCCGCTCACTTATGTATTGAGCAAAGTCTTGCTCGAGTGGAGTGGCCGCCACAAGACCGAAAAACCATTCAATGCAGACAAGTAGGGACTCTCGCCTGGACGTGGCTCCGCTGAGGTTTAATTCAACCTTTGCGCGAGTAATTCGCCATGAATGGAAAGTATGGCTACCGCTTGCCATATTAAGTTTCTTTCTGGCGAGCGTTCTCATGTCAGGTTGGCCTGCCGGACTTCTGCCGCAGTTGCAGTTTCCCTATGTTTACCAGCACGATGGTCTGAGCCATTCGTGGCTTATTGAGCGTGTCATAGAAGGCTGGATCTTTGACAACGACCGAAGTGGATTCCCTTTCGGCTCCAGTTTCCTGGACTATCCAGGTTCTGATAGTGGAAGCGATGTTGTCCTCAAGATTTTAGGCAGCCTGACAGGCCACTATTACAGCGCGCTGAATCTGTATTTCCTGTTTGGTTTTCCGCTCACGTTTTTTTGTGCGTACTTTGCGTTGCGTGCTTTTGGCTTGACCGCGGGGCCGGCAGCGTCCGCCGCTTTACTGTTTGATTTCTTGCCATTCCATTTCCTAAGAATCGAGCATCTGTATTACACCTGGTACTTCGTCGTTCCCTTATATTTTTATATCGCTCTTCGGATATTCAACGTGCGACGGGTAGCCAGACTCGGCAGACAAACAGCAGGGCGATTGTTCCTAGCGTTTGTTGCCATGATGGCAATAGGTTCGTTTGGCATCTACTACGCGGCATTCGGTATCTTGTTGATCGCTGTTTCGGCGCTTGCTGCAACGTTGAAGACGAACCGGTTCTCCCATTGGTGGGCAAGCACGTTTGTGATCGCCGGCGTGGTGTTCGGCGTTCTGCTGAACGTGTTGCCGAACGTGGCCTATACAAAGGCGAATGGCATAAATGAGGAAGTCGCGATTCGCAACTCCGGCGATTCGGAACTGTATGGGCTCAAACTCATGCAACTGATCTTGCCGCGGCAAGACCATAGAATTCCGCAATTCGCTAAGATCAGAGATCGTTACGATCAATCAAGCCCGCTCACCAATGAAAATTCCTGGGCGACGCTGGGCGTCGTGGGGTCCATCGGCCTCGTTATCTCGGCCGTCGCATTGCTTGCAAGCTTGTCTGGGCGCAGAGTCAATCGGCATCTTGCGCTTCTCACTGTATTTATCAGCATCCTGTTTCTTCTTGGAACAATCGGCGGGTTGGGAGCCTTGTTCTCATTTGTGGTTTCATCGTCAATACGAGCCTGGAACCGGATCAGCGTTTTTATTGGTTTCGCCGCGCTGGCAGTTTTTTTTCTGTCAATCCAACTGGGATTTTCCAGGGCGCGTCCAGCACTGCAGAGACCCGCTCCCAAGAATGCGGTGTTGACGATCCTCGTCCTGGCCGGGCTGTTCGATCAAACGATTGCCCCTGCCCGCGAGGCGATCGAGCGGACACAAAACGCGTTCAATATGGACCGCGACTTTGTCCAGCGCATGGAGGCAATGCTGCCGCCCCGCAGTGCGATCTATCAGTTGCCGTACATGCCTTTTCCGGAGTCGCCAACGCTCGTTCGGCTGGAAAGCTACGACCTGACGACGGGTTTTCTCCAGTCGCGCGCGTTGCGGTGGAGTTATGGCGGCATGCGAGGGCGGCCGGGCGATTTGTTCTACCGGGCGTTATCGAAGGAATCGCTCAAGACGCAAATCAATGTGGCGCGGCGCCTTGGATTCGCGGGCGTCACCGTGGATCGGCGCGGTTTTGCTGATAATGGCATTGAGGCGATCGAGGGGCTTACGGCGCTGTGCGGGGCGCCGGCGATCACGCGTGCAGACGGCGAGATCGTGTTTTTTGCCATCAGGAATCCCCAAGTTGTCGATTTCCACGGGGCGAATGCCTATGAAATCATGCGGCGAGCAGGCTATATCGCCGACGACCTGGGACCGAGATATCCGGCCACCCTTTCCGAGGGAATCGACTTTGCCCGCAATGGCTGGCCAGCTTTCCTTCGAGACGAGTCTGGCCTGGCATTTCGCGAGCCGTGGGGCCGATGGTCGGATGCCAATGTTGATTCCAGTGTCAAACTTGGTTTTTTTGAGGATTTGCCTCAAAGGTTTACGCTCGCCCTGACGATCGTTCCTTTTGGCCCGAACGCGGGGAAGGACCTTGCCGTTTCCATCGGCGAAGAACGCTATTACCTGAAGATGACTCCGGCCGCTTCCGAGGTGAAAATCGCGGTAGATTTAAAGGGACGCAGGGCCGATTCGATAGAACTCAGCCCGCCTTTGCCAACATCGCCGAGGGAACTCGGTCTCAGCAGCGATTTGCGCAAGCTCGGGGTGGGCTTGATTCGTTTGAGAATAGAGGAGTAGAAAATGCTTTTAGTAACCGGTGGTGCAGGGTTTATCGGTGCGAACTTTGTGCTTGACTGGCTCGCGGCCAACGACGAACCCGTGGTCACGCTCGATGCACTGACGTACGCCGGCAACCTTGAAAGCCTGGCTTCGCTGCAAGGTGACCCGAGGCATATCTTTGCGCACGGAGATATCACGGACCGGACGCTGGTTGACAGCCTGTTACGGCAATATCGTCCGCGGGCAGTCATTCATTTTGCTGCCGAAAGCCATGTTGACCGTTCAATCCTCGGTCCGGCGGCTTTTATAAAGACGAACGTAGAAGGGACGTTCAATCTGCTCGATGCCACCCGCGCGTATTGGGATGCGCTTGCTGGTGACGAGAAAGCGGCATTCAGGTTTCTGCACGTATCGACAGACGAAGTTTATGGCTCGCTTGGACCTGACGACGCGCCATTCACCGAACGCAACGCGTTTGAACCGAACAGCCCCTATTCTGCGAGCAAGGCGTCGAGCGACCATCTGGTTCGCGCCTGGCACCACACGTACGGGTTGCCCGTTCTGACGACCAATTGCTCGAATAACTACGGCCCTTTGCAGTTCCCCGAGAAGCTTATTCCGTTGATGATCGTGAGCGCGCTGGCAGGTAATCCGTTACCCGTATACGGGGATGGCCGTAACGTCCGTGACTGGCTGCACGTTGGCGACCATTGCTGCGCTATCCGCACTGTCCTGGCCGGAGGACGCGTAGGCGAGACGTACAACGTGGGCGGATGGAACGAGATGGCAAATGTCGACGTCGTCAAAACCGTTTGCAGTCTGCTCGATGAACTAAGGCCGGACGCGGCGGGCAGCTACGAGCGTTTGATCACCTACGTCAAAGACCGGCCGGGCCACGACCGGCGATACGCCGTCGATGCGCGCAAAATTGAGTCCGAACTCGGCTGGCGACCAGCGGAAACATTCGCAACGGGCATCCGCAAGACGATCATGTGGTATCTCAATAACGAGGCGTGGGTGTCCAACGTGCAGAGCGGTGCTTATCGCGACTGGATCAACAAGAACTACAGGGGAAAAGAATGAACCGGAAAGGAATCATCCTGGCGGGTGGCTCCGGCACGCGTTTGCATCCGGCAACGCTGGCGGTGTCGAAGCAGCTCTTGCCGATCTACGACAAGCCGATGATTTACTATCCGCTCGCCACGCTCATGCTTGCCGGGATTCGGGAGGTGTTGATCATTTCCACGCCGCAGGACACCCCTCGCTTCCAGCAATTGCTTGGAGATGGCAGCCAGTGGGGCATGTCGCTGCACTATGCGGTCCAGCCGTCTCCGGACGGGCTGGCGCAGGCTTTTGTCATCGGCGAATCGTTTCTTGCAGGGGCGCCGAGCGCGCTCGTGCTGGGAGACAATATTTTCTTTGGGCACAACCTCAAGGAAATTCTGCTCGACGCCGACCGGCGCGACGCGGGCGCAAGCGTTTTCGCTTATCCGGTGAAAGATCCTGAGCGGTACGGCGTGGTGCAGTTCAAGGACGGCAAGGCGGTGAGCATTGAAGAAAAGCCGGGCAGGCCGAAGTCGCGGTATGCCGTGACGGGCATGTATTTCTACGATGCGGATGTCGTCGAGATTGCGAAGGCAGTCGAGCGTTCGCCGCGCGGTGAATATGAGATTACCGACATCAATCTGCGATATCTTGAAAAGGACCTGCTTTCGGTGCAAACACTCGGCCGCGGTTTTGCCTGGCTCGACACGGGAACTCACGACTCGATGCTCGAAGCGTCGCATTTTATTTCGACTATCGAGCACCGTCAGGGCTTCAAGATTTCCTGCCCGGAAGAGATTGCATGGCGCCAGCGCTGGATTTCGGACGCGCAGCTTGAAGAGCTGGCCAAACCTCTCGCCAAGTCTGGATATGGAAAGTACTTGTCAAGCCTGCTAGCCGACGGCGGCATTAGTTCCGGGTGGTGACGCGAGATTCTGAAGCAGCAGGCCGGCAGCGGCACAGTTATTTGAGCGAGTCTTTGCGCGGCGTTTTAAACACCCAGAAATGGGCGCCAGCGTAATTGAAAAACATGCCGACAATGGATCCCGCTGCAAGCGGGATGATTGGGTATGCCTTGAGCGCAGGCAGACTTGCAATGAGCGCTGCAAAAACGCCGAGATTGATCAGGGCGCCGATCGTCTGAATGGTGAAATAGGATGCGTACTCGCGTCGTTTGTCGCGCGGTACGTCTGCCGCCTGCTTAAAGACCAGCGTCCGGTTGAGAAGCCACGTCACGAATACGGCAACCACGAACGAAACGACTCGAGCGGCATAGACATTGACGCCGAATCCCTTGTTCAAAGCGGAAAGCACGCCCGCGTCCACGGCAAAACCCACAGCGCCCACGCAGCCGAAAGAAAAGAGCTTTCTGATCAGATTGCGATTCATTGGCGTGAACGGAGCTGATCGAGTTCGCTTTGCCTCAGCAGATAACGCTCTGCCTCCATGCGCTGCTGATGCACCACAGTATCGAGAATCAGGCCAACCCCGAAGATCATCATGGCAGCCACGCCGGTCGCTGAAGAGAGAATGGCGAGCGGTACATGGAAGATGTATCGGTATTTAAACCAGTCATCAAGAACGGGAACGGCAAAGAGGATGCTGGCGATTGCAAAAAGAAGCCCAAGCACGCCGAAGAACAGGAGCGGGCGGTAATAACGCAGGATTTGAGCGATGGTGAAAATCACGCGCGCGCCATCGGGCACGGTCTGCAACTTGGATACGCTTCCGGCGGGCCGGTCCTTGTACTCGATCGGGATCTCGACAATTCGCGCACGCTGGTGCAGGGCATGCAAGGTCATATCGGTTTCAATCTGGAAGCCCTCGACCAGAATGGGATAGGACTTGACGAACGCACGATTGAATACCCGATACCCGCTCATGATGTCGGTCAGCTTTGCACCGAAGAAACGATTGACCATGCACTGGACCAGCGTATTGCCAAATCCGTGCAGGGGACGATCATTCTCTTTTGCGTAGTGGCCACCTGAATGTCGGTCGCCGACTACCATGTCAGCAACGCCGTTGGTAATGGGCGTAATCAGGTCGTGAATTCGTTCGGCAGGATATGTCAGGTCCGCATCCGCCAAAACATAAATGTCCGCATCGATTTCAATGAACGCGCGGCGAAGCGCGTTGCCCTTGCCTTGCCGCCGTTCAAAGATGACCGAGCCTTTGCATCCCAGCGTTTTGAGCGTTTCTTCCGCAAGCGCCTGGGTGTTGTCTTTTGAGTTGTTGTTCACAACATAAAGCGCGGCGTCCGGCAGTTCGCGATGGAACGCCTTCATGGTCTCGACAATAGTCGCGGCTTCGTTATAAGCGGGCAGTATGATCGCGGTTTTGATAATGTTTTCTCGGAGAAACAATGATGTCATCTTTCTAAACGATTCATGTCGGAGACCGACGCTCTCGCCAAAATTTGGCATATCGCATTATAAATCGACTAAAAGCCCGGTTCGGCAGTACCTGGTTTTTTCGCCAGCCGCTTGTATAAATCCACGTAGCTGTCGACCATTCTCCGGGCCGTGAACAGCGTCTCGAAGCGCTTGCGTGCGTTGACGCCCAACCGCGCCGTCAGAGCGTCGTCAGTCCAAAGGGTTTGCATGGCCTCGCGCAATGCGGCAGCGTCGCTGTGACGGACGATTAGCCCCGTTTCCCCATGAACATTGACATAGGATGTTCCTGTCCCGATCTCGGTTGAGATCATGGGCTTGCCGAACATTGCGCCTTCCAGCAAGGAAATCCCGAAAGCCTCGGAACGCAGATGAGAAGGAAACGTCAACGCGCGGCAGAGCGTTAGGAGAGCCACTTTATCATCGTCCGCCGCAGCCCCTACGAAGTGCACGTTCGAGAGCTGAAGACGCTCCGCCTGGGCTTTTAGATCACGCTCCACCGGTCCGGCGCCAACGATCACCGCCTGAAAATTCGTCCCCTGCATTGCATCGAGAAGAATGTGAAGGCCTTTGTAGTATCGAAGGTTGCCGACGAACAAAAAGAACTTCGGCCCGATCCGTTCACTCCAGTACTTCAGCTTTTCCTGTGTGGGCGCCGCGTAGGTGGTTTCATCGAGTCCGATGGGAATGACCTCGACTTTATTGCGAAAGCGCTGAAGCACGTCGCTGGTTTCTAGGTAATTGGGCGATGTCGCCACGATCGTGCTGACATTGGCTAGAAAGCGGTTGCGCAACGGTTTATAGAACTGCAACAGCGTTTTTTGACGCACGATATCGGAGTGATAAGTCACGACCGAAGGCTTGTTCATGCGACTCGCAAAATGCACGATGTCAGCAAACGGCCAGGGAAAATGGTAATGGATCAAGTCGGCATGACGGGCGAGCTGCTTGAATTCGCCGAAAGCGGAAAGAGAAAACGCGGACGAGGCGATCTCAATATCAAGCTTCGCACGATGATGCAAGTGGTCGCCAAGGTCCACGGTTCCGGTACTACGGCTCACCGTGAGGACGTCGCTTGCAATGCCGCGCTTTGCTGCCCCGGAGCAGATCTGATTGATCAGCTCCTCAACACCGCCCATGGAGTCGGGTTTATAGGTCTTATAAAAATGGAGTACGCGCATAAATTCCGTTGCGGCAGAGGCAAACGGGCGAAGCCCGTTTGCGTGGACTGCCTGGCTTCAATTGTTAGCCGGGCGCTCGGCCGTAAACATCTTCAAAGCGGACGATATCGTCCTCGCCCAGATACTCGCCGCATTGGACCTCGATGAGAACGAGATCCATGACGCCGGGATTAATCAGCCGATGCTTGTGTCCGGCCGGAATATAGGTGGATTCGTTCGGCTGTAACGAGATGATCTGGTCACCATTGACAATTTCAGCGCAGCCGCTGACCACAATCCAGTGTTCGCTTCGGTGATGGTGCATTTGCAACGAAAGCTGTGCAGCGGGCTTTACTACGATTCGCTTCATCTTGAAGCGGTCGCCTTCTTCAAGCACCGTGTAAGTGCCCCACGGACGATGAACCGTCCGGTGAAGCCTGAAGGCTTCGTGGTTGAGTTTCTTGAGCTTTGCCACGATCTGCTTCACGTCCTGTGCCCGGTCACGGGAGGCGATCAGCAGGGCGTCGGCGGTATCGACCACGATCAGATCGTGCACGCCAACCGCGCCAATCAGCCGTCCGTCTTCGCTGCGCACGAAGCAATTGTCCACATCGTGAAGCATTGCTTCGCCGTGAATGCGGTTGCCGCGTTCGTCCGGGGCCGTCAGCTCGCTGATAGAAAGCCACGAACCTATGTCGCTCCAGCCCATTTCGCAAGGCACAACGTTGACATTGTCCGAACGTTCCATGACGGCATAGTCGATCGAAATGTCTTCAGCACGTGAGAACTGCGCGGCATTTAGTTCGATGCTGTAACCGTCGCTCGACTCGCTGCGCTTGGCTTCGGCGACGGCCGCCAGCGCCGGATCCAAGACGGTTGGAGAATATTGTTCAAGTTCTTTCAACATGGTTTCTGCGGTGAAGCAGAAAATGCCGGCATTCCAGAGGTGCCGGCCGCCCGCCACCAGTTCTTGCGCGACGTTGAGATTCGGCTTTTCGACGAACCGTACGACCTTATGGACCTCGTCAGCGCCGGGCAACGGCGCACTCTCATATTCGATATAACCGTAACCCGTTTCCGGCGCCGTGGGACGGATGCCGAACGTAACGATCCGGCCTTCCTGGGCCGCTTTGGCAGCATGGACGATCGCCTCGCCAAACGCCTTCTCATCTTCGATTAGTTGATCTGCCGGCATGACGAGCATGATGGCGTCGTCGCCGTGTTCCTGACGGACGACTGCCGCCGCAACGCCAATCGCTGCCGCCGTGTTGCGTGCCGACGGCTCCAGGATGAAGCCGAGCTTCGAAATGTCGGCGTCTGCGTCGACACATTCGTCTTTGGTCAGGAAGTATGTGTCACGGTTGGTAACTATGACCACTTCCGTAGCATTAGCCACTTTTGCCGCGCGCAAAAACGTTTTCTGCAACAGACTTTGGCCGTCGGCCAGCTTGAGCAGAGGCTTGGGAAAGGCTTCGCGGGACACTGGCCACAGGCGTGTGCCCGCTCCGCCACATATGATGACTGGAATGATATTCATAGAACGGCTCGGGATTGACGGGGTCATAGCGTAGAGGCACCGATTCTAGCGGACTTCGTCTTTTGATCCTATTTCCGGCTGGTCGCCTCTCGGAAGTATTGACTAATCGCCAGTGCCATACGCTAGATGCCTCCGTCCGGTTGCGCTGCTAGAATGCCGTCGATCAAAATGAGTCCACGGCACACCGCAATGCTTTTTGCCATTCTGTCCGCTCGACGGGATAACTACGCGGCTTTGCCACTACAGCAGCGCCTCAGATTAGAAGGGTTTGGATACACATGCCGAAGAAGCAGAACGCGTGGCGGCCGGGGAATTCGGTCTGGATATGGGGAGTGCTTCCGGCCGTGTTTGCCATTGCCATATTGTGGTATCCATTCGGATTATCGCTAGGCGGGATGCTTGAGGAATATGACATTCTCGGGCTTATCAATCTCAATCCCGGATTCTGGAATTCGTTTCCCGGGCACCTCCTTTCGCAATTGTTTGCTGCGCGGCCATTGCAGGTTTTGCCGCACGCCATTGCGTATCAATTGAGCCCGCATTCATTTACCGGCTTTCATGTTTTGTTGATGGTCGCCTGTTTTTTGCGCGTTGTGGGCGGTGCATCAATTGGATATTTCCTCTTTCGCAACAGGCTGTTCGCTGCTGCAATGGGGCTGCTGTTTTTGGTGTTCCCCGGGGATACCCAGCAGTTTCACTTCAGGACGATGCATATCTGTCTCGCAGTTGGGCTGGCCATATTCGGAGCGGCTTGTTCCCTGCGTGCCTTGCTGGATCAACATCCCGCCCGGCGATGGGCGCTCGCGGCGACGGGAGCAGTGCTTTCATGCGTTGGCGTACTGATTTATGAGCCTGTATTTACGCTCTATGCATTGATGCCGGTTGTGCTGGCTGCCCGCTATGGTGTTCCGCGCGCTGTTCGTGTGCTTTGGAGAAAGCGTGGCATCGCCGCAATATGGGCGCTCGGGCTCATTGCCAATATTACCTACCTGTTCTACGCAATCGTTATTTTCAAAAGCAGTTATCAGGTCAATGCATCGCAGGGAAGCATGTCGAAGTCGATCGTGCATAACCTGCATTACCTTCTTGATTCGGCGGCTTATCGCGTTTTCTTCGATGCCTGGATTTCGGCTTTCCATATCCTGACGCAACGTACCGTCCATTTTGGTTATCTGGCCGCGGTGTTCGTCGTTTTCTTGCTCATGTTTGTGTATTTTGCGGGTGGCCGCCATTCGACCATCCGATGTAGCCAATTTCTACGCTATGTGCTGGCTGGCTTGCTGTTGTCGATTGCGGGTTACCTGCCGTTCATGGTCGCCGAAACGCATATGGTGATCACACAGCGCACCTTTATTGCCGTGGCTCCTGGCGCAAGTCTTATCGTCGTGGCGTTGATTCAGGCGCTTTCCCGCCGGGCGAACGTGGTAGCTGCCGTGCTGGCCGCCTGCGTGGTGACGCTTGGAACCGTGGCTCAGCTATATCAGTTCGATCTGTACACGCGTGCCTACACAAGCGTCGTACGTCCCTATCTGTCGCAAGTCGCCGATAAATCCGATCCGTCCAGGCACGTGCATCTCGTGCAGGATTCGTCAGGATTTGCCGGATACTTGAATGGCATCTATTTTTCGAAGATTGTGTACGGTCCGGGCGTGCGGCGAGGGGTGAGTACGGACACCTACATTCTTTGCGAAGACAGCGCTCAAACGTCGATGACAAGTTTCTCGCAATGCTTGCTTTCCAATGGGACGTGGCGCGTGAGCGACGGCAAAGGCGGCGAACGCAGCTTTCCAGCCAATCAGGTTGACGTTATCGAAATGGGCAAGCATTTCGATGCTTCGTACCGTTCTTCCCGCCGCAATTGGCATGATCCGGGGAACTACGATGCATCTCAATCCATGTTCACAAGCGAGCCGGGTGCGTCTCGGGACGCTTACGCGTGTGTAGCAGATTCTGCCTGGGGGTATTCGGACTATTGCCGCGGCATGGGCTGGTCGGACGGCATCTTCAGCCATGCTACGTTTATCCATAAAACATTCTTTGCTGCGACGGCTACGCGCGCTTCTCTGATATTCAACCTTGAACCCGCCCGGGCGCCGTATCAGTTGCTCATCGACATGTTCAGCGATAACGGAAGTTCACCCGCCGATCTGACGCTCCAGCTCAACGGGTCGCCGCTCGATTTCAAGGCCTTCCAGGGGCGTTTTCTCGTCGCGGCAGTTTCTCCCGCGTTATTAAAGGTTGGCCAGAACGAACTGGTCTTCAACGGTGCGCTCGCGCCGGGACGTGTACTTGGATTGTCGGTTTCGAGCGTTGCGCTCGCACCTTCCGGCAGCAAGTTGCTAAGTGCATATGGCGTCGATTTGTCTCCGGCGAAGATCACCGCGAACCAGTGGATTGGTGCGGGCAGCACGGAGGCAGTCAAGATGCTGGCAAGCGGTTTCTCGGGCGCCGAGCCGGAGGGCCGCTGGACTGCCGGGAAAAAAGCGGTGATCGAATTCGCTTTACCGTCAGGCACAAATGCCCGGACTTTTGTTGCTGAAGTCATGCCGTTCCTCGATGACCGGCATACCCATGTAGATGTCGATGTGACTGTCAACGGTGCGCCCGCGCTGCACAAAAGCTTCGCCTCGCCGGCACGGCATGAGGTTATGGAGATCCCGCTTGGTTCTGCTGGCTATAACAACGGTGGCCTGGTCCATATGACCATTTCGATCAAGGACCCGGCGAAACCGCAATCCGCCGATACTCGCGATCTTGGAGTTTTCTTGTATCGGTTCAAGGTTCAGTAAGGCACGTAGTTCCCGGAAGCGGGGAGCCGCTGCCCGTGTTCAGCCGCGATTCTCGTCGCGCTCGGTGTCTTCGACTGAAAGGCTACGCCTGACGGTGAAGAGCCGCTTGATCGCTCGCTGAGCCGGTCTTTCGAGCGAATAGTGAAGCCCAACGGCCAGCAACGCTATGAAAACAAACTGCGCCAGGTAGCCGATGACACCTGGCGGAGGGCTCATGGCTCTCCACATTTCCGATGCGGGAAGATGGATCAGGTAAAACGCGTAGGACGTCTCGCCGGCAACGACCATGCCTCGTGACGAGAAAAACCGCGCGAACCGGGAGCGTTCGTCGGCGGCAGTCGCCACGACGAGCACAGCGAACGGAATGGCATAAGCAACGTCCCATGCGAACGTACCGGGCGCAAGAAAGGTCATGAGTGTCGCTACCAGGGCGCAGCAGCTTAGCCGGATGGCGGCCCACGGGATTGGCAACGCTTTCAGCGTTTCAACGTGCCGCAGGATGACAAGTCCGCCGATCATGCCCAGGATGAAGTCGCCGAGTCGAGCGACTGGCATCCGGTAAATCCACCGATGCGACGAGTTTGGATCTGTGGAGGGCACGTCACCCAGAAAATGCGCGAACACCGCGGTCCCGGCCAGCATGACCGCGCTGATCGCGAAAGCGAGCGTCAGCAGGCGTGAGAGCGAGCGGTCGACCGGGCTCATATGCATGAGCTTCGCGAGCAGCGGGAATGCCGCATACAAGAACAACTCGACCCCAATGCTCCAGGCCGCACCGTTGATGCCGAAGGCTACGTGCACGTCCGGGCTCCACGCCTGGAGTGCAAGAAGGTACAGCAGCAACGGCAGCGTAAATTCCTGATGCCACCACCAGGCAACGATGATCGCGAATAAATAAAGCGGGTAGATTCGGGCCAGGCGGTTGATTAAATAGTCACGTGTGTTTCTCAGCGTGATGGTGTAAAACAAATCACGATAGTTATACGCAATAACAAACCCTGAAAGCACGAAAAAGAACGTGACGCCACAAAATCCGGAGCGTTCGAAGTCGAGAAATTTTCCGCTTAACCCGGGAAACCTCAAGTGTGAAAGCGCCACCAGAAAACACGCGATCACCCGGAGTCCGGTCAGCGACGGAATTGGACGACGATGCGACCTGCTTAGCACAATACCCGCTTGCGTTTCCAGGCAGGCATTGGTTTGGTTCCGTTGAAGCACGTCCACTCGATTAATGATCCTGAGTAAAATATATCTTAGGCACGGAGGCACAACTCTAGGTCATGCGAACGAGCGAAAGCCGATAAGACAAGTATCCAGCACTGAATAGATAAACAGCAAATAAGGCCAAGCCCAGCGCTTTGTTGTGCTTCTCAAATTCATGCGTGAGCGCAAAAAGGGCTAATGGTACGAGTATAGTAATAACTGGAATGGCAAAACGATTTTCAACGGCGGTGAGCGCATACACCGCACACCAACTCCCGGCATAAACGGTTATCAACGTAGCCGCAATTGTCTCATGTGATTGAAAGCCTTTTGAACAGGCTCTTCGAGCAATTAAAACATATCCAATTACTCCCCAGTAGATCACGGTATGGCTATAAATAAACAGTAAGGGCCGATACCACGGATTCAGATTATATACATACGGAAATAACTGATCGAAATCTAATGCACCGAAAAAATGAAAAAATATCGTCTTGACGCCGTTTAGCGGATGCTGGAAATACCATCGGAGCGTCGCCGAGCCTGTCCCCGTGTACCAAGGGTTGAGGTACGGCATGTCGGGATGCGTTCCGGTCAGATAGGACGTGTATTTCAAATAGCGGACACCCGCATCAAATTGTAGAGCGCTCAGATCGTATATGGGCAAGAACGTGTATCGATGAAAATGAATTGCGTTCAATATGAACTGAGGCGTGATGGCCAAAATAAAACCAGCCAGTACAGGCAGGAACAACGCTGATGACTTCTGCCTGCTTCTGACAATAATGAAAATTAGGACCGCCAATAGTGCGGGTATCCAATGTATATTTCCCGGCCGGACCATGATCCCAAACCCAATGAGAAATCCTAATCCCGCAGACATTGACGCGCACCGCACCGGCGTATCCTTTTCGCTTTCGCTTAAAAGAACAAGCATTGCGGATAGCGCCAACAGCGCGATGGTAAGGGATGGTGCATCTGTCAGCGATAAACCCAAATACGGGAAAGCCAGATAATTACATAGCAATCCTGTCAAGATGAGTCGTCCAGCGTGGATTGAATAGCGGTGGCACACAACCCTGTAAAGTATCCAGGCGGATAGCAGATAGGTCCCGAGTTGCGCCGCCGCGATCAGCACAGCTGTGAGTAGCGAGTTCGAATGCCCCAAAAAAATAAAGGGCGTGAGCAACACAGGATATCCATATGTTCTGATGCTGAGCATGCGTTCCGATATGGCACCGCCGTCAACCAGACGCTGGGCGAAGATCCTATAGTTCTCGTCATCGCACAAATGACACGACGGGTGCGCCAGTTCGTAGATAAAGCAGACGCTTGTCAGCACTACCGCAATGGCGGCCAATAAAATGAAAAGGCGCGAGGTTCGACCCGTATTGTCGGCCGGTAGATCGGAAACGCCAGATAAGCCATTAAAGCCGCTCACAATCGCCCCATATGTTTAATTGGCCGTAATCTAGCGGCAAAATCCCAGTTGAACAACTGGTTTATGGTCTGTGGCCGGGGTGTCGGAGGGGTTTGCCAGCAGCAGGAAAAGGGCGGGAAACATTTAAGCACGATCGTCGGCGGCCCGTACCGTAACGGCAAACTGCGGAACCCAAATAATGAGCTAGCTCATTCATGAGGAAGCACAGACTTTTCGGGCTGCCCGACGAACAACGGTAAAATGCTCCCCCAAGCTTAAAAGAATCGTCATATGGATCGGATCATTGTAGAAGGGCTGGGGAAAGCTTATAAGCGGTACACGTCGAGATTCGGTCGTCTTCGCGAGTGGGCCATACCGCGTTCCACGCCACGCCACTCGCTTACGTGGGTTCTGAAAAGCATTTCGTTTCGCGTCGCCGACGGTGAATCGGTAGGCATCCTGGGAGTGAACGGTGCTGGCAAAAGCACGCTCCTCAAGCTGATCACCGGTACTACTCAGCCCAGCACTGGCAGCGTGGCAATCCATGGCCAGGTTGCGGCGTTGCTGGAACTTGGTATGGGATTCCATCCCGATTTCACGGGACGCCAGAATGTTTTCATGGCTGCGCAGCTACAGGGGCTGACCACCGCGCAGATAGAAGAACACTTGGCCGAAATCCAGGATTTCGCCGACATTGGCGACTATTTTGAAATGCCGGTTCGCGTCTATTCCTCTGGCATGCAAGTGCGCCTCGCCTTCGCAGTCGCCACAGCCATTCGTCCCGACGTGCTTATTGTCGACGAAGCACTGTCCGTCGGCGACGTTGCGTTTCAGGCGAAATGCTTTCGCCGGATCCGGGAATACAAAGAGCAGGGCACGACGTTGTTGCTGGTGACCCACTCGCTCGATGACGTCATTAAACATTGCCAAAAGGCAATCGTGCTCGATGGCGGCTTCATCGTCGATGAAGGGGAACCTCGCGAAGTCGTCAACAGGTTCCGCGACCGCCTGTTCGGACGAAGCCGCAAGATGTTGGGTGGCGAAGACTCCGGTGCTGTTGATGCCCAAACGGAAGAACCGGAGCAAGAAGAGGACAATTTGTCTGCATCTGGTGCCGCTCTTGTTGTGTCACGCGTGTCGAACGTGCTACCGCACGGTGTGACGCTATCTGACGAAGATGTGTTCGCCTCGCGCCCGCTTTATCAGAACATCGAGCATCGGTGGGGCGGTGGTGGCGCGCGGATTACCGACTACGCGATTGTCACCCCCGACAAGGCCTATCCGACGGTTGTCGAGGTCGGCGAGAAACTGACGGTTGCGTTCAAGGTTGTGTTCGACCGGGCGTACTTTGCGCCGGTGTTCGGGCTGATGATCAAGACGCTGGAGGGGCTGGTAGTTTATGGCACGAACTCCCATTTGCGCGGCGAGCAGATCGATGAAATCCTTATTGGCGATGCAGTCACCTGCCAGTTCACGTTTCCGGTCAAGCTCAATGCGGGACACTATCTGATTTCAATAGGTGTGAGCGAATCAGCGCTCCCCGGGACGGACATTCCGCTCGATCGCCGCTACGACGCGATCCTGCTGAACGTGACATCGTCCGAATCGTTCCTTGGTTTGTTCGACTTTGGCGCCCGTTGCTCACTGGAAAAATGACTACTCTACATATCACCGAAGCTGAGATTCAGCGACTCGTCGAAAAACTGCCGGAGTGCTATCAGCCAATTTTCGGTTTCCCGCAACTGGACGTTGGCGTATCAAGAAAATGCGAGGACCGGCTGACGGTCATCCGCGATTCGCTCGAGCGTCTGCGGACGCTTTACGCAAGGCCTTTGCGAGTCCTCGATCTCGGATGCGCACAGGGCTTCTTTTCGATGAGCGTCGCGGACCTTTGCGATTCGGTCCTTGGCATCGATTACCTGCCGGCCAACATCGACGTATGCAACGCCGCACGCGACGCCGCCGGATTGAGCCAGGTGCAGTTTCAGGTTGGTGATATCTCGGAAGTCATCAAAACGCTGGAAGCCGGGCGTTTCGACGTGGTGTTTGGCTTGAGCGTCTTCCACCACCTTTGTCATGCTCAGGGCTGGGAAGTGATCGCCGAACAGTTGAAGGCGCTCGCGGCGAAAGTCGATGTACTCATCCTTGAACTCGCCGACGCCCGTGAACCGCTTTACTGGGCTCCCTCACTTCCCGCGGACGCAGCCGCACTCGTTGAAAAAATCGGTTTCATCTATCCGCTGGAGGCGTTCCCGACCCACCTGGGAGACGTCGAGCGCGTGCTGTATTTTTGCAGCGACCGGATCTGGCAATGTGGCTTGAACGTGGCGAAGTTTGCGAAATGGACCGAAAAGTCGCACGAGTTCGCAGGTATGGTTCATCAGGGCACGCGGCGCTATTTCTTTAGCGATGACGCGATTACCAAGACATTCCGTTTTATCGGGCAAGTCGAAGACCATAACCGGCGAGAGTTCGAGCACGAGCTCAATTTCTACAACGTATTGGCACCGGTTCTCGGATCTTTGCTCGAATCGCCGCGCTTGCTGTCTGCTGGTTCTGGCCACGGTTTTGCGCATATCATCGCAAGCCGTATCCCGGGTCGGCCGCTCAGCGAACTCATGACGCGGGGCGAGGCATACGACGCGGGAAAGGTCATTCGCTGCGTACTCGATCAGCTCGTACAGCTGGAAGCTCAATCGCTTTATCACCGGGACGTGCGTGCGTGGAATGTGCTTATCGATGATTTTGGCAACGCTCGCCTGATCGATTTTGCAGCGATCGGACAGGAACCCGGTGACGATGTCTGGCCATTTAACGGATTCCTCAGCTTTCTGATCTTCGTGAACGAGATTGCGATGAAAACGGTTCCGCGGGTGCATCTGTTCCGCAGGCCTATGTTTTCGTCCGCTTGGGTGCAGGAGCCGTTCAGAAGCTGGCTGAACTCGATATGGGCGGAGCCTCACGCAAACTGGTCGTTTGCGCGGTTCTGGGACTTGCTTGGCGCCAGTGCGTCCGGCCGGCCAACCAACATCAGCGGCATGCATCCAACCAACTGGTGGCTGTGGAGCGGAGCGCTCGAACGTCTGGCGAGTGATGCTTCCGACGCATTTCGCCTGCAGATCGAGGCCATCGACGCAAGGGCCTCGCGAGAGGACATCTGGAACATGGAGCGGCAACTGAATGATGTCCGGGTCAATGCGGACACACGCATCAACGAGTTGCTTACAAAGATATCCCGCGACGATGCCGCTCATTCAATCGCACTCGAAGAACTGCACCAGCAGGTGATCAAGCTCGGCCAGGTCGTGGCTGATAAACATGGCGAGAACATAAAGCTTGTGGAAATGCTCAATACTAAAGAACACGAGCACGCGGAACTGCAGTCCACGAACTCCGATCTGCAAGCAGCCGTAACTGATGCCCGTAACACGCTGAACGTGCTTCAAAACAGCCTGACATGGCGGCTCGGACGGCCATTGCGAATGTTCTCCGCGCGCCTGCGATCAAAATAAGACGTTCGGCCGACCGGCTGCGATTCTTGATCAGAACCAGGAAATGGGAAGAAGCGCCCGCCGGTTATGGTACGTAGCGAATCCGCAACCGCGACGCAGGCAACCGAATACCGGCAACACGCGTCACGGTTTTTCTGATTTTTGCGCGGTATGACGTACCATACGCGCCGTAATGCGCGCCGGCACGTAGCGATCCGGGCAGAGCAAATAACTATTCGATACCGTGAGCGAGATGAAAAGCTTCAGGCAGATCCCGTATTATTTTTTGTTGACACTGGCGTGCGGTGTATCGGTGTATTTCTTCTTCCAAGGACAATTCAATAGTCACTTTGCATTCCTGTATGGCGACGAATTCGACGGGCTGATCGAAACTTTTCTGGTGTCTCACTGGTTCGATGCTTTCAAGTTGCGGCAAAGCTGGACACAACCCATTTATTTTTTTCCGCATGCCGGCGTTCTTGGCTATAACGATAGCTATTTTCTCTATGGCGTAGTTGCATCGCTGTTCCGGTTAGTCGGCTTCAATATGTTCGTTAGCCAAGAACTCTGCCATGCGGCAATCAAAGCCATCGGATTCTTCTCGATGGCCGCCTTGCTGAATGCGCTCGTAAGCCGAAAATTATTCAGCATCCTTGGCGCTGTTCTGTTCACGTTGGCGCTCAATTCTTCAGTGCAGGCTGGTCATGGCCAACTGTTGTCGGTAGCGCTTTCGCCGCTTCTGAGTTTTTTGCTTGTAAAAGGCGCGGAAGCATTCAGAATCCAGCGAATTGAGCGTGCATTCGCCTACGCTTGCGGTTTTATTATCCTGTTCAATGCACTGTTGTTGACCAGCTTTTACATGGCATGGTTTTATGGCCTGTTTTGCTTGTTGTACATATTCAGTTTTGTACTTGTGGACCGCAAAGCAAGCAAACTGATCGTTTGCGATCTATGGGTCCACAAAAAACGGATCTTGCTACTGGCAATCGTGTTTATTGTTACGGTTGCTCCATTTCTGTACGTCTATTTGCCCAAGCTCAAGCAAACTGGTGGGCAAGGGTATCGCTCGCAATTGATATTCAGTCTGCGCTTCGCGGATCTGGTCAATTTTGGAGACACGAGTGCCATATGGGGCTGGCTGTCAACGTTATTGTCCAAAAGCAATCCAGCCGCATGGCGCATGGGCGAATTCCAGATGGGCTTCACGCCGGACATCCTTGTCCTCTTTCTCGCTGCGATTGCTGCTGCGTGGATTGCAAAACGAAGATCATATATAACCGCCCATCGCGCATTGATTGTTGCGACAGTGATCGGATTATTGTTGCCCATTTCGGTCAATGGACACTCGCTGTGGTTTTTCGTTCGTTTGATTCCAGGTGCGAGCGGGATGCGCGTTATTTCACGCTTCTACATCTTTCTCGCATTTCCGCTGGCATTGTTGATTTCTCTTTTCCTAAGCCGTCTGTCCGAGCGTTCCCGTGTAATTGGCGCAGTGACGACAGTAGTTTTCGTTTTTGTTTGTGCCGGCCAAATCAATCAGCATCCGGCTTTGTTTCTTGACGCTAACAAGCATGCCGCATTGATCGATAATGCAAACGCACCGCCAGCGGAGTGCCAGTCGTTTTTCGCAGTAAATCCGACTCCTCGGTCGACATCCATGGTCGATTTTCTGTATCGACAAAACGTTCAGGCTATGTTGATCGCGGCGCACTTCAATCTGCCGACATTGAATGGCTTCGCGTCGTTTAATCCGCCCGACTGGATTTTTGAGCAAAATCCTGAGTATATGGTCAATGTGCTGACTTACATCCGCAAGCACGATCTGAAAAATGTCTGTTCCTACGATATCTCAGCAAACTCGTGGAGTCGGGATGGAAATATTGATTTTGCGAAAGGACTTCCTGTACTTCCGCTCGGCAGTACGTTTAATTTTTCAACAGACCGAACGATCCAGTTTTACTCGTCCGGCTGGTCTGCAACTGAACCCTGGGGGGTGTGGTCGAACGCAAAAGTGGCAACGCTGGGTGCCCACCTTGCCGTATCGCCCATAAACGGGCTGATCTTGCGGTTCGGATCAAAAGCGTTTCTTGTTCCCGCGCATCCGGAGCTGACGGTCACGGTGCGGGTGAACGGCACGCCATTGGCCACGTATGAATATCGTTACCCTGACGACGGTCAGGAGCACATGCGCACACTCAAGGTACCCGCAGACATTGCCGCGCGCAATGGAACGCTTCTGCAAATACAGTTCGATGTCGCCAACCCAACGTCTCCAGAAGCGCTTCAAATCAACGGCGATGATCGTCTGCTCGGAATCGGTCTTACTTCGCTCCAGGTGAACTGACGAATGTTGCCATTGGCTTTTAGCGCTAAGGCCGTTACTTGCTTTTCGTAGGCACTGTACAACTGCAAAGCGACGGGATGGCTCAGCTTTTAACGTACGATGTTGACCTTTCGCCGCTTCCGGCAGGTATTTATTGCGCATGAAACTGCTCTTCGATCTCAACTCACTGCGTCCCCCGCGGAGCGGCGTCGGGTACTACACACAGCATTTGCTGGAAGGACTGACCGTCGAGTCCGACGTGCAAGGGCTGGCGGGTTGGGTGGGCACCCAGCTTTTCGAAGGCGACCGTCTGCAGGAACTGATCAACCAGCGTGTCCCGCTAAGCAAGGGCGTGCAGTTCAGCGAGGGGATCAAGGCAAAGATGATGCAAAAGGCGCGCAGTCTGCCCGGCTTGTATCGCAGCCGGACCATCGTGCGCGCCATCATGTCGCGGGAATTGCGCGACGACTTCGCGCGGCGCGGCTACATCTATCACGAGACGAATTTCGTCGCGTCGCGCTATAAAGGGCCAACGGTGCTGACCATTCACGACCTTTCGCATCGGCGGCATCCGGAGTTTCATCCGCGAGTGGCGGTGGAATATCTGGACCGCGAGATCCCGAAATCGTTGCGGCAGGCGCAGGTTGTGATCGCGGACAGTCATTACACGAAGAAGGATATCGTCGAGATTTATGGCGTTCCCGAATCGAAAGTGGTCACTATCCATCTGGGCGTGGAACCGGCTTTCCAGCCCTATCCGGAAGAATCGTGTGCCGATGCGCTCGCGGAACTCGGTCTTAAACATCGTGGCTTCGTGCTGTCGGTATGCACATTGCAGCCGCGCAAGAATCTCCTGAGGCTCGTCGAAGCGTTCGCGCGTTTGCCGGCCGAAATGCGCAGCGCATTTCCGCTCGTGTTGATCGGCGCCGATGGCTGGCATAACGCAGCGCTGATGCGCGTGATCGAACCGCTCGCACGCGACAACCAGGTCGTGATGCCGGGCTATGTGCCGCGCGAAAACCTGCTGAAGCTGTTTGCATCGGCGGCCTTGTTCGCCTATCCGTCGTTGTTCGAGGGATTCGGTTTGCCGGTGGCCGAAGCCATGGCGAGCGGCGTGGCGGTGCTGACATCGAACAACACGTCGTTGCCGGAAGTGTCTGCGGGCGCGGCATGGGAAGTGGACCCGTATTCTATCGATGACATCGCCGCCGGCATGGAGCGCCTGCTCGACGATCCGGCGCTGCGCGACGAGCTCGTCGCCAAGGGTTTGCGCCGCGCAGCCGAGCTGACGTGGGACGCGACTGTCGCGCAGACTTGCGCGGTGTATCGCGGATTGTCGGCATGAGAATCATCGTGAGCGGCGCGAATGGCTTCGTGGGGCGTGCCACATGCGCCGCGCTCTGCGATGCCGGCCACGACGTGACCGCGCTCGTGCGCCGTCCGGGCGGTTGCGATCCGCGCGTCACCGAACGCTTGATAGCCAACGATAACTTCGCAAGCCTCGCGCCGCTGCCCGCCGCCGATGCCTTCGTCCACCTCGCGGCACGCGTTCACGTGATGAACGACAGCGCCGGCGATCCGATGAAGGAATATCGCGCGGTCAACGTGGATGGCTCGATAAACGCAGCGCGCGCGGCGCGGGACGCGGGCGTGAAGCGATTTGTCTTCGTCAGCAGCATCAAGGCGCTGGGCGAGGGCGAACTTGGCCGGCCGTGGCGCGAGGACGATGCACCAGCGCCCGTCGATCCATACGGCATCACGAAGTTGGCGGCCGAACGTGCTCTCTTGGGTTTCGGCCGCGAACATGACATGGAGGTGGTTACGCTGCGTCCACCGCTGGTCTACGGCCCGGGAGTCCGGGCTAACTTCGAACAATTGATGAAGGCCGTCGAGCGCGGTATTCCGTTGCCGCTGGGCGCGGTCCACGCGCATCGAAGCATGATTTATGTAGGTAATTTCGCCGATGCCATTCGCTTTGTCGCAACGCGTTCCGAGCCTACGGAAGGCGTATATCACGTCACGGACGGCGAAGATTTGACGGTTCCGGACATGATCCGGGCTCTTGCTCGCGCTTTCGGGAAACCGGCGCGTTTGCTGCCCGTACCGCCCACATGGCTTCATGCGCTCGGAAAGCTCTCCGGCCGCTCGGCGCAGGTTGATCGGCTGACGAGCCCGCTGCGCATGGACAGCACGCGGCTTCGAGCTCGCCTCGGCTGGACGCCGCCGGTTTCAGTAGTTGATGGCATCGAAAGAACTGTGCGCGCTTATCTGGAGGTGCAACGATGAGCGCGCCTTTGCTTTTGTGCATTGCAGCAGCGATCGCGTGCGTGGTGAGCGCCGGCGTCTTGCTGTTGTTATTGCGCACAGGCTGGGCTTGGGATATTGCTGTCGATATCCCGAATCATCGCTCGTTACATGTGCGGCCCGTGCCGCGTGTAGGCGGATGGGGCGTTGTATCGGCCTCGATCCTCGCCATAGCTCTTTTTGCGCCGTCGTTTGGCTGGATTGCACTAGGCGCGATGGTGCTGGCGGTTGTGTCGCAGATCGATGACCGGCGTGGCTTGCCGGCCCGCATCCGCTTCGCCGCGCACTTGCTGGTGGTCGCGGCGGCGGTCGCCTGGAGCGCCGTCGATATCGCCTGGTGGCTCGCGCTGCTCGCCGTCATTGCGCTGGTCTGGGTGGTGAACCTCTACAATTTTATGGATGGTTCCGACGGGCTTGCGGGCGGCATGGCGGTATCAGGTTTCGGTTTTTACGCCGTTGCGGCACTCGCGGTGCAACCATCGCTCGCGATCGCCGCTGCGGCAATTGCCGGGTCGGGAATTGGATTCTTGATTTTTAATCATCACCCAGCGAAGATATTTCTTGGCGATGCCGGTTCCATACCCCTGGGTTTCCTGGCCGGCGCGCTGGGTTTCTGGGGCTGGCAACACGGTGTGTGGCCAATCTGGTTTCCGGCTTTGGCGTTCGCGCCCTTCGTCGCCGATGCCACCGTGACGCTCTGCCGCCGTCTAGGCCGGGGCGAAAAAGTATGGCTTGCGCATCGTGAGCATTACTATCAGCGGCTCGTGCAGATGACCGGAAGCCATGTCAAGGTCGCCTTGGCTTATTACTTGCTCATGGTGGGTAGCGGAGTGGCGGCACTCGTAGCACTTCACGTGCCGCCTGCAGTGCAATGGGTGCTGTTCGGTGCCTGGTACGTAGTCCTGGCGCTGGTTGGCTGGCAGATCGACCGCCAATGGCGGCAATTCACCCTCACTCAAGATAATCATAACGATGCGAATTAAGCCTTCATGGCTCTCGATGGCAGCATTTGGATTCGACGTCGTCGCGGTAGTCGTCGCGTGGCTGGCCGCGTACGCGCTGCGTTTCAACGGCTCGGTTCCCGACGATTTCTGGCATGGCGGCATCAACGCGCTGGTGTGGGTCGTCGTGATCTACGCCGTGATGTTCCGCATCTTCGGGTTGTATCGCGGCATGTGGGTGTTCGCCAGTCTGCCCGACCTCATGCGAATCTCGAAGGCTGTTGCAAGCGGCGCGCTGATCGTCATGATCGGTGCAGCCATGTTGCAGCCGTTGCCTATCATTCCACGTTCGGTTCTCATCGTTTCGCCGTTGCTGTTGTTCATGGCGACGGGCGGCTCGCGCGCGTTGTACCGGGCGGTGAAGGAGTTTTATTTGTATGGCGGGCTGATCGGCAAGGGCAAGCCCGTGATCGTGCTCGGCGCCGGTACCGCCGGCGCGAACCTCGTGCGCGAACTCGCGCGTTCCAGCGAATGGCGTCTGGTCGGTCTTCTCGACGATGACCCCACCAAGCGCGGCCGCGAAATCCTCGGTCACAAGGTTCTGGGATCCATCAGCGAACTGCCGCTCTGGGCCGAACAGCTCAAAGCCGATACCGCGATCATCGCGATTCCTTCGGCATCGGTCGATGCACAACGGCGCGTCGCGACCATGTGCGTGCGCGCGGGCGTCAAGGCGATGGTCCTGCCCGCGCTCACCGTGCTCACGCAAGGCCAGGCGTTCCTCTCGCGCGTTCGACAGATCGACCTCGAAGACTTACTTGGCCGCGAGCCCGTGAAGATCGACATGCCGCACGTCGAAGCGCTGCTTCACGGACGTGTGGTGATGGTGACGGGGGCGGGCGGTTCTATCGGTTCGGAATTGTGCAGGCAGATCCTGCGCTTTTCGCCGGCGCAACTCGTGGCCTATGACTTGAGCGAATACGCAATGTATCTGCTCATCGAAGAATTGCATGAGCGGTTTCCGGATTTATCGGTGATCCCGGTGATTGGCGATGCCAAAGATTCCTTGTTGCTCGACCAGACCATGTCGCGGTTTGCGCCGCATATCGTTTTTCACGCAGCGGCGTACAAGCACGTGCCGTTGATGGAAGAGCAGAACGCGTGGGCAGCGGTTCGCAATAACGTACTCGGGACGTTGCGCGTGGCGCGGGCGGCGATTCGCCATCAGGTCAGCCATTTCGTATTGATCTCCACCGATAAAGCCGTCAACCCGACTAACGTCATGGGCGCGAGCAAGCGGCTCGCGGAAATGGCGTGTCAGGCGCTGCAGCAAACGGCACCGCGTACGCAGTTCGAAACCGTGCGATTCGGCAACGTGCTGGGCAGCGCGGGCAGCGTGATTCCGAAGTTCCAGCAGCAGATTGCGAAGGGCGGTCCGGTGACGGTGACGCATCCGGAAATCACACGCTTTTTCATGACGATTCCTGAGGCTGCGCAGTTGGTGTTGCAGGCGTCGAGCATGGGACGCGGCGGCGAGATTTTTATCCTCGATATGGGTGAGCCGGTGCGTATCGTGGATCTTGCGCGCGATTTGATTCGCTTGTACGGGTTCACGGAAGAGCAGATCCGGATTGTGTTTACGGGATTGCGTCCGGGTGAAAAGCTATACGAAGAACTGCTCGCCGACGATGAAACCACGACCCGCACGCCGCATCCGAAATTGCGTATTGCGCAGGCGCGCGGCGTGCCGAATCATTTCCTCGATGAACTTCTGCCGTGGCTGATGCAGCATCGCGTACTGGCCGACGAAGAAGTCAGGCGGGATCTGCGCCGGTGGGTGCCGGAGTATCAGACGACGATGCCGGCGGTTCTTCAAAGCGTTCAGAAAACGGGACGCGCTTTACAGTAGTTTCCATTGTGCGGGCGGGTCACTCGACTCGCCCCGGTCCGCCTGCATTCGCAAATCGGGATCACCACATGCTGCTCGACGATGTCTCCGCGTTGACCAACGCGGGATCTTTGCTATCTGCCGACGGCGAGATCGTTGCGCCTTACGACCTCGAGGTAACGGACAGTCCGGCTACGGGTTATCGCGCACTCGGTCTTTCGCATGGCGTATGCAATGCCGCATTGGCGCCATTTACCGCCGATTACTCCAAGCTATCCCGCGTACACGTGATCAACGGCATGGGTGTGACGCTTGGCGATTCCATCATCGGCATCACTGCGCTACTCGCTATCAAGGCGAATTTCCCACACATTAGTTTCACGATTTATCGGCCACGGCACACACCCGCGTACGTAAAGCAGCTGTATGAACTAGCCGCTCCGCTATTAGGTACGATCGTCGATCTGCCCGTTAAGCCAGGCGCGTTGGCGCCGCACGAGTTACGCATCGATATCGGCAATCATCTGTTCTGGCCGAAATTCGCCGAATTGCCGATGATCGATTTTTTTATCGATGCAATGGGATTGGCGCCTCAAACAATTCCATCCGGGCGCAAGCGCAACCATTGGCTGAAAGGCCTGGACTTGCCGCGCTCGCATGCAACGAGCGGCGATTACGTGCTGTTGTGTTCAACGGCCAGCACACCGGTGCGCAGCATTCCAGTATCCCAACGTGCGCGTTTGGCCGAAGCAATGTGGCAGCGCTTTCACCTGCCTGTGACGGGCTTCGGCGCGATCGACCACGCTCATTACACCGATCTCATGCCACTCGCTCCGAGCACGGCGGATTTCATCGCGTGGATAAAGAGCGCGCGTTACCTGTTCACGCCCGATACAGCCGCGCTTCACATCGCCGCCGGATTCGATATTCCCACCACGGCGTTCTTCACCACGATCGCACCGGACTTGCGTGTGCGCGACTACCCGAATTGTCATTCGGTGGACCTCCACCTTCCGCAATTAAAGGGTATCCACGCAAGCAATCAGACCAGCGATATAGAACTGATCGAGCGTGCGTACACCGCGATAAACGCCGTGCAATTATTTTCAGAGACTACTTAACATTCAATAAACCAATGACAACAAGCCTTTGGAATGTAGTCGGAATTAATTACCTGAAATTGTAAGAATAAAATATGATATGAACCGCTGAAATTCTACTGTTTTGTCATATTCGGGCAAACCATTAGGATGGTATGCTTCCTGCACGCATTCTTCATATCCTATGACGTAGGACGAAATGTGCGCCGAATTGGATACTGTTGTGCACCACGGCGCGGATTAGATGCATTTGGAATGCACCAACTTGTTGTTTTTGGCAAACGTTTGCGAATACTTCGAGTTTCTTGATTCAGCGTCTGGCGGGTGGATCCCACCTCAACGCATGTTCAACGCCTGGTTCAACTTTTCGCAGAGCGGTCCGACTGCATGGAGCAACCCAATGTTTTTCGACGAACTCAGCAATGAAGAGTGGGCGCTGATCGCCCCGCTTGTGGCCGAAGGCGAAGTCCGTGAACATCGTCGGGGACGGCCACGCGCGCATCCGCGCACTATCGTGAACGCGGTGTTGTGGATTCTTACGACCGGCGACACGTGGTCGAAGCTTCCCAGCCACTATCCGACTGTGCCGACCTGCCGCCGCCGTTTCAACGACTGGCAAATGGACGGCACATTGATAGAAATGGTCACGCGGCTCGCCACGCGCGGCCGGTCGTTCGCCATTGTTCCGTCGCCACCCGTCGAGGCGCCGCAGCGTCAGGCGCAAAACGCGTACGAATGCGACCGCTTGCGTGGCGTGTTCTGGCAGAACCCGGAATCGTGGGGCGCGGGGGACGGGCGCGGTGCGAATGCCGTCGATGCGCTGTTCGCCAGCGTGCCACGCCGTTTGCCGGACGCGCACGATGTCGCACGCGCGAATGCGTCCACGGCGTTGTCCGCGCGCCGCGCCGCAATGCTCATGAATGTGCCGCGCGCCATGTATCACGATGCGTCGCGTATGGCGGGGCGTCCGCTCGATCCCGTGCCCATGGCCTTCGAGCCCGACTGCACGCCGGTGCATGACGGTCACGGCTATACCATCTACGCCATTGCCCGTCCGGTTGCAGGCAGTATGTTTCGCGGCTGGGCCGAGATCGTGAAAGACGGGCGTCGCGTCGAGCGTTCGGGCCTGATCGGTCCGCGATACGGCAACGCGGAGGAAGCGGCTTCGTATGCGCTGGAATGGTCGCGCAGATGGATCGCGTCGCAGTCCACGCGCGTCACGCATCCGGGGCAGGAGGTGTCGGCCAAAGTGGAAGTGCCGGCGGAAGCGGCAGCGGCTGAAGCCGGTCACGCACAAATGGAGCGCGCGGCGCCGGTTGAAGCACGCCGCTTTGCGGACGTGCAGGGATAAAGGAAGGCTGCAAATCGCAAGACCGCACGCCATGCGGCGCGTTTGATTCGCGCGCCGCATGGCGTTTTTCATTGCCGGCCGTATTTATCGTCGAAACGGACAATGTCGTCTTCGCCCAGATATGTGCCGGATTGCACTTCTATTATTTCAAGCGGCATCTTTCCTGGATTCTCAAGCCGATGCTGCACGCCAATCGGAATGTAGATCGACTCGTTTTCGGAGAGGATGAGCTCCTCCTTGCCACGCGTCACCAGCGCCGTGCCACGAACAACGACCCAATGTTCCGCGCGATGATGATGCATCTGCAATGACAGCCTCGCGCCTGGCTTCACCACGATGCGCTTGACCTGGAACCGGTCGCCGTTATCGACGGAATCGTAATGGCCCCACGGCCTGTGCACCTTGCGATGATCCGCCGCCTCCTTGCCTTGCTCGGCCTTGATGCGACCGACGATCGCCTTCACGTCCTGCACGCAGGATTTATCGGCGACAAGAATGGCATCGGCCGTTTCCACGATCACGAGGTTATGCGTTCCCACGCACGCGATCAGGCGGCCTTCGGAATGCGCGTACGTCGATGTCGATCCCTGGAACATCACGCGTCCGCGCGCGACGTTTTCTTCTGCGTCTTTCGGCAGGATCTTCCAGATGGCATCCCACGATCCGACGTCGGACCAGCCTGCGTTGAGCGGCACGACGGCGCCCGCGCAGATGCTTTGATCGGCGGCGAGTTGCTCCATGACCGCGTAGTCGATGGAGTCGGAAGGCGATGCCGCGAACGCCTGTTTGTCTAGGCGGAAGAATTCGCCATCGCGCGTGCCGGCGTCGCACGCCGCGCGGCACGCGGCATGGATGGCAGGCTGAAAATGTTGAATGGCTTTCAACCACACCGACGCACGCACGATAAAAATCCCCGCGTTCCACCAGTATTCGCCGGAACTCACGTACTGGCGCGCGAGTTCGAGATGCGGTTTCTCCACGAATTTTTCGAGCGGCCACGCGCCCGAACTGAGCATTTGCTGGCCGACCTTGATATATCCATAACCCGTTTCCGCGTGTGTCGGCACGATGCACATCGTGACGATGGCGCCGTCTTCCGCGCATTTCGCGCCTGCGCCAATCGCTTTGTGAAATGCTTCGGTATCCGTAACAACATGATCTGCGGGCATGACGACGAGTATGGCGTCGTCGCCGGAAGAGAGTGCGTGCATGGCGGCGACGGTCAGCGCGGGAGCCGTATTGCGTGCTACCGGTTCGAGCAGAAGGTCGGCCTTGCGGCCAGAGGAACGCAATTGGTCCGCGGTTGTGAACCGATGATCTTCGCCGCACACGATGATTGCATCGTCGACACGCGCTGTGCCGTATGTCAGGCCATCGAGCCTTTGGGCGGTGGACTGCAACAGCGACTGATCGCCGATCAGGCCGATCAACTGCTTCGGAAAATGCTCGCGCGACATGGGCCAGAGACGCGTTCCCGCACCGCCGGCAAGGATGACGGGCTGGATTCTCAGCCGGGTGTCCGATGCAGAAGGCGCGTGTGGATGGCTGACAGCGGTTGTATCGATGGCGGTCATGACGAAGAACTCCTGAGCGTGAACGGGTAATGCAATTTTGAGCAAGTAGTAAATAGCCGATAAATCAAAAAACCAGAAAATAATCGATGAACATATGCGAGCTGATAACTCGGCTATTAAAGGTAACCAAGGTTCGACATTGAATTTTTTTCTTACGTTCGGCGAATTTTTTTATTCGAAAATAATTGCCTTGCGATCTGTCTAACGGCTTATCCGGCAAGCCTATGCGGGAACTAAGGCCGTAGAAAAAAATTCGTTCCAAGGCACTTCACAAGCCGCCCTTAGCGCTATCCATTTCTTCTCGTGACAAAAATAAATCGGTTCAAAACGACAATTTAAATCGCGCATTATTTTGCGGTTGCAGCACGAATTTAATTCCAGCCTTATACGGGTATGTACCAAGGCAATCGGCGCTCATGTTTTGAAAAGACGTTCCGGCTGAAACGAGTCCGCCGCGCCCTGTGATTCCCACCCGAGGTGTCTTAAATGTTGAGCGTGCTCTCGAGAATGATCGACATAGCGATGGTCGCGCTGGGCGCGTTGCTCGCCGCGTCGCTGCACGCGGGAAATGCGGTATGGCTCGACGATATGCAAAGCACGCTGCTCGCGTTCAATTGCGTGCTGGTGATCATGACGTTCCCGTCGTTCGGGGTGTACAAGTCGTGGCGTGGCAAGCCCGTCTACGACCTGTTGCTGCGCGTGACGGTCGCCTGGCTGTTGGTGGAAGGCGCCGGCGTGTTGCTGACGTTCAGCGTGCATCGCGCGGACCTGTTGTCGCGTCTATGGTTGCTCTACTGGGGCGTGGCCGCCGCCGCGCTGCTAATGATCTCGAAGGCGAGCGTACACGCGGCGTTGAAGTCGCTGCGGCGCGAGGGTTTCAATCAGAAGGCGGTGGCGATTGTCGGCGCGGCGCCTTACGGCCAGTTCCTGATCGATCAAATGCGCAGTCGTCCGGAAGCGGGTTTTCGCCCCGTATATGTATTCGATGAAACCTTCGCCGATGAAACGCTCGCAGGCATACCGGTAAGCCGTGATCTGGCCGACCTGACGGAACTGGTTCGGCGCCGCGCGATTCGCGAGTTGTGGCTTGCGTTGCCGATTTCGCAGGAACGCACCATCCATAAGCTCGTCACCGAGTTCCGCGACGACTTCGTGAACATCCGCTTCATCCCCGATGTACGCAGTCTTTCGTTCTTCAATCACGCGGTGGTCGACCTGCTCGGCGTGCCGGCGATCAACCTGGCGGCGTCGCCGATCACGGATTTGAAGGTGTTGCCCAAGCGCGTCTTCGATCGCATGTTCGCCGCCGTCGTGTTGCTGAGTCTCGCGCCGTTGTTGATCGTGCTCGGCGTGGCAGTGAAGCTGTCCTCGCCCGGACCGGTTTTCTTCAAGCAGAAGCGCAAGGGTATCGATGGAAACGAGTTCGAGATCTTCAAGTTTCGCTCCATGCGCGTGCATAAGGAAACTGCGGGACACGTCACGCAAGCGAAGAAGGGCGACAAGCGCGTAACGCGTGTTGGCGCATTCCTTCGACGCACGAGCCTCGACGAACTGCCGCAGTTCATCAACGTGCTTCGCGGCGAGATGTCCGTTGTAGGTCCGCGTCCCCATGCACTCGAACATGACGACATCTACAAGGATCTCGTGAAGGGCTACATGTACCGGTATCGGATCAAACCCGGCATTACCGGCTGGGCGCAAGTGAATGGCTTTCGCGGTGAAACGGATCGCATCGAAAAGATGATGGGGCGCGTAAAGCTCGACCTGTACTACATGCAGCACTGGACTTTCGGACTCGACATGAAGATTGTCGCGATGACTTTATGGAAGGGTTTTGCCGGTGCAAACGCGTACTAAAAACTCAACCGAATACGCTTGAATAATTTGCCAACCCTGGAGCGCGTGTTATGAAACTCACCATCATCGGAAGCGGCTACGTTGGCCTCGTGACGGGCGCGTGTCTGGCCGATATCGGCAACGACGTGTTTTGTCTCGACCTCGACGAACGCAAGATCGCCATTTTGAATGGCGGCGGCGTGCCCATCCATGAACCGGGCTTGCAGGAAGTCATCGCGCGCAATCGCGCAGCGGGACGCCTGACGTTTTCCACCGATGTGAAGGCCGCGGTCGAGCATGGCGAAGTGCTTTTCATCGCGGTCGGCACGCCTTCGGACGAAGACGGTTCCGCCGATCTGAAATACGTGCTCGCGGCGGCGCGCGACATTGGCCGCTACATGAACAACTTCAAGGTCATCGTCGATAAATCCACGGTGCCGGTCGGCACGGCGCGTCGCGTGAAAGCGGCGATCGATCATGAGCTTGCCGAGCGTGGCGAGACGCACATGTTCTCGGTGGTATCGAATCCGGAATTCCTGAAGGAAGGCGCGGCTATCGATGACTTCACGCGACCGGATCGCATCGTGCTCGGTTGCGATGACGACGTGCCCGGCGAGCGCGCACGCGAACGCATGAAACGTCTTTATTCGCCGTTCAACCGCAATCACGAACGCACGCTTTACATGGATGTGCGCTCGGCGGAGTTCACGAAATACGCGGCGAACGCCATGCTCGCCACGCGCATCTCGTTCATGAACGAACTCGCGAATTTCGCGGATCGCGTGGGCGCGGATATTGAAGCGGTGCGCCGGGGTATCGGTTCCGATCCACGCATTGGCTACGACTTCCTGTACGCAGGGTGTGGTTACGGTGGTTCGTGTTTCCCGAAGGACGTGCGCTCGCTGATCCAGACGGCCGGCGAATACGACGAGCAGATGGAAATCCTGAAGGCGGTGACATCGGTGAACGAGGCGCAGAAACAAACGCTCGCGAATAAGATCGTCGCGCGTCTTGGCAACGATCTGAGCAGCAAGAAATTCGCGTTATGGGGCCTGGCGTTCAAGCCGAATACCGACGACATGCGCGACGCGCCGAGCCGTGTGTTGATCGCGGCGTTGCTCGAACGCGGCGCGACCATCAGTGCATACGATCCCGTTGCAACCGACGAAGCGCAGCGCGTTATTGCGCTCGATCTGCGCGATACACCCGAGCAACTCGCGCGTTTGAGCTACGCAAAAGACCACGCCGATACGCTCGATGACGCCGATGCATTGATCATCGTGACGGAGTGGAAGGCGTTCAAGAGCCCGGACTTCGATGGCATGAAACGCCGTCTGAAGACGCCGCTTATTTTCGATGGCCGCAATCTCTACGAGCCGGAAACGATGGCTGAGATTGGCATCGAATATCACGCGATCGGGCGCGGCGTCCGCCAGGCCGCCAAGTCGCCGGTCACGGCTTGAATCATAAAAATTCTTGCGTGCGATGACCGGTTCAAGGACCCGGTCATCGCGCTGTGCTTAGTCGATAAAAAACATTCACGGACACCGCCCACATGTTTCAAAGCGTCTTGATCGTCTGCCATGCAAATGTCTGCCGGAGTCCTGTTGCCGAGATGCTGTTTCGCGCGCATTCGGCACGGATGACGACCACGCATGCAAGACGCGGGATCGAATTCGGCTCCGCGGGGCTTTTTGCGCAAGAGGGACGCGCTATCGATTCAACCATGTCGCGTCTCTTGACGGAACGCGACGTGGATTCGTCGGGACACGCCGCACGCCAGCTCGATCGCGCGATGGCCCGTGCAGTCGATCTGATTCTGGTGCCCGAGCGCAGGCACATCACCGCGATCGAGGAGATGGAACCGGTCACGCGCGGCAAGGTGCACTTGCTTGGCAAGTGGGAAGACTCCGAAGTAGTCGATCCATATGGCCGCCACGAAACCGCCTATCGCGAGAGCTTCGGGCTTATTGAACGTCTGGTCCAGGGATGGCTGAATAAAATATGGTGAACCGGTCTCTAGCTTTTTCTGTTTCCGCGATCTTTTCGCTGACGACTTTTTTGTCGGCTTGCGGCACGTTGCCGGGTTACAGCCTGAACACATCGCGACTTCAGGACAACGACCCCACGCCGACCGCAACTTATCCGGTCCGCCTGATTTCGGCCGATGTCATCCTGCAGCAAAATCGCCCGGCTACGGCAGCGCCGTTGCCACCTGCGCGTTTTGCCGATCCGGCGCAATACGTGTATCGCGTGGCGCCGCAGGACATTATCGGCATCACGGTCTGGGATCATCCTGAGCTGACCACGCAGCAAGGCCAGACCTTGTCAGCGGGTGGCAACACCACGCAAACGGTGGCTGGCGCGCTCGCGCAGCCGTACACCACGGCGTTACCGGGTCAGGCCGATCCGTTCGGGCAAACCGTCGCGCCCGACGGCACGATCTTCTTTCCGTTCCTCAACAAGGTTCCCGTCGCCGGCAAGACCGCCGGCGAGATTCGCGATCAGCTCGCCGCAGCTTTGTCGCCGTATTTGAAGAAACCTCAGGTCGATGTGCGCGTGCTCGCGTACAGAAGCCAGAAGGTCTCGGTGACGGGCGAAGTCAAGACGCCCGGGCCGCTTGCAATGAGCGACGTGCCGTTGACGCTGGTCGACGCCATCACGCGTTCCGGTGGCACCACAGCCGATGCCGACTTGCAGCGCGTGCGCCTGACGCGTAACGGCAAGCTGTATCAACTCGATGCCGACGGCGTGCTCGACCGTGGCGAAATAGATCAGAACGTGATGCTTCAGGCGGGCGACATTGTCAACGTCCCGGATCGCACCGACAGCCGTGTATTCGTGATGGGTGAAGTCAAGACACCACTGCCTGTATCGATGATGAAAGGCCGCCTCACGATCGCCGATGCCTTGACGCAAGCCGGCGGCATTCTCGATACGGATGCAAACGCGCGGCAGATCTACGTGGTGCGCGGCGCACGGGAAAAGCCCGCATCGCCCGACATCTACCGGCTCGATCTGACGCAACCGGATTCGCTGCTCTTGTCCACGCAATTCCGTTTGCAACCGCTCGACGTGGTGTACGTGGGCACGGCCGGCTCGGTGCAATTCAACCGTCTGGTGAACCAGGTCCTGCCGACGCTGCAGACCATCTTCTACCTGAAGCAACTGACGCGCTGAACGTCAATGCGCGTCAAAACAACCGGAATCGAATCGTGAGCACGCCAGCACATTCCTATCAGGGCAAGACAGAAGAAGAGGACGTCGTTCTCGGGCAGTTGCTGCAGGTGATCATCGACGACATCTGGTGGCTGATCGGGATCGCGGCGTTCATCGTGATCGCGGCGAGCGCGTATTGCTACGTCGCGAAACCCGTGTATTCCGCCGATGCCCACGTGCGTGTCGAGCAATCCGACAACACGTCGCAAGCGCTCACGCAAACGCAGACGGGTGCGGCTATCGGCAATTCGTCCGGCGCGTTGCCGACGGATGCGGAAATCGAAATCGTCAAGAGCCGTGGCGTGGTCGCGCCGGTCGTGGCGCAATGCAAGCTCAACTTCTCCGTCACGCCGATGACCGTGCCGCTGCTCGGCAGTCTTGCAGGACGTCTTGCAACGCCGGGAAAACCGTCGAAGCCCTGGCTCGGCATGACGTCGTACGCGTGGGGCGGCGAGCAGGCGGCGATCGATTCCATTGAAGTCGTGCAGCCGCTGGAAGGGCAGAAGCTCACGCTGACCGCGCTAGCCAGCAACCGTTATTCGCTTGCAACGCCCGATGGCCGGCAGCTGCTCGAAGGCACTGTTGGCACGATGGAAAGTGGCAACGGAGTGAACATCAACGTATCGAAACTGGTCGCCCGTCCGGGCACGCGTTTCACCGTGATCCGCGCGAATGATCTCGATGCAATCGCTTCATTCCAGTCGGGCATCACGGTCGCGGAACAAGGCAAGGCAACCGGCGTGATCCAGATTTCGCTGGAGAACGGCGACCCGGCGCGCGCTGCGGAAATTGCGAATGCATTGGCCGATTCCTATCTGCATCAGCACATAGAAAGCAAGCAAGCCGATGCCGAGAAAATGCTCGCGTTCCTGAAGAGCGAGCAGCCGCGTCTGAAGGGCGATCTGGAACACGCCGAGGCTGCGCTGACCGAGTACCAAAGCAAGTCCGGCTCGATCAACGCCAGCGATGAAGCCAAGGTCTACCTCGAAGGCAGCATTAGCTACGAAGCACAAATCTCCGGTCTGAAGCTGCAGATCGCGACGCTGAACCAGCGCTACAACAGCGCCCATCCTGCGTTGATCGTCGCGCAGCAGCAGTTGAGCCAGCTCGAAGCGGAACGTGCGCGTTTTGGTGAGCGTTTCCGCAACCTGCCGGCGTCGGAAGTGAAAGCGGTATCGCTGCAACGCGATGCGAAAGTTGCCGAAGACATCTACGTGCTGCTGCTCAACCGCGTGCAGGAATTGTCCGTGCAGAAAGCGGGCACGGGCGGCAACGTGCATATAGTCGATGCCGCGCTGCGCCCCGGCGCGCCGATCAAGCCGAAGAAAGTGCTGATCATGTCGGCTGCGGTGATTCTTGGATTGATCCTCGGCACGGGGTTCGTGTTCCTGCGTCGCGCAATGTTCAAGGGCATTGTGGATCCGGACAAGGTCGAGCGCCTGGCTGGCTTGCCGCTGATCGGACTCGTGCCGCTGAGCGGAGAGCAAGTGAAGCTCGATGCCGAAGCCAAGCGCACCGAGCGCGATCGGGATCGCGTCCTGCCAATCCTCGCGACCATGCGCCCAAACGATGTCTGCGTGGAAATCATGCGCAGCCTGCGTACGTCGCTGCAATTCACGCTGATGGAAGCGCGCAACCATACAGTGATGCTGACGGGACCGGCGTCGGGTGTCGGCAAAAGTTTTCTGGCGGTGAATCTGGCGGTGTTGCTGGCGGCATCGGGCAAGAAAGTGTTGCTGATCGATGCCGACATGCGGCGCGGCAAGCTCGAGCGATCGTTCGGTCTCGAACGTGCGAACGGACTTGCCGAATTGCTCGCCGGCACGATCGGGCTGGAACAGGCGATTCGCTCCACGCGCACGCCTTTGCTGAGTTTCATGCCTGCAGGCAAGCGTCCGGAGAATCCTTCGGAGCTTTTGATGTCGCCGCGGCTGCAGCAATATCTCGATGGCCTGGGTCGCGTCTATGACGTGGTTTTCATCGATACCCCGCCCATCCTCGCGGTCACGGATGCATCGATCATCGGCAAGTTGTCAGGTACGAACTTCCTCGTGATGCGCTCGGGCGCGCACAACGAAATGGAAATCTCCGATGCCATCCGGCGTCTGCGCACGGCGGGCATTCCGCTTGCCGGCGCGATCATGAACGGCATGGCGCAGCGCTCGCGCGGCTATAACCGCGGGCATTATTCGGCGGTTGAAGACTACCTGAACGTTTGAAGCGAGCGGAGCGCGCATGACATCGACATCGACCTTGACTATTTCCGTGCTGGTTCCGACCTATCGTCGTCCCGCCGATTTGAAGCGATGCCTCGCCGCGTTGCGCGCGCAAACGCGTCCCGCGGATGAAGTGTTGATCGTCGCGCGGCCGGAGGATGACGCCACGCATCGCGCGATCGAACATGAAATGGCCGAGTCGAATCCGTTCGAGTTGCGCGTGATCGAGACGGGATTGGGCGGTCAGGTTGCCGCGTTGAACCGCGGACTCGATTCCGCGCGCGGCGACATTGTCGCGATCACCGATGACGACGCCGCGCCGCGTATCGACTGGCTTGCTCGCATAGACGAAACCTTTGCAAGCGATGCGTCGCTCGGTGCGCTAGGCGGCCGCGACTGGGTCTTCGAACGCGGCGCGTTGCTCGATGGCGAGCGCGTTGAAGTTGGCCGGATCCGATGGTCGGGGAAGATTATCGGCAACCATCATCTGGGCGTCGGTGCGCCGCGCGATGTCTGGTTGCTCAAGGGCGCGAACATGATTTATCGGCGGGCGGCCGTTGGCCAGTTGCGCTTCGATACGCGCTTGCGAGGCAAGGGCGCGCAGCCGTGCAACGACTTGTCGTTCAGCTTGAGCGTGAAGCGCACCGGCTGGAAGATGGTCTACGATCCGCGCGTCGCGGTCGATCATTTTCCAGCTGAACGTTTCGATGACAACGGTCGCGACGCGCAAACGCTCGGCGCGCTTGCCGACACCGCATACAACGTGCATCTCGTGTTGCGGGAACATCTTGGTCCCGTTGCGCGGCATGTTGCGTGGTATTGGTACGCGGCCATCGGCACCCGCGCGATGCCGGGATTTGCGCACACATTGCTCGCGCTCGCACGCACTCGCAATACCGCTTGCTGGACGCGTTATCGCGCGATGCGGCGAGGCGCGCACGACGCCCGTCGCGACGCGCAACATGAACCCGCAGCCTACGCGCTTGCCATGCGCAGCCATTCCGACGGAGCAAAAGCCGCATGAGCCGCGTATCGAGGGTCCGCAATTCGCAGCGACAACACAGCGGCGTCGAGTCTTCGGGCGTCGAGCCGACCAAAGTTCACGTGCATCTTTTTTATGGCGCTGATCCGCGGTTTTATCGGAAGGGCGAGAACATTGGTTGCCTTTACGGCTATCACCACGCCGAGTCGCCAGAGACCAAACTCACGTATTCCCGCGATGAACCCGAGAACAAGATCGTGCGTCTCGCGCGTCGCGCATTGAAGACCGTGCTCGGCTTCGACTTCATTCACACGTGGCGTAATCGTGAAGAGATCCTGAAATCCGATGTGGTGTGGACGCATACGGAACACGAGCATTTGTCGGCGGCGCTATTGCTTCTGATGGAGGGACGTTCGCGCGGCAATCCGGTGTTGCTTGCGCAAAGCATCTGGCTTTTCGATAAGTGGGCGAGCTATGGCGCGCTCAGGAAGTTCTTCTACAAGAAGTTGCTCGCGCGCGCCGATATATTGACCACGCACGCAACCGAGAACGCGCAGATGGCACGCGACTATTTGAAGCGCGACGTGCAGCAAGTTTTCTACGGCATCAATCCGCGAGATTTTCCATTGCAGGAACCGGCCGCGTGGAAGCCGAACGCGCCCGTGCGAATCGGCGCGATTGGCAACGATCGTGATCGCGACTGGGAATCGCTCGTGAAAGCGTTTCGCCAGGACCCGGCATGCGAAGTGCGGATCGCGACGCGTCGTCGGGTATCGAAGGAACTGCATGCCGGCAACGTGAAAATCGCGCCGGCCATTGGTCTCAAGGCGGCGCGCGAACTCTACGATTGGGCCGATGTGATCGTCGTGCCCTTGCGCCATAACACGCATGTTTCGGGCATTACCGTCGTGCTCGAAGCGGTTGCGCTCGGCAAGCCCGTGATCCTTACCGATGTTGGATCGTTGCGCGATTACTTCGGTCCCGAATACGTGTTTTATGTTCCGCCGCATGACGTGGAAGCGTTGCAACGCACGCTTCGAACCATCGTCGCCGATCCCGAACTTGCGCTACAACGCGCGCAAGCCGCAAGCCGTCATTTCGCGGCGCGCGATTTCACCACGCGCCAGTTCGCGATGCAGCATGTGCGCCTCACGCAGGATTTCATGCGCAACGCGCGTCCCGCTGAAACGCCGGTGCATGCCGATCTTCACGGCGTTGCTTCATCGAGCAGGGCGCACTGAACGATGAGCACGCCGGCCGCTCCGCGCACGCCGAAGTTCATCGCCGATCTGATCGAGAACGGCGGCAAACCTGCGCGCGCCGGATTCCTCGGACTTTTCCGCGATGAACCCAGGCACTGGGTTCCGCAAACGGGCTTCTGGGCGTTCACGCTGCTGCTCATCTTGGCGCATCAGGGCACGGTCCTGACGCTTGCGTTTCCGTTTTTATCGACGGCGGTCGGCTTGTGGCTCTATTTCAAGAGCCCGGCGCGGTACATAGGTTTTGTGTGGTGGCAATGGTTCCTGAGCCCGGAAGTGCGGCGCCTTGCGGATTATGCAAAGGGCGGTTTTACGCCGACCAGTCTGATCCAGATTGCGCCGGTTATCGTCACCATGATCTGCGCGCTGACGGTCGTGCGACATTACCGCGTGCTCGCCGAGCGGCGCGGCCTGCCGGTCCTCCTGATCTTCCTGGGGCTTGCGTACGCATACTTGATCGGCGTGATGTCCAACGGTCCGATGGCCGCAACGTACGATCTCGCCGCGTGGCTTTATCCGGTGCTGATCGGCTTTCACATCATGGTCCATGCACGCGAATATCCGAAGTACCGGCAGGCGATTCTCGATACGTTCATCTGGGGCATGCTTTTCATGGGCGGCTACGGACTCATCCAGTTTTTCGTGATGCCCGCCTGGGACGCCATGTGGATGATCGGCTCGCAGATGGCGTCGCAAGGCGACCCCGTTCGCCTTGGCGTGCGCGTCTTCAGCACGATGAATTCATCCGGTCCGTTCGCGCTCGCCATGATGGCCGCGCTCACCTTCACCATGGCCGGAACGCAAAGCGTGCGGTGGCTTGCGGGCGGCCTCGGCTTCATCTCGTTCGGCCTTTGCATGGTGCGCTCGACATGGGGCGGCTGGGTCATCGCGATGGTCCTGCAACTGATCAAAGCGAGCAACAAGGTGCGCGTGCGGATCCTGATTGGCGGCGTGGTGCTGGTCGCGCTCTCGGTGCCGTTGCTCACGTTCGGTCCTATTGCCGACAAGATGGCGACGCGCCTGCAATCCATCACCAATCTCAGCGACGACAACAGCTACGCCGCGCGCAACGAGTTTTACGCATCGTTCGCCAAAACCGCTTTCACCGATGTCTCCGGTGAAGGATTCGGCGCAACGGGATCGTCGACGAAATTGTCGTCGTCGAATGGCGACCTCGGCAAATACGGCAGCTTCGACAGCGGCGTGATGAACGTGCCGTTCGTGCTCGGCTGGCCCGGTTCGCTGATGTATCTCGCCGGACTCGGCCTGCTTCTGATGCGCGCATTCCGCGCGTCGTTTTCCCTGCGCGACGACAAGTACGCACAAGCCTCGTTGAGCGTGGCGTTTGCGATCGTCGGCATGCTGGTCTTCACCAACACGTTTACGTCGATTGGCGGAATGATCCTTTATATGGGCCTGTGCTCGGTCCTCGCCGCACGCCATCACATGCGGCTCGAAAAGAAGCGGGCACGCGCGGTGTTCGAACAATCCATTCCTCAAAAGGCAATCCGATGAAAATCGCCATCGTCACCCATGTGGTGCGTCATAACGACGGACAAGGCCGCGTGAACTACGAGATTGCGCGCGCCGCGCTGGCGGAAGGCCATCAGGTTACGTTACTCGCTTCACATGTTGCGCCGGAGCTGGCATCGGAAACGCGTTTGCGATGGATCGCGATCAAGGTCGGGCGCTTCTGGCCGACCAAACTTTTCAAGCAGCAGGTCTTCGCGCTGAAGACCGCGATGTGGCTAAAGAAAAATAAAAAAGAATATGACGTATTGCACGTGAACGGTTTTATATCGTGGGCCAAAGCCGATGTGAACACCGCTCATTTCGTGCATGGCGGCTGGCTCCGTAGTCCTTACTATCCGTTCAAGCTGACCGGTGGCTTGTGGTCCGCGTATCAAGTTATCTATAGCCGCATCAATGCGAAGCTCGAACACTGGGCGTATCAGCGCTCGAAGATCATCGCGGCCGTGTCCGAGAAAGTCGCCATCGAAATTCGCGCGAACGGTACGGAGAGCGAGCGCATCGAGGTCGTTTATAACGGCGTGGATACCAGCGCGTTCACGGCGGCGCGGCAAACGGGCAGCGACAGGTCGTCGTTCGGACTTCCCGGCGATGCTTGCCTGTTGCTTTTTGTCGGCGACTTGCGCACGCCGCGCAAGAACCTCGACACAGTGTTGAAAGCACTGCTGCAACTTCCGTCGCACGTTCATCTTGCTGTCGCGGGCTACCTTCCGGGAAGTCCTTATCCGGACGAAGCGAAGGCGCTCGGTATCGGCGATCGTGTGCATTTTCTCGGCCTCGTGAAGAACATGCCGACGCTCATGCATTCCGTGGATGTCTTCGTGTTTCCCTCGCGATACGAAGCCATGAGTTTGTCTTTGCTCGAAGCGCTCGCGGCCGGCTTGCCGGTCATCACGGCAAAAACGGCGGGCGGGGCGGAGATCATCAGTACGGATTGCGGCATCGTGCTCGATGATCCCGACGATGCCGCCGCGCTCGCTGGCGCTGTCGCCAAGCTCGCCGATGCACCCGAATTGCGCCGCGAGATGGGCGCTGCTGCGCGCCTGCTTGCCGATCAGTTTGGCTGGGCGCGGATGGCTCGGCGCTATCTGGATTTGTATCGTGGTTTTGCGAATCAGAAGGGCGCGACGGTTTTATCGAACGATCCAAGCGATGCGCAAAAGGCCGAAAGCGTGGCCACCGTATAAGCGCGATTTACCTATCAACAAATATCAGGCGGGGTCACGGATATGAGCACACAAGCCATCAAGTCGCTGCAGATCGGGATGCACTGGTTTCCTGAACGCGCGGGCGGTCTGGACCGCATGTATCACACGCTGGTTGGAGCGCTGCCGGGCGCGGGCGTCACCGTGCGCGGCGTGGTTGCAGGGTCGGCGCGGGTTGCGTCCGATACCGAAGGCGCCATCCACGGTTTCGGTCCGGCAGCGCAATCGTTGCCGCGCCGCTTGATGGCCGCGCGCCGTGCATTGCGTGCATCGTTGAGCCGTGAAAGGCCGGATGTGGTGTCGTCGCATTTTGCGCTTTATACGTTTCCCGGCCTCGATGTCACGCGCGGCATTCCACAGGTCTCGCATTTCCAGGGACCTTGGGCCGACGAGAGTCATGTCGAAGGCGCTGATTCCATCGGACAGCGAACTAAACGGATGCTGGAGCAACGCGTGTATGCGCGGTCTACGCGGCTGATCGTTTTATCGGAGGCGTTCGGCGAGATTTTGCAATCGCGATATGCCATTCCCGCTGAGCGGATTCGCGTGGTGCCGGGATGCGTGGATGTCTCGCAGTTCAACGTGCCGCTCAGTCGTGCCGACGCGCGTCGCCGCTTGCAGTTGCCGCAGGATCGACCGGTGGTGCTTGCCGTGCGGCGGCTTGTGCGGAGAATGGGGCTGGAAGATCTTATCGAAGCGATGAAGCGTGTGAAGGCAAGGCAGCCGGATGTCTTGTTGCTGATTGCGGGGAAGGGGCGTCTGGCTGAAGAATTGCAGGCGCGTATTTCCGATGCCGGTCTCGACGATAACGTTCGTCTTTTGGGGTTTGTGCCGGACCGGCATTTGGCGGCGCTTTATCGGGCAGCCGATGTGAGTATTGTGCCGACGGTCGCGCTGGAGGGTTTCGGGTTGATCACGGTGGAGTCGCTTGCTTCGGGAACGCCGGTGCTGGTCACGCCGGTCGGCGGATTGCCGGAGGCGGTTGCGCCGTTATCGGGGAATCTGGTTCTGCCTTCGACAGGTGTTGATGCTATCGCCGAGGGGTTGATTGGAGCGTTGGATGGGTCGCTTGTTTTGCCAAGCGAGCAGGCATGTCGGGCTTATGCCAAGGCGAACTTCGATACGCCGGTGATCGCTCGGCGAGTGGCTTCGGTTTATAGCGAGGCTATTGAGTTGGGGGTTTTGCATTGAATGGGGATTGGGCGGGGGGTGGGTTGTTGTTCGGATTTTTTTCGCTGTTGGCCGCTGTGCAGGGTGGTGTTTTTGCGAGGGCTTGATGCTGGCGCTCGGGCGGTTGTTTGTAGCGGTCAGGGGTGACGCCGGGTTGTTGCTTTTTAGGTCCTCGCAAGTTCTGCCTTATCTGACGTCTTTAGCACTGTTAGCCACTGTCCGTGGCGGGACTTCACTGCATGAGGTTTGGCGCTGGCGCTCGGATGATTGTCTTGTAGTAGTCGGGGGTGATGCCGGGTTGTTGCTGTTGAAATCTTCGCAAGTTCTGCCTTATCTGACTTCTTTATCACCGTTAGCCACTGTCCGTGGCGGGACTTCATTTCTTTGTCCAACGGCGACAAAGAAACGAAGCAAAGAAAACGCCTCTCCACCGCTAATTCTTAAGTGTCCACAGCCGTGGCGGGACTTCATTTCTTTGTCCAACGGCGACAAAGAAACGAAGCAAAGAAAACGCCTCTCCACCGCTAATTCTTAAGTGTCCACAGCGTGCAAGCACCACTGTTTGGCACGCAAGAAGCACCCTTAGCGCATAACCTCGTCCTGTTGAAACCCTCCCCCTCCGCTCATGGCAACCCACACGCTTCGCCACCAGTGTGGGAATCCACTAACCAGGCCTCCGCGCTACGCGCGCAAGCGCCCAAATGGAACAAGGCGCAGTACTGGCGGCGAAGGTTGCAGTTCAAGATGCTTTGGACTGGTTGTGGGCTCAACCCGTCGTTATGCGGTAGACGGGTTTCCGTATTAGCGGATTCCGACACTGGTGGCGAAGCGTGTGGGTATGTGTTGACGGAGGGGGAGGGTTTCAGCGGGACGCAGTTATGCGCTAAGGGTGCTTCTTGCGTGCCATAAAGCTCTCGCTGCACGCTGTGGACACTTAAGAATTAGCGGTGGAGAGGCGTTTTCTTTGCTTCGTTTCTTTGTCGCCGTTGGACAAAGAAATGAAGTCCCGCCACGGACAGTGGCTAACAGTGATAAAGAAGTCAGCTAAGACAGAACCCGCGAAGGCTTAAGCAGCAACAACCCGGCATTAACCCCGACCGCTACAAACATCAGCGCCAGCGTCAAACCTTGTGAAATGAAGTCCCGCCACGGACAGTGGCTAACAGTGATAAAGAAGTCAGCTAAGACAGAACCCGCGAAGGCTTAAGCAGCAACAACCCGGCATCACCCCCGACTACTACAAACAACCGTCCGAGCGTCAGCGTCAAACCTTGTGAAATGAAGCCCGCCACGGAAAGTGGCTTATCGTGATAAAAACAGTAGCTAAGACAGAACCCGCGAGGACCTAAAAAACCAGCAACCCCAACACCTACCCCTTCCCGTCCAACACCCCATTCCAATTTCCATCGTAATATTCACCTTTCAGGGCCCGCGCGCCTAGCGCTTCCCCTGTGTAACCCTCAGCCTGGAACCCCCGTCCATGGACCGTTTCCTAGCGATGAAAGTCTTCGTGCGAGTCGTCGAGAGCGGCAGCTTCTCCAAGGCCGCCGATGCCTTGCGCCTCCCCGCCGCCAGCGTCTCGCGCACCGTGCAAGCGCTCGAAGCGCACCTCGGCGCACGCCTCCTCAACCGCACCACGCGCAGCATCAGCATCACCGAAGACGGCGAAATCTACTACGAGCGCTGCGTGCGCGTCCTCGGCGAAGTCGACGACATGGAGTCCGTGCTCTCGCGCTCGAAACTCAGCCCGAAAGGAACCGTGCGCGTGAGCCTCCCCGCGCTGATGGCGAAAAGTACGATCGTCGGCGCACTGCCGGAATTTTTCGCGGCGTATCCGGATATCCGCGTGGAAATGAGCCTCACCGATAAACAAGTCGACATCATCGAGGCCGGCGTCGATTGTGTGATCCGCGTAGGCGCAGTCGGCGATATCGGCTTGGTAGCAAAAACCATCGGACGATATTCGCAGATCACAGTCGCCGCGCCGTCGTACATCGAAAAATATGGCGAGCCCAAGACGCTCGAGGATCTCGAGAATCATTATTGCGTCGATTATCTGGTGAGCAAGACTGGACGCGTGAGGCCGTGGGAGTTCGTCGTGAACGGCGAGACGCGCATCGTCCCGCTCAAGGCGATGCTCGCCGTGAACGACGCCGAGTCGTACGTGGAATGTGGCCTCAAGGGACTCGGGCTGATCCAGGCATCGGGTTATACCTTGACGTCCTATGTGGAGAGCGGCGAGTTGCGCGAGGTGCTGCAGGCGTATCCGTCGTACCCGCGGGTTGTATCGATTCTTTATGCCGCGAACCGGCATCAGCCGCGTCGCGTGAAAGTGTTCATTGAATGGATTGCCGAGATTTATAGGCGGCAGTCGTCATTGCAAGTGTCCGACGCCGATCCGCTAGCCGGTCAAACGAGACTTGCGGATCACGCGGTTCCGCACGGGCAGGTGCAAAACGGCGCGGTCACGTCTTGACGGTTTCGATGCTCTCGAATTTTGCGCGCGCGTGCTGATACATCCACTCGAGCGTGTCGTAGATCGGCGTAACGGGCACGCGTCCAATTGCGCGACGCAGCTTGACGTTCGAGCCCACGAGCTTCGCAATCTCGTTGCGGCGCATGAAACGTGGATCGACGAAAACTTCGATTTCATACCCGGCGATTCGACGCATCATGCCGAGAATTTCGCCGAGCGAATGGCCAATACCAGAACACGTATTGAACGCCTGACCCACGGGCGCTTTTTCGATGAGCTGAGTGTAGACCTCGACCACGTCGCGGACATCGGAGAAATCGCGGCTCACGGCGAGATTGCCCAGCGACATTTTTTTCTCGTGGCGCGCGTGGTGATTGACGATCTTGGGCAACAAGAAATCTTCGCCCTGACCGACGCCCGTGTAATTGAACGGCCGCGTGAAAAAAATCGGCAGACGATCGAGCCATAAGCGCGCCATGTTTTCCATGGCGAGCTTGCTGACCGCGTAGTCGTTGCCAGGATTGAGCGGCACGTTTTCGTCGATGACTTCCACGTTCGCGTTTCCATACACATTCGACGTGCTCGCCATCAGCACTGCACGCGGTTTCTTGTCGAGGAGCGCGAGTGCATCGAGCAGATTGCGCGAACCCATGATGTTCACGAGATAACTTTGCGTCGGCGGATTGCCGGTGACGTGCGCGAGCCCCGCCAGATGCACGACGACATCCGGTTTTGCATCGGCCACGCACGCGCGGACCGCGTCGAGATCGAGCAAGTCCACGGGCACGCCGGTTGTGCCCGGCACATCGGCTTCCGATGCCGGCGAGGTCGTGCCCCACACGTCGTACCCTTCGTCCAGCAGACGCTCAGCCATATGGCGTCCGGTGAATCCCGAGAGACCCGTGATGAGAGCGCGGCGACGCTTCGTGCCGCCATCAGGATGTTTTGTGTCGTTCATTACGCTTCGTATTTGCGGCGACCGGTGTCGCGGAGTGAGTGCAGCGACGAGTGCTGGCCGTTGGACAAACCGTTCAGCCGTTTCGATATGGCAACCCCAAGCAAGTTCACTGCCCAGAAGCTTTCGGGCTGCTTGTGGATGAGGCGCCCGGCCGTTTTCCGCATGATTTAGCGCCGAATTTTAACATGCGGGTATTTTTGCAAGGGGACAGAACAAGCCATCGATTCGTGTCACCACACGCGGTCGCCAGCTGGTCGGGCGCGGTACCGACTACGAAAAATTCCTTCAATCGAGCGTCGGCCCGGCCGTCAATATTGACTCCGCAAACCCGATTTCGCACCTTCCGATGCAGGCCGCACAGAGAAATTCATAAAAATCGTGATTAATTCTATGGCGAAACAATTAGGAAAATATTTGGGTCGGGAGGGGCCGAGCGCCTATTGAAGGCTTTATCGCAAGCCATCCGAACGCCGTCTTGCTATTACTTTTCGAAACAATTTTTTTAACGGAAATAAGTCGGATCGAAAACCAACGACACGTTTGCCCATTTCGCCGATCCATTTATTTCAGATTTTTTTGCAATATTTGAACGGTAGGCTTCGATTAACCGAGTAACGGCCGTGACGCTTTTTCTGCTCCATTGGCCGATTGAGCAGAGCCGGCCGCTCTCAGATGGAGAAAACCTCTTGCATCGCACTTTGCATCGTTTTTCGGTTGTGGTTTCGCGGTTCGTGTTGGTGAGTGCGCTTGGCTTGGCTGCGGCGGCTCCGGCTTTTCCGGCATACGTGGCGCCGCCGGCTGTGCTGCAGGCGCGAACATCCTGGATTGGCAACACCTTCGGTTTCGGCGATGGCGCGTGGACGCAGATCAACATCACCGCGATCGCCGTGGCGCCGGACGGGCGCGTGTTCACTAACGCGCCTTGGGACGAGAGCGGCGCTGAAGTCAGCGTCTACAAGAACGGCAAGGTGCTCGGCGTGGCCGGCGGCACGCACGGCTGGGGCAATTACGGCGGCAACGCCATTGCGCTGAACAAGCGCTATGTGTTTGTCGCGGTGAGTGTGGGCAACGAGCGCGGCGGTTTGTCGAAGCCGGGTGTATGGCCGCCGAAGGGCAAGCAATGGTTTGGCGTGTCGCGCCGTGACTTGAGCGATATGAAACGGCCCGCCACGTTCCAGGCGAACCTCACCGCCGATAAAGCCGACGGACACACACAACTTGCGGCTGCGTTCCTGATGGTCAACGAGGCGCCGGACGAAAAGCGCGGCGCGCCGAAGGTCGAATTCAGGCAGGACGTCGGCGGTCTGGCTGCAACCGATGCCTTGTTGTACGTCGCGAATACATCGGCGAATCGGATCGAGGTGTACGACGCCGAATCGATGCAGCAAAAGAGCAACTGGAGCGCGCCGCAACCGGGACGCCTCGCGCTCGCGAACGACGGCACGTTGTGGGCGCTGGTGAACACGCAAGGTGCGAAGGCGCGCCTTGCTCACTACGCGGCGACGGGTGCGGTGATCGACGATGCGCCGGCATTCGCGGCCGGCACCGACGCGGTGGATATTACCGTCGATGCACAAGGACGTTTGCTCGTTGCCGACAACGGCCCGCGTCAACAGGTGCTGATTTTCACGCGTGAGGGCGGCGCGGGAAAGTATCGCGAGGCGAGTGCGTTGGGTGAGCGCGGCGGAATTTTTTCGGGCGTTGCAGGGAAGCCCGGCCCGCAGCGTTTCAACGGACTGACCGGCGTGGGCGCGGATGCGGCGGGCAACGTTTATGTATCGACGAACGGCATTGGCGTGCGCCAGGGTTCGACGGGCGCAGGTTTGGGCGCGACGCTCGAAAGCTACGCTGCCGATGGCAAGCAAGTGTGGCAGGTGCAGGGATTGTTGTTTGTGGACGGCGCGTGGATGGACCCGTCGCGGCCGAACAGCGTGTACACCGGCAACAAGCGCTTCGAGCTGGATTTATCGAAACCGGCGGGGCAGGAATGGACGTACGCGGGTTTCCTTTCGGGGCGTTTCAAGTATCCCGAAGACCCGAGTTTCAGCGTGGATGACTGGCCGGGCCAGCCGATCGCACGCAAGCTCGCGGGGCGGACGTTTTTGTACCTGACGGACATGTATTCGGATCACTTGAAGATCTATCGCTTCGATGCAAAGCGCAACGGTGAACTGGCCATTCCTTCCGGGTATTTCGCGGGGCGTGAGCGCGATGCGGTGAACATTCCGAACCGTCCCGCGGGCGGTGACTGGATCTGGCGTGACGACAGCGGCAACGGGCGTTTCGAGCCGAACGAATTCGAGTCGAACAACGGTTTGCTGCCAAATCCGGGCGGCTGGGGATGGTGGGTCGATACGAAGGGCGACATTTGGCACACGAGTGATTCGCGCGGTATCAATCGCTTCAAGTTCGGTGGCGTGGACAAGGTTGGCAATCCGCTTTATTCGTACAACGATGCGCAGAACTTTCCCATGCCGGCGCCGTTCAACGTAGTGAAGCGCGCGGTTTATGAAGCCGATACGGACACGATGTATCTGACGGGTTATACGGCGGATGAACCGTTTGATCGAGGGTATTGGAAGGAAGTTGGGCGACGGCTGGTGAGGTATGACCGGTGGTCATCGGGCACGCCGAAGTTGCGTTATTCGATTGCCTTGCCGTGGGATACGAAGAGCAAGCCGCTTGCTACCACGATTGGTTTGACGGTGGAGGGAAAGTATCTCTTTTCGGTGGAACCGGTCGGGATGGTTCATGTGTATGAGAAGGATACCGGGCGGGAGGTCGGCGTGATCAAGCCTGGGCCGGAGGTGGGGCGCGCGTCAGGGTGGGTTGATGTCCCGAACGGGATTAGTGCTAGTCGGCAGGCCGATGGAGAGTATTTGATTTTTGTCGAAGAGGATGCGCGGGGGAAGGTGATGATGTACAGGTGGCGACCGTAAGGGGCGCACGGGGTTTTGGGGTCTGTGGGATTTAGGTCGGGGTCTGTGCCGAGTTGCCGCTGCTTAAGATAGCGCGCGGTTTATGTTAGTCGTTCTCTTTATCACTATTAGCCACTGTCCGTGGCGGGACTTCATTTCTTTGTCCAACGGCGACAAAGAAACGAAGCAAAGAAAACGCCTTCCAACCGCTATGAAAACTGTGTGGCACGCAAGAAGCACCCTCAGCGAATAACCACGGACAGCTGAAACCCTCCCGCTCCGGCAACGGATACCCACACGCTTCGCCACCAGCGTCGGAATCCGTTAATACGGAAATCCGTTCCAGACATAACAACGGATTGAGCCCATATAACCGGTCCACCGTATTTTGAACGCAGACTTAACCGCTAGTGCTGCCGTCTCTTCGTTTGGGCGCTAGCGCGCGCAGCGCGGAGGCTTGATTAGTGGATTCCTACGCTGGTGGCGAAGCGTGTGGGTATCTGTTGCCGGAGGGGGAGGGTTTCAACTGGTCTGGGTTATGCGCTGAGGGTGCTTCTTGCGTGCCACGCAGTTGTCGCTGCACGCTGTGGACACTTAAGAATTAGCGGTGGAGAGGCGTTTTCTTTGCTTCGTTTCTTTGTCGCCGTTGGACAAAGAAATGAAGTCCCGCCACGGACAGTGGCTAATAGTGCAAAAGAGAACAGATAACACGAAACGCGCGAGGACTTAGAAAGCAGCAACCCGGCATTAACCCAGCACCAAACCTTTAATGCCCAACCTTAACGCCCAAATCCTTAACACCCAAACCCTCAACGCTTAAACCCCCTAAAACCCAAGTACCAACGACCCGCCCCTGATGGAAAAATCGTTAATCAAAAACATGGCGATCAACTTCTCGGGACTGGTGCTGCCCACCTTCGTCTCCCTGATCACCGTACCCGCCTATATCCACCTCGTAGGCGTCGAACGCTATGGCGTCATCAGCCTCGTCTGGACGCTGATCGGCTACTTCGGCATTCTCGATCTCGGCATGGGCATGGCCGCGCAGCATCAAATATCGAAAGCGCACGCAGCAAACGACCCCGAAGCGCGATCACGCGTTTTCTGGAGCGCAATCTGGCTCAACCTGGGCACAGGAATCATCGGCGGAGCACTGATCTACTTCGGCGCGTTCGCCTATACCGCCTACGTCGCACACACGTCCCCCGACATGCAGCGCGAGGTCTATCACGCACTTCCATGGCTCGCGCTCGCCATTCCAATCGCAAACGTTTCATGGGTCTGCGCAGGCGCAATCAACGGCGTAGAACGCTTCGGTATCTACAACACGAACCAGACCATCGGCACGTTCCTCTTTCAATTGCTGCCGCTCGCCGCCGCATGGAAAATCGCGCCGAACCTGCAAACAGTGCTCGCCGCAGCCGTGGTCGCGCGGGTTATCGCAGTCGTGATGCTTGCGCGCGCAAGCATCAAAGTGCTCGATCTCAAACGCATCGAGTGGCCGCAACTCGGGGTCGCCAGCGGACTGTTCAAATTCGGCGGATGGATGCTGGTTGCAACCATCTCCAGCATGATCACGGATTCGCTCGATCGCATGCTGCTCGGCGCAAATCTCGGCGCGCGTTTCGTCACGTATTACACCGTGCCGCAGAACCTCGTCACGCGTCTCAACATGCTGCCGAACTCCCTTGTACGGACGCTGTTTCCTCGCTTGTCAGCGATCAAGCGCGATCACGCCGATGCCATGGTCCGGCAGTCGCTCGAATTCCTCAACGGCGTGTTTACGCCCATCGCGCTCTTCGTCATGCTGGTGCTCGCGCCATTTCTGCACCTCTGGGTCGGGCAGGAAATTGCCATCGCGAGCGCACCCGTTGGACGCATCCTGATCATCGGCGTGTGGCTCGTCGGGCAGGCAAGCGTCACGCGCATCATGATCCAGTCGCAGATCAATCCGGCTACGGCCGCGCGTATCGGCCTCGTGCAACTGCCGTTCTTCGTGACGGCGCTGTGGTTCGGCATCGCGCACTTTGGTCCTATTGGCGCCGCGACTGTGGTCGTGCTGCGTTCGCTGGTCGACTACGGCCTTTTGCTCTGGATCTCGCGCGTCAGTGCCAGGCCAATTGCCGCCGACATGCTCATGCATCTCGCGTTTCTCGTCGCGGGATTAGGCGCCGCTTATCTCATCGATCCAATTGAATATCCATTGCAGTCAGTCGCCGCCGCGTTTGTCATCGCGGGGCTGAATGCGAGCTGTTCTTTGTTGACGCGGCCCGCGTTGCGCTCCATGGCGCGCGGCTTTGCTCGCGAGTTGAATGCGCGTCTGAAACGACGCGCGAAATCCACGGTTTAAGGTGAGGAGTGGCGCATGAGAGATGACCTCGATGATGTGCTCATCGACCCGGTTCAGGACCGTGCTGACAGTGTCGATGTGAATCCGCCTTCCGTGATGGACGCGCCGCCGAAGCATCGTGCGCGCGTTGCGAAACGAGTACCGCGAGTGGCGATCGTGCACGACTGGCTCGTGGCGTTTGCCGGCGCCGAAAAGGTGCTCGAGCAGATCATCATCTGCTTTCCCGAAGCCGATCTTTTCAGCGTGGTCGACTTCATGGAAGAGCGCGCGTGGATGCGCGGCAAGACGGTGACCACGTCGTTCATTCAGAAATTGCCGCAAGCGAAGAAGCGATACAGATCGTACTTGCCGTTGATGCCGCTCGCTATCGAACAACTCGATGTTTCCGGCTACGACCTCGTGATATCGAGCAGTCATGCAGTCGCAAAAGGCATTCTCACAGGTCCCGATCAGGTTCATGTGAGCTACGTGCATTCCCCTATCCGATACGCGTGGGACCTGCAGCATCAGTACCTGAAGCAATCGAATCTCACCGTTGGCATGAAGTCGATGCTCGCGCGTCTCGTGCTGCACTACATGCGCAACTGGGACATCCGGACGTCGAACTCGGTGGATCATTTCATCGCGAATTCGGAGTTCATTTCGCGGCGGATCAACAAGGTTTATCACCGTGATTCGCATGTGATCTTCCCGCCCGTGGACGTGGATGCATTCCAGCTGTGCGAGGTGAAAGAAGACTTTTATCTGACGGCATCGCGCATGGTGCCGTACAAGAAAATCGACCTGATCGTCGAGGCGTTCGCGAAGATGCCCGAGCGTCGTCTGGTCGTGATCGGCGATGGTCCCGACATGCGCAAGATCTGCGAGAAGGCGACCGCGAACATCGAGATCATGGGGTATCAGCCGTTCTCGGTCTTGCAGGACAACATGCGTCGCGCGAAGGCGTTCGTGTTCGCGGCCGAAGAAGACTTCGGCATCTCGGTGGTCGAGGCGCAGGCGTGCGGAACGCCTGTGATCGCATTCGGCAAGGGCGGCGCGCTCGAAACGGTCCTCGACAGTTCGAACGCATGCCCGACAGGTCTCTTCTTCGAAGAACAAACGACCGAGTCGATCATCGATGCCGTGGAGGGTTTCGAACTCGGCGCGGTGAAGATCGAACCGGCGGATTGCCGCGCGAATGCCGAGCGTTTTTCGGTGCGGCATTTCCGCGATAACCTGCGCGGCTACGTGCAAAGCGTCGCGCCGCAATTCACGCTGCCGCCGCCAGCGTTGCCGCCCGTGCCGCTCGTGCGCAAGGCCAGGCCAACCACGCCGGCGCAGGATGAAGACAACGAAGCCGCCGACGGCATGCGTGTACTCGCCGTCGATCAAAGCGGGGTGCTCGGCGGCGCGGAATTGTCGCTGCTCGAAGTCATGAAGAACATGCGCGGCAATAACGAAACGGTGCTCTTCGACGACGGTCCGTTTCGCATCGCGCTGGAAGCCGTCGGCATCAAGGTCGACGTGCTCGATGGCGCCGCGCTCGGAACCGTCAGCAAGGACAGCAGCATGAAGCGGCCGGGCGCCGGCGTGATCGGCGGCGTCATGGGGCTCGTGCGCGGCACGCTGGAGAAATCGCGCAACTCGGATGTGATCTACGTGAACACGCAACGCGCGATGGTCGTCGGTGCAATTGCAGGCCTGATTTCACGACGCCCGGTCGTGTGGCATCTGCGCGATATCGTCAGTCCCGAGCATTTCGGCAAGACGCAGCTCACCATCATCAAGTGGTGCACGAAGCTGATGCTGGAGCGCGTGATCGCAAATTCGACTGCGTCAGCCGTTGCGCTTACCGCATTGACGCGGATGAAGGAAGAGCGTCTGGACGTGGTCTTCAACGGCATTTCGGCCGAGCCGTTCACGGAGCTCGAAGCGGTCGCGCAGCACGAACTGCGTGCGCGGTTCGGCTTGCCGCTCGACGCGTTTCTGGTTGGATCGTTCAGCCGGCTCGCGCGCTGGAAAGGGCAACACGTGTTGCTCGAAGCGCTGCTCGATGCACCCGACATGCACGCTGTTCTGGTTGGCGCGGCGCTTTTTGGCGAGGACGCTTACGAGGCCGAGTTGAGGGCTTACGTGCTCGAGCACGGGCTCGGGGATCGCGTGCATTTTCTTGGGTTCCAGCATGACATTGCAGCTTGCATGAAAGCCGTCGATGTCATCGCGCACACGTCCATTAGCCCGGAGCCGTTCGGCCGCGTGATAATCGAAGGGATGCTGGCGAAGCGGCCGGTCGTCGCGGCGCGTGCGGGCGGCGTGGTGGATATCGTGACGAACCGCGAGAACGGCATTCTCTGCACGCCGGGCGACGTGGCTGAGCTGGCTGGCGTGCTCGGCGAACTTTCCGCCGATGCAGACCTGCGCGAGCGTCTGGTCGAGCAGGGTTATGCAAACGCAATCAACCGCTTCGGCACGGAACGGTACGTGGAAAGCGTGCAGAAGATCCTGTCGGATGTCGCGGGGAAAGGGAGATCGAAGCGGGCGTGAATCTACAAAACCTGCGCACTAAGAAAGAAAAGCCCCGATGTGAACTGACCCCGCGAAGTTGGACAGTTTTCGGCTAGGGCCGAGTGGGCTGAGTTCTGTACATCACAGGACTCAGCCCGTTTAGTTTGAGCTTGATGCG
>NZ_LMPF01000005.1 GCF_001424345.1 Burkholderia sp. Leaf177
ATCGTGAAGGTCGGCGAAGAAATCGAAATCATCGGTATCAAGCCGACGGTGAAGACGACGTGCACGGGCGTGGAAATGTTCCGCAAGCTCCTGGACCAGGGTCAAGCGGGCGACAACGTGGGTATCCTGTTGCGTGGCACGAAGCGTGAAGACGTGGAACGTGGCCAAGTGCTGGCCAAGCCGGGTTCGATCACGCCGCACACGCACTTCACGGCTGAAGTGTATGTGCTCAGCAAGGACGAAGGCGGTCGCCACACGCCGTTCTTCAACAACTATCGTCCGCAGTTCTACTTCCGTACCACGGACGTGACGGGTTCGATCGAGTTGCCGAAGGACAAGGAAATGGTTATGCCGGGCGATAACGTGTCGATCACGGTGAAGCTGATTGCACCGATCGCCATGGAAGAAGGTCTGCGCTTCGCTATCCGTGAAGGCGGTCGTACCGTCNTGCCGGGCGATAACGTGTCGATCACGGTGAAGCTGATTGCACCGATCGCCATGGAAGAAGGTCTGCGCTTCGCTATCCGTGAAGGCGGTCGTACCGTCGGCGCCGGTGTCGTTGCCAAGGTTCTCGAGTAAGTCGAGCAACGCCAGAAATTGCTCGATAGTCTGTAGTTTTCGGGGTTAGCGAAATTGCTGACCCCAACTGGTTTAGGGGTATAGCTCAACTGGCAGAGCGTCGGTCTCCAAAACCGAAGGTTGGGGGTTCGATTCCCTCTGCCCCTGCCACAATCTTGCGTCTCCGGGCGCTGTCTAAGGTGTTATGGCGAATCCTTCCGTCGAAACTGTAAATACTTCCGGCGACAAGTTGATGTTGACCGCGGGCGTATTGTTGGTCTTGGCCGGGTTCGTAGGTTTCTTCTGGCTAAGTGGCCAGGAGTGGTACGTTCGCGGCGCCGCGCTGGCTGTCGGCTTGATTGCGGGTGTTGCGGTCGGTCTTCTCTCCGCACCGGGAAAAGGTTTTATCGCCTTTGCCAAAGATTCGTACAAAGAAGTCCGCAAAGTGGTGTGGCCAACACGTAAAGAAGCCACGCAAACCACCTTGGTGGTCTTTGCATTTGTGCTTGTCATGGCAATCTTCTTGTGGCTTAGCGATAAGTCGATTGAGTGGGTGATATTCTCGGTAATTCTGGGTTGGAGATGATATGAGCGAAGCACCGGCATCACCGAGCGGAAAACGTTGGTACGTCGTGCACGCCTACTCCGGCATGGAGAAGAGCGTGCAACGCGCGCTCCAGGAGCGCATCGACCGCGCCGGCATGCAAGACCAGTTCGGTCAAATCCTTGTCCCGACGGAAGAAGTCGTGGAAGTCAAGGGCGGTCACAAATCGGTGACCGAACGTCGTTTCTTTCCGGGCTACGTGCTCGTCGAGATGGAAATGACGGACGAGACATGGCATCTGGTGAAGAACACGGCCAAGGTGACAGGTTTCGTCGGCGGGGCACGCAATCGTCCGAGCCCGATCTCTCCGCGTGAAGTGGAAAAGATCATGTCGCAAATGCAGGAAGGCGTGGAAAAGCCGCGCCCGAAGACGCTGTTCGAAGTTGGCGAGATGGTTCGGGTCAAGGAAGGTCCGTTCACAGACTTCAACGGCAACGTCGAAGAAGTGAACTACGAAAAGTCGCGGGTTCGCGTATCTGTAACTATTTTCGGACGTTCCACGCCGGTAGAGCTTGAATTTGGTCAGGTAGAAAAGGTTTAACGAGTATTCGCTGTTCGCCGCGCTCGAAGTGTGAACTTCGTAGCGCGGTTCGCGCTTACAGTCCGCGTATGACTGTTGAGGAGCGCCAGTAGCCATCTTGGCGAGCGCGCGTTATTACTCACCGAACGCTATCGCGTTCTGCAGAGGTTTTCAACATGGCAAAGAAAATCATCGGCTTTATCAAACTGCAGATTCCTGCAGGTAAAGCCAATCCGTCACCGCCGGTTGGTCCGGCACTGGGCCAGCGCGGCCTGAATATCATGGAGTTCTGCAAGGCGTTTAACGCGCAGACTCAAGCGATGGAGCCGGGTCTGCCCGTGCCGGTGGTTATCACGGCATTCGCGGACAAGAGCTTCACGTTCATCATGAAGACACCGCCGGCAACCGTTCTGATCAAGAAGGCTGCGGCCATCCAGAAGGGTTCGCCGAAGCCGCACGTCGACAAGGTCGGCAATATCACGCGCGCGCAAGCTGAAGAAATCGCAAAGACCAAGATGCCTGACCTTACGGCGGCAGATCTGGACGCAGCGGTTCGTACGATCGCCGGCAGCGCCCGTTCAATGGGCATCACCGTGGAGGGCGTATAAATGGCTAAGCTTTCTAAGCGTCTTCAAACGCTCGCTACCAAGGTAGATCGCATGAAGCTTTACCCGATCGACGACGCTCTGTCGATCGTGAAGGAATGCGCAAGCGCCAAGTTCGACGAATCCATCGACGTGGCTGTGCAACTCGGCATCGATGCCAAGAAGTCGGACCAAGTGGTTCGTGGCTCGGTTGTGTTGCCTGCTGGTACTGGCAAGTCGGTTCGCGTTGCTGTGTTCGCGCAAGGCGAAAAAGCTGAACAAGCTCGTGCAGCCGGTGCCGAAGTGGTCGGCATGGAAGACCTGGCTGAACAAGTCAAGGCCGGTAACCTGAACTTCGACGTTGTGATCGCTTCGCCGGACACAATGCGCGTGGTCGGTACGCTCGGTCAGATTCTTGGCCCGCGCGGCCTGATGCCGAACCCGAAGGTCGGTACCGTGACGGCTGACGTGGCTCAGGCAGTTCGCAACGCAAAGGCTGGTCAGGTTCAGTTCCGTGTCGATAAAGGCGGGATCATCCACGCAACCATTGGCCGTGCATCGTTTGAGCCGGCATCGTTGCGTCAGAATTTGTCGGCACTGGTGGACGCCCTTCAAAAGGCCAAGCCGGCGACCAGCAAGGGTGTCTATCTGCGCAAAATCGCATTGTCGAGCACAATGGGTGTCGGCGTGCGCGTCGATCACGCAACGCTCTCGCAATAAAAGAATCATGCACCGGTTCACGTTGCACGCGAACCGGTGTTAAGGGCTTTGGGCGGTTGCAGGTTGTAGTTTGGCTTGCAACCGGTTGTCAAAGACCGTTGGCGGAAGCGCAGTAGTCAGGCGTGACCTTAATATTAGCCAACGCAGATGGCGAACCCGGAACAGTTTTGGTGTGGTTGAAGTCGGTTGTCGCGTGTCGTGAGATGCGCACCAGCCGGTCGAAATACTCCTGACAGGTCGGACGCCGTTGTTGAACGCGGTGCGCTAAGTTGGCGCATCGAATCTGGAGGTTTAACCGTGCCACTGAACAAAGAAGACAAGCAGGCAGTTGTCGCTGAAGTCGCCGCGCAAGTCGCGAAGGCTCAGACGATGGTGCTCGCTGAGTATCGTGGAATTGCGGTTGGCGATCTGACCAAGCTGCGCGCTAAGGCTCGCGAGCAACAAGTGTATCTCCGCGTATTGAAAAATACGTTGGCGCGTCGCGCCGTGGAAGGTACGCCGTTCGCTCCGCTGGCCGAGCAGATGACTGGTCCCCTGATCTACGGCATCTCTGAAGATGCAATTGCTGCTGCCAAGGTTGTTAACGACTTCGGCAAAACCAATGACAAGTTGATCATTAAGGCTGGTTCCTACGAGGGCAACGTGATGGACAAGGCGGCTGTGCAAGCACTCGCCAACATCCCGAGCCGCGAAGAACTGCTCTCCAAGTTGTTGTACGTCATGCAAGCTCCTGTTTCCGGCTTCGCGCGCGCTTTGGCCGCGCTTGCCGAGAAGAAGGGTGGCGGCGCAGAAGCTCCGGCTGAAGCGCAACCGGAAGCTACTGCTTAACGTACTGCGCTTGGTTGCCTGGTTAGGCTTACAAGATCGCTGGCTGTATCCGAATTCAATTTAGGAGTATTTCAAATGGCAATCGCAAAAGAAGACATCCTCGAAGCAGTAAGCTCGATGTCGGTTCTGGAACTGAACGAGCTAGTCAAGGCGTTCGAAGAAAAGTTTGGCGTGTCGGCTGCTGCTGTCGCTGTTGCTGGCCCCGCTGGCGCCGCTGCAGTTGCTGAAGAGCAAACCGAGTTCACGGTGAACCTGGTTGAAGTGGGCGCGAACAAGGTTTCGGTCATTAAGGCTGTTCGTGAACTGACGGGTCTCGGCCTGAAGGAAGCGAAGGACCTGGTCGACGGCGCACCGAAGGCAGTTAAGGAATCGGTACCGAAGGCTGCTGCTGAAGAAGCAAAGAAGAAGCTGGAAGAAGCAGGCGCCAAGGCTGAAATCAAGTAAGTCTGGCTGCGCTTTGCGAAGGCTGGCGGTCTATGACCGCCGGCCTTTTTCTGCTTTGTGGAGACTAGGTTTTAAGTCGTTGGTTTTGGCAACAATGACCACGTAGAAGCTAAAGAAAAATGTCGGTTGGCGAAGTTTTACCGACTCTTTTCTTTGTCTTCTGAAGCGACTGCAGAAGGCAAGTTTGGTCGGGTAGCGGGAAACATAGGCATCCGCTGCCGTCAGCCAGCGGTTGGTAGCGGCCAACCACCAAGCTTCTAGGCTCGTTCGTCCCTCCCCGGGCGTATGGCGAGTCTCAGTCGGTGAACACCGGGTCGTGTCATCGAGGTATCCCGCCTCGGCAACGCCCGCCGTGATTCGGAGATCGTATGCAATATTCCTTCACCGAGAAGAAGCGTATTCGCAAGAGTTTCGCGAAACGCCCCATCGTTCACCAGGTTCCCTTTCTGCTGGCTACCCAGCTTGAATCATTCAGCACCTTTCTGCAAGAGACCACCAGCGCAACACAGCGTAAAGCGGAAGGGTTGCAAGCAGCGTTTTCGTCGGTGTTCCCAATCGTTTCGCACAACGGGTTTGCGCGTCTCGAGTTCGTAAGCTACATGCTCTCGCCGCCGGCATTCAACATCAAGGAATGTCAGCAGCGTGGTTTGACGTACTGCTCCGCCTTGCGCGCCAAGGTGCGCCTGGTGTTGCTCGACAAGGAATCGCCGAGTAAGCCGGTCGTCAAGGAAGTGAAAGAGCAGGAAGTCTACATGGGCGAAATGCCGCTCATGACGCCGACGGGTTCGTTCGTCATCAACGGCACGGAACGCGTGATCGTTTCCCAGCTGCATCGTTCGCCTGGCGTGTTTTTCGAACACGACAAGGGCAAGACGCACAGCTCGGGCAAGCTGCTTTTCTCGGCTCGGATCATCCCTTACCGTGGTTCATGGCTCGACTTCGAATTCGATCCGAAGGACGTACTGTATTTCCGCGTCGACCGTCGCCGGAAAATGCCGGTGACAATCTTGCTGAAGGCCATCGGCCTGACGCCGGAACAGATCCTCGCGAACTTCTTCGTGTTCGATAACTTCGGCCTGATGGCCGAAGGCGCGCAAATGGAATTCGTGCCGGAACGCCTGCGCGGTGAAGTCGCGCGTTTCGACATCCAAGATCGCGAAGGCAACGTCATCGTCCAGAAGGACAAGCGGATCAACGCAAAGCACATTCGCGATCTCGAAGCCGCGAAGACGAAGTTCATTTCGGTGCCGGAAGACTATTTGCTCGGCCGCGTGCTGGCGAAGAACGTCGTGGACGGCGAGACGGGCGAAGTGATCGCGAACGCGAACGACGAGATCACGGAAACCGTGCTCGAGAAGCTGCGCGAGTCGAAGGTCAAGGACATCCAGACGCTTTACACGAACGACCTGGATCAAGGTCCGTACATTTCGTCGACGCTGCGTATCGACGAAACGGCCGACCGCATGGCTGCGCGTATCGCGATCTACCGCATGATGCGCCCGGGCGAACCGCCGACGGAAGAAGCCGTCGAGGCGCTGTTCAACCGTCTGTTCTATAGCGAAGACGCATACGACCTGTCGAAGGTGGGTCGTATGAAATTCAATCGTCGTGTGGGACGTGACGAAATCATCGGGCCGATGACGCTGCAAGACGAGGACATCCTCGCGACCATCAAGATTCTGGTCGAGCTGCGTAACGGCAAGGGCGAAGTCGATGACATCGATCACCTCGGCAATCGCCGCGTGCGTTGCGTCGGTGAATTGGCTGAAAACCAGTTCCGTGCGGGCCTCGTGCGTGTGGAACGGGCTGTGAAGGAACGTCTGGGTCAGGCAGAAAGCGAAAACCTGATGCCGCACGACTTGATCAATTCGAAGCCGATTTCGTCTGCCATTCGCGAGTTTTTCGGCTCGTCGCAGTTGTCGCAGTTTATGGACCAGACGAACCCGCTGTCGGAAATCACCCACAAGCGTCGTGTATCGGCTCTTGGACCGGGCGGTTTGACACGTGAACGTGCTGGCTTCGAAGTCCGCGACGTGCATCCGACCCATTACGGCCGCGTGTGCCCGATCGAAACGCCGGAAGGTCCGAACATTGGCCTGATCAACTCGCTCGCACTGTACGCGCACTTGAACGAATACGGTTTCCTCGAGACGCCGTACCGGAAAGTGGTGGACGGCAAGGTGACCGATCAGATCGATTACCTGTCGGCAATTGAGGAAGGCCGCTACGTGATCGCTCAGGCGAACGCGTCGCTGGGCGAAGGCGGCACGCTGACCGACGAACTGGTTTCGTCGCGTGAAGCGGGCGAAACGCTGATGGTCACGCCGGACCGCATCCAGTACATGGACGTGGCGCCGTCGCAGATCGTGTCCGTGGCTGCTTCGCTGATTCCGTTCCTTGAACACGATGACGCGAACCGCGCATTGATGGGCTCGAACATGCAGCGTCAGGCCGTTCCTTGCCTGCGTCCGGAAAAGGCTGTGGTCGGTACGGGCATTGAACGTACGGTGGCGGTCGACTCGGGTACGACGGTTCAGGCGTTCCGCGGCGGTATCGTGGATTACGTCGATGCCGGCCGTATCGTGATTCGCGTGAACGACGACGAAGCTGTCGCCGGCGAAGTCGGTGTCGACATCTACAACCTGATCAAATACACGCGTTCGAACCAGAACACGAACATCAACCAGCGCCCGATCGTGAAGGTCGGCGACAAGGTTGGTCGTGGCGACGTGGTGGCCGACGGTGCATCGACCGATCTGGGCGAGCTCGCGCTTGGCCAGAACATGCTCGTCGCGTTCATGCCGTGGAACGGCTACAACTTCGAAGATTCGATCTTGATCTCGGAGAAGGTCGTTGCTGAAGACCGCTATACGTCGATCCACATCGAAGAACTGAATGTGGTCGCGCGCGACACGAAGCTCGGACCGGAAGAAATCACGCGCGACATCTCGAACCTGGCAGAAGTGCAACTTGGCCGTCTCGATGAGTCGGGCATTGTGTACATCGGCGCTGAAGTTGAAGCGGGCGACGTGCTGGTCGGCAAGGTCACGCCGAAGGGCGAAACCCAGCTGACGCCGGAAGAAAAGCTGCTGCGCGCAATCTTCGGTGAGAAGGCGTCGGACGTGAAGGATACGTCGCTGCGCGTGCCGTCGGGCATGAGCGGAACGGTGATCGACGTGCAAGTGTTCACGCGCGAAGGCATTACGCGTGACAAGCGTGCACAGCAGATTATCGATGACGAACTGAAGCGTTATCGCCTGGACTTGAACGACCAGCTGCGCATTGTGGAAGGCGACGCGTTCTCGCGTCTCGCCCGTATGCTCAACGGCAAGATCGCGAATGGCGGTCCGAAGAAGCTGGCGAAGGGCACGGCGATCGATCTGCCGTACCTGGAGGATCTGGATCACTATCACTGGTTCGACATCCGTCTGGCCGATGAAGAAGCCGCTGCGCAACTGGAAGCCATCAAGGATTCCATCGAGCAAAAGCGTCACCAGTTCGACCTCGCGTTCGAAGAAAAGCGCAAGAAGCTCACGCAAGGCGACGAACTGCCGCCGGGCGTGCTGAAGATGGTCAAGGTGTACCTGGCTGTGAAACGTCGTCTGCAACCGGGCGACAAGATGGCTGGCCGTCACGGTAACAAGGGTGTCGTGTCGAAGATTGTCCCGATCGAAGACATGCCGTACATGGCCGATGGCCGTCCGGCCGACGTCGTGCTGAATCCGCTGGGCGTGCCTTCACGGATGAACGTGGGTCAGATTCTCGAAGTGCATCTGGGCTGGGCCGCGAAGGGTCTGGGCTGGCGTATCGGCGAGATGCTGCAGCATCAGGCGAAGGTCGAAGAGCTTCGTGCGTTCCTGACGAAGATCTACAACGAGTCGGGCCGTCAGGAAGAGCTGGAAAACTTCACGGACGACGAAATCGTCGAACTGGCGAAGAACCTGCGCGAAGGTGTTCCTTTTGCAACGCCGGTGTTCGACGGCGCCACGGAAGGCGAAATGGAACGCGCGCTGGACCTGGCGTTCCCGGACGACATCGCGAAGCAGCTCGGCATGACGAAGTCGAAGAATCAGGTGCAGTTGAGCGACGGCCGCACGGGTGAACCGTTCGAACGCACGGTCACGGTAGGCTACATGCACTACCTGAAACTGCATCACCTGGTCGACGACAAGATGCACGCTCGTTCGACCGGACCGTACTCGCTCGTCACGCAGCAGCCGCTGGGTGGTAAGGCGCAGTTCGGTGGCCAGCGTTTCGGTGAGATGGAAGTGTGGGCGCTCGAGGCTTATGGCGCTTCGTACGTGCTGCAGGAAATGCTGACTGTTAAGTCGGATGACGTGGCGGGTCGTACCAAGGTGTATGAAAACCTGGTCAAGGGTGACCACGTGATCGACGCCGGCATGCCTGAGTCGTTCAATGTGTTGGTGAAGGAAATCCGGTCGCTCGGTATCGACATCGACCTGGACCGGAACTAATCGGACTACTGGAGAGACGCAATGAAAGCTCTGCTCGATCTATTCAAGCAAGTCCAACAACCTGAAGTTTTTGACGCGATCAAGATCGGTCTGGCGTCGCCAGACAAGATCCGTTCGTGGTCCTTCGGCGAAGTGAAGAAGCCTGAAACCATCAACTACCGGACATTCAAGCCGGAGCGCGATGGCCTGTTCTGCGCCAAGATTTTTGGCCCGATCAAGGACTACGAGTGCCTGTGCGGCAAGTACAAGCGCCTGAAGCACCGCGGTGTGATCTGCGAAAAGTGCGGCGTCGAAGTGACGCTCGCCAAGGTGCGTCGCGAACGGATGGGCCACATTGAACTGGCCTCGCCGGTTGCGCACATCTGGTTTTTGAAGTCGTTGCCGTCGCGTCTGGGCATGGTGCTCGACATGACGCTGCGCGACATCGAACGCGTGCTGTATTTCGAAGCATATGTAGTGATCGAACCGGGCATGACGCCGCTGAAAGCGCGGCAGATCATGACGGAAGAGGATTACTACAACAAGGTCGAAGAATATGGCGACGAATTCCGTGCCGAGATGGGCGCGGAAGGCGTGCGTGAACTGCTGCGCGCAATCAACATCGACGAACAAGTCGAGTTGCTGCGCACCGAACTCAAGAACACGGGTTCGGAAGCGAAGATCAAGAAGTATGCGAAGCGCCTGAAAGTGCTCGAAGCATTCCAGCGTTCGGGCATCAAGCCTGACTGGATGGTGCTGGAAGTGCTGCCGGTGCTGCCGCCGGAACTGCGTCCGCTCGTGCCGCTCGATGGCGGCCGTTTCGCGACGTCTGATTTGAACGACTTGTATCGTCGGGTGATCAACCGTAACAACCGGTTGAAGCGTCTGCTCGAATTGAAGGCGCCGGAAATCATCGTCCGTAACGAAAAGCGGATGCTGCAGGAAGCCGTCGATTCGCTGCTCGACAACGGTCGTCGCGGCAAGGCAATGACTGGCGCGAACAAGCGTCCGCTGAAGTCGCTCGCTGACATGATCAAGGGTAAGGGCGGTCGTTTCCGTCAGAACTTGCTCGGTAAGCGCGTTGACTATTCGGGCCGTTCGGTGATCGTGGTGGGCCCGACGTTGAAGCTGCATCAGTGTGGTTTGCCGAAGCTGATGGCGCTGGAACTGTTCAAGCCTTTCATCTTCAACAAGCTGGAAGTGATGGGCGTTGCTACGACCATCAAGGCCGCGAAGAAGGAAGTCGAGAACCAGACGGCCGTGGTGTGGGACATCCTGGAAGAGGTGATCCGCGAACATCCGGTGATGCTGAACCGCGCGCCTACGCTTCACCGTCTTGGTATTCAGGCTTTCGAGCCGGTGCTGATCGAAGGTAAGGCGATTCAGCTGCATCCGCTCGTTTGCGCGGCGTTCAACGCCGACTTCGACGGTGACCAGATGGCCGTTCACGTGCCGCTGTCGCTCGAAGCGCAGATGGAAGCGCGCACGCTGATGCTGGCGTCGAACAACGTCTTGTTCCCGGCTAACGGCGATCCGTCGATCGTGCCGTCGCAGGATATCGTGCTGGGTCTTTACTACGCATCGCGTGAAGCGGTGAATGGCAAGGGCGAAGGCATGACGTTCACGGGCGTGTCGGAAGCGATTCGTGCGTACGAAAACAAGGAAGTCGAGCTGGCGTCGCGGGTGAATGTCCGGATTACGGAAAACATTCACAACCCGGATCAAAGCGAAGGCGCACCGAAGTTCGTGCCGAAGATCACGTTGTATGCAACCACGGTTGGCCGTTCCATTCTGTCGGAAATTCTGCCGCCAGGACTGCCGTTCTCGGTGCTGAACCGACCGCTTAAGAAGAAGGAAATTTCGCGCCTGATCAACACGGCATTCCGCAAGTGCGGTCTGCGCGAAACGGTGATCTTCGCCGACCAGCTGATGCAGATGGGTTTCCGTCTGGCTACGCGCGCCGGTATTTCGATTTGCGTCGACGACATGCTCGTGCCGCCGCAAAAAGAACAGATCGTCGGCGACGCAGCCAAGAAGGTGAAGGAATACGACCGTCAGTACATGTCGGGTCTCGTGACTTCGCAAGAGCGCTACAACAACGTGGTCGACATCTGGTCGGCAACGTCGGAAGCGGTCGGCAAGGCGATGATGGAGCAGTTGGCTACGGAACCCGTGGTCGACCGCGACGGTAATCAGACGAAGCAGGAATCGTTCAACTCGATCTACATGATGGCCGACTCGGGCGCACGTGGATCGGCAGTTCAGATTCGTCAGCTGGCCGGTATGCGTGGCCTGATGGCGAAGCCGGACGGCTCGATTATCGAGACGCCTATCACGGCGAACTTCCGTGAAGGCCTGAACGTGTTGCAGTACTTCATCTCGACGCACGGTGCACGTAAAGGCTTGGCCGATACGGCGTTGAAGACGGCGAACTCGGGTTACCTGACACGTCGTCTCGTTGACGTGACGCAGGATCTGGTCGTGGTCGAAGACGATTGCGGCACAACCAACGGCGTTGCCATGAAGGCGCTGGTTGAAGGTGGTGAAGTCGTCGAAGCCTTGCGTGACCGGATTCTGGGTCGCGTGGCGGTGGCTGACGTCGTCAACCCGGAAACGCAGGAAACGCTGTTTGAATCGGGTTCGCTGCTCGACGAAGACGCGGTCGATGAAATCGAACGCCTGGGTATCGACGAAGTGCGCGTGCGCACGCCGTTGACATGCGAAACGCGTTACGGCCTGTGCGCATCGTGCTATGGCCGCGACCTGGGTCGTGGTTCGCGCGTGAACGTCGGCGAAGCGGTTGGTGTGATCGCTGCGCAGTCGATCGGTGAGCCGGGCACGCAGTTGACCATGCGTACGTTCCACATCGGTGGCGCGGCGTCGCGTGCGGCGATCGCTTCTTCGGTGGAAGCGAAGTCGAACGGTACGGTGCGTTTCACGGCAACCATGCGTTACGTCACGAATGCGAAGGGCGAGCAGATCGTCATTTCGCGTTCGGGCGAGGCGATCATTGCCGACGACCTCGGTCGTGAGCGTGAACGTCACAAGATTCCGTACGGCGCAACGTTGCTGCAACTCGACGGCGTCCAGATCAAGGCTGGTGCACAACTGGCTCAATGGGATCCGTTGACCCGTCCGATCATCACCGAGTGGGGCGGTACGGTGAAGTTCGAAAACGTCGAAGAAGGCGTGACGGTGGCGAAGCAGATCGACGATGTGACGGGGCTTTCAACGCTCGTCGTGATCGACGTGAAGCGTCGTGGTTCGCAGGCGTCGAAGAGCGTTCGTCCGCAAGTGAAGTTGCTCGACGCGCAAGGCGAAGAAGTCAAGATCCCGAACACCGAGCATTCGGTGCAGATCGGCTTCCAGGTTGGCGCACTGATCACCGTGAAGGATGGTCAGCAAGTGCAGGTTGGTGAAGTGCTGGCACGTATCCCGGTTGAAGCGCAGAAAACGCGTGACATTACCGGTGGTCTGCCGCGCGTGGCCGAGTTGTTCGAAGCGCGCTCGCCGAAGGACGCCGGCATCTTGGCGGAAGTCACGGGTACGACGTCGTTCGGTAAGGACACGAAGGGCAAACAGCGTCTCGTCATTACCGACGTGGAAGGGGAACAGCACGAGTTCCTGATCACGAAGGAAAAGCAGGTGCTGGTGCATGACGGTCAGGTCGTCAACAAGGGCGAAATGATCGTTGACGGCCCGGCTGATCCGCACGACATCTTGCGTTTGCAGGGTATCGAGGCGCTGGCGCGTTATATCGTGGACGAAGTGCAGGACGTGTACCGTCTGCAGGGCGTGAAGATCAACGACAAGCACATTGAAGTGATCGTGCGTCAGATGTTGCGCCGCGTGCAGATCTCCGACAACGGCGATACGCGTTTCATCATGGGCGAACAGGTTGAACGTTCGGACATGCTGGACGAGAACGACCGGATGGCCGCGGAAGGCAAGATCCCCGCGACCTACGAGAACGTGCTTTTGGGTATCACGAAGGCATCGCTCTCGACCGATTCGTTCATCTCGGCGGCTTCCTTCCAGGAAACCACGCGCGTGCTGACCGAAGCCGCAATCATGGGCAAGCGCGACGATCTGCGCGGTCTGAAGGAAAACGTGATCGTCGGCCGTCTGATTCCGGCCGGTACGGGTCTCGCGTTCCACAAGGCACGCAAGAGCCGCGAATTGTCGGATCGTCAACGTTTCGACCAGATCGCAGCGGAAGAATCGTTCGAGTTCGGCACGCCCGAAGCCGCACCTGTCGCACCCGCAGAACAGCAGCATCCGGCGGAATAAGTTCTGAGGATCGGGCCTTTTTACGGGCCTGATCCCTGGCGACCAATCCGCTCGTACAAGAAGCCGTCCGGTTTATACCGGACGGCTTTTTTTGCTCTATCGATTGGCTAACGTCGAGCCGATGCCCGTTTAAGCATGCTCTACGTTGGTAAAATCGAAGTACTCACGCTTCCGACGCACTCCGTCTTCTCAATGTCCCGTTCGCTCGAAATTCTCAAGGAAGTATTTGGCTATCCCGCGTTCCGGGGGCAGCAGGGCGATATCGTTGAACATGTTGCCGCGGGCGGCGATTCGCTCGTATTGATGCCAACCGGCGGCGGCAAGTCGCTGTGTTATCAGATTCCGGCTTTGTTAAGACGCGAGGCGGGATTCGGTGCGGGAATCGTGGTGTCGCCGTTGATTGCGTTGATGCAGGATCAGGTGGCTGCGCTCAGTGAAGTCGGGGTGCGTGCCGCCTGCCTGAATTCCACGCTGACCGGCGCCGAAGCCGCGGCGACCGAGCGCGCGCTGCGCAATGGCGAGATCGATCTGTTGTACGTTGCGCCCGAACGCTTGATGACGCCGCGCTTTCTCGAACTGATCGAGAGCGTGCGCATCGGTTTGTTTGCCATCGACGAAGCCCATTGCGTGTCGCAATGGGGACACGATTTCCGGCCGGAATACATTCAGTTATCGGTGCTGCATGAGCGGTTTCCTTCGGTGCCGCGGATCGCACTGACGGCCACCGCCGACGCAATTACGCGCGATGAAATCGTGCATCGTCTGGCTTTGGACGACGCACGGATTTTCGTTTCGAGCTTCGACCGGCCGAACATTCGATACCGGATCGTGGAGAAAGACAACGCGCGTGCGCAGTTGCTCGATTTCATCCGCGCCGAGCACACGAATCCCGATAAAACCACCGACGCCGGCGTGATCTATTGCCTGTCCCGGCGCAAAGTGGAGGAAACCGCCGATTGGCTGAAGAGCCAAGGCGTGCGTGCGCTGCCTTATCACGCGGGCATGGAATACGAGACGCGCCAGCGCCATCAGGAAATGTTCAAGCGCGAAGAGGGCATCGTGATGTGCGCGACGATTGCTTTCGGGATGGGTATCGACAAGCCGGACGTGCGCTTCGTTGCACATCTGGATTTGCCCAAGAGCGTGGAAGGTTATTACCAGGAAACAGGCCGCGCTGGACGTGACGGCATGCCGGCGAATGCGTGGATGGCTTACGGCCTCGGCGACGTTGTCCAGCAACGCAAGATGATCGACGAATCGGACGCCGACGATACCCACAAGCGCGTCCAGGGCGGCAAGCTCGACGCGTTGCTTGGGCTATGCGAAGCCGCGTCATGCCGGCGCGTGCGGCTGCTCGGCTACTTCGGCGAAGCCAGCCAGCCGTGCGGCAATTGCGACACGTGCCTCGAGCCGCCTGAATCGTGGGACGCGACCCGCGAGGCGCAAATGGCGCTGTCCTGTGTGTATCGCGCGTACAAAGCCAGTGGCTTCCATTTCGGCGCGGGGCATTTGATCGATATCCTGCGCGGCAGCCGCTCTGAAAAATTGCTCCAACGTGGTCACGAAAAGCTTTCCACGTTCGGACTGGGTGCCGCGTTGTCCGAGCAGGAATGGCGAGCTGTGTTTCGCCAACTGGTCGCGTTCGGTTACCTCGCTGTCGATCACGACGGATTCGGCGCGCTGGTCCTCACCGAGGCAAGCAAGGCGGTGCTCAAGGGCGAGCAGAATGTCACGCTGCGTAAATATGTAAAGCCGACGCGCAGCCGCCAGTCCTCCAGCCGCACAGGCGAGCGAGCCGATCCGACCGCAGGCATGTCGCCGCGTATCAAAGCGCGGTGGGAGCGGTTGCGCACCTGGCGCGCGAGCATGGCCAAAAGCGACGGCGTGCCGGCATACGTCATTTTCCACGATGCAACGCTCGCCGAAATCGCGCGCAACGAGCCGGATTCCATCGAAGATTTGCGGCACATTCCGGGCATCGGCGCGCGCAAACTGGATCGTTTTGGCGACGAATTACTTCAAGTCGTTGGTGCAGATTAGTTTTACTTCCGCTGATCACTTCGGACCACCCCCAAGCTATTGACCGTATTGGGAATTTCGGATTATGATGTTAGGTTCTCGTTCTTGAATCTGCTCGCAGGGTTCCCTCGGGGTTCTCCACGCACGCATGACACGGCGGGAAAGTTCGATGCGCAGGCCGTTTTGCTTTGCCCGAAACGGAGGCGTCGATTTTGATCAATTTAGGAATAGACAATGCCAACCATCAATCAATTGGTTCGCAAAGGCCGCGCTTCAGAAACAGTGAAGAGCAAGTCGCCGGCTTTGCAGGACTGCCCGCAGCGTCGCGGCGTGTGCACTCGCGTGTACACGACGACGCCGAAGAAGCCGAACTCGGCACTTCGTAAAGTTGCAAAAGTTCGTCTGACGAACGGTTTCGAAGTTATTTCGTACATCGGTGGTGAAGGCCACAACCTGCAGGAACACTCGGTCGTGCTGATTCGCGGCGGTCGTGTGAAAGACTTGCCGGGTGTGCGTTATCACATGGTTCGCGGCTCGCTGGATACTCAGGGCGTCAAGGATCGTAAGCAAGCTCGCTCGAAGTACGGTGCGAAGCGCGCCAAGGCCGGCAAGTAAGTTTTCGCTGGATTGAGCGGTACAGGTTGCCCCTAACAGGGCGTTCAAGCGGTGGTGCCGGAAATGCCGGTGCTGTCGAGTAAGTGGTCACCCGGCCAAGCTGGTTAGTCGACAGATAGATCGGGTTAGTTGGTGACCGTGGAGCCGAAGTGGCTCCAACTGAAAAATCAAAGGAAGAATCATGCCGCGTCGTCGCGAAGTCCCCAAGCGGGACATTTTGCCGGATCCGAAATTCGGCAACGTAGATGTAGCCAAGTTCATGAACGTGATCATGCTGTCGGGCAAGAAGTCAGTTGCCGAGCGTATCGTTTATGGTGCTTTTGAACAGATCCAGACCAAGGGTGGCAAGGACCCGCTGGAAGTGTTCACGGGTGCGCTCAACAACGTGAAGCCGGTTGTGGAAGTGAAGAGCCGCCGCGTTGGTGGTGCGAACTATCAAGTTCCAGTGGAAGTGCGTCCGTCGCGTCGTATGGCATTGGCGATGCGTTGGTTGCGCGAAGCTGCGAAAAAGCGCAGCGAGAAGTCGATGGCTCTGCGTCTCGCAGGTGAGCTTTCGGAAGCCGCGGAAGGCCGTGGCGGCGCGATGAAGAAGCGCGACGAAGTTCACCGGATGGCAGAAGCCAACAAGGCGTTCTCGCACTTCCGCTTCTAAGGCTGAATCTAGCCTCCCGACCTGGGACGAACGGAAAACCTCCGGGCGGGTGCGCTTACAAAGCGCCTCGCCCGTTTGTGTTAGGGCGTGACTGGCATGTGCTGGTTGCGTCGACCCAATTAAGGATTCAAAGTGGCTCGCAAGACACCTATCGAGCGCTACCGTAATATCGGTATTAGCGCTCACATCGATGCTGGCAAGACGACGACGACCGAACGTATCCTGTTTTATACAGGCGTGAACCACAAGATCGGCGAAGTTCACGACGGCGCAGCAACGATGGACTGGATGGAGCAGGAGCAGGAGCGCGGCATCACCATCACGTCGGCAGCAACGACGGCCTTCTGGAAAGGCATGGCTGGCGACCGCCCCGAGCACCGCATCAACATCATTGACACGCCGGGACACGTTGACTTCACCATTGAAGTCGAGCGTTCCATGCGCGTGCTCGACGGTGCATGCATGGTTTATTGCGCTGTGGGCGGTGTTCAGCCCCAGTCGGAAACCGTGTGGCGCCAGGCTAACAAGTACAAGGTTCCCCGTCTCGCGTTCATCAACAAAATGGACCGCACCGGCGCGAACTTCTTCAAGGTCTACGACCAGCTCAAGCTGCGTTTGAAGGCAAACCCGGTTCCGGTCGTCGTGCCTATCGGCGCGGAAGACACGTTCACGGGCGTTGTCGACCTGATCAAGATGAAGGCGATCATTTGGGATGAAGCGTCCCAAGGCACTAAGTTTGCCTACGAAGAAATTCCGGCAGAACTGCAGGCTACGTGCGAAGAATGGCGTGGAAAGATGGTTGAAGCCGCGGCCGAAGCCAACGAAGAGATGATGAACAAGTACCTCGAAACGGGCGAGTTGACCGAAGAGGAAATCGTGAAGGGTCTGCGCGACCGTACGATCGCTTGTGAAATCCAGCCAATGTTGTGCGGCACCGCGTTTAAGAACAAGGGCGTGCAGCGCATGTTGGACGCTGTGCTCGACTTCTTGCCTTCACCAATCGACATTCCGCCGGTTCTGGGCGAACTCGAAGACGGCGAACGCGCTGAGCGTCGTGCAGCTGACGACGAAAAGTTTTCGGCACTGGCGTTCAAGATCATGACCGACCCGTTCGTCGGCCAGTTGATCTTCTTCCGCGTTTATTCGGGTACGACCAAGTCGGGCGACACACTGCTGAACGCGACCAAAGACAAGAAAGAACGTCTGGGTCGTATTCTCCTGATGCACGCGAACCAGCGCGAAGAAATCAAGGAAGTGCATGCTGGCGATATCGCTGCTGCGGTTGGCCTGAAAGACGCAACCACTGGCGATACGCTGTGCGATCCGGCGCATCCGATCGTTCTTGAGCGCATGATTTTCCCGGAGCCGGTGATTTCGCAGGCTGTGGAACCGAAGACCAAGCCTGACCAGGAAAAGATGGGCCTCGCGCTCAACCGCCTGGCTCAGGAAGATCCGTCGTTCCGCGTCCAGACCGACGAAGAGTCGGGCCAGACCATCATTTCGGGTATGGGCGAGCTGCATCTGGAAATTCTGGTTGACCGTATGCGTCGCGAATTCGGCGTTGAAGCAACCGTCGGCAAGCCGCAGGTTGCGTATCGCGAAACGATCCGCGGCAAGGCAGAAGACGTTGACGGCAAGTTCGTCAAGCAGTCGGGCGGCCGCGGTCAGTATGGCCACGCTGTCATCACGCTTGAGCCGAACGAGCAAGGCAAGGGCTACGAGTTCCTGGACGAGATCAAGGGCGGTGTGATTCCGCGCGAGTACATCCCGGCTGTGGACAAGGGTATCCAGGAAACGCTGAAGGCAGGCGTGCTGGCTGGCTTCCCGGTGGTCGACGTGAAGGTTCACCTGACCTTCGGTTCGTACCACGACGTTGACTCGAACGAAAATGCGTTCCGCATGGCAGGTTCGATGGCGTTCAAGGAAGCAATGCGCCGTGCAAACCCGGTTATCCTCGAGCCAATGATGGCCGTCGAAGTCGAAACGCCGGAAGACTACATGGGCAACGTGATGGGTGACTTGTCGAGCCGTCGCGGTATCGTCCAGGGCATGGAAGACATGATTGGCGGCGGCAAGATCGTGCGCGCTGAAGTCCCGTTGTCGGAAATGTTCGGCTACTCGACGTCGCTGCGTTCGGCGACGCAAGGTCGCGCTACGTACACGATGGAATTCAAGCATTATTCGGAAGCGCCCCGTAACGTCTCTGAAGCGATCATCAACGCGAAATCCAAGTAATTCGGCAGGCCAAAAGTCTTTAACCGATCAACAAATTTGAAAGAAGGTAATCATGGCAAAAGGTAAATTCGAACGGACCAAGCCGCACGTCAACGTAGGCACGATTGGTCACGTCGACCACGGCAAGACCACGCTGACAGCAGCAATCGCAACGGTGTTGTCGAAGAAGTTCGGCGGTGAGGCGAAGGCGTATGACCAGATCGACGCGGCGCCGGAAGAAAAGGCACGTGGTATCACGATCAATACGGNGCAAGGTACGGAAAAATTCCTGTTAGAGTCGAAAATGGCAAAAGGTAAATTCGAACGGACCAAGCCGCACGTCAACGTAGGCACGATTGGTCACGTCGACCACGGCAAGACCACGCTGACAGCAGCAATCGCAACGGTGTTGTCGAAGAAGTTCGGCGGCGAAGCGAAGGCGTATGACCAGATCGACGCGGCGCCGGAAGAAAAGGCACGTGGYATCACRATCAATACGGCCCACGTCGAGTACGAAACGCARGCGCGTCACTACGCGCACGTTGACTGCCCGGGTCACGCCGACTATGTGAAGAACATGATTACGGGTGCCGCGCAGATGGACGGCGCSATCCTGGTGTGYTCGGCTGCAGACGGCCCGATGCCGCAAACGCGTGAGCACATCCTGTTGGCCCGTCAGGTTGGCGTGCCGTACATCATCGTGTTCCTGAACAAGTGCGACATGGTGGACGACGCCGAGTTGCTGGAACTCGTTGAAATGGAAGTGCGYGAGCTTCTGTCGAAGTACGATTTCCCGGGCGACGACACGCCGATCATCAARGGTTCGGCCAAGCTGGCGCTGGAAGGCGACACGGGCGAGCTGGGCGAAGTGGCAATYCTGAACCTGGCCGATGCGCTGGACACGTACATCCCGACGCCSGAGCGCGCAGTGGACGGCACGTTCCTGATGCCGGTGGAAGACGTGTTCTCGATCTCGGGTCGCGGCACGGTGGTGACGGGTCGTATCGAGCGCGGTATCGTGAAGGTCGGCGAAGAAATCGAAATCATCGGTATCAAGCCGACGGTGAAGACGACGTGCACGGGCGTGGAAATGTTCCGCAAGCTCCTGGACCARGGTCAAGCGGGCGACAACGTGGGTATCCTGTTGCGYGGCACGAAGCGTGAAGACGTGGAACGTGGYCAAGTGCTGGCCAAGCCGGGTTCGATCACGCCGCACACGCACTTCACGGCTGAAGTGTATGTGCTCAGCAAAGACGAAGGCGGTCGTCACACGCCGTTCTTCAACAACTATCGTCCGCAGTTCTACTTCCGTACTACGGACGTGACGGGTTCGATCGAGTTGCCAAAGGACAAGGAAATGGTCATGCCGGGCGATAACGTGTCGATCACGGTGAAGCTGATTGCACCGATCGCCATGGAAGAAGGTCTGCGCTTCGCTATCCGTGAAGGCGGTCGTACCGTCGNTGCCGGGCGATAACGTGTCGATCACGGTGAAGCTGATTGCACCGATCGCCATGGAAGAAGGTCTGCGCTTCGCTATCCGTGAAGGCGGTCGTACCGTCGGCGCGGGTGTCGTCGCCAAGGTTCTCGAGTAAAATCCTGTGCTTGCTTTAAAAAGCAGTAGTTCGTAGTCGTGCCCGGAGCCGGGCGCACGTGCCTTACGCGCGCTCGGCTCCTTGCTCTTTTACCAAATCGACGGTGCAACATCGTCTCGCTCTTTTCAAGGAATTGTCATGGCAAACCAGAAAATCCGCATTCGCCTGAAGGCGTTCGACTATCGTCTGATCGATCAATCGGCAGCTGAGATCGTCGATACGGCCAAGCGGACTGGCGCAATCGTACGTGGTCCGGTGCCGCTGCCGACGCGTATCCAGCGTTTTGACATTTTGCGTTCGCCGCACGTTAACAAGGCGTCGCGCGATCAGCTTGAAATCCGTACGCACCAGCGCCTGATGGACATCGTCGACCCGACGGACAAGACCGTTGACGCGTTGATGAAGCTCGACCTGCCGGCGGGTGTCGACGTCGAAATCAAGTTGCAGTAAGTTTCACCGCGCCCTCTCGCGAAGAGGAGCGCTAAGTCTTTGATTGCTTGCGGAAAACGAAAAGCCTTGTTATACTCCAAGGCTTTTCGCGCATTTGCGCAAAAAAGTCGGCGTGATTCTTTGGAATTGACCGGCATTTTGTAAATCAGCCCCGACCAATCGCAGTTGGGAATGGAGAAAACGATGAGCCTTGGACTCGTAGGTCGCAAGGTTGGCATGACCCGTATCTTTACGCCTGAAGGGGATTCGATTCCCGTCACCGTACTGGACGTGTCGGACAACCGAGTGACGCAGATCAAGTCTGTAGAAACGGATGGATACATCGCCGTTCAAGTAGCATTCGGTACTCGCCGCGCATCGCGCGTGACGAAGCCGCTGGCAGGTCACCTTGCCAAAGCCGGCGTTCAAGCTGGTGAAGTTCTCAAAGAATTCCAAATCGATTCCACGAAGGCTGCCGAGTTGTCGAACGGTACCGTGATCGGTACGGACATTTTCGAAGTGGGCCAGAAAGTCGACGTGCAAGGCGTGTCGATCGGTAAGGGCTACGCCGGTACCATCAAGCGTCACAACTTCGCTTCAGGCCGCGCATCGCACGGTAACTCGCGTTCGCACAACGTTCCGGGTTCGATCGGTATGGCGCAGGATCCGGGTCGTGTTTTCCCGGGTAAGCGCATGACGGGTCACATGGGCGACGAAACGGTTACGGTGCAAAATCTCGTGATCGCTCGCATTGACGCTGACCGCAATCTGTTGCTGGTTCGTGGTGCCGTTCCTGGCGCCAAGGGCGGCAAGGTATTCGTGACGCCGGCAGTCAAGACGCGCGCTGTGAAAGGAGCGAAATAATGGAACTTAAGCTCCTGAACGCCAATGGTCAGGAAGGCACGGGTGTGAACGCATCGGACGTCGTGTTCGGTCGCGATTACAACGAAGCACTGATCCATCAGGTTGTCACGGCCTATCAAGCCAACGCACGTAGCGGTAACCGCGCGCAGAAGGATCGTGAGCAAGTCAAGCACACGACCAAGAAGCCGTGGCGCCAGAAGGGTACGGGCCGCGCTCGTGCCGGTATGTCGTCGAGCCCATTGTGGCGCGGCGGTGGCCGTATCTTCCCGAATTCGCCGGAAGAAAACTTTTCGCACAAGGTCAACAAGAAGATGCATCGCGCAGGTCTCTGCTCGATCTTCTCGCAGCTGGCCCGTGAAGGCCGTATCTCGGTAGTCGACGAGCTTACGCTCGAAGCGCCGAAGACCAAGCTGCTGGCCGAAAAATTCAAGGCAATGGGTCTGGAATCGGTCCTGGTCATTACTGACACGGTCGACGAAAACCTGTACCTCGCGTCGCGCAATCTGGCCCACGTGGCCGTTGTCGAGCCGCGTTACGCCGACCCGCTCTCGTTGATCTACTTCAAGAAGATCCTGATTACGAAGGCTGCGGTCGCCCAGATCGAGGAGTTGCTGTCATGAGCGAGATTCGCAAGAACGATCATCGTTTGATGCAGGTCCTGCTCGCGCCGGTGATCTCCGAAAAGGCGACGCTGGTGGCCGACAAGAACGAGCAAGTCGTGTTCGAAGTCGCGCCCGATGCCACGAAGCAGGAAGTGAAGGCTGCCGTCGAGCTGCTGTTCAAGGTGGAAGTCAATTCCGTCAATGTGCTGGTCACGAAAGGTAAAGCCAAGCGCTTTGGCCGCTTCATGGGCAAGCGCAAGGACGTGAAGAAGGCGTATGTCTGCCTGAAGCCCGGCCAGGAAATCAACTTTGAAGCGGAGGCCAAGTAATCATGGCAATCGTAAAAGTTAAGCCGACTTCGCCGGGTCGCCGCGCGATGGTCAAGGTGGTCAACAAGGATCTGTACAAAGGCAAGCCGCACGCAGCGCTGCTCGACTCACAGTCCGTGACCGCCGGCCGGAACAACTCCGGTCGCATCACGACGCGTCACAAGGGTGGCGGTCACAAGCAACATTACCGTATGGTCGATTTTCGTCGCAACAAGGACGGAATTCCGGCAAAAATCGAACGTCTTGAGTACGATCCGAACCGTAGCGCGAACATTGCGCTGGTTCTGTACGCAGACGGCGAGCGTAAGTACATCATCGCCCCGAAGGGTGCGACGGTGGGTCAGTCGTTGATGTCTGGTTCGGAAGCGCCGATCCGCTCGGGTAACACCCTGCCGATCCGCAACATTCCGGTCGGTACGACGATTCACTGCATCGAGATGCTGCCGGGCAAGGGCGCGCAAATTGCGCGTTCGGCTGGTACGTCGGCAATGCTGCTGGCTCGTGAAGGCACGTACGCTCAGGTTCGCCTGCGTTCGGGTGAAATTCGCCGTGTGCACATCGAGTGCCGCGCGACGATTGGTGAAGTTGGCAACGAAGAGCATAGCCTCCGTCAAATCGGTAAGGCTGGTGCTAACCGCTGGCGCGGTATCCGCCCGACGGTGCGTGGCGTTGCAATGAACCCGGTTGATCACCCGCACGGTGGTGGTGAAGGTAAGACGGCAGCAGGTCGCGATCCGGTCAGCCCGTGGGGAACCCCGGCTAAGGGTTATCGCACCCGCAGCAATAAGCGCACGACGACGATGATCGTTCAGCGCCGTCACAAGCGCTAAGGAGTAAGCAATGGCACGTTCTGTTAAAAAAGGTCCGTTCTGCGACGCTCATTTGCTGAAGAAGGTTGAGGCTGCCGCAGCTGCGCGTGACAAGAAACCAATCAAGACCTGGTCGCGTCGTTCTACGATCCTCCCGGACTTCATTGGTCTGACGATCGCCGTGCATAACGGCCGTCAACACGTCCCGGTTTATGTTTCGGAAAACATGGTCGGCCACAAACTTGGCGAGTTCGCATTGACCCGTACGTTCAAGGGTCATGCAGCCGACAAGAAGGCCAAGAAATAAGGGGCTATCAAGATGGAAGTAAAAGCTATTCATCGCGGTGCCCGCATCTCGGCGCAGAAAACGCGTCTTGTGGCTGACCAGATCCGTGGTTTGCCGGTCGACAAGGCGCTGAACGTTCTTACGTTCTCGCCGAAGAAGGCGGCGGGTATTGTCAAGAAGGTCGTGCTGTCTGCGATCGCGAATGCGGAACACAACGAAGGCGCCGATATCGACGAGCTCAAAGTAACGAGCATCATGGTCGACAAGGCCGCTTCCCTGAAGCGTTTTACCGCGCGCGCAAAAGGCCGTGGTAATCGTATCGAGAAGCAATCCTGTCACATCACTGTGACGGTCGGGAATTAAGGAGCCATACGATGGGACAAAAAATTCATCCGACAGGCTTCCGTCTGGCTGTCAGCCGAAATTGGGCGTCGCGTTGGTACGCGAACAACACCAATTTCGCGTCGATGCTGCAGGAAGACATCGGTGTTCGTGAATACCTGAAGAAGAAGCTGAAGAACGCTTCGGTTGGTCGGGTGGTCATCGAGCGTCCGGCGAAGAACGCACGTATCACGATTTATAGCTCGCGTCCGGGCGTTGTGATCGGCAAGAAGGGTGAGGATATCGAATTGTTGAAGTCGGAACTGCAACGCCGCATGGGCGTTCCGGTCCACGTCAATATCGAAGAAATCCGCAAGCCGGAAACCGATGCGCAGTTGATCGCCGATTCGATCACGCAACAACTCGAGCGCCGGATCATGTTCCGCCGCGCAATGAAGCGTGCGATGCAAAACGCCATGCGTCTGGGTGCTCAAGGCATCAAGATCATGAGCGCGGGCCGTCTCAACGGTATCGAAATCGCTCGTACGGAGTGGTATCGCGAAGGTCGCGTTCCGCTTCACACGTTGCGTGCGGATATCGACTACGCGACTTCGGAAGCGAAGACGACCTACGGCATCATCGGCGTCAAAGTGTGGGTCTACAAGGGCGACACGCTGGGCCGCAACGATGCACCGGTGGTCGAAGAAGTAGCCGAAGACAAGCGTCCGCGCCGCAACGCACGTCCGGGTGGCGATCGCCGTCCGCGTCGTGATGGTGAAGGTGGTGGCCCGGCAAACGCAGGCGCGCGCCGTGGCGCAGGCGCTCCCCGTCGTGCTGGCGGTGCCGGCGGCGACGGGAAGACTGGAGAATAACGATGCTGCAACCGAAACGCAGAAAGTATCGCAAAGAGCAGAAGGGTCGTAACACCGGCAAGGCGACGCGCGGCAACGCAGTGTCGTTCGGTGAATATGGTCTGAAAGCTATCGGTCGCGGCCGTTTGACCGCGCGCCAAATCGAAGCGGCGCGTCGTGCAATGACGCGTCACATTAAACGTGGCGGCCGTATCTGGATCCGCATTTTCCCGGACAAGCCGATCTCGCAAAAGCCGGCTGAAGTACGGATGGGTAACGGTAAAGGTAACCCTGAGTACTACGTCGCAGAGATTCAACCGGGCAAGATGTTGTATGAAATGGACGGTGTTACTGAAGAGTTGGCACGCGAAGCGTTCCGTCTGGCTGCAGCCAAGCTGCCGCTGAAGACGTATTTCGTTTCTCGCCAGCTCGGCGCCTAAGGAGCAATGATGAAGGCTTCCGAACTTCACCAGAAAGACCAGGCCGCTCTCAATCAAGAGCTGACGGACCTGCTGAAGGCGCAATTCGGCCTGCGCATGCAACTCGCGACCCAGCAATTGACCAACAACAGTCAATTGAAGAAGGTTCGTCGCGACATCGCTCGTGTGCGGACCGTCCTGACTGAGAAGGCGAACCAGAAATGAACGATAGCGTAAAAACCTCGCTCAAGCGGACGCTGGTCGGCAAGGTCGTCAGCAACAAGATGGAAAAGACGGTCACCGTGCTGGTCGAGCATCGCGTAAAGCACCCGATCTACGGCAAGTACGTCGTACGGTCGAAAAAGTATCACGCTCACGACGACGCGAACACGTATAACGAAGGCGATCTCGTCGAGATCCAGGAAACCCGTCCGATTTCGAAGACGAAAGCCTGGGTTGTGTCGAAATTGCTGGAAGCAGCGCGCGTCATCTAAGCGGCAAATCGCAACAAAGAAGTGTCGCAGTAACTTTCGCTTGCAAGACCGGAATTATGCGTTATAATTTCGGTCTTCCCTCTTTGTGGGAGCCCCATCGCGGGCGAAGTAGGTGGGGGAAGCCGGTGCAGGCGCCAAGCTTGTGCTGACAGATTCACCGGATTGCGATGGCGGGTTTCGTCTGCCCTCGCTGCCTGTTCTAACCCAAGCAGCCACCAGGCTGACGGGACCAAGACTGACCGGGTGCGCCATGGTGGCGTAACTGGATTAAGTTGGGAAAGATAAACCATGATTCAGACCGAAACTCGGCTTGAAGTTGCCGACAACACGGGTGCACGTGAAGTGATGTGCATCAAGGTGCTCGGCGGCTCGAAGCGTCGTTACGCTAGCATTGGCGACATCATCAAGGTGACCGTCAAGGAAGCAACGCCGCGCGGACGCGTGAAGAAGGGCGAAATCTACAACGCCGTGGTCGTTCGTACGGCCAAGGGCGTGCGCCGCCAGGACGGCTCGCTGATCAAGTTCGACGGTAATGCCGCCGTACTTTTGAATGCCAAGCTCGAGCCTATCGGTACGCGTATTTTCGGACCGGTTACGCGTGAATTGCGTAGTGAACGATTTATGAAGATCGTTTCGCTCGCGCCGGAAGTGCTGTAAGGAGTCGCGATGAATAAGATTCGCAAAGGTGACGAAGTTATCGTTACCGCTGGCAAAGATAAAGGCAAGCGCGGCGTCGTGCTGTCCGTTGGCGAAGAGCGTGTGACGGTCGAGGGGATCAACCTCGTCAAGAAGCATGTCAAGCCGAACCCGATGAAGGGTACTACGGGCGGCGTAGAAGCCAAGACGATGCCGCTGCATATTTCGAACGTCGCATTGGTCGACGCGAATGGCAAGGCGTCACGTGTGGGCATCAAGGTCGAAGGCGACAAGAAGGTTCGCTTCTTGAAGTCGACCGGTGCCACGCTTAGCGTCTGACGCGGAGTAAAAAATGGCACGTCTGCAAGAATTTTATAAAGAGAAGGTTGTACCCGGCCTCGTTGAGAAGTTCGGCTACAAGTCCATCATGGAAGTGCCGCGCATCACCAAGATCACCCTCAACATGGGTCTTGGTGAAGCCGTCGCCGACAAGAAGATCATCGAAAACGCCGTTGGCGACCTGACGAAGATTGCTGGCCAGAAGCCGGTTATCACGAAGGCACGCAAGGCAATCGCTGGCTTCAAGATTCGTCAGGGCTACCCGATCGGCGCGATGGTGACGCTGCGCGGCCAAGCCATGTACGAATTCCTCGATCGTTTCGTGACCGTCGCGCTCCCCCGGGTTCGTGACTTCCGCGGTGTATCGGGTCGTGCGTTCGATGGTCGCGGCAACTACAACATCGGTGTGAAAGAGCAGATCATTTTCCCCGAGATCGATTACGACAAGATCGACGCGCTTCGTGGGCTGAACATCAGCATCACGACGACCGCGAAGACTGACGACGAAGCGAAGGCACTGCTCGCCAGCTTCAAGTTCCCGTTCAGAAACTGAGGTTACCGTGGCTAAACTGGCACTGATCGAACGTGAAAAGAAGCGTGCACGCCTCGCTGCAAAATACGCTCCCAAGCGTACAGCGCTGAAGGCGGTCATCGATGACGCGAGCAAGTCGGACGAAGAGCGTTACGCCGCTCGTCTCGAACTGCAGCAACTGCCCCGCAACTCGAACCCTACTCGCAAGCGTAACCGCTGCGCGATCACGGGTCGTCCGCGTGGCACGTTCCGCAAATTCGGATTGGCACGCAGCAAGATTCGCGAAATCGCTTTCCGCGGCGAAATCCCTGGCCTGACCAAGGCGAGCTGGTAATAGGAGATACGTAAATGAGCATGAGTGATCCTATCGCCGATATGCTGACTCGCATCCGCAATGCGCAGATGGTTGAGAAAGTGTCGGTGACAATGCCCTCGTCGAAAGTCAAGGTTGCGATTGCGCAGGTTTTGAAGGACGAAGGTTATATCGACGATTTCGCAGTGAAGTCTGAAGGTGCGAAGTCGGAATTAAACATCGCGTTGAAGTACTACGCTGGCCGTCCGGTTATCGAGCGCATCGAACGCGTCTCGAAGCCTGGTCTGCGTGTGTATCGCGGTCGTAACGACATTCCGGTTGTGATGAACGGTCTTGGCGTTGCAATCGTGTCGACGCCCCAGGGTGTGATGACCGACCGCAAGGCGCGCCAGACTGGCGTCGGCGGCGAAGTCCTCTGCTACGTCGCTTAAGCCGAAAAGGAGAAGAAACATGTCTCGAGTAGGTAAAAGCCCGATTACGCTGCCGCAAGGCGCGGAAGTGGCCTTTAGCGGCGAAGTAATTACCGTCAAGGGCCCGCTGGGTACGATTACGCAAGCGGCCAACCCGCTTGTTACGGTAGCAAACGACAACGGCACGCTCAACTTCGCACCGGCTGACGAAAGCCGTGAAGCGAATGCGATGTCGGGCACGATGCGCGCCCTCGTGGCGAACATGGTGAATGGCGTTACGAAGGGTTTCGAGCGCAAGCTGACGCTGGTTGGCGTTGGTTATCGCGCGCAGGCGCAGGGCGACAAGCTGAATCTGTCGCTGGGTTTCTCGCACCCCGTGGTGCACGCGATGCCGGAAGGCGTCAAAGTTGAAACCCCGACGCAAACCGAAATCGTGATCAAGGGGATCGACAAGCAGAAAGTTGGCCAGGTCGCTGCGGAAGTTCGCGGTTACCGTCCGCCGGAGCCCTATAAGGGCAAGGGCGTGCGCTACTTCGGCGAAGTCGTCATCCTCAAAGAAACGAAGAAGAAGTAAGGGTGCGCAATCATGGATAAGACTCAATCTCGCCTGCGCCGCGCTAAACAGACGCGCGTCAAGATCGCTGAGCTGCAGGTCGCACGTCTGGCTGTGCATCGCACGAACACGCATATCTATGCACAAGTGTTCTCGGCATGCGGCACCAAAGTGCTGGCAAGCGCGTCGACGCTCGAAGCTGAAGTGCGTGCCGAACTGGCTGACAAGACCGGCAAGGGCGGCAACGTCAATGCTGCGATCGCGGTCGGTAAGCGTATTGCTGAAAAAGCCAAGGCAGCCGGCGTCGAATCCGTCGCCTTCGACCGTTCAGGTTTCCGTTACCACGGCCGCGTGAAAGCGCTGGCTGATGCGGCGCGCGAAGCCGGACTCAAGTTCTAAGGGAAGAATTCGTCATGGCAAAGATGCAAGCGAATGTTAAGGCTGAAGAACGCGACGACGGCCTCCGTGAAAAGATGATCGCGGTCAATCGCGTGACCAAGGTTGTGAAGGGTGGCCGGATTCTCGGTTTTGCCGCACTGACCGTGGTTGGCGATGGCGACGGCCGCATCGGCATGGGCAAAGGCAAAGCGAAGGAAGTTCCGGTTGCTGTTCAAAAGGCAATGGAACAAGCACGCCGCAACATGTTCAAGGTGCCGTTGAAGAACGGTACGCTGCAACACGAAGTGCACGGCAAGCATGGCGCATCCGCTGTTCTCCTGGCTCCGGCCAAGGACGGTACGGGTGTTATCGCTGGCGGTCCGATGCGCGCAGTGTTCGACGTGATGGGCGTTCAAAACGTTGTGGCGAAGAGCCACGGTTCGACGAATCCGTACAACCTCGTTCGTGCAACGCTCGACGGTCTGCGCAAGCAGTCCACGCCGGGTGATATCGCGGCGAAGCGCGGCAAGTCCGTCGAAGATATTTTGGGCTAAGCCAGGTGGTCACCATGTCTGAAAAAACTGTCAAGGTTCAGCTCGTGAAGAGCCTGATTGGGACCCGCGAAACGCATCGTGCAACGGTGCGTGGTCTGGGCCTGCGCCGACTCAACTCGGTCAGCGAACTGCAGGACACGCCAGCAGTGCGCGGGATGATCAACAAGGTTTCGTACCTTGTCAAAGTCCTCAGCTAAGCGGCTGACCAGGGATCAAGGAGTTGAATATGGATTTGAATAACCTCAAGCCGGCAGAAGGCGCGAAGCACGCAAAGCGTCGCGTTGGCCGCGGTATCGGTTCGGGCCTCGGCAAGACTGCGGGTCGCGGTCACAAGGGTCAGAAATCGCGTTCGGGCGGCTTTCATAAAGTCGGCTTTGAAGGCGGTCAGATGCCTCTGCAACGTCGTCTGCCGAAGCGTGGTTTTAGCTCGCTGACGCGTGAGTTCGTTGGTGAAGTGCGTTTGTCGGACATCGAGAAGTTGCCGGTCGACGAAGTCGATTTGTTGGCTTTGAAGCAAGCTGGTCTGCTCGGCGTGCTCATTACGAGCGCAAAGATCATCAAGACGGGCGAGTTGACGCGCAAGATCACGGTAAAGGGCCTTAGCGCTACGAAGGGTGCCCGTGCTGCGATTGAAGCCGCCGGCGGCTCGTTCGCTGAGTAACGTGCGCGTGTTGTTGTTAGCGAAAGCATCGGAGAAGGTTCTTGGCTAATAGCCCGAGTCTCGCAAAATCCGGTCGAAGCGCTGCGAAGTTCGGCGATCTGCGTCGGCGTGCAATGTTCTTGCTGCTGGCGTTGATCGTCTACCGTATCGGTGCGCATATTCCGGTGCCGGGTATCGACCCGGATCAGCTGGCGAAGCTTTTCCAGAGTCAGTCAGGCGGCATTCTTGGCATGTTCAACATGTTCTCGGGTGGCGCGCTGTCAAGATTCACGATCTTCGCGCTTGGGATCATGCCGTACATCTCGGCGTCGATCATCATGCAGTTGCTGTCGATCGTTTCGCCGCAAATGGAAGCGCTGAAGAAAGAAGGGCAGGCAGGGCAACGGAAGATCACGCAATACACGCGTTACTTCACAGTTGTGCTGGCTACGTTTCAAGCCTTCGGTATTGCGGTGGCGCTGGAAAATCAAGCTGGGCTTGTTATCGATCCTGGCATGGTGTTCCGGCTGACGACGGTAGTGACGTTGGTGACGGGCACGATGTTCCTGATGTGGCTGGGTGAGCAGATCACGGAACGGGGACTTGGCAACGGTATCTCGATCATCATTTTCGGCGGTATTGCGGCGGGCTTCCCGAACGCAATCGGTGGTCTCTTTGAACTGGTTCGCACCGGCTCCATGAGCATCATCTCGGCGATCATCATTGTCGTGCTGATTGCAGCGGTTACGTTCCTGGTGGTTTTCATCGAACGCGGCCAGCGCAAGATCCTCGTGAACTACGCCAAGCGTCAGGTCGGAAACAAGATTTACGGCGGTCAGTCTTCGCATTTGCCGCTGAAGTTGAACATGTCGGGTGTGATTCCGCCGATCTTCGCGTCGTCGATCATCCTCTTCCCGGCAACTATCCTGAACTGGTTCAGTTCGGGTACGCGGACCGGATGGTTTGCGAACACGCTTCACAACGTTGCCGAGGCGCTCAAGCCTGGTCAACCGGTGTACGTGTTGCTGTACGCGATGGCGATCGTTTTCTTCTGCTTCTTCTACACCGCGTTGGTGTTCAACAGCAGAGAAACGGCCGACAACCTGAAGAAGAGTGGTGCGTTCGTTCCCGGGATTCGTCCGGGCGATCAGACAGCGCGTTATATCGATCGGATCCTCACGCGTTTGACGCTGGCTGGTGCGATTTACATCGTGTTCGTTTGCTTGCTGCCGGAATTCCTGGTGTTGCGTTGGAACGTGCCGTTTTACTTTGGTGGAACATCGCTGCTGATCATCGTGGTGGTTACGATGGATTTCATGGCGCAGGTGCAGTCCTACGTTATGTCGCAACAGTATGAATCGCTGCTCAAGAAGGCGAACTTCAAAGGCAGCAACGTCCCGATGCGCTAAACAAGGACGATGGTCGGAGACGGCATGAGTTGAAGGTGGCTCTGCCGTTCACCGTCGCATATCCTGGCGCCAAGGTAACGGTTGAGTTGACCCCTTACGATCTGTCTCGTGCACGGATCGTGTTACGGGCGAAGTGATTTGAAAAAAGGGTAATATCATGAAAGTGATGGCATCGGTTAAGCGCATTTGCCGCAATTGCAAGATCATCAAGCGCAAGGGCGTTGTGCGCGTGATTTGCAGCTCTGATCCGCGCCACAAACAGCGTCAAGGCTGAACGCCGCGCTTTTGCTTGCGCTTTTTGTTTGAGGAAAAACAATGGCTCGTATCGCAGGGGTTAACATCCCGAATCACCAGCATACTGAAATCGGCCTCACGGCAATTTTCGGTGTAGGCCGCACGCGCGCTCGCAACATTTGCGTAGCGTCTGGTGTGGAGTTTTCGAAGAAGGTCAAAGACCTCACTGACGCAGACCTCGAAAAGCTGCGAGAAGAAGTGGGTAAGTTCATCGTAGAAGGCGACCTGCGTCGCGAAGTGACGATGAATATCAAGCGCCTGATGGACTTGGGCTGCTACCGTGGCGTTCGCCATCGCAAGGGCTTGCCCATGCGTGGACAGCGCACGCGTACGAATGCCCGTACCCGTAAGGGTCCGCGTCGTGCAGCGCAATCGCTGAAGAAGTAAGCGGAATATAGTTACAGGAAAACGTAATGGCTAAGGCTTCGAACAACTCCGCGGCGCAACGCGTTCGCAAGAAGGTCAAGAAGAACGTCGCCGAGGGCGTGGTTCACGTTCACGCGTCGTTCAACAACACCATCATCACGATCACCGATCGTCAAGGCAATGCACTTGCCTGGGCAACGTCGGGAGGCCAGGGCTTCAAGGGTTCGCGTAAATCGACCCCGTTTGCGGCTCAGGTCGCAGCTGAATCGGCTGGCCGCGTGGCGATGGAATACGGCGTGAAGAACCTCGAAGTGCGGATCAAGGGCCCTGGTCCTGGCCGTGAATCGGCGGTGCGTGCGCTGCATGGTCTTGGCATCAAGATCACCGCAATTTCCGACGTGACACCGGTTCCGCACAACGGTTGCCGTCCGCCGAAGCGTCGTCGTATCTAAGGCGTCGCGTAACGCTTTGACCTGTTGACGCTCGCGCGTCGACAGGTTGCTTGCGTTATGAAATCTGCGTTAAGAATACTGACTAAGCCCACCGTTCGATCCACCGAGTTCGAACTAGCGCGAACGTATTTCGCGTGATCAATTACTAAGGATGCAAAGTGGCACGTTATACCGGTCCTAAAGCCAAACTGGCTCGCCGTGAAGGCACTGATCTTTTCCTGAAGAGCGCGCGTCGTTCGCTCGCCGACAAGTGCAAGCTCGATAGCAAGCCGGGTCAGCATGGTCGCACGTCAGGCGCTCGTACGTCTGACTACGGCACGCAGTTGCGTGAAAAGCAAAAAGTTAAGCGTATTTACGGCGTGCTCGAACGTCAATTCCGCCGTTACTTCGCTGAGGCTGATCGCCGCAAAGGCCCGACGGGTGAAAACCTGCTGCAATTGCTCGAGTCGCGTCTCGACAACGTCGTGTATCGCATGGGCTTCGGCTCGACGCGCGCTGAAGCGCGTCAGTTGGTCGGCCACAAGTCGATCACGGTGAACGGCGTAGTGAACAACATCCCGTCGATGCAAGTTAAGGCAGGCGACGTGGTTGCGGTTCGTGAACAGTCGAAGAAGCAAGTGCGGATTCTGGAAGCGCTGAACTTGGCTGAGCAAGGCGGAATGCCGAGCTGGGTTACGGTCGATGCCAAGAAGTTCGAAGGCACGTTCAAAGCCATGCCGGATCGCGCTGACATCGCAGGCGATATCAACGAAAGCCTGATCGTCGAATTGTATTCGCGTTAATCGGATTAGCGGCCGGGGCACCCTGATTGCGGAAGGCAAGGGGTTGCCTCGGCTGTTTATTTTCGGGTTGTCACCGGTCAGCCTTATCGGCGTAACGAGCCGAGGGTATTGAAAAGGAAAACCTATGCAAACCAGTTTGTTGAAGCCCAAGATTATTGCAGTCGAATCGCTTGGCGACAGCCACGCGAAAGTGGTCATGGAGCCGTTCGAACGGGGCTATGGTCACACCTTGGGTAACGCGCTTCGGCGCGTGCTGTTGTCGTCGATGATTGGTTATGCGCCGACCGAAGTGACGATTGCAGGCGTCGTGCATGAATATTCTACGCTCGACGGCGTGCAAGAAGATGTGGTCAACCTGCTGCTGAATTTGAAGGGCGTCGTTTTCAAGCTGCATAACCGCGACGAAGTCACGGTTACGCTGCGTAAGGAAGGCGAAGGCGTTGTTACGGCGGGTGATATTGAACTCGCGCACGATTGCGAAGTCATCAATCCGGGTCACGTGATTGCGCATCTCTCGAAGGGCGGCAAGCTCGACGTTCAGATCAAGATTGAAAAGGGCCGCGGTTATGTGCCGGGCAACGTGCGTCGTTACGGTGAAGATTCGGCAAAGATCATTGGCCGTATCGTGCTAGACGCTTCGTTTTCGCCGGTTCTCCGCGTGAGCTACGCTGTCGAAAGCGCTCGCGTTGAGCAGCGTACCGACCTCGACAAGCTCGTGATGAACATCGAGACCAACGGCGTGATTTCGCCCGAGGAAGCGATTCGTCAGTCAGCACGTATCCTGGTCGATCAGTTGTCGGTGTTCGCAGCGTTGGAAGGCACGGAAGCAGCGGCAGAAGCACCGTCGCGCGCGCCGCAGATCGATCCGATCCTGCTGCGTCCGGTCGATGATCTCGAACTCACGGTTCGTTCCGCGAACTGCCTGAAGGCCGAGAACATCTATTACATCGGCGATTTGATCCAACGTACGGAAAACGAATTGCTGAAAACGCCTAACCTCGGTCGCAAGTCGCTGAACGAGATCAAGGAAGTTTTGGCATCGCGTGGTTTGACGCTGGGTATGAAGCTCGAAAACTGGCCGCCGGCTGGTCTCGACAAGTAAGGTTCAAGCTGTACGCTTGACTGGCAAAGATGCGGATTTTCCTTTAAAATCCGCATCTTGCTTTTTCTACGACCGGCCCGTGCGCTCGTGAGTTGTTTAAAAAGACACTCATGAGACGTAATAGAAGAGCTGGATCTAAACTTGATTAATCTGGAAATTCAAAATGCGCCATAAACATGGTTTGCGGAAACTGAACCGCACGAGCAGCCACCGTCTGGCTATGCTCCGTAATATGTCGAACTCGCTGATCGAGCACGAAGTCATCAAGACGACGCTGCCGAAAGCCAAAGAACTCCGTAAAGTCGTTGAGCCGCTGATCACGCTCGGCAAGAAGCCGTCGCTGGCAAATCGTCGCCTGGCGTTCAACCGCCTGCGCGATCGTGATTCCGTCGCGAAGCTGTTCGACGTGCTCGGCCCGCGTTACGAAACGCGTCCGGGCGGCTACCTGAGCATTCTGAAGTTCGGCTTCCGTCAAGGCGACAATGCGCCGATGGCGCTGGTCATGTTGATGGATCGCCCGGAACTTGCTGAGGCTGACGACGTTCAAGAAGCTGAATAAGCTTTAGAGCGTTCGTTGGATCGGAAAAAGCCAAGCTTCGCTTGGCTTTTTTACGCCTGCTGCCGGGCGAACGGCGGGACACCTCTAGGCCGATCGGCTGAATGTTGGCGGCTGGCTTCGGATGCTACGATTGCGTTCATATCAATTGAATCGGAGCTTTCCGTGGATACGCCCGTCGTCCTTGTTCTTACGACGCTACCTGACAGTGATGCCGCATCGGTGCTCGCGCAGCAGGCGATCGATGCACGGCTTGCAGCCTGCGTGACCGAGTTGGGCGTGGTGAAGTCGCGGTATCGATGGGAGGGGAAAGTCGAGGTGGCTGATGAGCTTCAACTCCTGTTCAAGACGAGTCTTGCGCGCGGCGACGAACTCGCGCGTTTCATAGAGTCGAATCATCCTTATGAAACACCTGAAATTGTCGCGTGGCAGGCCGATGCATCGGCGGCTTACGGGCAGTGGATCATCGCGCAAACTCAGCGTCCTATTAATGTATAAGTCCTTCGCTCTTCACGCGCGCCGGTTACTCGACGTCGCGCTCATATTATTGTCGTGCTCGGTTCTGATGTTCGGTTCGATCTCGATGGCGCATGCCGCCGACGATTTTCTGGATCCGGCCGTCGCATTTAAATTCGGCGCGAGCGAAAAGCCGGGCGAAATCGATGTGCGATATAAGGTCGCAGATGGCTACTACATGTACCGGGAGCGTTTCGCGTTTGCCGTGAAAAGCGGTACGGCGACCTTGGGCGAAGCGCAATTGCCGGCCGGAAAGGTCCACTTCGACCAAACCTTTAACAAGGACGTGGAGACGTATCGCGGGGAACTGATCATCCGGATTCCCGTGAAGCAGGCATCGGGGCCGTTTGATATTGCGGTCACGTCGCAAGGGTGTGCGGATCAGGGCATTTGCTATCCGCCGGCGGAGCATGTTTATCACGTGACGGGCGCGGCATTGCAGGCCGCCGGTTCTGCAAGCACGCAGACGCTTGCCGCCAATGTCAGCGATGTTCCCTGGTACGAGCGCGCAACCAACGCGGACTACGCGCAATCGTTGCTCGAAAGCGGAGGTTTTTTCGCGATCGTCGGACTGTACTTTGTTGCAGGCGTCGTGCTGAGTTTGCTGCCGTGCTCCTATCCGATGATTCCGATCCTTTCAGCGATCATCATCGGCGAAGGCGCGCGGGTTACGCGGTCTCGCGGGTTCGGCTTGTCGGCCGCCTATGTGTTCGGCATGGCGCTCGTCTACACCGCGCTTGGCGTGCTCGCGGCGATGATCGGGCAAAGCCTCGGAGCATGGTTGCAGAATCCGTGGGTACTCGGCGCGTTCGGAGTGCTCCTGGCGATCTTCGCGCTTACGCTGATCGCCGGGGTAGATATCGCCTTGCCGGCGCGCTGGCAGAACAGCGTCAACGCGGCGTCGCAGAAACGTTCGGGGGGCAAGCTTTTAGCCGTGATCATAATGGGCGCGCTTTCAGCGCTCGTGGTCGGCGCTTGCATGACTGCGCCGCTTTTTGCGGTGCTGGCGTTCATCGCGCACACGGGTAATGCGCTGCTGGGCGGCGCTGCGCTCTTTTCGATGGGCGTGGGATTGGGCGTACCGCTGCTGATCATCGGGCTTGGCGCGGGGACGATGCTGCCGCGCGCCGGCAACTGGATGGACGGCGTCAAGGTCTTCTTCGGCGTGATCCTGCTCGCAGCGGCGCTGTGGATCGTATGGCCGGTGCTGGCGGCAGTTGCGCAGATGGCGTTGGCTGCCTTGTGGCTGTTGATAGCCGCGGCGGCGCTGGGGCTGTTTTCGTCGGGCGCGGCGGGCATGTCGATCTGGCGGCGGCTTGGCCGTGGATTCGGCGCGCTGCTGGCGATTTGGGGCGCTGCGCTGCTAGTAGGCCTCGCTGCCGGTTCAACCGATCCGCTGCGCCCACTCGCTGTCTTCGCTGCACGCGCCGGAACTGGCACGGCGATCGCCACTCAAGCGTCGGCATCGGGCGAGACCTTCGCACCGGTCAAGTCATCAACACAACTTGATCTCGCGCTGAAAGCCGCGGGGCGCCCGGCAATGCTCGATTTTTATGCCGATTGGTGCGTGTCGTGCAAAGAAATGGAGCACCTCACGTTCAGCGATCCCCGAGTGCGTGCGCGTTTGGCGCGACTCAATTTGTTGCGGGCGGATGTGACGGCGAACAACATCGATGACCAGGCGTTGCTGAAACGTTTCAAGCTCTTCGGGCCACCGGGCATTATTTTCTTCGATGCGCAGGGGAACGAGGTCGCACGGGTCGTAGGTTATGAATCCGCCGACAAGTTTTTGCAGAGCCTTGATAAGCTCGCAGCGCCCACGACGTAAAGCTCTACTTCTCGCCGAAACGAAAAAGGCGACGCATCTGCGTCGCCTTTTGCATTCAAGCCGAGTTATTACTTCGCAGCCCGCAGAATCCGCGCGGCATCCAAAGCGAAGTACGTCAGCACGCCATCCGCGCCCGCACGCTTGAACGCCAGCAGCGATTCCATCATGGTCTTGTCGTGATCGAGCCAGCCGTTTTGCGCAGCAGCCTTGATCATGGCGTACTCGCCGCTGACCTGATACGCATAAGTCGGAAAGCGAAACTCCTCCTTCACGCGATACACAATATCCAGGTACGGCATGCCCGGCTTGACCATCACCATGTCCGCGCCTTCCTCGATGTCCATGCGAACTTCGCGCATGGCTTCATCGGAATTGGCCGGGTCCATCTGGTACGTCATCTTGTTGCTCTTGCCCAGATTCGTGGCCGAGCCGACAGCATCGCGGAACGGACCATAGAACGCCGATGCGAACTTTGCCGCGTACGCCATGATCCGCGTGTGCACGTGGCCATCGCTTTCAAGCATCTCGCGGATCGCGCCGATACGCCCGTCCATCATGTCCGAGGGCGCAACGATATCCACACCCGCTTCGGCCTGAGCCCGCGCCTGGTCGACGAGAATCTCGCTGGTTTCGTCGTTGATGACGTAGCCTTGTTCGTCCAGAACGCCGTCCTGGCCGTGGCTGGTGTACGGGTCCAGGGCAACATCGGTCAGCACGCCGAGTTCGGGAAAATTCTTCTTCAATTCGCGAACGGCGCGTGGAATCAGACCTTCGGGATTCGTTGCCTCACGACCGTCGGGCGTCTTCAACGATGGCTCGATGGCCGGGAATAGCGAGATGACCGGCACGCCCAGTTCCATACACTGCTCGGCGACTTTCATCAGCAGATCGACTGAAGTGCGTTCGACGCCGGGCATCGACGGGACGGCCTGACGCAGATTTGTCCCTTCGGTGATGAAAACCGGATAGATCAGGTCGTTGGTGGACAAGAGGTTTTCACGCATCAGACGGCGCGAAAAGTCGTCACGGCGCATGCGGCGCGGACGATGATGCGGATAGAAGCTCATGGAATTTGCTCGGATGTTGGAATGCGAAGGATGATCGGAAACAGGTGGGAGACCAGCCGACGCGTGCATCAGCAGCGCCCAAATGCCCGGCGGGAGGCGGCTCCAGAACCATTTCGAGACAATGGTATATCATACCGATCGAGCAAGGCGCTTGACGCCGACCTCCCCGCTTCTCCTCCCTGAGCGGGTGCCTGTGGTGATTCGTAAAGGATCCGATCAGGCTGTTTGACCCGCCGTCATGCGGCGGGTTTTTTTATGCCGGGAGCGTGGAGCGCCCGAGGCCTGCTTACTGCGCTTCGTCCGCCGGATCACTTTCCTCAATGGCCTTGGGAATCAGCCAGCTTTCGATTTTCTCGTGGGCTTCATCGAGGCCAACACGCTTCAGCGCTGAAAAAAGCTGGACCGTCAGTTCGCCGCGATACCCGGATGCGGTGTATTCCTCGAAGGCCTTCTTGGTCGCACGCAACGTGTTGATGCTTTCCTGCCGCGTCAATTTGTCGCATTTCGTCAATAAAGCGTGGATTGGCTTTCCAGTCGGCGCAAACCACTCGAGCATGATTTTGTCGAGCTCGGTCAGAGGACGGCGCGAATCCATCATCAGGATCATGCCGACCAACTGCGCGCGGCTCTGCAGATACGTGGACAACAATGCCTGCCAATGCAGCTTCGCGTTGCCCGATACTTCCGCGTAGCCATAGCCCGGCAAATCCACCACGTGGGCCTTGGGCTGATCAGCCGGGCCAATTGCAAAGTAATTGATGTGCTGCGTGCGCCCGGGCGTCTTGCTCGCGAACGCGAGCCGCTTCTGATTGCACAACAGGTTGATGGCCGTCGACTTGCCGGCGTTCGAGCGTCCAGCGAACGCGATCTCCGGCTGCGGCGTGGGAGGCAGATCGCGTAAGTGATTGACCGTCGTGAAGAAACGGGCTTGATGGAGCAGGAATGACGACATGGGAAGACCGAAAGTGAAATTCTGTGGAAACTCGAGCTGTAAGGAGCCACTGAATACTGGGCTTGCCCCGACTGGCGTCTTTGCGTTTAGCGAGTTATTGTACAATACGACGGTCGTACGAAGACCAGCCAGGGCACGCAAGACCCAAGCGGGATAAGGAGTGAGACAGGTTTGAAGGCAGATTTCGGGGCGCGCGGCGGGTGAATTTTTAGCCCGTACCGAACTCGTATCGCGTCCTCTGTCGGGTGTCTTGCAGTGCATCGGTAACCGTCGTTTTGCAGAACCTCACAATTCTCACAAGACGAATAACAGGGTACGCGAATGAACCGACTGTACAAGACTCTGATGGCCTTGGAATTAGCAGCAGCATTCGGAGCGGGGTTGGTAGGCTGGACACTCACGGCGCAGACGGCAATCGCAGCGGAACCCGCAGCGGCCGCGGCGCCAGCCAAACCTGATGTCGCGCGGGGCCAGGCGATTGCCACCCAGGTCTGCGCGGCGTGTCACGGAGCAGACGGCAACAGCGCCGGTGGCGCATTTCCGAAGCTCGCGGGTCAGCATGCCGAGTACATCGTCAAGCAGTTGAAGGATTACAAGACGCAGCCGGGCGCACAAGAGCCGGCGCGCAAGAATGCAATCATGGCCGGTATTGCGGGTGCGTTGAACGATCAAGATATGGTCAACGTGGCTGCATATTTTGAGACGCAGAAGGCCAAGCCGGGCTTCGCGCGGGACAAGAACACCGTGCCGCTCGGGATGAAGATTTACCGTGGCGGCGTGACAGATAGGGGCGTTCCTGCTTGCGCTGCATGTCACGGTGCAACAGGTATGGGCGTGCCGGTGCAGTATCCGCGGTTGTCGGGGCAGTGGGCCGATTACACGGCGGCGCAGCTCACCGCGTTTGCGCAAGGTACGCGCAACAACAGCGAGCCCATGCACACCATTGCGTTGCGTTTGAATGAAGCGGAAGTGAAAGCGGTTGCGGACTACATCGCGGGATTGCATTGAAGCGGTAATCTGCGGCGCGCGAAGGTCTGCTTTAAGATGCGCGCAGCGTCGTCCGGACGTCACGAGCGTCCGGCATAGTGCGAACCCAGTATAAAAAGCATCACGAAGCCGGTCCAACGAGGCCGGTGCAAATAAGAAAAAAGGGTGGGACGCCGGTCATGTGCCGGTGCGTCTCCACCCTTTTTTGCTGTTCAGCCGGAGTTTGAATGAGCGTCACCACGTCGGGATTGCAGTCGAAGTCGAGCCGTAGCAGCGTACGCCATGCCATCGAAACGATCAGTTCGATGCGCTTTGCCATCGCGCTGCTCGTGATTCTTGCGATAGCGAGCATCATCGGGACCGTGCTTACGCAGGAAGATCCGTACCCGAATTACGTCAATCAGTTCGGTCCGTTCTGGGCCGATATTTTCCGCGGCCTGAGCCTCTACAACGTGTACAGCGCGTGGTGGTTCATGCTGATCCTGATCTTCCTCGTGATCTCGGTCTCGCTGTGCGTGATCCGCAATGGCCCGAAGATGATCGCGGACATGAAGAGCTGGAAGGATCGCGTGCGGGAAGGCAGTCTGCGTGCGTTTCATCACAAGGGCGAATATCCGCCGGTGCCGGGTTCGCGCGCCGAAACCGCCGCCAAGTTGCAGCGGCTTTCCGGCAAGATGGGCTACAAATTCAAGACGCTCGAGACCGAAAGCGGCGCAACGCTGATCGCGGCAAAGCGCGGCGCGATGACGAAGCTCGGTTATATCTCGGCGCATCTGGCTATCGTGGTGATCTGTATTGGCGGCTTGCTCGACAGCAACCTGCCCATCAAGCTGCAAATGTGGCTCTTCAACAAGACGCCGATTGCATCGAACGAAATCATCAACGACATTCCGGCGTCGCACCGGTTATCGACGTCGAATCCTACGTTTCGTGGTTATGCCTGGGTGCCGGAAGGTCAGCATGTCGCGACCGCCATCCTCAACCAGCAGGACGGTTCGCTGATTCAGGATCTGCCGTTTTCCATCCAGCTCGATAAATTCATCGTCGATTATTACTCGACAGGCATGCCGAAGCTGTTCGCGAGCGATATCGTCGTGATCGATCATGCGACCGGCAAGCGCATTCCGGCGCGCGTTGAAGTGAACAAGCCGTTCACCTACGACAACATTTCCATCTATCAATCGAGCTTCCAGGACGGCGGCTCCAAACTTTCGATGACCGCGTGGCCCATGTCCGGCGGCAGCACGAAAACGGTGCCGTTCGAAGGCGCCATCGGCGGAACAGCGCCGATGAGTCCGCAGATCATCGGCGGAAAGGGCGAGAGCGTCGAGTTCACCGATTTCCGCGCGATCAACGTCGAAAACATCACCGACGGCAACGGCGCCATCGACGCACGCGGCGTCGGCAAAACGCAAACATTGCGTCAGGCATTCGATGAACGGCTCGGCTCCGGCGCAAAGACATCGCGGCCAACGGATTTGCGCAACGTCGGGCCGTCGGTGCAATACAAGGTACGCGGCACCGACGGCCAGGCGCGCGAGTTCAACAACTACATGCTGCCCGTCGACGTACAAGGCCAGCCGATGTTCCTCGCCGGCATGCGCCTGAGCCCGAACGATCCATTCCGCTATCTGCGCATTCCCGCCGACGAACAAAGCTCGATCAAACAATGGATGAACCTGCGCGCCGCGCTGGAAACGCCGGCAATGCGGGTTGAAGCCGCGCATCGGTTTGCGAAGCGCTCGGTGCCTGAAGCCAACGCGGATCTGCAGACGCATCTGGATGAAAGCGCGCTGCGCGTGCTGAACCTGTTCGCGGGCGCCGATGAAACCGGCGCCACCGCTCAACCTGGCGCGCCGGTCGGTGGTTTTCAGGCGATCGCCACTTTCATCGATAAATCGGTGCCGAAAGGCGAACAGGAAAAAGCGGCTGGCTTGTTGCTGCGCATGCTGGAAGGCGCGACGTGGGATTTGTGGCAAATCTCGCGCGCTCAGAACGGCATGCCGGAAGCGCAGGCGGACGCGAAGAACACGCAGTTCGTGCAGTCATCGATTAACGCGCTTTCTGACAGCTTTTTGTATGGATCACCCGTTTTCCTGCAACTGGATTCGTTCAAACAGATCCAGGCGTCCGTGTTCCAGTTGACGCGCGCGCCAGGTAAAAAAGTGGTGTATCTTGGCAGCGCCTTGCTCGTACTCGGCATTTTCTCGATGTTTTACGTACGGGAACGCCGTCTCTGGTTCTGGCTCAAAGATTCCGCAACGGGCGGCACCAGCGTTTTGATGGCAATGTCCACCGCGCGCCGGACGCTCGATTTCGAGAAAGAATTCGCGCAAACGCGCGACGCGATAGGCGCCGCCCTGGGTGTCAGATCGCAACCGGCGGCGTCATCGTCAGCGTCGGAACTGCCTGCGGACACCAAGTCCACCGGCTCGCAAGATTCAACTCGGTAAGAACATGGACCTCACACAAGCCTCTTCGCAGTCAAAACAGGCGCAGCAGCGCGCGGGCAAAGTGCCTGTCGATGCTGACCTGTTCGATGAACGGCCGTTTCTCAAGCGTCTCGGCATAACCGACTGGCTATTCGCGCTCGCGATGGTCGCCGGCGCGGGTTTCGCGCTGTATCGGTATTACCCGTTCATGAACTACTACGACAAGCTGGTGCTCTGCGCTGCCGTGCCGACGTTCGTCGTGCTCGGTTGGCGATGGAAACCGGTGCGGCTGTTGATTGCGTGCATTGCGCTGCTGTCGCTGTCGTCGTTGCAGCTTTATCACTCGGATCTCGCTCGCGCCGATACCAACTTCTTCCTCAAGTATTTCCTGTCGAGCCAGTCCGCGATTCTCTGGATGAGCGCGCTGCTCGTGATCGCCACCGTGTTCTACTGGATCGGATTGGTCACGCGCTCGGCGACCGGCGGTGCGATCGGTTCGAAGATGACGTGGGTTGCCGTGCTGATGGGCTTCACGGGCTTGATGGTGCGCTGGTACGAGTCGTACCTGATCGGCGCGGACGTTGGCCATATTCCAATCTCGAACCTTTACGAAGTGTTCGTGTTGTTCTGCCTGATCACGTCACTGTTTTATTTGTATTACGAAGAGCATTACAGCACGCGCGCAATGGGCGCGTTCGTCCTGCTCGTGATCAGCGCGGCCGTCGGCTTCCTGATGTGGTACTCCATTGCGCGTGATGCACAGCAAATCCAGCCGCTCGTGCCCGCGCTGCAAAGCTGGTGGATGAAGATCCACGTGCCGGCGAATTTCATCGGATATGGCAGTTTTGCGCTGGCCGCCATGGTCGGCGTGGCTTATCTGGTCAAGGAAGGCGGCATTCTGGCGGATCGGCTGCCGTCGCTTGAAGTGCTCGACGACGTTATGTACAAGTCGATCGCCGTCGGTTTCGCGTTCTTCACCATTGCGACCATTCTCGGCGCGCTTTGGGCCGCCGAAGCGTGGGGCGGCTACTGGAGCTGGGATCCGAAGGAAACATGGGCGTTGATCGTCTGGCTGAATTACGCCGCGTGGCTGCATATGCGGCTGATGAAAGGCCTGCGTGGCTCGGTTGCCGCGTGGTGGGCGCTGACCGGTTTGCTGGTCACCACTTTCGCTTTCCTTGGTGTCAACATGTTCCTTTCCGGTCTTCACAGCTACGGCAAGCTGTAAATTTGCCCTTTAGTAGCGTTTAAAGACCGCCATGCATTATTTGCTGGCGGTTTTTTTATTGCGCGGGCGGAATACGTGAAACCAAATGGGTGTTTGCCACGAATATAGATGTACAGCGGCCGCGCTCATGCTGGGCGCAACGCATTCAGGAGCATCGAGATGTTTATCAAAAGCAAAGATGGGCTTTATGGCGACGAGATTCCGCGCAGCGAAATTACGCCGCGAGCGTTTTTCGAGAATCGGCGGCGTGTGTTGAAAGCCGCGGGCGCGCTCGCCGCGACGGGGCTGGTCGGCGTCAACGGGGAAGCGTTCGCAGCCATGACATCGCCCGATGCAAAGGGCCAGAAGCTCGCCGCGACCACGAACACGAAGTTCGTCGCCATGGACAAAGTCACGCCGCTCAAGGACATTACGAGCTACAACAACTTCTACGAATTTGGCACCGATAAAGGTGATCCCGTTCAGAACGCGCATTCGCTGCGGCCGCGCCCGTGGAGGATCTCGGTGGAAGGCGAGGTCAAGAACGCGAAGGTGTATGACATCGATGAAATCCTAAAGCTCGCGCCGCTCGAAGAGCGGATCTACCGGCTGCGATGCGTGGAAGGCTGGTCGATGGTGATTCCGTGGATTGGCATTCCGCTCGCCGAGATCGTCAAGCGCGCGCAGCCGACGGGCAACGCCAAGTACGTGCAATTTATTTCGCTCGCCGATCCGTCGCAAATGCCGGGCTTGTCCACGCCGATTCTCGATTGGCCGTATTCCGAAGGTCTGCGCATGGATGAAGCCATGAATCCGCTGACACTGCTGACAGTTGGTTTGTACGGTGAAGTGCTGCCGAATCAGAACGGCGCGCCCGTGCGGATTGTCGTGCCCTGGAAGTACGGCTTCAAGAGCGCGAAGTCGCTGGTGAAGATCCGCTTTGTCGAGAAGCAACCGAAGACAAGCTGGAACGAATACGCGCCCGCCGAGTACGGTTTCTATTCGAATGTGAATCCGAACGTGGATCATCCGCGATGGAGCCAGGCGACCGAGCGGCGTATCGGCGAGGACGGATTTTTCACGCCGAAGCGTAAAACGCTGATGTTTAACGGTTATGGCGATCAGGTTGCGTCGCTGTATCAGGGCATGAACCTGAAGGCCAATTTCTAAGGAGCAACGGATGGCTTCGGCTTCCGATGTAAAACCTCGGCCGGCGGCGCGCGTCGCCGTTCCGGGCGCGAAAACGAACTGGATCAAGCCGGCGAAGATTGCCGTGTTCCTGAGCGGCTTGTATCCGCTCGCGCGCATTGTTCTGCTCGGATTTACGGGCGGCCTGGGCGCCAATCCAATCGAATTCATTACGCGATCGACCGGCCTCTGGACGCTCGTTTTCCTGTGCATCACGCTTGCCGTGACGCCGGTTCGCCGTCTGACAGGACTCAACGCGCTGCTGCGATTCAGGAGAATGCTCGGGCTGTTCGCGTTCTTCTACGTTGCGCTGCACTTCACGACCTACATCTGGTTCGACAAATGGTTCGATGTCTTCGCAATCCTGAAGGACATCGCCAAGCGGCCGTTCATCATGGTCGGGTTCGCGGCATTCGTGCTGTTGATCCCGCTCGCGATCACGTCGCCAAAAGCGATGGTCAGGAAACTCGGCCGCCGCTGGCAGACGCTGCATAAGTTGATCTACCCGATCGCCGCGCTCGCCATCCTGCATTTCTGGTGGATGAAGGCAGGCAAGCACGATCTGATCTTGCCGAAGATCTACGGCGCTATCGTGGTCGTGTTGCTCGCGTGGCGCGTGATTGTCTGGCTGCACGGACGAATGACGAAGACTCGCACGGCGTGAATCTGCAAATGCAAAAAGGGCGGCGCTTTGAAGGCGCCGCCCTTTTTAATTGAAGCCGATGAATCAATCCGGAAAGATGGATTCCCCGGCGAACAGATCCTTCACTTCTTCGCGTTCACGCACCAGCCGCGCGCGTTCGTGATCGACCATCACTTCAGCGGCGCGCGGACGCGTGTTGTAGTTCGAGCTCATTGTGAAGCCGTACGCGCCGGCCGAGAAAATCGCGAGCAGATCGCCTTGTTCGATGGCAAGCGAGCGATCCTTGCCCAACCAGTCGCCGCTTTCACAAACTGGGCCGACGACGTCGTAGAGTTCGGCCTTCGCTGCGTTCGTGGCCACTGCTTCAATGCGGTGAAACGCCTGGTACATCGCGGGACGCGCGAGGTCGTTCATGGCGGCATCGACGATTGCGAAGTTCTTCTCCGCGCCCGGCTTCAAATATTCCACACGTGTGAGCAACAAGCCCGCGTTGCCGACCAGCGAACGGCCTGGCTCGAAATACACTTCACGCTCGCCGTGTCCGCGTTTTTCAATATGCGCGAGCACCGCTTTCACGAACTCGCCGATAGCCGGCGGCGTTTCGTCGTCGTACGTGATGCCGAGACCACCGCCTACATCGACGTGATGAATCTTCGTGCCGTCTGCTTCGATTTGCTCGACGAGATCGAGCAGTTTGTCCACGGCATCGAGATACGGGCTCACTTCCGTGATCTGCGAACCAATATGGCAGTCGATGCCAATCACATTCAGGTTCGACATGGCCGCGGCTTGCGCGTAGGTCGCGCGCGCGTCGCTGAACGCGACGCCGAATTTGTTCGACTTCAGGCCTGTAGAAATGTACGGATGCGTCTTGGCATCGACATCGGGATTCACGCGCAGTGAAACCGGCGCTTTTTTGCCCGCCAATCTGGCGACTTCGTTAAGCGCGTGCAGTTCGGGAATCGACTCGACGTTGAAGCATTTCACGCCTGCATCGAGCGCCTCGCGCATTTCCGGCGCCGACTTGCCCACGCCCGAAAACACCGTGTTCTCCGCCTTGCCGCCGGCAGCCAGAACGCGCGCCAGTTCCCCCGAGGAAACGATGTCGAAGCCCGCGCCCAATCGCGCGAACACGTTCAACACGGCAAGATTGCTGTTCGCTTTTACGGCGACGTGGATCGTGGCGCGGTGACCTTTCGCGGCATCGGCGTAAGCTTGATACGCGTCGGTCAGCGCGCTGCGCGAATATACGTAAAGCGGCGTGCCGAACTGTTCGGCCAGCGACGCCGCCGAAACGCCTTCGACTTGCAGCACGCCATCGGCGCGCGAAAATACGGATTGAGTCATGACTTTTTGGTCCGGCTGACGCGCTTGACGCTAGATGGAAGCCCCAGGCGCGGCGTGGCGAAATGTTAGTAGCCGGCTGAAGCGGCTTTGGGTACTGACGCGGACGGTTTCAGGTTGTCGTCGGGGGAAAGCGACAGCGCCTCGCCGGAGGTGTCCGGGACGTCGCTGGAATCGAACGCTGATGACGCGGCGACCGGTGCAACGGCATTGGTTGCGGGCAACGGTTGCATGCTGGCGGGACGCGGCGGAATGGGCGGAGCGACGGGCAAATAAAGCGGTCCGCGCTGACCACACGCGGTGAGCAGCGTCCCGGCGGAAATGGCCAAAGCCGCTACAATCGCGCTCATCCTGAAGACGACTTGCATCACTGTCCCTGAATAATTAATCGACGGAGTTTAGCATGACCGACAACGAATACCTGACGCTCGCCGAGGCCGCGCTGGCGGCCATCGAGCGCGATGTGGACGGCCTGGATGCCGACGTGGAATTCGAGCGAAGCGGCAATGTGCTGACGCTGGAATTCGAGAATCGCACGAAGCTGATCGTCAATTTGCAGCCGCCCATGCACGAGTTGTGGCTCGCGGCGAAGTCGGGCGGATTTCACTACAAATACGTGGATGGCGCATGGCGCAACACACGCGATGGCAGCGAGTTCTTCGAAGCGCTCAGCCAGTACGCCACGGAACAGGCCGGTGAGCCAGTCCGCTTTTCAGCCTGAGATTTATGTAAAAAGCTCAGGCCTGCGCGTCTTTAATTGCCGCCTTTGAACAGATTCATGATGTCCTGCTTTTCCTGATCGCCAACTTGCGGCGCGGGCGCTGCAGGCATTCCAGGCAATGCACCGCTTGCGCCTTCCGGCGGCGCCTGGCTCACGCCGATGGTCGCAATAAATCCATGCCCCGGCGTGAGGTCATCGAAGTACAGTTCGCCGCCCAGCGACACCACATCAGGTGGCATGCTCGACTTGTATTCCGGCACGCCGCGCAATGCCCGGGTCATGTAATCCATCCAGACGGGCAGGGCGAGACCGCCGCCCGTTTCCTTGTCGCCGAGACTACGCGGCGAGTCGTAGCCAATCCACGCAATCGCGACCAGCGAATGCTGGTAGCCGGCGAACCACGCGTCGTGCGAGTCGTTGGTCGTTCCCGTTTTTCCCGCAAGATCCGAACGCTTCAGCTGATTCGTGCGAGCGCCCGTGCCGCGCTGCGCCACGCTTTGCAGCAGGCTGTTCATCACGTATGCGTTTCGCGGGGTGATCGCGAGCGGCGCGCTTTCTCCGGCAACCAGCGGCTGCGGATGCGAGACCACGGCGCCGCGCGGGTCGGTGATATCGGCGATCAGATACGGATTCACGCGATACCCACCGTTGGCAAACACCGAATATCCCGTCGCCATTTGCAGCGGCGTGACCTGTCCGGCGCCGAGCGCCATGGGCAAGTAGGCGGGCTGGCGGGCGGCATCGAATCCGAACTTGGTCACATAACCTTGCGCGTACTTCGTGCCGATGTTGTTCAGAATGCGAATGGACACGAGGTTCTTCGACTTCATCAACGCGGTGCGCATGGGCATGGGGCCGTCGAAACCGCCGCCGTAGTTCTTCGGTTCCCATGCCTGGCCGCCGGTCTCGGAGGCGCTGAAATAAAGCGGCGCGTCGTTGATGATGGTCGCCGGCGACAAGCCTTTTTCCAGCGATGCCGAATAGATGAACGGCTTGAAGCTGGAGCCCGGCTGGCGCCACGCCTGCGTGACGTGATTGAACTTGTTCTTGTTGAAATCGAAGCCGCCGACGAGCGCGCGAATTGCGCCGTCCTGCGGCACGATGGAAACGAACGCGCCTTCAACCTGCGGAAGCTGCGTGATGACCCAGTTGTCGTCTTCGTTTTTCATCAGGCGCACGATGGCGCCTGGGCGCAGGCGCTGATTCGGCTGTGCGCGCGTGCTCAGCGCGCTCGCGACGAAGCGCAAGTCGTTGCCTTGAACCGTGGCCACGTTGCCATCGATAAAACTCGCCTTGACCTGCTTCACGTTCGCCGATGTCACGACCGCTGCAACGATCTCGCCGTTATCCGGATGGTCCACGAGGGCGTCGTCAATGGCTTGTTCGCGATCGTCGGGATCGGCCGGCAAATCGATGAAACCTTCCGGCCCGCGATACCCATGCCGGTGTTCATAGTCCATCAGCCCTTTTCGCACGGCGCGATAGGCCGCGTCCTGATCGGCGGAATCGATGGTCGTCACCACGTTGAGGCCGAGCGTATAAGCCTCTTCCCGATATTGCGCGTACATCATCTGGCGAACCATTTCGGCCACGTACTCGGCGTGCACGCTGAACTCGCGCCCCGCGCCTTTCACGACCAGCGGCTGTTTCGCGGCTTCCTCGTACTGTTCGCGCGTGATGTAGCGCAACTCGTACATGCGCTCGAGGATGTATTGCTGACGCACTTTGGCGCGCTTCGGATTAACGACCGGGTTGTACGCCGACGGCGCTTTCGGCAAGCCGGCGAGCATTGCGGCTTCTGCAAGCGTGATGTCCTTGATGTCCTTGCCGAAATAAACCCGGGCGGCGCTTGCGAAACCGTACGCGCGCTGTCCCAGGTAAATCTGGTTCATATAGACCTCGAGAATCTGGTCTTTTGTCAGGGCGCGCTCGATCTTGTACGCGAGCAGCATCTCGTAAATCTTGCGAGTGTAGGTCTTTTCGCTCGACAGGAAGAAATTGCGCGCGACCTGCATGGTGATCGTGCTCGCGCCTTGCGATGCATGGCCGTTTGTCAACGCAACCGTGCCGGCACGCAGGATGCCGGTCAGGTCGACGCCGCCGTGATCGTAGAAACGGGCGTCCTCGATGGCGAGTACCGCCTTTTTAAGATAATCCGGCACGTCCTGGATGCGCACGACGCTGCGCCGTTCCTCGCCGAACTCTCCGATCAGCACGTGATCCGCGGTGTACACCCGCAGCGGCACTTTCGGACGATAGTCGGTGAGCGCATCGAGCGACGGCAGGTTCGGCTGCGCTACAACGAGCGCGTAACCGAGCACGAGTACCGCGCTGGCGATCAATCCGAAAATACAGATCATCAGCCCGAGCAGAAGCCTGATCCAGAGCGGACGACGCTTGCCAGGTTCGGACTGACGGGACGGCGGGGACGACGGAGACTGAGATTGCATGGCACCACCAAAAAACGGTCCCGCGATTATAGCCGCCCGACTTTGCGGCTTTCGCCCGGCTTACTCGGCTGTTGCGCGGAGGTCTCGGAAGCGTTGATTTTGTTGGAATAAGCGTTGACTGAATGACGAAGTCTAACGTTTGCGACGCGTGTATCGGAGCCGTAATGCCGCCGTTTGCAGACACTTAATGCCTTTACGTTAGCCATTTGGCTGAATGGTGACAACCGCTCTTGCTGCTCACAATTCTGTCATTGCCAGTGCCCGAACAGTTCGGCGCGCGGCCGGACAAGTGAGGTAGAGCATGGGTACGCAAGCGGCATTGCGTGGATCGGTTTTGACGGTGACGCGGCGGTTCGCGGCGGGTATCGACGTGAGCGAGCGGGCCGTTCGATTGGCGGTCGTCAGCAAGCGGCTGCAGGCAAACCGGCCGGTTTGTGTCGAGCGGCTGGAGGAAGTCTTGTTGCCAAGGGGCGCTGTGGTTAGTGGCGATTTTATCGATCGCGCCATTATTTCAGCGGCGTTGCGCGAGGCGTTTTCGCGGCTGCCGGCGCGGGGCGCCCTGCGCTCGCTTCGGTGCGCCATGGCGTTGCCTGCTTCGGCGACGCTCACTACGCGCGTATTGCTCGACAAGCTGACGAACGAGCGGCAGAAGCCCGGGCGCGATCCGCGGGGCGTGCTCGAACCGGCAGTTCTGGCCGAGGCCGAGCGCCTGGCGGGTATCGAACGTGGCGCGCTGTCCGTGGATTGGGCAATTTATGAACGCGATGACGGCTGTACCGAGGTTTCGATTGCCGCCACTGCGCGCCAATACGTGGAGTCGCGCGTGGAGGCGGCGGCGGGCGCCGATATTGTGCTGAGCGCAATCGATGGCGAGCCCGGCGCCGCGTTGCGCGCGTTGTGTTATTCGGCTGCTATGGAGATCGATCGGGAGGAGCGTTTTATCGCGTGCTGGGTTGAAAGTTCGGGGCTGCATGCGTGGGTTGTCGGCGAAGACGGCGTTGAGAACGAGATGCGATATCCGTCGCCGGAATACTCGAGCGCGATCGAGGCGTTGACGGATCTTGTCGGCAGTGGGCCGCGCGTGAACTGGATTTACATAGGCGGCGATATCGAGCTGCTGCAGCGAGCGGGGGTATCGACGCAAATGCTCGTCGCCGCGTTCGGGTGCCCCGTCATGCCGTTCGAATGCGCGCCGTTTTGCAATGGCGCGCAACGCGTGGACGAACGCCTCGCACATTCACCTTTGTTTGCCGTTGCGCTAGGCCTTGCGCTGCGCGAGGTCATGCCATGAGCGCAGTCGCATTGCATGCTTTCAATTTGCTGCCGTATCGGCCGGGTGCACGGCGTCGGGCGCGCAATCGCGCGCTGGCGCTGCTCGCCGGTGCGAGCGTTGCGGGATGCGGCGCGGTCGGCGCCGTTGCCGGTTGGGATGCGCTGACGCGCGCTCGGCTGGAGGAACATCGTGCTGTGCTTGATCAGGCGCTTACCAGGTTGAACGGGCCTTTGGCAGAGCACACGCGTCTGGTCGAGCAGGAAGCGTCGCGGCGGCGCGCCGAAAGTGCCGCTGTGCCGATCGCCGAGCCACGTGCGTGGTTTCTCGGTTTGCTCGATGCGCTGGCGCAAGGCGCGTCGCAGGGAAACGTGAGTTTGCAGCGCGTCACGCAACGCTCGAGCGAGGTAGAGCTTGCCGCAAGCGCGCCGGATTCCCAGGCGGCTGCAGCTTGGCTAAAGGCGCTTGAAGATGTGCCGGGTGTGCGGGCTGTCGAGATTATCGATATGCGCCGGCGAGTGACTGCAGTGCGGTCGCCGTCAGTAAAAGACCTGCGGGCAGCTTCGGCGGGCATGCAGGACAAGTCTGGCGGGTATGACTTCATCGCGGTGGTTCGATGGACCGACGGCATTGCCAGCGCGAAGAACGCGAAGGAGCTCAAGGTTGGCAAGCGCGGGCTTTCTTCGTCTAAATCTGCGGCCCGGAGAGACGCGCGATGAAAACGCCACATGTACTTCAGCGCGCAAGTATTTTCGCACTGCTGGCCGAGCCTCTCGATGCCTGGAGCAACTGCAGGATTGCAGTGACAGGCGTTGCCGTGGGCGCTCTGGTGTTTGCATCGGGTGTTGCGTTATGGCGCTCGTCCGATCTGAGCGGCACGCAAGCAAGCCGTTCGGCGCTTGCCGATGTCCAGCATCGGCTTGATCGCGCTCGCGCCGTGGCCGGCGAACTGCCCGCCATGCGCACGCGGCTCGGACGTGACGCGAGTCCGTTGCGCTGGACCATCGCCGACGCGCTTCACGAAATCACTGCGCTCGCCGCTCAAAGCGGATTGCGGATCGGGGCAGTGGAGCCATCGGTCCAAAAGGGCGAGGGCATCGAAATCGAGCGGCCGTTGCGGTTTCGCGCGGAAGGTTCGTTCGGCGAGATCCGGCGCTTCATGGATGCGCTCGAGGGATTGCCGCGTCTGGTCGTTCCCGCCGATGTGCAAATGAAGCGAGATCCTTTGGTCAGTAATTCGCTTGGACTCGACGCGACGCTGCGGGTATTCGAGACGTTGCCGGCAGTATCGCGTCCGGAGCCATCGCGGCGGGACGCATTCGCGATCGATCCATTCGGCGTGAAAAACGGCGCCGGCACTGGCGAAGCTGGCGAGATGCTTCTCGTCGGCACTTTGCGAAGCCAGAGTCGATCGATGGCGCTGCTGGAAACCGCGGCGGGCGTTGCTGGATTTGCACCGGGTCAAACGGTCGGCGAGGAGCAGGTTGGCCGCGTTCGTGCGCGATCAATCGAATTGCGTCGTGGCGATGGCGCTGTGCGGACGATTGGTTTTGTCGAGGATCGGCCATGAGCTGTGTACGTTTCATGGCTCGGCGGAATCGAGCGGCGCTTTGGCGGACGACGACGGTACGTTGTGTCGTCGCTATTTTGATGCTGCAGGCTTTCGGCGTTGGTGCAGCCATTCCGCCCTTGCCACCTTTGCCGGCGAACCTCCCGCTGACGCTGCCTACTGATCAGTTTGCGGAAAACACATCGGTGGAAGTTCCGACGCAATCGGCGGCCGAGCCGTCCGGGGACGATGGCGGCTGGCTCGCGCCGGTGATAGCTCCCGCACCCGCCGCACCCGCTGCAACCATCGACGCCGCCCCGCCACTGGAAGGTCCGCCCACGCCGTTGCCGCCTGTTCAGCGCATGAGCCGCAGCGCGCCCGGTGCTTCGAGCGCGGCGAACGACGACGGCAAGCCGATCTCGCTGAATCTGAAAAACGCGGACCTGAGCGCCGTGCTTCAAACGTTCGCGAAGTTTTCGGGCGTGAACATCGTGGCGAGCGACAAGATTCGCGGACAGGTATCGATCAATCTCGTCGATGTCCCGTGGCGGCGCGCGTTCGACACGCTTCTCGACGTCCACGGCCTCGCCATGGAACGGCACGGCGACGTGATCTGGGTCGCGCCACTGACCGAGTTGGCAGCGCGCGAGCGCCTTCGCTACGAGGCTCATGCGCGTGCCGCCGACCTTGAGCCGCTCGGCAGCCGCACATTCGTGCTGCGCTACCCGCGCGCCGACGACGTAAGAAAATTGCTCACTGGCTCGGGCAGCCAGCGAGTGTTGTCGAAGCGCGGTTCCGTCATGGCAGACGCCCGCACGAACCTGCTCTTCGTCACTGACCTCGAAGCGCGCGTCGCGCAGATTGCGGAGTTGATCGCGCGGATCGACCAGCCGACGCCGCAAGTGATGATCGAGGCGCGCATCGTGGAAGGCGATACCGGCTTTTCGCGCAATCTCGGCGTGAAGCTGTCGATGACACCCACGGGCGAGGGCACCGCGCGTGGCCTCGTGGCGGGCCCGGACGGCGCGGTGCTTGATCTGTCGGCGCGGCCCATCGGCGGATTCGATGCAGCGACGGCGGGCCTCACGCTCTTCGCCGCGCAGGCGACGCGGCTGCTGAATGTCGAGCTGAGCGCGCTCGAAGCAGAAGGGCGCGGCGAGATCGTGTCGAGTCCGCGCGTGGTCACGGCCGACCGCGTGAAGGCGATTGTCGAGCAGGGCACGGAATTGCCGTATCAGGCGAAGGTCGGAAACGGCGTTTCGGGCGTGCAGTTCCGCCGCGCCGCGCTAAAACTGGAGGTCGAGCCGCAAATTACGCCGCATGGGCATGTGATCCTGGACCTGGATGTATCGAAGGACAGTGTTGGCGAGCAGACCGCCGCGGGTCCGGCGATCAACACGAAACACGTCCAGACGCGCGTGGAAGTGGAAGACGGCGGCACGGTGGCGATTGGCGGGATATATTCGAGCGACGAGCGCGATGACGTTACCCGCGTTCCGCTACTCGGTAAAATTCCGGGATTGGGCTGGCTTTTTCGTCACTCCGCGCGCCGCAATTCGCGCAGCGAACTGGTCATTTTCATCACCCCACATATCGTCCCGGCGCGCTTGTGAAGGCCGCCGGCAAGCCTGTGGCGAGCGTTCGGCGCCCCCCTTCGGCTCGACAAAGCGGTCCTTTTGCCTTTAAGCTCCCGCACGAACGGGACCAGAATCGGGACCGGAATCAATGCAAAGGTAAGCGAGTTGGAAGCCGGGCAAACGAACTCGAACGTATTTTTCGTCGGACTCATGGGGGCAGGGAAGACCACCGTGGGGCGGGCGGTTGCGCGCCGTTTGCAGCGTTCGTTCATCGATTCCGACCTCGAGATCGAGGCGCGAACGGGCGCGCGCATTCCCGTGATCTGGGAAGTCGAGGGCGAAGAAGGTTTCCGGCAACGGGAAGCGGATGTGATCGAGGAGTTGTCGCGACGCGAGAATATAGTGCTCGCGACGGGCGGCGGCGCGATCCTACGGCCGGAGAACCGCAATCATCTGAAGAGTCGCGGCCTCGTGATCTATCTGCGCGCCACGCCGCACGAACTGTGGCAGCGTACGCGGCGCGACAAAAACCGGCCGCTGCTGCAGACCGACGACCCGCGCGGCAAGCTGGAAGCGCTCTACAAGGCGCGCGATCCGCTGTATCAGGAGTGCGCGCATTTCATCGTGGAAACGGGGCGGCCGACGGTGAACAACCTCGTCAACATGGTGTTGATGCAACTGGAGATGGCCGGCATCGCCAAGCCGGCTACGTCATAATGTTGGCCATGATTACCGTAAATGTCGAACTGGGCGATCGCGCCTATCCCATCCATATTGGTGCCGAACTGATTGGCCGCACGGAGCTGTATGCGCCGCATATTGCGGGGTCGTCGGTTGCGATCGTCACCAACACGACGGTCGATCCGCTTTATGGCGATGCACTGCGCGCGGCGCTTAAACCGCTCGGCAAGAAGGTCACGACCATCGTGCTTCCCGATGGCGAAGCGCACAAGAATCTCGACACGCTCAACCAGATCTTCACCGCGCTGCTGACCGAACGCGCCGACCGCAAGACCACGTTGATTGCGCTGGGCGGCGGCGTGATCGGCGACATGACCGGGTTCGCAGCGGCGAGCTACATGCGCGGGATTCCGTTTATCCAGGTGCCGACCACGCTGCTTTCGCAGGTGGATTCGTCGGTGGGCGGGAAGACCGGCATCAACCATCCGCTCGGCAAGAACATGATCGGCGCGTTTTATCAGCCGCAGGCGGTGATCGCGGATATCAGCGTATTGCGCACGCTTGCGCCACGCGAGCTTGCAGCTGGTATTGCGGAAGTGATCAAGACCGGCGCCATCGCCGATAGCGAATTCTTCGACTGGATCGAGGCGAACACGCCCGCGCTGAACGACTGCGACGCTACTGCGCTCGCGCATGCGGTGAAGCGCTCGTGTGAAGTGAAGGCATCGGTCGTTGCCGCCGATGAACGCGAAGGCGGCCTGCGCGCGATCCTAAACTTCGGGCATACCTTCGGTCACGCAATCGAAGCGGGACTCGGCTACGGCGAGTGGCTGCATGGCGAGGCGGTTGGAACGGGCATGGTCATGGCTGCGGATCTTTCGGTGCGGCTCGGCCGGCTCGACGAAAAATCGCGGGCGCGTCTGGTTCGCGTGATCGCGGACGCCAAGCTTCCGGTTAAGGCGCCGGCGCTGGGCGCGGATCGTTATATCGACTTGATGAAAGTCGACAAGAAGGCCGAAGCGGGCGAGATCAAGTTCATTCTGCTCAAGCGGTTCGGCGAGACCGAAATCGCAGGCGCGCCAGATGAAACCGTCCGCGCGACGCTTGCGGCCAGTATCTGAGCGACAGCGTTCAGCGCAATCTCCCGGGTAAAGCTGCACCGGCTTCCCGGCGCCGCGTAAGCTTCAGGCGCGGGTTTCAAAAAGAACAAAGAATCAACGAACAAAAGGACAAGAGGTCAACTCGCGCCAATGGCCGCTGACCGGACGCGGTGAAAGCTGCGTTCCAGCGTAGCCGTTGCCGGGCAGAACAGAACGACGATTCGGAGCAGCCGGTGAGCGACAAGACATTGCAGGTTTCCAGCATCACACCGAAGCCGTTCGCACTCGAGGCGCATCTCGCGCCGTTTGCGGCGCATTCCGCCCAATCTCGCGGCCGCCGTTTCGAAGAAAAAGCGCCGGCCGCGCGCACCGAATTTCAGCGCGACCGCGATCGCATCGTCCATTCGACTGCATTTCGGCGGCTCGAATACAAGACGCAGGTTTTCGTGAACCACGAAGGCGACCTGTTCCGCACACGCCTGACTCATAGCCTGGAAGTCGCGCAGATCGCGCGGTCTGTCGCACGCAATCTGCGCGTGAACGAGGATCTGGTCGAAGCCATTTCGCTTGCGCACGATCTCGGCCATACGCCGTTCGGCCATGCCGGACAGGACGCGCTCAACGAATGCATGAGCGAGCACGGCGGTTTCGAACACAACCTGCAAAGCCTTGTGGTTGTCGATGAACTCGAAGAGCACTATGGCGCATTCGACGGACTCAACCTCTGCTTCGAAACGCGCGAAGGCATTCTCAAACATTGTTCGCGCGAAAACGCATTGAAGCTCGGCGAACTGGGCGAGCGCTTCCTGAACCGCAAGCAGCCATCCATTGAAGCGCAGATCGCGAATGTCGCCGACGAAATCGCCTACAACAATCACGATGTCGACGACGGCCTGCGTTCTGGCCTGATCACACTCGACCAGCTCGCCAACGTCGCGCTGTGGCAGACGCATTACGAAACGGCGCGTGCCGAATACCCGGACATCGAGGGGCGCAGGCTGATTCACGAGACTATCCGGCGGATTATCAATACGCTGATCGTGGATCTGATCGAGGCGACGAACGAGAATCTCGCGCGGGTCAATCCGCAATCCGTGGATGACGTGCGCAACGCGCCCGCTCTCGTTGCGCACGGACCGGCCGTCGCGGCCCAGGCCACCGAGCTCAAGCGTTTCCTGTACAAGAATCTCTATCGCCATTATCGCGTGATGCGCATGGCCAACAAGGCGCAGCGCGTGATCACCGGCCTCTTCAAGGCGTTCATCGACGACCCGCGCCTGTTGCCGCCCGACTACCAGGCGCGCGCGCCGGTCGCGGAGGAATCGGCGAACGATAATCACTCCGCCGCTTCCGCCGGAAACACTACGCAGGCAAGGCTGATCGCGCATTACATCGCGGGAATGACAGACCGGTACGCGCTAAAAGAATACGGACGTCTGTTCGTCATCGACGACAACTAGAATCGCGCGTTCAGGGATTTTCGAATCCCTTTTTCGCGAGAAACACGCAAATTCCACCGGGTTCAAGGAGACGTTACTCATGAGTAGTCGCAAGCTGCTGGTCAGCTCCATTTCCCTCGCCGCCGCGCTCACGTTTGGCGCAAGCCAGGCGCAGGCTGCAACCGAAATCCAGTTCTGGCATGCAATGGAATCCGCGCTCGGCGAGCGTGTGAACGACATCGCGAACGACTTCAACAAGTCGCAAAGCGACTACAAGATCGTGCCGGTTTTCAAGGGCAGCTACGACCAGACGCTGGCGGCGGGCATTGCGGCGTATCGCAGCGGCAACGCTCCGGCCATCCTGCAGGTTTATGAAGTCGGCACGGCCACGATGATCCAGGCCAAGAAAGCCGTGATCCCCGTCTCCGATGTTTTCAAGCAAGCCGGTGTTCCGCTCGACGAAAAGGCGTTCGTGCCGACCATCGCGAGTTATTACAGCGACTCGAAAACCGGCCATCTGATTTCGATGCCGTTCAACAGCTCCACGCCCGTGCTGTACTACAACAAGGACGCGTTCAAGAAAGCGGGCATCGATCCAACGCATCCGCCGAAAACCTGGGGCGAACTCGAAGCCGATTCCAAGAAGCTGAAAGCGGCCGGCATGTGCGGGTATTCGTCGGGCTGGCAAAGCTGGATTCAGCTGGAGAACTACAGCGCGTGGCACGGTGTGCCGTTTGCGTCGAAGAACAATGGTTTCGATGGTTCCGACGCCGTGCTCGAATTCAACAAGCCGCTGCAGGTCGCGCACATCCAGTTCCTGCAGAACATGGCGAAGGACGGCACGTTCACGTACGTTGGCCGCAAGGACGAAGCGGTATCGAAGTTCTATAGCGGCGATTGCGGCATTGTGACGAACTCGTCGGGCTCGCTCGCCAACATCAAGAAATATGCGAAGTTCAGCTTCGGCACGGGCATGATGCCCTACGACGAAAGCGTGAAGGGCGCACCGCAGAACGCGATCATTGGCGGCGCGAGCCTTTGGGTGCTGTCGGGCAAGGACGCGGCAACGTACAAGGGCGTCGCGAAGTTCCTCGCGTACTTGACGTCGCCGGCGGTTGCGGCGAAATGGCATCAGGACACAGGTTATCTGCCGGTTACCACAGCCGCGTATGAATTGACGCAAAAGCAGGGTTTCTACGACAAGAATCCCGGCTCCGATACCGCCATCAAGCAGATGCTGAACAAGCCGCCGCTGCCGTTCACGAAGGGCTTGCGTCTGGGCAACATGCCGCAAATCCGCACGATCGTCGACGAAGAGCTCGAACAAGTGTGGGCGCAAAAGAAGACGCCGAAAGAAGCGCTGGATTCAGCCGCATCGCGCGGCGACGATCTGCTGCGCCGCTTCGAAAAAGCGGGAAGCTAAGAGCGCGCCATGGAGAAACGATCGCGGTTCAATACGAGCCTGCTGCCTTATCTGCTGGTCGCGCCGCAGCTCGCGATCACCGCGCTCTTTTTTCTGTGGCCGGCGGGCGAGGCGCTGTGGCAGGCCACGCAAACGCAGGACGCGTTTGGGACATCGAGTGAGTTTGTCGGTTTGGCGAACTTCAAGCAGATCTTCACCGATCCGCTTTACCTCTCTTCGTTCAACACGACGATCATCTTCTGCACGCTCGTCACCGTGTCCGGGCTTGTCATTTCGCTGTTGCTTGCAGCGTGCGCCGATCGCGTGACGCGCGGCGCCAGGACGTATCAGACGCTGTTGATCTGGCCGTACGCGGTGGCGCCTGCGATTGCAGCCGTGTTGTGGTCGTTCTTGTTCAATCCGAGTATTGGCCTGGTGACGTATGCGCTCGCGAAATACGGCATTGTCTGGAATCACGCGCTGAACGGTTCGCAAGCCATGTTTCTGGTGGTGCTGGCGTCCGTGTGGAAACAGGTGAGCTACAACTTCCTGTTTTTTTATGCCGGCTTGCAGGCCATTCCGCGATCGCTGATCGAAGCAGCAGCCATCGATGGCGCCGGTCCCGTGCGCCGCTTCTTCGGGATCGCGTTGCCGTTGTTGTCGCCGACAAGCTTCTTCCTGCTGACCGTGAATGTGGTCTACGCTTTCTTCGATACCTTCCCGGTTATCGATGCCGCAACCGGCGGCGGCCCCGCGCAGTCCACGAAGACGCTCATCTACAAGATCTTCGCCGAAGGTTTCCAGGGACTCGATATCGGCAGTTCCGGCGCGCAGTCCGTCGTGCTGATGGTGATCGTGGTGGCGTTGACCATCGTGCAATTCCGCTTTATTGAACGCCGGGTCCAGTACTCATGATCGAGAACCGTCGCGGTTTCGACCTCTTTTGCCACGCGGTGCTGATCGTCGGCGTGGTGCTGGTCGTGTTTCCGGTGTACATCGCGTTTTGCGCGGCCACCATGAGCGAAGCCGAAGTCTTCAACGTGCCGCTCTCGCTCGTGCCGAGCACGCATTTGTTCGAGAACGTTGCGCACATCTGGACGCATGGCAGCGGCAGCGCGGCGAGTCCCTTCGGCCGCATGCTGATGAACAGCCTTGTCATGGCGCTCGTGATTTCCATCGGGAAAATCGTCATTTCGATGCTGTCCGCATATGCCATCGTGTTCTTTCGCTTTCCGTTCAAGAACCTCGCGTTCTGGCTCATTTTCATCACGCTGATGCTGCCCGTGGAAGTGCGGATTTTTCCGACGGTGCAAGTGGTTTCATCGATGCATATGAGCAACACGTACGCCGGTTTGACGCTGCCGCTGATTGCGTCGGCGACAGCGACGTTCCTGTTCCGCCAGTTCTTCATGACGCTGCCCGATGAACTCATGGAAGCGGCGCGCATCGACGGCGCGGGCGCATTGCGTTTCCTGTGGGACGTGGTGCTGCCGCTCTCGAAGACGAACATTGCCGCGCTTTTCGTGATCACGTTCATCTATGGCTGGAACCAGTACTTGTGGCCCATCCTGATCAGCAGCGACCAGTCGATGCAAACCGCGGTCGTCGGCATCAAGAGCATGATCGCGTCGGGCGACACGGCCACCGAATGGCATCTCGTGATGACCGCGACCTTGCTCGCGATGCTGCCGCCGCTCGCCGTGGTGCTGAGCATGCAGCGCTGGTTCGTGCGTGGTCTTGTCGATTCAGAAAAATAACGGAGCTTATTCAATGATCCTTGAAGTCGCGCAATTGCCGGTGAAGGCCGGCGAAGAAACTGCATTCGAAACGGCGTTCGCTCAGGCCGAGAAGATCATCTCGGCGCAACCGGGATTTCTCTCGCACGAACTCGTGCGCGGCGCCGACGCAAACAATGGCTCGCAATACGTTTTACTCGTGCGATGGGAAACGGTCGCCGCGCATCAGGACGGTTTTCGCAATTCGGCCGGATACCAGGAATGGCGCGAATTGCTGCACAAATTCTATGAACCGGGTGTCGCGGTCGCGCATTTCGCGACGGTCGCGGGCGCACTGAAATAAGGCGGGTCGATGGCTGCACTAAGCCTTCAAAGCGTCAAGAAAACGTACGACGGCAAGCAGTTCGTGCTGCATGGCATCGACGTGCAAGTCGCCGATGGTGAATTCGTCGTCATGGTCGGGCCGTCGGGCTGCGGTAAATCCACGTTGCTGCGGATGGTCGCGGGACTCGAAAGCGTGTCCGAAGGGACGATTTCCATCGGCGAGAAGGTGGTGAACACGCTCGAGCCGAAGGATCGCGATATTGCAATGGTGTTCCAGAATTACGCGCTGTATCCGCACATGAGCGTCGCGCAGAACATGGCGTATGCGCTGAAGATCGGCGGCGTGAGCAAGGCCGATATCGACCGGCGCGTGCAGAACGCGGCGAAGATCCTGGAGCTCGAACCGTTGCTGCAGAGAAAGCCGCGTGAGTTGTCGGGTGGTCAGCGTCAGCGCGTGGCGATGGGCCGCGCGATCGTGCGCGAACCGGCGGTGTTTCTCTTCGACGAACCGCTTTCCAATCTCGACGCCAAACTTCGCGTGCAAATGCGGCTGGAGATTCAGCGGCTGCACGCACGGCTCGGGACCACGAGCCTGTATGTCACGCACGATCAGATTGAAGCCATGACGCTCGCTCAGCGCGTGATCGTGATGAACCGCGGTTACGCCGAGCAGATCGGGCCGCCGACCGAAGTGTACGAGCGCCCGGCGACAGTTTTCGTGGCAAGTTTCATCGGCTCGCCGGCCATGAATTTGATGGACGGCCGCGTTTCGGACGACGGTTCCACCTTCGATGTCGCCGGCAACGGTCCACGTCTGCCGCTCGCTGGCATGAACGCGCTGACGCAGGATCTGAAGGGTCGTGAATGGACGCTGGGAATCCGGCCGGAACACATGCTGCCGGGACAGCCGGGCGCGCACGTGACGCTCACCGTGGATTCCTGCGAACTCCTCGGCGCGGACAATCTGGCGCACGGCCGCTGGGGCAATCACGACGTTGCAGTGCGCTTGCCGCATGAACATCGGCCGGCGCGCGGTGAAGCGCTTGAAGTTGCGCTGCCCGCGCATCGGCTGCATATTTTCGATCCGCAGACCGGCCAACGCGTGAACTGAAAGGACGATTGACGATGAAAACCTGGCCCTATCCGCGCATCGTCGCGCATCGTGGCGGCGGCAAAGTTGCGCCGGAAAACACGCTGGACGGAATCGACACCGGCGCACGGCTCGGCCTGAAAATGATCGAGTTCGACGCGAAATTATCGGCGGATAACGTCGTGTTTTTGCTACACGACGACCTCGTTGATCGCACATCCGATGGTCGCGGTCCGGCAAAAACCATGCGCTACGATGAAATCGCCACGCTCGATGCCGGCACGTGGTTCGACCCGCGTTTCAAGGGCGCCCGCATGCCGACGCTCGCGCAAGTCGCCGAACGATGCTTCCAGCATGGGATCGCGGCGAACATCGAAATCAAGCCGTGCGAAGGGCGGGACGTGGAAACCGGCGTTCTCGTGGCGCAAGAGGCAGCGCGCTTATGGGCCGATGCCGGGCCCGCGCCGCTGTTGTCATCGTTTTCGTATGCGGCGCTCGAAGCTGCCGCCGAGGCCGCGCCCGACCTGCCGCGCGGAATGCTTTACGAGGACATTCCCGCCGATTGGCGCGCGCAGGCAGCGGCGCTCTCGTGCGTGTCGCTGCACGCGGACCACGCGAAGCTCAATGAAGCGCTGGTCCGCGAGATCAAGGACTCGGGCCTGCGGATCCTGGCGTACACGGTGAATGAGCCAGCCCGAGCCCGCGAACTTGCGCAGTGGGGCGTGGATGCGATCTGTACGGATCGTATCGATGTAATCGGTGCGGATTTTCTCGAATGAGCAGCAAATAAAAAGCGCGCGCCGGGCTATCCCGGAGCGCGCTTTTCACGACGCTAAAAGTTGTAACTTAGCGCGCGCGAGCCAGCAACACGCCCGCGACGAGCGCGAGGCCACCGACCAGGGCAATGGTTTGCCAGGGTTTATCGTGAATATAAGTGTCCGCATCGGCCAGCGCTGCATTGGCGCGGGCGCGTACTGCATCTTGCGTGTCGTTCAAACGGGCACGCGCCGAATCCACGCGTTTGCTCAACTGGGCGCGCAACGCGGCGACATCCGCCGATGTGCCTTCGGACAACGTCTCTTCAATCTCCGAAATCAGCGTGCGAAGTTCGCCGCCAATGTCTTGCGCTGCGTCACTGCTGTGCCGTGAAATCCGGCGAGCACGGCGGCTGGTGGAGTTCCATGAATCTCCGATGGCGTCTCGCGTATTGGGAAATGCGTTCATAGGATCGCTCCGTCGATGGATGAATCGTGGATGGGCGCAAACGTATCAAAGTTTGCGGAAACGCTGAAGGTGAGCAAGTTGGATGCCGGTTCAAGCGTCGTCCTCGACATTGCGCGCTGAAGCCTTGCGGCGCACGGCATCCGATCGATTGGAAAGATGTCGACTGAGTAGAAACTGCGTTGGCGTTCACTTAAGTGACACAACTACAAGTCATTTTTACAAGCGGATAGAAACAAAACGCCGCTGCGTTTCGCACGTAGCGGCGTTCGTTTGCTTAGCCGGAAGAAAACGTCAGAACCGGTAACCGATGTTCAGATACGTCACGATCGGATTCAGCCGGAGCTTCGCCTCGGTTTTCACCGTAAGCGGTCCGACCGGCGTCTGAGCCTGTGTGGTCAGCTTTGCGGTGGCATGCAACGGCACGAAGGAGAGCGAGAAGCCGGCAAACCAGTGCTCCGAGAATGCATAAGTGAGACCTGCATTAAACACCGGAGCCCAGGAACGATCCGTTGATACGTCGGTCGGACCATGCAGCACGTTGGCCTCGAAGCCGGTATTGGTGATCTTGGCGTCGGTGAACCACACACGCGTCACGCCAATACCAACGTACGGACGCAACTTCGCTTGTGGCTGCATAAAGTAATACTTCAGAAGAAACGTCGGGCTCCATTGCTTGGCCGTTCCGACCGTGCCGTAGCCCGAGTAACTCTTGTCGCCCTTGAGGTCGAATTTCGGTGGGATGCCCATTACGAATTCGCCTGCGATGTGATCAGTGACGAAGTAGCCCGCGGTAAAGCCTGCAGTATCGGCATTCGAGAGACTGGCGCCAGTGTTGGGCACTTCAATGCCAACCGGCGATCCACCTACACTCGTCTCCTTGAGCGGGCCGCTGCTCGAAAGCGGCGCGAAGTGGAACCATCCCGTAGTGAAGTAGAACGTATTTGCCGATTGCGCGTGTGCCGCGCCAGTGATGCAGGTAAATGCTGCAATCCCCGTGACTACCTGTTTTATTTTCATTGAGTGCTCCTCCGAGAAAGCACGCTAATTATGAACAGAACATTTGAAACAAACCACGTTTCGCCGCAAAGCGTTTTCCCTAAGAGGAATGCTGGCTCCAATTGGGTTAGCGCGATGCACACGATGCATAAAACTGTCTCGTACACCTGACTTCTCTCGTCGATGCGAATTGCCGGCATCTCGACGAAAATTTTCAAGGTGGCCCAGAATATCGTTTGGACAGACCCCCGGGAGCGCCGGCCGCCCGAATCCCTGTCTCCAGAATTTCCTTGAACCCGATCAACGCCCGACCAACGGAAAATCCAGAATGGCACGGCTTGCACGACTCTACGTTCCCGAACAGCCGCAACACGTTATCTTGCGCGGCCTCGACCAGCAGCCCGCTTTTATCGATGCTCCGGACTACGAGCTTTTTATCGAATGTCTGCGGACTGCATCGCGCGACCACAATCTCGCCATCCACGCCTACGCGCTGATGCCCGGCGCGGTGCATTTGCTCGTCACGCCCCGCGACGAAGCGAGCTTGCCAAAAGCCATGCAGGCGGTCGGCAGGCGGTACGTCGCGCACTTCAATCGCCGGTATGCACGTCGCGGCACGTTATGGGAAGGCCGCTATCGTGCAACGGTGATAGAAGGTGAGACGTATTTCCTGCTCGCCAGCCGCGTGGTCGAAATGGCGCCGGTGCAAGCGGGGCTTGCGGCCACGCCACAGGACTACAAGTGGTCGAGCTATCGCCATCACATTGGGCTGACACTCGACAGCCTGATCACCGACCATCCGCTTTACTGGAAACTCGGCAATACGCCGTTCGAACGCCAGCGCGCGTATCTGGAACTGTGCGAACAACCGCTCGACGAACGCGAAGCCAATCGTCTCCTTCAAGCAACGCTCAAGGGTTGGGTGCTCGGCAGCGATGCGTACCGCGAGTGGGCGGCGCGTGCAGCCAACCGGCGCGTTTCGCCGCTGCCGCGCGGCCGGCCTCGCAAAATACGCGAAACACCACAGACTCAATAACGGAGTTTTGTGCAAGAACTGAAGAATGAACTAACGGCGTGACGACAAAAATCGCTACGCCGTTTTATTTTTTCCCATTTGATATGGAACTAATAAAATGGGGCATTCATGCACCAAGTCGATAATTGGTGTCATATCAATGCGTTTTGATTGCCAACTGCTTGATTGATCGCGTATATTTCGTTTTCCGGCGGTTCGGGGCGCATTGCGTCCATTGCTTACCCGGCTTCGCGATCATTGCAAGGTTCAGGGTCTTGGCCTGCCATCGACGCGAGCAACGCATAAAACATGTTCAACGGCCGTCCGCGGCCTCCCCACAGAACACGGTGACCCATGAACGAACAATTGCCGCCGACTCTCGGTTCCGCTCCCGCCGCGCAGGGCATGTACGACCCCGAGAACGAACACGACTCGTGTGGCGTCGGGTTTGTCGCTCATATCAAGGGCAAGAAGCGCCACGAAATCATTCAGCAGGGTCTCAAGATCCTCGAAAACCTCGACCATCGTGGCGCAGTTGGCGCCGACAAGCTGATGGGCGACGGCGCGGGCATCCTGATCCAGATCCCCGATGGGTTTTATCGTGAGGAAATGGCGAAGCAGGGCGTAACGTTGCCGCCGGAAGGCGAGTACGGCGTGGGCATGATCTTCCTGCCGAAAGAACACGCTTCGCGGCTGGCTTGCGAGCAGGAACTCGAGCGCACGGTGAAAGCCGAAGGCCAGGTCGTGCTCGGCTGGCGAGATGTTCCCGTTGACGCCACCATGCCGATTTCGCCGACCGTGAAAGCGAGCGAACCGCTGATCCGGCAAATCTTCATTGGCCGTGGAAAAGATATCGTCGTGACCGACGCGCTCGAGCGCAAGCTGTACGTGATCCGCAAGACGGCTAGTCACCGGATCCAGGCGCTCAAGCTCAAGCACGGCAAGGAATACTTCGTACCGTCGATGTCGGCGCGTACCGTCGTCTACAAAGGCCTGTTGCTGGCCGGTCAGGTCGGCGTGTATTACCGCGACCTGCAGGACGAGCGCACCGTCTCGGCACTCGCGCTCGTGCACCAGCGCTTCTCCACGAACACGTTCCCCGCATGGGAGCTCGCGCACCCGTATCGCATGATTGCGCACAACGGTGAAATCAACACCGTGAAGGGCAACGTCAATTGGCTGAACGCGCGCACCGGCGCGATCGCCAGCTACGTGCTGGGCGACGACCTGCCGAAACTCTGGCCGCTGATCTATCCGGGCCAGTCGGACACTGCATCGTTCGATAACTGCCTTGAATTGCTTGTGATGGCGGGTTATCCGCTTGTCCACGCCATGATGATGATGATCCCGGAAGCCTGGGAACAGCACACGTTGATGGACGACAACCGCCGCGCGTTCTACGAATATCACGCAGCCATGATGGAACCGTGGGACGGCCCGGCCGCCATCGCGTTCACCGATGGCCGCCAGATCGGCGCCACGCTGGACCGCAACGGCCTGCGTCCCGCGCGTTATGTCATCACGGACGACGACCTCGTGATTCTCGCGTCGGAGGCGGGCGTGCTGCCCGTGCCGGAATCGAAGATCGTCAAGAAGTGGCGTCTGCAGCCGGGCAAGATGTTCCTGATCGACATGGAACAAGGCCGGATCATCGACGACAAGGAACTCAAGGACAACCTCGCGAACGGCAAGCCGTACAAGAGCTGGATCGACGCCGTGCGCATCAAGCTCGACGAGATCGAGCCGAAAGCCGAGGAAGTCGAAACGCAGCGTCGCGAGGCGGCCGCTTTGCTGGATCGTCAGCAGGCGTTCGGCTACACGCAGGAAGACGTCAAGTTCCTGATGGCGCCAATGGCGCAACTGGGTGAGGAAGCTGTCGGGTCCATGGGCAACGACTCGCCGCTGGCGGTCATGTCCAACAAGAACAAGACGCTGTATCACTACTTCAAGCAATTGTTCGCGCAGGTCACAAATCCGCCGATCGACCCGATCCGCGAGAACATGGTGATGTCGCTGGTGTCGTTCGTCGGCCCGAAGCCGAACCTGCTCGATACGACCAACATTAACCCCACGATGCGCCTCGAAGTCTCGCAGCCTGTGCTCGACTTCAAGGACATCGCGAAGATTCGCGCCATCGATAAATACACCGGCGGCAAGTTCAGTTCCTACGAGCTGAGCATCTGCTATCCGGTCGTGTGGGGCAACGAAGGCGTGGAAGCACGCCTGGCTTCGCTTTGCGCGGAAGCCGTGGACGCGGTGAAATCCGGCTACAACATGTTGATCGTGTCCGATCGCAAGATGGATCGCGACAACCTGGCCATTCCGGCGCTGTTGGCTACGTCCGCCATTCATACGCATCTCGTGCAGCACGGTTTGCGCACGAGCACGGGTCTGGTCGTGGAAACGGGATCGGCGCGCGAGACGCATCACTTTGCGTTGCTCGCCGCATATGGCGCGGAAGCCGTGCATCCGTACCTCGCGCTGGAAACGCTCGCGCAGATGGCCGAAGGCCTGAAGGGCGATCTTTCCGCCGACAAAGCCATCTACAACTACACGAAAGCGGTCGGCAAGGGCTTGTACAAAGTCATGTCCAAGATGGGCATTTCCACGTACATGTCGTACACGGGCGCGCAGATTTTCGAAGCGGTCGGTCTCGCGAGTGATCTGGTCGAGAAGTACTTCAAGGGCACGGCGTCGAAGGTTGGCGGTATCGGCATTTTCGAAGTGGCCGAGGAAGCGATCCGTCTGCATCGTGAGGCGTTTGGTGAGAATCCCATCCTCGCGACCATGCTCGATGCCGGCGGTGAATATGCGTATCGCGTGCGCGGTGAAGAGCACATGTGGACGCCGGATGCGATCGCCAAGCTGCAGCATTCCACCCGCAGCAATTCGTATCAGACGTACAAGGAATACGCGCATCTGATCAACGATCAGACCCGGCGTCATATGACGTTCCGTGGTTTGTTCGAGTTCAAGGTCGATCCCGCGAAGGCCATTCCGCTCGATGAAGTGGAGCCGGCGAAGGAGATCGTCAAGCGCTTTGCGACGGGCGCCATGTCGCTCGGTTCGATCAGCACCGAAGCGCACGCTACGCTGGCCGTGGCCATGAACCGTATTGGCGGGAAGTCGAACACGGGTGAAGGCGGCGAGGACGCGAACCGGTATCGCAATGAGTTGCGCGGCATTCCGATCAAGAACGGCGACACCATGCGCTCGGTTATCGGCGATGAAGTCGTCACCGATATCCCGCTGAAAGACGGCGATTCGCTGCGTTCGCGCATCAAGCAAGTGGCGTCCGGACGCTTTGGCGTGACAGCGGAATATCTGTCGTCGGCGGATCAGATCCAGATCAAGATGGCGCAGGGCGCGAAGCCGGGCGAAGGCGGACAACTGCCGGGCCACAAGGTCAGCGATTACATTGGCAAGTTGCGTTATTCGGTGCCGGGCGTGGGCCTGATTTCGCCGCCGCCGCATCACGATATCTATTCCATCGAAGACCTGGCGCAGCTGATTCACGATCTGAAAAACGTGAACGCGTCGTCGAGCGTGTCGGTAAAGCTGGTGTCGGAAGTGGGCGTTGGAACGGTCGCCGCCGGCGTTGCCAAGGCAAAGGCCGATCACGTCGTGATCGCGGGCCATGATGGCGGCACGGGCGCTTCGCCGTTGTCATCGTTGAAGCACGCGGGAACGCCGTGGGAATTGGGTCTTGCCGAAACGCAGCAGACGCTCGTGCTCAACCGTCTGCGCGGCCGTATTCGCGTGCAGGCCGACGGTCAGATGAAGACAGGCCGCGACGTGGTGATCGGTGCGCTGCTCGGCGCCGATGAATTCGGTTTTGCGACCGCGCCGCTCGTGGTGCAAGGTTGCATCATGATGCGCAAATGTCACCTGAACACGTGCCCGGTCGGCGTCGCTACGCAAGATCCGGTGCTGCGCGCCAAGTTCACCGGGCAGCCGGAACACGTCGTGAACTTCTTCTTCTTCATTGCGGAAGAAGTGCGGGAAATCATGGCTCAGCTTGGCGTTCGCAAGTTCGATGACCTCATTGGCCACGCCGAATTGCTCGATACAAAGAAAGGCGTCGAGCATTGGAAAGCGAAGGGCCTGGACTTCTCGAAGGTGTTTTATCAAGTGCCGAACGACGGCAGCATCGCGACGAAGCACGTCGAGACGCAGGATCACGGCCTCGAGAAAGCGCTGGATCACGTGTTGATCGAGAAGTCGAAGGCGGCCATTGAGAAGGGCGAGCATGTTTCGTTTATCCAGCCGGTGCGCAACGTGAACCGTACAGTTGGCGCAATGCTGTCGGGTCTCGTCGCGCGCAAACACGGCCATGACGGTCTCGCCGATGACGCCATCCACATTCAGTTGAAGGGCACGGCGGGGCAAAGTTTCGGCGCGTTCCTGGCGAAGGGCATCACGCTGGATCTCGTCGGCGACGGCAACGACTACGTCGGCAAGGGTCTCTCGGGCGGCCGCATCATCATTCGCCCGACGAACGATTTCCGCGGCAAGTCGGAAGAAAACATCATCTGCGGCAACACGGTTTTGTACGGCGCGATTGAAGGCGAAGCCTATTTCCGCGGCGTTGCGGGTGAGCGTTTCGCCGTGCGTAACTCGGGTGCGACGGCGGTTGTGGAAGGCACGGGCGATCACGGCTGCGAGTACATGACCGGCGGCACGGTGGTCGTGCTTGGCGAGACCGGCCGGAACTTCGCGGCGGGCATGTCGGGCGGCGTGGCGTTTGTCTACGATCCGGACGGCACGTTCGGCGGCAAGGCTAACAAGGCGATGGTCGCGCTCGATCCGGTTCTGCAACAAGCCGAACAGGAACGCACGGTTGATCGCGCGTTGTGGCACACCGGCCAGACCGATGAAGCTTTGCTCAAGGGCTTGATCGAGCGGCACTTCCAGACCACTGGATCGCCGCGCGCGAAAGCGTTGCTCGAGAGCTGGGATGCGTCGCGCCGTCAGTTCGTGAAGGTGTTCCCGACGGAGTACAAGCGGGCGCTCGGCGAACTGGGCGCAAAGAAAGCGAAAGACGCGATCGCCGCCTGAGCCTTCTTAATCTTCAGCACGGCCCTTCGGCGTCAGACGCCGGAGGGTGGATCAACCCCAAATACAGAGAAAGAGAACCACATGGGCAAGGCAACCGGTTTTCTCGAGTTCGAGCGCCAGCATGAGACGTACGAAGCGCCGCTCGCCCGCGTCAAGCATTACAAGGAATTCGTTCACGCGCTTTCGGATGAGGACGCGAAGATCCAGGGCGCGCGGTGCATGGACTGCGGCATTCCGTTCTGCAATAACGGCTGTCCGGTGAACAACATCATTCCGGACTTCAACGATCTGGTGTTCCGCCAGGACTGGAAGTCCGCCATTGAAGTACTGCATTCCACCAACAATTTCCCCGAGTTCACGGGCCGCATTTGCCCGGCGCCGTGCGAATCGGCTTGCACGCTCGGCATCAATGACGACGCGGTCGGCATCAAGTCGATCGAACACGCGATCATCGATAAAGCCTGGACCGAAGGCTGGGTCGCGCCGCTGCCGCCAAAGCACAAGACGGGCAAGAAAGTGGCCGTGGTTGGATCGGGTCCTGCAGGACTGGCCGCTGCGCAGCAACTGGCGCGCGCGGGCCACGACGTGACCGTGTTCGAGAAGAACGATCGCATTGGTGGCTTGCTGCGTTACGGCATCCCCGACTTCAAGCTGGAAAAATGGCTTATCGATCGTCGTATGCGGCAGATGGAAGCCGAAGGCGTGGCGTTCCGGACGAACGTGTTTATCGGCAAGGATCCGTTGCCGGGGCACATTGCGAATACGGCGCGTGAAACCATCACGCCTGATGAACTGCGCGAACAATTCGATGCCGTCGTGATTGCCGGCGGTTCCGAAACGCCGCGCGATTTGCCGGTTCCTGGGCGTGAGATGCAAGGCATCCATTACGCGATGGAATTCCTGCCGCTGCAGAACAAGGTCAACGCCGGCGATTCGGTTGTCGACCAGTTGATTGCCAAAGGCAAGCATGTCGTGGTGATTGGCGGTGGCGATACGGGTTCGGATTGCGTGGGGACATCGAACCGGCATGGCGCGAAGAGCGTCACGCAGTTCGAGTTGCTTTCGCAGCCGCCCGAAACCGAAAACAAGCCGCTTGTCTGGCCTTACTGGCCGATCAAGTTGCGTACGTCGTCGTCGCATGAAGAAGGGTGCGAGCGCGATTGGTCCGTTGCCACGAAGCGCTTTGAAGGCAAGAACGGCAAGGTGGAAAAGCTGATCGCCGTGCGTGTGGAATGGAAGGACGGGAAGATGCAGGAAGTGGCGGGATCGGAGTTCGAAATGAAGGCCGATCTGGTGCTGCTGGCAATGGGCTTTACTCAGCCGACTTCGCCGGTTCTGGAAGCATTCGGTGTCGATAAAGACGCGCGCGGCAACGTGAAGGCATTGACTGAAGGCGAGAAGGCTTACTTTACTTCGGTGCCGAAGGTTTTCACTGCAGGCGATATGCGTCGAGGCCAGTCGCTGGTTGTGTGGGCGATTCGCGAAGGCCGCCAATGCGCACGGTCGGTCGATGCGTTTTTGATGGGGTCTAGCGAGTTGCCGCGATAAGGTTTTTCGTTCGTGATTCGTTGAAACCGGGCTTGAGGGTGAGCCCGGTTTTTTTATTTATATTCCCGAAGTTAATCTCGCAATACTACCGTCGATAAGGCGCGCTAGAATAACTTCATCCAGGTGCGGGAGGATCTGTCATGGGAACGACCTACGAACAAGATGTGGTGGCTTGGGCTCAAGAGCAGGCGGCGTTGCTGCGCTCGGGGAAGCTATCGGCTATCGATATCGAGCATATCGCCGAGGAGATTGAGGACGTGGGCAAAAGCGAACAGCGCGAGCTGGCCAGTCGCATGGCTGTTTTATTGGCTCATCTGCTCAAGTGGGAATATCAGCCAGGCCATCGAACCAGCAGTTGGAAACGAACCATCAAGGAGCAACGCAAGGCACTTGCTTTGCGGTTGAAGAAAACGCCGAGCCTCAACGGATCGCTCACGGACCCGGACTGGCTCGCGGAAAGTTGGTCGGACGGGGTGAGTAAAGCCGTCGATGAAACCGGCTTGGATGTATTCCCGGAAGACTGCGCATGGTCGATCGAAGAGATTCTGTCCCAGGATTTTTATCCTGAAAGCTGAATTCCATGTCATAAATTGTAGTGAATAAATACATCTAGGACGTTTCGTATTTATCCGATTGACGCCAGGCGCTAGCCTGCCGTCGATGAACCATCAGACAATCTCATCTCTTATCTGGTCGGTCGCGGATTTGCTGCGCGGCGACTATCGACAATCTGAATACGGCCGTGTGATCTTGTCTTTTACGGTTTTGCGTCGTTTGGACTGTGTGCTTGAGCCTACCAAGGCAAAAGTACTTGCCGAGTTTGACGCGAAAACCAAAGCAGGCCTCAATCCAGATCCGTTTTTGATTCGAAAATCCGGACAGTCTTTCTACAACGCGTCGCCGCTTGATCTGACCAAGCTTCTTGGTGACCAGGACAATATCCGGCAAAACATCTACGCCTACGTTCAGGCGTTCTCGCCAGCCGCGCGCGATATTTTCGAGCGATTCGATTTCCATTCCGTGATCGAGCGTTTGGCTAAGTCCAATCTGCTTTATCTCGTCGCGGAAAAGTTTGCAGGATTCGACTTGCATCCGGATACGGTCGATAACCATCAAATGGGATTGGCTTTTGAAGAGTTGATCCGCAAGTTCGCCGAGATATCGAATGAGACGGCAGGGGAGCATTTTACGCCGCGTGAAGTGATTCGCTTGATGGTGAACTTGCTGTTCGTTGAAGACGATGAAGTGCTGAGGTCAGGAAATGCAGTAGTTCGGACTATTTACGATCCGACGGCTGGCACTGGCGGTATGTTGACTATGGCAGCCGAGCATCTGCTTCAGCATAATCCGGCGGCGAGGCTGACTATGTTCGGGCAGGAGCTCAACGACGAATCCTATGCCGTATGTAAGGCCGACATGCTGATCAAAGGGCAAGACGTCGGCAACATCGTCGCGGGTAATACGCTTTCCGACGATGGCCATAGCAGTCGCAAGTTCGATTACATGCTCTCGAATCCGCCGTTCGGCGTGGAATGGAAGAAAGTCGAGAAGTCTGTACGCAAAGAACATGAAGAGCAAGGTTTCGATGGCCGCTTTGGTCCGGGTTTGCCACGCGTGTCCGACGGTTCGATGCTCTTCCTAATGCACTTGCTTTCGAAGATGCGCGCAGCGCATGACGGCGGCAGTCGATTTGGCATTGTGCTGAATGGATCGCCATTGTTTACCGGAGGCGCGGGATCAGGCGAGTCCGAGATTCGGCGTTACGTGCTGGAGAACGACCTTGTCGAAGCGATAATTGGGCTGCCGGTGGATATGTTCTACAACACCGGCATTGCGACCTATATATGGGTTTTATCGAATAAGAAACCTTGGAATAGGAAGGGCTTCGTACAGCTCATAGATGCATCGAGTTTTTGGCAAAAGATGCGTAAGAGTTTGGGCAGCAAGCGTAAGGAGATGAGCAGCGACCACATCGACACAGTGACCAATCTGTTCGGGCATTGCGTGGATGCGGACTTGGCTACTCTACTTGACGTTGATGGCAAAGAGGTTGGTCAGAGCATTGTGAGCGGGAAGGCTGCGGTGCCGAAGGCGCCTGCTGGTGGAAAGGTCAAGGTGGCACCCGTGTCACGGCTGTTCAAGAACGAAGCCTTCGGCTATACGACCATTACCGTTGAACGCCCGTTACGCGATGAGAAAGGGGAGATCGTTCTAGGTGCGAAGGGCAAGCAGAAGGGTAAGCCACAAGCAGACAGTGCGTTGCGCGATACCGAGAATGTTCCGCTTGGCGAAGACATTCGCGAGTATTTCGAACGGGAAGTGAAGCCCCATGCGGCTGATGCTTGGATCGATGAAGAGAAGAGCAAAGTGGGATATGAGATATCGTTTAGCCAGCATTTTTATGTGTTTGAGCCGCTGCGAGGGTTGCATGCGATTGACGCAGATCTGAAGAGCGTATCCGCGAACATAATAAAGCTGCTTGGGGAACTAGCGAAATGAGTCTTCAAACTTATTCGCAGTACGTGAGCAGCGGTTTTGAATGGCTAGGTGATATTCCGGCACATTGGGCACTAAAGCGACTGAAATACGCATGTACAGTGGTGCCGTCGAACGTCGATAAAAAATCGCGCGATGGCGAAGTGGCAGTTCGCTTATGCAACTATACCGACGTGTACTACAGCGAACAAATTTTGGCTAACGTGAATTTTATGCCAGCAACCGCCACCGCAGGGCAGATTGAACGACTGACCCTGCAAGCAGGCGATACGTTGATTACGAAGGACTCGGAGACTGCCGCCGACATCGCAATCGCCGCGTATGTGCCTCAATCTCTACCAGGAGTTGTTTGCGGTTACCACTTAGCTGTCGTGCGCCCGGGCGTGGAGCAAGATGGCCTTTTTATCAAGAGACTTTTCGACAGTCACTACCTAAAGTCTTATTTCGAAGTTTCGGCACGAGGATTGACAAGATTCGGGCTACCTCAGTATGCCTTAGACAACGTAGCTGTCGCGTTTCCGACGCTTGCGGAGCAACGTGCCATCGCGTTCTTCCTCAACCGGGAAACCGGCAAGATAGATGAGTTGATTGCTCAGCAGGAGAAGCTGCTCAAGCTGCTTGCAGAAAAACGCCAAGCGACTATTTCGAAAGCGGTGACGCACGGATTGGACCATAAAGTTTCAACTAAGCTAAGCGAACATGATTTCGTCGGTAGCATACCGTCGCACTGGTGCATTTATCCAATCAAGGCCGTGGCTACGATCAACGATGAAAGTTTGCCTGAGGACACAGAGCCTGATTTCGAGCTGTCATACGTCGATATTGGTAATGTCAGCCTGAACCGCGGGATTGAAGGGACAGAAGTTTTAAATTTCGCAGAGGCACCGTCACGGGCCCGTCGCATAGCGCGACACGGAGACGTCATAATTTCGACCGTGCGCACCTATCTAAAGGCAATTGCCCCAATCGTTAATCCACCATCAAATTTGATTGTATCGACGGGCTTTGCCGTCATTCGACCCAAACAGAATCTTTCCTCTGCCTTCGCAAAATATGCGATGCAAAGTGCGGCATTCATTGATGAAATCATTAGTAAATCTACCGGTGTAAGTTATCCCGCCATCAACGCGTCCGACCTTGGGCGTATGGCTTTACCGATACCACCTTTAGATGAACAGGCCGCGATCTCCGCATTTCTCGACAACACTACGAAGGCGCTCGACGCGCTTATCAAGATCCAAAATCGGGCGAACCATCTTCTAAAAGAACGCCGAACCGCTCTCATCTCGGCAGCAGTCACCGGCAAAATTGACGTTCGCGATTACGTCGATGACGAGGCACCTGCTATGAACGCCGCCCCCATTGCATGAGCGATATCCAACTCTTCCGCCTTTCCACACACGGCGACGCCACCGAACTACAAAGCCGCCCAGCCACTCTAGAAAGACACCTCCAAAGCTTAATAGAAGCCCAGATGCCGACCTTCCTCGGCATCCGCTTCCTCGCCAACGAATACATCACTGGCAAGACACACAAGGGCCGCATCGACTCCCTGGGACTCGATGAAAACAATTGCCCGGTCATCATCGAATATAAACGTCATAGCAACGATAACGTCATAAACCAAGGGCTTTTCTATCTCGATTGGCTGCTTGACCATCAAGCCGAGTTCCGATGGCTCGTGATGGAAAAGCTCGGCAAGGAAGTGGCTGATACCGTCGAATGGACTGGCACGCGCCTTCTATGCATCGCCGCCGATTTCACTCGTTTCGATCGACACGCTGTCCAGCAGATTCCTCGCAACATCGAGTTGATCCGATACAAGCTGTTCGGTGAAGACCTCTTGATACTCGAATTGGTGAATGCGGTCGCTATCGCAGACGCAACGGCCCTGAGATCGACTGATAACTCGTCGTCGGCGGAAATAGCAAAAGCTAAACCGCCGAGCAAAGACAAGACGCTCGCGGAGCAACTCGAAACCGCGACGGCCGAAATAGCCGAGCTGTACCAGCAAACAACGACGCATCTTCTTTCGCTCGGAGATGACGTTCAGGAACGACGCCTCAAGCTTTACACCGCGTTTCGTCGACTAAAAAACTTTGCTTGCGTCATCGTTGCTGCTCAGAGAATCTCGATCACATTGAAACTCGACCCGGCAGCAATAACGCTAGAAGAGGGGTTCACGCGTGACGTCAGCGAGATCGGCCATTGGGGTACGGGCGATATCGAGGTGAGCCTTCGGTCACTCGCGGATCTTGAGCGCGCGAAAGCCCTTATTGAACGAAGCTACGCGCAGAGCTGAGCCACACGCTGCGACAACCCTGAACGTCTAGCAATTGCAAATTAACATCAGCCGGAAGACGCATGAGCGACCTGCATCAAGAGCATCATTTCGAAGACGCAATCTGCCGACATCTCGGCGAAAACGGCTGGCTTTATTCTGAGAGCGCGGCGGCGCATTTCGACCGATTCAATGCGCTATATCTGCCTGACTTGCTCGCATGGATTGAACAGACGCAGCAAGACACATGGCAACGCCTGACGACAACGAACGGCGCAGCCATAAAAGAGCGTGTCGCCGAGCGCGTACGTAAAAGTCTTAATGAACGAGGTACGCTGGATGTTCTCCGGCGAGGCGTCGAAATGCTCGGCTTAAAAGAACCACTGTCTATGGTGCAATTCAAGCCGGCACTTACGATCAATCCTGTAGATCTGGAAAAGTATCAAGCGAACCGTTTGCGCGTGGTACGCCAGGTGCGCCATTCTTTGAACAATTCCCGGGAAGAACTCGACCTTGTCCTCTTTGTGAATGGTATTCCGGTTGCAACTGCTGAACTCAAGTCGGACTTCACGCAAAGCGTTCAAGATGCGGTCGATCAATATCGATACGATCGTGACCCGCATCCCCAAGGCGGCGTCTTGGAGCCCTTGCTGGGTTTTCCTGGCGGCGCGCTCGTCCACTTTGCCGTCAGTCAAAGTGAAGTGATGATGACCACGCGGCTCGAGGGAAAGCCTACTGTTTTCCTGCCCTTTAACCGTGGCAACGCAGGCGCGGCCGGGAACGAACCCAATCCGGATGGTTATGCGGCGTCTTATTTATGGGAGGAAGTCTGGGCGCGCGATAGCTGGTTGGAGATATTAGGTCGTTTCCTGATCGGCAAACGTGACGATAAGAAACAACTCCAGAGCATTATCTTTCCGCGGTATCACCAGCTGGACGCAACGCGCAAGATAGTCGCCGATGTACTCGCTAAAGGTGCCGGCGAGCGGTACTTGATCCAGCATTCCGCCGGATCGGGAAAAACCAATTCGATCGCATGGACAGCGCATTTCCTTGCGGACCTCCACGATGCTAACCACAATAAAATCTTCGATAGCGTGCTCGTGGTTTCAGATAGGACCGTTCTTGATGCGCAACTTCAGGAAGCCATCTTTGACTTCGAACGTACCACCGGCGTTGTGGCGACAATCACGAATGAGCATGGCAGCAAAAGCGCACAGTTAGGTCAGGCGTTAAAGGACGGCAAGAAGATCATCGTATGCACGATCCAGACATTTCCATTTGCGCTTAAAGCTGTCCATGAACTCGCCGCGACGCAAGGCAAGTGCTTTGCAGTAATCGCCGATGAAGCGCATAGCTCGCAAAGCGGCGATGCGGCATCGAAGCTTAAGCAATTGCTCTCGGCGCAGGAATGGAATGAGCTTCAGGACGGCGGAGAGATCGGCATTGATACGTTGCTGATCTCACAGATGCAAGGCCGTGCGCGTGTGAAGGGATTGACGTACGTGGCCTTCACCGCGACGCCGAAGCAGAAGACGCTCGAACTTTTCGGACGGCCGAACGCCGCCGGATTGCCTGTTCCTTTCCATGTCTACTCCATGCGTCAGGCAATCGAGGAGCGTTTCATTCTCGACGTCCTCAGAAATTACACGACTTACAAACTCGCATTCAAACTTGCGCATAACGGCCGTGAGCTTGACGACCAGCAAGTCGAACGAACCACCGCAATGAAAGGGATCATGCAATGGGTTCGCCTTCATCCGTATAACATCGCGCAGAAGGTGCAGGTGGTTGTCGAGCACTATCGAGAGAATGTGCAGCCTTTATTGGGTGGCTTGGCCAAGGCAATGGTTGTTGTCGGCAGTCGCAAAGAGGCAGTGCGTTGGCAGAAAGCGATTCGAGAATACATAGAGCGGCAGAATTATTCGCTTGGTGTTCTAGTTGCGTTCTCGGGTGAAATTGATGATCCTGAAAGCTATCCTTCGCCCGTCAGCGAAACAAGCACGGAGTTGAATCTAGCACTCAATGGAAAAGTTATACGGAATGCGTTTGCCGAGCCCGGGTATCACTTGCTGCTGGTTGCGAACAAATTCCAGACCGGCTTCGATCAGCCGCTTTTGTGTGGAATGTATATCGACAAGATGCTCGGTGGCGTGCAGGCGGTGCAAACATTATCGCGGCTGAATCGAGCGCACCCTGGAAAGACCGATACCTATATTCTCGACTTTGTGAATGATGCCAATGATGTTCTAGCAGCATTCAAGACGTACTACGATACCGCCGAGCTTGAAGCGACAACTGATCCAAATCAGGTGTACGACCTCCGCGCCAAACTCGATGCAAGCGGTCACTACGACGACTTCGAAGTTGACCGGGTAGTAAAGGTTGAACTGGACCCAAGAGGGACGCAGGCGCAATTGAACGGCGCTATCGTGCCGGTGGCCGATCGTTTGCTCAAGAAATATAAAGCCGCGTGGCAACGCAAGCTCGATGCTGAAACACAAGGGGAAGAGAGGCTGACGCGAAGCGCTAAAGATGTACTTGACGCATTAATCCTCTTCAAAAACGATATGGGCGCTTTTATCCGCCTATACGCTTTTCTGTCGCAGATATTTGACTATGGCAACACAAATATCGAGAAGCGCTTCATGTTCTTCAAACGTCTGTTGCCGCTGCTTGAGTTCGGACGAGAACGCGATGATGTGGATTTATCGAAGATTGTGCTAACTCATCACACCTTGAAGAACAGAGGGCTTCAGGCATTAAGTCTCGCGCATGGCGATGTGCGCAAACTGCCTCCAATGGATGCCGTTGGCAGTGGCTCGGTCCAGGACAAACAGCAGGCCTTGTTGAACGAAATCATCGCTAAGGTGAATGGCTTATTTGAAGGCGAGCTTACCGTTGATGATCAGCTCATGTATATCAATGGCGTTATCAAAGGAAAGCTTTTGGAAAACGATATGCTGGTGCAGCAAGCGAAGAGTAACGCCAAGCAACAGTTCGGCAATTCGCCTGATCTCACCGAAGCTTTGCAAAACGCGATCATGGACGCTTTCGACGCACACACGGCGATGAGCACTCAAGCGCTCAGTTCAGCACGCGTCCGCGCTGGCCTCATGGAGATCCTTCTAGGACCCGGGCAGTTGTACGAGGCGTTGCGCGCTCGATCTAATCAACCACCACCACGGATCAATCCGTAAGTTTGGCGACGTTCGAATCTGACATCGCCGCTCACTGTTTCCGTTTCCATCGCCGACTATTACGACTTCTCCGATATCCCCATCGCGTCTAGAAGTGCATGCTCATGCCCTCACTTTTTCAGGGGCACGGCATGACCAACACCAAATGGAAGTCCAGCGGCGCTTTCCTAATCACGGCCTTCATTTCACTCGCCGCAACCGCGGCTGAAACCAATCACGGCTGGACCTACACCGGCGAACACGGCCCGGCCCACTGGGGCGCATTGAGCGAAGCCTTCCACGCGTGCGAAGGCGGCCGCACCGAATCGCCGATCAACATCGAAAGCGCGAAAAAAGCGCCCGCCGACATGCCGCGCTTGAAGATCAACTACGCGCCGCTTCCCATCGATATCGTCAACACCGGCCACGCCGTTCAGTTCAACGCAACGCCCGGCACCGACAGCATCACCCTCGGCGACAAAGCCTATCAACTCGTGCAATTCCACTTTCATTCGCCGGGCGAAGAGCGTTTCGCGGGCAAGGAAAGCGTGATGGACGCGCATCTCGTGCACAGCACGGCCGATGGCAAACTCCTCGTGTTAGCTGTGCAATTCAAGCTAGGGGAACACGCGAACCCCGTCATCCAGGCGATGCTCGACCGCGTTCCGGCCGAGAAAGGCGCGGAGATGAAAGTGACCGCCATAACGTTGAACCCGTTCGATTTGCTGCCGAAGAAAACCGGCTACTACACCTATAGCGGTTCGCTCACAACACCGCCGTGCACGGAAGGCGTGACATGGATCGAGTTCAAGGAGCCGGTCAGCATCACGAAACAGCAACTCGATGCCATGCAACATTTTTATCGTGGCAATCAACGTCCGGTGCAAGCGCTGAACGGACGCGAGATCTTTGAAGTAGATTGAGCCGCAAGCTGAACGAGGCCGTCGAAGCTGCGCAAACGACGGCCTCATTCCAGCGCTTTCCCACGCGTCTCCGGCAACAGCAACGCAGCGACGATCACCAGTAAATATCCGGTTCCGGCAACCACGCCTATCGCTTTGACGAGCGACATGCTTTGCGAAAACACGCCGACGAGTATCGGAAAAAACGATCCAAGTCCGCGCCCGAGGTTGTAGCAAAATCCTTGTCCCGAGCCGCGAATCGCATTGGGATACAGCTCCGATAAATACGCTCCCACGCCCGCAAAAATCCCTTGCACGACAATGCCAAGCGGAAAGCCTAGCAACAACATGGCGTGATCGGTGATGGGGATCATCGTGTAGATCATGCCGAGCAGAAACGAGCCGATTGCAAACAACACGAACGACGCACGCCGGCCAATCTTGTCGCAAAGAATCGCGCCGAATACATACCCAAGAAACGAGCCGACGATCAACACAACGAGATAACCGCTCGTGTTGAATACGGACAGATGCCGTTCGGTCTTGAGATACGTCGGCAGCCACGTGGTGATCGCGTAATAACCGCCGAGCATGCCGGTGCACAACGCGCTGCCGAGTATCGTCGTCTTGAGATGCGCGCCTTTGAAGATATCGGCGAAGGTGGCTGTTTCGGTGCCGGCATCGCGCGCTCGGCGTGTCGCCAGGAAAATCTCGGGATCGTTGACATTGCGGCGGATATAGAGAATCCACAGCGCCGGCACAATGCCGATCCAGAAGCACGCGCGCCACGCGGTATCTTCCGGCAGCAACGCAAAAAACGCCCAATAGAGAATCGCGGCCGCGCCCCAGCCGAACGACCAGCTGCTTTGCACGGTCCCAACCGCTTTCGCCCGATGCTGCGGCGAGCGGATCGTCTCGGCCATCATCACGGTCACGACGGACCATTCGCCGCCAAACCCCACGCCTTGCAGCGTGCGCGTGACGAGCAACTGTCCGAACGAGTGCGTGAAGCCGGAAAGAAACGTGAAGAATGCAAAGCAGCCGATGGTCCATTGCAACACGCGCACGCGGCCGTATCGATCGGAGAGAATGCCTGCAAGCCAGCCACCAATTGCCGATGAAATCAGCGAACTCGTCGCGATCATCCCAGCTTCGCTTTTGCTCATGCCCCACGTGGCGATCAGCGTGGGAATGAGGAACGAGTAGATCATGAAGTCGAAGGCATCGACTGCGTAGCCGCCGAAGCCGGCGTAAAGCGTGCGGCGCTCGCGCGTCGTCAACTCGGTGAACCACTCGAACGCTCGCATCCTGTCTCCTGTTCAATGCCCGCGTCTTCATGGGCGGCGAAACATTCTACGGCGTCCAAAAATGCAAAAAGCGGGTCACGATGAACCCGCTTCTTCTACACGCGATAACCGGAGTGCTACGCCGGCAGACTTTCCACTGCCGCGCGCTCGATCTCGATGCGGTTTTCATGGAACCCGGAGACCGATTCGCGATGCGCCACGCTGACTATGGCGGCGTTCGGCAATGCATCGATAAAGGCCGTATAGATCAGCATTTCGTTCTCGGCATCGAGGGCGCTGGTGGCTTCATCGAGGAAGATGAAATCCGGTTTGTGCAGCAGCACGCGCGCGGCGGCGAGACGTTGTTGCTCACCCGGCGACATGATTTTCGCCCAGTGACCGGACTCTTCCAGGCGCGTGCCATACGTGTTCAGATTGCAGACGCGCAGCGCCTCGCGGCAGGCTTCATCGGAGAAAACGGAGGCTTCGGACGGATAACTCAAAGCCGCCTTTAACCCGCCGATGGGCAAGTAGCTTTGCTGCGGAATGAACATGAGTTTTGCATCGACGGGCGCGTCGATCGTGCCATCGCCAAATGGCCACAAGCCTGCCAATGCGCGCATCAATGTGCTCTTTCCCGAACCCGACGGCCCTTGCACAAGCCAGCGCGAACCGGGCTTCACGGTGACATCGGCGACGGTCGCGAGCGGTTTGCCATTGGGCAGCGCGAGCTTCAATCCTTTCGTCACCAGCGCGTCCGTGCTTGCGTAATGCAGGTTGATGCCGCCATGCGCGGTCGCGGGCGAAATGGCTTCCTTGATGTGCGTCGAGCGCATCACGCGCTTGAATTCGCGCAGCCGGTTCACGGTCGCGCGCCATTCGACCAAGGTCGAATAACTATTGATGAACCATGAAAACGAGTCGCTTACCGTGCCGAAGGCCGAGCTGATCTGCATCAGCACGCCGAGCGAATAGAACCCGGCGAAGTAGCGGGGCGCCGCGACCATGATCGGAAAAATGTTGGCGACCTGGCTATAGAACGCCAGCACGAAGGTCAGCCGTTTGGTGTATTTCATGATCTGCCAGTAGTTCTGGCGGATCGTCTGGAAGATGCCCTTGGCGGTCGTGGTTTCGGTCGCGACGCCATCGTAGAACGCGATCTGTTCGGCATTCTCGCGAATGCGGATCAGGCCGAAGCGGAAGTTCGCTTCCACTTTTTGCGCCTGGTAATTGATCGATACCAGCGGATGCCCGAAGCGCTGCATCAGCAGCGATCCGACGACCGCGTACCCGGCGGCGGCCCAGACCATGTAGCCGGGAATCGTGATCGCCGTGCCCATCACAGAAAAACTCAACGCGCCGGCGAGCGACCACAAGATGGTGATGAAGGTGGCGAGCGTGACGAGCGTGGACAACAGATCCAGCGATAACGCCAGCGTCGTCGTGGCAAACGACTGAAGGTCGTCGCTGATCCGCTGGTCGGGGTTATCGGCGAGACGATCGCGTTCTATGCGGTAGAAGGCTTTGTCGCCGAGCCATTGTTCGAGGTATCGATGCGTAAGCCACTGGCGCCATCGGAAGCCGAGCATCTGCCGCAAATACCGGCCGTACACCGCGAGCAGGATGTACGCGAACGCCAGCCCGGTGAAGATCATCAGCAGATGCGGAAAGTCATGGACGTTCTTGGTCTGCAGCGCGTTATAAAAATCCGCGTTCCACTTGTTCAGGCGGACGTTGATGTACACGACCGTCATGTTGATCGCGATGATCGCAATCAGCAAAAGCCACGCAACGCCGCGTTCTTCCGATACCCAATAAGGCTTGATCAGACTCCACGCCGACACTTTGTCGGCGTTTTGTTCCGTGTTGCCGGGAGTTGTGATGGTCATGAGCTTCCTGAAGACGTGCCGGCTCGGCGGCAGGTTTGTAACTTGGCGGTCGCCGGAGATCGTACGAGATCATTAAAGACGGCGCGCCGGATTATTGTTTCGGGCGCGCCTTAACTGCTCCTTAATTCTCGATGTATCCGTGCTTTTAAGAGATGCACCGGCGATCGCGGCATTGTGCCAGAGTGCGCCGGGCGCGATCCAAAGGGAGAACATGGTGCTCGCTCCGGCTTTTCCCTAAGCGGGCATCGTATGAGCCTCCTTGTTTGCGGCCCGTTTCGTTTTTATGTTTTAATGATTGTTGACGAAACAGGGGTGCTTCGGCGCGCGTCTCCCGGCTTGAACGAACGGAGAACCGCGCGGCGAGGCTGAGAGAGTCCCTTCGCACCCGATCCGGGTAATACCGGCGAGGGAAGTTTCCGGAAACGCGATTGGTTTCCAGTTTCTTCCAGTATTGGCAGGCCCGCGATCCGCATTCTGTGCGCATCGGCGCTGCATTCTCGCCGTGGTTTCGTCCCTGAACATGTTTGTGCGCCGCGCGTGCAATCGGGCTCGAAACGGGCGTTCCTCTCGTCATCGGCTTCCTTTGCGCTCAGGCGCCGTACGTTCTTATGCGTCTGCTGAGGAGGCATCGTCACCGTGAATACCGTTGTGCGTTCCAATCCGCTCGTGCTTGGCCCGCCGGACTTTGCTGTCGTGGGCGGCGGGTTGTGCGGGCGGCTGATCGCGTGGCTGCTGGCGGGCGCGGAGCATCGCGTGGCGTTGTACGAACGAGGCGATGCCGCCGGCACCCAATCGGCCGCGTGGGTCGCCGCGGCGATGCTCGCGCCGCTCGCTGAAGCAGCCAGCGCCGAATTGCTGATCGCCGAACTCGGCGCGGCTTCACTCGAACGATGGCCTCATCTGCTCGCCGATCTGCCCTTGCCCGTGTTCTTTCAGCGCAATGGCACGCTAGTCGTCTGGCATGCAGGCGATCGCGCCGAGGCGCCGTTGTTCGAGCGGCGCTTGCGCGCAAACGCGCCGCCAGCGCTGTTCCACGATGGTTTCGTCAAGTTGTCCGGCGCGCAGGTCGCAGCGGCCGAACCGTCGCTCGGCACGCGTTTTCCGCAAGGCTGGCTGTTGCCCAATGAAGGCCAGCTCGATAACCGGCAAGTCCTCACGGCGCTCGCGGCAGGCCTCGCCGAACGCAACGTCGATCTTCACTGGAACACAACGATTGATGCGATGCCCAACGCGCGCTTCGTTATAGATTGCCGTGGTCTCGGCGGCAAACCGGCGTGGCCGGCGTTGCGCGGCATTCGAGGCGAAGTGGCGCGCGTGCATGCGCCGGGTATCGGCCTGACGCGGCCGGTGCGTTTGCTGCATCCGCGATATCCGCTTTATATCGCGCCGAAGGAAAACGATCTGTACGTGATCGGTGCCACCGAAGTCGAAGGCGAAGACATGTCGCCCGTGACCGTGCGCTCGGCGCTCGAGTTGCTGAGCGCGGCGTTTGCGGTGCATCCGGGTTTCGGCGAGGCGCGCATTCTCGAGCTGAACTCGCAATGCCGTCCCACTTTGCCCGATCATCGGCCGGCGATTGTCTGGGACGGCGCACGAACCTTGCGCGTAAACGGTTTGTACCGGCACGGCTACATGATCGCGCCCGAGGTGGCGGAAACCGCCCGCGCGCTCGCCGAAGCGCTGATCGGCGGCGCGATCACGCACCCGGATTCCTTCGATGACTGGCGCCAGAACGCCCGCTGGTCCGCCTTGCCGCGCTGCGAACACGCCGCGCCCGTGCTTTGAGATTCATCATGAACATTCACATCAACCAAAAGCCGTTTTCCGTGCCCGATGCCGCCACCGTCACCGACGCGCTCGCGGCTTTCGGCGCCAAACCGCCGTTTGCCGTGGCGCTGAACGGCCAGTTCGTCGCGCGCGGCGAGCATGCATCGAAGGCGCTTTACGCCGGCGACAAGCTCGATATCGTTTCGCCGGTCGCCGGCGGCTGAGCAATTACAAAAGGATCGATCATGACCTCCACGATCACCACTGCCGATACCCTCACGCTCTACGGCACGTCGTTCCCAAGCCGGGTGTTGCTGGGGACGTCGCGCTATCCGTCGTTGCAATCGCTGTCGGATTCCATCGATGCCGCCCGTCCCGGCATGGTCACCGTCGCGTTGCGGCGCCAGTCGAACACGGGCGAAGCCGGTTTTTTCGATGTCCTGAAGCGCCACGGCGTCGCGTTGCTGCCGAACACGGCGGGCTGCCAGACCGTGGACGAAGTGCTGACCACGGCGCGAATGGCGCGCGAACTCTTCGATACCCCGTGGCTCAAGCTCGAACTCATCGGCGACGATTACACTTTGCAGCCCGATCCCATCGGTCTCGTGGAAGCGGCCGGAATCCTGATCCGCGAAGGTTTCAAGGTGCTGCCGTATTGCACGGAGGATCTCGTGATCGGCCGGCGTCTGCTCGATGTCGGCTGCGAGGCGCTGATGCCGTGGGGCGCGCCTATCGGTACGGGAAAGGGCGTGACGAACCCGTACGGCTTGCGCACTTTGCGTGAACGGCTGCCGGACGTGCCGCTTATCGTCGATGCCGGTCTTGGCGTGCCGTCGCACGCTTGTCAGGTGATGGAATGGGGTTTCGACGGCGTGTTGCTGAACACGGCCGTCTCGCAGGCCACGTTTCCGCCGCAGATGGCCCGCGCGTTTGCGCTGGGCGTCGAAGCGGGGCGGATGGCCTATCTGGCAGGTCCAATGGCCGAGCGCGATAGCGCGCAGGCGAGCACGCCGGTTGTCGGCATGCCGTTCTGGCATCAAGACGGGAGTGCTGCATGAGCTTGCTGACGCAGGACAGGGAGATATTCTGGCCGCCCGCTGACGAACTGCTGGAAGCCGCGGAGCGAATTCGTCGGCGCCTGGGTGAGTGGCCGGCGGCATCGAAGCAATGGAGGATTTGCTTGAGCGCGCCGGATCGTCCGCTGAACGGGGATTTGATCGTGGGCGGCGGTTTGAAAGAGCCGCAGCCGAACGGTGTGGGATTGCTCGATGCCAGCGCAGGCCGCACGACGTTGCAACTCGATGGCGTGGAATACACGCTCGAAGGCGACTGGTCGGATGACTGGCTGGCGGCGCTGGCCGCGTTCCTTGATTGCGGTTTCGAGCCGCACGATGCGCTTGTCCTCGCGCTTGCGTGGCGTCCGTCGAATCTGGATGAACTCGACGCATGGCCCGTGGATTTTTATACTTTCCCGAAGGTCGCCAATCTGCCAGCGCCACCGTCGAAACCCTTTGCGCATTGTCCCGACCGGCTGGGTTTGTACGCCGTACTGCCAAGCGCCGAATGGGTCGAACAGGTTTTGGATCAAGGCGTAAAAACGGTGCAATTACGCCGAAAGTCCGCGGATTCAGGCGATCTGAGGCAGGAAATCGAGCGCTCGGTTGCAGCGGGCGTCAAACATCAGGCGCAGCTTTTTATCAATGATCACTGGCAGGCAGCTATCGATGCCGGCGCTTACGGCGTTCATCTCGGGCAGGAAGACGTCGATACCGCCAACCTGAATGCAATCGCCGAAGCAGGTTTGCGACTTGGGCTGTCAACGCACGGTTACTACGAAATGCTCAAGGCGCTGCATTTCAAACCGAGCTATCTTGCGCTTGGCGCGGTTTTTCCGACCACGACCAAAGTCATGCCAACGGCGCCGCAGGGTTTATCGCGTCTGGCACGTTATGTGCGTTTGCTCGACGGTTTTGTTCCGCTGGTTGCAATTGGCGGCGTGAATGGTTCCGTGTTGCAGCAAGTCTTGTCGACCGGTGTAGGAAGCGCAGCAGTCGTACGCGCCATTACAGAGGCGCCGGAGCTTGCGTCCGCCATTTCTGCGTTGCAACAGGAATTCGCGCGATAATGCAGCCGAATCGGAAAAAACTTCATATGTTTTGATCAGTCGAAAGGGACCGTCACGTCGCTCTGAGCGCACAGGCCCTATAATTCGGCCTCTTGCGTAAAAGGATTGTCAGCCCCTGTGTCAGCTTCCCCCGAGACTTTGCTAGAGCTTCGCGACGTCGATTTCGGCTACGGCGACCGGCTCATTCTGTCGAACCTGAACATGCGCTTCACGCGCGGCCAGGTCGTGGCCGTCATGGGCGGCTCCGGCTGTGGCAAGACGACCGTCCTGCGGCTGATCGGCGGACTTGTGAAGGCGCAGAAAGGCCAAGTGCTTTTCGGCGGCAAGGACGTCGGCGCGCAAACACGCGACGGCCTCTACGAACTTCGCCGCAAGATGGGCATGCTGTTCCAGTTCGGCGCGCTTTTCACCGACCAGACTGTTTTCGACAATGTGGCGTTCCCGTTACGGGAACATACCGATCTCCCCGAAGAACTCTTGCGCGACCTCGTGCTCATGAAGCTCAACGCAGTCGGGCTTCGCGGCGCGCGGGATTTGTCGCCTTCGGAAATATCGGGCGGCATGGCGCGGCGCGTGGCACTTGCCCGCGCCATCGCGCTCGATCCCGAACTGATGATGTATGACGAGCCGTTCGCCGGTCTCGATCCCATTTCGCTTGGCATCACGGCCAACCTGATTCGCACGTTGAATAGCGCGCTCGGCGCCACGTCCATTCTCGTCACGCACGACGTGCCGGAATCGTTCGCTATCGCCGATTACGTGTATTTCATCGCGAACGGCGGGATTCTCGCCGAAGGCACGCCGGCTGAACTGCGGGCATCGCAGGAACCGTCGGTGCGTCAGTTCATCGACGGCGCGCCCGACGGTCCATTCAAATTTCACTATCCAAGCACGACGCCGCTGGCGGCGGACTTTGGTATCGGAGCAAAGGCATGATCAGCGCCATCGGACGTTCGGTGCTCGGCAGCTTCGGCACGATCGGATATGCAACGCGCATGTTCCTGCGCCTCGTCGTCGAATTCTTTCCGTTGCTGCGCCGCCCGCGCCTCGTCACGAAACAGATTCACTTCGTCGGCAACTATTCGCTGCTGATCATCGGCGTGTCGGGTTTGTTCGTGGGTTTCGTGCTGGGTTTGCAGGGCTATCTCACTCTTAACCGATACGGCTCCGAGCAAGCGCTCGGCCTTCTAGTCGCGCTTTCGCTGGTCCGCGAACTTGGACCTGTGGTCACCGCCTTGCTGTTTGCGGGCCGTGCGGGTACATCGCTGACAGCCGAAATCGGCCTGATGAAGGCGGGCGAGCAACTCACCGCCATGGAAATGATGGCCGTCGATCCACTCAAGGTGGTCGTGGCGCCGCGCTTCTGGGCGGGGATTATCGCCATGCCGGTGCTGGCCGCCATTTTCAGCGCGGTGGGTATTTTCGGCGGCTACGTGGTCGGCGTGCTGATGATCGGCGTGGATTCGGGCGCGTTTTGGTCGCAAATGCAAGGCGGCGTGGATGTCTGGAGCGACGTCGGCAACGGCGTGATCAAGAGCATTGTGTTCGGCTTCGCGGTCACGTTTATCGCGCTGTTCCAGGGTTACGAAGCCCAGCCCACGCCGGAAGGCGTATCGCGCGCGACCACAAAAACAGTGGTGTATGGATCGCTTGCCGTGCTCGGGCTCGACTTTTTGCTGACCGCGCTGATGTTCAACTGACGTTTCGGCCTGCGACCCGTCACCGGGTTGCGGACGTTGTGAAGGGCACAGACCTTCACGCAAAAAACTGCGACAAGATTCTTTGGGAAGACGATGAAAAAGACTGCTGCTCTCGACTTTTGGGTCGGCCTCTTCGTGGTGCTGGGTTTCGTGGCGCTGTTATTCCTTGCACTCAAGGCCGGCAATATGAACGCAATGTCGTTTCAGCCGACCTATCCGGTCAAGCTGAAGTTCGACAACATCGGCGGATTAAAGCCGCGTGCGCCGGTGAAAAGCGCCGGCGTGACGGTTGGCCGTGTTGCGAATATTGGCTTCGACCAGAATACGTATCAGGCGCAAGTCACGATCGATATCGACAAGCAATATCAGTTTCCGAAGGATTCGTCGGCGAAGATCCTGACGTCGGGTTTGCTCGGCGAGCAGTACATTGGCCTTGAGCCGGGCGGCGACGACCAGATGCTCAAGAGCGGCGACACGATTTCGATGACGCAATCGGCCGTGGTTCTGGAAAATCTCATCGGGCAGTTCCTGTACAACAAGGCGGCGGATTCGGGTGCATCCAAGCCGGCGGCGCCTGGAGCCGGTACGCCGGCAGCCGGCGCACCCGCCGCGCCGGCGTTCCCGGGGGCGGCAAGCGCAATGGGCGCAAGCGCAGCAGGTCAATGATCCGGACATATTGATCCGGCACAATTCAGGCAGCCGAAGGCTGGGATATTTGGTGAGACGGGCCAGCCCTCGGGTCAGCGACAACAAGGAGAAAAACAAATGCAGGCAATGCGCGTAAAAAGCGCCGCCGTGATGCTCGCGGTGGCAGTGCTTGCCGGGTGCGCGACTGTGACCACGCCCACGAAGGGCGATCCGTTCGAAAGCTACAACCGGACGATGTTCACGATCAACGACAAGATCGACCAGGTCGCGCTCAAGCCAATTGCGAAGGGTTATGTGTTCATCACGCCGCAGCCGGTGCGCGATAGCGTCACGAACTTCTTTGGCAATATCGGCGATATCTACACGGCCGCTAACAATCTCGTGCAGTTGAAGATTGCCGACGGCGTGTCGGACATCATGCGCGTGGTGATGAACTCGATCTTCGGCGTGGCGGGTCTCTTCGACGTGGCGAGCGTCGCGGGGTTGCCCAAGCACACGCAGGACTTCGGTTTGACGCTTGGCCATTACGGCGTGCCGTCGGGTCCGTACGTCGTGCTGCCGCTGTTGGGACCGAGCACGGTGCGGGATACAGCAGGTACGGTGGTCGATTATTTCGGCAACGTGACGAGCTATGTCGATCCGACCTGGTTCCGTACGACGCTGTTTGGCGTCGAACTGGTGAACACGCGTGCGAATTTGCTGGGCGCAAGCGACGTGCTGGCTGACGCCGCGCTCGACAAATATTCGTTTGTCCGGAACGCGTATCTGCAACGCCGGCAGTATCTGCTGGGCAAAGAGGACAACGCGGCCGCGCCGGATTACGGCGATACAGGCAACGAATCGCTGCCCAAGTACGACGATGTGAACGCTCCAGCAGGCGCGAACGCTGCTTCGGGCGTATTGGCATCGCCGCCGGCGGGATCGGCTTCGGCGCCACAAGCGGCTTCTGGCTCGGCAGCAAGCGCGCCGGGCGCGACCGGTGTTCCGGCTGATCGCATGGTGCCGCCGCGGATTCCGTCGTTCCCGTCGTTCAGGCTGCGTTGAGCCCAACGTGGAAAAAGCGCGAAATGCGGCGCGCCAGTAATATATCGAAAGCGTTTTGACGGCTGGTAACGGCGCGGTGCTGAACTCGTAGAGCACGCCGCGCTCAAACCCAGGCCACTTTATTTGCAGAGTCCTCAATGAAAAAACTATTTTTGCTTCCCCTGTTTGCCGTGTTGATGGCTTTTTGCACGGGTGCGTTCGCCCAGGCCGACGATATGTCGACACCGGACGGACTGGTTAAGACGGTGACAACGCAGGTCCTCGATCAGATCAAGGCAGACAAGCAGATCCAGTCGGGCAACATCACGCGCATCACGCAACTGGTGAACGAGAAGATCCTGCCGTACACCGACTTCACGCGCACCACGCGTCTGGTGATGGGCCGCAACTGGAATACGGCTACGCCGGAGCAACAAAAGCAGATCGTCGAGCAATTCAAGATGCTGCTGATCCGCACGTATTCGGGCGCGCTGGCGCAGGTTCGTGACCAGCAAGTTCAATACAAGCCGTTCCGCGCTGATCCGAGCGATACCGACGTCGTCGTGCGCTCGGTCGTGCTGAACAACGGCTCGCCGATCCAGCTCGACTACCGTCTGTACAAGACGCCGCAAGGCTGGAAGGTCTACGACATCAATGTGCTCGGCGCATGGCTGATTCAGGCGTATCAGCAGCAGTTCAACGAGCAGATCCAGCAACATGGCGTGTCCGGCCTGCTGCAGTTCCTGACTCAGCGCAACCAGCAACTCGCGAACGGCAAGGCATCGTGAGTCGCTTCGAAACCGCCGCGACCCTCACGCACGATAGCGCCAGAAGCGCGCTCGACGCGGGTTTGTCGCGGATTGCAGCGGGCGCGACCGAAGTTGATTGCGCGCCGCTCAAGCAATTCGATTCATCGGCGCTGGCCGTCCTGATCGCCTGGCAGCGCGCCGCCAACGCGCGCGGCGCGGCGCTCGCCGTTGTGAATCTCCCCTCCGGGCTTGCCAGTCTCGCGCAAGCCTATGGCGTCGATACGCTTCTCACCTTCCGACATTGACCCTGTCTGACTGACCAAATGGCGCGTTCCGGCACACTGGAGACGCGCCAAACAGGGTTGTCACGGACTCGCTTGCGGCAGCCTTCAGCCGCAGATAGCCTATAATCAACCGTTTTTTCGGCCCGTATGCCGCCTTTCATCGTAATGAAGGCTGGTTCTCGTTCCGATCCGCACACCTAAAGGCGCAGCCCCCAACACGCGCGCGCACTGTCAATGTCAGCCATAGAAATCCGCAACGTCAAAAAGCGCTACAAAGAGCTGCAAGCGCTCAAAGGCGTGAATCTTGTCGTCGAAGAAGGCGAGTTTTTCGGTTTGCTCGGCCCGAACGGCGCAGGAAAAACCACTCTGATCAGCATTCTTGCGGGCCTCGCGCGCGCCGACAGCGGCACGATCTCCGTGCGCGGCCACGACGTCGTCACGGATTTCCGCGATGCACGCCGTTCCCTCGGCGTAGTCCCGCAGGAACTCGTTTTCGATCCGTTTTTCACCGTCCGGGAATCGTTGCGCATTCAATCCGGCTATTTCGGCTTGCGAAAAAACGACGACTGGATCGATGAAATCATGGCGAATCTCGATCTGACTGAGAAAGCCGATGTCAACACGCGCGCACTTTCCGGCGGCATGAAACGCCGCGTGCTGGTCGCGCAAGCGCTGGTGCACAAACCGCCGGTTATCGTGCTCGATGAACCGACCGCGGGCGTCGACGTCGAGTTGCGCCAGACGCTCTGGAAGTTCATCTCGCGGTTGAACCGCGAAGGTCACACCATCGTGCTGACCACGCATTATCTTGAAGAGGCCGAAGCGCTGTGCGACCGGCTCGCAATGCTGCGTCGCGGCGAAGTGGTTGCGCTCGAACGGACCAGCACGCTGTTGCAGCGTTTTGCCGGCATGCAGCTTTCGCTGCGGTTCTCGCAAGGCGTGCTGCCCGTCGAGTTGCGTTCGCTGGAAATCGATCCGCGCGCCGCGTCCGGCACGAATCATTTGCTGCGCCTTTCAAGCTACGACGACGTCGAGCCGATCCTCGCAAAATGTCGCGCGGCTGGCTGCACGTTCGATGAAATCGATGTCCGCAAGGCGGATCTGGAGGATGTGTTCGTGCAGGTGATGAACGGGCCGGAAGTGGTCGAGGGCTTGTCATGAACGGCTTTCACACTTTGTTCTACAAGGAAATTCTGCGGTTCTACAAGGTTGCGTTTCAGACGGTGCTCGCGCCGGTGATCACGGCCTTGCTGTATTTGATGATCTTCGGGCACGCGCTGACAAGTCATGTCGAGGTTTATCCCGGCGTGGCGTACACGAGTTTTCTCGTGCCGGGCCTTGTCATGATGAGCGTGCTTCAGAACGCGTTTGCAAACAGCTCTTCGTCGCTGATCCAGTCGAAGATCACCGGCAATCTCGTGTTTGTCCTGCTCACGCCGCTCTCGCATTGGGAAATGTTTTTTGCGTATGTGCTGGCGTCGGTCGTGCGAGGATTGGCGGTCGGTTTGGGCGTGTTCGTCGTGACCGTATGGTTCATTCCGATGAGCTTTGCCGCGCCGCTTTACATCATCGCGTTCGCGATTCTCGGCTCGGCGATTCTCGGAACGCTCGGATTGATCGCCGGCGTCTGGGCCGACAAATTCGACCAGCTCGCCGCGTTCCAGAATTTCCTGATCATGCCGCTGACGTTTCTGTCGGGCGTGTTCTACTCCACGCATACGTTGCCGCCAGTCTGGCGGGAGGTCTCGAGGTTGAATCCGTTTTTCTACATGATCGATGGATTCCGCTACGGCTTTTTCGGCATGTCCGACATCAGCCCGCTCGCGAGCCTTGGCATTGTCGGCAGCTTTTTTATCGTGCTGGCAGTGATCGCCATGCGCTTGCTGGCACGCGGCTACAAGCTGCGTCACTAGCTCACTAACTGATTCGCTCAAATTTCAGGAGACATCCATGTTGCCGACTCCCGAGCAAGTGAAGGAATACATCGCTGGCGGCCTGGCTTGCCAGCACGTTGAAGTTGAAGGCGACGGCCAGCATTTCTTTGCGACCATCGTGAGCGATGCGTTCGAAGGCAAGCGGCCGATCGCGCGTCATCAGCTCGTTTACGCCGCGCTCGGCGACCGAATGCGCGCGGAAATCCACGCGCTGAGCATGAAGACGCTGACGCCCGCCGAGTGGAAACCTGCTTGAACTTCATCGTTTCGCTTGTGTATTCAATGCATCACCCGTCAACCGATTAGCTGGAAATTTAGTGCGATTCACACAAGACAACTGCGACGCCGATAACGGCGCCGCTGCAGGAAGCTCAGTAGAAGGAACGCCAGGCATGGACAAACTCGTGATTGTCGGGGGCGCGAAGCTCTCGGGCGAAATCGTCGTATCGGGTGCGAAGAACGCGGCGCTGCCGATTCTCTGCGCCAGCTTGCTGACCGCTGACGACGTGCATCTGGAAAACGTGCCCAACTTGCAAGACGTGCGCACGATGCTCAAATTGCTCAACCAGATGGGCGTGCGTTCCGAGTCGGCGGATGGCCGCGTGCAACTCAATGCATCGAAGCTGGACAACCTCGTCGCGCCGTACGAAATGGTCAAGACCATGCGTGCGTCCATTCTCGTGCTCGGACCTCTGGTCGCGCGTTTCGGCGAAGCGAAAGTGTCGTTGCCGGGCGGCTGCGCAATCGGCGCGCGTCCTGTGGATCAGCACATCAAGGGTCTCCAGGCGATGGGCGCCGAGATCACCATCGAGCATGGTTTTATCGAGGCGCGGGCGAAGCGCTTGAAGGGCGCGCGCATTGTCACCGACATGATCACCGTCACCGGCACGGAAAACCTGCTGATGGCAGCGGTCCTGGCGGAAGGCGAGACGGTTATCGAAAACGCGGCGCGCGAGCCGGAAGTCAGCGACCTCGCGAATCTGCTCGTTGCAATGGGCGCGAAGATCGATGGAATCGGCTCGGACCGGCTCGTCATTCAAGGCGTGGACACGCTGCATGGCGCGCGTCATTCAGTCGTGCCTGACCGCATTGAAGCGGGCACGTTTCTGTGCGCCGTTGCGGCAACCGGTGGCGATGTCACGCTGCGTAACGTGAATCCGTCGTTGCTCGAAGCGGTGATCGAGAAGCTGCACGAGGCGGGTGTATCGGTGGAAGAAGGCGAGAACTGGATTCGCGTGCGCATGAACAAACGGCCGAATGCCGTGAGTTTCCGGACGTCGGAATATCCGGCGTTTCCAACCGACATGCAGGCGCAATTCATGGCGCTCAACACCATGGCAACGGGCACGTCGCAAGCGGTCGAAACCATCTTCGAAAATCGCTTCATGCACGTGCAGGAACTGAATCGTCTGGGCGCAAGCATCACCGTCGATGGAAACACGGCGCTCGTTACCGGCGTCGAAAAATTGTCGGGCGCGAAAGTGATGGCAACGGATTTGCGGGCATCGGCGAGTCTTGTCATTGCCGCAATGTGCGCGGAAGGCGAGACGCTCATCGACCGGATTTATCATCTCGATCGCGGCTACGACCGCATGGAAAGCAAGCTGACGGCGGTCGGAGCGAATGTGCGGCGCATCAAGGGCAGCGGGGTCGAGCAATGAGTTCACTGCAAACTTCTGCTTCGGTGCCGCCGGGCGCGATGCTGACGCTGGCTTTGTCGAAGGGACGGATTTTCGAAGAAACGTTGCCGCTGCTCGCAGCCGCCGGCGTTGAAGTGACCGAAGACCCGGAAACGTCGCGCAAACTGATTTTGCCGACCACGAATCCGAATCTGCGCGTGATCATCGTGCGTGCAACCGATGTCCCCACTTACGTGGAATACGGCGCGGCGGATTTCGGCGTGGCGGGCAAGGACGTGCTGATCGAGCACGGTGGCGGCGGGCTGTATCAGCCGGTCGACCTGAACATTGCGCGCTGCCGGATGTCGGTCGCGGTCAAGAACGGTTTCGACTACGAAACGGCTGTGCGGCAAGGCGCGCGGCTGCGCATCGCGACAAAATATGTTGAAGTGGCACGAGAGCATTTCGCGGCGAAAGGCGTTCACGTCGATCTGATCAAGCTGTACGGTTCCATGGAACTCGCGCCGCTGGTCGGTCTCGCCGATGCCATCGTCGACCTGGTCAGTTCGGGCAATACGCTGCGCGCGAACGATCTGGTCGAAGTGGAAGAGATCATGGAAATATCGTCGCGTCTGGTCGTCAATCAGGCCGCGCTCAAGTTGAAGCGCGCCGCATTGAAGCCTTACCTCGATGCGTTCGATCGCGCGTCGGCGAGCGCCTGAAGCCGGGCAAACAAACGGATACCCGCATCATGTCTATCAAGATTCGCAAACTCGATTCCAGCGCCAACGGTTTTCACACGGCGCTGCACGCGGTGCTCGCGTTCGAAGCGAGCGAAGACGAAGCCATTGAACGCTCCGTCGCGCAAATTCTCACCGACGTCAAAAAGTGCGGCGACGAAGCCGTCCTCGACTACACGAACAAGTTCGACCGGCTGAAGGCCGAGAGCGTGGCATCGCTGGAATTGCCGCAGTCCGAGCTCGAAGCGGCGCTCGACGGATTGGAGCCGAAACGCCGGGCTGCGCTGGAAGCGGCGGCGGCGCGCGTGCGCGGTTATCACGAGAAGCAGCGAATTGAATGCGGCAGCCATAGCTGGCAATACACGGAAGCCGATGGCACCATGCTCGGCCAGAAAGTCACGCCGCTGGATCGCGCCGGAATCTACGTGCCGGGCGGCAAGGCGGCGTATCCGTCGTCGGTCCTGATGAACGCGATTCCCGCGCGCGTTGCCGGCGTGAAGGAAATCGTGATGGTCGTGCCCACGCCGGACGGCGTGAAAAATCCGCTCGTGCTCGCGGCCGCGTTGCTGGGCGGTGTTGACCGCGTGTTCACCATCGGCGGCGCGCAAGCGGTTGGCGCGCTCGCGTACGGCACGCAATCCATTCCCGCCGTCGATAAAATCTGCGGTCCCGGCAACGCGTACGTCGCATCGGCGAAACGGCGTGTGTTCGGCACGGTTGGCATCGACATGATTGCGGGGCCGTCGGAAATCCTGATCATCTGCGACGGCACCACGGACCCGCGCTGGGTCGCAATGGATCTCTTCTCGCAAGCTGAACACGACGAACTCGCGCAATCCATTCTGCTGTGCCCGGACGCGGCGTTCATTCAGCGCGTGGAAGACGCGATCAACGAATTGCTGCCGACCTTGCCCCGTCGCGACGTGATCCAGCGCTCGCTGGAAGACCGCGGCGCGCTGATCAAGGTCGCCGACATGAACGAAGCGTGCACGATCGCCAACGACATCGCGCCGGAACACCTCGAAATTTCCGCGCTCGATCCACATCAATGGGGCGCGCTGATTCGTCATGCGGGCGCGATTTTCCTGGGCCGTTATACGAGCGAAAGCCTCGGCGATTATTGCGCGGGACCGAACCACGTTCTGCCGACATCGCGTACGGCGCGGTTTTCATCGCCGCTTGGCGTGTACGACTTCATCAAGCGTTCGAGCGTGATCGAAGTCAGCGCGGAAGGCGCGCAGACGCTCGGGGAAATTGCAGCGGAACTGGCATATGGCGAGGGCTTGCAGGCGCATGCCCGCAGCGCCGAGTACCGCATGAAAAACACCACGCAGTAAAACACCGCACATATAGGAGGCGGCTCAAAAGCCGCCCGGAAGTTCGAAGACCATGACACGACCACAAGACATTCTCCGCCCCGACGTCCTCGCGATGACCTGCTATCCCGTGCCGAATTCCACCGGCCTCGTGAAGCTCGACGCGATGGAAAATCCGTACCGGCTGCCGGCGAAGCTCGCGTCCGAACTCGGCGAACGTCTCGCCGATGTCGCATTGAACCGCTATCCCGAACCGCGCCCGACGGCGTTGATCGAAAAGATCAAGCGCGTGATGCGCGTTCCCGCCGCGTGCGAAGTCTTGCTCGGCAACGGCTCGGACGAATTGATCAGCATGATGTCGGTCGCGTGTTCGAAACCCGGTGCAAAAGTCATCGCGCCCGTTCCGGGTTTCGTGATGTACGCAATTTCGGCGAAGTTTGCGGGGCTCGAGTTTGTCGGCGTGCCGTTGAACGACGATTTCACGCTCGATGCCGACACGCTCATTGCCGCCATCGAAATGCATCGTCCGGCGCTGGTTTATCTCGCGTATCCGAACAATCCCACGGGCACGCTTTACAACGACGCGGATATTAAACGCATCATTGCGGCGTCATCGGACAGCCTTGTCGTGATCGATGAAGCCTATCAGCCGTTCGCGCAGCAAAGCTGGCTGCCGCGCGCCGCCGAGTTCGACAACGTGGTCGTCATGCGCACGTTTTCCAAGCTCGGGCTGGCGGGGATTCGCCTGGGTTATCTGTCCGGCAAGGCGTCGTGGATTACCGAGTTCGACAAGGTTCGGCCTCCGTACAACATCAATGTTCTGACGCAGGCGGCGGCGGATTTCATGCTCGATCATCTCGATGTGCTGGATGATCAGGCCGCCGAACTTCGCGCTGAACGCACGCGTCTGGAAGAAGCCGTTGCGGCGCTTCCTGGCGCGACCGTTTATCCGAGCGCAGGCAACTTCCTGCTGGTTCGTGTTCCCGATGCCGCGGCCGTCTTCGAAACCCTGCTGACATCGCGGGTTTTGATCAAAAACGTGAGTAAAATGCATCCGTTATTGGCAAATTGCGTGCGTTTGACGGTTGGATCGGCAGAAGAAAATGCGCAGATGATCGCCGCTCTGAAGCTCGCGCTGCACTGAAATCTCTTAAAAGTCCCGAAGGAAATACCATGCGCATTGCGGAAGTCGTTCGCAACACCAGCGAAACGCAGATCCGTGTGAAGCTCGATCTGGATGGCACCGGCAAGCAAAAACTTGCGACCGGCGTGCCGTTTCTCGACCACATGCTCGACCAGATCGCGCGTCACGGTTTGATCGACCTCGACGTCGAAGCGCATGGCGACCTTCATATCGACGACCATCACACGGTCGAAGACACGGGTATCACGCTGGGCCAGGCGGTGGCGAAAGCAATTGGCGACCGCAAAGGCATCCGTCGATACGGCCATTCGTACGTGCCGCTCGACGAAGCGTTGTCGCGCGTGGTGATCGACTTTTCGGGCCGGCCGGGCCTGGAATTCAACGTGCCGTTCACGCGTGCGCGCATTGGTACGTTCGACGTCGATCTCACCATCGAATTTTTCCGTGGCTTCGTGAATCACGCCGGCGTGACGCTCCACATCGATAATTTGCGCGGCATCAATGCGCATCATCAGGTGGAAACGGTGTTCAAGGCGTTCGGACGCGCGCTGCGCATGGCCGTGGAACTGGACGAACGCGCGGCCGGGCAGATTCCATCGACCAAGGGCAGCCTCTAAAGCCGGAAAAACGCCGCGGCTTGTTTCAATGCAACGCCGTGACGGCCCCCGATGAACCTACTCAAATCGTTTATATCGCTGCTCGCGCTGATCAATCCGGTCGGCGCGATTCCGTTTTTCCTGAGCCTGACGACCGAAATGTCGCGCTCGGAAAAAGCGGGCACGATCCGGATTGCGTCCATTTCGGTCTTCTGCGTGATCGCGGTGACGGCGCTGCTCGGTCAGCAAATCATTGCGTTCTTCGGCATTTCCGTCGGTTCGCTCGAAGTGGGCGGCGGCATCATCATGTTGTTGATGGCAATCAACATGTTGAACGCGCAGACCGGCAACGCGCGCTCCACGCCGGAAGAACGGCACGAAGCCGAGATCAAGAACAGCATCGCGGTCGTGCCGCTTGCCATTCCGCTGCTGACGGGGCCGGGTTCCATCAGCACGGTAATCATCTATTCTGCAAGCGTGGCGCACTGGTACGACCGCATTGGTCTCGTCATGATCGGCGGCGTGCTGGCGTTACTGTGCTACGGCGCAATGAGTCTCGCCGAACCGATCGCAACCTGGGTTGGCCGAACGGGTATCAACATTGGTACGCGGCTGATGGGTCTGATGTTGTCGGCACTGGCGGTTGAATTTATCGTCAATGGATTGAAGGCGTTGATTCCCTCCCTGAAATAGCGTTGTTTTAATAACTTCGATGAAAACTTCGATAGCAATCGTGGATTACGGCATGGGCAACCTGCGTTCCGTCTATCAGGCGCTGCGCCATGCCGCGCCGGAAGCGGACGTGGCGATCGTCGAGCAGCCGGAGGCCATTCGCGCGGCGGATCGGATCGTGTTGCCGGGGCAAGGCGCAATGCGCGACTGCATGGCGCATTTCAGCGCGTCGGGCCTGCAGGACGCCGTCATGGAAGCTGCCCGCAACAAGCCCATGTTAGGCGTGTGCGTCGGCGAGCAGATGCTGTTCGACTGGAGCGAGGAAGGCGGCGCCGAAGGCACGAATGGCCTCGGTCTGGTGCCGGGCAAGGTCGTCCGTTTTGATCTGGAAGGGCAGTTGCAGGACGACGGTTCACGCTTCAAAGTGCCGCAAATGGGCTGGAACCGCGTGCGTCAGGTTCAGAACCACCCGATCTGGGAAGGTGTGCCCGACGATTCGTTCTTCTATTTCGTGCACAGCTATTACGGTGTGCCTGACAATCCGGCGCACACATCCGGCGAAACCCTGTACGGCGCGCCGTTCACGTCGGCTATTGCCCGGGAAAATCTGTTCGCCACGCAGTTCCATCCGGAGAAGAGCGCCGACGCCGGTTTGCGGCTGTACCGGAATTTCGTCCACTGGAATCCGTGACACCGGCTTGGTCAGATTTGACGTTTTGGCTTATGCCGTTTGCAGCCGTGACGCTTGCATTACTTGTACTACACTAGCGAGACGGTAGGCGAAAAGAGGCGCTGCGCCCAGTTTCGCAACCGTTCGATCAACCCTTTCCTTTAACGCTATTTCTATGTTGCTCATTCCGGCCATCGATCTTAAAGACGGTCAGTGCGTACGCCTCAAACAAGGCGATATGGACCAGGCGACCATTTTTTCCGAAGATCCGGCGGCAATGGCCCGGCTCTGGCTCGAGCGAGGCGCGCGGCGGCTGCATCTCGTCGACCTGAACGGCGCATTTGCCGGCAAGCCAAAAAACGAGGACGCCATCCGGGCGATCATCAAGGAAGTCGGTAGCGACATTCCTGTGCAGCTCGGCGGCGGCATACGTGATCTGAACACCATCGAGCGCTATCTGGACGACGGCCTGGAGTACGTGATCATCGGCACGGCGGCGGTCAAGAATCCGGGCTTTCTGCAAGACGCATGCACTGCGTTTGCGGGTCATATCATCGTTGGACTGGATGCGAAAGACGGCAAAGTTGCAACGGACGGCTGGAGCAAGCTGACCGGCCACGAAGTCATCGACCTCGGGCGCAAGTTCGAGGACTATGGCTGCGAGTCGATCATCTACACGGACATTGGCCGCGATGGAATGCTGCAGGGCATCAATATCGAAGCCACCGTGCGTCTTGCGCAAGCCGTCAAGATTCCGGTGATCGCGAGCGGCGGTTTGTCGAACATTGGCGACATCGACTCGCTCTGCGAAGTTGAAGACGAGGGCATTGAAGGCGTGATCTGCGGGCGCGCGATTTATTCGGGCGACCTGGATTTCGCCGCTGCGCAAGCGCGTGCAGACAAACTGCGCGAAGCGGACGACGCCTGATACAGCGCAGGGCTTTATTCAGGCCCTGCGTCTTTGAAGGCGCTGAATGCGCAATTGCGCCGAAGCAGCATCTTTCCGATGGCGGTTTCCAGTGTGAACCGCCGCGCCTTCGTCAGCATTCACTCGCAGCAATACGGCATTCGCAAGACTATGGCTCTCGCTAAACGCATCATCCCGTGTCTCGACGTCACCGCTGGCCGCGTGGTCAAAGGCGTCAACTTCCTCGAATTGCGCGACGCGGGGGACCCCGTGGAAATTGCCCGTCGATACGACGATCAAGGCGCCGACGAACTTACTTTTCTCGACATCACCGCAACGTCCGATCAGCGCGATCTGATCCTGCCGATCATCGAAAAAGTGGCGTCACAGGTTTTTATTCCACTGACCGTCGGCGGCGGCGTGCGCGCGGTGGAAGACGTCCGGCGCCTGCTCAACGCTGGCGCGGACAAGATCAGCATGAATTCATCGGCGGTATCGAATCCGCAACTCGTGCGTGATGCGTCGGACAAACACGGCTCGCAGTGCATCGTGGTGGCTATCGACGCCAAGCGCGTCAGCGTCGCCGACGAAGCCCCGCGCTGGGAAGTTTTCACGCACGGCGGCCGCAAGAACACCGGGCTCGATGTGATCGAATGGGCGCGCAAGATGGCCGAACTCGGCGCCGGTGAAATTCTGCTGACCAGCATGGATCGCGACGGAACCAAGAGCGGCTTCGATCTCGCGTTGACGCGGGCGGTATCGGACGCCATTTCAATTCCCGTGATTGCTTCCGGCGGCGTGGGTTCGCTCGCGCATCTCGCCGACGGCATCACCGAAGGTCGCGCCGATGCGGTACTTGCAGCCAGCATTTTCCACTATGGCGAACACACGGTCGGCGAAGCGAAACGCTTCATGGCGGATCAGGGTATATCGGTGAGGATTTAAGCGGTGACTGTACAAACTGAAGCAGCGGGCTGGCTGGACAAGGTCAAGTGGGACGACAACGGTCTCGTGCCGGTGATCGCCCAGGAATCCGCCACCGGCGACGTGTTGATGTTCGCGTGGATGAACCGCGAGGCGTTGGCCAAGACTATCGAACTGAAACGCGCCGTGTATTACTCGCGTTCGCGCAAACGCCTGTGGTTCAAAGGCGAGGAGTCGGGACACGTCCAGCACGTTCACGAAGTCCGGCTCGATTGCGACGAAGACGTCGTGTTGCTGAAGGTCGAACAGGTGTCGGGCATTGCATGCCACACCGGCCGTCATTCGTGCTTCTTCCAGAAATTCGAGGGATCGGTGGAAACGGGCGATTGGATTGCCGTCGAACCGGTCTTGATGGACCCCGAACATATCTATAAGTAATGAGCGAATCCACGACTTCCACGCAAGACACGCTGCTGCGCCTCGCGGCGATTATCGACAGCCGCAAGGGCGGCGATCCGGAACAATCCTACGTTTCCCGACTCTTTCATAAAGGTGACGACGCCGTTCTGAAGAAGATCGGCGAGGAAGCCACCGAAGTCGTGCTGGCCGCCAAGGACGCGCGACACGGCGGCGCACCGAAGGCGCTTGTCGGCGAAGTGGCCGACTTGTGGTTCCATTGTCTCGTGATGCTGTCTCATTTCGATCTCGGTCCAGCGGAAGTCATCGCGGAACTCGAACGGCGCGAAGGTACGTCGGGGATCGAAGAGAAAGCGTTGCGCAAGTCCCGCGACCGCGAACAGGACGAAAACGGCCGCTGAAAAAAGCTGCCGGTTCGCATCGACGGGCATCTGGAGGATGAAATGAATCAGCCGTACGAACCTTATCCGCCGCCTGTCTACGAAAACTCGCCGGATTCCGAGCGTTTGCGCGGGCTGCGCACGTTGACCCACGTGCTCTACGCGCTCTACGCGGCGTATTGGCTGACGGGTGGGCTGACCGTGCTGATTGCGATCATCATCAACTATCTGAAACGTGACGACGTCGCCGGCACGCCGTACGAAGCGCACTTCGAGTGGCAGATTCGTACTTTTTGGTGGGCGCTGCTGGGTCACCTGATCGGCGTTGCGCTGATCTGGGTGCTGATTGGTTTCCCGATTCTCGCCGTGGTCGGGATCTGGACGTTGTATCGGGTTATAAAAGGCTGGCTGTTTTTGTACGAAAACAAGCCGTTGCAACCACGCGCCTGGGTTTAAACCAGAACTCCAACGCGCATCAACAGCCGGGATCTCCCGCTATACACATGAGCCAAGAGAACTGCATTTTCTGCAAGATCGCTGCTGGAGAAATTCCGAGCAAGAAAGTCCATGAAGACGATGAATTCGTTGCTTTTCACGATATTAATCCGGCTGCTCCCGTCCATGTGCTCGTAATCCCGCGTAAACATATTGAGACACTGTCGAGCTGTACCGAAGCCGATGCGCCACTGCTTGGTAGAATGCTGAGCCTGACGGCGCGCCTGGCCAAGGAACTAGGCGTTTCATACACAGGCGGCGACACAGGATTTCGTACGGTCATCAATACTGGGCCGGGCGGCGGGCAAGAGGTTTATCACATTCATGCGCATATTTTGGCCGGCGAACGGCCTTGGCGCCGGATGGGCTGAAGCCTGATTTCGTGTAATGAAATCGAAAGCGTCTTTTCATCGCAATATTGCGCGCGCAAACTGTCGGTTTAATCAGCGGAGCGTCAGCGCTCCGACTCGGGCCGCAAGGTCCACATTCTTCGCTGCGGGCAGCAATCCCGGCGAGGCCAAGGAGAGTTTTCAGTCATGGGTTCGTTGAGCATTTGGCATTGGTTGATCGTGTTGTTGATCGTGGCGCTGGTTTTCGGTACAAAAAAACTGCGTAACATTGGCGGCGACCTGGGCGGCGCGGTGAAGGGATTCAAGGAAGGCATGAAGGAAGGTGAAACGCCGGCCGAGCAACGCGAGCTGCCGCGCAACGGCGCCGTCGACGTGGAAGCGAAAGACAAGACGCGTTCGAGCGATTACCGGTAAGAAGCCCCGGTTCGGCTCAGAGCGCAGGGCCGGCCGTATTCATTCGTCAATCTCAGGATCTTCGATTCCATGCTCGACCTTGGTCTGACCAAAATGGCGCTGATCGGCGTCGTCGCGCTGGTAGTACTCGGGCCGGAGCGTTTGCCCGGCGTGGCGCGGACGGCCGGCGCGCTTTTCGGGCGCGCGCAGCGTTACATCAACGACGTCAAGGCCGAAGTCTCGCGCGAGATGGAACTCGACGAGCTGAAGAAAATGCGTACGGAGTTCGAAACGGCGGCGTCGAACGTGGAAAACACGATTCACGACAATCTGCGCCAGCACGAAAACGAACTCAACGATGCCTGGAAGCAGGGCACGTCGGTGTCGGACAGCGTCGCGAGCGGCGGCGACCCGAATCTGACGCATGTTTCCGGCGACACGTGGCGTTCATCGTCGGACAGCGGCAGCACGTCGTCCGGAAAGCGCAAGAATTGGCGCGTCAAGCAGAGCGCCATTCCAAACTGGTATAAGCGTACGTCGTTGCGCAAGACGCGCGTTCAGTCTGGCGCGGCGCGTGTGGCGCGGCATACGCCGGAAACGCTGCGCCGCCCGACGCGGTTTTTCTGATCGTGTCGCCGTTTTCAATCCGCGAACACCAACTTCCTTTCCATCGATGAATCCCAGCAGAGGGCCGGCGTGAGCGACCCGCAACAGATTAAAGAAGAGCCCGTCGAAGAGACGTTTATCTCGCACCTCGTCGAACTGCGCGACCGCATCATCCGCGCAGGCGCTTCAGTCATCGTCGTGTTTATCGGGCTGGTTTATTGGGCGCCCGATATCTTCAGATTGCTCGCCCGGCCGCTCATGCAGAACTTGCCGAAGGACGGCAAGATGATCGTCACGGACGTCACCGGTTCCTTCTTCGTGCCGATGAAAGTGACCATGATGGTCGCGCTCGTGATCGCATTGCCTATCGTGCTGTACCAGATATGGGCTTTCATTGCGCCGGGCTTGTATCAGCACGAGAAGAAGCTGGTCGTGCCGCTGGTCGGAAGCAGCTATTTCCTGTTCCTCTGCGGCATGGCGTTCGCGTATTTCGTCGTTTTCCCGACCATTTTCCGCGTTATGGCGCATTACAACGCGCCGCTCGGCGCGGAAATGACGACGGATATCGATAATTACCTGAGCTTCGTGCTCACCATGTTCCTCGCGTTCGGCGTGACCTTCGAGGTGCCGATCATCGTGGTCATCCTGGCTCGCATGGGATTCGTGACGATCGCGAAGCTCAAGCAGATTCGGCCTTATGTGATCGTTGGCGCGTTTGTGATTTCAGCGGTTGTGACGCCCCCGGACGTATTTTCACAACTGATTCTGGCCGTGCCGCTGGTCATTCTTTACGAGGTCGGGATCATCGCGGCGCGCATCATAGTGGGGAAGGACAAGATCAAGGTACAGGAAGCGGAAGCCACCGAGGACGCGAAACGGGATGCTGAATAGCCCCGGCATGACCTGAAAGCAAAAAGGCCGTTCCAACGTAAAGTCGGAACGGCCTTTTGGTTTCTAACGCCAAATAAAACCCCTATTCGTCGCCCTGATCTCCACCCTGGTCGCCGCCCTCATCGTCCGGGGATTGTGGCGCCTTCGGCTGCATCGGCCGCTTGCCGATCGTCACGTTCAAGTCCAGCTCCTTGCTTTTCCGCATCAAGTGAACTTTTACCGATGTCCCCGGCTTGATCTGCGCGACCACGTTCAGCAAGCGCGTGGTGTCCGTGATGGCGTCGTCATTGATGCTGATCAGGATATCGCCGGGCTTGATGCCGGCTTTATCGGCGGGACCGCCTTGCAGAACACCCGCCACGATCGCGCCGGATTTCTGATCGAGCCCGAACGATTCCGCGATTTCCGGCGTCACGTCCTGCGGTTCCACGCCAATCCAGCCGCGCGTCACGGTCCCCGTCGTGATGATGCTTTCGAGCACGCTACGAGCCGTCGATACAGGAATCGCGAAGCCGATCCCAAGCGACCCGCCGCTGCGCGAATAAATCGCCGTATTGATGCCGAGCAAGTTGCCGTTCACGTCCACGAGCGCACCGCCCGAATTGCCCGGGTTGATTGCAGCATCCGTCTGGATGAAATTTTCGAACGTATTGATGCCAAGGTGATTACGCCCGAGTGCGCTGACAATTCCCATGGTCACCGTCTGCCCGACGCCGAACGGATTGCCGATCGCCAGCACCACGTCACCCACGCGCGTCTGGTCCATGCGGCCGAGCGTGATGGTCGGCAGGTTCGTCATGTTGATCTTCAGCACGGCGAGGTCGGTTTCAGGATCGACACCGATCACCTTCGCCGACGACGTCCTGCCATCGGCAAGTGCAACTTCAATTTGATCCGCCCCATCGACGACATGCTGGTTCGTTAGAATGTAGCCTTCGGAGCTGACGATCACGCCTGAACCGAGATTCGATGCAGGCGTTTCGTCGCCTTTGCGCTTGTTTTTATCGCCGAAGAAATAGCGAAACAGCGGATCTTTCGCGCGCGGGTCGGGCGGCAGAGAGCCGTCCTTGCTGGAAAACACGTTGACCACGGCGGGCATGGCTTTCTGCGCGCCATCCGCGTACGACGACTGAGTGGGCCGGGAACCAATGCTGGGAGCCACTTCCTGCAACGCGACGATCGGTTCGGCGAGCTGCTTGCCGAACGTCCCCTGGCGTTGAAGCCACTGCGGTTTCAAGGTCGCGACGATGAACATCAGCGCCAACAGCACGGTCACCGCTTGGGCAAAAAACAGCCAGAAGCGTCTAAGCATTTGATGGAATAGAGGAATTCATGGATCGGATCGAACTCGAATTGTATCTGAACAATCTGCTGGAAATAGGACGCTTCAAGGACTATTGCCCGAACGGATTGCAGGTTGAAGGCTCGCGTCGCGTCGGGAAACTGGCGACGGGCGTGACGGCATCGCTGGCGTTCCTCGAAGCTGCGATCGAGTGGGGCGCGGACGCCGTGCTCGTGCATCACGGATATTTCTGGAAGAACGAGGCGCCGCAAGTCACGGGGCGCAAGTTCCAGCGGCTGAAGACGCTGCTCGCGAACGACCTCAATTTGTTCGCGTATCACTTGCCGCTCGACTCGCACCCCGAGTTCGGCAACAACGCGCAACTCGGCGCGCGCCTTGGGTTGATCGCGGACAACCGGTTCGGCGATCAGGATCTCGGCTGGATTGCATCGTTGCCCATGTCGTTGTCGCTCGAGCATTTCACCGCGACGATCGAGAACGAACTGGGCCGCAAGCCGCTCGTCTTCGGCAATCCGGATATGGAATTGCGTCGCGTGGCGTGGTGCACGGGCGGCGCGCAAGGTTTCTTCGATGAAGCCATCGCCGCCGGCGCCGACGTCTACATCAGCGGCGAAGTGTCGGAGCAAACCATGCACATCGCGGCTGAAAGCGGCGTGGCTTACGTTGCGGCGGGGCATCATGCGACCGAACGATACGGCGTTCAGGCGCTAGGCGCCCATGTGGCCGAGCATTTCGATATCGAGCATGTATTTATTGATATCGATAATCCCGTTTGATTATCTTGCACTGCAATAATTAATCATGTTCCGTAAATAACCCCTTCATTTGGAAGTAGCTGAAAAGTGCGGGGAAACCCTTAAGAATGAAGGACTTCGAGCGTTTTTTGCTATTCAACTCTTGTAAATGACGACTCCATTCGCGCACACTAGCGTCGGTAGAACGGACTGACGGTATAAATCCAACTCAGAAGTGGGGCGTGTGATGCGAGACAACGAAGATCAACGCGTCGACGGCGGCCGCAGAACCTGGCTGATTGCGACAACCGTAGCAGGCGGACTCGGTGGCGTTGCCACGGTCATACCGTTTGTCGGTTCGTTTGCACCGTCGGAAAAAGCCAAGGCGGCAGGCGCGCCGGTCGAAGTAGATATATCTGGTCTCAAGCCCGGCGACATGATGACCGTCGCCTGGCGCGGCAAGCCGGTGTGGATCGTGAACCGCACTGAAGAAATGCTCGCCGACGTGAAGAAAGCAGATCCCGAACTCGCCGATCCGCATTCGAAGAAAGAATTCACGATGCCGCTGCCGGAATACTGCAACAACGAATTCCGCTCGCGCACGGAACACAAGAATCTGTTTGTTGCCGTCGCCGTTTGCACGCATCTCGGCTGCACGCCCACGCCGCGCTTTCAGGAAGGCGCGCAACCCAATCTCCCCGATGACTGGCCCGGCGGCTTTCTCTGCCCATGCCACGGTTCGACCTACGACATGGCCGGCCGCGTTTTCAAGAACAAGCCAGCGCCGCAGAATCTCGACATCCCGCCATACATGTTCACATCGGCGACGTCACTCGTGATTGGCAAGGACGAAAAGGGAGAAGCGTAATGGCGACGACCGATAAAAACGTGGAGACAAGCGGATTCCTGGGCTGGATCGACAGGCGTTTTCCGCTGACATCGACGTGGAAGGCGCACGTTTCCGAGTACTACGCGCCGAAAAACTTCAACTTCTGGTACTTCTTCGGCTCGCTTGCGTTGCTCGTGCTCGTGATCCAGATCGTCACCGGCATTTTCCTCGTGATGAACTACAAGCCCGACGCGACGCTGGCGTTTGCATCGGTCGAATACATCATGCGCGAGGTGCCGTGGGGCTGGCTCATCCGCTACATGCATTCCACGGGCGCGTCGATGTTCTTTGTCGTCGTCTATCTGCACATGTTCCGCGGGTTGATGTACGGATCCTACAGAAAGCCGCGTGAACTCGTCTGGATCTTCGGCTGCGCGATTTTCCTGTGTTTGATGGCCGAAGCCTTCTTCGGTTATTTGCTGCCGTGGGGACAAATGTCGTTCTGGGGCGCGCAGGTGATCGTGAACCTGTTCTCGGCGATTCCGTTTATCGGGCCGGATTTGTCGCTCTGGATTCGCGGCGATTATGTTGTGTCCGACGTCACGCTGAACCGCTTCTTCGCCTTCCACGTGATCGCTATTCCGCTGGTTCTGATCGGGCTCGTAGTTGCGCATCTGGTCGCACTGCATGAAGTCGGATCGAACAATCCGGACGGCATCGAAATCAAGGCGAAGAAGGACGAAAAGGGCATTCCGCTCGACGGCATCCCGTTCCATCCGTATTACTCGGTCCACGATTTCATGGGCGTCTGCGTGTTCCTGTTCATCTTCGCCGCGATCGTTTTCTTCGCGCCGGAAATGGGCGGCTACTTCCTTGAAGCCAACAATTTCGTGCCCGCGAACGCGCTGCAAACGCCGAACGAAATCGCGCCGGTCTGGTACTTCACGGCTTTCTACGCGATGCTGCGTGCGACCACCGACCCGTTCAAGATCGTGCTGATGGTGATCATCGCGTTGCTCGGCGTGCTGGCGTTGCTGCGGGGGCGTGGCAAATGGCGCTTCGGTTTGCCGGTGCTGGCGCTGCTGGTCATCGTGTTCATGGCGCTGACCGAATCGAAGTTCTGGGGCGTGGTGGTGATGGGAACGGCGGTTGTATCGCTCTTCTTCCTGCCTTGGCTTGACCGGAGCCCGGTCAAATCCATCCGATACCGCCCGCTTTTCCACAAGATCTTCTACGGCGTTTTCGTTTTCGCGTTCCTTGTCCTCGGCTATCTCGGCACGAAACCGCCGTCGCCCGCCGGAACGTTGATCGCGCAGATTTGTGCGCTGATTTATTTCGGCTTTTTCCTCGGCATGCCTTTCTGGACAACGCGCGGCCGCTTCAAACAGCCGCCCGACCGCGTACGGTTCAAGCCGCATTGACCCTGGAGACACGACAATGAAAAAATGGCTCTCCACTCTCGCGCTGATCGCCGCAGCGCTGGCCGCATTCGGCCTGACGCCGGCACACGCGGAAGAAACCGTGCCGCTCGATGCCGCGCCCGACAGTTCTGAAAATTTTGCTTCGCTTCAACATGGCGCAAAATTGTTTGTAAACTACTGTCTTAACTGCCACAGCGCGAATTTGATGCGTTACAACCGGCTGACTGACATTGGCATCGATCCGAAGGAAATCCAGGCGAATTTGCTCTTCACCACGGACAAGATTGGCAACACCATGACTGTCGCCATGCGTCCGGACGACGCAAAAACGTGGTTTGGTTCGGCGCCGCCGGATTTGTCGGTGGAGGCGAGGGCGCGCGGCAAGGACTGGATCTATACGTATTTGCGCAGCTTTTATCGCGACGATACCCGGCCGACCGGCTGGAACAATCGCGTGTATGAAAACGTCGCAATGCCGCATGTGCTGTGGGAGTTGCAAGGCACGCGGACGGCTAAATTCGACACCGAAGTCGACGAAAAAACTGGCGAAAAAGTGAAACATTTCGCGGGTTACACCCAAGTCACTCCGGGGACGATGTCGCCAGTAGATTATGATTCGGCTATGGCCGATCTGGTTTCGTACCTTTCGTGGATGGCGGAACCGGCCCAGCAGACGCGAAAACAGCTGGGCGTCTGGGTCCTGATGTTCTTGGGAATTTTGAGCTTTCTGGCGTGGCGCCTCAACGCGGCATACTGGAAGCAGATTAAATAACACGCCGCGATCGGTGTGGGTCAGCGTCGATAAAGCGCCTCGCAGAAGGCGCTTTTCGCACGCTGGCCCTTATGTTTTCTGAAGGGACTTTTAATCATGATGGTTTTGTACTCCGGCACTACTTGCCCGTTCTCCCAGCGCTGCCGGCTGGTGTTGTTCGAAAAGGGCATGGACTTCGAAATCCGCGACGTTGACCTGTTCAACAAGCCCGAAGACATCGCAGTGATGAACCCGTACGGCCAGGTGCCAATTCTGGTTGAGCGCGACCTGATCCTGTACGAATCGAACATCATCAACGAATACATCGACGAGCGATTCCCGCATCCGCAATTGATGCCCGCCGATCCTGTTCAGCGCGCGCGCGCCCGTCTGTTCCTGTTGAATTTCGAGAAAGAGTTGTTCGTGCACGTCGGCACGCTCGAAAACGAAAAGGGCAAGGCTGCGGAAAAGAATCACGAGAAGGCGCGCAATGCCATCCGTGATCGCCTGACGCAACTCGCGCCGATTTTCCTGAAGAACAAGTACATGCTCGGCGAAGAGTTTTCCATGCTCGACGTCGCCATCGCGCCGCTTTTGTGGCGCCTGGATCACTATGGCATTGAGCTCTCGAAGAACGCCGCGCCGCTGATGAAATACGCCGAGCGGATCTTTAGCCGTCCGGCGTACATCGAAGCGCTGACGCCTTCGGAAAAAGTGATGCGTCGCTAACGTATTCGATTGCGGAGCGCGCCGGCCATGCGGGTGGCGCTTCGCATCGATAGAGGACAAGCCGATGCAAGAAATTTCCACCAAGCCTTATCTATTGCGCGCGCTCTACGAGTGGTGCACGGATAACGGTTTCACGCCGCACATCGCGGTTCGTGTCGACAACGGCACGCGCGTGCCGCGGCAATTCGTACGTAATGACGAGATCGTGCTGAACATCAGCTTCGAGGCTACCAGCCAGTTGCAGATGGGCAATGAGTGGATCGAATTCAGCGCGCGTTTCTCCGGCAAATCGCACAAGATCGAGGTTCAGGTCGCCAACGTGCTTGCTATCTACGCGCGTGAGAATGGCCAGGGCATGGCGTTCCCCGTCGATCCGGCGGCACTTGGGTCCGCACCCGACGTGTCGGGCTCGGACGGCCCGCGTTCATCGGAACTAGGTCCGGACGAGAGTGGATCCGAGCGGATAGAACGTCGCGAGCCGGCCGCGTCAACACGAGACGACGAGTTGCCTCCCGACGACGATGGATCGAAATCTACCGGTCGAGCCCACCTCAAGGTCGTCAAATGAAGTAATATCGCTGACTTCGCCGGCTTAGCTCATCAGGTAGAGCAGTTGATTTGTAATCAGAAGGTGGCGGGTTCGAGTCCTGCAGCCGGCACCACGATTAGTTTTTCGAAGCAGCAAGATGTGATTCAACCCCGCGCCCGGCAACGGTCCGCGGGGTTTTTCTTTTGCGCCCCTGTTTTTTCTTATGCGGACGGAGACATGGTTGACACTTGTGCGGGGACATAGCTGACACTTTTCCTAGCGCGATCAGGGTTGGTTCAGAGTTCAGATCTGGTGACACGGCCTGCAACTCGAATCGATGCGTTTCTTCGGCCAATTCCTTCGGCTTGATATTCTTTGCGCCAACCCCTTGCGCAAGTTGCAAGTGCGCACTAGAATTCGGCCTCTTCGCTTCTGGGTGAGGCGAAGAGAAGCGGGAAGTAGAGGATTCGCAATTCGATTCCGGTAGCTGGAGAGCCACGCAAAACGGCCCTCGCAAGGAATTAAGTTTCAGGTGGACGTGATTTGAAGGATGTCACGATGCGGTCAAAAACCTGTTGACGAAAAGCGAAACGTTCTACATAATCTCGTTTCTGTGCTGCAAACGCAGCGACGCGAAGGCGGTGGTGTTCTGAGGGTTGGGATGCT
>NZ_LMPF01000006.1 GCF_001424345.1 Burkholderia sp. Leaf177
CACTTGAACGATTCGATCTTCAGGTTCACACTTGAACGATTCGATCTTCAGGTTCACCGGCTTCGTCACGCCGTGAAACGTCAGCTCGCCGATCACTTCCACCGGTACATCGCCCTTGAACTTCATCGACGTGCCTTTGTAGGTCGCCGTCGGGAACTTTTCGGCATCGAAGAATTGCGCGCTCTTCAGTTCGCCGTCGAGCTTCTCGTTGCCGATGTTGATCGACGTCATGTCGATGCTTGCCTCGAGCGTGCCCTTTTTCGCTTCACGATCGATCGTCACCGACCCGCTGCTCTTGTTGAACTTGCCGCGCCACACCGAAATGCCGCCGAAGTGGTCGGTTTCGAAGCTCGGATACGTGTGGTTCGGATCGAGCTGATACGTGACTTCGGCTGCCATTGCATTAACCGATGCCGCCACGAACAACGCGCCGGCTGCCGCGATCAAAAGGTTCTTTTTCATGTGATTTCCTGGATGAGTTTGGAGACGAGTTTATTTCTTGACCGCGACGAGATGGAACTTGATCACGACTTCATCGGCGACGACCGATGTGTCTTTCCACTCGCCCGAACCGACATCGAACTGCGTGCGTTTGATGGGCAACGCGCCATCGAAAGTTTGCGTCGCGCCTTGCTGCGTGACGGTCACCGGCACCGTGACGTTCTGCGATTTACCCTTGATGGTGAGCTTGCCGGCGACGTTGTATTTGTTGCCGCCGGCCGGTGCAATCGATGTCGATGCGAACGTGGCGTTCGGGAAATGCGCGACATCGAACCAGTCCTTGTCCTGCGCCTGCTTGTTGTAGCTGTCGTCGCCGAGATCGTAGCTCGATGTATCGATATTGATGCTCGCGTTGCCGGCAGTCGGCTTGGCGGGATCGAAGTCGAGCGTTGCGGTGAACTTCTTGAACTTGCCATCGACGGGTACGTTCATCTGCTTGGACGTCGCCGTGACCGTGCTTTTGGCGGTATCGACCTGGGCTTGAGCGAACGCGGAAACCGTCGCGACCAGCGACGCAGCGGAAATACCGGCAATCAACCAACGGGATAATTTCACGTCTTTCATGTATGTCCTGATGCGATCCGGATATTGGGACGAGCCGCTATTTGAGAATCAAACGCAAATCTGCGCAAGCCGCCCGCGAGAAACTGGTTATCAACAACGAGGAATCAATAAAGTCGAAAATTCGGTGACTACATCGCGAATTCGTGCGCAAATGTCACCGAAGGAACGGAATCATGCGTGCGAGCAAACCATCGCGATCCACGAAATGGTGTTTCAGCGCCGCGAGCACGTGCATGGCAACGAGCACTAGCAGCGTGTAATTCAGGTAGATATGAACCATTTTCAGCATGACTTTCAGCGCGTTGTCCGGCCCGATGATCGTCGGCAACGGCAGCACGCCGAGATAAACCACCTGAATCCCGGCAGCCGAGCTATACAAATAACCCGATATTGGAATGATCAGCATCAGCACATAAAGCAGGAAGTGCGTGAGGTGCGCGGCGCCCTTTTGCCAACCGGGCATGCGTCGCGGCATGGACGGCGCCTTGTGCGTGCTGCGCCAGAGCACGCGGATCACGGCCAGCGCGAACACGGTGACGCCAATCCATTTATGCCACGAGAAGTACTTGAGTTTGGTCGGCGTGAAACCGGGGATATCGGTCATGATCCAGCCGAGATAAAAGCCGCAGACGATCAGCAGCGCGATCAGCCAATGAAGGCTGATAGCGGTGCGGCTGTAGTTCTCGGAGCTGGCGAAATTCGGGCTGCGTTCCATACGGTGTCCACCAGAAAGAAATGCGGAATTGACGTTTCCGGCCTGTGGGTTTATCGCTGGGGAAAGGGCGGCAAACCGGGATGCAGGTCTCAAGGCCGCCATCCTACCCGAACACGTAAAAAACGGCTTTCAGGAGAGCAAGATTTGCCGATCCGCATATGACATGAAGCTGGCGCCGGATAGTCGCAAACATGACACGGAGCCAACTTGCTCAAAAATAGGCCAGATGGAGATCGAAAATTAGTCAGAAAGCACAACAGACGCGCTCTCTCAACATTTTTGGAATCAATTGATCGGAACAAAACGCCTGAGCGCATCATATAGCAGGGTTTTTGCGGGCGCCGTCGTGCCTCGATGCGTCGACGCGCCGCCGTTTGTTACCATGCGCGCTGGCCCGGCCCTTGCTCTTTTAAGCGGCTGCCCCGAACCAGGACGCAACACAATATTGAACAACACGCCCGTACGAGCCAGCATTCCACTCATGGAAGAAGACGATCTGATTGCCTGCCACGAATGCGACACGCTGTTTCACAAGCGAGCGCTACCCGCGCGCAGTGCGGCAAAATGCACGCGATGCGGCGCCACGCTATATCCCAGCGTGACATCGAATCTGGACAAGCTTTGCGCCATCACGCTCGCCGCGCTGATCACGTTCTTGATCGCGCAGGCGTTTCCCATCGTGGAGCTGGAAACGAACGGGATCACTTCGCAGACCACGCTGATCGGCGCGATCGTGGCGTTGTGGGGCGAGAATATGGAAGTGATCGCGGTGATGGTTTTTTGCGCGACGATCCTGTTTCCGCTCACGGAACTCGTCGCCATGCTGTACCTGATGGTCGCGCTGCGCGCCGGATTCGTGCCGGCCGGATTCAGCCAGGTGTTGCGCGCAATCCAGTTCGTGCGCCCTTGGGGAATGATCGAAGTATTCATGCTCGGCGTGCTGGTTACGCTCGTGAAAATGGTGAGCATCGCGCGCGTGATTCCCGAGGCCGCGCTCTTCGCGTTCGGCGCATTGACGCTGCTTTTCGCGCTCATCCTGACGTTCGATCCACGTGCGCTCTGGGAAATCGCCGAGCGTTTGACCAAGCGCGGCCCGCTTCGATACACCCCGTTCGGCGGCCTGCAATCCGGCATGGGTGCAGACCGGCAAACCGATCTCCAGGCCGATTCGCCGCTCGATTTGCTGCGGCCGCTTTCACCATCGGTAAGCACGCCGGCCGACACATCTCGGGCTAACGCCGCGTCGGCGAATGCCGCGTCCCCACCGAAGCCATGACCGACATACCCGCCTCGCCCAACGCAGAAGAAACCACGGAACCCGCGGAAAGCACGCCGTTTTACACCACGGCATCGCGCGCTGGACTGATCGGTTGCCACGCGTGCAACCTCGTGCAAAAACGCGCGCTCACGGTCGAAACGCAGCGCTGCACGCGGTGCGGCGCCAAGCTCCACAGGCGCAATCCGGATTCGGTCGCGCGCACCTGGGCGTTGTTGTTGTCCGCCGCGATCCTCTACATTCCGGCAAATTTGTATCCCGTGCTGCACACGTCGTCGATAGTCGGTTCCGAGGACGACACCATCATGAGCGGCGTCGCCATGTTCTGGAACGACGGCGACTATCCGCTCTCGGCGATTATTTTTATCGCCAGTATCCTCGTGCCGATGCTGAAACTCGGCACCCTCGCTTATCTCACCTGGGCCACGCAGACGGCATCGAAATGGCGTCCGCGGCAACGCACGACGCTTTATCGGATCGTCGAAAAAATCGGCCGATGGTCAATGCTCGATGTTTTCGTCGTCACCCTCACCGTCGCGCTCGTGCGCTTCGGGTCGCTGGCCGTTATCACGCCGGGACCGGGCGCGCTGGCGTTCGGCTGCGTCGTGGTGCTGACCATGCTCGCCTCCATGCAATTCGACCCGCGGCTGATGTGGGATCACATCGAACCTTCAGGAAAGAAATATGACTAGCCCGCAAGGCCCCTCCAACGATACGGCCAAGGGCCCCAACGAGCCTTCCCGAAATGCCGGCGGCGGCGGATTGCCGCCCAACGGATTGCCGCCGAACCTGCCCGATCCCGTGATCGAGCCGCGCAGCCGATGGATCCCGTCGCTCGTCTGGGTGATCCCGCTGGTCGCGGCGCTGATCGGCATTGCGCTGGTCGTGAAGTCGGTCGCCGGGCGCGGACCGACCATCACCATCAGTTTCGTGAGCGCCGAAGGGCTGGAGAACGGCAAGACCAAGCTGAAATACAAGGACGTGGACGTTGGTACGGTCAAGAACATCACGTTGTCGAAGGATCATTCGCGTGTTCTCGTCGATGTCCAGTTGACCAAGGTCGCCGAGGATTTCGCGGTGAAGGACACGCGCTTCTGGGTCGTGCGTCCGCGCGTGGCGGCAAGCGGCGTGACCGGGCTCGGCACGTTGTTGTCGGGCGCCTACATTGGCGTGGATGCCGGCAAGTCGAAGGAAGACGAAACCCATTTCGTTGGGCTCGAATCGCCGCCGGCGGTGACCGGGGACCAGAAGGGCCGCCAGTTCACGTTGCGCGGCGATTCGCTAGGTTCCATCGATATTGGATCGCCTATTTATTACCGTCGTGTTCAGGTAGGTCAGGTGGCAGGCTTTTCACTCGATAAAGACGGCACCGGCGTCACCATGCAGGTCTTCGTGAACGCGCCTTACGATCAATACGTGGGCACGAACGCACGATGGTGGCATGCAAGCGGCGTGGATCTCCGGCTCGATTCCAGCGGCTTCAAGCTCAACACGCAATCGCTCGCGACCGTGGTGCTCGGCGGCATTGCATTCCAGACGCCGCCGAATCAGGAACCCGGCCAGCAAGCGCCCGACAACATGACGTTCCGCCTCGGATCGGACGAATCCGACGCCATGCGCGATCCGGACGGCCAGCCGATCCGCGTCGTCATGAACTTCAATCAGTCGCTGCGTGGCTTGTCGGTGGGTGCGCCGATCGATTTCCGCGGCATTCTGCTCGGCAGCGTGACGGGCATCGCGATCGAATACGATCCGAAATCGCGCGCCTTCCAGATGCCGGTGACCATGAACATCTATCCGGACCGGCTGGGCAAGCGTTTCCGCGATTCGGTTCCACGCCAGAACACCGTCGCCGGGCAGGAATTGCTGCAGAAGCTGGTTGCAAACGGCTTGCGCGGACAATTGCGCACGGGCAATTTGCTGACCGGGCAGCTTTACGTTGCGCTCGATATCTTCCCGAAGGCAGCCAAAGCCACGGTGAATGTTGCGTCCGATCCGCTCGAATTGCCGACCGTGCCGAACACGCTCGACGAACTGCAGCTGCAAGTGGCCGACATCGCGAAGAAGCTCGACAAGATTCCCTTCGACGATATTGGCAACAACCTGAACAGCGCGCTGAAAAACGCGAACAGTCTCTTCAAGCAACTCGATACACAAGTGGCGCCCGAAGCGCGTGACACGCTGACCGCCGCGAAGAAGACCTTCACGGAAGCGCAAAGCACGCTGCAGCAGGATTCGCCGCTGCAGTCGGACGTTCACCAGGCGCTGCAGGAACTCACGCGGACGCTGCAATCGCTCAATGCGCTCTCCGATTATCTGGAACGTCATCCGGAATCGCTGTTGCGTGGAAAACCAGGAGATAAGCCATGAGTCTGGCCGGAATTTTCAAGGCCGCTGGCGGCGCGTCGACGCTCGCCTTCGTGGCGGCGCTCGCTGCATGCAGCAGTTCGCCGCCCGCGCGTTTTTATACGCTGGGCGGCGCCTCCAGCGACAACGCCGTGAGGACCGCCGCGCCTGCGTCGTTCTATCTGGAACTCGCGCCCGTGGATATGCCGCCGCAAGTCGCCAAGAACCAGATGGTCGTGCAGGACGGCGCCGCGCAAGTGCGCGTGCTCGAGGACCAGCGCTGGGCATCGCTTCCCGCCGATGAAGTGCGGCGCGCGTTGTCGGCGGATCTGTCGCAGCAGCTTGGCGCTATCGATGTCTATGGCACGCCGTATCCCGAAGGCGTGGCGGTGTATCGCGTGAAAGTGAACGTGCAGCGCTTCGAGTCGTCGCCGGGAAAACGCGCGCTGATCGATGCCGTGTGGAGCGTGCGCGGCGTCAGCAATCAGGCGGTCCTGACGTGCCGGACGCTGGCCGAACAGCCGGTCGCGGATGGATATGACGCGCTGGTTGCGGGGCATCGGCAAGCGGTGGATGCGCTGGCAGCGGCCATTTCCGCGGGCGTGAAAACGGTAAGCTCGGCGCCCGCGCCGTCCACGGCCGCTGCGTCCGCCAAAGGTGCCAAGGCCGCGATGCCGACGCCACCGCGCGTGTTGCCGTGTCCGGTCGCGGCCTTGTCGGCAGCGCAGTGAATCTGGTTGGCGTGCGGCATCGAACTTGCGCCATCAGTCACTAACGCAACCCGGTTGCGCCGAAAGGTTCGCCGGGTTTTTTGTCGCCCGACCACAACGCCGCAATCTCGAAATTAAGTCGAGGCGCGCCGGGGCGGTTAAGATCGCTCTCCGTGACTACTCATTGCAGAATCCAAAACAAAGATGATGAAACTGATCGGTTCGCTCGCCAGCCCGTATGTTCGCAAGACGCGGATTGTGATGGCAGAAAAGAAGATCGACTGCGAACTGGTGCTCGAAAACGTCTGGGCATCTGATTCGAATATCCATGCCTACAATCCGCTCGGCAAGGTGCCGTGCCTGATTCTGGACGACGGCGAAGCGGTTTTCGATTCCCGCGTGATCTGCGAATACGTCGATACGCTCACGCCGGTGGGCAAGCTTTTGCCGCAGGAACGCCGCGAACGCACGGAAGTGAGGTGCTGGGAAGCGCTTGCCGACGGCATGCTCGACGCCGCCGTGCTGATCCGCCTGGAAGGCACGCAGCGCGAGGAAGCGCATCGCAACGACGCGTGGATCGCGCGGCAGCAACGGAAGATCGACGACGGCCTGAAAGCCATGTCCAAAGGACTTGCCGCGAAGAACTGGTGCTCGGCGAATCATTTCACGCTCGCCGATATTGCCTGCGGCTGCGCGCTCGGTTATCTCGATTACCGTATGCCCGAATTGAACTGGCGCGAGGATTACCCCAATCTCGACAAGCACATGCAGCGCTTGTCGTTGCGTCAGTCTTTCATCGATACGCTGCCGGCTTGATTTGTAACCGGCTCTGCTCTACACAAAAAGCCCCTTGCGGGGCTTTTTTCATGGCAGCGCGATTAATTATTTCGCCAACGCTTTTTTCAGCACCGTGTTCGCCTGCTCGATCGCGGCGCGCGTGGCCGGCGTCTTCGCCAGCGCATTGAGCATCACGAAGTCGTGGATCGTGCCTTCGTATCGCACCGCCGTCACGCGAACGCCCGCCTGCGAAAGCTTGCGAGCGTAGGCTTCGCCTTCGTCGCGCAGGACGTCGTTTTCGTCGGTGATGACGAGCGCAGGCGGCAAACCCTTCAACTGATCGAGCGATGCCCGCAGCGGCGAGGCCGTGATCTTTTCCCGATCGGCCGCGTTCGGCGCGTACGCGTCCCAGAACCATTTCATCGCATTCTTCGTGAGCCACGGGCCGTCGGCGAATTCGTTGTATGAGCCGTCGTCGAAGTTTGCATCGGTGACAGGATAGAACAGCACCTGATAACGCAGCGCCGGACCGCCCTGTTCCTTCGCCATCAGCGTAACGGCCGCCGCCATGTTGCCGCCGACGCTGTCGCCCGCCACCGCCATGCGGGTTGCATCGACGTTGAACTGCTTTGCGTGCTCGGCCACGTAGCGCGTCGCGGCGTAGGCTTGTTCGGTTGGCACCGGAAATTGGGTCTCAGGCGAGCGATCATAGTCGACGAAAACCACGGTCGCCTGCGCACCATTCGCGATTTCGCGCACCAGACGGTCGTGGGTGTTTTTATCGCCGAGAACCCAGCCGCCGCCGTGGAAATACATGATCACGGGCAGCTCGCCCTTGGCATGCGCCGGACGCACGATACGAAGCGCAATCTTGCCGGTCGGGCCGGCATCGATCACGCGGTCTTCGATCTGCGCGGCTTCCTTTTCCACCGGCTGCGACTGCGCGCCGGCGAGGACGTTGCGGGCATCGGCGGGAGACAAGGTGTAGATGGGCGGGCCTTTTTGTGCGGTGAGCGCATCGATGAACTGCTGCGTCGCCGGTTCGAGCACGGGTGCTGCGTGCGCGATGGCGCTTGCGGTCATCGTTGCAGCGACAGCGGAGGCGATGGCGAGAGACTTGAGCTTGAACATGTTGACTCCTTGGATGGTTTTGATGCGGTTAAACAGCTTGGAAACTTGGTTGCTTGGAAACTTGGTTGGTTGAGAACTGAATTTCTTGGTAAAAAGCCCGTAAATTCAAATGCATCTACTTGTAGATAGACAACGGGGTTTAATGAAGCTTCGAATCGTTATTGCAGTTCGGGAAACTACGGTAGACCGCTAATAGTTGTGACCCAGCAAAGAGCCCTCAGTGTTGGTTCACAACCAAAGCATCCACAACCTTCCTCGATACGGTAAAAAAGTAATGTGACTATAAAAATCGGAAATCAAAATCTATCTACCTAAAGATAGATTCAAGTTGATTGATAAGCTAATTAGTACGTTGATTGCCCGGTTTTTCTGGTAAATACTTATTCATTCTTAACAAAAATCCGAACAATTACTATTCATTACAACGTCCCGCGCGCAAAGAACCGCCATTCCGCGATCACCGTTTCACGGTCTGCGTAACTTCATCGAGACGAACCTTGGAGTGAAACAATCGGCACGCCAGCAAACTCCCTTGATACGCCGCGAACAACGCCCGGGCAGTGACCTCGGGCTTACCGTTCACTCGCAAGGTTTCCTGCTTCTCGCCTTCGGCCAGCACTTTAGCCAGCCATGATTCATTCGCCTTGTAGAAGGCCTGAACCGCGTGACGTACTTCATCGGGTAATGATTGAATATCCGCTGCCAGCATTCCGCACAAACAAACCTGATCGCCTTCGCCCACGATCTTGCCGAACAGCTTTACGTATCGATCGAGCTTCTTCTCGGCGGAAGCGGAGCTGTCGATCGCATAAATAGACGACATGACATCTGCGCTATAGGTATTCACCGCTTCGAGCACCAGATCTTCCTTCGATGGGAAGTAATAGTGAATGCTCGATGTCTTCACTCCGACCAGCTCCGACAGGTCCCGATAACTAAAACCGTTATAGCCGCGTGTCATCAACAGGATTTGCGCGTGGTCGAGCAACTGCTCGCGCACGGTGTTCTTGTCTGGGGTTTTCTCGGCGTTCATATCGGGTTGTTTCCAAGCGCTGTTCAAATACTTGCGCATACGTTTCAATAAGATATAAGACCAGGCGTAATTTATCTACTAGAAGGTAGATAGTCAAGAAATTTTATAAAAGGCTTTCACAAATCTCAGACGCTCAACAAAAAAGCGGGCCGCAGCCCGCTCTTCAACCTTCCGCACGACCAGCGTTATCTCGGCGTCAACAACGCCGCCTGAGCTTCGCGCCGCGCCGGCTGCGCCGTTGCCGCATGTTCGATGATCCCGCCGCCCAGACAAACATCGCCTTGATAAAGCACCGCCGATTGTCCCGGCGTGACGGCCCACTGGGCATCGTTGAAACGCAGCTCGAAGCGGCCATCCGCCTCCGATGCACCCACCACGCACGCCGAATCCGCTTGTCTGTAACGCGTCTTTGCCGCGCACTCCAGCCCGTCCACAGGCGCCGCGCCCGCCACCCAGCTCGTGTTTCCGGCCACGAGCGAATGCGACAACAGCCACGGATGATCGTGGCCCTGCACCACATACAACGTGTTCGACGCCATATCCTTGCCCGCGACGAACCACGGATCACCGCTGCCATCCTTGCTGCCGCCAAGCCCGATGCCCTTGCGTTGTCCGAACGTATAAAACGCCAGCCCGACATGCTCGCCGATCACCTTGCCATCGGGCGTTTTCATCGGGCCGGGTTGCGTCGGCAAATAGCGGTTCAGGAATTCGCGAAACGGCCGTTCGCCGATAAAACAAATCCCCGTCGAATCCTTCTTCGCCGCATTCGGCAAGCCAATCTGCGCTGCGATCTCGCGGACTTTCGTCTTCGGCATTTCGCCGAGCGGAAACAGCGTTTTCGACAACTGCGCCTGATTCAACCGATGCAGGAAGTACGACTGATCCTTCGTGTGATCCGTGGCCTTGAGCAGCTCGAACAAACCATCGCGTTCCCGCACGCGCGCGTAATGACCCGTGGCGATGGTTTCGCCGCCAAGCGACATCGCGTGGTCGAGGAAAGCCTTGAACTTGATTTCGGCGTTGCACAGCACGTCCGGATTGGGCGTACGGCCCGCCGAATACTCCCGCAGGAATTCGGCGAACACGCGATCCTTGTATTCGGCCGCGAAGTTGACCGCTTCCACGTCGATGCCGATCAGATCCGCCACCGACACCACATCGATCCAGTCCTGCCGGGTCGAGCAATATTCGCTGTCGTCGTCATCTTCCCAGTTCTTCATGAACAGGCCGATCACGTCGTAGCCCTGCTCTTTCAGCAGCCACGCGGTCACCGACGAGTCCACGCCGCCCGACATGCCCACCACGACTTTCTGTTTTCCGGCCTTGCTCATTTTGCTTTCTGCCTGATGCTTGATGCTTCAAAAATTCAGCACGCGTCCCGCACCGGCGCGACCGAATGCGTATGGATGAAGTCGAGCGGCACGCGCCGCCCGGCGAGGTAATGATCGAGACATTCCAGCACGGCCGGCGACCTGTGCCGGCCAACGCACGCGCGCAGTTCGTCGGCGGTCATCCATATGGCGCGCACGATGCCGTCGTCCAGTTGCGCTCCCGGCACCGGTCCGGAAGTCGTGCCACAAAACGTAAAACGCAGATACGTCGCCGATTTCCCCGGCCGCTCGAAATGCGTGAGATATGCGCCGACAAGCGCTTCCGGCTCGAAACCATGCGCCGTTTCCTCGAGCGTTTCGCGCTTCACGGCATCGACAAGCGTTTCCCCCGCTTCCAGATGCCCGGCCGGCTGATTAATCTTGAGTCCGTCGGACGTTTGCTCCTCGATCACGAGAAAGCGCCCGTCCCGCTCCACAATTGCCGCGACGGTAACGCGCGGTGTCCATCGTTCAGTATTCATGGGACCGTATTTTACCGTTTTGCGCGTTTTCCCGCCGTTCGCGGAGTTGATGGACGTTGTTGCCCGATGGCGTCATTTTTCGCGAATCTTTCGGTTACAGTGGCAATCAGTCGCAAAAATCAGCTTAAAGAACCGCCCGCTGGACTGCTCGTTCACGTGCGCAGGCGTCTTCACCAGCAACAGCGCGAGCGACCGCACACGGACATAACAGAACTAGAACGTGAGGAGGATGAAGATGCATATCGGAGTGCCTGCCGAGACGCGGGCGAACGAGGCGCGCGTCGCCGCCACGCCGGAAACGGTCAAGAAGCTGGTGTCGCAAGGTCACCGGGTCACGGTGCAGCGCGGCGCCGGTCTGCCGGCGAGTTATATCGATGAAGCTTTCACCGCCGCCGGCGCCGAGCTTGTCGATGCCAACACCGCATTCGCCGCCGATCTCGTCCTCAAGGTCCATTCGCCCAACGAAGCCGAGTTGCCGCTGCTGAAACACGGCGCGGTCCTGGCCGGCATGCTCGACCCTTTCAACGCCGATAACAACTCGCGCCTCGCCGCGTCCGGCATCACCGCGTTCGCGCTCGAAGCCGCGCCACGCACGACGCGCGCGCAGAGCCTTGACGTGTTGTCATCGCAGGCGAATATTGCCGGGTACAAGGCCGTGCTGGTCGCGAGCAATATCTATCAGCGCTTCATGCCCATGCTGATGACCGCCGCCGGCACCGTGAAAGCCGCACGCGTGCTCGTGCTGGGCGCGGGCGTCGCAGGTTTGCAGGCGATCGCCACGGCCAAGCGGCTGGGCGCGGTCATCGAAGCGTCGGATGTGCGTCCCGCCGTGAAGGAGCAGATCGAGTCGCTGGGCGCGAAATTCCTCGACGTTCCGTACGAGACCGATGAAGAACGCGAAGCCGCGGTCGGCGTCGGCGGATACGCGCGGCCAATGCCCGCAAGCTGGCTTGCCCGGCAATCCGTGCTCGTCGCCGAACGCGCGAAGCAGGCGGATATTGTGATCGCGACGGCGCTGATCCCCGGGCGTCCCGCGCCGACCTTGATCGCGGCTGAAACCGTCGCGCAGATGAAACCGGGCTCGGTGATCGTCGATCTTGCCGCTGGCCGTGGGCCCGAATTCGAGGGGCGGCGCGGCGGCAATTGCCCGCTGACCGAACCCGATCAGGTCGTGATGAAACACGGCGTGCATCTGGTCGGCTACACGAATCTTGCATCGATGGTCGCAACCGACGCGTCCGCCCTTTACGCGCGAAACCTGCTCGATTTCATCAAGCTGATCGTGACGAAGGAAGGCACGTTGAACATCGATATGGCCGACGACATCGTCGCGGCCACGCTCCTGTGCCGCGACGGCCAGGTCACGCGCGGGATCAAAGGAGACTGACATGGAACTGGTTAATCACACGGTCATCAACCTGATCATCTTCGTGCTGGCAATCTATGTCGGGTATCACGTGGTCTGGAACGTCACGCCTGCCCTGCACACGCCTTTGATGGCGGTGACGAACGCAATTTCGGCGATCGTGATTGTGGGCGCGATGCTCGCCGCGGGATTGACGATCGGCGGCGCTGGAAAATTCTTCGGCACGCTCGCGGTGTTATTGGCGGCGGTCAACGTGTTCGGCGGCTTTCTCGTCACGCGGCGAATGCTCGAGATGTTCAAGAAGAAAGCGCCGAAGCAAATCACCTCGTCGAAGGAGATTACGCAATGAGCATGAGCGTAGTCACTCTCCTGTACCTCGTCGCTTCGGTGTGTTTCATCCAGGCGCTCAAGGGATTGTCGAACCCGAAAACCGCGCGCATTGGCAACACGTTCGGCATGGCCGGCATGGCGATCGCGATTCTCACGACTATCGCGTTGATCGTAAAACAGGCTTCGGCGTTGGGATCGGATCTGTCGCTGGGATTGGGATTGTTGTTCGCGGCGCTCGTGGTCGGCGGCGCGATTGGCGCGTACGTTGCGGCGAAAGTCGAGATGACGAAGATGCCCGAACTCGTCGCCGCCATGCACTCGCTGATCGGTCTGGCGGCGGTTGCCATTGCGTATGCCGTTGTTTCCGAACCCTCGGCATTTGGACTTGCCGCGTTGGGCGAGCCGATTCCGGTGGGCAATCGCGTGGAATTGTTCATTGGCACGTTCGTGGGTGCGATCACGTTCTCCGGTTCGGTGATCGCGTTCGGGAAACTTTCGGGCAAATATCAGTTCAGGTTGTTCAAGGGCGCGCCCGTCGTGTATGCCGGCCAGCACATGATCAACTTGCTGCTCGCCATCGCGATGCTCGGCTTCGGCATCATCTTCATGTTCACGCAATCGTGGCTGCCGTTCGTGATCATGACGCTGATCGCGTTTGCGCTCGGCGTGCTGATCATCATCCCGATCGGCGGCGCGGATATGCCCGTGGTTGTATCGATGCTCAATTCGTACTCGGGCTGGGCGGCCGCGGGCATCGGCTTCTCGCTGAACAATCCGATGTTGATCATCGCCGGATCGCTGGTGGGATCGTCGGGCGCGATTCTCTCGTACATCATGTGCCGCGCGATGAACCGCTCGTTCTTCAACGTGCTGTTGGGCGGGTTCGGCAACGAAGGCGGCGCGGCGGCGGGCGATGGCGCGAAGGAACAGCGCCCGGTGAAATCCGGTTCCGCCGATGACGCCGCGTTCATGCTCGGCAACGCGGAAACCGTGGTAATCGTGCCGGGTTATGGATTGGCCGTGGCGCGCGCGCAGCATGCGCTGAAGGAACTGACGGACAAGCTGATCGAGAAAGGCATCGATGTGAAGTACGCCATTCACCCGGTCGCGGGGCGCATGCCGGGGCATATGAACGTGTTGCTGGCTGAGGCCGAGGTCGACTACGAGCTGGTCCACGAAATGGAAGATATCAACGGCGAGTTTCAGCAGACGGACGTGGTGCTGGTGCTCGGCGCGAATGACGTGGTGAATCCGGCGGCTAAAACCGATCCGAAATCGGTGATTGCAGGGATGCCGATTCTGGAGGCTTATCGGGCGAAGACGATTATCGTGAACAAACGGTCGATGGCGGCGGGTTATGCGGGGCTTGATAACGAGTTGTTCTACATGGACAAGACGATGATGGTTTTCGGCGACGCGAAAAAGGTGATCGAGGATATGGTGAAGGCGGTGGAGTGAGGTGGATTGCCCAACTTCGATAAGCGCCGGTGAGCTCGCGAGGGTCGTCGGCATTTTTTATTGACGCGATCAGGTCGGGACGCTTAGTTTCCTTCGCTTGACCACTGCTACGAGGCGACCCGAAGCAAATGCGTGCGCTGTTCATCTGAAGTAGAAACCGTCTGAGAAGTCCGACTGCTGAAGAAGTTTTCTCGTCTTGGCCCGGCGTTGAGACAGATTCCGCAGGCTTGGCGCTCGATGCGGCAATGCCTCTCGAGCCTGATCAAATTGCGTGGGCCGAAGTGATTTTTGTTATGGAGCGAAGGCATAAGGACAAACTGAACAAAACGTTCGGGCGATATCTGAAGGGGAAACAAATCGTTTGTCTCGATATCCCCGATAAATTCAGCTATATGGACCCGGAGTTGATCGCGTTGCTGGAGCGGAAGGCGGGGAGATTTATGGATCGGTGAATGTTAAGCCAGAGCTCAAGCTTGGCGGTATTTTCCCGCCGCGATCTCAACGGGTAACTCGGTCCGCAAAACCTTAAAACATCGCTTCCAGGCCTTTACGATCTACGAGATCAAGCAGCTTCAATGACGGCCCGTTCGGCCGCTTCTGACCCTGCTCCCATTTCTGCACGGTCGATGCGCTCGTGTTCAGACACGCCGCAAACACCGCCTGACTGGCCCGGGTGCGCTGCCGTATCCGCTTGATCTGCGCCGCGCTGTAATCCTTGATCGGCGGCAGGCATAGCGCATCGAATTCCCGGAGTGTTACGGCGTCCATCGTTCCAGCATGGTGTAGCCCTTGCGCGGTTTCGTGTAATGCCTTCAACAATTTGTCACTCATCGCCTTTCACCTCGATTAATTCGCCCGCACGCAGCGCCTGAGTCAACGTGGGCGAGTCATACCCCAACAACTCCGATGCCAGCAGTTTCAAGGCAACGAGCCCCTTTTCGCTCACATTGGCCCGCTCGTTCTTGGCAAACCCGAACACGAAGAACGCTCGCTCGCCCATTCGAAACGCCAGCAGCGTCCGTAATCCGCCGCGCTTGCCGCGTCCGTTGATGCCAACTCGCTTCTTGAAAACGTGTCCACCCATATTCGCATCGATCAGACCTTGGCTCATTTCCCCGACGGCATCAAGCAGCGCGGCGTTGGCTATGCCTTCCGAATCGGCCCAGCGTTCGAACCATTTGGTCTTGAAAGTGCGCAATTGTTTTCCTGGAAAGTATAGCACTCGGTGCGATAGCGCCTGATTCGTATCCACTGGCGTATTGCACTAACGATACTGATTCGCCGGTCGCAACGTAACTAGCCAATCGGCTAACGTCAGCAGCGTTGTCCAATCCGAAAACGATCGAATCCGCTTCTTATCTACCGCCCTTCCAGAACCTTCCCTGCCGTTACTGCGCGGCCAACTCATCGGCCGCCCCCGGCCCCTTCCCGCCCCCGCGTACAATATCCCCCTTCGATTCCCCTAAAAAAGCACCGCCCCATGGCCACTACTTTCCTTTTCGACTGGTTTGTCCCTTGCCCGCGCGGTCTCGAGGCGCCGCTCGCGGCCGAACTCGCCGAGATCGGAGCGAAGCTCGTAGAGGGCTCGCAATTTAGAACCGGCAAGGAAGTCCCGGGCGGCGTGCATTTTCGCGGCTCGTGGGCGGCCGGCATGGCGGCGAACCTGCACTCGCGCATCGCAAGCCGCGTATTGCTCAAGCTCGCACACGGCCCGTACCGGAGCGAACACGACATCTACGAACTCGCGTATCAGCAGCAATGGGAAAAGTGGTTCTCGCCGAATGAAACCATTCGCGTCGATATCACCGCCATCAAGTCGCCATTGCGCAGCCTCGAATTCGCCACGCTGCGCGTGAAGGACGCCGTTTGCGATCGTCTCCGCGAACTCACGGGCAACCGTCCGAGCGTCGATACCGCCCAGCCCGACGTCCGCGTCTTCGCATTCCTCACGCTGAACGAATGCACGCTTTACATCGATACCTCCGGCGATCCGCTTTTCAAACGCGGCTGGCGCCTGGACAAAGGCGCGGCTCCATTACGCGAAAATCTCGCGGCCGGCATCTTGCGCCTGACCGGCTGGACTCCCGGCACGCCGCTGTTCGACCCAATGTGCGGCAGCGGCACCTTCCTCGCGGAAGCCGCGCAAGTTGCTTTGAACATCGCGCCGGGCGTCGAACGTCGTTTCGGATTTGAAAAGCTCAAGCAATACGATGTAACCGCGTGGCAAAAACTGAAAGGCGCGGCGCTCGATGCAAAACACGCCGCGCAATCATCGCGTGAGGATATCCAGATCTACGGCAGCGACATTTCCGGCGACATGCTCGACAAGGCCTACGCGAACCTCGAACGCGCGGGTTTGCCGGAACTATCGCTGAAACAGGTCGATGCACGCCACATGACGCCGCCCTCGGGCGAGCCCGGCATCCTGGTCGCGAATCCGCCGTACGGCGAACGGATCGAAGTGCGAGGGCGTGGTCCGCGCGGCGAACTTCGCGAACCGAAAAATCGCGGCCGCGATGAAGACGAAGAAGCGTTCCATCGCGCGCAACCCGATCCCGCCGATCAGGAGTTCTTCATCTCGTTCGGCAACGCGCTCAAACAGCGCTTTCCGGGCTGGCGCGCGTACGTGCTGACATCGGATAGAAAATTGCCCGGCATGTTGCGCTTGCGGGAATCGACAAAAACGCCGCTTTTCAACGGCGCGCTCGAATGCCGCCTGTTCCGCTTCGACCTGATTGCCGGAAGCGTGCGCAACCGGCCGGCAGCGGCGGAACCCGCAGCCGATCAAACGCCCCAAGCGCCCGAAGCGAAGGAATGACGCCGGGCAAAGCGGCGCTACAATCGCTGAATGAACTCATCGACTGAAGCCCAAGCCTTAAGCCTCGACGTCTATCGCAACCGCCGCGACCGCGTCCTCGCGGCGTTGCGCGAATCGGGCGGCGGCGTGGCGATCATCCCGACCGCGCGCGAAGTCATGCGCAACCGCGACGCCGATTACCCGTACCGCCACGACAGCTATTTCTACTACCTGACGGGTTTCACGGAACCGGAAGCCACGCTCGTTCTGGACGCCTCCGCCCATGCCGATGAACCCGCGGCCATCCTCTTCTGCCGCGAGAAAAACGTCGAACGCGAAACGTGGGAAGGCTTCCGCTACGGTCCCGAAGGCGCGCGCCTCGCGCTGGGTCTGGACGCGACATTCCCCATCGATCAGCTCGATGCCGAAATGCCCCGCCTTCTCGCCGATAAACCCGCCGTCCACTACGCGCTCGGCAGTTCGGCCGAACTCGATACACAGGTTCGCGGCTGGCTCGCGGCGGTGCGGGCGCAAAGCCGGATTGGCGTCAAGACGCCATCGAAAGCAGTGGATTTGCTGCCCGTGCTCGACGAAATGCGCCTGATCAAGGACGAGCACGAACTCTCGATCATGCGGCGCGCCGGCATTATTTCCGCCGAAGCGCATCGTCGCGCGATGCAAACCTGCCGTCCCGGCATGCATGAATACGAGATCGAAGCCGAGCTGCTCTACACGTTCCGCAAACGCGGCGCGCAAGGCCCGGCGTATGGTTCGATTGTCGCGGCCGGCGCGAACGCGTGCGTGCTGCATTACCCGGCGGGCAACGCGATTGCGCGCGAAGGCGATCTGATCCTGATCGATGCCGCGTGCGAACTCGACGGCTACGCGTCCGACATCACGCGCACGTTTCCGGCGAGCGGCCAGTTCACATCGGCGCAACGTGAGATTTACGACATCGTGCTGGCCGCGCAATATGCCGCCGTCGATGCCACCCGCGCCGGCGTGAGTTTCGACGCGCCGCACGAAGCGGCGGTGCGGGTCTTGTCGCAGGGATTGCTGGACACGGGGGTCCTCGACCGCAACAAATTTGCGACGGTCGACGACGTCATCGCCGAGCGCGCCTATCAGCGTTTCTACATGCACCGCACGGGCCATTGGCTCGGCATGGACGTGCACGACGCAGGCGATTATCGCGATGCAAACGCGCCGCTCGACGACCACGGTGCGCGCGCGTGGCGCACGTTGATGCCGGGCATGACGCTCACCATCGAGCCGGGTCTGTACATTCGCGCCGCCGCCGACGTGCCGGAACGCTACGCGGACATCGGCATTCGCATTGAAGACGACGCCATCGTCACCGCCGGCGGCTGCGAGCTGACAACGCGCGAAGTTCCCGTCGATGCCGACGAAATCGAAGCCTTGATGCGCGACGCGCAAACCTCCGATGCAAATTGAAACCACGGAAACCATCGGCCACGAATTGCCGGCCGATTATCACTTCGATATTGCTATTGTCGGCGCGGGGCCGGTCGGGCTCGCGCTCGCCGGTTGGCTGGCGAAGCGCAGCGCGACGTCGCGTTTGTCGGTCGCGCTGATCGATGCACGCGAACCCGGTTCCGCGTCGAACGATCCGCGCGCGATCGCGGTATCGCACGGAAGCCGCGCGATGCTGGAGTCGTCGCTGGGTTTTCCCGCCGATGCCACGCCGATCAAGCGCATTCATGTGTCGCAGCGCGGCCGGTTCGGTCGCACGTTGATCGATCACGATGAACACGGCCTGCCCGCGCTCGGTTACGTGGTGCGTTACGGCTCGCTGGTTTCGACTCTTTCGGACGCGGTGAGCAAGACCGGCGTGCGCTGGTTCACGCAAACAACGGCGTCCACACCCTTGCACGATCACGATGGCGTGACGCTGCCGATCCATTCATCGGCTGAAGGCAATCGTACGATCCGCGCGCGCATTCTGGTGAACGCCGAAGGTGGGTTGTACAAGGAAACGGACGCATCGACTTCGGTCAAGAACACCCGCGATTACGGACAAACGGCGATTGTCGGGACGGTCAGCGTGAGCTCGCCGCACCCGGGCGTTGCGTGGGAACGCTTCACGCCCGACGGTCCGATCGCGCTGTTGCCTTCCGGCGGCGCGCGTCAGGCGGATTACGCGCTCGTCTGGTGTTGCGCGCCGGAGGAAGCGGCGCGTCGTTCGCAACTTCCCGACGATGCATTTCTCGCCGAACTCGGCACGGCATTCGGCGAACGCATGGGCCGTTTCACAAAAATCACCGGCCGCGCGATGTTCCCGCTCGGACTCAACGCGCTGAACGCGCTGGTCGACCGGCGCACGGTCGCGATTGGCAATGCGGCGCAAACGCTGCATCCGGTTGCAGGACAAGGGCTCAATCTCGGTCTGCGCGATGCGCACGCTTTGTGCGATGCGTTATCGACGAACGGTCCCTCGAACGTTGCGCTCAGTCTTTTCGCGCAACGCCGCGCTTTGGATCGGCGGATGACGATTGGCGCCACGGATACGCTCGCGCGCGTTTTCACCATCGACTTTGCCCCGCTCGCCGCCATGCGCGGCCTTGCGTTGAGCGCATTGGAACTCGTGCCGCCAGTCAAAACCGTGCTGGCCCGGCAAATGATGTTCGGACAACGGCGCTAAACGTTTGCCACTCGTTTGCACTTCCAACGCGCTCCACACTTCGCGCCAGCGCGGCCAAATCTGCTGAGTTAGCCGCGCCAAAAATCGAGCGTTCACTCTATGGCGTTCGTAACTTTCATAGAAGATTTAACGACTTGCAACGCGATCCGAGCTAATTGACGCAGCGCGTTCGCGTTAAAATACGCGTTTCCGCCAACGCTTTTGCGTCTATTCAGATACGGACGCTGCCAGTTTCATGCCTATTTCCAAACCGGCCATCGGCCCCCATATCTTGCGCAACAATCTGTTCGTCGCCCCGATGGCCGGCGTGACCGACCGCCCGTTCCGGCAGTTGTGCAAACGCATGGGCGCGGGGTACGCGGTGTCCGAAATGGTCGCATCGAACGCGCAGTTGTGGAAAAGCGAAAAGACCATGCGCCGCGCGAATCACACCGGCGAGGTCGAGCCTATCTCGGTGCAGATCGCCGGCGCGGACCCGAAGATGCTCGCCGAAGCGGCGCGGCACAACGTCGCGAACGGCGCGCAGATCATCGATATCAACATGGGCTGCCCAGCCAAGAAAGTTTGCAACGTCGCGGCCGGTTCGGCCCTGTTGCAGAACGAAGCGCTGGTCGCCGAGATCGTGCAAGCCGTGGTGAATGCGGTCGGCGTGGGCCCGGACGCCGTGCCCGTCACGTTGAAAATACGCACTGGCTGGAATCGCGAAAACAAGAATGCGCTCAACATTGCGCGCATTGCGCAGGACGCGGGCATTTCCATGCTGACCGTGCATGGCCGCACGCGCGCCGATTTGTACAAGGGCGACGCGGAATACGAAACCATCGCGGCCGTCAAAGCCTCGGTGCGGATTCCAGTCGTGGCGAACGGCGACATAGGCACGCCGGAGAAAGCGCGCCACGTGCTGGCCGTAACCGGCGCGGACGCCATCATGATTGGACGAGCCGCGCAAGGACGCCCGTGGCTCTTTCGCGAGATCGAACATTTCCTGCTGACGGGCGAATATCTGCCTGCGCCGCGTATCGACGAAATCCAGCAGCTGATGAACGCGCATCTCGAAGATCACTATGATTTCTATGGCGAATTCACGGGCGTTCGTACAGCGCGCAAACACATCGGCTGGTACACTCGCGGCCTTTCCGGCGCCAATACGTTCAGACATCGGATGAACACGCTGGATTCCACACGAGAACAATTGCTCGCCGTGAACGAATTCTTCGACGCCCAAAAGGCGTTGTCCGACCGTCTCGTCTATGTCGAAGAACTCGGCTCAGACGGTAATAGCGGCGACAACGACGAAGCTTCAGAATCGTGCAGCACGCAGAACCACACAGACCGATTAGCCGCATGAGCAGACACAACATAGAACAATGCGTCCGCCAGAGCCTGGACAATTATTTCCAGGACCTGGACGGCTCGAAACCGCACGACGTCTACGAAATGGTGATTTCGTGCGTCGAAAAGCCGATGCTCGAAGTCGTGCTGAAACAAGCCGACGGCAACCAGTCGCTCGCAGCTGAGTATCTCGGCATCAATCGCAACACGCTGAGAAAGAAGCTTCAGCAGCACGGCCTGATCTGATTCATTTGTCGAATTAATGCACCTCCCGGACCGTCGCGGCGTACGGCGGTCGATCCGAATTTATTGATTCCCTCGACTCCCCTACCGGCTTCCGCCGTTCCCATCATGATCAAGCAAGCGCTCCTCTCTGTTTCAGACAAGTCCGGCATTGTTGAATTCGCGAAATCGCTGTCCGAGCTTGGCGTAAGCCTGCTTTCTACCGGCGGCACTGCAAAACTTCTCGCCGATGCCGGCCTGCCCGTCACCGAAGTCGCCGACTACACCGGGTTCCCGGAAATGCTCGACGGCCGCGTGAAAACGCTGCATCCGAAGGTTCACGGCGGCATTCTGGCGCGCCGCGACTTGCCCGAACATATGGCTGCGCTCGGCCAACACGAGATTCCGACCATCGACTTGCTGGTGGTGAATCTTTATCCGTTCGTGCAGACGGTATCGAAGGAAGAATGCTCGCTGGAAGACGCGATCGAGAACATTGATATTGGTGGCCCGACCATGTTGCGTTCGGCCGCAAAGAATCATCGCGATGTGACCGTGATCGTCGATCCTTCGGATTACGCGACGGTGCTCGAGGAAATGCGCTCGGCCAACAACACGGTCAGCTACCCGACGAACTTCCGGCTCGCGACCAAGGTATTCGCGCACACCGCGCAATACGATGGCGCGATCACGAACTATCTGACGAGCCTGACCGAAGCGCTGGAACACAAGAGCCGCAACACGTTTCCATCGACATTTAACCTCGCGTTCACCAAAGTGCAGGACCTGCGTTATGGCGAGAACCCGCATCAAAGCGCGGCGTTTTATCGCGATATCGCGACGTCCGCCGGCGCGCTCGCGAACTACGAGCAGTTGCAGGGCAAGGAACTGTCGTACAACAACATCGCGGATTCCGACGCTGCGTGGGAATGCGTCAAGACCTTCGACGTGCCGGCCTGCGTGATCGTCAAGCACGCGAATCCGTGCGGCGTGGCGGTCGGCGCGGACGCACACGAAGCGTATTCGAAGGCGTTCCAGACGGATCCTACTTCGGCGTTCGGCGGGATCATCGCGTTCAATCGCGAAGTCGATGAAGCCGCCGCGCAAGCCGTCGCGAAGCAGTTCGTGGAAGTGCTGATGGCGCCTTCTTTCAGCGACGCAGCCAGGCAGATTTTTGCGGCCAAGCAGAACGTGCGTTTGCTGAAAATCGATCTCGGCGATGGCCATAACGCGTTCGACCTGAAGCGCGTGGGCGGCGGTCTGCTGGTTCAATCGCTGGATTCGAAGAACGTTCAGCCGCACGAACTGCGCGTGGTCACGAAGCGTCACCCGACGCCTAAGGAAATGGACGACCTGATGTTCGCGTGGCGCGTCGCGAAGTACGTAAAGTCGAACGCCATTGTGTTCTGCGGCGGCGGCATGACGCTCGGCGTGGGCGCGGGGCAAATGAGCCGCGTGGATTCGGCGCGTATTGCGAGCATCAAGGCGCAGAACGCGGGTTTGTCGCTGGCGGGTTCCGCGGTGGCATCGGACGCGTTCTTCCCGTTCCGCGACGGCCTCGACGTGGTGGTAAACGCGGGCGCGACCTGCGTGATCCAGCCGGGCGGCTCCATGCGCGATGACGAAGTCGTCGCTGCGGCGGACGAACACAATATTGCGATGGTGCTCACCGGCACGCGCCACTTCCGCCATTAAGAACGTCTGAAATTCGCACAGCCCGGTGGCCGTCAGGTTCACCGGGCTTTTTACTTTTTGCGCCGCGCTGTTAGTATCGCAAGCACTACGTTCCAACGGCATTCCATGAGAATTCTCGGCATTGACCCGGGTCTGCGCGTGACGGGATTCGGCGTCATCGATAAAACCGGCCACACGCTGACTTACGTGACCAGCGGCGTCATCAAGACGGCGGACGCTGATTTGCCGTCGCGTCTGAACACGATATTCGAGGGCATTTCGACGCTCGTGCGGCAACACTCGCCGGATCAATCGGCTATAGAAAAAGTGTTCGTCAACGTCAATCCTCAATCCACGCTGCTGCTCGGCCAGGCTCGTGGCGCAGCCATTTGCGGACTGGTCGCGAACGGCGTGCCCGTCGCCGAATACACGGCTTTGCAATTGAAGCAAGCCGTGGTGGGCTACGGCCGCGCAACGAAAGAGCAGATGCAGCAGATGGTGGTGCGCTTGCTTGCGCTTTCGGGCGTGCCCAGCACGGACGCCGCCGATGCCCTCGGCATGGCCATCTGCCACGCGCACGCGGGAGGCGCGACGGCAATCCTCGGCGGCATTGCGCCATCGCTGGCAAAGAAGGGCTTGCGCGTTCGGCGCGGCCGCCTTGTCGGCTAACTCCATTACAAGATCCTCAACATGATTGGTCGCATTGCAGGCGTCTTGCTTGAAAAAAACCCACCGTATTTGCTCGTCGATTGCGGCGGTGTGGGCTATGAAATCGCCGTGCCGATGAGCACCTTCTACAACCTGCCGAACAGCGGCGAAAAGATCGTGCTGCTGACGCAGTTGATCGTGCGCGAGGACGCGCATTTGCTCTACGGCTTCGGTACGCAACAGGAGCGCACGACCTTTCGCGAGTTGCTCAAGATCAGCGGAATCGGTGCGCGTATGGCCTTGGCGGTGCTGTCGGGCATGAGCGTCCAGGAACTCGCGCAAGCGGTGACAATGCAAGATGCCGCGCGCCTGACGCGTACGCCGGGTATTGGCAAGAAGACGGCGGAGCGGCTGTTGCTTGAATTGAAGGGCAAACTCGGCGCGGATCTGGGGACGGCATCAGGCACTGTGGCCGGCCCGGATCACGCGAGCGATATCCTGAACGCTTTGCTGGCATTGGGTTACTCCGAAAAAGAGGCACTCATGGCGGTGAAAAATGTTCCCGCGGGAACAGGTGTTTCAGAGGGCATCAAGCTCGCCCTGAAGGCACTATCGTTTCAACCCACACGCTGATGCGCAAGCGCGACTCGAACCGGATCAAGCAAGAACGGATTTAGTGTCCCACGTCGTTGATCCGGCCAACAGTCGGCCGATTGGCCAGCTTTCGGCGCTTTAGTCACGCGGTACAATCGACGCATGATAGAAACCGACAAACTCGCCGCCGAACGCATCATCTCGGCCACTCCGGTCTCGCCGAATGAGGAAGTGTTCGAGCGGGCGTTGCGGCCGCGCCAGCTCGAGGAATACGTCGGGCAGGAAAAGATCCGGGATCAGTTGCAAATCTTTATTGAAGCCGCCCGCAGGCGCTCCGAGGCGCTCGATCACGTACTGCTGTTCGGGCCGCCCGGTCTCGGCAAAACCACGCTCGCGCACATCATTGCGCGAGAAATGGGCGTGAATTTGCGGCAGACGTCGGGACCGGTGCTGGAACGCGCCGGCGATCTTGCCGCGTTGCTGACAAACCTTGAAAAGAACGACGTACTTTTCATCGATGAAATTCATCGGCTGTCGCCGGTTGTCGAGGAAATCCTGTACCCGGCGCTCGAGGATTATCAGATCGACATCATGATCGGCGAAGGCCCGGCGGCGCGCAGCGTGAAGCTGGATTTGCAGCCGTTCACGCTGGTCGGCGCAACGACCCGCGCCGGGATGCTGACCAATCCGCTGCGGGACCGCTTCGGGATTGTGTCGCGGCTCGAGTTTTATACCGCGAGCGAATTGGCTCGGATCGTCACACGATCGGCATCGTTATTGAAAGCGAATATTGTCCCGGAAGGAGCGTTCGAGATTGCCAAACGCGCGCGCGGTACGCCGCGTATTGCAAACCGTCTGCTCCGGCGCGTGCGCGATTACGCCGAGGTGCGGGCGAACGGCAATATCACGGCTGATGTCGCCGATGCCGCTTTGAAAATGCTCGACGTCGATCCCGTCGGCTTCGACCTGATGGACCGCAAGCTTCTGGAAGCCATTTTGTACAAATTCGATGGCGGCCCGGTCGGTGTGGACAATCTGGCTGCGGCAATTGGCGAAGAGCGCGACACGATTGAAGACGTGCTGGAGCCTTATCTAATCCAGCAAGGTTATTTGCAGCGCACGCCGCGCGGACGCGTTGCCACGCTGCTTACTTATCGTCATTTTGGGCTTGCGGCACCCGATGCCGGCCCTGTTCGGGATCTCTGGGACGCGAACTCGCCCGAATAGCTGCTTAGCGGGGCACTTCCTTCAGGTCGTCGTCGCTGCTGGGCGCGGCCAGATGCGCAACGTTGCCCCACGCGACGACCTTCGCGTGACCATTTTCGAAGTCCACCGTGTTGATGCTCGTGTTCAGCAACAACCAATCGCGAGGCACTTCGAGCGGGATTCCGCACGCATACCGGTAGATGCAGTCCAGCACGCCGCCATGCGCCACGCATGCAATTCGCCCACCCGGATGCGCTGCCACGATGGGTTCAACGGCGTTCAACACCCGCCGCGAAAATTCCCGTTGAGATTCACCGTCGGGCGGGGCGAAATCGGGATCGTGGCTCTGCCAGACGGCATGTTCGGCAGGATACTTGGCCAGGATCTCCGCGCTGTCGTGGCCTTGAAAACCGCCATACAAACGCTCGCGCAGCCCTTCGTTCAGTTTCAGCGATAACCCGAGCGCATCGGCAAAAGGCCTGGCCGTTTGCTGCGCACGTTGCAGGTCGCTGGAATAGACCGCATCGATCCGTGCGCCAGATTTCGACTCGAACAATAGCCGCTGGGCGAGTTGTTCGGCCTGCGCGACTCCGCTTGCGCTGAGCGGAATATCGATATGCCCCTGAATCCGCTTGATGCGATTCCAGTCGGTCTCGCCGTGTCTGATAAAGAGGACTTGCGTAATCATCGGGATTCCAAAGGATGCGCTTGGGATGGGCCGGCGCTATGTGCGGACATCAGGGACTTACTTGCAGCCAGAACGTGACCGGCCCGTCGTTCACCAGCGACACCTGCATGTCTGCGCCGAACTCACCCGTCTCGACAATCGGATGGGCATTACGCGCCTGTGCAACGAAATAATTGAAGAGCTTGAGGCCTTCGTCCGGCGGCGCTGCCGGCGTGAAGCTCGGCCGCAAGCCGCTGGATGTATCGGCGGCGAGCGTGAATTGCGATACCAGCAGCACGCCGCCAACACGCCCGGCACCATCGATATCCCGTACCGGAAGATTCATCTTGCCGGCTGCGTCGCTGAACACTCGGTACGCGAGCATTTTCGCCAGCAGCTTGTCCGCCGCTGCGGGCGTGTCGCCGCGTTCGGCGCACACGAGCGCCAGCAGGCCTGTATCGATAGCGCCCGTCACGCGCCCTTCCACACGAACATCGGCGCGCAAAACGCGTTGAATGAGCGCAATCACGGACTCAAGCCGTCAGCGTGACGCGCGCAAAGCGACGTTTGCCGACTTGCACGACAAACTCGCCGGCTTCGACTTTCAGGCCCTTGTCCGACACGATCGCGCCATCGATTTTCACGCCGTTCTGCTCGATATTGCGCAGCGCTTCGCTCGTCGATGGAACCAGTCCTGCCTGCTTCAGCAACTGCCCGATGGCAAGCGGCGCACCGCTCAGCGTGACCGATGCAATCTCGTCCGGCACCCCGCCCTTCGCCCGATGATTGAAGTCTTCAAGCGCCCGTTCGGCATCAGCCGGCGAGTGGAATCGCGCGACGATTTCCTGCCCGAGCAACACCTTGAAATCGCGCGGATTACGGCCGCCTTCGGCTTCGCTCTTGAACCGCGCGATCTCTTCCATGCTTCTGAACGACAGCAGTTCGAAATAGCGCCACATGAGCGTGTCGGAAATGCTCATCAGCTTGCCGAACATGTCCGCGGGCTTCTCGCTGATTCCGATGTAGTTGTGCTTCGACTTCGACATCTTCTCGACGCCATCCAGCCCTTCCAGCAGCGGCATGGTCAAGATGCACTGCTGTTCTTGCCCATACTGTTTTTGCAACTCGCGCCCAACCAGCAGATTGAACTTCTGGTCCGTGCCGCCGAGTTCCAGGTCGGCGTTCAGCGCCACCGAGTCGTATCCCTGCATGAGCGGGTACAGCAACTCGTGAATGGAGATCGGCATGCCGCCCTGATAACGCTTGGTGAAATCTTCGCGCTCGAGAATACGCGCAACCGTGTAACGCGACGCAAGCTTGATCATGCCGTCGGCGCCAAGCGGCATCGACCATTCGCTGTTGTAGCGAATCTCGGTTTTCTCGCGATCCAGCACCAGCGTGGCCTGTTCGAAATACGTCTTCGCGTTCGACTCGATCTGTTCGCGCGTCAGCGGCGGGCGCGTGGCGTTACGCCCCGATGGATCGCCAATCAGCGACGTGAAATCGCCGATCAGGAAAATGACCGTATGGCCCAAGTCCTGCAGCTGACGCATTTTGTTCAGCACAACCGTATGGCCGATGTGAATATCGGGCGCGGTCGGATCAAGGCCAAGCTTGATACGCAGCGGCTTGCCGCTCAACGCGCTGCGCGCAAGTTTCTGCGCGAACTCTGCTTCGATCAGCAGTTCGTCGCAACCCCGTTTCGCGATGGCAAGCGCGGCTTGCACTTCGTCGGTGAGGGGCAAGGTTTTCGCAGCCGAAGCCGGAGAGTCGTTCGGTTCTGTGCTCATGCTTGCAACTTTTCGGATGATTTATTCGGGATGCGGATAAAGCGCGCATCGGGTAATGGTCGCGGCGCTGCGGCTCGTCTGCAATGCTTCGCGAGTTCAAAATCAGCGCGACTTTCACTCGGTTCAGGGATCGGATTTTACGTGATGTCGTGCGCATTCGCCCCGTTTTCCCGGCGCGTTAGCCATTCGGCCAGCTTTTCAGTGCCAACAACGACGAATTTGAACGTAAAACACGGCCGAATGGCTAACGCTGCGTTCGACGGCTTAACGACGCGCTTTGATGCGTGGATAATTCACTCGTGGCGGTCGTCCGGACCGTAGGTTTGCATCGAATCGAAAGGGAGAGGCAACGTGGCGCGACGTACCGAAGCAGGAGAAGCAGGCAACGCAGCGGACGGCGTGTATTTCGGGCTCATGTCCGGCACGAGTATGGACGGGGTCGACGGCGTTGCTGTGCAATTCACCACGGGCAAGCCGCCGGTGGTGCTTGGCGAGGCGCACGTAGGATTCTCGGAAGGCCTGCGTGAAGCTCTCTTCGCCCTTCAGGCGCCCGGCGAAAACGAGCTCGAGCGCGAAGCGCTGGCCGCAAACGCGCTAGCCACGCGTTACGCGGTGTGCTGTCACGAACTGGCGAGCATGAGCGGTTACTCCGCTGCCAAGGTTCGCGCGATCGGCGTACACGGGCAAACGGTGCGGCATCGGCCGGAGAAAGCCTATACGCGACAGATCAACAATCCTGCGTTACTTGCCGAGATGACGAACATCGACATTGTTGCGGACTTTCGCAGCCGCGACGTCGCTGCGGGCGGTCAAGGCGCGCCGCTTGTCCCTGCGTTTCACGCGACCATTTTTGGTTCGACGAACGAAACCCGCGTGGTCTGCAACCTGGGTGGTATCAGCAACATTACGGTTTTATTGGCGGGCGGCGGTGTTCACGGCTTCGATTGCGGCCCAGCAAACGCACTGCTCGACGAATGGGCGCACCGCCACTTGAATCGTCCGTTCGACGAAAGCGGTCATTTCGCTTCGCAAGGACAGGTGAATCGGCCATTGTTGAACGCGCTGCTCGATGAACCGTTTTTCGAACAGCAGCCGCCTAAAAGTACCGGACGCGATCTGTTCAACCCCGCATGGCTCGATGCAAAGCTCGCCGGATTCAACACGGTTTCACCCGCCGACGTCCAGGCGACGCTCGTTGCGCTCACGGCAATCACCATTGCACGGGAAATCGAGCGGCATGCGTCCGATTGCCGAGCGGTCTATGTCTGCGGAGGTGGTGCACGCAATCCGGTACTTATGAGCGCAATCCAGCAGGCGCTCGCCGACACGGGCGTGTCGGGCGTTCCTGTCATGACAACGGACGCGCTCGGCGTGCCGCCACAACAGGTCGAGGCGTTGGCATTCGCGTGGCTGGCAATGCGCTGCGTGGCCCGCGAAGCCGGAAATGTGCCGGCAGTAACGGGCGCTGCGGGTGAGCGGGTTCTCGGCGCTATTTATCCGCGCTGACTACGCTCGGTTCCGCAATAGAAACAAAAACGGAGCCCGCAGGCTCCGTTTCATTGCAACATCGAATGAAGTGCTCTGACCAGAATCAAGCCGAGAACGAAGATCCGCAGCCGCACGTGCTGGTTGCATTCGGATTCTTGATCACGAACTGCGCGCCATTTAGATCGTCTTTATAGTCGATCTCAGCGCCAACGAGGTATTGATAGCTCATTGAATCGATCAGAAGCTGGACGCCGGCTTTGTCCATCACGGTGTCGTCTTCGTTGATAGCTTCGTCGAAGGTAAAGCCGTACTGGAAGCCCGAACAGCCGCCGCCCTGCACGAACACGCGCAGCTTCAATTCCGGGTTGCCTTCTTCGTCGATCAGTTGCTTGACCTTGTCCGCGGCTGCATCCGTGAAAACGAACGGCAGCGGCATTTCGGTCGTGGGGGTATCGGTGACAGCGTTCATTCGAACTCTCCAAAAAAGCTTCTAGTGCCTATTGTAGGGCTGATCTCAATATCGTGCTGGAAGCCCATGTAATCAATAGGCTATCGCGCCACAGTATCCCGAATTTGCCACGGCCGCTTGAATGGTGTCGGCCAAGCAACGTACTCGATTAATGAAATCAACGAAAAAAGCCGCCAGCGCATACACGCGGGCGGCTTTCTGAGCCATTTCGCCGCCAAAGCGACGAAACCGCCAAACAGATTAACGCTTCGAGAATTGCTTCCGGCGACGTGCCTTGTGGAAACCAACCTTCTTACGTTCGACTTCACGAGCATCGCGGGTAACGAAGCCAGCTTGCGACAGCGTGGGCTTCAGCGTAGCGTCGTAGTCCATCAGCGCGCGGGTGATGCCGTGGCGAACTGCACCGGCCTGACCCGTCTCACCGCCGCCGTTCACGTTGACCTTGATGTCGAACGTGGTGGCGTGGCTCGTCAGTTCGAGCGGCTGGCGCACGATCATCAGTGACGTTTCGCGCGAGAAGTAATCAGCAATGGGCTTGCCATTGACAATGATCTCGCCCGTGCCGGACTTGATGAACACGCGGGCAACGGCGCTCTTGCGGCGGCCCGTACCGTAATTCCAATTACCGATCATATGGGCTCCCTTTAGATCTCGAGCGCTTTAGGCTGTTGAGCCGTATGCGGATGCGTTGCGCCAGCGTAGACCTTGAGCTTCTTGATCATAGCGTAGCCGAGCGGACCTTTCGGCAACATGCCCTTAACGGCTTTCTCGAACGCGCGGCCCGGGAAGCGTTCTTGCATCTTGTTGAACGTCGTTTCGTAGATGCCGCCCGGATAGCCCGAGTGACGGTAGTACTTCTTGTCAGTACCCTTGTTGCCCGTGACGCGCAACTTGCTGGCGTTGATGATGACGATGAAATCGCCAGTGTCGACGTGCGGGGTGAACTCGGGTTTGTGCTTGCCGCGAAGTCGGGCGGCCACTTCACTGGCGACACGTCCGAGAACCTTATCCGTCGCGTCAATCACGTACCATTCACGCGTCACCTCATGGGCTTTTGCGGAAAACGTCTTCATGATCGATCCAAAAAATAATTCTGCCCTACTTTGTCCCGCTTGTATGTTCGTGCGCATCGAGGCGCGTGCGGGCTCTCCCTGGTTCTCGTCCGCGGGCATGGTGCGGATAGAGAACTTTGAATTATAAGGGAAATTTTGGTGCGAAGTCAAAACAAGCTGAAACGGCGCTCGGCCGGCCTTGGTTGCTTTGAATTTCGGCGCCGTGGCGCCAGCCTCGTCAGCCGTAGAACATCGGAAAAGACGAGCGAAAAAAAGCCCGAGCCTTGGGCTCGGGCTGAATCCACCTAGGAGGAGGTGGAGGAGACAGGAGCAAGTATATGAACTGGTTTTGTGCAAAGCAAGTAAATTTACATCGTGAGATTGAATTTCATAATGCAAAATATCGAAACGAGCCGAGCATGGTGAAAATATCGTTTTGAATCAAACATTTGAACAAGCCAGTCGGCCGAAAGACGCGCCATCAGCGTTGTTATACACCCTTCTCTCGATAGGGAAATTCCCGATTTACCAGCCTGATCGCGCCGCAGCACCGCTATTGAAAAACCGGGGCAGAAACGCCAGCTATGATTCCGGCAATAAGCTAAAACGCTACAATCACCGGGAATAGACAAGTGCCGAACGGCACCGGAGTTTTCTCATGGAATGCAAAGTTAGCTGGATGGGACAAGACGGAATGGCATTCGCTGCAGAAACGGGCAGCGGCCATCTGGTCACTATGGATGGCGCGCCGGAGGGCGGCGGACGCAACTTATCCCCGCGTCCAATGGAAATGGTCCTTCTAGGCACGGGCGGCTGCACCGCGTACGACGTCGTGATGATCCTGAAGAAAAGCCGTCAGGAAGTCGTCGGATGCTCGGTGACGCTTAAAGCCGAACGCGCGAGCGAAGATCCGAAGGTTTTTACAAAGATTCACTTTCACTTCACGGTGACGGGCAAGAACCTGAATCCGGCGACCGTGGAACGCGCAATCACGCTTTCGCACGACAAATACTGTTCCGCCTCGATCATGCTGGCGAAGACGGCCGAACTGACGCATTCGTTCGATATCGTTCCGAGCTAGAAGCGGTATCGAAGAAAAAAGATGAAAAAAGCCGGCGTCACTGACGCCGGCTTTCTTTTTGATTAGTCACAAAGCAGGCCGATAAGCCGGATTCTGTGCGCATCCAGCGCCCGAAAGCGTGAACGCGTGGCAGCCATTCCTCTAGTCGCGCCATTACTGGCGCGCTCAAGCTCCCTACCCGCAGACGAGACGGAGGCACCGTCCTGCATCGCGAAGATGCGCGCCTGCCTACTTGGAATTGCTCCGGGTGGAGGTTACCTTGCCGGTCTGCCTTGCAGCAGCCGCGGTGCGCTCTTACCGCACCGTTTCACCCTTACCTGATCCCCAGGCTTGCGCCCGGGGCCATCGGCGGTTTGCTTTCTGTTGCCCTGTTCCGCGTGTCGCCACGGATGGCCGTTAGCCATCACCCTGCCTGTTGGAGTCCGGACTTTCCTCGCCCTTTCCGGCCGAAACCGGATCAGCCGCGACTGCCTGACCTACTTTGCGATGCAAATTTTAACATGCGCCGGATTCGCTCAGGCTGTAGATCAAAGCCCGTTACGACGACGTCCAGAGCGGAAAACCTGCGCGTCATCGTAGAAAGAATGCGCTTCGTTTTCCGGCCACCATCCCGGGACGCCCAGCACGGGCAGCGGTGTGAAGCATCGGCTGGAAATGGCTTCGGACGCGAGGCGGCTGGATACTTTGTGATCGAGAATCGCACGGCGTTCGGCCTCTGCGGCAAGGAAATAGGCCGGCTCGACTTCTACGATCCACGCATGCCCCGTGCATGCCTTGTACGGCGCGATCAGCTTTTCGAGCAGCGCATGGCCAAAAATCCGCGCTTCGCAAGCCGTTCCCCAAGCCGCCCGATGTTCAATAAACACCGCGCGCCAATCAAAAGCCCGAAGCGCAGCCGCGATCGACAGGTCGGCGCAAGCAAACAAGACGGCGTTTTCATCGAAGAGTGTTAGGGCATCGCGCGTGGCGCCACGGCTTGAGCCGATGCCGAGCGCATCGATTTCCGCCGCCTGGCGCGCGTTGAGGGCGGCCTTGATGCGCGGATACTGAAACCACATCGCGCCGTTGAAGAAATCGTGGAGATTGTGGCGCGTCGGCACACATCCGGTCGCGGCAATGTGCCCTTCGTACGATGCGCCCGCGGGCAAATCGTCCTGCGCGATGAACGACAAAAGCTCGCCGCGCCCGGTCGCCCTTGGTTCGGCGCGTGCATCGGCGTTCAATGTGGAGAGATATGCGGGATAACTTTCGAGCGCCGACTGCTGCCAGTGTGCGCCGCGCTCGGCCAACGGGGCAAGCCAGGCGCGCGACCAGTCGATATCAGCGAAACCCGGCAGTGTGCGCGCATCAAACAATGTCGGCGGCCGCCCGGCGTTTCGAGCTGAATCAGACATGCGCCCGGCGTGGCTTTAAACCAGCCGCCAGCCGATTGATTCGCCGCCACCGAGCGGCACGATTTCGTTATCGCCGGCCATGAATTCAGCCGGCAACGTCCATTCCTCGCGACGAAGCGTGACCTGCTCGGTGGCGCGCGGCAAGCCGTAGAAATCGGCGCCATGGAAACTTGCAAAACCTTCGAGCTTGTCGAGCGCGCCGGCTTGATCGAAGGCTTGGGTATAAAGCTCCAGCGCGTGCAGCGCCGTGTAGCAACCCGCGCAACCGCAAGCGTGCTCCTTCAAACCTTTCGCATGCGGTGCGCTGTCCGTGCCGAGGAAAAATCGCGGATTCCCCGATGTCGCCGCCGCCAGCAACGCCACCCGATGCGTCTCGCGCTTCAACACCGGCAAGCAGTAGTAATGCGGCCGAATCCCGCCCACGAACAACGCATTTCGGTTGTACAGCAGATGATGCGCGGTCAGCGTCGCGCCAGTCGGACCGTCGGCATCGCGGACATAATCGGCGGCATCTTTGGTCGTGATGTGCTCGAACACGACATTCAGCGCCGGAAAATCGCGCCGCAAAGGCGTCATCACGCGATCGATAAACACCTTCTCGCGATCGAACATATCGATAGCCGGGTCCGTCACCTCGCCATGCACGAGGAGCGGCAAGTCATGCTCCTGCATCGCTTCCAGCGTTTTCGCGCACTTCGCGATGCTCGTCACGCCCGCGTCGGAATTGGTCGTCGCGCCCGCCGGATAAAGCTTCACGCCATGCACAAAGCCGCTTTCGCGCGCGCGACGGATCTCGTCGGGCGGGGTGTTATCGGTGAGATAAAGGGTCATTAGCGGTTCGAACTTCGCGCCCGGACCGTCCTTCGGCAACGCTGCCAGGATTCGCCCACGATACGCCGCCGCCATTTCGGTCGTCGTCACCGGCGGCCGCAGGTTCGGCATGATGATCGCCCGGCCAAACTGACGCGCGGTGTGCGGCAAAACGACGGCGAGCACCGCACCGTCGCGCACGTGCAGATGCCAGTCATCGGGACGGGTGAGGGTTACGGAATCAGCGGAAACTGCGGACGAAGATGCGGACATGGGCGTGGTGACGATGAGAATATTCGGAATAGGCCGGCGGCACGACAGGCCGTCATTTTGCAGCCGACCAAACCGGTAACTTTGCCTCGCCGCGCGCTTTAGCACCGTGGAAATTCAACAACGATGCCACGAACGGCTCGAAGACGCGATTTTTTGGCGGTTTTGTCGGTGCTATGCTTTGGGTACTCGTATTGTAACGGGTAGCTCCATTCACCCAGTCTGCAGCCCCAGCAATGTGCCAACTTCTCGGAATGAACTGCGCGGAACCCACGGACGTGACGTTCTCGTTCACCGGTTTCGCGGCGCGTGGCGGCGTGACCGACCATCACGCGGATGGTTGGGGGATTGCGTTCTTCGAAGACAAGGCGTGCCGGCTTTTCATCGATCATCAGTCGTCGGCAAGCTCTCCGCTCGCCGAGATGGTGAAGCGTTACCCGATCAAGTCCAAGAACACGATCGCGCATATCCGCAAGGCCACGCAGGGACACATTCTGCTGGAAAACTGCCATCCGTTCATGCGCGAGCTGTGGGGCCGGCACTGGATTTTCGCGCACAACGGCGACTTAAAGGACTACAAGCCTTGTCTGAACGGCCAGTATCAGCCGGTCGGCACAACGGACAGCGAACTTGCATTCTGCGCGTTGCTGCAAGGGCTCCGGCGCGAGTTTCCAGGCAGCCAGCCGCCGCTCGATGAACTCTTTGCCGCGCTCGAAAGGCTGACGCGCGAAATCACGCAGTTCGGCGTGTTCAACTTCCTGATGTCGAACGGCCAGGCACTGTTCTCGCATTGCTCGACGCATTTGTACTATCTGGTACGCAGCTGGCCGTTCTCGACGGCTCATTTGATCGATGCCGACATGTCGATCGATTTCGCGAAATACACCACGCCCGAAGATCGCGTGGCGGTGATCGCAACGTCGCCACTCACCGACGATGAAATCTGGACCCGCTTCGAACCGGGCGACCTGGCGTGGTTCCAGCACGGTGCGCTGCTGAAAACGGTTAACGTGCCAGTCCCGGCAGAGGTCGCGGAAAAAGCGCGCGAACCGTTGTGCAAGGTTTGCGTCGAGTCGGTATTGCGCGCGGATACTATCGAAACGACTGCCGACGTGGAGACCGAACTCGGCATTGAATAGCATTACACTTTGAAGATCACCTGAACTCACGCTCGTTCCACTCACCCGGGAGCACATGCCATGTCAGGAAAGTTCGTCATCGATAAAGCCCGCAACGGCCAGTTCTACTTCAACCTTCGCGCCGGCAACGGCGAACCCATCCTCAAAAGTGAAATGTACGTGACGCGGGCTTCCGCGGAACACGGCATTGCATCGGTGAAAACCAATGCGCTGCTCGACGAACGCTACGAGCGCAAAACCGATAAAAGCGGCGCGCCATACTTCAATTTGAAGGCGGGGAATCACGAGATTATCGGCGTGAGCGAAGCGTATAGCAGCACGTCGGCACGCGACGCCGGCATTGAATCCGTGAAGAAAAATGCGCCGGACGCGATAACGCAGGACAACACGAAGGCGCACGACTAAATTGAAAAGGCCGTTCCAACGCGAGTTGAAACGGCCTTTTTGAATGAAGCGCCCGGAACGTGAATACGTCCGGGCGAAAAACGTCAGTGCAAGATCTTCGCCAAAAAGTCCTTGGCCCGATCCGATTTCGGATTGTCGAAGAACGCATCCTTCTTGTCGTCTTCGACAATCAAGCCGCGGTCCATGAAAATCACTCGATGCGCGACTTTCTTCGCGAAGCCCATTTCGTGCGTCACGCACATCATGGTCATGCCTTCTTGCGCGAGTTCGACCATGACGTCGAGCACTTCGTTGATCATTTCCGGGTCGAGCGCGGACGTGGGTTCGTCGAAAAGCATGGCGATCGGATCCATCGATAACGCCCGCGCAATCGCCACACGCTGTTGCTGACCGCCCGACAACTGGCCGGGAAATTTATCGGCTTGAGCGGAAAGACCCACGCGATCCAGCAACTTCAAACCCTTGGCCGTTGCTTCGTCCTTCGAACGCCCCAGTACCTTGATCTGCGCCAGCGTCAGGTTCTGCACAATCGACAAATGCGGAAACAGTTCGAAGTGCTGGAACACCATGCCAACCTTCGCGCGCAGCTTCGACAGATTCGTTTTCTTGTCGCCGATCGACTGACCGTTGATGGTGATCTCGCCTTTCTGAAACGGCTCGAGTCCGTTCACGGTTTTGATCAGCGTGGATTTACCCGAACCCGAAGGTCCGCAGACCACGACCACTTCGCCCTTTTTGACTTCCGTCGTGCAATCGGTGAGCACTTGAAACGGGCCATACCACTTCGAAACATTCTTGAGTGAGATCATCGAGCGACCTTTTTCTGAAGACTTTTGACCAGACCGGATGCGGCCAGGCACACCACGAAATAACAGGCGCCGGCGAACAACACCATCTCGACGGTCGTTCCGTCGCGGTCACCCACGTTCGTTGCCGTGCGGAAAAAATCCGCGAGGCTGATCACGTACACAAGCGACGTATCCTGGAACAACACAATGGCCTGCGTGAGCAGCAACGGCACCATTGCGCGAAACGCCTGCGGCAGGATGATGAGTTTCATCGACTGCATGTAGGTCATGCCGAGCGCGAACGCCGCGTTCACCTGCCCGCGCGACACCGCCTGAATGCCCGCGCGAATGATCTCCGAATAGTACGCAGCCTCGAAGAGCGAGAACGCGACCATTGCGGAAGCCAGGCGAATATCGACTTCCGCCGACAAACCCAGCACATTTTGCAGGAATTGCGGGACGATCAAAAAGAACCACAGCAAGACCATGACGAGCGGTATCGATCGAAACAGCGTGACGTAGCCCTTCGCAAACCATACAAGCGGTTTCACGCCCGAAAGACGCAGCAACGCGAGCACCGTTCCCCACAAGATCCCGAACACGAGCGCGAGCACCGTGATCTTGAACGTGATGATGGCGCCGGTCCAAAGCGTAGGCAGCGAACTAATGACGCCGCTCCAGTTGAAGTGATGCATTATTTGCCTCCAATGTAGCCAGGCAACCGGGTTTTCGCTTCCACCCAGCGCATCAGTTGCATGACGATCAGATTGATCAGCATGTAGGCAAGCGTCACGGCAATGAACGACTCATACGACTGCGCGGTGTAGTCCACCAGTTGCCGCGCTTGCGCCGACAACTCGAGCAGACCGATGGTCGATGCCACCGCCGAGTTCTTGAACACGTTCAGGAACTCGGACGTGAGCGGCGGCACGATCATCCGGTACGCAACCGGCATCAGGATGTACCTGTACGTCTGCCATTCGGTGAAGCCCATTGCAAGGCCCGCGGCGCGCTGTCCGCGCGGCAAGGTGGCGATGCCCGAGCGCACTTGCTCGCACACGCGAGCACCGGTGAACAGCCCGAGACAGACAATGGATGATGTATAGAACTGCACGTTCGGCGGCAGTTGCTTGAACCAGTTGCCAATGGATGGCGGCAGCAATTCGGGTATCACGAGATACCAGATGAAGAACTGCACGAGCAGAGGAATATTGCGAAAGATCGCGACGTAAACGGTGCCGATAGTCGCAAGCTTGCGATTGGGCACCGTGCGCAGAATGCCGAACAGCGAACCCACGACGAGCGCCACGACCCATGAAGCAAGCGAGACGGTGACGGTCACCCAGAAACCGGAAATAAGCCAGCCGAGATACGTGGTCGGCTCGCCAGTCGAGACAGGGCTTAAGAAAACGCCCCAGTTCCAGTGGTAGGACATGAACTCCCTCCAAAAGAAAACGGAAGAAGCAGCGCTCCTTCCGTTTCCATCAATCCAGACGAGATCGAGATTAGTCGATAGCCTTGTCGTTCGGGCTCTTGAAAAGAGCCTTCATGTCGTCGCTTTCCGGGAAGTTCAGGTTCAGGCCCTTCGGCGGAATCGGGCTTTCGAACCACTTCTTGTAGATCTTGTCGCCTTCACCCGAGGTTTCGACCTTGGCGATAGCGTCATCGACTACCTTCTTGAATTCCGGATCGTTCTTGCGCAGCATGCAGCCATACGCTTCACGCGACTGCGGCGCGCCGACGATCACGAAGTCCTGCGGGTTGCTCGACTTCGCGCGTTCGCCGGCCAGCAACGCGTCATCCATCATGAAGGCAACGGCGCGTCCCGTCGACAGCGTCAAAAACGAATCGCCGTGATCCTTTGCGCTGATGATGTTCATGCCCATGCTCTTGTCCTGATTCATCTTGCGAAGCAGGCGCTCGGACGTGGTGCCTGCGGTCGTTACAACCGTCTTGCCCTTCAGGTCGGCAAAGTCCTTGATCCCCGAATCCTTCTTGGTCATCAGGCGCGTGCTGATCACGAAGATGGTGTTCGAGAACGCGACTTGTTGCTGGCGTTCCAGGTTGTTCGTGGTCGAGCCGCACTCGAGGTCGATCTGATTACCCGTCACGAGCAGCAGGCGGTTCTGCGAAGTAACCGATTTCTGCTGGATCTTCAGGTTCGGCATGTTGAGCTTTTCCTTGACGGCGTCGACCACCTTCAAGGCGAACTCATACGAATAACCGATGACTTGTTGCTTGTCGTCGTAATACGAAAACGGAATCGACGACTCGCGGAAACCCAGGTAGATATTTCCGGAATCCTTGATCTTCTTAAGCGTATCGTTATTTTGGGCTTGCGCGCCTGAGGCAAAAACACCCAAGGCAGCGAGCAGCAGTGCGGCTTTTTTAAACTTCATGGTTGTGATCTCCTTGAAAACGGGGCAATTTTAGCAGGGTAATAAAGTTGAAAGAATGAATGTTGTCCACACTTGCTAATTTTGAGACACCCGCTGTACGCCTTGCGCAGCGCGCACTTTAACGACTTTTCGGTCATTGCGCTTTGTCTCCTTTTGTTCTTTTACTTCTTACGCGAAAAGCCCGGCGAGTCCTTCAGGACGTCGCCGGGCTGTCGATGCTTTTTCGCTTATCGCGGTCTCATGAAAGTCTGTGCTCGCAAACGTTCGCAGCCGCCGAAATCATGGATAAAGTCCGCGCATTTCACGCGCTTGGAGAATCCGCGTACACGCCACGATAAACGCCGCCGTCCGCACCGAAACCTTGTGCTCGCTTGCAACAGTCCACACCGCGGCGAATGCTTCGCGCATCACGCGCTCGAGCCGCTGGTTGATTTCATCTTCCGTCCAGAAGAAGCTCGAGAAATCCTGCACCCACTCGAAGTAGGAAACCGTCACGCCACCCGCGTTCGCAACCACGTCGGGGATCACCAGAATGCCTTTGTCGTGCAGGATGTCGTCGGCGGCGGTGGTGGTCGGGCCGTTCGCGCCTTCAACCACGATCTTCGTGCGGATCTTCGGCGCGTTTTCTTCCGTGATCTGGCCTTCGAGCGCGGCCGGAATCAGGATGTCGCTTTCGACGGTCCAGAACTCGTCCTTGCCGATCACATCGGCGCCTTCGAAGCCGCTCACGCCGCCGTGCTTGCCGACGTAGTCAAACAGCGCGACTGCATCGATACCCGATGATTTGTAGAGCGAGCCCGTGTGGTCCTGCACCGCCACGACTTTCGCGCCGGCTTCCTGGAACAAACGCGCCGCGATTCCGCCGACGTTACCAAAACCCTGCACGGCGATCCGCGCGCCTTCAATGTCGAAACCAATGCGCCGCGCCGCTTCCGAGCCGACCACGAACACGCCGCGTCCCGTCGCTTCCTTGCGGCCGAGCGAACCGCCGAGCGAGATCGGCTTGCCGGTCACCACGCCCGTTGCCGTCTGGCCCTGGTTCATGGAATACGTGTCCATCATCCACGCCATGATCTGTTCGTTCGTGTTGACGTCCGGCGCGGGAATGTCGGTGTTCGGCCCGATGATGATGCCGATTTCACTGGTGTATCGGCGTGTCAGACGCTCCAGTTCACCACGCGACAAGGTACGCGGATCGACACGAATACCGCCTTTCGCGCCGCCGTACGGCACGTTGACCGCCGCATTCTTCACCGACATCCACGCCGAAAGCGCCATCACTTCGGACAACGTCACGTCCTGGTGGTATCGAACGCCGCCTTTGCCCGGACCGCGCGACATGTTGTGCTGCACCCGGTAGCCTTCGAAGTGCGTGACCGTGCCGTTATCAAGTTCGATGGGGCAATCGACAATCAGGATGCGCTTCGGACGCTTGAGCGTTTCTATCCAGCGGGAAAGCGAGCCGAGATACGGCGCGACGCGATCGACCTGCTGAAGATAGTTGCCCCAGGGGCCGAGATGGGTGGAATCGAGATAGGAGGGAATGGCGTGCTGAACAGCAGGTGCAGTTTGTTCTTGTTGCTGCGGTGACATTGAAGCTCCAACGTTGTGTGGAATAGCTTCATTGTCGAAAATTCGCTTATTGAAATCCAATGCCGTTTCATCATTGCGTTATGCTTTTCTTGCATAACGCTTGGAAGGCTTATGGAGCCTGGGTTTCAACTGAACGCGATATCTCCTCGCCTACCGCTTCCCAGAGATTTCGCATCAACGCCTGACGCGGGTCGTCGCCCTTCGACGCCATCTTGTCACGATACAAACGAATCTCCATGGTCAGCGTGAACTGACCTGCGGGCGTGCCGCGCGTTCCCCGGTCGAGACGGATCAGGAGGCCTTCATCGACTTCATTGGCGACCGCGCTGTGCGGCAGGAACGCCACGCCGTGGCCGGCGAGGGTCATGGCCTTGAGACCTTCGGCCATGTCGGTTTCGTAGACCTTTTCCAGATAAAGCCGTGTCGGCGATGTCGCGATGATCACCTCCGTCATGCGCCCGAGGTAGGCGTTGGGCGTGTACGAAAGATACGGAACGGGGGCATCGGCGGCGCCAGGCAACACGTAGCGCGCCCGTCCGCCTTTATTCACCGATGAAAACGGACTGATCAATTCGGCGCCGAGCGTGAGCATGTCGTAGCGCGCGGGATCGAGTGCGACCGGATGGCTTGGATGGTGATAACCCATCACCAGATCGCAGCCGCCTTCCACCAGCGACAAAACCGCGTCATGCACATTGAGCGCACGCAAACGCGTGTTGATGCGGCCCAGCCGCGCTTCGATGTGCTGCAGCCATCGCGGGAAATAGGTCAGCGAAAGTGTGTGAGGCACGGCGAAGTCGATGGTTGCATCGGGCACGCCTGTCTGGCCGCGCAAGAGCGTGCGTGCTTCGTGGAATTGCGAAAGCATCGCGAGCGCTTGTTCGTAGAAGACTTGACCAGCCTGAGTGAGACGCGTCGGATAAACCGAGCGGTCGATCAGGTCCGTGCCGAGCCACGCTTCGAGCGCCTGGATGCGCCGCGAGAACGCCGGTTGCGTGATGTGCCGCAATTCAGCCGAGCGGCTGAAACTGCGCGTCTCCGCAAGCGAGACGAAATCTTCGAGCCATTTCAGTTCCATGCGGCGCCTTCGGGCTGGTTGGGGTGCGTCGTGGACGCATTCGCATTTTACCGTTGCGCACGAGGCGCTCGCACCATCGTTACGCCGCGCGCACTTGCCCGGTGCTGCGGCGCCGCGTTGCCGGTGCGTGAGCGCTTACGTGTGGCTATCGGCTTGAACGTATATGAATCGATGCAGAAGCACGCCGCCATTCGCTCACCGGACATCGGCGGAAAACATGGATTTCATTGGCATGATGCTTGCAATTTCTCGTCGGCCCCGCGCTGCAGTCCATCCTGAGGATCCGATGAAAAACCTGATCACGTCTCTGAAAAGCGGCAACTGGCGTTCGCTGGTCGCGTGCTTCCTCTACTTCGATACCGGCTTCACCGTCTGGGTGCTCTACGGTCCGCTCGCGCCGTTCATCAGCAAAGACATCACGATGACCGCCGCGCAACAAGGCTTCCTCGTTGCCGTGCCGGTCCTGGCCGCCGCGATCCTGCGCGTGACGCTCGGCAACCTGTATCAATCTACTAATGGCCGGCGCGTCGCGCTGATGGGCGTGCTGCTTTCATCGGTTCCGACGATCGTGCTGCCGCTTTTATCAGGCACGCCGTCGTATTCCCTGTTGCTCGTGCTCGGCGTTTTTTTGGGCATGGGCGGCGCGAGCTTCGCCGTTGCGTTGCCGATGGCCGGCAGCAACTATCCGCCCAAAGTGCAGGGCCTGGTTCTGGGGCTGGCGGCGGCGGGCAATATCGGCGCGGTGCTCGATGGTTTCCTCTTTCCTCATCTCGCCGATGCCTTCGGCTGGAAGATGGCAACCGCCGCCGCATTGCCCTTGCTCGCGATCACGGCGATTGCATTGTTCGCGTGGGCGTCGGACGCGGGCGTGAAAAGCGGCAGTACATCGCGCGCGATGGGCAGTTTCGTGATCACGCTGGCCGGGTTGATCGTGCTGGTTCTTGCCGTGCATGGCGGGGTGTTTGGCGGCGGACGTACTGGCGTTTTATTGCTGCCAGTGCTGGGCGCGCTGCTCGCAATCGCCGTGTTGCCAAAACATTACCGCGCCGTGCTCGGCGAACGCGATACGTGGGTCGTCATGCTGATCTACAGCATCACGTTCGGCGGGTTTGTCGGCATGTCCTCGTATGTGACGCTGCTGCTGACCAATCTCTATCAGATGCCGAAGATCGAAGCTGGTCTCTTCATGGCAATGCTCGCGGCGCTAGGCGCTATCGTGCGGCCGTTCGGCGGGTATCTCGCGGATCGTGTGACCGGCGTAAGGGCGTTGCTGGTTTTGCTCGCGGTGATTGCCGCGGCTGATTTCGCGTTTGCGATATGGATGCCGCCGGTGGCTGGCGGTATCGCGTTGCTGGTGTGTCTTTATCTTTGCTTCGGGCTTGGCAATGGCTCGACGTTCCAGCTCGTGCCGCAGCGCTGGAAAGGCAAGACGGGATTGCTTTCGGGGATTGTCGGCGCGGCTGGCGGGATTGGCGGATTTTATTTGCCGGTGATCATGGGAATGGCTCGCGAAAGTACCGGCAGCTACCAGATGGGATTTGCAACGTTCGGTGTGCTCGCGGTGTTCGCGTTCGGGTTCCTGCTGGCGCTGCGTACGCAATGGTTGCGGTGGGCATCGCCGGAAATGGCGGGCGGTGCGCACGGCGGTTCCGGGACCTTGGTGCATGCAACTGAATGACGTCGGGTGAATGCTAAGAAAAGTCGATGCCTTTCAGCCGGCATCGACGTTTTTTTATGCGCGGACCGCTTCTATCGTGGCTTCCGGCTCCGCCGCTTTCTGCTGCTGCAACGCCCACATCTGCGAGAACAATCCGCCGGCGCGCACCAGTTCCCCGTGCGTTCCGCGCTCCACGATCCGCCCGTGATCCATCACGATAATCTGCTGCGCATGCACGACCGTCGATAACCGGTGCGCAATGATCAGCGTCGTGCGTTCCCGCGCGATCAGATCGAGCTCATGCTGGATCGCGCGTTCGGATTTGGAATCCAGCGCGGACGTGGCTTCATCGAAGATCAACAGCGGCGGGTTCTTGAGCAAGGTCCGCGCAATCGCCACGCGCTGCTTTTCGCCGCCCGACAGCTTCAATCCGCGCTCGCCGACCGGCGTTTCATACCCAGCAGGAAGACTTTCGATGAAATCATGAATATGCGCCGCGCGCGCCGCCGCGATCACTTCATCGCGTGAAGCCGATGGCCGGCCATACGCAATGTTGTAGTAGATCGAATCATTGAAGAGCACCGTATCCTGCGGCACGATGCCAATCGCCGCACGCAACGAATCCTGCGTGACGTCGCGAATATCCTGGCCATCGAGCAGGATCCGTCCGCCTTGTTCACGGTCGAGATCGTAGAAACGAAACAGCAGCCGCCCGAGCGTCGACTTGCCGGAACCACTGTGGCCGACGACCGCCGTCGTGGTTCCGGCGGGAATCGTGAAGTCGATGTTGTGCAAGATGGCCCGCGAACTTTCGTAGGAAAAACTCACGTTCTCGAAACGCACTTGCGCGCCGTTGACGGCGAGCGGCAGCGCGTTGGGTGCGTCGGGCACTTCGCGTCCTGCGCCGAGCAACGTGAACATGCGATCCATGTCCGTAAGACTTTGCTTGAGTTCGCGATACACCACGCCCAGGAAATTCAGCGGAATATAAAGCTGCAGCATGAACGTGTTGATCAGCACGAGATCGCCGAGCGTCAGACGTCCGGCAATCACGCCTTGCGTTGCACGCCACAAGATGAAAACCAGGCCCGTGCCGATAATGAATTGCTGCCCGAAGTTGAGCACCGACAAAGAGCGCTGCGAGCGAATTGCTGCCGCGCGGTATCGGAGCAAATTCTCGTCGTAACGCTGCGCTTCCCATTCCTCGTTGCCGAAATACTTGACCGTTTCATAATTCAACAATGAATCGATCGCGCGCGAATTCGCCTTCGAATCGAGATCGTTCATGGTGCGGCGAAAATGCGTGCGCCATTCGGTGAGCTTGATCGTGAAGATCACGTAAGTGGTGAGCGCAATCAGCGTGACGACCGCGTAATACGCTTCGTATTTCGTCACGAAAAAGCCGAGCACGAGACCGACTTCAACGAGCGTCGGCAAGATGCTGTAAAGCGAATACGAAACCAGTTGCTGGATGCCGCGCGTGCCGCGTTCAATATCGCGCGACATGCCGCCGGTTTGCCGCTCGAGATGAAATCGCAACGAGAGCGAATGCAAATGCCGGAACACTTTCAGCGCGAGCTGGCGCACGGCGCTTTCGGTGACCTTCGCGAAGAGGATTTCGCGCAGTTCGGTGAAAAGCGAAGTGGACAAGCGCACGATTGCGTACGCCACCACGAGCAAGCCCACGCCGCTGATCAGAATGATCGCCGCCGAATCCTGCGCGCGTCCGAGCGCGGTCAGATGCTGGATGGAACTGAGGCTGTCGATGACCTTTTTCATCACGATCGGCACGCCCAGGTTCGCCACCTTCGCGCCGATCAAGCACGTTAACGCGAACGCGACGCGCCATTTGTACGTGGTGAGGTAAGGCAGCAGCGAGCGGATGGTCTGCCAGTCGTTGCGCGGGCCATGGGCGATAGGAACGGGTTCGGAAGGCGAATTACGGCGCATGGATTCGAGGTCTGCAGAGGTCCGCGCCGGATAACGAAACGACGCTGGACACAGGATGTATTGCGGGCGGGCGCCAGTCTCAAAATGCGGGCTTTCCCGTACAATTCGATGCTTACGCGGCGCGCAAGGCGGACAAAACCTCAGCGCTGCGACGCCCTAAAAGCCTGCTAAACGAGTCAATTTCGTTCAAGCGCGGGGCAACATCGTTTAATCCTGCATTGTCGCAGAAGGCGTCGTGGCGCGCTCACCGGCCGGCGCCACTCTAATGGAACTGAAGCTCGTGACCGATTCCCTGCAACTCCCGAACAAGCCGGTCGCGCTGCGCGTAGTACCGCAACCGTCCGATGCCAACGTCCACGGCGACGTCTTCGGCGGCTGGATCATGGCGCAGGTCGACATCGCCGGATCGATTCCGGCCAGCCGGCGCGCGAACGGGCGCGTGGCGACCATCTCCGTCAACTCGTTCGTGTTCAAGCAACCTGTGTTCGTGGGCGACCTGCTGAGCTTTTATACGGATATCGTGAAAACCGGGAATACCTCCGTGACGGTTTCCGTGGAGGTCTACGCGCAGCGCATGAGCCTCACGCAAGACGTGGTGAAGGTGACCGAGGCAACGCTGACCTACGTGGCGACCGACAGCGACCGCCGTCCGCGTGCGCTGCCCGCGCTCGACTGAGCCGGGTTATCGAGGGTGGAACGCTCGGCGATCCGTATCTGGGTGCTGAGCAAAAGCGCGGGGATATCTTCGGCCGGTAGCGGCTGCGAGAAGAAAAAGCCCTGCATTTCGTCGCAATCGCGGGCAACCAGGAAATCGAGTTGCGCCGCCGTTTCCACGCCCTCCGCGATCACCTGAAGTTCGAGCGAATGCGCAAGGGCGATGATCGCCGACGTAATCGTTTCATTGCCGCTCGGCGTGCCGATATCCGCAACAAACGAGCGGTCGATCTTCAGCCGGTGCACAGGAAAACGCTTGAGATAAGCGAGGCTGGAATATCCGGTGCCGAAATCGTCGATGGCAATTCCCACGCCGAGCGCCGCCAGATCGGACAAGGTCGTCACGGCGGCATCCGCGTTGTGCATGATTGCGCTTTCGGTGAGTTCGAGTTCCAGGAACTGCGGCTCCAGTCCGGTCTCTGTCAGCACCGACGTCACGAGTTCCCGTATATCGCGCTGCTGAAATTGCCGCGCCGACAAATTCACCGACATCCGCGCGAGCGGCAAACCTTGGTTTTGCCACGCCTTGTTCTGCCGGCACGCTTCGCGCAACACCCATTCGGCCAATGGCCCGATCAGCCCGCATTCCTCGGCGACCGGAATGAACAAGTTCGGCGATACCAGCCCGAATTCCGGATCCATCCATCGCACGAGCGCTTCCATGCCAACTACATCGCCCGTCTTCAGGTCGACCTGCGGCTGATAGTGCAGCAGGAATTCGCCATCGCGCAACGCACGCCGCAAACGCTGCTCGACGTTCATCCGCGCGCCGACGCTCGCGTTCATCTCCGGCTGATAAAACTGATAGGTGTTGCGCCCCATGTCCTTCGCGCGATACATCGCGAGATCGGCTTTCTTGAGCACGGTTTCGGCGTCGGCGCCGTCTTGCGGGAACAGGCTCGCGCCCATGCTGCAGCCAACGTACAGCTCGGTTCCGTCGAGCCACACGGGATCCGATATCGCGCTGCGAACGCGCTCCATCCAGCCGATCAGCGCGCTCTCGCAGGCAATATCGGGCAGCACGGCGACGAACTCATCGCCGCCATGACGCGCGATGGTGTCGCCCGGACGGCCGCAACGCGCAAGCCGCTCGGCGATGACAGACAGCAAACGGTCGCCGACGCTGTGTCCGAGACTGTCATTGACGTTCTTGAAGCCATCCAGATCGACGAAAACAACGGCGAGCGTGGACTCGCCAGCCCGCGCGCGCTCGATGGCGTCCTGCAGCCGGCCACGCAGCAGATTGCGGTTGGGCAGGCGCGTCAGGGCGTCGTAATTGGCTTGATATTCGAGCTGTTCCTGGTATCGGATGACTTCGGTGACGTCGTTGATCACGCCCACATGATGTGTCGTCTGGCCGTTTGCATCGGGCACGGGCGCGACCAGCAACTGATTCCAGAACAGCACGCCGTCCTTGCGGTAATTGCGCAGCACCGCGCTCACTTCGCGATTCGCGGCGAGACCGGCGCGGATTATGTTGAGCCCTTCCTGATCGAGGTCGTCGCGTTGCAGGAAACGGCAATCCCGGCCGACGATCTCCGCCGGGTCGTAACCCGTGATGCGCTTGAACGCCGGATTCGCGTACTCGATCACGTTGCCCTTGCTCGTGGTCGATGTAATCAGCACGGCGTTCACGCAGGCATCGAGCGCGCGGCTTTGCAGGCGCAGCGCGAGTTCAGAGCGCTTGCGGCCGGTCGTGTCGTCGTAAGTCCCCAGCACGCCGATAATCCGCCCCGCGCCGTCGAGCAGCGGCAACTTGCTCGTGAGCGACGTGCGCATTTCGCCGCGCACAAAAAAGTCGCGCTCCTGATTCATGACCGGCTGCCCGGTCGCGACAACCAGATTGTCCTCGGCGCGCAGAAGGTTTCCGGCTGCGGCCCAGGGCAGCGTGCAATCGGTCATGCCGATCACCTCTTCCTTGCTGGCGAGCCCGGCATCGCGCGCGAACGCGGAGTTGCAGCCCAGATAACGCGACTCGAGATCCTTCCAGAAAATCCGCTGCGGAATATTGTCGATGAGCGACTCCAGCATCTGCTTGGAACGCCGCGCCTCGGTCTCCGCATTGATCCGGTCGGTGACATCGTTGGCCAGCATGAAGATGCCCGGCTGGCCCGAATATGTCAGCGAATGCGACGAGATATCGGCGCTTACTTCCACACCGTCATGCCGTTTGTGGCGCCACACGCCCGCCGAATGCTGGGTGCCGGGATGGTCGCCGGCGCTGCGCGCGAGCAACGCGGCGAACTGGTCGAAGTCGTTGCCGGCGTGAAGATCGCGCACGGTCATCGAAAGGAATTCGAGTTCGTTGTAGCCGTAATGCGAAAGCGCCGCCGGATTCACGGCGACGAACCGGTATGTGTCGCCATCGACAATCCACATGGGCACCGGATGCGCGTCGAACAGATCGCGGAAACGCTCGTTGCTGCGCTGCATGGCCCGCGCCACGCGCAGCTTGTCGCGCGACGAACGCTCATGGCTCGCGAACGTGTACATGAGCGCGGCGCCGCCAGCCAGCATGGAGAGGATAAGCAGGAACACCGCGCGGCTCGATGCACGGGCGGATTCGTTCAGGGTGGCGGCGAGCGAATCGGATTCCCGGGCGCGCAACTGGGCCAGTTCGTCATCGAGCGCTTCCTGGTCTTCGCTCAAGCGCACGAACGCGGCGCGCGCCCAGTCGCGGGTGGCGCCGGGTGCGTCGGCAGCGGCGCGTTCGAACGCCGAATGCGCGTCGCGCTTGGCAATGCGCGCGCTTTCCGCGAGGGCATCGAATGCGCCATGCATGTCCGGCTCGAACGCGAACTGCGCGCGCAGGCCGCTTTCCAGCGCGTCGATGTGCGATTCGATATCCGCGCGGACATCGGCGGATTTGAGCACGCCGGTCGCTTCATACCGGCCGATTTCCGGAAGACTGCCGCCGAGCGCGCTCCGGTAAGCGTCGAGATCGCGCATCAGGCTGAGTGAGCGGCGGGTGCGGACGTCGGCGTCGCCTTGCAGCCCGATTTGCTCGTAAGCGACGAACGCGTTCGCGCCCATCGCCACGAGGACGACCGCGATGTTGACCAGCAAACGGCGCGAGAAAAGTGATTTCATGGGTCCGATAACCGCCCACGGCTCGCGCTTGAGGAGTGAGCGCGAGCCGTCGGTTCGATAGAGTTATCGGCAGGAAACTTCGGGAATTTAGAGTAAGCGCTTAATCAGCGAGACCGAACTCTTTCATGGCGGGGACGAAATCGTGGTTGACCTCGCTTTTGCGCGACAACTTGGCGAGCGCATAACGCTGGAAGGCGGAAAGCTCGGACCAGCGGCCAAGGCTCGGCGAGCCAATGCCGCACAAGCTGCTCTGGCGGATCACGCTTTCCGGCACAACGTCCGTATGCGCCCAGATCGGATCGCTGTCAGGGGCGAACGTTTCCGGTTTTGCATCGGCGTGGGTGCGCAGCATTTCGGCGATAGCCTGATCGAACGCGGGTTCTATGGCTGCGTCGTCTTCCACCGGAAAGCGCGCGAGCAATTCGCGGTCGCTGTGCGGCAGGCGGCGCCATTCATCGAGGGAAATCCGCTGTCCGAATCGATCCAGATTAAAACGCACGACGAGCGGGATGAAGCTCAGATTCTCAGTCGACTCCAGTTCGAATCCGAACAGGCGCGGAGCGTCGTAAAGTGCCATGGCGAGTGCCTCGTGGGCAAAGAGGTCAAGGGAAGCGAGTGAGGCCGCTGTAGGTTATCGTAGGGCCTTGAACGGCTTGTAGTGTGTCTGTTGCACCATAAAGCAGCAAGCGTTATGCCCAGATTTCTCTTATAAATTCTTATAGGTAGCGGCTAAAACGCGACATCGTAAGCAATAGCAAGAGAGCCAGAACATGAATGAGACAGATATAGACGATCAACCCGGATACGTGGAACGTCAAGTCACGCGCCACAAGATGGGCGAGATCCGCGAGACCGCCGACGACGTGGGCCAGGAATGGCCCGTCGCGCTCGTCTACAACGGCATTTCGCATGCGGTGATGATGTGCACGCCGCGCGATCTGGAAGCCTTCGCGGTGGGGTTTTCGCTGACCGAAGGGATTGTGGAGCGCGGCAGCGACATTCATGACATCGAGGTATTTTTCCACAACGCCGAGGGCGATACGCTGCCGCATGCCGAAGTGCATCTGCAGGTCGTGCAGCAGGCGTTTGTTGCGTTGAAGCAGAAGCGCCGGGCGCTGGCCGGCCGGACGGGTTGCGGCGTGTGCGGCATCGAAAGTATCGATTTGCTGGATCTGCAACCTGAACGCGTGCCCGACACAGGCTTCCTGAATCGTCTTGCCGATGACGCCATCGCCCACGCCGCGCGGGAATTGCCTGCGCATCAGCAATTGTCGAAGCTGACGGGCGGATTGCACGCCGCCGCCTGGTGCGACGAAACCGGCGCGGTCAAATACGCGTTCGAGGACGTCGGCCGTCACAACGCGCTCGACAAGCTGATCGGCCATCTCGTGTTGCAGCGCGTGGATACCACGCAAGGGTTCGTGTTTTTATCGAGCCGGGCAAGTTATGAGCTCGTGCGCAAGTCGGCAAGAGTCGGCGTGCCCATGCTCGTGACGATATCCGCGCCCACATCGCTGGCCATTTCCATCGCGGAAAAAGCAGGCTTGCGGCTGGTGAGTTTCGCGCGCGAGAACGGGTTCGTGGAATATGGCGCGTGCTTAACGGCGCGTGCTTAACGGCGCGTGCTTAACGGCGCGTGCTTGACGGGCGCGTGCTTAACGCTTGATACGCGCCCTGACGCTCAGTTGAACCGGCTGAAATCCGGCTTGCGCTTTTCGAAGAACGCCGTGAACGCCTCCTTCGCTTCGGGCGCGGTCAGCATGTTTGCGAAATACACCGCTTCTTTGGCCATCTGCGCGCTGATTTCATCGGCGTGACCGTTCTTCATCAGCGCTTTAGTCGCCTTCAGCGACGCCGGTGGCAACGCCGCGAGCTTCCTGGCCTGCGCGAACGCAAAATCACCAACTTCTTCCGCCGATAAAACCCGGTTCACGATGCCCATGTTCGCGGCTTCGTTTGCATCGAATGGTTCGCCGAGCAGCAGCTTTTCAGCCGCGCGCTGATAACCCGCGATGCGCGGCAAAAGCAGACTCGACGCCGCTTCCGGACACAACCCGAGGTTCACGAACGGCAACACGAACTTAGCTGTCGATGCGGCATAGACGAGGTCGCAATGCAGCAGCATCGTTGTACCGATACCCACAGCCCCGCCGTTCACCGCCGCCACGACCGGCTTTTGCGCCGTGCTGATCCGGCGCAGGAACTGGAACACGGGCGCATCCGGTTTCGAGGGCGGCGCCTTCATGAAATCTTCGAGATCGTTGCCGGCGCTGAATGTATCGCCCGCGGCGCGAATCAGGACCACGCGCACTGACGGATCGTTTTCGGCATCGAAAAAAGCATCTGCCATGGTTTGATACATCTCCGCCGTCAGCGCATTCTTGCGCGCCGGGCGATTGATCGTGATGCTCAAAACGCCGTAGATGTGTTCCGTGATGATGTCCATTCTTGTCTCCTGAATGAATAACGGCTCGCGAACCGCCAGGCGCGCGAACCGTTGTTATGCCTTAACGGACGAGCCGCGTTTTACCGTTTACATCCGTTCGATAATGCCCGCCGCGCCCATGCCCGTTCCCACGCACATGGTCACCATGCCGTACTTCAGGTTGCGCCGGCGCAAGCCATGCACGACCGTGGCGGCGCGAATGGCGCCCGTTGCGCCGAGCGGATGACCCAGCGCGATCGCGCCGCCAAGCGGATTGATCTTCGACGGATCCAGCCCCAGGTCCTGAATCACGGCCAGCGATTGCGCCGCGAACGCCTCGTTGAGTTCAATCCAGTCGATATCGTCCTGCGTCAAACCCGCCGCTTTCAACGCGGCAGGAATCGCTTCCTTCGGCCCGATACCCATGATTTCCGGCGGCACGCCGCGCACCGCGAAACTCACGAAACGCGCGAGCGGCGTCAGGTTGAATTGCTTCAGGATCTTCTCGCTGACCACGATCAACGCGCCGGCGCCGTCGGACGTTTGCGAGCTGTTGCCCGCCGTGACCGAACCCTTCGCGGCAAAGACGGGGCGCAGCTTGGCGAGCCCTTCCATGGTCGTGTCCTGACGCGGACCTTCGTCGTTCTTGATCTCGCGCGCGTTGACGCGAATCTCGCCCGTCGCCAGATCCGGGAAACGTTCGTTCAGCGCGAAGGGCGAGATTTCATCGTTGAATTCGCCGGTACGCTGCGCTTCCAATGCACGCCGATGCGATTCCACCGAGAACGCGTCCTGCGCTTCGCGGCTGATCTTCCAGCGTTCGGCCACGCGTTCCGCCGTCAAACCCATGCCGTAGGCAATGCCGACGTTTTCATCGCGATCGAAGATATGCGGCGACAACGACGGCTTGTTGCCCATCATGGGCACCATGCTCATGGATTCGCATCCGCCCGCGATCATCACGTCCGATTCGCCAACGCGAATCCGGTCGGCGGCCATCGCCAGCGCGGTCACGCCCGATGCGCAGAAGCGGTTCACGGTCACGCCGCCAACGGTGTTCGGCAAACCGGCCAGCAACGCGCCGATACGCGCCACATTCAGCCCTTGCTCGCCTTCCGGGATTGCGCAACCGATGATCGCGTCTTCGATCAGCTTCGAATCCAGCCCGGGCACTTGCGCGACTGCTGAACGGATCGCGTGGACCAGCAGTTCGTCTGGGCGCGTGTTCTTGAAAATGCCGCGCGGCGCCTTGCCGATAGGCGTCCGGCTCGCGGCGACAATGTATGCGTCCTGCACTTGTTTGCTCATTTGCATCTCCTGTCGGCTGGAGTTGGCGCTTTAGCGCCTTACTCCAGCCCCATGCATTGCGGTCGGCTGGAGTTGGCGTGTCGGCCGGAGTTGGCGCTTTAGCGCTTACTCCGGCCCCATGTCTTACTCCAGTCCTTCCGCAAATGCGATTGTCCGCGCCTTAGTTACGAACCGGCTTGCCGGTCTGCAACATGCCCATGATCCGTTCCTGCGTCTTCGCGGTGCCAAGCAAATCGACAAACGCGCGACGTTCGAGCGCCAGCAACCATTCTTCATCGACAAGACTTCCCGCTTCCACGTCTCCGCCGCACACAGCTTCCGCGATACGGCTCGCAATCAGGAAATCGTGATCGCTGATGAAGCGGCCGTCGCGCATGTTCACGAGCGACGCCTTGATGGTCGATATCGCCGAACGTCCCGCCACCGGAATCTGCGTAACACGCAACGGCGCACGATAACCGGCGGCGCTCAAAGCACGCGCTTCCTTCTTCGCGATATCGAGCAATTCGTGCACGTTAAAAACGATCGTGTCGGACGGTTTGAGATAACCCATCGAGCGCGCTTCCAAAGCCGATGCCGAGACCTTTGCCATCGCGGCGTTTTCGAACGATTTCTGCAGGAACTTCAGCAGATCGCTCGTGGCATTCACGGCGCTTGCCGCGGACGCCGCACGCAACGCCGCTTCCTTCAAGCCGCCGCCCGCAGGCACCAGGCCGACGCCGACTTCGACCAGCCCCATATACGTTTCGAAGTGCGCAACGCGCTTCGCCGAATGCAGCGCGAGTTCGCAACCGCCGCCGAGCGCGATGCCTGACACGGCGGCAACAACCGGCACGCTCGCGTACTTCACGCGCAACATGCCTTGCTGGAAGTTCTTTACAAACGGTTCGATGCCCTTCGCGCCGCCCATCATGAACGCGGGCATGGCTTCTTCGAGGTTCGCGCCGGCCGAAAACGCGCCGCCCGGGTTGCCGAGTTTCAATGCCGATGTTTGCCAGATCACGACGCCCTTGTAATCGGCTTCGGCAAGTTCGATCGCCTTCGTCAAACCTTCAATAACCGCTGGCCCGATCGTGTTCATCTTGCTCTTGAACGACACGATCACGACATCGTCTTCGCCCGCGCGATCATCGACCCAGGCGCGCACGGCGTCGGTTTCGAACAGCGTCTTGCCGTAGGATTTGGGATCGACGCCTGTCTCGCCAATCAGTGGCGCGCGGAAAACCTGCTTCGCGTAGACATCGAGCGATGAACGCGGGATGAATTTCGAAGCGCTCGGCGACCACGAGCCTTCAGCGGTGTGCACGCCGCCCTTCTCGGCCACGGGACCGTCGAAAACCCACGATGGCAGCGGCGCTTTCGACAACGCCTTGCCTGCATCGATATCTTCCTTCACCCACTGCGCGACTTGCGTCCAGCCGGCCGATTGCCAGCCTTCGAACGGGCCTTCGTTCCAGCCGAAACCCCAGCGGATCGCGAGATCGATATCGCGCGCGTTGTCCGCAACGGATTCCAGATGCACGCCGATGTAATGGAACACATCGCGGAAAATGGACCACAGGAATTGCGCTTGCGGATGCTGCGATTCACGCAGGAGTTTCAGGCGTTCCGCCGACGGACGCTTCAAAATACGGCCGACGAGTTCATCCGCCTTGCCGCCGCCATCGATGTACGTTCCCGTCTTCGGGTCCAGCACCTTGATGAGCTTGCCTTCCTTCTTGTAGAAACCCGCGCCCGACTTCTGTCCCAGCGCGCCGTTCTTCACCAGTCCGGCAAGCACCGCCGGCGTTTCGTACATCGGCAAGAAAGGATCGTCCGGCAGGTTGTCCTGCATCGTCTTGATGACGTGCGCCATGGTGTCGAGCCCGACCACATCCGCCGTGCGGAACGTCGCCGATTTCGCGCGGCCAAGACGTGCGCCGGTGAGGTCATCGACTTCATCGAAACGCAGTCCGAACTTCTCGGCTTCCGCGATCACCGCGAGAATCGAAAACACGCCCACGCGATTCGCGATGAAATTCGGCGTGTCCTTTGCGCGCACGACGCCCTTGCCGACCACGCTCGTCAGGAAGGTTTCGAGCTGATCGAGGATTTCCGGCTGCGTGGTGTTGGTCGGAATCAGTTCGACCAGATGCATGTAGCGCGGCGGATTGAAAAAATGCACGCCGCAAAAACGCGCTTTGAGTTCATCGGAGAAACCCTTCGACAATTCCGTGATCGAAAGCCCCGACGTATTCGTCGCGAAGATCGCCTTCTCGCCAATGTACGGGGAAACCTTCTTGTACAGATCGTGTTTCCAGTCCATGCGCTCGGCGATCGCTTCGATCACGAGATCGCACTCTTTCAGCTTCTCGATGTCGTCGTCGTAATTCGCGGGCTGGATATATTGGGCGTCGTCCTTCACGCCGAACGGCGCGGGCGAAAGCTTCTTCAGGTTTTCGATCGCCTTCAGCGCGATGCCGTTCTTCGGGCCTTCTTTTGCCGGCAGGTCGAACAGAAGGACCGGCACCTGGGCGTTGATCAGATGCGCAGCGATCTGCGCGCCCATCACGCCGGCGCCGAGAACCGCCACCTTGCGTATGTTCAGATTGCTCACGTTTGTCTCCGGGAGAGTATTCGGTATGACGATGCGCCACGTCTTCCAAAGACGCGGCGCATTGCAAAAGAGGCCTAGAACAAGGCTTCGTCGTATTCCATCAGCGTCTTCGATCCGGCGCGCGCGGCGCGAATCGTCGATGCCGTTTCCGGCAGCAACTTGGCGAAGTAAAAACGCGCGGTCGCGAGTTTCGCCTTGTAGAACGGATCGCCTTCGGCTTCTTTATCTAGCGCGATACGCGCCATGCGCGCCCAGAAATACGAGAACACCAGATGCCCGACGGTACGCAGATACGGCACGGCAGCGGCGCCGACTTCGTCCGGATTCTGCATGGCCTTCATGCCGATTTCCATCGTCAGTTTCTGGACCTTGTCGCCAATGTCCGCGAGCGGGTTGATGAACTCCTGCATCTCCGGCTTCACGCCTTCTTCTTCCACGAAGTCCGTCACGAGCTTGCCGAACTTCTTCAGCTTTGCGCCCATGTCGCCGAGAATCTTGCGGCCGAGCAGGTCCAGCGCCTGAATGGAATTCGTGCCTTCGTAGATCATGTTGATGCGGGCATCGCGCACGTATTGCTCCATGCCCCATTCGGAGATGAAACCGTGGCCGCCGTAGATCTGCATACCCATGTTGGTGCCTTCGAACGCGTTGTCCGTCAGGAAGGCCTTGATGACCGGCGTGAGCAGCGCAACCAGATCGGCGGCATCTTTACGTGCAGCTTCGTCGGCGTGGGACAGTTCTTTGTCGATGTTGAGCGCAGCCCAGTACGTGAACGCGCGGCCCGCTTCGGCATAAGCCTTTTGCGTGAGCAACATGCGACGAACATCCGGATGCACGATGATCGGATCAGCGCCCTTCTCCGGCGCTTTCGGCCCCGTCAGCGAACGCATCTGCAGGCGTTCCTTCGCGTACGTGAGCGAGTTCTGATACGCGATTTCCGTCAGCCCGAGGCCTTGCATGCCAACGCCGAGACGCGCCGCGTTCATCATTACGAACATGGCGTTCAAGCCCTTGTTCGGCTCGCCGACGAGCCAGCCTTTCGCTGAATCCAGATTGATCACGCAGGTCGAATTGCCGTGAATGCCCATCTTGTGTTCGATGGAACCGCACTTCACGCCGTTGCGTTCGCCGGGCGCGCCGGCATCTGTCGGAATGAACTTCGGCACGATGAAAAGCGAGATCCCCTTCGTGCCATTCGGTGCGCCCGGCAGACGCGCCAGCACCAGATGCACGATGTTCTCGGCCAGATCATGCTCGCCGCTGGAGATGAAAATCTTTGTGCCGCTGATGGCGTACGAACCGTCGCCGTTCGGCTCGGCCTTCGTGCGCAGCATTCCCAGGTCCGTGCCGCAATGGGGCTCGGTCAGGCACATGGTGCCGGTCCAGGTGCCATCGACGAGTTTCGGCAAGTACGCCTTCTGCAACTCGGGCGCGCCGTGCGCGTGCAGGCATTCGTAAGCGCCGTGCGAAAGGCCGGGGTACATCGTCCAGGCCTGGTTCGCCGAATTGAGCATTTCAAACAGCGCGTTGTTCACGAACGCCGGCAAGCCCTGGCCGCCGTATTCCGGATCGCAACCGAGCGCGGGCCAGCCGGCTTCCACGTATTGCTTGTAGGCTTCCTTGAAGCCTGCGGGCGTGCGCACGACGCCATCGCCTTCGTACGTGCAGCCTTCGCGATCGCCGACCTGATTCAGCGGAAAAAGCACTTCGGCGCAGAACTTGCCGGCTTCTTCCAGAACCTGATTGATCGTGTCGGCGTCGAGGTCCGCATGCTTCGGCATGTTCTTGACCTCGTTCTCCACGTTCAGCAATTCATGCAACACGAATTGCATGTCACGCAGCGGCGCTGTGTACTGTCCCATTCTTCATCTCCAAGTGTCCAGGAAGCTTAGGCCACGAGCGCCGTCGAATCTGCTACTGCATATTCCGCCGATTCGCCGATGCCTACAGACCCTTGCTTTGATACGAAACCATCGTTTTTTCCAGCGCGTCCCGCGTCAGTTGCACGGCCTCCGGCAAATGCAGGAAACGCGCGTCATGATGCAGACCGAGCGTGAAACTGTAGAGTTCAAAAAGCATCAGCGCAGGATCGGTATCCGCACGCAAATGGCCTTCGTCCTTCGCCTGATTGATCGCGCGCGTCAGCGCTGCTCGCCAGGTCGTCACGCTATGCACCAGTTGCTCGCGGACTGCACTGTCGGCGCGATCGTCGTACTCCACCGCGCCGCTGATGTAGATACAGCCCGTTGTCACTTCCTCGATGCGCTTTTCCATCCAGCGCGCCAGCATGGAACGCAAACGCGGCAAACCGCGCGCTTCGCGCAGGCTCGGATAAAACACTTCGTCTTCAAAGCGGCGGTGATATTCCTTCACCACTTCCACTTGCAGATCCTCGCGTGAGCCGAAATGCGCGAACACGCCACTCTTGCTCATCTGCATCCGCTCGGCCAGCAAGCCGATCGTCAAACCTTCGAGTCCGTCCCGGCTAGCCAGGTCCAACGCGGCGTCGAGGATTGCGACTCGTGTCTGTTCGCCTTTTCGCATGATTTTTACCGTTTTCATTTAACCGAAATAAAATCGAACGGCCGTACGATTATTGTAGCCGACCGTTCCTGAAACAAGCTTTTTATTAGAAACCGGGGTCTAACTTTTCATCGCGTCGATAGGACACGGCTCAAGTTTGTGCCGGATCGTGGTTCCGGGGCCAGTGGGAGTGGCCCGAGCACGTCAATCGTAGCGGCCGATGGTGAGCATTTTCATCATCGTTCGATACGCGTTGTACGCGAGCCAATTAAGCAGACGCTCACCGGCCGGACGCGCCGCGTATTGCTCGAGCGTGATTGGGCGGGCGTCTTCGTAGGCCGCGAGGATCGAATCCCGCAATTTCACGATCTCGTTTTCGTGATTCACCAGCACCATGTTCGCCTCGTTGTTCAGCACGAGGCTCAACGCGTCGAGATTCGACGACCCGACCGTCGCCCAGTTCGAATCCACCACGGCGACCTTCCCGTGTAGCATGGTTTTCTCGTACTCCGCGATCCGCACGCCCGATTTCAGCAAGTTCCGATATAAAAACGGCGTCGCGTAATCCAGCGCGACAAACTCCTTCCGGCCGATCACCAGCGTCACGCGCACGCCGCGCTGCGCAGCGCGGACCAGCGCGCGCCGCAACTTGCGGCCCGGCATGAAATACGGATTGGCAAGCATCACCTCCTTTTCCGCGTGGGAAATGGCCGCCAGATACGCTTTTTCGATCGCGCGCCGGTTCAGGAGATTATCGCGGGCAACGAACGCCACGCATGGCCGGTCGACTGCGTGAATCATGCCGCGGCGCGCCCGTAGACGAGCACGAAGCGCGCGGCGGCTGCTTCGCGATGAATCGCCAGGCTTCGCGTTCTGGTCCTGCACGCTCGAACCGCGCGGCTTCACGCCGAGGCGAATCCGCTGCCATTGGAGATCGAAGGCTTCGCGTACGTCGGAAACTACCGGCCCTTGTGTCTCCAACGCGAAATCCCATCGCGCAAATTCGATCCGCACGCCGTTCTGCTCGTAGTCATCGACTATGTTGATGCCGCCGCAAAACGCAATCTGACGATCGATAATCACCAGCTTCCGATGCGTGCGCGAAAATCCGAGTTGGCCGAATAGATGCGGGTTATAGATGCGATGTTCGACATTCGCTGCCGCCCATTCATCGAAAAGCGGGAGCTTCGCCGTGCCGATGCCATCCGTGATCACGCGCACGTGCACGCCGCGCCGCGCCGCGTTCATCAACGCAGCGGAAACGGCGCGGCCGGCGGCGTCGTCGCAGAAAATGTAGGTTTCGAGCGAAACCTCGTGCTTCGCGGCGTCGATGCGTCCGATCAAATCCGGGAAAAATGCATCGCCCGATTTGAGCAATTTGACCGTGTTGTTGATCGTGAAGCACAACCTGCCCGGGCGGCGCCCGCGAAACAACGCCTGCTTGAGTCGCGCAAAGCGACGGGAAGGCCCGCCGAAACCCATCACCGGCTGTGCTCCGCGAGGCGCTCGGGCAATTGGAGGATCGCCTCACGGTTCGACGATGAAAAACACCTCGCCGCGGCTTCGCGAAACGGCAACCAGAGAAAAGCCGTGTGTTCGCGCGGCGCGAGCGTGACTGGAATCCCGTGCGGCACGAGCAGGCTGAATTGATGCTCGACGTTGCGCACGACGCCCTCCGCGTACCGATGCCGCCATTCAGGATAAATATCGTACTCAATCTGATGATGCCAATCGATCAGCGAGCGTTCCGGCACGCCCGGGCTGCCGACCACGATGCCCGTTTCCTCCGCCACTTCGCGCGCGGCGGTCAGGGAAAAGGGTTCATTGATGTGATCCCTGGAGCCCGTCACGGACTGCCAGAACCCCGGCCGATCGGCGCGCTCGATGACGAGCACGTCCATTTCAGGCGTGTGGATGACAACGAGGACGGATTCGGGGATTTTCGGCGGCTTGGGCATATTTGGAACGGTGCGGCTATTCATGGAAGCTGGCCGAAGAATGTAACCTAAAAAACGAAAAAGGCGCATCAAGCGCCTTTTTCGTTTCGGATGTTGCCTGTGGGCTATGGGTATGAGGCATCACAACTCGTTATCAAAAATCATCGCGGAGAACCCGTTCGATAACACGTCGCTTTACCGTATGTAGTTGCCCAACGCGGACGATCGAGATTGCCAAAGTCAGAAATCGCCCGCTTGCCGATCATACGTAACTTGCGTATATTAAATGAAACTGACTTTTGTTGAGCTGCCCGCGTTTCGACGTTACCGCGATGATTATCTTGATGACGACGAATATCGGAAGTTGCCGCAGGAGTTACTCGCTCGTCCTACCGCAGGCGATGTTATCAAGGGAACGGGCGGTCTGCGCAAGCTGCGTTTTGGCAGCAGCAAACGAGGTAAAGGCAAACGTGGCGGAATACGCGTCATCTATTACTACTGGGTTTCCGGCTGGCAAATCTGGTTGTTCACCTTGTACGGCAAAGATGAAATGGATGACCTGTCCAACGACGAACGGCGAGAATTGGCGATTATGCTGAGCGCAGAAGTGGCGCGGAGAAATACGAGATGAAGCGAAATCTGTTTGCGGAATTGAAGGAAGGTGTCCACGCTTTGGCCGATCAGCGCGAAGAAAAAGTGACGCTTCGGACGGTCGAAATGGATATACCGTCGCCGGTCGAGATATCGGCGGCTGAGATCAGGGAATTGCGCGCGAAGATGAATGTGTCTCGCGCAGTGCTTGCTCACAGGTTACGCGTCAATCCGCGAACTCTGGAGAACTGGGAACAAGGAACGGCGAAGCCAAATGCCCAGGCCGCTGTCCTTATCAAACTGGTCGAGCAACATCCGGAGACTCTCGATTATCTGGCCGCACTTTAGCCAGTTTTCGCATTTTGGCTCGAATAACGAAAAAGGCGCATCAAGCGCCTTTTCGTTTCAAACGTCGCAGCCGAACTTACTGCACCTTCGGCTCCGGCTGACGCAAACGAATGTGCAGTTCCTTCAACTGCCGTTCGTCTACTTCGCTCGGCGCTTGCGTGAGCAAATCGGTCGCGCGCTGCGTCTTCGGGAACGCGATCACGTCACGGATCGAATCCGCGCCGGCCATCATGGTGACAATCCGATCCAGACCAAACGCAATACCACCGTGCGGCGGCGCGCCGTACTGCAGCGCGTCGAGCAGGAAGCCGAACTTGATCCGCGCTTCTTCAGCGTTGATCTTCAGCGCGCGGAACACCTTGCTCTGCACTTCTTCCTGATAGATCCGCACCGATCCGCCGCCGATTTCCCAGCCGTTCAGCACCATGTCGTACGCTTTCGCGAGGCAACGGCCCGGATCTGTTTCCAGATATTCCAGATGCTCTTCCTTCGGGCTCGTGAACGGGTGATGCGCAGCCACGTAACGGTTGTCTTCTTCATCGAATTCGAACATTGGGAAGTCGATAACCCACAACGGCTTCCAGCCCGATTCGAAAAGCCCGTTCGCACGGCCGAATTCCGAATGGCCGATCTTCAGACGCAGCGCGCCCAAGCTGTCGTTCACGACTTTCGAGCGATCCGCCGCGAAGAAAATGATGTCGCCGTTCTGCGCGCCGGTCCGCTCGATGATCGCGGTGATCGATGCATCGTGCAGATTTTTGACAATCGGGCTCTGCAAGCCGTCACGGCCCTTCGCGATGTCATTCACCTTGATCCAGGCCAAACCCTTCGCCCCGTAGATACGCACGAATTCCGTGTAGCCGTCGATCTCGCTACGCGTCATCTCGCCGCCACGCGGCACGCGGATCGCCGCCACACGGCCATCCTTGGAATTGGCCGGCGTACTGAATACCTTGAAATCGACGTCGCGAACGGCGTCCGTCAGGTCCGTGAATTCCAGCTTCACGCGCAGATCCGGCTTGTCCGAACCAAAGCGGCGCATGGCTTCCGAATACAGCATGACCGGGAATTTCTCATCAAGCGAAACGTCGATGGTCTTCTTGAACACATGACGGATCATCGCTTCGAACAGATCGCGAATTTCCTGCTCGCTCAAGAACGACGTTTCGCAATCGATCTGCGTGAATTCCGGCTGACGATCGGCACGCAAATCTTCGTCGCGGAAACACTTCACGATCTGATAATAACGATCGAAGTTCGCAACCATCAACAACTGCTTGAACAATTGCGGCGACTGCGGCAACGCGAAGAACTGACCCGGATTCGTACGAGAAGGCACCAGATAATCGCGCGCGCCTTCCGGCGTGCTCTTGGTCAGCATCGGCGTTTCAATGTCGATAAAACCCTGCTCATCCAGGTACTTCCGCACTTCAATTGCCACGCGATACCGCAAGCGCAGGTTTTGCTGCATCTGCGGACGGCGCAGGTCGAGCACACGATGCGTGAGGCGCGTGGTTTCGGACAGGTTGTCGTCGTCAAGCTGGAACGGCGGCGTAACCGACGGGTTCAGCACGTTCAGCTCATGGCACAGCACTTCAATCTTGCCGCTCGTCAGCCCGGCGTTCGCCGTGCCTTCGGGACGCGCACGCACGATGCCTTTCACCTGCACACAGAACTCGCCGCGCACGCCCTCGGCAACCTTGAACATGTCCGCGCGATCCGGATCGCACACGACTTGAACGAGGCCCTCGCGATCGCGCAGATCGATAAAAATGACGCCGCCGTGGTCGCGCCGGCGATGTACCCAGCCGCACAGCGAAACGCTTTGGCCCAGGAGGGCTTCGGTCACCAGACCGCAGTATTCAGATCTCATCGACATGATGTTGTGTCTTTCGTTATTCATTGATCAACGGCACGCGCGAACACATTAAACGATGTTCGCGGCACGCCGGCATTACAGCGGCGGGTCGACGGGACGGCGCGGCGCGGCCTGCGCTTGCGGCATGGACGGCGCGACTACTCCCATTGACACGATGTACTTCAACGCAGCATCGACGGACATATCGAGCTCGATGACTTCGCTTCTCGGCACCATCAGGAAAAAGCCCGAGGTGGGATTCGGCGTGGTCGGCACGTAGACGCTCACATGATCTTCGGTCAGGTGATTCACTACGTCGCCGCCAGGAACGCCCGTCAGGAATCCAATGGTGTACGAACCCGAATGAGGATAACGGATCAGCAGTGCCTTGCGGAACGCGTTGCCGCTGCTCGAAAGCAACGTGTCCGACACTTGTTTCACGCTGGTATACAACGGCCCGACCACGGGAATGTGACGCACGATCACATTCCACCACTCGACCAGTTTCTGGCCGATGAAGTTCTGCGTGAGCAAGCCCACGACAAAAATGAACGCGAGCGTAAGCACGGCGCCCAAGCCCGGCAGATGGAAACCGAACACGCGCTCGGGCTGCCACGATTCCGGCAGCAGCAGCAGCGTCTGGTCCATGGTTCCGATCACGAGACCGATCACCCACAAGGTGATGGCAAGCGGCACCAGCACCAGCAAGCCGGTGGCAAACACGGATTTCAACGTAGTCTTTTTGGTCGTCATTTACACAGCCGGAAGGCCGCACCGCCGGATTTCACGGTTTGGCTGGTTCGCCGCCCGAAGTGCAGCTTGGGTTCCGGGCGGACATCTGCGTGCGTACGATCGGACAGATCGAGCGGTTGAGCGCGGTGAAATGGATCGCGCGGGTCAGGCTTCGTTTGCGTTTCAGGCTTCGCGCTTCGTTTCAGGATTTCGGCGGGCGTCAATTAGATGCCGGAGCAGCCGGTTTCGATGCCGCCGGCGTGGACGATGCACTGCTCTTCGAACTATCCGATGCCGGCGCGCTTGCCGCCGCCGAATCGCTTTTCGAGGCGTCCTTGCCCGAACTGCCCGAATTCCCTGAATCCGATGCGCTTTCGCTCTTGGTTTCGGCCTTCGCGCCGTCTTCCTTCTTGGCGGCCGCGGGCGCACCATTATTACCGCCACGGAAGTCCGTCACGTACCAGCCAGAGCCCTTCAACTGAAAGCCTGCAGCGGTGACCTGCTTGACGAACGTGTCCTTCCCGCACTGCGGGCAGGTGGTGAGCGGCGCATCGCTCATTTTCTGGAGCGCGTCTTTTTGAAAGCCGCATGACTCGCAGCGGTACGCGTAGATCGGCATGGCACTCTTCCTACGATTGACGTTTCGGCGCTTGCAAAGCCTTGAATTATAGCCGCAAACCATCGGCGGCCCCTTAAATTCGGCCCCGCGCGGGCAGCTTTAAGACGCGATGCAACAGGTTGGCGCGCGTTTTCTATCGATGAAACACGACGTGGACGCTTGCGGACCGCTTCACCCGCGCAGAGGATATTGCGACCTCATTTTGTGGCGATACCGGGCGTTTTAAAGACGAGCGCCTCAAACTTCCGGCCGACGGCGCCATGTCAGCCAGCGTTCGCGGCCGGCGAAAACGCTGATGGAGCCGGTAACTTCCTGCTCTTCAACCAGTTCGAAGTGCGGCAAGAGCAACGCGTCGAGCGCATCTCGTTCGATACCAAATGGTGGACCGCTAGGCGTCGCGCCGAGGAAGTAGAAGCCGGCGAGCAGCGCGCCCGGCCGCAGCAACGCCGCCATGCGAGTGGCGTAATCGGTCCACCGGTCGCGCGGTAACGCGCAAAGAAACGCGCGCTCGTAGATCCAATCGGGTTCAAAAGGCGGCTCGTACGCGAAGAAATTAGCCTGTTCGACCACATCTGCGTACTCGCCCAGTTGCAGGCGAGCCGCGCTTACGGCGCTTGGCGAAAAGTCGATGGCTTTCAGCCGCCATTTTTCCTGAGCAAGCCAAAGCGCTTCATACGCGCTGCCGCAACCAGGAATCAGCACGTTTTTCAACGCGTCGCGATGTTCTTGGGCAAACGCCTTGAACGCCTCGGGCGCGCCCGCCTGATCCCAAGGCATGAATCGCCGATCGAAACGTTCGTCCCAGAACTCGGGCGAGTTGGCGTCGCGCGTGGCGAACGCCGGGGCAGCGGGTTTCGGCTCATCGGCCATGGTCTAGCCTCCGTATGCGAGCACTTGCCAGAACTCGGCCAGCACAGCGCCCGCGCCCACGGCTAGCCCAAAGATCAGCAACGCCTGCAACAATCGGTTGGTCCGTTTCTGCTCGAGCAGGATCATGCGCATCATTTCGTCGTTGCCGCCACGCGACGAGTCGTGTTGGTTTGCCAGCACCTGATGGATCAGGCGCGGCAACTGGGGCATGGTCTTGCTCCATTGCGGGGCTTCGAGCTTGAGCCTCTCATACCAGCCGCGCCAGCCGACTTGCTCGTTCATCCACCGTTCGAGATACGGCTTGGCGGTCTTCCACAAGTCGAGATCCGGATCGAGCGAACGCCCCAGACCTTCCACGTTCAGCATGGTTTTTTGCAACAAAACAAGCTGGGGCTGAATTTCGACGTTGAAGCGGCGCGAGGTCGAAAAGAGCCGCATCAGCACCTGACCCAGCGAGATATCTTTCAACGCGCGATCGAAATACGGTTCGCACACGGCCCGAATCGCGCTTTCCAGTTCTTCGACACGCGTAGTCGGCGGCACCCAGCCCGACTCCAGATGCAGTGTGGCGACCCGGTGGTAATCACGCTTGAAGAACGCGAGAAAGTTCTGCGCCAGATAGTTTTTATCGAAGTCGGAAAGCGCGCCCACGATACCGAAATCCAGCGCGATATACCGCCCGAACGTGTCCTCCGCCAGACTCACCTGAATGTTCCCGGGATGCATGTCGGCGTGAAAAAACCCGTCGCGGAAAACTTGCGTGAAGAAAATCTCGACACCTTCCTGCGCCAGTTTCGGGATATCCACGCCGGCCGCCCGCAGCACTTCCACCTGGCTGATCGGCACGCCAACCATGCGTTCCATCACAAGCACCGTGGGCGCCGAATAGTCCCAGTACATCTCCGGCACCATCAGCAAATCGAGGCCGGCAAAATTGCGCCGCAACTGACTGCCGTTAGCGGCTTCGCGCATCAGGTCGAGTTCATCGTGCAGATATTTGTCGAACTCGGCCACGACTTCTCGCGGTTTCAGGCGTTTGCCATCGGCCCATAACCGCTCGGTCCAGTACGCAATATCGCGCAGCAGCGCCAGATCCGAGTCGATCACCGGCAGCATGTTCGGCCGCAATACCTTCACCGCGACCGGTTTGCCCGCGTGCGCGCCCGTCTTGATCTTCGCGAAGTGCACCTGTGCAATGGATGCGCTAGCCACCGGCACGCGCTCGAAATCATCGAATAACACGTCGATAGACGAACCCAGCGACTTCTCGACAATTGCGATAGCCACGTCGGAATCGAACGGCGGCACCTGGTCCTGCAGCTTCGCCAGCTCATTCGCGATATCGACGGGCAGCAGATCGCGACGCGTGGACAGCACTTGCCCGAACTTCACAAAAATCGGTCCGAGACTTTCAAGCGCCAGACGAAGCCGCACGCCACGTGCGACCTCGAACTTGCGTCCGAACGTGGTCATGCGCATCAGCATGCGAACGCGCCGATCCTGAATGCCGCTCAGCACCAGTTCATCCAGGCCGAATCGCACTACGGTGAAAAAAATCTTGAGGAAACGCAGAAAACGCATGGTTCAGCCCATTACTTGCTCGTGCCGCGCGCTGGCGCGGCGCCGGGCGCTGATGCGCCACGGGCTTCGGCTTTTTGTTCGAGTCGCTCGATGCGTTTTTCGACGCGCGCAAGCGCGTCCCGGGCTATCGACAATTCGGCATTGAACGTGTCGAGGGCGCTACGGCGCACGAGTTGAGGTTGTTCGTCGAGCAGATATTCCGCGACCGATTCAAGCAGATTGCGCCCCGAGCGGCGCGCTTGTTCACCAGCAAGCCGCACGGTCGAGCCAATCCTGTGGGCCGGTCCGTCGCCAATCACGCGCGCCAGATCTTCCTCGGGCTCCCAACGAAGATGCTCGGCCAGTTTCGCGATGGTCGTCGCAAACTCCGCGTCGCCTTCTATGCGCACGTGCTTCATCACTGCCGCCTGACCACCCTGCATGAACGCTGGGACGGCGTCCGGGGGAACCGAAAGCGTGACGTCGAACGAAGCCTGGCTTTCGTCGATAGCGCCAATCAGCCCGTCCGGCTGCACCATCAGATACAGCGAAAACGGCGCAAGAACGAAGCATGCGGTCTTGCCTGCGTATGGGGAAAGACGCTCGCGGGCCCACGATTCGCGCGCGAGCACATGGTTCACAGCAGCCGCGAACGCCTTCGATGCGGTTCTGGCTGCGGCCTGGGTGGCAGAGGGGACTGCGGGTTGGGCGAAATCGTCTGCGTGCGTCATCGGCTCTGAGATGAAAAAACCCGCACAAGCGGTCACTCGTGCGGGTTTCTATTCTACCTTTGCAACTGGCGTTATCGTTTGGCCAAGGTCACCGGAAACGTAACGTTAGCCATCCGGTCTAGCCGACAAAGCCTGAACGTCGGCCTTCGTGCTCAACTAACTTGCTGAATACCAGCCAGCAGCCAGCCTTCGTTGCCGTACTTCTGCTTCGACAGGTTCCAGATTTCGACGAACGGTTCGGCAGCAGCGCCTTCCGTTTCGCGGATCAAACCGTGGAAACGCACGCTTGCCAGGCTTTCCGTGCCGCGATCTTCCACACCCAGAATGTCGGCGTTGAGCTGCACGACGTCCGTACGGTTCGGCTGCGTCCCACGCGCGTCGATATCCAGCTTCACTTCAGCGAACATTTCCGGCGTGGTGAATTCGCGAATGTCGTTCGAATTGCCACGATCCCAGGCGTCCTGCAAGCGTACGAAGTAGACCTTCGCGTTGCGCAGGAACGCATCGGTATCGAAACCGGACGGCACGGCGACTTGCGGCGCCGTTGCCGCGTCAACCGGGCTCGTATAACTCTGAACGCCCGACGGACCGTAACCACCTGGCGCCGACGGCGGCACGTAGCTCGGTTCCTGCGGCTGATTCAGGTTCGTACGAGCGGAGCCTCCGAACGGCGAACCCGCACCCGCGCTGGCCAGAGCCGGCGTTGCGCCCTTCCTGCGGTTCATGAAGAAGCGGAAGATCATCACGGCAGCCAAAACGATCAACGCAATCATGATCATGTTGGCCATTGCGCCGGCAAACGCGCCGCCCAGACCGAAATGCGACAGCAATGCCGCGATACCCAGGCCAGCCGCGAGACCTGCGATCGGTCCGAGCCAGCGGTTACGTGCGGGTTGTGCCGCGGCTGCTGCCGGCGCTGCGGCGGGCGCCGCGCGTTGCGCATTCGCCGCCTGGCCTTGCTGCATGGACTGCGACGGCGGCGTGGCTTGATGTTGTTGGGTCGCCGTGGTCGATTGACGGCCCATGCTGCGGCCGCCGCCCATGCGGCGCGCCTCAGCGTCGTCTGTAACTAATGCACCGGCCATGATTACGCCAGCCAGCGCAACGACCCCGGCTTTCCTGAATAACGACTTCAGGAAACCCCGAGTTTGGGGTAAGCGCGAATCGGACATTTCGAATCCTTTTAAAAAGTGGAACACTAAAATTTGGTCCCGACGTGTAACGCTACCACGCCACCTGACAAATTGTAATATTCGACTCGTTCCAAGCCCGCGCGTTCCATCATTGTTTTTAAAGTTTCCTGGTCCGGATGCATCCGGATGGACTCCGCGAGGTATCGGTAGCTATCTGCATCTTTCGCTATTTTGTCGCCAAGCCACGGCAAAATCTTGAAACTGTAGAGATCGTAAGCTTTCTTGAGCGGATCCCATACCTTCGAGAATTCCAGCACCATCACCTTTCCGCCCGGCTTCACGACGCGATACATTTCCGCCAACGCACCATCTTTGTGCGTCATATTACGAAGTCCAAAGGCAACTGTAATGATATCGAAATAATTATCGGGGAATGGAATCCTCTCCGCATCGCAGATCAAGGTCGGTGTGATCACGCCTTTGTCCAGAAGCCGGTCGCGCCCGACGCGCAGCATCGATTCGTTGATGTCCGTGTGCCAGACTTCGCCTTTTTCGCCCGCCTGTTTAGCAAACGCCTTCGCCAGATCGCCCGTCCCGCCTGCCAGATCGAGGACTTTGTAGCCCGGCCGCACCTTCGCCTGGCCGATCGTGAACAGCTTCCACGCACGATGCAAACCGCCCGACATCAGGTCGTTCATCAGGTCGTAATTGCCCGCGACGGAGTGGAAAACGCCTGCCACTTTCTTCGCTTTGTCTTGTTCGTCGACCGTTTCAAAACCGAAGTGGGTCTTGCTCATCGCGTTTGTCCTCGCTTTTATTCGTGTAATTGGCCGCGCTCCCCGAGCTCCCGGCCACGCGCTGCGGCAAATCGCCGCTGCTATCTATAAATTGTCAGTGACGATGTCCGCCGGACGCTTTCGGCGTCATCGGCGTGTCGCGATCAACGCCCGCCATTTCCAGCTTGGCCAGGTACTGCGCCCACAACTCCTCCTGACGCACCGCGAGGTCGTGCAGGATGTCCCACGAGTAGATGCCGGTGTTGTGGCCATCGGAGAAATTGAGTTGCAAAGCGTAATGGCCAACGGGATCGACCGAAATTATCGAAACATCGCGCTTGCCCGTTTGCAGCGTTTCCTGCCCCGGCCCGTGTCCCTGAACTTCCGCCGAGGGCGAATATACGCGCAATAGCTCGAACGGTACGCGATACGTCTGATCGTTGCCGTATTGCAGCTCGAGCGCGCGCGTCTTGGAATGCACGACGATGCCAGTCGGAATCGGCGTTTGTTTGGTGAGTCCGCTCATGTCGAGCCTTTATGAAGAGTCTGGGCTTATGACCCGAAAGCCGCCGCCATTTCGCTGCGAACCGCTTCCCGCAGCAACGTGGCCTGGGCGCGCCGGTTCGACAACAGCACCTGCGAGACCGTGCGCTGGCGTGGCGCCCAGATGGGCAAGGGGAACCGGGAATCGTTGGAATGGCGCGGAATGACGTGCCAATGGACGTGCGGGACCTGGTTGCCGAGGCTCGCCAGATTCACCTTTGCGGGCGCGATGACACGCCGGATCGCACGCTCGACGCCATTCACCGCCAGCATCAGCTTCGCGCGGTCGGCATCGTTCAGGTCGGACATCTCGGCTACGTGCGCGGTCCAGATCACGCGGCAAAAGCCCGGCCAGTCGGGCTCGTCGGCGAGGACAACGCGCAGCGCGTCGTCCGACCACAAGACTTCGCCGCCGTCTTCACGGCAAAAGACACAGTCCATCGTTTTCCTCTAGCGAAACTTGACCCCGGTCCGCTATTACACCAGCACGCGCTCGATCCCGCCATCATTGGCACGTGCGACGTAATCTTCCATCCAGCTCGCGCCGAGCACCTTGCGGGCGATTTCCACGACGATGTAATCCGCCTCGATATTCGCGTCCTCGTTGTACCGCGACAAACCTTGCAGGCACGACGGGCAACTGGTGAGAATCTTGACGTCGGTTCCGGTGGATAACGCGCCGTCCCCTGCTTTTAGCACTGAACCCGGCGCAGCACCCGCCGTTCCTGCAGACGCGTTCGCCAGATTGATGCCGTTCGCGCCGGCTTCGGCCACGAGCGGAATGTCGCGCAACTTCGCCGCGCCCTTGCGGATTTCCTCTTCCTTGCGGAATCGGACTTGCGTGGAAATGTCCGGACGCGTCACGGCGAGCGTGCCGGATTCGCCGCAGCATCGATCGTTCTTCTCGATCTTGTAGCCGTCGTTCGCCGATCCCATGATGTCGTTGACCAGCTTGACCGGGTCCATAGTCTTGATCGGCGAGTGACACGGGTCGTGATACATGTAGCGCGTGCCGCTCACGCCTTCCAGCTTGATGTTCTTTTCGAGCAGGAATTCGTGGATATCGATGATCCGGCAGCCCGGGAAGATCTTCTCGAATTCGTATCCGGCGAGCTGGTCATAGCACGTTCCGCACGACACCACGACGGTCTTGATATCGAGGTAATTCAGCGTATTGGCCACGCGATGGAACAGCACGCGGTTATCCGTGACGATTTTTTCGGCTTTATCGAATTGTCCGGAACCGCGTTGCGGATAACCGCAGCAGAGGTAACCCGGCGGCAAAACGGTTTGCACGCCCGCTTCCCACAGCATGGCTTGCGTCGCGAGACCGACTTGCGAGAACAAGCGCTCGGAACCGCAGCCTGGGAAATAGAACACGGCTTCCGTATCCGACGTGGTCGTTTTCGGATTGCGGATGATCGGGACAATCTTGTTGTCCTCGATATCCAGCAGCGCCCGCGCCGTTTTCTTCGGCAGATTGCCGGGCATCTTCTTGTTCATGAAGTGGATGACCTGCTGCGTCACCGCCGGCTTGCCGACCGTTGCCGGTGGTTTCGCCGTCTGCTTCTTCGCGAACTTTTTCAGCACGTCATTGCCGAGACGCTGCGCCTTGTAACCGACGCCCATCATGGCCGTGCGGGCGAGGTTGATGGTTTGCGGGTTTGTGGCGTTCAGGAAGAACATGCCGGCCGCGTTGCCGGCGTTGAACTTCTTTTTGCCCATCTTGCGCAACAGGTTGCGCATGTTCATGGTGACATCGCCGAAATCGATCTTCACCGGGCACGGCGTGACGCACTTGTGGCAGACGGTGCAGTGATCGGCGACGTCGTTGAATTCGTCCCAATGCTTGATCGATACCCCGCGGCGCGTCTGCTCTTCATACAGGAACGCCTCGACCAGCAAGGACGTAGCCAGAATCTTGTTGCGCGGGCTGTAAAGCAGATTGGCGCGCGGTACGTGCGTGGCGCAAACCGGCTTGCACTTGCCGCAACGCAGGCAATCCTTGATGGAATCGGCGATTGCGCCAATATCCGATTGCTGCATGATCAGCGATTCATATCCCATCAAGCCGAAGCTTGGCGTATAGGCGTTGCGCAGATCGGCGCCGGCGAGCAACTTGCCGGCGTTGAAACGGCCATTCGGATCGACGCGCTGTTTATATGCGCGGAATTCGCCGATCTCGTCTTCCGTCAGGAATTCCAGCTTCGTGATGCCGATGCCGTGCTCGCCCGAAATCACGCCGTCCAGATCGCGCGCGAGCTTCATGATGCGCGCGACCGCGACGTGCGCGTCCTGCAGCATCTCGTAGTTGTCGGAGTTGACGGGGATGTTCGTGTGGACGTTGCCGTCGCCAGCGTGCATGTGGAGCGCGACGAACACGCGGCCGCGCAGCACCGTCTTGTGGATGTTCTGCGCTTCTTCGAGGATGGGCTTGAACTCGCCGCCATTGAAGATATGGCGCAATTCCGCGCGGATTTCCTGCTTCCAGGAAACGCGGATGGTGCGGTCCTGGGCGACATCGAATACGCGAATGCCTTCTTGCGAATCCACCCGATCCGCGAGTTTTTCGGCGAGACTTTCATAGCCGACCTGAACCAGATAATGCTGTGCTTCACGCAACGGCATATCCAGCTTTTCACCAACGAACGTCCAACGCTCACGCACGCGCTTGAGCAGATCGAGCGCATGCTGCACGCGATCTTCCAGCAATTCGGCGCTCGGAATTTCATTGGCGTCGTCGCTCTTACCGAGCGGCAGTTTGCCGGCCTTGAAGAAAGTTTCGAGCGCGTCGACCAGTTGCAGCTTGTTCTTGATCGACAACTCGATATTGATCCGCTCGATCCCGTCCGTGTACTCGCCCATGCGATTGAGCGGAATCACGACGTCTTCGTTGATCTTGAACGCGTTCGTATGCTTGGCGATGGCCGCCGTTCGCGAACGATCCAGCCAGAACCGCTTGCGCGCTTCGGCGTTCACCGCCACAAACCCTTCGCCGCTCTTGCCGTTCGCCATGCGCACGACTTCGGAGGTGGCCTGGGCCACGGCATCCGGATCGTTCCCGACGATATCGCCAATCAGTACCATCTTCGGAAACGCATTGCGCTTGCTTTTGGTCGCGTAACCGACGGCGCGCAGATAACGTTCATCGAGATGTTCGAGGCCCGCGAGAATCGCGCCGCCCTGCTTCGACGTCTCGAACAAATAATCCTTGATCTCCACGATGCTTGGAATTGCATCGCGCGCCTGGCCGAAAAATTCGAGGCAAACGGTGCGCGTGTGCGCGGGCATCTTGTGCAGGATCCATCGTGCGGATGTGATCAGCCCGTCGCAACCTTCCTTCTGCACGCCAGGCAGCCCGGACAAGAACTTGTCCGTCACGTCCTTGCCGAGCCCTTCCTTGCGGAACTTCGCGCCGGAAATATCGAGTGATTCCGTGCGCAGCAATTTCTCGCCGGGCGCGCGCGAACCGTCGAACCAGTCGAGGCGGAAACGCGCTACGGGAATGTCGTGGATCTTGCCGAGGTTGTGATCGAGACGCGTGATTTCGAGCCAGTTGCCTTCCGGATCGACCATGCGCCACCACGCGAGGTTATCCAGCGCCGTGCCCCACAGGACGGCCTTCTTGCCGCCGGCGTTCATCGCGACATTGCCGCCTACGCAGGATGCATCGAGCGATGTCGGGTCAACGGCGAACACGAAACCGGCCTGTTCGGCGGCTTCGGTCACGCGACGCGTCACCACGCCCGCGCCCGAGAAAATGGTCGCGACACGGCCATCCACGCCCGGCAAATCCGTCATCTCGACTGGGCCGAGTTGCTCCAGTTTTTCGGTATTGATGACGGCCGCGAAAGGCGTCAGCGGAATTGCGCCGCCGGTGTAACCGGTGCCGCCTCCGCGCGGAATCACGGTCAGTCCGAGTTCGAAGCACGCCTTGATCAGCCCCGCGATTTCGGCTTCCGTGTCCGGCGTGAGCACGACGAACGGATATTCGACGCGCCAGTCGGTGGCGTCGGTCACATGGGACACGCGCGACAGGCCGTCGAACTTGATGTTGTCTTTTTCGGTGACCTTGCTGAATACCTTCGATGCCTTCTTGCGCAAGTCGTAAGTCTGCTCGAACTCCTTCTTGAAGTCCTCGACCGCGCGACATGCAGCGCTGATCAGCAACTCCACGCGCGTGGCGCGGTCGCGCCCGGCATCGTCCTGATGTTGCGAAAGATCGGCTTTGCGACGCTTTTCGATATCGCCCAAACGATGATTCAGCGCCTCGACCAGCAATGCGCGGCGTTTGGGGTTATCGAGCAGATCGTCCTGCAGATAAGGATTGCGGCGCACCACCCAGATGTCGCCCAGCACTTCGTAGAGCATGCGCGCCGAGCGGCCCGTGCGGCGTTCGCTGCGCAAATGCGCGAGCGCGGCCCACGCTTCTTCGCCGAGCAGACGGATCACGATTTCGCGATCGGAAAACGACGTGTAGTTATAGGGAATTTCGCGCAGGCGCGGCTCGGTATCGAGAGCCACGGCATGCGCGGCGCCGTTCGGATCGAAGGCTTGTGGTGCGTTCATATTCGACAGTTCGGTGGGCCGGCGCTCGCGCTGTTTGATGCAAAAGCAGCGATATAACCGGCATTGCGCGGGGAAGCGCAGTTTTCGAGTGAAACTTTTTTAGTGAAGGTGCTCGCCGGCGGAGATTACGAGCGAAGCAAATCCTTCGAAAGTACCGGAAATCACGACCACGATCGCGCATGTGATTGCAGAGCCGCCCGGGTCGTGCGGCACAGCGCGCTGCACTCGGGTCGAGCGTCGCGGGGAACATGCGTCAAGAGGCCGATCCGGCTGCGCCGTTGCATCTTCCGATCCTGTATCGAAAAGCGGATTCTAACCTATCGCGATATTCGCCGTTCGCACTCGCTAGCGGGTTAAACGGCTTAAAGCTTGTTCATTTTCGACGGAGATTTGAGCGTTTTGGCAGCAAGAGTCGGGCGGCCGCGAAGAACCCACTCAAGCGCCAGCGCGAACCCCATCGGCTATTATTGATACTTTCGCTCAAAAATGGCGCGCAACGCCGCGCGAACGGCTCCGGAATGACCCACCCTGATTACCTCAAGAAAGTTCTGACCGCGCGCGTCTACGACGTCGCCCGCGAAAGCGAACTCGAACCTGCCCGCAATTTGTCCGCGCGACTGCACAACTCGGTGTACCTCAAGCGCGAAGACAACCAGCCGGTGTTCTCGTTCAAGATTCGCGGCGCGTACAACAAAATGGTCCACCTTCCCGCCGACGTCCTCGCCCGCGGCGTAATCACGGCATCGGCTGGAAACCACGCTCAGGGCGTTGCGTATTCGGCCACGCGCCTCGGCTGCAAGGCTGTGATCGTCGTGCCGGTAACTACGCCGCAAGTGAAAATCGATGCCATGCGCGCGTTCGGCGGCCCGACTGTGGAAGTCGTCCAGCACGGCGAGTCGTATAGCGACGCCTACGGCCACGCCGTCAAGCTGCAAGAAGAACGCGGCCTGACCTTCGTGCATCCGTTCGATGACCCCGACGTCATTGCCGGCCAGGGCACCGTCGCCATGGAAATCCTGCGCCAGCATCAAGGCCCGATCCACGCCATCTTCGTCCCCATCGGCGGCGGCGGACTTGCGGCGGGCGTGGCGGCATACGTGAAAGCGGTGCGCCCGGAGATCCGCGTGATCGGCGTGCAATCCATCGACTCGTGCGCGATGAAACAATCCATCGCCGCCGGAGAGCGCCTCACGTTGACCGAAGTCGGCTTGTTCGCGGACGGCACGGCGGTGAAACTCGTCGGCGAAGAGACATTCCGGATCTGTCGCGAGTTGCTCGACGAAGTCGTCACGGTCGATACCGACGCACTTTGCGCCGCCATCAAGGACGTATTCCAGGACACGCGCAGCGTGCTGGAACCGTCGGGCGCGCTGGCGGTTGCGGGCGCGAAGCTCTACGCCGAGCGCGAAGCGCTGGAGGCGAAGACGCTCGTTGCCATCACGTCCGGCGCGAACATGAATTTCGACCGCATGCGGTTTGTCGCGGAACGGGCAGAGGTCGGTGAAGCGCGCGAAGCCGTGTTCGCCGTGACCATCCCCGAAGAACGCGGCAGTTTCCGGCGCTTCTGCGAACTGGTCGGAACGCGCAGCGTGACGGAGTTCAACTACCGGATCGCAGATTCGAACGCGGCGCATATTTTCGTCGGCGTGCAGATCAAGACGCGCAATGAAGCCGTGCAGATGGCGAATGCGTTTATAGAACACGGATTTGCTACGGTCGATCTCAGTCACGACGAACTCTCGAAACAACATATTCGCTACATGGTCGGCGGTCATTCGCCGCTCGCGCAAGACGAACGCCTGCTGCGTTTCGAATTTCCGGAACGTCCGGGCGCGCTGATGAAATTCCTTTCGTCGATGGCGCCAAACTGGAATATCAGCCTGTTCCATTACCGGAACCAGGGCGCGGACACGAGCTCGATCCTCGTCGGCATCCAGGTTCCGCAATCGGATAACGCTTCGTTCGGACAATTCCTCGCGACGCTGGGTTATCAGTGGTGGGACGAAGGCGCGAACCCGGTCTACAAGCTTTTCCTGGCCTGACGCGCGCATGGCCTTCACGCTCGCCGAGAAGCTGGTGGTCGCGATCTCTTCGCGTGCGTTGTTCGATTTCGAAGAGGAAAACGAGGTCTACGAATCCGGCGATCTGCGCGATTACGAGGCGTTGCAACGTTCGCGGCTCAACGTTCCGGCGAAACCGGGCATCGCGTTTTCGTTGATCGAGAAACTGCTCGCGCTGAATGTGGACGGCGAACGGCGGGTGGAAGTTGTGATTTTGTCGCGCAGCGATCCCATCAGCGGCTTGCGCGCGTTCAGTTCGTGCAAGGAACATGGCCTCGCGATCGAGCGCGGCGTTTTCACGCGCGGCGAGTCGCCATTCAGATACCTCGAACCGTTTCGCGCGTCGTTGTTTTTATCGGCGAATCCGGTCGATGTCCGCGATGCCATCGCAGCCGGTTTTCCCGCCGCGACCGTCGTGCCGCGAGCGCCGCTGGCCGTGAGCCGGTATCCTGACGAAATCCGGATTGCCTTCGACGGCGATGCGGTGCTTTTCTCCGACGAAGCCGAGCAAGTGTTTCAGGCGCAAGGTTTGCCCGCGTTTGTTGAACACGAAGTCGGCAAGAAAGACCTGGCTTTGGCAAACGGTCCGTTGAAGCCGTTGCTTGAAGCGCTTCACAAACTGCAAAAGCTCAGTCACGAAGCCACGCGAATGCGCATCCGCACGGCGCTTGTCACCGCGCGATCGGCGCCCGCGCACGAGCGCGCAATCCGTACACTGATGGCATGGAACATCGAAATCGACGAAGCGATGTTCCTCGGTGGATTGGACAAGGGCCCGTTTCTGGCCGAGTTCGAACCCGACTTTTTCTTCGACGATCAAATCGGCCATATTGAATCGGCCCGTGTCGTCACAGCGACCGGGCATGTTCCGAATGGCATAGCGAATGCATCATGACGCCTGAACAATCTCCCCTTGGCAAGCCGGTCCAGTACCGCGAACAATACGATCCGGCGCTGCTTTTTCCCATCGACCGCGCTTCGGGGCGCGCGACGATCGGACTAACCGCGCAACTGCCGTTCTTCGGCACCGATATCTGGAATGGCTACGAGCTTTCGTGGCTCAATCGCAAGGGCAAACCGCAGATTGCGGTGGCGACGTTCATCGTGCCGGCGGATTCGCCGAATATCGTGGAGTCTAAGTCGTTCAAGCTGTATCTGGGATCGTTTTCGCAGACGGCTTTTGATTCCATCGACGAAGTTCGCGCCGCGATTCGCAAGGACGTTTCGGCCATTTGCGGCGCGAACGTTTCGGTTCAGCTTGTTTCGCCTTATGAATTTGGCGTGAAGCTGAAGATGGAAGAGTTCGAGGGTTTGTCGCTGGACCGGCTGGATCTGGATGCGGACATTTATACGCCCGATCCTTCGTTGTTGAGCGCGTCGTTTGGTGAATCGCCCATTGATGAAACCGTGTTCTCGAATCTGCTTAAATCGAATTGTCCGGTGACCGGCCAGCCGGATTGGGGCAGTGTGCAGATTCGTTATGTGGGCGCGCCGATCGATCACGCCGGTTTGCTTCGGTACATCATTTCGTACCGCGAACACACGGGGTTCCACGAGTTATGCGTCGAGAATATTTTCGTGGACGTGATGCGCGAATGCAAACCGGAAAGATTGGCGATTTATGCGCGATACACACGGCGCGGCGGACTCGATATCAATCCGTTCCGGACTAACTTCAATTTGCCGATGCCGGATAACGCGCGGCTGGCGAGACAATAAAATAAACGCGCGGGTATAGAACCCGCGCGTCAGACCATCACGCTTTTTTATAAGCCACGCAATCCACTTCAACCTTGCAATCGATCACCATCGATGAAACCACGCAAGCGCGCGCCGGCGGGTGTTCGCCGAAGTATTCCTTGAACACTTTGTTGAACGATGCAAAGTCGCGCGGATCATCGAGCCATACGCCGCATCGCACGACATGTTCCGCGCCGTATCCCGCTTCCTTCAAAATGGCGAATACGTTCTGAATTGCTTTATGCGATTGCGCAACGATTCCGCCTTCAATGACTTCGCCGTTTTCCATCGGCGTCTGGCCTGAAACAAACAGCCAGCCATCCGCTTCAACAGCACGCGAAAACGGCATTACCGCGCCGCCTTGTCCTTTACCGCCTTCCACGCCATATCGTTTCATTTTGAATATCCTCTAAGTTAAAAATGTCCAGCCGTGTCGAGTTTCGAAGCCTCGCCACGCGCCACAAAACGTCCCGCCCGTAATCCCGTCACGGCGCCATCCAGATACGACAACGCGCCATTCACCCAGACTGCATCGATACCATCCGCCGTTTGACGCGGCTCGGCGAAAGTCGCGGTATCGCGGACTTTATCGGCATCGAAAAGAACGAGGTCCGCGTGATATGCGACCTTCACGAGACCGCGCCCCGGCAGACCAAACCGCCGCGCCGATAATCCCGTCATCTTGCGCACCGCCTCCTCCAGCGGCACGAGCGTCGTGTCGCGCGCGTAGTGCCCGAGCACGCGCGGGAACGCGCCCCACAAACGCGGATGCGGCAACGGATCGTTCGGCAAACCGTCCGAGCCGACCATGGTCGCCGGATGCGACAAGATCCGCCGCACGTCGTCTTCCGACATGTTGTGATACACCGCGCCGGCAGGCTGCAAGCGCTTGCCCGCCTCCTGCTGCGTGACTTGCCACTCGGCCGCGACCTCGGAAATCAGCTTGCCCGCCATCTCCGGATGCGGCGTGGACCACGTGATCGTGATGTCGATATCGCCGGTCACCTGCTTCACATCCAGCGTCGATGAACTCCTGTTGTACGGATAACAGTCGCATCCCACGGGCTGGCCATCGCGCACTCGGTCGAGCGACTTCAGGACTTCCGTGCTGCGTCCCCAATTCGATGGCCCCGCGCATTTCAGATGCGAGATCACGACGGGAACGCGCGCATGTTTTCCAACGCGATACGCCTCGTCCATGGCGTCGAGAATCGCGTCGAATTCAGTGCGCATATGCGTGGTGTACAGCGCGCCGGCGTTGGCCAAAGGTTCGGCCAGCGCCATCACTTCCTCCGGCGGCGCGCTGAACGCCGAGCCGTATGCAAGACCGCTGCTCAGGCCGAGCGCACCGTGCGCCAGCGCTTGTTCGAGCTGGGCGCGCATGCCCTCGATTTCATCCGCCGATGCACCCCGATCCAGCCGGTCCATATGGTTGTTACGCAGCGCCGTATGCCCGATCAACGCGCCCACGTTCACGGCCGGCCGCGCGTGGTTCACGGCATCGATATACGCGGCGAACGTCGGATATTTGAAGTCGCCCTGGGCGCCCAATAGATTCATCGGATCGGGCGGCGCGCCCTTCAATGTCACCGGCGACGCGCTGATGCCGCAATTGCCGACGATCACCGTCGTCACGCCTTGCGAGATTTTCGGCAGCATTTCCGGCGAGCGGATGACGTGGGTATCGTCGTGCGTATGGACATCGATAAAACCCGGCGCCAGCACGCGCCCTTCCGCCTCGACAACGTTCTCGGCCGTCCATTGGCCGAGCGCGCCGATCGCCACGATCTGCCCGTCTTTCACCGCCACGTCGCACTGAACGGCAGGCGCGCCCGTTCCGTCGATGACGCGTGCGCCTTTGATCAGCGTATCGGCGTGTGTTTGCGAATCCAATGCCATGTCAATCTCCCAAAGGTTCGCCATATGGCTCGCCGTACGGCTGGCGTTCATTGCTGCCGCCGCGATACGCGTCGAGCGCGTGTTTCATGCGCCGCAAAAGCTCGCGGCTGGTATCGCCCTGCTTCACGGCAAGTTCGGTGACGAGCAGGTCGAGCGCCATCAACATTGCGTATCGGGACGTGGATGGCTTGTAGATAAAGTCTGTTTCGTTCGCGATGACCGGGATCAGCCAGTCGGCCAGTTGCGCGAGCGGCGAAACCGGCGCGGCCAGCGCGATCACGCGCGCGCCGTATTCCCGCGCGATGCGGCAACTTTCGACCATTTCCGGCGTTCGTCCCGTCACCGATAACGCCACGACCACGTGATCTTTCGACAGCGTCGCGGCGACCATCCGCTGCAGCAAACCATCCTGATACGACGCCACCGGACGTCCGAGCCGAACAAGCCGGAAACGCATTTCATCGGCGAGCGCGGTCGAGCCGCCGCCCATGCCGAACACGTAGATCATCTGCGCATTGGCGAGCGCATCGGCGGCGGCGGCAATGGGCGCCGCCTGCAACGCCCCGCGATTGTGGGCGAGCGTAGTCTGGATATCGTCGAAAATGCGGGAAGCGAGGGAATCGGGAAGCGCGTCGGCGTTCGGATTGTCATGCGCGTTGCGTAAAAACCGCTGACCGACCGCCGCCGCTTGCGCGAGGCGCAGCTTCAGTTCGCGTACGTCCTCGCAGCCGACCGCCTTCGCGAAACGCGTTACGGTCGCAATGCTGACCGCTGCTTTTTTCGCGAGCGCGCCAATGCTCGCGCGCGACGCGCCGGTCAGATCGTCCAGAATGAGCGCTGCGACCTTGCGCTCGGCCGCGCGCAATTCCGGCGCACGCTCGGCGATCCGGGCGACGATATCGAAAACGGGCGGTTCGGACGACACGTTCATTGCAAGCCTTTTGGCGCGTATTGCGTGCGTGGTACTAAATAACAATTTATCAGGCATCGTACTTTCTGTACCATAACCGAGTCAATCTCGAATATGCAGGTTTTGGCTTAAAAGCTAGTTCTGAGCATATCAAAACGAACGATGGAGTAGCAGCACATGAAAGTTACAAACTATCAGACCCCGACAATCGACCCGTTCGGCAAGGGCCTCGGCATGGTTCCGGGCGTGAGCGTTCATCTGGCGGATGCGGCGCGTCTCGACTGGAATCTGCTCGATGAAGACGTGAGCCTCCCCGCCGCCGTGCTTTACGCGGACCGGATGGAGCACAACTTGAAGTGGATGCAGGCGTTCGTGGCCGAATACGGCGTGAAGCTCGCGCCGCACGGCAAGACGACCATGGCGCCGCAATTGTTCCGCCGCCAGCTCGACGCCGGCGCGTGGGGCATCACGCTCGCGACCGCGCATCAGGTTCGCGCGGCTTATCGTGGCGGCGTGCATCGCGTGATGATGGCGAACCAGCTTGTCGGCAAACGCAACATGGGCATGATCGCGGAGTTGCTAACCGACCCGAATTTCGAGTTCCATTGCCTCGTGGATTCAGCGGATAACGTCGATCAGCTCGGCGCGTTTTTCAGCGATGTGAACAAGCAGATCAACGTGTTGCTGGAACTCGGCGTGGAAGGTGGCCGCACGGGAATTCGCGACGATGCACAGCGCGACGCCGTGCTTGCCGCCATCGCGCGCTGGCCGGATACGGTGAAGCTGACTGGCGTCGAGTTGTATGAAGGCGTGCTGCAGGATGAATCGAAGGTGCGCGCGTTTTTACAGCACGCCGTCGAGGTGACGCGTGCGCTCGTCGCGCAGGGAAAGATTGAACGGAAGCCGGCGATTTTGTCGGGCGCGGGATCGGCGTGGTACGACGTCGTCGCCGATGAATTCGCGAAGGCGAACAGCGATGCCATCGAAGTGATCTTGCGTCCGGGCTGTTACCTGACGCACGACGTAGGTGTGTACAAGAAAGCGCAGAACGAGATTTTCGCGCGCAATCCGATCGCGAAAAAGATGGGCGAAGGCCTGAAGCCTGCGCTGCAGTTGTGGGCTTACGTGCAATCGATTCCGGAGCCGGATCGCGTGATCATCGGTTTGGGGAAACGCGATGCAGCCTTCGACGCCGGCATGCCCGAACCCGCGCGCCATTTCCGTCCCGGCACGCAATTGCCGCGCGACGTGGCGCCGGGCGAAGGCTGGGAAATCTTCAGCATGATGGACCAGCACGCATATTTGCGGATCAAGCCGGGCGATGACATCAAGGTCGGCGACATGATCGCGTTCGACATCTCGCACCCTTGTCTCACGTTCGACAAGTGGCGCCAGATCCTGATCGTCGATGCGAAATATCGCGTGAAAGAAGTGGTCGAAACGGCGTTTTAAGCGCCGCCGCTGAGCGTTGCGTCGCTGTCCGATGATGTCGATGCAACTTCAATGATGCGCTGCTCCAGCACGCGCAACGCGCCGGACAAAGCGGCGATGGCTTCATCGGGAAGCGTGGAAAGCGTCTCGCGCAAGAACTCATTGCGGCGCGGCAAACCGGCGTTGACGACCGCTCGGCCTTCGTCGGTGAGAATCACGTTGGAGATGCGGTTGTCGCGTTGATCGACGCTACGCGCAATCCATCCCAGCGCTTCGAGCGTTTTTAGTTGCCGCGTGAGCGCGCCCGGATCGACACGCAACCGCTCGACCAGCTTTTTCTGCGACAACTCGCCCGAATGATCGTGCAACGCGATCAGGATGCGCCAGCGCGGCATCGGCTGGCCGACTTGCGACTCGAACGACTGCATGAACACACGATAAGTGCGTCCAAATTGCTGAATGACCGCGATGCGTTCCGTTTCGTCCATGCTGTTTGATTCCTGCTTCGCGTTAATGCTGCGCGTCCGGCAATGCGTTCATTCGGCCATGACAGCCGGTTCCACCTTCGTGCCCTTCAGGCGGACCGGCGGCACGCGCCGCGATTGCCACACGGCGATCACGGCGACAACCGCCGCCACCGCAATGCCGATGTGTATTGCCGCGACCAGCGACTCGCGCGCCGATTCAAGCAACGCAACGCCGTTATGACCTGCCGCGACGAGTTGCGACAAAAGCGTGGTCTGCGCGTCGTGATTGATCAGAATTTGCGGATCGCTTAGATCGCCGAACCAATGACCGGCGTTGTCTTTATCGAGCGAAAGCTGCACGCCGCTCGCGTAGAGATGCGTGATCAGGGTGCCGGTCAGCGCCGTGCCGACCATCCCGCCAATCATGCGCAAGGATTGCAGCAGCGCCGTCGCAATTCCAAGATGCTCGCGTCCCGCCGTCAACTGGGCGAACACGGTCAGATTCGGCATCACGAAGCCGAGGCCCATGCCGCCGAGCACCATGATCGCCATCAAGAGCGGCCGCGGCATGGAACGCGTTGCGATCACCACGCCAAGGCACGAAATTGCGAGCAACGCGAATCCGACATACAGCATGGCGTTCGGATTCTTCACGCGCGTGACGATGCGCCCGTTCAAAATGCTGCCGATAGTAATAAACACCACCAGCGGCGTGATGATCAGGCCGGCGTCTTTCGGCGACATGCCGAACCCGCCCTGGAACAGCAACGGTGCGTAAAACAGCAGCGAAAACATGGTGAAGCCGCCGAGTATCGCCAGCGTGAACAGCGCGGAAAGACTTTTGTTGCGGAACATATCGACGGGAAGAATCGCGTAATCGCAGCGCCGTTCCCATTTCCAGAGCGCATATCCGCAAGCAACGCTCACCACGAGCAGCACCAGCGTTCCTGCTGACACGCCGTGCTTTGGCAACATTTCAACGAACAATTGCAGCGAACCGAGCGCAATCGCGATCAGGCCCGCGCCTTGCCAGTCCAGTCGCATCTTGCCTTCGTGCTTGATGTGCCGAAGATGCGGGAGGAAGCGCCAGACGAAAAACACCGAAATGAGTCCGACGGGCAAATTGACGTAGAAAACCGAGCGCCAGCCGTAGTATTGGGTCAGGATTCCGCCCAGCGACGGCCCGACTGCGTTGGCGATACCGAACGCCGAGCTCATCATGACTTGCCATCGGAGGCGCACTACCGAATCGGGAAACAGATCGGCAATGCACGCAAAGGCGGTCCCGACCAGCATGCCGCCGCCGATTCCCTGAAGGCCGCGCGCGAGCACGAGGAACAGCATATTGTTGGCCATGCCGCACAGTGCGGAAGCGGCCGTGAATACGACGATGGATGCAATCACGAACGGCTTGCGACCATAGTAATCGCCGAGCCGTCCGAAGATAGGCACGGTAATGACCGATGTCAGCAAATAGGAGGTCGCGACCCACGCGTAGAGGTCAAATCCCTTGAGTTCGGCAACGATAGTCGGCAGCGCCGTGCCGACCACGGTTTGATCGAGCGCGACCAGCATGGTCACGAAGCAGATTCCCAACATCGCCATCAGCGATTCGCGGAAAGGGAGCACTTGTCCCGCGGAGTGATGCGCGGCAGTATGAACGGCCATTTTTTTGATACCGCAATGATTGACTTGTCAACAGACCCGAAATCATAGCACGCGATATTGTTCTAGATCAAAGCCTGAATCTTTATTAGACCCTTTCGAAAACATCATGGAACCGACGCCCATCTCCGCCTCGCCCCTTTCGCCGGAAGACCTGGCGACCTTGCGCCGCGCCAAGGAAGCGCTGGAAAGTCCGTCCTTGACGATGAAACTTGCGAGCGTGGTGGGCTCGCCCATCGAAAAGCTGATGGCCCGCATGCCGAACTTCGCGCAGGAAAAAATCGATGACGCCACGCAGGCCGCGCTCAAGAAATGCCTGCAACTGGCGTTGCGCACGCTGACCAAGAGTTCAGTGGAAGGCGTTTTGCTGCCGCCCGAAAAGCCGCACAACCTGATGCACAAACTCGCGGTTGCGACGACCGGCGCGGCGGGCGGCGCGTTCGGCCTCTTCGCGTTGCCAGTGGAATTGCCGGTCACGACAACGCTGATGTTCCGCTCGATCTGCGACATTGCGCGCAGTGAAGGCGAAGACATTCATCTCGTCGATACCCAACTGCAATGTTTGATGGTCCTCGGCATGGGCGGTCCGAGTTCCAGCGACGATAACGCCGATATCGGCTATTTCATTGTTCGTGGGACCTTGGCGCAGTCGGTATCGAAGGCGACGAGCGAGATTGCCGCGAAGGGATTGAGCGGACACGGCTCGACCGCGTTGCTCAAGTTCTTGCAGACGGTGGCGTCGCGCTTTTCCGTGCAGGTTAGCGAGCAGGTCGCCGCGAAATCGATTCCCGCGATCGGCGCCGTGCTCGGCGCATTGGTGAATACGGTGTTTATCGATCACTTCCAGCAGATGGCGCACGGGCACTTCACCGTGCGTCGGCTCGAGCGACAGTATGGACAGCTCGCGGTGGAACGCGCGTTTCAGACCATCGACATCTCGAGTGGCCGGTGAAGCGCCACGCCGCGTACGAATTGCGCCGCGTGCTCCAACGCCTTGTTGGCTTCGGGCACGAAGGGCGCGAGCATTTGCACCGCATGCGGCATGTTCGGCAAGATCTCGAACTCCACGCTCACGCCCGCCGCACGCGCTTTCTCGGTGACGCGCGTGGAATCATCGAAGAGAACTTCTGTGTCGCCAGCCTGAATAAAGAGCGGCGGCAAACCGTCGAATCGTCCATATAACGGCGATACATACGGATTACGGACATCTGCGTTTCCTGTGTAAAGCTTGCCCGCGGGCGCTATCGCCCGGCCGAAGAACATCGGGTCGCGACCATTGTTGGTCGTAACCGACGCGCCCGTCGCCGCCAGGTCCGTCCACGGCGAAAACAGCACGGCGCCGGCCGGCAGCGGATCGCCGGCGTCGCGCAATGCGAGCAGCGTGGCGAGCGCGAGACCGCCGCCGGCTGAATCGCCGGCAATCACGAGGGACTGCGGCGCAACACCATCCGCAATGAGCTTTCGATACGCCGCCAAAGCGTCATTGAATGCCGCCGGAAACGGATGTTCGGGCGCGAGCCGGTAATCCAGCGAAAAAATCCGCGCGCCGGAACGCCGCGCGAACGCGAACACAAGATTTCGATGCGTCGCGGGCGAGCAAAAGTAATAACCGCCGCCGTGCAAATAAAGAATCGTGATGTGCGAAGGCGTTTCCGGCGAAAGCCATTCGCCGCGAAGGGGTGAATCGTTATCGGCGTAATGTTTATGGAGATGCCAGCGGCGCGGGACTTTTGGCGACCATACGCGTTTCGATGTCATTGCGCGCGCCCGGGCCACGTCGATACCCGGAGCTGCAGTTGCAGGGCGCATCTTGTTTCGCAAAACCCAACACATCAACGCGCTTTGCCAACTCATTGCCCGTCCTCTTTATAAATGCGGTACTAGTTTGCGGGCATCACTTGTCCGCGGATCTCGCCCGTGGGGTTCTTCTCGGTGTGGATATTGAAGTAGTACTTGCCGGCCATCAGATCGGTGGCTTGTTCTTCGGAAAGCATGGCCTCGCCGTTAATTGGACTTGGCAACGCGGTTTTATCGATAGGAACCTGCACCTTCGCGTTCTGCCCTACGGGCGCCGGCCCGTGGAAATGCGCCATGGTCGCGGGGCCGGATAAGTCGCCGTAGATCACGTTCCATTGCAGCATTTTGGTGGTTGTGTCGAAGGTAGCTCTCAGCACGCCGTGACCTTTGCTGACACGCGGCGGGACTTCGCTCGATGGTTGCAAATTGGCTTGCAACGCGACGCTATCGGCAAATGCGGAAACGGACGCTACTGACAGCAACACCAAAGCCAGACTTGCAAGCGGCCTACGATGCAACGAACCGGATCTCGTGAACATTTTTGCTCTCTAATAAATAACCAACGAGCCGATGAGTGGTCTGTCTCATCGTCCGGTCATAGTAGAACATTTTTTTCGATGTGAGCTTCTACGTGGAGCTATTGAGTAGAAGCCGAGCGGAAACACGAAAAGGCGCCCGAATGAACTGCACCCCAAAAGTTGGACACCCGTCCAACAATTTGGGGTGTTTTTTATGGCGAAGCATAGCGAGCAATTAAAGCTCAAACTTGTCAGGCAGTATTTCGCTG
>NZ_LMPF01000007.1 GCF_001424345.1 Burkholderia sp. Leaf177
GCCCGCTTCACGCAGACGCACGGCTTCTTCGACGGCGATTTCATCGAACGGGTTCATTGACATCTTTACGTTCGCGATATCGACTGCACTGCCATCCGGCTTTACCCGGACTTTCACGTTGTAGTCGACCACGCGTTTGACTGGTACCAAGATTTTCATGCACACGCTCCTGAGTTACGAATACGTCACCAATCCCATTATAACGAGTGACTCAAGTCACCGAACGCCAACGACGGATCGGTGACGACCGGCCGCCGGAGAATCCCCTAAACTTTAAGCAATCAGTAAATGCTGATTTATTACAGAACGATCGTTCTATTTTACGCGCGATCTGCAGTCCAGGACAATCGGGGAATTGCTCTAAAAGCATTGCGCGCGGCGCAGGCGCTATCATCGGCGCCATCCTGATATTGCAGATCCGCCATGCCAAAAGTCGAGCGCAGCACGTATTCAACCAGCAGCATTGCCACGCGCGATGGCATCGATCTTTATCTTCATCGATGGGAAGCCGCTCCGTCGTTCGCGAAGCCGCTTGCGAGAATTGCGCTGGTTCACGGTCTGGCCGAACACGCGCGGCGATACGAGGCGCTGGCGCTGCGGTTGAACGCGGCGGGCATTGAATTGATCGCGATGGATCTGCGCGGTCACGGCAAATCGCCGGGCGAACGTGTGTGGATCAACTCGTTCGATGAGTATCTGCTCGATACCGACGCCCTGCTCGCCGCCGCAAAGACGACCACGCCTGCGGACGTGCCGTTGCTGTTGATGGGTCACAGCATGGGCGGCGCCATCGCGGCGTTGTATGCGGCCGAGCGGTTGGCGGATAGCGGCTCGAAGCTCGCAGGTCTGATTCTGTCGAGCGCTGCGCTGAAAATGCCGGCCAGTGCGTCGCGATGGAAACTCGCGATGGGCGGCACGATCAGCCGCTTCATGCCGCGCTTTCCCGCGATGACCATCGACCCGGCCGCGTTGTCGCGCGCAAATGGCGTGGTCGAAGCGAACCGGCGCGATCCGCTCGTGCATCATCAGGCGATCCCCGCGCGGACGGTTGCTCAAATCGGAGAAGCAATGGCGCGCATCGAGGCGAAACGGGCATCGATCAAATTACCGTTGTTCGTCTTTCACGGCACGCAGGACGCGCTGACCAATCCCGATGGCGCTCGCGAGTTCGAAGCCCATGCCGGTTCCACGGACAAGACGCTGCTGATGCTGGAAGGCAGTTATCACGAGACGCTCAACGACCTGGACCGTGACCGCGTGATCAAGGCGTTGATCGACTGGACGCTCGTGCGCGCCGATCTGCAAAGAATGCGGATGTAGCGCGCTTCAAATCTCGGCCAGCGCGCGCACGTGCGCGACCACGCTGCGACCGAGCGCCGACAGGTTATAACCGCCCTCGAGCGAACTCACGATGCGCCCCTTCGCATGCCGCTTCGCCACCGCGCGGATCTGCTCGGTGAGCCACGTATAGTCGTCCTCGACCAGACCCATATTGCCGAGATCATCTTCGCGATGTGCATCGAAACCTGCCGAGACGAAGATCATCTCGGGCTTGAATTCGTCGAGCTTCGGCAACCACATCATGTCGACGGCTTCACGCACGGCCATGCCCTTCGTGCGCGCGGGCATTGGCAGATTGACCATGTTCGGCGCGTGATTGTCGGCGCCGCTGTATGGATAAAACGGATGCTGGAAAAAGCTGCACATCAGCACGCGTGGGTCGCCGGAAAACGCGGCTTCGGTGCCGTTGCCGTGATGTACATCGAAATCGATTATCGCCACGCGCTGCAGCCCATGCACTTCGAGCGCATGCCGCGCGGCAATGGCGATATTGTTGAAAAAGCAGAAGCCCATCGCGCGCGCCGGTTCGGCGTGATGTCCTGGCGGACGCACGCTGCAGAACGCGTTGTCATACGTGCCGGCGATCACGGCGTCCGTTGCCGCGATAGTCGCGCCCGCCGCGCGCAATGCCGCCTGATAGGAGCCGGGCGACATTAGCGTGTCGGGATCGATTTCAGCGCGTCCCGTCAATGGCGCGGTTTGTTTCACAAAGTCGATATGCGCCCGCGTATGAACCCGCGCCAGATCCTCGACGCTCGCGAGCGGCGCTTCTTCGCGCTCGATCCCGGAATCGATACGACTCGCAATCAACTGATCTTCAATGGCCTGCAGGCGCGCCGGACACTCGGGATGCCACGGCCCCATGTCGTGAAGAAGGCAATCTGGATGGGTATAGAAACCGGTAGCCATGGTTTTTGCCGCGCAAGCTGAGCATCTCGCGCGTGTCTCGAATCGTTCGGGTGTTTTTGTCGTACGCGATGCCGTTTCATTGCCATCAGCATGGCCGAAAGGCGCATCGCGCGGGTTCTCGTTAAGTTACCACACTGAAATCGATCCGCAGATGAACAGCGCTTTTGTGAGCTTGCACGCCTATTGCGTGGCTTTCGGGATAGCCACGAAAACACGTCGGTTATACTGATCCGACTCTTGTATGCCCTGCGCGTATTTCCAGCGCGCCTCGCGGTACACCGCCATAATTTCGCACACTATGAACTTTAAGTTTGCTTTGTCCGTCTTGCCTTTTTCGGCGCGATCCGCGCAACTCGCAACACTGCGCCTCGCCTCTATCGCCTGCTTCGTTGGCGTGATCGGCACAGTCGGCATCGGCCGGGCAGCGGCGCAAGGCTCGCCTCAACCGGCGGTGCCGCAGGGGCAAGACTTCGAAGAAGAGATCGTGCCGCAGCGCTACGCGAATAATCCCAATGTGGACGCGTTCATCAACGATCTCGTCGCGCGTTATGACTTCGATTCCGGCTCGCTGCACGCGCTGTTCAATCGCGTGAGTTATTCCGCAACGGCCGTCAAGCTCGTCCTGCCTTCACCTACGCCCGCCACCAAGAACTGGCGTGCATATCAGTCGCGTTTCATAGAGCCGGTGCGGATTGCCGCCGGCGTGAAGTTCTGGCGCGCGAATCAGGCCGCGTTGCAACGGGCATCGGATCAATATGGCGTGCCGCCGGAAGCGATTGTCGGGATCATTGGCGTGGAGACCATTTATGGCCGATACATGGGCAATTTCCGCGCGCTCGACGCGTTGACTACGCTGACCTTCGACTATCCGAACACGCCGAATCGCGAAGAACGTCAGGCGACGTTCCGCAAGAACCTCGAAGACCTGCTGGTCTGGACGCACGATCAACAGATCGATCCGACTACCGTGCTGGGCTCGTACACGGGCGCTATCGGCATTCCACAATTCCTGCCTAGCAGCATCGTTAAATACGCGGTGGACTTCGACGGCAATGGCCATATCGATTTGCGCACGAGCACGGCGGACGCCATCGGCAGCGTGGCGAACTACCTGAAGCAGCATGGCTGGGAGTCCGGGCGTCCGGTGGTCTGGAAAATCGCGGGCGACGTTGGCAGCCAGGGCATTGCGCAAGCTGCCGCCGACGGTCAGCCCGAACCGCACTGGTCCCTCGCGCAGCTACTCAAGGCGGGCATGCTGATGGGCGGGCCGGGACTCAACACCGCGGCTGAAGCGGGCACGCCGGTGACGGTCGTCGATCTGCCAACGCCGGGCCGGGCCACCGAGTACACGCTTGGCTTGAACAACTTCTACGTGCTGACCCGGTACAACCGCAGTTTCTTCTATGCGCTCGCTGTGTATCAGCTGGGCGAAGCGGTGAAAGCGCAGATGAACGCCGGCGGATCAGTAGCTTCGCGATAAACCACGTTTTACTCAGACGTTAAAAAGCCCGGAACTTCCGGGCTTTTTAACGTCCGGCGTTTGCCGATATCAAGCTGGAAACACGCCCGTCGACAGATAGCGGTCGCCACGATCGCAGACCACGAAGACGATGGTCGCGTTCTCGACCTGACGTGCAACGCGCAACGCCACTTCGCACGCGCCGGCGGCGGAGATGCCGCAAAAAATGCCTTCCACCGATGCCAATCGCCGCGCCATGGCTTCGGACGCCGCCTGGCTCACACTTTCAGTACGATCCACGCGGCTTCGAACGAAGATCTTCGGCAAGTAAGCCTCTGGCCATTTGCGAATGCCTGGAATGCGCGAACCTTCTTCCGGCTGCGCGCCGACGATTTCGATCTTCTCGTTCTTTTCCTTCAGATACTGCGACACGCCCATGATCGTGCCGGTCGTGCCCATCGCGGAAACGAAGTGAGTGATGCGCCCTTCGGTGTCCTGCCACAATTCCGGACCCGTAGTCTCGTAGTGGGCAAGCGGGTTATCGGGATTGGCAAACTGATCCAGGATGATGCCTTTGCCGTCGCGCTGCATTTGTTCGGCCAGATCGCGCGCGTATTCCATGCCACCGGTCACAGGCGTCAGCACGATTTCCGCGCCATATGCGGCCATGCTCTGACGACGCTCGATCGACAAATCTTCCGGCATCAGCAGGACCATTTTGTAGCCGCGAATGGCGGCAGCCATGGCGAGCGCAATGCCGGTATTGCCGCTGGTCGATTCAATCAGCGTGTCGCCGGGTTTTATGCGCCCGCGCTCTTCCGCCTTCTTGATCATCGATAAAGCCGGGCGATCCTTCACAGAACCCGCCGGATTATTACCCTCGAGCTTGCCGAGGATCACGTTGTTTCGCGCGCGAATCTCGTCGTCCGGAATCCGGACCAGTTGAACCAGCGGCGTATTGCCGATGGTGTCTTCGATAGTTTTGTAAGCCATAGCCGGGTTCGTTGCGAAGCGTAGAGCTTTTGATTGTAGCCCACAGGTCTTTTTGATGCCGCCCGGCCCTATTGGGCAAGGGGATGTACAGGCTTTGAAATCACGGCTTCGATTTCGCGGCTTGGAAGCCGGAAGCGCATCGGCCGGCCAGGCGCGCCAGCCAATGCGTTTTACCGCGCTACTTCTTGACGACGACCGCGCCGGCGGCCGGCTTGGCGACGGCACCCGTGGCAGGCTTTCCTGCTCCGTTGACGGTAGCCACGGCAGCGCCCGAGCCTTTGCCTATAGTCAGCCCTTCGGCTTGCAAACGCTCGACCGTCTTGCCGCCCATTCCCTTTACGCGCTTGCTGAGCTCAGCCGCATCTTTGAATGGACCATGTGCCTCGCGTTCATCGAGAATGGCTTTCGCTTTGGCCGGACCAATGCCCTTGATACCGCGCAATGCGTCGGAATTGGCTGCGTTGATATCGACGGCTGCGAATGCCGACGCCATGGAAACAGCCAGCGTGAATGCCGCAATAAACTTCTTGATCATGTGAGTCTCCCTTGAAAACCGGTCCGCGCTGATCGCTGACCGGGAGACCCAGTGTAGGAAAATGGCAAGCGCTTTTATAGCTGACCGAATAGCCAACGCACGTATCGGTCGACGCCTTCCTGCACCGTCAAAAACGGCGCGTCGTATCCGGCTGCGCGCAGCTTCGACTGATCTGCCTGCGTGAAGCATTGATACTTGCCGCGCAGTGCGTCGGGGAATGGAATGTATTCGATCAAGCCGCGCTGCACGAGCTCGGCCAGCGACAAGGGCGCTTCGCCGTTGATGGCGCGCAACGAATTCACGACGGTCGATGCAATGTCGTTGAACGGCTGCGCACGCCCTGTGCCGAGATTGAAGATGCCCGACTTCTCCGGATGATCGAAGAAATGCAGGTTCACCTTCGTCACGTCTTCCACGGATACGAAATCGCGCGTCTGTTCACCCGCGCCGTACCCGTTGTATTCGCCGAACAACTTGACCTTTCCTTCGGCGCGGAACTGGTTGAAATTGTGGAACGCCACGGATGCCATGCGTCCCTTGTGGGTTTCGCGCTGACCGTACACGTTGAAATACCGGAAGCCAACAATCTGGCTTTTCGCGGCAGGAAGGAGCTGGCGGATGATTTGATCGAAGAGGAATTTCGAATAGCCGTAAACATTCAGCGGCTTTTCGAGTTCGCGGCTTTCCACGAATTCGCTCGATCCGCCATACACGGCCGCCGACGATGCATACAGGAACTGCACGCCGTTTGTGAGGCACGTGTCCAGCACGTCACGGCTATAACGGAAGTTGTTTTCCATCATGTAACGGCCGTCGGTCTCCATGGTGTCGGAGCACGCGCCTTCATGGAAAACCGCTTTGACCTTGCCGAAATCACCGCGTTTAAAGCGCGCGACGAACTCGGTTTTATCGAGGTAATCGTCGATCTCGCAATCGACCAGGTTCTTGAATTTGTCGGCGCGCGTGAGGTTGTCAACCGCGATCACCCGCTGTTCGCCGCGCTCGTTGAGCGCCTTGACGATGTTGCTGCCGATAAACCCGGCCGCGCCGGTAACGATGATTGTCATGGTGGTTTTAGCCGAAAGGTCAGGCGAAAAGTTCGTTGTAGTCGACGGTCGCCGTACCTAGTTTTCCGACGACAATTCCCGCCGCGCGGTTGGCGTAAGCGATACAGTCGATCAGCGGCACGCCCGCGCCCAGCATGGTTGCAACGGTTGCAATGACCGTGTCTCCGGCACCCGAAACATCATACACTTCGCGTGCATCGGCCTGCGTGTGGACGACCTGGTCGGCCGTGAACAGCGTCATGCCCTCCTCCGAGCGCGTCAGCAGCAGTGCGCTGATTTCCAGCGATTCACGCAGCGCGGTCACTCGTTGAAGCAAATCCTCTTCGGAACTCCAGCGCCCGACCACTTCACGCAACTCGGCACGGTTCGGCGTGATCAGCGTGGCGCCGCGATAACGGTCCCAATCGTCGCCCTTCGGATCGACGAGAACCGCTTTGCCAGCGCGGCGGGCGTCGGCGATCATCTGCGTGACGTGAGTCAGACCGCCCTTCGCGTAATCCGACATCAGGATCACATCGTGTTGCGGCAAAAGGGTTTCGAAGCGCGCGAGACACGCGCTCAGCACTTCGTGCGTGGGCGAGTTCTCGAAGTCCACGCGCAGCAATTGTTGCTGGCGCGACAAGACACGCAATTTGATGGTCGTAAGCAACGACGGATCGCGCTCCAGATGAGCGGTGACGCGGCTTTCGTCGAGCAACTGGACGATGCATTCACCCGGCTCATCGTGCCCGACCACGCACAGGAGGCCCGCTTGCGCGCCAAGCGCCGCCGCGTTGCGCGCCACGTTGGCCGCGCCGCCTAGCCGGTCTTCCTTGCGCTGCACGTGCACGACCGGCACCGGCGCTTCCGGCGAGATGCGGTTCACGTCGCCGAACCAGTAACGGTCGAGCATCACGTCGCCTACGACCAGCACGCGCGCCGCGGCAATGCGCGCGCGCGGGACCGGCGTGACGGGAGCCGCCGACGCGACGTCAGACGTGAGTGAGTTCGACATGAGGACGTCCTATTGCAAAATAATCGATGCCGAGTTGCGCCATCGCTTCAGGTTCATACAGATTGCGGCCATCGAAGATGACGGGCATCTTGAGCTCACTCTTCAGATGCGCGAAATCCGGGCTCTTGAACTCCTTCCACTCGGTCACGATCACGAGCGCATCCGCGCCCGGCAACGCGTCCTTTTGCGAATCGACAAAATGCAGGCGTTCGAGCTGATCGGGTTTATCGGCGAGATCGAGCGCGAAAACGCGACGGCTTTCGGCCAGCGCCACGGGGTCGTAGGCGCGCACCGTTGCGCCGCGCTCAAGCAAGGCGCCAACCAGACGGCGGCTCGATGCTTCGCGCATGTCGTCGGTGTTCGGCTTGAACGCCAAACCCCACACGGCGAATGTGCGCCCGCGAAGGTCCTCGCCCATGCGCTTCGTGATCTTCGCGACGAGCACTTCCTTTTGCAGGTCGTTCACTTCTTCGACCGCTTCGAGAATCCTCAGCCGATGCCCGTTTTCACGCGCCGTTTGCGCGAGCGCCTGCACGTCTTTCGGGAAACACGAACCGCCGTAACCGCAACCTGCATACAAGAAGTGATAGCCGATACGCGGATCCGAGCCAATCCCGCGGCGCACTGCCTCGATGTCCGCGCCCACTGCATCCGCGAGATTCGACAGATCGTTCATGAACGAAATGCGCGTGGCCAGCATGGCGTTGGCCGCGTACTTCGTGAATTCAGCCGAACGCACGTCCATATACAGCGTGCGTTCGTGATTGCGGTTGAACGGCGCGTAGAGAAGCTTGATCTTTTCTCGCGCGCGCTGGCCGGCTTCGTCGTCGTCAACGCCGAGCACGATTCGGTCGGGACGCATGAAGTCGTCGACCGCCGCGCCTTCTTTCAGGAACTCCGGATTCGACAGCACGGAAAAGCCGTTTTGCCCCGTCGGCTCGATGCCGCGCGAACGCAATTCCTCTTCGACTACGCGCCGAACGTGCTGCGCAGTACCGACGGGAACCGTGGATTTATCGACGATGACCTTGAAGCCGTTCGCGTACCGGCCGATATTGCGCGCCGCTTCCAGCACGTATTGCAGATCGGCCGACCCGTCTTCGTCCGGCGGCGTTCCTACGGCGATGAACTGGATTTCGCCATGTTCCACGCTTTCTTTAATGTCAGTCGAAAAGCGAATCCGGCCCGCCGCGCGCGTGCGCTTGAGCATCTCGTGGAGGCCCGGCTCGTGGATCGGCACGCCGCCGCTGTTGAGGATGCCGATCTTGTTCGGATCGACGTCGAGGCACAGTACGTCGTTGCCGATTTCGGCGAGGCAAGCGCCGGTCACAAGTCCGACGTAGCCCGTTCCGATGATGGATATTTTCATATGCGTTCCGGAGAATCCGGTGAATGTCGAGGCATCAGACCACAAGGGCCACGATGTCCGATCAATTTAAACGATGCATGCACTACCGTGATCGCAGTCCCTGGTGGATACAACCTGCGTTCAAGCGGCGGCCGTGATCGGCTCGACCCGGCGCGGTGCATAAGTTTCCCAGCCACTGCAGCCCGGACATTGCCAATAAAAAAGACGCGCGCGAAAACCGCAATTCTGGCACGTGTAGCGCGGCAAATTCTTGGTCCGCTGCTTGACCAGCGCACGCATGAGTTCGAGCTCGCTACGGCGCGGTTCCTCGGCGGTTGCAACCTGCGCTTCGAGCAGCCGCGTCATGCCTGCAAGGTTCGGCGACGTCTGCATCTGATGGCGCGCGAGCGTGTGCGCGGCGTCGAGTCCACGCAATTCCGAGACATGCTTGAACGCTACATCGAGCAGATCGTTGGTTGGGTAACGGTTCACGAAGTCGACCAGCAGATCCACGCCCTCAGCCGTCCGGCCAAGTTGCGAATAAGCCTGCACCAGCTTTTCGGCGACCAGCGGCAGATACGCGGCATTCTGCGCCTCCACGCGACGCCAGCATGCAATCGCCGCTTCAAGATCGCCGCCGGCTGCGTCGACATCGCCTACCAGGATTGTCGCGCGCACGTTTTCCGGATTTGCCGCGAGCGCGAGTTTCAACTCGGCGCGTGCATCGGCGGGATTCTTTCGTTGCAGCGCTTCCTGGGCGAGTTCGCAGTGAAACTGCGCCACTTCTTTTGCGAGCGAAGCGGCGCCCATCTGCTCGATACGTTCGGCCGTGGCGATCGATTTGTTCCAGTCCTTCTCGATCTCATAAATGGTCAACAGCGCACGCTGCGCGCCCAGCGCATATTCGCCCGCCTCGAGCGACCGGAATGTTTCTTCGGCGCGATCCAGCAGACCTGCCTTCAAAAAGTCCTGCCCGAGTTCATACAACGCATGATCGCGCTCGGCGACCGGCAAATCGGGACGGCTCAGCAGATTCTGATGCACGCGGATTGCGCGGTCTGTTTCACCGCGCCGGCGAAAGAGGTTGCCGAGCGCAAAGTGCAGTTCGATGGTTTCGGGATCGAGCTTCGCCACTTCGATGAACGCATCGATGGCTTTGTCGTGTTGCTCGTTCAGCAGGAAATTGAGGCCGCGGAAGTACGAGCGCGGCAGGTTGGCGTTTTCGGACAGCAACGTTTTCAGGTCATAGCGGGACGCCATCCAGCCAAGAGCAAATGCGACCGGAATGACAAGCAGCCACCAGAAGTCTAGATCCATGCGATTTCTTGTTTGAGGTTAATTGCCGGACACGGCGGGCTGCATGAGACGGACGCCCGGCGCATGCCGATCAAATCAGCGGCGGCATGGGCGGATCTTGCGGTACGACGGGGATATCCCGCGCCGTACGCAACTCCCGCTTGAGCCGGGCATTTTCCATCCTCAGGCGAAACACCGTTGGCAAAGAAGAAAGCAATCCAGCCAGCAAGCCGACCACAAAAAACGCCAGACCAATCAGGATGAGCGGTGCGTCCCACGAATATCCGGCGAGAAAATTGAGCCTCGCGGTTTGCGTGTTGGCGAGCGCGAGCACCAGCAATACGATGAAAACGAGGATACGAATTAGCCAGACAAAAAATTTCATATGGGTCTCTTTGACGGCGGTAACTGGATGAAGCGACCTGCGACTTAAGGGGCTGCGAACATGAGATGTGCAAATTGCACGCCATATCGCCGGAAGTCATGAGCGTCCGGTATTGTAATTGATGCGTATGGAGCAAAGCGCAAAGGCGCGGAGATGTAGGCCGATCGGTCTATTTTTATACCGCTGCGGATTGCCGCATGAACATAAACACGGGCATAAAAAAAGCACCCTGACGGGTGCTTTTTTCGGTCATTTGCCGCTGGCGGCGCGGCGCTTGAACCAGAAGGAATCCGGACGCTGGTCAAACATCGTCGTCTTCGTCGCTATCCGGTTCGTTCGACTGTTTCAGCGGTTCGCCCGCACGGCCGTCGACACGTTCGCGCAACTCCTTGCCTGGTTTGAAGTGCGGTACGAATTTCTCCGGTACCAGCACTTTCTCACCTGACTTAGGATTGCGGCCAACGCGCGATGGCCGGCGATTGAGGCCGAAACTGCCAAAGCCGCGAATTTCAATACGATGACCGTTCGCCAAAGCGTCCGACATTGCATCGAGCATCGTCTTCACCGCGAAATCCGCATCTTTAAGTACAAGTTGCGGAAATCGCAGCGCCAGTTGGGCGACCAATTCCGATTTGGTCATGCTGCAGCAATACCTGCGGCTTAGCCGTTCTGGCCGTCGAGCTTGGCCTTCAACAGCGCGCCAAGGTTCGTCGTGCCGGTTGCAGCCGTGCTCGAGTCAGCCGAAGCCAGACCACGGATGGCTTCCTGTTGCTCGGCCGAATCCTTGGCCTTGATCGACAGGTTGATGCCACGCGACTTGCGATCAATGTTGATGATCATCGCGTTGACCTTGTCGCCTTCCTTCAGCACGTTGCGAGCATCTTCCACGCGGTCCTGAGCAATTTCCGACGCGCGGAGATAACCTTCCACGTCCGCCGTCAACGTCACGACTGCGCCTTTCGCGTCAACCGACTTGACCACGCCGTCAACCGTCGCGCCCTTGTCGTTCATTGCCACGAAGTTGCTGAACGGATCGCCTTCGAGCTGCTTGATGCCCAGCGAGATGCGTTCCTTCTCCACGTCGATGCCCAGAACGATTGCCTGAACTTCGTCGCCCTTCTTGTACTTGCGAACAGCTTCTTCGCCCGTTTCGCTCCACGACAGGTCCGAGAGGTGAACCAGACCGTCGATACCGCCCGGCAAACCGATGAACACGCCGAAGTCGGTAATCGACTTGATGGCGCCTTCCAGCTTGTCGCCCTTCTTGAAGTTGCGGCTGAAGTCGTCCCACGGGTTCGGCTTGCACTGCTTCATGCCGAGGCTGATACGGCGGCGGTCTTCATCGATTTCGAGAACCATGACTTCGACTTCGTCACCGAGTTGCACAACTTTCGACGGTGCAACGTTCTTGTTCGTCCAGTCCATTTCCGACACGTGAACCAAGCCTTCGATGCCCGATTCCACTTCGACGAATGCGCCGTAGTCAGTGATGTTCGTGACCTTGCCGAACAGACGCGTGCCCGACGGGTAACGGCGGGAAATGCCTTCCCACGGATCGTCGCCGAGTTGCTTGATACCGAGCGAAACGCGGTTCTTCTCTTGGTCGAACTTGAGGATCTTGGCGGTGACTTCCTGGCCAACCGACAAAACTTCGCTCGGGTGACGCACACGACGCCAGGCGATGTCCGTGATGTGCAGCAGGCCGTCGATACCACCGAGGTCCACGAATGCGCCGTAGTCCGTGATGTTCTTGACCACGCCTTCCACGATCGCGCCTTCCTTCAGCGTTTCGAGCAGCTTTGCGCGCTCTTCGCCTTGTGTGGCTTCGATCACGGCGCGGCGCGACAACACGACGTTGTTGCGCTTGCGGTCGAGCTTGATCACGCGGAATTCGAGTGTCTTGCCTTCGTACGGGGTCGTGTCCTTGACCGGACGCGTGTCGACCAGCGAACCCGGCAGGAACGCGCGGATGCCGTTGACCATCACGGTCATGCCGCCCTTGACTTTGCCCGTGATCGTGCCGGTCACGAGTTCGTTGTTGTCCAGCGCTTTTTCCAGCGACAGCCACGAAGCCAGACGCTTCGCCTTGTCACGCGACAGGATGGTGTCGCCATAACCATTTTCCAGGGCGTCGATAGCCACGGAAACAAAGTCGCCCGCCTGCACTTCTACCTCGCCCGCGTCGTTCAGGAATTCTTCGAGCGGAATGTAGGCTTCGGACTTGAGACCCGCGTTGACGACCACGAAATTGTGGTCGACGCGCACGACTTCGGCGGAGATGACTTCACCCGCACGCATGTCCTGCTTGGTCAACGACTCTTCGAACAGAGCCGCAAAAGATTCGGTATTCGGGGTAGATGTTTGCAGGTCGGACATAAAAATCTATAGTTGCGCGGCTACTTCGCGTTTGCCTGCCCGAACCATTCGGGCAAATTACAAAGAAACAAAAGAAGCGAGCACCACACGGGGTTGAGGGGTTAAAACACGCTCCATGTTTCTCATGGAGCTCCAACGCAAAGCCAACCAACTTGTCGGCTTTTTGCAACGAGTTACCGCAACTCAGACGGGAATTGCCTTGTACCAACCGATGATCTGATCGACAGCCTGGTCGATGGATAGCCCGGAGGTGTCCAGCGTCTTCGCGTCCACTGCTGGCTTGAGCGGCGCGGTTGCACGGCTGCTGTCCCGTGCGTCCCGCTCGCGCAAATCTCGCAGCAAGTCTTCCATATTAGCAGAAAAGCCTTTTTGTATCAATTGCTTATGCCGGCGCGCGGCGCGGGCTTCTGCACTCGCCGTGAGAAATACCTTGAGCGTTGCATCGGGGAAAATAACGGTTCCCATGTCGCGACCGTCCGCAACCAGCCCCGGAGGCTTGCGGAACGCCCGCTGACGGGCAATCAGCGCCGTCCTAACCTGGCTGTGGACCGCTATGGCCGAGGCGCGTTTGCCGATTTCTTCGGCGCGGATTTCGGTGGACACATCCACGCCGTCGAGCTGCGCCAAGCCTTCGCGAAACGTGATGTGAAGCTCGGCGACGAGTTTCGCGAGCGCATCGCCGTTTTCGGGTTCAACGCTGTAGCGCGCGCTCGCCAACGCCGTCAGCCGATACAACGCACCGCTGTCGAGCAGATGGAAACCCAGCGTGGCGGCGACCACGGCAGCGACGGTGCCTTTGCCCGACGCCGTCGGGCCGTCGATGGTGATCACCGGCGTTTGATGAAAGGGACGTGTCGGTTTCATCGAAGACACACCGGACGGCCGAAAAAAGCGCGCTTATATATAGTAGTCACGGTCATCACGCCTTCGCCAGCCTCGCAAATTGCTCGAAATAATCCGGGAAGGTCTTCCCCACGCATTTCGGATCGTTGATGCGAACCGGCACGCCGCCCAGACTGACGAGCGAGAAACACATCGCCATGCGATGGTCGTCGTAGGTATCGATAGCGGCGTTCGGGGTCAACTGCGCCGGCGGCGTGACTACGAGGAAATCCGCGCCCTCCTCGACCGTTGCGCCGACCTTGCGCAATTCCGTGGCCATTGCGGCAATGCGGTCCGTTTCCTTGACGCGCCAGCTCGCGATATTACGCAGCGTGGTCGTGCCGTTCGCGAACAAGGCGGCGACCGCGATGGTCATCGCGGCATCGGGGATCAGGTTGAAATCCATGTCGATGGGCATCAGCTTGCCGTCGTCGGACTCCACGCCGCGCACTTCGATCCAGTCGTCGCCAAGCATCACGTTCGCGCCCATGCGGATCAGCGCGTCGGCGAAATTCACGTCGCCCTGGATGCTCGCGCGGCCCACGCCTTCAACGCGCAGCGGACCGCCGCCCAGTGCGCCGGCCGCAAGGAAATATGACGCCGACGACGCATCGCCTTCCACTGCAATCGTGCCCGGCGATGCATAACGCGCGCCAGCCGGCAACGTGAAACGCGACCAGCCGTCGCGTTCTACGGTCAGGCCAAAACGCTCCATCAGCTTGATCGTGATATCGATGTACGGCTTCGAAATCAGCTCACCTTCCACTTCGATCACAATCGGGCCGCGCGAATTTTTCGCGAGCGGCAAGCTCATCAGCAAAGCGGTCAGGAACTGGCTGGAAACGTCGCCGCGAACCTTGATCGGTTGATCGACGGAAATCTCAGCCGGATGAATGCGCAACGGCGGGAAACCGGCATTCGCTTCGTAATCGATCGACGCGCCAATCTGACGCAGGCCGTCGACGAGATCGCCGATCGGCCGTTCATGCATGCGCGGCACGCCGTGCACACGATATTCGCCGCCGTTCAGCGCCAGCGCCGCCGTCAGCGGACGCACCGCCGTTCCCGCGTTGCCGAGGAAAAGCTCCGCCAATTTCACCGGAAATCCGCCGCCCGTTCCCTTCACGACGCAACGCTCGCCATCGTTTTTCACTTCGACGCCAAGCGTGTCGAGCGCGGCGAGCATCACGCGGGTATCGTCGGAATCCAGCAGATTGGTGATGACCGTTTCGCCTTCGGCCAACGCCGCGAGCAGCAAGACGCGGTTCGAAATGCTCTTCGATCCGGGCAGCCGGACCGTGCCGGACGCACGTGAAAAAGGTCCGAGATCGAGGTGTTCCATGTACAGGTCCAGTTAACTATTGTGCGGAATCGTCGGCGGTTTTGAGCCCGCCGCCTTGTTGCCATTGGCTGCGCGCCGTTCGCGAGCGCTCGAATGCGGCTTCAAGCGCGGCTGCGTCCGAGTCCTCGATTGCCTGGCGAAAACGCGCGAGCACGGCGGTGTAAGCATCGATTTCAGTCAGAAGCGCAGCCCGGTTCGCGATGCACACGTCGCGCCACATTTCCGGGCTCGACGCCGCGATGCGCGTGAAATCGCGAAACCCGCCTGCCGCGAACGAAAACTTCAGCGCGGCGTCCGGCGCTTCCAGGATCTGCTCGACGAGCGCGAACGACAACACATGCGGCAAATGGCTGACCGATGCAAACACACCGTCATGCTGCTCAGCGCTCATCATGTGCACCGAAGCGCCGGTCGCGCGCCACATCTCGGCGACGCGCTCGACGGATTCCGGCGCGTTTTCGGGCAACGGACAGAGCACGACGTTTCTATCGACGTAAAGATCGGGCAGCGCGGCATCCACGCCGCTCGATTCACGGCCGGCTATTGGATGGCCCGGCACGAACTGCGCAGCCCGCGCGCCAAGCGCCGCACGCGCTGCGACAACCGCGTCGCTTTTTGTGCTGCCGGCATCGGTGACTATAGTGCGTGCATCGAGGAACGGCACGATCCTTTGCAGCAACGGCTCGGTCTGCGCAACGGGCGCAGCGATCAGTACGAAATCGGCATCGTGCAAGGCTTGCTTGAGCGCGTTGTCGTCGTCGAGAAACACGGCCGAATCGATCACGCCGAGTTCCAGCGCGCGCTCGACGGATTTCGCCGAACGGCCAACGCCGATGATTTCGCCCGTCGCGCCAGCGTGAACGCGCACGGCGTGTACACGCAACGCGCGCGCGAGCGATCCGCCGATCAGACCGACGCCGAAAATCACGAGTTTATTGAATGAGAACGCGGCCACGAGACATCGATAAAAACGCGCCCGAAGGCGCGAAGGGTGAACAATCGAGGGCTTTATGACTCAAGCCCATGGCAAACAATCAGGCCGTCGCCGACAGCGCCTTTTCGAGCGCGGCAATAAACGCCTGGTTTTCTTCCGGCAAACCGATCGTGATGCGCAGCCACGGCAACAAGCCATAATTTGCAACGGGCCGTACGATCACGCCTTGCTTGAGCAACGCGAGATTCACGCGCTGCCCGGCGGCGTCGTCATTGCCCACGCGCACCATCACGAAGTTGCCATCGGACGGAACATATTCGAGGCCCAGATTATCGAACGCTTCGGTGAGCCGGCGATAACCCGCCGCGTTGATCTCCGCGCTTTTCGCGAGAAACGCCGTATCTTTCAGCGCGGCAATCGCGGCGGCTTGCGCCAGCGAATTCACGTTGAACGGCTGACGCAGTCGGTTCAGCAAATCGGTTTGTTCCGGCTGGGCGATGGCAAAACCCACGCGCAATCCGGCCAGGCCAAACGCCTTGGAGAACGTGCGCGACACGATCAGGTTCGGATATCGACGCACCCATTCAATTGAATCGTAGCGTTTGTCCTTCGCGAGATATTCCGTGTACGCCTCGTCCAGCACAACGGCGACGTGGCGCGGAACACGCGAGATAAACGCCTCGAGCGCGGGACCTTCGATAAACGTGCCAGTCGGATTGTTCGGATTCGCGACGAACACAAGGCGTGTATCGTCGGCGATTGCCGCGAGCATCGCGTCGAGATCGTGACCGTATTTCACAGCCGGGACGACAATCGCGCGCGCGCCCAGACCTTGCGTGGCAAGCGCGTAGACGGCGAACGAGTACTGCGAATACACGACCGACTGGCCCTTTTCCACCAGCGCATGCGCGGCGATTTCGAGAATGTCGTTGCTGCCGTTGCCAAGCGTGATCCATTCCGGCGGCACGCCATAACGTTCGCCGAGCGCAGCCTTCAACTCGAAGCCGTTCGAATCCGGATAACGACCGAGTTCAGCCATGGCTTCCGCCATCGCGCGCTTGGCGGATTCGGGCATGCCCAGTGGATTTTCGTTCGACGCGAGCTTCACGATATCTGCTTCGTTCAGCCCGAATTCACGCGCCACTTCCGAGATCGGCTTACCGGCAATATAGGGCGCGATCGCGCGCACGTAGGAAGGGCCGAATTGCGATGTCATAGTTTCTCCAGCGTTTTTATCAGGGAATCAGCGAGCGCGCGGGTATGACCCGAGAACCTTGAGAAATTCGGCCTTTTCGCCGAGTTCGGCGAGCGCGCCGGCCACGGCCGTATCGTCGCGATGGCCTTCCACATCGATATAAAAGTAGTACTCCCATGTGCCGACGCGCGCCGGACGCGACTCGAAACGCGTCATCGACACACCAAACCGCGCCAGCGGTTCAAGCAGCTTGAGCAATGCGCCCGGCTCGTTCGCCACCGAAACAATCAGCGACGTCTGGTCGAAGCCGCTCACGCCCGTGCGTTCCTTGCCGATCATTACGAAGCGCGTGCGGTTGTGCGGATCGTCCTGAATCATGGATCGCACTACGCCTAAGCCGTAATGTGTCGCCGCGCGATCGCCCGCGATTGCCGCGATGCTCGGGTCGCCAACAGCCAACCGCGCCGCTTCCGCGTTGCTCGATACCGCCTGACGCGCCAAAGTAGGCGCGTTAGCGGTCAGCCAATGTTGACATTGCGCGAGCGCTTGCGGATGCGCGAACACGCGCGTCACGCCGTCGAGCGTGCCGGACGCCGTCAGCAAATTATGGTGAATCGGCAAAGCCAGCTCGCCGCCAATCACAAGCGACGTCTGCAACAACAAATCGAGCGTCCGCGATACCGCGCCTTCCGCCGAATTCTCGACCGGCACAACGCCAAATTCGGCTGCGCCCGCTTCAACGGAGCGAAACACTTCGTCGATGGAAGGACACGGCAAACCTTCAATGGAATGTCCGAAATATTCGAACATCGCCTGCTCGCTGTACGTGCCGACCGGTCCGAGAAACGCGGCACGCAGCGTTTGTTCGAGCGCGCGGCTCGCCGCCATGATTTCGCGCCAGATCGAGCTGATGTGATCGTCGGCAAGCGGGCCTTCGCTCATGTCCTGAAGCCGCGCGATCACCTGCAGTTCGCGCTCCGGGCGGAACACGGGCGCGTTGAAATGCTTCTTCACCTCGCCCACTTCGAGCGCGACCGCGGCGCGCTGATTCAGGAGCGCGATGAGCTGCGCGTCGAGCGCATCGATGCGCTCACGCAGCGGTTTGAGTTGAGAATTAAGGTCGTCGTCCATGCGATGTCTGGTTCAAGTCGGATAAGCGTGGTGAAGCATTGGAGGACAAATCAGGCGCTGGTCTGCTCGAAATCCTTCATATACTCGACAAGCGTCTTCACCGCTTCGAGCGGCACGGCGTTATAGATGGACGCTCGCATGCCGCCGACCGACTTGTGGCCTTTCAGCTGCAGCAGGCCCCGCGCTCTCGCGCCGGCCAGGAATGCTTCGTTACGGGTTTCGTCGGCGAGAAAAAACGGTACGTTCATTCTCGAACGCGACTGACGCTCAACTTTGTTCAAATAGAAGCTGCTCGAGTCGATGGTGTCATACAGCATCGACGATTTTTCGATGCTGCGCGCTTCCATGGCTTCGAGCCCGCCCTGCTTTTTCAGCCACTTGAAAACGAGGCCGGCAATATAAATGGCGTAGGTAGGCGGCGTGTTGTACATCGAATTGTTCGCGGCAATGGTCTTCCATTCGAACGCCGAAGGGCAGATGGCCAGTGCGCGATCGAGCAGATCCTCGCGCACGATCACGACCGTCACGCCCGCCATGCCAATGTTCTTCTGCGCGCCGCCAAAGAGCACGCCGTACTTGGCGATGTCCATTGGCCGCGAAAGAATATGCGACGAAGCGTCGGCAACCAGCGGCACGGAACCGAGATCCGGAATCTCGAAGGTCTCCACGCCATCGATGGTTTCGTTCGTGCAAAGGTGGACGTACGCGGGATCCTCGGAAAGATGCCATTCGGCGATCTTCGGAACGTGGGTGAAACCTTCCTCCGTCTTCCCGTTTGCCGCGATGTGCGGCGTGCCGTATTTCTGCGCTTCCTTGAACGATTTCTGCGACCATGAACCAGTCACCACGAAATCCGCCGTCTTGCGCGATCCGAGCAAGTTCAGCGGCACAATCGCGTTTTCGCCAATCCCGCCGCCCTGCAAAAACAGGATCCTGTGCGATGCCGGAACCTTGAGCAAGTCGCGGAGATCGGTCAGCGCCGCTTCGTGGATCGACATGAACTCGGCGCCGCGATGACTCATTTCCATCACGCTCATGCCGCTGCCGTTCCAGTCGAGCATTTCGTCGGCAGCTTGACGGAGTACTTCTTCGGGCATTGCAGCAGGACCAGCGGAGAAATTGAATACGCGCATAAGAATAGAGACCCCGAAAAGCCGGACGCGGTCAGGAAGAGATCAAAACCGCGCCTGAAAAAGAAATGGCTGTTTGCGTATGCACGCAAACAGCCATTATCGCACCGTCCCGAAAACCCGCCAAACTAGAGCCGCGTTAGCGGCCGCGGGTTTCAGCGGCCCGGCTTGAGCTTACTTGGCCGGCTTGACCGACGCCACTTCCTTGTCTGCTTGCGTACGCGTCGCCTTAATGGCTTGCGGCATGTACTTTTGCATCAGGCCGTTCACCACGTCACGACCAACCTGGTCCTGAACCTGGATGAACTTGCGTCCTGTCGGGCTCTTGTAGAACGTCGTCAGGTCGTTGATTTCAGCCGTGGTGTAGTACTTCGCGTATGCGTCGTACTGAGCTTGCATGGCGTCCTGGCGGAACGAGTCCGTTGCGAACACTTGACCAGCAGAGTCGACCAGCTTCGGTACCGTGTCCTTCTGGAGCTGAGGAACGGCAGCTTGTTTCTGCTTGTCGTTCAGCGTCTTGTTTTCGCTCAAAGCGTCGGACAGGATGGCCGGAACCAGTTGCTTCGACTGCATTTGCGCGCTGTTACCAATGGCGCCGACGAGCTTTTGCGCGTCGATTGCGTCCAGCAGGCTCTTGATCGCAGCTTGCTTCGCCGGATCCGGAGCCGCTGTAGCCGCAGCCGGTGCCGGCGCTGCCGATTGGCTCTGGAGCGATTGAGCCGATGCGAAAGCCGGTACCAAAGCAGCCAGCAAGATCCATTGTTTAAACTGTTTTTGCATCATTACTCCCTTAAAAAATTTTCGTTTCTACCGCTGCGCGAGTCGGCATGTCACGTGGGACATGCTCGGATTCGCGCAGCTTATAGATTCAAGCTTTCAGAAACAGAACGAGTGCTCGTCGGCAGGCAGCGATCAGGACGTTGTGTCTTCGCCGCCCTCGGACGTGTCGTCGGGACTGTCGCCAGCGTCGCTGGCCGATGGTGTGTCGAGTGTGTCAGACGCGTCACCTTCCAGATCCGCGTCGAGTTCGACCGCCACTTCCGCCTCGGCGATGTGCTGCAGGCCGGATAACTTCGTGCCGTCGTCAAGACTGATGAGTGTAACACCTTGGGTTGCACGGCCCATCTCACGGATCTCGGACACGCGCGTGCGGATCAGCACACCCGTATTGGTGATCAGCATGATCTCGCTTTCCGGCTCGACGAGCGTTGCGGCAACCACCTTGCCGTTACGTTCCGATGTCTGGATCGCGATCATGCCCTTCGTGCCACGACCATGACGCGTGTACTCGCCAATCGGCGTGCGCTTGCCGAAACCGTTCTCGGTCGCGGTCAGCACAGACTGGTTCTCGCCGCCCGCAACCAGCAGCGCGATAACCTGTTGCCCGTCTTCCAGCTGCATGCCGCGCACGCCGCGCGCTTCACGGCCCATGGCGCGAACATCGTTTTCGTCGAAGCGAACTGCCTTGCCCGAATCCGAAAACAGCATCACGTCGTGTTCACCATCCGTGATCGCGGCGCCGATCAGGAAATCACCCTCGTCCAGTCCGACCGCGATAATGCCCTTGCGCAGCGGCCGGCTGAAAGCTTCCAGCGGCGTCTTCTTGACCGTACCCAAAGACGTCGCCATGAAGACGTACTTATCAGCCGAGAATTCCTTGATCGGCAATACGACGTTGATCTTCTCGCCGTCCTGCAGCGGGAACATATTGACGATCGGACGGCCGCGCGAATTCCGCGAACCTTGTGGGACTTCGTAGACCTTGATCCAGTACACGCGCCCGCGATTCGAGAAACACAACATGTGATCGTGCGTGTTCGCGATGAACAACGTGTCGATCCAGTCGTCTTCCTTCATCTGCGTGGCCTGCTTGCCGCGGCCGCCGCGCTTTTGCGCCCGATATTCGGAAAGCGGCTGCGATTTTACGTAGCCGGTATGAGACATGGTCACGACCATTTCCTGCGGCGTGATCAGGTCTTCGGTGTTCAGCTCCGTGGCATTCAGTTCGATGCGCGAACGGCGGTCGTCGCCAAACTCGTTGCGAACCGTACCCAATTCATCAACGATGATCTGCCGAATCCGCTCCGGCCGCGCGAGGATATCGAGCAAGTCGGCGATCTGCGCCATGACGTCCTTGTACTCGCCGACGATCTTGTCCTGCTCCAGACCGGTCAGGCGTTGCAAGCGCATTTGCAGAATTTCCTGCGCCTGAACGTCGGAAAGCTTGTACAAGCCATCGGCCTGCATGCCGTAGGCCGGATTCAGACCTTCCGGCCGATACGCCTGACGTCCGCCTGACGCTTCGGTTTCCGCGCGCGACAGCATTTCGCGGACGATTTCCGAATCCCAGGCGTTGTTCATCAAGTCCTGCTTCGCGATCGGCGGAGTCGGAGCGGCCTTGATGATCCGAATGAATTCGTCGATATTCGCGAGCGCTACCGCCAGACCTTCCAGCACGTGTCCGCGATCCCGCGCTTTACGCAGTTCGTATACAGTGCGCCGCGTCAGCACTTCCCGCCGATGCGACAGGAAGCACTCCAGCATTTGCTTCAGGTTGAGCAGGCGCGGCTGGCCGTCGACCAGCGCGACCATGTTCATGCCGAACGTGTCCTGAAGCTGCGTCAGCTTGTACAGGTTGTTCAGCACCACTTCGGGCACTTCGCCGCGCTTGAGCTCAACCACGACGCGCATGCCGCTCTTGTCGGATTCGTCGCGGATGTCCGAGATGCCTTCGATCTTCTTCTCGTTCACCAGCTCGGCGATGCGCTCGAGCAGCGTGCGTTTGTTCACCTGATACGGGATTTCGTCGACGATGATCGCCATGCGCTGGCCGCGATCGATCTCCTCGAAGTGCGTGGTTGCACGCATCACGACGCGTCCGCGCCCCGTGCGATACCCGTCTTTCACGCCCGACACACCGTAAATCACGCCGTAGGTCGGGAAGTCCGGCCCCGGAACGATTTCCATCAGTTCGTCGATCGTGCTGTCAGGGTTGTTCAGCAGATGCATGCAGGCATCGACGATTTCGCGCAGGTTGTGCGGCGGAATGTTCGTCGCCATGCCAACCGCGATGCCGGCCGAGCCGTTGATCAGCAGATTGGGAATCCGCGCCGGCAGAACCAGCGGCTCGCTTTCGCTGCCGTCGTAGTTCGGACCGAAGTCGACCGTTTCCTTGTCGATATCCGCCAGCAGTTCGTGGCCGATCTTCGCCATGCGGATTTCGGTGTATCGCATGGCCGCGGCGTTGTCGCCGTCGACCGAACCGAAATTGCCCTGACCGTCGACCAGCATGTAGCGGAGCGAAAACGGTTGCGCCATCCGCACGATGGTGTCGTACACCGACTGGTCGCCGTGCGGGTGATATTTACCGATCACGTCGCCAACAATACGCGCCGACTTCTTATATGCGCGATTCCAGTCGTTGTTCAGCTCGTGCATGGAATACAGCGCGCGACGGTGGACAGGCTTCAAGCCGTCGCGGACATCGGGCAGCGCTCGCCCCACGATCACGCTCATCGCGTAATCGAGATATGAGCGGCGCATTTCCTCCTCGAGGGAGATTGGCAGGGTCTCTTTGGCGAATTGATCCATTTATCCGTGTCTTGAACTGTGCGGCGCCGGCACGGAATAAACATCCCTTTCGCGACGTTTTCCCTCAATTCACCGGCGTTTAGCATCGGCATTGCGAACGCAACGCATCACGCGATTCTAACATGCGCGGCATCCGCGCCCGGCAGTGGCGCGTATATACATACAGTGCGCACGCGGGCGAACGGCGTGGACGTAAAAGCGCGAAGGGAACTTTTTCACGGGTTTGCAACGCATTTGTAGCGCAAGCTTACAATTTGCTTCGCGCGACTCAGTGAAAACGTCAGACTAACCCGCTATGATCGCGATTCCCGGGTTTTGGACGTCGCCGATTTAGCGCGAAAAACCACGGAAAAAAATGTATTGATGTTTTGCGAAAAAGTTCCGGGTGGGCACGTATCATGCGCATAAGACGCGCATATCAAACCCTGCTTTTCCCATGCCCCGTCTTGTTGCGCATGCACCACATAAGGTTGCGGGCGTTGGGGCCCCGGGGATATTTTTATCGTTGCAAGGGAACGATATGGCAAAATGCCAACGCACAAAGTTAGACACTGCTCGAAGTCTACACACAGCGTTTTGTTCCGCGGTAATGTTATACTTCGAGCAATGTATGACTTGTCTTTGTCAACAAGGCTCGCAGTAAACCTGCGGTAATCTCAATTTCGAGAGGAGAAATATGAATAAACTTTCAAAGCTCGCGTTCATTGCAGCTACCGCAGTTATGGCTGCATCGGCTATGGCGCAATCGGTCCCGGCTTCACGTCAGGCAGTCAATGACAACTGGGTGAACGGCACGGGCGAATATGTGTGGATGAACGGTACGAACGAGCTTTGCTGGCGCGATGCGTTCTGGACCCCGGCTACGGCAAACGCAAAGTGCGATGGCGCGCTGGTTGCGCAAGCACCGACGCCGCCGGCTCCGGTCGCTCCGGTTGCGCCGGTCATCCAAAGCCAGAAGGTTACGTACCAAGCTGACGCTCTGTTCGACTTCGACAAGGCAATCCTGAAGCCGGCTGGTAAGGCTAAGCTTGACGATCTCGCATCGAAGATTGGCGACCTGAACCTGGAAGTCGTGGTTGCTACGGGTTACACCGACCGCATTGGTTCGGACAAGTACAACGATCGTCTGTCCCTGCGTCGTGCACAAGCGGTCAAGGCATACTTGGTCAGCAAGGGCATCGAAGCCAACCGTATCTATACGGAAGGCAAGGGCAAGCGCAACCCGGTTACCACCGGTTGCAACCAGAAGAACCACAAGCAGCTTATCGCTTGCCTCGCACCGGATCGTCGCGTGGAAGTGGAAGTTGTTGGAACCTCGCGTCAGCCGCAATAATTCGCGACTGATTGCCGCAGGATCAAAGCCCCGCTTCGGCGGGGCTTTTTTTATGGGCGCGCGCCAGCCCAAGCCGAGCTTCTCTCCCCGCCCCGTTTTACCCTGTCCCGTCACCGCCTATATACTTGGTGCCTGACTGTTCACGACTTTTGTTCCAAGGCTATCCGCACATGATCAACGCCGATCCCCACGAGCTTCAGAAATTCAGCGAGCTGGCTCATCGCTGGTGGGACCCGAACGCCGAGTTCAAACCGCTGCATGAGCTGAACCCGGTGCGGCTCGACTGGATCGATGGCCTTGCGCACCTGCCCGGCAAACGCGCGCTGGATATTGGTTGCGGCGGAGGGATCCTCTCCGAATCCATGGCTGTGCGCGGCGCGAAGGTGAAAGGCGTGGATCTGTCGTCGAGTGCATTGGGCGTGGCCGACCTGCACAGCCTGGAAAGCGGCGTTGAGGTGGAATACGAGGAAATCGCGGCCGAAGCGCTCGCTGCGCGCGAACCGGGTAGCTACGACGTCGTCACCTGTATGGAAATGCTGGAACACGTTCCGGATCCCGCGGGTATCGTCGAGGCTTGCGCCACGCTGGTGAAGCCGGGCGGCTGGGTGTTCTTCTCCACGTTGAACCGGAACGCGAAGGCCTACCTGTTCGCGGTGATCGGAGCGGAGTACATCGCCCGGATGCTGCCGCGCGGCACGCACGACTATGCGCGTTTCATCAAGCCGTCAGAACTTGCGCAACATGTGCGTTCGGCGCAATTAGATATCGTCGAGATCAAAGGCATTACGTATCGGCCGCTCGCCAAACGCTTCGGCCTCTCCGACGACACCAGCATCAACTACCTGATGGCCTGCCGTCGCGCGGCATGACGGGAGCGAACATGAACGATCGCACGAAGGACATCTCGAATTCCACAGACGCGGACCCGGCGCCGCCCAGCGTCATAGAACCAGCACGGACTTCCATGAGCGATGACCCGACGCCCTTGCCGCAGCACGAATCGGACAAGGACCGGCTGAAGCTATGCCAGGCGGTGTTGTTCGACCTCGACGGCACGATTGCCGATACCGCACCCGACCTGGTCGCCGCCGTCAACAAGATGCGCCACGACCGAGGGCTGGAAATGCGGCCGCTGGAGACGTTGCGGCCACTGGCATCGGCGGGCGCGCGCGGTTTGCTCGGCGGCGCGTTCGAGATTAGTCCCGAGCATCCGGATTACGCCGCCATGCGCGAGGAGTTCCTCGCGAACTATGAAGCGGATCTGTGCATTGAAACCACATTGTTTCCAGGTATCGATGAACTACTCGACCAGCTCGACGCTCGCGGCGTGCGCTGGGGCATCGTGACGAACAAGGTCACGCGGCTGGCCGAACCGCTCGTGGCGTTGCTTGGTCTGGCCGAACGGGCCGCGTGCCTGGTTTGCGGCGACACCACGTCGCATTCGAAGCCGCATCCGGCGCCGTTGTTGCACGCTGCCGAGCTGATGGAAGAAAAGCCCGAACAGGTCGTTTATGTGGGCGACGATCTTCGTGACGTCCAGGCGGGCTTCGCCGCCGGCATGGTCACCGTGGCGGCAGCGTATGGATACTGCGGCACGGACTTGCCGCCTGAGCGTTGGCACGCCGATCACGTGGTGGAAACGACTATCGAATTGCAGCAGTTGTTGAGGGACGTGCAGTAGCTGTAATGCGTCGCGGTCTCCTTCAGACTGCTTTCGCCGGCGCGATTGGCGATTCGATCTGTGAGATAATACGCAATGCTTCGGGGGCGACCTGGTTTCGACAGGGGTTGCGAAGCGGCTAGGGCATACCGAGGACCCGTCACCTCGTAAATCAATGGGAAAAACGTAACTGCAAACGACGAAACGTTCGCACTGGCAGCCTAAGGGCCGCCTGCCTCTCCCTAGTTTACTGACGGACTAGAGTCGCAAGACCGGTAGCAATACCGAGAGAGGTCATATACGTCAGATAAGCCTTGTCGGTGTCACGACGCCAAGGTCGAAAATTTAGTGAATCGCCGAAGCGAAGCGTGTTCGTCCGCGTCGCCAGGTTAAATCAAACGATAGAACTAAGTATGTAGAACTGGTCGTAGAGCGCTACTGGACGCGGGTTCGATTCCCGCCGCCTCCACCAATATCGCTTCCGGTCTCGTGCCGGATGAACAAAACCCCGCGTGCCTAACGGCATGGCGGGGTTTTGCTTTTCGGCTCCCCACAATCCGCCATTCCCTCACTCCATGTTCGCTCGGCAACGGAGCGTACCGCCGCTACACTTCAAGCTGCCAGATTCACAGATTCAGCAGACAAAAATGCCATACGGGGGAATCATGCAAGAAAGCCGTTCCATGCGGAGATTGGCTGTTGCGTGCTTATCGATCATGCTGTGGGCCGTCAGCGCCCTGCTCTCGCCAGCCATCGCGCAAACATCTTCGCCAACCGCCGATTGCCATGCTGGCTCGCTCATCACGGTCGTTGCGCATCTGGACGATGACCTGCTCTTCGTCAATCCAGGCATCAGCGACAAGCTCGCGGCCGGCTGGTGTGTGACCACGGTCCATCTGATCGGCGGCGCGAACGGCGCGAATTTCGATTACGTCAAACTCCGCGAAAAAGGCACGCGACTCGCCTACGCACGCATGGCGGGCGTGCCGGACGACTGGATCGAGTCGACGGTCGATTTCGCCGGCAAACCTGTGCACCAAATGCTGCTCAGGCAACAGCCGCGCGTGAAGCTGCTCGAAGTACGGCTGCCCGGCGGCGGCGTGCGCGGCGGGCGTGTGCCGCTCGGCTTGTTGTGGGACAAGGGCGAGAGCATTGAAACGTATCCGTTGAACGCCGACGGTTCCAATACGACCAAATACGACCGCTCCGCGTTGATCGCGACGGTGCGCGCCATGCTCGCGCCCGCGACCGAAATCTATACGCTCAACCCGGATACGGTGCCGTTTATCGAACATCCGGATCATATCTACGCCGCGCGCATCACGCGGATCGCAGCGCAAGGGCTCGGGCGCGATATCCCGATCGGCTATCACGTCACATATCCGACCGGCGGTCTGCCCAAGAACCTCGCCGCCGCCGATACCCAGAAGAAACGCGACGACGTAGCGTCGTATTTCGCCATCGATGGCGACGACAACGGCGGCCATGTCTTCGGCGAATATCAATGGGACGGCAACTGGGTCGCGCGCCGCTACTGGACACGCGCGCATGCGAGCGATCCGGGCCCGGATTTCCAGCCGCGCTCCATGCAGATCGTGAACGAATATTCGAGCCAATGCGTGACGTCGGCAGGAGCCGGCGCTGCGCCGACGCTCGCCGCGTGCACGGGCGCCGCGACGCAGAACTGGCATTGGCAGGAGGTATCGGCGGCGCCGGGGACAAAAAACACGGCGCAGCTCGTCGATGAAACCACCCGGCAGTGCGTCGCCGAACGCGACGGCAAGTTGACGGAGGAAGCGTGCTCGCCGCCCGCTTCGGCCGAGACCGCCCAGAAATGGACGCCCTGGGATTTCGGCTACGTGTACACGCCGCTCGGCCATTGCCTGGCGGGGCGAAACGGTGTGCTTTCGGCCGGCAGTTGTTCCGGGCTTACGACCGAGTCGCGCTGGGCGCCATCGGCGAAAACGCAATGGACCGATAACCGCGAGGAAGGCGCGCTCTTCGGCGACGTGCGCGGCGGTGATGACGAAGATCATCGGTCGAGCGCGGTCTATGTTCAGCGCCGCAAGGACGGTCCGGGCTTTAACGTGTGGGTCGCGGATATGTCGCGGCTGGAAACGGCGGAATCGTGGTATCTGAACGCCGTTCCCTTCAACGCAAATGCCACGGCGCCCACCTGTTCGGCCGACACACTATGCTTTGACAGCGTGCGTTTTCTGCTCGGTGATTTCGATGGCGACGGCCGCGACGACCTGATGGTGATCTCGCCGCGCAACGGCGGCACGGCGTTCTGGCTGATGCGCAGCACGGGCACGCACTTCGACGCGCCAAAGCTCTGGTATCAGACGAGCGCGGCATGGACGCCCGCGAATGCGCAGCAATATGTGGCGGGTAATTTCACAGGAAGCAGCCGCGCCGACGTGATGATCGCGCACAAACGCGGCGACGGCGGCCTGAACTTGTGGGTGATCGCGAGCGCGGGCAAAACCGGCCGCGCGCCTGCGTTGTGGATGCAAGCTCACGACATGAGCACGAATGCGCGTTTCCTTCCGGTGCGTACATCGGGGTCACCGCGCGCCGGACTTGTCGCAATCGAAACCGTGGACAACGCGATGGCCATCACGCAGATTTCGAGTTCAGGCGGCGCGTTCGCCGGAACGTTGCGCGGCAATAGCTATCCGCAGTTTTCATCGGTGATGACAAAAGTGGCCGTCGGCGACCTGGACGGCAATGGAACCGATGACATCGTCTTGCTGCAACCTCGCGGCGACGGCCCGGACATCGATGTATGGACGATCAAACGCGCAGCCACGCTCGGCGCGCCCGCGCTAGCCGGAAAGCTGAAGGAAGCGTCGTATGCCGATGCTTTGCCGCACATCGTGCAGCGTGAAAAGCGGCCGTCCCTCGTGCTGTTCAAGCGCGCGAACGCGAAGCTCGGGCCGTTTTATTACACGGGCGGCGCGCCGATGTTGATCGGTTATGACTTCGACAACGCGCAGAAGCTGGGTCCGGCGCAAATCTGGAGCGAAATGCCGGGGCTCTTTTCCGAGTCGCTGTGGCTCAGGAATCTGCAATAAAAAAACGCGCCGCCGATACCCTCGGCGGCGCGTTTTTTAATGCGCTGGAAATCAACCCATCCGCACTTGCAGGTTGAGCACATCCGATGCAATCGCGAGATACCTGTCAGCCGTGCTTTGCAACGTGAGCCCGTTCAGCGGACGCGTCGCGCGCGGCTGGGACAGCGCGGCGAGCAGCGCGCGGCCGTAGGCATCGGCATCGCTGGTATCGAGCAGCGCGACGCCTGCGAAACTATCCGCGAACGCGAACGACGGAATCGCGTTTCCCACCACCGGAATCCCCGACGCCAATGCCTCGAGAAAGCCGATGCTATGCGCCTCGAAACTCGAAGGCATTGCGAAGGCGCGCGACTCGCGCAGGATTTCAGCGACGTTGGACTGCGGTCCGACGATCATCACGCGATCGTTCAATCCCAAATCGTCCACGAGTTTCACGATTGACGCGTGATACGCCAGATTCTCGATCACGCCGCATAGCAGCAACTGCACATCGGGATCGACTGCGGCCACGCGCGCGAACGCCTGGACGGTCTGCAACTGGTTCTTCTCGGGAATGTACCGGCCGATCTGGACAATCTGCCTGATTCCCGTCGATGGCAACGGCTCGCTCGTTTGCGTGAATCGCGAGATATCGACGCCATTCGGCACCACGATCATGGAAGGATGCGAACCGACTTCCTTCACGTAATCATCGATATTCTTCTGCGATACCCCGATCACCGCCTTCGCCCGTCCCGAGAGCAGACGCTCGGCAAACAGCAGCGCGTTGTTCGCGAAGTCATTGGCGCCGGAGTGCATGACCCAGACTATCGGCACTCGTGTTGGCAGCGCCCGGACGTACAGCGCGGGAATGGTCGCGTGCGCAAAGATGATGTCGGGTTTGAAGCGGCGGATCGCACGATGCAGGAACAGCAGCCGTCCGACCTTGCCGAGCGAACGCTGCGGAAACAGGCACAAGACATTGTTCGCGCGCAACTCGGCGCTGATGTGCTCGAAATCGTCGTGCTCCGGCATTAGCGAAGTAATGCATACATCGTGACCGCCTTGCTGGTGCCCGATCGCCACGCCTTTCGCGAGTACCTCGGCCCCTGATAAACGGGGTGCAAGAACGACTTGAAGAATTCTCATTTGGTTATCTTCCCCTCGCCTTTCTAAAGCGTATCCTGCTGGCCCATGCCGTCAAATGGACATTGCCTGTCCACGTGGCCCTCCCGGCACGCCTCGTATGCGTGCGACCACCAAGCTGGCTCGATTAATTGTTTTTTATGAAATCCTGGTGCGTCTGTCGTAAAAGACCGTTCAACGCACGCAACGATAAGATACCCGAGCGGATGCCGTGCACGCCGCCATCAAGTAGCATTAATCGGTCGGTAATGAGTGGTAACAGACGCTGAGGAAAATGAAGCGCTCAGCGAGGGGAAATCTGAAAGGAAACCGAAAAAAGGAAGCAGGGTTAACACGCTGCCGTCGCGGCCTTGCCGAGCAATTGCAGCGACCGGAGAGGAACGCGGCTGATCCATCGCACGCACGCTTCGCCAACAGTGCCCAAGCGAAGCCGCATGCGTTAAAGGCCGCGTCGTAACGCGCTAGTTGCCGATCATTCGTCCTTCGGGCACTGCAGGTTGCAACCGTTCGGGTCGCCCAGATCGCCGCGGCGACGCTTGGCCGTCTCTTTGTTCTGGTACTTGTCGGAAGGCGCGGAAGCCGCAAATTGCATTTGCGGATGCTCTTTCAACCGGAACTGGTCTTGCAGGATGCCGCCCGGAATGCCGGGTGAATTCTGCGCAAACGCAACGGGTACGAAGGAGACGGCGCCGGCAACAAACGCAATCGACGCGGCAACACTTAAAAGCAGTTTCATGGCAGCAGTACAGTCAGTAGCAAGTCGATGAACAGACTTCGGTTAAACGTTCGGTCAGGCGTTGTTCCGGCAAAGCGTCCATCGGAACTCCTGACCGCGAAACCTGATTCTAAACTCAAGCTCCGCACTCGGCCGGTTGCGCGGCCTTTGCGCTTGTATCGGCGTATTACATTAGCTTAAAACGCGCTGTCTTCGCTCACGTCTCCGTGCCGCCGCCGAGTGCCGCATCGAGATCGACTAGCGCGCCGCAATGCAGCGGGTCATAACCTTCGAGCTGCGCCACGCTGCCCTTGAATCCTTCGCTGCGAAGAACGTCGAGCACGCCGGCAAGACTGGCATCGGCGAGCTTTTCGCGGTCGCAGGCAAACAGATAATCCTCGTCGATGATCGGGATGAAATCGAGCGCGAACTGCTGCGCGGCCGGTTGCACGCCGAAGCCGAGATCGGCCATGCCGCTCGCCACAAACGCGGCAATCGCCGAATGCGTCAGTTCGGCAGTCGCGTAGCCATTGATGGTCGCCGGATTGACGCCGATCTGGCGTAGCGCCAGGTCGAGCAGCATGCGTGTGCCCGAGCCCGGCTGGCGATTGACGAAGCGGATGTCGTCGCGAGCAAGGTCGCGCAGACCGCGTATGCCTTTGGGATTGCCCTTCGGCAGAAACAGTCCCTGCGTGCGACGGGTCAGATGGATCAGCCCGTGCCGTTGCGCATCCAGCCATGGCCGATAAATCTCCGCGCAGCTCGCGCGAAACTCGCCGATCGGCAAATGGAAGCCCGCCAGCTCGCACTCGCCGCGCGCGAGCGCGCTCACGGCTTCGGCGCTTTCGCGGTATTTGATATCGGCGGGGATTCGTTTTGCGGCCAGCGCGCCGACGAGCGCGGCGACCGCATAACCGTGCGACGCGTGAATGCGAATCTCGCTGAGCGTGCGCGATAAACGCCGGTTCAACTCGCTGGCTACTTCGCTCGCTACCGCTTGAAGCGGACCATCGAGGCGCTCGTTCGACAAACGCTGCGCTCGCAATACGGCTTCGCCCAATTCCGACAACACCGAGCCGCGCCCGCGCGACTTGGTGATCAGCGCGCCGCCCAACCGTGTCTCAATTTCGCGCAACAGGCCCCACGCGTGCCGATAGGACAAACCCTTAGCCGATGCTGCCTGCGCAATACTTCCGGTCTGCGAAACGAGCAGCAAAAGCGGCACTGCCGCGCTGAGACTGGCTTCGCGGCCTGCTGCATCGCGCAATACGAGTTCGGTCCGGCATTCGACGTCGATCATATGCAGTTGTTGTTCCTATTGCCATCGACAGGATAGCCTCGTATCTTGCATATCAGAGGCTCGGTAAAGCGATTATAAGACCGATATATGCATTTATAAAACATATGCCGAGCGACGGAGACTCCCCATGAGCCAGATTGCCAGTACTACCCCGCACGAATCCGCCGAAGCGCGGATTGCGCGTCATTTGAAACCGGGCGCGTCGCTGATCGCCGTGCTGCATTCGATTCAGGATGAAGCCGGCTATATTCCCGCCGATGTCATCGGCCCGCTTGCCCAGGCGATGTCGCTTTCGCGCGCTGAAGTGCATGGCGTGATTACCTATTACCACCACTTTCGCTCCGAACCGCCGGCACGCGTGACCGTGCAGCTTTGCCGCGCCGAAGCGTGCAAAAGCATGGGAACGGAGGCGTTGGCGGCGCATATCGAAGGACATACGGGCTGCAAGTTCGACTCCGGTCATCAACCCGATACCGAGCTGGAAACCGTGTATTGCCTCGGGCAATGCGCGTTGTCGCCGGCCATGACGATCAACGGCGAGTTGTATGCCCGCGTCACGCCGCAGAAATTCGATCGGCTTTACGAAGAAGCGCGCGTTCACACGAGCGCGGAGGACCTGGTATGACACGCATCTACGTCCCCTGCGATTCGTCGGCGCTGGCGCTCGGCGCCAATCGCGTTGCGTTGGCTGTCGCTTCGGAAGCTCAGAAACGCGGCATCGAAGTCGAGATCGTGCGTAACGGTTCGCGCGGCATGTTGTGGTTCGAACCGCTCGTGGAAGTGGAAACGGCGGAAGGCCGGATCGGCTATACGAACGTGGATGAAGACGATATCCCCGCGCTCTTCGACGCCGATTTCATCAATGGCGGCGCGCATGAAAAAAGCATCGGCGTGGTCGATACCCTTCCCTGGCTCGCCAAACAGCAACGCCTGACGTTTGCGCGCATCGGCATCACGGACCCGTTTTCCACCGATGACTACGTCGCCCACGGCGGCCTGGAAGGTTTGCGTCGCGCGCTGGAAACCGATGGCGACGCCGCCTGCGAAGCGCTGCTCGAATCAGGCTTGCGCGGTCGCGGCGGCGCGGCGTTCCCGGCCGGCATCAAATGGCGCACGGTCCGCGCCGCCGTGGCGCCGCAAAAATACGTGGTCTGCAACGCCGACGAAGGCGATTCCGGCACGTTCTCCGACCGGCTCGTGATGGAAAGCGATCCGTACATGTTGATTGAAGGGATGATCATCGCGGGGATCGTGACGAACGCGACGAAAGGCTATATCTATGTGCGAAGCGAATATCCGCACGCGATCACGACACTGAACCGCGCCATCGATAAAGCGCGCGAAGCCGGCTGGCTCGGCGCGAACGTGCTCGGCAGCGGCAAGGTCTTCGAACTCGAAGTCGCCAAGGGCGCGGGTTCGTACGTCTGCGGCGAGGAAACCGCGCTGCTGGAGTCGCTTGAAGGCAAGCGCGGCGTGGTGCGCGCGAAGCCGCCAGTGCCCGCGCTGGTCGGTTTGTTCGGTCAGCCGACGGTGATCAACAACGTCATTACGCTCGCGACCGTGCCCATCATTTTTGCAAAGGGCGCGGCGTTTTATCGCGACTTCGGCATGGGCCGTTCACGCGGCACGCTGCCGTTCCAGATCGCCGGAAACGTCAAGCAAGGCGGTCTCGTGGAACTGGCGTTCGGCGTCACGTTGCGCGAACTGATCTACGAATACGGCGGCGGCACGGCAACCGGGCGGCCGGCGCGCGCCGTGCAAGTCGGCGGTCCGCTCGGCACTTATTTGCCCGAAAGCCAGTGGGACATTCCCATGGATTACGAGGCGTACGCGGCGGTCGGCGCGGTGGTCGGCCACGGCGGTATCGTGATTCACGACGACACCTCGAACCTTGCCGACCTCGCCCAGTACGCGATGCACTTCTGCGCCGTCGAATCGTGCGGCAAATGCACGCCGTGCCGGATTGGTTCGACGCGCGGCGTGGAAGTCATCGAAAAGATCCGCGCCGGCGATACATCGCCGAAACAGGTCACGCTGCTGCGCGAACTTTGCGACACCATGCTTGCCGGATCGCTTTGCGCGATGGGCGGCATGACGCCTTATCCGGTGATGTCCGCCCTCGATCATTTCCCCGAAGACTTCGGTCTTTCGCGCAAGCCGTCGCAGAAAGCGGCTTAAAAGAAGGAGCACTCATATGTCCAGTTCTTCCTGCGGTTCCGGCAATTGCGCCTGCAAGACCAAGATGCGCGATCCCTTCGACGATACCGACTACGGCACGCCGCTGCGTCATGCCGACATTGACGTGACGCTCGATATCGATGGCACGCCGGTCACGGTTCCGGCCGGAACGTCGGTGATGCGCGCGGCCATCGAAGCCGGCGTGAACGTGCCGAAACTCTGCGCGACCGATTCGCTCGAGCCGTTCGGTTCGTGCCGTTTGTGCCTCGTGGAAATTGAAGGGAAACGCGGTTATCCGGCATCGTGCACGACGCCTGTCGAAGCAGGCATGAAAGTGCGCACGCAAACGGACAAGCTGCAGTCGCTGCGCAAGAACGTGATGGAGCTGTACATCTCCGATCACCCGCTCGATTGCCTGACCTGCCCGGCCAACGGCGACTGCGAATTGCAGGACATGGCCGGCGTTGTCGGATTGCGCGAAGTGCGCTACGGCTACGAAGGCGCGAACCACCTGAAGGACAAGAAGGACGAATCGAATCCGTATTTCACGTACGACGCGTCGAAGTGCATCGTGTGTAATCGATGCGTGCGCGCGTGCGAAGAAACGCAAGGCACGTTCGCGCTGACCATCGCGGGACGCGGTTTCGAATCGCGCGTGGCGGCCAGCGAAAACCAGCCGTTCATGGAATCGGAATGTGTCTCGTGCGGCGCGTGCGTGGCGGCTTGCCCGACCGCGACGCTGCAGGAAAAAACCGTGATCATGCTGGGTCAGCCCGAACATTCGGTCACGACCACATGCGCGTATTGCGGCGTCGGCTGCTCGCTGAAGGCCGAGATGAAAGGCAGTCAGGTCGTGCGCATGGTGCCGAACAAAAATGGCGATGCAAACGACGGCCACGCCTGCGTCAAGGGCCGCTTTGCCTGGGGTTACGCCACGCACAAGGACCGTATCACCAAGCCGATGATCCGCGCGAAGATCACCGATCCGTGGCGCGAAGTGAGCTGGGAAGAAGCGCTTTCGTACGCGGCCAGCGAATTCCGCCGCATCCAGGACAAGTACGGCGTGGATTCGATTGGCGGGATTACGTCGTCACGATGCACGAACGAGGAAACCTACCTCGTGCAGAAACTCGTGCGCGCGGCGTTCGGCAACAACAACGTCGATACCTGCGCCCGCGTTTGCCATTCGCCGACGGGTTACGGCCTGAAGACGACGCTGGGTGAATCGGCGGGAACGCAGACGTTCGCATCGGTCGAGAAAGCCGACGTGATCATGGTGATCGGCGCGAATCCGACCGATGGCCATCCGGTGTTCGCATCGCGTCTCAAACGGCGCGTTCGTGAAGGCGCGCAATTGCTCGTGGTGGATCCGCGCCGCATCGATATCGTCGATACGCCGCACGTGAAGGCGTCGCATCATCTGGCGCTGCGCCCGGGAACGAACGTGGCCGTGGTCAACTCGCTCGCGCATGTGATCGTCACCGAAGGTCTGGTCGACGAAGCGTTTGTTGCCGAGCGCTGCGAGGCGCGCGCGTTCCAGCAATGGCGCGATTTCGTATCGCTGGAAGAAAACTCGCCTGAAGCCATGGAAGCAGTCACGGGCGTGCCGGCGCAAGCCGTGCGCGAAGCCGCGCGCATTTACGCTGCCGCGGAAAACGGCGCGATCTATTACGGTCTCGGCGTGACGGAACACGCGCAAGGCTCGACGACCGTGATGGGCATCGCGAATCTCGCGATGGCAACGGGCAATATCGGCCGCGAAGGCGTCGGCGTGAATCCGCTGCGTGGTCAGAACAACGTGCAAGGTTCGTGCGACATGGGTTCGTTCCCGCACGAGTTGCCGGGTTATCGCCACATCAGCGACGCGGCTGTGCGCGCGTTGTTCGAAGAAGCGTGGAGCGTGAAGCTGCAATCGGAACCGGGCCTGCGCATTCCGAACATGTTCGATGCCGCCGTTCACGGCAGTTTCCTCGGCCTGTATTGCCAGGGCGAGGACATCGTCCAGTCGGATCCGAATACGCAGCATGTGTCGAAGGCGTTGTCGTCGATGGAATGTATCGTCGTGCAGGATATTTTCCTGAACGAAACCGCCAAGTACGCACACGTGTTCCTGCCGGGTTCGTCGTTCCTCGAAAAGGACGGCACGTTCACGAACGCCGAACGCCGCATCTCGCGCGTCCGCAAAGTCATGCCGCCGCTGCCGGGTCTCGCCGATTGGGAAGTCACGATCAAGCTCGCGCGTGCGCTGGGTTATGAAATGGGCTACACGCATCCGTCGCAGATCATGGACGAGATCGCAAGCCTTACGCCGACGTTCACGGGTGTTTCGTACAAGCGTCTCGATGAACTCGGCAGCATCCAGTGGCCTTGCAACGCGCAGGCGCCGGATGGCACGCCGACCATGCATATCGATGAATTCGTGCGCGGCAAGGGACACTTCGTGATCACGAAGTTCATTGCGACGCCGGAGAAAGTCACGCGCAAATATCCGCTGCTGCTGACGACGGGACGGATTCTGTCGCAGTACAACGTGGGCGCGCAGACGCGGCGCACGGAGAATTCGCGCTGGCACGACGAGGACCGGCTGGAGATTCATCCGCACGACGCCGAGGAACGCGGGATCAAGGCGGACGATTGGGTCGGCATCGAATCGCGGGCGGGACAGACTGTGCTGCGCGCGAAGATCACCGAGCGCATGCAACCGGGCGTGGTTTATACGACTTTCCACTTCCCGGAATCCGGCGCGAACGTGATCACGACCGATTCCTCCGATTGGGCCACGAATTGTCCCGAGTACAAGGTGACGGCGGTGCAGGTAATGCCGGTGGAGCAGCCTTCGCAATGGCAGAAGGATTATTCGGCGTTCAATGTTCAGCAGCTGGAGTTTCTGAACTTGCGTGAATTGCCGGTTACATCGGGGAAATAATCATGGATGTGAACAGCCTGATGGACATGGCAAACCAGATTGGCGAATTCTTCGATTCGATGCCGGATCGCGAGGAAGCGCTCGATGGCATCGCCAATCATATTCACAAGTACTGGGCGCCGCGGATGCGCACGCCGATCCTTGAAACGCTGGATGATCCCGAGATGAGCGCGAAGCTTCACCCGATTGTGCTGGAGGCGCTGACTAAGCATCGGGAGGCGCTGACGCCGGCGGTGGCGGTTTAGGGGTTGGGATTTTGTTGCTGGAAGGACCGCTGAGTGCGGTCCTTTTTTTGCCGTCTTGAACATTCAATCAGCTATAATCTTTTTGATTAACTTTGATTGGAGCTCTTTCATGCCGCGCACGATGACCGCACACGTGGAAGACGCGTTAGCAGAACGCGTAGACGAAATCGCCAAGAGACTGGATCGGCCAAGGGGTTGGTTGATAAGTAAAGCGCTTGAGCAGTTTGTCGAACTGGAAGACACGAGGGATCGATTGACACGTGAGGGCATTGCGAGTCTGCGCGCAGGCGCGAGCGTTCCGCACACGGACGTTCGGACTTGGGCGGAAAGTCTGAACACTAAAAAGCCCCTGCCTTTCCCGAAAGCGAAGCGTGGCGCTTAATGCTACGTGGTCCCAGGAAGCGCTGGACGATCTGAAACGCCTGTATGACTTTCTTGTGCCGAACGACGCGGCCGCTGCGGCCCGAAGCACTCTCGATCTGATCGAAGGTGTTGAGTTCGTTGTGAACAATCCCGGGCTTGCCGTCAAGTTGCCGCAGTTTGCGCCGGACGACATTCGCAGAGCATTTGTAAGCCGTTACGAGATTCGCTTCGCCTTTGATCTGCAACTCGACCAGATTGACGTGGTGCGTATATTCAGTCAGAGAGAAGACCGCTGATTGCCTACGCTGTTTCCGACGAGTTATATCGTAGTCCCTCACTCCTCCCGCCCCGCCCCGAACCACATCTCGCAGTGCCTCAACAAGCCCTGCGTATCCGACGGTGCGCGTCCGCGCGCCGCAATATACCCATCCGGCCTCACCAGATAAAAACACGGCCGCGTGCGCCCGTACGCTTCGGTCAACGAACGCGCGCCGTCATCGCCTTTATCGGTGATACGCCATACGCGCACCGTGTTCGGCAACGCCTCTTCCACCGATTTCGCGAGTTCATCGAGATCCTTGTCGCGCAACGCGTGCGCGACCGTGATCGTCGCGGGCGCGAGCGCAATGTCATCTTCGTCCGATGGCTTCACCATCAGGAACAGCGAGAAATACGCGGGATCGTGAAGATCGAAAAGACAACCGACTCCCGGCGCGCGTCCGAGCGGTCCATCGACGACATGCACCCACGCATCCGGCGCACGGTCGCCGGCGCGCGGACCGCCATCGAGCCCGCGATCGAGCGTCAACGGACTTTTCCGATACTGCACCGACAACTCGCTGACCGTGCGCCGCGCGGCATCGCGTAAAGGACCAATCGCCGATAACGCCGGCATCACGTGGTCGCGAATCAGCTTCATCGGGCCATGCTCGGCGGCTGCCATCTGCGTCATGAAACTCGATGTCCGCAACACTTCGCGTTCAATAGGATGACGCTCGGTGTGATACGTATCGAGCAATCGATCCGGCGCCACGCCCGCCAGAATCCGCGCGATCTTCCAGCCGAGATTCAGCGCTTCCTGAATGCCCGTGTTCATGCCTTGCGCGCCGGCCGGACTGTGGACATGCGCGGCATCGCCTGAGAGAAATACACGCCCGGAACGCATCCGGTCCGCCATGCGGTTGTTCAGCCGGAAATACGATGACCACGCGAGACTCGACACCGTCACCCGATGATGAATGCGGCGCGCGACGATTTCACGGCATTCATCGAGCGTGGGTGCCGCGCTTTTTTGCAGGCTCTCCGGCGCGTCCGGGGATTGCGCCGCGACACGCTGATCGGCGATCAAACGCGTGCGTCCGCCGCCCATGGGGAACAACGTGGCAATGCCCTCGCCTGATGCAAAAATATGGAATTCGTCGTCGGGCCATTCGGTATCGGCCTGGAGATCGGCGAGCAGGAAAGTCTGCTCGAAGGTCTTTCCCGTGAACTCGATATTCAAACCATGACGCACCATGCTGTGCGCGCCGTCGGCTCCAATCAGATACGACGGCCGCAAGTGTTCCTCGGCTCCATTGGCGTAGCGCAGCGTGGTTTCCAGACCCGCCGATCCCTGATTGAAATGCGTCAACTCGACGCCGCGCTCAACGCGCACGTCGAACGTTTCGAGATGTTCCGTCATCAGGCGTTCGGTGACGGATTGATCGAGAAAAAGAAGGTAGGGATAACGCGTTTGCAAGGGATCGAAATCGAGTTGCGTAAGACGCTGCCCGTTCGAATAAAGGTTGCCGATTCGCGCCCGGTGGCCAAGTTCCAGAAACGGTTCAACCAGTCTGTGCTGCTCGAATAACTCGAGCGTTCGCGCTTGAATGCCGATGGCGCGCGACCATGGCAACGGCTCAGGCGCTTTATCGATAAGACGCACGGGAATGCCGGCGCGCGAAAGGCTCATGGCGGCGGCGAGGCCCGTTGGACCGGCGCCTGCAATGAGCACCGGCGATACGTCGAGCGTTTTGTGTCGGTTCGGCTGCGGCGCGTGCATGCGCTTCTCCATCAAACGTCACTGCTCCAAGTGTACGCCGGTCGAATCGCGCCAACGACGCTCAATGCGCGTGCGCCCTCGCGTGCGACTTTTCATCGAGCGCGCAATGATGTTCCGTCGTGCCCATTTCCACTTGCAGCGTTGCATGGTGCATGGCGTAGTCGCGGCGCAGCGTTCCCACGATTTCATCGACGAAGACATCGCCCGGATGACCCGCCGGCATCACGATATGCGCCGTCATTGCGTTTTCCGTGGTGGAAAGCGCCCAGACGTGGAGATCGTGGACATCGGTGACGCCCGGCAGATCCGCCAGATACTTTTCGATCCGCGGTTTGTCCACGCCCGGCGGCACGGCGGCCATGGCAAGGCGCATGGCGTCGCGGCCGAGTCCCCACGTTCCGGCCACGATCACCGCGACCACGACAATGCTCATCACCGGATCGATCCAGCTCGCGCCGGTATAGAGGATCACGAGGCCGCTGATGGCGACCGCGGCCGAGATGCCGGCGTCGCCCGCCATGTGCAGGAACGCGCCGCGGATGTTCAGGTCCTCCTTGCTGCCGCGCATGAAGAGCCAGGCGGAGAAACCGTTGACCACCAGTCCGATCGTTGCCACGATAAATACGTCGAGTCCCGCGACCGGCGCCGGGTTGAGCAAGCGCTGGACGGCTTCGAGCACGATCGCGCCGCACGCGAACAGCAGCAGCGCGGCGTTGGCGAGCGAAGCCAGGATCGTCGAACTGCCGAGGCCGAATGTGTATCGCTCGGACGGCTTGCGCGTGCCGAGCCAGACCGCGCCCCACGCGAGCAAAAGGCCGAGGACATCGGAGAGATTGTGGCCGGCATCGGCGAGCAGCGCGGTGGAATGCGCGAGGAAACCGTACACCGCCTGCACGATCACGATCACCACGTTCAGCCCGACCGCGATGGCGAAGGTCCGGCCCTGCCCGGCTTGCGGCGCGTGATGGTGATGATGACCCTTGTGATCGTGACCCTTGTGATCATGACCGTCGTGGCCTTCGTGCGAATGCTCGTGGTGCTCGTGCTGGTGCGTCGATTGAGGTGCCATTTATTCGTTATCCGGTCTGAAATCGGCGTGCGGCTCGGCAATATGCTCGAGCAGTTCTGCCAGCATGCTGCTGATGTGTTTGTCGGCGGCGAGATAGAAAACCTGCTTGCCTTCACGCTCGGCACGCACGATTCGCGCCGCCCGCAGCAAGCGCAAATGGTGGCTGACGAGCGACGCCGACAAACCCAGCGACTCGGCAATCGCGCCCACCGACGAACGCCGTTCCACGCACGTCAACACAATGCGCAGGCGCGTCGGATCGCCTAGCAGGCGGAACAGATCGGCGAGCGGAACGACACGCTCATCGGTGGAAACTTCGTTCGGAAGCAAAGAGGAGGACAAGATCGGTCGAATCAACATTTGAACAGGCGTTCACATGTTATTGATCCGGCACCTGCGGCGTCAATGCAAAAATCGGGATCAGTAGTGAACGTGTGGGAAAATGGCGCGTTCGCATTTGATTTCCCTCAATGGATACAGTTTTTGCGCGCGGCTTCGCGGCACATCGCGACGGCCGCCTCACCGAAGCGGAACGCGACTATCAGGCCGCGCTCGCCGCTGAACCTTCTCACGTCGACGCACTTCATCTGCTCGGCGTGCTGCGCCATCAACAAGGCCAGCACGCGGAAGCGGCCGATCTGGTGCGCCGCGCAGTGGACCTGCGTCCCGCCGATCCCGCCCTGCAACTGAACCTCGGCAATGCGCTGAAGGCGCTTGGCCGGATCGATGACGCCATCGAACGGTTTCGCAACGCGCTGCATCTGGAGCCCGGTTTTTCGCTCGCGCAATACAACTTGGGCAACGCATACGCGGCCGCGGGTCGCCACGAAGACGCCGCCGATGCCTTCGAAAAAGCGCTGCGCCTGCAACCCGGCGACGCCGCCACCTGGAACAATTTCGGCAATGCGCTGCTCGGCATGCGCCGTTTCGAGGAAGGCGCGAAGGCGTTCCGGCGCGCGCTGCACATCCGTCCGGGCCACGCAGGCGCGCACAACAATCTCGGCATGGCGCTCAACGCGCTCGGCGATACCCACGGCGCCATCGAACAATTTCGCGAAGCGATCGCCGCCGAGCCGAACTATGTCGCGGCGCATTTCAACCTGGGCAATCTGCTCGATGCCGCCGGCCGCCCGCACGAAGCCGTCCCCGTGCTGCAGAAAGTGCTGCGCATGCAGCCGCAATTCGCGCCCGCGCATTTCGGGCTCGGGCACGCGCTTGCGGGCATCGGCGAGCATGAAGCTGCGTTGCCGCAATTCGAGCGCGCGGTCGGGCTCGATCCCAAGTACGGCGTCGCGTGGCTCGGCCTCGGCAATGCGCATCTCGCGCTCGGCGCGCACAAACCGGCGCTGCGTGCCTTCGATCAGGCATTGCGCCTCGATCCCGGTCTCGTCGCGGCGAATTTGAACCGGGCGCTGACGTTGCTTTCGCTTGGCGATTATGCCCGCGGCTTGAGCGCTTACGAGTGGCGCCTGCGTGCGCCGACCAGTGCCCCGGCGCCGGCGCTTCCCGTCTGGAAAGGCGCGCCCATGCCGCGCCAGACGCTGTGGATCCGCGCAGAACAAGGTTTCGGCGATACCTTGCAGTTCGTGCGTTTCGTGCCGTTCGCCGCGAAGCTCGTCGGCCAGATCGTGCTCGAAGTGCAGCCGGCGCTCATCGCGTTGCTCGAACCCGCGGCGCACGCGGCAGGCGTGACGCTCAAAAGCACGGCAACACCCTCACCCGCCGATGCCCACGCTTTCATTCCCTTGCTCAGCTTGCCGCTGGCGCTGGGGGTATCGAATCCCGATATGGTGCCGGCGCGCACGCCGTATCTCGTGGTGCCGGCGGCGTATCGGAAGAAATGGCGCGGGTCGCTCGGCGGCCAATCGAAACGCAAGCTCGGCATTACGTGGTCGGGACGCATTCAGCCAGGCGAAACGCGTTCGGCGCCGCTCGCGTTGCTGGAGCCTTTGTTCAGGCTGGAAGGCATCGACTGGATCGTGTTGCAGCCCACGCTGACCGCAGAAGAACGTGTCCTGCTCGACAAACATCCGCGCGCACGTTTCATTCAGCGGCTCGAAGACAAGCTGGAGAATTTCGCCGATACCGCCGCGATCATCGATCGTCTCGACGGCGTGGTTTCCGTCGATACCGCCGTCGCGCATCTGACCGGTGCGCTCGGAAAACCGCTGTGGCTGATGTTGCCGTTTGCCGCGGACTGGCGTTGGGGTATCGATACCCCTTCGAGCGCGTGGTATCCCAAAGCACATTTGTTCCGGCAGGCGAAACCCGGCGCGTGGGATGAGGTTATCGAACAGGTGGCGAAGGACGTCGCGGCATCGTCCTGATTCACGTTTCGAATGAAAAAATCCCCTCGCGGTTCACCTTGGCGAGGGGAATTTCATTTCGACGATCGCAAAAGAATTGTCAGGCCGTCTTGTACTGATTCCGCGCTTCCGTTGACCGGTACAACACCAGCGTCGCGATCAGCCCGCAGATGGCGGCGAGTCCCATCCACACGCCCGGCGCCGCCTTGTTGCCGGTCGCGTGGATCAGGTACGTGGAGATGGCCGGCGTGAAACCGCCGATAGTCGTTGCAAGGCTATAGGCAAGCGAGAAACCCGTGGTGCGCACTTCGACCGGCATGACTTCGGTCAGCGCGACGACCATTGCGCCGTTATAGCTGCCGTACAGGAACGAGAGCCACAACTCAACGCCAAGCAACCGCAGGAACGACGGATCGGCGACAAGCCATTGCACCGCCGGATACGACGTCAGAATGGTCAGGATCGTGAAGAACAGCAACACCGGCCGACGACCAACGCGATCCGACACCGCACCCGAAAGCGGCAGCCACACGAGATTCGACAAACCCACGAACACCGTCACGACCAATGTATCGATGGAAGAAAGCTTCAGCACTTCCTTGCCGAACGTCGGCGTGTACGCGGTGATCATGTAGAACGACACAGTCGTCATGATCACCATGCCCATGCCCGCGAGCACGATGCCCCAGTTGGACGCCATCGACTTCATGATCTCGCTCATCGACGGCCGGTGCTTGCGCGCGAGAAATTCATCGGTTTCCTGCAACGAGCGGCGAATGATGAACAGGAATGGCACGATCAGGCAGCCGATGATAAACGGGACGCGCCATCCCCACGCTGTCATCTGGTCGGGCGGCAAGATGCGGCTCATGACCACGCCGATCAACGCCGCGAACACCACCGCGACTTGCTGGCTGCCCGACTGCCACGAACAATAAAAGCCCTTGTTGCCCTTGGTCGCGATCTCGGACAGATACACCGAGACGCCGCCGAGCTCCACGCCGGCGGAAAAGCCTTGCAGCAAGCGTCCAGCCAAAACGATGATCGGAGCAAGCACCCCGATGGTCGCGTATCCCGGAATCACCGCGACCAGCAGCGTGCCGATCGCCATCATGGTCAGCGTGAGAATCAGGCCCTTCCGGCGGCCGTGATGATCGATATACGCGCCGAGCACGATGGCGCCGATCGGCCGCATCAGGAAACCCGCGCCGAATACCGAGAGCGCAAGCATCAGCGACGCAAACTCGTTGCCGCTCGGAAAGTACGTCTTCGCAATGGCCGAGGCGTAATAGCCGTAGACCATGAAGTCGTACATTTCGAGGAAGTTGCCGCTGACGACGCGAAATACCGACTTCGCCTTCGACTCGTTCGCGGGCGTTGCATGTGAAGAGCTGGACATGACTATCTCTTAGAGCTGTATCGAAAAATGCCGGCCGATTCGCACGCCATAAGCGTGTCGCGACGCGGCATGAAACGCTGGAGTTGACTGCATCCGGTTTGAAGTGGCGCGATGGCAAAGCGCCGGATGCCTGTGTAAGCTTCGCCGCTTGCGAACCGGCAAAACCTTCTCGAAACGGCGCAAAAGACCAAAAAACTGTTACTAAGGGTTAACCAGAACGTTAATAAGCTTGCTTAGCAAAATTCGAACATTCGTACACGAAGCCGATATTACAACGCGAACGCGAAACGCGCCTGTTCGAACTTCGCGTAATTGCTCTTAACTTAGCTTAACTTTGCCTTACATATGCATATCAATAAGCCTACAAACTCAAAACTGCCAAAGAGTTTCAATTTGCGACCAGCGACGCTAAAGGAAGCAGCGCTTATCGCCGACATGCATGCAAGGAGTTGGGCAACGGCATATCGGGGAATCCTGCCGGACACGTATCTCGACCACGAATTGGCCGGCGATCGCGCGGCGCACTGGAGCACGCGTTTTAACGAGCTCGCTCATGGCGCGGGCGAGGTGTTCATTGCGTACATCGAAGGGCGGCCGGCCGGGTTCGTATGTGTGATCGCGCCCGACGAAACCGGCAGCGTGCTCGTCGACAACCTGCACGCCATGCCGGAAGCGAAGGGAACGGGCCTCGGCACCGCAATGCTCGATACCGCTGCCAAATGGGCGGCGGATCGCGGCGCGAAGAACATGCATCTCTATGTGCTCGAACCGAATGTTGCAGCTATTGGCTTTTATGAATCGCGTGGATGGCGTTTGGCGGGACGTGAAGATGACACGATGGGCGGCATCCCTATCATTGCGTTGCGCTATACCCGGCCGATTGGCTGATGCCTCGGGGATTGCTTTGCCTTCGCGGAATCGCTGGCGTAATCTCGCTCAACGCCTCCCGCCGGATCATCCACGAAGCATCCGGAACGTGTTGGCATGGCTCGTCGAAACATACGTTGCGTCCGTATCGTTCGGCGGTTTTTTTCTTCTCCGAGCGCCTTCCAAAGGTGGAACTAAGAAGGTTCTGAGCGACGCCCAGGCTACCGCTGGGTATGATCGAGGGCTGTTCTGTGGCGGGTCCGGCAAGGTGAAGTATTAGTCACCTTCGCAGCAATATCCGGGCGATGTCCACACGGCTGCCCCGCTTGTTTGTTCGTTGAGCAGTCCTGACGCCCGCTTTCGGAAATGAGAAAAAGATGAATGCTCCTCTGGTCGTTGTACAAGGCGATCTTCTTCTGCCAACTTTGTACCCGCTCGCCGGTATGCCTAACGCCATATATGGCGAGGAGTGGACGCTGACGATCGCGCGCCCGGCTTTGACTGAATATGAAATTCCGTTTTACGCGGCGCGATTTCTCACGGCTTATATCAGTCCTCTCTCTCTTCCGAACGAGCGCTTTCCGTACACGCCGGCAAGCCTTTGGGGCAAGTTCAGGCGCAACGATGAAATGCTGCAAACCGCGCAGCACACCCTCGCCGCCGAGTCCTTCCTGGCCGAACCGCCGGCACCGGAACCCGCGCCCTTCGCATTCGAGCCGTTCACCGCGCCTGACGATCGCATGGTCAGGACGCAGCCGGCACACGATCGCCGCAAACAGGTTGCCGGTGGTGCGATTGCGCTGGCTTGCGCTGCGTTTATCGCGTGGGCGTTGTTCGGTACGCGGATCGGCCATCAGAATCCGGAAGCACAGCCGGCTGTCGTTGCGCTGAAGGAAACACCGGTGAACAAGCCGGCCGCGGTTGCAGCTGCGCCTTCTGTCACGCCTTCGGGATCTGCTGCAGTTGCTGGGGCTTCTTCCGCTTCGTCGTCCTCTTCGGCTCAAGCTTCTGCCCAGCCTTCCGTCGTGGCTTCGTCAAAGCCTTCGATTGTTGCAGCAGTGGCTTCGCCGCCAACGGTCGCAGCGTCAGACAGCGTGACTTCAAGCGCGAACGCCACACCGCAAGCACGTACCACTACTGTCGCCAGCAAGGCGACTGCGCGAGCAAAATCACCGGTCGTGCAAACGAAACCGCAAGTCGTTGCACAGACGACGGAGCGTGAACGCTTGAAGGCCCATACGAAGAGCAAGCGTTCTGCCGTGGCGAACCGTGAAGCGCGCAGCTACGAAGTCGCACAGCGACGCCACGGTCACGAATATCAAGGCACGCCGGTTTATCGCAGCAGCGGGTTCGACGCGCCGCTGGCGTCGCCGGGCCGCCGCTCACAGCCGCGCGACGATATGCGCACGGGTTCGTCGAGTTCATCGGGTTCGTCGCTTAGCGTAGCCGAGATGTACAACATGCTCGCGCACTCCGCCGTCCTCGACGACAACAGCGGCGCCACCCGCCAGACAGTTCGCGCAACTTCGCTCGCTGCGCCGCGCTCGGGTTCGGGCGATTCATCGAACTGGAGTTCCGATCTCAACCAACGCCGTGTCACCGATCCAGGATCGCAATTCCTGAAGTAATTGCGCATCGACCGGACGGTCTCGTGGCGGCAAAGAGGTGGCGCGTTTTGAATGCGTCACGCTTTGCATCGATCCTCAATCAATCTAGAAGCCTCGCACTATGAAGTCCTGCTCTACCTCCGCCCTTTTGCAAGTGTTGTTCGTTGTTGTCATCGGGTTTGGCTCGTCCGTTGCCAATGCTTATCAGCCTGTAGGTACCCTGCTCTCGGCAACGGGTCTTGCCGATCCGGTCCGTGCAGTGCCACCGTATGGCTCCATGGATGATTTCAAGGATGGCAGCGACGGCGCCGCCAGCGGCCAGGCCGCGGGTAACGTGTCCGAACTCAGGCAGATGGTGCAGGCAAAGAAGCTCACCGAATTGCGTGTCACGTATAACGGCAGTTACGGTGCGGCGCTCTATTTTTATCCGCAAGAAATGGTGTATTACGTCGCGCTGTTTCAGGACAAGAATTTCTGGCGCGTGGTGAAGTCGCAGGACAACATGCATGCCGAGACGGTTTATGCACAGTTCGCACGGAAGAGTTATTCGCTCGCCGAAGGCGAAATCCAGCGCACGCAGTTGCAGGCGCAAAAAGCGCTGCTGGAGCGCGTGATCGCGGTCTCGAACGATCGGGCGCAGCGGCTGACGGCGGACCTGTCTATCGCCCGTGCGCAAGAAAGCGAAGTGTCACAACGGCAGCAGCAAATGCAGGCCGAATCCATGGCGCTTCAGAACGACAAATCCAACGCCGAGCGTCGTTTGCGCGCGTTGCAACAGCAAGTCAAACAGCTTCAGGATCAGAACGAAGCGGGGATCGTGCAGTAATTGCTATTGACGCTCGAATGACAAAGGCCGCTTCAACTTGAGTTGAAGCGGCCTTTGTCATTGTGGCTGGCTAGTTTCGAGCGCTGAATCAGAAGCGCGTCTCGCGCGCCACGCGCAGGAACGTATCGAGCAACGGCGTGCAGTCGAGCAATTCGTCGCCACCCGCGCGATGAAACTCCGGATGCCATTGCACGCCCATCACGAACGGCGCCTTCCTGTAACGCACGGCCTCAATAATCCCATCCGCCGCCGATACCGCCTCGATGTTCAGATCGCGGCCAATCGTCTTGACTGCCTGATGGTGGATCGAATTGACGAGCGCGTCGCGGCGGCCAGGGAACATGTTGACGAGCGTCGATCCATCGGGAAAACGAATCGGATGCCGATGCTGGTCGTATTGTTCATTGACGTGGATGCCGGCAGTCGGGACATCGGTGGCAATGTCCTGATACAGCGTGCCGCCGAACGCCACATTGATGAGCTGGCAACCGCGGCACACGCCGAGGACCGGCTTTCCTGACTCGATAAACTCGTGCAGCAACTCAAGCTCGTACATATCGCGGACGCGGTCGCCTGGCCACTCGTGACGCGTCGCCGCTTCCGCATAGGATTGCGGCGATACATCCGCGCCACCTTGGAGCAACAGGCCGTCGAGATGCTTCGCGTAATCGCGCAGCCGGATATTGCTCGGATGCAGCATGCCCTGATGGCCGACCGTGGGAATCATGAACACGAGCACGTCGCGCGACATGACCCAATGTGCAATCGATTCTTCCAGGTACTGAAGTGTCTTGCCGCGCAGACCTTTGGCGCCCGGTTCAGGATGGAAAATCCGCGCCGATACACCAATCCTCAAGGTCCGTTGCGTAATGCGCTGTCCGGCGCGATCGAAGATCTGCCGGGCACGCGCCTTGATCACGCGGCCGAACACCGACCACGCCGAATCGCTTTGTCGCAAATAGGCGGGCGGCGCTTGCTTGCCAGGAGGCGGTTCCGGCGGAATGGGCGGCGGATGAAACGTGCCGAAATCAGGCGCAGCCGTGAATTCCGGAGGCAAGGCGCTGGTGCGCGGCGTCGCGGTTTCCGAGTTTATCTCGACGGTTTCAGCGGCCTGCGCTTCGGTTGCGATTTCAACTTCTTCCGCGAGACTCGCTTGCGCTTCGGTCGCCGACTCGATCTCCGCGGCCAAACCCGGCTTCAAGCCAAGCGGCTTGCTTGCGGATGACACATGCGCAGCAGTTTCCTGCGCGGACGTTGCGCTCGCCGCTGACTTGCGGGCTTCGGCTGCATCGTCGCGCTGAGCCTTGGCTGTATCGACGGGTTCAACCGTGGACGCACTCGATGGCGCATCCGTCGAAGCCCGCTCCGCCGCGCTCACACTTGGGCCTGGCTGCGCGGCCGCGGGAATATCGGTACTTTTTTGGGATGACGCGGACGGGACGGCCGGATCGGGATTGGGGATATGCGTCCCTGAGTGTGCAACTGAGCCCGTAGAACTCAAGGTATTTTCGGGCTTGCCCGAGTTTGACGACTTGTTTTCGCTCATTCCGATAGAGGCGCTGTGCGCTTTGAGAATGGTCAGAGTTCAATTATCCGCCTCTGGTCCGGGGGCGGCAAACCATCAAACAATTGCTCACATTACCAGAGGAAAGAAACATTTCATGCTAATCAATGATCTCGCGGCTCTTCAAAAGTTTCTCGCAACGCGATTTGCATCGTCGCGTGGATTTTCACGCACCAGCGCCACAACACGGTCAGCAACAGCGCCGCGCAAACGAGCACCGCAATCATCAGGCCGAACGGCGGAAGAATGCCGCCCGACAATACGGTGACCAGCAGGAAAACGCCGAACATGGCGAGGATCGGGATCAGGCCGGAGATCGCCGAGCGCAATGCGCTGGTGAAGCGCCCCGCCTTCGCGGGTTGGACGCTGACCTCGGCGAGCATCAATGCAAGCGACTCGAGCTTTCGATAAACCGCGACGAGAAACGGCATCGATATCAACAACGCCGCGCTCCAGATCGCAACGCGCTGCGCGTCGTTGGACGGCAGCCAGCGGGCCAGATAACTCGTTGCTACCGGAGCAGAGTACGAAGCCGCAAGAAAAATGGCGGCGACCAGCGCAAGGTTGACTGCTATCTGCAGCACGATTCGCCGCGTCATGCTGAAGATCGTCGGGCCGGCGGTATCGGGCGAAAGGCTCGCGAGCCATTGCGAATACAAGCCGAACGTATTGGCGACCGGAGCCGGCATGGACCGGGCGATACGCCGCGTGATCGGATCGGCCGCCTTGATCAGATAGGGCGTGAACAGCGTGGTCAACGCGGAAACCGCGACTGCGATCGGATACAGAAAGCTGCTCGTCACTTTCAGCGAAACACCCAGCGAAGCGATGATGAACGAGAACTCGCCGATCTGCGCGACGCTCATGCCAACGCGCATCGACGTGCGTCCGTCCTTGCCCGCCAAAAATGTCCCGAGCCCGCACGAGACGATCTTCCCGAACACGACCGCAATGGTGATGACGGTGATCGGCCACCAGTAATCGACGAGCACCGTCGGATTCAGCATCAGCCCGATGGTCACGAAAAAGATGGCGGAGAACATGTCCCGGACCGGCGCAATCAAATGTTCGATCCGCTGCAGGTTCCGCGATTCGGCCATGATCGCGCCGATCAGGAACGCGCCGAGCGCGATGCTGTAATCCAGCTTCACGACGAGCAAACAGAAGCCGAAACAGAAGCCAAGCACCGTGACGAGCAGCATCTCGTCGCTCTTGGCCTTGGCAACGTAATCCAGTGCACGCGGCACGATCAGAATGCCGACGACCATCGATACCGTCATGAACAGCAGCAATTTGCCCAGCGTGACGAACGCCACGCCCGCCGATACCGATCCGGTCTGCGCAATCCCCGACAGCAGCACGAGCATGGCGATCGCGAGAATGTCCTCCACGATCAAAATGCCGAAGATCAGTTGCGCGAACGGCTCGCCCTTCATGCCGAGTTCGGAAAGCGCCTTGACGATGATCGTGGTCGAGGAGATGGCGAGCATGGCGCCGAGAAACAGCGAGTCCATCGCGTTCCAGCCGAACCATTGACCGATTTCATAGCCAATCCAGATCATCAGCAGGATCTCGGACGCGGCCGCCACGAACGCCGTTGCTCCGACCTTGAAGAGCTTCTTCAGGCTGAATTCAAGTCCAAGCGAAAACATCAGGAACACGACGCCGAGTTCGCCCAGCGTCTGAATGGTGGCTTCGTCGTGGATAAGCTGAAAAGGCGGCGTGTACGGCCCGATAATCACGCCCGCCACGATATATCCCAACACGACCGGCTGCTTCAGGCGATGAAATAACACGGTGACGACGCCCGCAATCGCCATGATTACCGCTAAGTCCTGAATGAAGCCTATCGCGTGGTGCATCCACAAATCCTTACAAAAAGCACACAGAAACGCCGATAGTACCGCAACGAATATTTACATTGATGATGGGGACGTGCAGAACGGGAGCAAACGGGATGCGCTCTCGGCTAAGCCGATAACGATCGATTGATAAGCGCGACCGACAACCGGTCGCGCTTTAAAGCGGATAAAGGCCTGAAGCTGCGTCATGCCTATCTTGCGCGAAGCACGATCAGACCGCGGCTTCGTCTTCCTCGCCGGTACGGATGCGGATCACGCGCTCGACGTCAGTCACGAAGATCTTGCCATCGCCGATCTTGCCGGTACGAGCCGCACCAATAATGGCGTCGATCACCTGATCTGTCTGCGCGTCCGCCACGACGACTTCGATCTTCACCTTCGGCAGAAAGTCGACGACGTATTCCGCCCCGCGATACAACTCCGTATGGCCTTTTTGACGGCCGAAACCCTTGACCTCGGTCACTGTCAGGCCAGTAAGACCCGCCGTGGCGAGCGCTTCACGAACTTCGTCCAGCTTGAACGGCTTGATGACTGCGGTAATGCGTTTCATGGCGCGCCTCGTTGAATGATGACGCCACGTGCGTGGCGAGATGTGCGAATGGGTAGATAACAAATTTCAAATCGATGCTTTGATTCTAGCTGCGTTTTCACCGTTCACCGCAAGCATCTCGCGTCAACACTTGAAGAAGTCGCTGAAATTCACCGATATACGCGGATTTCACGCGCAAATCTGGTGCAAACGGCTTAATCCGTGGGAATGTTCTTCAGGTCGTTCATCCACACGATAGATTCCGAATCGCTTGGCGCGCGCCAATCGCCACGCGGAGAAAGTGAACCGCCAGTCCCGACCTTCGGCGCATTCGGAATGCAGGAACGCTTGAACTGGCTGGTCCTGAAAAAACGGTCGAGGAAAATACCAAGATTGCGCTTGATATCGCCCAGTTCGTACTGGTTGCGCGCAACATGCGCTCCTTCAGGCCAGTCGCCTGCATCGCGATCCTTCCACGCCGTATACGCAAGGAACGCAACCTTCGAGGGCGAGAACCCGAATCGCAGCGTGTAGTAAAGGTTGAAGTCCTGCAACTCATACGGTCCGATCACGCTCTCGGTCTTCTGCTCGGGCGCGCCGTTCGCTTTTCCAGGAACGAGTTCGGGACTGATGTCCGTGTTCAGAATGTTGATCAGAACGTCCGAACCCGAATTGCCGATTTGTCCCGTTTCGGCGACCCAGCGGACCAGATGCGTGATCAGCGTCTTCGGGACGCTCGCGTTCACGTTGTAGTGCGACATGTGATCGCCCACGCCGTAGGTGCACCACCCGAGCGCAAGCTCGCTCAGGTCGCCCGTGCCGATCACGATGCCGCTCTTGAAGTTCGCGAGCCGGAACAGGTGATTCGTGCGTTCCCCTGCCTGGACGTTCTCGAACGTGATGTCGTACTCTTCCTTGCCCGATGCATACGGATGACCGAGGTCCTTCAGCATCTGCTCGCAACTCGGACGGATATCGATTTCGCTTGCCGAACAGCCGACCACTTCCATCAATTGCCGCGCCTGGGACAAGGTCCGGTCACTCGTCGCAAAACCCGGCATGGTCACGCCGAGAATGTTCGTGCGCGGCAGCTTGAGACGGTCCATCGCCTTTGCGCAGACAAGCAATGCGTGCGTTGAATCAAGCCCGCCAGAGATACCGATCACCACCTTCGAAATGCCGCTCGCCGAGAGACGCTGTACGAGCGCCTGCACCTGGATGTTGTAGACCTCGTTGCAGCGCTCGTCGCGTCGCTTCGCGTCCGACGGCACGTAAGGGAACCGCTCGACCACGCGGTCGAGCGGCAGCGCGCGGGTGACCGGCAGGTCCAGCTCGAAGCGGATGGTTTCGAACGCGGAGACTTCGTCGGCGTGACGTCGCACCGACTGGCCGAACGTAGTCTGGCGCATGCGTTCGCGCGAAAGCCGCTCGAGATCGATATCGGCGAAAACGAGATGCGATGTATCCAGGAAACGCTCGGATTCGGCGAGCAGCTCGCCGTTTTCATAGATGATCGCCTGACCGTCCCAGGCCAGATCAGTCGTCGATTCCCCCCGTCCCGCCGATGTGTACAGATACGCGGAAAGGCATCGGGCGGATTGCTGCGAAACCAGTTGATGCCGGTAACCCGCTTTGCCCACCACCACGTTCGATGCCGACAGATTCACCAGCACGGTCGCGCCCGCGAGCGCGGCAAACGATGACGGGGGAATCGGCACCCAGACGTCCTCGCAGATTTCCACGTGGAAGCGGAAAAGCGGCAGGTCGGCGATTTCGAACAGCAGCGACGAGCCGAACGGCACGTCCGATCCCAGCAAGTTCACCCTATCGACCGATGCATTCTCGGCCGCGCTGAATTGCCGTGCCTCGTAGAACTCGCCGTAATTCGGCAGATAGCTCTTCGGCACGACGCCCTGAATCCGGCCGCCCGCGATCACGACCGCGCAGTTGAATAGCGTGTGCTCCACGCGCAACGGCATGCCCACGATCATGGCAATGGGCGAATTCTTCGATGCCGCCACAACCGTTGCAAGCGCTTCCTCGCAAGCGTCGAGCAGGGCGCGCTGGTGGAACAGGTCGTCGCAGGTATAAGCCGAGATGCCGAGTTCCGGGAACGCCACGAGCACGGCGCCGTTCGCCGCCGCCTGCTTCGCCAGTTCGATGGTTTCGGCTGCGTTGAACGCCGGATCGGCGACCTTGCAACGCGGCACGCCCACCGCCACGCGCGCGAAATCGTGGCTATAGAGGTTGAAGAATCGGTTTTTCATCTTGAGCTTGTCCATACGATGCCCCGCATTCGGGGGTCCTGTTCCGGCGCATGACGGGTTGAGGGTTATCGCTGCAAGAGCGAAAGCATTTCGACATGATGATAAGTCGAGTTGCGGTTTCAGGGCGTGTATTGGGTCTGACGTTGGCCGATTGGCCGGGTATCGTGCAAATTCTTAAACCTTTTTCCGGAAAGGCGTGTGCGCTTCGAGCTCCTGGATGTGCTGATCCATCGCGGCCGTCTCTTCGTCCAGAAACTCGCTGATCGCATGCGCGAACCGCGGGTCCGCGACCCAATGCGCCGACCACGTGGGCGTGGGCAGCATGCCGCGCGACATCTTGTGCACGCCTTGCGCGCCGCCCTCGAAACGCGCCAAGCCATTGACGATGCAATATTCAATGCCCTGCATATAGCAAGTCTCGAAATGAAGCCCCGAGACGAACTCTTTCGTGCCCCAGTAACGCCCGAACATCACGTCGCCGCCGATCATGTTCAGCGCGCACGCAAGGCGTTTGCCATCGGCTTCGGCGATCACGAGCAGCATGCTTTCGGGCGCGGCCGCGTGAATCCGGCCGAAGAATTCGCGCGATAAATACGGCGGATTCCAGTGCTCGCGGTACGTGTTTTCATAACACGCGTAGAAGAAATCGAGCGCGTCCGTATCGATTTGCGCGCCGCGCAGCCAGGTGTAGCTCACGCCTGCGTCGGTCACGCGGCGGCGGTCCTGCTTCACCTTTTTGCGCTTGTCGTGGCTCATGGTGGCGAGAAACGCATCGAAGCTTTCGTAGCCGCCCGGCGCGTTTTCCCAATGAAACTGCACGCCTTCACGCAACATGTAGCCCGCTTCCGTCAGCGCTTCGAGGTCCTGTTCCTGCGGAAACAGCACGTGCAGCGACGAAAGCTCCAACTGCTTCGACAACTCGATCGCACCGCGCGCCAGCATCACGCGCTCCTCGTGCGTAGCCGCGATCAGGCGCGGACCGGTTACCGGAGAAAACGGCACTGCCGACAAGCCTTTCGGATAGTACGGAATGCCGTTGCGCTCGAAGGCGTCGGCCCACGCGTGATCGAATACGTATTCGCCGCGCGAATGTTTCTTGAGATAAAGCGGCATGACGCCGGCTAGCTGGCCGTCGCGTTTGAGCAGCAGGAAATGCGGACGCCAACCGGTTCGGGCCACCGCGCAGCCCGTGTCCTGCAATGCCGAAAGGAATTCGTGGCGAACGAACGGGTTGTCGCCGGCCAGACGATTCCATTCGTCCGGGCTCACGGTGTCGAGTGAATCGACTACGTGTATTTCGACCGTGCGGTTCAACAGGCTTACCTCGCTTCGGACTTGTTCGTGGCTGCTGCCGTGCGCTTGATGCAGCGCGGAACGGTTATTCTCGCCGATGTCGCGGGATTTTGTCGGAGCGGGGTTCGGGCGTTCGTGGCCGGGGCTTAAGCGATAATGCGCGGCATCCGGTTTTCACCTTCTGACTCATGCCCTGGTTTTTATACCTGATCGAATGCGCCGACGGCAGTCTCTACACCGGGATTGCCACCGATGTCGAGGCGCGTTTTGCCAAACATCTGAGCGGCGATGGCGCGCGATATACGCGATCGCGCAAGCCGGTGGCCGTGCGGGCTTCGTTTGAATTGAGCGGACGGGCGGAAGCTTCGCGAGCGGAATATTGGGTGAAACGGCTTTCGACGCCGAGAAAATGGAAGCTGGTAGCGGGCGAATTGACGCTCGTGGAAATCATGCCTGCTGAGGCCGACGAAGTCCCGCCGATAGAGACATAAAAAAACCGCCCGGTCCTGCCTCATGGCAAGACCGGACGGTCTTCCGTACTTCGAGCGCTTGCGTCCAGCTTTACTTCTTGAAGCTAGCCACGCCTTCCGTAATTTCCTTATGGGCTGCTTCCACGCCCTGCCAGCCTTCCACCTTCACCCACTTGCCCTTCTCGAGCGCCTTGTATTGCTCGAAGAAATGCTTGATCTGGTCTTTCAAATATTCCGGCACGTCATCGACCGTCTTCATGTGCGCTGTCATCGGGCAGATCTTGTCATGCGCGACTGCGACCAGCTTTGCATCCACGCCCGATTCATCCGTCATCTGCAACATGCCCAACGCGCGCGCGCGAACCACCGATCCTGCCAGCAGCGGGAACGGCGTGATCACCAGCACGTCGACCGGATCGCCGTCGCCGGAAAGCGTTTGCGGGATGAAACCGTAGTTGGCCGGGTAACGCATGCCCGTGCCGATAAAACGGTCGACCACGAGCAGGCCCATGTCCTTGTCCGCCTCGTACTTCACCGGGTCGCTTTGCGCCGGGATCTCGATGATCACGTTGAAGTCCTGCGGAAGATCCTTGCCTGCGGGTACGTTGTTGAAGCTCATGTGCACTCTCTTCGATGTGGAAATTCAGGGTCGGGAGATTAGACGAACGGGACGAATCCGTACACGCCAGAAATCAGGTTTTGCTGCGTTGCGGCAATACACGTAAAACTTGAACGCTCGGCCCGCAATGCTCATTTCGTGCCGCATGCGCGCCCATCAAGCCGCATATTTACGTCATTATAGCCAATCGAAGCGCGCGATCCGGCGCCGGCAACGCCGGGGAAAACAGCGCGAAGCAGGCTCGAAACATCGCGCGTGGCATGGCCGCCGGACAATGAGCGGACCGCGCGCGTCCATTCAACCAAGCTACGGAGACAGGAGTCAGGCATGGAAGAGGCAAAGCATTTCATCGGCAACAAGTGGATCGCGGCGGCGAGCAACGAGACGATTCCCGTTCTCGATCCGTCCGATGGCCAGGTTTTCGCCCAACTCGGCCGCGGCAATGCGGCGGATATCGACCGGGCGGTTCAGGCGGCACGGCGCGCCTACGACGGCGAATGGGGCCATGCGAGCGCGGCGGATCGCGGACGCGTGTTGTACCGGTTATCGATGATCGTCGCCGCCCATCAGGACGAACTCGCCCACCTCGAAGCACGCGATACCGGCAAGCCGCTCAAGCAAGCGCACGCCGATGCAGCGGGCATCGCGCGCTATTTCGAGTTCTACGCGGGCGCCGCCGACAAGCTTCATGGCGAAACCCTGCCGTATCAAAACGGCTTCACCGTGCTGACCATCCGCGAACCGCACGGCGTGACCGGGCACATCGTGCCGTGGAATTATCCGCTGCAGATCTTCGGGCGCAGCGTCGGCGCGGCGCTCGCGGCGGGCAACGCGTGCGTGGTGAAACCGGCGGAGGACGCGTGTCTGTCCATATTGCGGATCGCCGAACTCGCCGCCGAGGCGGGCTTGCCGGAAGGCGCGCTCAACATTGTCACGGGTTATGGATACGAGGCCGGCGCGGCGCTCGCGCGGCATCCGGGCATCGATCATATTTCGTTCACCGGATCTCCCACGACCGGCGCGGCCGTTGTCAAGATGGCCGCCGATAACCACGTGCCTGTCACGCTCGAACTCGGCGGGAAATCGCCGCAGATCGTCTTCGCCGATGCCGATTTCGATGCCGCCATTCCCGTCCTCGTTTCGGCGATCGTGCAGAACGCCGGGCAAACGTGCTCGGCCGGCAGCCGCGTGTTGATCGAACGGTCGGCGTACGAGCCGTTGCTGGAGCGTTTGAGCGAAGCATTCAGCGCGCTGAAGGTCGGACCCAGCAAGCTCGACCTGGACTGCGGGCCGCTCATCAGCGCAAAGCAGCAGCAGCGCGTGTGGGATTTTCTCTCCGATGCACAACACGACGGCATCGCGATGGCCGCGCAGGGCGACGTGGTTTCAGAAGCGCCGGAAGCCGGCTTTTATCAGGCGCCGACGCTTCTGCGCGATGTCCCGCCGTCACACCGTCTGGCGCGCGAAGAAGTGTTCGGGCCGGTCCTCTGCGCGATGCCTTTCGACGACGAAGCCGACGCCATCAAGCTCGCCAACGGCACGGATTTCGGTTTGGTCGCGGGCGTGTGGACACGCGATGGCGGACGGCAAATGCGCATTGCGCGAAAGGTGCGATCGGGTCAGGTGTTCATCAACAACTATGGCGCGGGCGGCGGCGTCGAATTGCCGTTTGGCGGCGTCAAGCACTCGGGACATGGCCGCGAGAAAGGCTTCGAAGCGTTATATGGATTCACGGTGCTTAAAACCATCGCTATTAAACACGGTTAATTAATCAAGACCTGGAGACGACATGAGACTGCAAGGCAAGACAGCAATTGTGACGGGCGGCGGATCGGGATTCGGCGAAGGCATCGCGAAGACGTTTGCGCGCGACGGCGCCAACGTCGTGGTGAACGACCTCAACGGGGCATCGGCGGAACGGGTTGCGAGCGAGATTGCGGTGAGCGGCGGCAAGGCGATTGCGGTCGCCGGCGACGTAACGAAACAAGCCGACTGGAAGACGCTTTTCGATGCCGCCATCGAAGACTTCGGCAGCGTTCAGGTCGTGGTGAACAACGCGGGCACGACGCACCGGAATAAGCCGGTGATGGAAGTGACCGAAGCCGAATTCGATCGCGTGTATGCGGTGAACGTGAAAAGCATCTATCACAGCGTTACGCAATTCGTGCCCTACTTCCGGTCCGTCGGCGGCGGGTCGTTCATCAACGTTGCATCGACGGCGGGCGTGCGGCCGCGCCCCGGTCTGGTCTGGTACAACGGCAGCAAGGCGGCGGTGATCATTGCCAGCAAGGCATTAGCCGTCGAACTCGGGCCGGATCGCATTCGTGTGAATTGCATCAACCCCGTGATGGGTGAAACCGGTTTGCTGTCCGAATTTATGGGCATGGAAGACACGCCCGCGAACCGTCAGAAGTTTCTCTCGACCATTCCTTTAGGCCGGCTCTCGACGCCGCAAGACATCGCGAACGCGGCGCTTTATCTCGCCTCCGATGACGCCGAGTTCATCACCGGCGTGGCGCTGGAAGTGGACGGCGGACGCTGCGTATAAGGTGTGTGGGGAACACACATTGATCGGTGTTTTCCCCATATAAAACAGACGCTTGCAAGCCATGGTCAACGACTAGAATCGTTGTTCCAACCGATAAGAATATTCAGGAGACAGCATGGCCAGTACAGCGGGTGAGTTTCACCGGCCGGGCGCGGGCGCACCACCTTCAGCCTTCGAGGCGGCAACGTACAAGAAAGTCGCGTGGCGGCTCTCGCCGCTGTTGCTGCTTTGTTATGTGGTCGCGTATCTGGATCGTGTGAATGTGGGTTTTGCCAAGCTGCAAATGTCCACCGATCTCGGCTTGAGCGACGCCGTTTATGGCTTTGGAGCAGGCATCTTCTTCTTCGGCTATTTCATCTTCGAGATCCCGAGCAACGTCATCTTGCACAAGGTCGGCGCGCGCGTGTGGATTGCGCGGATCATGATCACATGGGGCATTCTTTCGGCGCTCACGATGTTCATCACCACGCCCGCCATGTTCTACGTGATGCGGTTTTTGTTGGGCGTCGCCGAAGCGGGATTTTTCCCTGGCATCATCTTGTATCTCACGTACTGGTTTCCTGCGGAACGGCGCGGCCGCATGACCACGTTGTTCATGACGGCGATTGCGGTTTCGGGGTTGATCGGCGGTCCGGTATCGGGCTGGATCATGAAGAACTTCGATGGCGTCAACGGCTGGCATTCGTGGCAGTGGTTGTTCTTGCTGGAAGGCATTCCATCGATCGTGGTCGGGGTTCTAGTTTTTATTTTCATGGATGACCGGATTGCAAAGGCCAAATGGCTGACCACGGAAGAGCGGGAATTGCTGGAGCGGAATATCGCGAAGGACAATGTCGAGAAGGTCGATATGCCCGTGCGCGAAGTGCTGAAAAACGGCCGCGTGTGGCTGATGAGCCTGACGTACTTTTCGTTCGTGATGGGTCTGTATGGCGTGAGTTTCTGGTTGCCTACGATCATCAAGGCGACGGGCGTCACGGATGCGCTGAATATCGGCTTGTTGTCGGCGATTCCGTTTGGTGCGGCTGTGATCGGCATGTTGCTCGTTGCGCGTAGTGCCGATAAGCGCGGCGAACGTCGGTGGCATATTGCCGTGCCTGCGGCGGTGGGGGCGTTGGGGCTGGTTTTATCGGTCGTGTGGTCCACTAATACGCCTCTGGCAATGCTCGGTCTTACGCTGGCAACCATGGGCATTCTCACTACGCTGCCGCTGTTCTGGAGTCTGCCGACGGCAATGCTGGCTGGAACGGGCGCCGCTGCCGGGATCGCGATGATTAACTCGCTTGGGAATCTGGCAGGGTTTTTGAGCCCTTATCTCGTGGGTTGGTTGAAGCAAGTGACGGCTTCCAATGCCAGCGGCATGTTTATGCTCGCCGCGTTCATGGTGCTGGGCGGGTTGCTGGCGTTGAGCGCGCCGAAGCGGATGGTGAATCGATAAGGCTTGCGTTTGCGTTATCGAATGCAAGCGTTCGGTGACGCAAACTTCCTCTGCTCAAATCGCAGATCACGCCGGTGATTACGTCGGCCATTGCAGCGCAACTCTCCCACGCTCCACCTCCGCGCCTCCCGCACCGCCCTAAGGCGCTCACACTGCGCACGCACCAAAACCATGCATCCGGCGAATCGCGTCGGCGCATGCCAACGCCCCTTCCCGCCTGAAACCCACGCCCATCGAGCGTTCTCGTCACATTGGCATACCCCTTGCAGTGTCCCTTTAACTGACTCTCCGTCAGCGATATTAAAAATCCACCAGACACCCGCTTTAAAACAAACATATCGGCAAGGGGAATTACATGAAACGACGCAGTCTCCTGAAGTTCGGCTCCATGTCGGGCGCGCTCGCGATTGCGGGCCAACTGCCCATTTCAAAAGCGCAAGCCGCCGATACCGGACCGATCAAAGTCGGTGTTCTCCATTCGCTCTCGGGCACGATGGCGATCTCGGAAACATCGCTGAAAGACACTGCGCTGATGACCATCGCCCAGATCAACGCAAGCGGCGGCGTGCTCGGGCGTCAACTCGAACCGGTGGTCGTCGACCCGGCATCGAACTGGCCGCTCTTCGCCGAAAAAGCCCGTCAGTTGATCTCGCAAGACAAAGTGGCTGTGACGTTCGGCTGCTGGACGTCGGTATCGCGTAAATCGGTGTTGCCAGTGTTCGAAGAACTCAACGGCCTGCTCTTCTACCCCGTGCAGTACGAGGGCGAAGAAATGTCGAAGAACGTGTTCTACACGGGCGCAGCGCCGAACCAGCAAGCCATCCCCGCCACCGAATACCTGATGAGCAAGGAAGGCGGCGGCGCCAAGCGCTTCTTCCTGCTTGGCACCGACTACGTTTATCCGCGCACGACGAACAAGATCCTGCGCTCGTTCCTGCACTCGAAGGGTGTGAAGGACGACGACATTCAAGAGGTCTACACGCCGTTCGGCCACGCGGACTATCAGACCATCGTGGCAAATATCAAGACGTTCTCGCAAGGCGGCAAGACCTGCGTGATCTCGACGGTGAACGGCGATTCGAACGTGCCGTTCTATAAGGAACTCGGCAATCAAGGATTGAAAGCGACGGATGTTCCGGTCGTCGCGTTCTCGGTGGGTGAAGAAGAACTGCGCGGTATCGATACAAAACCGTTGGTCGGCAATCTGGCCGCATGGAATTACTTCATGTCGCTGAAGAACCCGGAGAACACGAAGTTCAAGGCGATGTTCGCCGACTGGGTCAAGAAGAACAACTTGCCGGGCGGCACGAAGCGCGTGACGAACGACCCCATGGAAGCTACGTTCGTCGGCATCCACATGTGGAAGCAGGCGGTCGAAAAAGCGAAGAGTACGGATGTGGACAAAGTGCGTGTGGCGATGGTCGGCCAGAAGTTCGCGGCACCTAGCGGCTTCACGCTCGAGATGGACGGCAATCACCATTTGCACAAGCCGGTGATGATCGGCGAAGTGCGTGCCGACGGTCAGTTCAACGTCGTGTGGCGTACGAAGACCGCGATCCGCGCGCAACCGTGGAGCCCGTACATTCCGGGTAACGAGGGCAAGCCGGATGTGGTCAGCTCGATTCCGGAATTCCTGCGCCGCCGTCGCGTTGCATAAGCCTCAGTAAGTATTCAGTCGAAGACCGGACCGCCGCGCTCGAAGCACAAATACAAGAGCGGCGGTTCGCACGTTCTACCTGACAGGCCATTCATGACTGATTCGATTTTTCGCTTCGCTCGCCGTGGCCTCTGCGCAATCCTGATTGCCTGCATGCCGCTGGCCGCGTTCGCCGCGCTGACAGCCGATGACCTCGCGCCCCTCGCCGCCGACGACTTCGATGCCAAATCCGCTGCCATCGACAAGCTGATTGCGAACGCCGATGCACCTTCGGTCGCGGTTCTCAACGCGCTTTCCGACAGCACGCTCGTTGCCACCGACGCCGGCAAGGTGCTGATTCAAACCGACGATGGCAACAAGGACCCGCTGACCAACAAGACGGTGGAAGCGCCCGATGCGCAACCGGTCACATTGAACAATCTGCTGCGCTCGAAGGTGTCTGGCGCGTTGTCCGGATTGCAACTGGCATCGCCGGATATTGAAAAGCGGCGCGCGGCAATCGATGAATTGCTGAAGAACGCCGATCCGTCGATCAAACCGCTCGTCGATAAAGCCCGCGCGCAAGAGACCGATCCCAAGCTTAAAAAGCGCCTCGATACGCTCTGGGCGACGACCGCCCTTCACGATACCGACGCCAACAAGCGCCTCGAAGCCGTGCAACTGGTCGCGGCGCGCCACGACCTGGATATGAACGAACTGTTGCGTCCGATCGTCGTGAAGAACGCCGACGGCACCTTCGCCGAACCCGATGCACGCGTGCGCGCTGCGGCGCAGGCGGGTATAGAAGAGCTCGATTCCATTCAACGGCGCGGACAAGTTGTCGGCACGATCTTCGCGGGTTTATCGCTGGGAAGCGTCTTGTTGCTGGCCGCTTTGGGCCTTGCGATCACGTATGGGTTGATCGGCGTGATCAACATGGCGCACGGCGAATTCCTGATGATCGGCGCGTACGCCACGTATGTGGTCCAGAACCTCGTGCAGCATTACGCGCCCGCCGCGTTCAACTGGTATCCGCTGTTCGCGGTGCCGGTTTCGTTTGCGGCGGCGGCGGTTGTCGGCATCGTGCTCGAACGGCTGGTGTTGAAACATCTGTATGGACGTCCGCTTGAAACGCTGCTGACTACGTTCGGCATCAGCCTGATTCTTATTCAGGCAACGCGCACGATCTTCGGCGCGCAAAACGTCCAGGTGACAAATCCTTCGTGGATGAGCGGCGGCGTGTCGGTCATGCAGAACCTGATCCTGCCTTATAACCGCCTGACGATTCTCGGCTTCTCGCTGGTTGTCGTGCTGCTTGCGTGGGTCGTGCTGACGAAGACGCGGCTTGGCCTTTTTGTTCGCGCCGTCACGCAGAACCGCCGCATGGCGGCGTGCGTCGGCGTGAAGACAGCGCGCGTGGATTCCTATGCGTTCGCGTTCGGCGCGGGCATTGCCGGATTGGGCGGATGCGCGTTGTCGCAGATCGGCAATATCGGACCGGATCTGGGGCAGAGCTACATCATCGATTCATTCATGACGGTCGTGCTTGGCGGCGTCGGGCAACTGGCGGGAACGGTTATCGGCGGATTCGGGCTCGGGCTTGTCAGCAAGACGATCGAGCCGTTCTGGGGCGCGGTGCTCGCGAAGATCGCGGTGCTCGTGCTGATCGTGTTGTTCATCCAGAAGCGTCCTCAGGGCATGTTTGCACTGAAGGGCCGCAGCGCCGAGGTTTGAGATGCGAGGTTCAATGTGAATACACCCAACGTCTCCGCGAATCTCGATGTCGCACCACAGCCCGACGAGCAGGCGAAGCGCGAAGGTTTCGCGCTGGGCCTGCCGCCGCGCGCCGCTCTCTTGCCGCGCGGCGGCTGGATTGCGCTGATTGCGTTCATCATCGCGATGGGCATTTGCGTGCCGATCGCCGCGCTGGTCTTGCCGGAGTCGAGCGCGTTTCATCTCAGCGCTTATTCCATGACGCTCGTCGGCAAGCTGATGTGCTATGCAATCGGCGCTCTGGCGCTGGATCTCGTGTGGGGTTATTGCGGCATTTTAAGTCTCGGCCACGCGCTGTTTTTTGCGCTCGGCGGTTACGCGATGGGCATGTACCTGATGCGTTCGATCGGCCGTGAGGGGAATTATCAGAGCGACCTGCCCGACTTCATGGTGTTCCTCGACTGGCACAAGCTGCCCTGGTACTGGCAAGGCACGGAACATCTCTGGTATGCGTTGCTGCTAGTGATCGTGGTGCCGGGCGTGCTTGCCTGGGTCTTTGGATTCTTCACGTTCCGCTCGCGCGTGAAAGGCGTGTATCTCTCGATCATCACGCAAGCCATGACCTTCGCCGCGATGCTGCTGTTCTATCGCAACGAAACCGGCTTTGGCGGGAATAACGGTTTCACCGATTTCAAGCGCATCGCGGGCTTTCCGATCACGGCGGCCAGCACGCGAACCGTGTTGTTCCTGATGACGCTCGGCGTGCTGATCCTTGCGTTTATCGCGGCGCGTGCAATCGTGACGTCGAAGCTCGGACGCGTTGTAACCGGCGTGCGCGATGGCGAAGCACGGCTCATGTTTCTGGGCTATAGCCCGCTTGCGTACAAGCTGTTCATCTGGACCGTGTCGGCGGTGTTGTGCGGCATCGCGGGCGCGTTGTACGTACCGCAAGTCGGCATCATCAATCCGAACGAGATGTCGCCGGGGAACTCTATCGAAATGGCGATCTGGGTGGCTGTCGGCGGACGCGGGACGTTGATCGGGCCGATCATCGGCGCGTTTGCGGTGAACGGCGCGAAGAGCTTTTTTACCGCGAATTTCCCCGAGTACTGGCTGTTCTTTCTGGGCCTCATTTTCACGCTCGTGCCCTTGTTGCTGCCAAGCGGAATCATGGGTCTTATCGACATGGCGATGCGCAAGAAAAAAGCTGGAGGACATCCACATTGATCACTTCACTCAACTCGCCTGACGCGTACAACGCCTTGATCGTGGACCTGCCGCCGCTGCCCGAACTCAACGAGCGTAACCAGAACGGCATCACGGGCCTGGGCCATGTGCTGGATCCGGGCGCTATCGATGTATCGCACGGCACGATTCTTTATCTCGAAGACGTGACCGTGAGCTTCGACGGTTTTCGGGCGCTGAACAAGCTGACGTTGTCTATCGACGTGGGCGAGTTGCGCTGCGTGATCGGCCCGAATGGCGCGGGTAAAACCACGATGATGGACGTCATCACCGGCAAGACGCGTCCCGATTCGGGCAAGGTTTTTCTCGGCCAGACCTTCGATCTCGCGCGCATGTCGGAGCCGGTTATCGCGCGTACGGGTATTGGCCGCAAGTTCCAGAAACCGACCGTGTTCGAGAATCATCCGGTCTGGGAAAACCTCGAACTCGCGATGAAAACCGACAAGGGATGGCTGGCATCGCTACGATCCAGGCTGGATCGCGAGGCGCAGGCGCGCATAGAAGAAACGCTGGAACTGATCCATCTCGAAGCCGATGCCACGCGATTCGCCGGCGAGTTGTCGCACGGCCAGAAGCAGCGTCTGGAAATCGGCATGTTGCTGATGCAACAGCCGGCTCTGCTTTTACTCGATGAACCCGCCGCCGGCATGACCGATCACGAAACCATGCAACTCGCCGAATTGCTCAACAAGCTGCGCGGCACCTGTTCGATGATGGTCGTCGAGCACGACATGGAATTCGTCGCGGCGCTTTCCGGCGACACCGGCCGCGTGACGGTCATGGCCGAAGGCAGCGTGCTCGCGCACGGCACGCTCGACGAAGTGAAGCGCGACGAGAAAGTGATCGAGTCCTATCTCGGTCGCTGATCGGCCGCTAATCCGGCCAACACGGGAATTCAGAAATGCTCGAAGTCGATTCACTCAACCAGTTCTACGGCGGCAGCCACATTCTTCGCGATGTGAAGATGACCGTGCCCGACGGAAAACTCACCGTATTACTCGGCCGCAACGGCGTTGGCAAGACGACGTTGCTGCGCTGCCTGATGGGCGTCGTCCCCACGAAAAGCGGCACGATTGCATGGCGCGGCGCGAAGATTTCGTCCATGCCCACCTACAAGCGCGTATCGAGCGGACTTGCTTATGTGCCGCAAGGACGCGATATCTTCGGGCGGCTCACCGTCGAAGAAAACTTGCTGGTCGGCGCGGCGAGCCGCAAGGCGCCATCGAAAGTACCGGATCGTATCTACGAACTTTTCCCCGTGCTCAAAGAGATGAAACACCGGCGCGGCGGCGATTTGTCGGGCGGCCAGCAACAGCAACTCGCAATCGGCCGCGCGCTGATGAGCGAACCGCAACTGCTGATTCTCGATGAACCCACCGAAGGCATTCAGCCATCGATCATTCAGGATATCGGGCGCACGTTGCGTCAACTCGTGGATGAAATGGGCATGACCGTGTTGCTCGTCGAGCAGTATTACGACTTTGCGCGCGAGCTCGCCGACCGTTATTGGGTGATGAGCCGCGGCGAGATTGTCGCGGGCGGCGCGGGCGCGGATATGGAAGCCGAAGGCGTGCGGGAGTTGATCGCTGTCTGACGCGCGCCGTAACATGGCGGCTCGCCCCGATCTTTGACGCCTTATGCATCACGAACCTGTCGCTGCACTTTTACCGCTGCCTGACGCCGACGAATGGCACGGCAAGCTCGAACTCGGATTTACGCATCAATCGCCGGCGCGCACGGCGCTGACGCATCGCAAGCATGTCGGTCCGTTGCGCATGCAGCGCGCGCTGTACCCGGAAGGCGACGCCATTTGCCACGCGGTGATCGTGCATCCGCCGGGCGGTGTGGCGGGCGGCGACCGTCTGGCGATAGAAATCAATCTGGCCGCGCAAACCCACGCCGTCATCACCACGCCCGGCGCGACCAAGTGGTACAAGGCGAACGGCAAGCTCGCGACGCAGCGCATCGACATCGAGGTCGGCGCGAACGCGAAACTCGACTGGCTGCCGCAGAACAACATCGTGTTCGAAGCGTCGAACGTATCGCTGGATTTCACGCTGACGCTGGACGAGACGGCAACAGCCATTGGCTGGGACGCGATGCAGCTGGGCCGTCAGGCAGCCGGCGAACGATGGTCGGAGGGAAAGCTCGTTTCCATCGCGCGGATCAGGGACCAGAACGGCCGGCTGCGCTGGTTCGAACGCACGCTGCTCACGGCGGACGATCCGTTGCGTCACGCGCCGCAAGGCCTCGCTAGTTTTCCCGCATACGGCACGCTCTGGGCGCTCGGTCCCGCTTGCGACGACGCGCTAGCCGAATCGATCAGCGCAAACCTTCCGTTCAACAATACAGTTCGCGCCGCCGCATCTTGCGTGGCGCCCGGCGTTCTGATCATCCGAGCGGCGAGTTTATCGATGGAACCGCTTCAGCTTTTGATGACGCAATGCTGGTCAACGTTGCGCCCGATCATTCACGGTATCGATGCAAAACCGTTGCGGCTTTGGACTACGTAACTGCTTACATCGGGGTTAGTAAACAAGTAAGGTCGGCGCCGGGTTCTCAGCTAGACCGCGTGTCGGAAATTTTCCGTGTTCGCCTCGGCGCGCGACTTCCCGTATCGTGGCATCTCGTCGTATGTTCGGCCATTCAATTCTCGACCCGTACGATCTTTGCGCACCCCGCCCCACTGTTTAAAGAAAAATGCCGTTCGAAACGCACGACATTGCTTGCGTATCGACTGCACCCACTCTTCGTTCATTGGACGCGCTCCGCTTCCAGACTCGCCACCAACGATCACCCAATCGATCTCGGACAGGGGCAGTTTGTCGAGTGGTCCAATCAACGGTTCACATGAAAGAAACTTCACTCTCGCCGGAGTGGAGGCTAAATCGACCACGCGTCCAATAACGCGCTCGTCTTCTACACTCACACCCATCCAAACGTTCGGTGGCCAAGGAAGAAGATGTGCCAGTTCCGCCAGGCGAGCCGAGCGTTTAGTAAGGACCTGAAACGTATGCTGCGGGCATTCGACCATGGTCTTAAAGACTGCCTGAATGAATTCAAGCGGAACGTCTTCCTGGAACAGGTCGCTCATGGAATTTACAAAGACTGTTCGCGGCCTTTTCCAGCGTCGAGGTGTATCGATTAAATCGTAATGGAGTGTTGGAGCAAAGCCGTTTTCATAGCGATTGCTACCCATCGCATTTAAGCGCTTCGCCATGCGCTCTGCGTAGCAGTGCTTGCACCCCTGACTGATTTTGATGCAACCCGTCACAGGGTTCCATGTCATCTCAGTCCATTCGATATTTGTGGTTGTGGCCATAAGAGCAGCGGCTATGTGGACGTACCGCAGTATACCGGCGGTACGCCTCTAGAAAAGTGTCTTATTACGTATGTCGCAAGCGTCGCGCCATAGCCTTTCTGCCAGTTCGTGCTTGGTTAGCAAACACAGCCAGTACATTGTCGAATCCTTGCTGTTCCTCACCGGATACATGGTGTCGCAAACTCGAAGACCAGTGGCGTTAACGAGCAACTTCCAATGACCGATGAAAGCTTGACGCATTTCCTGTTTCGATGATTGCTTGCGAATTGTTGAACGCCACTCCGGCGCGAAATTATCCAACGGAGAACTCTCACTGCGAAGCCCAGAGGCAATATTGCGTTGGATATCGCCCGTGCTAAGGTGAACCACGATATCGATTCTTCTCAACCCGGATAATTTCTGAATAATCGAGAAGTGAAGATTACCTGCGTTGTATGGATCAAGTAGTGCGAGATGAAAACCTTGCGGATCAAGTTTTGGAAGAACCCAATCAATAGTACGGTCAGCCCTGCCAACCGTCGAACGCACCGGCGCTCCTAATTTTCGCAGTCTAGCGTCACATGCTTCAAGGAACTTCGGGTCAGCGTCGGCTATGAAAAAGTCTGAAAATGTACCCCGGCGTTGTTGCGCCATATTCCAAGCAGCCAACGGACCGCCATCCGCAAACGCGAACGTGTGCTTTATCTTTACTCGCCCCGTTCCGGCAAACAAATCTATATAGCTACGTTGATATTTGAATCGTTGACGCGCAGCCCAAGACGCATCAATGTATCGTTTAATTATTCGATGCTTTTCTTCCGTAACCCAACGTCCGACTTCCATAACAGGTAATCCATCGTCCGGATCGTAGACGATTTTTGTTGTGCTTGCCAAGGTTGCTCCTGTACTGCTTCGCGGATTAAATTTTAACTGGTCGACGCATCAATTGAGATTTATCGTGCGTCGCTCTCCTAATAATTTTAGAACTAAAGCAAAGCGCTGAAGCGCCAAGTTTGAAGTCCAATTAAGTTGACAAAGTATCACGTGCAACCGTGAACTCCATCTTGAGTAAATTCTTAAAAGCTGCTTTTGGACTAACGATTTTTAGTCATACCCTAGGAAGGCATTATTTCGCGGGACGTGTCCTGCGTACTCGCTCGAGACGCTAACAGACCGAACCCGCACAAACGCACCAAATTCGAGCTTTATTATGTATCACATGTGTGCATGACGTTTCGCGAGGCAACGCAATCCCTTTCCCATCACGGCTCAACGCCGATGGCACGACTCTCGCTTAAATACCTTTCCGACGAGTGCATCCAATAACGATACGCACCGCGCCACACAGCCTCAAGGAAAGCAGACAATGACCAGCACGCTTCGCCGCACCGCCCTCCGTACGATAACCACCGCCCTTCTCGCCGTTCCGGCGCTCGCTTTAACCTCGCTCACCGCTCACGCCGACGCGCTCGACAACATCACCAAAGCCGGCACGCTCAAAGTGGCAGTGCCGGAGGATTACCCGCCATTCGGCGCGGTTGGCGCAGACATGAAGCCGCAAGGTTATGACATCGATATGGCCGCGCTCCTCGCCAAATCGCTCGGCGTGAAGCTGGAACTGGTGCCGGTCAACAGCGCGAACCGCGTGCCGTACCTGACCACGAACAAGGTGGATCTGGTGATTTCATCGCTGGGAAAAACGCCTGATCGCGAGAAGGTCATGGACTTTTCCGCGCCGTACGCGCCGTACTTCCAGGGCGTGTTCGGTCCCGCCGATATCAAGGTGACGAGCCCCGCCGATCTGAACGGCAAGACCGTTGGCGCGACCCGCGGCGCGCTCGAGGAAATCGCGCTCACGCAAATGGCGCCGACCGCGAACATCAAGCGCTTCGAGGACAACAACGCGACCATCCAGGCGTTTCTATCGGGTCAGGTCCAGCTGATCGCGGCGGGCAACATTGTGGCGGCGGCGATCCTTGCGAAGAACCCGCCGCGCCGTCCGGAACCGAAATTCGTGATCAAGAACTCGCCGTGTTTTGTCGGGTTGAACAAGAACGAACCGCGCCTGCTCGCGAAAGTCGATGCCGCCATCGCTCAGTCGAAGAAGGACGGCACGCTCGAAGCCATGTCGCAAAAGTGGTTCAAGGCGCCGCTGCCGGCTGGCCTGTAAACCCGCCCGATTCCCCTGAAGCATAAATAAGAAGGCGCCGGTCAATGGCATATCAACTTCAGTTCGGCGACCTCGGGCAATACGCCGGCATGTTCGCGAGCGGCGCGGCGATCACGCTCGGGCTCACGGCGGTTTCCACCGTACTGGGCCTGACGGTCGGCATTCTCGGCGCCGCGGGCAAAGGCAGCAAGTTCCCGGCGCTGCGGTCGTTCGTGGGCGGCTACGTGGAAGCGATCCGCAATACGCCGTTCATCGTGCAATTGTTCTTTGTGTTCTTCGGGCTGCCGGCGCTCGGGATTCGCATCGATGAATACGTTGCCGCCGTTCTCGCGATGACGCTCAATCTCGGCGCGTATTCAGTCGAGATCATTCGCTCGGGAATTGCAGCGGTGCCGAAGGGACATCTGGAAGCGGCGGCGTCGCTCGCGATGACACGCGGGGAGACCTTCCGGCATGTGGTCTTGCCGCAAGCCATCGCGAAGGTGTTTCCGGCGCTGACCAGCCAGATCGTGATCACCATGCTGGGCTCCGCGGTTGTATCGCAGATCTCGGTGTCCGATCTGACGTACGCGGCGAGCTACATTCAGTCGCGCAACTTCCGCGCATTCGAAACCTACTTCCTGATCACCGCGATGTACCTCGTGATGGCGATCATCCTGCGTTTCCTGCTCAACGAAGCGGGCAAGCGCATGTTCGCGCGCAACATGCGAGGTGCGCGATGATCGAATTTACGTTCGAGCAAATCCTCACCAATCTGCTGCTCGCGGCGCGATGGACCATCGTGCTGTCGATCGTCTCGTTCGTGGCGGGCGGAATCGTGGGCTTCGTGCTGCTCGTGATGCGTGTATCGAGTTCGCGCGTTTTGCGCACTATCGTGAAGATCTACATCGAGATCTTCCAGGGCACGCCGCTCCTGATGCAACTGTTCCTGGTGTTCTTCGGCTTGCCTTTGCTCGGCGTGGAGGTCCAGCCGTGGATTGCAGCTACGGTCGGCCTCACGCTTTTCACGAGCGCGTATCTCGCCGAAATCTGGCGCGGTTGCGTGGAGGCGATTCCGAAAGGCCAATGGGAAGCATCGTCGAGTCTCGCGATGAATTACTTCGAGCAATTGCGCCACGTGATTCTTCCGCAAGCCACGCGCATTGCAATCGGACCGACGGTCGGTTTCGGCGTGCAGGCCGTGAAGGACACGGCGCTCGTCTCGATCATCGGCTTCACCGAACTCACCAAAGCCGGCACGATGATCTCGAACGCGACCTTCCGGCCTTTCGTGGTCTACGGTCTCGTCGCGGTGATCTACTTCGTGCTCTGTTATCCGCTTACCCGCTACGCGCGCACGCTCGAAAGGAAATGGAATGCCGCTCGTTGAAACTCAAAACCTCAAGAAGCAATTCGGCGCGAACCAGGTCCTGAAGGGCATCGATTTTTCGGTGGAACCGGGACAGGTCGTGGCGATCATCGGCCGCAGCGGATCGGGCAAAAGCACCTTGCTGCGAACCTTGAATGGACTGGAAAGCATCGACGAAGGATCCATAGAAATCGATGGCGAACATATCGATGCCCGTCATGCCGACCTGCGCGCATTGCGCTTGAAAGTAGGCATGGTGTTCCAGCAATACAACCTGTTTCCGCATTTGACCGCCGGGCAGAACGTGATGCTCGCGCAAACGGTGGTGAAGAAAGTCCACAAGGCAAAAGCGCGCGCGACGGCCGAGCAAGTGCTCGAACGCGTCGGCCTCGCCGATAAATTCAACGCCTATCCCGAGCAACTTTCCGGCGGACAACAACAGCGCGTGGCAATCGCACGCGCGCTCGCAATGAAACCGACCGTGCTTCTCTGCGATGAAATCACGTCCGCGCTCGATCCCGAACTCGTGGGCGAAGTGCTGGCCGTAGTCGAAAGCCTCGCCGCCGATGGCATGACGCTCATCATGGTCACGCACGAGATGCGTTTTGCACGGCGGGTATCGAACAAGGTGGTGTTCATGCATCAGGGACGCGTGTGGGAAAGCGGCACGCCGGAAGAGATTTTCGAGCGTCCGACGACCATCGAGTTGCGCAAGTTCATCCAATGAAATCGTAGGGTTGCAATGCTAGGATTCTTGCAACAATAACGCCCAATCGAAGAGACGTTCCTATCCCATGAAGCTCACTCACCGCGAAAAAGACAAGCTGCTGATCTTCACCGCCGCATTGCTCGCCGAACGTCGCCGCGCACGCGGGTTGAAGCTCAATTATCCGGAAGCCGTGGCGTTCATCTCGGCCGCGTTGATGGAAGCCGCGCGCGACGGCCGCACGGTCGCCGACGTCATGCACTACGGCACCACCCTTCTCACGCGCGACGACGTCATGGACGGCGTGCCGGAAATGATCCCGGACATCCAGATTGAAGCGACCTTTCCCGACGGCACGAAACTCGTGACCGTTCACCATCCGATTCCCTGAATTTACGTTGAATTCACCGAAGGAGCCGCGCATGATCCCGGGCGAATATCTCATCGACGACGGTGAGCACGAACTCAACGCGGGCCGCGAGACGGTGTCCGTGACGGTATCGAACACGGGCGACCGGCCGGTGCAGGTCGGCTCGCATTTTCATTTCTTCGAAGTCAATACGGCGCTCATGTTCGACCGCAAAACAGCACGCGGTTTCCGGCTGAACATTGCATCGGGTACGGCTGTGCGCTTCGAGCCGGGCCAGGAACGCACGGTCGAACTCGTGGCGCTCGCCGGCGATCGCAAAGTGTATGGCTTCAACGGCCTCGTGATGGGTCCGCTTTGATCTCAACTTCAGGATTCTTGAAATGACGCTACGCATCGGACGCCGCGCCTACGCGGAGATGTTCGGCCCGACCACCGGCGACCGCGTGCGTCTCGCCGATACCGACCTGCTGATCGAAGTCGAACGCGACTTCACCACGTATGGCGAAGAGGTGAAGTTCGGCGGCGGCAAGGTGATTCGCGACGGCATGGGCCAGTCGCAACGCGATCATGCCGACGTAGTCGATACGGTCGTGACAAACGCGCTGATCCTCGATTACTGGGGTGTCGTGAAGGCGGATATCGGCATCAAGAATGGGCGCGTTTTTGCTATCGGCAAGGCGGGTAATCCGGACATTCAATCGGGCGTGACGATCGCGATTGGCGCCGCCACCGAGGTGATCGCCGGCGAAGGCATGATCGTGACGGCTGGGGGTATCGACTCGCATATTCACTTCATCAGCCCGCAACAAATCGATGAAGCACTGGCTTCCGGCGTGACCACCATGCTCGGCGGCGGCACGGGTCCCGCGACCGGCACGAACGCGACGACGTGCACGCCGGGCCCGTGGCATCTGGAACGCATGCTGCAAGCCGCCGATGGCTGGCCGGTGAACCTCGGCTTTCTCGGCAAGGGCAACGTGAGCGTGCCGGCGCCTGCGATCGAGCAGATCAAGGCCGGTGCAATTGGTTTGAAGCTGCATGAGGATTGGGGCACGACGCCGGCGGCCATCGACAATTGTCTATCCGTTGCCGACGATACCGATACGCAAGTCGCCATCCACACGGACACGCTGAACGAAGCGGGTTTCGTGGAGACGACGGTCGCCGCGTTCAAGGGCCGCACGATCCACACGTATCACACCGAAGGCGCCGGCGGCGGCCATGCGCCGGACATCATCAAGGTTTGCGGCGAATCGAACGTGCTGCCGTCGTCGACGAATCCAACGCGTCCGTACACCATCAACACGCTCGATGAACATCTCGACATGCTGATGGTCTGCCATCACCTGGATCCATCGATTGCCGAAGATATTGCGTTCGCCGAATCGCGCATCCGCCGCGAGACGATTGCCGCCGAAGACATTCTGCATGACCTCGGCGCGCTGTCCATGCTGTCGTCCGATTCGCAAGCGATGGGACGCGTTGGCGAAGTCGTCATGCGCACGTGGCAAACCGCGCACAAGATGAAAACGCAGCGGGGCGCGCTGCCCGAGGACTCGTCGCGCAACGATAATTTCCGCGCGAAACGCTACGTTGCCAAGTACACGATCAACCCGGCGATCACGCATGGCATCGCGCACGAAGTGGGTTCCATCGAGCCGGGAAAGTGGGCCGATCTCGTGTTCTGGGAACCGGCGTTCTTCGGCGTGAAACCCGCGATGATTCTGAAGGGCGGCATGATCGCGGTGGCACAAATGGGCGATCCGAACGCCTCCATTCCCACGCCGCAGCCGGTGCATTATCGCGAGATGTTCGCCACGCGCGGCGGGGCGCTCGGCAAGACATCGCTGACATTCGTTTCACAGATGGCGCTGGATAATGGCATCGGCGAAAAGTATGGCCTGAAGAAAAACGTGGTCGCCGTGAAAAACTGCCGGAACATCTCGAAGGCCGACATGATTCACAATGCGTACATGCCGTCGATTACCGTCGATCCCGAAACGTACCAGGTCGTAGCCGACGGCCAGTTGCTCACGTGCGAGCCGGCAACCGTATTGCCAATGGCGCAGCGCTACTTCCTATTCTGAATTTGATCGAACCCGAGACTCGAATGCGCACTATCGACAAACGTATCGAAGCGAAACTGGCCGCGCCGCTGATCAAGCGCGCGCCGACACTCACCCTCGCCTTCGATGACCGCTGCAAAAGCCGCCTTGCCGCCACGCTGGATAACGGTGAAGAAGTGGCGCTTGTCCTGCCGCGCGGCACGGTGCTGCGCGACGGCGATATCCTCATTGCCGACGACGGCGGCCTGGTTCGCGTGATCGCGGCGCAGCAAGACGTGCTGGTCGTGCACGCGCATGATCCGGTGACATTGACGCGCGCTGCGTATCATTTGGGCAATCGCCACACGCCCGTTGAAGTCGCTGCCGGCCAGTTGAAACTGGAAGCCGATCCCGTGCTGGAAGACATGCTGAAGCGCCTCGGCGCGCACGTCGATCACGCGCTAGCGCCGTTCCAGCCGGAAACGGGCGCGTACGGCGGCGGTCACAAGCACGGCCACGACGAAACCTTCGTGGAAGACTACGCACTCGCGCAGAAAGTCTTCGATGACCATCACGGCCATTCGCACGATCACGATCACGGCCACAACCACGGCCACGATCACGGCGACCATTCGCAGTGCTCGCACGGGCATGAAGGTCACGACCACGGTCATGCGCACCGCTGAGCTCACGGCGCTGCTGCATCTGGCGTCGCCGGCGTTGCCTATCGGCGCGTTCAGTTACTCGCAGGGTCTGGAATCCGCGATAGAACACGGTTTTATCCACGATGGCGACAGCGCCCGCGACTGGATCGCAAGCGGCCTGACAAACGTTCTGGCGCGCGGCGAGCTGCCGTTTCTCGCGCATCAAATGCAACGCTGGCACGCGCATGAAGCGTACGAACTGACTCGCGCCGATGAAGAATTCCTCGCCAGCCGGGAATCGGCCGAACTGCGCCGCGAGACGCAGCAAATGGGCTGGTCGCTCGCGCAGTTGTGCACGCAACTCGAATGGGGCGATCCGGCGCGCCTCGCCACGCTGAACGCGATCAAACCGATTTCCCAGCCGACAGCGTTTGCTTTCGCCGCCTTTACCCACGATGCCGCGCCCGACGCCGCCCTCGCCGCCTACGCCTTCGCGTGGGTGGAAAATCAGGCGGCAGCGGCGCTGAAAGCCGTACCGCTCGGACAGATCGCGGGACAACGGATCATCGTGGCGCTGCGCGTTGCGATCGATCGAGCGGTCGAACGCGCGCTGGCTACTTCGCCCGGCGAAATCAACACCTTCGCGCCGCAACTCGGCATTCTTTCCGCGCGCCACGAATCCCAATATTCGCGCTTATTTCGCTCCTGATCCAAAACGCCATGAATGCACCTGTTTATTCCGCCGCCGCCCGCCGCACCAAAAAACTGCCACCGCTGCGCGTGGGCGTGGGCGGCCCGGTCGGTTCCGGCAAGACCACGCTGCTCGAAATGCTCTGCAAGGCGATGCGCGATAAATACGATCTCGTCGCCATCACCAACGACATCTACACGAAAGAAGACCAGCGCTTGCTCACCGTGGCAGGCGCGTTGCCGGCCGAACGCATCATGGGCGTGGAAACGGGCGGCTGCCCGCACACGGCCATTCGCGAAGACGCGTCCATCAACCTGGAAGCCGTCGACCAGATGATCGAACGCTTTCCGGACGCGGATATCGTGTTCATCGAATCTGGCGGGGACAATCTGGCCGCCACGTTCAGCCCGGAATTGTCGGACCTGACCATCTACGTAATCGATGTCGCCGGCGGAGAAAAAATCCCGCGCAAGGGCGGCCCGGGCATCACGAAATCCGATTTGCTGGTGATCAACAAGATCGATCTCGCGCCGTACGTGGGCGCAAATCTCGACATCATGGCCTCCGACGCCAAAAAGATGCGCGGCGAACGACCGTTCGTGATGAGCAACCTGAAGGCGCTCGACGGGCTCGACCAGGTGGTGAGTTTTATCGAGAAGAAGGGTTTGCTGAGCGTTTGACACCGTAAAACGGTGTAAGGTGAATCAAAGCTGCGGCGGTGAACCTGCGTCCGCTTGTGCGAGTGCGATAGGATATTGCCTTAATTATTCCTATGGCTTTTCGCCAGTAACCGGGAGAATTCAGATCGACAGTCCCGCCGATACCGCCGTCATACTGGAACGAGCTTCCGTGGCCTCTAGCGCGCCCCGAACGCCCGTCGAGGCATCCTTGCGCCGTGTTTCCGTGCTTTTTCACGTCGCGGATTTCAACGACGGCGGCATCGAAACCTCGCTGATGCAGTGGTTGCGGATCTTCGACCGCGCGCGCTTTGCGGTGACGCTTTCGGTGATGTTTTCATCGCCCGCGTTCGAACAGCGCTTTCGCGCGCAGATTCCCGCGGACGTGAACGTCGAGATTCTCACCAACAAACCCTGGCTCAACACGTTTCAGAAGCACCGCTACGCGCATACGCTGAGCAAGCTCGGCCGCGTTGGCCGCGATGTCTTCAACACGCTCGCCGTGCGCCCTTATGTGAAAGCGCGCGTGGCCGAACTGGCGCAGCGCCACGAAATCATCATCGACTTCGACATGTCCTTGCGCCGGCTTGCCGGCCGTTTCGGCACGACGTGGCTCGGCGTGAATCACTTCAGTTTCGATGCCCGGCTCGGCGGCCGGCGCCGGAAAATGAAGCGCATGCTCACGCAATATGGCCGTTACGACGGTATCGCGGCGCTGAACCGGCATATGGCCGAGGAAGCGACCGCGCTCTTCGATGGCCATCTGCGAAACGTATTCGTGCTGCCGAATGCCATCGATATAGACCGGATTCGAGAGAACGCAGCGGCCCAGGAAGCGCCGCCGTGCGCCGGGCCGTATATCGTCTCGGTGGCTCGGCTCGATGAAATACAGAAGGATCACCGGACCTTGCTGCGCGCTTATGCGCAACTCGCCGCCACGCATGAAGACGCGTTGAAGGAAGACCTCGTGATCGTCGGCGATGGCGGGTTTCGCGCGGAACTGGAAGCGCTCGCGGCCGAGTTGGGCGTGGAGAAACGTGTGCATTTCACGGGGTATCGGAACAATCCGCACGCGGTGGTCGCGGGTGCAAGCGCTCTGGTGCTGAGTTCGCGCTACGAAGGCATGCCGATGGTCCTGCTTGAAGCGCTCGCGCTTGGCAAGCCGGTGATATCGACGGATTGCCCGACTGGACCGCGCGAGATTCTCGACGATGGCAAGTTCGGACTGCTCGTTCCTGTCGGCGATGTGGACGCAATGGCGCAAGCGATTTCGCGCTTGTTGCTGGATGACACGTTGCGCGACGGTTTCACGCGCACGGCGTTGGGACGCGCGCGGGAATACGGGCTCGAGGCCAGCAACGCGCGGTTTGTGGTGTGTTTGGAGCGGTTGCTGGCGGGACGGGGTTAGCGGGGCCGCTAACGCGGCTGGATGGATGGACCGGGAAGAACCGGGAAGAACCGTTTCAGGCCGGATCGTGTATTGAAAAGCCGTTTCCTGCTTCCTCGGCGTTTGTCCGCAACAAAACCCCCAACGCCTCAACCGTCCTCGCCGTCGCGCCCCGATGCTTCGCCGCGAACGCCGATGCCGCCGCGCTCATTGCCTGGCGGCGGGGTTTATCGGTGAAAAGATCGCGCAGGCCGCGCGCCAACGCCGCCGGATCGCTCACCCGCAACGCCGCGCCTTCCGCAATTGCGTCGTTGGTCGCCTGCGTGAAATTGAAGGTATGCGGCCCGATCAGCACCGGCACGCCCGCCGCGCACGCCTCGATCAAATTCTGGCCGCCAAGCGGCAACAAACTCCCGCCGATAAACGCCACATCCGACGCCGCGTAGTACGCGCCGAGCTCGCCCATGGAGTCCCCGAGAAGAACGTTGATATCCGCGGGCAAAGGCGGCGCGGCATCGATACCCGATCCAGCCGCCGCCGCGCGTCCTGCCCACGTCGAGCGCCGCACGTGGTTCAGCGCGGCGCCGTTGACCAACGTGGCGACTTCATCGAAACGTTGCGGATGGCGTGGCACGAGAATCAGCAAAGCGTCCGGCAAGTGCGTTCGAAGCGCGGTAAATGCCTGCAGCACAAGCGCCTCCTCGCCTTCGCGCGTGCTCGCCGCCACCCACACCGGCCGGCCGCCAATCGCAGCGCGCCACGCATGGCCGCGCGCGGCGAGTTCGGGCGGTGCGGACATATCGAACTTGAGGTTGCCGAGCACCGCGATGTTGCGCGCGCCCAGCGCGCCGAGGCGTTCGGCGTCGGACGGAGTCTGGGCCAGCACGCGCGTAAAACCGCCGAACACTTCGCGCGTCGCACTACCGAACTTCGCCGCGCGCTTGAACGAACGCGCCGACATGCGCGCGTTCGTCAGCACCAGCGGCACGCCGGCGCGCTTGCATTCATCGATCAAAGTCGGCCAGACCTCCGTCTCCATCACGATTCCAAGCGACGGCCGCCACGCACGCAAAAATCGCCGCACGAGCGACGGTGAATCGTAGGGAAGATAACTGCGCGATACACGCTCGCCGAACAACTGCTCGCCGGTCGCGCGGCCGCTCGGCGTCATGTGCGTGAGAAGAATGCGGGCATCGGGAAACGCGCGCTGCAACGCCTCGATCAGGGGTTGCGCCGCGCGCGTCTCGCCAACCGATACCGCGTGAACCCAGATCAGCGGCGAAAGATCATCGCCACGACGCGCGGGGCCGAAACCAAACCGCTCGCCAATATGCTCGCGATACCCGCGCTCCCGTCGCGAGCGGATCAAAAGCCGCAGCACGGCGAGCGGCGCGACAATCCACCATAACGCGCGATACACGAGCCTCAGCATCGGCGGCCTTTTGATGGCTGAAGCCGGGCGGCGCTCAAACCAGCGCCCTTCCCTTCAGGCGCTGCAAAATGCCGAGCGGCGCGCATTCGGGCTGCACCATCGCGCCCACGGGAAGGAAAAAGGTCTGTTCCATCATGTACTGTCCGGACATCACGGCGTGAGAGGTTTGATCGGAGAAACACACCCACACGCAGCCTGGCGGAAACGGCATTTCTTCTTGCGGCGATGTTTTCTGATAACCAATATCCGCTTTCATTGCGTCATGCAGATGCAGCATCAAGTGATCGTATTCGCTGCGCGGCGTCTTGGTGATTTTCAGCAGGTTCATGAGCCATGCCGAGCCTGGAACCGGCGATTTTATCGATGGCAGAAAGCGTTTCGCCATCTCCTCGAACGGTTCGCCGACACGCCACACGCGCGGCGCGCCATCGGGATTCACGTTGGTGAATACGCGCAGGATGCGTTCGCCGTAATTGGGCCGTGAGGGGAACGCATCGACGTGAAGGCGGCTGTCGTCCTTGCGCCAGGATGTCTCGCGCGTTTCCACGCGATGCAGCCGCAAACTTGTCGGCGCGACGCGCAACTTGCCGCGATATTCGGGGAACAGGCCATCCACGAGCGAGCGTGCGTTCGCCTGATAGCGGGCGACCAGCGCGCGCACGGCCGATTGCGTGACGGCGTCGCCGAGCACGCCGGCGAGCGCGCCGCCATTCGGCGCCAGGCTGATGTTCTTGCGCTGGGGATCGGCGACTTTAGGGTCGAGCAGCGCGCGCTCGCCGCCTTCCACGGCGAACGCGAGGTTCGGAAAGTACAGCACCTTGCCGCGCTCGACGCCGGCCAGCAACGCCTCGCGCGGCACGGAGAGCTGTTGGCCCTGCCAGTCGGCGGAAGCGACTTCGATAATTTGAGATTCGGTCATGAGCCTTCGATTATTTGGATGAGCGAGTGAACGGTCGGCAGGTCAACGTGCCTCCATTCGACGAACGAGCCGCATTTTCGCTCAAACCGGCCGCAAATACCGCAGCCTGAAACGCCGCGGATTGACAGGCCTCAAGGGCCCGGCCATCAGTGCCGCACACGCTCAGACCTCGTAGCAATCTGTCACAGCAACCCGAAGCTTGCGAGCGTCGCCTTGACCTGCTGCAAGGTCGGATGCTGACCGGCGCTGCCGAGATTCACCACACGCGGCGACCAGTAACCGCCTGTGCGCCACGCGGTCGAGAAATTGTACAACTCGATGGTCGGCCGCTTGAGCGCCGCCGCAATGTGCACGAGTCCCGTGTCCACGCCGACCGTCGCCGCGGCGCCATCGATCAAACCGACCACCGCCGGCAGCGACAATTTTGGCGGCACGACGGCGGCTGCGCCGAATTCTTTTGCCAGTTTCTCGCTCGTTTCGCGTTCGGCGTCGCTGCCCCACGGCAACACGATCGATACCCCGCGGCGGATCAATGACTGGCCGAGTTCGATCCAGGCGGTATCGGGCCATTGTTTATCGGCGCGAGACGTGGCGTGGACGAACACCACGTAGGGCACCGGCAAGTTCAGATCCGCTTGCGACAACGCGAGCGCGGCGCGGCGTGTGTCCAGACCGAATTCGATCTTGTCCGTCGGTTCCGGGCGTGGGTCGCCGAGTGCGGCGGCGACCAGTTGACGCGTGCGTTCGACCACGTGTGTGCGTGCATCTATGGGGATGCGTTTGTTGTAGAAGAAACGCACTGGCCATTCGTAGCCGGCGCCGTCGGTCCGGTTTCCGAGTCCGACGAGCGTGCCGCGCGCCCAGCTCGCGACCCAGGCGGTCTTGATGAGCCCTTGGCAATCGATGACCAGATCGTAGTTTTCGGCGGCGAGGGTTTGCCGGAAGCGGCGAATTTCGCGCCAGTTATCGAGGGAGAGGAAGCGTTTGCGCCAGCGCCGCAGCGAGAACGGGATGGCGCGACGCACGCCGTCGACGAGTTCGACGAGGCCGGTGAAGCTTTCTTCGACTAGCCAGTCGATTTGGGCGTTGGGGTGCAGGCGCCGGATATCGGCGATGGCTGGCATGTTGTGGACGACATCACCGAGGGATGACACCCTGACAATCAAGATCTTTTGCACGCTGGACGGGGGAGGTTTTTTTTATGGAGCGGGCGGGGTTGGCGCTGGCGCTTGGGTGAGTGTTTTGTAGCGGTTGGACGGGTGTTTTGTAGTGGTCGGACGAGTTTTTGTAGCGGTCGGGGTTGATGCCGGGTTGCTGCTGCTTAGGCCTTCACGGGTTCTGTCTTAGCTGATCTCTTTATCACTATTAGCCACTGTCCGTGGCGGGACTTCATTTCTTTGTCCAACGGCGACAAAGAAACGAAGCAAAGAAAACGCCTCTCCACCGCTAATTCTTAAGTGTCCGTGGCGGGACTTCATTTCTTTGTCCAACGGCGACAAAGAAACGAAGCAAAGAAAACGCCTCTCCACCGCTAATTCTTAAGTGTCCACAGCGTGCAACGACAACTGTGTGGCACGCAAGAAGCACCCTCAGCGCATAACCCAGACCAGTTGAAACCCTCCCCCTCCGGCAACAGATACCCACACGCTTCGCCACAAGTGTCGGAATCCGTTAATACGGAAACCCGTCACACATATAACAACGGGTTTAGCCCATAACAGATCAAAGCATCTTGAGCTGCAAACATCGCCGTTAGTATCGCCGCCCGTTCTGTTTGGGCGCTAGCGCGCGTAGCGCGGAGGCCTGGTTAGTGGATTCCCACACTGGTGGCGAAGCGTGTGGGTTGCCATGAACGGAGGGGGAGGGTTTCAACAGGACGAGGTTGTTCGCTAAGGGTGCTTCTTGCGTGCCAAACAGTGGTGCTTGCACGCTGTGGACACTTAAGAATTAGCGGTGGAAAGGCGTTTTCTTTGCTTCGTTTCTTTGTCGCCGTTGGACAAAGAAATGAAGTCCCGCCACGGACNTGCACGCTGTGGACACTTAAGAATTAGCGGTGGAAAGGCGTTTTCTTTGCTTCGTTTCTTTGTCGCCGTTGGACAAAGAAATGAAGTCCCGCCACGGACAGTGGCTAACAGTGCTAAAGAGAACGACTAACAAAAAACCCGCGAAGACCTAAATAGCAACAACCCAGCACCAACCCCCACCCCCCGCGCCAGCAAACCAATCTGTCCACCGGCGCGAGCAACCCTAAAACGGCAATTGGGCGTCAGCCTTCTCCGCCAAAATCACCCGGCGAAAATCTTCCTGAATACGTTTCAGCGCGTCCTCGCTGTCCGCCTCAAACCGCATCACCACCACCGGCGTGGTATTCGACGACCGCGCAAGTCCAAACCCATCCGGATACTCGACCCGCAATCCATCGATAGTCACCACATCATCCGCCCCAGTGAACTTGGCGTTCTTCTGCATCTTCCCGATCAACTCGAAATTCTCACCCTCATTCAGCTTCAGCTGCAACTCCGGCGTGGAAAGCGAATTCGGCAAATCATTGAGCAGCTTGCTCGGATCGGCTACCCGCGAAAGAATCTCCAGCATCCGCGCGCCGGTGTAAAGGCCGTCATCGAAACCATACCAACGATCCTTGAAGAACACGTGACCGCTCATCTCGCCCGCCAACGGCGCGCCCGTCTCACGCAACTTCGCCTTCACCAGCGAATGACCGGTCTTCCACATCACCGGCTCACCGCCCTGGTCACGCACCCACTTCGCCAGATTGCGCGTGCATTTCACGTCATAAATGATCTGGCCGCCCTTGTTGCGCGACAACACTTCCTGCGCAAACAACATCAACTGGCGATCCGGATAAATGATCTGGCCGTCCTTTGTGACCACGCCGAGCCGGTCGCCGTCGCCATCGAATGCAAAACCAATTTCAGCATCCGTTTCCTTCAATGCCTTGATCACGTCCTGCAAATTCTCCGGATGCGCCGGGTCAGGATGGTGATTCGGGAAGGTGCCATCGATATCCGTGAACAACTCCACGATCTCGCATCCCAACGCCTTGAACAATCGCGGCGCAAGTTCGCCAGCCACACCATTGCCGGCATCGACGACGATCTTCAACGGCCGCGCCGGCTTGATGTCGCTTACGATCCGGTCGAGATAAACCTGCTGGATATCGTATTCGGTGTATGTGCCGGCGCCGCTTTCGAAGTCGTCGTTGACGATGCGGTTGTACAGCGCCTGGATCTGTTCGCCATAAATGGCGGCGCCGCGCAGGACCATCTTGAAGCCGTTGTAATCGGGCGGGTTATGGCTGCCCGTCACGACGATGCACGAGTCCACCCGGCGCTCGCCCGAAGGCAGCGCGAGCGGCACGCTGGCCGCGAAATAACCGACGGGCGTCGGCACCATGCCGACATCGACCACATCCACGCCCGCTTCGCGCAGGCCGTCAGCCAATGCGCCGACGAGTTCAGGGCCGGACAGGCGGCCATCGCGCGCCACGACGACGGAGTCGCCGCCGAGTTTGCGGATCTCGCTGCCGAATGCGCGGCCGATGTTGCGAGCAACGCCGGCATCGACTGTCTTGCCCACGATCCCGCGAATGTCATAAGCCTTGAAAATGGACTGGGTAACTGATGCTTGCGGTGACTGGCTCATGGAATGGCTACCTGACTAATAATTGAAATGGTTCCGGGGCATCCCGAAGCGTCCCGGGTCACGAAGACCCTTTGCTGCTGACCTGCTTGAGACCTGTTTTTCCGCCGATGCGTCGACATCGTCCCGCCGCGCACAAGGTCCTGGTGCTGCCGGTCCGGGAACAATACCGGACGCACGACGCAAAAAATAACGAAGAAATTGGCCATGGTGGAAGTAACTTCCATCATCAGCGTTTCTGGTTACCGGGTCAAAATCGTCAAACGCGCCTTTCTATCACTTCCGGATGTATTGAACCACGCGTTTGCGCACACTATTCGCACCTATAATCGCAGTCTTTCGAAGCGCCGGGCCTTTCCCGGATGCGTTTCGCACTTCCAAGGCTGTGCGAACCCGCGCAAATATTCTAATCCAATGCTCCGACGCTTTTTCATTTACGGCAACAAAGGTGCAGACAATCGCGCCTCTGAACGGCAGGACACGGCATGGCCGAAATCGTCGATAAACCGCGTACACGGTCGGGTGATGGCAGCAAGCGGCATGCCCGTTCCTGACATTGTTATTCAGGCGTTCCCGGGCATCGTGCGCGCATGTTAAAGCGGATCTCGAACCCGGACGTCGCCCGAGCGCTTGCGAATATCGTCTGGCTGGGACTCGAGCGGCTTACGCAAATTGCGGTTGCAATTGGCATCAGCGGATTGCTCGCGCGTTATTTCGGCTCCGATGTCTTCGGCAAATGGCAGTACGCAAACACGCTTCTGCTCGTCATTGCGCCCGTCACATGGGTCTGCGGCGCGGAGATCCTGGTGCCGACTATCGTGCATCGCGATCCGAAGCAGATTGGCACTGTGCTCGGAAGCGCGTTCGTGCTGCGCATCAGCATTTCCACGGCGGCGCTGGTCTTGACGTGGATCGGGATAACAGCAGGTTTCACCGATCCCCTCGTCGGCGCCATGCTCGCCGGGCTCGCGGTGACCATGCTGTTTCGCGAACCGTTTGTCGGCGTGATCAACGCATGGCTGCAAAGCATGACGTACAGCAAGCCGCAATTGCTGACCAGCATGGTCACCGCCATCCTCAAAGCCGGGCTCGTATTCGTGTTGGTGCGGGCGGCCGCGAGTCCGGCGCATTTCGGCTGGCTGTGGGCAGTGGAATCGGCGGCGATCGGCGGCGTATTGCTGCTTTACTACATGCGCCGAAACGGCGGCAAGCTCGGCTGGCACGTCGATGGCTCGCTCTTCAGGCATTTTGCGAGCGCCGGCACGGTGTTCTGGCTCGGGCTGATCTGCATGTCGGTGTTCATGAAGCTCGACCGGCTGATGCTGGAACGCCATATCTCCTTCGCCGAACTCGGTGTGTATTCCGCCGCGCAGCAACTCAACGAGAACTGGATCGCGCTTGCGTTGATGCTCGCGCAGACCATCGCGCCGGCGTTCGTCTACAAGGTCAGCGACGCGCTGCAGTTGAAGCGCAACATCGTGCGCCTCTTCGCGATGACCGCCGTGCTGATGGTCTGCGGCGCGATCGTCCTCGACCTGCTGGCGGCGTTCATCATTTCGCATGTTTTCGGGCCGGCATATACGGCTTCCATCGATATCTTCCGCTGGGCCGTCTGGCTCTCGCTGCCGGCCGGTATTGAAGCGATTGGTAATCTGGTCGTGCTGAAATACCAGGCCAAGTTCGTATTGCTCTCGAAGTGGCTGCTGGCGCTGGTGGTCGCGGCTATCGTCAATTTGATCGCGATTCCGCGCATGGGAAGTTATGGCGCACTCGTCGGGCTTGCTGCGGGATATTTGGCGGCGGCTTCGGTGAATCTTTACTACATTCGCTTCCGGCTGCAGACATGAGCGCGCCCTTCCTCGGCGACGTCGCCGTGCTGCTTCCGGCGTTCAACGCGCAGCACGATATCGAGCGCACGTTGGCATCGTTTTGCGAACGCGCGCCGGTACGCGTATTGATTGTCGATGACGGCAGCCTGCCGCCCATCGTCGCGCCGGCCGTTGCGAACATGACGGTCGACGTGCTGCGCATGCCGCGCAATGGCGGGATCGAGCGGGCGTTGCAGGCGGGAATGGATGCACTGGCCGTGCGCGGCATCAAATATGCAGCGCGTATAGATGCGGGCGATCTCGCGACGCCGTATCGCCTGGAAAATCAGCGCGCGTATATGGAAGCGCATCCGGAAACGGCCGTGCTCGGCATGTGGACGCACGTGGTGAACATGGAGGGCGCGCCGCTTTTCGACTTGCAGCCGCCAACCGATCCCGCCGATATACGGCGTGTCATGCTGCTGCGTTCGTGTTTCACGCATCCTTCGCTGATGTTGCGCGTCGACGCTGTGATCGATGCCGGCAATTACCGCGCGCAATATCAGGCGGCCGAGGACCTCGATCTGATCCTGCGTCTTCTGCAACATCACGAGGGCGCGAATCTTCCCGAATTCGGCGTGTATTACGAACTCAATGAACACGGCATCAGCGCGACAAAACGCCGGACGCAAGTCTGGTCCACGCTGCGGCTTCAGCTGAAATACATGCGCGTGACGAACATGCCGGACTGGATCGGGATTGCGAAGAACGTCGCGCATCTGCTGCTGCCTTACCGTGCGCTGCGTGCCTTGAAAACACGGCTGCTCGGGCTTTGAACAACGCCTCTTTTTTCAAATGGAAAGAATGAACGCAGAAAAATCCCGCCTACGCATTGCCCTCGTGTGCAACACCGCCTGGGCGATCTACACCTACCGGCGCGGTTTGCTGCGAATGTTGATTCAACAGGGCGCGGAAGTTTCGATCATCGCGCCGCGCGACCGCACGTTCCCGCTGATGGAAGAAATGGGTTGCCGATGCATCGACCTGCCGATGGCGTCCAAGGGCACCAACCCACGCGACGACTTGAAAACGCTCGCCGCGCTCTATCGCGAGTATCGGAAGGCCAGGCCGCACATCGTTTTCCATTACACGATCAAGGCGAATATCTACGGGACGATTGCCGCGAAGCTCGCGGGCATTCCGTCGATCGCGGTGACCACCGGCCTGGGTTACGTGTTTATCCAGCAGAGCGGAACGGCAAATATCGCGAAGAAACTCTACAAGTTCGCATTCCGCTTTCCGCGCGAAATCTGGTTCCTGAACAAGGACGACCGTCAGGCTTTCATCGATCAAAAGCTGCTGGTGCACCCAAAGCGCGCGCGTCTTTTGCACGGCGAAGGCGTCGATCTCGCCGATTACGCTTTTCAGCCGCTACCGCGCGCCAACCCGCAGACGGAAGGCTTTTTTTTCGTTTTAATTGGCCGCCTGCTGTGGGATAAAGGCGTGGCGGAATACGTCGAGGCGGCGCGCCGGATTCGCGCGAAATATCCGTACGCGCGGTTCCAGCTGCTCGGGCCGGCCGGCGTGGACAACCCCAGCGCGATCACGCTCGACGAAGTCCAGGCGTGGCAGCGCGAAGGTGTCATCGATTATCTCGGCGAAGCGTCCGACGTCCGCGCGTTTATCGATAACGCCGATTGCGTCGTGCTGCCGTCGTACCGTGAAGGCGTGCCGCGGACCTTGATGGAAGCATCGGCAATGGGCCGTCCGATCGTCGCCACCGATGTCCCCGGCTGCCGCGAAGTCGTCGAAAACGGCGTGACCGGTTTTCTCTGCGAAGCGAAAAACGCGGACAGCCTGACGCAACAATTGGAGCGCATGCTGCTTCTGAGCCACGCGGCGCGCGCCGGAATGGGCGTTGCGGGCCGCGCCAAGGTCACGCGGGAATTCGATGAAAACGGCGTCGTGGAACGTTATAAAGGCACAATACGCGCGATCACCGGCTTCTAGGCGATCAGCGCATCACATTAAAAAGCACCTCCGGGAGCGGATTCATGACTGAACACACAAGCGAAAAAGGCACCATTCTCGTCACCGGCGGCGCGGGGTTTATCGGCTCGCATACCTGCGTGGAATTGTTGAATGCAGGGTTCGGCGTTGTCGTGATCGACAACCTCGTGAACAGCAACGCGCAGTCGCTCAAGCGCGTGGAACAGATCACGGGAAAAACACTCGCGTTCTACGAAGCGGACGCACGCGATGAAACCGCCCTCACCCGCATCTTCGACGAACACGCAATCACCGGCGCAATCCATTTCGCGGCGCTGAAGTCGGTGGGTGAATCGGTCGCGAAACCGATCGAGTATTACCGCAACAACGTGGACAGCCTGCTCGTGCTGCTCGACGTCATGCGCGCGCGCGACGTGAAGAACATTGTGTTCAGCTCGTCGGCGACGGTGTATGGCATGCCGAAGAGCGTGCCTATCGATGAATCCTTTCCGCTCTCGGCGACGAATCCCTACGGTCAGTCGAAGCTTATTGCCGAACAGATTTTGCGCGACCTGGAAATCTCCGATCCGTCATGGCGCATTGCCACGTTGCGTTATTTCAATCCGGTCGGCGCACATGAAAGCGGTTTGATCGGTGAAGATCCGGCAGGCGTGCCGAATAATTTGATGCCTTACGTGGCGCAAGTCGCCGTGGGCAAGCTCGAGCGCCTGCGCATTTTCGGCAGCGATTATCCGACGCCCGATGGCACCGGCGTGCGCGATTACATCCACGTGGTGGATCTCGCGCGCGGCCATATCAAGGCAATCGATGCGTTGCAATCGCTTGATCGCAGCTTCGTTGTGAACCTCGGCACGGGTCAGGGCTACAGCGTGCTCGACGTGGTGAAGGCGTTCGAAACGGCATCGGGCAAACCCGTTCCGTATGAACTCGTGGCGCGCCGTCCGGGGGATATTGCCGAGTGTTATGCGAATCCCGCCGCCGCGGCCGCGCTCATCGGCTGGCAGGCGGAACATGGCATTGAACGCATGTGCGCCGATCATTGGCGCTGGCAGTCGCAGAACCCGAAGGGTTTTGCCTGACCGGTCTCGTTCTTTCTAGTGATTATTTTTCATGCTTAGCTTTGCGCTCGGTTTTCTGGTTTCGCTGTTCATCACGCTGTTGATCGTGCGGTTCGCGCACTTGCACGAAGGCATTTCCGGCGATACCGATCTCACCGGCGTGCAGAAGTTTCACGCGCGATCGGTGCCGCGCGTCGGCGGCGTCGGGATACTCCTGGGGCTCGCCGTTTCCGCCGTGCAGCTTCGATGGAGCTATCCGGTTGTATCGAGCGGAATTCTCGCGGTGGTCGCATGCGGTTTGCCCGCGTTTTTTTCGGGGCTCATCGAAGACCTGACCAAGCGCGTGACGCCCGTCGTGCGCCTCTTTTGCACCATGGCCGCCGCCGCGCTCGCGTATTTCCTGCTCGGCATTGCGGTTACGCGCATCAGCGTGCCGCCGCTCGACTTCCTGCTGACCTATGGCGTGATCTCGTGCATCGTGACCGTGATCGCGGTGGCGGCGCTGGCGAACGCGATCAATATCATCGACGGCTTCAACGGTCTTGCGTCGATGGTCGCCTTCATGATGTTCGCCTCGCTCGCCTACGTTGCGTTCCAGGTTCACGATCCGGTCGTGCTGTCGGCGTCGCTGATCATGATGGGCGCGGTGATGGGCTTTTTCATCTGGAACTTCCCGGCAGGCCTGATCTTTCTGGGCGATGGCGGCGCGTATTTCATCGGCTTCATGCTTGCCGAATTGTCGATCATGCTCGTGATGCGGAACCGGGATGTATCGGCATGGTTCCCCGTGCTGCTCTTCATGTATCCGATCTTCGAGACGTGTTTTTCAATCTACCGGAAGAAGTTCATTCGCGGCATTTCGCCGGGCATTCCTGACGGCGTGCACTTGCACATGCTCGTCTACAAGCGTCTCATGCGATGGGCCGTCGGCGCGCAGAACGCACGCGAACTCACGCGGCGCAATTCGCTGACATCGCCGTACTTGTGGTTGCTATGTCTGGTCGCCGTGATTCCCGCCACGCTGTTCTGGCGGCATACGGTGCACTTGTTCTGCTTCGTCGTAGTGTTTGCGTTCACGTATGTATGGCTCTACGTGAGCATTGTCAGATTCAAGTCGCCACGATGGATGGTGTTCCGCCGCGCGCATCCGGCGAAAAAATAACGCTGCATGAAAATGCGCCGGCTGCCAGGCCGGCGCAGCTTTTTTAGCTCGATGCAAATTCCAGCAAGTCCGCGTTCACCTTGTCCGCTTCCACCACGCACATGCCGTGCGCACCGCCCGGATAGACCTTGAGCGTGGCGTTCGGCACGATCTTCGCCGACATGCGTCCGGCGGTATCGATGGGAACGATCTGGTCGTCGTCGCCGTGCAGGATCAACGTGGGCACGTCGATCTTCTTCAGGTCTTCCGTGTAATCCACTTCCGAGAATTCGCGGATGCACGCGTAATGCCCGACTATTCCGCCGAGCATGCCCTGCGCCCAGAACGAATCGATCACGCCCTGCGATTTCTTCACGCCTTCGCGGTTATAGCCGAAGAATGGCAGCGCAAGGTCCTTGTAGAACTGCGACCGGTCTGCCGCGACGCCGGCGCGGATGCCATCGAATACGTCTTTGGGCACGCCGTTTGGATTGCCCTCGGTCTTCAGCATCAACGGCGGCACGGCGCCGATCAATACTGCCTTCGATACCCGCCCCGTCCCATGACGCCCGATGTAATGCGCGACCTCGCCGCCGCCTGTTGAATGGCCGACCAGCATGGCGTCCTTCACGTCGAGCGCGTCCATTACCGCGGCGAGATCGTCGGCGTACGTGTCCATGTCATTGCCAAGCGCGGGCTGACCGGATCGCCCGTGCCCTCGCCGGTCGTGCGCGATGACCCTGAAGCCCTTCTGGACCAGAAACAGCATTTGCGAATCCCACGCATCCGCGTTCAACGGCCAGCCATGCGAAAACACCACCGTCTTGCCCGACCCCCAGTCCTTGTAAAAGATCTCCGTGCCGTCCTTCGTCTTGATCGTGCTCATCGAACGTGCTCCTTAAGGTGAGATTGCGCGCTGCGTCCAAGTCGAGAATCGCGCTTCTTGCTTCTTGTGTGCGCAACGCGAGGGACCTGCAAAAGCATTCGAACGTACTTGTCATGCAGTCAAGGTCATACAAAAGCTGCGCCGTTGGTGCGGCGTCTTGGTGTTGATGGTTGTCGGGGATGACGCCCGGGGCGCGCGAGGTGTCTCAGATTACGGCAGGAACGTGTCGCTGAAAAGACTTCCAAATTCACGTAGATGAACTGGCCGTGTCGTCAAGGCGCTTGCGTGAATTTGATTTTGGTTCGTTGGATTGAAATGGGATTAACCCAATCTATTGCGTAAATAGCTTTATTAAAACGCGTCTTGGTTTAAGCCGTTCTTACCGACTTCCCACGATTAACCCTAAAGTTTTGTTTAGTCGATGCCGTAAAAACATCCGAATGCAGGGGTTGCCTTATTAGTACAAACACTTATGTCTGAACATATCCTATTGCATTGATTCGATGGCTTAACTATCGTGGCACCAACGCTTCAATGCGTGCAAATTATGAAGATCGGAAGCCTATTTTCTGCGCATTTCTTATCCTTTTCCTCTTTCACCGCACTACGGCGATCGAAGTGGCATTCCGGCAAAGCTGCCGAAGTGCCGGATATGTCGTGCAATAAAAAATGCAAACGATAAACAGCGCAATAAACCAAGTCTGGAGACCACAATGAGCACTCGCTCAGATAGCGCAATACACGCATCACCCGGATTCTTTTCTAAAGAAGCCACTGTCGCCAAACCCGGTTTTTCCCGTTGGATGGTGCCGCCCGCAGCACTCGCCGTGCATTTGTGTATCGGCCAGGCATATGCATTTTCTGTTTTCAACGCGCCGCTCACCCGCGTGATTGGCATTACGAATTCGGCGCCCGATGACTGGTCGCTGACCACGCTGGGCTGGATCTTTTCGTTGGCTATCGTGTTCCTGGGGTTGTCGGCGGCATTCGCGGGCAAGTGGCTCGAGAAGGTCGGCCCTCGACGCACGATGTTCACCGCAGCGTGCTGCTTCGGCGGCGGCTTCCTGGTCGCGGCGCTCGGCATTCACCTGCATCAGATCGTGCTGGTTTATCTCGGATATGGCGTGATCGGCGGAATCGGGCTTGGGCTCGGTTACGTGTCGCCGGTTTCAACGCTGATCCGATGGTTCCCGGACCGCCGCGGCATGGCGACCGGCATGGCGATCATGGGCTTCGGCGGTGGCGCGATGATCGCCGCGCCTGCATCGGTCGCCTTGATGAACCACTTCAAGAGCGCCACGAGCAACGGCGTGACCGAGACCTTCGTGGTGCTGGGCATCGTTTATTTCATCTCCATGTCGATAGGCGCGCTCGCCATTCGCGTGCCGCCCGCGAACTGGCTTCCCGCTGGCTGGACGCCGCCTGCCGGCAACGGCAACAAGATGATCACGCGCAATCACGTGCATATCGATCAGGCATTGAAGACGCCGCAGTTCTATCTGATCTGGCTCGTGCTGTTCCTCAATGTGACGGCGGGTATTGGCGTGCTTGGGCAAGCGTCGGTGATGATCCAGGAAAGCTTCAAGGCGACCATTACTGCCGGTGCGGCGGCGGGGTTTGTCGGCTTGCTGTCGCTCTTCAACATGGGCGGACGGTTCGTGTGGGCATCGGGTTCCGACTGGCTCGGGCGCAAGAACACGTACTTCGTATTTTTCGCTTTGGGCGCCGTGCTGTACTGGCTCGTGCCGCAATTTGCGCAGAGCGGCAATGTTGCGCTCTTCGTGCTTTCCTACTGCGTGATTCTCTCGATGTACGGCGGCGGTTTCGCGACCGTTCCAGCGTATCTCGCCGATATCTTCGGCACGAAGTTCGTCGGCGGCATTCATGGACGGCTGCTGACGGCGTGGGCGGCTGCGGGTATCGCGGGGCCGGTGCTGGTGAACTACATTCGCGCGTATCAGGTGGCGCATGGCGTTGAGAAGGCGCAAGCCTACACGACCACGCTGCACATCATGGCGGGGCTGCTGGTGCTTGGCTTTATCTGCAATTTCCTCGTGAAGCAGGTGAACGCAAAACATCACATGAGTGCTTCGGCGCTTGCGTCGGAATAAGCCGAACAACCATAAACCGGAGAACGCGATGAACACTCGTATCGATCAGAATCTTTCGTCGAAAGCCGTACCGACGAACAAGGCGTTGCTTGGCGTTTTTTGGATCTATGTGATCGTGCCGCTGGCCTGGGGCGTGATCAACACGCTCGTGCAGGCCACGAAGCTGTTTCATTGATCCTGTAGGTGAACGAAAAACGCCGGCTTAAAGCCGGCGTTTTTCGTTGGAGCTTCATTTCAATCTCAAGCCACCGCCCCCGCCATCCCGTTCGTCACTTCTCTTGCCACGGCAAGATACCGCTCGGCGGTATCGGCAAGCGTCAACCCGCCTAGCGGCCGTTGCGCCCGTCCTTCGCCCAACGCCGTCACAAGCGCCCGCGCATAACTCGCGGTGTCTTCCGGATCGAGCAGATGCACCGCCGGGAAATCTTCCGCGAAGCTGAAAGGCCGGATCTGGCTTGCGACAATCGGCACGCCCGAAGCAAGTGCCTCCAGAAACGCAATGCTGTGCCCTTCAGAACGCGATGGCATGGCGAACACGCTGGCCTTGAACAGGATGTCGGACACATCCGAGCGCGGCCCTTCCACGGTGACATGCCGCTCGATCCCGAGCTTCGCCACGAGATCGTTCACCGCCGTGAAATAGGCAGGATCTTCGATCACGCCGACCAGCAGCAAACGCGCATGCGGCACGACCTTCACGACCTCCTTGAACGCATGCACCGTCTGCAACTGGTTCTTGACCGACGTGTACCGGCCAATCTGCACGATCTGCGCGTGGTCGTCGGCGGGGCTCGCGGTCAGGCCTTTCGAGAAACGCGCCATGTCGACGCCGTTCGGAATGAGCTGCATGGAAGGATGGCGGCCGACCGCTGCCACGTAGTCATCGATATTCGCCGGCGACACTGCGATTACCGCACGCGCGCGCCGCGACAACACACGTTCAATACGCCTGAACAATCCGCGCTCGAAGTCGTTGGTCGCGGAATGCATCACGTACACCACGGGCGCGGCAATGGGCAACGCGCGCGCGTAAAACGCGGGGATGGTCGCGTGCGCAAAAACCACGTCCGGCTTGTAGTGATTAACCGAATGGTACAAATGCCACAACTTGCCGAGCGTTCCGTGCGATGCCGTTGGAAACATGCATTCGACACGGTTTACATCGAGTTCGCGGCGCAGTTCGGTGAAGTCTTCATGCTGCGGCCTGAGCGATGTCATGCCGACGGTTTCACCGCTGTTCTGCTGATGAATCGCCAGATCCTTGGCCAACACTTCAGCGCCCGAAAGACGTGGTGCGAGTACCAGATGAAGGATGCGCATCACGCCTCCCTGACGATTCGGAACAGCATCCAGCCGGCCGCTGCCGCGAGGCCGCCGGTCATGGCCCAGGCAATGCCCGTCACGCCCCACATGTGGGTCGCGACCGGCACTGTGGCGAGTAGCACCACGGCCTGGATGATCGATGCATGGGTGGCGACCTTCGGCAAGCCGACCGCGCGCAGGTAAGACACCAGCACGGCGATCACGGCGCCTATCGCCATGTTGACCACGAAGATGCGGAACAGCGGCACGGCGGGCAGCCACGCGGTTCCCAGCACGATCTGGAAGAGCGGTTCGGCGGCAAAGCGCAGGATCACGACCAGCACCACGAGTCCTCCCGCAATGAGTCCAAGATAACGGCGGAAAAGCCGCGCGGCGAAGTCCGCGTCCTTGCGATGATGCGCCGAAAACGTCGGGAAAAGATATTGCGACATCGCGATTGCCGCATCAGCCAGCAGCATTTGCGCGAGCTTCGACGACATCTGGTACGCGCCGAGTTGCGCCGGCCCGAGCAGCTTCGCGACGATCACTTTATCGAACTGATTCAGCAGCAGATTGACCACGCTGCCGGCCCAGATCCAGCGGCTGAAGTTCACGTAATGCCCGATGCCCTTCCACGAAGCACGCAGCGGCGGACGCGGCCCCATCGTGGTCCATGTCAGCACGGTCTTCAGCGTCTCGCCTGCCAGCATGCCGAGCAGAACCGAATAAGCGCCCGCGCCGCCGAGCGCAAACGCCAGGCCGATCGCGCAATCTAGAAACGCCGACGACATCTCCACGCCCGCAATGCGCATGAAGCCGCGTTCGCGCGTCACGATGTAATACGCCGGCGACGCCACGCCGCGAATCAGCGGCAGCAATGCGGCCATCTGCAGCAACAGCAGGGATCCGCCGAGATGAAACTGCTGGTCCATGAACGGCGCGGCACAAGCAATCAGCACGGCGATCAACGCCCCGCGCGAAGCCAGCGTGGTCCAGACTGCGCCGAGCTGCGTGCGATTCGGCGTCTCCCGTCCCTGCACCACGGCTTGCGCCAGGCCGGTGTCGCTGAGCGCTTCGGCAATGGCAACCGCGAGCAGCGCCACACTGACGCTGCCGATGGCAGCCGGCCCGAGAATGCGCCCGATCGCCAGGAATTTGACCGCGACGAACCCGCGCACGACGATCTGCTGCAGCAGGACCCAGATGGCGGCGTCCTGGTCGAAACGCACGCTCGCGGTTGAAAACGGTAAGCGAACTGCTCTCACAGACATCCCTCGCGTCGGGTCGGTTTTTTGTATTTAGAGCGCGACAAACGGTTTGCCGGCCAGACTTGACTTCTCATTAGCAATGCTTGCCCAAGGTTTTCCGCAAAGGTAACGTGCCACGCCATGTGATGTGCGCCATCTCGTAGTTGATATCGGCCCTCGTGTACGCTGGCTCACTGTCTTTTTTCGCCAGAGGAATACCCTACGTTTTGTCGCTTGCAAAACTTGCTGCGGTGCTAGTGTTGCCGTTGATCGCCAATACCCGGCGTCGTGACTACATGTTGTGCGCGATTACGCGGGCGTTCTGCGTTCTACCGCCCGAACATCACGACCTTTTGTACGATTTCGATAAAAAAATAGACCATGGCCAATGACACGCGGGATACCGTTCTGATTATCGAACCGAATTTCACCGGGCACCGGTGGAGATACGCCGAGTGGGCTGCGGCGGCTTACGCGGAAGCGGGATACCGGTGCGTGATCGTGACCGACCCCGCCAACGCGGACCATTCGCTTAGCAAACGCATTGCAGGGGAGAACCGGCCCGAGCTGCAGATCCAGTTCGTAAGCCCGCTCGTGCACGGCGGGAAAGGTTTGGCGAAGGTCAGCTACGTGCGTTTTTTCCGCGACTTCAAACATGCATTCAGCATTGCAAGCCAGGGCCGCAAGGTCTCGCTCGTGGTGGTGCCTTACGTCGATTATTTCTTTTACACGCTGCCGTTCACTGGTTCGCCGTTTGGCGCGACGCCGTGGGTCGGCATCACGATGCGCGCCAATTTCCATCACGCGAAAGTGGGCGTAAGAGCGCCGCGCGAACCTGTGTTGAACGGCGTCAAGGCGCAGCTGTTTCGGCGCGCGATCCAGACGCGTGGTTTGAAGACCTTGTTGACCATCGATCCGACGCTCACCGAATGGTGCGCGGGAACGCCCGGCCAACGCGACCGGTATCAGGCGAAGCGTGGCGCGGCCGTGCAGTATCTCGCCGATCCTTTCCCCGACGCCCGCGCGTCCGAGCCCGCCATCGCGCGCCAGCGGCTCGGCCTGGGCGCCGGCAAGCACGTGCTCGTGTATGGCGCGATCACCGAGCGCAAGGGCATTCAGGAACTCGCCGCGGCATTGGCTGAACGAAAGGGCGCGGATAAGCCGGCGCTCGTCGTTGCCGGCGCGCAGGACGAAGAAATCCGCGCGTTCTTTTCCAAGGCAGACGCGTTGTCTCCGGCGCCGGTTTTTATCGATCGTTTTGTGACCGCTGAAGAAGAACTTGATTTGTTTTCCGCCTGCGATGTCGTGTGGCTCGGCTACAAAGGACATTACGGCATGAGCGGCGTGCTCGTGCAGGCGTACCGCTTCGGCAAGCCGGTGATCGCGACGGCGGATGGGTTGATCGGCTGGTTTTGTCGTACGGGCGAGCTGGGGCCGGTGGTGCAGGATCTGTCGGTTACGTCGATCAACCGGGCACTCGATCAGGTGTTCGAAGCGCGCTCGGAAACGCCGGTTCGCGCGCCACATCTGCTTGAACGCAACACGCTGAGCGAGTTCAAGCAGACGCTCAGGCAAGCCATCGTCTGAGCAACTCAAACGCCCTCGGTGCCGTCCACCGCAACACTTCTTGCGGACACGCGCGCCGGGTTGCGGCCCAGCCATTCATGGACCCAGCGCGCACACGGTTGTTCGATGCGCCGTGAGGTCACCATTGCGCCGATGCAGGCCAGCGTCGTGGCCGCGATCATCGATACCGCAAAAACGAGGACCGCATGGTCCTCGGCGAAGTCATCCACGACGTCGAGCCTGACAACGGCTCGCACGCCGAGTATCGCGATGAAATGCCATACGTAGATGCCGAAGCTGTATTTTCCGAGCATTACCGTGGCCGGCGCTTTCAAAAATTTCAGCGAAACACGCGTCAACAACAGCATCGATGCGGCGGTCGCGAGCGCGGCAAAGGTCGGCGCAATTCCATGCGCCAAGCCGCGTCCCGTGCCGGCAAAAAACAACGCAATCAACGCAATGAGTCCGCCTGCGGCAAGGCCCGTGCAAGCACGTGAAGACAGTCTTCTGTCGCCAACGAGATAATCCCTTCCGAGCCGCCAGACCCAGAAGCCGACAATGAAACACGGCAGTTGCATAGGCGGCCAGAAATAGAAGAATTCGTTGTTCACCACGCGGCATGCAGGACCGCCGTCGCATGCGCCGAAGTACCAGCACGCAAGCGCGAATAACGCGGTCAGCAACGACACCGTCACCAGGCCGCGCATTGTCCGGCACACGAACACGAGCGCCGGCGCGACCATGTAGAAGAACATCTCCACGCCGATAGACCATCCGCCCGGCACCACGCTGTCGGTGGCCGATGGAAACCATGCGTGAAGGAAAAGCATGTTGAGGAAAACATCGGAGAGATCGTGCGGCGTCTGGATATGACTGTGCGCGAAATGCAGCACGAATTCGATGCTCGAATAACCGAGGATCGCGAGGTAATAAAGCGGCGCAATGCGCGCAATACGCTTCACGTAGAAGTTACGCACCACTTCGCGCGTTGCACCGAGACGCTCTGCATCGTGTTCTATCGATGCAAAGATCGTGATTGCGCTGATCACGAAAAAACACTGCACGCCGTATTGCCCGAGATTCGCTAGCGTGTCGAGCCAGTCCGGACTCGTCACCATCCACGGCGCGAGATGGACCGCGATCACGCCAATGACGGCAAGCGAGCGGCCTGCGTCGAGCGCTGCAATGCGCGCGGGGGCGGTCATCGGCATGTCCTCGCAGTGTTCGCGCGATAGTAATGAAGTGCTTGCATGATCGGCGTCGGGCAACAGGTTGGCACGGTACGAGCGTGAGCCCGCACAGTTCGGACTATCGAAAAAAGGAAGGGAAACCGCGTTGCGCTAAAACTTGCCGCGCGGTTTCAGTCGATACGCTCAGGACACGTGAGTGCTCACCACCGGCACTTCCATTTCGCCCTTGCGCTGTTTGGCCGGGAACAATGCATCCCGGATCTTGAGGAACGGGAACTCCACCGCGCGCGTGGTCACGTAGCCGATCACAATCGCAATGCAGAACTGCGCCGCCAGTACGACGAACCACGCGGCAAGCGGCGGCACATGCATGGCGGCAGTCTTTCGGATGAGGATGTCGGCGGGTGCGAGCGCCAGCGAATGCCACAGATAGATGCCATACGAATACACGCCGACCCACGCCACGCCACGATAAAGCAGCGAGTCGCGAATGCCTTTCGAATATTCGATCGCAAGCACGATGGCAGCGGTAAAACCGATCGCCTGAATGGTGAAGCCAATGCTTTCATCGAGCGCAATGTGCGTCGTTCCCAGCACGAGCCACGCAATCAGCACGGCCACCATGCTGAGCAGCAGCCATTTTTTATCGGCGAATTTCTTGTAGACGTCGGGCTTCATCCAGTAGAACGCGGCGAGGATCACGCCGAACAGCAAGCTGTCTATGCGGTACTGCGTCTGGAAGAACGCGGCGTCGACATCTCCGTTCGATACCACCGCGCAACGCGCCAGAAGCACGATGCCGCAAATGGACAGCAAGGTCCCGATGATCGCGTTCACGCCCACCTTGAAGCGCACGAAAACAAGCAGCAGCGCCGGCAGGAACAGGTAGAAATGTTCTTCGACCGCAAGACTCCAGGTCTGGCTGATCGATGTCCCCAGATAGTTCTGCAAGTGGGTCAGGTTCTGGAACAGGAACGTGTCGGTAGGGTGACGTCCCGCGAACACATGAAACAGGATCAGCACGTAATACGCGGGCCAGATCTTGAAGATGCGTCGAATGATGAAGCGCCACGCGTCAATGCGTCCGTGCTCGGAATACTGCTTGAGCAACAGGCCGCCGACGAGAAATCCGCTCAGCGTAAAAAACAGATTGACGCCCTCGCGGCCAAAACTCTTCAGCGGATATTCGATCGCGCTGATGAACCAGTAGCCGGTCTTGACAGAGTGAAAATGAAAACCCATCACGGCGATGATTGCAATGCCGCGGACGAAGTCGAGCTCTATCGTCCTGTTCGATGTTTGTTGTGTACGTGGTTTGCCGAACAAGCCCATGGGGACCCCCTTTTCTGCGGCGTTCGCTCCGCATTTCCGACCTGATGCTCGGTAGTTATTTCCTGACTTATCTGTTTAATTCGCAGGCAGAACCGCCCGACGAACCAATGATCTGGCGGTCCCTGAATATTCTCCTCACCGGTCCGGTTTCATCCGCCAACATCACGCCGTTGACGGACAGCCAGTGCGGCGTGCCGCACGCAAGCAATTCGGAAGGCGTCGAATGCACGTTGCATTGCGCAAATGCGTGCATCGTTGAAATGGCGCTGAACAGGCTTGTTTCAGCGGTCCGCTTGCGGCGGCGCACAGGGCGCGCTCTGTTGATTCACGACGAAGACTAGTGCATAACCGCCTGCTTCGATGCAGCCGATTCCGCCACTGCTATATTCCCAACCAGCAGCTCCGGCCGTCGGCTCGCGTTGCGCGAAAGTCATAGGCAAAGCATTTCGCTGCGATGAAATCGAATGTTCGTTCGCGCACTCATGCTGCGTTCTTGTGGCGGTTTTGAAGACGCTATGCGCTACATGCAACGGAAGGAACACATCGGTTGCCCCATGCTTGGCCGACAAATCCGCTTTGCACGCCCAAGCTCGAAGTCATCAGCCGCGCCTTGAAGCGAAGCCTCAAAAACTGAGAGTCGAAGAGAGACCCGCCATGCGCAACAAATATACGAACCTGTGGATCTGGCTGTTTTTAGTTCCGCTTTCGCTGGACTACAAAGCTGCGGAAGACGCAGGAAGCCACGTGATACAGGTGCTCATGACGCTGCCGGTAATAGGCGCGGGCGTGGTGCTGTGGCTGATCGCGCCAAGCTTCACGCGCCGCTCCAGATTCCGCTCCATCATCACTGCAGCGACCATCATGACCGTGGTCGGCAGCATTGTTGCGCAGGTTCTTCAGGGCAACGATTTCGGCAACTATCTGCGTACCCTGCTGCCCTTCGGCTTGTTCCTGCTCGGGTATCTCGCAGCATGCCGGCCATGGGAAGGCGACCGTCTTGCGGCCTTCGAAAAAGCGCTGTTCTGGTCGATGGTCATCTCGCTCGTTTTCAGTTTCGGGTACGGCATGGTGACAAGCGGCGGTCCGCTCGACGACGTGCGCTACCGGATCGTATCGGTGACATTTCTTGGTTTGCAAGGCGTCATCCTGCATCAATTCGTGGTCGCCAAACGCATTACGAAATTCGCGCTCGCGATCTTCCTCGGCACGATCCTGATCGAGTTGCTGAGCGTTACGCGAAGCTTGCTGGTTGGCACCGTCGTGCTGTTTCTGTTTGCCACGTGGCTGTCGGCGCCTTCGCCGCGTCATCTGGTCCGGGCAGGCATGCGCGCCATCATGACCGGCGTGTTGATCGGCGTGATGACGGCAGGTGCCGCCATGTTCTTCCCCGAAGTCGCCGATCACTGGACGCAGCGTATCTTCGCGTCCAAAGAGACGACCTCCGGCCGCGATCCAACCACGATCACTCGCTTGGCCGAGATGAAGGACCAGTACGACCAGGTCACATCGACACCATCGGCGTTGATAGCGGGAAGAGGCTACGGCGCGGTCTATCACTACTCGCCTGACTACCTGCCCTACCTTGCCGGCCAGTTCTCCAAGAAGGACTTCTACGCGATCCGCGAGTTTGCGGCCGGCCACAATTTCTGGGTGTATCAGCTTTTTGCCGGCGGCCTGATGTTCGGTCTCTGGATGCCGCTTGCAATCCTGTTCGCGCTTGCGATGGGCGGCTTTGCGTATCGCGTATGGCGGCGGCGCGCGCCCGACCTGCTGTACCTGCCGGTCATGGGACGCTCGCTGTTGTTGCTTGCTGCGTTGCCTGCAACATCGATTGGCGGCAATCCGCTCGGTCCGCGCTATTCGGGTCTGGTGTTTGGCGTCGCGCTCGGCTTGCTTGTCGCGACCTACACGCGTCTTTCGTACGCCATGAAGGTGCGCAACGCAGAGCTCGCAGCCGCACGCGGCATGCCGAAAAAACGCCGTCCTGGGACGCCCGCGCCTGCACCGGCCGGCAGCCCCATGTCCATGCCGATGCATCCGGCAGGCCACGTCTCCGCGCTCGAAGAAAATCGTGACTCGCTGTCGCGCTTCACATCGGCGTAGGGTACGAGCGGCTTTATAAAATGACACGACCTAACATCGAGCGCGCCTGGCAATGAAGATCCTGCATCTGTTATCGACTATCGACCCGCGTGCTGGAGGCCCGACTGAAGGCGTGCGTCAAAGCGGCATCAACATGGCGGCGCTGGGTCACGAAGTGGAAGTCGTCACGCTCGATGACCCTGCCGCGTCCTGGCTCGCCGCGTTTCCTTTGACTGTGCATGCGCTGGGTCCATCGAAGGGCAACTACGGCCTGACGCCGAACCTTGTGCCTTGGCTCAAGCAAAACGCTGCACGCTTCGATGCCGTCATCGTCAACGGTTTGTGGCAATACCACAGCTACGGCGCGTGGAAAGCGCTGCATGCCATGCAGGTGCCTTACTACGTGTTCCCGCACGGCATGTTGGACCCATGGTTCAAGCGCACGTATCCGCTGAAGCATTTGAAGAAGGCGCTCTACTGGCCGTGGGCGGAATATCGCGTTCTGCGCGATGCAAAACGCGTGCTTTTCACAGCCGAAGAAGAACGTGTGCTCGCCCGGCAATCGTTCCGTTTGTACAAGGCGAACGAAGAAGTCGTGGCATTCGGCACGACGCGGCCGCCGGCGGCATCGGCACCGGTACGCGACGCGTTCCTTGCCGCATATCCCGAACTCGATAACAAGCGCCTCTTGCTTTTCCTGGGCCGCATCCATGAGAAAAAGGGATGCGATCTGCTGATCAAGGCATTTGCGCAGATCCGCGATATCGATCCGCGCGCGCACCTCGTAATGGCCGGCCCCGACGGTGGCGACTGGACACCTACATTGCAAAAGTTAGCGACTGAGCTTGGTGTGGCGGATCGCATCACGTGGACGGGCATGCTGCTTGGAGACATGAAGTGGGGAGCATTCCAGGCAAGCGATGCATTCGTGTTGCCCTCGCACCAGGAAAATTTCGGCATTGCGGTTGCTGAGGCATTGGGATGCGGCTTGCCGGCGCTGATTTCCGACAAGGTCAACATCTGGCGCGAGGTAGAAACAGACGGCGCCGGATTCGTTGCAGCGGATACCGTAGAAGGCACGGTATCGAGCCTCACCCGCTGGCTGGAGCTAGAACCATCGTTGGCTGCAGCGATGAAAGCGCAGGCAATAGATACGTTCGATCGCCGCTTCACGGTCGATGCGATGTCGAAGGATTTGCTACGCGTCTTACAGACAAGCGCGCGCGAAGGCGCAAACACAATACATAAACGTATACAAACTGCGTAGACCGAAGCAATCCGGTTCCGTCAGAACTTGCCCGAGACCACTGGTGGCGAAGCGTGTGGATGTAGGGATACGGAGGGGGAGGGTTTCAACTGTTCGGGGTTATGCGCTAGGGGTGCTTCTTGCGTGCCACATGATTAAAAACTGCACGCTGTGGACACTTAAGAATTAGCGGTTGGAAGGCGTTTTCTTTGCTTCGTTTCTTTTTCGCCGTTGTGTTTAGACCGGAGACATAGCTGACAGGTGTGCGGAGACATGGTTGACACTTTCGGGCAGTCC
>NZ_LMPF01000008.1 GCF_001424345.1 Burkholderia sp. Leaf177
CTTCGGGCGTGCCGAACTCGAACGATTCTTCCGCTGCGATCTGGCTGATAAATCTGCGAACTGGCAGTCTGTCTCCTTCGCGGCGCAGCACTCGGGTTACATCAACCTGAGCGATGCTCGCGTTTATAAATTGTCCGATGCTGATTTTCCTTGGTTCATGGGTTGGACAAAGGTCAGTGAAGGTGCTGGTGCATTGTCCGACGATGGGTTGTGCGATTCGAAAGTCATCCTCGATCTGCTTCAGGAAGCGAATGGCGTTGATGGGCCTAAAGCAGGCGCAAGTCTGGATCGCCTGGCTTTGTACCTACGCGATCACGAAGAAGTACGGCAGAAGTTGCGCGGCTTGATTTGTGAGGCGCCGACTGAATGGGATAAAAGTACTAACCACAAGCGCTTTGATCGACTGACGCAGGCAGGCGAGCACTACGAGGGCAACCCGGAAGGGCTGGACGAGTTTCTTCAGTTCGTCGAGAAGTTTCAGTTCTGGGATACAACAGGACTGCCGACGAAGGTCTGGCATTTTCACCCGTTGAAGTTCATTGGTCAGTTTAAGAAATGTGGCTGGTTGGACAATCGCGATTTCGAATTAATTTATCCTGATACATATACGCGCGAAACCAGCCAAAAAACGGAGACAGCCTTGCGTGCACTTAGCAACACAGTCCGCGAGCGGTATCGTCATATCTTAAATAAAGCAATGAATAAGCACCTGGTGCTATCGCCTGCTCGGATGGCCCACTTTTTAGGTCAAGGTGCAGAGGAGTCTCGGACCTTAACGTGGATGGATGAGCGGCGGTCGGAGGAAAGCTGCAACAAGCTTTATGGCGGTAAGAACGGCAACGATTTGCGCGGTGACGGATACAAGTTTCGGGGAAGAGGGCTAAAACAACTAACCGGTAAATATAATTACGCAGAGTACTGGACATACCGAGGATGGATAAAGAGAAATGTTGATTTCCAAGATTCGTGGTGGGACAACAAAAAAGCAACCGCACCTACTATAGATAATCCAAGCTTAATATTGTCGGATGATTTTGCCACTATAGACGTCGGAGCGTGGTATTGGGAAGCAACTCCAAACCGAGGGCTCCCTCATTCTCAAAGTACTCTGAACATGGTAGCCGACAGAGGAAGGGTGGATTTATCATCCGTCCAGTCAGTGACCAAAAATATCAACGGTGCTATTACCGCAATTGAAAACCGTGAGTATCACACACGGCGTATATATAAAATTATCGGAGATGAAGAATGAAAAATGTTAAAAATATAATAATGGTTATGGTTTCATCTTTCTTGATTTGCGCTCACGCTAGATCGTCTTCCGACTGGCAAATGTTCCATAACGATCAAATAACCTTCTCCTATCCATCATCTATATATTGGGCTCCTCAGATCGAAAGTCCCCGGTCGGTTAATGGTTTGGATAAGTCCACTGTAGTCAACATCAAGAAGAAAAGACAAAATGTCGTTGATTCTATAACTATTTGTAACGACGGAATAATGGACTGCGCATCACGTGAGGAGTTTGATAAGCCCTATTGGATAGAGGAAGCGTCGGGCCGTCTTGTGTTATTTAATCCGACGGAAAAGCTGTTCTCGTTTGTGACGAGATTTGGTTCTGGTTATGAGGCCTTCCCTATATGTGCATGGATTGATAATCGCGGCGTTTCGTCTCAGTATGGCGGTCAGTGCTACGTAGCAGTAGTTTCCAACGGCAAAAAAACGATTTCGTTAAATGGTGTTGTTGGACCCAACGTCGGCGCTTCTCGGTTAAAAAATGCATATAAACCACAGCTTGACTTGTATCAAAGAATTATTCGGTCTGCGGAATAGCCGATTCATCATCAAACCTCTTTAGATATCGAAAACTACAATTGATCCTATTTCGCACACGTTATGGTCGAAAGCAATGGAATGTATGTTGCGATGAAAATCTGTTGTTCTATATTGATAGAAAGAAAGCGAACGATTAATTTAGATTTTGCTAATTGGTACCGGCTAGCAGCCGTCTGCCTCATGCAAATTTTTTGTCGTCCGAACGGTATAGTACTTCCAGCCGCAATATGGATGCAGCGCGAACCTTTAATAGCGACGGCATAAGTATGAATATTAATTTACCGGTCAAGGATCCTAAGTGATTACCAAGTCAAAATTGCTGACCGTGCTTTCGGCATTTTTTTTCGATATTTGCGATCTGCATCACTAAACGATGGTAAGGCACTCAAGAATCCAATAATGTCGTCGGAATCCCATGAAAAATTTAATAATTTCTTTTGTGTTGTTAATCTTGCCGCTCTCGCTTTACGCGAAAGACGTTAAGATTATCTCGTGTGACCGTAAACACTTCATTAGTCAAGGTAGCTCAGGTGAATTAATTGTAAAGAATCAAAATAAGCGCGACGTAAAACTTAAAATCGAACATGAAGTGTATGGAGGCGCGATCGACACGCATACCTCTACATTCGTCGTGTACGGATCGCCGTTAAATCTGAATAACGACAATCCGCAATTAATGACAATCTCGATTTATAAAAACTTTTCAAAACCGAAACTTTATATGAGGCGACATCTCGGCGGTGGAATATACGGAGTGAATTTCAGCAAAGACCATCAATACGTTATAGCCGATACAAGATTCGGCGATTTCGTTGCAAATATCCGATCCCGAAGAACCGAATTACGGTCGCTATCAGAACCCACCACGATCGAGGTTGAAAGGTGTGAATGAGCGTTTGCTGAGCTTATGCTTGCCATTTGTGATTTCCCTAGGCTTCAAAACATCGATCTAAAGAGGTCGAAGCGGTCAGAAGCCGGTAACGCAAGGGCCTACATGATTTCGTTGGAATGGCATTCAGGTTGGAATTGCATCCAGTCTGGTGACCGGTGCCGATTCTCCAATCCGTCAAGGAGGCGCCGGTTTTCTGCGGTCGAGAGCCTTACACCGACCGTTTCCACTGGCGATAGACAAACAGGCGCCACCTTGGAACCGCCAAAGGTGTGAACTACCCGACCTACCGCCCGATCGATGCCGTCTGCATTGCGCTTTCGGCGTGCGGCTCCTGCACTCTTGCATCGGCGGGAATCTGGGTTTGCTCCACGATCTCCGACGCTTCCACCGAAAACCCGAACGTATTGATCCCGCCTACGCTCGTCGCGAACACCTTCCCGCCGTGCATTTCCGCGGTCGCTTTAACAATCGCCAGTCCCAGCCCGTGATTCTCCCGGCTATTCGTACGCGATACCTCCGCCCGATAAAACCGGTCGAACAGATGATCGAGCACCGCAGGCTCGATCGCTTTTCCCGGGTTTGCAACCGCCACGCGCACCTGACCGCCTTCGCGCTTGATCGATACGCTGATGATCGATCCCGCCTCGCAATGCTGAATCGCGTTCATCAGCAAGTTGATGCACGCGCGGCCAAATAGCGATTTATTGACGCGCACAAACGCATCGCCGGAAGCAATCGCGTGGACCTGCGCCTCCTCCAGCGGAATCTCGAGAAACTCCAGCGTGTGCGCGACTTCGGCGGCAAGGGAGGTATCGACGAGACCCGTCGCCCGCTCGCCCTGATCGGCGCGCGCGAGAAACAGCATGTCGTTGATGATCGCCCGCATGCGCCCGAATTCTTCCAGATTGGATTGCAGCGTCTGGCGCAAGTCGTCCACCGAGCGGTTGCGGGTCAACGCAACCTCAGTCTGGCCGATAAGAATAGTGACCGGCGTGCGCAGCTCGTGCGCGACATCGGCGTTGAAGGATTCGAGCCGTCCATACGCGGCGTCGAGGCGTTCCAGCGCGCCGTTGAACGAGTTGGCGAGATCGCTCAGTTCGAGCGGCAGCGAACTCGTGTTGAGCCGCTGCGAGCGATTGTTCGGACTGACGGCGGAGGCGTCGCGCGTAAGCCGCGTGAGCGGTGCAAGGCCAATGCGCGTGACCGAGTAACTGAGCAAAAGAACGCCGAGACTTCCCAGCGCCGATAACGCCGCAAGCGCGAACCCGAACGCGCGCATGGTCCGCGTGTTCGCGGCATAACCTGCGCCCACCTGTAGCCTCACGGCCGGCCTGACGCCATACGACGGAATCTCGATGGTATTGACGAGCATGTCGCATTTGCCGTCATTGGTCTTGAGGCGCTCATAACCGCCCGGCCAGCGATCGACCACTTGCCCCGTCACCGGCTGGCCGATATTGAACGCCGGATTGTCGCTTGTCACTGAATAGCGTGTGTAGCCATCGCGCGGGGTCATGTCGGCGAGACGTTCGCGCGCGAGCTTCCACTTCTCGGGCGTCATTGCGTGATAGACGATGATCTTGGCGATCTCGCTGCGGTCATCGAGCGATTCGCGCAAATGCTGTTCGAGCTGCGTGCGCAGCACCAAAAAAAGTCCCGTGCCCACGAGCGTGAACACGAACAACGCGACCGCCGCGAACATGAATGCCAGGCGACGCGAGATGGAGCGGTTCATGATGCGGCCGCGTCGTCGCGGACCTCGAGCACGTATCCCATGCCGCGCACCGTATGCAGCAGCTTGGTCCGGAACGGGCCGTCGAGCTTCGCGCGTAATCGTTTGATGGCGGTTTCCACAACGTTCGTATGGCTATCGAAATTCACTTCCCACACCAGTTCCGTGATGGCGGTTTTCGACAGGATATCCCCTTGCCGGCGTGCCAGCACGCTCAGCAACTGGAACTCCTTCGCGGTCAGGTCGAGGCGAACGCCGTCGCGTGTTGCCCGCCTGCCGATCAGGTCCACGTACAGATCGCCCAGCGCGATCAACGTGGATTCCTGCGCGCGCGTTCGCCGCGCCAGCGCATGCAGGCGCTCAACGAGTTCGAGGAACGAAAAGGGTTTCGTAAGGTAATCGTCCGCGCCTTCGCGCAGGCCGCGTACGCGGTCGTTGATCTGGTCGCGCGCGGTGAGCATGATCACGGGCGTGGCCTTGTGCGCGCGCAGTGCCTTGAGCACGCTGAAACCGTCGCGCTTGGGCAGCATCACGTCGAGCACGATCACGTCGTAATCGAACTCGATCGCGAGATGCGTGCCCTCCTCGCCGTCCATGGCGACATCGACTATCCAGCCCTGCTCGGTGAGCCCGGAGCGCAGATAATCGACTACCTTGTGTTCGTCTTCAACGATCAGCAGTTTCATGGCGCCTTCTTATGTACGTTGTTCCATTATAGGAAACGTAATGGCTCTATCACTGTGATGACGGCGGATTGGCCGCCATCGTACTGCCGGATGCGGGTGACGCAGCCACGGGATCGTTCACGTCCCAGCCGCCGCCCAGCGCCTTCACCAGCGATACCGACAACGTCAGTTGCTGCCCGTGGATCTGCACGTCCTGCCGCTCGCTCGTGAGGAGCGACTGCTGCGCGGTGATCACATCGAGAAACGCGACCAGACCGCCTGAATAACGGTCGTTGGCGAGCGTCAACAAACGCCGTGCATCGGTAACGGCTGCCTGGGACTCCTTCGCCGCCGCATCGAGCACCGATAAACCCGTCACGCCGTCCTGAACCTGCTGGAATGCATTGAGCACCGTTTGCCGGTAATTCGCCTGGGCGACCTGGTAACCCGCGCTCGCGAAATCGACATTGGCCGCGCGCCGCCCGCCATCGAATATGACCTGACCGAGGCTCGCGCCCAGCGTCCACATCAGGGTCGGCGCGCTCAGCAAGCTCGCGAACTGCGTGCTTTCCCAGCCGATACCCGGCGTCAATGAAAGGCTCGGGAAATATGCGGCTTTCGCCACGCCGATCTGCGCGTTGGCGGCGGCCATCGCGCGTTCCGCCGATGCAATATCGGGACGCCGCTGCAGCAGATCGCTCGGCAGACCAAGGGGAATGACGGGCACGCTTGCATCGATCACTTTCGGTGCGATTGCAAACTGCGGCGCCGGCACGCCGATCAACGCGGCGATCGCGTGTTCGTATTGCGCGCGCTGATTGAGCAGCAGGCGGGCTTGCACGCGAGTGGTATCGAGTTCCGATTTTTGCTGCAGCACGTCAAGCCCGGAAACCGAACCAAGGTCATGCTGCGTCGTCACGTAATCCAGCGCCTTTTGTTGCAGCACGACCGAACGGTTGAGGACGTCGATCTCGGCGTCGAGTTCGCGCATCGAAAAATAATCGTTGGCGAGGTCGGTCGCGAGCACGAGGCGCGCGTTCGCCAGATCGTCGGCGGATTGTTGCGCGGAAGCCGTCGCGCTTTCGATCTCACGACGAATTCGGCCGAACAGATCCGTGTCGTAATCGATGCTCGGACCAATCCGGATATCGTTCTGAACCGTCGATTGCGTCGGCGTGCCGTAGTTCGTGCGCGGCCGGTTCTGCGAAATGCGCGCGCGTGCGCCGGTCGCGCCGAAATCGACTTCGGGCAGCCGTTGCGCCGTGTTGTTGGCGAGCGTCGCACGCGCTTGCGCATAGTGCGCGGCCGCGGCGGCGAGCGTCTGGTTCTGCGCGAGCGCCTGGTCTTCGAAACCGTTGAGCGTGGCGTCGCCATAGCTCGTCCACCAGCTGGCGCTGAGCGGCGCATGCGAAGGTTCCGCGACGTGCCAGTAAGAATCCGTGCGCCACTCGGGCGGCGTCTGGGCCAACGGCTGCTTGTAGTCCGGCCCGACCGTGCAGGCGGACAGGATCATCGCCCCTGCCGCCAGCGCGCCCAGCCGCATGACGCGATGCGCGCCCATCACGACGTCCCCTTCTTCGCGGGCTTGACCGGCGCGATCTGCACCGGGTCGCCGTCCGCGATGGAATCGCTCGGATTGACGATGATCTTATCGCTTTGTTCTATGCCGCTTTCGATTTCCAGCGATCGCCCGAGGTCCTGCGCAATCACGATCTTGCGCAACACGACCTTGCCGTTCTGATCGACAACGGCAACCCGCGGCCCTTCCGCACGGAACAGCAGCACGTTGCCCGGCACCACGAGCGGTGCGCGTGCAACGCCCGGCAACGCCACCTGAACATAAGCGCCCGGCCGCAACTTGTTGTCCGGATTCGGCAGGCGCACTTCGACTTGCAGCGACCGCGTGGGGACATCGATTGCACCGGAAATATTCGCGATGCTGCCATGGAATTGCTGACCCGGCAGTTCCGCCTGCGTCACGAGCACGTCCTGTCCGGGCTTCACGTTTTGCGCATACGCTTGCGGAAGCTGCACATACACGCGTAGGGGATCGGACTGCGCCATGGCGAAGAGCGCGCGGCTCGCGCCGCTGCCTGCATCGATAAGATCGCCTACGTCCACGTTGCGCTGCGTCACCACGCCCGTGAACGGCGCCACGATGCGCTTGAACGACTCGAGCTGCTTCAGGCGCTGCACGTTCGCGTTTGCCGCCGCGAGATTGGCAACGCCCTGGTTATAGGTGCTCTGGCGTTCATCGAGCTCTTGCTGGGAGACGGCATCGCGTTGACGCAACTGCTGCCAGCGCGTGAACGAGCTCTTTGCAAGCACGAGGCTCGACGCTGTCTGGTCGCGCTGCGCCACCGCCTGCGCGAGTTCCTGATCGATCTCGGGTGTATCGAGCGTGGCGAGCAGTTGTCCCTGCTTCACCCTCACGCCGATATCCGCGTACCAATGCAGCAGATAACCCGTCGCGCGCGCATAAATTGGCGACTCCACATAACCGCGCAAGGTGCCCGGCAACAAGGTCTCGCCGCCGCCTTCCGCGGGTTTGGGCGAGATCACGTTGACGTATACCTTGGCGTTCTGTTGCGAAGTCTCGGCCGCCGCATGGCTCTCCGACACGTTCGATACCACCGTGCGCACGGCGCCCACGGCCAGCACGATCAGCACCACCACCACCGCGATCTTTGCGCGCTTCCATTCGCGGCCCCGGGGTGGCAACGCGTGGCCGTCCTCGGTTTCCCTCACGGGAATTGCCAGCGATGCATGAGTTTTTTCGGTCATATCGTTCAGCCAGTTTTAACTTGGTGCATGTTCGGGCGTGCCGTGACCATCGTGATCGTCGTGGTCACCTTCCGAACGCTCGCGCCGCCGGGCCAGCCGGCTATGGATACCCGCGAAAATAAGCGGCACGAAGAAAAGAGTGGATACCGTTGCAAACAGCAAGCCGCCGATCACCGCGCGTCCGAGCGGCGCATTCTGTTCGGCGCCCTCGCCCAGACCGAGCGCCATGGGAATCATGCCGATGATCATGGCAAACGCCGTCATCAGGACCGGCCGGATACGGCTGGCGCCCGCTTCGAGCGCGGCGGTGAGCGGCGGCGCGCCAGCCTGCAAGCGCTGTCTTGCGAACGAGACCATCAAAATACTGTTCGCGGTCGCGACGCCCATCGTCATGATCGCGCCGGTGAGCGCCGGAACGCTCAGGTGCGTGCCGGTGAGGAACAGCATCCACACAATGCCGGCCAACGCGGCGGGCAACGCGCTGATGATGATCAGCGGATCGACCCACGACTGGAAGTTCACCACGATCAGCAAATACACGAGCACGATGGCCATCGCGACACCCACGCCAAGGCCGAAGAACGACGACCGCATGGTCGCGACCTGGCCGCGCACGGTGATCTCGCTGCCGCGCGGCAACTTGGCGCGCGCCTGGTCGACGAGCTTGTCCACCTGCGTCGCCACGCTGCCGAGATCGCGACCTTCGACGCTCACGAATACATCGATGACCGGCTTGATGTTGTAGCGCGACACCACGGCGAACTGGCTTTGCGGCGAGACGCGCACGAGGTTGCCGAGCAGTTGCGTCGGACCGGTCGCGCTGCCGGAAACCGGCGTGCGCAACAGTTCGTCGATGGAAGAAATCTGGTATTGCGGCGTCTGCACCGCGACCTGATACTCCACGCCGTTCTTGTTGTTGAACCAGAATCCTGGCGACGTCTGCGAGCTGCCAGAGAGCGACACCAGCACGTTCTGCGCGACGTTGTTCGCCGTCAGGTTGAGCTGCTGCAAGCGCGTGCGGTCCATCTGCAGGTTGAGCGCGGGCTGGTCGAACTTCTGCTGGATATGGGTATCGACGGTGCCGGGGATCTCGCGAATCGACTTCATCAGGGCCGACGCAACTTCGAAATTACCGCGCTGATTCGCACCGGAAATCTGCACGTCCACAGCCGCCGGCAGACCAAAATTCAGGATCTGCGTAACGATATCCGCCGGCTGGAAAAAGAAGTCCACGCCCGGGAATTGTTGCGGCAGGATGGTGCGCAGCTTGTCCACGAAACCCGCCGTCGGATCGTGGTCCGGCTTCAATGCGACCTGGATTTCGCCATCGAGCGTGCCGATGGTTCCTGCGTTGCTGTACGAGAGATTGATACCGCTGTACGGCAAGCCGAGGTTATCGAGAATGGTGACGAGTTGGCTGGCAGGAACGACCTGACGCACGACGCGTTCAACGTCGTCAGCAAGCCGTGCCGTTTCTTCAATGCGCGTTCCTGTCGGCGCGCGCATGTGAAGGCGGATGTTGCCGGAATCGACGCTTGGGAAAAAGTCCTCGCCGAGCACGAATACGAGCCCGACCGACAAAATACAAAAGCCCAGGAAGCCCGCGGCGAACACGCGGCGGCGTACCAGCAACGTGCTCAGGATCACAATGTACGTGGCGCGCATCCGTTCGAAACCGGCATCGAAACGATGATACAAACGCATGAACAGATTCGGCTTCGCGTCCTTCTTCGGCTTGTGCGCGTGGCCCATCAACAGCATGGCGAGCGTCGGCACGAGCGTTCGAGAAAGCACGTACGACGCGAGCATCGCGAACACCACGGCCTCAGCAAGCGGCACGAACAGGAACTTGGCAACGCCGGTGAGAAAGAACATCGGCACGAACACAATACAAATGCACAGCGTGGACACAAGCGCGGGAATCGCGATTTCGCCCGCGCCTTCCAGGATGGCCTCGTGCAGGTCCGTGCCCATGTGCAAATGCCGCTCGATATTTTCGATGGTCACCGTCGCGTCGTCGACCAGGATACCCACCGCGAGCGCGAGTCCTCCCAGCGTCATGATGTTGATGGTCTGGCCAAGCGCGTGAAGCGCCAGCAGCGAGGACAGAATGGAAAGCGGGATCGAGATTGCGATGATGCAGGTGCTGCGCCAGTTGCCGAGGAACAGCAGGATCATCGCGGCCGTCAGCGCAGCGGCAATGAGCGCTTCCTTGATCACGCCCTGCACGGCCGCTTTCACGAACACGGACTGATCGAAGAGCGCGGTGATCGTCAGGTCCTCGGGCAACGAGGCCTTCGCGTTCGGCAAGATGGCGCGCAACGAATTGACGATCGACAGCGTAGAAGCGCTACCGTTTTTCATCACCGAAATCAGCACGCCGCGCTGTCCGTTTTGCCGCACGATATTCGTCTGCGGAGAAAAGCCGTCGCGAACGTGCGCGACTTCACGCAAGTAAGTAGTCGCACCGTTCACCGTGCGCACGGGGATCTCGTTCAACGCGGCGATGGTCGCCGGCGAACCGTTCATGTTGATCGTGTATTCCTTCGGGCCGATTTTCGCCGTGCCCGTCGGCAAGATCAGGTTTTGCGCGTTGAAAGCGCTGACGACATCCGAAGGCGTAAGGCCCTTCGCCAGCAGCGCACGCGTATTCAGGTCCACCGAGATCAGGCGGCTCTTGCCGCCATACGGATAAGGCACCGACGCGCCCGGAATGGTCACCAGCTGCGGCCGCAGGAAGTTCAGCGCCGAGTCGTTCAGGTCTTGTTCGGAAAGCGTCTGGCTCGACAAACCCAGTTGGATCACGGGAATGCTCGACGCCGAATAACTCAGCACGAGCGGTGGCGTGGCGCCAGGCGGCATCTGCTTCAATTGCGCTTGTTCAACGGCCACCGTTTGCGCAATCGCGGTCTGGATGTTCGCATTCGGCTGCAGGAAGACCTTCAGGATGGCGATGCCCGGCAGCGACTGCGACTCGATATGCTCGATATCGTTGACCGTGGTCGTGAGGCTACGCTCGTTGACCTGGGCGATCCGGTTCGCCATGTCCTCCGCCGACAAACCCGTGTACGTCCAGATGATGCTGACCACCGGAATATTGATTTCCGGCAGGACGTCGACGGGCGTTGTCAGGAGCGCGAACGGCGTTGCCAACAGGATCATGATGGCCATCACAATGAATGTGTAGGGCCGCTTCAGCGCAACGTTGACGATCCACATTAAGACGCGCTCGAAAAAAGCAGGAAAAGAAAGTGACTGAGCCTGTGCCGGATCACACGCATTCGGCGAGCCTGATCGTCAGGACCCACCCGCCCGCGCGCAATCCGCCGACGCCCGCATCTTAGCGGCAAGGCGCCAACGCCTACATGGCGCCAAAATGGCAAAACTGTCAGGAAACTACGCGCGCTCCTTTTGCATCTGCTTTAGTGGAAAATCCTTTCGCCGGGCGCAGGCGCAAACAAATCCTGAGCAAGCAACCTCTACTACGCAACGGGCTCGACGCGGTTGTCGCCGTGCGCGTGCTGCGCTTCAATCGACTCGACCATGGCTTGCACGACCCGTTCGACGCTCGGCCAGTTCCGCGCGTGCTCGCCGGGAACATACCGTTCGGGCGCCACGCTCCTGTAAGGCGGCGGATAACCCCAGATGGCGTCGTGAACTTCAGGCCGCGTCACGCTGCCGCCAAGAACAGCAACCGTCGGACGCCGGAACGCGGCGGCAACGTGCAGCAGCATGGAGGAATTCGTCAGCACCACGTCGGCCTTTTCGACCAGCGCAAACATGACGCGCATCGATACCTCTCCCGCCATCGAACGGATTTGCATGCCCGGGCCCGCGGCCGCGATCGCTTCGTTCGCGCGCGACCTGTCGGCGTCGCTACCGACGATCACGATATTGCATGCATTACCGGCTTTTTCGACTGCATTCGCAATTCGGGTTAGCGCGTCCCCGACCAGCCGCGCATCCCAGGCCTTGCTGGCAACGCCAGCGCCAACACCGGCGACTATCCGCACCGTGCGGCGGCTCGCAGCCTCGCCCGCACTCCATACATGCGCCGCTTGCAGGCGTTCGTCGTCGGTCAGAAACAGTTGCGGACGCGCCTCAGGCAACGTCCTGGCGCCAAGCAATTCGGCTTGCCCGAGCGCGGCGCGTCCGCATTGGCGCCGCGAAAATTCGATGTAATCCTGGCAGCCGCTCCAGCCGCCGCGATATCCGCGCACGCCGATGCGGTACTTCACGCCCGCGCGCATCATCAGCACCGCGCCCATGTAGCTGCCGAGCACGTCGATACCGACATCGAAACCGCCTCGCGACCGCAACGCGGCGACTTGCGGCGAGCGCCACAGGAATCGCATCACATTGCGATGCGACCGGTCATCGACGAGCTTGTTGTTCCAAGGCGCATCGATCTCGACGATTTCATCGACGAACGGATTGTTTTCCAGAACCGGACGCCCCCAGCTTCCAACACCGGCAATCAGGCGCGTGGTCGGGAAGCGCTTGCGCAGCGCCTCGAAAAGCGGAGTGGTGGTGAGCAGCTCGCCGAAATCATTCGGTCGCAACACGAGAATCTCGCGTGGCGTTTGCCGGTTCGGGTCGAATCGCGGGCGGTAAAACTGGCTGATCAACCAGACGGGCGCTTCGATGAGCAGGTTTTTCGAACCCATTGTTTCTCCAATATCGCATTGACTATCGCTGGAAATTCGCTGGAACTCGCTCGAACCACCTAGAGTCCGAGCAGTGCCGTTCATCAGGCGATTGTGCTTCGTCGCGTCAATGCGATATGTGGCCGGCCAAACGGAAATGCACAAACGGGCCGCGCTCCCTGCTGCAATGCAGAAAGCGCGGCCCGTCAATCATGCTTCGGATGCAACGTTCAAACGTCGGCGTTGGTTGCAATGAACGTTGCAAACGCGGCGTACGGCAGGATCGACTTCACGCCGGCGGTAACGATCCCGAAGGTGTTGTTGCCGCTGTCGAGAACGTAATACATCGTCGACTGAATGTTGTGGGTTTTCCGCGCCTGATACAGGTTCGTCAACTGAGTCGTGATGTAGTTCGCACGATAAGCCTGCGTCTGCTCGGGACCCGTGTTCCACTCGGTGATCATGAACGGCACACCATAACGGGCCTTGCAATACGTCGGCAAGTCGAAGCCCGGGCCCGCGCCGTCCGTGCCAATGTTGAAGATGTCGCCGTAGACCTCGTAGTTGTGCCACGTCGTGATATCCCAGCGCACGATCGGGTGTCCCGTGGTCCCATCAGGTTGCGAACCTTCCCACAACGCGTCCGCAGCGCCGATATCGGCAGCGCAGAAATTGATGCCGCACTTGGCGTTCGACTGGACCGACCTCACGCCATCAAGCATCCCACGCATCACGCCGCGCATGGCAGGCCAGTTCGCGTTGTTGAAGTCTTTCGCCGTATTGCCCGCCTGATTGAAATCGAGAATCGTCGAATTCTGCCGGGTCAGCTCGTTGCCGCATTCGTACATGGTCACGCCGTATTGCTTCAGCCGGTTTGCAACGGTCGATCCAACCATGAACGCCTGGTTGTATGCCACTTGCTCGCCGCTCAGGACATTCCCGGACGCGTCGGTCATTCCCTGGTTGATCAGGACAAAGAGCGTCATTCCAGCCGACTGGAACGCCTTGGCGAGCGCGGCCACGGCGTTGAGCTGCGTGGGATCGTCACTGACGCCGACACGATAGGTCGACATGCCGAGACCCTTCAGCATCGCTACAACCTGCGCAGGCGAATAGGTGTAGTCGAAATGCCCGTTGATGCCGTAGAAGCTTCCGGCAACCGGCGCGGTCGCAATGCGCGGGTCGGTGGCATGCAGCCAGCCCGCGCTGCCCACGTCGGCCCATACATAGAACTGCCCGCTGGTGTTCTTGTGCCACATCATGCCGCCGTACCACAGGAGCAAGGCGACGTCGTAGTTGATGCCGGCGATCGCCCCGTCGCGATACACCACGCCGTTCGTGACCGTCCACTGCCTGCCGACTGCATCGTTGATATACGTGCCGGTCGGAATGGTCGTGCCGTTGGGCGAAGTGCCTCGGGCAGAACGCGGATCGAGACACGCGGACCATCCCGAACCCGACCACGCATAAAACTTCCCGGACGAATTCTCGTGGTAGATCGTGTTGCTGAACCACAGTACCAGCGACACGTCGTAGTTGATCCCGGCAACCACGCCGTTCTTGTAGACCACGCCACCGGAGAGCGTCCAGACAGCGCCGTTGCTGTCGGTAAGCGAAGAGGCCGGCGGAATGGTCGCTCCATTTGCCGATGCGCTTCCGCCCACAGCCGCATTTTGCAGCGCCTGGACATTTGCAGCAGCACTAACGGCCGCGCCGCCAGCACTCGCGCTCGAACCACCACCGCATGCGGCCAAAAGATAGCTGCCACTGACAGCGGCGAGGCCGCCAAGAAATTGACGTCGTTTCAACATGGCGAGTTTTCCCCTGCCGGGCAAAGCCCGGCATAAAAAAGGTTGGTCATTTTTTTGAAATGCGAACGAGAAGGGCCGCCGATAAAAACGGCCCCTGCAAATTAACTTTGTGATCCTAAATTCTTAAACAGGTAATTCCTCTACGACCGATTGCTTAGGATATCTAATGCACGCTAATGAATTAACGGTAAGAGAAATTGAAACTTGAACCGCTCGTTCATTTCGCTTCGTGTCGCTCGCCGATTGGGTTCTGACGCAAACGTTTAAACAAAAGCACCAGATGGCGAAACGGTAAAAGATGCCTTATGCATTTGGTATGAGTAAATGATACGCGAGATTAGTGACAATCAAATACATTTGGTTACATCAGAAGAAAAAAGCCGGAATTTTCCGAAAATCGTTTGTTTGTAGCGAGGTGTCGGTCGCTCTTTCTAGTCAGAGGAATATATTGTTCGATAATTTGTGCAAAGCAGAACTTCTTTTCGGGTACGACCGGGATTTCGGAATGCCTTAAGGGTTTTTCGTCAGCGCGACGAATTTTGATCTCTCGAATTTACGGTAATTTTTTCGTCTTGTTGTCCACGCAAACGTTTTTTTCTTGGCAAAAGCCATAAAGTTCCGGATTGGCAGGTCGATACTACGGACTAACCAATCACCTGCTTCCAACCACTAAAAGGTCTATGTCGAAAGCGCCTGTACCAGCAAATGAAGCAGCCCGACTTCGCCTTCTGCAAGGGTTGGAAGTGCTCGATACACCCGCCGACGAAGCCTTCGACCGCGTCACCCGAATTGCTGCCGAGTTGTTGCAGGTGCCTATCGCACTGGTTTCACTGGTCGATGAATATCGCCAATGGTTCAAATCGCGGGTGGGAATCGACGTTTGCGAAACAAGTCGCGACCTGGCTTTCTGTGCGCACGCGTTGAGCGTCGAAGATATCTTGCTGGTCGAGGACGCACTGGAAGACCCGCGCTTCGCCGACAATCCGCTGGTAACGGGTGAACCGAGTATCCGCTTCTATGCGGGCGTTCCGCTGCGTTCGCCGGAAGGACTTGTCCTCGGCACGCTATGCGCCATCGATACAAAACCCCGCACGCTCACTGCTTCCGCAATCAGCGCATTGCGTGACCTGGCTCGCACGGTCGAACGGGAACTGCTGCATAAAGAAACGGTGCGCGTTGGCCGCGCCGTGCAGGAATACGACCGGCGCAATCTCGCGTTGAGCGCCTCTCGCTTCGAGACGATTTTCCGGCAGACGCCGACCGGAAAAGCTATCGTCGATTTGAGCGGCAAGTTTATCGATGTCAATTCGAAGCTCTGCGAAATCATTGGATATACCGCCGAACAGCTTCTCAGCCTGACGTTCCTGGAAATCACGGTGGAAGCGGATTTGCCGATGGATCTGCAACTCGTCGCCGACCTGCTGTTCGGCCGGAGGAAGACGTATTCGCTGGAGAAGCGATACAAGCGACGGGACGGCACGATTGTCTGGGTCGACCTGAGCGTGGCGCTCGTACGCGATGAAAACGGCGAGCCCTTGCACTTCATCAGCGTCATACAGGACATTTCAGCGCGCAAGGACAGCGAGAAATTTCTGCGCGACTATCAGCATGAACTCGAACAACGCGTCACCGAACGCACGGCCGAATTGACGCAGAGCCGGGAAACCCTGCAGACGATCACCAACAACCTGCCGATTCTTATCGGCCATGTCGACGCCAACCTGCTGTACCAGTTCAACAACGACGTGTTCCGGGACGTGTTTGGCGTGGAACCGCGCAGCCTGTACGGGAAATCGCTCGAGGAGACGCTGGGTTGCGCGCTTTTCGAAGAGCTTCGTCCTTATTTCGAGCGCGCGCTGGCGGGCGAACGGGTTACCTACGACAACATCCGCTACGCCTGCCAGCAAGACCGGATCTGGAGCGCCACCTACATTCCCGATTTTCGTGGCGACAAGGTGGTGGGTTTCTACATCATGAGCCAGGACATCACCGACCGGAAGCACGCGGAGAAAGCGCTTCTGGCCAAGGCCATGCTCGACCCGTTGACGGGATTGCCGAACCGGCGCGCGTTGCATGAAGAACTGGTGCAAGCGGTTGACCATGGCAAACGCGAAGGCGTGCCGTTCGCGTTGTTTTTCCTCGATCTCGACGGCTTCAAGACTGTCAACGATACCTACGGGCACGACGCCGGCGACGCACTGCTCATTGAAGTGGGCAAGCGGCTGAAGAAAATCGTTCGCCAGAACGACGTCGTCAGCCGTCTGGCCGGCGACGAATTCATCATCCTGAGCCGCGGTATCACGACCGCCAGCGCGTGCAGCCGAATTGCGCAGGACATCTGCCGCGCGCTGACACGCCCGTTCGTCCTGCCGGGCGTGACCGTCGAAATCAGTACCAGCGTGGGCATCACAATGTGTACCGACGCCAGCCACACATCCAGCGACGAGCTCATCAGCAGCGCGGACGGTGCAATGTATGAAGCCAAGCGCAAGGGCCGCAACGGCTTCCGGTTTGCACGCGATCCGCATATCCGGATCGAACAGGCGGAAGCGGAACGGCTTAGCCTGACCGCGGACACTCCGCGCGCGTAGCGTGAACCACGGCTGCGCGTTTTCTACCGCAGCTTTTCATCGACCCATGACATGAACGCCGCGATCAGCGGCGCTTCCATCAACTCGTTCCGACACACCCAGTAGTACGCATGTTTCGCCGGCACCGTGACGCGAAACGGGCGGATCAGGGTGCCGTCGTCGAGATCGTCGCGTACCGAGACGCTGTCACCCAGCGCCACGCCTTGCCCGCGCACCGCCGCTTCAATCCCCACATGCGCAATGCCGATCTCGAGAATGCGCAAGCCGCCGAGCTTGTCCGCCGATGCCGCCGCGAGCCATCGCGTCCATGAACCGGCGTGTTCGCAGAACAAAGTCCGGTTCGCCAGATCCTGCACCGTTCGCAACGTGCGCGGACCGTTCATCAACGCCGGGCTCACCACGGGGAACAAGACCGGATGCGTGATGAGCTTCATATCGCGATCACGCCAGCGGCCTTCGCCGTATCGAATGCACAGGTCGACGTCGGAGGAATAGATTTCCTTGTCTTCGTTCGACGGAATCAGCTTGAGGTTCACCGCTGGAAACTGCTCGAGGAAATCGCCGATATGCCGCGCGAGCCAGCGCGACGTGAACAACATTGGAGCCGATACCACCAGATTTCCCGCAATCGCCGGAGAATCGAGCTTCACGACCGCAGTGGCGATCATGTCGAACGCGGTCTTGACGGGCTGGAGCAAGGCCTCGCCTGCGGGTGTCAGCTTGACGCGCGCCCTCGAACGGATAAACAACGCCACGCCCAACGTGCTTTCCAGCACGCGCACCTGATGACTGACAGCGCTCGCGGTGACGCTGAGTTCGTCGGCGGCGGCAACAACGGTGCCGTGCCGCGCGGTGGCTTCAAACGCGCGCAGCGGGTTGAGCGGCGGCAATCTTTGACGCATGGCGAAGCCCCGGAGATGCTGAGAAAAATTTCATTTGATGCGAATTAAATTCTCTGTACAAGCAGAAAATTTGAATGCTTAAGCTGTACGTAATGAGCACAATGCTTTTACGAACAGGAAATCGCATGAACACGACCGCAGCAACCGAACGCCTTTGGGGCGGCCGCTTCAAGTCCGGACCCTCGCTCGCGCTGGAAAACCTGTCGCGATCGGACCCGAGCTTTTTCCGTCTCGCGCCCTACGATCTCGCCGGCTCACGCGCGCACGCCAACGAACTCGAACGCGCGGGAATCCTGAACGCCGCCGAGCTCGAGCAATTGCTCGCCACCATGGACCAGATCGAGAAGGAATTCACCGCGGGCGAACTTTCGCCCATCCTCGCCGATGAAGACGTCCACACGTTCCTCGAACGCGAGTTGACGCAGCGGCTGAAGGCGGTCGGCGGCAAACTGCGCGCTGGACGTTCGCGCAACGACCAGGCGGCGAACGACTTGCGTTTGTATCTGCGGGACAAGGCGCGCAAGCTCGCAATCGCGGTGAATGAACTGCAGGACGCGTTGATTGAACAAGCGAATGCGCACGTGGAAACCATCACGGCCGGCTTCACGCATTTGCAGCCCGCCCAGCCGATCGTATTCGCGCATCAGTTGCTGGCGCACGCGCAATCGATTTATCGCGATGTCGATCGTCTGGTCGACTGGGACCGGCGTTCCGCGCGTTCGCCGCTGGGCGCGGCGGCGCTCGCAGGTTCCGCCATCTGCCTGCGCGCCGACCTTTCCGCGCTGGAACTCGGCTATGACGGGCCGTGCGAAAACTCGATCGATGCCGTCGCGTCACGCGACCACGTCGCCGAGTTCACGTTCGTCCTGAGCATGCTGTCGGTGAACCTGTCGCGGCTTTCGGAAGAAGTGATCTTGTGGACATCGCGCCAGTTCCGCTGGGTCGAACTCGACGATGCCCATGCCACCGGCAGCTCGATCATGCCGCAGAAAAAGAACTCGGACATAGCAGAACTGACGCGCGGGAAAGCCGGTCGTCTGATCGGCAATCTGAGCGGCTTGCTCGCCACGCTGAAGTCGTTGCCGCTTGCGTATAACCGCGACCTGGCCGAAGACAAGATCGCGGCGTTCGACAGCATCGATACACTCGAACTCGTTCTCCCCGCCATGGCCGGTATGATCCGCACAATGCGCGTGAACGTGGCTGAAATGCGCGCGCAGGCGCCGCTCGGGTTTACGCTTGCAACCGAAGTCGCCGATTGGCTCGCGCTGCGCGGCGTGCCGTTCAGCGAGGCGCACGAGATCACCGGTGCGCTGGTGCGCGCGTGCGAACAGCAAGGCATTGAACTCGGCGATGTGTCGATTGCGACGCTCGCTCTAGTCGATGCACGGCTTGAACCCGCCGTCCTCGATCACGTCACGCTGGACGCCGCGGTCGCGGCGCGCAGCGGTCACGGCGGCACCGCGCCGGTTCGCGTGAAGGAGCAGATCACGCGGCTGCGCGCAGCAATAGACAAACAGGCCGCGTGGGCGGCCGACTACAAGGGACCTTCATGCTGAGTGCATCGAACGACCGGGCATCGAACAACGGCCAGGCGCAGGACAGCGCCGGCGCCTTCGCCGATATCTCGCATTTCGAACACGTTCCGCGACGTTATTACGGACGCTACGTGGCCTCGGCCGTGATCCTCGCGATAGTCGGATATATTGTCGTGGCATTCGCGCGCGGGCAAATCGAATGGGCGGTCGTCGCGCGTTTCCTCACGGCCAAGTCGATCCTGAACGGCCTCGCCAACACCATCATCATGACCATCCTCGCGATGGCGCTCGGCATCGTGCTCGGCGTGATCGTGGCGATCATGCGTCTTTCGACCAACCCGGTCCTGCGCAGCGTCGCGCATGCGTACGTGTGGTTGTTTCGCGGCACGCCGGTGATCCTGCAACTGCTTTTGTGGTTCAACCTGGCACTGGTCTTCCCGGTCATGGGCATTCCCGGATTGTTCGAATTCCGTACCGTCGACATCATGACGCCGTTCCTCGCCGCGTTGCTCGGGCTTGGAATCAATCAGGGCGCTTATACGTCGGAGGTGGTGCGTGCAGGTCTCCTTTCCGTCGATACGGGCCAGTACGAAGCCGCGAAGTCCATCGGCATGCCGAGGTTGCAGGCGCTGCGCCGAATCATCCTGCCGCAAGCCATGCGCGTGATCGTGCCGCCTATTGGCAATGAACTGATCGGCATGGCGAAGCTGACGTCGCTGGCAAGCGTGATCCAGTATGCCGAGATGCTGCACAACGCCGAGAACATCTACTACGCGAACGCGCGGGTGATCGAGTTGCTGATGGTCGCGGGCGTCTGGTATCTCGTGATCGTCACGGTGCTTTCCATGCTGCAGTCGCGCGTGGAACTCCGGTTTGCGCGCGGCGCGGGCCGGGCATCGGCCAAGCAATGACGCGACAGAACGCGGGGAAAACCAAGCCATGAACCCATTAGTCAAAGCCGTCGATCTGCAGAAGTCATATGGCGAGTTCCAGGCACTTCACGACGTTCATCTCGATGTCGAGAAAGGCGAAGTGCTTTGCATTATCGGACCATCGGGTTCGGGCAAAAGCACGTTCCTGCGCTGCATCAACCAGCTCGAAACCATCAGCGGCGGCGCGTTGTGGGTGAACGGCGAATTGGTTGGGTATCGGCGTGTCGAGAACAAGCTGTACCCGCTATCGGAGAAACAGATGGCGCGGCAACGGCTCTCGACCGGCATGGTGTTTCAGCGCTTCAATCTGTTCCCGCATATGACGGCGCTGGAAAATGTGATCGAAGGGCCGGTGCACGTGCTGAAGAAGAAAAAATCCGAAGCCGTGGAGGAAGCGCGTGCGTTGTTGACACGCGTGGGACTCGGCCATAAGTGCGATGCGTTTCCCGTCGAGCTGTCCGGCGGCCAGCAGCAGCGCGTCGCCATCGCGCGCGCATTGGCAATGCATCCGCAACTCATGCTTTTCGATGAACCCACTTCCGCGCTCGATCCCGAACTCGTCGGTGAAGTGCTGAGCGTGATGCGCGACCTCGCCAAAAGCGGCATGACGATGATCGTCGTCACGCACGAGCTCGGCTTCGCGCGCGAGGTGGCGAACCGCGTCGTATTCATGGATCAAGGCAGGATTGTGGAAACGGGGACGCCGGAACACGTGCTGTCCCATCCGCAACAGCAGCGTACGCAAGACTTCATATCGGCGGTGCTTTCTTGATTTTTATTGTATTGACCGCAGTGCAACTCAACTTTTAGCTCAGGCGACTACCCATGATCGACTCCTTGTTCCGGCGCACCGTTGGCGGTTTTCTGTTCGGCGCAGTGGCGCTGACTGCATCGTTTGCACACGCTCAAACGCCGGTCGGCGGCAAAGGCACGCTTACGGCCGCCATCGTGCCGAACTATCCGCCGTTCGAATACAAGGACCCCGCCACCGACGAACTCACTGGTTTCGACGTCGACCTCGGCAACGCGCTGGCCGCGAAGATGGGCGTCAAGCTCAAGTGGGAAGAAACCAGTTTCGACCAGATGATGAGCGCGCTCACCACGCATCGTGTGGACGCAATCTTGTCGGGCATGACCGACTTGCCCGCGCGGCGCGAGTCGGTGAACTTCCTCGACTACATCAAGACCGGACCGCAGTTCTACACGCTGAAGGCAAACGGTGCGCAGTATGCTTCCATGGAAGCCGTCTGCGGCAAACGCGTGGGATCGAGCCGCCGTACATCGTTTCCCGACGACACCAAAAGATGGAGCGACGAGCATTGCGTGAAAGCCGGCAAGCCCGCGATCGTGGTGGTCGGCACGGACGGTTCCGCCGATGCCCGCCTGCAATTGCGTCAAGGCAGGCTTGACGCAGCCGTGCAAGGCGGCGAGACCCTGCCGTATCAGAACACGCTGGAAAAGGATGCGTACGCGCCGATCGGCCAGCCCTTCCTTACGCAATACACGGCGATCGGCATGGCGAAGGACAACACGGCTTTGAGCGATGCCATGACGCAAGCGTTCGGAAAACTGCTCGCCGATGGCACCTACAAGAAGATCCTGGCGAAATGGGGCTTGCAGGAGCATGCGGTATCGAAAGTGGTGGTCAACTCGCAGGAATAACAAAAGTGGCCCGGCGAATTCTTTGAAATTGGCCCTGTTTCCGTGCGTCAGTTTTGGCGCATGATTGCGTGTTGGCATCGGGGATCGCTCCCCGGAACGAACTTATGCCGCCACGGAAACAGGAGCCCGAATGTATTTGCCCGCCCACTTTGCCGAGACTCGCGTTGACGAGCTTCATCGGCTGATAAATGAGTACCCGCTCGCCGCGCTCGTCACGAACGGCCCCGACGGACTCGATGCAAACCATGTGCCGTTCGAGCTGGATGCATCGGCGGGCAGCCAAGGCGTGCTGCGAGCGCACGTTGCGCGGGCGAATCCGGTCTGGAAAGAAGTGGCGGACGGCGCGGAAGTGCTGGTGATCTTTCGTGGACCCGAGCATTACATTTCGCCGAACTGGTATCCGAGCAAACACGAAGCGCACCGGCAGGTTCCGACCTGGAACTATCAGGTCGTCCATGCGCATGGAAAAATCACGATTCGCGACGACGAAAAATTCCTTCGCGGTCTGGTTGGACGGCTCACGCGCGTGCATGAGGCCGGCGAGGAAAAGCCCTGGAAAATGGGCGATTCGGCGCGTGATTTTATTGATTCGATGCTGCAGGCCATTGTTGGCATCGAAATCGAAATTACCCGTCTTGTCGGGAAATCGAAGCTCGGCCAGAACAAGGAACGGCGCGACATTCAAGGTGCAATCGACGGCTTGCGGACCAACAGCGAGCAACCACTCGCCGACGCCATGTCCATGGCGCTCGCCGCCAAACCGGAATGATGCAAAGGGCGTTGCTCCGGCAACGCCCTTTGTTCAATTACGTTTCAACCAAGCTTCAATCAACGCTCGATTTGACGATTCCAGCGCGCGTCCCACTGCGGACGGTTCGCGTTGACCACATCCCAATCCACCGTGTTGACCTTCTTCACGAGGTCATCGAGATTGCCGAGTTGCTGCTGCATGGCATCGGTCATCTTCGCCTGGCGGTTCGTTGGAATCTGACGGCCGGCGCTTGCTGCTTTAGTCTGCGCCGATGCCGAAATCAAGAACGCCGCGAGTTTTTGCGCGAGTTCGGGATCAGGGTTATTCGCGACCACGCATTCATCCACGAGCAACAGCACCGGACCTTCCTTCGGGTTCACGTACGCAACCGGAATGCCCTTCGTTTGCAGGTCGCCGGCAGCCGTCGGGGTTAGCGGGAACAGGCCCGCCTGGCCGGTTTGCACCATCTCGGAGATCTTCGCCGAGTTCGGAATGTACTCGATCACGTTCTTGCCCACGGTGCTTTGCCACTTCGTAAAGCCCGGTTCCACGTTCTTTTCAGTGCCGCCTTCAAGACGGTTGATCATCAGGAAACCATGCAGGCCGAACGTGCTGCTCGATGCCGACTGGAACACCACTTTGTCCTTGTATTTTGGATCCGCGAAATCCATCCACGAGGTTGGGGGCGCCCAGCCTTTTTCTTTGAACAGCTTCGTGTTGTATGCAATTCCGGTCATGCCGAGCTGCACGCCCGCGCCAATGTCGTCCTTCATGCGCGCGAAGGGATAAAGCTGCTGGATTTCTGGGCCGGCAGACATTTTTTGGCATACGCCCATGCTGACAGCGCGGGCCATGACGCCATCGTCGAGGAACACTACGTGGATTTGTGGTTTTGCTTTATTCGCCAGGAGCTTCGCCAGGATGTCGGAGGACGTGCCCGGGACTATCACCACCTTGACGTTGTTGGCTTTTTCGAATTCGGGTAGGACTTCGCTGGTGTAAGCCTTTTCCATCGGGCCGCCGTTCATGCCGATGTATACGGTTTTGGTTTCTGCATGCGACTGGGCTGCGGCTAGGAGGCCTGCTGTGAATAGGGCGCTCGTGAGACTCGCTAATGCTTTTTTCATTGGACGTGCTCCTTGGTTACAGGGGTTTTTTTGGTCTCTTTTCTATTTTCTTTTTGTCTTTTTGCGCTGGGTCTTTGCCGGGTTGGTGCTTTTTATGCTCGGGCAAGTTTCGTTCTAAATGCTCTCTTTCGCACTGTTAGCCACTGTCCGTGGCGGGACTTCATTTCTTTTTCCAACGGCGAAAAAGAAACGAAGCAAAGAAAACGCCTCTCAAACGAGGGCTCGTAAGTGTCCACAGCGTGCATGCTTAACCGCTTGGCACGCAAGAAGTACCCTTAGCGCATAACCACGTCCGGCTGAAACCCTCCTCCTCCGTTATCAGATACCCACACGCTTCGCCACCCGTGTGAGTAGCCGTTAACCCGGAAACCTGGTTTGTCGGCGCGTTAGGGGTTAGGCGGCTGCCGCCGCCGGCCATCTTTTGATCGAGAAACTATCTATCGGCGTACTCGTGTTTCCATCTATCACCAAATCCGAAAGGACCTCGCCAACTCCCGGCGCAAGCAGAAATCCACCGCCAGAAAAACCGAATGCATGCAAAAGCCTGGGCGTTGTCTGGCTGAATCCAATCACAGGGTTGTCGTCGGAGGTGGCACCCTCTACGCCAGTCCAGGTTCGCAACAATAAAGCGTTTTCTAGTCTCGGTAATAACTCGCAGGCGGCCCGCATTACCTTGCGCGTGGTCTCTGTCAGCGGCTGCGCGTATTCTCCATCTCCTAATCCCCGACCACCGCCAATCACCACATTTCCACGCGATACCTGGCGCGCGTAAATTCCGCCACCATAGACGCCCAGGTTGTGATCGATGAAAAACGGCAGCGGCTCTGTCACCCACATGTTCGGATAAATCGGCTCCATAGGAATAGACTCGCCGAAAAATCCCGCCACCGTGTTGCCCCAAGCACCCGCCGAATTGATCAGCCAGTCAGCTCGCGCCTCAATCGTCGTACCCGAATCATGGCGCGCCTGGATCACGAATCGTTCGCCATCTCGCTCGATGCCGGTTACTTGGGTCTGCTCGCGAACGTCGGCTCCCGCAGCGCGCGCCGCACGCGCAAATGCAGGCGATACAACGCGTGGATTTGCATGGCCATCGCCTGGACATAAGGACCCGCCAAGCGCCGCCGGACCCAGCCACGGATATCGACGACGAAAGGATGGTCCGCTCATCACCTCCAGATCAAGGCCGTACGGATTGGCTAGCTGCGCATATGCGTCGAGCGCCGCGAGATCGGCCTCGCTGCGAGCAAGCCGCAAATGACCCGATACAACAAATTCGCCATCCGTACCAACCAGTTCCGGCAACCGATCCCAAATCGCACGCGCACGCACAGCCAGCGGCAACTGCGTGGCAGGCCGCCCCTGCCGACGCACGCCGCCATAGTTCACGCCGCTCGCCTGCGCGCCACAATACCGGCGCTCGAAAAGTCCTACCTTCAATCCGCGTCGCGCAAGCATCAGCGCCGCCGATGACCCGACCAGGCCGCCGCCCACAACCATCACGTCGAAGCGCAAGCTTTCATTCATCGCGGGCGTGCTCCGGGATCGGGGTGAGATCGTCTTCGTCGCTCATGTCGGCCATCAACGCAATCGATAAAGGCACCGGCTTGATCGGCGCCTGTCCACGCAAACGGCCAATATCCGCGATGTTCTTGCCCGTCTCGGCGCTCAGCAATTCGGCGGCGGCCGCGCCGCACATGCGCCCCTGGCATCGGCCCATGCCAACCCGCGTCAGCGCCTTGAGCCGGTTGATCTCGCTCGCTTCGCCGTCGCGGATGCATCGACGCAATGTGCCTGCCGTGACTTCCTCGCAACGGCATACGGTCATGTCGTCGGGCCACGCCGGCGAACAATCCAACGGCGGCGCAAAGGCCTGCTCCAGTCCCACGCGAAACTGCGCAATGCTGGCCAGCTGCCTGTCGATTTTCGATGCTTCCCCGGCGTTCGCAGCAGGATGACGAAGGTCTTCGAGCAGCGCCAGCGCGGCGCGCGTTCCAGCTAATTCAGCGGCGTCCGCGCCGGCGATTCCGGCGCCATCGCCAGCTAGATAAATGCCCGGCACCGAGCTGCGGCCAGCGGCATCGCGCTCGGGCAACCACGCGCGATTGAGCGCGTCGAAACGGAAGCGGCAACCGGCGAGATCGGCAAGCTGCGTCTCGGAACGCAAGCCATATCCAAAGCCGATGGCATCGCAGGGAATCGTCATCTCGCGCGCGCCGTCACTGAACGTGATGCCCTGAACAGCGCCGTGTCCTTCGGCACGCACGATATCCACGCCGCGCTCGATGCGCACGCCATGCGCCGCAAGCCAGCCGACGTAATACAAACCCTTCGCGAACGTCGACGGTTGTTTCAACAAACGCGGCGTGGCGGCAAATTGCCGGGAGAAGGGATTGGTATCGAGTATTGCTTCGACTTGCGCGCCGGCCTTTGCGTATTGATAAGCGACGAGATAAAGCAGCGGCCCGGTTCCCGCAAACACCACGCGCCGCCCGATCGCACAGCCTTGCGCCTTCAACGCAATCTGCGATGCACCCAGCGTATAAACGCCCGGCAGCGTCCATCCGGCAAACGGCAGGATACGATCGGTCGCGCCGGTCGCAATGATCAGATGCGAGTACGGCACCGAGCGCTGACGTCCCGCATGAAACGTGTCGAGCCGCCCCGCGCCGCATCCCCAGACCAGAGTATCGGGCCGGTAGTCGAGCTTCGACATCAGGCTCGCCATGGTCGAGTGCACGGCGTCGGCCTTGCGCGCTTCCATTCCATAGAGCGCACGCTTGGCGCGGACGAAACCTGCATCGGCAGGCGGCTGGCGATAAATCTGCCCACCAGCACGCAACGCTTCATCGATAACAACCGGCTTCAGGCCAGCCTTCACCAGCGTCCCGGCCGCGCGCACCCCTGCTGGCCCTGCGCCGACAATCACAATGCGCTCGGGATCGCTCATGCTTCAATGGGCCGCGTGTGAATACGCATGCCGTCCTCGATGATCGTTGAACACGCCCGGATTCGCGTGCCGTCTTCCAGTTGAACCCAGCAATCCTGGCACGCGCCCATCAGGCAAAAACCCGCACGCGGTTCACCGCTGAATTCAGTGTTCCGAACGCGCCGCGTGGTCAGCAGGATTGCGCTCAGAACAGTGTCGCCAGTCAACGCGGTTGCAGATGTACCATCCAGTACAAAATTCACCGGTCGGCGATCTGTCTCCGTCAAGCGAACGAACTGCGGTTGCGAATCTCTTGTCATGGGCTCGAATCAATGCGAACCGATCAGAATGCGGTTCAGTCCATACACACGATCCAGCAGGATCATCGCGCCTGCGGTGATGAAGATCACGAGTGCCGAGACCGACGCCATCATCGGATCGATGGATTCCGTGGCATACATATACATGCGCACGGGCAACGTCACCGTTTGCGGCGACGTCACGAAAATGGACATGGTCAGTTCATCGAAACTGTTGATGAACGCAAGCAGCCAGCCGCCGGTGATGCCCGGCAAGATCATCGGCAACGTGATACGGCGAAACGACGTCCACCGGTCAGCGCCGAGCGACTGCGCCGCATGTTCAATGCTGCGATCCATGCCGCTCACCGAAGCCAGCACGAGCCGCATCACGAACGGCGTGATGATGATCATGTGCGCCGCGACGAGCCACGTGAACGATCCGGTCGCGCCGATCATCGCGAAGAAACGCAGGAATGCAATGCCAAGCACGAGGCTCGGAATCACAAGCGGCGAGAGGAACAGGCCGTTGAGAAATTCGCGTCCGGGAAACCGTTCACGTCCTATGGCAAGCGCTGCGGGCAAGGCAAGTGCAAGCGATAACGTCGCCGATGCAAACGCAAGCTTGATGCTGTTCGCGAATGCCGAGATGAAATCCGGATAGTCGAGAATCGCGCGGAACCAGCGCAGCGACAATCCGTGCGTAGGCAATGTGAGCGTCTGCTCCGGCGTGAACGCGACCAGCACCACGATCACCAGCGGCGCAAGCACGAACAGGATCACGAGCGTATGAAAACTCAGCGCAATGAGGCCGTTCTTTCGCATGGCGGCCTCCTTAGCCGAGGCTTCTGGAGTAACGACGCTCCAGAACCCTGTAGTAGGTGATCATGATGATCAGGTTCGCGATCAGCAACAAGATGGCGATGGTCGCGCCGAGCGGCCAGTTGAGCGATCCGAGGAATTCATCGTAGACAGCCGTCGCCGCGACTTTCAGCCGACGTCCGCCGAGCAGACCGGGAATTGCAAACGCGCTCGCCGATAATCCGAACACCATCAGGCTGCCCGAGAGAATGCCGGGCGCGACTTGCGGCAATACGATGCGCCGAAGCGTCGTAGCCGGCGACGCCATCAGCGAAAGCGCTGCGTTCTCCACTTGCGGATCGAGCTTTTGCAACGAGGTCCAGACCGGAATCACCATGAACGGCAACATCACGTGCACGAGCGCGATCACGATTGCGAACGTCGTGTATTCGAGTTTGTACGGACCCATGCCCAACAAGCCGAAGAACTGATTCACAATGCCGCCGGTATTGAGCAACATGCTCCAGCCGAACGCGCGCACGACCACGGAAACGAGCAAGGGCGCGAGTATTACGAGCAGAAACATCGAACGCCATGGATCGCGCATCCGGTACAACACGTAAGCCTCGGGCGCGCCGATCGCAACGCACAACAACGTGGTCAGGATCGCAATGCCGAAGGTCCGCGCGAAGATGGTCTGGTAGTAGCTGTCCGTGAGCACTTCGGCGTAGTTGCCGAACTGGAACGCAGCAACGGGGCCGCTGGCCGGATCGAACTTGTAGAAGGTGAGCACGATCGTCATTGCGAGCGGCGTAAGCACCAGCACCGCGAATAAAATGAACGCGGGCATGCTCATGAGCCACGGCGGCACGAAGGCATGCCATGGCGCGCGGGGCTTGTTGAGCTCGCCCTTTGCGGATGGATCGGTGGATTCGAGCGTGCTAGCCATGACTCGCTTCCTGAATCAGACGCACTGAATCGCGATGCCAGTCGATACCCACGGCCTCGCCTTCCGCTATGGGTTCCGTGCCCTCGTTCTGGCTGCAAACGAGGACTTCGCCGAGCGCGGTATCGACGCGATACAACCATTGGCTGCCCAAAAAGAAGCGGCTCGTCACGGTCGCCGACAACCGTCCCGTTCCTACCTTGCACAAGTGCAGTTTCTCCGGACGAATGCACAAGGTCACGGTATCGCCTTCGCGCCAGACCGTGCCGGCATCGATGCACGCAATGCCCGTCAGATCATGTCCGAGGTCCACATGCACTTCGTCGGGACGCGCTTCGGTCACCTTGCCCGCAAGCATGTTCGCCTTGCCGATAAACTGCGACACGAAGCGATTCTCGGGCCGCTCATACGCGCGATACGGCGAGTCCACCTGCGTCACGCGGCCGGCTTCCATCACCACCACGCGATCGCTGATCGACAAGGCTTCGGATTGATCGTGCGTGACCATCACGGTAGTCGTGCCGACCTTGCGCTGGATGGTGCGCAATTCGAACTGCATCTCTTCGCGCAGCTTGGCGTCGAGGTTGGACATGGGTTCATCGAGCAGCAAGACCGGCGGCTTGATCACGAGCGCACGCGCGATCGCCACACGCTGGCGCTGGCCGCCCGAAAGCTCACGCGGATAACGCGCGGCGAATGCGTCGAGCCGCACGAGCGACAGCGTCTCGCGAATCCGCTCGGTGCATTCGGCCTTGCTCACGCCGCGCATCTCGAGGCCGAAACCCACGTTCTGCGTGACCGTCATGTGCGGAAAAAGCGCGTAGCTCTGAAACACCACGCCCAGGCCGCGCTTGTTCGGGCGGACGTTCGTGATGTCCTTGCCATCGAGTGAAATACGGCCGCGCGTCACATCGATAAAACCCGCAATCATTTGCAGCGTCGTGGTCTTGCCGCAGCCCGAGGGTCCGAGCAGCGAGACGAACTCGCCTTTTTCGACCGAGAGGCTCACGTCGCTGACGGCGTGCAGATCGCCGTAGGCTTTTGTCAGTTTGTCCAGCACGAGAAACGACACGGTGGCCTCCAGGGTCTTCCGGAAAACAGTTGAGCAATCAGACAGTCGATGCGACCGTCAATCAAACGGCTCGCGTTGGAACAAACGGGAAATTCCGCCGCCCGATCGACACGGCGGTCAGCGCGCCGCAGTCAGCGGGGTCGACGCCAGGGTATGGCGTCTTAGCCTTCTTGTACCGCTTGTACCGATCAGACGTCGAACTTGACGCCTTGCGCGAGCGGCAATTCGCGGCTGTAGTTGATCGTGTTGGTCGCCCGGCGCATATAGCCTTTCCAAGCGTCCGAACCCGATTCGCGGCCACCGCCGGTTTCCTTTTCGCCGCCGAACGCGCCGCCGATTTCCGCGCCGCTCGTGCCGATGTTCACGTTCACGATGCCGCAATCGCTGCCCGCAGCCGACATGAACTGTTCGGCTTCGCGAATGTCGTTAGTGAAGATCGCCGACGACAAACCTTGCGGCACGCCGTTCTGCAATTGCAAGGCATCGGCGAAATCGTCGTAGGTCAGGACGTAGAGGATCGGCGCGAAGGTCTCGCGTTCCACCACGGCCGTTTGCGCGGGCATGCGCACGAATGCGGGACGGACGTAATAGGCATCGGCATGGCCGCCGATTTCCACGCGTTCCCCGCCCTTCACGTCGCCGCCTTGCTCGCGTGCATCGCGCAATGCTTTTTGCATGGCATCGAATGCGGCGCGGTCGACCAGCGGACCGACCAGCGTATCGCTTTCAAGCGGACTGCCCACCTTTACCGACGCAAATGCCTTCTCAAGCCGCGGCAACAATTTGTCGACCACGCTGCTGTGAACCACGAGCCGACGCAACGTCGTGCAACGCTGACCCGCCGTACCCACCGCCGAGAACGTCACGCCGCGCACCACGAGATCCAGATCCGCACTGGGCGCCACGATTACCGCGTTATTGCCGCCGAGTTCCAGAATGCTGCGGCCAAGGCGCTTCGCCAGCACTTGCGCCACTTCCATGCCCATGCGCACGCTGCCGGTCGCGCTGACGAGCGGCACCTTCGTGGATTCGGTCAGCGCCTGGCCAATATCTCGTTCGCCGAGCAGCAGCTGGCTCAGGCCTTCGGGCGCAACGCCGGGATGGGTTTTATCGAATTCGCGCAGCGCTTTTTCGAACAGCGCATGACACGCGATGGCCGTCAAAGGCGTCTTCTCCGATGGCTTCCACACGACTGCGTCGCCGCAAACGATCGCCAGAGCCGTATTCCACGACCACACTGCAACCGGGAAGTTGAACGCCGAAATCACGCCGACAACGCCGAGCGGATGCCACGTTTCCATCATCCGATGCCCCGGACGTTCGGACGCGATGGTCAGGCCGTAAAGCTGGCGCGAGAGACCAACTGCGAAGTCGCAGATATCGATCATTTCCTGCACTTCGCCGAGGCCTTCGGACGTGATCTTGCCGGCTTCCAGCGTCACGAGGCTGCCGAGCGCGGCCTTATGTTCACGCAGCACGTTGCCGAACACGCGGATGAGTTCGCCGCGCTGCGGCGCCGGCACGGTGCGCCATTCGAGGAACGCGGCATGCGCTGCATCGATCTTGCGGGCAGCGGTCTCAGGTGTATCGACGGCGAGTTTGGCGAGCAGCGCGCCATCGAGCGGCGAGCGCGCCGCGAGGGCATCGCCCTTCCATTGGCCGAGGTCAACGCCGAGTGCGTCAAGAATATCGTTCAGTTGCATCACTTCCTCTCTTTATGTCGGGTTACTGCCGGGGCGTTGTGCGCGGCGTGCCGCCATGACATCAACACTGCTCTGGACTTGCGCCGGCATGTAAATGCCTACACGACGGCACAGAGTTTCAGGGCTTAAAAATACCGTTGCAAATGATTAATCGGTATGACTTGGTGCGCTGGACGAACCGACTCGGTTCATCCAACAGGCCGGCTCATGCGATTAGAACGCGTTTTGCCGCATCTGGCGAGACGTTCAGTTACCGGCTGGCCAGCGCGAGCTTGAGACGGCGCACGCCCTCGAAGACTTCAGCTTCCCCTGGCGCAGCGGCGAAAGACAACCGCATGCTGGATTCGTCGGCATTGTGGACATAAAAGGCGGGACCCGGCACGTAAATCACGTTCTGCTCGATTGCGCGCTTGAGCACCTCCGCCGATTGACGCCCGCCATTCAGCCGCGCCCAGACGAACATGCCGCCTTGCGGCACGACGTAGTCGATGTCGTTGGGCACGAATTGCCGCAACGCACTGGCGAGCGCCTCGTAGCGCTTCTTGTAAGTCTGCACGATGACCGGCACATGCTCCGCCAGCCGTCCGCTTTCCAGATAGCACCGCGCCGTTTCCTGCGCGAGCGGCGAGGTGCAGAGATCGCTGGTTTGCTTGGCGACCAGCATGCGGCGCGTGATGGCGGGCGGCGCGATCGACCAGCCGATCCGCAGGCCGGGCGCAACGATCTTCGAGAGGCTGCCGAAATAGACGACCCAGTCGCGCGCGCCGGGAATGGCGTCGGCGAGCGCAATGACTGGTTTCACCGGATCGCCGGTGAAACGCAATTCGCCGTAGGGATCGTCTTCGATCAGCACGAAACGGAACCGCACTGCAAGGCGTGCGAGCGCCTCGCGGCGTGCCACGGGCAACGTCGTACCGGTCGGGTTCGCGAAAGTCGGCACGGTATAGAGCAGCTTCGGCCGCGCGCCCGGGTCGAGTAATTCAAGCGCTTCGAGCTGTTCGGTGAGCGCGTCGACGTCGATGCCCTGCGCGTCCGTGCGCACCGGGATCAGCTTCGCGCCCGCGAGACGCAGCGCCTGGATCGCGGCGGGATAAGCAGGTTCTTCGATCAGCACGGCGTCGCCCGGCGCGACCAGAATCTTGATCAGCAGATCGAGACCTTGCTGCGAGCCGGTGGTCACGATCAGGTCGTCGATTTCGCGCGACACGCCGCGTTCGTTCATCAAACGCACAATGGCGCGGCGCAGCGCGGGCGAGCCGGCCGTGTCGCCGTATTGCAGGCACGCAACCGGGTCCGCGCGGTAGGCTTCTTCAATTGCGTGGCCGATTCCCACGCGGTCGAACAGATCCTTCGATGGATAACCGCCAGCGAACGAAATCATTCCCGGCCGGCCGAGGTATTTGAAAAGTTCGCGGATGGCGGAGCCCCGCGGCGCCTTGAACGGCTCCGTGAACTCGTAGAGATCGGACTCGGCGTTGGTGTTCACGCGGCCGCCGTCATCTTGAAGATGCCCGTTGCGTTGCCGGCATCGAAACCGAGATCGAGCACACTGCGGCCGGTGGCGTTATCGAGAACCGTATCGCGGCTGATGAATTCATAGAACGAACCGGGCACGTCGCGCTCGACCCGCGCACCGGTTTTATCGATAAACACGCGGCGCACCGGATCCGCGCGGAACGCCGTCTGACGCACGCGGCCCGATTTCGATATCTCGACCGAATCCTTGATCGGACGGCCGAGTGCGCGCTGGGTTTCGGCGACGGCGAACACGTCGTCCACGCGGTCCGTCGCGTGATTGAACGCGTTGCCTTCGGTTGCGATCCAGGCCATTTCCGCCGATTCGGCGCGCAGCGTTTCGTAATCCGCAAGATGCGGAGCGGCGTGCTGGCGCTCGAAACAATGGACGATCACCGGCAGCAGATCGAGTGCGATGGCGAGTGGCAGCGAGCCGTCGCGCTCGAGTTCGGCAAGCGATGCCACCGCTTGCGGCGTCAGCGGATCCACGCTTTCGCCGATCACACGCGTCACCGCCTGCTGGAATTCCGTGCCGAATCGGTCAGGATGCAACTCGCTGACAAAATACTGGGCGATGTCATCGGGCGCATCGAGATGTTTGTATGAACGACCCGTCATCTTGATTCGATCGAGCGGATACGTGCCGTTCAAAACGAAACCGAGCGGCCGGAGAATTCGCGTGAACGCGGCCTCGCCCGGCGGCAAGCCGCCCGATTCGCTCCAGCGCACAGTGCGCAACGCGCCATGATCGAACTGAACGCGGGTTTGCGTGTGCCGCAGATCGTCCGTGTACGCGCGGCCGCTCGGCACCCGATCGAGCAGGCCTGCAAACAGCGCCATGTTCATCGCCTGAGCCAGTTCCGCCCGGGTGACCGTTCCAGGCGTGAACATATTCATTGCGACGGGCAAGTTCATCAATTGCACTAAACCCGCAACTTTTGCGTCGGGAACGACCGTGGCGAGCAATGCGGCGAGATTGGGATTCATTAATTAGTTTCCGGCTGATCCAGTAAGGCAAACGCTTCAGGCTCGATCAGCGCTGTAAGCAAAGTCAATACGAGCCGATTCTGGAGCGCGTCAAAAAGCCACGCAATTGATATAAGCTCATCAGTTGGTTCTGGAAATGCACCAAGTAAGATTTTTATCGGGCTTTGGCGACATGGGCAAGACATGAGAAAAGGCATTCCCAATCTGGTCGCGCTGCAGATTTTCGAAGCTGCCGCGCGCCACGAAAGCTTCACCCGCGCCGCCAACGAACTCGCGCTGACGCAAAGCGCCGTATGCAGGCAGGTGGCGTCGCTGGAGAGCCGGCTTGGCGTTGCGTTGTTCCTGCGAATCAAGAAACGCATTGTGCTGACCACGCATGGCAGGCAGTACGCGGCGCTCGTGCGCAAGAATCTCGACCGGATAGAACGCGATACGCTTGAACTCATGGCGCAGCGCGGAGTCGGGCGCATTCTCGAAATCGCCGTCGTGCCAACGCTTGCGAGCCAGTGGCTGATTCCGCGCTTGCCGCAATTCCGTGCGCTGCGTCCTGACATCACGGTGAATCTCTCTATTCGCACGGAACCGTTCCTTTTCAGCGATTCTCCCTTCGATGCCGCGTTGTACTTCGGCGATTCAGTGTGGCCCGGTACGCAAGGCAAGCTGCTGTTTCGAGAAGGAAAGGTCGTGCCCGTGTGCAGTCCGTCATTGCTGGCGGGCACGGCGCCGGTATCGCTGGAACAACTGACGGATTTGCCGCTGCTGCATTTATCGACGAGACCGGACGCGTGGCGCGCGTGGTTCCGGCTGAATGGACTCGAACACGATGTCCGTGCGGTGCGCGGCGCGCGATACGAATTGTTCACCATGCTCACGAGCGCGGCGCAGGCGGGTCTGGGCGTCGCGTTGCTGCCGGAAATTCTGCTGGCGGATGAATTATCGTCGGGAAGGCTCGTCGTGCCGCTCGATAAACCCATGACCGGGACATCCGGCTATTACCTCGTCGCCCCCGATGAAATCGCGCAAGATGAACCGTTCGCAGCGCTGTCGGAATGGCTGAGTTCGATTGTGCCGCGGGCGGAGGAAGTGGTAGTTTGAATGTGCAACAAATCCTGCCGGCTCACCGGCATTTCTTGTTCCTACAAACGTTTGATTTAGCAGCACAATTGACGGTTTTGCTATACTGATACATTCCCGTAAAAACTCCTCCCATGAAGCTCGAAACGCGCATGCTTTCCTCAATCAAACACCGCGCCAGCAGCGTGGTGTTGCGGCGTGACGTTGCAGGTCTGGGGAGCGCTTCCCAAGTTTCCGAATCGATCAAAGCGCTACTTGACAAAGGGGTCATCGCGCGGATTGGCAACGGGATCTACGCCAAATCCGTAAAGAACCCCGACACTGGAGAAGTCAGAATAATTGCCACCGCGGAGGACATTGCGGCGGAGGTCTTTCAAAAGTTGGGCGTGACCGTGCGCGTCACCCAAAACGGTTCGCCCAACGCAATTGAAGTGGATATTGGTTCGCACCGCATCAACCGGCGGTTGTCCATTGCGGGAAGGCCAGTCATTTACGTTCATCAGCGGCCTGGTAATCGGCTGCTGACAACGAGTTCGACGCGGCAGATTCCAACCAAGGGTGTGGCCCAATTTGTTGCGAGCCTTGCGCTTGAGCATCGGATCAGCTATCAACGCACCGCCGGCGACGAATGGGCCGAAACAATCACAAAACTGTCCGACGACACCGTTCAATCTGACGAGACCAGCAATCTTCTCGTTGCGCTCAAACGCGCCCGCAAATTGACCGACCATGAAATGGCCGCGCTGCTGATCAATCATCTGCGTGAAAAGCGCCGTGTTTGATCCATTCAGAGATTTCCATACCGCGGGTTACCTGCGTAATTTCGCGGGAGAGAAAGATCCCGACATCGTGAAAATGGCCGAACACGAGTTGTTCCGCGCCAACTTGCCGGACGCGGTGGGCTACCTGGTACGGCGAAAGATCATCACGTACCCGGACTTTCTCAAGGTTCACGAGATTCTGTTCAAGGGCTTCTATCCTTGGGCGGGCAAGGACCGAATCCAGATAGCTCCAGACCGTTCGATCAACAAGGGCGAAACCGTATTTGCCAGCCCGCCCGACGCGGTCAGAGCCGTGACGCACGGACTTCGTTTGGGGCAAGATGCTCCGAGCATGCGCGCCCGGCCGGGCGAAGTGATGGGCCTATTTGCGTTCGGTCATCCCTTCCTAGACGGTAACGGAAGAACAATGCTGCTCGTGCACGCCGAGTTATGCCGGCGCGCCGGCTTCTCCATTCTCTGGCAAAACACGAGCAAGGCTGCTTATCTGCGTGCGCTGACTCTGGAGATTGCATCGCCGGCAGAACGTCCGCTCGATGCCTACCTGTTGCAGTTTGTCGGCGAAGTGCAAGAGAAGGAAGGATGGCTTCGGTCGGCGAATGCACTTCAGGGACTGGATGGCGGCAGAGCGCCGGATCAGATCGGCGGTGATTTCAGCGATCCGGCGGTTATCGCGCAGTATCGGCAGTTCGAACGTCAGCGAGGTTATGAACTGAAAGGGTGATGCTGCAAACTACGTTCAATCGTTACGCACCGCCCACTCACCGGAGACACACCTTGGCGCAAACAAAAATCCCCGCTGTCTACATGCGTGGCGGCACGAGCAAGGGCGTGTTTTTCCGTCACGACTGGTTGCCCGAAGACCCCGCTTTACGAGACCGCATCCTCATGCGCGTGATCGGCAGTCCCGACCCTTACGGCCAGCATATCGACGGCATGGGCGGCGCCACGTCCAGCACCAGTAAGGTCGTGATCATCGGGCCATCGTCGCGTGAAGATTGCGACGTCGATTACCGGTTCGGGCAGGTCGCCATCGATAAACCCGTCGTCGACTGGTCCGGCAACTGCGGGAACCTGACATCGGCCGTGGGTCCGTTCGCGATAGCGCAAGGTCTCGTCGATGCCCCGCGCGACGGCTTCGCCATCGTCCGGATCTGGCAGGCCAACATCAACGCAAAGATCATCGCCCACGTCCCCATGCGCGACGGCGAAGTCGTGGAAGAAGGCGATTTCGAACTCGATGGCGTGACGTTTCCGGCAGCTGAAATCCGCATTGAATTCCTGGACCCGGCAGGCGATGGCGAAAGCCCGGATAACGCCATGTTCCCAACAGGAAACGCTTCGGACGTGTTGAACATACCGGACGTCGGCGACGTGGAAATGACGATGATCAACGCGGGCAATCCAGCCATTTTCATCGATGCCGCGGCCTTGGGCCTGGCCGGAAACGAACTCCAGCGCGACGTGAACGGCAACGCCGCGTTGCTTCAAAAAGCCGAGGCGATTCGCTCGCACGCGGCGGTCCGCATGGGCCTTGCAGCGACCGCCGGCGAAGCCACTCAGTCACGGCCGCACACGCCAAAACTTGCGTTCATCGCGAAGCCGGCCAGCTATGTGGCGTCGAGCGGCAAGCACATTGACGCAGCCACGCTCGACATCAACGCGCGCATTTTTTCGATGGGCAAGCTGCACCACGCAATGACCGGAACCGGCGCAGTCGCCATCGCGGTCGCGGCTGCCATTCCCGGCACGATGGTCAACCGGCTCGTGCCGGATTCGCACGGGTCGATCCGTTTCGGGCATCCATCGGGAAGCCTTGCGGTCGGTGCGGAAACCAGACAAATCAACGATGACTGGATTGTGACAAAAGCGATCATGAGCCGCAGCGCGCGCAGGTTGATGGAAGGGTTTGTGTTTGTCCCTTCTACTGTCTTCAGTGCATGAACGACGCCTCAAAATCCGGTCATCCTTTCACCATTAGGTTGCCTAAGCATTACCTAATTACCTGATCTACGTCGTCTACACGAAGATCTCCGGCATCGCCCCATGCCGATAACATCAATTAAAACCGCGCCATTTATTTTTGATTTTTATCGGCGGCGCTTTCCAATATTTTCCTCTTACGATCAGCCATAGCGTGGTTGAGGCATCGACTCGTTCAATCCCCCGCCCGACGCCGCCCAAGGCAAATCGCTCGCTAAACGCGCGTTTCCTGCTTGATCCCTCTGCAACGCCCAGGAAAATATCGCTCATGGTCATAACACGCCTTCGCACCGTCCGCGTCCTTTTCACTGCGCTCGTGCTGCTCGCCTCGATTGCGCGCCCGGCTGCCGCGCAGTACTCGATCGACTGGGTCGCGAATACCTATGGAACAGGCTCTACGTACGTAGGCAACGGCGCCCGATCCATGTGGATCGCGTCCGAAGGCATCGTTTATACGGCATCGCTCTGGGATGAGAACGAAGGCGGAATTGCGATCTACCAAAATCGCCAGAATGCGGGTTCCATCGGCATACACAACGAGTTCCAAGGCAGTGCGATCACTGGCAACGCGACCTCGATTTTTGCAGCGATGCAATACGACCGGAACAAAGGCAGCGGCTACGTTGGCCGATACAACCGCACGACCAAGACCCAGGACTTCACGATCGCCGTCAGCGCGACCACGACCGAAAAGCGTGCCGATGTCATCACGGGACTCGCCACCGCCGGCGCCCTGCTCTACGCGAGCGACTTCCCCGGCAATCGCGTGCGCGTGTTCACCATCGACGGCGTCTGGCAACGCGATATCAACGTGACGGGCCCGGGCGCGCTTGCCATCGATACCGCCGGCAACCTGTGGGTCGCGCAGAAAAACGCGGGCGTCATTCTGGAGTTCAGTCCTACCGGCGCCACGATGAACACGATCCAGATGGCCGCGACGTCGCGTCCGTCAGCGCTTTATTTCGATCCAACCAACGGACAACTCATGGTCGGCGATCAGGGTCCCGACATGAACATCAAGCTCTACCAGACATCGGGCAGCCCCGTTCAATCCGGCACGTTCGGCATTCAGGGCGGTTATCTGGACACCACCTCGGGCATCAAAGGCCAGGTCGGCGACCGGCGATTCACGCGCGTGGTGGGAATTGGAAAAGACGCAGCCGGCAACCTCTACGTCCTCAGCAATCCGTGGGGCGGAACCTGGGACCTCGCGCGCAATGGCAACACGGATATCTACGTCTACGACGCGTCGAGCATCCTGCGATGGAGACTTCAAGCGCTCAACTTCGAGGGCAACGGCGCGCCGGACCCGGGCACGGACGGCGCTTATCTCTATGGCGGTTTCAACGTCTACACCGGCACGGCCGGAGGTACGTTCGTGGCCAACACGGTGAATCCGTTCGACTATCCGGCCGACCCGCGGATCGATATCAACGATACCCAACGCGGCCAGCATTTCGCGCAACTCGCAACCGTTGGAGCCAACAGGATCATGGTCGCGGCAGGCCAGAATCCGGGCGTGTTCAATTTCTATCATTTCAACGCGGCGAATGGTTACATCGCGATTCCGGATGGATCGCTGCCCGGCGCGCTGTTCAATTCGAGCACATTGATCACGGGCGGTTTTTCCCTCGATAGCAACGCGAACGTGTGGGCAGGTCCGGACAGGACGAACCGCATTTATTTTTATCCGCTGACCGGCTTCAATGCCGACGGCAAACCCTCGTGGGGACCGGGCTTTGCGTACGCCACGCCGAGGTCCGTCCTGCCGCTTACTCGAATCATCTATCTCGCCGACAGCGACACCTTGATCCTCGCGCAAGGCATCATTGGCAGCGCGGACTGGACATCCATAGGTACGCGTATCGAGGTCTATCACGGCTGGCGCGCGGGCAATCAAAAAGCGCCGAGCCCGGTAATCACGCTCACGACCGCAAATCCCAAATCAATCGCGGCCGCAGGCAATTACCTGTTCGTCGGATATGTGCATTCGGTGCCGAACATCGACGCGTTCAATCTCTCGACCGGCAGCCTCGACATGACATTCACCAACAGCAATCCCGGTAACGTGGACGTGGGCAACGACGTGGATTCCATGTATGGCCTGAGGGCGTATTTGCGCTCGACCGGCGAGTACGTCGTGACCAAGGACAACTACAACGAGTCGAGCATCATTGTTTATAGATGGACGCCGGGGGCCGTTGCGAACGCCGCTAAACCTTAGCCGGCGGCTGCGGATTGTTTGCCGGATTGGTGTCGATCTTGACGACACGCTCGATGCCAGGCTCATCCGCAAGCGCCGATAATCCCGATTGCAACGAGTCGGCGATTTGCGCGGCATAGACATCCGCGCCGTCCACATACACCGTGAACGATCGCAGATATTTGGCCTTTTTCTCCGGATTCTCGATCGTGTCCTTGGTCCACTGGTACAGCGGATAGTTATCGCGGCCGAGTTTTTCCGCTTCTTCCACGTAGCCGGCAAACGCGTCGTATTGGCACATCAAAGATGCATTGTGCCGGCGCAACACGTCATGTAAAGACGCGGGCGTGTTCTGCGGATCGTCGCGCAAGGTCGTGGCGAGTTCGGATGAAACGTTGATCCGGACCTGGTACAGCCATGTGTCGCTCATGTTTCCTCGCTTCATTCAAGTTGCCGTGCGCAAAACCTGGGCAAGGTCGGCCAGCCGATACGGCTTGGTGATGAACGTGAACGCATCGGTCGAGCCATGTTGTTCTTTCAGCATGGGCAGCGGATAACCCGAAGCCAGCACGACCTTCAACCGGGGCAAAAGCGCACGTGCCGTGCGCGCAAGCTCTACGCCGTGCATGCCTTGCGGCATCACGACGTCGGTGAACAGAATCGAAATATTACTGCTCCGGTTAAGCAGTTCCAGCGCTTCCTTGGCGTTGTTCGCCGTCAAAACCTGATACCCGATCGACCTGCACAACTCCGCGCCGATATCGAGCACGTCCGGTTCGTCATCGACCATGAGAATCATCTCTTGCGATGCCGCCAGCGCGCCTTTCGACTCTGCAGCGTCATGCGCGATGGCCGGCAGATACAGCCGGATTGTCGTGCCGCGCCCTTCCTTGCTGTCGATCCGCACTTCGCCGCCCGACTGCGCAATGAAACCATACACCTGGCTCAAGCCGAGTCCCGACCCTTTGCCGATTTCCTTGGTTGTGAAGAACGGCTCGAACGCACGCGAAATCACCGTGTCCGACATGCCCGATCCAGTATCCGTCACGTTGACCACGACGAATTCGCCGGCTTTCAGCGCGCCCACGTCGCCGTCCTTCAAATCGACGTTGTTCGCCGAGACGACGATCTTCCCGCCATCGGGCATTGCATCGCGCGCGTTGACCACCAGGTTCAGCAATGCGGCCTCGAAGCGCGCGACATCGATTGCGACCATCCGCAAGTCTGGCGCATAAGCAAAGTCGATTTCAATACCCGAATTACCCGCACGCTTGAGCACGGCTTCGAAACCTGCGATCACCACATTCAGATCGCAATTCTGGACCTGCAGCGGCTGCTTGCGCGCAAACGACAAAAGCTGCTGCGTGAGCGTTGCCCCGCGTTCGACGGCGCGGCGCATCGTATCGAGAATCCGGACGTCCGACGGATTGCTCAAACGCATGGTCAGGATATCCATGCTGCTCGATAAAACCGTCAGCAGATTATTGAAATCATGCGCAATACCGCCGGTCAGCTGCCCGACCGCTTCCATCTTTTGCGACTGGAACAGCGCCGCGTTGACACGCTCGAGTGCTTCGGCTGCAAGCTTGCGCTCGGTGACATCGCGTGTGATCTTGGCGAAGCCGATCAGTTGATGGTGATCGTCGTGGACTGCATCGACCACGACATGCGCCCAGAACCGCGTGCCATCTTTCCTGACGCGCCAGCTTTCCTGCTCGAATCTTCCCTCCGATGCCGCCACCGAAAGCGTTCGCGCGGGAAACCCGGCTTCGCGATCTTCCGGCGTATAAAAGCAGGAAAAGTGCTTGCCCACGATCTCGTCGTGCGTATATCCCTTGATGCGCTCCGCGCCCGGATTCCAGTTCGTGACCAGCCCCTGCGGCGACAACATGTAGATGGCGTAATCCGTTACGCCTTGCACGAGCAGGCGGAATCGTTCTTCGCTTCCGCGCAGGGCTTCCTCGGCCGCCTTGCGCTCGGTGATATCGCGCGTGACCTTGGCATAACCAACCAGATTGCCTCCGGGATCGCGGATCGGATCGATCACCACGTTCGCCCAGAAACACGTGCCGTCCTTGCGCACGCGCCAACCCTCGTCCTCGAACCGGCCTTCTTCGCGCGCCGTGCGCAGCGCGCGAAGCGGTTTGTTCGACTGCTGGTCTTCCGGTGTATAGAAAACAGAAAAGTGCTGGCCGATGATCTCGCTCGCAGCGTAGCCCTTGAAGCGTTGCGCGCCCGCGTTCCAGCTGTTGATGCGGCCGTTCAGGTCGAGCATGTAGATTGCGTAGTCGCTGACGTTGCTCACCAGCAGCTCGAAGCGCCTTTCATCGGAAAAGTCGCCGATGGTTTCTTGGGTTGTCATTTGATGGATCTTCAGGTGAACGAATCTGGCGGAGCGCGTTGTGCCCGAGCCCGGCTATCGACATAAGTTAGACGCGTAATCATAGACCTATAAATCGGCTGCCACCGTGGTCTACAAAGATGCTCAGGCCACGCCCGCCGTTTTCGATGTAAGATACTGTATATCCATACAGTCATTGATGTCATGTCCGATTCTGGAGCGCTGTCTTGACCACGCGCCACATCGCGCATCTCGACATGGACGCGTTCTACGCGTCCGTCGAACTGTTGCGTTATCCCGAACTGCGCGGCCAGCCCGTTGTGATTGGCGGCGGAAGGAACGCCACGCCCGAAACCCTGCCCGACGGCAGCCGCCGTTTCGTCCGGCTGCGCGACTACGCTGGCCGTGGCGTGGTGACAACCTCGACCTATGAAGCACGAGCGTTCGGCGTGTTCTCGGCCATGGGCATGATGAAAGCCGCGCAGCTCGCGCCAGACGCCATTCTGCTCCCCACGGATTTCGATTCGTACCGGCATTATTCGCGGCTCTTCAAGGCGGCAGTCGCCACGTTCACCTCGCAAATCGAAAACCGCGGTATCGATGAAATCTATATCGACCTGACGGATCTTCCGGGCGATCCCGCCGAAACTGCGGCGCGCATCAAGCAGGCTGTGCGCGACGCAACCGCGCTGTCATGTTCGATCAGCGTTGCGCCGAACAAGCTGCTGGCGAAAATCGGCTCGGAACTGGACAAGCCTGACGGCCTTACCATCCTCACCGAAGCCGATATCCCGTTGCGGATCTGGCCGCTGGCGGTACGCAAGGTCAATGGCATCGGGCCGAAAGCGACGGAAAAGCTGGCGTCGATCGGTATAGAAACCGTCGGCGACCTGGCGCGCGCCGATCCGGAACTGCTTCAGGCCACCTTCGGGCGAAGCTATTCGGCGTGGCTCGTGGAAGTGGCGCAAGGCGTGGACGAACGGCCGGTCGTCGTCAGTTCCGAGCCCAAGTCGATGAGCCGTGAAACCACGTTCGAGCGCGACCTGCATCCGCGCCAGGATCGCAGCACGTTGTCGGCGGCGTTCACGGATTTATGCACGCGTGTAGCGGACGACCTGCGGCGTAAAGGCTACGAAGGCCGTACGGTCGGCATCAAGCTGCGCTACAACGATTTCAGCACGGTTACGCGCGACCTGACGGTGCCGGCGCCCACCGCCGACGCCACGGAGATCCGCCGCGCCGCGACCGAATGCCTGCGGCGCGTGCCGCTCGACCGGCGTTTGCGGTTGCTCGGCGTGCGCGTGACGGCGCTGGTTCCGGCGGGATCGTACATAGCCGGGTCGGTCGCCGTTCAGGGCGAATTGCCGTTCTCGGCGGATTGAGGAGGCATCGTGTATCAGAACGATCTGTTCGATCCCGCACCGCTCGATCTCATCGACGACACAGAGTGCGGGATTCGTTATCTGCCAGACGTGATTCCGGCCGCGACGGCCGAAGCGTGGTTCGAGCAAGCGCTGGACGGCGTGATCTGGAACAACCAGCGCCGCATGATGTATGAGCGCGAAGTCGATGTGCCGCGTCTGATGGCGCATTTTTCGCTCGATGCGGCCGATTTGCCGAAGCCGCTGCTGCAGGCCGCCGAGCAGGTTCGATCAACCGTGGGCGCGGCGTTCAACAGCGTCGGGCTGAATTTGTATCGCGATGGCAATGACAGCGTCGCACCGCACAACGATCACACCAAGGGTCTGGTGCCGAAAGCGCCCATCGCCATTCTTTCGCTCGGCGCCACGCGCCGCATGAGCATCCGCGCGAAATCAGGCAAAGGTCGCACGCTCAACGTGGACCTGCATGCCGGGAGCGTGCTCGTGATGAGTTACGCGTCGCAATTCACGCACAATCACGGCATTCCGAAATTGAGCGAAGTGTCAGGCCCGCGCATCAGCCTGGCATTTCGCTGTCTGACGCATCAAGCGGCGAGTTAAAACGCTTCCCAGTCGGCCGCGCCCGCCAATGCAACCGGCTTCGCTTTTTCCACGCCCGCGAGTGGCGCTTTCAGCGTGGCCAGCCGCTGGCTTGCAACGGCGCGAGTCGTCGGCGCTGTCTTCGGCGATGTCGCCACGGAATGCATCGGCTTCACCGCAAGCTTGACGTGGTCCATGCCGCCATCGTTCAACTGGAACACCGATACCGCCGCCTTCAACGCGCCCGCCTGATCTTCCAGCGATTGCGCCGCGGCCGCCGCTTCTTCCACCAGCGCCGCGTTCTGCTGCGTGACTTCGTCCATCTGCGTGACGGCGAGCGCCACCTGCTCGATCCCGCTGCTCTGCTCGTGCGAAGCCGCCGCGATCTCGCCCATGATGTCCGTCACGCGCTGCACCGCGCCGATGATCTCGGACATCGTGCGGCCGGCGTCGCCAACCAGCGTCGTGCCCGTTTGCACACGGGAAACCGAGGTATTGATCAGCTCCTTGATCTCCTTCGCCGCCGCCGACGAACGTTGCGCGAGACTGCGCACTTCCGCCGCCACGACCGCGAAACCGCGTCCCTGTTCGCCCGCGCGCGCGGCTTCCACCGCCGCATTCAGCGCCAGGATGTTCGTCTGGAACGCGATGCCTTCAATGATCGTGATGATGTCCGCGATCTTCGTGGAACTCTGGTTGATGTCGCCCATGGTATCGACGACTTGCGAGACGACCGTGCTGCCCTTGTTCGCGATTTCCGACGCGTTCGCCGCAAGCGAACTTGCCTGACGCGCGTTCTCGGCGTTCTGCTTCACCGTGCCGGTCAGCTCGTCCATGCTCGACGCCGTTTGTTGCAACGCGGACGCCTGCTCTTCGGTACGCGACGACAAATCGATATTGCCCGCCGCAATCTGCTTGGTCGCCGATGCAATCGACTCGCTGCCCGAGCGCACCGAGCGTACGGTATCGACGAGACTTGCCTGCATCTTCGCAAGGCCGTTGAGCAACTGGCCCATCTCGTCGCGCGATGTCACGACCAGCTCGCGGCGCAGATCGCCGGACGCGATGGCGTCAAACTGCGCGAGCGCTTCGTCGAGCGGACGGCCGATTGCGCGGCGCAACGACAGCCACGAGAACGCGGCGGCAAGCAATCCGATGACGATCGCCACCACGCTGGTCGTGCGGAATTCGCTGAATTTTTCCTGCGACAACTCGAAGTCGCTTTTCGCCGAATCGAACTGATACTTGCGCAGCGATTCGCCGACGGTCGCCAGCTCGTTGAACTTCACCTGCATGGCTTCCGCCGATGCAACGATCTTGTCGGCGTCGTTTGCGCGGATATTCGCGTAACCATCGTCCAGCATTTTCTGCAGCTCGAGCCGCTTCGTCTGGAATGACTGAGCCAACTCGTGCTCGCCGGGTCCTTGCGGCAACGCGGCGTAGCGCGCCCATTCCTTGTCGGCGCGATCGCGCATCAAAGCGCCGCGCCCGATCGCCGTTTCCGCAGCCGGTTTGCCGACGAGCAAGGCCGCGCGGTCGAAGCTGAGCCGCTCACGCGCCGTGAACATTTCCGCGTTGCCGGCCGCTACCGCGCTGGGCATTTCATTGGTGAAAAGGTCGCGCGTGGTCTCGTTGCCGCGGCTCATGCCCCACAACCCGAGGCCGCCGATAACCACCAGCAGCAGGCCCAGAAACGCCATGGCAATGCCGAGGCGGCCTTTGATCGTCGAAAGTATGTTCATGTCTCACTTTTCTCAACACTGTTATTCAAGCGGCGCCGCACGCCGGATTCCAGCGCGCGACCGGGGCGGGCGAATGTTCCCTGACCCGAACCCTTTAACGGCAATCTCACCTGTCACTTGAGTAAACTGTCATAGCATCTGCTTATGCAGGACCACGACGAAGCCTTTCATTTCTATTGCGGGAATGAAGACGACCGGCCGCACTTTCAAAGCTATGGAGACGCACGATGGACGTCACGATCTACCACAACCCTTTATGCGGCACGTCGCGCAACACGCTCGCGCTGATTCGCAACGCCGGGATCGAACCGAAGGTGATCGAATATTTGAAGACGCCGCCGGATCGCGCCACGCTGACCAGGCTGATTCAGGATGCAGGGCTCGGCGTGCGCGATGCGCTTCGTGAAAAGGAGGCGGTGTTCGTTCAGCTCGAACTCGCCGATGCAACCCTGACCGACGAGCAGCTGCTCGACGCCATGCTCGCGCATCCGATTCTGATCAATCGTCCGTTCGTGGTGACGCCCGAGGGCACGCGCTTGTGCCGTCCATCGGAGAAACTTCTCGAGATTTTTTCTGCCGCGCAGAAAGGCGCGTTCGCCAAGGAAGACGGCGAACGGATCATCGATGAAAAGGGCAACCGGGTCCGGTGACCAGGCTCAGGTGCGGTAGTCCGGCTGGGTATCGGCGATGAGACGCAGCGCCGCCTGCCACGCGAGTTCGGTGATGCCGTCCGAGCCTTCGGATTCGAACTGGCGCGCAGTGAGTTCACGCACGCGTTCAGGCGGAAATCGCAGTTGCGCGCCGCCCGCCATGGCCTGAACCTGCGCCTGACACGCGCGCTCGAGGAAATAGATTTCGTGAAATGCGTGCGCGGCCGTCGCGCCGCCAGCGAGCAAACCGTGATTGCGCAGGATCATCGCCTTGTGGGAACCCAGGTCGGCGACCAGACGTTCGCGTTCGCCCAGATCCAGCGCGATGCCCTCGTAATCGTGATATCCGAGCTTGCCGTAGAACTTCAGCGCGTGCTGGCTGATCGGCAAAAGGCCCTGTTCCTGCGCGGACACCGCCGTGCCCGCCGCCGTATGCGTGTGCACGACGAACGCCAGATCGTGACGCGCCATATGCACGGCAGAGTGGATGGTGAAGCCCGCCGCGTTGACCCGGAAAAGCTCGGGCATGTCGCGGGCGCGGTCATCGATCACGTTGCCTTGATAATCGATCTTCACCAGGTCCGATGCCCGCATCTCGTGGAACAGCACGCCATACCGGTTGATCAGAAACGCGGGTTTTTCGTCCGCCGAACCCGGCAAACGCGCGGTGATGTGCGTGTCGATCATGTCGGTCATGCGGAAATGCGCCGCCAGCCGATACAGCGCCGCCAGGTCCTCGCGGACTTTTTGCTCGGTATCCATCGTGGGCTCCTCTGTTTTGTAACGTCCGACGGGAAGCTTAACGCCTGATCACGCCCGGCAGCACGCACAGCATTTCATACAGCAGGTTGGCGCCGAGCAAGGACGTGTTGCCAGTCGTATCGTAGGGCGGCGAAACTTCCACGAGATCACATCCGATCAGATCCAGCCCGTGACATCCGCGGATGATTTCCATGCCCTGGATGGTCGTCAAGCCGCCGATTTCCGGCGTGCCCGTTCCCGGCGCCCAGGCGGGATCGATACCGTCGATATCAAAGCTCAGATACACCGGTCCGCCTTCCACCTTGCGCCGCACCTCGGCCATAAGCGGGTCCATCGATTTGTGCCAGCACTCTTCCGCCTGGACAACGCGAAAACCCTGCCGGCGGCTCCAGTTGAAATCGTCGGCCGTGTAGCCCTGCGCGCGCAATCCGATCTGCACCACGCGCTCGCAATCGAGCAGCCCTTCCTCCACCGCGCGGCGAAACGTCGTGCCGTGCGCGATCTTCTCGCCGAACATGTGGTCGTTGACGTCGGCGTGTGCATCGACATGAACGAGCCCGATCTTGCCGTACTTCTTGTGAAGCGCACGCAGGATGGGCAGCGTGATGGTGTGGTCGCCGCCAAGCGTCAGCGGTTTGACGCCGTGTTTCAGGATGCTGTCGTAGTGCTCCTCGATGATCCGTACCGCGTCGAGCAGATTGAACGTATTGATGGCGACGTCGCCAATATCCGCCACCGACAGCGAATCGAAGGGCGCCGCGCCCGTCGCCATGTTGTACGGCCGGATCATCACGGATTCAGCGCGGATTCCACGCGGCCCGAAGCGCGTGCCCGGGCGCAACGACGTGCCTATATCGAGCGGAACGCCTATGAACGCGGCGTCGAGCCCTTCCGCCGATTGCAGATGCGGCAAGCGCAACATTGTCGCGATACCGCCGAAGCGCGGCATTTCGTTACCGCCCAGCGGCTGGTGAAAGATCTTTTCCATGGCGCGTCCTCGCATTGATTCGTTTTGATTCATTGAACCGGCATGTGTCCGATTTTTAACCGGCGCGGCAAGCGGACAAATTACTGGTGCAAAATAATTAGTTCAGGTATTTCTGAACTATCGGCGCGTTGGCCTTTGTTTATCTGGAGTTCTTGTCTTGGCTACAGTCTTGCCGGAAGCGCGCCTGCTGCGCATTCGCAAAACTCCATAAGCTCGCTGATCCTGTGGCGCATCGACCCGTTCACCATCTGAATCCGTCACTGGGACTTGCAAAGAATCGCCGTCGTGACAGGCGTTATTTCATGCACGATCGCGCTGCTTCCCGACTGATGCACGCGATCCTTGACGTCGTCGGTAGGTCCTGTCACCACCACGCCGTAAGCCGAATCCGCGATCGGCGTGCCCTTTCCCTGCGCGAAAATAGGATCGTCCTTCTGATAGCCCAGCACCACGAACACCTTGTAGTCGTACGCCGTGAGCTTGACGCCATGAGCCGGCCGGAACGCGTTCACGGAGTTCGCTTCCACGCGCATCGGCTTGTTCTGGATTTCGCCGCTTGCCAGAAGCGCGCTGATGAATGTATGCCCCGATGATTTGCAATCGAGCTGTTCCTCGATCGCCTCGGCGCGCGCGAGCACTGGCGACAGCAGGAAAAATACGGTCGCATATCCCGCCGCCGTCCTTAGAGACTTGGTGACACGCATCATTGGCCCCCGATGTTCGATATTAAATTGTCCTGCGGCAATTTCCTTCCCGTCACAAAATCCGACTGTACGCGCATGGCCGTTTTATTGCCCAACCGATACGTGGCCGGGCGCTCACACCTCGGGTTCATCGCAGGAACGCGTGATTTCGAAAGCACGCTAACGTTTGCATCTTTTAACTTGCCGCAAGAATGAACCCGGAGCGCTTCCGGCGATCCGAAATCAAAACGCGCCGGCATGTGGGCGAAGCCTTTTATCGGTTCAAGAGTTTTGCAAAGAGGCACCCGCTTGCGCCTACAATACCCCCCTCTCAGTCTGTCTAAACCAGGCGCTTTAACCGGTAAGCAGCAGCATGGTCACTGAAACCTCATCCTCCGACTCCCTCGCCGTCGCCCAGCGCGTGCGCGACCTGATGAACCGCCACGGCATTGGCAAGCGGCAGCAGACCGCCGAGCTATGCCGCATTCTCGACCTGAGTTTTTCCCAGGGGCATCGCAAGTTACGTGGCAACAGTCCCTGGACGCTCGCGCAGATCCGCCGCGTGGCCGAAGCGTTCGACGAACCCGCGCTCCAACTTTTCGATGCCAAGAACGCCGACGTCGATGACACCGCGGGCACGGCGCATGACGCCGTTCTCAAGCTCGGCGCCGCCGAAATCGCTTGCGTTGCCTGGATAGGCGACGCGCTCGAACCTGGCAGCCGGCCGGATTTCATCGCGCAGAACATGAACGGCCGGTGGCTCGTGACCACGCATGAAGGCGTGTTGCTGCAAGCCGCGCACGACGTGCACAAGATCGAGATCCAGCCGCGCCGCACCGACATGGACAAGCCGCTGATCGCGGTAGTCGACGACGACCAGACGTCCGCCGATAACCTCCACGATTACCTGGAGCGCAGCGGTTTTGCGGCGGTGGCGCTGTATGGCCTGGAAGGTTTTGCGGAAGCACTGCAGACGCAGGTCTTCGATGCAGTGGTTATCGACTGGTTGTTCGGCGCGCATACCTCGGCCGAAGCGATCCGCGCCGTGCGCAACTCGGACAATCCGGATGCGCCCGTGTTCGTGCTGACGGGCGAGCTGACGACCGGCAAGGCCAGCGAATCGGAAATCAGCGACATCATCCAGCGCTATAACGTGACGTGTTTTGAGAAACCCGCGCGCATGGCGATTCTCGTCGCGGATCTTTCCAAGCGGTTGTTAAGGGCTTAGGGCACCTAGTGGATCTCAGTGAATCCGGCGCGTTGCCGATAACGCCCGCGCCAGCGCACTTTTCAGCACCTCGTAGCGCACCGGCTTGAGCAAATAATCGAAGAATAGAATGGCCGCGCTTGGATCGACGAGATCCGGCGCATAAGCGCTCACCGCTATCACGGGCAAACTTGCGCCCGACGCCCGCCGCGCCCGGTATTCATTCACGAACGAATATCCGTCCTTCCCCGGCATATGCAGATCCGCCAGGATCACGTCGGCCTGGTTCGTCTCCAGCCACGCGAGCGCGCTGTCCACGTCGCCCATTGCGACGCTCGTGTAACCCAGGTGAGCGAGCATTTCCGACAGCGACTCACGAATGGAATTGTGGTCGTCGATCACGAGCACGCGCGCTTTTTTCAACGGCGGCAGATCGGCCGGCGCGCGTTCGCGTTCGGGCACATGCGCCACGGGCGTGGCCGGCAAGCTCACGCGAAATGCCGCGCCTTCCCCAAGATCGCTCGATACATTCACCACGCCGCCCAGCAGCTCGACCAGTCCGCGGACCACGGCGAGGCCCATGCCGGCGCCATCGAACCGACGGGTGGTCGATGAATCCAGTTGCGTGAATTCCTTGAAGATCAGCGGCAGTTGTTCGCGCGGAATGCCGGGGCCTGTGTCCACCACCGAGATGTCGAGGCGTTCCAGCGTGCGTTCGAACCGGACATCGATGGAACCTGCATCCGTGTATTTGATCGCGTTCGTCACCAGGTTGGTCACGATCTGCCGCAACCGATGCTGATCCGATTCGATCAACCCCGCCTCGCCCGCGAACTTGCCGCGCAGCACTAGACCTTTTGCGCTTGCGGCGGGCGTGTTTGCATCGACAATGGAATCGAGCAGTTCCAAAGGATCGAACACGGTCAGGCGCAATTCGAGCTTGCCCGCGCCAAGCCGCGCGAAATCCGTGAGGTCGCGCATCTGCGCTTCGAGATGACGCGCGCCGGTTTCCAGCCGCTGGATGATCTTGCGATCGCTTTCGCTATGCAAGTTCAGCTCGAGCAATTCCACCGATGAAACGATTGCGTGCAGCGGCGTGCGCAATTCATGGCTGATCATGCCGAGAAACGCGTCCTTCGCCTGCGACGCCTCGCGCGCGGCGCGCGTTGCCTGATGCTGCGCCTCGAGCGCTGCGCGCTGCTGATGGATCAGCCGCGACCGCCTGTACCCATTGAGTAGCAACATGGCCGTGGCGACCATGGAAAGCAGTGCGAGGAGCATGCCGCCCGCGAACAGATAACGGCGCTTGGACACAAAATCACGCACGATGTAGTCGCGTTCTGCAATGTCCACCACGCGCCGCCCGTTCGCCAGTTCGTTCACCGCATCCTGGTTCTGCCGCAATACGCCGATAATTCTCAACGTGCGCGAACGGTCGGTGCTCAACGCATCGATATCCGGTTCGATGGAATCGAGCGCGGCATCGAGTTGCCTGAGAATTTCCTGCTGCCGGCTGCGCAGCGCTTCGCGATCGGCGAGCATTGCCGTGGAAGCAGTGACAATGGCGAGCTTCGATTCGAGGATCTCGTAGCGCAGCTGGATTTCACTGACGTTGGCATCAATACCGCTGCGGTACAGCAGGATCTGGTTTCCGAAGCGCCCATAGGCAATCTGGAATTGCGCGCCGTCCCAGTAGAAACCGTCGTACGGCATGCCGAGTTCCTGGTTGCTCTGGTTCGCGAGCAAGGCGGAATACAGCAGATACCCCACGCCTGCGAGCGGCGGCGCAATGGCTGCCGCGAGCAGCAACGCAACCTTCAGACGACGAAGCTGCGCACCGATCATTTAAGGACCAGCGCCTTGATCTGCCATACGAATTTCGCGTCCGCCACGGAGCCGGTCAATTCTTGCGGGTAGGCATCGCGCGGATAGATCAGGAACAGCGGACCAAAGTTGCTGACCTTCAAACGCGTACCGTTCATGCTGTACGCGAGGATCGCACCGTAATGCTCGGCTTCGGAAACCGGCACGGTGTAGGCGTAGTCATCGAGCGTGCGCAGCTCCACCATATCGGCGTGCGCGCCCACGAGCCGCAGGACATCGGAGAGCAGCGGACCCGTGAACGCCGACTTGGGCGTCCATGTGGTCGATGTCGTGATGGTGTGCTGCGGCAACTTCATCAACTCGGCTTCGCTGATGCGATACACCGTGCGGTCGGGGTCGTTCGTGCGGCCGATCTTGCCTTCTACATCGAGCGTCATCGGCGCTGCAACCGCCAAGAGCGGCGCGCAGGCGAGCGTTAACAAGAGCACTACGCAACGGATCAAGTCGAAGCTTTTCATCGCGTCAATGTTGTTCGTCGAAGGCGCGAGCCGCACGTTCGGAAGCCACGATAATCAGCTTCATGGTCGCCCGCGTTGCGCCGACAAAAAACTTGCGCGCGACTTGTTCGTCGAAGGCGTCGAAGTCGACTTCGGTGAAGATCACGCACGGCGCCGATTGCCCCTTGAATCGATAAATGGATTCGAGCAGCACGTCGCCCTCGCGATATTCCGGATTCCCGAACAAATCATAAGACCCGGTGAAACTGCGCAGCCGATGCGGCCCGAGATGCTCGACCGACGTCAGCACGGAACCCTCGCGCCCGCGAAACGACAGCACCGCAATATCCTGCTTCCGGTAACCGAGCGCAAGCGCTTGCGTGATCGCGCGTTTGGTCGCCTCGATCACTTCATCGGGGTGACCGTTTTCATACGTGGACAAGCTCACTTCGGAACCATCGAACGGACTGCCTGCGTCGAGCCGAACTTCGCGTCCCACGATCCGGCGGATGTACGCAAGCAAATCACGCGGGCTGCGATAGTTCGTGGTCTCGCGCAACGTGGTCCATCCCGGCAGCGGCACGGGATCGCGGAAATAAAGGTTTTGCATGGGGTCTTCGAGCCACCACCACGCGCCCTCCGGTTTGAGCAGCCGCGCGAGCGCATCGACCCAGACCGCATGGAAATCCTGGCCTTCGTCGACGATCAACACGTCGAACTTCCAGTGCTCGGCAATATCGATTTTTGCGAAGCGGTCTTCCAACGTGCTGAACACGTTCGGCTGGCTGAAGTCAGGCGGCGTGCCGGCGTCGCGTGTGATCGCGGCGCTCAACTGATGGTAGTTGGCAATGCGCGCTTCAGACGGCGCCACCAGCCGGATATGATCCGCGAGCGGCCGGTTGAAGCAGACGTAGAGCACGCTGCGTCCCTTCGCCACCGCGTCGCGCATGACCTGTACAGCAAGTTGCGTCTTGCCCGAACCGGCCGTGCCGATCACGCGCAACCTGAACGGCTCGAACTCGAGGCGTCGCGCCCAGGTTGCAAGACCGCCAGAAAGCCGCGTGACGAGCATGTCTGCCTGGCCGACGAGCGCGTTGGTGTCGGGCGTGAGCGCGAGTTCATCGGAGAGAAAATGGTGAATCCGCGCGGATGCTTCGAAGCGCGGTTCATCCGGCGGAAGGATTTCCAGCACGACCGACGGCAGCCTGGATTTACGGCTCGCATCGACAATCCGCGATTCGGGAACACCCGCAATAGAGGCATCCTTGACCGTGTAGTCCGGGCAATAAAGCAGCTCTTCAATGCGATACGTGCCGGCGCCGAACGCCGCCGTGAATCGGCGATGCAGGTTTTCGAGCGTATGCGCCAGCTGAATGGCGACGTTGCGCTCCTTTTGCATGTAGACCTTCATCAGGCCGGCCGGCGTCTCACGCAGAAACCCGGCCTTTTGTTCGATCACGAGCACCCGGCCCGAAGGCGCGACCACGACGAAATCCGCTTCCCCGAAAACGGAAAAGCCTTCGTTGATGCGCGTCCAGTGCACGCCGTGATACACGGTGTAGTCGTCGGGAAGCTTCGAGAGCAGTGCGAGCGTATCGAGCTCGCGTGCGGCCGCGCCGGTTGCTTCCAGGTTTTTCCAGTCGTCGGGGACGATTCGAGCCATGCTTCGCCTTCGCGCTAAATACGGGATTCGGGGCTTGGTTCAGCGTGTTCGCCGCGCGCCTTCGGCATGCCGCAACATCGCCCGGATCAAGCCGGATTCGGGAAATCTGCGGCCATTGTACGCAAGCCGCGCGAGTCCCCGGCCCGTTTCCCGGATCAGTCCGCAAAGTCGTATTTGCCGCCGCGTTCGAGTGCTCGCTGATAAGCGGGACGCGCATGAATCCGCTGCAGAAATGCCGATATGCGCGGCAGGGATTTGGCGCCTGCGCGCTGGCTGGCGGCTTCGAGCGGAAAGCTCATTTGAACGTCGGCGGCGCTGAAGGTATCGCCTGCAAACCACTCAGACTTCGACAACTCGTTTTCCACATAACCGAAGTGCAGCTTCAATTGCGGATCGATAAAACTTTCCTGCATGGTCTGCGATATCCGGCGCGCGATCGGCTTCACAAAAAACGGCATGGGCGCGCTGCCGATGCGCAACGCTACGAGCTTGAGCAACAGCGGCGGCATGGCCGAACCCTCGGCGTAGTGCATCCAGTAATCGTAACGCAGCCGCTCGGGCGAAATGCCGTGCGGCGGCGCGAAGCGGCCCTCGCCATAACGCTCGTTCAGATACGCCAGGATTGCGCCGGATTCGGCAAGCGTGCGCCCTTCGTCGGTGATGACCGGTGACTTGCCTAGCGGATGCACCGCGCGCAGTTCGGGTGGCGCGAGCATGGTATTTGGATCGCGTTGATAACGCTTGATGTCGTATTCGACGCCCAATTCTTCCAGCATCCAGAGCACGCGTTGTGAGCGGGAATTATTGAGGTGGTGAACTATGAGCATGGAGGCTTTGCGATAAGGGTTGAGGTCCGGGCGCGAACGCGCAAAGAATACAACACCGGCGCCCGCGCGGGACATTGGCAAAACCGAGTCGATCCTCGGTTTGTTTACGCTGCATTGCGCACCAGGCGCGTTTTATGCGTGGGCGATGTTCCGGCTTACATGTCAATTCCAACAACCACGCGCGCACGCACGCAAAGGACATTTCATGACCCTGGTGATTTATCTCGTCGGCTGGCTGATCTTGATCGGTGGCGTTTCGTGGGCGCTCGTCGCCATGCACGTGACGCAGCACACCATCCTGATCGTCGATGTGATCCTGCTCGGAATCGCGGTCATCACGGGTGCCACCCGGGCACGCAATCGCGACCGGTCTTAGGCGAATCGCGGCGGCTGGCCAAGGCTTGCCGCCGCTCGAATAGCCCTACGACAAAACCCGCGCGCTCAGCGACTGCTGGATCAACGTGACCAATGCATCCGGATGTGCGGGCTTGGTCATGAAGTGCTGGAACCCTTCGCCGATACTTCGCAATCGGTACTCGTCGCCGTCGTGGCCTGTGAGCGCAATTGCAATCGATGGCGTCAAGTTGCCTCGAATTTCATGGTCGCGCAAACGTTGGATCAGGTAGAAGCCGTCCATCATCGGCAAGTCGATATCGCAGATCACTGCATCTGGCAGAACGCGAATGGCGGTTTCCGCGCCCTCTTCGGCGTCGGCTACGGCAACCACATCCGCGCCTTCTTCCTCCAACAACATACGCAGTGATTCCCTGCTTTCCAGATCGTCTTCAACCAGCACGATCCGGGCATGTCCCAGTCTCGCTACATCATTCATCATTATCTTTTCGTACAGCTCAAACAGGATTTCGGTGCCGATGTCGCTGCTGCGTCTTCTCACTCTTTGCTAACACTTACCAATTGCAGCACTACGGCGCGAGATCCATGCGGCACCGTGTTATAAGCCGAGCACGCCGGTGTCGAACGTTGCACGGTTCAAATTTTTCAACGGGCGCAGTATGCCTCATCGATTTCGAACAACCATTTAGCAAAAAACAGACCGACCGCAGAAAGTGCATGAGCAACGGCGGTGGGAGCCTTTCTACACAAGGCTTTGCCATGTCTTACCTTTTGTTGAAATGAAACATCACGACAATAAGCACGCTGGTAAGCGGGTAACTTTCGGTGCACCAAATTGCATCGAAAGATCAGATTTATTGGCTTGATCGTGCAACGCTGGCGTTCTTTATGACGGGATTATGCGAGCGCAGCAACGCACGGTATTCGGTCGGCGTAAGGCCAACGGTCGCCTTGAATTGCCGCGTGAACGCGCTGTGATCCGTGTAGCCGCACAGCGCCGCCACGTCCGTCACCTTGTCGTGCGTGACGAGAAGCGCTGTGGCTGCATCGAGCCGCGTCTTGAGCAACACTTGCCGCGGCGTCAGATGAAACACCTTGTGGAAATAGCGCTCGAGTTGCGCAATGGACATGTTCGCCATGGACGCGAGATGCGGCATGTTCAGCGGCTGCACGAAATTGCACTGGATATGCTGGACCACGGCGGCCAGCCTGCTATATGCAGGATGCGTGCTTTCATCGGCTTGCAGGTCGCGCGAAATTCCTGCAAGACCCACCACGTTGCCGTGTGCATCGTGAAGCGGCTGTTTCGACGTCATGCACCAGCCGGGCTGGCGTGCCGGATAAAGATGCAGTTCCAGCTGGTCGATCATCGCGTTGCCTTGCGCAATGACCGAGCGGTCCTGTGCCGTATAAATGCGCCCGAAACGTTGCGGGAAAACTTCTTCCGCGGTCTTGCCCAACAACCCTGATTTTTCTTTCAGACCGCAACGTGAAGCAAGCGCGCGGTTCACCAGCGCGTAGCGCGCCTCTTCGTCTTTGACAAAGAACACGATGTCAGGCATTGCATCGAAGACCGGCTCAAGCAGCCTGAAATGCTCGAGCATGGTGTCGAGCGTGGAGGCGCCCGCAGCCGAATGCAGCGCGGCATGCAGGCCGGCCCGGTTGATCGCTTGCTCATGCGCGCGTGGCGCCGGACGGTCCGTCGTAGTGATCATTCGCGTCTCGCTGGCGTCGTCGATGTCCGCGATTTGCGCCGGGTTTTCAACTCAACCCAAGGCGCATTGCGTTGCGCCCGATTATAGAGGCGACACGCGTGCGCCAAAATTGGTAATGACCGCAAGCCGCGTCAAGCCGCCCGGATGCCTTTGGCGAACGGATCGGTATCGTCGAAACAAAGGCGACCTTCCGCCATGATGTGCGCGCGGCCCGTAATGACCGGAATTACCGCCGTTTTCTCATCCGTGTTTGCACGCTGATAGCACGCGTCGAACACGCTGCCAATAATGCTTTCCTGGCGCCATATTTCGCCCTCGGCAAGCTCGCGGTCGGCGGAAAGACACGCGACTTTCGCGCTCGTGCCCGTCCCGCACGGAGAGCGATCGTACGCGCTGCCCGGACATAGAACGAAGTTGCGGCTGTCGATGCCCTCGCGCGGCGAATCTGCGAACAATTCGATGTGATCGATGACCGCGCCATGTGCGCCGGTGATGTTCTGCGCGTGCAGCGCAATGCGCACGGCATCCGCAAATGCCGTCAAGCGCGGGATGTTGTTTGCATCGAGTTCCTGGCCATGATTTCCTGCGAGGAAAAACCAGTTGCCGCCCCAGGCGACGTCGCCCGTAAGCGATCCGTGATTGGGGACATCGACGGTGACCGCGTGCCGGTGTCTGTATGCAGGAACGTTGCGTACGCTCACGCTGCCATCTTCGTTGAGCGTTGCTTCGACAATGCCTGCCGGCGTCTGGATCTTGTACGATCCTGCCCCGATCTTCCCAAGATAAGCAAGCGATACCACGAGGCCTATCGTCCCGTGACCGCACATGCCGAGGTAGCCGACATTATTGAAAAAGATGACGGCGGCTACGCATTCGGGATCATCCGGCTCGCATAACAACGCGCCCACGATGACGTCGGAACCGCGCGGTTCCGTGACGACACCTGCGCGCCAGTCGTCATGATATTCGCGAAGATAGTTGAGGCGCTCGGTCAGCGTGCCAGCGCCGAGATCCGGCCCTCCGGACATGACGAGGCGCGTAGGTTCGCCGCCGGTATGCGAGTCGATGAAGTTCACGGTTTTCATGCTGTCATCGTAGGAATTGGGGCGCGTTGCGTCTTGGTCGCGCTAGGCGTGTTCAATGCCGATTTCAGCATAATCTTTGCGGCTGGCTGGGTGCGTCTGAGCGCGGCCCAAGGGCAATTATTCAGCAAACAGACAGCGAAATCCCTATGCTGAAATCGGCACCCGGCCTGCGTGCCAGATGCAAGACCATCGGTTTTTCAAGGCTTAGACTCTATCCAATTCACTATTGTCAGGAGCGCTGCCGTGGCACATATCTGGGAAGGCGTCATGCCCGCCGTCACAACGAAGTTCAATGCCGATTTCAGCATAGACCGCGAGTGGACGAAGAAGAATATCGAAGCGCAAATCAGCGCGGGAGTCGACGGCATCATCGTGTGTGGATCGCTTGGCGAAGCATCCACGCTGTCCCTCGAAGAGAAGCTGGACGTGCTGGATATCGCCGTCGATGCAGCGCGGGATCGTGTGCCAGTGCTCTTGACCATCGCTGAAAACAGCACACTCGACGGCTGCCGTCAGGCCGAACTCGGCGTGAAACACGGCGCCGCGGGTTATATGGTTTTGCCCGGCTTGCGCTACGTATCCGATCGCCGCGAGACGCTGAATCATTACCGAGTGATCGCCAGCGCCAGCCCGTTGCCGATCATGGTCTACAACAACCCGCTTGCTTACGGCGTGGACGTGACGCCCGACATGTTCGCCGAACTCGCCGACGAAAAGAAGTTCGTCGCGATCAAGGAATCAGCTGGCGACGTGCGCCGGTTTACCGATCTCATCAACGCCGTCGGCGATCGATACGCCCTTTTTTGCGGCGTCGATAACCTTGCAATGGAGGCCGTTTTGATGGGCGCGCATGGCTGGGTCGCGGGGCTCGTGTGCGCGTTCCCGGCTGAAACGGTAGCCATTTTCAAGCTGTTGAAGGCCGGGCGCCTGGAAGAAGCGCGCACGATCTACCGCTGGTTTGCACCCATGCTCGCGCTCGATGTCTCCACGAAACTCGTGCAGAACATCAAGCTTGCAGAAGCGATAGTCGGTCTAGGCACCGAACCGGTTCGTCCGCCACGCCTGCCGCTTGCAGGCGACGAGCGGCGCGAAGTCGAGGCGCTGATCCGCCATTCGATCGAAACACGTCCGGCCTTGCCGGCTTATTAAATACTAAGGCGCCGGAGCAATTCCGGCGCGTCGCTTTGTATCGGCGGCACCGTCCGCACCTCGAGGCGGCTTCATTTCGAAGCCCGCCCACGCCTTGACTCCCCATTGCCACGCCTCTAGAGAATCAACAAACAGCGCAAAGTTATCGGGTTCGTTATATTCTCCCGGATATCACGATAAAGCATTGCAAGGAGTTCCCGATGTCCGGGCAACAGGAAAGTTCGCATCGCGTTGCAACATCAATTTCAGTCGCCCATAGTTTGTCGGGGGCAATCACGCCGCTCAACACCGCGCGCGATCCCGATCACACGGCCGCAATCCGCGACGTGGTCGATGCGTTCCGGAACCTCCACGCAAGCGTCGCCCGTTTTGTTTTGATGCTCGAAGATGTACTGGGCGACGCCCGTTCGCTAGAAGCGACATCCGGGCAAACACTCGGTGAGCTTTTATCGTCGCTCTACGATCACGCGCGCGCTTTGGGCTTTGTGCGCATCGACGATTTGCGCTTCGCCATCGAGACAGCGCGTTCGGCGGAACAGCAACGTGATCTGGTTTTCCAGGTCACGCCGGGAAGCGGAACCGAGGGTCTGCAGCGCGTTGCGCGTGGCTTCCAGAAGCTGGATGCGACCTTCGTCGGCCTTTGCGTCGAGCATGTGCTGGAGCAGCATTATCGCGATCGCGCCAACGCCAACGCCAACGCCAACGCCAACGCCGACGCATCGGTCTAGCAACAAAGCCGGCACGGCCGTTCGCGTTCGGATATGCCTCGTTATATTCGATGGTATATTTCGCTTGTCCGATGCCAGACATTCTTTGTGCCGTCTTTTGTCCGGCTGCCTGAAACCCAGATCGAATCGAGGTGAATGTGCAATCCGCTCCACCTTTCCGTTTAGCCCCGGCGGGCCGTGCCCGCAAGACGTCAGGCGAATCTGCCGGAGACGCGGGCGCTTACAAGGGTTTATCGGCCGATGCATGCTGCACGCCCTCTAATGCAGAGCTTCGGAGCGTGAACCGGCGCGCGCGGCTGGCCGACCTGGATTCGCATCTGCATTGCTCGATCATTGGAACGTGCCTGAGCACGAACGAACTCAGAAAGCTCGTCCCCAAGTTCACCGATCTCGACAAGCAGCACGCCAGCGACCTCGAGATTCATCACGCGGCGGTGGAGCTTGCCATAGAAGGCGGGCCGGCAGCGAAGGCCCTGCAGAAGGCACTCGATGCCCGCTACTCAGGCGCGGTGCGTCGGTTCGAAACAGCCAAAACGTCTGAAGCCTTGTTAGTGTTATGGAAAGAGGCGCTCAAAAGTGGCGACATTCCGCCGGCTTACTGGGCGCTGATGACGCATCCGCAAGCCGTCATGAGCGTGCGGCAGACTGCGTTCGGCGACTTGCACATGCTGTCTCATCTGGTCGGTGCCGCAAACCGGGCGGACATTCGCCGGCTGGTTGCGCTAGAGGAAGAAAACGCAGCGCTGAAAGACAAGACAGAGCGTCAGCAAAGCAAGCTGCATGAGGTCAGTACCGAGCGCGATGCAACCGTACGACGCTTAACCGAACAACTCGCCGCGATGTCGGCGAAGGCGCTACGTGCGCCGGATGTATCGGAGGGAAGCCTTGAAGCCGAAGTTCAGACGCTTCGTGAAGCAATGGTTGCGCGCGATGAACGGCTGGCGATCCACACCAGCCGGCGTGAAGCTGCGGAACAACGCGCAATCAACGAGCAAAATTACGCACGCGCGCTAAGCGCGCGCCTTGACGACACAATCGCTACGCTCAACATCGTGCAGGCCGAATGTGGCGCACTGGAACAAGCGATGCTCGCCCAAGGCGAAGAGGCAGGATCGCGCCGTGCGGACCTCGAAAATCTCACGGGCAAGCGTGTGGTTTATGTCGGCGGCCGGCCGGGATCAAACGCGGCGTTGAGGCAACTGGTTGAATCGGCGGGCGGCGATTTTGTCGTGCACGATGGCGGCATAGAAGACCGCAAAGGTATGTTCGCGGCCGCGTTGCCGCGCGCGGATATCGTTGTGTTTCCGGTGGATTGCATCGACCATGATTCCATGAATTTGCTCAAGCGCGTCTGCGATCGTCATCAGGTCGACTATCATCCGGTGAGGACGGCAAGCGTGGCAAGCTTCATGGAATTGATGGCGCGGCTTGGCCGAACTGCGTCTCAACCGCCGGCCTCGCGCTTTTGCCTGAAGCATGGCTAAGGCGAGCACAGCCGAAGCGAAACCAAACCTCAGCGTTTAATCATGCGAGTCAACGCGGAAATCTGCGGCGAGCAACTTCTTGCCGCCTCCTCTTCAATCTCGCGATAAAGCCGCACGATCTTTTCACCGACCGGCGTCAGTACACATCCACCGCCCGACGATCCCCCGGTTTCCGACGATGTCGCCGGCGACTTGAGCGTGCCGTTCAATTCATCGATAAGCAACCACGCGCGCCGGTACGACATGCCCAGGCTGCGCGCTGCAGCGGAGATGGAGCCATGCTCATGGACGGCTTCGAGCAAGTCGATTTTGCCCGGCCCAATAGCAACCGCGTCCGCCTGCCGGATGCGCATGCGAAAACGCACCTCGGGATGATTCGACGCGGGCGTGGTTGGGTTTTTCGTGGATTTGGCCATGCGCGAAAGCATACACGAGCACAGCCCGGCAAGGCATTTACGGACCGCTAGACGGACAGTTCGCCGCGCTATGACCTCGCGCCAAAACAAAAATCAAAATCTTCGCAGCCGGGACATCCGGGCGCGGGGCGCGGCGTAAGTCCTGTCGACCACGCAAGTTCTCGCGCGAGGAATTTCTTCCATCGGGTTCCGTCGGTATTGCGTTTTACGAGCGCCGGGAAATAGCGGTCGAGCATGGCCGTGACATCGTCACGTCCGCCAAGTCCAAGATCACGCCATAAATGATCGGTACGCAAGCAAGCATGCGCGATGATCGTAGCGAGGCACTGCGCGTTTGTTATATCAGCGGAAACGGCAACATGACTTAGCAGAAAATCGCTAAGCGATTGAATGAATGCCGCATGTTCTTCGGAACAAATTAAAACGCTTGCGGCAGGCGCCGCCAAGCCGCCGAAATGCCGCTCGTAAAGCCATGCAGTTTGCTTGCAAGACAAGCCCAGCAGATGCGTTTCATTGTGCGCAGAAAGCAGCGTTGCAAACAAAATCGTATCAGGAGAATGCGGATTCGCCGATGCCGCAATCATGTCGGCGCGCGCTCTGCGGAATGAGCCGGGGCGTGTCATTGATGAGCGTGGAGCATGAGTTGAGCCACTCGGGCAACTAGTATGACACGCCACGGACATCGTCAAGCCATTGTGTCAGGAACCCTACAAAATCAAAAATCACGTTTACCAAACGCTGACCGATCGCTATATTCCCGTCGATATTTCGCAAGCGAAATGCACCTGCAATAAAAGCCTGATCGCTGCACACCTAAGCAGCATCGACCTAATACAAATCCAGGAAAAGACGATGAAAAATAAGATCGTGGCGGCAGCCGCACTCAGCACGTTCGGAGTGGCCGCACATGCACAAAGCAGCGTAACGTTGTATGGCGTGATCGACGCCGGCGTGAGCTACGTCAGCAATGCCGCAACGGCAACGGGACACGACCATTTGATCCGCTTCGGCGACGGCGTTGCTCAAGGAAGCCGCTGGGGCCTGCGCGGTGCGGAAGATCTGGGTGGCGGACTGCAAGCCATCTTCACGTTGGAAAGCGGCTTCAGTTCCGGCGACGGCACGCTTGGTCAGGGCGGTGCATTGTTCGGCCGTCAGGCATATGTGGGCATTGCGAAGAAAGGTCTTGGCTCGGTCACGCTGGGCCGCCAGTACTCGTTCTCGACCGACTACCTCGGCAGTAATTATTCGATGGGCGGCCAGACGGCTGCCGGCAACTACGCCTATCACATCAACGACCTGGACCAGCTCACGTCAAGCCGTATCAACAACTCCGTCAAGTTCAGCAGCGCCGGTTTTTCAGGCCTGACCTTCGGCGCGTTGTACGGCTTCTCGAACCAGGCAGGATCGTTCGCCGGATCGCCGACGACCACGGCCGGCACGACGACAACGCAAGGTTCGTCGAGCACGGTCAGCGCGGGTGTGAACTATGCGCAAGGACCGTTCGGCATTGGCGCGGCGTACACGAATATCCGCTTCCCGAACGGCGCAACCCCCGCGTTCAGCGTGAGCATCGCCAACGTGAATACGGGCGGCTTGCGTGACCTCGAAACCTTCGGCGTTGGCGCGCGCTACATGATTGGCGGCGGCACGGTCTGGGGCCTCTGGACGCACACCAAGTTCGAGCCGATCACAGGCGCGGAATCGAAGCTGAACAACTATGAACTAGGCGGAAAGTACGCGTTCACGCCAGCCTTGAGCGCGGGCTTGGGTTATACGTTCTCGAAACTCGATGACCACTTCGAAGGCAAGTGGCATCAGGTCAACAGCGTGCTCGACTATGCGTTCTCGAAGCGCACCGATGTCTACGGAATCGTGGCGTATCAAAAGGCCTCGGGCAGCAATACGGTCAATGGCCGCAACGTTCCGGTTCAGGCAGAAATTGGATCGAGCTCGAGTTTCCTCGGCAACTCGGGTACAGGCGCGAACAATCAGGTTGCGGTTCGCATCGGCTTGCGTCACAAGTTCTGATTGCTGCCTTGAAGGCGAGCGCTGCAGCTGGCGCTCGCCCGGAAAGGCTTGACGTGTCCTAGACCGTCAATACCTGGGCCACGATTCGCGCAAGCCGTTTCACATGACGCGGCGCAGGAAGAATGTCCGCTCCGGAAAACAATATTGGCGCACCCTCTTCGCTCGTGATGGTACGGCCGCCACATTCATAAGCCACGATCACGTGCTCTCCCACCGGCGTATTGAACAGTTCGTGCCACGAGAAAATCACTGCATAGCCATCTTGCGCTATTGCAATAAAAACTGTCCGCTTGAACTGACCTGCCGGTTCGGGCCGCAATCCGGCTCTAAGAATCAGATCCTTCAGTAACACGCCGCGATACGTATCCACGCTTCGAATAAAGCGATTGGTCGTGTAGCAGCGAAGATCGAAGGGATCGGAGACAACGGTGGGTTGCTCCCTGAATTCAGCGAGGTCGACCGTCAAAGGGCGCAGGAAATCACCTTCCAGCGAAATGACTGTCTTGGCGTCCTCGGCCACGAGTGCCTGAGCGTTGGCATCACTCATTTTGTGTCCTCCAGGGACCGGTTGCAGACAACGGGTACGTCATTATATCCACGCGAATATTACGACGTTGAAAAGCGGCGCTGACATACGCATGGATCATGTTGACCATATAGCTTTTCGCATATGCGGCTCGTTGCCCGGAATGGCCCAGGACTTAAGCGTTATATTAAAGGCCCTTGTTGCGACGAGAACTTCAATGGCTTTTCCGAATATGACCGTGGGTTTGAACGCGCGTTCGACCGCGCGTTTGTCCGAATCTTTGCGTATTGTCTTTTGCGCGTGGTCGGCGTCAGCGGCTCTTCTTCTTGCAGGGTGCGGATCCGCGCAAGTCGCGAGCGTTCCTCAGCGCGTAGCGCTCGACGCCCGCCCGAACAGCATCGCTATTGCGCAAACCGATAACCGTATCTACATCACCGACGATAAAACCAACAGCGTGCTTACATCGAAGGATGGCAAGACGTTTGTGCTGTTTGCAACCATCCCGCCAGTCGCCGGGCAACCGAATGCGCTAAGTCAGGTGACGATCGCAACCGATGGCACCTTGTTGATCGAACGGTTCGGATTCGGGACATCCGGCGCCGTGATCCAGGTCGGCGCGGATAAAAGTGTATCGATGTTTTCCGGCGTAGATCCCGCGCGGCGCCGGCTAGGACTTGCCGTTATCGGCCCGGGGAAATTGCTTTCAACGTGGTTCGTCAAGGAGGGCAACGCGCCCGCAACGGGCGGCATAAGCCTCATCACGTACGACGAAACCACGCACGCCGCATCCGAACACAACGTATTGTCCGGCCTAGCGAAACCTGTGGGTGTTGCGGTGCTAGGCGACGTGGTATCGATTTCGGATCAGGCTAACAACATGATTCTAAGAACCAGCCTTGCCGGCTTGCTCGATCACTCTCGTGCAGGCGGCCTAAAAACGCAGGTGGTGAAGATCAATGGTCCGGATCTTTTGGCAATCGATAAAACCGGCACGCTCTACACAAAGTGCAATGTGACCGCGGTATGCCGGATCTCATCCGACAATACCGTGACTGAACTTGCAAACGATTTCGACGATGCACGCGGCGTGGCGATCGACTCGAATCATCATTCGCTTTACGTGGTGGATCGCGCAAAAGGAGCAAGCGGCGTCAGCAGCTTAAGGATCGTTCCCTTGAACCAGGCTGTCGCCCCTGATTAGAATCGGCTTAGTCATCCACGCCGATAATCACGCTCGACGCCTTGAAGATCGCTGTGGCGACCTTGCCGGTTTCCAGCGCCAGACGTTGAGCGCTTTCGTTCGTGACAATGGCTGCAATTTGCGCGCCGCCCGCCACGGTAATGACCACTTCCGTATTCACCGCGCCCGGCGTCACGGCCGAGATCGTGCCCGAAAAGCTGTTTCTGGCCGATGTCTGGCTGTTCGCCGCATCGACCATGACGATGACCGACGACGCCTTGACCAACGCGAACGCAGCCTTGCCCGCAGCCAAGCCTAGCGACGTCGCGCTGCCATGCGTGATCACCGAGACAATCTCGAGTCCGTCCTTGGCGCGCAGCAGGATCTCGTCGTTCACCGCGCCATGTTTGACATTCACTACTTCGCCGACAAATTGATTTCGGGCGCTCGTACGCATATTCATCTCCGGTTGCGGCGTCCTTGGCTAAGCCCTTGAGGCCGTAATCCAAGTACGCACGTTGTGCTGTGATTTGCCGCTTTGCAGGCAAGCCGTAAGTTTACCTGTGCAATGAGGCCAACGCGAGTCAGTTTGCCACGTAAAAACGCGCTTGCAACGTGATGATCGGGTTAGCGGACTTTGTATGTCTCAGCGTAATATATCGCCCTTTATTACGCGCTTTATTAGCCGCTTTATTAGCCAATTTATTACGCGCCCTAAGCCTCTCAATCAGAATCGAACAACGTGGAGAACAAGATGATCCGTAAGATGATGGTGTCTGTTGCAGTGCTGGCCAGCGCGATGCTCGCGCACACTGCAGTAGCCGACGACAACGTCGTCAACGTCCTGTATGCAGGGTCGCTCGTCAATCTGATGGAGCGCAGCGTAGGTCCTGCGTTCGAGAAGGAAACCGGTCTTCATTTCCAGGGCTATGCGGCGGGATCGAACAAGATTGCCAACGAGATCAAGGGCAAGCTGCGTCGCGGCGATGTCTTCATCAGCGCAAGCCCGAAGGTCAACACGGGCTTGATGGGCGCCGCCAATGGCGATCACGTCGCGTGGTACGTGACCTTCGCGGAATCGCCGCTGATGATCGGCTATAACCCGCGCAGCAAGTTTGCCGGCGAGTTCAAGAGCAAGCGCTGGGACCAGGTGCTGCAGGAACAGGGCATCAAGATTGGCCGCACCGATCCCAAGCTGGATCCGAAAGGCGCGTTCACGGTCGAGATGGTGACGAAGGCGGCCGATCTTTATCACCAGCCGGATCTCGTCGAAAAGACGCTTGGCGCTGCTGAAAATCCCGATCAGGTCTTGCCTGAGGAAACGCTCGTCGGCCGCCTGCAATCGGGACAACTCGATGCAGGCTTCTTCTACTCCACCGAAACATCGGACCTGAAGATTCCGTCCATTCGTCCCGCGCCTGAATTGCAGGCGAAGGCGAGCTACACGCTGACCATCCTGGGCGATGCGCCGAACGCTGCGGGCGCGACGCGCTTCGTCAATTTTCTGCTGAGCGCGAAGGGCCGCGAACTGCTGAAGGAACATGGCGTGGACGTGATCAAGCCCGCTATCACGGGTAACGCGCAGGCCATGCCGCCGTCGCTCCAGGCTGTTATCGACGCTACTCGATGAAACGTGTCGCGGCACGACCGGCGCGACCGTTAACGTGGCTCGCAGCGCTGCTCGCGGTCTATCTGTGCGCGCCGTTTCTCGCCAGCATTCCGCAGATCGGCGCGGCCGACTGGCATGGTGTGGACTGGGCATCGATGTTGTCGGCTGTGGCGGTATCGGCGGGAAGCGCGAGCGTTGCGGCACTCGTCATCCTGATAGGCGGCGTGCCGCTCGGATATCTGCTCGCTCGATCCACTTCGCGCAGGGCGGCGTTGCTGGGGTTTATCGTGCAATTGCCGCTTGCGTTGCCGCCGCTGACCAGCGGCGTATTGCTGTTGTTCCTGCTCGGGCCATATAGCTGGGTCGGGCAATTGACCGGCGGTGTGCTGACCGACTCGTTTGCAGGAATCGTATTGGCCGAAACATTCGTGGCCGCGCCTTTCTTGATCATCGCGGCACGCTCCGCATTTGCAGCCGTCGATCCCATGTTCGAGGACGTGGCCGCAACGCTCGGTCACGGCGCAAGCAGCCGCTTTTTTCGCGTCACGTTGCCGGTTGCGTGGCCGGCGATCAGCGCCGGCCTGGCGCTTGCGTGGCTGCGCGCGTTCGGCGAATTCGGCGCGACCGTGATGGTCGCGTATCACCCGTATTCGCTGCCGGTCTACACCTACGTGGTCTTCGGCGGACAGGGTTTGCCCGCCATGATGCCGCTGCTGCTGCCAACGCTCGCGATCGCCATTGTGTGCGCGGCGCTGTCCATCTACAGCCGCAATGGCCGCGCTGTGTCGAGCGTGGCGCTCGCGAACGCGGATGACGCGAATGACATTCCTCAAACGCATGCCGCAATCGATACCGACGACCGCCGATTGAGCATCGCGTTGAAGAAGCAATTGGGCGGCTTCGATCTCGACATTGAGTGGTCACCACAGACAAGACGTCTTGCGATCATCGGAACATCGGGTTCAGGAAAGTCGATGACCCTGCGTCTCATAGCCGGGCTCGAAACTGGACGGACCGCGACGGTATCGCTCGGTGACGCTTCACTCGCCGGCCTTTCGCCCGAGGCGCGCAAGATTGGTTACATGCCGCAAGACTACGGTCTTTTTCCGCACATGACGGTCGCGCAGCAACTTGCGTTTCCGTTGAGCGCGGACGCCGCGAGCGCACGGCAATGGGTCGATCAATTGGGACTTTCAACCTTGCTCGGGCGCTTGCCGCACGAGTTGTCGTTTGGTCAGCGCCAGCGCGTGGCGCTTGCCCGCGCGCTCACGCAACACAGCCAGCTTCTGCTCTTCGACGAACCCTTCGCCGCCCTCGATACCCCGCGCCGCCGACGTCTTCAGCAATCGCTGCGGGAGTTGCAACGGGAGATATCGGCGGTAACGGTGATCGTCACGCACGATCCCGATGAAGCCGCCCTCCTCGCCGATGAAGTCCTCTTGATCGAGCAAGGCCGCGTGCTTCAGGCGGGTCCGGTCAGCGAGGTGTTCGAACGTCCCACAACGCTGCGCGCGGCCGAATTGCTGGGCTTGCATAACGTTGGGCAAGGGAAAGTTGCCGAGCCGGGCGTGCTCGAACTGGGCGGATGGTTACGGTTGAATATTGCGCCGGAAATTCCAGCGGGAAACGAGGTGATGTGGCGCGTTCCGGCATCGGCGATAACGCAGGAGCGAGACGGTACGTTCGAGGGCTTTGTGGAACGGATCGAGCTGCGTCGCGGCGAGCGTCATGCAAGGCTGAAAATCCACGGAGTCGCGTTCGACATTCCTACCGATGACCCGCAAATGAGACCGGAAACGTTGCATCGTTTTTCCATCGATACCAACCGGTTAACCGTTTGGTCCATTTAAGAAAAAAGCCGTCAACTTGACGGCTTTTTCATATGGCGTTTTAAACCTCAAGCTGCAGCTTCTTCCAGCAGCGCTTGTTGCATGGCTTCCTCGTCGCCGTAAAGATGCAGCAACCGGTAGCCGCTTTTATACACCGGCTGCAAGCGGAAATGATTGATAGGTTCGATACTCAGCGCCAGCCTCAAACGTGACACGTGACTGTCGATCGTGCGGGTGCTTTCGCGGAATTCTCGTCCCCAGACCATCGCGAAAATGTGATCGCGGGACAGCACGCGGCCTATGTTCGAGAAAAACAATAACGCGAGCCGATACTGCGTGCCGCTCAACTGAACCGGTTGCCCGCGCACCGTCACGCTCTGCTGGCGAGAGTCGAAGCGATACGGACCAATTTCGGTGATCGCCGCCGCGTTCGCCGGATAAGCACGCCGCAGCAGCGCCTCGATACGCGCGCCGAATTCCGCGCTGCGCACCGGATGCGTGACGAAGTCGTCGGCGCCGGCGGTCAGCGCGCGCACGATGTTGCTCTCGCCGCCATCGGCGGAAGCGAACATGACGGGAACGCGCTCGCCAATGCCTGAACGCATGGACTTGAGCAAGTCCAGGCCGGACAAGCCGGAGGAATGCCAGTCGAGAATCAGCATGTCGACAGTCGAGCGCGACAGCGACTTGGACATCGCGAGGCCGTCGCTAAAAGGAATGCACACGTGGCTCAGCCGCTCGACTATTTCGTTGACGACATAACGGTGCTGGGGATCTGACTGGAGAATTGCGATACGCATGATGACAATGCCGGTGACGCTGCGCACGATGCTTCGGCTTGGTCGATCGAAGGCATCGCAGAAGGTCTCGTGAAACGCTACAAGACCGCTTTGAACGCGCGAATTCTGCAGAGCGTGATCGCCTTGTCCTATCGGAAAACTCCTATTTTTCCGCGCGTTATCGTCAAAAATGCTTTCGATGTGTCGCGCAAAGTCACTGCTTGTGCCGACTCGTGCCTGCATTGGGGTAAAACGGCATTTCATCCGGTGCTTAATCGGGATGCATGAAAGCAACACGCGAACGACGCAAAATTGCTGCATGCATATTTCACGATCCACGGAAACGTCGCGCTTACCAGCTCGTTAAGCTGGGTCTCATGAACTCGAACCTTCACACCTTGCACGCCGGGCTGAGCACACGTCAGGCGCTGATCGTCATCACGGCCAGCATGGGTTTCGTGGTGTCCCAACTCGATGTCACCATTGTCAACGTCGCGCTTGCCAGCATGGGGCGCGACCTGCACGCGAGCGTGGCGAGCCTGCAATGGACCGTTGACGCCTACGCGCTTGCGTTCGCGGCGCTGATGCTCTCGGCAGGCGTGCTGGGCGACCGCTTCGGCGCGCGGCGCTTGTTCGTGGCGGGGCTGGCGCTGTTCGGACTGGCATCGGCCGCGTGCGGATTCGCCGCCGATGCCGGCCAGCTCATCGCCGCCCGCACGCTACAGGGCGTTGGCGCCGCGGCGATGTTGCCGAACTCGCTCGTGCTCGTGAACCAGTCGTGCGGACACGACGACGGCTTGCGGGCGCGCGCCGTCAGCCTCTGGACGGCGGCGGGCGCGGTTTCCATCGCGGCGGGACCGGTTGCGGGCGGCGTGCTGATCGCGGCGTTCGGCTGGCGCAGCATCTTCTGGGTCAACGTGCCGCTTTGCATTGCCGGAATGGCCGCGACCTATGCGTGGATCGCCGATAAAAAGCCCACCCAAAAAGGCCAGGGCGTGGACCTGCCGGGCCAGGTGCTGGCGACCGTTGCGCTCACTTCTTTCGTCGGCGCAATGATCGAGCTTCGGCCTCTTGGCATCACGCACCCGGTTGTTATCGGCGGGATGGTGCTGGCGCTCCTGACCGGCGCGGGATTCGTAGCAATCGAGCGGCGAGCCCACGCGCCCATGCTGCCGCCAGCGCTCTTTCGCGACCGCACGTTCAACTCGGCCATTGCGTTCGGCATCTGCGTGAACCTGACGTATTACGGCATGGTGTTCGTGCTGAGCCTGTATTTGCAGCGTGTGCTGGGCCTTTCTCCGCTGCACGCAGGGCTGACGTTCCTGCCGCTGACCGGCGGGTTCCTGTTGTCGAATCTTGCCGCCGGGCCCGTGGTCGCGCGTTTTGGCTCCCGGCTGCCCATGATCACAGGCGCATTGGTCGATGCCACCGGATTCGCGGCGCTTTGTTTCGTCGATGCCCGCACGCCTGTCTTCGTATTGCTGCTGCCATTCCTGCTGATCCCGACCGGAATGGGGCTTGCGGTTCCCGCCATGACCACCGCCATGCTCGGCACCGTCGAAGCCGCGCGGGCAGGAACCGCGTCGTCGGCGGTGCTCAACACCGCGCGGCAAGCGGCTGGCGCGGTCGGCGTTGCTCTTTTCGGTGCGCTGGCAAGTCACGCGGCGTCGGCGGAAACCGTGCAGATCGTGACAGGCGTCCGGGTGTCGGCGGCAATCTCGGTGGTGCTGCTGTTGCTGGCTGCATCGATGTCGTGGCGGGTGGTCGAAAAGAAACGCCAGACGTAGATTCCACGGCGGGAATGCGGGTTGCACTAAGAACCATGCACCTTTCGTGCAACGCGCGGTCCGCAGGCCGCCGGAGATATCGAACCATGTCCACACCGCCCGTAGATCCGACGCAACTGCCAATAGAACCCGATCCCGACGAACTGCTCGATCCGGACGCGCCGCCCAATCCGGACGATCCCGATCTGCCCGACGGCCCTGATTCCGCAACCCCGCTCGTTCCCGCCGATCCCCATAACGGCTCGCCGCGCCTTTGAGATTCGGTTGGCTCAAAACGCAAAAAATGCCCAGACGCGCATGCGCGTCCGGGCATTTTTTGTGTTGCTCAGAACAAAAAGTCTATAGCGTAACAGTCAGCACATCGCCTGATTTAAGCGCTTTCTCGATCAGGCCGCTTTCCTGCGCGCGGCGCACGGCGTCGGCAACAAACGATTCCGGCGCCTCGACCTCGGCCTTGATCGCGCTGATGATCCCGGAAGCCTCGACGATCACCAGCGATTTCGCCGAATCCGCACGGCTGATGATCACGCGCTGCGGGCTGCCGCCGTCCGCGATGCTGGCGCAAAATTGCATCGGCTGGCCGTCGATGGTTTGCTCGAAGGTTTGAATCATATTGAAGGTTCGCCTCTGGTAGATGAACGGTAAGTCCTTGAAAGGGACGCATCATTTATGCCAACTCCCCGACGCGCGTCTTCCTGATTATTGAGCGTCGAGCAGCCCAGAGGTTCAAAAGCGCTTTCTAGAAACGATACGTCACGCCGAGCTGCACGACCGGATACCAGCGATATTTTTCCACGCGATTAGTAATGTTCTGCTTTTCCTGGTCGATGTTCGCCTGCGTGGTGAGCAAGCTGTACACCTCCGGCACGAAATACGACACGTGCGGACGCCCATACGCCACGCCGAGATCGAACATGAAACCAAATCCCTTCGATACCGGCTTGTGCCCATATCCCACGCCCAGATACGGCATCACGCTTGGCAGGCGAACCGTAGCCGAAGGCGCGCCGGCAATGGCGGGAACGGAAGCGTCGCCAATCTTGAAATTGCCCTGGGAATCGGGAACAGCGTGCGCCTTCAATTCGTCGCCGTTGATCAGCGCACCGCCCGTTACACGGAAGCCGCTGTTCGCGAACGGAAACAGATCGAGGTAAAGACCGCCTTGAATGAGGCTCAGATGACCGTCGTATTTGGCGCCATCGACGTTGAACGAATGGGAAAATCCAAAGCCTTCCACCTCGGCATGCACGCCTGCCCACGTGTTGAGCGAATACGCCGCGCCAACACCTCCGCCCAACGTCCCGCCTTGAACATAGACCTCTTGCGCCTGGGTCGTTTGCGTTGCCAGCATGGCGATCATGGCGGCCGCCGCCGCGTTCAGAACTGTCTTCACTGCACCTTCTCCGTAGTAGCCGGGCTCCTTCCCGTGGCGAGACTGTACGGTTTCGGTAAACGATTCAATGGAACGAACAGTGACCGCTTTTGGCGTCAATTCAACATCGTCGCGATGTCCACGAATTGTCTGCGCGCAGTGCAAAAAATACGTGTTCTCCGAAGTAAATTTTGCTGGCACGTTTAATTCGGCAAGAAAAGATTCCTCGCGTCTGCCCTAAATGAAAGGGCCTGCTTGCCGTTAAGTTCTATGACAGCTTCATTCAAACCGAAGCACAAAAATCACGCGGAGAGAGCATGTTTGTCGTTATCGGATGGGTGTTGGTCATCGGATCGGTGATCGGAAGTTTCATGGGTGTTGGCGGGCATCTCGCGGCGCTGGTGCAGCCCTTCGAATTGCTTTGCATCTTTGGCGCCGCTATCGGCGCATTCGTCGTATCGAATCCGCCCGCGACGCTCAAGAAAACGCTCAAGAGCATTCCGGCTGCGTTCAAGGGCGGCGGTTATTCGAAAGAGAAATACGTGCAGCTGATTGCGCTTCTCTACGAGCTGCTTCAAAAGGCGCGCAAGGAAGGCATGATGGCGCTCGAAGCCGATGTCGAAGCGCCCGAGAAAAGCCCGACGTTCATGAAGTACGAACATGTGCTCAACGATCACCATCTGCTGGAATTCATCGTCGATTATTTGCGCATGATGTCGAGCGGAAACGTCAACGCGCTCGAAATGCAGGACCTGATGGATGAAGAGCTCGAGACGCATCACGCGGAGGCATCGGTTGCGTCCGGTGCGATCCAGAAAATGGCCGACGGCCTGCCGGCATTCGGGATTGTCGCGGCCGTGATGGGCGTGGTTCACACCATGGGCTCCGTTGGCGCAGCGCCCGCTGTTCTGGGTGAAATGATTGCCGGCGCGCTCGTTGGCACCTTCCTCGGCATTCTGCTGGCGTACGGCTTCTTCGGACCGCTCGCCGATCTGCTCGCCGCGAAGGGGCACGCGGAATCCAAGCCGTTCCAATGCGTGAAGTCGGTATTGCTTGCATCGATGAACGGCTATGCGCCGGCCATTGCCGTCGAGTTCGGCCGCAAGGTGCTGCTCACCGCCGATCGCCCGAGCTTCAAGGAACTCGACGAAGCCGTGCGCGCCACCAAATCGCCGAAGTCGGCTTGATGAGCCGCGTGCACATCGAAACCACGGGTAACGATCATGGCTGAAAAACCATCCCGCGATCCGCTGCAGTCGGTGCTCGCACCGACCATCGTGGTGCGCCGGAAGAAGAAGGCCGCGCACGGCGGCCACCACGGCGGCGCGTGGAAGATTGCCTACGCCGACTTCGTCACGGCCATGATGGCGTTCTTCCTCTTGATGTGGCTGCTCGGATCGACATCGAAATACGACAAGCAAGGCATTGAAGATTATTTCAACGCGCCGCTCTCCACCCTGTTCGGCGGCAAGGACGGCAGCGGCGCCGCGCGCTCGAGCATCATCAACGGCGGCGGACGCGATCTTTCGAGTTCACGCCCCGGCGAAGCGACCAAAAGCCAGACCGAGCCGATGCCCAAGAGCACGGCGCGCATTGCTGCGGAAGACGACGCGCGCCGCCTCAAGCAACTGAAAGAGAAGCTCACGGCGCTGATTGAAAACACGCCGGCGCTGCGTGCGTTCAAGGACCAGATTCGTATCGATATCACGAGCGAGGGTTTGCGTATCGAGATTGTCGATTCGCTCAAGCGGCCGATGTTCGCATCGGGCAGCTCGAAGCTCGAGAGCTACGTAGGCGTGATCCTTTCGCAGATCGGCGCGTCCATGAACGACGTGGACAATCGCGTTTCGATAGCAGGCCATACCGACGCCGTACCCTATTCCGGCGGCCAGGCTGGCTATTCGAACTGGGAGTTGTCCAGCGAACGCGCGAATGCTGCGCGCCGTTCGTTGATTGCTGGAGGCATGAGCGAAGGCAAGATCTTGCAGGTGCGCGGCCTCGCTGACGTATTGCCGCTGAACAAAGCCGTCGCCGACGAACCCACGAATCGCCGCATCAGCATTCTCGTGCTGAACAAGGCCGCGGAGCAGGCGTTCTTCGCCGATGGAGGCCGTACGTCCGTGGACGATACCCAGCCGGCGAGCGCCGTCATTCCCGCGAAGGTCGCGCAGCAACTCAAGCCGCGGCCGCTTCCCGCCGTTATCGAAGTCTCTTCAAAGAACTGACAGACCGCAGTGCGCCGCGACGATGTATCTAATCGTCCGCGGCCTGCCTCACGCGCTGCCAGACTCGTCCCCTCCCTTAGCACACGCGCAACTTTTGTAGCGTAGCCGTCGTTTCAATACAACTGTCATAGACCTTACATACGCCTCCCGTAAAGTCCGCCCGTCGCAAGTCAGCGGGCCGCAAGAGCCCGGCGTATCAAAGCACTTGTTGTACGAGACCACTCACGCTACCACCCACGCTCAGGGAGAATGTTTTGAACCGTAAATCACTGCTCGCCATCGCCGCACTCGCTGCGTTTGCCGCATCGGCCGCGCCCGCTCAAGCTCAAAGCAGCGTCACGCTGTACGGTTTGATCGATGCAGGTATCAGCTACGCGAACCACAGCTCCGCCGGCACTGGCAGCTCGAAGATTTTCAAATACGACGACGGTGTATCGCAAGGCAGCCGTTGGGGCCTGCGCGGCGCTGAAGATCTGGGCGGCGGACTGAAGGCAATCTTCACGTTGGAAAACGGCTTTAACAGCGGCAACGGCACGCTCGGCCAAGGCGGCGCGGAATTCGGCCGTCAGGCTTACGTGGGTATCTCGAAGGCGGACGTTGGCTCGGTGACCCTCGGCCGTCAATACTCGTTCTCGACCGATTACCTCGGCGGCGCGTACTCCATCGGCGGCCAGACGGTCGCGGGCAACTACGCTTATCACATCAACGACGTGGACCAGCTGACGTCGAGCCGTCTCAACAACTCGATCAAGTTCAGCAGCGCAAACTTCTACGGCGTGACGTTCGGCGGCATGTACGCCTTCTCGAACCAGGCTGGCGCATTCTCGGGTTCGCCCACGACCACGACCGCTGGTGTGACCACGCAAGGTTCATCGCGTGCATACAGCTTCGGCCTGAACTACGCCAATGGCCCGTTCAGCGTTGGCGCGGCTTATACGGACATCCACTTCCCGGCATCGGCTACGCCGGCGTTCAGCACGAGCATTGCGAACGTGGCGACGGGCGGCTCGAAGGACCTGCGCACGTTCGGCATTGGCGCGAACTACAAGATCGCCGCCGCAACGCTGTTCGCGTTGTGGACCAACACGCGCTTCGAGGCAATCAGCGGTGCGACGTCGAAGTTCAACACGTATGAAGCGGGCGCCAAGTATGCGTTCACGCCGGCTGCGACGGGAAGCCTCGGCTACACGTACATGAAGCTGACGGACGCCGCGCAAGGCAAGTGGCAACAAGTCGATGCAAGCGTGGACTATGCGCTTTCCAAGCGTACCGATGTCTACGTGCTGGGCATTTATCAACACGCATCGGGATCGAACAACGGTGTCGATGTGCAGGCGCAGATTGGTTCGAGCACCAGCTACTTCGGCACGTCGGGCCGCGGTGCGAACGACCAGATCGCGGCACGCGTGGGTATTCGCCACAAGTTCTAAGCATGAGCTGACGTAATAGAACGGGGCCGCTGTTTCAAGCGGCCCCGTTTCATTTTGATGCCGCGTTACAGCACCTTTTTGCTGTCCAGCGACTTGCCGGTTTCCGCGTTATAGCGGTCTACATATTCACTCATCAGCTTGCGTAATGCGCGGCCGATCTGCTTGTAGTCGCTCTCGTTCAGATTGGCGAGCGAGACGCGGCCGGACGGATGCTGCGTGCCAAAACCGCGTCCCGGCAACAGCACCACGCGCGCCTCCTTCGCCAGGCGGAACAGCAACTCCGAAGGCTCGGTGTGCTTGAAGAGCCACTGCACGAACTCCGGACCGTATGCCCGGTTGCCGAGAAACTCCAGGTCGAGGATGGTGTAGTAATCGACCTGGTTCACATCGGTGTCGTCGAAACTGATTCCGATCTCACGATACAACGCCTCTTTACGCCCGCGTATCAGGCGCTTCAGGGCGTTCTTGTAAGCCTCGGGCGTGTCCATGAGCGAGAAGAGCGAGAACAGCACCATCTGCACCTGTTGCGGCGTGGAAAGACCGGCCGTGTGATTCAGCGCAACGGTCCGGCTGTCCGCCACCAGCCGGTCGATGAACTTGAGGTTCTCCGGCTCGGTGGTGATGGACTCATAACGCTCGTGCAGTTCGGCGCGTTGTTCCTTGGGGAGCTTGCGGATCAGTTCATCGATCACGTTGTCCTGGTGCGTCGCGATCGTGCCGAGCCGCCAGCCCGTGGCGCCAAAATACTTCGAGTACGAGTAGACGAGGATGGTGTTCCTCGGACACAACGCGAACAGCGACACGAAGTCATCGGCAAACGTGCCGTACACGTCGTCCGTGAGAAGAATCAAGTCTGGCCGTTCCTTCACGATATCCGCGATGTATTCCAGGCTTTCGGTATCGATCTTGACCGACGGCGGATTGCTCGGGTTGACGAGGAAAAACGCCTTGACCTTCGGATCGCGCAGCTTGTCGAGTTCTTCCTTCGAGTATTGCCAGCCGCGCTCCACGTCGGCATTGAGATTCACGACATTCAACTGATAGTCGTTAAGCGTCGGAATTTCGATGTAAGGCGTGAAAATCGGCGAACCTAGCGCGATGGTATCGCCCGGCTTGATCAAGTGATTTTCACGCAAGGTATTGAAGATATACGTCATTGCCGCAGTGCCGCCTTCGGTCGCGAATATATCGAAATCGCCAATGAACGGATGCTTGCCGATCATCTCCTTCTTCAGATATTGCGCGACGATCACTTCAGACAATTTCAGCATGCGATCGGGCACCGGATAGTTCGATGCCAGAATTCCCTCGCACATTTCGTAGAGAAACTCGCCGCCGTTCAAGCCGAGTTGGTCGCGCACATAAGAAAGCGCGCCGCGCAAGAAGTCGATACCCGCGACGCCCTTGTTGTCGCGCGCGAATATCTCGAATCGTTCTTCGAGGCCTTCGTGTTTGGGAAAGCCGCCGAGCCCTTCCGGCATATGAGCGAATGAGCGCTCGGACTCGCGCATGGCGAAAAGGCCCAATTGCCAGAAACCGTGACGCGGGATGGTGGCGAGGAAATTGGGATTGCCGCGGCCTGCATTGAGCATGGCGACGTTCGCGGGCCGGTCGACGGCGCCACCGCCTGCGGCCTTGATCAACTCGTCCTTCAATTCAAACGGACTGAGCGCTGCAATCTTGGACTGATCTTGCGAAGCCGCTTTCTTGGACTTGGACATCCGGTACCTCCAGAAATAATCGACTGCTTGAAAAAGAGTGGCGCCCGTCGCTTTCGCGCCGGCCCTCCGGGAGAAGCGTCAATGGGATTCAGGTAATACGGGCCTGGCTCCTCTGGCTAATTCAAAAATTTGCAATGAAATATTCGCTTAAATCGATAATAACGATCCCGCGTTTTGTTTCGCGGGCTGAAACAATTACGCGTTCCCTTAACGAGCACAGCCGTTAAGAATCTCGAAACGACAAAGCGAAATCTTTGAAATCTTGTCCTGCACCTCTCACTAATATCACGTCCGCGTAATGAAAGCGGTATCAATGCTGCTAGAAATTTAATCGCGTTTAATCGACTTTCAAACACCATGTCCTACTTGCAAAACGCCCGGGCACAAGCTCTGCGGGACGTTTGTATCGCGTGGCGCGACGCAACGCCGACCCATAACCGCAAACAATAGAAAAGGCGCATGACAGCTCGAAACAACAAACCGAATGCTTCGCCCTCTCACACCGGCTTCGTGCGTGTGCGAGGCGCACGCGAGCACAACCTGCGCAACGTGGATGTCGACATACCGCGCGACGCGCTTGTCGTATTCACCGGCGTGTCGGGCTCGGGCAAGTCGTCGCTTGCCTTCGGCACGCTATACGCCGAAGCGCAGCGGCGTTACTTCGAGTCGGTTGCGCCCTACGCGCGGCGCCTGATCGATCAGGTCGGCGTGCCGGAGGTGGATTCCATTGAAGGACTGCCGCCGGCCGTGGCACTGCAGCAGCAGCGCGGCACGCCGAACGCGCGGTCATCGGTAGGCAGCGTCACCACGCTTTCGAGCCTCGTTCGCATGCTCTACTCGCGCACGGGCACCTACCCGGCGAAGCAGCCAATGTTGTTCGCCGAGGATTTCTCCCCGAACACCGTGCAAGGCGCTTGCCCCACGTGCCACGGCCTTGGACGTGTCTACGAAGTCACCGAGAAGTCGATGGTGCCCGACGACTCGCTGACCATCCGCGAGCGCGCGGTCGCCGCATGGCCGCCCGCGTGGCACGGCCAGAACCTGCGCGACATTCTCGTCACGATCGGCTACGACGTCGATACCCCGTGGCGCGATCTTCCGAAGAAGGATCGCGACTGGATTCTCTTCACCGACGAAACACCGACCGTCCCGGTGTACGCAGGTCTCACGCCCCAGGAAACGAAAGCCGCGCTCAAGCGCCATGCCGAGCCGAGTTATCAAGGCACGTTCACTGGCGCACGCCGCTATGTGCTTCATACCTTCGCCAATACGCAAAGTGCGTTGATGAAAAAGCGCGTGTCGCGTTTCATGATAAGCAGCGCCTGTCCAACATGTCATGGCAAAAGGCTGAAACTCGAAGCGCTGTCCGTGACATTCGCGGGACTCGACATAGCGGAGTTATCGCAGATGCCGATGGCGCGTGTCGCCGACATCCTGCGTCCCGTCGCACGCGGCGAACCGTCTCCCGATGTACAAACGGGCGAGGTGCTGAACAAGAAGGAAATGCGCGAAGCTCTGGAGCGGCGGGTTGCATCGGGCGGATCGGCACATAAGGCATCGCCCGATATAAGACGGACAACGAATCAATCGCGCGAGAAGCAGGTTGCGGCGCAACGCATGGCAAAAGAGTTGCTCGACCGCTTGTCCACGCTGATCGACCTGGGTCTCGGTTACCTGGCGCTGGACCGGAGCACGCCGACGTTGTCATCCGGAGAACTGCAGCGCCTGAGGCTTGCAACACAGTTGGCATCGCAGTTGTTTGGCGTGATCTATGTGCTCGATGAACCGTCCGCCGGCCTTCATCCCGCCGATGGCGAAGCGCTTTACAGCGCGTTGCAGCGTTTGAAGGAAGCGGGCAATTCGCTGTTCGTGGTCGAGCACGATCTGGAGATGATGCGTCGCGCGGACTGGCTCGTCGATGTCGGGCCGGCAGCCGGAACCGCGGGGGGAAGCATCGTGTACAGCGGGCCGCCTGCTGGACTCGCCGACGTGGAAGCATCGCAAACACGGCTGCATCTTTTTGGAGAGCACCGGCCCGTCGCGCGTACGAAGCGTTCGCCGGCGGGCTGGTTACGGCTTTCAAATGTCACCAGAAACAACCTGACAGCGCTGGACATCGTTCTCCCGCTTGGATGTTTTACGACCGTCACAGGCGTCTCGGGCTCGGGTAAATCGAGTCTCGTCAGTCAGGCTTTGCCGGAACTCGTCGCGGAAAAACTCGGACGTCCGATCGCGAATGAAACCGAAGAAGATCGTGATCCTCTTCTTGATGCGGAAGACATCCAGACCGATGGAGAAATCACGGAAGGCATGGAGCATATTCGCCGGCTGGTGAGGGTCGACCAGAAGCCGATCGGCCGCACGCCACGCTCGAATCTCGCCACCTATACGGGTCTTTTCGATCACGTTCGCAAGCTGTTCGCGGAGACGCCGCAAGCGCGTCGCCGGCGCTACGACGCGGGCCGTTTTTCGTTCAACGTCGCCAAAGGCCGATGCCCGACATGCGAAGGTGAAGGCTTCGTCAGTGTCGAGTTGCTCTTCATGCCGAGCGTCTACGCGCCGTGCTCGACATGCGGAGGAACCCGCTACAACACGGAGACACTCGAAGTCAAATGGAACGACAAGAACATTGCGGAAGTCCTGCAAATGACAGTCGACCAGGCTTGCGAATTTTTTGTGGAAGAGCCGCAGATCATGCGTGCACTCGCGGTATTGCGCGATATCGGGCTGGGCTATTTGCGGCTCGGGCAGCCTGCAACAGAGCTTTCCGGCGGCGAGGCGCAACGCATCAAGCTCGCAACGGAGCTTCAGCGCGCCCAGCGCGGAGAGAACCTTTACATACTCGACGAACCCACTACAGGTCTGCATTCGGTCGATAGCGACCGCTTGCTGATTCAGCTACAAGGTCTCGTCGATGCCGGCAATACGGTAATCGTCGTCGAGCACGACATGCGTGTGGCGGCGCAGAGCGATTGGGTCATCGACATGGGGCCGGGCGCGGGAGAAAACGGCGGCAAGGTGGTGGCGAGCGGAACGCCGGAGGACATCGTGAAAAAAGGCGCGCACGGCCAGACATCGAGATATCTGAAGGCGTGCCTAATCGGCATAGGGGACAGCCAAGAGGCCGTACCCCTGCCACACCACCCGGCATGCGGGTCCGCACCGGGCGGTTCGAGAAGTTGAGGTTAGGAGAAACGAGGTACCCCCAGTCGATCGAA
>NZ_LMPF01000009.1:0-876 GCF_001424345.1 Burkholderia sp. Leaf177
AGCCACGAACGCGTTTTGTGCCACGCCGCTCGAATTCACGATCAGGCCCGCTGCTGTCAGCTGACCCACGTTCACTGCGTCGGTTGTCGTCGCACCCGCTGCAACGTTGGTCAACGTCACTGGCGTGCCTWCCGYACCCAACGTCACCTTGTTGTGCGCTGCGCTGTCGTACTTGACTGCATCAACCGATGCTGCCAGTGCTGCCGCCGCGTCCGTGCCTGCGGTGGTCGCTTTCGTACCTGCTGCCGTAACCGCTGCAGCTACGTCCGTGTACGTGACGCCGCCAACTGCGATCGTCGGCTTGCTGATCGTGCCCGTTGACGGATCAAGCGTCGAACCGCCGCCGATTGCCGCTGCCGCGCTCGATGCCGTGTTGAACARCTGCGAACCGTTGACTGCGTCCTTGCTGTTGTAGCTGATCAGGCCAGCGGTCATGTTCGAAATCCGCGTACCCGTGCCCGACGCGCCCTTCAGCGTGATCGTGTCCTTCGACGTTGCATTGTCGTAAGCCACGAACGCGTTTTGTGCCACGCCGCTCGAATTCACGATCAGGCCCGCTGCTGTCAGCTGACCCACGTTCACTGCGTCGGTTGTCGTCGCACCCGCTGCAACGTTGGTCAACGTCACNTGTCGTAAGCCACGAACGCGTTTTGTGCCACGCCGCTCGAATTCACGATCAGGCCCGCTGCTGTCAGCTGACCCACGTTCACTGCGTCGGTTGTCGTCGCACCCGCTGCAACGTTGGTCAACGTCACCGGCGTGCCTACCGTACCCAGCGTCACCTTGTTGTGCGCTGCGCTGTCGTACTTGACTGCCTCAACCGATGCCGCCAGTGCTGCCGCCGCGTCCGTGCTTGCGGTGGTTGCTTTCGTACCC
>NZ_LMPF01000009.1:893-103533 GCF_001424345.1 Burkholderia sp. Leaf177
GCCGTTGGTCAGTGCCGTGATCTTCGTCGTGCCGGCCGTGCCCTTCAGCGTGATCGTGTCCTTCGACGTGTTGTTGTCGTAAGCCACGAACGCGTTTTGTGCCACGCCGCTCGAATTCACGATCAGGCCCGCTGCTGTCAGCTGCTTCATGTTGACTGCATCTGCATCAGCAACACCCGCTGCAACGTTGGTCAACGTCACTGGCGTGCCTGCCGTACCCAACGTCACCTTGTTGTGCGCTGCGCTGTCGTACTTGACTGCCTCAACCGATGCCGCCAGTGCTGCCGCCGCGTCCGTGCTTGCGGTGGTTGCTTTCGTACCCGCTGCCGTAACGTATTCGTTCAAGTGCGCGTACAGTGCGAGCGAGTTGATCAGGCCAATGTTCGGACCTTNCGTCACCTTGTTGTGCGCTGCGCTGTCGTACTTGACTGCCTCAACCGATGCCGCCAGTGCTGCCGCCGCGTCCGTGCTTGCGGTGGTTGCTTTCGTACCCGCTGCCGTAACCGCTGCAGCTACGTCCGTGTACGTGACGCCGCCAACTGCGATCGTCGGCTTGCTGATCGTGCCCGTTGACRGATCAAGCGTCGAACCGCCGCCGATTGCCGCTGCTGCGCTCGATGCCGTGTTGAACAACTGCGAACCGTTGACTGCGTCCTTGCTGGCTGCGCTCAACGTRCCGTTGGTCAGTGCCGTGATCTTCGTCGTGCCGGCCGTGCCCTTCAGCGTGATCGTGTCCTTCGACGTRTTGTTGTCGTAAGCCACGAACGCGTTTTGTGCCACGCCGCTCGAATTCACGATCAGGCCCGCTGCTGTCAGCTGACCCACGTTCACTGCGTCGGTGGTCGTCACGCCTGCTGCAACGTTTGACAGGGTTGTTGCTGCCGAACCCTTATTGAACGTCACCTTGTCGTGCGCAGTCGTGTCGTACAACACTGTTTCTGGGGAAACCGTGCCGCCCGATCCAGCTGCTGCCGTCAGTGCGCCCTGAACCGTGTCGTAGGTCGATGTACCAACCGTAAACTTCGGAACAGTGACCTTACCCGTTGTCGGGTCGATCGTTGCACCAGCACCCAATGCGGCTGCCGTAGTCGACACTGCATTGAACAACTGCGAACCGTTGACTGCGTCCTTGCTGGCTGCGCTCAACGTGCCGTTGGTCAGTGCCGTGATCTTCGTCGTGCCGGCCGTGCCCTTCAGCGTGATCGTGTCCTTCGACGTTGCATTGTCGTAAGCCACGAACGCGTTCTGTGCCACGCCGCTTGAATTCACGATCAGGCCCGCTGCTGTCAGCTGACCCACGTTCACTGCGTCATTGGTGGTCGTGCCCGCTGCAACGTTGGTCAACGTCACTGGCGTGCCTACCGTACCCAACGTCACCTTGTTGTGCGCTGCGCTGTCGTACTTGACTGCATCAACCGATGCTGCCAGTGCTGCCGCCGCGTCCGTGCCTGCGGTGGTCGCTTTCTTGTTGTCGTAAGCCACGAACGCGTTTTGTGCCACGCCGCTCGAATTCACGATCAGGCCCGCTGCTGTCAGCTGACCCACGTTCACTGCGTCGGTTGTCGTCACGCCTGCTGCAACGTTAGACAACGTGGTCGGCGTGCCTGCCTTGCCGAATGTCACCTTGTCATGTGCCGACGTGTCGTACAACACTGTTTCCGGCGAGGAAGTGCCCGTGGGAATGTTTGCAATAGCCGTCGTCAACTGACCAAAGTTCACTGCGTCGGTGGTCGTTGAACCAGCCGCGACGTTCACGATCTTGCGTTCCGTACCCTTCGCGCCAACCGAAACCACGTTGTTCTGCGAGCCGTCGCTGCCGTTACCCAGCACAACGCTGTTCGAGCCCGTTGCCTTGACAATACCGCTGCCCAGGACAACCGTGTTTGCGCCCGTCACCGCGTTCGAGTTACCGACCACAACGTTGTTACCCGTCGAGTTTTCCACGTCCGATGCGTTACCGATCACGATCGTGTTCTGGCCAACCGCGCTGGAGTTGTTACCCATCACCATTGCGCCAGAGCCGATGGACGTTGCTTCCGTACCCATCGTTACCGCGTTCATGCCAACCGACGTGCTGTTCGTACCAATAGCGATTGCGTTTTCCGAATCGGTGTTGACCGTTGCGAAATAACCCATTGCCAAACCGCCAGCCGAAACAGAGTTCGCGCCCACACCGAATGCTTGCGAACCCGAGCCATTGGCGATGGTCTGGTAACCAACAGCAACCGTTTGCGGACCCACTGCGTTCACGTTCGAACCAATAGCGACAGAAGAATCGCCAGTTGCATGCGTGTTCAAACCAATTGCGATTGAGTCCGTTCCCGATGCCTGAATGGACTGGACCTTGTCGGTCGGGCCAGACGCGATCAGGAATTCAGGTGCCAGCGAAGACGCCGGTGCGTCGGCCACACCAGCTTTCAGCACGCTCTTGACCATCTGAACGTTCTGAACACCGCTTGAAGATGCTGCAATCAAGCTTTGCACCTGACCCAGGTTGACCGCATCGGTTTTACCCGTGCCGATTGCCACGTTGACCAGACGGCGTTCCGAACCAAGCGAACCAATAGAGACAGTGTTGTCCTTCGTGGCCGTGGAACCCGTGCCAAGAGCAACGGAGTTGACGCCTGTTGCGCGGGCATTCGTACCAAAGGCCAGTGAGTTGTCCGCGTTGGCAAAGGCGCTTCCGCCCACTGCCAATGCGTCCTTGCCACTTGCCATTGCTTGCGCACCGGTCGAAGTCGGGCTCACGCCAATGTATTTGAGCGAAGCAACTGCGCCGTTCAAACCGTTCGTTGCGTTGTTCAACTGGGCAACGTTCACTGCGTCGGTTGCCGATGTACCCGTTGCGACGTTCGAGATTTTGACTGCGTCCGTGCCGCCCAGCGTGATCGACGTCTTGCCCGTGGTGTCGTAACGCACAGCCTGCGGATCCACACCACCGCCAGTACCCGAAGCCGCGGCCGCGCTCAATGCGCTGTCGAGGCTGCTGTAGTTTTGGTCGTTGATCTTGTACGTCGGTGCGCTGATCTTGCCATTTGCGTCGATAGTCGAACCGCCGCCCAATGCTGCTGCTGCGCTCGATGCGACCGTGGCCAGCTGCGCGCCGTTCACTGCGTCCGTGCTGGTTGAATTGACTGCGCCTGCCAGAAGATGCGTGATCTTGGCATTGCCCGACGCGCCACCCAGCGAGATCAGATTTTTCGCCGTGCTGTCGTAAGCCACGAACGCGTTGTTGACCACGCCGCCCGAACCAAAGGTCACGCCTGCTGCTGCCAACTGACCAACGTTGACCGCGTCCGTTGCTGCGCTACCCGAAGCCACGCCCGTGATCTTGACCGGAGCGGCTACCGTGCCTGCCGTAACCGAGCCGTCTGCTGCGTAATGCACGGCCAGCGGGTCAGCACCGCCAGTCGATGCTGCAGCCACCAGCGCGCTGTCAATGCTGGTGTAGTTCGTGCCGGCAATGCTGTAAGTCGGCTTGGTGATCTTGCCGTTGGCATCAACCGTCGAACCGCCGCCCAGTGCTGCTGCTGCGCTGGTTGCGAGTGCTGAGGTTGCTGCTGCCGCTGTAGTCGCGACGCCTGACAACTGCGCGCCCGTCACTGCGTCCGAGCTCGATGCACTCACGTCACCTGCGGCAACGTTCACGATCTTGCGCTTGTTGGTCGATGAACCCACGGAGACCGTGTTGTCAACGTCGGCGACTGAGCTATTGCCCAGTGCTACAGACGAGTTTCCTGTTGCGGCTGCATAGCCACCCAAGGCAACTGAATCCGTTCCGGCTGCATTTGCCCGGCTTCCGACAGCAGTCGCATTACTACCCGCTGCCGAGGAGTAATACCCCAAGGCGGACGATAGGTCCCCAGTCGCCAAGGCACTGCGGCCAAAAGCAACGCCATGTGTGGCTTGCGCTTGAGCACCAATCGCGACCGAGGCAACGCCGGCTTCAGCGGAACCGCCTACTGCAACGCCGGCCACTCCAGCGGTAGCTATCCCCCCACCGACCCCAGGTTGAATGGCGACATACGGGTTATCACCGCCCGATCCACTTGCCGCAGCAGTTAGCGCACCGTCCAGGCTGGTGTAAGACGTATTGCCAATGGTGTACGTAGGCGCGGTGATCTTGCCATTTGCGTCGATAGTCGAACCGCCGCCCAATGCTGCTGCTGCGCTCGATGCCGTAGCGAACAGTTGCGAACCGTTGACTGCATCCTTGCTGCCAGAATTGACTGCGCCATTGGCCAGGTTCGAGATTCTCGTACCCGTGCCCGACGCACCCTTCAACGTAATGAGGTCCTTCGACGTTGCGTTGTCGTAAGCCACGAACGTGTTGTTGACCACGCCGCCCGAACCAAAGGTCACGCCTGCTGCCGCCAACTGACCAACGTTGACTGCATCGGTTGCTGCGCTGCCCGAAGCCACGCCCGTGATCTTGACCGGAGCGGCTACCGTGCCTGCCGTAACCGAGCCGTCTGCTGCGTAATGCACAGCCAGCGGGTCAGCACCGCCGGTCGATGCTGCGGCCTTCAGTGCGCTGTCAATGCTGGTGTAGTTCGTGCCGGCAATGCTGTAAGTGGGCTTGGTGATCTTGCCGTTGGCGTCGACCGTCGAACCGCCGCCCAGTGCTGCTGCTGCGCTGGTTGCGAGTGCTGAGGTTGCTGCTGCAGTGCTGGTTGCCAGTGCCGAGGTTGCCGCTGCCGCTGTAGTAGCGACGCCTGACAACTGCCCGCCGTTTACTGCGTCCGTGCTAGATGCACTCAGGTCACCCGCAGCAAGGTTCACGATCTTGCGCTTGACACTCGATGAACCAACGGAAACCGTATTGGAGACGTCAGCTTTCGACTCTTGGCCCAACGCGATTGCGCCTGTCGCAGTCGCCCGAGCACCCGCTCCGAGCGCGACCGAACCGGTTGCGTTTGCAGTGCTTTGGTGACCGACCGCCGTCGCGTAACTACCAAGCACGACCGTACCGTCGTTTGCACCGGCATTTGACGATGACCCGATTGCAACCGAGCCAGTCGTTGCATTCGCAGCCGCACCGATGGCGATTGTATCGGCACCAAATGTAGCTGTTTTTGCGGTAGGTGTACCAGTACCTGTAACAATGTACGGATTGCCCGCGCCGGCCGTTGCCGCCACGCCCGTCAATGCGGTATCCAGGCTGTTATACGTCTTGCCGGCAACAGTGTACGTAGGCGCACTGATGGTGCCGTCTGCCGCAACCTTAGAACCGCCGCCCAGTGCTGCTGCTGCGCTGGTTGCGAGTGCCGAGGTTGCTGCCGCCGCTGTTGTGGCGACGCCTGACAACTGCCCGCCGTTCACTGCGTCCGAGCTCGATGCATTCACGTCGCCTGCGGCAACGTTCACGATCTTGCGTTTGATAGTCGATGAACCCACAGAAACCGTGTTGGCAACGTCGGCGACAGAGTTGGGGCCTAACGCAGTCGAATTAAGACCCGTAGCTTTTGCTGCATAGCCGAGAGCGGTGGAAGTTGTATTTGCACTCGCACCAAAGCCCAGGGCTGTGGCGCCGCCGCCGGTTGCTTGTGTTTGCGAGCCTACCGCTACATTACGGCTGTCACCTTCAAGAGCAGTAGGGCTTCCGCCGTCGGCGTTGCCCCCGATTGCAACTGAACTCGTTGCGCTCTGAGCAGCGCTACCAAAAGACACACCGTCCATACCTGCGGCTGCAGGTGTGGCAGGAAGCCTTGTAACGTAACCAACGGCAACGTACGGATTGCCCGCGCCGGCTGTTGCCGCCACGCCCGTCAATGCGGTATCCAGGCTGTTATACGTTGTGCCGCCAACGGTGTACTTGGGTGCGCTAATTGTGCCGTCTGTCGCGACCGTAGAACCGCCGCCCAATGCCGCCGCTGCGCTGGTTGCAACCTTCGACAATTGCGAACCGATTACTGCGTCCGAGCTCGATGCATTCACGTCGCCTGCGGCAACGTTCACGATCTTGCGTTTGATAGTCGATGAACCCACGGAAACCGTGTTGGCAACGTCGGCGACAGAATTAGCGCCTAAAGCGGTTGCGTTCTGCGCCGAAGCATCCGCATAGTAACCAAGAGCTGTGGCACCGTCTGCTGTTGCTTGCGCGTAGTAACCCAGCGCCGAGCTACCACCGCCATTTGCGACCGATTGCATACCTACCGCTACATTACGCATGCTAGTGGCGGTGCTGCCGGTGTCCGCATGGGAACCCATCGCAACTGAATAATTAGACCCAATACTGTCGGCACCTACGGCGATTGCATCAGTACCTGCAACTGCGGCTAAAGGTGCTGGAATAGTTGCGCCCGGCCTGCCGACAGCAACGTACGGATTGCCCGCGCCGGCTGTTGCCGCCACGCCCGTCAATGCGGTATCAAGGCTGTTATACGTCTTGCCAGCAACGGTGTACGTAGGTGCGCTGATAGTGCCGTCTGCCGCCACCGTTGAACCGCCGCCCAATGCTGCTGCCGTGCTGGTTGCAACCTTCGACAACTGACCAACGTTGACTGCGTCAGTGGTTGTCGTGCCCGAAGCCACGCCCGTGATCTTGACCGGACCGGTCGTGCCTGCCGTAACCGAGCCGTCTGCTGCGTAGTGAACGGCCAGCGGGTCATTGCCGCCGGTCGAACCCGTCGACGCTGCGGCCGTCAAGGCGCTGTCAAGGCTGGTGTAGTTTTTGCCGCCAATGCTGTAGGTCGGCTTGCTGATCTTGCCGGTGGCGTCAACGGTTGAACCGCCGCCCAGTGCCGCTGCGGCAGAAGTCGCGAGGCTTGACAATTGCGAACCGATCACTGCGTCCGTGCTCGATGCATTCACGTCGCCCGCGGCAACGTTCACAATCTTGCGTTTGACAGTCGATGAACCCACGGAAACCGTGTTGTCAACGGTGGCAGTTGACGCGTTACCTATCGCGATAGAATTCGCTCCAGTTACCGAAGCAGTCGTTCCTATGGCTATAGAATTGGCCCCTGTGACCTCGGCGGCAGTTCCCATGGCTAGTGACTGCAATGCGGTAGAGGTAGCGAGATAGCCAAGCGCTAAAGAGCCGTCACCGGCTGCGGCGGCGTTCACACCTACCGCAGTACTGTTTCTGCCGGTCGCCTGCGTGGACCCACCGATTGCGATTGCGGACGTAGCTGCGTTCGAACCACCGCCAATTGCGATAGCTTCGGTCCCGGCAACAGCTGGGTTGGACCCAATACCAATGGAAGAAGGCTTTCCAATGGCGATATACGTGTCATTCAGAGTGGCTCCAAGCATCTGGCTCGAACCCAACATCTTCGGCTGCGACGGTGCGTTGATGACATCCGCATCACCGGAAACGGCACCAGCAACGTTATCCGCAATAACGACCGTGCTGGCATTGTCCTGCGCGCTGGCTTCGTCAGCCATGGCGGCGCCGGCGCCTGCCAAGCTGATCCCACCCACCGCGATTTGCGTCAGGATGGCAGTCGAGAGGGCTTTCTTCGCCCGCTTGCTCTTGCTGCGACCCGTGGCGAGTTCGGAAACGGCGACCCATGTTCCTGTCGATTCATTCCAAACTGATTTGTATGACTTGTTCATGCTGTGAATACCTTTGCAAAAATAGAGAAATCGCCTTGCGGTGCGGAACAGAGATCGTTGGTCATCTTGTGGATGGTTAATCTTTTGTGAAGCTTCCGTATAACGCGCGGCGTTCATTGCCTCTTCCGGTTTTAATACCGAAGCACTGAGACCGGGTTATCTCGAAAAGCCCGGTTGTAGGTGACCGCAAACGAACTATAGGTATTGAAGGGGCGGGGCTTAATGCGAAAACTCCTAAATTGAATTTCGCAAACTGGATAGGCGGATTCCAGTGCAGTGAACTAGCGTTAATCGTCTGAACGCAAGCACACAGGTTTGGGATGGAACCTTGCTAGCCTTGGCTCTCGCCCATATTTTTTACAATCTATCGGAAAGAAATTTTTATTTAGGAATCGTCCTAAACATGAATTTTGTTGCAGAAGAACAACCCTACAGATAATCGATAAAAGCAATCGAGAGTGAATTGCAAAATTTCATCACGATAAATCTGGAATCATATTTCGGCATCCACGTGAATCCAGAAAACAAAAAACCACCTGGAGACAAGCGCCAAGTGGTTCTTTAAAACTGCCAGATAAAATAGAAATACGCGTTATCGATCTCGATTAATCCTAAAAGCGATCAGGTATTTTCCAGCCAACTCGACAATGTCCCATTATTCAGATGCAGCTTCAGAATCGCCTGATAGGAATCGAATTCAGTGGTGACTTCGCTGACCTGATTGTTATAAAAGTCACTTTCGGCGGACAGCACATCGAGCAAGGTCCGGCGGTTCAGGTGATACCACTGCTCAAAAAACTGTTTGCGGACAAGATCCGTTTCAGTTGCGAGCTCGGCATACAACTTCGCACGCGTGGCCTGTGCTACGGCGTCCCGGTGCGCATCGCGAACCTTGTATTCGGAATCGAGTTCGAGCTGGTCGTGTTTGTCGCTGCTCGAAGAAGCCCGCGACAACGCCGCACGCTCCGCCGCGCGCTGGCTGCCGCCCTGAAAGGGTGTCCAGGAAAGTTGCAGCATGGTTGACCACGGCTGGCGATTGCCGAAGACATCGGACGCAGTGTTCTTGTTGATGACCCAGTTCAACTTCGGCAAACCTTCCGCCCGTACCGACTGCGCACTCAGCTTCGCAGCTTCCGCTTCCGCCGCTGCCTGTGCAATGGCAGGGTTTTGGCTCACGCTCGCCACGGCGTCGTCCAGCCCGTCCAGCTGCATTTGCCAGTGCGTGCCCTGTGGCATGGCAATGGGTTCATCGCCGACCAGTTTGCGTACGCTAAGCTGAAGCGATCGCACCTGCGCCGCGACCGTATCCTGCGAGGTCTGCGCCTGGAGCAGCCGCGACTTGGCCTGAGTGAGTTCACTCAAGCGACCCGGGTCGGCCTTGACGATCTCCACCAGCATGTTCACCAGTTGCTCCATGCGCTTGACGTAGCTTTCACCAATCACGTAGGTGGCGCGGTTTTTGGAAAGATCGACCAGACTGGATGCTATGTCGTACGCGTTTTGCTGCGCCATCGCCCGGTAATAAAGTTCTGCGGCTTGTGCGGTCTTCGTGCGGCTATCAATGCTTTTGCTGGTCTTGCCCCAATCATAGATCAAAGTGGTCACCGCGACGTTTGCAGTGGGCCGGTTGTACTGGTTGAAGCTGGCGCTGTCGCCGGTAATGCTCGGCGTGTTGCCGCCGAGTTGCACCTGCGGCCAGCGTTGCCCTTTTACCTGATCCACGTCCGCCAGCGCGGCGTCCCAGTCGTTCTTCGCCTGCCGGACGGCCGCACTGCGCGCGGCGGCGGCATCGGCCGCTGTCCGTAGGGCGGCGCGAACGGCCTGCTCAGGAACGAGCGTGGTGTCAACGCGCGTGCGCGGCCCGGACCCATCGTCCAGCCAGTCTGAAAAGCTTGCCTCCTTCGACCGCGCGCCGGCCTGAGCCTGACGAGTCAGGCCAGTTGCAGTTCCGGCCAGTACGTAAGGCCGGCCTTTCCGGCTCTGGAGATCCTCGCGCAGGTCACTGGCGAACCCTCGGCCAAGCTGTTCGGAGCTGCGTGGCAATGGCATGGCGGCCATCGCATCGCCTGATTCCGTTGCGGCGGCTCCATTGGCGGCTCCGCTGGCAACGGAAGCCCGCAAGGATTGCAGATCGGACTGCATGTCGCGTACCGATGGTCTGGAGGCGGCTGGCGGCATACGCACTGAAGCGTCAACGTGCTGCAGGTCGCTGCTGTACTTTGAATACTGTTGCGCGGCTTGCGTTGGAGCAAGTGCTCGACGCGGAACTTCCGGCGGGACGACAATGACAGGCGTCGATTGCATCACCGCGCCACGAGCCGCCGGCACATTCGCGACTTCAGGCATTGCGCGTGCAGGCGACACGGGTGCAATGGCAATATCGGGCGTCACTGTTTGCAGCGTCGCGCGGCGAGGTAGAGGAACCGGCTGCTCTACCGCAACCGGTGCCGCGGTCGCAACGGACGTATCCATGCCCGCCGTTGTCACCTGATTGGTTTCACGGACCAACGACGGCGCCTGGGTCAACACAGAAACGGGAACGACTTGCGACGTTTGAGAAGTCTGCAGGTGTTGCGGCAACCAGGCGAGTTCATCGATAGCCGACTTCGCGTTCGCCTCAGGCGAACCGAAAGCGAGCGTTATCACGCCTGTTCCCATCAGTACGCCCAACGCACTGACAACCGCACGACGCGGCGCGGCGGCGAGGGCTGCCTGATCCGCGGCAGTCAGTCCGTGACCTGTTTGCGTACGGCGGTGCCGTGCGCGGAGTGTTCGGTTAGACATGGCTTATCTCTCGCGGAACGCTTCACGCGATTTGAAAATCGGCTTCAGCAAATAGGACAGAACGGTTTTTTCACCGGTACGAATCTCGACGTTCCCGGTCATGCCCGGAATAATCGGCAAGTGTTTTCCAGCTGCGACGAGTTCGCTTTTGTCGGTGAGAACCTGCACGCGGTAATAGATGGCATCGGGCTTGCCGGGCGCGGCTTTTTCATCGACCAGCGTGTCCGCGCTGATGCTGATCACGCGCCCTTTGAGGCCGCCGTAAATACCGAAGTCATAGGCGGATATCTTGACCATGGCAGGCAAGCCCGGATGAAGAAACGCCACGTCCTGTGGTTTTACATGCGCCTCCACGATCAGCTGGTCGGCATAGGGGACGATGCTCATGATCTGCGCCCCTGGCTGGATGACACCGCCAATGGTCGTGATGCGAATATCCTTGATCGTTCCCTTTACCGGCGCGACCAGCGTGGTGCGCTCGAGCACATCGGCACGACCCGCCAGATTCTCTTTGGTTTGCGAAAGTTCGAGTTCGAGGCGCGAGAGTTCGTCGTTCGCGTCTGAAGCGTATTTGTTGCGACGATCCACAATTTGCGATTGCAGGTCGTTGGCACTGCGCTTCATCCGCAATACTTCGGTTTCCGAAATCAATCCGCGTGCAGCTAGCGGCTCGGTCATGTTGATTTCGTTCATGGCAAGCGTATAGCTGCGCTGCAACGAAGCAACCGTATCCTGCAGCGCGCGGCGGCGGGCTTCATAGGCCTTCGTTTCTCCAGCCATGACATCCTTTTCTTTCTGAATGTCAGCGGGAAAAACGAGCGGCGTGTTATTCGATTCGGCACGAAGGCGCGCAACTTTCGCTTCGAGTCCGATCCACTTCGAACGGCCTTCTGCATAGTTGGAATCGGCACGCTTCGGATCGATGTTCAGCAATAGCTGACCTTTCTCGACCACATCACCTTCCCGAACATGCATGTCCGCGAGAATGCCACCTTCGAGCGACTGGATGATCTGCTCACGGCTGACAGGAATCACCTTCCCCTGCCCTTGCGTGATTTCCTCGACCTTCGCAAACTTCGCCCAGACGAGTCCAGACACCAGGATTGCCGCGACTAGATACAGGACAATCAGCGTGCCGGGAATGGATTGCGCCAGCGACGATTCGCGCAGGTCGTTCATATACACCGCGTGAGCCGGATGCATACGCGGCTCGGCATTCTTGCGACGGCCGGCCGGCGTTAAGCCGCGGATCCATCGGCCTAGTTTGGTCAGTGAGTTCATTGTTGATCCTGTGTGACGCGCGCGGGTTCAGTGCCCGAAGGCGTAGGTTGGGTGCCTTGCGGTGCACGTAACGCGGCCAATACGGCTTCCTTGGGACCATCGGTGACAACTTTGCCGCCATCCATCACGATGATTCGATCCACCAATGCCAATAGCGAAGGCCGGTGAGTAACGACCACGAGCGTGGTCCCAACAGTTGCTATTGCCAGGTCGCGGATAAACGCGGCTTCGGTCTGCGTATCCATTGCGCTGGTGGGTTCGTCCATCAGCAACAACTTCGGGCGGGCGATCAGCGAGCGCGCGAGCGCCACGAGCTGACGCTGGCCACCGGACAAACCGTCGCCGTTCTCGCCAATCTGCATGTTCCAGCCATGCGGACTGCTCTGCGCGATCGCATCAATACCCGTGACTTTCGCCACGCGCAGCAATTCGTGAATGGATGCATCCGGACGGCCGATCATTACGTTCTGGCGCAGCGATCCGTAAAACAAGCGGCTGTCCTGCGCGACATATCCCACCGAGGCGCGCCAGTCGGACGGATCGATTTGCGAGAGATCAATGCCATCGCTGAAAATCTGGCCGCTCGTTGGACGATAAAGATTCGACATCACGCGCAGCAACGAAGACTTGCCGCTGCCCACACGTCCCAGGATGGCGATGCGCTCACCCGCGTCGACCTTGATGTTGATGTTCTTGAGGAATTCTGGCGGCTTCATGCCGTTCGGCGACGGATAGTGAAACCCGACACCCTTCAGTTCGATTGCGCCCGTCACAATTGGACCGTCGAGATAGTCCACTTCCGGATCGCGTTCGACCGGCTTTTTCATCAAGCCGCTGAGTGAATCGAGTGCAGCCTTCGATTGCTGGAAACGCACGGCCAACCCCGTCACTTGTGCCAGCGGCGCGAGCGCACGGCTAGCCAGGATCACGGAACCAATCAGCGCACCTTGAGTAAGCTTGCCGTCGGCAATGAGATACACGCCGGCCACCACGATCATCACCGTTTCGAACTGCGTGATCCACGATACAAAGTTCGTAGCCAGCGCCGAAAGACGTTTGGATTTCATCGATGTATCGGAGGCTTTTGCCGAGAACAGTTCCCAGCGTTCCTGCATGTAGCGTTCGCCGCCCGTTGCCTTCAGCGTTTCAATACCTTCGACAGTTTCAATCAGGACACCTTGCTTGAGCGATGACTCCCGCAGGTTTTCCTTCATGGTTTTCTTGAGTGGCCACTGGATAAACAAACTAACGCCCACAATCACAGGAATCAGGCCAAGAGGAATAAACCCCAGCGGTCCCGCGATCATGAAGATCACCGCGATATACAGGAACGTAAACGGCAGATCGGAGATGGTCGCGAGCGTGGCGGACGCCACGAAATCGCGCACGGACTCGAATTCACGTAACTGGTTTGCGAACGATCCCGACGACGCCGGCTTGTGCTCCATTCGAATCGATAACGCTTGCTTGAAGAGCATCGCGCCCATGATCAGGTCGGCTTTCTTCCCGGCCACGTCGAGCACATGCGCGCGGACGTTCCGCGATATGAACTCGAACAACATGGCAATCGCCACGCCGATGGCGAGCGACCACAAAGTCGTGAACGCCTGATTCGGCACCACGCGGTCATACACGTTCATGGTGAAGAACGTCCCCGCAAGCGCAAGCACATTGATCAGCAGCGCACCGAGTGCCGCGCTCCAGTAATAACGCCTGTAACGCCACAACGTGCTGAGCAGCCAGTGGCCGCTTTCCTTGGCTTCGGGCTTGCCTGCACGGATATCGACGCGACCGACCGGCTTCACCAACATGGCGAAACCCGTGTAGTTCGCCTTCAACTGACTCACGCCGATAGCGACGACTTTCGATCCGGCTTCCGGCAGTACCACGAGGTACGCGGCTTCCATCTCGTCTATAGGCTGCGCGCCTTCCTTGATTTCCGAGGGCGGTTTGATCAGCTTCACGTCATTCGGCGAACGGCCAATCAGCACGCATCCGCCGTGGTCCTTGCGGAACAGCACGACGGGCAGCAGCATGGGAGAGACTTCGTGCGGCTGGCGCTCGATAACTCCCACGGAAAAGCCCGATTGCTCCATCGCAAGCTGAGCCTGCTTTGGCGAAATGAATCGCCCCGCTGGCAAGCCGGAAAGCATCGCCGCCTCGCTGGTCGGCTTGCCGTGATAGGCGGCCATCCAGACCAGGCTTTTCAGCAAGGTATCGTCAACCTTTGTTGATAGCGTCAATGCGTCGCCGTCGTCCGGTTGAACAGGCGTTATCGCGCCCGGTACTTCGTTTTTCATGGCATTTGACTGTTGAGCGTCCGGTGGGGAGGAATGTCCTCAGGACCGGACGGATTGGGTACGTCGCTCTGGACGATGCGATTGGATTCGTCGCGGGATGCATTTATTCAGCGGGTGCATTATCTGCACGGGCTATGACGTGGAAAATCGGAAACGTCTTAAATACAAACCGAGAAAGGAATCCGTAATTACATCTTGCAAACGAATCTGATGCGATGGCTTGATTCTCGACGCCGGCATCCTCAACAACCATGAGAACCGTCCTAATTGAGCTGACTTTGAGACGGTGGACGAAGGTTGGTGCAAGTGGCACTGGCGAGCGGGGACACGTGTTCCAACGCGGGAATTGAAGGACGAAGGACAGAACGCGGACGCTGATCAACCACAGCGGCGTTGTATGGTTGTATAGGACTGGCCTGGATATAAATAAATTGAAACGTTGAAAAAACCGCAGCGGACACTATTAACGGCTTTTGGAAAATATAGTTTTTAGTGGAAGCTTATTCGTATCGATACGCTCGATTAAAAGAAAGGCCATTCGATGCGTCGATGCTTTAATCTTCTGCGATTAAACCCTTCACGAGACACTCCTTCATGCCAGCACCAACTCTATTGCTTGAAATCTGCGCAGGTTCGGTGACGTCATGCCTCGCGGCTCAGACCGGCGGTGCCGGGCGCGTCGAGTTTTGCGACAACCTTCTGGAAGGCGGCACCACGCCTTCTTATGGCGCGATCGCAAGTGCTCGTGACAAGCTGCACATCCTGCTCAACGTCATTATCCGCCCGCGCGGTGGCGATTTCCTCTATTCCGACATCGAGTTCGACGTCATGGAACGCGATGTCATCGCGTGCAAAAAGCTTGGCGTGGATGCCGTCGTGATCGGATTGCTTACCGCCGACGGCAACGTGGATATCGCTCGTACAAAGCGTCTGGTCGAACTGGCCGCGCCGTTGCCGGTCACCTTCCATCGTGCATTCGATGCCGCGCGCGATCCATTCACGGCGCTTGAAGACGTTATCCGCGCCGGCTGTAATCGGCTGCTCACCTCCGGTCAGGAAGCAAGCGCACTGGAAGGCCGCGCGTTGATCAGGAAGCTTCGCGAAGTGGCGGGAGAAAGGCTGGTGATCATGCCCGGCGCGGGCGTGCGGCTGAACAATATTGCGCAACTCGTGGCGGAAACCGGTTGTGTTGAATATCACACGTCTGGCCGTGCGCCGTTCCCGAGCGGCATGCGGTATCGCAATGAACGCGTGAAGATGGGCGGTCCGGGGCAGGACGAATATGCGCTGGTGGAGACATCGGCGGATCTGGTGCAACAGATCATTGCCGAGGCAAACGCGGCGTTTGAACGACTGCCGTCGGGTTGACCGGCGCGTTCAAATGCAAAACGCCGGCTTCATTCGAGGCCGGCGTTTTCTTTGGTTACTTCGCAATCAGAACGGTTTGAGAACCACTAGCAACGTTGCGCCGAGCAAACCGAGAACCGGCAGCTCGTTGAACATTCTGTACCACTTGTCGGAACGTTTGTTTTCACCTCGCGCGAACGTGCGCAGCAAGACCCCGCAATACGCGTGATAAATAATGATCAGTACGACGATGGTCAGCTTGGCGTGCATCCATCCCTGTCCTTGTCCAATCCCGACCACGAGCAGCAGCCACAAGCCGCAAGCCAGCGCCGGCACCGCGATGAACGTCATGAAGCGAAACAGCTTGCGCGCCATCGTCAACAAACGGGCGATTGCGGCCGGCTCCGTTTCCATCGCGAGATTCACGAAAATTCGCGGCAAGTAAAACAGGCCCGCAAACCACGAGGCCACTAATACTATATGCAGCGCTTTGATCCAGAGCATCTGGGACATTTTCTCGTTGTTATGGGTAAATGCTGGTGAAGGTCAGCGGAGGTTATTGACGGACTTCGCCATGACCCAGGACTACATATTTCATCGATGTCAAACCGTCCAGCCCGACCGGTCCGCGCGCGTGCAGCTTGTCGTTCGAAATGCCGATCTCGGCGCCGAGGCCGAACTCGAAGCCATCGGCAAAACGCGTCGATGCGTTGACCATCACGCTCGCCGAATCCACTTCGCGAAGAAAGCGCATGGCGCGGTCGTGGTCTTCGGTGACGATGGCGTCGGTGTGATGCGAGCTATGGGTGTTGATGTGATCGACGGCTTCGTCCAGGCCGTCCACCAGCTTGATGGACAAAATGGGCGCGAGGTATTCGGTGTTCCAGTCGGCTTCGGTCGCGGTGACGAGCGGGCCTTCGTATCGCGCGTTATCGAGGACGGCGCGGCTCGCCACGTCCACGCGCAATTCCACGTCCTTCGCCCTGAACGCGTTCGCGAGCGGCGGCAACGCTTCCGCCGCAATCCCGCGTGCAATCAGCAGCGTTTCCATGGTGTTGCAGGTTCCGTATCGATGCGTCTTCGCGTTGTCGCAAATGTCGAGCGCCTTGCTCAGGTCCGCGCGGTCATCCACGTAGACGTGGCAGATGCCGTCGAGATGCTTGATCATCGGCACGCGCGCTTCTTCCATCAATCGCGCGATCAGGCTTTTGCCGCCACGCGGGACGATCACGTCCACATATTCGGTCATGGTGATCAGCTTGCCGACCGCCGCGCGATCCGCAGTCGCGACAACCTGCACGGCTTCTTGCGGCAATCCGGCCGCTTCCAGCCCTTCGCTAATCAGCTTCGCCAGCGCGGCATTGCATTCGAGCGCCTCGGAGCCGCCGCGCAAAATGGCCGCGTTGCCGGATTTGAGGCAAAGCGCGGCTGCATCGATAGTCACATTCGGCCGCGACTCATAAATGATCCCGATAACACCGAGCGGCACGCGCATTTGCCCGACCTGAATACCGGTCGGGCGGAATTTCAAGCCGCTGATTTCTCCAATAGGATCAGCCAGCGCGGCAACCTGCCGCAAACCTTCGACCATGGTGTTCAGCGCTTTGTCGGACAGCGTCAACCGGTCGATGAACGCCGCGTCATGGCCGTTGTCGCGGGCATTGGCGAGATCGCGCGCATTTGCATCTTTCAGCGCTGCGCGTTCGCGTTCGATGGCATCCGCAATAGCGTAAAGCGCGGCATTCTTCGCGGCCGTGGATGCTCGCGCCATGGCGCGCGAAGCCCGGCGCGCGCGGTGGCCGAGGTCGATCATGTATTCGTCGATGTTGGTCATCGTCATTCTCTTGGAACGCTGGCGCGCTAAAAAGCGCAAAGATAGACCCGATTCTAAGCCGATGTCAGCTCGGGCGCTTTACTGGAGGCGCTTTGGCCGTGTTGCCTTGCAACGGACTGCCCGAGGACGCCACGGTCATCGCAAGTTCGAACATGCCGTCCCAGACATCGGGCGGCGGATCGCCGGGACCGGCGCTGCCTCGCGGTCCGCTGCCGCCGGACAAGCCTTTGACCTGCCGATCCAGCTTCGCCGCCAGCGACAACGCTTTTTCAAGCGCCGCTTCGCTCACGCGTGAAAGCGCCGGCCCGATCAGCCGCTCGCGCGGTCCCCAGACGCGGTTTTCGCGCAACAACGTGGCGAGCGGTTTGCCCGCTGCAACGCCGCGTTTCATGCGCAGCAGCGTGCGCACTTCTTCAACCAGCGCCCAGATCACGAGCGTGCCGGCTTCGCCCTCGCCCTTCAGCCCGTCGAGCATGCGCGTCAAACGTCCCACATCGCCCGTGAGCATGGCTTCGTTCAGCTTGAACACGTCGTAGCGCGCGACGTTCAGCACGGCGTCGTGAATCTGTTCGAACGTGAGCACGCCCGTGGGATAAAGAAGCCCGAGCTTCAGAATTTCCTGATGCGCCGCGAGCAAGTTGCCCTCCACCCGCTCGGCGATAAACACCAGCGCCCGCCGTCCGTCTTCTCCCGGCGCCACGCGCTGGTTCTGCGCGCTCAACCGCTGGCCAATCCACATGGGCAATTGCGCGCGCTCGACCGGATCGATCTTCAGCGCCACGCCCGGACCGCTCAACGCCGTGAACCACGCGGACTTTTGCGTGGCGGCGTCGAGACGCGGCAAGGTGATGAGCGTGAGGACGTCGGGGTTATCGGCGGCGGCCAGGGTTCTCAGCGCCTCGCCGCCTTCCTTGCCGGGCTTGCCGGTCGGAATGCGCAACTCGACCAGTTGGCGATCGCCGAAAAGCGACATCGACTGGCTCGCGCCGAGCAGCGAACTCCAGTCGAAATAGCGATCCACCACGAACACCGAGCGGTCCGTAAAACCCTGCGCCCGCGCCGACGCGCGAATCTTGTCCGACGCTTCCTGCACGAGCAGATGCTCGTCGCCATAAACGACGTACAAGCCTTTCAGCCCTTTCGCGAGGTGCGCATCGAGCGCGTCGAGTCGAAGTTGCATGTTTTCTACGATGCCCGCTTACAGCGGCGGCACAGGCAGCGGCGCACGCGGCGCGATGCCCGGCAGCGCTTCGCTCGGCGCCGGATGCAGCGAACGCACGACGGCAAGGCGGCGAGTCAGCTGATCGACGGCATCGAATTGCATGTCGCGGAATAGCGTCTGCGCTTCCGTACCCTTCGCGAGCGTGAACTGGTCGCTATACGTGAGCGCGCGGTTCAGTGCGATCGTGCTCGGCGGAATCAACAGCGTGCCGTCGGCGCCGACAAGCGTGTAACCCAGGTTGTAGTCGAGCTCGTATTCCTGCACGACGCCTTGTGCATTCAGGCTCAAGGTCTTCATGCCGGTGCCGCTGCTCAGCGAAAGAACGGCGTCGGGCTTTTCGGACGCCTTGACGATCACGGTGTCGCTGCCGCCTTCCACCACGCGCTGCAGGCGTCCGAGCATCTCCGGCGTACCGCCGCTGATTGCAAGCCGCTTGAACGCGTAGTCTTGCTGGCCGCGCAATTGGAAGCCGCACGCGGACAGCAGCATTGCGCCGCATGCCAGCGAGAGGATCGACCTTCGGCTGATCACTTTTTTGGTCGAACTGAAGCCTTTGCTGCTCACAACGTCCTCCAGAATTGTCGCGGCACGCGCGCTCGATTTCAGGCTCATACGACTACGTTCACCAGTCGTCCCGGCACGACGATAACCTTCTTCGGCGTCCGCCCTTCCGAGAATTTCTCGAACATCTCGTGCGCCACCGCCGCCTTTTCGATGTCCTCGCGCGACGCGTCCTTCGCCATGGTCATGGAACCGCGAACCTTGCCGTTCACCTGCAGCACGAGCTCGATTTCGGATTGCTCGAGCGCGGCTTCATCGACTTTCGGCCAGGGTGCGTCGAGCAAACTGCCGTACACGCTGGCATAACCAAGTTCCTGCCACAACTGGAACGTGATGTGCGGCACGACCGGATACAGCACGCGCAGCAACACGCCGAAGGTCTCGTTGACCACGGCCGGCGTGGCGTCCTTCGCGCTATCGACGGCGTTCAACATTTTCATGGCCGCCGATACAACCGTGTTGTACTGCAAACGGCCATAGTCGAAATCGGCTTGTTTCAGGATGGTGTAGATCTCGCGGCGCAACGTGCGGTCGGAATCGTTGAGCTTCGACGTGTTGAGCTTGCCGTGCGCCTTGAGCGCGTCCGCGCGGCCGTGCGCCAGTTGCCATACGCGACGCAGGAATCGGCTCGCGCCTTCCACGCCCGTACCCGACCATTCGAGCGATTGTTCCGGCGGAGCAGCGAACATCACGAAAAGGCGCGCCGTGTCCGCGCCGTAGGCATCGATCAGCGATTGCGGATCAACGCCGTTGTTCTTCGACTTCGACATCTTCTCCACGCCGCCGATCACGACCGGCTCACCGTCCGCGTTCAGCACCGCGCCAACCGGGCGGCCCTTGTCGTCGTGGGAAACGGTCACGTCAGCGGGGTTGATCCACGTCTTCTTGCCCGCCGCGTCCTCGCGATAGTAGGTTTCGTTCAGCACCATGCCCTGCGTGAGCAGGTTTTTCGCGGGTTCGTCGAAGCTCACGAGACCGAGGTCGCGCATCACCTTCGTCCAGAAACGCGAATACAAAAGGTGCAGAATGGCATGCTCGATTCCGCCGATGTACTGGTCCATCGGCATCCAGTAATCGGTGCGTTCGTCGACCATCGACTTGGCATCGGGCGCTGCGTAGCGCGAGAAATACCACGATGAATCCACGAATGTGTCCATGGTGTCGGTTTCGCGTTTTGCCGGCGCGCCGCACTTCGGGCACGTGCAATTCACGAACGCTTCCGACTTCGCCAGCGGATTGCCCGTGCCATCCGGCACAAGATCTTCCGGCAACACGACGGGCAAATCCACTTCCGGCACCGGCACGTCGCCGCATGTCGCGCAGTGGATGATCGGGATCGGCGTGCCCCAGTAACGCTGACGGGAAATGCCCCAGTCGCGCAGGCGCCAGGTGATTTGTTTATCGCCGAAATTTTTCGCTTTCAGGTCCGAAGCGATTGCGTTGACGGCGTCCTCGAAGCCAAGGCCGTCGTATTTGCCGCTGTTGATCAGCGTGCCCGTGCCTTTCTCGCCGTACCACTCTTCCCATGCGTCCGTGGTGTAGGTCTTGCCTTCGACCGCGACCACCTGCTTGATCGGCAAGTTGTATTTCTTGGCGAACGCGAAGTCGCGTTCATCGTGCGACGGCACGCCCATCACCGCGCCTTCGCCGTAGCTCATCAACACGTAGTTGCCAATCCACACTTCGACCTTTTCTTGCGTCAGCGGATGCGTGACGAAAAAGCCGGTCGGCGCGCCCTTCTTTTCCATGGTCGCGACATCGGCTTCGGCCACGCCGCCGCGCTTGCATTCTTCAATGAACGTCTGCAACGCGGGGTTATCGCGAGCGAGGCGCGTGGCGAGCGGATGTTCAGCGGCGACGGCTGCGAAAGTCACGCCCATGATGGTGTCGGCGCGCGTGGTGAAGACGCGCAGCAACTTGCTTTCGCCGTCGATCTCGTACGGGAAACCGAAATTCACGCCGAAGCTCTTGCCAATCCAGTTCTGCTGCATCACTTTCACGCGCTCGGGCCAGCCGAGGCCGTCGAGGTCGCCGAGCAACTGATCCGCGTAATCCGTGATGCGCATGTAGTACATCGGGATTTCGCGCTTTTCCACGAGCGCGCCGGAGCGCCAGCCGCGCCCGTCGATTACTTGTTCGTTCGCGAGCACGGTCTGGTCGACCGGATCCCAGTTCACCTTCCCGGTCTTTTTATACGCGATGCCCTTTTCCAGCATCTTCAGGAACAACCACTGGTTCCATTTGTAGTACTCGGGTTTGCAAGACGCGATTTCTCGCGACCAGTCGATAGCCAGCCCCATCGACTGCATTTGCTTCTTCATGTAGTCGATGTTGTCGTACGTCCACTTCGCCGGCGGCACGTTGTTCGCCATTGCCGCATTTTCCGCGGGCATGCCGAACGCGTCCCAGCCCATGGGCATCAGCACGTTGTGGCCGTTCATGCGCAGGAACCGGTACATCACGTCGTTGATGGTGTAGTTGCGCACGTGCCCCATGTGCAGCTTGCCCGACGGATACGGCAGCATGGACACGCAGTAGAACTTCGGCTTGTCGCTGGTTTCGGTCGACCGGTAGACATCTTTCGCGCGCCAGTCGCTTTGCGCTGCGGATTCGACGTCGGCGGGTACGTATTTATCTTGCATGGTGTGGTTTTGGCTTTTCGGCAAATGCGGGCTAACGGTGTCGGACAACAAGCGCGGGCGCTGGCCTGACCGGTCAATGCCTCAGCGCGACGATGGAAATTTGACCCCTGTGAACGCGCCGGACAGGAAGAGCACGATTATACCGGCTGCGAACGCACGGGCGGCGCGGGACGGTTGCGGGAAGGACCGCGGGTTTCCCAGCGCGGCGCGTTCGAATTAACCGAGGGCGGAGCCTGGGCCGGCTTTCAGTCAGCAGCCGCTACGCGCGACAAGTACGTTGCGTATTGGCTTGGCCAGTTGATGTCTTATGGGTTGCCGGCGTTACGCATACCCGGCGCCTGCACAAACTGAAACGCACTGTGATCAACGCCGAGATTGACTCCGAACGCTGGCAAGCTGGATCGTTTGCTCGGACAAACGGGAAACCTCCAACGACCGTCTTCAGGCGCGCACGATATTCGGCTCGATGTGATCGGCTCGTTTATCGAAGCATTTGCACGCGGCCGCAAATCGTAGCCGAAACACTTTCGATATTGATTCAAATTGCCGATCGACAGGACGACATGATTTCTTTGACGACAAATGCAGGCACTTGTGATCGCTCTCGCGGCGTATCCCGACGCCGGAAAAGCCGTTTTCACTTTCCCGCAAAAGCGATCCGCGCCTTGCTGTTAGTTTTTGCATTCTTATGTGCTACACCCGCCCAAGCCGAAATGGGATGCAACCCCTATGAGATCAGCAAGGTGTTGACCGCAGGCGTCATATCGATTCCCATGGGTGCAACGTCCGGTCAGACCGTCGCTACGTTAGCGCCAGACGCTTTTAGGACTGGATGCATTTTTACTGGCGGCGTGGTGTCAGGAACGATTATTCATGATCTATTCACCGATACCGCCGTCGTACCGGGTTTCACCGACGTCTATCCCACCAGCATTTCAGGCCTGGGGATCCGCTATACCATGATCACGCCATCGGGATGCGACAGTAACAACGCGACATTAAGCAACTCGCGCATAAGCATTTCATGCTTGGTCAATGTGGAGGCGGGCGGCGGCAACACTTACCTGACCCTAAGCGTCCAACCCAGCTTCGTCGTAACCGGCACGGTGCGACCCGGCGCCTCCAGCCTCGCCACCGTCCCCACGATTAAATTTACTTACCGCATTAAGGACGTTTCAGGTTCCTGGCCAAAATCGCCGCTGTACACAGGCGTAGCAACGGGCACGCTCAGCACCGCGACATGTTCGGTACAAACCGCTGCCAACGCGGTAACACTGCCTACCGTCTCCACACGTTCGTTTTCGGGCGGCGTGGGCACTTTTTCAGGCCGACAGACCTTTAACCTTGGTTTCTCCTGTGCGTCGGGCGCCCAGGTATCGATTGTCATTACCGACGCGGTCGATCCATCAAATCGATCCAACGTGCTCACGCTTGCGCCCGATTCGACCGCGAAAGGAATCGGCGTCCAGATCCTGAGAGATCCGACTACGCTCGTTTCGTTTGGCCCGGACGCGGCAGGACCGGGCGTGGTAAATCAATGGTTGATCGGAGCGTCGCCGAGCGGGTTGCTTCAGTTGCCCTTGATAGCGCAATACATCCGTACCGGGGACGTGCAGGCAGGATCGATCAAAGCGCTGGCGACGTTCACAATGTCCTATCAGTAGCCAGCCAATGTTGCGCTCGAGCTTCGCCGTATTCTGTGGAATTTATTGGGCGGACTTCACGGGAGCGGTTACAAACCCAATCTTGCTCAATCCCGCGCTCTGCGCCGCGCCCATCACGCGGGCGATCACGTCGTAATGCGTCGCCGCCGATGCCCGCAGATGAAGCTCCGGCTGCGAGGCCTTTTTGCTCTCAGCCGCGAATTGCGCCTGCATCTGATCGAGCGTAATGGGCTTGTCGTTCCAATAGAACTTGCCGGTGTCATCGATGGAAAGCGTAATGGTCTCAGGCGTCTCGCGCGCCACTTGCGAAGCAACTTTTGGCAAGTCCAGCCGAATCGCGTGCGTGAACAACGGCGCGGTGATGATGAAAATCACGAGCAAAACCAGCATCACGTCGATCAACGGCGTCATGTTGATCTCCGCCATGGGAGCGCCGTTCGATTTCTTGTCGAGTCCGCCGAATGCCATGATGTGCTTGTCCGGTGCGTTGAGCGTCTGATCGCTAAACCGCGTGATCCTCGACCGCCGCGCTATTCACTCTGCGCGGCGCCGTGCCGTTCGTGTACGCGTGCAGGTCGTGGGCGAAACCATCGAGTTCTTCGGAAATCTGCCGCACCAATCGGCCGAGCACGTTGTACGCGAGCACGGCCGGAATGGCGACAACCAGCCCGAACGCCGTCATGATCAACGCCTCGCCAACCGGCCCCGCCACGTTTTCGATCATGGCCTGCCCGCTTGCAGCAATGCTGCCGAGCGCATGATAAATACCCCACACGGTGCCGAGCAAACCCACAAACGGCGCCGTACTTCCCACCGACGCCAGCAAAACCTGCCCGAACTCAAGCCGTCGCTGCGAAGCCAGCAGCGCGTGCCGCAACGCGCGCAACACACGCTCACCCGACTCCACATGCGCGATCAGAGCGCCCGGCATTTCCGCTTCCGATGCGCGCCACGCCGCCACCGCCAGCGGCAAATACACCCGTTCGCGATCGACTTTCTTCAACTCCGCGATGCCATCGGCAAGCGTCGCCGCCTGCCAGAACCGCTGCACGGCGCGCGGCCCCTGGCGCTTTGCACGCACGAGTATCCACGCCTTCACGATCAGGAAACACCAGCTCGCCACCGACATGGCCAGCAGCACGCCGGCCACGCCATGCGTAATGCCGTCGCTGCTTTGCAAGTAATGGATGATGCCGGTTGTTGCCATTAAGCGATGACCTCAAAGGAATCAGCGGCTGGAATCAACGCAAGCCGAGCACGTCCTGCATGTCGAACATGCCGCGATCCCTGCTCGCCAAAAACCGCGCGGCGCGCAACGAACCCTGGGCATAGGACAAACGACTGGACGACTTGTGCGTGATTTCGACCCGCTCGCCGATTCCCGCAAACAATACCGTATGGTCGCCGACAATATCGCCACCGCGAATCGCAGCAAAGCCGATAGTCGATGGATCCCGTTCGCCCGTCACGCCTTCGCGGCCATAAACGGCGCATTCCTTGAGATCACGGCCAAGCGCATTGGCGATCGTCTCGCCCATGGCGAGCGCGGTGCCTGACGGCGCATCGACCTTGTGCCGGTGATGCGCTTCGATGATCTCGATGTCGTAACCTTTATCGAAGTGCTTTGCCGCGAATTCGAGCAGTTTGAGTGTCACGTTCACGCCCACGCTCATGTTCGCCGCGAACACGATGCCGATCTTTTCTCCAGCGGCACGCAGTTGGGCTTTTTGATCGTCGCTGAAACCGGTCGTGCCGATCACCATTTTCACGTTATGCCGCAACGCCGCTTCCAGATGCGCGAGCGTGCCTTCGGGACGCGTGAAGTCGATCAGCACGTCGCTGTCGGCAAACACACGCTCGATATCGTCCGTAAGGATCACGCCGGTGCTTTTGCCGAGAAGCGCGCCCGCGTCCTCGCCAAGCTGAGGCGAACCCGCGCGGTCGAGCGCGCCGGACAAGGTGGCATCGGGGTCGTTGAGAACGGTTTCGATCAGCATGCGGCCCATGCGGCCCGATGCACCGGCGATGGCGATTTTCATGGCGTGTCTCGCGTGTTGAAGCGGATTGGCGTTATGAAGACAGTGCGGCGATAAACGATCAAGCAAAGGTCGAAGCGGCGCGGCTGGCCGCTTGCGTAACAGCACAAGCTGGACTCGTACGGCGGGACGGTCAGAAAATCAAAAACCGCCCGCCGTGCTTGTTAGCTGGCTTAGTTCGTTTTGGTCGATGGCACGTAGAACGTCGCCTGACCGTCGGTGTTCGCCGGCGTAGGCGACGTGCCAGCCGGTCCGACCGCCGCACTATTCGGAATGGTCACCGTCTGCGGACGACGCTGCAACTGGATCTGCGAGTTACCGCCAGCGCTCACGTTCGGCGGCAGGCTCGGATTCCCCGGCACGTTCGGCATGGCCGAAGAGCGAGTGCGTCCGGTCGGCGCTTCCACGGCAGCGGTTGCGCGGTTGGCGGCCTGAGCAGCTTGCTGATTGGCGTCGCCGGCGAATGCATTCGATGCATCCGGTTGCGTGCTCGGCTCGCCGCCCGGCACCGAAACAGACGCCGTTGCGGGCGTGGCAGGAACGCCGCTCGCACCGGCAACGCTCGCCGCGGTGGGCAACGGCGCAACGGGAAGCTTGCGGCCCTTGTCGCCATCTATTTCGGCCAGCAACTCGAGATTCGATGGCAGGTTTTCCCCGCCCGTCCAGTTCTGCACGCGATCGCCGGCAAAATTCACCACGAAGTCACGCTGTTGCACAACCGAGGTCGAACCGCGCTTGAAGTAGAAAATGTAGTCCCAGCGATCCGCGTGGAACATGTCCGCGAGCAGCGGCGTGCCGAGCAGCGTTTTCACCTGATCGCGTGACATGCCGACCTGCATTTGCGCCGCGGCTTCCGCCGAAACGAAATTCCCCTGCACGACCGTTATCCGATACGGCGTGATGTGTTGCGCGATGCTTTGCGTAACGCTGTCGTAAGTGGAACAAGCGGACAACCCGGCCAGGACGGTCATGGTGGCGGCAGCGATCAAAGGTCCGCGCATACGACGGCTCTCCCGGCAATTCAACAAAGATTTTGGAAACATTTCATCCTTCATTTCACCCTTCGCCTGGCCCATTGCCCGAACGGGCGCAGGAAGTTTCGAAGTCTTTCGGAGATCGCGCCATTTCGTTCGGATGGTGACCAGAACGGTAAAAACGCATTACTATGAGAACCTTGAATTGTACTCTAGGGATGCCTAGCCATGACCAATCCCGCCGATCTCAAAAATATCGGGCTGAAGGCAACCTTGCCCCGGCTCAAGATCCTCGAGATTTTCCAGCATAGTCCGGTGCGTCACCTGACCGCTGAAGACGTGTATCGCAACCTGCTGCACGAAGAACTCGATATCGGTCTTGCAACCGTGTACCGCGTGCTCACGCAGTTCGAACAAGCAGGTTTGCTGTCGCGCAGTAATTTCGAATCCGGTAAGGCCGTGTTCGAGCTGAACGAAGGCTCACATCATGACCACCTGGTGTGTCTTGACTGCGGTCTGGTCGAAGAGTTCTTCGACGCCGAGATCGAAAGCCGCCAGCAAGATATCGCGAAAGAGCGCGGTTTCAAGCTGCACGAACACGCGCTCGCCTTATACGGCACGTGCACGAAAGAACAATGTCCGCATCGGAAGAATTAATCCGGTTGTAACTTCGGAAAAATAAAAAGCCGCCGGTTTTTGCAAACCGGCGGCTTTTTTCAATCCACGACGTGGCTTACTTGGCGTTTGCCAACGCTACCGCCGTGTCCAGCATGCGGTTCGAGAAACCCCACTCGTTGTCGTACCAGCTCGACACCTTCACCAGACGACCCGAAACCTTCGTGAGCGTTGCGTCGAACGTCGACGATGCCGGGTTATGGTTGAAGTCGATCGAAACCAGCGGCGCCGTGTTGTAGCCCAGAATGCCCTTCAGCGTGCCCTCCGATGCTTCCTTCATGATCGAGTTCACTTCGTCCACGGTCGTGTCGCGTGCAGCGATGAACGACAAATCGACGATCGACACATTGATGGTCGGAACCCGGATTGCGTAACCGTCCAGCTTGCCGTTCAGTTCCGGCAACACCAGACCCACCGCAGAAGCCGCGCCCGTCTTCGTCGGAATTTGGCTATGCGTGGCCGAGCGCGCGCGGCGCAGGTCCTCGTGATACACGTCCGTCAGAACCTGGTCGTTCGTGTAGGCGTGAATGGTCGTCATCAAACCGTTCACCAGGCCGATCTTGTCGTTCAGCGGCTTGACGAGCGGCGCGAGGCAGTTCGTCGTGCACGATGCGTTCGAAATCACCGTGTCCGACGCCTTCAGCACGTGATGATTCACGCCATAAACGATGGTCGCGTCAACGTCCTTGCCGCCCGGCGCCGAGATGATCACCTTCTTCGCGCCGCCCTTGATGTGCGCGCTGGCCTTTTCTTTCGTCGTGAAAAAGCCCGTGCATTCCAGCACGACGTCCACGTTCAACTCGCCCCACGGCAATTCGGCCGGGTTGCGGTTCGCCAGCACGCGGATGCGGTCGCCATTGACCACGAGGTAGTCGCCATCCACCGATACTTCGCCCGGAAATTTGCCGTGCGCCGTGTCGTATTGCGTCAGATGCGCGTTCGTTTTCGCGTCACCAAGGTCGTTGATGGCAACGATCTCGATGTCATGCTTCTTGCCGTTTTCGTACAAGGCGCGCAGCGTATTGCGGCCGATCCGGCCGTAGCCGTTGATTGCAACGCGAATCGTCATGGTCTATCTCCTGATGGCTGAAAAAAAGTTCAGTTCGCCGCTGCCGGTACGCTTGTCAAAGCGTCCGTTCAGCCCGCGAGCGCGGCTTTCGCCGTCTCCACGACATGCTCGACGGTAAAGCCGAAATACTTGAAAAGCTCGCCGGCGGGCGCGGATTCGCCGAACGAATCGATGCCCACCACGCCGCCTTCGAGACCTACATACTTGCGCCAGAAATCGGTCACACCGGCTTCGACCGCCACGCGCACCACGCCCTTCGGCAGCACACGCTCGCGATACTCGGCGTCTTGCTTATCGAACACGTTCGTACACGGCATGGACACGATCCGCGCGCCAATGCCTTCCTGCGCCAGCTTTTCGGCCGCCTTGAGCGCCAGTTCGACTTCCGAGCCCGTGGCGATCAGGATGATCTTGCGCGCGGGAATATCGTCGTTCCAGTCGCGCAGCACATAGCCGCCCTTCGCGACATTCGCGATCTGGACGTCGTTGCGTGCCGAGAACAGCAGGTTTTGTCGCGTGAAGATCAGCGCCGACGGTCCCTTGTAATCAATCGCCGACGTCCACGCCACAGCGGTCTCAACGGTATCCGCCGGACGCCACACGTGTAAGTGCGGAATCAGCCGCAAGCTCGACGTTTGTTCGACCGACTGGTGCGTCGGACCGTCTTCACCCAAACCGATGGAATCGTGCGTAAACACGAAGATAGACGGCGCTTTCATCAGCGCGGCCACGCGCAGCGCATTGCGGCTGTAGTCCGAGAACGTCAGGAACGTGCCGCCAAACGGACGATACCCGCCGTGCAGCACGAGGCCGTTGATAGCCGCGCTCATGCCAAATTCGCGCACGCCGTAATTGATGTGGTTGCCCCACTGGATCTGGTTCGAGGTCTCGCCGGCACGCACCGCCTTCGATGCCTTCCAGTTCGTCAGGTTCGAACCCGTCAGGTCGGCCGAGCCGCCGAGCAATTCGGGCAACGCGGCAGCAAGTCCGTCCAGCGTTTGCTGCGAAGCCTTGCGCGTGGCAATGGTCTCGCCCTTCTGATTCGCCGCTTCAATGATGTTCTTCGCGTCCTGCGTCCACGTTGCCGGCAACTCGCCGTTCATGCGACGCACGAACTCGGCAGCTTCGGCCGAATGCTTCGCGCTGTAGGCATCGAATTGCTTGTTCCACTCGGCCTCGGCACGCGCGCCCGCTTCCTTCGCGTCCCACGCTGCGTAGACTTCCTGCGGAATCACGAACGGTTCCCACGTCCAGCCCAGTCCTGCGCGTGCATCGGCAATTTCCTTCGGGCCGAGCGGCGCGCCGTGCGAGTCGTGGCTGCCCTGCTTGGTCGGCGCGCCCTTGCCGATGGTCGTGCGGCAGCAGATCAGCGTTGGCTTGTCCGAATTCTTGGCTTGCGCGATGGCGGCATCGACGGCGTCGACGTTATGGCCGTCGACCGCGCGGATCACGTTCCAGCCGTACGCTTCGAAGCGCTTCGGGGTGTCGTCGTGGAACCAGTGTTCAACATGACCGTCGATGGAAATGCCGTTGTCGTCGTACAGCGCGATCAGCTTGTTCAGCTTCAGCGTGCCGGCAAACGAAGAGGCTTCGTGCGAGATGCCTTCCATCATGCAGCCGTCGCCGAGGAACACGTAAGTGTGGTGATCGACGATCTTCGCGCCGTCCTTGTTGAACTCGGCGGCAAGAAGCGCTTCGGCCAGCGCCATGCCAACCGCGTTCGCCAGACCTTGTCCGAGCGGACCCGTGGTCGTTTCCACGCCCGGCGTGATGCCGTATTCCGGATGACCCGGCGTCTTCGAATGCAGCTGGCGGAAATTCTTGAGTTCGCTGATCGGCAGGTCGTAGCCGGTCAGGTGCAGCAACGAGTACAGCAACATGGACCCATGACCATTCGACAAAACGAAACGGTCGCGGTCGGCCCAGTGCGGGTTGCTCGGGTTGTGCTTCAGATGACGCGACCAGAGCGCAACGCCGATTTCCGCCATGCCCATTGGCATGCCCGGATGGCCGGAATTGGCTTGCTGCACGGCGTCCATTGCCAGCGCGCGGATTGCGTTGGCCATCAGGGTGGTCTGGCTGGAAGTCGGGGATGTCATGTCGAGTCCGGTAGGTCCTGAAAAGATCCTGGGATGATTCTGGAGACGCACCGGGCGAACGACGAAACCACGTTTTCAGCAACCGGAGCGACGAGAAACGAAGAGGATCGGGAGCCCGCCATTCTAACAGACGCCTTCCGAACTCAGGCGCGACCAGCGCCCGTTCGGCGGCCGCAAGAAAACCGGCTGCGGCCGCGCGTTCGGGCACGCTACCTGCATCTGGCAACCGGGCGCGACGCAACCGGGCCGGGCTTCTCCCGGAACCGCCATGGCACAATGCACGAACCAGCGCGCTCCGAGGAGATTTTGAAATGACCGACCCCCGCCCCGCCGATGTCCCTTGGCTCACGCCGTATCTGACGGTTCGCGACGCCCGCGTGAGCACGGGGTTCTATGAGCAGGCGCTAGGATTTGCACTGCGCGACAGCGTCAACGACGACGGCGCCGTGATCCACGTCGAGATGACGTATCGCGGGCAGTTGATCCTGATGTTCGCACCGGAAGGCGCTTACGGGTCGCACGCAAAAACCCCGAAAAGCACGGGCCTGATGGCGCCGCAATCGTTCTATTTGTACGTCGATGACGTCGATGCCGTCTATGCGCGCGCCATGGCCGTCGGCGCCAAGGGATTGATCGAGCCGCAAGACCAGTATTGGGGCGACCGGTTTGCGCAATTCGAAGACCCGGATGGGTATCGATGGGCTATCGCCCGGCATTTGAACTGATCGCGGCCCTTCGTCCTCCTCTTTAGCTCGGGCGCCTCACGCGCGTCCGGGCGCACCATTCGATGCCACGTTTCTTCGTCTCCGGCCCGCTCGTCGCGGGCGAAATCACGCCGCTTCCCGACGATATCGTCCGGCACGTCCACGTCCTGCGCCTGCAAACCAACGACGCCATCACGCTCTTCGATGGCAACGGCGGCGAGTACAGCGCCCGGCTGCTCGAGATCGGCAAACGGGCGGCGACCGCGCACATCGATGCGTTCTCCGAACGCGACGCCGAACCGCCTTATCGCGTCACATTGGCGCAGGGCGTCGCGGGCGGCGACAAGATGGACTGGCTGATCGAAAAGGCGGTCGAGCTGGGCGTTGCGTCGGTGATTCCTTTGACCGCTGAACGTGGCGTGGTGCGGCTTTCGGGCGAACGCGCGATTCGCCGGCAAACCCATTGGCAAGCGCTGGCGCGCGCGGCGTGCGAGCAATGCGGGCGCAATCGCGTACCTGAAATTGCGCCCGTGCTGGATATCGATAAATGGCTGGATAATCTGCCGCCCGCTCAGGACGGCGAGTTGCGCTTGTTGTTGTCGCCAAGGGCAGAGCTGGGTTTCGCGTCGCTTCCGGCAACGCCGCCGGCTGCGCCTGTGACGTTTGCTATCGGCCCGGAAGCGGGTTTCTCGCCGGCAGAAGAAGCAGCGATTTCCGATGCCGGATTTGTCACGCTCGGCCTCGGACCACGCGTATTGCGCACGGAAACAGCTGGCATCGCTGTCCTCGCGGCACTTGCGGCGCGCTGGGGCGGATGGTGATCCGGAATGCTCAGCATGCAAAAAGCCGGGCAGCGCCTGTATTCAACAGACGCCGCCCGGCTTTTACTGAAACGATAAACCCCGCGTTTTTCAGGCGAACGAGTAAAACACTCTGAACGCCACGCGCCGTTCCGCCCAGAATTCCGCGGCTTCGCGGAACACGTCCAGAAGGGTTTCGCGCCCTTCCTTATCGAATTTCTGCGCCACCGGCAGCGCTTCCAGGACGATCACGAATCCTGGCTGCGAACCCGCCTTGTGAACCAGATCGGTCAGGCTGTCGTACAGCGCGTCGTAATTCTTGCCAAAGTGTTTGGGAAACAAAAACGATGTCGCGATGGTTTCAAGTACTTCCTGTTTGCTCTGCGCCTGACCGCAGTACGCGTACAGGAAATGCTGGCCAAGTTTGCTCGCTTCGTCCGCGAGATCCTGAACGCGAAAAGCGCGGATCGACTGCACGATATTCGATCGTACCGTCTTGAAAAGACTCATAGACCCCTCGTTCAATGATGACAGCGCCGTGCTCGGTTCGTCGTCGGGTCTGGTTTCGTCTGTTGTGCGGAGTCGCAAAACGCGCTGGAACATGTTGCCATCGCCGGCGAAAAGATCACCCGCGACACCGTTGTCGTGCGCGTAGATGTTGTCGCTCATGCCGTTCATCCCGAAGTTAATCCCGCAATGCGTTTAAAACTCACGTAATGGTCGTCGGTGTAGAAGCAGTTGTCGATCTGCCGACGGGGCCCGCCACATACGATCCGGCGTGCGCCGCGATCGCGGGCGCGCGGCGTAGGAACGGTGTATTCATGGTAATAGCCGCGCGGATGCGGCGGCAGCAAACGCTCGCGATTGCCAAACACAATGCCGTCCTTCTCAAACGGGAACGGTCCGCCCGCTTCGATCCGCCGTAACGTCACAACGGCCTGTTTCGGCAATTGCGACGCGTCGACGGTCGTCTGAGACGGTTCCGAACCCGCTGGTGCGGCATCGCGCTTGATTTCTCGCGGATCGCTTTGCGGCGTGTTCTTGTCTTGCAACGCGAGCGGCGACTGGGCCTGCGACGCTGCTGCGGTAGTGTTGCCGCCCGGGCTCTGCGAGTCCGGCGCGCTCTTGCCGCAGCCGCTCAGCACCACCAAAAGCGCCGTCAGGAAACCACCAACCCATGCGCGCTTCACCAAACCCATCCCGCTCGAAACCCCAAAAATTGACGACCCTGAAAGACGTAAGGGTATCGCTAATGACAGCCGGAATCAACGTTGGTTCAGGCAAAGCCCGACTTTTAAGCGATTTTCGCGGCCGGCAAAACGGCGCTCGTCCGTTAGTACAGCCACGCACAGCGCTAAACCAAAATTTAGGGAACGATCAAAAATCGGATTCGACTGAGATACATTTATCTTGCATGGGATAATAATTAGCTCATGCTTGGTTTGGAGGGTGGAGCTAGTGTCGCCTCTCTAGTGGAAACTCTCACGGTCCAATGATCGGAACCATTGCTGTTTGGAGGAGAAAGCAAATCCCCTTGCATGCCTCAAGCGTGCCGGAACGTCCGGCACGCTTTTTTTGTCTCTTGGCCGAGATCCTTTTTGGTTTGCGGAAGAACAATAAAAAAGGAATCGCGCAATTGCACAATCCCTTTGTTCGCAATCCCTTGGTTCTCAATCCCTTGGTTCTCAATCCCTTTCGCCAGCAAAACCCGCGACCCTCCGCGGGCTCGAACTTTCCTTTACCGCGCAACCGCCGTCGTATCCGCCACCAGCAACGCCGTCATATTGACAATGCGTCGCACCGTTGCGGATGCCGTCAGCACGTGAACTGGCTGCGCCGCGCCCAGCAGGATCGGACCGATGGCAATGTTGTTGCCAGCCGCCGTCTTCAGCAAGTTGTACGAGATGTTGGCTGCATCGATATTCGGCAACACAAGCAGGTTCGCATCGCCTTCCAAAGTTGATTCCGGCAGCACTTCGGCGCGCAGGCGTGAATCCAGCGCCACGTCGCCGTGCATTTCACCGTCCACATCCAGTTCTGGCGCGCGTTCTTTCAGCAACGCCAGCGTTTCGCGCATCTTGATGGCGGACGGTGCGTTGCTCGTACCGAAATTGGAATGCGAAAGCAGCGCAATCTTCGGCACGATCCCGAAGCGGCGCACTTCTTCCGCCGCCATGATCGTGATTTCGCAGAGCTGCTCGGGCGTCGGGTCGACGTTCACATGGGTATCGACGATGAAAATCTGCCGGCCCGGCAACACAAGTGCATTCATGGCGGCATAAACGCTGCAGCCCGCCTTCTTGCCGATCACCTGATCGACAAAATGCAGATGACGATGCGTCGTGCTGATCGTGCCGCAAATCATGCCGTCGGCCTCGCCCTTCTTCACCAGCATCGAGCCGATCAGCGTAGTGCGGCGGCGCATTTCCAGCTTGGCCATTTGCGCGCTGATGCCCTTTCTCGCCATCATGGTGTGATAGGTCTGCCAGAAATCGCGATACCGCGAGTCGTGGTCGGTATCGACGACGGTGAAATCCACGCCCGGCGTCAGACGCAAACCGTACTTTGCGATGCGCTGCGTGATCACCGCCGGACGACCGATCAGGATCGGCTTGGCGATCTTCTCGTCCACCGCGATCTGCACCGCGCGCAACACGCGCTCTTCCTCGCCCTCGGCAAACACAATGCGCTTCTTGTCCGGCTCCACGCTGCGCGCGAGCTGGAACACGGGCTTCATGGTCGTGCCGCTGTGATACACGAACTGCTGCAGATGCTGCTCGTAAGCATCCATGTCTTCGATAGGACGCGTCGCCACGCCCGAATCCATGGCCGCCTTCGCAACCGCCGGCGCGATCTTGACGATCAGGCGCGGGTCGAAAGGCTTCGGAATCAGGTACTCGGGACCGAACGACAAATCCTGAATGCCATAAGCGGTTGCCACGATATCGCTTTGTTCCTGGCGCGCCAGTTCCGCAATGGCGTTCACGGCGGCAATTTCCATCTCGCGCGTGATGGTGCTCGCGCCCGCATCCAGCGCGCCGCGGAAGATGAACGGGAAACACAGCACGTTGTTCACCTGATTCGGATAGTCCGTGCGGCCCGTTGCCAGAACGGCGTCCGGTCGAACTTCCAGCGCGAGTTCCGGCAGGATTTCCGGCGTCGGATTAGCGAGCGCCAGAATCAGCGGCTTCGGCGCCATGTTCTTGACCATTTCCTGCTTGAGCACGCCGCCGGCCGAAAGACCGAGGAACACGTCGGCGCCTTCGATCACATCGGCGAGCGTACGTGCCGACGTTTCGCGCGCAAAACGGTCCTTGTCCGGATCCATCAGTTCAACGCGGCCCTTGTAGACCACACCGGCCAGATCCGTCACGAAAATGTTCTCGAGCTTCATGCCGAGTTCGACCAGCAAGTCGAGACACGCGAGCGACGCCGCGCCCGCGCCCGAAGCCACGAGCTTCACTTCATCGATCTTCTTGCCAACCACGACCAGACCGTTGGTAATCGCCGCCGCGACCACGATGGCCGTGCCGTGCTGGTCGTCGTGGAACACCGGAATCTTCATGCGCTTCCGTGCTTCGCGCTCGACGATAAAACAATCCGGCGCCTTGATGTCTTCGAGGTTGATGCCGCCGAACGTGGGTTCGAGCGCGCAGATCACATCGACGAGCTTCATGGGGTCCATCTCGTTCAACTCGATGTCGAACACGTCGATGCCCGCGAACTTCTTGAACAGTACAGCCTTGCCTTCCATGACCGGCTTCGACGCGAGCGGACCAATGTTGCCGAGCCCGAGCACCGCCGTGCCATTCGTCACCACGCCGACCAGGTTGCTGCGCGCGGTGAAACGCGCGGCGTTCAGCGGGTTTGCAACGATCTCTTCGCACGCGAACGCAACGCCCGGCGAATACGCCAGCGCGAGATCGCGCTGGTTGATCATCTGCTTGGTCGGGGCGATCGCGATTTTGCCGGGGGTCGGGAACTCGTGGTAATCGAGCGCGGCTTCGCGAAGTTTGGCTTTGGCGTTATCTGCTGGCGTGGTCATGAGGCGGCGGGCTTTAGGCAAGATTAGAATAGAAGTTCGAACGCATTGTAGCGCCAATCAAGGCCCGTCCCAGAAGGTGATACCCGCAATTCACAGCGCATGGCCCATTCGGACAAGGCTTCGAAAGGCGGCAGAAAGCACATGCCTCTCAGCGGTTTACGCCGCTAAATCCTTTTATCGAGATGAAACGCGCGCCAATGCGAGCGCATCGTCCCTCACTCTTTTTTCGACAATGCCGGACCGACGATGCTCTCAGAGTTTTCCCTGATCGAACGATATTTCTCCCAGCCGGCTACTACGCGCCGCGCACCGGCAGCCCAAAACTCGGGTAGGGAAGCGAGCGCGACGCTCGGTATCGGCGATGATTGCGCGCTGCTCGCGCCCAAGCGCGGTCAGCAACTGGCGATTTCCACCGACATGCTCGTATCCGGACGCCATTTTTTCCCCGATGTTTCTCCGTTCGCGCTCGGCCACAAGGCGCTCGCCGTGAACCTCTCCGACCTCGCCGCAATGGGCGCCGCGCCGCGCGCGTTCACGCTCGCGCTGTCCATGCCGAAAGCGGAGGAAAGCTGGCTCCAGGCGTTCAGCGACGGCCTGTTCCACATGGCAAACGCGCATGGCTGCGAGTTGATTGGCGGCGATACAACCGGCGGTCCGCACGTGACCATCAGCATCACGGTTTTCGGCGACGTGCCCGCGGCGCGCGCCTTGCGCCGCGATGCAGCGCGGCCCGGCGACGATATCTGGGTTTCCGGCCAGCTCGGCAACGCGCGCGTTGGGCTCGGCGTGAGGCGGCAAGAATGGTCCATACAAGACGCCGCCAGCGAAGCCATCGCGATCAAGGCGCTGGAACAGCCCGAACCGCGCGTGGCACTCGGCATTGCATTGCGCGGCGTGGCGCACGCGGCGCTCGATCTGTCCGACGGCCTTGCCGGCGATCTGCTGCATATCTTGAAGCGCTCCGGCATGCGCGCGACCGTGAACGTGGATCTCGTGCCGCGCTCGAACGTGATCGATATGTTGCCCGTCGATGCGCAGTTACCCTGCGTCCTCGCCGGCGGCGACGACTACGAACTCTGCTTCACGGCGCCCGTCGAGGCCCGCACGAAAATCGAACGCATGGGCGCGCGTCTGGGCGTCCTCGTGACGCGCATCGGTACAATCGAGGGTCTTGCTCTTCCCACTGACACGCCCGCCATCGACTGGTGCAATCACGCCGGTCCCGTTTCCTTCACGGCCTCGGGCTACGACCACTTTCATGCAGACTGACCCGATCACCGAGACTATCGACGACACACCGCGTCCCAAGCCGAAGCGCCGGACCAGCGCGCGTTTCATGCTGTCGCATCCGCTGCATATCCTTTCGCTGGGTTTTGGCAGCGGCTTGTCGCCGGTCGCGCCCGGCACCGTTGGCACCTTGTTCGCGTGGGCGTCGTTCGTTGCGTTCAACCCGTATCTGACGGTCGCCGAATGGGCCGTGCTGATTGCCGTGGGGTTCGTTGCAGGCTGCTGGTTCTGCGGCTTCACGGCGAAGAAAATGGGCATTGAAGATCCGTCGCCGGTGGTGTGGGACGAGATCGTCGCGTTCTGGCTCGTGCTGCTCTTGGTCACGCCGGCCACGTTCACCGGACAGTTGTGGGCGTTCATCGTGTTCCGTTTCTTCGATATGGTGAAACCGCCGCCCATCCGCTATTTCGACCGTCATTTGAAGGGCGGCTTCGGCATCATGTTCGACGACATCGCGGCTGCGTTCTTCACGCTGCTCGTGATCGCGCTGTGGCGCATGACCATTTGATCCCGTGCATTACCGACTCTTCCTTCTCCACACGATCAGCCCTTAGCGAGTCCCGTCATGGCCACCGATAAAGTCGTCCACCAGCTCGCCATTCGTGCCGGCAACAAACTGCGTGACGAGCGGCTGATGCTCGCGACGGCGGAATCGTGTACGGGCGGTCTGGTCGCCGCCGCGATGACCGATATCTCGGGCAGCAGCGCGTGGTTCGAACGCGGTTTCGTCACGTATTCGAATGCAGCGAAAACAGAGATGATCGGTGTGCCGGCCGACCTGATCGAGCGTCACGGCGCGGTGAGCGAACCGGTCGCCAAAGCCATGGCCGAAGGCGCGCTGAGGAACAGCCGCGCGCAGGTTTCGTTGTCCATTACCGGCGTGGCCGGCCCGGGCGGCGGAACGGAAACCAAGCCGGTGGGCATGGTCTCGTTTGCGTGGAGCAACCGGCTGCATACATCGGTGGAAACACAGATGTTCAAGGGCGATCGCGAACAGATTCGCACCCAGGCGGCCGCGCACGCGTTGCGTGGTCTGCTCGAACTATTAGAACGAAGGGAACGGTGAGCAAGCGGATGGCTGCAAGACAGATTGCGAGCGGCACAGCCATGAACGGGCGGACGCGCTGATGCCGAAATATACCTATGACACGGCTCAGATCATCAAATGGCTCGGCGCCACGACCGTCGCCAAGGCGCGAGCGTACGTCGACAAAGTCCGGCATCTGCATTGGGACAGCAATGTGCTGCGTGCCCAGGTCCAGGGAACTCAGCGCCAGCCGTACCGTGTCGAGGTCATATTCGACGAGGATGAGGGCGTGGTCCGCGCGTACGGCCAGTGCTCGTGCCCAGTCGGATCCCGTTGCAAGCATGCCGCGGCTGCGTTGCTTGCGAGCGCCAGCGATAAACCCCAAGACCCCGATGCCGTACGCGCCGAAGTCGCCGGCTGGCTAGAAGGGTTCCGCTCGCGGTTTGCATCGACACGCAACGCGGCCGCGAAAAAACCCAGCGAGCCCAATGGCGCGCTTGCACTCGCTTATGTGCTCGACGCGTCACGCATCATGCGCGTGCCCGAAGTCGCGCTGCACAAGGTGCGCCTGAGTCCCGACGGTTCGCTCCAGAAGCTCGACCGGCCGTGGACCAATCTCGACTCAGCGCTCATCAAGCAGCCGAAGTTCGTCAGCGACGACGACGTCTCCATCTTGCGGGCGTTGACTATTGGACGCACGCGCAACGACTTCGGCGGCTTCGTGTTGCATGGCGAAGAAGGCTCGGATTTGCTGCAACGAATGCTCGCAACCGGGCGGTTGTTCACGGCAACGCCTTCGTCGCAGGATGTGGGCGAACCGCGCCGGCCGTTGAGCCAGGGCCAGGCGCGGCCGGGACGCATAGAGTGGACGCCGGACCCGGATGATCGCGTGCGGCCCCTGCTGCGGACCGAGCCCGCGTCGACCCTGGTCATTGCAACTGAACCGCTCTGGTTCGCCGATGCCGAAACGCGCGAAGCCGGTATTGTCGACATGCCGCAGCCCGCGCGGCAACTCGTCGATTACCTCGCCATGCCGCCTATAACGCTCGCCGAGGCGCCGCTTGTCGGTGCCATGTTGCGCGAGGTCGCGTCGGATCTGCCGCCGCCACCGGGACACGAAGCGCTGAACGTTCAGGTCATCGATACTGACCCCGTGCCCGTGCTCGTGCTCGACACGCAGCCCATCAGCGGCACATGGCGGCCGCGCGAGGAACGCACGGGGGCGAGCGTGCTGGATTTTGCGCTGCTAAGTTTCGATTACGACGGTTTCAGCATCGATCCCACGCACGCGACCACGATCATGCGTTCGGAGTCCGGCGACATGGTCCAGGTGAAGCGTCGTCACGACGTGGAAACGCGTTATTCGAACCAGTTGTACGAGCTCGGCTTTCGCAAGATTCCCGCGCATCAGCGCTTCGGGCCGAAGGCCATACCGGCTGGCGTGCTGGGTTTGCCGGCATCGGCCGCATGGCCGTTGTTTGCAAGTGATACCGTGCCCGCGCTCCGCGAAGATGGTTGGCGCATTTCCATGTCGCCGGAATTCCGCTTCGATTTCATCGAGATCGACGATATCCAGGGCACTGCACGCCACGGCACCGATGGCTGGTTCGACCTCGAACTCGGCATTGCCGTTGGCGAGCGAAGCGTGCGGCTGGAGCCGCTGCTCGCCGAACTGTTTCAGCGCGACCGGCGATGGCTCGCGGGCGCTATCGATTCGATACCGGACGACGAAGGCATCGAACTCAATACCGATAAAGGCGAGCGGTTGCGGCTGCGGGCATCGCGGATCAAGCCGGTTGTGCGCGTGCTGATCGATCTTTTCGATACCCTCGGCATGCAACCGCTGCGTGTCTCCGAAAAAGATGCCGGTCGGCTTGAAGCGCTGAGCGACACCGGCCGCTGGCAATTTCACGGCGACACGTCCATTCGCGAACTCGCGCAGCGTTTGCAGGAAGGTCCTGGGTTGCGTGAAGTCCCGATCCCTCGCGGCCTGAACGCGGAGCTTCGGGTGTATCAGCGCGAAGGCCTCAACTGGATGCAGTTTTTGCGCGAGCGCAATCTGTCGGGCGTTCTCGCCGATGACATGGGCCTCGGCAAGACCGTGCAGACGCTGGCGCATATTCTTGTTGAAAAGGAATCGGGGCGGCTCGATCGTCCGGCGCTCGTCGTGCTTCCGACAACGCTCGTTCACAACTGGCGCGAGGAAGCGAAGAAATTTGCACCTAGCCTTCGCGTGCTCGACCTGCATGGCCCGCAACGAAAAGATCGCTTCGATCAGATCGGCGAACACGATCTCGTGCTGACCACGTATCCGCTTTTGTGGCGCGACCAGGCGATGTTATCGATGCACGAGTATCACTTGCTGATTCTCGACGAAGCGCAAACCGTGAAGAACGTCGCGACGAAAGCCGCGAAGGGGATTCGTGATTTGAGCTCGCGGCATCGGCTGTGTCTGACGGGGACGCCGCTTGAAAATCACCTGGGCGAGTTGTGGGCGCAGTTCGATTTCCTGCTACCAGGTTTTCTCGGCACGCAGAAAGATTTCACGAAACGCTGGCGCACGCCGATCGAAAAATACGAGGACCCCGTGCGCCGCGATCTGCTCGTGCGGCGACTTCGACCGTTCATGTTGCGTCGGCGGAAAGATGAAGTGGCGAAGGAATTGCCGCAGAAGACGACGATTGTGCGGACCGTATCGCTTGAAGGTTCGCAGCGTGATTTATATGAGACCGTGCGAATCGCGATGCAGGAAAAAGTGCGCATGGCGGTGGCCGATCAGGGTTTGGCGCGCAGCCATATTGTCGTGCTCGAGGCGTTGCTGAAACTGCGTCAGGTGTGCTGCGATCCGTCGCTGGTGAAACTTACTCGGGCGAAGCGCGTGGAGGAATCGGCGAAGCTCGATTTGCTGCTCGACATGCTGCCGGAATTGCTTGAAGAAGGACGGCGTGTGCTGCTGTTTTCGCAGTTCACGGGAATGCTCGCGATCATCGCCGCTGCGCTCGATAAAGCCGGTTTGCCGTATGTGACGCTGACGGGTGATACGCGTGATCGCGTGACGCCGGTGACGCGTTTTCAGGCGGGTGAAGTGCCGTTGTTCCTGATCAGTTTGAAGGCGGGTGGCGTTGGGTTGAACCTGACGGCGGCGGATACCGTGATTCATTACGATCCGTGGTGGAATCCGGCTGCGGAGAATCAGGCGACGGACCGTGCGCATCGGCTGGGTCAGTTGAAGCCTGTGTTCGTGTACAAGCTGATCGTGGCGGGGAGTATTGAGGAGCGCATCGTGGCGATGCAGGATCGCAAAGCCGCTTTAGCCGATAGTATTTTGCGTGAGGACGCGGCGGCCGGGGCAAAGTTCTCGGCGGAGGATATTGAGGCGTTGCTGGCGCCAATGCCGCAGGGGTGATGTGTATTTTTTGGACGCTTTTTAGCGCTTTGGGTGGGGTGCGGGGGGTGTGGTGGTGGGGGTTGATGCTGGGTTGCTGCTGCTTGAGCCTTCGCGGGTTTGGTTCTAGCTGATTTCTTTAGCACTATTAGCCACTGTCCGTGGCGGGACTTCATTTCTTTGTCCAACGGCGACAAAGAAACGAAGCAAAGAAAACGCCTCTCCACCGCTAATTCTTAAGTGTCCGTGGCGGGACTTCATTTCTTTGTCCAACGGCGACAAAGAAACGAAGCAAAGAAAACGCCTCTCCACCGCTAATTCTTAAGTGTCCACAGCGTGCAGTTCTTAAGTGTTTGGCACGCAAGAAGTACCCTCAGCGTATAACCCCAAACACTTGAAACCCTCCCCCTCCGTCCGCGGATACCCACACGCTTCGCCACCAGTGTGGGAATCCACTAACCAGGCCTCCGCGCTGCGCGCGCTGGCGCCCAAATGGAAAAAGCCGCGGTACTGGCGGCGACGTCTGCGGTTTAAGATGCTTGGCTTGTTATGGCTCAACCCTTCGTTATGCGTTGGACGGGTTTCCGTATTAACGGATTCCGACGCTGGTGGCGAAGCGTGTGGGTATCTGTTGTCGGAGGGGGAGGGTTTCAGCGGGGCGCAGTTATGCGCTGAGGGTGCTTCTTGCGTGCCACGCAGTTTTCACTGCACGCTGTGGACACTTAAGAATTAGCGGTTGGAAGGCGTTTTCTTTGCTTCGTTTCTTTTTCGCCGTTGGAAAAAGAAATGAAGTCCCGCCACGGACAGTGGCNTGTGGACACTTAAGAATTAGCGGTTGGAAGGCGTTTTCTTTGCTTCGTTTCTTTTTCGCCGTTGGAAAAAGAAATGAAGTCCCGCCACGGACAGTGGCTAACAGTGCTAAAGAGAACAGCCAGAACCGAACCCGAGAAGACCCAAAAAGCAGCAACCCAACACCGACCCCAACCCCAACCCCTAAAACCGACCAATCAACCGCCCCACCCTCCGCCGGCGCTAGCGAAAAAACTCAGACCACTACGGTCTGCGCCTCACCAACCTTCGACTCCCGCACCCGCCCGATCGACCAAACCTGCTCCCCGGCCGCCGCCAACAATCCCGTAGCCGCTTCCGCATCAGCGGCATCGACTACAACGACCATCCCGATCCCGCAATTAAACACCCGATGCATCTCCGCATCCGCCACACCGCCGTGCTTCTGCAGCCACGAGAACAACGGCGGCAGCGGCCACGCCCGATGATCCAGCTCAACAGTCAACCCATCGCGCAGAACCCGCGGAATATTCTCGACCAGCCCACCGCCGGTGATATGCGCCATGCCCTTCACGGCCATCTGCGACATCAGCGACAACAACGGCTTCACATAAATATGCGTCGGGGCCATCAGCGCGTCGGCAAGCGAACGGCCATCGAAATCGGCATTCAGATCCGGCTGCGCCCGCTCGATGATCTTGCGCACCAGCGAATACCCGTTCGAATGAATCCCCGACGATGCCAACCCCAAAACCACATCGCCCGGCTTGATGGTCGAGCCATCGATAATCTTGCTCTTTTCCACCGCCCCAACCGCAAAGCCGGCCAGATCGTATTCGCCATCGGGATACATGCCCGGCATTTCGGCCGTTTCACCACCAATCAACGCGCAACCGGCCAGCTCGCAACCCTGCGCAATGCCCTGGACCACGGTCGCGGCCGTATCTACATCAAGCTTGCCGCAAGCGAAATAATCGAGGAAAAACAACGGCTCGGCGCCTTGCACGAGAATGTCGTTGACGCTCATGGCGACCAGATCCTGGCCGACGGTGTCGTGTTTGTTCAGCTGAAACGCGAGGCGCAGCTTGGTGCCCACGCCGTCCGTGCCGGACACGAGCACCGGCTCCTTATAACGTTTGGGTACTTCAAACAACGCGCCGAATCCGCCGATTCCCCCCAGCACGCCGTCGCGCATGGTTTTCTTGGCAAAGGGCTTGATCCGGTCGACGAGTGCGTCGCCGGCATCGATGTCCACGCCCGCGTCGCGATAGGACAAACCTTGGGCGTGTGGGGCGGATTTCGGTTGATTCATGGGGGATCGGCGAGAAGGTCGGTAAAATGAGATTTTAACCGATGCCAGCCGTCCAACCGGATTTCTCGCAGTGCGCGGCCCCGGCTTAAAAATACCGTTCCACCCTTTTTTGAGACTTGTGCCCTTCCGGCGCGTTTCTCGACCTTGCGCTCAACGCCTTTTGCACCGGTTCACGCCGGTCATCGGACAAACTGAGCGCGCCGTTTTCAAGACACGCCCTGACGGAACCGATTGCCCGTGCAACGCCAACTGACGCTCGATCTCGGCACGCCGCCGCTCGCCACCTTCGACAATTTTTTCGCCGCCGGCAATCACGAACTGGTGACGCGCCTGCGCGAGCTCGAAGGCGCGCTCGTGGCCGGCCCCGTAGCCGATCGCACGTTCTACGTCTGGGGCGAAGCGGGCAGCGGCCGCAGCCACCTGCTCCAGGCGCTGATGCACGAAGCCAACGGCCGCGCGCGTTTCCTGAGCCCGCAGGCACCGCTCGCCGCTTTCACCTTCGACACGACCGCAAGCATCTACGCCGTCGATGACTGCGAACGCCTTTCGGGCGCACAGCAAATCGCCCTCTTCAACCTGTTCAACGAGGTGCGCGCGCATCCCTCCAGCGCGCTCGTGGCGACGGGGAACGTGGCGCCGCTGGGGTTAACGGTGAGAGAAGATTTGCGTACGCGCCTCGGCTGGGGACTGGTTTTCCAGCTCACGCCCCTTTCCGATGAAAGCAAAGCCACCGCGCTGAAACACGCGGCGCGCGAACGCGGTATCGATCTGGCGGATGATGTTCCGGCGTATTTGCTGACGCACTTCCGGCGCGATATGCCAAGCCTGATGAAATTGCTGGACGAACTGGACCGATTTTCGCTCGAACAAAAGCGCGCGGTCACTCTGCCGTTGCTGCGCACGATGCTCGCCAATAAAGAGGACGAAGCGCCGCGCCCGCAAACCGAGCTTTTCTGACCCGGCAACGCCACGCGGCGTTGCCATAAGCGGCCGCCGAACGCTTCCATCCGCTTCAAGTAAAATGCGCTCCCATGAACCTAGCCCTATTTGATCTCGATCACACCCTCATCCCGACGGACAGCGACCACGAATGGGGTCGTTTCATGACGAAGCTCGGCATTGTCGATGCCGAAAAGTTCGCCAGGCAAAACGACGCGTTCTACGCGCAGTACAAGGACGGCACGCTCGATATCCACGCGTACCTGAACGCCCAGCTTTCCCCGCTGGCGCTGCATCCGCGCGCGCAACTGGACGACTGGCACGCGCAATTCATGCGCGAGGTCATCACGCCGGCTATCCAGCCCGCCGCGCTGGAACTGGTGCGCAAACACCAGGAAGCGGGCGATCTTTGCTGCCTCGTGACCGCCACGAACGCTTTCATCACGGCGCCGATCGGCCAGGCGTTCGGTATTGACGCGCTGATCGCGTGCGAGGTCGAAACGGTCGACAATATCCCGAACGGCGAACTGACTGGCCGTCCAACAGGCACGCCGAGCTTTCGCGAAGGCAAGATCGTGCGTACCGAAATGTGGCTTGCTTCCATGGGAAAAAGCCTGAGCGACTTCGAACACAGCTACTTCTACAGCGACTCGCACAACGACATTCCTCTGCTAGAGAAAGTCACCGACCCGATCGCGACCAATCCCGACGACACCCTGCGCGCCCATGCGCAAGCCCGCGGCTGGCGCATCCTGGAAATCTTCTCCCCACGTGATTAAAAAACTCATTCGCAAGCTGTTCGGCCAGGAAAGCGCCAAAGAGGACGCTCCGGCGACCGCCCCTCTCGGTGCTGCTTCCGACGACGATGCAAAACCCGCCCGCAAGACCACGCGCAAGAAGGCGGCGCCGGTCGCGGCGAGGCGCGATCCCAACGTGCCGGTGATCCTCTCGGCGGACGTGCATGGCATCGATCCTTCGCTGATTTCAAAGAACGCCATTCGCGTGACCGAAGGGCTGCAGCAAGCCGGGCATCGGGCGTTTATCGTGGGCGGCGCGGTGCGCGACCTGCTGCTGAACGTGGCGCCAAAAGATTTCGACGTTGCAACAGACGCCACGCCCGACCAGGTGCAAAAACTGTTTCGCCGGGCGCGCATTATCGGGCGGCGGTTTCAGATCGTGCACGTTCAGTTCGGGCAGGACATCATCGAGACATCGACGTTCCGCGCGCTCGTCGATACCCCCGCCGACGCGCCGCCGTCTCCCCCGCCGCCACGTTTGCGGCGCGGTGAAATGGACACGCGCACGCACGCGGTCGATGCCAGCGGCCGCGTGCTGCGCGACAACGTCTGGGGCGAGCAGCACGAAGACGCCACGCGCCGCGACTTCACCATCAACGCCATGTATTACGATCCCGCCACGCAAACCGTGCTGGATTATCACGACGGCATGGCCGACGTCCGCGCGCGCTTGCTGCGCATGATCGGCGACCCGGCGACGCGTTACCGGGAAGATCCGGTGCGCATGCTGCGCGTCGTGCGCTTTGCCGCGAAGCTCGGCTTTGAAATCGAGCCCGCAACGCGCGCGCCGATTGCGGAACTGGCTGACCTGATCAGCAATGTCCCGGCTGCCCGTCTCTTCGATGAAATGCTCAAGCTGCTGCTTTCAGGCCACGCGCTCGCATGCCTGACGCGCTTACGTGCTGAAGGTTTGCATCACGGCGTATTGCCTTTGCTCGACGTCATTTTCGAGTCGACGCACGGCGAGAAATTCATCACGCTGGCGCTCACCAATACTGACGAACGCGTGCGCGCGGGCAAGGGTGTATCGCCGGGATTTCTGTTTGCCACACTGCTCTGGAACGACATGCAGTCACGCTGGCAGCAATACACGCTCGCCGGTGAATTCCCGGTGCCGGCGCTGCATCGCGCGATGGACGACGTGCTCGACATGCAGACCGAAAAACTCGCCATCCACAAGCGGTTTTCATCGGATATGCGGGAGATATGGGGCCTGCAACACCGGCTCGAAAAACGCTCCGGCCGCAGCGCCATGAAGCTGCTGGAACACCAAAGGTTTAGGGCGGGTTATGATTTCCTCCTGCTCCGGTGTGAATCGGGCGAACTGGATGCATCGGTTGGCCAGTGGTGGACGGATTTCATCGAAGGGGACGCTGCCGCGCGAGAGTCACTGCTTTCGCAAGGCGGGAAGGACCGGGCACCCAAGAAACGACGGCGGCGTAGCAGCAACGCCAAAAGCCGCAGGCCGGGTGACGGAATGGAGGGCGGCGCGAGCAACGGGGACGCACCGGCTCGTGAAGAACACGATGCGCGCGAAGAGCGCGACGTGCGGCACGGCGACGACTGACGCGGCCCGTGCGCGTACCTGTAGCGCATTCGCGTCGTGTTTCGCCGAACGACAGTCGTAGGATTCATGCCATGACGGTAGCTTATCTGGGCCTGGGCGCAAACCTTGGTGACGCGCGCCAGACCCTGAAAGACACAGTCGTGTGTCTTGCTCAGCAACACACGATCACCGTGCTCGCGAAATCGAGCCTCTATCGCACCGCGCCCATCGACGCCGGTGGCGACGATTACTTCAATTGTGTCGTCAAGATCGATACCACCCTGCCCGCGCGACACTTGCTGCGGCTGTGTCATTCCATTGAAGAGCACTTCGGGCGCGAGCGGCCATACCGCAACGCGCCACGCACGCTCGACCTCGATATTTTGCTGTTCGGCGACTCGTGCATAGAAGAAGCCGATCTCGTGATTCCGCATCCACGTCTTACGGAACGCGCGTTCGCGCTCGTGCCGCTAGTCGAACTCGATGGCGAAATCGTCATTGCCCAACGCGGCCGCGCCGATGCGTTCCTGGCATCGGTCGAAGATCAACGCATCGAAAAAGTGGCGACGCATCAGTGCCCGCTTTTCGCCTCGCGCTGCACTTCCCGTCGCGAAGCCTGAACGCTTTCCGGCCAGACGCCTCACATCCATGAAAACTCCATGAGCACGCCGCTTACCGTCACCGCGCCGCAACTGCGTCCGCCGCACCGATACATAGCGATCGAAGGGCCAATAGGCGTCGGCAAGACCACGCTCGCGCGCCTGCTCGCGGAGCGCTGGTCCATGCGTACCTTGTTCGAGCGCCAGCACGAGAATCCGTTTTTGGAGCGGTTTTATCGCGACAACTCGCGATACGCGCTCGCCACGCAATTGCAGTTTGCGTTGCAGCGCGCGCAACAGGCGCAGGAAATTGGCGCGGCGCTCGTGGGCGGCCCGGGGCATATCGGGCAAACGGCCGGCGCGCCGCTGATCACGGATTTCATCACCGAAAAAACCGCGCTGTTTGCTCGCCTCACGCTGCCTGACGACGAATTCCAGCTGTTTCGCGAAGTCTCAACACGTTTCAACGCACCGGCGCCCGCGCCCGACCTCGTGGTCTATTTGCAGGCCAGTCCCGAAGTGCTGTTCGCGCGCATCCAGAAACGCGCGGTGCCTATGGAACTGCAGATTCCCGATGCCTATCTGCGCGCCCTCTGCGACGCCTACAATGATTTCTTCTATCACTACGACGCCACGCCGTTATTGACGGTGAACGCCGAGCATTTGAACCCGCTGGATTCGGACGCCGATCTGGCGCTGCTGGTCGAACGTATCGAAACCATGCGTGGGCGCAAGGAATTCTTTGTCAAGGGCACGTCACTCTAAGTCCGTCCGGGCGGCGCGCCAGCGTGCTGTCTCTTATCTTGTCGATGTGGAAATTGCCATGGCGTATTTGCAGGAAACCAGCCGCACCGCGATCACCGTTCCGAAGCTGCGCACAATGCGCGAAGCGGGCGAAAAGATCACGATGCTCACGTGTTACGACGCGAGCTTTTCCGCGCTGCTGGACCGCGCGGGCGTGGACGTGATGTTGATCGGCGATTCGCTCGGCAACGTGCTGCAGGGACATGGCACGACATTGCCCGTGACGCTCGATGACATCGCGTATCACACGGCTGCCGTCGCGCGTGGGAACAAGAACGCGCTCGTCGTGGCGGACATGCCATTCGGCACGGTCGGTTCGCGCGAAGAGACTTACGCGAACGCCGTGAAGCTGATGCGCGCGGGTGCGCAGATGGTCAAGATCGAAGGCGGGGAATGGTCGGCGGAGATCGTGCGATATCTCGTGGACCGATCGATTCCGGTTTGCGGGCACGTTGGCTTGACGCCGCAATCCGTGCACGCGTTCGGCGGCTTCAAGGTGCAAGGGAAAACCGATGCCGGCGCCGAGCAAATGCGCCGCGATGCCCTGGCGTTTCAGGAAGCGGGCGCGCAATTGCTGGTGATCGAAGCAGTGCCTACGCTGCTCGCGCGCGAGGTGACGGAACAGTTGGTCATCCCGACCATCGGCATTGGCGCGGGTATCGATTGCTCGGGGCAAGTGCTCGTGCTGCACGACATGCTCGGGATTTTTCCCGGCAAACGGCCGCGTTTCGTGAAGGATTTCATGCAGGGCCAGCCGAGTATTTTCGCGGCTGTCGAGGCGTATATTCAGGCCGTGAAGGACAAGAGTTTCCCTGGGCCGGAACATACGTTTTAAGGCGTTTCAGCCTTTACGCTCGAGGCGCGCGGTCAATGCGCCGCGTAGCGCGTTGCAGATCATCAGCGCTTGCGCACGGTTCAAATCGTCGAGCGTCAATGTGCGTTCTTCGGCTTCGAGTTCTTCGATCAACACGCCGCGCATCACGCCCGGCAACAATCCCGCGCTGAGCGGCGGCGTTTTCCATCGGCCGTCGAGCTTCAAAAACACATTCGACCGGCCGCCTTCCGTAAGCTCCCCGCGCTCGTTGGAGAACAACATATCGAACGCGCCTTGCGCTTCCGCCTCGTGCCAGGCGCGATCGTATTCTTCACGCGACGTGGTCTTGTGCATGAGCAGCGGATCGCTGGAAGAACGCGGCGCGAAGCCATGTTCCCATGCCAGCAACACCTTCACCACTGGCTCCGGCAACGGAACGAGCCGCGCGCTCGTCACGCTGATTTCGCCGCTTTTCGCGAGCGCGATTTTCAGCCGGTACGGAGCGTTGGGTTCGAACGCGACGCAAGTTTCATCGATACGCAATTGCAACAACTTCTGGTCGAGCGGAAAACCGCACCACTCCGCGCTCGATGCGAGTCGCGCCAGATGCCGGTCCCAATGCCGAATTCCTTTCTCTTGCGTCGCGAACGTGGTTTCGAAAAGCTGAAAACCGGGATCGGCGCCCGTCAGGAATCGCGCTTTCAATTGACACTCCTCGAATTCATCGGCGGCGATGCTGTCCAGCACAATCCCCGCGCCGACGCCCATTTTCCCGCGGCCATGTTCGATTTCGAGCGTACGAATCGGCACCGATAAACAAAAGTCATCGCGCTCATCCAGCCATCCGATAGCGCCCGTATAAATGCCGCGCGGCGTGCTTTCGAGCGCGTCGATCAGCTGCATGGTCTTGTGTTTCGGCGCGCCCGTAATCGATCCGCAGGGCAACAAAGCGCGCAGGATATCGGCGAAAGTGGTGTGGGGACGCAAGCGCGCCTCGACCGTCGATGTCATCTGCCACACCGACTTGTACGCCTCGACCGAAAACAGACGGGGCACCTTGACGCTTCCCGTGACCGCCACGCGAGACATGTCGTTGCGCAACAAATCGACGATCATCACGTTTTCCGCGCGATTTTTCGGATCGTCGTGAAGCCATGCGGGGTCGGCGTTGCGGGGCGCGGTGCCTTTCATCGGCCGTGCGCGAAGTGCGTCGCCGTTTCGTTCTATGAACAGCTCCGGCGAGCACGACAACACGTCACGGCCATCGGGCAATGCGATCAGCGCGCCATATCGCACCGGTTGCCGCTCCCGCAGCCTTCGATACAACGCGACCGCTGAACCGAATACATCGAAGATAAGGCGAAACGTGTAATTGATCTGATACGAGTCGCCGGCTTGCAACGCTTCCTGCACGCCCGCTATGGCCTGCTCGAACGCGTCGGGCGTGACACTCGACTCGATGTTCGCCACTCCCGCCACAGAAGGCTGCTCAGCCGAGCGGTTATCGTTTTCGGCGAGCCACTGGTCGGCTTCTTCCTTCGACAACATCGTGCATTCGCGAAATAACAAAAAGCGCAGCGCGGCATTGCCGGGCTGCGCCAACTGAAGATTGCGGCCGAATTCATAATCCGCCAGCACGACCGCGTGCAAGCCGTCGCGCAAGTCTTGCCGGACGCTTTGACACGTGTGGTCCAGCTGCGCAACGTCGTGACACGACCGTTCGCGCACAAAACCGGCGTAAAGGCGACTCGACCGCCTTTCGGCGGTCGAGTCGCAATCATCGAGCAGCGCGAAAACCTCGCTGCGTTGCTGCATGGTCAATGCCTCAATCGAAGAAACTCTTCACCCGATCGAACCAGCTCTTGCTTTGCGGACTGTGGCGCGAGCCGCCCTCGGTCAACGAACGTTCGAACTGCTTGAGCAGGTCGCGCTGCTGATCCGTGAGCTTGACCGGCGTCTCGACCTGCACATGCACATATAGGTCCCCGGCGATGCTCGAACGCAATCCCTTGATACCCTTGCTGCGCAGCCGGAACGTCTTGCCGGACTGCGTTCCTTCCGGCACGGTAAAGCTCGCGCGGCCCGCCAGCGTAGGCACTTCGATTTCGCCGCCAATCGCCGCTGTGGTGAATGGAATTGGCATCTGGCAGTGAAGGTCGTCGCCGTCCCGCTCGAATACCGAATGCTGCTTGATATGAATCTCGACGTACAAATCGCCGCTCGGACCGCCGTTGATACCCGGCTCGCCGTTGCCCGACGAACGGATACGCATGCCGTCGTCGATACCCGCTGGAATCTTCACTTCCAGTGTCTTCGTTTCCTTCACCTTGCCCGCGCCGTGGCAATGACCGCACGGCTCAGGAATGAAGGTGCCGGTGCCGTGACACTTCGGGCACGTCTGCTGAATGCTGAAAAAGCCCTGCGACATCCGCACGGTGCCTTGTCCATGGCACGTCGGACAGGTTTCCGGTTTCGTGCCGGCCTTTGCGCCCGAGCCTTTGCAGATCTCGCAGTTGACCCAGCTCGGCACGCGAATTTGCGTGTCGTAGCCGTGCGCCGCCTGCTCCAGCGAGATTTCCATGCTGTAACGCAAATCCGCGCCGCGATAAACCTGCGGTCCCGCGCGCCCGCGCTGCGCACCCGCGCCGCCGCCGGCCGCCTGACCGAAGATGTCGCCAAAAATATCGCCGAAGGCGTCGGCGAATCCGCCAAAACCTTGCTGCCCCGCGCCCATGTTTGGATCGACGCCTGCGTGCCCGTACTGATCGTAAGCCGCGCGTTTTTGCGGATCCGAGAGCATTTCGTAGGCCTCTTTGACCTCCTTGAAACGCTCTTCCGCATCCTTGCTATCCGGATTGCGGTCGGGGTGATGCTTCATCGCAAGCTTGCGATACGCCTTCTTGATTTCGTCGTCGCTCGCGTTCTTCGCGACGCCCATAACCTCGTAGTAATCCCGTTTCGCCATATCGGTTCAGCGCCACCGCGCCCGATCTTTTCGATCAAGCCGACAGCTCCCTCTTGGATGCCTGGAGTCTTGCGACTCATGTGATTTGTCGACGCCCCGCCTTTGCACTACTCGTACAAAGCGTGGCGCTCTAAAAAACAACGTGCCCGGGGAGCCATTTGGCTCGCCAGGCGCGTTCTTTGTACTTGCGCTCAAGTTCTCGCAAGACATCTTTCATCGCGGTCCCGTACGAAGCCGCACGGGACCCGTTCAACTTTCGCCGATGACACGCTTGCGCGGTTCAATCGACTTAGTCCTTCTTCACTTCCTTGAAGTCGGCATCGACAACGTCGTCGTGCTGCTCCGGCGCTGCTTGCGCACCCGGACCGCCTGCGCCCGCTGCACCTGCCGCCGCGCCCGCCGCACCTTGCGCTGCCGCCATGTCGGCGTACATCTTTTCGCCCAGTTTCTGCGACGCCGTGGACAGCGTTTCAATCTTCGCGTCAATAGCAGCCTTGTCGCTCGCCGTGCTCTTGAGCGCTTCTTCAAGATCCTTCAACGCCGCTTCGATCTGTTCCTTCTCAGCCGCTTCGATCTTGTCGCCGTACTCAGCCACGGCCTTCTTCGTGCTGTGCACCAGCGCGTCGCCCTGATTGCGCGAGTCCGCAAGTTCGCGCAGACGATGATCTTCGTCAGCGTTCGCTTCAGCGTCCTTCACCATCTTGTCGATCTCGGCATCCGACAGGCCCGAGTTCGCCTTGATAACGATCTTGTTTTCCTTGCCGGTCGCCTTGTCCTTCGCGCCGACGTGGAGAATGCCGTTCGCATCGATGTCGAAGCTCACTTCGATTTGCGGCGTACCGCGTGCTGCCGGCGGAATGCCTTCGAGGTTGAACTCGCCAAGCAGCTTGTTGCCAGCCGCCATTTCGCGTTCGCCCTGGAACACCTTGATGGTCACGGCGCTCTGGTTGTCGTCAGCGGTCGAATAAACCTGCGCGTGCTTGGTCGGGATGGTCGTGTTCTTGTTGATCATCTTCGTCATCACGCCGCCGAGAGTTTCAATACCCAGCGACAACGGCGTCACGTCCAGCAGCAACACGTCCTTGCGATCGCCCGACAGAACCTGTCCTTGAATCGCGGCGCCTACGGCCACGGCTTCGTCCGGGTTCACGTCACGACGCGGATCCTTGCCGAAGAATTCCTTCACCTTTTCCTGCACCTTCGGCATACGCGTCATGCCGCCGACCAGGATGATGTCGTCGATATCGCCCACCTTCACGCCTGCGTCCTTAATGGCGACGCGGCACGGTTCCATGGTGCGCTCGATCAGTTCCTCGACCAGCGACTCCAGCTTCGCACGCGTAATTTTCAGGTTCAAGTGTTTCGGACCCGACGCGTCAGCCGTGATGTACGGCAGGTTGATTTCGGTTTGCGCAGCCGACGACAACTCGATCTTCGCCTTTTCCGCCGCTTCCTTCAGGCGTTGCAGCGCGAGCACGTCTTTCGACAGGTCGACGCCTTGTTCCTTTTTGAACTCGCCGATGATGTAGTCGATGATGCGCTGGTCGAAGTCTTCACCGCCCAGGAACGTGTCGCCGTTCGTGGAGAGCACTTCGAATTGCTTTTCACCGTCGACGTCGGCGATTTCGATGATCGATACGTCGAACGTGCCGCCGCCCAAGTCGTACACGGCAATCTTGCGATCGCCCTTTTCGTTCTTGTCCAGGCCGAATGCCAGTGCGGCTGCGGTCGGTTCGTTGATGATCCGCTTCACTTCCAGGCCCGCAATACGGCCGGCATCTTTCGTGGCCTGACGCTGGCTGTCGTTGAAGTAAGCCGGAACCGTGATGACGGCTTCCGTCACTTCTTCGCCGAGATAGTCTTCGGCGGTTTTCTTCATCTTGCGCAGCACTTCAGCCGAAATTTGCGGCGGTGCCAGTTTTTGATCGCGGGCTTCAACCCAGGCGTCGCCGTTATCGGCGCGCACGATCTTGTAGGGCATCAACGCGATGTCCTTCTGCACTTCTTTTTCGTCGAACCGGCGACCGATCAGCCGTTTGACTGCGTACAGCGTGTTCCTTGGATTAGTCACCGACTGGCGCTTCGCCGGCGCACCGACGAGGATTTCGTTGTCGTCAACATAAGCGATGATCGACGGCGTGGTACGCGTGCCTTCCGCGTTTTCGATCACTTTGACGGTGTTGCCTTCCATGATCGCCACGCACGAGTTCGTCGTGCCCAGATCGATACCAATGATTCTGCCCATTTTTATCACTCTCCTGACTTTGTTCGCAGCACATCCGGTTTTGCGTTTTCGACGTGTTTATCGTTCAAAAACGTACTCGGATGCCCAAAATTTAACCCTGTACGCCAAATAAGAGCGTTCGCATCGTTTTCAAGACCAAAATCTGATGCAACCTCGATTTTTTTCTACTTTGCCTGCAACTTTTCTTGCGTGATTGGCTCACGCCTTTGCGTCGAGCACCCGGATCTTTTCCCGGGCAGCCGCCACGGCGGCTTCAAACTGACCGAGGCCATGCCAGCCGGTCGCGCGCCCAAGCCGCTTTCCCCGGTAGAAAAAGAACCAAGTTGGCACGCCGTGCAGCATGAAACGCCGCCCAAGATCCCGATGCTCGTAGACATTGCTGTGAAACCATCTCAGGCCGAGCGCCCGGATTTCGTCCGGCTTGGCGAGCATCGCTTTTTTCGCGATCTCGCAATTGAAACACTCGAAACCCCAGAAAAACACGACGGTCAGTTCGTCGCCCGCCGACTCCAGGCCCGAATCAAACGTCTCAGCGCTCAATTCCTGCATGTCGAACACGGAGAACGCGGTGGCGTCGACCGGGATGTTGGCCATGAGAACGGCTTAAGCCTGAACGGTTATTTCGGAGCGGCGACGGTTACGAGCGCTGGTCGCAAAACGCGGTCGGCGATCACGTAGCCTTTTTGCAGCACCGTAACGACCGTGTTCGCTTCCTGGTCTGCCGGGACCATCGAAATCGCTTGGTGACGATGCGGATCGAATTTTTCGCCGACCGGATTGACTTCAATGACGCGGCCTTTCTCCAGCGCGCCAGTCAATTGGCGCAGCGTCAGCTCAACGCCTTCGCGAACTTTCGCAAGATCAGTCGACGAGTGCGTCAGCGCCGCTTCTAGGCTGTCGAGCACGGGCAGCAGGTTTTCCGCAAAGTTTTCGATAGCGAATTTGTGCGTTTTCTGCACATCTTCCTGCGCCCGGCGACGGACGTTTTCCGTCTCGGCCTTCGCGCGCAGAAACTCTTCCTGCAACGCTGCAACCTTGGCCTGCGCTTCGGCGAGCAACGCCTCGGTTTCGTTTACGTCGACGGCACCCGCTTCTGCTGCATCAAGCGTGTCCGGTTGCTGGTTGTGCTGAGCCGCCGTTTCGTCGGCGGGCGTAGGGTTCTGGCTCGCGGAGTTGTCTTGCGTGTTTTCCATGTCGCTTGAGATTTTTGCTAAAGATGAAAACGGATGAAATCGCAAGCACCGTTGCGGATTCGACCCATCAGAAAGCTGCCGATAATACCCGTCACGCCAACGTTGTTAAAACACAACTGACGGGACCGTAAGTAACGCTATTGAATCGAAGGTCGCCGGTGCCTGCCCTGCAAACGTACTTGAGGTTGGCACGAGCATTTTCAAGGGGTTGCAGGCGGTTTTCGGCGTTGTTTCTACAGCCCGGAAACGGCCCGTTACAACCATTTTCAGCCGGTCATCAGATTCAGATTGAGCCAGACGATTGCGTCACCTAAACTTCGAACAGGTCTTCGGAAGCGCTAGTTAACCCTAATCTTACGAAAGCCGGATTCCAAGTTTTTTTATCGCTGAAGTCAGCTGTTGAGCCAACGTCAGCGCCCGAATTTCGAGCCGTTGCGTTGTCACGAGGGAGTGCCATGAAACTGACCTTTGCTATAGCGGTGGTCGCATTGGTACTCGTTGGCGGCACAACGACCATTTGCATGTCAGGCGCGGTAAACGAACACAACGTGGAGTATGGCGGCGTCTCCGCCACCATGGAAAGCCTGTTCAGTCAGCACCTGAAAGTTTGTCGATGATTCGCCGGTCCCGCTTGGTCGGCCTGCCTTGCAGAGCGGCCGCCGGTTCACGGTACGTCTTTCTGCGCTCATTCTCCGCCACGCGTTTTTCGCGCCCGGCATCGGTTTCCTTGTAGAGCGTCTGAGCTACCGTCGCCGGACCGCGAACCTCGCAAATGCCCAGTACGTCCACCTGCCAGAGCACTTGCTCGATCTCGATCTCGACCAGATCGCCGACTCGCACATCTTTCGATGGCTTCACGTTGGCGCCGCCAATCCGCACGCGGCCTTTCTCCACGGCGTCGCTCGCCAGTGAACGCGTTTTGAAAAAGCGCGCCGCCCACAACCATTTGTCGATACGAAGACGTGCGCCGGAATCCGTTGAGATGGCGTAATTCATGACATGACCTTATGCAGCCGCGCTCAAAGCCTGCGGCGCCTGAACCGGCCAGCCCTGCAGATGCTGCGCGACAATTTCTCCAAGCGCCTTGATCCACGCCGGCGATGCATTCAGGCAGGGAATCCGGTGAAACTCCTTGCCGCCGGCGTGCAAGAATTCATCCCGCACTTCAATGCCGATTTCTTCAATGGTTTCAAGGCAATCCGACGTAAATCCCGGGCAAAACACGTCTACCCGTTTTGCACCCGCGGCACCAAGTTCGGCAAGTGTAGGCGCCGTGTACGGCTGCAGCCATTCGGCGGGACCGAAACGCGACTGAAACGTCACTCGGCATTCGACCGGCGACAGCCCGAGTCCAGCCATCAGCAAGGATCCAGTCTGTTGACATTGGTCATGATAAGGATCGCCGAGATCCATGGTCCTTTTTGGCACGCCGTGAAAACTGAGCACCAGCCGGTCGCCCGACGCAAAGTCCGGCTGACCGTGCTGACGCCAATATTCGCGAACCTGCTCGATCAACGCGCCGATATACGCCGGATGGTCGGCGTAATGCCGGATCGTGCGCAGTTCAGGCTGGTTTCGTACGCGGCGCAACGCGTTAAACGCATCGTCGAAAGCGGTCGCCGTGGTTGACGACGAATATTGCGGGTACATGGGCACGAGCAACACGCGCTCGGCGCCCTCCAGTTTGAGCTGGTTCAACATGGCGGGAATGCCCGGCGAACCGTAACGCATGGCGTAATCGACTATGACGTGATAGTCGTTGACCGCAAAAAGGCGCCGCAAACCCTCAACCTGCTTTTCTGTATGGACACGCAATGGCGAGCCTTCCGGCAACCAGACCTGCGCGTATTTCCTGGCTGACGCACGGCCGCGAAACGGCAGAATGGCGAGCCGCAGGATCACTTGCCACGCAATTGCGGGGATCTCCACCACGCGGGGATCCGAAAGGAACTGGGCGAGGTACTTGCGCACCGCTTTGGGCGTGGGCGCGTCCGGCGTGCCGAGATTGATCAGCAGCACGGCAACGCGATGCGAAGCGGAAGGCTGCGAAGGCAACTCGAGGTCGTAGCGCATATAAGAGAAGCTCGGCAAGCCAGCGTGATTGAGTAAAACCCATTATAGCGGCGCGTTCCGGAACGCAACATCGGCCAATCGGCCTAGTGGCGCGGCGGCCCGCGGCGGGGCAAGATGGGTTGTCGGACGGGAGAAACGCGGGATTCACCGCAATCTCCGGACCGGCTTATTGCTGGCTGAGCGAGAGGGACAAAAGCCGCGCGGTGATATCGACTATTGGAATTACGCGGTTGTACGCCATCCGCGTGGGCCCGATCACACCGAGTGTGCCAACAATCTTCCCGTTTACCTCGTAGGGCGCGGTAACCACGCTCATTTCCTCGATTGGCACGAGATTCGACTCGCCGCCAATGAATATCTGCACGCCTTGCGCGTGGCTCGACACATCGAGCAATTGAAGGAGACTGGTCTTTTGGTCAAACACGTCGAACAATTTGCGCAGCCGCGCCATGTCGGAGGAAAGATCCGCCACTTCCAGCAAATTGCGTTCGCCGGAAATCAGCAAGGTCTCGCCGGGATCGGTTTCGTCCACGCTCGCGGCCACCGCTGCCTGCATCAGCGTGGTCATGTCGCCGCGCAGCGCGTCGATTTCCTCGCGAAGTCGGCGGCGTACTTCGTCGAACGACAAACCAGCGAAATTCGCGTTGATGTAATTCGACGCCTCGGTGAGTTGCGACGGCGAATAGTCACGCTGGGTCGCCATGATGCGGTTCTGAACGTCACCTTCGGGCGTGACGATGATCAGCAGAATGCGCTTGTCGGAAAGCCGCATGAATTCGATCTGCTTGAACATGTGGCTGCGCCGCGGCGTGAGAATGACGCCCGCGAATTGCGACAGGTTCGACAAAACGCTCGCAGCGGCTGCCACGATCTTCGCCGGCTCGCCGCCTTGCAGCTTGATCTTGACGGCGGAAGTCATGGCTTCGTCGTCGGTGGTTTCGACGGTGAGCATGGTATCCACGAAAAGCCGGTAGCCGCGCGGCGTGGGAATTCGTCCCGCCGAAGTATGGGGGCTCACCACCAGTCCAAGGTCCTCCAGATCCGACATCACGTTGCGGATGGTGGCAGGACTCAGCTCGAGGCCGGAGTAACGCGACAGCGTGCGAGAACCGACCGGCTGACCTTCGGCGATGTATCGCTCGATCAGCGTTTTGAGGAGGGTCTGGGCACGTGGGTCTAGCATGGGGAAATTTTAGCTCAACGTTAATGGAGCAGCGAGCGCGATGACTTGCGAAACAAGAGCGAGACAGAGGAGCGAGACAGAAACGAATCGCCCTTTTTCATTCGTCCGTCATCAATTCATGTTCCACGTCATTCTAACGAGAATTCATTAAAGCACCGGAGCTTAGCGTATCGGCGCAGACGGGGACGGCCCAAAGGCAACCCCGACGCGGCCCGCGGTTCTTTTCGACACTCACCTATGGTGTAATGCCGCCATGGATATTGGCACCCAATTCAAGACCGTCGCGCTCGTGGGGCGCAACAATACGCCCGGCATCAGGGAGCCGTTGACGGCGCTCGCCGCCTGCATTGCAAAGCGGGGCTTCGAGGTCGTGTTCGAAGCGGATACTGCGCAGGAAGTCGGCGTGACCGACTATCCGGCGTTGAGCGCGCCCGAGATCGGCGCGCGCGCCGACGTGGCAGTCGTGCTGGGCGGCGACGGCACCATGCTCGGCCTCGGCCGGCAACTGGCACCGTACCGGACACCGCTGATCGGCGTGAACCACGGGCGGCTCGGCTTCATCACGGACATCACGCTCAGCGAAATGCAGGAACTCGTTCCGCAAATGCTGGCGGGCAGCTTCGAGCGCGAAGAGCGGACCTTGCTCGAAGCACGCATTGTCCGCGACGGCCTGCCGATCTATCACGCGCTGGCGTTCAACGACGTCGTGGTGAACAGAAGCGGCTTTTCGGGCATGGCGGAACTGCGTGTTTCGGTAGACGGGCGCTTCATGTACAACCAGCGCTCGGACGGATTGATCGTGGCTACGCCGACCGGATCGACCGCTTACGCGCTTTCATCGGCGGGACCGATTCTTCATCCGCAACTCGGAGGATTCGTGCTCGTGCCCATTGCGCCGCACTCTCTCTCCAACCGGCCGATCGTCCTTCCCGACGATTCGCGCGTGGAAATCCAGATCATCGGCGGACGTGATGTGAACGTGAATTTCGACATGCAATCGTTCACTGCCGTGGAACTGAACGACACAATAGAAGTGCGGCGTTCACGCCATACCGTACCCGTGCTGCATCCGGTGGGTTACAGCCACTACGCCACGCTGCGCAAGAAGCTGCACTGGAACGAATATCCCTCGCACGAAGACGTTTCGAAAAACTAAGACTCTCATGCTCCGCCACTTATCGATTCGGGACTTCGTCATTGTTTCCGCGCTCGACCTTGAGTTCGAACGCGGCTTTACCGTGTTTTCGGGCGAAACCGGCGCGGGTAAATCGATTCTTATCGATGCCCTCGCGCTTACGCTCGGCGCGCGTGCCGACGCCAGCATCGTGCGAACAGGCGAGGCACGCGCCGACATTACCGCCGAGTTTTCAACGCACGCGCAGGTCGTCAAGTGGCTCGATGAACATGCGCTTGCAACGGGCGACGGCGACACGGTCATGCTCCGGCGCGTGGTGGATTCCGGCGGCCGGTCTCGCGCGTTCATCAACGGCACGCCGGCTACGCTCGTGCAGTTACGCGAACTGAGCGAAATGCTCGTGGATATCCACGGCCAGCATGCGCATCAATTATTGATGCGTCCCGACGCGCAGCGCGAACTCTTCGACACGCACGCTGGCTTGATCGAAACTGCGCAGAAAGTCGCTCGCACCCACCGCGTCTGGCGCGACGCAACTCACGCGGTGGAACTGGCGCAGAACCGCGACCGCGAGTTGCAGCTGGAACGCGAGCGCCTTGCATGGCAATTAAGCGAGCTGGACAAACTCGCGCCACAGCCCGGCGAGTGGGAAGAGGTGAGCGCGGAGCATCATCGGTTATCGCATTCGGCAAGTTTGATCGATGGCGTGCAGGGCGCGCTGAACGCGCTCTCGGAATCCGACGAAGCCATGATCACGCAGCTTTCCGCGATCGTTTCGAAGCTGCGCGGCCTGGCCGATATCGATCCCGCTCTTGCTGACGTACTGGCGTCGCTCGAACCTGCCGAGATCCAGTTGCAAGAGGCGTCGTACTCGCTTTCGCATTACGCCCAGCGCCTTGAACTCGATCCGAACCGGCTGGCGCAAGCCGAGCATCGGATGGATCAGTTGCATTCGGCTGCGCGTAAATTCCGCATGCAGCCTGAAGCGTTGCCCGAGGAACATGCCGAGCGGCGCCGTCAGTTGGCCGCGCTCGATGCTGCTGCCGATCTCGACGCATTGCGCGCCGACGTGGCAAAAGCAAAAGAGGTTTATCTCGCTGAAGCAACGGTGTTGTCGAAGGCGCGCGCGAAGGCGGCGAAATCGCTCGGCAAGGCCGTCACGCAGGGAATGCAGGAATTATCGATGGCCGGCGGGAGCTTCGAAGTCGCGCTCGTTCCGCTCGCCGAAGGTGGCGCGTACGGGCTCGAGCAGATCGAATTCCGGGTCGCCGGTCATGCCGGCGTGATATTGCGCCCGCTGGCAAAAGTCGCATCGGGCGGGGAACTCGCGCGGATCAGCCTGGCGCTGGCCGTGATTGCAAGCACAGCCAGTCCCACGCCTACCTTGATTTTCGACGAGGTGGACACGGGAATTGGCGGCGGCGTGGCGGAAGTCGTCGGACGGTTGCTGCATCAGCTTGGACGCGATCGTCAGGTGCTGTGCGTGACGCATTTGCCGCAAGTCGCGGCGCGGGGCGATCATCACTTCCAGGTGGCCAAAGCCGGCGATTCGGCGGGCGGGACGGTCAGCACGGTTACGCCGCTGGATAAATCGAAACGCGTGGAAGAAGTCGCGCGCATGCTGGGCGGGCTGGAAATCACCGCAACCACGCGCAAGCATGCGAAGGAAATGCTGGCGGCGTAGAGGCTTAAACGCTCTCGGCCACTCGTGTTCATTCCCTATTCCATATAACTGCCGCCTAAGCGCGTATCGGTTTTTGCCAACATCGTGATAGACTAAGTCAACCTAGCTAAGCTAATCGAAATTCCATGCCAACGATCACCGTCAACATGCATGAAGCCAAGACCAACCTCTCGCGGCTGGTCGAAAAGGCGGCGCAAGGCGAATCCGTCGTAATTGCCAAAGCCGGCAAGCCGATGGTGCGAATCGTTGCCATAGACGCGCCGCCGCCATCAAAAAAGAAACGGATTGGATTCCTCGCCGGCCAGGTGACTGTGCCCGATGCGCACGTGTTCAACGACCTGGGCAGCGACGAAATCGCCGCAATGTTTGGCGGTAACGAATGAAGTTGTTGCTCGACACGCATTTGCTGTTGTGGACTGCGGTTGCAAACGCGGATGTTCGCTCGGTTGGCTCGTTATCCGATGAAGCGCGCGGGCTTATCGAGGATGAGGAAAACGAACTATTGTTCAGCGCGGCGAGCGTCTGGGAAGTAGCGATCAAGAACGGGCTCGGCAGACCCGACTTCAAAGTCGATCCTCACTTGTTTCGGCGAGCACTGCTGGACAATGGATATATCGAGCTGGTGATCAGCAGCGCTCACACCGCGGCCGTAGCCAACCTGCCCGACCATCACAAAGACCCTTTCGACCGGCTGCTGATTGCACAGGCCACGGTCGAGGGCATCACCTTGCTGACCAACGACGAAACGGTTGCCGAGTACAAAGCAAGCCCGATTCGCCTGGTCAAGTAAAAGCCGCTACCTAAACACCCGCCTCCAAAGCCCGCTTACCGCCTCCCGCTCTGCCGCCACCACATCCGCCTCGACTCGCGCCTTTTCCATTCCATCGAGCCGCAGCGTGTGCTGCAACTTCCGGTATCGCCGATAAGCCGCCGCCACCGTTTCCGCTTCCTCGGCGCTCATCAACCCGAACCTGGCGGCGTGCCCAAGAAGCGAAATATTGCCAAGGTTGCGCACAAACTCGCCGTCCTCGCGCGAGTGCAGCAACACCCAGAACTGGACGATGAACTCGATATCCACCATACCGCCGCGATCGTGCTTCAGGTCGAAGAGCTTGCTTTTGTTCGGATGGCCGGCGTACACGCGCTCGCGCATCGCGACGATCTCTTGAGCAAGCGCTTCGGAATCGCGCGGCATGGTCAGGACCTTGGCCCGGATCTCTTCGAAGTGCGCGCCGATCTCGGCATCGCCAGCGCAAAAACGCGCGCGCGATAACGCCTGATGCTCCCAGACCCAGGCCGTATTGGCGGCATCGCCCTCACGGATCTGGTAGCGCCGGAACGACTCCAGGCTCGTCACCAGCAAACCAGATTCGCCGTTTGGACGCAGGCGCAAATCGACGTCGAATAACGTGCCCGCGCCCGTAGCCGTGGTGAGCCACGTGACGAGGCGACGCGCGAACATGGCGTAGATGTCGCTGGCGGAATCGTCGGGATCGTCGTGCAGGAAGATCAGGTCGAGGTCCGACGCATAGCCCAGTTCCTTGCCGCCGAGCTTGCCGTAAGCGATCACCGAAAAACGCGGCACCTCGCGATGACGCTTCGGGAACTGCGACCAGACGGTTTCGATGGTGACATCGAGCACGGCATCGGCCAACGCGGAAAGCAGGTCGCTCACGTGCTCGACCGTGATCTTGCCGCTCAGATCGATCAGCAAAATCCGGAACACTTCGGCCTGATGCGCGTGCCGCAGCAAGTCCATTTGCTGTTCGGCGCCATCGGCGGCGGCCATCTGCGCACGCAAGGCCGCGCGGAATTCCTGCCAGTCGAACGGGCTGGAAATGACTTCGTCGTCGAGCAGTTCGTCGAGAAGCTGCGGGTGACGGATCAAATAACCCGCCGCCCAGCGCGATGCACCCAGCACAGCCAACACACGTTCCAGCGCCGCGGGATATTCGGTCAGGAGCGCGAGGTACGCGCCGCGCCGGCTGACCGCTTCGAGCAGGTCGAACAGCCGCGCGATGGTGTCGCCGCGCCGCTCGGGCGGCTGCGCTTTCTGCGCGGCTTCGAGCGCGCGCTGGGCAATGATGTCGAAGCGTTCGCGGCTGCGGGCCGGCAAACCTTCGTATCGCGTCGATGTCCACACGGCGCGCAAACGCGAAAGCACGGCGGGGGCATCGGTGAAACCGAGTTCGGTGACGTGCTCGATCAGTTCCTTTTCAGCGCTTTCGTCGGTGAGCGCGCTGCTCCAGACCCACGACGCGGCTGAATCCTCCGCCACGCCGCAGCCGCCGTCGCCGTTCACCTTGTCGGCAAAAATCTGGTCGAACTGATGCTCGACGCGTGCCCGATGCGCCTCCAGCGCGTCTTTGAGCGTGGCGTAATCGGCGTAACCCATGGCGCTCGCGAGCGCCGCGCGGTCCTCGGGCGAGACCGGCATGGCGTGGGTTTGTGCATCGTTTCTATATTGCAGACGATGTTCGAGCTTGCGCAGAAACAGATACGCCTCGCAGAGTTCTGCGCAAACTGTCGGCGATATCAGTCCGTACGCCGTAGCTTTTTGCAGCACCGACAAGGTCGGACGAATGCGCAGATCGGCAATCTGACCGCCTCGCATCAGCTGGAAAACTTGCGCGCTGAACTCGATCTCGCGAATGCCGCCGCGGCCGAGCTTGATGTCGTCGGCTTTATCGGGGCGCATGGATGCACGCCGTTGCGCTTCCTGGCGGATCTGCACATGCAGCCCGCGAATGGCGTCGATCACGCCGTAATCCAGATACCGCCTGTAGATGAACGGCATGGCAAGCGCATCAAGCTGCGCTGCAAGACGCTGCGCGGATTCGCTCGCCGCCTCGGAAACCAGCCGCCCCTTGATCCACGCATACCGTTCCCACTCGCGGCCCTGCACGTAAAAATACTCTTCGAGCATGCCGAGCCCGCAGGCGAGCGGCCCGGCGTCGCCGTTCGGACGCAAACGCATATCGACACGAAAAACGTAACCGTCCTCCGTCACCTCGGCGAGCGCGCCAATCAGCTTGCGCCCGAGCCGCGTGAAATATTCCTGCGTCGATAAACCCGCTCGTTGCCCGCCCGCGGTCTCGCCATCGTCTTCATAAACGAAGATCAGATCGATATCCGAGGACACGTTCAACTCGCGCCCGCCGAGTTTTCCCATGCCCACCACGCCGAGTGTCAGGCGCTGTCCGTCCGCGCCGCGCGGCTCGCCAAACGTGGTTTCCAGATCCGCCGATAACACCGCCAGTGCGCGCTGGATGGTCAGCTCGGCGAGATCGGTCATGGCGCCGGTGACTTCGGCAACATCGGCGAGACCAGCCAGATCACGCTCCATCACCGTGCAGAAAACTTCCCCGCGAAGCTTGCGCAACGCGGTCTTGAGCTTCGCTTCGTCGAAGCGGGCGCCGCTCGCGCACGTCTCGCACAACGCGTCCAGCCGCTCTTCTATCCACGCCCGGCGAACCGGCGCCTTCGACCATAACGCCACTTGCGCCGGCAGTTCAGGACGCGCGGCGTACAGGCGCGCCGCGTAGTTGGAGGCGCTGGAACTCAGCAAGGAAGCATCAGTCATGGAAAGTCGGGCTCGGTCATTGCTCTTGAAACTTGTCCGGCAGTCGCCGGGGCTTTGATAACACAGCGCGCGCACTTCGGGAAAGGTCCGTCTGGCGCGGCTTCGCGGCTGCATCGTAGCGTCTCCCCGCAGTTTTTTGCACTGCGCGCTGTGTTACATTTCAACGTCAAATCTCGAAAACCTACCATATCGCCGACCCGCCGCCGCATGTCCGACCAAAAGGAATTTGCCGACCTGCCAGAAGCTGTACCAATGAAGCTTGGCGGTCGAGTCGAGCGCGTTTTGACGCGGGCGCTCAAAGTCCTTCTGGTGCTGGTCGCCGTGGTCTATTTCGGGGTCGCCGGCATTTATCTGGTTCTGCGTTATGCCGTCCTGCCGCAAATAGATGCGTTCAGGCCGCGCATCGAGCAGATGGTATCGGCGAAGATTCACGCGCAACTGCGTCTCGGGCGGATCACCGCAAAATGGTCCGGGCTGCAACCTTCCTTCGATATAGACAATCTGCGCATCGACACCGCCGATGGTTCGCCCGGCCTGGCCGTGCCGCACGCGAGCGCAACGGTCGCGTGGCGTTCGCTGCTCGGGCCCATTCCGGTGCTCTCCAACCTGACGGTCGATGGCCCCGACGTCATCATCGCGCGCAATAACGACGGCACGATCAGCGTGGCCGGCGTGCCGATTCCTACGAAACGCACCGGCAACAACACGTTCATGACCTGGCTTTTGAGCCAGCAAGCCATCGTGCTGCGCGACGGCACGCTGCGATGGCGCGACGCGCAGCGCGGCGCACCGGAACTCGCGCTGAAACGCATCAAGCTGGCGATTCTCACCGACGGCAACCATCATCGCCTGGCGCTTCAAGCGCCGCCGGACGGCGACGTGCTGCACGGTCCGCTCGATTTCCGCGCGGATTTCAGCCATACGCGTTTCAGCACTGCGGGCCGTCCGGAGAACTGGACGGGCGATGCGTATTTATCGACGGGACCGGTCGATCTGCCCATGCTCGCGCGCTACGTGAAGATGCCGTTTGCAACCTACAGCGGCCGCTTCGATAACCGCATCTGGCTCGACTTCGCCAACGGCAAATTGAAGACGGCGGGCGGCGAACTGACCGGCTCCGAGATCGCGTTGCGTGTTCGTCCGACTCAGCCGCGGCTCGACATGCCAATCGCGAAATTCAACTGGGATCTCGGGCTCGAGGATCACGAATACACGTTGCATCTCGCCAATCTGCAGGCTGAACTCGGCCAGAAACCCATGTCCGATGGCACACCGGTTTCACGGCTTCTCGCCATGCACACGCTTACCGGCAAGTACCGCGCGGCGACGGTGAACGCGGGCCAGAAATTCGGTGTGTCGGGCGACTTCGTGGACCTTGGCATTCTCGGCGAATTTATGCGTGCGCTGCCGCTGCCGGCGAAGGTCCAGAACGACCTGATCCGCTTCGATCCGCGTGGACAGATCGCCAACTACACGCTGGAAACCGAGCGTCCGCCGCCCACGACGCCCGCACAAGCGCAGGCGCAGCGCGAACAAGGCACGGAAGCGCCCACCCGATACACCGTCAAGGGCGACCTGCACGGCGTGAGCGTGTTGGCGCAGGAACCGCCGCCGGGACTCACGGCGAACAACCATCCGCGCGCCGGGATTCCGGGCGTTGAAAACCTGTGGGGAACGATCGACGCGGATCAGGATCACGGCAGCGCGGTCATCGATACAAAAAATACCGCCATCACGCTTCCCGGCGTTTTCGATAACCCGCGCCTCGTGCTCGATCAGATCGATGGCCGCGTGACCTGGACCGTCGCCGCAGCGCCCGGCAAGCCGCACAAGGCGATCACGGCGCACGTCGACAATCTGCACATAAAAAACGCGGATGCCGAAGCGCGCGCGACGGCCGATTACAAGAACGCCGGCGAAGGACGCGGATCGCTCGACCTGAAGGCGACGGCCGAATATCTGAAGGTGACGAGCCTCACCAACTACTTGCCGACCAGCATCAGCGAGAAGTTGCGGGTTTATCTCGGTCACGCTTTGCAGGCGGGCGTATCGCGCAATGGCACCATCGAAATTCACGGCGACCTGACGAAATTTCCCTACTCCCGTTTCCCCGATGCCGGCCAGTTCCGAATAGTCGCGCCGTTCAGCGGCGGCAAGTTCGAGCCAACGCCCTATCCGCCGAAGACAATGGCGAACGGCACGCCGAATCAATGGCCGGCATTTGACGGTATCGACGGGACTTTTCATCTGGCCGAAAACAAACTCGGCTTCGATATCACGCGCGGCCACTACCTCGGCGTGGGCGTGCGCAAGACGACGGGACGCATCGAGGATCTGGGAAATCGGGAATCGAAATTGATCATCGATGCCGACGCGCACGGCCCGATCACCGACATGCTGCGCTACGTGGAAGACAGTTCGCTCGGTTCGCTCTCGCAACATGTCGCGACGAAGATCCGCGCGACCGGCAACGCCACGCTCGCGCTGCAATTGCTGATTCCGCGCGTCGCGCCGCCACCGGGTCAGCGGCAACGCGTGGGTTACAAGGGATCGCTCACATTCGCCGGAAACGATCTGGAATACGAGGCGTTTCCGCCGTTATCGAACTTGAAAGGGCGCGCGAGTTTCGGCGAAAAAACGGCATCGCTCGATGGCATCACGGGCAAGTTCCTAGGCGGCGACGTGCGCGGCACGGGCGGCGTGAAACCCGACGGCAGCTACGCTTTCGATGTCACCGGCCGCATCGGCGCGGACGCTGCGCAAAGCCTCAATCTGCGTAATCAGGCGCAGACAACGGCGCTTCTCAAACATCTCAGCGGCACCGCGCCGTACGACCTGCGCGTGCGCGGCGTGAAAAACGCGTTGCCGCGCGTGGAAGCCAATTCCGACCTGACCGGGCTCGGCCTCGACTTCCCGGCGCCGTTCAACAAGGCGCAAGGCACGCCGATGCCTTTCACATTCACCTTTGCGCCCGTCGCCGGATCGCAGATTGAACACGACGCCAAGCTCACGCTCGGGCCCGTCAACGCGCATTACCTGCTCAAGCGCGAGGGCAAGGCGACGCCGGTCGTGGAGCGCGGCGCGATCGGTGTGAACAAGCCTGCGGATCTTCCCGCCGATGGCGTGACGGCAGCCGTCGATCTGGATGAACTCGATGCCGACGCCTGGCGCAAGACCATCGCGGATCTGGGTCCAATGCCCGCGCCGCAACCTGTTCGACTCCCCGACGGAAAGCCGCCCTCAGCGGTGGCGAAACAGTTCATCCCCAATCGCGTCGCTTTGCACTTCACCACGCTCAAGCTGCTCGCGCGGCGCTGGGAAAACGTCGCCATCGGTGCCACGCGCGGCAGTGGCGCCGATGACCGGCAGTGGCAGGCGAACATCGCGTCGAACCAGGTTTCGGGTTACGTGGAATGGATGCCGGGCGCGACCAAGGAAAGCCCCGGTGCGTTGCAAGCGCGCTTCGCCAAGGTCGTGATTCCGAACAAGACGGAAAACGACATGGTCGGGCAAATGATCCGCAAGCCGCCGCCGAGCAACATGCCGTCTATCGATTTGATCGTGAATGAACTCGTGGTGCGCGAACGCACGCTTGGGCGGCTGGAAGTCAACGCGCGAAACGGCGTGGAAGACGGCGTGCCGGTCTGGCATCTCGACAAGCTCGACCTGACGAACCCCGACGCGAAGCTCTCCGCCACGGCCAACTGGCGGAGCATTCCCGGCGCAGGCGGATCGCACGCGGAAACCAGTTCCGACGATGACACCCCGCGCCGCACGGCCGTCGATTTCAAGCTGGATATTCTCGATGCCGGCGCGCTCGTTGAACGCATGGGTTTGCCGCAGACGGTGAAGAACGGCAAGGGCACGGTGACGGGCCAGCTCGGCTGGGACGGCAGCCCGGCCGCGATCGACATGCCCACGCTCAACGGCCGTGTCGCCGTCGATTTCGAGCACGGCCAGATCCTGAAGGTCAAAAACGCGGCAGCGGCCAAATGGCTCGGCGTGTTCAGCCTGCAAAGCCTCGCGCACTTCCTGACGCTGAATTTCCAGGATGTCGTTGGCAAGGGGTTGCCGTTCGAGAAGATCACCGGCACCGCGACGGCCGAGGATGGCATTGCACGGACGAACGACTTCAAGATGGTGACGGCGCCAGCGCGCGTCGAGCTGACAGGTCTGGTGGATCTGCCTAAGCAAACGCAGGATCTGCACGCGAAAGTTATTCCGACCATCAGCGCAGGCGCCGTGGCGATTGGCGCGGCCGTGATCAATCCGCTGCTCGGACTCGCCACGCTGGCCGGCGATCTGGTGCTGTCGAAATCGATTGGCAAGGCGTTCACCATCGACTATTCCATTACCGGCCCGTGGTCGAAACCCGTCATTCAGCGGCTCAAAGGCGATCAGGGTAAGATCGAAACTCCCGCTGCGGCCGTGGCCAATTGAGCGGCGCATTACGCTATTTTTACAGCGCTCTTTGCTGGTGTTGACGGCGAATCGATCGTTTATCGTGCCCTTTTTCGAAGGCTGACATGAGCGAAAGCAATCCCGGGAATTTCCGCGTCGCCGCGCTGCAAATGGTCAGCGCGCCCGATCGCGACCGTAATATCGCTGAAGCTGGCCGGCTGATTGCCGAGGCGGCGCGCGACGGCGCGCAACTCGTGCTGCTGCCGGAATACTTCTGTTTCATGGGTTTCAAGGACACCGACAAACTTGCTATACGCGAGACGCCCGGGAATGGGCCGATCCAGCAGTTTTTATCGGACGCGGCGCGGGAACATCGGGCCTGGATCATCGGCGGAACGTTGCCGCTGGAGTCGCCTGAAGCGTCGCGGGTTCTGAACACCACGCTCGTCTTCGATCCCACTGGCAAGCAGGTCGCGCGCTACGACAAGATTCATCTGTTCAACTTCGAAAAAGGCACGGAATCCTTCGATGAAGCCCGCACCATCTGCCCGGGCAGCGAAGTGCGTACGTTTGAAGCGCCATTCGGACGGGTCGGTTTGTCCGTTTGCTACGACCTGCGGTTTCCCGAGCTATACCGAAAGATGGGCGACTGCGCGTTGATGGTCGTGCCTTCCGCGTTCACCTACACGACTGGCGAAGCCCATTGGGAAACCCTTCTCAAGGCGCGCGCGGTCGAAAACCAGTGCTACGTGCTCGCCGCCGCGCAAGGCGGAAAACACGAGAACGGCCGCCGGACATGGGGCCACAGCATGTTGATCGACCCTTGGGGCGAGATCGTGGCCGTGGTGAAAGAGGGCCCGGGCGTGGCGGCTGGAAATATCGACAAGGCACGCATCGCGTCTGTCCGGCAAAGCTTGCCGGCGTTTAGGCATCGCGTGCTGGGTTAGCCGGCTTCAGCATTTAGGCTAGCTTGTTTGGTTGGCTTGTTTTTTTCGGAGTACCCCTCCATTTGGCCAGGGTGTGGCATAAATGCTCCGACGTTAGAATGCTTTTAATCCCTACAGACTTCGCCACAGGCACCGAATGAACATCATCGAACCCGGCATCCGAAATCTCGCCACCGCGAAAGAGATTCTGCTGACGCCTTACGGCCTCGACGAATCCACGATTACGCGCACGCTGGCGGAGATTTTCACGCACCGCGTCGACTACGCGGATCTCTACTTCCAGTCCACGCGCAGCGAGGCGTGGAGCCTGGAGGAAGGCATCGTCAAATCCGGCAGTTTTAGCATCGACCAGGGCGTGGGCGTTCGCGCCGTCTCGGGCGATCGGACGGCATTCGCGTATTCAGACGATTTATCGCCCGATTCGATTCGCCAGGCGGCAATCGCCACGCGCGCAATCGCCAAGGCCGGTGGCGGCAAGCACAAGATCAAATCGGCGAGTTCGCTGACCGGCGTGTTCGGGCGCGATCTTTATTTGCCGTCCGATCCGCTTTCATCACTCGATGCCACCGCCAAGGTGAAATTGCTCGAACGCGTCGAGCAGATGGCGCGCGGCCGCGATCCGCGGATCGTCCAGGTCATGGCGGGTCTGGCCGGCGAATACGACGTCGTGCTCGTCGCGCGCAGTGACGGCGCGCTGGCCGCCGACATCCGGCCGCTGGTGCGTGTCTCCGTGACCGTGATTGCCGAGAAGGACGGACGCCGCGAGATTGGTAGCGGCGGCGGCGGCGGACGTTACGACTACGCCTATTTCACCGACGAAATCCTGTCCACTTATGTCGATCAGGCCGTGCACGCGGCCCTGGTCAATCTCGATGCACGTCCTGCGCCTGCCGGTGCAATGACTGTCGTGCTTGGGCCGGGCTGGCCCGGCGTGCTGCTGCACGAAGCTATCGGCCACGGACTGGAAGGCGACTTCAACCGCAAGGGTTCGTCGGCGTTTGCGGGTCGTATTGGTGAACGCGTAGCGGCGAAAGGCGTCACGGTCGTCGATGACGGCACGCTGCCGAACCGCCGCGGATCGCTGAACATCGACGATGAAGGCAATCCCACGCAGTGCACCACGCTGATCGAGGACGGCATTCTGAAGGGTTACATCCAGGATTCGCTGAACGCGCGCTTGATGAAAATGCCGGTGACGGGCAACGCGCGGCGCGAATCCTACGCGGCGCTGCCAATGCCGCGCATGACGAACACGTACATGCTCAACGGCGACAAAGATCCGGGCGAGATCCTGGCATCGGTGAAAAACGGCTTGTATGCGGTTAATTTCGGCGGCGGTCAGGTCGATATCACCAACGGCAAGTTCGTGTTTTCCGCGTCGGAAGCGTACATGATCGAAAACGGCAAGATCACGTATCCGGTGAAGGGTGCAACGCTGATTGGCAGCGGCCCGGAATCGCTCAAGTACGTGACCATGATCGGCAACGACATGGCGCTCGACGGCGGCGTGGGCGTGTGCGGCAAGGAAGGCCAGAGCGTGCCGGTGGGCGTTGGCCAGCCGACGTTGCGCATCGAAAAGATGACAGTGGGCGGCACGGTTTAATCGCTTTTTGCGTGCCGCGCTGTTTTACAGAAATCAGCGCGGCATGCGGGAAAACCGCATAAATGCTGCACGGTCCTCGCGAAAACGGCGTCGCGCACGCGGATTTTCCGCATTTTGATACCTCGCAACTTGCCAGCCGCGCGGGTTTAGGGTTATAAAGCCAGACGTTCAATTTTTACCAAACGACCAAATCCTCATGTCCGCCAAGTTTTATTTCTACTTTTTTTGGCATCTCAAGCCGCTGGCGGATCGAGAGGGGTGAGTCGTTTGTGTTGAACCCAAGTTTCCCGAAAAACCGCCAGCCGAGTCTGGCGGTTTTTTTATGTCTTTTTGTTTCATCACTTCGAATACAGCACCAAACGCGTTCCTGGAGAACCAGCATGCCCCCGCACAACACCGACGATGTCCGAATCCGCGAATTGAAAGAACTGACGCCCCCCGCTCACCTGATCCGCGAGTTCGCGTGCGCCGAGCCGGTTTCGAACTTGATCTACAACTCGCGCCAGTCGATGCATCGAATCCTGCACGGCATGGAAGACCGGTTGATCGTGATCATCGGGCCGTGCTCGATTCATGACACGAAGGCGGCAATGGAATATGCCGGCCGTCTGGTCGAGCAACGCAAGCGCTTCGCCGGCGAACTGGAAATCGTGATGCGAGTGTATTTCGAGAAGCCGCGTACCACGGTTGGCTGGAAAGGCCTGATCAACGATCCGTACATGGACAACAGCTTCAAGATCAACGACGGTCTGCGCACCGCCCGCGAATTGCTGCTGCATATCAATGAACTCGGTTTGCCGGCTGGCACCGAATACCTCGACATGATCAGCCCGCAGTACATCGCGGACCTGATTTCGTGGGGTGCGATCGGCGCGCGCACGACCGAATCGCAGGTGCATCGTGAACTGGCTTCGGGATTGTCGTGCCCGGTCGGGTTCAAGAACGGCACGGACGGCAACGTGAAAATTGCCGTGGACGCGATCAAGGCCGCGTCGCAGCCGCACCATTTCTTGTCGGTGACAAAGGGCGGCCATTCGGCAATCGTCTCGACGGCCGGCAACGAGGACTGCCACATCATCCTGCGCGGCGGCAAGGCGCCGAACTACGATGCCCAAAGCGTGGACGCGGCGTGCAGCGATATCGGCAAGGCAGGATTGGCCGCACGTCTGATGATCGATGCCAGCCATGCAAACAGCTCCAAGAAACACGATAACCAGATTCCGGTTTGCGCCGATATCGGCAAGCAGATTGCCGGCGGCGACGAGCGGATCGTCGGCGTGATGGTGGAATCGAATCTGGTCGCGGGACGTCAGGACTTGAAGGAAGGCTGCGAGCTGGTCTACGGTCAGAGCGTGACTGACGCATGCATCAGCTGGGAAGACAGTCTCGGCGTACTGGAAGGATTGGCCGCTGCCGTCAAGCAGCGTCGTGTGGCGCGTGGCAACGGAAATTAAAAAAGCTAAAAAAGCTGCGGAGATGGCTTCGCAGCTTTTTTAATTCACAGCTTGCGCTCGTGATTCCACAACACGTCCGACCCGCCATCCGCGCGGTTCAGCACGCGCGCCAAAACGAATAGTAGATCCGACAGCCGATTCACATACTTGCGCGGCTCGGCGTTGATCTTGTCCACGCGGCCGAGCGCCACGATCGATCGTTCCGCGCGCCGGCAAACCGTCCGGCCGACGTGGGCAAGCGACGCCGCCCGCGATCCGCCCGGCAAGATGAATTCCTTCAGCGGCGGAAGATTGGCGTTGTACTCGCCAATCCATTCGTCGATACGCGCAAGATGCGCTTCTTCGATCATCGAATGGCCGGGAATGCATAGCTCGCCGCCGAGATCGAAGAGATCGTGCTGGATCGCGACCAAAGCGGCGCGGACATTCTCCGGGAGCTTTTCGCACAGCAGCACGCCGATCTGCGAATTCAGTTCATCCACGTCGCCAATGGCCGCGATCCGCGCATCGTCTTTCTGCACGCGGCTGCCGTCGCCGAGTCCGGTCGAGCCGTCGTCGCCGGTGCGCGTCGCTATCTTGCTCAGGCGATTGCCCATGTTGTCTCCCAGGTTGAACGCGAACGCCGGTCAGCGTCCGCGTTCATTATAGGCACCGCGGGAGGATCGACCGGGCGCGGGCTGGAATCGGGGTATCGGCGTAAAATAAATGCATAAAACGCGCGAATCACGCATTCCATTGGCGGATTTCGCGCATCCCAACGTCCATCACATCGATGTCCGGAGACATGCCGTGAACCACCCCGTTCCTCCTATTGCCGTTCGTCGCACCTTCCCGTCCGCCCTGCTCGATTCGCTCAAGACCACGTTCGGCGAGCGCGTTTCGACCACGGCTGCCGTGCGCGAGCACCACGGACGCGACGAATCGCCGTTCGATCCGCAATTGCCCGACGCCGTTGTGTTCGTCACGAGCACCGAGGAAGTCCAGGCGGTCGTGAAGCTTTGCGCCCAACACAACGTGCCGGTGATCCCATACGGCAACGGGTCTTCACTCGAAGGACATTTGCTCGCGGTGCAAGGCGGCGTGTCCATCGACATGTCCGGGCTGAACCGTGTTTTATCGATAGACGCGGAAGACCTGACGGTCACCGTCCAGCCGGGCATTTCGCGCAAACAGTTGAATGAAGCGTTGAAAGACACGGGCCTGTTCTTCCCGATCGATCCGGGCGCCGATGCCAGCATTGGCGGAATGACGGCCACGCGCGCCTCGGGCACGAACGCCGTGCGCTACGGAACCATGCGCGAGAACGTGCTGGGCCTGACCGTCGTGCTGGCCGATGGCCGCGTCATCAAGACCGGCACGCGCGCGCGCAAATCGTCGGCGGGATACGATTTGACGCGCTTGTTCGTTGGCTCGGAAGGCACGCTTGGCGTGATCGTCGAGATCACCGTGCGGCTGTATCCGCAGCCGGAAGCAGTTTCGGCCGCCGTCTGCGCATTTCCCTCGATGGGCGACGCCGTGCGCGCGACCATCGAAACAATCCAGATGGGCGTGCCCGTCGCGCGCGTCGAATTCCTGGATTCGCTTGCCGTGCGTTCGATCAACCGCCACTCGAACATGACTTTCCGCGAATCGCCGATGCTCTTCTTCGAGTTCCACGGCACGGAAAGCAGCGTGAAGGAACAAGCGGAAACGGTGCAGGCGATCATCGCGGAAAACCATGGCACGGATTTCGAATGGGCCACGCGCCCGGAAGATCGAAGCCGCTTGTGGAACGCGCGTCACAACGCTTATTTTGCGATGCTGCAACTGAAACCCGGTTGCCGCGCCGTGACCACGGACGTGTGCGTGCCGATCTCGCGCCTGGCCGAATGCGTGATCGAAACGGAACAGGATTTGAAGGCGAGCACGCTGCCCTGCCCGATCGTCGGCCATGTTGGCGACGGCAATTTCCACGTCGCCATGCTGCTCGATCCCGCCAAACCCGAAGAACTCGAGGAGGCCGAGCGCATCAATCACCGGATCGTGCAACGCGCGCTGCGCATGGGCGGAACGTGTACCGGCGAGCACGGCGTGGGGCTGCACAAGATGCAGTTCATGATCGAGGAACATGGCGAAGACGCCATCAGCGTGATGCGATCGATCAAACACGCGCTCGATCCAAACAACCTGATGAATCCGGGCAAGATCTTCGCGTACGACGCTTGATCGCGGAAAGCCTTAGGGAAACCACGCTCCGTCCCCGTAATTAGCCCAATCGACGGCGGGGACGCCCAGGTGCAAGATCAGGCGATCTGCTGCTGGACATGCCACAGCGCACAAACCGCCGGGAGGAGACATGAACGCACCCGCCGAGCTTTCGCCGGAAATTCTCGCGCAACGTCAGCGTGAAGTGGTCCAGGCCTTGATGGCCGTGCTGCCGACGCATTGCTTGTTGTATCGCGAGGAAGACACGGCCGCGTATGAATGCGATGGATTAGCCGCTTATAGACGTTTGCCGCTCGCCGTTGCATTGCCGGAAACCGAAGCGCAGGTCCAGCGCGTCGTGCAGATTTGCGCGCGGCTGGACGTGCCCATCGTTCCGCGCGGCGCCGGCACGGGCTTGTCGGGCGGCGCAATGCCGATACGGCATGGCATCGTGGTATCGCTTGCGCGCTTTCGCAAGATCATGGAAGTCGATCCGTATGCACGCACCGCGACGGTTCAGCCAGGCGTGCGCAATCTCGCCATTTCCGAAGCCGCCGCGCCTTACGGGCTGTATTACGCGCCCGATCCTTCGTCGCAGATCGCATGCACGATCGGCGGCAATGTCAGCGAAAACTCCGGCGGCGTGCATTGCCTGAAATACGGCCTGACGTGTCACAACGTAATGCGGGTGCGGGCTGTATCGATGGACGGCGATATTCTCGAATTCGGTTCGCTCGGACTCGATGCGCCCGGACTCGACCTGCTGGCGGTGCTGATCGGCAGCGAAGGAATGTTTGCAATCGTCACCGAAATCACCGTCAAGCTGATCCCGAAGCCGCAAACGGCGCAAGTGATCATGGCGAGTTTCGACGACGTGGTGAAAGGCGGCAATGCGGTCGCCGCGATCATCGCCGCCGGCATCATTCCGGCCGGTCTGGAGATGATGGACAAACCCGCGACCCGCGCGGTCGAAGAGTTCGTCAAGGCAGGCTACGACCTCGAAGCGAAGGCCATCCTGCTGTGCGAATCCGATGGCACGCAGGACGAAGTGTCCGAGGAAATTGTCCGCATGACGGCGGTTTTGCGCGAGTTCGGCGCGAACCGCATCCAGATTTCGCGATCGGAAGCTGAACGGCTGAAGTTCTGGTCGGGACGCAAGAACGCGTTTCCGGCGGCCGGCCGGATATCGCCGGATTATTACTGCATGGACGGCACCGTGCCGCGCCGCCAGATTGGACCGTTGCTCGCGCGTATCGAGGAAATGGAAGTCAAATACGCGCTCCGATGCATGAACGTGTTCCACGCTGGCGACGGCAACATGCATCCGCTGATTCTCTTCAATGGCAACGATCTCGACGAGTGGCATCGCGCGGAGGCGTTCGGCTCGGACATTCTCGAAGCGTGTGTGGAACTGGGCGGAACGGTGACGGGCGAGCATGGCGTGGGCATCGAAAAAATCAATTCCATGTGCGTGCAGTTTTCGCCGGAAGAGCGCGACACGTTCCATGCAATCAAGCGCGCCTTCGATCCCCCCGGCCTGCTCAACCCGGACAAGGGCATTCCATCGCGCGCGCGCTGCGCCGAGTACGGAAAAATGCACATTCGCGGCGGCTTGCTGCCGCATCCGGAAATCCCGCGCTTTTAGGCCTCGTGTTTATGCGCCGCATCTAAACGCCGGCGATCGGCCTGGATTAGCTTGGAATGCCTTGGATTGCCGCTGGCAGCGGCTTCGAGGCGGAAAACATATCCACGTTTATACGAGTGGCCTTACCAGCACGCGCCGATACACTGACCTTGAGCACCCAAAACGAGCAATGAAACGCGGGACACCATGAACGAGGAAGACATTGTCGCGAGCTGGTCCGAGCGCGTGCGCGCCGCGACCGCGAGCAACACGCCTTTGCGGATTCGCGGCGGCGGCACGAAGGACTGGTACGGGCAGACGCTGCAAGGCGAGGTCATCGAAACGCGCGCGCACAGCGGCATTATCGAACACGACCCGGCCGAACTCGTGATCACCGCGAAGGCCGGCACGCCGCTGCGCGAAATCGAAGCGCGGCTGGACGAGTGCAACCAGATGCTGCCGTTCGAGCCGCCGCATTTCGGCCACGATGCAACCATTGGCGGCTGCATTGCTGCGGGACTCGCCGGCCCGCGGCGCGCCGCGGCCGGCGCACCGCGCGATTTCGTGCTCGGCGCGGTGGTGATGAACGGCCAGGGCCACGTGCTGCATTTCGGCGGCCAGGTGGTGAAGAACGTCGCGGGATACGACGTCTCGCGGCTCATCGCGGGATCGCTTGGAACGCTGGGTATGATCCTCGAGGTATCGGTGAAAGTGCTGCCTAAACCCGTTGCCGAGATCACGCTCAAGTTCGAAATGAACGATACCGACGCCGTGCGCAAGCTCAACGAATGGGGCGGCCATCCGTTGCCGATCACGGGCAGCGCGTGGCGCGATCACACGCTTGCGCTGCGGCTCGGCGGCGCGGAGGCGGCGGTGAAATCGGCGCGTACGGCGCTTGGCGGCGAAGTGGTCGACGCCGTGGAAGCCGATCGATTCTGGTGCGGCCTGCGCGAACAGTCCGATCCGTTTTTCGCGGTGCTGCCGGCGGCATCGGCGTTGTGGCGACTGTCGTTGCCATCGATTGCCGAACCCATGCATCTTCCCGGCCCGCATCTGATGGAATGGGGCGGCGCGCAACGCTGGTGGATCACGGACGCCGACGCGCAGACCGTGCGCATCAGCGCAAAGCAGGCAGGCGGCCACGCGACCATTTTCCGCTCGGGTTCGTCGTACGACCGCAATGCCGGCGTCTTCACGCCGCTGCCCGCGCCCATGATGAAAATCCACCGTGGCCTGAAGGCCGCATTCGATCCCGCGCGCATCTTCAATCGCGGCCGTCTCTACCCCGACTTTTAAGCTGACCGACCTACGCAATGCAAACCAATCTCGCCGATTTCATGCGCAATACGGCCGACGGCGACGAAGCCGAAGCCATCCTGCGTAAGTGCGTGCATTGCGGATTCTGCACGGCGACGTGCCCGACCTACCAGATTCTCGGCGATGAACTCGATGGCCCGCGCGGCCGCATCTATCTGATGAAGCAGATGATGGAAGGCGCGCCCGTCACGCGCAGCACGCAGCTTCATCTCGACCGATGCCTCACCTGCCGCAATTGCGAAACGACGTGCCCGTCGGGCGTTCAATATGGACGGCTGGTCGAGATTGGCAGGAAGATCGTGGAGGAGAAAGTCGAGCGGCCGTTCGGCCAGCGAGTGCAACGGAAATTGCTCGCCAATTTCCTGCCGAACAGCAAGCTTTTCACGCCCGCAATGAAGCTCGGCCAGCAATTCCGGCCGCTGCTGCCGAATACCTTGCGCACAAAGATCCCGGTGGCGCAGCGTCCGCTTGCCATGCCGACCAGCATCCACCAACGCAAGATGCTGATGCTCGCCGGTTGCGTTCAGCCGGCCATGATGCCGAACGTGAACACCGCAACGGCGCGTGTTTTCGATGCCCTCGGCATACAAATGCTGATTGCGCCGGACGCGGGATGTTGCGGCGCGATCCGCCTTCATCTCGGATACAACGATGACGCCCTCGACGACGTACGCAACAACATCGATGCATGGTGGCCGTATGTTGAAAGCGGCATCGAGGCGATCGTGATGAACGCTTCCGGTTGCGGCGCGACGGTCAAGGAATACGCGCATTTGCTGCGTAACGATCCGGCGTATGCAGAGAAAGCTGCGCGAATCGTGGACATGACGCGCGATCTCGCAGAAGTGCTGCCGCAATACGAGGAAGAACTGAGCGCGATGGTCCGGCGCCGTGCTGTCCATACCGTCGCGTTTCACCCGCCGTGCACGCTGCAGCACGGACAGCAGATCCGCGGCCGCGTGGAGAATTTGCTGACAGCGCTCGGCATGGAAGTCCATCTTCCCGCCGATAACCATTTGTGCTGCGGCTCGGCCGGAACGTATTCAGTGTTGCAGCCGAAACTCTCTTACGCGTTGCGCGACCAGAAAATCGAAAAGCTCCAGAAACTGGAAGCGCAGATGATCCTTTCCGCGAACGTAGGCTGTATCGCGCATCTGCAAAGCGGCACGTCCACGCCCGTGGTCCACTGGATCCAGCTCGTGGAACATCTGCTGTATGGCTAACGCTGGCCGGCGCGCGCCGCACCGCCGCGCCGCGTCCGTATAATCGGATCTCTGCTTCCTTGCGGCGTCCGATTCCATGTCCTCCCACATAGCCCGTCATCTAGACGAAGTCCGGCAGCACATCGCAAAAGCCGCGGCCGAGGCTTCGCGCGATCCGTCGTCGGTTGCGTTGCTGGCGGTATCGAAGACATTTCCTGCCAGCGATGTTCGCGCCGCGTTCAATGCGGGACAACGTGCTTTCGGCGAAAACTATGTGCAGGAATCGGTCGCGAAAATCGCTGAACTCGCCGACCTGCGCAGCGAGATTCAGTGGCATTTCATCGGTCCGTTGCAATCGAATAAAACGAAGCTGGTCGCCGAGAATTTCGACTGGGTGCATTCAGTGGATCGGCTGAAGATTGCCGAACGTTTGTCGGCACAGCGCCCGGAGGGCATGCCGGCGCTCAACGTCTGCCTGCAAGTGAATGTCAGCGGCGAAGCATCCAAAAGCGGCGTGGCGCCGGAAGAAGCGTCGACCGTTGCGCACGCAATCGCGGCGCTGCCGAACCTGAAATTGCGCGGCTTGATGTCGATCCCAGAACCCGAGGCTTCGCTCGATGAACAACGCGCGCCGCACAAGCGTTTGCGCGAACTCATGGACACTTTGCGCGCGGACGGCCTGGAACTCGATACGCTTTCCATGGGCATGTCGGCGGATATCGAAGCCGCGATCCTGGAAGGCGCAACGATGGTTCGCATTGGCACCGCCATCTTCGGCGCGCGTGACTACTCCAAACAATCCTGATCTGAACTCACTATGAAAATTGCATTTATTGGTGGCGGCAACATGGCGTCGGCGCTTATTGGCGGTTTGATCAAGCGCGGCGTTGCGGCAGCGGATCTCTACGTGGTCGATCCGGGCGAAGAAGCGCGTACTCGCGTGCAGAAAGAGTTTGGCGCTGCGACGGGTGCGTCGATCGATTCGAAACTCGGCGATTACGACGCCATCCTGCTCGCCGTCAAACCGCAGGTCTTGAAGGACGTTGCAGGCGCACTGCAGCCGGTGTTATCGAAGCAACTGGTGATCAGCATTGCCGCCGGCATTCGCGCCGCCGATCTGTCGCGCTGGTTGGGCGGCTACACGCAAATCGTCCGCACCATGCCTAATACGCCTGCGCTGATCGGCATGGGCGTGACGGGTCTGGCCGCGTTGCCGGGCGTGGACGACGCGGCGAAGGCGCTGGCATCGAAGGTATTGGAAGCAGTCGGCGAAACGGTATGGTTCGACGACGAAGCGAAGATCGACGCCGTCACCGCCATTTCAGGCAGTGGCCCGGCGTACGTGTTTTATTTCATCGAAGCCATGCAGGAAGCCGCGCGCCAGCTCGGCATGGATGAAGAGCAAGGTCGCGCGCTTGCGGTCGCCACGTTCACCGGCGCTGCGCAACTAGCGGCTCAGTCAGGCGAACCGGCGAGCGTGCTGCGTGAACGCGTGACTTCGAAGGGCGGAACGACAGCGGCAGCGCTCGCTTCCTTCGATGCCCAGGGCGTGAAGGACGCCATCGTCCGCGGCGCATTGGCCGCCGACGCGCGGGCGAAGGAAATGGGCGCGGAGTTGGGCAAGGCCTGACACATTGGCAAGACGAAGGCCTAACTTTCGTGCCGGCTCAATAGCTTGCGCAAGAGGCCGGCCAGTTGTTGACGTTCGTCTGTATCCAATGGATTCAGCAGTTCCGCCTCGGCGCCAAGATGATGTCCGGCGGCGTCGTCCGCCACTTCCACGCCCTTCCCTGTGAGGCGCACTATCACGCCACGCCGGTCGGCCGGATCAGGATGCCGTGTCACCAGGCCGGCTTTTTCCAACCGGTCTATCCGGTTGGTCAGCCCTCCCGACGAAATCAGCACCATGCTCTGCAACTGAGAGGGCGGCAATTCAAACGGCGCGCCCATGCGGCGCAATGCCGCGATCACATCGAACTCACCTACCGTTAGCTGATAACGCGCCAGATCCAGCAACACGCGACGGGTGATGAAATATTCCAGCCGCACGATACGGCCAATGACTTCGGTGCTGGACGAATCCAGATCGGGGCGGACTTGCCGCCAGCGGGAGACGATCTGATCGACGCCATCGGTTCGGTCTGGCATGAACGAGTCTCTAATTCAATAAGCTAGGGGACGCTATTTAACCAGATTGGCAGGACTGCATATCGTTCGATCGAAAGTTTCTTCGTCAAATGTATCTCGATACAAAGATACTTGATGAAAAGCAAAGAGAAGCGAAAGTGTGCAGCGCACAATATCTACACCGAAGGCGATCAGCGCGCAGTCCTAAACGAGCATCGCGCGGCCTCGGGCGGTAGCCATGCACACGTGGCCGCCGAGTGAAGGTGTAGATACGGAGTGTCAAGATGCAAACAGCAATTCGCGGGGCAATGCTCACATTCAAGGACGACCCGTTCCGTCGGGACATGCAAGATTGCATGGTCTACGACTCCGATGCGATCGTGGTCATGGAAAATGGTTTGATCAGCGCAGTTGGGCCGGCCAAGGATTTGATCGGCACACTTGCCGCCGATACTCGCGTCCGCAAGTATGAAAAGAGCCTGATTGTTCCGGGCTTTATCGATAGCCATGTGCATTATCCGCAAACGCAAATCATTGGCGCATATGGCGAGCAACTGCTGGACTGGCTGAACAACTATACGTTTATTGCCGAACAGCAATTCGCCGACAAGGAACACGCCACAGAAGTAGCAGAAGTATTCTTGCGCGAACAATTACGCAATGGCGTGACGAGTTCGACGGTTTACTGCACGGTTTATCCTCAATCGGTCGATGCGTTCTTTGAAGTCGCCAGCAAGTTCAACATGCGCGTACAAGCCGGGAAGATCTGCATGGATCGCAATGCGCCGAGTGCTTTACTCGATTCTCCACAACGCGCATACGACGAATCCGCCGCACTGGCGAAAAAATGGCATGGCAACGGGCGCAATGAATATGTCATTACGCCTCGCTTTGCGCCAACGTCCACGCCCGAGCAATTCGAGATGTTGTCTCAATTGGCATCTGATTTGCCTACGGCGTTGATTCAGTCGCATGTGTCGGAAAATATCAACGAAGTGGCCTGGGTGAAATCGCTTTATCCGGAATGCACGAGTTATACCGGCGTCTATCATAAATATGGTCTGTTACGCGAACGGGCCATCTATGGTCACGGTATTCATCTCAGCGACGAAGAACTGGATTTGTTTTCGGCAACCGGCGCTTCTATTGCGCATTGCCCTACTTCCAACTTCTTTCTCGGATCCGGCTATTTTGATTTGAAGAATGCCAGGACGCGAAAAAATCCGGTGAACGTGGGAATCGCGACCGATCTGGGCGCTGGCACGAGTTTCTCCATTTTGCAGACGCTGAATGAAGCGTATAAGGCTGCGCAATTGAACAGCGCCGCGCTTTCGTCGGGTCACGCGTTTTATCAGGCAAGCCGCGGCACAGCCATCGCGCTGGGGCTTGCTGACAAGATCGGCACGATCGCGCCGGGCTTCGAAGCCGATCTGGCTGTAATCGATTTGCACTCGACCCCGATCATCGATTATCGGATGCGTTATTGCGAAAGCTTCGAAGAGTCGTTGTTCATTCAGATGACGCTGGCCGATGACCGCGCCATTGCCGCTACTTACGTCGCCGGACATCCCATCTACGAGCGTTCATAAACGCCGCTTTTATTTTCCGCTGCGTCATGCAGCGGTTATCACTTTTCTGGAATCAACATCATGAGTGCTCGCGACAATGATCTGAGCACCGTAACACCCACGCCGGTTGCGGCGCAGGGCGGCGGTTACGCTTGGCTGGTATGGATACTGGCCACCCTTTTTGTAGTCTGGTTGTTCAACGTTCAAACCGGTTACGCCATTCTCAACGCGCACGTTCAGTCCGATATTGGCCTGCGCCTCGATCAAGTCGGTTTGATCGCCGCGGTCTATACGTGGGTTTTTGCAATCGCCCAGCTGTTTTCGGGCGCATTGCTGGACCGGCTGGGATCGCGAAAAATATTGATCCCGGCAATCTTGCTGGTCGGCCTCGGCGTATTCCTGTTTGCGACGGCTCACAGTTTCGAGATGCTGTTGCTCTCGCAGGTTGTGCTTGCATTGGGATCGTGTGCGGGCTTCGTCGGCGCGGGTTATGTGGGCGGCGTGTGGTTCGGCATGGCCAAGTTCGGCGTGATGTTCGGCCTCGTGCAACTGGTCGCCGCATTGTCATCGGCTTTCGGCGCCGCCGGATTCGACGCGGCACTGTCCGTCATGACCTGGCGCCAGCTGATGTTCGGCTTCGGCGGATTCGGCGTCCTGCTGCTGGTGGCATCGCTCGTGTTCATGCGCAATCCTGTCACGCCCGATACCCGCGGTTTGACCGCTGGCCGGTTTCTCTCCGACGTCCTCGGTTCCATGGCCGAAGTGCTTAAGAACCATCAGGTTATTCTCATCTCCGTGGCAGGCGCGATCACTTTCGGCGTGATGCTAGCGCTGGGCGTGGTGTGGATGCCCAAGCTGATCATGGCGCACGGTGTCAGCGAATCCGATGCAAACATGGCAAACGCCTGCCTGTGGCTCGGCCTGGCTGCGGGTAGCCCATTGATCAATAAGTGGTCCGATGCAATCAAGGCACGCAAGAGCCCCGTCATCATCACCACCCTGCTTCAGCTCGCCGCGCTGCTGGCACTGATCTACCTGCCGTTGACCGGAATATTGGCGATGGCCTTGTGCTTCGTCGTCGGCTTTGCAAACGCGGGTCACATGCTCGCTTTCACCATGGCCGGCGATAACGTGCCGCCGCGCTTGATCGGCACATCTGCATCGGTGGTCAATGGCGCGATGTTTATCGTGGGCGGCGTGTTGATGAACCTGCCGGGACGATTCCTCGAAGGCACGGCAGGCGATCTGCCCGCGTTCCAGGACGCCATGCTGAGTATGCCCGGGCTACTCGTCGTGTCTTTCGTGGTCTCGCTCATCGTCCGCGAATCTCACCCGGCGCGCCGAGGCTAAGCCGTCACAGCCGCATCAGCATTGTGCTGACGCACCCAGGCATGGCGGCCGGCTATCGAGTATCGGCTGGTTCGCCATGCTTCATCCTGTCGGGAGCATGCTCATGCAGACCCGTGTTCTGACTGCTTGTCAGCCTTGGTTCAACTGGGCGCTAAGTGTCTTTTTCGTCATTCTTGTCTTTGGTTTCCAGACGGGTTACGCCATCACGAACGGAGATATTGCATCGAGTCTCAGTCTCGACATGGCCGATATCGGTCTGGTCGGCTTCGCCTATACGTGGTGTTTCGCAGTGAGCCAGCTGCTTTCCGGTGCGTTGCTCGATCGCGTAGGCGCACGGCGCTTGCTGCCGCTCGCCTGCGCGTTGCTCGCCTTTGGCGCAACCCTCGTCGCCAGTGCGACCAATCTGACTACGCTCTTGCTCGCGCAATTGCCGCTGGGTTTGGGTGCGTCGTTTGCGTTTATCGGCGCGGGGTTTGTAGGCGGCGTGTGGTTCGCACCTGAACGATACGGCGTGATGTTCGCCTGGGTGCAATTCGTGGCTTCGATTGCCGCGTTTTTATCGCAGATCACGCTGACTCAATCACTCGTCGCGTGGTCGTGGCATGCCGTAATTTATTCGTTGGCAGCCGCCGCCGTCGGCCTTACGTTGCTGATGTTGTTAATGCGCGATCCACCCGGCTGGAACAGCAATCACGGATGGCCACATGAACCGCGGGTCTTTCTGCGGCAGATGGTGATCGATCTGATTCATGTCGCGCGCGTTCCGGGCATGCCGAGCAATCTGTTTATTGGTGCCGTGAGCTTCGGCAGCATGCTGGCGCTTGGCGTCGTGTGGGCGCCCCGGCTGGTCGAGGCTTATGGCATAGCGCAACAACCTGCGCGCATTGCCGCTGCCTGTTGCTGGCTCGGGATGGCGTTTGGGGCGCCGTTGTTTGCGCGCTGCGCGGGCAGCAATCCAAAAAAACCGCTGCTCATTGGCGTGCTGCTTCAATTGGCAATATTGGTTGTATTGCTGGAAGGCGGTGCCATAACCGCAGTGCCCTTGGCGCTGTTGCTCTTCACCTTTGGGCTGGCCGCGGGCGCTTCCATGCTGTGTTTCAGCATCGCCTGCATGCTGGCCGGCCCGGACAAGGCTGGTGTTGCGTCGGCATTGGTCAACGGCAGCCAGTTCGTGATGGGCGGCTTGATGATGATGCTGCCGGCCCGCTGGATGGGAAGCGGCGTATTGGTGGCGCTGACCGGGCTGCCGCTGTTATTGCTCGCGGCTTTGCCCGTTTTCATCTGGTTGCCGGCCCGGCCGCAACGCTCATAGAAATAAATAGCGGCCCGTGAATAACGCAGCTACCACCACAATGGGCACGTTCAATCCACGGCGCTGACCGCTGAACAACTTCAGGAGCACGTAAGCGATGGTGCCAAACGCGATGCCATCGGAAATTGAAAAGGTGAACGCCATGACGGTAACGCACACCACGGCCGGTGCGGATTCCGTCAGATCTTGCCAATCGAGATCGGCGAGACTCTTGAGCATCAATATGGCCACGAACAGCAATGCGGGGGCGGTTGCATGTGGCGGGATCATCGCTGCCAACGGCGCAAAAAACAGGCTGCCCAGGAACAATAGTGCAATGACCACGGCGGTCAGGCCGGTTCGTCCTCCCGCGGCTATGCCCGTGGTGCTTTCTATGTACGACGTGGTGCTGGACGTCCCCAGCAACGCGCCCGCGCTGATCGCCAGCGAGTCCGCAAGGAGCGCACGTTTGAGACGGGGCAACTTGCCGTCGGCATTCAGAAATCCGCCTCGACTTGCAATGGCGATCAGCGTGCCCGACGTCTCGAACAAACTCATCAGGAAAAAAGACAGCACGACGCCGAGCACAGCGCCATCGAGCGCCCCCTTGATGTCGGCATGCAGGAACGTGGGTGCAAGCGATGGCGGACTCGACGCTATACCGCCATACGGCGTGATCCCCATTGCAATCGATACACCCGTGATCGCCAATATGCCGATGAGAATCGCGCCCGGCACGCCGCGTTTATCGAGTATCACCATCAGAAGAAAGCCGGCCATGGCGAGCAATGCCTGCGGTGATTTGATATTGCCGATGGCAACCAGTGTGTCGGCGTTCGCCGCAACAATGCCGGCCTGATGAAGCGCGACCAGGGCCACGAATAACCCGACGCCCGCGGATATGGACAGCTTGAGACCGGCGGGAATGGCGTTCACAAACCATTCGCGCACTTTAAACAAACTAAACAAAACGAATAGCACGCCCGATAAAAATACCGCGCCCAGTGCCACTTCCCACGACAACCCCATACCCTTCACCAGCCCGAAAGTAAAGAAGGCGTTGATGCCCATGCCCGGCGCCTGGCCGATCGGGTAGTTCGCCAGGAGCCCCATCAACAGGCTGCCAATGGCGGCGGCGAGACAAGTCGCTACAAACGCAGCGCCATGATCTATGCCTGCGGCTTTAAGAATGTCCGGATTGACGAACAATATCGCGGACATGGTCAGGAACGTGGTCAGTCCGGCGAGGCACTCGGTGCGCACCGAGGTTCGATTTACGGTGAGTCCGAAAAATTTATCTAGCATGAAGTTCCGATCTGGCAGCCGCCGCTGCCTTGGCGTCTTGCCGGCGCGAGGGGCGCAGAATTGTATCGGAGGCGTTTGCGTGGCTCAAACTGCACGCTTGATCTTGCACAAACTGATGAATAACTATGTGGGGAATCTGATTTCATGAAACGAAGCAGATCGCCTTCGCCATGTCACATCGAAAAAATCCGGTCACTTCTAGATACATCGGATTGCGAAAAGAAACGGGGTTGTCAACAGCGAAGCGTCAGGCAACCTATTTACGCGGAAAAGCTAAACCGGCTTAACGCAAAAACGCGTAATGCGCCGCGATCCCCGCGAACAACACGCCGCCAAGCCAGTTGTTATGTTTGAACGCGACGAAGCACGCCATGCGCTCGCGGTCCTTGATCAACGTGTAGTGATAAACCGCGCAGCCAACGGCTGCTGCCCAGCCGATCCAGTACAGCACGCCGAACGCCATCGTCACGCCAATCCACGCGTAGATGCCGAGCGTCACTGCATAGCACAGCATGATCGCGAGGACATCGAATTGTCCGAACGTCAGCGCCGAGGTCCGGATGCCGATCTTGATGTCATCGTCGCGATCGACCATTGCGTACTCGGTGTCGTAGGCGATCGACCAGAACACATTCGCCGCCAGCATGATCCAGGCAAGCGGCGGCACGTGATCCTGCACGGCAGCGAAGGCCATCGGAATGCCGAATCCAAAAGCAATCCCGAGGTACGCCTGGGGAATCGCGAAAAAGCGTTTCGTAAACGGATAAGTTCCGGCCACAAACAGCGCGAAAACCGACAGTTCCTTCGTTAGCGTGTTGAGTGGCAGGATCAGCAAGAACGCAATCGCCGATAACACCGCCGCCAGCGCCACCGCTTCCCACGCGGCAATCTTGCCGGACGTGATCGGCCGGTTTTCGGTGCGCTTGACGTGTTTATCGAAGTCGCGATCGGCGTAGTCGTTGATCGCGCAACCGGCCGAGCGCATGAGCAGCGTGCCGAACACAAAGATCAGCAAAATCATGGGCGATGGGCGGCCGCTCGACGCAATCCACAACGCGTTGAGCGTCGGCCACAACAACAGCAAGCTGCCAATGGGCTTGTCCATGCGGACGAGGCGGAGATACAAAGGAAGACGAGCGAACATGGCGATTGGGCTGCGGCAAATAGCGGTATGGGTATTTTAAGGCAGTACGGTTTGACGCCTCGCTTTCGACAGGCAGGCGTTAAGCAAAAAGCCCCGCGCTCTAACGAGCGCGGGGCTTTTTCTAAATCACGGCCAGCTTCTTACTCAGCCAGCATCGCACGCAACATCCACGCGGTCTTCTCATGAATCTGCATGCGCTGCGTCAACAGATCGGCCGTCGGTTCGTCGTTGGCGTTATCGGTCAGCGGGAAAATCGCGCGCGCCGTGCGCACCACCGCTTCCTGCCCTTCCACCAATTGACGGATCATCTCTTCGGCGGCCGGAATGCCATCGGCTTCCGGAATGGACGAAAGCTTCGCGAATTCACGATAGCTGCCTGGCGCATACACGCCCAACGCGCGGATGCGTTCGGCGATGGCATCGACCGCCAGCGCCAGTTCCGTGTATTGCCCTTCGAACATCAGGTGGAGCGTGTTGAACATCGGCCCCGTGACGTTCCAGTGGAAGTTATGCGTCTTCAGATACAGCGTGTAGGTGTCGGCCAGCAGATGAGCCAGGCCATCGGCAATCTTCTTGCGGTCTTTGTCGCTGATACCGATGTTCACAGCCGGTGATGCGATTTTCTTCGCCATAGTGACTCCGTGAGAGTGATACGAACAATGCAGGCGAATGACTGATCCAGATCGTGGACCGGGTTCCGCCGGGCGTTCGTGAGTTTATCTTAGAAACGCAGCCGGACCCGCCGTGCAGCGCGGGTCCGAAGGGTTATCGGGCGCGTCGATACGACGCGCACCAAAGCAATTACATGGGTCCATCAGACCAGTCCCGCCCCATGCAATCCTTCTATAACCACCGCCGCGTAACTCGCCGCGACGATGCCAAAACCGATCGCGAGCCGCACGCCGCGCGACGCATTCAGGCTTTTGGCCTCGATGCCGCTTACCGCCCGTTCAATATTCATGATCGCTTGTGTCATCGCCGTTTCTCCTTGAGTCCTGCGTTTTCAATCGATGGGACGCTTCTGCTCGAGCGTCCCGGCCTGCTTATTTCACTGCTACTTCAAGATCCGCGTCGGCGGTCTCGACCACTTGTCCCAACGCCGCGAGCGCTGCAACTACACCCGCTGCATACGCCGGATCGGCGCGCCGGAAGTGCTCGATCTGCACCTTGACGATCTCGTTCGGCACGCCGTGAATATGCCGCGCGATATTGCCGAAGAAGCGCTGCTTTTGCGCGTCGTCGAAAAGTCGGAACAGGTCGCCCGGCTGGCTGTAGTAATCCATGTCTTCACGATGGTCGTAACGCTCGACCGCGCCCGCCGCCAGCGCGGGCTCGTTCACGCTCGCGTCCTGCGCAAAATCGCCAAACCGGTTCGGCTCGTAATTCACGCGGCCGCCGCTGTTGCCATCGACACGCATGCCGCCATCGCGATGAAACGAGTTCTGCACGGCGGCCTTCGGCGCGTTCACCGGAATCTGATGGTGATTGATGCCAAGCCGATACCGATGTGCATCGCCATATGAGAACAAACGTCCTTGCAGCAGACGATCCGGCGAGAAGCCGATACCCGGCACCACGTTCGCCGGCGTGAAAGCCGCTTGCTCGACATCGGCGAAATAGTTGCCCGCGTTGCGGTTCAACTCCAGCGTGCCAACATCGATCAGCGGGAAATCCTTATGCGGCCATACTTTGGTGATATCGAACGGATTCATGCGATACGTCGCCGCTTCCGCTTCCGTCATCACCTGGATACGGAAATTCCACTTCGGGAAATTGCCCCGGTCAATGTTATCCACCAGATCACGCTGCGCGCTTTCGCGATCGCTGCCGACTACGGCTGACGCTTCGGCATCGGTGAAATTCTCGAGCGGCTGCTGCGACTTGAAGTGGAACTTCACGTAAAAACGCTCGTTATTCGCGTTGATGAACGAATACGTGTGCGACCCGAAACCATGCATCTGCCGATAATTCTTCGGAATCCCGCGATCGCTCATGAGGATGGTGACCTGATGCAACGACTCCGGATGCCGCGACCAGAAATCCCACGCCGCCACGTTGCTGCGCATGTTCGTGTACGGATCGCGCTTTTGCGTATGGATGAAATCAGGAAACTTCAGCGGATCGCGGATGAAAAACACCGGCGTGTTGTTGCCGACCACGTCCCAGTTGCCTTCTTCCGTGTAGAACTTGATCGAGAAACCACGCACATCGCGCTCGGCATCGGCCGCACCGCGTTCACCGGCGACCGTCGAGAAGCGCATGAACAGCGGCGTTTGTTTGCCGACTTCCGCGAAAACCTTGGCTTTTGTGAAACGGGAAATGTCGTGCGTGACGGTGAGCGTGCCGAACGCGCCCGATCCTTTGGCGTGAACACGGCGCTCGGGGATGACTTCGCGATCGAAATGCGCGAGCTTTTCGATCAGCCAGAAATCCTGCAATGCGATCGGGCCGCGAGGACCGGCGGTCACGGAATTCTGGTTGTCGCCGACTGGCGCGCCTGCTGCAGTGGTGAGAGTGCGATTGGTCATCGAGTGCTCCTGGAATGTATTCGGTAGTGCGTTTTTGCGGGATTTGTTCAGCAGGTGCCGGCGAAGCTGGCTAGGACATCCACCACGACACTGCGTGCTTCGCGATAACGCGCGGTAAGTTGCGTTGCCTGGCGGGCGATCAATGTCATGGCTTCCTCCGGTTTTGTCTGGTTGGATGGTGCTGATCCATGAGTCGGAGCATAACAAAGACTATCCACTTATCGAATTCAATTAATTTAATCTATCCGATAGGTCGAACAAATCCTCGGTGGGACGAAGGCTTAAAAAAGGGACGGGGACGGAAGCCGCGCCAGAAAAGGCGCGGCGGAAATGGCTTAGTTGACCGCGGCGGGAAGTTCGAGTCGCGTTACGCCAGGGATATTGCACGCGGCGATGGCATCGCAAATTGCTTCGATAGCAGGCATCCGCGTAAAGCTTTTGCGCCACGCAAGCACAACGCGGCGGTCCGGAATGGGGTCATCGAAGGGAACGTAGCTGAGCAGACCCGCATCGACGCCCGCCGCGTGCGGCTTCACTTCCATCACCGACATGCGCGGCAACACGGTAATGCCCACGCCGCTCGCGACCATATGCCGGATGGTTTCCAGCGACGATCCCTCGAACGTCTTCTGAATCCCGTCCGCGTTCTGCGAAAAACGCATCAACTCGGGACACACGCCGAGCACGTGATCGCGGAAACAGTGGCCGCTGCCGAGCAGCAGCATGGTTTCGAGCTTCAGGTCGTCGGCGTTGATCTTTTCGCGGTTTTCCCACGGATGACCGGCCGGCATGGCGACCACGAACGGTTCGTCGAAAAGCGGCCGAACCATCAAGCCGGTTTCGGGGAAAGGCAGCGCCATGATGGCGACATCGATTTCACCCTGCTTCAGCAACTCGATCAGCTTGAGCGTGTAGTTTTCCTGCAGCATCAGCGGCATTTGCGGCACGCGCTTGATCATCTGCTTGACGAGCGTGGGCAGGAGATACGGCCCGATGGTGTAGATCACGCCCAGCCGCAACGGCCCAACCAGCGGATCCTTGCCCTGCTTGGCGATTTCCTTGATGGCGAGCGTTTGTTCCAGGACGCGCTGCGCCTGGGTCACGATCTGTTCGCCGATAGGCGTCACGCTGACTTCACTCGTGCCGCGCTCGAAAATCTGGACGTTCAGTTCGTCTTCGAGCTTTTTGATTGCTACAGACAACGTCGGTTGACTCACGAAACATGCCTCGGCGGCACGGCCAAAATGCCGCTCGCGCGCCACTGCAACGATGTACTTCAATTCGGTCAGGGTCATTAGGGGCCAATCAGAGTCAATGAATCGATAGGATTTGACTTATACACCCGTCGAGTGGATTCGCCAACCCGAGCAGAATACTTGCGCCTGAAACGCGAAAAAGCGTTTCACGCGATCGCTTAAGACTGATGGAACGCCGCTACGTTCACGCTTTTAGATATTGCTCGCGGGCGCCGAGCCAGCGGGCAAGGTGATTCGTGACGGCTTCGGGAAACTGGGCAAGCATCTGGTCTGCCGCGGCGCGCGCCGGCTCGATGAGCCATCCGTCGTTTTCCAGGCTGGCAAAGCGCAGCATCGCGGCGCCTGATTGTCGTGCGCCGAGGAATTCGCCGGGACCGCGAATCTCGAGATCGCGACGCGCGATTTCGAAGCCATCAGTGGTTTCGCGCATGGTCTGCAAACGGGCGCGCGCCGTTTGCGACAACGGTCCCGCGTACATCAGCACGCACACCGACGCCGCGGTCCCCCGCCCCACGCGGCCTCTTAATTGATGAAGCTGCGCGAGCCCGAACCGCTCGGCATGCTCGATCACCATCAGCGATGCATTCGGCACGTCCACGCCGACCTCGATCACGGTTGTAGCAACCAGCAACTGGACTTCGGCGCGCGTGAACGCATCCATGACGGCGGCTTTTTCGGCAGGCGGCAAACGACCATGCACGAGCCCGATACGCAATTCCGGCAGCGCCACGGCCAGCGTCTCGTAGGTTTCAACGGCCGTCTGCAATTGCAGCGTCTCGCTTTCCTCGATCAGCGGACAGACCCAATACACTTGCCGGCCAGTCAACGCGGCCTCGCGCACGCGGGCGATGACTTCGTCACGGCGGTTATCGGAGACGAGCTTGGTCAGGATCGGCGTGCGGCCCGGCGGCAATTCGTCGATAGTCGATACATCCAGATCCGCGTAATACGTCATCGCGAGCGTGCGCGGAATCGGCGTGGCCGACATCATCAGCTGATGCGGCTGAAAATTCCGCGCGCCATCGCCGGCGTTTTGCGCTTTGGCGCGCAACGCGAGCCGCTGCGCCACGCCAAACCGATGTTGTTCGTCGATGATCGCAAAGCCCAGCCGCGCAAACTCCACCGCGTCCTGAATGATCGCGTGCGTCCCAATCACAAGTTGCGCCGCGCCGGACGCCGCCGCTTCCAGCGCCGCGCGCTTTTCCTTCGCTTTCAGACTGCCGGCGAGCCACGCAACCGTCACGCCCAACGGTTCGAGCCACGCGCGAAGTTTGCGCGCGTGCTGCTCGGCGAGGATCTCGGTCGGCGCCATCAACGCGGCCTGATATCCGGCATCGATGGCTTGCGCTGCAGCCAGCGCGGCCACGATGGTCTTGCCGCTGCCCACATCGCCTTGAAGCAGGCGCTGCATGGGATGCGGCAACATCAGTTCGCCTGAAATCTCCGCGCAAACCCGTTCCTGCGCGCCGGTCAGCTTGAACGGCAGCGTCTTCAAAAACCGTGCGACGAGCGATTCGGGCGCGTCGTGCAAACGCGGCATCGTGGGCGCGGCCCGCGTGCGGCGCTCTTCGTGCGCGCGTTTCAACGACAACTGCTGCGCGAGCAATTCCTCGAACTTGATGCGCGTCCACGCCGGATGCGTGCCGTCGATCAACGCGTTTTCATCGGAATCGGCGTGAGGATGATGGAGCGTTTTGACGGCATCGAGCAAACCGGGCACGTTCAGCGGCTGCAAATGAGCGCGCGCGATTTTCTCGGGCAGCAATTCCGGCAGATGAACACGCGACAACGCGCTGTCGATGGCCTTGCGCAAATACGCCTGCGATACGCCCGCCGTGCTCGGATACACCGGCGTCAGGGCTTGCGGCAGCGGCGTGTCTTCGTCGACAGGACGCACTTGCGGATGAACCATCTCCATGCCGAAAAAACCGCCGCGGACATCGCCGCGAACGCGCAAACGCACGCCGATCGCCATTTGCTTGACTTGCGAGCCGTAGAAATTAAGGAAGCGCAGCGTGAGTTCGTCGCCGGCGTCGTCGTGCATTTTCACAAGCAACTGGCGACGCGGGCGGTACGCAATCTCGTTGTCGAACACAACGCCTTCGGTTTGCGTGTTGTCGCCCGGAATCAGATGGCCGATAGGCGTGATGGTCGTTTCGTCCTCGTAGCGCATCGGCAGATGCAGCACCAGATCGATATCCGATTTCAAGCCGAGCTTCGCGAGTTTATCGACGGGCTTCGGTGGCGGCGCGGCGGGTTTGAGCGGCTGGACTTTGTCGGCAATTTCAAGATTGGCGAGCTTTTTCGCGGCGGCCGCGCGTCCGCGTTTGGGCTTTTGTGCAAGCGCGTCCGGTTCGCCCCGAGCGTCAGGAACGTTTTCGGCGTCGGGTTCGACAAGCAAACGGCGGTCGGGCAAGGGCATCTAATCTCTTCAAAGTACAATACTGGCTTCGTTCGGCGCGGCCACGCCTGCATTACGCTGCCGCCGCGCGCGCTCCAACACCGCGCCGCCTTGCCACGCATTTTTGCAAAATACCGCGCGAATCATCGCGCATCGACACGCTTTCCCAATGTTCACGCTTTCCGATTTCGATTTTAATCTGCCGCCCGAGCTGATCGCGCAAACGGCGCTCGCCGAGCGCAGCGCGAGCCGTTTGCTCGACGTGGACAACGGCACGAATCCGCCGGCGTTCACCGACCGCCAGTTCACCGAACTGCCCGGCCTGCTGCAACCCGGCGATCTGCTGGTATTCAACGATACCAAAGTCCTGAAGGCGCGTTTCCTCGGCCAAAAGGCCAGCGGTGGAAGAATCGAGGTGCTCGTCGAGCGTTTGACGGGCGCGACGACCGCGCTCGCGCAGATCCGGGCGAGCAAAAGTCCGCAGCCAGGCACGAAGATCGTTCTCGCCGATGCGTTCGAAGTCACCATCGGTGAGCGCGTGGAACCGTTCTATACGCTGCATTTCCCGGCGGATTGTTTGACGCTGATCGAGCAATACGGGCGCTTGCCGTTGCCGCCGTACATCGAACATGATCCCGATGCCTACGACGAAACCCGCTACCAGACGGTCTACGCCGCGAATCCGGGTGCGGTCGCGGCGCCCACGGCCGGCCTTCATTTCGACGCACCCCTGCTCGAAGCGCTCGATGCGCGCGGCATTGAACGCGCGACGTTGACGCTGCATGTCGGCGCGGGCACGTTTCAGCCAGTGCGCGTGGAGAATCTCGCAGAACACAAGATGCATAGCGAGTGGTACAGGCTGCCGCAGGCGCTCGCGGACAAGATTTCGGCAACGAAGGCACGGGGAAATCGCGTGATCGCGGTCGGAACCACGTCGATGCGCGCCCTCGAAGCCGCCGCGCGCGATGCCGATCAAGCCGGCCGGCCGCTCGCCGAAACGAGCGCCGAGACGGATATTTTCATCACGCCGGGATATCAGTTTCGCGTGGTGGATCGGCTCGTGACGAACTTTCATTTACCGAAATCGACGTTGATGATGCTCGTGTCCGCTTTCGCCGGCATGGACCCGATCCGCGCCGCGTATGCGCACGCGATCGAAGAGCGGTATCGGTTTTTCAGTTACGGCGACGCCATGCTGCTCACGCGGCAATAAATTTACCAATTTGCGCCGGACTTGCCGGTCCGGAGTTGGCGCTACAGCGCTTATTCCGGCCCCATGCAAGGCACTCTGGTTGCACAGGAGCACTTTGCATGACCGAAGCAAGCAGCAATACAACGCGCCCTGAAAACGGCCTGAAATTCGACTTGATCACGACCGACGGCAAAGCGCGCCGCGGCCGCGTCACGCTGAACCACGGCGTGGTCGAAACGCCCATCTTCATGCCTGTCGGCACGTACGGAACGGTGAAAGCCGTTGCGCCGCGCGAGCTCGAGGAAATGCACGCGCAGATCATCCTCGGCAACACATTTCACCTCTGGCTGCGCCCGGGACTCGAAACCATCGCGGCGCACGGCGGTTTGCACCGGTTCATGAACTGGAACAAGCCGATCCTCACCGATTCCGGCGGCTTCCAGGTCTTCTCCCTCGGCGATCTGCGCAAGATCACCGAAGATGGCGTCACGTTCGCATCACCCATCAACGGCGACAAGCTGTTTTTATCGCCGGAAATCTCGATGCAGATTCAGAAAGTGTTGAACTCGGACATCGTGATGCAGTTCGACGAATGCACGCCCTACGCCACCAACGGCGTGCCCACGCCGCACCAGGACGCGGCGGATTCCATGCGCATGTCGATGCGCTGGGCAAAGCGTTCCGTCGATGAATTCGCCAAAGGCGGCAACCCGAACGCGCTGTTCGGCATTGTCCAGGGCGGCATGTTCGAAGATTTGCGCGACGAGTCGCTTGCCGGTCTCGCGGATATCGGATTCCATGGCTTTGCGATCGGCGGTTTGTCGGTGGGCGAACCGAAGGAAGACATGATGCGCGTGCTGGAGTACATCGGCCCGAGGCTTCCCGCCGATAAACCCCATTACCTGATGGGCGTCGGCACGCCGGAAGATCTGGTCGCGGGCGTAGCGTCCGGCGTGGACATGTTCGATTGCGTGATGCCGACTCGCAATGCGCGCAACGGCTGGCTCTTCACCCGTTTTGGCGACGTAAAGATCCGCAACGCCGCGCACAAGAACTCGCTCAAGCCACTCGATGAAAGCTGCGGCTGCTACACGTGCCGCAATTTCACGCGCGGTTATTTGCACCATTTGCATCGCGTGGGCGAAATTCTCGGCGCGCAACTGAACACCATTCACAACCTGCATTACTACCTTCAACTGATGCAGGAAATCCGCGATTCGATCGAAAACCATATGTTCGACGCGTTCGTGAAGGTGTTTCACGAGAACCGGGCGCGTGGAATCGACTGAACGGATACTCGCCGAATGACGACCGAATGGCTAACGTTCAGCCATTGGATCTCCAATCCGTGCAATAAACATTACAATTACTTTACGCCGCCCTTTAACAGCTTGATCACAAAGCGCATTCCGCGCTGTAGCGGCGTAGCCCGGTGTTAGAATAGCGGGCTAATTTTCTGATCGTTATATACGGAGAGACCGACGTGGATTTTATTTCAAGAGCCTTCGGACAAGGCGCCGACGGTGCGCAGTCGAGCATCATGAGTTTCTTGCCTCTGATCTTGATGTTCGCTGTGTTGTACTTCATCATGATTCGCCCGCAAATGAAGCGCCAGAAGGAACATCGCAACATGCTGGCTGCAATGGCGAAAGGCGACGAAGTCGTAACGAACGGCGGTATTGTCGGCAAGGTGACGAAGGTGTCGGACGCGTATGTGGGTGTCGAGATCGCAGAAGGCACGGAAATTACCATCCAGAAGGCGTCTGTCACGACCATCCTCCCGAAAGGCACGATCAAGTCGCTGTAAGGCCAATTGCTCTCGCGTCCGGCGCGGCCCGCGCGGTTACGGTCATGAAACCGGAACCCCGCTCATTGCCGGACGCATCGCTTATCCCCTCCTCGCCAACTCTCCTGTTCGGCCATCCCCATGAATCGCTACCCACTTTGGAAATATGCCGTGATGCTGGTGGCGCTCGTCATCGGCCTCGTCTATACGCTGCCCAATTTTTTCGGCGAAGCGCCGGCGGTGCAGGTATCGAGCGGCAAGGCAACGGTCAAGCTTGATTCGTCGACGCTTGCCAATGTCGAGAGCGCGCTGTCGGCAAGCCAGATCACGCCTGACGAAGTCACGTTCGACAATTCGTCGGCCAATGCAAACATCCGCGTACGCCTGAAAGACCCGGAAACGCAATTGCGCGTGAAGGACTTGTTGCAGAAAACGCTCAACAGCGACCCGAGCGATCCGCAATTCGTCGTCGCGTTGAATCTGCAGGCGGCGTCGCCGCGCTGGCTCACCGCGCTGCACGCATTGCCCATGTATCTCGGCCTCGACTTGCGCGGCGGCGTTCACTTTCTTTTGCAAGTGGACATGGCGGGTGCGCTGAACAAGAAACTGGATTCGAACGCGACGGACGCACGCGCTCTCTTGCGCGATAAAAACATCCGCGATGGCGGTGTTAATCGCGTCAATCAGTCGGTAGTCGTCAACTTCTCGGATCAGGCCGCAGCCGATTCCGCGCGTACCCTGCTTTCCACGAGCCTGAACGAGTTGCAATGGGCGACGCGCCAGGGCAACGACGGTTATCAGGTGGTCGGCACCTTCACGCCGGCTGCGCAAAAGACCGTTGAAGACAGCGCGCTCAAGCAGAACATCATCACGCTGCATAACCGCGTGAACGAACTCGGCGTGGCCGAGCCGGTGATCCAGCAGCAAGGTTCCGACCGTATCGTGGTCGAGTTGCCGGGCGTGCAGGATACGGCGAAGGCGAAGGACATCATTGGACGCACGGCAACGCTCGAAGCGCGTCTCGCCGATCCGACCAATACGCATCCTGGTCCGAACGACCCGGTTCCTCCCGGCGACGAACTCTTCACGCAGGGCAACAACGGCCCGACGCTCGTACGCAAGCAAGTGATTTTCTCGGGCGACCGGATTATCGATGCATCGGCGGGATTCGACGAGCATCAGCGTCCGTCGGTGAACATTCGCCTGGATGCGGCCGGCGGCCGGTCGGTCAGCAGCGTGTCGCGTGACAACATCGGCAAGCCGATGGCCATGATCCTGTTTGAAAAAGGCAAGGGCGAAGTGCTGACGGTTGCGACCATCCAGTCGGAACTCGGCGACCGCTTCCAGATCACCGGCCAACCTTCGCCGCAAGCCGCAACTGATCTCGCGCTGCTCTTGCGTGCCGGTTCGCTCGCGGCGCCCATGGATATCATCGAAGAACGCACGATCGGCCCGAGCCTGGGCGCGGACAACATCCGGAAGGGTTTCGATTCGGTGCAGTACGGTTTCGCCGCAATCGCCATCTTCATGATCGCGTACTACATGCTGTTCGGCTTGATCTCCATGTTGTCGCTGTCGGTGAACTTGCTGTTGCTGGTCGCCATTCTCTCGATGCTCCAGGCCACGCTGACGCTGCCGGGTATTGCGGCTATTGCGCTCGCGCTCGGTATGGCAATCGATGCAAACGTGCTGATCAACGAGCGTATTCGTGAGGAATTGCGTAACGGCGCGCCGCCGCAGCTCGCGATCCAGAATGGTTTCTCGCACGCGTGGGCAACGATTCTCGACTCGAACGTGACCACGTTGATTGCCGGTCTTGCGCTGCTCGCGTTTGGATCGGGCCCGGTTCGGGGCTTCGCGGTCGTGCACTGTATCGGCATTCTGACGTCCATGTTCTCGGCGGTGTTTTTCTCGCGCGGCCTCGTGAACCTTTGGTACGGCGGCAAGAAGAAGCTGCAATCGCTCGCGATTGGTCAGGTCTGGCGACCGGAAGGCGCCGATACCGCGGCGGCAACGGCGGCGTACCTTGCGAATCAGCGCGGTGATGATTCTCCCGTCGATGAAATCGTCCAGGCAGCTCCTCGTGCCAAGGCGCCGGTCCCTGCCCGTCAGCAAAAGCCAGCTGCGCCCTCGCTTCGTAACGGCAAGCCGGTTGTTCGCCGCCGCTCGGGTCCGGGTATCGAACCGAAAAAACCTGGCTCGTCCAACTGAGTCACGGAGAATAAATCATGGAATTCTTTCGTATTCGCCGCGACTTGCCGTTGATGCAACGAGCATTGCTGTTCAACGCCGTCTCCATCATCACGTTTCTTGCCGCCGTGTTTTTCCTTTTGCATCGCGGGCTGCATCTGTCGGTGGAATTCACCGGCGGGACCGTGGTGGAAGTGCAGTATCCGCAAGCCGTGCCGCTCGAACCCGTTCGCGGCACCATGAGCAAGCTCGGTTATCCCGATGCTCAGGTGCAGAACTTCGGTACGTCGCGTGATGTGCTGATCCGCTTGCCGTTGAAGCAGGGTTTGACGTCGGCGCAACAAAGCGATCAGGTGATGGCCGCGCTGAAGACGCAAGACGCGCAGGTGCAGTTGCAACGCGTCGAGTTCGTTGGTCCGCAGGTCGGCAAGGAGCTCGTGACCAACGGCCTGCTTGCGCTGGCGTGCGTGGTAATCGGCATTGTGATCTACCTGTCGTTCAGGTTCGAATGGAAATACGCGGTTGCCGGCGTGATAGCCAACTTGCACGACGTGGTGATCATTCTCGGGTTCTTCGCGTTTTTCCAGTGGGAGTTTTCGCTCTCGGTGCTGGCGGCCATTCTCGCGGTGTTGGGTTACTCGGTGAACGAGTCGGTGGTTATTTTCGACCGGATTCGCGAGACGTTCCGCAAGCAACGCAAGATGACGGTGATCGAGGTGATCAACCACGCGATCACCAGCACCATGTCGCGAACCATCATCACGCACGGCTGTACGGAAATGATGGTGCTGTCCATGTTCTTCTTCGGCGGTGCGACGCTGCACTATTTCGCGTTGGCGCTGACGGTGGGCATCTTGTTCGGTATCTATTCGTCGGTGTTCGTGGCTGCCGCGTTGGCAATGTGGCTTGGCGTGAAGCGCGAAGACCTGGTGAAGGACAAGAAGCCTAAGTACGATCCGGGCGATCCGAACGCCGGCGCGGAGGTTTGAGTTTTCCGCATTAGAAGCAACGAAGTACGAAAGGCCGATTCGAATGAATCGGCCTTTTTTGCTTTGGGACAGTGAATTGCAATATTTGGTGGAACCAGGACAGCCCTGCTATGAGCGAGACAACAAAGACCGATTGGAAGCTGCTCGAAACCATGCCGGATTCCCGCATCGACACGAGTGAAATGCCTGAATTGGGTGACGACTTTTTTCTGCGCGCGGAATTAATCAAGCCGCCACCCCAACCCATCACTTGAACCCCAACCTCTGCCTCGCCGCCATCAACGCCACCAGGCTGATCACCGCCGCAAAAATCATGTAGAAGCTGGGCGCGGCCTTCGATCCCGTCGATGTAATCAGCCACGTGATGATGAACGGTCCAAACCCGCCGAACACCGTCACCGCAATGTTATAAGCCAGCGACATTCCCGTCGTGCGCGTCGCGACCGGGAACATTTCCGAGAGCAGACCTGGCAACGCCGCGAAGTAACCGGTCATCAATACGCCGAGCACCGCCTGCACGACTAGCAGGTTGCCGAACGTCGGATGCGCGACGAGCCACGAGAAAAGCGGATAGATCAGCACGAGCAACAGCACGGCCGATATCAGCATGATGCGGGTGCGGCCGTGGGTATCGGAGAGATGGCCTACGAGCGGCGACAAGACCATCTGGATCGCGCCCGTCAGCAGGATGGCCGTGAACGCCACCGATGGCGCCAGTCCCAACTGGCGGATCGCGTAAGTGGGCATGAAGAGCACGAGATAGGTCGCGACGGTTCCCAGCACCACGGTGCCAATGGCAATCAGCAAGCGTTCCTTGTTCGATGCAAACGTATCGCGCAACGGCGTTTCGGTTGTCACGGCCGAAAGGAATTCGGGCGTTTCATCGAGTCGCGTGCGGATGTAGTACGCCACCGGTCCGATCAGCAGGCCGAAGACAAACGGCATGCGCCAGCCCCACGTATTCATCTGTTCCGGCGATAGATTTCCAGTCAGCACTACGCCGAAAATAGCAGCGAGCAGCGTGGTCAAACCCTGGCTAGCGACCTGCCAGCTTGCAAAGAAACCGCGCCGCCCGGGCACGTGCTCGGCAAGAAACGCGGTTGCGCTGCCGAATTCGCCGCCGGCCGAAAAGCCCTGCATCAAGCGCGCGAGGACCAGGATCAACGGCGCCGCGATCCCGATCGACGAGTATGTCGGCAACACGGCAATGATCAGCGTGCCCACCATCATCAACAAAATGGAAAGGGTGAGCGCGGCTTTGCGGCCGGCTTTATCGGCGTAAGCGCCCAGCACGATCGCGCCCAGCGGCCGCATGAAAAACGACACGCCGAACGTGCCGAGCGTCAGCAGAATCGAGACGGAATCGTTGCCCGAGGGGAAAAACAACTTCGAAATCACGACCGCGAAAAACCCGTAGACCACGAGGTCGAACCACTCGAGCGCGTTGCCTATGGACGCGGCCACCACGGCGCGCCACGCTGCCGGGCGGACAACCGGTACTGCTGCAGGCGTGCTGCTCATGCATTTCTCCTGGTATTTTTTTATCGATATAGCCAGCAATCGGACCGCTTGCAAAGGCGCAAACGCTGCCGACTGTGCCACACCGAAATCCAGATCGAAATGCTCGCAAAACCTGTAGTCGAAAAAAAGCCGCTTCCGGCCTGAGCCGTTAAAGCGGTTTTTGCGGTCCGGCACGCCGGACCATGATGCCTGCCACCAAATTACTGGCGCACGCCTTCAGCCTGGATATGCAGCGTCGTCTTCATCTTGAAGCCGTATGCCTTGCCGTAGTCCACGCCGAAATCACCGCGATCGAACGTCGCC
>NZ_LMPF01000010.1 GCF_001424345.1 Burkholderia sp. Leaf177
CCGACACATTGCATGCAACCGGAAGCTGCCTGAGCGCAGTCGCGGGAGACCTGCCGGACATCAACGCTTCGTCGGCTTTCAGGCCTCCTTCAAGCGCGATGGTGCCCGATCGGATAAGCCGGCCATTCGTGGCTTTGAACAGCGCTCGCATCTCGTTACCGTGGACACGTTGTAGAAGCGTGTCATTGGCACTTAAATTGGTGAAGCTCTCAAAGCTGAACCAGACATCGGGCTTGTCCGCGATAACAAAGGACGAGTTAATTTCCTCATCGCCGGATGCCTTTCCCTTCAAAAAGCCMCCGAAAAAGCATGCACCTGGCTCGCCTGGCACCACGTCATCGGGACGTCCTTGAAGCCGCGCTATCAGGTCGAATGCAATACGCGCCTTTTCAGGAAGATCGTTTTGAACCGGCAACTGCTCCAACGGCACAACGTCACGCACGAACGAATGAGTAAAGTCTAAAGCTTCAAGTCTCAACGTAAGCTGATATCCATCGTCCCACTTGTAAGCCTCGATTATTCGGGTAGCGTCGCTCGATGATCCATAGTCGCCTAGCGACACAAAATACTGCGTTCGTTTAACGTTCGGTACTTCTCCATAGTCATAGAGAAACCGAAATCCCATTACGCTTTTCGTACCCGTCATCTTGGCCGCGCGCTCTTCCACGGCGGTGTTGAATTCTTCCAATGTCATAGCCTGAGCTTGTACGCTCGCATCACCAAACTTGGCCGTCCCAGCGGGCAAAAAAACTGCGGGCATATCGATCACATACCGTCCTACGCAGCGCGTCTTCATATCCATGGTCATTTCATTCACCCGCTTCTTCTCCTGTTCCGTGAGAGGCGCAGCGCGTCCGCACGCGCTGGCTAACAAGACAAAGCCAACAATCAACGCAGTTACTTTCACGCCGTGTATTCCATGTTGGCCGTACCTTTGANGTCATTTCATTCACCCGCTTCTTCTCCTGTTCCGTGAGAGGCGCAGCGCGTCCGCACGCGCTGGCTAACAAGACAAAGCCAACAATCAACGCAGTTACTTTCACGCCGTGTATTCCATGTTGGCCGTACCTTTGACTTTGCTTACGAGTTTGGTAATGGCCCACAGTGTGAAGAGTTGCGGCGGACGCGGACGGGGCAAAGGGTTATATGCGCCTTCATGCTCCACGCCTTGAAAAGCAACACAGGCTTTCACATATGGCGCTGGCGCATAACCTGACCTTACCGGCACGGTTCCGTCGCCGCTTTCGCGCGCGGGCTGAATCTGGAATGATTTTTGAACTGAAACGACACCAAGCTTGCCTGCAGCCAGATCGATAATGCCGGTTCGAGTGTCGTTCAAAGGACGCGCACTCATCACGTTGTATTTGTGGTCATTCAAGTAGGCCGGATACTGCAAGCGTTTCCATACTACGTCGCCCCAAGTTTTGTACGTTTGATCGTCACCATAAAATGCATAAGAATCTGCGTGGTACTTGTTAGCGATGGCGTTATGAAACGGTATTACAGCGTTTGCGATCAATGCGGCGAACGATTTCCAATCTTGATCGACTGTTTTTTTAAGTGTGTCGAGCGGATTAATAATTTGTTCGTCTATCAATCCCCACCACTCCTCGCGTTTTAAGTAGATCTCCTGATAAGGATTGCCGTGTTGCGGCAGAGACACCAATTGATTGCCGTCGCTTATCCTGAGCCATCCATTGCCATAGTCGGCACTGGGCAACAATTGCAAGGCACCCGGCGATTGCGCAAACACAGCGGTGATTTCTTTAGCTGTTGCGCCGAGTACATGCCTTGCGATTTCGCCTACGACGGTGCCGTCAGATTCCCAACCCGCCTTGACGCGCTTGTAAGCGGTCGCAGACCCGGTTGCTGGCATCACGCCATGTACGATGCCAAAAATTTTGTCCTTGTATCCAAGCGCTTCCGAACAGTGACGCGCGACAAGTCCGCCCATGGAATGAGTAACGAGAATGACCTTTTCACAGTGATACGTTTCACGGTACTCGCCTATGATTCTGTCAATTTCGTTCGCCAGATGTTTAGACGCTTCTTCGTTCGACCTTAGCCAGTTGTAGCCGACCGCGTGAACCGGCATCTGATACCGGTACGACAAGCTGACCTCTTCTTCAGTCAGCGCGCTTAGGCCTGGCGCAACCGAACCCTGCTTGAGGCTACAGCGCAACCCGTCTCGGCCGTAACTGTTTTCTGCAGTGCAGTCGTCCAAAGCGTTTTGAAGCCACACAAGCCAGTTGCCGTAACTTTTTTTTGCGACTGTGCCCCAGCCGCGGGCTTTCTTTGTGGCGGTGGAAAGCGAGGTGCCGACAGGCAATTCCCCCCCGTCAAAGACCATCGTGCTTGCGGGGTTTAAGCTTCGCTTGCGATAAGTAGCGGATTTCGGGGCCCAACCCGCCATGGCTTCCGGGCTGTTTACGACCCAAACCGGGTCCTCTTGCAAGTTTTGCAAATTGCTCCCCATTATCCCGGGGACAAAGATCACTGGAATGATCCGGTCGGGAACCATATAGCAGACAGCGATGCTGTCATCGGACGGTGACGTGACAGAGGTGTAGTAGACCGATCCGTTGTCACGAACTACGCCCGGAATTCTTCGTTCAATAGTGGCCAAAAGACCACGCTCCAGAAAGCCCTACAGGTTTCGTTCAAAGGCTGGCGGCACTGACAAAGCTGCACTACCTGTCGGCGCCAGCATGGCTTTATTGGTTCGGATCACGGTATAGGTTCAGGAGCGTTTCAGGACATTGCCCTCGCGAACGTAGCGGGGCAAATGCCCCCGACGTTTCAGGCGGAACAATCGACTCGATCGTTGCAAAAACCTATGGAGTTGTGAATCATCGGCTAGCTTTGAGCGAAGGAGCAAGCAACGGGACGAGTGGGACACGATATTTCGGAGTTATCTGAGATGCTTGGCGCTGGGTCGGGACGGCTTATCGCTGACATTTAGGGGAGGATTGAAACGGATCAACCGCGGCGATTACCGCCTTCGACCTTGATCCGGGGACACACGTCGGACGATGTCCTGCCAGTGCGCACATTGCCAATTTTTGAATACATCGCCGGTCCTCATTCCCCGAATTACCCTACTTTCCCCACCCTGATCAGCCGATGGTCACGCGCCTCTTTTCGCAATAATCGCTTCACTGGATCAGATCGTCAGGTCTTCATCGAAGACCGGCTGGACCGGAGTGCAGCAACGTGGCCGAAGAAAGCGATCTCGAAAAGACCGAATCAGCAACTCCCAAGCGCCTCGAAAAGGCGCGGGAGGAAGGCCAGGTCGCGCGCTCGCGGGAATTGGCGTCGTTTGCGCTGTTGTCGGCGGGATTCTTCGGCATCTGGGGCATGTCCGGACCCATCAACCAACACCTGCAATCCATCCTGCGCGGCGCGTTCACGTTCAATCACAACACCGTTCTCGATACAAACCAGATGCTGATCGGCGCGGCCGCCGCGAGCAAAGAGGGTTTCTTTGCGCTGTTTCCAGTGCTTGCGTTGACTGGGCTCGCCGCCGTCATCGCGCCCATGGCTCTCGGCGGCTGGCTGCTCACTACCAAACCGCTCTCGCCGAATTTCGGCCGGCTCAATCCCATCAGCGGACTCGGCAAGATCTTTTCGTCGCAAGGGCCTATCGCGCTCGGCATGTCGATCCTGAAAACGCTCGTGGTCGGCGGTCTGGCCGGATGGGCGATCTGGCATCGCAAGGAAGAAGTGCTTGGCCTCGTGACGAAACCGCTGAGTCTCGCGCTCGCCGATGCCATGCATCTGATCGTGGTCTGCTGCGGCATGGCGATCGCGGGCTTGTTCCTGGTCGCCGCGCTCGATGTCCCCTATCAGCTCTGGACGCACGCTAAAAAGCTGCGCATGAGCAAAGAGGAAGTGAAGCGCGAACATCGTGAAAGCGACGGCGATCCGCACGTCAAGGGCCGCATCCGCGCGCAACAACGTGCAGCCGCGCGGCGCCGGATGATGACCGCGATCCCGACGGCCGATGTCATCGTTACGAACCCGACGCACTTTGCCGTCGCGCTCAAATATGCCGATGGCGAAATGCGCGCGCCAAAAGTTGTCGCGAAGGGTGTGAACCTGGTCGCCGCACGCATCCGCGAACTCGGGCGCGAGCACAACATTCCGCTGCTCGAAGCGCCGCCGCTCGCACGGGCGCTTTATCACAACGTCGAGATCAATCGCGAGATTCCGGGCGCGCTCTACGGCGCGGTCGCGCAAGTGCTGGCGTGGGTTTATCAGCTGCGCAAATTCAAGGAAGACGGCGGCGAACGGCCGGAAGAACCGGACAACCTCGACGTCCCGCCGGAACTCGATAAAGGCAGTGTCCCCGAATCCGAAGCCGATCAGGAAGCCGCAGAAGCGCTGGCCGACGAAGCCGCTAAAAACGAATCAGCAAAAGGAAGCAAAGCATGAACGCGCGCGCCGGATTTTTCTCGAAGCGCCCTGAGGCGTTGGGAACGCAGAATCTGAGAGCACTGGCCGGACCGGTGCTGATCTGCATGATTCTCGGCATGATGATCTTGCCGTTGCCGGCATTTTTGCTCGACCTGTTGTTCACGTTCAACATCGCGCTCTCCGTGATGGTGCTGCTTGTCAGCATGTACACGCAAAAGCCGCTCGATTTCGCCGCGTTCCCCGCCGTGCTGCTGTTCTCCACGTTGCTGCGTTTGTCGCTGAACGTGGCATCGACGCGAATCGTCTTACTCGAAGGCCATACCGGTCCCGACGCCGCCGGCCAGGTCATCGAATCGTTCGGCCACTTTCTCGTCGGCGGCAACTTCGCGGTCGGGATCGTAGTGTTCGTGATCCTGATGATCATCAACTTCATGGTGATCACGAAGGGCGCGGGGCGGATCGCGGAAGTCGGCGCGCGCTTTACGCTCGATGCAATGCCAGGCAAGCAGATGGCAATCGATGCCGACCTGAACGCCGGTCTTATCAACGAAGATCAGGCAAGAAAACGCCGCGTGCAGGTTGCGCAGGAAGCCGAGTTCTACGGCTCGATGGACGGCGCGAGCAAGTTCGTGCGCGGCGATGCGATCGCCGGTTTGCTGATCATGGTGATCAACATCGTGGGCGGGTTGATTGTCGGGATGTTGCAGCACGACATGGACTTCGCGCACGCGGCCACGAACTACACGTTGCTGACCATCGGCGATGGTCTCGTGGCGCAGATTCCGTCGCTGATCATTTCGACGGCAGCCGGCGTGATCGTGTCGCGTGTGGCGACCGAAGAGGACATTGGCACGCAGTTGACCGGGCAGTTGTTCAGCAATCCGCGCGTGTTGATGATCACGGGCGTGATCATCGGCATCATGGGTTTGATTCCGGGCATGCCGCACTTCGCGTTCCTGTTGCTTGGCGGCGGCCTCGTCTACGCAGCGCGCACGATGAACCAGCGCGCGCAGGCGAAGAAGAAAGCGGCGGCCGTGACCGATCTCGTCGCGCCGACGGCCACGCCCGTCGAAAACAGCGAAGCAAGCTGGGACGACGTCGCGATGATCGATCCGCTCGGGCTTGAAGTGGGATATCGGCTGATTCCGCTCGTCGATCGCAATACCGATGGCGAGCTGCTCAAGCGCATCAAGGGCATCCGGAAGAAGTTCGCGCAGGAGATCGGTTTCCTGCCGCCGGTAATTCATATTCGCGACAACCTCGAATTGCGGCCGAATGGCTACCGGATCGCGCTGAAGGGCGTGGAAGTCGGCGTGGGCGAGGCGTTTCCGGGGCAATGGCTCGCGATCAATCCCGGGCAAGTCACCGCGACGTTGCCGGGCAGTCCGACGCAAGATCCGGCGTTTGGTTTGCCGGCTGTTTGGATCGATACGAATTTGCGCGAGCAGGCGCAGGTTTATGGTTATACGGTCGTTGACGCCAGCACGGTTGTCGCGACGCATTTGAATCATCTGGTCGTGACGCACGCCGCCGAATTGCTTGGGCGGCAGGAAGTTCAGGCGTTGCTGGAACGCGTTGGCAAGGACACGCCGACGTTGATCGATGATCTGGTGCCGAAGGTCATGGCGCTGACCACGCTGCAAAAGGTGCTGCAGAACTTGCTGGAAGAAGGCGTGCCTATTCGCGATATGCGCACGATTATCGATGCGTTGCAGGAGCATGCACCCAAGATCTCCGATGCCCACGATCTGACCGCGGCCGTTCGTTTGGCGCTTGGCCGCGCGATTACGCAGCAGTGGTATCCGGGGAGTGGCGAATTGCAGGTGATGGGGCTGGATCCATCGCTTGAGCGGGTGTTGTCGCAGGCTTTATCGACGGGGGCGAATCCCGGGCTCGAGCCGGGGTTGGCGCAGACGCTTTTGAACTCGACGCAGAACGCGATCATGCGTCAGCAGAATATTGGTCTTCCGCCGGTTTTGCTTGTGCAGCATTCGTTGCGGGCGATGCTGGCGAGGTTTCTGCGCAGGAGTTTGCCGCAGTTGAAGGTGTTGTCGTATGCCGAGGTTCCGGATACGCGTGGGATCAAGGTGGTGAATTTGATTGGAGGGTAGGTTTGGCTAGCGCCGAGGGGGGCGATGGCGATTGGGGGTTCGTAGCGGTCGGGGTCGGTGATGGGTTGTTGCTGTTTAGGTCTTCGCGAGGTCTGTCTTAGCTGTTCTCTTTATCACTATTAGCCACTGTGCGTGGCGAGCTTCATTTCACATGGTTTGACGCTGACGCTCGGGCGAGTGTCTTGTGGCGGTCGGGGTTTTATGCCGGGTTGTTGCTGCCTGGGCCTTCGCGGGTTCTGTCCTAGCTAATTTCTCTATCACCGTTAGCCACTGTCCGTGGCGGGACTTCATTTCTTTGTCCAACGGCGACAAAGAAACGAAGCAAAGAAAACGCCTCTCAACCGCTAATTCTTAAGTGTCAAGCACCCTCAGCGCATAACCACGTCCTCCTGAAACCCTCCCCTTCCGGCAACAGATACCCACACGCTTCGCCGCCAGTGTCGGAATCCATCAATACGGGAACCCGTCCAACGCATAACGAAGGGGCGGCCCCATAACAGGCCAAAGCATTTTGAACTGCAGACTTCGCCACCGGTACTCGCGGCCTTCCATTTGGGCGCCAGCGCGCAGCGCGGAGGCTTGGTTAGTGGATTCCCACACTGGTGGCGAAGCGTGTGGGTATCCGCGAACGGAGGGGGAGGGTTTCAAGTGTTCGGGGTTATGCGCTGAGGGTGCTTCTTGCGTGCCACACAGTTGAAACCGCACGCTGTGGACACTTAAGAATTAGCGGTTGGGAGGCGTTTTCTTTGCTTCGTTTCTTTGTCGCCGTTGGACAAAGAAATGAAGTCCCGCCACGGACGTGGACACTTAAGAATTAGCGGTTGGGAGGCGTTTTCTTTGCTTCGTTTCTTTGTCGCCGTTGGACAAAGAAATGAAGTCCCGCCACGGACAGTGGCTAATAGTGATAAAGAGAACCGCCAAGACAGAACCTGCGAAGGCCTAAAGAGCAGCAACCCAGCCCAAACCCCGACCACAAAACCCAAAACCCCCGACCAAGCGCCAGCGCGAAAACCCCGCCTAGCGTCAGCACCCCGCCCAAGCGTAAGCTACGAGATCAAAACCTCGCTCGCGAACCTTCCGGGAGATCCCATCGAATGGCTTCTGCTGTCACCGCTTCCCATCCCCTGCCCACAACCGGCGCGCGGCTCGTCGTCGACGCCCTGCTGACCCACGGCGTCGATCGCGTCTTCTGCGTCCCGGGCGAAAGCTTCCTCGCCATCCTCGATTCCCTCCACGATGAAACCAGCCACATCCAGACCATCGTCTGCCGCCACGAAGCCGCCGCGGCAAACATGGCCGAAGCCGTCGGCAAACTGACCGGCCGCCCCGGCATCGCACTCGTCACTCGCGGTCCGGGCGCCACGCACGCGTCCATCGGCGTCCATACGGCCTTCCAGGACTCCACGCCGATGATCCTGCTCATCGGCCAGTGCGCGCGCGAACACATGGATCGAGAGGCATTCCAGGAGATCGACTACCGGCGCATGTTCGGGCAAATGGCGAAATGGGTCGCGCAAATCGATGACCCCAGGCGCATTCCCGAATACCTCAGCCACGCATTTCACACGGCGACGTCCGGCCGTCCAGGTCCGGTCGTGCTTGCGTTGCCCGAAGACGTGCTCAGCGACGCATGCGAAGCCGTTCCCGGCGCGCCGCGTTATCAGCGCGTTGCCGCAGCGCCCGCGCCCGCACAGATCGAGCGCGTGCGCGAGCTGCTGGCGGCATCGAAGAAACCATTCGTGATTGCCGGCGGCAGCGGTTGGACCGAAGAAGCCACGGCCGATTTCGCGCGCTTCGCCGAGACGTGGCAATTGCCGGTCGGCTGCGCGTTCCGCTTCCAGGACACGCTCGATAACAACCATCCGAACTACGCGGGCGACGTCGGCCTCGGCATCAATCCGGCGCTCGCCGCGCGCATCCGCGACGCCGATCTGCTGCTCGTGCTCGGACCGCGAATGGGTGAATCGACGACAGGCGGCTACACGCTCCTCGATATCCCGAAGACAAAGCAGACGCTGATCCACGTTCATCAAGGCGCAGAGGAACTCGGGCGCGTGTATTCGGCGGATTTGCCGATCGTATCGGGCATGCCGGAAATGGCGGCGGCGCTGGCCGCGTTGCAACCGCCGGCGAACGTGGCGTGGAGTGGCGCAATCGAAGAAGCGCACGATGCCTATCTCGCGTGGCGAGAACCCCGTCCCATGCTCGGCGATGTCCAGCTCGGCGAGATCATGGAGCAACTCAGCGCGCGCCTTCCCGCCGATTCCATCGTGACGAACGGTGCGGGAAATTACGCGACTTGGCTGCACAGGCACTACGCGTATCGCCATTTCAGGTCGCAAGTTGCGCCGACCAGCGGCGCGATGGGTTACGGCGTGCCCGCAGCGATTGCGGCGAAGTCGTTGTACCCGGAGCGCGTGGTCGTGGCGTTCGCCGGCGACGGCTGTTTCATGATGTCGAGCCAGGAACTGGCGACGGCCATGCAATACCAGCTCGCGGTGATATTCGTGGTCGTGAACAACCAGCAATACGGCACGATCCGCATGCATCAGGAACGGCATTATCCGAATCGCGTGCATGGAACCGCGCTCACGAATCCCGACTTCGCGGCCTACGCGCGCGCGTTCGGCGCACATGGCGAGCTCGTCGAAACCACCGCGCAATTCATGCCGGCATTCGAGCGCGCCTTGAAAAGCGGGCTGCCATCGGTGATAGAAATCAGGATTCCGCAAGATGCGAGCACGCCTGCCGCGACGCTCGATCAAGTCCGTCAGCAAGGAGAAAAGTTGCGGCAGAAGTGAAAAACCAAACAAGACTGAAGGAGACAAAAAATCATGGCATCGCAAGCATTTTTGCAGGCACGAGACTTCCTGCTGCGTCATCGCGACGACTACGAAACCGCGTACAGGGACTTTGCGTGGCCGGAACTCGCGGAGTTCAACTGGGCGCTCGACTGGTTCGATGAATACGCGCGCAGCAACCTGAACCCGGCGCTCTGGGTCGTGGAAGAAAACGGCGACGAGACCAAGCTGTCGTACGCGGAGTTATCGGCGAGATCGAATCAGCTTGCGAACTGGCTGAGGCAGCAAGGCGTAGCGCGCGGCGACCGGATCTTGCTGATGCTGCCGAACCAGCCCGCGCTCTGGGAAACCATGCTCGCGGCCATGAAACTCGGCGCCGTCACCATTCCCGCGACCATGTTGCTGACGCCGGCGGACATAGCCGATCGCATCACGCGCGGCGATGTGAAGCACGTGATCGTGGCGTCGAATGAAACGTCGAAATTCGATGCCATCGATAAAACCAAAACCCGCATCGCGGTTGCGATTCCAACGAGCGCGCCGTTGCCCGAAGGCTGGCTGAATTTCGCCGATGCCTTCAACGAAAGTCCATCGTTCGAACCCGAAGGCCGGACGCTCGCAACCGATCCGCTTCTGCTGTATTTCACGAGCGGCACCACAAGCCGGCCGAAGCTCGTCTTGCATAGCCATCAAAGTTATCCGGTCGGACATCTCTCGACCATGTACTGGATCGGTTTGAAACCCGGCGACGTTCACCTGAACATCAGCTCGCCCGGCTGGGCGAAACACGCGTGGAGCTGCGTGTTCGCGCCATGGAACGCGGGCGCGACGGTGTTCATCCACAACACGCCGCGCTTCAGCGCAAAGTCCACGCTCGAGGCGCTGGTCAAGCATCAGATCACGACGCTCTGCGCGCCGCCGACCGTCTGGCGAATGATGATCCAGGAGGATTTATCGGCGTATAAGGTCCATTTGCGCGAGGTCGTGGGCGCGGGCGAACCGCTGAATCCGGAGATCATCGACCGCGTCAAGAAGGCCTGGAATCTCCCGTTACGCGATGGTTTCGGCCAGACCGAAACCACGGCACAAATTGCAAATTCACCCGGCCAGCCGATGAAACCCGGATCGATGGGACGTCCATTGCCAGGTTACAAGATCACACTCCTCGATCACGACGACAACCCCGCGCCGGAAGGCGAGCTCGCGCTGATCCTCGACCCGAAACCGCTCGGCTTGATGGACGGCTACGTGGACGACCCGTCGAAGACGCAGGACGCCATGCGCGGCGGGCATTATCGAACGGGCGATGTTGCCTCCATCGACTCCGATGGTTACTTCACTTACGTTGGCCGTGCCGACGACGTTTTCAAAGCCGCCGATTACCGCATCAGCCCGTTTGAACTGGAAAGCGTGTTGATTGAACATCCGGCGGTGGGCGAAGCGGCCGTGGTGCCGAGCCCTGATCCGCTGCGGTTGTCGGTACCGAAGGCGTTCGTCGCATTGCGCAATGGCTACGAACCGACGAAGGAAACCGCTGGCGAGATACTCAAGTTCGCGGCGCAAAAACTCGCGGCCTACAAGCGCATCCGACGCATCGAGTTCTACGAATTGCCGAAAACCATCTCGGGAAAAATTCGTCGCGTGGAACTCAGGAAAACTGAAGAAGCGCGCGGCAGCGACGCACGTCGAGACAACGAATATTGGGAAGACGATTTCGGCGCGTAGCCATTAAAAAACCCCGCAACGCATGACGCGTGCGGGGTTTATCGGAGCACAGAAAACTTACTTTCCGCCCACGCTTTGCAGCGTCGTCCACTTGCCGCCGACGACCTTGTACAGCGTGATGCCGCCGTTCTTCAGGTCGCCCTTCGCGTCGTACGCGAGTTGCTTCGACGTCACGCCAGGCATGTCGGTTTTAGCAAGCATCGGCAGGTACTTGGCCGGATCGGTGGAATTCGCCGTCTTCATTGCCGTGAACATGGCCATTGCGCCGTCGTACGCGTACGGCGAGTACGTTTGCACGTCTTCGTTGAAACGCTTCTTGTACTTCGCAACGTACGCCGCGCCGCCCGGCATTTCGTCCAGCGGCAAGCCAGCCAGCGAGGCCACCGTGCCGTCGGCTGCATCGCCGGCGATCTTCAGGAACGTGTCCGTCTTGACCATCTCGCCTGCCATCAACGGCGCGCGCAGACCCAGCGTCTTCATCTGCTTGACCATTGGGCCGGCTTGCGAATCGGCGCCGCCGTAATACACGAGGTCGGGGTTCATCGACTTGATCTTGGTCAGGATGGCCTTGAAGTCGACGGCTTTGTCGTTGCCATATTCACGATCCACAATCGTCGCGCCGGCAGCTTTCGCGGCCTTTTCGAACTGATCGGCGAGACCTTGGCCGTAAGCCGTGCGGTCATCGACGATCGCGATCTTCTTCACCTTCAGCGTCTTCACCGCGAACTCGCCGGCAACCGATCCTTGCTGCGTGTCGGACGTCATCATGCGGAACGTGGTCTTGTAGCCTTGCGTGGTGTATTCCGGAGCGGTCGCCATCGCGATTTCGGGAATGCCGGCGTTCGCGTAGATGCGCGAAGCGGGAATGGTCGTGCCCGAGTTGAAGTGGCCGAGCATGCCTTTGATGTTGTCATCCACCAGCTTTTGCGCGACGGTCGTGCCGGTGCGCGGGTCGGCCTGGTCATCGGCGGAATCGAGCACGATGCGAACCGGCTTGCCGCCAATCACGGGCTTCGTTGCGTTGAAGTCTTCGACCGCGAGCACGATGCCGTTCTGGAAATCCTTGCCGTAGTGCGCCTGCGCGCCGGTCATCGGACCTGCGAAACCTACTTTTACGTCTTCAGCCGTTTGCGCCTGAGCCGTTGCAGCGACCGACAAACCCGTCACCAACATTGCTGCTGCCAGCTTCTTCATCGTGTAATCCATAAACTCTCCTGATTCCCATGTGAGTGGCAGCGCGTGCCGGTGTCGCCGTGCCCGCTGCCGTTTGTTTGAGCCGATCTGCCGCTCTGAATTGTGTTCAGCCGATCGTCATCAAATTCGCATTGCCGCCCGCGGCCGCCGTGTTCACGCTCACCGAGCGTTCCGTCAGCAACCGTTCGAGCGCATATTCCTGCTCGCCGTCGTGGGCTTCGTCGGCAAACGCTCCCGCCGATACACCCTGCACCGAGACAATCGGTCCCGGGCGTTTTGCAACGTCCTTCACCAGCGCCATCAGTTCGTCGCTGTCGCCTTCGAACAGAACGGCGTCGAAAAGGACGTCCTGATTCTTGCGCACCGAAGCCCGCGCTTTAAGCGATGCCGGCAGCGCCGCCACGAGCTGCTCGCCGGCCGCGCCCGAGAACAGCGCCTTGTTGCCCGTCGCGAGCACCGCGGCGAATTGCGCGCGCGCGCCGCTTGCCGTCGATGCCACGCACAAGACCGTGCCGCGTGCGCCGAGCGTGTACGTGTTGCGCTCGCCGGTCGGGCCGGGCAGCACGGCGGTCGCGCCGGCCATGACGTGCTGCAAGTGGCCGTCGCAACGTGCTGCCGTTTGCGGGTCGCGCTCGGCGATGGCCCAGTCGCGCAATGCGGTGAGCGCGGCGGGTGTATCGTTCGATGCCGTCTGGTCAGCGATCAACGCGCTCTCCAGCGACTTCGGCAACCCTGTAGGACGCTTCGCGAGAAGGCGTTGCAAGTACAGCGCGCCGCCCGCTTTCGGCCCCGTGCCCGACAAACCTTCGCCGCCGAACGGTTGCACGCCGACCACGGCGCCAATCACGTTCCGGTTCACGTAGATGTTGCCAACATGCGCGCGGCTGACCACGTGCGCGATGGTTTCGTCGATACGCGTATGGATTCCCAGCGTCAGCCCGTAACCCGTCGCCTTGATTTGGTCGAGCAGTTTATCAAGTTGCGCGCGCCGATACCGAACCACATGCAGCACCGGGCCGAACACTTCGCGCTTGAGTTCATCGATTGAATCCAGTTCGATCAACGTCGGCGGCACGAACGTGCCTTGCGCGCAACTATCGGGCGTTGGCAATTGCACGACGTTGCGGCCTTTTTCTCGCATCGATGCCACGTGGCCGTCAATGCTTTGCTTGGCCTCGGCATCGATCACCGGACCCACATCCGTGGACAAACGGTCGGGGTTGCCCATTGCGAGTTGCTGCATGGCGCCCGTCAGCATTTCGAGCGTGCGATCGGCGACATCGTCTTGCAGGCACAGCACGCGCAGCGCGGAACAGCGTTGACCGGCGGAATCGAAGGACGATTGCAACACGTCCGCGACCACTTGCTCGGCGAGCGCCGACGAATCGACGATCATCGCGTTCTGTCCACCCGTTTCCGCGATGAGCGGGATCGGCCGGCCATCCGGATCGAGACGTTCGGACAAGGTCTTGTTGATGAGGCGCGCGACGTCCGTGGAACCGGTGAACATCACGGCGCGTGTGCGCGGATCGGCGACAAGCGCCGCGCCCACGGTTTCACCGTTGCCCGGCAAGAGTTGCACCGCGCCCGCCGGCACGCCGGCTTCGCGCAAGATTCGCACGGCTTGGGCCGCGATCAGCGGCGTTTGTTCGGCGGGTTTCGCGAGCACGGGATTGCCGGCGGCGAGCGCGGCGGCAACTTGTCCCATGAAGATTGCGAGCGGGAAATTCCACGGGCTGATACAGACGACCGGACCGAGCGGACGATGGGTATCGTTGGAAAATTCGCCGCGAATCTGCGTCGAGTAATAACGCAGGAAATCGATTGCTTCACGAATTTCCGATACCGCGTTCGCAAGCGACTTTCCTGCTTCGCGCACGACCAAACCCATCAGCGTATGCATTTGCGCTTCGAGCAGATCGGCGGCACGGGCGAGACAATCGGCGCGTTCATCGACAGGCGTCGATTGCCAGATCGGCGCGGCGGCGACCGCGTTGTTCATCGCCAAGGCGACCTGTTCCGGCGATGCATCCGTCACCGTTCCAACGAGATCGCGCAGATCGGCGGGGTTGCGTACGTCGCGTGCGACGCCTTCGACCACGTCTGTGGATTCGAGCATCGGCGCCGCGCGCCACGGATGATTCGCGCTTGCAAGCAAAGCCGACGACAACGACGCCAGCCGATGCTCGTTCGACAAATCGAAGCCCATCGAATTGAGGCGTTCGCCGCCGTACAACTGACGCGGCAACGGGATCTTTGCGTGCGGCAAACCGAGCGGCGTGAGCTTCGACGCTTCTTCAATTGGATCCTGCACGAGTTCGCTGACCGGAATGTTTTTATCCGCGATGCGATTCACGAACGACGTGTTCGCGCCGTTCTCGAGCAAGCGCCGCACGAGATACGCGAGCAACGTTTCGTGCGTGCCGACGGGCGCATACACGCGGCACGGCCGGTTGAGCTTGTCGCGGCCGGTAACCTCTTCGTACAACGGTTCGCCCATGCCGTGCAGGCACTGGAATTCGTACTGCCCGGGATAATAATTTCCCCCGGCCAGGTGATAAATCGCCGACAGCGTGAACGCGTTGTGCGTAGCGAATTGCGGATAAACGGCATCGGGCGCGCCGAGCAGTTTCTTCGCGCACGCCACGTACGAGATGTCCGTGTAGATCTTGCGCGTATAGACGGGATACCCTTCGAGGCCATCGACTTGAGCGCGCTTGATTTCCGAATCCCAGTACGCGCCTTTCACCAGCCGAACCATGATCCGATGCCGGCTGCGACGCGCCAGATCAATCAAATAGTCGATGACAAACGGGCAGCGCTTTTGATAAGCCTGCACCACGAAGCCAATGCCATTCCATCCGGCCAGTTCAGGATCGAAGCAAAGCGCTTCGAGCAGATCGAGCGAAATTTCGAGCCGATCGGCTTCTTCCGCGTCGATGTTCAAGCCAATGTCGTAACGCCGCGCGAGCAACGCCAACGCCTTCACGCGCGGCAACAACTCGGTCATCGTGCGCTCTTGTTGCGAGCGCGAATATCGCGGATGCAACGCCGAGAGCTTGATCGAAATGCCCGGGCCTTCATAAATGCCGCGCGATCCCGCCGCCTTGCCGATTGCGTGAATCGCCTGTTCGTACGACGCGTAATAGCGCAGCGCGTCTTCTTCTGTCGTCGCGGCTTCGCCGAGCATGTCGTACGAGTAGCGGAAACCGCGCGCTTCGAACTTGCGGCTGTTCGCAAGCGCTTCCGAGATTGTCTCGCCCGTGACGAACTGCTCGCCCATCAGACGCATGGCCATATCCACGCCTTTTCTGATCAGCGGTTCGCCGCCGCGTCCGATCAAGCGCGTCAACGCCGACGACAATCCGGCTTCGCTGTTCGTGGTCACGAGCTTGCCGGTGATCATCAAGCCCCACGTCGCCGCGTTCACGAACAGCGACGGCGCCTGGCCCATATGCGAGCGCCAGTCGCCCTTGCTGATCTTGTCGCGGATAAGCGCGTCGCGCGTTGCACGATCGGGAATGCGCAACAACGCTTCGGCGAGGCACATCAGCGCGACGCCTTCTTGGCTCGACAACGAAAATTCATGGATCAAGCCTTCAACGCCGCCGCCCGTCTGCTTTTTACGCAGCGCTTCGACGAGCTTTGTCGCCATTGCGTTGGTCTCGTTGGCAACACTCGCAGGCAAACGCGCTTGGCCGATCAGGAACGGCACGCATTCCGGCTCTGGCCGCCGATAAGCCGCCGTGATCGCCGCGCGCAACACGGATTGCGGCTGCACGTTCTGCGCGAAATCAAGGAAGGGATGCGGTACGCCGTCTTCGTCGGAATCGACGTGTGCGGAGGATTCGAGCGAATCGGCGGCGCCAAGTGCACCGGAAAGTTCCGGCGGCAATTGTCCATGTTCGATACGTTCCAGGTACGCGAAGATCGCCTGCTTGATAAGCCAGTGCGGCGTGCGTTCGAGGCGCGTGGCGGCGTCTCTCAGGCGGCTGCGCAGCAGATCATCGACTTTGACGCCCAGGGTGGTGCTCGCCATATCTCGTTCCTTGCCGACGCGGAAAGCCGGCGATAGCTTAAAAGTGGCCGAATCGTAACTCGCACATAAAAAAGGTGCAACCAACATTTAGAGATGGGTTGCACCTGTGGAAACCCTTATACGCCAAGGGATTAGGGGTAATTGAGGATGGCGGCGTTGGCGGCCGATGCCTACGATTCTCGCGACTGGTGATTTTTTCAGCACCACCCTAATTAATTCCTCTGCTCTGCCGATAACTGGGGTACGGCCAAAGTTACGACGAATCCAGTAGCGGCCGAACTTCAATCAGCCGCGGTTTCGGGGAGCAGGGGAAATGAGCAACTGGATGGTTTTCATGATCGTATGGGCGATGGTTGCAATGTGCGTGGTCTTGTTCATCCGGGGAGCACACCCGCACGTAGAACGTCCGGACGGTGAAAACCGTGGCGGGAATCGCGATCGGAAAGCGGGCGGGTTTGCGGCCAGCGCGGACGCGGCACGTTAAACCGGCGTTAAAGCGGTAAGCAGGAGAAGGCCTAGATATCCAGTGGATCGACTTCAACGTTCCATCGGATCAGGCCTTTGACCTTTATCGCTCGCAACATGGGCTGCCAGGCCCTGAGCGCATTTTGCAGGACCGCTCGCGAAGCGCATTCGAGCAGCAATTGCGCGCGATGCACATTGAATACTTTCACGATGGTCAGCGGCACCGCGTCGTACACCGTCACCCTCTCGGCCCCGGCCACCGTAGCAAACTCCGCCGCAGCAGCGCCTAAAAAGTCCAGCGCGACTTCGAGCGTGCGCCCTTCCGCACGCAACATCGCTTGATAAACGAATGGCGGCAAATGCGCGTCGCGCCGTTCAGCCAAAGTCGAATTCGCAAAACCAACGTAATCGTGGCGCGCCAGCGCGTGATAAAGCGCGTGCCGTGCATAACGCGTCTGGATCATCACTTCGCCAGGCAATCCCGCGCGGCCCGCGCGTCCGCTCACTTGCATCAGTTGCGCGAACAGCCGCTCGCTCGCGCGGAAATCGTGCGAGAACAGCGCGGTATCGGCGTTCAGAACACCGACCAGCGTCACGCGCTGAAAATCGTGTCCCTTCGCGATCATCTGCGTGCCGACGAGGATATCGACTTCGCCCGCGTGGACATCGGAGAAAAGCGCCTGCGCGCTGCCTTTGCGCCGCGTGCTGTCGGCATCGATACGTAACACTCGCGCGCCGGGCACCGCCGTCGCCAGCGTTTCCTCGACGCGTTGCGTGCCGCGGCCCATCGGTGCAATGTCCACGTTGCCGCAATCCGGGCAGGACTTCGGGATGCGCGATTCCCAGCCGCAATGGTGGCAGCGCAATGCGCGCTCGGGCTTGTGGAGCACCACGTATGCGCTGCATCGCGGACAGCCGGCGACCCAACCGCAGGCGTCGCAGGAAAGAATCGGCGCGTAGCCGCGGCGGTTGAGGAACACGAGGCTTTGCTCGCCGCGCTCAAGGCGTGTTTTCATCGCGGCAATCAAAGGCCCGCACAAGCCTTCCACGGACGCCCGCCCGCGTTGCCTTTCCTCTTCCAGATCGATCAGCCGCACGCTCGGCAGAACAGCCGTCGCCACTGCCCGGCGCGTCAGCGTGAGCTTGGTGTATCGGCCCTGCTCGGCTTGCCACCAGCTTTCCAGCGATGGCGTGGCCGACCCGAGCACGACCGGAATCTCGATTTCCTTCGCCCGATACACCGCCAGATCCCGCGCCGAATACCGCAAACCTTCCTGCTGCTTGTACGCGGGATCGTGTTCTTCATCGACCACGATCAACGCCAGTTTCGGCATCGACGCCAATATCGCCAATCGCGTCCCGAGCACGAGCCGCGCGCGGCCGGTATGCGCCGCGAGCCAGTTGCGCGCGCGTTCGCCTTCGGCCAGGCCGCTGTGCATCGTGACGATCGCGCCTTCCGGCAACGCCGCGAAGCGCGTGCGGAACGCGGCTTCGAATTGCGGCGTGAGGTTGATTTCGGGAACGAGCACGAGCGCTTGCGCATCCGGGCGCGCGGCGAGCAAATCCGCCAACGCGTGCAGATAAACCTCCGTCTTGCCGCTGCCGGTGACGCCGTGCAGCAGGAACGCGGCGAAACCTTGCGCGTGGCGGATGGCATCGACGGCTTCAGCTTGTTCGGCGGTGAGCTGCGGCAAAAGCGCATCGCCGGCGTGGAGCAATGCCGCCTTTTCCAACGATGGTTCGAGCGCGACGTCCACGGCAGGAACATCGCCTGTTTCCATCGATACCCATCCGAGCGCTTGCCATTCATCGAGCGTCGCGCGGGCTTTCGGATGCAGCGCACGGGTTGCGGCGGCGGGAAGCGTTGGATGTGCGGCGAGAGCATCGGCGAGGCGGCGCAGCGCGGTTGCGCGCGCGGGCAAGCCATCGGGCAAATTCGCGCGGCCTTCGGCGGTCAACCTGTAACGCTCTTCTGGCGCGAGCAACTTCGCCCAGCGCGAGCTATCGCGCAAAACCTGCGGCAACGCGGGCAACGCGACTTCGCCTAAACCGCGCTGATAATAATCGGCTGCGAACAGCGTCAGCGCCCGCCATTCTTGTGCGAGCGGCGCGAGCGTGCTGCAAATCGCGGTTACGTCGCGCAACTTGTCCACAGGAACATCGCTGTGATCCGTGACTTCGCAAATCATGCCAACGGCATCACGCCGTCCGAACGGAATCTGCACCAGCATGCCGGGTAGCGGCGTGGGCGCGAGGTTGTATCGATAATCGAAAAGTGTCGCCAGCGGATGATCCAGCGCGACCCGAACGAATAGGCTCAATTGCCGCACCGCCCGCGAACCGCATCGCCGCAATGCTTCCACCTGACGGTCAGGCGGAGCGCGACGAAGTTAAAGTGAAACATCACAATCGCTGCTAAGCCGTGGATTATTTTTGAGATTTCTCAGCTTTCCACAGCCCTGTGGATAACTTTGTTGAGAACTTTGGTTGACAGGGGCAAAAACTCGCGATCTCGCTGCTTGTGTGCGGTAACCCACATAGCGGGCGAATTCTGAATTTCTCTTATTAATCATGCATTTGAGTGGACAATTCGCAGGTCTGAAAGGCGCTTTTGGTCTGAGTTGAGGATTGCGCGCCGCAACGTACAAAATGTGCATAAGTCAACTCTTGACATTGGCGAAATGGCCGAAGCACGGGCATCTCAAGGCAACATTGCCACTCCACGAAACGGCTCGCGTAAGCTTTTCATGACGCAAAGCAGCAATCTTTTTTGACCAAACGTCAGCTTTTTAACCGTATTGCGCGACTGTGCCGATGCACTTCATCGACCAGTTCGGCGACGTTTTCCGGCCGCGTGAATTGCGAGATTCCATGGCCGAGATTGAAAACGTGACCGGGATGATTGCCGAAGCTGTCGAGCACGGCGCGCGCTTCGGTGCGAATCACCGCCGGCGACGCAAACAGCACAGTTGGATCGATATTCCCCTGCAACGCGACTTTATCGCCCACCTTCTCGCGCGCCTGGCCGAGATTCACGGTCCAGTCGAGACCAACCGCGTCCACGCCAATCGATGCAATCTGTTCCAGCCACAAGCCGCCGCCCTTCGTGAACGTGATGACCGGCACTTTGACGCCATCGTGCTCGCGCTTCAGACCCGCGACGACCTTCGCGATGTATGCCAGCGAGAAGCGCTGATACGCGCCGTCTGCAAGAGCGCCGCCCCACGTATCGAAAATCATCACGGCTTGCGCGCCCGCTTCAATCTGCGCGTTCAGGTACGCAGTCACGGCTTGAGCGTTGATATCGAGAATCCGATGCATCAGGTCCGGCCGCGTATAAGCCATGGCCTTGACCGTATGGTGATCGGGCGATCCGCCGCCTTCCACCATGTAGCAGGCGAGCGTCCACGGGCTGCCCGAAAAGCCGATCAGCGGCACTTTCTGGCGGCCTTGAGCGTCGGTCAGTGCGCGGCGAATCTGCGATACCGCGTCGGTCACGTAACGCAAGGTGGCATCGATATCCGGCACAGCGAGCTTCGCCACGTCTTCTTCGGTGCGTACGGTGCGCTCGAACTTGGGACCTTCGCCCTGCACGAAATTCAGGCCGAGCCCCATGGCGTCGGGGATGGTCAGGATGTCCGAGAAGAGAATGGCGGCGTCGAGCGGAAAGCGTTCAAGCGGTTGCAGCGTGACTTCCGTGGCGTAATCCGGATTCGTCGCGAGGCCGAGGAAACTGCCGGCGCGCGAACGCGTGGCGTTGTACTCGGGCAAGTAGCGGCCCGCCTGACGCATCAGCCAGATCGGCGTGTAGTCGGTCGGCTGGCGCTGGAGCGCGCGCAGGAAGGTATCGTTCAGAAGTGTGGAAGGCACGTGATTCGAGCTTTAGCGTTAGGCAAAAAGGCATTCTACCGGACGCAGCCACGGGATTTCGGCGGGCTTCTCACGTGCTGCAAGCCCGGGGCATCGCCAATATCCAACCCGTCGTTGCACCGATATGATCGGCCGCTCAAAACGTACAACAAGGATCACTGATGAAAGCCTTCGCCTTCTGCGCCGCCGTATTCGCCTTGTCGATAGGCTTTGCCACCAGCGCAAATGCGCAGACTGTGCAGGCCGGCAGCATCACCGGCAAGGCCACGCCCGTGGCGAGCGCGCCTTTGGCGGCGGCGTCGTCCACCTCCCGGCTCGATGAAATCCTCGCGCGCGGCACCTTGCGCATCTGCACGACGGGCGACTACAAGCCGCACTCGTTCCTGCGGCCGGACGGACAGTTCGAAGGCATCGATATCGACATGGTGCAAAACCTTGCGCGCTCGCTGAACGTGAAACCGGAGTTCGTGAAGACATCGTGGTCGAACCTGATGAGCGATTTCACGGCGAAGTGCGACATTGCCGTCGGCGGGGTTTCCGTGACGCTCGAGCGCCAAAAGCGTGCGTTTTTCACGCAGCCGTATATGGTCGATGGCAAGACGCCAATCGTGCGTTGCGCCGACGCCGATAAATACCAGACCGTCGAACAAATCGATCAACCCGGCGTGCGCACCATCGTGAATCCGGGCGGCACGAACGAGAAGTACGCGAAGCAGTTCCTCACGCATTCACATTTGATCGAGTACCCGGACAACGTGACGATCTTCAAAGAGATCCTCGATGGCCGCGCCGATGTCATGGTCACCGACGCATCCGAGACGCTGCTCCAGCAAAAACTCAATCCCGGCTTATGTTCGGTGCATCCGGACAAGCCGTTTCAGTTCGCCGAAAAAGCGTATTTGCTGCCGCGCGGCGACGTGGTGTTCCAGCAGTACGTGGATCAATGGCTGCATTTGTCGCAATCGACAGGCGAGTACCAGTCGATCTTCGACAAATGGCTTAAATGAACCGCCGTGGACGCTTCAAAATAAGCGCGTAAGCGCCGCGTAATCCAATGGCGCTGGCCACTCAAAAGTCAACGCGGTGCGTGTAACAATTCACCAAGCCGCTTCGACGTTTTTTCCATCCATGCTTCCGCGGATTTCGAGTGCGCCTGAATTCGTCCGAAGCCGTGCGTCATGTCTTTTGCATCGATAACTTCAACGCGGCCGCCATTAGCTTCCAGAAAGCGAGCGAATTCGTGGGCATCGTCGTAAAGCGGATCGTAGGCCGCGCCCACAATCAACGCCCGCGCCGGCGTCCGGTCGTACGACTCGGCGAGCGGAAACGCGCGGACGTCGTCGTCGGCAGGCGGTTCGGTAGTCAGGAATTGCGCCCAGTACCACTTCATCTCTTCGGTGGAAAGGCCCGGCCCTTCGGCGTTTGCGGTGAAACTGCCGCCCTCGAAGCGGCATCGCGCAACCGGATAAATCAGCAATTGCACGCTGACCAAGCCCGCCACGCGATCGTTCGCCGCGCGCGCAGCCACGGCTGCCAGATGTCCACCGGCGCTGTCTCCCGCCACGCCGAGACGGTTCGTGGCGAAACCCAACCTCGACCGATGTTCGGCGAGCCACAACAGCGCATCGAGCGCATCGTCCACGGGCGCGGGAAACGCAAACTCGGGCGCAAGCCGATAATCCACGCTGACCACCGCGCAATGCGAGTCGAGCGCGAGCCGCGCCACCATCAGATCGTGCGTATCCAGGTCGCCGAGAACCCAGCCGCCGCCATGAAAATAAACGACGAGCGGCAATGGGCCGCTGGCTGCATCCGGCCGATAAACCCGCGCGCGCAGATCGCGTCCTTCCAGCGGTAACTGGATTTCCTCGACCTTGACTTCGCTTGAGCGCGGCGTTGCGAACGCACGCGACACATCCTGGAAGTGTTGCCGCATGGCTTGTGCGCTGGCGTCGGCGGGGAGTTTGGGAAAAGCTTCAGCGACCTTGGCGTAATACGCGAGCAGGTCTGCGTCGATGGTCATGCGTTTTGTCTCCGTTCAATGCGCCGTTTGATCAAGCCGGCTGGGGATCCGATTGTGCTCAATATTATGAGAATGCGCTTGAGCCCGGTTGTCGTTAAGACGACGCAAACATCGCTTAAATGGACAAATTTTTGACAGAATTTGACGCAAATCCTTGTGCTTCAAGGGTTACAACCTGAAACACTTTGTTACGGTGACGCCCGGATTATTCGCCCACAATCACTTCAACGGTCTCAACACATATGTGACTCGGTTCAACGTGGGAAAAGAGCAACAGTACCCACTTGCGCTGGTCGGTCGGAACGGTTCCGAAACCCATTTTCTGGGACATGTCTGTTGGGCTCGTTGGTCGATAAAACAGGTAATCGACCCTTTCCCACCTTTGGTCTCCTCGCGCTAACCCCGTAGCGTGTGGTTTTTAGCGGGCTCCAGGCCCGCTTTTTTTTCGTCTGGACAAACGTTTGCGTAAGATTGAAATGGTCGCCGTGATTATTCCGGCGACCATTTTTTACTTCCGGATTAAGCATTTCAAGCAGTTTTCGCTTCCGGCAGCTTTAGCTCGTCAATCATCTTCGCCCGCATGATGAACTTCTGAACCTTGCCGGTGACGGTCATTGGAAGTTCATCGACAAAGCGGATATGCCGCGGGATCTTGTAGTGCGCGATCTGCCCTTGGCAAAACTCGCGGATCTCTTCGGGCGTTGCGAGCTCTCCTTGCCGCAAAACGATCCACGCGCAAACTTCCTCGCCGTACTTACTGTCTGGAACGCCGAAAACTTGCGCGGATTGGATCTTCGGATGGCGAAACAGGAATTCCTCGATCTCACGCGGATAAATGTTTTCGCCGCCGCGAATCAGCATGTCCTTCAGGCGTCCGACAATGTTGCAATATCCTTCTGCGTCGAGCGTGGCGAGATCGCCGGTATGCATCCAGCCATCGACAATCGCTTCCCGCGTCTTCGCGTCGTCGCCCCAATAGCCTTTCATGACCGAATAGCCACGCGTGCAAAGCTCGCCCGTCTCGCCGACCGGGACAATCGCGCCCAGCGGATCGACCAGTTTTACTTCTAGATGCGGCTGGATCTGGCCGACGGTCGTCGTGCGTTTATCTAGAGGATCGGTGGTCGAGCTTTGGAAAGACACGGGACTCGTCTCCGTCATTCCATACGCAATCGTGATCTCGCGCAGGTTCATCTTCGCGACCACGCGTTTCATGGTTTCAATAGGACACGGCGAGCCCGCCATGATCCCGGTGCGCAATCGGCTCAGGTCGTATTTATCGAAGTCGGGAAGATCCAGCTCGGCGATGAACATCGTCGGAACGCCGTGCAGCGCGGTGCAACGTTCAGCATCGACGGCGGTGAGCGTCGCGGCCGGATCGAAGGCTTCGCCAGGAAACACCATTGTCGTTCCCGCTGATACGCACGCCAGCACCGCCAGCACCATGCCGAAACAGTGATACAGCGGCACCGGAATGCACAGCGAGTCCTGCTCGGTGAGCAACATGCAATGCGCGATGTAGCGCCCGTTGTTCAGCACGTTGTGATGCGTGAGCGTGGCGCCTTTCGGATTACCCGTGGTTCCGCTCGTGAACTGGATGTTGATGGGATCGAACGCGCTGAGGTTGGATTCCAGTGCGTCGAGCTGGGCTGTGTCCAGGCGATCGCGGCCGCGAGACATGACATCGGGGAAACGCAGCATGCCAGGCGTCGTGCCTTCGCCCATGCGGATCACCGCTTTCAACTCCGGAAAACGCGCCGCGCTTAGTTCGCCGGGCTCGGACGTCGCAAGTTCGGGCGCGAGCGTTTGCAGCATCTCGAGATACTTCGACGACTTGAACTGTTCCGCCGCGATCACCGCCTTGCAGCCGACCTTGTTCAATGCATATTCGAGTTCAGCCAGCCGATACGCCGGGTTGATGTTCACCAGAATTGCGCCGATGCGCGCGGTCGCGAATTGCGTCAACAACCACTCCGCGCGGTTCGGCGACCAGATACCCACGCGATCGCCTTTTACGACGCCAAGCGCTTGCAATCCGGACGCCAATACATCGACTTCATCGGTGAATTCACGCCACGTCCAGCGGATGTTCTGCTCGCGGAAAATCACTGCGGGACGGGCGGGAAACCGCGCGACGGTATCGAGGAGAAAGCGTGAAACGGTGGCGTCGCTGAGCGGAATCTCTGTCGAGCCGCGAACGTAGGACAGGCCGTCGAGTGGTTCGATCTGTGGCCCGGCGTGCGTCGATGGGGTAGCCATATCGAAGATCTCTTCCATGTAGTGTGGAATGCTGCACGGCGCAGCGCCGTGAAAGCCATTCGGAAGGCTAATTGTGCATCGACGGAACGAGGCGCGGCATTGAGTGTTACCCGCAACCGGCAGCGAAAGCGCGCTTGTTGGATGTGCAGAAATGCACGGAAGCTTGCCTCGCGGCAGCAATAAAAAAAGCAGCCCGAAGGCTGCTTTTTCCTGAAGCTAAAGCTAAAGCTGAAACGAGTGAACCGCTTAGTGCTGACCGCGAATTTTCCGCAGCCGCTGAATCGCCGCGATCTGAGCCGTCGCATACGCCAGTTCCGCTTGCGCGGTTGCGTACTCGAGGTTCGAACCCGTGTTCTGCAGCGCCTCTTCCGCGCGCTTCTTGGCTTCCACTGCCTTCGCCTCATCGAGATCCTGACCACGGATCGCGGTATCGGCGAGAACCGTCACCACGCCCGGCTGAATCTCGAGAATCCCGCCCGCGACGAACACGAACTCTTCCTCGCCGTTCTCCGCTTCAATGCGCACCGCACCCGGACGAATCCGCGTAATCAGCGGCGTGTGCCCCGGCAAAATGCCGAGTTCACCCGCTTCGCCCGGCAGCGCAACGAACTTCGCCCGGCCCGAGAAGATCTGCTCTTCCGCGCTGACGACGTCTACTTGAATTGTTGCCATATCGACTCCGGTCCCATGCGTATCAAGAGGCGCGGTTTTCTTTCAAAATTCCGCGCCCACCCAGACCCTTACTGGATCTTCTTGGCTTTCTCGAACGCTTCGTCGATCGTGCCGACCATGTAGAACGCCTGCTCCGGCAGATGATCGCACTCACCTTCAACGATCATCTTGAAGCCGCGGATGGTTTCCTTCAGCGGCACGTACTTGCCCGGCGAGCCCGTGAAGACTTCCGCGACGTGGAACGGCTGCGACAGGAAACGCTGAATCTTACGAGCGCGCGCAACGGCGAGCTTGTCTTCCGGCGCGAGTTCGTCCATGCCCAGAATCGCGATGATGTCGCGCAATTCCTTGTAGCGCTGCAGCGTTTGCTGCACGCCGCGCGTGATGGCGTAATGCTCTTCGCCAATCACGTTCGGGTCGATCTGACGCGAGGTCGAATCGAGCGGATCCACAGCCGGATAAATACCCAACGAAGCAATATCACGCGACAACACGACGGTTGCGTCCAAGTGACCAAACGTGGTCGCCGGCGACGGGTCGGTCAAGTCATCGGCAGGAACGTACACGGCTTGCACCGAGGTGATCGAGCCGGTTTTCGTCGATGTAATCCGTTCTTGCAGACGGCCCATTTCTTCAGCCAGCGTAGGCTGATAACCCACTGCCGAAGGCATACGTCCCAAGAGAGCCGACACTTCCGTACCAGCCAGCGTGAAACGGTAGATGTTGTCCACGAAGAACAGCACGTCCAGACCTTCGTCGCGGAAATGCTCGGCCATGGTCAGGCCGGTCAGCGCCACGCGCAGACGGTTGCCCGGCGGCTCGTTCATCTGGCCGTACACCAGCGCAACCTTGTCCAGAACGTTCGAATCCTTCATTTCATGATAGAAGTCGTTCCCTTCGCGGGTACGCTCGCCGACACCGGCGAACACGGAATAACCGCCGTGCTCCTTCGCGATGTTGTTGATCAATTCCATCATGTTCACGGTCTTGCCCACGCCGGCGCCGCCGAACAGGCCAACCTTGCCGCCCTTTGCAAACGGGCAGATCAGGTCAATAACCTTGATGCCGGTTTCGAGCAGTTCCGTTGAAGGCGACAGTTCGTCGAACTTCGGCGCCTTTTGGTGAATCCCGCGCGTGACGTCCGTGTTGATCGGGCCGGCTTCGTCGATAGGACGACCCAGCACGTCCATGATGCGGCCAAGCGTCGGCTTGCCGACCGGCACGCTGATGGGCTTGCCCGTGTTCTTCACGATCGTGCCGCGGCGCAATCCGTCCGATGCACCCAGACAAATGGTCCGGACCACGCCGTCGCCCAGCTGTTGCTGGACTTCAAGCGTCAGTTCCGAGCCTTCCAAAACGAGCGCGTCGTAAATCCTCGGCATGTCGGAACGCGGGAATTCCACGTCGATAACTGCGCCGATGCACTGTACGATCTTGCCTTCTACCAAAGCAGTAGTACTCATCGCATTTCCTTTAGATACTTGATTCTTCACGCGCGCGACAGGCGCAGTTCGATTCGACGCCGACGATCAACCGACCGCTGCAGCGCCACCGACGATCTCTGACAATTCCTTCGTAATCGCTGCTTGCCGGCTCTTGTTGTACACGAGCTGCAATTCGCCGATCACAGTCTTCGCGTTATCCGACGCGGCCTTCATGGCGACCATGCGAGCCGATTGCTCCGATGCCATGTTTTCCGCCACTGCCTGATACACGAGCGCTTCGACATAACGCACGAGCAGTTCGTCGACAACAGTCTGCGCATCCGGCTCGTAGATGTAATCCCACGAGCTCTTCGGCGTGACCGCTTCGCTGTTTTTATCGAGGCCGTCCTTGCGCGCGAAATCGCTTGCCGACAACGGCAGCAATTGTTCGATCACGGCTTCCTGCTTCATCGTGTTGACGAAGCGGGTGAACGCCAGATAAACCGCGCTGATCTTGCCTTCCGAATACAGGTCGAGCTGAACCTTGATCGCGCCGATCAGCTTTTCCAGATGCGGCGTGTCACCCAGATGCGTGACTTGCGACACGGTCTTGGCCTTCAGCCGGTTCAGGAAGCCCAAACCTTTGCTGCCGATCGCGGAAGCTTCGATAGTCTGGCCTTGCTGCTCGAACTCCTTGAACTTCAGGAGCGCGGCGCGAAGGATGTTCGTGTTCATGCCGCCGCACAGACCTTTATCGGTCGTGACGAGGATCATGCCGGCCGCTTTCGCGCCCTTGTTCTCGACCATGAACGGATGGCGATACTCAGGCGTCGCAGCGCTCATGTGCGCGGCGACTTCGCGGATCTTGTCGGCATACGGGCGAGCGGAACGCATGCGTTCCTGCGCGCGGCGCATTTTCGACGCAGCCACCATTTCCATAGCCTTGGTGATCTTGCGCGTGTTTTGCACGCTCTTGATCTTGCCGCGGATTTCCTTCATTCCAGCCATTGCTTACTCCTCGATCGAAGTGGCGCGGGATGCTTCGTTTGTTCCAGAAGCGGCCCGCGCCGCTTCAAATTTCGACCAAATCCGAAGATCAGAACCGAAATCAATAAGCGCCCGACTTCTTGAAGTCCTTGAGCGCGGCATGCAATGCGCCTTCGTCGTCCTTCGACAAGTCCTTGTTATCTTCGATGCGCTTGATCATGTCCGCTTGCTTCGTCTTCAAGTAGTCGCGAAGACCCTTTTCGAACGGCAGGACCTGAGCAACTTCGAGATCGTCGAGGTAGCCGTTGTTGGCCGCGAACAGCGAAATCGCCAGTTCCCACACTTGCAGCGGCTGATATTGCGGCTGCTTGAGCAGTTCCGTCACGCGGCGGCCGCGTTCCAGCTGCTTGCGGGTCGCTTCGTCGAGGTCGGATGCGAACTGCGAGAACGCCGCCAATTCACGATACTGCGCCAAGTCGGTACGAATACCGCCCGACAGCTTCTTGATGACCTTGGTCTGCGCTGCACCGCCCACTCGCGACACCGACACGCCCGCGTTAATAGCAGGACGGATACCGGCGTTGAACAGGTCGGTTTCCAGGAAGATCTGGCCGTCGGTAATCGAGATCACGTTCGTCGGAACGAATGCGGTCACGTCGCCGGCTTGCGTTTCAATGACCGGCAATGCCGTCAGCGATCCGCTCTTGCCCTTCACTTCGCCGTTCGTGAACTTCTCGACGTAGTCTTCCGACACGCGAGCAGCACGTTCCAGCAGACGCGAGTGCAGATAAAACACGTCGCCCGGATACGCTTCGCGGCCCGGCGGACGGCGCAGCAGCAACGAAATCTGGCGGTACGCCCAAGCTTGCTTGGTCAAATCGTCATAGACGATCAGCGCATCCTGACCGCGATCGCGGAAATATTCGCCCATCGTGCAGCCGGCGTACGGTGCCAGATATTGCATGGCTGCCGATTCCGAAGCCGAAGCCGCGACCACGATCGTGTATTCCAGCGCGCCGGTTTCTTCCAGCTTGCGGACCACGTTCATGATCGACGAAGCCTTCTGGCCGATCGCAACGTAGATACAGAAGAGGTTCTTGCCCTTCTGGTTGATGATCGCGTCAATGGCCACAGCGGTCTTGCCGCACTGACGGTCGCCAATGATCAGCTCGCGCTGGCCACGGCCAACCGGCACCATTGCGTCGATGGATTTCAGACCCGTTTGAACTGGCTCCGAAACCGACTTACGCCAGATCACGCCCGGCGCGATCTTTTCGACAGCGTCGGTCATCTTTGCGTTGACCGGACCCTTGCCGTCGATCGGGTTGCCCAGAGCGTCGACCACGCGGCCGAGCAGTTCCGGACCCACCGGCACTTCGAGAATGCGGCCCGTCGTCTTGACGATGTCGCCTTCCGAAATGTGTTCGTATTCGCCCAGAATCACGGCGCCAACCGAATCGCGCTCGAGGTTCAGCGCGAGGCCGAAGGTGTTGCCCGGGAATTCGAGCATTTCGCCCTGCATCACGTCCGACAAACCGTGAATACGCACGATACCGTCGGTCACGGAAATCACAGTGCCTTGGTTGCGAACATCGGAGCTCGCTTCCAGGCCCTGGATCCGGCTCTTGATCAGCTCGCTGATCTCAGAGGGATTGAGTTGCATTAGTCACTCCAGATAGTCAATTCTTAACCGCGCCGGCGCATGAAGCGTCAGGCGGACAGCGCCGTCTGCATGCTCGCGAGGCGCGCGCGGACCGAGGTATCGAGTACTTCGTCGCCTACCGTCACGCGAACGCCGCCAATCAGCGACTTGTCGACTTCAACAGTAGGTTTCAGCTTGCAGTGGAACTTGCGTTCGAGATTCGCGATCAGGTCGGTCAACTGTGCGCCTTCCAGCGGAAATGCGCTGACAATCAGCGCATCGGCCGCACCTTCGCGGGAATTCTTCAGCTCGTCGAACTGCACGGCAATTTCCGGCATCAGCGTCAGCCGGTGGTTATCCACCAGCATCTGCACAAAGTTCTTCGCTTCAGGCTGCTTTGCCAGCGGCGATTTGACCGCCGACAACAACAGCTCGCCGACCTGGTCGCGGCTCACTTTCGGGCTCGTCGCGATGGACAGCACTTCAGGCAAACGCGCAACCTGAGCCAGCTCCTCGACGAAGTCAGACCAGGCGGCGAGCTCACCCGCTTCGGCCACGCGGAACAAAGCTTCAGCGTACGGTCGGGCGATGGTTGCAAGTTCGGCCATGATCAGAGCTCGGTTTTGAGTTGATTCAGCATCTCGGCGTGAGCCGATTGATCGACTTCGCGCTTCAGGATCTGCTCGGCGCCCTTCACGGCCAATGCCGCGACTTCGCCGCGCAATGCTTCGCGCGCTTTCACGATTTGCTGTTCTGCGTCGGCCTTCGCTTGCGCAATGATGCGCGCAGCTTCGGCTTGAGCGTTAGCCTTGATTTCGTCGGCGACAGCCACTGCGCGCTTTTCGGCGTCCGCAATGCGCTGCTGGCCGTCGTTACGGGCTTGCGCGAGTTCCTGGTCGACGCGCTTATGTGCGGCTTCGAGTTCGGCCTTGCCCTTTTCGGCGGCTGACAAGCCGTCGGCGATCTTCTTCGAGCGCTCATCCAGGGCGTTGATCAACGGCGGCCACACGAATTTCATCGTGAACCACGCGAGGATCAGAAACACGACCATTTGCGCAAACAGGGTTGCGTTGAGATTCACGGTGTTTCCTTAAACGTTGCTAATCCGGAGAGTGAAACGGCAAGGCGCTTGATCGAGGGTTGCATCGATTAAGCGCCGTCACCCGTTCCGTCCTGCACTTGTCGCCAGAGGCTCAAGCGCACACTTCCGAGGAAACTCAGCCTGCGGCGAGCTTCGACAGCAGCGGGTTTGCGAACGCAAACAGCATTGCCACACCAACGCCGATCAGGAACGCCGCGTCAATCAGACCAGCCAAGAGAAACATCTTGGTTTGCAGCGGGTTCATCAGTTCCGGCTGGCGAGCACATGCTTCGATGTACTTGCCGCCCATCAGGCCGATACCGATACAGGCGCCGATTGCACCCAGGCCGATGATGATGCCGATACCGATGGCGGTCAGACCCTGGATGTTGGCGATGAAAGCGTTCATGACTACTCCTATGTGAAAAGACTTTGGAACTTAGATTTATAAAAAATTGAAACTCGATACGATTCTGCTGATTCTTGGTTTGCCGCTGCGCTGTTCCGCAGCGTTTTACCGAACTACTGTGCGTCTTCCTGCTTAGTGCGAGTCATGCGCCTGGCCGAGATACACCAGCGTCAGCATCATGAAAATAAACGCCTGCAGCAGCACGATCAGAATGTGGAAGATCGCCCAGACCGTTCCTGCAACCACGTGGCCCAGGAAGCCGAGGACAGAAGCGTCCGCGCCGAAGTGCCACATGCTGCCGAGCAGGGCGATCAGCAGGAACAACAGTTCGCCTGCGTACATGTTGCCGAACAGCCGCATGCCGAGGGAAACCGTCTTGGCGACGAACTCGATGATGTTGAGTGCAAGGTTCGGAATCCACAGCAACGGATGCGCGCCGAACGGAGCCGACAGCAGTTCATGCACGAAGCCGCCTGCGCCCTTGATCTTGAAGTTGTAGTAAATCATCAGTACGAACACGCCGATCGCGATACCCAGCGTGCCGTTCAGGTCGGCCGTCGGAACCACGCGCATATGCGGGAACGTTTCGGTCAGGCCGAGCCAGCCGATCACGCGCGTAGGCAGGTCCACCGGGATGAAGTCGAGCGAGTTCATGAGCGCGACCCACACGAAAACCGTGAGCGCGAGCGGTGCGATGAAGCGGCGATTGCCGTGGATCATCGACTTGGACTGGTCTTCGACCATCTCGACCAGCATCTCGATGGCGCACTGGAAACGTCCCGGTACGCCAGACGTAGCCTTGCGTGCTGCCAGACCGAGAATGATGATCGTGACGATGCCGCAGAGAATCGACCAGAACAGCGTGTCGAGATTCCAGACGTGGATATCGAAAATCGACGTCTGCGACGAAGTGGAGAGATTCTGCAAATGGTGCGCGATGTACTCCGACGGATCCATCGCGTGCGTTCCTTCGCTAGCTGCCATAACTTTAAAGCCACCCAAATTGTCGAAAATCTTCCGCCGCCCGTGTGATCCTCGAACCGCCATTCATGGGCGATCAGCAGGGCACGGACCCGCGTGCAGGAGATGATGCATTCCGCACGTATTAATCTGCTCTATTGCTGCTAGTAAGTCACTTACCTGGCACGTCATGGTCGTCAGTCGCGCAACGCTCCGCGCCTCTACTTCCACGCCATTGCAATCCAGTACGTCTTTAATGCGATCAGGTACGTCACCAGCAGCGGTATCCAAAGAACGCCTTTGAATCCGTAGGCAATGCCGACGAACATCGCAATCGTCGCGCCCATCTTCATGGCTTCGCCGATCACCCAGCTCGCGATGGTCTCAGCGCCGCTTTTTGCCTTCAGCCGTGCTGCGAACAACGCGCTCGGCACCCAGCAAATGGCGCCCCCGAGGAACGCCGATAACGCCACATCTCCCGGCACAGCAGTACCCGGCGGGCTGTAAAACAGCCACCAGACCAACGTCGCAACCAGGGACAAAACCATTTGCGCCGCCACGACCTTAAACGGCGTGACACGCGATGACCGACTCACCTCGGGACCAAACAGCGTCTCCGCCTCTGCCCGCGTCAGCGGAACAGTATTGTTATCTTTCGCTTCAGCGTCCCACGAATCATCGAAAGGATGATTCGACGTCTGGCGTTCCTGACCCGGAGAAACGGCTGTGGGATTCGAACCGGCTGGACCTCGGCTAGTCAAATCTGCGGCAGGGCCTGAAACGTGCCCGACTTTTCCGCCTTCCGGCGCTCGATCCTGCTCTCGCACCGCCATCACACATCTCACTAAAGTCAGTCACAACCGGCGCATTAACCGTCAGTTTGCCGCTGGATTCAGCAACATCTTACGCCGCGCTTTCGGTGTCGCTAAGCTGTTAAATCCGGGCGATTGTAAGCGATTGTTGTCACGGATTCAATAGCTTAGGGTCATCAAAAAACAACCGGCGACGCCTTAAAAAGACGTCTCAAATCAGAGATTTCGCTTGTACCGACAACGACCGTCGGCACGACTGAAAGGTAGTACGCCATGCCGAGTTTTTAAGGCTATACGAGCCACGCGCCGACGGCGCCTGCGACGATCCAGAATAGGATCGAGATGAGATGGAATGGACCCCACATGCCGCGTTCGCCCGATAAACGCACCGCGATCAGATTCGCGAGCGAACCGATCGCGATGCCAAATCCGCCGACGCTCACGCCGAATGCCAACGCGCGCCAGTCCTTCGAGAACTCGGCGAGCATGATCGCGGCGGGCACGTTGCTGATCCCCTGCGATAACACCGCGCCAGCGGCGTAGGCTTTAAGCGGCGTATCGAGGCCGAGACTTGCGATTGCGTGATGAACCCACGGAAGCGCAGCCACGCTGCGCAGCACGATGAACATCAGCACGAAGATCAGCAGCAGCAACCAGTCGATTTTCAGCACGACTTGACGACGCCACAAAAGAAACCCGATTGCAACGGCGGCGAGGCCCGGGCCGGCGTGATGGGCATCGGCGAGAACAACGAACGCCACGAAAGCAACGCCCGCAACCGCGCACAAGGGGATATCGATTCCGTGGGCTTCTTTATCGGCGGAAAGATCCAGCGGCCGGTTGCGAAACATCACGGCGGCGAGCGCGTACAGCATGACCATGAGCGCCGCGCACAGCGGCAGCAGCGCCGACACGAATGCGCCAAATGAAACGCCGCTCGTTTGCCAGAGAAACAGGTTTTGGGGATTGCCGAGCGGCGTCAGGATCGAGCCGGCGTTCACCGCGATCGCGATGAAAATGATCAGGCGCTTGATAGGAAGCGGTGCGAGTTTATGCAGCGACAACGTCAGCGGAACGACGGCGAAGAGCGCGACATCGTTGGTGAGTAAGGTCGAGAGCGCTGCGGCCAGGCCGATAAGCAGGAAAGCCAGCCCGCGCTCGCCATGTATCCGATGCACGACGCGGTGCGCCATCCACATCAAAAACCCCGAAAGCTCGACGGCTTTCGTGAGCATCAGCAAACCGGCGAGCGTCAACACGGTCTGCCAGTCGATCAACGCCGGCAACTGCGCCCAAGGCTTCGGATGCAGAACCTGAAGCGCGATCAACGCCACGACGAGGATGGCCAGGACGGGCTCCTTGGCAACGGACGCCCACGCTTTTGCTGCCAAATTCAGCCGCGCTGGCTTGGCTTCCGCCGGCAAACTCACGGCTTACGCCTGCGTGGCGGACGCGCTGTCCGTAGCCGGCGCTTTGTCAGTTACGACGCCCGTGCGCAAGCGGCCCAGGATGCCTTCAAGTGCATCGAGATCGCCGAAATCGATCTGCAGCTTGCCGCGCCCGCGTCCGCCCATCTTGATTTTGACGTTCGCTGACAACAGGTCCGACAATTCTTCTTCGAGACGGCGTGTATCGCGGCCGCCATCGTTAGCGACGCGCGCTTTCGTGGCAGGCGTCTCTTTCGTCGTCGATGAAACCAGCTTCTCGGTTTCACGCACCGACATGCGCTTGTTCACGACTTGGTTCGCGAGCTGGATCTGCGTGGCGGCATCGACGGCGAGAAGCGCGCGCGCGTGGCCCATGTCGAGGTCACCGGCGAGCAGCATGGTTTGAACCGGCGTCGCGAGGTTCAGCAAACGCAGCAAATTCGACACCGCGCTACGCGAACGCCCAACCGACTCGGCAGCCTGTTCGTGCGTGAAGTTGAAATCATCGAGCAAACGCTGGATGCCCTGCGCCTCTTCCAGCGGGTTCAGATCTTCGCGCTGAATGTTCTCGATCAGCGCCATTGCCGCGGCGGCCTGATCTGGCACGTTTTTCACGAGCACCGGGACTTCCTCGAGGCCAGCCAGCTTCGCCGCGCGGAATCGTCTTTCACCCGCGATGATTTCATACCGGTCATCGCCAATGGAACGCACGAGAATTGGCTGCATCACGCCCTGCGAGCGAATGCTCGACGCAAGTTCCTGCAGCGCGCCCTCGTCCATGCGGGTACGCGGCTGATACTTGCCGGCCTGCATGGAATCGAGGCGCAGCACGCTCGGCAATCCCTCGCTGCGCACGGCTTCCGTAATGTCCGAACTACCGCCCAGCAGAGCTTCGAGCCCGCGCCCAAGACCCTTCTTCTTCATTGTCGCGTTCATCTTGCTTCCTCGTTCTGCCATCTTGCCAATCCGTCCATTAAAGCGCGCGCACGCGCTCGATCATTTCAGTGCCGAACTGGATATACGCCTGCGCGCCGCGCGACGCCCGATCGAACACGACACCTGGCAGTCCATAGCTCGGCGCTTCGGCCAGACGGACGTTTCGCGGAATGACCACATCGAAAAGTTTGTCGCCGAAATGCTGTTTCAGTTGATCCGATACCTGTTGTTGCAACGTGATCCGCGGATCGAACATTACCCGCAACAATCCGATGACCTTCAAGTCGCGGTTCAGATTTGCGTGAACCTGCTTGATGGTGTTGACCAGGTCCGACAACCCTTCGAGCGCAAAGTATTCGCATTGCATCGGGATGACGACGCCATGCGCGGCGCACAAACCGTTGAGCGTCAGCAAGGACAAAGCCGGCGGGCAATCGATCAGGATAAAGTCGTAATCAGCTTCGACTTCAGCCAACGCGTGGCGCAGCACACGCTCGCGGTTTTCGACGCCAACCAGTTCGACTTCCGCACCCGCCAGTTCGCGATTTGCGGGCAGAACATCGTATTTGACGGCATCGGTGCGTGTCCGGGCTTCCCGCACGGTCACGCCGTTCACCAGCACTTCGTAGACTGTGTTTTCCACGGCGGCTTTGTCGATACCGCTTCCCATGGTGGCGTTACCTTGCGGATCGAGGTCGATCAACAAAACCCGTTGATCGAGCGCCGCGAGGCTAGCTGCAAGGTTGACCGCCGTGGTGGTCTTTCCAACGCCGCCCTTCTGATTCGCGACGCAGAAGATCTTCGCCATCGTGATATGTCCCTTCTTTTCGGGCCGGATTTCAGGCGCGCTTGAGATGTCGACAACAGTGTTCAATGTTGGGCCGCTCCGATTTCAATTTCGATCAGGTGGCGCTCGGCGTCGAGCATGGGCACGCGCAGGCGTTGAATACAATGGACTTTGGCATCGGCTGGAAGGCGCTCGATTTCGCCGTCGGGCCGGATGCCTTTCATCGCCCAGATGCGACCGTCGGCAGCAACCAGATGACGCGCAAGTGTAACGAAGTCGGAGAGCTCTGCGAACGCGCGCGACACGATTACATCGAAAAGACCGGGGACTTCGACTCCAGGACGGATATTTTCCACGCGCCCAGTCACCACCGACAGATTGTTGAGTCCGAGTTGCAGCTTGGCTTGCGATTGGAACGCAGTTTTTTTGTGGACGATATCGTTCAGCGTGACTTGCCAGTCGGGAAGCACGATCGCCATCACGATGCCCGGCAATCCACCGCCCGAACCAACGTCCAACGCCGTCTGCGGCGAACCGCGTTGCGTGATGTGCGGAATGATCGCGAGCGAATCTAGAATGTGCTGAATCAGCATCTGGCGCGGATCGCGGATAGCAGTGAGGTTGTACACCGCGTTCCATTTGCCGAGCAGCACCACGTAATCGAGCAGCTTCTGGCGTTGCGCTGCAGTGACACTGATTGCAAGCTGTTCGATACCTTCGTTTAAAAGCGTGCTGAGCCCGGCTTCGCCGGTGTCTCGATTCATCACGACAACGAGCGAGCGTCGCCGCGCCCTGCCCTATTGTTTCCCGTGGAATCATCGCGCCGTCCGAACGTGCGTTTCAAATGCACCATCAGCAGAGAAATGGTCGCCGGCGTGATGCCAGAAATCCGCGATGCCTGACCAATCGTCTCTGGCCGATGTTGGATCAGCTTTTGACGCGCCTCGAATGAAAGCCCACGGACTTCGGCATAGTCAAAGTCTTCTGGAAGGCGCGTGTTTTCATGTGATCCGTTGCGCTCGATCTCGTCGGCCTGGCGATCGATATACCCCTGATACTTCACTGCGATCTCGATTTGCTCTTCGATCTGACCGAGGAGGATTGGGTCTTCGGCTAACGGGGTTTCCGGACCGGAAGTGTTTCCACGCAGCGAACACACGTCCGCATACGAGACACCCGGACGACGCAACAACTCTGCAAGGCTGTACTCGTGATCGATGGCTTTGCCAAGCAAAGCCGTGGCTTCATCCACGGGCAATGTCTTTGGCGTAACCCATGTCGTCTTCAGGCGCTGTGTTTCACGTGAAACAGCATCGCGCTTGGCATTGAAAACATTCCAGCGACGGTCATCGACAACACCAAGCGTCCGGCCAATCTCCGTCAAACGCATATCAGCATTGTCTTCCCGCAGCGAAAGGCGATACTCTGCGCGGCTTGTAAACATACGATAAGGCTCGGACACGCCTTGCGTCACGAGGTCATCGACCAGCACGCCAAGATACGCCTCGTCGCGACGCGGGCACCATGCGTCGCGACCGCTAACCTGCAAAGCTGCGTTCATGCCCGCCAACAAACCCTGCGCGCCAGCTTCTTCATAGCCTGTCGTGCCGTTGATTTGCCCGGCGAAAAACAAGCCGCCTATCACCTTCGTTTCCAGCGATGCCTTCAGCCCACGCGGATCGAAGTAATCGTACTCAATGGCGTAACCCGGACGCAGGATATGCGCGTGTTCGAGGCCTTTCATCGAGCGAACGAGCTCAAGCTGCACGTCGAACGGCAAGCTTGTCGAAATTCCATTTGGATAGAACTCGTTTGTCGTCAACCCTTCGGGTTCGAGGAAGATCTGATGAGAATCCTTCGATGCAAACCGGTGAATCTTGTCCTCGATCGATGGGCAATATCGCGGACCGACGCCTTCAATTACACCTGTGTACATTGGCGAACGGTCGAGTCCGGAACGAATGATGTCGTGCGTACGTTCGTTGGTATGCGTTACCCAGCAAGGAACTTGGCGCGGATGCTGTTCCACCCGACCGAGGAACGAAAATACCGGAATCGGATCGAGATCGCCCGGTTGTTCTTCGAGCTTCGAATAATCGATCGTGCGGCCGTCGATACGCGGCGGCGTTCCCGTCTTCAACCGTCCTTGCGGGAGCTTGAGTTCCTTCAAGCGCGCAGATAACGAAACGGCGGCGGGATCGCCTGCCCGTCCGCCCTTGTAGTTGTTCAGTCCCACGTGGATCTTTCCATCGAGGAAAGTACCGGCCGTCAGCACCACCGCTTTCGCCCGAAACCTCACGCCAACTTGGGTCACAGCGCCGACAACGCGGTCGCCTTCGACCAGCAGATCCTCGACCGCTTGCTGGAACAGCCATAGATTTGGCTGATTCTCCAACCGATGCCGGATCGCTTGCTTGTACAGAATTCGATCGGCCTGCGCCCGTGTTGCGCGAACGGCTGGGCCTTTCGACGAATTCAATATCCGGAACTGAATGCCCGCCTCATCTGTTGCTGCGGCCATTGCGCCGCCCAGCGCATCAATTTCCTTGACCAGATGGCCTTTACCGATCCCGCCAATCGACGGATTGCAGCTCATCTGGCCGAGCGTTTCGATGTTATGAGTGAGCAAAAGCGTGCTCGCGCCCATTCGGGCCGAGGCCAATGCGGCTTCAGTTCCAGCGTGACCGCCGCCAACGACGATCACATCGAATTCAGTTGGATAAAGCATGGATTCCCGCGCGAGGTGGCGGACCTTCGAAAGAGATATCGAAGAATTATACCGGTTAGCTTTTGCTGCGATTCGGCCCTGAATCGTATCGGCGAAAAAAATGGCGTGTTTCACGTGGAACACGCCACCTATCCAATACGCGCAGAGAGATTAGGCCGCTTTCTTTGCCAAACCCAAGTAGGTCTCGATCACTTTAGGATCGTGAGCCAACGCGGTCGCCTCACCTTCCATTGCGAATTCACCAGTTTCCAGTACGTATCCATAATCGGAGATTTGAAGCGCGGCGCGTGCATTTTGCTCGATCAGCAAGGTTGCCACCCCCGTCTGACGGAGCGCGCTGATGATGTGGAAAATCTCCTTCACTATCAGCGGCGCCAACCCAAGACTGGGTTCATCGAGCATAAGCAGATCGGGCTTGCCCATCAGCGCGCGCCCAACTGCGAGCATTTGCCGTTCGCCGCCAGACAACGTTCCAGCTGCCTGTTTGCGCCTTTCCTTTAGTCGTGGGAACAGATCGAATACGTGATCGAGTTGATCGAGGTAGTTACGCTCGCCCGCCCGCTTCCGGCGGTACGCTCCCAGCACGAGATTGTCTTCAACCGTCATGCTGGCAAAGAGTTCGCGCTTCTCTGGGACCAGACACATTCCACGTGAAACACGTTTTTCGATGGCAAGCCCGGCAACATCTTCACCACGATAAAGAACCGTGCCGCTGGCGTAACCCGTCGATGGCAACGCACCCATGATTGCGTTGAGCAACGTTGACTTACCGGCGCCATTCGGTCCGATCACCGAAACGATCTGCCCAGCGCCGACGGTGAGCTTTCCATCGTGCAGCGCTTCGACTTTGCCGTATCGGACGGAAAGCGCTTTTACTTCGAGAATTGCGTCGGCCATTAATCCACTCCGCCCAAATAAGCTTCCAATACCGCTGGGTCCTTCTGTACGTCCTGCGGCAAACCTTCCGCGATTCGCGTGCCGAATTCCATCACTACGAGACGATCAGTCAGTTTCATCACAAAATCCATATCGTGCTCAACAAGCAAGACGCTCATACCCTCGCCTTTCAATCGACGCAGAAGCTCAGCCAGTTGCTGCTTCTCCTGATAGCGCAAACCGGCCGCCGGTTCATCGAGCAATAGCAAATTCGGATCGCAACATAAGGCGCGTGCAATTTCCAGAATCCGTTGCTGACCAAGCGCCAGGCTTCCGGCTTCATCGTAGAGATGCTTTTCCAGGCCAACCCGTTTGATCTGCTTCGCCGCTTCGGCCATTAGCCGCGCCTCCTCCGCAGCGTTCAACCGGACCACGCTGCGCCACACGCCCGTCTTTCCCCGCAAATGCGCACCGATCGCAACGTTCTCCAAAACCGTCATGCCTGATAGCAATCTCACATGTTGAAACGTGCGCCCGATGCCCCGTTTCACGATTTCACGTGAAGTCAGGGTATCGATGCGTTCGCCCTGGAACGTAATCGATCCGCTCGTGGCTTGCAGCACACCGGTTACAAGATTAAATGTCGTCGATTTCCCGGCGCCGTTCGGCCCGATCAAACCGATGATCTCGCCTGCCTTCACCTGAAAACTGACATCGTTGACGGCGACGAGGCCACCGAACTGCTTGCGCGCTTTATCGACGATAAGCAGCGCCTCGCCCGCCACTGGCCTTGCGCGTTGAGGCAAAGCATCGGCGTGATCAGGAACGCGGGCGCGCGGACCGCTGGGAAATAGCCGCGCCACGAACGGCCACACGCCTTGCCGCGCATATTGCAGCAACAAAACCATCAACACGCCGAACACGATGATCTCGAAGTTTCCGTTCGATCCCAGCAGTTTCGGCAGCAACGTCTGCAAATAGTCCTGCAGAACGGTGAGGATCGTCGCGCCCAAAACCGCACCCCAGACGTGCGATACGCCACCCACTACGGCCATGAACAGGAATTCAATGCCGTGATTCAGGCCGAACGGAGTCGGGTTCACCGCGCGCTGCAAATGCGCATAGAGAAAACCGGAGATGGCCGCGAGCACCGCGGCATAGACGAAGATCACCACGCGCATCCATGCCGTGTTCACGCCCATGGCTTCGGCCATCGTGCCACCGCCGCGCAACGCGCGTATGGCCCGACCCGGCCGGCTATTGAGCAGGTTTTGAACCGATACAACCGCCAGCAGCACCACGACCCAGATCAGGTAATAGATCGATCGACCCGATTCGAGATGCCAGCCGAACAGGTTGAGGATGGGAATCCCGTTGATGCCATCGTACTTGCCGAGAAATTCCAGATTGCCGAACAAGAAGAACAGCGACAAACCCCACGCAATGGTTCCAAGCGGCAAGAAATGTCCGGAGAGCCGCATGGTCACCATGCCGAGCAGCAACGCGATCAACGCCGTCAACACCACGCCCACGATCAACGCCAGCCACGGCGAGACACCGAACTGCGTGGTGAGATAGGCCGTCGAGTACGCGCCTACTCCCACGAACGCGGCCTGCCCGAAGCTCGTCATGCCGCCAATGCCGGTCAGCAACACGAGCCCGATAGCCACAATCGAATACAAGCCGATGTAATTCAGCAGCGTAATCCAATACTCAGGCATGCGAATCGGCTGCGGCAAAACAGGCAACGCAAACACCAGCACCAGGAACACGACGAACACTTTTTTCTGCATCAGGAATTTCATCGTGTCACTCCTCCTCTTCATCCGAATGCGGGCTTGCGAGACTCCGCCACAACAGCACCGGAATGATCAGCGTGAACACGATCACCTCTTTATAAGCGCTCGCCCAGAACGACGAATACGATTCCAGCAATCCGACCAGCAGCGACCCGGCCGCCGCGAGCGGATAACTGACCAGGCCGCCCACGATCGCGCCCACGAATCCCTTCAGGCCGATAAGAAACCCCGAGTCGTAATAGATGGTCGTGATCGGCGCGACGAGGATGCCGCAGAGCGCGCCCAGGCCGGCTGCGAGCGTAAAGGCAAGCCGTCCAGCCTGCGTTGTGCCGATGCCCACCAGACGCGCGCCAAGCCGGTTCACGGAGGTTGCGCGCAACGCTTTGCCGGAGATGGTTTTATCGAAGTAAAAGTACAGCGCGACGATCAGCACGACCGCCGTAGCGACCACCCAGATGCTCTGCCCGGAGATGGAAACGCTGCCGAGGTTGAAGGTGGCATCGGAGAAAGCGGTCGTGCGCGATCCTTCCGCGCCGAACATGACGAGGCCCAGGCCGACCATCGCGAAATGCACGGCGACCGCCACGATCAACAGCAACAACGTGCTGGCTTCAGCGATCGGCTCATACGCCAGCCGATACACAAACGGTCCCATCGGAATCACGATCAGCAAGGTCAATGCGATTTGCGCCAGCATGGGCAACGGCTGGGCCGCGACGCTGCGCGTGAGCGCATATACGGCGACCGGAAACAGCACATATTTGCCCGCCAGAATCGCAAGCGTCCGCGCGATCTGCCGGTGCCGGGAAGGATGCCGCGCGATCCCCGCAATCTCCGCTACAAAGCATCCCAACCCCATCGCGATAAGCAGCCAGCACGTCGCCGGCAGCTTCTGCGTTTGCAGCGCGGCGAGTGTCAACGCGCCGTACGCCACGAACTCGCCTTGCGGGATGAAGATGACACGCGTCACCGAAAACACCAGGACCAGCGCGAGCGCGAGCAACGCGTAGATTGCGCCTGTGGTGATGCCGTCTTGCGCGAGGATCGCCGCAATCGATAAGTCCATACTTCCTCTTTGAGAACATTCTGAAAAATGGGCCACCGGAATGCCGGCCACCGGATTGCCGGCCACTGGCTCGACCCATCGAAACGTAAAAACTCCGGAACGCTAACGCGCCAAATTACGGCCGCGCTAGCCTTCGACAAGGTCAGTCGTTCTGCACTTTCCACTTGCCATCGACGATCTGCACCATCACGCGCGCGCGATTGTCGAGGCCGTTGTGATCGGCGGGCGTGGTGTTCATCACGCCATGCGCGAGCGGCAAGTCCTTGAGGTTTTCAAGCGCGTTGCGCAGCGCCACGCGGAACGCCTCAGTGCCGGGTTGAGCGGTCTTGAGCGCTTCGCCAATGGCCCGTTGAAGCATCTGTCCAGCGTCCCATGAGTGGCCGCCAAACGTCGATACCGAACCCACGCCATAAGCCTTCTCATACGCCGCCTTGTACGCGAGCGCGGACTTCTTCACGGGATTGCTATCCGGTAACTGATCAGCCACGAGAATGGGACCGGCTGGCAGCAATTCGCCATCGCAATCCTTGCCGCAAACGCGCAGGAAGTCGTTGTTCGCCACGCCGTGCGTCTGATAAACCTTGCCCTTGTAGCCGCGCTCCTTCAGCGCCTTTGCCGGCAAAGCCGATGGCGTTCCCGCGCCCGCGATCAACACCGCATCCGGATTCGCGCTCAGCGTCTTGAGCACCTGACCCGTGACGGAAGTATCGGTGCGCGCGAAACGCTCGTTCGCGACGATCTTCAATTTATGCGCGGCCGCGGCGGTGTTGAACACGCTATACCAGCCGTCACCATAAGCATCCGCGAAGCCGATGAAACCCACCGTCTTCACGCCATGCTTCTCCATATAGTCGGCGATGGCATCGGCCATCAAGCTATCGTTTTGCGGCGTCTTGAATGCCCACGTGCGCTTGGCGTCCATCGGCGAAATGATTGCAGCCGATGCCGCCATGGAGATCATCGGCGTCTTGCTCTGGCTCGCGGGATCGAGCATGGCGAGCGAGTTCGGCGTGACCGTGGAACCGACGATGGCATCGACATGATCTTCATCGATCAGCTTGCGCGTGTTTTGCACGGCGCGGCTGGTATCCGATCCGTCATCGAGAACGATGTACTCCACCGATTTGCCGCCAATCTCCTTCGGCCACAACGCGACGGTGTTTTTCTCCGGAATGCCAAGCGATGCCGCCGGCCCCGTCGCCGATAACGTCACGCCAATCTTCACCTGCGCCGCCGCCCCAGTCGCGCCCAACGCGAGCGCAACGCCGAGCACTGCGCACGTGAGCTGCCCTTTGATCATTTTCATTGCATCGTCTCCAGACGCTATGCCGTCGCGCACGCCGTGTGCGTTCGGGCGAGTTGTTATAAATCGTTGAGCGATCTTTGGCTCATTGCCGCTCAATCCACAAAAAAAGGCGCGTTCGAAGCAACGCGCCTTTGATCGGTTCTTATAGTCGTGTTGGCTACCGTCAGTCTTTGACGAGCTTCCACTGACCACCGACGATCTCAACCATCACGCGCGCGCGTTGATCGAGTCCCGAGTGATCGGCTTCGCTCATGTTGAAGATACCGTGCGATCCAGCCAGATCCTTCGTGCTTTCTATAGCCGCGCGCAATGCTTCGCGGAAGGCTTGCGAACCCGGCTGCCCCGCTTTCAACGCAATAGGAATGGCCCGCTGCAACAACAGCCCGGCGTCCCACGCATGACCACCGAACGTGGATACAGAACCTGCGCCATAAGCGCCTTCATAAGCCTGCTTATAAGTCAGCGCGGACTTCTTGACGGGATTCGAATCGGGCAATTGCGATGCAACCAGCAAAGGCCCCGCCGGCAGGAACGTGCCCTCGCAATCCTTGCCGCACACACGCAGGAAGTCGTTGTTCGCCACGCCGTGCGTCTGATAAATCTTGCCCTTGTAGCCCCGCTCTTTCAGCGTTTTTTGCGGCAACGCGGCCGGCGTACCCGCGCCTGCGATCAACACCGCGTCCGGGTTCTGCGACATCGCCTTCAAAACCTGTCCTGTCACCGATGCGTCGTTACGAGCGAACCGCTCATTCGCCACGACCTTGATCTTGGCGAGATCGGCGGCCTTGGTGAACTCCTTGAACCAGCTTTCGCCATACGCGTCGCTAAAACCAATGAACGCTACCGATTTAACACCATGATTGGACATATGCGTGGCAATTGCCGTCGCCATCAATATGTCGTTCTGCGGCGTCTTGAATACCCAGGCGCGCTTTGCATCCATGGGTTCCACGATGGTCGCGGCAGCTGCCATCGATATCATTGGCGTGCTCGTTTCCGATGCAACGTCGATCATGGCCAGCGAATTAGGCACTACGGTAGAACCAATCAAAGCATCGACATGATCTTCACTTGTCAGCTTGCGTGCGTTCTTTACGGCTTGCGTGGAATCCGTGGCGTCATCGAGCACGATGTACTGCATCTTCTGCCCGGCGATCTCTTTCGGCAGTAATGCGATGGTGTTCTTTTCCGGAATTCCCAGCGATGCAGCCGGGCCGGTTGCGGACAGCGTCACCCCGATTTTTACGTCTGCGAAAGCTTGCGTGCTGATAGCTGCGGATGCGCTCGCGGCGAATAACGCCGCCGAGATCCAGCGTAAAGCCAACTTCATTGATATACCCCGTAATGTGATTATTCACTGCCCGCGATTTTACGGTTTTTATATCCCGACCACGCGGTCGGTTAATGCGAGTGTAGCGGACTGAGGCCGCATGGGGCAAGGGTTTTGAAGGGTTTGACGATTGCAAACGTGTGCTCTACCACGCTATAGAAAATGCGCGGGAAAACCCGAATGAAATCGAATGAATAAATGGAGAAACCGAGAATGGCTTCGGGCGAAAGACAAGTCGATATAAACGCGAAGCACAAATAAAAAGCGCTGTTGGAATCATCCAACAGCGCTTTCGGTCGGGCACTTGATGCCTCGTTGTCTCCTCGTTCTCCACCTCAAAAATTCGGGTGCTGCAGAACTGAAACGGATATTAGATTGCGCAACGAATACCGACAACCTAGCATTTACCCTAGTGGTGCACGAAAGCACCTTAATTGGGCGTTTATCGGTCCAAAGAAGGATTAGGCGCGCTAAAGCCGTTAATCGTTCGGATCGCCAACTAACGTCCATCACATCAAACTATCCGCGTAACGGACGAACCTTCGCGATTATCTCGCCCACAATTCCGCGCCTGAAGAGCAGCACGCACGCTATGAAGATCAGCCCGGTCACGATCGTCACCGACTCGCCCAGCGAATTGAACCAGTCGATGCCGGTAAGCCGCGTCAAACCGCTGCCGATATCGCCGAGACGATTTTCCAGCGCGACGATTATGAACGCGCCGAGCAACGGCCCGAACATGGTGCTCATGCCGCCGACCAGCGTCATCAACACTACGAGACCCGACATGGTCCAGTAGGCGTCGCCGAGTGTTTCGAAACCGAGTATCAGCGTTTGCAGCGCGCCGGCGAGTCCGGCAAGTCCCGCCGACAACACGAACGCCAGCAGCTTGAAACGCGACGTGTCATAACCCAGCGAGATGGCGCGCGGTTCGTTCTCCTTGATTGCAATCAACACCTGGCCAAACGGCGAATGCACGATCCGCACGATAAACCCGAACGCCAGCACCATTACCACCAGCACGATGTAATAGAGCGTCAGGTCGGAACTGAGGCTGACTGCGCCAAATAACTTGCCGCGCGGCACGCCTTGAAGACCGTCTTCACCATGCGTGAACGGCGCCTGCAGGAACACGAAGTAGACCATCTGCGCGAGAGCGAGCGTGACCATCGCGAAGTAGATGCCCTGGCGGCGGATCGCAAATAAACCGACGATCAAACCCAGCAGCGTCGCAATCGCCGTCCCCGCAATCACGCCGAGTTCCGGCGTGAAGCCGAGCGTCTGGATGGCGTAACCCGCCGTGTAACCGGCACTAGCCAGGAACATCGCGTGACCGAAAGAGAGCAAGCCCGTATAACCGATCAACAAGTTGAACGCCGCCGCGAACAACGCGAAGCACAGCACCTTCATCATGAAGACGGGATAAACGCCCAGGAACGGCGCCGCGATCAAGCCGGCCAGCAATACGCCGTAGAGTACTTTTCTCAACATCATTTTTCCTTGCCGAAAAGTCCCGCCGGGCGCACGAGCAGCACCAGCGCCATGATGACGAAGACGACCGTCGCGGACGCTTCCGGATAGAACACGCGCGTGAGGCCTTCGATCACGCCGAGGCCGAGGCCTGTGAGTATCGAGCCCATGATGGAACCCATCCCGCCGATAACCACGACCGCGAAAACGGTGATGATCATCGACTGGCCCATCAGCGGCGAGACCTGGATCACAGGCGCGGCAAGTACGCCGGCAAACGCCGCGAGCGCTACGCCGAAACCGTAGGTGAGTGTGACCATCAAGGGCACGTTGACGCCGAACGCCTCGACCATCTTCGGGTTCTCGGTGCCCGCGCGAAGATAGGCGCCGAGCCGCGTTTTCTCGATGACGAACCACGTCGCAAAACACACCACCAGCGACGCCACCACCACCCACGCGCGATAATTCGGCAAATACATGAAGCCGAGATTCGTGGCGCCAGCGAGCAACGAAGGGACATCGTAGGGCTGCCCCGATGATCCGTACACCGAACGAAACACGCCTTCAATCACGAGCGTCAGGCCGAACGTGAGCAAAAGACCATAAAGATGATCGAGCTTGTAAAGCCAGCGCAACATGGTGCGTTCAATCACGATACCGAACACGCCCACTATCACCGGCGCGAGCACGAGCATTGCCCAGTACGGCACATTGAAATACGAGAAACCCATCCACGTGAGCATTGCACCCAGCATGAACAACGCGCCGTGCGCAAAGTTGATCACGTTAAGCAGGCCGAAGATCACTGCGAGGCCCAGGCTCAGGATGGCGTAGAAAGAACCGTTCACCAGTCCGAGCAGCAACTGGCTCATCATCGCCGCGAGCGGAATGCCAAAAATTTCCATTGAACCTGCCGTCAAAGGTGTTTCGACGCATGCCGCCCCGCGGGACGCCATGCGTCGATCGATCATGCGGACTCACGCCAGGCGCAAATCCGCAAAGCGGTCATTGCCGGCCGCTTATTTCCACAACGCGCAGCGCGATTCAGCTTTGGTCGCGAACGCCTGGTCACCTGGAATGGTCGCGGTGATCTTGTAGTAATCCCACGGTTCCTTCGATTCCGACGGCTTCTTCACTTCCATCAGATACATGTCGTGAATCATGCTGCCGTCGGCGCGGATATAGCCGTTCTGTGTGTAGAAGTCGTTGATCTTCGCCTTGTGCAACTGGTCCATGACCTTGTCGCTATCCGTCGATCCCGCTGCCTGAACGGCCTTCAGGTACGTGGTCACCGCTGAGTAGTCCGCGGCGTGGAGACTCGTTGGCATCTTCTTCATCTTCGCAAAGTAACGCTGCGCCCATTTGCGCGTTTCGGCGTCCTTGTTCCAGTACCAGCTGTCCGTTGCCACCAGGCCTTGCGTGGTTTCGAGTCCCAGGCTGTGGATATCGGTCAGGAAGATCAGCAGCGCAGCGATCTTCATCTGCTTGGTGATCCCGAATTCCTTCGCGGCCTTGATCGAATTGATGGTGTCGCCGCCAGCGTTCGCCAGGCCAAGAACCTGCGCCTTCGACCCCTGCGCCTGCAACAAGAACGACGAGAAATCCGATGCCGACAACGGATGGCGCACCGTGCCGAGCACCTGGCCGCCATTCGCCTTCACCACGTCCGATGTGTTCTTTTCCAGCGCCTTGCCGAACGCGTAATCCGCCGTGAGGAAGTACCACGTCTTGCCGCCCTGCTTCGTCACCGCCGAACCGGTGCCCTTGGCAAGCGCCATGGTGTCGTATGCGTAGTGAACCGTGTACGGCGTGCATTGCTCGTTCGTGAGGTTATCGGCGCCTGCACCAATGTTGATGTACGGAATCTTCTTCTCGCCGGCGACCTGATTCGTCGATAACGCCGTCGCCGAATTCGTCCCGCCGATGATCGCATTCACACCATCGCGATCGATCCATTCACGCGCGCGCGACGCCGCAATGTCCGCCTTGTTCTGGTGATCCGCGTAGACCAGTTCGATGGGCTTGCCATTCACCTTGCCGCCGAAGTCCGCGATTGCCATGCGAATCGCCTCGAGGCCGCCTTGCCCGTCGATATCCGCATAAAGACCCGAAAGGTCCGTGATATAGCCGATCTTCACCGTGTCGCCGGCTGCGGCCTGAGCGTTGCCCGCCATCATCGATGCAGTTGCAGTAGCAACAGCCAAACAAATGCCCGAGAGGCGCGCGAGGGTCTTCTTCTTCATTACAGTCTCCGTTGAGTTGTTTTTCTTGCGGCTGCCGCGTGCCGAACGCGGGTCAAACCCCGAGCAATTCGTGCAGCACCGGCATTTTCGTTTCGAGTTCCCCGGCATTGAAGTGCTCGACAATCTTCCCGTGCTCCATGACATAAAAGCGATCGGCGAGCGGCGCTGCGAAGCGAAAATTCTGTTCGACCATCACGATCGTGTAACCCCGTCCCTTGAGCATCAGGATCATTCGCGCGAGCGTCTGCACAATCACAGGCGCGAGCCCTTCCGAAATCTCATCGAGCAAAAGGAGATTTGCGCCCGTGCGCAGAATGCGCGCCACGGCAAGCATCTGCTGTTCGCCGCCGGACAGACGCGTCCCCTGGCTATGACGGCGTTCCTTGAGATTGGGGAACATCGAATAGATTTCTTCGATGGACATGGCTTCCTTCGGATTCCCGACTACTGGCGGAAGCATCAGGTTTTCTTCGCATGACAAGCTCGAGAAAATGCCGCGTTCTTCCGGGCAATACCCCACGCCGTAATGCGCGATCTTGTGCGTCGACATGCCGACCGTCTCATGCCCGCCAATCCGAATCGATCCCGTGCGCCGTCCCGTCAGGCCCATGATCGCGCGCAACGTGGTCGTGCGGCCCGCGCCATTGCGCCCGAGCAGCGTCACGACTTCGCCACGGTTCACTTTCAGATCCACGCCGTGCAGGATATGCGACTCGCCGTACCACGCTTGCGCGCCCACAAGTTCGAGCGCAGGTTCGCCAGCCGATGCATCGCGCGGCTGTTGCGCCCGGCGTTCTTCCACGATCGTGCTCATGCGTGCGCTCCGGCGAGGGCGGCGTCGGCGCTGCCCATGTAGGCTTCCATCACGAGCGCATTCTTCGATACCTCCGCGTAGCTGCCCTCGGCCAGCACTTCGCCGCGTTGCAGGACCGTGATGGTGTCCGAGATCCCGGCGATCACGTTCATGTTGTGCTCGACCATCAAGATGGTGCGTCCCACCGATACTTTTTTGATCAGCGCCGTCACGCGGTCCACGTCTTCGTGACCCATGCCTTGCGTGGGTTCATCGAGGAGCATGAGTTCGGGTTCCATCGAAAGCGTGGTCGCTATTTCGAGCGCGCGTTTGCGGCCATATGAAAGCTCGACCGTGGTGGTATCGGCGAAATCGGTCAGGCCGACTTGCGTGAGAAGATCCATGGCGCGGTCGTTAAGTTCGTTGAGCACACGCTCGCTTTTCCAGAATTTGAACGATGTCCCAAGCGATCGCTGCAAACCAATACGTACGTTCTGCATGACCGTCAGATGCGGAAATACAGCAGAAATCTGAAACGACCGGATCACGCCGCGCCGCGCAATCTGCGCGGGACGTTCACGCGTGATGTCGGCGCCATTAAAGACGATCTGACCCGCAGTGGGTTCGAGAAACTTGGTGAGGAGGTTGAAGCACGTGGTTTTGCCGGCGCCATTGGGACCGATCAATGCGTGGATGGAACCGCGGCGCACACGCAGGTTCACGTCGTTCACGGCGGTGAAGCCTTTGAATTCTTTTGTCAGGCCGCGGGTTTCCAGAATCGTGTCGCCGAGAATCATGTCCCCTTCCGTGCTTGGTTTGAGCCTCTTTCGCCCGGGCTTGTTTCAGCTTCAACAGAGCACGCTTTTGGCGCATGCCATTGGTGCCCGATTCGTTCGCGCGGGTGCCTTAACCTGGATAAGTGCTGCAGTGCTGGCGTTGTGCCGGCTTGCATCTGCGGCGCTTTTTGCGTGCCGCACAACGCTCGTGCAGACGTGCGGCACATCAAAGACGTCCGGGGTATTGTCGCGCCAATGATGCAGCGCAATCATCGGGATTTGCACTTAGTTTGGCGCTTGTTTTCTCAGCAAAATTGCTCGATTGGTCGATCAATGCGCGTTACTGAACATATCGATGCCATGTTCAAGCCACGCCCGATATCAGCGTCCGAACCTGCGAGCCCAGGAAACGCCGGTCCGCGCGAATCATTTCGCTGGCCCGCTCGGCGATCATCAACGTAGGCGAGTTGGTATTGCCCGACGTAATGGTCGGCATGACGGACGCATCCACCACGCGCAATCCTTCAACGCCAATGACGCGCAGACGACTGTCGACGACCGCGGCTGGATCGTTATCGGTTCCCATCCTGCATGTGCCTACAGGATGAAAAATGGTCGTGCCGATTTTTCCCGCTGCCACGGCCAGCTCGGCATCGGTTTGAAACGATGCGCCCGGCAAGATCTCTTCGGGCGAATACTTCGCGAGCGCGGGCGCGGCCGCAATGCGCCGCGTCAACCGCAAAGCGTTGATGGCGACCTCGCGATCGCGATCCGTCGATAAATAATTGGGCGCGATCAGCGGCGCATCTTTTGCATCGGGCGATGCAATATGAACGCTGCCGCGCGACGTAGGCCGCAACGGACACACCGAAGCCGTGAACGCATTGAACGCGTGCAAGGGCTCGCCGAACCGGTCCAGCGACAAAGGCTGCACGTGATATTCCACGTCGGGCCGGGTGATGGTTGCGTCGTCGGGATTGGATTTGGCGAACGCGCCGAGTTGCGACGGCGCCATGGACATGGGCCCGCTGCGCAAGGCCGCGTACTGCAAACCGATCCACGCCTTGCCCCACCATTTCGCGGAAAGCGTGTTCAACGTGCGCACGCCGCGCACTTTGTAAGCCATCCTAAGCTGCAGATGATCCTGCAGATTCTCGCCAACGCCGCGCAGATCTTGGACTACATCGATACCCAATTTCTGCAGCCGCGCGCCATTGCCAATGCCGGACAATTCCAGCAATTGCGGCGAGTTCACCGCGCCCGCGCTGACGACCACTTCAAGGCGCGCCTTCGCGAGATAGTCCGTATCGCCGCCGCGATATTCCACGCCGACGCAGCGCTTGCCTTCCATCATCAGACGCTGCGTGTGCGCGCCCGTGATGATGGTGAGATTGGGACGCTTCATGGCCGGTCGCAAGAATGCCTTCGATGCGTTCCAGCGGATGCCGCTGCGCTGGTTGACATCGAAATATCCTACGCCGGTGTTGTCGCCGCGATTGAAGTCATCGGTGGCGGGAAGTCCTGTCTGCTGCGCTGCTTGCGAGAAGGTTTCCAGCACTTTCCACTTGAGACGCTGCTTTTCGACGCGCCATTCGCCGCCCGATCCATGCCACTGGTTTGCGCCGCCGTGATGATCTTCGCTGCGCTTGAATACGGGCAGAACCGAATCCCACGACCAGTCGCGGTCGCCGGTAATGGCCGCCCAGTCGTCGTAATCCTCGCGCTGGCCGCGCATGTAGATCATGCCGTTGATCGATGAACATCCGCCCAACACACGGCCGCGCGGATAGGAAAGCGAGCGGCCATCGAGCCCCGCTTCCGCCTGCGTTTTGTAGAGCCAGTCCGTGCGCGGATTGCCGATGCAATACAAATAACCGACCGGCACGTGGATCCAGTGGTAGTTGTCGCGTCCTCCCGCTTCGAGCAGAAGGACGTTTATATCGGCGTCTTCGGTCAGACGGTTGGCGAGCACGCAGCCCGCCGTTCCCGCGCCCACGATGATGTAGTCGAATTCACCCTCGAGCTTTCGTGCGTCCTGTTTCATCTGCGTCTCCTGCGCGGCTCGCCTTGGGGCCGTCGTTCTGATTCAGAGTTTTTATCCGCTATTTTTCAACACCCTACTGCGCTCGCAGTGCAGCAATCCAATCAGATATCTTCAATAGCTTTATAAGCCGCGCTAATATCAGGCATGGACCTGACTCTGCTGCGCGCCTTTGTCACCGTCGCCCGTGAGGGGAATCTCACGCGGGCGGCCGTGCTATTACATGTATCGCAACCTGCGGTCAGCTTGCAGATCAAGAATCTGCAAGAAGCGCTAGGCGTGACCGTGTTCGTGCGGACTTCGCATGGATTGGTCCTCACGCGCGACGGAGAAACGCTCCTGCCTCACGCCGAGCGCGCTCTGAACGCCGCCGGCGAGGTACGGCGCGTCGCCGCCGCGCTGCGTCATGAGATCGGCGGCAGGCTGACTATCGGCACGATTCTCGATCCCGAATTCTTGCGGCTCGGCGGTTTCCTGCGCGCGCTGGTGGAAACCTATCCGCGCATTGAGACGGCGCTCAGGCACGGCATGTCGGGCTGGGTGCTGGAACGCCTGAAGGCGCGCGATCTGGATGTGGGGTTTTACATCGGCGATCCGGCAATCGATGAACCCCGCGACACCACGCGATTTCATGTGGTGCAGCTCAAGCCGTATTTGTATCGCGTGCTGGCGCCGGCCGGATGGAAAGACCGCGTGAACCGCACGACACATCCAAAGACCGGCGCGCCCGACTGGACCGCGCTCGCCCGTTTGCCGTGGATCTGGACGCCGGCGGAATCGGCGCATAACCGTTTGCTGACTCGTCTCTTCGATGCCCACGGCGTCCAGCCCATGAAAGTCGCCGAAGTCGATCAGGAGCCGTCCATGCTCGATCTCGTCAAATCGGGCGTCGGACTGACGTTGGTCCGGGATTCGATTGCGCTCGCGGAGGCGCACGCGCATGCGCTGACTATTGTGGAAGGCGTCACGGTGCCGACGCAGTTGTCCTTCATCGTGTTGACGGAGCGCCGCAATGAGCCGGGCATTGCCGCGGCGTTACGTCTGATCGAAGACCAATGGGCGACCTGACCGCGAAGATCAATCGCGCGGCCGCCAAACTTTGTTAGTCTGAGGCTCGCGCTTCTCGCGCCCACGTGAACAGGAATTCGCAAACATGGCACGAAACATTGAAATCAAGGCCCGCGCGCATCAATTCGACCAGCTTCTGGCGCGCGCGGCTGCGCTCGCGACGGAACCGCCGATGATCTATCGCCAGCAGGATTTTTTCTACGATGTGCCGAACGGCCGCCTCAAATTGCGTCAATTCGATGACAACACGCCCGCCGAACTGATCTTCTATCAGCGCGATGACCGCGATGGCCCGAAGGTTTCCTATTACTCGCGCAGTCCCGTGACGAACCCCGAAGCCATGCACGCGCTGCTTGCCCAGGCGTTGAACACGCGCGGGATCGTGAACAAGGAGCGGCACGTCTATAACGTCGGGCGCACACGCATTCACCTGGATCGCGTGGATGGACTCGGCGATTTTATCGAGCTGGAAGTGCTGCTCGGTCAGGACGACGACGAAGCGAGCGGCGAGAAGGAAGCTGAAGAATTGTTCGCGAAGCTGGGTGTATCGAGTGCGGATCTGGTGCCGGTTGCATACGTCGATCTGCTCAGCGAACCGGCTTGATTGCGCTCGGCGTGAACACGCTCACTCCGGATCTTTCACCGCAAGATGTCCGAGCGGTAACGGTCCATTGCGCTTGAACGTGGTCAGCACAATGTTGGAGCGCACGCTGTCCACGCCCGGCACGCGCATCAGTTTCTTCATGACGAACGTGGAGAGCGCGTTCAGATCGGGCGCGACAATGCGCAGCAGATAATCGGCGTCGCCCACGGTTGCGTGGCATTCGAGTACTTCGGGCAAGGTTTCGATCTGCTGCTGAAACTGGTCGATGACGGTGTCCCCGTGATGCTTCAGCTTGAGGCTCGTGAACGCCGTCACTCCAAGCCCGAGCTTTTCAGGCCGCAGCACCACGCGATATCCATCGATCACGCCGGTCGCTTCGAGCCGCTGCAGCCGGCGTCCGATCTGCGATGGCGACAGCGGCACTTCCTCGCCGAGCTGCTGATGCGTTGCGCGGCCAAAACGCTGCAAAACGTCGAGCAGCGCGAGATCGAAGTGATCGAGGTCGATCATGGGAAAACCTGCGTTGGATCTGAAAGGACGCAAGCTTACCGCGCTCGGTACAAAATAACCGTTCGACCAAGGAGCACGAGATGATCGAAAAACTCACATCGGACGAACTGAAGGCGCTTCTTGCTGAACTGCCCGGCTGGAAAATCGACGCTTCGGCAACATCCATTCACCGCAGCTTCGAATTCGCCGATTTCAACGAAGCATTCGGCTTCATGACGCGTATTGCGATCAAGGCGCAGGAGATGGACCACCATCCTGAATGGTCGAATGTTTATAACAAGGTCGAAATAACGCTATCCACGCACGAGGCGAAAGGCCTGACTTCGCGTGACGCGACGCTGGCCAGGTTCATCGGTTCTATCGCGGGAAACTCGGGCAACGGTTGAAGACGGCATATAAATCGGATTCATTACGACAAACTCGTAACCTTCGTATTACAAACAATGACATCCGAAATCCGCAATATTGGATCGTAAAAAGCGGCTCTCTCCCTGATTCGAAAGCGAAAACAAAGCAAGTTGCAAGCCTCTGCTAACCGAGCCTTTCATTCGGAAAGTCGGAGCATAATCAATACGTAAGCTTTTGGAGCGACGCCGCGACTTCGGAAGCTTCACTTCGTTGGCAGCACAGAGCGACCCTGTACAATCACCACGCATACGGTTTTGGCACTGCATTCGGCTTTGCAAAGACGTCCGATCGGGCACTTCGTAAAGCACGAAAGCACGGCAAAACCCAAAGCGGCTTATTCAACGCAAATGGGAAACTGGCGAATGTCGAGCCGCAATTAAACCGCTGCAAGGCACTGCAATGCAGCATTTGGCGTAATAAGAAAGGATTGCTGAACTGCCCCGGACGGCGCTGCCGTTGCAACCAAGGCATCAATGCGAATTCCGGCTGGCGGCTGCAGCGTGCAATCGAGCCTAACCCATATCGTATAAGAGCGACTTCCATGCGAATCCTTCTGATTGAAGATGACCGCCCTATCGCACGCGGCATTCAAAGCAGTCTCGAACAAGCCGGTTTTACCGTCGATATGGTTCACGACGGCATTTTCGCCGAGCAAGCACTGACGCAAAACCGGCATGAACTGGTGATTCTCGATCTCGGCTTGCCCGGTATCGACGGAATGACGCTGTTGTCGCGTTTCCGCCAGGGCAATCGTCACACGCCGGTGATCATCCTGACCGCGCGCGATGAGCTGCATGACCGCGTGCAAGGCCTGAACAGCGGCGCCGACGACTACATGCTCAAGCCGTTTGAACCGGCTGAACTCGAAGCGCGTATTCGCGCCGTGATGCGCCGTAGTGGCCCGCACGGCGATGTGCCGCGTCCGGAAGTATCGCTGGGTGGTTTGCGTTTGTCGGGCGTGGATCGCCGCATTTTCAACGACGAGAAGCCACTTGAATTATCGCCGCGCGAATTCGCCGTGCTGGAAATGCTGTTGCTGCGCCATGGCCGCGTGGTGAGCAAGGCCCAGTTGCAGGATCACCTGACGCATTTCGGCGGTGATCTCGGCGATACAGCCATTGAAGTCTACGTGCACCGGGTTCGCAAAAAGCTTGAAAACTGCCGCGTGGAAATCGTGACGGTGCGTGGTTTCGGCTATTTGCTGCAGGAAATCCGGCCAGCCGCGTAAGCGGATTGTCCGTGGCCAACCAGCCAGACGAGTAAAGACTCCGCACCTTGCGATTCCCTCCCCGGCGCACCGCCGACGAACGTTTCGACCGCGCCGACTGGCTGCATCTGGCGCAGTCGAAAACCACATCCTCGAGCCAGCCGCCAAGCCTGCGGCGCTCGCTGTTGCGCCGCCTCGCCGCGCCGCTGTCCCTGCTCGCGCTGATGAGCGGCCTGATGGCGTATTGGCTCGCGTGGCAATACACGCAACATGTGGTCGACCGTTCGTTGGCGGATCTCGCGACGGCTATCTCGAAGCAAATCCAGCTTGCCGGCGTCGATGCTCCCTTGACGGTGCCGCCGCTCGCCCGCGCCATGTTCTCCGATCCCGTGGAACAGCTGATCTACCGGATCAGCGACGGCGAAAACGAAATCGCCGGCGAAACCGATCTGCCGCTGACCGGCACGAACGTGCGCCGCATTCACTACGCGTACGTGTTCGAGACGACTTATCAAGGAACGAGCGTGCGCGCGGCGCAGGTGCGCGTCGACCAGACGCACGGCAATCCGATCGTGGTGGAAGTCGCCCAACGCGTGGGTTCGCGCTACCGGATCGCCGTCGAGTTCATGGTCGCGATCATGATGCCGCTGCTGCTCCTGCTGCTGGCCGGCTGGGTGATCGTCTGGCGGGTCGTGAACCAGCAGCTCAACCCGTTGACCGATCTCGCCGATACCCTCAACCGGCAGACGCATACATCGCTGGAACCGGTCGATGAATCGTTCGTACCTATCGAAATTCGGCCGCTGACAAGCGCCATGAACGGCTTGCTCGATCGTCTGAAAACGGCGCTCGACGCACAACGCAAATTTATCGCCGATGCCGCCCATCAGCTGCGCACGCCGTTGACCGCCGTGAAGTTGCACGCCGAGCAAGCCGCGATCGCGAAGGACCCCGCCAAGGTGCTGGAAGCGGTGAAGGAACTGCGGGCGTCGGCGGATCGCGCTGTGCGGTTATCGAATCAATTGCTTTCGTTGGCGCGCGCCGAGCCGGGCGAACAAGCCGCACGTTTCACCGACTTCGACTACGCCGCGCTCGCGTTCGAAACCGGCGCCGAATGGGTGCCGCGCGCTTTGACCGCGCATGTCGACCTGGGCTTCCAGCGTCTCGATGACCCCGAAAACGAGCATCCGCTGACCGTGCGCGGCAACCTTGTGCTGGTACGCGAGGTGATCGCCAACCTGATCGATAACGCATTGAAATACGTGCCCACGTCTCGCGTTGAAGGCGCCCGTGTGACGGTTACGGTGACGCAAAATATCGATGAAAAAGGTCAGAAAGTTGGTGAAATCGTGGTGGAAGACAACGGCCCAGGCGTTCCTTTGGAACAGCAGCCGGATCTTTTCAAGCGCTTTTTTCGCGGCGATGGACACGGCGTGGAAGGCGGCGCCGGACTCGGCCTCGCGATCGTCCACGACATCATGGTCCTGCACGGCGGCAGCGTGCATTACGAAGACGCGCCTGCGCCAGACGGTGGCGCACGTTTTATCGTGCGGATGCCTTTGAAGCCAGCATAAAAAAACGCCACGGCGAACGAGCCGTGGCGTTTCGTTTCGAGCGCGAACGATCTTACTTTTTCAACGCCAGCATCGTGCCGCGGCACTTCTTCGCGCCGCAGCGGCATTCGTATTCCTTCTTCAGCTTCTTCGTGATGCGACCGTCGATGACGAGACCGTAGTCGTAGTACAGCTCTTCATCTTCCTTGATCGCACGCAACGCGTGAATGAACACGCGCCCTTCCTTCTCTTCGGCTTCGCAATTCGGCGCGCACGAGTGGTTGATGTAACGAGCGCTATTGCCATCGACTTTGCCGTCGATCACCTTGCCGTTTTCGAGCGCGAAATAGAACGTATGGTTCGGCTCGTCCGGGTTGTGAGGATGACGGCGCAACGCCTCTTTCCACGAAATGCGTTCGCCCTTGTACTCGATAATCAACTCGCCTTTCGCGAGTGGCACAGCAGCGAATACGCCCTTGCCGTGTATGCCTGAACGGCGGACAACGACCCTCCGTGAACTCATCGACTGGATCCTTTAAAACGAATCGGTTTGGCTGGCAGACGCTTCAACTTCGCCCCGCCCCGGCTTCACGCGAACGGTGACGCACCGGAACGTGGATTAAAAAAACGCGGCGGCCTGAATGCGAGGCGCCGCGTTGCTTTCTTTGCATGGTTGAACGCATGCAGGTGAACAACGGCATCGTACACGCTAGGCGCGCACGAGTTCAACCGCTCCATAATTTCTTACCGCTGGCCGAACGAGATATCGCCGAACAACGCCTTCTGGTCACGCGGTTGCGAACGCCAGTATTGCGGCGGCGCTTCGACTGTCGCGCCCAGTTGGGCAGCCGCGTGCCACGGCCAGCGCGGATTGTAGAGCAGCGCGCGGGCAAGCGCGACCATATCGGCCTGACCCGACTCGATGATCTCTTCGGCATGCTGCGGATCAGTGATCAAACCAACACCCATGGTGTTCACGCCGGTTGCTTCCTTGATGGCTTTCGCGAACGGCAGCTGATAACCCGGCGACAGCGGAATCTTCTGCAACGGCGATACACCGCCCGACGATACGTCGATCCAATCCACGTTGTGCTTCTGCAATTCCTTCACGAACGCGATGGTCTGCTCCAGATCCCAGCCGCCGTCCACCCAGTCCGATGCCGATACACGCAGGCCCACGGGTTTATCGGCGGGAAACGCGGCACGCACGGCGTCGAATACTTCGAGCGGGAAACGCATGCGGTTCTCAAGCGAACCACCGTATTCATCCGTTCGATGATTCGAAAGCGGCGACAGGAATTGATGCAGCAGATAGCCGTGCGCGGCGTGGACTTCGAGCCCGTCGAGACCCAGACGCGCCGCGCGTTTTGCCGTCGCCACGAAAGCGTCGCGGACGCGGATGAGGCCGGCGGCGTCGAGTGCGAGCGGTGGCGTTTCACCTCCGTTGTGCGGAACTGCCGATGGCGCCGATGGCAACCATCCTCCCTCCGATACCGGGATCAACTGGCCGCCGTCCCACGGCACCGCGCTCGATGCCTTGCGGCCGGCGTGTCCGAGTTGCATCGTGATGGCGATGTGCGAGTGCTTGCGAATGGCATCGATGACGGGTTTCAGCGCCGCTTCGGTTCCGTCGTCCCAGAGGCCCAGGTCGCCCGGGGTGATGCGGCCGTCGGGCTCTACCGCGGTTGCCTCCAGGCATAACATGCCCGCGCCCGATAACGCCAGGTGGCCGAGGTGGATCATGTGCCAGGCCGTTGCTTCACCACGCTCGGCGGAGTATTGGCACATCGGCGATACGACTATGCGGTTCGGAAGCGTCACGCTCCGCAATGTGAACGGTGAAAACAATGCACTCATGGGAGAGGTTCCGAAGGTGGGAATTGGAGGCGTTTTAGAATAGCACTTCGGTTTTTTCCATGCACAAGGGGTCGCGCTGGCGCTTGGTCGGGGTTGGTTTTTTTTTGGTCGGGGTCTATGCCGGGTTGCTGCTGTTTGGGCTTTCGTACGTTCTGTTCTGCTGTTCTCTTTATCACTATTAGCCACTGTGCGTGGCGGCACTTCATTTCTTTTTCCAACGGCTGTTTAGACCGGAGACATAGCTGACAGGTGTGCGGAGACATGGTTGACACTTTCGGGCAGTCCAACTGCCTCGAATCCGACCATGCCGTGGAACCCGCGAG
>NZ_LMPF01000011.1 GCF_001424345.1 Burkholderia sp. Leaf177
CCGGGTGATGGAACTTGACCTGAACCAGCCCCCGACCTCACTATGAAAATGTGTCAGCTATGTCCCCGTACAAGTGTCAACCATGTCTCCGGTCTAAACAGCCGTTGGACAAAGAAATGAAGTCCCGCCACGGACAGTGGCTAATAGTGATAAAGAAGTCAGTTAAGACAGAGTCCGCGAAGGCCTAAGCAGCAGCAACCCGGCACCAACCCCGACCGCAACAAACAACCGCTCAAGCGTCAGCGTCCAACCTCGTGAAAATGAAGTCCTGCCACGGACAGTGGCTAACAGTGCTAAAGAGAACAACAAAGACAGAACCCGCGAAGGTCTAAGCAGCAACAACCCGGCATAAAACTCCCCCGACCGCCCCCAAGCGCGAACAAAACCCCACCTCCTATGCCGGTTCAACCAAAAACCCGCGCCTGCGCAATAACTCCAGCACCCCCCGCTTCCCCCCCAAGTGCAACGCGCCGATAGCAACAAAAATCGGCTTATTCGGTGCCGCCAGCAGCACCGCCCTCGCAACAAACCGATAATTCCGGTCATACACCAAACGGTTATCGATCTGCGCTGCAAGCGCCCTCGACCGTGCGATCTTTTCCGTCTTGGCATCGTCCCAAGCCTTCAGCGCATCAGCATCCCCAATGCGCCATAAACGATGCAACTCCTTCACATCCGCGACATTCTCCGCCGGCGTCTGCGCCAGATCCTGCGCGAGCATTTCGCGCTGCTGCGCCTGCGTCAGCCGCGTGAACGCCGATAACTGCTCGCCGATCGTCTCAAGACCAACCACGCGTCCGCGCGGCCGCAAATACACGTTCTGCAATTGCGTCTCGGAACCGTATTCGGTCTCGAAACCGGCCTTGATCGTATCGATGGTTTCAACCAGCATCGACGCAAGCCACGGACGCGACCGGCTGATATCCGCGAACATGGCGGGATTGTTGCGCAAGCGCGCCTCGAGACGTTTCCAGAGCGCATCGGGCAACGCGCGCTGCAGGCAAGGCACGCGGCACGTGCCGTACTTGCTGACTTCATCCTGCGATACAAGCAGGTCATCGGGCGAGATTTCGAGCGCAAGAGTCGGCGATGCATCCAGCGCGCCGAGTATCGGCTTTCGAAACGGCATGCTGGCCGGGTAATCGTCCGCATAACCCACATGCAGCGTGCCGAGCAAATAGATGGTGGTCTGGCCGCGCGTGGCGACATAGAACGGCATATGCGCCGGTTGCGCACGGACCGGGCCGCTGGCGGTGGTGCCGTCGGAACGGTCGGTGATATCGGGCGCTGCGGGGCGCGGCGATGGCACACGCAAACCGGGCAATGAAGCGGAAGGCGCCGCCGATGGCGTAGGCGGCGCCGCGACGCCGGTCAAGGCGAAAGCAGGCGCCGGACAACACGAAGCCATCACGACGACCAAAACAGCCAGGCGGCACGCGACCTGCCGCGCCGCCGTCGTGTCAGGCATCGATCTCCCCGACCTCCTCGGCGCGGTGACACGAGACGTGCCGACCATCGACGAAACGCAGCGCCGGTTCTTCCACGCGGCATTTATCGATTGCATACGGGCAGCGCTGATGAAATGTGCAACCTGATGGAGGGTTCAGCGGCGACGGCATTTCGCCTTGCAGCCGGATCTTGATGCGCCGGTCTTCTTCGAACAAAGCAGGCGTCGCCGACATCAGCGCGCGCGTGTATGGATGACGCGGCCGTGCGTAAATGGTTGCTTTGTCCCCGAGTTCGGCAACACCGCCAAAATACATCACCATGACGTCGTCGGCGATATGTTCCACCACCGACAAGTTGTGCGAGATGAACACATAACTCGTCCCGAATTGTTGTTGCAGATCCATGAACAAATTCAGGATCTGCGCCTGAATCGATACATCCAGCGCGGACACGGGTTCATCGGCGACGAGAATCTGCGGGTCGAGGATCATCGCGCGCGCGATTGCAACACGCTGGCGCTGACCGCCCGAGAACATGTGCGGATACCGCGCGGCATGTTCCGGCCGCAAACCGACCGTGCGCATCATGTGCGCAATGCGCTCGGCGCGCTCGCTCGCGGTCAGCTTCGTGTTGATCGCGAGCGGCTCGCCGAGCGTTTGCTCGACCGTCTTGCGCGGATTCAGCGACGCAAACGGATTCTGAAACACCATCTGCACGCGTTGCCGCAAATCCGCAATCTTCGCGCGATTCGCGTCCGCCACATCTTCGCCATCGATCAACAATCGGCCCGATGTAGGCGCTTCGATCATCGTCAACTGGCGCGCCAGCGTCGATTTGCCGCAGCCCGATTCGCCGACTACCGCAAGCGTCTTGCCGCGCTGGAGCGAGAACGATACGCCGTTCAGCGCCTTCACCGTGCCTTGCGCGAACATGCTGCGCTTGACGCTGTAGTGCCTGGTGAGTTTATCGGCGACGAGGACCGTATCTTGAGCCGCTACTCGAGGAACTGCGTTCATTGCGCGCCTCCGTGTTCTGCCACGAGTTCCATGTTCAGCGGCTTGATGCAGCGCGCGCGCACAGCGGGATCGTTCGGAGCGAGTTGAAAGAGCGCCGGGCGCGCCTTGCGGCAATCTTCGACGGCATATTTGCAGCGTGGCGCGAACAGGCATCCGACCGGACGATCGTCACGGCCCGGCACCATGCCTGGCAACGCCGCGAGACGCTCGGCGCCGCGGCTGTGCTCGGGAATCGCGGCGAGCAACGCTTCCGTGTACGGATGATGCGGCTCGCTGAAGATCGTAGGCACGTGATTCGTTTCGATGATCTCGCCCGCGTACATTACGGCCACGCGTTGCGCGACTTCCGAGACAACGGCGAGATCGTGCGAAATCAGCACGAGCGCCATGCCGCGTTCCTTCTGCAACTTCACCAGCAACTCCATGATCTGCGCCTGGATGGTGACGTCGAGCGCGGTCGTGGGTTCATCGGCGATCAGGAGTTTCGGGTTGCACGCCACGGCCATCGCGATCATCACGCGCTGGTTCATGCCGCCCGACATTTGATGCGGGAAAGCATCGATACGGCTTTTGGCATCGGGAATGCCGACCTGATCGAGCAGTTCCAGCGCGCGTTGATGTAGCTTCGATCCACGCAAACCTTCGTGCAGCTTCAAGACTTCCTTGATCTGATATCCGACCGTGTAGCTCGGATTCAGACTGGACAACGCGTCCTGAAAAACCATTGCAATGTCCTTGCCGATGATCTTCCTGCGTTGCCGCGCCGACGCCTTCAACAAATCGATGCCGTTGAACGTGACCTGATCGGCGGTGACGATTCCGGGTGCGTCGATCAGACCCATCAAGGCCATCATCGTGACGCTTTTGCCGGAACCCGATTCGCCGACAACGCCGACCACTTCGCCGGGTTTCACGGAAATATCGATGCGATCGACAGCCGGCAAGCCGTTGAAGCTGACCGCGAGATTTCGAATAGTGAGGAGATCTTCCATGGTCACGCCATCCGCTTGAGTTTGGGGTCGAGCGCGTCGCGCAAACCGTCGCCGAGCAGATTGATGACGAGCACCGAAATCAGGATGGACAAGCCGGGCATGGTCACGATCCACCACGCGCTTTCAATGTAATCCCGCGCCGACGCCAGCATGGCGCCCCATTCCGCTGCCGGTGGCTGAACGCCGAGGCCGAGAAAGCCGAGCGCGGCGGCATCCAGGATCGCCGATGAAAAACCCAGCGTCGCCTGCACGATCAACGGCGCGGCGCAGTTCGGCAAGACTTGCGAGAACATCAGACGCACGGTGCCAGCGCCAGCCACGCGCGACGCCGTCACGTATTCGCGCTGCAACTCACCGAGCGCCGCGGCGCGCGTCAGACGCACGTAACCCGGCAACGCAACGATCGCGATGGCAAGCATCGTGTTGACCAGCCCCGGCCCGATGATCGCGACCACCGCAACCGCCAGCAACAGCGAAGGCAACGCAAGCAGCACGTCCATGATGCGCATGATGGGTGTATCGAGCCATTTCTGGAAAAACGCCGCGATCAACCCGAGCACGATGCCCGGAATCAGCGCCAGCACCACCGACACGAAGCCGATCCAGAACGACAGCCGCGCGCCGTACATCAAACGCGAAAGGATGTCGCGGCCGGCTTCGTCGGTGCCGAGAACGAAACGCCAGTTGCCACCATCGAGCCACGCTGGCGGAATCTTGACGTTGTCCCGATATTGCTCGATAGGACTATGCGGCGCGATCAGCGGCGCGAAGATCGCGATAAACACGAGAATCAGCACGATCGCGCCAGCCACGACCGCGCCACGATTACGTGAAAAGTTCGCCCAGAATTCGCGTGCCGCCAGCGTGCGGCCGCCTGGGATGGGCGCCAACGCGCCAGGATTGTTTTGAATGTCGGCCATCGGCTTACCTCGTATGGCGAATGCGCGGATTCAGCACGCCGTACAACAAGTCGACGATTAGATTCACAAGAATGACGAGCGTCGCGATCATCAGGATACCGCCCTGCACGACGGGATAATCGCGGCGGCTGATGGCATCAATCAGCCACTTTCCAACGCCCGGCCACGAGAACAACGTCTCCGTCAGCACGGCGCCCGCGAGCAGCGTGCCGACTTGCAAGCCGATCACGGTGACCACGGGAATCAGCGCGTTACGCAACGCATGCACGATCACCACGCGTCCGGGCGCAAGACCTTTGGCGCGCGCCGTGCGAATGTAGTCCTCGCGCAAGACTTCGAGCATGGAAGAACGCGTCATCCGCGCGATCACCGCCAGCGGAATGGTGCCCAGCACGATAGTCGGCAAGATCAGATGGCTGACGGCGGACTTGAACGCGCCTTCGTCGTCGGAGAAAAGTGCGTCCCACAACATGAAGCCCGTGCGATGCGGAATGTCGTATTCCACCGCGATACGCCCGGATACCGGCGTCCATCCCAGCTTCGCCGAGAAGAACATGATGAGGATCAAGCCCCACCAGAAGATCGGCATCGAATAACCCGTGAGCGCCGTGCCCATGACGCCGTGATCGACAACCGTGCCGCGCTTGAGCGCAGCGGCCACGCCGGCGGGAAGGCCGACGACGAGCGCAAAGATCATCGCGCAGAAAGCGAGTTCCAGAGTGGCCGGGAAGCGGCCGAGGAATTCGCCCATCACGCTGGTATTGGTGATGATCGACATGCCGAGATCGCCTTTCAGCGCGTGTCCGACATAGTGGAAATATTGAACAGGAAGCGGCAGGTCGAGCCCGAGGCGCTTCATGGCTTCGGCGTGCATTGCCGGGTCCACGCCGCGCTCGCCCATCATGACTTCAATGGGATCGCCCGGGATCAGGTGGATGAGTGCGAAAGCCAGGATCGTGATGCCGATAAACGTCGGAATCACCATGCCTATGCGTCGCAGAACGAATCGGAACATGGTTCGTCTCTTTGGGGAGGAAAAATGCGACCGGCGACGCGGGCTTGTGACCCTTGTCGCCGGACCTTTTCGACTAGTTATAGTTTTCGTGCAAGAAGCGTACCGCTAAAAGATTACTGCACGCCGACGCCATCGAAACGCAGGTAACCCAGCGGCTCGATCTTCATGCCCGTCACCTTCTTGCTTGTCGGCTGATAAACAGTCGAGTGGGCGATCGGCGAGAACGGCAGTTGATCGGCGAAAATCTGCTGCGCCTGCGTATAAGCCTGCGTGCGCTGCGCCTGGTCCGACGTGTTGCGGCCCTTGATCACCAAGTCGTTGAACGGCTTGTAGCACCAGTGCGAGAAGTTGCTGCCGTTGACGGCATCGCAACCGAGCAGCGTGCCGAGCCAGTTGTCCGGATCGCCATTGTCACCCGTCCAGCCGATCAGCATGGCGTCGTGTTCGCCTGCGTGAGCGCGCTTGATGTACTCGCCCCACTCGTACGATGTGATGTTCGCCTTCACGCCGATCTTCGCCCAGTCAGCTTGGATCATCTCGGCCATCAAGCGCGCGTTCGGGTTGTACGGACGCTGGACCGGCATGGCCCACAACGTCATCTCGAAACCGTTCGGGAAACCGGCCTTCGCGAGCAGCGCCTTGGCTTTGGCGGTGTCGTAGGTCGCGAGCTTCAGGTTCTTGTCGTAGGACCATTGCGTTGGCGGCATCGGCGCGATCGCGGCTTGTCCCGCGCCCTGGTACACCGATTCGATGATCGCTTTCTTGTTGATCGCCATGTCGAGCGCGCGGCGGACATCGACGTTATCGACGTTCTTCTTCGTCACGTTGTACGCGACGTACCCTTCGTTGAAGCCCGCTGACGATGGTGTGTCGAGATTGGAATCGGCTTTCAGCGGCGCGATGTCAGCGGGACGCGGATAACTCATCACCTGGCATTCGTTGCTCTTCAGCTTTTGCACGCGAACGGCGGCGTCTGGCGTGATGGAGAAAATCAGCTTCGAGATTTTGACGGCGCCGGCTTTCCAGTAATCAGGATTACCATCGAAACGAATGGTCGCGTCTTTCGTATAGCTGCGGAAAATAAACGGACCCGTTCCAACCGGTTGCTGATTAATGTCCGACGCCTTGCCGGCTTTCAGCAATTGCTGGCCATATTCATCCGATTGGATCGATGCATATTCCATCGCCATATTCTGAATGAATGGTGCGTTCACTTCTTTGAGCGTGAATTTGACCGTGTACGGATCGACCTTTTCGATCTTCGTGATCAGCTTGTCGAGACCCATGTCCGTGAAATACGGGAACGATGCCGGATACGCCTTGCGGAATGGCTGATTCGGATCGAGCATGCGGTTGAACGTGAAAAGCACGTCGTCCGCGTTGAATTCGCGCGTGGGCTTGAAGAACGAGGTGGTCTGGAACTTCACGCCGTGACGCAGATGGAACGTGTACGTTAGTCCATCGGACGATACTTCCCACTTTTCAGCGAGACCCGGTTCTACTTTCGTGCCGCCGCGCTCGAACTCGACGAGGCGGTTGAACACCGTGAACGTGTTCGCGGTGAAATCGGTGCCGGTGGTGTATTGCGCGGGATCGAAACCGGCCGGGCTGCCTTCTGAGCAGTAGACGAGCGTTTTGTTCGGAATCGGTGCCGCATGAGCGACGCTCGCGGTTACGAGCGATGCCGCGATGGCGGCGCTGACGGCCATCGACAGATGGGCAGCTCGCAACAGGCCAATTTTCTTCATGTTTCCTCCAGGTCTTGTGCCGGCTAAAACCGGCGTAGCGCGATATTACTGAGCTTTGCCGGGAGGAACAAGGCGACGAAATTATCGGAGGGAACGTGTCTGGTAATAGGGTATGACGGAGCGTGATAGTAATCCGCGAGCCGAGGTCTCGAGCGGCCAGGAAGCCTACGGCTTACGCGGACGTTCTCGTGGCGGAGGAATCTCGAATCTGCCGACTGCTCAAACCAATGTTTATTCGATATCGCTCTGATTTTAAATAGTCGTTGCTTAAAAGCCTAATTACCCGATATCCAGGTCTTTTCCAAATGATATTGGATATCGATTAATTCGCGTTTAACCGCTTTATGTTGGGTACTGGTTTAACCGGGCGTCAACGCTAGATAAAATGGGAAAACAAGAACCGCGCGACGAACGCCGCGCGGGTACACCTGAAATATTACTTGCCCAACAACTTCAACCGCTCGCAAATTGTCTTGCTCGCGGCCGCGCCGTTCAGCGTATAAAAATGCAGCCCGGGCGCGCCTTCCTTCACAAGCCGTTCGCACAAACCCGTCACCACATCCAGCCCGAAAGCGCGGATGGATTCCTTATCGTCGCCAAAACTTTCCAGACGACGTGCAATCCACTTCGGCACTTCCGCGCCGCACATCTCGGAGAAGCGCATCAGCTGCGAGAAATTCGTGATCGGCATGATGCCCGGCACGATAGGAACATCCACGCCGAGCTTTCTGGCCTCATCGACGAAACGGAAATACGCGTCCGCGTTGAAGAAGTACTGCGTGATCGCCGAGTTCGCGCCGGCTGCATGAGAATCATGGCGTAGCACCGCCCGTGTCTTCTCACAAAACCATGCCCATGAGCGGTTCGGCGCCGTTGCGCATTACGTCCGCCAGTGCCGCAAAGCCCTCGCGTAAAATCCCGTCTCCGCTCGATGCATTGCTGACGCTGATGCGTATGCATTCAGGGAAGGTGCCGCGGCTTACGCTGAACGCTTCTGCCGTGGCGACTACCTGGTTTCGCTGACGCAGATTCCTGTCGATTTCGGAAGCGCGCCAAGGTGCGGGAACGTCGATCCAGAAATGCGGGCTGAACTGGTGCGTGCGATAGGTCATACCTTCAAGCTGTCCCATAACCAGCGTCTTGCGCCGCTCGATCTCCTTCGTCTGCTCGTCTAGCAGCCTAAATGTCGTGCCGTCGTCAATCCAGACATTTGCAATTTCGAGGCTCAACGGGGTTGCCATCCAGCAGGAGTTGCGGATTGCTGCGGTCATGCGGCTCACCATGGCCGCGGGCATGTGCACGTAGCCTGCCCGAAGACCCGCGGCAACTGCCTTGCTCAGACTACCTATGACAACACCCCGCTCCGGGGCAAAGTAACTGATAGGTAGCGGACGCTCCCGCATTAGCACGGCATGCGTTTCGTCTTCAATGATAAGGAGGTTGTGTTCGCGGCAAAGCTGTGCAATCACCTCCCTGCGAGCGAGGGACATTAACGCTGTCGTCGGGTTCTGGATCGTTGGCGTGCAATACAGAGCGTTGATCCGATGCGCGCGACAAAGTTCGTCGAGTGATGCGGGCAACAGCCCTTCCTTGTCCACCTCAACGCCCATGAGCTTGATGCCGAGCAAGCGCGATACACTGATCAATCCCGGATAGGTAAGCTGTTCCGTGATCAGCGTGTCGCCCGCGCGCATCGTTGCCATGAGCACCGCGAGCAAACCATGCTGACTCCCGTTCACGCAGACAATCTGTTCCGGCGATGGCTGAAAATTACCGTGGGCGAGCCATTTTGCGCCAGCTTGGCGGTGTCGTAATATTCCCGCCTCCGGTGTATATAGGAGCAACTCCTGCAGCCGTTCGGGATCCTTGGCAATCTGCGTTAGGGTGAGCGCAAGCAAGTCGGCCTCAACACCCGGTATGTGCATGTTATGGCTCATATCGTGGAAGCGATCGGGCGCGCCAGGAAAATTGTGAAAACCGGCATCCCGGCTGCGTTCTTGGTCGCGCTTACGAACAAACGTGCCGTCGCCGACCCGCGCTACCACCAATCCCGTGCGTTCCAGTTCAGCGTACGCATTACTTACGGTCCCGGCAGTGACCCCGATCTTGTCAGCAAGGATGCGATGAGGTGGCAGCTTGTCACCCGCCCGGATAGAACCGACTCGAATGGCCTCTTCAATGGCCTTTGCCAGCCGTTTGTACTTGACGCCCACGCCGCTAGCCAACAGATCTCGACAAATTGAAACGGTGTCAATACTTCCTTTGACTGTCATGTCAACCTCGAATTAACCTGCATGGTATTCCGAATGGCAGAAATTAAAACGGGTCAACTTAGAAAATATGGATTACTGAGGATAACTGCGGCATGACAAAGATTTTGACAATTGATAACCGACGGTCTTCGCGGATTACTGCCTTCGTGACAAGCATCTCATCCCGAGATGCTCAGCAACCGCACCTCGCGACCGGTCCACAAGCTGGCCATCGATGAAACCATTGGAGATGTTGTGACGAAAACTAAAGCATTGTTTCGTGAGGATGCCTATATGAGGCACTGTGAAGCGCACGTTATTCGCGCCGACAGCAACGGCCTGCTCTTGGATCAAACGGTTTTTTATCCGCGGGGCGGTGGGCAAGCAGGAGATACCGGCTATCTGATTCTGGACGACGGAACTCGATTGCGTATCGCAGATACACGTCTGGCAATATTCGACGGAGCGGGGCCGGACGAAGCACTTCACATTCCAGATCAGGACCAAGATTCAGTGTTGGAAAGGTTTGTTGTAGGCCAGCGTGTCCATGCGCAGATAGATTGGGAGCGCCGGTATCGGCACATGCGCCTGCACACGGCGGCACATTTGCTCTGCTCGATCGTTCCATTCCCGATCGATGGCTGCAGCATCACCGCGGAACATGCCCGCCTCGATTTTGTTACTACGGATACGCTGTCGCGTGACAGCATCAATGCTGCTCTGGCTGAACTCGTTGAAAAGGGAGCGATGGTATCGACCAGCACAATGAGCGACGAAACATTCGAAGCCAACGCAGAGCTTGTCCGAACCATGAATGTGAAGCCGCCTGCAGGAACCGGGCGAGTTCGTCTCGTGATAATCGATGGTACGGATCTGCAGCCTTGCGGGGGAACTCACGTAGCCAGCACGTCAGAAGTAGGTGTGGTGCGGGTCGCAAAGATGGAGAAGAAAACGGCACGTACACGCCGTGTCGTGTTGGCATTGGATTAGCCGCTATACGCAGTTTGCTCAACGGGATTGGACGTCAATACCCTGAAGCAAGACTGCTCGGCAGCATGCTTTGTTGAGTAGCGGTTACAGAGACAACGTGCTCACGGCCATTTGATTTATTGGAATTCCTCGGCGTCACTCCTCAAAATCGCGCGATAGAGCAGTCAAGGGCCGTGCGAAAGCTGCCGCACGGCCCTTGTGCATTCATCCCAACAACTTCAACCGCTCACAAATAGTCTTGCTCGCGGCCGCGCCGTTCAGCGTATAAAAATGCAGCCCGGGCGCGCCTTCCTTCACAAGCCGTTCGCACAAACCTGTCACCACATCCAGTCCGAAAGCGCGGATGGATTCCTTATCGTCGCCGAAACTTTCCAGACGACGCGCAATCCACTTCGGCACTTCCGCACCGCACATCTCCGAGAAGCGCATTAGCTGCGAGAAATTCGTGATCGGCATGATGCCCGGCACGATAGGAACATCCACGCCGAGCTTTCTGGCTTCATCGACAAAACGGAAATACGCGTCCGCGTTGAAGAAGTACTGCGTGATCGCGGAGTTCGCGCCCGCTTGCACCTTGCGCACGAAGTTGTCGAGATCGGACTTCGGCGAACGCGCTTGCGGGTGATATTCCGGATACGCCGCGACCTCGATGTTGAACCAGTCGCCATGCTCGGCGCGAATAAAGCTGACGAGTTCCGACGCATATCGCAACTCGCCGACTTCGCCCATGCCCGAAGGCAAGTCGCCGCGCAACGCGACAATGTGCCGAATGCCATGCTCGCGATACGCGCCCAGAATGCCGCGCAAGCTTTCCTTCGACGACCCGATGCACGACAAATGCGGCGCCGCCTCGAGACCTTGCTTCATCATCTCGAGAACGGTATTGAGCGTGCCTTGCTGCGTTGAGCCGCCCGCGCCGAACGTCACGGAGACGAACTTCGGATTGAGCGTCTTCAACTGCGCGCCGGTAGCGCGCAATTTCTCGATTCCTTCCGGCGTTTTCGGCGGGAAAAACTCGAATGAGAGTTCGATCGGTTTCATGATGATCTTTAGCCGGGTACGCGTGTTCGACGCGTTACCCGAAGGTGCGCTGACCGAGAATCAGCGCGGACAGCAGCCAGGACACGATGCTGTAAAGAATCGAGCCGATGAACGCCGACCAGAAACCCGATACCTCGAAACCCTTGAGCAAGGACGCGCACAGCCAGAAACACAACGCATTCACGACCAGGATAAAAAGCCCGAGCGTGAGAATGGTCACCGGCAATGTGAGCAGCACCAGGATCGGACGCAGGAATGTATTGATCAGCCCGAGGACGATCGCCACGATCAACGCGGTGCCGAAACTGCGAATGTGGATCGATGGCACGAGGTAAGTGATGATCAACAACGCGAGCGCGTTGATCAGCCAGGTCAGCAACACGGACATCGATGGTCTCCTGGAACTTGAAGTCAGAAGCGCATGGGCCTTGAAAAACCCATGCGCGGCCTAACGATTAATAGCGGTAATGGTTCGGCTTGAACGGACCCATCTTGTCCACGCTGATGTACTTCGCCTGGAAGTCGGAAAGCACGGTCAGTTCAGCGCCAATACGTCCCAGATGCAGACGCGCGACCTTTTCATCAAGGTGCTTCGGCAAGACATAAACCTTGTTTTCGTACTTGTCGCCGTGAACGAACAATTCGATCTGAGCGATCGTCTGGTTCGTGAACGACGCCGACATCACGAACGACGGATGGCCCGTTGCACAACCCAGGTTCACCAGACGCCCTTCGGCCAGCAGGATCACGCGCTTGCCATCGGGGAAAATGATGTGATCGACTTGCGGCTTGATGTTTTCCCGCGTGTACTGGCGCGTGGAAGCAACGTCGATTTCCGAATCGAAGTGACCGATATTGCAAACAATCGCGTTGTTGCGCATCGCCTTCATGTGGTCGTGGCCGATCACGTGGAAGTTGCCCGTTGCCGTCACGAAGATGTCGGCTTTATCGGCGGCATATTCCATCGTGACCACGCGATAGCCTTCCATAGCCGCTTGCAACGCGCAGATCGGGTCGATTTCCGTGACCCAAACCGTCGCGCCCAGACCGCGCAACGATTGCGCGCAACCCTTGCCCACGTCGCCGTAACCTGCAACGACCGCGATCTTGCCCGCGATCATCACGTCGGTCGCGCGCTTGATACCGTCGACCAGCGACTCGCGGCAACCGTACAAGTTGTCGAATTTCGACTTCGTGACCGAATCGTTCACGTTGATGGCCGGGAACGGCAGGCGCCCTTCCTTTTCCATCTGATACAGACGATGCACGCCCGTCGTCGTTTCTTCCGTCACGCCTTGAATGTGCACGAGGCGCTTGGAATACCACGTCGGATCGATATCGAGGTGAGCCGCAATCGACTTGTACAGCGCGACTTCTTCTTCGTTTTCCGGCTTGGCGATGACCGAGCGGTCCTTTTCGGCCTTCGAACCCAGGATCAGCAGCAACGTGGCGTCGCCGCCGTCGTCGAGGATCATGTTGGCGAATTCGCCGTTCGGCCATTCGAAGATGCGGTGCGAGAATTCCCAGTATTCATCGAGCGATTCGCCCTTGAAGGCGAACACCGGCACGCCGCCCTGAGCGATGGCGGCCGCAGCGTGATCCTGCGTCGAAAAGATGTTGCACGACGCCCAGCGCACGTCCGCGCCGAGAGCCGTCAACGTTTCGATCAGCACGCCCGTCTGAATGGTCATGTGCAGCGATCCGGCAATACGCGCGCCCTTCAACGGCTGTTGCGTCTTGTATTCCTCGCGCGTTTGCATGAGGCCGGGCATTTCCGTTTCAGCGATGTTCAGTTCCTTGCGGCCCCAGGCAGCAAGAGACATATCGGCGACGAGGAAATCTTGATTGGTTTTTGAATCGAGAACTGCGGCGTTCATCACGCCCTCCTTTCTAAAAAGAAACATAGAAATTTGACGTGAGCGCCGTTCGATGCGGTGGTTCAACAAGCGCTTGATTAATGACCCGCGCTGGTCGCTCCGTCCGATTGAATGCTTCGAGCCTGGCGGTTTTCCGGAAAGTTTTCCGTGTATTGATACAAACCGTCGCAACGCTCCTCGAAGCGAAGTGGGATTGTAGCAAATTGGGATGGCGCGCGGTGCGTGCTATTGGCGAGATCAGAACGGCAAAAACGTGAGTAACGGCGCGAGCAAAACCATGACAACGCCGGAAATCATCATCGTCAGGCTAGCGACCACGCCTTCTTCACTGCCGAGTTCGCGCGCTTTCGCCGTGCCTACGCCGTGCGCGGCCGCGCCGAAGAGTGCGCCGCGCGCAAGCCGGGCGCGCAATGGCACGAGCGCCAGCACGACTTCGCCGAAAAGCATGCCCACCACGCCCGTGGCAATCACGAACAACGCGGTGAGGTCCTTGGGCGCGTGAAGTTTGTCGGAAACGGCGAGCGCAAAAGGCGTGGAAACCGACCGCGTGGAAAGGCTGCGCTGCAATTCCGGCGATAAATGCAGCAATTTTGCGAGCGCGAGCGACCCGCCGACGCCCACCAGAATCCCGACGGTCACGCCCACCGATAACGACAGCCAATGCTTTTTCAAAAGATGCTGGTATTCGAAGATCGGCACGGCAAAAGCCACGGTGGCCGGGCCTAGCAGCCACATCAGCCAGCGGGTATCGGCGAAATAAACGGTGTAGGGAATCCGTGCCGCCATGACGATGATCACCAGCACGACCGGGACAGTGATCATGGGTGTAAGCAACGGCCGCCGGTACCTGGCGTACAGGCGCTTGAGCGCAAAATACAACGCCACCGTCAGCACGAAGCAACCCGCCGCGATCAGGGCGGCGGTGTTATCGGCGGAAATGGATTCGTGGAAGGCTGGCATTGCGGCGCGTTTCGTTCGATGTAGCTCAGGCGCGAGCGGCCCGGCGAGCGCTCGTGATTCGGCGCAGTTCCAGCCGGCGTTCTAACTTCGACGCTTGTTCCACGGCAAACGCCACCGCGATCATGACCATCAGCGTTCCGAACACCACGACCAGCGCGAGACGCCAGCCGTCTTCGCGGAACAGGCCGCCGTACTGGACGGCGGCGACCGCGGCGGGAATAAAAAACAACAGCATGTCGGTCAGCAACCAGTCCGCGCCTGCCTTGATCCAGCGCGGCGCGATTCCGCCGCTGAACAAAAGGGCAAGGAGCGCCAGCAAGCCAATCACGCCGCCCGGAACCGGCAAATGGAACGTGCGAGCGGCCAGATCCGCGAGTAACCAGATTCCCGCCAGCGCCGCGCTCTGTAACGCGATCCGCATGAACCGGCCAGCGGGCGCGCGACCGCGCGTTACAAATTTTGAAAACGGCAAAATGGCGGCGAGAACGATCATGGCGGACCTTGCTGCAGACGAATGCGATGAAATAAGGGTTAACCTGTAGTCGAATATAACGTGCGTCTGAACATAATTAAAATGACTTAAACTTATCGACCGCATTCCAAGGTGGAATCAAAGGGGCGTGTATGGAGTTGCGATCGTTGCGGTACTTCGTGGAGGTCGTGAAGCAGAAAAGCTTCACTGCCGCGGCGGAGAAGATGTTCGTCACGCAGCCGACCATCAGCAAGATGGTGAAATCGCTCGAAGACGAAATCGGCTCGCCGCTTCTGTTGCGCGAAAGCCGCCAGATGGTGCTGACGGACGCCGGCCAGATCGTCTATCAGCGCGGGCTCGAAGTCCTCGCGGCGCATGCGCAACTCGAAGCCGAACTCAACGATCTCGGCAAACTCGGACGCGGCACGCTCACAATCGGCATCCCGCCAATGGGCGGATCGCTGTTCACGCCTGCCATCGCGGCGTTCAAGAAACGGTATCCGAAGGTGGAACTGAAGCTGTTCGAGCGCGGTTCGAAAGCAATCGAAGCCGCTTTGATCGATGGCGAACTGGAACTCGGTGGCGTGCTGGAACCCGTCGATCTCGCTACCTTCGACGTGATGCCCGTCAGCCGGCAATTGCTATGGCTCGTGGCGCAAAAAGGCTCGCGCTGGGACGCGATGACAGACGTGCCGCTCGCTGATCTGGCATTGGAATCGTTTGTTTTTTACGGCGAAAGTCTCGCGTTGTCCGATCTGGTGCTCAACGCATGCCGCGAAGCGGGTTTCTCGCCGACCATCGTCAGCCGAAGCGGACATTGGGATTTCATGGCGGCGCTGGTGCAGGCCGGCGTTGGCATTGCGCTGCTGCCAGCGCCGTACTGCCGCCGGCTGGATATCAATGCGTTCACATGCCGGCCAGTGGTCGATCCCGAAATTCACTGGAACATGGCGGTTGGCTGGCGGCGCAACGGATATTTATCGAACGCGGCGCGCGCGTGGCTGGAAGTCGCACGAAAGGCATTACCGGCCAATCTCGGCGATGACTTCCTGCAAGGCGCGGCAGCCCGGTTTCCTGCGCAGGCGCGCGATGCTTCATCGAGATAGCCGCTTGATCAAAGCACAATGAAAAACACCCGGTCGCACGTCACGCGCGACCGGGTGTTTTTTTGCTGCTTACCGACCGAACTCAAACCCGTCCGGTCGCACGATTACTCTTGAATCGCGAAATCGATACGGCGGTTAGCGAAACGTCCGCTGGCCGTCGAGTTATCGGCGATTGCATGCTGGTCGCCATAACCTTGTGCCGTCACAGCGTCGGCGGAAACACCGTGCTTGACCAGGAAGGCGCGCACTGCTTCAGCACGTTTCTTAGAAAGCGCCAGATTCGAGCTCGGCAGGCCGACGTTGTCCGAATAACCACCAACGTTCAGCTTGACCGTCTTGCCGGCGTCCTGGCATGCCTTCAACATCTGCGCCGATTTCGCCAGCGCGAGTTGCGCGTCTTGCGGCGGTACGTCAGAACCAGTACGGAAGTTGATGACTTGCAGGTTCAGCACCTTGGCGACGTCGGCGGGAGCGCAATCATCGTTCAGCGATGAAAACGCGCTCATGAACGATTCCTTCGCGCTCTCAACTGCTTGCTTGACGTCGAACGTGCCAATGGTGAAGCCTGCGCCGAAAAGCGACTTGAGCTTGTCCATCCAGCCATTGCGTGCGTCAGCCGCCGTACCGCTCAATTCGATCTTCTCACCCGACAATTTGGCTTCCGCGCCCGGCAATTGCATCAGCGGCAACAGGCCGTCGAGCTTGTCCAGCCAGCTAGCTGGCTTCACTTCCGGATCGACCGCGATGGTCGCGTTGAGATGATCCGCGCCGAACTTCGCCGTCAATGCGGCGAGCAGCTTGGCCTTCTCTTCTTCGCTGCCAACCGTGGCACGAATGGACGGTGCACCGAGCTTGTCGACGGTGAACGTCAGCAAGGCGTCCTTGGTCGGCAAGGGCGCGGCAACGGCAGCGGGCGCCGAAGCAGGTTCCGAAGCCGGCAATGCCGCGACTGCCGGGGTTGAGTTCACCACAGGCGCTTCGGCGGGAGCGGCCGTTACGGGCTGCTGGTTGGTGCAGCTGCGGCCGAACAGCAAGGCCAGCAATGCAAGCGCGGCAGCAACCGCGAGCCACCACCATTTCTTCGATCCTGCCTTCTCTTCCATCACAATCTTGTCGAGCGATGAATTCACCGCCGATGAAGAACCGCCAGCCGTTGAAGGATGTTCCAGATGCGACGACACCGCTTTCAACTGCGCCGCCACGCCCGTCAGGAAATTGCCTGCGCCGCCAAGACCGAGCGCGCTGGAAATGTCTTCAGACATGCTTGCCTTCACCATTGGCAACTGATGGCCGAGGAGCGTGGGCAACTGGCCGACGTTGCCGCCGGACTTCGAGAAGTAGTGCTTCAGCACGCCGAACAATGCGGTCGTGACAATGCCGCCCAGCGCGTGCGTAGCGCCTACGGACACGCCGGTTTTAGCGGCGACTGCGTTGCTCAGTCCGTTGATGCGTTCTTCGGAAGCGACGCCCGAAGCCAGTCGCGTTCCCGCTGCCAGCAGCGATTGCAAGCCGTCGCCGTGCACGAGTTGTGGCAGCATCTCGACGATGTTCGCGTTCGAATCCGGCGACATGATGGACGCGAACAAACCGCGCGCGCCTTCAGGCGACGACGCCTTGTTCATGAGCGAGCCGACCATTGCGGGCGCGATCATGCCGACCACGCGCTTTGCCGCTTCCGGCGCAACGCCGAGTTTTGTGGCGAGTTGCTGCAACACGCTTTCGGTTAAAGCGCCCTGTACTAGCTGAATAACGTTAATGCTCATTTGATTTGCCTTTCCTTACTTGCGTGATGTCGCCAAACGCCCAGAATGGGATCGGCGATTATAGGTTCGGGTTTAAAGAGATAAGGAGTTCCGACTAAAAATCGGAAATACCTCAAGACAGAATATTTAAGAGAGTTCTCAGTGGCTCTCGCTTTAGTCGGGTCGATCCGAAGCGCAGCTTTTAGGCGCAAAATATTCCCTTCGACGGAGGTAACCGATGACCCCATCCACCTACGGCCAGACCCACGAAGTCACGAACCAGGCGCCCCCGCTCGAGCGCTACAACGCGATGACCACCGACCCGGCGCTTTGCGCCGCGCTCGAACGTGAAGGCGCGGGCTGGCATCTCGAAACGCTCATCCGCGATGGTCGTGCGCTGACGGAACCCGACGTCATCGCGCTTGCGGATCTTGCCAACCGGCATACGCCTGAACACCATCCGTTTAGTGCGCGTGGCGAGCGTATCGATGCAATCGAGTTTCATCCTGCCTGGCATACGCTGCTTTCAATGTTGCGCGAACAAGGCTTGCACGCGCTGCCGTTCGAAGCCGGTCCGTCGGGCACGCCGCGGCTGGGCGCCATGGCCGCGCGCGCCGCCGGATATTTCCTGCACGCGCAACTCGAAAGCGGATCGTTGTGTCCGCTGACCATGACGTTTGCGAGCATTCCCGTCCTGCAAAACGAACCCGCGCTCTACGCACGCTTGCAGGCGCAGTTGCTTTCTCGCAAGCACGATCATCGTGATATTCCGCTCGATGCCGGCAAGGAATCGATGCTGATCGGCATGGGCATGACCGAGAAACAAGGCGGCTCGGACGTGCGCAGCAACCGGACTCGCGCGGTTGCGTCAGGCGCGGGCGGACGCGGCGGCGAATATCGGCTGATCGGCCATAAATGGTTCTTCTCCGCGCCGCAATGCGACGCGCATCTGGTGCTCGCGAGGACTGGCGAAAGCGCCGAAAGCGCCGATGAAAAAGGCCCGATCTCGTGCTTCTACGTACCGCGCTTCGCACCCGACGGTTCCAAAAACGCGGTCCATATTCAGCAACTGAAGGACAAGCTCGGCAACCGCTCGAACGTGAGCAGCGAAGTCGAGTTGCTCGATGCCTACGGCGTCATGATTGGCGACGAAGGACGCGGCGTGCCGACGATCATCGAAATGGCGAACTTCACGCGGCTCGATTGTGTGATCGGCAGCGCGGCGTTGATGCGCGCCGCGCTGATCCACGCGATCCACCACGCGCGGCACAGGCGTGCGTTTGGAGCGAAGCTCGTCGATCAACCCCTGATGCGCAACGTGCTCGCCGATCTCGCGCTCGAATCCGAGGCAGCGACCACGTTGTTCATGCGGCTCGCGGGCGCATTCGAGAATTCATCGACGGCCGAGGAGCGCGCGTGGCGGCGCATCGTGACGCCGGCAGCGAAGTTCTGGGTCTGCAAGCGGGCGCTCGAATTCACTGGCGAAGCAATGGAAGTCTGGGGCGGCAACGGTTACGTCGAGACAGGGCCGATGGCGCGGTTTTATCGGGAAGCGCCGGTGAATTCGATTTGGGAAGGCTCGGGCAACGTGATGTGCCTCGACGTGTTGCGGGCGATCGAGCGCGAACCCGAGGCCGCGCGTGCGTTGCTGGATTCGTGGCACGCGGTCGCGCAGGAACATCCGGCGTTGCGCGACGCGTTGAACGCGCTGCTCGGCATGCTTCAGGTCGATGTGGCTTCGCGCGAAGCGTCGGCGCGGCGGATCGCGCAGCAGCTCGTGCTGACCGCGCAAGGCGTGTTGCTGGCGCAGCACGCGCCGGCGGATGTGGCGGCGGCGTTCATCGAAACCCGTCTCGGCGATGCACATAGCGCCACGAATCGCGTGTACGGCACGTTGCCGGCGCGGTTTGATTTTGCTGCGATCATCGCGCGGGCGTTTGCTGCTTAGCGTTTTTTCGAATGCACCGCTATCTTTTCGGCATCCCGGCGACCGGCGCGACTTCCGGCGCCGGCACTTCTTCAAGCCCGTTTTCCAGCCTGTAGAACCACGCCAGCAGTTCCGCCACGGCCTGATATAACGCGGGCGGAATGCGGGCATCGAGATCGACCTGCATCAGCAGCGACACCATATCCGGCGATTCGTGCACGTACAAACCCGCGTCCTTCGCGCGCTGCACGATCATCTCGGCGACGAGACCGTAACCCTTTGCGACCACGCGCGGCGCGGCATCGGGTTTCTTCGTGTCGTAGGTGAGCGCGGTGGCTTGCTTGCGCGCATCGTTTGGCTGCGTCATGCCGCGCTCTCCGCGCCGGATGGCGGCGTATCAATGTCCGGTGACACGGCGCCCGTCGATTCGGCCAGCGGGTCCATCGCGCGGATGGTGATACCGGCGAGCCGCAAGCCCGCGGCTTCGAGTTGCTGCTGGAAATGCTCGCCATCGCGGGCAAGCAGGATCGCGCCGTCCGCGCTCGCGTTCAGCTTCACCAGCAATTGCTGCCCGGTGAGCACCAGGTTTGCGTCGACGTTGCCGAGCGTCGGCAGCGCCAATGTGACGCGTGTGTGCCAGGCGCGTTCATCGCCAAACGTCGGGTTCGCGGCGCCATCGTGCGCGCGGCGTTCTCGCGGCTCGATCTCCCAGTCGAACTTCGCGCCGGGCCACGCTTCGCCGGACCAGCGAAACTGATGGGTGGCGAGCAGATCGAGTTGCTGGCGAACCAATGGGATAGTCGATGGATGGATGCCCGCGTTGATCGACGCCTGCACGGCGGGATCGTGAGTGTTTTCATCGGCTGCGGCAGATGCGGATCCTGCGCCCGGCTTCATGCCCGGAGGCGAGAACACGTTCGGCGGCACAGCGCGCACCGAAGCCGCCAGCGCCGCCGCCTGCTGCGGCGTGAGCGGCATGGGAACGAGGCGCACGGGGTTCATCGGATCGGGCGGATCGGCGGAAAAAGTCGGCGGCAGCAGGGATTCATCGATCCACACTTCCGCCGGCAGATCGGGCTGCGGTTGCGGTGTATCGAACGGAAGCGGCGCCGTCAGGTTATCCGCGCGCGCTTGCGGTTCATTGTTCAGCGACGCGAGCGTGCGTTGCCCGGCAAGCCATTGCGCGATGTGGCTTTCGTAGAAAAGCCCGCTTTCGCTCACGGTTTTCGCCAGCACGGACGCCAGCGCGTCGGCCGGCAAAACCTGCGCGGCTTGACTGACCGCGGCGGTGGCAGCGGTGGCGGTTGAAGCACTCGAAGCGGTCGAAGGCGCCGTGGAATACGCCGAAGCCGAAGCTGCGTGGGTATCGAACAAGGAACCGGACAACGTGGCGAACGCGCTCGCGGCAAGCAGCGGGCGCGGCGCGGTTGGCCACAACGGAGCGTTGCTTGTCATTGGCGGCGTGTTCTGGCCGCCGAACCGGGAAATGGCGTCGAGCGTGCGCGCGACATTGCTGAGCGCGGTTTGTGCGGAAGCGGGCGGCGGCGTATTCGCGGCGTTTGCCGGAGCGGGAACCGCAAACGCCGGGTTATCGACGAGAAGTTGCGACGTGCTGGTCTGCGCCGTCGCGCCCGAGGTCGATCCACCTTGCGGAAGGAGCGCCGATAACAGCATGTCAGTGCGGCTGGCGATAAGCGCAGCGATCGCGGTGTCCAGGCCAGGCATGCCGGTTTCCTCGGGTAACCGGTCAAGCGATCGACAATCGGATCAGCCCGTCACCGGTTTTCGGCGGGCTGCAAACACGTGAACCACAAGAAACGTGTTTATCGCAGCCCGATCATCTTTTTCAAAACTCGCGCGGGCCTGTTCACCGTGAACAGCGCCGATAAACGCGCAAGGCTGGGTGCGCTCAAATCGCGAATGGCGGCGTCGTCGGCGAGAATCCGGCGCACCAGCTCGAACTTGCGGGCGCGCGCGGTGTCGTCGAGCTGGGACGCGGCATCGACTTCCCGCAAACCGTCGATCAACTCGCGATACGCCCCCTGCATGATCTTCAACTCACTCCAGTCTCCACCTCTCGCGGCGGCCAGCATGCGCGCGGAAAGTTCTGCTATCGCTTCGTAATGAGAGAAATATTCTTGTGTCGTTTTCATTATGTGCGGACATATTTCGTAATGTCACGCCGCAGCCATTCTTGCTGCGTCGGGCGCGATTGCGATCCAGGCATCTTCCAGAGTTGCCAACAAGCCATCGACTTCAACCAGTATCGGTTCGCTTTGCTGCAGGTTCGCTTGCAGAAGGCGGTGCGACATATAGGTATAGAGCGCGTCCAGCCGCGCCGCGATTTCGCCGCCGGCTTCCTTGTTCAGGGCCTGCTGCAAACCGCTTTCTATAATGCCGATCGCCTTCGTGATCGCTTCTCCGCGCGCCGCGATGTTGCCCTGCTGCAAGTGCATCCGCGCCTGGGCGATAGCCTGGCGCGCGCCCTGATACAGCATGACCACGAGTCTGTGCGGACTGGCGCCCATCACTCCGGTTTGCACGCCGACGCGTGCGTACGCGTTGGCTCCCGCATGTCCCTGGGAAAACATCCGACTTCTCCAAATTCGGCTTCTGCGCGCGCTGACTGCAGAAACGTGATGAACCGATGCCGGCTTTACGATCGAGACCGCTTATTTGTCTGACTGTTTGCCGTGCTGTTACTTAGGGTTATCGGAGAAAGCGGCGAAAGCTTTAGGAAGGCTTTGCGTCACAACGGATTCCGGAAAGTGCAACGGTCGCAAGCCGGCGTTCACGACCAGTCTCAGACCGAGATGTTCATGATGTCGTTGTAGGCGGACACGAGCTTGTTGCGCACCTGCAGCCCGAATTGCAGGCCGACATTGGCTTTTTGCATGTCCACCATGACGTCGTTCAGCGACACGTTCGGCGCACCGATTTCGAACGCGTGCGCTTCGCTCATTGCGCTCTTCTGGGCGCTGCTGATGTTGTCGATGGACGATTTCAGCGCATCCGCAAAACTGCCCGCGCTCGCCGCCCCCGATTCCGGCACGACCGCGCCGCCCGCGACATTGCCCGCGCCGCCGGCGGCCTGCGTGGCCATGGACTGAAGTTGCTGGAGCGCCGAACTCAGCGGGCTGATGGATGCATTCATGGTGACTCCAGAAGGATCAAGCGGTAATCAAACTCTCAAATAAGGTAACCGGCGGCAACGTATGGTGGGCGGTGTTGCTGGGACATATCGAACCGGGGCCTGTCCCGGGCCTAAGGCTGGCGTCTGCGCCGGAGCCTGGGCGGTTCGCCATACGGCCTGACCGATTACGAAAAAGTCTAGCAGCGGCGCGGTTTTGCAAAGCCGGGAAAGAGCGCCAAAACCGGCTTCTGTTCGCTCAATCGACTTACTCGTCCTTACGGATAATTCCTCTCATGAAAGAGTCTGCGATTGCGCCCGGCGTCAGCCGGACACCTCGCGGAAAACGCAAGATTCGGAGAGCTTCGACGCATGGATTCCACCAATAACCTGATCAACCCGGACGCCCGCATGGGTCTGGCCGGCGCGCAGCCGGCGGCCGGATCGATCGCGGCAGGTTCGGGCGGCGCCGGTTTTGCCGGCAGTTCCGACTTCAGCGGCAGCCTCGGCGGCCGCATGCCGATGCTCAACCAGTTCCGCAACAACCCGCGCATGCCGCTGATCATCGCCGTCGCCGTGCTGGCCGCAGTGGTTGCCGGGCTGGTGATGTGGTCGCGTCAGCCGGATTACCGGGTCCTGTTCAGCAATCTGTCGGATCGTGACGGCGGAGCAATCGTCGCCGCGCTGCAGCAGGGAAATATTCCCTACAAGATCGCCGAATCGGGCGGCGCGATCCTGGTTCCGAGCGAATCCGTGCACGAAACGCGCTTGCGGCTGGCATCGCAGGGATTGCCCAAGAACGGTTCGGTCGGCTTCGAACTGATGGACAACCAGAAATTCGGCATCAGCCAGTTCGCCGAGCAGGTCAACTATCAGCGCGCGCTCGAAGGTGAACTGGAAAAGACCATCGCGTCGATATCCTCGGTCCGCGAAGCCCGCGTGCATCTCGCCATTCCGAAGCCGACCGTGTTCGTGCGCGAAAAGGAATTGCCGACGGCGTCGGTCATGCTGAATCTCTATCCCGGCCGCGCGCTCGACGAAGCGCAGACGCTCGCGATCCAGCACATGGTCAGCTCGGGCGTGGCGGATATGCCGGTGAAGAACGTGACCATCGTCGATCAGGACGGCAACCTTCTTACGCAGCAAAGCAGCGGGCCGAACGGCCTCGACGCGTCGCAGCTCAAATACGTGCAGCAGATCGAACGCAATACGCAATCGCGTATCGATGCAATCCTGGCGCCGTTGTTCGGCGCGGGTAACGCCCATTCGCAGGTGAGCGCGGATATCGACTTTTCGAAGCTGGAACAAACCGCGGAAAGCTACGGCCCGAACGCGAATCCGCAAAACACCGCGATCCGCAGCCAGCAATCGAGTGAATCGAAGGAAGGCGGCGGCGCGAGCGTGGGCGGCGTGCCCGGCGCGTTGTCGAACCAGCCGCCGGCAGCGGCATCGGCGCCTATCGATGCAGCCGCGAGCGGCGTCGACGGCGCAAAAGCCGCGCCGGTGAATTTGCGCAAGGACACCACGACCAATTACGAAGTCGACCGCACCGTGCGCCACTACGAGCAGCCGGTGGGCGGCATCAAGCGCCTGTCCGTCGCGGTGGTCGTGAATTACCAGAAACAGGTGGACGCGAAAGGCATCGTCACCATGCAACCGCTTCCCGCCGACAAGCTCGCGCAAGTCCAGCAGCTCGTGAAAGACGCAATGGGCTACGACGAAAAGCGCGGCGACTCGGTCAACGTGGTGAACAGCACCTTCCTGGTGGATACGAACGTGATCCCCGATGTGCCCTGGTGGCGCACGCCGGACATGATCGCGCGCGGCATCCAGCTGGCGAAGTACGCGGGTATTGGTCTGGTGGCGATGTTCCTGTATTTCTCGATGGTGAAGCCGGCGCTGCGCCGCGCTTTCCCGCCGCCGCCCCCGCCGCCCGCGCTTGGCGCACCGGACGAACTGTCGCTGCTCGATGGTCCGTCCATGCCGAAGAGCGCTATCGATGAAGAAAAGGATGCCGAAGTCAGCTTGCTCGGCAACGAAAGCAACAAGGCCAAGTTCGAACGCAATCTCGACTACGCGCGGATGATCGCGCGCCAGGACCCGAGAATCGTCGCGACGGTCGTCAAGAACTGGGTGTCCGATGAACGCTGAAGGCCTCAATAAAGCCGCGCTCCTGCTGATGTCGATCGGTGAATCCGAGGCAGCGGAAGTCTTCAAGTACCTGGGACCGCGCGAAGTCCAGAAGATCGGCGCGACCATGGCGCAGTTGAAGAATGTGACGCGCGAGCAACTCGACAACGTGATGACCGAGTTCGTGCACGAAGCCGAACAGCACACGGCGCTGTCGCTCGACTCGAGCGAATACATCCGCACGGTGCTGACCAAGGCGCTCGGCGAGAACAAGGCCGGGGCGCTGATCGACCGGATCTTGCAGGGCAGCGACACGAGCGGTATCGAGGGCTTGAAGTGGATGGATTCGGCCGCGGTCGCCGAGCTGATCAAGAACGAACATCCGCAGATCATCGCGACGATTCTCGTGCATCTGGACCGCGATCAGGCATCGGAAATCGTGGCGCTTCTGACCGAACGCCTGCGCAACGACGTGCTGTTGCGAATCGCCACGCTCGACGGCATTCAGCCCGCCGCGCTGCGCGAACTCGACGACGTGCTCACCACCTTGCTTTCCGGCAGCGACAACCTCAAGCGCGCGCCGATGGGCGGCATTCGCACGGCGGCGGAAATCCTCAACTTCATGTCGACGGCGCACGAAGAATCCGTGATCGAAAACGTGAAGGAATTCGATGCGGAACTGGCGCAGAAGATCATCGACCAGATGTTCGTGTTCGAGAACCTGATGGACCTCGAAGACCGCGCCATCCAGATGCTGCTGAAGGAAGTGGAATCGGAAACGCTGATTGTTTCGCTGAAAGGCGCACAACCGCCGCTGCGCCAGAAGTTCCTCGCGAACATGTCGCAGCGCGCAGCCGAATTGCTCGCGGAAGACCTCGATTCGCGCGGTCCGGTGCGTTTGTCGGAAGTGGAAACGCAGCAACGCAAGATCCTGCAAGTCGTGCGCAATCTCGCCGAAAGCGGCCAGATCCAGTTAGGCGGCAAGGCCGAGGACGCATATGTCTGACGCAGCAGAAGCCGCGAAGCAGGCTCACGCGACCGACGCCGAAAAGAAAGGGCGCATGTCCGCGTATCAACGCTGGGAAATGGCATCGTTCGATCCGGTTCCGGTGGATCGATCCGCCGCCGATCACGCCGCGCTCGAAAAGCATCTTCGCCGAGTCCGCGACGAAGCGCATGCGCAAGGTCTGGCGCAAGGGCACGTCGCCGGCCAGGCGATGGGTTATCAGGCCGGCTACGACCAGGGTTACGCGAAGGGCGAAGAAGAAGGCCGCATGGATGCCCGTTCCGAAGCGGCGCGGCTTGCATCGATGGCCGATGCCTTCAAGACCGCCCTGCAAGCCGCCGACGCCGTGGTCGCCGACGCGCTTACCGCGCTGGCGCTGGATATTGCGCAGCAAGTCGTATCGCAGCATTTGACGCTCGATCCGACCGCGGTGCTCGCCGTTGCGCGATCAGTGATCGCGGCTGAACCGGCGCTTTCCGGCGCGCCGTACCTGATCGTGAACCCGTCGGATCTGCCGATTGTCGAAGCATATTTGCTGGAAGAATTGCAAGCGGCCGGATGGACGTTCCGCACTGATCCGGACATCGAGCGCGGCGGCTGCAAGGCGCACGCGGCAAGCGGTGAAATCGATGCAACCAATGCAACGCGCTGGGAGCGCGTCGCGGCGGCGCTCGGGAGGTCGCAACCGTGGTAACGCAAACTCATAACACCGCGAGCGCAGCGCGCCGCGTGACGCAGGAAGGCTTAAGCGAACTCGAGCAGGAACTCGCGCGGGCATCGTTCGGACCACTCGCCGATCCCGACGTCACGCCCGAGCCGACACTGGAAGACATGGCGGCGCAGACCATCGTGGAATTGGCGGAGATGGTCAACAATCCGCATCTCGATGGATGGCGCGCCCAGCTCGAAGCCAGCAAGGCGCGCAGCCAGATTTCGAAGCCGTTGCACGCGTGCGGCCGGTTGACGCGTGCGGCCGGCCTCGTGCTGGAAGCCGTGGGATTGAAGCTCGGCGTGGGATCGGAATGCATGATCGAGTTGCCCGCCGGCAGTTCCATTCCAATGGCTGAAGCCGAAGTCGTCGGCTTTTCCGGCGACAAGCTGTTCCTCATGCCGACCACCGAAGTGTCCGGATTGCTGCCCGGCGCGCGGGTTTATCCGCTGGAAAGCGCGCCGATCAATGATCCGATGGCCGGCGCCAAGCGCCTGCCGGTCGGCTGGGAAATGCTCGGCCGCGTAGTCGATGCCTCCGGCCGGCCGCTCGACGGCCTCGGCCCGCTCGGCGCAAAACGCGACGCGCCGTTGTCCGCGCCGACCATCAACCCGTTGAATCGCGAACCGATCCACAAAGTTCTCGACGTCGGCGTGCGCGCCATCAACTCGCTGCTGACTGTTGGACGCGGCCAGCGCATGGGCTTGTTCGCGGGTTCGGGCGTGGGTAAATCCGTGCTGCTCGGCACGATGGCGCGCTACACCAGCGCTGAAGTCATCGTGATCGGGCTGATTGGCGAACGTGGCCGCGAAGTGAAGGAGTTCATCGAACAGATTCTGGGCGAGGACGGACTTGCGCGCTCTGTCGTGGTTGCAGCGCCCGCCGACGTTTCGCCGATCCTCCGTATGCAGGGCGCAACATATGCAACCTCGCTCGCCGAGTATTTCCGCGATCAGGGCAAACACGTACTGCTGCTGATGGATTCGCTCACGCGCTACGCCATGGCCCAGCGCGAAATTGCCCTGGCCATCGGCGAACCGCCCGCCACGAAAGGCTATCCGCCCTCGGTGTTCGCCAAGTTGCCGGCGCTCGTGGAGCGCACCGGCAACGGGCCGGAAGGCGGCGGATCGATCACGGCGTTTTATACGGTCTTGACGGAAGGGGACGATCAGCAAGATCCTATCGCCGATTCCGCGCGCGCGATTCTCGACGGACATATTGTGTTGTCGCGTTCCCTGGCCGAAGCGGGGCATTATCCGGCCATTGATATCGAGGCATCGATCAGCCGCGCAATGACGGCGCTGATCGACGATAAACATCTGGATCGCGTGCGTCTGTTCAAGCAGATGTTGTCGCGTTATCAGCGCAACCGGGACCTGATCAACGTGGGCGCGTATTCCAGCGGACGGGATGCGCTGCTGGACCGGGCGATTGCGTTGTATCCGCGCATTGAAGCGTTTTTGCAGCAGGGATTTCGCGAGCAAGCCATGTTCGAGCCGAGTCTGGCCAAACTCGACGAGCTGTTCGCGTAACAACACGATAAAGATAATCAGGAATTAGACCTCCATGTCCAAGCATCTGCCGATCAATACCCTGATCAACCTCGCAGAAGAAGAACTCGAAGCCGCGACCAAAAAGCTCGGCAAGCTGCAGCAGGAACGCAACGAAGTGGAGACGCAGTTGAATTCGCTCGTGACGTATCGCGATGAATATCACGCGCGCTTCACGGCATCGGCGCAAGAAGGTACGACCGCGCAGACCTTGCGCAACTTCCAGGCATTCGTGGATACGCTCGATTCCGCCATCAACCAGCAACGCAACTTGCTCATGGCCGCGACCGCACGGCTCGAGGCAGCGAAGCCGGAATGGCAGCAGAAAAAGCAGAAGCTGGGTTCGTATCAGGTTCTGGCCGCACGCGCGGACGCCGTGCAGGCCAAACAGGACGCGCGGATCGAACAGCGTGATTCGGATGAGCACTCGGCCAAGATCCTGCGGATGCGGGCCGAACGGGCTTAAAGGTTTATCGCGGTTTTATCTCGCACAAGATACAAGAGGTCACTCATGTCGTCAGTAAATTCCGCCAGCGCGCTGCTGGGTTTATCGAGCGTATCGTCTGTTTCACGTAGCGCAGCGGCCGCGTCCGCTCGCGATGAAGCGGCGGCATCGTTTGGATCCACGCTGCACAACATTACTGCCAAGGCCAATGAGCGCGAAGCGGCTCAGGCTAAAGTGCAGGAACGCGCTCAAGCCGATAAAGCCGCCGCGAAGGCCGCAGCAGCACGTGGCAGCGTTCACGACGCGTCGAAAGCCGATGCCACGGATTCAACTGATCAAGATAAATCGGTGAGCGACGCAGATCAAGGCGCGGCGGCGGATCAGACGGCTTCATCGGCAGCTGACAAGCCTGCTTCGGCGGATAAAACTGCCAGCGCCACCAAAGCTGCGCCCGGCACGCCCGAGGCTATTGCAGCCGCTGCCGCAGAAAAAGCCGCGATTTTGAAAGCGCGCGCCGCCAACGGCGCGGCCAGGACGCCGGCGGATCTGGATGACGCGGCGGCATCGGCGACTGCGGACGCGACATCGACCGATAGCACCGACGCAAGCAACACGCCCACGCCCGCCAAAGCCGCCGATGCAAAGGCCGCGGCCGACGCGCTGCAGGCGTCGCTGACGGCGGCGGCGAATGTGCAAACGCCGGCCACGCCGCTCAATGCAGCCGCCGCCGCGATGAGCGCAGCGCACGCCGGCAACATGAACAACGGCACGCCGACAGGCACGACGACGGGCACGAAAGCCGGCCGCGACGCGCCGCTCGGCGTCACCGCCGATGGCAAAACGCAGGGTAACGCGGCGCTGACGCAACCCGGCGGCGCGGCCGCCACGCAGCAAGCCGATGCAGCCGCGCTCGCCGCGCTCACCCAGCCCGCCGACGGCAGCGCCGCATACAAGGCAAGCGCCGCAAACGCCGACGCCACCGCGAACGCGAGCGTGCAACAGGCGGCATCGGCGGCGACGGGCGGCGCGACCTTGCAAGGTGCTGCGACCGCAGCCGATAGCGCGGCGATTGCGCCGCACGTTGGATCGAGTGGTTGGGACGATGCGTTCAGCCAGAAGGTCGTGTTTTTATCGAATGCGCATCAGCAGAGCGCCGAGTTGACGTTGAACCCGAAGGATCTCGGGCCGCTGCAAGTGGTGCTGCAGGTCGCGGGGAATCACGCGCATGCGCTGTTTGTGTCGGACCATGCGCAGGTTCGCGCGGCCGTTGAAGCTGCGTTGCCGACGCTGCGTGAAGCGATGCAGGCGAATGGCATTGGTTTGGGCAGCACGAGCGTCAGCGATGGCTTCGCCGGGAAGCAGGCGAGTTCGGGGCAGCAGGATGGTGGCGGAAGGTCGTCGTCGTGGGGCGGTTCGGGTCAGGGCGGCGGGATCGGTGCAGTGGGCGATACCGCGAGCACCGTCAGCATGCCGCTGCGCCGTCAGGTTGGTTTGGTGGATACGTTCGCTTAAGCCGCTTCACACGCCACGAACAAACCACGAACACGCCACGGAACAAGCCGCGCGAGCCTCACCGCCGCGCGGCTTTTTCACGTCCGCCGGTCTGCGGGCATCGCAAACGTGAAACCCTCCTCTTTGCGCAAACTCCCGAGTTAGCCCTAATAACCCCTTCTGTTCGACCCATCGCGCACGCCCACTTTCGCCAACAATTCAGGCTACAGAAAGAGGCTCGCAAACATGGCAACCACAGCAACAGCACAGCAACCCGTCGCGCCGGCTAAAACCGGCAAGCTCAAACGCATCCTCGTGATCGCGGTGGGCGCAATCGTCCTGCTCGGCGCAGGCGGCGCAGGCGCGTACTTCTGGCTGCATAAAACCGCATCGCACGAACCGGCGAAACCCGCGCCCGCGTTGCCGCCCGTGTTCTATCCGCTCGATTCCATGACCGTCAACCTGCAATCCGACGACGGCATGCATTACCTGCGCATCGGCCTCACGCTGAAGCTACCGAACGAAAAGGCGCAAGCCGCGCTCGTCGAACGCATGCCGGAAGTGCGCAGCCACATCCTGATGCTGCTCTCCGCGAAACATCCGGAGGACCTGGCGGGTATCGATGGAAAACGCACGCTTGCCAAAGAACTGCTGACCACGGTCAATACGTATGGCGGCTCGCCGGAAGAACCGGCGCATGTGCAGGAAGTGCTGTTCACGGAAATCGTGGTCCAGTAACGCCCTTACGCCGTCACGCGCTTAGACCCGCACACCGAGGAACACTCATGGGCCACGAAGAGTTCATGTCGCAGGAGGAGGTCGATGCCCTGCTCAAGGGCGTCACCGGGGAAGTCGACACCATTGCCGACGAAACACGCTATCAAGGCGTCCGCCCCTACAACCTCGCGACGCAGGAACGTATCGTCCGGGGCCGGATGCCGGGCCTGGAAATCATCAACGACCGCTTCGCGCGTCTCTTGCGCGTGGGCATCTTCAACTTCATGCGGCGTTCGGCGGAAATTTCGGTTGGTCCGGTGAAGGTGCAGAAGTACAGCGAATTCACCCGCAACCTGCCGATCCCGACGAACCTGAACCTCGTCCACGTGAAGCCCTTGCGCGGCACGTCGCTGTTCGTGTTCGATCCGAACCTGGTGTTTTTCGTCGTCGATAACCTTTTCGGCGGCGACGGCCGGTTCCATACCCGCGTGGAAGGACGTGAGTTCACGCAGACCGAGCACCGGATCATCAGCAAGCTGCTCAACCTCGTGTTCGAGCAGTACGCGGCGTCGTGGAAAAGCGTGCGCTCGCTCAACTTCGAATTCGTGCGCTCGGAAATGCACACGCAATTCGCAAACGTCGCCACGCCGAACGAGATTGTGATCGTGACGCAGTTTTCCATCGAGTTCGGATCGACGGGCGGCACGCTCCACATCTGCATGCCGTATTCGATGATCGAACCAATCCGCGACGTGCTGTCATCGCCCATACAAGGCGAAGCGCTCGAAGTCGACCGGCGCTGGATTCGCGTTTTATCGCAGCAAGTCCAGTCCGCCGAGGTGGAACTCACGGTCGATCTCGCGCAAGTGGGCACGACGTTCGAACAGATTCTCAACATGCGCGCCGGCGACGTCCTGCCGCTCAACGTACCCGAACATGTCACGGCAAAAGTGGATGGCGTGCCGGTGATGGAATGCGGCTACGGCGTTTTCAATGGTCAATACGCGTTGCGGGTCCAGAAGATGATCAGCGCAACCGACACGATGAAGGAAGGTGGATATGAGTGATGTAACCGAACCAGGCACGCTGCCGTCCGACCCGCTGAAAAGCGCGGATTTCGGCATGGACGACTGGGCGAGCGCCCTGGCAGAACAGAACGGCAATGAGACGCCGGCGGCGGCTTCGTCGGCGGGCGTGTTCCAGCCTTTGTCGAAAGTCGCGGCGCCGGCAACGCGCAACGACATCGACATGATTCTCGATATCCCCGTGCAGATGACGGTGGAACTCGGGCGCACGAAGATCGCGATCCGCAACTTGCTGCAACTGGCGCAAGGGTCGGTGGTGGAACTCGACGGCCTCGCCGGCGAACCGATGGACGTGCTCGTCAACGGCTGCCTCATCGCGCAGGGCGAAGTGGTGGTCGTGAACGACAAGTTCGGTATCCGCCTGACCGACATCATCACGCCGTCGGAACGCATCAGGAAGTTGAATCGATGAAACGTATTGCCGTTGCCTTCCCGGCGCTTGTCTCAGCATTTTCAGCGCACGCCGCCGATATGAACGCCGTGAATCACGCCGCGCAGATTGCGTCGGGCGTGGGCGCGGGAACGGCGGTGCCGTCGCTCGGTTTCGGCGCCGTGCTGCAGACGCTGCTCGGACTGGCGATCGTCATTGCGTTCGTGTTCGGTTGCGCGTGGCTTGCACGCAAGTTCGGCGTGGCGGGAACGAAGCGCACGGGGCTGGTGAAGGTGATCGGCGGTGCGTCGCTTGGGAACAAGGAACGGGTATCGGTGGTGGAAATCGGCGATACATGGCTCGTGCTCGGCGCCGCGCCCGGCAACGTGCGATTGCTGCACACCATGCCGGCGGGATCGGCGGAACTCGACGGCGTGGACGCGGGAACAGCGCCTGAGTCGAGCGGACTGCAAGGCAATTTCGGTCAGCGTTTTCGCGATGCCCTCGCCGGTGAAGCGACCAGACGTCTGCAAAAATTCGCGGGCGGGAGCAAGTAATGCAGGTTCGGTTTTCAGCAACACGATGCGCGAAGCTGGCGCTGCCAGTTCTCATGGCCGCTCTTCCCTACGCGGCCTTTGCACAAAGCACGGCGGGTTTGCCGGCCTTCAACACCAGCCCGGGTCCGAACGGCGGCACGACGTATTCGCTCAGCGTCCAGACGATGCTGCTGCTCACCATGCTGTCGTTCCTGCCGGCAATGGTGCTGATGATGACGAGCTTCACGCGCATCATCATTGTGTTGTCGCTGTTGCGTCAGGCGCTCGGCACGACCAGCACGCCGCCCAATCAGGTATTGGTCGGGCTGGCGCTGTTTTTATCGTTGTTCGTGATGTCGCCGGTGCTCGACCGCGCTTATAACGACGCGTACAAGCCCTTCTCCGACGGCACGATCACGATGGACCAGGCGGTCACGCGCGGCGTCACGCCGTTCAAGCAGTTCATGATCCGCCAGACGCGCGAAGCGGATCTCGCGCTCTTCGCCAAGATCTCCAAGGCCCCGCCGATGAACGGCCCGGAAGACGTACCGCTTTCGCTGCTGGTGCCATCGTTTGTGACGAGCGAACTGAAAACCGGCTTCCAGATCGGCTTCACCATTTTCATTCCGTTTCTGATCATCGACATGGTCGTGGCGAGCGTGCTGATGTCCATGGGGATGATGATGGTGTCGCCGACGACCATTTCGCTGCCGTTCAAGCTGATGCTGTTCGTGCTCGTCGACGGCTGGCAATTGCTGATTGGTTCGCTCGCGCAGAGCTTCGTTTCGTAAGCCTTCAAAGCACAGAGATACACACGATGACCCCCGAATCCGTCATGTCGATCGCGCATCAGGCCATGTACGTGGCGCTGTTGCTCGCGGCTCCGCTGTTGCTCGTCGCGCTGGTCGTAGGCCTTGTGGTGAGCCTCTTCCAGGCCGCCACGCAGATCAACGAAAGCACGCTCTCGTTCATTCCGAAGCTGCTCGCGGTCGCCGTCACGCTCGTGATTGCCGGCCCGTGGATGATGGAAACGCTGCTCGACTACATGCGCCACGTGTTCACCATCACGCCCGCAATCACGGGCTGACGCAACCGATGTTTTCGGTCACGTATGCGCAGCTCAATGTCTGGCTGACATCGTTTCTCTGGCCGTTCACGCGGATTCTTGCGCTGATCGCGACCGCGCCGTTATTGAGCCACATGGCGATTCCGGTGCGCGTCAAGGTCGGGCTCGCGGCGTTCATCTCGCTGATCGTGGCGCCGACGATCGGCGCAGTCCCCCAGGTCACCGTTTTTTCCGCCGATGGCGTGCTCATCCTCATCAACCAGTTCATGGTCGGCGCGGCGCTCGGTGTGACCATGCAGATTGCATTTGCGACTATCGATGCCGCCGGTGAGTTTATCGGCCAGCAGATGGGCCTGGGTTTCGCGATGCTCTACGACCCGCGTCAGGGCGGCAATTCGGTGGTGATATCGCGGTATCTGAATACCATCGCGTTCCTCGCTTTTCTCGTTTTCGATGGTCATCTGCAAATGATCAGCGCACTCGTGCAGACGTTTGAAAGCGTGCCTGTGAGCGCGAACGTGCTCGGCGCGGTGACGCATGCGCGCGGCTGGCAGACCGTTGCGAGCTACGGCATGAGCGTGTTCTCGACGGGATTGTTGTTGTCGCTGCCGGTGGTGGCCGCGTTGTTGATTGCGAGCCTGGCGCTCGGGATCCTGAATCGCGCGGCGCCGCAGATCGGGATTTTTCAGGTGGGTTTCCCCGTCACGATGCTCGTGGGACTTTTGCTCATACAGCTGATGATCCCCAACCTGATTCCGTTCTTTCAACGCATATTCGAGAACGGCATCGGCCAGATGGGACGGGTGGCGGCTGCGCTTTAGTCGCCTGGGAACCCGGACGCGCCTTTCGCAAAAGGACGTATTTGCCGCAGATTGTGCGGTGAATAACTCGCCTAATCTCCGCACAATATGCGGCGAATAACCCTTCCATTCCCCGCATCACGCCAAACAAATAAAAAGGGCCGCCTCGAAAGGCGGCCCGAAACACTTCCAACTACCCCCATCATTCCCCGTAATCCCTGCCTTGAATCAACTGCTGATGTACTGGAACAGCGACATCTTCTGAATCTGCGCAAACGCCTGCTGCGCGCCTTGAAGCGCATTCTGCGTCAACTCGTATTGGCTGATCGAACTGACCAGATTAATGCTCGTCAGGTCCTGCAATGAACTGGCGGTTTGCGTCGACGTCGTCTGCATCGCCGTCTGCGTTGCGGTGACTTCCTGCTCGCGGCCGCCAACCGATGCCTGCGTCGTCAGCACGTTGTTGTACATGTTGTTGACCTTCGTGCCGCCCGTGGTCAGCGCGTTCTGCAACGTCGCCTGCGCGGTCGGATTGCCCGAGGTCGGCTGCTTCAGCGCGCTGATCAGCGAATCCAGCGTCGAGAAGATGTCGGTATCGGAGGCATTGCCGGTGTTGGCCGGCGCGACCGTGAACTTGTCGCCGTCGGCCGGCGCACCGTCGATCGCCACTTTCTCTCCGCCACCCAGCGCAATGTCCTGCTTTGCCACATACGGCGTCGCGGGCGTGACCACGGCGCCGCTCTGGTCCGTGACCGTGTAAGTCGTGGTGGCCGTGGCGCCGGTGCCGGTGGTCGCGAACGCGATCGTGTAAGTCGATGCATTGCCCGCGTCGCCCCGGTTGCTGACGTTGACCGGGCCTATCGTGCCAGTACCCGTGTTGGCCGCCGCCGACGATGAAACCGGCACGCTTTCATTCGGCGACACACTTTGGAAAACGGTCGCGCCGTTGTCGGCTACGTTGATGGAACGGCCATCGGAAATTTGCACCTGGCGCTGGCCGTTGTCGCCGGCGTAGGTCGCGCCCGTGCCCGATGCATTGTCCGTGAACGGCTGCGTGGTGCCCTTGAAGCCCGAAAAGATGTAGTTGCCGTTGGCGTCGGTGGAATTGCTGAGCGTCATCAGGTTGTCGCGATAACCCTGCAACTGGGTCGCGATGGACGCACGGTCGGTATCGTTGAGCGCGCCGCTGCCCGAACGGTTCACGAGCGTCTGAATGCTCTGCACCACGTTGCCAATGCTCGTCAGCGTTGCGTCTTCCTGCTGCAACGAGGTCAGTGCAGCCGTCTGGTTGGTGCTGTACTGAGAAAGCGTGGCGGACTGGCTGCTCAGCTGCACGGCTTGCGCGGCGCCGAGGGGATCGTCGGACGCGCTCTGGATTCTCTTGCCCGACGAAATCTGCGCGTACTGCGCGGCGAGCGACGCTTGCTGGTCGCTCATCGTCGCGACGTTCATCGTGAAGTACTGCGAGCTGGAAATACGCATCGTGAAAACCTCAGTTGAAGATGCCGAGCAGTGTCTGGAACAGCGACGAAGCCGTCTGGATAACCTTGCTGTTGGCCTGATAAAGCTGCTGGTACTGGATCAGGTTGGCGGCTTCCTCGTTCAGGTTCACGCCCGATACCGCCTGTTGCGCCGACGTCGCCTGGTTAAGCACCGCGGTCGCCGACGTGCTCGACGCCTTCAGCGCGTTCGTCTGGTTGCCGATCTGGTTGACGAAGTTCGCGTATGAGCTCGTCAAGGTGTCGGTGCCGCCGTTCATCGACTTCGCGGTGCCGAGGTTCGCCATGGCGAGCGCGTTGCTGCCGTCGCTCGTGCCGCCTTTGTTCACGGCGATGGTGAAGCTGTCGCCCGTCGAAGGCGTGCCGTTGACGGTCGCGCTCACGCCCGTGCCGTTGGAGACGGTGAGGCCCTTCGTAGGGTCGTACGGGAACGCGGTGCCGGCCGGGACCACGGTGCTGTCCGGCAACGTGATCGCCACGTTCGACGTCATGGTGCCGCTGGTCGAGTTGTAGGTCAGCTTGATGTCGGTCGGCATCGTGTATCCCGCCGTGACCGTCGCCGCCGAGATCTTGCCCGTGCCCGTGTTACCCGTTCCCGCCGAAGCCACAGCCGGCGAAGCCGCGGCAATCGCCGACGCATTCGAGTTGCTGAGGGAAAAGTTATCGAGGGAACCGCGCGTTGGCAGGATGGTGAACGAATCGCCTTTTGTCATCGATCCGCTTGCAATCGATATGTTCATGCCCGCAATCGTGCCGCTCGTCGCGGGGCTTGCAAACTGGCCGACGACCGCGCCCGAAGAACGGTCGGTGAGCGTGTAGTTCGAGCCGTCGAAGCCGAGCGAATAATCGCCGGTCGGCGGCTGCGTGCCGTCGGCAATGGAAACGTTCAGCGCCGCGGTGCCGGCGTTGCGCGAGTTGGCGTAGACGGTCGGGCTGCCGGTCGAGAACAACGCACCGCCGGGGTTGCCATTCAGGTCGACGCCGAGTTCGTTCTGGTTGTTCAGTTGCGTGGCGAAGCTGGTCGCGATGGCACCGAGCTTGGCCTGCGCCGGATCGAGCGACTGGCTGCGAAAATCGAGCAAGCCGCCGATAGTGCCGCCGCCGCTGAACATGGAGTCCGGCAAGTATTGGGTTTGTTTGGCGGTTTGCGTGGAACCGTCGGCCGAGGCGTACGCAATCGACAATTCGCTCGGATCCGATGGCGAAGGCGCCGTCGTCAACTGGTACGAACTGCTGCCGGCAACCAACGGCTGGCCGTTGCCAAACGATACGTTGTAGCCGCTGTTGTTCGTGTTGACCTGGACGCTCACGAGCTGGCTCAAATTCGATACCGCGAGATCGCGCTGGTCGAGCAACTGGTTCGGCGGCTGGCCGGCCGAACTCGCCGTGGCAATCTGCACGTTGAGATCGGCGATCTGCTTGGCGTAGGTGTTCACCTGCGACACCGCGCTTTGCAGCGACTGGTTCACGCCATCGCGCAACTGGTTGTACGTCGTGGCGGCGGCGTTCATCTGGTCGGAGAGCGATTGCGCGCTGCTCATCAGCGTTTGCCGCGTGGCCGTGGTTCCGGGGCTGTTCGCGACCGACTGCAAGCCCGTGAAATAGCTCGTGATTCCCGCGCCGATACCCGTGGTCGGATCGCCAACGAGGTTGTTCAGCTGCGACAGCATCGAGTAATACGTGTTCAGCGAACTGCTGTTCGACTGGCTGCTGTTCAGCTGTTTGGTCAGGAAATCGCTATAGGAACGCGTGACGGTTGCTGTCGTCACGCCTTGTCCGGCAAATCCCGATGCCGTGTATTGCCCGGACGATTCCTGATACACGGGGCGCTCGAGCGTATAGCCCGGCGTCGCCGCGTTGCTGATGTTCTGGCCGGTCGTCGTCAGTCCCCACTGGGCTGCATTGAGACCGCTCACGCCAATATCGAATAGGTTGCTGGACATGCAAGGAATCCTGGTAAAGGCATGAGCCCCGGCTCGCCACGTGGCGACACTGATGTTTATCGGCCGATATGGATAAAAGTTGAGGTACAAGCGGCTTTTTATCGCCGACGTCCCACGCCGCAAGCGCACTGCGCCTTGTCCGGATTATTCATCGGCGCGACCGGATGCAATCCGTGAAGCAGCGGGGCAATTGGGGGCTAATTCAGCGGATGGAGCCAGATAAACCCGCGACGTTACGGGAACGACGTAACGCGATGAAGCGACGCAACAGGAACAAACCCCGCGCCGATAAAAAAGCCCGCGGCATGACCACGGGCTCGTATGCAAACTCAGCGCGCAGATTCAACGCGCGAGCGAACGCCGTTTCATCTCGAGCTGCGTGATCAAGCGCTGCAAAGTGTTTTCCGCCGATCCCGGCAGGCTCATGAACTTGAAGCCCAGCGTATAACGCCGGTCGCCTTTCGCGTTGATGATTTGCCGGTTCGACATGAGTTGCACGTCGAGCACGACCTTGCCCGGGTTGCTGAAATGCAGTTCCACGTCTTTCAGGATCACGCCGACTTCCAGCGCGGCCACGCGTTCGTCCATGGTCCGCAGCGCCACGCCGCCCAGCGACAGATCGTTGACTTCAAACCGGAAACGCTCGCCGCTTGGCAACGTGCCACTGCAGATATACGGATCGAGCACCGGCGCTTCCACGCGAAAATACTCGCGCCGCTGCATGTAGAACAGCACCGGAGGAAAGTCCGCTTCGAACGCCGGATTGCCTTCGAAAACGATTTCACGCGGCGTGCCGGTCGCGAACTCCACGCGCACGCCATCCGGGCTCGCGCTGAACATCAGGTTTTCGGTCGCGAGAACAGCCGTGTTCTCTTCGGCAACCGCGCCCCAGTCGAACACGAACGTTTGCGCGGCAGGATTCACGTCGAGCAGGCGCGTCACGATCTGCCCGCCGCCATGTTCGACCGTCAGGAAATCGCCTCGATTGACGAGGTTGCGTAGTGATACACCGATTTCCAGCGGATTCCGCCTGCCAAAATCGGGATGGTCGGACTCGTCGTCAGCGATGTCGGAACCGTTCGACTCGTTCATGTTCATGGGCTTGCCGTGTTCGTTTGCTCGTGCCGCCCCGGCTATCAAGTCCGGTGGCGTCCAACCGGACCATTAGATCCGGCACTTCGGTGTTCCATTTAGCGGCAACAGGGATGGATTATTTAGGGCTGACTGCAAAAATTTCCCAAAAACCCGTCTTTACCCCTGATTAACCCCTATTTCGCAACCGAAAACGTCAAAATCGCACGAAAAGAAACAAACTCGATCTCAGCCCCATTTCTATGCGGCTCGGCCGGCAGTCCGTCCCGCGCAACACATTTTGCGGGAACGGGACGCCGGCCGGCTTAGTCTTCTATTGCGACATTGGCCCCGTCGCTTCTGACACATTACTCGTATTACCAATGTTCCACCGGGAAAATTGCAGCAAAACGCGCGCCAGTGTGCACGCTTCGTCACGCAATGTGCTTCATGATGGAAATCAGCTTCTTCGCGTATTGCGGGTCGGTCGCGTATCCGGCCTTCTGCATGCCGTGCGCGAAACCGGCGGCATCGCGCGATGCTTCGACTACCGGCGCGTATCGCGGATTGCTCTTGAGCACGCTGGCGTAATCGGTGAGCGCGGATTCGTACGAGTCATACGCGCGGAACTTCTCCACCACTTTTTGTGGTTTGCCGTTCACGTATTCGGTCGTCACGGCGTTGGTGGTCTTGCCTGTCCAGTCGCTCGTTGCCTTGATGCCGAACACGTTGTGGCTCGTGCTGCCATCGGCATTCTTGATTTCGCGCTTGCCCCAGCCGGACTCCAGCGCCGCTTGTCCGATGATGAACCGCGCCGGAATTCCCGTCGCCGCGCTGGCCGCCTGCGCGGGCGCTGCAAGCCGGTCCACGAAGCCCGCCACCTTGTCCGATCCCACGCCGCGTGCCGGCGGTTCCAGCGCGCTGTTGGCGCTGTAGCCCTTGCCCTGCAACGCGTCCTTCGATGTCCCCGATGCCGCCGCGTTCGCGTAGGCCTTCGCCATGGCGTTCATCGCGGCAATGTTGCCGGCGTTCGCGCTGCTGTCGGAACCGCCGCTGGCGCCAGTCGGGTCGAGGCTCGAAGCCGATCCGGCGCCCGCGTTGCGCATCAGTTGCTTGAGCATCATGTCGGCCACGCCGATGCCCTTCGAGCCCATGTTTTGCGCCATCTGCTGGTCGAGCATGGACGTGAAGGTGGCGGTGTCGTGGGAATCGAAAGGGCTGTCGGACGGCGTCGCTTCACGCATGCTTTTGAGCATCATCTGCGTGAAAACCGTGTCGAACTGCTTGGCCGCCGCCTTCAAACCCGCCTGCGGCGAGGCGTTGGCCTGGGCGCGCATGGCGTCGAAACCTTGCACGTCGAGCGCGAACCGGTTCGATAAAGAATTCAGGCCGCCGCTCGTATCCGAGCCACTCAGTGAAGCCAGCGTGCTGTTTGCCGTCCCGTTCGCGTTCATGTGCGATTGTCCTTATATGATTTCCAGGTCGGCGCGCAAGGCGCCTGCTGCTTTCATCGACTGGAGGATCGAGATAAGATCCGCCGGCGTTGCGCCGAGCGCGTTGAGCGCCTTCACCACTTCGGCGAGCGTGGCGCTTGCCGCGACCGTCTTGAGCGCGCCCGAGTCCTGCTTCAACTGAATATTCGATTGCCGCGCGGCGACCGTCTGGCCGTTCGAAAACGCGCCCGGCTGGCTCACGGCGGTTTGCGTGTTGATCACGACCGACAGATTGCCGTGCGCGACCGCGCAGTTCTGCAACGTCACCATCTGGTTCATCACGATAGAACCCGTGCGCGCGTTCAGGATCACCTTGGCGGCGGCTTGCGACGGACGGACATCGATATTCTCGAGCTGCGCCATGAACGACACCTGGCTCGTCGGGTCGGTCGGAGCGTGCAGCTGGATCGTGCGGCCGTCGAGTGCGACTGCCGTGCCCATGCCGAACTGGTTGTTCACCGCCGCCACGATCTTCTGCGCGTTATCGAAGTCCATGTCGCGCAGTTCCATCTGCATGGTGCCGCCGGGTTGCGTGAAGTTGCTCGGCACCGCGCGTTCAACGAGCGCGCCGCCCGAAATCCGGCCCGCGCCCAGCGAGTTGACCTGGACCTTGCTGCCGTTCGCGCTCGCGCCCGCGCCGCCGATCACCACGTTGCCCTGCGCCATGGCATAAACCTGGCCGTCAGCGCCTTTGAGCGGCGCCATCAGCAGCGTGCCGCCGCGCAAGCTCTTGGCATTTCCCAGCGATGAAACCGTGACATCGATTGCTTCGCCCGGCCGCGCGAACGGCGGCAGAACCGCGGTGACCATCACGGCTGCGACGTTCTTCAGCTGCATGTTCTGCGTGGTCGCCGGGTTCAGCGTGATGCCGAGATTGCCCAGCATGTTGGTCAAGCTTTGCGTGGTGAACGGCGTTTGCGATGTCTGGTCGCCGGTTCCATCGAGGCCGACAACGAGGCCGTAGCCGATCAGCTGATTGTCACGCACGCCCTGAAAGGAGACGAGGTCCTTCAGGCGTTCGGCTTGCGCCGCTTGCGGCAGCACGGCGGCCAAAGCCAGGGCGAGCGCGCCAAAACAAAAACGGAGAGCGAATTTCATGATCAGAAGGGCGCCACGTTGAGGAAGAATCGCTGCAGCCAGCCCATGTTTTGCGATTCATCGATATAACCCTTCGCCGAATACTCGATCTTCGCGTCGGCGACTTGCGTCGAAAAGACGGTGTTGGCGCCGGAGATGGTCGTGGGATTGACCACGCCGGAGAAGCGCACGAATTCGTTGCCCTGGTTGATGAGCATCTGCTTTTCGCCGCTCACGACCAGGTTGCCGTTCGGCAGCACGCCGGTGACGGTCACGGTGAGCGTGCCGTTGAACGTGTTGGCCGCGCTCGCGCCGCCCGACCCGTTGAACTTCTGCGAACCGCTGGCCGAAAGGTTGGTGTTGTTGAAAAGGCCGCCGAAGATGCCTGGTGTTGTCGGCACGGCAAACGCCGCAGCGCTGCCGCGCGCTGCATTCGCCGCCGATGATTTCGTCGCGTTGACGTTTTCCGCGATCACGATCGTCACGATGTCGCCCGTGTTGCGCGGCCGCTGGTCTTCGAACAGCGGCCGTCCAGCGTAGCCGGCGTTGTAGATCGCGCCCGGCGACTGCGTGTTCACGGGCGGCAAGGGCGGCCGAGCGGTCATCGGCTGCTGCGTGATCGGTTCTTTCGGCACGAGCCCGCACGCGCCGAGCGTGGCGGCGAAAACGCCCGCCAGCACGACGGTTGCAAAGCGGCGAAACGAGAAAGAAATGGGCGACATCTTCGTGATCCTTCGGAAATACGTATCAGGCATCGAGCCGTGAGGCTGCTCGATCCCGTTAAACCTGCATCTGGCTGAGCGTTTGCAGCATCTGGTCCGACGTGGTCACGGCCTTGCTGTTGATTTCGTAGGCGCGCTGCGTCTGGATCATGTTCACGAGTTCCTGCACCACGTTCACATTCGATGCTTCCACGTAGCCCTGTTGCAACGTGCCGCTGCCGTTCAATCCCGGCGTGGTGACGTTCGGCACGCCTGAACCGTTGGTTTCGGAGAGCAGGTTTTCGCCTTTTGCATCGAGACCGGCGGGGTTTGCAAAGGTCGCGATCTGCAATTGCCCGACCGTGGTGTTAGCCGAACTGCCTTGTTGCGTGACCGTGACCGTGCCGTCCGAGCCGATGGTTAGACTCGTGTAGTTCGTCGGCAACGTGATGGCCGGCGAGACCGGATATCCGCTCGATGTCACCAGTTGGCCGGTCGGGCTCGCCTGGAACGAACCGTCGCGCGTGTAGGCCGTGGTTCCGTCGGGCATGGTCACCTGGAAGAAGCCGTTGCCGTTGATGGCTACGTCCTTCGAGTTGCCGGTCTGCGACAGCGCGCCCTGCGTGTAGAGACGTTCCGTTGCGACCTGTTGCACGCCCGTACCCAACTGGCTACCCGAGGCGAGTTCCGTGGTTTGCGTGGAATTCGCGCCCGGCTGGCGGACGGTCTGATACAGCAAGTCTTCGAACACCGCGCGCGAACCCTTGAAGCCGTTCGTGCTGACGTTGGCGAGGTTGTTCGAGATCACGTCCATCTGCGATTGCTGCGCGTTCATGCCGGTTGCAGCGATGTAAAGAGAGCGGTTCATGTTTTTCTGGCCTTAGGCTTGAGCGAGATAAGCGAAATAAATCAGCGAAATAAGTAAGCGAGATAAATCAGCGAAACAAGCGGCGGCGGATCAGCTGAAATCGAGCAGCTTGTTGGCTGACTGGTCCATCTGGTTCGCGGAATCGAGCATCTTGGTTTGCATCTGGAACTGGCGCGCGTTGGTGATCATGTCCACCATCGCGGAAACCGCATTCACGTTGCTGCCTTCAAGCGATGCCGGCGCGACCGTCACAGCCGGATCGGCGTCGGCGGGATTGCCGTCGGCGGTGTGAAACAGACCGTCGTCGCCGCGCGAGATCGTCGCCGGATCGGGATTCACGAGCTTCAGCTGATCAACCGCGGCGATTGCCGTCGCCCGGTCGCCCGGACCAATCGCGCTCACCGTGCCGTCCTTGCCGATGGTGATTTCCGCGCCCGGCGGCACCGAGATCGGGCCGCCGGTGCCGATCACCGGCAGGTTGTTCGCCGTCACGATCTGCCCGTTCGCGTCCACATGCAGGTTGCCGGCGCGCGTGTAGGCTTCCGTGCCGTCGGCGGCCTGGACCGAAAGCCAGCCCGGCCCCTGAATGGCGACATCGAGCGGATTGCCGGTCTGCTGGACCGGACCCGGCGTGTAGTCGGCTGTCGGTGTCGATGCCAGCACGAAGGTGCGCGAACTCGGATCGCCGTTCGCATTGCCTTCGAAGCTCATCGGCACCTGACGGAACGCGGAGAGCTGCGCCTTGAAGCCCGTCGTCGACGCGTTGGCGAGGTTATTCGCCACCGTGCTCTGCTGTTCGAGCGACTGGGCGGCGCCGGTCATCGCGGTATAAATCAGACGGTCCATGCTGGCTCTCTCTCGCTTATGTGTCGCTAATGGTGCTTAAGCCGTGCTTACAGGTTGATCAGCGTCTGATCGACCGTCTGCTGCGTCTTGATGGTCTGCGCGTTCGCCTGATAGTTGCGCTGCGCCGTGATCAGGTTCACGAGTTCGCTGGTCAGGTCCACGTTCGAGTTCTCCACCGCGCCGCCTTGCAGCGTGCCGTGATTCGTCGCGCCCGGCACCGAGATCTGCGCCGCGCCCGACGCGCCAGTCTGCGCGTACACGTTGCCGCCGAGATCCTGCAAGCCGTTCTGGTTGGCGAAGTTGGCTAGCGCGATCTGGCCGAGCGCCTGCGTATTGCCGTTCGAGTAGTTGCCGGTGAGCGTGCCGTCCGTGCCGACCGAGAAACCCGTCAGGCTCGCCGATGCCGCACCGTCCTGCGAGCTGCTCTGGACGCCGCTCGTGGCGCCGAACTGCGTCGTGCCGGTGAAGTCCATCGTCAAGGCTTGCGTGCCGCCCGAAACCGCGCCGTCGGGGATCGTGAGATTGAACTTGCTCGTGCCGGTCATGTTGCCGGATGCATCGAAACTGACTGTGCCGAGCTTGCCGTCGGCATTCGGTCCAACAGGCGCCGGCGGCGTGCCGGTCGTGCCGTATGCGGTCCACGAACCGGTCGAGTTCTTCACGAAATACACCGCGACCTGATGCGTGCCGCCGAGCGAGTCGTTGACGTTGATGGAGCTGGTCGCGCTGTAGGTGGTCGAATCCGTGGCGCTGAACGCCGTCGTGCTCGGGATGTCCGCGGATTGCGAATTCAGGTTGAAGCCGAACTTCACGTTCTTGGTCGCGACCGGCGGAAGATTGGCCGTCGATACCGTCAGCGGCACCGTCGCCGCGCTGTTCACAATGCCCGACTTGTTGGCGGCATAACCCATCAGCAGAAGGCCCGCCGAGTTGCCGATCGTGCCGTCGGCGTTCAGGTGGAACACGCCGTTACGCGAATACACCGACGAACCGTTGTCCGACATCTGGAAAAAGCCGTTGCCGTTGATGGCGACATCGAGCGCCTGGTTGGTCGACGTGATCGTGCCCTGGCCGAATTGCTGCTGAACTTCAGCCAGCTTCGTACCGATACCCACCTGGTTGTTGACCGCGGTCGCGACCGAATTCGCGTACATATCGGCGAATTGCGCCTGGCTTTGCTTGAAGCCGACCGTGTTCGCGTTGGCGATGTTGTTGCCGATCACATCCAGGTCGCTCGACGCGCCCGACAATCCCGATAAACCTTGTTGGTAACCCATGACGGTCTCCGCTTTTGAATTTGATTAGAGAATCGAGGCGACGCTGGTCAGGCCGACCGTCGTGCCGTTCGCGAGCCGGAGTCCGGCGGTTCCATCGGCTTGCTGCACCACGCTTTGAACCTGCGATGCCGACAGCACCGTGGCCGTCGCAGCCTTGCCGCTGATCGTGCCGGCTGCCGAGATGGTGTACGTGCCGTCGGGCAGCGTTGCGCCGTTCTTGTCGACCGGCGTCCAGCCCGAGAGCGGCACCACGCCCGCCGGCTGCGCGCCGAGGTCGAGCGTGTTGACGATCTGGCCGGCCGAGTTCTTGACGTTGATGGTGAGGTCGTCGAGCGCGTTCGCCGTCTGCACGCCGAAGCTGGTCGACTTGCCGGAGGCCACCGTCACGCTGCTTCCCGGCGCCAGTACGGTCGAGCCGATCAGCAACGCGGCTTGTGTCGACTGCCCGGCGGACAACTGACCCGCGAGCGACGTCAGCGACGTATTCAACTGGCCGATACCCGACACCGTGCTGATCTGCGCGAGTTGCGAGGTCATCTGCGAGCTGTCGGTCGGGTTCGTCGGATCCTGGTTCTTCAACTGGGTAACGAGCAGCGTCAGAAACGTGTTCTGCAAGTCGGACGCGGACTGGCCGCCCGTCGCGCTGGAAGCCGAACTCGACGACGACGCGCTCGACGTGCCGTTCATGGTGTCCAGCAGCGTTTGGGATACGGTCGTCCCGTTGTTGCCGATCGTGGTGTTGGTTGTCACGGGGTTGTCCTCAGGTTCCGATCGTCAGGGTTTTAAGCATCAGCTGCTTGGCGGTATTGAGCGTCTCGACGTTCGCCTGGTACGAACGCGACGCGGAAATCATGTTGACCATTTCCTGCACCGGATCGACGTTCGGCATGGTCACGTAGCCGTCCGGGTTCGCTGCGGGATTGGTCGGGTCGTAGCTGGTTTTCATGGGCGTCGGGTCGTCGATCACGCCCGTCACCTGCACGCCGCCCACTTGCTGGCCGGACGCCGTGCGCGCGCCGCCGAGCGGATCGACGGCGAACACGACTTGCTTCGCCTTGTACGGCTGGCCGTCGGGACCGGTCGTGCTGTCCGCGTTCGCCAGGTTCGACGCCGTGACGTTCAGGCGCTGCGCCTGAGCCGACATTGCCGATCCGGCCACGTTGAAAATGTTCATTAAAGAAGGCATGGACTGTCCTTTTCGTGTGCTTGATCCGGCGCTTAGTTAGACGTGATCGCCGAAATCATTCCCTTGATCTGGGAAGAAATCACCGTCATTCCGGCTTCGAAGTGCAGGGCGTTATCGGCGAATTGCACGCGCTCCGAATCCATGTCCACCGTGTTTCCATCCAGCGACGGCTGGCTCGGAATCCGGTAGGCGAGCTTGCCGTAGTCGTCGGTGCTGCCACCGCTTGCCGTCAGCTTCGACGCGCCCGCCATGTGTCCCGGCGATGTCACCGCCAACCCCGCACTCGTCGAAACGCTCACGGGCTGCGCCATCTGCAGCGTCGACGTTCCGGATACAGCCGACGTTCCCGACGTATCGCCGGTCTTCTTCAGCGCGCCGGCGAGGGCGCTCGAGAAATCGACGTCGCGCGCCTTGTAGCCGGGGGTATCGGCGTTCGCAATATTCGACGACAGCAGTTCCTGCCGATACGCCCGTACATCGAGCGCCTCGCGGCCAAACGCAAATTCCTTGTCGAGCTTGTCCAGCATCACGGTTCTCCTTCGGCGTTCCGGGTCTTCGGTTCCGGCACTGCGCGGCACGGAAGACTTTTTGGCATGAGACGAATCTTAGGAGCGCGACGCAAGAAGCAATCAGACGAATAACAGGGAAAGGCAGCCTCTATTCGACGGTTGCCTTTCCCCGCCAATATCTAGAATTCATCTCGTAGGTTGTTATCGATGAGATTGATCTGGTTTGCCTGGGAGAACCGAGATGCACAGCTTCGCTGCGCCTGACCGTCAAACGGCCACGCGCCGTCACGAGACGGCTGGCTCGACGAGCATTACCGCGTGGCGGCTGAACGCGTTGTCGTTCGGGTGCGCGCTGGCGTTGGCTTTTGTCGCGATGCCGGCTCTCGCGCAGGAAAATGGCGGCGCCATCATGATCTCGGGCCCGGGCGAGACGAATCCCGCTAATGTCATCGCGATGGCCAAGAACGCCGGGATGAATGTGAACGGCGTGGCGGGCTCGGCTCAATCGCCGGCGAATGTGCAACCGTCTCTTCAACCGACAGGAACGCCCAGTCCGCGCGGTTATGCACGTGCCGTAAGCGGCGCCAACGCCGCGATGCGCGCCGCAGCGCTCGCGCTCGATGCCCGTGCCGACGCCGCCGATGCGTCATCGTCCTCCGCCGATAACAACGGCATGATCGTGATCCCCGGGAATGGCGAAGCCAAACCCGCGCAACCCAAGCTGGCGATGACGCCGAGTCAAAGCCTGAGTCAGAGCCAGAGCACGGCCCAAGGCGCGCCGGCCAGCGGCATGATCGAAATTCCCGGCAACGGCGAACCCTCCGCGCGCGCCGCTATTAGTAATAGTGCAGCTGCAGCGCGGCCGGTTCAGCGCGTGGCTGCATCGGCGAGAGACGTGACGCCGGTTGTGGTCGAAGCGAATGACGCGGTGGTTCCGAGCCGCATCGCCGCGCGCGGTTTTCAGGCCCGGCCGATCGCCGCCGCGCCTGCCATGCCGGTTACGGGCGGGATGATGGCTGTATCGATGCGCCCCGCCGCGCCTATGCCGGCCACGCCTATGCCGGCCGCGCCCATTCGCACCTCGCTCGCCGCTGCCGCCGCGACGCTCCCGAACGGTCAGCCTTCGCAGGACGGCGATTCCATCCGCGCAGCCGCGCTCGCGTTCCTACAGCAGCAAGCCGCCGGATTGCCCGGCAAAGCCGATATCACCGTCACGCCCGTGTTCCCGCGCGGCCTCGCCGCGTGTGCGACGCTCGAACCGTTCATGCCGCCAGGCGCGCGCATCTGGGGCCGCACCACGGTCGGCGTTCGCTGCACGGGCGACCGGCCGTGGACGCTGTATCTGCAGGCGCGCGTCTCGTTGCAAGCCACGTATTACCTCGCGGCCCGCGCCATGGCGCCGGGCGAAGTGCTGACCGCCGCCGATTTGACCGCCCGCGATGGCGACATCACGTCGATGCCACAAGCCATCGTCACCGATCCGTCCCAGGCAGTCGGCGCAACGACGTTATCGCGGATCGTGGCCGGCTTGCCGTTGCGCACCGACATGCTGCGCGGCGCCAGTTCGGTTGTGATCGGATCATCGGTACATGTGGTGACGAGCGGCGCCGGTTTTTCGATATCGGCGGAAGGCAGCGCCATGAACAACGCCACGCCCGGCCAGCAGGTTCGCGTGAAAACGGCCGGGGGCCAGATCATTACGGGCATTGTGAAGGACAGTTCGACGGTCGAAGTCCAGTTGTAAAAGCCGGGCTCGAGCGTCTTATGTGGGCTAACCCTCACTTGTTGCACTTTGTTTCAATTAGCTGGAAGCCTTGATGCGTAAGGCTTTTCAGCCGATGTAACCCGATAGCGGGTGGTTCCGGCAAGGCAAGGGGTTAAGTTTTTACACCGCTTCGCCGATAAAAGGATCACATCGTCAGGGAAGACCATCGTGAAAATCGATTCCAGCAACACCAGCCAGATCGCAGCATTGCAGGACGCTGCGCAACAACGTGCGGCGCAAGCCGATTCGCAAACGTCGGGCGCGACCGCCGGAACATCGGCCACCAGCAGCACCAGTGGCTCGACTTCGACGGTGAGTTTGTCGGCGTTATCGACGGATCTGCGTACGTCGAGCAGCGCCGATATCGACACGGCGAAAGTCGCGGCGATCAAGGCATCGATCGCGGACGGCAGCTACAAGGTCGATTCGGGCAAGATCGCCGACGGCATTCTGGCAAGCGCCAGCGAGTTGTTGAAGACGCAATCCCCGCCGGCCGGCTGAGCACGACGTCGTTTTACAGGCGCCGATGCTGCGCCGGGCGGCTTTTTCAGACCTTGGCACCGCCCTTGAGCGCGGGCCGGAGTTATTAGCGAGTCGCCCATGAAAGACGCTTTGCTTGCCACCGTCATAGAAGAAATCGCCGCTGTCGAGGCGTTTGAATCGCTGCTTGCCTACGAAGAGAAAGCGCTCACGGCTGCTTCGCCGCTGGAGACGCTGCCTTCGATCATCGAACAGAAGGTACTGCTGACCGAGCAGATTGCGGGGCTGGAACGCACGCGCGATGAACAGCTCGGGGCACTTGGCCTGCCTGCGGGTTTCGCGGGTATGGAAAAGGCCGTTACCGGCGATGAAAAGCTCACGCTGCACTGGCAGGATTTGCTGGAAGTGGCTGGGCGCGCCAAGCGCAGCAATAACAATAACGGTGTGCTGATCCGCACGCGCATGGAGTACAACCGGACGGCGCTGGCGGCGCTGACCATCGCGCCGGTGAAGTCGGCGTTTTATGGGCCGGATGGGCGGGTGCCGGGGGTTTTGGGGCTTTAAACAGCAGCCGGAGCTCAAGCCAGCAGGTGCGTCCGCAGCCAGTCGCGCAAAGCGTCATTCATGCGCGTTTGCCAGCCATCGCCGGTCGCTTTGAATGTGTCGACGATGTCGGCGGCGTAAGGAACCGTCAACTGAACCGTAGGCGTCTCGATGCGCGCCCACGCGCGCCCAAACGCTTCATTTTCTTGAAGTCCTCAGCAGGAACCCCATAGGTATCCGGGTCGGCGGCAATGGCGCAGTTGATCGCCACGTCTTCCTCGTTGACCGGCATGATGATCTTAGGCTTGTTCGACATAGCTTTTCACCTCTCGCTTATTCGCCTTTACGCATGCTGATGATGTGCGATCGCCATGCTTAAAAAGCATTCGGACGTGCCCGAAGCGAGCGGGAAACTTTGTCCCAAATTTCAATGGTTTCACCTTCGGTCAGCGATGCGCTCTTTATGTCGTAGCTTTCAATAAGCTCGCTCGGATAGCCGTTCATCATGTCCAACACTAGGTATGGCGTTGCTGGACCGCCCGCATAGTTGGCTTCCAGCGAAAGTAAATTGCCTTGTACAGGGGCAGTCGCGGGAGACCTGCCGGACATCAACGCTTCGTCGGCTTTCAGGCCTCCTTCAAGCGCGATGGTGCCCGATCGGATAAGCCGGCCATTCGTGGCTTTGAACAGCGCTCGC
>NZ_LMPF01000012.1 GCF_001424345.1 Burkholderia sp. Leaf177
CGGATGGCAGTGCAGTCGATATCGCGAACGTAAAGATGTCAATGAACCCGTTCGATGAAATCGCCGTCGAAGAAGCCGTGCGTCTGCGTGAAGCGGGCGTTGCCACCGAGGTGATTGCCGTGTCGTGTGGCGTGACGCAATGCCAGGAAACGCTGCGCACGGCCATGGCGATCGGCGCGGATCGGGCGATTCTGGTTGAATCGACTGAGGAATTGCAGCCGCTGGCGGTCGCGAAAATCCTCAAAGCACTGGTCGATAAAGAACAGCCGCAACTGATCATNGCACGGCCATGGCGATCGGCGCGGATCGGGCGATTCTGGTTGAATCGACTGAGGAATTGCAGCCGCTGGCGGTCGCGAAAATCCTCAAAGCACTGGTCGATAAAGAACAGCCGCAACTGATCATCCTCGGCAAGCAGGCAATCGATGACGACTCCAATCAAACAGGTCAAATGCTCGCGGCATTGGCCGGTTTGCCGCAGGCGACGTTTGCATCGAAAGTGACGGTGGCTGACGGAAAAGTCTCGGTCGCGCGCGAAATCGATGGCGGTTCGGAAACCCTGTCGCTGACTTTGCCCGCCGTGATCACCACCGACTTGCGCCTGAACGAGCCGCGTTACGTCACGCTGCCGAACATCATGAAGGCGAAGAAAAAGCCGATGGAAACCATCAAGCCGGCCGATCTCGGCGTGGATGTCACGCCGNGACTTGCGCCTGAACGAGCCGCGTTACGTCACGCTGCCGAACATCATGAAGGCGAAGAAAAAGCCGATGGAAACCATCAAGCCGGCCGATCTCGGCGTGGATGTCACGCCGCGCCTGAAGACGCTGAAGGTCGCCGAACCGCCGCAGCGCTCCGCAGGCGTGAAGGTGCCGGACGTGAAGACGCTGGTCGAGAAGCTGAAGACCGAAGCCAAGGTTCTGTGAGGAGTTGAGAAAGTGACCATTCTTGTAATTGCAGAACACGACAACGCATCCATCAAGCCGGCAACGCTGAACACCATCGCGGCTGCATCGAAGATTGGCGGTGATGTTCACGTGCTGATTGCGGGTTCGAACGCGCAAGCTGCAGCCGATGCCGCCGCGAAGATCGCGGGCGTAGCAAAGGTGCTGTTGGCCGATGCACCGCAACTCGCTGACGGACTTGCCGAGAATATCGACGGAACGGTGTTGCAGATCGCGAAGAATTATTCGCATATCCTGGCGCCGGCAACCGCGTACGGCAAGAACGTCGCGCCGCGCATTGCTGCGCATCTGGACGTGGCGCAGATCAGCGATATCACCGCGGTTGACAGCGCCGATACCTTCGAGCGTCCCATCTACGCGGGCAACGCCATCGCGACGGTTCAATCGAGCGATGCCATCAAGGTCATCACCGTGCGTTCAACGGGTTTCGATCCGGTTGCGGCGGAAGGCGGCAGCGCATCGGTCGAGAAGATCGAAGCGGCAGCTGACTCCGGTATCTCGACGTTCGTGAACCGTGAAGTGACGAAGCTGGATCGTCCGGAATTGACGTCGGCGCAGATCATCGTGTCGGGTGGACGCGGGCTTGGCAACGGCGAAAACTACACGAAAGTGCTCGAACCGCTCGCCGACAAACTGGGCGCGGCGCTGGGTGCATCGCGTGCAGCGGTCGATGCCGGCTTCGTGCCAAACGATTANAAACTACACGAAAGTGCTCGAACCGCTCGCCGACAAACTGGGCGCGGCGCTGGGTGCATCGCGTGCAGCGGTCGATGCCGGCTTCGTGCCAAACGATTATCAGGTCGGGCAAACGGGCAAGATCGTGGCGCCGAATCTGTACGTCGCGGTCGGCATCTCGGGCGCCATTCAGCATCTGGCCGGGATGAAGGACTCGAAGGTCATCGTTGCCATCAACAAGGACGCGGAAGCGCCGATCTTCGGTGTGGCGGACTACGGCCTCGTGGGCGATTTGTTCACCGTCGTGCCGGAGCTGGTGAAAGAGCTGGGTTAGGCCAAAACAAAAGCCGGGCTTGTGACGCCCGGCTCCTTTTAAGTAGCGTTAAGCCGCGATCTGCACACGCTGCCGTGCCTCGTCATATTCGCGCGCCAGCCGTTCGACAATCTGCGCAATAGACGCAACAGTATCGATATTTCCCACACCCTGCCCTGCACCCCACACATCGCTCCATGCCTTTGGCCGAGTCTGGCCCTTGCTGAAATCCGCCTTGGCGCCTTCGGTGGGCAATGTGTCGGGGTCGAGTCCTATCGCGCGAATGCTTTCCTTCAGGTAGTTGGCCGGAACGCCCGAGAAGAACGGCGTATAGACGATATCGCGTGAACCCGCTGCAACGATCATCGCCTTGTGTCCATCCGATGCCCCCGCTTCTTCCGATGCGATAAATCGCGTTCCCATATAGGCAAGCTCGCAGCCGAGCGCCTGCGTGGCCAGCACGGCGGCGCCATCGGTGATCGCGCCGGCGAGAATCAGGATGCCGCTGAAAAAGCGCCGTACTTCCGCCGCGAGCGCGAACGGGTTCAACACGCCACCGTGTCCTCCCGCGCCCGCGCACACGAGAATCAGTCCATCCACCCCTGCAGCCGCCGCCTTGCGCGCATGATGCAGCGTGGTGACATCGTGGAAAACAAGGCCACCGTAAGCATGCACGCGTTCGACCACCCGATCCGGCGCGTGCAGCGACGTGATCACGATCGGTACGCGATGCGCAACAATGGTCTCGAGGTCGGCGTCGAGCCGCACATTGGTTGGATGAACGATCAGATTGACGCCGAATGTGTGCGTGCCTGACGACGCCGCGAGCCGCGTTTCGATCTCGGTCAGCCATGTATCGAGCAAGGTCTGCGGCCGGGCATTGAGCGCTGGAAAACTGCCGATGATCCCTGCGTTGCATTGCGCGACCACGAGATCGGGATTCGATACGAGAAACATCGGTGCAGCCAGGATGGGCAACCGGAGTTCTTGCAGGAAAGAACGGTCCGTCATGATCACGCCGCTCCGCGCTTCTTGATCAACAGGTCGCTGCGTCCGTCCTGCACGATTTCATCGCGCTGGTTGAGCATGACAAAGCGCCGTCCGAGACGGCCGACACGTTCGCTTCTTGCTCCATCCAGCTCCGTGATCTCCAGCCGCAAATGCAAGGTATCGCCGACCAGAATCGGGGCGACGAACTTCCATTCGTTGAGCGACATCATCGCGACGGCGCTGTCGTGGAAGATACCCAGTTCGTGCAGCATGCCGGTCGCAATCGCAATGCCCAACGTGCCGTGAACCACGCGTTGTCCATAACGCGTGTTCTTTGCGAACTCGGCGTTTGCGTGAATCGGATTCCAGTCGCCGGAGAGCATCGAAAAGAATGTCAGGTCGGTTTCGGTGATCGTCCGGCCGCCGCTTTCGAACGCCTGGCCGACTTCGAAGTCTTCAAAATAAAGCGTCTGCGCCATGATGGCTCCTGTGAATAAACGTTGCGCTCAGGGCGCGGATTCCGCGAGCACGCGCGTCATAGCCATCTCGCGCAGGCGTGCGCGCTGGATCTTGACGCCATTGGAGCTTTGCGTGACGGGGAATTCGCTCACGCTCCACACCCGCGCCGGAACCTTGAACGCCGCGATCTTCGCCTTGACCGCGTCGATGACTACGGCTTGATCGATCGTGCGTCCCGCGTGTGCAATGACGAAGGCGACCGGCCGCGCCTGTCCGTTCAACTCGACGCTAACAACCTGTGCATCGTCGACGCCATCGAGCGCCTTGATTTCATCTTCTATCTCTACGGGATTGACGAGGAATCCTGACAAACGGATGGCGTCTCCCTTGCGCGTTTCATAGATGAAGCTGCCATCATCGCGCAGCCGGCCGACATCGCCCGTGCGAAAGAAGCCGTCGTCGGTCAGCGCTTCGGCCGTCGCCTCAGGATTTTCCAGATAACCGACGAAGTTGCATGGCGATGAAATCTCGATCTCCCCGCTCACGCCCGGCGGCAGCAATGCGCCTGTTTCGAGATCGCGAATGCGGATGGCCGCTTCATGCTTCGACGCGGGATAACCACCGCCTTCTATGCGCTGATCGAACGGTGCGTGAGCAAGTTGCAGCGAAAACAACGCCTGTACCTCGCTCGATCCATACAGCCCGGTCAACGGCACGCCGCGCTCCGCCGCGGTCGCGGCAAAGGTGGAAAGGCCTGGTTGAAAGGCCGCAAACCCGAACACCCGTGCCGATGGAAACGGCTTCTCGCCACTCGCTGAATCGAGCAAACGCCGATACATCTCGTCACTGCCGAACGTATGCGTGACCTTGTGAAGCTGGATGAGACGCGCGCCTTCGGGGCCATCGAAGGTATCGATCAACACGACAGGGGCGCCCGCCGCAAAGGCCGCGAGCGCGCCGTTCAGCCCGAAGACGCCGCAGAACGGCAACGCCGCCAGCATCACCGCGCCCGGCTCGGCGAAACCATAGGCATCGGCGGCGCGGCGGCTATGGGTCGCGATCGTGCGCTGCGGATGCACCACGAGTTTTGGCGCTTTGGTCGTGCCTGACGTGGTGAAGAGAATGACCGGCGCGTCGGCGTGCGCGGCCGTGCGATCGCGGACCGAGCCTGTAGCCGCCGACAGATCGCACGCCACGGTCGGCACACCGAGGATAGTCGAGGGCGTGTTGTCATCGTGATCGATGACCGCGATCGACTTCAGCGCAGGCACCGCTTCCGGCGACACACCGGCAAGCTCGGCGGGAAAATCGATCTTGCGAAAATTGAGCTGCAGCACAAGCATCTTCGCGCCTGACTTCGACAGGATGTACTCGACTTCCGCCCTTCTGTACCGCGTATTGACGGCCACGACGGTCGCGCCGATCCGCGCCGCGCCGAACAGCAGCGCGAGCCATTCGATCCGGTTCACGAGCCATACGGCCACGCGATCCCCCGCGCCGATACCCTGCCCCTCCAGCCAGCGCGCCGCGTTCTCGGCGTGCGTGTCGAAGGCGGCATAACTCAGCTTCTCATCGTCATCAATAAAAGCGGTGCGCTCCGGATGCGTGGCGAGATGCGCATCGAGCAGTGCGTTGAGCGTCAAGACCGTGGGCAGTGAAGGCAACGGCATCAGTAGAGCTCCATGAGTTTGGCATTGGTATCGAGGTCGGACGGCAGGGCTTCGCGTATCAGCGTGCCGGACTTCATCACGGCCACGCGATCGCTGACCTTGAGCGCTTCGCGCACGTTCTGCTCGACCAGCAGGATCGACATGCGCGTTTCCTGCTGCAATTGGCGGATCGGACCGAGCAGGTCCTGGAACAGCTTCGGCGCAAGACCGATCGACGGTTCGTCCATCAGCAGGCAACGCGGCCGCGATAGCAGCGCCCGGCCGATCGACACCATTTGCTGTTGTCCGCCGGAAAGCGATCCTGCGCGCTGCTTGTAGAATTTTTTGATCGCGGGCAGCACGGTCATCACCCACTCCACGCGCGCACCATGTTCTTGCGGCGGCACGTTCGCGGCCCACAGACCGAGCTTGATGACCTCTTCCACGCTGAGGCTGGGGAATACGCCACGGCCTTCGGGCACGAGTGCGATCCCCGCCGCTGTCGAAGCGCGCGCGCCTTGCTGCGAGCGTTTTGCGCCATCGATAAGAATCTCCCCGCCCGTCGGCGACATCAGCCCGAACAGCGATTTGACCAACGTCGATTTGCCCGCGCCGTTATGTCCGAGAAGACACAGCACTTCGTTCTCGCGCAGTTCGATATCAATGCCGTTGAGCACGGCGCGGCCTCCATATCCGGCAGTCAGCGCGCGGGTCTGTAGAACGGGCGTGCTCATGCGGTCTCTCCAAAATAGATCGATGCGAGGCGCGGGTCGTCGAGCACTTCGCGCGGCGTGCCTTCGGCCAGCAATTTGCCCTGATCGAGAAACGCAACGCGGTCAGACACGTTCACGACCACATCCAGGTTATGTTCGATGATGCAAACGGTCACGCCGTTTGCCACCTGCGAGCGCAGCAGCGCGACGAAGCGGTCATAGGAGCGCGGGTCGAGGCCGGACGCGGGTTCATCGAGCAGCCAGATGGTGGCGTCGCTCGCAATCAACCGCGCGATGCTCAGGAACTTGCGCTCGGCATAAGCCAGGTCGAGTGCGCGTGCATTCGCAAGCGGCGTCAGATGCGTGGCCGCCATGATCTCCGCCACCTTCTCGCGACGCCGGCGCGCCTCCGCGCGGCCGCCCGGCTGCCAGAGCCACGCGCTTTTTTCAGTCGCGCTGAGAATGTTTTCTTCCACCGTCATGCGCGAGAACAGTCGCAAATCCTGGAACGTGCGTCCCACGCCGCGCCGCGCAATGTCCCACGGCTCCTTGCCGGAAATCGACTGGCCCTGGTAGAGGACGTCGCCGGAGGTTGGTGCGAGATGCCCGGTGATCAGGTTGAATAGCGTGGTCTTGCCCGCGCCGTTGGGACCGATCAGCGTGGTGACGATACCGCCGCGCAGTTGCAGGGAGACGTCGGTCACCGCCTGCACGCCGCCAAAACGCTTGCCGAGCTTGCGTACTTCGAGCAGGACGGGACGGGTATCGAGTGCGGCCGCCGTTGCGGTGCTGCTTTGGGTGACGGCGTTCATCGCGCCCCCTTCACTGCGGCACTCGCCGCAAGCTTGCGTGATCCGCCGCCCACAATACCGCCGGGCCTGTAGATCATCAGCAGCACCATCACAAGACCATAGACGGCTTGCTGGACGAGACCCACTTCCGCCTGCGGCAAGCCGGGCACGAAGCTCAGGCCGGCTGGCAGCAGCATCAGCAACGCCGCGCCCACGATAGGCCCGAGCAGCGACCCCGTTCCGCCGATGATCACCATCGCCATCAACAAGACGGACAGGTCGAGCGTAAAACCCTCAACATTGATGAAGCTCAGGTAGAACGTGTAGACCACGCCGGCGCTCGAGGCGAGCGCTGCCGACACCACCACCGACAAGGTCTTGATCGCCGACACATTCTTGCCGAGCGCATAGGCGGCCGATTCACTGTCGCGGATCGCCTGCAGGTTGCGCCCGAAGCTCGAACGCAACAGCACGACGAGGATCAGCGCCACGGCCACCAGATAGCCCACGCCGAGCGCGAAGAAACCGTTGGCCGTTTCTATCGGTGCGCCGAAGACTTTGACGGCCGGGATGTTGGTGATGCCGCCCAGGCCGCCCGTGACCGAACGCCATTCCGAAAATACGGTGACGGCGAGCATCTGAAGTCCGAGCGACGCCGCGACGAAATATTCGCCGCGTACGCGCAGCGCAGGCAACGCGAGCGCCAGCGACAAGGCGCCCGAAATGATCATCGCCGCCGCGGTGCAGACGAACAGTGAGTCGGAGAAGTGCATCGACACAAACGCGGCCGTGTACGCACCCACGCCAAAAAACACCGCATGGGCAAGCGAAAAAATGCCCGCATAGCCCATGAGGAAGTTGAGCGTCATCGCCAGGATGGCGTTCACGCAGATGAGCACGGACAGGTTCAGCAAGTAAGCAAACATGGATCGATCCTCGCTCGTGAGCCGTTAGTGGACCAGCGCGCGGCCGAAGAAGCCGGACGGACGGAACAGGATGAACAGGAACAGCACGACGAACACGACCGCCTCGCTCCATTGCGAGCTGAACCACGCGAGCGCAAGGCTTTCGGCAAGGCCGAGCAGCAAGCCTGCAAAAGCGGCGCCGCGCAGGCTTCCCACGCCGCCCACGATAGTCGCCGCAAGGCTGATCAACATGACGTGACTACCCACCGATGGATTCAGCCCCGCGCTCGCGCCACTCAGTATCGCGGCCGGCACGACCAGCAACGAGCCGAGCGCGAAGGCTGTCTGGGAGAGTTTTTGGGGCGACATGCCGTAGGCGCGAACGAGTTCCGGGCTATCGGCGAGCGCGCGCAACGCCATGCCGGTGTGGCTGCGCGAGAGGAACGTGTGCAGCCCGAAGAAAGCGAGCAAGGCCACGACCACGGCAATGCCCGCAAGCGGTGACACGTACAGGCCCGGCAGCAGCGGCACGCCTTTGGAAAGCGGCGTCGAGATCGCGACAAACCCACGCCCGAAGAAAAATCCGATCATGTTCTGCACGATGATGCCAACGCCGAACGCGCCCGCGAACAAAGTGAAGAACGAATTTTCGTGGCGTTTGATCGGCGTGTAGACAAGACGATCGAGCAGCACGCCGAACGCGACCGTCACGACTGCCGAGACGATCAGCGCGAGATACCAGGGCAGATGCAGCTTGTCGTAGATTTCGTAGAACGCGTAGCCGGCGATCATGAACGCCGCGCCGTGCGCGAAGTGGAATATTCGCGTTGCGCCAAAGATGAGCGAGAAGCCGCCGGCGGTGAGCGCATAGAGCGCGCCGAGCTGGATGCCATTGATGAGCAGTTGCAAGAGCAGCATCGTGCCTCCTTCAGCGAGTCGACACGACAGTGCCACCGGCGCCGTCGATCTGGTTGACCTGAATGGGCGCGCGCACGGTGCCCTGCGCATCGAACGACACGCTGCCGCCTACCAGGTCGAAGTGCTGGAGACGCTGGCGTTCGGCAAGCAGGTTCGCACCGGTGACAGGCTTGCCATCGCGTTCGAGCTGTGCCGCGAGAATGGCGAAGAGCCGCACCGCGTTGTAGTAGTTCGCCGCGTAGGCCGTCGGCTTGCGCCCGTACTTCTGCGTGTAGTCCGTGACGAAGCGCTGCGTCAGCATGTCCTTCGCGCTCCAGTCGAAGCGTTGAGTCGTGTACAAGGCGCCTTTCGCTTCCGGCAACGCGTTGATTGCCGGAATGCTGAACGCCGAATAGCTGGCGATCTGCTGCGAGACGCCGTTATCGCGCAGTTGCTTGACGATCTGCGATTGTTGCGCCCCATAAGACGCAATGAAAATCAGGTCCGGATTTGCGTCGCGAACTCTCGCCACTACGCCGCCGAATTGCTGCGACCCGGCTGGCACGGCGAACGATGCCGCGAGTTGCCCGCCTGCGGGCGGCAGGTCCTGCGCGAGTTCCTGGTTGATCGACTGGCCGAGCGGATCGTCTACATAGATGAGCACGAAACGCTTGAGCTTGCGCTCGTTGACAAGGTACGGAACGATCGCGCGCACTTCCGAATTGGCCAGCGGGATCACGTTCCAGAAATACGGGCCCAGTTGCGCGAGATCGGGGCCAACACCGCCGCCGTTCACTGCGACCGTCTGGTTGCGGCGCGCAAGCGGCGCGATCGCTTTCGATACCCCTGTGAAGCCAGTCAGCACGAACGGCGTCTGATACACGTTCACGAGCTTGTTCATGCCGAGGACGCCTTGCATGGGCAGAGCCTGGCTATCTTCGTAAGTGAGCACGAGCTTTTGCGTGAGCACGTGGTCGGCATTGACGTGCTGCACCGATAAATCCGCGCCCGCCCCAAATGTCTGCCCATACTCCGCGTTGGGCCCGCTCATCGGCAATAAAGCGCCTATTTTCAGGTCGTCCGCGTGCGCCGGCGAAGCGCCTAACATCGCGCCGGCCGCGAACGCGGCGGCCAGATGCCTTGTCCATGTCATTGCATTGTCTCCTGCTCATTATGATTTTTTCGCACCGGCGTTGCCTTGGCAGATAGCCCAGGCACGCAGCAAATCGCCGACATTCCACAGAATGCCCCGTGAAGCACCGCTTGAGAATTGGGCTTATCCGAACGAAGCGTTTTGCTTCGCTTAATACGCGCCGGTTACGGGGGAGTTACGTGCGGGTTACGTGCCGGCTATTCGCCTGGCTTTGAGGATCACGGGCAGGTCGACCATTTTTCCATCGACGGCAATCGCCGCGCCCGCGCTCTGCTCCACGGCTTGCAGTACCCGGGTGGCCCACGCAATCTCCTCGGGTGTCCAGGCGAACGCGGCATGCACTGCGCTGATCTGCTTCGGGTGAATGCACAACTTCGCGCCGAAACCGAAGCGGCGGCTGTGTCGCGCGTCGCGCTCGATCTCTGCGGCATCGTCGAGCGTGGTCGATACACCGTCCACCGGTGTATCGATACCGGCAAGCCGGGATGCCAGCACGATCTGGGAACGGAAGGCATCGAGCTCGGCGCCGTCGCCTTCAATGTTCAGGTCGATCTGAAAATCCAGCGTGCCGAAGAGAATGCGCGCCACCTCGCGCGCACTGCATAGCGTTGCAAGATTGGCCATGCCGCGAGCGGTCTCGATGATCGGCAACAGCGCAAGGCTGCCGTGCGCATGCGCTGCCACGGCGTCGGTCTGCTCGCGTGTCTCCGCCTTGGGCAACACGATTCCGGCTACGCCCGCGTGTCCGGACAACGCGGCGACATCGGCGGAAAACCAGGCGGTATCGGCCGCGTTGATGCGCACGAAGACCGGCCGCGCCGGGTCCAGTTGCGCCACTACGGTGTTGCGCGCGAGGTCTTTTTCCTGCGGCTGCACCGCGTCTTCCAGGTCGAGGATGACCGCGTCGGCGCCCGCGTTGCGCGCTTTCTCGAAGCGCTCGGGACGGTTGCCCGGAACGAAAAGATAAGAGCGCGCGCTCATGCGTCCACACTCTCCGCGTAGAGCGCACCCACATGTGCCTCCGACGCAATGTCCCATGCCGCTTCGAGCAGCCGCGCGGCGTCCTTGTCCGTGGCCGCGCCCGAGAATTTCACCAGCCGCAGGAACTTGGTCGCGATCTCATCGCGCGACAAGGTGTTGCCCGGATCGCCCTTCGGTTCATCGACACGGCCGGACAGCTCGCGTCCGTCCTTCGTGCGCACCGTGACCTTGCCGATCCAGCGTTCGGGATAAGCGCGATCGACTTCATCGTCGAGCACCATCTCGACCCTTTCTCGGAACGCTGATATTTGCGCCGCCATATAGCCGCCTTCGAATTCAAGCACGCCGGCATAACCGTGATACGCCGCCAGCCCGAGCACGGTGCCCATGCTGAACTTCGCCTGATGAACCGTCGTGGGCGTGTCCACGGCGCCGAGTACATCGATCGCGCCCTGATGAACGCGCGCGGTCACGTGCTCGATCTCGTCCGGCTGAAGCGAATGCCCGGCAATGACCGCAAGCAACGCGTCGGCGGCCGGATGCGTATGACGGCATGCAGCGTGATATTTGAACGATGTCTCGATGACCGTCCAGCGCTCGCCGAGACGATCGGTCAGGCGCGCCGGGTTGGCATCGGTAGACATACCCGCGGCCATGCCCTTCTCGCCCTCCAGGATGCGCGTGGCGCCTTTGAAGCCATCCGCCGCAAGCGTTGCCGCCATGAGACCGTTGGCCGCCGCCATGGCCGTGTGCAACTGCTTGGAATCGGCGGCATCGCGCAGGAACTCCCAAAGTCCGCTTGCTTGCGTGCCGGCCGAGCCGAACGCATCGAGCATCTGGGCGGGCGTGAGACCCAGCATGCGACCTGCCGCAGCGGCCGCCGCCACGGTTCCGGCCGTTCCGGTCGTGTGGAATACCTTGTAATGCGAGCGGCCGAGGAACTCGCCCACGCGGATACCGACCTCATAGCCCGCCACCGCTGCCGCGATCAGCTCGCGTCCCGACGCGTGCAGTTCCTGCGCGAGCGCGAGTACGACCGGAAAAACCACCGTGGCAGGATGAAAGACCGCGCCGTTGTGGACATCGTCCTGTTCGACGAAATGCGATGCCGCCGCGTTGACCATCGCGGCGAAATACGGCGTGGCACGCGTGCGGTCGATCAGCACTTCGGCCGGTCCATGTCCGTTGGCGGCGCCGGCGAGGCTTGCGAACAGCGCGATGCTTTCCACCGGCCGCGCGCCCTTGCCGCCGAGCGTGGACCCAAGCCAGTCCACATACAGGTTCACGGTGCGCTCGACCACGTGCTGCGGGATGTCGTCGAAGCGAAGTTGCGCGGCGAAGGTCGCCAGCGTGCGGCTCGGGTGATCGATGATCGCGGTCATGATGGGTCCGTTCGGGTTCAAATGGCGCCGGACGAACGCAGGCGTCCGATGTCTTCCGGTGCATAGCCAAGCTCGGCGAGGATGGCGTCGGTGTGTTCGCCGAGCGCCGGCACGGCGTCCATGCGGGGATCGAAGGAAGCGGGCATGCCGGGCGGCAGCAATGCTGCAATCTCGCCCGCCGACGTCTCCACCTTGCGCCAGCGCTCGCGCGCCTGGAGTTGCGGATGCGCCCAGACATCGGCGAGCGTGTTCATCTGCGCGTTGGCAATGCCCGCTTCATCGAGACGCTGCAGAATTTGCGCGACGGTGAATTCGCTGAACGCTTCGAGGATCACCGCGCGCAACTCGGCGCGCGCGGCCGAGCGCTTCGAATTGGTATCGAAGCGAGAATCGGTGGCAAGCGCCGGCTGCACCAGCACGCGCTCGCAAAAGAGCTTCCACTCGCGTTCGTTCTGCAAGCCGAGCATGACGGTCTTGCCGTCGCCAGCCTGAAATGGGCCGTACGGATAAATGGTCGCGTGCGATGCCCCCGACAACGCGGGCGGACTCTGGCCATCGATGGCGTAGTACATCGGATAGCCCATCCACTCGACCATACTTTCGAGCATGGAGACGTCGATACGGCAGCCCTTCCCCGTGCGGCCGCGCAGAAGCAGCGCGCTCAGGATGTTCGAATACGCATACATGCCGGCCGCGATATCCGCAATCGAGCAACCCGCCTTGGCGGGCTCGCCGGGCGAGCCGGTGATCGAGAGAAAACCGGATTCGCTCTGGATCAGCAAGTCGTAAGCCTTCTTGTCACGATACGGCCCGTCCGCGCCATAACCCGAGATATCGCAGACGATCAGCTTCGGGTACTTCACGCTCAATGTGTCGTATCCGAGGCCGAGCCGGTCGGCCGCGCCCGGCGCCAGGTTCTGGACCAGCACGTCGGCATCGGCGATCAACGCGTCGAGGATCTTCGCAGCTTCGGGCTGCTTGACATCGAGCGACAGGCTTTCCTTCGACCGGTTGGTCCAGACGAAATGCGAGGCGAGGCCATGCACACGCTCGTCGTAGCCACGCGCGAAATCGCCGGTTCCGGGACGCTCGATCTTGATCACGCGCGCACCGAGATCGGCAAGCTGGCGCGTGCAGAACGGCGCGGCGATCGCGTGTTCGAGCGTGATGACCTTGATGCCTTCGAGAGGTCTCATGGCGTCAGAACGACCGCGGCAGTCCGAGAATATGCTCGGCTACGTAGGACAGGATCAGGTTGGTCGAGATCGGCGCGACTTGATAAAGACGCGTCTCGCGGAACTTGCGCTCGACGTCGTATTCGCAAGCAAAACCAAAGCCGCCGTGGAACTGAAGGCACGCGTTCGCCGCTTCCCAGGAGGCATCGGCCGCGAGCAACTTCGCCATGTTCGCCTGAGCGCCACACGGCAGGTTCGCGTCGAACCGGCGGGCCGCCTCGAAGCGCATCAGGCTCGCCGCTTCCACGTTGATGAACGACCGGGCGATCGGGAACTGCACGCCTTGGTTCTGCCCGATAGGACGTCCGAACACCACGCGTTCCTTCGTGTAGGCGGTGACTTTATCCACGAACCAGTAGCCGTCGCCAATGCACTCCGCCGCGATCAACGTGCGCTCCGCGTTGAGGCCGTCGAGGATATATTTGAAGCCTTGTCCTTCCTCGCCGATCAGATTTTCAGCGGGGATCTCGAGGTTATCGAAGAAGAGTTCGTTGGTCTCGTGATTGACCATGTTCAGGATCGGTTGCACGGTCATGCCATGCCCGATAGCCTCGCGCAAGTCGACGATAAATATCGACATGCCCTCGGACTTGCGCTTCACGTCCGCGAGCGGCGTAGTGCGGGCAAGCAGGATCATCAGGTCGGAATGCTGGACGCGCGAGATCCATACCTTCTGCCCGTTGATCACATAACGGTCGCCGCGACGCTCGGCCGTGGTCTTGATCTTGGTCGTATCGGTGCCGGTGGTCGGCTCGGTCACGCCCATCGACTGGAGGCGCAGCTCGCCGCTCGCGATCTTCGGCAAGTAGCGATCCTTCTGTTCCTTGGAGCCGTGACGCAGCAGCGTGCCCATGTTGTACATCTGCCCGTGACACGCGCCCGAGTTGCCGCCGGCGCGGTTAATCTCTTCCATGATGACGGTGGCTTCGGTCAGCCCAAGTCCCGAACCGCCATATTCCTGCGGGATAAGCGCGGCGAGCCAGCCGGCTTTCGTCAGCGCGTCGACAAAGGCTTCCGGGTAACCGCGCGCTTCATCGATCTTGCGGAAATATTCGCCGCTGAACTCGAGGCAGAGATCGCGAACGGCGTCGCGGATGTCCTGAAACTGGTCGTCCTGAATGGTTTGCATTGCGTCGTGCTTCTAGGAAAAGAAATTAGGCCAGCGTCGCGGTCGCGCGCATGGTGAGATAGCCGTCGTGGTCCTTGGCCCAGAGTTCGAGCGAGCGGCCATCGTCCGACGCCTTGCCGCAAACGCTGAACGAATTCGGCGCGAACGTGGGCCGCAGCGCGCGAAAGGCGAAGCTTGCGAGCGTCGCGCCGGGGAACTGGCGGCGCACGAGATCAATGAGGAACGTGGCGATCAGCGGCCCATGCACGATCAGCCCCGGATAGCCTTCTTCCTGCGTCACATACGGATAATCGTAGTGAATGCGGTGACCGTTGAACGTCAGCGCGGAGTACCGGAACAACAGCAGCGCACTGGTCTCGATCACGCGGCTGAAGGTCTCGTCGGAGGGCGCTTTTGCCGGCTCTTTTTCGGGCGTGCTGCCAGCGCTGCCAGCGCTTCCGGCGGGATTGTCCCTGTAGACAATGTCGTGCTCTTCTTCTATCTTCAGCTCGCCACCCGCCGATATTTCATGCTGCACAGTCACGAATACGAGCCTGCCCGTGCGCCCCGTCTTATCTTCGATGCCAGTAATGGTCGACTGCCGCGTGGCCTTGTCGCCGACCTTCAGCGGTGCGTGAAACGTCAGCCTTCCGCCCGCCCACATGCGACGCGGAAGCGGCACCGGCGGCAGGAATCCGCCCCGCTTCGGATGCCCGTCGGCACCCGCTTCCGAAAGCGGCGATACGGGCAGGAAATAGAGCCAGTGCCACAGCGGCGGCACGGCTTCCAATTCGGTGGGCAGGTCGAGTGTCGCGGCCATCGCGGCGAGCGGGAACGCAGTAATTTCGTCTCGAAGCGTCTGCGATTTGTCGAGCCACTCGAGAATGTTTTCAGGTGTTTCCGGCACGATGATGTCTCGTCATGTGAAGCTGTTTTATTGACTATGTTATTGACTATGAACTCGCGGGGCTGCATTGCACAGTTGCGATTCTTTAAGCGCCGATTCGGATTTGCTTAACCCTCATGGACCAGCACGAGCCCCGCGCTTTACGCCCTCGCCGCGCGTTCGCGCAATCCCTGCGACGCCTCCTCTTCAACACGCTGCCAGATCTCCACGGCCATCGGCTGCTCGGCTTCTTCCATGATGTGCCCGACCAGCCCGATCGCGCGCGCCATCACCCCGAACCCTCTGACGATACGCCACGGAAAGCCGAACTCCGCGCAGATTGCGCCGATCGCGCCGGTTGCGTTGATCGGCAACGCCTTGCCCGAAACGCGCTCTGCCTCGCGGCCAATCAGCTCCATCAGCTTCACGTAGTCGCCTGACATGCCGTTGTCGGCCGCGAGTTGAAACAAGCGTGGTGTACGCGGATCGACCGGCTTGTGCAGCGGATGCCCGATGCCCGGCACCGCGACGCCGCGCGCCTTATAGGACGCCACTGTCTCGCGCGCGAGCGCTTCCAGGTCGATATCGCCGGAAGCAACCGGCATGGCTTCCGACAGCATCCGGCACGCGCCTTCCATGCTGCCGACAAACACCGAGCCGAGCCCGCATAAACCCGCCGCAACCGCTGCCTGCAGCGATTCGGGCGCGCCCGCATAGGTCATGCGCGCGGCGATAGCACTCGGCGTCATGCCGTGCTCGACCAGCGTAATGAGGATGGCGTTGAACATGGCCGACTGCTTTGGCGTCGCTTCCTTGCCCGTAAGTTGCAGGAAGGCGAAGTCGCCAAGATTCATGTGTCCCAGCACTTCGTTTGGCAAGTCTTTGCCGCGAACGGAAATATGATCCGGCGTGCTGTAGGCAATATCAGAGCGAATGGGTTTAGGTGTTCTTGCCATGACGATGATCCTTGAAAAAATTCAGCGAATTTCCGCGCGCCCGTTGTTCAGGACGATGACGTCGCGCTCCAGCGCCCGGGTGCGGAACCGGACCTCGCTGCCGTCGATCCACAGCTCGGTGCGCAGTGTCTCGCCAGGATAGACCGGTGCGGTGAAACGCGTATAAAGCATCGCGAGACGTTCGGGACGGCTTTCGCACGCAACCTTCAGTACAGCGTGCCCGGCGACGCCATAGGTGGCGAGGCCATGCAGGATGGGCCTGTCGAAACCCGCAGCGCGCGCGGTGGCAGGGTCGGCATGCAGCGGGTTGTCGTCGCCGGAAAGACGGTAGATCAGCGCGCCCTCAGGACGCGTTTGCAGGTCGCAAACCGCGTCCGGCGCGCGCTCGGGGATCGGCAGCGGTGAGGCGATCGGCTCGTCGCTCGGCTGTCCGATCGCGCTGTAGCCGCCATCGCCGCGAAGGAAGTTGAGCTGCTCGACGGTCGCCAGCAGTTCGCCGCTGGCTTTGTCGGTGATGCGGCGCTCGATCAGCAGCAGCGCGCCCTTGCCCTCACCCTTGTCGATGATGCGCGCCACCCGCGACTGCCCGATCACCGTCGCCGACGCCTGCAACGGCTTGTGGATGCGCAAGGTCTGCTCGCCATGCAGCAGCTTCACCCAGTCGATGCCCGTCTCCGGATGCTTCGCCCAGAAACCCGGATAGCCGAGCACGTTCGCGAAGGTGGGCGAGACGCGCAGGTCTTTCTCGTAGACGTAGGCGAGATCGTCCTCGTCGAGGGGATCGATGCCGTAACCTAGACCCAGGCTGTAGAGGATCGCATCGTGCGGCGTATAGGTGCGCTCGAGCGGCTCGAAGCGCCACGCCTTGAGGGTGTCGTAGTGGATCGTCATGCGGCGGGCCAGGTGAAAAGGGGCGCGGCTTTATCGCGGAAACGCTGTACTGCCTCGCGATGAAACTCCGTCGTGAATGCCACCGCCTGCGTGGTGGCTTCGAGCTCGAGCATGGTGCGCAAGTCGCTATTCAGCGACAGGTTCAACGCGCGTTTGCTCAGGCCGAAGGCGACCGGTGAAGCATCGGCGAGCGCGCGTGCAATGCTCACCGCCCGCGCGTGCAAGGCTTCCGGCTCGACCACTTCGAGCGCCACGCCCATGCCGCGCGCTTCGTCCGCGTCGATTTCCCGCGCCGTGAAAACGAGTTCCTTTGCCCGCGCGAGACCGACCACGCGAGGCAAGGTATAGAACGCCGCGCAATCGGGTACGAGTCCCACCTTCATGAACGGCATACAAAAACGCGCGCGCGAACTGGCGATCACGAAGTCCGCCACGAGCGCGAGGCTGAAGCCCGCGCCATACGCAACGCCGTCTACTGCGGCGATCACCGGCCGGTCCAGATCGGCGAGCTGCGCGATCCAGCCATGCAGGTCGTCAATGCGATTGCGCCCTTCTTCCGCGCTCCCGACCGACATGCCGCGCACGTCGCCGCCGGAACAGAACGCCGTCCCCGCGCCGCGCAAGATCACCGCTCGCACCGAGCGGTCCTGACGGATCGCGTAGACCGCGTCGCGCAACGCGGCGCGCATCGGCATGTTCATCGCGTTCTTCGATTCGGGCCGGTTCAGCGTCAGCGTCGCCACGCCTTCATCGATCTCAAACAACAGCGTCTGTTCGGTCATGCAGGTCTCCGCTCGTTATCTTCCAATCGATGACGCGTTCAGGCGCGCTCGAAGATCGCGGCCATGCCCTGACCGCCGCCGATGCACATTGTCTCGAGGCCGTAACGCCCTTTGCGCCGCTGCAATTCGTACAGCAAGGTCGTCAGCATCCGCACGCCGGTTGCGCCAATCGGATGTCCGAGCGAAATGCCCGAGCCGTTCACGTTGAGGCGGCTGTCGTCGTGCCAGTCCCAGCCTTTCAGCACCGAGAGCACCTGGCACGCGAACGCTTCGTTCAGTTCAACGAGATCGAGGTCATCGAAGGAAAGACCGGTCTTGCGCAAGAGCTTCTGCACGGCGGGAACTGGGCCGATACCCATCGTGGCCGGCTCGCAGCCGCTCGCCGCCCAGCCGACGAGATAGCCCATTGGTGTCAGGCCGAGCTCGGCGAGCTTGTCTTCCGCCACGATCAGGCAGGCGGCGGCCGCGTCGTTCTGCTGGCTCGAATTGCCGGCGGTCACCGTGCCGTCCTTGATCAGAGGCCGCAATTTTCCGAGCGATGCCGCTGTCGCTTCGGCGCGCACGCCTTCGTCCTTCGAGAACACGATTGCATCGCCCTTGCGTTGCGGGACGCTGATCGATACGACTTCATCGGCGAACTTGCCCGACTCCCACGCAGCAGCGGCACGCTGATGACTGCGTGCCGCGTATTCGTCGGCGGCCTCGCGCGTGATGCCATATTGCTTCGCGAGATTTTCGGCCGTCTCGATCATTCCCGATATATAGCCGAAGCGCGCTTCCGGTTGCGAGCGTTCGCGGCCGCGTTCCAGCCGGTCGTGCAGCTTCACGGACCCGGCGCGCGAGCCCCATCGCATGTCCGTGCTGTAGTACTCGATGTTGCTCATGCTTTCCACGCCGCCCGCGACCACGACATCGGCCGCGCCGCTCTGGACCATCATCGCGGCCGTGACGATGGCCTGCAGGCCGCCGCCGCAACGCCGGTCGAGCTGCATGCCCGGCACGTGCACCGGCAAGCCGGCTTCGAGCGCCGCCCATCGGCCAATACATGGCGTCTCGCTATTTGCATAGGACTGCGCAAAGACGACGTCCTCGATCCGCTCCGGGTCGATGCCGCTGCGCGACACGGTTTCGCGCAACACGGTTGCCGCCAGTTTTTCGACGGACACCGGCCGCAGGGCGCCGCCAAAGGTGCCGACAGGCGTGCGAACCGGCGCGACAATCGCTGCTCGTTTCATGGTTGTTTTCCTGGTTCTTCAATAGATTGGCGCAGCCGTCAACCGAGGGCATGCGCTTCGGCTTCTAGCGTCTCGCGCCACTCGGGCGCGGCGATATCGAGCATGCGGCGCACGCGCTGCCTGAGAGTCAGGCCACGCAGATCGGCGACACCGTGCTCGGTGACAATCAGCCCCGCGTCGCTGCGCGGCGTGCTGACGGGTCCATTCAGATGCGCAACGATGCGTGAGCCCTTGGTGGTGCAGCTTGGCAGCGCGACGATCGGCAAGCCGCCTTTCGAGCGCGCCGCGCCGCGCAAAAAATCGACGCCGCCACCCACCGCGCCGAGGTACTGTCCCGCCGCCGATTCAGCGTTGACCTGCCCGGTCAAATCGACTTCGATTGCCGAATTGATCGCGGCAAAACGGTCGAGCCGGCCAAGCACATCGATGTCATGTGTGTACGACGTGGGCCGGAACTGCACCGAAGGATTCCCATGCGCGAAACGATAAACCCGCTTGCCGCCCATCATGATTCCCGCGATGGTGACGCCTCGATCCAACGTCTTGCGTGCATTGGTAATGACGCCGCGCTCGCTTAGCTCGGCCACCGCATCGCCGATCGTGCCGCTATGCACGCCCAGGTCGCGTCGATCACCGAGCGCCGCAAGAATCGCTTCAGGCAATGCGCCCATGCCAAACTGGAGCGTCATGCCGTCGTCGATCAGCGCTGCCGTATGCGCCGCGATCCGCGCGTCGATCTCGCCAGGCTGTGCGCGCGGCCATTCGAGCGGAGTGCGGTCCGACTGGACGAGGACGTCGAAATCACCGGCATGCAGGGTGCGCGAGCCGTGCGTCCACGGCGCGGCCGCATTGACTTCCGCGATCACGACACGCGCGGTATCGATCAGCGGAACGAGATATTCATGCGCGATAGACAGGCTATAGCAGCCGTTTTCATCGGCGGGCGCGACTTGCAGGAACAGCACGTCGACCTTCAGCGCGTGCGCGAATTGCGAGTAGTGCGATGGCAGGATGTCGAGCACGCCGGCCTTCGCCAGCTTGCGGTTGTTGCCCGCGCCCGTGTATGAATGGAAGTCGATCACATCGGCGCAAACGGCTGACATGTTGTCCGACCATGTCCCGCCAATGAACACGCCAAAGCGCCCGCCGACCGATGCACGCTGCGCGGCCAGCGTCGCCGTCAGCGTGCAGGGCTCCGCGCCGCATTGTCCCCACGCAACCATGTCGCCGGGACGCACGTAGCGCGACACGTCGAATCGCGACGCATCGAGCATCCGGCCTTCACGCATCACACGGGGTCCCAGCTGAACACGTCCGCCGATACATCGAGCGAATGAAACGACGACTTCAGCGCGGGAATCGCGTGCTCCGCAATGCTTTGCGGCGTCCACCCTTCACTGCGATGCACGGACCGCACGGGCCGCGGCTGGCTCATCACAAAGATCTCGTTGTTGCGTACCGCAAAGATCTGGCCTGTGACATCCTGCGCGCCGTCGCTGCCGAGAAATACCGCGAGCGGCGCGATCTTCGCGGGCGTCATCTGCTTGATCTTCTCGACGCGCGCTTCCTGTTCGGCGGAATCGATCTTGATCGAACTGATCATCCGGCTCCACGCAAACGGCGCAATGCAGTTCGAGCGCACGCCGGATCGCTGCAGATCGAGTGCGATGGATTTCGACAGGCCTGCAATGCCGAGCTTGGCTGCGCTGTAGTTGGCCTGCGCAAGGTTGCCGATCAATCCGGAGGTCGAGGTCATGTGCACAAAGGCACCGGATCCTTGTGCCTTGAACGGCTCGGCTGCCGCCCGCGACACATTGAATGTGCCGTACAGGTGCACTTTCAGCACCGCGTCCCATTCTTCGTCGCTCATCTTGTGGAAAAAGCGATCGCGCAGAATGCCCGCGTTGTTCACTACGCAGTCCACGCGGCCGAACACGTCAAGTGCGTTCTGCACGATATGGCGCGCACCGTCGGCGTCCGCCACGCTATCCGTGTTCGCGGCCGCTTGGCCGCCGAACGCGGCGATTTCATCGACGACGCTTTGTGCCGGACCCGCACTCTTGCCTTCGCCCTCGAGCGATGCACCAATGTCATTGATCAGGACTTTCGCGCCGTTGCGGGCCATCAGCAACGCGATATCGCGGCCAATCCCACCGCCTGCGCCCGTCACGATCACAACCTTGCCGTCCATCATGTCTTGCGTTGCCATGCGCGTGCGTCTCCGTCGGTTTTTATTCATTGCAGCTTGCCGCATCGCATCGCGAACGACAATTTGCATATGCTGAAACCCCGGTTAAGCAGCCATTAACCCGTCTTGCGTTAATGGTGAGACGCGTGCGACGTCATTGAGGCCCGCAACTGGCGGCATCGAAATTACGTTGAGCGTTGAACGTCGAACGACCCGACTCGACGTGATATGCAAACTAGAAATTGTCCTCGGTCGCGCCGAGCATACGAAGCGCTGCCTTCTCCGCGTTCGCCACATGAAGGCGCGCGAGAGTTTGAGCGGCATCGGCGTCACGCGCCTTCAGTGCCTTATAGAGCCTGTCGATCTCGCGCAAACTGTGCGGAAGGCGATCCGGCTCCATGAGCGATGTCGTGCGAAGGAGGTTCACGCGAGAATAAAGACTATTGAGCACCTCCTTGATCAGCGTGTTGCCGCAGTTGCCCAACAGGACATCGTAGAGTTCCGTTTTCGCTTTGAGCACGCCATCGCGATTCTGTGCCAACGCCTCCGTCCGCAATCTTTTGGCCCCTTCGCCGAACTGTGCGATCGCTGCATCGCTTGCAATCCGGGCAAACTCGTAGGCCGCGAAGCCTTCCAGCAGACCACGCAGTGCGTACAACTCGCGCGCATCTTCTTGCGACATCACAGCGACGATCGGCCCTTTATGCGGGACGCTGCGCACGAGTTTCTCCGCCTCGAGCCTGCGCAACGCTTCGCGAATGGACGTGCGGCTCACGCCAAGCGACTCACATAATTCACGTTCGATCAGCCGTGTGCCCGGCGCGAAACGTCCGTCCACAATGGCTTGCCGCAGAACGTTTTCGACCTGATGGCGCAGCGTGGAGGGTCTCACCAGGTCAATGTCCGTCATCATGATCGTATTCCCGTCAGACAAATTAGAACTCTGATGATACTCGACCGCCCTTGATGCCGGGCTCGGTAGCAATCAGCGCACGCAACGAATGAACAAGCGCTTTGACTGCGTGCTAGCCACGACCTGCTGCTTTGTTCGCGAGCGCGGCTTCCAGTAGCGGCGCGCCCAACTCCGCGCCGTGAATGCCCGTCGTGCTGACGATCTCCAGCAACTCCATAAGTTCTTCTGCCGTAGAGCCGTATCGCAGCGCGTTGCGCATATGCAGCTTCAACCCAGGCACATAGAGATGCGTTGAAGAAGCATCGAATGCACAGTAGATGAATTCCTTGACCTTGGGACTCAACACGCCCGTCTTCCACGGGACCGATGAAAACGCCACGTAGGCTTCGAAAAAATCGGGATCGAGTTCGAGCAAACCCTCCCACGTAGGATGCCAGTAACCGCGATTCTTCTCGAACGCAGCCTTCAGGGCCGTTCGCCGTTCATCGAGTGGCGGAGAACCGTTGCGAAGTCCCTCCTCCTCGAGTACTTCCAGCAGCACCGGCACCCCGACGTTACTCGTATGAATGCCGATCGTGCTGACCAGTTCAAGAACTTCCATGAGTTCCTCCGGCGTCGCGCCGAACGCGAGCGCCCGTTCCAGATGATGCGCAACGCCTGGAGCATAAAGCTGTGTCGCACAGGCATCGGCGGCCAGCGCGATAAACTCGCGAACCTTCGCGCCCAGATGATTCTTCCGCTGAGGAACTTGCGAAAGCGTCACATAGGCAGCGACAAAGCCGGGGTCCAGCCTGAGCATGCTGTCCCATGCAGGGCTCCAGGTACCGTGCACGCGTTCGAAGTTTTCCCGGATCGAGTGGGCATCGACGTTAGATGCCGGCGGCTGCGGCATGGAATTCATTGCGACTGTCCTTGTAGAAAGAAGAATGGGCCAAGCCTTGACGCGTCAGCGCGGGGCGCTCACCGGAACATCTTTATCCGCGACTTCCTCCTGCCATGTCGCCTTGCCGATCGACGTGGCAATGTGAACCATGTAGCTGCTATCGGTCGCACCGTGCCAGTGGCGCTCGTTGGGGCCAATGAACACGATGTCCCCTTGCCGGATCGATTGCGGCGGCTCGCCGTCCAGACAGATCCAGCCCATGCCTGCTGTCACCTGCAACACCTGGCCCTGCTCGTGCGTGTGCCAGTAGGTACGGCCGCCGGGTTCGAACATGACCGTGTTGATGGTGACGCCGTCGGTCGCGGGCATCACGGGATCGGCATACACGGTGCCGGAAAATGTCTCGCTGCGACGCTCCGATACCGCCCCTTCAGCCCTGCCGTGAAATACTTTCATGTGCGTTACCCCTTTGCCTGTTGTCCATCGAATAGCCGCACGCCACCCGACACATCGCCGATAGCGTCGACCACGCGGTTACTGATCACGTCGCCGTAACCTAGCGCCGTGCCTAGTCCAAAGCATGCAAGCGGACCCGACGCGTTGAGCGACACGACGCCCAGTTCGCGCACACGGTCCACGTACAGCATGACGTCTTTCGTCATCAGCTTGCCGGTGAGTCCGCCTTCCAGATAGTCGCCATCGACGATCTTCGGGAACCGGTTCAGCGTGGCGAAATTGACACCGCTGCTGCTGTTAAGCACGTCGAGAAGCTTGTGCAAGTCGAGCCCCGCCTTCTTGCCGGCGACCATGACTTCCGCGCTGGCTGCAAGGCTGACCGCGTTCAGAAAATTGTTCAGCAGCTTGGTCGTGTGCCCCGCTCCGCTCGCGCCCATGTAGGCGACCTTCGTGCTGAAAGGCGCGAACGCCCATCCGACAGCTTCGACCGTTGCTTCGTCGCCACCTACCATCAGAGTAAGCGTGCCTTTCTCAGCCGCCGCCGCGCCGCCTGAAATACCGGCATCGATATAGCGAACACCGCGCTCTTCGAAGCGCTTCGCCAGGCGAATGGTCGAACTTGCCGAAGCCGTGCTGAGATCGACGACGATCTGCCCTGCACGGCTGTTCGCGAGCACACCGTCGTCGCTTTCCACGACCGTTTCAACGACCCGGCTATCGGGCAAGGACATCATGATGACGTCGGCGAATGCCATCACGTCCTTGATCGAATGGGCGGCTTGCGCGCCGGCTGCATCGATCCTTTCCTTGACCGTGTCGTAGCCTGCGACCGACAAGCCCGCATCGACGAGTCGCCGCGTCATGCGTCCACCCATGTTTCCAAGTCCGATGAAGCCGACTTTTTCCTTGTTCATGGAACACCTTCCTGTAGGACAAAAATACGCTGATCAGAAATCGACATCTTTCGTTTCCGGGCCCATCAGGGCGCCGATCGTCCCGATGATTCCGCCAACACACAGCAGCGCGACCGACGTCATGCGCAAAGGCATGAATGCGCTTAGCCAGTTCATATAGAACGCATAGAACGAGGGAATGATCACGGACAAGCTGAAGCCCACGCCGAAACCAGTTGCGCGAACATCGGTGACAAAACGCTCGTTGATATAGGTCACGATGACACCCCATGGCGACGTGACGAGCACCGCCAGCACGCATACGAGCGCGATGATGACGGGCAGCGACAGGCCGTCCACGTTGGCCAATACGTACAGCAGCGCGGCGCCGACGGTCGCGATCAACGGGCCTGAGATCGCGAAGAAACGGCGGCGTCCGATCTTCTGCCCGATCATGCCGGACGCGGTGTAGCTGAAGAAAAGAACGAAGTACGTGATCATCAATGTCGACGTCAGCTGGAAGCCGGACAAATGAAGCGTCTTGACGAGCAGGCCAGTCGGCAAAAAGATCGTGACGATGTTCTGTGTGAGCCAGAAGCCCGTCATCATGACCAGCACCTGAAGCAGATTGCGCCCGCTCTTGCCGCGCAGCAGATCGCTCAGCGGCAGTTTTTCCGCCTTGATCTCCTTCTCGCCGGTCTCGCTTTTCCAGATCTCCGATTCCGCCACCTTGTGGACGTAGTACATCGCGAGAAAACCGGCAAGCACGGCGCCGAGCACGAACGGAATGCGCCAGCCCCACTGTGCATACGGCGAGTTCATTCCGTTCAGCGGGAACAACGCGAACATTGCCATTGCGACCATGTTGATGGTCACGTAGGCAGCGGGGAACCCCGAGATGATGAAACCGCCCACGAAGCCGCGCTGTTCTTTTTTCGAGTACTCGATTGCGAGTGGCATCGCTCCGGTATAACCCCCGCCGAGAAAGATGCCATCCACAAAGCGCAAGATCACAAGCAGCCAGTACGAGGTGATGCCGATGCTTTCGTATCCGGGCAGCAAGGCGATCAGCAACGTGATCACGCCGAAGCCGGAGACCGACCAGATCGACGCTTTCCGGCGTCCCACACGATCCGCGACCATGCCGAAGAGCAACGCACCGACAGGCCGCCCGATCAGTGTGGTGATGAAGACCAGCGACGCGAGTATCGTTTCCATTCCGGCCGACAGATGCGACGGCTGGAAGAAAGCCAGCACCGGCGAGAGTACGACCACCGGCAAGTAGATATCGAACATGTCGATAAATTCGGAAAAGAAAGCGCCCTTGATCGCATTGCGCCGTTTGTTTTCTATGGACTGCGCGTCTGCTGACTGGTCAATACCGTCCACGGTTAACGTTTTCATCGTTGTCTCCATCGGTTATGAGCGTTGCTGCATGTTGACTGCTCCACGGCGCTCTCTAGGCGCCTTCATTTCGATGCGGTGTAAGCGGTGTTATTGCAGTGGATATTTCAAGCCGCCGCGTTTTCCGCTTCATAAGCCTTGATCGCTTCGCTCGCCACACGGAACGCCGCGAGCGCCAGCGGCACGCCGCAATAGATTGCCGCCTGCATCAGCACCGAGCGGATTTCCTCTTTGCTGACGCCATTGCGCAATGCGCCTTTGACGTGCACCGCCAGTTCGTGGTGCTGGCTCATCGCGGTCAGCATGCCGAGGTTCAACATGCTGCGCGTCTTGAACGGCAACGTGGTGTCGCCCCAGATATCGCCCCAGCAACTCTCGGTCACGAACTTCTGCATGGGACGGTTGAAATCATCCGCATTCGCCCATGATTTCTCTACGTGTCCTGCGCCCAGTACTTCCTTGCGGTTTTCAAAGCCCTTGTTGAAGCGATCGTCGTTGTCCATCTTCGAACCTCTCTGGTTAAGTAGTCGTCTTCATCGATACTGAAAATGATCAGTGCCTGCCTGACTGATTGTGTGACAAACAGCCAATCGAAATTTTTTAGCGTGTTTTTTTTTACAGGCGATCAGGCCGCTCCGTAACCCACCATCGCCTTTGTTTCGAGATATTCCCGCAGCCCCGCTTCGCCCCATTCGCGGCCATTACCCGAGCGTTTATAGCCGCCAAAAGGCGCGCCGAAGTCCGCCGGCGGATAGTTCAGGTGCACGCCGCCCGCTCGCAGCGCGCGGCCAACACGGCGGGCGCGTTCTATGTCCGCCGACTGCACATACGCGGCGAGGCCGTACTCCGTGCCATTGGCAATATCGATGGCCTCTGCTTCCGAGTCGTAACCAATGATCGATAAAACCGGTCCGAAGATTTCCTCGCGCGCGATTGCCATGTCAGGCGTCACGTTGGCGAACACCGTTGGACGAACGTAATAGCCGTGTGCAATGCCAACAGGAAGACCGGGACCGCCGGTCACGAGTCGCGCGCCTTCGTCGATACCCGACTGGATCAACGCTTGCACGCGCTTGAACTGGTTCGCGTTCACGAGCGGTCCCAGTTGCGTGGCCGGGTCGTCGGTCGGCCCCGTCTTGTAGGCTTGCGCCGCGCGCCCGGCGAGTTCGGCGGCATCGTCCATCAAGTGATGCGGCACCAGCATGCGCGTGGGTATGGAACACGACTGGCCCGAGTTCGTGAAGCACGCCGCAACACCGCGTGTCACTGCTTCGGCGAGATTGACATCGTCGAGCAAGATGTTTGCAGACTTTCCGCCGAGTTCCTGAGCCACGCGCTTGACGGTGTGCGCCGCCATTTGCGCGACGAGCACGCCCGCACGCGTCGAACCGGTAAACGACACCATGTCGATGTCCGTATGGCTTGCGATCGCAGCGCCGACGCCGGGGCCATCGCCATTCACGAGATGAAAAACGCCCGGCGGAACGCCTGCATCGTGCAGCACTTCTGCGAACAGCAGCGCGCTCAGCGGTGAGTACTCGCTAGGCTTGAGCACCATCGTGCAACCGGCCGCAAGCGCGGGTCCGATCTTCACCACGATCTGGTTGATCGGCCAGTTCCACGGCGTGATCAGTCCGCATACGCCGATTGGTTCCAGCATGACCCGCGTGCTGCCGCGTTGCTCTTCGAACTCGAAGCGTTCGAGCACATCGATCAACGCTTTCAAGTGAGCCGGGCCACGCACGGCCTGTCCGTTGCGCGCGAAGGTGATCGGTGCACCCATCTCGCGGCGCATGAGTTCGGCGAATTCGTCGTAGCGGCTTTCGTACAGTTCCAGGATGCGCCGCAGTAGCGCGACACGCTCCGCTACGCTGGTCCGGGACCACGCTGGATACGCTCGACGCGCCGCGGCGACTGCGCGGTCTACGTCGGCCGCGCTGCCTAGCGCGAGCGTGCCGAAGCGTGTTTCAGTGGCGGGATCGACGAGATCGAACGCGGTTGCGGACATGGGCTCGACCCATTTTCCATCGATATAAAACTCGTTGGTATGCGACATGAAAAAGCTCCCAAGGGTCCAGGTCAGGATGCGTCGCCCGGCAGCAGGCGATACATCTCCGTGTGATCGGTTGCGGGCGTCGACTGCTTCGCGGCGCTATCCCACATCGAGGTCACCGTGGTGCCAAGCGTCATTGGATAGCCGACCGTCGCCGACAGCGCTTGCGCGATCTTCAGATCCTTGACCATGAGTTGCAGCGCAAAGCCCGAGGCGAACGAGCCGCTCAACATGAACTGCTTCACCTTGTTCTCGGACGTGTTGCTGCGCCCGGTCGACGCATTCAGCACGTCCGTCATGACTCCCGGTTCAATGCCGAAGCGCTCCGCGATATGCAACGCTTCCACGGTCGCGGCGAGGCCAGCCGCCGACACATAGTTGTTCAGCGCCTTCGCGGCATGGCCCGCCCCTGCAGCGCCGATATGCAGCACGCTCTTGCCCATTGCCTCGAGTACAGGCTTGCAACGTTCGAGCACGTCGGCGCGTCCGCCCACGAGGATCGCCAGCGTGCCTTCCTTCGCTTTCTTCACGCCGCCCGACACGGGCGCGTCGAGATACGCCAGGCCGCGCGCTTCGAGCGTTGCGCCTAGCGTGCGGGAGCGCTCCGGTTCCGACGAGCTCATGTCGATCACCACCGCGCCCTTGGCAAGATGGCTCGCCCAGCCACCTGATTCCGGGCTCTTGCTGTCGCCCAGCAACACGCTTTCTACGATTGCCGAATTCGGCAGCATGGTGATGAGTACGTCGAGCGGCCCGGCGTCGGCGCCCTGCAGTTTCTCCAGCCTCCTGGCCGGCAACTGCGCCACCAGCGATTCGGCGCGGGCAGAGTCGGCGTCATCGATCCACAATTCATAGCCCGCGTTCGACAGGCACTGCACCATCGGTGCGCCCATCATGCCCAGGCCGATAAAGCCGATGCGTTTCACGGATGCCATTGTTTAGCCCCTGTTTTCAGCTTTCCTAGCGCAACGCGGAAAACGCCGTTGGCGTCAGAAAATGGTTTTCGATGCGCTCGACAATCGGCTTGTCGGCTTCCGATGCAGCACGCTTCGCGATCCAGTCGGCATCGGCCTGAAACGCGTTCCACTTCTGCTCGCGCTCAGCCAGGCTCTGCCACTTCACCATGTAGGTCAGCGCGTGATTGCTCGGTCCGATCAGCGTGGTCCAGAACCCGATCTGCTCGATGCCGTACTTCTCGAAGAACGAAAGCGTCGTGTTCGTGAAGCGGTCGAGCAATGCCGGCAAACGTGTCGGCGCGCAATGATAAATACGCATTTCAACGATCATGCTGTCTCCCTTCGTTTCAGGTTCGATTAGTCCGGCAGGCCTTCACTCGACGACCAGCGCTCGACGTACTTCACGATTTCCGTCATGTCGCGCTTCGAGCCGTCCTGCATGAAGGCGTAGTTCCATATCTGGCGCGCGGCGCCTCCCACCCACATCGGCACGCCGAGCGCCTGGCATTCGTCGACGGCAAGGCCAATGTCCTTGCATACGCTCGACACTGGAAAGCCGAAATCGAACGTGCCGGGCAGCACGTGCTTGGGAAACTTGTCGAGCGTTGCGCCGTTCTTGCCGCTGCCCGCATTGAAGACCGACATCATGACTTCGGGATCGAGCCCGCCACGAAGACCGGCTATATAGGCCTCCGAAGTAATCGCAAGTGCTGTCGATGAAAGCATGTTGTTCAATAGCTTGACCAGTTGGCCCTGCCCCGGTTCCTGTCCGACGACGATCACCTTGCCCAGCACCTCGAACAGACCGCGCACCTGATCGAGCGCGGCGGGTTTGCCGGCCGCCATGATGGCAAGCGTGCCCTTCTTCGCGCCGGCCGCGCCGCCGCTCACCGGTGCATCGACGGTGTCGATGCCTTTTGCGAGCAGACCATCCGCCACTTCCTTTTCCATGCGCGATCCCACTGTCGACAGATCGACCATGATCTTCAGCGCACTTCCTTCGACCAGGCCGCCTTCGCCCAGCGCGACCTGCTTGAAGATCGCGGGCGTCGGCAAGCTCGTGAAGACAATTTGCGCCGTGTCCGCGATATCGCGCACCGACGTGCCTGCCCGCGCGCCGATCGACACCAGTTCCGCGACGGCCTGCTCGTCGCGATCGAACACGACCAGCGCGTGACCTGCCTCGATCAGACGCCGCGCCATAGGCCGTCCCATCACGCCTACACCGACAAACCCGATCGTCTTGCTGCTTGATTGACTGCTTGCCATGACTTCCCTTCCTTTCGATAAAAATCCGTTTTCGCGCGGCCTACACTGCGCGCGCGATCTCCATGAGCGACCCGGCGGACGCTGCGCTGTCGAAGCGCCACAGCGCGTCGATCAGCGGTTGCGGCTGGACGCCCGATCCGCCAAAAGCCGCCAGTTCGCGCAGCTTCGCCGCCAGTTCGACATCCGCGAGCGGTGCGGCGAGACTGCCACGCGACGCATGAATGCGGCGAGACACCGTCTCGGACGAACGCAGGACGACGCTGACTTGCGCCGACTCGACCGGCCACGAAGCGTCATCGAAGAAGTGCACCTTGGTTGCGAATGACTTTGAACGCGGATCGTCTACCGCACGATCGCTGAACTCCGCGAGACTCGCCTTTCCCGTCGCCAGCGCCATGGCGACAGCGTGCTGGGCGCTGACCTGCGACTCGCGTCCCGAGCGGACATCGGGGCGATCCGTGCGCTCTCGCAGCAACGGATGTCCGGTGATCTCGACGCGTTCGATATCGTCGAAAGCCCATTGCGCGCTGCGGTTCAGATCCAGGCACGCGTCGATGACCGGATTGAGCACGACACCGCACGGATAAGGCTTATAAGTATTCGATGACAGCGCCCAGACGACGCCCAGATCGGTGGTCAATGCGGCGAGGTCGGGCTGCGTCGCCGCGACCGACAGGAAGCCGCGAACGCCTTCGAGCGGCGCATCAGGTCCGGAGAAGTCATCCGCCGCGAGCAACGCGGACAGGAGCCCATTGCGGGCCGCATTCCCCACGCTGATGCTCTTCGACATGGTGCCGAGCGTTTCGACCAGGCCGCCCGCTTGCGCCGACGCATTGCCTATTGCCCAGACGATCTGCTGTGCGCTGAGTCCCATCGCTTTGGCGGCGGCTGCGGCGGCGCCGAACACGCCGCACGTCGATGTGATGTGCCAGCCGCGCTGATAATGTTCCGGCGAAATGGCATTGCCAATCCGGCACTCGACCTCCACGCCCACTACGAATGCGAGCAGCAGCGCTTCACCCGGGATCGGCATCGTTTCGGCGAGCGCGAAGAGCGCGGCGGCGACGGGCGCGGTCGGATGGATGATCGTGGGAATGTGGGTATCGTCGAAGTCGAACACGTTGGCGCTCATGGCATTGAGCGCGGCCGCGTTCAGCATGTCCATCCGTTCGCTGCGTCCAACGATGCTCGCCGTCTTGTTCGCGCTGAAGCGCTCGTACAGCGACGCGGCTTTCTCGACCGCCGGGTCATGGCATCCCGCGAGCGCGACCGCCATGTAGTTGACGAGCGAGCGCTTCGCCTCATGCCTGACAGCAGGCGGAATGTCTTGCCACGACGTCTTCGATACCCAGTCGGCGATGACCCGGGTCACGCCTTTGCCGGCTGCTTTAATGTGTTCGCTCATTTTGCGGTTGCCGTGCGGCCTTCGACAACATTGTCCGGAGTCGCCGTCACATCCGAAGCAATGGCTTCGAGCGACCGGTTTTTCGTCTCCGGTCCAAGCAAGCCGACGATGATCGCTTGCAGTAGCAACGTGCCGACAATCAGCGTCAGAACGCCCGCAATGCCAAAGCCAGTGAATGCCCCTGCTACTGCATAAGGCACGCCGATACTCGTTGCACGTCCCACCGTATTGGCCAGCCCCGAGCCGCGCAGCCTGAGCTCGGTCGGAAACAGTTCAGGCACGTAAGTCGCCACGCTGAACGACGACAGGACATAGATACAGCACGTGATCGCAAAGCCCATTGCGGTGATGGCGACCGCGGATTGCGCGAACGGATATACCACGCCAAACCCTGCGCATATCAGCGAAAAGATCACGATGCCCCACTTGCGCCCGACTTTTTCCGCAAGTGCAAACGCGATCAACGAACCGATCGGACCGCCTGCGAACATGATTGCCGTGATGCCGAGCGAGTTCGATATCGAGTGTCCCTGCTTCACGAGAAAGGTCGGTATCCAGCTGACGAAGGCGTAGTTCACGGTAAATAACGCGACCAACACCGTGATCCCGGTGATCGTACGCGTCAGCATCCGCTGGGAAAAGAGATCGCCGAACCGGCCGGTATCGCCGGTATTGTTCAAATCAGGTTGCTGCGCAGCCGCGGCCATGGACGCGTTCGAATCCACGTTGCATGCCGTCTCGATCCGCGAGACGATTTCGTTCGCCTCTTGCGTGCGATTGCGTACCGCGAGCCAGCGCGGCGACTCGGGCATCGACTTGCGCAGGAACCACACGAACAGCGCGCCGCATCCTGCAATGGCGAACATCCAGCGCCAGCCATAATGCGGGACGATCAGCCAACCCAGGAACGTCGACAGGAACAGCGACGTATTGATGATCAGATTGAGGATGGTGCCGAAGCGGCCGCGCCATTTACTCGGAATGAATTCGCTGAGCGTGCCGTATCCCACGACGATTTCCGCGCCCATGCCGAGTCCCATGATGAGACGAAAAAAGATCAGCCAATAAATCGATGGCGCCAGCGCCGCCGCTATGGAAGCAAAGCCGTAGATGCCGAGGTTGAACTGATAGCAGAAGCGCCGTCCGAATCGATCGCCGAGCACACCGGACATCCATGCACCCACCATCATGCCGATGAAGGTCACTGACACGAACAAGGCGTTCAGCTTCAGCGTCGATTCGCCGCTGTGAATCATGGCCGCCAACACGGTGCCGGCAATGTAGATGTCGAACGAGTCGAAATACATCCCTGCCGCAATCAGTCCGAGGAGCCGCCAGTGGTAGCCGCTCAGCGGCAGACCGTCCAGCCGGCGTCCGATAGTTGCTGCGTTTTGCATGCCACTGTCTCCTTCCGCGCTCATCATGGGACGCTTTTGAGTTTCGTGATAGCGGTAACACGGCTCGATTATATGCTTGTCATACAATCCGTCAATCCGTGAACGCGCGTAAATGCGCTTCGACGTCCATCGTTCAGGTTGCTAGCCAGCCTCCTTCGACCGGCAACATCGCGCCCGTAATCTGGCTGCCTGCTGCACTACATAGAAAGACGACCAGGTCGGCGACGTGCGCGGCATCCACGAAGCTTCCGGTAGGCTGCTTTCCTACGAGAAACTCAGTGGTCGCCGACTCGCGATCGATACTTTTGGTTTCCATCAGCGCGCGAATCCTGTGCTCGCTCGTCGGCGTGTGAACTGCACCGGGACAAATGGCATTGCACGTAATGCCTTGCCCTGTGGTCTCCGCAGCGACGGCCCGGGTCAATCCGAGTAACGCGGATTTCGTGGTCACATAGTCGATGCGGTTGATCGTGCCGCGCATTCCGTAAACCGATGTCATATTGAAGATACGTCCCCAGCCCCGCTCGCGCATGCCGGGAAGAGTCAGACGAACGGTGTGAAATGCCGCGCTGAGATTGACGGCAAGCGCCTGATCCCATTTATCGACGGGAAACGATTCGACCGGCGCAAAGTGGCGTACCACGGCGTTGTTGATCAGGATATCGATGGGCGCGGCGCGGGCTACCGTCTCTGAAATCAGGCGCCCGACTGCGCCGGCATCGCCTAGATCAGCCTGAATGTAATGGGTTTCCCGGTCGTGCCGTGCTTCGAATGCGGCGCGGGCGGATTCCGCCTCTGCAGCCGACTCGACGCCGTGCAGGACAACTTGAACGCCGGCAGCCGCAAGCGCGTCGGCCATCGCCAGCCCTAATCCATGCGACGAACCCGTCACGAGGGCCGTTTTCCCTTTCATTTGACTATCTCCCTCTCGTTCTATTCACGCTCGCAGCAGAGCGACTCTAAAGTCACGCCGCAATCAATCTATGTGAGCGCTACCATAAACGAGAAAATCCGCCGATGCAATGCGGACAATCGAGGAAAATTAAAAGCGCCCCGCAGAACGCGAGGCGCAAATGATGGATCCGGCACATTGGACAACGGGGCTACATAAGGAACTACGGGCACGACGACCGCTTCAGGTGCTTTCGCGCTGGATGATTTCGAAGCCGAGATCAAGCCGTGTGGAAACTGCGGCGTCCTTGCTGTCCAGTCTCTGCAAAAGCGCTTCGGCGCTGCGCCGCCCAATTTCAAGGCGCGGCAAATTCAGGCACGTTACGCGCGGAACCGTGTGCTTCAGTATGTCCAGATCATCGAATCCGGCAATTGCAATGCGCTCGGGAACCTTCCAGGCGCGACGCTGCGCCTCGAATAGCGCACCGATCGCCAGCACGTCGCCCGCGAAGAAGATCGCATCGACCGCCGGCGAGCGCTGCACGATGTCGACCAGCGCGTGCGCGCCTGATGTCAACCCGCCTTCGACCTCGCGCACCAGTGCCGGATTGGGTTCCCGTCCAAGTTGCGAAAGCGCGGCGTGATAGCCCTTGAGACGATCGCGTGCGCGCAAATTGTTCTTGGTCTTCAGGCAGACGAATCCAATCGACTTGTAACCTCGGCCGGCGAGATACAAGGTCATTTCTTTAGACGCGTTGAAGTTCGAGTAGCTGATTGCCATGTCCAGCGGATGCTCGGCGAGGTCACCTGTTTCGATGACCGGAATGCCCGACTGCTTGATTATCTGTGCCGTGCGCGGCGTGTGAACCGTGTTGTGCAGGACCAGCGCGCAGACCCGTTGCGCCAGGAAAGCGTCGATCAACGCTTCCTCTTCATCGAGCGAATAGCCGCTGTCCGCCAGTAGCAAGTGGACGCCGGCGGTGCGCAGCACGTCGGCGCAGCCCTTGACCGTGGCTGAATAAAGTGAGTTCTGGATACTGGGGACGATCTGCCCGACGACATTCGAGCGTGCCGACGCCAGGCTGGCCGCAATGTTATTGGGCACATATCCGACACGACGAACCGTATCGAGCACGAGCTTGCGGGTTTCGTCCGATAATTTCGCCGGCTCGTTCAGCGCACGCGACACGGTCATCAGCGAGACATTGGCCGCCTTGGCCACGTCGATCATCCGTACCGCATTGCTGCCGAAGCGGGACTTGCTCACAGTCGTCCCGGCTTTCCCTTCCACACCAAGGCTCAAGCGCTTTTTCACTCGTTCGTTCCGCTATTCATTTCAATGCGGAATTGTAGCGCACGGCCGCTGCCGGCCGATCTCCGGATGCACATGGATCGTTGCGAAGAAGCGCACACCCGCGCAACACAAATGACGCTCGTATTGCTATGATAGCGCTCGCATAGATCTATATCTGGAGACAGCCGAAATGACAAATGCCATTGAAAACTACAAGATTTACGCGATCAAATACGCACACCACGATCGTCCGGCGCGAGACAATTTCATTGGTGGCGATCCGCACGACGACAATATGCCCCTCGATTATTTCGTCTGGGCGGTCGTTGGCGAGAGCCGTACTTTCCTGGTCGATACAGGCTTCGACCCAAAGGACGGCGCTGCGCGTGGCCGCATGACCACACGCTCCGTGCAAGATGGTCTTGGTGCGATCGGCATCCGCACCGATTCCGTCGAGGACGTGATCATTACGCATATGCACTACGACCACGCGGGCAACCGGACGCTGTTCCCCAAGGCCCGGTATCACGTGCAGGATCGTGAAATGGCTTACTGCACGGGCCGCTGCATGTGCCACGCGCCGCTCAGTCATCCGTTCGACGCGGAGGACGTCAAGTCGATGGTCGGCCGCATCTTCGAAGGAAACGTGCAGTTCCACGATGGCACTTCGCATGTCGCGCCTGGAATCAGCCTTCATCTGGTGGGCGGACATACCAATGGCCTGCAAGTTATTCGCGTGCACACGGAACGCGGCTGGGTCGTGCTGGCGTCGGACGCATCGCATCTCTACGCGAACATGGAGCAGGATCGGCCGTTCCCGGCGGTCTACAACGTGGGTGACATGCTCGAGGGGTATCGGCGAGTGCACGAATTGGCTGATTCGCCGCAACATGTGATTCCAGGCCACGATCCCGCCGTGTTAGCGCGTTTCCCGGCGCACAGCAACGAAACCGCTGACTGGATTGCGCGCCTGGATATCGGGCCGCGCTGACAAGCTGAAGCGCCGTAATCCGCCTGGGCATGTGATGCTATTTGCATCGCTGCGATGCCGTGTGGTGATCTTCCGCCGCAGTTCAAGCGGAGGCGCCGCATGTTAGCCGCTAACATAGATACGACCACGCCCATCAGAGGCAAGCGCGAAATGATGAGACCGCATCGCTAAGTTGCGTAAGACATCGGCTTGTTGGTCGTGATTAAACGCGCAATTTTTGCCGCGATAGCTGCGCAGCTTTCGCCTCGAGCGGGGCACCTTGTTCCTCGATCGCCTCAAGGGACTGCGAGCGTGTCTCAATGCCAAATACAAGCACCACGAGCGCCTGGACCACCAGCAAAGCAGCAACGCTGAAGGCGACGTATCGAATGCCGCCCGTGCTGTACAGCAGCAGCGTGATACCAGGTGCGCAAAACGAAGCGATCCGTCCAAGGACGGCGCAAAAGCCGTTACCCCGAAGCCGGTAGCGCGTTCCGAACAACTCGGGAATGTAACAGGCAACAGCCAGCGCAACGATCGCGTACAAGCAGCAAAACAGCAGGAAGCCCATTATTGCAGCCATCATCGGCGAGCTTGAAAGCGCATAGCTGACGCCCATGGCCGCGCCGATTATCGATGCAATCGCGATGCACTTGCGGCGTCCGAAGCGGTCGGTGCAGATGAGGCCAATACCCGCGCCTATCGGGCCACCCAGCGACATCACCATGCTGTACCCAAGCGACGAGGACAGGCTGAGGCCCTGTTTCAGCAAGAAGGTCGGCACCCAGGTGACAAAGCTGTAAATGGCGATGCCGATGACAATTGATATGGTCGATCCGACCAGCGTGCGAGTCCAGACCTCGCGGGAAAACAGCACCGAAAGCGGCGGCGTGGGTTCCAGATCCGGAGGCGTGGCCGCCTGCATTGGCGCCCGATAACCCTTGCCATGCACTTCTTCCTCGATCCGCGTCACGATCAGATCGGCCTCTTCCAGCCGGCCTTCGCTCGCAAGCCATCGGGGCGACTCCGGCATCGACTTGCGCGCAACCCAGACAAGCAACGCGCCCGCGCCGGAAACGAAAAACATGGAGCGCCAGGTCCACAACGGGATCAGGAAATATCCCGCGAGCGACGACACGAACAAGGCGCTGTTGGTCACCAGCGCGAGCAATGCGGAATAACGTCCGCGCTGCTTCGGCGGCGTCATCTCGATCAGGGTCGAATATCCCACGACGATCTCCGCGCCGAGCCCGATACCCATTACGAGCCGGAAGGCGATGAGCCACGACATCGAGGGCGCCAGTCCCGCAGCCAGCGACGCAAGACCGAACACGAGGAGGTTTGCCTGATACGTGAAGCGTCGACCGAAACGATCGCCGAGCATGCCCGCCAGCGTCCCGCCGATCGCCATGCCGATGAACGTAGCCGATATGAAATAGCCGTTGAGCTGCAGGTTCGACATGCCGCTATGGACGAGCGCGCCGAGCACGGAGCCGGCAAGCGTGATGTCGAAGCTGTCGAAGAACATGCCTGCCGCAATGAGCCACAACATGCGCCGGTGAAAACCGCTGAGCGGCAGCGCGTCGAGGCGCAAGCCAATGGATGCCGGGGATGCCATGTTGTCTCCAGTTTGTTTTTCTGTTGTGTCGCGTCGTTGTGCGTGACGTCAGCGCGTCTCAGTCCTTGCGCTGAAAATGCTCGTTTTTTAAGGCTCTGTCTCCGGAATGCCGATAGCAAATCACGCGCGGAAAGTTCAGGCAGCGGTGACCGGCGATGCCGTCGGCGTCCATTCGCGCAGTTGCATGCCCATGAGCGCCGCCTGACGCTTTTCGTACGAATCGAACGCGGGCGAGCGAGCGCTGCCGCGCAAACCGCCGCGCACCGCGCCGGCGCGTATGTCGCCGAAATATTCCAGCCAGTTTTCCGGCAGCGGTTGCGCATTCGGAATGGACAGCCACAAGCGCAGCAGATGACGCTTCATGTCCGGCTCTTCATAGTCCTCGAAACCTGTTCGGGAATGGATCGTGACGTAGTTGTTCAGCAGTTGCAGATCGCCACGCTCGAGCGACATTGAAAAGCAGAATCGCGGATCGGTCATCGTTTCATCCAGCAGATCCAGCGCGTCGGTCTGAAGGGTCGAAAGACGCGGCACGTCGTCGAAATCGCGTTGCGCCGCGACGATATTCTTACGATTCGTGCGCATGGCAAAGTGATCCGGCTGATTGCCGATGATCGGGCAGCAATAATAGGGCGGCTGAGACGGATCCTGAGCGCCCTGATAACTGAAGTAGCACGGTCCGCGCAACGCGTTTGCGAGCTCGGGATGCCGGCGCTGCATTTCGTCGAATACGGCGATCGAGCTGACGACCTTGCTCTCGCCGCCCTGTTTCGCCGCTCGACGGCATAGCAGTCCGACCACGTCGCACGAGTCCATATGGAAGTCGAGCGATGCGTTTGTGTTGTAGCCCCGGCCGTTCGTGGTCTTGTACGCGGACCCTACGTCGCGGACATCGTTAAGAATGTCGCTCGCGCGGTTCTGCGTTCGCGCCACGCCAATGTGCAGCCCCATTCCCCAGTATGCAAGACGGGTATCGTCCTCGCTCCAGCGGTCCACGGGAAAGCCTTTGAGCAGACACATCCCCCAGCGTCCCTGGGCTGTATCGACTGCGCGTTGCAACGCGTTGCGAGATGCGGCGGGCAACGGAAAATCGTCGGGGGTCATGGCCAGGAGGTCGCGGCCAAGCGTTTTTGCATGCGCGAGCGCAACGTCGAATCCGGCCACTTCGTCCGCGCTGAGATGCTGCATCCAGGATGTATCGGCGGTTGCTTCGGCTGCGAGCCACGGCATGGGTTTGAGGCTGTTCATTGCTGTGATGTCTCCGGCTGTCTGATTTGTCGGCAGCGTGGTGAGGTGAAATCCGGGATGGAATCCGCTGCATATCTTGAAAAAAGTATAGGCTCGGCGGATAGTCAATAAAAGTGACTTTATTTCACTCCTTAGATAAGAGTTTTTGATGAAACTTGAGGCGTTCGAAACACTTGGTGCGGTGCTCACCGAAGGCTCGTTTGCGGCTGCCGCGGCCACGATGAACCTCACGCCGAGCGCGGTGAGCATGCAGATGAAGCATCTTGAACAGTATCTCGGGCAGCCCCTATTCAGGCGTGCCGGCTTGCGTGTGCAGCCGACCGCAATGGCGCATCAGGTAATCGCCGCGATGCGCGAAGGCCTGCAACAAATCGATGTACTGAGGCGCCGCAACACGGTCGTTGTAGAAGGAACGATCCGGCTCGGTCTGATTGAATCGATCCAGCCCATGCTGCTGCCCGGGACCATGCGCGTGCTTAGGGACACCCATCCGCGGCTCTTGTTGAGACCGCAGCGGGGGCGAAGCGCGGGCCTGACCGCCGACGTTAAGGCAGGTGTGCTCGACGCAGCAGTGGTCGCGCAGCCCGAGAAGGGAAGAGTTGCCGGACTAACCTGGTATCCGCTATTGAAGCGGGAACTTGTGCTGATCGCGCCGCCTGATGCCAGACCGGCAACCGTGCATGAATATCTCAGGCATTACGACTGGATTCGCTACGATCGCCAGACAACAACGGGAGCAATGGGCGCGCGTCATGTTCGCGAAGTGATGGCTGAGAAGCGCAGCGCGCTCGAACTGGACAGCGTGACTGCGATTGTCGCAATGGTGAGCGCCGGGCTTGGCGTGTCCGTGCTGCAGGTGGTAGATCCGCGTGTCTGCGAGCAGTACCCTGTAAGAACGATCCGTCTCGGCGCAACGCCGCCAACCTTGCAGTTGTCAGTGGTGACTCGCAAGGACGATGCGGATAGCCGGCTGTTGGTGGCCGTACGTGAAGCGCTGAGCCTTGCGTTGAAGAGTACAAGGCCATAGGCGCAAAGTAGTAATGTTGTGTCTTAGCGAAATATCGACAACCGCCTCTAAAATTGCTTGAGATATTCCACAGCTAATCCAAAGGAAACCTTACTGATTGCAAATCAGCTCGTTGATTGGCGCCCAAAATCTTCAACCCTTAGCGGCCGCAGTGCGCCAGAAAACCCTGGGCTTCCATTTGATTTTAACGCCGAGAACACCGGCCATGATCATCGCGATACCGACCCATTGCGTTCCGGTCAGAGTGTGATGGTAGACCAGGTAATCGAATGCTATTGCGGAAAGAGGATAGATAAATGAAAGAATTGCGATCCCGCTTACGCTCAATTTCCGGTACGCGGAAAAAACCAGGCAATACAAGAAAAACGTATGCACCACGCCCAGAACGCTGACATAGCCCCATTGCCAAGCCGTTATCGGAAGGCTGGAAAAATCAACGAACGGCAGCACGATAAACACACCAACGAACGTCTGCATCATCACAACGAAAGCCGGCGGGACATCTGCGATTTTTTTCGAAATGAGCACAGTGCATGCGTAAAGTACCGACGCCGCCAACGTTAGCGCTGTGCCAGCCACGTCGTTCGCATTCACAGAATGAAATGTGCCGGGTAGAGCGACAGCGACAGTCAGACCTAAGAACGCGATTGCAGTCCAGGCCAAATCTGCGATGGACAGTCGTTGACGAAAAAACAGCGCTCCGCCCAATAGCACCAGGAACGGGTTGACGTGATATACGGTTGTCGCAAAACCGATGCTTATCAGCGGGTAGGCTTTGAAGAGCAACAGCCAGTTGATGACGATAAAAATGCCCGACACGCACACAGGGAACAGAACGCGTCTCGTGAACAGTTCGCGACGCAGTATGCCCCGCAATCCGCAATACGGAAGCAGGCATAAGAAGGCAATCGCGCATCGGAAAAACACCACATTCGCAGGCGACTGGCCGGACATCGTGACGAAGACGCCTATCGATCCCGACAGCGACATGGCAACGATCAATTGCAGTACGCCAACGTGTTTATTCATTCCCGCTCGCTCATATCGCTTTGCAGCAATCTACATCGTCGTGTACAAGCGGCCCAACGAATAAACCTGATGGCATCATTCGCGCGGCCAATAAGCCAGTTGGTTTAAGGCTACAAGCCCGTCATGGCGCATGACACGTAAATGAGCATTAGAAGTAAGTCGTACTAATGCGAACGTAATAGCGCAACCTTTTAGCACCCCTTTTGGTCGATGAGCCTGCCTCGAATCTCCTTGACCTTCAGCCTGATCAGGATCGATTGTCCCGGCGGCATCGGTTAGGCCGTTTAGCCGGAAGCACCTGATTCACGCTTCGAATATCCCTGATCAAGAGTTTTCATTAGCGCTTGGCTGCCTAAGACGTGACACTTTTCCTGCGAAAAGCGTGCAGCAACGCTAAAGGTTTTTTCCTTTCGTTTTGCTTTCTCGTGGCGCGGCCATCTGCCGCCCTCGTTCTCACACGCTGGAGCCTGAGAGTACGAAGTAAATAAAACAGCAAAGCTCTGTCTTCCTTGCACCCTGGTCTAGCTCAATGGGCTAGCCGGGGTGCCTGGACGGACGGATTCCAGGTATCCATTGCCTGATTCTTTGTCGAACATGACGGAGAAAACCATGCGGCGACGATCACGCTGGTAGTGCTGCCAAGATTTCGCGATCAATAAAAACCACAACGGTGCTTGGCCGCTGCGGAACGCACGCGTCTACGTATAAATCCGCGGGCTTTATTCCATATTGCGGGGCCCTTCCTTTATTTTCCGGCGATTATTCGCGCATGCCCGATATTCGGTAAGAAAATGGCGTCTCGCGGCCGCTAGCCAGAGCCGACACAACTTCGATAGGCGTTATCTTCAAAACCGATCTAAAAGGTCAAGTTTATTGTCGTCGGATTTAATTTGTCTTACGTGATTTAATGGAATTTGATAATCATTTACTAAACGTTGATCAGTCAGTCTAAAATAGGCGGTAACATAAAGAATTCGACTTTCTTGCGCATTCTCAGAGCATATCCAACTGCCACGTTTTGCGTTGCCTGGCTATTGAGCGTCGCCCTGCTCCTGGATAGCGAGAAAATGCGTTGAAGGATTGGCCGCCGACTAACACCGCTTGCAGCAATAGGGTGTCAAGAGGCACGTTAGCGTTATAGGGAGTATCAGTTGAAGCCTCAAGACTTCGATCTTGACCTTGTGCGAGCTTTTCTGGCCGTGTCGGAAACGCGCAATTTTACTCAGGCAGCGACGCGTCTTCATCGAACGCAGTCAGCGGTCAGTATGAAGATCAAGCGCCTCGAAGAGATTATCGGTGAGCGTCTGTTCGAGCGCGACACCACCGCGGTGACGCTGACTGCCGTGGGCGAAAGGTTTATTGGCATCGCGCACCGGCTCGTACAGGCGCACGAAGATGCGTTCTTCGCGCTTCAGCACAACCTGGCGATCGGCAAACTGACGCTGGCTACCTCCGAGACGTTCGCGTCGTGCCTGCTGCCGCCGGTGCTCGCGAAGATCGATACGGCGTTTCCGAACATCGCCATGGAAATCCGTTGCGGGCACAGCTGGAAGATGTTGGAATCCATGGAGACGGAAGACATCGACCTGGTTGTCGCAACGAAATATCCGGCACGCTGCGACGGCGTGTTGCTCGCCCGGGAGCGTCTGATGTGGGTGTGCAAGAAGGACAGCCCGGTCTACCGGCAGGCAACGGTGCCTCTTGCAGTCTTTCCGGACGGATGCCTGTATCGCCGCGCAGGGCTTGCCGCGCTCGACGCGCACAAGAAAAACTGGCGGATCGCTTACACCAGTCTCAACCATGAAGGCCTGCTCGCAGCTGTCGACGCAGGGAGCGCGGTGTCCATCATGATCGAGAGCGCCGTGAACAACCGGCACCGCGTGTTGACGCCAGCCGACGGTTTTCCTGCGCTCGCTTCGACCGAGATTGAACTGTACGCACGCCGTTCGGACATTTCGCCGGTTGCACGCAGTGTCTTGGATATCATTCGCAGTCATTTCGCGAATCGTACGAGTGATCAGGATCACACGACGATGCAAAATATTTCATCGGCCGAAGCGGTCAGCTAGCGCCAAGTCGCCGCCGCAATTTATTCAGCGGCGGCGTGTCTCATTCGCCTGCAAGTGCTTGACCAGAAGACAGGGATCTCGCTAGCGCGAACATCCCTAAGATCCGAAAAACATTCGAAGCGACCGAGCTTTAATTCGTCATCCGAACTTTTCTTTCAGGGACGAACCTTCGATATCCCATCGAATACATGAAAAATTGCGGTGTGCAGTCCCCAGAATTCTTGATAAGGAGGCCAGCGAGTATCGCCATTTGCGATATCGTTTTCACGCGCAAAGGCCGCCTCAGTCCACTGGAGCGTCGCAGGGTTACGATGATGGAAATCGTGCTGAGACAAGTCGCCCGGCAAGATCACAAGCCTTGTTGGCAAGTGATAAAAAAGATGCTCCAGCGACCATATCATCCAGTCGATCGAGAAGGTCAGCCTGCTTTTAGCGCCCCGCTGTGGTGTTCGACGTCCGCAAAATCGGCCCCAAGAATGCGTGGCGTGAATGTATTTGGGCTGGGTGAGATCCTTAGGTGCCGCGAACCACGCATGCTCGCTGATGAATTCGAGGAGCACGCTATTTTGGTAAATGACCGTCACCGGCACGATGATCGCGAAGATGCCTGCGCTCGTCGGTTGTGAACCAAGGGCGGCCGCAAAAATCGCCGACCAAAGAATGATGCCGACACAACGTGCTTTCCACGAAAGGCCTAGAAACAAGCTTCGAAGTCGACTCCATAGGAATATCCCATGGAACCGCGGTGAGATCATCGCAACGAAGAGTCGCACCCAAAGCGACCTGATTGATAACCCAGGCCTAAAGCCGGCGCGAAGCAGGAACTCGCCCGCCGGATCATGTAAAGACGAGAAGATGGCGTGATGATGATGACGTCTGAAATGTTCATCGTGATAGTGCTTGGCAGACTGTGTGAGCGTCAGGATGGCCATGCAGTTGGCAACGGCCATATCCACTCCGATATTGCCGGTGAACCGCCGGTGGATGCACTGATGTGCAACCGTGCTGACCATTCGTCTCGCACCATTGACCGCGAGCACCCACCCTAAAAATAGCGCTGTAATACACCATGCGCCGTGCAACCGTCCGGCGCCCGTTGCAAGCGCCAGACCCGCGACGTAAGTAAGGACAGCCCAGACTGCATACGCGAATGGCGTCAACTTCAGAATCGCCTTTTCTCCGCAGTCGGGCTTTCCGGTCAACCATGTCCAGAATCTCGAAGTCCATATGGGAAACACACGGTAGCTCGCACGCGTAGTTGGCACCTCAACGTCCTCGCCCGATATCGAACTGATCGCCCATCCTTCGTTCGTCTCGCAGGAATCCAATGTACCACTCGGTCTTTGTTTGCAAGGACCGTTTCCCGGACCGTTCCGCGATAACGGCTAACCAGTCGAAGAAATCAGCAACCTTCGCATTCCGAAAGAAATGGACTTTCGAAAGAAGGCCTACTGCTTGATAAAGGTTTGATTCCGTCAGTGAGGCTGCAAGCGAACTCAACTCTTGATCGAACGAGTCCCCAAGTGGCGGGCGTTGAACGAACTGAGGCTCAATTTTGTAATCCGCGCTTGGGAGGGACTTTCGGAAGGCAGCTTCAACCGATTCCCCGCACAGGTCGAAATCAAGACACAAGTTCAAGCGTCTTCCTGCCGAGTAGTTGATCGCAGAATGCAGATTCGATGCATCCAGAAACCAGATTTCGCCCGAACGCATATGAAATACCGATTCCGTATCGGAATGCAAACAGTTGAAATTAGTAAGCAGCGGAACGTGTATGCGAGTCCACGGCTGCGTATGGAATTCGACGAAGTCCCGGTGCGGTACTAAAACGCCGTCGCCTAAGGAATGGATCCGAGCCAGCTTTAGTCTCGACATGTCGAATTTCGAGCCGATCCATGCGTTCAAAACAGGAAGTAATAAACCGCGCTGCGTGGGCTTCGCAGGCAGCCCTCGGTCGACAACCATCCCATCGGTGTCTATGCCTGTTTGATTCAAGATAACAAAGCTCTTCCAGTCACCAACATGAAATTCGCTGTAGTCGCGATTGTCATCGGCGAACGTCAGCATGGTATGGAGTTCTTCAGGCGGCGTCGTGAAATTCGTTGTACCAATTATTTTGGAATTCATTGATTGGATTGAAATTTATTTACGGCGGCGGTTGGCCTGCGTCCTGCACCGGTCGCAACGCAATTTTGAAAAACTGACGAAAACGTCCCCTCGTGCCGACGTTCGGCACGAAGTGCTTTTGTGGCAACACGTCTTGGGAGTGAGCCGCTAAACCGGCGGCAAGGATCTAGTGGCTGCTGACAGCCGCCATCTCGCGGGCAACTGCGTTCCAGAACTCTTCGAAGAGTCGAAGATGCGTGTTGAAACCATGTGTCATGCGCTCCAAGGCACTCGCGTCAGATGCGAATTGCCGTGCAGCCGAGAGTGATTCGACTTTGTGTTCTTTCTCGGTCGCGCCAATATGAGCGTAGAAATATTCGCACGCCTCGTGGAACGCGTCTTCATCGTCCCAAAGATGCTTATAGATCAACGCTCCGTCGTAAAGCTTGCGAAGCATGGTGTACGCCTGCCACTCGAGAGCCAACTGCGCCCCGGCTGCCGTAGCGTTGTCGAGACCGTAAAGATGCTTCTCGCCGTCGATTAGGGCGTGCGTCTCTGGAAGAACGTCCAGTTCATTTGAAATAGACATCCAGTCAAGCCGCACATCGCGGCCAAATTTATGGCCGAGTTCGCTCAGCCATGCATCGAACAAAACGGAATGGACTTTCTCGGGATTTCCGTACCCCAACTCGGAATACAACGTCTTCGCATACTCGGCCTGCGCGGTCACGTTGCGCGTGCTGCTGATCATGACCGCCAGAACTTCTGGAAACGCCCGGTTGAACTCGCCGTAGTTCCGCGCGAAAACAGCGATCTGTCGCGGAGTCATCTGCTTGCTGGTCCACATCGCATAGAAGTCGTTATTTAGTGCGTTGCTCGAAAACGCAGAATGAGCCAGTGCTTCGACTTGGTCCGCGAACGTCTGCACAGGACGTGCGGATTCGCCTCGAACGCTGGTGCGATCAAGTGTCATTTTTTCCTTGTCTATCTAATAAAGTTGTTTACTTTCAATGACTTACACAACATTTGCAGTTTCCACTGCCTATGCTGTACCGCGCCAACGAATGATTCTGATAAGGCTGATCAGATCGGCGAATGACGACATTAATGAAGTAGCGGGCGGTAAACCGTGCGAAGTGCATCATTCGAAAGATGCTGGCGTGCGTTGAATGCGCGACCGAGCGAAAAGCTCCGATACGGCGATCGATCCGGCGCGCAAGATCGCGCTCGATGATGGCAGGATGCGTTAGACGCGCGGGCTTAAAGCGATGGATACTTTTGTATCCTTATCATCGAAGAATCGCAAGGTATGACTAAGCGCGGATGGCCGTGAGGTGTCGATTCACGCATTTGCCAAGCAATATAGTCTACGAAATCGACGAATGATAATCATCGGACTACGTACCAAATTCCGCGACAAAACCGTGAGCAAACAACCACATCACTCTTCCGGTGTATCGAGCGCGAGGACAGTCACGCCGACATCGACCCGATGCGACCCTCCCCCGAGAATCATTCCGCGCAACAATGACACGTCGCTATAGTCGCGCCCGATGGCAAGCGTCACATGCTCCAGATCCGCGAGCACGTCGTTGGTCGGATCGAGATCGATCCACCCGCTTCCGGGACAGAACACCGAAACCCACGCGTGCGATGCATCCGCGCCGATCAGCTTGACCTGCCCCGGCGGCGGATCGTTGCGCAGATAACCACTGACATACCGCGCCGGCACGCCGAGCGCCCGCATGCACCCGATCATCACCTGCGCGAAATCCTGGCAGACGCCACGACGCATCTCGAACGCGCGATGCGCCGGCGTGTCATATGACGTCGCGCTCGGTCGATACTCGAAGTCGGCGTGCACGCGATGCATCAAGTCGATTGCGCCCTCGGCGAGCGGACGTCCCGGCGAAAAACTCGCAGCCGCATACGCGCGCAACTCGGCGCTCAACCCCACGTTCGGCGACGCAAAACAGAACTCCGTCTCCGGCTGAAACGCAGCGCCCGCCTTGAAGCGCATGCTCGCCGCGACCGCATCCCACGCCGGCGTGGCTGCGGGATCGAGCGTGGCCCAGCGCGGGCTTAGTTCCACCGTGGTCTCGCTAACCAGTTGCAGCGAGCGGTGCGGCGTCTCGAGCGAAAAATACAGCAGCTCGTTGCCGAAGGTATCGACGCGGCTATTGATGAAAAGCGGCTGCGGCTCGATGCTCTCCTCATGCGCAAGCACCCGTTGCCACGGCAAATTCAGCGGCCGGATCGTGGCGAGATGTTGCGCCGTCGCGACCAGCGTGGAATAGCGGTACGTGGTCCGGTGCGTCACCGACAGCCGGGACGTTGCGTTGATCGACGTCATGACGACACCTGCAGCGCCTGCGTGTTGGCATGGCTGAAATAGCGCGCGCTGATCTCGTGGGCCGCGTCGCTCACGCGTTCGCCGAGTTCGTCGCAGGCGGCGATCAGCGCGTCGTACGTGCCGGCGCTATCGGCAATGCACAGCACTTCCAGCCCTCTCAGCGATTCCAGCAGGTCCGTCGCCCCGCCGAAATGGCCGTGACGCTCGCCGCCCGCCGCAATCGAGATCTCGACCAGCTTCTTGCATAACCGCCGATACACACCGTAAAGCCCGCGCGGATTGGTGGGCTCGACCACCAGCAGGTCGATCAGCGCGGGCACCTCGAATCGTCCCGGATAAAGCGAGCGATAGGTGAGCGTGCTATCGAAAAGCTGCAGCAGCAGGTCGAAGCCGCCAGGCGTCGCGATCTGACGATGCTCGGCAACCGTGCGCAGATACAGCGCCATGGTCGATACGCGCTCGATGTGCCGGCCGGCGAACACGAGCCGCCAGGCTTCGTCGCGCGTCATGCGGTCGCCTTGCGCGCCGCTGATGCCGAGCAATTGCGTCGCCAGGTTTTCGAGCGTGCGCGTGAGCAGTCCGCGATCGTAGCGCTCAACGCCCGGTGCAGGCTGCAAAGCTGCAATCGCGTCGCGGAAGTCATTGCGGGCAGCGAGGATCGTGCGCCAGTGGTCGGTCGAGAGCCGGCCGCGAATCTCGCTGCTGGCGCGCGTCTGGCTCGCAAGGTTCTGCCCCACGCTCGCGGCCGGCCCGTTCTCGCCGAGATTAGCAACGAGCACGCGCTCGAGCGTCTGCGCCGTGTGGCCGCGAACGGGCGTTCCGGCTGGCAGCAAGCCCGACTGCCACGCAAGGTCGACCATGGTGTCGAGCATGGCTTCGGAGTCGTTGCTTTCAAGCGATGACAGGATCACGCGCAACAGCCGCACGTTGTTTTCGGCACGCTCGCTGTAGCGGCCGGCCCAGAAGAGGTTCTCGGCGGCGCGGCTCGACACCGTGCGATGCTTGGTGACGAGATCGGCGGGCGTCATCGGCGTGGGGAGCAGGGAAAAGCTCGAAGCCGGTTTGCTCGACAACACCCAGGTATCGACGCTGCTGCTGCCGTACTGCATGGAAACGGATGGTTGCCGCTCGGCACCGAGGCGCGTGAAGCCGCCCGGCATCACCGACCAGCCGCCGTCAATATTGGCAATGGCATACACGCGCAGCACCGACGGCCGGCCGACGATCGTCCCTTCTTCATAGCGCGGCGCCTGCGAGCCGGGGAACAGTTCCTGGATGGTGTACGCGTCGGGCATGCTTTCAATGCGCGTTTTCCACTTGGCAAGCGGCTGCAAGCCGTCGCCAAAGCCGCGCGGGCTGCGGCCGTCCACTTCCACGCCTGGCCACGTGGGCAACACGAATGCTTCCTTGCGGCCTTTCAGGGCGGATTCGCACGCCGCCGCCTCGCCGCACCACCAGGTCGGCACGCTCGCCAGTTCCAGCCGCTCGCCAAGCAGCGCGTGCGAGATGGCGGGGAGAAAGCCGTGCAGCGCGGGCGATTCGACGAAGCCCGAACCCGGCACGTTCGACACCATCACGTTGCCCGCCCGCATCACCTGCAAAAGTCCCGGAACGCCGATATGCGAATCCGCCCGCAATTCGACCGGGTCGCAAAAGGCATCGTCCAGACGGCGCAGCAGCACATGTACGCGTTCGAGCCCGGCGAAGGTCTTGAGGAACAGCTTGTCGTCGCGCACGGTGAGGTCCTTGCCCTCGACCAGCGTCACGCCCAGATAGCGGGCGAGGAAAGCGTGCTCGAAGAAAGTCTCGCTGAACGGTCCCGGCGTGAGCAACGCGATGTGAGGCGAGCCGCGCTCCGCGCCCTCGCCCGACATCGTCGCGCGGCCGCCTTGCACGAGCGCCGCGATCAGGCGTGAATAGAAAGGCGCGAGACGCTCGACATGCAGCGCGCGAAACGCATCGGCGAATACACCCGAGACGATCAGCCGGTTCTCGAGCGCGTAGCCAAGGCCGGAAGGCGCCTCGGTGCGATGCGCCATCACCACCCATTCGCCGCTCGGTGCGCGCGCGAGATCCACCGCGACCAGTTGCAAATACCGTCCGCCCGGCGGCACGAAACCCTTGACGGAGCGCAAGTAGCCCGGATGGCCGAAGACGAGCGCCGGCGGCAGCAGCCCGTCGCGCAGCAACGTCTGCGTACCGTAAATATCGCCGACAACGCTGTTCAGCAACACCGCGCGCTGCCGGACCGCACGCTCGATTACCGCCCACTCGGTTTCGTCGATGAGAAACGGCAGCAAGTCGAGCGACCAGGGGCGTGGCTCGCCGTTGTCGGCATAAACGTTGTAGCTGATGTCGTTATCGCGGACTTGCCGGGCGATCGTCTCGACCGCGCGGTCGAAAGCGGTCACGCCTTCCTCGCCTGCCAGATCGAAGAAACGTTGCCAGGTCGGGCGCAACTGGCCCGATGCATCGCGCAGTTCGTCCCAGTGCCCTTCCCGCACCGGCAACGCGCGCAACGGCGACGAGACCTTCACGCGGGCGGCGGTTTCTTCGAAAGGGAGCGAGGATTGGACGGACAAGGCAGCCTGTTCTATTAGTGGATGGGCGGTCGTCTCAACGGCGGCGCAAGTCGAGCGTGAACGGGAACTCGAGGCTGCGCACGGCCGGTTCGACCGACATGCGGCCTGGCGTGTGCCCGGTCATGAAAAAGCGCGCGCGGCGCCGGCTCTCGGCCTCGTAGGCGTTGACCGGGAACGTGTCGTAGTTGCGCCCGCCCGGATGTGCCACATGATACCGGCATCCGCCGATCGAGCGATGGCTCCATGTATCGACGATATCGAAGGTGAGCGGCGCGTCCACGCCAATGGTCGGATGCAGCGCGGAAGGCTGCGCCCAGGCCCGGAAACGCACTGCCGCGACAAACTCGCTCATGCGCCCGGTCGGTTGCAGCGGCAGCGGCACGCCGTTGACGGTCACGATATGGCGGTTATCGTTGAGGCCGAGCACGCGCACTTCGAGCCTTTCCACCGATGAATCCACGTAGCGCACCGTGCCGCCGGGCGAGCCTTGCTCGCCCATTACGTGCCATGGTTCGAGCGCATTGCGCACCGTCAGTTCAATGCCATTGGTCTGCACCTCGCCGACCAGCGGGAAGCGGAATTCGAAGTGCGGCGCGAACCACGAAACGTCGAACGCATAGCCTGCTTCGTTCAGGTCGGCGATGACATCGTCGAAATCCATCTTGACGAAGCTGCCGAGCAGGAAGCGGTCATGCAGCTCCGTTCCCCAGCGCGTGAGCCGCGTGGCGTACGGCGTGTTCCAGAAACGGGCGACGAGCGCGCGCAGCAGCAGTTGCTGCACGAGGCTCATGCGCGCGTGCGGCGGCATCTCGAAGCCGCGCAGTTCGAGCAAGCCGAGCCGGCCGGTGGGTCCATCGGGCGAATACAGCTTGTCGATGCAGAACTCCGCCCGGTGCGTATTGCCGGTTACATCGATCAGCAGATTACGCAGCGTCCGGTCGATCAGCCACGGCGGCAGTTGCGCGCTGTCGCGCCCGCCCAGACGGTCGAGTTGATGCTGCAACTCGCTGAAGGCAATCTCGAGCTCGTAGAGCTGGTCGTTGCGCGCCTCGTCGACGCGTGGCGCCTGGCTCGTCGGCCCGATGAACAAGCCCGAGAACAGGTACGACAGCGAAGGATGGTTGATGAAGTACGCAATCAGGCTCGCGAGCAAGTCCGGGCGTCGCAGAAACGGGCTGTCGGCGGGCGTGGCGCCGCCGAGCACGAAGTGGTTGCCGCCGCCGGTGCCGGTGTGGCGGCCGTCGGTCATGAACTTTTCCGTGCTGAGGTAGGTTTCGTGAGCCGACTGGTAGAGGTACTCCGTGTGATCGACAAGCTGATCCCAGTTCGCCGCCGGATGGATGTTCACTTCGATCACGCCCGGGTCGGGCGTCACTTGCAGCATCTTGAGACGCGGGTCGCGCGGCGGCGGGTAGCCTTCGATCATCACCTTCATGTCGAGATCGGCGGCGGTTGCCTCGATCGCGGCGAGCAGGTCGAGATAGTCGTCGAGTTCGGTCAGCGGCGGCATGAAGACGTGCAGCAAGGTATTGCCGCTGCCGAATGCGCCGGTTTCCACCTTCGGTCCGGCAGCGCGCGCCGGGTCGCGCACTTCCACGCACAATGCCGTGCGCCGGATCCACGCCGCGGATTCGCCGCGCGCGGGAAGCCGCGCATCCGCGGCGGATGTACGCGCATCCGTGCCTGTGCCTGTGCCGGCGCCAGTTTCGGTGCCGGTTCCAGCATTGGCGTTGCCTTCGGCGTGATCCGCGCGTTCTGGCGATAACCCGCCGACAAGCGTTCCGCCGCCGTACTGCATGCGCAGTTCAGCCGCCGAGCGCAACGGCACGGGCGGCGCGAACGGGTCATGCGCATGCTGGTACGGATAATCGCCCGCGCTCACCCACGGCAGCGATTCGAGCGGCAACCGATAACCCATCGGCGAATCGCCTGGAATCAGGTACATGCGGTCATCGCGGAAAAACCAGGGGCCGCTCACCCACTTCGGCCCCTGCAACGGCACATCGCGTTCGCGTGAAATCGGCAGCACGTAGCCGGTGACGCTCGATAGACCCGCGTCGAAGACACGCCGCAGGCGCACGCGTTCGAGTTCGTCCTCCAGCTCCGACTTGAACGGATCGACGTTCACCGGCAAGCGGCGCTCGCGCCACAGGAAATAGAACGTGTCCTCGTAGCCCGGCTGGATATGCGCCGGGTTCAGCGCAAGCTTGTGCGTCAGGTGCGAGATGAAGCGATGCGCGTCCTCGGCGGTGTATCGGCCGGGATCGCGTTCATCGGCGAAACGCGCAGGGTCGGCCCAGATCGGCTCGCCGTCGGCGCGCCAGAAAAGCGACATCGCCCAGCGCGGCAACTGCTCGCCCGGATACCACTTGCCCTGCCCAAGGTGCAGAAACCCGCCGACGCCGTAGCGCGCGCGCAGTTTGTCCATGAGTCCGACCGCGTAGCCGCGTTTCGTGGGGCCGAGCGCGTCGGTGTTCCACTCGGGCGCGTCGCGATCGCTTACCGCGACGAACGTCGGCTCGCCGCCCATCGTGAGGCGCACGTCGCTATCGGCAAGCTGGCGGTCGACCTTGGCTCCCATCGCCTGCACGGCCGCCCATACGTCCTCGGTATAAGGCTTGGTGACGCGCGGCGTCTCCAGCACGCGCTGCACGCTCATCAGGTGCTCGAACTCGACCTCGCTCTCGTCAACGCCGCCCGAGATCGGCGCGGCGCTGCCCGGCTCCGGCGTGCACGCGACCGGGATATGGCCTTCGCCCGCGAGCAGCCCGGAAGTCGGGTCGAGCCCGATCCAGCCCGCGCCCGGCAGGTAGACCTCGCACCAGGCGTGCAGGTCGGTGAAGTCTTCGGACGCGCCGCTCGGGCCGTCGAGCGATTTCTGGTCGGCGGTCAGCTGAATCAGATAGCCGGACACAAAACGCGCCGCGAGGCCGAGCTGGCGCAAAGTCTCGACCAGCAGCCAGCCGGTGTCGCGACACGAGCCGAAAGCGCTTGCCAGCGTCTCCTCCGGCGTCTGCACGCCCGGCTCCATGCGGATCACGTAGCCAATCTGCTGTTGCAGCCGCTGATTGAGCGCGACCAAGAAATTGGCGGTGGCCATCGGCGTGCGGTCGATGCTCGCAACAAATGCTTCGAAGAGCGGCGTCATCGGCTTCTTGACGAGGTACGGCGCGAGTTCGGCGGCGAGATCGGACTCGTACGCGAACGGGAATTCCTCGGCATGCGGCTCGAGGAAGAAATCGAAGGGGTTATAAACCGCCATTTCGGCGACGAGATCGACCGTGATCTTGAACTCGCGCGTCTTCTCGGGAATGACGAGACGTGCCTGATAGTTGGAAAACGGGTCCTGCTGCCAATTGATGAAGTGATCCGCCGGTTCGACCCGCATGGAGTACGAGAGGATTGGCGTGCGGCAGTGCGGCGCGGGCCGCAGCCGGACGACCTGCGGGGAGAGCGCAACGAGGCGGTCATAACGGTAGTGCGTGACATGGTTCAACGCGACACGAATAGACACACCTGACTCCTGGACGAGATGAAAGCTGCATGAAGAAGAAGGACAGACAGATAACCGCAGACCGCGCCCGCACGATTGTACGTCGGGCAAATGAACGGACAATTTAGCTGCGCACGGAATTTCGCCCCATGTTTTAAGCACTTTCGCGACGCACCAAAATGGGTCGGCGAATCCCGCTGCAAGCCACGGCTGGCAAGCGAAATCCCGCGAAGCGGTGTGCGCCGGGAAAGGCACGTCAATTGCTCTACGGGCACATCCATGACCGAACCGTTATTTGTCCACTATGAAAACATTTCATTGCGATCGATGCCAGCAGCACGTCTTTTTCGAAAACGTGAAATGTGAGTCCTGCGCAGCGTTGCTGGGCTACGTTCCCGAGCTTTCGGAAGTCTGTGCATTCGAGCCGGCCGGCGACAATCTGTGGCGCAACCTGCATCCCGACGCCAACGGTGCATTGCACAAACAATGCAATAACTACGCGCTCGAGAATGTCTGCAACTGGATGTTGCCCGCCGATTCCACCGAATCACTTTGTTCCGCCTGTTCGCTGACTCATACCATTCCCAACCTGTCGCAGCCGGAGAACCGGGTCTACTGGTATCGACTGGAAACGGCCAAGCGGCGGCTGCTCTACGCATTGAGCGGCCTTGGATTGCGGGTCGATTCACGCCGGACCAATCCGGAAACGGGCCTGCAATTCGAGTTTCTCGAAGACGGCGGGGTTGGCGAAAAAGTTTTGACCGGTCACGATAACGGCTTGATCACGATGAACATCGCCGAAGCAGACGATGCCGCGCGCGAGCGCCTGCGCACCGAGATGCACGAGCCTTATCGCACGCTGCTGGGGCATTTCAGGCATGAGATCGGGCACTACTACTTCGACCGGCTGGTGACCGGGACGCACTGGGAGGAGCCGTTTCGCGAAAAATTCGGCGACGAGCGCGCGGACTACGCAGCAGCGCTACAGACCCACTATGCAGAAGGTCCGCCGGCCGACTGGGACCAGTCGTATGTGAGCGCGTACGCCACCACGCATCCGTGGGAAGACTGGGCCGAGACGTGGGCGCATTACTTGCACATTGTGGATACCATCGATACAGCGGCGGCGTGCGGTCTCGAATTGAACCCCGACGCGCGTAACGAGCCGACCTTGACGGAGAGCACGCCGATCGAAAACGTGAGTTTCGATAATCTGATGAAGCGCTGGTTTCCGCTGACCTATGCGTTAAACAGCCTGAACCGTAGTCTGGGTCTTGCCGATGCATATCCGTTCACGCTCGCGCCCGCGGTGATCGACAAGTTGCGCTTCGTGCACAAGGTGGTCGCGCAAGCCGGCACGCAACAGGACACGATGCCAAAACAAATCAGCGAGTCCGCTGGTTCCTGACGCTGGTCTTGGCCTTGGATCTCACGAGCGTGTTCCTGCGCTCTTCTTACATATTGCATCGCATACCTTATCAAGGTGAATCGGATGAAACTTCGCGTTGGTTACGAGCTGGTCTTCGAGTGTCCGCAGCCAACCCCGATGCTACTGATGCTCAATACGCACTTCTCGCGTTCGCAAGACATGGTGGTGCCGGATCACTTGCACGTCAATCCGGCGGTTCCGTTCCGGCAATACCACGATTCGTTCGGCAACTTGTGCACGCGGCTCACCGCACCGCCAGGGCCAATGACGTTGTCGTCGGAAGGCATCTTCGAGGTGCCGGCTTATCCGGAGATGCCCGAAAGCAACGGCTATCAGCATGCTATCGAGGAATTGCCCGATGAATGCATGCAGTTCCTGCTCGGCAGCCGATACTGCGAGACCGATTTGCTCTCGAACATCGCATGGCAAATGTTCGGACACCTGCCGTTCGGCCGCGCTCGCGTGCAGGCGATCTGCGACTTCGCGCACAATCATATTCGCTTCGACTACAACTGCGCGCGTCCGACAAAAACCGCCTACGAGGCTTATCAGGAAGGTGTCGGCGTGTGCCGCGACTTCGCCCATCTGGCCGTCGCCCTGTGCCGCGCGATGAATATTCCCGCGCGCTATTGCACCGGCTACATCAGCGACGTCGGCCTGCCGCCGCCTTATGCGCCGATGGACTTCTGTGCGTGGTTCGAAGCATATCTCGGCAATACCTGGCAGACCTTCGACCCGCGTAACAATGCGCCGCGCACAGGGCGATTGTTGATGGCGCGCGGGCGCGACGCCGCCGACGTCGCAATCAGCAACACGTTCGGCTCTTCGCTGCTGACTCGCTTCTTTGTGGTGTGTGAACCGCAATAGGACACGCGGCGCAGAACGCGTGGAACGTGGCTTGCGTCTCCTTCATATTCAACACAGCGTGTTCGAACGAACAGGAGTCAAGCAATGGAACCGATGAAGCCGATGGAACCCATGAAACCCATGGAGCCGATGAAACCGATGGAGCCTATGAAGCCGATGTCAGGCGGCGAGAAGTGGTGGCCCGACGACCTAGGGCATGCTGCATCGAGCGGATCGCAGAATGGCATGCGCTACGCGTTTTTCCCGGACTCGCGCCGCCTGCTGATAGAACGCGATGGCCAGCTATCCACCTATGACAGCGGCGATCACCGCATCAACGGCGTGTCACAGCAAAGCAGCCACGATCACTCACTCGCGTTCACGAGTCAGAACGGCACTGTCGATCTGTCCTCTTTGAAACAGATTCGATGATCTGATCGAAGAGGTTGAACGCAACAAGGACGTCCGTATCACCCGCACAGTGTTTTCGTCGTGCCGTTATCCTTGGCGCGACGAAATCTATCTCTTCCCATCGCTCAAATCCGCGCTCGTTGACGACCGTTCAGCGCGCGTGCGCCACCGTCGAATACGGCATAAAAAAGCCGCCGACGTCTACGAATCACGCAACCGAAACCATCGGGCAAGGATGTTGCTGGAGTGCTGTTAGTTGTGCGCACTCGATCTCATTACTTTTGCCGCTTGGCGACCGCAGTGAGCATCAGCCTCTTCGCTTGGCCATATTCGATCTGAAAGGAGGCCAGTCGCTGGCTGCAAACCGTAAATACAGAAGATCATGAATCCACTCAGCCTGAAAATCGGAATCCTCACACACATAAAACATCCGATCCGCGAACCCTTCGCCGGCGGCCTCGAAGCATTTACTCATGACATCACCCGGCATTTAAGGCAGCGCGGTCATGACGTCACGCTCTTCGCCCACGGTGATTCGATGCCCGAATTAAAAGTGAAGTCGATGACGCCCGTTGGCAGTTATCGCACCAGTGCGGCAAAACATGATCACGACACGCTGAGCTCGGACTTTATTGCCGAACATCACGCGTATATGGATTGTCTGCAAACAATCGACAATCACGACTTCGACATCATCTTCAACAACGCATTGCATTATGTGCCGGTGACCATGTCGGGCATGATTCGCACGCCCATGCTGACCGTTCTGCACACGCCCCCGTTCTTTGAAATGATCAATGCGATCGCGGCCCAACATAAACGGGGCGGCGGAAACTACTGCACGGTATCGCGTTCCAACGCAGCGGACTGGGGCGAACTCACGCCCGATTGCCATGTGATCGCCAACGGGATCGACCTGGATCAATGGCGGCCGTCGAAGGGAATCATCGGTGCGCACGCGTTCTGGTATGGACGTCTGGTCCCGGATAAAGGCGCACATTTCGCTATCGATGCCGCGCGCCTTGCCGGTGTGCCGTTGCGCATTGCAGGCCAGGCAATCGACCGCGATTACTTCGATCAGGAGATTGCGCCACGTCTCGGCGATGACGTCGTGTATCTCGGTCATCTGTCGCGCTCCGAACTCGCGGAAGAACTAGGTCGCGCCAGCGTCTGCCTGGTCACGCCATGCTGGAACGAGCCGTTCGGACTCGTCGTGGCCGAGGCGCTCGCGTGCGGTACGCCGGTCGCTGCATTTTCACGGGGCGCGATTCCGGAGTTGCTGACGAACGAAACAGGCTCGCTCGCCGAACCTGGCGACGCGGCTTCGCTTGCCGCCGCATTGCTGAGCGCGCGTCTGCTCGATCGCGGCGCATGTCGCCGTCACGCGCGATCGCGCTGGGATATCGACTCCATGCTCGTGCAGTACGAGGAACTGCTGACAAGCCTCGCCCGCACGACGTTGCCCGATTATGGTTGAGGCAACTGTCGGCGCAACCGGCGTCACGATCGGCTATTACGCGCATCACCAGGGCGCGGGGCATGTGACGCGCGCGCTGGCAATAGCCGCGCATTTGTCCAACCGGATGACGTTATTCGGAAGCACGTTGCCTGACACATCGGCGCTTGCCAACGTCGAACTGCACCGCTTGCCACTGGACTACGACGCTCATACGTTCGCCGATACACCCGCGGGTCTCCACTACGCGCCGCTGGCCGTAGATGGACTGCGCGAGCGCATGGGTTCCATGGTCGACTGGTTCAGGTCGAACTGGCCGTGCCTGCTGATCGTGGATGTCTCCGTGGAAGTAGCGTTGCTCGCGCGGCTGTGCGGTGTGCCGACCATCTATATGCGTCAACGCGGCAATCGCACCGATCCCGCGCATAGTCTCGCTTATGCGTGTGCCAGTCGATTGCTCGCGCCTTATCCCGCGCAACTGGAAGAGCCGGAAACGTCCGCCGAATGGACTCATAAAACGGACTACGTTGGATTGATATCGAAATACGCCGCGTGTCCGTCCGAGCTTCGAACCGCGAGTCCGGTCAAACCCCGGCATGTGACTGTTATCACCGGGTTCGGTGGCACGGAATTGAATGTTCTGCGACTGGCCGATGCCGCCCGTAAATGTCCCGATTGGCAATGGACCGTGCTGGGTCCTGTTGCCAACGATGCGGCACTTGCGTTGCCATCCAACCTCCGGCTGCTCGGTCTGGTGCGCGATCCTCGGGAGTGGCTGACGTCGGCGCATGTGGTCGTGGGATCGGCAGGCGACAGTCTGGTAAGCGAGATTGCCGACCTGCGTTGCAGGTTCATCTGCGTGCCGGAAACGCGGCCGTTCAATGAGCAGCGATCAACGAGCGAACGTCTGGCTGCTGCTGGTCTCGCCATACATTGCGCAGTGTGGCCCGAAGCTGAAGCGTGGCCCGCACTGCTCGACCAAGCGACAAAACTGACGCCTGCGATGTGGGAACCATTCGCCGGCGGCGATGGCGCGGCACGCGCTGCCGCCGCTATCTCGCGCGTGGCAGAAGAGGTTTTGCAATGAACGTCCTGACACTCGTGCACGGTCGCCGCGCGCATTTGCTCAACCTGATACGCGGACTGGAACGCTCGACTGTTTTACCGGATGCATTGGTTATCGTGCAGATGAATGAATCGCCTTCGCGCTGGGAAAGTGCGTATTTCCCGATCATTCATTGCTCGATCGATAGTGGCGACGATCAGTTGCCGCTAGCCGCCGCGCGTAACGCTGCCGTTGACCACGCAACGAGCGATGACCTCGTGTTCCTCGACGTCGATTGCATTCCAGCGCCGGATCTGGTCGCACGATATCGCGACAAGCTCGCGCTCTCCACGGACACGCTATATCAGGGCGAAGTGTTATATCTTCCGGAGGCTTCCGAAGATGGAACGACCACGCTGGACAGTCTTATGCAATCCGCCGCGCCGCATCCGCTTCACATCGATCGACGCACCGGCGAAGCTGTGCCGCATACGCTCTTCTGGTCACTCAACTTTGCGTGTCGGCGCCAGACGTTCGACCATATTGGACGCTTCGATATTCGATATTGCGGCTATGGCGGCGAGGACACCGACTTCAGCTTTCGTGCCGCCGCGAACGGCGTGCCGATAGAGTTCGTGGAGGCGCGCGCGTTCCATCAGTTTCATGCGAGCTGTGAGCCGCCGCTGAATCATCTCGCGAGTATTGTGGAGAATGCGCGGCTATTTCGCGCACGCTGGGGTACGTGGCCAATGGAAGGCTGGCTGACGCAATTCGCTGATGCGGGTTACATCGAAATGAACGATACGACCCTCACGCTTTGCAGATTGCCGACGGCTGTCGAGATTGCGGCTGCTTATGTTAAAGCGTGATGTGCGATTGAGACCAAAATACTCAATCCGTATTCTCCGCCTCGGTTTATCCAGATTACCGCGGGATGCCTGGCGATTAGCGCAAGCATCCCGCTCGTAACAACAGATCACTCAGTCAATTACTGCGCCGACATGAAGAAAGCCTGGTCGCGTTGCGGTGTTACGCCCACAACCGTAAGCAAGCCATTCACAACAGTCGCTTCTACAGGCATCGACTGATTGTTGAGAGCGCACAACTGCCCCGTAAATGCCAGCGTGCCGTCGAGCAGATGCTTGCCTGTCGAGCGCGGCTTGAAGCTGCCGGTAAATGTGCAAGCGTTTTGCGTCCCGGTTGCCGTGCCGTCGCTGGCAATCGTGATCGTGGAAATCGGGGAAACACCTGCACCGCTGTTCCACGTGCGCGCGACGTCGCTCACCGCGATAGGCGTGTCGTAAGTCCCGTTGTAGTTGCCATTGAAACTGGTAGCCGTCGTATCCGGGCTGACATAAAGGGTCGTCGTCGCGGTGAGCGTGCTCTTGCCGCTGAAGTTGCCCGACAAAGATCCTGCGCGAATTGCTCCATAGGTATGGAAGCCGACCGTTGCCGAGTCGGTGAACGCGCCATCTGTCGAGGTCATGATGCCTTCTATCAACCAGATGAACGAGCCGTTCTGCGTATAAATGCTGTAGTACTGACCCGACTCGAGCACGATGGTCTGCGCCGCGACCGACTGTGCGGAGTTCACAGAGCCGTACCAAAACCCTTCCGGCAATGCATGCGAGGGATTGGCAACGCACGACTTCTGCAGATTGTTGAGGTCGGTCGTGCAGGTCTTGTCGTCGCTACCGCCACCGCCGCAAGCGGCAAGGATAGGTAGCGTCAGCAGCAGGAGCTTGGAAAGTAGTTTCATGGATTTATTTTGGCTTTGCGATTGGGCTCGGACCGGCGTCACTCGACGCACGCCGACAACCGGATAACGGAACATCGCGGGAAAACTGGAGGGCGGACAAATAAATCAAACTTCCCAGCAGCGTTGAAACCAAAAATGTTCGGCGTTCTGGAGAGCTTAGTTAAGCCAACCAAATCGTGAAAAACCCTGATGCGGATCGCGTTCGGAATTTATTTTGGACCAAGGCTATGCTGCAAAATTTACTGAATTATTCCTTCTAAGTAGTCCGCAAACGATTGCATTTGGCCTCAAAAAGCTCCGTCAGATCTGCCCCGACCGCTTGTCCAGCTTTCATCCACCACGCTAGGTCGTAGTCGCCGTCGTTCCCTGCATCGTCCCTCTCAAGTTTCGTTTTAAGTGCGCCGTAAATAGGCTCACCACCTACCTGCCGACCATATCCGAAGAGACTTATCGGCGGGGACGGTGGGGAAGTTCTTGGCCGGCTCGCACAAATGGGCGAGTCAACTACCTACCGTTTTAAGGATGAAAAAAGATGCGCAAATTACTCAAGGCATTTGTTCGTGACGAGCGTGGCGTGAGCGCCATGGAATATGCAGTGTTGGCAGGCATCGTCGTGATCGCGCTCGGCGCCATGGCAGCTACGTTCAAGACGAGCACGGGTTCGATGTTCAGCAACCTGTACACCAAGGTCACCGCGTCGCAAAACAAGGCGAACTAATCGTCTCCAGGAGATCCGGTTGCTCGGCAGGCGGATCTCCACCTTACTCAAATTCGAATTTGCTCATCGTGATTCCGCTCCTGACAATCCGTCTCGTCGTCCTGGCTGCGCTGTTGTGGCTTGCAGTATTCGACGTCCGGTTCCGGCGCTTACCCACGAAAGTCGTGCTTGTGATCGGAGCGCTTTTTTTCATCGATGCGCTGCTGATCAAGATGCCGCTTAGCGATGTGCTGCAACACATTGCACTCGCCTCAGGCGTGTTCCTTTTTTGTGCCGTCTTGTTCGCGGCAAACCTGCTCGGCGGCGGCGACGCAAAGCTCGCAGCAGTGATTTTTCTCTGGGTTGGACTTGGCTTGTCGATACCCGCGCTGACCTTGATTTCCGTGATCGGAACAGTCGTGTCGCTCGTCAGTCTTGCCACGAAGCGCATGAGCCCCGAGCAACGCTCCCGGCCGCTGCGGGCACTCGCAATGTTTTCCGGCGCGCGCGGCGTGCCGTACGGCGTTGCACTTGCGCTGGGCGGCGGTACGGTCATCGTGCTGCCGGTCTTGCTCCCCATGTTATTGACGCAATAGGCGGCGTCCTTATGTCCAACATCATCAAATTCAGCGTGCTTCTGGTCGGCGCAGTCCTGATTGCCTTGATCGTGCGTGTCGCCGTGACAAGCGCTTCTCACTCCACGGCCCCGTCAGTCAGCACCGAAAAAGTTCTGGTCAGCGCCGCAAATCTGCCGCAGGGTTTGTTGCTGCGCGACGAAGACCTGACCTGGAAGAAGCTGCCGGCCGAAAGTGTTCCGCCTAACGCGATCATTTCGGGAGCGCCGGGCGCCACCGACCTGAAAGGCGCGTTGCTGCGCCATCCCGCAGCAATTGGAACTGTCCTCGTCTCCGATGACGTCATCCTGCCGAACGCTCCCGGTTTCCTCGCGGCCACGCTCAAGCCGGAAATGCGCGCCGTGTCTGTCGCGGTGGACGATGTCTCTGGCAACGCCGGCCTGATCCAGCCCGGTGACTATGTGGACCTGCTGCTGACGCAGCAAATGGATCGGCGTACCGACTCGCCGGACCTGGCGGTATCGAGTGAAACGGTTGTCGAGCACGTGCGCGTGCTGGCAGTGGGCTCGGAGATCCAGCGTCCCAAGACGGGCGATACACCCGACGTCAACAACCGCGCCCGTACGGTCACGCTGGAAGTCACGCCGCGCATGGGCGAGGTCGTCGCGGTCGCCGCGCGGCTCGGCAGCCTATCACTTGCGCTGCGCAGCTTCGCCACCGTCACGCGCGACCCGGCTGCGCCCTTCGCGGCAAGCGTTGCAATGTCAGCGCCTGTCTGGGCCGGCGACATCTCGCGTGCAGTGCGCGACTTGCCGCGGGCACACACGTTCCAGCCCACTTCGTCGTCGACATCGACTGCGTCGATCCCGCCGATTCCGCGCGCTGTCACGATCTATAGAGGTTCCGAGAAAGCCGATGCGACGACGAGCATTGCTCAAGCCAACGGCACACCGGCGGCCGGCGATGTGCCGCCGCTGCCGGCCGCAGCCACACCGCGCTGATGCACATGCAAACCAGCAGAAACGCATCCATTCGCCAGGATAGAAAGTCATGAAAACGCCGTTCAATTCGATTCGAAAGGAGCTTGGGACGATCGCCATCGCCGCGGCGTGCGGTGCATCGTACGCAGGGCCTGCGCTCGCAGCGTCGCCCGCATTGCCGACAAAACCCCTGCCGCAAATGGTGCACGCGGGCACGCCGCGTTCCGCAAGCGCACCGGCCAACCCAACCGCCGACGCGCCTTCCGCCCCGGCGCAAGGTACGCTCGAAATCGGCGCAGGCAAGGGTTTGCTGGTTCGCTTGAACGAGGACGCAGTGTCGGTATTCGTCGCGGATCCGAACGTGGCCGACGTCCATGTGCCATCGCCGAAAGCGGTGTTCGTGCTCGGCAAGAAGGCTGGCACCACGACGCTCTATGTGCTCGGCGCAAACAACAAGACGCTGGTGCAGCGCACCGTATATGTGGGACGCGACATGGATTCGCTGCGCAGCATGATCGGCGCGCGTTTCCCGAGCATGAACGTGCAGTTGACGACCGGTCAGGGCTCGCTGATGGTGACGGGGCAGGCCGCCAGTTCCGCCGATGCCGACGCGGTCGTGGATTCGCTCACGCCCTATCTCGCGGAAAAGGAAGTGCTGGTCAACCGCATGACAATCGACCGGCCGCTGCAGGTTCAACTGCGCGTGCGGATCACTGAAGTGGACCGCAATGTGACCCAGCAACTCGGCATCAACTGGCAGGCGATGGGCAACGCGGTCGGCAACATCTACGGCGGGATTTTTAGCGGCCGCTCGATCTACAACCTGAACAATCCCATTACTACCCCGTCGGGCGGCACCGCCTATCCGGTCAACTTGCCCACCAACAACGCGTATTCGTTATTCGGCGGGTTCAAAACGAACAACGTCGATATCCGCGCGATGGTCGACGCGTTGAATCAGGAAGGCCTGCTCACGGTACTTGCCGAACCGAACCTCGTGGCGCTCTCGGGACAGACGGCGAGCTTCCTTGCAGGCGGAGAATTCCCGATCCCGGTATCGCAGACCAATGGCGCGATCTCCGTGGAATTCAAGCAGTTCGGTGTGAAGCTCGATTTCACGCCGACCGTCCTGAACGACCACCGCATCAGCCTCAAGGTGCGTCCGGAGGTCAGCCAGATCGATACCTCCGTGAGCGTCACCACGGGTGGCATTACCGTGCCGGGACTGAGCGTGCGCCGCGCGGATACGACGGTGGAACTCGGAAGCGGCCAGAGCTTCGCTATTGGCGGACTGCTCCAGAGCAACACCACCGACATCATTTCCCAAGTGCCGGGCATGGGCTCGATTCCTATTTTGGGCAAGCTGTTTTCATCGACGAACTACCAGAACAACAAGACCGAGCTGGTCATCATGGTCACGCCGTATCTGGTCGAGCCGACCGATCCTTCGAAACTGCGCTCGCCGCTCGAATCGCTGAGCTCACCGAGCAACGACGTCGAGTACAGCTTCAGCCGTCAAGCCGGCGCACCGGCCGACGCCGCTCAACCACGTCTTGTCGGCGCAGCCGGTTACGTTTACTGAGTCAGACGCCATGAAATCCGCCCGCCTTCTCACCTTTCTTCTCGCTTGCACCATTGCTGCAGGACTCGGAGGCTGCTTCAAGCCGCCGCGCGGCATGCCGGATCAGAACGTGATCGGCTTCGATGGCAAGTCCGCCCTGGCGCCGGATTGCGACAGCCTTTCGCGCCCCTCCGTGCTGACCGATGCCGGCTGGAGCCGGCCAAGCATGCAATGGGGCTGTGCGACCTACAGCAATCTGGCCGCGCAGATCGCCAATCCGAAAGACCTGGTTGCGCCCGAAAAACTCGGTCCCGCCGATGCGGCCGTGGCGGCGAGCGCCGTGCATCGTTACAAGAATGGCCACGTCATTCCGCTCGACACCGCGACGTCGCGCGACTCCAAGTAACGACAGTCAGTGACACCTGCGAGATGAACACATGAGCACAACAGAGTTCAGGGTATCGAAAGCGAAATCAGGCGCGCGAGTCGCGGACTTTATCGCGTTCGTCACGGATCGGGCGACCGAGCAGATCCTCAAGAGCTTCGTACTCGAAGAAGCAATGCCGCATGTGCATATCGTGCTTGGAAGCATCGACGATGCGATTGCGTATCTCTCCAAGATAGAACGCTCGCCGCAATTCCTGCTGGTCGATCTGCATGGCTCGACCATGCCTTTGTCAGATCTCGGCCGGCTTGCGGAAGTCTGCGAGCCATCGGTACAAGTGGTCGCGCTCGGCGAACGCAACGACGTCGGACTGTTTCGCAGCCTGCTGAAACTCGGCGTGCGCGACTACCTCGTCAAGCCGCTGACGGTTGAACTGCTCAAGCGCACTTTCAGCGTGCAGGACGGCAAGGTCAATCCCGTAACGCTCACGCGTGCAGGCAAGACCATTGCGTTCGCGGGCGCGCGCGGCGGCGTGGGTGTGACGACACTGGCGCTCAACGTAGCGCGCCATCTCGCCGAAGAGACACACCGGCGCGTGGCGTATGTCGACTTGAACGTTTATGGCGGCGCGGCAAACAGCATGCTCGGCATCCAGAGCAACAACGGTCTCAGCGACGTCCTGCACAACGTGAACCGGCTCGATCCGCAATATGTCGAGCGCACGCTGGTCGCGAAAAGCCGGCGCTTGTTCGTGTTGTCTTCGGAACTCGACCTCGGTGCCGCAGTGCCGTTCGAAGCCGCTGCGCTTCCGCGCGTGCTGGACCTGTTGTGCGACAGTTTTCACTATGTGATTCTTGATATCGACACGCCCTCCACGGCACTCGCGCAGCAGGCCTTCGACCACGCGGCGCGCGTTTATCTGGTCGCGGACCGCACTGTGCACTGCACGCGCGAAAGCATCCGGCTGCTGCGGTTTATCGAAGATCGCGATAACAATCCGCCGACCTCGATCCTGCTCAACAACCCTAACTCTGCAACAGCCGGCAAGGTCCAGGCCGCCGATTTCATGCATGCAGTGGGCCGCTCCACGCAATATGAAGTGCCGTTCGAAAGCAAAGCCGTATCGATTGCGGAGAACCTGGGAGAGGCGGTCATGGAGAAAGCGCCCGCTGGATTCAACCAGACCATTGCGCGTATTGGCCGGGACCTGACAGGACAACACTCCGCTCCCGAACTGACGTTCTTCCAGAAATTGAAGTTGAGGAGAGGCTGATGTTCGGTCAGAAGCAATTTGTCCAACCCGGTCCGGAACCTGCCGATATCAACCTTGCAGATTCCGTGACCTCGCTCGAGGCGGCGATCGCCGCTGCTACGCAATCGGCCGAAGTCCCGCGTGTTGCTTCGCCGTCGGCTGCGGTGACGGTCGTGAGCGACGGCAACGAAACGCTGGTTCGTTCCGATCTGTTCAAAACCATTCGCACTGCCGTCTTCGCTTCGATGAACGCCTCCGCCGTGGTCGGCAAAGGGCGCGAGCAGATGAAGCCGGGCGTCGAAAAGCTGGTTGGCGAGATTGCCGAGCGCGAGCACCTGAACATCACCGTATCGGAGCGCGGACAGATCGTGGGCGAGTTGCTGAACGACATGTTCGGCCTCGGTCCGATCGAACCGCTGCTCACCGACGAAACCATCACGGACGTTCTGGTCAATGGTCCCGACCAGGTCTATGTGGAGCGCCATGGCCGTCTCGAACTGACGCCGTACAAATTCCGCGACAATGCGCACGTGGTCAACGTCGCGCAGCGTATTGCGGCTGGCGTGGGCCGTCGTGTGGACGAAAGCAGTCCAATGGTCGACGCGCGTCTCGCCGACGGCAGCCGCGTGAACGTCGTACTGCCGCCGCTCGCCATTCACGGCGCCACCATCTCGATCCGGAAATTTTCCAAGCGCAACATCACGCTGCACCGGATGGCGCAACAGGGCAACATGTCGCCGCAGATGGCGAACGTGCTCAAGCTGGCCAGTACGTGCCGGTTGAATATCATCGTCTCGGGCGGTACGGGTTCCGGCAAGACGACCTTGCTCAACGCGCTTTCGCATTTCATCGATTTAGGCGAACGCACGATCACGATCGAGGACGCGGCCGAGTTGCAACTCATGCAGCCGCACGTAGTCAGCCTTGAAACACGGCCCGAAAACGCCGAAGGTCTCGGCGGCGTTGCGCAACGCGATCTGGTTCGCAATGCACTGCGGATGCGTCCCGACCGGATCATCCTCGGTGAGACGCGCGGACCCGAAGCGTTCGACGTCTTGCAGGCCATGAACACGGGCCACGACGGTTCGATGACCACCATCCACGCGAACACGCCGCGCGACGGCATCACGCGGCTGGAAAGCATGGTCATGATGGCAAACGGCAACTTGCCGCTGTTGTCGATCCGACGCCAGATTGCAAGCGCAGTGCACATGATCGTGCAGATCGAGCGGATGCGCGACGGCATGCGCCGGATCACGCGCGTCACCGAACTCGTCGGCATGGAAGGCGACGTCATCATCACGCAGGATCTCTTCACGTTTCGCTACGACGCGTCGGCCTACAGCGAAGAGGTCAAGGGCGTGTTCGAAGTCGGCGCCATGCGCCCGGCGTTTATTGCGCGAGCCGCTTACTACGGGCTGGAAGACGCGCTGCTCGATGCAATGAAGCCATGAGCACCGTCGACCTCCTGACCATGTGCTCGTTCGCCGCCGTCCTGCTGCTGGGCGTGATGACGCTCGTGCTTCAGGACATTCGCAAGAATCAGCCCGACGCCCGCATCAAGGCACGCATGCAGCTCGCGTTTGCGTTGAGCGCCGCCGACAGAAAAACCAGGGGCACGTTCGAGTCCGACCTCTTCAGCGTGATCAAACGCGATAACGTGGTGACCCGCTGGACCCGGCCGAAACTTGCGCGCCTGAACACGGTGGCGGGCGCGAAGGGCTTGCGCATCGTGATTGGGGCGGCGATTGCGGGCGAGTTGCTCGCGCTTGCCATGACAACGTTCATGCCGTTACCGGACATGGCCTCGCCCATCCTGATGACGGCGCTGCCCCTGTTCTGCGGCGCCCAGGCGTATCGCATCCTGATTGAACGTTTTCGCAAGCGCTTCCTCGATTTCTTCCCCGATGTCATCGACATGATCGTGCGCGCTGTGCGTGCCGGCGTGCCTGTCACGCACGTGATCGGTGCTGCCGCCGACGAATGTCCCGATCCATTGCGGCGCGAATTCAAATTGATGAGCGACGCGCTTCAGGTCGGCCTGGATCTAGAGGAAGTGCTGGCGGTTGCAGTCAGACGGATCGAAATCGCGGACTTCTCGTTTTTCTGCGTATGTCTGCTCCTGCAACGCGAGACCGGCGGCCAGCTCGGCGAGACGCTCGAAAACCTCGCGGGCATTGTCCGGACCCGGCGCGAGATTCGCCAAAAGACCCAGGCGCTCACCGGCGAGGCGCGTATCACGACCAAGATCCTGGCGGCTATTCCCGTCGTCATCATGCTGAGCATGTACGTGCTCAATCGCGACTATCTTGCGGTGCTGTTCGGAACACCGGCGGGCCACAAGCTCATGACGTTCGCGTCCATCTCGATCACGATCGGACTGATGGTCGTGAACAAGATGTCCAAACTGGATACATCGCGATGAACAACGAAAGCGTTGAAACGCTCATCAACCTGACCATGCTGCTCGCGCTCTTTGCGGTCCTGGCGATCTGGTGGGCAAGCAAGCATGGCGGCAAGCGCGGCCGGATCGCGGAACGCGCACGCACGGTCGCCCTCAATCTGCCAGTGGAGCACGTTGACAACGGCGAGACGGACCCGGCGCCCGAAAAGCGCACGAAGGTGTTGCTGCGGCTTGCAAAAATCGGCGACAAGCTGCCGCTCTTCGACGCGAAATATCGATTGAAGCTGAAGAAGACGCTCGTGCAAGGTGGCTATCGCGGACCGCGGGCCGTCTCTGTGCTGCTCGCCATAAAGTTTGTTTTTGGCCTGGCGTGCGCGGCGCTCACGGTAATGCTCGGGTCGAACATTCCCGTGGTCGGCGCATACCCTGCTTTCCGCGGCATCCTGATGCTGGCCGTGTTCATAGTCGGCATGATCGTGCCGGAATATTTTGTCGCGTGGCGTTCGGCGCGCCGCCGCAAAGCGATGGCCGGATGCCTGCCCGATGCGCTCGACCTGCTTGTAATCTGCACGAACGCGGGCAACAGCCTGGGCGTCAGCATCCGGCGCGTCGCCGACGAACTCGCGATGATCTGCCCGCCGCTTTCCGGCGAATTCGCATTGACCGCCGACGAGCTCAAGCTCTCCGGCGACAGCACCCGCGCGCTGCAGGAGCTGGCGGAACGCATCGACCTGCCATCGATTCGCGCACTCATCTCCACGCTCACTCAGTCGCTGCGATACGGCACACCGATTTCGTCGGCGTTGCGTACGTTGTCGCGCACGGAGCGGCTTGCGCACATTGTCTCGCTCGAAGAGAAAGCCGCGAAGCTCGCGCCAAAGATGGTCGTACCCATGATGCTCTTCATCTTGCCAGCGGTTGTCGCGATTGCGGCCGGCCCGGCTGTCATCCAACTCCTTGCTTACGTGGCTACACAATGAAAATCGATAAAGCTCCTGGCGGCATCCATTTGCCGGCGACCGTGCGCGCCGCTCCCGTTCTTTTCAAGCTTGCGCTGGGCGCGCTGGCGCTTGCGGCGTGCGCCGCCTGCACCACTACGACGCGGCAGGTATCCGAAGTAAGGCCGGTTCTGCAGAACGCCACGCCGAGCAGCATGAGCGAGTTAAGGCTTGCGGACTCCGCGCTCGACTCGGGCAATATCGAACTTGCAACCACACTGTTCAACAAGGTGCTGCAGGCCAATCCGAATTCGGTTGCGGGAACTACCGGCCTCGGCAACACGCTTTACGCCGTTGGCGACTTTACTCGAGCGGGCGTCTACTACGACCGCGCAATCAAGGTCGATCCAGCCGCGGTGCCGCCGATGATCGGGTTGGCACGCGTTGCGATCCACCAACGCCGTTTCAACGACGCGATCAGGATATATCGCGACGTACTCGCAAGGATTCCGAATGATCAGACGGCGTCCGCCGGACTCGGTGCGGCCCTCGACTTGAACGGCGACCATGCCGGCGCTCAAACCGTGCTCAGGCAGGCGCTCGCCGCGAATCCAGGCGACCCGATGTTGAGCGTCAATCTCGGCTTGTCCCTGATTCTTGGCGGCAACCCGCGCGAGGGCGCAAACGTGCTGCTCGACGTCACGCGTTATCCGGGCGCGCCGCCGCAGGCGCGGCAAGACCTCGCCCTCGCCTACGGGCTGATGGGCAACAGCGAAGCCGCTGCCGAGCTTCTGGGCCACGACCTTCCGAAGGCGTCGGTGCAGGACAACCTGCGTTTCTACGACATCCAGCGCGCGCATCTTTCGCAAGGCGCGAGTGCAAGTACAAACGCAAGCACGAACCCGGCGACGGTACAGCCTGTCCCGGCCGTTGCGATCCAGTCAGCGAGTGTTCGATGAAAGCGCCTCGACCGCGCAGCCTGCATGCCGTGTTTGCGCGGCTGCTTGGCGACAACCGCGGCGTCTCGGCGATCGAATTTGCGGTCGTCGGGCCGATCGTTTTCATCCTGATCCTCGCGACCCTGGAACTGGCGCTCGACATGTTCGTGGATGCATCCGTGCAGCTCGCGGCGCAAGCTGCGTCACGCGTGGGCCTGACGACCACAGACCCGGCGTCGGGCACGCGCGCGGACCAGGCGAAGGCAATCGTGATGGCCTATCTCGGGCGATGGAAAAACGCGGGCGCCACCGTGACCATTGCGACATTGAACTATGGCACCTACGGCAACGTGGGCACTAAAAGCTACACCAGCGACCTGGGCACGTATGGCAATGTCGTCTCGTACAACATCACCGTGACCATGCCGGGTTTCTCCGGCATCCCGGAGCTGTTTGGCGTGAGCACGCTGACCTTCCAGCGCAACTATCTCGTTCAGAACGAAAAATGAAGCTTCCGTTCCAGAGCCCGAAGCCCCGGCCAATTTCTCTCGCGCGTTTGCGCTTGCGCTTGCGTTTGCCGCTTCGCCGGTTTTTCCGCGCCGACGGCGGCAGTGTCGCGATCGAGACGGTGCTGATCGCGCCGTTGATGCTGCTCCTGCTGCTGGGTTTCACCGAAATCTATCTCTACATGCGCGCGGTCAGCATTGTCGAGCGCACGGCCTTCACGCTCGCCAATTCCGTAGGTCAGATGACGCAGGTCATCAACGATCAGTCGACCAGTAACGCCAGCAATCTCGGCGCGGTCTGGCAAGCCGCCAGCGTGATCGCCGCACCGGTCGATCTCCAGGCCAATGGCGGCGTGATCCTCACGTCGATTTGCGACACCACCAGCAGTTGCGGCGCGAACGTCGTGCAAATGATTCCGCCCACAAAGGGCTCGCCGACGATCGCATGGACTCAAAAAGCATCGTGGATGGGCAAGAACGCGCCGTCGTCCCGGATCTCGTCCTCGACACTTCTGCCCACTGGCTGGCCGTTCTATGGCGGGGATTCCGCGACTGCCGTCGAAGTGTTTTATACCTATACGCCGTTTGCAATGACAGCCCCCTTCTGGTCCGACGCACCGCTCACGCAGACCATCTACAAAGTGGTCTACGTCCGCCAGCGCTCAGGCCTGCCGCTCAAGCTCGCCACCTCGGGTTGAGAGTGAATATCCGATGACAACCACTCCCGAATCCCGCACCCCCGCCGTGCCTTCGCGCTCCTTCACCACGTTGATGACGGGCGACAGCGGCGTTGTCACAATGATGTTCGCCGTCTGCGCCAGCCTGATGTTCGGCGCAATGTGCACCGCGCTCGACCTGATCGACTACGAGATGACCCAGGCTCGCATGCAGATGGCGCTGGACGTGGCGACCATTTCGGCGGGCGTCGATCTCGCGCATTACGCCGATGCCGCGGGCAAGGACTCTTCTGCATGGAAGGCGGACGCGCGCGCGTTTTATAACGGCAACATGCCGAAGGGCTATTTGGGCCTCACCATGCCCGACGCAAACTTCAAGGCTACGATCACCGGTGCAGCGGCGACGGGCCAGACCATCCAGCTCTCGGCGTCGGGCTCGATTCCCTTGCTTGCACCTGTTTTCTTCGCGAGCAATCCTACGGACGGAAGTGGTGACTCCGGATCGGGATCGCCGTCCACGCCGGACACCTCGACGGTTGCTGCCGGCAACACCGCGTTCCGCCTGCCGCAAAGCACGCTGGAGCTTGCATTGGTGCTCGACAACACCGGGTCGATGGCCGATTACGCCAGCGCCGATCACAGTCAGGGAACCAAGATCGCCGGATTGCGTTCCGCTGCGAACACGCTGGTGTCGAGTATTCTTGGCCAGTCTGGAAACCGCTCGTACGTGGGTCTCGTGCCGTTCACGACCGTGGTGAACGTCGGCTCGTCGTTGTCCGCTTCGGGCAGTTGGCTCACCCCCGCGGCCAGCGACAGCAACAGCTACAACTCCGCTGGCATTTCATCGCAGTATCAGCCGTCGGGAACAGGTTCGGGCTGGGCCGGATGCCCGGTGGAACCGCGCATTGGCAGTGCGAAAAAGCTGTATCCGAAGGCTTATGCGCCCGCGGACTCGCCGGGGTTCACGCCGTTCTATTACAACGTGCCGCCGCAAGGCTTCAAGATCACCAACTACGACAACAAGACGAACTGCGCGGTGACGAGCGTCAGCAGCGTGCTCAATGTGCCGCTGACCTACCAGACCAACGGCTCGACTAGTTTTTGCGGCACGGCGACCGCCACGCCCATCTATAACGCCTGGGGCCAGCCAGCCCCATCCGGCAGCACGGCGCCCGCGACGACTACCTGGGACCAGAACGGCAGCGCCAGCTCCCGGCCATGTTCGATCCGGCCGATGCAGTTCCTCACGCAAGACGTGAACACGCTGAACACCGCAATCGACCAGATGCAGGCGAACGGTTCAACGATCATTCCTGTCGGCTTGCTGTGGGGATGGCGCATGGTTTCCTCGGCGTGGTCGCCGCAAGTGTCTGGATCGAACGGCTGGGTATCGAACGATGCCAACCTGCCCCGGCCAGAAGCAACCACACAGGGATTGCAACGCGTAGTGATCGTACTGACCGATGGCGAGAACGATCCTGGCACGGCAAACGGCATCATGCCGTCCCCATCGTTCAACGGTCTGTCAGGCGTCGGGAACAGCACGTTGACGGCGCCAACGGGCGGTCCGACCAATGGTTCGATGACATCCGTGTCGGATATCAACACCTTCCAGCTCTCTGTTTGCAACGCGATGAAAAACGATGGCATCGTCATCTATTCCATCACGTTCGGCACGTACGGAACGGACTCCGCAAGCACGCAGGCGCAGCAGACCATGCAGAATTGCGCTTCGCCCGGTAACTACTACCATGCGCCGACCAACGCGGCGCTCGCGTCGATCTTTCAGCAGATCGCCGGCAACCTCGGCATCTTGCGCCTGACGCGATAACGAACGAGGGCGATCGCCCTCGTTTATTCAAACCGAGTTAGTTAGGGTTCCTGAGGTAGAGGCACCTATGAAGCTCATGGTCCTGTGAACCGGGTATCTTTGCCGCTGCCGGCGAGACGCACGGGTCGATACGGAATCTTTTTCCACTCTTTATCGATTGTCATCGACGAATGTTGAAAAGCCGGTATCGACATCGTTTTGACTATCAAGATTCCTCGCGCAGGGCCGTTAGAAGCCACATACAACCTGCTACGTAATCACTTGATGACCAGTAGAAAACGCCATTTTCGTCGATGGATCACGGGCGGCGCGAGCATCGCCGCCGTGGGACTTCTGTGCGCGTCGCACGCACCGGCCGCTTTCGCCGAAGAAACCGCGGCTCCGGACAACGCGCAACGCATGTTCACGCTGAGCGGCTTCGGCACGCTCGGCATGACGCATTCCAGTCTGGACACCGCCGACTTTACAAGCACCGCATTCGAACCGAACGGCGCAGGCCATAGCCGCAAGTACGACTTCGCGAACGACAGCAAGATCGGATTGCAGCTCGCCGGACAGTTCACCGACAAGCTTTCTGCAGTTGTCCAGGTTGTGTCCGAGCACAGATACAACAACACGTTCGTGCCGACGCTCGAATGGGCCAACGTGAAGTACGCGTTCACACCCGATTTCAGCGTGCGCGCCGGACGGATCGAACTGCCCACTTTCTTGAACTCCGATTATCGGAACGTGGGCTACGCAAATCCTTGGGTGCGCGTACCCATCGAGGTGTACAACACCGTGCCGATCACGAACAGCGACGGCGCGGACATGTCCTACCGGTTACGCCTGGGCAGCGTCGCGAACACGGTTCAGCTGCTCTACGGCTACAGTTCGTTCCACGTCAATCCGGGCATGCTCAAGGCATACGGAACCGCGATAACCGGTGTGTTCGATACCCTCGAATACGGCAACCTCACACTGCACGCCGGATACCTTCACGCCAACGTCAAGCTCGATTTCCTGCCGGAAAAAGAACCGGTGAATGTCTACAGCGTCGCAGCGGCGTATGACAGCGGCCCGTGGTTCGTGCAGGGCGAACTGGCGCGCGTGACCGTGAACCAGGTCACGCCCGGCTACGTGAGCGGCTACGTGACCGGTGGTTATCGGCTGGGCAAGTTCACGCCGTTTGCGACTTACTCGCAAGCGCATTCTCTCGACCGCCCGACGCTCTCGTACAACTACAACATGGGGCAGAAGGACGTTTCGTTCGGATTGCGCTGGGATGTCGTCAAGAACGTGGACCTCAAGGTGCAGTACGACCATGTCTGGCTGCCTGCGAACTCGACCGGCTCATTCATCAACTTCCAGCCGAACTATCAACTCGGCAGCGGCACGAATGTGATTAGTGCCGCACTCGATTTCGTCTTCTGATGAGTGCACCGTGAAGAACGCCAACCAATACATCAGGTCAGCATTGATCGCCATGCTTCTCGGGTTGTCCGGGCAGTCGGTCATGGCGCAGCTCGTCGTGGTGGTATCCACCAAGAGCACGCTCTCCGCATTGAGCGAACAGCAAATCGCCGACATCTTCCTCGGGCGCGCAGCCTACTTTCCGGGCGGAGCGAGCGCCATTCCGATCGACTTGCCGGAAGACGCAGCCGCGCGCAGCGAGTTTTATCGAAGGCTCACAGGGAAGTCCACTTCGCAAATGAAGGCCTATTGGTCCAAGCTGATCTTCACGGGCCGCGGCCAGCCGCCGCGCGAAGTGCAAGGTCCCGCGGCAATCAAGCGAGCGCTTGCCGAGACGCCGAACGCCATTGGCTACATGGATTCCAGCGATATTGACGAAAGCGTCAAACCGCTGCTTACGCTCAATTGACGAAAGCCAACGCGGGACGAAAAAAACGCTCACGAGGCGCTTCGTCTCCACACCATGCCACACGCGATGGCTTTTAGATCGCGCAGTGAAATACCGGAATTGGCAAGATGAACTTCAGTCGCCGACAGTCACCAGCACAACGCGATACCTCACACAGGCAGCCGGAAAGCGTTATCGACGCAGGCACTGCCGCCCCCAGCCGCATGCAATTTTTCGGGCGTGGCAAGCGCGCGATCGTCAAACGGCTCGCCGAGGCACACATCCTGATACCGGTTTTCACGGGACTGCTGCTGTGCATTGCGTGGGCATCGGTGTTCCATCTGGTTTCAGTCGAAGGCGATGTCGCCGAAGACACGGCGGCGCAGTCGAGCCGCGAGATAGCCGACACCTACGAAGCACAACTGGTGCGCAATCTCAGTTCTATCGACCAGACGCTCAAGACGGTCAAGTACGCCTATGAAACCAAGAGCGGCACGACCATGGACGAGCTGCAGAAGAATGGGCTGCTGCCGCCTTCCATCGTCTTTCGTGTTTCGGTTGCAGGACCGGACGGAGCGGTCTTCGCTGCATCCGGTTCGCACGGGCCATCGAATGTTGCGACCGACCCGTGTTTCGCCACGTTGCGCATGCAGGCCGATGCAACACCGTGCGTGAGCCGCGTCAGCGTCAACCACGAAACGGACGCGCCGGAGATCACGTTCAGCCGGCGTCTGGAAGCCGCCGATGGCAGTTTCAACGGCAGCGTGATGCTCGCCATGGACCCGTCCTACTTCACGAGCGGTTACGAATATGCGCGCATGGGCGACAAGGGCATGCTCCTGCTCGTCGGAACGGACGGAGTCGTGCGCGCTCAGCAAACGGGCGAGTACACCTCGTGGGGCAGATCGATATCGACTGTCGCCATTGCGGTCGCGCAGCAAGCGTTGCCAAGCGGCGCAAGGGTCGGTCCCTGGGATCAGGGCATTCGGCGATACACCACGATCCGGACCATCCACGGTTTTCCGCTGATTGCGATGGTCGGGCTTAGCCAGGGCGAGCAGCTTGCCGTTTTTCGCAAGCACAGGCACGACTACGTGCTGTGGACGGCCATTGGAAGTGCTTTGCTGATCGCCCTCGCTGCAGCGCTGAGCCGTTCGAGCTGGCAGCTTGCCGTCAGCCGTCGTCGTGCACGTCAGGCGCAGCAAACGTACTACGCTGCGTCGGAGAGAAGTCTCGACGCGTTTTTCGTGTTTCGCTCCGAGCGCGATGGCGCCGGCAATCTGCTGGGTTTCGTGATGACGGACGCCAACCGGCGCGGCAGTGTCGTGCTCGGATTGCCACGCGAGATGCTGGTTGGCCGCAGCCTCGACGCCATTTTTCCGAGCGCACGGCAGAACGGCATGTTCGATGAATTCGCGGCCGTCGCGGAAACCGGCACGGTGAACGAACACGAGTGGATGCACTTGCGTACCGACGACACGAAAGTATGGCTCCAGCGTCAGGTGGTGCGAGTGGACGACGGCGTGGTTGCCATCATGCGCGACATCAGTTCCCGCAAGCGGGCGGAAGTGCGGCGCGCCGAGCATAATCGCGTGCTCGAAATGATCGCGACCAGCACGCCGCTGGAAGAGGTGTTGTCTTACCTTGCGAGCCTGCTTGAATCCCAGATTTCAGGCGTTGTATGTGTTGCCTTGCTGCGTGACGACGACGGCCTGCATCTGAAGCTGGGCGCAGCTCCGCAGCTTCCCGAGCTGTACTGCAAACGGATCAACGGATCGCTGATTGGTGCCGATGCCGGTCCGAGCGGCCGTGCCATTCACACGCGCCAGCCCGTGTACATTCCGGACGCGAGCAAGGACCCGGTTTTCGTGCAGCAGATGCAGGCGTTCGGTTTGAGCGGCTATCAGGCGTGCTGGGCGGTCCCGATTCTCGCGCACGACGGCAGCGCGTTGGGTGCGCTGACTTTATTCGCGCATGATGCGCACGAGCCTTCGGCGACCGAAGCGCAAGTCATTGCAATGGGCACACGTATCGCCGGCATTGCAATCGAACGGCACCGCGCCGAAGAGCGGATCCGGCACATGGCCAATCATGATGCGTTGACGGGCCTGCCCAACCGCACGTTGCTTTCCGACCGGCTGAATCAGGTGCTGCTGCATGCACGGCGATACGAGCGCGGCGTTTCGGTCGTCTTCATCGACCTCGATAACTTCAAGCTCATCAACGACAGCCTCGGCCATCGCGCGGGCGACGATTTGCTTCGCACGGTCGCGGCCCGCATGTCCGATTGCCTGCGCGCAACCGACACGGTCGTTCGTCTCGGCGGCGATGAATTCGTGATCGTGCTGTTCGACGAAGAGCAGAATGGCCCGGGCATTCACAAGACCATCGAGAAGATCCGCGAAAGGATCATGGAGCCTGTCGAGCTGAACGGCGAGCATTACCGCGTGACGTGCAGCATGGGCGTGGCGAGCTACCCAGCCGACGGCGCCACCACGGAAAGCCTGCTGATGAATGCCGACGCCGCCATGTACCGGGCGAAGGAACTCGGCCGCAACAACTACCAGATGTATACCCACGAGATGAACATCAAGGTGCACGAAAAACTGCGCCTGCAGGAGCAGTTGCGCGTGGCGTTATCGAACGGGGAATTTCATCTGGAATATCAGCCACAAGTCGATCTGCGCACCGAAAGCGTGTTCGGAGTGGAGGCGCTGCTGCGCTGGCAGCATCCAATAGACGGCAACATTTCACCCGCCACATTCATTCCGGTTGCAGAAGAAACGGGCCTTATCATTTCCATTGGCGACTGGGTGCTGCATAAGGCCTGCTTGCAGAACAAGCTCTGGCAGGACATGGGATTTGCGCCCATGACGGTTTCCGTGAACGTGTCCGCGCGGCAATTCCTGCAGAAGGAACTCGTGTCACGTGTCGCGCATGCGCTCTCCGAAAGCCGGCTCGATCCGCAATACCTGGAACTGGAACTGACCGAAAGCGTGATCATGCAGGATCTCGACGGCGCGATCACGACCATGCGGCAGTTGCAGGATATGGGCGTCCGTTTGTCGATAGACGATTTCGGCACAGGATATTCCAGCCTCAGCGCGCTGAAGCACTTCCCTATCGTGCGCCTCAAGATCGACCAGTCATTCGTACGCGAACTGCCAGGCAAGGACGACGATCGCGCAATTGCGATGGCCGTCATTTCGCTCGGGCGCCAGTTGAATCTCAAGGTGATTGCGGAGGGCGTGGAAACTGAAACGCAGTTGGCCTTCCTTCGCGATAACGCATGCAATGAAATCCAGGGCTATCACTACAGCAAGCCGTTGAAGTCGCACGACCTGGAGCAGCTTCTCAGTCAGCCGTTCGTGTGGCCGGTTGGAACCACGGCTCTTGCAGATTGAAGGCTGTCGAATTTTCGTCCGCCATGAATCATAGAACCGGACCATGTTCTACGAGCCCGCGCATTTGACGCGGCAACCGTGTCACAGCGGCGCTTTTCTCAACCCGAATTTCATGACATTTTGATGAAGAGGCCCAAGTCGTATTACGAGGACTGACTTCTGACGAGACATCGCCGATCCCCCGTCTTTTTGTATTAGGATGGTTCGTATCAAGCGTCGCCTGTACAGTGCTGTTGCAATGCAGACGCTTGACGGAACCAAAAAAGACAACTGGGAGTTCAGCTTGAAGAAACGCGCCACCGTGATCTGTCTGAGAGGCAAGCGAATCCTCCTGGTAGCACGTCGTCAATCAAGATGGGCATTGCCAGGCGGAATCCTGAAACACGGCGAACTTCTCTCGGACGCCGCACGCCGGGAACTCAAGGAAGAGACGCGGCTTTCTGCCAAGTCAGCGAAGCATCTTTTCGACGTCAGAGGCAAGCAAAAGCATCATCACGTTTTCTCTTGCGAAATCTCACAGCGTGCCAAAGCTCGCCCGAGCAATGAAATAACGCGATGTCGATGGGTCCATTTCGAAGATATTCCCCGCCTCTTGACGAGCGCACCGACCACCGACATCGTCAAACTCATCGGTCAGCGGCGAAAGAAATAGCTGCGTGGGATAACGCAGATATCGAGCGCAGGTCTGTCTCCGCGCATCGGCATTGGATTGCCGAACAATGTCCCGACCTTAGACCGTGAACGCCTGCACGGCGCTGCGCAGTTGCTCGGTCTGCGCCTCCAGTTCGGTCGCAGTCGTCGCGCCATCCTGAACGAGTGACGCGTTCTGCTGAGTCATGCGGTCCATCATGGTCACCGCGGTGTTTATCTGGTCTATTCCCGCGCTTTGTTCCCGCGACGCGGTGGCGATGGCATCGACGAGTTCAGCGACGCCAGTCACAGAGCTGAGCAGCTCCACGATAGTGCGGCCAGCAACCTGTACGGTGGCGCCACTCGAATCGACCTCGCTCGTAACGCCGTTTATCAATGTGGCAATTTCCTTTGCGGCATTCGAACTGCGTTCGGCAAGTGCCCTGACCTCTTGTGCAACGACGGCGAATCCCCGGCCCTGTGCACCGGCACGCGCCGCTTCCACCGCCGCGTTCAACGCAAGCAGATTGGTCTGGAATGCAATGCCTTCTATGACCGACGTGATCTCGCGAATCTGCGCCGAGCGCCTGGCAAGACTGCCCATGCGCTCGACCGCGTCCGCAACTGCCCTGTCTCCATCGCGCGCCTTGTTCGTGGCGGACATTGCAAGCGTGCGTGCTTGCTCGGCGTGGTCGGCATTTGCTTTCACGGTCGATGCAAGCTGCTCCATGCTCGCCGACGTTTGTTCGATACCCGCCGCGTGCTCTTCGGTCCGGCTGGACAACGCGGTGTTGCCCGCCGTGATGTGCGAGGTCGTGCTCGCGATGGTGTCGGCGGTATGCTGGATTCCACCGATCATCGAGGCGAGCCGCGTTTGCATCAGGCTCATTGCGTGCATCATGCTCGATGTATCGTTTGATTTGACCGGAACGACGACCGACAGATCGCCTCCCGCAATCCGATGTGCAACCGCGGCTGCCGTCGAGGGTTCGCCGCCAAGCTGAGCGAAAAGCACACGAACCATCGATACGCAAAGCAGGCCGACCAGCCCGACACCCGCTGCAATGCACGCGACGACGAGCCATTGCACGAGTCTGCTCACGTTTCTTGCATGTTCATATGCCTGCTGCGCTGCCACGAGTTGCAGCTGCCGAAGTTCGGTCCCTTCAGACTTCACCAACTTGATTGCTGGCTCGATTTGCTGCGTCACGACCCACTGCGCTTCGGATAAATTGTTGGCTTGCAGAAGCTTGGTCGTGGGCACAAATCTCTTGTCGCGCAGCGACCGCCAGTCAGCCATGAAGTGCGTTGCAAGCTTCTGCTCGGATTTGTCATGAAGTCCACGCAAGTATTCGTCGAGCAAAACATCGATTCTTCCGACGCTCTTCCCTGTGGCTTGCGTAACGGTCTGAGTCTTTTGCGCCGATGGGTCCAGCACTGCATCGCTTATGGCAAAGTGCGTTTCCGAAACAAGCTCGTCGATAGTCGAGATGTTTTGAAGCGCCTTCGCTCGCCCTTCGTAAATGTCGCGGAGCGCTTCATTGCTTTGAGCGACCCCAAAAAGTCCAACGCCGCCCACGGCTACGAGTACAGCAGCAACCGCAAAAGTGACGATGGATAATCGGGCCTTGATCGTGAGTGTGCGCATCTGATTCCGGGGTATGAGCTTTGTTCGGGCAACCCGAACTGTCGATTGCAGACGGTAACCGCATGGGTTGTTTTGGCGCATGGAATGCCCGCGCCGTTCGCCCGTGATAACGACCTTATTCAGCGAATGTTTAATGAAGCTTTTATGATCGTGCGCACCAACATCGAGCGCACTTATGGCAAACTTTTGCGAGTGGTCTACGAGTAATGTGTCATGTGGCAAAGCGCATTCGCCGTTGTCGAACAAACCAGCAGACACACTCAAGCAATGCCATTCATGGCATTGCTCCATGCAACCCATCGCCGAGCGTTTTTGTGAAACACAGAACATCTCGTGAGATTCGCGGCGACTTCGCCTTGATTTCCGTCGAAACAATTCCGGTCGCAACCGCGCTTGGGAAGTTCGAGCGTCTATGGGATGAAGCGAATGCGGCAGCTTCGCAGTTGGCGCTTATCGAAGACATTGCCGACTACATCACGCTGCTCAAAGATATGGACGTCTGGTTTCAGCAAGCCAAAAACCCGAGACTCTGAAGCTTCCGTATATCCAGCTTCTTCTCTACAGATCTGTTCCTCGCTGCCGTTAAGCCGTGGTCAGCCGCGCAACGTATCGCGGCCTCCCCTTCGCGAGCCTTCATGAAACTCAGTCTGAAAATTCCCCTTGCCTTTGCCGCCGCACTTCTTTTGATGTTCAGTGGCGCGATCTACGGCATTTTTGCTCTCAACCAGTCTATCGATGCCTATAGCACCACGGTGCAGCAAAACGTTGCCAATGAACGGATGGTCTCGGCGACGCTCGTCGCATTCAAGCTGCAAGTGCAGGAGTGGAAAGACACACTCTTGCGCGGAAAGGATCCGGTCAAACTCGATCAATACTGGAGCGCATTTCAAACCCGTGAGAAAACCGTCGACACGCTCGCAGCCGAGTTGAAGACAACGCTGCCCGAAGGGGCCAGTCGCGACCTGATTGAAAAATTCGCGGCCGCTCATGTGTCCATGGGCGAGGGTTATCGAAAGGGATTTGACGCATTTAAGGCTTCCGGCTTCGAGCCGTCGGCGGGCGACAAGGCAGTAGCGGGCGTAGACCGGGAACCGGCAGCATTACTCGAACAGGCCGCGAAGAAAATCTCGGCCGACAGTGCGCAAGTCGCCGCAACAGCGGCCACCAACGCGCGCCACGCAACTGAAACCAGCATATCGCTGATGCTCGCCGTGCTGGCGCTGGCAATGATCGGCGGCTTCATGTTCAGCCGTTCGGTATCGCGTCCACTGGGTCGTGCTTTGGGTTGTGCGCGTGCGGTCGCGACCGGCGATCTCTCCCTTGATTTCGATTCGAGTGGCAAGGACGAGATTGCACAACTGCTCAATGCATTGAAGGACATGCAGTCGAGCCTCTCGCAAGTGGTTTCGAAAGTGCGCCGGAATGCCGAAGGCGTTGCGGTCGCGAGCGCCGAGATTGCGGCTGGCAACCTCAGCCTGTCATCGCGCACCGAGGAGCAAGCGGCTTCGCTGGAGGAAACGGCAGCCAGCATGGAAGAGCTGACCGCTACCGTGCGACTCAACGCAGAAAATGCGCGCAACGCATCGGCGCTTGCCGATCAAGCGTCGAGCACAGCGTCACGCGGCGGCAATGTGATGGACGACGTGATCCATACCATGCACGGCATTGCCGACAGTTCGAACAAGGTCACGGAAATCATCGCGGTGATCGACGGGATTGCGTTTCAGACAAACATTCTCGCGCTCAACGCAGCAGTCGAGGCGGCGCGTGCCGGCGAGCAAGGCCGCGGGTTCGCTGTCGTGGCCGCCGAAGTGCGCACGCTCGCACAGCGCAGCGCAACAGCTGCAAAAGAGATCAAGAGCCTGATTGCGCAATCGACCGAACGCGTGGATGCAGGTTCGGAACTGGTGAGCGGCGCGGGACAGATCATCGTGGATATTGTGGAATCGGTGCAGCGCGTGACGCATATAGTCGGCGATATTTCCTCGGCTTCGCAAGAACAGAGCACAGGAATCGAGCAGGTCAATACCGCCGTCACGCAAATGGACGAAGTGACGCAACAGAATGCTGCGCTAGTGGAGCAAGCATCAGCGGCCGCGCATGCTCTTGCGGAGCAGGCGAATTCGCTGCGTGACGCGGTATCGGTATTCAAGTTGCGCGACGAGTCGAATCCGGTTCAAAAACATCTGCGGGCAAGAGGACATGGCGTGCGCGACGAGATGTATTTCCAGGCGGCTTGAGCGCGGCTTTACGACTGACGCGGAACAGGTTGTGTGACACGATCGCGTTGATGGTTTTCATCGGTCGCGATTGTGCCAAGCCGGTCGCGTTTCAAGCCCCAGAAGTACGTCACCGCGACACATGGAACCAGAGACGCGATCGAATACCCGACGCCTGCCAGCACGTTGCCTGTCACGCTGACCAACGACAGGCTGATCAACGGCAGAAAACCGCCGAAGAGGATATTGCCGAACTGCTGCGCGAGGCCGAACCCTGTCGTACGGCTTTTCGACGGAAAGCATTCCGATATGAAAGCCGGCAATGGCGCCATGATCATCGCCGTCAATATTGCGAGCACGGTGATATAAGCCGTGATGACCAGCCATGCATTCGAAAGCGCGGCCGTGCGGATGCCGGCGAATGCGGGATACGCAACCAGCATCCACAAAACGATCCCGATGAACATGACCCGCGCGCGTCCAATGCGATCCGACAACAGGCCGAACGCCGGGTAAAACGGCGCGGCAATCAGGATCGCGGCGCCGAGACACAGGTTGGCGTTCATCGGCGCGATCTTTAATACGTTCTGCAAAAAATAGAGCATGTAGATCAGAGAGGTGTAGAGCGAAACCGACGTCCCGCCCTGCGCGCCGAACATGGCGATCAACAGCAACTTCCACGATGACCTGCTGCCCAGCGTTTCCGCAAGCGGCGCTTTGGAAAGCTGGTCGGTCCGCTGCATCTCCACAAAGACAGGTGTCTCCTTCATGCCCATCCGGATCCATGTCGCCACGAGCACGATCGGCGCGGAAATCAGGAACGGCACACGCCAGCCCCATTGCGTGAATGCGTGAGCATCGAGGGAATACTTGAGCGCCGAAACAACCACGAGCGCCAGCAACAGGCCGATGCCCGCCGTGCCTTGAAGCACGCTGGTGAATGCGCCTTTCTTGTCCGCGGGCGCGTGTTCCATGACGTAGACAACCGCAGATCCGTACTCGCCGCCGAGCGCGACGCCCTGCAAGACGCGTAGAACCAGCAACGCGATCGGCGCGAACACCCCTATTGATGCATAGGTGGGCAAACATCCCATCGCGACTGTGGAGACGCCCATCAATGCGAGCGTGACCACGAAGGTTTTCTTGCGGCCGATCCGGTCGGACATGGGGCTGAAAATCAGTGTGCCGATGGGCCGCGCAAGGTACGCGATTCCGAACGTGGCGACGCCCATCAATGATGCGACCACTTTGTCCTGCGCGGGCAGAAACAGCCCGGTCAGCGTGCTGGTGAGCGCAACGTAGACGAGAAAATCGTAGTATTCCAGCACGGTGCCGAGACTCGACGTGCCGATGATTTTCAGCATGCCGCGACTGGATGCGGGTTTTATCGATGTCATGGTTTGTCTCCTGCCTTGTCATGTATTGCCGGTGCGCGATTCGAGCGTTCGATGAAACGCTAGACACGCTCCTGATTCATCGCACGCTGTTCCAGAAACCGCGTAACGGCCGCTTTATGTTCGGGTCCACACAAGAGCATTGCCTGCAGCGACGCAGCCATTTCAAGCGCGACCGGCAACGACACTTCAGCGGAATCGCGTACGAGGCGCTTTGCCATGCGCGTAGCGATCGGCGGATTGGCAGCGATCCTGCGAGCCATGTCGAGCGCCGCGTGATCGAGTTCGCCGCTCTTCACCACGCTTGAAACGATCTTCAGTTCAAGCGCCTTATGTGCGTCCAGGAACTCGCTGGTGAGCGTCAATTCCATCGCCTTCGCCACACCGACAATCCGCGCAAGGAACCACGCTCCGCCAATGCCCGACACCAGCCCGAGACGCAGGAAACTTTCGGCGAAACGCGCGTTTTCATCGGCGATACGGATGTCGCACATCAGCGTGAGATCGAAGCCCGCGCCGACCGCCGCGCCATTGACGGCTGCGATGGATGGCACATCGAGCCCTTGCATGGCGCGCGTGATTCGATGCAGGCTAAGTCGCAAACGATCGCGCACTTCTTCGATTGCACCTTCCATCAAGTCATGACCGCTTCTCATGTCCTTGACGTTGCCGCCCGTGCAGAAATGTTTTCCCGACGAACGCAGCACGAGGCATCGGACACCGGGCATTCTATTAACCGTTTCGAGTGCGTCGGCGAGCGCTTCGGTCATGGCGACATCGAGCGCGTTGCCGGTCGCCGGCGCATTGAGCGTCAGCGTCAGCACGCCATCGGAAAGCTCGCTTATCACGCGAGGCGAATAGTCACTTGTCATGCTCATTGCTTGTCTCCGAAGTTTTTCCTGAATATCAGTAAATCAAAATACGGCGGCTTCTCGTTGCGGCACGATATTGCGGATCACGCCTGAATTCACCAGGGCAGCAATGTCGTCATCGCTTAAACCGTATTGAGCGAGCACATCGACCGAATGCTGGCCTGCGAGCGGCGCGGCGCTGTCCGTGGTGCTTGCGCGATCGGACGGGCCCAATGCAAAACCCGGCATCCGCACGCGGCCTGCTATGGGATGGTCGACCGTCGAATCGATTCCGCTGTCGCGGTAAGCAGCCGAATTCACCACCTCGCTGTAGCTGGAAACCGGCGCGCAGAGAATGTCGCGCGGTGCGAGTCGCGCGAGCCATTCGGCGGTCGTGCCGTTGCGAAACAGGCGGCTCAATGCGACGTGCAGTGCGTCGCGGTTGCGCACGCGATCATCGTTGGTGGCGAACCTTGCGTCGGCTTCGAGATGGTCCGCCCCGAGCACTTCGCAAAGCGCGGTCCAGCGTTCAGGGTGATACGCCGCGACCATAAACCATCCATCGGAAGTTTCGAATGCTTCGTTGGGCGAAGCATATGGCGCAGCACTTCCGGACTTCTGCATTTCCTTTCCCGATGCAAAAAAAGAAGCAAAGCCGATCTGCTGCAACATGATCGTCGCGTTGAACAAACTGACGTCCAGATGCTGGCCGTCCCGGCCGTTGCGGACCTCCGTCAGCGCAGCGAGGATTGAGATTGTCGCAAGGTAGCCGGTGACCATATCGGCCACCGGGATCGGGACTTTAACCGGGCCTGAGCCGGGCTCGCCGAGCGTGCTCATCAGACCGCTTACCGCTTGAATGACACCGTCGACTCCCGGGCTTGAACGGAGTGCGCCGGTCTGACCATAAGCCGAGATGGAACAGAATACGAGCGCCGGGTTATCCGCCTTCAGCGTGTCGTAATCGAGACCGAGCGACGTCATCACGCCGGGACGGAAACTCTCCACGACTACATCCGCTCGAGCCGCCATCCTGCGCACGGCACGACGTCCTGCATCCGTTTTAAGGTCGATGGCAAGGCTTCGTTTGTTGCGGTTCACGCTAAGCGATATCGCGCTTTCCCCGCCGATCCACGGCGGGCCGATTCGCCGGCCGAGCTCTCCATCCAGTGGTTCTATCTTGATGACATCCGCGCCCAGGTCGGCGAGCGTCATCGTGCAGACGGGGCCTGCCACCACGTGCGAAAAATCCAGCACTCGAATGCCGTTAAGACTGTCTCTAATCATTTTTTCCGGTTCCTGGTAGCGCCGACAGATGTGTCGAGCGCTTGACGTGAACGTTTGAAAATAGCTTAGAGACAGCGTGCAACGCCGGCAAACGACATTAACGCCCGTTTGATTTACTTTTTGTTAAGCGGGCGAATCAGGCTCTTAAGATTGTTTATCGACTATTGCCGACAACCAGTCGCGAAACGCCGCAAGTTCCGCCGATACAGGACGGCTGCGTGGCCAGACAAAATAATAAGTATGTTTTCCGCAGTCGAGCATGGGCGCGTTGAGCGCGATCAGCGTCCTGTCGGCAAGCTCCCGCTCTATCAGCGCCCTTTGCGCAATAGCAATACCGTGGCCTTCTATGGCCGCCTGATAGGCGAGAAGCGAGGTCTCGTATTTCATGCCACGATAAGCATTCGTTGCCGGCAAACCCGCCGCCTTCAGCCAGACCGCCCAGTCGTCCATTCTTGCGAGCGAGTGAAGCAGCGTATCGTTCGCGATGTCATTCAGATGCGGCGGTGGACGCGACGGTGCGAGCACGGGCAGCAACTGGTTCGCGATCAGCCTTTGCGTGTGCAAGCCGGAACGGTCGCCGTCGCTGAGTTCGATGCCGGCATCGAACTCATCGTTTTCGAAGTTCAACGGCTCCGACGACGTGGTCAATTGAACGTCGATAGCCTGATGCAGCTGATGAAACGAGGCCAGCCGGGGAATCAGCCACCGTACGGCGAAGGTGGCCGGCGACCGGATCCGCAATGCACTTCCGCTTTGCGAGCTACGTAAAACGGCGCTCGTGGCTTGGCGCAAGCCGCTGAAGAGCGGCACGAGTTCCGACAAATATCGCGCGCCTGCCGGCGTCAGGATCAAGCCGCCATGGACACGTTCGAACAATGGCGTCCCGAGGAATTCTTCCAGCGTGCGTACCTGCCGGCTCACGGCGGCAGGCGTCACGTTCAGTTCCTCCGCCGCTTTCGATACGCTCAGCAAACGCCCCGCGACTTCGAAAACGCGCGCCGGGTTCAGCGGCGGCAAGGATTCACGGCGAGCCATAACACCGCTGATGCGAAGACACGAATTCGTGCGATGGCACACGGTTCTCGCGACGTAATAAGTCCGTGGATTCTGCTGGAACGCATGGGCTGGTCATGGCGTCATTTTGTTGGTGAAGCGATACCCGATCTTGCACCGGCTAATGCATGGAGTCCAGAGGATCATAGGTTCAGGCAAGTCTTTTCGACGATCGAGCTAAAGGAATGCTTCCAAAGAACAGCGCCCGCTCAAAGCCTTTCCTTGCTAGCAAGATGGCGGCATTGAAGCCTCCAATCCCGTTCCGCTCTTGGCGCGCGCCTTAGCGTCGCATAAACGGAGCAAGTCCATTTTGGCTCGCGCCTATCGGTCATTTGACCGATACCCTTATCTAAGCCCATCTGCGATTCTCGCTATCAGTTCAGTGACGCTTCGAAAGCGCAAGGATCGCGGCGATTGCGCCGCTATAGGGTTTTACGACCAAAACATGTCATCGAGGTAAAAATGTCGATTCGTTCCAAGTTCGCTGTTTCCTTCGTCGCGCTCGCCCTTACCGGCGTATCGTTTGCCCAATCGCCTGCAGGAAAACCTGAGCGTATTCGCGGCGATATTGTGTCGTTCTCCGGCAATTCATTAACCGTGCATCGTCGAAGCGGCGACACCGTGACGGTCACCATGAGCGACGCGTCACAAGTTAGCGCCGTAAAGACAATCCAGCTCTCCGATATAAAACCGGGGTCGTATGTCGGCGCCGCGGCTGCGCCCGGACCGGACGGCAAGCTTACGGCGAAGGAAGTGCTGGTCTTCCCCGACGCCGCGCGCGGAACTGGCGAAGGCCACTATGCATGGGATCTCGGTGCCAATAGTTCCATGACTAACGCGAACGTGGATACGGTCGTCGAGGGGACGAGCGGACGCGATCTGAAACTCTCATACAAGGGCGGCAGCAACACGGTCACGGTGCCGGCGAACGCACCGGTGGTGACACTTGCGCCGGCTACCCGTTCCGATTTGATCGCAGGCAAGAAGGTGTTTGTCGTCGCGGCTCCGGCCAATGGCGGCGCGCACAACGCGCAATTTGTCGTGGTCGAAAAAGACGGAGTAGCGCCGCCGATGTAACTGGACCGGGTAGGCGCGGACATCGATGTCGAGGACAGGAATGCTGCTTGGAGTCCGCTAAAGCACACCCATCGCCGATGCCTTGAGAGTCGCCGCTGCACGTGATGAACATTCGAGCTTGCGAAATACGTTTTCGACATGCGTTCGCACGGTGCTCAGGCTTAGCGTCAATTCACGTGCAGCTTCCTTGTTGCTGGCTCCTCGCGAAATGACACGCAGCACGTCTATTTCGCGCGCCGTTAGCCGTACGCCTTGCGACGTGCTGCTAACGGGATGTCTGACCGGTCGCCTGAGCAAGGGTGCATCGTCGGACAGCAGCGCATTGACGACTTCATCGCTCAGCCGGCCGCGTGCTGCTTCCTCACGCAACTGTCGCGCAGCTTCTTCGGCGGAAAGCGCGGCACGCCACGGACGGACCGAGCGCAACGCGACAAACGTAACCGATGCCGCCAGCACATTTGCTTCCAGCGTCAGCGACTGATCGCGCACGCCACGGAAATAACCCGAACCGTCCGGCCTTTCGTACGCATACGACGCGAGTTCGGCCGCGTCGCCGAGCGCGCCGGCCTGCTTGCCCGCGCGAGCAGTCCAGTAAGGCACCAGCCGTACCTTCTCCCATGCGCTTTCGGACAGACCTCCGCTCGTATTCCAGATCTGGTTCGGTACGGATGCGCGGCCAATACCGTGCATCAATCCCGCGAGATAGACGCGCGCGTGCGCCGATTTTTCGGGAGTGAGCCGAGCGCAACATTGCGCCGCCGTCATAGCCACTTCGCGCGAAAAGCCTGTCATCCATGGCAGCTTGAGATCGATGATGTCGGCGATCAGCTCCACGGAGGTTTGCTGTTCCATGCGAGGTGTCGTCAGCCTGGCATCGAGATCCGCACTCGAAAAAAGTTCAAGTTCCGCCAACCAGCGCGCGGCATTGCGCGTCGCGATTTCGGCGAGCCGTAATGGATATCGTGCGTCCGCGCGTTGCGTAATGAGTTCAACCGTTCGCTCGATGCCATAAATCCGGCTGAATGCTTCCAGGTCGCCGGCAAGCGCGACGATAAGCACCGCGAGCGGAACCGTTTCGCGTGCGTGATGAGCGGGCAGCCCCTGCCCGTCCCAGGTTTCGAAGATACGGCGCAGTGCGGTTTCCGTCTCGTCGCCGAGGCCGAGCATGCGCGCCACCTCGCCGGAAACCTCGCAGTGAATCTGTGCGAGCGGGGACAGCACCGCGCTTGCTCCACCTAGCGCCTTGAGCGGATCGGCCCAACCTTCGCGGCCTTCGATCATCGCAATCCGGATAGCGATGTCGTCACCGAAGACATCGGCAAAACCCGCCGCATTCGCCGTACAACCCGACCAGCGCAGCAGCGAAGTTTCGCGAACGGCATCGCGCGTACTCGGGTCCGCTAAAGATGCGTCGGCGATGCATGTGGCAAGCCATGCGGTCCGTTGCGAGTGACCGGTAGGCTGTCCCATGCTTAGATCGCCAATAAAGGCGAGTGCTTTCACAGCATCGAACACGCGCACCGTTGAAAGGCTGACGTTGTCGTCGGTCATTGAAAGATGGTCAGGCGGAAAGAACAGACCGCCAACTATACGCCAAGCTTTCTAAGCACATCGGTCATTTGACCGATGCCCTAAAGACACACCGAATGCCATCATGTTTACGAACACGCGCTTAGCGAACAATATTTCTAAGGAATTTCAATGGCTACCTATCTTTCGGATACCACTCGCCTTCACGATGAGCAGTGGCTCAAACGCTATTATTTTTCCCGTGCCGCTTTTTCTGCGGTTTGGGTCGCGCTAGCGTTTGCCATCGGGCAGCATGCTGCAGGCATTGCGGGTGCTTTGCTGATCATTTATCCCGTATGGGATGCGTTGGCTAATTACGTGGACATGTCGCGTAGCGGCGGGATGCGCGAAAACCTTAGTCAGGCCTTTAACGTTTTCGCTAGCGCGGCAATAGCGGTTGCTGTGGTCATAGTATTGAACGTCAACACAGCGCTTATTCTCGACGTCTTCGGTGTCTGGGCCGTTCTGTCAGGCTTGCTCCAGCTCGTGACAGCCGTTCGCCGCTGGAAGCGTTTTGGCGCGCAATGGGCAATGATCTTGAGCGGAGCGCAGTCGGCGCTGGCGGGCGGGTTTTTTATTCTACAGGCTCAGGTATCGGCATCCGCACCTTCTGCGATTGGCAAAGTGGCCGGGTACGCGGCTGTCGGCGCGATCTATTTTCTCGTCTCTGCGTTATGGCTCTTAGCAAGCCATTTGCGGCGCAAAGCTGTATCGACGCGTTAAAGCAAAGCGACAACGCGCTGTTCTTTTTGCGCACGCATATTTATCGACGAAAGCGCTATCAATTGCGATGCGGCTCGCTTCCAGACTCAACCTGCCGCGACGAAACGCTCCGGTCCGGCAACTGGCTTCCATCCTGCCAACGGCGTGACGAAGTGAAGATCGAACTCACGCTGCACGAACGCCCAGCGTCCGTCGCGCCGGCTGTAGCTGTCGCGATACCGCCCGCTGACCTGGATGGGGCCTTGTTCAATGTCGAAGAACAAACAATCCGCGGCGACAGTGCCGGTTGCTTCGTCACCTTTGACTACGACGATGGCGTTGGCCATCCAGTGGTGCATGTGCGGCATGCGTTTCCAGTTTCGGCGCGCCGACGCGAGGATGGTGTCACGACCGTCCGAATTGCCGAAATCCCCTAGCAACAAACGCGAATCATCGTGCCAAAGACTGGCGAGTAACTTCTCGTCCTGATTGTCAAACGCCTCTGCATAACTCGCAATCAAAGCGTCGATCGCAAGGCGGCTTTCCAATGCGTCAAGACGCGCTTCGAGTGCTTCAATATTGCTTGCTGCCATAGAACCTCCTAAGGAAATGAAATTCGTCGCGCGACCGGAAAACGACTTCCTGCTTGCTTATTTCGTCACGAATACCTCATCAGCTTTGGTGACTGCTTGAGCACGTGGCATCGATGCACAAATCGACAACAGAGCCGAAATCGTCAGGCAACCTGCAACGCAAAGCATGGCCACAATAAAAGCGTGAGCCAGCGATCCAGGGCTCGGAACATTACCTGCGACACCATAGAAAATCCCTCCGATCACCGCGACTCCAAGTGCGGCGCTGATCTGAAGCGCGGAGTTGACAACACCTGCGCTCATGCCTGAACCACCGGGTGGACTTCTATCGATAACCGTGCGCACGAGCGTGGGAAGCGCCCATCCTTGCCCGAATCCGATCAACCATAATGCGCAGACCAGCGGCAAACCCGCAGGACTTTGCCCCGCAGGAGCGGATGCCACCGCCGCGCAAAGGATCAGGGATCCAACGACTTCAAGGGTCATCCCAATCGCTGGAACGAATCGGCCGAAGTACCGGATCGCTAACGGTGTGGTGAGCGGGCCGATAAAGAAGCCAATTCCGCAGGGCACGAATACCAAACCTGCTGTTAGCGGACTTGCGCCGAGTGCCCCTTGAAGGAACACGGAGAACGTGAGAAAGAACGCGGAGAGAACGTAGAAAAAGAGAACGCCGATCAAACCCACGATGAGCCCCGGAGATCGACTCAGCTTCGGGCTGACCAAGGGAGCGCCGCCGCGAGCCTCGAGCGCTGTTTCGTAGCGCCAGAAGGCAACAGCAAAGGCCGGCGAACCGATGAGCATTGCAAAAGCCCACCATGGCCAGCCGGCTTCACGCCCCTCCACGAGCGGTACGACGAGCAGACCAAGGGCCAGCGCACAAAGAACCACGCCGACCTTGTCTAGCGCAGCCGGACGGTCACTACGCGTATCGGACAACAAGGGCAAGCCTCCGGCAAAGACCGCGGCAACGACTGGCAGGTTGATCAGGAAGATCACCCGCCACCCCAAATGAAATATGTTCGCTGCAATGAGCAAGCCCCCGAGTGCTTGCGCCACGATCGCCGAAAGTCCGATCGTGGCACCGTAAAGTCCTAACGCACGCGCCCGTTCTTGCTCCGGGAACAATGCATTGATCGACGCCAACCCTTGAGGGGCCATGGCTGCCGCGCTCAGACCCTGCAAGACCCGTCCGGCGATCAACATCGCAGGCGACATAGAGAGGCCGCATATAAAGGAAGAAACGCCAAAGCAAACGAGCCCTGCAAGAAACACCCGCCGCCTGCCGTAAATGTCCCCTAAGCGTCCCCCTGTGATCAGAAAGACCGCGTATGCAGCGGCATAGCCGGAGATAACGAGTTGCACTTCGGCGGAAGTCGTACCGAGGCTGGTCCGAATGGAAGGCAGCGCCACGTTCACGATGAAAAAGTCCAGCGGAGGGAGGAACGCCCCGGCCAGAAGCACGACGAACGAAAACCATCGACGAGGATCAGGGACGTGGTCGGAACTGATGTTTGCATTCATATTGTTGTCGCCTTAAATTAAGAACCGATTGGTTCCTAAATAAGTAAAAAAATTTAATCGAGCAGTTGCATTGCGCAATCGATTACGGCGGTTACCTCTGCTTTCGTCAAGCCGGTTTTCCCGACCGCGCGCATGCCCTGTACCAGGCATAAAAGAAGCTGCGCAAGGGTTGCGCTATCGACCTTCTGGGTGATCTCGCCGGCATCTTTGCCTCGCTGGATTGCGTCAGCGAAAGCATGCTGGATAGCCGCGAACATACGGCTTGCACGTTGAGCGATCTCTTCGTCGTGAGGAACCATTTCTGTCGCCGTTGCGAGCAACAGGCAGCCACGCTGCCCTGCCATACCAATCGACAATTGCGCGTAGCGAGAAAGGGCTTTGCGAATGACTACTTTCGCATGGCCGCTTTCCCGCAGCGTGGCGGAAAGCCGGTGGGCAGCCGCCGACGTATAGCGGTCCAGCGCGAGCAGAAACAACGCTCTTTTGTCGCCGAACGCTTTGTACAGACTCCCGCGCGACAGCCCGGTTCCGTCGATAAGATCAGGCAGCGACGTGCCGTTATAACCGCGTGACCAGAAAACCTGCATTGCGGCTTCGACTGCTTCGTCGATGTCGAACTCACGGGGACGTCCAACTGCAGCGGAATAATTATCGGAATTCATCAGGCGAATTTGGAACTGGTTAGTCTACAAATAGGATAGCACATACTGATCAGGCGCGACCGCGCATACCTACACCGGGAAAACGACGTCGACAGGCGGAACGCGGTACGCCGCCAGAAGTTGATCGAACGTAACGGGGCGTCCCCATAGAAAGCCTTGTATCTCGTTGCATCCAGCCATGCGCAGGATTTGAAGTTGCTCCTGCGTTTCCACGCCCTCGGCGGTGACGCTAAGATCGAGTTGATGAGCGAGCGAGATTACAGCTTCAACAATAGTCTTCGACGCAATGCTCAGAGCAATTTCATCGACAAAGGATTTGTCCAGCTTCAAGATATGAGGCTGGAATTTGGCGAGGTATCCAAGACTCGAGTACCCGGCTCCGAAATCATCGATTGCAATTCTCACACCCATCGCCTTGATGCGTTCAAGCATGGCTTGCGCGCCGGCGAAATCGTCGACCAGCGCCGATTCGGTTATCTCCAGCGTGAGGTTTCGCGGATCTACGTCGCTCGCCTTGATTGCGTTGGCCAGAGTCGAGATCAGCCGATTATCCGCAAGCTGCTTGCTCGATACGTTGATGGACATCGATGCGTTTGTCAGCCCGCCTTCGTGGAAGCGTTTGAGGTCCACTATCGCCTGATCGATAACCCAGTGCCCCGTCTCTACAATCAACCCGCTCTCTTCAAGCAACGGAATAAATGCGTTTGGAGGAATCAGCCCGGAACTGGGATGCTGCCATCTGATAAGCGCTTCGAAGCCTAATAACGAGCCCGTCGATGCGTCGAACTGCGGCTGATAATGCAGCACAAAACGTTTGAGTTGCACCGCCTCGCGCAACTCGCCTTCAAGAAATGCGCGCGACAATTCTTGCTGCTCGCTTTCTCCGAAAACTTGCGACGTGTTCCGTCCTGCCCGCTTTGCGGAGTACATGGCAAGGTCGGCGCTCGTATAAAGCGACTCGGGTGTATCGCCATGACGGGGGAAGAGCGCGACGCCTATGGAATAAGTAATCGATATTGATCTCTCCCCGACCATGACCGGCAGCGTGCATGCGTCTTTGAGCCGCCCGCACAATTCCGCCACGGCTTGCTCTTCGTGAAGCCCGGGAATGATCACGGTGAATTCATCGCCGCCGGCACGAGCAACCGTAGCTTCGGGCGACAGTACATCGAGAATCCGGCCGGCGACCGCCTGGAGAACCTTGTCTCCAACGGAGTGTCCTGCTATGTCGTTCACCGCCTTGAAGCGATCGACATCCAGAAACACCAGTGCGAAGGGCTGCCCGCCTGCACAGTGCGCCTTGAGCGCCACCGCCATTGCACTCCGGTTTGCAAGTCCGGTGAGGCTATCGAAATGAGCCATTGCGTGCAGTTGCATAAGACGCTCGCGCTCGCTTGTCGCATCGACGCAAACGCTTATAACTCTTTCGACAACGTCGTTCTCAACGACTGGATAGATATCTGCGCGCACCCAGCGCGTCCGTCCTTCCAGCAAGTGAAGGCGAAAATAACTTTGAGTGGGTGCCATTGAAAAAACGGCCTGCTTCATCTTCACCTTTAGATCGACCAGGTCTTCAGGGTTGACGCGGCTAGACCAGATCGTATTGTCCTTCTCGATCTCGGCAAGCGGCATCTCCCACATGCGCTCGAATGCGGAACTCACATGATGAAGATGCCTGAAATCAGGGCTCGCGGACCAGAATACGGCATCCACATGTCCTTCCATGTCTCGCTGAAGTTTGGCCGATGCACTCAGTTCATTGAGAAGCGACGTCTCTGCCGTGATGTCCCGTGATTTGCACAGAACGGCCACGACATCGCGATGTCGACCGAAGACAGGAGCAAACGTGGAGGTCCACCATTTGAACTCGCCGGCAAGCGAGTTGCAGGGACCTGAAAAAGTGACGGACTCGCCAGCCAGTGCCCTTGAAAATGCAGCACGCGCTTCAGGTCCTTCCCAAAAGGATAACCAGTCACGTCCGATGATTACGTCATTGGGTGAGGCACCAAGCAGCACTAGCCCAACTTCGGAGATAAACAGGATTCGGCCTTTTACATCATGCAAAAAAGATTGTGGGCAAGTTGCTGCGAGACCGTCTCCGCTCGCCGTGATGCCCGCAGGCTCCAGAACAAATAGCCGGCAAGCAAACACGCTATAAATAAAATGACGACGCTAGTGGCCGTTGGCACGACGATCCCAATTACGGCCGCAATCAGGCTTGCAGCGACGACCGGAATGTAGACGAGACTTTTCTTGCGGGCGGCGGGATCAATGCATTGCTTAAACTCCGCCAGCAACTCGATTGCGGGGATGTTCGGCATTATTTCTCTCGGTTTTTATTTAAGCCTTTAGTCCGCATCGCCGTGCGGTACTTATCGCTCAAGGCTAAGTCTTTTGGAATACACACTCGATACGATGACGCGATAGCCCACTCTAACCCAGGAAAAGTTTCAGCATTAGGCAGAGCTTTGCGACGTCATCTGAAAAGCCACAGTAAGCGGTTTTTAGTGGTCGTACGCTTTGCAGGGAAAGTAATCGGCGTCAACGCGGCATGCTCCGGTTAAGCGGCGACTTGGCCAGCCTGACGTTTCAGCGGCTTTCTTCGATTTGCGGGAACATACGTCATCCGCATGCAACGCGGGCAGCGGCCACGACGTGTAACGCCGCCCCGTTCTGCTTCCACATCCAGGGAGAACGTCAATGAAAGCTGCATGGTACGAACGCAATGGTCCGGCGCGTGAGGTGCTTACACTCGGTGAACTCGATAATCCTGTTCCCCGCGAGGGCGAAGTCTGTGTGCAGGTCAAGGCGTCCGGCGTCAATCCGTCCGATGTCAAAGGGCGTGCTAATCGTCCGCCTATCGCATCGCGCATCACGCCACACAGCGACGGCGCGGGGGTCATCACAAGCGTGGGACCGGGCGTTCCGGAAAGTCGTATCGGCGAGCGGGTCTGGCTCTGGAATGGTCAATGGAAACGTGCCGCAGGGACGGCCGCGGAGTACATCGCGCTGCCTTCGGAACAAGCGGTCGAGTTGCCGGACACTACGTCTTTCGAAGAGGGCGCGTGCCTGGGCATTCCCGCGCTCACGGCGCTTCGTGCACTCACCATCGACGGCGCCGTGCTTGGTCAAACCGTGCTTGTCACGGGCGGCGCGGGCGCTGTGGGCGCCTACGCGATCCAGTTCGCGCGGCTCCTGGGCGCGGCGCGGGTCATCACCACAATCAGTTCGGATGCAAAGGCGCAGATTGCGAAGGATCTAGGCGCCGACGATGTCATCAATTACCGCAACGAAGATGTCGTTGCCCGCGTGCAAGCGCTGACGGACGGACGCGGCGTGAACCGGATCGTGGAAGTCGATGCCGCCGCAAACGCCGCGCTTTATCCAGCAGCGCTTGCGCGTGATGGCATCGGCGCAATTTATGGGTCGGGCAAGCCACAAGTGCAATTCAATTTCCTGCCGATGATCCAAAGCGGCGCGGCAGTGCGCTTCTTTATTGTCTACGAACTCTCACCCGCGGCGCGCGCCGAGACCGTGAGCGCGCTGAATGGTTATTTACGGGCGGGCACGCTCAAGCACAACGTGGCAGAGCGGTTCCCCATCGAGCGCATTGTCGAGGCGCACGAGGCCGTTGAAAGTGGCCGGCTGACGGGCAATGCCGTCGTCACGTTTTAAGCACGCTCTGCCACTCTTTTATTTTCAACGAGATTGTCTTGCCCTGCGGATCCCGGCAAGATCGATTTCAGCGGTGGCATTATCTTCGGCGCAAAGCCCGCGAAAGCCGTAGAACGGCTATCGCGGTACGTTGCTTTGCAAGGACGCGGCGTTGCGCACCCGGGCGTGACTTATTGCGGCTCGTCGGACCACGTATAAACCGGCAACGCGGGAATCGCCGCTCCCACCTGAAGCGTAATTGCCCGATGCGAGGTCAGCTCAATGTCGCCCAACGGTCCCATGTAACGCCTGACGTCGCCGTTATCGTTGATATACGCGACCACTGCACCCTGCACGCCGGCAACGTTCGTCAGCGTCAACGGCTCGCCCCATAGGTCGAAGAACTTGCCGAGCGTAAAGTCTTTCACGTTCGGTGTTTCCATATGCACGATGCCGGTATTGTCGTGGGTATGGGTCTCGTAGTTGCAGGTTGCCGGGATGCCGATGTGCGACGGCAACGCGAGCATTTGCCCGTCTTTGTAAATGGCGATATGCGCGTGCACATGATACGTTTCGACCATTCCCGCGGCGCAAACCACGCCATCGATTGTTTGCCCCGTCGTCCCGCCGGTCGCGGTGTCGCCGTCCGGCCAGAAACGATTTCCTACCGTACCGCCGTACGCGAGCGTGATGGGCGTTGTATCGAATGGCGGCGGATCGCTCCAGGCGTAGGTTGGAATCTGCGAAAGCGTCGAGCCCAGTACGATCGTGACTTCGCGGTTGGGCGCAAGCGCCAGATCGGACAGATTGCCGACGTATTGAGTAAGCGTGCCGCCGTCGTTTATGTATGCGGTGACGGAATTCGACGTGAGTCCGGCGACGTTAGCATTAGTGAGCGTCTGTCCCCAGACGCCAAAAAATTGCCCGAGCGTGTAAGGCGAAGCCGGGTTTGCGGCCATCCGTATTTTCCCGGTGTTATCGACCGTATGAACGGGGTACACGCAGCCCGTTTGCAACGCGAGTGTCGGTTCGACAGTTCCAATACTTGCGGGCAGGGTCAGCAGTTTGCCGTCCTGGTAAATCGACAAATGTGCATAGCTGTAGGCATTACCTGCAACCGCGCATGACAGTCCCGCGATGGGCTGACCCGTGCCGCCTGTGCTGGTGGAGCCGGCCGGCCACTGTTGTGCGCCTAATGCGGTGCCATCGGCAATTGCAACCTTGGCTGCGAGCACCGGACTTGGATTTGTATCGGACGGATTGCTCGCGGACGTTGGCGCACTCGCCGCTACTGGACTGCTTGCCGTAACGGGAGCGCTTGCAGGCGACGCGTCGCTTGCGGGTGCAGTGCTGGATGTTTGAGGAGCCGCAGCACCGTTGTTGCTGGAGCCACCACCTCCGCATGCGCTTAAGAAGAGCGCGCCAATGACAACAGCGCGCGGAGTGGGTAACATGTTTTTCATGGCAATGTATATAAGGGAATCACAGGACTAAAACGAATCCAGCCTCTGCTGAGAATCAGCGCATAAATACGGCGTATTGCGCCAAATAAACAGGAATGTCCGATTTCGCTTAGGTATATTGAATAGTTTTTATACGGCTGGATTGCCCGAATGTTTTGCGCATTAATGGCGTTCCAATATTGATGGAGCAAGCTACGGTCCCACCCTGATTGCCGTTACCACGCAAAGGGCTACTTAGTTAAGCATTCGGGTAGTGCCTGACTGGATGACAAACACAATCGAAAATTGCTAGCGTCAGATATTGCCGGCCTTGCCGTATGCAACGCTTTCGGTCTTCAGCCACGTACAAAGCGCCTGAAGTGCTTTATCCGATCGGCCGCGCGCCGTACAAAAAGCAAAGACGGCGCCGCTTGGTTTGAAACCAAGTGGAGCAATTAATCTCTTCTGCGATAACTCGCGCTCAGCGAGCAACGCAGGAGCGATGGCAACGCCGAGGCCGGCGGCCGCGGCCTCCAGAAGCAAGGTCAAATGATCGAACTGACGGCCGCCTGCAAACAATGCAGGTTCAACGCCGTTGCGAGCGGCCCAATTTGCCCATGCATCCGGGCGCGAGCTTGTGTGCAGGAGCGGTTGACTCGTCAGGTCCATGGGTGTCGCAATGTCATGAGGCCAGTCCGGCGCGCACACGGGACCAACGCTCTCTTCGAACAGGCTCACTGCCTCGACATCGGTTGGCCAGTTCCGGTCGCTGACGATCAGGCAATCGACAACATGCCGCTGCAGGTCGTCTATCGTCGTACTCGTCTGCAAGCGGACGCGGATGTTCGCATGAGCCGTCTCGAACTGGTCGAGCCGCGGGATAAGCCAGTTCGAGAGGAAACTCCCGGGCGCGCCCAACACAATCTCGGCGATGGGCGACTGGTCCGCAATCTCCGCGCAACGAGTTTCCAGCAACGCGAAACTATGGTCGGCCGCCTGCTGCAGGCTTTGTCCTTCAGCAGTCAAGCGCACGCCGCTCGCGTGTCGCACGAACAATGATTTGCCTAGCCATTGCTCCAGTTGGCGAACCTGGTGACTCACAGCACTGTGAGTCACGTGCAATTCCTGCGCGGCCGCCGAGATGCTTAGCTGTCTGGCGACGGCGTCAAAGGCGCGAAGGGCGTTGAGTGGGGGAAGTCGGCGCATTCGATTAAGACGTCGATTTAATTCACATCGTCATGCATAAATTTGTCGCTACCGGGAGAACGCGGGGGAACGTAAAGTATGCCGCACGAACGAACTGTTGACCTATGCGTTGCGGATGACGGTTCGGTAGCGGTCAAACCCACAGTACGCTTAGCGAAAAATAAAGACATGAACGATAAAGACATTCCACTTGCAAATGGCAGGGTTCTCTATCAAACCCTGTTGACCGACGAAGAGTACACCGTCTCGAAGACCACTGTGCGGGCTGGCGGCGAAACGCAATGGCACTTCCACACACATGTTAGGGACCGCTTTATCGTGGTCCAGGGAATTCTAACCGTCGAAACAAAAGTAGGCGCGCTGATCCGCAGAATCCAGGTCAGCGATCATCATGCGGTCGAACCAGGGGTTGTTCATCACGTACGGAACGAGACCGCTGACGACGTGATTTACATCATGATTCAGTCGGGAGGCGCACGCGACATCGTGCTGACTGAAACAGAAAGCACGGCTTGACGATAGAGGAAGGCGACGCGCGCCGATTGTCCTTGAAGTTTAAGAAGGCGCAATGCAAAAGTGGGGTCTGCCCGCGAAAGACGGACGCCCCACCTTCCCGATCAACGATCCGCAGATGTGAAGTCTTGGAAGGCGGCGGGTCGAGTCTCAAACGCCGCACATAGTACGAATCACGTGCTCCAGATCCACGGCCGCTGGACACGGTCGTTGTCTTCCCAACGCGCAATGTCAGCGGCGCTTTTCATGGTGCGGGCAATTTCGTCGAGACCATCGAGCAGCGCTTCTCGCCTGACTGGTTCAATATCGAAATGGAAAGTGAGCGAGCCCGAGTGCACCGTCTGCTTCACAAGATCGACTTCGACATCCTGACCCAGCGCTGCAATATCGCTTGCGGACAAACGGATAGGCAACAACCCATTCTGAAAGCAGTTGTTGTAGAAGATATCGCCGAAGCTTTCCGCAATCACACAGCGAATGCCCGCTGCAATAAGAGCCCAAACCGCGCCCTCGCGCGAAGAACCGCAGCCGAAGTTTTCTCCAGCCAGCACGATCGGGGCATCGCGAAACGGCGGCTCGTTCAGCACGCAGGCGGGATCTTCACTGCCATCGGGCCGAAAGCGCAGCGCCTCGAACGCATAAGGACCGAGATCCTGCCGGGCGTTTTGCGTGAGACGTTCTATACGGATGATCGTGTCCGTATCCACATTCGATTTCAACAGCGGGGCCGCAACGCCGCTAAGCGTAGTGAACTTATCCATGATGGTGCTTCCGCGCGTCGGTAATCACGCCGGTGATGGCGGCAGCCGCAGCGCTCTGCGGACTCGCGAGATGCGTCCGCGCGCCCGGGCCCTGACGGCCGACGAAGTTGCGGTTGGTCGTGGAAATGGAACGCGCCCCCGGCGGCACGATCTCGCCGTTGGCCGCCACGCACATGCTGCATCCCGGCTCGCGCCATTCGAAACCAGCGGCAGTAAAAATACGGTCGAGCCCTTCTGCTTCGGCGTCGCGCTTGACCGTCTCGGACCCCGGCACGACCCAGGCGTGCACGCCCTCTGCAACGTGTTGCCCGCGAATCACCGCTGCCGCGCTGCGCAGATCCGACAACCGCGAATTTGTGCACGAGCCGATAAACACCCAGTCCACTGGCGTGCCCTCCAGCTTTTGTCCTGCAGCGAGTCCCATGTAATCGAGTGCGTCACGCCACGCTGCACGGTGCTTGTCGTCGGGAGCGCACGCGGGATCGGGCGCGGCGCCATCGATGGCGATCACATGCTCGGGGCTCGTGCCCCAGGTGATCATCGGCTTGATGACACTCGTGTCAATGTGCACTTCGGAATCGAAAACGGCGCCGGAGTCTGATGGCAGCGTGCGCCAGTGCTCCACTGCCAGATCGAACAACGCGTCGCGCGGTGCCCTCTCACGCCCTTCGAGATACGCGTATGTGCTGTCGTCCGGCGCAATCATTCCGACCTTCGCACCGAGCTCGATGGAAAGATTGCACAGCGTGAGACGCGCTTCAATATCGAGTGCACGCACTGTGGAACCGGCGTACTCGACGGCATACCCGGTTCCCGCTTTTGCTCCGAGTTTGCCGATCAGATAAAGCACCAGGTCTTTGGCCGTGACACCTTCTTGCAGCGGACCATCGAAGGTCACGCGCAACGTTTTTGGTTTCTGCTGCCAGAGTGTTTGTGTCGCAAGGGCATGCACCAGCTCGGACGCACCAATGCCAAACGCCAGCGCACCCAGCGCGCCATTCGTGCATGTATGGCTGTCCCCGCAGACCAGCGTGCTGCCGGGCAGGACAATCCCCAGTTCCGGTCCCATTACGTGAACGATGCCGTGTCCAATCTCGCCGGTATCGTAGAAACGAATCCCTTGAGTGGATGAACGCGCCTTCAGCCCAGCCCATAACTTTGCGCCGCCGGGATAGGTTTCGCCTGTTCTACCAGGCGCGCTCGATACCGCGTGGTCCGGCGTGGAGAAGGAAAGCTCAGGATGCCGAACCGATAATCCGCGTTGCTCCAGCGCCGTCAGTGCGTTGTTGCCGGACAAATCGTGCAGCAACATCCGGTCGATATGAAGCAGCGTCCACGCATCGTCTTTGACTGTGATTGCGTGCGCGTCCCAGACTTTATCGAATAGTGTTTTGGCCGCGGCGGGCTTATTGAGGCTTTCAATTTCATTCATTGACTTCCCTTCATCGGATCTTCATTGGGTGCGAATACGACGCGCAACTTAGGCATTCTCCTATCCGATTGCGGTGCGGGGGAATCGCGGGTAATCCCTGCCTCCAACATGCTTGCGGCGCAAAGACAGGTCCCATAAACTCCGAATAGACAGAATGTCTGTTTTTAACGCGACAAGCCAGCGGCGCGACTGGTCACCAGGTCGGAATCGTCAGGACATCACATGGAGAAGACATGAGCCTTAGGTACAAGCTGCTGATGCTGACGTGGCTGCTGCAATTCGTGAATTACCTCGACCGGGTCAGCATCTCGGTAGCTGCGCCTTCGATGATGAAAGCCTTGCATCTCGACGCCGCCCAGCTAGGCATAATCTTCGCCGCGTTTGCCCTTGGCTACGCCTTGATGCAGTTGCCAGGCGGCATGCTGTCTGACCGCTTCGGCACGAAAGCCCTGCTGGTCGTCGCGCCGCTTCTGTTCTCCCTTTTCACCGGATTGACCGGCCTGGTTTCGACTGTCGGTGCCATGGTGGTGGTGCGCTTTTGCTTCGGGTTATCGGAAGGATCGTGCAATGCAGCGGTGTACAAGCTGGTCGCCGACAACTTCAGTTCGAAGGACGCTGCACGTGCGCACAGCGTGTGGCTGAGCGCGCTGGCAATCGGTCCTGCGGTCGTCGCGCCGGTTGTCGTGTGGCTGCTCGTGCGCGGCCCGTGGCAGCACGTATTTTTCTTCTTCGCGATCCCTGGTGTGATCGTCTCGATCCTGATCTATGCGTTGATTCCGCCGCAAGTCGCCGGGGCCAGATCGTCGCTTGCGGAACGTGCCGAGCGTCGCGCGCACTGGAAAACATTCATCAGACTGAAGAGCACGTGGCTGCTGTTCTTCGGGTACATGACGTTCAGCATTGGATATTGGGGTTTCCTGGGCTGGGTGCCGAGCTATCTTTCGGCGCAACGGCATATCGACTTGAAGGCGCTTGGCTTCGCGGCATCGATTCCCTATTTGTTCGGCTTTCTCGGCCTGATAGTGTTTGGCACGCTGGGTAGCGGCTCGCTGCATCGCAAGCGTCCGGTCATGCTCGCGCTGGGTTATACCGGCACCGCGATCGCGCTGTACTTCACTTTCACCGCCGATGACCCCGCAATGTGCATCGCCGGTCTTTCAGCCGCCGCCTTTCTGCTCTACGGCAGCCTTTCGCCGTACGCCGGCCTGGTCGCGCATCTCGCGCCAGAAGGCGCACGCGGTGGCTATGCAGGGTTCATCAACACAGGTGGACAGATTGGCGGGCTGACCGCGCCGCTGGTGGTGGGCGCGATCGTCAAGACCAGCGGGTCGTACAACGGTGGATTTATCTTCATGATCAGCGCGTTGCTGATTGGTGCGGTGTGCTTTGCATTCCTCCAGACGCAGATCTCGCGGCGCGCAGCACCGCTCGTGAACGCGCAACAGGCGTAGCGCGTCAGCGCATGACATCGCTCGGAGCAAACGGCGGTTCGAACATTGAAGGGTCGCCGCCGAGCGCAGTCGTCAGCTCGGCGCCGGCCCGCATCACGAACGGCAGATAGAGTTTGAATTCCTTTTTGTCGAACCGGTAACGCGGAATGCCAAGCGATATTGCGCAGATCAATTTCTGCCCTACGCCAAACACGGGCACCGCAATAGCAGCGCTCTCGGCGTCGCGTTCACCTAAAGAGACTGCGTAGCCAGCGTCACGAACTTTCTTGAGCGTTGCGCCTTTGTCGCCCGCGAACGCCAGCAAGATCTTTCCGGCGGCGCCCTTTTCGAGCGTGAGACGCTCACCTTCGCGAACATGCATACGTACCGAGCGTTGCCATTCCAGCCGATAAAGACACAAGCGCACATCGTCTTCCCTGACGTAGACAGCCGCCGTCTCGCCCGTCTGCTTGACCAGTTCCCGCAGAACCGGCAAGGCGTAATCCTGCAGACGGAACGAGCCCTGATAGATCATGCCTAGATGAAACAGCGTGGGACCAAGCATGTAGCGGCCATCGGCGAGACGCTTGAGATAGCCAAAGCTTTCCAGCGACTCGCACAAGCGCAGGATCGTGCTGTGATAAAGACCCGTTGCCGTAGTGAGGTCGGCGAGCGTCATGCCGTCGACGCTGTCTTCAAACGCCTTGAGGATGCTCAGCGCCCTGTTCACGGCTGCTACGCCTGTATCGGCTGGATTTGCCATGTTGTATTGCCAATGATTTCGTTCGTCGATGTGATGCGGGGTCAGCATCTGGCCCCGCGCGCGGCCTAAAAATAAAGCAATTCAGGGCGCGCCGCAAGACATAGTCGTTTCCGCAAATAGACATGATGTCTATTTTTGTGTAACCTGATTTCAGTGTATCAACAGGCACCGTTCGGGAATCTCATGGCCAAGCTGCACAAGAAGGAATTCGCACTCAATGCAAACGGTCCGCTGCAGGGCTTGAAAGTCGTGGATTTATCCCGTCTGGTCGCAGGCAACATGCTGACGTTGCAGCTTGCCGATTTCGGCGCGGATGTCGTCAAGGTCGAGCCCATTGCAGGCGATACCTTGCGCGCGTTCAAGACCGACGGTTACGAAATTTTCTGGAAGACGTATGCGCGTAACAAGAAGAGCGTGTGCGTCGATTTTCGTCGCAAGGAAGCGATCGAACTCATCGCGAACATGATCGACGATGCCGACGTGCTCGTCGAAAGTTTCCGGCCAGGCACGCTCGAAGAAATGGGCCTGGCGCCTGCAACACTCCACGAACGCAATCCGCGCCTGATCATCGCGCGAATTTCGGGTTGGGGACAAACCGGCATCTTCCGGAACAAGCCTGGCTTCGGCACCTTGGTTGAAGGGTATTCCGGCTTCGCGTCAATGAACGGATTCGCCGATCGCGAACCGGTCCTGCCGCCCATGTTCCTCGGCGACATGACAACCGGCATCTATGGCGCCAACGCCGTGATGATGGCGCTCTGGCATACACGCGTGCATGGCGGTTGCGGGCAAGTGCTGGACATCTCGCTCTTCGAACCCACGCTCTCGATCCTCGGACCGCAAGTCGCGAATTTCAAGCTCAACGGCCGCATCAAGCCGCGTACCGGCAGCCGTTCGGGCACGACTGCGCCACGCAATACCTACAAGACATCGGACGGCAAATGGCTGTGCGTCTCGACTTCGACACAGTCGATGGCGCAGCGGCTGTTCGCGACCATCGGCAAGCCCGAGCTGACCGATGACGTGCGCTATGCGACCAACGCCGCGCGCGTCGCTCACGTTGAAGAGATCGACCGCATTGTGGGCAGCTTCATTGGTGAGCGCACGCTGGTCGAGAATCGCGCGTTGTTCGATGCCGCCGATGTCACCGTCGGACCCGTTTTCGACGCTGCGGATCTGCTCGACGACCACTACGTGTGCGAGCGCGAAAGCATCGTGGAAGTCGACGATCACGAAGTCGGCCAGTTGCCCATGCACAACGTCGTGCCGCGCTTGTCCGCCACGCCCGGCGGCTTCCGCTTTCCCGCGCCGCTCAAGGGCGAGCACAGCAGCGAGATCCTCAGCCCCCTTCTCGGCGATGCCGCTTACCGGAAGCTCGTTACCGACGGTGTCATCGTGCAAACCGATCGCGAGCATGCGGTCGCGCCCGTCGCCTGAATCAATTGCCAACTGGAGACAGTGAATGAGTACTATCGACGCAGCAATCGACTGCCCCGCAGTCTGGAAAGGTCCGGATCTCGACTGGACCAAAGAGGGTTTGCACCTGCTCAATGCCACCGAGCTTGCCGAGATCGACCACGCGTTGCGTCATCTGCAATCGCTTGGAGAAGTCGACTTTCCGGACATCACGCCTGAGACGTTCCCACTGGATTCCGTTGGTCAGCTGATGCGCGACCTGCCGCACTTTCTCGCCAATGGACGCGGCTTCCTGATGCTGCGCGGCCTTCCGCGCGACAAATATTCCGATGACGACATGGCGCAGATTTACGTTGGCCTCGGCTCGTACATCAGCCGCCCCGTCACGCAGTCTTATCTTGGCGACTTGCTCGGCCACGTGATGGACGTCAGCGACTACGAACCGAAATCACGCGGATATCGCAAAGGCGGCGGTCAGTTGATGCACACCGACTCGTGCGACATCATTGGCCTCATGTGCCTGCGCACCGCGATCTCCGGCGGCGAAAGCCGCATATCTAGTGCAGTCGCCGTGCACAACCATATGCTTGAGCACCGCCCGGATCTGCTCGAGGTCCTGCGCGAAGGACTGTTCCTCAAGCGCACCGATGAAGACGGCCGCCGTGCCACGCGCACGTTCAGTGAATTCAAGGTGCCGTTTTTCACGGGCGAAGGTCCGCAGACCATCTGCTATTTGCCGACCGGATATGCACGCCTCGCCGAAAAAAGCGGTGAACGTCCCTATTCGGCGCTCGAGTCGGAGGCGCTGTATCAAGTGCGCAAGATCTCGGCATCGCCGGAGTTTTATCTCGACATGGGCTTTCGCGATGGCGACATCCAGTTCCTCAACAATCGTGTGATGGTGCATGGCCGCACCGACTATCAGGACGCGAAGGCGCTCGAGGACCGCCGGCACCTGATGCGTCTTTGGCTGACCGCATCTTCATGGCCCGCAATGCCCGACTCGCAGGTTTTCCACAAGCCGGAAGATTTGCGCTTGTGGTCGCAATATAGAAAGCCGTTCAGCGAAATGCCTTCGCACCATAACCGCTTGCTGCTCGAAGGCAATGCGGGCCGAATGGTCGACTGACGTGAGCCAGCCACCGATGAGAAGCAAGCTCTTCGTTCCGGGCTCGCGTCCGGAACTGTTCCAGAAAGCCTTCGCCAGCGACGCGGATGCAATTTCCATCGACCTGGAGGATGCAGTTCCTGAATCAATGAAAGCGCATGCACGCAGCGAGGTGGCCCGCTTTCTTCAGAATCTCGACCGGGAACATGGCAAGACGATCGTGATTCGAATCAACCCGCTGGGTTCGGCGCATTTCAATGCGGATCTCGATGCACTCATCGGCCTCGACTTCAACGTCATCAATTTGCCGAAAGCCGAATCGGCCGACGATATCGCCATGCTGGCCGAAGCAATCGGCGAACTGGAGAAACAGCGTGCTCACAGCCGGCCGCTGAAGATTCTGGCGAATATAGAGTCATCACGCGGCTTGCGTTTCGCCGGCGATATTGCTGCGGCGAACGCGCGCGTGATGGGACTGCAGATAGGGTACGCTGACTTGTTCGAACCCCTAAACATCGGACGAAGACATGCGGGTGCGCTCGAACATGTGCAGCTTGCCGTTCGGTTCGCGGCGGGAGAAGCCGGCGTTGCTGCGTATGACGGCGCGTTTCCGGATATCGCCGATAAAACAGGCTTCCGCGAAGAAGCCTTGCGTGCCAAAGCCATTGGATTTGCCGGCAAGAGCTGTATTCATCCGACGCAGATTGCGCCCGCCAACGAGGCTTTCATGCCGAGCGGCACTGAAATTGCGTTCTCTCGCAAGGTCGTTGAAGCGTGGCGGGAAGCAGGTGCGGTGGGTCGAGGCGCAATCGTAGTCGATGGCATCATGATAGATGCCCCGTATGCCGCGAAAGCCGAAGCCGTCTTGCAGCAAGCGCAGCGCCTAGCGGTCTGATTTCAAATCGAAGGAGACATGCATGCCGGAATCCGTTATCTCTTCACGCTCAAAACGCCTGCGCCAATTACTGAACAGCGCTCAACTGACCGTCGCGCCCGGCGTTTATGATGGATTGACCGCGCGACTCGCCGAGCAAGCCGGTTTCGCGGCCCTCTACATGACGGGCGCGGGCACGTCGGCATCGTTCGGCTTACCCGACTACGGCCTGCTGACCATGACCGAAATGGTCGCGAATGCGGCGCGCATTGTCGCTTGCACCACGCTGCCGCTCATCGCCGATGCCGATACCGGCTACGGGAACGAACTCAACGTCACGCGTACGGTGCGCGCTTACGAACAGGCGGGTGTATCGGCAATCCATATTGAAGATCAAGTCGCGCCCAAACGTTGCGGTCATCTCGATGGCAAGGAATTGATCTCGACGGCAGAGTTCGTCGCGAAGATCCGCGCGGCGCTCGCGGCGCGGAACGATCAGGATTTCACGATCATCGCGCGTACCGATGCCAACGGCGTGTTGGGTTTCGACGAAGCCATCGCACGCGCCAATGCAGCGCTTGCAGCAGGCGCCGATGTCGCGTTTGTGGAAGCTCCGAACGATCTCGAACAAATTGCGGCCGTACCGAAGCGCGTGAATGGACCCTGCCTTTTTAATATCGTGCGCGGCGGCAAGAGTCCTGACATGGCGTTGCGCGACGTACAGGAGCTGGGATATGCACTCGCCATTCTCCCGAGTGTTTTACTTGCGAGCGTGATGCAGACCTGCGAAAACACGCTCAAGGATTTACGCGAGACCGGCGTGCCGCCGTCTTCATCGACAGCGCTTAGCGCGCGCGAGCGTTTTCGCCGGATGGGCGCGGACGACTGGGACGCGTTGCGAACCCGGTTCATCGATTGAATCAAAACAGGCTTCAAATTTGATTGATAATTGACGAGCCATCACGTCACTTCAAGCCTTTGGAGATCAAATAGCCTGCCTTCTCGCCGACTATCCATTTAGGCTGACGACCCGCACCGGTCCAGGTTGTACCCGTGGCGGGGTCTTGGTATTTTGCGGTCCGGGTAGAGCGGGCTACAGTGCTGCGCGCGCCGGCGGAAGCTTTTGCCCCCAAGACTGACGCTGGCAGTCCCAGTTCTGCAGCAGTGAAACCAAACTCCGCGATGGACGCAATCATTTGTACAAGGGTCTCTGCACGGACGATTCTTTGCGTGTCGTCCGCAAGGCGTGAAAGCGCGTCCGCTTGCTGCCGCAATTCTTTATAGGTTGCCATCGTTGTTCGATTCCAGGCTTTGCAGTATTTATGTCTAATAACTTAACTCTAAACCTTTTAGGCGTCGCGCCACGCCGGTATTTAGGGCAATTGGCCAATTGTCTGTTTTGGCCTTAAGCATATTTTTATATCAACACTTTAATAACCACGGTTTTTGAGTGTTGCATTTAACACAATGATTTGGTTATTCAAGGTTGGATAGGTGAATAGTTCTTATTTAGGTATGCGCCATAAATTGGATAATTTGTGTTTCCGGGGCTGTCGGTCAGCAACAGACCGTCTCGGTATATCGCCCGCAAATAGCGGCAGACGTTGCTCCTGCGACAATCAAGGTATTTAAGCTTCGCGATCCCACGTGCCGATAAACAGCCAAGCACGTTTTTTTCAATTTTTCTGGAGAAGTAGGTTGGATTCGCATTTACCCGGTTACCCAAGTTTTCGTTCCGGTTTATGAGTGAAAACATGACTTCCTGTTTTCTGTTATTTCACGGTCGTGGCGGGTAGTAATAGCAGGCGTAGACTGTATTTAAGCAAAGCGAATTAAATGAGCCTTGGATTGTCTGATAAATACCGAAACGAAAATATCGCGAGTTGTAGAACTAAAACGTCATTCGGGCGCTGGAACTGAGAGAACTTCATGAAAACAAGTACGTTGATAGCGCAGCTGGTGGAAGTAATGAAAGCGCTTGGCGACCCCGTGATAGTTGTTCCTTCGTACCTTGAAAACCGCTACGAGGCGCTTGCGAAACTCGAGGTGGCAGGCATGGTGTTATGTACGTCCGGAATGAACATTTCTGAAACAGGCCGCTTCCGCACCCGATATCCCAACGAACTATTCGTCGCGTCAATCGTCTTGCGAGGAACCCGATGACCAATGCCAGCCACTCTCCCCTCACGTAACCGGCGCACGAACGTAGTCAGACAGTCACCGGGTCGTGAGTATCTGTGAACGCAACTGCTGTTCGAACGCACTGGCCTCCATATCCCGCGCTGCCAACCTTTCGAGCGGGGTCGCTATGAGCTTCAGAGCTTACGAGGGGAGTTCCCTCCAATGCGCGTTATGGAATGAAAAATCGATCCGCACGCTTCCAGGCCAGCGGCGGGTACTTGTTATTCATTCGGACCAGATGGTTGGCAACTCCATGGCCTTGATCCTGGAATTCAAGGGCTTTACAGCGTCGCTTGCAACTGACGTGTTTGCCGCAAGGGGCGCGATCGTAATCTCCAATCCGCACGCAATCTTCCTCGATACCCGAGTAGGCGCGAGCAAAAACTACGAGTTCGCCAAGGAGTTGTGCATGAGCGAACGCGCTACGAGCCGGCTGTTGATCGCGATGAGCAACTTTGCGCCTGAGGAACCCGTAGAGAACCTCAGGAACGCAGGATACGATGGACATTCGCGCCGGCCGTGTCCCATGTGGCAGCTCGCCGACCTGCTCGACAGCTTCTTTTTAACCGAGTCTTGAAGACAGGTCGTCACAGGATTTATCGGCGCGCGTGTCTCTTCGGTTCCCTTTTAATCGGCATGGGCGCGATCGAAGTCCCAGACCGATTGAAATCCCATCAGCTCGCACATGGCCTTGAACGACATCATGCTGGCCTCGGCGCCCGTCGTGCCTTTGAGCGCCTTGATTTCGCCATAAACGTTTTCGAGTGCGCGAGCGACGCTAAGGAATCCTGCAGAAGGATAAATTGCTATCGAGAATCCGAGTTCCTGCAGCTCCGCCGGCGTCAGTTGCGGTGTCCGGCCGCCTTCCACCACGTTGACGAGCAAAGGCATATCGAACGTCTTGCCAATCGTTTCCAGTTCCTCGACCGTTTCCGGCGACTCGATGAACACCACGTCCGCCCCTGCTTTTGCGTAGGCTTCACCGCGGCGCAACGCTTCATCCAGACCGAGCGTCGTGCGTGCATCAGTTCTCGCAATAATCTGGAAATCCTTGTCCTCGCGTGCTTCGGTTGCGACCTGGATTTTCTTGACCATGTCTGCTGTCGGAATCACGCGGCGACCAGGTGTGTGCCCGCACTTTTTGGGAAACTCCTGGTCCTCGATCTGAATGCCTGCGGCGCCCGCGCGTTCATAGCCGCGAATGGTGTGCGCCATATTGAGCAGTCCGCCGTAGCCGGTATCGGCATCGCAAACGAGTGGCGTGGTTGCGGCCCCACAAAATGCCGTGACGCGATTGACCATGTCGGTGTACGTGGCAAGACCAGCGTCCGGCTCGCCCAAGTACGACGCAACCGTGCCGAAGCCGGTCATGTACAGGCAGTCGAAGTTCATCGTGTCCGCAAGGCGCACCGAGATCATGTCGAAGATGCCGGGCGCAACGACGATCTCGCCGGAATTGAGCCGTGCCTTAAGCGCTTGTCTGCGTGAATTAGCGGTCATGTCGAATTCCTTTTAAAGTGGATGAGCACAAATGAAGAGATGGAAAAGCAGTCAATGAACGCGCTCGATGGGGATCTCGCCAACAGGCGGCGTAAGAGACGGATCGCCTGGGCTCACGGCAATTTCTTCGAGCGAGCGACGATTTGTCTCGACACCGAATACGGCCAGCACGGCAACCATCAGCATCAGCGCGCCAATGATCACTGACAACACGTCCTTGATGCCGCCGGTTGCATACATGAGCACGACGATCTGCGGAGCGACGATCCCAGACAAGCGGCCCGCCGAACCTGCAATGCCGTTGCCTCGCATCCGGTTCTCCGTCGCGAACAACTCAGGTATGTAAGTCGCGACGCCGAGCGCAACCATCAGGTAGGTCATCGTGAAAAGCAGGAAACCGAGCAGCGTTGCCATCTCGACGCTGGTTGAATTGCCATACAGCCAGCCGACAATCGCAGCCAGAATTCCAACTCCTATAAGGCCGTTCTTGCGGCCCACTCGGTCTGCTATCAGGACGCCCACCAGCGCGCCAGCCGGTCCGCCCAGCGCCATCAGCGAGGAATAACCCAGCGACGAAGCCATACCGTGTCCCTGTTTGATCAGGAAGGTGGGCACCCACACGATGAAACCGTAGATCACCACGTTGATCGCAATCTGGATGACGACCGCAAGGAGCGTGCGGCGCAACAGCGGCGGCCGGAACAGACTGCCGAGCGACGTCGCCTTGACGGGAGCAGGCGGCGGCTCGACGATCGCGGGCAATGCACGGCCTTGCGCGGTTTCCGCTTCAATGCCCGCCAGAATGGCTTCCGCCTCTTGGAAGCGCCCCTTGGATTCAAGCCAGCGCGGCGACTCCGGCATCTTCTTGCGCAACACCCAGACACCGAGCGCGCCGACGCCTACGATAGCGAACATCGCGCGCCAGCCAATCGTCGGAATGATCAGATATCCTATGTATGTCGAGAAGAACAGCGCGGAGTTGGTGATCAACGAAAGATAGGCCGACCATTTCCCTCGTACCGCAGGCGGAATAAATTCGCCTATTGAACCGTAGCCGACCACGATTTCGGCGCCGAGTCCCAGCCCCATGAAAAAGCGGCACGCGATCAGCCAGTTCATGCTCGGCGCAAGCGATCCCGCTATGGATGCAATGCCGAAGATTGCAAGGTTGAACTGATAGGTGAACTTCCTGCCGTATGCATCGCCGAGAAGTCCGGCTGAAAATGCGCCGATCAACATGCCGATGAATGTCGAAGACAAGAATGCTGCGTTCAGCGTCATGCTTGACCAGCCGCTGCGCGACAGCGCACCGAGCACGCCGCCAGCGAGATAGATGTCGAAGGAATCGAGAAACATGCCGCCGCCTATCAACCACAATATTCGCCGGTGAAACGATGAAGTCGGCAAGCGATCAAGTCGGGCGCCTGCATGTACCGTGCTCAGCATCGTCGTGCTCCGAGGTAGTAAAGCTTATTGCTGAATGTAGACCCATGGACTTTGCACTTTGCCGGCGTGCTGGAACGCAAGAATGCGTGCATCGTGCCGAAGCGTCTGGTCGATCTCGTCAAGCCCTTCGAGCAGCGCCTCACGGTGATGATCCGGAAAACTGAAGGGGATGGGCGGCACATCGGGCGCGCTGACCGTGCAACGATGAAGGTCCACGCGAAGCGGATTGCCGCGTTCGGCTGCCTCAGCGAGCAGCGCGATTTGCGCTGCGCTCATGCGGATTGCGAGCAGGCCGTTCTGGATGCAGTTTGCGTAAAAGATATCGCCGAAACTTTGAGCGATCACGCATCGGATGCCGAATTCTTCCAGTGCCCAGACCGCCATTTCCCGCGAACTTCCGCAACCGAAATTGCTGCCGGAAAGAAGAATTTTCGCGTCTCGGAACGGCGGCTGGTTGAGAACGAACGAGGCGTTTTCGCTTCCGTCGGCGTGATAGCGCATCATTTCGAACGCCCACGTCTTGAACTGTCCGCGCTGCAATTGCGCAATGCGTTCAACACGCACGATCATGTCGGTATCTATGTTGTCGCGCAAAAGCGAAGCGGCAATACCTTCGCATACGGTGAACGCTTTCATGCGGCACGCTCCGCGCCGGGCATGGCGATTTTCCCTGCAATGGCGCTCGCCGCCGCCACGCTGGGGCTTGCCAGATGCGTCATTGCACCTGGGCCTTGCCGGCCGACGAAGTTGCGATTCGATGTCGATACACATCGCTCGCCTGCGCCGACCAGATCGCCGTTCGCGCCAACGCACATCGAGCAGCCTGGTTCGCGCCATTCAAAACCGGCGGTTATAAAGATCTGGTCGAGTCCTTCGCGTTCGGCGTGACGCTTGACATCGATCGAGCCGGGTACGACCCATGCCTTAACATGCTGCGCCACGTGCAGTCCCTTCACCACGCTCGCCGCGTTGCGCAAGTCGCTGAGCCGGCTGTTCGTGCACGAGCCAATGAACACGCGATCGATCGGCGTGTCTTCGAGCCGCTGTCCCGCCACGAGCTGCATGTACAACAAGGCTTTTTCAAGCGCGTCACGCCGCAACGGATCCGGCTCGTCAACGGGATCGGGAACGCGGGCATCGATTGCCATCACGTGTTCGGGGCTCGTGCCCCACGTCACTTGCGGGCGGATCTGCGTGGCATCGACGGTGATCTCCTTGTCGAAGACGGCGTCGGTATCGCTTGCAAGCAGACGCCATTGCGCGATGGCCTTTGCCAACGCCTCTTCTTTCGGCGCGTAGTCGCGCCCTTCAATGTAAGCGAACGTGGTCTCGTCGGGCGCGATCATGCCGACCTTCGCGCCAAGCTCGATCGACAAGTTGCACAAGGTAAGCCGCGCTTCCACGCGCAGCGCCTCGATTGCCGGTCCCGCGTACTCGACCGCATATCCCGTTGCCGCCGACGTCCCGAGCATCCCGATCAGGTACAGAATCATGTCCTTGGCTTCTACACCCGGCCGCGTTGCGCCATCGAACCGCACTCGCATGGTTGCAGGACGCGTCTGGCGGATCGTCTGCGTGGCGAGCACATGAACCTGCTCCGTCGAGCCTATGCCGAAAGCAATCGCGCCGAGCGCGCCATGCGTGCAGGTATGACTATCGGCGCAAACCAGCAACAGTCCCGGCAAGGTCAGACCGAGTTCGGGGCCGATCACATGAACGATTCCCTGGCGGCCATCGTCTATATCGAAGCGCTCGATGCCAAGGCGCGTGGTCTGTTCCCGCAATGTCTCGATCGCGATCGTGCTCCATTCGGCATCGCCTGCCGCGCGCCCTGGCTGCGTCGAGATCACGTGATCGACGGTTGCGAAGGTCAACTCGGGGTTGTGGACAAGTGCGCCACGCGCCTCGAGCTGGCGAATTGCCGCAACGCTCGTCAGCTCGTGCATCAGATGCCGGTCCACATGAAGAAGGCTCACACCGCCGGGCAGGTCCGCAATGACATGTGCATCCCAGATCTTGTCGAACATGGTTCTCGCCACAACTCGTCTCCCTTGCGTCTTTAATGACGGCTCAAGCCGTTCGTATGCCGCCCGCGCCCTGCCTCCTGCAACGCTACTTCGGCGGCTTGAGCGCTGGCAGCTTGACCAGCGCGTCCGCCGAATGCCACAGGTGTTGCTGCATGGCCTTGCTCGCGGCATCCGGGTCGCCGGCCAAAATTCCCGCGGCAATCGCCTCGTGCTCCGCAAGCGAGTTGCGCACGATCGCATCCACGCCAATGCGTTGACGCAACTGAATCATGAAAACGGGCAACTGGTATTTATCGATTAGTTCGCTTAACTGAGGGTTCTTGCACATGTCCACGATGATCCGATGGAACTGGCGGTTATCGACTACGAATGCCTGGAAATCCGGCTTCGTGAAATGCCGCCGTCCGCGCTCAAGCACTTCGGTGAAACGCGCGCGGTTGTCGCCTTCGTCGATGACCTCGGCGGCACGCCTCGCCGCGAACCCTTCGAGGGCTTCGCGTACCTGGTACAGGTTTGCGATTTCATCGACGGAAAGGTGGCGCACCACGGCGCCGCGATTCGGAATCAGATCGACGAGGCCATCCGCAACGAGTCGCCTGAATGCTTCGCGCAGCGAACCCCGGCTAATGCCGAGTTCCTCGATCAGGTCGCGCGAAATCAGCCGCTGCCCGGGGACGAGCCGCCCTTCGAGAATCTGCTGTTTCAGCAGATCCGCCGTCCGGTCGACCGTTTCCCCACTGCGCAACAAGGGTTCGATTGCGTTCTGTGCTGCTTCGTCGAAATGGTCGATTTCGTAGTTCATGGGTCGATGTTTGCAAGCCGTGCCGGCTCGCGCTGAATTTCGTAATCAAATGGAAAGCAAGCCGCGCTTCCAGAAAGTGTAGGACAAAAAGCCATTCCAACGATGAACCATTTGCGGTAGGAGCATGTGGCCTGCGGAGCAATCACCTTCAAAGCCTTATCTGCAAAGGAACGGTGCGTTTTTAGGTGTAAACAAGCATAGCGACCGATCAAGACCAGGAATAAAAGTATCCTACAATTTTTGGTGAAAATCGCCGATAAAAAGTTAAGACGAATCCCTCAGGAGACCCTCGATGAAGCTCTACCGCGCGCTGACGCGACTTGCCACGGTGACGACCCTACTTGGTTCCGTACTGGCCGCGCCCCAGGTCCAGGCCGCTACGCTGACAGTCACGCACTGGATCGACGGCATGTATGGCGTTCCCTTCGCGGTCGCGCTCGACAAGGGCTACTTCAAGCAAAACGGAGTGGATGTCACGGGATTCATTACGTCGGAAGGCGGTGGTACTTCGGTGCGAAATGCTATGGCGTCCGAAATACCCTACGGCGAAGTCGCATTGCCTGCGGCTATCGCGGCAATCAAGCAAGGCGTGCCGATCACGATTGTGCACAGCGGCGTCCAGAGCGTGGCGGATCTCTTGTGGGTACAGCTGAAAGCATCGAACGTGAATGGCATTGCGCAGATGAAAGGCAAGAGCATCGGCTATAGCAGCCCCAAGTCCATGACGGAGATGATCACGATCGTCGGCCTGGAACGTGCCGGATTGACGGGACAGGTGCAACGCAAACCCGTGGGCGCGTCAGGCACCATGATGATCGCGTTGCAGCAACATGCAGTCGATGTTGCCTACATGACCGAGCCTGCTTACAGCGCGCGCAAGGATGAGCTGAAGATTGCATTCCGCTCGACGGATATCGTTCCCGCCGAAACGCAGACTGTTGGCGTAGTGCGCACCGATTACCTGAAAGCGCATCCTGAAACGGTCAAGGCGATCATCGACGCACGCGCGAAGGGCGTGCAGTACATCGCCGCGCATCGTGAGGAGTCCGCTCAAATTCTCGCCAAGGCCTACAAGATCGACCTGTCGGTAGCGAAGTCGGCTATCGACAATTGTCTCGATACCGATCCGCACTACTGGAGCACCGGGCGTTTCAATTACACGAGCATGGACGAAGTGGTGAAAGGTCTCGTGCTGATCAAGGCGGTTGAACCGGGCACGTTCGACTGGCATACCATTGTCGATGAATCGATGCTGCCCGCGAGCGAGCGCTCAAAGTGAGGCAATCGATGAATCCCCTGCCCTTGTCCGTCGTACCGGCTGCCGGTGTCGAGCGCGTCGAGTCCGCGATTCACGCGACACTGACCGACGTCACGCGGTTCTATGCCGCCGAGCATGGCAAGCCGCCTTTTCACGCGCTCGGCCCGGTCAGTCTCAGCTTGCAGAAAGGCGAGTTCTTCTCGGTGGTCGGCCCGTCGGGCTGCGGAAAGTCGACGCTGCTCGATGTCATCGCTGGACTCAATGCGGCAAGCTCCGGCACGGTGACGTTCGAGGGCGCGCCGGTGCGGGGCAAGGTGCCGGAAGGCGTTGCGGTGGTGTTCCAGGAAGACGCCACTTTCCCCTGGCTCGATGTCTATGACAACGCCGCATTCGGTGCGCGCCGCGCGGGCGTATCTGAAAGCGAAATCCGCGAACGAGTCGAACACGCGCTTGCTTTCATGGGCCTGAAGGCGTTCACGCATTCATACCCAGTGCAGCTCTCGGGCGGCATGCGGCAGCGTGTTTGCATCGCGCGTGCAATGGTCGTGCGTCCGCGGCTCATGCTGCTCGACGAGCCTTTCGGCGCGCTCGATCAGCAAACGCGTCTGCTGATGGGCGAAGAGATGCTGAAGCTATGGCGCGAAACCGGCGCGACCGTGTTGCTGATCACTCATTCCATTGACGAAGCCGTGCTGCTTTCCGACCGGATCGGCATCATGTCGGCGTGTCCGGGACGTTTTATCGAAACGATCCACACCGGCTGGTCCCGGCATCGTGACAGCAATACCGCGCTCGATCCACGCTTCGGCGAGCTGACGGCGCGCGTGTGGGGACTGCTGCGCGCCGAAGCGCTCAAGGCGCTCGGGAGCCAGACATGAAGGTCGCCACGCGCTGGCGCTTCGCACTGGTCGTACTCTTCGTCGCGGCGCTGGAGGTGGCGAGCCGGCTCGCATGGATCGATCCGGTGTCGTTCATACCGCCATCGAAAATGGCCGAAGGTGCGTGGGCATTGCTGGCTTCCGGCGACTACACACACGACATTCTGCAGACGCTCGCGAACGCCACGCTCGCGGTATTGCTCGCGGTGACAGGCGGCTTCGCGTTCGGCGTGGGGTTGTTCCGGCTGCCGCGCTTGCGGCGTGTCATCGACCCCTTGCTGCTGTCGTATTACGCGGTGCCTATCTTTGTTGTGTATCCGGTCCTGATCGTGATCTTCGGCTTGAATCGCTGGCCGCTCGTTGCTATCGGCTTCCTGTTTGGCGTGGTTGCAATGGCAGCGAATACGCTCAATGGACTTGAACGTGTGCCGCGCGTGCTGCTGCGCTCCGCGCGCGCCATGCGCATGAGCGCGCTGGATGAAATTCGTCTGGTCACGCTGCCATCGAGCCTGCCGTTCGTATTCACCGGCATCAAGCTGACCGTGGTTTATGCGTTCATCGCCGTGATCGCCGGCGAATTCGTGCTGGCCGGATCGGGCTTTGGTTTTCGGATCGCTTACGCATACAACAACTTCGACAATCCCACCATGTACGGGCTGATGCTCTTGCTGCTGGTTTTTGTCGGCACACTGAACATGCTGCTGCATATGGCCGAACAACGGCTCTACAGCCGCACACGGAGGAGCCCGGCATGAGCACCATCGCGACGGCTGCGCTCAAGCCAAAACGTTCCGCCTCACGATGGAGCGACAGCGTGGTGTTGATCGTGGTTCTGCTCGCGTTGTGGCAGATCGCCAGTTCGTTGCTCGGCGACGACGTCTTGCCAGGTCCATGGGCCACCTCTGTCCGGCTCAAGGCAATCCTGCAAGACGAGGACTTTCCGGAGAACTTGCGGGTTACGTCGATTGCATTTTTACTTGGATTTGCGATCTCGTGCGTCGGCGGCATTTGCCTCGGTTTTGTCTTGGGCGTGAAGCGCTTGGCGGGTGACGTAATGGAGCCGATCCTGATGGCGTTTTATGCCATTCCGAAGATCACGCTCTATCCTGTCGTTCTCCTGATGTTTGGACTGGGACTCTACGCCAAGGTTACGTTCGGTGTGATCCACGGGATCATTCCCATCACGGTATTCACCATGGGCGCGGTGCGCAACATGCGGCCGGTTTTTGGCCGCACCGCGCGCGCCTGCCGATTATCGCCAGTTGCGTACGCGCGTTACGTGCTGCTCCCTGCCGCCATTCCTGAAGTGGTGGCGGGCCTGCGCATCGGTTTTTCGCTGACGCTGCTCGGTACGTTGATTGGCGAGATGTTCGCATCGCAAAGCGGAATAGGCCACATGCTGATGATCGCAATGGGACGCAACGACACGCGAACCATCATGGCGTTGGCCATTCTGTTATTTGTGTTCGCAACCGTAGTGAACCTGCTACTGCTGAGATGGCACCACAGCCTGGCAAAGTCGGACAACTGATTGATTGCCGGATTGATTGCCGGATTGATTTAACCCAATCGATTCCTGGGGAACGATGATGACCGAGACACTTAACGCAGCACGCATCAAGGTTTTCTGGCAGCCCGGATGTTCTTCCTGCTTGAGAACCAAGGAATTCCTGACAGAACAGGGCATCGAATTCGAATCGCTCGACGTGCACAACGATCCCGATGCGCGAGCGCAACTTCTCGAACTAGGCGTTCGCAGCGTGCCCATAGTGTCGATCGGCAAGCGTTATACGTTCTGCCAATCAATTAACGATGTCATCAAGTTCCTCGATCTCAAGACACGCGTGATGGACCCATTGCCTCCTGCGCAGCTTGTGGCGAAGCTCGACCTTCTCATGAGCGCGAACGCCCGCTACATTCGTCAGTTTACGCCCGATCAATTGAAGACGCCCTTTCGCAACAGGAACCGGACGCCGGCCGGATTGGGCTTTCATATGTTTCGTGTCGCCGAGATGGGCATGCAGGCCGCGCAGGGTATTCCATTGCGGTTCGAGTCGTTCGATGAACTTCCGCCCGACGACTGGAGCGGCGAAGACATTGCTGCCTGGGGCGAATCGGTGCACAGCAGATTCCTGGACTGGTGGGCCGCGCAAAGCGACCCCACGGTCAATTTCCGTGTCGAAACCTACTATGGCACCCGGCCGTTCCACGAGGTGCTGGAGCGCACCGCCTGGCATGCGGCGCAGCACACGCGCCAGGTGATGCTCATGCTGGAAAGTAACGGGATCGCGCCCAATGGACCGCTGAGCGAGGCGGACCTCGAAGGGCTGCCTGTGCCGCATGAGGTGTGGGACCGGTAGCATCCTCGGCCTGTCTGTCCGCGTTACGCAAGTTGGCATCGAGAATAAACGATGGCGCTCACAGGTGTTGAGACCTCGGCATCAGACAGGCGAGCGCATCACGCTCGCTCATTGGTTTGCCGAACAGGTAGCCTTGACCCGAGTTGCAGCCGAACGCCACCACGGCATCCCGCTGCTCATCGGTCTCGATGCCTTCAACCGTACATTCCACTTTCAATCTATGGCACATGTCGACAACCGTGCGGACAATATCCCGGCACGCCTTGTCAGACTCGATCCCTTCAATGAAGCTTCGATCGATCTTGATCTTGTCGAGCGGAAGCCGGTGCACGTAGCTCAGGCTCGAATGCCCCGAACCAAAATCATCGAGCGCAATACGCGCACCGAGTCTGCGCAAGGCGGCAATCGAAGCGCATGCCTGGTCGATGTCCGGCATGACCGTTGTCTCGGTCACTTCGAACTCGATGCGCTTCGCGTCGATGCCGCTTTCCCTGACAATGCCGATAATGCGATTCGTCTGCTCGCTCGACGAGAGATCGCGAACGGAAAGATTGAACGAAACGAAGATGTCCGACGGCCATGTCGCCAGCACCGCAAGCGCCTTGGTCAACAGATTCGTCGTCAGCCGATGAACGAGGTCGGAGCGCTCCGCGACAGGAATGAATTCGCCCGGGCTCACGACGCCGAGCTTGCAATTGGTCCAGCGCGCGAGCGCTTCGAATCCGACAATATGCGTAGTATGCAAATCCACGATAGGTTGAAACGCAAGCGTCATCTGGTCGTGATGCACTGCAAGCCGCAATTCCTGTTCGATGACACTTGCCCGTCGAATCTGCGTTTCGTGCATGGAGGAGAAAATCGCCGACGAACCACGAGCCGTTCGTTTGGCGAAATACATTGCGTAGTCCGCGCGTTCGAAAAGTTCTTCCGACGTCACGCCGGCATCGGGAAAAGTGGCGAAACCTACGGAGCCGAGCAGTCCGACCGTGGCATCCCGAATGAGTACGTCGTCCTTGAGCGTCGCGCAGATCAGGTTGCCGAGCATCAGCAGCTCTTCGCGCGTCATGTCCCGATCGATCAGGATGCCGAATTCATCGCCGCCCAATCTTGAAACCTGTGTATGGATGCACGCAATGCCGACCAGCCGGTTCGCCGCCTCCGAAAGCAACCGGTCACCGACCGAATGCCCATAGGCGTCGTTCACTTGCTTGAAACCGTCCAGGTCGATCAGACCCACGGCAAAACGGTTTCCCTGCGCCCGCGATCTGACAAGCATGGCGTCCAGCGACGAAAAGAAACTGCGCCGGTTAGGGAGGCCGGTCATGCTGTCGAGATTGGCAAGACGAAAATTGTCGTCGCTTAGTGTTTGTGTAGCGGCCTGTTGCCTGAGCAACTGCTTCTTCGAATCGATCAGGTTCGCAAAGTCGCGATAGTTGATGAACAAAATGACCATCATTGCAAATGCGACGAGCGCGATGTTCACGGCAATCGCGATGAATACCGGTTGTCCGCTCAGAACGAAGAAGATGGTCCACGGGATTACGACAATTGCCGTAAGGAGCAATGCGGCCGGTCGCAGGTGCATTAAGCAGAAAATACAGCCGATTACCGTGATCGACATATAAAACGCAATATGCGCTTGCGCGTAAGCGTCGCCATATTCGTACAGCTTTAGCGCCCAGGCGGTAAAGGCGATGCCAAACAGCGCAGTCAGGCGCACCGTTTTGCGCAGAAGTCCCACCGCTTTGTCGTGAGACAAACGAACCGCGCGCTGCTTCCACCAATGAATGGCGCGCCAGAAGCAGACGATGCAAAGCGATCCCGGTAAATACACGCTCAGCCAGATGGGCGCCAGACGAAAATGCGTGACGCACACCGCGATAGTATTAACCACGAGAATGAAGTACAGAAGCGGCAACTGTCGTCCAAGCGCCGAGAGTTGCGATCGGGTCAGTTCTGGATTGTCGTCGCAAACACGCAGCAGCGATCGAACCGAGTTCGAAGATCGCATGGGGTACTACCTCTCTCAGATTGCTTTATATATGTCGCCACTACTTTATGGCTTTCGATTGTGTTTACGGCAATTTCCGGCTTGATCTTGAGCGCCGCGGGCAGAATAGCCGTGTGGCAGGCGCTTAAAAGATGGCTGTGCATTCCCTTTGCTGCGTAGGCGGCCAAGCGCCGTGGCGCGTGTGTGATCCTTAGCCTGCTAGCTGAAAAATTGCGTAAAGGCTTCGACGTCTTGTCGTTCAGGGGCGAATCGGTTCACCACGGCCTCGGGGTCTGCGTAACCCAAAGCCATACCGCACAAGACCATTTCGTCACGCGGCACGTTCAGATGCTCATGCACGATTCCCGGCACTTCGGCTATGGAAGCCTGGGCGCACGTATGAAGGCCTCTGGCGCGCGCGGCCAAAGCGATGCTCTGCAGGAACATGCCGTAATCGATATAACTTCCCAACGCCATGCGCCTGTCGATGGTGAAGATCAGACCCACCGGCGCATCGAAGAAAACAAAGTTACGGGCGCGTTGCGCGGCCAGTCTGTCTTTTTCGTGCCGCTCGATGCCGAGAGTTGCATAAAGTCCCCAGCCGCAAGCGCGGCGCCGACTGAGGTACGGTTCTTCTACCGGGTTCATGTAGAAATCGTATTCGCGATTGACGTCGCCATCGTTTGACAGATAAGCATTTCGCATTGCCTGTGTCAGCTTGGCGAGCGACTCGCCCATCACGGCATAGACTCGCCACGGCTGGAAATTCGAACCGCTGGGTGCGTACGATGCCAGCCGCAAGATGTCTTCAATCTGCTCGCGCGTAACCGCCTCATTCAGAAAGGCACGCACCGAGCGTCGCGTCAGCAGCGCCTCGTCCACCGACGTAGCCGAATCCACCGATAACTTTTGGTGGTTCACTTCCATGATTTTCTCCTTTCCAGATTGCCGGCAGCGTGCAGGCCAGCCTAAAACGCGGTCAATAACAAAGCCCTTCCCGCAATAGTCCTTGGCGCCAGAAATACGCGAGGTGAAGCGCCATGCTAGCTAGTAGAAACGCGCCGTGCCACGCGCCAATTCAGGAAGGCGCCTAGCGAAAGCAGCACCGAGGTTCCAAGGAAAACCGCGCGCATGCCGATATGTCCGCCGACAAAGCCACCCATCAACGGCCCCGCGACTTGTCCGGCGAATTGCGCGGAGACGCAGTAGCCCAGGACGGTTCCCGCCATATGATCGGGCACGCAGCGCCGGATCGCCGCGATGACACAAGGCATCAGGCCGCCCAGCGCGAGTCCCATCAAAAACCGCAAGCCGATCAATTGCCAGCCGGCGGAAACAAACGCTTGTGGAATCATCAGCAACGCCGCCGTTACCAGTGCAAACACGATGACGCTGGAATATCCGATGCGGTCCGCCAGCTTGCCCAGCCGCGATGCCGACAAAATGCTCCCCAGTGCAGCGGCGGACATCGCAAGACCCGCAATCATGGTCACTTGCTTCGGATCACGTATCAATGTCCTCACATAAACCGTGATGATCGGTTCGATCGACATGTTGGCGAACATCAGCAATAGCGATGTCGCGAGCATGGCGATGACCACGGTCTTTGCAGAGATCTCGGACCAGCCGCGTTTCGGCTCCGCATGACTTTCCCTGGGGCGTCGTCTGGTTTCCTTGATCAGAAACGTGGTCGCTAGAAACGCGATAAAAATCATGGCGCCCGCACCCCAAAACGTTGCGCGGATGCCAATCAACGGCGGCAGCAGCCCACCAACCAAGGGTCCGAGCAGATTGCCCGCCATCACCCCAGACGACAGCATGCCGAGCGCCCATGCGGAGCGGTCACGCGGTGTCTGCGTAGCGACGAGAATCGTGGCGCCGGAAGAATATCCGCCTGCAACGCCCGCAAGCAGACGCAATCCGACAAGCTGCCAGACATTGGTGGAAAACCCGATCAGCGACATGACGATCGCCATGCCAAGGCTCGCGCGCACGAGCATTGGCTTGCGTCCGTAGCGGTCGCCGAGATATCCCCATAACGGCGCTACCACGCCCGCGGTCATGAACGTGGCGCTATAGGCGACCCCTGACCATTGCACGATTGCAGCATGCCCGTGCACGCCGAGTTGCTCCACGTAGATTGGCAAGAACGGCAGCATCAACGTCATGGCGAAGATGGTCGAGAACGATCCCAGAAGACACACGGTGAGGTTGCGCTGCCAATGTTCGTTGATTTCTGACATGAAGGTCGCGTGGACTAAGTCGTATCTGCCACAAGGGAAAGCCTAGGAAAGCCTTACTGGACTCTACTGGCAAGGCGCGCCAAAAAAAGTTATTCATTATCCACTGAATTAATTTCCCTAAGCAGGTAGGCTCGTCAGATTCGTCAGTTTCCTTTCAGAACCGTGAATGCGCCGATTCCCGATGCAAACGCATGCCGTGCCATACTTTCTGACCGTCACTTTCCATCGCCATATTGATGACCGCCCTTTCCGCGTCTATAGGCTTTAACTGCAACCCGCTCGACCGCCGCTCCGACAAACGCGACGATTCTTCCTTTATCGAGCGCCTGCGCAATGACGCAGCTTCGCGCTTTCTCGTCTTCAATGGCGACGTCCCGTTGCTTAAAAGCGCCCGCGAATATGACCCGTGGTTTCTTGCAAACGAAACCGCCGCTTTCGGCGATCCTCTTCAAAGCGTGTTCCTTGGAGAGGAAAGCGACGGAAGTGGACGCTTCGCACTCGGCTTCGCGCCCGTGCCGCAGGATTCATCGGCAAATCCGGATCATGAACGCATCGACCTCCGCTCTATCGCGACGCGTGGACTCGTTACCGATGCCACGCTCGGAATACTCGCTGAGGCGAAGTCGATGCTCGACTGGCATCGCCGCCACTCTTTTTGCGCGAACTGCGGTGCGGCCACCCGCATTGGTGCGGCCGGCTGGCAACGCATTTGCGATGTATGCGAAGCGCGCCATTTTCCGCGCGTCGATCCAGTCGTGATCATGCTCGTGATCGATGGCGATCGATGCCTGCTCGGACGCCAGCGCCAGTTCGCGCCGGGAATGTACTCGGCGCTTGCCGGCTTTGTCGAACCGGGCGAGACCTGGGAAGACGCCGTGGGTCGCGAAGTCATGGAAGAAGCACATGTGACGTGCGCGAAGGTTGTTTTCTTTGCATCGCAACCATGGCCCTTTCCTTCATCGCTGATGATTGGCTGCTTCGCGCAGGCGAGCGATACCCACATTGTGGTCGATACGAACGAACTCGAAGACGCCCGGTGGTTCTCACGCCAGGAGGCTGCGGCAATGCTCGCTGGAACACATGAAAGCGGCCTGTCAGCGCCCAAGCCATTCGCTATCGCTCATCATCTGCTGAAGGCCTACGTTGATAAAGGGGCGTCGGTCCTCGGCAGTTGAGCACATCGCCTCAACCTTGGCGTTGATCGTCACGGCACCAGCGCGCGGCGCGTTACGGCATGGGCCTGCTATTCACTATTCACGCGTCGCGCTTGTTCGGTGTCTCGCCCCGATGTGCCGGCATTCGCCATTGCACGTGCAGCAGATGGTCCCGCATACGTGCAGCAGCGGTTTCGCCATCGCGCTCGATCATTGCATCGACCACAACCAGATGCTGCTGGGCGAAGTGCCGCCGCGTTTCCTGATCGGCAGTTTTTTCACGCAGGTTCGGTTTTGCACGCATGCCGTTGACGGCTTCCATGAGCGCGATGATCGCCGCATTTCGCGTTGCCTGCGCAATAAGCAGATGAAAACGATGATCCCATTGCTGCCACTCGAGATCGTCGTTCGCAATGGCATTGCGCTTCGCGCACTTCTCCAGTTCGGCCAAATCCTCAGGGCTCGCCTTGCGCGTGGCGAGTTCAACGAGCGCCGGCTCGATCATGAGCCGCATTTCGGCAATATCGGCAGGACTCGAGCCTGTGCGCAAGCTGCGCATGGAGGTAGCGAACTTCAGCGGCCGTGAACCGAGATAAGTGCCGCGTCCGACACCGCGCCATACCCTTCCCGACGCCTCCAACGACGCCAGCGCACCGCGCAATTCGCGCCGGCTAATACCGAGCGCTTCGGCGAGTTCTCTTTCGGGCGGCAACGCGTCGCCGTCCCGCAAATTGCGTTTGACGATATAGCCAAGCACCGCGTCGAGTGTCTGATTTTCCATAGGCTTTTTGAACCAATTTTCATTGGTTCATTACATTAACACGCGCAAGAGCATTGCGTCTAAATTAACGGTGCAGTAATCTCGCAAAAAATCGCGCTTAAATGTTCTTCATTACATTGGATCCGCGGTTTTACTGAACCATCGTGCATTGGTTCGCACCGCTGGATCTTGATCCCGGAAACAGAAGTCTTATGGCTTTCACGACACGACCCGAGCTTATTGGCACCTTCGGCATGGTGGCATCGACACACTGGCTCGCCAGTGCATCTGCAATGGCTGTCCTCGAAAAAGGCGGCAATGCCTTCGATGCGGCGGCCGCCGCAGGCTTCGTGCTGCAGATCGTCGAACCGCATCTGAATGGCCCTGGCGGCGAGTTGCCGGCCGTGTTCTACAGCGCCAAAGAAGACCGCGTGCGCGTGCTCTGCGGTCAAGGCGTGACGCCCGCCACCATGACAATTGCGCGAATGCGCGAACTCGGACTCACGGTAATGCCGGGCACCGGACTGTTGCCCGCTGTCGTTCCCGGCGCGTTCGGCGGATGGATGACGATGCTTCGCGACTACGGACAATTGCCGCTCGAAGATGTCATGAGCTATGCAATCGGCTATGCGGAGAACGGTTATCCGGTGCTGCCGCGCATGGCGTCCTCGATTCTCGCGATCCAGGACTTCTTCAACACCGAATGGCACACATCCGCTGCGCAGTGGCTTCGCAACGGCGAGGCGCCCCGCCCCAATCATCTGTTCGCCAATCCCGCGATCGCCGAGACCTATCGGCGCATTTTGCGCGAGGCCGGCACGAGCGGCGATCGGGCGGAACAATGCGAGCGCGCGCGTGAAGTGTTTTATCGCGGATTTGTTGCCGAGGCGATCGATCAGTACTTCCGTACGACAGACGTGCTCGACACGTCGGGCCAGCGCAACCGCGGCTTGCTCGAAGGCTCGGACCTGGCGCGGTGGGAGCCGACGTATGAAGACGCGCTCTCGTACGAATATGAAGGATTCCAGGTGCACAAGACCGGGCCATGGGGACAAGGACCCATGTTCTTGCAGCAGCTTGCGTTGCTCAAGGGTTTTGATCTCGCGAGCATGGATCCTCTGGGTCCGGATTTCGTCCATACGGTGATTGAATGCGCCAAGCTCGCGTTCGCCGACCGGGACGTGTTCTACGGCGACCCCCGCTTCTCCGACGTTCCAATGGACATACTTTTGAGCGACACCTACAACGAAGCAAGGCGTCGCCAGATCGATCCGCGCCGTGCATCGTTCGAATTCCGGCCAGGGGAGTTGAACGACAGCGCCAGACGCAAAGCGCTTATTCTCGCCAATGCCGGACGCCAGCAGCCCGGTGGTTTTGGACAGGGCGAACCGACCTTCGCGCCGCTGCCCGAATTGCGCGGCGACACGGTGCATCTCGATGTCGTGGACCGGTGGGGCAACATGGTGTCGGCGACACCTTCGGGCGGCTGGCTGCAGGCATCGCCCGCAGTGCCTGGCCTTGGTTTCAACATCACCACGCGCGGGCAGATGTTCTGGATGGAGGAAGGCCTGCCTTCGTCGCTCGGTCCGGGACGCCGTCCCCGGACAACGCTTTCACCCACGCTCGTGACGCGCGACGGCAAACCCTATGCGGCATTCGGCACGCCGGGCGGCGACCAGCAGGATCAGTGGTCGGTCCAGCTCTTCCTGCGGCATGTGCACGGCGGCATGAACCTGCAGGCCGCGGTTGACTCGCCTTCGTTCCAGACCGCGCATTTTCCCGGTTCGTTCTACCCACGTGAAATGTCGCTCGGCAAGATGTCCGCCGAGGGCAGCTTTCCGCAATCCACACTCGATGAACTGCGGGCCCGCGGCCACGAGCTCACGATTGCGGAGCCCTGGACACTCGGGCGTGTGTGCGCCGTGGGTATTCGCCATGGCCTGATGCGCGGTGCGGCTACACCGCGCCAAATGCAGGCGTATGCAATCGGGCGCTGAAGCGAATTCCCGCTTTCCCTTTTCTGGAACCTCTCGACCATGTCTGCTATTGCCGCGCGACTCGAACGGCTGCCTCTTTCCGGTTTTCATCGAAAATTGCTGTTGATCGGCGGGCTGGGCTACATGTTCGATGGCCTCGACTCGTCGTCGCTCGCGTTCCTGCTGCCCGTTGTCAGCAAGCTGTGGCAGCTCAGCAGCGCGCAGACGGGACTGGTCGCGAGCAGTACCTACATCGGTTATTTCTTCGGCGCTTTTCTCTCAGGCGTGCTCGCCGATGTGATCGGCCGCCGCCGCATCATGATGAGCGCGCTTGCAATCTATTGCGTCGCTTCGCTCGGCAGCGCAACGGCACATGACTGGCACGTGTTTTTTGCATGGCGGGTTGCCGCGGGATTTGGTTCAGGCGCCGAGACGGTGGTGATCGCGCCGTTTCTCGCCGAGTTCGTGCCTCGCCGGTATCGCGGCATGTTCTGCGGCGCGCTTGTTGGCTTCATGTCGTTTGGCTATCTGAGCTCGTCGATACTCGGCTACACGGTGGTACGCACATTTCCGGATGGATGGCGCTACCTTGCCGTGATCACCGCACTTCCGGTGGTGATGCTGCTCTGGTGGCGGCGGACGCTCCCCGAATCGCCGCGATGGATGGAAAGCCAGGGGCAGACCGTGCAAGCCGGTCGCGTTCTGGACGAGATCGAGACGTGGTATTCACGTCGTGGCATCGCGCTCGCCCCGCTTGCGGCAGTTGAAAACGTCCCTACAGTCGCGCCGCGAAACGGCGGCGCGCTCGAAAACGTGATGATGCTCTGGTCGCGACCGCTCGCCAAGACAACGGCGGTAAGTTGGCTGATGTGGTTCTCGGTGGCGTTCGCCTACTACTCGTTCTTCTCATGGATCCCGAGCCTGCTACTCAAGGAAGGCTTGACGATGACCAAGAGCTTCGGCTTTTCCATCGCTATCTATGGTGCGCAGATTCCGGGCTATTTCTCGGCCGCGTGGCTCAACGAAAAGATCGGCCGCAAGGGCGTGGTCGCTTCGTACATGACACTGGGCGGCATTGCGGCCATCGTCCTTTCAATGGCGCATACGGGTCCCGAGATCATTGCGGCCGGCATCTTCCTGTCGTTCTTCATGAACGGCGCGTTTGCCGGCGTCTATGCCTATACGCCCGAGATTTTCCCGACCTCCGTGCGCACGACGGGCACCGGCTCGTCGTCGTCTTTCGGTCGAATAGGATCAGTCAGCGCTCCGATTCTGGTCGGCCTCGTGTACCCGGCATTCGGCTTTTTCGGCGTGTTCGCCATGACCACCGCCGTGCTGCTCGCGGGCGCTTGCGTGGTGTTTTTCCTCGGCATCGAAACACGCAACCGTTCGCTCGAAGACATCGAAGTCAATGGCGCAATTGAAGGCGAGGGACGCGGGGCACTTGCTTCTATCGACTTGCGCCGCTGACGCGTTGGTTGTCTCGTTAGTTACCCGAACAATTAGCCAAGCTTGATGACTCGTGCTTGCGAAACATCTCACATTGGAACGAACCGCACGTGACACGTCCGCTACAGATTCATGATCTCGAGCAGCTTTCAAGCGCCATGCGGCAACCCGGCCAGCCGATGACGCTATTTCGCGCGGTTGCGGCCGTCGCTGCGGAAACGATCGGCTATCGCCTTTTCACCATCATGGCTTACGACGCGCGTGAACACGAAGTGGAGCGTGTCTTTACCAACATGCCCGACGTATATCCGAACGGCGGCCGCAAGAAAAAGCACGGCACGCCGTGGTCGATGCAAATCCTGCAAGAGCTTCAACCGTTTCGCGGAGAGACGGTGCACGATATTCGCGCTGCCTTCGACGATCACACGGTGATGACGGAGCTGGGCCTCGGATCGATTCTCAACATACCCATCGCGTTCGATGGTCGATGTGTCGGCACCATGAACCTGACTCACGTCGAACACTGGTACAAGCGCGAGCACGAAGATGCGGGCTTGTTGCTCGGCTCGTTCCTGGCTTCTGCGCTGATCAACCTGGCCCATGGCATTTCATCGGGAAATCGACCATGAAACCGGTGTCGCGGGAAGCCCGGCGATGGCTCGTTGTCTTCGCGCTCGGTTATCTCGCGTTGCTGGTCGACGGAGCCGACGTGATGATGTACGGCCTCACGCTCACGCGCATCAAGAACGAGTTCGGGCTGAGCAACGTTGAGGCCGGCGCGCTTGGCAGTCTGACGCTCGTTGGAATGGCGGTGGGCGGAATTTTCGGCGGATGGGCCAGCGACGCGCTGGGGCGCGTGCGGGTCGTCGTATGGGCGCTCGCGCTGTTTTCGTTGGGCGCGGGCTTGCTGGGGTTCACGCACAGTTTCCTGCAGTTCGCCGTGGTGCGCTTCATCAGTTCGCTTGGTATTGGCTGCATGGTGCTTGTCACTACCCTGGTCGCCGAGTACGTGCCGACCGCGCGACGATCGCTGATACTCGGCATGCTGCAGACGGGCGTGTCGGCGGGTTATATCGTTGTCATTGCGCTAAGTAACTGGATACTCCCGGTCTACGGATGGCGAATGATGTTTTACATCGCGACGGTGCCGGTTCTGCTCGCATTCGTCATCTACCGGTTTGTACCCGAACCGCCGGGATGGCGTGCAAGCAAGATCGCGCGGCAACGCGGCCCGCGTCGTTGGCGCGATAACCGCTATTACCTCATTTTTTCGGATCGTCGTGCCCGCACCATGTTCGTGCTGTGGTCGCTCGCGTCGGTGTTTGCGTTATCGGGTTTCTACGGCTTGAACAACTGGCTGCCGACCTATCTGGAGAAGGAGCTGCATGTTCGCTTCGGCTCGATGGCAAGCTACATGATCGGCACTTACGTAGTTGCGTTCGTGGGCAAGATCGTCGCGGGATGGCTAGGCGATGTATGGAGCCGGCGCGCAGTGTACGTGCTCGGTTGTACGGGCGCGGCACTTTTCCTGCCGGTGATTGTCCTGTTCCACACGCGAGAAAACATAGTCTGGCTGATGCTTTTCTTCGGCTTCCTGTACGGATTTCCACTCGGCGCGATGGGCGCGTTCATGTCGGAAAGTTTCGCGACGCACGTGCGCGGCACCGCCGTGGGCGGTTCGTACAACATAGGCCGCTTCTGCTCGGGCGCTGCGCCCGTTGTGATCGGCTACATTGCCACGCAGTCATCGTTTGGCGTGGGTTTTCTCTTTGTCGGCGCGGTGTTTTTCATGAGCGGTATCTGCACGTTATTCATTCCAGATCGCCTATACGATGCAAGCGCGAAAGAGCCGGTTCCCGTCAATGTGCTGCCTGAACGCGATCTGACGGACACGGCCAAACCAGCGAACGCGCTGGATGCACGTTGATCGAAAGTCGAAGTCGCCGCGCAAGGCGAATGCCATGACGTCTGAACCTGGCGTAAGGCGCGAGCTTCGATACCTCGGTCATATTGCAATCGCTCGCGTGCGGCGCTCGTTCAATGGCGCAACTTGCTTCATTGATGCACGCGCCCGCTATTTCGTCTGCCTGCGCTGCGGCGTGCCGCGCTTCTCCGGCAGATCTTCGGTCGTGTTTGCGCGTGACGGTTTTGCGGTTGTTCGCGGCGGGATATTTACGAAAGCGACGATCTCGTTGTGATTCTGCCGGCCTCTGAACGGATAAATAACCTCCGCCTTCGAAAGTCGCAGAAACCGCTCGACCTTCACCTCTTTGCGCTCCCCGATAGCAACGGACTGATAGATAGTCCATTGCAAAGGCGCTGTTTTCTTGCAGATAAAAAAGATGCCCGATGCTGGGGCGATCAACTCGGGCTTCCAGTAATCGTTGATATTCTGCGAAGCATCCCCGCGCATTTTGTGCGCAGCGTTGTCGGCGTTAATACTTTGCAGATGCTGAAATCCCTGGGCCGCGTATGCAGCGTCGTTGGCATAGAGTCCGTTATTGTCGTGACAGAACTTGATCAGCCCTTGACCTGGATTGACGTAGATTCGCAGCGAACAACCATTCATGCCGGCGGTCAGCGCCGTAGCGCCTATACGCACGTCGTAGCCAATATCGCATTCACCGACACCGCTCTCAATGTACGGATACCAGTAGGTCGCGCCGTCACCACCCGGTGTAGTCGTCAAGGCCGAAACAGCAGTACCTATGCCATATTCAACTGATACATCAACATTCTTATTGCCGTTGCGGCCTATGGCGTCGATATGCCGGTCACCTTTGACAATACATGGGCCACCGACATTCGATGCGCCTAACTGCCGGAACACGAGGGATCTTTGCTTGAGCGTGCCGAGCGGCATGGCTTCGAACGTCCGCCAGTAAATCAAATTCTCCTCTTCTTCGCTCGGAGCGGGCATGGCGATTTCCTTACTAAGGTTTGGTTTGGATTTTCGCGTATCGCTTCGATAGTGCTCGCGCTCGCCTTCATCGCGTGAACGATGGGCGAGACGCAGCATGCAAGCATTTCAGGCGCGACTACGGAACAACAGCCGAAGCGTGCGTTCTATTCCATTCGCACGCAAAATTGATGAGCATGGAGCCAAGAGAGGCAAGTCAAGCGCAGCGGGATGCGCCCGATAAACCAGGCGGAGCCCAAAAACAAAACGAGCTCCGCCTATGTACCGCCAAGTTTTTAAGGCGCATCGGTCGAAAGTTCCAGGCGCATTTCACCGACGCTCAACACCTGCCCCGACGGTGAATTCGGCCCGTTCACACGCACGATCGAAATTACGACCTCACTAAGATTGGTCACACCGAGATTCTGCAGAACATCGGACGCAGGCAAGATCAGTACACCACCGTGATGATGGACCGCACTCGACACCTCGAACGGCCCGAACGTGCCCAGGAAATGCCCGGGGCTGTCAGCGTCCGCATCGCCTGCTGCTGGAAGATTCACGTAGATATTGTAGTAATACCCGCCGCCTTTCCCCGCGTTGGTCACAGCGACATTATCAAGAACAATGCTTGGATACTTGAACGCCTTCGTAGCGCCCTTGGCGTTCGGTGCGAGCGCATTGTTCTCGGATGCCGCGTTCGGCGACATTGCATCTTGCAACGAAGACATAGCCGATGCCTGCAACGGAATTCGCGCGCTGACCGACTTTTCGTTGAGCATCAGATTCGTGACGCCGCCAAGCGAACGCCGGTTCGTCGCGATGGAGCGCGCGGCGGTCGTTCCAAAGGTGCCGAGCGCAGGCCGCGCGAGGATCCGACCGGTTTGCGCCTGGACTCGGATGATGCGCCCTTCTTGTGCATTCATGGGCAACGAGGTCGGAACTTTATCGTTCGAATAATCATAGCCGAGCAACGACGGCATATACGTTTTCGATCTCGCCATGGTGAGGCCTGGCGCATAGTTGAACGTCCCCGCCCAATACGAACTGTTTTGCGCGGGCAGAATGGTAGGAGGCTGAAGCGCCCAGGCGTGCCAGAGCCGGTCGACATTGGCATGGTGAAGATAAAAGATCGGATCGGTTGGCGACTGCATATCAGCCATCCATCCGCCGATAATATTATGGACAGGGTTATGAGGCGCCGATTCGAAGAGGGCTTCGTACGAGTTCGACGTTCCTCGTTGGAAGTTGATGATGTTCTTCGCCCACGGCGCAATGGTCAGCGCCGAATAAACGTTCGAGTTGACCCGCCCCGCGACGTACAGCGGATTGCTGGTGGCGGGATCCGTGAATTCAGAGGGAATTGTCGGATATGTGAAGTAATCCCAATACGGCAAGGTGAGCGTGCTGTCACCGGAAACAGCGCGTAGTTGCTGTTCGAAGTAGTAGATGTATCCCCTGTGCCAAGCGAGAAAATACGGAGCCGTGTGCGGACAATAATTGACGTGCACATTCACCCAATAAGCCCAGGAGGTCGGCTTGGTTGCGTCTGTTACGGCTTTCATCAGTTTCACTGCGTTCAGAAACGCCGCATAGTGTGGCGTCGTCTTAAAAGCTTGCCACTCCAGACGAATAGACGTGGTGGTTGCGCTTATGGATGGTAGAGGAAGTGACATCAATGCAGCGGCAGACGCGGAACCTCTCAAGAAGGCGCGCCGATCAAACGGATTGGTTGTCATGCAAATTCTCCTCGGGTCGGAGAGGCGTTTGGGGAAGTTCCGGGATGGTGACCAAGGGATCGCTTTAGCCGGATCCCTTCTGCGTCGCTTCATAGCCCCCACGTACACGATAGGCGAGCACCTACTGAAGGCACTGAGCAATGTCTTGCGTTACGTGCGCAAGCTCACATAACGCCGCATCCAAACCACCATCGGCTGAATATACTTTTGCGACGTACCACCGTGACGCAATCGGCTAATACGGTTCCACTGGATGATCGATTAGTGCTTCTACTTATATTTGCTTTCTCACTAGGAAATGGTTGTCGCTAAGACGCACGTTCGAAGTTTGCGCGCCTTGCTTTTCTTCAGTTCAAAAACGGATTAACACCTGCTTTAACCGGGTTACCACTAATCAAAAAATATCCGTCTCGAATGCATAAGTGTTTTCGTTTGCGTGCGTTCGAGGCCAGTTATATTCTTGAGGAAAGAATCAAATTACATGGGGCCACGTCGATCTTCACTAGCGCCTCGAGCGTGAGATCGAAGAGGGCCAGCCACATCGTGCTGCTGCGAATACCAACAAGTGGAGAGGGAGATGCGCAACGCAAATCTGCGTGTGGAGGTTATCCGCGATGCGGAGCGCTTTCTCGCGTTGCGAACTGACTGGGAAGATTTGTGGACGAGATCGAACGGTCAGTACCACGAGTCGTTTCTGGTGTGCTGGCAGAGCTGGCTGAATATTGCGAAGCCGCGTGGCAGCCAGTTGCGGTGCATTGTTGCGTACGCAGACTTCCGGCTTGTCATGATCTGGCCGCTTGCGGTCTCAGCTCGCGGATTGTGGCGCGTGCTGCGTCCGTTGGGTCCCGAGGCTGCCGAATACACGAGCATTCTGATTGAACCGGACGCTGACAACCAGGCGCTGACGAGGCTCGCCTGGCGCACTGCAACGAAGCAGTGCGGGGCCGATGTCGTCAGGCTTCCCTATTTCGGCATCCAAACCGAAATGTATGATCTGGTATCGAAAGAGCGATATCACATATTCGGGGATGCGCATCCCGCTTCCGTTGCCAGGTTATCCAAAGAATCGGACTGGGCTGCATACGCCGGGTCTCTAGGCACCCTGTCGGGTAAAAAGCCTGGAGCGCTCGAACGGCGGCTTGCCAAGCAAGGTACGGTGAACGTCCGCGTTCTCACGCCGCTCGACGCAGAAGAAAACGCCAGGCTTGTTGAATGGACGCTCCTGCGTAAACGCGAATGGGCTTCACGCGTGGACAAGAAAGGCGCATGGCTATATTCGTCGAGCTATTTCGATTTTCTCGTTGCACTTTTGAACACCCACGAATCGCGGCCAATCGCGCGGCTTTGCTTGATCACGCTGAACGGCGAGCCGTTGGTGACGACAATCATCGGTATTGGTCAATCATCCATCAAGGGCATCATCACCGGCTTCGATGAGCGTTTCGCGAAATTCAGCCCGGGACAACTGGTTGTCGAATACATGGTGAAGTGGGCATTCGACAATCACTTCGACTTCGACTTCGGCGTGGGCGCGGAAAGCTTCAAGGCGTATTGGAGTCGTGGCAACACCGTAACCGTTGCTAGCGCGCAGATTGCAGCGACTACATGGGGACGTGTTGCGCTCAACGTCAAGGAACTTGTCGAGAAAGATGGCAAGCGACCGATGCGTATGCGACGAACGACGTTGGAAAGATTTGGAGCGTTACAAACCGCCGTGCTCGATAAGCTTAGTCGGCAGACCGTTGATGCAACGGAGGATGCGAGTTCCACGCGCACTAGGGATCGCGAACGTTGTTGATGTTCATAACGCTCTTAGCGTTGGCAACTCTTGGTTCGTTCGATACGCGCACTTGAGGCAGTGGCCGCGCAGTGGAATCTTGAAGCCCACAGGCCGCCTGTCGCGTCGTGTCCAGCACGCTTGATAGTCGAGGACTTTGGTATGAGCAAACCTCTGTCGTATTCGGCCTGGAAGTCGAGCGCAACGTGTCGCCGCTGCGGAAACCGCATTCAAAGTCATGACCAATGTTGCGATCTGTGCGGCGCATTTAACTTCGCGGAAATCAGCTATCAACGCGGCGCGGAATATACCGAGGACCGGCTGCCGCGTGGCAACGTGAATGTGCAGCTTCCACTGGATTTGAAACCGGGAGCGCTTCCGCCGGAGTTTCATAAATACAAAGCGAGTTCCTACTCCTCGCCGCAACCCTTCAGGCAGCGTACGCTAAGCCTGAAAGCCGCGTTACTGTTAGCGTGTGCGGTCGGCTTGATTGCGGGCGGCCTGACTTATCTACGCTTTGGAACATCGAGCTTGGAAAATGAACCTGCATATGACACACGACCAACTGTCGCTACAGCGGTGCAGACAGAACAAGTCGATGCGCGGCCAGACGAGCCCGCCAATGTTGCCTACATGAGCCCTAAAGCGCTGCACGAGATCCAGAACATGCTCGACGATAAACATGTTTCGGGATCTCAGGCGGCATCGACAATGCAAGAAGAAAACCCGTTGGAGGCCACGTTTGTGCCCAGCCCCAACCGTACCGTGTCGCCACCCACGTCCGGTTCCCACGCGCCAAACGTCCCAGCCGCGCGGCGCTCTTCGCCGATGATATCTGGGGCAGATGCGGAGCAGCAAGCCACCAAAACGCCAGCCTTCTCAGATTCACGCGATCCTGACGCGCTGGAACTAGCCATAAAACAATATGGGTGGAAGGCTGATTCGCATACCAAGACATCGCGTTAATTTAATAAGCGCTTAAGCATTTAGTATTGCGATTCACATCGGTTTCACTGCGCGCCGTGCGATCTGATCTCCCTACAGCGGGAATGGAATGCAGCAAAAAATCGCAAAAGATATAATTTTTCGCGCCGCAAATTTGCGACTTATTCCGTTGTGAACATAAGGCCTCCGTGAATAATCACGGACCTCTCAGCCGGTTCCTGTCTTCGTGATCCCGCGCTTACACTATTTCGATGCGTTACGCTTGGTTACGAATTACCACCTCTTGGCGCTTGAGTCAGGCATTCAGTCCGATATTATTCGCGGACATTACCTCTGCAAATCTACTTAAGTTGCCTTTGTCCTGATTACGCGCCTCCCGTTTTTCATCGAGTTCCGGAATTAATCTGAAGCGCAAGGCTTTCGCCTTGTACCTCGTCAAAGTCCCGTGATTCAAGAAACGTCTGCGTATCACACGCAAGGGATGCGCGCGCTTGCAAGAACGGCAAATCACGTTTCGGACTCCGTATCAGGTGTTCGGTTTTTCAATCCGCGATCGTTATTGTTCGCGCATATTCGCCTGCTCGACAGGCCCAGGCTAATGTCCAATATCGTTAAATCGAAATCTTATGCAAACATTCCATTTAATCAAATCACCACGCGGCGCAAGTTTTTAACCGGTCTTGCTTTGACCGGTGGCTCCGTTCTGCTCGCCGGCTGCGGCGGCGGAAGTGATGGCGCCAGCGGCTCGAGCGCCGTCGTCAACGATCAGGCCACCGCGGCCGCCGCTGTCACCCCTACCGTTGTTGTCAACGCATCGACGTTTGGCGTCAAAGCGGACGGCAATACCAACGACCGCGTGGCGCTGCAAAATGCCATCAACGGATCGGTCGGAAAGATTCTGCTGATTAGCGGGCAAGTTCGTATCGACGTTGCCGGTCTTGATTTGAAAACCAACAGCTATGTCCGCTTTGCGCAGGGCGCCACGATCAAGCTGCTGCCCCATAATTCAACGTTCTATCAAGTCATGCGGATCTGGGACGTGCAAAACGTGACGGTTGAAAACGCGACCCTCGATGGCAGCAAGGAACTGAACTCGGCCACGCCGAACGCGAACAGCGGCGGCGGGGGAATGGGCTTCTCGATTGCAGGAGCGACTAACGTCACGCTTACCGCACCCACCACGATCAACACCTGGGGCGATGGCATCTACATTGCGAACTCGTACAGTTCGAAGAAAACGGTACCGAGCAACATCAACGTTGCGCAGCACGTGGCTAACGGGTGCCGTCGGCAAGGTGTGTCGATCATTAGCGGCAACGGCATTACGTTCACCAGTCCGCTGTGGGAGAACATAGCGGGCACGAACCCTTCTGCAGGGCTCGACATTGAACCAAATTCGAATGCCGATGTGCTTCAGAACATCAAGATCATTAGTCCGACGACTCGCAACTGCCAGTTCGGTATCGACATCTATCTGGCAGCCCTTCCTGGTCCGATCGCGAAAACAGTCACCATCGATATTTCGAACCATACCGATTACGCCGCAAGCCATGTGGGCTTCAATGTCAGCGGTTTGCATTTGAACGGCAACACGGTCACCGGTCACATTGCAAGCAACTCTCCGACCTTCGTTGGCTCGAAGGTGGGTTACGCGTTGGGTGGATACGACATGGCAGGTCCGTCGGTGGAAGTGACCAATATCACCAAGACCAAGTAACGGCGTGCATCAACCTGCCGGGCTATGCAAAACGCCCGGCGGGAATGCGACTACCTTGCGGTTTTTCAGCCGTCTGCTAAACCACCGACCTTAGGCCGCGAAATGTCTAACTGTTGCTTGGGCGATGTACGCCTACAACACAAAAACGGTTGCTTTGCTATGCACGGCAACGCACATATCGGCGTGCTAACATGGTTTAGGAAAGATGCCGCGCGCGAGTCATCCGGCTCGCGCGTTGCCCTAAGCCTTTAATGCAAAGAAGGGAGCGACGGCAACTTTGCAACTGTCGGAGGAGGTATGTCACTACTTAGCATAGCCGGCACGGTTGTTTTTATCGGCGTCCTAGTGCTCTCGCTAGTCGCCGTGCTGGATATCGCGCTCTTCAAACCCAGTTCGAGGCGAGGTCGCAAGTCTCAACCAGAGCCAGGCGTCAATGCGCGAACGGCTAGCAAGCAGCCCCTCGCCTCCCACAAGTCCGATCGCAGTTCCTGAAGACTCCTCTGTTGCACCGCAACTAGCAAGCTCTCCACATTCTTTCTTCGCGTCTCACCTTCATATTTCTCTTTGTTAGCTGCCACTTCAAGTCGCGGGTAGCTGGCGTTTTGCCATCGTTTCGACGTAGGTTTTCTCGTAACGTTGCCAGCTCGCTTCCATCGAAAAAAAGCTAACAACGCGGTTTCTCGCAGCGCGCCCGAGTGCTATGCGTTCGGTACGTGGCTCGTTCAACATCGCGCTTAACGCGCGGCCGAGCGCTTGCGGATTTTCAGCGGGCACCACACGTCCAGTCGCTCCGATAAGAAATGCGGTGTCGCCCACGTCAGTCGCGACACAGGGCACTTCGCACGCCATCGCCTCGCCAATCACGGTAGGTAGCCCTTCACTTTTAGACGAGAGACAGAAGACATCGAGCGCTGCCAGCAATGTTTGCGGCTCCGGCAGAGGGCCGAGTAAATAGCATGCGTGTCTCAGACCCGCGGTATCGAGCAATGCGATCAACTCGGCGTTGCTCTGGTCTAGACCGTGGCCTGCCATCACAAAGCGGCAGTGCGGCATGGAATGGAGCACCTCGCGCATCGCGGAAATGAAAGTACCGTAATCCTTGACCAGGTGATATCGGCCGATCACTCCAACCAGCGGCACGTCGTCGCCAATACCGAGCGAGCGGCGCAAGGACGCACGGGCGGCCGGATTTGCGCGGAAGCGCTCCAGGTCGATGCCGTTGTGAATCACCGTCATGCGTCGAGGGCAGTAGCCGCCCTTGTGGTGAGACAACCTCGCCGCTTCGGCGCAACATACGATTGCGTCTGGAACGACAGACGACACCAGCGCACAACTTCGCGCGACCCAGCGCGTTGCCCGGCTGCTACCGGTGAGCCGCAAATCGGTATGGTGGATGCCCCAGACGAGCGCCGGCCGCCTGATGCGCGAGCCGCGATACCACCGGGCCAATTGTGCCGCGTAGGTCGCTGCGCCGCCCATGAAGTCCGCGTGATACATCCACGTCTGAACGACATCCGGTTCAAGTTCGTCCAGCCATTGCGCAAGCTTACGGAACAGCCGCGCGCTCGGCAAACCATTGTTCATGCCCAGAATGCGCACCTCGACACCAAGCATTGAAATGCGATTGGCGAGCGGCGCTTGCGGCGACAGTGAAATGACCACATGTTTGAGGCCGTCGCGTCTCGACGTGCGGATCAGTCGCACCAACATTGTCTCTGCGCCGCCAATAGACAAATCCGTGATGACGTGGACGATTTTCACGGAGCGATGCTCCCGCTCTGCGGCACGGTTCGCGGCGCAGGCTCGAGCAGTTCGCGATATACCGCAAGCGTACGTTCGATCACAATACGCTCGTCGAATTCGCGCAGCGCTTTTTGCCGTGCGGCCCGGCCGAGCTTGCGGCAAAGCACGCGGTCATCGTCGAGCAGCCGGATCGCGTCGGCAAGCGTTTTGCTGTCACCGACTGGAACAATGAGACCGTCCTCACCGTTGATGGAAACCACCTCGCGGCATCCAGGCGCGTCCGTAATGATGAGCGGCAATGCGCACGCTGCCGCTTCGATCATCGCCTTCGGCAAGCCTTCGCGGTAACTCGGAAGTACTGCAACGTCCGTGTGCGCGAAGAGTTCCGGCATGTCGCTGACGTGGCCAAGCCACTCGACCGAACCTTCCTTGATCCATTCTTGAAGCGACGCGTTGTCGACACTCGCCGGGTTTCCAGGGTCCGGTGCGCCAGCGAGAATGCAACGCACGCTGCGGCCCTCGCCTTTAAGGGTTCGCGCGGCATGGACGTATTCAGCAATACCCTTATCCCAAAGCAGCCGTCCTGCAAGCACCACGCGTAGCGGAGCGCTTCTGTCCGGCTCGGCTTCTTCCGGCCGTGGCTTGAAACGGGTCATGTTGACGCCCGATCCTTTGATAACTCGAATGGAATTTTCATCGATAATATTTGCCTCGCGGAACAACCGGAGATCGTCGGGATTTTGCAGGATCACGATGCTGCCCTTGCATCCCATCGCCATGCTCATGACGCTGCGCACAACTGGCCGCAGCACTCGCGCCCGCATGTCGCGGCTGCTGAATACGTAGCCCATGCCGGCGACCGCATTGACACGTGCGGCCACCCCGGCAAGCCGCGCGGAGAGTGACCCGTACACCGCGCATTTGATCGTGAAGCCGTGCACGAGATCCGGCCGCTCGCGCCGCAAGAAACGCACGAGCCACGCAATCAGCATCATCTCGCGCAACGGATTGAGACTTCGCCGGATCATTGGCACGGGCTGCCATTGAAACCCGAGAGTGCGCAGTCGAGGACCATATTCGCCGGGTGGCGAGAGAAGAACGACTTCGTGTCCTGCGTCGCGCAATGCACAGGCGAGCGAGAGCCGGAAGTTGTAGAGATACCAGTCGGTATTCGCGAAGAGAACGATCTTATTCATGTCGACTCCTTATTGAAATGCCGGCTGGTTCGGTTGCCAGCACGCGCGTCTCCGCATTCATCTGGTCACTGGATGCGCGTGGCGTCGTGCGGACGCCAACTTGCTGAAAGAGCGCGTCCCATTTTTGCAGCACCGTATCTACCGAATATCGGTTACGAATCGATTGCGCCGCCCTCGACCCGAGTTCCGTGCGCAAGGAGTCGTCGACGAAAAGCCGGCGAAGGCCTTGTTCCAGCGCGTCCTTGTTGCCCGTGGGAATCAGCAGCCCGTCGCTGCCGTCGCGCATCAATTCGCGCGGGCCGCTACGGCAATCGAACGAGATGGCTGCCACGCCGAGTGCCATGGCTTCCATGAGAGCCATTGGCAACCCTTCGAACCGCGATGTCAGAGCGAAGACGTCCGAACGCAGCATTTCGTTCCATGGCGAGTTTGTCTTGCCCGGGAGAAACACGCGCCCTGCAAGTCCTGCCGCCACGATCTGCGCCTCGAGCTCCGCACGCTTCACTCCTTCGCCCCATATCCACAGTTCCCAAAGCGGGAACTCGCGGGCGAGCGAAGCGAAAGCGGCAATCAACACGTCATACTGTTTTTGCTCGTGCAGCCGTCCGACCGAAACAAGCCGCCGTGCACGGTCTACTGGCGTGTTCATGTCAGTTTCGTCAAGCGCACTGGATGACTCCGACAGCGCAAACAATTCGCGCGGTAACGGATTGGGCATGACGGTCAACCGCCGCACTGCCGGATTCGTTTTCTCGAACCTCGCTGCGGCGCTTTCCGTGAGCAACGTCACCATGCTTGCTCGAGGATAAGCATTGCGACACGCAATGCGCCAGAATCGCGAGCGTCCATCCGCCGATGGGTCGTTGTGCTCGCAAACAACCACCGGAACATGCAGTCCCGCTGACGCCACGATTGCAGCAACGTTCACGTTCGTCAGAAATGAAATGACCACGTCGTAGTCGCCGTCGCGAATCAGATTACGCAACGCGAGCAGACGCGTGACGTAACCTCGGAATCCACGCCGGCGAACACCCGCCAGATCGGCGAGATAGACCAGACGCACACCATTTGCAAGGCGATAAAAACATTCGCCTCTTCCACTGAAGGTCAGGACCAGCGTCACGCTGTCGCCTCTTTGCGCCCACGCGTTGACAAGCGTCGAGGCGACCCGTTCCGCTCCGCCGCTACCCATCGAACTCACGAGCAACAGGATTTTCATGACCGGTTCGCCGGCGCTGGGGCCCAGCGGTTCGTGTAACAAATATAGCAAAGCAACGTGGTCGCATGCATCAGCGCAGTGCCGGCAAGAATGCCGGGCACGCCTAGCCAATGACTCATCGCCACGTTGCCGATTACCTTCACGACAAAGCTCACCAGCGCGATCAAAGCCATTTCCCGGTAACGGCTGGCGCTGGCGAAGAGCGTCAGCAATACGAGCCCGGAAAAATAAAATGGCACCTGCGCCAAGCCCCACCGGAATAACTCGGCCACCGCGGCTGTATCTTGCGCATTGAACGCGCCACGCTGGAACAGCAGCGCCACGAGATGCGGCGCCAGCAGCCATGCCACCAGCGCGACGGCCCCGCCAAGTAGAACCATCAGCAAGGTCCATTTAAGCGCGGTGCGTCGCGCGCGCAGTGAATCGCCGCTACCAATGATGTCCGACAGTATGGGCAACGTAGCCTGACTGATCGCCAGCGCTCCCATGCTCAGCAAAAGCGACAGCACACGGTTGGCATATCCGAGCGTGGCAATCGCGCCGTCGCCGAAACCGGCTACGAAATATTGGTCAAGTACGGGCGTGCAGCACATCACCATCTGTCCCAGCGCGAGCACGCGCACGGCCCTGAAAATCCGCGTCCATTGTGGTGCTTTGAACGTGAGCCGCGGTCTGGAGCGGACTGGATCGATCCGCACCGAGAGCGCGCGCACGACGAGCGTCTGAATGATGTATCCGCCCACTGTGCCGCAGATAAGTGGCAGCACTGCAGTGTGATCGCTTGCAAAGAGGACGAAGATCAGGACGAGACCGGCCGGCAGTCCGTCGAGCAGCGTATTGATATGCCGCTCTCGTGATTGCAGGCGCGACGCGTAAGCGCACGACAGAAGCATCAGCACGCCGATAGGTGCCATCGTCAGCATCATCTGGCGGCAGATGGCCCGTGTCTCAAGAGAGAGGTTCGTTGCAATGAGATGCAACGCAAGTGGCCAGAATACGTACAGGAGAATGGTGAACAGCACGCCGGCTGCGATTGCCCATGCTTCGAGCTCGCCGAGAAAACGCGCCTGATCATCGACTGATTGCTGATGCAGATTGACAAACACCGGCACCAGCACAATGCCGAACACGGTAGCCACTGCCACGGGCAGCCAGCTCACCAGCGCCATGGTCAGCTGGTAGGCATCGACTACGCCACCTGTTCCGTACCGGTAGGCGATCGCCATTTCCTTGAAGGCGCCCGCGCATCGGCCGGCGAGCACGAAGACCGATATGCGCATCGCTCCACGGGCGATCCGCAAGTGGTCAGGATGAATCTGCAGGAGCTTGACTCGCCACGCGCCGAATTGGGGAATCACACGCTCACCTCCCCGCCCTGCGCATGCCCGTACTTAAACCAATGTCTTCTTCCTCGAAACAAGCACGCTCCGCGACAAACCGCACGTACCATGGCATCGCCAACCGGATTCCTTCGAGAAGCGGTATCTTGCGTTCGTAGCCCAACAGCTGTTCAGCCTTATCCACATTCGCTTGCGAATGACGGATATCACCGGCGCGAGCAGGACCATACACGGGGCCATGCTCGCGCAATGCAACACCGTGACCGGCGAGCGTTTCTTTTAAGTAGTCATACAACTGGTTGAGCGTGGTGCGATCGCCGACCGCGACGTTATAGACCTGGTCGCGGCTCGAGTCGTCTGCCAAGGCTGCGAGCAAATTGGCCTGAACCGCATTGTCGATGAAACAGAAATCGCGGCTGGTCTCGCCATCGCCGTGGATCAGGACTTCGTCGCCGTTGATGAGCGCCGCCGTCCAGCGCGGAATCACGGCAGCGTACGCCCCTTCGGGGTCCTGGCGCTGTCCGAATACATTGAAGTAGCGAAGACCGATAGTACGGAGACCATAATTTCTAGCAAACACCGACGCATACAGTTCGTTTGCATACTTGGTGACTGCGTAGGGAGAAAGCGGCTGGCCAATGTGATCTTCCACTTTCGGCAAACCCGGATGGTCCCCGTAAGTGGAACTCGACGCCGCGTAGGTAAAACTTTTCACCTGCGCGTCGCGCGCTGCAACCAGCATGTTCAGATGGCCGCTGACATTGACTTCGTGCGTGGTGATCGGATCCTGTACCGAGCGCGGAACCGAGCCGAGCGCGGCCTGATGCAGCACGTGGTCCACATCGCGTACCGCAGCTTCGCAATCCCTAAGCCGTCTGATGTCGCCTTCCAAAAATGAAAAGCGCTGCCACTGGGCAGTGCTGACGAGCGAGCACACTTCATCGAGATTTCGACGATGCCCGGTTGCGAAGTTGTCCAAGCCTACGACGCGCTGATTCAACTTGAGCAGCGTTTCCAGCAGATTCGAGCCGATGAAACCCGCAACACCCGTCACCAGCCACGTTTGTGGGTATCGGGCAAGATCGCGCCGTATGCGTTCGTAGCGGTTTAACATCGACGGCTCCTACGGGTCACGTTGCTTTAATCTCGATCGTGGACATTCCGGACGTCACAGGCGCAGGTCGCTCGCCTCGGCAGGCAGCACATATTTCAGGTCGTACAGCACGTGCCGCGATTTGCCGAACGAGCGCAACTTCTCGGCGCCCCACTCCACGAACTGACGATGCGCAACGGCAACAACGGTTGCGTCATATATGCCTTGTGCGGGTTCATCGATAGGATCGAGCCCGTATTCGTGTCGAGCTTCCTCCTTCGATACCCATGGATCGAACACATCGACGAGCACTCCGTAGCGCTTCAGGCCGTTCACCACATCGACCACCCGCGTGTTGCGAAGATCAGGACAGTTTTCCTTGAACGAGAGGCCAAGCAGCAGCACCCGCGCGCCGGTGATGTGAATGTCGTGGCGCGTCAACGCCTGAATCAACTGCGCGACGACGTAGTCTCCCATGCTGTCGTTCAATCGCCGCCCCGCGAGGATGATCTCCGGGTGATAACCGATCGACTGGGCCATGTGCGTCAGATAATAAGGATCGACGCCAATGCAATGACCGCCTACAAGGCCGGGCCGGAAAGGCAGGAAATTCCACTTGGTGCCCGCTGCAAGCAACACCGCCTCCGTGTCCAGACCGAGCTTGTTGAAGATGATGGAGAGTTCATTGACAAGTGCAATGTTGAGATCGCGTTGCGTATTCTCGATCACCTTCGCGGCCTCGGCGACGCGAATGCTGCTCGCCTTGTGCGTGCCTGCCGTGATGATTTCCTGATAAAGCGCATCAACTACATCGGCAATTTCAGGCGTTGAGCCAGAGGTGATCTTGCGAATGTCGCTGACGCGATGCGCCTTGTCGCCCGGATTGATCCGCTCCGGGCTGTAGCCCGCGAAAAAATCCACGTTGTACTTCAGGCCGGACACGCGCTCGAGCAGCGGTACGCATTCATCTTCGGTCGCGCCGGGATAGACCGTCGATTCGTAGATCACGATATCGCCCGGCTTCAATACAGACCCTATGGTTTCAGTTGCCCTGATCAGCGGACCGAGGTCTGGCCGCTTGAAGCGATCTATTGGCGTAGGCACCGTCGCAATGAACACGTTGCACGCCCGGAGCTTTTCCATGTCGTACGTGAAAGTCAGGCCGCGTGAGGCAGCCAGTTCTTCCGGGCTGATCTCGAGCGTAGCGTCGCGTCCCTCGAGCAGACTCGAAATGCGCGCGCGGTTGATATCGAATCCAAGTACGGAACGGCGTTTTCCAAACTCCACCGCCAAAGGCAAGCCCACGTACCCCAAGCCGACCACCGCGACGCTCAGATCATGTGACGCACGCATAACCGATCTCCTTTAAAGCAAGCATGCCGTTCGAGCGGCCGTTGCGGCCGTCGCAATGAGGTGATTGCTGCCGTGAGGTATTTAGTGCGACGGACCGCCGTAGTCATATGCAGCGTATGAGCGGCTGCCATAGCGTCGCGCAAGTGCGTAGTCGGTCGTGTTCATGTTGGTCCCGTTCAACAGCACGCCATTCACTTTTGCACCGGTCTGCGCGAGCCGCTTGATCGACTCCTCGAGCTCGCCTGAACGCGTGTCGGCAAAACGCGCGACCAGGAACAGCAATCCGGCGGCGGGCACCATGATCCCCGCGTCGGAGACCACGAGCACAGGCGGCACGTCGATGATCACGACGTCGTAGCGCGCAGAGACGGTCGAAACGATCTCGCGGAATCTCGGCAACATCACCAGTTCAGATGGATCGGCCGGATACGGGCCCGTTTGCAGCACATCCAGACGCGGAAGCACGTCTTGCGCAATTGCGGCGTCGAGCGCGCACGTGTCCGCCAGAACGTCAGAGAGCCCAACGCCCGGCGTGAGTCCCACGTATCGATGTACGCGTCCCTTGCGCAGGTCCGCGTCGATAAGCAGAACGCGCTTGCCGCCCGATGCAAACAGCGCAGCCAGATTGACCGAGAGGAACGACTTGCCAATGCCGGGCAATGGACCCGTCAGCATCACCACGTTGTTCCGCGCGCCGATCAGCGCGAACTGGAGCGCCGAGCGCAGGATGCGCAGCGCTTCTATCGACGGATCTTTCGGGTCGATAGAGGCAAGCAGCAGATTCTCATAACTCTTCTCCTTCATCTTTCTATCCAGCATCTCTTGCTTGGCGCTTTGCGGAATGGTCGCGACCACGTTGAGTCCCGTCGCCACTTCGATTTCCCGCGAATCCGTCACGCCACGGAAGATATAGTCGCGCGCGAGCGCAAGTCCGATACCGGCGAACATGCCAAACACCGTCGAGACAAGTATGACCAGCCACTTCACCGGTTTGACCGGCCGCTCCGGGACATCGGCAATATCGATCAGTTGTGCGGACCCCGCTTTGCCTGCCTGAATGACGCGCAGCTGTTCAATGTTATTGCGAAGCGCCGTGTACAAGTCGGTATTGACACGCACGTCCCGCATTAGGCGCATGGCGCCCTGCTGCTCCGTTGGCATTGCCTTGACTTGCAGGCTCAGGTCATCGATATACCGCTGCGCTGCAGCGATCTGCTTGTCGAGCGAGATCACCGTTGGATAGGTGCGGGAAAACGTCGCCATCAAGGTGTCGCGCCGGCGCTGAAGGTCGATCATTTGCGTGGTTGCATCTGCACTGCGCTGCAAGAGCAGCCGCGCCTCTTCGTTCATGTCGAGCAGCGCGTGACCATTACGATAGTTGTTATAAGCGTCTTCGGCTTCCCTGACCTGACGCGCCATGGTCGGCAACTGGCTCTGCAAATAATCGAGGGAATTTTTCGCAATAACTGCCTTGCGTGCTGCATTCCATTGCTCGTACTGACGGCCGATCTCGTTGATTGTGTCCGACGCGCGAACCGCGTCGGGACTTTCTAGCGAGACTTTCAGCACACTTGATTTAGCCCCTTGCTCCTTGATCTTCACGCTTTTCTGCAGATGGTCGATCGTTAGTTGACGCGACTCACGCTTTAAGTCGAACGTGGCCCCGGAACGTCCATTCAGTGCGTCTACGCGCAGTGCAATCGGTCCCCGGCCAGTTTCAAAGTTGGCGAGCTCGCCTACCCGGCCCGTCGCGCCTTGCTCTGGAAGGCCTGGACCGCTGAGGGAATAACTTCCGTCAGAAAGCGCCTTGAGCGTGTAGTTTTCGCCCAGCATCTTTTGGGGAACTTCGAACGCGCTGACCTTGACGGACTCATTGCCCCATACATAGCCGCCCGTGCCCATCAGCCCAGGCTCGGAGAGCGAATCAGCGCGGCGTGCCAGCCACTCTCCGATCACCGGGAAGTAATGCGGCTTCACATAGACGCTGAGGTTGCGTGCTTCAACGGCGCGCGCCACTATGAAACGCGAGCCGATTACTTGCATTTCGCTTTCCGCGGACGACTTCTCGTCGAAACCCGGGGAGATGTTGTTGATGATCTCGTTGCCATCCTGCCGTGACGCTCCGCCGGCAGAGTCGTCCACCTTGATCAGCACACTGGCTTCATAGATAGACGGAGAGAGAAACGCATAAGCCACACCGAGCACCACGAAAATTACAGTAGTGACGATGATCATCACGCGATATTGAATGAGTGCGTCGAGGATCGAAGCAATGCGCGCTTGCTCCGTGTGATCGAAGCCCGGTTCTCCTGCGGAAGCTTGTCTCATACTTTCCCCGCCTTGTTTGTTACGGACTGCTAACCCGTACAAGCGTATCTCACCCTATCAGCAGCATTCGGCGTCATATGTGCGGGAGTGCACACTAGCGATCTGGAAGAACCGGACCTTAAAACTTCATGAATGCAGCGACTTTCGATTAACACTTTTAGATGTCATCTATTCAGATAACACGTCATCCAAAAGGCTCCCCTTCACGACATCCGCCGATGGTCCTGCCAATCCATATCGCGAAGCAACTTCGATTTACGCCCTGAGTAACAGGCGTTCAATCTTAGGAATTGTGTTCATCAAGACGAATACCACTCGAAACCTTCCAACTTCGACGGATTCCACCCGGCTTTAACCAAGCGCATCGGCATAGATCAACGATTCTTAAAACCGCGCCTAAGGAGAGAAAGCATATTCACGAAAATACCGCCCGAAAAACATCAGGCCATACCCTGTAATCGAGTTGGATAACTAGATTCGTCGAGCAATCCTAACTTCATATTTTTCATAACATTGCGATTACCAAACACCGTAGTTTTAGCGTCGTCTCCATGACTATCGACGCTATGTTCGATAGCCCACATTAAGCCGATCAGGTGTAAAAAAAATATGCTAAGGAGGCGGATTGAAAACGTTTTAGATAACCCAATGAATGGAGTTAGCGCTGCTAAGCGCTGCGAACAATGAAGGTAAACCGCAATATAGATCGGCGTTGAAACGGACAGTTTTTTGCCTATGATAAAAGACGCCTACAGGCACAACGTATCGCACGACGTCAATGACGGTTGTCAGTACCAACTAATACGATCTCCGTTGAACGCTGGAGCTCTCAATGCGATTTCAGGGACGTTAAACTCGCCAGGAGTTAAACGCCGAACGTCGAAAATCGACTCACCGCTGTGTCGCCGGGCTGGAAACCATGTTTAACCTTGCGCTAAGCTTTGTCAGTTCATTTCTCGTCACCATGCTGATAGTCCGATACGCCGGGCGATTCGGCAGCACGTTGATAGATTACGATCTCGACGCAGTGCAAAAGAATCACAAGTATCCCGTTCCTCGCGTTGGAGGGTTGGGGATAGTGTGTGCAACTTGCGTGACCTGTACGATAGGCGCGTTATTCGGATCAAATCCTCGCGGCGAAACCATGATGCTGATCTGCGCCGCAGCACCGCCGTTCTGTAGTGGTTTTCTGGAAGACACGACCAAGCGTGTGACCCCGCGCGCCCGCTTGTTCAGCGCATTGGGCGGCGCGGTGATTGGCGCTTATTTGCTTCAGGCAGTGATCGCGCGCGTGGATCTGCCAATGATCGACAACTGGCTCGCCATGTCGCCGCTGGCTATCGGCCTGACCATGGTGGCCGTTGCCGGTTTGACGAACGCCATGAATATTGTCGATGGAATGAACGGCCTTGCATCCGTGACGGCGATTCTTATCTTCGGGTCGATCGGTTATGTTGCACACGAGGTCGGTGACTGGTTTGCAATGAGCGTGGCGCTTACTATGGTTGGCGCGATCCTCGGCTTCGCGATCTGGAACTATCCAACGGCCTACATTTTCCTGGGGGATGGCGGCGCATACTTTGTGGGATTCGTGATGGCCGAACTTTTGGTCGTATTAATAGTAAGACATCCTAACGTCTGCTCCTGGTATGCCGCGGTGGTCGCAATCTATCCGCTCTTCGAAACGATCTTCTCGATTTATCGGCGGCGCATGCTCAAAGGACGCTCGGTCAGCCAACCAGACGGATTGCATCTGCATACAATCGTGTACAAACGCATTGCACGCCGAGGCGCGCGTTCAGAAGATACCGGCGTGCGTGATCGCGGAAACCCTAATACATCGCCTTACCTCTGGACGCTCGCGCTTGTTGGCATTGTTCCGGCTACGCTTTTTTATCAGAGTCCAACGGTCCTTGCCTGCGCGGCGCTCGCGTTCGTGATCACTTACCTTTGGTTATATCGCTGCGTTGTTCGTTTCAAAACACCGCACTGGATGATCCCGGGTCATGGCGGGGTAATCGAAGCGGCCGCTGCGGAGAAAACGCGGCATAGATAACCGTTACTTGTCCTTTGGCTTCACGACGCGTCGGCTTCGAGGACTTCCGGCGTCTGCCTGCCTGCAACACGTCCCGCCATAAGGCGCAGGCTCTTTACGCCTTGCTTCGCGGCATGGCCCGAACGCCCCCATACGGTTGGCAGCACGAGGAACGAGGCAGTCGTGTACGAAAGCCCGCCGGTCCACGAAAATTTGTAGCTCTGATCGCCCGGACCGAAATCGAAATCAAGCCCGCGATCGTAAGCCCACTTTACGCAGTCGTCGATCAGTACCGTGCCTGGCGAAAGCCGCGCAACCTCTCGGTCGTAAGTGTTGGCGAGAAGGTAAGCGCACGCGGCGTTCACTGCAATGATGTTCATGGCGCACGGCTCGCCGTTTAATGTCAGCACGAACAAGCGGAATTCGCCTGCATCGGGTGAGGCCTGGGACAACAAGGCATTCCAGAATGCGCGGCTGGATTCCGAAAACACCCACTGACTATTCAGACCGTTGTGGCGAGCCCATTCGCGCTTGTGCAGGACGAACCAGTCTATAAGCGGCTGGAGTCGTGCATCGTTTGCTTCGACCATATCGATACTGATCGCACCATGTGAAGCAAGCCGCTTTTTCAAGTACAGCGGGCGGGTTCTAGACCGGCCTGGCCGAGAGCGACAAAAGGCTTCCCAATCTTGCTCGCTTCGCAACATTGCATAAGGCGTCGGTTCTTCTTGCAAGCGGCGCGCAATATTCTCGCGAGTTGCATAGCGGTGCAATAAAGACGTCGCGCGAATACGCCATAGCTGGAAAACATCGGCGCCGGTTGATTTCAGCGCCGCGCGCCAGGTGGCCCTGACGAGTTCGTCTCTATCGTCGTCAGGTGCGGCAAGGATATCGCTGGGAGCGCGGTTTTCGGGGCCTAGCGGCGTCGCGTATTTCCAGCAGATATTCCTGAACGTAACGAGCGGCCAAATAGCGACGAGCCTTCCATCGCGTCGACCTGTCACACAATGAAGCTTTCGTCGAGCGACGGTGTCATCCGTCTCGAGCGCGCTGTTGCAAAAGGCAAACGACTGAAAGTATTCACCTTTCGCGCAGCGCCAGAGATCGTCCCATTCAGGCTGAAGTGCGCGGAAGCCATCGACCGTTCGCACGGTTTCAAACGCAAGGGCTTCGGTTGACATCGGTGTGCTCCTGAAAGAGCGAAACGATTGTTCCATAGCAAGCGTAGCGCTGCTTTCGATACATGGCCTTGTAAACATCGGCGCCACGAACTAGCCGATGAAGTAGGTGTACACCTCTTCGTAATAACTTTTCACGGCGTCGGCGGTCACCACGGACAGCAAGATTACGGTCAGCCAGACAACGATGGCGTTTCTAAACTTGATCTCAGGAACAAAGAATGGAACAAGCAAGGGAACGCAATACCAGACTCGTCCTTTCCCAAACGGAAAAACCAGAAACGCTGCGACCAGATAGACGACAAGTCCAATATGCATGATGCACATCTGGCGAATCGATTCGTCCCGCTGCGTACGCGCCTCGCGCCCGGAAGCGTAGAGGACGGCAACCGACGCAAACATGTATCCCACTAAAAGTGCGATCAAGCGGATGGTGAAATCGTCCTGGTAACCCGCATATTCTTCAAGCCTGCGGCCGCCGAAGTTCTGGAACAAAAAGCTTGCGGACGATGCCAATACGAGCGCCATTGCGCTAACGCCCGCCAGCGCGACCCACAGGCTGCGGTTGCATACGCGCACGGCGATAAGCAAAAGAGCCGGCACCGCGAACGTAGTGTGAACGGCGCTGGCAATGAGCGCGCCGAGAATGGGACGGTTGAGCCTGACGGCGAACAGCATGGTGATTGCAAACGCAAACCCTTGCCGGATCTGGAACAAGCCGACTGTAGCAAGCGCGGTCGGCATCACTATCCAAAGGATCAGACCAATCAATGGCCGGCGAAGATTGGCAAGCGAATACATGACAAGCAGGTTCAGGACAACGACCGTCAGACGAACGCCGGCTTCCGGTGTCATTCCTAACGAGTTGACGAGAACCACCCACACTCGCCAGCCTAATTCTTCCGTCACCAGGCTGATGGCAAAGCTGGAATGCGACGCGCTGTCCTGATAGAACTGCACGACCCAATCCCACGTTGTCACCTTGAAATAAGCGACGTAATTATCCTGATCCAGAACACCAATCGATCTGTCGCCAAAGCCTAGCGTGGCGAGCACGACAGCAGCGAGAAGCAGGAACACCCACCCCTGCGGCGTGCGGAAGTAAGCGCTCGCACGAGGCCTTCCGAGCGACGTCCGCAACGTGGATGTGCCGATCGCCGATGTCGATTTCATCGTTCTTTCCTGAAGATGACCGAATGCACTTCGTCAAGTACGCCGGATGCCTACGGCTCCCGATTTAACCTTGCACGATTTCACGGAACAAGTCTTCGGCCGGTTACAACGATCTCGGGCCCTGCGTTGTCGTATCCAACACTTTTGACCTCAGCTAGCCGAGGGTTGACCCAGGTCGGAGAAATACTGGCGATCCGGCCCGTGACCACATGACCTTCGGTCTTCAGTCCGGACACGCTGAACGCGGCGTCCGTTGACGACTCGTCCCGATGATTCATTATTTCAATCTGCACGTTCTTCGCAATCGGCCCGGGAATTTCTTTCAGGTAAACCAGGATTCCCGTACGGCAATTGCGGGTCGTCGGATTAAGGATGCGAATCTGTTCCAGCACGTCCTGATTGCTGTTCGGTTCTATGTCCAGACCCGCAGATGGATCCGTTCCGCCGATGTTTTCCCATACTGGATTTTCGAAGAGCACATCCCGGCCGCTAATAATCGATACCCCTTGCCGCCGGCAACGGCTTGCCCGATGATCGATCACACGAATTGCGGTACTGCATCTGTCCTTGTGACCATAACTGTTGGCGATATAAATTCCGTCGCCCCAGCAGTTCACTGTCGCAGTCGACAAGATAGCGACGTCTGAACTTCCGGCAATCGAAATCCCCATGCCGTACCCGCCTTGCACCGGATCCTTTTTTGCCGAATTCAATTCCTTGCTTCCGTCGAGCGTCGCGTTTTCCAGCACTACCTTTCGAACATCCCAGATGCGCAGAATCTGATAAAAAACCTCATTGTGCGGAAGCAATTTGATCGACGCATTGGGTGCGAATCGCAAATGACTTCCCGTTCGCATATCGAGGCCGCTTGCATCAATCCTGCTCCGGCCGGTGATCAGCAACGTCTTGCCGACTGACCTGTCGATGGCGTTCTGGAGGTTCGCTTTGTCGTTTGCCTTGCCGTCTCCCTTTACTCCGAACCACGTGTCGACCACAACGTCGGCAGAAGCGGATGTTGCCGCTTGTGCAGTGAGCACGCCTCGGGTTTCAAGCAGTGCGCCAAGCAGCAGCGTTTCAATAACGTGTCGCCGACACACCATATCGCCTCCCGGAAGACGCAGCGTCGCTGGCTGATTCGCTGGTTTCAAATAGATGAATGTCACGACGATCGCAGACAAATCTGCCATGAAATCCAGCGTCGAACTATTCGGCGATTCCCTTAAATCCTCATGCGGCGAATGCTGTTCGTTCCATCCACAAACATCCTGCGGACCATAAGGGATGCTATGCGAACAACGCAGCGTGCACTTGTCACAATCATGCATTGAATACAGTGCATTGATGCAAATGCAACTTGATTGGAAACGTGGGATAACACACATCCAGTGGCGTCATTACGGTGCAACGTAATTTATTGAGAATGCTCAGGAAGCTTTAGGAAGCTTTTCGAATTTCCACTCGACCCGGGGGACATCAGCAATGTCCAGAGACTTCGATCTTTCCGAAATTGCAAGCGTCCGTGGCCGCCTCCCGCTGATAGTTTACGAATTGAACGAAGTCCCCTGGCGCGTCGTAGATTGGTATGTTGCACTGCGACCCGATTCTTACCTCTCAAGACTGCTTCCGCAGTGTCTTTCGTACACGACGATGACTCACGATCAAGGCGAGTTGCACCCATGGTCGACGTGGCCGACCGTGCATCGCGGCGTGTACAACGAGGTCCACAAGATTCGTTTCATCAACCAGGACTTGTCCGCCGCCGAGCTTTTCCCGCCGGTTTGGGAAATTCTCTCCAGGCAAGGTTATTCGGTTGGAGTATTCGGCAGTCTTCAATCCTATCCAGTTCCGCATTCCGGAAGCTACAGTTTCTATATCCCCGACACGTTCGCTCGCTCGCCTGAAACTTACCCTTCCAAATATTCAGCATTCCAAAGGATCAACCTGCGGCAGACGGCATCTGACTCCGCGGTGGCCAGCGATGTTCATGTGGACACGAATCTTATTGTCGAGGCTGCGAAGCTGCCGTTTATCGGCGTTCGTCCCAGGACGCTTGCCAAGCTTGCGATCCAGCTTGGCAATGAACGCAGGGATCGGCGCTACCGGGCCAGACGTCCGCTGTTGCAGGCGCCGCTCGCGTTCGACGTGTTCCTCGACGCGTATCGTCATTCTAAGCCTGAGTTTTCGACCTTCTTCACGAATCATGTTGCAGGCGCCATGCACCGCTATTGGCGATACGCCTTCCCCGAAGACTTCGGGCAGGAGAACACGTCGGCCAGCGACAAATTCAAGGGCGAGACGGTCCTCGCTGCAATGGATATTGCGGATGCACAGATTGGCAAGCTCGCAACACTTGCGCGCCGCCGCGGCGGTACGTTGCTGATCTTGTCGTCGATGGGACAGGAAGCCATCAAACGCCCGCCGTATCACGGGGAGCTTCGTTTGCACGATCCAGCCAAACTTGCCGCTGCGATCGGCTTCAGTCAACCGTTCAAATCAAACCTCGCGATGCAGCCCGATTTCAATTTCGAATTCGAGTCACCCGCGTATGCAGCGGAATTCATCGAACGAGCGCAGCGACTGCGCGATGCCGATGGTCAATCTCTCTGGTTCCGGGTTCATCAGGAAGGATGTTCGGTGAATCTGGCGCTGGGCGAGCCGCAGTCCGTCATAGACGCGAATCTGGTCAATTTGCGAACCGACGATGGACTCGACGTTGAAATTCCACTATCGGATCTCGGAATGACGAAGATACACCGCGATCCCGGGACCGGCTATCACCAGCCCAAGGGCATCATGATCTGGCATGGCGTGACGGCACGCGCAGGCAATTCATCCCGGCCAATGGTTGAATCGGCCGCCGTAAAGGACATGATCCTCTATGCCATGGCGCGTCAGTAGTAATCGGCTACGAAGGGCCGTGCCGCCGCGTCAGAGCAAAACGGCTGCAATAGAAGTTTTAATGTCCGCTGCCGGACGGTTGCATGCCCGCGTGTACTTGTACGCTCGGGCGTCGGTATCGGCAATACGAGGGATCCGAGCGTCATGAACAGAGAAAACATTCCCGTGGTGACAGTGCCTGCACCGCTTAAACCGCAAACCGGCAAAGCGAAGGTGGCACCCGGCCAGTCTGCGGCGCCAAAGCACGTTCCCGTGATGTCGCCAGGGCTGACAGAGCGCTCGATCTTTCATGAACCATGGTGGCTCAACGCAACCGTCGGCGAACACTGGCATATGGCGGTGGTGAAGAATGGCGCCGATATCATCGGCGAGATGCCCTACACGCTGACAAAAAAGGGCTTGTGGCGGGTATCGACGCTGCCGCCGCTTACGCGAACGCTCGGTCCCGTCATCAAGCGCCAGGCAGCCGATGCAGGGGATCCGGAATGGTGTCACAGACTGGATGTAACGCGCGAGCTGATTGCGCAACTACCGGATTGCGCTCACTTTCATCAGATCGCGCATCCACTTGTTTCGGATGCCGAAGCAGCTGCTTTCTCTCTGCATGGCTTCAAGGTCGCGGTTGGATTCACACTTAAACTTCCGGCTGGCGCAGACGAAGCAAGTGTCTGGCGCGGCCTGCGGTGGAATACGCGCAACCGGGTGCGGCGATCGGCCGAGCGATTCGAAGTGCGCGAACTTCCAGGTGTCGAGTCGTTCGTCGACTTCTACGATTCGAATCTCGCCACCCGCAGGCTCGACAACGTCTACGGCTCCACCATCATGCGGCGGCTGCTGACGGAAGTCCTTCGGCACAACGCCGGCATGCTGCTCGGTACGTTTGACACCGACGGCACGCTCAACGCAGCGACCGCGCTCATTTGGGACAAATCGAACGTCTATTATTTCCTGACTACGCGCAAAGCCACTGCGCACAGCGGTGCCGTGGCCCTGCTCGTCTGGCAGGCAATGAAGGTCGCCCGGGAACGCGGGCTCGAGATCGACTTCGACGGTGTTTCGACAGCAGGCATTCTCAAGTTCCTCGCGGGCTTCGGCGGTCACCTCGTGCGGCGATATACGTTTGAACAGATGCGTGGAGATTTCGCATTCATGCACACCATGCGCGGGCATTCGCGCGTGCTTGTCAAGCGTGCCCGCAACCTCGGCGCGAAAAAAAGCGAGGCGGCGGACTAGCGGAATGTCGTCGCCAAATGCGAGAGCGCATCAAGTGGCGAGTATGTCGTTGATCGACTGCTGTTCGCGTCCTTGCATCAAGATCCATCGATGAAACGCGCGGCAGTGCGGATGATCGAATGCGCTCGGCTGCCATGTGACGAAGTACGGCGACAGCAGCGCCACGCCGGCGGGAAACGGAATGACAAGCCGCCCGGCGGCAACGTCCGCCGCGATCATGGACGTTTGCGCGAGCACAAACCCTTCGCCATCGATGGCCGCTTGTATTGCCAGGCTCGACAGCGAAAAGACAAGTTGAGCGTTGCGCATGCCACCGTCTTCAACGTCGTTCACCGCGCACCAGTCGCGCCAGGAAGGTGGCGACGAAAATTTTGGCAGCCAGTCGATCGATAACAACGGGTAGTCGAGTATGTCGCGCGGATGAGCGAGAGTTCTGCCGCTGATCAATGCGGGACTGCACGCGGGCACGACTTTGTCGTGGAACAATTCGGCACGGGTTCTGGACGGATCGATGCGCTCGCCATAGGTAATGCGAAAGTCGATGCGATTGCCATCGTGTGACGGTTCCGAATGCGTGCCGTCGAGAAAGATGTCGATCTCCGGATGCTCCCGCCGCCAGGTGTAAATTCGTGGCGCAAGCCACTTCGACAGAACGGACGGCAGCGCGCTGATGCACAGGCTGCGCGTCAGCTTGCCCCGCTCCAGTTCCGCACGCGCGAGCCGAAGACTCTCGAAAGCCTCTGCGCAACTGGCGTGATAAATCCGCCCGGCTTCAGTCAATCTCAAGCGTTTGCCTTCTTTGGCAAGCAGCCGCAGGCCGACCGCGTCCTCCAGTTGCTTGATCTGCTGACTGACGGCGCCCGGCGATACCCCGAGCCGCCGCGCGGTTTCGACCACGCCCTGACAACGCCCGAGCGTATCGAACACTTGCAGAGCGCGCAGAGGCGGCAGCGTATCCATGGGCGACTCCTATCGACTCGTTTTAGAAATTCTAAACAAACCAATAAAAACACTCCCCTATTCTTTTGAATATTGACTTCCTAAGCTTTCGACATAAACCGGGCTGACGGTCCGGTAAGAGGCTGGGGATGCATTCATGTTCGTCAGAAACGCTTGGTATGTCGCTGCGCGCAGCGAGGAAGTCGGTTCCGGGCTCCATGCAACGCGGTTGCTGGATGAACCGATCGTCGTGTATCGGAAGCCCGATGGGTCCTTAGCTGCACTCGAAGATGCGTGTCCGCATCGCAAGCTGCCTTTATCGATGGGACGCTTGAAAGGCGAGCACGTGGAATGCGGCTATCACGGACTGACATTCGATGGTGCCGGAACCTGCGTGCGCGCGCCCGGCAACGCGCGGATTCCGCCTGGCGCCCGGGTGCGCAGTTATCCGGCTCATGAGCGTTACGGGTTGGTATGGCTATGGATGGGTTCGCCGGAGGACGCCGATCCCGCTACGATCATCGACGTGCCGGAATGGGGCGACCCGGCGTGGGGCATCAATCAGGGCGATGCCATGACTGTCGATTGTCATTACCTGTATGTCACCGACAACCTTCTCGATCCGTCGCACGTCGCGTGGGTGCACCCGTCCTCGTTCGGCAACGCGGCGTGCGAGGGCGAACCGCTTGGCACCGTGGAAAGCGCGAACGGTGTCACGGTTTCGCGATGGATGCGCGACGTGGAGGTCGCGCCTTTCTACGCGCGCTACGTCAAGTTCAGCGGGCAATGCGATCGAAAACAGCAATACGAAGTGCGCTTTCCATCGCACGCCGTGATCAAGGCTATCTTCACGCCGGCGGGTACGGGTAGCGAGTCCGAACCCATGCATCCCGACGTGTTCCTCATGAATTCCTACAACTTCCTGACGCCGGTGGACGAATCGACCACGCGATATTACTGGTTTCAGGCGCGCAATTTCGATCAGACTGATGAGCGTGTATCGGAGCAATTCAATGAAGACGTGCGCCACGCCTTCGACGAAGACCGCGTGATCCTCGCCGCCGTGCACGCCGGGATGGCGAACCGGCGCACGCCCAACATCAACCTCGCGCTCGACGCCGGCCCGACGCGATTTCGCCGCGGCGTGCAGCGCCTGATCGATGCCGAGCAACGCGACAAAGCGGAACAACCCTCTCTTCACATATAGATCGCCGATGAATCCGCACTTTCTCGAAGCGCCCTCATTCGATCGCCAGCGCGAACGGTTTTTAAGCGCCGCCCGCCTCGCAAACGCATCGCTGACGGAGTGGTTGCATCCATTGAAAGGACCACGCCAGGAGACGCTTGCAACCGATGTCGCTGTTGTCGGCGATCCGCATGCACGCAACCGGCTGGTCGTGTTGTCGGGTACTCACGGCATTGAAGGCTTCTATGGTTCGGACTGCCAGATCGCGCTGCTCGACTCGCTACGGACGCACGGCGTCCCCGAAGGAGTGTGCGTTGTCGCTATTCATCTGGTGAATCCGTGGGGAACGGCGTGGCTGCGACGCGTGACGGAAGACAACGTCGACCTGAATCGAAACTATCTTGCGTTCGACAAACCCCTTCCGGCAAACGCTGGTTACGAGTCGCTGCACGAGATCTATCTTTGTCCCGAACTCGAAGGCCCGGCTCGCACTCTCGCCGACGCAAGCTTGGCGGCACGCATTGCGCGTGATGGACATGCCGCGGTAATGAGCGTGGTGGAAGCGGGACAGTACGTGCACCCCGACGGCCTGTTTTACGGCGGCCGCGAGCCGGCCTGGAGCAATCGCACTCTGCGCGCGATCATGGAGAAGCACGTTGCGACGGCGCGGACCGCGATGTGTTTCGACTTGCACACCGGCGCCGGCGCGTTTGGCCATCCCATGCTGATGGCTATCACAGAGGCCGCTTACCCGATGCTATCGCACATGCAGACGCTTTACGGGCCGTGGCTGCATACCATCGTCACGGGTCCAGCGTCCACCACCAACACGGGCATTGCCGCCACGGCCACGGGCTATACCTCGCAAGCCATGCTCGACCAGTTGAGCAGCGTGGACCTGATGCAGTTCGTCATTGAATGCGGCACGTACGACTCCGCGCGCTCGCATCGCTTGTTACGCGACGACCACTGGCTGCATATGTTTGGCGATCCATTCGACGCAACCGGCCGCCGCATAAAGGCCGAATTGCTGGAACAATTTTTCCCCGCCGATCCCCACTGGCGCGAAATGACGGCGTTGCGCGCACAGCAGGTCTTCTCTCGCGCGATGGCCTTTCTGAGTTCAACGCTCCCGGGCGATGACACATCGAACTAAAACCACCTACCCAGGAATCGCACCATGAAACGCCGTAGCCTTTTGAATTTCCTGCTTCTCGCAATGCTCCCGCTGGCCGCTCACGCGCAGGACCCGAAGGTGATTCGGTTTGGCGTTGATCCAACTTATGCGCCTTTTGAATCGAAGGCGCCGGACGGGACGCTGGTTGGTTTCGACATCGATCTGGGCAACGCGATTTGCGCAAATCTGCACGCGAAATGCGTCTGGGTCGAACAGAGTTTCGACGCCATCATCCCGGCTTTGAAAGCGCGAAAGTTCGATGCCATCTTGTCGGCAATGTCGGCCACGGCGGTGCGAAAACAGCAGATCGACTTCACCGACAAGATCTATAACGGCCCATCTCGTCTGGTGGCGGCAACAGGCTCGACGCTCGTGCCCGACGCCGCTTCGCTGAAGGGCAAGCGCATTGGCGTGGATCAGGGCTCGATGCAGGAAACCTTCGCCAAGGCCGTGTGGGCGCCGGAAGGTGTGACGGTCGTTTCATATCCGACGCAGGACGCGATCTATCAGGACCTGACCACGGGGCGCCTGGATGGAGCCTTCCAGTCTGCGGTGCAGGCGGACATCGGTTTTCTCAAGACACCGCGTGGCAAGGGTTATTCTTTCGCCGGCGATGAAGTCAAGGACAAGCGCGTGGCCGGCGATGGCGTGGCCATCGGCGTGCGCAAGGACGACTCCGCGTTGGCCGCACAGTTGAACGGCGCCATCAAAGCCATACGGCACGATGGAACCTACGACCGGCTGGCTCACAAGTACTTCGATTTCAACATCTATGGCGACTGAGGGGACCCGGCGATGGAATCAGACATAACAACGCGCGTGGCCAGGGCGATAACGCCGGACATGGCGCGGGAGTTTCGCCGCAACGGCGCGATATGCATCCGGGGTCTTTTCAATGCCGATGAAATCGCGCTGTTGCGCTCCGGCATCGATCACAACATCGCGGAACCGAGCACCCGCGCGAAAACTGCGAGCCGTCCCGATGACCCCGGATGGTTCTTCGAAGACTTTTGCAATTGGCAGGATAACGAAGCGTATCGGCGGTTCATATTCGAGTCGCCCGCGCCTTCCGCTGCTGCGGCGTTGATCGGCGGTCAGACGGTGCGGCTTTATCACGATCACGTGCTGGTGAAGGAACCGAACACGCGGCAGCGCACGCCGTGGCATCAGGACCAGCCCTACTACAACATTGCAGGTTCCAATAACGTCAGCATGTGGATTCCCGTCGATCCCGTTTCACGCGAGTCCACGCTGGAATTTGTCATCGGTTCACATCGCGGACCGTGGCTCATGCCGCGAACATTCATGGAAAACGAGGCGAAGTGGTTTCCCGAGGGAAGTCTCGCCGATCTGCCTGACATTGAAGGCGATCGTGATGCCTTCGACGTACGCGGCTGGACGCTCGAGCCCGGCGACATGGTGTGCTTCAACATGCTGACGTTGCATGCGTCGGGCGGCGTATCGGGCACGCATCGTCGCAGGGCGTTTTCGGTTCGCTTCATTGGCGACGATGTCCGGCATGCACCGAGGCAGTGGCGAACCTCGCCGGAGTTTCCAGGACTCGCGGGCGAATTGCCGGAAGGCGCCCCTATGGAACATCCGCTGTTTCCAGTTGTCTGGAACGTTCAGGAGGGACAAAGGGACGCCCCTTGAGGCGCCCCGTGCCCCCGGCAAACTATAAAAGCACCTTGTCCAGCGTAATAGGCAGGTCGCGAATCCGCTTGCCCGTCGCGTTGAAGACCGCGTTCGCGACGGCGGCTCCTACCCCGGTGATCCCGATTTCGCCAACGCCGCGCGCGCCCATCGGCGTGTGAGGATCGGCTTCTTCGCTCCAGATGATGTCGATCTTCGGCACGTCGAGATGAACAGGCACGTGATAGTCCGCGAGCGATGGGTTCATCACCCGGCCCGTTCTTTCGTCGAACTCGGTTTCCTCCATCAACGCAAGACCAAGACCCATGATGATGCCGCCGCGAAACTGGCTGGCAGCCGTCTTGGCATTGATGATCCGGCCGCAGTCGAAAGAACCGAGAAACCGGCTCACACGGACCTCGCCCGTGACTGCGTTGACGCGCACCTCGCAAAATAGCGCGCTGTGGCTGTGCATGGACCAGTGCTGCAGTTCGAACGGCATCGGAGCCTCTGCCTCGACAGTGACTTCTTCGCGCTTCGCCCGGGCGAGGATGGCACCGTAGGTTTCGAACTTGCTTTCGTCGTCCAGCGCGCACAGACCGCCATCCCGGCCGCCGACGTCTTCCGGCAACAAGCCAGAAAGTGGCGATGTGTTGCCCGCGAACCGCAGCAGTTCCCTGACGAGCTTGTGATGAGCGGCAATCACGGCTGCGCCAATCGCGGCCGTCTGTTGCGACCCGCCCGCGAGCACAACGCCCGGCAATTTCGAGTCGGCGTATTCGAAGTCGATGTCGTCCATCGACAGCCCGAGACGCTCCGCGGCAATCTGTGTTTGAGCGGTCGATGTGCCCATGCCCATTTCATGCGCGGCGATGCTGACCGTAGCGCGCCCTTTGTCGGTCAGCGTGATACGCGCCGCGCCGCCTGGCATCCGGTAGTACGGATACGTGCCCGTTGCACAGCCAATGCCTACCAGCCAGTCGCCGTCGCGCCGCGTGCCCGGCTCCCCACGCGCGTCCCAGCCGAATTGCTCGCGGCCGGTTTTCCAGGCATCGACAATGCCGCGCTGAGAGAACGGCAGCCCTGTCGTAGGATCCTTTTCGGGCTCATTCTTGATCCGCAACTCGATGGGGTCCATTCCCATTGCGTGCGCAAGCTCGTCGATGCCGGATTCCAGCCCGAACGTACCAACGGCCTCGCCAGGCGCGCGCATGAACGTGTTGGCCGTCATATTCATCTTGACGGTCTCGACATCGAGCAGGAAGCTTCGCGACGCATACGCGCTCTTGGCCGGCAAGATAAACGGTTCAGGCATGTTGTTATGCGGCGTCATTGCAACCGTGCCGGTGTGAATGAGGGCGTCGAGCGTACCGTCGGCCTGAGCGCCGAGCGCCACGCGCTGCTCGGTAAGCGTTCGGCCGCCGACAATGCGAAACACCCCTTCCCGCGACAACGTGATTCTCACAGGACGTTGCGCGAGCTTCGCCGCCGCCGCTGCCAGCACCTGGTGTTGCCACACCGTCTTCGAACCAAAACCCCCGCCAACGAACGGCGAAGTGACATGCACCTTTTTCTCGTCGATACCGAATACTTCCGCAATCGTCCACGCCTCGTGAGCGACGGCTTGCACCGTGTCGTGAATCCGAAGTTCATCGCCCGTCCATGCAAGCGTTGCTGCATGAAGTTCAATGGGGTTGTGGTTATGGCGAGGCGTCGTGTAGCGCACGTCGATCTTGTGGGGCGCAGCAGCCAGCATGGCCTCGGCGTCCTTGATCTCGAGCTTTAACGGCTCGCCCTGGAAGACGCCAGGTTCCGAACCATTCGCCTTGGCTGCGTCGAGAGAAGTCACACCGTCGTCGCCCGCCTCGTACGTCACGCGGATCAGGGACTGTGCATGATCGGCCTGCTCCTGCGTCTCGGCCAGCACCAGCGCGACCGGCTGGCCGTTCCAGTGAATCTGGTCGTCCTGCATGACCGGCAGGTTATCGCCGCCAGCCGCCTTTTGCTTGGTCATGAAGGCCGGCATGGGCTTGAGGCGCGGCGCGTTCTTGTAAGTCATCACCAGCGCCACTCCAGGCGCGGCTTCGGCGGCGGTCGTATCGATAGTGACAATACGTCCACGCGCAATCGATGAATACTTGAGCGCCGCGTACGTCATCCCTTCCATTGGGAACTCGGCCGCGAAAGTCGCTCGACCGGACACCTTCAACGGCCCGTCGATCCGGCTCACCGAAGCGCCGATGAGGCCATGCTTGTGACGAATCAGCGGGTCCGGCTTGCCGCCGGGAATGAAGCTATCGGGCGCAAGTGCGATGGCCTTTTTCATTACTGCCTGCATGGCGTCTTTGAGGATAGGCATCAGCGGATCTCCTGGAGAGCGGTCAGCTTGAGCAGCGTGTCGACAATCACGCGCTGAGCCAGTTCAATCTTGAAAGCGTTGTCGCTCAGACCGCGAGCGGAAGCGAGTTCCGTCTGCGCTGCTACGCGGAATGCCGCCTCGGTTGCCGGACCGCCTCTCAGGGCGGCCTCTGCCGCGTTCGCTCGCCACGGCTTGTGGGCAACGCCACCCAACGCAATCCGAACCTCCTTCACGGTGCCGTCCTGCACTTCAAGAATTGCGGCCACCGAAATCAGCGCGAAAGCATACGAAGCACGGTCCCGCACCTTGCGATAAATAGAGCGTCCTGACACAGGAGGCGGCAAGGTTACGGCAGTGATCAGCTCGCCCGGCTGCAGTACCGTTTCGACCTGGGGTGTAGCGCCGGGGAGGACGTGAAAGTCGACCAGAGGGATATCGCGTGCGCCGTTGGGACCTTCTACCGAGACGAGCGCATCCAGCGCGGCCAGCGCCACGGCCATATCGGAAGGATGGGTCGCCACGCATTCACTCGATGCACCCAGGATTGCGTGCATACGATTAAAGCCGTCGATAGCATCGCAACCGGTTCCGGGCGCGCGCTTGTTGCAGTGCGCGGCGTCATCGTAGAAATAGCCGCAACGGGTGCGTTGCAAAAGATTGCCGCCCACCGTCGCCATGTTGCGGATCTGGGCGGACGCGCCTGCAAGGATGGCTTGCGACAGGATCGGGAAGCGCTCGCGCACGCGCCGGTCAGCCGCCGCAGCGGTGTTCTTGACGCCGGCGCCGAGCCGCAGACCACCATCGTGCGTATCGTCTATCTCGCGGGAAATACCCGTCACGTCGATAAGCACCGCCGGATGCTCGATGGTCTCGCGCATCAGGTCAACAAGGTTGGTGCCTCCGCCGAGGTACTTGGCTCCCGACTGAGCGCCGAGCGTGAGCGCTGATTTCGGATCCGACGCGCGTTCATAGGTAAAGGGATTCATCAGGCAGCCTCCCTCGTACTGGGTTCGATTTCTGCCCCGGTCGTGCCGAAGGTGTCCTGGATTGCATCCACGATGCCGTTGTAGGCGCCGCAGCGGCAGAGATTGCCGCTCATCCGTTCGCGCAATTCCGTATCCGACAATGCAAAGCTTTCTGCAGCTACGTCAGCGCTGACGTAACTTGGCACGCCGCATTTGAGCTCCGCGACCATGCCAACGGCCGAGCAGATTTGCCCGGGCGTACAGTACCCGCACTGAAATCCGTCATGTTCGACGAAGGCCGCCTGCAGGGGATGAAGTTCGCCCGGCGCACCCAGCCCTTCAATTGTCGTGATCGCGCAGTCCTGGTACTGCACGGCAAGAGCAAGGCAACTGTTGATGCGTGTCCCATCTATCAGGACGGTGCAAGCGCCGCACGCGCCTTGATTGCACCCTTTTTTGACGCCGAACAGGTGCTGCTGCTCGCGCAACATATCGAGGAGCGATGTCCTGGGGTCGAACTCCAATTCAAATTCGTTTCCGTTGATAACGAAATGCATGTTCGCTCCTCTTAAGTCGGATGAGTGGACAATCCAACGCCGATTTTGCTGGCGACGTCTTGCTGGTTTGCGGTTGGAGCAATTACCGGGCCGCGCGGGCGGGTTTTACAACTGCAGGGCGTGTCCTCGCTGTCCTTTACGTACACATGTGCCTCGGTGGCTTCGCAGTGTCCAGGCTTGCTTGCTTGCGGAAGGCGCGTGTCAAATAGGTGAAGCCTTGCGTTCACCAAGGGGTCACACCACATTACCGATGTCGCAAGCACTTCCTACTGCAGATCACCCACGATTATTGTTATCTGGATCACTAAGGAAATTTCGATGGCGTAGTGTCATCTGCAGAAACGGAGATTTTTTGCATGGCGCGATAGCACCCCTGGCAAAGCCACAGCGCGGCCGAATAAAGAAATCCACGTTGGGGCGGAATAAGGCCGTCGCGCAGTACGTTATTTCCTTTCGTAGCAAGCAAGGAAGATCGCTTGAAAACCATAGGTGCGTATTGAATGTCACTCATCAGACGAATGAAGAAGTTGACCAAGTCGGCGTTGCCCGATTTGATATTCCTTAGTCTCCTACATAGGAAGTACGTCGGCCGTTTTCCTAACCTGCTGCGGCCAGCAACGTTCAACGAAAAAATCCTGCAGCGAAGCCTGAAACCCGATCCGCGTTATGTATCGCTCACTGACAAGCTGGCCGTTCGAAACTACGTCAGCGGCAAACTGCCATCAAAACATTTAGTCCCGTTGATCTGCGCACCCGTCGCGTTCACGCAGGCGATTTTCGACTCGTTACCCGGTTCGTTCGTGATGAAGGCGAATCATGGCAGCAGCTTCGTTGAAGTCGTCAGGGACAAGTCGCAAACCTCCTTCGAGAAACTACGGCAGCTCGCCGGGCAGTGGTTGCAAACTGACTTCTACCAGGTTTCAAGGGAGCGGCATTACAGCGGCATAAAACCGCAAATCTTCTTCGAGCAACTCCTTCTCGACACGCGCGGCAAGGTTCCAGCCGACTACAAAGTGCACTGTTTCAGAAGGAATGGTGAGCGCCCCGTCATGTACATCTCGGTCATCTCGGATCGATTCGGACTTTCCACGCGGGGCGATATCTTCGATGCGCAGTGGAACCGGCTTGATTTCGTGATCGGCTACTATCCCCGCAGCGAGCAACCGCCGCCTGCGCCGCCGAATCTCGCGGCAATACTCGACACCGCATCGACGTTGTCCGAAGGCTTCGATTACGTTCGCGTCGACCTGTATGCACCGAGCGACGAAATTTATTTCGGCGAGCTAACCTTCACGCCCGGAGCCGGTGTGTTGCCTTTCGTTCCAGACCAGATCGATTACGAGTGGGGGCGGCTCTTGCAGGGTTATTAGATGGCGCGCCCCGGTACATGCGTATGACATCCGCTCTCGAACGCCGCACGTCCTGCTTCAGCGAATTTCCCTCGCCACGTTCTGCAACTGCGTGAACGCCCGGAATCTGGCCTCATGCAAGGACGCGAGCTCTCCCGCCGCTGGCTCGTAGGTCGTGCTGATCTGCGACATGCTTCTCATCGCTGAACGCACATCCGCAAACTGGCCTCCCGCCACGCCTCCGAGAATAGCCGCGCCCAGCAGTACGGGTTCGTCCGCCTCCGTGGCGAGCACAGGCTTGCCGGTTGTATCGGCGAGGAGTTGCCGGACCAGGTCGAGCCGCCCCGCGCCGCCGCTGATCATGATCCGCTCGATCGGCGCACCGGCCGCGGCCTGCACTTCGATGATCTGGCGAAGGCCATATCCAATGCTGCAAATCCCCGCTATGTACAACGCGATCAGGCTGTCCAGATCGTTGTCCATGCCGAGTCCCGCGATCACGGCTCTCGCGTGCGGATCGGCAAAGGGAGCACGATTTCCCAGGAACTCGGGAACGATATGCAACCCCTTCGCCAGCTTCGCCGCCGCCGACAAACTTTCCGATGCCGTCACCGCCAGCCCCGCCAACATGACCGGCAGCGATTGCCCGGCCTGCTCCGCGCGATGCCGTGCATCGGGCGTTGCGGGGTGCATCGACACTAATTGTTCTATGGCCGCTCCAGCCACCGACTGGCCGCCTTCGTTGAGCCAAGTATCGGGCACCATCGCTGAAAAATACGGGCCCCACACGCCGGGCACGAAGACCGGCTCGCGGGTCGTGGTCATGGTGCAGGACGACGTACCAAACACGTAGGCGAGGCAAGACTCGGGTTCACCTTCGGCGCCGACGGTGCCAATGCCACCCGCGTGCGCATCGATCACACCGGTCGCGACCGGCGTTCCCGTGCGCAGTCCGAGTTCCGCTGCGGCTGCCGCCGTCAGCCCGCTTCCCAGCGGCGTTCCCGGATCGACCACCGTTTTGCCAATCCGCACGAACGCTTCGTCGGCCAGCGCGCCGAGACCTACGGCCTGGAAATACTTTTCATCCCAGCGCCGCTCGTGCGCGAGGTAAGTCCATTTGCACGTGACCGTGCAAGTGGATCTCGACAGATCGCCGGTCGCACGCCAGGTCAGGAAATCGGTCAGATCGAAGAACTGCCACGCCGCCGCGAAGATGTGCGGCCGGTTCTCGAGCAGCCACAACAGCTTCGGCGTCTCCATTTCCGGCGAGATCTTTCCGCCAACGTACTTCAGCACGTCGTGACCGCCGGCGTTGATGCGCTGCGCCTGATCCACGGCACGGTGATCCATCCACACGATAATGTCGCGCTCTGCCTGCTCCGATGGTCCCACGGGCAGCGGCCGGCCGCCTTCTCCCAGCACGACGAGCGAACAGGTGGCGTCGAAGCCGATGCCGGCGATCTCATCGGCCGATATTGCCGACTGCGATAACGCCGCTTTCACGGAGCTGCAGACAGCCTGCCAGATCTCGCTGCTCGACTGCTCGACGATAGAACCACTCGCATGGAACAAGGTGATGTCGTGCTTCGCCGCAGCGACCATGCGCCCGGCAAGATCGAAGATACCGGCGCGGGCGCTGCCCGTACCTACATCCACGCCAATGACATAGCGCGCGTTGCCTGCTGCGCCGGAATTCGCGTTTTCTGAAGTCATAGCTCACGGCCTGTTCTGGGAAGCGTTGCAGATGTTCAGGCGGACGCGAGTCAGCAACGCCCGCGTCCATCACAACTTAGTCGCGCGTCAAAGATCGACGCTGTTCGGAAGGATAACAAGATCGCGGATGGTCACGTTGCGCGGCCGGGTCAGCATGAACAGCACGGCATCGGCGACTTCCCTGGGCTGCATCAGGCTGCCTGAGGCGAGTGCGTCGTCCATCTTGGCTTTTGGCCAGTCATCGAGCAGCGCCGTGACGACCGGTCCCGGCGCCACCGCGCCCACGCGTATGCCATGTTTGGAGAGCTGCCGGCGGATGGTGTGCACGAACGCCTGCACCGCGAACTTGGAGGCCGTGTAAATGGGCTCCCACACGACCGGAACGATGCCCGCAATCGAACTCGTAAAGATGATGTCGCCGGATTTCTGCGCAATCATATGCGGCAGCACCGCGTGAACCGACCGGAACGCGGCGTTGATATTCAGGTTGAGCATGCGATCCCACTCGTCGGGGTCTCCATCCACAACCTCGCCGCCAACGTACGCACCCGCGTTGGCATGGAATACATCGAGGCCGCCCGCACGCTCGAGGATTTGCGGCAACAGCGTGGAGACTTCCGCCGGACGCAGCAGGTCCATCTGCAAAGGCAGCGCGTTCGGCCCGAGTTCTGCGCAAAGTTGCGCAAGCCGGTCGCCCGCGCGATCGACCAGCACGACCTTCGCGCCTTCAGCGAGCAGCACGCGCGCGCATTCCAGACCAATACCCGATGCCGCGCCCGTGATGGCGGCAACTTTTCCCTTCATCATGTCAGCCATTTACTGTCTCCTGGATTGCGTGATTTATTCGAGCCTTAGGCGCGTCCATGCGAAACGCGCGACTGACGTGCGAGCGAATCGACGACGACTGCAATAGCCAGCACCGCGCCGGTGATCATGAAGCGCAGCGAGGACGACAGGTTCAGCAAGGTCAGGCCGCTCGCGATCGACTGGATCACGATAATGCCCAGCACCGCCGAATAAGCGCTGCCGCGGCCGCCGAACAGACTGGTGCCGCCAATCACCGCTGCTGCGATGGCGTTCAGGTTGACGTCGCCGGTGCCGGCCTGCTGGCTGGCCGATGCAAGCCGCGCGGCAGTCAGCACGCCGCCGAGCGCTGCAAGCCCGGCGCACAGTACGAAGGCGCTGGTGTAGATCCGCCCGACGTTGATCCCGGCACGCCGCGCCGCCTCGTGATTGCCGCCGACGGCGTTCATCGAACGGCCCCATTGCGTGCGCTTGAGCGCGTAGTCCATGGCGACCGCGAGGCCGAGGAAGACGCCGAACATCAGCGGCACGCCGCGTCCCTGGTTGAGATAAGCGACCACGATCTCGAGCAGCACGGTGACCACGAGGCTGCGCACGAGCAGACCGCTCATCGACGAAGCCGAGAGATTCGATGCACGCCGGCGCTCGCGCGTGCGCATCCCTATGAACAGGATCACCGCACCCGGCACCAGCGCAAGAAGGTAGGAGATGACAGCGGGAATGATGATCAGTTGCCCCAGGTTCACCATTGCGGAGCCGTAAGGCAGGTTGATCGAGCCGGTGGCGCCGAGCACATACAGTTGCATGCCGAGAATGGCGAGCAGCCCGGCCAGCGTCGCAACGAAGCTCGGCATGCCGAGGCGGTTCAGCAGCAGCGCATAAAGCGCACCGACCAACGCACCCACGACAATCGCCGCCACGATCGCCAGCAGCACCGGCCAGCCGTGATTGACCCAGAGCGTGCCGACGAGCGCAGAAGCGAAGCCGCTCATCGAGCCCACCGATAAATCGATCTGCCCGACCATCAGCACACAGACAATACCGAGCGAGATCACGCCGACCGTCGAGCAATCGAAGAGCAGGTTCACGAGGTTGTCGGCGGAGAGAAAGACCGGGTTCAGGCTCGTGAATACCGTCCAGATGATGATCAGGCCTGCAACAACGGGCAGCGATCCCAGGTCGCCCGAGCGCACCCGGTCGACAAAAGCGCTGAGCGTGCCGCCAACGCCGGTAGCGTGCTTGACGCGGACATCGCTGCGATCGAGCAGCGTGGGCGGCGTCGAGCCGCCTTGCGTTTCGTTAATCATGATCGTTCCTTGGGTTTAAGCGCTTTGCCCGGCCTGCTGCCGGCCGGCGCGCCGTGATACGGCATTTTCGGTCGCGCCCGTGATCGCGGCCACGAGTTCCTGATTCGACGAATCGGGGTAGAACACGCCGTTGTTGCGCCCGAGGCGCAGCACGACGATCCGGTCCGCCACGGCGCGGACATCCTCCATGTTGTGGCTGATCATGATTACGGCATGGCCGCGGTCGCGCACCCGCTCGATCAGGTTCAGCACTTCGGCGGTCTGGGCGACGCCGAGCGCGGCCGTGGGTTCATCGAGCATGATCAGTTTTGGGTCCAGCAGCAGCGACCGCGCAATCGCCACGGTCTGCCGCTGTCCGCCGGAGAGCGACGCAACCACGTCGCGCACGCTGGGGATGCGCGCCGACAGCTCGTTGAGCAGCGTCCAGGCGCGGACTTCCATGGCTACCTCGTCGAGACGCAGCGGGCTCAGTTCGCGTCCGAGATAAATGTTCGCGACGACATCGAGGTTTTCGCACAGCGCGAGATCCTGGAACACCGTCGCGATGCCAAGATCGAGCGCCGCCCCCGGATCTGGCAGCGTGACCGGCTGGCCATCGAAGGTAATGGTGCCGGAGCTTGGTTGATGCACGCCCGCCAGCACTTTCACCAGCGTCGATTTACCGGCGCCGTTGTCGCCGACCAGCGCAACCACTTCGCCTGCGTGTACATCGAGTTCAATGTCGGTCAGCGCGGAAACCGCCCCGAAGTTTTTCGAAACGCCGCGCAGGCTGAGCACCAGCTTGCCGGGTTTGGATCGTGTGGTGAAATTGTCAGTCATGGAACGGGTACCTCGATGTAGGTGGAGGAATCCGGTTCGAGCCGGATCCGTCCTGATACGCGCCGGGTCAGTTCGAGATGCCCAGGGCCTTGCAGCCTTCGGCATAGCGGTCCGTGCACAGATCCTTTGCGCTGACGATGCCTTTGTCGACCACATCGGTTTTGATGTTTTTCGCGGTGACCACGGTCGGCGTGAAGAGCTGCGACGGCGTGTTGAAGAGCGTCGTCTGGGCTTTCGGGGCCTGGCCCGAGAGGAAGCCGACAGCCACTTTCGCCGCCGCCGCCGCGACGATCTCGCTCGGCTTCAGGATCGTGTTGTACTCGTCGCCCGCGACGATCAGTTGCAGGCCCGCAAGCGTCGCGTCGTTGCCGGTTACCGGCGGCACCGGGTTCACGCCGGCCGCCTTGAATGCCGCGACCGCGCCGCCGCCCGTGCCGTCATTGGCGGCGACCACGCCCACGATCTGCGAGCCGAAACGCGTGACCTGGCCGCTGACCCATTGCTGCGCCTTCGGCGGCGCCCAGTCGGGCGTGTCGTACTCGGCCAGCGTCTTGTAGCCGCTGCCCTGCAAGCCGGAATGAATGCCGTTCTTGATCAGTCCGGCAGCTGCGTCAGTGGGCGAGCCGTTGACCTGGAGCACACCGCCTTTGGTGGTCGGCACGCCCTTCTCTTTCAGGTGCGCGACGAGCGACTGGGCGATGGCCCGGCCGATGCCTTCGTTATCGAACGAAACATAGTAGTCGGCCGGCGTCGATGGCACCGGCCGGTCATACGCAATCACCTTGATGCCCTGGCTTTGTGCCAGATGAACCAGTGACGCCGCGGCCGTCGAATCGACCGGATCCAGGACGATGACCTTCGCGCCCTGCGAGATCACCGAATTAAATTGCTGCTGCTGGGTCGCGACGTCGGCATTGGCGTTCTGGTAAAGCACCTTGCAGTTGGGACAAAGCTTGGCCATTTCCGCCTTGAAGCCCGGGAAGTCGTGCTGTTCATAGCGTGTCGATGCCTGGTCCGGCATCAGGAAAGCCACCGTCCCGCTGGGCGCGGCCTGTGCCGCCGTGCTGCACATCAGGCTCAGGCCGAGGCTCAGGGTCAGCGCGCTCGCGCCGATCGTTTTTGTCGAAAGTCGGGTCATCGATTGTCTCCGTTTATTAGAAAAATACCGGCGCGATTGGCGCCGTGAATGCGCTGCGGATAAAACTGATTCCTGCGTGGTTTTCAATCGCCGGATCGAGCTCGTGAAAAATGCCAAAGCGTGAAGACGAGCGGGTCCCTCCCGATGCCTTGTTCAGCATCCGGTTCTTGTCCTGACGAGAATAAAGTTGCTAGCCGACCGCTTCCAGCGCGTGCGTGACCTCAGGCTCTTCGGTCGCGCTGGCCGCATTGAGTTGTTGATACGCGCGCCATCGAGACGGTGACATCTCTTTGAGCATCAGAAATTGCCGGTTGAAGTTCGACATGTTGTTGAAGCCGACCTGATAGCAGATATCGGTAATGCTCAGTTCGCCCGACATCAGCAACTGGCACGCGAGGTTGATGCGCAGCCGGTTCACATACTGGACGAACGGCACGCCTGTATGCCGCCGGAAATAGCGCGAAAAGGCGCTGGCGCTTTGCCCGGCGAGTTCCGCCAGTTCCGTCTCGCGCAGCTCTTGCGACAGGTTCTTGCCAATATACGAAAGCACATGATTGATGCGCGTCTCTGCGTAGTGCGCCGGGTCCGAGCAATATGCGGCGCTCGCCAGTTTCATCGGCTCGGGGCTTTGCACGAGCAAGTCGAGTAAGCCGATGAACAGGTTGACGCGCCGCATGCCCTGGGCACCCAGCATCTCGCGCATGATCGGCTCGGCTGCCGCGCCGGTTTTCGGCGTGAAAAGCACGCCCCAGTTCGCTGCATTGAGCAAGGGCTGCACGCGCCTGAGTTCCGGGAATATCTCGATGCCCCGTTCGACCAGGCCTGCATCGAATTGCAGGATCAGGCAGCGCTCATCCACACGATCCCCGGCGGGCACGTTGCTCACCCAGTTGTGCGGGAGATTGGGCCCGGTCATCACGAGGTTTCCCGGCTCGAACGTGCCGATGTAATCGCCGACAAAGTATTTTCCTGTCGTCGATGTAATCACCTGGATTTCGTATTCGGGATGAAAGTGCCAGCGCACCGTGCGATACGGGTAGCCATGCGACCAGACCTTGAAAGACTCGTCGCGCGGAACGGCCACCAGTTCGAGATCAGGCTGGACGATGTTGCCACGGCGAGCGCCCGTGCGCGCCGCACGGCAATAGCCGCACGTTCCGCATTGGCACGCCGTCGTACTCGGAGTGGTGGGCATCGTCTTCCTCCTGGACCGCTTTTGTTTTTGGACGCTTTTTAGGCGTTTGCACGAAATGCAATTGATCTGCATCGAGCGTCGCCATGCACGAACAATAGTCTTCTGGCGTTGTCAGCACTACCGAAATTGAGACCATCGACTGATACTATTTTGCATTCGGGTAAGCCCGAATGCCCCATGAGGTCAACTTTTGTGCAACGCAATAGCGGGTATCAGGCTGCGTTGTCGAATGTCGTGGACTGGCCAACAGGCGCGAGAGGGGACATTTCGCCGATATCCGCATCCGCCGTTTCCGCCTGAAGAAAATCGATCAGGGTATCGAGCATTCGATGTCGCCGCGTAGGCGCACGGCGCACGACAAAACGCCAGGATGCCGGCCGTGAAACCGCGGGAAAAAGACGCACCAGACGGCCGCTGCGCAATTCCGGGTCGATCAGCGGCGAGCGCCCGAGCGCCAGCCCCGCGCCTCCCACGGCCGCGCCGATCACCTGGCTGAAGCTGCTATACCGGACGATCTTCGTTTCGAAATCGCCGGGCAAGCCGAACTCGGCCGACCAGTTGCGCCAATCGATTTCGGGAGAATTCTCGTGTGCTTCCTGTAGCAGCCGGCAACGGCAAACAGCCGTGGATGCAAACGGATGCAGCTCGGGGCTGCATACAGGAAACACTTCTTCCTGCAGAAGGATGACGTCGTCGGGACGCAAGGCATGTTCGGCCACATGCACGATGGCGAGATCGATCTCATACCGCGAAAAGTCCGGCTCGCCTTCCTGAATGATGGCGTTAAGCGGCGTGTCCAGATAACGCGCGGAAAACTCGGCGAGGCGGCGTGCTAGCCACATCGACGAAAACGGCGCATTCGCGGAAACCGTCAGCATTCGCGCAACGCCCTTGATCTGTGAGCACGCCTCTTCGAGCAGCGATAGCGAACTGCTCACCGCGGGCAACAGACTGGACCCCGCCGCCGTCAGCTGAATCCCGCCAATGCCCGTGCTGCGCTCGAGCAGCCGGGCGCCCAGCGACTCTTCCAGGCTGCGAATCTGATGGCTCACCGCACTGGTCGATACGTTCAGCTCCGCAGCCGCGCGGGCAAAGCCGCCAAGCCGCACCGCTGCCTCGAAGGCGCGCAACGCCGAGATGGGAGGAATATTGGACATCGGGGTATTGTAGGAGATTCAACACCCCTTGAAAAAGCATCTTTTGCATCGCTCTCCGGGCACAGGTAACGTCCTGTACGCATAGCGAAAATGAACTCACCGGAGGCAGGAATGTATTTCGATCGAAAGTTGTGGATGATGATGGCAGGGCTTCGGCTTCGTGTTGCGGGAGCGGTCGCCCTCGGCCTGATCGCCATGGCTTTCGGCGTCCTGCGTTTTGTGTTCCTCGGCCGCGTTCTGGCGCTTGCCTACGCCGGGGCGCCATCGCAGGACATTGCCATGGCCGCGGCCGGCACCGTTGCCTGCATGATCTTGCGGGCGTGGCTCGATCATCGGCGGGTCGTGCTGGCGCAAGGCACGGCCGGAAAGGTTCAGTCGGTGCTGCGCGCGCGGCTGTTCGATCGCATCACCGCGCTTGGACCCGCGTGGTTCGGCGCCGAGCGAACTGGCGGCGTGATGCTCTCGGTCGTGGATGGTGTCGAACAGTTGCAGACCTTCTTCGGCACCTACGTGCCGCAACTCGTCATTGCTGCCTGCGCGCCGTTGGTGATCTTCGTGGTGCTTGCCTGGTGGGACGTGCCGACTGCGGCTGTGCTGCTGATCGCCGCGCTCGCCACGCTCGCGTTGCCCATGCTCGTTCACAACGCCGATAAACACGCGGCCATCGCCCGCGCTGCGGCGTTCAAATCCTTTGGCGAAGAGTTTCTCGATGCGGTGCAAGGCCTGCCGACGCTCAAGGCGTTCGGCCAGAGCGAAGCCTTTGCGCACAAGCTCGCCGGACGTGCACGGGCTCTTTCCGACAGCACTTTCTGGGTACTCGCACTCGGCCTGCTCACTCGCTTCTTCACCGACCTGGGCACTGGCCTGGGAGCCGCCGCCGCTATCGCGCTCGGCGCCTGGCGCGTGAGCCACGGCGAAATGAGCCTGGAAGCGCTGCTGATCATCCTCATGGCGGGAACCGAGATCTTCCGTCCCTTGCGCGATCTGCGTTCCGTGCTGCATCAAGGCATGGTCGGGCAGTCGGCGGCGAACGCCATCCATGCGCTGCTGGAAGCACGCAGCGACGCACCGGCCGCCGGCGCGGCACCGGTTCCGAAGCTTGCTGCCAGCATCGCGTTCGAGAATGTCGGCTTTGCTTATCCGGGCCGTCGCGCCGGTGCGCATGCCGCGCTGAGCTTCGAGATTGCCGCGGGCGAAACGGTCGGGATCGTCGGGCCGAGCGGCGCGGGCAAGTCGACTATCCTGCGTTTGCTGCTGCGCCAGCACGACGCTCAGGCGGGCGCAATCCGCATTGGCGGCCACGACATTCGCGCGCTCGATCCCGAGCAGGTACGCGGCATGATCGCGATCGTCGCCCAGGACACCACGCTTTTCGACGGCACGATCGCCGATAACCTGCGGCTCGGCCGGCACGATGCCAGTGACGCCGACATGATCGCCGCTGCCACCGCCGCCAACATTCACGACTTCATCTCCGCCTTGCCCGACGGCTACGCAACGCGCATAGGAGAACGCGGCGCGACGCTTTCCGGCGGCCAGCGGCAGCGTATCGCCATTGGTCGCGCACTGTTGCGCGATGCGCCCATCCTGGTGCTGGACGAGGCGCTTTCCTCAGTCGATGCCGAGAACGAAGCGGTCATCCAGGAGGCACTCAACCGCCTGATGCGCGGGCGTACCACGTTGATTCTGGCGCACCGCTTGTCGAGTGTGATCGGTGCGGACCGGATTCTCGTGCTGGACCACGGGCGGGTAGTCGAGAGCGGCACGCATGCCGAGCTGATGGCGCGTCCCGGGGCGTATCGCCGGTTGATGGGTCCCCAGGTTTCCGCAACCGCCGAACGCCCGGCCGCGATGCCACGGCCGAGCGCGGTCACCGCCTCGTCGGGACCGCAGACGCGTGCGCTCGCCGAGGACGCCGCCGAGATCGCGTGGAGCGACACGCTGCGCACCCTGTTGCGCTTCGTACGGCCTTGGCGATGGAAGCTCGCGCTGACCGTGCTGTGCGGGATTGGCCGCGTGCTGAGTTTCATCGGCGTTGGTGCGCTCGGCGCGCTCGTGGTTGCGGGCGTTGCTTCGGGACGGCCGGTTCTGGCGCTGACAGTCGGGCTGCTGATCGCGGCTCCGGTTGCAGCGACGCTGCACTGGCTGGAATCCTGGCTCTCGCATGACATGGCTTATCGGCTGCTGGCGGAAATGCGCATTGCGCTGTTCGCAAAGCTCGAGCGCCTCGCGCCCGCATATCTGCTGCGCCGGCGCTCGGGCGACCTCGTCGCGCTCGCAACCCAGGACGTGGAAACGGTCGAGTATTTTTATGCGCACACCGTGGCTCCGGCCTTCGTCGCGGTGCTGATTCCGGCCAGCGTGCTCACGCTGTTGGCGTTCGTGGCGTGGCCGCTCGCGCTGGTGCTGCTGCCCTTTCTGGCGTGCGCAGGCCTGACTCCCGTCTTCGCGCGCAGCAAGATCGACAAGCTTGGCAGCCAGGCCCGCGCCGCGTTGGGACAGCTTGGCGCGCATCTCACGGAGACAATCCAGGGCCTGGCCGAACTCACCGCGTTCCAGGCGACGGACCGGCGCCGCGCTGTCTTTCTCGCCGATGTCGCGGTTTATCAGAAGCAGCGATCAGCCCTGCTGGACGATCTGTCGCATCAAAGCGCGACCCTCGAAATTGCGACCGGTCTTGGCGGTCTTGCCGTGGCCTTGCTGGGCGCTGTGCTGGCTTCGCGGGGATGGTTTGCGCACGAATGGCTGCCGTTGCTCGTGCTGATTGCGGTCGCCGCCTTCATGCCGGTCACCGAAATAGGCCAGGTGGCACGCCAGCTGGCGGATACGATCGCGTCCACGCGTCGCCTGCACGTCGTTGAATCCGAGCCCGAGCCGGTAACCGATGGAAACCTGCCCGTTCCTCCGAACCCGCAAGTGCAGCTCCATGCAGTGAGGTTTGCGTATCCGGGCCGCACAGCGCCCGCGCTGGATCGGGTCAGCATTGCCGTGCGCCCGGGCAGCACCGTGGCGCTGGTCGGATCGTCCGGCGCGGGCAAGTCGACGGTGGCGAACCTGCTGCTCCGCTTTTGGGACCCGCAGCAAGGCACAATTACGCTGGGTGGCATCGACCTGCGGCAATTGCGTCTCGATGATCTGCGCAGTCATATTGCGCTGGTCGCGCAGGACACGTATTTGTTCAACGACACGCTGGAAGCAAACATCCGTCTAGCCGGCCGCGATGTTTCCAATGCCGACGTGCGCCGCGCACTGGATCGGGCAGCGTTGAGCGAATTCGTCGACCGCCTGCCCGATGGTCTTGCAACCCGGGTCGGCGAGCGCGGCGTGCAACTCTCGGGCGGGCAGCGCCAGCGGGTAGCGATCGCTCGCGCGTTCCTGAAGGACTCGCCGATCCTGATCATGGACGAAGCGACCTCGCACCTGGACACCATCAGCGAGCAGCAGATTCGTGCTGCCCTCGATGATCTGATGGCGCATCGCACGTCGATCATCATCGCGCATCGTTTGTCGACTATTCAGAACGCCGACACGATTGTGGTCATGGACGGCGGGAAGGTTGTCGAGGCAGGCAGTCATGCCGAACTTCTGGCCGCGCGCGGCGCGTACGCAAGGCTCGTGGCGCATCAATCCGGCGTGCTGGCTGCGTAGTCACGCATTCACTCCTTGACCCGGCGCCGCGCTTTCCTCGGCGGCGCCGTTGTTTCCGGCGGCGCTTGAAACACTGTCATCCGCTCCAGGATCCATTTGAGCAATTCATTGGCAGCCGCGGCGAGCGGCCTGCCCGATTTCACCAGAACCCGCGCCTTGGCCGCCTCGAAGATCGGATGCCGGATCGGCAATGCCACCAGTTCGCCCGCTGCAATCTCCCGATACACCGAGAACGCGCCAATCAGCGTGGCGCCATCGCCGCGTGTCACGAAGTGACGCAGCACCGCCAGCGAATTGGTCGTCAACGTCGGGCGAATCCGCAGATTCTCCGCATACGCGAGCAGTTCCACGACCTGACCGAGGCCGAATGCCGGCGGCATTAGCGCAAGTGGACATCGCAGCATTTCCTCGACGGTCACCGGGCCACCGCGCTGCGCCAGCGGATGCTGCGCGTGGACCAGCAGCACGACGGGCTGCGACGCGGTCGCCCGATAGTCGATATCCGCATGCGCGGGCGGGTTGTATGCCAGCCCGATGTGCGCGCGGCTTTCGGCGACCTCCACCTGCACGTTGTTGACCGGCAGGATATCGACGGTCACATCCAGGTTCGGGTACTGGATGCAGAAGTCCGTGAGCACCTGCTCCATCAAGCCATCTATGTATCCCTCGCTGATCGCGAGCCTGATCTGCCCGCGCTGCAGGCCACGCAGCTCCTGAAGATGGTCTTCGAGTTGTTCCTGTTGCGACTGACACCCGCGCCAGTACTCAAGCAAATGAGACGCCGCTTCGGTCGGCTGAACGCCACGTGCCTGGCGCTCGAAGAGCACCGCGCCGATCTCTTCCTCCAGCAGCCGGATCTGCCGCGTGATGACCGAAGGCGCTGTATTGAGGCTATCGGCGGCCGCGCGGATCGAGCCACAGGTGAGCACTTCGTAGAAATAGCGCATTCGGCGTTGATTCAGTTCGCGCATCGGCTCCTCGTGCCTGAAATGGTTTGCAGTGAAATTAGTGTTGCCTACTGTTGCCCTGTGAGCAACGATAGCCGACTTCAGTTGCTCTTGCTCGCCTAATTTTGGATGCCGACGATAAGTCCCGTCACGTTTTCGCGCTGTGCGCGCCACGTCCTCTGGAGACCGCCTTGTCCGCCATCCCTTCCATGCTGACCGCCGAAAGGCACGCGGCCTTGTATCGCAAGCTGAACTGGCGGCTGCTGCCATTCCTGCTGCTCTGCTATACCTTCGCGTATCTGGATCGCGTGAACATCGGCTTCGCCAAATTGCAGATGCAAAGCGATCTCGGTTTCTCCGATGCCGTCTACGGACTCGGCGCGGGCATCTTCTTCCTCGGCTACGTATTGTTCGAAGTGCCAAGCAATTTGCTGCTGCCGAAAATCGGCGCGCGCAAGACGATCAGCCGGATCATGGTGCTATGGGGTTTGACATCGGCGGCGATGCTGTTCGTGCACAGCGAACCAATGTTCTATGCAATGCGCTTTTTGCTCGGCGTGTTCGAAGCGGGTTTTGCGCCCGGCATGATCTTCTACCTGACGTACTGGTACAGCCGCGCGCGCATGGCGCAAGTGATGGCGATCGTGATGCTCGCCGGACCCATAGGCGGCATGTTCGGCGGCCCGCTTTCAACCTGGATCATGACGTCGTTTTCCGGTGCGCACGGCCTGGACGGCTGGCAGTGGATGTTCCTGGTCGAAGGCTTGCCGTGCGTGATCTTCGGCATCCTCGCGCTGTTCGTTCTCGATGATCGGCCCGCCGACGCGCGCTGGCTTAGCAGCGACGAGAAGCGCCTGCTTGCATCGGAAGTCGATTCGTCGAGCACCCATCATTCGTTCGCGCAAGTTGCGAAGGACCCGCGTGTTTATCTGATGGCCGTACCGTATTTTTGCTTCATCTGCGGGATCTATGCGGTGAGCTTCTGGCTTCCGACCATACTGAAAGCGGACGGCGTCACCGACACCATGCAGATCGGCCTGTATTCCGCGATTCCGTACATTGCATCGGCCATTGCGATGACTGTTGTCGGACGCAGTTCCGATCGTCACGGCGAGCGCCGTTATCACAGCGCCATTCCCGCGTTGATCGGGTCGGCGACGCTCGCGATCGCCACGTTCTACGGCGGCCAGCTTGCGATCTCGCTCACTTGCATCACCATTGCCACCGCGATGATGTGGGTTGCCTACACAGTGTTCTGGGCGATGCCGCCCGAGTACCTGAAGGGCGATGCGGCGTCGGGCGGGATCGCGCTCATCAACACGATCGGCCTGATTGGCGGCTTTCTTAGCCCGACGATCATAGGCTGGGCGCGCACCGCGACGGGCAACCTCCAGGCCGGTCTCTACGTGATGGTCGTGCTGCTAGCCATTGGCGCAATCGTGCTGATCATGATGCGCCCGGCGGCCACGCCGCAATCGCGCTGACAACAACGCGCCGCTTATTTTTCCACGAGGCTTACCGTGTCCCAGCAAAAACGCAGCATCCTGATTGCAGGTTTCCAGCACGAAACCAACACCTTCGCGCCATCGAAAGCGGCCTACGAAAACTTCGAGCGCGGCGAGGGTTTCCCGCAGATGTCGCGCGGCATGGATGTACTCGCGCTTCGCAACGTCAACATTCCGGCAGGCGGTTTCATCCGCGCGGCTGAAGCGGCGGGACATACGCTCGTGCCGGTGATCTGGACGGGTGCAAGTCCGTCCGCGCACGTCACACGCGATGCGTTCGAACGGATCTCCGGCGAGATCGTCGAGGCGGTCCGTAGACAGAAGTTCGATGCGGTCTATCTCGACCTGCATGGCGCAATGGTCGCCGAGCATGTCGATGACGGCGAAGGCGAACTGCTCGAGCGGGTGCGTAATGTGGTCGGCAAGGACGTGCCGCTTGTCGCGTCGCTCGACCTGCATGCAAACGTGACCGAACGCATGCTGCGCCACGCCGATGCGCTCGTCGCGTACCGGACTTATCCGCATGTGGACATGGCCGAAACCGGCGCGCGCGCGGCTGCGCTGCTCGAACGGTTGATGGCAGGCGAGACGCTTCACTGCGCATCGCGGCGTCTGCCGTTCCTGATTCCGATCAACGGCATGTGTACGTTGCTCGAACCATCGCGTGGCATGTATGAAAACGTCGGCGCGCTGGAAACCTTGGATGTTGTTTCTGTCTCGTTCGCGCCGGGCTTTCCGGCCGCCAATTTCCCCGAATGCGGCCCCGTCATCTGGGCGTACGCTCATTCGGCGGATGCCGCGCAGGCGGCCGTCGATACCCTTCATCAGCGCATGATCGACGAGGAAGCAGCGTGGCGTGTGCCGTTCCTCTCGCCCGATGAAGCCGTGCAGGAAGCCATGCGCGCAGCTACTGGCGCGAGACGTCCGGTCGTGATCGCCGATACGCAGGACAACCCCGGCGCCGGCGGTGACGCCAACACCATGGAGATGCTGCGCGCGCTCGTGCGCAACGGCGCGCGCGACGCCGCGTTCGGCCTTATCTGCGATCCCGATGCGGCAGCGGCCGCGCATCGCGCAGGCGTGGGCGCGCGGCTCGATTTATCGCTCGGTGGTCAGTCAGGCGTGCCGGGCGATGCGCCGTTCGCGGGCAATTTCGAAGTGATGTTTCTCTCCGATGGACGCTGCCGCTACGACGGTCCGATGATGAACGGCATGCAGGCCGAACTTGGTCCCGTTGCGTGCCTGCGCGTGGATGGCGTGCTGGTCGCGGTGAGTTCGAGCAAGGCGCAGATGCTCGATCGTAATCTGTACAGGGTCGCTGGCATTCAGCCGGAATCCATGAAGGTGCTCGTCAACAAGAGCTCGGTGCATTTTCGTGCGGATTTCGAACCGATCGCACATGCGGTGCTCGTTGCAAAGGCGCCCGGACCCATGACGGCCGATCCCGCCGACCTGCCGTGGACCCGTCTGGCGGACGGCATGCGTACGAGTCCATGCGGGCCGGTGTTCGCGCACGAGACGCTTCGCAAATAGGTCAGTGCGATAAGTCGGCAGGCAACTCGCCAATCTGCCGGAACATGCTGAGCCAGTCCTCAAGATGCCACGTCCGCGTGACCTTCCCGTTCTTCACTTCGTGGAACGCGTGGATGGCGAATTTGACTGGTTTCGACGTTGCCGCCACGCCCATTATCGGACCAGTTTGCGTTCCCGAGACGCTTGCACGAACTGCTACACGATCGTCGCTGACGAGAACATCGAGGAGATCGATTTTCATATCAGGCAATCCGATCGAAAGATTCCTGAACGCGGGAATCAACTGATCGGGACCAGACTGGCCTTCTGACAACGGGGGAATGTACTGCCAGTCGGCGGCTACAACCGCGCGTAATGAATCGATATCGTGCGCGGCGACTGCTTTATAGAAGTCGACAATCAGCTGTCGTTGCGCCGTGTGCGGCGTTTCATGCAGTTGTTCCATGTCGGCTCCTTTATCCGCGACGAACGAACGGTTGAACGTGCTTAATCGCGCTATCTTAGCGCCGGCATGGATTTCTCTGCTTGCGGCAATGCAGGTAAGACAACGACAAACGGCACACCGGTTATCAATACCGGTGCGCAACGCTCATGCATTTTGGAGAATTATCGATGCGCTAGACCGCGCTGACATTTGCAGTCGCGTCGGTCTGGACATGCAAGATTCTTGAAGTCGAACGCTCGTCAGGAGCCGGCTTCATCATCCGCTGGCGTGGCCTTGCTTTCATCTTCCTTGAGGTGAGGTTTCTTTCCGGGTTGCGGAGCGTGAACCGCTTCCGGCGCGATTTCCTCGCCGTGATGCTTCTTCTCTTGCTGCACTTTCTTGTCGTGCGCGACGTTGCGTGGATCGGTCATGAAAGCCTTTACGTATCGATGTTGGACAACCGGGCCTGCAAGAACACCGGACTATTGGGTGGCGTCGTGAACTACGACTCTTCCACCGCGTGCCTGGTGGAGCGCAAGGCGCATGCCTCCAAGACCAAGCGTCGCTCTCCCCAATCATCGAACCGACGATGCAATGAATCCGAAAGCTATGTCAGCCACAGTTCCAAGCGAACGTCTTGCGCAAAAATAAATTCCGTGTGCTAAGGTTAGTAAAAACCCTAGCACTGAATTTTCAGACAGGACGCGCCATGCAAACACGTTCCACTCTGCTCGAACCGCCATCGACAACCTTCCGCACTGCACACTCCCGCATTGAAGCCATGCTCGAGCAATTGCGGCCAACCAATGAAGCGGAGCGCGAAGCTTTCCAGATGGCTCGAGCGCTGGCCGAAGCCGGAGATGCCGAAGCCGCTGAACTGGAATTAAGTGAAGTGCTTGCAAGTCGTCGTTATCGCGTTGGCGGACCGCTCAACACATCGCGATAATTGAACGTCAGACGTTTAGCTTTCCTTCTTCAAATCACGCTCATTAAACTTCTTCGGTCTGGCGCATGCGCGGCAGCATGCGGTCGAACTCGCGCTTGACAATGCCGTAGCATTCGCATGCACGCGCTTCGAGGCCTGCCCGGTCGAGCACCTTGATGCAACCGCGGCTGTGGTGAATCAGGCCCGCGTCATGGAGCTTTCCCGCTGCTTCCGTCACACCTTCGCGACGCACGCCAAGCATGTCGGCAATCATCTGCTGCGTGATCTGCAGATTGTTCGTCGGCGCGCGGTCAATCTCGATCAACAACCAGCGGCAAAGCTGCTTGCTGAGCGAATGATGACGATTGCACGCGGCGGTTTGCGCCACTTGCGTCAACAGCGCTTGCATGTACAGCAGCATCAGGCGGCGCAGGAAATCTGAACGATTGAATTGTTCGCGCAAGGCGCTGGCGCTCATCCGGTAAGCGAACCCGGAGCACTGAACCTGAACACGCGTAGGCATTGTGTCGCCGCCCGTCAGAACCGGCACGCCCGTCATGCCTTCGCGTCCGATCGCGGCAATTTCGGCTGAGCCGCCGTCTTCCATCGTGTGGAGCAGCGAGATGATGGCGGTCGTCGGGAAATACACGAAGTGAATTTTTTGTCCCGAATCGCACAGCAGCTGGTCCGTACGCAATTGCACGAGTTCCAGGTGCGGCGTGAGCGCTTGCCATTCATGCGCCGGAAGGGCGCCCAACAAATGATTGCCGTGCAGGTCTGATTGAAGCGTCAACATGATGGTCTTCTCTTTTATTTTTTGCGCTGTGCGCCGTACTTTTTATTCCAGCCAGCTTTACGTTCCGTGGATGCATCTGTTGGCATCCATCTGGAACATAAAGCGGCCAGCCCCGAAAGCAGTTCCAATCACCGTCGTTTTACTTGCTTTGCCTTTCCGGCTTTTTCGACAGTAGCGAGTGCTGCACCACACATTTAGCGAGGACCGTGCCAGGAGGGTCCAAAGCCAATGCCAGCATGGCGCCGGCATGCATATGCCGCAGCGCACACAGGACCGGAAAAGATTTATGTTTCACTTCTGAACATTGGCGCGAAGTGAGAGCGCGAACCGTACGATGAATATCGTCAGCGGGTTTTGTCTGCCGAATGCCTTGCCAGAAGCGCGTCACGGAATTAAATGCCCGTTGAAACACGCGCAAATCGAGGGGGATAAACCCCTACAGACAGGGCATTCGTCGGGCGTTTTAAAAATGATGCAAATCTGTTTCATCGAACTTGAATGAGAAGCTCGAAGGTCGTTCTGCAGCTCGCCAGCGCCTGCTGACAGGCCTCCGGCCTAGGCGTAGGTTGACTGTGCAATGAATTTCGCACGCGCATTGCGGTGAACTGAAAATGTTGCGTTCTTGTCGCGAGGGGTGGGTATTGAACGTGTCGTGGCGAACACGATGGCGGTTCGGGCAGAAATGCCGGGATTAAGACAAAGCGGACGCGGCCTCGTGCCAAACGTTTGCGAAAAAAACTCGGATGTTGTCTGAGTGAAAAGTCAGGCGATCCACTCAGGAATGATCCGCAGCTTTCGCAACCGGGCGATACCACTTCGGATAAAACTCTCTGACCGCTTCACCGTCAGTCCGTAGCGCATGGCACCCGTCGAGCTGGAACGGTTGGTTGGCGTTCGATGCGTTGATCTCTTCGCTCATCGTCTGGAACGCGGCGGTCGCCACACCACCGATCAATTCAGTCAGATGCGTGCAGCCGTTCGTGCCGCCGAACAATTTCCGCGTCTCGCGCGTGAAGCCGGCTTTCAAAGTCAAGCCGATCAGCTTTTTGTATTCCGGCCCGATGACGTCGCAAAAGCCGGGATACGGAACGACTTCGGACTCGGCGTGGGCATCGACGATCAGGAAAGCCGTGTTGACCGTGATACGCAGACGCATCTGGTGAATGGCATCGCCCGCCAGACGCACCACGCCGCTCGAATGGCGATCGTAGGTCTTCGTGTCCTTGAGCACGCCCTCAATGTCGTAGAGGCCATCGTCGCGCCGGAATCCGCTCAGTTCAATTCGCCGTACGTGGAGAAGTTGACGTTCCATGGCTCAATGCGTGAAGCTCGCGACGATTCTTTTCGCGCGATCGACAATGGGTTTGTCGACGAGTTTTCCATCGACGGCAATCGCGCCTTGCGGATTTTCAGCGAGCTTCGCCAGAACGCGTTCGGCCCACGCGAGATCCACGTCGCTCGGCGCAAATCCCCGGTTTACAGGCTCCACCTGCTTCGGATGAATGCAAAGCTTGGCGCCAAAACCGAAGCGCCTTCCTGCGGCGACATCGGCGGCAATCACGGGCGCGTCGTCAATCGACAACGTCACGCCGTCAACGGGCGCCGCAAGCCCGGCAAAACGCGACTCGATGACAAACTGCGAGCGCACGTAATCAAGCTCGCGGCCCGTGTCTTCCACGTTGGCATCGACGCAATAATCGAACGAACCGAACGCCAGCCGCGTCACGGATTTTTCATGCGCGATGGCGCGCATTTGCACCACGCCGGCCACGCTTTCGATCAGCGCAATCAGCGACACATCCGCGCCGCAACGCGCGGCGATATCGGCCAGTTCATTCGGCGCTTCCGCCTTCGGCACCATCACGCGCGTAACGGATGACGCGCGCACCATCTGGACATCGTCCTCGTGCCATGGCGTGCCATATGCATTGATTCGGATCAGGATGCGCGGCTTGTCGATGTCCGGGAGACCGGCTTGCAGCCATTTCGCAAGCCCTTCGCGCGCCTGGATTTTTGCCTCGGGTGCAACCGCGTCTTCGAGGTCGATCACGACTTGATGCGCGGCGGTCGCAAGGGCTTTTGAAAAGCGTTCGGGACGATCGCCCGGAACGAACAGATAGCTGTTGAGCGACATGCGGAACTCCTGAAGTAAGGCGTTAGCCGGCGTTCCATTCGCGCTGGAACGTCTCCGAGTAACTGAATCTGTCGGCGGGATGGATGCTGAACGCGGCCTCGACAACCTCGCTGCGCCGGTTCAGATACCGGCGGCACAACCAGAGCGCCGGGGATCGCGCACGAGCGTTGACAAGCGTAGCGATAGCGGCCGGCATGGCGATAGCCCGTATCTCCTGCTGGACTTCGACAATGCGTTCGCCAAACTGCTTTTCGATCAACGTATAAATGGGCACATGCGTTTCGTTTTCGCTCACCACGAGCGACCGGAAGGCGGGCTGTATGAGAACCTCGGTATGACAGATCGGCTCGGGACTTTCGCCCGAGCGCCGCAAGCCCGTGATCCGCAGCCATGTTTCGCCAGGGCCGGCTTTCAGCAATTCGCAGACGGCGGGGTCACGAACCTCGGCTGTCTCCTTCGATAAAATCTGTAGCACCGTATCGGCGGTATAACGATGCAGATCGCTCAACTGCTGCATGACCTGCCGATACCCGCCTTCCGAGCGCAGAGCCTTCACTGTCGTACCCACGCCCGCCTGGCGCACGACCATTCCCAGTTGCACGAGTTGCTTGACCGCTTCGCGAACGGTAGATCGGCTCGCGCCGAACTGCTCGCACAACTCGAACTCGGTGGGGATGGTGGAGCCGACCGGAAACCGGCCGCTCTGAATTTCGTTGACGAGCGTCTGCGCCAATTGCATGTAACGCGGTTGCTGACCCAGGACTGTGACCATCGGCTCTTGCGTGAAGATAAGTGAACGGGACGAACGTGGCGGATGCGCCCGTCCAGATCCGTCACGCAAGGCTTCGGAGCTCATTGCACGACGGCCTTCTCGCGGAGCGAGGCGATCCGTTCAGCATCGTAACCGAGTTCAGCAAGCAGCCTGTCCGTGTCCTGGCCGAGATCCGGCGCCGCGCGCAATGGCAAGGCCTCGTCCACGCGAACGGGCGCGGCCACGCCGCGAATCTTGCCAAAGCGCGGATGCTCGGCATTGACCACGCCCTCGCGCTCTGCCAGAAATGGATTTTCGAGGGCCTGCTTGACGTCGTAGACCGGTGCAGCCGGGACTCGTCCGCCGAAACGCTTCAACCATTCATCGGTCGTGGCGGTGGAAAGTGCTGCGTCGAGTTCCTTTTCCAGCAGGTCGCGATTGGCGAGCCGCGCCTTGAAGTTGTTGAAACGCTCGTCCGTGACCCACGACGGTCTGTCGAGCACTTCCGCCAGCACGCCCCAGAATTTTTCCTTGTTGCACATCAGGAAGATCCAGCCGTCCTGCGTCTTGTACAACTGGCTCGGCGTAAGCGAAGGATGCGCCGACCGGCGATCACGTCCCGTCACGACATCGCCGTTCAAATACCAGGTCGCAACATACGCGAGATTGTGCACGGCGACATCGAAGAGACTGACGTCCATGTCCCGGCCAATGCCCGACGCGCGCGCCTGCACGATTCCTGCAAGCAACGCCATGGCGGCCGTGGTGCCCGTCATCAAGTCGATAATCGATAAACCGAAGCGCGCCGGCGGACTATCCGGCTCGCCCGTGACCGAAAGATATCCCGCCTCGGCCTGCATCAGATAGTCATACCCCGGCCATGACGCGCGGCTTCCGGTTCTGCCATAAGCCGAAAGATGGCCGCAGACAATGGCAGGATTCGCCTCCTTCAACTGGTCATAGGTCAGACCGAGTTTGGCAGGGAGATCGCCGCGAAGATTATTGAAAACCGCGTCGCTCTTTTTCACGAGATCGAGCAGCACGTCGCGCGCTTCCGGCTTTTTCAGATCGAGCGTCAGGCTGCATTTGTTGCGATTGAAAGCTTCGAAAAAATGGCTGTCGCCTTCGCCGAAAAAATATGGACCCACCGCGCGGCCAACGTCGCCGCCTTCACGGAAGTTCTCGACCTTGATGATCTCGGCGCCAAGATCGGCCAGATGCTGGGTGGCGAACGGACCCGCGCCATACTGTTCGACCGCGACAATACGCACGCCTGAGAGAGGCAAAGTCATACCGGATTCCTCGCGATCAGATTTTTGGCGATGATGATTCGCTGCATTTCATTGGTTCCTTCGCCAATACACAACAACGGTGCATCGCGATACAAACGCTCGACGTTGAACTCTTTCGAGTAGCCATATGCGCCGTGAATCCGCATTGCTTCAATGCTGTTTTCGAGCGCCGCTTCGGTAGCAAAATATTTCGCCATGCCGGCTTCCATGTCGCAACGCTCGCCCCGGTCGTAAGCCACCGCGGCCGCTTCGGTCAACAGCCGCGCAGCCTGCAAACGCGTCGCCATTTCGCCCAGCTTCAAGGCGATCGCCTGATGCTCGCAAATCGGCTTGCCAAAAGTCTTGCGTTGCTGCGAATAGGAAACGGATTCGTCGAGCGCTGCCTGAGCGATACCTACACCGCGCGCCGCCACGTTGATGCGTCCCAGTTCGAGGCCGCCCAGAATTTGCTTGAGCCCGAGTCCTTCCACGCCGCCAATGACTTGCGACACCGGTACGCGAAAATCCGTGAACGTCAGTTCGCAGGTATCGATACCTTTGTAGCCCAGCTTTTCAAGCTTGCGGCTGACCTCGAATCCGGGGCCTTTTTCGACTAGCAACAGCGTCATGCCTTTATGCCGAGGCTCGGCCTTCGGATCGGTTTTCACCAGCAGCGCGAGCACGTTGCCATGAAGACTGTTCGTGATCCAGGTCTTGCTGCCGTTGACTATGTACTCGTCGCCTTCACGGCGCGCAACCGTGCGGATAGCCTGCAAATCCGTGCCGCAGTCCGGTTCGGTCAAGCCGATACCGCCGCGCAATTCCCCCGTCGCCATGCGCGGAAGATAAGCCTGCTTCTGCTCCTCGGTGCCGTTTCGCTGCACCGTCATTGCCATGATCAGATGCGAATTGATGATTCCGCTCACCGACATCCACACGGCCGAGATGCGGTCGACAATCTTCGCGTAGGTCGACGTGGAAAGACCCAGGCCGCCGTATTCCTGGTTGATCAGGCATCCGAACAATCCCATGTCCTTCATCTTCTCCACGATCTCGTGCGGGTATTCGTCCGCAGCCTCGAGCGCGTGGACATACGGCTTCACTTCGGTCTTCAGAAACCGATCGAGCATATCGAGAATCAGGACCTCGTTTGCCTTCGCTTCTTCTGCTGTTTCTGCTTTTTCTACATCGATGGTAGCCATGAAGTCTCCTGCCCTAAGGCTTGCCGCGTTGATTTGACGCGGGATTAAGCGGGACGGCGCAACACGCTTGCAAGCGTTGCCACCGGTGTCTGTTCGAGATCGAGAATCGCGTCGCGGACTTGCGTGGCGCGTTCTTGCGTGACCGCGCGGCCGGCGTTGTCGAAGAACTTCGCGACGATGTCAGCGTTGCTCAGCGGCCTGTCCGACGACCCGCGATTGATCGCTTCACGGTGCGCAAGCCGCCGGCCGTCGCGTGTAAAGACGATCACCTCGCCGGTGTAATGGCGCGGAAAAGTAGATTCGTTATCGACTTCGTAGTTGACGCGTTGCGCCAGCGCCAGAACCGCCGGATCGGCAAGCGCGGCATCGTCAAGATCGTCGAGCGTGAAGCGTCCCTTGAGCAATCCCGTCGCGACGATGTACGGAATGCTGAACTGCGCGTCATAACTGTTCGCGGGCCGTTTCTTGTTCGATACCGGCTCGCAGACCACATCCACTGTCGGCCCCGGCACGCGCACGATTACGTTCTCGATTTCATCGAGTGTCAGGCCATGCTGTTTATGCAGCTCGACAGCCGCGTCCGATGAAGCATGCGTGAAATGGCACGCGGGAATCGGCTTGAGCGCGACATGATCGATTTCCCACTGATCGCCGAGTCCGGCCGTGGCGATGGAAAGATCGGGCGAAGCGGCATCGTTCAAATGCAGCGAATAGAGTCCATAGCGGCCTTCATAGGGCGCGCCCGGTCCCACGAAGCCATGCTTGGCAAGCGACGCCGCGATCGTGCCGCTGACGGCCGCCCAGCCAGGATGCAGACGCTTGGTCCACGCACCGTCCTGCAGGAATTCGAGACTGCCCGACGCCATGGACAAGGCAATTCCTTGCGCGTGGGTCGCGCGCGCCTCGTCGAGACCGAGCAGGCGAGCGGCCGCGAGCGTGCAGCCGAACGCGCCTGCGAGTCCCGTCGGATGGAAACCTGCCTTGTGAAAACCGCCTTGTGCAACCGCGCCCACTCGTGTCGAAACTTCCATGGCGCAAAGATATGCGGTGAGCAGATCGGCGCCGCTTGCGCTCTCGCGCTCGCCGAGGCCGAACACGCAAGGCAGCGCGCTTGCGGTCGAGTGGATCACGCCGCGTGCGTGGGTATCGTCGAAATCCAGGCCGTGGATCAGCAAGCCGTTGAACAGCATTGCGTCGCGCATGGCAAGGCGCTCCGTATGCGCGAATACCGACGCGTTGCCGCTGTCGAGTTCCTGCATGGCGGCGAGCGTTGCACGCGAATAATTGAATTCCGTGGTCGCGAATGCAAGGCCGATGCTATCCAGCATCAAGTGCTTGGCGCGCTCGCGAACCGCCTGGGGTACATCGGACAATTGCAGGTTTGTCGTGAAGCGCGCAAGCGTCGCGGAGATGGACATAGAGCTCATCGTGCAATTCCTCCTTGCTTGAAATCCAGATGGGTATCGAGCACATCTTCGTCAGGTGACGCCGCTTCGAGCGAGTATTGATTCGCATCGACCCCGAGCGACAAGACTGCCACGATCAACAGGATCAGAACGCCGGACACCATGCCTAGGACGCCGAACAATCCAAACTGCGCGTAGAGCAGCACGGCGACGTATGACGTGGTCATCGATGCAAGCCTGCCGCATACGCCCGCCGCGCCCGTTCCCCGCAAACGCAATGCCGTGGGAAACAACTCCGGCACGTAGCCGAAAAGACCGAGCGTGACGATCGCAAAGATGCAGCTCACGAGCACGAAACCAACACACGCAATCGCCGCGTTGGCGACCATCTGCGGATAGATGAAACCGAGCACGATGGTCAGCGCCGAGAAGAAAACGAGTCCCTTGGCGCGGCCAAGACGATCCGCGCTCAGGAAACCGAGCACCGCGCCGAACGGTGCGCCGAACGACATCAGCGTGGTGAAGCCGAGCGAGGTCACCACATCGCGCCCTTCCTTCACAAAGAAAGTCGGCAGCCACGCGACGAAACCGTACACCGCCACATTCACCGCGACAGCCGTCAAAGCCGCTGTCAGCGTGCGGCCGATCATGCCACGCCGGAACAAGGCGCTGAACGGCAGTTGCGGCACTTCGAGGTTCTGCGTACGCGCGCATTCGGGCAACGGACCACGCTGCTTTGCAACCTCCGCTTCGATCGCGCTCACCGTGCGCTCGGCTTCTTCGAGACGTCCAACCGACTCGAGCCAGCGCGGCGACTCCGGCATGCTGTGGCGCAACGCCCAGACGATCATCGCTCCAATTCCGGCAATGCCAAACATCCAGCGCCATCCGAGCGTAGGAATCACGACATATCCCACGCTCGTTGCAATGACGAGACCCGAATTGACGATGAGCCCAAGCAGCGATATCCATCGTCCGCGATAAGCCGGCGGGATGAATTCACACAGCGTTCCGGCCGCGACGACGAGTTCGGCGCCGAGTCCGATGCCCATCAGGAAGCGGCACCCGATCAGCCAGTAGATGCTCGGCGCAAACGCGGCTGCAATCGACATCACGCCGAATAGCGCGAGATTGAATTGATACGAAGAGCGGCGTCCGAACCGATCGCCAAGATAGCCGGACAATCCCGCGCCGATCACCATCCCGAAAAATCCCGCCGATACGAACAGCGCGTTGAGATGCAGCGTCGAAAATCCTTGCTTCATCATCGCGGCCGCGACGCCGCCGGCGAGATACACGTCGAAGGCATCGAGGCACGCGCCCGCGCTGATGAGGCCAAGGATCTTCCAGTGGAAGTTCGCCATCGGCAATCTGTCGAGGCGCGCGCCTGAGCTTACGAGTTGATTCACAGCTGTCTCCTTACTGTGAGGATGAAGTGAAATGCGTTCGTTCTTGGGCCGAATCAGCATTTCCTGCGGCATGTGACGCTGTGCTATTCGCCTGTTCCGTGGCCTTTCTTGGCGATCAACGCGGTACGCACAAAGTCCATGACGGCGCTTCCATCCTGCTTGAACGCGCGCGTATGAACCGTGACGATGCCTTGCGTCGGTCGCGATTTCGATTCACGCGTTTCAAGTACTTCGGACTCCGCATAGAGCGTATCGCCACAGAATACGGGACCTGTAAGCTTGATTTCTTTCCAGCCGAGATTGGCGATGGCCTTGCCGCTGACATCGTTCACGGACATGCCGAGCACGATTGCCACGGTCAGCCCGCTATTCACGAGCAACTGGCCGAATTCGCTTTTCGCAGCGTGGGCGGCGTCGCAGTGCATCGGATGAAAATTCATCGTCAGCAGCGAGAAATGGATGTTGTCGGCCTCGGTGATCGTGCGGCCCGGCCGATGTTCGTAAATATCGCCGACCGTGAATTCTTCGAAATAGCGGCCGTAGCTCGCCCGATAACGTTGCTTTCCCACTTCTTCGGCTTGCATGTGCGGTACTCCGTCTCATTTGTTTGTTTGTACGGACAAAGTATCTGCCGGACTTCTGGCGACGTCAATCGAGGGTATTTACCAAGAGGTTCGTCTTATGAGAGCGGCGGCGAAATCGCTTTTCAGCGTCTGCGGCGCGCCAGCGCAAAGGTGATTGCAATTGCGCCGCCAGTGGGAAGCGGCGTTCCCCCCGCTTCAACATATGGCTTATTCAGCGCATCGCGGTCCGCTAATGCAGGCGATTCACGCCGTACCATCGCTACGGAAATCGCTGCGTCGCCTTGAACAAGCCTAATTTTTGGATGACGCCGGGTCATGGTCGTTCCTCTTGCGAAGAACTCATTGGACCGCCATGGGGCCGATCCGTAAAATGAATGTTTTGATCAATATCTTCACTTTACGGAATGGAACTCAAACTTCTCCGTGCGTTCCTGACGGTCACCGAAGTGCGCCATTTCGGTCGCGCAGCCGATGCATTGCACGTAAGCCAGCCAGCGCTCAGCAAGCAGATCGCGGCGCTCGAAGGCATGCTCGGCGGCCGCCTCTTCGAGCGCGGCCGTCACGGCGCGGACCTGACGGCGTTCGGTGAAGCCTTCCGGCCAGGCGCGCTGTCGCTGGTTGGTGAGGCCGACGACCTGCTCATTCGCGCGCGCGAAGCAAGCAACGGGCGGCTGGGACACTTGCGGGTTGGCCTGGGGTTATCGGTGCTGAAAGTAGCGCCGCAGTGGCTTGCGAGCTTCCGGTCGATCAACCCGGGCGTCGGCGTGACAGTGAAAGACTTGTCGTCCTTCGATCAGACGCGCGCGCTGCTGTCCGGACAGCTCGATGCCGGGTTCCTGCGTCTGCCGGCCGATCCGGGACTGGCCTACATTCCCGTTCTGGCTGAGTCGCTGATTCTCGCCGTTCCCGAGCATGCAAAGTGGAAGCGCTTGCCAGCAGATCTCGACAAGCTCAACGCGCTCGGTATCGTTGCCCTTTCGCGGGGTATTGGGCCGGGACTGGCCGCGCAAATCGATCGATGGTGCGCCAGCCGCAATTTTGTTCCGCGGGTGATTCAGCGCGCTGACGACATACAGTCCGTGCTCGCGGCCGTGGCGGCCGGCGTGGGCGTCGCCTTCCTGCCTTCAGGCGCGCAGTATTTGCTACGCGACGCCACCATCATTGCGTTGCAGGGCGATCTCGCCAGATGGCAAGTGGGTCTCGCGTGGAACGTTATGCGCAGCGATCCGGTCGTGGACAACTTCGTCGCGCATGTCCGGACGTCGATCAAGCACTCTTTGTAGGCACGCGGATCACCACGGGATCGTTGCGCCTTCCCAGCGTGTGAACGTCCCTGTGGGACCGTCCGGGCCCAGCAGCGCAACGCGCACCGCCTCGCGAGCGCCTTGCTCGACGGTTTCAATGCCCGCATATCCGTTGAGATTCGTCTTGGTGAAACCCGGCGAGACGGCGTTCACCTTGATACCTTCCGGCTCCAGTTCGATAGCCATCGCAACGGTCAAAGCATTCATCGCCGTCTTGGACGCCGGGTAAACCGGACCGTAGATCGCACGATACGCAAAGGCCGGGTCCATGTTCGTCGCCAACGATCCAACACCGCTCGATACATTCACAATGCGTGCGCCCGGCGTCTTGCGCAAAAGCGGCAACATGGCCTGGTACACGGCAAGCACGCCGAATACGTTGGTATCCCACACCGCGCGCATTTCATCCATGGACACGACGCTCGGGCGTGTTGTCTTCGAATACTCATCGACTGATTGTCCGGGCTGCTTGTTCGTGTTCGATATCGCGGCGTTCTGAATGAGCACGTCGAGCCGGCCGAACTCTTTCTGGACGCGCTCCGCCGCGGATGCGACCGATGCCGGGTCGGTTACGTCGAGCTGAAGCGCGAACGCATTGGGCCCGACTTCCCGGGCCGCGGCCTCGCCGCGTTCCAGATTGCGCGATCCAACGAGCACCGTCAGGCCGTGCGCCACGAGATCCTTCGCGATCTGAAGACCGATGCCCTGATTGGCTCCAGTGACAAGCGCAACTTGTTTGTCCTGCATGGCAATTTCCTTGTCGTTTTGCGCCATGGCGCGTGAAGGTGATTTCGAGTTGTTCATCGAATTATTCAAGCCTTTCAGCGAGCTTCGGCTGCCCATGCCTCGGCATCGGCGCCGGCCGGGATGCGCATTGGAGCGGACGGGTCGGTCGCTGCACGCCATACGGCTTCGGCGACGTCTTGCGCCGTGGTGACGGGTGCGGAAGTGTCCTGAAATTGCGCGAATACCTGTTTGACGATATCGGCGTAATCCTCGTGATCGAGGCCGTGCATGTGAGCGTGCGCGTTGTCTGCGAACCGGGTGTCGGGCGCACGGCCCGGCAGCACAAGACGCGCTTGCACGCCGAACGGCGCGAGTTCCAGCGCCATGGACTCGGTGAACGCGTTCACTGCGGCCTTGCTCGCGCGATACGAGGCGATCAGAGGCAGCGCCCTCAGCGTGACGCTCGACGTCACGTTCACGATGACGCCAGCCTTGCGTTGCCGGAACTGCGGCAGCACCGCCTGCGTCAACGCGATCGTGCCGAAGGTGTTGGTCTCGAAGATCTCGCGCACCGTCGCGATCGGAGTGAATTCCGCCGGTGATGCCGCGCCGAAACCTGCGTTGTTGACGAGGACATCGATCGGGCCGGCCGCCTCGACAGCCTGGCGGATGCTTTCCGGATCGGTGACGTCGAGCGCCAGCACGCGCAGGCGCTCTGAAGACGGCAACACGTCGGCGCGGGGCGTGCGCATCGTGGCGATGACTTGCCAGTCGCGAGCCAGGAAATAGCGAGCGATTTCGAGGCCGAATCCGGAAGAACAGCCAGTGATAAGGACGGTTTTCATATGAGCTCCTTCGTTTGGTGGTTTGCGTGTGTCTCCTACGATAGACCGCTCATCCGCGACTTGCTACAATCAAAAGTCCAAATTTCATCTGCAGGAGTCCGGCGATGATCGATCCCTTGGCCGAAGTCGTGATGCTGTTGCAGCCGAGCGCCCGGTTTTCCAAGCTGGTTTTTGGCGCCAGTCCATGGCGCGTCAGCCGCCTGGATTCCGGCCATCCGTCTTATTGCGTGGTCCTCGAGGGCGGGTGCCACGTAGCCATCGACGGACACGAGCCAATCGAGCTCATCGCCGGCGATTTCATGCTGATCCCGGCCGCGTACGGCGTTGCAATGTCGAGCATCGTGCCGCCACCGCCGGGCGTCGAGACGCTGGCGCCTATCGCGCTGGGCAACAATGAATTCCGCATTGGAGATCCGGACAGCCCTGTCGATACGCGAATAATGGCGGGTCACTGCAGCTTCGGTTCGCCGGATGCGGCCCTGCTGGTCGCGTTGTTGCCGCGAATCGTTCATGTCCGAGGCGAGCAGCGTCTGGCGACTCTCGTGCAACTGGTACGGGACGAATCGCGCGAGCAACGGCCCGCGCGCGAGGTCGTGCTGTCGCGGCTGCTGGAAGTGTTGCTTATTGAAGCGCTGCGTTCCTCGGCGCAGACAACTGCGTCTCCGGGCCTGGTGCGCGGTCTGTCCGATGGCCGCCTCGCAGCCGCAATTCGCGGCATGCACGAACAGCCGACACGAGCGTGGACCGTTGCCGAACTTGCAAAACAGGCCGCGCTGTCGCGATCGACCTTCTTCGAGCGCTTTAATCGCGCGGTTGGCGTGGCACCGATGGAATATCTGCTCACATGGCGGATGGCGCTCGCGAAAGACCTGCTGCGCCGTAACGAAGGCCGTGTCGCCGAGATTGCACAACGCGTTGGTTACAGTTCCGCGAGCACGTTCAGCGTGGCCTTTACGCGGCATGTCGGGCGGCCGCCCTCGCAATATGCGCGCGAAGAACAGCCAGTCACCGACGACACGTGAGAATTGAAGGCAAAAAGGCGCATAGCCATGTGCTGGAATGTGTCGAATCTGTCCATGCTGATTTGTGTCCCGTGGGCTACAAATAAAGTCGAAATTATATTTTTAGTAGCCCGTGGGCTACAAAATTGATTTGAGTAAATGAGGCCCGTGGGCTACAATAAATGCAGAAATCACCATTTCTGATGCCCCGGGGCTACAAATGACCACTCTCGCCGATGTCGCCACCCTGCTGCGCGAAGCGCGGCGCGACGCGGACCTCTCGCAGGAACAACTGTCCGAACGTGCAGGCGTCTCCAGAACCACGCTGGCGCGCATGGAGACGCTGGCGCGCGGCGACATGAGCGTGTCAGCGCTCGTGCGCCTGCTCGAGGCCGCCGGCTACGACCTGCGCGCAGTCAAGCATGGCCACGGCCGCACGCTCGACGACATTCTTGCTGAACAGCGCGCCAGCGGAGCGAACCCGTGAAGCTCGACGTACAGGTCAAGGGCAAGACGATTGCGCAGTTGTATCGCGAGCGCGATGAATACCTGCTCCGGTATAACACCGACGCCACACCACAGGATTTCGTGAGCCTCGCCATGCCGGTGCGCGAAGCGCCGTGGGTGTGGCCACGCGACATGCATCCGTTCTTCCGGCAAAACCTGCCCGAAGGTTATTTGCTGTCGGTGATCCGCGAAGAATTCGGCCCGTACCTGGATGGCACCGACCTCTCGCTTCTGGCCGTCATCGGCGGCGCCGGCATTGGCCGCGTCACGGTCACGCCGGAAGGCACGCCGCCCGGCACCGAACTGCAGCCACTCGACATCGGCAACCTGCTGCATGGAGACAACACGACCGAGCATTTCGCGGCGCTGGTACATACCTACGCGCGCGCTGCCATCTCCGGCGCCGTACCAAAATTCATCGCCCCGGAAGTTTTACCGGGCACCATCGATCATCCGTTGGGCAAATCCACGATTCGCACCAGCCGCCACATCATCAAGGGCTCGGACGATAAAACCCCGTATCTTGGCTTCAACGAATACTTCTCAATGCGCGTGCTCGAGCGCGCAAACGTCGCGCGCGTGGCCAAGACCACTATGTCCGACGACGGACGCGTGCTCGTGGTCGAACGTTTCGATGTCGATGAAGCCGGCCTGCCGAACGCCGGCGTGGAAGATGCATGCGGATTGCTCGGCCTGCCGCCGCACGAGAAATACACGCCCTCGACCGAGCGCGTTCTTGCTGCAACGCGGGCTTACTTGCCTCAGGCCGACACGCGAAAACAGCTTGAACAACTCGGCTGGCTGCTGTTGACCAACTATGTGGTGCGCAATGCGGATTGCCACTCGAAGAACATCGCGCTTTACTACACCACGGCTACGGATGTGGCGTACACGCCTGCCTACGATATCGTGACCACGCAGGCGTATCCCGCTTACGCGGCTAATCCGCCGGGTCTTTCTATCGATGGAAGGAAGACGTGGACCGCAGGCAAGACGCTCGAACGGTTCTTCAACACACGCCTTGGAATTGCGCCGAGAACCTACCACTTGATGGTTGAACAGCTCTGCGATTCGGCGGTATCGGTTGCGCAGGAAATGGTTGAAGCGGCCAACGATGAAAAACAATGGCGCTGGATAGCACGGCAGATGTTGCATGCGTGGAACGACGGCATGGCGTCGCTGCGTAGCGCGAAACCGGTCGCTCGGTTGAGAAGCTTGACGCCTTTGATTGAGGCTGCGGGCTTTTCGGAGGCGGACAAAGCGGATGGAGTGAAGACGATTATCGGACGTTCGGAGCTTCTGGCGCCGCGCGATTAGGGTGGTGAGAGAGCGTGGGGCTTCGTGCTGATTTCGTGTTTCTGGTGAGCGCGCTTACGCGCCTGCTCTTTGAAACTTACGCCGCCCGCCCGGCCTAAAAAGCTCAATGCACGACCTGCGCAATCGGAAGACGCGTTGTGCTCCTTAGCGAAAAATCGCTTTGCATTATTTCGAAGAGAAATCGGTATCCATCAGTGACTCTGGATAGCCCGGCTTACCGTTACACCGCCGCGCCGCATGATGAAGTCGCGCAGGCGACCTTCGACATGTTTGCACAACACCTCGTTGCGGGTTTGCTAATTTGGGGATGCGTTGCGGGCTGACCGTTAGTCGCTTTTTTGTCGTAAAGCGCGACTTATGGCACTCGGCGCAGTTCAACCCGGAACGGCCCTGCGACCACTACAGTCACTCCGACCGCCTCAGAGGTACATCGGCCCTTTCACATCGCTTTGTTGACGGTTTGCTGCTGCAGAAGTTTCTTGACTAACAGGCTCGTGAGCCGCTGAGCTAAACGCCAAAGCGCGAGAAAACTCTCGGCGTCGTCCGAGCGAGTTGCGCCGCGAGCATTTGCAGCGGTACTGGGCGCAGAATCACCGCTCCCAAGCGCCTACCCGCAGTGTGAATAGGCCCTCGGATCTAAATTTGTCATCGTGCGCGTTCGGTTCCATTGACGTATGCGACAACACACTGCGCCCGGAAAGCGCAGCGATAAACAATGTCCGAAATACGTACTTTTACGCTGCCCGACCGGACCGCAACCTGTGCGCTTGCCATCGGGTTCGTGCGCGCAGCCGTCTCAAGCGGCGTCCAGCAAGTGGAATTCGACCTCGATCGCATGGCCGCGCTCGCACCAAGTGCGGAACCGCGCGCGTCGCTCGCCACCTTCGGCGACGCTCCGCTCGACAGCATCGACATCGCGGCGCAACGCCGTCATTTCGGGGAAGAATTGCGCTTCGAACTGATCGCTGTCGATGAGCACTAGCAGTTCATCACGTTGTCGCTTTAATTTCTCGGTCATGTTTGCGACCATCTCGCGAAACGCCTTTTCGCGCTTCATCTTGTCGTAAGAGTCCCACGCCTCCAGAGCCAGACCGATGAACGAAAGCGCGCCGTTAAATCCCTTTGCCAGTTTGACCGCGCCCCAAGGTTTGAATTTCAGCATCTGTCCGATATCCAGTCCGATGACCTTCGCGACGCCGACCATTCCATCGCGCGCCGCGAGCACCGAGGTATTGTTGATCAACCCGCTCTTGACGACGTACTTCAGCCCCTGCTTGCCGCATGCGAGCACAGTCTCGTTGAAGTGATTCACTTCCGCGACGAAGCCCACCGCCATCTTGTCGACTTCCAGCCTGGCGGAGCTCAGTTGCCGGTCGAACGCGTTTTGCAGGTTGGCATTCAGCACGACACCTCCCGAGCCGATCTGCCGCTCGAAGAATTCGGGAAATGTCTCGAGCGTCAGCCCCCCTGCCTGCAATATGAGATCGGCGAAGAACCGCACGTTGAATTCGCGCAGACCGATCTGCGACTCCGTAATACGACCGCTGGCCGTGCCGAGCTGTGTCTTCAACTGGCGGCTTATCGTCGCGAGCTGCAGAACCTCCTGCGCAATCTTGTCGTCCTGTTCCAATGCAATGGGCAACTGCTCGCCGAGCACATCGCGCACAATGCTTCGCTTCGCCTCGTCAACGACCGCCGCGATGCCGCCCGCCGCCGACACTTTCTTCGATGTCGCCTCCTGCAGCAACGCAATGCGCGACAGCGCGCGGAACCGATCGAGATCCGACAGCCAGTGTTCGGTGCCCATCTCGAACGGATCGGCGGCAACGGCCACGACGGCGAGGTTCGCCGCCTCCACGTCGTTCAGCGCGATCAGGTCGCGCAGGCGGCCAGCGACGTTTTCCTTCTTGATGGCCAGGTTGCGTCCATAATCGCGCTCGTCCTCGACGTCCGCGACGGCATCGAAGCGGCTGAGAACGAACACCGTGCGCGGCAGCAGGTTCAGTTCGCGAAAGAGCCAGTTCAGATCGTCGGCATGGCTTGCCTTGATCGGATTAGCTGGGTCCATCACGTACAGCACAAGGTGCGCCTCGCTCACGAATTTGCGAGTTAGCTCCTTGTATTTCTCAATGGCATGCGTCGTATCGTTCTCCTGTTCCTTGAAGCCGAACAGTCCGGGTGTGTCGATCAGCAGGCATTCCGGTCCTGCCTGGTACACGGTCACGGCATTCGACGACTCCTCGTGACTAATCTTCATCGTCGATTTGTCGAGCCGCTCGAGCCAGGCGGCCGCGATAGCGGTCTTGCCTTCGGAGAAGCCTCCGATCAAGGCAATACGCAACGTGTTGTCCTGAAAGCTCTCGATTGCATTGTCGAGCTTTGCCTTCAGGCTCGAATCGACATCAATGCCGAACGCTTCGCCTTCCGTCAGGAACTTCTCCAGCTCCTGGAGAACGCCCAACGTTTCGGATTGCCGTTCCTTGTGGGATTGCACGGTTTCTCTCATTTCACTGCCTCTTCTTCTTGTGTGATTGAATGGCGCCGCCCGGCTGGGCGATTGTCTTCGAGAATCGGTTGAGGTTTGCGCAAACCTTGATCATTGCGGAATTGACATCCGCCGCCTGATCGACGGATCGTTTGATGTCGGCCCTGATGACGCTCATGCGCTCGTCCACGTTCGTGCGCAGTTCGTCGCAGTTTGTTTTCATCGCGTCATGCATGGACTGAACGATGCGCTCCAGATTTTCGTTTGTCGCCTTGCGCTGCTGTCCTTTTTTGAAGTCCGAATCGACCAGCCCCCAAAGCGCCTTCGCAATGCCCACGATGAGCGTGAGGCCGCCGACAGCTAGCGAAAGCCAGCCTACCGGGTTCCAGAGCATCAGCACGCCACCCACGACGGCCGCGATAAGCGGCGCGTATTGCACGCCGCTGTCGAACTGCATATCGAACTCGAAGTCACGCCCGACGCCGCGATCCCCATGCGAACTATAAACATCCTGAAGTTGGGCGACACGCTCGCGAAAGCGGTCGAGCAAACCGGCCACATCGTCCCGAAAGCGGTCGAGCTTATTTCCAATCTTTTGTCTCAGCCCGCTTCCGAGCTTGGTCTGCTCCGTGAGGACCGTTTTCTTGAGCAGCGATTTGAGATCATCGTTGTCGATGCCGGCTTCGATCTTTTCATACACGCTGGCGCGCACACGATTCTCGAATGAGGAGATGGCGTCCGTCGCGAGGTTCAGTACGGTTTGACTGAGTCCGCTGACCGCCAGATCGAGTTGCTGCTCGACATGCGTCCAGTCTTTTCTGCAGGCTTCCGCGAGTGGTCCGATCGTTTCTTTCCGCGCGGACATCAGCGCGGCCTCCGCGCCCTTCACGGCAAAATGCACCTTGTTGACGTTCGCGGCGCGCATACGTGTTTCGCAGTCCGCAATCATCGAGTTAGTCAAACGGTCGACGAACTGGCGAAAGCCGGACTTTGCCAATGCTTCCTCGACGCTGAACCTGGCGAGGAACTTGGCGCGGTTGCGCAGGAGGTCCGAGCCCGGCACGAGGCATTCGGAGGCCGCGAGAAATGCGGGCTGCGAACTCAGCGCGATACACCCGCGATACCGCGATCCCAGATGCTCACGCATCGTTGCGTCGAGTGCAACCAGACCGTCGCGTTCGCTATCGTTCAGCAACTCCGCCTTTTCAAGCGAAATCGGATTGGTGATCCGCTTGTTGTAGATCGACCATATTTCCGTGTGATCGCCAAGGTGCGCACGGACTTTTTCAAGCGTGCCCTCTCCGTCCTCGTCGCGCGTCTGGGGCGGTGCGGCCTTGCCAGTGATATAGAAGACTGCGTGCGCCGACCGCACCGCGCCGAGAATGCTGTCTATAACATCCGCTTCCTTGCCTTCAATGCCGGGCAGGTCGAGCAACTCGAAATGCTGGCCGTTTGCCTCGAATGTATAGGCTTGCGTGTCGCGCGTGAAGTCGGAACGGCCCGTGCCGACGATATGTCCATCGGCGAAAGGTTCGAGATCGGCGATTCTCAACAGGACCTCGGCCTGCCGATCTCTGCCTTCCTTAAGGACATCCTGCACGGCTTCGATGTCCGCCTGCCGGGCAGCGTGCTCGGCCGCGTGCGTCGCCGCAAGCGCGCAATGCTGGTGAGTCAACCCCGTGAGCGCGAGTTCTTCCGGCATCTTGCGCCAGAGATGCACAAGCTTCCGCCGCAGCGACGCCGAACGCGTCTTCGAGTCGATCTGTCCGCGCAGACTCTGCATCTCGTCTTCCAGCGCCTTACGCTCGACATCGCGACGGGCCGCGTCTTCGACCTCCTGCGAGCACAGCTTAGCGAGATGCGTCTCGTGGTGCAGGATCGACTCCATCAGCGCGGACCACGCGGGTTCGCTGAGGCCGTGCTCCTTCTGTAGCGCATGAAATTTGGCGTGCGCATCGCGCTTGGTCCTCTCGCCAAGAAGGATGCGCAGCGTTTCGATGGTCGTCGATTTGCCCGCATTTGTCTCGCCATAGAACGCAATCGTAAATCTGTCCCATCGCGCGTGATCACGCAACGATTCGATGCGCGTGACAAGTTCGTCGTGAATTGGCCTGATCGACTGCTCGACATACCGAAGCGCTTTCGAGACGCGTTCATCGTCGGTTTCACGGCCGAGTCGCGCGAGCAGACCCTCGATATCATTTAGTACGTCGAGATACAGCTTGTTGCTGACCTCGCGTGTCGTCGTGCGGTGTTGCATGGATGGACTGTTTGTTGTTTCTTGTTAGTTGAATTGTGCTTAGGCGGGCTTGAACGCTAGCATCGATCCTTGGTCAAGACCCATCCCATTTAAAATTGACCACCGAACTTCCAAAGACTAAGTATGGTTTGCATTGTCCTGCGTTCCGGGCGTGGATCGACAGCAATGCTAAAAGAAACGTCTCCTAAACACCTGCTTGGCTGACATGGATCATGTCTCCTCCGAAAATGACAAAAAAGAACAATTCGAAGTGGGCGCCATGCGCGGGGTGCAACATATTGCTGGCTAAGGGCGTTGGCTGTCATGAGACCAATGGGCCAGCACTTCAAGTAGTGGAAGGTCGGGTTCCTTATTACAAAGGCCGCCAACAGCGCGGAAGAACTACTCCGGCCTCTGGGTCGAGTTCCCGATGAATGATCGCCACCCGGATGCCCATGCAGACATCACGCACGCGCAACTTTGTGCTGACAGTTGCTGCCATCACAACTCTCCTTTCGGGAGAAGGGAGAGCCTGAGCTCCCAATGCGCTTGGCGATACCCGACCCGCAAGGGACAATCGCCATTTCCTGAAACGGACCGGCAAACGGAAGCAGCGGTGCTCGACGCGAGAACACTTGGCGTCCTCCGACTTTCATCTATATTAACGTCGATCTGAACGTCAGCTATGAGTTCTCCACAGTGCCACTGTGCCTCCACCAACTATTGCCTCCATCGATCGAGCCGCTTTACCGCTTGGTGAAATTGTCACGGCCGGCGCGTAGACCTTCACACACTGCCGATTCGTAGGCTGAACGTCAGCCACGTCATACTCATGTGGCTTTGTACACATTGACTTGCAGCGAGCACCACTCCTTCATAAATACAATCGAATTCATGTTCGACGCCTAAGGAGGTGCGAAAAAAACGTAAAGTATTCCTCGACGTGGCCGTTATAAAGAGCGAAGCAATTTTTCTTGACGACAACCATGAAAACTCGATTTATCTTAGCCGCCGTGTTGGTCGCAGGCTCCCTATCTGGTTGTCTGGCGACAGTCCCAAGCATCGACGCTCAACGTTCAATCAATGCACAGACCAGAGCACAAGTGGCTAAGGCTATCCAGCGTCCGAAGATCGAGGCCGACGGTACGTTAGTAAGCCCGTGGATCCGCGCTGCAATGATGTCAGCATTTTCGATGCGGGCTGAACACCTCGGACTTCGCATTGATCCAAACGGCGTGCCCGTTACCATTCATATTACAAGCGTGCGTTCGCGTTCAGATGGCGCAAGAATGGCGTTTAATTTCTTCGATGGTGCCGACTATGTTTCAGGAACCGTCGATGTCGGTGACGCAACTTTTGAGGTCGGTGAGAATACGTGGCTGTATTGGGCACCGACAGGCTTTCGAAGCATTCAAGATGTTGCTGAAGCAGTCGGTAAGCAAGTCGCGAACGGTGTTGCGATTGTCGCCGGTGAGCCAATCGAAGAGTAGCATTTCGGGGTCCAAACAAATAACTCGGGTGCCTTTCGGCGCTTCGTTTATTAGATCATTTGCGTGACTGCCATACGGCCTTATGAGACGTAACGGTCACCACTTTATTATGGTGATGAACTCGTCGGTAATACCGAACTGCCTGATGTCGCTGCGTTAGTGAACGTCGACGCACTGCAGCGCGCGTCCGTAATGCTAGTCGGACATCCCTACGTTACGTCATTTCTCCGCCAACGACCGATTAGATCGGAGCCGCCCAGATAAAGAGAAGTGATGCCCGTGCCTTCACTCACCGGCAGCCTCAACCCTTGCACGATTTGCCTTTCATATGTCGGCCAGTCTCTTCCTGAATTTTCAATTGCGAGCTTGGCTAACGGGAGTTCTTGAAATAAGTCGTCGGTTACTCGGCGGTAATCACGGTACAGCGAGATCAGTCCGTCCAGTCCCATGAAGCCATTGCGCACACAGTAGGGCGCTGCGAGCTTCCAATTAACCTGATAGTCGATCCACTCGGGGCCGCGTTCTGCACAGACCGTTCTGATTGCTTCTTCGACATCTTCCTGCCAGAAGTAAAGGACGAACGGATTCAGCGGGGCAATGACTGCTGCCAGCTTCCGTATATAGGCGAAAATCAGTGCTGATGCGGCTTCCATCAGCAACAGGTGCGTCAAATCTCCGTGGAAAAGTTGACCGTCAAATACACGGATCGTGGTGTCCGCCCGCATGTCCTCGACCAAAGCGGCCCATCTAGCTAATGCTCTATCCGCAAGGTTCTCTGGTGTTGCGTCCCGCCACGGTTCGAACCAGTGTTCGAGTTCGTCTGTCGCGCGCACCGGATGTGGGTTGGTCCTTTCGTGGATAGGCACAGCCAGCTGCCCCGCAGCTTGCAGCCGATTCGCGATGAAGCGCACAGCCGTCGACTTGCCAGACCCCATGATGCCCTCGACAATCACAAGTCGATGAACATAGGAAGGATTCAGAATACCGAGCTTCCTCGGATTTGCCATATCGCTCACGCTCGCGGTTAGTCGAAAGAGGCCGGCATTCGACCGCGCCAACCAAGATTGTCGGCGGTTCACGTATGATTGTTGAAGGGCCGTTTGGCCGATCACCGTCTCATGCAAATAGCTTTCACCTCTGAATCCTATGCGTCCGATACCGAAATCACACAATCCGACGCTAACCTCAGCAGACCGCGACATCAGCCACTAGATGCGCGTATCGCCAACAATAGATAATCTCCACAGACCGCCCTGATCCGGACCCACCATGATCTTCAAGACAGCCGAGGCGACAATGTGGGACCTTGTGCAACGTCACACAGGGCGGGTCGGATACCAACGAGGTGTCAAAGCGGAAGGTTTATCGGCCGGCGCTCCAGTCATTGACTGCTCAGGATGGGTTAGCGTGCTTCTTACGAATGCGATGCGAGCAGAGAACCTCGCCGCCGGCCGCACAGTCCTTAATGCCGATGATATGAAAGCCCTGCAAGGATGGTCCGATCGGATCATTCAGGAGATCGAGACCCGGACAGGATTCGTTCTGGAGGGGAAAGAGATCACCGCCCTCAGCCTCCCACGTTGCGCGACCATTGGGCTAAAAATGGGAGCGCCTGAATGGGCGAGTAATTATCCCCGTCCACGTGGCATCACTCACATTGTCCAGATCGTTCGTCGTCCGGAAGATGCCGCGCCATTCGTCTCCGAGTCCTTTGGCGGATCGATCCCACCTGGAATAAATCTCACATCACTCGATAAGTGGCTTGCCCTGTCAGAGCCGCATCGTTTAGCTGGAGAGATGTGGGCCGTCGATCCATTTCGGTTGGCTATGAAAAGCTAAGCGATACCCACACACGTTTCCTCGCGCCCCAAAGCCGGCTCTTCGAAATAGCCAAGAAGCAAGCACGATAGCCGCGAACGTGGAGAGTCGTACGACTCACCGGTTCTCCATCGTCCTGCTAAAGCGCGCGGTCGCGCTCAACGAGCACGTCCACCATATCTGCCATGTTCTCGGTTCCCCAGGTGCACAGCGGGACAATCTTGTCGGCGAGACTGCGGCCAAGCGGAGTCAGCGCGTAGTCCACGCGCGGTGGCACCTCCTTGTAGTCGGTCCGCGCCAGCACTCGATCAGCCTCCAGCTCCTTCAACTGCTGGATCAGCACTTTGGCGCTGACGCCGTGGACGTTGCGCTTGAGCTCGCCGTATCGCTTCGGGCCATCGCGCAGGAAGTACAGGATCAGCGGCTTCCACTTGCCCGCGATGATGCTGAGCGTGGCAGCGAGTCCGTAGGAATAACGCCCACCGCATTGTTCTGAACAGTCAGTCATTTTTCATGGTTACCAAAAGGTGCATACTTGTCCTTAGGTTATCAGAACTGCATACTTGTCTCAAGCAAGCAGTTTCCTGCTTCCGTACTACTCATAGGAAGGATGCACGACATGACCAGACTGAATGGAAAGACCGCTGTGATAACCGGCGGCGCTACCGGCATCGGCCGCGCGGCGGCAAAGCGCTTTATCGAGGAAGGTGCCTTCGTCTACATCTATGGCCGCCGGCAAGACGCACTCGACGCCGCCGTGGCCGAGCTCGGTCCCAATGCTCGCGCGGTGAAGGGCTCAGTCTCGGATGAGGCCGACCTCGACCGGCTCTACGGAGCGGTGACGGCCGAACGCGGAACTATCGATATTGTCTTCGCCAATGCCGGTGCGGGAAGCCCGCTTGCGCTCGGCAAGATCACCGCTGATCATATCGACGAAACCTTCGATACCAACGTGAAGGGTACGATCTTCACGGTCCAGAAGGCGCTGCCACTAATGGGCAAAGGCGGATCGATCATCCTGACCGGATCGAGCGCCGGCACCACGGGCGCCCCGGCAATGAGCGCCTACAGCGCAAGCAAGGCGGCAGTGCGCAACCTCGCGCGGACCTGGGCGGAGGACTTGAAGGGCACCGGCATCCGGGTGAACGTGCTGTCGCCCGGCGCGACGGCGACCGAACTCGCGAAGGCGGCGCTCGGCGAGGAAGGCCAGAAGGTTTTCGCTTCGATGACCCCACTCCAGCGCATGGCCGATCCCGCAGAGATCGGAGCCGTGGCCGCGTTTCTCGCATCGTCGGACAGCAGCTTCATGACCGCCAGCGAAGTCGCCGTCGACGGCGGCCTGGCGCAACTCTGACGCTACTTACGGCGCTCCATTCATTTTCGAAGCGCCGTAAGGCTCGGCTAGTGAAAGGAAAATAGACGAGCTACGCAATTACACCCGCACCTCGCACATTGCAGGTTCAAGCCAATATCGAACGCATCGAGAAAGGCAAGCGAAGCTCACTCCAGAGTCCTCTCCCAGCCCCATCACCCTTCATCACGTTCGATAGACGCCGCAACCGCACGCACGGCAAGCAGGTATCCATCGACACCCAGCCCGCATATCACGCCCCGCGCCGCCAGCGAGATCAGCGAGTGCCGATACTGTTCGTCCCGCTGATGAATGTTGGTGATATGCACCTCGATCACCGGCTGGCGAATAAGCTTGACTGCATCCAGCACAGGTATCGACGCGAACGAAAATCCCGCCGGATTGATGACGACGGCCGCGTCCTTTTCAAACGCTTCCTGCAACCAGTCGACCATCACCCCTTCATGGTTCGTCTGGCGAAAAACGCATTCCAGATCGAGCTCGGCGGCGAGCGCTTCAGTACGCTCCTTCACTTGAGCCAAAGTGGTCGTGCCGTACAAATGCGGTTCACGCTTGCCGAGCATGTTCAGGTTCGAACCGTTCAAGACATAAACAAGTGGTTTCATCTGCAATGCCTGCGTTCAGTGAGAATGGGATTGAGTGGGCACGTGTCCTGATGGGCCGATTACTTCATCGGTGGAATCGACCCGATTCATGTCGATACCCAGAGTCTCAGGCGCGGTAAGAATCGCGACGAGAGAAATGACGTTGAACGTGACGCACACCGCGACGACGCCCCACGGCGAGCCATTGCACAAGGCAAAAAGCCAGACGGCGACTACAGGCATGGGACCGCCCGCGATCAGATTGGCGCCGGTATAAGCCAGCGCCGAGCCCGAGTAGCGCACGTTGGTCGGGAATGCTTCGGCGAATGCGACGGGCTGGATACCGCTCTGGAATTGCGTGAAGCCGAGAAAGAAACCCATTGCTGCGAGCATGGGCACGAAGCTCTTCGTATCGAGGATCTGGAAGTACACGAACAGCATCAGCAAGGTCGCGATCGAACCAATCGCAAGCGCCTTTTTGCGGCCAATCCGGTCGCTCAGCATGCCGCCGGCCAGCGCGCCGACGATCGCGCACACGTTCGCGCCCATCAACAGCAGGAAGCCTGTTTGCTTCGGCACGCCGAGAGTCTTCGTGACGTAGCTCAACGAGAACACCACGATCAGATAAAAGATCGCCGCAGGGCCGCAGAAGAACAACATCCATCGCAGCACGGTGCGCCAGTGCAGACGCAATGCGTCGCGCAGCGGACTGCCCACACGCACGACTTCGGTTTTACGAAGCGCGACGAATGCGGGCGTCTCGCTGACACGCAGCCGGATGTAGATACCGACGATCACGAGCACGAAGCTCATGATGAACGGAATGCGCCATCCGTATGCATCGAACGCTTGCGCCGACATCGCCGATGAAAGCGCGAGCAAGACACCGTTCGCCATGATCTGGCTGAGCGGCGAACACAAGCCGAGAAGGCCGGAGTATTTGCCACGACGATCGGGACTCGCGTGCTCGATTGCCATCAGTTGCGCACCCGTCGATTCGCCGCCCAGCGCGAAGCCTTGCAGGATACGAAGTAGTACTAGCAATGTCGGCGCCCAAACGCCGATGCTCGCGTAGGTTGGAAGGAAGCCCATCAACATGGAGCAGACGCCCATGATGGTGACGGTGCCGAGCATCAGGTTTCGCCGTCCCAGCTTGTCGCCGAGGTAGCCGCAAATGATGGCGCCCAGCGGTCTCGCCGCGAGTCCGACGCCGAACGTGGCGAGCGAAGCGAGCAACGCGGAGGTGGGATCCATCGAAGGAAAAAAGAGCTTGGGCAGCACGGTGGCGGCCAACGCGCCATACAGCGTGAAGTCAAACCATTCGAGTGCGGTTCCAATGGCGGCGGCGGTCACTGCGCGGGTGCGCATCGCCTGCTGCGCGGGTAGGTGCGATTGCTGGTCCATGTCGTCTCCGGTTCCAAACCTGTGTCGGCTTCACGTCGCGGCTGACGTTGAACATATCGGCCTGCGCGTGGTGCGTCTTTTGTCATGCGTATTTGTCATGCGTCTCGTGCATTGACGGCGATCGACGCGTGCGGCGAGACAGCATGTGAGGCAGATTAACAGCGCTGCCGGGACGGTGTTCCAGGGTGGAATCTCGTTCCATATCGTGCAATCATGGTGCTTCATCGAGGCGAGGAGCGTTCATGCCGGGCGTGACCGAAAGAACTTTGGCGGTGCTGGAATTTCTGGCCACACAAATGGAAGGTACGCCGCTCGCGCTGATATCGGACCAGCTCGAGATTCCTCGCAGCGCGTGCCACCGGCTGCTTGTCGATCTCAAGCAATGCGGCTACGTGCGTCAACTACGCGAGCACGGCGACTATGTGCTGACCACGAAACTCGCGGGGCTGGGGCTCAGTTACCTGGCGACTTCCGGCATCATCGATATTGCGCAGACCATGCTCGACCGTCTGGCGGAGACCTCCGGCGAGCTCGTGCGGCTCGCAATAGTCGACGGTGACAGGCTGACGTGGGTTGCCAAGGCGCAAGGCGCGCCAAAAGGGCTTCGATACGACCCGGACATGGGCATGGATACCGTCCTGTCGTGCAGCGCGACCGGACACGCCTGGATGATGACGATGACCGACGAACGCGCGCTCGAACTGGTGACGCGCCAGGGTTTTGGGCAGCCGAAGCAATACGGACCGAAGGCGCCCACGACGGTGAAGGCGCTGCTGGGATTTATCGATGCCGCCCGCGACCGGGGTTACGCGACCATCAACGAAGTTTTCGCACCGGGAATGACGGCGATGGCGGCGCCGGTCCAACGACGAAATCACCCTGCCATAGGCATCATCAGCATTGCGGGACCCGCCGTCAGATTGACGGAGAAGCGCATGGCCGCGCTCGGTCCTGCGCTTGTGGCGGCGGCCAACGAACTCGCAGCCGCGAGCCTGGCGTCTCCGCTTTTTGGCCGGATGCGTTAGGGTCTGGCGCGTGACTGAAGCACATGCGCACGTTTCCATTCGACCTGAAACCAAGCGATTTCCGACGTCCGACAAACCGCGCCCCGTTGTTCAATCCGGGCTATGAATAAACATCCCTAATCACCGGCGCGCGCGAGCGTTTTTTCATCGGGCCTGGCATTTGCATTAACATTCGTACACTAACGTATTAAATGCAACTGTCCCGACCAGTCGTACTGGTCAGATATTTCGTTATGAGAGAGGAAGGCTATCGTGGCAAATGAGAAAATGCTGGCGCAAGTTCGTGAAAAGCAGGGATTTTTTGCCGCCCTGGACCAGAGCGGCGGATCGACACCCGGCGCCCTGAAGCTGTACGGCATTCCGGAGACTGCCTACAGCAACGACTCCGAGATGTTCAAACTGATCCACGAAATGCGGGTGCGCATCATCACGGCGCCTGCCTTTACGGGGGAAAAGGTTATCGGGGCCATCCTGTTCGAAGCCACCATGGACGGGCAGGCACAAGGGAAACAGGTTCCGGCTTTCCTGTGGGAAGAACGCGGGGTCGTGCCTTTCCTGAAGGTCGATAAAGGCCTGGAAACCGAGGCCGACGGTGTTCAACTGATGAAGCCGATCCCCGGTTTGGACACGCTGCTCGAACGTGCCACGAAGCTGGGTATTTTCGGCACGAAGATGCGGTCTGTCATCAACCTGAATTCAGCAACGGGTATTGCGGCAATCGTCAAGCAGCAGTTCGAATTGGGCGCGCAGATCAATTCGCACGGCCTCATGCCAATCCTGGAGCCTGAGGTTTCAATCAAGAGCCCTGACAAGTCGGGCGCGGAAGCCACCCTGCTCGCGGAATTGACCAAGGGTCTCGATGCACTGCCGGAAAGCCAAAGCGTCATGCTCAAGCTGACCATTCCCGACGTGGCCGATTTGTATCGTCCGCTGACCGAGCACCCGCGCGTTGCACGCGTCGTCGCACTTTCCGGCGGCTATTCGCGAACCGACGCATGCGAACGGCTTTCCTTGAATCACGGCATGATCGCCAGCTTTTCGAGGGCTTTGATCAACGAGCTCAAGGCGCCGATGAGCGACAGTGAATTCGACGAGACGCTTGCGAAGGCCATCGACGAGATTTATCAGGCCTCTGTGAAAAAGGCCTGAAGCAGCTTTCAGAACGGCGGCTTAGGGTGAGTCAAATGGCCGCGAGTCGCCGTTCAAGGTGTTACGCATAAGTCGCGAGAAACATATCGGCAGCAGATTCTGCCACTTGCCGTTGCTCAGCCACGCTGAGCGGCGGCTGTCCCATGGTCACCTGAGGCCAGAACGCAAACGCTTTCACCAAGCCCTGCAACTGTTGCGAAGCGAACGCCGGATCGGTCGTCTTCAAACGGCCATCGGCAGCAGCAGCCCGTATCCAGCACGTCAAGTCTTCCTCACGCTCACCCATGCGCGCCACCATATCGCGTGCGCGCTCTGGCGAATGAATGCCCGCCGCGATCGCCACCCGGGCAAGAGACAGAAACGCTTCATCGTTCAAAAGGCTCAGCTTCTTTAATAGAAGCTGGAGCAGTTGCCCGCGCAAAGGTTGAACGGACGAATACGCAGGCGCTTCCTCTGCATCGCTCGATTCCCATAATTGCCGCAGGATCGCCGCGAACAGCGCTTCCTTGCTCGGAAAATGGTTGTAGACCGTCCGTTTCGAGACGCCCGCGCGCGCCGCGACGCGATCCATGCTGGTCGCGTCGAAACCCGCCGCAAGGAACTCCTGGATGGCAGCGGCAATGACCGCGGCACGTTTGCGGTCGGTCAGGCGTAAAGACGTAGTGCTGGTGTTCATAGCCAAATTTTACACCACACAGTTTACTTTTCTCCGAAATAAACTACTTTAGGCGGTCTACTTCTTAAATCGAGGCGTCACAAATGGCATCGATCATCGGTTCAATTCGGCGCACCCTTGGCCTCACAGCGGCACAACGCGGGCGTGATCTGTTCGACGCTTCTGCCCAGCATGACGGCACGCGCTTTCGCAACGTCAAGCCGCGTCCCGCCGAAGGTCTGCGCAAGACGCTCGGCATCGTATGGAACATCCTGTTCAATAAGCCGGATGGAACCACGCCAGGCCGCGCCCTTCCCGTTGACGCGCTGTCACGCGAGCAGCTCTACGCGGCGCCGGACCGGAGCTTGTATCGCCTTGGCCATTCGACCATGCTGCTCAAGCTGCGCGGCCAGTTCTGGCTGACCGATCCCGTCTTCGCCGAACGTGCATCTCCGTTCAAGCGCTTTGGCCCAAAACGCTTTCACGCCCCGCCCATTGCGCTCGAAGACCTGCCTGCGCTTCGCGGCGTGATTCTCTCGCACGACCACTACGACCATCTGGACCGCGAAACGGTGCTCGCGCTCGCGGCGAAAACCGGCGTGTTTCTAACGCCGTTGGGCGTGGGCGATCGCCTGATCGAATGGGGTATCGATGCGTCCAAGATTCAGCAATTCGACTGGTGGCAAAACGCCGAAATCGACGGCCTGACGTTCACGGCCACGCCGGGGCAGCATTTCTCCGGCCGCAGTCTGTTCGATGGCAACAGCACCTTGTGGGCGTCGTGGGTAATCGTCGATGACAATCTGCGTCTGTTCTTCAGCGGCGACACGGGCTACTTCGACGGCTTCAAGACCATTGGCGAACGGCTCGGTCCATTCGACGTGACGATGCTCGAAACAGGCGCTTATGACGCGCAATGGCCGTACGTCCACATGCAGCCCGAAGAAACCATACAAGCGCATGTGGATCTGCGTGGACGATGGCTCGTGCCGGTTCACAACGGCACGTTCGATCTGGCGATGCATCGCTGGCAAGAACCCTACGAACGTGCCGCCGCGCTGGCTGCCACGCGCGGCATTCCGCTCGCGACGCCCCGCATGGGAGAGCGGCTGGATCTCTCGGAGCCGCACGCCGGTGAGCGGTGGTGGCGTGACACTGCGGAAGCCGCGCACGTGTCCGCGACCCCGCGCCGCTGGTACGCCTGCGGACGCACGCGGCAAACGACTCCGTAATGCTGCGGCCGCATCAAGGGTCCATCTCGAGCAAGCGCATGCGACGTTCGAGATCGCCCATATCGGCGGCCGAAGCGAGATAAGCATCGCGACGGCCGTGCTCGGCGCGTTCGAGCACCTTGGTCAAAAGCAGAAACAAATAGACGAACATGATGTCCTCCGATCGGCGTACACGGCATGCACGAGTGTCATGCGCACCCTCCGCATGCAAATCTGAATGCTTCAGGCAAGCACGCCGAACGCCGACAGCGTGAACCGGAACGCAAAAAAGCATATCGACGAGCACAACGGCAGCGCCATCAACACCGGGCCGTAACGTAGCCCTGTCAGGCAGACCAGAGACCACATACGCAAGCCGGCGTCCAAAAAGGCGCTGACTGTCCATTTGAAGCGCGTCATTTTCGCTCCACCACTACTTCGAGATATTCGCTGGGCAGCACGAGCGTCGCGTCGCCGGAGCGATTGCGGTTATCTATCAGCGTCATCAGATCGCCGAGAAACGCGGCTTGCTTCTCGCCTTCGAGCGCGGCGATGGCCTTGTTCATCGGGCCATAATAGGTGCGGAAAATTTCGACGAAATGCGCCGGCGACCGATAGCGGAACGTGAAGTCGCGGCTCTTCGCTGCCATGCTGCGAGCGTTGTCGCCGAAGAGTTCATTGAGCCTCGCCTGAGTGCCCCAGAGCGCCGGCGATCTCACACCCGCGAGCGGAGGAATGTACTTGCCGATCGTCTTGAAGACCTGGCCGATAAAACTGTCCGGCGTCCAGTTCGCCAGGCCGATCCGGCCGCCCGGTTTGCATACGCGCATGAGTTCGCTCGCCGCCTGCGCCTGGTTTGGCGTAAACATCACGCCGAACGTCGACATGACGATGTCGAACGACGCGTCCGCGTAGGGCAGCGCTTCGGCATCCGCTTCCTCGAATTGCACGGCGAGCCCTTCGGCCATGGCACGTGCGCGTCCGGCTTCGAGCAACGAGCCCACGTAATCGGTCGATGTCACGTCGCACCAGCGGCGCGCAGCGGCGAGCGTCGCGTTGCCGTTGCCCGCGGCGACGTCGAGTACGCGGCTGCCGGCGCGTAGATCGAGCGCCTCGCAAAGATTTTCGCCGACGATTTGCAACGTGGTGCCGACGACAGCATAGTTGCCCGTCGACCAGGCTGATTGTTGGCGTGCCTTGACGGCGGCAAGGTCGGTGACAGATGAGAAAGCGATATCCGATGCGGACATGAGATTGCTCCTTGAACCTTAAGTGACGGCAATCCGACGATGCAGATCCATGCCGCCTGTTTTAAATTAGCCGCGAATTCTCCTGCGTCGAGCGGCCCGCGCGGCGACCGGGCATCTCGACCAAAACGGCGGGAATTATTCCGGCACGCGCAATCCTGAGCCGCCCATGTCCTTCGGCAAATCTCTCAGTTTGGGCAGGCCGTCCCTCATCGCCAACCTCGTTTCTGCGTAGTGAACATGCATGCTGGCTTCATGCGCAAAGTCGGCAATCACGGACGCGTAGACGTCGGTGAGCCCGAATCCAGGATGCTCGGTAAAGAGATGACCGCCGCACGTCGTGCACCACTTGCGATAGCTTTGGTCAGTCTTGTTATACGTGCCGATATGATCCGCGCCCTGCGTCACCCTCACTGCTTCTGGCTTCCAGAGCGTGAACGCGTTCACAGGTCCCGCCGACCAGCTTCGGCACGATTCGCAATGGCAATAACCCATTCCTTCAGGCTTGCCGCTTAGAGTGAATTGCACTGCACCGCAAAAACACCGGGCTTGGTAAGTATCTATGTGAGTCATTGCTGTATCCCTCGATGATCAGGGTTGGCGATTCGCCCAACTGCGCTTAACCTTTTGTCGAAGTGGTTACGCGTGAGTGCAAGTATTGGCGCGAGACCTGTTTCTTTGAATGACCGGACGTCCAGATGTTTTGCGCAGGACGCCGAAACTTACGGACTTGCCATGGATGCTCTTTCCGACGTACTTCGCCTCTTGCGTCTTAGCGGCGCGGTGTATTTAAACGGTGAATTCACCGCGCCCTGGTGCGTGGTCGGGCATGTTTCCAGGGCGCTGTGTGCCACGTTCCTGCCGCGCGCCGAACGCGTCGTGTCGTATCACCTGATTGTCGAAGGAAGCTGCTGGGCGGCTTTGACCGACGATCCCGCGTCGGCCATTCGCGTCGATGCCGGAGAACTGCTTGTCGTGCCACAAGGCGAAGCGCATTTGATGGGCAGCTCGCTCGAAATCGCGCCTGTTCCCGCCGAAGAAATGGTGTCGAGATATTTGAGTACATCGCCTGGAGAGGTGATGCGTTTGAGTTATGGTGCCGGGGGCGCTGAGGACGTCGAGAGCGCGAAAGCGGATGGCCGACGCACGCGCATCATCTGCGGGTTTCTCGCTTGCGACGACATGCTTGCAGATCCAGTGCTGTCGTCGCTGCCGCGTATCTTCAAAATCGATATGCGTCACGATCCGCAATCGGCGTGGCTGGAGTCGTCGCTAAAGTTCGCCGCTGCAGAAGCCGCGGAGTGGCGCCCTGGAAGCGCAACCGTGCTCGCGCGGCTCTCCGAATTGCTCTTTGTGGAAGCGGTGCGCCGCTGTATTGAAGCCTTGCCCGCCGATCGCCGCGGCTGGCTTGCGGGCGTTGGCGACCGGTTTGTTGGAAAAGCGCTCGCATTGCTGCACGCGCAGTCCGCGCATGGCTGGACCGTGGATGAACTTGCACGCCGCGTCGGCCTCTCGCGCTCCGCATTTGCGCAGCGTTTCACGCAGTTGCTCGGTCAGGCGCCGATGCAGTATCTCGCGTGCTGGCGTCTTCAGGTTGCGGCGCAGGACCTGCTTTCGGGATCGCACTCGATTGCCGCGGTTGCCGAGCGCGTAGGTTACGAATCGGAGGCGGCATTCAATCGCGCGTTCAAACGTCAATTCGGGCTGCCACCTGCTGCCTGGCGACGGAATCGGGGAAAGCTGTCTAGCGGCGAGTCCTTATCCGAAGAGGTTGAAGTGCGGGCTGGTTCGGATGGAGAACGGGAGTATGTTGCGCACGTGGGCTGAGTCGGGATTACCGCGTGGGGAGCAGAACGCGTATTTCGGCGGTATCGAAAGTAATCGGTTCTTTGGTCCATGCGTGCAAAGCAGCTGAAAGGCACGAAGCAAAAATCCGATCGAGTTCGATAATCGCTTACATTCCGAGGCCGCAAAAACCGGAGTCGCGCGGGCATGGCACGGCCGCCTAACGGGGAAAACGACTATGGAGCGCCCCTCAGCGAAATTTAAACGTCCTGGCCGCACAACGCCGTGATGCCGGGAGGAACCCGATAACCCACAAGGCTCACGGGCCGTCGAAATGACTCTGAGCGATTCCCGGACTGGCAGGAATGATTATTGTTTGCGCTTAGCAACTCAACTTCTATTGCGCATCATGAAAGCGACCATTTGCGGCCATCACGAACTGCCCGAAGGGCACGAAGAAATCCATCGGTTCACATTCAAACTCGAAGAAGGTGGAAGCCATGCGCCGTCAGAAGAAACGATTTCGCTGCGAACGGCACGGGTGATCGTCTCTCATCTCGAGGATGGTAACGCACTCATACAAATGCTCCGCGCCGTGGCAGCTGCCAAGCCGGAGGAGTTCGATAGCCTCATTGGTCAAGTTTTCGAGGACGCGTTTCTCGAGAACGGTCCGAGCGAACGCCTTCCCGAGCACGGTATTGCGTTTAATAACGCTTCGAAAAACGATTCTCCGCACGATGTTTGAGCGACACACTCAGCGAGCACGAGAATACCGTTGGCTGACCGCCGCCCTCCCCGCATTTTCAGGCCAAGGCTGCGATACCGTCGCCGTTCGTTGATTACACCTACTTCGCTTGTGACCGTCTCGACTGACGAATGAGACGCTGAGGCCAACAATGGGGACGCTGAGGCAAATTCGTCAATTAGGCAACTGCTAACATCTCCTCGCCTGATTCTTCAGGTGAGTACGACTGCGCTACTGGAACCGTTGGTCATGCGGCTCTGAACCTGTGACGCGGTCGCTCCAAAGAACTCTCCGACATGTCCGTGTTTGCCGATCAATCGGCCGACGGGGTAAGTCACGCGCGTTCGCAAATAAATCCAACTACAGATGTTTATAACGAGGGAGGTGGTGCGCAAATGAATAACCCACGTGTCTATATATTTAAATGGTCGATGCCGCTTATATTCACCGCCTTCGCTCTTGCGGCCTGTGGCGGAGACGACTCGAAGACATCGAGCAACCCGCCCGATTCCGGTAATGGCGGACCACCGAACACGGCGCCTGATACGCCACCTTCGTCGCCTGCAATCTCGGCTTTTGTCTATGAAGGCCTGACGCCCGACACGAGCCGCGCGCAGTTCCTTTCCAGTCTGAACACGCAAGGCGCGCAGGGCTTTCGCTATCTGAGCGACTTCGCTTTCACGGCAACGACACCGCCCGATCAAACCTCGGCCTTTGTCAAAGACCAGTCGACAACATACAGCTACGAGCTTCAGAACGTCACTTCCGGCAGCGCTGCTTTCCTGACTCAAGCGAACAGTGAAGGCGCAAGAGGTTTCCGTTGGGCCGGGGAACTCGCGGTGGGTACGGACATTTTCTTTGTTTATCGAAAAGACAATAACTCGGCAGCTACTTATTCGTATCAGGTGCTCGCTCAGCCGACGAGTAAAGCAGACGCGCTGAACCAGGCGAATGCGCAAGGCGCGCAGGGTTACTACAGTCTCGCGCCCGCATTCATGCTCGGCGATGCAAGCACGTCGTCAATTTACGAAAAGAGCTCGCAAGGTAATGCCACATACGGCTATGAGATCGCTGCGGTGCCGACCGACGATACGTCTTTCCTGGCGCAATTGAATAGCGAAGGTGCGCGTGGTTATCGTTTTCGCGGAACGTTTGTGTTCTCCGATGGAACCGGTGCGGTCTTCGCGAAGGATCTGTCGCAATCCGCCACGTTTAGTTTCTACGGTCTCGATCCGGCAACCACCAGCGCGGCATTCATCCAGCAGGCGAACGTCGAGGGCGCTAAGGGGAACGGTCTGATCGGCGAGTTCGGGTTGCCCAGTGGAAAGGTCCAGACGCTTTATTTCGTACCGGGGAACTGCAAAGGCCTGCTGTGCACGCCGGTGTCTTTGTTTGGCATCTAAAGCGCGGCGCTTAAACGGCAAACCGCAAGCATTCGATAACCACATTTATGGGGATACTCTTGAACAAGAACAACTTGAAAGTCGCCACAATCTCGGCCCTGTTAGTGACCGGATTGTCTGCCTGCGGCACGACGCAACTCAACATGATCGAAGTGCAAAAGACCACGGCGAAGACAATAGGATTAGCGTCCTCCGATGAACTAAGCATTACCAATATCAAATACGGACAACGTAATGCGCTCGGCGGAACGCCCGTGAACTACGATGCGACTACCACGAAGGGGCGTCGATTCGGTTGCACCGTATTCATGATTCCCGGGCTGACTCCGCTCGACAAGCCCGCTTATAACGATTGGGAATGTCACCCGCGTTAGGCCTTTTATATTCCCGCCCGAGCTTGATTGTCGGCGAATACGTTTGACGGGAATCTCGGCATCACTTCGCTGGATCATGTCCCCAGTTCATCAGCGAATAACGCCAGTTCGAGTGCTCGACGTCGTGCGGACGCTGTGCAAGATGTCGTTTTATATAACCGATAACCTTGCGCATATGCGCGTAATCCGCATCCGTCAGCTCGGACTTTTTCTTGCCGAGAATATCGATGATATGCCGCCCCGATTGGTGACCAACCGATTCGTTTCCACCAGACTTCTGTCCGACCTCCCGCGACTCGTTGGTCTGCAGCCACTTCTCGAGTTGACCAGGCGTCATGTTGACGAGGTCCTTGAACGCCTTGAGAGTCTCATCGGCGTCGCTGTCTTGCGATTGTCCAGGCTTGTCGGTTTGCGAGCGGGAATGATGTTGAACGGTCATTGGATCTTCCTCCACCAGAGAGCGGTTTGCACAATTGCATGAAAGCAAGCAATGCTCCCGGCCTGCGTTTCGAGTAGAAGAGCACTCGACCCATTTGAGTCCCTGACGTCTAGTCACCTCGTGTCCGCTGCTGTGCATTCTTGTTGAGAAAAACAATCGCTGCCCCGCCCCGTCATTGATAAGTGAACGCTGTTTCCATCCACCATTCGCGAAGAATGCCAATCCATCGTCAGGACGCTACCGCATTCCGGCCCGGAGTTCCCGCACCCCACGGCCGAGCCTCCGACGCAACAAAGTCCGCAATGTCGCCGTATCGGCATAGCCAACCTCGCTTGCAATCGTGTCGAGGTCATAGCCGATCGACACGAGGTTTTGCGCCCGTTCAATTCGAAGGTCCTGGAAAAACGCCAAGGGCGATTTGCCCAGCACTGCCTCGGTACGGCGCTGCAAGGTGCGTGGTCCAATGGACAACGCAGCAGCCGCTGCCTGAAGCGAAAACCCGGAGGAAAGATTCTCGCGAGACCATCGCTCGAAGCGTGCAACCAGGGGATCGGCGTGGGCGAGGTAATCGGGAATGATGTATTCGGCCTGGGACGAACGCTTGTCGATAAGCATGAAGCGGGCGACGAGCGTCGCAAGTTCGGGACTTGCCTGACGCAGCAACCATAACGCAAGGTCGAGGTGGCCCATTGCCGACCCTGCCGTGACCACGCGATCCGAGGCGACGACCATCCGTGAATCGTCCAGATTGACAGCCGGATAACGCTGGCGAAAGAACGGCGCCAGTGACCAGGTGGTCGTAGCCTCTCGGTTATCCAGAAGCCCGGCTTCGGCCAAGATGTATGTACCGATGCAAGCGGCCGCGACTCCAACGCCTTCAGCATGCCAGTGACGAAGGTGAGCCACCGCTTCGCGCACGTCCCGACTTTCCAACGCCTCGATCAGACGATCGGGCTGCCTGACACCTGGCGCCGGCACCACCACCCAATCCGGGCGGCAAACGGTGCTTGCCGGCTCGACCATGGTCGACAACCCATGCGCAGTACGAATGCGTCTGCGCACGCCCACAACGCTTACGTCGAAAGGCGACGTGGCAAAACCATGAGGCGCGGCCAGTTCGTTGGCCATCGCAAAGGTATCGAGCAACACCGTTAGCCCGGTGTCGAAAAGACCATCGAGCGCGAAAATGGCTATCTTCATGTCGTAAATGCACCTAATAATGTCTTTTACGACTATAGCAAACTGCGGGGTAGAGGGCCTAGACTGCCCAGCAAGGCAGCGAAAATGCGCTGGCTAGCCAAGGAGAGAGCATGAGCATTCCGATACACGCTGACCTCGATCGTCCGATCTGGAACGCCCTTACAACGAAGCAGTCCCACCTTGGGCAAGGCGACGCCCTTGCCCGCCGATACCACCCCGACGTAGCGCCTTTTGCTGCGCTAGCCTCCGAGACGCCCGAGGCATATCGCGCACTCCGCGATCTTCTGCGGCCTGACGAGCAGGTCGCGCTGCTGTCCGCGGAGCGGATTTGTCCGATCGATGGTCTACAAATGACGTATCTGGGCGTGATCCATCAAATGGTCGCTCCACACCACGAAGCAGGAAGCGCGGACGATTCGGACGTGATCCGACTAAGCCACGAGGACACGAACGACATGCTCGATCTGGTCCAGAAGACCCGGCCCGGACCTTTCGGCAAGCGGACTCGCGAGATGGGCAATTACATCGGGATTCGTGACCGGGGACGTCTTATTGCGATGGCCGGCGAACGGATGCACCTCGACGGATACGTTGAGATCAGCGCCGTTTGCGTGGATGGAGACCATCGCGGAAAAGGTCTTGCTGAGCGGCTCATGACGCTCTTGCGCAAGGACATCGAGCAACGCGGGGAAACGCCGTTTCTACATGTATTCAGTGACAACCTTTCAGCGATCCAACTGTACGAACGGCTGGGTTTCCAGTTGCATCGCACGTTTCATCTCCGCCGTATCGAACATGCCGCTTCGGATTCTGCTGCGGTGATTTAAACCCCGTTTAAACGCCCGTTAAACCCCTTCAATCCATTCCGCAAAACCAAACCGATCATGTCTAAAAGTATTTTGATAACCGGGGCCAGCAGTGGTTTTGGCCGCGACACTACAGAGACGCTCGCACGCGCTGGGTACGAGGTGTACGCATCCATGCGTGATATCGCCGGCCGCAACCGGCCGCATGCCGATACCCTGCAAGCCCAGGGCATCCATGTCATCGAGCTGGACGTAACGGACGATGCATCCGTGCAGCGCGGCGTGGCTTCCGTGCTGGACACGTCCGGACGCCTTGACGTCCTCATCAACAACGCGGGTATCGGCGCGGCGGGAATTTCCGAAACGTTCACAACGGAACAGGTACAAGCGCTATTCAATGTGAACGTGTTCGGCGTCCAGCGAACCCTGCGGGCCGTATTGCCGACGTTCAGGAAACAGCGTGACGGCCTGGTGGTAAATATCGGCTCGATCCTCGGACGCGTGACGTTTCCTTTTTTCGGCCTCTATGGCGCGTCGAAGTTCGCGATCGAGGCATTAACCGACAGCTATCGCTATGAGTTGTCAAAACTGGGCATTGGCGTGGTTCTCGTCCAACCCAGCAACTATCCGACAAATATTTTCGCCAGCGCCCAACAGCCCGCCGATGCATCGCGAGGTCTCGGTTACGGCGACATCGGCGCAATTCCGAACAAGATGGTCGAAACATTGATGGAGCAGTTCGCGGGTGACAACGCTCCGGACCGGCACGACGTTGCCAAAGCAATTGCGCGGATAGTTGCGCAACCGAACGGCACACGCCCCTCACGTTTGGTCGTCGGACAGTCATTCGGCACTGACGCCATCAACGCTCAAGCCGCTTCAATTCAAGCCCAGTTGATGGACGGTCTGGGTCTTACAGAACTCGCCTAAAGATAAATGCGTAACGCGACGGCTTGAAAATACGTCTCGGCCGGATGCCTGCTGGCCAACTCACCGCTACATTGGCTAACGGACATAAGGTGTGCTGGCAGCCAGTGACCGCTCGTAGCCTATCTGAACCGTGCACCACGACATTCCGGTCGCATCGGGCCGAACGTGGCCAATGCGACCTTCGCTACCTGCGCGGAATCTCAAGTATTCTTCCAATCGCAACCTGAAAAATTCTCGTCGCGGGATGCGCATGCAACTACGGCGAGACGCCGATACCAACACGCAAAGGTGTACAGCGTCCCGCAGTGCCGACGCGCGGCTCAAGTCGATCTATGCCAAAAGCATGGAGCAGACTATTTCACCCATCGAAGGCGCCCTTTATGAACCTGACCGACCGTGGGAACAGCGAAACTCAAGACGAAATCCGACGCAAACCACGGGTCATGATCTATGGCGTCGGTTTCTATGGCATGGAGGCAGTGCGCATCCTGGCTAAAAAAGGCTGGCCGATCGTCGCCGCCGTGAACCGGGCAGGTCCCAAGATTGGCCAGGATCTGGGACACCTCGCCGGTCTGAACGAAGATCTGGGGATCATCGTCCAGGATTGCGAAACCGCCGACTATGCTGCCTTGGGAGCGGACATCGCGCTTGTTGTTCAGACCGAAAGGCTCAGTCTGAATCTGATGGCCTACCAGCGTCTTCTAGGCGCTGGCATCAACGTTATCTGCCACGGTTCCGAGTCCTACTTCCCGCAAGGTGCAAATCCAGAGTTGGCCGAGACAATCGACTCCCTGGCCAAGCAAGGCGGCGTCACGTTCACGGGCACCGGCATCTGGGACTTCTCGCGTATCTGGCCGGGCATCCTGATCGCCGGGCCGTGCAGTGAACTTCGCTCGCTCAATCATCACAGCCTCACAAACGCGGAGCTGGCGAACGAACGCATGATGCGAGCTTATGGCGTAGACATGACACAAACCGAGTTCGCACAAAAGGTGACAAACGTGCCCGGCCAACTTGGCGAGTTGTATAAGGGCATTCCGCACCACGTGATGCATGCGCTCGGCTTCACCATCACGAATGTGACCGAGCGGCGCGAGCCGGTTCTCTCGGATCAACCGGTATGGTGCGGCATCCTGAACAAGTCGCTCGACCCCGGCACTTCGCTCGGCCTGAGGATCATCGCGTCAGTCGAAACCGCCGAAGGGCCAACGGCGAGCGCGCATATTGAATTGCGCATCCTCGCCAAAGGCGAAACCGAACACATGATGTGGACGGTCGACGGAAGACCGGCATCGAAAATCCGCGTCGACCGCGCGGACGGAGTGCACAGCTCGGCTGCATGCATGGTGAATCGCATACCCGACGTGATAGCCGCTCCGCCGGGCGTGCGATTGATCTCGCAGCTTGGACCGTTGCGGCATTCACTCGCCCGGCTGCGGCCATCCGACTCGGCATGACGATCTAGCGAAGCCAGCCCTTGATCGTATCGACCATGACGTTGGTCGAGATGCCATAACGATCGTGCAAGGTCGGCAATGCGCCGGCCGCAAGAAACTCATCAGGCAGAGCGATCTGACGATATGTCGGAGTGACGCCGGCAGTGAGCAATGTGGTCGCGACCGCTTCGCCGAGGCCGCCGATCACCGAATGATTCTCGGCGACCACCACCATCCGGCCCGTGCGTCGGGCTTCGCGCAAGATTGTTTCCGTGTCCAGCGGCTTGATGGTCGGCACATGCAGAACGCCAACGCCGACATTGTCGGCTGCGAGCTGCTTCGCCACCTCAAGCGACCGCATCGTCATGATGCCGGATGAAATGATCAGGACCTCGGCGCCGTCCCGCAGCAGCTTGGCCTTGCCCAGTTCAAACTGATAGTCGTATTCGTCGAGTACCGCCGGAACATTCCCCCGTAGCAGGCGCGCGTACACGGGGCCTTTATGCGCGGCGATGGCGGGCACCATCTGCTCGGTATCGAGTGCGTCGCATGGATCGATAACCGTCATGTTCGGCATCGCGCGCATGAGGGCGAGGTCCTCGGCTGCCTGGTGGCTCGGGCCGTAGCCGGTCGTCAGGCCCGGCAGCGCGCAGATAATCTTTACGTCCAGGTTGTCCTCGGCAATGGCCTGATGCATGAAGTCGTACGCGCGGCGCGTCGCGAAAACCGCGTAAGTGGTCACGAACGGTTGCGCACCTTCATGCGCCATCCCGGCCGCCGCGCCCATCAGCAGTTGCTCGGCCATGCCCATCTGGTAGTAACGCTCGGGGAACTCTTTTCCGAAGATGTGCAAATCGGTGTATTTGCCGAGATCGGCCGTCATGCCGACGATGTTTGTCTTTTCCCGAGCCAGTTGAGCGAGCGCATGGCCGAATGGCGCGGAGCGCGTGACCTGGCCGTCGCCTGCTATGGAAGCGATCATTGCCGAGGTCTTGAGGCGCGGTTTCTTGACTGTGGTGGTGTCGCTCATGCTTGTCTCCCTGCTTCGAGTGCGGCGAGCGCCAGTTGCCATTCGTGGGCATCGACGCGAATAAAATGGTTCTTCTCCCGTTCTTCGAGGAACGGTACGCCGCAGCCCATGCGGGTGTCGCACACAATGATCCGTGGCTTCGCAAAGGGATGATTGCGGGCGTTATCGAAGGCTTCTTTCACAGCATTAATATTGTTGCCGTCGATCCGTTGCGTGTACCAGCCGAACGCTTCCAGCTTTTCGACAAGTGGCTCGAACGCCATGACCTGCGAAGACGGGCCGTCGGCCTGCTGGTTGTTGACATCGACCATGGCAATCAGATTGTCCAGCTTCCAGTGCGCGGCAGACATCAGGCCTTCCCAGATTGCGCCTTCGTCCAGTTCGCCATCGGAAAAAAGCGTGTAGACGAATGCGTCGGAACCCTTGCGTTTCAGCCCCAGGCAGCGGCCCACTGCAATCGTCAAACCGTGGCCGAGCGAGCCGCCCGACATCTCCATGCCAGGCGTATAGCTCGCCATTCCGGACATCGGCAAACGGCTGTCGTCGCTGCCGTATGTCTCCAGTTCTTCGGGCGGGAGAAAGCCCGCTTCGAACAGCGCCGCGTAGAGCGCGATCGCATAGTGACCGTTGGACAAGAGAAAACGGTCGCGTCCTTCCCATTCAGGGTTGCCGGCGTCGTAGCGCATCGCGCCGAAGTAACAGACGGCGAGTACGTCGGCAATATCCAGTGCCTGGCCGATATAACCTTGACCCTGGACTTCGCCCATCAACAAGGCGTTTCGTCGAATACGGTATGCGCGCTCGGCGAGCGTCACCGTTGGTAAAGTCAATTGATCCATCATGTCTCCTTAGTTGGAAAGTTGCGTGATGCGAACGGTGTCAGCGGTTCACCGACTTGGCGGGCACGAGGAAGACAAGCCCCGACCCGATGACAATTGCGACCGAAATGAAGATGAGTCCGGCCGTCGACTTGCCGGTCAGGTCGTTCAGCCAGCCAACGATTGCCGGCGAGAAGAAGCCCGCCAGGTTCGCGAAGCAGTTGACCGCGGCAATTCCCGCTGCCGCCGACATGCCGCCGAGAAGCGCGGTTGGCAACGACCAGAACTGGGACGACGAAGCCAGAATGCCGGCAGCGGCCACGCTGACACACACTAGCGACGCGCCCACTCCGCCCAGCATTGGCAGCGTCGCAAAGCCTGTCGCGGCTATGAGCATGGGGATTGCAAGATGCAGACGCCGTTCGCGATGACGGTCTGCGCTCGCCCCCACCAGCGGCAGCGCAATGATTGCGCACAGATACGGAATGGCCGTGAAGATGCCTACCCACAGCGGATCGGCAACACCGGATTTGCGAATGATCGTCGGCAGCCAGAATGTAAGACCGTACTGGCCGAGCACCACACAGAAATAGATCGCGGCCATCAACCAGAGACGTCGGTCGCCAATGAAAGACTTGATCGATACGTGCGCAATTTTCTGGGCGTTATCGCTTGCAACATTGCGGGCGAGAAGCGCCTTCTCTTCATCGGTCAGCCATTTCGCCGCTGCAATGCCGTTGTCGAGATACAAGAGGATGGCAAAGCCCAGAATGAGCGACGGCAGCGCCTCGAGAATGAACAACCACTTCCAGCCTGCAAGGCCATGCGTTCCCTGGAACGCATGCATGATGTAGCCGGACAGCGGACCTCCGACAATGCCGGCAAGCGGTATTGCCATGAAGAAGATCGAGAGCGCCTTGGCACGTCGCGCCGATGGAAACCAATACGTCAAATAAAGGATGACGCCCGGCGCAAAACCGGCTTCGGCAACGCCGAGTAGAAAGCGCAGAACGTAAAAAGTGGCGGGCGACTTGACGAATACGAAACACGCGGAGATGACCGCCCAGGTCAGCATGATTCGAGCAAGCCAATTCCGTGCGCCGACTTTATGCAACATGAGGTTGCTCGGAACTTCGAACAGGAAATAGCCGAGAAAGAAAATGCCTGCGCCTAAACCATAGATAGTTTCGCTGAACCGCAGGTCGTTGAGCATTTGCAGTTTCGCAAAACCCACGTTCACGCGATCAAGATAGGCGCCGAGATAGCACAGCATCAGAAACGGGATCAAGCGCCGCGCGACCTTCGCGTAGGTCTTCGATTCAAAGCTTGCCGAGCCGGTGAACGACGTGACGTCGCCCACCATGGTCGGCGCAGTGGACTTTAATTTCATGGATGTCTCCTGCCATGTTGCCCCGGCTTTGGCACCGGGTGCGTTGACTCATCCGCCGCGATTTCGGCGAATGTCGTTATCAGTGAATCAACATGCCGCCGTTGACGTCGAGCGTGATGCCCGTGAGGTAGGTCGACAGGTCGCTCGACAAGAAGAGGCACGCGTTCGCAACATCCGCTGCATCGCCCAGCCGGCCGAGCGGAATGCCCTTGATGACGTCGGCACGCATCTCTGTCGTGAGCTTGTCTCCCGTGATGTCGGTCTGGATGAGGCCCGGGGTGATCGAGTTGACACGAATGTTGTCCGGGCCCAGTTCGCGCGCCATCGCGCGGGCGAGACCGAGAACACCGGCTTTCGCGGCGCTGTAGTGCGGACCGCCGAATATGCCGCCGCCGCGTTGCGCGGAAACGGACGACATGCACACGATACTGCCGCTTCGCTGCTCCCTCATTTGCGGAATGACCGCTTGCGACATGTAGAGCGTCCCGCGCAGGTTCACGTCGATAACGGCATCGAAATTGTCCGGCCCGATGTCCATGGTCTTAAGGGGCTGGGTGATTCCGGCGTTGTTGATCAATCCGTCGATACGACCGTACATTTCGACGGCCGATTTGGCAGCGGCAACGCATGCAGCTTTGTTGGTTACATCGCAAGCAAGGCCGAGGTGCCCTGCGCCGAGTTCACCCGCAGCGCTCTCTGCGTCTTCCTTGCGAAGGTCCAGAATGACCACTCGCGCGCCTTGCGCAACCAGCGCTTTTGCAGTCGCCTTGCCGATCCCACGTGCCGATGCCGCACCCGTTACGATTACGACCTTGCTGTCGAGCAACATGTTTGTCTCCATTGATCATGTTTGGTTGGTAGGCGCAGTTTCAGCCGTTGAACCATCTCGATCAATGCAGTTCGGCTCAGCTATTGCTGAGAAATTTTCAGGTATTTACACGATTCGATTTGCTCGACGAACGCGAAAAGCAGGCTCATAGCGCTGGCGCTCCACGGGCCGGGGTCAGCGCGCCATTGCGTCGCGGCTGACTTCTTGTTCCGCCCATGCAAGGAACCGGGCAACGCGTGGCAAATCCGCGTTCTGGGGAGGGTAAACGAGGTGGTGAGCGCTGACCTCGATTGCATGGGTTGGATCGAAGACCGGTACTAACGAACCTCGTCTCAGATGAACCGATGCGAGCATCGTGCTTTCGAGCGCAATGCCGTGTCCCAGCGCCGCCGCTTCGAGCGACATATAGGAACGGTCGAACGCGAAATCATATGCCTTGCGGGACACCGCGACGCCGAACCTTCCGAACCATTGCTTCCACTGGACGAGCGGAGTTTCGGAGAAAATCAGGCGGCGCTCGAGCAGGTCCTCTGGCGTGCGCACTGGAAATTTACTCAGGTATTCATTCGATGCAAGCGGCGCAATGAATTCGTTGCGAAGCGTTTTGATTTCGCCATCGGTCCAGTGCGCATAGCCGTGCCGGATGTCGACATCGTAATGGCCGGAAGTGAATGAAACATCCTCATACGAGCACGCCAGATTCAACTGAATGTCCCCGTTCGCTTCCTGAAATGAAGCGAGGCGCGGCAGTAACCACATCAGTCCGAAACTGGGACTTGAATGAATGCGAAGGATCTCGACGCCCGTCTCGCTCGACGCGCGTTCCGTGGCGCGGCTCAGATCGGCAAGCGATCCCGTGACATCAGCCAGATACTGCTGCCCAGTCGGGGTGAGCACGAGTCCCCGTCCCAGCCTCGTGAACAGGGATCGTCCGATCGTGGATTCAAGGTTGGCAATCTGATGGCTGACTGCCGATGGCGTCAAACCAAGTTCATCGGCTGCCCGATTGACGCTCTTCGTGCGGGCAACACTTTCGAACGCGATGATGGATTTCAGTGGCGGGATGCGCATGGTTCTTTGACGCCGAGGTTGCGGATCTTTTCGGCCCGAGTCGAATGGCTCGAGGCTGGAATGCCTGGAAATGTGGCGTACCTGAAAGATACACGCAAGCCGCGGTTCCGCCGATAGGCGACCGGTTCAAAGAGGCGGGAGTTGTTTTGCGGCATTCTTGTTGGCGCCGACCAGCAGGTAAAACCCGGGCGCGCTCCATACGACGCTAGCTACCAAGGCTTAAAACGCCACAGTCGCCGTTGCCATCACACTTGTCGTGCTCTTCAGCCGATTCACGCTGACAATCGACGGAACCCATCGCAAACTCGCCGACAAGGGTTTGCCGTCTATTTTCGTGCTGTAGGTGATGATCGGGCCCATTGAAAAATCGTGTCCGACAAAGCCGTTCAGCTTGTCCGCAACCGGCCCGGAATCGTTCCCGAGTTGCTGAACCGTACCCAACACCACCCCCACGCCAACTCCGTTCGCAAACTTCTTCAGAGCCAATGCGTCGAGCGTGAAAAGCGGAGCGTTCTGATAGTTTGTCGACGTGTTTTTTGTATAGAACTCAAGGCTGCCGACGACATCGAATTCCAGTCCGTATTTCGGAACGAACTTGGTGAAGGCGACTTGCGGGACGAAGGTCCAGTTGTTGAGACTGGCGTTGGCCAGCGCGTTTGGATCGTAGTGACCAGTGGGCGCCCAGAAGTTGAAGCTCAGTGAAATATGAGCAGTTTGAGAGAAGTGGTAGCCCGCGACGATCGGCGTGAAATACAGGTCGAACAGGTTTGACGCCCTGTCACTGCCCGATGTCCCTAAACGGCCGGCAGCAAACGATGCCGTAACTTCGGTCCAGACGTAGGGAACGGTAATGCCGGATGCAAAATCCCAGCCGCCGGCACCTCCCCACACCCTTAGAACACTGGCAAGCGTGAACGCAACTTGCGCATCGACGCCAAGAGACGCTTTGCCGGCAATCGGCACGGATCTGTTTGCTCCAATCGAACCATCGATATAAATCTGCTCGATGCTCACCAGCGTAACCGGCTCGGGCGGCACGATTCCAATTCCGGACAGTACGCTCATGCCGGCGACCGGGCGGCCCAAAGCGGATTCAGTCGCGTTTGCAGCGGTTATCCACGCGGTTGCTGTGACGGTAGCAATCGCAAGGCGCAGTAGTCGATGGACTCTGCGTGATCGAAGAGCACCCGCGTCTGTTTCGGATTCGATGCTCATCGTCGTTGTCTCAACAAAGGATGATTAAAGACACCTTGGAAATATGGGGCTTACGGTTACGGAGTCGCTATTCAGTCAATACAAGTCCTCGCCCGGCTGCGGGCCCGTCTCATTTGCAAGACGATGTCAGGCTTAGCGGACGGTTGAGCGTTATCGAGACCGATATACGGAATCAAACGTGCGGTCAATTGCGTTTTTGAGTTGTTGCATCCGGCTTCGAAACCAAACGGTGCCGACCTGAGATGCCATGAAGCACCCTTCACCACCGGTCAAGTCGGCTGAGTGTGCTCGTCGAAACACGCGATCAACATGTCGGTCAGGATCCGGACTTTTGCGGAGGGATGTTGACCGGCTGGCCGCACAACGTATATGCCCGCCGTGGGTGGCGGAAAACGGCACATGACCGGCACCAGCGCTCCCGACGCAACGTATTGGTCCGTCACGCCATCCGGGAGCCATGCGAGCCCCAGCCCCGCTACTGCAGCGGCAACCATGGCGACGGCGTTGTCGGCCTTGAAGCGTCCTCGCGGATGGACGGTTATGACCTTGTCGCCATCCATGAACCGCCAGCTTTCCGTGCCCTGCATCAAGGCCTGATGCCCGGAGAGTTCGTCCGGTGATTCAGGCTCGCCGTGCGATTTGACGTAGCCGGGGCTTGCGACGAGTTTTCCGCGGATGGGTCCAACGCACTTCGCGATGAGATTTGAATCCGGAAGGTAGCCGATCCGAATCGCGCAGTCATATCCTTCGCCAACCAGGTCGACCATGCGATCACTGTAGCTGGCGTGAATGTGCAGCAAGGGGTGACGCCGCGCCATGTCGGCCAGAACAGGTGCCAGGTGGGTCGGGCCGAACGTGAGCGGCGCGGCGATTCGCAAGCGGCCGCGCAAGTCGCCATCGGTTGAAATCGTCTCTTTGGCCGCGTCGATTTCGGCTACGACACGCGCGGCGTAGTGGCGAAAAGCGGTGCCCGCTTCCGTCAGCGCCGCGCCGCGTGTTGTTCTGGCGAGCAGCTGGACGCCAAGTTCTGTTTCAAGCCGCAGCAGTCTCCGGCTGACGATGGATTTTGCCACTCCCAACCGGCGTGCGGCGGGAGAAACGCCGCCTGAGTCGGCGACCTCCACAAACGTCTCGAGTTCTTCGATATCCACTTGGTGTTCCTCTTTTCGCGACACAGCGTGGCAGTAATGCAGTCTACCGTCCCGAAAACAGGAATGACAACATGTGTTTCGCCGCCCGCGTGGCGGCACATCTGCCGACGATCCATCCACTATTTTCCATAACCGCAAAGGATTTTTCATGACGTTTCGCAATGGACTCAAATCACTTCTACGCGCCGAAGATTCCGTCCTTGTACTGATCGACCATCAGCCATATCAACTTGCCAACCTGAACAGCCACGATCCTCAGGCCGTGGTCAACGCGTCGACCGCCCTGGCAAAGTCGGCGAAACTCTTTGGCGTTCCGACCATCCTTACGAGCGTGGTTGCCGCACGCGGTGGTTTGCTCTTCCCGCAGATCACCGACGTCTTCCCGGGCCAGGAAGTGATCGACCGCACCTTCATCAACACGTGGGAAGACAAGAAAGTCGTGGACGCCGTCAAGGCGACCGGCCGCAAGCAATTGATCATCGCGGGTCTGTGGACCGAAATCTGTGTGGCGATGCCCGTGATTCAGGCGCTCGGCGAAGGCTGGGATACGACGGTGATCACGGACGCATCGGGCGGTACATCCGTTGAGGCGCACCAGGTCGCCATACAGCGCATGATCGCGGCGGGAGCGAACATGATGACCTGGCTGGCGCTGGCGGCCGAATGGCAACGCGACTGGGCTCGTACCGAAACTGCTGGCGCGATGACCGATGTATTGAGCCAGCACGCTGCCGGCAGCGGCATTGCGTATTTCTGGGAGCAGCAGCTTCTCAACACGCCGGTCACCGCTTAAGTCAAGGCTTCGAGGGAATGACGCAGCACACGCGCTCGGTGATCCACGCAGTCGGTCCGCGTCGGCGAGGTCATTCCCTTCATATGGGTTCGCCGTTCAGCCAGGGAAGCACGCTAACGCCAGGCTAACGCTGCGCTCGATTTGACTGAACATACAGCCCGCCGCTGAATTGGCAGTGTTCGTCATAACCGAATGGTCAATTCGGCCGCAGGGCCTTTTTCGCTCAGATCAATACTTGTACCTTGCACGTTATCGCATGAATGTTTCGGTATCCGGCAATAAAGCCGACCAACAAACACAGGAAAAATCATGAGCAAGCTACAAGGAAAGGTCGCACTGGTCACGGGCGCATCGAAGGGAATCGGTGCCGCAATCGCCAAGGCATTGGCAGCCGAAGGCGCTGCGGTCGTGGTGGCTTATTCGAGCAGCCAGGCGGGCGCACAAGCGGTGGTATCGGACATCGAGGGAAGCGGCGGGCGCGCGGTGGTCGCGGGCGGCGACGTTACCCAGGCAACCGATGCCGCCAGGCTGGTGCAAACGGCAATCGATAAATTCGGGCGCCTCGATATTGTCGTGAACAACTCAGGCGTCTATGCGTTCGCGCCGATCGAGGAAATCACGGCAGAAGAGTTTCATCGCCAGTTCAACACTAACGTGCTCGGCACGCTGCTGGTGACGCAAGCCGCCGTGAAACATCTGGGCGAAGGCGCAAGCGTCATCAACATTGGCTCGGCGATCACTTCGCTGACGCCGGCAGCGACGGCGGTGTACACGGGCACGAAAAGCGCCATCGACGGAATCACCAGCGTGCTTGCCAAAGAACTCGGGCCGAAAGGGATTCGCGTCAACGCAATTCGCCCCGGCTACACGGAAACCGAAGGCACGCATAGCAGCGGCATCACCGGCTCGGATATGGAGAAGGGAATGGTCTCGATGACGCCGCTCGGCCGCGCCGGACAACCAGTAGACATTGCGCGCGTCGCGGTATTTCTGGCATCGGATGAAGCAGCCTGGATCACCGGCGATCATTTGAACGTTGCAGGCGGTCTGCAGTAAAGCAACGTTTTTTATCGCTTGGCAAATGCCCTTCACGTCGCCTTGAAAGCTCGGCCTTCCAAGGCGACGTGACATATATGAGCAACCTTGTATTCCGCAACGCCGGAAAACTTGGGCTTTTTATCGCCGGACAGAAATAGCCGATGCCGTCGACACCACCAGATCCGCGAAACGCTGTTCGTCGCGATCGGCGTGCCAGCGCGAGCGTGCAACCGCGATATTCACAGCGCCGATTCCGCGCCCATGCGCGTTGGTAATGGCCGCGGCAGTCGAGATATCGGCGACGAAATATTCGTCCTCCGTATGCGCGTAGCCCTGCTTGCGAATCTGCACGAGCCGCTCCTTGATCTTGCGCGGCTGATGCACCGTGGACGATGTGTGCTGGACAAGATTGGTGCGCGACAGGATATCGTCGACTTCTCCGTCCGAAAGCGTCGCAAGAATGGCAAGACCCGGCGCCGTGCAATAGGCCGGCAAACGCGAGCCCGTGATGACGTGCGCATTGAACACGTTGCGGCTCACAATACGGAGCACGAAGACGATGTCGGCGTCGTCGAGCACCGTCAGGTTGGTGGCCTCTTCCGTTTCAGACCCGAGTTGCTGAAGATACGGAGTCGCCCGGCTCACCAGTTCGTTCGACGTCAGATAGTGGTAAGTGAAGTCGAGCAGCTTGGGCGACAGTTCGTACTTGCGGCTGTCCGGGTCTTTGAACAGGTAGCCAAGAGCCGACAGCGTGAACGTAAAGCGCTGCGTGGCGCTCATGTCGAAGCCGGTCAGCGCGGATATTTCCGAAAGCGATAATTGCCGCTTGCTGCCGTCGAAAGCGGTCAGCACCCGCATTGCCTTCTCGACCGATTGCACAAAGAGCGACGAATCCGTTGGATCGGTCGCCTTTTCCTCGCCGGAAGTTGCGAGCGATGCGTTGGGCTTGCGGCGGGCTGTAGGCGGTGCGGATCTCACGTTTTTGTTCTCAGCTTCAGTCAGGCGCGGACCGTTATTATCGCATGCCGGTGAATGGCTATCAGATAGAGATAACCCGCCGACGCACTTCTTCCCTTTGAATCCAAGCTTAATGACGCAGCCGATCCCAGGCATTGCCCACATCGCGCGAAAGCAGATGCTTGCGAACACGTTCGCTGGCGGTAAGTTCGAACTGCTCGACCGCCCGGTAATAGCGCGGCAGCTGAAAACTCGCTAAACGCTCGGAGGCCCAGGCATTCAGCGCGTGCCAGTCTATGGCCTCGTCCTTGAATTGCACATCGAGCAAAATATCCTGCTCTCCCACCGAAGTGGCCACGCCAATTGCAGCGCTCGCCTTGACCGCCGGATGCCCGGCAAACACACGCTCGATCTCCCATGCCGATACGTTCTCGCCACGCACCCGCATGCTGTCGGTTCGCCGTCCGACAAAAAACAGGTCGCCATCGGCATCGCGTCGCGCGTGATCGCCGGTGTGCAGCTTGCCGTTGCGCAGCGCCGCCCGGGTCGCCTCCTCGTTCTTGAGATAGGCAGGCAGCAGCGCGCCTTGCACTTTGCTCGTCAACACGATTTCCCCAGGCTCGCCGTCCGCGACAGGCTGTCCATTTTCATCCAGCAATTCGAGATCGAACCAGGGCAGCGCCTTTCCGATCGAACCCGGTTTGCCCGTCGCGTTCAGCGTGGCGAAGCTGGAGCATTCCGTCATGCCGTAGCATTCCCGCAGCTTTACGCCCAGGCGTTCTTGCGTGGCGTGCCACGCGGCAGCGCCGACACCCGCGCCCCACGCCACGCGCAGAGCATGCTCACGCGGCTGTGCATCGATCGGCAATTGCATCAGGATGTCGAGCACGCCGCCCAGATAATGCAATTGCGTAGCGTTCGCGCGTGTCACCTGCGACCAGAACTGCGACGCCGAAAAACGCGGCACCACATGCAGCGCAACGGGCGCAAGAAATGGCAGCAACAGCATTTGCGCGCCGCCGATATGGCACAGCGGCTCCCACATGAATAGGCGATCGCCGGGACGCACATCGGCAACCATCAGGGCCGCTTCGCTGGCAATGCGCATCATCCGGTGCGTGAAGAGCACGCCCTTCGGCGCGCCCGTCGTGCCGGACGTATAAATGACACAAAGCGGATCGTGCACATCGATGGCGGGAGTGCGCAGCGCAGTCGCCTCGACGTGTGCATCGGAATCCGGAATGCGCACGCGTCGTGCGTTGCCGCAATCGATCTGCGCGGCGATTGCATCGAACTCCTGATCAGTTACAAACAAACTCGGCTCGGCATGCTGCAGCAGGTATTCGAGACCTGCTCCGCGAAGCCGGGTATTGACCGGCACCCATACGATTCCGCTCAGCACCAGCGCGTAAATCAGATAGATGTGCTCCGGACTGTTTCCAAGCATCACTGCAACACGATCGCCCTTTTCAAGTCCAGCGTTCGCCAGCCAGATCTGTAGCCGCGCGATTTCCCGCGCGGCTTCGTCGCAGCGGATGGCGCGGTTTTCGTAATGCAGGAAGACGCGCGCGGGATCGGCGGTGACACCCTGCGCCAGCAGCGCAACGCAATCGAGTTCATCTTGCGAATGACGATGTGGAAAATAATCTGGATAGCAATGCATGTGTATTTGAGTCGTCGAATGTGCAGAGTCAGCGCGCGCGGCGCTTGAGCCATGAGGAAACGGAAATCACGATGGCGATCAGAACCACGAGCGTGGTCGATACAGCCGCAAGCGTTGGTGTGATCGCCAGCTGAATGTCGTCCCACATCTGCTTGGGCAGCGTCGTGTTGATTCCGCCGCTCACGAAGATGGCGATGGTCAGGTCGTCGAACGACACGAGGAAAGCAAACAGGAAAGCCGCGCTTACGCTCGCCAGCAGAAGTGGCAGCACCACGGTGCGGATTCGCTGTAAAGAAGAAGCGCCCATGACGCGGGCCGCGTCGTCCAGACGCCAGTCGAAGCGCTGGAAGCCGGCCGCGAGCGTCACGACCACATACGGAATCGCCAGCACGGTATGGCCGATGATCAGACCGGTGTTGGTTCCTGTAAGCCCGAAGCGGCTGAGCAGATACAGCAGCCCGACCGCAACCACAATACGCGGCACGATCAGCGGTGCGACCATCAACGCGAAAATCGGTTTGACTGCGCGCGGTTGCATGCGCGTCATCGCGAGCGTCGCGCTGAATCCGAGCACGACCGAAAGCACGGCTGTACCGAGTCCCACCACGAACGAGCGGATCACCGCGCTTTGCCAGACCGACGATCCGAGGAAAGTGCCAAACCAGCGCAGACTGAAGAGCTTTGGAGGAAACGCGATGAAGTCGCCGCGCGTGAACGCATAGGGAATCACCGAGAGTACAGGCACGACCAGCACGATCAGGACAGCCACGGTAAACAGGCCGAGCGGGCTGAAGAGACGCACGCCCTCGCCTTGCCGGAACGATGCACGCCGCCGCGCGAGCGGCGCAGAGATCCGTCCGGCCCAGATCAGCAGTGCGAGTTTGAACCCTTGCGCACGCGATGCGCGTTGTCGCTCGCGCACTTCACCGGTCAGCGACGTCAGACCGACCACGCGGTCATATAGAAAGAAAATGGCGATCGAACATATCAGCAGCACCGTGGAAAGCGCGCCGGCAAAATGCATGTCGAACAATTCGAGCACGGAGGAAATCACCAGTTGCGCAATCATGGTCTCGCGTGGCGAACCGAGGAGCGCGGGCACGATGAAAAACCCGAGGCTGGAGACAAACACGAGCAATCCGGCAGCGGCCACGCCAGGCGACGAGAGCGGCAGGAACATCGTGAAAAAGCTCGTGCTGCGCTCGGCGCCGAGGGTTTCGGCGGCCTGCGAAAGGCGTTCGTCGATACCGCGCATGACCGGTAGCATCGTCATCACGGCAAGCGGCAGCATGGAATGCACCATGCCGATCAGCACGCCTGTGAGCGAAGGAATCGTGCCGGTCGTCTCATGCACGAGGCCGAGTGCAAGTGCTATTGAAGAAAGAACGCCGGTCTTCGATAACAGCAGCATCCATGCGTAGGTCTTGACAAGGTAACTGGTCCAGAACGGCAGCATGATCCACAGCAGCCAGCGCTCGCGGACGCGGTCCGAGACGCGGCTCAGCAAATATGCAACGGGGTATCCGAGCACGACGGAGAACGCCGCCGTGAGAAGCGAAATCCCGAACGTGATCCAGAGCACCTTGGCGTAGACCGGCGTGCGGGCAATCCGCTCGAACTGTCCGATGCCGTACGTGCCGTCGCTGTTGACGAGTCCGCCTTGCAGGATCTCGCCGACAGGTACGATAAAAAACACGAGCAGGAACAGCAGGGTCGGCACGACCGGACCAAAACGCAACGAAGCGGCGAGCCACGCGCTTCGCCGCCGCGGGGTATCGGTGGAACGCGGCACACGGATGGCGATAGTCATGAAAGTCCTTTGCGGCGCTAAGCCTCACGCATGAAGCAGCGTGGTACGGTATGGGTCCCACGTCAGACCAACGGTGTCGCCAATACGCGGGCTGAGCGTGCGTGAGCAGCGCGCGGTAAGTTCGCTGCCATCGGGGAGCGACAGTTGCACATGCGTGTCGCTACCAAAGAACACAATGTCCTCTATACGGCCATCGACAAAACCGCGCTTCGGCTCCACGAATTGCAGCGCCTCGGGCCGCAGCAGCAAGGTATGGCGCGCTGCCTGGCCGGCATTCACGGTGCGCGGCAGCGGAATGCGGCCGCCGGCTGCGAGCAGGATGGGCTCGCCACCGGCATTGGGCGCGGCATCCAGGGCACCTTCGAGCAGGTTCGAATGGCCGATGAAAGCAGCCGCGAAGCGTGTAGCGGGCCGATCGTACAAATCGGCGGGCGTGCCGATCTGCTCGATGCGCGCGTCGTTCATCAGGCAGATCCGGTCTGACAGCGTGAGCGCTTCGTCCTGATCGTGCGTCACGTAAACAAACGTCGCACCCAGCTCCTTGTGCAGGCGACGTATCTCTGCCTGCATATGCTCACGCAGCTTCTTGTCCAGCGCGCCGAGCGGTTCGTCGAGCAGAATCACCGAAGGACGGTAAGCAAAGCAACGCGCCAGCGCAATGCGTTGTTGCTGGCCGCCGGACAGCTCTTTCGGAAACCGGTCTTTGAACTCGCTCATGCGTACCATCGCGAGAGCGCCCTGCACCGCCTCGTTCACTTCCTCGCGTGGCTTGCGCCGCATCCGCAAACCGTAGGCGACGTTGTCCCACACGCTCATATGCGGAAACAGCGCATAACTCTGGAACACCATGCCAATGCCGCGCTTGCCCGGTTCGACGTGCGTCACATCGCGCCCGTCAATTTCGATGCGACCGCCGGTCGGCGCAACGAGACCCGAGATCATTTGCAGCAGCGTGGTCTTGCCCGACCCGGAAGGACCGAGCAGCGTCAGGAACTCGCCGGCCTGCACGGTCAGGCTGGTCGGCTCGAGTGCCACGGTATCGCCGTAACGCTTGGACAGTCCGATCGCTTCCAGTTTTGCGCTCATCGCCGCACCTTTACGAAATGATCCACGAATTGAAGCGCTCGGTGACCTTTTGTCGATTCTCTTGCCACCATTGCGGACTCGGCAGCTTCATGTCGCGGATGTTGTCCGGCGCGGTCGGCAGCAAAGCGGTGCGCTGCGGCGGGATGGCCTCGAACGACTTGCGATTAGTCGGTCCGTAAGCCAAGGTCTGGGTAAGAACGGCCTGACGTTTTGCGTCAGCACAGAAGCGCACGAACTGCTTCGCCATCTCGGCACGCGGCGTGCCTTTGGGAATACCCCATCCTTCGATTGAATAAAGGCCTTGATTCCATACGATCTTGACGGGCGCACCGCCGTCGATTGCCGACTGCGCGCGGCCGTTCCACAGCGAGATCAAATCGACGTCGCCACTCTGAATGGCTTGCATGGACTGAGCGCCCGAAGTCCACCAGATCGCCACATGCGGCTTGATCTTGTCGAGACTCTTGAATGCGCGGTCGACGTCGAGCGGATAGAGTTTGTCGAGCGGAACACCGTCGGCGAGAAGCGCCTGCTCCAGTGTGTCGAGCGGGCTGCGCCGCAGGCAGCGGCGACCGGGAAAACGCTTGACGTCCCAGAAGTCCGCCCACGATTTCGGACCGTTTGCCTGGAATTTATCGGTGCGATAAGCGAGCACGGTCGAATACACGTCCACGCCCAGCCAGTTGGGCGTGATCGCTTCGGGCATCACATCTGGGAAGTCCGACGGCTTGAGGCCGATCGGTTCCATCAGGCCTTTCGCTTCGAGGTACGGAATGTCAGCGGAGAGCGTGAGGGTCGTCACATCCCACACGTAGTTCTTCGTCTTCACCATTGCTTCGAACTGCGCGACCGGTTGCGACTCGCGTGCGACGCTTACCACCTTGATGCCCGTCGCTTTTTCGAACGGATCGTAAAACGCTTGCCGATACGCCGTGGTGTATGGGCCGCCCGGATCCGACACCACGATCTGCTTGTCGTCCGCGCGAACCAGCACGGGCATGGCACCCGCGAGCGCGAGCGCTCCTGCACCCTGCAATATCCTGCGCCGCTTTTCATTGAAGTGTTGCGTCATTGCGATGGTCTCCCGCTCGATGGTTCAGTGGATGAAACGCAGCCGGCTCACTTCGCGCGCTTGCGGAAGAACTCTTCCATCATGCGGGCGGGTTCGCCCGAGTCGTAGGCTTCGCGCTGAATGCGGGCGCCCGCTTCAATGCAGTCCTGGAAGCCCGGCTCGGTCATCTCACGGAAACGCTGTTTATCCAGACGCATTGCAACCGGGGGTTTATTTCCCAGTTCGATCGCGATCTCGAGCGCTTTTTCCAGCACTTTTTCTTCAGCAACAATGTGATGAATGAGGCCGATCTGCTTGCACTCTTCGGCGTCCATCAGGCGGCCCGTGAGCGTCAGTTCGATCGTGCGTGACATGCCGAGCATCGAATTCATGATCCAGGGACCGGTCGTACTCGCAATGCCCGCGTTGATTTCCGGCTGGCCCATGCGCACGCCCGGATGGCCTACGCGGATATCGCCAAGCAGCGCCACCTGGAATGCCGAGCCCGCTGCCGTGCCGTTCAACGCCATCACCAGCGGCTTCTTCAGGCCGCGCAACGCGGCGTAGTAGCGCTGCCATTCCTTGACCCAGGCGACCGCACGTTCCCCGTCGAAATCATGTGCTTCCGAGAGATCCTGCCCTGCCGAGAAGGCACGATTGCCCGCGCCCGTCATGATGATTGCGGCGACTTCTTCGTCGGCGTCAAAACGCTCCAATGCCTCGATGATTGCTTCGCGCATCGGCGTGGTCCAGGCGTTGAGCTTGTCCGGGCGATTGAGCGTGATGATCGCAACCCGGTCATGGCGGGATACCAGAATGTCTTCGGTCATTTTTTATCGCATCGCAATAGTTGTTGGGTGACATTCAATATACGTTGAGTAAAAAACGAGCGCAAGGGAGAGTTTTCATCGATGCGGAAAAACCGTCGTTACAGCAGCGACCGGTCGCGTCGATGCCTTTTCGCACCTGACGTCCGTGCAAAAACAGGTATCTGACGGCAGATACTTTCTTAATGTTTAGATGGATACCGGCGCAAAACCTCAACTTGCGGGAGTTAAGGTGCGGGCCACGGCTGGCCTGTGTTTGAATGCCGGATTAGCTGATGGGCTTAGTTCGAAACCCCGTGGATTGCTCGCGGGGCTCGCCTGCTGGGACTGATTTGCTCGGTGGCAAAAGCGTTCAAATGTGAACCGCTGCGGTAATCACAACGAGCGCGGTGAAAACCAGCGCCGGGGCAAGATGCTTGAACGGTTCCCGATTCCGCAGCAATGTGAAAAGCGTCCCAATCATGATTGCGCTGGCTAGCGTGAGGCCTAAAGGTCTCGTGTGCAGTCCGAAAATAAGCGCTGCACTGAGCAACTCCAGAGCGCCACAGAACAATCGAAACCATGCCGGAAAACCCCAGCGCGCAAAGTCGCGCTTCACCGCGCCGAGTCCCGCGAGGTTGACCATTCCGGCAATCACGAACAACGCCGCTACGATCATGGCGAGAGCCGATTCGAAGGGTTGAGTGCTGAACATCGTCGTCACGCTTCGTTGCCCGGTTGGAAGTGCTCCCGCGCGGAAAGGTCCGCGATCAAGCCGGGACCTTTGGGTTTCCACACGAGGGCTTCCCGAGCACGCTCGCCGCTGATGGTTTGATCTAGCGCCAGTGCGTCTGCGAAAGGTCCCAGCGATTTACGAGCATCGTCGAGTGGCCAAAGATCGACGCGCTCGGCGCCGACCGAAGCCCGAATCGCTTCACCGATTTCGGCGATGGCAACAGCCTCTTCCGCGACGACGTTAAATATCTGTCCCGCGACTCGGCTGTCCCCGCTTGTCGCCCGCTCGACCGCGCTCAGGTAGGCCATGGCGAGATCATCGACGTGAACAGCAGGCCAGTGGTTGCGACCATGACCGATAATCCTCACCGTGCCCGTCTGACGGACCATGCCCGCATGCATGCCGAAGACGCCGCCGCCGTAGCCGTGCACCATCGCCGGCCTGAGGACCACTGCGGCAATCGAACGGCGTGCTGCCAGCGCCATAACCTGTTGCTCCACTGCGGGCCGCCAGGCGACAAGCGGCGTGGGGTTCAGCGCCGACGCTTCAGTTGCAGGCTGCCCTTTTGTATTGCCGTAGACCCAGGTCCCCGATGTATAGACAAACGCCGCGCCCGGATGCAAATGCGAAAGCATGCCAACGATCGCAGCCTCATCGACAGCCCCGGCGGAAGCATCGTTGGTCGATGCGGTGTGCACCACACCATCGGCGGCACCGGCCGCGCCCGTAAATGACTGCGGCTCACGCAAGTCGCCGACATGCAGGTTCACACCGAGACGAGCCAGCGTGGCCGCGGCCATCGACTTCTCGTCGCGCACGAGCGCAGTCACGCGATGACCCAGACCGATCGCCTTGCGCGCGACTGCTTGCCCGACAAAGCCCGTACCACCTGTAATAAATAGTTCCATGGAATGCCCCTTGATAACTGCTTGAAAAGATGACGATTCATTCGACGAGACTAATCAGTCTCGTTTGCGTAAATCTAAACGAGACTGACCAGTCTTGTCAACCATGCGACGATCTGTTATCTATCTGAAATGACCACACCCACTCTCCCCGACTTGAGCCCGCTGCAACGCCGTAAGCGGTCCGCCATCATCGAAGGCGCAAAAGCCGTTTTCTTGAGCCAGGGTTTTGGCCTGGCGACAATGGACGATGTCGCCGCTGCCGCGGGCGTCGGCAAGCAGACGGTCTATCGGCACTTCAAGTCGAAGGAGGCGCTTTTTGTAGGTTTGGTGAGCGAGATGTGCGCGCAGGTGGGCGCAATGCTTGCCGGCGCTCAAGGCGAGCAAACGGACGACGCGCCCGAAGTCGCGTTGCGTGAGTTGGGATGGTTGCTGGCACGCAGCCTTATTACGCTGGACATGCTGCGGCTATATCGCGCGATCGTAGCTGAGGCCGAGCGTCTTCCGGAACTCGGCCAGGTGTTCTACGAAAATGGCGCGAAGGTCGTGCGTTCGTTTGCTGCAAACATCTTGCGAGCGCGAATGAACGAGTCGGCTGCTGTCATACGCGCCGCGACATTTGTTCAATTGGTGTTAGGCGACGCGTATCTGGAATTGTCGATCGGCTTCGCGGTGCCCAATGTTGAAGCGCGGTTTGCGGCGCAAATTGACGAGGCCGTGGCGGCCGCGCTTCGCTAAGAAAGGATGACTTGACGGGAACCGATAGCTTCGGATTCGCAGTCCTCGGTTATCCGATTTGCACGCTTGCACCGCCGTCAGCCATGACGACAGAGCCGACCATAAAGCTTGCTCTATCCGAAGCCAGGAACGCGACGATTTCCGCTATCTCTTCGGGGTTCGCCGCCCGGCCTATCGGCGCAGTTTTGCCGTGCTCGGCCAGGAATTCGCGTCCATCTTCGCGAAAGTGGTTAAGCAAGTTAGTCACGACGTCACCCACCCCGATCGCATTCACGCGAATACCATGACCAATGGCTTCCAATGCCTGCGTTCTCGTTAGTTGCGCCAATGCGCCCTTGGACGCGGTGTAAGCGGCAATACCGGGAAACGCGAAATAAGAAGCGTACGAAGCGATGTTGACAATGGCACCTGATTTCCTGACCATCATCGCTTTCATTGCCTCGCGCGAATGCAAAAATGCTCCAGTGACATTGGTTTCCATCTGCCACTCCCAGTCCTTTCGCGTCATGTCGACAATGTTCTTATACAAGATACGTCCGGCATTGTTGACCAGGACGTCCAGCTTGCCGAATCGGGAAATTGCCAATTCAACTACGCTTTCTGCAACACCATCTTGCGTGATGTCCGCCACGAACGGCACCATTCCTTCACGCGTCAGGTCTTTGACTGCCGGGTCAATATCTTCGGCAATTACCAAGGCACCGCGTGCGTGGAGGAGCTCGGCGATGGCGCGGCCAATGCCGCTGGCCGCACCCGTTACGATGACCGCTTTCCCTTCAACCTCGTTGATTAAAGGCGTGTTCATAGTGTCTTCCTTTACGATGTATAGAGATGCTGATTGATCCGGCGCCCTCTTCCATAAGGCATTTGAACGCTGGCCGATCAGTGAGACCAGATTGCCTTCGTTATCGATCGGGGTCGCTCGGCGCTTTGCTATTACTATCGCAATCTTGCTATCGGACTGGACATGCCTTTGGAGGCGTTAATGACTGACCCGATCCGATCATCCGCGGTCGCTTTCCAGGAGCGAATACCTGGCGGCCTTATCAAAGAGCATTACGCGCAGTCCTCTAACGATGTTTTCGTGCAGTTATTGTCACGACGACGCCATCAGGAAAGCATCGTGATTCCAGCGGTTCCCGAGCCTTTGCTGGTGTGGGTGACTTCAGGCATTGCGATGGTCGAAGAGAGGCAAGCCGGCGGTGAATGGCAAGCCAATCGTGTTGAAGCAGGCGACTTTTTTCTCACGACGGCCGAGGCGCCGACTGAGTTGCGTTGGAAGGCGGAAGGAAAGCAAGCCTTCGAGGTAATGCATATTTATATTGGCTTGGCACTGCTCAAAAGAGCGATCCGCGCGACGCTCGGCCGTCAAGATCCCGGGTTTGGGCTTCGCGAGATATCGGGCGAGCGCGATGCAAACCTGTCTTCATTGCTTGAACACATCAAGCGGGAATTGATAGAACAGGCCAAGCCAAGCAGGGAATACATTTACGGTCTGGCCCAAGCCATGACGATTCATTTGGTTCGAAGCTACCAAAACACGACATCGAAAAAGAAGGTGTTTCAAGGCGGCCTGCAAGCGTACAAACTGCACCGCGTATTCGACGCCATGAAGAAAGGCTTGCAACAACCGTTCATGCTGAACGAGTATTCTCAGATTGCGGGCCTTAGCGAATTTCACTTCAGCCGCGTTTTCAAACAATCGACTGGTGAATCGCCATCCAGCTATTTCATTCGTCTTCGGATCGAAACTGCCAAGGACCTTTTGATTGGCAGCGAGTGCAAGATTGTCGATGTGAGTCTTTCCGTCGGCTACACCAGTCCTAGCCATTTTGCGGCATTGTTTCGCGCCGAAACGGGTGTTTCCCCTGGCGAATATCGCCGGTTATATTCTGAAAAGCTTGTGCGCTAGCATTTCGTTGCTCGTCTATGTAAAAATGCCCGAGACCCGTGGAAAGCTTCTTTGAGCGCGGTTCGTGTCAAGCGAGCTTTGATCGCCGTCGGCCCTCATTCGTTCGTCTCACTGAATATAATCGCGCGGTTGGATAGTCAGATCGAGTACCGCACCGCGTCGAAGAACAGTAAGCCTAGTCAATGCATTGCTGCGCGTAAAAAGTGTCGCTCGCGCAGCTAAGACCAAGGGCGCGGAGATCTCCTTCCCGTTAATCTCTATCACATGGTCGCCTACGTGTAGTCCCGTTTCGTCGGCGGGAGAATCCTTTGCCACGCGGCTCACAATCGCAACATTACCGTCGGCGATGGCGATATCGAAACCTGATCTGTTATAGGGCGCAACGTCGGGACGGGCCTGCAGATCAAGCTGCTTGATCCTTACCCGACGCGCCTTATAGTCGAACGTTACGACGCAGGAACCAAGGAGTGCGTCGCCCACATCGGCTGCAAATTCCGAATCCGTATTTGGTCCCTTATCGAAGCTTGAAAATATGCCGATGGCATCGGAGAAAGTCGTTCCGCCAATCGTCACTGTGGGAATCCGGCCTAGCTTGACCGATCCTCCGCCACCGGCGCCATTTAGCGATCCGCCCGTGTCGAACAGCCGCTTTGGCACGGCTGCGGGATGAGCGACACTGAACGTGCGATTGACGATCAACGCGCCGTTAAACCCCGTATCGATCCAGAAAAAATCGGCGACGCCACCCATCGTGCCGCTGACTACGGGAATGCTGTGGTCGAGTGTCATCGGCGATGCGGGTGGATCGTCCGGCGTTGCTTTATACGGCGCGACGGACAAGCTCACCGTGCGCTTGGGGAAATCGAATGTGGTCGTGAAACGCGAAAGAACTTCGTAGCCGATAACTCCTGCATTCTTTGGATCGGCTCCTCCTGCAGCCGAGTCGCTGACAGCAACATACTGGTTCCGCAAATGCGCGGCCCCTAAACGCAGATCTTCGATCCTGGAAAATTGCGTCGCGATTGCAAAACCAGCTATGCCCGTGTCGTGTCCCGCACCGGATAGATTCAGTCCAGCGGCTTCGGCGGCGGCGCGCGTCATCGTTAATGTTCCGCCGGTATCGAGCAGGAAGCTGAATGGACCTTTCCCGTTGATGAAAACGTCGATCCGTGACTGGCCGGTTGCGGCCATCGGAACGGTTGTGGTGTCGCCTTGATCGATCCAATAATCGCTCAGCGTGGCATCAGGTGTTTTGGCCTTTTCAGCGACCATTGCCGAGGTGACGTTTGTGTTTACTCGAATGTTGCTTAGATCCCATTGATTGCCATCGCGATCGACCAGGCTTTGCTTGAACGGGATGACCCGGGATCCAACGTGACGATAATCTGAATAAGTAGTCGATGCAGTGTCAGGCTCGTCCCTCCGAGTCCAGCGCAGCGGGAGATGCGTCACGCGAGAAACCCAAACTCTCGTCGGCTTGCCACCTTGCGGCAGGACGTCTAGCACATCCGTTGTCACACCTCGTATTTGCTCGGTTCTTACCAAGCTGATGTCTGCCGGCCAGCAGGTGTTTGCTATCCCACCGCTCAACCAATATGCATCGCTGACAATGCCTTTGCGAAAGCCTTCGAAATCCGCTTCGCTGACAACACCATTTGCGTCCTTGGTCCAAACCCGTGAGTCCGATACCCCGAACCCGAAGTTTGCCGGGCCGGCATCGGCTATCTGGATGGTCGCCGCCCGCTTCAAAGGATCGGTGGCAATAAGAAACTTTCCAACGAATCCCTTTGAACGAACCGTTCCTTCGATGATCAGGGGACGGCCGCAGGTCCGCTCGTTTAGCGGCTTTCTGGCTTGCTGATCGCGCACGTCCTGGCCCGCATTCAGAGCGTCCTGCGCGGGATCCGCTCGCACGTTGAAGGCCAGTAAAGCGGTCAATACCAATACGATCAAAGATGGATATCGGCAAAAGGAATAAACACAGTACCGGCGGCGCAAGGCAGGGACAAGCATGGGCAAGTAATGCAAAACAGGTCGAGGGACTTAAATTCTATGGTGCACAAAAATACGCGTCCTGTGAACCGCACCTAAAAACGTTGACCAAGGTTCTGCTTTAACCAACGCCCTCTCAAGTGAAACAAGCCTAAATTCACGAATCACCTGCAACCGACCTATGACGTGCCACCTGCTAGGAACGCTCTTTGCGTACAACAGCTAATCTAACTTCAAGGAGCACGCATGACTACGATGACTCTGGCCGACATCGCTAAAACCATGGCAAAAATCGACTTTGCGATGATGTCGACGCGTTCCGCAGATGGTGAAATCGCCAGCCGCCCAATGAGTAACAATGGCGACGTGGAATACGATGGTGACAGCTACTTCTTCACTTCCGAAGATTCGCACACGGTCGCCGATATCCAGCGCGACGCCGTAGTCGGTCTTACATTCACGGGGCAAAAGCATCTGCTTGGAAAGCCTGGTTTGTTTCTCGCGATAGAGGGCCGCGCGGAACTCATTCGCGAAAAGCCGGCAATCAAGGCGCATTGGTCGAAGGAGATTGACCGTTGGTTCGAGGAAGGCTTTAATACACCGGGCGTCGTCTTAATCAGGGTAACGGCAAAACGCCTGCATTACTGGGATGGTGAGGAAGACGGCGAAGTGGCCCTCTGACACTAGACTAGGAATGCAAGGCAACATTAGCGGCGTCAGCATCTTTGACGCCGCTATGACTCTCTTACGTCACTTCCTCAGCGCGTCTTTTGTTCGGCATGTGGTCGCAGTTTCCCGTTACTCACACGACGATTCGTTCGTTGTGCCGATGATCTTAAAACGCCTTGTCTATCAGTCATGCTCAAGGCTTAAGCTGCCAACGCAAAATAGGAAGAGTCGCTCCAATCGGCATCGCCCAGGCACCATTCGGTGAGAAGTCCCAGCCGACAAAACTGCTGAGCCATGCGAGGAAATCCCCGCTAACTGGCCCGGTCGGATATGAGCCGACCGGACATGCGTGAAGTGCTGCACCTGGAGATTAGCAGTTCGCGTCACCGTGGCACGTCCATAACCTCAGCGCTTTACGCCAACTTGCGGGGCTTTTAGGCCACATGCTCGGTTGGATCCGTGGACGCGATCCGACGGCAAATCGCAGCCGTTGCGACCATAAATCGGCGGACATCGCTCGATGGTACCTGGCGACATACTTCGCCTGAGCGAGCACTTTTCCATGCATCTGGTGAGCGACTACCGCACGGCTCGCCGTTAGCGCCACGTATCAGGCCACATTCACGAACCACGGTGTTGCCTTAGCCGCGACATCTTTGTCCTTCGATGATTGTTGCTCTTCAAACAACACGATGTATGCATTCGCGACGCTTCTGGCGCGCGCTATTCCTGAATAAGATTTCTCACATGGCCGCCCGATATGCGAGCACAACGAAGCGCGCAAATTTCGTGGTCGTACTCATGAACTGCGCCACGCGGAGCGGTTCCAATTAATCCACACAGGACTATTGCAAATGAACCAGACAACCCGCAATGTGCAGCCGGTGATCACCCGACTCGGCAAGGACGGTTCAGGCGAACTCGTATCGTCCCGCTACGCCGTGCGCGTGGGCGACGTCGATGTCGTGCTGATCAGCGATGGCGTTCTGCCACTCCCGACCTCTACCATGTCCACCAACGTGAGCGAAGCAGATCGCAATGAATGGTTCGATGGTCGTTTCCTGCAACGAGACACGTTCGACTGGGCGCTGAACATTGCGCTCGTGCGCAGTGGCGATCGCCTGATACTAATCGATTCGGGCGTGGGTGACGGCTTCGAATACTTCTCGCGTGCGGGTCGGTCGGTGATGCGGCTGGAATCGGCTGGCATTGATCTGGCTGCCATCACCGACATTGTGATTACACACATGCACATGGACCACGTCGGCGGTCTGAACGTTGACGGCGTCAAGGCGAAACTGCGTCCGGATGTGCGCATTCACGTGTCGGCAAGAGAGGTTGAATTCTGGAAAAATCCCGACTTCAGCAAGACCGTAATGCCGGAAACGGTTCCTCCCGCGCTTCGCAAGGCTGCTGCGACGTTCGCGGAAATCTATAGCAAGAATATCGTGCTATTTGACGAGACCGTGGAAGTTGCAGCGGGTGTGACGGCGCGCGTGACCGGTGGGCATACGCCGGGACATTGCGTTGTGGATATCGAATCGAAAGGCGAGAAACTCACGTTCGTCGGCGACGCCATCTTCGAAGTCAACTTCGACAATCCCGACTGGCAAAATGGCTTCGAGCATGATCCTGAAGGAGCGGTGGAGGTACGCATCGCCCTGTTCAACGAAGCTGCTGAAACTGGTGCACTGCTGGCGGCAGCGCATGTTGCGTTTCCTTCCATCGGTCACGTTGCAAAGGATGGTGAACGCTTTCGTTTCGTGCCCGTCGTGTGGGATTACTGATTAATGCAGGAAGTCGCCACAAGTCTGCAAGATTTGTGGCGACTTTTAGTCAGGGAACATTTTGTTGCGCTGCATCGATCGCAGGGTCGGCACTCCTTGCCCATTGCTTTATCGAGTGAGAAGCGCGACCAGACTTGCGGGAGATTGACCCTTCTGGCAATAACCGTCGAACTCGTCGTCAACGACATGCCGGAGGACTTCGGATTCATCAAGCGCGGTGAACGCGAATATTGAAACATGGTTCGTTCGCCGATCGTGGCGTAGCGCCAGCGCTGCGTCGAAACCACTGCAGCCAGGCATTGAGATGTCCATGATGATCGCGTGCGGTATCCAGGCGACGCCTATGGCAATAGCATCGAGCCCACCAAACGCAGTACGGCACACCATGTCTTCGAGCGTCAATACCATCGCCAATGCCTCGGCCGCGAGCATATGGTCGTCGACGACCAGGACCCGCATCTTCTCGCCTTGAACGTCGATCCGCCTGTCGGTCCATTCCCGAACCCGCACATTGCGATCTAGTCCCGCTAGTCCCTCAAGACCCATTACCCACTCCGTTATTCTCATACTCGAGCACTGCACAAGCTTAACCGTAGCGGTGCCATTTCGTTGCGAAGATCTCATACGCTAAAGCGGCATAATTTTCCTGTCGCTTGCCTGCGATAATCCGTTAATTTCCGGCACTGCGGATTCGTCGGATCGTTCCGGCTATCCTCGCAAACGCATGCATGCGGAGTCAATACATCTGTCATTGGCAGGCTGCCATTTTTTATGGCCGGATTCCGCATGACGGCTTTATCTTCTAGACTCAATATGGTCGGAATGCGACGATAGCGTTCTACCAAAAGGTTTCTTAATGACTAAACTTGCGGTCGTTCCGGTCAAGGCCCAATCCCGGTCTTTTCCGATTGTCGGGATTGGGGCTTCGGCTGGCGGTCTGCAAGCGGTCTCAGAGCTGATAGCAGAGTTTTCGCCGGACTGCGCCCTTGCGTGTATGGTCGTCATTCATCTCGATCCGGACCACGCGAGCTCGCTGCCTGAAATTCTGGCGCGCCATACGTCGTTACGCGTCGCCCAGGCGGTCGATGCAATGGCAATCGAGACGGGTTATGTTTATGTAATCCCGCCGGGCGTCTCCATGACAGTGCGGGATCGTCGTGTCCGGCTACGTCCGCGTGACACGACCATGGGCCCGCCCATGCCCGTCGACGATCTTCTTGATTCGCTTGCAAAGGATCAGGGAACCAACGCGATAGGCGTCATTCTTTCCGGCACGGGGTCCGACGGCGTACTAGGGTTGCAGTCTATCCATAGCGAAGGCGGGATCACGCTCGCACAAGACGAAGCGACGGCCGCGTTTACCAGCATGCCACGCCTGGCGGTCGCTCAAGGGTGCGTCGATCTGGTTCTGCCGCCGGTACGCATTGGCCAGGAAATCTGCAGGATGGGTATGCATCCTCACCTCGCAATTTTCCGACTGGAGCAGACGCCTCGGGTGGCCGACCCGACCGAGGAAAGCTTGAGGCCCGTGTTTCGAATCCTGAACAGCGCATGCAAGGTCGATTTCAGTCATTACAAGCGCGGCACCATCTATCGCCGCTTGTCACGACGCATGGCGTTGCACCGGGTTGCAGACATCGACGACTACGTCGCGTTGCTTCGGTCCGACCCCTCGGAGCCGCTCGCGCTCGGCCGCGATCTACTTATTCGCGTGACCGAATTCTTCAGAGACCCGGAGGCATTCAATGCGCTGACACAACGCGTGTTTCCGCGATTCTTCGACGAACCGTCAAGGACTGAACCAATCCGCGTCTGGGTTCCCGGCTGTGCGAGCGGTGAGGAAGTGTATTCAATCGCGATATGCCTGTTCGAGTATTTCGGTGAGCACGGCATTACCACCAAGTTTCAGATTTTCGGCACGGATATTAGTGAAGAAGCCCTGCACACAGCCCGTTCAGGACGATATATCGAGAACATCGCTCGTAATGTCTCGCCAGAACGCCTCGAAAGATTCTTTGTGCGCGACGGCGAATATTACAAGGTCGAAAAGTACGTGCGCGACGTCTGTACGTTTGCTCGCCACAATGTGGCGGTTGATCCGCCGTTCTCGCGCATGGACCTGATCAGCTGCCGAAATCTTCTGATTTACCTCGATCCTGTATTACAGCGCAGCGTAATGCCGCTTTTTCACTATGCTCTCAGGCCAACCGGCATTTTGATGCTGGGACCATCTGAGAGTGTCGGCTCGTTCTCCGGCCTTTTTGGAGTGCTCGAAAGCAAGCGCACGAAGCTCTATAACAAGAGAGAAGGCACCGGCCACACCGCCGCCAGACTGCTTTCACTGACGTCACCATCGCAAATAATGGCCTTGCCAGGACGCGCAGTGGCTAACAAAACGACACCTAGCCACGCCCAGCGGCTCGTGGCGAAAGCCGAAGCACGAGTATTGGCACGTTATGCGCCGGCATTTGTTATTTGCGACGGGGAATTCAACATCGTCGAATTTCGCGGGGACACGACTCCGTTCCTCGTCAATCCCAGCGGTCCGCCGAGTACCAGTCTGCAACGCCTTGCGAAGCCCGAGATCTTTCTGCCACTCAGCCGAGCAGTCAGGGAAGCCGACACGAGCGGCACTGTAGTGCGCAAATCGGCAATCCGGTTGGCGTCTTCCGACGGTCCACGCGAAGCCAACCTTGAAGTGCATCCCATCCAGTCGGATGAACTCGATGGCCGCTGGTTTCTCATCTTCTTCGAAGATGCAACGTCGCGGACGACACTTTTACCCACGTTCGCGCGTGGATCGATTGTGGACTCGGTTTCGCGCGCATCGCACCGCTGGATTGGCCGTCTTGGGACGCGCGGTCATACGCAAAAAGACGCGGAAATCGCGCGGCTGACCGCGGAGCTTACGGCCTCACGCGAACAGATCCGCAGCATGCTGGAAGATCACGAAAGTGCCCGGGAAGAACTCAAGTCGAGCGAAGAAGAGCTCATGTCGAGCAACGAGGAGTTTCAAAGCACCAACGAGGAACTCGAGACGACAAGAGCGGAGCTGCAGTCGATCAACGAGGAGCTATCGACATCGAACGAGGAGCTTCGTTATCGGAACGATGAATTGAAGTCGCTTCACGACCTGGCGAGCGGTGAGCGCGATTACGCTGATTCGCTGCTCGAGACAATCTTCGATCCCTTGCTGGTGCTTGACGCAAACCTACGGATCGTCCGGGCGAATCGCGCCTTCTACGAGACGTTTCGAACTGAACCGGAAGCCACGATTGGCGCAAGGCTGTTTGCATTAGGTAACGGTCAGTGGAATAGCGAAGCGCTCAAGGCGTTGCTGGAAGAGGTCCTGCCAGAGGAACAGTCGGTTCGAAATTTTTCCCTCACCCACGATTTCCCGGGGTTGAGTCTGCGAACCATGCGTTTGAACGCAACACGCGTGGATTTCCCGGCACGTGCGCTTGTTCTGCTCACCATCAATGACGTGACCGAACAAAACGAAACGCTCAGTCAACTCCAGGCGGCGGATCGTACAAAGGACGAATTTTTAGCCATGCTCGCCCACGAGCTCCGCAATCCCCTGGCTGCGATTCGAAATGGCCTGGACATCTGGGAGCGAGGTACTGCGGAACCCGCCATTGAACACAAGGCGCGGACGATTGCACAGCGCCAGCTCGAGCACGAGATCGGTTTGGTCGACGATCTCCTCGACGTGTCTCGAATCACGCGCGGAGTAATCAAGCTCAAGAAGACGCGGATCAATATTATCGATCTTGCACGACACGCAATGGACGCGATGCAGCCGGAGATTCATCGGCATCAACACACCGTTGTTATTTCTTTGCCTGAAGAGCCATTGTGGATTGAAGGTGACCCGCTGCGCATTGAACAAATAGTCATGAACCTCGTGGGCAATGCAGTCAAGTACACGCCGCCCCATGGCCGCATTGAGGTAACGTTGTGCAGAGAAGACCAGGAGGTAGTGCTAAAAGTTTCGGACAACGGAATTGGCATGCACTCTGCGCTGCTTCCGACCATCTTTACGATCTTCGTTCAGGCCGACTCTTCGCTTGATCGAAAAGCTTCAGGTCTTGGCATAGGACTGGCGTTAGTGAGTCGTCTTACCGAATTGCACGGCGGGAGCGTGCAGGCGTTCAGCGAAGGGATCGACAAGGGCAGTGAGTTCGTCGTACGCTTCCCGGCCGTCCAGCCAGACATGCAGTCAGCGCCCGAAGACGCCGCTGTGCAGGCGACTGCCGTCGTCAAAACGCCCAAAAGGATCTTGGTGGTCGATGACAACGTCGATGCTGCAGACAGCACGGCAATGTTCTTGCGACTGGATCAGCACGACGTGCGCCTGGCGACAGATGGTTTGTCCGCGTTGGCAACTGCGCAGGAATTCCATCCGGAAGTCGTACTCCTGGACATCGGGTTGCCCGACATGGACGGCTATGAAGTAGCGCAGCGGCTTCGCGCCTTGCAAGAACATTCCGACACTGTGTTGATTGCACTAAGCGGGTATGGACAAGATGAGCACGTTGAGCGCTCCCGACTTGCAGGGTTCGACCATCACCTGGTTAAACCGGCCGATCTCAAGGAGCTAGGCGCCTTGATTGCGATGCCACGTGGCGATGTTGCCCGCTGACATGCTTGATAAGGAGATCGATGCAACCTGGTGACGGTACGTTCGAACTAAGGATGCTCAACCCATTCACATGTCACCTAGTTAGCGACCGCTTTTGGTTCGGGTAAGCCTTTTAACAAGTCGAAGATCTTGTCGATAGGCATCGGCTTCGCGAAGTAATAATCGAATCCGGCTTCTATCGCTTCCTTGTGAAATTCCGCGGTCGCATAACCACTGAGCGCAATTAAAGTGAGCGGACTCGAGGCAAAGCGCTCGCGCAGATTTGCTGCAACGTCAAATCCCGACATGTCGGGTAATCCGATATCGATGACCGCCACCGTCGGGCTGAACGCCAACTCGGGAGATAGCGCCGTTTTCCCATCGACCGCTATATGGCACGCGTGGCCGTCCATCACAAGCAAGGCCTCGAGTGCTTGCAGCGAGTCTTGGTTGTCATCCACGAGCAGAATTCTTTGCGCGTAACCGTTCGACTCGTCGACGACCGTCTCCAGCACTTCCGGTGCGGCGTTGTGAACGCGCGGCAATTCGACCACGAACGTGCTGCCTCGCCCAATCCCAAGGCTTTCGACTGTCACGGACCCACCGTGATCGCGCACGAGCCTTTGCACCACCGTCAAGCCGATACCCAGTCCGGAATCCTCCCGTCCGAGTCCCATCGATGCTTGAGCAAACAGATCGAAGACGCGCGGCAACATGCTTGCGTCAATGCCAATGCCGCGGTCGGATATGCTCACTCGTACATTGCTGTCGTCAGCCGATACAGAAACACGGATCTCGTCCGGTTGTGACGTGTAACGCGCGGCGTTATGAATGATGTTGCTGAATACCTGTTTGAGCCTGCCTGGATCGACCCGGACCAGGATAGATTCGCTCGGGCAATCGACCAATACCCGGTGTCCGTGGCGCGTCGTCTCGGCTGCGGTCATTTCCACCGCGCCGTCTATGAGCGTGTCAATACAAACAATTTCCGTCTTCAGTTCGACTTTCCCGCGAGTCACGCGCGAGACATCGAGCAAGTCATTGACCATGTGCGAAAGATGCTGCGCCTGGCGGCCGATTACCGCGAAGGTTCTCGCTTGAATGTCGCTCATTGGTTCGGCGCTGCGCTGCATTAATTCAAGCGACAAAGAGATCGCCGAAAGTGGATTACGAAGTTCATGCGCAAGCATCGCAAGAAACTCGTTCTTGCGCGCGTCGGCGTCTTCGAGCTCCGCTTTGTTCCGGCGCAACGCTTCGAGTGCCAGCAACATGTCGCGATTCTGACGCTCCAGTTCCTCGACTGGCGTCTGCGCTTTCCTGCGCGTGAGTTGCTCGACCAGGCCGCCCAACTGCGCTGTGGTCAGGCGCGGGGTATCGCGCGGCAGGAACATTTCCAACGATACGGTCGTACCCTGCCCAGCTTGCGAGGTGATGAAAAAGCCATCGACCATTCTCCGGCTTCCGGGAATGCCTATATTCGTGGACCTTCCGCCAAGAGATACGTCGGCCAGCAGTTCGTCCAGATTTTCGATGCCCGGGCCTTTGTCCGAGATCTGCGCGACGACACATTGCATGTTGATTGCCGCGCTGGCATCGCCGACGAGAAACGTCAGCGTTCCTCCGCCGGCGAATTGCACTGCATTGCGCGCAATTTCAGAAATACCGGTAATGAATCGGGTGCGCTGCAGATTGTCGAGGCCGAACAACTCACCGACCTGACGGGACCGGTCGCGGATCGCGACGAGACTGAGGTTGCTGCTGATCGGAGTCGAGAGAATTCGATGAAGCATGTCACACCGCCTTGACGACGACCACCGTTGCATCGTCGGAGTCGCGCGCAAAATCCCGATGCAAGACCGCGGCAATCAGGCTCGGATGATGTTGAACCAGGCCCGGATGCCGGTTCAGGTTCCAGCGCGTCGACAAGCCGTCGGTGGTCAGGATCATCACGCTGCGGCCAGTCCATTCAACCGACACTTCCCGGACCAGACGCATGTTGTAGCCGACCGTGCCATCTGTGGAAAGCAGGTGCTGATTGGTGTCGCCGGACACCACGATCCCGACGATATTGCCGACCCCGGCAAACTGAGCGGAGCCTGCGGCTGTATCGATCTGCGCTACCGCCATCACCGCTCCCCGCGTTCCCTTGAGACCTTCGTGCGCATGACGAAGGATGCTGGCGGGTGAATCGACGGCATCGGCTTTGCGAAAGATCTGCACCGCGCGTTGGGATGCGTCGGACGCAAGCGGGCCGTGTCCAAGGCCGTCGAGCAGCACCGTGCGCATCTGCCCGGCGCGTTCGCTGATACCCCACGCGTCGCCGCACACCTCCTGATTGGCCTTCGGCGTTGATCGCGCCCCGACCATGAAGCGTGATGGATCGGCTGCTTGTGATTTGCCGTTCTGGATACGCGCGAGCACCGCGGTGCCCAGCCCCGCGACCGAATAAATGTCGAATAGATGCGAGCGGCGCGACATGGTGCCCAAACCAGCGCCAAGACTGCCGCCCGTTGAAAAGCCATCGCGTTGGGCTGCATCGAGATTCGCGATTCCCGGGCCGCGATCGAGCGCCAGCATTTCGATGCCGGGACCACCTTCGCTTGTGTATTGACGCAGCAGCATCTCGCCGCGACCGGCGTACTTGATGATGTTGGTCGCGGCTTCGCTCGCAACCAAAGCCGCGTCGGCCTGATAACGTTCGGAAAACCCCAGGCTTTGCGCTAATTTAATGGCGGTTCGCCGTGCTTCTGCTACGCCGCTTTGATCTGAAAGACTCAGCGCCTCTTCCATTGGGTAATGCTCACTGTAGTCCCTACATTCACTGTCGACGTAATTTCGAATTCGTTCACCAGACGGCGTGCGCCGCCTAGTCCCAGTCCCATGCTTTTAGCCGTGCTGAAGCCGTCTTCCAGCGCCCGATCGATATCCGGAATGCCCGGTCCCTGATCTTCAAACACAAGTTTGATGCCAATGCGGCCGTTGTATTCAACCTCGTTGACCGTAACCGTCCCCCCTTTACCGTGCACTAGCGTATTTCGCGCAAGCTCACTCGCGGCCGTCACGAACTTGGTGCGTTCCAGCGTGCCAAAAGCCATTCTTGTCGCGAGTTCCTGGATGAATTTACGTGCGCCATTGACTTGATCGGACGTGCGTATTTCAAGGACCGCAGGGCTCAGAGTGACTATGAGGATTCTCCGGTTTCGTCCGAGGGCTCGTCGAGCGACTGACGCAACAGCGCCATGCCTTTGTCGATATCGAGTGCGGTGCGGATTCCTTTGAGCGACATCCCGAGTTCAACCAACGTGATCGCGACTGCAGGGCGCATTCCGACGAGGACCGTGGTGGCATCGAGCACCCGGGCCATGGCGGCTATGTGTCCCAAGGTACGACCTATGAACGAGTCAACAATCTCCAGCGCCGAGATGTCAATCAACACACCGCGTGCGCGTGTTTTCTCGATACGCGACGTCAGATCGTCCTGAAGATTAAGCACCAGTTCGTCGTGAAGCTCGACCTGGATAGATACCAATAGAAAGTCGCCCAGCTTGAGAACCGGAATTTGTTCCATGCTTATTCGCCTGCTTTAACGCTACCAAGCTTGCCTACCGTTAACCCGACGCGGCGCAGCGCAATCTTGAGCGCTTCAGCAAGCGTCGCCTTGGTGACCACGTCGCCCAAGTCGACACCCAGGTGCACGATGGTCTGTGCAATCTGTGGGCGAATGCCGCTGATGATGCACTCGGCGCCCATCAAGCGTGCGGCTGCCACGGTCTTGAGCAAATGTTGCGCGACCAGCGTATCTACCGTGGGAACACCCGTGATATCGATAATCGCGATTGCCGCTTCATTTTCCACGATGGAATCAAGCAGGCTTTCCATGACGACCTGGGTACGTTCGCTGTCTAGGGTGCCGATCAAAGGCAACGCTACGATCGAATCCCATAGCTTGACCACGGGAGTCGTCAAATCGAGGAGTTCCTGCTGCTGCCGCTCGATAATTTGCTGGCGGCTCTTTTGATACTCGGAGACGGTAACCAGACCGAGCTTGTCCAGAACTTGAGTCAGCTTCCAGAATTCTTCGTTCAAGAGATCGGCGTCGCCGCCATTTTCCCGGAGGCTGTCGAACAACGGCTTCTTTAGCGAGAAAACAAAGGTCGCAGTGTCTTCGGATGAAAATCCCTGGACCACGCGTTCGCGCGACAGCTTCGCGAGATGGGCCCTGACGTCGTCCCATTCGGCGCCGCTGATTTGCTCCGAATAGTCATTTTTTACGGCAGACGCAAACACTGAAAGAAAGGCACGCGAGCTTTCCCTGACTTCGGCCTCGGACAATCCACCTTGACTCGTCGCACCAGAAAGTTGCTCGTTTATCCATGCGTTGAGAATTTTTGCTTCGTCTTTTTGTAAAATGTCGGCTAAACCAGCGCGCTTGCTCAAGTCTTTCTCCAAGTTTTAAAGGCGATATTCGCCTAAGCAATTATATGTGACAACCATCGAACGGCCCGTAAGAGCCAAGTTTAATGCCCGGTGACAAAGTATAGACATTCCAGACCCTAAAAGACCTTGGACAACGACCCCGCGCGTAGCCTTAAATGCACTAGCGAGAACGCGGTTTGACAAAAGAATTGCTGGAAACGGCCGGCATTTTTATTTTGGACTTAGCGATTTGACCGCTATGCATCGGGCTAAGGAAACAACCCTGAAGAGATTCCGGATTCTCCTAAGGCGGGGTTGATACGCTTCTTTTGCGCTTGCCCGAGCGCCCGGCAATCTCGCCCGCTAGCTGGACGAACGCGCTCAACACTGCGGGCGGCGATGGATTCGTCCAGGCGAGCAGCAATTCACTCACCGCATGCCGTTCGCGAAGCGGCCGATACACCACGTTATCCATATGCACATGCTGGACCGAGGCGGGAACCAGCGCTATGCCGAACCCCGAACTCACGAGTCCGAGCGAAGCGTAGATCTGGCCCATTTCGAATAACGGCGATGGCGTAAAACCGCCCAACGCGCAGAGCTGATTGATGATCGCGTGATAATCGGGCGCCACGTCCTTGCGATAGTTGATCACGCGCATGTCCGCGCATTCGCCAATAGAAATCGTGCGTTTTGCGGCAAGCGGATTGTCCTTGGCGATCGCAACAACGAACGGCTCGCGCAGGATCATCGTGGATGTCAGGTTTGAATCGGGCGGCACGGTGCGCACGAATGCAACATCGACTTCGCCACGCGCGAGCGCGTTGATTTGCTCGGCCGCGGTGAACCAGCGCAACTCGATGGAAACATCGGGGAAGCGTTGTTGAAACTCGCGAATAAGCGCGGGCAATAACGTGTATGCAATATGTTCGAAGAAGCCGACCGCCAGATGGCCAATCTCGCCGCGTGCCGCACGCTGTGAGTCGACCACGGCAGCATCCGCCGATGCCAGAATGCCCCGGGCGCGATCAGCGAACACCATTCCAGCCGACGACAACGCCAGGCGCTTGCCGCGGCGATCGAATAATTCCACGCCCAATTCCGCTTCGAGATCGCGAATCTGGCGGCTTAGTGGCGGCTGCGCCATATGCAAACGTTCGGCGGCTTTGGTGAAGTTCAGTGTTTGCGCCACGGTCAGAAAATAGCGCAAATGACGAAGTTCCATGTCATACCTTTAAGGTACTGAAAGCGAACTTATTATATCTTTTACATCGCTTATGGATGTCATTACGATCCACCTCTAGGAGATCGACAGGAGACATCCACAATGAAACTCAACGACGCTCAACAGGCCGCTTACGCGCGCGATGGATTTATCGTGCTGCCTTCTTTGCTAACTGGTGAGGAAGTGCAGGAAATGAAGCGCGACCTAAAGCGCATCCAGCAGATCGAAACGGATCATCTGGTGCGCGAGAAAACCGGTGGCATTGCAAAGACGATCTACAAGGTTCACGAAACAAAAAGCCCGACGGCGTCGCCCGTGTTTCACGCGGCATCGCGCGCGCCACGGCTGCTCGAACCGGCTCGGCAATTGTTAGGCGATCCGGCGCTCTACATCCATCACACGAAGTGCAACCTGAAGACGGCTATCGACGGTTCGGTGTGGCAATGGCATCAGGACTTTGGCACGTGGCATAAAGACGGCATTAAGAACCCTTCAATGACCACGGCGCTCATCATGCTCGACGAGCCGACCGAAATGGGCGGCTGCCTGTACTTCATTCCGGGAAGCCATAAACTCGGCTCGCTGCAACCTGCATTCGACGACGCGACCGGTTACCGTTTTTACGTGGTGCCGAAAACGACGATGCTCGAAGTTCTATCCACTCATCCGAAAGCCGTGCCGATCATGGGCACGCCAGGAACGGTCGTGTTCTTCGATGCGAATATTGTGCACGCGTCAGGCCACAACCTTTCCGGCGATGACCGGTGGCAGGCGTATATCGTGTACAACACCGTCGTTAATCAGCCCGCCAATGTGGAAAACCCGCGCCCCGATTATGTGCGTTCGACCAACTTCGCGCCTTTGCAGCTGGGTAGCGACACCATTGTCGAGCGTGTCCCGGCTTTAAACCGATAAAGGTAAAAGCCGATAAACGTTATTCCTGCCTTGCAACTCGGTTGTCACCAGATCGTTTTTCCTGAGGATGTCCAGTGCTGATCGAGTTGTCTCGACGCTTTTACCCATGAGTTCGGCAATCTTTTCAATAGGCATTCGCACGGGCCCCCCAGTATCCGACTCCGCTGCCGCGATGATGGACAGTACCGCGTATGCCGGTAAGCCGATCTTGGCTATCAATCCTTGAAGTATTTCTTCCGAGAAGTACTCACCGCATGGATCGCTTTGCATCGTTCTCTCTCGATTTTTTATGGTTTTAAGACTGCCAACAGGATAGCACTCGTGCTTGGCAGCACACACGCATCACCTCAATGTCTACCACTCGAAATGTACTAGCCGCATCGCGGCTGTGTCGCCTGGTGCATAAAACGTTCCGGCTCTGTCGCCGCTAGAAACTGCGTCTTGCCTTTCGCACTATGTGTTGTCCGAACTGTTGTTATAACGCCGCGCTGCTGCGTTATGAAATCAGGGTGCTACGGCGGCATGTTACGTTACACCATCGCCCAAACCAACTGAATTCCATGCCGCGCCAGTTTCTCCGCCGCTCCAAAGGACCGTAATTACCTACTTGGCACGGCACGAAACTCGCTTAAGGCAATCCACTCGATTCCGCTGGAAGTGCTCGCCTCACGGACATGGTGCAAGTTGAATTGAGCGTTTGAAGCATTGGGTATTAGCGTCAAATCTATAAACATAAAAGTATCTGAGAGGTTGTACGCATGGTCAGCAGCACTTGGTCGCCAATGAGGCGATGGCTTCGCACGTCCCGACGCCGCATTTTCGCGGCCGCGACGGCGCTCCTTGGTATCCTGCTCGCCCTTGAAATTTTCTTTAATAGACACTTACTCAGTCCGATCGAGCAATCGGCGTCTATTCCAGGCCGCGACACCTTACTGTTGCTTGTGTTGGGCGGCTTGATTGGCTGCACGATCTACCAATTGATCTCGGTCTTTCCACGCGATCTGCCCAAAATAATGTTCAGGCGCTACTTCGTCGGTCATCCGCTCCCAATGCTTGTGTACGACGTAGACACCACGCGCATCCTCGCTGCGAACCGCGCCGCGTGCAATCTCTACGGGTACACCCGCACAGAGCTCAAGCGATTGTCGATGGATAACCTGCGCCTTGCCCGGGACATCGAGCCATTCAGACGCAAGTTGCGCGAAATCGCGACCGCGCACGCGGCTGCCGGTTCTGCCGGTGACTGGACGCATCTGAGAAAGGACGGCACTGAACTGACGGTCAATGTCTCATACCACGTCACTGAATTTCAGCGGAAGACGTCGTGCTACATCATCTGTCTGGACGTATCGAATCGCAGGCAAGCCGAACTTGAAGTCGCGACCGCGAAGTCCATGCTTGAAACCGTCCTCAACAGCGTCCCGCAACGCATTTACTGGAAAAACGGCAATTCCGAATACCTGGGGTGCAACGCGTCTTTCGCTAAGGAAGCCGGTTTGGCGCACGCGAAGGACGTTGAAGGCCTGACGGATTTCGACTTGCCGTGGCGCCTGGATGCAACCGACGCGCGCCGGCGTGACAACCAGGCGATGTTCTCGAAGAACGGCCATATTGCATACGAGCATCCGGCTTACTTCGAGCACGCCCGAGAAGTCCGCTGGTATGCCAAAACAAAAGTGCCTTTGCTCGGCCCCAAGGGCGAAGTCATGGGCGTGCTGGCCTTGCACGAAGACATCACCACGCGCAAGGCCGCGGAACTAGCGCTGCGCCTGCGAAGCCGCGCCCTCGATGCGTGTGTCAACGCAGTAGTCATGACGCGAGCCCATGGCAAGCAATACCTGATCGATTATGTGAATCCAGCGTTCGAGCGCATCACCGGTTATTCGGCGGCGCAAGTCATCGGTCGCGACTGCCGGTTTCTGCAAGGCGATGACCGGGAACAAGATGGCTTGCGGGAAATCAGGAATGCTTTGAAAACGGACGCGGAAGTGAGCACCATCTTGCGGAACTATCGCGCGGACGGCGAGATGTTCTGGAATCAGTTGTTCATTGCCCCCGTGCTCGACGACGCCGGCGTTGCCACGCATCACATTGCAATCGTGAATGACGTGAGCGAGCTGATCGAGTCGCGCAACCGGCTCGCGCATCAGGCGAGTTATGACTCGCTGACGCGTTTGCCTAACCGCGTTTTATTAAACGAGCGACTCCGGCAAGCGATCAGTGCTTCCATTCTCACGGGGACTCAGGTTGCTGTCGTATTCCTCGACATGGACCACTTCAAGGATGTAAATGATTCCCTGGGCCACAGCGTGGGCGACCGGCTCTTGCAGCAAGTCGCTGCCCGCCTTGTCAGCGCGTCTCCCGTAACCACGACGGTTGCCCGATACGGCGGCGACGAGTTCGTCATTCTCTTGCCCAACATTGTCGGTTACGGGTCGGTCGATGTATTGATAGGCGGGCTCAAGGCTGCTCTTGCGGCATCGATAAAAATCGACGAGCACGAGTTCATTATTGATTGCAGCATGGGTGTGAGCCTTTTCCCTCGCGATGGCCACGACGTGGAGACGTTGATCAAACGCGCGGATGCCGCCATGTATGAAGCGAAGGCGCTTGGCCGTAACACGGTCCGGCATTACGACTACGCGACAGGCTCACGCGCGGAAGAGCGTCTCTCTATAGCGCAGAATCTGCGACGCGCCATTCGCGATCGCGAATTCTGTCTGTATTTCCAGCCTCAGGTCAACGTCCTGACGGGTCACGTCGCGGCGGTGGAAGCGTTGATTCGCTGGTTCGATCCGGCGCTCGGCCCAATCTCTCCGGCAGAGTTCATCCCGCTCGCTGAAGAGTCCGGTTTGATCGTTCCTATCGGCGAATGGGTGATTACAGAGGTCTGCCGTGCCGCCGTGGATCTGCCGGCGTTATGACGGATTGCGCGTTGCGTTCAACCTTTCGCCGCGGCAATTCACGCAGGGTAATGTCGTCGACTTCCTGTCCCGGACAATGTCGGCGACCGGCGCCAATCCGTCGATGCTCGAGCTTGAGATTACGGAAAGCACGCTTGCGGCACCTTGCACGGGCGTTGAACTGAAGATGCTGGCGACGCGCGGTGCGATCATCGCCATCGACGATTTCGGGACCGGCTATTCCAATCTTTCATCGTTGAAATCACTCGGACCGGACCGCCTGAAAATCGATAAATCGTTGGTCAGCGGCATTGGCGCTTCGGTCCAGGACGAAGCGCTGGTGCTGGCGGTGCTGGCGCTGGGCGTCGCATTTGGCGCGCAGGTGATTGCAGAAGGTGTCGAGACAATCGAGCAGCGCGATTTCTTGTCGGAGAATGGATGCTGCGACATGCAGGGTTTTCTGTTCGCAAGGCCAATGCCTATTGAGCAATTGCATGCCTACTTGCGCCGGAACCAACGCCATATGAACGAGAACAAGGCCGTGTAGGATTCATGGCGGTGCTCGGCTTAAAGGCTCTAAAGAAACAACGCTTTTCCAAGTAAGTCACGAAACGAGCGTGATCGAAAACCCGTCCCAACCTTTCGATCCGACCGTTTGTATTGCGGTCGAATCGAGTCTCGGGTTCTTTGCAAGAAGGTCGAAATACTGCCGCAATCCAATGACGTCGGGGTCGGTGCTCGCAGCATCGGCCATCTTTCCCCGCCGGATGATGTTGTCTCCCACGATAATTGCGCCCGCGCTGCACAGTTCGAGCGAAAGCGTCAGGTATTCCGGATAGGTTTTCTTGTCAGCGTCGATAAACACGAAATCGAACGGTTCGGCGCGTTCTTCGATCAAGCGTCTAAGGCTTTCCACGGCTGCACCGACCATCACCGAAACTTTCTCCGACAAACCCGCCGACTCGATATTCTTTTTGGCCACCGCCGCGTGTTCAGGGCTGAACTCGAGCGTCACGAGCGTGCCGTCCGAAGGTAAAGCGCGAGCGAGCCAGATCGTGCTGTAGCCGCCCAGCGTGCCGATCTCGAGAATGCGTTTAGCGCCGCGCACGCGCGCGAGCATCTGCAGGAACTTGCCCTGATTAGGCGCGACGTTGATAGGACGAAGGCCCGCTTGCGCGCTTGATCGTAGCGCCCCGTCGAGGGCTTGATCGGGTGCGACTAGCTGACTGCAAAGATAGTCGTCGAGGAGATCCCATTGCGTCTGGTCCATGCGAAGTTTCCTGGTTGGCTTATCAAACTCATTCTAAGCCGATACGGAACTGCGTTTCGTCTTGATCGTTTGAATCGAATGTTACGACCATATTCTTCGTATTAGGGAACAGACAAGAGTGACAGGAACACGACTTCCGATAACCGATGCCGCATGCAATCGGCGGTATCGCGCTGTCAAGTAATGATGCTCGCAAGCCGCATCAACTCGGACTGGCGCGTGCAGCACGTCTTGCGCAAGGTTGCGGCAAGGTGCTTGCGTACGGTCGCGACAGACACGCCAAGAATCTCGGCGCATTCGCTCACGCAATGACCGCTGATCAGTTCACATAGCATGCGCGCCTCGGCCTGTGAGAGGCCAAGCACCGACTCCAGTGACTGCGGGTCGGGACGACGAAAGATGTGCCGGCGCTCGATGCGCAATACCGCGTGCGGCTGCACGAATGCGGCGCCAGCGGTTTGCGGCATCACCGCCATGTGCCATGCATGGCCCCATGTCCCGGGCACCACGACGGTCCTCCGGACGCCCCTGGCTATGGTGTCGGTCAGCGTTGCCTGCAAGGCGCGCTGCACTTTGACATCGGCGTGAACGAGTCGATTGTCGCTCAGACTCAAGCCTGTCTTTTCGCTCAGCAGCCCTGCCGCATTCGCCATCGAGCACATGATGGTCAAGTCCGCGCTGACGGCGATCACGGTCGTGTCATCGTTGAGGAGATAGCTGGTCAGAGACGCTTCTGCGCTTTCCGGCGTCCTGCTTTGAGCCATGGCGACGTCGAAGCTGAAACCACTTTCAACGTGCCGCGCTTCTTCAATACATTCCAGCATGATTCCCCCCGAAGCATTTTCTTTTGTAGGCACGGACTTCAAATTGCATCCGATGTGCCTGTCTTTTTGGACCCGCATTCCTATGCACGATGTGTGCCATTCATGCAATGTCGATTTCCCTTCGAAAGATCGCCAGCGCGCACATAACATCAACCGTACTCGATGCGTATCTATTTCGAGGTGTTCATTTGAACCATCGACGGTGATCTGCAAGATGGCCAGAATGACTTCATGGATCGGCAGGAAGCAATCCCGACGATTCGATAACGCAAAGAAGGAACCGATATGTGTCATGCACGAATGGGCAGTTTGCCGGCATGCCCGCCGCGCGGCATCAACTCAACGGCAGCCCGTTGTACGGTCGCCCTCTGCGTTGCTGGCACATTGGCTGTCGCGAGCCTCGCCTTGCCGATCGTGGCGACTGCCCAAGACATCGACCCGGCGAGCGCGCACGGTTCGGCATCGGGCGACACGGCGCGTGATCTGGTGACGCTTCCGAGCCCGCCTGCGCCGAGCCCGCTGGTGAAGGTGCGTCCGGTGCAGACATCGCCCGCGCTCACTGAAAGCGCCACCGTTTCCCGCCAGCGCACGCTGACCAACAACGCGACGTTGCCACGTAGCCCCGATGTTGGCGGTCATCTGTCGGTCGTCGAAGAAATCGGCGGCATAGTCACGAACGACGCGGTCACGCTGGTAGGTCAGGATTTCTACGCATCGTTTTCGCAGTCGTGGACCCAGATGCCGATGAGCGAGCGATATGTGGTCTCCGTTCACGAACGGCCATCGGCACGCTATGGAAGCCTGGTCTGGGTTGAATATGGACAGCGTCGCGTGTTTCAAGCGTTCTTGCCGATCGCGCGGGCCAACATTCGGCCCATTGCGGAGAGTGCGGCGGCAAGCGCGCTGCAGACCGTGATGCAGGCGGACATTGCACGCCTGCTGTTTCACGATACCGACCTCGGGTCGGATGAAATGTAAAGCCACAACAGCCGTTCCAGGTCACGCAATACACAGCGCCTACAAAACAAGGAGAATTCATGCATCCCGCCAACATCGCTAGCCGCCTCGCCGCAATCGCCGCATTGCTGATTACCCATGCAACCGCGAACGCTTCACCGCTTGTGTACGAACCGGTTAATCCCACGTTCGGTGGCAACCCGCTCAATGGTGCGGTGCTGATGGACCAGGCGAATGCGCAAAACAAGCACACGGACCCGAGTCTGTCCGATTCGCTCACGCAGCAGTCAACGCTCGATCAATTCAACAGTCAGCTTCAACAAGCCATCCTTTCTCGGGTGGCGACTTCGGTGACGAGTTCGATTGTTGGCAACGACGGCACGCTCAAACCTGGAACCATCAACACAGGAAATTTCTCCATTGCGATTTCGCAGGTCTCAGGTGGCAATCTACAGGTGACGACAACCGACAAGACAACGGGCGCAACGACCACGTTCGTCGTAAGCGGTCAATAAGTTAGCCGACGATAAATATCGGTGCCTGGAAAATACTAAAGATAACTAAGCAGATTGATTGAATCAACCTGCGGACATGAACGGGGAATGAAATGAGCCGAATAATCGTCAGAGCGTCGCTTGTGCTTGCTTGCTCCACCGTACTCCTGCTGGCGGGGTGCGCCGCGCCGCCTCAGAATGTGGCGGGCAACGCAACCCTTACCCCGCCGACACGCGTCACGCGAGACCTCGTACGTCTGCCGCCGCCCAAGGGCCGGGTTCTCGCAGCGGTTTATGGTTTCCGCGATCTGACCGGCCAGTACAAACCTTCGCCCGACAGTTCGTTCTCGTCGCAAGTAACGCAAGGAGGCGCGTCGTTTCTCGTGGCGGCAATGCGCGACTCGGGTTGGTTCACGCCGGTCGAACGGGAGAATCTCCAGGACTTGCTGACTGAACGCAAGATCATGCGAGCGCTCGAAACACCCGACGACAAGAATCGCGTCGTTGCGCAGATCGGCGCGCTGGCGCCGGCGAACGTCATTCTGGAGGGCGGCATTGTCGCCTTCGACTCCAACGTGAAGACGGGCGGCGCAGGCGTGGCGTATCTCGGCATTAGCGCATCGCAGCAGTATCGCGTGGACCAGGTAACCGTCAATCTGCGCACAGTCGATATCCGCAACGGCCAGATTCTCAACAGCGTCTCCACCACGAAGACCATCTATTCATATCAGGTGGATGTAGGCGTCTACAAGTTCGTCGGCTTCAAAGATCTCTTGCAGGCCGAAGTGGGCATGACGCGCAATGAGCCGCAACAGCTCTGCGTGAAAGAAGCTATCGAGTCTGCTGTCGTGCATTTGATCGTCCAGGGGCTGAAAAACCAGACCTGGGCGCTGAAGGACGACAAGGATTGGTACGACCCCACCGTGCAGCGCTATTTGCAAGAGAACCAGAGCTATGTCGCCGATATGGACCAGCTCGATCCGCCCCAGGCATCCGACCCGATCAACCCTGACAAGAGCGCGGGCATTTGAGCGCTTACATGGAGTGTGCAATGAAACCTGAATACATCGTGCGTGGCGTAGCCCGGACCCAGACTCACCTGATGATCGCGATGGTCGTCGCGATCACGACGACGGCGGCATTCGCGGGGGATTTATCGTCGGTGTCCGACTTCGGCGCGGGCGAACCGGCTTTCATGACCACACGACTAAGGCAAAGCGCGACTGTCGATCAGCGCGGAGCCGATAACCAGTTCCAGGGAAGGCAACTTGGCAGCAACGGACTGCTCTCGATCCAGACAGGTGCTGCGAACACGGCGAATCTGGTTCAAACAGGCGCGCGCAACTGGCAAGCGTTGTCGCAGGCGGGCAATGGCAACCAGTACGCGGGAAATCAGGCGGGCGCCTACAACACCGCGAGCGTGATCCAGCAAGGCAGCAATAACTACGGGTTGATCGATCAGGCGGGAACGGCCAATCGGGCGTCGATCACGCAAAGAGGCAATGACAATCGCGCGACGGTCGTGCAAGTCCGCTCGTATAGCGGCGTGGAAGTTCTACAGAACGGTAACGGCGCACGAGCGCTGGTGTTGGCGCGGTAGAAGCAAAGCAGCAGCGGTATCGGAAGGCAAGCGGCATCGGCGTGCAAGCGCAGATGGCGAACGGGTGAACAGCGCGTCGATCGATTGCAACGACTGAACCCCGCAAGCGGGACATTTTCAATGAGACGTTTCACCACCACTATCTCTACAAGAGGGTTATCAATCATGAAGATCAAGGCATCCGTCATCGCAATGGGGTTTATCGCGCTCGCATCGACAAGCGTGTATGCCAGTACAGGCAATCAGGATTCGATCACGATGATCGGTTCCGGCAACACCGCGGCCATCGATCAGAATGTCACTCAGGGCGATCGTGTGTCGATCGATCAGCGCGCGGGATCGGGAGCCGTTGCAAACAACCTGGCGACCGTCAGCGAAGCCGCATCGATTGGCAACAGCGTGGCGGTCAACCAGTCGAGCGGAGGCAATACGACTTCCATTTCGACCAGCGGCGGCGGCCAGAACATCACCAATGTCCTGCAAAATGGCGCGAGCACATCGGAGGCGACCGTCAGTCAACGAGACGAGATTGCCAACGGCGTATCGATCACGCAGTCGCTTGGCGGTGGCGGCGTAGCGTCCGTCACGTCGAACTACGGCGCTGGCGACTACACGACGATTGTGCAGACCGGTCCCAACGCCGCCCATGTTTCGCAGAGCACGGCATCGAATGACTTCACCGCGATATCCCAAAGCGGCGCCGGCGCGTCCGCGACCGTCGGCCAGACGTTCTCGTCCGGCAACACCACGGTCATCAATCAGGGAGGTCTGCTGAACGCCGCCACCGTCACGCAATCGGGCTCCAACAGCAACTCGACGACCGTGAGCCAGTACGGTTTGATCGGCAACAACGCTACGGTCAGCCAGGCGGGCAGCTCGCTGAACTCGACCGGGATTGTCCAGGCCGGGATCCTCAATACGGCGTCGGTATCGCAGACGGGTTCCTTCGGCAACTCCACGTCCATTTACCAGGAGGCCGCCGGCGATGTAGCGACGGTATCGGATTTCAACGCCAGCAACGGCCGAGTGGATATCAGACAGTCCGGAACGCGAGAACGCGTCGCGGTCGCGCAGGCTTCGGAAAACGGCTCTTCCACAACGGTCGCGCAAAGCGGTATTGGTCAGGGAAGCGTCACCACCATGCAGGAGAACGGCGGTGCCAACAGCATCAGCGTGACGCAGTCGAACACTTCGCTTTTCGGCGCTGCAAACGTGGCCAGCCTTACGCAAGATGGCGCGGTTGGCTCGTCGCAAATACTCACGCAAACTGGTTCGGCTAACCGGACTACCGCTTTCCAGGCGGGTTTCGAGGATACGCTGCTGGCATCGCAGTCGGGCAGCGCTAACGTGCTGTATGCGTCGCAGTCCGGCGATGGCAATTACGCGCAGACATCGCAAATCGGCACTGGCAACAGTGCTTCGATCACGCAGGTCGGCGGCGGCAACGCGGCGAACATCACCCAAAACGGCTCGCATAACGTTGCAACCATCGCCAGCCACTGAGATGTAAGGACGCGAAACTCCTGGCTTGTCGGACCCTTCGGCTCTTGCGCGCCGGTCCTGTCGCTCGACGGCGGGACTGGCGCGTTTTTTTCGTTGGGACGTAACATGAACGCGGATCACTTTGCCTATTTCGCTATCCTGTACGTTATGCGACTGCAACGTAGTTTGGCCGGAAGCCATCGTGCGTTTATTAGCTTCCGACCATTGACTAAAACGATTTCCAACGCATTCTGATGGTCACAAACGGACGGGCGGAATCCGAAGTTCGTGTCGCAGACCAAAACAGCGGATGCCCTTTACAAGCCGCTTCCTACACGAAGCTAACGTAGCCGCTGCGAAAGCACGTGTCTGCGTCTCACATAGAAGCAGACATACATTTCGGCACGCCGACCTGCCAGACACAGCAATATATCGGCCGAAATAAACCGCTTGACGCGAATGTCCATTTTCAATATCGGTCGAAGAGTCAATGCTCGACGTACCGAATTGAATAGGGGTGCCCATGTTCGCCAACGTGTCATTTCGTCGGGTGTTAGCTCGCCTGTTGCCTGCTATAGCGGTTTTTTTCATCGCAGGGTCCCCTGGCATCGCTCAGACCGGCAACCAGAAGCCGAACATCATACTGCTGGTGTCCGATGACACAGGATGGGGCGATCTAGGTGTTTACGGCGGCGGTCAAGGGCGTGGCGCGGCGACGCCGAACCTTGATCGCATGGCACGCGAAGGCATCCAATTCTGGGATTTCTACGGCCAGCCAAGCTGTACGCCGGGACGTGCGGCAATGCAAACGGGGCGGCTTCCCAATCGAAGCGGCATGACTACCGTAGCGGCTCCGGGGCAAGGCGGCGGCCTGCCGAAGAATGAAGTGACAATCGCCGACGTGCTGAAAAAGGCGGGATATTCGACCTTCTTCACCGGCAAGTGGCATCTGGGCGAAGCCGACTACGCAATGCCGACCGCTCATGGGTACGACGAGATGAAGAACGTGTACCTATACCATCTCAATGCGTACACCTACATCGACCCAAAATGGAACCCCGACTGGCCGGCCGATGTGCCGAAGGTCAATCCGCTCGGAGAAATTGAGGGTAAGGCGGGTGAGAAATTCCGGGAAGTTCGTAAGTTAGGCGGTGACGACATTCCGATGCTCGACCAGAGCATCGAAACGACTTCGGTCGACTACATCAATGCGCATGCGAATGATGGCAAGCCGTTCTTCATGAGTATCAACTTCACAAAAAACCATCAACCGAATTTGCCCGCGCCGGAATTCGTCGGGAAGTCCGACGTCAAGACGAAATATGGTGATGCAGTCGTGGAGCTCGATACACGGGTAGGCCGCATTTTCGACGCACTACGCGCCGCCGGGCTCGACAAGAACACGCTGGTGTTCTACACGGTCGACAACGGTGCATGGCAGGATGTCTTCCCTGACTCTGGCTATACACCCTTTCGCGGCACGAAAGGCACCGACATGGAAGCGGGCAGTCGCGTTCCGGCGCTGGCCTGGTGGCCCGGCCACATCAAACCGGGCAGCACGTCATGGGATATCTGCGGTGGCCTCGATCTCATGGCCACGTTCGCGGATGTCGCGGGGACATCGTTGCCAACCGTCGATCGAACAGATAAGCCGACTATCTTCGATAGCTACGACATGACTCCCATTCTGTTGGGAACAGGCAAATCCAAGCGCAACTTCTGGTTGTATCAAACAGAGGACGAGCTGGCTCCCGGCGCAATCCGGGTGGGCAAATTTAAAGCGGTATTCAACTTACGAGGCGACTATCCGCCATTCAGCGACGAGAACCATACCGGGTGGAAAGGGCCGGACAAATATGTCGCTACCGCACCTCGGCTATACGACTTGCAGTCGGACCCGGGCGAGCACTACGACGTGTTCATGACGAACTGGACGGAAAAGAGCTGGACGTTCCCGATCTTCAACGAGGTGATGAAGCAAGTGGTCGCGAGTTACGTGAAATATCCGCCCGCGCCGCCGCAAAGTGTCACGTACACGGGTCCAATCAAAAATTCCCAGTTCCAGATGGTCGAGCAATTGAAGGCGCGCCTTGCTGCACTTCAAAAGTCTGGCGGTCTAGGTGATTGATGAAGCTGTGCGGCATGGGAACATGCATGCCGCTGCGGCAAGACATATCGCATCGAGATGCCAAACGCAGCCAGCTTGGCGAGTCGCGCTACATGCAGTCGTATAACTTACGCGATCTCGTCTTGTCCTAACGACTTTGTTTGAGACGATGGAAAAAAGGTAGGTTATACGGAATCGTCGTCGAAGATATTCAAATGGCGACCGTATAAGGTGTGGCCTGAATTCGAAGTAAAGCTGAAGGTCCCGTTTGCAGAAGCCTGTGCGCTCTTGATAAATTCCAGAAATCCCGCGTCGGTTGTCGGATCCTGTGCAAGATTCATTGTCGCGCCGTCAGACGTGTTATACGTACCATCTTTCATTCGGCGTTCGTTGATAAGTCGATAGTCATGCTATCCAATGCACGCCGGAAAACATGTGCTGGCTCGTGCCGCGCTATCGCTGGCATGCGCTGCGATACGACGTTGCCCGGCACATCGTCCGGAAGCGCCCCCGACTTCAGCCACGCAAGCGGAATACGCCACATGCTGTCTTCAAAGCGGCTATGGAAAAATGCAAAATGCCCGATCGCCGTGTGGCCAATCTGCTCTGGAGCAACGCGCAAATGCGTGAGCGCGCTGCCGGTGAAATAGCCGAGCAGACGTTCGATGGCAGCGACCGTTCCGAACTCATCGTCGGTTACGCTGATCGCAAGGAGCGCTGCTCGCACCGCCGAACATTGCTCGACAAGACGCGCACGTTCATCGTCACTGCGGGCAAATTCACCGTGCCGATAGGTCTCTTCGAAGCGCGCCTTGCTGCCGCTCCACGAAAGCGCCACGCCCTTGGGCGTGTCCTCCATCCAGCCAAGCCGCTTGGCTGGCACATAGCCGATCACCACCGCCAGCAATGGCATCAGCACATGCCAGCGCCATAACATTGAACGCTTGCGCTCGGGTGCGTAGTCGCGCCAAAACGCGTACTGCGCGCCCATCGTGACAATGCGCCGGATAATCCCGTTCGATGGTGCAAGCCCGATGACAAAACCGCCTATGCTGTGCGCGACGACATCGACGGGCTGGCCTGCAAATTCCCGCGCCGCGTATTGCAACAGCGCTTCGAAATCGAGTTGCCCCCAGTCGAGCCACGACGCACGAAACCCACGCAGCGTGGAAGGCCGCGATTCGCCGATGCCGCGGTAGTCGTAGACGATCGCATCGTAGCCATGCGAATGGAGAAAAGCGGCAAACCGAAAGTAGTATCGGCAACGCACCGAAGTCGCCGCGTTGACGATCACCACAGGCCGCGCGCTTGCGCTCTCGCACTCTTCACTTTTCCGATGACGCCAGACAAAGCCGTTGATCGCGCAGCCATCGGCCGCGACGAGTGCGATCGCTTCCGGCACGGCAACGCTCGCTTTAATGTCCCTCACTGCATCCCCCTGCGTTACCTTAAGGTTGGCATCGATTCATCCTTAAGGCGATGTCCACTCATAGACGCCGCCCAGCTTCACAAATCGACATTTCACTTGACTCGCGCGTTCGGCTCAACCAATCTTTTTGCATCTTTCGCATAAGGAACACGCATGCCAACGCCCCTGGTGCGGCTTGCATCGCTCGACTTGATCCGCGGCTTCGTTGCCGTGGGCCGGCGCATGAGCATCACGCTCGCGGCCGAGGACCTCTGTCTCACGCAATCCGCATTGAGCCGCCAAGTGCATGCGCTCGAGGACTTGCTTGGCATCGCGCTCTTCAAACGCGGTTATCGGTCGATATCATTCACGCCCGAAGGCGAACGCCTCTTTCGCATCGCCGATACCGCCGTCCAGCAGTTGCAGGATGTATTCGAGACCCTGAATCAGCCACAAGGGCGGTTGCCGGTGACGATCACAGCGAGCATCGGCGTGACCGGTCTCTGGCTGTTGCCGCGCCTCAACCGCTTCCAGCAACGTCATCCCGAGCTTGATCTGCGCGTCGCGGCCATCGATAAAAACCTCGACTTGCGCGCGGAAGGAATCGATCTCGGCATCCGCTACTGCACCGCGGCCACAGCGCCGCCTGGCGCCGTGCGTCTGTTCGAGGAGGCGGTGGTGCCGGTGGCCCATCCTTCGCTCGGCCTGACCCGTCTCGACGACAACGCCCTGCTTCGCCAGAAGGTGTTGCTCGAATTCGAGGGTCCGCGCCGGCCGCTTTTGCGCTGGGCCGACCAGCTCGCGGCGATGGGGCTCGATGACGCGCATCCATCGGGAATGTTGCGCTTTAATCAATACGATCAGGTGATTCAGGCAGCGCTCGCCGGACAAGGGATTGCGCTCGGTCGAATTGCGCTGATCGAGCCCTTGCTCGCCGATGGACGCCTCATCGCGCTCGCCGACGGCACGGCGGGCCGCACGACCGCCTACGGATACTGGCTCTATCAAGCCGATGAAAAGCCGCGTCAGGACGTACTCGATGTTGTCGAGTGGATCCGATCGGAGGCACGCGAAGTCGAGGCCGTCGTGGAACGCATGCTGTCCGCGCAGGCCGCGCGCTAGCTTTTTCCGCATGCGCGCCATGCATGCGAACCATCCCAAAGTATTGATTGAAGCGCGCGATTCTCCAGCATCTAATGGCTGGCAGCGCCGCGTCGTGCTCATGTGCTCGCGATCGACATAGCGGCGAACACACCTCGACCAAGCGCGAAGGAGATCACGTGAGCGAACAAGACGATGCCTGGAACAAGCGCTGGCAATGGGTGATTGCAGGCGGCGTGGTGATGGGCGCCGCGTTGGGCGTGCGGCATGTGCAAGGGCTCTTCGTGATGCCGGTGACGCTCGATCACGGCTGGTCGCGCGAAACGGCCGGTTTCGCGCTCGCGTTGCAGAACCTGCTTTGGGGTATCGCGCAGCCGTTTACCGGCATGATCGCCGACCGCTTCGGTTCGGCGAAGGTGATATTCGCAGGTTTGCTCGTCTATGCGCTCGGCCTCTTCATGATGGCGTATGCGGGCACGCCGGGCGTCTACACGCTCGGCACGGGCGTGCTGGTTGGCATCGCGCTTTCGGGCTCGGCGTTCGGCGCCGTCTATGGCGCGCTCTCCCGGCTCTTTCCCGCCGAGCGACGCAGCTGGGCGCTGGGTGTCGCGGGCGCAATTGGCGGCCTCGGCCAGTTCTGCACCGTGCCGATAGTGCAAAGCCTGATGAGCCGCTTCGGCTGGGTATCGACACTCGTTGTGATGGCTACCGTGCTGATCATGCTTGCGCCGCTTTCGGCGTGGCTACGCGATCGACCCTCACGCCGCATGCCCGGCGACGCTCCGGCGCAATCCATGAGCGCGGCCGTGCGCGAAGCGCTCTCGCATCGCGGTTTCTGGCTCCTCAACATCGGCTTTTTTGCATGCGGTTTCCAACTTGCGTTCATTGCGGTCCACATGCCGGCCTACTTGCTGGATAAAGGCTTGAGCGCGATCAACGCAAGCACGGCGCTTGCGTTGATCGCCCTTGCCAACGTGTTCGGCACGTACCTGTGCGGTTACGCGGGCGGTTTCATGCGCCGAAAATACGTGCTATCGGCGATCTACTTCATCCGTTCCGCCGCCATGGCGGTGTTCTTTCTCGCACCGCTTTCGCCCGCCAGCCTTTACGTATTTTCGTTTTCGATGGGCCTCCTCTGGCTCGGCACGGTGCCGTTGACGAACGGACTCGTGTCGCAAGTGTTCGGTGTGCGTTATATCGCGACGTTGTTCGGCTTCGTATTTTTCGGGCATCAACTGGGCAGCTTTCTCGGCGTGTGGCTCGGCGGTTTGGTATACGAAGCGACTCACGCGTACGACTTGCTCTGGTATGGCGCCGTCGCACTTGGCGTTATTGCAGGACTGTTGCACTTGCCGATCGATGACAAAAGCGTCGAGCAACTTCCCGGCTCGGTGGTACGGCCCGCATGAAAAACGTGCTGCACGCGCGGAGCACGGGAGTCGCGATAAACCCTGCGATGCTGCGTCGATTTCTGATCGCAGCCGCAACAGCGCTTTTTGCACTTCCGATCATCGCGTTGTGTTTTGCGGGTTACCTCACGTCCGCGGCGATGTTCTCCGTTCTATCGGGAATCGCGTTTTGCGGATGAGCAAAGCCAGTCAAGACAAAAGGCCTTTAGATGAATACGAAAATCGGGTTTATCGGCATTGGCGCGATGGGCCAGCCTATGGCGTTGAACATGGCGCGATCGGGAATGTCGCTCGTGGTATGGAACCGTACGCCGGGAAAAACGAGTGCACTGGTCGCGGCTGGCGCGCATGCCGTCGATGATCCCGGCGATGTCTTCGAACACGCACTCACCGTGGTGCTGATGCTTGCCAATGACAAAGCGATCGACGCCGTTCTCCAGCGAGGCACGTCTGCGTTTGCGACGCTAGTCAGGGGACGGACCATCGTGCAGATGGGAACGGTGGCGCCCGAGTATTCGACCGTGCTGGAACGAGACATCAAAGCCGCTCAGGGACGTTATGTAGAGGCGCCGGTATCGGGATCGAAAAAACCGGCTGAAGACGGTCAGCTTGTTGCCATGCTGGCCGGTGACCAGGAAGCTATCGACGCTGCCCGGCCTTTGCTCGAACCGGTGTGCCGTCAAAGCATTGAATGTGGCCCGGTTCCGAATGCATTGCTGATGAAGCTTTCGGTCAATCTATTTTTGATCACCATGGTGACGGGGCTCGTCGAGGCGTTCCATTTCGCCGAGCGGCACGCGTTGGACCTCGAGAAATTTGCCCGGATACTGGATGCCGGACCCATGGCGAGCAGCGTTTCGCGAGTGAAAATATCGAAGCTCGTTGGCAACGACTTCACGCTGCAAGCAGGGATAACCGACGTATTGATGAACAATAAACTGGTCGCCGATGAAGCGAGAAGATCGAGACTTGCGTCGCCGCTCCTGGACGTGTGCCACGCGCTATACGGCGAAACGCAGGCACTCGGCTTTGGTTATGCCGACATGATTGCCGTCATCCGGGCAATCGAAGCGCGCAGCGACACACTTGGCTAAGCGACCCGGGCCAAAAAATTGCCCTTCATTTGCACGACGCGCGAAGCAACGACAACTCAACCCCGCGCGGCCAGCGCCCGGATGCGGTCCGCGGTCGCGGCGTCTATCGCGGTGTAGACGATCAACCCGAGATCCGGCCGGCCATCGACTGAAAACGACGAATATTCCAGCTCGATTGCTCCCAGTTCCGGGTGTCGCAAGCTCTTGGTTCCGGCTCCGTGACCATTCACCTCGTTTTCTCCCCACAGCGCTTCGAACTCCGGGCTGACCCGGCAAAGCTCATCCACGAGTTCATTGATCTCGGACACTGCACCCGCTCGCGCGGCGTCTGCCCTGAACGCGCCGACCACGAAGCGCGCGATGGTTTCCCAATCGTGCTGTTTTGCCCGGATGGCAGGATTGCAGAACAGGAACCGCAGAATATTGCGCTCGTGTGCAGGCATTACGCTGTAGTCGGTGAACACAACGGTGGCGGCACGATTCCAGGCAATGATGTCCCACGTGGCGGTCTTGATCAGGGCCGGGCTTGCATCGAGCGAATCGAGCAGGCGCTGCAACCGCGGACTGACGCCGGCAACCGATTTGTAGCGGACCTCGGGCGGCCGCCCCAAACCTAGCACGAAAAGATGTTCGCGCTCGGCCTCGTTCAACATCAATGCGCTGGCGATCCGGTTCAATACTTCCGGCGATGGCGCGCCGCCACGTCCCTGCTCGAGCCACGTGTACCAGGCCGGACTTATATTTGCCCGCTGGGCAACCTCTTCGCGGCGAAGCCCCGGCGTCCGCCTGCGACCCGAAAATCCAAGTTCGGACGGGTCAAGACGTCCACGACGGTTTCTTAAAAAGACGCCCAAAGAACTGGGTGTGCTGATCGGCATGAGAACCCTGTTAGTCATCTTAATATGATGATCTCACTACTTTAATGGAATGAGAATTCGCCAGATAGTAGGCTCCTTACCATCCACGGAGTCATCCATATGCGTATTTTTCTAACTGGCGCGACAGGTTTTATCGGATCGGCTCTTGTTCCCGAACTCATCGGGGCGGGTCACCAGGTGATCGGCGTGACGCGTTCGGACGAAGGCGCCCGGGCGCTCGATGCCGCCGGAGCGGAAGTGCATCGCGGAACTCTGGAAGATCCCGAAAGCTTGCGCCGTGGCGCAGAACAGGCAGACGCGGTCATCCACACTGCTTTCGACCACGATTTTTCGAAATTCGTCGAAAATTGCGAGAAGGACAGGCGAGTCATCGCCGCGCTCGGTTCGGCGCTCGCGGGCTCCGACCGGCCGTTGATCATTACGTCGGGAACCGGAATTGGCGCGGGCCCGAACGGCGAACCGGCGACCGAAGACGTCTTCAACAGCAGCCACCCTAATCCGCGTATTGCGTCCGAACTGGCCGGAAATGCGCTGCTGGACGCCGGTATCAACGTGTCCGTCATGCGGCTGCCTCAGGTTCACAACCCGTTCAGGCAAGGACTGATTTCGCCCATCGTCGAGATCGCTCGCGAAAAAGGCGTCGTGGCCTACGTGGGCAAGGGCGAAAACCGCTGGCCGGCGGGTCATCTTTCCGATGTCGCGCAACTCTACCGGCTCGCCGTGGAAGCCGGTGAACGAGGCGCCCGGTATAACGCGGTTGGCGAGGAAGGCGTGAGCAGCCGCGCCATTGCCGAATCGCTCGGCAGAGGCATGAAATTACCGGTTGTTTCGATCGCCCCGGAGGAAGCGGCGGCACATTTCGGATGGCTGGCAATGTTCGTCGGACTCGATATGCCGGCTTCCAGCGCTCTTACGCGCGCGCGTTTGAACTGGCATCCGACGGGACCGACGCTTATCGAAGATCTCGACGAAGGGCGTTTCGTCTGATCGTTGCATCGTCGCACCGTTGCACGTGTCGTTTTGATCAAGCAGGTCAAAGCAACCGGTAGGCCAACCGCGCTGCCGCGCGCGCCGTGCGTCTGTCCTGGTCGAGCGACGGATTGTATTCGGCAATATCACTTGCACGCAGTTTGCCCGATGCATGTATCCGCCGAATCATCGCCTCGACCACCGACAACGGCACGCCCAACACCGCGGGCGCCGACACGCCCGGCGCCGTGGAACCCGGCAGCACGTCGAGGTCGATAGTCAAATAGATATCGTCGGTTGCATCGATCAACTCGTCCAGCTGGCCTAGGCGTTGCGCCAGTTGCGCTTCCTGCATGTGGATATCGAGTACGTATTGAACGTTGAGCTGCCGTGCGCGTACGAACAACGCGGCGGTGTTCGCAAGATCGCTGATGCCAAAACACACATAGTCGAACGGCACGCCCCGTTCGGCGCAATCGCAGGCGATCTGATCGAACGGCGTGCCCGAGTTGGCAGGCCGCGTCTGCCGCAAATCAAAGTGTGCGTCGAAGTTGATTATCAAAAGTCGACGCTCGCTCGCGCTGCCCAGATGCGCTCGCAGACCACAATATGTGCCCCACGCGACTTCATGGCCCCCGCCAAAAACCAGCGGCCGGCCGCCGCGTGTGAGCACCGTGTTCACCACATGGCTCAGTTCGGCTTGTGCGCTTTCAAGATCGCCGTCGTTGCAAACTACATCGCCTGCATCGCATATGGTCTCGATCGCCTTCGCCGGCAAACCGGCCAGCGCACGCCGCAATTCCCTGGGCGCATGCGCCGCGCCGCTGCGTCCCTGATTCCGCGATACACCTTCGTCCGAACCAAAGCCGATGATCACCGGCGTGTTCTTTCCAACCGTCCGCTCGTGAAACGGCGCGACCTGGTTGAAAACGCGTCGCGTGTCGCCGGGTTCACCGTCGTCGGTACGGCCGCGCCATGCTTTTTCGTCGAACGGAAATCTCATGCGCGCGACAGCACCGCTTGCAGGAAAGCACGTGTGCGCGGTTGCGACGGTGCCGAAAATATTTCCGATGGCGGCCCGGCTTCGACAATCACTCCGCCGTCCATCACGACAACCACGTCCGCGACTTCCTTGGCGAAGCTCATTTCGTGCGTGACGACGACCATCGTCATGCCTTCGCTGGCAAGCAGCTTCATGACCTGCAGCACCTCGCCGACGAGTTCGGGATCCAGCGCGGACGTGGGTTCATCGAATAGCATGACGCGCGGCTGCATTGCCAGCGCACGGGCAATCGCGACACGCTGCTTCTGACCGCCCGACAAACTCGCGGGCATCACATTCGCCTTGTGCGCCAGGCCGACCTTTTCCAGCAACGCGAGCGCAGCCGCTTCGGCGTCGGCCTTGCTCGCCCCGCGCAGCATCCGGGTGCCGACAGTAATGTTATGCAACACCGACAGATGAGGAAACAGATTGAACGACTGGAACACCATGCCGACTTCCGTGCGCAACTCGTTGAGCGAACGCTCTTTGAGCATGACGCCCTGGTCGACCAGACGATGACCGCAGATATCGATGGTGCCGCCTTCCGCTTTTTCCAGGCCATTGCAGCAGCGCAGAAAAGTACTCTTGCCGGAACCGCTAGGCCCGATGACCACGACGACTTGTTGCGGCTGAATGTCGAAGTCGATGCCGTTGAGCACGACGTGCGAGCCGAACGATTTGGTCAGCCCGCGAATCTGGACAATGGGTTGAGTTGAAGTGTTCATTGCACCATTCCTCCTGCACGCAAGCGATGTTCGACGCGGTGAAGCGCGTAGTTCGTCGCCTGGGTCAACACGAGATAAACCAGCGCAATGGCCAGATAAACTTCGAGTGAACGATACGACACGCTGATGATTTTTTGCCCTTCATGCATCAGGTCGTTAATGGTCAGCAAAGACACGAGCGCTGAGTTCTTGATCAACGCAATGAACTCGTTCCCGAGCGGCGGAATCATGCGCACGACTGCTTGCGGCAGAATGATTGCGCGCATGGCCTGCCCTGAAGACATGCCTATGGAGCGCGCCGCTTCCATTTGGCCACGATCGACCGACTGAATCGCCCCGCGCACGATCTCGGACACATACGCCGCCGAATAAAGCCCGAGTCCCAAAACGCCGCACAAAAACGCCGGCAACATGATGTTGAACTGCGGCAAGCCGAAGAACAGCAAGAACAACTGCACGAGCAACGGCGTGCCGCGGAAGAACGTCAGATACGCGGTGCACAAGCCGTACACAATGCGGCGTTGCGGCGCGAGCCGTCCTATGCCGATAAGCAATCCGAGCACGCAGCTCAGCAAAAGCGCGGCTGCCGTCACTTCCACCGTGGTCGCGGCACCGTGCGCGATGTCCGCCCAGCCGGCGATAACCGGCGAGAAATCGAGTTCCATTTTGATGACTCGCGGTTATTGCGCGGTCGCGCCGAACCACTTCTTGACGATCGCCGCATAGGTTCCATCCGCCTTGATCTTCGCCAACGCGGTGTTGAACGCGGTCTTCAATTCGGGCTCGTCCTTGCGCACGGCAATCCCGTACTCTTCGGTCGTCAGTTGCTTGTCGAGCACTCTGAAACCAGGGCGCGTCTTGGCGAGTTGCAGCGCGGCCGGCTTGCCGGTCACCGCGCCATCGGCCCGGCCGATTCCGACCAGGTCGAACATTTCCTGGTTCTTTTCAACTTCGACACGCGTAATTTGCGGGTAGTTGTCACGCAGGAAGTTGACCGACTTCGTGCCGACTTGCACCGAAACCTTCTTGCCGTTGAGATCGGCCACGGTTTTTATCGGCGAGCTGCTTTTCACCAGCGCCACCAGTCCGCCCGCGTAGTACGGCTCGACGAAATCGATCACCTTGCTACGCTCGTCGGTGATGTAGATAGCGGAGATGGCGGCATCGAAACGATGTGCGATCAGCCCCGGAATCAACCCCTTGAAGTCGATGTCGGTCCATTCCACGCGCGTGCCCATTGTCTTTGCAAGAGCGTTCATCAGGTCGACGTCGAAACCGGTTCGCGCGCCATTCTCGCTGAACTCCATGGGCGGGAACGTGGCGTCGGTGGCAACGCGGATGACCGCCGGGGTTTGCGCCGAAGCGGTGCCCGGCAACGCAGACAATGTCGCGGCCAGCGTGAGGCACGTGAGAGCGAGCAGTCGTTGAAGCTTCATAATCAGAACTCCTTGAGGATTGGGACAGCGGTGGCTAAATTGGGTCAGTCGGTTTGCATGTGTGCGGAAATTGCACGCGCCGTTCGCAACGTGGCGTCGATAAACTGGTTTTCGCGGCCGGCCGCGCGCGTGGACGGCGCCATCAACGTAATCGACGCGCTGCTGCTGGCGGCACGTCCGGCGCGATGGTAAATGGGCACGCTCACGCCCCACACGCCTGGATCGATCTCACTGTCGCTGACGGCAAATCCTTGAGCGCGAATCTGTTCAAGCTCGGCTTCGATTGCGGCGCGCTCGGCATCGTTGTTGTGAAACATGCTGTCCAGGACCTCCGTGCGCGCCTTGTCGGCCATGAACGCCAAAAGTGATTTCGCCGATGCACCCGCCTTCAACGCCACGGCGCGGCCCTTTTCAAACGAGCAACGCAGCGAATGCCTGCTGTCGATCATCTCGAGACACATCACCTGGTTGTTCACCGCGACGACCAGCCCGATGCTCTCCTGCGACAAGTGCGCGAGCTGCTGCATTTCGCTGCGGCTCGCCTCGACCAGCAGCGAGTTGACGTCGAACCCGAGCGCCAGTTGCAGACTGATTGGCCCCGGCGCGTAATAGCCCGCGTTTTCCGCAACGAAGCCCCAGCGCTTGAGCAACGCAATTTGGCGATATAGGGTGCTTTGCGCGAGGCCGGTCATGCCCAGCAGATCTTTCACGGACATTGCCTTGCCATGACTTGCGAGCGCGGACAGCACGAGCAGAACGCGTTCTGCGCCGGTGACACTCTTTTCCGGGTCCATGAGCAGTTAGCAACGAAATGGCGATGAAGAAGAATGCCGCAGAATTCCCAAATTTCAAAAATACGATTCCCAATGGATGGGAATTTATTGAAGGGGTTTTCCCGATCGATGAAATAAAAATCGCCGGGAGCGCCAGCGACCAGGAACGCGATCCCGCGTCGGCCCGAAACATTACGCCTACCTTTCTTAAATCTTAATATTCTCAATTTCCGTAAAAGTGTTTATCGGAGGCCCGCGGCGCGCCTGTCAAAGTGGACGGTCATAATCCCACCCCTCAAAGACCGATCGCCATTTGGACACTCGATAATGAAAACCATCGGCATCTCCCCTGCCCGGCGTGCGTTTCTTCGCGATGCACTTGCCATGGCGCCCGCAGCCGTCGCCGTCACAACCGGCGTGGCCGGTTCTACGCTCGTGAATGCGGCCAAGCCGGAACCTTACAAGCCCGCCTATTTCAGCGCCGCGGAATGGATCACGCTCAATGCGCTGGTCGACCGGCTGATTCCCGCCGACGCACAAGGCCCGGGCGCGATCGAAGCCGGCGTGGCCGAGTTCATCGACTTGCAAATGAACCAGCCGTATGGATTCGGCGCGCTCTGGTACATGCGCGGCCCGTTCGCAAAGGACGCGTCGCCGCTCATGGGATATCAGCTCGAATTTTCGCCACGCACGCTGTATCGATCGGCGCTCGCGGGTTTCGAAAAAGCCGTCGCCGCCAGCCACAACAAGTCGTTCAACGATCTCGACGATGCCGCCAAAGATGCGCTCGTTAGCGAACTCGAACACGGCAAGCTGATGATCGGCGACGTCCCGCCGGCCGACTTCTTCGCGCAGTTGCTGCAGAACACGCACGAAGGCTATTTCTGCGATCCGAAACACGGCGGCAACAAGCACATGGACGCGTGGCGAATGATCAACTTCCCCGGCGCCCGAGCGGATTACGCGGACTGGGTGGAACAGTACGGCAAGCGTTATCCGTTGCCGCCGGTTTCCATCGGCTGATCCGTTCGCTGATTTTTCGCGTGATTCTGGAACCGGTTCCAAGCCGTGCTTCCCGACGATACAAGGACAAAACCGCATGGCCGATTTAAAGATGAAGCCCGTCGACGCAGTGATCGTCGGCTTCGGCTGGACCGGCGCCATCATGGCGAAGGAGTTGACGGAAGCCGGCCTGCACGTGGTGGCGCTCGAACGCGGCGCGTATCGCGACACGTACCCCGACGGCGCGTACCCGAAGACGCTCGACGAACTCACGTATCTGCAACGCTGGAAGCTGTTCCAGGACATGTCGAAGACGAGCTTCACGTTCCGCCATTCCCTGAACGACACCGCGTTGCCGTATCGGCAGATCGGCGCATTCAAGCCGGGCGAAGGCGTGGGCGGCGCGGGTCTGCACTGGTCGGGGCAGCACTGGCGCGTGTATCCCGAAGAACTCAGGCTCAAGTCGCATTACGAGGAAAAATACGGCCGCAAGTTCGTGCCCAACGGCATGACGCTGCAAGACTTCGGCGTGACGTACGAAGAGCTGGAACCGCACTTCGATTTCGTCGAAAAGATGATGGGGACTTCGGGCCAGGCGTATCGGGTGAAAGGTCAGATCGTAGCGAACGGCGTGGGCAACCCGTTCGAGGCAAACCGGTCGGACAACTTTCCGCTGCCGCCGCAAAAGACGCCTTACACCGCGCACTTGTTCGAACTCGCGGCGCGTGAAGTGGGCTTTCATCCGTTCCAGGAACCTTCGGCGAATGTTTCGCAACCCTACACGAATCAGTATGGCTGCCAGATGGGACCGTGCAACTTCTGCGGCTTTTGCTCGGGTTTCGCTTGCTACAACTATTCGAAGGCTTCGCCGAACGTCAATATCCTGCCCGCGCTGAAACAGGTGCCGCTGTTCGAATTGCGATCGAACTGCAACGTGCTGCGCATCAATCTCGACAGCAGCAAGAAGAAAGCGACAGGCGTGACGTACGTCGACATCAAGGGCAATACCGTCGAGCAACCTGCCGCGCTCGTGATTGCCAGCACGTTTGCGTACAACAACGCGCGGCTGTTCCTGCTCTCGGGCATTGGCAAGCCTTATGACCCGAAGACTGGCGAAGGCGCGGTCGGCAAGAACGTCGCTTACCAGACCATGTCCACCGTGCGCTTGTTTTATGGGCCGGGCAAGAACACGAACGGGTTTATCGGCGCGGGCGGCAACGGCGTGGCCATGGATGATTTCAATGCCGATAACTTCGACCACGGGCCGCTTGGATTCGTTGGCGGCGGGCCGGTCTGGTGCAATCCGGCTGGCGTGAAGCCGATCTCCGGCATTCCCGTACCGACCGGCACGCCCAAGTGGGGCGCGCAGTGGAAAACCGCGGTCAAGGACAACTACACGAATACCGTTTCCTTCGACGTCCACGGCGCCAACATGGTCTACGCCGACAACTATCTCGACCTCGATCCGACTTACACCGACAGCTTCGGCCAGCCGCTTTTGCGCTTCACTTTCGACTGGAAGGACAACGATATCCGCATGAGCCAGTACGTCACCGGCCAGATGCAGAAAGTCGCCCGCGCGATGAACCCCAAGTCCATCCAGACCAGCGTGATGAACATTGGCGATCACCTCGACCTGCGGCCGTATCAAACCACGCATTGGGCGGGCGGCGTCGCGATGGGAACCGACCGCAACACGAGCGTGCTGAATCGCTATTTGCAAAGCTGGGACGTGCACAACGTTTTTGCGGTGGGATCGGGCGTGTTTCCGGTGGGTATCGGCTATAACCCGACGGGACTTGCAACCGCGCTTGCCTACTGGTCGGCAAAAGCGATCCGCGAACAATACCTGAAAGACCCGCGTCCGCTGGTCGATGCCTGAGGCGAACACCATGACACTATTCACCCGGGTCTCGAGCGGACTCGCTCTTGCTGTTTCCGTCTCCTTCGCCGCACACGCCGCGCCCCTCAACGCCGATCAAGCCCAGGTCGCGCGCGGCGAATATCTCGCGCATGCGGGCGATTGCATCGCGTGCCATACCGCGCATAACGGCAAGCCGTTTGCCGGCGGTTTGCCGATCCAGACACCGCTCGGCAAGATCTATTCGACCAACATCACGCCGGACACAAAGACCGGCATCGGTACGTGGAGCTACGAGGATTTCGCCGCGCTGATGCGGCATGGCGAAACGAAGTCCGGTTACGCCGTTTATCCGGCGATGCCGTATCCGTCGTACTCGCGCGTGAACGATACCGACATGCACGCGCTCTACGCCTTTTTTCAGCACGGCGTTGCGCCTGTCGAGCAGGACAATCGCGGGAACGACATTCCGTGGCCGCTATCCATGCGATGGCCGCTGAAGATCTGGCGCGCGGCATTTGCACCGGCGCCCGCTCCTTACACGGACACCGCGAGCGACAGCGCATCGATTACGCGCGGCGCCTATCTGGTCGAAGGACTCGGTCATTGCGGCAGTTGCCACACGCCGCGCGGCGTCGGCTTGCAGGAAAAAGCGCTGACCGGCAACGACTCGTCCATTTACCTCGCGGGTGGCGGCGCTATCGACGGATGGATTGCACCGTCGCTGCGTAACGAAAACGGTGGCGGCCTGGCGGACTGGAGCGAAGCGGATATTGTCGAGTTCCTGCGTAGCGGCCGCACGCCGCGGACAGCGTCGTTCGGCGCAATGAACGACGTGATCGTCGATTCCACGCAATACATGACCGACCAGGATCTCGCGAGTATTGCCAAGTATCTGAAGTCGATGCCCGCGCGAAGAACCCAGGCGAAGCCTTACGCCTACGACTCCGCGATCTCGCGCGTGCTGTACGCGGGTCGAGTGCCGCCCACGCCCGGCGCGCAGATTTATCTCGACCGATGCGCGGGCTGTCACAAGTCGAACGGCAATGGCAACGGCAAGGCGTTTCCGGCGCTGGCGGGCAACGCTGTGCTGCAGACATCGAACCCGACATCCGCGATACACATCGTGCTTTCCGGTGGTGCCATGCCCGCAACGCGCACGGCGCCGTCAAGAATGACCATGGCGCCTTACGCCGATGTACTGAACGACCAGCAAGTGGCGGACGTGGTGTCGTTCGTACAGACGAGCTGGGGCAACACCGGCGGCAAGGCGACGGCGAAGGACGTCGCGAAGATCCGAAAAACGGCGCAGCCAGTGAGCGCCGAAGGATTCTCGATGGCCGAGCCGGAACTGCATCACGCCGCTCCCGAAGATCAGGCGTCGGGAGGGAAGTAGCAGCGACTCGTTGGCGTTGGTGAAAAGCTGCCGCTATCGCGCGGCAGCGACTGCGTGGAACGACGGCATGTCGGCTACCTTCCGGTCCGGCCGAATCCAGAGCGTCAGGATTGCGCCCACCAGCAGAAACCCGATCGCGCCCGCAAACGGCAACGTCCAGCTTCCCGTACGGTCGATAATCGCCCCGAACACGATCGGCGAAATAATGGTCGCAATGGCCGCGCCGAAATTCAGCATGCCGCTCGCGGTGCCCGCTTCGCGCGGCGCGACGTCCATTGGAACAGCCCAGATCGGACCGATGGTCAGTTCCAGAAAGAAGAACGCCGCGCTCAGGCAAAGCGTGATCGTCATGACATTGTGGCTGATGAGAACCGGCACGAAAAACGCAAGTCCGCCGAGCAAGCTCACGGCAATCACGCCCTGCCGCGCCAGCGTAATGCGGCCGGTGCGTTTGAGAATGAAGTCGCTGATCAAGCCGCCCGATACATCGCCGAGCACGCCCGCCAGAAATACGCCCGACGAATAGATGGCCGAACTTTTGATGTCGAGATGTTGCGACTGCATGAAGAAGATCGGCATCCAGCTGAAAAACAGCGTGTTCGACCAGACCATGCAGAAGTAGACGGCAATTGTCGGACGCATGCGTTTGAGGATCGCCCACCACGAAGCGCGCGCATTAACGTTGTGGCGCTCGGGCACATCGAGCAGCGGCAGGAGCGCGAGTTCATCGGCGGACACGCCTTTATGGCGAGCCGGATCGTCACGATAATAAAAAATCCAGACAACGAGCCAGATCGCCGTCAGTGCGCCCACCACCACGAATGCCGCGCGCCACGAGTGCCATGCGATCAGCGCGACGACGACCGGCGGTGCGACCGCGTTTCCAAGCCGCGAAAACGAGTGCGTCAAACCCTGCGCCATGCCGCGCTTCGGACTCGGAATCCAGTTCGCTATCGCGCGTGCCTGAGCTGGCAGCGCCGCGCCCTCCCCCACGCCGAGCAACAGCCGGACAGCGCAAAGAGAAGCCAGGCCTCCGACAAATCCCGTCAGCATGGTCGCCACGACCCAGATGCCCGCACATGCGATCAACGTGCGCCGCGCGCCGAAGCGGTCGGCCATCCAGCCGCCCACGAGCTGGAAAATGGCGTAGGTATATCCGAATGCGGAAAACGCGACACCGAGAGTCGTATTGCTTAGCCCGAGCTCGGCTTTGATCGGCCCGGCGGCCGCCGCAAGATTGACACGGTCGAGATAGATGATGAATGACATCGCGCAGAACATGACGAGCATGTTCCGGCTGACGTGTGATTGCGTCCTCAAAGCTGTCTCCTGATTTTTTATACCGTGCTGTCAGTCGGGACTGGCAGTCCGCGCTGGCGGTCCACGCTGGCGGTCCGCGCTGGCAGTCCGCGCTGGCAGTCCGCGCTGGCAGTCCGCGCTGGCAGTCCGATTATTGCGATTCAGGTTCGACTATGCTTCCAACGCGCGCAACGGCGCCATCAACCTTTCAGCGCATCAGCCTTCACGAATTGTCAACGCGGCGGCAGCGATACACCGGTGAGCGATGCAATGACGCTGTCCGCCGCAAGCGCAAGCGATTGTCTCGGCTGATGACACAGGACGAAGCGGCGCGCGGCCCAGTCATCGCCTAATGGCAAGTGGTGAAAATGCGGCGCGTTTGCGATCAGTTTCGCCACGGCCTCGGGCATCAGGCCTATTCCGATCCCCGCGGCAATCATCGCGGCCATGCTGTCGAAGCTGCCAACGCGAATCCGCATTCTGAGCGGCTTCTCGGCACGCGCGGCGAGGCGTCCGAGCGTGATCGTCACCGACGCCCCTTCCGTCAAGCCGATCAGTTCATGCTCGAACAGGCTGTCTATGGTGACGGGTTTTCCGCAAGCGGCATCGAGTGCAAGCGGATGATCGCCGAGCGTCACCACGCACAGCCGGTCATCGCGATAATGGAGCGTTGGCAACTCGACCGCACTCACCGAGCTCTCGAATACGCCAAGGTCCGCCACGCCGCGCTGGACGGCACGCACCACGCCTTCGCTGTTCATCTCCTGCAAGTCGATATGAATGTTCGCGTTCGCTGCGTTGCAGGCGCGAATGTCATCGGGCAGGAATTGCAGGACCGCCGACGTGCACGCGGCAATCCGCACGATGCCGCGGCCGCCATGCAGGAAAGCGGCAGCGTCGTCCTGCATCCGCTCGACCGCGTGCAGCATGCTGCGCGCGTGGGCAAGCATGGTCCGGCCGGCGTCGGTCAGGGTCATGCCGTGTGGGAGCCGGACGAAGAGCGCGAGGCCGAGTTGCTCCTCCAGGTCGCGGATTCTGCGCGATGCCGCCGCCGGCACCAGATGCAGCGCCGCCGCCGCACGCGTCACATTGCCGAGTTCCGCGGTGGTGGCAAAGAGCCGTAGTGTGACGAGATCGAAACGCATCGCGCCGATCGGGTTGCGCGATGAGCCCGATGGTGCCGCTGGCGCGGAATTGATTGCTAAAGAGAGTGAGGCGTCTTTCTTGGATTGAGTAGGCATGTGCGCGATAAGCCGTGATTGAAACCGCCAGAATCAACTCCAGCGGTTTTCACGGATAGTACGACGCCTGCGCGCAATCAGGCCGAAAGCGAGGCTTGCAAGCTCATCGCCCGCGCGCCTTGCGGCTGCCGAGTCCCATTCGGCAAGCAAGATCAAACGCGTTGCGCATGGCGGTCGTTTGCGCAATCCCCTTCCCCACGATGTCGTAGGCGGTTCCATGCGCCGGCGTTGTCACGGGGATGGGCAAGCCACCCTGAACCGTTACGCCGATATCGAACCCAAGCAACTTGGTCGCGATCTGGCCCTGGTCGTGGTACATCGTCACGATTCCATCGAGCTGGCCGGCGCGCGCGCGCAGGAAAATGGTATCGGCGGGAAACGGGCCTTCGGATGCGAAGCCATCGGCAAGCGCCAGCTTCATTCCCGGCTCGATGATCTCGCCCTCTTCATTGCCATAGTTGCCGTTGTCGCCGTTGTGCGGGTTCAAGCCGCATACACCGATGCGCGGCGACTCGACGCCGGCGTCCTGCAACGCACGCGTCAGCATGCCAATCGCGCCCGCTACTTTCTGCGGCGTCAGAAGGCCGGAAACCGCCGACAACGGCACGTGCGACGTGACGCGCGCCGTCCACAGGCGATCGAGCACGTTGAATTCGCCACATGTGCCCGTGTAGTCGAGTTCCTTCGCGAACCAGCGCATTTCGTCTTCTTCCTGCATGCCGCCGCGACGCATCGCGCCTTTGTTGAGCGGGCCGAAGCAAAGGGCATCGGCATCGCCATGCGTGACCAGCCGCGTCCCGACCCGCAGCGCCTCGAGGATGAATGCGCCGTTTTCCGCGCCCGCGACGCCTGGCTCAAACGCGCCTTGCGAACCTGGCCAATCGATGATGTCGAGCCAGTCCGAAGCTTGCGGCGCAGCAATGTTCTTGGCCGATGCGGCAGCTTTCAGCGCGGCGTCATTACCAATCAGCGTCACGCGCGCCACTTCGCGGATGGATGGATCTGCGAGCAGGCTCACGATGATCTCAGGACCGATACCCGCCGGGTCGCCAATGGCAAGCGCGATATGGGGAAGGCGCTGCGTGGCGGGCGTTGCTTGAAGAACGTTGCTCGTTGGGCTGGTTGTTGACATCGCTTCGATCCTGTTTGATTGCGGAGCCACATGGGCGCTGGCAGACACCCACTATGCCGCGCGTGTGGGGACGCGACCAGCATCGAATCGCAGCAACAGGATTCGCGGAACGTGAACGCCAGGGGTGGATGTTTGGGGTCTTCGCTGATCTATACGTATTTGGGGTGTGCGGTTAATGCGCGGCAGGTAGCCGTAATGGATCAATTTGTGTTGGCTGAACCCGACGGCACAGGTTCGGATTCAAAGGGAAAGCGGTCGAGGGCCGAAGGAGGGCTAGGTAGGCACCGCGTCAATGTCGTAAATAATTCCGTGAAAACGTAGCGTTTGATACGAACACTGCTTTTATCGCGCTTTGGGTCGATACATCGTAGATTTTGGCGAAGCGAACGTCATTTCTAAGCGGTAATCGATGAAAGCTCGTGAAACAGTTTAGGTTTTATAGCGTAGATCGTTGATTGTTATACGTTAAATCATATTAAGGAGAAATTTGCGATGTTCCACGGGCGACAATTTGCTGGCGAGATCGAATTACCGCGTGGGATCGCTGATATTGGAAACCGCCCTGCCCCGTCTACGTCGCATCCGCCCAATCATTGATGTGTGGCCCTACTATCTATGGAAGTTGCACGGGCGCACTTCCATCGCGGTGTGGTTCTCGAAAGTCGATGCTTGTCGTGCTGATACTTCGTCGAGCACTTCAACGCAAAACACTGCACGAGATTTAGGGTTTTTAGTACGCATGTTGGCTGGCCAAAAAGGTTAGCTTCGTGCGTATTCCGCCTTTAATCGTCTTCAACCATCGAACCCTCGGTGAGGGAGCGACCAGGTCTCCTTTTAGCCGTTTTGACCCATGCTGTATGTAAACACAGTGGTCGCGACAAAAAAATGACTGCTTGGTTGCTGGCTTTCTTTCTTGCTTGATTGCCTGCGTACTGATTGGTCGACTGGCAGGTTTGCCGTCTTGCCGTCTTGCCGTCTTGCCGTCTTGCCGTCTTGCCGTCTTGCCGTCTTGGCGTATGGGCGTATGGGCGTATGGGCGTATGGGCGTATGGGCGTATGGGCGTATGGGCGTCTTGGCGTCTTGGCGTCTTGGCGTCTTGGCGTCTTGGCGTCTTGGCGTCTTGGCGTCTTGGCGTCTTGGCGTATGAGCGTCTTGGCGTATGAGCGTCTTGGCGTATGAGCGTATGGGCGTATGGCCGTATGGGCGTTTGGGCGTTTGGGGGTGCCGAACCGCACTGCGTCGCCGAGTAATAAAAGCCGAACCGTGGCGGGAAAGCTTTGGGCGACCACGCGACTTCCCTTCAACTAGAGTTTTGACTTTGGAGAGAGTTGTGTCCGACCGGTTGGTCCAACGAAACCATTAGGTTCAGAAACGATCTATCGACGGTCGTGGGCTTCGCGATTCATTGATGCCACAACCAAATCTTTGGCTTCTTGATCCCCATGGCTCTACGCGGCGGTCGCTTCGAATTCTTGCGCAGCCGGTTGATTTGTATCGATCGACTGAAAACGAGCCATGCGATATCCAGGACAGGACATGCCAATAACTCGAATCCGTGTCTAGACTCTAGACACTCTATTCGGCTGTCATGAGTGCGACCCGATCCGCTAGTCGCTATCCGTCGCTATCAGCCGATGCGGCGTCTGACCGCGACTAGCTACATGCGTGTCTAGACTCTGGACACACGACTTATAGGCTTTCCAAATCAAACAATGCGTCGCACGGCGATTCGGAGCTTTCTTATTTGCGAAACGCAGAAAATCGCGATTTTCCGGCGCCTGATGTCTAGACTCTAGACACGCAACGCGCACCCGTTGCATGCGGCTACGTTGTGCAGACGACCTCCGACATGTCTAGAGTCTAGACACGCAAATAAAAAAAACCCGCTTTCGCGGGCTTTTTATCATTTTCTAATTTTCAACTCGTTTTCGGTTGCGCATGAAACATCTGGCTAAGAAGCTCCCGGATCTGGGTCTCTTGCGCGCTGGTAAGCACGCCCGATTTGATTTTCACGGTGATGCCGCTGACGTCTTTAGTAATAGATCCAGCATGTTCTTTTCCGGAAAAGAACTTGTCGATGCTGCGCTCGTTCGCTGATCTCGGCGATGTTGCCTGCTGAACCGCCATCGCTTTTATCGCTGATGCGACCTTGCCCTGATCCAAGTCGCCTTTGACGACAAGCGGCCAAAGCTCTGCTGCTGCCCTCAATCCGCTTTCTCCGTGCTTTTTTATCGCTGCGACGATCGCTTGGGCTGCGGTTCCACCAAGCAACGTCGGCTGTACATCGAGGTCCTTCTGAATAAACTCCGGAAGACTTTCGAACGATAGAAACTGATAAAGCCCGCTCCGCGACATTCCCAGAGCCTCGGCCATCCGCTTTCTATCGGGAAATTCTTTTTCCGTTTGCCTTATGGAAGTCGCGACTTCGTAATCGGACAGGTCGTCGCGACTCACGTTTTCGACAAGCGCCAGCACTGCCATATCCGAGTCGGAGCACTCGACAACCACAGCTTTTATAGTGTCGAGTCCCATCAACTTGTGTGCACGCCAACGGCGTTCGCCCGCCACGATCTGATAAGACTCCTGCGCACGGCGGACCACGATGGGCTGCATCAATCCGACTTCACGGATGGACTCGGCCAATCCTGTCAGCTTCGCGTCGTTGAAAACGCGCCTCGGCTGCCAAGGATTCGCGACGATATCGGACACGGCCAATTGCGATGGAGCACCCGTGGCCTCCAATTCCTGAACACGGAGCTGTGCCACTGCTAACGCGCCGGCAAGTCCAGGGGCCGTTTGAGTTTTGGAGCTACGCTTTACTTCGTCCTGATTGATCGACGACGTCGCCCGAATACCGGCCGTCTTAGCCAGCAATTGTTCACGCATGTTGCTCATTGCGCATTCCTCCATTTTTCAGCGTAGATGTCGTCGACCCATCGGCAGTAATCTATTAAAGGCTGCTTGACTCGTTGCAGCGACTTCGACGCGCTATGCGTGCTGCTGACGTCGAAGACCGTTGAAAAGGCGAGCGCCCCGGTGCTCATGACCGAACTCGCAGGCACTTCGATTGGATGCAACCAACTCTCGTAAGCGCTTTGTGCCCATGCACGGACGATTGGCGCGGAAGAGGTACGTCCATAATCGACTCTCGAAAGCAGCAGCGAAACGAAATCGTACTTTTTATCCGCCTCGTACTTTATAAAGCTTTTCGAGACATCGGAGAAAAGCCGCCAGAAAGACAGCGAACTAATGAAATCCAGATTCTCCGGGACCATCGGCATCACCATGGCATCCGCCGCGAGGAGAGCGTTCAAATTTAGGTACGAGAGGGAAGGCGACGTATCCATCAGGATGTAGTCGTAATGCTTGCGCAACGGCTCGAGGCCTTGACGGAGCACTGTCCAAAACCTGAATCCCGGCCTCATTTTTTGCATTGCCGGGAGATGAAATTCAGCGCCGATCAACTCGGTATGGGCGGGAATCACATCGAGGCCATCCCAATACGTCGATTGAACACGTGCTTCTAGGCCGCCCTCGATGTCTTGGTCGTATATGAACGGCAGCACGGTGTCGTCGGGTGTCACGTCTTTTTCCGCATACAAACCACAAAGCTCGGAGAGTGACGCCTGCGGGTCCAAATCGACGACCAGCACTTTTCGACCACGCAGCGTCAGCCCTTGTGCTAGGCACATGGTGGTTGTTGTTTTCGCCGAGCCGCCTTTTAACTGGGCGGTGATTATGATTTTGCCTTCAGCTTCACGGGTTCCGGTAACCAACGGTGTCTGATAGATATCAGATACCTTTTGAACCCACACTCTTGCTTCTTCTAACGTGAAGGTCCGAGTTCGCCCCGTTCCGGCTGCGGTGCCCGGAGGCAATTCACCATCGCTTTTGGTCGCCAGATACTGAACCTGCGAATGCGCTATGTTGCACATCTCGGCAATCTCGCCCGTTTTGAACACGGGCGCGGCCTTGCGCGGACGGGGCGCCAAAATGGTGTCACGCAGTTCGTCGGTGAAAATTGAAACCTTTTCGGCGAACTGGCTAATTTGTTCAAAGTGAACAGTTCTATCTACAGCGGGAAGTTGGCTTGTTTTCGCCATTCTGAGGTTTTTCCAAGAATTTTATTGAAGCTCAGAATACCGGAAATGCTTGAAAGTTTCTGTAGAAATTGCTTGTTAATAAAGCAAGAAAGCCCAAACAATCAGCGGCGTATCGTTTCCTAAGGTTTGAAAGACTAAAGTTGGCGCTCAGAGCAAAGAGAGCTGCCTGACAAAGGGAAGTCAGGCACGACGCAAGGTGAGGTCAATTGTGCACTTTTGCATTTTTTAAGCGCACCAAACTGACGATCCAAGATCAAGGTGAGGTCGTTTGTGCTGCGCCTGCACACAGTCACTCAAAACTCAGCGTTTCCGCACAAAGAACCTCACCATTAGTCATTGCTTGGGTTAAGCGACCGAAAATCGAGCGCGGCTTTGCTTGTGCGCACAATAAACCTCACCATCCGTCGCAGTCTTTAAAGATCACACGCTCATGTCTCCGGGATCGACCCCTCTCATCTGAAAACGCGTTCAATGTGCTAAAGCTGAATACATAAATTCATGCGAAAGACGCACGCGTCATCGTATTGGTCATCGAAACTCGCTTTCCACGTGAATCACGTGTTTGTTTGTTTTTTTAAAGAAGTAAACCGGCCAACCTACCAACAGCGGCAAATTATTTACTTAAAATTCAATACCTTACCCTCAGATAAGTGAGGTTTGTTGTGACAATGGTGAGGTTCGATGTGCACGAAAGTGAGGTTCTTTGTGTGGCAACGGTGAAAGTTATTCCCCGCAAAGGTGAGGTTCGGTGTGCGCGTCACATCGCTTGGCGAATCAGGTGAGGTTGGCTGTGCGGAAGATAGGAAAAATCATCCAGCGCCATATGGGAATAGGGGCCGGCAACGAGGGCAGAACCTGCAGGTGAGGTTTGTTGTGCCCAGGTGAGGTTGATTGTGCAGAACCCTTATGCGCGGCGTTTCCCGCGCCGCCTTTAAAGTCATGGTGAGGTTGTTTGTGTTGACAGCTCACCGTCACATGCTATCTTTCCGAAATCTAAACGATCTCCGGATAAGCGAATGGCTGCCGACGACAAGCCGGGTGACGCTGCGCCGAAAGTGACGCCCAGGCAAATGGCGCTCGCGCTGTTCGAAGATATGTTCGACCTGGGCATGCCCATTAGCGAGGCCAACCGCGAGATCGGCTACCAGCGCAACAACTTCTTCACTCAAGTCGTCAACATGGGGCTGCCTGCGCGGCGCTTCCTGGATGCCGCCTATTTCATCGTTGCACAGGAGCAGGAAGCGCGTGACCAGTACGACGTCGAACTGAACTATTTCAAGTGGTTGATGCGCTACGACAGCCGCAACCTCAAGCACTTGCGCACGATCGCGGAGGAAGCGCAGGACGCGAAGATTCAGGTCACCGATACACCGCTCGACCGCGAGCCCAACGAGGACGACTTGTGGGTCTCGGTCCAACTGATGGGGATGGTCGGCTTTCATCGCGGACGCATTCGCTTCGACGTGCATCCGCGCCTGGTCCCGCAAATTCGCGATCCAAGGAAATCCCACTGGCTGAGCCTGCGCATTTCGACCGCTTTTACTCGCAGCCTTTCCCGCGCGATCTACGACCAGGTGCTTCCGAGCGTCCCGAATGGCCGAACGGAATGGATCCGGCTTGAAGACATGCGAAGCTGGCCTGGCAAGATGGGCGCGAACGCGGCCATCTTCAAATACTTCAAGCGAGACTGGCTCGAGCCGGCGGTGCGTGAGATCAACGAGGTATCGGACATCGAGTTGACGTATGAGACCAAGACCGAGTCCATTACGTCGAAACGGATCGACCGCATCAGGTTTCTGTTGAAGCGCAAGGATACGGCCGACGCCGCTTTGGCCAGCCTTGCAGACGCGAGCCATCTATACAAGATTCTGAAGGACGAGTTCAATCTCTCCACCATCCAGTTCACCGAGATTTCCGAGAATCGCGAAGTGTGGACGGATTCACGCATTCAGCAAGCCGTGGAATACACGCGTTTCAAGATCAATCGCGGGCTGGTGAAAAAGAGCCCCGCCGGCTACTTGATGCGAGCACTGCGCGACAACTGGAAGATGTCCGAAGCCGAAAGGACGATGGTCGATGTTCAGGCAAAACTGCTGACCGACGAAACCGACGCCGAAGTGGCGAAGAACGAAACCCGCAGTTCGGTTGCTCGGACTATCGCGTCACGTGAAGAAGAAACGCGTGCGCGCATGAACGACGACTCGCGTAAAGGCCGCGAACATTTCAACGCCTGCGATGCAAGAACGAGGAAGGAGTTGCTTCGTACATGGATTACGTCCAGCCAGGGCAAACTCATGCTCCGACGGATGAAGCTCGACGCTGCGACCGTGACGGAAGAGGACGTGGTTTCGAATGCAGACCTTGTGTGGTACTTGGGGCAATTCGTGTTCGGGCGGCTGAATTCATCGCGTGCGGCGGCATGAGGTTCGTGCATATGCCGAAACGCGTGGGTGTATCGAAAAAGTCAGTGAGTGGCGGGGAGGGATCGTTCAACGATAGATCGAACGATCCCGGCAAATTCGGCCGGCGCTTCCACGCACGATGTGTGACCGGTATCGAGTATTGAGAGCGTGGAACCCGGGATTCCATCGTTAAGTCCACGTGCGTGCGAAAGCGTGCGCGCCGGATCTCGAGCGCCATGAACGATCGCAGCCGGAAGGCGTGACAACTGACCCAGCATGTTGGTGAGATCGAGGTCTTTCAGGCTGCGCAAGCTTTCGGCTACAGCCGCGGCGGTGATGCGACGCGGATACGTCTCAAACCCTTCAGCGAGTTCATCCGGACACGGCACGCCAAGCGATCGCTCGGTCATGGCTTTCCATAGCCCGGGTCCCCAACTCGTCAATACCCGCTCGATGACAGATTCAACGTCGCCATGACCCTTCGTATTCGCGCCGCTATTGCTGAGCACCATGCCGACCACATTCGGCTTATCCGCGCGCAAGTCGATAGCCGCAGCCAGCGCCGCGACCGGCGTTCCCACGGAATGCCCGATTAGCACGGTCGGACCCAATCCTTCGATCAACAACGCCACGCGCTGCGCGACAGAATGCAGGTCATGCGGGCCGGGACCTTCCAGCCATCCCACGCCGATGGCGCGAAGCTTGACCATACGCGCGGCCGGCGCGAACGCGTTTGGGGGCACCAGCGCTCCGGGCAAGAAGACGAGGGTAGGGCGGTTTTCGAGCCCATCGGCGAGAGGGTAGAGCGCGAGAGATTGCGTCAATTTAGTCGGAACGAGTTTGTCATTGGAGGGCCGTCACCGGCTCAAAGTGTAGCCGAACGGTCCAAATATCCTCCGCGTCTCCCGGCGATCCGGTCTAGTCCAAGCCAAGCGCATAACCGTCGCTGCGCGGATCGTGTGCTCCCGAAGCGCTGTTATTTGCGTTGATCCGTATCACGCCCGGATGTCCGGCCAAGGGACTTTGCGCGGGAATGGCGCTCACCTCGTGGCCACGGTTCGCGAGTGCTGCGAATACCTCCGCGCCCGCATCTGCTTCGAGCTTGAGTGCGTCCCGGGTATCGGAGAAGGTCTTGCCCAGCAAGAAACGCGGACGGCTGAGCGCGGCGAGCGGGTCCATGTCGTAGTCGATCAACCGCGTGAGGATCGCAGCGAGCGTTTGCGGCTGACCGTCCGCGCCCTGCGTTCCAAACAGCAAACGCGGCTTGCCGTCCTTCAGATACATGCCCGGATTGAGCGTATGGAACGGCCGCTTGCCCGGCTTCAGCGCATTGTGATGCGCGGGGTCCGTGCTGAACGACGCGCCGCGGTTGTGCCAGAGAATGCCTGTATCGCCGGCAATCACGCCGCTGCCCCAGTCGAAGTACACCGTCTGCAGCAGGCTCACACTGCGGCCTTCACGGTCCGTCGCGCCGATGAAAACCGTATCGCCCGGCCGGAAAACATGCGGCCATGCACGCGCCTGGTCGGGGCTGATGGAACGTGCATGGGCGTCGAGCGTTGCGCTGGACAGCATGTGCTCGACCGGGACCTCGTTGAAATCCGGATCCGATACATACCGGTCCCGATCCGCGAACGCAACCTTCACCGCTTCGACCAGCAGATGGTAATAGTCCGCGCTGCCTTCCTCGATAGCGCTCAAGTCGAACCGGTCCAGCGTTCCCATGATCTGGAGGGTCGTGACGCCCTGCGTGGGCGGACGCAAGCTGATCAGCTCGCCATCACGATACGGCACGCGCAGCGGCGTTTCATCGCGTGCCCGGGTGCGTGCGAGGTCTGCAAGCGTCAGTGGCGAGCCTGCATCGGCGAGTCCTCGCGCGATACGTCCGGCAAGTTCGCCTTCATAAAATTCGCGCGCGCCATGCACCGCAATTCGTTTCAGGCTTTCTGCCAGCGCCGGTTGCGCGAAGCGCTCGCCAATGTCCGGAATGCGGCCGGCCGGTGAAAATACCTTCGCAAAGCCCGGTTGCGCATGCAGTTCGTCCGCGCGAAGCGTGTGCCAGAAGTGCTGCGAGGGTGTGACGGGAAAGCCATCCGCGGCATATTCAATTGCCCGTTCGAACAGCGCGGACCATGCCATCTTGCCGGCCCAGCATTGCTGGCTGATGGCGTGCGCCTGATGCCATGTGTCCACAGTGGCGGCGGTCGTCAGCGTTGAACCGGGACCGCGCTGCGTTATCGCGCGTCCGCTACGGTCGAGGAGCGGCGGATTCTGCGCGGCTTGCCCGATACCCGACAACGTCCGCAACATGCCGGTCTTGTCGCCGATCACCCAGAACGCATCGCCGCCCAAGCCGTTGAAATGCGGATAGGTCACGGCCAGCGCCGCGCCGATCGCGATGGCCGCTTCGATGGCGTTGCCGCCAGCGCGCAGCACCTCCAGACCCGCCGTGCTCGCGAGTGCGTGCGGGCTGGTCACCATGCCGTTGCGCGATGTGTCTCGTGCCGTTTGCTGCATCAAAGCTCCGTGGTGTGAAGCACGCCATCGGCCGAGCTGAAACGCGTGCTGAGTTCTTGCGCAAAGGCGAGAAGCGCCAGGTCGTCGCCCCGTGCGCCGATGATCGATAACGCCAGCGGCCGTTCGATCTCATCGAAGAACGGCAGCGTGATCTGCGGAAGGCCGCCGATTGCCGCGATGGCGTTCATGGTCAATGCGTCCTGATAGAAGCGGCCGATTGTATCGCCGTGAGCGTTCTTTGCGAGCAGCGCCACGGGCGTGGTCGGCATGATCAGCAGCGTGTCCTGCAGCACTGCATCGAGCTGTGCGCGAAGGCGCGCGCGGGTTGCGCGCCAGTGCGCTGTCATGCTTCGATCGAAGTTATCCAGGCGCGCAAAACGTGGCGCAATGGACGGCCCAAAGCGTGGCTTCGCTGATGCGATCCATGCGCCGAGAGAGGTATCGATATCCGCGTCCTGAAGCGCCTGATAACACGTGAGCCATTCACCGTCGCTTATGAGCGAAACGGAATCCACCGCGCCGATCGACTCCGCGAGGACCGTCAGGCGGGCGGCGTCATCGGGGGCGTTTCTCGCGCGCAGGTCGAAGGCTTCTTTCACCCTGACACGCCGACGCTTTTGTATCGACGACGATGAACCCTCAGGCAGCAAAACGCGGCCGACCTTCGCCAGGACATCGGCGGAACGCGCGAACCATCCGACCGTATCGAAACACGGCGCGAAGGGCAGGACGCCGTCGAGGAAAACGGCGCCATGCGTGGGACGTATTCCCCACACGCCGCAGAAAGCCGCGGGCACGCGCACGGAGCCGCCCGTGTCCGTGCCGAGCGCAAAGTCTGCTTGGCCCGCCGCCACGACCGATGCCGACCCGCTAGACGATCCGCCCGGCAGCGCATGCGGCCAGCGTGGATTGAGCGGCGTGCCGTAATGATGGTTTTCGCCTTCGAGGCTGTACGCGAGCTCGTCGGTCATGGTCTTGCCGTCGAGCCGCGCGCCGGCGCCAAGCAGCCGCGATACACAGACCGCGTGACGTTCGGCCGGCGCGTGCGTTGCCAGCCAGTCCGGATTGCCGCCGCCGGTGCGGAAACCCGCGACGTCGATCAGATCTTTCACCGCGAAGCGCAAGCCATCCAGCGCGCCGCTTGCCGTAGGCGCCGCTTCCACATGTTCGCCGGGCACGAACGCGTTCATTCGCGCGACTCCGGCAGCGAGGCGAGGATGCGCGCCGAATCCGTCACGAAGCCAAAGCACTTCTTCACGTTCCACACGGTAGCTTCGGTGCAGAACGATGGCGACGACGTCGCGCAACAATCCTCAACGAGCACGCAACCGTAGCCGAGGAAGTTTGCATCGGTCAGCGAATGGAGCACGCATTGATCGGTGTTCACGCCGGCGAACAACACCGTGCGCACGCCGAGATTGCGCAGGATGCTGTCGAGCGGCGTATCCCAGAAGCCGCTGATGCGATATTTATCGACACAGATATCCGAGGGCAAGGGCGCGAGTTCATCGACGACGGCAGCCGCCCATGAATCCTTTTCCAGCACATGCGCGCCGTTGCTCGCGAGCGGCTCGCCAAGTCCGACGCCTGCGCCCGTCGGCTTGTATAGATGCAGCTGGTTCGGCGGCATGTTGGCGAGGTCCGCACGGTTGCCCCAGTTCACCCAGATCACGGGAACGCCGTGCGCGCGCAGTGCCGGCAGCAGGCGCAGCAATGGTGCAATGGGCGCACGATCCGCTTCGAAATCGCCCCCGATTTGGGCAACCCAGCCACCCTTGGTGCAGAAATCATTCTGCATATCGATCACCACAATCGCCGTTCTGCGCAGATCGACGCGCACGTCCTGCGGCTCGCACGCGAGCGTCGCGACCTTCGGCTCGGGCGCCGGCATGGACATGTCGACAAGTGTCGGGCTCGCGTTCCAGTGATAGTTGTCACCACGGCCCAGGCGGCCAAAAGGCCCGTCGTTGCTGGTTGCGGATGGCTTCTCGGTTTTCATCGGATGCAACTCCTCAAGGTGTGAAGGAAGGCGAACGATCGATGGCGAGCATCGTCGACAGCGAGTCGCAATTGCGCACTGCGCGCCGGCTACAAGCTGATCCAATCCACGATGCACCCATGCGCTTGGCATCGAATTTGCATTGGTTTCGTTCATGAATAACCTACTTACCGAAACCAAATGCAAGAGGAGTGCCAGAATGTCGATAGCCCAGTTTAGAACCGTTGCCAAGGCCATGACGATCGCGGCCGCTTTGACTGGAATGGCGAACGCCGTCGCGGCCGATCCATTGCGCGTCGGCGTGTTGATCCCGGGTTCGAAATCGGACAAGGGATGGATGGAATCCGGTTACGACGGGCTGACGGCCGCGCAGACGGAACTCGGTCCGAAACTCAAGACGCAGGTGATCGAGAACATCAACTATGCGGACATGGAGCAGGCGCTCACGAACCTCGCGTCGAAAAACCAGCTGGTGATCGGCGTAGGCGGGCAGACGCAGGCGGCGGTGCTGAAGATCGCGAAGCGTTTTCCCAAGACGAAGTTTGCGATCGTGGGCGGCAACAAAGGTCAGGACATGCCGCCCAACGTCGCGGGCTATGACGTGAAGCAAGCGGAGATTGCGTATGTGGCGGGCGCAGCCGCCGCGATGTTGTCCAAAAACGGCGCGGTCAGCTATGTGGGCGGAATGGAAATTCCGTCTATCGTGAATGCGGGAAAAGAGTTCGGCAACGGCGCGCGTTCAATCAATCCGAAGATCAAATATTTCGAGAGCTATACCGGTGACTTCGACAATGTATCGAAGGCAAAGGAGGCCACGCTCGCGGCAATATCGCAAGGCGCGGATGTTCATTACCACATCCTGAATCTCGGCTTGCGCGGCATGGAGCAGGCGGCGACCGAAAAACACACGCACATGATTGGCAGCTACACGGATCGATGCGGCACGGATGCGTTGTACGTGGCCTATTCGATCACAGGCGTTGGATACCAGGTGCAATACGCGATCGATCAGATGGCGGCAGGCACCTGGCAGCCGGGCTACAAGCCATTTGGACTGGCGATGGGACCCAAGGCGTCCGGCATGGCGGTGTGTCATGCAACGCCCGAGATGAATGCGAAGATCAAGCAGATCGAGCAGGACATTGAAAGCGGCAAGATCAAAGTGTCGGAAGGGTGACGGGCGATGAACCTGACGCTCGATTCGTCGCCGGATGCACAGGTAAGGAACACCGCGCCGGGGACCCATGCGCCGGTGCTCGGCATGCACGGTATCGGCAAGCACTTTGGTGCGTTTCACGCCCTGACCGACGTATCGCTCGATCTGGTTGCAGGCGAAGTGCATTGCCTGCTCGGTGAGAACGGTGCCGGCAAGTCCACCTTGTGCAACGTGATGTTCGGCGTTCATCAGCCGGATGCGGGCGGCATGCTGATCGATGGCGCGCCGTATCGGCCGCGCAGTCCACGCGACGCGCTCGCGCACGGCATTGCGATGGTGCATCAGCATTTCAGTCTCGTCGATGACGTCACCGTCCTCGACAACTTGCTGCTCGGGCGTTCGCACGGCTGGCTGGATCGCGCGAGGCAAGCGCAGCGCGTGCGTGCGCTGGTGGAAGATCTCGGCCTGGCACTCGATCCTGACGCGCGGATTGCCGCGTTGTCGGTGGGCGAGCGGCAGCGTGTGGAGATCGTCAAGTGTCTGATCCGCGAGCCGCGCCTGCTCGTGCTCGACGAACCCACCGCAGTCCTCCTGCCCGCCGAGATAGAGTCGTTGCTCGCCATGTGCGAGCGCGTCGCGGCACGCGGCTGCGCGGTGGTCCTCGTCACGCACAAGCTCGCTGAAATCCGCCGGATCGCAACCCGGGCCACCGTGCTGCAAAGCGGCCGCGTGGTCGCGCGCTCGAGCACGCCTTCAGCGGACGTCGACCGCCTCGTGCACGCGATGATTCATCGCGAATCGGCACCGGGCGCCGAGGCGCGCAAAGCGTCATCGCCGTCACCGTATGGCCGCCCTTTAAGCGACGAAGCCCTTCAAGTCGATGGCCTGACCGTTCGTAGCGCCGACGGCGTGACGCGCGTGGACAATTGCACGCTGGTGGTCAATCGCGGCGAGATAGTCGGCATTGCAGGCGTGGAAGGCAACGGCCAAAGCGAACTGGGCGCGGTGCTTGCCGGCATGATGAAAGCATCGGCGGGACGGTTTTTTATCGATGGAACCGAAGGCACGTTTGCAACGCCTTCGCAACTCACGCGGCTTGGCGTGGGCATCGTCCCGGAAGACCGGCACGCGACCGGATGCGTTCCAGACATGAGCCTCACGGAAAACCTCTGTCTCAACCGGCTCGATGACTTCTCGCGCTGGGGCTTCACCCGTCACCGTGCGATGCGCGCGGCCGCAACCTCGCTGATGCAGCGCTTCGATGTCCGCGCCGCCAGCGCCGATGTTGCCTTTCGCGGACTCTCCGGCGGCAACCAGCAGAAGGCGGTGCTGGCACGCGAGCTCACGCTCGAAGGCCTCGTTTTCCTGATGGCGGCGCAGCCCACGCGCGGCCTGGATGTCGGTGCGGTCGCAGCCGTGTACGACCACATTCGCGCGGCACGCGACCAGGGTGTCGGCGTGCTGCTCATCTCTTCCGAACTCGATGAACTGATGGCCGTCGCGGACCGCATCGTCGTGATGTATCGCGGAAAAATCATGGGGACGTGCGTGCCCGATCCCGCTCAACTCGATCTCCAGCGTGGCCGTATCGGCGCGTGGATGGCAGGACAAGACTCATGAATACGCTCACGGTTTCGCCACGTTCAACCTGGCTTCGATCGCAGCGCATGCGCACCGTTTGCGTGCTCGCCGGCGCGGCGCTGGTCGCGGTGATTGCGGCGCTGGTGCTGATTGCAAGCGTGGGCGTGCCGCTTGGCGACGCGCTCGCAGCTTTCGCCGATGGCGCCTGGGGCTCGGCCTATGCGGTTGGCGCGTCGATCAATCGCAGTCTTGCGTTTGCGCTCGTTGGCACAGGTTTCGTGCTTGCAAACCGCGCGCAACTTACCAATGTCGGCGGGGAAGGGCAGATCGCGATAGGCGGGATCACGGCCACGGCGGTCAGCCTCTCGGGCGGCGTTGCGCATCTTCCGTTCGGGCTCGCCTTCATCCTGCCGATGTTCGCCGCCGCGCTCGCGGGCGGTGTGTGGGGCGCAATTCCGGGTTTGCTCAAGGCGCGCGCGGGCACCAATGAAGTCATCAGCACGCTGCTGATGTCGTTTATCGCGGTCTGGTTTTTGTATTGGTGCGTGCAATCCGAAGCGCTGCTTCGCCAGCCGATGTCGAACGCTGCGACGCTGCCCGAATCACTCGAAATTTCCGATGCCACCAAGTTGCCGCAACTCGCAGCCGACAGCGGCGCGGGTTTGCATATCGGCTTGCCGATAACGGTCGTGCTGGGCATCGCCGTCGCGATCTTGCTGCTGCGCACGCGCTTTGGGCTTTATTTGCGGGCCGTCGGTTTGAACGCGCTTGCCGCACGGCGCGCGGGGATGCCGATTACATCGACGATCGTGGGCGCGCTCGCGCTTGCTGGCGCGTTCGGCGGCCTTGCGGGAGCGCTGATGCTCCAGGGCGACCAGTATTCGCTGAAAGCGGGTTTTTCGTCGGGCTATGGCTTCGATGGCCTCGTCGTCGGGCTCCTCGCGCGCGGGTCGGTCACCGGCGTGTTCGCCGCGGCTTTGCTCTTTGGCTTCTTGCGCTCAGGCGGCATCAACATGGAAATGGTGGCGTCGGTGCCGTCCGCTCTCGTGCTCGTCGTGCAGGGCATCGTCATTGTCACGCTGGCAGGCGGGTCGTTGTGGCTCGACAAACAAGGAGCACGATAATGGATGCAGGCATTGCGGCGGTGTTCGCCGGGTCGGCCATTCGCTTTGCTGCGCCGCTCATGCTGGCTTCGACCGGAGAACTGGTCAGCGAGCGGGCGGGGGTCCTGAACATGAGCGTGGAAGGCATGATGCTTTCTGGCGCGTTTCTCGGCGCCGCAGGCGCATGGGCAACAGGCAACGCGGCGCTGGGACTCGCCATCGGCATGCTGGGCGTTTTGCCTATCGCGTTGCTCCAGGCTTTCCTCAGCATCACCTTGCGTGCGAACCAGATCGTGACGGGGATTGGTATCAACATTCTCGCGCTGGGCGCAACCACGCTTGCGTATCGCGAGTTGTTCGGCGAGCGATCGAGCGTGGCGATCCCAGGACTTGCGCGTTGGTCACCTCCAGGCCTGAGCGCTATTCCGATGATAGGCGAACCCGTATTTCATCAGGTCTGGCTCGTGTATGCAGGCTTCGCCGTCTTGCTGCTCACCTCAGTCGTGCTTCGGCGCACGGCGCTCGGCATCTCGCTTCATGCGGTCGGCGCGGCGCCCAAGGCAGTCGATCAATCCGGGCTCTCGGTGACACGCCTGCGTTACGGCGCGGTGCTGTTCTCAGGCTTGATGTCGGGTGCTGCGGGCTGTTTTATTTCTATCGGCGATATACATACGTTCACGGAAGGCATGACAAGCGGGTCCGGTTATCTCGCGATTGCAGCGATCATTTTCGGCAACTGGAAACTCGGCCGCACTGCTGGCGCGTGCCTTCTATTTGGTGCTGCGAGCGCGTTGCAATTCCAGTTGCCGCTGCTCGGCATTCATGTGCCGACTGCGCTGCTCATCATGCTGCCCTATCTCCTTGCGCTGGTCGCCGTTGCAGGCTTGATCGGACGACAGACCGCGCCGCTTGCATTGACGCAACCGTTCAGGCGATGACGCGGAAAGGCTGCGATTAGAATAAGCCGACCGATTACTGCTGGCTCACCAGGTTTATTTTCGACATGACACGTGCTGCTCCAAGAACGACTTCCGGCACCCCGCCCGTTGCGGCCGTGACCAATGAAAAGGCGCCCGCAACCAGCCGGCAACGCCTTGCCGCAGCGACCCGCCAGCGCATCTTCAAGGTCGCCATTGCCGAGTTCTCGGATAAAGGTTTGAGCGGTGCGCGCGTGGAGACCATCGCCAGCCGCTCGAAGGTGAATATCCGCATGATCTATCACTATTTCGGCGGCAAGGAAGCGCTCTATCTGGAGGTGCTGGAGTTTGTGCTTTCGCGTTTACGCGAAGCCGAACTTGCACTTGAACTCGATGCGCAACGCGTGCCGCCGGTGGCCGGTATCGTGCAGCTTTACGACTTTATCGAAGGCCATTTTTCTGCGCACCCGGAATTGCTCAAGTTGCTGTCGTTCGAGAACCTGAACCGGGCGCGCTCCATGAAGCGCTCGAAGAGTATTCCGGAAATGGCATCGCCCGTGTTGGGTCTGATATCCACGTTGATCGCGCGCGGCGAAGCGGATGGATCGCTGCGAAAAGGCATGGATCCGTTGCATCTTTATGTCGGCCTCGTCAGTCTTTGCTCGTTTCACAAATCGAACGCTTACACGCTCTCGCGGATATTCAATGTCGATTTGCTGACCGATGACTGGCAGCAAGATCACAAGCATCAAGCCCATGAAATGGTGCGTGCGTTTTTGGCGGGGACAGGGAAGGCCGCGAAAGTCAGCAAGCTGGCTTAAGTTCAGCAGCAGAGATTCTTATGCATGTGCCGTAGGCGATCGGGTGCCGGACAATCGGAACTCTCCGGACTGCACCGAGCGTCCGGCGCGCTTTTATAAGGATCTTGCAATGAAGATACTGACCGCGGTCAAACGCGTGGTGGACTACAACGTCAAGGTTCGCGTGAAGGCGGATCTATCGGGTGTCGAGACCGCGAACATCAAGATGTCGATGAATCCGTTCGACGAAATCGCCGTCGAAGCCGCAACGCGGCTCAAGGAAAGCGGGCACGCCGCCGAAGTGGTGGCGGTCTCGTGCGGCACCGCGAAAAGTGAGGAAACGCTTCGCACCGCGCTTGCGATTGGCGCGGATCGCGGCGTGCTCGTGCAGACGGATGCGGACCTTCAACCGCTTGCGGTAGCGAAGTTGCTGCATGCAATCGTTGCGCAAGAGCAGCCGCAACTCGTGATCCTGGGCAAGCAGGCCATCGACGACGACTCGAATCAGACCGGACAAATGCTGGCCGGCTTGCTCGGCTGGCCGCAGGCTACGTTCGCAAGTCGTATCGAAGTGGCGGATGGGATGGCGACCGTCACGCGCGAGGTCGATGACGGCCTTGAAACCATTACGCTCGAACTTCCGGCCATTATTACGGCCGACTTGCGCCTCAACGAGCCGCGTTATGTCACGCTGCCAAGCATCATGAAGGCAAAGAAAAAGCCCATCGATATAACGAACCCCGAAGCGCTCGGAGTCGATGTCGCACCTCGGCTGGAAATCATTCAGGTTACCGAACCAACCGTGCGTCCCGCGGGTGTGAGGGTCGCGAATGTCGCCGCGCTTATCGATAAACTTAAAAACGAAGCCAAGGTGATCTGACATGCGCACGCTCGTAATAGCGGAACACGACGACGGGAAATTGAAAAACCCGACGCTCAACACAATCTCGGCGGCGTCGGAAATAGGCGGAGAAATCGACGTACTGGTCGCGGGTCACAATGTCAGTCAGGTGGCTGGTGCCGCGAGCCGATTAAATGGCGTCAGCAAGGTGCATCTGGCAGATGCGCCGCATTTCGCGGGCAACCTTGCGGAGAACGTGGCGGCTCAAGTGTTCTCGATCGCGAACACAAACGCGTATAGCCATATCCTGTTCGCGGCGACATCGGCAGGGAAAAACGTTGCGCCGCGTATCGCGGCAAGGCTGGATACGGCGCAGATATCCGATGTGATCGAGATTGTTTCCGCCGATACCTTCCGTCGTCCAATTTACGCAGGCAACGCGATAGCAACCGTACGATCGCGCGATGCAATCAAGGTCCTGACAATACGAACGACCGCATTCGGCGCCTGCAACATCAAGATGGAGGCCGCGCCGACCGAAATTCCAGACGCAGTGCCTGACAGCGGCTTGTCGCGTTTCATCGGAGGCGAGGTGGCAACGAGCGATCGTCCGGATCTGACGGGCGCGAAGGTCGTGGTGTCCGGCGGACGCGGACTCGGCAGCGCGGATAATTTCGCGATTCTCAATCCGCTCGCGGTGAAGCTTGGCGCGGCGCTCGGCGCATCGCGTGCAGCGGTGGATTCCGGCTTTGCGCCAAACGACTGGCAGGTCGGGCAAACGGGCAAGGTGGTCGCGCCGGAACTTTACATTGCCGTGGGTATCTCGGGCGCGATCCAGCATCTCGCGGGCATGAAAGACTCGAAGGTGATCGTGGCCATCAACAAGGACGCCGATGCACCCATCTTCAGCATCGCTGATTACGGTTTGGTAGGCGATCTCTTCGATGTCGTGCCGGCGTTGTCCCGGGGGTTGTAAAGAGGCAAAAAAACCGGATGTCAGCATCCGGTTTTTATCCTGCGTATCGCAAAACCACATCAGGACACGGCGCCCGACCCATATTTCCCGACCAGCAGCGCACCGCTCGCGAAGCGTTCCAACGCATAAGGCGCGAGGGAAACATCGGTCGGAAGACACAGCGCATGCTGCGCCAGAATCTTGCCGATACCCGGAGACAACTTGAACCCGTGTCCGGAAAATCCAAATCCCACAACGAGCCCTTCAATATCGGCAACCGGTCCGAGAACGGGATTCCAGTCGGGCGTGACGTCGTACACGCCCGTCCACGACGACGCCAGCCCGGCCGCTTCATACGCAGGGAAACGCTCGGCAACCTGCTCGCCCACTTCACCCACGTAGTCGAGGGAGATATCGCCTTGTTCCGTCTCGGGCGAGCTTAACGTTTCACCGACCACACCTTCGGAAACCAGCATCTGCTTGCCGCCATAACTGCGGTAATACAGCATGCCCGGTGATCCGAGATCCTTGAAGGCGGGCATCGTGAACGTGTAGGGCGCTTCGTTGCATTCGAGCGCGAGCACCGTATGACGCTCCGGTTTCACCGGCAACGTCACGCCCGTCCAGCTTTCCAGTTCCGGCGTCCAGATGTTCTGCGTGCTGATCAAGGTGCCGCAAGAAAAATCGCCTGCGCCGGTGGTGACGCCCACGACCCGGCGACCCTCGCGCAGCAGACCGGTAACGTTCACGCCTTCCTTGACCGTCACGCCGCGTCGCCGCGCGGAGCGCGCAAAGGCGGTCGCGACAAGGTATGCATCGGCGAAACCGGCTTCCGGCTCGTAGCCGATCAGCGCGGCGTCATCGAATTGCGCGATCGGCATCAACTCACGGGCCTCTTCCCGCGACGGCATGCGCACTTCAATACCCATCTCGCGCTGCGCCTCAAGCGATGAACGCAGCGCATCGAGCTTGTCGCCCTCGGGCGAGACGATCATGTAGCCGCTTTTGACGAGGCCGCACGACGCTTCCTCGTCGCCGACGTACTCCGCGAAATTATTGAACGCCCACCACGACGAACGCGCGAGTTCCACGTTCTGCCGCACCGAATAATGCGTGCGCAGCAAGCCGGACGATTGCGAAGTCGTGCCGGCGCCGATCAGGCCGCGATCGATGACAAGCACGCTGCCCGCGCCAAGCGCGGCGAGATGATGCGCGACCGAGGTGCCGATCACGCCAGCGCCGATCACGATGAAGTCGTAGTGGTTCATGAGTAACCATGCAAAAAGGGACGTGCGTGGATGTTACGAACCAACGCGAGCGCGCAATTTTGTATAAGTTAAATTAATGCTGCGCGGTGTGTTTGCTGTTATCGGATGCAATAAGACATGCGCCGGGCACGCTTCGCGACGCAGCAATTTTGCAACGAGCCAAAAAATCATCATGCCGATACGACGAACCCAATTGCCAATCGATTTGCGTGCGCTGCAGGCGTTCGTTGCCGTATGCAACCTCGGGTCGATGACGGCGGCGGCCAAACAGCTCGGCGTGAGCCAGAGCGCGGTGAGCCAGGCCGTGGCGGCGCTCGAGCGGGAGCAGGGCGCAAGCCTCTTTGATCGCGACAGCCGCCCGCCCCGTCCAAACGTCGCCGGCCGAACCTTGCTTGAACTGGCCGGCCCGTTGCTCGACCACGCGCAGCGCGTTGCCACCAGTTTCAGCGACACCACCGATGGCGCCCAGTTGCCCGTCCGGCTGGGTTGCGTCGATTCGTTCGCCGCGACCGTGGGCGCCGAACTGATCCGGGGATTGTCGGGCTCCGCGCGGCAGATTGCGTTGTGGTCGGGCCTGACGCCTGGCCTCACGCGTCAGTTGCACGAACGTGAAATCGATCTGGCGGTGTGCACGGAAACAATCGTGACCGATACGCGCATCGGAGAGAAGCCGCTGTTTTCGGAAGCCTTTGTGGCAGTCGTGGCGCGGCGCCATCTGGAAGATCAGCCGGACCTCGACTGGCGCCGGCTTGCCGATGAGCTGCCCTTGATCCGCTACACGGCGCATTCGGTTATTGGGCAGCAAGTGGAGCGGTTTGCACGGCACCTGGGTATCGAAAGTCCGCGCCGCTATGAGTTCGATGCCACCGATCCCTTGCTCAGCCTCGTCGCCGCGCGTCTTGGCTTTGCCATCTCCACGCCGCTTTGCCTCTGGCAGGCGCGCCACTACTTGCCGGAGATCGCAGTGCTGCCGCTGCCGTCCGGCAAACTCGGGCGGCGCGGCTTCTATTTGCTGCATCGCGAAGGCGAATGGGATGAGTTCGCGCGCGAACTCATAGCGTTGACGCGGCGTGTACTCGATCACACCATCCGGCCGGCGCTGACAAAGGCGTTGCCGCGTCTTCCGGGCGACGCAATCCGCCGGCCAAGCCCATGACGGAAAACCCTTAGGCGTCGCGCCGGTGACAGTTGTTGTCGAAAACGTGGCACTGCCCGGGATTTTGAGTCGTTACAGTGCATCGGTAGCCACGAATCCGACCCATCTTCATCGTCGATGAACACACCGGAGGCCGTTTGGAAACACTCGTTTTTATCTGGAACAACGGCCCGTCGATTCTTCGCATGCTCGTCGAGCATCTTGAACTGGTCGCGGTCGGCGTGGGCTGCGCGATTCTCACGGGCGTGCCGCTAGGCGTCGCGATCAGCGCGCACGAACGCAGCGCGAAGATCGTCCTGTACGTCGCGGCAATCCTGATGACGATTCCATCGGTTGCGCTCTTCGGCCTGCTGATTCCGGTGTTGTCGCTGATCGGGCAGGGCATCGGTTTCCTGCCGGCAGTGATCGCGCTGTTCCTCTATTCCCAGTTGCCGATCGTGCGCAACACCTACGCCGCGATCCGCAATCTCGATCCCGCGTTGCGCGAAGCGGCGAACGGCATGGGCATGACCACGCGGCAACGGCTCTTCAAGGTCGAAATGCCGATCGCGATGCCGATCATCATGGCGGGCATCCGCATGGCGGTAGTCATCAATATTGGCATTGCGGCGATCGCCACGTACATTGGCGCGGGCGGTCTCGGCCGGCTGATCAGCCGCGGCATTTCGCAATCGGATTCGCGCCAGTTGATCGCGGGAGCGCTGATTGTCGGCGGCCTTGCGATTCTTGCGGACTTCGGACTCGCGCTCGTGCAACGCCGCCTCACTCCTGCAGGCTTGCGGACGGTGCGCCTGCCGCTTCTGTCGGCGCGCTCTGGCCGCGGCCGCCGTGCCAGCGTGTCTGGCCTCGAGCGCCCAACGATCGCGGAGAGCCGATGATCAACCTTCAACATCTCACCAAGCGCTTCGAGTCACGTCAGGCACAAGCAGTAGTCGATGATGTATCGATGGACATCGAGGAAGGCGAACTGTGTGTGCTGCTCGGGCCATCCGGCTGCGGCAAGACCACGACGCTCAAGATGATCAACCGGCTCGTGCAGCCGACGTCGGGCCGGATACTGATAGGCGGCGAGGATACGTCGAGCTTCGACGTGGTCGAATTGCGCCGGCGCATTGGCTATGTGATCCAGCAAGTCGGGCTGTTTCCCAACATGACAGTCGAGCAGAATATCGGCCTCGTTCCGCAGATGCTCGGCTGGGACAAGCGCAAGACGCGTCAGCGCACGGAGGAGCTGCTTGAACTGGTGGCGCTCGATCCGGCCTTGTATCTAAGCTGTTATCCGCGCGATTTGTCGGGTGGTCAGCAACAGCGTGTGGGCGTCGCGCGCGCGCTTGCGGCCGATCCGCCCGTGATGCTGATGGACGAGCCTTTCGGCGCGATTGATCCGATCAACCGCACATCGATCCAGGACGAGTTTCGCAAGATTCAAAAGCGGCTGAAAAAGACCGTGGTGTTCGTGAGCCACGACATCGACGAAGCCATGAAGATGGCCGACAAGGTCGCGATCTTTCGCAACGGCAAGCTCGAACAGTTCGCCGGTCCAGACGAACTGCTGGCGCGTCCGGCGACGCCGTTTATCGCGGATTTCGTCGGCGCGGATCGTGCATTGAAGCGGTTGCGCTTGCTGCGTGCAGGCGCGGCGATGGTAGCGACCGATGCCATCGTTCGCGCCGGAGACACGAAGAGCGCGGCGCGCGCAGCGCTGGCTTTGCATCCGCATGGCGAAGCGGTTTTTATCGATACGAACGGCAAGCCCGCGGGTTATTTCACTGCATCGCGGCTTGACGCCGTGCCTGAGAGGCTGGAAGCGCCAATGGCGTTGCCGTTGCCCGCAACCGTTCGCACTGGCGACGACCTGCGTTCGGTCATGTCGATGATGCTTGCCCATGGCGTGTCGTGGTTTGCCGTCGTGGACGAGACAGGACGCTTCGCGGGGTACGTCACGCATGCGGGTATTGCCGAGATGGCGCGTGCGTCATGCGCGGGCGGCGCGGCGTTCGCCGGCGCGCTGGATTTGCCGGCGGCGGCCGAGCGTGATCTCGATGCGGCGCTGCTTGCAAAAAGCCGTGCCGAGGAGGGCGTGTGATCATGCGCTTACGCGGGTTCACGTGGCGTCTTGGCACATGTTCGGCGATCTCGCTGTTCGCCTCGCAAGCGCGCGCCGCGAACTGGTTCGCGCCGCTCGCGCCTTACAAGGACGACATGCTTTACCAGGCAGGCCAGCAGATGCTGATGGTCGCCATCGCGGGCGCCTTGGCGATTGCCGTTGCGCTGCCGGCCGGGATCTGGCTCAGCCGTCCGTCGCGGGGACGCATGGCGCATGGGGTCATGCTCGCGCTCAACGCGGGGCAAGCGGTGCCGAAGCTCGCGTTGCTCGCGCTTGCCATGAGCCTGATGGGCATCGGCGCGAAGCCTGCGATCTTTGGATTATGGGTGGCGACCCTGCTTCCCATCGCGATGAACACGTACGAAGGCATTCGCGCCGTACCCCCGGCACTGATCGATGCCGCCACCGGAATTGGCATGACGCCGCGGCAGATCCTGTGGCGCGTTGAACTTCCCAACGCCATGTTCGTGATCTTTGCGGGCTTGCGTACCGCGCTCGCCATTACAGTGGGAACAGCGCCGCTCGCGTTTCTCGTGGGCGGCGGAGGCTTGGGCGAGCTGATCTTTACGGGCATCGATTTGAACGATTTCGCCATGTTGCTCGCCGGCGCCGTGCCGACTGCGCTGCTTGCAATCCTGACCGACATGCTCGTTGCACAGATGCAATACCGGCTCGTGCCGCGCGGCGTGAATCCGCAACGCTGAACGTTTTCTTCCCTTCTTCATTTCACTGGATCTTCCATGCATATCCGGCTATTTTCCCGTGTCTTCGCGCTCCTACCTGCGTTCTGCCTCACGGCAAGCATGCTCGCGGCTCAACCCGCGCGCGCCGCGGATGCCGCAACCGTAACGGTTGGCGGGAAAAACTTCACCGAGCAAGTGCTGCTCGCGCAGATCACGACCGCGTTGCTGCAGGCGAAGGGTTTCAACGTCGTGAAGAAAGACGGGATGGGCAGCACGGTGCTGCGTCAGGCGCAGGAGAATGGCCAGATCGACGTGTACTGGGAATACACAGGCACCTCGCTCATCACCTACAACAAGGTGACGGAGCACCTTACGCCTGCCGAAACATATACACGCGTGAAGCAACTCGATGCCGCCAAGGGAATCGTGTGGCTCGATGCATCGAAAGCGAATGACACGTATGGTCTTGCAATGAATCGCGACGAAGCCGCGAAGCTCGGCATTGCCACGATCAGCGATCTCGCGAAGGCGCTCGGCGCCGGGAAGGACCTGACCTTCGCGTGCAACTCGGAGTTCTACGCGCGTCCCGACGGTCTGAAGCCGCTGCAAGCGGCGTACGGGTTTTCGTTCTCGCCATCGCAAATCAAGCGGATGGATTCGGGCCTGACCTATCAGGCGCTCAAGGACAAGCAAGTCCAGGTCGCGCTCGTGTTTACGACCGATGGACGCGTGCCAGCCTTCAACTTCATTACCTTGCGCGACGACAAGAACTTCTTCCCCGCATACGCGCTCACGCCCGTGATCCGCAAGGCGACGCTCGATGCCAATCCGAAGCTCGGGCCGCTCCTCAATTCCATTTCGGCGAAACTCGATGACAAGACCATGGCGCGGTTGAACGCCGAGGTGGATGTATCGAAGAAATCCGTCGATGACGTCGCGAGCGATTTTCTCAAGTCGTCCGGTTTGATGTAACTGTGCGCGAAGAATCATGAACGATGGTTTGATCCTAGCTGCCGCACAAGTTGAAACATTGCCCGGCGATATTACCGGCAACGTGGAACGGCATTTGATGTTTATCGCCAAAGCTGCATCGGCGAACGTAAACATGCTCGTCTTCCCCGAGCTCTCGCTGGTCGGACATGGCGCGGGTGCCGAGACGTTGCGCCTTGCCATGCCCGCTGATCACATGGTCTTGCGGCAACTCGCTGAAGTGTGCGGGCCGATGCACACGGTGGTTGGTTTTATTGAGGAAGCGCCGGGCGCGCAGTTCTATAACAGCGTGGCGACGCTTGCGTATGGTCGGGTGGTGCATGTGCATCGGAAGATTGGGCTCGCGACTTATGGCAAGCTCGACGATGGCAAGTTCTACGCGCCCGGCAATGCGCTGGGTTCGTTCCATCTGGAAGATCCGCGCTGGCAAGTCGCAACGCCGATCTGTGCGGACTGGTGGAATCCGTCGCTGGTTCACGACGCCGCTTGCGCGGGGATGACGCTTGGCGTTGCGCCGATCAGTTCGGCGCTGGAAGCGGTCGGCGATCAGTTCGATAACCCGCGCGGATGGGATACGGTGTTGCGGTTTTATGCGCTGGTTTACGGCTTGCCGATCGTGATGGCGAATCGTGTGGGGCATGAGGGTGAACTGCATTTCTGGGGTGGATCGCGGGTTGTTGATTCCTACGGAAATGTATTGGCGGAAAGTCGCGAGGCGCGGGAGGAGTTGGTGATCGCGCGGCTCGATTACGACGATGTCAGGAGGGCGAGGTTTGCGTTACCGACGGTGAGGGATGCCCGGACGCGAGAGGGCTGGCGGGGGTGAGGCTGGGTTGCTACTACTCGGGCCTTCGCAGGTTTGCTGCTAGAACTGAAACTGCGAAAGCCTAAGCAGCAACAACCCCGCCCACCCAACCAACCCTTCCCACAACTTTCTTAAGCACCCAAAAACGTCGCTTTCGTGTTGACGTACGTCGCGTCCCTGCGGACATACAGTAATTCGTCAGGCGAGAATGGCCTCATTCAATCGCCCTCGACGGAGAAAACGCGATGCTGGATGCGGCGCACGTCCACGCCCTGCTCGATGAACGGCGCGAAGGTTTTAGCCTGGCGCGGCCGTTCTACGTCGAACCGGCGTTCCACGATCTCGACATCGACGCAGTCTTTTCCAACGAATGGCTCTTCGCCTGCAACGTGGCGGAGATTCGCGCCCCGGGCGATTACCTGACGATGGAAATTGGCGAAACGTCGGTCGTCATCATGCGAACGCAAGACGGCGAGGTAAAAGCGTTTTTCAACACCTGCCGGCATCGCGGCTCACGCATTTGCACCGAAGCACAGGGCCACGTCCACCGTCTGGTCTGTCCGTATCACCAGTGGGTCTACAACCTCGACGGCGCGTTGCTCCATGCGCGGCAAATGCCTGCCGGGTTCGATCGCGACGCATATGGTCTCGCGCCGGTGCACGTGGAAGTGATCTGCGGCATGGTGTACGTCTGTATCGCGGAAACGCCGCCGGATATCACGCGGTTTCGCCAGTCCGTCACGCCGTACATTGCGCCACATGCACCCGAACGCACGAAGGTCGCGCACGTCGAAACGCTGATCGAAGACGCGAACTGGAAGCTAGTCATCGAAAACAACCGAGAGTGTTATCACTGCAGCGGGAATCACCCGGAACTGCTGGCTACGCTCGTCGAGTTCGCGCTGCCCGACGACCCCGCCGGTTCCGAGTATTTCCGTGAACTTATGGATGGCCAAGCGCGCCACTGGGACGCGCAAAACCTCGTGCATCTTCCCGCCGATGGCGGTAACGAATTCCGCTGCATCCGCTTGCCGTTCCATCGCGGGGCGGTATCGTTCACACCCGACGGATCACCCGCGTGCGCGAAGTTGCTCGGCGACCTGACCGATCCTGATCTCGGGTCGGTACGGATGTTCAGGGTTCCGAACAACTGGAACCATTTCCTTGCCGATCACATCATTCACTTCCGCATCCTGCCGCTTTCCGCGAACCGTACCGCGCTGCGCACGACTTGGCTCGTGCACGAAGACGCCGTTGAAGGCGTCGATTACGACATCGAGACGCTTACATCTGTCTGGCGCGCGACCAACACGCAAGATGCGCGGCTTGCAGCGAACAATCATCTCGGAGTGGCATCGAAGGCGTATGTGCCGGGGCCTTACGCGCCATCGGAATTCATGTTGCGCAATTTCACCAACTGGTATGCCGGTAAGCTGGCAGAACATCTTGCGAAAACGGAACCCGCGCGCCGCACTTTCACGTTACACGCTCATGGTTGAGAATCAATCGATAGTGCAAAGTGCTGCGACCATCGTGGAAGGTCCGGCAGAGCGGACGCTCGAATGCGTTGAGGTCCGCATCGAAACATCGACGGTGAAGACCTTCGTGTTCCGTGATCTCGATGCAAACGGAGCAATGCATTTCCTGCCCGGCCAGTCGATGATGCTGACGCTCGATATCGCCGGCGAACGGTTGCAGCGCACGTTCTCGATTGCATCGGCGCCATTGGGAAGCGCCACGCTTGAACTGACGATCAAAGCGCCGGCCGATGGCCGCGCCACGCGCTGGCTTCACGATGCATTACGTCCGGGCATGACGCTCGGCGCACGCTATCCGCTCGGGCAATTCCAGCTCGATCCCGATACGGAGTCTGCGAAACCCGTCGCTCTGGTTTCGGCGGGCTCGGGCGCTTCGCCGTTGATGTCGATGCTGCGTACGCTCGCGGTGCATCGTCCGGAGGCGGACGTTGCGTGGTTCCATGCGGCGCGCGATATCGGCGACATCCTTTTTGCGCGGGAACTGGCAACGCTGCAGACCAGCATGCCCAACCTGAAAGTCAGCGTGACATTGAGCGCTCCGGCGGCCGGATGGTTCGGGCTGCGCGGACGCATTTCGCGACGCATTATTTCCGCAGCCGTTCCGGACTTCAATCTTCGTGAGGTGTATTGCTGCGGTCCGGCAAGCTTCATGAGTGAGGTCAAGCGCATTCATGCCGCCGACGGCGCGCGTCATGCGGGCTTTCATACCGAACATTTCGCGCCGGTCGAATTGTTCCCGGACGAGGCGCCACGAGAGATAGACGACGGTGTCACGCATCAAATCACCCTCGGCGATAAAACCTTCCAGACGCGTGCGAACGAAACCATTCTGATGGCGGCATCGCGTCAAAACGTGGTGATTCCGTGCGGCTGCGCAAGCGGAATTTGCGGCACATGCAAGTTGCGCCGGGTCTCCGGTGTGATCGAAATGCGGCATCAAGGCGGCTTGTCGGAAAAAGAGGAAGCGCAGGGATTTGTTCTCGCGTGCTCCAGCCGCGCCGCATCCGATGTCACGCTGGAATTCTGATATCAATTCAAACGGGACTCTGTCATGCAGCAACGCGCCGGACGTTTCATCCATGGGCTTTGTTTCGATGACTTGCCGCAGGAAGTCGTGGAGCGCGCGCAAAGCCTGATGCTCGATTTGCTGGGCGTGGCGGCGGCCGGCAGCGGCACCGCGCTTGCACGCATTGCAAGCGATCACGCCTTCGATTTTTTCGGGGCAGGGCGCGACGCGGTACGGATGCTTTTCGATGGACGCAGTGCCAGTCCGCTCGGCGCGGCGCTCGCGGGCGGCATGACCATCGACAGCTTCGACGGCCACGATGGTCACGTGCTGACCAAGGGTCACGTCGGCGTTGCCGTGCTACCGGCATTGCTCGCAATGGCAGAGCTCGATCCATCGATGGACGGCCGCGAAGCCATCGTAAGCCTCGTGCTCGGCTATGAAATCGGCACGCGTGCGGGCATCGCGCTGCATGCATCGAGTAGCGAATACCACACGTCCGGCGCGTGGAACGCGCTGGCTGCGGCGGCGCTGTGCGCGCGATCGCTGAAGCTCGATGAACCAACTACGCGCCATGCGCTGGGTATCGCCGAATATCACGGTCCGCGCAGCGAGATGATGCGATGCATCGACTTTCCGACAATGCTCAAGGACGGTTCCGGCTGGGGCAGCATGGCCGGAGTGAGCGCCGCGCTCTTCGCGCAGCGCGGTTTCACCGGCGCGCCTGCGCTGACGATCGAGGCGCACGACCCCGCATTGTGGCAAGACCTCGGCGAGCGCTGGATGATTCTGGAGCAATACGTCAAGCCTTACCCGGTTTGCCGATGGGCGCATCCGTCGATCGCCGCCGCGCTGCAATTGCGCGCTGAACACAATCTGAGCGTGGAGATGATCGAAAGCGTGACTATCGAAACTTTCCATCAGGCGACGCGCCTGTGCTCGACGTTTCCCGCGAATACCGAGGAAGCGCAATACGGCGTGCTGTTCCCGGTCGCGGCGGCGCTCGCGGATGGTCGTGTCGATGCCCGCACGATCCAGTCCGAAGGTCTTTCCGACGCGCGCCTTCGCGCGCTGTTGCCGCGCCTGCGAACTGCCGAGAGCGCGGAGTTCAGCGCCGCGTTTCCCGCTGAACGCTGGGCGCGGATTGTGGTCACGACCCGCGATGGCGCACAGCTCGACTCCGGTCCGGTCACGGCTTCGGGCGGTTCGGACAAACCGATGTCGCAGGACGCGCTGTTATCGAAATTTCGATCGCTGACAGCGGCGCGGTTCGGCAACGGGATTGCGCAGCAAATCGAAAATGATGTCCTTTCGCTGCATGAGTCCGCGAGCGCGCTGCAATCGCTGAAGGAACACGTGCTTATCGCACCTTCGCTGCAATCGTCGCGCGATGAGGCGATGACGTCGGTTTTGTGACATGGGTCAGGCATCGCGCCATCCGATAATCCTTGGGACAGCATTGCGAACATCGAAATAAGGGACGCTCGTGGGCCAGCACATTGAATTCGATCCGGCATCGGTTGCGGGCAAGGCGCCGCCGATCGCGCATGAAACCGACTTGCTCATCATCGGGGCGGGACCCGCGGGTCTCGCCGCGGCAATGGAAGCGGCAGGGCGCGGCATACGTGTGACGCTCGTCGATGAAAACCCCGTGCCGCTCGAAACCATGGGCGAAGAGGTGCCGTTGCATTTCGGCGGACGCATGGGCGCAGCGCTGAGCAACCGCAACGCGATGCTTGAAGCAATGCTCGACGCGAATCCCGAACTGGGCGACGTGCTGGAAGCCGGAGTGGATGTCCGGCTGGGCACGGCAGTCTGGGGCCTGTTTCCGCAACGCCCGACCGCTGCGTGGATCGAAGGCCGCGTGGCCGGACTGGCCGATGGCGACAGCGCTTATCTTATGCGCTTCGGGCAAGTGATCGTCGCGGCGGGGCGGCGCGACATGGGTCTCGCTTTTGAAGGCTGGCAGCGTCCCGGCGTGACGGGGGCGAGCGCGGCGTATCGGCTGAGTTCAACTTATGGCGCGTTGGATACGCGTGTCGCGGTGATGCTCGGCAGCGACACGCATGCGCTGCAGATCGCCAATGCGTTGTCCGATACGGGCGTGCGGATCGCGGCTATCGTTGAACAGGATACGTCTGTCCCCGGCGACGCAGCCTTGCTCGCGCGGCTGGTCGAGCGCGGTGCGCACGTGTACACGCAGCATGTCATACGGGAAGCACTGGGCGATGCCTACGGCGTGACCTCGGTGACGCTTTGCGCAATCGATGCGAACCAACGGCATCGCGCGGATGCACAGCATTCGATTCAATGCGATACGGTGCTGCTCGGCATTGCTGCCATTCCGGCAATCGAACTGCTGGAAGCGGCAGGGTGCAAGACGGCATTCGTTCCGGATCGCGGCGGGAATGTGGCCTTGGTAGACGAATTTCAGCGCACATCGCTGCCGTTTGTCTTCGCGGCGGGCGATTGTGCCGGCGTCTGGGATACAAAACATCTCGCCTCCGATACCGCGCGTCAAGAAGGGCGCATAGCCGCCGTTGCTGCCCTCCGTGCGCTGGGTGTCGAAGCCCCGGCCGCGCGACCGGCATCCGGAGTCGTGCCCGACACATGCCTGCGGGACCCAGCTGCTTTGCGCGAAGCCTGGGTGCGTGCTTCGGTCATCGAAGCAAAAGGCGAACCGTTTGTCTGCCAATGCGAGGAAGTGACGGCCGTCGAAATCCTGACCGTGCGTCCGCCGCGTTATCTCGACTGGAACCGTCAGGCCGATCCTGCAACCGCACGCAGTCTGGCTTCGCTTGTGGTCGAAGGGCCGCCGAGTCCGGATATCGTCAAGCGCCTGACGCGGGCTTGCATGGGGCCATGCCAGGGACGCCGCTGCCGCGAACAGGTTGCAACGCTGCTTTCGATCGGCTCGGCAACGCCACTCGGCGCCATGCCGGTTGCAACGTTCCGCTCACCAGTGCGACCTCTGCCGCTGAGCCAGCTCGCCGCATTGGACGAAGTGCCCGCGTTGGGCGAACACTGGGACAGCTGGTTCGGCATTGCATCGCAATGGGTACCGTTCTGGCGCGCGACGCCGCTCTACACCGCCGCCGGCCGCGAAACGGGCGTCGTGGTCGCGAGCGAGTAGGACGGGCGATTCAGCGTAAGCAGACCCACATGGAAAACGCGATGGAACACGGCAAGCAGGAAAGCGTTACCGGGAACGCCAAAGGGGCGTCGGTGATCATCATTGGCGGCGGCGTCACGGGCTTGAGCGCGGGATGGTGGCTCGCCCGCGAAGGTATCGACGTCCTGGTGCTCGATGCGGGCCTGATCGGCTGGGGCGCATCGGGCCGCAACGGTGGCGGTTGTTCGCATCATCACAGTCCGTTGTTTCTCGAAGAGCAACGCCTCTGGCCAAAGATGGACGAATTGCTTGGATATCCTACGGAATTCCGCCCGAACCGGATTCGCATTGCGCTGGATGAGCAGCAGTTCAAGTTGTATCGACGTGCGCTGGATAACGGGGCGCACCACGGATTGCGCTCGGATATTCTCGACGGGAAACAGGTCCGCGAACTCGTGCCCTTTGCCGGCGACAACGTTCATTCCGGCTACTTCTATCACTTCGGCGGACACGCGAATCCGCATCGCACGTTGCAGGCTTACGCATGGGCGATGCAGGATTGCGGCGGCCGGTTGATGCAACACACGGAGGTGACAGGATTCGAGCGACGCGCCGGCCGCGTGACCGGCTTGGAGACATCGCGTGGACACTTGGGCTGTGATCATGTCGTGATCGCGGCGGGCCCGCGCACTGGCGAACTCGCCGCAATGCTCGGCGTGGACGTGCCGCTTGCAAGCGCGCGCGCCGAGATGATCGTGACGGAACCGCTGCCGTTGATGAACATAGGCGGCGTGGATGGTAACGGCCTCTACGGACGTCAGACGCTGCGCGGCAATCTTGCTTATGGCGGTGGTCCACACGAATGGGTCGATCTCGCCGATACCTATAAAAACGCAGAAGGCGAGCGAGCGCATTCGACGCCTTTGCAAGGCAGTATCGCCGCGCGCGTGGCGGGACTATTTCCGAAGGTCGCACACGCGCGGGTGATTCGCAGCTGGGCGGGGTTTATCGAAAATACGCCGGATGGGCGGCCCGTGATCGATCGTCCGTCGCCGATGGAAAACCTGACTATCGCCACGCTGTCGAGCGTTGGTTTTGGCTTGTCGCCAGCGAGCGGCCACGCAATCCGCGATCTCGTCGTGGATGGCGCCTGTTCGTTCGCGGACATATCGGGATTCGCGCTTTCGCGCTTTGCGCAACTCGAGCCCGACTGGCGCCAGATCCAGGGATGGATGCCGTTGCCGGCTGTCGCTGTCTAGGAACGCGGCAGCGCGCTGCGCAGATCCGTCGGGCTCGCGTTATAGACACGGCGCACCCAGCGCGCCAGATGCGAAGCCGACGCAAACCCCGTGGCGAGCGCGATGTCGGCCACGGGCACATTGGAATACACCAGCAGGTCGTGCGCGCGTTCGAGCCGCAATTGCACGTAATAACGCGCGGGCGTCGCATTGAGATGGCGCAGGAAAAGCCGCTCGAGCTGGCGCGATGTCATGGCAATATCGGTGCCGATTCGTGATATGGGCAAAGGCTCGTCCACATGCGCGCGCATGAGTTCGATCGCGCGCCGGATACCGCGCGGCAGGCTTTCGTGGTTCTGGTCGCGCCAGCCGCGTTGTTCGTCGTCGCTGTCGCGGATGCGCTCGTGGTGGAACTGGTTTGCTACGCGGACGGCAAGCTCAGGACCATGTTGTTCGGATATCAACTGCAGCATCATGTCCATTGCGGCAATGCCACCCGAGCATGTCATGCGGTCGCGATCGATCTCATAGATCTTCCCCGAGCACATCAGGCCGCGAAATTCTTCGGTGAAAGCAGAGAGGTTTTCCCAGTGGATCGTGCACTGGTAGCCTTCGAGCAGACCGGCGCGCGCAAGAAGATAACTTCCCGTCGATAACGAACCGATCACCGCGCCCGTGCGAGCCGCGCGTCGCAGCGCCCGGAGGTATTCCGGCTCGAGCGTGGGATCGAGGCGCAAGCCGCCGCAAACGAAAATATACTGCGCGTGGGCCATGACATCGTCGAGCTTTTGCGCCTGCAATTCAATGCCGTTCGACGCATGCACCGGATTGCCGTCGAGACTTGCAAGCGTCCAGCTATAGAGCGTCCTGTTCATCAGCCGGTTCGCCGAGCGCAGCGGTTCTATGGCTGAAGAAAGACTCATCATGGAGAGCCCGTCTACCAGCAGGAAAAGGAAAGTGCTTGCGGCATCGGATGAATCTGGCTTGCCGGCAGATGCGTTCGAATGTGCTGGGGAAGTCTGTTTTTTCATCACACCTGGGCGTTGCTCGATGGGCCTTGCCGGCCTGTGATGCAAGCCGGATGTGTCGCACGATCATAGTCGAACTTTATGCCGGCGGCAGGCAAAAAAAAGCCATGGCAAGTCTCCCCATCCCGCCACATACGCTCCTTTATCAGCCCAAATTGCGCCGATGCCTGATCCAGACGAGGCAGAACAACACCGCACTGATGGTGGTGAGAATCGCGCCCGCGACCGCGCAAATGGGCGTGAGCGCGGGGAAGAAGTCGCCGCTTTTGTCGCGCGCGAAAGCCCAGGCGCCGGCATCGAGCATCAAGCCGCAGAAGCCGGTCGCAACGGCCGGCTCAATGCCACTCGAACCAGTCGGCAGCTTGCGAGGCAAATCTGGAACCGGCTCGCGTTTGAATGGTGCCGCGTTTTGGTGCGGCTCGTTATTGGGATCTTTTGCAGGCATGGCGTAGGCAACCTTGGACAGAGCGCCAGTGTATTGCCATTAACCGATCCTTGCGCGCTTCAAGTTGAGCGCACAGCCGATGTTTCGTCTTGCATGACGCGAGCTTAGCTAAAAGAAAAGTGGCCTTTTACCAGCCAAAAAACGCGCATGATCCTCTCATGCGCGCTTTAAATAACGGGACCTTTCAGGCCGCCTTAAAACCGATGACGCATACCCACCGCAACCACCGTTTGATTCGCGGTCGAAGAAGGCGAGAGCGTGTTGATCGATGCAACGTTCGCCCCGAAGTTGCCGAGTTCTCCCGATGCATGTTGATACACGCCTTCGAGGTAGACGTCTGTACGTTTGCTCAGCGAATAATCGCCTTGCAGCGAGACTGTATGCCACTTTGGATCGCCCGAGCCGTTCGAGCCCGACACTTTGCCGTCGGTGAACGTGTAAGCCGCGGCAAGACTCATGGCCGGCGTCAGTGCATAGCGGCCGTTCACTTCGTAGTTGTCCATATGCAGGTTCGTTCCAGCCACGCCGGCAAGCGTCGTGCCGCCGACGTTCACTCCGGTGATGCCATCCAGTTGAGTATGCGTGTACACGAGTCCGACGTTCGCCGGGCCGTATGCATAGTTGAGCCCTGCGCCATAAGTGCGTTGCTGTTGCGCGGCGATAGCAGCAGTGCCGTCGCCCTGCGATACAGCGCCGCCGACGTTGTTGCTGCCTGAGTTGTTCAGTTGCAGGTAGGCCGCCGCGACGCTCAACGGGCCGTTGCCATATGAAGCGCCCGCGCTCCATGCACGGTTGTTCGAGAACTGGCCGGCGGCGTTGCTGAAGCCATACAGACCGCCGAACTTCACGCCGCCGTAGTTTGCGCTCTGGTACTTCACCGCATTCTTGACCGAGAACGAGTTGTCGAGGTTGTCGTTATCGAATGGGTGAGCGGCGAGATTGTTGCCGTAGCCGCCGCCCGCAGCAGACAGAGGCCCCAGATAGTCGACCACGGAGTCGTATTGACGGCCGAGTGTGAGCGTGCCGTACTGGTTGCTCTGCAGACCGACGAACGCTTGGCGATTGAAGACCGTGTTGTTTTCGGTGAACCCGCCGTTGTTCAGGTTGAAGCCGCTTTCCAACGTGAAGATCGCGTGCAGACCGCCGCCGAGGTCTTCGCTGCCGCGCAACCCGAAGTATGTATTCGATACCGAACCGCTGCCTTGCTGCCAGTTGCTGTGACCGCCCTCGTTGTTTGCAAAGACGAGGCCGGCGTCGAGCGTGCCGTATAGCGTGACGCTGCTTTGTGCGTGAGCGGTGATGGCGAAAGCGCCCATGAGGCCCGCTGCGATGACAGTTTTCTTCATAATCTGTAATGCTCCGGAATATTGCGGAAGAAACATATTCGAGTGATAGCCAATGTCTTATTGACGACTCGCTGCGCAGTGTATTCCGGCATGCCAATTCTTTAATGGTGTCCCAAGCAATAATGCATTCCTGAATTTGGAATAGCGAAAGCATTGACGATTAAGTGCCGATAAACAAAGGAGATTTAAATCCTTTCATCGTAAGATTACATAGGTAATTGGCCAGAAATGTTGCACCCGCACGACGTCGCTTGAAAGCCTTTTGCAGTAGAGATCCGCAGGTTCATGCGCGAAAGAAAATTCGCCGATAAGTTCCCCGCCGATTAACGCAATTCATTCTTCCGGATATCGAATATGGCTGACAGCGGGCTTAACTTTTAGAATGAACGACCCTCTGACAAGGGCGTCTTTTTTCATCTTTTTTAACGCGGCTTTCAAGCCGCGTTTTTTTATTTCCGATTATTAAAATCAAGAAATACGTCGCGAATCGACATAGTGGCGCCGATCAAATTTAGTGAATCAGCGCAAATGCCGCAAGTGCCAGCATCACCGTAACGGCGCCGCCAATACGGGTTGCAATCTGCGCGAAGGGCATGAGTTCCATGCGATTGGCGGCGGTCAGGATCGCGACATCGCCCGTGCCGCCCAAACCGCTGTGCGTCGCGTTGACGATCGCCGCCTCGACCGGATACATGCCGACCAGCTTCCCGACAATAAAGCCGGTAACAACGAGCGTCAGGACGGTCGAAACCGCAGTGACGATGTTGACCCATTGAAACGCCGTAACGATTTCTCCCCAGGGCGTCATGGCGACGCTGATGGCGAACATCAACGGATAGGTAACAGCCGTCGAGAAGAATCCATACATGAAGCGCGCGCCACCGCGAACGCGCGGCGACACGACCTGGAACAGCTGCGCCGCAACCACCAGGATCAGCATGACGACCGGCGCCGGCCAGTCGAACAATTGATGACTGAGCACACCGAGCAGATACAGCGCGATCGCCGTGGCGCCGGCGGCGGCAACTGAACTTACATCGAATTCGAACGATTGAGGCGCGTTGTGGATTGCATCGTCGTCAGCGTGGGTCGTGACAGTCAATTGCCCGTTGCCGGTCCAGCGCGGCTTGCGTGTGCCGAGGTAATTCAACAGGCCCGCGCAGCAGATCGCAGCGATGTTGCCGAGCATCACGGCGGATAGCGCTTGCGCGAACAACGGTCCCTGTTCAACGCCCAGGATCTGCGCATAACCGGCCGACAACGGCAATGCACCTTCGCCCACTCCGCCCGCCATGATCGGAACAACGACCATGAAGAGCGCGTGCCGGAGGTCCATGCCGAGTGCGACGCCGACCGCGGTGCCAACGCACGCGGCCGCAACGGAACCCGCCGCGACCGGAATGAAGATGCGCACGAAACCCTTGATCAAGGTCGCGCGGTCCATGCTGAGCACGCTGCCAACAATGATCGCGGCAATGAAGAGATAGAGGAAATTCGACGTCTTGGTGAAGTCGGTGACGGCTTTGACGACAGGTGCCGGCATCCACTTGTAGTACACGAGCATCGATGGAATGAATGCCGCGAAGATCGACGTGGCGCCGACATGGCGAATCCAGGGAATCCGCTTGGCAAGTTCGGCGCACGTGAAGCCGCCCACCGCGACGAGCGCAATACCGGTCGGCAGGTCGGCGGCCAGCTTGCCGCGCACGGTCATAACCGCCAGCACCGCGAGCAGCACGAAGTAGACCGGCACCGGCAGCGATCCGATGCGTGCATCGAATAATGCCCACCAGCGATCCTTCAATGTCGTACGGCCGGGCGGTGAATCTGTCGCGGGCGTTCCGTCATGCGTCGTGACTGCTTTCATCGAATTGTCTCCGTTCATCAGACGAGCAGCAGCAACGCGGCGCCATAGACGAGCGCGCCCACCACGAAGGTCATCACGGTGAAACCGAGCACACGTTGCACGCCGATGCCCGCCATGGCGACTACCGGCGCAGCCCAGAACGGCTGCAGCATGTTTGACACCTGTTCGCCCATGGCAACGGCCATTGTGGTCGCGGGTACCGAGGCGTGCAGCGCGATCGCGGCAGGCACCACGAACGGGCCCTGAACGGCCCAGTGACCGCCGCCGCTCGGGATGAAAAACGTGACAATCAGCGAGCACACATAGCTCCAGAACGGCAGCGTATGAGCATTCGAAATGGCAATGAAGAAATGCGATATCACGTCGGGCAATCCGGTCGCGTCCATCATTCCCATGATCCCGCCGTACAACGGATATTGGAGCATCATCGAGCCGGTCTGCTTCGCTGCGTTCTTGACGGCGTCCGCGTAGGCGAGCGGATAACCATGCAGGATCACGCCGCCGATAAACATCACGAAGATCACCGCATTGACGCCCGAAAACGGCAGATTCTCGATCCGCGCAACGATCAGGAATGCAATTCCCGCAGCGCCGATAAACGCGCTACCGAGCCACGAATATTCGATCCAGCGCGCAAAACTGAGCTTGCCAGCCGGACGTTCCCGGGCCGGCGCATCAGGATGCTTTTCGGTATCGAGCACGACCGCGTCTTCGTCGGACGGCTTGAGCCACGCGAACACGAACGGCATGGCGATCAGCATGACGATGGTCGGCACGAGGTTGAAGCGCGTGAACACCGTGGTGCTGAACGGCAGGACCTGTCCGGTCAGCTTTTGCACAACGTTCATCGCGCTGCCCGGCGTGGATTGTGCGAGCGCGATCGAACTGGAAATTCCGCTTGCCCACACCACCCAGCCGGAAAATCCCGCCGCTACGATCCATGCAAAATCCACGCGCATGCGCTTGGCGACTTCCCGCGCGAGCATTGCGCTCACAACGAGTCCCAGGCCCCAGTTGCAGAACGACGCCACGGCCACGAGCACGAACGTCAGCGCGGCCGCTTGCACGGGCGTGCGTGCGACCGATACCAGCGTCCTGAACATGCGCTGCACGAGCGGCGCGTGCGCGAACGCGTGGCCCGTCACGAGAATGAGCGTGATCTGAAAAGCGAAGGTAAGGATATCGAAGAATCCTTTGTACCATCCGCCGATCAGATGCGACGCCGACGCATGCGGCGCGAACGCGGCCGACAGCACGGCGACCACGACGGTGATCAGGATGGCAAGCACGAACGGGTCGGGAATGGTCCGTTCGAAAAACCGGATCGTCGCTTCGGTGAAGCGGGTTTTGTGCACGGTTGGCGTGGTGGCCGGGGGTTTCATCGTATGTCTCCGTTAACGCTAATGGTCGCGTGTTCTATGCACGCTTCTATGTGGAATCTCAGGCTGTCGGGGTGGAAAAGCCGTATAACGCTGCAGCGTTTTCGACCAGGATGCGATCGCGAATGGCATCGTCTCCGGTCCAGGCGCCTAGCAGATCGAAGAGCCGCGTGTCGTCGGGCTTGCGTGTTTCTGTCGAGTGCGGCCAGTCGCTGCCCCATACGAGCCGCTCGGGCAGCGCATCGACCCAGGCGCACGCGGTCGGTGCAATATCCGCATAATCCTTTTCGATACCGACCGCCGAGTCGAGGTAAGGTCCCGACAGCTTCACCCATACACGCCCGGAATCCGCGAGATCGCGCACGATGTCGAACGCCGGATGCGCCGTGCCATCGGGCATGGGAAGACGCGCGAGATGATCGAACACGATTGCAGATGGCAGGCGCGCGAGCATCGCCCGGTGTTCGACGATCTGGGCGGCGGTCCAATGCAGTTGCACATGCCAGCCGAGTTCCGCGATGCGTTGCGCGAGCGGCTCGACCATCTCGAACGTGACGGCGGCGTGCGCGGGTGTGTAGAGCGTGAAGCGGATGCCGCGAATGCCGCCTTCGTGAAGCGCGGCGAGTTGCGGGTCGGTGACATCGGGCGTCAGCACCGCGACGCCGCGCGTCCGGTCAGGCCCGAGTTGCTGGATTGCGTCGAGCGTGACGCGATTGTCGGTGCCGTAATTGCGCGGCGTCACGACCACCGTGCGCTGCGTGCCGGTCCTGCGCTGCACGGCAAGATAGTCCGCGACCGTCGCATGCTCTGGGAAATTGGCCCCGCTCGCGTTGTCCGCAAGGAAGCGGCGGTCATAGATGTGCATATGTGAATCGCATGCATCCGCTGGCGCCGGGCGTCCTCGCAGCGGGTCGTTGTCATTGCACGGTTGCGTGCTCATTGTTGTCTCCGTTTTTATCCGCACCGCATGCGTGCGGCATCGAATGCATGTTTACAGCACCGCGCGTTTCGCTCGCAGGTTCACGATTTCGTCGTCGCTCAAACCGGCGTCGCGCAGCACGGCATCCGAATGCTGGCCGAATGCGGGCGCGGCGATCGGGGCAGGGCCCGCGGAGTCGCCAAAGCGGATTGGCTGACGGAAACCCCGGTAACTTCCCACGCCCGGATAGTCGTAGTTTGCAATCATGTCTTCTGAAATGACTTGCGGGTCATCGAACATATCTTCAATACTGCGCGCCGCCGCGCATGGCACCGCGTCGCCGAACAATGCTTCCCATTCGAGCGCACTGCGCGCCGCAAGCGCTTCGCGAAGTTGCGACACGATCTCGTCGCGATGCAGCGCGCGCTTGCGAACCGAGTCATAACGCTCGTTGCTCGCGAGCGAATCGAGACCGGTTTTCTGACATAGCGCCTGCCAGAAATGCGGCGTGTTCGCGGATATATACAGATAGCCGTCGCGGGTCGGATGAATCCCGGTGATGCCGCCTGAACGCATATCGCGGTTGACGTCTTTCGGTTCGCCTTCGGCCCAGATCATGCGTGCGGACTGCATGGTGAGCGCGCTGCGCAAAAGCGAGACGCCTACATACTGTCCCACGCCGTTACGCTCGCGCTGGAACAACGCGGACGAGACGCCCGCTGCAACCAGCGCGGCCGCGTAGTAGTCGACGACCGAACCATAGATGATCTCCGGCGGACCCTCGTGCTTGCCTTGCAGCGTGCACATGCCGCTCATGGTCTGCAGGACCTGATCGTAGCCGGCCTTGTCCTTGTTCGGACCCGTTTCGCCATAACCCGTCACGGCGCAATAGATCAGGCGCGGATTGATCGCGCGAAGCTGTTCGTAAGCAATGCCCAGGCGCGCCGGCACGCTCGGCCGGAAGTTGTGCACGAGCACGTCGGCGGTCTTGACGAGTTGCATCAGCACGTCGAGGGCTTCGGCCTGTTTCAGATCGAGCACCAGACCGCGCTTGCCGCGATTCACGCCGAGAAAAGCGCGGCTTTCGGCGTCGAGCGTGGACGGATATTTGCGCAGGTTATCGCCGGTGGGCGGCTCGATCTTGATGACGTCGGCGCCCTGGTCGGCAAGCAGCGTGCAGCCATATGGACCGGCAATATACGCGCTCAGGTCGAGCACGCGAATCCCTGCCAGCGGACCTCCTGCGCCGTCTTCGGCTGGGTGGGACGGACGTTCCATGATTTGCTCCATCGATATTTGACTAGGGACAGGCGGGCGGCGCGGGTTTAGTGGCCGTTCAGCAGCCCGAGGCGCTCGGCATCGCGCACAAGCGCACGCGCACGTTCGACAAACGGCGGATCGATCATCTTGCCGTCCACCACATACGCGCCTACGCCGTTTGCATCGGCTTCCCGGGCCGCTTCGACAACCCGCAGCGCATGGGCGATCTCGTCGTCGGACGGACGGAAGACTTCGTTTGCCAGCGCGATCTGGCTCGGATGAATACAGCTCTTGCCGATAAACCCCAGCGACTTCGCAAGTTGCGCCTCGGCACGAAAACCCGCTTCGTCCTTGATGTTGGCAAAGGCCGAGTCGTAGGCGAATATGTTCGCTTCCCCAGCCGCGACGCGCAGCGTGAACATGGCCTGCTGGATTGCAGCCTGTTCGCGCCGGGCGATGCCGAGCGGTTCGAACAGGTCGCCAAGACCGAGCTGCAAACCGGCGACCCGCGGATGCGCGACCGCGAGTTCGGCGGCGAGACGAAACGCTTTCGGCGATTCGATATTGAGCAGCAATCGGATCGGCGTCGCGACACCGTTCGCCGCTTCAGCGCGTTCGAGCGCGGCCACGGCGGCGTGCACATCGGCTGCGGATTCGGGCTTGGGAAGATTGATCATGTCGAGGCCGCGTTGCGCGATGGCGTTGATATCCGCCGTGAAATGCGGCGTGTCGAGTGCGTTCACCCGAACGATCAGCACTTTCTGTTTTTCCGCGCTCGACCCTGAAAATCCTGAGCGCAGCAGTTCGGACAATTCTGCACGCGCTTGCGGTTTGCGCTCTGGGGCGACGGAATCTTCCAGATCGAAAGACAAGGCATCGGCGGCGCTTGCGAATGCTTTGGTGAACAACTCGGGCCGCGAGGCCGGCACGAACAGTTTGCTTCTCATGTTTGCGCTTTCCGGATTTCTGGTTTTACTGAACGCCCAGTCTAGGCCTCGCCTGGATTTAGATAAACTATCCGGACCTATCTTCAAAAGATGCATAAACTACTTTCATGGACGTCACTTTTCTCGCCAATTTCTTGCTGGTCGTGGATAACGGATCGATGGCGGAAGCCGCGCGCCGGATCGGCGTGACGCCGGCAGCGATCGCGCAACAAGTCCAGGCGCTCGAGCGCGAGCTTGGCGCGGAGTTGCTGGTGCGCTCGGGGCGCACCGTCGTGCCGACTGAAGCCGGGCATCGCGTGATTGAACGTGCGCGCGGACTCGTACGCGAGTTTGCGGAGCTGAGGGCGTTTGCGCTCGAAGGCGACGCGGCGGGCGAATTGCGTATCGGCACGATCACAACCGCGTTGTTGAGCCTCGTGCCCGAGGTGCTGGCCGGTTTTGCGGCGCTCTTTCCCCAGGCGAAGGTGCTGATTCGCGCGGGGACGTCGATGGAACTTTACGAAGCGCTGCAACGCGGGGACGTGGATGTCGCCGTCTGCCTGCATCCGGCGTTCGCGTTGCCGAAGGCGTATGAATGGCATCTTCTGCGCGAGGAGCCGATCGTCGTGCTTGCACCGTCGCGTTTCGCCGCGCACGACGCTCATGAACTACTGGCCCGCGAGCCGTTCATTCGATATGACCGCTCGCTGGGCGGCGGCAAGCAGGCCGATCAATACCTGCGCGCGGCGAAGATCGCGCCGCGCGAGTTGTTCGAGCTGAACTCGTTGATGGCGATCGCGATGATGGTCGACCGCGGACTCGGTGTATCGCTCGTGCCGGATATCGTCTCGCCGCTCACGACGCAACTGAACGTTGTAAAGCTCGCGCTGCCGGTTCGTACGGAACCACGTCGGTTCGGGGTGTTGTGGCACCGTGCGTCGCCACGAGGCCGCCTGATCCGCGGTTTTCTTGCCAGCGCCGACGCGGTGCTCGAAACCGAGCGCGAGTAGCGGCCGGGCGTCGCGCTCCATAAAACCATGCATCGACCAAAGGCGCTTTCCCTGCGCCTTTAATTTTGTCCGGTCATGCCCGATTTGCCCGATGTTTTGATTATTTTGATAAATATCTTGCGGAATTTTGTTTGCCTACACTGAAACCGGGCAAATCAAACACAATCGCATGCGGAGCGAATCGATGACTATGGAATCCGGATCTCGTCGTAAAGCGTTGAAATTTGGAGCGGCGGCCGCCGTCGGCGCACTGGTGGGGCCGTACGTCACCCGCAACGCGTCGGCGGCCGAGCCGATCAAGCTGGGAAGCCTGCTCGACGGAACCGGCGCGCTTGGCCTCGAAGGCCGGCGCATGATCCAGGCAACCGAATTTGCCGTCGGGCAGATCAACGACAAGGGCGGCCTGCTCGGGCGACCGGTCAAGCTGATTGCCTACGACACGCAAAGCAGCATCCAGCTTTACACGCAATACGCGCAGCAACTGGTGCTGCAGGACAAGGTCGATGTGATCCAGGGCGGTATCACGTCGGCATCGCGTGAAGCCATCCGGCCGATCTTCGACCGCAGCAAGACGCTCTATTTCTACAACACGCAATACGAAGGCGGCGTATGCGACCGCAACGTGTTCTGTACCGGCACGACGCCCGCGCAGACGGTGGACCACATCGTGGAATATGCGATGAAGAACTGGGGCAAGAAGGTGTATATCGTCGCGGCCGACTATAACTACGGCCACATCACGGCGAGCTGGATGACGAAGTTCGTGAAGGCGGCGGGCGGCACCGTGGTCAACACGGACTTCTTCCCGCTCGACGTCACCAACTTCTCCTCCACCATCAGCCGCATCCAGGAAGCGAAGCCGGACATGGTCCTTTCGGCGCTGGTCGGTGCGAATCACGTGGGGTTTTATCGGCAATGGGCGGCGGCGGGAATGAAATCGAAGATCCCGGTGGGCGCAACCGTGTTCGGTCTCGGCGACGAACTCACGACCATGGACGCTGCAACCACCGACGGCATCATCACGTGCTTCGGGTTCTACAACAATCTCAATACGCCGAACGCAAACGCCTTTGTCAAAGGCATGCAGGCGAAGTACGGGCCTAGCCTGACGGACCTCGGCGAGCTCGATACCGCCACGTACGAAGGCATCATGCTATGGGCGGAGGCCGTGAAAAAAGCGGGGTCGGTGGAGCAGGCGAAGGTCGTGTCGGCGCTCGAAACCGGCATCACCATTGAAGGGCCATCGGGCACGGTCAAGATGGATCCGGCGACGCATCACACCATTCGCAATGCCTATCTCGCGCGGCCGAAAGACAAGGTGTGGGAGATCCTGCAGACCTTCCCGAACCAGTTCCCGTCCGATACCGGCGGCGCGTGCGATCTCATCAAGTCACCGCGCACGAACAAGCAGTTCACGCCGGCCTGAGGAGGCGCAATCCATGGATCTGACCGGGCTACTCGCCTTCAACGTGCTGACCGGCGTCGCCACGCTCGTGCTCATCACAATCGGCCTCGGCGTCATCTACGGCATGATGCGCATCATCAATCTCGCGCACGGCGAGTTCATGATGCTCGGTGCCTACACGGCCGTGACCGCGAGCACGGCAGGCGTCAACATCTGGGTATCGATGCTGATTCTTCCGCCCATCGTGGTGGGGCTGGTGGGCCTGATCCTGGAGCGCACCATCATCCGCTTTCTCTACGGCCGAATGATGGACACGATGCTCGCCACATGGGGCATCAGCCTGGGTCTCATCGGCCTGATCACGTCGATATTCGGCAACGTGGTGAAGTCGGTGCAGATGCCGGTGGGCAGTTTTTCGATCGGCCAATACCACGTGAGCGCGTATAGCCTGGTCATCATCGGCATTGCGCTGGTCGTGCTCGTCGCGCTGCTGGTGCTCCTGCGCCGCACGCGCTTCGGCCTGATCCTGCGCGCCACCATGCAGAATCCAGCAATGTCCGCGTCTCTCGGCGTCAGGCCGTCGGCGGTGTACATGGCCACGTTCTCGCTCGGCGCGGCACTTGCCGGACTGGCGGGCGGCGTGCTGTCGCCAATCTCGGGCGTGTCGCCGGGCATGGGCGGCGCCTACATTGCGAAGGCCTTCATCACGGTGCTCGGCGGCGGCCCTGCGATCATCGCCGGGACGGGTCTTGCGGCCGGGTTGTTTGGCTTCATCAACGAGATCGTTTCGTTCCTGTCCACGCCGGTCATTGGCGATATCGCGCTGCTGGCTTCCGCGGTCTTGCTGATCCGCATCTTGCCGCAGGGCATCACCGGACGTTTCCTCAGGCGCAGCTCATGAAATCGCTTCGTTCAAGACCTTTTTTGGGCGGCACGATTGCGGTCGTCGCGATATGCATCGTGATCATGTTCGCCCTGCCGCGCACCATCAGCGCGTTCGGCGTGATGCAGGCAACGCTGTTCGCGGGCATGGCCATCTACGGCTTGAGCCAGGGTTTCGTATGGGGTTATGCGGGCATCCTGTCGTTCGGGCAGGCCGCGTTTCTCGGCATTGGCGCGTACACGTATGCCATTGCCGCGATCAATTTCGGCGATACCACGCTGGCAGCGGCGTTATCGATTGTCGCGCCCATGCTGTTCGCGGCGTTGCTCGGCTACTTCATGTTCTATGGCCGTATCTCCGATGCCTACATTGGCGTGATCACGCTGACTGTGTCGGTGATCCTGTTCGAACTGATGAACTCGACTTCGGGCAGCCAGTATCACATTGGTGAAGCGGTGCTCGGCGGATTCAACGGCATCCCGGCAATCCCCGTGTTCGCGCCGCCGGGAAAACCGGACGAGCAGCTCGACCAGATCGGCGTCTGGTATGTCGCAATGGGCGCGTTGATCGTGGTGTACGGGTTGTTGAAATGGATCCTTGCATCGCGTTTCGGACGGGTCGTGGTTGCCATCCGCGAGAACGAAACGCGTGCCATGCTGATTGGTTACGACCCGCGTATGTACAAGCTGATGTCGTTCGTGGTCGGCGCGGGTATTGCCGGCGCGGCGGGGTGCATCTTCGCGAACTGGGGCGGTTTCATCAGCCCGACCGTGTTCGCGCTCACCATGTCGGCGCAAGTCATCATCTCCGTGTTGATAGGTGGCCTGGGTACGTTGATTGGACCCATACTCGGCGCGGTCGCAATCCAGTATCTGATCAACGTAGCGGGAACGCAGCATGTCATCGATCCAAGCCTGGGCCTTGGCATTGTGCTCGTCGCGTTCGTGCTGCTCGTGCCGCAAGGCGTCGTGCCTGTTGCACGTTCGTTGCTGTTGCGATTGAGTTCGCCGTCGAAAGGAATGGCCGGCTCGCCTTCTTCGTCCGCTACCGCCAAGCCGGAGTCGCACTGATGAACGCTCTCCCTCCGCTTCTACAGGCCAAAAACGTCACCATGCGTTTTGGCGGCGTGACCGCCGTGCGCGCCGTCGATTTCACCTTGCGCGAAGTCGAGCTGCGCTGCTTGATCGGTCCCAACGGCGCAGGCAAAAGCACCTTCTTCAAGATGCTGACCGGGCAGTTGAAACCAACCGAAGGCAGCATCCATTTTCGCAGCCATGATGTGACGGGCAGCAACCCGCATCAGATCGCGCGATTGGGCGTTGGCATCAAGACGCAGGTGCCGAACGTGTTCAACGGACTCAGCGTGCGCGAGAACGTGTTCATTGGCGCGGGGCGGCGCAAGTCGCTGGCGCATGCGCGCCGTATCGTGGATGAAACCCTGACGCGGCTCAAGCTCGATGGCATCGCCGACCGGATCGTCGGCCAGCTTGCACACGGTCAGCGCCAATGGGTGGAGATTGCAACGGTGCTTGCTCAGGAACCCGAACTGATTTTGCTCGATGAACCCGCCGCCGGCATGAACCACGAAGAAGTGCATCGCACGGCGGAGTTGATCCAGGAAATCAACAAGACGCAGGCGCTGGTGGTGGTTGAACACGACATGCAGTTCATCCGCATGATCGCGCGCACGGTGACTGTCTTTTCGCAAGGCGCGGTGCTGGTGGAAGGGTCGGTGGATACCGTCTTGTCCGACCAGCGTGTGAAGGACGTGTATCTCGGGAGGCGTGCGGCATGAGCGGCGATATTGCAGGCGCGGTGCTGTTCGAGGCAACGCAGTTGTGCTCGGGCTACGGGCGCATCCCGATTCTCAATCAAGTCAGCTTCGCGGTGAAGGCAGGCGAGCGCGTGGGGATTCTCGGCCATAACGGCATGGGCAAGACCACGCTGCTGCGCACGTTGACCGGGCATCTGCCAACCACTTCCGGAACGGTGCGCTTCAACGGCGTGGACGTCACGCATTACAGCGCGACGGCGCGCGCCAAAGCCGGCATCGGCTACGTGCCGCAAGGCCGCGAGATATTTTCCACGCTGAGCGTGATGGAAAACCTGCGCGTGGGATGCCTGCTGTCCAAGCGCGGCGAGGCTGAAACAATCGCGGAAATTCTCGAATTGTTTCCACGCCTGAAAGCGTATCTCGACCGACCGGGCGGCGCGCTCTCGGGCGGTGAGCAACAACTGCTGGCACTCGCGCGGTGCCTGTGCGGTGGCCCGAAAATCGTATTGCTCGATGAACCCACGGAAGGAATCCAGCCTTCGATCATCGATGAAATCATCGACACCTTGAAGAGCGTTGCCGAACAGCGCAGCCTCACCATCTTGCTGGTCGAGCAGAACCTCAACTTCATCGCCTCGCTGTCGCAACGCATCTTGATTCTGCAGAAAGGCACGGTCACGCGCGAGATCCCGCCTGAGATCGTCACCGACCCGGCGATGCTCGACGAGTTCGCGGGCATTGCCTGATCCCCTTTTGATACTGGAATTTTTCCATGACCAACACGACCAGCGCGACCAGCACGACCAGCACGACCATCGATGTCACCGAACTCACCGTCGAGCAAGTCCAGTCTGGATTCGCCAGCGGCGCGCTCACGTCCGAGTCGCTGACCGCGGCGTTCCTCGAACGTATTGCGAAGTTCAATCCGCGCTATAACGCGATCATTTTCCTGAACCCCGAAGCGCTCGATGACGCCCGCGCCATCGACGCCCGCCGCGCGGCGGGCGAAGCACTCGGGCCGCTGGCGGGCGTGCCGGTCGTGGTGAAGGACACCATGGACATGGCGGGTTTCCCGACCACCGCCGGCTGGACGCTGCTATACAGCCCGACCGGCGGTGTGGACCTGATGCCTGCCACGGATTCGCCGGTCGTCGCTCGCATGCGCGCAGCCGGCTGCGTGATTCTCGGCAAGACGAACGTGCCGGTGCTCAGCGCGACGGGTTCGCATGCAAACGATAGCTGGGCAGGCCCCACGCTCAATGCAGTCGATACATCGTTCATGCCTGGCGGCAGCAGCGCAGGCACCGCGACGGCTGTCGGCACGAGCATGGCCGTTCTTGGTCTCGCCGAGGAAACCGGTGGATCGATCCAGAATCCGGCATCGGCGCAGGCGCTGGTCGGCATCAAGCCCACCTTCGCACTCGTTCCCAACGCGGGCGTGATGCCGCTTGCAGGCAGCACGCGTGACGTCGTTGGCCCCATTGCGCGATGCGTTCGCGACGCCGCGCTGACGCTCGACGTGCTCGCGGGTTTCTCCGAAGAGGACCTGAAAACCGTGGCGGGCGTTGGCATGAAACCACCCGGCGGGTACGCGGCGGGCTTGCGTGACGACGCGCTCAAGGGCAAGCGGCTGGGACTTTACGGTCCGGGCTGGCGCGACCGGGCGTTATCGGCGGAAACCATTGCGCTTTACGAGCGCGCGCAGAAAGAGCTCGAAGCGCGCGGCGCGATTCTGGTCGCAGACCCCTTCGCGGGCAGCGGTTTCGCGGCGCTCGGCAAGCCCGCGCCGGGATCGGATCACTTCGATGCGCGCGGCATGGAAAGCCTTCCGTACGACATGCAAAAGTACCTGGAGCGTCTCGGTCCGGGCAACACGATCAAGACGTGGACGGATTTCGTCGATGCAACCCGCGCCGAAGATCCATTCGGTCCGGGCGGCGTGCTGACGTACATGTCGTCGCTGCCCGACATGGAAGCGAATTTGCGCGATGCAGCGGCGCCGCCGGTGATCGGCGCGTTCTACGCGCTGCGCGAAACCTACCTTTCGATCTTCGAGGAAGTCATGACGAAGCACGCGCTCGACGGCCTCGTGTTCCCGCAGTTGCGCGATGCATTGCCACCGCGCGAAGGCACGGAAACGCTGCACGAAACAACGGTGTGCGAGATCAATATCGCCGGCTTGCCGGGCGTCACGCTGCCGGCCGGATATTACGAATCGGGCTCGCCCTTCAACCTGATTTTCGTTGGCCGCCGATGGAGCGAGCCGGCGCTTCTCGCGATGGCATACGATTACGAAACCGCCGGACGTCATCGGCGAACGCCCGTTCTTGCGACATGAAGACGAGGACGGCTGCCATCGTAAAAGAGCAGGAACACAACACGTTATGTCCGAGCACAGATATCAGGAGATCTTGACCCGGCTTCGCGATAACGGGCGCGTCACGGTAACGCCCCTCGCCAAGCTCTTGAGCGTTTCGGAGGAAACCATCCGCCGCGACCTGAAGGAACTGGAGCAAAGCGGCATGTTGCGGCGCATCTACGGCGGGGCCGTGCCGCCGCGTCTCGACGTCGAACGTCCCGTGACCGAGCGCGGCAAGGTCAATGTGCGTGGCAAGGCGCGTGTTGCGGAGCTCGCGCTGGCGTTAGTGGAAGACGGCATGTCGGTGTTCATCGACTCGGGAACGACTACCGTTGCGTTCGCGCGCCGGCTGATCGGGCGCAACGTCACGGTGACCACGAACTCTATCGACATTGCCTTGCTGCTCGGCACGAGCGTGACCCGCGTGAACCTGACGCCGGGCATGCTGCGGGGCAAGGACAACGCATTGGTGGGCTACGAAACGCTTTCCTACGCACGACGTTTTTTCTACGATGCCGCGTTCATGGGAATCGCCGCCTGCGACCTGAAACACGGCTGGATGGATTATGAGGAACACGAATCAAACCTGCGCGGCGTGCTGAAGTTGCAGACGCGCTTGTCGGTGATCCTGGCCGACATCGACAAATTCGGGCGCGAGGCGTACCTCAATACTTTTCCGATCACGGAAAAGGTGACGGTGGTTTGCGACCGTGCGCCGCCCGCGCCATTCAAGGATATATTTGCTGAGCATGACATCGAACTCATCCATCCCTGATGCATCCGAAACCGGCAAGCTCGCGAGCCTGCTTGCGCGGTTCGCGCAGTTCGGCGGTCTTGAAACCGGTGGCGTGACGCGGCTGTGCGCGAGCGTGGCAGACGGCGAAGCACGCGATGCGTTTGCCACGTTGCTGCGCGACGCGGGCGCCGAAGTCTTGGTCGATGGCGTCGGCAATCAGTTCGGCATTTTCCGCCTTGCAGATCAGGCCGACGCGCCGCTCGTGATGATGGGCTCGCATCTCGACAGCCAACCGCGCGGCGGGCGCTTCGACGGCGTGCTCGGCGTCCTTGCAGCGCTCGAAGCGGGGCGACGGTTGATGCTCGAAAAACGCGCGGGGGTATCGTTCGACAGCGACTTTTGCGCGGTGAACTGGACCAACGAAGAAGGCGCGCGGTTTCGTCCGAGCCTGCTCGGCAGCGGGACGTTCGTAGGCAAGACAAGCATGGACGAGGCGCTCGCGAGCCGCGATGACGACGGCGTGACGCTCTCGGAAGCGCTCGCGGCGATTGGTTATCGTGGCACGGATACGCCGCCTCGCGCGCCGTCCTGCTATGTGGAATTGCACGTGGAGCAGGGCGCGTTGCTTGAAGCGGACGACGTGCCTATTGGTATCGTCACGCGCAACTGGGGCGCGGCGAAAATCGACGTTTCGTTCAAGGGCGAACAGGCGCATACGGGTCCCGCGAAAATGGGCGCGCGCCGCGATGCCTTGCTTGCTGCGGCGCAGTTGATCTGCGACGTGCGGGCAATTGCAGACAAGTGGCCAGACCGGATTCATACGTCGGTGGGAAGGCTCGTCGTGCAGCCCAATTCGCCGAATGTGGTGCCGTCGCAAACGGACTTGTCGATCGAACTGCGCGCGTTCGACAACAGCATTCTCCTCGAAGCTGAGAGCATCGCGATGCAGGCAATCGATAGCGCCGCGCAGCGTGCCAACGTCGCCGTCGAGATCGGCAATCGCACGAGCCGGCCGATTCGCGTGCTGCCGCCGGCGGTGGGGGAACTCGTGAAGCTGTGTGCATTGGAGGCGGGCGTGCGCAGCCGGGAGATCGATACCGTGTCCGGTCATGACGCGCTCAGCCTGCTCGACACCTGTCCTACGGGACTTGTGTTCGTGCCGAGCGTAGGCGGTATTGCGCACAACGAGCATGAAGATACGCACTCGGACGATCTCGATACGGGCATGACGGTGTTGCTGCACGTGGCGACCCGCCTGTGCCAGTCGGGCGGCGATCCGGTTGCAGCGGCGAAGGGAGCTTGACATCATGGAGCTCGCACCGAATGTAGACGCCGCCATCCGATCAATCGATGCCTGGGCGACTGCGCAGATCAGCTGCGAAGCCGCGCTGACGCCGGTCATGTCGCCGATGCATCGCGGTGTATCGAGCGAATGCTTTCGCCTGGGTATCGACGGCGCGCCGCCGTCGTTATTCGTCAAGATCGTGCATCGCGATCTGGCCGAGGCGGTGGACGTTGGCGCGTCGTTTCGTGCCGCCGCGGCTGTGGCCACGATCGGTCTCACGCCGAGTCCGCGTCATCTGAATGAATCGTTCGGCCTGACTGCGTTCGATCTTCTCGAAGACACCTGGCGCACCGCGCATCTCGACGATCTGGCCGTCCCCGCAACGCTCGAAAAGGTGTTGGCTGCGAAGCGGGCGATTCACGCGCTCCCGCCGTTCGAGCGTGATTCAAACGTGTTTGATCGGATCGGACGTCTCGCTGCGGCCATGACGCTGACTGCAGACCTCGCGCCACTGGTCGCGACCGCGTCGCGCATGAGCGCCGCCATCGGCGCGTCGGGTTACGATACACGCCCATGTCACGTGGACGGCGTGACATCGAACGTGATGCTGCATGGCGAAGACTCGAATAGCGCGCTTCAACTCGTCGACTTCGATGAAGCCGCCAACACCGACCCTGCATTCGATATAGCCGTAACGCTGAACGAAGTCTTGCCCGAGCTTTCTACGTGGCCGGCAGCGCTGGAAATGGCGAACGGCCACGTGACAGATGCCGCGCTCGCGCGTACCCGTTGCTACGCTTTCGCCGATGACCTGCGCTGGGGTTTATGGGGATTGAAGATGAACGCAACCTCGCCGCGCCTGCACATCGAGTTCCTGAAATACGCGCAATGGCGTTTGCTGCGCTGCTCGATGGCTGCATCGCGCATGGATATCGATCATTTGCTCACGCTGATCTGAAAAGGGGCAATGACGATGCCGACAAAAATGCTGGGTACGGCCTCAAGCGACGCCGAACGCGAAATTGAAACCGTCTTGCGCAGCGTCCAGCCCTGGCGCGGCCGCGCGATGCAATACGCACCCGTTCCCGGCGGGATCAGCAACAGAAACTGGCGAGTCTGGCTGGACGGCGAATCGAGCAGCTACTTCGTCAAGGTGCCGGGCCGCGGAACGGAGCAGTTCATCGACCGGAAGGTAGCGTTCGCGGCGAGCAAGCAAGCCGAAACCATTGGCATTGGTCCGCGCCTCTACGACTATGCCGCGGAACTGGGTGTGGAGATCAACGACTTCGTGGAAGGGCGCGCGACGTGCTCGAACCGCGATTTCCTCGATGCACCTGTTCGCGCTGCCATTGTCGCGGCGTATCGCGCGCTGCATGCTTCGCCCTTGTTGCCGCTGACCAAGACCATCTTCAATCTGATCGATGAACACGTGGAACAGGTGCGACAGGCCGGCGGCAAACTTCCTGCCGATTTCCCGCGTTTGCATGCCGAATATGTTCGCGCACGCGCAGCGCTTGAAGCTTCGGGTCTGGATATTGTCGCGTGCTTCAACGATCCCATGCCCGGGAATTTTCTCCGCGATGAAGCCGGGACGGTGCTGTTGATCGACTACGAGTACGCATCGAACAATGACCGTTGCTACGACCTCGGTGCGTTGAGCGGCGAGATGTTTTTTACGCGCGAGGTCGAAGAGGAGATGGTCGAGTCCTATTTCGGCAGCGTCAGTGAAGCGAACATGGCGCGTGTCACCGTGCACAAGGCGCTCGCCGATCTGAAATGGGCGACCTGGTCCATGCTTCAGAATGAAATATCGACGCTCGACTTCGACTACTTCAAATACGGCGCATGGAAATTCATGCGCGCGCGTTCCGTGATCGACTCTCCTGCATGGAACACGCTCTTGGGCAGCGTTTAAATGCTTTATTCCAAAGGGCTAATTTAAGGCTCCTGAAGCAAAGAGCATTGACACCGCGTTTTTTGGCGTCCTAAGATTGCTGCAAGATTCCTCGTGCCGCCAACGATGCCGGCACGAGGACACGGCACCGAAGCCCTTCAACGAACCCTGGTTCGTCGGAGGGCTTTTTTTCGTCTTTTTTTCGATCGATGAATCCAAGGAGATAACGCATGCTGGCTGACAAGTCATCCTGGTTGCGCATGGCCGCTGTGGTCGCGCTTGCCTGTTCTTCCGCAGCCGCAATTGCAGCGGACCCGATCAAGCTTGGGTTGCTCGAAGATGCATCGGGGAATTTTGCGTTGGCCACCATTCCGAAGATTCACGCGACCGAACTGGCCGTGGACGAGATCAACGCCAAGGGCGGGATCATGGGACGGCCGATCAAACTGATTGCGTACGACACGCAATCGGACAACACCAAGTTCCAGGAGTTGTCGCGCCGTCTGATTCAGACCGACAAGGCCGACGTGATCTTCGGCGGATTCTCGAGCGCGTCGCGCGAAGCGATCCGGCCGATCATGGATCGTGCGCATCAGCTCTACTGGTACAACAATCAGTACGAAGGCGGCGTGTGCGACTCGAATGTTTTCGTGACGGGCGCCGTCCCCGAACAGCAATTCTCGACGCTGATTCCTTGGATGATGCAGAAGTACGGCAAGAAGGTTTACACGATCGCGGCCGACTATAACTTCGGCCAGATATCGGCGGAATGGGTCCGCAACATCGTCAAGGAGAATGGCGGGACGATGGTCGGCGAAGAGTTCATTCCGCTCAGCGTTTCGCAGTTTGGCCAAACGATCCAGAACATTCAGAAGGCAAAGCCGGACTTCGTGATGACCTTGCTGGTCGGCGCTAATCAGGCGTCTTATTACGAGCAGCAAGCGTCGGCGCATTTGAATCTGCCGATGGGAAGTTCCGTGAACGTCGGCCAGGCGTATGAGCACAAGCGCTTCAAGGCGCCCGCGTTGAAGGACATGTTCGTGACGGCGAACTATGTGGAAGAGGTCGATTCGCCAGCGAGCAACGACTTCAAGAAACGCTTCCACGCGAAGTATCCGAACGAGCCGTACATCAACCAGGAAGCTGCGAACGCATACGACGCGGTCTATCTGTACAAGGAAGCGGTGGAGAAGGCGAAGTCGACCAACCAGGCGGCAGTCGAGAAGGCGCTGGATGGCGGCGGCATTTGCACGGATGGACCTTCAGGGAAGGTGTGTATCGACCCGAAAAGCCATCACCTGAGCCACACCATCTACCTCGTGCATGTGAAGGAAGATCACTCGGTCGAGATTCCGAAAGTATGGAACGACGTGCAGCCGTACTGGCTCGGACAAGTCGGGTGCAATCTTCCAGTGAAGCCGGATCATCGTCAGTACACGCCGTCGAGCCTGCCAAAGTCCTGATGTGATGGCGCGAACGTCCAACGCTTCTGACGGCGATCGCGCCAATCCACGAGCTTCAACGAGATCCCCGCGATGACAGCATTCTCCACACTGTATTCGGTCATCTATCAGTTCGGCGATAACTTCGCCTACCTCGTGCTTGCCGCGCTCGGACTGGCCGTCATCTTCGGCATGATGGGCATCATCAACCTCGCGCATGGCGAGTTCATCATGTGCGGCGCGTACGTGACCATCATCTGCGCGAAGCGTGGCGTGCCTTTGCCCGTTGCAATGTTGCTCGGCGCATTGGCGGCGGCCATTGCAGGGGTCGCGATCGAGCGGCTGGTGATACGTCACCTCTATAACCGGCTTTACGATTCGGTGGTGGCGACCTGGGCAATCAGCCTGATTGTGCAACAGACCATGCTGCTGGTCGCGGGACCTTCAATGGAAGGCATCAGCACGCCTTTTGGTTCGTTCAGTTTCGGCGAGTATTCGTTCTCCACTTATCGTGCAGTGCTGCCCGTCATCGCGCTGATTGTTCTCGGCTTGCTCTACTTGCTGTTTTTCAAGAGCAACTACGGCGTGTGCGCGCGAGCCACGATTCAGAACGCGAACATGGCGCAGTCGCTAGGGCTGCGAACCGACCGGCTCTATACGCTGACGTTTGCGCTCGGCGCCGGGCTTGCAGGGCTCACCGGCGCTTTGTACGCGCCGACCATGACCGCGGTTCCAACCATGGGCACGAACTTCATCGTGCAGGCGTTTGTGTCGGTGGTCGTAGGCGGCGCCAATGTCATTGCTGGAACCACGCCGGCCGCCGCTGCGCTCGCGGTGATCCAAACTGCGTTGACTGCATCGTACGGACAACTGTTCGGACAGATCGGCTTGCTGCTGACAGTGATCGTGGTGATTCGTCTGATGCCGCAAGGCCTCGGCAATCTGTTCAGTCGCGCCCGCTAGGAATCGCCGATGAATCAATCAACTTCCAATCTGCCCGCGCGACGTTTCGTTCCAATAGCAATCCGGCTCGTGCCGTGGCTGCTTGCTCTATGTTTGCCGCTGGTGGTCGATAGCACCGCGAGCGGCAACTTTGCCTATTGTCTCGTCTGGTCGTTTTCGGCAATCGGGCTTGCCGCAATGTGGGGCCAGGGCGGCATTCTCTCGTTTGGTCAAACTGCGTTCTTCGGATTGTCCGGCTACACGTACGGAATCGTGACCATCAATCTCGGCGATGGCTGGGTATCGTCCTGGAGCGGACTGCTGATCGGACTTGCAGTGAGCGTGGCCGTAGCAGCGCTCCTCGGGTACATGATCTTCTACGGCAAGATCAAGGGCGTGTTTATAGGGATCGTGACGCTTTCTGTGACGCTCGTGCTGGAAACGTTCATGGCGCAAACTGCGGGACCGCAATGGGCCATTGGTGAGGCGCGGCTCAACGGTTACAACGGCATGTCCGGCATGCCGCCGTTATCGATTCCCTGGATCGGCGGTGAAGTCACGCTGGAAAATACACGGTTCTATTATCTGGTCGTCGTGCTGCTCGCGCTTGTCTATGCGATCACCCGGCGCCTGCTTGATTCGCCCTTCGGGCTGACGCTCGTCGCCATCCGCGAAAATCCGCAGCGCGCCGAAATGCTTGGCGTGGATATCCGCCGGCATCAACTCCTGATCTTCGTGTTCGGCTGCGCACTCGGCGGCCTCTCGGGCGCGCTCTATACCATCTGGGGATCGTACATCACGCCTTCTGCAATGGGGCTGACGTCCGCCGCCATGCCGATCATCTGGGTCGCGACCGCAGGACGCCGGAGCATAGGCGGGGCGATCATCGGCACAGCGCTGCTAGTGTGGCTCTCGCAATGGCTCGCCATTTATGGAAGCCAGTACGCGCTGATCCTGATGGGCGCCATTCTGCTGTTCGTGGTGCTTGTGGCGCCCGAAGGATTGCTGCCTTTGGTATCGAAACTTGTGCGGCGCGGCACTTCACGCAAGGCGCATTCACCGCGCTCGTTCAAAACCCGCACGAGGAGCGAACCGTGAGCACGACCTTACTCGAGACCCGTGCGCTCGCGAAGCATTTTGGCGGCGCGCACGTGATCAATGGCATCGACTTTGCAATCGGTGAAGGCGAGATCCGATGCGTGATCGGACCGAACGGTGCGGGGAAAAGCACCTTTTTCAAGCTCATTACGGGCGAGCATCGGCCGAGTGCCGGTTCTGTTTCGTTTCTCGGCCGCGATCTGAATCATGTGCTGCCGCACGAACGAATCCGCATGGGGATGAGCATCAAGTTTCAGATTCCGGGCATTTTTCCGGAGCTCACCGTGCGCCAGCATTTGCAGCTCGGTTTGCATCGCGTGAAAGACGATAGCGCCGAGTCGCTCGAGCAACTGCTACATCAGTTCCTGCTGGACGAGGAAGAGCACGTACTTGCAGGCAACCTGTCTCACGGTAAAAAACAGTGGCTCGAGATTGCAATGGCTGTGTCGCTCAAGCCAAAACTTCTTTTCCTCGATGAACCCGTCGCCGGCATGTCCGCCGAAGAAACGCACGCAACGGGCGAGCTGATCATGGGCTTGCGCGAGCGTGGACTGACCATCATGGTGGTCGAGCATGACATGACGTTCGTGCGGCAAGTGGCGACGCGCGTGACGGTGTTGCACGCCGGCCGTCTTTTCGCCGATGGCCCGCTCGAAGAAATCCTCGCGCGCGACGACGTTGCCGAAATTTATCTGGGCAAGAAGAAATGACGACTCTGCTCGAAATCTCCGGCGTTGAATGTGGCTATGCGGGCGGCAAGGTCCTGAACGGTGTATCCATGACCGTCGAGCGCGGCGAGATCGTCGCTTTGATCGGACGAAACGGCGTTGGCAAGACCACGTTGATGCGCGCGTTGATTGGCCTCGTTCCGTTGATGGCCGGCAGCATTGCGCTGAACGGCGAGGAAATTGGCGACACGCGGCCCTATTCGCGGGCACGGCATGGCGTGGGTTACGTGCCGCAGGGCCGCGAGGTGTTTCCGGCGTTGACAGTGCGTGAAAACCTGCAAGTGGGTGCCCAGTCGAATCGCGCGCGCCTGACGGAAATGCTCGACAAGGTCGTGGGTTATTTTCCCGTGCTCGGTGCACGTTTTCAACAAAAGGCGGGTACGTTGAGCGGCGGCGAACAGCAGCAACTCGCCATTGCGCGTGCGTTAATCGGCTCGCCAAAGATCCTGTTGCTCGATGAACCGTCAGAAGGAATCCAGCCGTCCATCGTGGATCTGATTGGCGAGACATTAATTCGGATCGCTGATGAAACGGGTATCGGCGTGTTGTTGGTGGAACAGAACATGGGTATGGTTGAAAGCGTCGCCGCGCGCTGCTGCGTGATGGACAAGGGGAGGATTGTGAGCTCCCTGAACCGCGCGCAACTCGCCGACGAAGAACTGATTCGCCAGTATCTGGCACTTTAGAAAGGACCCGGCATGCAATGGCTTAACGACTCGATCATGATGCAACGCGGCGTGGGCGCGAATCGGGAAGGCACGACCCATCAACTGACTGAAGCGTTGCAGGACACGTTTCACTACACCATTGGTCCGTATTCCACGCCGGTCCTGCACGTTCAACCGGGCGACACCGTCGTGGTCGAAACACGCGATGCGTTCGAGGGGAAGATCACCTCCGAGACCGACAAGCCGTCGCAGATCCTGAAGATGCCGTTCCTGAATCCACAGAACGGGCCGATCATGATCGAAGGTGCGGAGAAGGGCGATGTGATTGCGGTGTACATCGAAAAGATGGCGCCGCGTGGCGACGATCCGCACGGTTTTTGTTGCATGATCCCGAACTTCGGCGCGCTGACAGGGACGGACTATACGGCCTTGCTCAACGAACCGCTTCCCGAGATTGTCCGCAAGATCAAGATCGACGAGGACAACGTCTACTGGAGCCGGCGCAATACGTTGCCGTACAAACCGCATATCGGCACGTTGAGTCTTTCGCCGGAAATCGACTCCATCAATTCACTGACGCCGGATTCGCATGGCGGCAATATGGATGTGCCCGACATGGGTCCGGGCAGCATCACTTATTTGCCGGTTCGTTCACCGGGCGCACGCTTGTTCATTGGCGACGCTCACGCGTGCCAGGGCGACGGCGAGGTTTGCGGAACGGCGGTTGAATACGCGAGCACGACCACCATTCGCGTGGACCTGATCAAGAACTGGGCCATTGCGTGGCCGCGTCTGGAGAACGAAGACGCGCTGATGAGCATTGGCAGCGCGAGGCCGCTGGAAGATGCAACGCGGATTGCGTATCGCGAACTGGTGCTGTGGATGGCGGCTGAATACGGATTCGACAAATGGGACGCGTATATGATGCTCAGTCAATGCGGCAAGGTTCGCCTCGGCAATTTTGTCGATCCAAAATATACGGTCGGCGCCATGATCGCGAAGCATTATCTGAAGTGACGCGCCAATGCCGTCCCACGAATGCATGACCTGAAAAGCGCTCCATGTCTCTATCCGAACCTGTCAAGATCGGGCTGCTGTGCTCCACGACCGGCGCGACTGCGCCGCTGGAGATGTCTCAATGGCGGGGTTCAATCCTGGCTGTCGAGGAGATCAATCAGCTCGGCGGCGTGGCGGGGCGGGAACTGTCGGTCGTGCATTACGATCCGGGCTCGGATTCCACACGCTTTCGAGCGCTCGCGGAAAAGCTCATTCTCGACGACGGCGTGAATGTGATCTTCGGCGGATACACGTCGTCGAGCCGCAAGGCGATGTTGCCTGTTGTAGAAAAACATAATCGTCTGCTGGTTTATTCGCAGCAATACGAAGGTTTTGAGTTTTCCGAGAACATCATCTATAGCGGTGCGTCGCCAAATCAAAATGGCTTGCAGCTTGCGGAATTTATGACGTCCACTTACGGCGCGCGCTGTTACATGGTGGGCTCGCGCTACGTGTACCCGTACGAGTGCAACCGGACCATGCAGGAGCTGTTGCTGCAACATCCCGACGGCGCGATCCTTGGCGAGCGGTATCTGGATCTCAACGCACCGTTCGAGCATTTCGCCGATGTCGTCGCGGACATACAAAAGAAACGGCCCGACTTCATTTTCTGCACGGTGATAGGCCGCACCGTGCCGTATCTCTATCAGGCGTTCGCGCACGCGGGTCTCGATCCGGCGCGCATGCCCATTGGAAGCCTGAATACTTCGGAAACCGAAATATCGTTGATGGAGCGTGGCGTCGCAACCGGGCATATCACCGCTGCGCCGTATTTTCAGAGCATCGGCACGCCGGAGAACCGCACGGCCCTCGCGCGTCACGTGGAACGATTTGGACGTCAGCATCCAACCGACATGAACTGGGAAGCCGCGTACTACCAGATGCACATGTATGCGAACGCTTTCAACAAGGCAGGCTCGGACGATATCGGCACGATCATGCCGCATTTGCTGGGAGCGGAATTCGCGGCGCCGCAAGGGCGCGTGCATATCGATCGCGTCAATCACCACATGGCGTTGTATCCGCGGATTGGCCGCGCGGGAAGCGACGGGCAGTTTTCCATCCTGCGTGAGTCGGCGCATGCGGTCGCGCCGGATCCTTACATGGCGTCGCAGAGTCTGGGCGACTGGGTGACGAAGCTCAGCACGCGGGAGCACTGACGTGACGCCACAACGCGAGGGTCGACAACGCAGTCTGACCGGTTCGGTATTGAACCGGGGGCTGTCCGTTGTCGTCTTTCATCCGGACGACAACGACGGCGCGACGCTCACCAATCACCTGAAACGCATGGGTTTTCAGGTCGCCGCGTTCTGGCCGCCTCTTGAAGTGTTGCCCGACAAGGTCGATCTGGTTTTCCGCGCGTTGATTCCGGAAGAACAGGCGCCTCGCGATGCATGGCTCGGCCCTGACGGCCCGCCGGTGATATCGATCATCTCCTACGAGAATCCCACGTTTATCGACCAGGCATTGAAGATGGGATCGAACGCGATCATCACAACGCCGATCCGCGCTTCCGGCTTGCTGGCAACCGTTGTGTTTGCAATGCAGAACGCCCGGCAGAACCGGCAGATGACGGAACGCATCGCGAGTCTGGAGCAGAAGGTGAATGGAGCACGCCATCTCAACGAGGCCAAATCCATCCTCATGGCAATGCATCAGATATCGGAAGCCGAGGCCTACGAAATCTTGCGCGGCCAGGCAATGGCGAAGCGCGTCAGCGTCGACGACATGTGTCATTCGATCATCCAGGCAGGCGAACTCCTCAAGGTAAAGCGCGCGGTGCCCAAGCCCTGTGCCGACGATACACATTCCCAGCCGGACCTTTAAAGGACTCTCACATGGACTTGCAGCTGAAGGGATTGAAGGCGATTGTCACGGGCGGAACGAAGGGCATTGGCCTCGCGATTGCGCAAACATTAGCGAAGGAAGGTGCGGCCGTAGCGATCTGCTCGCGCGACACGCATGCGGCCGGGCAGACGGCGGCATCGTTAAGCGCGTTGAGCGGGACCGAAGCGTTGGGCGCGGGCGTCGACGTGGCTGATGGCGCTGCGCTGAAACAATGGGTGGAAGACATCGCGAAGCAATGGGGCGGCCTCGATATCGTCGTTGCGAACGTGAGTGCGCTTTCCATTTCGAACGACCTGGAGTCGTGGCGCAAGCAGTTCGAAACGGACATGCTCGGAACCGTCAATCTCGTCGATGCCGCCATGCCATATCTGGAAGCGAGCAAAGCCGGATCGATTGTTGCGATCTCCAGCGTGTCGGGACGCGAAGTGGACTTCGCTGCGGGGCCATACGGCACGTTCAAGGCTGCGCTGGTTCATTACGTGCAAGGGCTTGCTTATCAGCTTGCGCCGAAGGGGATTCGCGCGAACACGGTATCTCCCGGCAACGTGTACTTCAAGGGCGGCGTATGGGACTGGATCGAGACCAATAATCCGACGCTTTACGCGGAAGCGCTCGCATTGAATCCGACCAAGCGCATGGCAACGCCTCAGGAGATCGCAAATGCGGTTGCGTTCATTGCGAGCCCCGTTGCGAGTTTTGTCAGCGGCACGAATCTCGTGGTCGATGGCGCGCTGACTCGCGGCGTTCAGCTATAAGCCGGGAGCTTCGTCAAATTACACGTGGCGCGACGAACGACAACCCTGGCTTCGTTGCCATCTACTACCCGCGCTGATACGTCCCCCGTTTTCCTATCCCAAACCCGTTTCATGCCCGGTTTCATATACCGGGGATTCGTTTTGAAGAAATCCTGACCGCGGGTCGTTAAGCGGGCACGTTCGTCGAATCCATCGGCGGAGATTTGCGTGAAGGATGCTTAAATGAATCGATTTGACCGGCTGTCTGTATTGCACAAGCTGCTGCTGTCGTTCGCGTGTTTGATCATGTTCGGCGCATGTCTGGGCGCCACGGGAATCGGGGCGCTTGCCAAGATGCACGGCATCGCAGCCGAGATCGGCGCGCAACATCTCGATGGCATCTACTACCTCGGCGAAGCCACGCGCAATAAGCTGAACACCGACCTTGCCGCAGCCAACCTGAGCTTCGCGGACAACGCCGGCCGGGAAAAGCTGAAGGAAGGCATCCGCGAATCGCTCGCGAACATGCATCGGGCGGTCGATCAGGCGCGCACCACCATCGCCAAGCAGGACGGACAAACGCTTTTCGATGAAATCGCCGCGCGTGCCGCCGAGTGGGAATCGATCGTGCAAATTGAAGTGGGAGCCCGACCGATGCCCGCCGGCATGGATCAAGCGGAACTCGTGCGCCAAGCGATCGGCGCGAGCGAAAAGCTGCGCGATTCGATGATGCGTCTCGGCGATCAAAAACGCGCACTTGCAGTCGACGCGCAACATCGTGCCGCGAACGAATACGAAACGATGCGCTGGGTCATGATCGCGCTGGTCGTTGGCTCGATAGCGACGGGCGGCGCATTGGCGGTCGTGATCGCACGGCGCCTTGCGGCGCAGCTCGGCGGCGAGCCCGCTTACGCTGTCGAGGTGGCCAATCGCATCGCGGCGGGCAACCTCGCCGGCGGCGTCTGCGTTCGCCCCGGCGACAGCGACAGCATGCTTCATAGTCTTGCAAACATGAGCGGCAGGCTCGCCGATATAGTCGGCGGAATCCGGACATCGAGCGAGTCGATCCTGCATGCGTCGCGGGAAATCGCACAGGGAAATACAGACCTCTCGCAGCGCACGGAAGAACAGGCGGCGTCGTTGCAGGAAACAGCGTCGAGCATGGAAGAGCTGACTTCGACCGTGCGTCAGAATGCCGAAAACGCGCAGCAGGCAAGCGGGCTTGCGCGCAGTGCATCGGAGGTATCGGCGAAAGGGGGCGAACTGGTCGACGGAGTGGTCGAAACCATGCGCGATCTCGCCGCGGGTTCGAAGCGCATGATGGACATCATTGCAGTGATCGAAGGCATTGCGTTCCAGACCAACATTCTCGCGCTCAATGCGGCAGTCGAAGCGGCGCGCGCGGGCGAGGAAGGGCGCGGTTTCGCCGTGGTCGCGGGCGAAGTCCGTTCGCTGGCGCAACGCAGCGCTTTGTCGGCGAAAGAGATCAAGGAGCTCATCGACAATTCGACCGCGCGTGTCACGAGCGGCGCGCTGATCGCCGAGCAAGCGGGCGAGACGATGGCCCAGGTCATGCACGCGGTTGAGCGTGTGACGAGCATGATGACCGAAATTTCGGCTGCATCGAACGAGCAGAGCACGGGTATTGAACAGGTCAATCTGGCGGTCGCGCAAATGGACCGGGTCACGCAGCAAAACGCGGCGCTGGTCGAACAGGCCGCTGCGGCAGCGGGCGCAATGGCGGATCAGGCGGCGCACTTGAAGTCGACCGTCGCGGTGTTTAAGCTGGAAGCGAGCAGCGTTTGAGATGAGCCGCGCGCGGCAGCCGGTTCACTCGCAAACTCCAGGGAGAACCGTATGCGTCATGTGCGATGGAAGATGCTTTCCGGATTGGGTATCGAGCATCTCGTGCTTCAGGACCGACCGGACGGGCATTCCGTGGAAAGTGTGCTGACCGGGGAGAGCGATGATCTCCCCTACGCCATGCAATACACGCTCCGGTGTGACGAAAGCTGGCGTACACGTTTTCTATCGATAAAAGTCCTCGGCGGCGCCACGTTGGTTATTCACGGGGACGGCGAAGGCCATTGGACAGATGAAGAGTCGAACGACATTCCGGAAATTGAAGGATGCCTCGACGTCGATATAGTCGCGACGCCTTTCACGAATACCTTGCCGATCCGTCGATTGACATGGCATGAAGGAATGCGAGAGCGAATCTCCGTTGCGTGGATTTCAGTACCTGATTTGCAGGTGGTTCGCGCGAACCAGATCTATACCTGCATCGAACCAGGTGTTCGATACAAGTATGAAAACGCCGACGACGATTTCTCGGCGGAGCTTAGCGTGGATAGCGACGGAGTGGTCATCGATTACCCGGGTCTGTTCGAACGACTGAGATAGAGGCTTGGCGATCAGGAATCTCAGTGTTTGGACAGGGGTAGAATTCCGTTTTAAGGTCCGCCTGAATCGCGCATGCTTACGCTCAAACTGACGCTGGTCCCGCTGTTCTTGCTGGTCGTTTCCATGTCAGGCAAATGGTGGGGACCATCGATTGCGGGCTGGCTGGCGGGTTTGCCTGTAGTCGCAGGGCCAATTCTTTATCTTTTAGTGCTCGCGCATGGTCCTCTCTTCGGCGCGCGTGCCGCTACGCTTTCACTCTCCGCGATCCTCGCGTCAGAGGCATTCAATTTTGCATACGCATGGACCTGCCGCTCGTGGTCCTGGCAGGTCGCACTCGTTGCCGGCCTTGTTGCGTGGTTCATATCCGCGTGCGGCCTGTCGTTGTTGCCAACTTCACCTTTATGCGCCGCGACCGTTGCTCTCGTTGCGGTGTGTTTTGGCCAAGCTTTCCTGCCGCGCAGCGAGACGGTCGCGGCTGGTGCGCCGCTTTCTCGTTCCGATCTTATCGGCCGGATGGTTGCGGGCGCGGTGCTAACCGTTTTGGTCACGTCTTTGTCTGGATGGGTCGGAGCTACATGGAGCGGTTTGCTCGCGGTTTTCCCGCTGCTTGGGATCGTCTTGTCTGTCTCGTCTCACCGTGCACATGGGCCTGTTTTTGTCATATCCTTGCTTCGCGGCATGGTCCTTGGCAGGTTCTCGTTCGCTGCCTTTTGTTTGCTGCTTTCGTTCACACTCCCCAACCAGCGCCCAATCGTGGCGTTTGCAGAAGCAGTGTTAGTAGCAATGTTCGTTCAATGGGCCGTCAAACAGCTCGCGTCTACGCGACGCTTCAAAGTTGCTAACTCGAGCAGCGGCGCTGCGGATTGACCTTAACGCTTCGTCATGGGTTTGGATCAGAAATCGCGCAATGCCAGCACGCGTAATCCGCCTGATCGCGCCCGCGCGGCTGTATAGTGGCTTCGTGCCGTCAAATCGAACCGGATAAAGCGTGACGGTTTCCGGTCTTGTTGCGAGGAGGGAAGCGAAGTGACTAACAACACTGAACTGGTCGATGGACAATCGGGGCTGGTCCCGAACTCGTTGCAAACACTTGCTGAATATCTTGAGCTATCGCTGGATAAAGCCGCAAGCATTGTGATGCTGCGGGACGCGGGCGGCGTTTGTCTGGTGTATCTGGGTGACCCTTCCGGTCCGCGCGAAGACCTGAAGCAAATAGCCAGCATAAATTCGTCGCTGGCAAATGAGATGCTCGAGTTGACACGGTCTGGAGCAAATCACATGGCGATTGGCGACCAGGATTACCGGTTCGTACGTAGCTTCACAACGGTCGGCGTAACAGCGGCCATCGTGTTCTCTACAGACTGATCAGCGTCGCAAAAGATGCGAGAAGCGCGGATTCATAACGCAAAAAACTCAGGAGAATCGGTGCATCTGAAGCGGCATTGGACGTTGGCGCTCGCACTCGCTGCGCTGAGCTCGGTGGAAGCGCGAGCGAGCGACATTTCATGTGCAAGCACGCGACAGCCGGCCGAGCGCGTCATTTGCGATCACGCAATCCTGAACAATGAATACGACGATATCGTCGCGCAGCAACAGTCTCTCCTAAGCGCCGGGAAACTCTCGCCCAGCCAGTTGTCTCAGTGGCGACAGTCACGCAATGCCTGTAATGACGTCCGCTGCATCGACACAGTATTTGCACAGTGGAACGCGATTGCCAAGTCTGCTGTTGCATCACCTAGTGCCGCCATTGCTTCTGATTTTGCATCGACGACCGACGCGGCGCCCGTGGGACCCAACCCGGATGCTATTCCTGCTCTTGCGTCCGAGACAACAGCAACATCGGATGCGTTTGTCGTGCAGAAAGGCAGCGCCGCGGGCGTTGCGTTGCCGCAGCCTGTCGCGAGTCAAGCCTCTGCGCCCGCCGTGTCCGCCGCATCCAGTGCAAGCGAATCCCGGAGTATGACCGGCATGAGCGGCGGCCTGCTAGCGGCAATATTGATCGCTATTGGGTGCGGTGCGCTCGTTAGCCGAAGAAGAAAAAACGTCAGGCACATCGAAAGACCATGAAGCGAAAGTTCGCTAAGCTTAAGAGCGCTTAAGTCGACTCATTAGCCATTGCGCGATGAGTTTTGTCTAAGGCACTAGCGCCATTCCCCAAGCCGTTCCAAACCTTTTTTCGAAGGCCTGCCGAACGCGTATCGCTAGCGGCTTTACGCCGGAATATTCCCCGATATTCCCGCGTTTATTCAAGCGCCTTCAAGACGTGTTAGCTTAGTGAACCGTCGACCCGGTTTAGCTGTATTGACCGGATGTCGAAGAAGTCCGTTTGAAAACCTCTGGTGCGCGGCGTTTATTAGCAAGTGTCGTGAGATTGGTAGGCGCTCGTCACGCAGGGATATCGTTTTGAAAATACTTTGGTTTGCCGTAATCGTCGGGCTGCTGCGTGTGCTGTCCGTGCTTCCTTATTCGTGGGTCGCCCGCTTTGGCAGTGGGCTCGGCGGTGCTCTTTTCCTGATTCCAAGCCGGCGAAAACATATCGTTCTGGTGAATCTGCGTTTGTGTTTTCCGTTAAAGAGCGAAAACGAACGCAATACGCTTGGCCGCGAACATTTTCGACAAGTCATTCGAAGTTATTTCGAGCGCGGCATTCAATGGTACGGAAGTGTGCAGTCACTTACTAAGCGTGTCACGATCGAAAGCAGTATCGATCTGGACGATGCCGACGCACCGCCTACCATTTTCATGGACTTCCATTTCGTCGGACTAGAGGTTGGCTGTCTGCTCTACTCGACGCGCCAGCCAGTTGCTGCCTTGTATTCGCGGATGTCGAATGTGCGTTTATGCGAACTCGCACGCAAGCAGCGAGGCCGGTTCGGCGCAGAAATGGTCGAACGCGGTGCGAGCGCAAGGAAAATCCTGGGTTTGCTGCGCGCTGGAACGCCGGTAATGCTTGCAGCCGATCTCGATCACGGCGCGGCCAACTCGGTCTTCGTTCCTTTTTTCGGCATACCCGCATGCACGCTCACTTCGGTATCGCGCTTGGCCAAGGTGGCCGGTGCGCGAGTGGTGCCGTTCGTCACGGAAGTGCTGCCGGACTTCAAGGGCTACAAGCTGACGATTTTCGAGCCGTTGGCCGACTTTCCATCGGGCAACGATACAACCGACGCATGCAGGATGAACGCCTTTCTCGAGGCCCAGATCCTTCGATTCCCGGAGCAATATTACTGGGTGCATCGTCGCTTCAAGAATCGTCCTGCCGGAACGCCTGGCGTGTATTGATGCATCTTTATGTTCCAGATTAGAATTGCTCGCCAACAAACGAGGGCCGAAATCCGCGCGTCTGAAAGGGTAAGCCAATCGGCGGTGTAATATTTCGGCATGACGCGTCTGGCGTCGCGGTGTGCAGATTTATTGGAATACGTCATGTCAGTTGAGTGGAAGCGCCGCTTCCGGCTGTTTATCCAGCGGTTCTGGCAGCCGACCAGCGCATGCATGACCTGCATGCCAGGCAGTTGGGGCAATATCATGAGCCTCGGCCACTGGACCATCGCATTCCATACGGGTTTGCTCACCGGACTGCTGGCTGTACTTCTGACTTTCACGCCTGCGGCTAAGCTCTATTCGAATCGATACGGCAACGCGCTGCTCGTCGGCATCCTGACCGCAATAGGCGACGTCTACTCGCATGCGAGTCACTACCGCAATCCCTACCTCGAGCACATCGTGACGGGCGCAATCTCAGGCCTGCTCGCGCTGGCTGCCTCATATCTTTTCGAAGACCGCGCGCGTCGCGTTCGAACAGTATGGAGCCGGATCTTCCGATAACTCGTGCGAAGCTCAGCCGAGCACACAAAAATTATGTGCTCTCTAAAGTTTCAGGATTCGCCGCCGATATTCAATGAGTGCGCTGAACAAAATCCATCGAGAAGCGTCGTGTCCACCGTTCTTGCACCGAACACTCCGGACAAAGCCGTAAAATCATGGCGCAAGCATTCACAGCGGAATAAACATGCGTAAAGTCAGTGAGTCAAAAGCTTTCGACCTAAGTATCGCGGTCGTCCGGAAGGCTCAAGGGAAAGGCATTCCAGACGACTTTGTAGCAGGCACGCCGGAATGGCAAAGAGCGCAACTCGAGGTCATGCAAGACACCATGCGGATCATTGGCCTGCTCCGGAACGAACTGAACGAGACGGGGCGCTGAAGAACTTCAAGGGCGTTGTCAAGATTGAAGCGCTTCTTGGTCAATGCATGCAAGGTCCGTTGCAGGTCTTGGCAGTTCCTGTCCATCCATCCCCATCGATCACAACGCGACCTAATACGTCCGCGATTCCATTCGCTAAGTCGACCTGTTCCGCACATTAGCGTTAATAGTAAGCCAGCTTAGCAAACAACGACACGGCAGTAGCTGGCGTTCCACGCGTTAGCACACTCGCTTGGGCATTTTCTGCTTGAGCGAAGAACGCGCGTTCATTCGGCGAGTAAGTGAGCAGTAAGTCAGTGGGTCTTAGAGTCGGGTCCGTCCAAACCCTTCCCAATCTAGGAACTACTGTGAGAAAGCTACTTTGCCGTGATCAACGCGTGTTGCTGGTCATTGCATCAGTGTTGGTGTACTCCGCCGCCGCGCGGGCGGAAGGTGTCGTAACCGATCTATCCGATTCGGACGATACGGGATTTACAGTGTTGAACAACGCGACCAACGTCACGCACTGGGGTCTCGGCGTGGGCGTAGGCTACGAACAGTCGCCTTACAAAACCTACGGCGCGCGATTTTCCCCGCTCCCGTTGTTCTACTTCGACGATAAATGGGTGCACGCCGCGGGCACGACCATCGATCTGAAGATCGGCAAGTGGAGTAACGTGCTGTTTTCGCTGCGCGGCCAGTATGCTCTCGGCGATGGTTACAAGGGTTCCGACGCATCGTCGCTCAACGGCATGCAAACGCGTAAAGGCGGGTTCTGGTATGGTCCGGCGCTGTCGTGGCACACCGCTTACGGCACGCTCTCGGGCGAATTCCTTACCGCAGGAAACAAAGGGCAGAAAGCGGGCGTGGAATTCGGCAAGGCCTTCGAGTTCAGGAACGTATCGATTGAGCCGCATGTGAGCGTGGACTGGCTAAGCCAGAAATATGTTGATTATTATTACGGCGTAAGGTCCAGCGAAGTGCGGCCCGGGCGGGATCAATACACCGGCAGGGCTGCCTACAATGTTTCCATCGGCACGAAATTCGACTATCAGATCACGCGTCATCAACTGGCAACGCTTGATCTGGGCGTGTCGCATTTGAGCAGCGGCATTACAGACAGTCCAATCATCGGCAAGCGGTTCGTTCCCGAGGTCAAGCTGGGTTATCTCTATCAATTCAAATGAGCAGCGCATCATGTCGCGAGTCGCACTGATCGAAGACCACGCGCGTCTGGCGGAGATGATCCGGCAAGCATTGTCGGCGGCGGGTGTGGAGACCGATATTTTCTGCACGCTCTCGGAAGCATCGTATGGCTTGAGCCACGGAGAGTACGTGGTGATGATCGTCGATCGCGGCTTGCCCGACGGCGACGGACTCGCGTTCCTTCGCAGCTTGCGTGCAAGCGGAAACATGACCGCTTGCCTCATGTTGACGGCGCGCGACGCGTTGCATGACCGGATCGACGGGCTCGAAACCGGCGCGGACGATTACGTGACCAAACCCTTTGCCATGAGCGAGCTGGTTGCGCGCGTGCGTACGCTGATGCGCCGGCCGGCTGTCCTGACCAATCTCGTGCTGCGTTTCGCCGATATCTCACTCGATCCGCAACAACGCACGCTGGTTTGCCGCGATCAACTGGTCCAGCTTGCGCCTGCGGAAACGCAGATCATGTCCGTGCTGCTGAAGGCGGAAGGGCAGACCGTCCGGCACTCGGCGCTCGAACATTCCGCCTGGGGACTGGCTGAAGCGGTGACTCCGAACGCGCTGGAAGTGACCATTCATCGCTTGCGCAAGAAAATGCTGGCGATCGGCTCGACAACGCGGCTTGCCAATGTGCGCGGCGCGGGTTTCGGGTTGCAGGCATCGGAGCCATCGGAGTTATCGAAGGAATCGGAGTAATCGAAGTAAAGCAAAGCGCGCGACGCTGTTGTCCGGCGGCCGTCACTAGCGAATGGGGAAAGCAGCATCATGCTCAATTACTGGATCCGAAGTCTGTCGGCACGCTTGTGGATCACGAGCGTCGCGGCGCTGGCGGTGAGTCTGACGCTCATCGCCGGCCTGGCATTTTATGGGCTGACGCACATGCCGCCCGAGCACTTCCGTCACGCTGACGACATTCGCATTGCGCAACGTGTGGCAACGTCGATGGAATTCGACGCAAGCGGCCGGCCGGTATCGGTCAAGTTCGACGAGAAAGCCGCGTGGATGTTCGAAGCCTTGCCGACCGAACTTCTGTATCGCGTGCTCGACGAGTCCGGGAATACCTTGCTGGCGTCGAAGGGCGTGACAAACGGTATCGGGTGGGACACAACCGGTTTCAGCAGGCAGATTGGCGTGCGCCACGCCGTGACGATCGGCAACAAGCCGTTCGAGATGATCACGCTGAAAGTCTCTCATCAGCAGCACTGGCTGTATGTGCAAAGCGCGACAAGCGTTGCGTTCAACCGCGCCGTACTGGGCGAAAAGATCGAGCCGTTGCCCAAGATCGTGGCCATCACATTGTTGACCGCGACCATTGTCTTCAGCCTGACGCTGACCTTCACCGTGCGCCGTGTGCTCAAGCCGCTCAGGGATGCATCCAGCGCTGCGGCGTCGATCACGCCACGCAACCTCCGAACGCGTTTGTCCGTTAAAAGCGTGCCCAGCGAACTCAAGCCGCTGCTCACCGCTTTCAACGACGCGCTGTCGCGACTCGAAAACGGCTTCGCGGTACAGCAGCAGTTTCTTGCATCCGCCGCGCACGAATTGCAGACGCCGCTGACCTTGATACGCGGGCAGATAGAAATGCAGCCGGAGATCCAGGACAAGCACCAGTTGTATCGGGAAATCGATTTGATGGCGCGGCAGGTTCGGCAGTTGTTGCATCTCGCCGAAGTCAGCGAATCGCAAAACTTCAACTTCGGTGAGGTTGATCGCGTGGATGTCGCGCAGGACGTCGTGGGTTATCTTGCGCGCAAGGCCGATCAAAAGCGCGTGACGCTGCATGTGGACGCGCCAAGTGCGCCGCCCTCCATGAAAGCGGATCGCAGCGCGCTTTTTATTTTGCTCAAGAATATTGTAGAGAATGCGATCAACGCTACGCCCTCGCACGGGATGGTGGTTGTATCGGTAGACTGCGACTCCATCCGCGTCTCCGACGAAGGTCCGGGCATCAATCCGGATCATGTGCCGCGCCTTTTCGACCGCTTCTGGCGTGCGCCCGATTCACGTCACGATGGCGCTGGACTAGGTCTCGCGATCTGCAGGGAAATAGCGCTTGCACACGACTGGCGGCTTTCGGTCAGGCCGGCGCCGTCGGGCACGCAATTCGTGGTGTCGTTCTGATGCGTCGACGCTTGGGCTAGAAGCGGTATAGAACCGATGCCACGCCGTTGAGGTCGAGCCGGCGCTCGGTGATTGGACTGCCGGCGGCGTAACGTTCCAGGCGACCCACGACGGCCGATACGTTCGCCGACCAGTGCTGACTGATCTTGTAGTTCGCGTTCACGTTGAAGTGGACGTCGCGCAATCCCGAAGCGGTATCGTAATGGGACAATCCCGATGTCGCGCTTTCCTGCGGCGAGATGCCGAACAAGGTACGGGTATAGGTCGCGTTCGCCCAGGTGAGTCCCGGACCCACCGAAATAAGCATGTTGCCGATAGGTGCCGACACGAACATATCGGCCATTGCCGTCAGACCTTGTCCGGTTCCCGCAATGTCCTGATAGACCGCCGCCGCGCCGGTGAACGCCCACCACGTGTAATCGGCAAAGAGCCGCAGTTTTGGACCATAGTGCACGTCGGGCAAACCTTTCAACCGTGAGTCGTCCGACGCCGATCTCGACTGGAAGTCAAAGCTCACGGACATGCCCACGTGATAATCCTCACCGCGCAGTACATTGACGCCGAGGACATCGGGACCCTGCGAAAATACGCGGTCCTTCCATGAAATGTCCTGCACCGGGAAGGGAAGCACCTGGAGTTGCGAGGAGCCTGGAAATTTCGGGAACACGTACAGGCCCGGCCCAATCGAGATTTTCCAGTCGCTGTCTGCCGTCGGTTCGCCGGCGTGAGCGGCGCCCGTTGCAAGGCACGCACTTGCCGCCACGAGCGGAATGCAACGGCGAAAAATAATCGCAATATAGAGCTTCATGTCTTGTGCGCCACGTTTGCGACTTGCCTCAGACGCCGGGCAAGCGCGCGTGAGACAACCGGCGTTGGATTATTGCCGGAGACCGACGTGGCAGCGCTTTCGCGCAGGAACAGTGCGCATTCCCGCGCGACGACTTCGCGTTCGTTGTCCGACGTGATCATATGGTACGAGTCGTCAAGCCAGATAGTACGAAGGAACGACGCCCCAACGTTTGCCGCGACAAAGCGGGCGTTATGAGGGCTTGATGTTTCGTCATCGATTGCGTGAATGATGAGGCAATCGGTGCTGATGCTCTTCAGCTTCGTGCGCACCGAACGCGCAAGCCGGCTTGCTTCGTGGAGTGCGGGCATGGATATGAACGCGGGCCCGACTTCGCTTATTTCGTCTCGCTGCATGGCGCGCGCGATCTTCGAGCGCAGCGCCTCATTGCGCAGCCCGTACGGCTCGTGTTCGCGATAGCGGTAGCGCGAGCGCATTGGCGTGTAATAGACGTAGTCGAGCAGGAATCGATACCACGGAATTGCCCAGCCGTCGTAGTTGAGTGTGACCGAGAGCAGCAGCAATGCACGCGCGGCAGGACGTTGCTGCGCGACGGCTGCGGCGAGTGTCGCGCCCATCGAAAGGCCGCAAATGGAAACGTGCTTGTGCCGGGCAGCGAGCGCATCGAATTCGGCGAGCGCCGCGCTGATCCACTGCTCCATGGGCGCGTGTCCCGTGCCCGCGCTGTAGCCGCGCAGTTCCGGCGTGTGGGTCGCAAATCCTTCTCCCGCCAGAAAGCGCGCAAGGAAGCGCAATTCAGTCGCGGAACTCGACAGCCCATGCAGGAGCAGAACAGCGTGGTCGTTGCCTTGTGCGGGCAAAATTGAAGGTGCGTTCACGGTCGGTCTTCCGCCCGCAAGATAAGAAATTCGCCAGACGGCGTGGTGAAGCGTTCGCACATGCATTCGACTGCGTGCCAATCCTCTTCACCCGATAAAAACCGCATGCGGTGGTGGCCCGGCACCAGCCGGTCACTCACGCGCGCAAGGTCTTCCTGATGCACCTGCGAATGCCTTGCGCCGTAAGCAATGCCCGCGCGGAACGATTCGTCGTCGGTCATGCCGCCCGGCGCCGAGCTCATTGCCGCAGCGACGAAGCTGCTGGGCGGCGCGCTCGTGGAAGGATCGAGCGCCTTGATGAGAATGAGCGAACGCGTGTGTTGCGCGATGTGATGCAACATGCGATGCATTTCATCCGTTGCACGACGCACGAGCAAGCGTTCGTTATCGCCGCGAAGCAGCATCTCGTAGCGCGAGTGCGCGACCGCCGCCAGCAGTTCGGCGCGGTATTGCGCGCGCCTCAGACGCTCGACCAGCGTGATGACGAGCATGGTGATGAGCGGATACGAAACCAGCAGTCGGATATCCGCGGAATCGATGATGTCGATGCGGCCGTAAGGCGGGACGAACAGGTAATCGGCGAGACAGAGTCCTGCCAGCATCACGCAGAACGCGGGCGCAAGGCCGCAGTAATACTCCACCAGCACGGCAGCGATAAGAAATGCGGTTCCCGGCATGATGGGACCGAGCAACGGGTGAAGTATCGATCGGATGACGGCGGCGGTAACGAGCGCCGCTGCCGCAATGAGCCACCGTCTGCGACCGCGCGGAGCCCATCGTCGAGAATTCCTGACTTCCATTCATGTTCCAAACGAGGTGACGTACGTCGTTTATATCGGCAATTGTGCACAACACTTTAATGACGCAATCATCGGGTCGATCGAGGGTTTGAAAGATCGTCCTGCAAGATCGGCTTGCACGAGTGAAAGCCTGCAAGAGAACGCCGCCGCTTATGCGTTGCATAGGGGATAGTCCGTATACTGGCACAGACATTCATCGAGTCCATTGCGCGAGACCCAAGCATGCGTTTTCTTGACTATACCCTACGTTTTCTTGTCGCCGCTTACCTCGTCGCGGCGCTCGCGCTTTATCTGATGCAAGACAGCATGCTGCTTCCGTCCACACCCGCCGTACCCGGCTTGAACACCGTCACGCACGCAGGCGACAACATAAACGTGTGGAAGGTGCGGGATGAATTCGCGGGTTATGTCGTCACGCCGGTGGCGCGCGATTCACGGGGAACGTTCGTGGTCTATCACGGCAACGAAGAGTCGGCGGACACGAAGTTGCCTCTCGCCGATATCTTCGTGCGCGCGGGGTATCGGGTTGTCATTGTGGAATATCCGGGGCATGGCAGACGTAACGGCGAGCGCACCATGAAGGCGGCGGTTCAGGCATCGCGTGAGGCTTTCGCTGCGGCACGCTCGCAGTGGAACGGGCCGTTATATCTGGCAGGCGAATCGCTGGGCGCCGGCATGGCATCGCAAGTGGTGAAGGGCAACGAGCCGGCGATCTCGGGCGCCGTGCTCATCACGCCTTGGGATTCGCTGGCCGACGTGGCAGGGGAAAAGTACCCGATATTTCCGGTGAGATGGATGCTGCACGACACGTTTGATTCTATCGGCGCCGTCTCGCGTTATGAAGGGCCGCTGGTCATAGTCGGTGCGCAGCAGGACACCCTGATTCCGGTCGCGCACGCGCAGCGTTTTGCGAGCGAACATAATCATGCACGGCTTTTGCTGTTGCCTACGGCCGATCACGACACCTGGAGCGACGCCATGACCGCGCAAGACTGGCAACGCATTTTGCAGTGGTTGAACGCCGCTTGAGCCGGAGCGCAAACAGGTCGTGCCGGCGCACGATATCTCCACGCATTCGGCTTCATGAGCCGGACGTGAACAGCGCCTTGCGGATGATCGCATGCACGCCCCAGTTTCCATCGACCACTTGAGTGACGCCGAAATCCACCGCGACGGACATCAGCGAGATCGCCTCGTCTTCGGAAAGGCCCTTCGTGGACATCAGGAATCGGCGCGTCTTGATGAACGCGTCGCGCATTGCCTGGTCGAGCGTGGATTTCTGGTAGACCTCGCTCTGTGCGCTCGTGCCGAACTCAGCCAGATAGTTAGGATGGCTGAATCCATGCAAAACCCATTCGTCTGCCGTTTCTACCAGCGGGTACGTGAGGTCCGCGAAGGGCTGGTCGGCGAGCGTCTTTTTCTTATGGAGAATGAGTTCGAAATCGCCCGTCAACGAGCATTCGATTGCCGTTCCGCATAACTCCGAATCGCCTTGCGATGCATGGGGATCCCCGATCGAAAGCAACGCGCCAGTTACGCCCACTGGAAGATAAACGCTTGCGCCGCGCCCGACGCGCCAGTTGTCCAGGTTGCCGCCGAAAGCCGAAGGCGGAATCGAATCGATCAAACCATCCTGCTGCGGCGCGACCGCGATCACGCCGAAATGTGGCCGCACTGGAATGGTCACGTTCTTCAGGATGTTGTGGTTCTCCACGACGGTCGAATGGTCGACCGGCACGCCCGGGTAATCGATCGTCGGATGAACCACGCCGAACGGGTCGCGCTGAGGCGTCCATCTGTAGTTGTAGACGGCACGTGCGTGGGCGGTGACACCGTCGTCGGCGGCTTGTGCATCGATCTCGTAGATGGTGACGACTTCACGCGGCTTGGGCTCGGTCAGCAACTCGCGGTAATGAAAGCCCCACCATGCAGCCGCGTTGCTGCCGAACGCGCGTCCGTGGAAGTTCGGGTTGGCGCAAGGTCGTGCGTGGATATCGACAATGCGAACTTCGAGGACGTCGCCCGGCTCGGCATCGCGAACGGCGATCGGGCCGGTGCAGATATGCACGCCGAAACCTTCGCCCGCGCCGCGGCCATAAATGGATGCGTCCATGGGGCCGGCGCCGCGCCGGTTGACGTTCTTGCGTTCGGACGTCCAGTGGAACACGCTCTCGGCGCCGGGGTCTCCCGCGACCATGCGTTCCCAGTCGTCGGCGGCATGCTGGGTCAGGGCTTCTATGGTGACCGTGTCGCCACTTTGCACTTCCAGCACCGGCTTCAGGTCGTGGCTGAAATAGCCCCAATGCACGGTGTTGGCGGTTGCGCGCAGCAAATGATGGCGCGGCTTGTCCCGTTGCACGGGCGGTTCGGTCAGTACTGCGTCTAGGCCGATATCGAGCGCCACCAGCGTATCCGCATCGGCTTCTATGCCGGCGCGTTTTGCTTGCAAAAGCAGGGCCGGCGCGTTGACAGGCAATCCGCGCGAGATGCGCCGCACCAGATGCCGCGCAATTTCAAGGCTCGCTTCATGGCGGAACGTGCGGGGTGACGCGCCGTATCGTTCGCGAAAGACGCGGCTGAAATGCGCGGGATCGTTGAAGCCCCACCTGAAACAGATATCGGAGACGGAAACTTTTTCGTACAACGGGTCGACGAGTTCCGCACGGCAGCGTTCGAGCCTGCGCGAGCGCAAGTAAGTGGAGAAGCTTTGCCCTGCGCTTTCAAAAAGCTTCTGCACATAGCGCGGCGAGACGCGTTCTTCCTTGGCAAGTGTCGCGACGCTGAGCGTGGGATCGCCGAGGTTTGCTTCTATCGATCTGCACACGCGCGAAAAAATCGCCGCCTGAGAAGGCGTCAGTCCGCCGAACGAACCTTTGCGCTCGTGTCCCGCGAGGCTGGCGACCAGGAATTCGGCCAGCGCCAGTTCGAGCGGGCGCAATTCTCCCGCTGACAAGGTCTCGACGCTTTCCGCGACTGATCGAAGAAAGCCCGAGAAAACGTGGCCGATGCCGGCTTCGCCCGAGAGCCGCGCCGCTCTCAGTGAAAACGGCGACAACAGCCGCGCGTTGACGGCATCGCGCGGAACCCGCACGACAAACACGCGAAAGCTGGAAGCAAACGCAATCGACGCCGCTTGTTGAGAAGACGCATAGATGATGTCGTGCACGCTAACGAGCTCGCGCTCGTCGTCGGCGATCAACGTGGCGTCGCCGTCCAGCAGCAGCACGATCATGAGGCTGTCGGCGTGGTCGGCCTTGAGTTCCAGCGTCTGCGCCACTGACGCGAGCGATGTGAGCTCGAACCCGCCAATAGACGTCTGCGATACCAGCGTGCCATGCAGCGTGCGATCGGCGTTGATCCTGCTGCACCAGCCGAGCTTGTCGAGCACCGTGCTCCATTCGCGCAGGCGTTCGACTTCAGGATATGACTCGGTGGTGAAGCGCAACAGGTCCAAGCAGAACTCCACAAAAAAAGCGGCGAGACGTGAAGCTTTGAAAGCAACCTTCGCGCCATCGGCGGCACCAGACATGTGGGCGATTCAGTGCAAATCCGGGCATCGATTGTCGGCTCGCAGTGCATGCATGCGCCATTGCAGCGCACGCATGCACGACGAAGCGCTCTTCACCGCATGTAGTCGTGAGCCGCTCACGATCAAGCCACGAGAGACTCGCACCCGCGTTCACGTCTGTACCAGCAGTTGTGCGCGCGCAGACAAGTCTTGCTGATTTCGTTCGCATACGCTCGATCTCGTGCGATGCAAAAGGCGTGCGTCGTGCAAGCCATTGTCATCAGCCGCATAGGAGCGTTTCAATGAACAAGAATATTTTTGGCCGGGGTCTGCAGCGCCTGACTGAATGCCTGGTCACCAAGATGAGCACCTACAAGAGCGCAAGCTGCGCGCGCCTGGCGTTGCTCGGCGGCGTTTGCTCCGTATTGTTTTTGATCTCGGGAACCGCGAGTGCCGCAGGCCCGGCCACGCCTGCAGCGTGCACCGCGTTGCAAGCCAAGTATCCGCAATTCAAGGGCAAGACGCTCGTCAATGCAATCAATCCGCATACGCCGGGGTATGAGGCGCTGGACCCGAATGATCCGAGCAAATATATCGGCTTCGATATCGATCTCGGCGAACTGATCGGCAGTTGTCTCGGGTTCACGATGACCTACAAACCCGTCACCTTCGCCGCACTGCTGACCACCTTGCAAAGCGGCCAGGCGGATATTGTCATCTCCGACATCTACGCGACCGAAGAACGTGCGAAGGCTGCCGACTTCATCACCTACTCGAAGGTGTTCGACGGCGTGCTGGTCGTCAAGGGCAACCCGAAGAAACTCACCGGCATCAATACGTCGATGTGCGGCACTACCGCCGCTGAAAACACAGGGTACGTAGAGGTTCCGCTGATCCAGAATCTTGGGCCGGCATGCAAGGCTGCTGGCAAACCGGAAGCAACGGTACAGCTCTACGACAACAACGCGAACTGCATCCAGGCAATTCTGGCCGGTCGCGCCGACACTTATATCAACGATGTGAATACCGTCGATCAGGCGGTCAAGGCGTTCCCGGACAAGCTCGAAAAGGCGACTGCGGTGACGCTGCCGTATTCGGTCGGCATTGGCGTACCGAAGGGCAAGACCGAGTTCCGCGACGCCATCATGGCCGCGCTGGTCGCGATCCAGAAGAGCGGAGCGCAGACCGAGCTGCTCAACAAGTGGCAACTCGGCGCGGGCAATCTCGAACCGGCCAAGCTGATCGTATCGAACTGATGGATCTTTTTCTCCATTACCTTCGCTTGCCGTATCTGCTCGAAGGCATCAGCTTCACGATCGCGGTCACGGCGCTAGGCCTCGCAGGAGGCCTCGTCGTGGGGCTCGTGCTGGCCGCCATGCAGCTGAGCCGCATCGGACCGCTGGCGGCCATCGCGCGCGGCTACACGGTCATCTTCCGGGGCACGCCGCTGATCCTGCAGCTTGTCTTTGCATACGATGCACTGCCGCACATAGGCCTGAAACTGAGCGCGATAGGTGCGGCGGGACTTGCGCTGGCATTGAACGAAGGGCCGTTCATAGCGGAGATATTGCGCTCGGGCGTGCTCGGGGTCGATCGCGGCCAGACCGTTGCGGGTCAGGCGCTCGGCATGACACCGGGCGTGCTGATGCGGCGAATCATTGCTCCGCAGGCAATCCGCACGATGGTCCCCGCGCTCGGAAACGAGTCCGTCAGCGCGCTGAAAAACTCATCGCTGGCGTCGGTGATATCGGTCGGCGAACTGACGTTGCGCAGCACGCAACTGGCATCGTCGACGTTCGATTTCTTCTCGATCTTCTTTGCCTCCGGTTTGCTCTACTTGTGCCTGACCGGTGCAATCGCGGCGATCCAGCTTTCCATAGAGCGCGCGCTCGATCTCGACAAGCCGGCTTCGTCCAATGGCTTTATGCGCTTGCTGCCGTGGTACCGGTCAACGCTGCCGCCGAAACTCGGCCCGGGCGGCGCGGCGGTCGAATCTCCAGCCGACACACCACCTGCGTTCCTGCCCATAAGTGCTTCGGAGCGCGCGACCCGATACGACGCGCTGGCGCGCAACGGCGCAGCGGTGCAAATCAGCGGGCTTCAAAAACGCTACGGAGAACAGACCGTTCTCGATGGCTTCGACCTGACGATCCGCTCCGGCGAAGTCGTGGCGCTGCTCGGTCCGAGCGGCTCGGGAAAAAGCACGCTGCTGCGCTGTATCAACCATCTCGAACACTGGGACGCAGGCGAGATTCGCGTCGGTGGCCGGCGCCTCGGCTTTCGCGACGACGGCCGGCGTCTGAATCCACACGATCTCGCCAACGAGCGGGCAAGCGTGGGTGTTGGCATGGTGTTCCAGCAGTTCAACCTCTTCAGTCATCTCAGCGCGCGCGAAAACATTGCGGGACCGTTGCGCTGGGTGCATGGCATGGCGCCCGCGGACGCGGACCGGCGGGCACGTGAGCTTCTTGAGCGCGTGGGCCTGAGTCATCGCGCCGATGCACTGCCGCGTCACCTGTCCGGCGGCCAGCAACAGCGCGTGGCGATTGCACGCGCGCTGGCGCCCAATCCGCGCGTGCTGCTACTCGATGAACCCACGTCGGCGCTCGATCCCGAACTGGTCGGCGAAGTGCTGGAAGTGATCCGGCGCCTTGCATTCGAGGACGGCCTGACGATGATCATCTCCACGCATCAATTGCGTTTCGCCGATGAAGTCGCCGACCGCGTCGTGTTTCTCAGCGGCGGCGCGGTGGTGGAGGAGGGGCCGGCGCACGAGGTGTTGACGCGCCCTCGGCATCCGCTTACCGCACGCTTCCTGAGCGTCATGGGCGCGGACAGCCGCGTGGAAGTCATGTCGTGAGGACGTCTGTTATCACACCGCCTTTCAGCCGCCTGGCAGCAGCCACCCGTCCGGTCTCCAGCAAAAAAAACCTGCAGGCACATTACCGCCTGCGGTTGTTCTACGAGGTCAGAACATGAAGCATCACATTCTCCCCGTGTCACCGGAAACCGTGCATTGGGGATATTTCAGCAAACAGGTTGCACCGGGTCTGACGCTGAAATCCGGCGACCGCGCCACGATCGAAACGCTCACGCATCATGCCAATGACGACCACGAACGGATGATCGCAGGGGACCCGGGCGCAGAAAGCGTCTTTCACTGGACACGGGAGCACAAGGCCGTGTCGCGGCGCGGCGCGGGTCCGGTGGACGGTCCCTTCAAACTGGGCTCCGGAGAGGGCGTCGGCGTGCATCTTTTGACGGGGCCAGTGGTCATCGAAGGCGCCGAACCCGGCGATGTACTCGAAGTCCGTATCCTCGATGTTCGCCCGCGGCCAAGTTGCAGCGCGTGTCACCGCGGCCGTTGCTTCGGCTCCAACGTGGCGGCGTCCTGGGGTTTTCAATATCACGACCTGATAGAAGAGCCGAAGTCCCGCGAAGTCGTCACCATCTTCGAACTCGATACCACCGGCGAACCTTTTGCGCGCGCCGTCTACAACTATGTCTGGACGCCGCAAACCGATCCGGATGGCATCGTGCATACGAACATCGACTATCCGGGCGTGAAGGTCGATCACACGCTCGTCAAGCGCCGCGAAAACATTCTCCCCGACATCAAGGTGCCGGCGCGGCTGCATTTCGGCACGATGGGACTGGCGCCATCGGAAGCGGACTATGTCAGCTCGATCCCTCCCAGCTACACCGGCGGCAACATCGACGACTGGCGCGTGGGCAAGGGCGCGACGATGTATTACCCGGTCGCGGTCGAAGGCGCGTTTTTCTCCGTCGGCGATCCGCACGCGGCACAAGGCGACAGCGAACTCGGCGGCACAGCGATCGAGACGTCGCTGACGGGCGACTTCGAATTCGTCTTGCACAAGAAAGCAGACCTCGGCGGAACCGTGCTCGAAGGCCTGACTCATCCGATGCTGGAAACCGATCAGCAATGGTCCATGTACGGTTTCACGTTCCCCAACTATCTGGCCGAACTCGGACCCAATGCGCAGCTCGAAATCGCGCAGCATTCGAGCCTCGACAAAGCCATGCGCGATGCATTCCGCAAATTGCGGCGGTTCCTCATGACCGTGCATAAGCTGAGCGAGGACGAAGCGATCGCACTGATGTCGGTCGCGGCGGACTTCGGCGTGACCCAGGTTGTCGATGCGAACTGGGGCGTGCATGGTTCCATTCGCAAGGACGTGTTCGCGGCGTACAGATAAGCGCGCCGCCCGGTTGTTCTTTGTTCTGACACGAGGAAATCCGCATGTCCGTGCAGCTTGCGTTACGCAACATTCGTAAGTCGTTTTCCAACAAGCTCGGCACCGTCGATGTGCTGGGCGGTCTCACCTTCGATATCAACGAGCGCGATTTTGTGAGCATCATCGGTCCGTCCGGATGTGGCAAAACCACGGTCTTCAACGTGATCGCCGGTCTGCTCGAAGCCGATAGCGGAGACATTGTGTACAGAGGGCAAACGGTCGACGGATTGCGTGGCAAGGTGGGCTACATGATGCAACGCGACCTGCTGCTGCCGTGGCGTACCGTATTGCAAAACGTCTTGATAGGACCCGAGCTCTCGCGCATGCCGGTTGCGCAAGCGCGTGACATGGCGATGGAATATCTCAATACGTACGGCCTCGCCGGTTTCGAAAACGCCTACCCACGCATGCTTTCAGGCGGCATGCGCCAGCGCGTTGCGTTGATCCGCACCTTGATCAACGACCCCGACATCATCCTGCTCGACGAACCGTTCTCCGCGCTCGATTACCAGACTCGCTTGTACCTGGAAGGCGTTTTGATGGAAGCCGTGGAGACGTTTCACAAGACCGTGGTGCTCGTGACACATGACATTGATGAAGCCGTCGCACTCTCGAAGCGTGTGGTCGTGCTCGGAGGGCGTCCTTCACAGGTCAAGAAAATCTACGACATCGACATCGAGGCGCGCTCGCCGATCGGTGCACGCAGCGATCCGAATTTTTCCGGCTATTTTCACGCGCTGTGCGGCGAACTCGATATCCAGACGGAGGTGGGTTCAGCATGACGCAATCCGCTTCCATCGCTCAAGCCGGGCAGAAAGTGCGTGTCCGCAAATGGGTGCTCGACAGCGGCTGGGGCCGTTCGCTGTTGCAACTCGCCGTAGTGATTGCGTTCTTCGCGGTCTGGGAGGGTGCTGCGCGGCTCGGATGGGTATCGAATTTCCTGGTTGGATCGCCAGCGAAGATCTTCGATGCACTCGTGCGCGATGTCCATTCCGGCCAGCTCTTCATCGATACCGGCTACACCTTGTTCGAAGCGATTCTCGGTTTCGTATTCGGCACGGCGGTGGGTTCGGTTTGCGGCCTTGCGCTCTGGTATTCACCGTTTGTCGCGCGGCTGATCGAGCCGTTCATTGTCGCAATCAACAGCGTTCCGAAGATAGCGTTCGCGCCCATCGTGATCCTCTGGTTCGGGACCGGTCTGGTGTCGAAGGTCGCGTTGGCAATATCGCTTACGGCAATTGTCGCGCTGATCGCCGCGTATGAAGCCGCGAAGGACGCGGACCATGATCTCCAGGCGCTACTGGTCACGCTCGGCGCCAACAAGAACGAAGTGTTCACGAAGGTCGTGGTGCCTTCCACGTTGCCCTATGTGATCTCCACCTTTCGCATCAACGTGGGTTTTGGTCTGGTCGGCGCGGTCGTCGGCGAGTTCATTTCTTCGGAGCATGGGCTCGGGCACATGATCTTTACGGCGTCGAGCCTTTACGACTTGAACACCGTGTGGGAAGGGCTTTTCGTGCTGATGGCGATTGGTTTCGTGCTCTATTTCCTGATCGACATGATCGAGCGACGGCTGCTGCCGTGGCGCCAGGCGTCGAATGCAAACACCTTGAAGGTTTAAATTGATCTACTACGCAAACGGGGAATACTGATGGCTCTCACCGCAAGAATGCTTCTTACCGTACTGAGCTCGGCGCTCGCGTTGTGCACGGCTTCAGTCACCACAACGGCATTTGCCGCCGACAAAAAAGCGACGATCTCCCAGGCGTTTCAATCGATGCTGTATTTGCCGCTCTATGTCGCTATCGACGGAGGTTTCTTCACGAAGCAAGGACTCGACGTCACCAAGCAGACGGCAGGCAGTCCAAGTGCGGCGTTATCGGCGGTACTGTCGGGCAGCGCTGAATTCTCGCTGCATGGTCCGGAATGGACCGCCGTCGCGGCAGAGAAAGGCGCGGACGTCGATGTCATTGCGAACGTGGTGAACGGCGCCGCCGTGTGGATCGTCACCGCGCCGGACGTCAAGTTCACGAGCATCAAGGACGTGAAAGACAACGTGGTGGTCTCGGGCCAAATGCCGACCACCAGCACGTCGCTGTTCTTCAGGGCGCTGAAGGAAAACGGCATGTCGCCAGGCGATGTGAAGCTCATACAGGTTCCGCTCGGCTCCGAAATAGGGCCGCTGGTGGCGGGGCAATCGAAGATCGCGGTGATGTACGAACCGGGTCTCGACCAGGCCGTAGCCAAGGGCATGAAGGTCGTGCTTAGTTTTCCGAAGCTATATGGCGAGTACGCGTTTTCATCGATTACGGCGAAGCGCAGCGTTGACCCCGATACCGCCGCGCGCTTTGTGAAAGGCCTGCAAAACGCGCTGCTGTACATGCAGACCAATCCTGCCGAAACCGCCGCCATCGCCCGCAAGGAATTCCCGACGCTCGACGCGCCCGTGGTCGACGCCGCCGTCAAGCGTATGCTTGCCGATGGCGTCTATCCAAAGAACGTGGACATCACGCCGAAAGCGCTCACGGTCGCCATGGACACGCAGATCGCGCTCGGCAACCTGAAGCAACAGCCGAAGTACGATACGTTCGTCGCGCGTAGTTACATCCAACCCGCACTCGCCGCCAAGTAAAGTTCACGCATATGACCAAGACTTACGTTTGCCCGACCATCGCTGAAATCCGTGCCGATATAACCTCCGGCAAGACCAGCGCAGAACAGTGCGTTGCCGAGGGATTTGCTGCCATTAGGTCGTCGCAATCCACGCTGCACGCGTTCCAGTATTTGCCCGAAGCACTGCCGCCTGCACACGCCGATAAAAACCTGCCACTGGCGGGCGTGAGCGTGGCCGTGAAAGACATCATCGATACCGCCGACATGCCGACCGAGTTCAACTCGCCGGCGTATGCCGGGCGGCGGCCTGCGCAAGACGCGGCCGTGGTCGCGCTTTTGCGTGCTGCGGGCGCGACCATAATCGGCAAGTCGGTCACGACTGAATTTGCATTTCGTCATCCGGGGCCGACCGTCAATCCGTGGAACAGCGCTTATACGCCGGGTGGATCGTCGAGCGGTTCGGCGGCGGCGGTGGGCGCGGGGATCGTTCCGCTAGCGCTCGGAACGCAGACTCAGGGTTCCGTGATTCGACCGGCGGCCTATTGCGGCGTGGTCGGTTTCAAGCCGACATACGGGACGATATCGAGGGCAGGCGTGTTGGCGCTCGCGTGGTCGCTGGATCACGTTGGGTTGTTCACGAAAAGCGTTGCGGACGCGGCGTACGTACTCAAGCTGGTGGCTGGCGCGGATCCGGACGATCCGCATGCGTCGCATGTTTCTCTGGCGCCAAAGACAACTGCGGGGCGCCGGATCGGCATGCTGAAGAGGCAGGTCGGCGGCGCTATCGATGCTGCACAACACGCATCGCTCGAAGCTCTTGCTGAGCGTCTTACGCGCGATGGCGCCGAGATCGTAACGGTCGAGCTTCCCGCAGAAATATTCGATACACCGGCTCACGCGCTGACGTTGATGAGCGTTGAAGCAGCCATCACGCATGGCGAGTTGTATCGGCGCTCTCCCGAGCTCGTCAGCGCGCCCATGCGTGGACTGATTGAAGACGGGTTGAAGTGTGCCGCGACCGATTACGCAAAGGCCAAGGTCTTGCAAGGCCGGATGGCGCATCGGTTCAATACATGGCTGAAGGAGACCATGACGCTTGATGCGCTGCTGGTCGCGCCGGCGAGTGGCGAACCTCCGCATGGACTGGATTCCACCGGGGATGCTTCCTTTTGCGCCCCGTGGACGTTCTTGGGCGTGCCGGCCGTAACCGTACCGACGAGCTTCGGGCCCGCAGGTTTGCCGTTGGGTGCACAGCTTGTGGGCGTAGCGGGCAATGATGCTGCGCTGCTGGAACTTGCCCAATGGGTTGAAGCGAGAACGGATTGGTCCGGCGCGGTTGCAGCACGCCGGGGGTGAATCGAGCGTCCTACGAACCCTGACCTGATCTGATCAGGGTTAACACGTATTTCGACAAAAATCCTTTGTTCTGTCTGCGCTTAATTCGTTGGTGCCTCCCGCCTAGACTTGAAACACTGAAACGCAAACGGGTGTTTGCGAAAAACCAAGTCTGGAGGTAAGCATCATGAAACTCGTTCAATCGCTCGTTGTTGCTGTTGCACTGGCTGTTCCGGCTGTCGCATCTTTCGCTCAATCGAACCAGCCCGTGACCCGCGCCGAAGTGAAGGCGCAACTGGTTCAGCTGGAAAAAGCCGGCTACAACCCGACCGGTGACCAAACGCAATATCCGTCCAACATTCAAGCAGCGGAAAGCCGTGTGAATAACGGCAACGTGGCCGCGAGCAGCTTTGGTGGCGTCGCCGAGAGCACGTCGGCATCTGGCAGCCACCATTCACTGCGCGCGTTCGATAGTAACGTCGCTCGCGTGAGCCATAAGATTCGCTCATCGGTTCGTCCGGATGCCAACGACGGTATGCAACCGGTTTATTTCGGTTCATAAGCACTCAGTGCCCGAGTCGCCGCCGCGATTCGGGCGTCGAGACAATATTGTGTAATCTGAAATAACTTATTGCGTGTATCGATAAAATATCGGTTATTAATCAGATAATCGATTGGCTTCTATTTGTCCGTATCCGCAATAAGACGAAATCGCTCAAGCGGTGATTCGAAAAGATCGTGTAAGTTGTTTTAAATATAAATTAAAAAACTTATACCGTTTTGACTTTTCGCCGAAGCTGTACTAGATTAAAAACGACTCGCGTACTCCACGAAAGTTGTTGCCAAACATTTTCAGTGCGAGTCAGAGATCGTAAGCAAGCTTACGGTCTCGCTTCCCATACAAGCCCGCCTGCATTCGTTTGCTGGCGGGCGTTTTTCGTTGATACCCATATAGTTGCGTTTTATATTTTCAGTTGCTAAAGGGCAACAACTTAATCATTCGAATTTTTCGAGATGTATGCTCTGCGCTGATTCGCTTTCCTGATTCTTTATCGCGTGGAGAATGAAATGAAAAAGATCGCTTTAAATATGCTTTCATTATCTTTGCTTGGAATGGCCGGCGTCGTACATGCCCAATCCAGTGTCACGCTGTACGGCACTATCGACGCAGGCGTCGGATACGTTAAAACAAGCGCAGGCGCACGCTGGGGTTTTATCGACGGCACGCTTTCCGGCGATCGCTGGGGTTTGAAGGGTTCAGAAGATCTGGGCGGCGGTATGAAAGCGATTTTCGATCTGGAAAACGGCTTCGATATCGCTAATGGAACACTGGGACAAGGCGGCAAGGAATTTGGACGCCAGGCGTTCGTCGGCTTGACCGGGGATTCGTGGGGCACTGCAACGATTGGCCGCCAATATGATCCGCTCGTCGATATGGTCCAGCCGCTCACGGAGGACAATTATTTCGGCAGCGCCTTTGCAACGCCGGGCGACGTGGACAACTACGACAACAGCTTGCGCGTGTCCAATGCCGTCAAATATGTCTCGCCGAACTTTGCCGGCCTGCAGTTCGAAGGTCTGTACGCGTTCAGCGGTCTCGCCGGCCGCACGGGCCAGGGTTATACATACAGCGGCGCGGTCACTTACAACAACGGCCCGCTCGGTATCGCCGGCGGATATTTCCTCGCGACCAATCCGAACCCGACTGTTGGCGCGTTCCGCGACGGCTGGGATCCGACTTCGTCGTCGGATGCAATCTTCGACGGTGCGATCAATACCGGCTATGCCAGCGCCAAATCGCTCGGCATTGCGCGTGGCGCGATCCAGTACGCGCTCGGCGCGTTCACCGTGGGCGCGTCGTATAGCAACGCGCAATACAAGAGCGACGGCGCGTCGACGTTCGCCAGCACCGAGAAGTTCAATATCGGCAGCGCGTTCCTCAACTATCAGATGACGCCGGCCGTGCTGCTCGGTGCGGGCTACACGTACACGAAGGCGAGCGGCGATACATCGGCCAAGTACCACCAGGCGAGCTTGGGCGCGGACTATTCGGTCTCGAAGCGCACGGACTTTTACGCCGTGGCCGCGTATCAGCATGCAAGCGGCACGCAGCTCAATCCGGATGGCACCACGCAGAACGCGCAGGCGTCGATCGGCTCATATGGTTTCAACGGCACGGCAAGCCAGGAACTCGTGATCCTCGGCATGCGCCACAAGTTCTGATACACGCGTCTCTCGCGTCCTCAAGAAGAATGCCGCTTCAATGGCAGCTTCACACACGCCTCGAGACCGCCGCCTTCGCGCGCACGAAATTCCAGAGTGCCGCCGTGCAGACGCGCGATGCGTTCGACAATGGCGAGTCCGAGACCCGTGCCGCCTGAATGTGTGCGCGCGTTATTGCCGCGGCTGAACGGCGTCTTGAGGTTTTCCATTTCCGCCGCGGCGATGCCGCTGCCGCGATCGCACACGGCGACGCACGCGGCGTCGTCCTCGGTCCATGTTCGCACCGCGAGACCGGTGCGCCCGTAGACAATCGCGTTTTGCATCAGGTTCATGAGGAGCCGCATCAGGCTCACGGGCCGGTATGCGAACTCGGGGATCTCTCCGAGCGACAATTCGAACTCGTGTCCGAGCCCCGCGAAATCGGCGGCGAGCTGGCCAATGAGCGCGTTGAGATCGCCGGCTTGCGGCACCTCGCGCTCACCGCTGCCGGCGTAGTCCATGAACTGCTGAAGAATCGTATCGATGTGATCGATATAGCTTTCCGCCGACGCCACGAATGGTTCGTCCGCGCCGCGCGGGATTGCCATTGCCATTGCAAGGCGCAGCTTGGTGAGCGGCGTGCGGATGTCGTGCGAGACGCCCGCCAGCATCAGCGCGCGGGTTGCCTCGGCCTGCCTCAAGGCCTCGGTCATCTGGTTGAACGCGCTGCTGACCTGGGCGATTTCCGTGGGTCCGTCGATGGGAAGCGTGATCGACGCTTCACCCGCGCTCACGTGGCGCGCGGCTTGCGCGAGATCCTTGAGAGGCCGGTTGATGTGCAACTGGATCAGATAACCCGTCAGCGCGGCCAGCAGCGCGAGGCCGGCAGAGAGTGCGAGTGTCGTCACGATACCGCGAGCCTGTATGTCCTCGGTCATCGGCAGCGCGATCCAGCGGGGTTCGCCCGCCACATGCACGCGAATCCAGAGCCGCTCGCCGTCGCTCGTCTGCCAGCGGACGGGCATGTCCGGCGGCAAATGACGCTGCAGTGCGTTCACGAAGACATCGCGTTGCCAGGTACGAAACAGGCGCACCGGACTGGGCCGCGGCTCGCGTTCGAGATGCTCGGGTAAGTCGGTCCGGCCGTTCAGGCGCGCGGCTGCGGCGCGGCCTTCTTCGGGCGGCATGGCGGACAGCACAGCGTCGAGCGTCTTCACGTAATCGGAAAAGATGATCGCGGCTCTGTCGATACGCGGACGCTGAACGAAATGCAGCAGCACCGCAAAAGAGCACGCCTGGGTCAGCGCGACGAGCACCACCAGCAGCGTGATATTGCGCGCCAGCAATGAGCGCGGCAGCCATCTGGCGGCTCGCTTCGAAGACGTTGATTCCATCACGGCTCGATGCCCGCAACGAGCATATAGCCGACACCCCACACGGTCTTGATGAAGCGCGGTTTGGCGGGATCTTCCTCGACGATCTGGCGAAGCCGAAGGATCTGCACGTCGATACTGCGCCCGAGCGCTTCATGGTCGCGGCCGCGCGCCCGCGCGAGCAGATTCTCGCGGCTGACCGGCCGGTTCGGCGACGAACCCAGCGCGTGCAGCAGCAACATCTGCGCTGAGTGGATTTCGACGGGTTCGCCGCGCAGCAGCAGCGTTTGCTTCGAGACATCGAACTGATACTCGCCGAAGCGCAGCGTCTGCGACGTCACGGTCGGCACGCCCGCGGCCATTTTCTGGCGGCGCAGCAGCGCACGGATTCGCGCGATGAGTTCATCGGGGAGAAAGGGCTTCGCGAGATAGTCGTCGGCGCCGGTTTCCAGGCCGACCACGCGGTCGACCGGATCGCCCTTCGCGGTCAGCATGAGGATGGGAAGCGTCTGCCCTTCAGCGCGCAAGCGCCGGCATAGGGTCAGGCCGTCTTCCGGTTCCATCATCAGATCGAGCACGAGTACGTCGTACGGTTCGCGCTGCAAGTAACGGTCGAGCTGCTTGCCGTCGGCGACCACGCGCACGTAGAAGCCGTGACCGGTCAGGAAGCGTTGCAGCATGTTGCGCAGCTCGGCTTCGTCGTCCAGCACGATCACCCTGTTCACTTGCTCCATGACGCATCTCCCATGGTCACCGGCATTCAGCGCGCCATCGCTCGTTGCTTCATCACGTCTTCGATCTGCGGCAGCGTGACGTAGCCGAGCCGTTGTGTATCGATCTCGTCGAAATGCTTTGCGACCATCGGCATGCCGGCCGCCGCCTGCTCGCGTGTCAGCTTGCCATCGCCCGTGGTGTTGGCGCGGGCAAAGCGAGCCTGCAATTGCTGCGTCGCACGCTCGGCGCGCGCGGGTTCGCCAGGCGGCAGCGCCACCTGAGCGGAAGCCGTTGCCGAAACAATACACAAGACAAGAATTGCGATCATCTTTTTCATCATCTGCTCCGTGGTGTAGCCGACGCTCGTGGCCGGCGGGTTTGCTTCATTGATCTGACGTGATTGCTACGCCCAGTGCGCCGGCACCCAGACGCGTCCGGCCCAATGGCCGGGCACCATCACCGCGGCGCGCGGCACGGGCGTTACGTACACAGGATGCGGCGGCACATACAGCGTGCGTGCCTGAGGCGCGATGAACACGAGACGCGGCGGGGGCGGAGGCGCGACATACACGACCTTGGGCGGAGGCGCGACATACACGGCCTTCGGCGGAACCGGCGCGACATAGACAGCGGGCGGCGGCGGTGGCGGGGCAACATACGCGACCGGCGGTGTTACGACCACCGGTGGCGGCGCCGCTACAACGGCGACCGGCGGCGCGACAACAACGGGTGCGGCGCCTACCGCGACCGTCGCGCCTACTGTCGTGCCCACCGTCGTGACCGTGCTGCCAGTGGTGACCGTGCCGCCGTGCACGACCGTCGTGCCGCCGCCTGTTGTCACCACGCCCGTGGCTACGCGTGTTGCGCTGCCGGAGTGGTAGACCGTTCCACCGTCGCTGCCGGTCACGGTGCCGGAACGCACGCAAGTGGAACCCGCGCAGTTTGTCGATGCCGAGTGACTGGTCGTGTTGCCGTTCGCGGCGGTAACCGTGCCCGATGACGAATATTGCCCCGGCGCGTTGCGTGTCACGCTGCCCGAGGTCGTGGCGCTGTGGCCGTCGGAGCCTGTCAGGGTGCCGGTGTGGTCACACGTGCCACCGGCGCAACTGGTGTCGCCTGAATGCTGCACCTGACGTCCGTTGGGGCCAGTGGCCGTGCCGGAATTCGAGAACTGGCCGGGCGCGGTGCGGGTCACTGAACCGGTGTTGGTGGCAATGCCGCCGTAGGGATTCTGGACGGCGCCAGCATGGGTGCACGTGCCGCCCGCGCAGGAACCGTAGTGCGCGCCGTTGTAGGTGCCATGCGGTGTGTATGCCGTACCGTGACCTGCCCACCCTGCAAAAGCGGGCGTGCTCACGGCGATAAGCAGCGAAGCAGTCGCTGCGGCGAGGTAAGGAAATTTCATGAGGGATCCTCCACGGTTCGGTTCAGTCACGCACTGCGGCGTGGCAACGGGACGAACTATAAAAGGAGTCCGCGAAATAATCGCGCTGTAAAAGATGTCGCGGTGTTACACCGCCGCGGTGACATTCGCTGCGCTTAGCGTGCGCGATCACGCACCGGATTCATGACATCCGGCGACATAGTTTTCGGATGGTTTTTCGCCGGGCACCTCACTACATTAGCGTCAGCCGACGCAGCAGCGGTCGTTTCCCATAGACCATGCGTCCCCTTTCACTCACTGACTGCTCATCATGTTTTCCACTGAAAAAATCGCGCTCTTTGTGTTGTTGTTCGTCATTGGCGTCTCGCTGATAGAGGCATGCGTGCTCACCTTCAAACAGCGTGACAGCGCCACGCCATTCGACTGGTATGAAGTGTTGATTTCACTGGCCGACCTGGCCGGCCGCAAGCTGCTCGCTTTCCTGCCGCTCTCGCTCGCGACGCCCGTTTTTGCGCTCGCCTGGGATCACCGGATTTTTACCGTCACGCTCAACAGCGCGCTGATGGTGTTCATGCTGTTTATCGGTCAGGAATTTTGCTACTACTGGTATCACCGTGCGTCGCACCGTATCCGCTTTTTCTGGGCAACGCACGCCGTTCATCACTCGCCGAACCAGTTGACGCTTTCGTCTGCTTATCGATTGGGACTGACCGGCAAGCTGACCGGTTCGGCAATATTCTTCGCGCCCCTCGTCTGGCTCGGCGTGCGTCCGGAAATCGTGCTCGCTACGCTGAGCTTCAATCTGCTTTATCAGTTCTGGCTGCACAACACGTGGATGCCGAAACTGGGCTGGCTCGAATGGGTGTTCAACACGCCGTCCGCGCACCGGGTGCACCATGCGTCGAACGTGGATTATCTCGATGCGAACTTCGGCGGCGTGCTCGTCATATTCGACCGGTTGTTCGGCACGTATGTCGAGGAGCGTGCCGATGAACCGTGCCGTTACGGTCTCACCACCCCGACGCGCTCGCGCAATCCGCTGGTCGTTGAATTCGAACACTGGATCAGTCTTGCACGTGACATGGCTTCGGCGGGCAGCGTCTGGACTGCAATCCGTTACGTGATGCTGCCGCCGGGCTGGCGCGCGGATGGTTCAGCGGAAACCACCGAAGCGCTGCGCCAGAAGCATCTGAGCACAGTGCGCGAATGACGCGACGCGATGGCGCCAACCGCGAACACAAAATAACGTCGACAGGCCGCGATGAGAGCGTGGCCTTGGCTGCAAGTCCCGCCGAGCGCGAAGGCCGCGGGAAAGCACGTCAGGCTCAAGGCGGCCAGTCTTTCGGTCGCCTTGCGCGGAACGTCCGGGGCGTCGTGTCCCTTTGCTGACGCCAGTCGCGCAATGTGTCGAGGGCAACCGAGTTGCGGATATACCGATGCCAGATGAAGCTAAGATCGAAGGCCAGGATAGCCAGCCACCAGAGATACAAGAACATCAACGCCGCCAGAACAAGCGGCCAGAGGGCCGGCGCCGTAGTCGAGCGCGCCGGATAAGCGGACACGATGGCCATCGCGATCACTGCAATCCCCGAACCCACCATCACGCGTCTTCCCCAACGCGGGCGTTGCGGCAAAAGCCAGCAGATCACCGGAATGGCGATTGCCACAGACAAGAGGAAAGCACGGCCGGAATAAGCACCAAAAGTCGATGTCACCCAGTCCAGGTCCAAGAACGGACCCGCGAGGAAATCGCTGACTTCAGGCGGAAGCGCGAACAGGCAGAAGGTGACGCCGCAAGCGAAGATTATTGCTGCGAGCAGAAGCCATCGAAGAGACGAGCGCCGTACCAGGCGCGGCAAACGGCTTGCCACGGTTACGCTGAACAGCAGGGCCGACAGGGAAATCACGGTGCGGAAAATATCGAGCGTGCTCCATTTTCCTTGCGCCAGGAACGCGGTGGTCGCCTTGAACATGATGTACACGGCGGCGAGATGCAGGACCGCGCACAACAGGTACGGAATGGACAGGCTGATGCCACTCATGAACGGCCTGTTCCGCGGCGGTTCCACGGCAGTTTCTTCGGTGGGAGTCGCGGGGTCCGGCAAGACCACACTGTCGAAGAAGTGCCGGAACAGATTAGAGTCCGACCAATAGTCAGTGTGTGCCTTGCCGGGAAAGGGATATCGGCTGAAACCGAAATCGTCCTTGAAACCGAACTGGAACGCGCCGCATTTCATCTCGCGCAGGTATCGCCTCGCCGTGTCCAGCTGAAAGCCGATAGGGTCCCCGAAATCGTAGTAGTTGCGCCATTTGATGGGCTTCAGCAAGCGCAATCGCGTGGCATTGTTTTCATCTTCAAGTACCACCGGCTTGTCGGGGGCCCAGCCTTCGAAGTCAGCCGTTTCGAGGTTGTCGTCAGGCCATAGTTTGGGCCACAGCAGCAGATGTTTATCGATCGGAGAACCGATGGTCATGAACCCGCGAACGTATCTGATCCACCCATAGGTGTTTGCGCTATCAGGCGTGGAGGAAAGCGCGTCCAGCATTGCAAGAAAGCTGATGACCGTGCCTTCGCTATGCGCTATCACGTGAATTTGCGGATCGTTCGGATAGTCTGGATAGCGGGTGCGGAAATGCTCGACGATCTGACTCAGGATCTTGTGAAACCGATCCACAATTTCCTTCCGATACGACCGGAATTCGGCCACGAGCTGAACGTCGCCTATGTAATCGGTCAGGAGCGGCGCGAGATCGAACTTGAACAGGCCCGCTTTGTCGGCAACCCAGCACAGGTTTTGCATGACCGCGATCGCTTCTACGATCTCCTCGGTCACGCTTGCGGTCATGTTGAAATCAGCGTCCGAAACCTGACACGCCGTCTGACTGACTTGCCCTCTGTACAGCGCCTGCGCACGACCGACAATTGTCTGGCCCCACGCCTTGCTCTCTTCGAGCGTGTCGCCTTTTGTCACCACTTCACGCGGCACGTCCGCCCAATAGACTTCAGCGAAGCCCACGTTCCATAGTGGATGACCTTTCTTCACATCGAGCTGGCTTACGTACACTTCTCCGCTGCTGCCGACGCTGAAAAATCCAAGTGGCATGACGGGCAATGGCGGGGCGTTCAAAGCGCCGAATCGATGGGCCACGGTCCGGATGGTGTCGCTGCGGCGCTGATTTCCAACACCGTGGATCGCTACGATAATCTTTTCGAGCTGCCGTCCGTCTCCGTCCGGCGCTGAAAGTTCTTCTTTCATCGTGGATGCCAAGCTCATTGTTTGTCACCGTGGCAATTATTTTTTGTATCGGCGGGTCGTACTTAGTGGAAGTAAGCGTCGCAGCCCGGCCTTAGGCGTTTCAATCGATACGGCTTGCACAGGACCTAATAAAAGACGGTTCACGCTGAAAAGTAAAGCGGTCGCGTCAGAAAAAATGTGTGCAGACTTGCGGGAGTACTTAGAGTTTCTTTTTGTATGACGATTCGTTTTATGGTGTTGAGTGCGCAACGCAGCCGGAAGACTGCTGCTCCATTCGGCGAAGCACCGAATGAAAAGTCTTCAGCAGATTCCCTCCCGGCATACCCGCCTCCCCGAATAGACGCCGCTGTACGTCGATGACAACCGGCAACGCTCGACGCATGCTTTGCAAACCCGTTCTGGTGACCGTGATGTCTTTTGATCGGACGTCGGTCTCGTTTGTCGACCTGCTCACCATTCCTTTTTGTTCGAGTGCCTTGAGCATCTGCGACAACTGCACCTTATGGATCTGGCTATGGCGGACCAACGCCGTCAAGGTGACGGCCTCGCCGTCCTGCGCCAGCCAGGCGGTGAGCGTGAGAGTTGTAAATTGCAGATGAGTCAGGTCTAGCGGAAGCAAGGCACGGTCGATCTCGCGCTGGTATTGATGGAACACTTTCCAAAGGACGAAACCTATCGCGCGGTCGGGTGCGCCCAGCGAGACGCTTTCGAAAGTCTTGCGAATTTCCGTATGCCTGTTTGTCATGTGACGAAACGCTCCGACGGTCGGGATTGATTGGACCTTGCATCAACGGCCGGTCAATACTATTGTAAACGCATTAACTATTTTCGTTCGGATCGTTTCTAGCGAAGCGATTTTTTCAGGAGCGCACGATGAGCCGAATGCCGCTTAACATCGCTTTTTGGAACTATGACCGCGTTCAGCCTCTTGTAAACGGCACCATCAAGATTGACGGCGTTGATCCGACCTTCCATACGGAGCGCATCGTTACCGAGATCTTCAAGGGGATGATTGCAAACCACAAGTACGACGTGTCCGAACTCGGCATGACGTATCTTCTTCGGTCTATGGACAAACCCGATCCGGAATTTATTGGCATCCCGGTGTTCCTGAACCGTGCGTTTCGCCATTCAGCCATTTACGTCAATAACGCAAGCGGTATCGAGCGTCCTGAAGACCTCGCGGGAAAGAGGATTGGCGAGCTTGCTCTTTACGGGCACGATGCAGGCGTGATGCCTAAAGGCATCTTGTCGGATGATTTCGGCTTCAAACCGGAAACCGCGCGATGGCTCATTGGCGCGATCGACTTTCCAATGGAGCCGGTCAGGTATGTGCAGCAGCCTCACCCAGACAACGTGCATGTGGAATGGGCCAGCGAAGATGCAGACCTTGGGAAGATGCTGGAGGAGGGCGAGCTCGACGCGCTGATATCGGCGGACGTGCCGAAGTGCGTGCTTGACGGCTCGCCAAACGTCAGTCAGCTTTTTCCTGACCATGTGGAGATCGAGCGTGAATATTATGCTCGCACGGGAATCTTCCCCATCATGCACACGGTCGCGGTAAAGCGTGAGCTCGCCGAGAGCCGGCCTGACATCATCGAGGCAATCTACCTTGCGCTCTGCAAAGCAAAACAAATGACGGCGGAGGCGCTCGTGCAGGGGATGACGTTCAATAACATGTCGCTCATGATTCCCTGGGCAACAAATTTATTGCTGGAGAACCGCGAGGTGCTGGGCGAGGACTGGTGGCCATACGGCGTGAGTGCGAATCGTGCTGCAATCGATGCCATCTTGCGATATCACCATGAGCAAGGACTTACGTCGCGTCGATTCTCGGCGGACGAAATCTTCGTGCCGTATTTGATGAACACGTGACGCGCTGTCGCTTCACTTCAATTCATCTCCGCGATGCCCCGGTCGTAGGTCGTGGCTTCTTCGACCAGCCATTCCTCGAAGGCTTCCAACTGAGGCGATTTGGTCCCCACCTGCGAGCAAGCGAGGTAGTACGCACCCGGCGTGGACACCTGCAAGTCGAACGGCGTCACCAGCCGTCCGCTGCGCAAATCGTCTTCAATCAAGGCGCGCACCGCGATCATTACGCCCAGATTGTCTATTGCGCCTTGATAGCCCAACGCGGCGTTATCGAAATCGATGTGACCTTCGCTTTCCAGTTCCGTCATGCCCGCTTCGATCATCCAGCGCGACCAGTCCATTGGACGATTCCTCGATGAAAGCAGCGTGTGATGCGCAAGATCCTTAGGCATCCGCAACGCCGGGCCGCGCTTCAGCAACGCCGGACTGCAAACCGGCATGAGCACTTCGCCGAGCAAGCGCCTGTGGCTCGAGCTTTCTGGCGGAAACGGATGGGAATGCACGGAGACATCGATATCCTCACGGCGGAAATTTGCCGGCTCGTGCGACGTGACCACCTGAATGTCGATCTTCGGATGCAGCGACTTGAATCGCGTGAGGCGCGGCACGAGCCAGCGCATGGCGAAAGTAGGCGGCAACTTCAGCCGCAAGACCGAACCGTCCGCTTCGTCGCGCGCCTCACGCGTGGCGTAGTCGATCTGGTCGAACACGCTGCTGAGCGCGCGAATATACGTCTCGCCCTTGCGGGTCAGTTCTATGCCGCGATGCGTACGCAGGAAGAGTTTCACTCCGAGCCAGTCCTCGAGGAGCGACACATGGCGGCTGATCGCGCCTTGTGTCACGAGGAGTTCCTTGGCGGCGCCGGTAAAACTCAGATAGCGCCCGGAGGCTTCGAAAGCGCGCAATGCATTCAGGGGAGGAAGTTTTCGTCGCATTTTTCGCATGAGATTTTCTCATGCCGCCCATGATATATCGATCGTTGCGCAGGTGGCAGAACTGCCTATCATCGTCTTATAAGCGCAGAAGACAACGCGCTGAGACAGATGGAGACACCGCAGTGAATCAAACTCCCCCGGCGCCGAGAACGCTGTTCGACAAGATCTGGAGTCAGCATCATGTTCTCGAGCGTGAAGACGGACAAAGCCTGCTTTACGTCGACAGCCATTTCCTGCAGGACGGATCGGCGCCCGCATTCGAAATGCTCCGCCAGCGCGGCCTGAAAGCGCACGCGCCGCAACGCGGATTCGGCACGCCCGACCATTACGTGCCCACCAACAGCCGCGATCTCGCGAGCATAGCCGACCCCGAGAAACGGGCGATGGCGAACGCCCTGCGCGACGACACCAAAAGTCTCGGCATCACCTTCTTCGGTCTCGACGACGTGCGCCAGGGCATCGTCCATGTCGTCGCGCCGGAGCAGGGCCTGAGCCGCCCCGGCATGCTGATCGTGTGCGGCGACAGCCACACGTCCACTCACGGCGCGGTCGGCGCGCTCGCTTTCGGCATTGGCGCGACGGAAGTGGCGCATGTGCTCGCGACCCAGACTTTGTGGCAACCCAAGCCCCAGGCGATGCGCATCACGCTCGAAGGCAAACTGCCCGCTGGCGTTGGTGCGAAGGACGTGATCCTCGCGATCATCGCGAAGATCGGCGCCGGCGGCGCGACGGGCCACGTGATCGAATATGCAGGACCGGTGATCCGGAATTTGTCGATGGAAGGCCGCTTCACCATCTGCAACATGTCGATAGAAGCAGGCGGCCGCGCCGGCATGATCGCCCCCGACGACACCACGTTCAACTATCTTGCCGGGAAGCCATTTGCGCCCGAGGGCGCGCGCTGGGACAAGGAAGTCGCGCGCTGGCGCGGTCTCGCATCGGACGCGGGCGCGGCGTATGACAAGGAAATCACGCTCGACGTAAGCGCGCTGCAGCCCATGGTCACATGGGGCAATAGCCCGGAAGACGCGCTGCCGATCGACAGCCGCGTGCCCGATCCCGCGAACACGCCCAACGCCGACCGGCGTGCTGCAATGCAGCGCACCCTGGATTACATGGGACTTACGCCGGGCATGGCGCTCAACAGTCTGAAGATCGACCGCGCGTTCATTGGCTCGTGCACGAACGGACGGATCGAGGATCTGCAAGCGGCGGCGGCCGTGGTCAAGGGGCGCAAGGTCGCGCAGTCGGTCGAGGCGTGGGTTGTGCCGGGTTCGGGCCTCGTCAAGCAGGAAGCGGAAGCGCTCGGTCTGGACCGCATATTCAAGGACGCTGGATTCCAGTGGCGCGAAGCGGGGTGCTCCATGTGCCTCGGCACCAATGGCGACACGGTGGCACCGGGGCAACGCAGCGCCTCCACCACCAATCGCAATTTCGTTGGCCGGCAAGGTCCCGGCTCGCGAACCCATCTGATGAGTCCCGCAATGGTCGCGGCCGCGGCGCTGAGCGGCCGTCTCACCGACGTACGGCTCATGCTTGCGGAGGATCTCTGATGGAACCATTCGTTTTTCTCGACGCGGTTGCGCTGCCGGTCGCCCGTCCCAATTGCGACACGGACCAGATCCTTCCCGCGCGATACCTGCAAAAACCTCGCTCGGACAATTTTGGCGACTACCTTTTCCGAGATCTGCGTTACGGGGCCGACGGTTCCGAGAACAGCACGTTCCTGCTCAACTCGCCTGCGTATCGACCGGCGAAGATCGTGGTGGCCAAGGAAAACTTTGCATGCGGCTCGTCGCGCGAACACGCGGTCTGGGCGCTCTACGACTACGGCGTGCGCGCGGTGATCGCGCCGAGCGTGGGCGATATCTTCGCCTCCAATGCATCGAAGAACGGTCTTCTGATCGTGTTGCTGCCTGCTGATGTTATCGACGAAATGATCGCGAAGATCGAGGCGAGCCCGGGCTTGCATGTGATCGTCGATCTCGATGCACAAACCGTGTCGACGCCCGATGGCGGATCGCACGGATTCAACATCGATTCCTATCAGAAGCGTTGCCTGAAGGAAGGTCTCGACGAGCTCGGCTACACCCTCACTCAACTAGACCGGATCGAGGCGTTCGAGCGCGGCTACGCGTATTGAATGCCGGCCACAAACTTCAATCAAGCTCATGTTTTTGTAAAGGACCGGAAATGAACATTGCTGTACTCGCGGGCGATGGGATCGGCAAGGAAGTGACCGCCGAAGCACTCAAAGTGCTGCAGGCTGTCGTGCCGAAAAGCGCTGCGCTCGAAATCAGTCACGCACCGATAGGCGGCGCGGGCGTGGAAGCGGCTGGCGACCCGCTGCCGCCCGCGACGCTCGAAATAGCGCGCACGTCCGACGCCATTTTGTTCGGCGCGGCGGGCGAACCCGGCGACGAAAAGATTCCATTCGACATGCGCCCTGGCGCGAGCCTTCTGCGTCTTCGAAAGGCGCTTGGCCTCTTTGCCAACTTTCGCCCCGCGTTCCTGTTCCCCGAACTTGCCGATGCGTCGAGTCTGAAGCGCGAGATTGTCGACGGGCTGGACATCGTCATCCTGCGCGAACTGACCGGTGATCTGTACTTTGGCGAACCACGCGGTGTATCGATCGAAAACGGCGAACGCGTCGGCATCAACACCATGCGTTATACGGAGTCCGAAGTACGTCGGATCGGCCATGCGGCGTTTCGCGCGGCGAGAATGCGCAATCGCAAGGTGTGCTCGGTCGATAAAGCCAATGTGCTCGAAACCATGCAGCTCTGGCGCGAGGTCATGACGGAGGTCGGCCGCGAATATCCCGACGTGGAGCTTACGCACACCTTCGTGGATGCAGCCGCCATGATGTTGATGCGCAACCCGCGCCAGTTCGACGTGATCGTGACGGGCAACGTATTCGGCGATATTCTGTCCGACGCGGCCGCCATGCTGACGGGTTCTATCGGCATGCTGCCATCGGCTTCGCTGGCAAGCGGGCGGCTCGGTTTGTACGAACCGGTACACGGCACCGCGCCGGATATTGCGGGCATGGATATCGCCAATCCGCTGGCGGCGATCCTGTCCGTCGAGATGATGATGCGTCTCTCGTTCGACTTGCCGGAAGCGGGCGACCGCATTCGCCGCGCGGTAAGTTCGGTTCTCGCCGATGGCTACCGCACCGCGGACATTTACCAGCCAGGAACGAAGAAAGTGGGCACGCGGGAAATGGGCGAAGCGGTACTCGCCGCGCTTGGCTGACGCACAGGAAGCACGCCAGTGAAGTCCGCCGGCCCGCCTCAAAAATAAATCGCGGCGGCCACTGCACGCCGTGTGGAGACGAAGATGACAGATATCTATGCCGATACGACGATCGCCGTCGCGGATACGTACGCCGGCCAGGTGGCGGCGCGGCTCGACCGGTTGCCGTTCACGCGCACCATCTGGCGGCTGGTGTTCCTGATCTCGCTCGGCGGCGTCTTCGAGCTGTACGACCTCTTCATGACGGCCTACATTGCGCCGGGACTCGTCAGAAGCGGCATGTTCAGCAGCGGCTCGGTCGGCTTTTTCGGCATCAACGGCATCGGTTTTTTTGTCTTCTGCACGTTCGCGGGCATGTGGCTCGGATGCATGGTCTTCGGCTCGATTGCCGACCGGCTCGGGCGCCGTTCCATGTTCACGTTCTCGCTGATCTGGTATTCGCTCGCGACAGCCGTCATGGCCTGCCAGACGCATGCTGCGGGCGTCGATATCTGCCGGTTTATCGCCGCGATCGGCGTTGGGCTCGAGCAGGTGACCATCGACACATTTCTGACCGAGCTCGTGCCGCCGCGGGGACGCGGCAAAGCGTTTGCGTTCTACCAGTTCATCGAATTTTTGATCGTGCCGGTGGTGGCGCTGCTTGGCTGGTTGCTCGTGCCGATCAGCCCGTTCGGAATCGACGGATGGCGCTGGGTCGCGGCGATCGCCTCGGTCGGCGCCATTGCCGCGTGGTGGCTTCGCCTGGGCCTTCCTGAAAGCCCGCGCTGGCTTTCGCTGCACGGACACGAAGGCGAGGCCGAACGCATCATGCGCGATCTCGAAACGAAGATTGCGCGCGAGGCCGGCATGGCCAAATTGCCGCCCGCGCAGCGCTCAGAACCCGTGGTCGGCGATGGAAAGTTCTCCGAACTGTTCAAGCCGCCTTACGGCAAGCGAACGCTCGTCCTGTCCGTTTTCAACCTGACGCAGACCATCGCGTTTTATGGCTTCGGCGCGTGGGTGCCGACGCTGCTGATATCGAAGGGCATTCACGTTACCGCCAGCCTTCAGTACGCATTCATCATTGCGCTCGCCAATCCGGTGGGACCTTTGCTCGGCATCTGGATTGCGGACAAGATGGAGCGCAAGTGGCAGATCGTCAGCGCGGGCGTGGGGATCGGCATCTTCATGATGTTCTTCGCGAGACAGACCGATCCGCTCTGGATCATCGTGTTCGGCGTGCTGGTGACGCTCTTCAACAACTGGATCTCTTTCGTCTTTCATGGGTTCCAGGCCGAGCAATATCCCACGCGCATACGGGCACGGGCAATCGGCTTCGTGTATTCGTGGAGCCGCGTGAGCGCGGCGCTCGCCGGGCTGCTGATCGGCTTTTTCCTGCGCGAAGGCGGGACGATGGGCGTAGCGTTGTTTATTGGCGCGGCAATGCTCGTGATGATCACGGCAGTGGGCGTGTTCGGGCCGCGTACGCTCAATCGCAGTCTCGAAGAGCTTTCGCAGTGAGAACGCGGTCGTTCCCGGAGACGAGGCGATGAACATAGCCATGCGCCGCGTCGGCATAAAAACCAACGCGTGCGCACGGTTACTGGCTTGGCTTACTTGGTAACAATCGCGGCAGTCAGGCCCGCGTTGATGGCCGGCAGGAACAGGTTCAGCACGCGGTTTGCGCGGACCAGGCCGCTGTTATCGACATAGACAATGTCCTTCGATTCGAGCGGGAACTGGTTGGCAAGCAGCATGGAAACCGGCGAGCGTGCATCGAGCCGATAAATCACCGGCGTTTCGCCGCCCGTTGAGCGCAGCACGAACAGCTGTTTAGGATTCGACGTTTCCTGGTTCAGCTGACCCGCTTGCGCAAGCGCTTCGGCGAGCGTGAGCGTGCCGTCGCGCAATGGCGGAACCGGCGAAGGCTTGTTGACTTCGCCCATCACGTAGACCGTGTTGTCTTCGCGTGCGTCCACGTGCAGCATGTCGCCCGGTTGCAGCATGATGTCCGCGGGATTCTTGCCGTTTTTCATCATCTGGGCAACGTTCACCGGGTACGCCGTGCCGTTGCGTGTGATCGTCACGCGGCTTTGATCGGCCGTCGGTGCAAAACCGCCCGCGCGATTGACCGCTTCGGTAAGCGTCATGGGAATGTCATTGACCGTCTGCGCGCCAGGCGCACGTACGTCGCCATCCACATAAACCTGCGCTGACCGGAACGATGCCACTCGAACCGTGACCTGCGGCTTCACGAATATCTTGCTCAGCTCGGTGTTGATTTCGCGCTGGACTTGCTGGGCAGTTTTGCCCGATGCGTGGATGGAGCGGTCTACATACGGAAACTGCAGGTTGCCATCGCTATCCACCACGAAGCCGGGCGCCGCATCCGAAGGTCTTGTGTTTTGCGCAGGCTGGCCGACCGCGGCCGCGAGTTCAGGGTGATCCCATACCGTGATCTGCAATACATCGCCCGGTCCGAGCTTGTAGCCGCCTGGCTTGGCGAACAGGCCGAGCTGGCTTGCCGTTTTGTCGATGTTCTTCTGATCCGCGCGAATCTGGCGGATCAGCGTCAGGTCGATCTGCTTGATCGGGATCTGGACGTCGTTGGTCACGTCGCCGTTGTCGGCGCTCGTGACGGGCAGCGAAGCCGGTTCGATCATGTGCTGGCCCGGAGCCAGCGAACACGCGGAAAGCATGGCAGCGATCGCGAGCGAAAGGGCAGCACGCGTTCCAGGGACGACGCGGTTGTTTTTGCCCGGAACCGTGGCATCTAACAAGTGTTGGTTGTTCATGGATCGTTCTCTACCTCAGTAAGCCTCAATAAGCATTGGTGCGGCGCAACCCGGAGTCTATCAAACGACACCGCCGCTATTCATTAAGGTTTCATTTGGTAACTTTTCTTGTAGAAACGAGTTGGCGCCTTCGAAAGCGAGCTTCAAGGGAACGTAATACCGGGTAATTGCTTGGTTTTTACTTCTTGTTAGCGATGTGACAGGAAGAGTTATTGCCTGGCGCAGCTTTGAGAGGACAACCGGTTACATCGCGATGCTCTTCTCGAAGTTTGCCGAGAAATCATCTGCGAGCAGCATCTCCAGCATGTTACGCAAGGCTTCGGATTCAGCTTTTCCAAAAGCCTTGTTGAATCCGCTTTGTGCCTTGCGCCAAAGGACATCGGATTCTTCCAGCTTTTTGCGCCCTTCAGGCGTGAGACTGATCGACCGATGCCGCCGGTCGTCCGGATTGATCTCCACGCCAATGAAACCATCGCGCTCGAGAGGCCGCAGCGTGTGAGCAAGCGCGCCCGGGTCCATGACCAGCGCATTCGCCAGCGCCCCTACGTTGGTGGGCTCCGATCGCCCGATTTGCGCGAGGATCGCCCGTTGGGTGGTCTTCAAGCCGCAAGGTGCAAGCGCTACGTCGTATAACTGCGAAACGCGACGCGTGGCCTTGCGCAACGCCGTGCAGTTACAACCAGCGTTCTTTGCTTTCTTTGTTGTCATTGTTTTCATCTGCGACCACCTGTCAAGCCTGGTTTTTTCGAATTGCCAGCATATGCAGGTAATTGACGTAATGCAAGCATATGCAGATAATGCGGACAGTCCGTCGTCCGTGGAGACGCATCATGTGGCTCGCTTGTTGTTCGAATCTCTTCGTCGTCAGACCGTGCGCTGCGGGTCGGGAAGCAAGCACATGATCCGCCCGGTTCCCACGGCAACCGAGGCATCGGCTAAGCGTCACGAATGGCTGGTGCTGATCTGCACGTCGGCGCCATCGTTCATGTTGCAACTGGACGCCAACATAGTTTCGGTGTCGCTGCCTTCGATTGCCCGTTCCCTGCATGCCAATTTCGATGGCATCGAATGGGTGATCACCGCCTACATGCTGAGCTTCGCGTCATTGCTGATGCCTGCGGGCGCGCTGGCCGACCGCTTCGGCCGGAAACGCCTGCTCGTGATCGGGTTGAGCCTGTTCACGTTCGCTTCGCTGCTGTGCGGACTGGCGTGGAGCTTGCCCGTGTTGATTGCCGCGCGCGCATTGCAGGGTGCCGGAGCGGCGATGCAACTTAGTGCGGCACTCGCCACGCTATCGCACGCCTTCCACGGCGAAGCCCGCGCCCGCGCGTTTGCATTTTGGGGAACGACTGTCGGTATCGGGATTGCGAGTGGGCCGGTGGTCGGCGGCATCATCACACAAGCATTCGGCTGGGAATGGGCCTTCTATGTGAACGTGCCGATCGGCGCCGCGCTGCTTTTCCTGATCCTGCGCGTAATTGAATCCTCACGCGATCCGAATGCAATGCGGCTCGATCTTCCGGGCGTCGCTTGCTTCTCAAGCGCACTATTTCTCATCACGCTTGCACTGATAGAAGGGAACAAGCGCGGATGGAGCGATCATTGGATCGTCGCCGAACTCGTAGGCGCCGTGATCCTCTTCATTCTGTTCGTCGTCGTCGAGCGGCGGCAGGCGCGTCCCATGCTCGATCTATCGTATTTTCGGAAGCCTACTTATCTCGGCGCCACGCTCGCGCAGTTTTCGTTTTCAGTAGGGTTGCTTACCATGCTGACCTTCGTGCCGATCTTCCTGCAAAGCGGCCTTGGAGAGAGTTCAGCTACGGCAGGTCTGATGATGTTGCCGATGGTCGTCCCGCTCTTTGTCGTGCCGCGGATCGTGTCACGTCATCTGGCGCATCGCCTCTCCGGGCGCGCGTTACTCACGCTGGGTTTGCTGCTGGTGTGCATTGGACTATGCTTGTTCGCGGCAGTTGCGAGGATGGTCGCGTATTGGCCGCTTGTTGCAGGCATGCTGGTTGTTGGAACCGGAGCGGGCTTGCTCAATGGCGAGACAACCAAGGTCGGCATGACCGTGATTCCAAAGGAGCGTTCCGGAATGGCGTCGGGTGTATCGGGCACAACGCGCTTCACGGGACTGGTGATCGGCATTGCCGCGCTGGGTGTGGTGCTCTACGCCCGCATCCACGGCATTGTCACGCACGCGTTGCCGTTAAGCGATGCAGCCGCGCGCCTGCGCCTCGTGCAAGACATCGCCGCTGGACGCCTGTCGAGCGTAACGCTGCCCGGCTCCGACGCAGCCACGTTGCACGCGTTGGCCGTCGCCAGTTTCGCGGGCGGGTATCAGGCGCTGTTTCTGTGCGCGGCGGCATTCATGGCGCTGGCGACCTGGCTCACATGGAGACTTGTCAATCCGGCTGAAACGCCGCCGGTCGGCATTCCGGCCGGACAAATCAAGTCGACCACCGGCTGACTCTCATTCCTCCGCCGGCGAGAGAGTCAGGCATTCTCGGAAACGAGGACCAGCGACCGGACCTCGCCTTTTGCGATCGTGTTCCCGGAAGCAGTAAGTCAGCGCGTTTTGCTTTTCGCTTCCCGCGCTATCCGGCTAGCCGGAAAATCGACGATGCCGGTCTTCCCCTTCGACGGTTGCCGCGATTGCGTCACCGGACCCGCGGGCTCGCGCGCGCCGCCGACGATGACGGTCATCGCTTCATGATCGAGTTCCAGGTTGTCGGGCAAATCCTTGATGCGAATGGTGGCCATGGTATGTCCCCAAAGTAGGTCAACACGATAAAAGCAGTATAGGTAATCTGACGCAAGCCGCGCCGCCGGAAAAAGAATTCCGGCAGCGCAGGTCCAGCAGCACGCAGTAGCCCCGCTGCGTGCTTACATCAGCACATGCGTGCTTGCCCATTGCGTCGGGCTCACGTTCAGCGAAGGCGCGGCAAAACCCGCTCCAATAATGCCCACGTTGTTCAGCGCGGCGACCTGCACGTTCTGATACTGGTCGATGTTCTGGTTCACGTTGACATTGACGTTGGCAAGCGCGCCGAGTCCGGCGACACCATATCCGTACGATGTTCCGCCCCGGACGCTGGTCATGGCGCGATGGCCGAGTTCGCAACTGTGCGGCAAGTCTTGAATCAAGATGGATGACATGGCAGTCTCCTCGAGAAATGATGATTGCGGATGCGTGCCGGCGAGCGTGGCCCGCCAGCGCGCCACGATTTCACAGGTAGACGTTGTTGTTGTTCGTCGCCGTTTGGTGCGGATCGACCTTCGACTTGATATCGGTCGCGAACGCAACGTTGTTGCCGTTCTGGCTCATCGTGTTTTGCGTCTGACCGATAAACTGGTCGGCGCTGAACGAACCGTATGCAACGGTCGAGCTGTAGGCGGGGAAGTAACCGAACATCGTGCCGCCGCGTACAGCGGACATTTCGCGGCTGTCGAGTTCTTCGGTGATGGCCAGGTCTTTGATGTTGAGCGATTTCATGACAGTTCTCCTAAGGGGTTGGGCACGATGGCCCGGTGGGTTGGTTGAGCATCTTGTCTGCTCGCTCGACACTAATGCATGGCCTGTGCCAAGCACGCTTCGAAAAAATAAAATAGTCCGCAGAAGCTTGTGCGATAAGGCTTCCCATCGCGTGCCCGCAACCCTGCGCACGCCGCATGACACCGCTTCCGTTCGCGGGAAGATGGGCTGAACCCAACAGTTGGATGCGATCTGTTGGTCTCCTTACGACATGTGGCCGGGCGAACATCCCCCCTTTGTACGGAATTGCGCGTGAGTCGCGCCTGTCCTAGTATCGAACGGTCGGAAACCAGGGGTCTTCCATTTTCATCGTCGTTCAACGAGGAGTTGCGTACGCGCTCTTGAGATGACAAGTCTTGCGCAAGCCATCCGGACCTTCCAGAGCAACGGCACGTCGCGCGAAGAGTTCCTCGCGCTCGTCGACCGCGCGTTGTCGCACGAGTCGTCCAGGGAAGACGCCACAACGGCGCGCCTGATCGCGGTCCTTCACGAAGAACAAGCCAGGACGCCATTGCCGAGCGACATGTTCGCTGCGGTGCGGAAGCGCATTGAACATGCGTCGCTCGCCAGCTACGGCGCGGTATCGGACGAAACCCGCATGCAGACATTTGCCGCCGACTTCGGCAAGGCGGCGGCGTCCGGGTCATCGCCATCGTCGGCATCCCGCGACTTCGTCATGCCGCAAAATGATCAGACGAAGGAAGTCGGCGACACGCTCAACGGGCGTTTTGTTCTGGAGGAATGCCTGGGAATCGGCGGCATGGGAACGGTCTACAAGGCGCTCGACCTGCGAAAGCTCGAGGCGTCCGACCGGCGTCCGTATATCGCGATCAAGGTGCTGAATCTGCAGTTCCGCGGCAATCCGAAGTCGCTGATCGCGTTGCAGCGCGAGGCGAAAAAGGCGCAAGCGCTTGGTCATCGGAACATTGTGACGGTGTACGACTTCGATCGCGACGGCCCGGTCGTTTATCTGACAATGGAATATCTCGCCGGCCAGCCACTCTCGCGCGTGCTGCGCGCGCCGGATTTCAAGGGCATGGACTACGACCGTGCGCTGCCGATTTTCCGGGGCATGGCGAACGCGCTGGCCTACGCGCACGAGCGCGGCTTCGTGCATTGCGATTTCAAGCCGGCGAATGTTTTCCTCACCGATACCAACGAGATCAAGGTCATCGACTTCGGCATTGCGCGAGTGTTTCAACGGCCAGAAGAAGAGTCGGATGCAACAGTCTTCGACCCCGGCAGCCTTGGCGCGATGACGCCCACGTATGCGAGCGTCGAGATGCTGGAGCATCGCGAACCCGATCCGCGCGACGACGTCTACGCGCTCGGCTGCACCACTTACGAATTGCTCACGGGACGTCATCCGTTCGATCGTGTGCCGGCAAACCAGGCGCGCAGCGCGGGCTCGCGGCCAGTGCGGCCTGCCGGTCTTGGCGCGCGGCAATGGCGTGCGCTGCGGATGGCGTTGTCGTTCGATCGCGAAACACGCATGCCCAGCGTCGCGCGGTTTCTCGCGGAATTCGACGTGTCCGCGCGAAGCCCAACCTGGCGCCGCCCGGTCATGGCGGTGTCGGCCGCTGCGCTGGCGGCGGCCGCCGCTGGCGTGTATTACTACGCGGCCGCTCATCGCGATGTGAAGACGGAGCAGGCCGCAGTGAAACCCGAAGTGATACCCGAAGTGATACCCGAAGTGAAACCCGATACGAAGCCGGTGCAACCGCTCGCAGTGCCCACGCTCGCCGCCATCTCGCCGGTGCTTGCGAGCGTGCCGTGCGCCGCGCTTGCCGCGTCGCTGCAAGGCTCGTCGCTGTCGGTGCAGGGTTTTGTCGATCGCGCGTACGGCGTGCAGAAGTTGCGCGACACGCTTTCACGTGTCGCGGGGGTATCGAGCGTGGAGATGCACGTGCAGGACGTCGACGCCGATAAATGCGCTGTGCTCGCGGCGGTCGCGCCAAACTACAGCGCGAATCACACGGCGAGCTTGCAGACAAAAGATCGCGTCACGCAATTGACCGAAGGCCAGCCGCTGGTTGTCGATATCAAGTCGCCGCCGTACGAAACGTGGATCAATATCGACTATTTTCAGCTCGACGGCAGCGTCGTTCATCTGCTGCCGAACACGCGCGCGAAGGACAATCAGGCGCCGCCCGACTACACGGCGAGCATCGGACAATCGGGTGACTGGATTGTCGGCAAGCCGTTCGGCGCGGAGATGATCGTGATGCTGGCGACGCCCGCTCCGCTCTTCGATACACCTCGTCCCGACAGCGAAGCGCGCGCCGACTATCTGCGCGCGCTCGGCGCTCGCCTGCATGAACTGGAACTCAAGTATGGGCGCGACAAGATCGCGGTCGATCTCGTGCAGATCGATACACACGCCCGCAAGCACTGATCCCGCAGCGTTATTTCATTCCTTATTTCATCTCGCGCACAACGCGCAGGCCGTTCTGCTCCTGGCGCACGCTCGCGCTGTATTTGAAGCGGGTGGACGACTGCATGTACGCCGCACCATCGGGCCACGAGCCGCCGCGGATCACGCGCACCGGACAACCGGCTTCGTCCCATGGGCGGGCGTCGGGCGGCGCGCCTTTGTATGAGCTGTGCCAGCAGTCGGCGACCCATTCCCAGACGCTGCCGTTCATGTCGAAGAGTCCGAACGGATTGGCCGTGAATGACCCGACGTCAACCGGGCTGTCCTTGTGCCACGGCTCGCCGCAGTCCTTGCAGTCCGCGTAACCCCGGCGCATCTCGTTGCCCCACCAATATGTGCTCGTGGTGCCGCCGCGCGCAGCGTATTCCCATTCCGCTTCCGAAGGCAGCCGGTACACCTTGCCCGTCGTCTTCGAGAGCCACTTCACGTAGGCCTGTGCGTCGTCCCAGCTCAAGTTGCGCATCGGCGCGGATTTACCGACGTTGCCCGTATTGTCGATGCGCGCGCAAGCGGACGCCGCCACGCACGCGCTCCATTGCTCGACTGTCACCTCGTACTTGCCGATAGCGAACGGCGCGGCAATCGTCACGCGATGCACGGGACGCTCGGCGGGGTCATCGGAATTACTGCCCATGGGGAAGACGCCGCCGGGCAGCGCGACGAGCGCAGGGCAACTCGCGCAATCCTTGATTTCGCCGCCCGTGGGCGCTGTAGATTTTGTTGCGGCCGGCGCGGGGGGAGACGCGGAAGCAGGCGCTTTTTCGGGCACGGCTTTCGATGCAGGCGCAGTTGCGGGCGTGGCTGTCGGCGCTTCGGGCTTCGGCGCGGCAGCAGGCGCAGCTGCCGGCGCGGTTGCAACGGGCGCGGGGGTTCGTGCTGCCGGCGCTTCAGGCTTCGGCGTGGCCGCGCGCAGCCGGTCGATGCGTGCATGCGCGAGCGTGGCGAATCGCCCGTTCGGATAAGCCTTCAGATACGCTTCGTAATCGCTTGCGTAGGTGCTGTCCTTGATCGATTCCCAGAAGGTCAGCTCGTATTGCTCGTTGCTGTCCTTTGGAAGAATGCCGCGACTGGTTGCGCCGGGAATTGTGCTTGCCAACATGACGGAAGGCACAGGAGCGGCGTGAGCCACTTGAGCCACTTGAGCCACTTGAGCCACTTGAGGCTCATGAGTCGAAGTCAGCCACGGCGTCTGGCGCCCGTGCGTGCTTGTGCTCACGGCAGTTGCTGCATCGCGGAGCGCTTCTTCCATGCTCGCACCTGGCCGCTGCATTGCGTCGAGCAGGGCGCCGGTATAGAGCCCGTGAATTCGTCCGTCGAAAGCAAGACCGCCAGGCGCGTTTGCGTAGGCAATGACCGTGCGCGCTCGCGGTGCACTCATCCTGACGTTCGCTGGGGAATACGGATTGTCGATACAACTGTCGAGTATCACGATGCCCGATGCCAGCGCGGCTCCGCCAAAAATATTGCGCACGTCGAAACCCTGATTGAATGGAGCAGCAGGCGTGTCGGCCAAGTCCGCCGGCAGCAGCAGCGTGGTCTCGCCGACCTGAACGCCGTGACCGGCGAAGTAGACGAGTGCGGTATCGTCCTTCGTCAAGTGTTCGCTGAAAGTACGCACAGCCGCGCGCATCGAAATGGTATCCAGGTCGGCGTAAGAGGTCACGGCATACCCTCGCTCGCGCAGCGCCGCGCTCATCTCCTCGGCGTCGCGCGCGGCGTTCGCGAGCGGCTGCCGCACGTAGTGCGCATTGCCTATGACGAGCGCGAGCCGGCGCGCGCCCTCGCCGGCACTGGCGGCATTAGCGAGCAGGCCGAAAAGCGCCGCGACCAGGATCTTTCTCCACATGATTTCACCCCATTCCTTCGGCTGACGCCGTGTGTCATAGGCGTGCGGCGCTGTGCGCATGCACTGTTTCTTTTCGCTAGACCGGGCCGTGTCCGCGCGTCGTCATGTATGAGCGAACGCATGGCGGCGTGAATGTGCAGCAGGCCGCACGACGGCGCAATGTGTCGGGTTTGGAACGGATAAAGGCCTTTAACGACGAACCACCATTCGCCAAAAGAATGGCATTACTAACTACATATGTAATCTACCGTACCTCGTGTATGAGCCTGAACCCTTTGTTCGTCGGCCCTCCTTATGGAGGATATTGTTTCGCTGCAATCTCTTCTAAGCTTTAAGAAAGCAGAACATTCACGTTGCGGTTGCGCCAGCACGCGCCGGACCGCGTTCGGGAGAAACAGACAAATGCCAAGAAGAACGATGCTTCTCGCCTTAGCTTCGCTGGGCGTGCTGTTTCCGTTGCGTATCTTCGCTGCTGCGCGCACGCCATCGCCGCCGAACGCGGAGGTGTTCATCATCTGGCCCCCGGACGGCGCGGTTATCACCGGCGGAAAATTGTGGGTTCGCATGGGTCTGCGCAACATGGGCGTTGCACCAAAAGGCGTGAACATGGCGAACGTAGGCCATCATCATCTGCTGATCGACACCGACCTGCCGCCGCTCGACGAACCTATTCCGTCCGACCGGCAGCATCTGCATTTCGGCGCCGGAGAAACCGATGCGCGCATAGAATTGCCGCCCGGCAAGCACACGCTGCAGTTGCTGATGGGCGACTTCAATCACGTGCCGCACGACCCGCCCGTGTACTCGAAAAAAATCACCATCACGATGCGCTAGCCGCTGCGCCGGTCGAGCACGTCACCCACCAGGAGGCAGTGCGATGAACAAGCTCTGCGCGGTCGCGGCGTTGTCCGCGGCTTTGCTGACCGGAGCCGTCATGGCCGGTCCCACAGCGGCACCGGCCAACGCCTATGCCTACATAGGTTATCCGAACAATGGCCAGGTGCTGCCTGCCGGCAAGCCTTTTCGTGTCTGGTTCGGACTGCGCTATATGGGCGTGGCGCCGCGCGGCGTCGCTTATCCGAATACCGGGCACCATCATCTTCTGATCGACACGGATCTGCCGCCGCCCGACCAGCCGATTCCGTCCGATCGCCAGCATCTGCATTTTGGCGCCGGGGAAACCGAGACCATGCTCGAACTGCCGCCGGGCAAACACACGTTGCAATTGCTGATGGGTGACGACAAGCATATTCCGCACAATCCGCCGGTGTATTCGAAGAAGATCACGGTCTACGTGAAGTAACCGCGCCAGTGTTTGCGAAGACCCGACAGTCGCTCGAACAACAGATGGATCGCGACAAACACATCGAGTTTTTGAAGTTGTAGCGGCGGTCTCGGAACTGAAGATACGTGAGTCGATAAGCCTTTAGCAGCAAGCCATCGACCAAGAAAAAGCAGCGTGGAATGAAAACTGGCACGGGCAATGCATTAGTGTCCAGCGAGCAGACACGATGCTCAACCCACCAAAAGCCACCCTGGCTAAACCATTAGGAGAACTGCAATGAACACGATCACGATCAAAGACCTGGCCGCCACCGAAGAACTCGACAGCCGCGCAATGTCCGCCGTTCGCGGAGGCAGCTTTTATTACCCGGCCCTGCAAATGAACTCGTACGACCTGTCGTTCAGCGCGCAGCAAGCGATTGGTCAGACGCAAAACGTCTGGAACGCCAACGGCAACAACGTTGCGTTTGCGACCGACATCCACTCGACGGTCAACCCGAAGCAAACCGCGACGAACAACAACTCGGTCGGCTCGGGCCTGCTGCAACTGGCGTAATGCATGCAGGGGCCTTCGGCCCCTGTTTTTTTTCAACCGGATTCAGGAGCGAGATCGTGCGAGCCTTTCTGTCACGCAAGCGTGCGGCACAAGCAGCGCTGTTCGCGGCACTGGGCTCGGTCACGCTCCTCGCCGGTTGTATCGACGTCAACGTGCCGGACTACAAGCGTCCCGACACGCCCGCCAAGGCCTCATGGTCGCAGACGGCGCAAGCCCGGGTGTCGCCAGCCGCGACTATCGTTCCCGACTGGTGGAAGCAGTTCAACGATCCTTATCTGGACTCGCTCGTTGCTCGTGCGATCAACGGCAACTTCGACATCAAGATCCTGGCCGCGCGGGTCTCGGTAGCGGGCGGACAAATCAATGAAGCGCGTGCGGGTGCTTTGCCAACCGCCGACCTGGGTGCTGGCGCGAGCTTCGATAAAACGACGCACCAGGATTTCTCGAAGCAATACAACGTCGGTACGCAGGTGAACTGGGATATCGATATCTGGGGCGCGGTCGAGAAGGGTGTAAAGGCTCAGAAGGCCGAATATCGCGCGTCTGAGGCCGACTGGCGTGCGGGTTATCTCACGCTCGTATCGGATGTATCGACAACCTATTTTCAGATTCTCCAGTTCGACGACCAGATTCAGCAACAACAGAAAACGCTGCAGACGAATCAGCAAATCCTCGTGATCTACGAAGGCATGCTCAAGAACGGTCTCGTGCCGCGAACCCAGGTGCTCACGCAGCGTGCGGAAATCAATCGCATGACGAAAGATTTGCTCGAGTTGCATCGCTCGCGCGATCTTGCGAATAATGCGCTTGCCACCTTGATTGGTGTGCCGGCAGGCGAATTCACGGTGCCGGATGGTCATCTTCAGGATCGGGTGCGGATTCCCGTGGTGCCGGCGGGGCTGCCGTCGCAATTGATGGCGCGCCGTCCCGATGTGGTTGCCGCCGAGTATCGCGTGCTCGAGGCGTATGACATAGTCGGGCAGGCGAAGCTCGCCCAATTGCCTACCATCAGCCTGACCGGGCGCGGCGGTACGGCGAGTTTCGCATTGACGGACCTGCTCAAGTCGTTCACGTTCAGCTTCATGCCGAGCATCAACATTCCCTTGCTCGATCCAAGCGTGCGCGCTCATGTGAAAACAACCGAAGCGCAGACGGTCGTAGCTGAACAGCAATATCGGCGCACGGTGATGGGCGCGTTCGAGGACGTGGAGAATGCGCTCGTCAATCTCGATGCTCATACAAAACAGCGCGCGGAGCTTCAGGAAGAAGTGGGTCACCTGCAGATTGTTGCAGCGCAGATCGAGGCGCAACTCAAGGAAGGTGTCGTGTCGCAACTCGAAGTGTTCGAGACTGAGCGCACGCTGCTCGCGGCACAACTTGCGCTACTTGAAAATCATCAGGAGATTCTTTCGGACACCGTCACATTGTACAAATCGCTGGGCGGTGGCTGGCAGGCAGTCGACGTCGCCAACAGCGAGCAGGCGAGCAACGACGTGCGCAGTGCAGGTAATGAAGCACCGAAATAAGTTCCGCTTAAGCATCTAGCATGCATCGGCCAAGACCACGGTTCGGAATGCAAAACGTTGTTTGACGGTGGCGGATGCGAGAGCATTGTAAGTACACTTCAAGGCGTCGCCGGGCAGGTACGGCGGCGTCCAACCAGCGTCGCGGCTTCGTGCGTGCGACAGCGTTCATTGGATAGGGACACATGGCTGCTGACGAAGCGCCGGTCGCCGAAGCGACAGCGAGTGTGGACACGGCTTTCGACCTCGTTCTCGAACCCGAGTCCCATCCTGCGCTCGGCTCGATCAGGGTCGACGAAGGACTCGTTGCGATCGGCCGCGCCGAAGCGCCGTTCGCCAGCGGCGAGGCCGACGTGATCGCGCAATTGTCGCGGCGGCACGCGCGGATTTTCGTCGAGCACGGCGTGGCTTACGCGGCTGACCTGGGAAGCAAGAACGGCACGACGGTCAACGGTGTCGCGCTGCGCGAACGTCCCGTGCAACTGAATGCGGGCGATGTCATCGGCTTCGGCGGCAAGCTGCGGTATCGCGTGAACAGGGTGCCCTTGAAAGCGGCAAGGCGGCCCTCCGCAGCGTCAATGCAAGTCACGCTTACGCCCGAGCGCGACGACCTTGGCCTTCAGCCTGTGGAAATCACGCAGTTTCCGTTCTTGATCAGCAAGGCCGACGCGACCTTCGCGCAGCACAGCGAACGCTTTCCGCATCAGGTCAATTATCTGTCGCGCCGGCATGCGCATTTTTTTATCAAAGCAGGCGTGCCGTATGTGGAGGATCTCGGCAGCACGAACGGTACTTTTGTCGATGGAAAACGGCTGGACGATACCGCTTCGCCACTTGAAGACGGTGCGTCACTCGCGTTTGGCGGCAATCATTTTGTCTATCGTGTGAGTGTTCGTCGCGACGAGGAACCACTCGCGAGCCACACGGCCACGGTCACCGGCACGCCGCCTTCGAATACGCCTGTCACGCCCGTGGCCGATCCGGATAAAACCACGTTCGTGACGAGCGCTGATTCGTTCCTCGACATCTTCTGCGTCGATCCCGCGGCGCCTGGCGACGATGAAATCAACTGCGAAATAGTGGCCGATGCCCGTGGCCCTGCGCGCCCTCGTTCGCGGTATCGCGCGGTTCGTTTCGTGGCCGAGCTGCGCGAGGCGCTGGCGGGCGGCCCTCGCGACAAACGGGGCTTCGGGCGCAAGACCGCGTTCGGCGCGTTGGCACTGGCGCTACTCGTCGTGCTCGGCGGGGGACTTTACTGGCGTGGAGCGGCCGAGCGCGATCTCGGCAATCTGATGCGCAGTGGCGACTATCGCGCGGCCGCGAAGGCATCGGATGCCTATTTGAAGGGACATCCCGGCGACGCGCTGGCGGCCACGCTCGGCACGGAAGCGTCGCTCAAGGGCTATGTTCCGGAGTGGCTCGCCGCTGTCCAGTCGCGCGACGCGCGCAAGGCGCAATCGGTGATCGGCGAGATGCGCTCGCTCGCGGCGGGCAACCGCGATGCCCGTGTGCTGATCGATGAACTCGACTGGATGGGCCGCCTCGAAGACTTCGCCACGGCGCCGGGTCGCGAGCGCGCAGACCCGCCTATCCGCATCTACGCCGACGAAGACAAGATCGGCGAGCTTTTAAAACAGTGGGAAAGCGATCCGGGCGGGCATCAGCGCAGGCTCGACCGGATCGCGTCGAGCGTGCCAGCGTTCCGCGAGTTTTATGCGTTTGCGCTCAGCCATCTGCGCAAGCTCGAAAGCGATGACTCCGTTTATCTTGCTGCCATCGAAAGGCTGAAAACGAGCATTGCAACGACGCTGTCCCAGGACGACGCGAGTTCGCTCGAAGGCGAGATCGCCGATTACGCCGATAAATATCCGCGCCTGGCCGGACTCGACGCGTTGCAGGCCGACCTGCACCAATATCTCCCGCTCGACGCCGCGCTGCGTGCCCGCCGGATCGAACCGCTGATCGCGGCGATGCGGCAGGCCCACTTCGTGACTCCGCCGTTCAAGGAGCGTTTGCTGCAGTTGCAGGCGAGCGCGTTGCCTTCGCGCGAAACGTCGCGTCGCTACGGTGCGGCCGCCGATGCCTGGCGTGCGGGCAAATCAGCGGATGCACTCGCCATGCTTGCGTCCATTCCGAATGATTCATGGAGCGACGCGATCCGCGCCGATATCGCCCGCAAGCGATCGCTCGCCGACAACTACGCGCTTCTGCAGAAAGCGCGCGGCACGCCAGGCTACGACGAGCGCATGCTGGCATTTTCCGAGTCGCTCGATCCCGCTGCCGACGTGTGGTTCGGCAATGCGATCGCGCCGGACATGGCGGCGCTTCGGCAAAAGGCGCTGGCGAGAGCCGACCAGTGGTTCGCCAGCGCCCAGGCCGCATGGACGCAATATCGCGCGAACGGAGCTATCGGCGGCGAAGAGCGGCTGGAAACGGGCGTGTCGGCAACGTTTCGGAAGCAGGCCGCGCTGCTCTCCGGCGCGCTGGCCGACGCCGGGCGCGCTGCGCGTCTGTTGCACCAGCTCAAGTCGGAGCGCGCGGTCCAGGCCGACCAGGCGCTGGCGCCGATCGCGGCGGAAGCGGATTTGCAACGGCGTTCGCTCACGCAACTTCGCATGGTGCTGGAACCGGGCGTGCTCGCCGCGAAACTCGCGCTGATCGGGCCGGGTGTATCGAACCAGGGAGGCGCCAGTGAAGAACGACCTACCCCTTAAGTCCTTCGCGGAGTCGCTCGGCGACCATGGGGTCGAGGGCATCGAAATCCTCACCGCAGAGCCTTGGCGGCTCACGCAGGCGCTGATCTACACGATGGCCGCGCTGGTCGCGAGCGCGCTTGTCTGGTCGTTCGTCGGCCGGGCGGATGTGATCGTGACGGCATCGGGAACACTTGCTCCGGAGTCCGAAGTTCGCCGCTTCTATGCACCGATCGACGGTGAACTCGCCGATCTCTACATCGCCGAGGGACAGCCCGTGCGCAAGGACGACGTCGTCGCGCGGCTCAATGCGCGCGGCGCGATCGAGGCGGCGACCAACGCGCTTGAAGCGCAACTGAAACTGGATGACGCCGAGCGCGACTGGAAGGAGTTCCCGGCGAAGAAGTTGCTGATGGAGCGCAAGGCCGCGGCGCTGAAGGACCAGATGGACGTGGAGGAACATCTGCACCAGACGCGCGTGGCGGAAGGCACCACCAGGCTCGCCGAAGGACAGAAGGCGCAACTGGCCGAAGCGCGCAGCCAGCTCGACAATGCCCGCCGCGCGCGCGACGCGGCGCGCCAGGAACTTGATCGCTTCACGCGGCTGCTCGCGTTGCCGGGCGGCGGCGGGGTATCGGAGATTCAGGTGGAGGCGAAACGCAACGCCTACATGGAAGCCGACAGCGGCCTCAAGATCGCGCAGTCGCGTCTCACAGAACTAGACTTTCGCCTGAGCCACGACTACGCGCAGGCAAAAGCGCAGCTCGAGACCAGCGGACAGGAATCGATGAACCTCAAGCTGCAATACGAATCCGCGATGCGCGAGATCGCGAGCGCCGGCGACAAGTTGCGGCTGCAATTGCAGACCGCGCGCCTGGTCGCGGAAGCGGCGGACCGGATCCGCTTCGAGAACATCGACAAAGACAACTTCCTGCTGATTCTCGCGCCGGTCTCGGGCGTGGTCACCGACGTCACGTCCACTCAGGCAGGCGACAAGATCCAGGCCAACACGCCGCTCGGCGGCATTGCTCCGCAGGACGCGCGGCCCGTGCTCAAGATCGAGATCGCCGAGCACGATCGCGCGTTCCTTCGCGAGGGGCAGGCCGTCAAGCTGAAGTTCAATGCCTTTCCTTACCAGCGCTATGGATTGATCGACGGCACGCTCGAATTCATATCGCCCGCGACCAAACCCTCCGCGCAGAACAAGCAGCCGGTCTACGAAGGACGCGTCACGCTCGCGCGCGATTACTACGAGGTCGCGGGGACGGGCTATCCGCTGCGCTATGGCATGAGCGCGACCGCCGAGATTGTCGTGCGCGAGCGGCGGCTGATCGATCTCGGGCTCGACCCGTTCCGTCAGTTGGCGGGTTGAATACGGTTGAATACGGTTGAATACGCTTGATCGATGTTTCATGGGAGAAGAACCGACATGACTGGGATCGTACGAATCGATAACGAAGTCGTCGACACCGACGAGTTCATCCGCGTGCTCAAGCTTACCGGCCAGTTCGAAGGCCTGGTCGAACAGATCGTCCGTGACAAGCTGACGGTGAGCGCGGCAAAAAAACAGCGCGTGGAAGTTACGGACGACGAAATCCAGATGCGCGCGGACCAGTTCCGGCGTGTGCGGAGCCTCCATCGCGCGGCCGACATGAACCGTTATCTCGACGCGCTGGCTGTGAGCCTCGACGAGTTCGAGGCGTTCATCATCGACACGCTTTATCAGGAAAAGATGCTCGCGCGCATTGGCAACGACGACGAGGTCGAGGCGTATTTCAAGCTTCACTCGCCGCGCTTCGACAGCGTCGAGGTCAGTCATATCGTGCTGGAAACGCCCGACCAGGCGAAGGAAATGATCTCGTACTTGCGGGACGAGCCGGAGAGTTTCGCCGAGATGGCGCGCGAGCATTCCATTGCCGACACACGCGGCGCGGGCGGCGCGATAGGACGCGTGCTGCGCGGCTCGCTCGCGCCCGAGATCGAAGCGAAAGTCTTCAACGCTGCGGCGGGCGATCTGCTGGGACCGTTTGCGACACCTAGCGGCGACGCCTGGGAAATCTTCGCCGTGACGGAGCGCCATCCGGCCGCACTCGATGCCGACGTCGCGCTCGAAATCAGGCGCCTCTTGCGCGACGCGTGGCTGCATGCGCGTGCGCAGGAACACGTGATCGAGGCACAGTAAAGCCATGGACGTGCCGGAAAAATTGGAGTCGCACGCGGCGTTTCTGGCGTCGGTGGAAATCCTCTCGCCCTTCACGCCCGACGAGATCGCGGGTTTCGCCGAACATGCGCAATCGCGCGTCTACGCGTTTGGCGAAAGCATCTGCAACGCAGGCGATCCCGCCGATGGTCTCTACGTCATCAAGGCGGGGTCGGTGCGTATCTTCACCGAAGAGCACGGCAAGGAAATCAGCATGGGCGTGCGGCGCGAGCGCGAAGTCTTCGCCGACATCGCGATGCTGCGCGAATACCATCACGAATCGTCGGTGCGCTCGTCCGGCAAGACCGAGCTGCTGTTCATCCCGCGCAGCGTGATCGAGCCGGCCGCCGCGCGCAATCCGGCAGCGCTCGCGTTTGTCACGAGCTACGTGGCGATCAGTTCGGCCGGTGGTTTTGTCGCGAAGCTCTTCGACCTGCGCGGCAAGATCGACAAGGCGGAACTGGAGGCGGCGGTGCGCAGCGTGGGCGTGAAGCGCGTCGCGGCCGGCAAGGAAATCCTGCGCCAGGATTCGCGCGACGACCGGCGGCTCTACGTCGTGCGTCAGGGCGAAGTGCGCATCGTGCGTACCGAGGGTGCGATCGAATACGTGCTTGCCACACTCGGCCCCGGCGAAGTGTTCGGTGAGAAGGCATGTCTGCTGCGGCAGGAGCAGGGTGCATCGGTGGTCGCGAACGTCGATACACGCTTGATCGTCGTGCCCGAAAAAACAGTGCACTTCGCGCTGGAACGTAATCCGAAGCTGCGCGAAGTGATGGAAGAACGCATCCGTCACGCCGAGCGCGAGCTGCTCCGAAAACGCAAGCTCGAGGAACGCCGCTCACTGCCCGCGATGCTCGACTTGCATTCGAAGCCCGCGTTGGGCGAGCATGTGATCCGCCGCTTCGCGTGGGTGCAGCAGGCGGAGGAAATGGACTGCGGCGCCGCGAGCCTCGCGATGATCTGCAAACATTTCGGTATCCCGATGACACTCGGCAAGCTGCGCGAACTCGCCAACGTCACCACGCAGGGCGCAACGCTCGACAGCCTCGCGCGCGCAGGCGAAGTGCTCGGCTTCACCACGCGCGGCGTGCAGTGCACGTTCGAGTCGCTGCGCGGCTTCGAGGTGCCGTTCATTGTCCATTGGGAGGGTTATCACTACGTGGTGGTCTACGGGACTTCGCCCGACCAGGTGTGGGTGGCCGATCCGGCGACTGGGTTCAGGAAGATGGGCGTGGAGGAATTCGAGCGCGGCTGGAGCGGTACATGCCTGCTGTTCACCGCGCCGCCCGATCTCGGCGCGACTGCAACCGGGCAATCGCCGTGGGTGCGTTTCGTAGGTTATCTCCGGCCTTACCGCAAGATACTCGCGCATCTGTTTCTCGCTACGTTTGTGATTCAGGTGCTGGGCGTGATCCCGCCTGTGATCATCCAGAACATTCTCGACGGGGTGATCGTTCACCAGAACGTTAGCTTGTTGCACCTGTTGATTGGCGGGCTGATCATCTCGAACGTGTTCTCGCAACTCATGTCGACCATTCGTGCGTACCTGGCGAATTTCATGGTGCGCAACATGGACTTCGCGATGATGTCGCAGTTCTTCCGTCATACGCTGTCGCTGCCGTTTTCCTTTTTCGCCAAGAGAAAGAGCGGCGACATCTTCGCGCGTTTTCAGGAAAACCACACCATTCGCGCGTTCCTCACCGAATCGACAGTTACGACCGCACTCAACCTGCTGATGATCTTCATCTACTTCACGATCATGTTCCTCTACAACGTGAAGATGACGCTGCTGCTGATCGGCTTTGTCATACCGATCATGTTGGTGACCGCGCTCGCAACCCCGCGTCTCAAGAACTATGCGCGCGAGTCGTTCGCGGCATCCACGGAGGCGAAGTCGTTCCTGATGGAAGCGCTCGGCGGTGTCGAGACCATCAAGGGCATGGGCATCGAGCGAACCGTGCGCCTGAAGTGGGAGAAGAAATACGCGAAGTCGCTGGAGGTGCAGTATCGCGCGCAAGGTTTCGGCATTGTGGTGTCGCTTGCAAGCCAGGTGCTGAACACCGCGACCACCATCGCCATTCTGTGGGTCGGCGCGAACATGGTGCTGGCGCACGAGATGACTATCGGGCAACTGATCGCGTTCAATGCCTTCATGGGCAGCGTGCTGACGCCGCTGATGGGGCTGATCGGCATGTGGAGCCTGCTTAACGACGCCGGCGTCGCAATGGAGCGCCTGGGCGACGTGCTCGACATGGAGCCGGAGCAGAAGGCCGCCGATCTTGGCTCGCGCATCATGCTGCCCGACCTGCAGGGCGAGATTTCGCTCAAGGACGTGTACTTCCGCTACGACGGCGCGGACACGGCTTATGTGCTCGAAAATATCAGCTTCGACATCCGGCCGGGCGAGATGATCGCCATCGTGGGGCAAAGCGGTTCGGGCAAGACCACGCTTGCGAAGCTGCTGGTCGGTTTCTACGAGCCGACCGAAGGCAGGATGACCGTGGATGGCTACGACCTGAGCAACATCGATAAAAGCGTTTATCGCGCGCAGATTGGCTACGTGATGCAGAGCAACCTGCTGTTCTCGGGGACGATCGCGGAGAACGTTGCGAGCGGCGACGAGACGCCGGACCGGCGGCGCATAGAGGAAGCCGCGAAAATGGCCGACGCGCACGGTTTCATCAGCAAGATGCCGCTTGGCTACGAGCAGATCGTGGGCGAGCGCGGCATCGGCCTCTCGGGTGGACAGATCCAGCGGCTGTGCATTGCGCGGGCGCTGTATCACGACCCGCGCCTGCTCGTGTTCGACGAAGCCACTTCCGCCCTCGACACGCAATCGGAAAGCAACATCCTCGGCAACATGCAGGACATCCTGAAGGGACGCACGGCGGTCGTGATCGCGCATCGGCTGAGCACCATCATGCGCGCCGACAAGATCCTCGTGCTCTACGAGGGCGCAATAGTGGAACAAGGCCGGCACGACGAACTCGTCGCGCGCCGGGGCATGTATTACCAACTCGTGCAGAAACAATTGAGCGCCGCATGAAGATACTCGACGATATCGACGACCTGCCCACGGGTCCCGCAACCTCCTACGCCGCAGTGCTGGAGAAGCTCGAAATCATGCGCTCGGCGTTGCGCTGGTCGTCGCGCATGGAGCGCCCGGAGATCGAGAAGCTGCTCAAGCAGGCGAGCGTTTTGCGCGATGAAGTCATGCAGCTCTCGCATCGGGAGCGCTTCGTGCAGGCAGCGGGCGCAGAGCCGGCGCGCGCGCGGGCGTCCGCAGGCGAAAGGAGACAGGCGCTGCTCTCGCGCAGCTTCGTGTTCGAAGGCACATTCGGCGACAACCCGAAGCTGCTCGAAGCGCTGGAGATTGCCGAAAAAGCGGCGCCGACCGACTTGCCCGTTCTGGTCGATGGAGAAAGCGGCACCGGCAAGGAACTGATGGCCAAGGTCATTCATGCAAATGGATCGCGTGCGGACAAACCGTATATCTCGGTCAACTGTGGAGCGATCCCCGAAAACCTGCTGGAGTCCGAACTATTCGGTCACCGGAAAGGTGCGTTCACAGGTGCGGCGAATGATCGGCGCGGCAAATTCGAAAGCGCGCACACCGGCACCATCTTCCTCGATGAAATCGGCGAGTTGCCGCTCGCTGGACAAGTCAAGCTGCTGCGCGTGCTGGAATCGCACGAGATACAGCGTGTGGGATCGGATGAACCGATCGCCGTGGACACGCGCATTGTCGCGGCCACGAATCGCAACTTGCGGCGCATGAGCGAGGAAGGGCGTTTTCGCGAGGACCTGTTCTACCGGTTGAGCGTGATCCACCTGACCTTGCCGCCCTTGCGCGAACGTCGCGATGAGATCGCCTTGTTGCTCGCTTATTTTGGTGACGAAGCCGCCGCCGCGCTCAAGCGCCGCCCCTGGAAAATGACGCAGCGCTTGCGCGAATTCCTGCGCAGCTACGAATACCCGGGCAACATTCGCGAGCTGCGCAATATCGTGTATCGCATTGCATGTCTCGCGCCCGAGATTGCAGATGTTGAACATCTGCCCGCCGACATTCGACCGGGACAGTCGAGCCTCGTTGCGAACAGCATCATTGCGGGCGCTACGACTCTCTCAGACGCGAAGCGCACCGCGAGCGACGAAGCGGAGCGCGCGTTTCTGGAGCGTGGCCTGCATGAAGTGGGTGGCACGGTCGCAGAGCTCGCACGCCGGTTCGAGATGAACCGTTCGCACGTGCAAATGCTGCTCAAGAAACATGGGCTGCATTCCAAGGACTTCCGCAACCAGGTTGTGGCGCCTGCCGGAAAAGAAACCTAGAGAGCAGGGTTGATCTGCGTGCGATCCGCGCACGCAAGATCGTGCGCCTCGACGACCACCACGGACGTGTTGTCGCGGCCGCCGCGCTGCAGCGCCATATCGATGAGACGCTCGGCTGCGAGCCGGCAATCACCGGCCGCCAGTTGCGCGCCGATCTCTTCGTTGGATACTTCGTTAGTCAGGCCGTCGCTGCACAGCAGAAAGATGTCGCCATCGATTGGATCGATACGTTCTTCATCCAGATCGAGCGTACCGGTCGCGCCGACTGCGCGCGTGATCATGTGTTTCGCCGGATGACGATGCGCCTGTTCGGGCGTCAACTGACCGCGCGCCATCAGTTCCTCGACCTGGCTATGGTCGTGGGTCAGTTGCCTGAGCAGTCCTTGCCTGTAGAGGTACAAGCGGCTGTCTCCAGCCCATAGAATGCCGCAGGTCCGTTCGCTCGCGATCAGAACCACCACCGTGCAACCGATGCGCCGGACCTGCCGCCGCGCAGCTTCCATCTGCAGTTGCGCATTCACCGATACCAGCCGCGCGCGCGTTTCGCGCATGCGCAACGCGAGCCCTGTGTCGCCGGTCTGTCCGAGCACATGGTCGAGCGCTTCGATTGTCAGCTGGCTCGCAAAGTCGCCGACCGCGTGGCCGCCCATGCCGTCCGCGATGCTCCAGGCACCGTGCTCGGGCAAGTCGAGACACGCGTCTTCGTTGACGCTTCGAACGTGCCCCGGATGGCTCAGCGCGGCCGATACCCAGCGGAATTGCGCGCACGCGTTCATGGCATCTCCGGCCAGCTATCAGGCGCGATTGACGCTGCGTTCGTCGGGGCTTACGGCGATGTTCGAGTTCGCGCCGCTGTTGTGGACATCCACGTTCTGGAACTGGTTGATCATCTGCGCGGCGTTGAAGGTGTTGTTGGTTTCGAAGATATTGACCACGGGTCCCATCGACGCACGCTGATCCACATACGGTGTGATCCAGCCATATACCCAAGGCGCGCCGCTGCCGCGGATATCGCGCATCGCGGCGCGATCGAGGGTGATGTCGTGAGGCAGGTCGTTGATGGTGAGGGTATGCACGGTAGTTCTCCGGTTAGATGATCGTCAGGCTTTCTGATGCAAAGCTTATGCCGGGCGGTGCATTCTTGCGTCTTTGCCTTATGTGTATTGGGACGCGCCCCGCAAGACGCTGATTGAACGCCGCTAGCGGAGCCTGAATTCGTTGGGCCGGCGCTGACACTTTCATTGTCGATCCAACAGTCGCCAAGGTGACGTTTCCAACCCAACACCTGGGTCCTAAAAGTGTTGGTTTTCAGCCAGCTAAATCAGAATCCGATAAGGCATCCGAAACGTCCAGAGCCCTATTCTGCGGGCTTCCTGCGCTATTGGCCCAGTTGATGCAATGACCTGGTCAAGCGCCGGGAAAAGCACGACACACCGTTGTCATCCCGGCCTCCGCTCATCTCAGGAGACGACGGCCATGCCGGGCATTTTTCTATCGACGATTCTTGCATGCATCCGCAAGCCTGCCCATGGCGCCGCACCGGATTTTCCGCTCGTTGGCGAACCGGCGCCCGGTGCCCATCTCGTCACGTGCCGTCCCGGTTATGAACATCACGGCATCTACGTAGGCGAAGGCCGCGTGGTGCATTACGCCGGGTTTGCCTGCTTTCAGCGGCGCGGTCCCGTCGAGGAAACCACGCTGGAGCAATTCTCGGCGGGGCATGCAGTCATCGTACGCAGCCACGCGATGGCCCGCTTCACCGGCGACGAAGCCGTGCGGCGCGTGCGCTCGCGTCTGGGCGAGAACCGCTACCGGTTGCTGACAAACAACTGCGAGCACCTGTGTGCCTGGGTGATATCGGGCGAGAACCGCAGCACGCAGGTGGAAGCGTGTCTTGTGCATCCACGGCTTGCGTGCCGCGTAGCGGTGCGGTTGGTGCGAGGTGCGATCGACGCAAGAAGCCGCGACGCTCTCGTCGCGATGTGATTCATGGATCTGCAAGTGGCAACTGAACAGAGGAGAAATATCATGGCCGCATTTCAAAGCTCGTTGCACGCAATAGTGGACAAATGGCTTGCGCCGTCGGCCGCCCGGCCGGTTCGTCGGGTGCTGCATGGCAGGATCGCGGGAAATCGCGCGCGTTACGTGCGCGTGGAGGCGATCCGCGCGGGCGAGGGCACGTCGCTGATGTTCTTCAAGCACGACGATGGCTCGTGGCAAGTATTCCCACCCGCAGCAACGCGGATGATGATGAGCGCACAACGGTTTGCGATGTAAATAGCGCGGGACTTAATGCGCTTGGTTTAGCCCAAATGTGCTGGCGCGTCGCGTAGAAGGATTCGGAACAAATTACCGTGCACTTGGACCGAATCGGAAGTTTTTATATGTAAGACATATGATAAGTCGTCCTTTCGCGGGTAAACTCGCATGCGGTAGTGCCGGGGGAGCTTGGCAATGCCGTGCCGGACCTGAGAGAGAGATCATCGTGATAGCTGTCCGCGTAGACGGGTGCACGCGGAATCCCCGTCAAACGACGCTAAGCTGGCTGAGTTTCAGGAATTGTTTTCGGTTTTTAATAGAACTGCGAAGGGAAGCTTCCTTTGACCTTTGCATAAATCGCGTAAGTAAGCCGACCTTGTCAACTGTTTGCGTCTGGTCATAAAGGTTGAGATTTAAGGTCTTACAGCTGTCGCTACACACTGAACAATCAAGATGTCGCAACAGGCGTTAGCGTGATGCCAATGGGCGTCAGCGTTACATCTCGCTACCGATCAGCTCGGCAAGTTGAGCTGAGCTGATTGATAACCTGACGTCAAACACACATTCGCCTGCTCTAACGTGTCCCGGGATATCTATAATCCCAGACGCCGTGAAGTCAGATGACCGGACGCAGCCCGCGCACCGGGCTCACGGCTTCAAGCAACGACGCGACATGAAGAATGGTCGATTCCGCTTGCCACTTGCCGACAATCTGCACGTTGATCGGCAAACCTTCCTTGCTTGTCCCGAACCGCATTGCTACTCCCGGCAGACCAGTGACATTGAGCGGCACGGTCGCGCCCTGAAGGTATCTGGCGTCCACCGTCTGACCGTCGATGACAAACTCCTCCACGCCATGCTTGTGAGCCGGAATCGGCAACACGTGGGTGATCAGCGCGTCATATCGAGTGAAATAATCGGCATAGCCGTCGCGGATGCGTTCCGCTGCCTGCTCCGCTTCAATGTAGTCCGACATGGACGTGTCCGGAAGCGACAGCATCGTTTTCGACATCTTGAACATCATGTCTCGATGCCCGGCCGTCGCTTCAACGAATGCGGGTTTCATCTCCATGATGTGCAGCTTGTTGAACACGTCGAGCGCGAAATCGCGTTCGAGCGCGGGAATGCTCACCTGCTCCACGACAATGCCAATATCCTTCAGCGCCTCCGCAGCGGCGCGTACAGTCGCCGCCACTTCCGGATCGACCGGACCGTAGCCGGGGCCGACCATCCAGCCCACCCGGATCGGGCGATAAGACTCGCGGCCAATGCCGGTATCGAATGGGACTGCGCTGCTCGCAAATGCGTCTTTTCCGTCAGGTCCCGCGAGCAATGAGAACGCAAGCGCGATGTCACGAACCGAGCGCGCCATCGGGCCCACATGCCAGAAGCGGCGCGGCGCGCGCGGCCAGATGCCGGTCATGGGAACACGACCATGAGTCGCTTTCATCGAGGTGATGCCGGTTTGCGCGGCCGGGCCACGCACGGAAATGGCGAGATCGGTGCCCAGACCAATTGGCGACATGCCTGCAGCTATGGCCGCCGATTCACCGCCGCTCGAGCCGCCCGGCGTACGGGTCAGATCCCAGGGGTTGTTGGTTGCGCCGGTCAGCAGATTGTCGCTTTCTATCCAGTAGGAAAACTCAGGCAGATTGGTCTTTGCGAGCAGGACGCCGCCCGCTTTTTTCAAACGCGCGACGCTGGTCGCGTCGGCATCGGGGCTACGACCCTTGAAGATCGGCGAACCGCGCTGGGTCAGCACGCCGGCGGTGTCGATGGAATCCTTCACGGTGAAAGGCACGCCATGCAGCGGCCCGAGTTCTTCGCCTGCCAGCACTGCGGCTTCTGCCGACTTCGCGGCGTCGAGCGCATTGTCGGCGAGGGTGACGATTGCATTGATCTTGGGATTCACAGCATCGATACGGTCGAGATGCGCTTGCATGACCTCGACTGGCGATACTTCCCTGGTACGGATGAGTTCGGCAAGTTTGGTGGCGTCCTGGAAGAAAATTTCGGTGCTCATGGGATCCTCTCGATTTTCAGGCTGACAACACGGTGTCAGAAGTTGACTACCTAACGTTCGTTAGGTTGAACGATAGGCGCTATACTAGACCCGGTCAATAGTTTTTTGAGGGGGACTTGTGGAGAAGCAGGCAAGCATCAGTTCGAGCGACCGGATTGTATTGGTCGCAACAAGAATCGCGCAGGCACACGGCTATGGCGGTTTGAACCTGCGCGCGCTCGCCGAAGAAGTGGGTATCAAGGCGGCCAGCCTTTACCACCATTTCCCGAGCAAAGCCGACCTGGCCGCAGCGGTTGCAAAACGCTACTGGGAGGATTCGGCCGCGACGCTGGAGACGTTGTCAGCCACGATTCCGGATCCCGCTGACTGTCTGCGCAGATATCCGGAGACATTTCGCAAGTCGCTGGAGAACGACAATCGCATGTGTCTGAGCAGCTTTATGACGGCCGAGTACGACGATCTTCCGGACGTGGTGAAGAAAGAAGTTCAGACGTTTACCGACGTCAATGTCGCGTGGCTGTCAAAGGCTCTCGTGGCGGCCGAGATCGTGAGTTCCAGGGATGCGAAGAAGCGGGCAAGGGCAATATTTGCCGCAGTCGCAGGCGCGCAACTGATGGCGCGAGGCCGCTCCGACATAACGCTCTTTGATGCTTTGATCGAGAGTTATAGCGCGGCCGGACTTTTGCCGGCTTGAGAGATGCAGCACGAGTGCCGCGATGCGCGCTTGAAATTACATCGTGATCGGCGGCAATGCATTGTTCAGACGTCGAATCGCGATTGCGGTGCGGACCATGCCTTCGCTGCTTTCAATCGAAGATCCACTTGTCGAGGTCTGATCGTAATCCGTATCGCGGTGATTCAAGCCAGGTGACCAGATCCGCGTGTAGCCGATTGCAAGTGCGCTCGTCCAGATCGAATTTGTTGGACAAGTTCCCGCTGCCATCATTGAGTAATTCGGCGCCTTTTGCCCATTGACCATCCCAGAAGACAATGGTGTTTTCGTTGAGCTCTGCGGTGGTGCAACGCGGCCTGCTTCGAAGCAATGTTGCCAAGTGCGCTTGAAACGCTACACAACCTAAATCCATGACGGATCTCCAGGGTTAAGGGATTTGGGTGAAGCCTCGACAGCAAGCAGCGTGCCGCTAACCGCGGGTTTATCCGTCTGATGAAGCGGTTGCCGGCGCGGCGCAAACAGGCGCTAACGCTAGAATTGCGGCTTTACCTGGAATACGCCAATGTCTTTTGCATCGCTTGGCCTGATGGATCCCTTGCTGCGTAACTTGCAGGACCTCGATTACCAAACGCCTACGCCGGTGCAGGTCAAGGCGATCCCCGCTGCACTCGGCGGCCGGGACGTCATGGCCGCGGCACAGACCGGCACAGGCAAGACAGCGGGGTTCGCGTTGCCGCTGCTGCAACGCCTCGTAGAACACGGTCCGGCGGTGTCGAGTAATCGCGCGCGTGTTCTGGTGCTGACGCCCACGCGTGAATTGGCCGAACAAGTGCTGCAGAGTTTCATCGATTACGGCAAAGGTCTCGACTTGAAGTTTCTGGCCGCCTATGGCGGCGTGAGTATCAATCCGCAGATGATGAAATTGCGCAAAGGCGTGGATGTGCTCGTTGCCACGCCGGGCCGATTGCTTGATCTCAATCGTCAGAACGCAGTGCAGTTCGATCAGGTACAGACACTCGTCCTCGACGAAGCCGATCGCATGCTGGATCTGGGTTTCTCGCGCGAGCTCAACGCCGTCTTTGCTGCGTTGCCTGTTCGACGACAGACTCTGCTGTTCTCCGCCACCTTCACCGACGATATCCGCGCCATGGCGGCAGCCATTCTCCGCGATCCGATCAACATTAGTGTCGGCTCGCCCAATGCCACGGCTGGCAAGATCAAACAATGGGTGGTGACGGTAGATAAAAAGAACAAGCCCGATCTCTTCATGCATCTCGTGGCCGAAAACAACTGGACGCATGCGCTGGTGTTCGTCAAGACCCGCAATGGCGTGGACTATCTTGCCGCCATGCTGGATGAAGCGGGTTATGCGGTCGACACCATCCACGGCGACAAACCGCAACCCGCGCGCCAGCGTGCGCTCGAGCGCTTCAAGACGGGCGAAGTGCACATGCTGGTCGCAACCGATGTAGCTGCGCGCGGATTGGATATCGACGATCTGCCGCTTGTGATAAACGTCGATCTGCCGATCGTGGCGCAAGACTATGTGCATCGTATTGGACGTACGGGTCGCGCGGGCGCAAGCGGTACGGCCGTGTCCCTCGTGTGTGCCGATGAAGCGCCGCAGTTAGCCGCAATCGAAGCGCTGATCCGGCAAACGTTGCCGCGTGAGGAAGAAGCAGGCTTCGAAGCCGAACATCGCGTGCCGCAAACGAGCCCGACGGGCGAGATCATCAAGAAACCAAAGAAACCTAAAAAACCCAAAACACCCAAATTGCCTCAAGCATCGCCGGGTAATACGCAGGTGCCCAGCAAAAAACCGCGTCCGCAAAGTGGCAGAGACGATCGCAAGCCTTCGGTTCGAGGCGCTGCGGCAGAGGGCAAGGATTTAATCTCCTCCGGCAGTAACCCATTCAATGTGCAAAAGCCACGCGGCAAATCCGCCAGCAAGCAAGGTGCGGGGCCGCGTAGCGCGGGAAGCGGCAAACGCCAACGCTGAAGTACGCGAATGAGTGATGCAAGCGCACGCACGAACAGCTTTATTTCATTGTCTGAGTGCGAACTATCGCTCTGGATCCGAAGCGTCGGCGCCTCCAATCCAGAGCAGACCGCGCTCTACAACAGTCTGCCGAGATCAGACCTGAGCCATTCCACCATCGACAAAAAACTCGGTTCCCGCAATAAAGCTCGCATCCGGCGATGCCAGGAAGGTCACGGCTTTGGCGACTTCATCGACCTCGCCTACGCGACCAATTGGAACCTGGCTTGCCATGTAATCGAGCAAGCCTTGTTGCTGCGCTGCGTCTTTGCCTGCAAGTTCAACCAGCCCGGTTGTGCGGATCGGGCCAGGGCTCACGACGTTCACACGAATACCGCGCTCTTTCAAATCGAGCGTCCAGCTACGCGCCAGATTGCGAACAGCAGCTTTGGTCGCGCTGTAGATGCTGAAAGCGGCGGTGCCGGTCGAGCCCGTCACCGAGCCAGTCAAGATCACCGAAGCGCCATCGCGCAACAGCGGCAGCGCTTTCTGGACCGTGAACACCACGCCCTTCACGTTGGTTGCGAAGGTGTCGTCGAAATGCGCTTCCGTGATGGCGCCCAACGGAAGCATTGATCCGCCGCCGGCGTTTGCGAACAGCACATCGATTTGCTCGTGGTCTTGTTGAACGGCATCGTAAAGACGGTCGATATCAGCAAGCTTCGACATGTCGGCACGAATGCCCTTCGCGCGCGGACCGATTGCTTTGACGGCTTTATCGAGTTCCTCCTGACGACGGCCCGTCACATAGACGGACGCGCCCTGATCCGCGAAACGTTTAGCCGTGGCCAGGCCGATTCCACTCGTGCCACCGGTAACAACGACTACCTTGTTTTCAAATTGGCGTTCCATGATGTTTTCTCTTTAAAAGTGCGGCGAGGGATTCGTCGCGGTGAAAACATGATGCCTTTGGAACAATGTCTCCGGTAGACTGGCAAAATGGATAACGTCGTTCCATTATTGGAACAATAACTATGCAAGACCTCAATGATTACGCGCTGTTTGCTTCGGTCGTCCTGCACGGCGGTTTTGCCTCGGCGGGACGCGCGGTGGGCATGCCGAAGTCCACTTTGAGCAGACGCATCGCTGCCCTGGAAACGCGTTTGGGCGTGCGGCTGATCGAGCGTTCAACAAGGCGATTCCGGGTGACGGAAGTAGGGCAGGCGTTCTACGAAAGATGCCGGACAATAGTCCTCGATGTTCAGCAAGCCGACGCTGTTGTATCGGACGCGTTGGGTGAACCGCATGGCGTTGTCCGATGCAGTTGCCCGCTCGGCCTGATGGAATTGCTTTCTCCTACGCTCTCGGATTTCTTGAGCACCTACCCCAAAGCACAATTGCAGATGGTCGCGGTAGACCGCGCTGTGGATTTGATCGATGAACGCATTGATGTTGCCATCAGGGTGCGTACTGCATTGACAACAGATGCCGCGCTCATCATGCGCACGATGGGCCACTCCAGCCGCATCCTGATGGCGGCGCCTGCTCTCGCCAAAAAATGCAAGGCGAAGGACCTCGATGCGCTGGTCGCGCTACCGACCCTTGCCAGCACCGACCAGACCGGCGCAATCACGTGGGACTTCTTCGATGCAAACGACCAGCGCCGCTCGATCAGCCACAATCCTCGCATGACGTGTGCGGATTTCGGTGCGTTGCGATGCGCGGCATTGGCCGGTCTTGGAATCGTTTTGCTGCCCGAGCATTTTTGCAGCAAGGAACTGGCAAGCGGCAGTCTGGTCCATGTGTTCCCGGAATGGCGCACCGAGACAGGGATCGTACATATCGTATTCACGACAAGGCGTGGATTGCCGCCGGTCGTGCGTGCGTTTATCGAGCATCTGGCCGGGTCGCTTAAGAACTCTTTGGCAATTAGCGAAGCTTGAGATGCGCGCTTCGATGCATGTGGAAATAGTAGCGCCGCTGCTGAAATTGGGTGTTGAGTAAGGAATATTCCATGCCGTCCGAGAACTCCGATGTCTTGTCCCAGGTACTCAAGCTGATTCGTCTTCGCGGAGATCACGTTTTCCACGGCGAAGTCGGCAGTTCAACCGAGGTTGTTTTTCCGCCAGGACCGGCAACGTTTTTGCATCTGCGTAGCGGCGAACTATCGGTGTCGCAATGCAATGGACCGTCGGTGATTTTGCGGACAGGCGACTTCGTTCTTTTGCCTCATGCGGATGGACATACGATTCGCAGCGAGCCGGGCATGAAGGCACATCAGCGCTTCGAGGCGGCGCCGGAATTTGGCCCGGGCAGAACTGCTCAGACGTTCAGATGGGCGGCTGACGACGGCACGGCAGGATCCTTTCTCGCGGGATCGTTCTACTTCGACGGCGCGCCTTTACGCTCTTTGCTCACTGGGCTCCCCGGGCTGATTCATCTCACCTGCGACAAAGTCAGCGAACCTCCGTGGCTGGCAGCCATCACGCATTTCCTCGACCTGGAATCGCGCAGCGCCAGCCCGGGGTCATCGTTGATGATCTCGCGGCTTATCGATTTGCTCGTCATCCGCACGCTGCGGATGTGGGTCAGCCAGCAGGGCGATCGGGTCGGCTGGCTGTCCGGACTGAGTGACGAACGCATCGGCCGTGCATTGAACGCGATGCATCTGGAACCTGACCGTGCATGGACGGTTTCGGCGCTCGCCCAGACGGCGATGATGTCCCGGTCGATGTTTTCGGACCGCTTCACGGCGGTGGTGGGGCTTCCACCGTTGCGTTATCTGACTCGGTGGAGATTGACCATCGCAGCAGACTTGCTTCGCGGAGGAACCTTGAAAGTGACCGAAGTCGCGCATAGCGCCGGCTATGGTTCGGAGGCTGCCTTCAGCCGCGCGTTCGAGGAAGAGTTTGGATATCCACCGCGTGACGCACATCGAATCGCGCAGAGCGGGGCCTTCGTCGCACGAAGTTCAGAACTGCTTTGACAGCCCTGTTCATATAGTTCGCTCGATTCTTCGATTGGCAATCGCATCAGTTATCAATCGTACGATAGATCATGCAAATCGGACGTCGGGATATGGTCAGTCCCGGATATCCTCTTTAAAGTAGATAGCCACGGACCTCGTAGGTGTGAAGAGGCCGGTGCCTATCAGTTCCACTCTGACGCCGAAGTACTTTGGGTTCCTAATCGGATTCGAGAAGCCGAGGCGTATCCAAGGTCCTTTTCAAAGCCAAATTTAATCACGACATCGGCACTGATGTCTCTTCAAGGAAGCAATGTAGATGAAACTCCTCCTCGCTGCTCTCGCCACTTCAACACTTGCATTCGGTACCAGTGCGATGGCCGCGCAAAAGCCTCCGATCGTTCTGGTCCACGGCGCTTTCGAAAACGCTCAGGTCTGGGGACATGTCGCATCGAAGCTTCAGACCGACGGCTATAAGGTTGTGACAGTTGAACTGCCAGGCCGTCCGGGCGCGCCGGCAACACCGGACAAGGTCAGCCTCGACTTGTATCGCGACACCGTGGTTGCGGCGCTGAACAAATCGCATCACCCGGCCGTCTTGGTCGGTCACAGCTTCGGCGGCATCGTTATCGCCGACGCCGCGGAAACGGCACCGAAGAAGATCAGGACCTTGGTCTTTGTTGCTGCGTACTTGCCGCAAGACGGTGATTCGCTCGTGTCGATGGCCAACAAGGATGCCGATGCGAAGATCGGGCCGCATCTGCAGATCTATAAGGAAAAGGGCATTGCTTCCATTGAATATTCGGCACGCGCCGATCTGTTTGCCAATGGAGGTCCTGACGAACTGCGCAAGGCGATTCCAGATCTTATCCTCGATGAACCCGTTGGCCCGCTGGCTACGCCCGTGCACGTGAGTTCAACCAACTTCGGCCAGGTCGACAAGGTCTATATCCACACCGCCATGGATCAGGTCATTAGCCCGTCGTTCCAGGCGAAGATGGTTGCCGCTACCCCCGTGAGAGCGGAGTACACCTTGCAGACCGGCCATACGCCGTTCCTTACCGATCCGGACGGTTTGGCAAAGGCGATCGAAGCCGCTGCGAAATAGAATAGGCGGTCATGGTTAGTGAGCAAACGAAGGCGCTGTGACAGGTCATCCCGCGCTTCGCCTTCGTGTCTGATGCTTCGAGCCCTAGCCACTCTTCGATTGTCAGTTCCAGAATGCTCCTTCATCTAGCAGCGGACACATCCGTCGTTTATTTTCACGCGCTATATTTACTAAGCCGAATTTAAATCTCTACACCTTTTGTTGATTCCGAACATGAACGTATTCGACCGCCTCGCACGAGCGAGCTTGAAATTGCCATCGCCGATAGAACCGCTTGGTTCGTATCGAACGGTTTCCGTATCGGGGAATCAGGTGTATGTATCGGGACTCGGCCCTTTCGAAGATGGTAAGCCGATCGTCGGAATGGTCGGACGCGATATGTCTTTGGAAAAGGCTCAAGACGCGGCGCGCCTGACTATGCTCATGATCCTGGCGTGCGTCGATCAGGCTTGCGGACTCGAAAACATCGCGCGATGCAGCAGGCTGACAGTGTATGTTCGAGCAGAACAGTCGTTCACGCAGCATCCGCAAGTCGCCAATGGCGCCAGTGACCTTCTGCTGACGTTGTTCGGACAAGACAATCTGCCTGCTCGAAGTGCACTAGGCGTGTATTCGTTGCCGATGGGCATTCCGGTTGAGATCGACAGCATTTTCGAGTTGAAAGGGTGATGGGCATGGCTTCCGTGTTCGCTCGGACGCTAAAAGCATTGCAATGGAGCCGGTATGGACTCGCCCATCACAGAAACGACCTATCCTTTTCCACAGGAATCCAATCATGCGTCAATTGATAGTGACCTTTGCCGTTGCGCTTACTTTTTCTACGGGGTGTCTTGCGAGCCCATCTGGCACCTACAAGGAACCCCTGGACGCGAAGACTCTGAACACGCTTCGATCGGATTTTAGCCATCTCATGGAATTGGCCAATCGTCACGACTTCAAGGCGCTACATGAAATGTTCTGGCAATCTCCTTCGGCTCTTCTTGTCGCCAAAAGTGCGATTCCCGCGGAAGGGAACTGGGCAGGTTTCTGGGGCAATGAGGCGATCGATCAGAAGCTGCGCGATATAGGCACTTCCGGCCCTGTCGTGCTGCAGCCGGATTATTCGAAATTCAAGGTTGTCGGCCTGACGAAGGACGTAGCGCAATCCTATGCGCCTGTGGATATCACGGTCTCCTACGCAGGTCAGGACGGAACCCCCAAACCGTTTTTAATATTGATCAACTGGATAAAAATCGGCAAGGAATGGAAGGTGGCGTCGGAGATTATTCTGCCCATACCGCCGACGCCTAAAGCAAAAGATTGAGCAGGTGAATAGGCGCGATTAAGGTGTCTTACGGTTGCATCAAGATTGCCGCTTGGATCGCAATGGTAAGAATGCGAATGCGCCTGCTATTTTTTATTAAGCTGTACCGCCAAATTCATCAACTTCGAGCACAACGTTAAAAAATAACTCAAAAGGGAAGACGGGACATCACGTCCGCGACATTTCCCCAAAAAAGTCCCGACGTTTCCAAGCCTCCAGATTGAAGCCAGTCACAGAAACAATGGCGACTGCGCGTAAAAATCCTAAATAGCGGTATTAGTTTGCAACAAACAACCGGTAAATCTTCCGCTCTCCCCGCTTCTGCGTGACATCCACAACACCATTCTTTCTCGTTTTCGCCACCGGTCCCGCATTTGCTCAACTACCGCTTATAGGCGTTATAAAAACCTACTAAAATGCGACGACTTGTCCCAGGCATGTCATCGAGAGCCGATCTCCAAAGGCTCTAGACTTTTGGAGTACTGCGTTGGACCAATCCCTGCCCTCGCCGTTATTGGCGTTGAAAAGAGAAACAGAACAAATTTGCCAGGAAATCATCCTTCCAGCGGCTGGGGATATCGACGAGAACGCTGTCTGGCCAGAGGCTGGCATGCGAAGCCTCCAGCGTGCTCGCCTTACAGGGCTTACGGCGCCGGCGCGCGTTGGAGGCCACGGCCAAGGCCTGCTTGGGATGGTCACCCTGACTGAAACACTGGGCGCTGCCTGTTCTTCGACCGCTATGTGTTTCGGAATGCACTGCGTTGCGACCGCGGTGATTGCAGCCAAAGCCAACGCCAGGATGGATTCTGACTATTTGGGTCCCATCGCGGCAGGCGAACATCTAACTACGCTTGCCCTGTCCGAATCCGGAACTGGCTCGTTCTTTTTTCTGCCTGAAACCAAGCTGCATAGAAACGAAAACGGCTTGATCGTGGAGGGTACAAAGCAATTCGTGACCAACGGCGCACACGCGGATTCGTACGTTGTGTCGACCGTTGCAAGTGTCCCGTCAGCGGTGGGTGACTTTAGTTGTCTGGTCGTCGATAAGGACGCGCCGGGAATCCGTTGGGGCGAACCATGGCAGGGGCTCGGCATGCGTGGAAACGCGTCAAGACCCATGCATCTGGATCAAGTTCGGGTTTCGCCAGACAGCGTCCTGGGTCAAGAAGGGGATCAGGTGTGGTTCGTCTTCGAAGTGGTGGCCCCGTTCTTCCTGATGGCGATGGCCGGCACTTACCTCGGCGTTGCGCAGACAGCGCTCAACGTTGCGATGAACCATTTGAAATCTCGCCGTCATTCCCACTCAGCGACATCGTTGAGCGACGTTGAAGTGATCCAGCACCGCGTAGGTGAACTTTGGACCGGCTTGCAAAAGTCGCGTCTGCTCGTGTACGAAGCTGCGCGACTTGGGGACAGCGCACATCCGGACGCATTGACCTATCTGCTTGCATCGAAGGCAGACGTCGCGCGCACGGCGGTGGAAATCACGAACGAAGCAATGTCGTTATGCGGTGGCATTGCTTATCGGGAAAACAGCACGCTTTCGCGATTGCTTCGGGACGCACGCGCGAGTCACGTCATGTCGCCCACGACTGAAATGTTGACGCTCTGGACTGGTCGGAGCGCAATGGGCCTTCCCCTCATATAAACGATGAACGCACACATCCTTCTCGTTTATGGTGGTGCCGAACCGGAGTCGCGCGACAGGGAACTGGCCGCGCGTCTGCGAAGCGTCGATGCTTCGCCCGAAGTCGTGGTGGTGGCCGCTCAAGAGGCTGTGCGCATTGTCAAAAGCGAAACGACCGGCGACGCGCCCTGCATAGTCGTGACGTTGTCGTCCGTTGAAGAGCCATTACACGTTGCACGTTCGATCGCCGCGGAGCGCCCTTATACGTTCTTCGTTTTTGTCGTGTCGCCCGAGAAAGACGCGAAGCTTCGGCAAGCAACTTTATATGGCGCTCCGCCGGGCGGCCGTTGGAGCATCGTTGCCGATAAGAATGACGAGTTGCCGGCGCAAATCGATGCGTCATTACGCGCGGCAAGCCAGCAGCGGCGTTTTCGTGCAACGGTTGATCGGATCGCATTGCAGTTGGCAAAAACCACGCAAGTGGAAGAGCCGGAATATCGCCGCCTGATTGCCTCGGACCAGTATCTCGCGAACGTCTTGCAACACGCGCACGATGCGATCGTATCGCTCACGCCCGAGGGCGACGTGGTCTCCTGGAACCGCGCAACGGAAACGGTATTGGGAGTGAAAGCGGGGAATGCTATCGGGATGCCCTTCAGCCAGTTCTTCGATGACTCGGCAGTCGTAGACGAAGCGATAAGCCTGGTCATTCACGGCCATAGTGCGCGTGAAGACCTTCTGATTGGTTTCGACGAATCGGCTAGAGTCGTCGATGCGATTTTTGCAAAGCTCGGTCGCGATAGCGGCGAAGTCGACGGCATCACCGTGATCATGCGCGATGTGACGAACCAACGCCGGCTCGAGGCCGAAGCGAAACTGGTCGATCGGCGCAAGGACGAATTCCTCGCGATGCTCGCGCACGAGTTGCGTAACCCGCTGGCGGCGATCCGGAATGCCGGTGAGATGCTGCGCCTCATTGAAAGCGATGATCGGCGAGTCCATCTTGCGGGCGCGGTCGTCTCGCGTCAGTCCGAACATATGTCGAGCCTGCTTGCCGACTTGCTGGACGTCTCGCGCGTGACGCGTGGATTGATCAAGCTGGACAAAGCCGTACTCTCGCCTCATGCCTTCGTCTCGCGCGCCGTGGAGCAGGTCCGGGGATTGATCGACAGCAAACGCCACCATCTCACCGTCACCACCGCGCTCAACGTAGGGAAAATTTATGGAGACAAGGATCGCCTGACGCAAATCGTCGCGAACATTCTGCATAACGCGGCAAAGTACACGCCGCAAGGCGGACAGATTGAACTTGTCGTTGACGGGAATGAAAACGAGGTCGCAATAAAGGTAATCGATAACGGCATAGGCATCGATAGCATGCTGTTGCCCCATGTTTTCGATCTGTTCACACAGGCTGCTCGTTCACTCGACAGGAAGCATGGAGGGCTTGGGATCGGACTGGCATTGGTTAGGAGTCTTGTCCGACTTCATGGCGGGGACGTGTTCGCTGAAAGCGCGGGAGAAGGCCTGGGAAGCGGATTCACTGTGACTTTCCCGGTGTATCGGCTTAATGAAAACGATCGCCCGAACGAGGTCATTCAAGCTGCTTCAGAAAGCGCTTTACGGCAAACCATTCTCGTTGTCGACGACAATGAAGATGCCGCGGTTTCACTGAAGATGATCATCGAACTTGGCGGCCATGAAGTCAGCGTGGCTCACTCAGGAGTGGAGGCGCTCGAACTGGTCGAGCATCATCGCTTCAATGTTTTTGTCCTGGATATTGGAATGCCGGAAATGGACGGCCTCAAGTTGGCAGCACGGCTCCGGGCACTGCCTCAGTCGCAACATTCACTATTGATAGCGCATACAGGATATGGCCAGCCCGAGGACCGCGCGCGCACGCGCGATGCTGGATTCGATCATCATTTGACCAAGCCCGCCGATCCTCTGAGCCTTCTTCAACTGATCGCCAACAATTAAGGCCGAAGCCGAGTGGTAGCAATTAGCTACGCACCCGGTTGTCTTCAGATAACGCAACAAGCCAACGTCCGCCGTATTTGCTAGAAAACGCTGGGAACCAGGTTCTCACCACCCGACACCTCGATGACAGTGCCCGTTACATAAGGATTGGTCATCAGGAACAGCGCGGCGTGGCCAATATCCTCTGCGGTGCCCACGTGTTGTGCCGGAAAGGACTCGCGTACTTTTGCCCTCAGGGCAGCCCGCTCGCTTTCGGACATGACGCGCCACAAGTCTGTTTCGACGTAGCCCGGACGTATCGTGTTGACTCGGGTGGGAGCCAGTTCGAGTGCGAGTGAGCCCGATAAGGCCTCCACTGCAACAAACGCAGAAGTGACCGCGCTGAAGCCGCGTTTCGATCGCGCTGCCAAACCACCGGTAAGGAACGTGATCGAACCTCCGGCTCTGAGGTAAGGCGCGGCGTAACGCGCACAAGCCCAACTGCCCAGGAATTTATTTTCGATGTAGCTTCGAACGCCGCGCATATCGTCGTCCATGAAAGTGCCCCAACTTCCTAGGTCGGGCCCGGCCGTGACGGCGAGATGGTCGAACGATCCTATGCTGTCGAAGGCGTCTTTCACTGCTGCTTCATCGCAAATATCCAAGGTCACTTGATCGAAGTTAGTCAGATCAGGACGCTCCTCCGCTGAGGTAATACGGCGGCTGGCGACCGTCACGGAGGCACCCGCTGCATACGCCGCGCGCGCGATTCCCAGGCCAATTCCGGTTTTCCCGCCGACCACCACGACTTTTTTTGATGCAAGGCTCAGCGGGGGCGCTGAAGATTGTTTTCGATCGTCCATTGTTGTACTCATGGCTAGTCCTTTTCGATGCGCACGTTCATTGTTGATTCGGAAATCGGCTTCTTGCTGCCGGCCAAAATCCGGCTCCAACATTTCTCGTTAAGAAGGTTCAGTTTGCGCGATAGCGTCGGCCGCAGATCGCGAACGCACCGATGCTAATTCGATTCGCCAAGGTTGATAATGGGCCGCTGATTCATAAGTCCCATTCTTGCAAGGAATGGGTTGAGCGTGACGCGGAGCAGCGATCAACGATGCAACGTGTCGATCGCTTCGTCCTTCAGCTTCAGGATCTGCTCGCACGCGTACGCGGAGAAGGTTTCAATAAGCGCGAATGGCCGCGCGTTCTTCGAGCGGATCAGCGACAGGTCGAATTCCAATCGCGGCTCGAACGCGCACACGGAGAACTGTGCGCCGAGATTGTTGTACACGCTGATCGGGTCGACCACTGCGACGCCCACGCCATTGGCAACGAACGCGCAGGCTGTTTCCGATTGCCCGACCTCGATCTGGATCAGGCGCTCGACATCAGCTTCCTCGAAGATTTTATCGATCATGAAACGCGAGTGATCTTGCGGCCCCAACGCAACGAACGGCTCTTTATCGAGGTCCTTTGCGCGTACGAGTTTTCGTCGGGCAAGGCGATGACCGTTGGGGATAATGCAGACGGCCCGCAACGTGCATACATGCGTGCTCTCCACTTCGGGACGATCGCCTGGAAGCACGCTGAAGCCGAGGTCGACTTGTTGTGTGGCGACGGCATCGATCAGCGAGCGGGATCGCATACTTTCGATGCTGAACTTGACGTCCGGACGTTCCACGCAGAACTGCGTCACGATGGAAGGCAACACCCGCCGCGTCAGGACGGGAAAAGACGCGACGCTCAACGCGCCCCAGGTCTGGTCCCGCAACGCCTTGGCGACATTCGCAACACGCCCCACGCCGATAAACATCCGTTGCACCTCCGCAAAAAGCACTTCCGCTTCGCGGGTAGGACGCATCCTGGTACCTGCTCGCGTGAACAGCAAAAAGCCGCAACTGCGCTCGAGCTGGGCGATCAACTGGCTGATAGCGGGCTGTGAAACGCCTAACACGCCGGCCGCTGCAGTGAGGCTGCCCGTATTCATCACAGCCTGAAAAGATTCGAGCTGGCGCACGTTCACAGGGTTTCCTCCATAAGATCAACTTATATGAAGTGAATTTTGTCCTATTTGACGGTGATAGTCATGCGATGAAAAATAGACCTGCGCCACATACCGCTTGCCTTATCCACAGCGGCCGAAGATCACGCATCCTTTACTGGGGAAATTCATGCCGAAGCGGTCTTGCTGGGTCGTCGTTGCAAGGTTTTTGCTGGGCTTCGCCTGGCTCTCGAACACCGCATATGCCGACGAATTGCAGATGGTCAAGGCGCGCGGCAAGCTGGTCGTCGGCATCCGGAACGATTACATCCCGTTTGGTTATCTCGACAGCAAGGGACAGGAAATCGGCTTCGAAGTCGACTTGGCGAAGTTCATCGCGAAAGACATGTTCGGTTCGGAAACGGCGATTGAGTTCGTTCCCGTGGTGGCATCGAACCGGATCGAACTGCTGAATGCCGGACGCATTGACGTTATCTTCGCGACGCTCGGCAAGAATCCGGATCGCGCGAAAGTGATTGATTTCACAGACCCGTATTACATGATGGCGGGCATGGTGCTGCTTGCGCCGAAGAATACGGCTATTGCGAGCTGGCAAGACCTGAAAGGCCGCAAGGTCTGCGGTAGCCAGGGCAACATGTACAACCGCGCACTGCAGGAAAAGCTCGGCGCGGACACCGTGTTGTTCACGGGTACGGCGCAAATGTACAAGGCGTTCGAGGACAACCGCTGTGAAGCGATTGCCTACGATGGCCCGAACCTGACGCTCAAGGTCGCTGAGCCGGGCTGGAAGGACAAGGACAAGATTGCGCTGGAGGCGTACGACTTCGTGCCTATCGTGGGTGGCGTGCGCAAGAACGAACCCGCATTTCTGGCAGCGTTGAATGCCTCCATCAAAAAGGCCGAGGCGGGGGGCGTGCTCGTGAACGCGGAGAAGGTCTACAAGATGGGTACGAGCAAGTTCGTGACCGAACAGCAAGTCACGGCAGCGGGCAAATAATGCGAGACACAGCACGAACGCGAGCTGCGAAAAATTCATGACTCTCGACTTGAGCTGGCTTGCTGATCCTCTTTACCAGACCTGGCTTTTGCGCGGTATCGGCATGACGGTGTCGATGTGCATCTGCGCGATCGCACTGATGTTCGTCATCGGGATCATGGGCGCCGCGCTGATCTACTTCCGCCTGCCGGTGCTGGAGACGATCACGACAATCGTCGTGGAGTTGTTGCGCAACACGCCGCCACTCGTGCAGTTGTTTGTTCTGTATTTCACGCTCTCCGAACTGGGTCTGTCCGTGCGCAACCTTGCAACCGGCCAGCAGATTCCTGTCTTCAGCGGCTTTACGTGCATGGTGCTGTCGCTCGCGCTCTATAACGGCGCCATCGCGGTGGAGATCATCCGCTCGGGGCTGCATGCTGTTCCCTATGCAACCGTGGAAGCCGCGTTGAGTCTTGGCTATTCGCGTCCGCGCATCTTCTGGCATATCCAGTTGCCGATCGCGCTGCGCCTGAGTACCGTACCAATGACGAACAACATTGTGAGCCTGATCAAGACATCGTCGCAGGCGGCATTCGTCGCGGTCGCCGATGTCATGTATTACGCCACTCAGATCACGCTCGAAAATTTCCGAAATCTGGAAGTGATGCTGACGGTGTGGGTGATCTATCTGCTGCTGGCGTCAGTCGCTTCGACGATCTGCGGTCGCATAGGCCACGCACTGCAAATTCCGGGGTACGGCGTATGAGCGCGATGAAACCCGAGACTCGCGCGTTCGTGTACGGCATTTCCGGCGTGCCGGTCCTCCTGTTTGTGGCGATGCTGGCTTGCTACGGACGCGGAACCGGCGAAGCGCTCAGCCTGCTGGCAGATCGCAGCGGCATCCTGCTGACCGGCGCTCCCGGATTCCAGGGCTTTGGCGGTGGTTTCAGCGCGAACGTGTTGATGAGCGTCGCGGCCATCGTGGTGTCGGTCGCAACGGGAGCGCTGCTCTGCATCGGAACGATCGCAAACATGCGCCTAATACGTCTGATCTCGCTCGGTGTCGTGAATTTGTTGCGCAACACGCCATGGCTGATCGCGCTGTACGCCATGCTTTATCTGCTGCCGTTCTACGTGCCGGTATTCGGCACCGTGATTCCGTTCTCGCCGTTCGTCAAGGCAGTCGTGGGCCTCTCGCTGCCGGTCACGGCGAATGTCGCGGAGGTGCTGCGTGGCGGCGTAGACGCCATTCCAAGCGGTCAATGGGAATCGGCGCGCGCGCTCGGTTATCGCAAGGGTCAGATTCTGCGTTACGTCGTAATCCCGCAGGCCGTTCCCCTGATCATTCCGAACATGATGACGGTCTTCGCGACGTTATTTATCGGCAGCAGTCTGGCGGTCGTAACGGGCACGTCCGACGTTTTGTCGGTCGCCAACACGATTACCGCAAGCGACGGATCGCAGTACGCGACCGCGGTGCAACTCTACGTGCTGCTGTTGTTCTTCCTCTTCGCGTTTCCCATCGCGACGCTTGCCCGTCGTCTGGAACGACAGATTCGAGAAAAGTCATGAACGTGATCCAGCAACAGGCGCCGCTGATAGAACTGGTCGACGTGCACAAGTCGTTCGGCGCCACCGAAGTGCTGAAGGGGGTCTCCATGTCGATCCGGCGTGGCGAAACGGCGTGCATCATCGGACCGTCGGGCTCCGGGAAATCGACGCTGCTGCGTTGCCTGAATGGTTTGATCGGCGTGGACCGGGGAACGATCCGGGTCGGCTCGTTCAACGTCGAGAAAATGCGGCGTGACCGCGACCTCGTACCGTTGCGGCACGAAGTGTCGATGGTCTTCCAGCAATACAACCTGTTTCCTCACCGGACCGTTATGGAGAACATCGTGATGGCGCCAGTACAGGTACTTGGGCAGCCGCGCGATGAGGTGAAGAAGCGCGCTGCAGAATTGCTCGCGCGCGTGCGCCTGACCGGCAAGGAGAACGCGTACCCGGCGCAACTTTCTGGCGGCCAGCAGCAGCGCGTGGCCATTGCGCGCGCGCTTGCCATGCAGCCCGCAGTCATCCTGTTCGACGAAGTGACTGCCGCGCTCGATCCGGAAATGGTGAGCGAAGTGCTGGCCGTCATTCGCGATCTGAGCCGCGACGGCATGACTTGTGTACTGGTCACGCACGAAATGCGCTTCGCGGAAGAGGTCGCCGATCTGGTGTTCTTCACCGACCGCGGCACGATCGTGGAATCTGGCGCGCCCGCTGAACTGTTTCATGCGCCGCGCGACCCGCGCCTCGCAAGCTTCCTTGGAAAAGTTCTGTCGCGGACCGCGGCGTGAGTCAAATGGAGATTACGTGTCGACATTCAAAGTGCTGGTACCGGACGCGCATCTGCGCGATCTCGACGTCGAGCGAGCCGTTACCGGCATGCTCGTGGATTACGAGGTGTACGACGAAACCGATCCGTCCGCCATTGCGGATTCGGCCTGGGCCGCATGCGACGCGATCCTCGTGTGGCATCGCATGAAGATCACGCGCGAACTGGTCGGCAAGCTCGCCCGCTGCCGCATGATCGTGCGTGTAGGCGTGGGCTTCGACAACGTCGATGTCGACGCGTGCCGCGAATATGGCATTCCGGTATCGAACGTGCCCAACTACGGCACGACGGAAGTCGCCGACCATGCAATCGCCATGCTGCTGTTCCTTGCGCGAGGCATCGGCACTTACGAGGCGCGCCTCAAGGCCGATCTTGCGAACGGCTTCATGGCAGAGAGCGTACCCGTAGTACGGCGCCTGCGCGGCGGCACGTTCGGCGCTGTCGGCATGGGAAGAATCGGCACGGCGATCGCGCGGCGTGCGGCGGCGCACGACATGCATGTCGTCTACTACGATCCGCACGTGCCGGAGGGCCACGAACTCGGACTCGGCTACGAACGCGTCAAGACGCTCGAGGCACTACTTGGCCGCGCCGATGTAGTAAGCCTTCACACGCCGCTCAGCGACGAAACCCGCAACCTAATGAGCGATTCACAGTTCCAGGCGATGAAGCCCGGCGCGCTCTTCATCAATATCGCGCGCGGCAAGCTGGTCGATGTCGACGCGCTGTATCGTGCGCTGCGATCCGGTCATGTCGCCGCAGCCGGCCTGGATGTACTGCCGCAGGAGCCACCCGTGCCTGCGCCCGCTTTGCTGGACGCGTGGCGCAAGAATGAAGCGTGGCTTGCCGGCCGTCTGGTGATCACGCCGCACGCCGCGTTCTATTCAGAGGCAGGCTATCTCGACATGCGGACATTTTCCGCCGAAATGCTCGTCGACTATCTGGTGGACGGCCGGCTTCGCAACAACGTCAACCCCGGCTGGCGCGACGCCGCAACTTCTTCCAACCGATAACAGCGACCAACATGGCCTATCACCAGATCGATATCGACTTTCCCCGGCTCGACGCCTCCGTGCTCGATCAATGGCGGCAGATTCCCGCTGCCGTGGCGTCCGATTGCATGAACCGGACGCAGGTCATGACCTCGAAGATCAAGCCGATCTTTTCCGGCGCGCGGCTGTGCGGACAGGCGCGCACGGTTGCAACCATGGTCGGCGACTGCGGGCCGATCTGCAATCTGATCGGCAGCGCGCGCCTTGGCGAGATCATCGTGGTCGATGCAGGCGGAGCGGAAGACATCGCCGTATGGGGCGGCGTCATGGCCGAAGAAGCGGTACAACGCGGAATTGGCGGAGCGGTGATCGACGGCGCGATCCGCGACGTAGCAGACATGCGACGCCTCAATTTTCCGATGTTCTGCCGCTCGGTCGTGCCGCGCGGTCCGCATCACGGTTTTGGCGGAACCGTCGACGCGACCATTGCGGTAGCGGGCGCGCCGGTGAGTCCGGGCGATATCGTGCTCGGCGACGACGACGGCGTGGTGATCGTGCCGCTCGCCAGTGCCGACGACATCCTCAAGGCTGCGCAGGCGCATTTGCTGAAGGAGGCGAAATGGATCGAGGACATTCGCGGCGGCGTGTCGATCAGCGAGATGTTCTCGCTGCCGCAGGCGCAGACGATCGACCCGTCGTGACCATGCACGCCCGCCTCGCGCAGGCGCCGGTCCTCCCCGCACGACTGCGCAACGTGCTCTGCCTGAACGACTTCGCAAGCGTCGCGAAGCGTCGTCTGCCGGCCGCTATGTTTGCCTATGTTCAGGGCTGGGCGGAAGACGGCGCCGCGCATCGTCGTAATCTGGCGGCTTTGGGAGCACGTGCATTCGTGCCACGTGTGCTGGTCGATATTGAACAGCGCGACGCGAGCACCACGTTGTTTGGCGTGGAGTATGCAAGCCCCTTCGGGATTGCGCCAATGGGATTCAGCCGCATGGCGGCGCCCCACGCCGACGAACTCCTCGCGCGCGAAGCGGCTCGTGCCGGCGTGCCGTTCATCCTGAGCGGTGCGTCGCTGACGCCGCTGGAAACCGTGCGGGCGGTGGGATCGACGAGCTGGTTTCAGGCTTACATTCCCGGCGATACGAAACGCATTGACCCGATGCTCGAGCGGATCGCTGCAGCAGGCTTCGAGACGCTCGTGATCAACGTGGATACCGCCGTGCACGGCCAACATGAATTTGCCGAAAAGCGCGGTTTCCGTTCGCCCGTCAAGCCCGGCATGCAACTCGCATGGCAGGCGCTGTGCCGCCCCTCGTGGTGCTGGCGCATCGTGTGCGCGAGCGCGCTTGCAGGCCGGCCATTGCGCTTCGAGAACATGGACGCGAGCGCAGGGCCGCCAGTTTTCTCGCGTACGCTGGTTCGCGATATCGGGCGGCGCGGTGCTTTGAACTGGACGCATGTCGAGCGCATCAGGCAGCGATGGGCAGGGCGCATCGTGCTGAAAGGCGTCATGTCCGCCGCTGATGCGCTGAGCGCCGAGCGCCTGGGTATTGACGGCATCATCGTGTCCAATCATGGCGGGCGGCAGGTGGATTGCGCCATCAGTTCGCTCGACGCGCTCGAGGCCATCGCGGCGCGCGTGAGCACGCTCGTGGTCATGTACGACGGCGGCGTGAGACGCGGCTCTGATGTGCTGAAGGCGATCCGATGCGGGGCCCGGTTCGTGTTCGTCGGGCGACCGCTATTGATGGCCGCGGCCGCGGCCGACGCCGCGGGCATTGCGCACGCGCTGGACTTGCTGAAGCGCGAAGTCAGCACCACGATGGGGCTGCTCGGCGTCAACCGAATTGACGAGATCGCCGGCCTTGAATTGCACTGCAACGCATTGTCTTGATGCACAGGATGAACTAATCACTCGTCTCAATTACTTTTAGGAATCCCAATGGAAAAGCCAATACGAGTCGTGACGCCGACGTGCACGCTGGGCTACGGATTTTCTGTCGATGGCTTCGAACGCGCAATGTCGATGCACCCCGATGTCATCGCCGTGGATGCCGGCTCGACAGATCCCGGGCCGTACTATCTCGGCTCCGGTGAGGCACTGGTGTCCGAGATCAGCATTCGCCGTGAACTGACCAGCATGATCCTCGCTGCGCGCACGGCACAAATCCCGGTAATCGTTGGCAGTGCAGGCGGAGCGGGGACGGGTACGCATGTCGACGAGGTGGTGAAGATCGTGCGTGAGATCGTCGCCGCACACCGGTTGAGCTTGAGGCTTGCGTGGATTTATTCGGACATCCCGGCGAACGTCGTGGCCGACGGGGTCGGTCGCGGCGAGGTGCGCGACTTCGAAGCCGGCTGGGAACTCAGCGCGGACGAAGCCCGTGCCAGCCAGGCAATCGTCGCGCAAATGGGACACGAGCCAATCGTCGCCGCGCTGGAGGACGGCGCGGACGTGATCATCGCCGGGCGTGCCTGCGACGATTCCGTGATCGCTGCGTTTCCGATCTGGAAGGGTGCTGATCCGGGCCTGGCCATCCACATGGGAAAGATTCTCGAGTGCGGCGCGTTTTCCGCCGAACCGCATGGCACCGACGTGATGATGGGAACGATCGACGAACACGGTTTCACGCTCGAACCTGGAAGCCTCACGCGCCGGGCGTCGCTCACATCTGTTGCCGCCCATACGCTCTACGAGCGCGAAAATCCATTTCTTCAGGCCGGGCCAGGGCATGAACTCGACCTGTCGGCGTGCGAATTTGTGCAGATCAGCGAGCGCGAGGTTCGTGTGACCGGTTCGCGGTTTATGGCATCGGCTGATTATTGGGTGAAGCTCGAAGGCGCAAGGCGGCGAGGTTATCGCACGATCACGGTGGCAGGGGTGCGCTGTCCGACCATGATCGCTTGCATCGACACCTTGCTCGCCGATGCAAAAGCCGCCGCGCTTGCGTACTTCGATGCGCCGGATCTCGATGTCCAGTTTCATGTCTATGGACGCGACGGCGTGATGCGCGGTCTGGAACCTGTGCGCCAGTCAGGAAGTCATGAACTCGGACTGGTGATAGAAGCCGTCGCGCATGAGCAGTCGCTTGCGCACGCGGCGGCGCATTTCATCAGCGGGACCCTGTTGCATGTGAGCTATCCCGGGCAGTACAACACCGCGGGCAATCTGGCGTTTCCCTACTCGCCTTCGGAGGTCGACACTGGGCCGGTGTATGAGTTTTCTGCGTATCACCTTTTGAAAACCATGTCGCCTACCGCGCTTTTCCCCATCCACTACGAGGAGTTCGTCTGATGAAGATCGTCCCGCTTTCGTCGCTTGCAACAGTCATTCGCAGCAAGAATGCCGGTCCGTTTCTGCTCACGTTCGACATCATGTTCGAGGATGCGTCGAACTATGAAACCGTATGGAAATCGGGATGCTTTACGAAGGCGGCGATGGCGCAACTGTTCCGCGTAGATGCGAGCGCGATCACGTCGATATTCGCCGTGCCGCGCGGCCAGGCGATCAAGGTGACAATGCGCCGGCAATTGCCGCAGGGCCGGATTGGGGAATCCGATATGTACGGCTGTCAGCAGCATGTGCCCCTTCTCGATCTGCCGATCTCAGGTTTTGAATCGTGATGAAGTCGCGTCATTCATCGATGCTCGATGATGATGAAAGCTGGGCAAACGGAGGGAGTGGGCCAGCGAGATTACGCAATCGCTCCGGCTTTATCGCGGCATCGATTCAAGCCAGGGACATCTTCCCTGCTGCAGCCGGGGCCTCGACATTTTCCACAGGCGTCAACTGTTCCCACGTGCTGTGAACATGGCGCTGCAAGAACTCGCCCAGCTCCTTGCCGCGTCGCGCGGAAAGCAGCTTGATGATGACCTCGTGTTCATCGATGGCGGTATGCCAAGTGTCCGAAGTGACACTCCCTTGGAACCGGTAACGATACAACTGCCTGTTCAGCCGCTCATGCATCTGATGCAGCGTCTCGTTTTTGGCTGCCGCGATGATGCTCTTGTGGATCGCCTGGTTCAAGTTGAAGTAAGTGAGCCGGTCGCGCCGCTCGTAGGCAGCATGCATCTCATAGTGGAGCGCTCGAATTTCCGCGAGTTCTTTCTCCGTGGCAAGACTGCAGGCCTGCTCGCCACCAAACGCTTCGATGATGCCGAGCACATCGAGTTTCTCGCTGATCTGTTGTGCGCCGAGATCGGCCACAACCGCGCCGCGTTTTGCCAGGACCACAACGAGTCCATCTCCCGCAAGTTCCTTTAGCGCTTCTCGCAACGGTGTGCGCGACACCTCGAGTCGTTCCGCGAGCGTGCGTTCCCGCAAGCGCTCGCCCGGCTTGAGTTCGTCCGTTGCGATGAGCGTACGCAGGCGCTGTGCGATCTGTTGGGATAGCAATTCGTCCACCGGGTCGATACCTGCGGGGATGTCGTTTTCGTCTTCCTGTTCCGGTGTCATGGCGTACCTGGATTCATGGCGCCGCTCACGCGAGCGACCAGCCGCCATCTTAGCAGTGGGGCAATTTAAAGCGGCAGGAACAGGGAGGAAAAGAGAGGGTTTCAGTGGATCGAGTGGTATACCAAACCGACAAATTGGTTAACGGATAGACGTACACTCAAAGTTTAAAATATTCTAGAAAATCAGTAAATTCAAATTCTGTTGTGCAATATACGATTAAATAGCAATTTACTGTGCTTAAGATCCAATAGACGTTACGAAATTATTATCACAAAGCGTGAGGCAGATCGATCCGATTAGGGTAAATACCATCTTATTTGGTATACCAAAACTTCGTTACCCTGCACCTGTTATCTCAAATACCGGCGCTTCGCCTGACTCGGGACCTTCAATGCAGTCGATGTTTCACCCTCTGATCGCACCCGTCATTACGCTCGTCCTGCTGATCCTGCTCATCACGCGCGTCAAGTTGCATCCGTTCCTCGCGCTGATCCTTGCGTCGGCGTTTCTGGGGGTGTCGGCCGGACTGGCGCCCACGGCGGTCATCAAGAGTTTCGAGAAGGGCTTCGGCTCCATCTTGAGTTCGGTGGGACTCGTGGTGGGACTCGGAACCATGCTTGGTGGCCTGCTGCTCGAGTCGGGCGGCGCGGATCGCATAGCGAATACGTTCATCGGGCTTGGGTCGAAACGCTGGATTCCGGCCGCGATCTGTGCGGCCTCGCTGTTGATCGGACTGCCTCATCTCTTCGATGTCAGCTTCGTGATGCTCGTGCCGCTCGTCTACGCAATAGCGAATCGCACCAAAAGTCCGCTCCTCGCGATCGGCATTCCCATGGCGGCCGGCCTGTATGTATCGCACGGGCTCTTGCCGCCGCATCCGTCGCCCACGCTGGCATTGGCCGCGCTTCACGCCGATGCGGGCCGCACGATTTTCTACGGGCTGGTGATTGCAGTGCCAATGGCAATTCTCTCCGGACCCGTGTTCACCGCTTTTGTCATGCGCTTTCTACCCGTCGTGCCCGGCGAAGGAATGTTCAATCCCGGTGCCGCCGCGTCGGACACCAGCAAGGAAGTGCGTCCGGTCCCGCCGTTCGGCCTCGTGCTGGCAACCATTCTGTTGCCGCCCGTGCTGATGATGATCCGGACCTTCGGCCGAGGCTTCGCGCCCAGCGGCACGTTCGCGCGCGAAATGCTGGAAACCGTCGGCGACCCCATCGTCTCGTTGCTGATAGCAGTACTGTTCGCAATCTGGTCATTAGGGATCCGAAGCGAACTGTCGCTCGCACAGATTCAGAAGTTGCTCGGCAAGAGCGTTGCGCCCGGCGCAGTCGTGATCCTGATCCTCGGTGCAGGCGGCGGCCTCAAGGAAATGCTGCTCGCAACCCACGTGGGCGATGCCATCGCGCACGGCGCCGCGCAGTGGTCCGTTTCTCCGCTGCTGCTTGGCTGGGGCGTGGCCGCGCTGATTCGCATAGCGATAGGTTCCGCGACGGTCGCGACTGCAACAGCGGCCGGCATTGTCGCGCCGATCGCGGCTGCGACACCCGGCGTCAATCTCGAACTGCTGGTGCTTGCAGTCAGCTCGGGCGGGCTGATGTTGTCGCATCTCAACGACTCGGGCTTCTGGCTCTTCAAAGAATATTTCCGGCTGAGCGTCGGCGACACGCTCAAGACCTGGACGCTGCTGGTCTCGTTCCAGTCACTGCTTGCTCTCGCCATGATCATGCTGCTCAACGCCGTGGTCGGCTGACAGCGCAGTACCTGATTCCACTATCTTCAACACCTTACAAGGCTCCGCAATGAACTACGAACATCTCTTCGCCGATCTCGCCACGAAGACCATCCGCATGGCGCTGGTCGGCCCGAAGGGCGGTTTCGGCCGTTCGCTACTCGTGCAATGCCGCGCGTTGCCTGCACTGGAAATTGCAGCGCTCTGCGACCTCGACATCGATGGCACGCTCGCGACGCTGGCATCGCTCGGCTTCGGCGCAGACGCCGCGAAGGTCTGCAACAACTCAGCCGATGTCCGGGCTGCTCGCGAAGCCGGCCGCATTGCGCTGGTGGCCGACTATGGTTTGCTCGATGACATTGCGCTCGATATCGTAGTCGAAGCAACCGGCCAGCCGGAAGTCAGCGTCAAGATTGCGCAGGCGGCGCTTAGACGAGGTGTGCATGTCGCAATGGCGACCAAAGAAACGGATTCGGTTGCAGGACCGTATCTGAACCAGCTCGCGCTCGAAAACAACGTGGTCTACACGACGCCTGACGGCGACCAGCCGAGCAACCTGATCGGCCTCGTCACCTGGGCGCGCGTGCTGGGCTTCGAGGTCGTGGCAGCGGGGAAATCGAGCGAATACGATTTTATTTACGATCCTGATGAACATAGCATCGGTTATCTGGATCAGCGTCACGCGGCATCGCTTGCTTCGTGCTGGACATTGGGCGACGACATTCCCGCAACGCTCGCGGCACGCAGCAAGGCGCTCGCCATGTTGCCCCAAAGCGCGACGCCGGATTACTGCGAGCTCAACGTGGTCGCCAATTCCACGGGCCTTCTTCCCGCCGCCGATGCGCTCAACTATCCGCTCGCGCGTTTGAGCGAACTGGCGGACATCTTCGTGCCGAAGGAACACGGCGGCATTCTGGAGCGCACGGGCGTGGTCGATGTCTTCAACTGCCTGCGCCGCCCCGACGACGTGAGCTTTGGCGGCGGCGTGTTTGTCATCGTCCGGTGCAAGGACGACGAAACCTGGGAACTGCTGCGCCAGAAGGGACATCTGGTCAACAAGAACGGCGGGTATGCGTGTATTTATTTGCCGTATCACCTGATGGGACTTGAAACGCCTGCCAGCCTGTTTTCCGCCGTGTTGACGGGCCGGCCCACCGGCAGCAGCAAGCAATTGCCGCACGCGCGCATGGTCGCGCGTGCAAGTCGCGATTTCAAGGCGGGCGAAACGCTCAGCATGGGCGGCCATCATCACACGATCGACGGCGCCGACGCGTTGCTGATCGATCAGGTAAAAGCGGGCAATGCCGCACCGTTCTATCTGGCAGCGAACAAGCGGCTGACGGCGGATATTGCGAAGGGCAGCCTCGTGCCGCTCGATGCACTCGACCTGCAGGGCTCGACGTTGCACGACGCGTGGCAACAGAACCCGTCGCTGTAAGTCACGTGCCATGAACCCGAACCAGGCGCTTTTATCGACGATACCGCCGAGCGTGCGTACCGTCCCGCCAGCCTGGTGCAACCGCACATAAGGAACGCTTCATGACTTCGCAGCCAAACAACGAACTGGGCTTCGATCTTCCTATTTTCGATGCCCATCATCATTTCTGGGACCTGTCCGACGGAACCTTTCCATGGTTGACCGACGACTACGACGAATCGTTTTTCCTCGGCGATTACCGGCGGATGTGCAAGAACTTCCTGCCGCCTGAATACCGTGCCGCGACCGCGGGTTTCAACGTCATCGGCACCGTTCACGTCGAGGCGGAGCGCTCGCGCCGTGAACAGGTGATCGAGACGGAATTCCTCACCCGGCTTAATGCGGCAACCGGCTTGCCGAGCGCGATTGTCGGCCACGTGTTTTTTGTTCAGCCCGACTGTGAAGCGGTGCTTGAAGGGCATGCGAGAAGCCCGCTCGCACGCGGAGTCCGATCGAAGCCGGAGATTTCGGCGGGGCCGGGACAATCGGTGCGCGGCCAGCCGGGCACGATGCAGGACGACGCGTGGTTGCGGGGTCTCGCGCTGCTAGAGAAATTTGGCTTCTCATGGGACCTGCGGGTTCCGTACTGGCACCTGGAAGAGGCCGCCGAAGTGGCCCGTGCTTTTCCCGGCACGCCGATCGTGACCAACCATCTCGGCTTGCCGCTGGATCGTTCTGAAGAAGGTCTCGCAATCTGGCGCGGCGGCATGCAGGCGCTGGCCGCCTGCCCGAACGTCTTCCTGAAAGTGTCGGAACTCGGTTTGCCCAACGGCACATGGGATAGCGCCAGCAATCGCCGCGTGATTCGTGAAGCCGTCGATATGTTCGGCTTCGGGCGATGCATGTTCGCCAGCAACCTGCCGGTCGGCAATCTGTCCGCCACGTTCACGGAAATCGTGGCCGATGTCATCGGCGCGCTGCCGCAGGCAACCGAAACCGAGTTGAGGCAATTGTTCGCGGGCACGGCGCAGTGGTTTTATCGTGTGACCTGATGCCGGGCACGAACTGAAGCAGACAACCATACAAGGAGACCGCCGTGCCCCTAGTCGATGAAAACCAGCTCTTCAAGAAAGTTTCGCTGCACATCTTGCCGGTGCTGATGCTCGGCTTTTTCTTTTCTTACCTCAACCGCGTCAACGTAGGTTTCGCGAAGCTCCAGATGGCGAGCGATCTGCAATTCAGCGACGCCGTCTATGGTTTCGGCGCCGGGATCTTTTTTCTCGGCTACTTCCTGCTCGAAGTGCCAAGCAATGTAATCCTGCACAAGGTAGGCGCCCGTCGATGGATCTCGCGCATCATGATTTCATGGGGTCTGCTCTCGTGCGCCACGATATTCATTCGCACCCCGACGCAATTTTACGTGATGCGTTTTCTTCTGGGGCTGGCCGAAGCGGGATTCATTCCTGGCGCAATCTACACGATGGCGCAATGGTATCCGTCTGCACGACGAGGCCGCGCGTGGGGCACGTTCTACATTGCGCTTGCGTCGTCCGGGGTCATCGGCGGATTGTTGTCGGGGTCCATCCTGAAGTTCATGTCGGGTGTTGGCGGCATGCGCGGCTGGCAATGGCTGATCCTGTGCGAAGGTGTCCCAACCATTTTGCTTGGCATTTACATCTACTTTCGAATGAGCGAGGACATTCGCCGCGTTAGCTGGCTTCGCGACGATGAGAAGGACTATCTGAGCGCGGTGATGGCGAGAGAAGACAGCAACAAGCTCGCGCACGGATTCGCGGCGCTGCTCACGAATGCGCGTGTGTGGGCGCTCGTTGCCATCTACTTCGTGTACAACATGGGACTCTATGCAATCAGTTTCTGGATGCCTACGCTGATTCAGAAGATGGGTACGACCGATGCGTTGACCATCGGCATTCTTACCGCGATACCCGGCGTGTGTGCAATCGTGTGCATGCTTGCGTTCGGCTACAGCGCGGATCGCCACAATGAACGCAAATGGCATCTAATCGCGGCGTTCATCATGGCAGCAACCGGCTTCGTGCTTTGCATTGCATGGCAGAACGAACCGGTGCTCGGCGTGATCGCGCTTTGCCTCGCAAATATGGGCATCCTGTCGATCCCCGCGCTGTTCTGGAGCGTGCCGACCGCGTTTCTTGCCGGCGTCACGGCGGCTGCCGGCATTGCGATGATCAATGCGATCGGCAATCTTGCCGGGTTCGCATCGCCTTACATGATCGGATATCTCAAAGACCTGACGGGCCGAACCGATATTGCATTGCTTGTAGTTGCAAGCGGCCTCGTGCTCGGCGCTTTGCTCGTGGCGGTGGTGCTGCGCGGACGCAAGCAGCAAGTGAGGGCAGCGACCTGATCCTGCTATCGACAAGGACCTGCACCGTTAATCGGCGACCTCGGCTTGCTTCATCGATGTATGACAGGTCGCCGTCATTGCTACCGTCTTCAGCTGGCTGACGAAGTCGGTGAACCGCGCACCCAATAGCTCGTAAGGCATCGCCGCGTCCGCGTCCGCGGCTCTATGGCCGGACCACGGTCATTCTGAACGGTCCGCCGTGAGCGGCTGCATGGGCTACGGCTTCGTTCGCATCGGCTAACGAAAACGCGCTGACGTCGAAGTGCCCAAGATCGAGCAGGCCCGCGCGGATCAGGCCGGTCATGCGCGTCACTGCTTCGGGCGAATACATCCATTTGCCGCGCACCGTGATGTCGTTACGCATGATCCACGGGTAAGGCAGGTCGAGGCCGTCGCCGCCGAGCATGCCTACGCCTCCCATCAATACGACGCGACCATAAGGACGCACAGTCATCACTGCCGCGCGCACCGTCGTGGTCGTGGCCGAGGGCGGCAACAGATCGATTACGCAATCAACAGGGCCGGGAGCGGACGCGCGCATGTGCTCGCGGTCATCGTCTTCGTTGCCCGATAGTTTCACGGTCCGCACGCGATCACCGAAGCGGCGTTTGAGATCCGCGAGCACGGACTCGTTGCGCCCAGGCGCGACGACGCAGGCCGCTCCCATCGCGAGCGCTGTTGCAACGCAAGCACTGCCAAAATTTCCGGTCGCGCCGCTTACGAGCAGTGTTTCACCGGCTTGGAAATGGGCGGCGAGCAACCCGCCGTAAGGCACGAGCATGGTGTTGAGCGCACACCAGCGCGCCGCGTCGCCGGGATCGATCTCGCCGATGCGAATCGCGTTTTCAGTCGGCACGCGCACCTGTTCGGCGAAGGTGCCGTCGTGAAAATGTCGTTGCAGCCGCATGCCGCCTTCACCCCGTGCGCTCCAGCCTTGCAGGGTGATATCGGGCATCAGGGCGTCATCGCGTGAGCGCACGGTTGGGTCGCAAAACACCCAGTCTCCCGGCTTCAGGTGGGTCGCGTCCGGGCCGGTTGTGCGCACACGACCGATCGCGCCGCACCCCGGCACCATCGGTAAATCGATCATGTAGCGTCGTTTGCCGCTGAATACTTCGTTCGCGTAGGACAGCACCGGCGCAGCGACGACGTCGACGACGACTTCGCCCGTGCCGATTTCCGGCGCCGACATTTCTGCGATACGAAGAGGCTGACCAAGTGTCTCGAGGATTGCAGCTTTCATGGCGATAACTCGTTAGGTGGTTTGGACGAGCCCATTCTGGCAGGCTTAAAATGGGCAACAAGGCCTAGTACTATCCTAGGACTGGCGCGACCCTCCATCAAAGAGGAAAACAAACCATGGCAATGTCGAGTCGAAATGAATTCGGCGATTTTCTGCGCTCACGACGGGAGAAACTCAGCCCTGCCGAACTCGGGTTGAAGAACGTCCGGCGCCGCCGGACGCCGGGCTTGCGGCGGGAGGAAGTAGCCGAGTTGGCGGGCATTGGCGTCGACTGGTATGTTCGGCTGGAACAGGGACGAACGGTGAATCCGTCCGATGCCACGCTCGATGCGCTCGCCAGCGCCCTGCGTCTTGGAAGCGCTGAAGCGGCGCACTTGCGTGCTCTGGCGCGTAATGGCGAGCGCCGGGACTTTGCGCCCGAGATCGTGCCGCCGGTCATCGAGCATCTGGTCATGAACCTGAATTTGCCTGCCTACGTCACCGGCCGGCGCTGGGACATCCTGGCCTGGAACGCGGCTGCCGCGGATGTCCTTGGCTTTGAAAAGCTTGACGCGTCGAATCGCAACATCCTTGCATTCATGTTCATTGAAGCGGATTCCCGGCGGCTGTTCGGACGAGCCTGGACTGACGAGGCACGTCGCATGGTTGCGCTTTTTCGCGTGACTCATGATCTACATGCCAGCGATCCCGCGTTTATCGAACTGGTTGAGCGCGTGCGCAGTCACAGCCCGGAATTCAAGAAGTGGTGGGCGGCACATGACGTCCGCGGCGGGAATTCCGGGCAGAAGGTCCTCATGCATCTCGAGCGGGGCGCGCAACGCTATGAATACGCGACATTCCAGGCGAACGACGATCCGGCGCTCAAGCTTTCTATCTACACGCCTGTCTGAACGAAGCGGGGCAGTAAAAGTGAATCGGGTCGGGTCCGTTCACAACGTCTGCTTAATATTTTCCTGCAAGTGCCGATAACCAGAAAGTCTGCGCTACGGGAAGAGGTTCAGCGGTCACCGCATTCGATCGAAAAGAGAACGCCGTCTCAACCTTTTATGGGCGCATATCACCGCAACCCTTACTGGCGGGTGCTAATGCCTAACAATCCGATCAAATCCTCTTTCACTCCGGCCGATGCAGAAGCGATGGAGAGAAGCCTGGGGCGGATCGCGTTCGCACCCGACGGGAGCATCCTTCGCGTGAACGAGCGTTTTCTCGAGCTCTTCGACTATAAGGGCTGGGAACTCGTTGGACGCAATCGCTGCATCTTCAGGCCGCTCGCAACGGGCGCAAGCGCCTCGGACGAGATCGATGCGGTTCTCGAAACCGGCGAAGCCTTCTTTGGCGAGATGCAACAGTTAAAGCGCGATGGCACGCCCTTCTGGACCGAGGTTTCATGCGTACCGATCGCAGCCGACGACGGCGCTGTGGGCGAGATCGTCATGCTGGTGCGCGACGTCACCGACCGCATGATGTCGGCCGCGAACGACGCCGGCCAGATCGCCGCCATCAACGCCTCGCAAGCTGTCATCCATTTCGCGATGGACGGCACGATCCTTCACGCCAACGATAAGTTCCTCGAGGCAACCGGCTACCGGCTCGATGAAGTCGTCGGCAAGCATCATCGAATGTTGCTTGCCGCCGACGAGGCTATCGACCCGTCCTACGCCGCATTTTGGGAACATCTGCGAAAGGGATTACACGCTTCCGGCGAATATCGGCGCTTCGGCAAGGACGGGAAGCCGGTCTGGTTGCGGGCGACCTACAATCCCATTCTCGACCTTGGCGGACGTCCGTTCAAGGTCGTCAAATATGCCGTCGACGTCACGCTGGAGAAGAGGCAGAACGCCGATTTCGAAGGGCAGATCGCGGCGATAGACAAGTCGCAATGCATTGTGACCTTCGCGCCCGACGGCACCATTCTCGATGCCAACCGCAACTTCCTTGCGGCGGTAGGTTATACGATGGAGGAACTCGAAGGCCGCCATCACCGCATGTTCGTCGATCCCGCTTACGCGCACAGCCTCGACTACGAGATCTTCTGGAGCGATCTTGCCGCTGGTCGCCACCGCAGCGGCGAGTTCCGGCGCATTGGCCGCGACAAGCGCGACGTCTGGCTGCAGGCGATTTATAGCCCGGTGCTCGATCAGGAAGGCCGGCCCTTCAAGATTGTCAAATACGCGACGGTCGTCACTCGCGAGAAACTTCGCCAAGCAGATCATCAGGGCCAGATTGCCGCCATCCACAAATCACAGAGCGTCGTGGCCTTCAATGTCGACGGAACCATCCTCGACGCCAACGACAACTTTCTCGACCTGACAGGTTATCGGCTGTCCCAGGTCATTGGCCGCCACCATTCCATGTTCGTTTCGCACGAGGAACGGGAAAGCGAAGAATATGGGAAGTTCTGGCAGGCGCTCGCTTCAGGTCAGTACCAAGCAGGGGAGTTCAAGCGTCTTGGCCGCGATGGCCGGGAGATCTGGCTGCAGGCTTCCTATAACCCGATCCTCGACATGAACGGGCGCCCGTTCAAGGTCGTCAAGAACGCGGTCGACGTCACCGAGCAAAAGTTGCGGCAAGGCGATTACGAAGGACAGATCGCCGCAATCAACAAGTCGCAGAGCGTTGTCTCGTTCGACATGGACGGCAATGTGCTTGAAGCGAATGACAACTTCCTCACGCTGATGGGTTATGCGCTTGCTGAGGTTGTTGGCCGGCATCATCGGATGTTCGTCGACAAGGAATCCGCCGCGCATGCCGATTACGCGCGCTTCTGGACCAATCTGCGCGAGGGCAAGTTTCTGTCCTCGAAGTTCAAACGGATCGCCGCGAGCGGGGCCGAGGTCTGGATCCAGGCTTCCTACAATCCGATCTACGACCTGAACGGCAAGCCCTTCAAGATCGTCAAGATCGCCGCCGACATCACCGCCGACGTTTCGCTCGCCGCCGATCTCTCACGCGCTCAGAAAGAGGTCCAGCACGATCCGGCGACGGGTCTTCCGAACCGGCTCGGCCTGCGCAAGTTCATGCGTCAGGCGCTTTCGGCAACCGACAGCGAGCTCGCGCTCTTCTATCTCGATCTCGATCACTTCAAGCCGATCAACGACACGTTCGGCCACGATATTGGCGACCTCGTGCTGCGCACCGTCGCCGCACGCCTGACAGGGGAGCTGACCGAAGGTCAACTCGTCGCGCGTATCGGCGGCGACGAGTTCGTTGTCGCGGCCTCGAACCTTTCGCGGCCGCAGGTCGTCGCGCTCGCGGAGCGCCTTATTGATGCGGTGTCGCAGCCAATCGCCCATGGAGAGCGATGGCTCGAGGTCGGTCTTTCGATCGGTATCGCGCTGACGCCGCAAGATACGCTGGAGGAAGACGAGCTTTTCCGCTTCGCCGACGTCGCGCTTTATCGCTCCAAAGGCAACCAGCGCGGCACGTTCACTTTCTATGCCGAGGATGCGGAAACCTCAGCCGAGACCGAGCGGCATCTCGCGCACGACATGCTGATCGCAATCAAGGCGCGTGAGTTCGATCTCGCTTGCAGCGTGCGCGTCTCGGCAACGAATGCAATCGCCGTTGAGGTCCACCCCTGGTGGAACCATCCGACGCTCGGCAGGCTCGGCACGGAAACCTATCTGCGCGTCGCCGAGCAAAGCGGTCTTGTCGGTCCGCTCGGAGACTGGATCTTACGCGAGGCTTGCAAGCTTGCGGCGCGCCTGCCCGAGACGACCGTTTGCGTCCCTGTCTATCCGAAGCAGCTCCTGACGAGCGACTTCGCCCAAACACTGTCATTGGCGCTCCGGGAGTGCGGCGTGGAGGCGAGTCGCCTCGAATTGCGACTCGAGCGTGGGACCGCCCGTGTCAACACGGAAAGCCTTCGTTTCGATCTTGCAAAGCTCAGGGCGATGGGGCTCGAGGTCGTGGCGGACAGCGTACTCGCCGGCGAAAATGCTCTTGCGAATCGTGCTTCCTGGAGCATGGACCGGGTGATGGTCGACGCGCGCCTTGGTGCCATCCTCAAGAGACAGCTGCATCCGCTCGCAGACGAGATCGCCAGGATCGAGGCTGACGATGCTAAAGCGACAATCTCGGGGAGGCGTTGCTTCGAGATAGACGCCAAGTTAACGCTGCATGGTTTTATGAGGTTCAACGCGACCAATACGTCCGACATCGCGGACGCGGTTCGCGAAACGAAGAAGATGGCAAATGATGCTTGGACCGACGACAGTGACTCTGCGCAGTTGATCAAGGCTTACAGCCTTGCCAAACCTGCCGGGGAGTCCGCGCTGAATTGCGTCGAGCGTTGATAGCAGCAATAAGTGTTCTCAGGCCGAAAGAAAACACACGCGTCGTGCGTCCTGTGCTCGATGATCAGATAGCGTATCTTGACGAGTATGCCCGGGCAGATCCTGATAACCGGACGTGATCAGGTGCAAGTTGAAGCCGGGTGCGCCTATCGGGCGAACGTCTGACTGTCTGATACAAATAGGAGGTGACGATGAATGATCGAGTGCAGCAAATTTTCAAGCCAGAATTCCGATTTGGCATGGGTGGCGTTTCGCTGGGTAGCGAATTCGAAATTGTCACGGACGAACAAGCCGAGCGGACCATGCAAGCATCGTGGAATGCGGGCGTGCGGTACTACGATGTGTCGCCGTGGTACGGCCTTGGTGAGGCGGAGCGGCGCTTCGGCCGTTTTCTGCACAACCAGCCTCGCGACAGTTATGTGCTGTCCACGAAAGTAGGCAAGTTGCTTAAGGCATCGCCTGTCAACGAGAGCAAAAAGTTCTTTCCGTTTAGCAAGTCGCCCAATAGCGTCGTCTTCGATTACACCGCTGAAGCGGTTCGACGTTCAGTTGAAGACAGTCTGCAGCGCATGGGCATCGACAGGATCGATGTTCTATTTGTTCATGATGTGTCTCCGGACAATAGTTTTCTACCGCGTCCGTGGGAAGAAGAATTCGCGACCGCGCTGAAGGGCGCATTTCCCGAGCTGTGTCGGATGCGCGACGAAGGCTTGATCAAGGCATGGGGCGTTGGCGTCAATTCGCCTGAGCCGATCATTCGCGTTATCCAGGAATCCGATCCTGACGTATGCCTGCTTGCGTCGCAATATTCACTCGTGACGCACGAGAACGCTCTGAACAACGTGTTTCCAGTCGCGCGAAAACACGACGTCAGTTTTGTCATGGGCTCCGCATTGAACGCGGGGTTTATCTCGGGCAGTCCGCGCTACAACTATGGCGATGCACGCTTCGACATCCCGCAAAAGTTTATTGAAAAGCGGCGGAAGTTGCGTGCGGTCGCCGATCAGTTCGGCGTTGACCTTCGTACAGCCGCACTCCATTTTGCGGCGGCGCCGGATGTGGCGGCGGCGTTGATTGCCGGTGTGCGTACCGAGGAGGAGGCACTCGCGAACGCCAGTTCCATGAAGGACAAGATCCCACGGGCGTTCTGGCAAGAGCTGCGGAGCCAGCGGTTGATCGAGGAGAATGCGCCTGTGCCTGACGGTGATTTTGTAGTTTGATTTCGCGAGGATGAGTAGCCTTGGTCGACGGCTGCGTCGGCTAAGGCGGCGCGAAGCGGCTTCTTCTGCTTGCTGTGGTGCGATTCGGAAAGGCTTCGGAAAGATCAGGGCACGAAGCCCTGGAGTTGCTCGTCCATCCATGGATATAACTCTTCGCCTTTCACGCTCAGCCGAGACTTGAGTTCATGCGCAGAGTCATCGGCCAGGATCTCGATCGAGCCATTTGCGATACCTTCGTACGCTTTTTCCACAACGCTCAGCGCACTGACCTTCGGGATATCCCATCGGGCGGTCATTGGCGTATCGACCATGCCGACTAGTAGGCCGATCACTTGCGTGTGCTGGCTTTTCAGGGCGACTCGCAGAGAATTGGTTGCTGACCACATCGCCGCCTTCGATGCCGCGTAGCCGGTCGGCACACTGATCCAGGCGGCTGCCGACAAGATGTTCAGCAGCGTACCTCCGCCGTTGGCGGCAAGCACTGGCGCGAAGGCATTCGCTAGGGCGAGCGTTCCGAAGAAATTGGTCTCGAAGATCCGGCGAAGTTCGTCGGCAGGCCCTGTGATGGAGTCACCCGCCGGCGCAATGCCCGCGTTGTTAATCAATAGATCGACATCGGGCGCCGCATTCATAGCGCGGGCGATGTCCCCCGAACTGGTGATGTCGAGCGAGATGGTTTGGACTCTTGCATCTGTCCAATGCTTCGGATTTCGCGCGGTGGCATAGACCTTCCTCGCGCCGCGTTCAAGCGCCTGCTCCACAAACTTTTCCCCGAGGCCGCCGCTGGCGCCCGTGACGAATACCGTCCTGCCTTCGAGTGATTGCTTCATGTATCCTCCTGTCGAAACGGGGAGGTTCCCCGGAACAAATAATATACGGGGATATTCCCCACTTTGTCAAAGAGAGTTGTGATGTCTGCTGCCCGTAGCACTCCGGAAAAAGCACCTCGCGGGTTGCGCGCCGACGCGCAACGCAATCGGGACGCGATCCTGATCGCGGCCCGTGAGACGTTCGAGGAGGAAGGCGTGCTGGCGTCTCTCGACGGAATCGCTGTCCGTGCAGGCGTTGGAAACGCGACGCTTTATCGAAATTTCCCGACTCGAGACGACCTGCTTGCCGCAGTCATGGAGGCCAATATTGCAGCCGCGCTCGCCGAGGCCGAAGCGCTCGCTGGTTCGCTAGGTCCACGCGAGGCGCTTTCGGAGTGGCTGCTACGACTGGCGTGGCAACTGCGCATCTGGCATGACTTGCCCTATTGCGTAGCGAGTGCACGAAGCGATCCGGAATCGTCGATGAACCCGGCAAGCTCGCAACTGATAGAGACGACCCGTGTGCTTCTCGATGCAGCCAAATCTGCCGGCATGGCGGTGAAGGATGTGACGGCAGAGGATATTTTCGAACTTGTCACTACATTATCCTGGGGCGTTGATCGCTTCGGCGACGACGAGCAAGCTGCCCGCAGGCGAGTCGCCATTGCGACGGTGGGCATCTTTCGCGAAACGTGACGTTCCGAGCGCGCTGAGCCATGACATACGCTTTTTATTTGGCTTCCATCGAAGTGCCGATGGCAAAGACCGGATAATTCGCGCTGGTGTTGATTTTCGAGTGCCCGTGTCAAATAGATCACGGCATGAAAATAGAAGGCCCTAACGTTCGCGCGTCAGGGCCCAAGAATTCACAACGCCAATCCATCGATACCGCTCGTAGCAAATCGCTACCATTACTGATGCGTTGCGGACCTGGCTTCGTCGGATTGGAAGCGTACCGTCCACGGGTCTTCAGCCAGCACGCTCGGGTCCGCGATGAGCGTGTCCTGCGTCGGTCCGAATAACGCATACGGCAGATAGCCATAGCCGTTATCGCCGAAAGTCGGTCCCCAGGAGTTTTCGATTTCTACCAAGCCGGTGGCATCGTCGTAACCGATGGCCAGAACGAAGTGGTAGCCGTCGGCGGGATCGGAAGCAGGTTGATGAAAAGGGTTCATGTCGTGCACCGGGCCGCCTGCATAACCTGCCGCTTTGCCCGCAGATCCAACCGAACCACCCCCAGAGCCCACGGCGCCACCCGCCGAGCCCACAGCGCCGCCTCCAGAGCCCGCGGCGCCGCCCGCTGAGCCCACAGCGCCGCCTGCCGAACCAGCGAACACGCTCGATGCACCGGACCGTACGTCGCCGGGTGCCGCGGTCGGCACAGGGAACACGCCGGTTCTCCATGTCGGCGATAAAACCGCGTCGCTGCCATAGCCGACCGAGCGCGCCACAGGAAAGGCAACGGGCACGGGATAGCCATCGGCGATCGACACTTTCATTGCGCGCAGTGTCGTCACCCTGTACGCCTTCGCCAGCTTGCGCTTTACTGCATCATCGAAGGCGCTGGCGGGCGGCTCGGCTGCGAACTTCGCCGTGTCATAGGGCCATAGACTTTCGACGCACACGCCGTAGTTCTCGAGCGCCTCAACGACCGCGTCGGCCTTGCATCCCGAATCGTCGCCGTTTTGTTCCTTCTCGATCAGTACGCGCGTTGCGTAATAGCAAAAAAGCGGCGACAGGCATTCATCGAGTCCATCGCGCATGTGCAGGAACCGCAATGCGCTGGTGAACGCGAAGGCCGCGCATGACTGGATGGGATCCTGATCGAGGACGGGCGGGCACTTCGAACGCAAGCTTGCCGAAGCCGGCGGTTCGCGCAATGTTTTGCTCGCGGTCGTTATCTTGAGTTCGGGCCGGGCGAGCGGCTTGAGCCGTCGCGCAGTCGGGGCAAGCTTCCGCACGACGCCATCCACATGAACGGCAGGCGTGACCGCCAACGCAGGAACGTCTGCCCCCGCGTGCTCACCTCGTGTGTTGCTCCGACCCGCTTGCACTTGCCCGGTTTCCACTTCGTTTTGCACGTGACTCCCTTTTTGTCATGGACGATTGCTTTCGAATCAACAACCGCGATCGTCTTATTCTGGGCGAGCGGGCGTTAAGCCAATCGTCGATCACAAGGGCATTTACCGCCTATTTCTGCATACTGCGGGCGGCGAAGTATGTTAGCGAGCGCGGCCGGGTGCGCGCCTGCATCTTTACCAAGCCGGTCATAAATGGCGAGGCTGAGGCAACGCCGGCGTGAACGAGCGTCGCGAGTCAATGGCCGACGTGGAAAGAACAATCACGCTATCAGCGTGCCGTGACAGCCACGGGATTTGAAGGCGCAATCTCCAGGGCAATATTCTCGAACAATCGCGAAGCCGCTGACACGTCCGGCGAATCGGCATTTTTAGTTGCCGTTACCGCGATCGAAATACCGTTTTTTTCAAGGTACGCCGATACACCCGAATAGCCGAAGAACGACGGGTTTTGCAATAGCCAGCCATTGACCACGACAATGCCCAACCCGCCGTACGCTTTGCCGCGCGACGTCACCGGATTCTGAGCGATCATTTCTGCTCGCGCGCGTGATGAAATGAGCTCACCACCGCCGATTGCGCGCGTGCTTCTGAGGATATCGGGGATCGTGGAAGACATGATTGCGCCGTGTGCAAGCGTCCAGGAGGGGTTCCAGGCAGTCGAATTCTGGTAACTGCCGAGTTCGTTTGAATACGCGTTCAATACTGGCAAAGGCATGAAGGCGTCGTCGTTACTGAAGGTCTGGTTTAGTTGTAGTGGACGCAAAATTCGTTGGCTGATCAACGTGTCGAGCGGCAGTCCTGTAACTTTCGCGAGCACCTGACCAAAGAGCACAAAATTGGCATGCGAATACGCGAAGCAGGTTCCTGGATCGCAAACCGATGGTTTGGAGAACGCGTCAGCGAGCAATTCGCTTTCTTGCCATTGTCGATACACGTTCTCTTCGATTGGAATGGTATTTACATATTCTGGATACCCCGATGTCGATGCAATCAACATTCGTAGCGTGACCTTACTTGCGTCGCGTATATCGGGCAGATACTTCGACAGTGGATCGTCCAGACTCAGTTTGCCTTCTTCCTGGAGTTGCAGCGCAACCGTCGACAAGTATGAAATCGCGACAGCGCCAATACGCCAATGCATGTCGATGGTAGCTGGCACGTTGGGCGCCGATTCGCCCCACGCTTGCGTGAGCACGACTTGATCGCCCACGCTAACGCCCACGATTGCCGCACGTAGATCGAGTTGTTGCATCGTGTCTTGTACGACTCGACGGACCGAATCGGCAACTTGCGAGGTGCTTGTGCAGCCGGTTTCCAATTGAATTTGATCCAAGCCACACGCTGCCGTGGAACTGCCGCCGCAACTGGTCAACACGCCGCACGCCAGCGCGACCGAAACAGTCCATGCAAACCATTCATATCTTGCGAGCAGCATGAGCAAATAACTCCTGGAGTTGCGCGGTACCTGCAAGATAAAGAATTACTTTCGACGAGGCAATGGTCCTGACAATCCGGTCATTCGACGGAATGCTGTGAATCCGGAATCCTTGCTTGAAAAGACCGGCTCGAAGAAATTTGAAAATATGATTGGCAGTCCGTGAGACTTGGTTTTGTCATTCGTATAGTTGAGATCTTATTTTTTAATTACCTTCTAAAAGCGCGGGTGACACTGTTTTCTTCGTCTGACGTTTCGATTAAGGCACTCGGTTAGAGGACCGTTGCGAACAGATATTTGTTCTTACTGCTGGCGGCACATGCACGCCTCTGTGACGCGCATTGTCATATGTAAATGCGGCCGAAAAAAATATCCATCTCCAAGGAACCGCGCGTCGAACGGCAAAAAACACGTATGCATTCCTACAAGTTTTGACTTATTATTTCAGGGAAGTAATCAATTAGAACAACAAAATTGTCTAATTAATCCAGGATCGGCTCTGGTCTATTGTCGTCAACGAGCGGCGATCTTCAAAGCATTGCGTCACGGCTAATAAGGAAAACCAAGCAATGGTGATCGTCCGCTCGGGTCTTCGGACGCGTTTCGCGTCCAGAGGGCATGTCTTTGCGTTTACCCTGATTTTATCTATGCTGTTGTCGGGTTGCGGCGGCGATGATTCATCCGACCCGGCGTTCGTAAGCGCAGCCAGGCCGCAAGTCGTCCAGCTGATGAGCGATATGCAGGCGCCGGGCGCCGTTGTCTATGTGCAGTCACCCAAGGGTAATTGGCTGGAATCTTTCGGTGTTGCGCAGCGCGGCACCGGTGCCACGATTCCGACCAACGCAAATTTCCGGGTCGGCAGCGTCACAAAGACTTGGACCGCCACGGTCATCCTGCAACTGGTTCAGGAAGGCAAGCTGAGCCTCGCGGATCCCGTCAGCAAGTACATCTCCAATGTGCCGAACGGTACAACAAACACGATCCAGCAATTGCTCGCGATGCGAAGCGGCCTCTACAATTATAGTCGCGACCTCGGGTTCAATCAGACGCTCGACGCGCAGCCGGAGACGTTGTGGACCACAGACGAGCTCCTGACCATTGCATACAGTCACCCCGAGGAATTTCCGCCCGACACGTCTTTCGACTATTCGAATACAAACTACATCTTGCTGGGCGAGATCATTGAGCACATTACGGGCATGAGCGCCGCCGATGCAATCAAAACCCGGCTCTTCGCGCCGCTTGGCCTGACTGCGACCTATATGCCGCCGGAAGACAATACGGCGATCCCCGCGCCGTCCGCGCACGGTTATCTGTGGGGCACGAATGTGGAGACGGCGACCAGCTCGGCCCTGTCACCCGCGCGCCAGGCAGCGGCAAAGGACGGATCACTGCAGCCGACTGACGTCACGAATGCATCGGCGTCGTGGGGATGGACGGCGGGATCGGGCATCTCGACGATCAAGGAGCTCGCGTCCGTTGTGCAACGCATGGTTGGTGGCGGTTACCTGAACCCGGACCTGCAGTCGAAGCGGCTTTCCACCTGCACGTCGCTCAGACCAAGCAATCCCAACGCGCCGTCGTATTGTCTCGGCATCGTCAAATACGGGACGTACTACGGACACAACGGCCAGATCAGCGGCTTCAACACGTTCATGGTGTACGACCCGGCGACCGCCACGACGATCGTCATCTGGACCACGACTGCAGACTCGCCCGATGGCCGCCCGCCCGCCGACACGATCGGACAGATGGTGATCGCGGAGCTCGCCAAGCCGTAACGTGAAGCCGCTCCTCAACTGCTCTATAGCGAATAAAAGCCAATTAAACCAGGAGACGGCGATGAAACCCATTATCGAAGCGAGCGGCAAACGATGGCCAATAGCGGTTGCGGCAGCATTTCTGCTCGCGTCGTGCGGCGGCTCTGATCATGACAGCACATCTGTCCCGGATGCGATCGTGCAGGTCATGCAGAAGCCCGCGTACAAGGGCGCGACCTGGGCGATGCAGGTCGTCGATGTCGATACTGGCCACGTCATCTACGATCTCAATTCCGGCTCGCAGATGTTCATCGCTTCGGTTCGCAAGGTGTTTTCCACGGGCAATGCGCTCAACATTCTCGGCGCGCAGCATACGCATGTGACTCCCGTGTACAAGCAAGGCACCGTCGACGCAAACGGCGCGCTCAACGGCAACCTGATCATGGTGGCGAGCGGCGACTTGACAATGGGCGGTCGCGCCAATCCGGATGGCACGATCGCGCTTACCGCATTCGATCACAACGAAGCCGATGGTCTCGGCAATGCGCTCCTGAGCGCGCCCGATCCGCTGGCGGGATTCAACGCCATCGCGGCTCAAGTGGCCGCTGCGGGCATCAAGACGGTCAATGGCGACGTCGTGATCGACGATCGTCTTTTCGATGCGTTCCAGTATCGCGATGAAACCGGCTTCAACGTCACGCCAATGATGGTCAATGACGATGTCGTCGACATCTCGTTCAGCCCGAGCGCGCAAGGTGCGCTTCTTCCGTTCACCTATCGGCCCATGTCTGCGGCGTTCTCCGTGCAGTCTACGCTGACAACGGGCGAGGCGACATCGGATTTCGCCGTCGATCTCAATCCCGAACCACCGGACGATGTACCCCTGTGCTTTGGCGCTCCGAATTGCGTGGGCGTAGTCAGCGGGACGGTGCCTGCGGGCGTCCCGCCTCCGCTGACCGGCGTTTATCCGCTCGTGCGCACGTTCCGTGTCAGCCGGCCGTCCACGTATGCGCGCACGGTCTTTATCGAGGCGCTGGCGCGTGCGGGCGTGAAGGTGACTGCCGCGCCGCTCGAGGCCAACCCGGTGGCGTTGCTGCCCGCGCAAGGCTCATATTCGAGCGCGCAGCAGGTGGCTGCGCTCACGTCAGCGCCCTACGCGCAGGACTTGCGGTTCGTGAACAAGGTCAGCTACAACATTGGTGCCGACGTGACCCTGTTGCTCTACGGACTCGCCAAGAACGGCTCGCGAACGATGGCCACTGCGCTCGCGACAGAACAGAGCGAACTGTCGTCGACGTTCAAGATAACGCCTGACCAGTATCACTTCGAGGACGGCAGCGGCGGCGGCGACACCACGGCGACCGCTACGGCTGTCATTGCGATGCTGCGCGGCATGCGCCTGATGCCCGACTATGCAACCTACGTAGACACGATGCCTTCGCTCGGCGTCGATGGATCGCTCACCACGGTCACGGACTTCGAGTCCGACCCAACACTGGCCGGCGCGAAAGGCCGCGTGTATGCGAAGACGGGTACGTATGTCGGCCTGAGCACGACGGCGCCGCCAACGCCGCTTCTCAAGGCGCAAGCGCTTGCTGGTTACATCGATGCGAAAAGTGGCCGTCGGATTGCCTTTTTCGTGACGATGAACAATGCCGTATTCGAAGGCTTTCCGACCGTCCTGAACGCCTTCCAGGATGAAGGCGAAATAGCGGCGCTGTTATGGAAGCTGCAATGACGCTGCGGCTTTGGACTTTATTGCCCGTTGTCCTTGCAGTGATCGCTTAATGCGTGCTTGTCGCACGTTGCGGGAGCGACGGCGACAGCACGACTGAAGCGCTTCGCGCAGGTCATGAATTAGGCCGGCTCGACTGGCGGCCCCGCACTAGCGCATGACAATGCAGGGCATATCACAGACGGCTGCGGCGACAGAGGATCTGAATGCGGCGCCGCTTTCCTGCGCCGCCACGCAGTACCCGAAAAGGAACACCAACGCCTTCTGACTCAGGCGTCCGAACCTCATCGCGAGAGATAGAAGTCCAACGGAATAAGCTCGACGGCCCATCCGCCTTTTTCGCCCAGCGTGGCAGCCGGGTGCATCGACGCGATGCGCAACGCCTCGTCAAGGCTGTCCGCCTCGATGATGAACAGGCCGCCTACGACTTCCTTCGATTCGGTGTAAGGCCCATCGGTAATGCGTGTCTTTCCAGTGCGTGGACGAAGCGTCCTCCACTTGTCCAGATCGCCGAGGGAGGCGGAAATCAGAACCTTGCCGGTGGCGCGCATCTTCTCGTCCAGTGCCGGGCACTGGCTCACCAATTCCTTGATTTCGTCTGGCGCCATCGCGGCGAATTGTTCGGGGGAGAAGTAAGCCAGGCCAAGGTATTTCATGGGAACTCCGTTGAATGGGGTTCACTAACGACGAATACGATGATCGGAAATCGACAATGCTCCCCTACATAATTTTTCGAGGACACAGACCGATGAGTCCGCTCGACCCGCGATGGGAAACGATCATCTATTCCGCGCGCGTCACCGGCGGCGGGGTCCACGATCCGTCGAGAATCGCAGGCTTGGGCCAGTATGCGCGGATGTAAAGCGAGAACGCCTCCTTCGGCGCAGGGACCCAATTCGTCTCCTTATCCGCGCCAGGCGAATCATTCTGGAAATAAAGAGTGAGCGAGCCGTCCGGGTTGTATTTAAGCGTTCTGCTTTTGGTGCCAAGCGAGAAGCGATTCAGTCGGTTCGCCTCGAAGAGATGCGCGCTGTTGTAAAGCGTCAATGACCAGAACCCGTTGACCGGAGGAAGCTGCCCTTTGGGGAACGTCACGGTATAGCGATTCGCGCCGCTCAGGCGCTGACCGCTAGAGTCAAAGTCCGTATAAATGTAGCGCGTTTCCTCGGGCGCGTTATCGTACATATTCGACTTGGCGGTGGCTGTCCGCGAAAGATAGTCCGTTCCCCAACGCGCGCCATTCGTGGGGGACGTCCATCCTTGACCCGCCGGTCGACCATTGTTGTGGAATTCGAAAAGCGGCGTGATGACCTCGGTCTCTGTAGCAGCGGCTGCCTGGATCAGGGCCGCCTTCAACTGCGGATCTTTCGACGACGCCGACAGTACCGAATCGATCATGCCGTATAGCGCTTCTTCACCCGGCAGTGGCGGGATCATTTTCATCACAGCCGGCAATTCATCGAAGAATTTTTCGGGAAGGACCCACTTGACCTCGCCCGCGCCGCCCGCATCGGGCGAGGGAAAGGACGGCGTGTCCTTCCAGTTCTTGGTCTGCATTTTTCCGGTGTACTGACTCAGCGGATACACCATGATCTGCTTCAGCAACGGCTGGATCGCAGCCTTGTCCTCAGGTGTATCGTCCTGAAACACTCTTGGGAACACAGCGACAAGATCGGTCGGCGACCGGTAGACCGCGTTGATGCCAGCGGGCTTCGCGCCTTTCCAATGCGGGCCGACCAGCAGATAGAAGCCCGGTTTGGTGTGATGCTGTTTTCCAATACTGGCGAATGAATCAGTCCGTGCATCCGTCATTTGATAGGTGTAGAAGCGTCCACCGAAATCCGGCACCTGAACTACAACCGGCGTGACATCGAGCCGCATGAATCCAGCACCGTAGACCGTGTCCTGATTGGGACAGGTCACAAAGTTTTCCGCTGAGTCGATGTAGTCCGTCAGCATCGAGATCTGATTGGGCGGCGAAGCCGGGACAACACCGCCAATCCTTCCTGGCTCGGGCAAATCTTTTGTGCCGAGCGACCGGTTAAGGTTATTGACGAGGGGCCAACCCCAGATATAAGCGACGCGCCCTACAGCGGCCACGTAGTCCTTCGTCATCACCGTTTCCGGTGGTGTGCCCGGCACTTCGGACGCCAGCCGGGCCGTTGGAACCTGTTGCGCCTGAACGGTCGGACTGCCCGTGAATGCGAGGACTATCGCCACGGCGATGCGGCCACGTTTCAGCATGGTGTTCATCCTTTCGATAGCAATCCGAAATACATCGGTCATCGATCAATCGGCTTCGATATCCGGCAGCTTCCATGTCTTGTCGAAGAATGGCTTTTCGGGACCGTAGAGACGGAAGAGCACTTCGAATCGACTACCCGGTCTCGTCGGGATCCAGTTACTTTCCTTACCGGCCGGGGCGGCCTGCGCGAAAAAGATATCTACCGAACCATCCGAGTTTTCCTGAAGCGCCGGTGTATTGGACGAGCGGCTCGACCATCGCGAATTGCGGATCAGCGTATGCGTGACGCCGTCATAGACGGTGGCGGACCAATACAGCTTTACTGGAGCATTCGCCGGCACGTTCAATCGATAATTCTTCTGTCCGTCGAGTCGCTTGCCGTCCTTGTCGTTGATCGTCATCAGGTAGAACTGGCCAGTGCCAATCTGCTTTGCACTGAAGTAGGCCATCGAATAGGTCACCGCGCGCGCGTCGATTGGATAACTGTCAGGTTTGGCGAAGAAATTCGGCATTCCTTCGGCGACTTCCGGTGAGGCAGGCAACGCCCAATGCGTGCCTTCATTAAACGGTGGAACGAACACCTTCTCGTATTGCACACTGAGCGACGCCTGCGCTTCTCGCGCGGCAGAGTCGAAAATTTTCCGGAGCTTCGCATCGGGCGCAAACGGCTTGCCTTGCTCGATGCCAATGGAGCTCAGCATGCCAATCATGACCTTGTCGCGTGTCAGCCACGGCTCCGCCTGCACAAAGCGGTCGAGGGCCTCGAAAAAGCGCATGTCGTAGGGAATGGCGGCATCGAACATCTGGCCGTAGGCATCAGTGAAAATAGTCTGGCCTGCACTACCGTTTGCGCTGTTTAGCGGATAAAACCTGATCCGCCTTCCGTACTCGACCGCTTTGGCGATGTCGGCATCACTACCGGATTTGAGATTGGATCGCAGGATTGCATAACCTCGATACGTGTCCGATTTGACCGGCGTGTAACCTTCCGGAACCGCATCCTTGAAGTCGGGTGGCAGGATTAGATACTTGCCACCGCTCCCCTTATCCGCGCCCGCCGGGCCAACGTCTTCGAGCGCGTTTTGCCAGCTGTCGTCGATGCTTCCGGTGATCGACCCATCTTCTGCCGGCGGGATCTCAAGCACCATAGGGCCGTTGCGCACGTCGTAAAACGGCATGAAGTAGATGGTGTCCGGATTCGGCGTGAGCGTTTGATTTTTCCAGTCCAGTGGCCTGGACCAGTACGCAACCTGGTTGGACGTGCCATTCAGTTTCTGGAACGCCTGAAGCATCAGCTCGAAGTTGACGGCAGGCATGCCCCAGAACACTGCCTCGATGGCGCGGCGTTCAACGGTGCGTTCCGCAAGGTCGGCCGGCGACCATTTGCTTGTTGGCGGTGAAGCCGATGCGATCTGGACTAGCGCCATCGACGCCAGCAATAGCAAGGCACCGAGCATCGCATTTCCGGGTTTATTCACCGCGCACTCCCACGAAGGCTTTTGGGAAACTGCACCTCCTGAGCAGGTGCGATGTCCGACCAATACCAGATTTTTTAGCGTCCGGCACCGATTTGCGCCATTCGATCGCGGGATGCATTGGGCTCAAGCTATATGGACATTTAGATGTCGCAGCTTTAATTGAAGGCATCGATGACCGTTGCATGTGGAAGCGGTCGTGGGTCTGGCTAAAGCACTATTGGATGCACCGGTCGATCGCGGGCAGTCAGGGTTGCCGCCGCACTCGATAAAAGCAGAAAAAATCAACTAACGGTCTGGCCGAACGACTTCTTTATCACGCGCCGGTGAATGGTCAGCAATTTATGATTCGTCTTCAAAGCGCTTGCAATCCGATCGGACCAAATAAAAAGAGAGCATACGTAGATAGGGCTTGCACTTTTAATCGTTAATTCCGACCTGCCTAGTTGAACTAGCATAAAGGCAATCCAGCAATTTCGGCATAACGGCTGCGTTACGACATGCTTTCTCTCAAGACAAACGCTCTTCCAGCGAAGCCCTCAGCTTGCCGGGCGTCACGCCATAGATCTCCTTGAAGCCGCGAATGAAATGCGCGGCATCGGCGAAGCCACATTCGTATGCGATCACCGTAATGCGTTTTGCGGTATTGAGCAGCAACCAGCGCGCGTAGCGAAGACGCATCGTCCGATAAAACTCCTTCGGCGACATCCCGGTTTCCGTCAGGAAGTTGCGCTCGAGTTGCCTGACACTCGTGCCGGCCATCTTCGCAATCACCGTAATGTTGAGCGGCGCCTCCAGGTTTTCTTCCATCAACACGATTGCATGGCGCACCAGCAAATCACCGACGGCAAGATAGCCCAAGGCCTTGCGGCGTTCCACGAACGACGTGCCGCCCAAACGGCTCACCGTCATTTGATGGACGACCTTGGACGCCCTGTCCGGGCCGCAGTGCAGGCTGATCAAACGCGTTGCTAGTTCAAGGACAGATACGCCGCCGGCGCACGTGATGCGGTTGCCATCGATCAAGTAATCTGAATTGGCGATGACCCGCATTTTTGGGAACATCGTTTTGTAGTCTTCAAGATGGAACGCATGTACGCAAGCAACCCGGTCCTGCATCAAGCCAGCTTGGGCCAATACAAAACTCCCGGTACACATGCCGATCAACGGCACGCCGCTGGCATCTGCCGCGCGTAAATAGTCCCAGTAGCGCCGCTCGACCTGGTCGAGTTTCGGCAGAAGGCCGCCGATCACGACCAGATAATCGAATTGACGAGGCGATCCGTCGACCGCCTGGACGGGCACTGCCACCCCGCAACTTGCCTCCACGGTTGTATCGGACATGCCGAGCAGCGTCCATGTGCAACGTAAAGGCCTGCTTTGATCGCCGAGATCCGCGGCATGGCGCAATGCGTCGCAGAAACCGGCCAGCGAGAGCAATGGAAAGCTCGGCCAGAGCAGAAATCCGATGTTGAGCTCGGCACCCGCCCGGGAAGGACCGCTTTCGCGTTTTAAGCCGGCGCGATCGAGCCGGTCAACCAGTTTCCGGCCATCGGACGGTGTGTTTTCTGTATCCATGACCATTTCTAAAGCCCTTGATAAACCCGAGTATAGAAGCCGGTGACGAGGTCCGCCGGACATGTCGCGTTTCTTCTATTTTTTTTCGGTTTGGTGCAATGCCAGTGATTTTATCGACCCTAAAGTCGGTCCTGTCGAACGTGCCCGTTGATTTTCAATCGAGCGCCGGTGCGACACCTTCAGCCAAGCAACAACACCAGGAGAGTCTCATGTCGACCAGAAGTCACGGCGGTCTTTGCGCCCAAATCGGAGTAAGCCTGATCGTGCTCGGCTCCTCCAGTGCGTTTGCAGACGATGTTGTAAAAATTGGACATGCCGCGCCGTTGACCGGTGCAAATGCCGAATGGGGAAAGGACACGGAGAACGGCGCGAGGCTCGCCATTGAGGAGATCAACGCAAAAGGCCTTGTGATCGGTGGCCGGAAAGTGATGCTCGAACTGGATGCGCAGGACGATGCGTCGGACCCGCGCCAGGGCACGCAGATCGCGCAGAAGCTAGTCGATGACAAGGTTGTCGCGGTAGTCGGGCATATGAATTCGGGAACCACGATCCCGGCTTCGAAAATTTATAGCGATGCAGGCGTCGTCGAGATATCGCCTTCCGCGACAAATCCTGTTTATACGCAGCAAGGATTTAAGACGGCTTATCGAGTGGTTGCAACCGATGCTCAGCAGGGCCCGGCTCTGGCCGATTACGCGAAGAAAACGCTCGGAGCCAGATCGGTCGCGATCGTGGACGATGCAACCGCGTATGGCCAGGGTCTTGCCAACGAGTTCGAAAAGCAAGCGAGGGCGCTTGGCCTGACGGTTCTCTCGCACGATGCAACCAACGACAAGGCGGTCGACTTCCGTTCAATCCTCACCAAGGTCAAAGGCGAACATCCAGACATCATCATGTATGGCGGAATGGACGCCACGGGCGGCCCGTTCGCGAAGCAGGCACGCCAGCTTGCCATTGGCGCGCGCGTGCTGGGTGGCGACGGCTTGTGCGCCGACTCGCTCGCCAAACTCGCAGGCGAGGCCGCGGACAATGTCGTGTGTTCGATCGCTGGCATGCCGCTCGAAAAAATGCCGGACGGTCCCGCTTTCGAGCAACGCTACGAAGCGCGGTTTCATCAGCATGTGCAACTCAACGCGCCGTTCGCTTACGACGCGGTGTACATCATTGTCGACGCGATGAAGCGCGCCCGCTCGACCAAAGCCGCGGACATTCTTGCTTCAATGCCTGGAGCAGATTTTGTAGGCGTGTTGGGACGCACTCAATTCGATGCGCACGGCGACCTGAAGCAGGGCGCAATCTCTTTGTACGATTACAAAAGCGGCAAGCAAACACTTCTCGCTGTCGTGAAGATGTAGGCGTCATGGAAATCACTGTGCTCGGCGCGGGCGTAATCGGCCTGACGACCGCTTATTATTTGAATGCGTCGGGTCATCGCGTAACGGTTGTCGATCGTCGTTCGCAAGTCGGCCAGGAAACGAGCTACGCAAACGGCGCGCAACTTTCCTACAGCTATGTTGCGCCGCTTGCCGGCCCGGGCGTCGTCTCGAAGATTCCGGGCTGGCTGTTGCGCGACGACTCGCCAATGCGGTTTCGTCCGTCTGCGGATCCCGCTTTATGGCGATGGTGCCTGCAGTTTTTGAGGGCGTGCACGCGGCAGAAAAATCAGCGGTCGACGCGGCACTTACTGAAGCTCTCTTTCCTTAGCCGTTCACTGATGCACAAGCTGGTCGTCGATGAGCCCACACTCGATTTCGACTACACACGTTCCGGAAAGCTGGTTTTGCATCGGGACGAGAAGGCGCTTGCATCAGCAGTGGATTTGCTCGAATTCCAGCGCACGCTTGGTTGCGAGCAACTGGCGCTCGACCGGGAAGCATGCGTGCGAACTGAGCCCGCGCTCGAATCGATTCGCCATGAGATCGCCGGCGGCATTTACACCGCCAGCGAAGACACGGCAGATTGCTATCGGTTCTGCGTAGGACTCGAAAAGTTGTTGCGCAGGCGCGGCGTTGTCTTCGAGTTATCAGCCGACATCAGCGCGTTGAAGCCCGCACCCGGCGGGCGTGTGGAGGCGTGGGCCGGGTCGCGTCGCCTGCCCGGCGAACAAGTTGTCGTTGCGACGGGTTGCGCCAGTGCGAAGCTGTTGAAGTCCATTGGCATCGATGTTCCCGTATATCCGCTAAAAGGTTATAGCTTGACCGTTCCGATCAGGTCAGGTGATATCGCGCCGTGCATCAGCGTGACGGATTTTGCGCACAAAATTGTGTACGCGAGGTTAGGTGAGCGCCTGCGCGTGGCGGGAATGGCTGACATGACGGGTTATTCAGACGCGCTCGATCATCGTCGGCTCGATGTGTTGCGCCTCGAATCGAAAGCAGCTTTCCCGATGGCCGGTGACTATTGCGCCGCTGATGAATGGGCCGGATTGAGACCGGCAACTCCAAGCGGGATGCCGATTGTCGGTTCGACGCCATTCAATAATCTTTGGCTGAACGTCGGGCACGGTGCGCTCGGCTTCACCCTCGCGACGGGGTGCGCGCAGTTATTAAATGACCTGATTGCGCAACGACCCACGGCCATCGATTGCGCGATGTTCAAGCTTGGGGCACGCTCATGACGCGCGATACCGCAATGGCCGCGCGAAAGAAAGCGAGGATCATGCTGATTGGCACGGGCGGAACGATTGCGGGTCGCGGTGCCTCGCTTGTCAACACCTTGGCCTATGACTGTTCAGTGCTTTCTATCGACGACATTCTCGCGGATCTGCCGGTCGCGAATTCTATAGCCGACATCACAACTGAACAGATATTCCAGATCGGTTCCGAGAACTTCGGAAATGTTCAACTGCTCCAGTTAGGAAAACGAATTGATTGTCTTTTGAAACGTGACGACATTGACGGCATCGTGGTCACGCACGGCACCGACACTATCGATGAAACCGCTTATTTTCTTCATCTGACGCTCAAGAGTCTTAAGCCGGTCGTTGTGGTCGGAGCCATGCGGCCTCCGTCCGCGCTGAGCTCTGATGGACCGCTCAACCTTTACAACGCGATCGTCGTGGCCGCGAGCCCACTGGCGTATGGCAAGGGCACGCTGGTCGTCTCGAACGACGAGATCCACACGGCGCGCGATGTCGTCAAGACGAATACCTTCAAGCAGGATTCGTTCAAATCGCCATACGGGCCGTTGGGATTCATTGTCGAAGGCAGGCCGATCTTTTACCGGCTGCCGGCACGTCCCCACACGTTGAATAGCGAATGGGCGATCGGCGAGATCGACGCGTTGCCGGAAGTCGGCATCGTCTATGCCCATGGCGGCATGACCGACGCGATAGTGCACGCTTTGATCGACTCAGGCGTGAGGGCGATTATTTACGCAGCAACGGGGAACGGCAATGTAGCGGCTTCGATGCTCGCGTCTCTGATCCAGGCAAGAAAGCGTGGCATACATGTGATTCGCGGTTCGCGCACGGGAGGCGGTGTTGTGACCCGAAATGCCGCTCAACCTGATGATCTCCACGACTGGCTGGTAGCGGACGACCAGGTAGCGCATAAGGCCCGGATATTGATGATGCTTGCGCTAACCCAAGAGCAATGCTCGCGCAAGCTGCAGGAAACCTTCTTGCGTTATTGATTGGGGTTTTTTGGGGGCCGATACAGTCGTAACTCATGATTCTCTGCGCCTGATGAAAGCGCTCTCCAGCCGAATTCGGTCTGTGCTCAGTCACCTGATTGCAGCGTTTCGCCGGTCTAAACCGACTTGCGGACAGCCGCCTTTAAGAAAGTAGGTATCTATAGCTGAATACGAAGCAAAAGATGCCGCGTCAATGTTCGCCTCGGTATAAATGTACGTTTTACAATTTTGTCTGACCTAATGCGGGATTTCTCACACTTTGTTTCAATTTGTTGCATCTCTCCGAGAAGCCCGCTGGGCGGTGCTTGCGGGGTTTTTTGGCGACGGAGCGCGCTTCGGCTTGGTAAAGACTTTAAGTGAAGGTCCGTTAAAGGATTCAATCGCTTAAGGAGCGCACACCATGAAGATCGATTCCAGCAACATTCCCGCAGGATTTGAAACCGACAACCTGCGCGTGGCTGCCAAGAGCAAGGTGCAGAGCACGGGCGCGGTGCAGCAAACCAGCGCAGCCGATGCAACCAGCTCGACGGTAAGCTTGTCGTCCTTGTCGAATCTGAGCGTGGCAGGCACGTCGAACATCGACACAGCGAAGGTCGAATCAATCAAGGCCGCGCTTCGCGACGGCAGCTATAAGATCGACTCGGGCAATATCGCCAGCGGTATGCTGAGCAGCGCGGGCGAACTGCTGAAGACGCAATCGCGTTGATAGAAACGTGCTTGAGCGAGGGGTTTCTCGCGCCAGCGAGGGCGTTCGCCAAAGATGTCGTTTTCGTACTCGTTGGAGCAGGCAATACGTTTCAGCGGTCGGCGCGTTTTTTCGTCGGCGAGCGCAAGGGTCGCGTTGTGTGGCTTTCGATCGTTGATTCGCTGTCTTCGCAACGACATTGCTAAAAGGGGTTTGCCCGTCGATCAAACGATCTCTATGGTTGGATCGAGGGATCGCGTATTGATGGTCGGCCAAGACCTCGACGATTACGCCGGTGACGAGACTATCGACCGGCAGACATCAGCGTCCAGATCAACGCTTTTGCGGCTGATTCTGCATGGCGGCACCACCCGCCCTTTCGTTAAGACCAGGATGAAGCCAAGCGTCGGCAGCATTTCAGCGATTTCCTTAAACCTTACGTAAGGATCGCTGGCTGTAGGATACCTAATCAATTGGATGATTGACGAGAGGCCCGCCGTACCTCATCCGTTTGCGTAAATCGGTCCCGGTATTGTCTTTGCGATATTGACTATGACGTCCAGTGAAACGGCAGATCGGCGCCGTCGCGAGCCATATCAATCTGGTGCGCATTTGGTGCCAGAGGTCGGGAAATGTTTACGCTGATTCCTGGATCTCGCGAAATCTCATAGCAATGTGAAACCAAGCCCAGAATCCGTAGATAAATCAAACTCTAACGTCCCCGCAATACTGCTTACGGAGTGCTTTCTTTCACCTGATCCACAGCAAAAGCCGATGCGACGCGCTAGCACGAACCAACATTCTGTCAATCCCGGCAAAATAAAAAAATGCGAACAACGCGCCGGTGCAAATGCCCATACGCAATTCGGATTTATAAGCGCGTGATACTGTGGCGGCGAAGCGCTTAAGACCTATCCAGCATCTCGCCCCGCAAACAAACTTATGACGAGTGCAAGAATTCCGTCGGGGCTCGCCAGGCAGTTCCACTTCGCTTTTTGCAGCGAAGATCGTTGTTAAAAAAATGCACTTAGCACGACCATAGACGAACTGAGCCGGCCGCCGGACGCACTCTAGTGCATTCGTCTTTCAAGGCATCGACAACCCAAAAAAGGATTTGCACGATGGTAAAGATCTCTGCAGGGGTGGGTCCGCAATTTCCACAAGTCGTCGTTCTGTTCGGCGCCACGGGCGATCTGGCGCGACGCAAACTCTTGCCAGGCCTGTTCCATTTGTCCAGCGCCGGATTCATTCCGGGCTGCAGGATCATTGCCGTCGCGCTCGACAACATTCAGGTCGACGACTTTCGCCGCACGGCGCGAGCAGCGCTCGACGAATTTTCATCTCGCAAGGTCGCCGAGAAGGAGTGGGACACGTTCGCCGCCAATCTCGACTACGTGCCGCTGACGGCGGGCGCGGAGGCGCTCAAGGCCGCGGTGCTGAACGCCGAGTTGAGCTTCGATGGCGAGTGCCGGCGGCTGCACTACCTGAGCGTGCCACCGAACGCCGCGCTTTCCGCGGTCGGCATGCTCAAGGAAGCGGGCCTCGTGGAGCGCTCGCGCATCATCATGGAGAAACCATTCGGAACGGATCTGAAGAGTTCGGTGTCGCTGAATGCCCGTTTGCATGAAGTCTTCGAAGAAGAACAGATCTTCCGGATCGATCATTTTCTGGGAAAGGAACCCGCCCAGAACATCCTCGCTTTCCGCTTCGCGAACGGTCTGTTCGAGCCGATCTGGAATCGCAACTTTATCGACCACGTTCAGATCGATGTGCCCGAAACGCTGGGCCTCGGCAAGCGCGCCGGCTTCTATGAACAGACCGGCGCATTTCGCGACATGGTCGTCACTCACCTCTTTCAGATTCTCGCGTTCATGGCAATGGAGCCGCCCACGTCGCTGGAACCGTCACCCATCAGCGAGGAAAAGAACAAGGTTTTTCGTAGCATGTTGCCAATTCAACCAACCGATGTCGTCCGCGGGCAATACACCGGTTATCGATCCGAGGAAGGGGTCGGTCCGGAATCGGAAACCGAAACATTCATTGCGTTGAAATGTTCCATCGACAACTGGCGCTGGGCCGGCGTGCCGTTTTATCTGCGCACGGGAAAGCGGCTTGCCGAGGGGCAACGGATCATTTCCATCGCGTTTCGCGAGCCACCGAAGAGCATGTTCCCGGCGGGATCCGGCGTCGGTTCGCAAGGGCCGGATCATCTGACGTTCGATCTGGCCGACGCCTCGAAAATGTCGCTCTCGTTTTATGGCAAACGTCCGGGTCCGGGGATGCGGCTGGACAAACTCAGCTTGCAATTCGCGATGCGCGATACCGGTTTGATCGGTGACGTACTGGAAGCGTACGAGCGCTTGATCCTCGACGCCATGCGCGGAGACCGAACGCTTTTCACGACCGCTGAGGGCATCGAGCGGCTGTGGGAAGTCTCGACGGCCTTGCTTGAATCTCCACCGCCGGTTCGCTTCTATGCTCCTGGCTCATGGGGGCCGAATGCCATCCATCAACTCGTCGCCCCACGGGCGTGGCGGCTCCCGTTCGAGCGCGCATGGCGGGATCCAAACGCGTTAGGCAGTTGAGTCGAACGACTCCGCGTTTTGTTCGACTTTTCCCCTAGCTAAGCGACTAACCATGACTAAACCAATATCGCTGGGATTCGTAGGAAGTGGTGACATCACGCATGCCATCGTTACGGGCATCTTTTCTCAAGCGCAGCCACGCTACGAAGTTTGGCTCTCGCCGCGCAATGCGGAAATCTCTAAAGAACTGGCTGCTCGTTATTCCGGCGTGCATGTAGCTCGAGACAATCAGCACGTAGTCGATCAAACAGAAATCATCTTTCTCGCGGTGCGCCCGCAGATCGCAGCGGACGTGCTTGGAGCGCTGAGCTTTGCCCCGGACCAATGCGTCGTATCCCTGATTGCCGGATATGGAACAGAGCAAGTGCGTGATTCATTGCGCAACGCGCCCAAGCGGATCGTACGGGCGCTGCCCCTGCCCATGGTCGCTCATGCTGCAAGTCGAACGGTGCTATATCCGGTGGAGACATGCGTGCGCGACATCTTCGAAACCATCGGCGGCTCACTTGGCGTTGCTTCCGAAGACCAGTTCGACACCATGCTGGCACTAAGCGCAAGCATGGGCCTTTTCTTCGCGACTGCTCATGCGCAGAGCAGTTGGGCGTCGAGAAAAGGCGTGGACTACGATGATGCCCGTTCTTATCTTATGTCGCTCTGCAAGGGTCTTGCCGATGCAGCGCTTCGCAGCGACATTCCGCTAGACGAACTATCGCGGCAATATTCGACTAGCGGCGGCATCAACGAACAGGTTGTTTCTTTGATGGCACAAGCCGATATGTTCAAAAAGATCGACACTGTCTACGACAGCATAGAAACGCGGCTTGCTGCAACACGCAAATCAAACCGGAGCATATAGGTTTAGCGTACCGAATCAAATTTGCAGGAGGCCATTGTCCTTGCTATTTAGCGCATACCGAACTCCAGCCAAGGAACTTTTCGATTAGTCAGCAAACGCCAAGAACCGAGGCAACACGTTTTGCCCGGCCGTCATTTCAGGAATCAGGTTGCAAACCAGGTGTCGTTGAGCCGGTAGCCTTCCGGATAAGGATCTTCAGGATCGATGCCGTAGTAAGAGATTCCGGTCAGCCATGCACGGCCGCTCACAACCGGCTTCACGGCAAGTGTCTGCCCGACCATCGTCAAGCCATCGATTTGGCAAACGAATTCGGTATCGATGATCGATTGGTGACGAAACGTCTGTCCGACCGCAAGTTCGCCGGTGGCGTGAAGGAGCGCCATGCGCGCGGAACTTCCGGTGCCGCAGGGACTGCGGTCGAGTCGTCCAGGCGAGACCACGACCGCGTTTTTCGAAACGACTTCCTCGCCGCGCCGCTCCACGCGACCCGCAAACAGCGTCTGATTGATGGTGTGGATGCCAGGATTTTCTGGATGCGCCGAAGGTAGCTGCGCTGCTGCGGCGAGCTTGATCCGCTCGCCCGCCTCGACCAGCGAGCGCGCCTCCGACCTGTCCAGCGTAAAGCCTAGCGCGGCGGCATCGACGATCGCGTAGATCATGCCGCCGTACGACACATCCACCATGAGCGTGCCAAAGCCGGCCACTTCCACACACGCTGCCCGATGCATCACGAACGAAGGCACGTTCGAGAATGAAACATTGCGGCACTTGCCGTTCGTGCAGCGAGCGGCTACACGTACGAGCCCGGCGGGGGTATCGACGATCAGATTGGTGACGGGTTCATGCATCGGAACAACGCCTGTTTCCAACGCGACGGTCACCGTGCAAATCAAGTTCGAGCCCGACATTGCCGGGTAATAATCGGCCTCGATAACGATCATGCCGAAATCGGCTTCAGCGGATATAGGCGGCGTGATCAGGTTGACGGCCGCGTTGACGCTTCCGCGCGGGTCCGAAAGCAGCATGCCGCGAAGCCAGTCTTTTTCAGCGATCAAGGCTTGCTGGCATTCGAACATGCTGCTCGCTCGCGGGCTCAGCACGCCGCCCGTGATTACGCGGCCTACTTCGCCTTCAGCGTGCGCTCCGACGACGGTTACGTTCCTTTCCAGTCTCATGTTGCCTTCCTGAAACATCGAAATGTTCGATGGACACGCGGCGACCGCGAAAATTTCAGCACAGCGTGTTCTTGAAAAAGCGCCCGTCCTTCATGACGACATCGAGATTGGCGCCTTGCTGGTTGAACGTGGTCGCGTCGCGGGAGGGATCGCCGTTGACCACGAGGATATCGGCTCTGGCGTCCGCGCTGATCTCGCCGATCCTTCCCTTTTGCATCATCATTTCCGCATTGATGCTCGTGGCCGAAATCAGCGTGTCGACGGGATCCTCCACGCGTGAGCGCAACATGAATTCCTCGCCCTGGAAGTTATGTAATTTCAAACCGAGAATGTCGGTGCCGAAGCCGATTTTCGTTTCACATCGTCGTGCGATATCGAGAGCCTCGACGCCTTTGTCGCGCACCTGGCGAATCTTGCGCATGCTCTCGGCGGGCGAGCCGAGTTCTGCGCCAAACCGCACGAGGGTATCGGAGGAGACGAGCGTTGGAACCAGATAGGCGCCCAGTTCCCTCATTCGCATCGCCGCCGTTTCGTCCAGAAGATTTCCGTGCTCGATGCTGCGAATGCCGCACTCGATTGCGCGAATGATCGCGCGAGGCGTGTACGCGTGACCCATCACATAAGTGTTCCACGCTTCGGCTTCCTCCACGATCGCGCGAAGTTCTTCCAAAGAATATTGCGTGTTCTCGATGGGATCGGTCGGCGATGCAGCGCCACCGGAAGCCATGACTTTCAGATGGGTCGCGCCCATGCGCAACTCGTCGCGGGCGGCGTGACGCACGTCAGGGACACCGTCGGCAATGCGCCCAAGAATGCTGCCTTGCGCCAGACCATGGCAGGCGCAACCGAAGTTCACCCGGGCGCGCATGTCGGCGTGGCCGCCCGTTTGCGTGATGGCGGCACCCGCTACGTACATGCGCGGACCATCGATAAACCCTTGCTCCACAGCCGCGGCGAATCCCGCGTCGGCGCCTCCGGCATCGCGGATCGTGGTGAAGCCTCTGGCGAGCATGCCTTCGAGGACATGGCGGCTTTGCGCGTAGAGAAGCGATTTCTGGATCTTGTCGAGACTTGCAAGGTCCACGTCCGTTGCCAGAATATGGACGTGCGCATCTATGAGCCCCGGCATCAGCATTCTCGCCCCGCAATCGATGGTGAGGTCCCCTTGAATGGATGGCTCGCCTTCGAACACTTCGCGAATGAAAGCATCTTCGACGACCACGCCCATGCCCGCTCGAATATCACGGGACAGACCGTCGAAGAGTCGCGCATTCTTGAACACGGTAATGGACATTGCATTTTCCCCGGATATGCTCGTGAACCCAGAAGTCGACGTCAACCGGCTTCGCGCATCAGTCTTCAGAGCAGGGGCTTGTGGGCGCTTTCTTTCAACGTCAGCACTGTTATGGTCGACATGATCGCTGCCGCGATCACGTAAAACGCGGGCGATAGCGGAGAGCCGGTTGCTTTGATCAGCCAGATCGCGATGAATGGAGCGAACCCGCCAAAAATGGCATTCGCGATGCCGTAACCAATCGACATCCAGGTCGTGCGCATCTTTGTCGGAAAGATCTCGGAGAGCGCCGCCGGTGCTACACCGGAAAATATGCCGATGAGAATGCCGCTTCCCAGTTGAATGATCGCTACCAGCAGCGCGGACTTCGTCGCCAGCATCCAGGCAAAGAGCGGGTAGGGCAAGACGATGAACGCGAGGCAACCAACCAGCAACAGCGGCTTGCGACCGACCTTGTCCGAAAGCGCGCCCCAAAACGGAATGGCGAGCGTCATCAACAGCAAGCCTGCCGTGTTCCACCAAAGCGACGCAGAGGCACTGAGTCCTACATATTTCTGCACGAAACTCGGCAGATAATTGAGAATCACATAGAGCGAAACGGTCCAGACCATCACGAGACCGCACGCCTGAAGCGCCATCGGCAACGGCGAGCGGGTGTCGGGTTTTGCGCTTGCATCGTGCGCCGCTTCGAAAAGCGGCGACTCCTCGCTCTTGCGACGGATGTACCAGCCTATCGGCCCAATGATCAACGCGCCCGCAATAAACGGAACGCGCCATCCCCAATCAACCATGCTCTGCGGCGAGATCCACGTCGACATCAACGCTGCTGCGCCCGAGCCGAGCAAACTGCCGCCAATCGTGCTGCACTGCTGGAAGCTTCCATAAAGCCCTCGCTTGCCCTTGGGAGCCCATTCCACCAGGAAGGCAATGGCGTTACCCAGTTCTCCACCGACCGAAAACCCTTGAAGAAGTCTTGCAAGCACGAGGAGGATTGGCGCAAGAATGCCGATCGATGCATACGACGGAATGAGCGCCATCAGCAGCGTTCCAAGCGCCATTAGCGGCATGACAAAAGACAGCGTCCATTTGCGGCCTTTGCGATCGCCCAGCCAGCCAAAGACGATTGCCCCAAGTGGTCGCGACGCGAAGCCGAGGCCGTAAGCACCGAAGGTGCCGAGCATCGCAACGAATTCGTCCCCGGCGGGAAACATGCTTTTTGAAATCGACGTGGCGAGAAATGCATACGTCGCGAAGTCGAACCATTCGAGAACGTTACCGATGATCGCGGCCCGAACGGCGCGCATCGACTGCGCTCGAGTCCTGACACCGGCATAAGCGCCCGGCGCGGATGGCACCGCCTGCGCACCTAATTCGTTTCCCATGCTCATGAAAATCTCTCCTGTCGGTTCGTTCATTCCTGACATCACATTGGATCCAGAATATTGAGTGCATAAAAAATAGTCAATGCGCACTTTTACGAAAACAGGCTCGGGTGGCTTGGGGGAAGCCCTAAACGACTTGACACACAAAGTCGCGAAAGCGATCATCGACCTCATGACGTATATTGGATCCAATCTTATGCTACGGCGCGAGTTTTCTTTTGATATCGAACTAGCCGAGTAATGACAAACCAGAACAGTCGCGGCGCTAGCACTCCCGATGTCCTCGTGATCGGTGCGGGAGTCGTCGGGCTCGCTTGCGCATGGTCTGCGCTAAAGGAAGGGCTGACCGTTACGATCATCGACAAGGATTTCGACGGGGACCGGGCATCGCATGGCAATGCCGGAGGGATCGCGGTTACTGAATGCACCCCTATTTCAGTGCCCGGGCTTCTGTTTAAAGCAGCGAAATGGATGATCGATCCTTTAGGGCCGTTGTCCATCGACTGGAAGCATGTGCCGAGCGCGCTTCCATGGTTCATCGAATTTATGAGAACGACTAATCCTGTCAGGTTCAAGGAGATATCGCTAGCGTTGGCGGCGCTCAACAATCGCGTTTATGGCGATCTGATTCCGCTATTCGAAGACGTTGGTGCAATCAGCACGTTTTATCGACGTGGCGCGCTGACGCTGTACGAAACGGAGAAAGCATTCAAGGCAGATGCAAACGAATGGAAGCTCAAGCGGGAACTCGGCGTGCGCTGGCACGCGCTGAATGACCAGGAGATTCGAGAACTCGAACCCGCGCTTGCGCCGGTATTCAAGCGCGGCGTGTTCCTTGAAGACTGGTCGCATATTGGAGACCCCAAACAGCTGGTCTCACAGATCAGGGCGCGCGTGCAGGCGCTTGGGGCATGCTTCGTCGAAGGTGTCGTGACAAGGCTTGACGCGAACAACGCGAGCGAACCATCGGCGGTTCTCGATGCAGGCACGTCGATCGCCGCGCGGCAGATCGTGGTCGCGGCGGGAGCTTGGTCGGCTTCATTGGCCGCGTCCATCGGCGATAACGTGTTGCTCGATAGTGAACGTGGATACAACACGACGTTGCCGCAGCCGGGCATTACGTTGTCGCGCGAGGTCATTTTTGCGGAACGCAAGTTCGTGGCAACACCGCTTGATATTGGCATTCGGATTGGCGGCGCCGCGGAATTCGCTGGATTAAAAGCGCCGCCCAATTACAGGCGCTGCGAGGCATTGCTTGCGCTTGGAAAACGTTTCCTGCCCGGAATCCAGGATCACGGCGCAGTTCAATGGATGGGACATCGGCCCGCAACGCCGGACTCGCTTCCCGTTATTGGAAAATCGCCTTCCGTTGCATCGATCATCTATGCGTTCGGTCACGTTCATCTCGGTCTGACGCAGTCCGCAACCACGGGCGCGCTCGTAGCGGATTTGTTGGTCGACAGAATACCCGGGACTCCGATGGATGCGTATTCCATCGAACGATTCCGCAAAAAGCGAAGCGCATAGAACATCTGCTTTTTTGCCGCACAGTCCGCTCAAGATCTTTATAACCACGCCTGGAGGTTCGATATGAAAGTTGATTGGAAAGGTGTTTTCCCCGCAGTGACGACGAAGTTGAAAGAAGACGGTTCGCTCGACCACGAGGCCATCAAGGCAGGTCTGGATCGGCTTATCGACAACGGCGTTGGTGGTGTTGTGATGATGGGCATGGTTGGCGAAAACGCACAGCTCACACCTGAGGAGAAGCGTACGGTCCTCAGAATTGCGGTTGAAGCTGTTAAAGGACGCGTGCCGGTGGTATCGGGTCTGGCTGAAACAAATACAGACAGTGCAATCCAGTTCGCTAAGGATGCCGAATCGATTGGCGTGCAAGGTCTGATGGTTTTCCCGGGTCTTACCTATCGATCCGATGATCGCGAAACCGTCGAGTTCTATCGGACCGTGGCACGCTCGACCCAGCTTGCCATCATGATCTACAACAATCCTCGCGGCTACGGCGTCGACATGCGCCCCGATCTGCTGGAGCAGTTGAAAGACGAAGGCAACATCGTTGCCGTCAAGGAAGAATCCTACGACACAACGCGCGTAACCGATCTCTACAACCAGTTTGGCGATCGCTTTGCCGTGTTTTGCGGGGTCGACGATCTGGTACTGGAGTCGGCCGCATTGGGCGTGACAGGTTGGGTATCGGGTATGGCGAATGCCGTGCCGAAGGAATCAGTGGAGTTGCTGAACCTGGCGGTGAAGGGCGATTTCGAAAAAGCGCGCAAGTTGTATCGCGTGTTGACGCCTTTGTTTCATCTCGATGTTCACGTCAAGCTCGTTCAGTACATCAAGCTTGCTGAAAACATGACGTCCGGATATGCGGAAAACGTCAAGGCGCCACGCCTCAAACTCGAAGGTGAGGAGCGTCAAAGAGTGATCGCCATCGTGGAAAAGACCATGAAGGACCTGAAAGCGTTATCGTAAGCATCTCTTGCTTGTACCAAGCATCGACCATGCTTGTGAGCGCGTGAAAGATAGTGAGGTAATTCATGAAAAGCACGTTTTTCTGCATCGATGGCCACACCTGCGGAAATCCAGTACGCGTGGTGGCGGGCGGCGCACCGATGCTGCAGGGCGCGAACATGATCGAACGGCGCGCGTATTTCGAGCAGGAATTCGACTGGATCCGGACAGCTTTGATGTTCGAGCCCCGTGGTCACGAAGTGATGTCCGGTTCGATTCTGTATCCTCCCACGCGCCCGGACTGCGACATTGCAATCCTGTTCATCGAGGTGAGTGGCTGCTTGCCGATGTGCGGCCACGGCACCATCGGCACGGTTACCACCGCGATAGAAAATGGCCTCGTGCGTCCTCGTGAGCCAGGCGTCGTTCGGCTCGATACCCCTGCGGGTCTCGTGGTCGCGCGCTACACGCTGGACGGCGATCATGTGGCTTCCGTGCAGTTGACCAACGTCCCGTCGTTTCTCCACTCGAACGACTTGAGCGTGGAGGTGGAAGAGCTTGGTGAGATTCATTTCGACGTCGCTTATGGTGGAAATTTCTACGCCATTGTCGAGCCCCAGAAGACCTTTGCCGGGCTGCATTCATTGCGGCCAAGCGACATACAACGCCTTAGTCCGGTTCTGCGCAAAAAGGCGAATGAAAAATATCGCTTCGTTCATCCGGAACAACCGGAGATCCACGGATTAAGTCATGTGATGTGGTGCGGCGAGCCGACAATTCCAGGCGCAAGTGCGCGCAACGCTGTGTTCTACGGCGACAAAGCCATCGACCGGTCGCCTTGCGGCACTGGCACGTCCGCTCGAATGGCGCACCTCGTCGCGAAGGGCAGACTCGAGCTTGGAGAGACGTTCGTTCACGAGAGCATCATCGGCACGCTGTTCAATGGCATAGCCACGAAGGCCACGAAGGTCGGCGAGTACGACGCGATCATTCCGAGCGTTGAAGGCTGGGCTCGCGTGACCGGATTTAACACGATCTTCGTGGACGACCGCGACCCGCTAGCAAAGGGCTTTTTGCTGAAATGATATTCGGGCCGCCGTGCTTGCAAGCGTCGAGCGGCCCGTTCGTTTTGAGGTAGAAATGATCATTCTGAATAACGCGCGGATACTCGACGCGGATCACGAATCCGACAAGGGTCTTTATTCCATCGTCATAGAAGGAGACCGGATCGCGGATGTGACGCGCGAACCGGTAGCGCAGGAGGGCGCCGACGTCATCGATGTAGGCGGCCGCACGGTCATGCCCGGTTTGATCGACTGTCATGCGCACGTTATTGCATCGGTGGCGCATCTCGGATCGAATAGCCGCCTGCCGAATACCTTTGCCGTATTGAAAGCGGTTCCTATCCTTGAGGGCATGCTCAATCGCGGATTCACCACCGTTCGCGACGCGGGCGGCGCTGATTACGCACTCGCCAAGGCGATCGAAGAAGGCATCATCTCGGGACCTCGCTTGTTTATCGCGGGCAAGGCCTTGTCCCAGACTGGCGGACATGGCGACTTCCGCGAACGATTCGACAACTCCGATCCGGACCCGTGCGGCTGCAGCCGCAACCTCGGTGCGATTGGCCGGATCGTGGATGGCGTGGACGAAATGCGCAAGGCGGTTCGCGAGGAAATGCGCGCGGGCGCCAATCACGTGAAGATCATGGCTTCCGGCGGGGTGGCGTCGCCGACCGATCCTATCGGCAATTTTCAGTTTTCCGTCGATGAAATCAAGGCCGCGGTCGAAGAGGCCCGTTCACATCAAACGTATGTGATGGCGCATGCCTACACCGGCGCCGCGATCAAGCGCGTGGTCGAGCTGGGCGTTCGCACCATCGAGCATGGCAATCTGATTGACGACGAAGCGGCCGCGGTCATGGCGAAACACGGCGCGTATGCAGTGCCAACGCTCGTGACTTACGACGCAATGGGAAAAGTCGGCGCGCGATCGGGCGTGTCGGAGAGTGCGCTGAAGAAAAATGAAGACGTCCGCACCCAAGGCTTGCAAGCGATCAGTACGCTCAAACGCCACGGCGTGAAAATGGGTTTAGGAACGGATCTGCTCGGCGATATGCATCAGTTTCAGAGCGAAGAGTTACTGATTCGATCGGCTATCGTCGGTGCATTCGAGACCATTTGCCAAGCTACGAAAATAGGCGCGGAAATTGTTGGAATGGAAGGCAAACTTGGAATTGTCGCGAAGGGAGCGTTTGCGGATCTGCTCGTCGTCGACGGAAATCCACTCGACGACATCAGCGTGCTGGTGACGAATCAAGGCGAAGGCATTGCCGGCGTAATGAAAAACGGAACTTGGATACGCAGGGCTTTCGACTAATCGTGTAGATTGGATTTTGGATCCGATAACCGATCCGTGGTACATTCAATCGTCCACTTTTCAGTAAAACTGTCCTCGATGACCACGGCGATTCTCAAGAAAAAACCTGCCAAACCAGCGAACGTGCCGGACGCGGAAGTCGTTGTGCGTGCATCGCGAAAAATCGTTCGTCCCACTGCCGTGGAACTCGTTACCGACGAGATTCGCCAAATGATTCTGAGCGGCCGGATCTCCCCGGGCAGCGTTCTGCGCCAGGAGGTTCTGGCGGAGGAGCTGGGTGTAAGCCGTGTGCCCGTGCGCGAGGCGATCACACGGCTTCACTCGGAAGGTTTGTTGAACGTGGTGCCGCACAAAGGCGCTTACGTCCAGGAACTGTCGGTCGACGAGGTGCGCGAAACCTTCGACATCCGGCTGCGACTCGAGCCATGGGTTTTTTCCGAGGCCATCCCTCGCATAACTGATTCCGAAATTGACCGGGCCGAACGCATCGTCAAGGACATGGACAAGGCAACGGGCGGAGAGTGGGGCTCGTTGAACTGGAAACTTCATGAGACTCTTTATCGGCCGGCACGCTGCGAAATCACGCTTCAAATGCTCCGTGTTCTACACGACCGATGTGACCGTTATTTTCGCTTCCAGGTGGTCAAGGTGCCTATCCGCGAGCAGTCTCATACTGAGCATATGCAGATCATTGAAGCGTGCCGCAATGGAGACGTGAAGCTCGGTATCAAGCGGCTGGAAACGCACCTCAAGATTGCGAGTCAGCAGATCGTGGGTATTGTGGAAGGTGTGATGGCGAAGGCTGCGAATGCGCGCTGAGGAACCAGGAGAAGCCGAACGTTATTCAGCTTGTCTCCTGCTTCGCGTTTTACGAACGTCTGTCAGGCGACCAGACGATTCTTGAAGAAACGACCTTGTTTCATGATGATATCGAGGTGACGGCCCTGATGACCCAGGACCTCGATATCCTTCAACGGATTTCCGTCTACAACGAGCAAGTCCGCAATGGCCCCGGCTGTCACCACCCCGAGTTCATTGGTTTTGTTCAAGACATCCGCTGCAACCGATGTCGCCTGGCAGATCACCTCGTAGTTCGAAAACGCCCGGGTCCGCAGCATGAGTTCTTCGCTTTGACGTTGATGCATTGTTCCCAGGAGGTCGGATCCATAAGCCATCCTGACCTCATGCCGCTTGTAAATTTCCAGCGAATCCAGTCCTTTTTGCAGTACCGCGGCGTTTTTTACGAGTGAATCAGCAGGGAAGCCTGCTTCAGCGCCATCGGTGCGGCAAGCTTCGTACGTGATCAAGGTTGGCACCACGAACGCGCCTTGTTCGGCCATGATCCTGGCAGCTTCGTCGTCGACAAGATTGCCATGTTCGATCGTGCGAACACCGAACTCCACTGCGCGCTTGATCGCTTGCGCGGTGTAGGCATGAGCCATGACATAGGTCTGATGCTGGCGCGCTTCGGCAACGGCGGCCCGGATTTCGTCCTCGGAGAATTGAAGGTTGCCAATCGGGTCGCTGGGTGACGATACCCCTCCCGATGCCATGATCTTGATCTGGGTCGCGCCTTGACGCATCTCCTGCCGGATCGCCCGGCGAATGTCGTCGACACCATCGACTATGCGGCCGATCGCTCCATAGTATTGCGAGCAAGGACAGTTGTCGGGGCTATGGTCCAGCCTGACGCGAAAATCCGCATGACCACCCGTCTGGGAAATGGCTTTCCCCGATGTGAACAGGCGAGGGCCTTCAGCCAGCCCCGTTTCCACGGCTTGAGCAAGTGCGTAGTCGGCGCCTCCCGCGTCGCGAACACTGGTAAAGCCTCGCTCGAGCATACCCCGAAGGATGGGGATGGCGCGGAACAATGCGAACGCGTTGGGCAGCTTAGCGTTGATTCCAAGGTTTGCCATGCTTGCCATTACGTGGACATGGCAGTCGATCAGACCCGGCATCAAGGTCTTGCCGCTTATGTCGAGCACGTTCGTATCGGCCCGGACATTGATGTGAGGCGCAACTTCGCGGATGATGCCGTCCTCGATCAAAACGTCGTACGGTTGTTCGTCTTCATTGTGATTGACATCGACAATGCGACCGCTTTTGAAAAGTGTGAGCATGGTTTTCCTGGCAGCAGATATGGGCGACGTATGTTGGTCATTGGACGCTTAGCCAAGCGCACGAAGAATAAGCGCCGGTCTTGTGCGGACAACGTCGAACACCGCCTCAAATAAAGTTGAATTCGGATTTCATTGACCTCAATATAAGACCTCTAAATATTGCGCTGCTAATTTTTTTCGTTGATGGTTATTCGGACCAGAGTGAGCCGTTGGAGACGTCACATGCTGCAGTTAAGTGAGCGCGATAGCGCGATGTTGAATGGTGAGTTGGGGAAGGGCGCAGCGCGTGCAATGCGTATCGTCAAGCGGACTGCCGAAGTCATGTTCGCGGATAGTTTGATCGACATCACGTCCGCCCACATCGACGGCTGTCTTTATCATGGGAAGGCAAGCCTGGATTTCGTGGAGTTTTTTGTCGATACCAATGCGAAGGTCGCGGTGCCCACGACCTTGAACGTAGGTTCACTCGATTTGATTCATCCCGAGCTTTACCACGGCGACAGTTCCATTCAACGCGATGCACAAAGGCTGATGGATGCACATCTTCTTCTCGGATGCGAATCGACTTTCACATGCGCGCCTTATCAATTAAAGAACCGGCCTCGCAAAGGAGAACAAATCGCGTGGGCGGAATCCAACGCGATCGTTTTCGCCAACTCCGTGTTGGGCGCCAGAACCAGCCGTTATGGAGACTTTCTGGACCTGGCGGCCGCCATAACAGGTCGCGCGCCATATGCCGGCTTGCACATCGAAGGAAATCGTGCCGGCCAGATTGTTTTCGAACTGAGCGAGTTCAAGAGCGTGCCCTCGCGCGATATTTACTTTGCAGCACTCGGGCTATTCGTTGGAAAAATTGCAGGCGCATTTGTCCCGGTGATTGTCGGCTTGCCTGAGGACACGACCGAAGACGAACTCAAGGCGCTTGGTGCGGCGGCGGCATCGAGCGGTGCAGTAGCGCTCTTTCATGCGGTCGGTATTACGCCAGAAGCGCCAACGCTTGAGGCTGCATTGCAAAATCGCGAACCGCTAAAAAGGATCGATGTTTCTTTTGCGGACCTCGATGAAATACGAAAGTCGCTAAACAATGGACACGAAGGTGATGAACTCGTGGCTGTCGCGCTTGGGACGCCTCATTTTTCGTTAAGCGAATTTAGGCAGCTAGCGCACCTGCTCGAACGCTACGAAGGGCGGCCAAAGACCGACTTCTATGTCAATACGAGCCGGTTCATTCTTTGGGAATTAAATGAGAACGGCTTGGCAAGCGAATTGGAAGAACGTGGCATCCAGATCGTGGTCGATACATGCACGTACATCACGCCCGTCATGAAAAAACTTTCGGGCCTTGTAATGACCAATTCCGGGAAATGGGCGTCATATGCTCCAGCCAATATCGGCGTTAGCGTTGCGTACGGAAGCATGAGCGAATGCGTGCAATCGGCGTTCGAAGGGAGGGTACGTTTTCATGGCTAAGGATCCGTCTTGTCTCGTTACGGATTGCACGCATGTGCCGGCAAGCCGATACCTTGAAGGAGACGCGCTGTGCGCCGGCGTCGCTCGTGCCGAGAAAATAGTGCTGGAGAAACCTTTGAGTTTTTGGGGTGGTTATGACTGCGACGCGGGCTTGATCATCGATAAAACTCATCCGCAATATGGAGAAAGTCTTGCGGGAAAAATCATGATCATGGCGCATGCAAAAGGGTCGAGTTCCAGCAGCAGCGTACTTGCCGAAGCAATACGAAATGGCACGGGACCTGCGGGCATCGTGCTTAGGGATCGGGATTTGATCATTTCGATAGGCGCTATCGTAGCCGACGAACTTTATGGGGTTGTCGTACCCGTGGTTTGTCTTGCGTCTCAGGATTTCGAGGACCTGCTTGCGGGCGTTAAGGGTGGGCTGCGCATTGAAGCGGTCGAAGGTGTCGGTGGTGCGAAAGTTTTCTACTGAGCGATGGGCGCGCTTTGAATCAGATTAGCGTCGAGCGATCGGCGTGACGTAGACGTCGAAGTAAATGGAACTGTCGTCGCCGCTCCATAGATCTAGCTCGACTCGGTCGACGGTGTATCGGCCACTGCCGGCGTCCGTGCCCAGTATCACGATCGTCCCCGCGTCCAGGTGAGGGATGGGCACCCGCTTCGTGACGTGCGCGAGCGGCGTGGAGGAATCGGTGTTGCCCACTTCGTGGAATTCATAGAAATAATCGGCGCGCATTGCGTCGGCCGGCGTAAAGACGTCGTTCATAGTGGCTCTCACAAGTTTGCGTGGCCGCGATACTTTATCTGAAAGCGATATGATTTTCGGCGACGCGCAACCCGCTGGGTCGGGAGCTTTCGGTAAAGCCGTGATATGCGCTGAACGAGTTAACGGGTGGAATCAAGTATCGTCCGTTGTTTCCTAGTAACTTTACATAATGCTAATTATCCATTTTTCGTATGTAGGGGCAATATCCTAATGTCGTGTTTGAGCAAGATAGGAATGTCGTGTTTTGCTTCTGGTGCGATGCTGGGAGCTTCCGATCCAACGATGGGAGCACCGTCTCAAAGTGATTCAGGCTGTCGTGGACTGCCTGCTCAAAACGGGCCTGGCTGCTGAACGTCTGAGCATCTGCCGACGTCCGGTGGAACTGCCGACAGACCGCCGCGAGCGCGATCCCGTCTTGCGATGGCAAGAGATGCGCTGACGCAATAACGGATCATCAAGCACGCAAGTTCCCAACGGCCAAGTCGCACATGCCGTTCATCCAAGACCATCCTCGCTCGACCTCAGGCATTCCACCAGCACGCGCGCAATAGGCGGCAGTTCATTCAGCGACCGAACGCATATCTTCAGCTTGCGCTCGGCCCAAGCATCATTCAGGCGGATCATCCGGATGTTCATGCTTTTGGCATGACGCTGCGCGACCGATTCCGGAACGAGCCCGATACCCACTCCCATCTCGATCATCCGGCACGCTGCCTCGAAGTTGCCGACCTGAATACGCAGCTTCAAGCGGGCACCAAGCGCATCGGCGGCTGCGGTCATGAAAAGATGAATGGCGCTCGACGTCGGGAGGCCAACGAAGTTGTCTTCCAGCGTGCTCGCGAAATCGACGCGCTCGTGTCTCGCCAAGGGATGGTTTGCCGATGTCACGAGCAACAGCCGGTCGTCCCGGTATGGCAGCATTTCCAGATGATCGGAATACACATTGCCCGCCACGATGCCGATATCCGTCGCACTTTCCGCCACCCCTTTCAGGATGTCACCGCTCAGCACTTCGCGCAGATCGATGTTGATATCCGGGTGATCGCGCAAAAAGCCGCTAAGCACAACTGGCAGGAACTCGCTGATCGCCGTGGTATTCGCCCAGATGCGTACGTGGCCCTTGATACCTTCGCCATAGTCCTGCATGTCGCTCGCAAGATGCAGCAAGCGCTCTTGCACGAGCCGCGCGTGATGCACGAACGCCTCGCCGGCCGGGGTGGGTGTCATACCTTGGCTCGTACGATAAAGCAGCTTGAAACCCAATTGTTCTTCGAGATTCTTGATGCGGTTGCTGGCTGCCGGCGGCGATATATGGCAGCGCTCGGCCGCTCTTGCGAGGTTGCGCGTCTCTGCCAAATGAACGATGAGCGTTAGATCGACAAAATCAAAATGCATGGCGCTTATAGGGCCTAAAGAAATAACGTGGTTTGGCCTTCAATATTAACCGTCCGCAAACCACATGTTCATAATTGCTGAATTTCATCGGCAGGATAGCTCTGGCAAAGTGAGACATTCCAAAAGTAAGGAGACCGTCTTGAAGATTCTCGTACCTGTTAAAAGAGTCGTCGACTACAACGTGAAGGTGCGCGTGAAAGCGGATGGCAGTGCAGTCGATATCGCGAACGTAAAGATGTCAATGAACCCGTTCGATGAAATCGCCGTCGAAGAAGCCGTGCGTCTGCGTGAAGCGGGCGTTGCCACCGAGGTGATTGCCGTGTCGTGTGGCGTGACGCAATGCCAGGAAACGCTGCGCACGGCCATGGCGATCGGCGCGGATCGGGCGATTCTGGTTGAATCG
>NZ_LMPF01000013.1 GCF_001424345.1 Burkholderia sp. Leaf177
CGATAGACTTCAGGCCGTCGCCAACACCAATGCCCGCGCCAGTTGGCATCCTCTTGCGCGGCATCCTCTTGCGCGCCACTACTACTGCACTTTCTCACTTCCCTTCGCTTCGTTGTGAAGCGAAGGAACGGAATTCTAGTGCCCGTTTCAACACCGCGCAAGGGGTTCAGCAAAAGAATTTCATCGATGCTTAAAAGCGGGCTTCCGCTTCTCAACGAAAGCAGCCATTCCTTCCTTCTGATCTTCGGTTGCGAACAGCGAATGGAACATGCGACGCTCGAAATGGACACCTTCAGCCAGAGTCGATTCATACGCACGATTAACGGACTCCTTCGCCATCATCACAGCCGGCAAGGAGAAACTCGCGATAGTCGATGCCGCCTGCATGGCGTCGTCCAACAAACTCGCCGCTGGCACGACGCGCGACACCAATCCGGCCCGTTCGGCTTCGTCGGCGTCCATCATTCGCGCGGTGAGGCACATGTCCATTGCCTTCGCCTTCGAAACGGCGCGCGGCAGCCGCTGCGTGCCACCTGCGCCCGGGATCACGCCGAGTTTGATTTCGGGTTGGCCAAACTTGGCGGTATCGGCAGCAATGATGATGTCGCACATCATCGCCAGTTCACACCCGCCGCCCAAGGCAAAACCGGCGACAGCAGCGATGATCGGCTTGCGAATGGTGCGGACCGTTTCCCAATTGCGCGTGATGTAGTCACCCTTAAACGTGTCCATATACGTGTAATTGGCCATCATGCCGATGTCCGCGCCTGCCGCGAACGCCTTTTCGCTGCCCGTCAGCACAATGGCGCCGATGTTTTCGTCGGCATCGAATTCCTTGAGCACGGTCCCAAGTTCATCCATTAGCGCGTCGTTAAGCGCGTTGAGTGCTTTCGGCCGATTCAACGTGATCAAGCCGACGCGCCCACGCACTTCGGTCAACAGATTCTCGTAAGACATCCATTCCTCCTAGATATGAACTCGCGCGAAATCGCTTCGCGCACGCGTCTCGATAATGCTAACATTCGCATACCAACCGGTCGGTTAATTAATTATCCGAACGCTACTCAATGCCACTCATCACTTTGCCGCCATGACCCATCCGCTCTTCTCCAAGCACGAAGCGACGCTTACTCAAGCGCTTGCCGCTATTGCAACGCGTGGTTATTGGAGCCCGTTTCCCGAAATGCCTAGTCCCAAAGTGTACGGGGAAACAGCGAATTCGGACGGCGAGGCGGCTTTCAAGTCTCACCTGAATAAGACGTTCGTGCTGGATCAACCTTCTAATGGTGAGTTGGTCGGCAATGAGCGATCGCCTTTTGGGTTTGCTTTGGGGATTCGCTACCCAAAAGCGGACGTCGACGCGTTGCTTGACGCCTCCGCGACGGCACAGCGTCGGTGGCGCGCGGCGGGGCCTGCGGCCTGGGTCGGCGTTAGCCTCGAGATCCTGTCGCAGTTGAACAAGGCCAGTTTTGAGATTGGCTACAGCGTCATGCATACAACCGGGCAGGCTTTCATGATGGCGTTTCAGGCAGGCGGACCGCACGCGCAAGACCGGGCGCTTGAAGCAGTCGCCTATGCGTGGGACCAGCTTCACCGGATTCCTGCCAACGCATACTGGGAAAAGCCCCAAGGCAAGAATCCTCCGCTCGCGATGCACAAGCAATTCACGGTCGTGCCGCGCGGCACCGGGCTCGTGCTCGGCTGTTGCACATTTCCGACGTGGAATGGCTATCCCGGCATGTTCGCGGACTTGGCCACGGGCAATACCGTTGTCGTCAAACCGCATCCGGGAGCGATTTTGCCGCTGGCCGTCACAGTACGCATTGCACGCGATGTCTTGCGTGAGGCTGGATTTGACCCGAACGTGGTTACCCTGCTGGCTACCGAAGGGAACGACGGTCCTGTCGTACAGGATCTCGCGCTGAGGCCGGAGATCAAGATCATCGACTTCACCGGCAGCACGCAAAACGGCAGCTGGCTCGAACGCAACGCACATCAGGCCCAGGTCTACACCGAAAAAGCGGGCGTAAATCAGATCGTGATTGACTCTGTCGACAACATCAAAGCCGTTGCCAGCAACATAGCCTTCTCTCTCGCGCTCTACTCCGGCCAGATGTGCACGGCGCCGCAGAACATCTACGTTCCTCGCGATGGCATTCGAACAAGCGAAGGCCAGATGAGCTTTGACGACGTCGCGAAGGCGCTCGCGGCCGCGGTGGAAAAGTTGATCTCCGATCCTGCTCGCGCCGTGGAATTGACGGGCGCCATACAGAATGACGGCGTAATGGGTCGCATCGCCGAAGCGCGGCAACTTGGCGAAGTGCTTACCGACAGTCAATCGCTTGCTCATCCCGTTTTCTCCGATGCTCAAGTCCGTTCTCCGCTAATGCTGAAACTCGACGTGCACGCTGACGCCGCTAAGTTCACACGCGAGTGGTTCGGTCCAATCTCGTTTGTCATTGCCACGGATTCAACGGCGCAAGCGCTCGAACTGGCCGGATCGATTGCAGCGGAACATGGCGCATTGACCTTTTCCGTGTACAGCACGGACGACGCCGTAGTTGACGCAGCCTATGACGCGGCTATTCGCGGCGGCGTTGCACTGTCTATCAACCTCACTAGCAGCATCTTTGTGAACCAGACCGCGGCGTATTCGGACTTCCACGGTACGGGCGCCAATCCTGCAGCGAACGCCGCGCTGTCCGACGCCGCGTTTGTCGCAAATCGCTTTCGGGTCGTTCAAAGCAGAGTCCATGTTGCGCCAAATACCGCGCCGCCAACAGTCAGCTAAACGGCATAGGCGGCCGGATCAAAGAGTCGCAGCGAGTCCTAGGCCATCAAGCCGAATGGCAACTGCGGCCGAGCGCGATTAGTATCGAAGGCATGGGTATTTGCGCTCACTTGCCGAAGGAGACTTCATGTCCGACCAGAACAGATCGATTGTTTTCGCTATCAGTGAGACCACGCGCGTAGCGACGTTGACACTGAATCGCCCGGAAAAGCTGAACAGTTTCACGCGCACGATGCACGAGGAGTTAGGTGAAGCGCTGGACGAAATCGAGAAGAGCCACGCCCGTGCGCTCGTGATTACGGGATCGGGCCGTGGCTTTTGCGCGGGCCAGGATCTCGCCGACCTCGACTTCACGCCAGGCGCCATGACGAACCTGGGCGCGCTGATTGACGAGTACTTCAATCCCCTCGTGCGCCGGCTACAGGCGTCACATCTGCCCGTGATTGCCGCGGTGAATGGCATCGCTGCCGGCGCGGGCGCCAATCTCGCCATGGCTTGCGACTTGATCGTCGCCGCGCGTTCAGCGAGCTTCATTCAGGCATTCGTGAAAATCGGCTTGATACCGGACTCGGGCGGTACGTGGCTCTTGCCAAGGCGAGTGGGCGAAGCCCGGGCAATGGGTCTCGCGCTTACCGGCGACAAGCTGGCTGCGGACCAAGCACACGCATGGGGTCTCGTGTGGAAAGTGGTCGACGACGCCGAACTGGAAAGCGTTGCGGCGACGCTAGCGGCACAGCTGGCGCAGCAGCCTGCCAAGGCAGTCGCGGCGATCAAACACGCAATACGGGCTGCCGCGAACAATACGCTCGATCAGCAGCTGGACCTCGAGCGCGACGTCCAGCGTGAACTCGGCGACTCGCATGACTATGCCGAAGGTGTTGCTGCGTTCAAGGAAAAGCGCGCGCCGCGATTCGAAGGTCTCTGACACACAACATATCGCTTTTGGAGAAGGCAGCAATGACAGATCAGGAACTCGCCGAAGCAACCGCGCAAACCATGTACGAAGCAGACGCGTGCAGCCGTGCGCTCGGCCTGGAACTGGTCGAGGTGCGACCAGGATACGCACGCATGCAGATGAACGTTCGCGATGACTTCCTGAACGGACACGGAATTTGTCACGGCGGCCTCATTTTCACGTTGGCCGATTCAACGTTCGCGTTCGCCTGCAACTCGTACAACATCAACACGGTCGCGGCCGGCTGCTCAATCGAATTCTTGCGCGCGGTCAAAGGCGGCGATCGCCTGACTGCCGAGGCAATTGAACAATCACTGACGGGAAGAACGGGAATCTACGACATCCGGGTGACGAACCGTGACCAGGAAACGGTCGCCATGTTCCGCGGCAAGTCGTCCCAGATCAAGGGAAGTCTCGTTGCCATCGAATCCTGAGCCGCTCTACAAAACTACTCGACAAACCGTAGTGTCCGAACAAATTTGATTCGGGCCGCGAACAGATATCTGGAAGGAGACATTCCATGACCGCCGCGCTTCCACTAGACCGAATAGAGACGGCCAGTCGCGACGAACTCACTGCGCTGCAACTTGAACGCCTCAAGTGGTCGATCGCTCATGCGTATGAAAATTCGCCCGTGTATAGGCGAAAGTTCGATGAAGCGGGTGTGCATCCGGACGACATCAGAAGCCTCGCTGATATCGCGCGTTTCCCTTTCACGACGAAAAAGGATCTTCGCGATAATTATCCGTATGGGATGTTCGCCGTGCCGCACGATCAGATTTCGCGGATTCACGCGTCGTCGGGGACAACCGGAAAACCCACGGTTGTGGGTTATACGGCAAAGGACATCGACACCTGGGCGAATCTCGTTGCACGATCCATTCGCGCAGCGGGTGCGAGGCGTGGAGACAAGGTGCATGTCAGTTATGGTTATGGCCTTTTCACTGGCGGCCTGGGCGCTCACTACGGCGCGGAACGGGCCGGCTTGACCGTGATTCCGTTCGGCGGAGGCCAGACGGAAAAGCAAGTTCAACTCATCCAGGATTTTCGGCCCGACATCATCATGGTGACGCCGAGCTACATGCTGTCCATCGCCGACGAACTCGAACGTCAAGGTATCCATCCGGCTGACTGCTCGCTGCGAATCGGCATCTTCGGCGCTGAACCGTGGACCAACGATATGCGTGCTGCCATCGAAAAGCGCATGGGAATCGATGCGGTGGATATTTATGGCCTGTCGGAAGTGATGGGGCCCGGCGTGGCATCGGAATGCGTGGAGACTAAAGATGGTCCGACGATTTGGGAAGATCATTTTTATCCGGAGATTATCGATCCGGAAACGGGCGAAGTCCTGCCTGATGGCGAGTTGGGCGAGCTCGTATTTACGTCGCTGACAAAAGAAGCGCTGCCGATCATCCGCTATCGGACGCGCGATCTCACGCGGCTCCTTCCCGGCAGCGCTCGAACCATGCGACGCATGGAAAAAATAACCGGCCGCTCGGACGACATGATGATCGTGCGAGGCGTGAATGTTTTTCCCACGCAGATTGAAGAGTTACTGCTCAAGCAGCACGCGTTGGCGCCGCACTATCAGATCGTTTTGACGAAGGAAGGGCCGCTCGATGTGCTCACGCTCAACGTCGAGCCCTGTCCGGAGACTGCGCCGGACGTCGCCGTGCTTCAGCAAGCTAAGGCTGCGCTTGCCTACGATATCAAAGCGTTGATTGGCGTGAGCGCGGTGATCCAATTACTGAGCGTGAACGGAATCGAGCGTTCAGTGGGAAAGGCGCGGCGGGTGATTGATCGGCGAAAAGCAGTGCCCTGATTCCCAGGCTCGATCCAAAGCAATCAGCAGCCGCTTCCGGAGAAACGGCTGCAAGCCTTCTACGAGTTCGGCAGCAATAACCACATACGGCCGCCCTGCTTCATCCGGCCGGCGAGATCGCCCGCGTCGTCGCCGAGCCCCCAGAAATAGTCCGCGCGCACACCGCCTTTGATCGCGCTGCCCGTATCTTGTGCGAACACGAGTCGGTTCATTGGCGAGTTGCTCAGAGGGCGTGTGGTTTGCAGGAACACCGGTGTTCCGAGCGGGATCGCGGAAGGATCGACGGCGATGGATCGCTCCGGCGTCAGCGGAACACCCAGTGCGCCGACCGGCCCCGTGCCCACGCCTGCAGCGAGCGTTGACGTTGCCGGCATTTCGCGGAAAAACACAAAACGCGGATTCACGTCGAGCAACGCGTCGACACGCGCGGGGTTTGCTTTCGCCCACGCCTTGATGCCTTGCATCGTGGCTTGGGCGGGCGTCAATTCGCGCCGGTCCAGCAGCTCGCGCCCAATCGATTTATACGGCTGGTTATTGGTGCCGCCAAAACCAACGCGCATCGTCGTGCCATCTTCCATGACGACCTGTCCCGAGCCCTGGACTTGAAGGAAGAACGCCTCGATAGGATCGTCCACCCACACCAGCTCGTTGCCATTCAATGCGCCCGAACTTTCAAGCTGAGCACGCGAGGGCAGCGTCGTGCCGGTTTTGAACCGATACGGCCATCGATACAACGCGTATTGGTATGGGCCGTGTCGCGTGCGCGAACCGCGAAGCAACGGCTCGTAATAGCCGGTCACCAGGCCGTCCAGCGTGCCGTCGGTATTGGCCAACTGGAACGGCGTGAAATAGGCCTCGAAGAATTCGCGGGCCGCATTCATGTCGAGGTCATCGAGCCGTTGCGCCGCCGCACATGCGCGGCGCCAGTTCGGCTGCTGCGCGAGGCGGCTGCAGTTTTGACGCATCGCTGCGGTCGCCCCGAGTAATGAATCGTCTTGCCAGCCGGGAACCTGCTGCCAGCTCACTGCGGTCAGCCGGTTGGCCGCGCGTTGTCCCGGAATGATCGGTGCGCCGGTTGGCGGAGCCTGATAACCGGACTTGATGGCGCCCCCGCCTCCGCACGATGCGAGCAAAACTGCAGTAGCCAGCGAAGCCGACCAGGCGGCCAATCCGGCGAGCGAAGGGGTGAAGCGCTTACAATGTTCGTTCTTGATGAGAACCGCCATGTCAAATCTGTTCGACGAATATCCAATGCTTGTGTTTGCGCTCGAGTCAATCGTGGCGCTGCTTTTGCTGATTTTTATCGTCGCGTGGACGGCGTCGGGTAAAAAGAAAAACAGGCGCTAGCAAGACGCTGCGCACACGGCTCAATGCAGCGTGCGCGGCATATGCAGCGCGAACTCGGCAATCGGCGCCTCGAAACGTTCGCCATCCTCAGCCACACAGAAATACGATCCGCGCATGGTGCCGACCGGCGTCGCGATCACGGCCCAGCTCGTGTATTCGAACTTTTCGCCCGGCGGCAATAATGGCTGGTTGCCGACCACGCCCAGCCCTTTCACTTCCTGAACCACGTTTTCACTATCTGTGATGATCCAGTGCCGCGAGATCAACTGCGCGGCGACCTGACCGGTATTTCGAATGGTCAGCGTGTACGCGAACGCGAACTGGTGAGAATCCGGTTCCGATTGCTCGGGAAGGTATTGCGTCGCTACCGATACGCTGAATTCATACTGGCTCATCGCTTTTCCAATTCAAAATATAGTGCGCGAAGCGACGCCCCGTGAGGCGTACAGCGGCGCGATTACGCGAATTTGCGTGAACATCAGGTGACGCATTCTGCTTCATGCAGCGTGTGCCCGCAACCGAGCGCAACGGCTCGACACGGCGTTTTCATCGCGTTGAAACCTTTACGGGATAGTGCCGCAACGCGAAAAAGCGCTTGCGGCGAGGCGTGCGCGTTAGCCATTTGGCCGACGGTCAAAAACGGCGCATCGCGGTAAAATGCGTTTCCCGCTTGCAACCGGCCGACGTCATGACGCAATTCCGCTTGTCCCCCAGTATTTTGTCCGCCGACTTCGCCATTCTCGGCGAAGAGGTTCGCAATGTCGTCGCCGCCGGCGCGGACTGGATCCATTTCGACGTCATGGACAACCATTACGTTCCGAACCTGACAATCGGCCCGATGGTCTGCAAGGCACTGCGGCCACACACGACTGTACCTATCGACGTGCATTTGATGGTGCGCCCGGTGGATCGCATTGTCCCGGACTTCGCCGAGGCCGGTGCGAATGTGATCAGTTTCCATCCGGAGGGTTCGGACCATATCGACCGGACGCTTTCGCTGATCCGCGATCACGGCTGTAAAGCGGGTCTGGTTTTCAACCCGGCAACATCGCTGAATCATCTCGATCACGTGATGGACAAGGTCGATCTCGTGCTGATCATGTCCGTGAATCCGGGGTTCGGCGGCCAGTCGTTCATTCCGGAAGCGCTGAACAAGCTGCGTGAAGCGCGTCGTCGTATCGATGAATACACCGAGCGGACGGGCCGCGAGATTCACCTGGAAGTGGACGGTGGCGTGAAGATCGAGAACATCCGGGCAATTGCGGAAGCGGGCGCGGACACGTTCGTAGCGGGATCGGCGATTTTTGGCCACCACAATTACAGCGAGATCATCGGCAAGATGCGCGAGGAACTGGCCAAAGTGAACACCGGGGATGCACGATGAGCGAACTCACTGCCGAGCTTCCGGCATTTACCAACAAGACGTTGCGCGCCGCAATCATCGACCTGGACGGCACCATGGTCGATACCGCAGACGATTTCACCGTGGCGCTGAATGGCATGCTCGCGCGCATCGACTCGAAACCGACTGATCGTGACGAAGTCACCGGCTACATCGGCAAGGGATCGGAGAATCTGATTCGCAGCATATTGGCCGTGCGATTTTCGGCGCTGGAAGCATCCACGAAATTCGATGACGCCCTTGCGATCTATCAGACCGAATACGCGCGCATCAACGGGCAGAACGCCAAGCTTTACCCCGAAGTCGCCGAAGGTCTGAAGGCGCTGCGCAACCTCGGTTTGCCGCTTGCATGCGTGACGAACAAGCCGCACCGCTTCGCGCTGGAATTGCTGACGAAATTCGGCCTCGCCGGATACTTCAAGGTCGTGCTCGGCGGCGATTCCGTACCGAAGAAAAAGCCTGATCCAACGCCCATGCTGATTGCTTGCGAACGTCTGGACGTTTTGCCGCGCGAGGCGGTTGCTATCGGCGATTCCGAGAATGATGCGCTCGCGGGCCGCGCGGCTGGAATGGCGACGCTGACGGTTCCCTACGGCTATAACCACGGCAAACCCGTGCACCTCGTGAAATCCGATGGTATAGTTTCTTCCCTGCTGGCCGCCGCACAGGCAATAGCAGCAACCATGGCCGCGCCGGACGCACCCAGCGCGACAACATCGACTGACTAGTTCAATCCCTCATGTTTCTGAACAAAAAACGGAGTCTGAGCAGCATCGACCGGGGAGCCTGGCCCTGGCGTCGCTGGTCGCGCTAACCTCGCCTGAGGTCCGCTGAAGCTCGTCTTCAGCACCGTTTTTTGTTTCGCTGCGCATTCCGCGCGCCGATCCCGCTGACTTGTTTTACCTTTTGATGCCCGGCTTGATGTGCGTCATTCGCTGCGCCCGATTCCCCGGCTTACGTCCTCACGGTTTCCGTGATGGCCTTAAGCCCCGATAATCGGACTTACAGCGTCTGAAGCCTCGGCCGACGCGCAAATTCCGGCGGGTTTAGCGCCGCGCGGTATTTACCGCAGCGCCCAGTAAGACTCGATGTCGCAAAACCACCAAGCGACACGCAAAGGATCAGAACATGACCGAACTCGAATTCCAATCGCTGGCGAATGAAGGTTTCAACCGCATTCCGATGATCGCCGAGGCGCTCGCGGACCTCGAAACGCCACTTTCGCTTTACCTCAAACTCGCTCAAACCGAGCGCAATGGCGCCAATTCGTTCCTGCTGGAATCCGTGGTGGGCGGCGAACGCTTTGGCCGGTACTCGTTTATCGGCTTGCCGGCGCGCACGATGATCCGCGTGCAGAACGGCGTGTCGGAAGTGTTGAAAGATGGACAGGTCGTCGAGACGAGCGACGTCGATTCGCTGACGTTTATAGAAACATTCCAGAAGCGGTTCAAGGTCGCGCAACGCCCGGGATTGCCACGTTTTTGCGGCGGTCTGGCTGGGTATTTCGGCTACGACGCCGTGCGTTATATCGAGAAAAAGCTGGCGCACACCGCGCCGCGCGACGATCTCGGCCTGCCCGATATCCAGTTGTTGCTGACCGAGGAAATGGCGGTTATCGATAACCTCGCCGGCAAGCTGTACCTGATCGTCTACGCAGATCCAACCGTGCCCGAGGCCTACACGAAAGCCAGGCAGCGCCTGCGCGAACTCCGCGCGCGCTTGCGTACGACCGTGCAGCCGCCGGTGACATCGGCGAGCGTGCGCACGGAAACGTATCGGGAGTTTGCGAAAGAGGATTACCTGAACGCCGTGCGCAAAGCGAAGGAATACATCGCGGCGGGCGAGTTGATGCAGGTTCAGGTCGGCCAGCGCCTCGTCAAGCCATTCCGCGACAACCCGCTTTCGCTGTATCGCGCGTTGCGGTCGCTGAATCCGTCGCCGTATATGTATTACTACAATTTCGGCGGCGAATTCCATGTGGTCGGGGCATCGCCGGAAATTCTGGTCCGCCAGGAAAAACGCGGCGATGAACGCATCGTCACCATTCGTCCCCTTGCGGGCACGCGGCCGCGCGGCAATACGCCCGAGCGCGACGCCGAACTCGCCACCGAATTGCTGAACGATCCAAAGGAAGTTGCCGAGCACGTGATGCTGATCGATCTGGCGCGCAACGACGTGGGCCGGATCGCGCAAACGGGATCGGTGGTCGTGACGGACAAATTGGCTATCGAAAAATATTCGCACGTTCAACACATCGTGAGTTCGGTGGAAGGCAAGCTGAAACCCGGAACGACGAACTTCGACGTGCTGCGCGCGACCTTCCCCGCCGGCACGCTTTCGGGCGCGCCGAAAGTGCGAGCGATGGAAATCATCGACGAACTGGAGCCGGTCAAACGCGGCCTGTACGGTGGCGCTTGCGGTTATTTGTCGTTCACAGGCGAGATGGATCTGGCCATCGCGATTCGCACCGGCCTGATTCACAAGGGTAATTTGTATGTGCAGGCCGCCGCCGGCGTGGTCGCGGATTCGGTGCCCGAGTCCGAATGGCAGGAAACGGAGAACAAGGCGCGAGCAGTTTTGCGCGCCGCCGAGCAAGTGCAAGACGGCCTCGATAGCGACTTCTGATCCGGAGAAAGACCATGCTGCTGATGATCGACAACTACGATTCGTTCACCTATAACCTGGTTCAGTATTTCGGCGAACTGGGCGAAGACGTGCGGACGTTCCGCAACGACGAAATTACGCTCGACGAAATCGCAAAACTGAATCCCGAGCGGATTTGCCTTTCGCCGGGGCCGAGCAATCCGCAACACGCGGGCATCACGCTCAGTGTGCTGCGCGAATTTTCCGGACAGATTCCCATTCTCGGCGTGTGCCTTGGCCATCAGGCCATCGGCGAGGCGTTCGGCGGACGTGTTGTTCGCGCGCAAACCATCATGCACGGCAAGGTCAGCACAATCGAAACCGATTGTCGCGGCGTGTTTTCCGACCTGCCGAAACATTTCAGCGTGACGCGTTATCACTCGCTTGCCATTGAGCGCGAGTCGCTGCCGGATTGCCTGAAAGTTTCGGCGTGGACGCCCGACGGCGAAATCATGGGCGTGCGTCATAAGGAACTCGCGGTCGAAGGCGTCCAGTTCCATCCGGAATCCATCTTGTCCGAGCACGGCCACGCGCTGCTCGAAAACTTCGTCAAGAACGCGAAACAAGGCGAACACGCGTGAACCGGGATCAGACTATGACTATTACGGCGCAGGAAGCGTTGCAACGGACCATCGAGCATCGCGAAATTTTTCACGATGAAATGCTTCACCTGATGCGCATGATCATGCGCGGCGAGATGTCGCCGGTGATGTCCGCCGCGATCATTACGGGTTTGCGCGTGAAGAAGGAAACCATTGGCGAGATCGCGGCGGCGGCGACCGTCATGCGCGAATTCGCCAACCACGTCAGCGTGCCGGACAGCGATAACCTCGTGGATATCGTCGGTACGGGCGGCGATGGTTCGCATACCTTCAACATTTCGACGGCTACCATGTTTGTCACGGCGGCCGCCGGCGCGAAGGTCGCGAAACACGGGAATCGCGGGGTATCGAGTAAATCGGGCAGCGCGGATGTGCTCGAGGCGCTCGGCGTGAACATTGATTTGCAGCCGGAACAGGTGGCGTTATCCATCGCCGAAACGGGCATGGGTTTCATGTTCGCGCCGAACCATCATCCGGCCATGAAGAACATCGCGGCGGTGCGTCGCGAACTCGGCGTGCGGACCATCTTCAACATCCTCGGGCCGCTGACAAATCCGGCCGGCGCGCCGAATCAGTTGATGGGCGTGTTTCACGAAGATCTCGTCGGCATTCAGGTTCGTGTCATGCAGCGCCTTGGCGCGAAGCACGTGTTGGTTGTGTACGGCAAGGACGGCATGGACGAGGTTTCGCTGGGCGCGGCGACGGTGGTCGGCGAATTGCGCAACGGCGAAGTTCGCGAATACGAAATTCATCCGGAAGATTTCGGCTTGCAAATGGTGTCGAACAGGACGCTCAAAGTGGCCGACGCGCAGGAATCGAAAACCATGCTTCTTGGCGCGCTCAACAACAAGCCGTGCGTCGCGCGCGAAATCGTCACGCTGAACGCGGGCACGGCGCTTTACGCCGCGAACGTGGCGGAATCGATTGAAGACGGCATGCGCCTCGCTAAAGAAGTGATCGCGAGCGGTCAGGCGCGCGAAAAAGTCGATGAACTCGTGCGCTTCACGCAGCAATTCGCCAAATAACGGAACCAGACATGAGTGACATTCTCGATCGCATCATCCAGGTCAAACGCGACGAAATCCGGGTCGCGCAGGAAAGCGTTTCTGTCGAAGAATTGCGTTTGCAGGCGAGCACGAAAGACTCGCGCGACTTCGTGGGCGCATTGCGCGCGAAACACGCCGAGGGAAAAGCCGCGGTGATCGCCGAGGTGAAAAAAGCGAGTCCGTCGAAGGGCGTGCTGCGCGAAAACTTCGTCCCCGCCGAAATCGCGAAATCGTACGAAGCGGGCGGCGCTGCGTGTTTGTCGGTGCTGACGGACGTACAGTTCTTCAAGGGCAGCGTTGCGTATCTTGAAGAAGCGCGCGCCGCGTGCAGTTTGCCGGTCCTGCGCAAGGACTTCATTGTCGATACGTATCAAATCCTCGAAGCGCGCGCGATGGGCGCCGACTGCATCCTGCTGATCGCCGCCGCGCTTCAGCCGGAACACATGCGTGATCTCGAAGCGTACGCGCATTCGCTAGGGCTCGCGGTGCTGGTCGAAGTTCACGATCAGGACGAACTCATGCAGGCGCTGACGCTGAAAACGCCGCTTATCGGCATCAACAACCGGAACCTCCGCACATTTCAGACGTCGATAGAAACAACCATCGGCATGCTGGAAATGGTGCCGGACGAGCGCATCGTGGTGACCGAATCCGGCATCCTGTCGCGCACGGACGTCGAGCGGCTTCGGGCCATGGACGTGCAAACGTTCCTGGTCGGCGAGGCGTTCATGCGCGCCGACGATCCCGGCGCCGAACTTGCGCGAATGTTCTTCTGACGCTGTTGCACGGAGTTTATTTTGAGTATTGAACGCGAGATCAAGCTGGCGCTGCCTACATCGAACCACGAAGAGATCGCACAGGATCTGACGAAGCGCACGGGCCAGGAAGGCCAGAAAATCCATCTGACGAACGTTTATTTCGATACCGCCAATCGCGCGCTCGCCAACGCGAAAAGCGCGCTGCGTTTGCGCGGCGCGCCGGGTCAGTGGCTGCAGACGTACAAGACGGCGGGTGAATCGAGCGGCGGTTTGCACAACCGGCACGAATGGGAGATGCCGGTCGCGGGCGAAGCGCTGGAAATAGACAAGCTCCTTGAAATCTGCGACGACGAAAATGCCCGCAACGCATTGCGCGACGCCGCGCCGGAGCTGAACGCCCTGTTCCGCACCGACTTCGACCGCGTGATCTGGAACGTCGATATCGACGGCGCGGTAATCGAGGCAGCGCTCGATCTTGGCGAAGTAACCACGGACATCGACGGCGAACGCCGCACCACGCCCATCAGCGAACTCGAACTGGAACTGAAATCCGGCGACGAAGCCGGAATGACAAATCTCGCTGCACAAATGCGCGGCGCGTTTCTCTATCTCCAGCCCGAAGACGCGAGCAAGGCACGGCGTGGCTACGATCTGTGCGAACCGAAAGCAGAAGGTTCGAACGGTGGCGTGAAATGAGTCAGGCGTCGTTGTTCGAGGCTGAAGGCGCTTCGAAAGACCATCCGTTCACGTCGTTGGAAAGCCAGTTCGGCGCTTTGCCAGCTGACTGGCGCAAGCATTTGAAGGCGTTCACTGACAGCCCGCATTACGCCGCGTTGTGTGCGTTCGTGGACAACGAGCGCGCTGCCGGCAAAACCGTTTATCCCGCCGACGTATTTCGTGCGCTGCGCCTGACCAGTCCCGCCGATGTCAAAGTCGTGATCCTCGGACAAGATCCTTATCACGGCGAAGATCGTGGCGCGCCGCAAGCGCACGGCCTGGCGTTTTCGGTGCCGTCGCCGGTTCGGCCGCCGCCGTCGTTGCGCAACATCTTCAAGGAAATCAACGCGAGCCTCGGATTTGCCGCGCCGAATCACGGTTGCCTCGATGCATGGGCCGAGCAAGGCGTGTTGTTGCTGAACACGTCGCTGACCGTTGAACGCGATAAAGCCGGGAGCCACGCCAAACGTGGCTGGGAGCATTGCACCGACACGCTGATTCACGAACTGGCGATGCGGCACGAACATCTCGTGTTCATGCTTTGGGGCGCGCACGCGCAGGCGAAACGCGGGTTGATCGCTTCGGCCGTTGCGGCTGGAAAGGCGCATTGCGTACTGGAAGCGCCGCATCCGTCGCCGTTATCGGCGCATCGCGGATTCCTTGGATGCGGACATTTCGCTTCGGCGAATGCTTATCTGGAAGAGCATGGACGGCGAGCTATCGACTGGCGTTTGGCCGATTTGCCAAATTGAGAGCGACAAAAAGCCCGCTCGTGTCATGCAAGACATGGCGGGCTTTCTAAAACTGAATCAAACCTCAAGCAATTTACAGCGCAGCGATCGAATCGCGTGCCGTCGCCAAAGCGGCGCCAGCGGCGTCCGGACCCATTGCCAGGCCTTCGGCGAACACGAAGCTGACATCGGTCATGCCGAGGAAACCGAGGAACGTCTTCAGATACGGCGTTTGCGTATCGTTCGGCGTGCCGCTGTACTTGCCGCCACGCGCCGTCACAACAATCACCTTCTTGCCCGTCACGAGACCTTCAGCGCCGTTCGCGCCGTACTTGAACGTGATGCCGGCGCGCGCGATCCAGTCGAAATACGTCTTCAACTGCGACGAAATGCCGAAGTTGTACATCGGCGCCGCGATCACGACAATGTCAGCCGCTTGCAGTTCGGCGATCAGCGCTTCGCTTTTTGCGTGAATGGCGTTTTGTTCTGCGGTGCGGGAATCGGCGGGCGTGAAGAACGCGCCTAGCGTGGCGTCGTCGAGGTGCGGCAGGTTGTCGGCGAGCAGATTGCGAACCACCAGTTTCGCGCCAGCGTTCGATTGAAGCAGCTTGGCCGACACTTCGTCAGCGAGCAGCGTGGATTGGGCGCCTTGCGAGCGGGCTGCGGAATTGATTTGAAGAATGGTCGTCATGATGACTCCTGTCCCTTTGTTGAGTGTGAGCGCGAAAACGCTCTGACAGGACGCATTCTTCGTTTTTTAACGATCGGGAAAAAGCTGTGCACTCACGACGGATCGTTGCACTGGTAGAACAATCCGCCTTTCTTCCGCTATGGTAACGTCAACCTTTCAGCCAGCGTTCACGCCATTGCTTCGTCTGGCCGCTGGAATCGGCGGTGGAAAGCACGTAACGCGACACGTCCGGCGCATCGAGCTTGACCTGCGTCACGCGCAGTTCGTCGCGCCGGAACGCGTGGACTTCAACTTTCGCGCCGGGCAAATAGCGTGAAAGCAGCGAATCGAGATTCGATCCCGTGACGCGCAAGCCATCGATTGCGAACAGCACGTCTCCCGCCGATAACCCCGCCTTCTGCGCCGCGCTGTTCTCGTGAACGGCCGCAAGCACGCAATCCGCGCCGCCGCGAATGCGCGCGCCAAGCGACGGTTTGCCGGCCGTGCCATTCGTGGCGATATCGGCGGCGAGCTTGATGCCGAACGGTTCCAGCAACGTTTCCAGCGGCAGATCGCGGGTGCCGTGCACGCCATCGCGGAAAAGTTTCTTCAGATCCGCGCCAGTCGCTTCGGCGAACAGCGCTTCGACATCGTCTTCTTCAATGCCGCGCGCCCGGCCGTTGTAAAAGTCGCGGCCGTAGCGTTGCCACAGAAGGCGCATGACGTCGTCGAGTGACTTCTTGCCAGCGGTTTGCGCGCGAATCGACAAATCGAAAGCAAGCGCGACGAGCGAACCTTTCTGGTAATAACTGACGATCGCGTTCGCCGCGTTTTCGTCCTGCCGATAATATTTGACCCACGCATCGAACGAGCTTTCCGCGACCGTTTGCTTCAGCCGTCCGGAGCCGCGCGCCACGCCGCCGATTGTCTTGCCGAGCAACCCGAAATAATCGCTCGCGCTGATCGAACCGCTGCGCACGAGCATCAGGTCGTCGTAGTAAGACGTGAACCCTTCGAACAGCCAAAGCAGCGACGTGTAGTTTTCCTGCGATAAATCGTACGGCGCAAACGCGGCCGGTTTGATGCGCTTCACGTTCCACGTATGAAAATATTCGTGGCTGCACAAACCCAGATATGTCCTGTATCCCTCCGTCATCTCCGGCCGGCCGGTAACAGGAAGGTCCGGGCGATTGCAGATCAGCGCCGTCGATGCGCGATGTTCCAGCCCGCCGTATCCATCGCCGACTGCAACGGTCATGAACACATAACGGTCAACGGGCGCCTTCTTCGTGCGCGGTTCGAACAGCGCGATTTGCGACTCGCAGATGCGCTTGAGATCGATTTCGAGACGACGCATATCGAGCGCGGTCACGCGGCCCGAAATCACGATGTCGTGTTTCGTGCCGTGGGCATCGAAAGAACCCAGCGCGAACTCGCCGAGGGTCACCGGATGATCGATCAGCGCATCGTAATTCGACGCTTCGTACGTGCCGAAGCCATAACGTTTCGTACCGCGCGCTTCGGGCAAGGCCGTTGCCACGCGCCAGCTCGCGTACGACGCGCCCGATGGCTTTTGAATATCCACGATGCACGGCGCGTCCGCCTGCCCTTCCACCGCCAGGAACACGCTCGTGCCGTTGAAGAAACCGACGGTGTCATCCAGATGCGCCGCCCGCACCGATAAATCCCAGCCGTAGACCTCGTAGCGCAGCGTGATCGGGCCATCGTGCGGCGCGGTTTGCCACGCGTGTTTATCGGTTTTATCGACGGCGAGCTTCCGTCCCGCCGCGTTGAACGCCTGCAGCGTCACGATATTGCGCGCGAACTCGCGAATCATGTAGCTGCCAGGAATCCAGACAGGCAACACGAAACGCTGGCCGGCGGGATCGGGTTGCGCAACGGTCAGCGTGACTTCGAACAAATGCGCGGCGGGATTTTTCGGAACGATGGTGTAGCGGATGGCGTTCATGCGTCGAGGTCCTTTTTTCTTGTCGCCAGCGAGTCCGGCGTTGGATGCCCGTTTGAAAGCGAAAAGAGGCGCATCGCGCGCCTCCTTTTTCGTGGATCGGCCGCTGAGTTAGCGAACCGCCGAGAGTTCCTTTTCCAGCCGGTCGGCCGGCACGGCGCCGGGCAAGCGGCGTCCGTCGGCGAGGAAAACCGTCGGCGTGCCGGTGACGTTCATGGACTGGCCGAGCTTGAGGTTTTTATCGATGGCCGTCGTGTCGCAACTTGCCGACGCGGTCGGCGCGTTATGGTCGAGCATCCAGCCTTCCCACGCGTTCGAGCGGTCCTTCGAGCACCAGATCGACTTGGATTTCGATGTTGAATCCGGCGATAAAACCGGGTACAGGAACGTGTAGACGGTGACGTTATCGACGGATTTCAGCGTGGTTTCGAGCTGCTTGCAATACGGGCAGTTCGGGTCCGAGAACACCGCGATCTTGCGCGCGCCCGTGCCCTTCACGACCTTCACCGCGTTTTCGAACGGCAGCTTCGCGAAGTCGATCTTGTTCGTTTCGGCGAGGCGCGCTTCGGTGAGATTCGTGCGCGTGCGGGTATCGACGAGATCACCCATCAGCAAATAGTTGCCGGTCGCGTCCGTATAGACGATCTGCGCGCCGAGGTTCACCTCGTACAAGCCCGGAACCGGCGATTTCTGCACGCTCTTGATATCTGCGTCGCCAATACGCGATTGCAGCGTGGACTTGATCTTGTCGGTGGTTTGATCGGCGTGGGCCGCAATGCCGATGCCAAACACCGCGGCCAGCGTGGCGGCGGCGACCAGAGCGCGGCGAAGAGTGATTTTCATTCGGATTCCTGTGATGCTGAATAGGTGAGTAAGTCTTCAACCAAGCGCTGCGGAAACGAGCCAGCGTTTGACGTGCGGCTGCGCGCCCACGAGCGCCATGCCGGTGTTGCGCACCGCGCGGGCGAGCGTGCCGGGCACGGCGAAGAGTCTTTGCAAGCCATCGCACGCAATGGTCAGTTTCTGGATGTCCTCGCGGCGGGCGCGTTCGTATCGGCGAAGGAGAACCGGGTCGCCTGCCGAGCGAAACGCTTCCTTGCCGGCGAGCGTTTCGGCGAGCGCGGCGACATCGCGCAAACCGAGGTTCATGCCTTGGCCCGCGAGCGGGTGAATCAGGTGCGCGGCGTCGCCGACCAGCGCGACACGCGGCCCGACCAGACGATCGACCGTTTGCAGCGCCAGCGGAAAACCTTGCGCGGGCGTTACGCATTCCATCGCGCCGAGCATGTTTTGCGTGGCTTTCTCGACTTCCGCCGCGAGTTGCTCGGGATCGAGTTTCAAAAGCGAATCGGCGTGATCGGCTTTTGCGGACCACACGAGCGACACGTAATCGCCCGGCAGCGGCAACAACGCGATGATTTCGCCATCGCGGAACCATTGATACGCGGTTTCGGCATGCGGTTTCTCGTACTTGAAATTCGCGACCACGCCCGTCTGCCGATATTCCCTTCGATGCATCTTCGCGCCGGTCTGCGCCCGAACCCACGAATGCGCGCCATCGGCGCCGACCACGAGATCGGCTTCGAGCGTGTCGCCGTTGGCGAGCGTGAGATGCGCGGCGTCGTCGTGAATCACGAGACCTTGGGCACGCGAATCGATCCACGTCAGGTTTGGCTGGAAACGCAGGGCGGCGTCGAGCGACCGTTCGATCAGCGACGATTCCGCGATCCACGCCAGTTGCGGCACGGCGGCCTGGAACGCGGAGAAATGCAGTTCGGCGAAGGCATCGCCGAAAACACGCATGTCCAGCACCGGTCCGAGCTTTTCGCGTTCCAGCGCCTGCCAGACGCGCAAGCGTTCGAGCAGCGCCTGCGAACTCGACGACAGCGCGTAAATGCGCGAATCGAAGCTGCCGGCGGGCGGCGGCGGTGCAGCGGACGTTGCGAGTAAAGCCGTGCGCAAGCCGGATTGCGTCAGCGCAAGCGCCGCGGTTTTGCCGACCAGGCCGCCGCCAACCACGACCGCGTGGAAATTTCGAGAGTGGAAAGTCATGCGGGCATTATAGCCGCGGGGGTATTTGGGGATTTGACGCGCGACACGGTGTTTCCAGCGACGGATCCCCGGGCGCCCAGCGTACCGGGCCACAGCGGTACAATATGGGTTTGTCCGGCCCGCAAGACGTGGCCGCCCGCTGCACAGCAAAATGCAGCGTTGACCCGCGCGGCGCACGCCGTTTCACCAGTTCGAAGGATCCCATGAGCCTCCAATGCGGCATCGTCGGCTTGCCCAACGTCGGCAAGTCCACACTGTTCAATGCACTGACCAAGGCCGGCATCGCCGCCGAAAACTACCCGTTCTGCACCATCGAGCCGAACGTCGGCGTAGTTGAAGTGCCCGATCCGCGTCTTGCCGCGCTGTCCGACATCGTCAAGCCCGAGCGCGTCGTTCCGGCCATCGTCGAATTCGTCGACATCGCCGGCCTCGTTGCCGGCGCGAGCAAGGGCGAAGGTCTGGGCAACAAGTTCCTCGCCAACATCCGCGAAACCGATGCCATCACGCACGTCGTGCGCTGTTTCGAAGACGAGAACGTGATTCATGTCGCGAACAAGATTGATCCGCTGGCGGATATCGAAGTCATCAATACGGAACTGGCGCTAGCGGATTTATCCACAGTCGAGAAAGCGCATCATCGATATGCAAAATCAGCGCGCTCCGGCAACGACAAGGAAGCGGCGAAGCTCGTACCCTTGCTCGAAAAAATCCAGGCGCAGCTTGATCAGGCGAAGCCTGTGCGCGGCCTCGATCTGAGTGAAGACGAACTTCTGTTGATCAAGCCGCTGTGCCTGATCACGGCCAAGCCGACCATGTACGTGGCGAACGTCAAGGACGACGGCTTCGAAAACAATCCGCATCTGGACGCGGTTCGCAAATATGCGGAAGCCGAGAAGGCGCCGGTGGTCGCGGTGTGCGCGGCTATCGAAGCGGAAATCGCGGATCTCGATGATGCCGACAAACAGGAATTTCTCGCCGATATCGGCATGGACGAGCCCGGTCTGGATCGCGTGATTCGCGCCGGTTACAAGCTGTTGGGATTACAGACGTATTTCACGGCGGGCGTGAAGGAAGTGCGGGCGTGGACGATTCATATCGGCGATACAGCGCCCCAGGCCGCCGGCGCGATTCACACGGACTTCGAGCGCGGCTTCATTCGTGCGCAGACCATTGCGTTCGATGACTTCATCGCGTTCAAAGGCGAACAAGGTGCGAAGGAAGCCGGAAAGATGCGGGCCGAAGGGAAGGAATATGTGGTCCACGACGGCGATGTGATGAATTTCTTGTTCAACGTGTGACGTAGACAATGGTGGCGGCAGGAGCGTCGTTTCGCCAGCCGCCTAAACTAAAAAAGCCCGCGTTTTCGCGGGCTTTTGCTTTTTGTCAGGCGAGGGCGTTATCTACCTTTATTTCGTGAATACATCGATATCTTGCGAGCCGAACGCAAGAACTGCCAGACGGTTCGCGAAAGTCACGACATCTGTCACGCCCTCGGCAACGGCAACCATTTCGTCCTCCAGGCTTGCGTCACGCATCACAGTGATGTCCTGGAGTTTCAGATACGTCAAGGCCGCAACCAAGGCTGTGCGTTTGTTGCCGTCGTTGAAAATATGGCCACGTGCGATGGCGACTGCATACATGGCAGCGATGCCAAACACATCGTTGAGATCGCCATAGGTAGACCAATTTTCGATTCGAAGGAGCGCGCTCTCTAGACCGGCGAATCCTGGACCGGCAAAACTGGCAAGCCAGGCTCTTCAATCAGGATTTCGTCGTGAATCTGAAGGACGAATGCAGCGTCCAGCATCGATCAGCGCTTTGCCAGCGCCTTGATTACTTCGCGATGTTCGGAAATAACCGCGCGCGCAGCGGCTACAACGATCTCCCGATCTGACTCGTTTGCCACGCGAACTGGATTTTTAGGTGCGATCATCGGCCGGGACTTTTCGGCAGGTTTGGTTCCGTTGTTGTCCGTTGTCACTTTTTGACTCCTGAAACATGCGTATTACGTGAAGTTGACGCGATCATACGCGCCGCCTTCGCGTCTCAGACGCTTCCTGATCGAGCCTCATGACTTGACGCTTAAATCTTCCGACGAGGCCCGACATCGTATCTAGGAACAGCCGGATGGACAGAACCGACAGTCCCGACTAGAACAGGCGGACCCAAAAATCGAGACAACTTCAGAATGAGTAACAGCCCGCTGCTTCTTCGCTTCACCCCATTCCTCCTCGCCGCCCTCCTCGCCCTGAATTGCTCGACGGCCCACGCGTACGCCTATTCCACGCCGAACGAGTCCGACCTCGATAACCACCAGACTTACCAAAACCACGACGGTCAAACCGTTCATTCACCCGCGCGTTCCCGCTCGGGCGCTATCCCCGATGGCGCCACCGCCCAATGCCGCGACGGCACCTGGAGTTTCAGCCGTCATCGCAGCGGAACATGCTCCCGCCACGGCGGCGTAGCAGCCTGGCGCTGAATCTCGCGCCTCCACGCCGACCGCCCATATCCATCGAAGTACAATGTCGGCACGTTCCCGCTGTCCGGGAACACGCATCGTTGCGAACTGAATTCGTGGCGTGTTGCCGCAGCGGCCTGAAGCACAGCCGCCGCCAGCCGACTCCCAACGCGAAAAGCAAAATCCCGAAACCCCAAGACAACCGAATCCGCAAATGGCCCAATACGTCTTCACCATGAATCGCGTCGGCAAAATCGTGCCGCCGAAACGCCAGATCCTGAAGGACATTTCGTTGTCTTTCTTCCCGGGCGCCAAGATCGGCCTGCTCGGCCTGAACGGCTCGGGCAAATCGACGCTGATCCGCATCATGGCGGGCGTCGACAAGGAAATCGAAGGCGAAGCCACGCCGATGCCGAACCTGAACATCGGCTACTTGCCGCAGGAACCGCAACTCGATCCGCAGCAAACCGTGCGCGAAGCGGTTGAAGACGGTCTCGGCGATGTTTTCACCGCCCAGAAAAAGCTCGACGCAATCTACGCGGCCTACGCAGAGCCCGATGCCGATTTCGACGCCCTTGCGGCCGAACAAGCCAAGTACGAAGCCATCCTTGCAACGAGCGACGGCGGCACGCCCGAGCAACAACTCGAAGTTGCAGCCGACGCTTTGCGCCTTCCTGCATGGGACGCGAAGATCGAGCACTTGTCGGGCGGTGAAAAACGGCGCGTCGCGCTCTGCAAATTGCTGCTGCAAAAGCCCGACATGCTTCTGCTCGACGAACCGACCAACCACTTGGACGCTGAATCAGTCGACTGGCTCGAGCAATTCCTGACGCGTTATCCGGGCACGGTCGTGGCCGTGACCCACGATCGCTATTTCCTCGATAACGCCGCCGAATGGATTCTCGAACTCGACCGCGGCCACGGCATTCCGTGGAAGGGCAATTACAGCAGCTGGCTCGACCAGAAACAGGATCGGCTGAAGCAGGAAGAGTCGTCGGAATCGGCGCGTCAGAAAGCGTTGAAAAAGGAACTGGAATGGGTGCGCCAGAATCCGAAGGGACGCCAGGCGAAATCGAAGGCGCGTATTGCGCGGTTCGAGGAACTCAACAGCCAGGAATACCAGAAGCGCAATGAAACGCAGGAAATCTTCATCCCGGTCGGCGATCGTCTGGGCAATGAGGTCATCGAATTCAAGAATGTCAGCAAGGCGTACGGCGACCGTTTGTTGATCGATAACCTGAACATGAAGATCCCGGCGGGCGCGATTGTCGGAATAATCGGGCCAAATGGCGCAGGGAAGTCGACATTGTTCCGCATGCTGACGGGTAAGGAGCAGCCGGATTCGGGTGAGATCGTGACCGGGCCGACCGTGAAACTGGCTTATGTGGATCAAAGCCGCGACGCGCTCAATGGCAACAAGACGGTGTTCGAAGAAATCTCGGGCGGCGCCGATGTGCTGACCGTCGGCAAGTACGAAACGCCGTCGCGGGCGTATATCGGCCGGTTCAACTTCAAGGGCGGCGACCAGCAGAAGACCGTCGGCGCGCTGTCGGGCGGTGAGCGCGGCCGGCTGCATCTGGCGAAGACGCTGATTGAAGGCGGCAACGTGCTGCTGCTGGATGAACCGTCGAACGACCTTGACGTCGAAACGCTGCGCGCGCTGGAAGACGCGTTGCTGGAATTCGCGGGATCGGTTTTGGTGATTTCGCACGATCGCTGGTTCCTGGATCGGATCGCGACGCACATCATCGCGTTCGAAGGCGATTCACAAGTGACGTTTTTCGATGGCAATTATCAAGAGTACGAAGCGGACAAGCGCAGTCGTCTCGGCGATGAAGCCGCGAAACCGAAGCGCTTGCGCTACAAGCCGATTGTCCGCTAAAAGCGGCGTATTGACTATAACTACCAACAACGCATCGGCTCGCCGCCCGTGCGCGGCTTGATTTGGAGACATCGGGATGGCGGGTTCGAAGGCGCAGCGCTTGATGCTGTGGGCGGGCGCGGTGGTCGTGGTTCTGTTGCTCGCAGCGGGCGGCGGCTGGCTGTACGTCATGCACGAGATGAAAGCGCGGGTGGTCGAAGCGCTCGGGCCGCTCGGTTCGGTTGAAGACGTGGACGTTGGTTATTCCCGGATCACGTTGAGCCGCGTGCGCTTGCGGGGTCCGCAAGGCTGGCCAACGGACGATGCCTTGCGCGCCGAACGCGTGACGATTCATGTCGATATGCGCTCCGTGTTGACCAGCACGCTGCATCTGCAAAACATTACGGTGGATGGCTTTTATCTCTCGGTGGCGCGTTTCCCCGATGGCCGTGTCGACCTGCTCCCCAATCTCAAGCAATCCACGCGCGAGGCGCAAGCCAGCTCGACCACGGCCGCCGAGCACGCGCGGGAAGCGCGGCTGATCGATCATGTTTCGTTCGAACGCGGCGCCATGGAATTCTTCGATGCATCCGTGCAGCAACCGCCGTATCGGATACTGATTTCGAACGCGCGCGCGACCGTCGACAATTTACATCTTCCCGCGCTGACTGACCCGACCAAACTCGACATGACGGGCTCGATCAAAGGGCCGTCGCACACGGGCACGGTCGCGTTCAATGGCTGGATGAAAATCGCGAACAAGGATTCGCAAACGCACACCACGCTGCGCAACGTCGATATCGCCACGCTCGATCCCTATTTGCTCAAGAAGGCCGGCGCGCGTACGACCGTGACTGGCGGCACGCTTGATCTCACGCTCGACGCCACGGTACAAAACTACACGATCCACGCGCCGGGATCCGTGCTGCTGAATCACTTGCAGTTGTCGGATAACGGCAACCCGCTCGACACGTTTCTCTCCATTCCGACCAAGATCGCGGTTGTCGCATTGAAGAATCACGACCAGATCAAGCTCGATTTCGAACTCGATGGAAACCTTCGCGATCCGAAGTTTTCGCTCAATGAAAGCCTGTTGAAGAAACTTGCCGTCGGGTTCGCGAAAGCACTCGGCGTGAACGCGGAAGGCGCCGCCAAGAACGCTGGCGGCGTGGTCAAGAGCATTGGTGACACGCTGAAGAATCTGTTCTCGAAATGATCAGACCGGCAAGCCGAGCGCTCTCAAACGCGCTTCGGTCTGCTCTCTGTTCGTGTGATGCACGGCGTTCCAGCCGAGCGCATTCGCGGCCGCGATGTTCCTGGCGTTATCGTCGATGAAAACAACTTCCTGCGGCTGAATACCCGGAAAATGCCGGTCGATTTCTGTCCACATCAACGCAAAAATCGCCGGATCGGGTTTGGCGACCAGCACGCGTCCCGACACAACCACTTCACGAAAACGCTGCAGCACCGGAAAACGCTCCCAGGCCCACGGGAAAGTTTCCGCTGACCAGTTTGTCAGCCCGAACAGCGGAATACCGGCCGCTTCGAGCTTGTCGACCAGCGCCACGCCATCTTCCAGTACGCCCGCCACCATCTCCTGCCAGCGTTCGTAAAACGCGCGGATCAGCGCTTCGTGCTCGGGAAACTTCGCGATCAATTCGGCGTTGCCATCGGCGATAGTCTGCCCTGCGTCCTGCTGCAGCACCCAGTCCATATGCACGACGTTGTCCATGAACCAGCGCCGCTCGACCGCGTCCGGAATCAGTCGGCTGTACACATACTCGGGATTCCAGTCGATCAGCACGCCGCCGAAATCGAACACCACTGCCTTGATCGCCATGCGTTATTGCTCCGGTTTCAGATTGCCTGCGTGCGCTTTTCGAGCCACGTTTTCGCCGCGCCCGAGACGTGCGGCGAGACGCGTTCAAGGACCGTCGCATGATATTCGTTGAGCCACGTGCGTTCGTCGTCGCGCAGCAAACTCAGGTCGATGCAGCGTGTGTCGATCGGGCACAAAGTCAGCGTTTCGAACTTGAGGAAATCGCCGAATTCGGTCTTCCCCGCGGCTTCGTTCATCACGAGGTTTTCGATGCGAATGCCCCACTTCCCTGGCCGGTAAAGCCCCGGCTCGATGGACGTGATCATGCCTTCTTCCATGGCCGTGAACGGCTCAGCCGGCGCGTAGTGCGAGATCACCTGCGGGCCTTCGTGCACGTTCAGGAAGTAGCCAACGCCGTGCCCCGTTCCATGTCCGTAGTCCGCGCCCGCTTCCCAGATCGGCGCGCGGGCGATGGCATCGAGCATCGGCGAACGGATGCCGCGCGGAAAACGCGCGCGTGACAACGCGATCGTCCCCTTCAGCACGACCGTGAAATCGCGTTTGTGCTCGGCGGTGATCGTACCGATCGGCACCACGCGCGTAATGTCCGTCGTGCCGCTCAGATACTGGCCGCCCGAATCGATCAGCAGCAGACCGTTGCCTTCGATCACCGAATGCGAACCGTCGGTGGCGCGGTAGTGCGGCATTGCGCCGTTCGCGTTGAACCCGGCGATGGTCGCAAAACTCAGCGTCACGAAACCCGGCCGGCGAGCGCGCGCGGCCGTCAGTTTTTCGTCGATGGTCAATTCCGTGATCGTTTCGCGCCCAAGCGCGTCCTCGAACCACGCGAAGAACTCGGCAAGCGCCGCGCCGTCGTGCTCCATGGTCGCGCGAATGTTGGCGGCGTCCGCTGCTGTCTTGCGTGATTTGGCGAACGTCGACGGATTCACCGATTCCACGATCTTCACCTTCGCCGGCACTTTTTCCAGCGAGCCGAACGTGACGCGGCGCGGATCGACGAGCAACGCGGAACCCTTTGGCAACGCCGCGAGCGCGTAGCCGGTCTTGGCGTACGGCTCGACGTACACGTTGTCTTTCAGCAGCGACGCTCTGAGTCCGTCAGGGATTTTTCCATCGCCAACGAACACTGCCGCGTCGTCCAGCCCGATCAACGCGTGCGCGACGAACACGGGGTTGTAGGTGACATCCGAGCCGCGCAGATTGAAGAGCCACGCGAGGTCGTCGAGCGTGGAGATGAAATGCCATTGCGCGCCTTTCTCGCGCATCACGCGGCGAACATCAGCTAATTTGTCGGCTCGCGTGACGCTCGACTGAGGCGCGACGTGTTCATAAACGCTATCCGACGGCAGGCCCGGCCGCTCCGGCCAGACGGCATCGAGCAGATCGAGATCCGTGCGCAACACAATCCCGCGCGCGGTCAGTGCGTCCTTGAGCGTGCGCGCGGCGGCCACGCCGAGCACGGTGCCATCGACGGAAACCGTATCGCCCGCCGCGACATTCTCGGCGAGCCAGTCGACGTGCGGCGCCGACTGCTGGCCGGCCATCATCTTCATGAGCTTGATGCCGGTTCCGGCGAGCTGCGCTTCGGCTTGCGTCCAGTAGCGGCTATCGGCCCAGACGCCAGCGAAATCGCGCGTCACGACCAGCGTTCCAGCCGAGCCGGTGAATCCCGACAGCCACTGCCGCGCCTGCCAGCGCTCGGGCAGGTATTCCGAGATGTGCGGATCCGACGTTGGCACCAGCACGGCAGCCAGCGCTTCCCGCGCCATGACGCCCCGCAGCAGCTCGATTCGGCGGGCGAAGGTCTGTGCATCGGGGGAATTCAGTCGATCGTTCATGAGGTCACCTGCAGAATTTGTTTAGTCACGCGCGCTCGGTGGCGCGCGTTCAGCGGAGCGCCTTAGCGCCGCGCCGCCAGTCCAACCGCGATTGTCACGGCTGCCAGCGCGACGAGCACGCAGGCCAGCCACTCGAGCGAATCGCCATCGTGGAAAGCGCCGGTGAGATTGCCCAGCATTTTCGCGATAACCGCTCCGACGATGGCTGCGACCAAAGCCAGCCAGAAACCGCCCGTGCGTTTCGCGCCCGACCGGCGCAACGGATGCAGCCACCAGGCCGCCAAGCCAACCACAAACCCGAGAAAAACGATGCCAACCCACCCCATCACAAATCCGTTCCGGGCGAATTCAGACTAAACCTATGTGTCGAATCGAAAGGGTGAACTAGCATTTTCAATCCCGTGTTATTAGAAGGTCTGGAAAGGCGCTCGCAGCGCAGCGGTTGAGTTTAGGGGCCTGGAATGGCGATGGCAAGCGCACGCCACGCCAGCCAGTTTCCCCACTTGAGCGCGCGCGGCAGCGTAAGAAATCATGCGAATCGCCATCATCGACGCGGACGTCCAGCACGCCGCACTCATCCGTCGGACTCTCGTCCTGGACGGCCATTTCTGCCATTTCTTCCCGACTCCGCCGGCGCTGCTCGACCGTATGCGTCACGACACGTTCGATCTGTTGATCGCGGCCAATGAAACGCGCGACATGATCGGCGCGGAAATCATCGAACGCGTACGGCATATGGCGCCCCAGCTTCCCATCGTGCTGATGGCGGCCAGCCAGAACGAGGCCGACGTGGTCGCTTGCCTGAAGGCCGGAGCGGACGATTGTGTATCGAAACCAGTGCGCTTCGACGAACTCGCCGCCCGCGTTGAAGTGCTGGCGCGGCGCAGCATGGTGCGCACGCCCGCAGCGGAGCATTTCGGCGACTATCGCTTTAATTCGTCTGAGCTGAGCGTGAGTTTCGCCGACAAGCGCGTGTTGCTCACGCCGAAGGAATTTCGCTTCGCGCGGCTGTTGTTCACGAACCTGTCGCGCGCCGTCTCACGGGCGCACATCATGGAAGTCGTATGGCCGCGAGGCAGCGACATGGCGTCGCGCACACTCGATACCCACGCATCGCGCCTGCGTTCGAAATTGAACCTCCGCCCCGAAAACGGCTATCGGCTGACGCCGCTTTACGGCTATGGCTACCAGCTGGACCGGATTGAAGACGCCCATATGCCCGGAGGCTTATCAGGCATGGGTTACGCCGGGAAGTCGCCGGTAGGGACTGAAGAAATTCGTGAAAGGCTATAATATCGGGCTCATTCCAAGGCATTCTTAAAAGGCCATCAGCTCAGGCCCACAACATGCAGCTCCTCGCGATCGGAATCAACCACCACACTGCGCCTGTCGCCCTGCGCGAACGCGTGGCGTTTCCGCTCGAACAGATCAAGCCGGCTCTCGGCGCCTTGAAAGACCTGTGGCTGGGCTCCACGGGCAAGGCGGCGCCGGAAGCGGCGATTCTGTCAACGTGCAACCGCACGGAGCTGTATTGCGCAACGAACGACAAAGCCGCGCGCGACGCCGCCGTTCACTGGCTTTCGAAGTACCACAATCTGCCGGTCTCCGAGCTTGCGCCGCACGTCTACGCGTTGCCGCAATCCGAAGCCGTGCGGCACGCGTTCCGGGTCGCCTCGGGGCTTGATTCCATGGTGCTCGGCGAGACGCAGATCGTCGGACAGATGAAGGATGCCGTGCGCACGGCTTCGGAAGCCGGCGCGCTGGGTACATATCTGAATCAGTTGTTCCAGCGCACATTTGCTGTTGCCAAGGAAGTGCGCACGACAACCGAAATCGGCGCGCAATCGGTTTCCATGGCCGCCGCCGCCGTGCGTCTCGCGCAGCGTATCTTCGAAAATATTTCGGGCCAGCGCGTCTTGTTCATTGGCGCGGGCGAAATGATCGAGTTATGCGCCACGCATTTCGCCGCACAAAAGCCGCGTGAACTTGTGGTCGCGAACCGTACCGCCGAACGTGGCGAGAAACTCGCGGATCGTTTCAACGGCCGCTCGATTCCCCTCTCCGAACTCCCCGCGCGCATGCACGAGTTCGACATCATCGTGTCGTGCACGGCTTCCACGCTGCCAATCATCGGGCTGGGCGCGGTCGAGCGCGCCGTGAAAGCGCGCCGCCATCGGCCAATTTTCATGGTCGATCTTGCCGTGCCGCGCGACATCGAACCTGAAGCGGGTGAATTGCAGGACGTGTTTCTCTACACCGTCGACGACCTCGGCGCGATCGTGCGCGAAGGCAGTGCGTCGCGTCAGGCGGCGGTGGCGCAAGCAGAATCGATCATCGACACACGCGTGCAGAATTTCATGCAATGGCTCGACGCACGCAGCATCGTGCCGGTGATCCGTCACATGCACACGCAAGCCGACGCATTGCGTCGCGCCGAAGTCGAGCGTGCGCGCAAGATGCTTGCGCGCGGCGAAGATCCGGCGGCGGTGCTCGAAGCGCTGTCGCAATCGCTTACGAACAAGCTGATCCATGGTCCCACGCACGCGCTCAGTCGTGCCAGCCATGAGAATCGCGACCAGCTCATCGAATTGATGGGCGGACTGTACAAACACGGCCATCCGGCGGGATCGAACGATCCTTCGGAAAACTAGCGCCCCTATTCCGCTTCTTCAGCAGCGCCGCTGCTCGCTCCTCTCGCGGCCGCTTTCCTGATCGCAGTCTTCTCCGGAGCCTCGCTCCAGCATCCCATGAAAACGAGCATGCAAAGCAAGCTCGACCAGCTCACTACCCGGCTGGCCGAACTCAATGACCTGATGAGCCGCGAAGACGTGACGGCCGATATGGATCAGTATCGGAAGATCACGAAGGAAAACGCGGAGATTGGCCCCGTCGTGGAGCAATACGCGTTGTGGCGCCAGGCTTCCAACGACGAACTCACCGCGCAGGAATTGCTCGCCGATCCCTCCATGCGCGACTTCGCCGAAGAGGAAATCGGCGAGGCGCGCGAGCGGATGGCTTCGATAGAACGCGATCTGCAAGCCATGTTGCTGCCAAAAGATCCGAACGACGACCGCAATATCTTCATCGAAATCCGCGCGGGCACGGGCGGCGACGAATCGGCGCTGTTTGCCGGCGACCTGCTGCGCATGTATCTGCGATACGCCGAGCGCAATCGCTGGACGGTCGAGATGATGTCGGAAAGCGCGTCGGATCTGGGCGGTTATAAGGAAGTGATCGTGCGGATCGCGGGCCTCAACGTGTATTCGAAGCTGAAATTCGAGTCCGGCGGGCATCGCGTGCAGCGGGTTCCGGCGACCGAAACGCAAGGACGCATTCACACGTCGGCGTGCACGGTTGCAGTGATGCCGGAAGCCGATGAAATTGGCGAAGTGGTGATCAATCCCGCGGATTTGCGCATCGACACCTTCCGCGCTTCGGGCGCGGGCGGCCAGCACATCAACAAGACCGATTCGGCCGTGCGCGTGACGCATTTGCCGACGGGAATTGTCGTGGAATGCCAGGACGACCGCTCGCAGCACAAGAACAAGGATCGCGCGTTGAAAGTGCTCGCCGCGCGGATCATGGACAAGCAGTATCACGAGCAGCACGCGAAGGAAGCCGCCACGCGCAAGAGTCTGATTGGTTCGGGCGACCGCTCCGAGCGAATCCGGACGTACAACTTCCCGCAAGGGCGGATGACGGATCATCGGATCAATCTGACGCTTTACAAGCTCGACGCGATCATGGATGGCGATATCGATGAACTCGTGGCCGCGCTCGTCAGCGAGCATCAAGCCGAGTTGCTGGCCGCGTTGGGCGACGCGGAATGACGACCGCTGCCGGGTTATTGCGTGCATCGGCCTTGCCAGCGCTCGAAGCACGGATCCTGCTCGAGCACGTACTCGGCTGGCGTCGCACGGAGTTGATCACGCGCGACGAAGAAGCGTTGCATGCGGAAAGCGTAGGCCAGTTCGAAGCGCTTGCGCAACGGCGCTTGAACGGCGAGCCGATCGCGCAACTTGTCGGAACGCGCGAGTTTTTTGGGTTGTCGTTCGATGTTACGCCCGATGTGCTGATTCCCCGCCCGGAAACCGAATTGCTGGTCGAGATTGCGCTGACGAAAATCGAGGGAATCGAAAAGCCGCGCGTACTCGATCTCGGCACGGGCAGTGGCGCAATTGCCGTGGCGATCGCTTCGTCTCGCGTCGATGCCAAGGTCTGGGCCGTCGATCAATCGGCGGAAGCGCTAGCGGTGGCGGCTCGAAATGCATCGAAATTGCTCGGCGGCGGCCAGACGCTGAACCTGCTTCAAAGCAACTGGACTGACGCGCTCGATCCGGCGCTGCGGTTCGAGGTGATCGTGAGCAATCCGCCCTATATCGCGCAACACGATCCCCATCTGTCCGAAGGCGATCTGCGTTTCGAACCGCGCTTCGCCCTCACCGACGAAGCCGACGGGCTCAATGCAATCCGCACGATCATCCAGACGGCGCCGTTTTTTCTCGCCGCGAACGGTTCTCTCTGGCTTGAACACGGCTACGACCAGGCGGCGGAAGTTCGCGCGCTGCTGACCGCGCGCGGCTTTTCCAACGTACGTTCGGAACGCGATCTCGCCGGAATAGAACGCGCCAGCGGCGGAGTGTTCACGGCATGACTTCCGGGAGCGCTCAAGCTGCGTCGATAGAAATCCGCTATCATTTCAGGCACGTTGGCGTGTGAAATCCCGCGCCGCTCGACCCCAATCAACCCGCATTACAACGCATCGCAGGATAGACCATGGATACGCAAGAACGCATCAAGCAAATCGTCGATGAAGCACCGGTCGTGCTGTTCATGAAAGGCACGGCGCAATTCCCGATGTGCGGTTTTTCCGGCCGCGCCATCCAGGTTCTGAAGGCTTGCGGCGTGACCGAGCTGAAAACGGTCAATGTCCTCGAAGACGAAGGCGTGCGCCAGGGCATCAAGGAATTCTCCAACTGGCCGACCATTCCGCAGCTTTACGTGAAGGGCGAGTTCATCGGCGGATCGGACATCATGATGGAAATGTACGAATCGGGCGAATTGCAGCAATTGTTTGCCGCTGCCTGAGTCCGACGCGAGCTTGGCCGCCGACCGTTCTTTCCCTGCCGCTCCCGCGCCGCGACGGTTGATTGTCGCGATCACCGGTGCGACGGGTTCCATCTACGGCGTCCGGCTCCTCGAAACGCTGCGCCGCCTTGGTGGCGTGGAAACGCATCTGCTGATATCCAGTGCGGGCTGGCTCAACATCCAGCACGAGCTGGATTTCGATAAAACCACCGTCCACGCGCTTGCGGATGTCGTGCATAACGTGCGCGATGTCGGCGCGAGCATTGCCTCCGGATCGTTCGCGACCGATGGCATGGTGGTTGCGCCATGCTCCATGAAAACGCTGGCGAGCATTGCGCTGGGTTTATCGGACAATCTGATTACTCGCGCCGCCGACGTCGTGCTGAAAGAACGCCGCCGTCTCGTCCTGATGGTTCGCGAAACGCCGTTCAATCTCGCGCATCTACGCAATATGACTTCGGTCACGGAAATGGGCGGCGTGATCTTCCCGCCGCTGCCGGCGTTTTATCAACGGCCGGGTTCTATCAATGAAATGGTCGATCAAACGGTGGAACGGGTTATCGATATGTTTGCGATCGGGCCATCGATTGCGACAGCGTGGCCGGGATTGAAGGGCGCCGAGCATTAACAACAAACGCGACACAATTCATCTCCTCGGCAACCGTTTATCAACACGCTGAGCGTCCGTATAGTTGTGGCAACCACTTATTCAGAGGTTTGCTGCCATGTCCCGACTTCCCACAATTTTTATTTCGCACGGCGCGCCGACGCTGCCTATCGATCCTTCGATGCCATCGGCCGAATTCGCGTCATTTGCTACACGCTTTGAACGCCCGCGCTCGATCCTCATGCTTTCCGCTCACTGGGGCACGGCGCAGCCGGTTGCGAGCGTTGCCGAGCAACCGGAAACCATCCATGATTTTTATGGCTTTCCGCGCGCGTTGTACGAGATCCAATATCGTGCGCCCGGCGCGCCGGAACTCGGGAAACGCGCGGCGACGCTTTTGACGGAAGCCGGCATAACATCGGCAATCACGGACCACGGACTGGATCACGGCGCATGGGTGCCGCTGTTGCTGATGTATCCAGAGGCCGCAATTCCTGTCGCACAATTATCGATACAGCCGCATCTCGATCCTGCCCATCATTATCGCGTGGGCCAGGCGCTGCAGTCGCTCCGCAACGATGGCGTGATGATCGTGGGCTCGGGCCAGATCACGCACAACCTGCGCACGGCCGATTTCGGCGCGCGACCGGAAGACGGAGATCCACGCGTGACTGAATTCACGAATTGGTTCGAGGAGAAGATGGCAAACCGGGATATTGCCGCGTTGCTGGATTACAGAAAACAGGCGCCGCACGCAGTGTTGATGCATCCAACCGATGAACATCTGCTGCCTATTTTCGGCGCGTTAGGGGCCGCGGGCGATGATTTTGAGCTGGATATTCAGTCGCTCGGCACATTTCAAAAGACGCTGGCTATGACGAATTATGTTTTCAGCAGCACCTGATTTACACAAAATCCGTCAACTTGCCGCATAAGCTATAAACCCGCCGAGACTTCCGGCGGGTTTTTTTATTTCAGGCAAATCGACCCATCATTTTCAATGACCGATGCCTTCGAGAATCTCATCGTGGCTTTCGCGTTCTTCCAGATATTGCGTTCTGTAGCCGGTATGCACGCCCCAGTAATAAAAGGCGAGCGCCAACACGGCAACGATCGCCATATCCCAGCCGTATGGCAATAATCCACGGCCGCCAAATTCCTTGCTGCCGATCAGCGACAAAACGGCCATGGAAGGCAAATAAGCGACTAGCCACCACGATGCCTTCAGGTCATTTCCCCACGTACCGAAGCCGGTTTTAGCTTGGTAGTAGAAATAAACCGGCAACGCGACGACCATCAACACAATGATTTCGCCGGTCAGCGGCCATTTGGCCCAATACAGAACTTCCGACGCACACACGAACGCGAACGGCGCAATGATGACCATGCCCGGAATCGTCAATGGCCGATGCAAATCCGTCGCCGCCCGACGCAACGCCATCAGGCTCACTGGACCGGTGAGGTAGGAGATGACCGTTGCCACCGAAATCACCGCCGCGAGCGAACTCCAGCCGCGGAAGAAGAACATGAAGATGAACGCGACGATCAGGTTGAAGAACATCGCCGGACGCGGCACGCCATAAAGCGGATGCACGCTGCCGAGGAACTTCGGCAAGGTGTTGTTGCGCTCCATTGCATAGATCATACGGGAGGTGGTCGCCATGTAAGTGGTGCCCGTGCCGCTGGGACTGACGAATGCATCGACGTAAAGCAGGAATGCCAGCCAGTTCAAGTTCAGCGCTAAAGCGAGTTCCGCAAACGGCGATGCGAAGTTGAAATGACTCCAGCCCTTCAAGACGTCGCCGGGACTTACCGCACCGATATATGCGACTTGCAACAGCACATAAATAACCAAAGCAAGGAGAATCGAACCGATTACCGCAAATGGAATGCTCTTCGATGGATTACGTGCTTCCCCGGCCAGATTAACCGGACTCTGAAATCCGTTAAAACTAAATACGATTCCGCTGGTTGCAACAGCCGTTAATACTGCCGACCAACCATAAGGCGCAAAACTCGATGTCGTGCCAAAGTTTTCCGCGTGAAAACCTGTCAGCATCAATCCCAGGATCGTAGCGCCAGGAATAATGAATTTAAAAACGGTAATCAATGAATTCGCGCGCGCGAACAACTTGACGCCCCAATAATTCAGCAGGAAGTAAACAATGACGAGTAACGCCGATAAACCCAATCCTATAGGCGTGAGTGATTCATCGACATAAAGCGCATGCGCCCAGGCATAAGGCCACGTACTCATGTATTGAATCGATGCCTCGGCTTCAATGGGAATAACCGAAACAATCGCAATCCAGTTCGCCCATGCGCTTACGAATCCGACCAGCGCGCCATGTGAATAGCGCGCGTATCGAACCATGCCGCCCGACTCAGGGAACATTGCGCCGAGTTCCGCATAGGTGAGCGCAATGGCGAGTATCACGAGCGCACCGATAACCCACGCCACAATTGCTGCCGGTCCCGCAATCTTGGCCGCCTTCCAGGCGCCGAACAACCAGCCGGAACCGATGATGGAACCCAGACCCGTCAGCAGCAACGCTACCGGGCCGATGTTCCGTTGAATAGAACTTTTCACTCCGTCTCCTTGAGTCAGCAAACTTCCAATCGGCCGATGCGGTTCATATGAACGTGTTGATCAGTTCAATCCAGGGTTCCGCACCAGCGTGGCGCGTAGTTTAACGGCTGCGGACGCGTTATGTTGTATGAGCTTTTCTAATGCCACATGAAATGTGCACGCACCGGCAAACATCAGAATTTGAAAGATTTGTAAGATCTCCATTCGATGTCCGAAAATTGCGTGTTCACACTTCGGAAAGAGCACTCACAAAAACCCCAAATCCCGCTTGGTTATTATTTGACCTTGTGTTTGATTCGCCGTATAAACCTTCTTGCAGGATTTCAAGCGGCGAGTGAATTGGTCTTTCGTAGTTCGCCCATTACGGTACTCCGGTTGGTCCCATTGCCCCTTCCTTGATTTTCATGCACATCCGGGCTTCGGCCTTATTCGACATCTTTAGGAACACGTAACATGGAAACCGGTACCGTCAAGTGGTTCAATGACGCAAAGGGCTTTGGCTTCATCACGCCGGACGGCGGCGGCGAAGATCTGTTCGCACATTTCTCCGAAATTCGCACGGAAGGCTTCAAGTCGCTTCAGGAAAACCAAAAGGTTAGCTTTGAAGTGAAGACTGGCCCGAAGGGCAAACAAGCTGCAAACATCAAGCCGGCCTGAGTTTAGTCCGCTTGATTCGTTGAAAGAAAAACCCCGCTTTCGCGGGGTTTTTCTTTTAACGTCACGGGTTTATCTCAGCACAACGAGAATCAACTTTAAATCCGATCAAATCTCGTTTTAGCAATTAATACCGATTAACCAAATAACCGCCGAGCGTAAATTCCGAGGCCCGTCGCAACGCTCGCAAGCCGATCGCCAAATACCGCTTCAGCCGCAGGAAAGGCGCTTGATATCGATTGAGACAGAAAGCTGAGGCCCGTGGAACCGCCCGTGAAATAGACCGCGCTGATATCGGCTGGGGCAACGCCCGCGCGACGCACGGTTTCCTCGGCGGCCTGGGCAATCCGGCGCGTCTCTTCCAGGCCGGCATCGACGAGTTGCTGCGCCGTGAAGCCGATGCGCAGCGCCTCTTCCACCTCTTCCATGCCGATGGACGTCTCCCCGCCGGCGGCCACATCGATCTTCGCGGCTTCCGCGTGCGACGCCAGCGCGTGACCAAGCCGGCGGTCGACAACACGCATCAGCCGATCGTGGTGGCGCTGGTCGCTGTAGAGGTGGCGCATCAGCTGCAGTTCGCCCACGCGCTTGGGCGCATAAACGGTGTTGATCAGGTGCCACGTGGCGAGATCGAAATAGACGCGGTTCGGCACCTCGCGGCCTTCCGGCGCGATGGATTGATAACCGAGTTCGCGAAGGATGGTCGCGAGTTCGACGCGCCGGTCGAAGTCCGTGCCTGCAACGTGGACGCCGTAGTGCGCGAGCACGTCGTCTTTACGCGACAATTTTTCGGCACGCTCCGGTCCGACACGCACGAGCGAAAAGTCCGATGTACCGCCACCGATATCCGCGACGAGAACCAGCGCTTCCTTCGTGAGCGTGGCTTCGTAATCGAAAGCAGCCGCAATCGGCTCGTATTGAAAGTGGATGTCCGTCAGGCCGATTGCTTGCGCCGCGGCCTGCAACTGGTTCTGCGCGAGTTGATCGGCGCGCGAATCGTCATCGACGAAAAATACCGGGCGTCCCAGCACCGCGCGCGTGATCGGCGTGCTCGAAACGGCTTGCGCTTTCTGTTTTAAATGCTGAAGGAACAGCGTAATGACGTCGACGTAGCGGATCGCCGAACCGTCGCCGAGGTCCGTGCTGGTTTCGGCCAGCGGCGAGCCGAGAATACTTTTCATGGAGCGCATCAAACGGCCGTCGAAGCCGTCGATATACGCCTCGAGCGCCGCGCGCCCGTAGGCCTGCTCGTCCTCGTCCGTGTTGAAAAAGACAGCGGTCGGCAGCGTCGTGGCGTTGCCTTCGACCGGAGCAAGCCGGATCGATGCCCCGTCGGGCAATGCGACCGCGGAGTTCGACGTGCCGAAATCGATCGCGCAATAAGTCATGAGGTGAGCGACGGCAGCGTGAACCCCGCTGAGCATCGCAAACAAAAAGTGGAGCGCGTTTTTAGCACGTAACGCGCTGCACTTCAACCTGCGATCAAAAACATGGGCGACGGTACGGTTTTTGCTCGAAAACCCGGTAATTAGTACCCTACCGGCGTGCATCTCGCCGGATTTCCACAAGCTCTCGGCAAAATGCATGAACGACACGACCGTAACCTCCGAGCTCGACCAGGACGACAAAACAGCCGCGAAGATCATCGAGACGGATCTCCCCGGCCGGCTCGACAGGTTACCGTGGGGACGCTTTCATACGCTGATCGTGGCGGCGCTCGGCATCACCTGGTTGCTCGACGGGCTGGAAGTGACGCTCGCGGGCGCGGTGGCGAGCGCGCTCAAGGCAAGCCACGTTCTGAAGTTTTCAAACGCCGATGTCGGTATTGCCGGCAGCGCCTACATTGCCGGCGCGGTGGTCGGAGCACTCGGTTTTGGATGGCTGACGGACAGGCTCGGGCGCCGAAAACTCTTTTTCATCACCTTGTTTCTGTACGTGGCGGCGACCGCGGCGACCGCGTTCTCATGGGATCTCGCCAGCTTCGTCCTCTTCCGCTTCCTTACCGGCGCGGGCATTGGCGGCGAATACACCGCCATCAACTCCACGATTCAGGAATTCACGCCCGCCCGCGTGCGCGGCTGGACCGATCTCGCGATCAACGGCACGTTCTGGGTCGGCGCGGCATTGGGCGCGGCCGGGTCCATCGTGCTGCTCGATCCCGGCCTGCTGCCGCCGGATTACGGCTGGCGGGCGTGCTTTCTTATCGGCGCAATTCTAGGGCTCGCAATTCTGTTCATGCGCATGTGGGTGCCGGAAAGTCCGCGTTGGCTGATCACGCATAACCGCGTGGATGAGGCGAAGGAGATCGTGGAAGGCATTGAAGCGCAGTTTCGCAAGCACGGCGTGACGCTGCCTTCCAATCCCGTCAAGCCGTTGCGCCTTCACGCCCGCGACCATACGAAGCTGAGCGAAGTGTTCCATTCGCTGTTTTATTCTCATCGGCGCCGTTCGCTGGTGGGCCTGACGCTGATGACCGCGCAGGCGTTTTTCTACAACGCGATATTTTTCACTTATGCGCTGGTGCTGACGGATTTCTATCATGTGCCGGGGGATCACATCGGCTGGTACGTGTTGCCGTTCGCCGCGGGCAATTTCCTCGGGCCGCTCGTGCTCGGCCGGCTCTTCGATGTCCTCGGCCGCCGCAAGATGATCGCCTTCACCTACGGCATATCGGGCGTCCTGCTGACCATCAGCGGCTACATGTTCGAGCAAGGCATGTTGACGAGCACGACGCAAACCATCTCGTGGATGGTGATCTTCTTCTTCGCGTCGTCGGCGGCGAGTTCGGCTTATCTCACCGTCAGCGAAACTTTTCCGCTGGAGATACGGGCGCTCGCCATCGCCATTTTTTACGCGTTTGGGACGGCGCTGGGCGGCATTGCCGGGCCTGCGCTGTTCGGGCGGCTTATCGATACCCATCAGCGCGGCGCCGTGTTCACGGGCTATCTGATCGGTTCTGCGCTGATGGTGCTCGCAGCGGTCGTTGCGGGGATCTGGGGCGTATCGGCCGAGCGCAAGTCGCTGGAGGACGTGGCGCGGCCGTTGTCATCGGCGGAAGAGTGAGGTTCCCTCGGCGCGGATTGCCGAGGGAAACACGCTGCTGCTTACTTGAACGCGTTGCCCCAGGCGCCATCGAATGCAATTTCACCGATCGCCACGCGTGCGCGCGGTCCGAGTTCACGTTCGCGCAAGGCGTCGTCGAGCGTGGCCGGATCGCCCGGATGGCCGAGCGAAATCATGGCGATGACTTCGACGTCGTCCGGCGGCGAGAAGGTATTGCGGAACGCGGTGGTATCGAAACCGCTCATTTGATGCGCCGCCAATCCCAGCGAGTGCGCCTGCAACACCAGCGAAAATGCAGCCGCGCCAGCGTCGTACGGCGCCGTGCGGTTCACGTCGCCCTTCGCCGTCAGCGTCTGCGCCAGCACGCAGATTAGCACCGGCACGTTGGCGTTCCAGCCCTGGTTGAACGGCACGAGCGTGGCGAATGCTTTATCGAACGCGGCCTGGTCGTGGTTACGATCGAACAGCACGAAACGCCACGGCTGCATGTTGTAGGACGATGGCGCCCAGCGCGCGGCTTCTAGAACGCTATGCAACTGCTCGCGGCTCACCGCTTTGTTCGATATGGCCCGCGGGCTCCATCGACCGGCGAGCAACGGGTCGATGACAACTTCGGTCGGCGCAACTTTTTCTGTCATGGGCGATCCTGATTCGGGTTGGTCAGTACGAGCGGCACACTTTAAACGTGCGCCGCAACCGCAATAGGATAACCAAGGCCGCGAACCCGTGCTGCAGCACGAAGACTGCCGTTATTTTGGATCGCTGGCTTACGTCGCGACCGCCTGCACCCGCCGCGACGCCTTGTTGATCCGCAAGACCATCACTGCAGCGACAATACACAGGCTGCCCGAAATCATCGTGGCGACCGTGTACGTTCCAAGGCTCGCGCGCAACATGCCGCCGCCGAGCGCCGCGAACGCCGCGCCGAGCTGATGCGCCGCGACCACCCAGCCGAACACGATCGGCGCCGATTCCTTCCCGTACACATCGGTGGCGAGCTTGACGGTGGGCGGAACGGTTGCAACCCAGTCGAGCCCGTAGAACACCGCGAAAATCGGCAAGCCATAAAAATCGATGCCAAACGCCTGCGGCAAGAACATCAGCGACAAGCCGCGCAAACCGTAATACCAGAACAGCAGCACGCGGGCGTTGAAACGGTCCGACAGCCAGCCGGAAAGCGTCGTGCCGAACAGATCGAAGATGCCCATGGCAGCAAGGAGGCCCGCGCCCTGCACTTCGCTCATGCCGTGATCGGCGCACATCGCGATCAGGTGCGTTCCTATGTACCCGTTCGTGCTCGCGCCGCAAATGAAAAAGCTCCCGGCCAACAACCAGAAATCGCGCGTCTTGCTTGCCATCCCGAGCGTGCCGAATGCGAGCGTGATCGGGTTTTTCTGCGCGATGGGAACGGGCGGAGGGGCATCGGCGGGTTCGCCAAATGGACGCAGCACCAGGTCCGACGGACGTTCCGGCAGCAGCCATGCAACCAGCGGCAACATGATCGCGGCCGCAGCGGCCACGACCAGCACGACGGGCCGCCAGCCGAAATGTTCGGCAATCGCCGCAAGCACCGGCAGGAATACGAGTTGGCCCGTCGCCGAGCTGGCGGTGAGAACGCCCATCGCCAGACCGCGATGCGTGGTGAACCAGCGGTTCACGACCGTAGCCGCCAGCGTCATCGCTGCAACGCCGGTCGCGCCACCGACCAGCACGCCCCAGACGAGGACCATTTGCCAGGGCGCTGTCATCAGCGACGACAACGCCACGCCCGTCGCCAAAGTGGCAAGCGCGACCAGCACGGTCGGCCGAACGCCGAAGCGCTGCATGGCGGCCGCGGCGAACGGTCCGGTCAGCCCATAAAGCGCGAGATTGATCGATATTGCCAGCGAAATCGTGGCGCGGCTCCAGCCGAATTGCTGCTCGAGCGGCAACATCATGACGCTCGGCGTCGCACGCGTGCCGGCCGCGGCAAGCAGCACAAGAAAGACCACGCCCACCGATATCCACGCGTAATGCATGCGGCCGGAAAGCCGCCTTGCTGCCCAATTCATGCTTCGCTCCGGTTTTTCATCAATTTTTGCGTGGCGCCGGCGTCTACGTTACCGATCAGTCACATTGAGGTTGCGAGCTTAGTGACTGCTCGGTAACATGTCAAGAATCCCTTCGGATTCAGAGGATATCGCTGTGGTACGAGCATCGACTGGAAACACTATCGCCGATAAAAAACCCGTTCGCCGGCATATGGACGGAGCGACCGCGCAGGAGCAGTTGCTCGACGCCGCGGAACGGCTTTTTTATCGCGACGGCATTCGCGCGATCAGCGTGGACGCCGTGGTGGAACGCGCCGGCGTGAACAAGATGAGCGTGTACCGGCAGTTTTCATCGAAGGACGATCTCGTGGTCGCGTACCTCACGCGCATGGACGAGCGGTTCAGGGGACGCGTGGAGGAAAGCATCGCGAAGCACCCTGGCGATCCCGCGAAAGGGCTCGTGCAGAGCATCGTGGATCTTGTCGGACGCGCATCTCGGCCAGATTATCGCGGCTGCCCGTTCGTGAACGTCGCGTGCGAATTCGCGGACCGGGAACATCCGGCGCGGGTATCGGTGGCGCGCAACAAGGCTTATCTAATTGGACGATTGCTGGAATTGTCGGAGGAAGCGGGCGCAGCCGACCCTCAGTTGCTTGCCGATTCGCTCGCGTTATTAGTCGAGGGAATCTACGCGTCGAGTCAGACTTTCGGCCCCGGCTGCGGCGCGATGCGCAGCGCGCCCATGACGGCCGAGATGCTCGTGCGCGGCGCGTGCGCTGGAAGCAAGGTCGAAGCATGAACGAAGAAATTATCGATGCAACGCGGCACTGGCTGACGCGCGCGGTTATCGGGCTGAATTTGTGCCCGTTTGCCAAAGCGGTGTACGTGAAGGAGCAGATTCGCTACACGGTAAGCGAGGCGCGTACGTTCGAAAACGTGCTGGCCGATCTGGAAACCGAGCTCAAATATCTTGCCGATTCCGATCCGGAACAGACCGATACAACCTTGTTGATCGTTCCTCACGCGCTGTCCGATTTCGCCGAGTACAACGACGCGCTTCATTTCGCCGATACGCTGCTCAAGCAACTCCGGCTCCAAGGCGAATTGCAGATCGCGAGTTTCCATCCGGATTATCAATTCGATGACGCCGGTCCCGACGACATCGAAAACTTCACGAACCGCGCGCCCTATCCGATCTTCCATTTGCTGCGCGAAGCCAGCATAGAACGCGCGGTGGATGCCTTCCCGGACGCCGCCGATATCTACGAACGAAACATGGCAACGCTGCGTCGTCTAGGCCGTTCGGGATGGCAAGAACAGATGAAACGCGAGATCGATATCAAGTCGTAAAGAAGCGCTCGCGCATCTCTGCAAGGCCGAGCGTTTCGAGTACATCGGACAAACGTTGCGCGGGTTTTCCGCGCGGCAAGTCCTTGAATTGCGCGATGATCAACTCGTTTTTCATCGAGTGTTCCCAGCCAACGAGCTCCGTCACGCTGACCTGATAACCGTGCGATTCCAGTTGCAGGCATCGCAACACGTTCGTGATCTGGCTGCCGAATTCGCGTGTATGCAGCGGATGCCGCCACATTTCCGTCAGTACATTCTTCGATAACGAATGGCCCTTGTTCTTGCGCAGAACGGCGGCCACTTCTGCCTGGCAACACGGCACGACCACAATGGTCTTCGCCCTTTTCTGCAGGGCGAAATGAATGGCGTCGTCGGTTGCGGTATTGCACGCATGCAAGGCCGTGACGACGTCCACCGTTTCCGGCAAGCGATCCGATGTGGTCGATTCAGCCACCGACAAATTCAGAAACGACATCCCCTCGAAGCCCAGTCGCGCGGCCAATTCCTCCGATTTTTCAACCAGTTCCGGGCGCGTCTCAATTCCATAGATATGTGACCGATCGCGCAGAGCTTTGAAGTAGAGATCGTAGAGAATGAAGCCAAGGTAGGACTTGCCTGCGCCATGATCGACCAGCGTCACCGAACTCTGCTTTGCATGAATTTCCGCAAGCAACGGCTCGATGAATTGAAACAGGTGATAGACCTGTTTCAGCTTGCGGCGGCTGTCTTGATTCATCTTGCCGTCGCGAGTAAGGATGTGCAGTTCCTTCAAAAGCTCGATGGATTGCCCGGGACGAATGTCGTGCTTGTCGCCCGTCGAGCTGGCCTCCGGTTTTTTATCGGACGAATCCGATGATGCAATAGGCGCGTTCAACGCCCGGGACTTCTTGGCCATCGTCTGGATACCGTAGGAATTTTTGCGGAAGGATTTAGCTTGAAGTGTGCGCTAACCGCTGGATGTATCGGTGCAAATGCGCAAGTTTACCCAAAAGCGCAAAGACGCTCCCGCACAACGCAGCGTCAGGAATTGGTAAGCGAATCGAGAGCGCCAATTTCAGATGGAACATTTCGTGCATTTAGAACGGGAAAACCAACGGGACGAACGAACGCAACAGCGGCACAAAGCCGCAAAACAGATTGAACAACAAGCCTGTAGCCAAGGCGAGCGCGATTGACCGGTCGTAATCATGCGCTGCCTGTTACGTAACACCCACGCACTTTAGGCGCGTTCCCTGAGGAACACGCGAACGAAATGAGGACGGCAATGGACCCAATCCGAGACAGTAAAGCCGAACGGCAGTTTCAGGACATGCTCGCCAAGCTCACCGCTTTGCCGGAATGGAGCGAAAAGCAGCAACTGGAACTGGAGATGGCTCGAGAAATTTCCGGCGAAATGCTGCGGCTTGCAGAAGCCATGCGCGACGGAACCACCGACATGGAAACATGCCTGACGATGCTCAAGTACGCCAAGGTCATGGATTTCGTGCTGACGACGCTCGCTTCGCGTCGCGAGATCGCACCGCAGACATTGCGCGTGATCTTCAAGCTCGCGGGTTTGAAAGTTGATGAGGCTTATCCGGGTTGAACCTGCATGTGGTTACGATGTTGCGGCCAGCTCGATTGACGCTCGACTGGTCTGAAGCAAATTTCTCAATGCTTGCGGCGTGTCATCAGCCGCTCGTAAGACGCTTTCAGATGACGCTGCATGGCAGCCTGGGCTTGAATCGCATCGCGCGCTTCAAGCGCGTCGAGTATCTCCTTGTGCTCGCTCAGCGCGTCTGCCCACGTTTCTTCCCCCTCGAAATGCCCACGCAACGTTGATGACAACGGGCTATGCCGTTCGTCGAAAAGACCTGCAACGGTACGCACGAGTACATCATTCCCCGACATTTGCGCCACGGCCATGTGGAACGCGCGATCCGCTGCAAGCGGAATCTGCCCGTGCGCGACTTGCGTTGCCATGTCCTCGTAGATGTCGCGCAACGCCCTGAGCGCCTTTGGCTTGCCGAAGGCCGCGACGCTCGCGGCAATCGCCCCTTCTATGACCATGCGCGCCGTCATGATTTCCAGCGGACTTTCGCCGAGTTCGGTATCGGCTGGAATGCCTGAACGGGAACCAGGCGCCGGCGCCGCGCAAATATAGACGCCCGATCCCATCCGGATCTCGACACGCCCTTCCAGTTCCAGCGCAACGAGCGCTTCTCGCACGGAAGGACGCGACACGCCAAGCATCAACGCCAATTCGCGCTCCGACGGCAGCCGGCCATTCGGCGCAAAGCCCTTTTCGTCGATGAGCGCGCGCAATTTGTCGGCGATCTGAAGATAGAGACGGCGCGTTTCGATGGGTTTGCCAGCCACAAGGTTTCCTTTCTGCATTATCACGCGCCGGGTTTCATCGGCCAAACGCGTGGATTCTAAACATTTGCCAACGGCATGGTCAGGCCAAACCCTCATTCGCGGCAAATTGGCTTGACCAGTTCTCTTTTACGCACCTAACATGCAATCTGGTAAGGCCAAACTATCAATCACATGAAAACTGTCATCTGCGAACAACCCGGCTCGCTTGTCCTGATCGATCGACCCGCGCCGGAACCCGGTCCCGACGACGTCCTGATTCGCATCAAACGCGTCGGCGTGTGCGGTACGGATCTGCACATCTTTACAGGAAATCAGCCGTTTCTCGCCTATCCGCGCGTGATGGGACATGAATTATCGGGAATCGTCGAATCAGCGCCGGCAGGCGCGCGGGTTGCAAAAGGCGATCAGGTCTACGTGATGCCTTACCTCGCGTGCGGGAAATGCATTGCGTGCCGTGCGAAAAAACCGAATTGCTGCATGAACATTCGCGTTTTGGGCGTGCATACCGACGGCGGTCTGGTCGAGCAACTCGCCGTGCCGCAAGCCTTCGTGTTCAAAGCCGATGGCGTCACGCTCGATCAAGCCGCGATGATCGAATTCCTCGCGATCGGCGCGCACGCCGTCGCACGCGCCGATGTACAGCCAAAGCAGCGCGCGCTCGTGGTCGGCGCGGGTCCCATCGGCATGGCAGCGATGATTTTCGCCAAGTTGCGCGGCGCGGAAGTCACGGTGCTCGATAGCCGGGAAGATCGCCTCAAGTTCTGCGAGACGCAATTGAACGCCGATCACATCGTGCGTCTCGATACCACCGACGCCGCGACCGACGCCAAGCAACTTGCCGAAATCACGGATCATGAGTTTTTCGATATCGTCTTCGATGCCACCGGCAACGTCAAAGCCATGGAACGCGGCCTGGAATTCGTCGCGCACGGCGGCAAGTACGTGTTGATATCGATTGTCCGCGATCGCATTTCATTCGCCGATCCCGAATTCCACAAGCGTGAAACCACCTTGCTTGCAAGCCGCAACGCGACGCCCGATGACTTCGAAACCGTCCTCACCGCGATGCGCGCCGGCCTGATTCCCACCACAGCGCTCAACACGCACACGCTGCAACTTGGCAACTTGCCGAATGAATTCTCCAAGCTGCTGGATCCATCGGCTGGCGTGATCAAGGCGCTGGTCGAGTGTTGAGCGCACGAATGAGCAATCCCATTCTGCAATTCGGCACGAGCCGGTTCCTTCAGGCGCATGTGGATCTGTTTGTTGCGCAGGCGTTGCGGCACGATCCTTCAAAGGCGCTTGGCCGAATCACGGTCGTGCAGACAACGTCGAGCGCGGAAAGCCGGGTGCGGATCGACGCGTTGCGTTCATCGAGCGTCTATCCGGTGCGAATTCGTGGAAAGAAAGGCGATGCGACCATCGATGAAATCGTCCAATGCAACGCGATCACCGAAGCATTGAATGCAGCCGATGACTGGCCCACGCTTCGCGAGCGCATCCGGCGGGACGTGAAGGTCATCGTGTCGAATACGGGTGATACGGGTTACGTTTCCTTCAGTGAAGACATCGCCAGAGGATTCAACGGAACATCCGTGCCACGCGGGTTTCCAGCGAAACTCGCTGCGTTGCTGCATGACAGGTTTAGCGCGGCCGCTGAGCCGATCACGCTGTTGCCGTGCGAACTGGTTTCGCACAATGGCGATACCTTGCGAGACGCGGTCCTTAGCATCGCGAATCAATGGCACGCCGACGACGCGTTCATTCGTTATCTCGAGCACGATTGCGTCTGGGTGAATTCGCTTGTCGACCGAATCGTTTCGGAGCCGATTCATCCGGTTGGCGCGATCGCCGAGCTTTACGCGCTTTGGGCGATCGAGCGCCAGGCGAACATGGTTTTGCCGTGCGAGCACGAAGACATTGTCGTCACCGATGACCTCGCCCACTACGAGCGCCTGAAGCTTTTTCTGCTGAATCTCGGTCATACGATGCTCGCCGAACTCTGGCTCACCGATCAATCTGCCGGCGCGAATGTCCTGGATGCGATGCGCAACGAAGCGTGGCGCGAGATACTGGAGTCGGTATGGCACGACGAGGTGCTGCCCGTGTTCGACGCTTTAGGCAAGCACGAAGCCGCGCGCGCCTATCTTGTCGACGTCCGCAATCGGTTCGAGAATCCGTTTCTCGATCATCGGCTAGCGGATATCGCGCGTAATCACGAGGAAAAAAAGCAACGTCGATTCAAACCGGTAATCGATCTCGCGCGCGAACTGGGTTTGGAGATCGCCCAGAAACGGCTGGTAGCCGCGCTGCACTGATTTACTTCGCCATCATGTCCAGCGCGAGCGCTTCGGCCACTTCGATCCCATCGATCGCCGCCGAATAAATGCCACCGGCGTAGCCCGCACCTTCGCCCGCGGGGTACAGCCCATCGACATTCATGCTTTGATAATTGTCCTTCCGGCGCACGCGTATTGGCGATGAAGTCCGCGTCTCCACGCCAGTCAGCACAGCGTCGTGCATCGCAAAGCCGGGAATTTTCTTATCGATTTGCGGCAACGCTTCGCGAATCGCTTCGATTACATATTCGGGTAGCGCGCTACTCAAATCGGTCATGCGCACGCCCGGTTTATACGAAGGCTCGACTGAACCCAGTTCCGTCGATGCCCGCCGCGCAATGAAATCGCCAACCAACTGCGCCGGCGCTGAATAATCGCCGCCGCCGAGTTCGAATGCGCGTTCTTCCCATTGCCGCTGAAACGCGATACCCGCAAGCGGACCGCCGGGGAAATCTTCCGGCGTAATCCCGACGACGATCCCCGCGTTCGCGTTTCGCTCATTTCGCGAATACTGGCTCATACCGTTCGTGACGACTCGGCCCGGCTCCGATGCCGCGGCCACGACCGTCCCTCCGGGACACATGCAAAAGCTATAGACCGCGCGACCGTTGCTGCAGTGATGAACGACCTTATAGTCCGCCGCGCCCAACAGCTTGTGTCCGGCGAACTTCCCGAACCGGCTCCGATCGATCAACCCTTGCGGATGTTCAATCCGAAACCCGAGCGAAAACGGCTTCGCTTCCATATAGACGCCCCGCCGATGCAACATCTCGAACGTATCCCGCGCGCTATGTCCCACCGACAACACCACGTGATCGCAACGCAGCGTTTCGCCATTCGAAAGCGTTAGACCGCGAATCTTTCCGTTGTCGATCTCGATATCTTCGACTCGGGTGTCGAACCGTACTTCCCCGCCGAGCTGATGAATCGTCGCGCGCATTTTCTCGACCATCCCGACCAGCCTGAACGTACCGATATGTGGTCGACTCAAGTAGAGAATGTCTTCCGGCGCGCCGGCGAGCACAAATTCATCAAGAACCTTGCGCCCGTAATGCTTGGGATCTTTGATCTGGCTATATAGCTTGCCGTCGGAAAAAGTACCGGCGCCGCCCTCGCCGAATTGGACGTTCGATTCCGGATTCAGCACGTTCTTGCGCCACAGACCCCACGTGTCCTTGGTCCGTTCGCGAACCGCCTTTCCCCGTTCGAGAATGATTGGCCGAAATCCCATCTGCGCAAGAATGAGCCCGGCGAACAAACCGCATGGACCCATGCCAATCACAACCGGTCTCGGAGATGTCGTTTGTTCGGGCGCTTTCGCCACGAACTTGTAGGCCATATCGGGCGTGATGGAACAATGCGGCTGATCGTCGAGATGAGGGAGCGCCGCCGCTTCGTCCTTAACTTCCACATCGACGATATACGTCAGCTTGATATCGGAGCGCTTCCGGGCATCGTGCGCTCGACGAAACACCGTATAGCGGATGAGTCCATCGGACGGAACGTGAATAAGCGCGAGGCGTGAGCGAATAGCTGACTCGAGCTCGCTTTCCGAATGCTCAAGCGGAAGCTTGATTTCGCTTAAACGTAACATGGGGACCTGATTGTTTTCTGCAGACGCCTAGAACTACGGGCCAAAGCGCTATTTTAGCGTGTTGATGTTGGGGGAGTCGACGCGAATGGACTTCTATGCGTCGGGGCAAGGCAGTGGATAAGCCCGTAAACGCAAAAAACCCCACTTTTCGGGTGGGGTTTTGAGCGACTGCGATGGAATGCAGAGGAATGGGGGAGCCTGACGATTACCTACTTTCACACGGGTATCCGCACTATCATTGGCGTGGAGTCGTTTCACGGTCCTGTTCGGGATGGGAAG
>NZ_LMPF01000014.1 GCF_001424345.1 Burkholderia sp. Leaf177
ACTGCCTGACAAGTTTGAGCTTTAATTGCTCGCTATGCTTCGCCATAAAAAACACCCCAAATTGTTGGACGGGTGTCCAACTTTTGGGGTGCAGTTCAATGCGGGGCTTTTTCTTTTAAAGCGATGCGACTCAAACTCCCCGAGTTTTCCCTTTGAAACTCGCCGACCAATGCATGGCAGGCCGTTCCACGAGCATATAAAACACGAACGCCACACCCACCGGCGCGATCATGCAAACGAACGAAGGCCATATCGCGGTCTGCAAGGTCGATCGGAACAACAGCGATCCAAGGAAAATCAAAATCGGAATATGCACGATGTACAGCGAAAAACTGAACTCGCCAAGCCAGGAAAAACCGCGCACCGGCAAGGAATTGCGCATAGGTTTATCGAGTACCTGATACAGATAAAGCGCGAACGCCACCGCCCAAAACTGGAACGCCAGATATTGCGAGAACTGGAACGCGCCGCATCCGAGCAACGCAACCACGATCGCCAAACCCAGCAGCTTCCACGATCCCTTCGGCGACCTGACCGCATCCGGCGCGGCTTTCGCTTCGGCAATCCACGCGCCGAGCGTCCACGAGAACCAGTATGAAGCGAACAGGATGATCTCGTGACGCTCGAACACGAGCGCCGACACTACGTTGACCATACCCACGCTCACGAGCACGGCTTTCATCCCGATCCGGCGACGCAACGCAATCAGCAACGGATACACGAGATAGAACTGCACTTCGAGCGACAGCGTCCACAGCGCGCCGTTCGATCCGAACGTCCCGCCTGCCACGCCTTGCAGCGAAAGCAGATTGACGATGAACACATGCAGATCCATCGTGCCGATCTTCGGGCTGACCGGCGAAAATCCGCGGCTCCATGAATCGAGCACGTACGTCAGCACCAGCGCCGCGAGCAGCACGGGATAGATCCGCGCGAACCGCCGCATCATGAAGTTGCGGGTATCGAAGGGTGCGGACGGATTGGCGAGCAGCTTGCGCGCGGTTCCGCGATGAATACAGTAGCCGCTGATCACAAAGAAGATCGGCACGCCGGCCGAGCCCCAGGCAATCGGAAAGGTGAGGTAGCTGAAAAGCGTGTTGAGATCGAATCCGGCCGCCGTCCTGTGGAACTGCTGAATGCCAATCCACGTGATCTGGCGGCAATGGAAGTACGCGACCAGGAGCGCGGCGAAACCGCGCCATGCGTTGATGGCGATGTCCTTGTCTTCCACGCTGACCGTGGCTACCCGTTCCGGCGATACATGCAGCGAAGAACGCGCCGGATCGAGCAGGGAGGAGTCGCTCATTGAAAACCTCATGTCCGCGATGATTTGTTCGAATTAAGCGAGACCGGCCATTGCCCGGCGCTGCGTCGGCGATTGGGCGCGCTCACTCGGTGTGTGTCGTGAGTGTCATGTTAGTCCCGCAAATAATGGAAAAATATGCGCGGCAAACGGCGTTAAACATCTCGTCCTGCGCATCATCGGGAAAAAATCCGTTCGGGTCTGTTCGAAAGGCAACGAATTAATTCGGCTGGAACGGCGGCAATTATTTGTCGTTTTTTTTCTGATAACTTCGTTTCAAACCATTCAATAACAGGGTAACGCCATGGACATGCACGCACTCGCTGGTATTGCTGTTTTAGTGGTCCTCGCCGCGGTTTCGGCATATAGAGACGCGCTGCGCAACGACCCGATGTCGACAATGAATGCATCGGGCATTCGGTTTCCGCAATCCGACGACATTGAATAGATACACCCAGTCTGTACGAAACCGCACGAACGGCCGTTCGTGAGTCGATAAATAATCATTTGGGAAGCGCGCGATGCTGAAAGTCACCAAAGCCGTATTTCCTGTCGCCGGACTTGGGACGCGTTTCCTGCCCGCCACCAAGGCGAGTCCAAAGGAAATGTTGCCCGTCGTCGATAAACCGCTGATTCAATATGCCGTTGAAGAGGCAATCGCCGCCGGCATCACGGAAATGATTTTCGTGACCGGCCGAAGCAAGCGCGCAATTGAAGATCACTTCGATAAATCCTACGAGATCGAGGCGGAACTCGAGGCTCGCGGCAAGGAAGCGTTGCTCGACGTCGTGCGCAAGATCAAGCCGGCGAACGTGGATTGTTTCTACGTCCGCCAGCCGACGGCGCTCGGCCTTGGACATGCGGTTTTGTGCGCGGAAAAACTGATTGGCGACAACCCGTTCGCCGTGATTCTCGCCGACGATCTGCTTCACAGCGAAGAGCCGGTAATGAAGCAGCTAGTCGATGTCTTCAATCATTACCATAGCTCCGTGATCGGCGTGGAGCGCATCAATCGCATCGACAGTGCGTCGTACGGCGTGATTGAAGGGCGGGAATGGGAAGAGGACATCATCAAGTTGTCCGGCATCGTGGAGAAACCGCAACCGGCGCTGGCGCCTTCCAATCTCGGCGTGGTCGGGCGCTATGTTTTCATGCCCGGCATTTTCTCGCACCTTCGCGCGACGCCGCCGGGAAGCGGCGGTGAGATTCAACTGACCGATGCCATTGCGTCGCTGCTTTCTGCGGAACAGGTGCTGGCTTGCCGGTATTACGGCACGCGTTTCGATTGCGGCAGCAAGCTCGGGTATCTGAAGGCGACCGTGCAACTCGCGTTGCAACACCCGGAAGTGCGCGACGGTTTCGAGGCGTATTTGCGCGAATGCATGGCGGAGCTGATGCCGGCGCCCGTGATCGAGCAAATCGACCAGGCGGAATTGACGGTGCTCGAGTAACGTTTTGCCCGCAACATCTATGCGATCGGTGCGGGCAAAAGCAAGAATCAGAATTCAAGCCAGCGGCATAACCACGGCGAGTACGCGACCAGGATTTGCTGAATCGGTGCGTGGTGTCCGTAAGCAATCGTCGATACAACCAGCAGCCCGAGCCCGGCGAATATCGATCCGGTCATCTTGCGCGGCTGGCCAAAAAAACGCCGCAGGAAAAACAGCGCAACGCCGCTGCCGAGAAACCATCCGGCGACGACTTCGATTGGCGTGTGCGCATCCTGCACGACGCGGCAGAACCCGATCAACGCGCCGAGCGCCAGTCCCGCCGCGGCGCCAAGCCCGTACCATCCCGCACGCCAGCTGCCGGCGAGCAATCCGAACGTCACGCCCCATACCGCCGATGTCAGCATGGTATGGCCGCTGATCACGCGAAAGTCGAGCGAGCGGACTTCAATACCGCAGCCCGCGTAAAGAATCTTGTTGACCCCAACAATCGCCAGCGCTGCGCCGAGCGCTGCGATCCAGACCAGCGCCTCGCGCTTGTCGGTTGCCCGCAGCCAGATCGCGCATCCCGCTGCAACCGGAATGGTCACCGCCACATCACCGAGATTGGTGAAGATGCCCAGCAAAGTGGTAATCGTCATGCTTCCCCCGAAAAGCGCGCGCCGTGCTGCGACCGAAACGTCGCGCACGGCTTGTCGCGCTGTGCTTTTACATCGTATTTATTTACTCTTCCGCTACTTTCCTGCGCCCGGCAAGGCGGTATTCCGTCGGCGATATCGACAAGCGTTTGCGGAAGATCTTCGCCAGTCCGTCGCCGCTTCCCGCGCCGCATCGACGAGCGATTTTATCGACGGGCAAGTCGGTCGCCGCGAGCAACATGCAACTCGCGTCCAACCGCGCGCGCAATAAATATTCCGATGGCGTCAGCCCGATCTGCGCCTTGAACCGGCGCAGGAAATTACGTTCGCTCATGGCTGCAACGCGCGCTGCATCGGCAATGGAAATGGGGCGGATGTAGTTCTCGCGCATCCAGCGCGCGGCTGCGTCGATCTTTTGCCGCACGCCGCCTGCGTCCGTGTCTTCGAGCACCGCGGACAATTTCGACCACGCGCCGGGGATCGATCGCTCCGATACCTCCCGCGCGAGCGCCGGACCGTAGTCGCGCTTGATGATGGACAACGCGGCGGCGATCGGACCCTTGGGGTCGTCGAGCGTGAGCGTCTGTTCCGCGATGAACAACGAACTCGTCAACGCGGACGCCGCAGCCGGGTCCTCGAAATCGGGCGCACGATTTTGCAACGACAGGTTCGCCGCGGCGAGGATCTGCGAGCCTTCGCCGATCGCTTTCACGAACGAGATCTTCGGCGCGACGCGGCTCAGGCGCCGCAGCAATTGTGCGTCGAGCTTCGCACGCTGTGCGCCTTCTCCGCCTGCAATGAAAAGCGCGTCGCAATCGCTCATCCAGCGGGTATCGAGGCTTTCGGTCCAGATGCGCATGGAGCAACTGCTGGCAACGCTGCCACCATCGCTCGATAAAAACAGCAGCGCGTAATCCGGCGTCACGCCGCCCTTGATCGCGGCCGCATCCGATATTTCATGGATCTCGTTGGCGAGAGAAAATACTTCGGAAATCGAACTGACTTCGACAAGCGAAAAATCCTCGAAGATCAGAATGCCGATTCGCTTGGGCGCCGGCGTGCCTTCGAGTCTGGCTTCGTGCATAACGTCCTGCATTGCGTGGTTGGCGGTTTCGTTTGCCGGGTCGTGGCCGTCAGCGGACGCTTGGTCAGCGGACAGATCCTGTTCGCTTGCATCGTGCGCGAGTGCGGCATCCGCACCAGTCGGGCGCACGATCTGCAACCGGCTCATGCCATTGGCGTGTCCCATCAACTTTCTCCGTTGTCGGTCAGAGCGGCGGGTATTTGGTCTCGTATGCGTCGCACTATACGCGGCGAGATTGATGCGTCATGTCAGTCGTCTGAAAAGCACGAGATGTTGGCAGATGGTTTCGATATTCGAGTAATAAGCTGGCCCTAAGTGATCGAAATAGCGACCTTCGCAGCGTGAGCACACGAAGCGTTCGCCAGGCCACACAGGTTATGCGGGCCACACATCACGGTCACATTCACAAGAAATCCAGGCCCGTTAGCGAGCGCCGGAAAAACAAGGGGCGGATATGCTGAAAGTACGCAAGGCGGTGTTTCCCGTCGCTGGACTGGGCACGCGGTTTCTTCCCGCGACCAAGGCAAGTCCAAAAGAAATGCTGCCCATCGTCGATAAACCGCTGATCCAGCACGCGGTGGAAGAAGCGGTCGCCGCCGGCATCACCGAGATGATCTTCGTCACGGGCCGCGGCAAACGCGCCATAGAAGATCACTTCGACAAGTCATACGAAATCGAGAGCGAACTCGAGGCGCGCGGCAAACAAGCCTTGCTCGATCTCGTGCGCAACATCAAGCCCTCGCACGTGGACTGCGTGTACGTGCGTCAGGCTGAACCGCTGGGTCTGGGCCATGCCGTGCTGTGCGCCGAGAAGCTGATCGGCAACGAGCCGTTCGCCGTGATGCTCGCCGACGATCTGCTCGACGGCGAGCCGCCCGTCATGGCGCAGATGGTGGAAGTGTTCAATCGATATCACTCGTCGGTGCTGGGCGTTGAAGAGATCGATCGGAGCGAATCGGGCTCGTATGGTGTGATCGATGGCCGGCAATGGGACGATCATCTTTTCAAGATTGCGCGCGTGGTCGAGAAGCCCGAACCGGCACTGGCGCCTTCGAATCTCGGCGTGGTCGGGCGCTACGTGTTGATGCCGCGCATCTTCCAGCATCTGCGCACGCAGAAGCCGGGCGCGGGCGGCGAGATCCAGTTGACCGATGCCATCCAGTCCCTGCTCGCCGATGAACAGGTGCTTGCATACAGATACAAGGGCCAGCGTTTCGATTGCGGCAGCAAGCTCGGCTACCTGAAAGCGACCGTTGAATTCGCATTGCGTCACCCGGAAGTGGCGCAGCAGTTCGGGGCGTATCTGCAGGCATTTCTTGCGAGCCGTCGTCCTGTTCCTGAAGTCGAAGCAGAGGCCGGAGTAGCGGCCGAAGACGATCCGCTTGAAGAAACGCCAGAACTCGCAATCGATACCGAATGACGACGTCGCCGGACTTTTGTTAGCTGCAGGCAAGTCCGGCCGTGGCGGGGACACGAAATCAATTGCAGCAAGTACCGTGTTGTAAGTAGCGCTAGCCCCCCGGTGCGCGCTATGGTCTTTAGCCCGCCTCGCGCGGGCTTTTTTTGTTCGCGGGGCAAATAAAAAAGCGGCTCGGTGAGCCGCTGGTCATTATTCAAACCAACTTCCGATGCATTACCGAAAATAAGCCTTGGCGTTCGGATGCACGTCGTCGCGACTGAGCACTTCGGTGCGCATCAGCCATGCGTAACCGCTGTGCTGATCGAAGCGGCCAATGGGCACGGCGCCGCCCAGCGTGATGGAATAGGCGAGCACCACATAGTGCGTCGTGATGCCCGCAGCGCCGGCGAAGTTTTCATCGTAGTGATGTTCGAACACGCCGAACAAACGCGAGGCCGAACGTTGAACGCTGGCTATTCCCAGTTCGTCGCGCACCACGCGCGTGAACGCGGCATCGAGTGTCTCGCCTTTCATCACGCGGCCGCCGGGCACAAACCACGAACCTTGCGCCGGACGGTTGCGGCGCTGTCCAAGCAGCACGCGGCGATTGCCGTCGGTTACGATCAGGTCGATGGACACCAGCGGCGTCAAGCGAACGACATCGAGGAAATCGGCTTCATCGAGATGAGCGGCGTGCAACGATGCCGGCGATTTGATCTGTTGCTGGGAGCCGTCTGTCTCGGCGATTGCGGAAAACGAAGAAAGATCTGTCACGCTTTATGTACCTCAGTCAGGGTCGTTGTTCTTGAAAAGGCGTGTGCAGATACCGCTTACCAGAAACAGGATCAACGCGATCAGCGCGCATACGGCCATTCCCCCGCCGAGCATCGCGACGACGAGCATCGTCATCAAACGCAAGCCGTCCATGATCTATCCGAATGGGCTTGGAACTGTCGCGCCATCGCTTGGCAACGCAAAGTTTTCCAGTGCGCCTGCGACGGCCCCGGCACTTTATGCAGGGCAGTTCAGTGTAGCGCGCGCCCTGAGCCGCCGTACTGCCGATGGACTGGCAGAAACCGACGAAAGATCGTGTTTGTAAGCCATCCGCAATTCATCCCAGGTCGTGGGATAGCAAAGGCGTGTGCTCGGGGCGAATGGCGTCCGAAGGGTCGGCGGTGTCGGGCGGACACGCGGTCATCACGGTTGCGCATCCGAGCAACACGGCGAAAAGAAGATTGTTTGCGAACGACGAGGTGCGCGACGTGTCTTGCAGGTTCATGGCGATATCAACGGCACGGGCCGTTGCCTTAAATGATCATGGAGAGATCGAATTTAAGGGCCATCGAAAGATGAAACCGTCGGAGCTTTCGTAAAGACCCGGCGGTTTCACCGAAACAGATTGAAACGCGAACGTAGATAAACCTACCTGGCGACGTATCCCTCGGGCACGTCGACGTTTTGCTTCATCACATCGGCGTTTTGTGAAATCACGTACACGGGTGCTTCCGTGAGCGTCAATGCAACCCGGCCGTTTGCGTAAGGCAATGTGGATGGATTGCCCATCATGTCGAGCACGGTAAGTGTTCCCGATGAACCCGGTGCATCGACGGCAAGCGAATAACGCACGCCGCGCGTCGCGCTGAAGCCCGATGCGCCGGGCCACGCGGCGTTGTCGTGCGTCCATAGCGCGGTGACAACCTTGCCGCCATTCAGCCGCTGGAACGCGTAGGCATAAACGCCTGGCGGCGCGTCCTTGATGTGACCCAGCGTGTTCGTGCCGTCTATGACGCGCGTCATGGCGGCCACGCCCATTGCGGCGGGTTTCGGGCTGATCTGCGTCTGGCCGAAGCCGCCTTCCGCATTCACGAGATCGAAGAAAATGCCATAGCCGGGTTCGGGCGGATCGGTTGCATAAAAGATGTAGCTCATGTCGGCGCCCTCGCCGAGGAGGATCAAATGCAGCCGTGCAACCAGCGCGCCCTGCGCATACAAAACATTAGCCGATGGCGTTGAAGGTCCGTACTTCGTGCCGATGTCGTAACTGATTCCGGACTCCGTAATGAAGAGTTTCGCGCCGGGCTTGAGCATTTGCGTCATGGTGTGGCGCAACGCGCGCATCACGGCGGGCAGGCTTTGCGCGGCTTTTGTTGGATCGGTGTTGCCCGCCATGCGTTCTGGCGGATGCGATGGCGACGTGCCGACGTCGTAGTAACCGTGCGCGCTCACGCCATCGATATATTTGGCAAGCCCAAGCGGTGCGAGCCGGTTCAGCCACTCGGTGTTTTTCCCCAGCGACGACAGCGTCAGCCCCATGACCACCGCATGCGGATCGGTCGCGTGGATGGATTCGTACGTGGCCTTGTACATGGCGACGAGATTGGCGTCGGAATCGCGCCACGGAAGGCCGCCTTCGTAGTCGGGTTCCCAGCTCACCTGGTAGTAGTTGCTCGCTTGCGTCGGAAACACGGTCGAGCGCACGCGGTTCGACTCTTCGCCTACGCGTTTCATGTAGGCGCTGTAATCGGCGAGGGAGGAGGGCGCGTAGCTGTGCGTGTCCTTGCCGGTCTTGTTCGCCCAGCCGGGAATGCCGTCGAGCTGGATCAGGCGCAACAGGTCGCCCGGTTTGAAGAATGGCTGGAGATTGTCGGCGGCGGCATTGAAGGTGTTCGGCGCCTTGGGCTCCGTCATGTACCAGTTGCGGTTGTCGTTCACCCAGGTGAGGCCGAGGTCGGGGTAAAGAGGCCGATAGCCATCGCCGGAACAGCACGACTGGCCCGGCCGCAAATACGCCGCGCCCTGGCCGCCGAAGCGATGCAGATCGGCGTTCTTATAGGCGACCGGCGGCAGCACGGCGGTGAGATCGGGCAGCACGCCAAACGTTGCGATGCCCGCTGGCCGCGTGCCTTTCGAGGGCAACGTGACCGGTGATCCATTGGCGAGCTCGAGCCGCGCCGAAATGGCGAAATAACCGGCCGCTTGCGATGTGCATCGAATGGATGAGCCGTGCGTGCCCGGCGTGACGGCAATGCGGCCGCTCGCCTTCACTGTGTTCCATGCGTCCTGGATCTGCCAGACGAGGACGCCGGCAGATTTCGCTCGCGTGGTCAGCGTGACGTCGAACGGCTTGCGCAAAGAAAACATGCGGGTGCCGTTGCTGCCGGGTGTATCGGCTTCCACGCTTTCAGCCGCTGGACTTGAACCGGGGATTTCAACGGGAGCGGCGGGCGTGCATTGCATGGCGAGCGCAGTGGATGGAGGCGGCGCATCCGCGACAAAGCGCGCGGCAGCGGCACTCGTTTTCGCCTCTGCTTCGACCCAGCAACGCTTGGTCGCGCCGGGAGCGGGGTCGTCGAACACGCCGTTATCGCAGCCCGTGCCACCGGTGAATGTCTTGACCGTGTGTTTTTCGGGCGTGCCGTACAGCACTTTTTTCGCACCATCGAACGAGCATCGCTCGTATTCCGCCGCGCACGGTGTCCACGAAGCGCCGTCGATCTTGACCGAATCCTCGGCTGCTCCTGCTTCCTGGCTGGCGGCCGGCTCGCCTCGGCAACTCGATACAACCAGTGCCAAAACGCAGATCAGCGCGATCCTCGTGCTCCGGGCGAACGTGCGTACCGCACGCGCCGGTTGTGGTGTCGATGTTGTTTTCATTACGCCCCGAAGAATCAAAGCCGGGTGGTCCGATGACAGCCTCAGTGTTTCCACCGATGAAAAGGCCGCCTCGCCACCTTCGTGCTACTTGAATGAAACGTTTTCGGCCGGTTTGCCGCCCTGTGCTCGGTCTCGCCGGAAAGCTGCAAACTTTCGATGCCGCAACGCAGCAAAAAGGGTCGCGTTCGAATGGCTGCCACCGCCTGGCGAGACGCCGCGCCCCGTCGAACAAGGCTTCCGATTGCGCTGAGGATAGGCGAGGCGAAACAATCGCGCCAGTCATCGCGATGAACGTTGGCGGATGCTCACTGCATCGGACCGTCCGACCGTATATGGCTGGCGGGATTGCGCGACTAAGTGGCTGATCTGGCGTGGCCGGAACACGCTGGGCTGTAAGGAAAGCCGCGTAACTAATCTGTATCAAAACGTACTGCCCGCCAAAGTGCGGGTTCCTGAGGCGGATGCGGATGCGAGATCACGACATGGTGGATGCATACCGGTTCGTACAGGTGGTATTCGACTGGTTGAACGGTCCCGGACTGATTCGCCACACGACAGCGGTTTTGCGCCAATACGCGTTCACATTTGATGCGCATTGAGCTAGCCGAAGCCTGTTTCTGCAAGGGTTATTGCCTTCCGGCGCTGTTTTCTGAGCGCATTCCTTAATCTCATAGGATTAATCGATTTCGTTGCTCATATGAAACGCGATTATCCGGAATTTATCGCGTATGAGAATGTATGTGCGCCACCGCACGTTAGTCGCGCTCGTTGTTAATTGGAAGACGCCAATAAAGACGCTCTTTAAAGCTTGTAAATTAATTTGAAGTGGTTTTCCGAGTAACGCGTCTGATGGCTAAAACCCCTTGTTCTAATGGAGTAATTCGTTAATCCCACTTTTTGGCGTTTCACGGACGAAACGTTTTTGCTGGTCAGTGTCGGCATCACCTTGATAGGCAAGCCAATGGCACGCCGGAAAGCCACGCCGCGTGCGGCTTTGGAAACCGCGCGGACCGTTGATTTGTATGACGTTGGCAGGTTTTGACTGCTCTGTCCGATATGCGCTACTCGTTCTCATGGCACTCGTCTTGCAATGTCCCATCCGAAAATCAAATCACCCTCGGCCTGTTTCGTTGTGTTTAAAGCGAACGGCCGTATTAGAAAAAGGGTGAATGATGGCCAGCGCACGCATTGAAAGGATTTGAATGGCGACGCCGGAATTTTTCCGCCAACATCTCGCTACTTTCAGTCACGACAACCTAATAAAACTTGAGGGTGTCTATGATGCACCGCAATGAGAACGCACTATCCAATCATGTTGGATTTAACAAGTTCGCAGGGGAATGCCATGCCTTACGCCAGTCTTGAACCCGCCGTGATGGGCTGGCTGCAACCGGCTCCCAGAAGCACGCAAGCCGAGATCCGCCGCATCGCGATCCTTTTGTACGAAGGATTTTCCTTGCTCGGCGCCGGAATCGTCGCGGAGGTTTTCCATGTCGCCAACGAACTGGCGGTTTTGAAGGCACGCAACGACTGGAATTACGACGTGCGTTTCCTTTCAGTCGAAGGCGGCAACGTGGCGTGTTCGTCGTCGGTGCGGGTGTGGACCGACGGACTCGATGCACGCCACTACGGCGGTTTCGACGCACTGTTCGTGGCCGGCGGCAAGGGCGCCGACAACGCTGCGGGCGACGAACGCATTGTCGAATGGCTGCGTCGGGTTCATTCGAAGACCACCGTGGTCAAGTCGATAGCCGAAGGACGCAAGGTGCTCGACGCGGCCGGCATTGGTCACGCGGCGGAATCGCAAATCCGCATCGGACATTCGATGATGAACGCGGTCCGCGAGGAACAGGCGAGCGAAGCGGGCGACCGGTACGAATCCATGAAAGGCGCGCTGCTGATGATCAAGCGCGATCTGGGCGTGGACGTGGCGCGCGGTGTCGCGGAACGTCTGATGCCGGGCTCGGCTTCGAAGCTGGTGCCGTTGCTCGGCGACAGCGGAACGGCTTCCGCCGGCGACAAGATCCGCGCAGCTGCCCGCTGGTTGCAGGACAACTGCGAACGGCCCATATCCGTAGTCGATGCCGCGCAAGTGGCGGCCATGAGCGAGCGCAACTTCCTGCGCCGTTTCAAGATCGAGATGGGTATCACGCCGTCGGACTATCTGCTTCAAGCGCGCCTTGCTGTGACCTGCACGCTGCTTACCGATTCCGAATTGCCGGTCGACAAGATCGCGCGGCGCAGCGGCATGGGAAATGGCGATCGTCTCGCCAAGATCTTCCGCAAGCGCCTTCTTATTTCGCCCACCGAGTACCGGATGCAAAGCCGCCGCGACGCGGGCGTCTGATCAACACAGGCCATAGACGTGCAGGACGGCTCGAACCGAGCCGCGCTGGATTATCGGTGCAGCGAGCGCAAACCATATTGCGTCGCTACGCCCGGGGAAGACGTTCAAGAACATAGGATTACTAAAATGAACTCGAAGATGGGGCAAGAAGAGGGAGTCGTGCTCATGAGCGCGAAAGGTGTGTCGAGTGACTGCCGGCGTCTCGTTCAGGTCGTTCTGGCCGGAGGATCGGGCACGCGTCTGTGGCCTGTATCGCGCGAAAACTTCCCGAAGCAACTGATTGGCGTCGTGGGCGCCGAGTCCTTGCTGCAAGCAACCGTATTGCGCATGAAGGGTTTTCCCTCTGTCTGGGATGTCGCCGCCGAGCCCGTGATTGTCTGCGGCGAAGAACACCGCTTTGCTACGGCCGAGCAGATTCGCGACAGCGGCGTGAGCGCGCGCATTGTGGTTGAACCGGCGCGACGCGATACCGCGCCCGCTCTCACGCTCGCGGCGCTGACCGCTTGCGCCGACGGTCAGGACGCGATTCTCGTTGCCATGCCGGCCGATCACGCGATCGCGGACGTGCCCGCACTGCATGCCGCCATCGATACAGCCGCACGTCACGCGCAAGCCGGCGAGATCGCCACGCTCGGCATTCCGCCGACACGTCCGGACACGGGTTTCGGCTATATCCGCCTGGGCGATGCACTTGATGACGGCGCGCATCGAATCGACCGGTTTGTCGAAAAGCCGGCTGCGGAACTCGCCGCGCAATACGTGGCTTCCGGTAATTTTTGGTGGAACAGCGGCATCTTCGTGGTGCGTGCATCGGTATGGCTTGCCGCCCTCGAAAAGCTCCAGCCGGAGATGTACGCGGCATGTGTCTTGTCGCACGAACAAGCGAATAACACTGACGAATACTTGCGTCCATGCGCTGCATCGTTTCAGAAATCGCCATCTGACTCCATCGACTACGCCGTGATGGAGCACCTGGGCAAGCCCGATTCGCCGTTCATGGGCGTGGTCGTGCCGCTTCAGGCGGGCTGGTCCGATCTCGGTTCCTGGGATGCGGTCTGGGATGCGATGGACAAGGACGATGAAGGCAACGCATCGACCGGACGCGTGTTGTTCGAAGGATCGACCGCGAGTTATGCGCGTTCGGAAGGGGGCAGGCTGGTTGCGTGTGTGGGGACGAACAACCTGATCGTGATCGAAACCGACGACGCTGTTCTTGTAGCCGACCGTTCGCGCGTTCAGGACATCAAGGGCCTCGTGTCGCGGATCAAGCGCGAGAAGGCGCCCGAAGCCGATACACACAGAAAGGTTCGCCGTCCCTGGGGTTTCTACGATTCCATCGACCATGGCGAGCGTTTCCAGGTCAAGCGCATCGTGGTGAATCCGGGTGCGCGCCTGTCGCTGCAAATGCATCACCACCGCGCGGAACATTGGATTGTTGTAAGCGGCACGGCGCTCGTGACGCGCGGAGAAGAAGAGTTTCTGCTGAGCGAAAACGAATCGACCTACATCCCGCTCGGTGTGCGTCATCGCCTGGAAAACCCGGGTCGCGTGCCGCTCGAAATCATTGAAGTGCAGTCAGGGACCTACCTCGGCGAAGACGACATCGTCAGATTCGACGACAAGTATGGCCGGTGCAGCTAATTAACCGTCAAGCGAAAGATTTGAGCGGTTCGGGGAGAATAAAAATGCGCGGAATGACCAACCTGCTGGCGAGACTGTTCGACGTCGCGATGATCGTGGCGGGCGCGCTCGTGGCGTCGCAAATCCGTTTCGACGATGTCTCGCAACGAAGCTTTTACCTGGCGTTCGTGGCCTTCGCGGCGGCGTTTTCGCTTGCCGTGTTTCCGGCACTCGGCGTGTACGAGTCGTGGCGCGGGCGCTCCAAGAGTGCGCTTGCCGGACAGGTCGCGCTGAGCTGGCTCATCGTGCAGGCGTGCGCGATGGTGCTGATGTTCTCGCTTCATCGCATCGACTTCGTGTCGCGTCTCTGGTTCGCTTACTGGACCGGAATGGCCGGCGCGGGAATGATCGCGGGCCGCATGGTGACGCATACGGTGCTAGGCCGGGTTCGCAACGCAGGGCTGAATCTGAAGCAGGTTGCGGTTGCCGGTTGTGGTGAACATTGCGACGAGATCGTGCGCAAGATCGACTTGGCGCCTGCTGCGGGTTTTCGTGCAACGGCGGCTTATAACGTGCAGTCCGGCGCAAAGATGAATACCCGCGTGCCGGTGTTCGAAGATCACGATGCATTTGCCAACTATGTCCGTACGCAGAACGTGGGTGAAGTGTGGCTTGCACTGCCGCTGACCGAAGAACGCACGATCCTCAAGCTCGTCGATGAATTCCGCAACGACCTGGTCAATATTCGTTTCATGCCGGACGTGCGCACGCTTTCGTTGTTCGAAGGCAGCGTGACGAACCTGCTGGGCGTGCCGACCATCAACCTCGCTGCGTCGCCTTTGCCGCCGAATGCGTTGCTGCAAAAAGAGATCTTCGATCGCGTGTTCGCAGCAGCCGCGCTGATTGCCGTGGCGCCGGTCATGATCGCTTGCGCAATTGCCGTGAAGGTCACCTCACGCGGCCCGGTGTTCTTCAAGCAACGCAGAAAGGGCGCCGATGGCCGCGTTTTCAGCATCTATAAATTCCGCTCCATGCGCATGCACGTGGAGAAGGAAGGTGAGTTGCGGCAGGCCACGCGCAACGATCCCCGCATCACACGTGTCGGTGCGTTCCTGCGCCGCACGAGCCTCGACGAGTTGCCGCAATTCTTCAATGTACTGCGCGGCGACATGTCGGTGGTAGGACCGCGTCCGCATGCACTGGAGCACGACGATCTTTATCAGAAGGTTGTCTCGGGTTACATCCATCGCTACCGGATCAAGCCTGGCATCACCGGCTGGGCCCAGGTCAACGGGTTTCGCGGCGAGACTGATCGCATCGAGAAAATGGAGGGACGCGTCGCACACGATTTGTACTACTTGGGTAACTGGTCGTTCGGACTCGATATGAAAATTATCTTTGCGACGATCTTCAAAGGTTTGCGCCACACCAACGCTTATTGAAGCAGGGGACGACAACATGAACAGCCAACAAATATCCGGTGCCACGGCGCCGAACAAAAACAGCCATGCCGTGCCTGGAACGCGTGTGGCCCTTTCCCTCGCGATCGCTGCCATGCTGTCCGCATGTTCGCTGGCTCCGGGCCAGCACATGATCGAGCCGGCTGCGTTGCCTGTGACGAGCGCCGACAACGGCGACGTCACGAGCGACATCCAGATCCCGATCAAGCAGATCGACTTGACGCTGATCCGCCAGATTCGCGCGGAACAGAAGAGCATGGACAAAACTGCGAGCCAGCTGGGTCTGTTCGCCAAGGCGACTGGCTACAAGCTCGGACCGGGCGACGTGCTGCAGATCACGGTATGGGATCACCCTGAACTCGCGGCCGCAGTTGGCCAGCCGGCGCAGAACACCAAGACGTCGGACGCAGCGCCTGGCTTCGTGGTGGATAGCGAAGGCAACGTGCAGTTCCCGTACGTGAACCGTGCAATCCATGCATCGGGCAAGACGGCCGAGCAGATCCAGCGCGAGATTTATGGCGAGTTGAGCAAGGTATTCGTGAAGCCGCAAGTTACGGTTCGCGTGGCTTCGTTCCGCTCGTCGCAGGTTTATGTCGATGGCGACGTGCGTGCACCTGGCGCACAGACCGTCAACGACATCCCGATGACGCTTACCGAAGCGGTCAACCGCGCGGGTGGTTTTGCACCGACGGCCGATCAAAGCCGCGTGACGATCACCCGCAACGGCACGGCGTACCCGGTGAACGTTGCCCAGATGATGAAAAACGGCAAGAACCCCGCCGACATCATGCTGCAACCGGGCGACATGCTGCATGTGGACGCACGCGAAGACAACACGGTCTACGTGATGGGCGAAGTGAACAAACCCGCGCCGGTTCCGCCGCTGCGCGACGGCACGCTCACGCTTGCCGAAGCGCTTGCGCAAGCGGGTCAGCTGAACCAGGAAACGTCGAATCCGAAGCAGTTGTTCGTGCTGCGCTCGACTGCCGGCGACACGCCGGTGATCTATCGCCTGGATGCACGTTCGCCGGTTTCCATGCTGCTTGCCAACCAGTTCCCGCTCGAGTCGAAGGACATTGTCTATGTCGATAACAGCGGCCTGGTCCGTGCAAACCGCGTGCTGAATCTTTTCCTGCCGGCAATCAACGCGGGCCTGACTGCCGCGATCGTTACCAAGTAGTCATTGAAGCTGTGTCCGGCGCCGTCCTCTTTAAAAGGCGCCGGCGCGTTTCGTTTGATCGTGTGATCGTTTGAGTGAGCGACAAAAATGGCCATCAATTTTGAAAACCGCTATGCGGATGTAGTGTCGACGGGGGACGAGCTGCGCTTGTCCGACTACCTGGCGGCCATCTTGGGGAGCTGGCGGATCATTGTTATGGTCACGCTCGCAGTGCTGCTGCTCGGCACGGCCTACGCGTTCATTGCGCCGCCGGTGTATCGCGCCGACGCAATGATCCAGGTCACTGAAAGCCAGGCTGGTGCCAACAACAATAACAATGCGAACGCGGTGCAGACCGTATCGCAGATGTTCGACGCGAAGTCGACGACCGCTGCCGAAATCGAGCTGCTGCGCTCGCGGCTCGTGGTCGAAGATACGGTCAACAAGTTGCATCTGGATATCACGGCGCGTCCGCGTTATTTCCCGATCGTCGGCGGCCTGATAGGCGACATTCTCGGCGCACGCAATGGCCAGGCGCCGGTGAGCTGGCTGTCGGGTTTTGCATGGGGTAACGAAAGCATCTCGGTGCCGAAGTTCGACACGCCGAAAGAAGCCTACGACAAGACGTACATCCTGACGGCAGGCGAAGGCGGCAGCTACGTCCTTAGCGATCCTGACGGCATCGCGATCCTGAACGGCAAGGTCGGCCAGGAAGCGAACGGTTCGAGCGCGCTCGGTCCGGTGAGCTTGCTCGTCGAGCAGATGAACGGTGAGCCGGGCGCCAAGTTCGAACTGACGCGTGCATCGACGCTCGGCACCGTGGACGCCTTGCAAAAGCGCCTCACGGTCGCGGAGACCACGCTGCAGTCGGGCATCATCGCGTTGAGCCTCGAAGGTCATGACGCGAAGCTCACCTCGCAGATCGTGAACAACATCGCTCGCCGCTTCGTCCAGCAAGACATGGACACGCGTTCAGCTGAAGCCGGCAAGACGCTCGCGTTTCTCGAGCAACAGCTTCCGGAACTGCGCACGCAACTGGACCAGGCCGAGCAGAAGTACAACACCTTCCGTAACAAGCAAGGTACGGTCGATCTCGGCGAAGAAAGCCGCTTGCTGCTCCAGCAAGTCGTCGATAACAAGACGAAGCTGATGGACCTGCAACAGCAACGCGCTGAACTTTCGCAACGCTTCACGGCAAACCATCCGTCGGTCGCCGCGCTCGATGCACAGATCGGCGCACTGCAAGCCGCGCAAGGTTCGCTGACCAAGAACGTCTCCGTGCTGCCGGACACCGAGCAGACCGCGCTGCGTCTCTTGCGTGACGTTCGGGTGAACACCGAGCTCTACACGAACCTCTTGAACAGCGCGCAGCAGTTGCGTGTTGCCAAGGCGGGTCAGGTGGGCAACGTGCGTGTGGTCGATTTCGCTGAAGCCGCCGACGATCCTGTCCGTCCGAAGCGGCTGATCGTGATCTTGATCAGCCTGGGTACGGGCCTGGTGCTCGGCATTATCGTGGCGTTCATTCGCAAGTCGCTGTTCGGCGGCGTGGAACGTCCGGAAGAAATCGAGAACCGTCTTGGCGTGCGTGTGTTCGCCATCGTTCCGCGCAGCAACCAGCAGCTTCGCCTGCAACAGAAGGTCGGTTCGCGTAGTCAAGGCCTGCACGTGCTTGCCGCTACGTCGCCGGAAGACGCTGCAGTGGAAGGCATTCGCGGACTGCGTACCTCGCTGCAACTGCAAATGGCCGATGCACGCAACAACGTGGTCATGCTGACGGGCTCGCGTCCGGATGCCGGCAAGTCGTTCCTCTCGGTCAACCTGGCAACGCTGGTGGCATCGACACGAAAACGCGTGCTGCTGATCGACGGCGACATGCGCCGCGGCGACGTGCACTCGCATTTCGGCGTGCGCCATATGCCGGGCTTGTCGGACGTGCTGATGGGTTCGGATATTGAAGCGGCTGTTTTGCACGACGTGTTGCCGGGCGTCGACCTGTTGACCAAGGGTTCGCTGCCGTCGCATCCGTCCGAATTGCTGATGAGCGACCGCATGCACGAAGTGCTCGAATTCCTCAAGCACAAGTACGACCTCGTGATCATCGATACCCCGCCGGTACTCGCCGTCACCGACGCCACCGTGATCGGCAAGCATGCCGGCACGAGCCTGCTGGTGGTGCGCCATGGCCGCAATCAGGTCGAGGAAATCGGCGAAACCATGAAGCGCCTGCAGCACGGTGGCGTGAACATGAAGGGTGTGCTTCTCACCGACGTGCCGCAATCGAAACTGATGTCGGGCAGTTCCTATACCAACTACTACGGCTACGAGAGCATCCCTGAGTGATGCCCTGGACACGCTGACGCCGCGGCGCGCGGGACGCGCCACTTTCACGAGAAAGACGAGAGGCACAAGATGAAACACAAGGTCGCTTTGATTACCGGCGTTACGGGACAGGACGGGTCCTATCTGGCTCAGTTGTTGTTGGAAAAAGGCTATGAGGTGCACGGCATCAAGCGTCGTAGCTCGCTCTTCAACACGGATCGCATCGACCATCTCTACAGCGATCCGCATGAAGACGGCCCGAAGCTGGTGCTGCATCACGGGGACCTGACGGATACGTCCAGCATCATGCATATCGTGCAGCGCACCGAGCCGGACGAGATCTATAACCTGGGCGCGCAAAGCCACGTGCAGGTGTCGTTCGAAGAGCCGGAATACACGGCGAATGCCGATGGCCTCGGTGCATTGCGCATCCTCGAAGCCGTTCGCATTCTGGGCATGGAAAAGAAGGCGCGTTTTTATCAGGCATCGACGTCGGAACTGTATGGACTCGTGCAGGAATCGCCGCAACGCGAAACCACGCCGTTCTATCCGCGCAGTCCGTATGCAGCAGCGAAGCTCTACGCGTACTGGATGACGGTGAATTATCGCGAAGCGTATGGCATGTACGCGTGCAACGGCATCTTGTTCAATCACGAGTCGCCGGTGCGCGGCGAGACCTTCGTCACGCGCAAGATCACACGCGCCATGGCGCGTATCGCGGTCGGCATGCAGGCCAACATGTATCTCGGCAATCTGTCGGCGCTGCGCGACTGGGGTCATGCACGCGACTACGTTGAAATGCAATGGCTGATGCTGCAGCAGGATAAGCCGGAAGACTTCGTCATTGCAACGGGCGAACAGCACAGCGTGCGTGAGTTCGTGGTGCAGGCAGCGGCCGAGCTCGGCGTGCATCTGCGCTTCGAAGGCAAGGGCGTGGACGAAGTCGGTATCGTGGATCGGGTCGAAGGCCGCGAAACAAAACTCGTCAAGGGCGATGTGATCGTCCGCGTCGATCCGCGTTATTTCCGTCCCACTGAAGTTGAAACCTTGCTGGGCGACCCGTCGAAGGCGCACGCAAAACTAGGCTGGCGTCCCACGACGTCCTTCTCCGCGCTCGTCAAGGAGATGGTTCGCTCGGACTACCAGATCGCACGCCGTGACGCCCTCGTCACGATGGCCGGATTCAAAGCTCTTGAACACCACGAGTAAAAACATCATGGACAAAAACGCACGCATTTTTGTAGCGGGTCATCGGGGCATGGTCGGGTCCGCGCTGGTGCGCCGGCTCACCGACGCGGGGTATCGGAACATCATCACCCGCACGCGTTCGCAGCTCGACCTGACGGACCAGGTCGGCGTGAACATGTTCTTCGAGAAAGAGAGCATCGACGTGGTGATGCTCGCGGCCGCGAAGGTCGGCGGCATTCTGGCGAACTCGACGCTGCCGGCATCGTTCATCTACGAAAACCTGACGATCGAAACGAACGTGATCCATGCGGCATGCCGCTGGAATGTTTCGAAACTGGTGTTCTTTGGTTCGTCTTGTATCTATCCGAAGGCGTGTCCGCAGCCGATCAAGGAAGAGTACCTCCTGACCTCGGCGCTGGAGCCGACCAACGAGGCGTATGCCATCGCGAAGATCGCGGGGCTGAAGCTTTGCGAGGCTTATAACCGTCAGTACGGTTGCAAGTTCATCTCGCTGATGCCAACCAACCTCTACGGTCCGAACGACAACTACGATCTGAAAAGCAGCCATGTGTTGCCGGCCCTGATCCGCAAGGCGCACGAAGCCAAGCTGAATGGCGAAAGCACGTTGACGGTATGGGGATCGGGTACGCCGCGCCGTGAGTTCCTGCATGTGGACGACCTTGCGGGCGCCGCAGTCTTCCTGATGGAAAGCGCGCATGACGAAGGCGTGTTCAACGTGGGCGTGGGCGAAGACTTGTCTATCCGCGAGCTGGCGGAAACGGTTTGCCGCGTCGTCGGTTTCGAAGGTGAGCTCGTGTTCGACGCGACCAAGCCGGACGGCACGATGAGAAAGCTGCTTGATGTGTCCAAGCTCGGCAACATGGGATGGCTTGCATCGACGGGGCTCGAGCAAGGCATTCGCGCGACCTATCAGGACTTCTTGCAGCACTACGAGGCGTTGAGCCAGCAGCCGGCTCACGCATGAGGCCGGGGGTGCCTCATGCCTCGTGAAGTACACGTCACCAATAGGGATAACTAGAACATGAACGCAACGGTCACCATTTTCCATAATGTCGTCTGGTCGCGGCACAAAGGGGCTGTTTTGTCCGCGCTGCACAACATTTCAGGCTCGGGATCGATCAAATATTCGATGGTGCAGATCGCCGATACCGAGCACGACCGTGTCGGCTTCTCGGACGTGGATTATTCGTTCCACAGCTATCCGATGCGCAAGCTCTACAACGGCTGTTACGAAGACGTTCCGACCTGGCGCATGACGGCGCGCCTCACGTGGGAAGTGCTGAAAGCCAAGACCGATCTGGTCGTGCTGCCGGGTTATCACCGTCCTGAATACTGGGCGATGATGGCCGCGTGCATCCTGACCGGCAAACGGCGCGCCGTGTTCTGTGATTCCACGGGACGCGACCGGCCGCGCAAGATGCTCACATCGATTCCGAAGCGCGTGTTTTTCTCGTTGTGCGATGGTTATTTCGGCTTCGGGGAACGCAGCCGTGAATACCTGATGTCGCTCGGCGCGAAGCAGGAAAAGATTTTCATCCCGTGCCAGGCAGCGGCGTTGCCGCGTTCGTTTTCGCCCGAGCGCGCGCTGTCGGACCGGATGCATTACCGCGCGGGATCGAAGCCTGTGTTCGTCTACGTGGGACGGCTGTCCCCTGAGAAAGGCATCGGCACGCTGATCGACGCGTTCCGTGGCTTGAAAGAACGTATTCCCGATGCATCGTTGCGCATTGTCGGCACCGGTCCAATGGGCGACGAACTCAAGGCGAAGGTGACGGACATGGGTCTCGCCGATTCGATCACGTTCCTGGGCAGCCTGCAGGACGAGCCGCTTTCGATCGAATACTTTAGCGCCACCTGCATGGTGTTGCCGAGCATGAGCGAACCGTGGGGGCTGGTGGTCAACGAAGCGTTGAGTCACGGCTGTCCTTCGGTTGTGAGCGAGAGCTGCGGGTGTGTGCCGGAGCTGGTGATCGACGGTGTATCGGGTTACGCATTTCCGGCCGGCGATGTGCCTGCCTTGCAACGCACGATGCTCAAGTCCATAGAAGCTTTCGCCGATACCGCTGGTTCGGCCAAGCGCTGCATGGACGTGATCCAGCGTTTCGACCCGCCTTCCGCGGCCGCAAACATTGCAAGGGGCTGCGCGATGATGCTCAGCGACTGACTGCGCCAACCGCTTCCGGTTTCGATCCAACCACAAGAGAGCCACGCATGGTCGTCCGGGCGCTTACGCGCCTGGGAGAATTCCGTGAGTGATGTCTGGCACAAATCCGTTTCGCCGGCGCGCGTTAGTCCGGCGGAAGTGGAGGCAGAATGAGAATCCTAATCTACGGGCTGAATTACGCGCCCGAGCTGACGGGTACGGGCAAGTACACTGCCGAGATGGCGGAGACGCTGCAGCAGCACGGCCATGAGGTTCGTGTCGTTTGCGCGCCTCCGTATTATCCGGAATGGAAAATTGCCAAGGATTATTCGGTATGGCGCAACGCGTGTGAGACGCGCAATAACGTGCGGATCTGGCGTGCGCCGTTGTGGGTGCCTGCACATCCGAGCGGTCTGAAGCGCATGGTTCATCTTGCATCGTTTGCAATGGCTTCACTGCCTGCGCTCATGAAGCAGACGTTATGGCGTCCGGACGTGGTGATGACCATTGCGCCGACCATGCTCAACGCGCCAGCGGCATTGGTGCTCGCTAAACTGACGGGCGCTCATTCGTGGCTGCATATTCAGGATTTCGAAGTAGATGCGGCGTTCGACCTGGGTCTGCTTAAAAGCAAACGCGCAGGGCGTATCGCGCGTTTCATCGAGAGCGCAATCCTGTGCCGCTTCGACATGGTGTCCACAATCTCGGACAAGATGCTCGAACGCGCCATGACGAAGGGCGTGTTGCCGTCGCGCATGTTCCGGCTGCCGAACTGGGTCGACATCAGCGCGATCTTTCCCATGCAGCGCAAGAACACGTTCCGTGAAGAACTCAAGATTCCGGAGCACGCGAAAGTCGTTCTGTATGCGGGGAACATGGGGTCGAAGCAGGGCATAGAAGTGCTCGCGGGCGCGGCTCACGCGCTCGCCAGACGCGAGGACATCACGTTTGTTTTCTGCGGCAACGGCGCGACGAAACCCGATCTGGAAAAGTCCTGCGAGAACCTGAGCAACTGCAGGTTCATTCCGCTGCAGCCGGTCGAGCGGTTGAACGAACTGCTCAATCTCGCCGATATCCACGTGCTTCCGCAACGCGGCGACGCTGCTGATCTGGTGATGCCGTCCAAGCTCACGGGCATGTTCGCGAGCGGCCGCGTGGTGATCGCAATGGCGCGTCCGGGAACGGAGCTGCACAACGTGGTTTCATCGCGCGGGGTAGTAGTGCCGCCGGAGAATGTGGACGCTTTGGCGGCTGCCATTGAAACGTTGGTCGCGAACCCGGAACAACGTGCGGCACTCGGCGCAGAAGGACGTGTGTTCGCGGAATTGCATCTGTCGCCGGCGTGGGTGCTGGGACGGCTAGACGACAAACTGCGCATGCTCAGAGGAGAACGCGCGGGTCTTCGGTCGGGGGAACGCAAGGAGGCGAAGGCGGGGAATACGGTTGCCGCTGCGCCGAAAAGCAAGCCTGCGGTGAAACTCGTGGAGATCGAGAAGATCGATTGAAGCGCGGTTCAAAAACGTACGGCTGGTCTGCAAGCCGCCCGATGCATTTCTGTGTCGGGCGGTTTTCTTTTGCGTAGGCGAGACTTCAATACGGCGACTTATAGATTTCCAGTGGTTTTCTCGCGACCTTGACGCCGTTAGCGCCATAAACCGATTGCGCGGCGGTATCGGGCGTGGCAACGATCTTTCCGTTTGCATTCTGCACGCGCGCGCCGCGTTTCACCACGACCGTTCCCGGCTTGACGAACGATGCGTTGGTCTGCGCCGGGTCCGCGTTGTTGTTCATCATGGTTTCGGCCGAAGTGGTGGCGGTAGCCGCCTTGGCGCCATTCTTCGCGCCCTTGCCATTGGCGTTCGGCGCCTGACCATAGGGGTCGGCATAACCGGCGTAAGAAGATGGGCCGCCGAGGAGCTTGTCTTCTGCCGCGTAGTCGCGCGTGCCGGCGTCGCCTGCAGCGGCATGGGCGGATGGCAACGCGGACCACGCTGCACCAGCAACAAGCATGGCCAACACGCGATGAGACGCAAGCCGGCGAATAGATGATTTCATGACGCACTCCGATGTATCGCTCAATATGAGGATTGATTGTTATCCCAAACTTGCGGCGCTGTCGAGCGGCTGGCACCCCTTGTTTCAAGGTAGCAAATCTTTCGTTCGCAGGTCCCATGCGGGTCATGCAGATGCCGCCAAAAGTCTTTCTATTGCGGCCATTAGTGGGCTGGCACACCAGGACAATCAGACGCTTCGACCATAATCGTTTCATGCGGTGCTGCAATGCATTCGCCGCTACGGGCTCGGGGGCCGGCTAACATGCACAGAACAATCGACGAACATTGCATTGAAGAAGATGTGGTCCAGGATATGGCGCAGGAAGGCGCTCGCCATGCCGCTGCGAATACGCAGGGCAACGGCGTCCATGTCATCGACCTGAGCCTTGCGGGCAAGGGCAACTACGTAGCGAAACGCGGCAAGTTCACCGAACTCGTGTGGTTCTTCCTCGAGGCCGCGATCATCAACAACAAGTTCATACCGGTATCGGGCATACGGGTCTGGCTGCTGCGCCGATTCGGCGCGCGCATTGGCGCCGGTTGCCGCATGCCGCATCCCATCCGCGTGAAGGCGCCGTGGAATCTCGAAGTGGGCGACAACTGCTGGTTTGGCGTGAACGCATGGATCTATAACCAGACATCGATTCGCATCGGGTCGAATGTCTGCATCTCACAAGACGCATTTCTCACTACCGGTTCACACGATCTCGCGACGAACATGGATTTGCATGTCAAGCCGATCGTGATTGAAGACGGCGTGTGGATCACATCGAAATGCGTCGTACAAATGGGCGTGACCATCGGCCGCTCGACAGTGGTGACACCGCTGTCGGTGGTACATCGGTCGCTGGAAGCAGAAGGTGTATATGGCGGCAATCCGGTACGGTTTATCAGGAAGCGTTTTACCGCCTGAACCGAAACGGGGCCGTATTAAAGCATGGAGTTTTTCGCATGTGCCGCGCGCGACAGACCAGCGCGCTTTGGCCGCATGCGCCTTTATCTTGGCGGGTAACGCAGCGCGGGTGCAACGACTATTACACGCAGGCTAGGCTGGGATGATCTCCTGACCTTACGTGGACTGGCCGGACTCGCATGGCGTTTCGTCAGATAAAAGATGGACGGTTTTCGTCCTGGCGCCGGCGGCGCAGCGAATCGCGCGACGCGCCACGGCAGCGAAGCGTTTCTATAACGGGTGGCGACAGCGGATAAGCCGGCAACACGATTAGGCGAACTGCTGCACACGAGAGGGAGCACGGGGAATGTTCATTGACAGCCGAAATGTAGAGCAGAACGCGGTAGTGAAGACGACCGTCTGCATCATCGGGGCAGGGGTTGCGGGGATTACGCTCGCGCTCGAAATGGATAAGCAGGGAGTGGATACCGTCCTCCTGGAAAGCGGCGGTTACAAGCCGGACGACGCCACGCGCGATTTGTATCGCGGTGAGAACGTCGGCATTCCATACACATATGCCGATGGCAGCCGCAGCCGGTTTCTCGGCGGCAGCAGCAATTGCTGGGGCGGCTGGTGCCGTCCGCTCGATTCGTGGGACTTCGAAAAACGCGATTGGGTGAACGACAGCGGCTGGCCTTTCGGACTCGACGAACTGCGTCCGTACTATGCCCGCACGCATGCGCTGCTCAAGCTTGGCGAGAATAATTTCGAGCCGGCGTATTGGGAAGCGGCGATTGGCCGTGACGATGTAAAGCGTCATCCGCTGCCAAGCGGCACGGTGCGCGACACGATCTCGCAGTTCAGCCCGCCAGTGCGTTTTGGCAAGGTGTACAAGGCTGTGCTCGGCGAGTCGTCGCATGTGCGCGTGTTCCTCAACGCGAACGCAATGAACATTGCTACGGAGAGCGAAGCGAAGCACGTGACGCAGATCGACGTAGGCACGTTGAGCGGCCGGCGCTTTTCCGTCTCCGCCAAGATCTTCATTCTGGCGACGGGCGGTATCGAGAATGCGCGTCTGCTGCTTGCTTCCAACAAGGTGCAGGCGGAAGGACTGGGTAACGGCAACGACATTGTCGGCCGGTATTTCATGGACCATCCGCGCACCATGACGGGCAGCATCAAGTTCAAGAAGCCGTGGGCGCGCAACAAGCTCTACGACATCAAGTATCACTATCAGAACGCATCGGTATCGGCGCACGGGCAGTTCATCTCGTCGCAATTCGCGCTGACGCAAAAGGTGCTCGAACGTGAGCGGCTGCTTAATGCACGCGTGTGGTTTTACTCGATGTTCCGCGGCGAAAACACGGAAGGCGCCGAAGCGTTGATCCGATGCAAGCAGGCCGTGTTGCAAAAGGATCAGCCGGGCTGGAGTGTTTCGCAGGACCTGCTGACCATGGCTATGCATCCTGTGGACACCGCATGTTTCGGGCTTGCGCGATTGTTGCAGCCGCGTCCGCTCATTACCGACGTCAAGTTTCAGACGATCGTCGAAGCCGAACCGAACCGCGATAGCCGTGTAACGTTGTCGTCGCAACGAGACGCGCTCGGCATGAATCGCGTGAAGGTCGACTGGCAACTGACCGAGCTGGTCAAGCGCACGTTCGATCGCACCGTCACGCTGCTCGCGGAAGAAATGCAACGCACCGGCGTGGCCGATGTCCAGCTCGACGAGCCGCTCGAAGGCAAGCCGTGGCCGGCGCAGCTGGAAGGCACGTGGCATCACATGGGCACGACCCGCATGCACGATTCGCCGAAGCAAGGCGTGGTCGATCGCAATTGCCTGGTGCATGGCATGAGCAACTTGTTTATAGCGGGGAGTTCGGTGTTTCCCACGGTCGGGGCGAATTTTCCGACCATCACGATTGCAGCAATGACCTTGCGGCTGTCGGAACATATTCTGAAGGCGTTGCGGGGTGAAGTTTCGCCACTGGCTTCGGTGACATCGATTGGAGCCGGCGTCGAGCGCCGCGTATCTGAGGAGCCGATGTCATACGCTGCGTCGAAGCTGCATGCGTCTTCGGATCTTGCCTTCATGGCGAAGAAGTAGGGCGGCTTGTTTATCGGATAGGTTTGGTTGTTCCTTTCCGATATTCGTAGCCGATTTTAAGGGACCCGCCGGTGGTGACATCGGCGGGTTTTCTTTTTGCTGGCGCGGGGGATGGTGTGGGGGTTTGGGGTGTTGCTGGGTTGATGCTGGGTTGTTGCTGTTTAGGTCTTCGCGCGTTTGCTGTTATCTGATTTTTTTAGCACTTCTAGCCACTGTCCGTGGCGGGACTTCATTTCTTTTTCCAACGGCTGTTTAGACCGGAGACATGGTTGACACTTGTACGGGGACATAGC
>NZ_LMPF01000015.1 GCF_001424345.1 Burkholderia sp. Leaf177
TCGGTCACCCTCACGCAGTTGCGCTTCGCTTCGTTCGCTGTGGTCAACTCACGGGAGGACTCGCACCTCCAAGATTGCGCCCATGCTGGGCGCACACGAAAAAAGCCGTTCCAAACTTCTGGAACGGCTTGCCGTACTACCTCAGGTCAACCCGCTTTCCTTGACTCAGTGAAAGCGGGCTCTACAACGTTGAAACTTTAATGCACGACGATCTGCACGCCTTGCTGAACCAGCAGTTCGGTATGCGCGCCCGAGTGCTCGTACACGTTGTACGTGACGCCACCCACTTGCGCCGTACCGTGCGCTTGCCACTCGCCTTCGGCCAGACCCGCAATGTGCGAGTTCGACAGATCGACTTCGTCGCCTTCCTTGCCTTGCACCATCATCTGCTGCTTGCCGTCCTTCATGAACAGGTCGGTTTCGCCCAGATTCAGCACGTCTGTCAGCGACAGCTTCAGCGTGTTGTGATGGCCGCCCAGGTCGATCGCTTCAATGCCCGAGATCTTCGCGGCTGCCGTTTTACCGGTCAGCGAAGTCAGATCGAGAACTTGATGATCACCTGTGAGATGAAGCGTGTTCGCGGCGGGCACAGAACCCACAGCCTCTACGGGGTGAACCGTGCTGCCCTCAATGTGAGCTGTGCTCTCCTTGAAGTAAGACGTCGGATCCGCATTCAAATCCACTGTATCGTGGCCAGTCGTGCCCTTGAAGGACTCGTGCTCGCCGACGACCGTGCGCAGATGATCAGCCACGTCGACGGCTTGGTCAACCGTCGCATTGCTCGCCACGCTGGCATGCAGCAAATCAGTAACTTCTTGAGCGTCAGATACTGATTGGTCACGCATCGCGCTATAAGTGACTTTAACTCCATCTAGATAGTTGGTTTGACCTAGAACGTTGATAGACCAAAGTGCGCCCCAAGTCGTGGTCATCGTCCACGCGTTGCCACTGGCGTCTTTCCCCTTGAATATAAAAACATCGGTCGGAAGATAATATCCTTGCTGGATTGCAACATTACCTCCGGTAGCAGTCTCGCCAACCCAATATTTTTGGCCGTAGTCTCCTGTCCAGGCATGAAAACCAAAGTTTGTTTGCCAAATGTAAAATTGTGATGGAGGCGCAGTTACAGATGTTGCTCCATCACAAACTATCATTATTCCGAGGGTGGAATTCAAGACTCCTTTAACCCCAATCTTCGGATAGGTAATGTTTGCGCTCTCAGTGAACGAATACCCAGCCGAGAATCCACTGTTCCCCACACTGTTTTCAACCCGCGCCGTATAGGTGTGGCTTCCCACGCCCACGCCCGAATCATTAAACGACCAGCTGCTGCCGTTCATTGTCGCCGTGCCAACTTTGGTGCCATCGCGATACACAGCCAACGACTCACCGCTGAGCAACGCGTGGTCAACAGTGCCCTTGACGATCGGCGTCGTGTCCAGGGTCGAGCCGCCCTTGTTCACCAGCACTAGACTGCCCGACGTGTCGTCGTATAGACCGGTGATCGTGACGACCTCTGTAGGCGCCACCGCCGGCGTGCCGACCGTGATGGACCAATGGTTCGACGCCGCGCTTTCTCCACCGCTCACGCCAAACTGCGTGGCCGTGAAGTCGTGCGCGCCGATCGACAAATCATGTCGTTCAGGATNGTGCCGACCGTGATGGACCAATGGTTCGACGCCGCGCTTTCTCCACCGCTCACGCCAAACTGCGTGGCCGTGAAGTCGTGCGCGCCGATCGACAAATCACCCGGGATCTTGATTGACCACTTGCCATCTGCACCCACTGTCGTTGCACCGCAACCCAAGGTGTTCTGATACAGATTCACGGTGTAACCCGGAATACCCGTGCCGCTGACCGTCGGATGCGTGTCGGTGGTCGTGCCACCGGCCGGAACCGTACCGGTGTGAGCGGTGTTTGCATCGGCTACGTTCAGGATCACGGGCGGTGCGAAAGGCGAGGTCTCGGTGAAGCCATACCCTGCCGAGAACGCGCTATTGCCCGCGCTGTTCTCAACGCGTGCCGTGTAGGTGTGGCTGCCCACGCCCACGCCCGAATCAGCAAACGACCAGTTGCTGCCGTTCATTGTTGCCGTGCCAACTTTGGTGCCATCGCGATACACAGCCAACGACTCGCCGCTGAGCAGCGCGTGATCCACGGTGCCCTTGACGATCGGCGTCGTGTCCAGGGTCGAGCCGCCCTTGTTCACCAGCACTAGACTGCCCGACGTGTCGTCGTACAGACCGGTGATCGTGACGACTTCTGTGGGCGCAACCACCGCCGTGCCGACCGTGATGGACCAATGGTTCGACGCCGCGCTTTCTCCACCGCTCACGCCAAACTGCGTGGCCGTGAAGTCGTGCGCGCCGATCGACAAATNCCGTGCCGACCGTGATGGACCAATGGTTCGACGCCGCGCTTTCTCCACCGCTCACGCCAAACTGCGTGGCCGTGAAGTCGTGCGCGCCGATCGACAAATCGCCCGGGATCTTGATCGACCACTTGCCATCGGCACCCACTGTCGTTGCACCGCAACCCAAGGTGTTCTGATACAGATTCACGGTGTAACCCGGAATACCCGTACCGCTGACCGTCGGATGCGTGTCGGTGGTCGTGCCACCGGCCGGAACCGTGCCCGTGTGAGCGGTGTTTGCATCGGCTACGTTCAGGATCACGGGCGGTACAAACGCTGACGTCACCGTGAACGCCACGTGCGCCGATTGCGGGCTGACTGCACCCGCGAGGTTCGTGTCGATGGCATACACATCGTGCGAGCCCACCGACAAATCCTTCGACGGCTTGATGCTCCACTTGCCATCCGCACCGACCTTGGCCGAACCGATCACGGTCGAGCCGTCGTACAGCGTGACGATGTCGCCCGCTTTAGCCGTGCCGCTCACCGTCGGATGGGCGTTGATGGTCGAGCCGCCAGCAGGAATCGCTGCACCTGCGTCATCTGCGAGACCCGTGATGACAGGCTTGACCGGTGTGGTGGTGTCGACCGTGATCGACCAGTGGTTCGATGCTGTGGTAAACACGCCATCGGAGCCAAACTGTTTGGCCGTGAAGTCGTCATTTGCCATCAGCGCCCACCTTCGCTTCACCACAACCCAGATCGTTCTGATACAGATACACCGTGTAACCCGGAATACCCGTGCCGCTGATGCTCGGACGCGGATCGTCTGTTACGCCACCTGCTGCGACCGTGCCTTGAACCGGACCGACTGAATCGACCACGTTCAGGATCACCGGTGCCGTCAGGGACGACGTCACTGTGAACGCCACGTGCACCGATTGCGGGCTGACTGCGCCGGCCAGGTTCGTGTCGATGGCATACACATCGTGTGAGCCCACCGACAGATCCTTCGACGGCTTGATGCTCCACTTGCCATCCGCACCGACCTTGGCCGAACCGATTGCCGTCGCGCCGTCGTACAGCGTGACGATGTCGCCTGCTTTGGCCGTGCCGCTCACCGTCGGATGGGCGTTGATCGTCGAGCCGCCAGCGGGGATCGCTGCACCTGCGTCATCCGTGAGACCCGTGATGACAGGTTTCGCTGGCGTGGTGGTGTCCACCGTAACCGTATACACGACCGACGAAGAACTCCAGTTCACACCGTTGAACGACCAGGCCGTCAGCGTGTGCACGCTGTCGCTCAGCGACGGCAGCTTGATCGACCAGTTGCCCGACGCATCCACCTTCGTTCCACCGATGGTCACGCTGCCGTCATGGATATCGACCTGATCTCCCGGATTGCCCGTGCCCTTGAGCGTGGGCGTCTTGTCATCGGTCGTCCCACCCGTTGCCACGTTGCCCTGCACGGGACCGGCCGCATCGATCAATTGCGTGATCACGGGCACCGTCGCTGGCGCGGTCATCAGCACCACATAGGTGTTCGACGAGGCGCTCGAGCTCGTGGTGCTGCTCGATGCGTTGGCATGAATGCTGTGCGTGCCGCGCGCGAGATCGTCGCCCAGACGCACCGACCAGTTGCCCGCACTGTCGACCACCGTGCTGCCGATCGCCGTCGTGCCATCGAACAGGCTGATGGTGTCGCCTGCGTGACCCGTGCCCTTGATCGTCGGACGCGAGTCGTCGCTCGTGCCGCCCGACGGAATGTTGCCCTGCACGAAACCCACTGCATCGATGAACTGCGTGATGACAGGTGTCGGTGCTGGCAGCACCGTGCTCACCGTGATCGCCGTGTGATCCGACTGCGGGCTGACTGCGCCTGCGAGGTTCGTTTCAATCACGTAGATGTCGTGCGTGCCGGCCGACAGATCCGTGGTGGGCTTGAAGCTCCACTTGCCGTCGGCACCGATCACCACCGAGCCGAGCGTCTTCGAGCCGTCGTACACGGTAATCGTGTCGCCCGCCTTGCCCGTGCCGCTCATGTTCGGATGCGCGTCGNGCGTGCTTAGGTGACGGCGTGCCGGCTGACAGATCCGTGGTGGGCTTGAAGCTCCACTTGCCGTCGGCACCGATCACCACCGAGCCGAGCGTCTTCGAGCCGTCGTACACGGTAATCGTGTCGCCCGCCTTGCCCGTGCCGCTCATGTTCGGATGCGCGTCGGTCGTCGTGCCGCCGATGACATGACCGCTGTCGTCCGTCATGGGGTTCACCACCGGCTTGGCAACCGGGGTCGTGTCGACTGTGATCGACCAGTGGTTCGATGCTGTGGTAAACACGCCATCAGAGCCAAACTGTTTGGCGATGAAGTCGTGCGCGCCGTTGGTCAAATCGCTCGAGAGCTTGATCGTCCATTTGCCATCAGCGCCCACCTTCGCTTCACCACAACCCAGATCGTTCTGATACAGATACACCGTGTAACCCGGAATACCCGTGCCGCTGATGCTCNGTCCATTTGCCATCAGCGCCCACCTTCGCTTCACCACAACCCAGATCGTTCTGATACAGATACACCGTGTAACCCGGAATACCCGTGCCGCTGATGCTCGGGCGTGGGTCGTCCGTCACGCCACCTGCTGCGACCGTGCCTTGAACCGGACCGACTGAATCGACCACGTTCAGGATCACCGGCGCCGTCAGTGACGAGGTCACCGTGAACGCCACGTGTGCCGATTGCGGGCTGACTGCGCCTGCCAGGTTCGTATCGATGGCATACACATCGTGCGAGCCCACCGACAGATCCTTCGATGGCTTGATGCTCCACTTACCATCCGCGCCGACCTTGGCCGAACCGATTGCCGTCGCGCCGTCGTACAGCGTGACGATATCGCCTGCTTTAGCCGTGCCGCTGACCGTCGGATGGGCGTTGATGGTCGAGCCGCCAGTGGGAATTGCTGCGCCCGCGTCATCCGTGAGACCCGTGATGACAGGTTTCGCTGGCGTGGTGGTGTCGACTGTGACCGACCAGTGGTTCGATGCTGCGGTAAACACGCCATCAGAGCCAAACTGTTTGGCCGTGAAGTCGTGCGCGCCGTTGGTCAAATCGCTCGAGAGCTTGATCGTCCACTTGCCGTCGGCGCCGACCTTCGTCTCGCCGCAGCCCAAATTGTTCTGATACAGATAAACGGTGTAACCCGGAATACCCGTGCCGCTGACGCTCGGACGTGGATCGTCCGTCACGCCACCGGCTGCTACCGTGCCCTGGATCGGACCCAATGCATCCACTACGTTCAGGATCACCGGCGCCGTCAGTGACGAGGTCACCGTGATCGCCGTGTGATCCGATTGCGGGCTGACTGCGCCTGCGAGGTTCGTTTCAATCACGTAGATGTCGTGCGTGCCGGCTGACAGATCCGTGGTGGGCTTGAAGCTCCACTTGCCATCGGCACCGATCACCACCGAGCCGAGCGTCTTCGAGCCGTCGTACACGGTAATCGTGTCGCCCGCCTTGCCCGTGCCGCTCATGTTCGGATGCGCGTCGNTCGGCACCGATCACCACCGAGCCGAGCGTCTTCGAGCCGTCGTACACGGTAATCGTGTCGCCCGCCTTGCCCGTGCCGCTCATGTTCGGATGCGCGTCGGTGGTCGTGCCGCCGATGACATGGCCGCTGTCGTCCGTCATGGGGTTCACCACCGGCTTGGCAACCGGGGTCGTGTCGACTGTGATGGACCAGTGGTTCGATGCTGTGGTAAACACGCCATCGGAGCCGAACTGCTTGGCGATGAAGTCGTGCGCGCCGTTGCCCAGTTCGTTCGTGATCTTGATGGTCCACTTGCCATCGGCGCTGACCTTCGCTTCGCCACAACCCAGACCGTTCTGGTACAGATACACCGTGTAGCCCGGAATGCCCGTGCCGCTGATGCTCGGACGTGGGTCGTCCGTTACGCCACCGGCTGCTACCGTGCCTTGAACCGGACCGACTGAATCGACCACATTCAGGATCACCGGCGCCGCAAACGTCCAGGTCACCGTGAAGGCCACATGTGCCGACTGCGGGCTGACCACGCCTGCCAGGTTTGTATCGATGGCATACACATCGTGCGAGCCCACCGACAAATCCTTCGACGGCTTGATGCTCCACTTGCCATCCGCGCCGACCTTGACCGAACCGATCACGGTCGAGCCGTCATACAGCGTGACGATGTCGCCCGCTTTGGCCGTGCCGCTCACCGTCGGATGGGCGTTGATGGTCGAGCCGCCAGCGGGGATCGCTGCGCCCGCGTCATCCGTGAGACCCGTGATGACAGGTTTCGCCGGCGTGGTGGTGTCCACCGTGACCGACCAGTGATTCGATGCTGCAGTCATCACCCCATCAGGGCCAAACTGCTTGGTTATGAAGTCGTGTACGCCGTTGCTCAGGTCGGTCGAAATCTTGATGGTCCATTTGCCATCGGCGCCCACTGTCGCTGCACCCCAGCCCAGATCGTTCTGGTACAGGTTCACGGTGTAGCCCGGAATGCCCGTGCCGCTGATGCTCGGACGCGGATCGTCCGTCACGCCACCGGCGGCTACCGTGCCTTGAACCGGACCGACTGCATCGATCACGTTCGTGATCACGGGCGCCACGTTCGTGTTCACCACGATGCTCGCGTGATCCGATGGCGCGCTGGCGTTGCCCGCCGGGTTTGTCTCGATCACATAGATGTCGTGCGTGCCACTGGACAAATCGGTGGCGGGCTTGAGGCTCCACCTGCCGTCAATACCGATGATCACCGAGCCGATCGCCTTCGATCCGTCGTACAAAGTGATCGTGTCGCCCGCCGTGCCCGTGCCGCTGATGACCGGATGGGTGTCACTGGTCGTGCCCGTGATCGGCACGCCGTAGTCGTCCGTGGGCGCGTTCATGACCGGCTTGGCCGGCACGTCCAGGTTCACGTTGATGGGCCAGTGATTGGACATTCCGCTGAGCTGTCCGCCCATGACAAACTGCGCCGCGGTCATGTCATGCAAACCGTTGGTCAAGGCGACCGCGAGCTTTAACGACCAGTTGCCGTTCGCGTCGACCCAGGTGCCGCCACAGTTAATGCCATTCTGATAAATATAAATAAGATCGCCAGGAATTCCCGTACCGATAATGGTCGGTTGCGCGTCATCGGTTGCACCTCCGACTGGAACGGTGCCCTGGACCGGGCCGACCGCGTCCAGAATATTGGTAATAACTGGTGGCGGCGGGGTCAACTCAAGTTGAAGGGACATGCGGTAACCTTTTATTTACGGTGATGTAGAAATAGACTCACACCCGGCACAATGGAATGCATTCGTTGGAAAGAAACCGGGTGTGACGAGTCGAAACAGGAAACATTGCGTTCCCTGCGCGCATCGATTCTGGTCTGGGAACCGCTGCAGTTCTACCGGAAAAGTCCTAAATATCCGACCGCTGAAAATGGCACCAATCAATGACTACTATCCGCGCTTAAAACCGAGATGGTTTTATCGAAGCTTCTATAGCCGAAGATGGACAGATTAATGGATTGGCTTATATGCAGAGACCGCACGGAACGTCAACCATGCGATTCAAATTGATAGAGATGCGCCAAGGTCTCACCTGGCATCCTAGCCAGTGCCCAAGTCATACACTGGATCTACAAGTTTGCGGCGGCAACCAATAATCAGTTTAGTTTTAAAAGAGAAAACCCATTGGGAAATAATCCCGCGAGATAGCGAAAAGGGAGCTTTCAAGAAAAAACGGGTTCAGTATTCACTGAACCCGTTGTTCCTCTAACGACGTGCTGCTGCGAGATTCTTCGGAATCTAACGCTGCTTTATTTCAACCAGCACCGTATCGACAATCTTTTCCGGCGGCATTGCAATATCCACCTCGATTGCTTCATCTGCCGTAGGCGGTTCTAGCGTATCGAGCTGACTCTGCAATAAAGCGGGATCGAAGAAATGGCCCTTGCGCGTTTTAATGCGCTCTCTCAATAACTCCGGCGTGCCCTTCAAATAAACGAACGTCACGTCTCTATCACCGTCACGCAGAATATCTCGATACACCCGCTTCAAAGCCGAACACGCATAAACGTGCGTGGTGTTGTCCGCCTTCTTCTCCACTATGGACGCGCGGATTGCTTTCAACCACGGCCAGCGGTCGTCGTCGGTGAGCGGAATGCCCTTGTGCATCTTGTCCTTGTTAGCCTGACTGTGGAAGCTGTCGGCATCGGCGAAATCGCAGCCCAAACGCGCAGCCAGCGCTTCGCCGATTGTCGTCTTGCCACAACCGGACACACCCATCGCGATCAAAATCATAAGAATCTCCTTACACGACCGACGCAAGCGCGAAGGTCAGACCCAATCCCATCACCGAAATAATCGTTTCGCACAGCGACCATGTCTTGAACGTCTGGCCAACCGTCATGCCGAAGTATTCCTTGATGAGCCAGAAACCACCGTCGTTCACGTGCGAGAAAATCAGCGACCCCGATCCCGTTGCCAGCACCAGCAATTCAGGACTCACGCTCGCGCCTGCCGCCGATGCAATCGGCGCGACAATGCCGCACGCGGTTGTCATGGCGACGGTCGCGGAACCCGTGGCGAGACGGATCAGCGCGGCGACGAACCAGCCGAGCAGCAACGGCGATAAATGCGCAGCCGATGCCGTCGTCACGAGCTGCTGCGAAATTCCGCTTTCGCGCAGCACGTTGCCGAAGCCGCCGCCCGCGCCCACGATCAACGTAATTCCGGCTATCGGTGCAAGACATTCGCCACAGAATTTCTGAATCTGCTCGCGATCGAATCCACGCGATGCACCAAAGCTCCAGAAGCTGAACAACACGGCGATCAGCAACGCGACGTCCGAGTTGCCCACGAAATGCAGCAAGTTGTTGAAGAACGATTTCGGCGTGGAAAACAGATCGGCCCAACTGCCGATCAGCATCAGAATCACGGGCAGCAAGATGCTGAACAGCGTGATCCCGAAGCCGGGCAGTTCGCGCGTTTCGCCTTCCTTGCGTGAATCGACAAATTGCGATGCCAGCGGATTGTTCTCGGGCAACTTGATGTGCTTGTGAATCAGCAGCGCAAACAGCGGCCCCGCGACAATTGCAGTAGGAATGCCAACTATCAAGCCATACATGATCGTGCGGCCAATGTCCGCGTGATACGCCTGCACGGCGAGCAATGCGGCGGGATGCGGCGGAATCAATCCGTGGACTACGGACAATCCGGCAACCATTGGCAAACCAATTAGCAACAGCGATTTCTTCGTGCGTTTCGCGACGTTGAACGCGATCGGAATGAGCAACACGAAACCAACTTCAAAGAACACGGGCAGACCAACGATGATCGCCACGCACATCATGGCCCAGTGAATATATTTCTCGCCGAACCAGCCAATCAAGGTATTCGCAATGCGTTCGGCGCCGCCCGACTCGGCCATCATCTTGCCGAGCATGGTGCCGAGACCCACGACTATGGCGATATGTCCGAGCGTATTGCCGTTGCCGGTTTCGAACGCCTTCACGATCTTGTCCATCGGCATGCCGACGGCGAGGCCCAAAAGCAGTGAAACGATGATGAGTACTAGAAACGGGTAAACCTTGTATCGCGTGATGAGCAAAATCAGCAGAGCAATGGCTACAACCGCATAAACCAATAGCATGCTGCCGTGAACGGGCTCCATAGGCGCCTCCTTCTTTTGTTAGCGTTCTTCTGGACCGCGGATGCGTTTGTCTTGGCTCGAAAATCAGCCCGGACATTAGCCCGGAAAAGCGCCCCACGAATCGGGCTGAGGACAAGCGCACACGCAGTCGGCGAGATGTGTGACACCGGATTTTACTTGCAGCGCCCGAAACCTGCGCAGTAAGCGTTCCCGAATGCGAAAAAGCCTTTGCGGCACGTTTGACACGTGCACGGCAAAGGCTTTTGCTGTTGCGCCGATACTTCTATTTATGCTTTGACCGGCGCCAGAAGGCTCGCTGCTCGAGCAAGACGTGTGACTTCTTCCCAGTTCTGCGCAGCTAGCGCCGCTTTCGGCGTGAGCCACGATCCACCCACACACACCACGTTCGGCAACGCCAGAAAGTTGGGCGCGGTTTCCGCCGTGATGCCGCCAGTCGGGCAAAACTTGAGGCCCGGGAAGGGACCGTTGAGCGCCTGCAACATGGACACGCCACCCGCCTGTTGCGCCGGGAACAGCTTGACGATTTCGTAGCCGAGCTCCATCGCCTGGATGATGTCAGTTGGCGTCATCACGCCCGGCAACAGCGGCAGGCCGGCGTCGAGCGAAGCTTGATGAATCTCCTTCGTCAATCCCGGCGATACCCCGAATTGCGCGCCCGCTTTCTTTGCCTGCGCGCAGTGCTCGGGTTTGGTGATCGTGCCTACGCCGACCACAATATCGTCAGCCAAGTGACTTGCACGTTCAATGGCCGCCAATCCCGCCGCGGTGCGCAACGTGATCTCGAGCACCTTGACGCCGCCCGCATGCAACGCCCGCGAAACGCTTTCGCCCTGCTCGACCGAGTCAAACGCAAGAACCGGAATCACCGGGCCCAAACACACGATTTCGCTTACTGATTTCATTTGACTGCTGCTCCTGTTGTTTGCGCTTGCGATGCGTGCTCCATGGTGCCGGACGAAACATCGCACACGGCATTTTCGCCAACCATGGGACCGAATACCGATGCACCCAGTTCCGCCGGCATGGCCGCCGCGCGGAAAACGCCGAAGAGCTCGCGCCCGAATCCTACTTCGTTCGCAGCCTGATGTTTGGGTTGCTCGACTTCGCGCGCGGCCCATTCGTGTTCATCTATTTCCACGTCGAGCACGCCGTTGTTTGCGTCGATGACAATCATGTCGCCCGTGCGCACCTTGCCTATTGGACCATGCAGCAATGCTTCCGGCGAAATGTGGATGACCGCCGGCACTTTGCCCGACGCGCCCGACATACGCCCGTCCGTCACGAGCGCCACGTGAAAGCCCTGATCCTGCAACACGCCCAGAAGCGGCGTCAACCGGTGCAACTCCGGCATGCCGTTCGCCCGCGCGCCCTGAAACCGCACGATCGCCACGAAGTCCCGCTTCAGCTCGCCGTTGTCGAACGCCGCCTGCACTTCCTCTTGCGACTCGAACACGATCGCCGGCGCCTTCACATGCCGATGCGCTTCCGCCACCGCCGAGATCTTGATCACGCCACGGCCCATTCTGCCTTGCATCAAACGCAGACCGCCGTCGGGCGCGAACGGTTCCTTGTGGCTGCGGAGCACTTTGGTGTCGTGACTGGTTTCGGTGCCATCGACCCATTGCAGTTTTCCATCGATAAGCTTGGGTTCGCGCGTGTAGTGCCCGAGACCGCGGCCCGCCACGGTTTGCACATCTTCATGCAGCAAACCGGCTTCGAGCAGATCGCGAACCAGATACGCAATGCCGCCGGCCGCGTGAAAATGATTCACGTCGGCCTTGCCGTTCGGATAAATGCGCGCCACGAGCGGGACAGCTTGCGAGAGTTCATCGAAGTCGTTCCAGTCGATCACGATCCCCGCCGCCCGCGCGATGGCGACCAGATGCAGCGTGTGATTAGTCGATCCACCCGTTGCCAGCAACGCGACAATGCCGTTGACGATGGCTTTTTCATCGACGACATGACCCACCGGCGTGTAGTGGCCGCGATCGACCGTGAGTTCCAGCACACGTTTCGCGGCCTCGGCTGTCAGCGCGTCGCGCAACGGCGTGTGCGGATGAATGAACGCCGAGCCCGGAAGATGCAGGCCCATGACTTCCATCAGCATCTGATTGCTGTTGGCCGTGCCGTAGAACGTACATGTGCCGTGGCCGTGATACGCGGCGGCTTCGGCTTCCAGCAACGCGTCGCGATCGCAGGCGCCAGTTGCGAACTGCTGGCGGACTTTGGCTTTATCGTCATTCGTGAGGCCGCTGGTCATGGGACCGGCCGGCACGAACACAGTCGGCAAGTGCCCGAATTGCAGCGCGCCGATCAACAAACCCGGCACGATCTTGTCGCAAATGCCGAGGCACAGCGCGGCGTCGAACATGTTGTGCGTGAGCGCAACGGCCGTGCTCATGGCGATGACTTCGCGCGAGAACAGCGACAACTCCATGCCCGCGTTGCCTTGCGTGACGCCGTCGCACATGGCCGGCACGCCGCCCGCGAATTGCGCGACGCCGCCTGCTTCGCGCGCAGCCTGCTTGATGATGTCGGGATAATTCTTGAATGGCGCGTGAGCCGACAGCATCTCGTTATAAGACGAAACAATGCCGATGTTCGGCTCGCGAATCGCCTTGATGGAAATCTTCTCCTGGCCTTCGAGACCAGCGAATCCATGCGCCAGATTCGCGCACGACAATGCGCCGCGTGCAGGAAAGTGACCTTGAGCGGCATCGATACGCGACAAATATGCCGCGCGCGTGGGCTTGCTGCGCTCGATCACGCGCTGGGTCACTTTGTTCAGATGCGAATGCGGGGAAACCATCGAAACTCCTTCGCTTGGGGCAGCGAGCGGTGGCTAACGGGTAATGAACACCGTGTTGACCAGATTGAGTGTCGTGGAATGCCTGGTTTTTGAGATCATCCACGCCAAGACTGCAAATTTTAGTAGAAAAACTACATACTTTCCATCTGGAAAACCCTTATTTCACGTTTCTCTTTGCGTGACGGGATTGTTTGGGTTTCTATTACCTTTAATGGATGGTTCGCTTCGAGCGGTTGTCTTGTAGTTTTTGTACATTTTTATCGATCAGCTATAGTCCACGCATTTCCAGCATAGGCGAGATTCCCGATGTTGCTGTCTCAGGTTAAGGCAATGCGCGAGCAGTTGCGACCTTCCGAGCGAAAGCTCGCCGATTACGTCATGGAAGCGCCGCGCGAAGTTCTCGACCTCGCGATGACCGATTTCGCCGTTCGCGCCGGCGTGAGCCAGCCGACCATTGCCCGATTTTGCCGTGCGCTCGGCTTCTCGGGATTCCGCGAATTCAAGATCCGCCTCGCGCAAAGCATTGCGTCCGATGTCCCGGCCGCGGCGGTGTATCGCGATGTTCGCGCCGATGAACCCGCGGCCGGCGTCGCTGCGAAGGTGCTGGACCGGACTATCGGCGCGTTGCTGCAGGTGCGCAACAGTTTGTCGTCGGATAGCGTCGCGACCGCAATTTCCCTTCTCGCCGATGCACGTCGTATCGAGTTTTATGGCGCCGGCGGTTCAGGAATTGCCGCGCTCGATGTGCAGCACAAGTTCTTCCGGCTTGGCGTCCCGAGCGTCGCGTATTCGGATCCGCATACCTACACGACGTCGGCGGCGTTGCTCGGCGCGGGCGACGTGGTGGTCGTTATTTCCAACACAGGCCGCACGCGCGACATTCTCGATGCGGTGAAATCGGCGTTGGCCGGCGGGGCGAAAGTGATCGCCATCACGCACGGCAATTCCCCGCTGGCGCGCATGGCGAGCGTGGGATTGTTCGCGAACGTGGATGAAGACACGGACATCTTTTCACCGATGACATCGCGGGTATCGCATCTGGCAATCGGCGATATCTTGGCTGTGGGCGTTGCGCTCGCACGCGGGCCTGAATTCGCGGAGCGATTGGCCGAGGCAAAGGGCGTGCTGGATAGACGGCGCGTGGGGAACTAGAAAGCTGCATGCATAAAAAAAGCGGGCTCTTCCGAAGAAGAGCCCGCCTGAAAGAACAACTAAAGGTACATCTACAGCTACAACAAGTCTTTCTATAACAAAACAGCTACAAGACCAATCCTTCAAGAAATCCGGCTCTTGCGAACCGGACTTCCCTTAGATCAGATCCCGATTACCACTGGTACGAAGCACCAGCACCAACCGTCGTACCCGCTGCAGACCAACCTGCGCCCACGCGCACCTTGATGTTCTGCGTGATACGAGCCGTACCGCCAATGGCCGTTGCTGCGTAGCCTTGGAACGTACCGCCACCAATACCGAGCGACAACGTCTTGTTCGCATCGACGTCAGGGATCATGGTCAGCGCAGTGGCTGCCGCAATACCGCTGTACGCCTTACGAGCAATACCGCCAACTGCCTGGTTCATCTGGTTCAGGTTGACCGCGTCCGTGCCTTGCGTGCCTGGCGCCACGTTCGTGATCTGACGTTGTTGATCAGCAGAGCCGACCGACACGCTGTTGTCACGATCCGTTGTGGAATTAGCACCCAACGCTACCGAATTGGTGTTCGGAGCCGTAGCACCGTTACCAATCGCGATCGAGTTCTCACCAGAGGCGTTCGAACCTTGACCGATTGCTACCGTGCCATCGGCCGTGCCGCTTGCGCCGCCGCCAATGACCACAGTTCCGGTACCAGAAGCGGTTGACCCGCCACCGATCACGACAGTCTGATCACCCGTAGCGCTCGAACCACCACCAATTACGGTGGATTGCTCGCCGGAAGCCGAAGCACCGTCACCCATGGCGATTGCGTCGTTGCCAGTTGCCGAAGCAACTGCCGGAGCGCCGTCAACACCGTTGATGCCGTTCTTGCCATCTGTACCGTTGATACCGATGGTTGCGTCACCCGTCGTCGAGATGTTCTTCACGGCGTCGGTTACTGCCGCCTGCAACGAGGCGAACTGATTGCCCGTAATTGCATCCGTGCTACCTGCTGCCACGTCGCCATCAGCCAAACCGGTGAGCTTGGTGCCGCCCGCTCCGTCAAGCGTCAAGGTGTCATGCGCATTCGAGTCGTACGCAACTGCGTTCGGCGTCGCCACTCCACCGCTACCAGCAGCGATGTTCGTAACTTGCGTCTGCAGGTTCGTCACGGTTTCGTTGGTCGTGTTGATGCGACCGTCAAGACCAGTGATTGCGTCACCCACGTTGTGAACCGTGTTGCCGCCCACATTGAACGACGGTTGCGTGAACGAACCATCCGAGTTCATCATCGCGCCGCCACCGATTGCCGTTGCAAACTGGCTTCCGACAGAGTTCAACTGCGAACCGTTGATTGCGTCCAGGCTCGAAACATCCAGGCTACCGGCAGCTACACCGGTGATCTTGCGAGCACCTTCCGTACCGGTCATATCGACCACGGTGCCATCATTCACAGAGCCGACCTTGATGTCACGCGTCGTGGCGTCTTGAATCACCATGCCGCTGCCCGTTGAACCCGTGATGTCTGCAACAGTGCCTTTCAGGTCCGTCAAGCTACCGTCAATCGCGCTGAATGCCTCGCCTGCACTGTGTTTGTCCACGCCGCCGATCGAGTACGTCGGGCCAGTTACGGCACCCGTCGTCGTATTGATCGTTGCGCCACCGCCCAGACCTGCAACCACCGGCGTCAACTGGCTCAAGTTCACTGCAGACGTAGGCTTCGTGCCTGCTGCCACGTTGATCAGTTCACGGTTACCGCTCGTGCCTGCAAAGTTGACATGCGAGCCATCAGTCGAGGCGCCGACCAGAAGGTCAGACCCGGCTGCTGCTTGCGTGACCAACGACGGACCCATACCTGCGATCTTGGTATTGACCGTGGTCAAGCCCGTATCCAGCGATGACAAAGCAGCGCCGACCGTCGTTTGCGTTCCGCCCTGGACGTTGTACGTCGGTCCAGTCACGTTACCTGCCGCGTCAACCGTTGCGTTGCCGCCCAAAGCCGTAACCACTGGCTTCAACTGGCTGAGGTTCACTGCAGACGTGTTAGTTGTGCCTGCCGCTACGTTGATCAGTTCACGCGCCGCGCCCGAAGTGCTGGCGAAGTTCACGTGCGTGCCATCAACCGCGCCACCAACCAGCAGATCCTTGCTGGTCGAGTCTTGCGTGATCAGGGTCGAACCGCCGCCGCCTGTTCCGGTTCCCGCATCAGAAATCGCCTTGGTCATCTGACCCAAGTTGACTGCGTCAGTGGTCGTGGTACCAGCAGCCACGTTCACGATCTTGCGCTCGGAACCCTTCGCGCCTACCGACACAACGTTGCTCTGCGAACCATCACTGCCGGCACCGAGGATCACGCTGTTGTTGCCGGTCACGTCTATATTATTGCTGCCTAATACGACCGTGTTCGTGCCGCTGACCGTGCTGTTGTTGCCCAGTGCGAATGAACCCGCACCTGTAACCACAGCTTCGTTACCGATTGCAATGCCCGAGTCAAAACCAAGGCCGACGGTCGCGTGTGTACCAATCGCAATGCTATCCGTAGCATCGGCCAAGGACGAGTAACCAATCGACAACGCATGCTCAGCCGTAGAGCTTGCATTAACACCGATTGCAGTCGCTTCAATACCGTTCGACGTCGAGCTGTTACCAATTGCAACCGAACCCTTTGCTGTGGCGAGCGTGTTCTGACCGATAGCCGTGGCCTGTGCGTCCGTAGCATGGGTGTTCAGGCCGATTGCCATCGCGTCGGTGCCGACCGCCTGTGTCTTGTTAAGCTTGTCGGTGTCACCCGTGGCAAGCACGTCCGTCCAGTTTTGAGCCGACGCGCCCAGCTTCGTTGCACCCAGAACTTGCATGGCGACCGGCGACTGCAACACCTGCTGCTGTTGAACTGGTGCAAGACCCGCGATCATGCTTTGAACCTGACCCAAGTTCACTGCGTCGGTCGTTTTGGTACCTTGAGCAACGAACATGATCTTGCGTTCCTTGCCTGCTGAACCCACGGAGACGGTATTTGCTGCCGTCACACTCGAGTTCGTACCGATAGCTACCGAGTCCGCATAACCTGCACGCGCATTCAAGCCAATTGCCAAGGAACGGTCCGCGGTGGCGAAGGCATTACCGCCCAACGCCATGGAATCGGTACCGCTTGCGTTAGCAAAGCCCGCAATGCTCGGACCAAAACCGACGTACTTCAGCGCGTCGTTAAGCGCCGCAGTTTTTACCGTAACGCTGTTAATCCCGGCATTCAACTGTGCAACGTTGACTGCGTCGGTATTTGCCACGCCCGTTGCCACGTTGGCCAACGTCACTGGCGTGCCTTCCGCACCCAACGTCACCTTGTTGTGCGCTGCGCTGTCGTACTTGACTGCATCAACCGATGCTGCCAGTGCTGCCGCCGCGTCCGTGCCTGCGGTGGTCGCTTT
>NZ_LMPF01000016.1 GCF_001424345.1 Burkholderia sp. Leaf177
CTTTTGCTTGGCAAGATAATCGCCGACCTGACGCGCGCCCTTGGCGTTGTCCGGACCGACGAACGGCACGTTCAGGTTCTTCGACTTGAGCACGTCGGCGTCGAGCTTGTTGTCGATATTCACCACGATGATCCCGGCATCCACTGCTTTCTTGATCACCGGAACCAGCGCTTTCGAATCAGCCGGGGCGATCACGAGCGCATCGACTTTCGACACGATCATCTGTTCCACGATGCGGATCTGATTGGCGGTATCGGTTTCGTCCTTGATGCCGTTCGTGATCAGCGTGAACTTGTCGGTGTTATGAGCTTGATAGTCCTTGGCACCGGTTTCCATCGTCAGGAAAAACTCGTTCGCGAGCGACTTCATCACGAGCGCGACGGTGGGTTTTTTCGCTGCTTGAGCGAATGCGGATGAAACGGGCAGAAGCGACGCTGCCGCAAAAACCGCGGTTGCGGCGAGTACGCGGCGTCGAGCTTGATTGTGCTTGCGGGTCATAAAGTCTCCGGAGTCCGCTCTTCGGTCTACCGGTCGGCAGCCGCGAGTCGTATGGTGATTGCGTTCTTAAGATGCGCGAGATTAACGAGTTAATCAATCTGAAAGGAAAGCCCTGGATGACGTTTCCTATGTTTTCCTTTCGCGCGAGGTACCTGAAAGACCGCGCCAGACGCCTGATTGACGGTGGCAAAAATGGCCTATCGAGGTCTAATGCTATCCTCGCGATTGGCGATATGCTACCTCTAAAATTGAAAGCGGGCGTTTCGAATATGGAACACGTCGATTGGGACGATTTGCGCATTCTGCTTGCCATCGCGCGCGAAGGCACCATGCGGGCCGCGGCTTTAGCGTGCGACGTGAGTGCCGCCACACTCTCGCGCCGGCTTGGCGAACTTGAACGAAGACTAGGTGAACCCCTGATTGACCGCGTGCCTTCCGGGTGCACGGTAACCGTATTCGGACAGCAAGTCCTGACGTGGGCCGAGCAAATGGAAACGCTCGCGCATCAGATCGAACGCGCTGGAGACGTGACCGGATCTCATGGTCTTGAAGGGACCGTCAGGATCAATGCCGTCGAATGGATGTCCTATATCCTGATGAAGCTGCTCGGCTCCTTTCAGGAACGATTTCCCGGACTTGCTATTGAGGTGCTGACCTCTCAGCGCCCTTATAACCTTGCGCGTCGCGAAGCCGATATTGCCATCTGGTCCGAATGTCCTGATGAAGGCGATCTGTACGTGCGCCGCATCGGCAAGGTGCGTTTCGGGTTGTATGCATCGCGCGATTATTATTTGCGTCACAAGGTGGCGATCAAAAAGCGGGAATGGAACAAGCTCTCGTTCGTGGGATATGACGAACGCCGTGGCGATCATCCTGCCGCCCGATGGCTGAAGACATTGCCGGGCGCGCCGGAGCCAAGCCTTCGATGCAGCTATGTGCTGGGCGTTTTCGACGGCGTGCTGGGAGGCTCGGGCCTCGGCGTGCTCGCCCAACTCGCCGGCGATACAACCAGCGACCTGGTTTGCATCGAACCGCATATCCGCGAACTCGATCAGGACGTATGGATGGTGTTGCATCCGGCGCTACGCGGAAGCGAGCGCATACGCGCGGTATCGAATCTTGTCGCGGATATTTTTCGATGATTATTTAGGCGTAACGCATTGATCGACCAGAGTCATGCGGCCACATTCCTCACCGCTTTGCCACCCAGCAAGCAGACAACCAGCGTTGCTATCACAAGCGCGAACAACGCCAGCCGCAGGCCAACGAAATCTGCTGCAAATCCAATCAGCGGCGGTCCGACGAGGAACCCCGCATAACCTGCGGTTGCTGCCATCGAAACACCGACTGCGGGCGTTGGAGTCGAGCGTCCGGCCGCGCTGAAAATGACCGGTACGATGTTCGACAGTCCAATGCCTACGAGCACAAATCCCACGCAAGCAGTCACCACGTTTGGATATCCAAGTACCAATGCCAATCCGAGCGCTGCAATCAGGCCACCGATTGCGACGACCACACTCGACCCCAACCGACGCACGGAGACGTCGCCGACGACGCGGCACGCCGCCATCGCAAATGCGAACGATGAATAACCCAATGCCGCGGCGCTCGCTTGTGTATCGAGTGCGGAGCGCAGGAATACCGCGCTCCAGTCCGCAACCGCGCCTTCGACCAGCATGCAAAGAAACGCAAGGCCGGCGAGTTTCATCACCGCGCCGCTAGGCAAAACGAAGCCGCTTGCCGCTTCTTTCACGCGGGGTCCAATATCCCTAAGCGCAAAGATAGCCGCCCCTAAAACAAGCGCAGCGATCACCGCATCGGGAATCAAAAGGCCGCCGGATGTGCCGATGCCATTCGCTTGCAACGCTGCGCCCGATGCCGCGCCGAGCAAACCGCCCACGCTCCACGCGGCGTGAAACGACGACATGATCGGCGCGTGCCATTCGCTTTCTATGGCGCTGGCGTGCCCGTTCATCGATACATCGAGTGCGCCGTTTGCCGCGCCCAAAACAAACAGCACGGCGCACAACATTGCAAAGTCGGGTACGAATGCGGGTAATGGAAGGGTCAGTACAAACGCAATGCCAAGGAACGCCGTGACGCGCCCGCTGCCGAAGCGCGGAGCGAGGCGGCCGGCTAACGGCATGGCGACAATAGCGCCGAGGGCAAACGCGAACAGCGCAATTCCGAGCGCGGTATCGCTGAGAGACAAGGCTTCCTTGATGCGCGGAACCTCGACGGCCCACGCTCCGATCCCCAAACCGTTAGCAAGAAATACGGCAGTCGTGGCGATACGTTCGGAGACGAGTTTCATTGCGCCACCATCACGTTGCCGCACAGGTTTTCAAACGCGTTAAGGCGTTCGGCGGGAACATCGGCTTCCAGGATCAAATAGTCGATCTCCGATGCAGACGTCACAAAATAAGGTGCCGCAGTCATTAATTTCTCCGATGTCATCGCTATGGCGACCTGTCCGCTCGACTTCACCATCGCGCGCTTTAGTTCGGCTTCCTCAGCATCGAAAGCTGCAACGCCTTCCGTTATATCGATGGCGCATGCGCCCAGGAAGCACAGGTCCGCCCTGATCTGCTGAACCTGCAACAGCGCGGTGGAACCGGCGGAACCCGCGCTGCGTGGACTCAAACGCCCGCCAATCAGGATTACATCGATACCCGCTCGATCCATTAGCCGTGAGCAGGCGTCGGGGGAGTTGGTCACGACTGTGAGCCCGGCGTTATCCGGCAGCGCGGCGGCAATGGCGACGTTGGTCGTGCCTGCATCGAGCAGAATGATCTGCCCCGGCTGGACGATGCTCGCCGCTAATGCCGCAAGCACCGCTTTGCGGTCGACTGCTTCGCGCATGCGCGTGGATCCTGCACTCGATGCCGGCGATATCAGCAACGCGCCGCCGTAGACGCGTTTGCAATGGCCGGCATCGGCGAGATCGCGCAAGTGACGGCGGATGGTGTGCTCGGATGTGCTGAATTCCGCGGCGAGGTCCGCGGCCAGTACGCGGCCGCGCGAGCGCAAACGCTCCAGGATCAGCTTGGCGCGTTCTTCCGGGAGGAGGTTTTCTGTGGCGTTCAGGCGGGTTCTTTGCATCGTTCGCTGGGGGTTGAATCGATCATGAATGAGCGTAATGTATCGTAAACGAGCAAACCGGGGCAAATTTTTTTAGGCGACCCATCGCAAACAGCTCGGGACTAAATCGTTATTCCCGCAATCTTCTCCCCGCGTTCCGGCCGCCCCAGAAAGAACCCCTGCGCGCTCGTGCATCCGCATCCGCGCACGAATGCAAGCTGTTCATCGGTCTCGATTCCTTCGGCCGTCGTCGGAATTCCAAGCTCCCTCGCAAGCGCCACGATCCCGCGCACGACCGCCGCCGATTCCCTGCGATACACCGATTCCCGCACGAACGAGCTATCGATCTTGAGGGTATCGAAGGAAAAGCGGCACAAGTTCGATAAGGTCGAAAACCCCGTGCCAAAGTCATCGAGCGCGAGGCCGATACCCATCGCCCGAAGCCGTTCGACGTTGCGGCGCGTCGGGCCGTCGTCGCTCATCAGCACGGTTTCCGTGACTTCGATATTCAAGCGCGACGGTGGCAAACCGTATTCGCGCAGCACGGAAGCCACCGTGTCCGCGAACGTCTCCTCGCGCAACTGGACCGGCGACACATTCACCACGACGACCACGGGTTCGCGCCATTGCGCGGCTTCCTCGCACGAGCGCCGCAGAACCCATTCACCAAGCGGCAGGATCAGCCCCGTGCGTTCGGCTATGGGCACGAACGTGGTGGGCGGCAACTCGCCGCGCGTGGGATGGGTCCATCGGACAAGCGCTTCGCGGCCTGTCGTCACGCCGCTCGCAAGATTCACGATCGCCTGGTATTCCATGCGCAAGCCGCTGCCAAACGCCTGAAGCGCGCCTTCCAGATCGCTGCGCAAGAGGCTCAGGCTTTCGTCGGAGGCGTGCGCCTGGGCATCGAAAACGGCAAACGCGCTTTTGCCGCTGCGCTTCACGGCGTAAAGCGCGCGGTCGGCGCAGATCAGCAATTGCGGGCCGGTATTGCCATGATCGGGATACTGCGAAATGCCCACGCTCGCGCCAATGCGCACGAGCGCGTCGTTGAGCACGAACGGCCGGGCGAGCGTCTTCACGATCTGGTCGGCCAGGAGGCGGACTTCTTCACTGAGCGACGCATCGTTCGATATGGCGACGAACTCGTCGCCCGCCAGCCGCCCGACGATATCGCCCTTGCGCAACACCGCCCGCAAGCGACGCGCCGATTCCTGCAGGACGAGATCGCCGGCGGCGTGGCCGAGGCTGTCGTTGATGGCCTTGAAACCGTCCAGATCGATAAGCAGCACGGCAAACGATCCGGGCCGCAACGCGGGTTCGGCATCAGTGCGATTGAGCAGCAATTCGCTGATACGCGCGCGGTTGGGAAGGCCGGTCAGGCTGTCGTGGCGCGCGAGCCGGTTGCTGGTTTCCTGCGCGCGCAGCATGGCGACCGTGTCCTTATTGCTGCGCACCGCGACCGTAAAAAATCCGGCTGCGCAAAACGGCGCCTGGAACAGCAGCACGATCTTCCCGGATCCGGGCGACATTGCCGCACCGAGTCCCAGCAGCGTGAAGATGAACGTTATCTGGATCATCACGAGGCGCGGCGTGCCGGCGTTACGTCCGGCCAGACCGCCGACCACGCCGACGGCGCAAACGTTGCCCAACAGAAAGAGTGTCTGGTCGCCGCTGATATTGCAGAGCAGCGCGCCGAGCCCGAGAAGCGCGCTCCATACAATGCTTGAGACCAGGAACATCGACGTAGGTGTTGGCTCGTTACGCGCGCTGCGCCTGCAGCAAATGGCGATCAGCAATAAACGCGCGGCCAGCACCACGAGCACGGCCAAGGTCCAGGCCAGATACGTTGCGCCCGGGTACAGATATAAAGCTGCCAGACAAACGCTGAGCTCGCAAATCGACGCCATGACAATCGATGTTGTCCTGGTGAACAGGTTTGAAAGCAGCACTTGCCGGTTATCGGCGCTCAGGTCCTGAGCGGATCCCACGAGCCATTTGAAAAACGGCGACCTCGGTTCGCTAAACGCCATGGAGTGCGCAATAAAGGGGGTTATATGGTTATCGGCACGGCTGGCTTTTTCTGTTGCGGATTATCCCGTGGATTGCGCTTTATGCTTGATAAATATGATTCCGACTTATTCCAATTCTGACGATCATGTAAGGCAACGCTTGCTACAAGGAGTCTTGCGTTTGTCTTGCGAAAAGATCATTGCCCGTCGACGGACATCACGCTCAAGTAAGACTCCAGTCTCAGGGCGCGGTCGCGCGTGAGGGACATGCCTTCGTCTTCCTGCATGGGGACGTAGATCGTGCCCTGACGCGTTGCGAAGATCGCGGACTGAGTTGCCAGTTCGGCATCGCGGAAAGTCAGCCAGGCTCGCTGCGACGCTTTCAGCTTTTGCGCGGGCGCGGCCGGAAGCGTCTTCAGCAAGTTTTGGTACGCAACGTTCAACCGATGATCGAACGCCTTGTACGCGACCGAATAACAGCCGGACATGTCCGCGGTCGAAACGGTCTTCGGATTGTTGAGGCAGGCGTCCAGCGCTTCCGATGTCTTGTCTTTCGGTTCATCCGCAAGCGCCGGCGTTGCGAGCGCCGCTGCGCCGATGCCTGAAATCAGAAGCAGCGAGACGATCCATCGGCGGGTTTTACGCGAGAGCTTGGCGATCATCGGAAGAGTCGTGTGACATGAAGGACCGCTATTCTGCCGCGTATTTCATGTCGGCTGTAAAACGACATTCAGAACGAAACGAGCAGCTTGCCGACATCCGCAATCGCCGCTTCCCGCCGCGCGGTTTCGGCATTCGTTTGCGTCAGATAAGCGCTCACCAGCAGCGGTGGGCGTCCGGGTGGCCAGATGATCGCGATGTCATTGGTCGAGCCGTGCGATCCGGTGCCGGTTTTATCGCCGACGCGCCAGTCCTTTGGCAGCTTCGCGCGAATCCGCTTCCCGCCGGTCTGGTTCGCGATCAGCCAATCCCGCAACTGCGCGCACGAACTCACGGACAGCCGGTCGGTCAGCAACAGCGTGCGCATATTGGCGAGCATGGCGTTGGGCGTGGTGGTATCGCGTGGATCGCCGGGCGTGCTTTCGTTCAACGTGGGTTCGTTGCGATCGAGGCGCGTGAATTGGTCGCCGAGCGTGCGCAAGAACGCCGTCAGCGCGGGCGGTCCGCCGAAGCTTGCGAGCAGCAGGTTGCCCGCGGTGTTGTCGCTGAGCGTGATCGCGGCGGCGCACAGATCGCCGACGCTCAGACCCGCTGGACCCGTGTGATGTTGCGTGACCGGCGAATATTCGACGAGATCGCTCTTCGAATAAACGATCTTCCGCTTCAAGTCTTCCTGACCCTGGTCCACGCGCGCCAGGACGAAACTAGCAGCGAGGAACTTGAAGGTGCTGCACATGGGAAACGCCTCGTCCGCGCGCAGTCCGGCGCGCTTGCCAGAACCGGTGTCGAGAATCGATACCCCCAGCCGTCCGCCGGAGCGTGCTTCGATCCGGGCAAGTTCCTCGCCAACCTTCCCGGCTGAAACGCCGGCGCTGGTTTCCGCTGCCATTGCCAGCTTTCCAAACGATGCCGCTACAACTCCAGCTAGGGACGCGCCCGCAAGCGTGCCCGTGAACATCCGCCGTGTGACCATTGATCCTCCATTCGTGACGTGAATTGAGCGCTCAATATCGGCGGTTTGGATTTCATTGGCAAACGATGATAACTTTACGCGAACCCAAGAAAATCTAATGGATCGGCGGAAGACGAATGCGACCTTATCTCCCTCTGAACGCGTTGCGGGCGTTCGAGTCGTCCGCGCGGCACTTGAGCTTCACGCGCGCCGCGCTCGAATTGAACGTCACGCAGGCGGCCGTCAGCCAGCAAGTGAGATCGCTGGAAGAACGGCTCGGCACGACGCTTTTCAAGCGCTTGCCGCGCGGCCTCGGCATGACCGACGAAGGCCTCGCGTTGCGTCCCGTTTTGACCGATGCGTTCGATCGTATCGAAGCCGTTCTCAAGCAATTCGATGGCGGTCATTTCCACGAGGTCCTGACCGTCGGCGCGGTCGGCACGTTCGCCGTCGGCTGGCTGATGCCGCGCCTCAAGTCGTTTCGCGCGGCGCACCCGTTTATTGAATTGAGGTTGCTCACGCATAACAATCTGGTCGATCTCGCGACCGAAGGACTCGACTTCGCGATCCGTTTTGGCGACGGCACGTGGCCCGGATCGGTCGCGACAAAACTCTTCGATGCACCGCTCGCCATCCTGTGTTCGGCGGAGATCGGGCAGCGGCTCGACCGGCCCGAGGCGCTTGCCAACGAGACCTTGCTGCGTTCGTATCGTGTCGATGACTGGACGCGCTGGTTTGCCGCCGCCGGCATCGCGCCGCGAACGCTGCGCGGACCCGTATTCGATTCGTCGCGATTGATGGTCGAAGCGGCCATGCAGGGTGCCGGTGTTGCGCTCGCGCCTGCCGCGATGTTCGAGCGCGAGCTGAACATGGGAAGTCTCGTTCGCCCGTTCGATGTCGAGGTGAACGCGGGCAGTTACTGGCTTACGTCGATGAGAGGAAAAACCATGACGCCCGCCATGCTTTCCTTCAGCAACTGGATAGCTGGCGAGATCCCGGTGGCGCGCTGATCTGCGGCCGGGGTCGTGCTTGCATCGGCTGCAAGATTTGGGGCTGCGGGATTTTTCGAAAAACGACATGGAATTTTCGCTGGATTCAAGGCGTTATCCGAACGAACCGCAGCACAGCGGGAATCATCGGAGCCTTGAATGTTCGACTATCGGCGCATCCTCACGTGTTACGACGACACGGCGGAGATGAAGGCGGCGTTGCATCACGCAACATCGCTTGGAAAATCCTTGCGGGCAGAGCTGCACGTGCTGGTTGTCATCGACATAGCCGCGATGGTGTCCTCGACACTCGGCATGCCTTCCGAAGGGGCTTATCTGAACATCGAGCACACGGCGCGCGAGACGTTGCAGCGCGGGCTCGATCTGGCGGAGGCGCGTGGCGTGAGCGCGCACGGACACGTTGCAGTGGGCAATATGGCCGATAACGTGAAGCATTATGCCGACGCGTTGCGGGCCGATTTTGTGGTGGTGGGACATCGGCGACGTTCTGGTTTTTCACGCCTGTGGCATGGGCCGGCGCCGCATCAGACATTGATCGGACGATGCGGGGCGAGTGCTGTGATTACGGTGACGGTTTGAGGAGAGCGGCGGGACCGGCTTCGCGCTCTGTCGCTCATAGCGAGCAAGATTTGGCTTTCGACGTCACGTATCCGGCATCGATCCGTGCATAGCGCAGCTTCGTTTGCGAATTTTTTGACACCTTCTTTTCCATTTTCATGTCTCGTAGCGACGCAGCTAAGCTTGGCGAGGCCCTATCACCGAAGGATGTGACGCGGAACAAGACAAATCCGAATTAAGCGGTTTTTCATCGTTAACGCATCGACCCACTTGAAAATGTTTAGTTATCCGTTATTGTTCCGGGTCGTGAAACGAATAGAACGACCATGCACACAACTTCGCACGATCAAGAGGTTGCATGAAGACATCTGAGAGGCGAAGACGATGCAGGATAGTGGTCAGAGAGCACAATGGAACCGCTCGCACAACACGCGCGTAACCGGCCAACAGGCCTATCACCTCGATGTACCCAGCGCGTCGAATTCCAAAGACATTTCGGTGATTTCGTATCACGCGCGCGAGGGCATGGCTCGATGTACCCAGCGCGTCGAATTCCAAAGACATTTCGGTGATTTCGTATCACGCGCGCGAGGGCATGGCATCGCCTTACGAAATCACGATTGAGTTCACACATCCGGAATTGCTCGCACGTGCCGATTATCTCGGACGCGACGGACACTTCACGATTACTGCCGAAGACAGCATAGAACCGCGTGTTTATCGTGGCATCGTTACTCAGTTCAAGCGGATTAAAAAGACCAAAGACTTCTATCGATACACAATCGTCGTTGCATCGCAAATGAAGCGTCTTGCGCTTTTGCACCGATGCCGCGTGTTTCAGCAGCAAAGTGCGAAGCAAATCATTGAATCGATTCTGCTGAACGACAAGTTCATGGATCATCAGTTCGAGTTCAAGCTAGAGCGCCGCCGCTACCGCCGAACNTTGCACCGATGCCGCGTGTTTCAGCAGCAAAGTGCGAAGCAAATCATTGAATCGATTCTGCTGAACGACAAGTTCATGGATCATCAGTTCGAGTTCAAACTGCGCCGCGATTATCCCGTGCACGATTTTCGCCTGCAGTATCAGATATCGGATCTTGATTACATCCGCCTTTTGTGCGAGCAAGAAGGGATTTATTTCTATACCGAACAAGGCAAACATGGCGACGTAGTCGTATTCGGTGACGATATCGATCATTACGTTTACACGCCCGAATTGAAGGTGCCGTATCGCGAGAACGCGGGGCTTGAAGCTGGAACTGAAGCCGTGTTCGCGCTCGAGACGCACACCGAAGTCGTGCCGCAATCGGTTCTGGTCGCTGACTACAATCCGCTGGTTGCGTGGGAGCGCTTCAAGGACGAAGCGAACGTCGCCATCAACGATACGACCACCTACGGTCAGCCTTATATCTACGGCACGAATCATTTGAGCCAGGACGGCGCGCGATGGGAAGCTCAATTGCGTCACGAGGCGGCAATTGCGTGGCAAGTCGTGTATCACGGACAAAGCAATGTGCTGGAGTTGCGACCGGGCCGCATTCTGCGTATCGATGAACCTTTGCCCGATGCGCCCAGCGGGCAGGTGATTATCGAAGTGACGCACTCGGGCGGCCGGGGCGTGGCTTACAGCAACTCGTATAAAGCGATTCCGTCCGATCGCCGCTTCAGGCTGAAAATCGACGAAAGCAAATGGCCGAAAATCCATGGAGCGCTAAGCGCACGCGTGACGTCGCCNGTATAAAGCGATTCCGTCCGATCGCCGCTTCAGGCTGAAAATCGACGAAAGCAAATGGCCGAAAATCCATGGAGCGCTAAGCGCACGCGTGACGTCGCCAAATAAATACCCGTATGCGTATTTGACGAAGGCGGGGCACTATCCGGTGCGATTGGATATCGACTTCGATAAGTGGAATCCAGGCGGTGAAAGCGTGCCCTTGCGCATGGCCAAGCCGTTCGCTGGCGCGTTGCAAACCGGCTTCCACTTCCCGGTTCTCGACGGCACCGAAGCGGTCATCATGGCCCGCGATGGTGATCCGAACAAACTCTTTATCTCGCAGTTTCATCACAACAGCATTCAATCCGACTTGGTTCACAACCAGGAACGATGGATGTCGCGGAACGTTATTCGCACGCAATCGAATAACAAGATCCGGATGGAGGACTGGGAGAACGAACAGCACATCAAGATCAGCACCGAGCATTCGGGCAAGAGTCAACTCAATCTCGGGCATTTGGTCGACAGCAAGCGGCAAAAGCGTGGCGAAGGGTATGAGCTGCGGACGTCCGGGTATGGCGCGATTCGCGCTGGCCAGGGCATGTTTATCTCGGCGGACGATCAGCCTGCGGCTAGCGGTCAGCAGCTTGAAATGAATGCCGCGCAAGGACTGCTGGAGCAGGCGCTCCAACAGATGCAAGCGCTTGCCGAAGCGGCGAA
>NZ_LMPF01000017.1 GCF_001424345.1 Burkholderia sp. Leaf177
CTCGCGGGTTCCACGGCATGGTCGGATTCGAGGCAGTTGGACTGCCCGAAAGTGTCAACCATGTCTCCGCACACCTGTCAGCTATGTCTCCGGTCTAAACACAACGGCGACAAAGAAACGAAGCAAAGAAAACGCCTCCCAACCGCTAATTCTTAAGTGTCCACAGCGTGCAGTTTTTAACTGCTTGGCACGCAAGAAGTACCCTCAGCGCATAACCACGTTCGGCTGAAACCCTCCCACTCCGTTCACGGATACCCACACGCTTCGCCACCAGCGTGGGAATCCACTAACCAAACATCCCCGCTGCGCGCGCTAGCCAACTGAGTTAATTTTCCGCTCTGTCGGGAATCTTTAAGGTTGCAAATTCTGCTGTTTTTGCTTCGCCCTTTTTGCGATGTGAGCGCGCAAAAGTGCGTTAGCGTATTGGGCGTTATAACAACTCAATAATCAGGATGACGACCGAATTAATACGCTGCAACGGCTACCGCTACGTATCGCCCAAAGTGCAACACCTCAGTTTCAGCGACGACGCCGATAATACGGAAGCAAGGCGCGCCATGCTAATGAACTTCAGACGTGCAGCGTGACCGTCTATAACGGGAAACAAACGCTATCTCTACGTTCCACGTTCCATTGGCTGATTTTGCCCGACGCCTAGCGGAATGGTATTGCTTACTCTTGCGTCCAGGTCGCAGTGTCTAAAAGACCAACTTTCAATCACGACAGAACGAGATCCCGACGCGCCGCCAAGCGCCTAAATTAAAGGCCCGCACGTATGCGGGCCTTGTCGTTTCAGCAGAGAACATGGCAAGGCGACGTGGCATCGGGCGCTCAGCGCATTTCGACCACCCCTGCACCGCCCCTGCCTCACTCAAATAAACATCAACCAGTTCAACAAGAAGATATTCACAACCAACAACGACAGCGCCGTCGGCACTTGCACTTTAATCACCGCATTCTTATCGGGTAACTCGAGCAACGCCGCCGGGACCATATTGAAATTCGCGGCCATCGGCGTCATGAGCGTCCCGCAATAACCGCAAAACATGCCGATAGCAACCATCGTCGCCGGATTGCCGTGAAATACGCCGACCAAAATCGGCACGCCCACGCCGCCAGTCATCACCGGAAACGCCGCAAATCCGTTGCCCATGACCATCGTGAAGAGCGCCATTCCCACGCAATAAACAGCCACCGCGACCAACCGATAATCCAGGTTCACGTAAGCCGTCGTCACATGCGCGACCGCCTTGCCCACGCCCGCGTCGGAAAACACCAGCCCGAGCATGCCCAACATTTGCGGCAACACGGCAGCCCACGAAAGAGCATCGACGAGACGGCGCGTTTCCTTCATGGATTGACCGACGGTATCGCGTGTCATCACGCACGCCACACCCAGCGCGACGATACAACCAATCCCAAAGCCAATCAGCGTGACGTTCTTCGGATCGAGCAACGGCTTGCCGCCAAACATCAGATGGCTTGCGGCCAGCGTCAACACCACGGTCACCACCGGAATGGTCAGCGCCGGAACGAAAAGTTTGTTGCCAAGCCGAATCGCGGTCTTGCGGCGGGTTTCTTCCGAAAGCATCCTCGGCTTGGCGGCGGTGACGCCTCCAAGGCCTGCAATCAGCGCCATCGCGATGACCAGCACGCCGACGACATTCGCCGGCAACCAGTCGCCGATCAGAAAAATCAGCGCATAAACCAGCCAGAACGTGCCGGCGGTGAGACGGCGCGGATGGGTTTTATCGACGTAAATCATGCCCGCGACGATCACGAGCACCACGCCGAGCAAATAGAACAGGTAGTTGATCGTGAGCGTCATGCCGTTTCTCCGCGAACTTTCTTGGTCAGCGCGCCGAGTTCACGCGTCAGCCGCCGATCGAGCAGCCAGAGCCGGAAACCGTGGATCAGGAATGCGCAGATGGCGGTTGGGATACCCCAAACGGCTACGTGCAATGGTTCGACCACGATGCCCGCCTCGCGCAGAAAGGTAGTCATCAAAACGATGGCGCCGAACGCCACGAAAATGTCCTCGCCGAAGAACAGGCCGACGTTGTCCGTCGCGGCGGAATAAGCGCGCAGCGTGTAGCGGGTTTCATCGGAGATCTTGCCGTAACGGGCTTCGGCCGCGCCTTCGGCCATGGGCGCGAGCAGCGGACGCACCATCTGCGGATGACCGCCCAAACCCGTCAGGCCAACGGCGGCGGTGAGTTCACGAATCAGCAAATAGACGATCAACAGCCGCCCGACGGTCGCGGCCTTGATGCCCGAGATCCAGATCTGCGCGCGCTCACGCAGACCGTGCCGTTCGAGCAAGCCGATCACGGCAAGCGGCAACAAGATGATCAGCGGGATATTGCGCGTCTTTAGAAACCCCGTGCCGATGGCAGTCAGAATGCGATCGATCGGAAAATGCGCCGCCAGCCCGGTGACGATGGCGGCGGCGGCCACGATCAGCATCGGATTGAAGCGCAGGATGAATCCCACGATGATGACGGCCACTCCGATCAGCGGCCATAGGTTGACTGCGGTTCCCATTCAGATCTCCAAAGCTCGGGTAATTGACTTGCCGCCGCTGGACGGGCCGCTTGCTTTGAGTGGCCCATTCCATCGGCTAGACGAAAAGCGGTTCTATGGCCGCTTGCTAAAACGCCTCGTGTTGACCCGAGGCGTTGATTTGGTGCGACGTGGTTACTTCCGTTCAAGCGGTTTGCGCGTGAGCCGCACGCACTTGAATACCCGCCGTTTGCAGCGCGCCGCGAATCCGCCGGGCGAACGCGAGTGCGTGCGCGCCGTCGCCGTGAAGGCAGACGGTTTGCGCGTTGATCGGCACCCATTCGCCGCTGACGGCCTGCACGCGCCGTTCCGTTGCCATCGCGAGCGTGCGCGCAAGCACCGCTTCTTCGTCGTCGAGCAACGCGCCCGGATCTTTGCGCGGCACGAGCGATCCATCCGCGCGATACCCGCGATCCGCAAACACCTCTTCGATGGCAGCCATGTTCGCCTTGCGGGTGGCATCGACGAGATTGCTGTTTGCCAGGCCGAACACGAGCAGCGACGAATCAAAGTCGTGGATGGCGGAGACAATCGCCTCGGCGATTTCAGGATTCTTCGCGGCCTGGTTGTAGAGCGCGCCGTGCGGCTTCACGTGCGCGATCTTGCCGCCTTCCGCTTTGGCAATCGCGGCCAGCGCGCCGAGCTGATACAACACGCCGGCATAAATCTCGGATGCCGGAATATCCATTTCCTTGCGCCCGAAATTCTCGGGATCGTTGAAGCTCGGATGCGCGCCGATCGCCACGCCCTTCGCGACCGCCCAGCGCACGCATTCGCGCATGGCCGTGGCGCCGCCCGCATGCCAGCCGCACGCAATATTCGCCGAGCTCACGAGGTCGAGCAGCGCTTCGTCGGAGCCGCAACCTTCGCCGAGATCGGCATTCAGATCGATTTCCATGGTCCTTCCTTTCACGTTTATTTATCGGTCGTAGCGCTCGGCGTGCATCGCGATCGCCGATTCGACCTGTTTCACATACATGCGCTCTTCGGCCAGTGCGTGGCGCGCGGCCTCCGCCGTTGTTTCGATAAACCGTACACCGCCGTTCAACCGCGCTTGCGCGAGTTTCCACAGATCGGCGCGGATTACCGATCCGATCTTCGGATATCCGCCGGTAGTTTGAGCGTCGCCCATCAGCACGATGGGCTGGCCGTTCGGCGGAACCTGGATCGTTCCAGGCAGCACCGCGTGCGAGAGCAGATCGGTTTTATCGGTACGTTCCAGCACCGTTCCCGCGAGCCGGAAACCCATGCGGTTGCTGTTCGGCGTGATGGTCCACTCTTCGTCCCAGAAATCGTGTTGCGCCGTTTTCGTGAAAGTCTCGTATTCGGGACCGCGCAAGACCCGCACCGGCAGCGACCACGCGTTGCCCGGCGTATGTTTGCCGCGCCGCAACGGTTCTTCCACGTAGACGAACTTGCACCACGCGGGCGCTTTTACGCCGAACGCCACGCCCGTCGGCGAGAACGCGCCGTTTTTCTGCGGCTGCGGCACCCCGGTCGCAAGACGATCGCCGTCGCGCAATGCCCGGCCGCCGAGACCGCCGAAACACGCGCCGAGATCCGTGCTGCGCGAACCGAGCATGGGGAGAACGTCGATACCGCCCGCCACGCAAACGTAGCCGCGCATGCCGTGTCGCGCGCCTCGCAGCGTCAGTTCCTGGCCGGCCTGAACCGGCAGGCTCCACCACGAGTAGACGGGTTTATCGTCGAGAGTCGCGCCGAAATCCGTTCCCGTGATCGCGATGCGCGTCGCGCGCGTGAATTTCAACGTTGCCGGTCCGAGCGTCAGTTCGATACCCGCTGCATCCGGCCGGTTGCCCACGATCCGGTTGCCAATTTCCAGCGATAAAGCGTCGAGCGCCCCGCCCGAACTCACGCCCAGGTGCCTGTAACCCTGACGCCCGAGATCCTGCACTGAAGACAGCATGCCGGCGCGAATCACGTCGATCATGCGAGCACCTCCAGCGCGGTGAAACGCACGTGATCGCCTGGCTGCATCAACGTGGGCGGGTTGCGCGCGGGGTCGAAAAGCTTGACGTCGGTGCGTCCGAGCAACTGCCAGCCGCCGGGCGACACCGCCGGATAGATGCCTGTCTGCTCCCCGCCGATACCCACCGATCCCGCCGGCACTTCCAGCCGCGGTTTCGGGTGACGCGGCGCGTTGAGCGTCGGATCCAGCCCGCCGAGGTACGCAAATCCCGGCTGAAACCCGAGGAAAAACACGATGTAATCGGCTTGCGTGTGGCGCTTCACGAGTTCATCGATGCTCAATTTCAGGTGCTTCGCCAGCGCCGCGAGATCCGGCCCGTCCGTCCCGCCGTAACGCACGGGAATTTCGATTTCAGTGGTCCCGACATCCGCCTCGAGCGCCTCGTCCCAGGCGGTTTTAAGTGTCAGCGCGAGGGCGGTTTGCTCCGTTTGCAGCGGATCGAAGACGAGTGTCAGGTTGTTCATGCCCGGCACCACTTCCACGATGTTCGGCCAGAGCCGCGCCGCGTCGGCGAGCGCCCAGATTCGGCGCTGGCATTCGAGCGTTGCCGGGGCAGGGGCTTCGCAGACCAGCGCGCTGTCGCCGAGTGGATAAATTTTGGGTGATGTCATGCTGACCTTGCCGTTGGTCGAGGTCGCGCCTCGATTCGATCTTCGGAATGTACATTGTCAATAACTTATCAACAATTTATCAATAAGAGTGTGTACTAGTTATTGAAATTTCGAGCGTTGCGCTACACTCAATGGCACATTATTTCGTTGAACGCCATGCCTCGCCACCCGACCAAGATTGTTTCCTCCGAGCATCTCGTATCCGAAACCAGCGCGGAATTATCCGAGTTCGAGTACGGCTTGATCATGGCGGGCAACGCCTTCAACCGATGGATGGTGCGCTGCATGTCGGCGGCGGGCGCCAAGGACATGACGGCGGTGGAAGTATCGCTGTTGCATCATGTCAGTCATCGTGACCGCAAGAAAAAGATCGCCGATATCTGCTTTGTTCTCAATATAGAGGACACGCACGTTGCGAGCTATGCCTTGAAGAAGCTGATGGCGCGGGGGTATGTGGCGAGCGAAAAAGTGGGGAAGGAAGTGTTCTTTTCCGCAACGCTGGCGGGGCGCGAGTTGTGCGGGAAGTATCGCGAAGTGCGGGAGAGTTGTTTGATCAGCGCGCTGAAGGAGAGCGGGCTTTCGAATGAGCAGATCGGGGAGGCGGCGCAGTTGCTGCGGAATGCTTCGGGGTTGTATGACACGGCGGCGAGGGCCGCAGCCTCGCTATAGGTTTTCGTTCGCACTTGGGGTTGGGGTGGGATTGGGGTTGATGCCGGGTCGTTGCTGCTTAGGCTTTCGCGGGTTCTGTCGCAGCTAATCTCTTCATCACTGTTAGCCACTGTCCGTGGCGGGACTTCATTTCTTTGTCCAACGGCTGTTTAGACCGGAGACATAGCTGACAGGTGTGCGGAGACATGGTTGACACTTTCGGGCAGTCCAACTGCCTCGAATCCGACCATGCCGTGGAACCCGCGAG
>NZ_LMPF01000018.1 GCF_001424345.1 Burkholderia sp. Leaf177
GGGCCATAGCAGCACCGTCGCCGCACTGCCTGCCACTAGCAGTATGACGAAGACAATGCTCCGGGCCATAGCAGCACCGTCGCCGCACTGCCTGCCACTAGCAGTATGACGAAGACAATGCTCCAAACGGGTTTCGACGGCGGAGTAGACGGTTCCGGTTCTTCCTTAGGTAATCGCCGAAAATCAACAGGCATAAGTGTTCACTTTAGAAGCCATTCGGTCGCGGACGTAATGTCCGCGATACCGCGTCCCAAAGCGCAATGGCCTCGTTTTCCGCAAGCGAAGCCTTTTTAATAGTCGGAGCATTCAGCGCACGGTTTGCCACCCCGCTTGTACATTGCCAATAATAGCGGGCGACTATGGCACCCATAAATTGGATTATGAGAATAACGTGCTCACACATAGGCCCTCTTGACCTGTAGTGAGTCAAAAACGAGGCGATCCGCTTACTTACGGATTGGATCGGCCGCGCGTTAGATTGCTGCCATCTGTATCCGACCGTCGTTTTACCGCCCCTTACGAAATAAGACCGTTTGACCATAACGAAGCTCCACAAATTTTATTCTGTACCTCGGCATAATCACACTGCCGCAATCGCGTCGCCGACACTACATTCCCGTCGATCAGCGAGATTTGCGTTACATCTTGGGCATCAGACGCCCACAATATTCGCCTCGTGGGTCGCCATCGATTGTTGAGTGTACGAGACAAGAACAACCAGCTATCAGAGTTGCTATGAGCAAGGGCACCAAGATTTTCATATTGCTGCCTCGCAAGGGTTTTGTTTAGGTCGCATCTAATTTCTAAGGCTTTTACTGTGCGTTAGATTCGTCCAACGAAGCCGTTCGTCGGAATTCGCATTGAGCAAGTCGCGCTGAGCCTAGCAAGAAAGCGCTAGAAACGAACTTTTCCTGCGCGGTGAGATTACGATATATTCGACGAAATGCGGAGTGCTATCACAGCGCTCCCGGACGCAAGTGCAGGCTTTCAAGCAGCGAGTCCCATATCTCGATAGCCCTTCTCATCGACTGGTGACGATGCTTGTTCGGGCGTTAATGTGCTGTCATTAGTCGAGCCCAGGATGAGTTGAATGTCGACGTACGGTCTTGCTACCGCTTTGGGGACGCCTGGCGCCAAGAGAAAGAAGCGGAATAATTGAATCCCGTTCTCGGTAACGGAGAACAATACTTCTTCCGCGTCCATACCGGCGACTTGGCGCTTACTTTCTCGCAGTACGGTTACGGTATTGCCGTACCCTTGCGTCTGAAGCTCTCGTCGAAGATCGGGCAAAGTCCCAAGTAGCGTTGCCCGTTGGTCACCATCCACGGCGACCCGCATGCTAAGTACAAACGCGGAAGCTTTACCGGGTTGGAGAACGATGGTCTGTTGAGACTCCTCGCTGTTGCGCGACGGACCACCTATCAAAGCGCCCTTTACACAAAATCCGGGGCCTGAGGGAACGGTCCAGTCGTCACGATAAGTGATATTTCGATATACATCACTCGTACGTTCAATCGATTTCTGTACGTCACCGGGCCTCAGCAGAGACTTCATGGTTAGCATCGTCGTGCCTGCCAGGACATACCCCTCCTCATTTAAGAGAAGGTCGGGATGATCTACGTCGTCACTATAAAAAAAGACACGCGAGGTTTGGGTGGGTGATATGACTCTCTCAAGCCACGGAATATCCGTCTTGACGATCAGAGACTTTAATCCCTTGGCCTGCATTTCCTTGTAAGAGATCGAGCCAGTTCTTGTCTTAGCACGCAATTCGGTTTCACGTAGCTCAACTCTGTGTTGAAACGCCTGAACGCTGACGTCGCTTTTGATGTCAATTTTGTCACCCCAATAGGCGTATCGCTCGGAGTTCAACTCACTACGAGCGGGGCGGTTCATCACAAAGCGGCCAATGCACCATGGACGGGGATTCGCAAGCAGCGGGTTGTTGGTCATCGTAGGTTCCCGAGGAGCCGTTCGCGCAAAAGCAGACAGGCTACATAACAAAAATAAGATAGATGCTCTAAAGGCGCACGAGCGAGATAGCGTAGGTGTCATTCTCCATTCGCCTCAATGCTGTGGGCGATTTGGGCGACGCTGTACAGGGTCGCCCATCGAGTCCACGTATGGGCGTAACAGAACTGATGTTCGTAGCCACCCTGTACGAAAATCATTTTCACACCATTGGGTCCCACTAGCGGATGGGGTGAGCCTGGGATCAGACCGCGCCCTTGCGATTCTGCGGACCAACTTGGCACAGTGCCATCCCCAGGAATAATACCGTTTTCATGGTCTCCGTCTTTAGGTCTTCTTGCGGTTTTCTGCACAGTGAGCACAACGGTCTGCCCGCCCACAACGATTTTCAGCACACCTTGGCGATCATCGCGTTCTTTGCCAATCCAAACGGCTGCCTTGAGCTCGTCTTCGCTCACTCCATCGGGAATGTCCCCTTGCCACACTACCGAACCCCATGTCATCAGTTCTTCTGAGGGCAGCCCCGACTCCTGCCTCGGTGTGTACTGTCGGCTTCCGGAAAATTTGGGTTTGAGCGCACCATCCCCGTACATTGCGTAGGTGTTCGGATGATAATTGTTAACAAGAATCTCCTGCCGCTTTACCACACCACGCATCGTTTTCTTAAAATGGTCAAACACGTCGGATTTATTCTTCTGGTCTTCAAGTTGTTTCCCAATGATCCCTGCTGGGTCGAGCACGGAGGTATCTGGAATTAGCCCATACCACTTGTCGCTGATGTATAGCTCGTCGAGAGCACTTCGAATGGGTAAAGCCATTTTCTGCTTTCCATTCTTGTCCACAAATATCCACCACGGGTCACCATTGTTGTAGTCCGGCATAGGCGACAGTTCCATTGGCCCTTCAGCGTTGCTGGCGATCGCAATGAATTCGGCGGCGTCGCGTCCCATCAAGCTTTTGTTAATAAAATCTTCACCGCCCGTTCGGAATCGCTTGGCGAATAGGGGTGCACCGGTGGCCGGTTGTGCTCCATGTATAACACCGTACATGTCGTTCTTGCCCCCGCAAAGCTGCGAAGCCATGCGAGCAACTAACCCACCCATTGAATGAGTAATGATGATTGCCTTATCCGTCTGGTTTTCAAGGCAAATTTCTCGAATACCCATGATGCGGATGATCTGGTCTCCGTGTGGATCCTGAAAATCAATGCCATCTAACACCTGCTGGCCCGACAACAGATTCGATTGCAACCAGTTGTAGCCAATGGCGTAAACGGGGTATCGATAACGCGTCAATGACCGAAATACGTCTGAATCGAGTGTGATGGCTCTCCCGGAACCGTATGCACCGTAATCAGCGGGGTCGGTGCCAAGGATGGATTTCAAGGCGGCCATTTTTCCTTCTGCTTTCGGGTCACCGTGTGCCCATTCACCGATGGGTTGGCCTTCAGCCATTGGGTTATCAAGTACGTTTTGTAGCCAGGCCAGCGTTGGCTGATAGCTCCAGCGATGCACGGTACTCCATCCCCGCCGACGGGCTTCATCTTCCGACAGTCCGCTATCCCCGACTTCGACTGGACCACGAGGATCAACGATCGCCTGTTCTGGGTCGAAAAGCTTGGCGCGCTTTGCGGCGTTGGCAAACCACCCGGCCACAATTGAGATGGCACCAGATATTGCAGATCCAAACGCATCCATATTTGGAGGCCGCCAGACAGTTCCACCAGTGTCCTTGTCGGCTAAGAGTGTCCCCATCACTCCCGGAAGAAATATGACTGGGATAGGTTGGCGGGGATCGAAATGAATTTCTTTGCCTCGTTGATCACTGTCAGGTGTCAAAACGGCGCGCGCCGCGGGCATACCATCAGAATCGAACCCGCCGAGTAGCCGGACGGCGTCGTTTTCACTACCCTCGATGATTGAATCGGCTTCAGGTGTACTTTTGCTGGTGAGGTCACTCATGGCTATACATGTTCAACTAATTATTGAAACAGTGTGGCAAGAAGCGATGCGAGCGTTTGTACGATGATCGCTTGCAATTACGCTTTTGGCTGGGCGTTTGATCACTGCAATGGAAGTCTTTCTTATAACGGCCACAGCACACCTTCGTAACTACAAAGTACACATCAGCCCGACTTGCCATACTAGGTACCGTTTGATCACGCCGGAGAATAGGCTTCTTTCCGCAAATCATGCGGACCCTCCATAGCTCTTTAATAGTCGAATTACTACAGATTCAATATCGTGGCCCTTTTGCACGGATGTTCGGCCCATTTCGTCGGTCAACCCATTGATGCGTGTGCCGTCTCCCCGAACGATCTCGTAGGGTTGTTGCTTAAGCACGTCACCGGTAATCTTGTTGCGAAGAACGTAGGGATCGTTGAAGGCCGTCTTCGGAAGGCTATTCATGTGTTGCGCTAACGAGGATGCTTCCGCCTTACTGAACGACGCAGCTTTCCAAGTGCGATCCCCACGTGTGCCATCTTCGATACCAGTTGCTGACATACGGAGATAAGATCCGCCGCACTTAAGAAGAAGCTCTTCTTTAGCTTCGATCGTCACCCACCCATTTACGCTGGTGATCGTCATGTTCTGGTCGGCCAGCAATCGCATCTCATCGCTTTGCGCTTGAATCTCAACTTTTCCTTTGGCTGCAAACAGCTTCATGCCAAGTCGCTGCA
>NZ_LMPF01000019.1 GCF_001424345.1 Burkholderia sp. Leaf177
TGCCGGACATCAACGCTTCGTCGGCTTTCAGGCCTCCTTCAAGCGCGATGGTGCCCGATCGGATAAGCCGGCCATTCGTGGCTTTGAACAGCGCTCGCGCTTCGCTACCGTGAACACGTTGTAGAAGCGTGTCATTGGCACTTAAATTGGTGAAGCTCTCAAAGCTGAACCAGACATCGGGCTTGTCGGCGATAACAAAGGACGAGTYAATTTYYTCATCGCCGGATGCCTTTCCCTTCAAAAAGCCACCGAAAAAGCATGCACCTGGCTCGCTTGGCACCATGTCATCGGGACGTCCTTGAAGCCGCGCTATCAGGTCGAATGCAATACGCGTCTTTTCGGGAAGGTTATTTTGAACCGGCATTTCTTTGACCGATGGCATGTCCCGGATCTCTGAGTGCGTGAAATCTTTCGCTTTCAAACGCAACGTAAGCTGATATCCCTGATCCCACTTGTATGCGTCTATTATCCGGACGGCGTCACTCGATGATCCATAGTCGCCTAGCGATACAAAATACTGCGTTCGTTTAACGTTCGSTACTTCTCCATAGTCATAGAGAAACCGAAATCCCATTACGCTTTTCGTACCCGTCATCTTGGCCGCGCGCTCTTCCACGGCGGTGTTGAATTCCTCCAATGTCATAGCCTGAGCTTGTACGCTCGCATCACCAAACTTGGCCGTCCCTGCGGGCAAAAAAACTGCGGGCATATCNTCCACGGCGGTGTTGAATTCCTCCAATGTCATAGCCTGAGCTTGTACGCTCGCATCACCAAACTTGGCCGTCCCTGCGGGCAAAAAAACTGCGGGCATATCRATCACATACCGTCCTACGCAGCGCGTCTTCATATCCATCGTCATTTCATTCACCCGCTTCTTCTCCTGTTCCGTGAGAGGCGCGGCGCGTCCGCATGCACTGGCTAACAAGACAAAGCCAACAATCAACGCAGTTACTTTCACGCCGTGTATTCCATGTTGGCCGTACCTTTGATTGCGTCGCCACGCTGCGTGAAGACCACGTGTTCAGTTGAAGAAGTCGACCTGACAAAATCCCTTGCTAAGAAGATCAGCGAAGCAGCAAGAAGCGTTTGATCGCCATGNTACCTTTGATTGCGTCGCCACGCTGCGTGAAGACCACGTGTTCAGTTGAAGAAGTCGACCTGACAAAATCCCTTGCTAAGAAGATCAGCGAAGCAGCAAGAAGCGTTTGATCGCCATGATTAAAAAGCATTCGGACGTACCCGAAGCGAGCGGGAAACTTTGTCCCAGATTTCAATGGCTTCACCTTCGGTCAGCGATGCGCCTTTTATGTCGTAACTTTCAATAAGCTCGCTCGGATAGCCATTTTTCATATCCAACAGTAGATACGGCGTTGCCTGACCGCCCGCATAGTTGGCTTCCAGCGAAAGTAAATTGCCTTGTATAGGGGCAGTCGCGGAAGTCCTGCCGGACATCAACGCTTCGTCGGCTTTCAGGCCTCCTTCAAGCGCGATGGTGCCCGATCGGATAAGCCGGCCATTCGTGGCTTTGAACAGCGCTC
>NZ_LMPF01000020.1 GCF_001424345.1 Burkholderia sp. Leaf177
TGAACTGCACCCCAAAAGTTGGACACCCGTCCAACAATTTGGGGTGTTTTTTATGAACTGCACCCCAAAAGTTGGACACCCGTCCAACAATTTGGGGTGTTTTTTATGGCGAAGCATAGCGAGCAATTAAAGCTCAAACTTGTCAGGCAGTATTTCGCTGGCGTTGCGGGTACTCGAGTGCTTGCGCAGCAGCATGCGGTGGGGCGCTCGCTATTGCGTCGCTGGATATCGGCCTATGAGCAACATGGCCGCGATGGATTGCGCAAGAAATTCATTCACTACGACGCGCGGTTCAAGATGTCGGTTCTGCGCCACATGTGGAAGAAAGAGCTGTCACATCAAAAAGTGGCTGCCGTGTTCGACATTCGCAGTCCGGGCTGCATTGGGAAATGGGAACGCCAGTATCATGATGGCGGTATGGATGCTTTGGCGCCCCGCCCACGAGGGCGCCCCAAAACAATGACCCGACCCACTCCCGAAAAGCCGCCTGAGGAAAATACACCCGATGAACGCACGCGTGAGCAGTTGCTCAAGGAAAACGAGTACCTGCGCGCGGAGGTGGCGTACCTAAAAAAGCTCGATGCCCTGCTTCAGGCGAAGAAGCAGGGCGTGCAAAAGAAAAAGCGCAAATAGTGCAAGCGCTCAGAGAGCACCACCCAACGCCCGCTTTGCTCAAGGCAGCGGGTCTGGCGCGAAGCACGTTCTATTACCAATTGACGGTGCTCGATGCTGGGGATCGGCACGCGCCACTCAAAACGAAAATCCAAGCGCTGTACGAAAGCCACAAGGGCCGCTATGGCTACCGACGCATCACGGCAGCGATACGACAAGCGGGCCAGACGGTCAATCACAAGACGGTGCAGCGTTTGATGGGGCAACTGAAACTGAAATCGCTGGTGCGCGCAAAGAAGTACCGCGCCTGGCGCGGCGAAGTCGGGCGTATCGCGAAGAACCTGATGAACCGGGAATTTTGTGCGCAAAAGCCCAATCAGAAGTGGGTCACCGACGTAACGGAGTTCAACGTACTGGGGCAGAAACTCTATCTCTCGCCGATCATGGATCTATACAACGCTGAGATCGTGGCCTATGAAATGAACACGCGCCCAGTCTTTGAGTTGGTGAGCCGAATGCTCAAGAAAGCGCTGGCAAAGCTGAGCGATCGAGACAAGCCGATGTTGCACTCGGATCAGGGCTGGCAATATCAGATGCCTGCGTACAGACGGCTGCTGGATCAAAACGGCCTGACACAGAGCATGTCGCGTAGGGCGAACTGCTATGACAACGCAGCGATGGAAAGCTTCTTCGGCACGCTCAAGTCGGAGTTCTTCCGCCTAAACAAATTCGAGAGCATCGAAGAGCTAAAAGCCGGCATCAAACAGTACATTCATTACTACAACCACAAACGCATCAAGCTCAAACTAAACGGGCTGAGTCCTGTGATGTACAGAACTCAGCCCACTCGGCCCTAGCCGAAAACTGTCCAACTTCGCGGGGTCAGTTCATTCCGGCGCCTTTTTTATTTATTATATCTAGCTTTCCCGCATCAAGCTCAAACTAAACGGGCTGAGTCCTGTGATGTACAGAACTCAGCCCACTCGGCCCTAGCCGAAAACTGTCCAACTTCGCGGGGTCAGTTCAGAAGGCGCCTTTCCTTTACAGCGTGAAACTTACAGCGTTACAACGTCAAAGCATTAGAAGCGGTGACGGATACCCGTGGTGACCACAACTTGGTTGCCGTGTGCTGCTACGTCACCCGTACCGTACACCTTGGCGGGTGTGCCATTGTTCGTCAGCTGGACAACACCTTCAGCGTAGATGTCCGTGCGCTTCGACAACGAGTAGTCCGTTTGCAAACCGAACTGATGAGCACGCATCGTACCGTTGCCCTCAGCCGTGGTAAGGCCCTTTGCGTCGGTGTACGTGTACGCGGCACCCAGAGCCAGCGCCGGCGTCAGTGAGTAACGTGCATTTACTTCATAGTTGTTGAAGCGAACCGTGGAATCGGTCACTGCAAACTTGAAGCGGCTTTGCGTCCATGCACCGCCAACCGTCACCGGGCCGATTGCGTAGTTTGCGCCGACACCGTACGTGCGCTGCGTCTCAACCGTCGCACCACCACCAATCATGTTTGCCAGCACCGTCGAACCAGCATCGTCATCCGTCATCGCGCCGCCAGCTTTGCCATTCGGATTTTGCAGCTGCATGTATGCAGCCGAAATCTTGAACGGGCCGTTCGCGTATTGTGCGCCACCGCTATAAACGCGGTTGTCACCGAATCCGCCAGCCTGGTTAGAGAAACCATACAGGCCACCGAACGTCAGGCCTGAGTAGTTCGCGCTCTGATACTTGACGGCGTTGTTGACGCGGAACGAGTTCTGCGCGTTGTCGTTGTCGAACGGGTGTGCGAAGTACGTACCACCCCAGCTACCGGTAGCCGTCATCGGGCCGAGGTAATCCACCACTGAGTCATATTGACGACCCAACGTAACCGTGCCGAACTGAGCCGTCGAGATACCAGCGAAAGCCTGACGACCGAACTCACGGCCGCCCTGCAGCGACGAACCGTCGCCCATGGTGAACCCGCTTTCCAACGTGAAGATCGCCTTCATGCCGCCACCGAGGTCTTCAACGCCACGCAGGCCCCAACGGCTGCCGTTGATGTTACCGCTCGACACACGGAATGCATTACCGCTGCCCTTGTCCGCGTTGACATTCCTTTCGTTGTTCACATAGCTGAAGCCAGCATCGATAAGGCCGTACAGCGTCACGCTGCTTTGCGCGTTAGCGGCGGTCGCAAAAGAAGCGGCTACGGCCGCAACGATCAGAGTCTTTTTCATGGTAGATCCTTTTAATGAGTCTGACGACTCGACTAGTTGCATAACGCGACGCCCACTTGCTTGACTTCTAGGCGACCCGTTTCCGGTCTTTCCCGGACACCGCGATTCGGCTGAACAAAGTTTAGGGCGCTGGCTTTTAAGCAAACCATCGAAGCAGACACAAAAGGCTTTTCGAATAAGTCGAAAAGTAGGTTTTCGATACGCGCAAACGCTTGTCGTATCAGGCATTCCCGTTATCTTGAATTAACCTCTGGATACCTAATTACTTACGCCCGTTGCACGGTTGCGACAGTAGCAACCGCACGACACAACGTTCCTTTCCGTCGCTTTCGTCTTATTCCTATTTCCCGGCCAGCTCCGCACGATTAACATCGCACGCGCGAGTGGGTGGTCTCTGGAAGACCCTCTACGTATCCCCACTCCCGCCCCGAACGTCACACGGGGTGACTCTGTGAGCATCGGTAGTCAATGAACCATCTGCAAGCCATGCGCGTTTTCGTGAAGGTCGCCGAAACCGGGTCGTTCGGTCGGGCCGCAACTGCGCTTGAATTATCGAATGCGGTGATCACGCGGTACGTCGCGTTGCTCGAAGCACATCTGAACACCCGGCTGCTGAACCGCACCACCCGCAGCGTGTCGCTCACAGAAGCTGGCGCGTCTTACGCCGAAGGTTGTCGCGCGGTGATCGAACAAGTGGAAGCGATTGAATCGACCGTGTCGCAAACATCGTTCGATCCTTCCGGCGTGTTGAAGCTCGTGGCGTCGGCATCGTTTTCGTTGTTTGGACTCACGCCGTTGCTCTGCGAATATCGCGTCGCATTCCCCAACGTGAAATTGCGGCTCACGCTGCTGCACAGACCAGTGGATCTGGTTGACGAAGGTTTCGATGTCGGGATTGTCGTGCCGCGCATGGTCAATAGCGGCACGCTGATCAACCGGCCGTTGTTCAAGGTCACGCCCGTGATCGTGGCGGCGCCCGACTATCTCGCGAAACATGGCGTGCCATTGCGTCCCGCCGATCTTGCGGCGCACGCATTTTTGTCTCCATCGGCGGATATTCATGGCGCCACGTGGTCGTTCACGAGCGCGGCGGGAGAAGGCGAGGAGATCGTCATCGATCCGGATTACACCGTCAACAATTCGCAAATGCTGCGGCAGGCGGCTTTGTCCGGAATGGGCATCACCGCGCTGCCCGAAACCCATGTCGCCGATGACCTCGCGAACGGCGCATTGCTGCGGTTATTGACCGACTACAGCGTCAACAATGCCGACAAGGAAGTGTCGCTGGTTTATCCGGGACGCCGGCATGTATCGGCGAAAACGCGTTCCTTCGTGGACTTCGCAATCGCGCACTTCAGGAAAGATACCGCTGTCGGCGCGTTGTTCTGAGCGCGCCGGATCGACGGAACGCTTTCAGGCCATTGCTGCACACTGCCCTTCTATGATTTCCAGCAGCACCTCGCAGCGCTTGATCAACAACGCGCCGTCTTCGTTTCTGCGCGCGGCGGGTTTATCGAGAAGATCGCGCCGGAATGCATCGAGCGCTGTCTGCAACGGACGATACTGCAACACGCTCGCCGCCCCGATCACGCGGTGATGCCACTCACGCAATTGCGCGACGGAACCGCCGCTATCGAGCAGCGACCCGAGCGTGCGGAGGTCGTCACGAAACGACGATACAAACGCGTCGAGCAACGCCTTTACCGTGGTCTCGCTGCCCCAAAGCTGCGTCATGTAGCCGAGATCGAGTTCATCGGTTTCAGTGGTTTGAACCGGATCTGCAGGGTGCTTCGCCACCGCGACATCTTCCGCCACGAACGTCGTGTTCTCCATCACGCGCCATCGGTTCAAATGCTCGCGTAGCGTGGCAAGACGAGTCGGCTTGACGAAGCAATCGTCCATGCCGGCATCGCGACACATGGAAAGCTCTTCTGGCGCCGTGCTCGCGGTAATGCCCAATATAGGAAGCCGCTTCGACAAACCCAGTTCGCTCGCCCGCACACGCCGCGCGAGCTCGTAGCCGGTCATATTCGGCATGTGGCAGTCGGTGATAAGGAACCCGTAATATCCATGTTTCAGCGCCGCGAGCGCTTCCACGCCGTCCGGCACGACATCGCAGGCAAATCCAAGCAACGAAAGCTGATGACGGATCAGTTCCTGATTCACCGGATGATCTTCCGCCACGAGCACGAGTTTTCCCGTCCGGATGGCGCGCTCGCGATCGGGCGCTTCCATGTTCGTTTCAATACCACGTGCCGCGCGCGCTGCAATCTGCGGCAAGCCGGTCAAAGCGGCCACGCAAGCGGCGCCAAGGCCGCGCCATGAAATTGGATTGACGCTCACGCGAATATCGTCTTCTAGGATTCGATATCCCGTCGGCTTCGGTTTTTCCGTAACGTGAATGACCCGCGTTTTCAACGGCAACGCTTCTTCGTGGGTATCGCTGAGAAACACCAGATCGATGCCATTGAACGTGTGAGGATCGCGCAACGCGGTGTCGTCGCGAGACCGGATCGTGAGATCGAGGCCGAGCGCATGTCCGTAGTCGACGAGCGCACGAGCGACGCGCCGATCATCGATTGCAATGATGCCGCGCTTACCGCGCAGTCCGTCGATCTGATAGCTCTTCGTTTCTACCGGCATGGCGAGCCGGACTGTCATCGTCGTGCCAACGCCTAATTCGCTTTTCAGCCCGAGCGTTCCACCCATCAGCGCGACGAGCTTGCGGCAGATCGTGAGGCCAAGGCCCGTACCGCCGAAGCGGCGCGTGGTGGATGTTTCAGCCTGCACGAATGGTTCGAACAGACTTGCTTGCGCATCGGCGGCAATGCCAATGCCTGTGTCTTCGACGCTCACCTCGATTGTTTGTACGTCGCCCATGCTTTCGACCAGTCTCACCGACAGCGTGACCTCGCCTTTCATGGTGAACTTGATGGCGTTGCTGAGCAGGTTGAACAGCACCTGGCGCAGACGCACACTGTCGCCGCGAACGCTCGCCGCAACTTCCGGCGACACCGCCACGCGCACGCGCAAGCCTTTTTCATGCGCGCGTCCGGCAAGCAGGCCGACGGCGTTATCGACGAGTTCGCGCAAGTCGATAGGCATTGATTCAATGGTCAGCCGCCCTGCTTCGATCTTCGAATAGTCGAGCAAGTCGTCCAGGATCTGCAGCAACGCGCTCGCGGAATCCTGGATCATGCCGAGCATCTGCGATTGATCCGGATTGAGTGGCGTGGTCTCGAAAACCTCGACGAGACCGAGCACGCCGTTCATCGGCGTACGGATTTCGTGACTCATCATCGCGAGGAAATCATCCTTGGCGCGTGAACCTGCTTCGGCCGCGTCGCGCGCTGCCGCGAGTTCGTCGGCTCGACCACGCTCGATGCTTGCGTCTATCCAATAGCCGTTCCAGACCACGGCGCCATCCGCCTCGGAATGCGCAACGAGATCGGCGCGGATCCAGCGGCGGCCTTCGTCGACAATTGAGCGGAACTCGATGTGGACGGGCTCGAGCGTCTGTGCCGAACGCTCGATGACATCGCGTACGGCGTGCTTGTCCTCGGCGTGAATCACCGACAAACCCGCCACCTGGTCGCGGCTCAATGCCGCGAGATCCTGACCGAACAAATGCCGCGTGTCGCCACCAACGTACGGGAAGCTGTAAGTGCCGTCCGCCGCGCGCCGCAACTGGAACACGACGACCGGCAACGAGCGCGTGACGTCGTCCAGTCGACGCTCGTTTTCGCGTGCGCGCATCTCGGCGTCGCGGATATCTGTGATGTCGATCATGGTGCCGACAGCGCCCGCCATGTCGCCGTTTGCCGCCTTGAATGCGCCGGTCCAGAACAGTCCGTGCCGCTGCTCGCCATGCCGATCGACAAACGCGATTTCAACTTGCTCGCGTTGTCCGTTCGTGATGCTCTGCCCCACCAGATCGTGCAGACGTATGCTGTTTTCGGAACCCCACGACTGCGCTTCGAGCGTCGTTTGGCCCATTACGTCCTCGCGCCGGATTCCAAGCGTCTTTTCAAACGCGCGATTCACCGCGATGTAACGATTGTTCAGATCCTTTGCGACCAACGGATACGGCACGACTTCCATCATGGTCTGCTGGAAGCTGAGTTGCGTCGCGAGACGTTGTTCCGTCTCGACGCGCCGCGCCATCTCGCGCTGAAGCAGCACGAACGCGCGCAACGTCACGGCAAGAATCACGCCGATGGCAATCAGCGCCGGCAATAAACGCAGTGCGTTGACGCTCCATCCGCTCGACGGCGGATCGAATGCGGCCCGGCGCGCCAAAAGAATCTTTCCCTTGTCGGCGGCGGGCATGGCGCGCAATGCCCGGTCAAAAAGCGGCACGAGTTGGCTGTATTCGGGACGCAGCGCGAACCCGATGTGCTCGAAGTCGCCCGCCGGCCCGATGATCTTCAGTTGATCTTCGTAACGCGCGGCGACCGCGATATCGACCGCGGCAAGGTCACCGACAAACACATCCGCCTCGCCGCGCGCGACCCGGTCGAGCGCGGCGGTCAGATTCGGCGCGACGCTGAAGGTTGCATTCGAGGCAAGGTTGCCAAGCCGGCCACTCGCGGCGAGGCGCGCGGTCACGACCACGCGCCGTGCCGATGTCTGCCTTAAACCGTCCGCGGGCGTTTCGTTGTGGCGTCCGACCATGACAAGCGGAAAGCTCTCGATTGGCTTGGTGACGATTCCATCGGCCAGACGCGGCGTATCGCGGCGAGTGGTTGCGAGCACATCGATCTGCCCGTTCTCGAACGCGTTCGACACAGCCGCCCAATCCGGATACACGCGTTGATCGAAGCTTATATTGAGCGCCTTCGACAAATACGCCGTGTAAGCCAGTGCGATGCCGCCCGTCTGACCATTGGAATCGGCATACATGAACGGTGCCCAGCTGGTATCGATGCCGAGCGCGAGCGGCGGCAACGAGCGCAGGTAAGCGCGTTCGCCGGCGCTCAGCTTGAGCTCCTGAACCTGCTGATCGGGAACACTCACAGTTAGCGTTGATTGCGGAGCGGTCTCGGCCTGCAATGGATCGGCGGACGCGCCCGATCCCGCCAGCACGAGCACGAACAGCGCCATCAGGCGGACAAAGCGGAAGATTCGCGAACTGGACATGGCGCGCAGAAATGAAGGATTTGCGCGGGTCATAGCGTTTGTTTGTCGAGTGCGCCGCTGACGCGGGCGGGATGCCGTACCAGGCGGTTTTTGACCGGGGAACTGCGCTGGAGCATGGGAAAAAAGAGCCCGGCGAGCACGCCGCCGGCAAGTGGTGCCGCCCAGAAAAGCCACAACTGGTCCAGCGCCCAACCTCCCATCACGACCGCCGGCCCCGTGGAACGGGCAGGATTGATGGACGCGTTGGTGACCGGAATGGCAAGCAACGAACACAACGTCAACGACAACCCGATCAACGCCGGGCCACCCATTCGCATCCGCTTTCCGGAAGCCACGACGAGATTGACCAGCACGAACACGAAGGTCATCAGCACTTCCACGATCAACGCGGCGTGTAGTTGGTACTGCGCTGGCGAATGAGCGTCATAGCCGTTCACGCCAAACGCAACGAAGTCCGGCGATGCCCCCGGCCGCGCGCTGACGACGACATATAAGAGCCACGCCCCGACCATCGCGCCGAAAACTTGCGCTGCGATGGCGGGTATCAGCTCGCGTATGGGAAATCGATTGACGATGGCGAACCCGACCGTCACGGCCGGATTAAAGTGGGCATACGAAATGGGGCGAAGCACGTGAACGAGCGTGGTTGCGGCGAGCCCGAATGCCACCGCCTGGCAGATCAGTCCGAGGTCGGCGCGGAAGTAGCCGCTGGCCAGTGCCGTGCAACCGCACCCAAAAAAGACGAGCGAAAAAGTTCCGACGCACTCGCCCAACATCTTCTTGAAAATACCGTCTTCCATCGCAGGTCGAGCTCCATCGCGCGATGTTCGCCGTGCGGTAGCAATCCTCGCGGAACGGCAAACATCGGGGCGTAAAGCAATGAAGTCTGGGCGCAGAAACCCATCGCATTAATCAGAGCATTCCTAATTATCTCTGAGTAACAGAAGCACGGGTTTTTTCGATGGTAGGAGAACAGCGCTCAGACGAGGCCGATCTGCCTCAGGTAGTTCATCAATTGCGTTTCGGTTTCGACACCGAGTTTTCGCAAGGCGTTGCGCCTTTGCGTACTGATAGTCTTGACGCTTCGTCCAAGGTGTTCTGCGATGCCAGCAAGCGTTTTTCCACCGGCATACAACTGCAGCACATCCCACTCTCGTGGACTCAGGACGCCGGGCTGGCCGGGTGTATCGTCGGGATGGGATTTCAGCAGCGTTTCCACGTGATGCGAAACGAAACAGTCGCCGTCAATGACCGCGGCCACCGCCGCATTCAGGGAATCCATGCAATCGCGCTTGTCCACAAGTCCGTCCGCCCCGAGTTCGAGCAGCCCGGCAAACATGCGGGCTTGCGCAACCATGGTGAGGACAATCAGGCGCGGCCGCTCCGGCTGCCTCAGGAACTGCCGCAAAAATCCGATGGCATTGCTTTCGCCGTTGATTCCCGGCATAGCGATGTCGGAGATCACGACATCGCAGGGAACGTGTGCGATCCGGTCCGCGAGCGATTGGGTGTCGATGGCCGTTGCTACGACTTCAACCCGCGAATCACGATGAAGCCAGCTGGTAATCCCTTCTCTGACGACGGCGTGATCGTCGGCCAGGATGATCCGTATGTTCGATTCCACTTGAATGGTTTCCGCGCGATCGGCGATCAGATCAAGGCGCGGTTTGCTGTATCTGAACCAGACCGCTGTCGAACGCAAAGCGGTACAGCTCCGCGTCCGTATTCAACTCGAGCTTGCGCATGGCGGCGCACTTCTGCGCGCTGATGGTCTTGACGCTGCGCCCGAGTTCGCGCGCGATTTCCGTGACGTTTCCGCCGCGCGCGTAGCGGGCGATTACATCGAGTTCGCGACGCGTGAGCTTCTGGCGAATAAGGTCGACACGATGTGCCGAAGTCGCATCAGCGAGAAGCGCGCGCACCGATGGGCCGAGGTAATCCTCATTCGCCAGCACCGTGACGATCGGCACATAGATCAACTCGAGGCGATCCTGCTTGCTCACCACGGCGTTCGCACCGGCGTCGAGCGCTCGGGCAATGAGATCGGCGTCGGTTGTCATCGACAAAACCACGATCGCCGCCTTCGGGTGATTCTCGACAATGTATTTGATGAGTTCTATGCCATCACCGTGCGTACCGCCAGGCATGTAGAAATCCATGATGACGACGTCGCATTCCTCTTTCTCCAGCGCGGCGACAAGCCCCGTGGAATCCTGCGCGCGGCACACGATCTCGATATTCTGCACACTGGCGATCAAGCGCTCGATGGCTAGAACAACGAGTGGGTGATCGTCAGCGACTGCCAACCTGATCCGTTGAGTGAACGCAATCATTTACTAACCTCTTTAAACCCGATGTCCGCCCGGGTGATGCGTCCGCTCAAGGCGGGTTTTACTTTGCCTGTGTTCGTACGGCCCGCTGCAGGATCGTTGATTCGCGCCACCATCGACATAAGATGCATCTGAAAGCATTTCAAGTTAGGAAATCTCATTACGTGAGGCCGTATGCGCGGGCAAATGCGAATAGTCCCGGATCGTTCTGAACGCCGAGTTTGCTCATGGCATCACGTTTTTGACGGCTGATGGTGCGTACATCGCGTTCCATGAAGCGCGCGATTTCGGTGATGGAAAGGCCGCTTGCAAACATTCGGACTACTTCGATTTCGCGAGGCGAAAGACGTGGCCCTTCGCCGAGCAGATCGTTTTCGGCACCGGCAACAGCGAGCGCGTCGACAACCGATGAACTCAGATACCGGCGTCCAACGCCCGCAAACTTGACGGCTGCCGCGAGCTGGTCCATGGATTCGACCTTGTTGAGCAGGCCCATTGCGCCTGCGCTCAGGATAGAACGCAGGATTGCGACGTTGCTCATGCTGGTCAGCACCACTATGCGAATTTCCGGCCAGTCGCGCCGCACCCGCTTGATCAGGCGCAGCCCGTCCTCTGCCTGCGATCCCAGTTCGGGCATGGCGAAGTCGGTGACCAGCACGTCGCAAGGTGTTGAAACGAGCAATCGCAGCAAAGCGGTTGCGCTTGAGGCTTCGCCCACGACTTCCAGATTTTCATCGGTGCTGAAGGTGGCTCGAATGCCAAGCAAAACAAACGGATGATCGTCTGCCAGAACGACTCGCAATTTCAATTCGGCCTCTCATTTTATTGTTTGCACGTCGGGTCATTTCAGGGCCGATCCAGCAACGATCATTTAGGCAACACGCCGTTACGGATAAGAACACGGGTGCCAAGCTGCCATACATAGGAACACTCTCAATGTTCCTTTCCGGAAACGAGACGATTTCTAAGATTTCGCTTATTCCAGTGCTTGGAGCGTTCACCAAAGGCTCTTAAGTAATTTGCCGATGGTGAAGCTGTGTGCCATCCGACATTATTCAGAGTAGTTTTCAAACGGCTAACGGCTCAATACGAATCGTCCTATTCGCGCGAATTTAGAAACGTTCCACTACTTTGATTCGATTGAAGAAATAGTCGTTCGAAGTGGGCTGTAAGGGAATTTGCGTCGAGGGAAAAGCGGGGAAATCGCGTCGGAGCACGCGTCCTGAAAGGCCAATGCCGTTTCTTATAACGGTTTGGAACCGCTGGCCGGAACGGGATGGTTCGAGGGTTTCGGTAGAAACAATCCATAAAAATTCAGAAAATCTACCTCGCAAACGATTGCGCTAGCGCAAATGCTTAGTGGCGGAATCACAACGCTAAACTGCTCCGCATTCAGTACTGCCGGAAAACGCATCGCCCGTTGACGTGCCAAGGGTTTGGCCGACAACAAAAAAGACCCAGATTTCGCGCTCGCCGATTAGTGAGCGGGAAACTCCGGGTCCATCACAACCGATTCAAGAATAGGATTTCGCCGATTAGAACGGGATGTCGTCGTCCATTTCGTCGAAACCGCCGCCAGCCGGCGCGCTCGGACGGCTTGCACCGCCGCCGCTCCCGCCCGCCGCAGGACGTCCGCCCGATGCTCCTCCGCGACTTGCTCCGCCGCCGCTGCGCTCGGCAGGCGCGCGGCTGCTGTAGCCGCCTTCATCGCCGCCGCCACCACCGCCACCCGCGCCGCCACGTCCGCCCAACATCTGCATCTGTTCCGCGACGATCTCGGTTGCGTACTTCTCCACGCCCGCCTGATCGGTGTACTTACGCGTGCGAATACGTCCTTCCACGTAGATAGACGAGCCCTTCTTCAGGTACTCGTTGACGATCTCGGCGAGCCGCCCGAAAAACGTCACGCGATGCCATTCCGTCATTTCCTTCATATCGCCGGACGCCTTGTCCTTGAAGCGATCAGTCGTCGCGAGACGGACGTTCGCCACGGCGTCACCGCTTGGCAGATACCGGGTTTCCGGATCAGCGCCCAGATTTCCTACCAGAATGACCTTGTTGACGGATGCCATGATTTCTCCCTGTTAATTCAATTCAGTTCAATACAATTCGATTCAATTTGATTCAATTTGATTCCATTCAACGCCACGCAGGCTCGATCCCGCTACGCCGTGCGCCGGATCTTCTGCGGCGGCGGCTTCATGTTCGTCGCCACGATCAGCCACGCCAGCACCAACCCCGAGCACGCGAAAAACACGGCGCTCTGGCCATCCACTTTCAGCAACCATCCGCCAATCACCCCGCCAATTGCCAGGCCGATGGACTGCGTCGTGTTGTAGACGCCCGCCGCCGCGCCTTTTCTCGTGCCTGGCGCGAGCTTGGAGACCAGCGACGGCTGCGACGCCTCCAGCACATTGAAGCCCAGGAAGTAGATAAACAAGATCGCGGCCACTGACCACAGAGTATGCGGAGCGGCGCCCAGTAACAACTGTCCAATCAGGATAAGCAAAATGGCGCCCAGCATCACGGCCTTCATCTTGCCGCGTTTCTCGGCAGCAATAATTGCCGGCACCATCAGGACAAACGCAAGGCCCATGACGGGCAAATATACTTTCCAATGCGCCGCGACGGGCAAACCGCCGGCTTCCAGAATGCGCGGAACCACCAGGAACAGCGCCGTTTGCGTGGCATGCAGGACGAGCACGCCGAAGTTCAGGCGCAGCAATTCGACGTTGTGGAGCACTTCGGCAAAAGGCGCTTTTACGTGCACGGGCGGCCGGGGCGCGTCGGGGACCACCCAGATCACCACGCCGACGGCGAGTATCGATAAAAAGCCGATTAGCGTGAACAGGCCGCTCATGCCGACCCACTGGAACACGATCGGCGCGCCGACGATGGCGACCGCGAACGAAACGCCGATGCTCGCGCCGACCATCGCCATGGCTTTCGTACGGTTTTCTTCAGTCGTAAGGTCGGCGATAAACGCAATCACCGCCGATGAAACCGCGCCCATGCCCTGAATCACGCGCCCGACGATGATCCACGTCATGGAATGCCCGGCCGCCGCGATGAAGCTGCCGATCGCAAACACGATCAGCCCAAACGCGATGACCGGCTTGCGCCCGAGCTTGTCCGAGACCCAGCCGTAAAAGATATAAAGCAGCGATTGCGTGACGCCGTAAGCGCCGAGCGCGATGCCGACGAGCAGCACGTTGTCGCCGCCGGGTATCGTTTTCGCGTAGATGGAAAACACCGGCATGATCATGAAGAGACCGAGCATGCGCAGCGCGAAGATCGCGGCAAGCGACACGGTCGCACGCAACTCGGGCGCGCTCAGACGTGTGGACGTAACAGACGGATTGGACATCGGACGAGGTAATGTGGAAACGCGTCAGGCGGTGCGCGCGCTAAGCGCAAACCGGGCGGTCGCCTTGTGGTTGCCCGGAACGGCACTATATGAGACAGACGGCCGAGGCGGAAATTTGTACTTTGGAACGCGCTTCGGAACCGAGCTCCGGCCCCACGTGAACGTCATGAAAACCCCGCTGCACGCTTGATTGACGCCGATGAGCGCGGGCAACGCGCCCTCGAAAAGTCGTTATAGTAGCAGGTTTAGCCCCCTTACTTTCCGCCCGGATTCATGGAAGAAATACGTATTCGTGGGGCTCGCACCCACAATCTCAAAAACATCAGTCTCGACTTGCCGCGTCACAAGCTGATCGTGATTACGGGCTTGTCGGGTTCGGGGAAATCGTCGCTCGCCTTCGACACGCTCTACGCAGAAGGTCAGCGCCGTTACGTCGAAAGCCTGTCCGCCTACGCGCGTCAATTCTTGCAGCTGATGGAAAAGCCGGACGTCGATCTGATCGAAGGATTGTCGCCGGCAATTTCCATTGAGCAGAAGGCGACTTCGCATAATCCGCGCTCGACCGTCGGCACCGTCACCGAGATTCACGACTATCTTCGGCTGCTGTTTGCCCGCGTCGGTACGCCGCACTGTCCGGATCATCACATTCCGCTGGAAGCGCAAAGCGTGTCGCAAATGGTCGATGCCGCGCTCGCCATGCCCGAGGAAACCAAGCTGATGATCCTCGCGCCCGTGGTCGCTGATCGCAAGGGCGAGCACACCGAACTGTTCGAAGCCATGCAGGCGCAGGGTTTTATCCGCTTTCGCGTGCGTTCGGGCGGCGGCACGGCCCATGAAGGCGTCGCGAAGATCTATGAAATCGAGTCGCTGCCGAAGCTCAAGAAGAACGACAAACATACGATCGATGTCGTCATCGACCGGTTGAAAGTCCGGCCCGACATGAAGCAGCGGCTGGCGGAATCGTTCGAAACCGCGTTGCGTCTCGCCGATGGCCGCGCAGTTGCGCTCGAAATGGATTCGGAGCGCGAGCATTTATATAGCTCGAAGTTCGCCTGCCCGATCTGCTCGTACTCGCTGCAGGAGCTCGAGCCGCGCCTGTTCTCGTTCAACAACCCAATGGGCGCGTGCCCGGAATGCGATGGTCTCGGTCAGATCACGTTCTTCGATCCGAAGCGCGTGGTCGCGCATCCGTCGCTGTCGCTTGCGGCCGGCGCGGTAAAAGGCTGGGACCGGCGCAACCAGTTCTACTTCCAGATGCTGCAAAGCCTGGCGTCGTTCTTCGAATTCGATCTTGATGCCGCGTTCGAGGACTTGCCGGAGAAAGTGCGCAAGATCCTGCTGTTCGGTTCCGGTAAGCAGGTGATTCCGTTCTCGTACATCAACGAGCGCGGGCGCACGACGGTCCGTGAGCACGCATTCGAAGGGATCATTCCGAGTCTGGAACGGCGCTACAAGGAAACGGATTCCGCGGCGGTGCGCGAGGAATTGTCGAAGTATCAGAACAACCAGGCGTGTCCGGCCTGCGAAGGCACGCGCCTGCGCACGGAAGCGCGCAACGTGAAGCTCGGCACAGGCGAACACGCGCGCGCTATTTACGAAGTGAGCGGCTGGCCGCTGCGTGACACGCTCGGGTACTTCCAGACGTTGCGGCTCGAAGGCTCGAAGGCCGAGATTGCGGACAGGGTCATCAAGGAAATCGTCGCGCGGCTGACCTTCCTGAATAACGTCGGGCTGGATTATCTGTCGCTGGAACGCAGCGCGGAGACGCTTTCCGGCGGCGAAGCGCAGCGCATCCGGCTGGCATCGCAGATTGGTTCGGGATTGACCGGCGTGATGTACGTGCTGGACGAACCGTCCATTGGCTTGCATCAGCGGGACAACGACCGGCTTATCGATACCCTCAAGCATCTGCGCGATATCGGCAATTCGGTGATCGTGGTCGAGCATGACGAAGACATGATCCGCATGGCCGATTATGTGGTCGACATGGGCCCGGGCGCGGGCGTGCATGGCGGCGAGATCGTGTCGCAAGGCACGGCGAAGCATGTCCAGAACGACCCGAATTCCATGACCGGACAGTATTTGTCGGGCAAACGCAGCATCAGCTATTCGACCGATCGCACCGCGCCCGACGAACGGCGGCTGCGGATCATCGAGGCTTACGGCAACAACCTCAAGAACGTCTCGCTGGACTTGCCGGTTGGGTTGCTGACGTGCGTGACGGGGGTATCGGGCTCGGGCAAATCCACGCTCATCAACGACACGCTGTATCACGCGGTCTCGCAGCATCTGTATGGGTCGGCGACCGAGCCGGCGCCTTACGAGGCGATTGAAGGGCTCGAACATTTCGACAAGGTCATCAACGTCGATCAATCGCCGATTGGCCGCACGCCGCGCTCGAATCCGGCAACGTACACCGGCTTGTTCACGCCGATCCGCGAGTTGTTTGCGGGCGTGCCGGCATCGAAGGAACGAGGTTACGATCCCGGCCGGTTCTCGTTCAACGTGAAGGGCGGCCGTTGCGAAGCGTGTCAGGGCGACGGCGTGCTGAAAGTGGAAATGCACTTTTTGCCCGACGTGTACGTGCCGTGCGACGTCTGCCACGGCAAGCGCTACAACCGCGAGACGCTCGAAGTCCAATACAAGGGCAAGAATATCCACGAGGTGCTCGACCTGACGGTTGAAGCGGCGCATGAATTCTTCAAGCCGGTGCCCATCGTGGCGCGGAAACTGAAAACTTTGCTCGATGTGGGACTCGGCTATATCCGCCTCGGCCAGTCCGCGACCACGCTTTCGGGCGGCGAAGCGCAGCGTGTGAAGCTTTCGCTGGAACTGAGCAAGCGTGACACGGGTCGGACTCTCTATATTCTCGACGAACCGACGACCGGATTGCATTTCCACGATATCGCCCTGCTGCTCGAAGTGATTCACCGGCTGCGCGATCAGGGTAATACTGTCGTAATCATCGAGCATAATCTGGATGTAATCAAAACCGCCGACTGGGTGATCGACCTGGGGCCGGAAGGCGGCGCCGGCGGCGGGCAGATCATCGCGCAGGGGACGCCGGAGCAGGTAGCCAAATCGAAGGCCAGTTTTACCGGCCGGTATCTCGCACCGCTGTTGCAGCGGCCGAGATCGGCGGCTTGACGAACACGCACCATCCGCAACCAAGGGCCGGCCCGTTTCCGGGCCGTAGCACTCTATAACCCGTTCGCGGCAGGAGACCGAAGGATTCATGGCTAAGCGCAACGAAGCGGCCGAAAACAGGCCCGCAGTCCGGCCCGTGAGGCTGACGAGCGATATGAGCATGCCCAGGCTGTCGGCGGTGGAGATCGGCAGTTATCTGGCCGCGTTCGCCGGCATGTACGCCGTGCTCCGCCTGGAACTGCTCGGCGCGCTGCTGGCCGGCATGCTCGTGTTCCAGCTCGTGCACACCATTGCGCCTGTAATCGAGAAAACCATGACGAGCGGGCGTGCTCGCTGGGTCGCGGTCGTGATTCTGGCGGTCGTGATCGTGGGCGGGCTGGCCGGTGCGACGGTTGCGACCATCGATCATTTTCAACGCGATGTCCCGAGCGTCCAGAAGCTCCTCGATCAACTCATGATGATCACATCGCACGCGCGCCTGCAGGTGCCGGACTGGATTGCGAACTATCTTCCTGTTGATTCGGAGCAGATGAAGGACAAGGCGACGGACCTCATGCAGAAGCACGCCGCCATGCTGCAGCAAGGCGGAAAAGACGCCGCGCGCGGGTTCGGACATGTGCTGATTGGGATGATCATCGGCGCGATCATTGCCGTGGGCGTGCCGCGCACGACGCATCGGTTGCCGCTTTCCACCGCGCTGGTCACACGCGTAACGCGGTTTTCGGAGGCGTTTCGCCGTATCGTTTTCGCGCAGGTGAAAATTTCCGCCATTAACGCCGCGTTCACCGCGTTGTATTTGCTGGTTGCACTGCCGGTGTTTCACGAGCGGCTGCCGTTATCGAAGACGCTCGTGATGGTGACGTTTATTGTCGGATTGCTGCCGGTTATCGGGAATCTGATTTCCAACGCGGTGATCGTCGCGATCTCATTGTCCGTGTCTTTTGGAACGGCGGTGGCGTCGCTGGTGTTTTTGATCGTGATTCATAAGCTCGAATACTTCCTGAATGCACGGATCATTGGCGGACAAATCGAAGCACGCGCGTGGGAATTGCTGCTGGCAATGCTCGCTATGGAAGCCGCGTTCGGACTTCCGGGTGTGATCGCCGCGCCGATTTTTTATGCTTATATCAAGCGCGAACTGGTTTATTTGAGGCTGGTTTAATATTCCAGACACGCAATGGATCGAGCGTCGAAGACCGGGTCGAAGTGGTCGGTTGGCTATATTGCGGTAGCCGCCTCACTTTCGGCTAAGTCAGGACGTTGTTCGAATTTCTTGTGGATTTCTTCCCAAAGCTCCACCAAATGGCCAGAACGATATTCGACTCGGTACGGCTCCTCCCTTAACAACTGGGCTGGGGCGAAAATCTTCGATCCATACCCTTCGCGTCGAGACAGCACGTCAGCAAAAAAACTTCCAAAACTACACTTTCCTAAGCGGCAACTTTCAATTAACCGATCCAACTCATCAATGCTCAAAACAAAAGGTGCAACTCTGCTATCCAGTTGTTCAAATAAAAAATCGGCTTGACCGAGTAGCAAATCATCATTCGTAATAACCACGCCATAAATTGGTCGTTCATCGAACTCAGAAAATTTTCGGATATGGCCCGCGACGTTGTTGATTTGGATCGCTGCCTTCATAACTGTCTTTCTGAGCTTTGCTCTATACCTTTTTGTTGCTCCGAAAGTCGGCACCGATGCGCTCAAAGCTTTATTTTTCGCTTCAACAAGAATTACGCAATCTTCATAAATCTGCGCAAAATCGCAGCACTTGCTGCCTTGTAAGGCGAAGCGAGACGAGATCTGCTTTTCGCCAAAGGTAGGCTGGCCGTTCCTGCGCAGAGATTCCCCAACGTAACGTTCAAAAGCTTCGTTCAGTTCTAACCGGATGCCATCATCTTCGGCCTCTGCGGCCAAATTTGCAAAAGTAAACTCTAAGTGCCTATAAAGGGGCGGGGCACCCCAGGAATAGACCTCGCTACGATACCGCACAAACGGAAACTGACACAAAACATTCGTTTGAAACCATTCATCGGCACTCGCTGATTGCAAATCAACTGATAAGCATTCCTGTTCAGTTATAAGCCGATCTAAGAACGCGCCAACCAGTTTTTTCGAGAATCTCGTCTCTAAAAATTTTATAAATTCAGGCGTCAATAGCTTCGCAGGCGTGCTTGCGTTACACCAAAAAATTAATGCAAGCTGGAGGTAGTCTTCGAGCGACATTTTGAGGCGGCTTTCGAGGTATTGTCGGCACTTACAATTGCCTCCAAGCCTTTTCGCTAAATCGATTTGACGCGCAAATGCACCGATATTTGAAGGAATCTGATGCGGTATCTGAGCCAACGAAGCTTGGCGAAAAAACAACGGGAGTGGTATCTTGGAATCCATCCATAGATCTGCTCGATCAGTCGCTTGCAATGCGATATTGACTAGGTCAACGACGTCCGACGAGAGCATCAATGTATGTCCGTACAATTGTGGTTCGTCTTGCAACGCCCATAAAGCAAGCCGTTCCGCCACCCAGGGAAATCGGAGCATCGTTGCCTGACGGGTAATTTTTTGCGGCTTCAAATATTCCGCCAGCTCCTTCAATAATGTGCGGTATTCGAAACCACGAAGCTTTGTCCGAATCGCTTGTTTGATTTCCTTATAAATCTTGCTTTCGCTGTGCAGAGCCGCTTGACTTAATTCTGCGGCGTCTGTTGAGCACCTCTCCATCTTCATTTGACCTTCTTTTGTAGTGACAACCCTTTATTAAAAGTTTTCGAACATAGTCGGCATTTACTTTAAACGACCCGTGCAATCTGAACGGGGTCGGCGCCGCTCGCTGATCACCAGCTTTCCGATTTACTTGAACACCACCGTCTTGCTGCCGTTCAGCACGATTCTGTGCTCGACATGCCAGCGCACCGCACGCGCCAGCGTCACGCATTCCACGTCACGCCCGATCGCCGTCAATTGATCCGGCGCCATGCTGTGATCCACGCGCTCCACTTCCTGTTCGATGATCGGACCTTCATCAAGATCCGTCGTCACGTAATGCGCCGTTGCGCCGATCAGCTTCACGCCGCGATCGAACGCCTGGTAATACGGCTTCGCGCCCTTAAAACTTGGCAGGAACGAGTGGTGAATGTTGATCGCCCGGCCGTTCAACGCGGCGCACAATTCCGGCGACAGAATCTGCATGTATCGCGCGAGCACCACGAGATCGATCTTGTTCTGCTCGACGATTTCCAGCACACGCGCTTCTTGCGAAGCCTTGGCCTCGGGCGTCGATGCCATCAGCGGCAAATGATGAAACGGCACGTCGTAACTCGCGGCGAGCTGATAAAACTCGCGATGATTCGAAACAATCGCCGGAATTTCGATCCCGAGTTGCCCCGTGCGATAACGGAACAGCAGATCGTTCAGGCAATGTCCGATCTTCGACACCATGATCATGACGCGCGGTTTGACGGATGCGTCGTGCAATTCCCACTTCATGCCGAACTGATCGGCGAGCGAGCTGAACGATATGCGCAATGCTTCAAGTCCCGGATCGCCGCCGACTTGCTGAAAGTGCACCCGCATGAAAAATTCGCCCGTGTGGCTGTCGCCGAACTGCGCGGAGTCCAGGATATTGCTGCCAAGATCGAACAAGAATCCCGACACGGCATGCACGATTCCCGGACGATCCGGACACGACAACTTCAAGATAAAACTATGTTCGGTCGACATGAACCGATACTCCTTTGAAATAATTCACAGCAGTGGCGGCGCGAACACCGCCTGCATGCCTGCGCATGCGTCTTCATCGATCCATCGGCGGCGCAGCAAAAGGTCGAGCGTGGCGAGACTGGCGTCCACGGTCATCGAACCCTCTTCTATCCAGCGCGCGACGTCGCTGATCCGCGCAAGCCTGTGTTCGCCGACTTCGCCGTCCTGATTGCGCGGCGCGAAATCAACTGGCAGCGCGAGGTCGAAAACGTAGATCTGCTCGGCTTGAGTGCCTTCGGGCAGGGATTGCAGCACATAAAAGACTCGCCCGGGCGTCGCGTTCGCGGCCAGATCGGGCGGCATGCCGGCTTCTTCCCAGCATTCCTTCACGAGCGTATCTTCAATCCCCATTCCCCAGCCGATACCCCCCGCCACCACGTTATCGAGCATGCCCGGATCGGTCGCCTTGGTCTCGCTGCGGCGCGCGATCCAGAGCTCCGGCGCCTGGCCCGGCGCTTCCACGATGCCATTCAGATGCACCGCGTACGTCATTGTGCCGAAGAAGCGCGAAGCCGCCCGTTCGATGAACGCCAGCGGTTCGGCATCGAACGTATTGCGGATTGCGTAGGTTTCGTTGCGCCAGCCGGGAATGCGGCCATCGGCGGCAAGCATGCCGATCACCGCGCCGAGCGCCGCGCTGCGGGATTCCAGGGTGTTGAAGGTGGCCGCGAGACGGACCGCGGTTTCCGTGATTTCGAACACGTCAGGCCAGGGTTTCAACGCCGATACGTCCGCGCGGCGGATCCAGCCAACCCGCTCATCGGCAATGTAAAACGGCAGGTGCGCCGATGCATCGAAACGGCGCGCTGCGGAAATCGCGGGTAAGGGCATTGCAAGGGTCTCCGGCGGCGGGAAGGCGAAATTGTACAGGGAGGTTCTTGGCGCGGTCTCCGCTTACGCTCGTGCGCATCGTCCTCATTTGCACATCTCGTCGCCGCGAAAGAGAAGGCTTGTACGATGCGGCCGATGCGCCAACCCGTCGGCGGTTAATGCGAGGAAGATTAATTTAATCGGGCAACGACTTGGTGTTGTCCTTCGACATAACGCGATACGTGCCGTATTCAATCCACGCTTCGCCGCCAAAACTTGCCGTTAGTACCGCGATTTTTTTGAGCGGCAAGCCTGATCCAAAAGGTGTCGACCGATCCAAGATCCCACGCGCAGCCATGAATTTGGGTGAATCGAAATCGGAAAGTATATCCAACGAGTAGACGATATTTTCCACGCCATAATCCGTGACAAGGCAACGCGTGACGTCTGTAAAAATGACGGTTTTATGTTCTTCGAAATTGTCCGAAACCAAGTCGAGATATGCAGTGCTGCGCTGGCTATCAGAGCAGAATCCCGCAAAGATCCAATCGTGAAACGAATTGAAGCTGTCGAAGTTATCAGGCATTTTAAGGATTCCATGGGCTGAAAGGTACGACGTCGGAGTCTTTATCGCGACGGCCTTCCGACCAATTGTGGGCGTGTGGTCGAATCCCTAAATGTGGATGGTCGAAATCCAGATCAACTGCCGGTGCGCCAGTATCGCCGTATAACCGCATTTGTCCGCTTCCAGGGTTCGTGTACCACGTCCCCGGATCACCGCGGTTAGGCGTTTTCGCTATGTCGAAACTATCGCCGAAACTGGGCACGGCGCCATACTCAAACGGCGCGGCACCGCCTGGCGCCGTGCTGCCCATGTCAACGTCTGAGGCCACATCTAGATCGACAGCGCTATCGTCCATGAACGGTAACGAAGACGCTGTCGTCAATGCAAGCGCGGCAAGTGCATCACGCGCGGCCCAAGCTGCGCGATTGCGCGCCGCAGCCTCCGCGATTGTTTCAATGTGCCGGAACGGTTTAAGCGGACGCGCTGCACGCTCGGCCCGCGCCATTTCCTGCTTATACGCGTCAAAATCTTCTTCATGTGCTTTTGACCTCGCCTCGTAGCTGGCGGCGCGCTCGGCACGGTCCGCCAGTTCACGGCTATACCGTTCATCTTCGGAAAGCGCCGGGACGAAACCGTCATGCGCGATATAAGCCGGCTTGGCGAGCACAATCACCGCCGCACCGTTTCGCACCTCCCAGCACAGCGCGTTAATGACATCACGTGGTCTATCGCCATAAGGACTTGGCCGGTATGACGAAACCGAATTTACGAGGAAATCTTGAACACGCTCGACAAGCTCGGGCTGGTTCGCCCAGTGTTCGAAATTGGCGGCCTTGAATAAGGCTTGCCCCGCTTCGAGCGCTTCCTGCTGCTCTTTAGTTCTGCCATGCGGCGCGTAATCCCATCGTCTATAAAGCAAGAAACGATGGCCTTCATACCGCATCAATTCGGTTGTCATCCTGAATTTTGGTTGCTCTAACGCCCCTACGTTAGCGCAACTTTCCGCGCGCCCATCTCAATAAGGAGGCACTTGCACAGACCAATCCTTAATCCTTCAATGCCACCCGAATTCCCAGCCCAATAAACGTCGCGCCCGCCAGCCGGTCGAGCCACACGCCAACCTTCGGACGTCGCTTCAAATACGCGCCGATCATCCCCGCCGCCACGCCGAACACCGAGAACACCAGGACGGTCTGAAGCATGAACACGCCGCCGAGTTCGAACATCTGCAGCATGACGCTTTGCGTGCCATGCGGATTCACGAACTGCGGCAGGAACACGATAAAAAACAGCGTCACTTTCGGATTCAACAAATTCCCAATCACGCTCTGACGAAACACGGTCGTCAGCGGCTGGCTCGGCCGCTCGTGCGCGCTCGACAAACCCTTGCTCCGGATTGCCTTGATGCCGATCCAGATCAGATAAGCGGCGCCCGCCAGTTTCACGATCTCGAACGCCACTTGCGATGATTTCAACAACGCCGCCACGCCGAGCGCCGCCAGCGTCGTATGAAACGAAATGCCGGCCGCAAAACCGAGCGCGGCGACAAGTCCGGCCGCGCGTCCCTGCGATATCCCGCGCGCTAGAACTTGCAGGTTATCGGGGCCGGGCGCGGCCGTTATTGCTATCGATGCAGCCAGAAACAGAAGGAAATTCGGCATGGCTCAAAGTGCTCCAATCAATGACCGTCGAATTCGCAAACGGTGAATAACGGCAACCCGGATTCGCGCAGAATTTTCGATCCACCCAGCGCCGGCAAGTCGATGATCGCCGCGCCCTCCACCACGTCGGCGCCAAGTCGCTCCAGCAAGAGTTTGCCGGCCATCATCGTGCCGCCGGTCGCAATCAGGTCGTCCACAAGCACTACGCGCTCACCCGGCTTGCACGCGTCCTCGTGGATTTCGACCGTTGCGCTGCCGTATTCGAGCTCGTACGACTGCGACAACGTCTTGTAGGGCAGCTTGCCTTTTTTGCGGATTGGCACGAAACCGAGGCTCAGTTCGTAAGCGAGGATCGGCCCGATGATAAAACCACGCGCATCGAGCCCGGCGATCGTATCGATACCCGCATCTATATAGCGCTGCACCAGCAGATCGATCAGCGTGCGCAACGCGCGCCGGTCCTGAAGCACGGGCGTGATATCGCGAAACTGCACGCCGGGTTGCGGCCAGTCCGGAACCGTGCGGATTCGCTCGCGGATAAAACTAGTGGCATCGGATAACGGCGAAACCACCGGCGCTGCTGTTGAGGACATGATCTCTCCGGAAAAACGTCAGGCTACCGCGCCCGCGCGGCGCGTGCGCGACAGCCGTTCTTCGGCTCGCTGCAGCGCTTCAGGCAAGCCGCGCAGCACGACAATGTCGCTCGCGCGCAGCTTGGTTTCAGGATCGGGCTCCACGCCACGAATCCCGTGACGGCGAATCGCCGTGACTTCCACGCCGTCGTCCACGAGCCCGAGTTCGTCGAGCGTGCGGCCTACGGCGTCGGCGTTTTCATCGACGGGAACCGATTGTAGCCGCACCTGCTCGCGGCGTTCTTCGTCGTCGGAATCGTCCGCGCCGTGAAAATATCCGCGCAGCAGGCTGTAACGCTCGTCACGCATTTCTTCCACACGACGCACCACGCGCCGCATCGGCACGCCCATCAGCACGAGCGTGTGCGAGGCCAGCATCAGGCTGCCTTCCACGATTTCCGGAATCACTTCCGTGGCGCCCGACGCAATCAGCTTCTCGAGATCGGCGTCATCGACGGTACGCACGATGGTCGGCAACGTCGGCTCCAATTCGTGAATGCTGTGCAGCACGCGCAACGCGGACGGCGTGTTGGCGAACGTAATGGCCACCGTCGCCGCACGATGCAAACCGGCCGCGACCAGTGCCTCGCGCCGCCCGGCATCGCCATAAACGACGCTTTCGCCCGCCGCCGCAGCAGCCGCCACGCGATCAGGATCCAGGTCGAGCGCCACGTAGGACAAACCTTCGTGCTCGAGCATCCGCGCCAGGTTCTGCCCGGCGCGGCCGTAGCCGCAGATGATCACGTGACCGCTCTGCTTGATGCTGTGCGTCGCGATACGCGTCATCTGCAACGATTGCCTCAACCATTCCGTCGATGAAAGCCGCAGCACGATCCGGTCGGCGTTCTGGATGATGAACGGCGCGGCGAGCATGGAAAGCAGCATGGACGAAAGAATGGCTTGCAGCAGCACGGGCTCGACGAGATGTTTATCGAGAATCAGGTTCAGCAGCACGAAACCGAATTCGCCGGCTTGCGCGAGGTTCAGGCCGGTGCGCATGGCGACGCCGGGCGGCGAGCCGAAAAGCCGCGCGAGGCCGGTGATCATCGCGGCCTTGAGCAGAATCGGCACTATAAAAAACGTGGCAACAAGGAACGGATGTTCCCAGATCACGCGCGGATTCAATAGCATTCCGGTGGTCACGAAAAAGAGACCGAGCAAGACGTCGCGAAACGGCTTGATGTCCTCTTCCACCTGATGCCGATACGGCGTCTCGGCAATCAGCATTCCGGCAATGAAAGCGCCGAGGGCGAGCGATAAGCCGAATTTATCGGTGATGAACGCGGCGCCCAGCGTCACCAGCAACAGGTTCAGCATGAAAAGTTCTTGCGACCGGCGCCGCGCGACAATATTGAACCAGCGCGTCATGAACTTCTGGCCGATGAACAACAACACCGTCAACGCCACCACGATTTTCACGGCAGCGATGGCGAGCCAGAACGCCAGTTGCTTCGAATTCCCGTTACCGAATGCCGCAATGATGATCAGCAGCGGCACCACGGCCAGATCCTGAAACAGCAGTACACCGAAGATATTGCGGCCATGTTCGGATTCGAGTTCGAGCCGCTCGGCGAGCATTTTCGAAACGATCGCGGTGGATGACATGGATAACGCGCCGCCGAGCGCAATGCTCGCTTCCCACGACATATCCATCCAGAAATTCGCGATCCAGCCGAACAGAAGCGCAAGCAGGATCGTTCCGCCGACCTGGCTTGCGCCAAGTCCGAACACAATCCTGCGCATCGATCTCAATTTGGATAACGAAAACTCGAGTCCGATAGAAAACATCAGGAACACGACGCCGAATTCGGCGAGATGCTGCGCACGTTCGCTGTCCGGTGCAATGCCCGCGGCATGCGGCCCGACAATAATCCCCACCGCCAGATACCCGAGCATGGGCGGCAGGTTGAAAAAGCGGAACACGACGACGCCGACCACTGAACACAGCAGTAACAACAACGTCATTTCAAGCGGAGAAGTCATCCGTCGGGAATCCTCGTTGGTCGTTGGATTGCGGATCGGTTTTTCCAGGCGCCGGATGCTTGACGGCGCGACTGGAAGCCCGACCTGCGTGGGCGGATGAGCGCGCAAATGGCGACGGGCAAAAGCCCGGCGGCCGCCGTCCGGCGCGGCATAAAGGTGCCTTTGATATACTCCGCGCATGATAGCGAAAATCAATGGCGACCGGGCACTTGCGCTGGCTCGCACCGTGCTCGAAATTGAAGCCGACGCTGTTCGAGGCCTGTCCGCTCAACTCGATGACAACTTCACCGGCGCCGTCGAATTCCTGCTCGGATGCAAGGGCCGCGTGGTGGTATCGGGCATCGGGAAATCCGGGCACATAGCCCGCAAATTCGCGGCTACGCTCGCGAGCACCGGCACGCCTGGTTTCTTCGTTCATCCGGCGGAAGCCAGCCACGGCGATCTTGGCATGGTAACCGCTGACGATGTGTTTATCGCGTTATCGAATTCAGGCGAAACTTCTGAACTCGTCGCCATCCTTCCGATCATCAAGCGCCTCGGCGCCAAGCTGATCGCCATCACCGGCAGCCCCGAATCCAGCCTCGCAAAACTCGCCGACGTGCATCTGAATGCTCACGTCGACAAGGAAGCGTGCCCGATGAACCTCTCGCCCACGGCCAGCACGACCGCGGTTCTCGCGTTGAGCGACGCGCTCGCGGTCGCGGTGCTCGACGCACGCGGCTTCGGGCCGGAAGACTTCGCGCGTTCGCATCCGGGCGGCGCGCTTGGCCGGCGCCTGCTGACATATGTACGCGACGTGATGCGCACAGGCGAGGAAGTGCCGGTCGTGCCGCTCGCCGCCACCGTGTCCGACGCCCTCTTCCAGATCACCGCGAAGCGCATGGGCATGACGGCGGTGGTCAACGAGAAGAATCACGTGGAAGGCATTTTCACTGACGGTGACCTGCGCCGCATTCTTCAGCGCGACGGCGATTTCCGCGCGTTGCCGCTCGCAGATGTCATGACCCGTAATCCGCAAACCATCGGTCCGGACCATCTCGCGGTGGAAGCGGTGGAACTGATGGAGCGTTACCGCATCAATCAGATGCTGGTCGTCGATGAAAACGCGATCCTGATCGGCGCCCTGAACATGCATGACCTCTTTTCCAAGAAGGTAATCTGATGTCGACCTTGTCTTTCACGCCGGACGTTGCTGCAACGGCAGACGCGCACGACCGCGCGAGCCGCGTGAAGCTGATGATTTTCGACATCGACGGCGTTTTCACCGACGGCAGCCTGTTCTTTACTGCCGCCGGCGACGCCATGAAGTCCTTCAATTCACTCGATGGCCACGGCGTGAAGATGCTGCAATCGGTTGGCGTGCAGACGGCGATCATCACCGGGCGCAACTCGGGAATCGTCGCGGCGCGCGCGGGTGAGCTCGGCATTACGCACCTGCACCAAGGCGTCGCCGATAAAACCATCGCGCTGGCCGAGTTGCTGCAAAGCACCGGCATTTCGGCAATGGAATGCGGCTATATGGGCGACGACTGGCCCGATCTCGCGGTCATGCGCCTGTGTGGTTTCGCAGCGGCGCCCGCCAACGCGCACGAGGAAGTGCTGCGACGCGTGCACTTCGCGGCATCGAAACGAGGCGGTGCAGGCGCGGTGCGCGAAGTCTGCGACGCAATTCTGCGCGCGCAGGATCGCTATGACGGTCTGCTTGCAACCGCGATTGGAGCCTGATTCTCATGGCGCGCCCGACCAAACTGACATCACTTTTGCCGCTCGTCGCGATGGCGGCGCTGGCCGGCGTCACTTACTGGCTGCTGCAAGCCACGCTGCCGCCCGCGCAAACGCCGGAGCGCCCGAAGGAACACGCGGCCGACTATTTCGCGAACAACTTCTCGGTCTCCGAACTCGATACCACCGGCACGACGCAATACCGGCTGACGGCCGTATCCATGGTGCATTACGAGGACGACGAAAACAGCGACTTGGTCAAGCCGGCCATGCGCATGTTCCAGCCGCTCCGGCCGACCGTCACGGCGACTTCCGAGCGCGGGACGGTGAACGGCGATGTATCGATTGTCGATTTGTACGAAAACGCCCACCTGTTGCGCGTGGCCGGCTTCGGCGACCCGCAGATGACCGCGGATTCCGAGCACTTCCGGATCCTTGTGAACGACGATGTCATCGAAACAGAAAAGCCGGTTAAACTTCAGCGCGGTCCGTCGGTGATGACGGGCGACGGCATGAACTACAACAACGCGACCCGGGTCATGAAGCTCTTCGGGACGGTACGTGGCCAGATCGCCGCATCCACCCTGAACAACTCATCCAAATAAACCCGGCAGTTCCGACGAATTGCGCTTAATCCATTCAAGTGTGACTGCATGAACAAACCGTTTCTCCGACCCGAATCCGGCCGTCTGCGTGCAGCCCGCGCTGCATTTATACGCCGCGCCGCACGCCTCGTGCAATTCGGGATTGCGGCAGCCAGCGTGGCGTTGCCGCTGGCAGGTTTCGCCCCGGCCGCACATGCTGAACGCGCCGATAACGACAAGCCGCTGAACATTGAAGCGGACAACATGACGTATGACGACCTGAAGCAGGTCAACATCTTCACCGGGCACGTGGTCGCGACCAAAGGCACGATCATCATCAAGGCTGATCGCGTGGACGTGACGCAGGACCCGCAGGGTTATCAGTACGCAACGGGCACGTCGACAGGCAACAATCTCTCGTATTTCCGCCAGAAACGCGATGGCCTGGATGAATACATTGAAGGCAATGCCGTGCGGATCGACTACGACGGCAAGCAGGATCTCACCACGCTCACCACGCGCGCAGTCGTGCGCCGTCTGGCCGGGCTGACCAAGATTCAGGACGAAGTGCACGGCAGCGTGATCACGTACGACGGCCAGAAAGACTTTTACACGGCGAAAGCCGGCAAGGACGTTGCGGGTCCGGGCAACCCCACGGGTCGCGTTCGCGCCATGCTCGCGCCGCGCAACGGCGGTGCAGCACCGCTGACCGGCGGGCCCGCCAAGCTTACTCCGTCCAACACGTTGCAAGGATCGCCGCAACCGTGAACTCGCCCGCCATGCCTCATCGAAAGCCGGAAGGAACGAGCAGCTCGCTCACCGTCCGCAATCTGAAGAAACGCTACGGTTCACGCACGGTCGTTAAGGACGTGTCGCTCGACGTGAAAAGCGGCGAAGTGGTCGGGCTTCTCGGGCCAAACGGCGCGGGCAAGACCACTTCGTTCTACATGATCGTGGGTCTGGTTCCGCTCGATGCAGGCGAGATCGAACTCGATGGCACGTCCATCAGCCTGTTGCCGATCCACCAGCGCGCGCGCCTCGGGCTGTCTTATCTGCCGCAGGAAGCATCGGTTTTCCGCAAGCTTACCGTCGAGCAGAACATCCGCGCCGTGCTCGAACTGCAGACCGGCGAAAACGACAAGCCGCTGTCCAAGCAGGCAATCACGGACCGCGCGGAAGCCTTGCTCGATGAACTCCAGATCGCGCATCTGCGTGAAAATCCGGCGCTGTCCTTGTCCGGCGGCGAACGGCGCCGTGTGGAAATTGCCCGCGCGCTGGCTACGAACCCGGCGTTCATCCTCCTGGACGAACCGTTTGCCGGCGTCGATCCCATTGCCGTGCTGGAAATCCAGAAGATCGTGAAGTTCCTGAAACAACGGAACATCGGCGTGCTCATCACGGACCACAACGTGCGCGAGACACTCGGCATTTGCGATCACGCGTACATCATCAGCGACGGCAGCGTGCTCGCAGCCGGCGCGCCGAGCGAAATCATCGAAAACGAGAGTGTTCGGCGCGTGTATCTCGGCGAACATTTCCGCATGTAACAGCGTGAACTTCGTGCCCGCAGTGCTGCAGAGCCCGCTGTGGGCGGCAATGCGCGGCTTTGGAGCAGCGCCAGCAATTCTTACGTGCCGCCCGCGGGCGGCACGCTTGTTTTTGGCCGATCCCCGCGAGGTTTCGCGCCCGTGGCAAACTCTCTACAATGATTAAAACCTTGCCATGAAAGCCAGCCTCCAACTACGCCTATCGCAGCATCTTGCGCTCACTCCACAACTGCAGCAGTCCATCCGGCTGCTGCAGTTGTCGACGCTCGAATTGCAGCAGGAAGTCGCGATGGCTGTCGCGCAGAATCCGTTGCTCGAAAACGAGGACGACTGGACCACCAGTCCGCTGCGCGTGGCGGCAGATGGATCGCTGATCACCACGGGCGCTTCGGTGAACGCGCCCGAGCCCATGATGAGCAACGGCACGTCGTCGAGCAGCAGCACGACCGAGCGCTCGGAAAACGGCGAGCCTCAAGGTGTCGACGAATACAACGGCATGAGTTCGTCGGACAACGGTCCGGATTCCAGTTCGTGGAATCTGGAGGATTACGGCCGCTCGAACAGCGGTTCCGACGACGACGACCTGCCTCCGCTTCAAATCCACGAATCGACTACCACGCTGCGCGATCACCTGATGTCGCAGTTGCGCATGACGAAAGCGAATCAGCGCGATCGCGCGCTGATCACGTTCCTGATCGAATCCCTCGATGAAGATGGTTATCTCACTTCCTCGCTCGACGAAGTGAAAGCCGATTTACCTGACGAACTCGAGGTCGATCTCGACGAATTGAGCGCCGCGCTCGCGCTGCTGCAGAGTTTCGATCCGCCGGGTGTGGGCGGCCGTTCCGCGTCGGAATGCCTCAAGCTGCAGCTTTTGCGGCTGGACTCATCGCCTGTCAGGACGCTGGCGCTCGATATCGTCATGCATCATCTGGAGTTGCTCGCCGCGCGCGACTTCACGCGCCTGCGCAAGCAGCTCAAAGCCTCCGATGACGCATTGCGGGACGCGCATCTGCTGATTCGCTCGCTCGAACCGTTTCCGGGCGCGGCGTTCGGAAAAAGTGAAGCCGATTACGTGGTTCCGGACATTCTCGTGCGCAAGATGTCCAGCGGATGGACGGCAGAATTGAATCCGGAAATTGTGCCGCGGCTTCGCATCAATCACCTTTACGCAAATATCTTGCGCAACAATCGCGGCGATCCGGGCAGCGGTTCGCTACGACAGCAACTGCAGGAAGCACGCTGGTTAATTAAAAATATTCAACAAAGATTCGAGACGATTCTTCGTGTGGCGCAGGCAATTGTGGAGCGTCAGAAGAACTTTTTCGCGCACGGTGAAATTGCAATGCGGCCCTTGGTTTTGAGGGAGATTGCTGATACGCTGGGTTTACACGAATCCACTGTCTCACGTGTGACAACCGGCAAGTACATGCTGACCCCGTTCGGGACGCTTGAATTCAAGTACTTCTTCGGATCGCACGTTTCTACCGACACGGGTGGCGCGGCATCGTCAACGGCGATCCGGGCCCTCATCAAGCAACTGATAGGAGCTGAAGACTCAAAATCTCCTCTTTCAGACAGCCGCATCGCCGAATTGCTGGCGGAACAAGGGTTTGTGGTGGCGCGCCGTACGGTGGCGAAATATCGCGAAGCCCTGAAAATTCCGGCAGTGAACCTGCGAAAGTCTCTGTAGCCCGCTGCATGTTGCGGCGGGCCTTTACCGGCCGCGTCGCAAACACGCGAACGAGCCGGACGATACGTTTCCCGATCCGTTTCAGCCGTCGAACCAATGGCCAACCGCGGGCGTAGCGACCGGTTTTCAGCAGCGTAAGAGCGACCAGGCGGCCATTAGCTTGGAGAGCAACTATGAATCTGCAGATCAGTGGACACCATCTCGAATTGACGCCTGCGTTGCGAGAATATGTGATCACCAAACTGGATAGAGTGCTTCGGCACTTCGATCAGGTGATCGACGGCAGTGTGGTCCTCTCGGTCGACAATCATAGGGAAAAGGACAAGCGGCAAAAGGTTGAAATCAACCTGCATCTGAAAGGCAAGGACATCTTCATCGAAAGTTGTGACGTTGATATGTACGCGGCGATCGATCTGATGGTCGACAAGCTGGATAGACAAGTCCTTCGTCATAAGGACAAGATCCAGGGTCATGCACATGCAACAATGAAGTACGAACCGCAGGAAAGCGAAGCACCGGCGCCGTAACTGCCGAGTAGCGTTTTTAGAGGTCTGCATCAAAAGCTTGGACGGCGCATCAGTTGAACCGATTTTTCTGATGCGCCGGGTTCGGAGAATCAGCACCGGACCAGCTTGACCGGTAGCAGCCGCCTGACAGCAGGCGGCTTTTTTGTCTCCGGTGGATTGATACGTCGGTGCGCGAGAAGCAAATGTGGACTGTTGCGTTCGTGGCACCAAACGTTGGCGCCGTATTGCGCGCCGCACCATCGAAAGAGACGCTGTTCTATAATGGTCCGGGTAATACCGGGGTTGTTAAATCGGAATGAAACGTAGCGGAGAGCAGCCGAACTTCGGTCTTCCGCGCATTCCTAACCAAAATCGCCGTGCGCGCTCAGTGCTTGTTCGAGCTTCTGAAGTCGCCACCGTGAGGAGAATTCAGGCCACGCATCTGCCTGCCAACATGAATCGTTTAGCCAAATTTCTTCCCCTCGAAAATGTCGTACTCGGACTGTCCGTCACCAGCAAGAAACGTGTATTCGAGCAAGCGGGCCTGATCTTCGAGAATCAGAACGGCATTGGCCGAAGCACCGTCACCGACAATCTCTTCGCGCGCGAGCGCCTCGGCTCGACCGGTCTGGGCGAAGGTGTCGCCATTCCCCACGGACGCATCAAGGGCCTGAAGCATCCGCTCGCCGCATTCGTGCGTCTGGCTGAGCCGATCGCTTTCGAGTCGCCGGATGGCCAGCCGGTTTCGCTGCTGATCTTCCTCCTCGTTCCTGAGCAGGCTACGCAGCAACACCTTGAAATCCTGTCCGAGATCGCCCAGTTATTGTCCGACCGGGACACGCGAGAACGTCTGAATACCGAAGAAAACCGTGAGGCGCTGCATCAGCTTCTTACGCAATGGCAACCCTGAGTTCGTCGAAACTGCTCGAATCCACGCACATGGCGCGAGCAAGCCTCTCGCGCCGGCGGTCCTTCTAGCGCACAATCAGTCCTATTGAGCGGAGCATTGAACGAGCCAACCCCGGCCCATTCAGCTGCCCAGCGCTCGCGGCCCCTCACGGAGTTCCGGCCTCATGGATACGTCCAGCATCAATGCCCAGAGTATTTTCGACGACAACGCGGCCGCGCTGAAACTCAGCTGGCTGACAGGTCACGAAGGCTGGGAACGCGGTTTCTCGACAGAGACGGTCGCCAATGCAACATCGAGTGCCGATCTGGTCGGCCACTTGAACCTGATTCACCCCAACCGTATCCAGGTGCTCGGCGACGCCGAAATCACCTACTACCAGCGTCAGTCCGACGAAGACCGCTCGCGCAACATGGCCGAGCTGATCGCACTCGAACCGCCTTTCCTGGTGGTCGCGGGCGAAGTCGGCGCGCCGCCCGAACTGGTTTTGCGCTGCACGCGTTCGTCCACGCCGCTCTTCACCACACGCATGTCCGCAGCCGCGGTAATCGACAGTTTGCGGCTTTACATGTCGCGCATCCTCGCGCCGCGCGCAACGCTGCACGGCGTATTTCTCGATATTCTCGGTATGGGCGTGCTGCTCACCGGCGACTCGGGCCTTGGCAAAAGCGAACTCGGGCTGGAGCTGATCAGCCGCGGTCACGGTCTTGTCGCGGACGACGCAGTAGACTTCGTGCGCCTCGGTCCGGACTTTGTCGAAGGACGATGCCCGCCGCTGCTGCAGAATTTGCTCGAAGTGCGCGGCCTCGGCCTCCTGGACATCAAAACCATCTTTGGTGAAACCGCAGTTCGGCGGAAAATGAAGCTCAAGCTGATCGTTCAGCTCGTGCGTCGGCCGGACGGCGAATTCCAGCGGCTGCCACTGGAAAGCCAGGCGGTCGATGTACTCGGCTTGCCAATCAGCAAGGTCACCATCCAGGTGGCTGCCGGCCGAAACCTCGCCGTGCTGGTCGAAGCGGCTGTGCGCAATACGATCCTGCAACTGCGCGGTATCGATACCTTGCGGGACTTCATGGATCGTCAGCGCCTCGCCATGCAGGATCCGGAGAGCCAGTTCCCCGGCAAGCTGATCTGATCGGTGGACTAACGAGCCGGTGACGTCTGGACCCGAACTATTCGCCCAATCTGACGAGTCCTCATTCATGCGCATCATCCTGATTACCGGCATTTCCGGCTCTGGCAAATCCGTCGCCCTGAACGCGCTCGAAGACGCCGGCTACTATTGCGTCGACAACTTGCCGCCGCGTTTCCTGCCCGAACTCGCGACTTATCTCGAGTCGAAAGGTCAGGCGCGCCTCGCGGTCGCCATCGACGCACGTTCCAGCCGATCGCTCGACGAAGTTCCGGCCATCATCAACGGCCTCACGCAGTCCTTCGATGTCCGCGTGCTGTTCCTCAACGCAAGCACGCAGTCGCTGATCCAGCGTTTTTCGGAAACACGCCGTCGTCATCCTCTGTCCGGTTCACCCACGCACGACGCCGATGTCGGCCTGCACACATCGCTTGGCGAAGCGATCGAACGGGAACGGGAACTGGTGTCGGGGCTTGCGGAATTCGGCCATCAGATCGACACGAGCAATCTGCGCGCGAACGTCCTGCGCGCGTGGGTCAAGAGTTTTGTCGAGCAGGAAACGGCCGGCCTGACGCTGATGTTCGAATCGTTCGGATTCAAGCGCGGCGTGCCGCTCGACGCCGATTTCGTCTTCGATGTCCGCACGCTTCCGAATCCCTATTACGACCGCGAGTTGCGGCCGCTGACGGGCCTCGACCAGCCGGTGATCGATTTTCTTTCCGCTCAGCCGATGGTTCATCAGATGATCGACGACGTCGGCACGTTCATTGCGAAATGGTTGCCGCAGTTTCGCGAAGATAACCGCAGTTACCTCACGGTCGCGATTGGCTGCACCGGCGGTCAGCACCGCTCGGTGTTCATCGCCCAGACGCTCGCCGCGCGTTTTGGCGAAAGCGCCAACGTAATCGTGCGGCATCGCGACGCACCCATCGCCATCGATGGACACGTCGCGCCCTTGCAAACCTGATCGCCTTCGGACGGTCTTTTTAGAAGAAGCGCGCGATGTCCACCAATCCCCTTCTCGCCGACCTGCCGCTGTTTCCCTTGCACACCGTGCTGTTTCCCGGTGGCCATCTTCCCCTGAAAATCTTCGAAGCGCGCTATCTCGACATGGCGCGCGCGTGTCTGCGCGAGGGCACACCGTTTGGCGTGTGCCTGCTGAAAAGCGGTAACGAGATTGCTTCGCCGGGAGATCCGTCGGTGCCGGAAGCCATTGGTTGTCTTGCCGAAATCACGCAATGCGACGTGGACACGTTCGGCATGCTGCTGATCCAGGCACGCGGCACGACGCGCTTCCGGCTGCTCTCGCATCGAGTGGAACCGAGCAATTTGCTGGTTGGCGTGGCGGAAACAATCGGCGACGACGCGCCGCTGGAAAATGCCGAAGCGATAGCCAAGTTCGGCGCGTGCGCGGAGGTGCTGGAGCGGATCATCGATGCAATCAAGGCGCGGGAACCCAAGGATCTGCCTTTCACCGAGCCCTTTCTGCTCGACGATCCAACGTGGGTATCGAACCGTTTGTCCGAGATTTTGCCGATCCCCATGCGCGCCCGGCAAAAGCTGATGGAACTGGAAGATGCAGCGGCGCGTATCGATGTCGTGCATCACTACATGCAGCAGCATCAGCTTCTGTAATTCAACTCAGTTCAGATCAGCGAGCCTTGCAGTGCGTCCAGGAGTTTGCGGACCGGCGCAGGAACGCCATACGCGTCGATATTCGATAACGGCGCCCACACCGTGCGGTTATCGGCGAGTTCGGGCGCCGCGTCCGCGCGCCCGAGACGCGGCTCGATATCCAGCTTGAAATGCGTGAACGTATGCGTGAACGGGCTCAGGCGCTGAAGCTTGTCCGTTCCGCCGCCGAGACTATGCGCGACAGCGGCCAGAGCGTCTTCATCGGCGGCTTCAGGCAAGCTCCATAAACCGCCCCAGATTCCCGTCGGCGGGCGTTTTTCCAGCAGAACCGTATCGCCGTCCTGCAATACCAGCATCCACGTCTTGCGCGTTGGCACCGTTTTTTTCGGCCGAGCCGTTGGCAATTCCTTTTGCCGATGCGTGACGTTCGCCACGCAATCCGGCGCGAACGGGCAGCGCGGGCAATCCGGCTTGCCACGCACGCAAAGCGTTGCGCCCAGATCCATCAAACCTTGCGTGTAGGCCGTGACGTCGTCCTTGTGCGCGGCGTCGGGCAGAAGCGATTCGGCGAGCGTCCACATCGCGTTTTCCACTTTCTTCTCGCCCGGGAAACCTTCCACGCCGAACACACGCGCCAGGACGCGCTTCACGTTGCCATCGAGAATCGTCGCGCGCGCGCCATATGCAAAGGACGCAATCGCCGCCGCCGTCGATCGGCCGATGCCTGGCAATTCCGCGAGTTCATCGACACCGCGAGGAAACGCGCCGCCATGCTCGGTCGCGACGACATCGGCGCATCGATGCAGATTTCGCGCGCGCGAGTAGTAGCCGAGGCCGGCCCACAGCGCCATGACGTCATCGACGGGCGCGGCGGCGAGCGCGTTGACATCGGGGAAACGTTCGAGAAACCGTGCGTAATACGGAATCACCGTCGACACTTGCGTCTGCTGCAGCATGATCTCGGACAGCCAGATCCGATAAGCATCGCGCGTGTTTTGCCACGGCAGGTCGTGACGTCCGTGAACGCGTTGCCACGCGATCAGGCGCGCGGAGAAGTCGGTGAGCTGGAGCATGTGGGCTAGCGCTGGCAGCGCGGGCAAAAGTACGTGGATCGCTGGCCTTGCACGATGTGTTTGATGGCCGTTCCGCAAACGTGGCATGGCAGGCCGGCGCGATCATAGACGAAATAATCGAGCTGGAAATAACCCGACTCGCCGTTGCTGCCAACGAAATCACGCAGCGTGCTGCCGCCCTTTTCGATAGCCGCCGCGAGCGTCGTGCGTACGGCGTCGGCGAGAAGATCGTAGCGAACGAGGGAAACGCGACCGGCGGCGGTTGTCGGCCGGATTCCCGCACGAAACAGGCTTTCCGATGCATAGATGTTGCCGACGCCAACGACCATCGTTCCGGCGAGCAGCGCTTGTTTCACCGACACCTTGCGCCCGCGCGTCAGCCGGTACATCAGTGCGCCGGAAAACCCGGCAGTGAACGGCTCCACGCCCAAACCGGCGAGCAGCGGATGATCGAGAACATCGCCGTCCTCGCGCGAATGCCAGAGCACGGCGCCAAAACGCCGCGGATCGCGGAAGCGCAAAATGAAGTCGTCGAAGATCAAATCGATATGATCATGCTTTGCAGCATCGGGAGGACGCGGAACGTTACGCAAAACACGCAATGTTCCTGTCATGCCGAGATGCACGATCAGCCAACCGTCAGAGGTTTCGAACAACAAGTACTTGCCGCGCCGCTCGACCTTGTCGATTTTCAGCGCTTTCATCGTCTTTGAAAGATGCGCGGGAATGGGCCACCGGAGCGCGGGCGTGCGGATATCGACACGCTCGACACGGCGGCCGGCAACGAACGGTTCAATACCGCGTCGGGTTACTTCGACTTCCGGCAGCTCTGGCATGTTTTACTGGTCTGCAACTTGCTGTGGGACGTGCGCGTATTGTAGCGAGCGCGTTACAATCGACTGAAACATTGATCGGATTTCCATGAACTTGTCCTTCGTTAAGCTGTTTTCGAAGCAACGTGCAGCGGCCGCTGAAACGATTGCGGCACGCGGTAAGCCGGTCTCGCCGAGCAAGCTCGCGGCGGCTGTGGCGCTTGCCGTGGCAGCGTTCGCACTCGGCTCCTCCGCCTACGCCCAGAGCCCGGCGCAACTTCCTTCTCCGGACGACAATCAGGCTTCAATCAACGCAGCAGACCTGATCACCGCGCCACCTACGGGCAAGGAAACGCAGGACCTGCCCAACATTGCAGCGTCCAGCCAGATCGTGTTCCAGGTGCTCGCGGCCGAAGTCGCGTTGCAGCGTAATCAGGCCGCGCCTGCTTACCAGACATATCTCGCGCTTGCTCGTGACACGCATGATCCACGGTTCGCCCAGCGCGCCACCGAGATTGCGATTGCCGCACAAAGTCCCAACGACGCGCTGACGGCCGTTCAGCTTTGGCAGCAGTTCTCGCCGAACTCGGAACGCGCGGCGCAGTTGAGCGCATCGTTGTTGATCTTGTCCGGCAAGCCCGACGACGCCGAGCCGATTCTTGCTGGCGAACTCGCAAAGATCCCGGCCGAGCAGCGTGGCGACGCGATCATTTCGCTGCAGGTTTTGATCTCGCGCGGGCCGAACCGCGTGGGCGGTTTGAATGTGTTGAAGGACCTGGTCAAGAACGACATGGACCGGCCCGAAACGCAGTTGGCGCTCGCCCGCCAGCAACTCGCCGCCGACGATCAGCCGGGCGCGAAGGCATCGCTTGAAAAGGCGCTGCAGCTCAAGCCCGACTACTTGCCCGCAGCGTTGACGCTCGCGCGCATGGGACCGGCCGAGCGCAACGAAGGCATCGCTTCGTTCGAAAAGTACCTCGACAAGAATCCGAAATCGCATGACGCACGGCTTGCGCTGGCGCAACTGTATTTATCGGCGGATCGGCTCGATGACGCCCAGAAGCAGTTCGAAGTCATGCGCAAGAACGACGCGAAGGATCTGACGCCGCTGATGGCGCTCGCGTTGATCAACATTCAGAAGAAGCAGCCGGACAAGGCTAAGGACTATCTGACTCAGTACGCAAAGGCGGCTGAGGCCACACCGGGCGCTGATCCGGGTCAGGCGTACATCTATCTCGCGCAACTTTCGCTCGAGCAAAAGGACGATGTCGCCGCGAACCAGTATCTCGACAAGATCACGCGCTCGAGCCAGCAGTATTTGCCGGCGCAAGTCACGCGCGCGCAGATTCTGGCGAACCACGGCAAGGTCGATGAAGCTCGCCAGTTGCTCGGCAGCCTGCAGACATCGGATCCGCGGGACCTTGCCTTGCTCGCCCGGACCGATGCGTCGTTGTTGTTCCAGGCGCAGCGTTATCCGGAAGCGGAGACGGCTTTGTCGAAGGCGTCGGCAGCTTTCCCCGAAGATCCTGATCTCACTTACGACTACGCCATGGCCGCCGAGAAAAACGGGCATTACGAGGTCATGGAAACGCAGCTTCGCAAGCTGATGAAGACGCAGCCGGACAATCCGCAAGCGTACAACGCGCTTGGCTATTCACTCGTCGATCGCAACGAGCGGCTGGATGAAGCGGTGAAGCTGATTGAGAAGGCGGTATCGCTGGCGCCGAATGATGCGTTCATCATGGACAGCCTTGGCTGGGCGAAATATCGGCAGGGCAACGACGCTGAAGCGGCCAGCATCCTGAAGAAAGCCTACGATTTGCAGCCGAATGCTGAAATTGGCGCGCATCTTGGCGAAGTGCAGTGGAAGTCGGGGCAACAGGACCAGGCGCGCAGCACGTGGCGCCAGGCGCAAAAGCTTGAACCCGGCAACGACACACTCGTCAAAACGCTCAAACGATTCCAGGTGAACGACCTTTGAACTTGAATGCAATGAATGTCCTGAACGGCCAGCGCGCTCGACGCAGCGCACTGGCGTTGATGGCGGCAAGCGCCGTGGTGCTCTCCGGTTGTGCGGTCAAGCCTCGTGTTCCGACTACATCGAATGCCGCGACCGCGGTCACGGCGCAGACGAGCCGCGCGTATCACGGCCGTTTCGCCGTTCAGTACGACGACCAGAACGGTCAGCAACGCAACGCGTACGGCAACTTCGACTGGCAGGAAACGGGCGACACGGTCACGCTGCAATTGCGCAATCCGTTGGGACAGACCATGGCAATCGTCACGTCATCGCCGTCATCGGCCACGCTGGAATTGCCGAACCGCGAGCCGCAAACCGCTGACAACGTATCCGATCTGATGCGCAATGCGGTGGGTTTCGCGTTGCCCGTGGAAGGCTTGCGTTATTGGCTGCAACCTTCGCCGGCGCCGACATCCCGGGCACGCACGACCATGGATTCATCGTCGCAGAATGATAGGTTGAAGCAAATCAAGCAGGACGGCTGGACGATCGACTATCTGGCCTACGCCGATGCACCCGCCACCGGCGTGAAGCGTTTGAACCTCTCGCGGGAAGAACCGCCGCTCGATATCAAGCTCGTCCTCGACCAGTAACGTTTTTCGCATCCACAAGCATGGCTTCCACTCAACCGGGCTCATCAGGCCCGCTGCCTGGCGCAGCGCTGCGCAATTGCCTCGCGCCGGCCAAGCTCAATCTTTTCCTGCACATCACGGGACGTCGTCCGGACGGTTATCACGCGCTCCAGACGGTATTCCAGTTGCTCGACTGGGGCGACGTGCTCCACTTCACCCGGCGCGACGACGGCGTGATAACCCGCATCACCGATGTCCCCGGCGTGCCCGAAGCAGATGACCTTGTTGTGCGCGCGGCACGTCTGCTGCAATCGACAACCGGCACCCCCCTTGGCGTAAACATAGAAATTGATAAAATACTGCCCATGGGCGCCGGTCTCGGCGGCGGCAGTTCTGACGCCGCGACCGTGCTGCTGGCCCTGAACCGCTTGTGGGGTCTGGGTTTGTCGAGACAAGGGCTGCAGGAACTGGCATTGAAACTTGGCGCCGACGTGCCTTTTTTCGTCTTCGGGCAGAATGCTTTTGCCGAAGGGGTAGGCGAAGCGCTGCAGTCGGTGGATTTGCCAAAACGCTTTTTCCTGGTGGTGAGTCCTGCGGTACATGTTCCAACCGCCGCGATTTTTTCAGAGAAAGCGTTGACAAGGGACTCAGAAGTCCTCACAATAACGGACTTCCTTGCACAACATAGTTCTGACGCAGATTGGCCTGACAGCTTCGGCCGAAATGATATGCAGGCAGTTGTGACAGAGAAGTACGCGGAAGTAGCTCAGGTGCTGGAGTGGTTATCGAATCTTTCACCTGCGCGAATGACCGGATCTGGAGCGAGCGTGTTTGCCGCTTTTCGTAGTAAAGCCGAAGCTGAGATGGCGCAAGCCAAACTCCCGGCAAGCTGGAAAAGCAAAGTGACCGAAAGCCTGGATTCGCATCCTCTCTTCGCTTTCGCGTCGTAAAGTTTCGTTTTGCCGGGTTTGTCCTACACTGCCCGGCGAGACTCAAAGTTAGTGTAGGGGAGTCGCCAAGTTGGTTAAGGCACTGGATTTTGATTCCAGCATGCGAAGGTTCGAATCCTTCTTCCCCTGCCATTAATTTCCCGCGTTTTTCCTCTCGCCCAGCCAAGAAACAGGTGCACGATGAGCAGTGACGGCCTGATGGTATTCACTGGCAACGCGAATCCCGCGCTTGCACAGGAAGTCGTCAAAATCCTTGGAATCCCTCTTGGCAAGGCAATGGTCAGCCGGTTTTCCGACGGCGAAATCATGGTCGAGATCCAGGAAAACGTCCGCGGCAAAGACGTGTTCGTGCTGCAATCCACCTGCGCGCCGACCAATGACACGCTGATGGAACTCATGATCATGGTCGATGCGCTCAAGCGTGCATCCGCTGGCCGGATCACCGCAGCCATCCCGTACTTTGGTTATGCCCGCCAGGATCGCCGGCCGCGCTCGGCTCGCGTCGCCATTTCGGCGAAAGTCGTAGCGAATATGCTGGAAATCGCCGGTGTGGATCGTGTCATTACCATGGACCTCCACGCCGACCAGATTCAAGGTTTCTTCGACATTCCGGTCGATAACATCTACGCAACGCCTGTTCTGCTCGGCGATCTGCGTAAGCAAAATCATGAAAACCTGCTGGTCGTGTCTCCAGATGTAGGCGGCGTGATTCGCGCCCGGGCATTGGCCAAACAGTTGAACACCGATCTCGCGATCATTGACAAGCGTCGCCCGAAGGCGAACGTCGCTGAAGTGATGAACATCATTGGTGAAGTGGAAGGCCGCACGTGCGTGATCATGGACGACATGGTCGACACCGCCGGCACGCTTTGCAAGGCGGCACAAGTGTTGAAGCAACGCGGCGCAACCAAAGTGTTTGCGTACGCCACGCACCCGGTTTTGTCGGGCGGCGCGGGCGAGCGGATCGCGGCATCGGAACTGGATGAACTGGTTGTCACGGACACAATCCCTCTTTCCGACGAAGCGCGCGCATGCACCAAGGTGCGCGTGTTGTCGAGCGCCGGCCTGCTGGCCGAGACGTTCTCGCGAATCCGTCGCGGCGACTCGGTCATGTCGCTATTTGCCGAAGGTTGAAAGCGGTTGAAAGTATTTGCGGTATCGGGAGGATAAAACTTCGCGATACCGCGTAATCGGTTCAGGCGAACGAAGGCCTGAACCGCTGCTCTGGGGCTGAACGCTTTCGCGGACAGCCCCGTTTTCACTGCCTGGTCGCGGGCAGATTATGGAGTCGAATCATGAAAGTAGTCGCTTTTGAGCGCAATCTGCAAGGTACGGGTGCGAGCCGCCGCCTGCGTAACTCGGGCAAGACGCCGGGTATCGTATATGGCGCGAACGCTGAAGCTCTGGCTGTTGAGCTCGATCACAACGCCCTTTGGCACGCGCTGAAGAAAGAAGTTTTCCATTCGTCGATTCTCGACCTGGAAGTTGCTGGCAAGACCCAACAAGTCCTGCTGCGCGATGTGCAATACCATCCGTTCAAGCAAATGGTTCTGCACGTTGACTTCCAACGTGTCGATTCATCGAAGAAGCTGCACACCAAGGTTCCGGTTCACTTCCTGAACCAGGAAACGAACCCGGCTGTGAAAACGGCTGGCGCGGTGATCTCGCACGTGATCAACGAAATCGAAATCGAATGTCTGCCGGCTGATCTGCCGGAATTCGTCGAACTCGACCTCGCCAAGATCGAAGCGGGTCAGGCGTTGCACGTGAAGGACATCGTTTTGCCGAAGGGCGTGGCGCTGATCGCTCACCTCGAAGCAGAAAATCCGGTTATCGCTTCGGCGACCATTCCGGCTGCCGTTGTTTCGGACGAAGCCGCTGCAGGCGACGCCGCTGCCGAAGGCGACAAGCCGGCTGCATAAGTCTGCTGAAGCCTGTACGCTTGAGTCCACTCTCAGGAGTGGACAAAGTGACCCGCCGTTGCTCTGCTCCGGCGGGTTTTTTTTAGCCTTTTTCTGGTGCGGTTGAAGCTTGCCGAGCATGCTCGCGCGCTTTTATGCCGCCACGATTGAACATGATCAAACTGATCGTCGGGCTCGGCAATCCGGGCGCCGAATACACCGCGACGCGTCACAACGCCGGCTTCTGGTTCGTCGATCAACTGGCGCGCGACTCGGGCGCGTCTCTGCGCGACGAACGCCGCTTCCACGGCCACTACGGACGCGGCCGGCTCAACGGCCATGAAATTCATCTGCTCGAGCCGCAGACCTTCATGAACCGGTCAGGGCAATCGGTCGTGGCTGTCGCGCAGTTTTTCAAGATTTTGCCGGACGAAATTCTCGTCGCGCACGATGAACTCGATCTGCCGCCCGGCACCGTCAAGCTGAAGCTCGGCGGCGGCAGCGGCGGGCATAACGGCTTGAAGGACATTTCCGCGCATCTTTCGTCGCAGCAATATTGGCGGTTGCGGATTGGCATCGGGCATCCGCGCGATCTGATTCCCGAAGCCTCGCGCGCCGGCGCGAAGCCCGATGTCGCCAATTTCGTGCTGAAGTCGCCTCGCCGTGAAGAACAGGATGTGATCGATGCATCGATTGAACGCGCACTCGCCGTCATGCCTGTCGCGATCAACGACGAAATGGAACGCGCGATGATGAATCTGCATCGCGCTGGCTGAACTGAATGCCTGATAAGGAGCGAAATGTGAGCCGTTTCTGGAGCGAGATCGTCGACAAATTGACGCCGTATGTGCCGGGTGAACAACCCGCGCTTGCACGTCCCGTGAAGCTCAATACGAACGAAAATCCGTATCCGCCGTCGCCGCGGGTTATCGATGCAATCCAGCGCGAACTTGGAAACGACGGAGATTCGCTGCGTAAATATCCGGACCCGACGGCGCGTGCGTTGCGCGAAACAATCGCGCGGCATCACGGGCTGCGCGCAGAGCAGGTGTTCGTGGGCAATGGCTCCGATGAAGTCCTCGCGCACACGTTCCAGGCGCTCCTCAAGCACGACAAGCCGATTCGTTTTCCCGATATCACGTACAGTTTTTATCCGGTGTACGCGCAGTTGTATGGCGTCGCGTTCAGTGCCATGCCGCTGAACGCGGACTTTGGCATCGATGTAGACGACTATCGCGCGCCCAATGGCGGCGTGCTGTTGCCGAATCCGAACGCGCCGACCGGGCGCGCGTTGCCGCTCGACGAAATCAGGATTCTGCTCGCGGCGAACCCGGATTCGGTTGTCGTGATCGATGAAGCGTATGTGGATTTCGGCGCGGAATCGGCGGCTATTTTAGTCGATGAATATCCGAACCTGCTGGTGGTCCAGACGTTATCGAAGGCGCGTTCGCTGGCCGGAATGCGAGTGGGATTCGCGTTGGGCCACGAAGCGCTGATCGAGGCGCTCACGCGGGTAAAGGACAGCTTCAACTCGTATCCGCTCGACCGGTTGGCGCAGGTTGCGGCCATTGCCGCGTTTGACGACGACGCGTATTTCCGCGATACCTGCACGAAAGTGGTCGAGAGCCGCGAGCGTTTATCGGCCGAACTGAAGGCGCTCGGATTCGATGTAGTGCCGTCAGCCGCGAACTTCGTGTTCGCGCGCCATCCGGCACATGACGCCGCAACGCTCGCCGCAAGCCTGAAGGAGAAGGAGATTTTCGTGCGGCATTTCAAGTTGCCGCGGATCGATCAGCATTTGCGGATCACCATTGGGACAGACGCCGAATGTGATGCGCTTCTGGCCGCGTTGCGCGCCATGCTGTAAATGCGGATGGGCGCTTGTTCAGGCGCCCTTCGCTTTCATCAACGCGTGATATTTCGCCATCAACTGGATGGGATTTTCGTCGTGCGCCGGATCGCGCGGAATGCATTCGACGGGACACACTTGCACGCATTGCGGTTCGTCAAAGTGTCCGACGCATTCCGTGCATTTGTTCGGATCGATCACGTAGTAGTCCACGCCCATCGATATGGCGTCGTTCGGGCACTCGGGCTCGCACACGTCGCAATTGATGCACTCGTCGGTAATAAACAGGGCCATGCTTTACTCTCTTCGCCCGGCATTTCAGCCGGCTTTGTGATGCGCGCTCACGGCACAGCGGGATCTGGCGCGATCGGTCCAACTTTATCCTGCAAGCGCTTTTCCACCGATGGAAACACGAATTTGCTGACATCGCCGCCAAGTTGCGCGATCTCGCGCACGATCGTGCCCGAAATGAATTGATATTGGTCCGACGGCGTCATAAACATGGTTTCGACGTCGGGCAGCAAATAACGGTTCATGCCGGCCATCTGAAATTCATATTCGAAATCGGAAACAGCGCGCAGACCCCGCACGATCACGCGCGCGTTGTTCTTGCGCACGAAATCCTTCAGCAGGCCTTTGAAGCTCATCACCTTAACGTTCGGATAGTGCCCCAATACTTCATGGGCAATGTCCAGCCGTTCCTGGAGACTGAAAAACGGCTTCTTGTTGCGGCTATCGGCAACGCCGACCACCAGCGTATCGAAAATACTCGATGCGCGTCGCACAAGGTCTTCGTGACCGCGCGTGAGCGGATCGAACGTTCCCGGATAAACGGCTGTAACCATGGGCATCTCCTCTTTCTGATACTTTTTCTGGCTTTTTGCAGAATTACTGACGATGCTTCGCCAGATTTAAATTGGGACGACACCGGCATCTACAAGAAGCCGTAATCAATCATGCCGTTTCGCCGGCCTGCTCGGCGATGGCCCGCGCATGGCGGCCCGCCATTTTGGAACGCGCATTATTCACCATTTTCGCGCTGCAGCAAATGATAGCGGACCGCGCCCGCCTTGCCTTCGCGGGTAATTGCCCATCCGGCGAGCGCGGGCACTTGCGCCGGGTCGATCGGTTCCCCCGACTCCACGTAAAGCACGCCACTCGCCTTTACCAGCGGCGCCGCAAGTTCGAGTGCGCGCTGGAGCATGGCGGTATCGCCGAAAGGGGGATCGAGGAAAACGACATCGAAGGAATTCGGCGGCAGATTTGCAGCCAGGCGCAACGCATCGGCTTCCACAATTTCGATGTTCTTCGCGGCCAGGCGCGCCTGATTCGCTTTTAACTGCGCGACTGCGCGGCCGCTGCGCTCCACCATCAGTACGCGCAGAGCACCGCGCGATGCGGCTTCGAAGCCTAGCGCGCCGCTCCCGGCGAAGAGGTCGAGGCACTGGCGGCCATCGAGCGACTGGCCGAGCCAGTTGAAAAGCGTCTCCCGCACCCGGTCCGGCGTGGGACGCAAACCGTCGAGGCTTAGCACCGGTAACGGCGTGCGCTTCCAGTCACCGCCAATGATCCGAATGGAATGCGCCTTTCCGCCCCGCGATGGCTGTGCTTCGCGTACCTTTGGCGCGCGTTCGGCCGCTGCGGGTTCACGGGTTTTATCGCGGGCGCGTTCGGGATTTCTCGTGAGCGTTCGGGTAATGTCAGAGCGGGACATGGACGTGCGTGAGTGGGCGGACGGTTAGCCGAGCGCGGAAAAGAAGAAAAAGTACGTGAATAACAATGCCTTTCACCGATGCGGCACGTTACCACAGCCCCGCCGCCACGGATGTCACGGGCCGCCGCCATCCCGCTACTACAATCGATGCCGGCTGATAAAATACGCATCTTTCGCGTATTTGCGCTTTTCGCCCGGCTCTTCCCGCTGTTTTTAGCGGTTTTTCGCGGCACGATGGCAACTTCATCTTTGCGTTTTCGCGGACTGTCGAACCATCAACACATTCGCGACGGCACAGATGAAACGCCACCTCCACCACAGCAGATCATGTTCAGCTTTTTCAAACGATTAGTAGGCAAAACGAGCGATACGCCCGATGAAAATCAGGCAGAGGACGCTATCGAGCTGGATTCGGAGTCCGAAACCGGTCAAGAGCTACAGCACGCGACCACGCCCGTAACACCGGCGCAGCCGGTTGAGAGTATCGGCGAGCCGCTTTCTCACGCCACCACTCCCGTAACGCCGGCTCAACTGGTCGACGATTCGCCGATTGGGGAAACGAAGCCGTACTGGCAAGGCCGCACGGCGTCGCAATGGACCGCGCAGCAGGAAACAGCCGTCATCGTGCCGCCGCCGGAAGCGGACGCCGGCGCAAAACGGTCATGGCTCACTCGCCTGAAGACGGGTTTATCGAAGACGAGTTCGGGGCTGACAGGCATTTTCGTCGGCGCGAAGATTGACGATGACCTGTACGAAGAGCTCGAAACCGCCCTGCTGATGTCCGATGCAGGCATGGACGCCACCGAATATCTACTCGAAGAACTGCGCGAAAAAGTGCGCAGCGAGCGTCTAACCGACGCAATGCAAGTGAAGGCCGCGCTCCGCTCGCTTCTCGCGGATCTGCTTCGGCCGCTGGAAAAATCACTGATGCTAGGCCGCGCGCAACCGTTGGTGATGATGATCGCAGGTGTGAACGGCGCGGGGAAAACAACGAGCATCGGCAAACTGGCCAAGCATTTGCAAAGCTTCGATCAGTCCGTATTGCTCGCCGCCGGCGACACGTTCCGGGCAGCAGCGCGCGAGCAATTGCGCGTGTGGGGCGAACGGAACAACGTGACGGTTCTATCGCAAGAAAGCGGCGATGCAGCCGCCGTGATTTTCGATGCTGTCGGCGCGGCTCGCGCGCGGAAAATCGACGTGATGATGGCCGACACCGCCGGCCGCTTGCCCACTCAACTTCACCTGATGGAAGAGCTGCGCAAGGTGAAGCGCGTGATTGCGAAGGCGCAGCCGGACGCGCCGCACGAGATTCTGCTGGTTATCGATGCAAACACGGGCCAGAACGCGCTTGCCCAAGTAAAGGCTTTCGACGATGCGCTCGGCCTAACCGGGTTGATCGTGACGAAACTCGACGGCACCGCGAAGGGCGGGATACTTGCGGCGATCGCACGCCAGCGGCCGATTCCGGTGTATTTCATTGGCGTAGGCGAAAAGGTGGAAGACCTGCAGCCATTCAGCGCCGACGAATTCGCGGACGCATTGCTGGGTAATTGATTCGGCATGCTGCAGGCGTTTTACAAGGCCTGCAGCAAGTCACGCTTCACCGGGAAAAGATCAACATTCCGGCAATCCACCACATCACCACGCCCACGATCACATCCAGCACGCGCCACGAGACATCTTTCTCGAACAACGGCCGCAGCAACCGCGCCCCGAATCCGAGCACGGTGAACCAGATAATCGATGAACACATTGCCCCGGCCGCGAACCATGCGTTCCCGGGCCAGCCGTATCGCGCGCCAATGCCTCCGAGCAATACGACCGTGTCCAGATAAACGTGCGGGTTGAGCAGCGACAAGGCGAGCACGGTCGATGCCGCTTTTAACGCCGTCTGCGACTCACCATTCTCCGCCTGCAAGTGCCCCGGCCCTTTCCATGCCGCGTGAAAAGCCCGCACGCCGTACAGGAACAAGAACACCGCGCCGGCCCAGCGAATCACGTCCAGCAGAACCGGCGCGCGGGCTATCAACGCTCCCATTCCGCCGATGCCCAACCCAATCAGCATCACATCGATCAACGCGCAGATGGCGACGACTAATCCCACATGTCGCCGCTTCAAACCCTGCCGCAACACAAACGCGTTCTGAGCACCAATCGCGATAATCAAGCTTGCGCCAAGCCCGGCGCCGGATAAAAAAACTGCTGTCGTCATTCCGCGTCCGGTTGTTGCCCAGGCGCAGCGCGCGCGAACGCATCGATTTGCCCGGCGTGATCGGCGATACGTTCGATTGTCGGATACCGGCTCATATCGAGATTGAAGCGCCGCGCGTTGAACACTTGCGGCACGAGGCACAAATCGGAAAGCGTGGGCGTATTGCCGAAACACAGCGCGCCGACGCGCGGATCGTTCGTCAGACGCTTTTCCAGCGAACTGAAGCCCGATTCCAGCCAATGCCTGTACCACGTATCTTTCGCTTCCTCACCGACTTTGAGCGTGTGCTTCAGATACTTGAGCACGCGCAAATTGTCGATAGGATGAATCTCGCAAGCCACCTGCAGCGCGACCGAACGGATGAACGCACGATCCAGCGCGCTCCCCGGCAGCAGCGTTGGCTTCGGATGCGTCTCTTCCAGATATTCGATGATCGCAATTGACTGCGTTAGTACGTCGTCGCCATCCACGAGCGTTGGCACGATGCCGTCCGGATTCAACTCTCGATACTCAGGCTTCAATTGCTCCCCGCCATCGCGCAGAAGGTGAACCGGCGCATAGTCGTAACCAAGCCCTTTGAGATTCAGCGCAATGCGCACGCGATACGCAGCCGAACTCCGAAAATAGCTGTAGAGCTTCATCGGTCCCCTCCGTTTTGTAGTCAGACCACGCGCACGGCGAACTCGCCGATTCCATCAACGCCGCCTTTCATCAGATCGCCCTTTTGAATCGCCCCGACGCCTTCAGGCGTGCCGGTAAAAATCAGATCGCCGGGGAACAGTTCGAACAGCGTCGACAAATACGCGATCGTCTCGCTCACCGACCAGATCAGTTGCGAGATGTCCGAGCGCTGCTTTTCCTCGCCATTGACGCTGAGCCAGATCGCGCTTTTTTCCAGATGCCCGACCTTTGCCACAGGATGAACAGGGCCGAGCGGCGCGGAATGATCGAAGCCCTTCGCCGTGTCCCACGGACGGCCGAGCTTCTTCGCTTCGGCCTGCAAGTCGCGGCGGGTCATATCCAGACCAAGCGCGTAGCCGTAGACGTAATCGAGGGCTTGATCGGCGGGAATGTCTTTGCCTTGTTTGCCGATGGCCGCGACCAGTTCCATCTCGAAATGCACATTTTTCGATTGCGACGGATACGGGAATTCGCCCGTCGCGCCAGGCGCGACGTACAGCACGGCGTCCGCGGGCTTGGAGAAAAAGAACGGCGGCTCGCGATCCGGATCGTGACCCATTTCGCGCGCGTGCGCCTCGTAATTCCGGCCGACGCAATAGATCCGGCGAACGGGGAATTCGTCGTTGGAACCGGCGACAGGCACCGCAACCACGGGCGCCACAGCAAATACATGACTCATTGCGCTTTCTCCAGTTAGATAAGGCTCGACCAAGGGCTCAAGTTTAACGTGCGCGGTTTGCCGTCGCGACTCAGCCGAATGGCATAGGGTCCCGGGAGCGACGCAGAAGCACGGGTAGAACAGAACGGCATCAAAAAAATCTGACGACAGCCGCCAAAGTTGGCCGCATGCGGTTTTTGCGATTTTTAGCGCGGCCGACAGGCGTGACGAAAGAAAGACAAACTCAATGCATCCGGGACTTCGACATCCACGTTGTACGAAATGGCAGTCTGGTGCAACAACACGGTGCGTGCTGATGGCGTCGATCCGGTTTCGCGTCTGCGCCGAATCCGGCTTCGTTAGCATAAGTTGGCTGCAGATTTCAGACGACTGCAGGACTCTCTATACGTCCGGTAATGCATCGAGAACAGCGAACCCAGTGGCCCCCGTTCTGCTTAAACCGCCGGCGAACGATAGCGGCTTTGACTCACCCAATACAGAACGGATGCGAAGAGTAGAACCGCACATTGAACAGATAACCAAAGCCAAAAATCTCCCGTCGATCCTTCCGCATTGCTGGCTGCGCGAGCGAACAGCATTCCGCCAGCCGCGCTGCTAACGAACGCGCCCAATCCACCAGACAGGCGCTGCAGGCCGAACGCTGTAGCAGGACTCTCGGACAGGGCGGCCACGAAGACGAGGTCGTTCTTGAGAAAGACTGAGATTTCCATCATCGTGAAGAACACAACTCCGAGCAGCAGGCTGGCGGCACTGCCGATCGACAGGAAGACCGCACCCACGGCAACCGCCAGAAACGACAGGCTGAGAATCGCGCCGTACGAACTTCGTTCGATCCGTTTCGCAACGAGCGGCTGAACGAAAATGACAAGCATCGAGTTCAGCAGCAGGATGGCCCCGAGCATCTCCGGCGGATGATTTTCAACGACATAAGGGCCGATGTAATTCTGAAAGTAAAAGTAGCAATAGAACGCCATGAAATTGAACAATAACGGCGCCGTCATTTTGGAAGCTCGACCGAACTCCATCCGCGTTGGCGATACGTAAGCACCGGTGGTGCCTGATATCCGATCGCTTGCCAACACGCGGATATGCAAGATTGTTGCCAGTACGAAGATGCCGAACGTGACACTGAACAACAGGCCCCGGTTACTCATAATAAAAAAGCTGCCAACGAGTGGTCCCAGTCCCATCCCCGCATTGAAGGCGGAATTGGAGAACGACAGAAAGATGGCGCGCTGTTCGTCGGCAAGGCCTTTGATCAAATAGGCTTTGTTGGCAGGCAGATAGATCGCTGCGCCAGCCGCGATCGTCAGCACCGAGGGGATTAAAAGCCAAAGGTATTGCGTCGACAGGACGATAAGTCCAAATCCCAGCGATCTGGTCAGCAGCCCCAGGATCATCGCTTTTTTCAGGCCGATCCGATCCGCCACCATGCCACCGACCAGTCCACCGCCAAATTGGATCAACGAGGCGACCGCCAGGATCCAGCCGACTATGCGCATGTCGGTGCCGCCGATGTTCGACAGCATGACTGGAACGAAAGGCAACACGAGAAAACTTCCGAATGGAATCAGGAACGAACAAAATAGCAATATCCTCGTGCTGTCCTGCAGTTCACGCAAACGACGGGCGCCAGAACGAACCATCTTCATACTCAATCCAGATATTTTTATAGATGCGAGCGACGTGCTCGAACAGATCGTCGTGCGACAGCGCGCGCGCACACACATAGCCCTTGCGCTGAGTGTTGTCCAAGATGTCTATAAGCAGATCGCCGGCCTCGACGTTGAACTCATATTCAATGACGGCGTCGTCTATCTTCAAGAAGCCTGGGTCGCAAACTGCCTTGACAACCCCGGCCGGCGGCAAGAAACAAAAGAAGCCCGCCACTCCGAGTTTTTGCGCGTTGGCCGAATCGACGGGCCTGCCGACCAGATTATCGAGCGCCATATCGATTTGATGTACACCGCTCGTGAGTTCGGCCATCTTCCAGATGCGGTCGCCTCCCACCCGCGTCTGGGATTCGATAAGGAATGGCCGAGCGTCGCTCCCGACTTTCACTTCAGTGTGAGCGACACCGTTCTTGAGGTCGATCGCGGACAAAAAGGTCCGGGTCAAGTTGGCGATACGCAACGTCTCTTCCGGCTCGACTCCGTAAGGCGGAACCACCGTGTGGCTGACCAGCGAATACGGATAACCGACCAGTTTCGACAGCGACATCGTGATGATGTCGTGACGACCATCTACAGAGAGCGATTCGATGCTGTAAAGCTTGTCGCTGTCGATCAGCATCTCCGCAAGAATGCCGTCGCCGCCATATTGTCCGCCCGATTTCACATAGCGCTCCAGTTCCTCGGCACTACGAATCTGATGCACGCCTTGACTTGCGGCGCCATTGATCGGTTTGACGATAATTCCAGGACCGTGTTGATCGAAGAAATGTTTCAAATCCTCCTCGGAGCGCACGCGTTTCCACGGAAGCTGCAAGTCGGGATAATCGCTGAGTTTCGCGCGCATTGTGTCCTTGTAGCGCGTGTTCAGAACGGCATCGAGATCAAGCCCGCTGATTCGCAGGTTGTCGGCGATAACGGCCGCAGTTTCAAGTCCCAACTCGCTAAAGGAAACCACCGCGGTGAGCGGAAGAGCGCGATGAATAGACTTAGCCTGCGCCAGGCAAAGTCCGATCCGCTCAATGTTTGCATCGCAGGCGTACGCACAGTCTTTCAGCAGATCGGCGTCGAAATAGGACGTGCCTTTGGTCGACCCGAGGTACGAAACGTCCATGCCGAGACCCAAGGCCTTCTCAACGAGTTCCGTCCAGCCCCCGAGAATCAGAATATGTGGCTTCGACATAGTCAAATCCTCTCGGGTGACACTCGGACTTGCAGCCTGTTTTGGGCTGCAAGCACGTTTTGTAGCGCGATCTCTGATGTTTGCCCGGAAGCCATGAGAAAGCCGACACACGCGCGCTGATCAGCGAGGCTATCTATCAGCTTGCCACGTGCAGCGGTGGGGAACAGTACCGGATCGCCAGGATAAGCTTGTAGCGCGTGAGTTCCAGTGACATCGTCGTAATAGCCTTTCGATTGCGCGTACACGAGTGACATTGCCACGCCTTTGCGCGAGTTCAATTTTTCGTCAAGCAATTGCGGCCGCTGGCCGAGCGCCATGTCGATAAACGCTTCATAAACGTTCTTACCGTAAATATCACAAAGCGCTTCGCCAATCTGGCCGCCGCCAAGCCGCGGGTTGATCTCGATGACTTCGAAACCGTTCTTCGTGAACATGAATTCGGTATGGGAAAACCCCCGCGTGTATCCGACCGTTCGAAGAACCAAATCGATCCACCCGGAAACTGACTCGTGCAACTCGGGCGGCAGATGAACCGGGAGCGATACCGCCTCCTCACGGAAATCGGGCTCGTGAGACATGATGCGGCTGGAAACCGCCAGAACCTTGGTCTCGCCCTCCCAAGTCAACGCTTCGACGCTGAACAATGTTCCGGCAAAATACGGTTCCATCGTCAGCGCGCCGCCGCGCAGATTTGCGTTGCGCGCCTGACCCAACACGTCGTCAAGTTCGGCGGCATTTCGGGCGAGCCATACATTTTGGCTACCAGTCCCCGCGAGATCTTTGACAATGACCGGATAGACGACCTCATGCCCAATGGTCGCGCGCGGGTCAATCCTGACTGCGCGCGCCGAAGACAGACCGTTGTCGTGCAACACGTTGCGTAACGAAAACTTGTCGCGTACCAACCTGATCGAGTCGGCCGGCTGCCCCGGGAAACCGAAATGATCGAACAGATCGAGCGACAACACGCTCCAGGTATCCGTCGAATTGATCAAGCCGCGTGCGCCAGCCAAATGCACGATCGCCTTTTTGAGCGCAGCGGGGTCGAACGTATCCACGTCAACGACCTTCACGTCACCCTGCCGGCTCAGTTCGTACGCGTAGACGCTGCGGTCGCGCGTCAGCAGGATTAATTCTTCCGAGCGGCTTCTGGCGGCATCGGCCAGACGGTTCAAACCAAAGGTAAGCGCCTCGAGCGCGATGATTGTCATAAGTAGCTCAATTGAATTGCGATAGCTCTCGCCGGTTCCAGCGTGCAAAGGACCACGGGAACGATATTTCGGACGCTGTTGTGATTTCGGAGGGCGCCAGCGCATCGATGTTCAGCGCCTCGGCGTGACGGCTGTACACATCGTCAACGTAGCGATGCCCGGTGTCTGCGCCAATAACGATGTACTGCCTGTCAGGGTGCTTGAGGGATTCGGCAGAGGCGACTAGATAGCCGCAGCCCGATGACAATCCTGCGAAGATTGCATGGCGTTTAAGGAGCGCCACTGTTGCGGACATCCCGTATTGAAAAGAGACCCAATGAATCTGATCGTAGAGCGCGTGCTTGACGTTTTCGAACGGAATCGCACTGCCGATTCCCGCGATGATGATGCCGGGATCATCGATTTTCTCGCTGGCAAATGTAACGCTGCCGAATGGCTGCACACCGATTAGTTCAGCCGGATAACCGGCTTCGCGCAAGCTTCGGGCGACTCCTCCGGTCGAGCATCCGGAACCGACACCGCCGACAATCGTGACCGCCTCGCCTCCAAGTTCCCGGACGATTTGTTTAGCGATGGGTTGATAGCCGTTGTAGTGAATAGTGTCATGATACTGCCGCATCCAGTACACATCGGATTCCGACGCCAGTATTTCCTTAATCCGTTCGACGCGTCGGCTCTGATCCATCTTAAGATTACCGCCAGACTGAACCTGCTCCACTTCGGCGCCAAGAATTTGGAGTTGGACCAGCAGCGCCTTGTCTACCGTTCTGGACGCGATAATACGGCACTTCATACCGTAGCGATGGCACGCGAGTGCGAGGGAGTACGCGTAGATGCCACTTGAACTGTCCAGCAGCGTATAACCCGGCTGAATGGTCCCGGAACCAAGCAGTTGCTCAATCGCGGTGAGTGTGGAGTAGACCTTGAGGACCTCGAACCGAGCGAAAGAGAGATTGTCTCGCAGCTTGATTAGCATCGGGCTCTTGACTGCATCTGCGATATGGTTAAACACGACTCCTCCAAAAAAACATCTCGATGGGTTTAATATGATGATCCCGCTTTTATAAACTTACAGGCGTATCCAATCTCGAAGAAAAAATTCGATAGATCTGCCATCAGCATAATCGACGGTTTTTTTATAAACAGAAATCCAAGCATGCTGCCGGTATGCGCCACGATCATTCCATCAGAACCAAATCGCTCTTTGTTATTAATAAATTTTTCGAAATTCTTCTTGGGAAAAACCGTTTGCGAAAGCTCAGCACTCTTCGTTGCGCAATCGCAGATACGCTGATAGTCCTCGTTGCCGATTGCCTCAATGGCGTGCTCCATATTTGTAGAATAGCGAGCCAAATTTCGATCATAGTGGTCTAGCAGCTTTCTAGTTGATTTCTCCGTATCAACTACTCCCCCCTCGTCGATGTAGCAAACGTATAAAGTGATTACATTGACAAATTGATGCACGACTTTCTGCTCACCGCTCAAATAAAGCGCTAGCGAATCCAGGAAGACGCTGTCAGAACGCTCGATATCTTTAAGAATCTCGCAAATCTGGCTAACTGGTGTTGATTTACCAAATACCGCGTCGAGACAGCGTATCGTGGCAATGATATCTGCGGTAGAACTAGCCATCCCTTTTCCGCATTCTAGCTCGCTGCGAAAGCGCCAGCTCCCGCGTGGCGCGGGTAAATCATATAAATTCAAATAGTTGCGTAGAGCTTTCAATGATTTGCTCTTTGCGCATAACTCTCTATCATCTGTTTCGTCAACATTCCGAGTAAAGTGAACCCAAGTATACTGTTCAATCGGAAGAGAGACGATCGCAATATTAAGCCTTCCGCCGTCTAAATACGGACCTTGTACCAATTCTCCAAGAGTGCCTCTGCACATGCCTGTGTATGTCTGGCTTTCCATATGTTTAAGAGATGCTCCAGTTCTCATTTTTATCAGCGCTCAAATCGATTTTCGCAACGACCGAGTGCTTCCTGATAAACGCTGCTTGCAAATATCAGTTGCCCGTTCGAAGAGATTAACGAATCGAATCAACGATTGGAATGATATTTTTGTCAAAAATTATCACTGGTCAAATGATTAATTTTGAGATGCGATCGTTCAAGCTAATGCGATCCTGTTTTTCATTGTGGCTGTCATAGCTGAACTGATATTGAAGTAAAACTCGGTACACCTATTTCGCCTGCCAGACCAATGCGCCTTTGCCTCAGTCGAGCACACCGTTTTTCTGACGGCATACGTTGAGCTCAAAAGGCGGCCCGCGGTGGATTTTGATAGCTTGGTCGCCTGCTTCGCTTGCCAGCCCGCCGCAAATGCGGTACTGAATGTGTTCCCGCATTTCACAATTGAAGCGGCTGATCGTGCACAACTAAGTGAAGACTGACGCTTGTGCGAGACGACCGCTCGGACTATTCGATGACCGACTCTGCTGCATTCCCCTGCGCCCGTTTCATCAAGGAAATCGGCCGCGGGCCGAACGGAGCCCGCGCGCTCACCCGCGAGGACACGTACGCGCTCTACGAAGCGATGCTCGACAACCGCGTCTCCGATCTCGAACTCGGCGCGGTTCTACTTGCGTATCGTGTGAAGGGGGAAACGTCGGCCGAACTTGCCGCGATGCTCGCCGCCGCGCATCGCTCTTTCGAGCCGCTGCATATTCAGAATGGCCGCGATAACGCGCGTCCCGTATCTATTCCGAGCTACAACGGCGCACGCAAGCAACCTAACCTCACGCCGCTGCTGGCGTTGCTGATCGCGCGTGAAGGTGTACCGGTGCTCGTGCACGGCGTCACCGAAGATCCCGGCCGCGTGACCAGCGCCGCGATCTTCGCCGAACTGGGCATCAAGGCATCGGCTTCCCACGATGAAATCGAAGACAACCTTGCCTCGCGGCGTCTCGCCTTTGCGCCAGTTGCCGTGCTAGCGCCGAAACTCGCACGCTTGCTGGCGATTCGCCGGATCATGGGCGTGCGAAATTCCACTCACACGCTCGTCAAGATTCTTCAACCGTTCGCGCAGCCGGGTTTGCGGCTTGTGAATTACACCCATCCGGAATACAGGGAAAGCCTGACGGGACTTTTCACCGAACATCCCGATGCCGCCGCCGGCGGCGCGCTGCTCGCCCGAGGCACGGAAGGCGAAGCCGTCGCCGATACACGCCGCCAGGTTCAAGTCGACTGGTTCCACGACGGCCATGCAGAAACGCTGTTGTCTCCCGAACGCTCGTCGCCGGAAGCGCCCGCCGTGCCGTTGCCCGAAGCCCTTGACGCGGCCACGACCGCGCGCTGGATAGAAACCGTTCTACGTGGCGAAGCGCCCGTTCCTGCAGCGCTCGCACGTCAGGCCGAGCTGATTACGGAAATTGTCAGAAGGCAAGACGGTTGACAAACCCGCGCGCCGTCGGCTAATGTGCACGAATGAGCTTTGCCCAATTCTCCTCCCTTCGAATTACTCTGGGTCGCCTAGCGCGGCCCCTATCGCTACGTCTAGCGTAAGTCGCTAAACGTGGCGCCGTGCGTTCCCAACGCCCGGTCCCTCCCGCAGTTCCCGTATCGCCCCTTTCGCAGTTCCCTTTTACACCCGTAGTCGTCTGCTTTCGTCCGTTCATCCACGGTCACGAAAAACGCGAGGATCACATGCACGCTGCATATGCATCGTTCACGTTTGTCACCGGCGTTATCCACGCCCCGGCAACACGCGAACCCAGGCAGCGCGCATTGGACCGATGCCGGCAAGCCGCCGGCCACTCGTCCGCCTCGCAACGACTGCGCTTTCACGCGTACAACGCGTTCAGCCGAGGCCCACGATGATGATGCGCAACCCTTCCGAGAAATACCGCCCTTTCCCTCAAGTCACGCTCAAAGGCCGCCAATGGCCGAATCGCGTTATCGAGCGCGCGCCCATCTGGATGAGCACCGATCTTCGCGATGGCAATCAGGCGCTGATCGACCCGATGAGCATCGACGCCAAACTTGAATTCTTCGAAATGCTGGTGGCGGTGGGTTTCAAGGAGATCGAAGTGGGTTTTCCGTCGGCATCGCAAACGGATTTCGACTTCGTGCGCAAGCTGATCACTGAAAATCGCATTCCCGACGGCGTCACCATCGAAGTGCTCGTGCAGTCGCGCCGGGATCTCATCGAAAGGACGTTCGAGGCCGTGGAAGGCGCGCCGCGCGTGATCGTGCATTTGTATAACGCGATTTGTCCGTCGTTCAGGAAGATCGTCTTCGGGATGACGAAGGACGAAACCAAGGCGCTCGCGGTGGAAGGCACGCGCATCATCAAGGAATGCGCCGCGGCGCGGCCTGGCACGCACTGGACTTATCAGTATTCGCCGGAAACGTTCAGCATGACCGAGCTTTCGTTCTCCCGCGAAGTCTGCGACGCCGTCGCGCAAATGTGGCGGCCCACGCCCGTTCACAAGATGATCGTGAATTTGCCCGCGACAGTCGAAGCAGCCATGCCCAACGTCTTCGCCGATCAGGTCGAATGGATGGACCGCAACATGGGTTATCGCGACAGCATCGTGCTTTCCGTGCATCCGCATAACGATCGCGGCACCGCCGTCGCCGCTGCGGAACTCGCGATTCTGGCCGGCGCGGATCGCGTGGAAGGTTGTCTTTTCGGCAACGGCGAGCGCACCGGCAACGTGGACCTTGTCACGCTCGCGATGAACCTGTACACGCAAGGCGTCGATCCGGGCCTCGATTTTTCGGATATCGACGGCGTGCGCCGCGTTGTTGAACGATGCAACCAGATTCCCGTGCATCCGCGTCATCCGTATGCCGGCGATCTTGTTTTTACAGCGTTTTCCGGCTCGCATCAGGACGCGATCCGCAAGGGTTTTGCGCAACGCGTAGACGGTACGGTTTGGGATGTGCCATATCTGCCGATCGATCCCGCCGATCTCGGCCGCAGCTACGACGCTGTGATCCGCGTGAACAGCCAGTCGGGCAAAGGCGGCGCGACTTATCTCCTCGAACGCGGCCTGGGCTTCACGCCGCCGCGCCGCGTGCAGATCGAATTCAGCCATGCCGTCCAGAAAGTCGCCGACTCTTCCGGTGAGGAAGTTTCCGGCGAAGCCATTTGCGCCCTCTTCAAGCGCGAATACTTCGATGCGAAAGGCCCGGCGTCACGCGCCGATGCATCGGCAATTCACTTCAACGATCGTCGTGTGACCCTGCCGGTTTCGAAGACCGCCAACGAAGCACACGCGCAGGCCGTTGCTGTTGCACTGGCTGAAGTGGCACGCGCGACCATCGATGTGACGTCGTTCGAAACGGCAGTAACGGCGAAGGGAGAGACGGCGGTTTTTATCGGTTGCCGGATTGGCGATCAGGCCGCGCGTTACGGCGTCGCCGTACACGCGAACGCGGTGCAGGCAATTAGCGACGCGATTATCAGCGCAGTGAATCGCGCGCGCTGGACGGGACAAAAGGCAGTGGAAGACGAAGCGGTCGCGGCTTGAACGCTTACCTAAAGACGTAGCAGGCGACGTAAAGGACCGGCATGGCGTCCAGCGCTCATAAAGCGTTTCGGTTCGGCCACCGGCTCCCAGGTGCCAAATCTAACGGCATCGAACCGGCGCTAATCCAGCGCCACGCGCGTCGCCTGCATCGCAATCAGCTTGTATTGGCCATCGACATGAAGATGAACAGCCGTGTACGCAATCGGAAACAGCAGCGCACCGTTTTTCGATTCCATCTCGATCAGCGCGCGCCCATGCACAATCCACGTGTCCTGGCCGCCCGGCATGAGATCCTGCGTCTGGATCTCGATTTGCCGATAGCGCCGGCGTCCGGCCGTGATTGCATCGATAAACTGTCGCTTCGACTCACGCTTGCCATTGGTGTGGACATAGCTGGCGTTGTCGGCCAGAAGCGCGTCGAGCACTTCGCCGTCGCCGTCGACCATCGCGCGAAAACGGCCGCGCTCGAGTTCGCGAATTGCCTCAGTGGGCGTATCGGTGGGTTGTGCCGGCATCGATCGGTTCCTCTCACGCGCGAGGAACCGATGGACGCGGTTCCCGTCAGAAGTTGTACTGCAAATATATCTGGCTGAAATTTATACCAGGATTCGGGTGTTCGATACCGGCGTTGGATAAATGCTGAAACCGGAAGCCAGCCTGGTAGTTCTGGCGTGCGCCGAACTGCGCGCCGACGCCGACCATATCGGCGAACTGGAACGACGACGAAAACGTCCGGTCCTGCGTTTCCCGCACGTGCGACAAGAGCCGTACGCCAACGCCCGCTTCCACATACGGCCGGAACCAGCCAGAACTCTTGATAAAACGAAATACTGGCGTCAGGCCAAATTCCCAGATGTTCGGATGCGCTGCATTGCTTTCGCGAATGTCCCAGTAAGCGACGTGCGCCTCGCCGACGACCGTGAAATGGAACCCGCCAATTTCCCACCACGTCAAGTTCGGGTCCCAGACAACGCCGACATCCGCTTTGCGGACATCGTGATCGGCGACCCCACCAGCGACCTGCACACCGAACTGGTCAGCTTTGGCGCTAGCTGAAACCAAGGCAAGAGCCCCCAGCAAGGCGCCATAAAAAGAGCGTTTTTGCCAAACACTTTTGTTCTTCTGCATGAACTACTCCGGAGCTGGTTTCTCGGAACTCACTCACCGCGAAGGCGGCACCGTCGCCATTTTAGAGACGGTCTTAAAAAAAAGCTCAGAACAGTTCTGCGGAATGTTGGAAATACGGAATTAAGTTTCGTCGATCGGGGATTCAGGAGGTAAATCGTGCAAAAGCTTGCGAATTTCTTTCGGTAAAATTGACAAGGAACTCGTTTCTCCTTGCGAAATCAAACGAAATAGTTCGGGGAAGCACGTACAGGCTATTGGAGCATCCGTTCTAATAGCTTTTGGGGAACTCCCATGCATTTCACCCCTCTAATCTTTAGCACTCGGAATACCAGAGTGCTAATATCGTGGCTAGACCCGGTTTTCATCGGGTTTTTTGTTGATAAGGAGCAGACAAGCGTGACCAATGCGATAACCCTTCCGATTACTGGACACTCGGCGTCGGCCAAGGCCGCTTCGGCAGGTGCGCTCACGTTCGCGCAGTCGTCCATGTTGACTGGTCAGATCGGCAACATCGACGCCTACATTTCGGCTGTCAACCGGATTCCGATGCTTACGCCGTCGGAAGAACGTCAGTACGCCACTGAATTTCGCGAGAACGACAACCTCGATGCTGCCCGTCAGCTCGTATTGTCGCACTTGCGCCTGGTCGTTTCCATTGCGCGGAATTATCTGGGCTACGGCCTGCCGCATGCAGACTTGATCCAGGAAGGCAACATCGGCTTGATGAAGGCTGTAAAGCGTTTCGACCCGGAGCAAAACGTACGGCTCGTTTCGTACGCCATGCACTGGATCAAGGCCGAGATTCATGAATACATTCTGCGCAACTGGCGCACGGTGAAGGTTGCGACCACGAAGGCGCAGCGCAAGCTGTTCTTCAACCTGCGCAGCCATAAGACGGGGCACAACGCGTTCACGCCGGGCGAGGTCGATAGCCTTGCGAAAGAGCTGAATGTGAAGCGCGAAGAAGTCTCGGAAATGGAAACGCGTCTTTCCGGCGGCGATATTGCGCTGGAAGGTCAGATTGACGACGGCGAAGAGTCGTACGCGCCGATCGCATATCTGGCGGATTCGCATAACGAGCCGACTAACGTACTGGCATCGCGTCAGTTCGACAAGTTGCAGAGCGAGGGGTTGTCGACCGCGCTCGAATCGCTCGATGAACGCAGCCGCAGGATCGTTCAGGCGCGCTGGCTGGAAGTGGAAGACGACGGCTCGGGCGGCAAGACGCTGCATGAACTCGCCGATGAGTTTGGTGTATCGGCTGAGCGGATTCGTCAAATTGAAGCCAGCGCTATGAAGAAGATGCGTTCGGCCTTACACGAATACGCTTAAAGCGTAGGTAGAACAGTTGGAAATTGCCTGCTGTCGAAGGACAGCGGGCTTTTTTTCGTCCGGAGTTTTCTCGCGGCACGGCTTCGCTTTTCCCTTCGAGCTAAAGAAAAGCGCCCGGAGAGTGACCTCCGAGCGCCGTTCTCATGCATTTGCCACCGCTAAAAACTTAGCGCGACATCATGTGGTGGCCAACGTTATGCATGACCCACAACGTCCCGCCAATCACGATCACCGCCACCAGGATGGTGAATCCGAACGCGACGACGTTCCATCGCTGCGATGACGACGTGTTCATGTGCAGGAAGAACACCAGATGCACAAGGATCTGGATGAACGCGAGTACCGCGATCGCGACGATTGTTTCCGTTGGACCCATGGCCTTTTGCATGACCAGACCGAACGCCGCGGCCGTAAGCACGACCGACAGAACAAAGCCAATGACATACGAGCGCACGCTGCCGTGACTCGCGCCGGTATCGATTGAATGTGCGTGTGCCATTTATACGACGCTCGTCAGATAAACAAAGGTGAAAACGCAAATCCAGACAACGTCGAGGAAGTGCCAGAAGAGGCTCAGGCACGCCAGGCGCGTCAGATCGCGTTGGGTGATTTTCTTGTTGCCGATAACCTGCACCGCCAGCACTACCATCCAGATCAGACCGGCCGTGACGTGCAAGCCGTGTGTTCCCACCAGCGTGAAGAACGCCGACAAGAACGCGCTGGTTCCTGGACCATAGCCTTGCTGGAGCAGCAGATGGAACTCATGAATTTCCAGCCCGATAAACGCTGCACCCAACAAGAACGTGACGCCAAGCCAGCTGAGCAGCGAGGTCTTCTTGCCCTTGTACGCGGCGAGCATGCCGAAACCAAACGTGATGCTGCTCAGCAGCAGAATGCCGGTTTCCAGCATGACGCCAGGCAGTTCGAACACGTCCTTGCCTGAAGGGCCTCCTGCGAACTGGTTACCCATGACGGCGAACACGGCGAACAGCGACGCAAAGATGATGCAGTCGGTCATCAGGTACACCCAGAACCCGAGGACCGTATTCGATGAGCCGTGGTCGTCGTGCGACTCCGGCATATCGTGTGAAATGGTTTTAGTCAGCATTACAGTGCCTCCTGCAGGTCGCGCGAGCGTGTTGGCGCCGGCGGGCCATCCATTCCGGCCACAGTTGCAGCAGGAATGGTGTAGTCGATGTCATTGTCGTAGCTGCGAATGATCAGCGTGACGATCACGCCCAGCAATCCGGCAATCGCGAGCCACCAGATGTGCCAGACAAGCGCAAATCCAATTGCCAGGCTGAACAGCGCAATCACAAGACCGGCGCTGGTGTTGCGCGGCATGTGAATATCGCGGTAATCCTCGCGGGCGAGGCGCGTGCGGCCTCGTTCCTTCATGTGAGCGAAGGCGTCGAGCTCATGCACCACCGGCAAGACCGCGAAGTTATAAACCGGTGGCGGCGAGCTGGTTGCCCATTCGAGCGTACGGCCATTCCACGGATCGCCAGTGACGTCCTTGTACTCGGGTGTGTTGCGCTTCACGACGCTCACAACGACCTGCGCCACCTGACACAGCACGCCAACCAGAATGATCAGGGCGCCAATCAGCGCAACGACCATGTAAGGCTGCCAGCCGGGGGTGTCGTAGTGATTCATACGGCGGGTTGCGCCCATGAAACCGAGTACATAAAGCGGCATGAACGCGGTCCAGAACCCGATAAGCCAGCACCAGAACGCGCACTTGCCGAGCGTTTCGTTCAGCTTGAAACCGAACGCCTTCGGGAACCAGTAGGTGAAACCGGCCAGATAGCCGAACACCACGCCACCGATAATCGCGTTATGGAAGTGAGCGATCAGGAACAAGCTGTTGTGCAGCACGAAGTCCGCGCCCGGCACGGCCAGCAACACGCCGGTCATGCCGCCGATAGTAAACGTCACCATGAAGCCGATCGTCCACAGCACGGGCGACGAAAACTCGAGCCGTCCCTTATAGATGGTGAACAGCCAGTTGAAGATCTTCACGCCAGTCGGAATGGCGATGATCATGGTCATGATCCCGAAGAACGCATTTACGTTCGCGCCGGAACCCATCGTGAAAAAGTGATGCAGCCAGACGAGCAAAGACAACACCATGATCGAGCACGTGGCGTAGACCATGGTCTTGTAGCCGAACAGCGGTTTTTTGGCGAACGTGGAGATGACTTCCGAATAGATGCCGAATGCAGGCAGCACGAGGATGTATACCTCCGGATGCCCCCACGCCCAGATCAGGTTCAGATACAGCATGGCATTGCCGCCGCCATCGTTCGTAAAGAAGTGCATGCCGAGGTAACGGTCGAGCGCGAGCAATGCAAGCGTTGCCGTCAGGATCGGGAACGTGGCAAGGATCAGCACGTTCGAGCACAGCGACGTCCACGTGAACACCGGCATTTTCATGTACGTCATGCCAGGCGCACGCATCTTGACGATCGTGACGAAGAAGTTGACGGCCGTAAGTAACGTCCCTATGCCGGACAGCTGCAGGCTCCATAAGTAATAGTCGACCCCCACTCCTGGACTGAACTCCAGTTCCGACAAAGGCGGATACGCGAGCCAACCCGTTTGTGCAAAGTCGCCGATCACCAGCGAGACGTTGATCAGAATCGCTGCAACTGCCGTCATCCAGAAACTGAGCGAGTTGATGAACGGGAACGCAACGTCCCGTGCGCCAATCTGCAGTGGCACGACAATGTTCATCAGGCCGATCATGAACGCCATCGCCATGAAGAAAATCATGATGACGCCATGCGCGGTGAAGATCTGGTTGTAATGCTCGGGAGGCAGGAATCCCGGCCCGTTATACGCAAGCGCGAGCTGACCGCGCATCATGAGGGCATCGACAAAACCGCGCAGCAGCATCAGCACGGCGACCACGATGTACATCACGCCGATTTTTTTATGATCGACAGATGTCAGCCATTCGCTCCACAAATAGCCCCACTTCTTGAACCACGTCAGCCCAGCGACCACGGCCACCACAATGAGCACCATGAACGCTGCCGCGCCCATGACGATGGGCTGGTCGAACGGTATGTCCGCCAGCGTTAGTTTTCCCAGCAAATTTCCAAACATGGCTTATCCCTTCGTACGGCAGATGGGGTCGGGTATGTTGCGAGCATGCCCGTTGTTGTATTTCGCGACGATGGTCTGAAACAGATTTGCGTCGACCTTCGAGAAGTACTGGACCGGATGCTTTTCGGTCGGCGAGGCAACCGCCGCGTAGTTCGGGCCGTCGAGCTGACTTGGCGATGCCTTCACCTTCGCCACCCAGGCTGCAAATTCTTCAGGCGTGGTCGCGATGGCGCGAAACTTCATGTCCGAGAAACCCTGGCCGCTGAAGTTCGCAGACAGGCCGGCATAGTCGCCTGCGTGATCGGCGATCAAATGCAGCCTGGTTTGCATGCCCGCCATCGCGTAGATCTGGCCACCCAGTTGTGGGATGAAAAACGAGTTCATCACCGAATCCGACGTGATCTTGAAACTCACCGGAGTGCCAACTGGAAAATGGATCTGGTTGACCGTGGCAATACCAAGATCCGGATAGATGAAAAGCCATTTCCAGTCCAATGCCACCACTTCGACATTAATTGGCTTTACTTCCGACACCAGCGGCTTATAAGGATCGAGCGCATGCGTGCTCTTATAAGTCAGTATTCCGAGATAAAGAATAATTAAAGCCGGAACCAGCCAGACCACGATTTCGATCTTTGTCGAGTGCGCCCATTTCGGCAAATATTCAGCCGATGTATTCGATGCCCTGTATTTCCATGCGAAAAAAAGCGTAAGAAAAATCACCGGTACAACCACAATCAGCATGGCGTACGTGGACGTTAGAATAAGATTCTTCTCAGCCAGTCCGATGCTACCTTTAGGATCGAGAAGATCCATCTGGCCACCGCAACCCGACAAAAGAAGAGCAGGGAAAATTGCTAAGCGCTTGCAAAACCCCGACCCCGAATTTTGTTTCATACCTTGCCCGATTTCAACGTTTTTGAGATATTACGTTTAGACTGTTAGTGAGCCTCGGGCAAAGGGTATCGCGATTTCAAGGGTGCAATTGCTCGAATTTATTTAAAGAATATTTTGTGATTTATTCGATGCGGCTTATTGTCACGGATTAAATTTGTAATTTTATTTATATCTTTAAAATAATTACCGAGACAATCAGAAACGCTTAAGAAGATAAGCGCTTAATGTTAAGAAAATCAGCAGTTCGACGGAAACCGTACGAACTGCTTTGACCTGCCTCACGCTTATTCGTTATCTGCTTATTTGAGATAGAGCCCGGGCGTCCACATTCCCTCGCGCGATGAAAACGTGACGGTGCGCCCAGTGTTGTTGCGAATGCACAGTGCGATCTGCGCGGCGCCGGCAGATTTTTGTGCGGCAATGTAGCCGGAGATTTCGTTGATCCGCACCTGCTTGACGTTGTCCAGGTAGATTCCGCCGATCCGCTCGCTCGTGCTGCACGCAGCCGTAGACGGCAGGTTTGGGCCATCGTCCCATGTCGTGGTGGCGGCGTAGAGATCCAGCATGACCGCTTCGCCGTCGGTGGAGTTGCCGCCGTATGTCTGCAAGTACGACTTGGCGTAGGGGTAGTCGTTTAGGTTGGTTGGCATCGGGAACTTGATCAGGACCGCGTTGCCCGGTACTGAAACCACGGTCGCATCGACCGGATGAGTCGTGCCGTCGCTGTCGACCTGGACGTCCGCGCTTGCCGCAGAGTAATAAGTGGGAATGCCGCTACCGCAGCTTCCCCCAGTCTCGGGCTTGTTCAAGCACATATCGACAAGATACTTCATGGTCGACACATGCCACACGTTGAAGAAGTCACCATGCGCCGTGTACATGCTGCCCCATTGCGGCACCCATTCGCCATTCTGGAACACGGGATCAAGCGAAAGTTGCGCGGTCGAGAGGTCCTGATCACTTCCCAGGTCGTAAGCCAGATTCAACTGCAACTCGGGGATCTTGACTGGATACGCTGCGGGACACGTGCCGTCGCTATTTCGATACCCCACGTTCAGCTTGCCGTTCGCGGCCTTCATGAGGTTATTCATTCGCTCCGTTCGGCTGGTTCCGAGATTTGGTTTCAGCGAATGTCCATCCCAGCAATCCGGAAACCGCACTGAGATGTTGAGCTGTGAAGTTCCACCGGGAGTACTTGGCGGACAACTCGTTGGCATCGTCGATTTATATCCGTATCCCGAGCATAGAAAACTGACGTGCGAGTTTGGCGCCGTGCCCATGTGATCCCCAGCCAGCATTTGCAACCCTGGTGGCGGAGCAGTTACGGGCACCACGGCCTGATCGTTCTTGTAATAGGTCTTCTGATACGAAGGAACGATGATGCCGGACGCGCGCTTCAATTGTGGCGCCCAATACGACGAGACATCCGCGCTGGCATTGCACGTCGTTACTTTGTTGGCCGCAAGCGACTCATACGTGGCGTTCGCATTCGATCCCGGATTACCGAAGAAATCATGCACCATCGCCTCTCCCGGCTTGCCTGGGTACACGATCGGATCATCCGGCAACGTGTGCGAATACGTGCACTGCACGGAGAATGAAGCAGCCGCATGTGCCCCGCAGACAGTCGTTAAAAGCACCAACCCCATAACAAACTTTTTCATGAGCAACTCCTGTCATAGAAACTGAAATGCCGAAGAAATGAGTTTCGCGTTTTATAAATTGATTAGGATTCTTTATTTAATTAAAGCGATGTTATGCAAAAGCGAAATGTTCCGGGAGCAATCATTGACCTAATGAGAAACGAAAACCGAATTGGTTCTGATTTATAAATACTTAGGTTAACTTATTTTTTACCAACCAAATAATAGACCCGGATCATGACTTTCGCCATGCCGGGTCTTAAAAGGTTTAACAGCAACCTAAAGGAACTTAATGAATCGCGAACTCATTGCAGATGATGAGTTCGCGTAGCAGCATCAAACAAACATCATGCCGGCAGCGGCGACGCTCCGTTGCCCGGCGATAGACGCTTCGCCATCGTTGCAGCGTAACGCGGCGCCGAGTTGCCTACGACAATATGGAACGTATCGGCGGAAACCCAGGCTACGTCGAGCGTCGACAAGCGTTGACGATCAACCGACGACGGATCGCGCACGACCACACGCAGGCGCGTGGATGCGACGGCATCAAGGGAAGCAACGTTCGTTGCGCCGCCGAACACCGCAAGCCAGCGCACCGGGTCCGGATCGAGCGGGCCTTGTTCGCCGGCCGGAACGGCTGCCAGCGGCGCGGTTTCGGCAACAGCGGGTTTGGACGATGCCGGCGTCGCGCCGCGCGTGGATGAGCGTTCGAGTTCGGTGCGGATTTCATCAGAAATGAGATCGGCTTCCGGTCCAATGATCACCTGCACGTTCGTCGCGCCACGCTTCAACACGCCACGTGCACCAATCGCCTTCAACTGAGGTTCCGAAACCTTTTCCGAATCGACCACGGACAAACGCAGACGCGTCGTGCAGGCATCGACGAGCGTCAGGTTCGACGCGCCGCCCAACGCCGCGATGTAACGCACGGCGCGCGGCACAGTTGCGCCAGCGGTCGGCGAAACGAAACCCGTGTTGTCGAACGATGCGACTTCTGCGTCGGTCGTCGCGGGTTCGCGGCCCGGCGTCGCCATATTGAACTTGCGGATGAAGAAGCGGAACAGGCCGTAATAGACGAGACCATAGACGAGGCCAATAGGAATCGCCAGCCAGCCGCGCTGCGAGAGACCATAGTTCAGCACATAGTCGATCGCGCCAGCCGAGAACGTGAAGCCGAGGTGAATGCCCAACGCCGAGCAGATCGCGAGCGACAAACCCGTGAGCACTGCGTGGATTGCATACAAAACCGGCGCGAGGAACATGAAGCTGTATTCGATCGGCTCGGTCACGCCCGTCAGGAACGCGGTCAGCGCCATTGAAAACAGCAGGCCGCCCACGACTGCGCGACGTTCCTTCGGTGCTTCGTGGAACATGGCCAGACACGCTGCCGGCAAGCCGAACATCATGATCGGGAAGAAGCCCGTCATGAAGCCGCCAGCGGTTTTATCGCCGGCAAAGAAACGATGCAAGTCGCCCGTCACCGCCGCGCCGCCGCCCGTTGGCGTGTACGAACCGAAAACGAACCACGCAAGCGAGTTCAGGATGTGGTGCAGGCCCGTGACCAGGAGGATCCGGTTCAGCACGCCGAACACGAACACGCCGATTGCGCCCGCGCCCGTCAGCCAGCCGCCGGCTGCATCGATCGCCGCTTGAATGGGCGTCCAGATGTAGCCAAAGACAATGCCGAGCACCAGACAGGCCACCCCCGTGACAATTGGCACGAAGCGTTTCCCCCCGAAGAACGCGAGGTACTCGGGCAGCTTGATGTCCTTGTACTTGTTGTAGAGATACCCGGCCACGCAACCCGCAACGATCCCCGACAGCACGCCCATGTTGAGCTTGTCGTTGATGTCCTTCATCACCGCAATTTCAATCAGATAACCAATGGCGCCAGCCAGACCGGCCGTGCCGTTGTTGTCTTTCGCGAAACCCACTGCCACGCCGATGGCGAACAAGAGCGGCAGGTTGGTGAAGATGGTGTCGCCTGCATCGGCGATCATCTTGATGTTGAAGACATCCGGCTGACCAAGGCGCAATAGCAGCCCGGCAACCGGTAGCACCGCAATCGGCAGCATCAGCGCGCGGCCGAGTCGCTGCATTTTTGCAAACGGGTTGGCGTCCATCGAATTCTCCAAAGATAAGTGTCTTGTCGTTGATCGTGAGGTGAAGCTGTTGTCGACCGATTCTTTTTACTAATGAACGCGAAGGCTGGCAGCCGGAAGGACGTGTTAGTCCAGCGGCCAGATTTCGCGGCTTGCTGCTCTTACTGCCTGTGCCGATTCGAGCGCCAATGCATCGAGCGCGCGCTGGCGGCACAGTGGGTAATCGAGTTTGCGCACGAGCGCCTTGATGCCGGGGACCGAAACCGGATCCACCGATAATTCCGTCACGCCCAGCCCCACGAGCAAGGGCACCGCGACCGGATCACCACCCAGCGCGCCGCAGACGCCGACCCACTTGCCGTGCTTCGCGGCGCCGTCGGTTGCCGCCTTGATGAGGCGCAGGACGGCCGGATGCAAACCGTCGGCTTGTGCAGCGAGATCGGCCTGGCAACGGTCCATGGCAAGCGTGTATTGGGTGAGATCGTTCGTGCCAATAGACAGAAAATCCGCATGCCGCGCGAGCTGGTCGGCGAGCAACGCGGCCGATGGCACTTCGATCATCACGCCGACCTGAATGGGATCGGTGCGGCCAATTTCGGCCGCGAGTTCATCGATACGCTTTCTCAAGCGCACGAGTTCACCCGAGTCGGTCACCATGGGCAGGAGAATGCGCACCGTGCCGAACGGCTTGACTGCGAGCAGACCACGCAACTGGTCGTCGAGCAGATCGGGGCGAACTTGCGCCAGGCGAATGCCGCGCAGGCCGAGCGCCGGGTTGGTTTCGGGCGGCAGCGTGAGGTAATCGACTTCCTTGTCCGCGCCTACGTCGAGCGTGCGGATGATCGCCGTGCGTCCACTCAACGCGCCGACAATCGATTGATAGCTTTCTGCGTGCTCAGCGGCGGTCGGCGCCGACTGGCGATGAATGAACAACAGTTCCGTGCGCAAGAGGCCGACAGCATCGGCGCCGTTTTCGACGGCAGTCCTGGCGTCGTCCAAAGTCGCGATGTTCGCCGCGACTTCGATGGTCCGGCCATCGGCGGTCGCGGCCGCTGCCTGCGACGTCTTCCTGTTCACCTCGCGCACACCCGCAAGACGCTGGCGCTCGAGGCGCGCGCGCTCCACATCGAGTGCGGTGGGTGCGTATTCCAGACGGCCCGTGGTTGCATCGACGACGACTTGCGTGCCATCAGGAATTGCATGCAGCGCGTCGCCGACTGCGACCAGCGCTGGAATGCCAATCTGACGCGCGATGATCGCCGCGTGCGACGTCGCGCCGCCACGCGCCATGACCAGCGCCGTCACGCGCGTGCGATCGAGCGAAGACAGATCCGATGGCGTGAATTCGTCGGCGGAGAGCACGGCTTCGTCGGGCAACTGGCGCGCGGCCGAGTTCGTATAACCGAGTGCGCGCAACACACGTTTTTCGATATCGCGAAGATCCGCGGCGCGCTCTGCCAGCAACGCGTCTTCCACGTTCGAAAGCAACACAATTTGCGCACGAATCGCTTCGCGCCATGCGAACCCGGCGCTCTTGCCGAGGCTGATCAGGTCGCGCGCGGCATCGAGCAAAGTCGGATCTTCGAGCAACACGCGATGCACCGCGAAAATTCCCGCCTCGCCAACCGCGCCGCGTTGCGAAGCCGTGCGTACCGTTTCGTCGAGTTCTGCGTCGATGGCCGCAATCGCCTTGTCGAGCAAGCGGCTTTCCGCCGCCGACGTTCCTGTTGCCTGTTCGGGCGGCGTGACGTCGTTGTCGTCCCAGCGGACCAGCTTGCCAACAGCAATCCCCGCCGATGCACACACGCCCGCGAGCGTGTTCGGATCGAGCGGCGTGCCGGCATCACGCACGGTGGCAACGGGCGCCGGCGAACGCGCGCGCGCCGGTTTCTCTTCCACTTCGCCATGTGCTTCGCGCAGCAATTCGGCGGCGACCGCTTCCACCGCCGCCGCCGCTTGCGAACCCACGCCGAGCAACTCGACGGTCGCGCCTTCGCCCGCGCCGAGTCCGAGCAAGCCGACGACGCTTTCTATAGGCGCCTTGCGGCCGTTGAAACGCACTTCGACCTTGGCGTCGAAACCGCGTGCCGCTTCCCGAGCGCGCGCGGCCGGTCGCGCATGCAATCCGCCGGCATGACCTAGCGTAACGTTGCGGCGCGCTTCGTCTGTGACATTCGACGTGCTGCGCGCAGCATCCGCCTTCACGCCGTCCTTGCTGCGCAGAACCAGCAACTGGCTTTCGCCCGCCCGCAACATGCCGCGACTGGCGCGATTGACCACATCGAAAGCATCGCTGTTCGCCACCGCGATCACCGAAACAAGACTCGGCGCATGTTGCGCGACGTAATCGGCATCGAATTCGATCAGCACGTCGCCCGCGCGCACGGTCGCGCCCTGCTCCACTTTCGGCGTAAAACCTTTGCCGCCCAGCTCGACCGTATCGATACCGATATGCACGAGGATTTCCGCGCCCTGCGGCGTGCGCAAGGTCACCGCGTGATGCGTGCGCGCGAGGTGCGTGATGACGCCATCGCATGGCGAAACCATCACGCCCGCAAGCGGATCAATGCCGATGCCGTCGCCGAACATGCCGTCGGCGAACACGGGATCGGGCACTTCGGCGAGCGGCACCATCGGCCCGGTGAACGGCGCGACCAATACAAAATCGCTCTGGTTTTCAGGGGAATGATTCAACAGGGACTCCTCGGCACGGCGCATCGGATTTCTCTCGATTAACGGGTTTCGGTGACTTTGGCCAGGTGGCGCGGCGCGTCGGGATTGCGCCCGCGCGTGGCTGCCAGGCTGTCAGCCATCACATAGAAAGACAGGATTGCCGCGATCGGATCGAGCGCGAAATGCGCGGTCTCGACGAGCGGCAGATTGGCTTCGGGGATATCGGCGGGCGCGGCGAGCAGCACACGTGCGCCACGGGCGCGCATGTCGCGGGCGAGCTGAACGAGCCCAGCCTGCTCGGGTCCACGCGGCGCGAACACCAGCAGCGGATAGTCTTCGCCGATGAGTTCCATCGGGCCATGCCGCACTTCTGCGCTCGAGAACGCTTCGGCTTGAATGCCCGAGGTTTCCTTCAGCTTGAGCGCTGCTTCCTGAGCGATCGCAAGCCCGAGGCCACGGCCGATCACGATCATGCGATCGACGTCCTTGAGCTCATTGACAGCATGCGACCAGTCGAGCTTGCCGGCGGCGCGCAAAGCGTCGGGCAGCGACTTGAGTGCGTTGAGCAACTCGGCGTCTTTCTGCACATGCGCGATCACGATTGCCGACAACGACAGGATCGCGATGTAGCTCTTGGTCGCCGCCACCGACAATTCCGGGCCGGCCAGCAACGGCAGATTCCATTCGCACGCTTCGGCGAGCGGAGAATTCGGCGCGTTCACCGCCGCCACGGTCAGTGCGCCGGCGTTGCGCAAGGCTTGCATCGTGCCGATCAGATCCGGACTTTTGCCCGACTGCGAAAACGCCACGGCCAACTGGCCTTTCACGCGCAACGGCGCTTGCTGCAGGGTCGCAACGGACATGGGCAACGAAGCGACCGGCACGCCGATACGGCTCATGGTCAGCCCTGCGAAGTAACTTGCGGCGTGATCCGACGAACCGCGCGCAACCGTCAGCGCAACGTGCCGCGGCTCTTCGGCGAGGCGTGCGGCGAGCGCTTCGATGTGGGATGTATCGGCAAGCTGGGCAAGCACCACGTCGGCGGATGCCAACGCTTCATCAAGCATATTCGACAATTGATTCACCTTCTACATAAGTTGCTGTCAACGCCAGTTCACGATCGAACACGACGAGGTCCGCCCACGCGCCACGCGCAATCCGGCCGCGATCTTCAAGACCGAGGTAATCGGCGGCGTAACGGGACAAGCGATTGGAAACATCTGCCATTGGCAAGCCGATGGAGACAAGATTGCGCAGCGCCTGATCCATCGTGAGCGTGCTGCCGGCGAGCGTGCCGTCGGCGAGACGCACACCGCCCATGCACTTGGTCACGTGCTGGCTTCCCAGGCGATATTCGCCGTCGGGCATACCAGACGCCGACGTGCTGTCGGTCACCACATACAGGCGTGGGATGGCTCGCAACGCAGCGCGGATTGCACCGGGATGCACGTGGAGCAGATCGGGAATCAGCTCGGCGTACTCGGCGTGCGCGAGCGCGGCGCCGACCATGCCAGGATCGCGATGATGCAGCGGCGACATGGCGTTGAACAAATGCGTGAAACCCCGCGCGCCATGCTTGAGCGCGTTGACCGCGTCGTCGTATGTACCTAGCGAATGGCCTAGTTGCACGCGCACGCCGCGCGCCGCCATTTCCTGGATCACGTCAATGTGCCCGGAAATTTCCGGCGCGATGGTCACCACGCGGATGGGCGCGAGCGAAAGGTATTTAAGCACCTCGTCGCGCACTGCAACGGCGGCGGCGTCCGGCTGCGCGCCGAGCTTTCCAGGATTGATATACGGGCCTTCCAGATGCACGCCGAGCACGCGCGCGCCGCCGGGCGCACGGCGAACGGATTGTTCGCCGAGGCCGGCGACCACGGCCATCAATTCGTCGCGGGGCGCGGTCATGGTGGTGGCGAGCATGCTGGTGGTGCCGTGCTTCGCGTGCTCACGCGCGACCGTGACAGCGGCGTCGCCGCCTTCCATGATGTCGGCGCCACCGCCGCCGTGTACATGGCAATCGATGAAACCCGGCAGGATATACGGGTCGTCGTTGGTTCTGGGGTCCACGCTCGCGCCTTCGAGCGCCGTCACCCGGCCGTTCTCGAACGCGATCGAGCCATGTATCCAGCCGTCGGTCGTCAGGATGTTTCCTTTCAGCATGAATCTCTCTCGTGAAACGTACTGCGTGACGCGCCGTTGGCAGCGTTCGCGTGGCGGGCAGCTTCAACGTGCCCGTTCATCGATGCTTCGACGCGTGGCAAGGCGCCATCAGCCGTCACGCCCGCTGCGAGCGAGCTGAAAATTCCAGGAAACGACCTGGCTATTTTCGGCGACGGCGGACTTCGCCCCGGATTGTTTTTATCGAAACCTGTTACGGCATCTCACAGCGTGGAAACCGCAACCTACGCTACGGACAAGACCGACAGCAAACGCCTGAACGACACCTTAATTGATGTTTCTTGATCAATTTTTACGAAGCGTTTGTCCACCAAATGTTCATAAGAATCGTCGTATGCCGGCCTCGATTGGCGAGCCCATTATATAACCAAAATAATACCAGTCAATTTACGAAATCATAATGCAACGCATTTCAAAAATTGTTAATTATCAATAGCTTGCGTAAAACACTGCGCTATCCGACCATTGATTTCGCATTGGTAATTACCCTCGGATAAAGCCCACTTCAACGCGGCTGGTCTACACACTATATCCGCCCGGAACTCTCCGCAAGATGTCGTCAGACGCAAGGTTCGCACGGTCATACTATTTTTCGGCACAATGATCCTGATCGATTCGCCGGGGGAAACGGCGAAGCGCCAATACAAAGAGAGCGAGGCAAAGAATGGGTGGTTGCGCAAGCGATGGGCTGAGAGATGCGGTGCGCCGTTTCCAATGGTTTTACACACGCAATGTTTGGGCGCCGTATGAACTGGCGGATCAGAACGTGATGTCCCCAACTGAATGGCGGGTCTTGTTTGCGATCATGGATGCGGGCACGACGATCGCGGCCGATCTGTCTCGCGCGCTGCAGATCAACACGGGCTATCTCAGCCGAATGCTCAATGAGTTCGAGCGTAACGGCCTGATCGAAAGGAGTCCGCACGCCGGTGACGCTCGCAGCAGCCAGATTTCGTTGACGCCTGTCGGCGAAAGCGCGCTGACCGCAACGAGCACCGGCGTGCGCGACAACGTGTCGTCGGCGCTCAAAGCCATGACGCCGGACGAAGGCTCGCAACTGATGGCATCCATGGAAGCCGTCGAACGCTTGCTCACCCTTTCGCAAAACGGATCGCGTGCACGGCTGCGCGGTCCGCGGCCGGGCGATTTTGGCTGGATCGTGGATCACGAAGCGCGAATGGCTGTGGGAGGCGATGCCGCAAAACGGGCGCGGGAGATTCACGCGGCGCGGATTGTCGCGGAATTTTTGACGGCGCCCGATCCCACGCGCAACGCGTGCTGGATCGCGGAGGAAGATGGCGTGAGCGCGGGAGCAAGTCTGCTGGTCTGCGCGCCCGGGTCCGCCGATGCGCGCATCGCCGTGCTTTTTGTCCTTGATCCGGATGCAAAACATGATCAAATCGGTTGGCAACTGATCGACGCTTGCCAGGAGTTTGCGCTCGAGTCGGGTTATGAACGACTGAGTTGCATACCCGATCTGCGCCATGAGCTTTTCCAGCCCCTGCTCCAACGTTGTGGCTTCCGGCCGCGGCGCAGCGATCAAACGATCTGGGAGAAGAACTTGTAGTACCGCGCCTGAAAGCACAAAGGCCGTTTCGGCTTGCGTCGGAACGGCCTTCTGGTTTCTGCGATGTTTCGGGACGCGTTTCGCTCAGTCCAGCAACAACTTCAGGTCATGGACCCAGATATCCACGCCTTGTCCGTCGCGGGCGAACAGCCTGAGCTGCCCTTGTGGATCGAAGACGTAGCTCGCGGCCGTATGGTCCATGGTGTATTCACCCGGCGCCTTGCCTGGAACCTGCGCGTAATACACGCGGAAATCTTTCGTGATCTTAACGAGCTGAGCGGTATCGGCGGGACGCAAGCCGATAAACGAAGGGTTGAACGCCGACACGTATTCGCTCAGCAACGGAGCGGTATCGCGGGCGGGATCGACGGTGACCATCAGCACTTGAACGCGCTTGGCGTCGTCGCCCAGCTTTTGAAGCGCTTGCGACAGTTCGGCCATGGTGGTCGGACAGACGTCCGGGCAATGTGTGTAGCCGAAGAACAGTACGACCGCCTTGCCCTTGAAATCGGCCAGGGTGCGCGGCTTGCCGCTGGTATCGGGTAACGAGAAATCGCTGCCGAACTGAGTATTGCCGGTAATGTCGAGATTCGTGAATGCGGGCTTGCTGTCGCATGCGGCCAGTAATACGGCGGCCAACGCAAACCCAATCCACACCACCATCCCGCGAACTGAAAACTTCATACGCCGATCACCGTCCGCACGTAATGATCCACGAGCAGTGCGCCGAACAGCAGCGACAAATACACGATGGAAAACCGGAAGGTCTTGCGCGCGAGAGCATCGGAATAATCACGATAAATCTTCCACGCGTACCCAAGGAACATGCCGCCGAGCACAACCGCGGATGCGAGATACAGTACGCCGCTCATGCCCGAAATGAACGGCATCATGGTCACGGCGAAGAGAATCACGGAGTACAAAAGAATATGCAGACGTGTGTATTGCTCGCCATGCGTGTTCGGCAACATGGGCAGGCCGGCGTTCTCATAATCTTTCCGGCGGTACAACGCCAGCGCCCAGAAATGCGGAGGTGTCCAAACGAAAATGATAAGAACGAGGATCCACGCGTCGCCGGGAACGTGGCCCGTCACTGCCGCCCAGCCAAGCGCCGGCGGCATTGCGCCGGAAGCCCCGCCAATCACGATATTCTGCGGCGTGGCCGGCTTCAGCAAACACGTGTAGATCACCGCGTAGCCAACGAACGTTGCAATGGTCAGCCACATGGTGAGCGCGTTCGTAAACGTGTAGAGCGTCCACATGCCCGCTGCACCGAGCACTGCCGAGAACAAAAGGATCTGCGCCGGCGTGATTTCGCCACGCGCGGACGGACGCCATGCGGTGCGACGCATCATGGCATCGATTTTCTGCTCCATCAGGCAATTAATGGCGAACGCGGCGCCCGCCAGCAACCAGATACCGACTGTTCCGCCAATCAACACGGTCCAGGGCACCATACCCGGCGTTGAAAGAAACATGCCGATGACCGCGCAGAAAACAGCAAGCTGCGTGACGCGCGGCTTGGTCAACGCGATGTACTGGGAAAGGCGGCTGCCGGAGGGGGAAATCAGTGTTGTGCTGTCCATAGAAACTCACGGAGCCTGGCGCGGGAGTGATGCGGATACCGCGTCCAGCGAGGCGGTGGCGGACGTTGCCGCAGCGGGGCTAAGAGCGAAGCCGTGGCGGCTGGAAGAGATCCGAAAGTTTATCATAACGAGCAGTAGTAACAGGACGGCCGCACCGCCGTTGTGCGCCACTGCAATGGGCAACGGCCACTGCAGCACGATGTTCGACAGCCCGGTCAGAAACTGCAGCACGATCACGAACATTACGCCGTTCGCGGGTCTTCTCAAAGATTCAAATCGACGCAGTTTGGCAGCCAGCCACACCAGATAAAGCACCACGACGACCGCGAAGGTGCGATGCGTCCAGTGGATCGCGACCAGCGCGTCTTGCGAAATGACATCGCCGTCACCGGTCATGCCGAGCGCGCGCCACAAGTGAAAACCGTGCTCGAAGTTCATTGGCGGAATCCAGGCGCCGTTGCATAGCGGGAAATCCGTGCAGGCGAGCACCGCGTAGTTCGTGCTGACCCAGCCGCCGAGCGCAATTTGCACGATCAACAACAGCAAACCCACGAGCGCTGCCGGCAGCCAGCGCGCGGCGGCGGGGTTTATCGATGGAACCGGCGTCTGGCGCGCGGCCAAGAGCCCCAGCGAACCGAGCAGCGCGAGGCCGAGGAGCAAGTGAATGGTCACGATCACCGGCTGCAACTTCATGGTGACCGTCCACGCGCCGAATGCACCTTGAACCACGATCAGCAACAAGATGGACGTGGGCCACCACGGCGAAACATGCAGCGGGCGACGCTTGATCCGCGCCGTCCACGCAATGATCACCTGCGCGATGATCAACACGCCGATCGCCATCGCGAAATAGCGGTGGATCATTTCAATCCACGCCTTGCCGATACTCACCGGCCCCGTGGGCATGGCCTGATGCGCGGCGGTGATGGCCGCATGCGCGATAAAAGGCGACGACGTTCCGTAGCAACCCGGCCAGTCAGGGCAACCGAGGCCGGAATCCGTGAGGCGCGTGAATCCACCGAACATCACGAGGTCAAGCGTGAGAAACGTGGTCAGCCAGACGAGCTTGCGGAATTTGTTGTCGTCGGCTTTTACCCAGACGTACGAAAGCGGCAACAACGCAATGCAAATGCCAATCAAGCCGAGTTGTAAAACGTAAGTCATACCTGCATGGTTCCTGTTGTCTCAACCTTTTGTCTCAACCGATACGCGACCACTTCAGCAGCTTTGCCAGATCGGCCTTGATCTTTTCTGGCCGCGGGTCTTTCGGGAAACGCATCATCAAATTGCCGTTTGGATCGACGAGAAAGATATGGTCCGTGAGCTGTGAATCCGCGCCTGCCGGCAGCCACGCGGCGACGGCTTTCGGATCGGCGATCAACATGCGCGTATCCGGCTGCGGATAGGCCGTCTGAATGACGGGAGCGACGGGTTTGTCGTCGGTCCGAAGCCACACGTTGACCACGCGCTCGCGTTCAGCCGATTGCAGCGCGCGCACCTGACGCATGAAGAAAAGCCGCGTGACGCATTTTTCGTTGCAGTCGCCGCCATTGACCGTGACCATCAGCCACTTGCCGCGCAAGGCGGAAAGCGGCATGGGCTTGCCTTGTTCGTCGGTCACGACGAGTTGATCCGGAATCGGACGCTGCGGTTCAATCAACGCGCCGTAACTCGTCGTGCCGCCAGTCGGCTTGACCACGTAGTACATGAAATAGGACGCCAGGACCGGCGCCGCGCACACGAACGCGAGCAACAGCAGCATCCAGCGGCCCTTGTTCCACGATCCGGGCGTGCGCTCCTGCTGCTGCGCACGCGCTTTGTTAACCGCGGACGGCGAAGGACGGGGAGTTTGCATGGACAAAATTTGCCTCTATTCGTTTAGGAGCGTCGCAACATCCGGATTGTGTGAGTGCTGCTTCACGCGTTGCCATCGATTGGCTGCGCAGCGCCTTCTTTCAACTCGTCTTTTTTCGCCGCCCGACGCGCGGCGTAGAGCCCGAACCCGAGCGCTGCAGCCGCCATGCCCCACCACTGGAGCATGTAGCCGTAATTCGTATCGACACCCATTGTGGGCGCCGGCCAGTCCCGCACCAGCTTGTCGCCCGTATTGTTCAGTTGCTGGATCACGAACGGTTGCAGCGGCAAACCCGTCTCGGCGGCGTACGCGGCGACATCCAGATTCTGTCGAATCTTCAGTTTCGCAGCCGAACCGCCGTGCCCAAGCTCGAACGCCTGCGATGCATTCGCGCGCGCAATCCCTTCAATTTTCACTTCACCGCCGGGCGTTACATACGGTTCGATACCCGTGCGATCCGACAGATTCCGCGGCAGCCAGCCACGGTTCACCAACACTACACCGCCGCCATCGAGCTTGAGCGGCATCACGACGTAAAACCCCGGCTGATCCTGATAAGGCCGATTATCGAGATAAACGGCTTGGTCGGGCATGAACGTGCCACGCGCGAGCACGCGATGAAACTCGATGTCCTTCAGCGCCATCGGCTCCGCGCCTACGAGTTGCGCCGGCGCGTTCTCGAACGCAACGATCCGCGCATTGAGCTGCTCTTTCTGATGCGCGCGATCGCGTTGCCAGAAGCCAAGCCGCACCGTCACCGCCATGACGATCAAGATGATCAGTGCCGGCCAGAAGCGGATTTTCATACGGTGCCTGCCACGATTCCAGCGACGAAACTTTCAACCCGCACGCGGCACATTACCTGCGATGCGATAATCGAGGAATCGAACTTCTTAGGCCAACTGGCTGTTTTCATGCACATATTCGTTGCCATCGCATTCATTCTCATCATCGGCAGCCTGGGTTCGGCGCTGTACTTCATGATGACCGACAAGGGCAAAAGCAAGCGCATGGTGTGGTCGCTCGCCATGCGTGTCGGGCTATCGATTTCGTTGTTCCTTTTCATCCTGTTCGCGCACTGGATGGGATGGATTCAGTCTACCGGTATCCCGCTCGGACGCTGAGCTTGCCTTCCGCGCGCCACGATTGCGGATTTTCACCGGATACGCGTAAAACAATCCATTCGATCCCGCGACAAAAGCGCACATCGCAAAAAAGCAAAACGCCGCCCGAATCATGTCGAGGCGGCGCTTTTGTAAAGCATCTTCTTCAATCGACTTCAAATTGCTGATGAAAGGTCGCGCTGATTAGCGCGTCCTCCCCTGCGCGCGCTTACAGCCAGTAGACGACTACGTAGAGCCCCAGCCAGACCACATCCACGAAGTGCCAATACCACGCCGCGCCTTCGAAAGCGAAGTGATGGTCTGCTGTGAAGTGCCCGCGAATCACACGCACCAGAACGACCGTCAGCATCGTGCCGCCGAGGAACACGTGAAAACCGTGGAAGCCGGTCAGCAGGAAGAACGTCGAGCCATAAACGCCCGAAGCCAGCGTCAGGTTCAGTTCGTTGTAGGCGTGGAAATATTCGTAGCCCTGGCAGAACAAGAACAGCAAACCAAGACCGACAGTCGCTGCCAGCCAGATAATCGTCTTCTTACGATGATTCTCGCGCAACGCATGGTGAGCCACGGTCAGGGTGGCGCCCGAACTCAGCAGAAGCGCGGTGTTGATCGTCGGCAGCGGCCACGGCGTCATGGAGCGGAAATGGGAAACCAGCGCAGCGGGACCGTTGTTCGGCCACACAGCCGAGAAGTCCGGCCAGATCAGCTTGTAATCGAGACTGCCAAGTTCATGCAGCGCAATCTGCCGCGCGTAAAACAACGCGCCGAAAAATGCAGCGAAGAACATGACTTCGGAAAAGATGAACCAGCTCATGCTCCAGCGATACGACAGATCAACGTTCTTGCCGTACATGCCGCCTTCCGATTCCCCGATGGAATCGCCAAACCAGTGCCACAGCGTGTAAAGCAGCCAAAGCAGGCCGATAACAAAGCCGATCGGCCCCCACGGTTCACCGTTCACCCACGACGCCAGCGAAGCCATCGAGATCAGAAGGCCGGTGGCGGCCATGATCGGATGCTTCGACGGATGCGGGACGAAATAGTACGGGCTTTCGTTTTGACCGCTCATTATTGATTCTCCACTTCGATCCAGTTGCTTGAATTTTTTATCGCCTCAGCGCCGCACCGCAGCGCCGCCAGCTTTATCCCACTACCGCCCGCACCACCACCAGCAACACGATGATAAAAAGCGCCGCCCCAATTACGCCGGCCGCGATCAGATGCAGCGGATTCAGGGACGCATCGCTTTCGAGGTCGCGGCGACGGCGCACGCCGAAGAACGACCAGAAAACCGCTTTCAGCAACCGGAGAAAACTGCTCTTCGGCGCCGGGTTGTGTGTTTCGACCATCTTGCTTCTCCGTCGCCGCATGCGGCTTTCGGCGGCTTTACGCGGCTTGTGCGCTACGCAAATACGGCCTTACTAAGTACCGCTTCGTGACACCGACGCCGGGGCGGTCAGCTCAAAAAACGTGTACGACAACGTGATCGTCTTCACATCCTTGGGCAGCTTCGGATCCACCACGAACACCACAGGCATGCGCCGCGTCTCGTTCGGCTTCAACGTCTGCTGCGTGAAACAAAAACATTCGATCTTCTTGAAATACTCCGTGGCCTGCATGGGCGCGTAACTCGGAATGGCCTGCGCCTGAACCGTGCGCGACTGCTGGTTGGTCACCTCGTACATCACCGTCATCACTTCGCCAGGATGCACGTCCAGCGTGTTCTGCTCCGGCTTGAACTGCAACGGGCCGCGCGCGTTGGCATCGAATTCGATTGCGATCTTGCGGCTCGTGTCGACCTGCGTGTTTTTCGCTTCCCGTGCGCCCACGTCGCGCTGCACGAGATTGTTGATGCCGGTAATAGAACAGATCGCGCGATACATGGGCACGAGCGCAAATCCGAACCCGAACATGGCGGCCGCGACGACGATCAACTTGAACATCATCGTGCGATTGAACGCGCGGTCTTCCTTTACTTCCTGAGGCGTCGACACGTTGCTCCCTAGCCTCTCGAACGCACGTATTGGTCGACAACAACGGCCAGAAAAAACACCGCAGCTACCGCCAGCAAGATGAATCCAAGCCGCTTGTTGCCTGCGCGAACTTCCGCGGGCGTGCGTTGCTTCTGTGAATTACGCGTCATCCGATCAGGCTTTAATCCGCTAGTCATGCATTCGCTGTCAATGTGCTGCGCCGCGTGCGCCCGCTTTCTTGGCGAGGCGCACGATAAGGCGTTTATTCAACCTGCGGCGGACGCTCGAACGTGTGGAACGGAGCCGGGCTCGGCACAGTCCATTCCAGTCCTTCAGCGCCATCCCACGGTTTGTCATCGGCCTTCACCAACTCGCCACCGCCGCGATACGTCGGCAATGCAACGGCGAACAGGAAGTACACCTGTGCCAGACCGAAACCAAATGCGCCGATAGTCGCGATCTGGTTGAAATCCGTGAACTGCGCCGGGTAATCTGCATAACGACGCGGCATGCCGGCGAGGCCCAGGAAGTGCATTGGGAAGAACGTGATGTTGAAGAAGATCATCGACGCCCAGAAGTGGATCTTGCCGCGCGTCTCGTTGTACATCCAGCCTGTCCACTTCGGCGCCCAGTAATACCAGCCGGAGAACAGCGCAAACAGCGATCCGGCCACGAGCACGTAGTGGAAGTGCGCCACCACGTAGTAAGTGCCGTGCATCTGGATATCGAGTGGCGCCATGGAGAGGATCAGGCCCGTGAAACCGCCCATGGTGAACACGAACAGGAAGCCGATGGCGAAGATCATCGGCGTTTCAAAGGTCAGCGCGCCACGCCACATGGTGGCAACCCAGTTGAACACCTTCACGCCTGTCGGCACCGCAATCAACATGGTCGCGTACATGAAGAACAGCTGGCCCGTTACCGGCATGCCGGTCGCGAACATGTGGTGCGCCCAGACCATGAACGACAGAATCGCGATGGAAGCCGTTGCGTACACCATCGAGCTATAGCCGAAAAGCGGCTTGCGCGAGAACGCCGGAATCACCTGCGACACGATCCCGAACGCAGGCAAGATCATGATGTACACCTCGGGATGCCCGAAGAACCAGAAGATGTGCTGGTACATCACCGGATCGCCGCCGCCCGCCGCGTTGAAGAACGACGTGCCGAAGTGGCGATCGAACAGCACCATGGTGATCGCGCCTGCCAATACCGGCATCACGGCAATCAGCAAGTACGCGGTAATCAGCCATGTCCAGCAGAACATGGGCATCTTCATGAGCGTCATGCCAGGAGCGCGCATGTTCAGGATCGTCACGACAATGTTGATCCCGCCCATGATCGACGAAGCACCCATCAGGTGGATCGCGAAAATGGCGAAGTCCATGCCCGGGCCCATTTGCGTGGACAAGGGCGCGTACAGCGTCCAGCCCGCAGCAGTCGCGCCGCCAGGAACGAAGAACGACGTGATCAGCAAGATGGCGGCAACCGGCAGCAGCCAGAAGCTGAAGTTGTTCATCCGGGCGAACGCCATGTCCGACGCGCCGATCTGCAGCGGGATCATCCAGTTCGCGAACCCGACGAACGCCGGCATGATCGCGCCGAACACCATGATCAGGCCGTGCATGGTGGTCAACTGGTTGAAGAACTCGGGACGCATGATCTGCAAACCAGGCTCGAAGAGCTCGGCGCGGATCATCAACGCCATCACGCCTCCGGAGAGGAACATGATGAACGAGAACAACAGGTACAACGTACCGATGTCCTTGTGGTTGGTCGCGAACAGCCAGCGACGCCAGCCGTAAGGCAGTTCGTGCGCGTGCTCGTCGTGCTCATGACCGTGATCATGAGCGTGGCCGTGTTCGTGGCCCGCGGTTACATCGTGTCCGATGCTCGACATGACAATCTCCTAAAGCGAATACTGCGGCACTTGGGCGATACGCTACGCCTGCTTTCTTTCAGAAGGAAGCTGGACGTTCGGGTACGTACGTCAAGCAGCCGGACTGATCTCAACACGCCGTGCTTCTCTCGCGTCAGCACCGCCCGTGATCGTTTCCGGCTTTTTCAAAATAATGCGGTCTTCCGCAATGCCCGCGGCCTTCAGCGCGTCGCGAACGGCCTGTGCGCGCGTCTTCGCCAGATCGGCGTTGGTCGCGGCAGAGCCGGTTGCGTCGGTGAAACCCGATAAGTTGAACTTCGCGTCCGGATGCGCCTTCGCGTAATCAGCGGCAGCCTGGACGGCTGCTGCGGCATCGGCGGGCAAAACGCTCTTGCCCGTTTCGAAATAGATACTGGCGGGAAGTCCGGCCGACTGAGCCGCGCCGTCCGACGAAGCCGGAGCCGAAGCCGCAGGCGCCGCGCTCGCCGCAGTGTCCGAACCTGCTGCCGGAGCAGCAGCGCCGGCCGCCGCGAGATGATCGCCGCCTTCAGGCATCTTGCCGTTGCGGGCATCCGCGACTTGCTTCGGCTGGAGAATGTCGCCCGTGTGGTTGCCCCACGTATTGCGCTCGTACGTGATCACCGAAGCGATTTCGACGTCGTTCAACGTCGCGCCCCAGTTCGGCATGGCGCCCTTGCCCTTCAACACGATGTTCACGTGCTCGGCAATCGGACCGTTGGCGATCTTGCTGCCATCGAGCGCCGGGAACTGGCCCGCGCCCTTGCCGGTCGGCTGGTGGCAGACCGCGCAATTCGCCGTGTAGACCTTTTCACCACGCGCTTTCAGCTCGTCCATGGTGTAGGTCTTGTTTGGATCATCGGCGCTGGCAGCCATTTTCTTCTTCTGGCCATCGACCCATTTTGTATAGTCGTCGGCGGAAAGCACTTCCACCACGACCGGCATGTACGCGTGTTCCTTGCCGCACAACTCAGTACAGAAACCACGGAACGTGCCGATTTTCTCGGCCTTGAACCATGTGTCGCGCACGAAGCCTGGAATCGCATCCTGCTTCACGCCGAACGCCGGCACATACCACGAGTGGACTACGTCATTGGCAGTCGTGATGATGCGGATTTTCTTGTCGACAGGAACCACGAGCGGGTTGTCGACTTCCTGCAGATACAACTCGCCGATCGGTTCCTGGCCGTTGACCTGGCTACGCGGCGTGGTGAGCGTGGACAGGAAATTAATGCCTTCGCCCGGCCCTTTCACGTAGTCGTAGCCCCACTTCCACTGATAACCGGTCACTTTCACGGTCAGATCGGCGTTGGTGGTGTCCTTCATGGCAACCACGGCCTTTGTGGCCGGCAGCGCCATCAGCACGACGATCACGAACGGAACGATCGTCCAGATGATTTCGACGGTCGTGCTTTCGTGGAAATTGGACGCCTTGTGCCCCTTCGACTTGCGGTGCATCAGGACCGAATAGAACATCACGCCGAACACGCCGAGAAAAATCACCGTGCAGATGATCAGCATGAACGTATGGAGGCCGTAGAGCTCCTCGGCGATCTTCGTCACGGGCGTCTGGAAGTTGAGTTCGTTCACTCCAGGACCGCCGGGAACGTCACTGACCGCCAGGGCTGCGCCGGCGAACAGGAGTCCGCTTAACGCCAGCACGCCCGAGAGGGCTCGCTTGATTGTTTTCATAGCTTCCTTACCCAAAATTTCCATTCAGACCCTCGACCCCCGTTTGCATCCGTCCGACTCCTGCACCGCATCCCCCCGGAGGCGATTACCCGGCCACGCACATCAGTTGCAACACATCAGCCATGTGCGCAACTCGACCGCAAACTGCCTGCGCCGATGCTGCGCCAGATGAATCCCGACAGGCACCGACTGACCCCGCGACACCAGCGTGACCGGATCCCTCGGCCTCGCTCCCGGTTCGACCCGGACCCAGCGCGGGTTGAATTCCACTTGGGTCAGCGTTTCAGCGTCCATGCGCTCGATCAGAAGCCGGTCGTGAAACAGCAGGATTCGCTCGTAATCGACAGCATGGCGCGCGTAGATGACGAACGCGATACCAACCGCCAGCAATTCGATACCCGTAAAAGGCAGCACCAGCCAAGCGCCGGCCCAAACCAGCAAACTGGCAATCAGCAACGAAAACAGCGCCAGCGACACATAAAACGCTACGAACTGACGCGGCGACACCGAACAGTTCCGCTTGAACAACCAGTCCTTTACGACTGGCTCGGGGTCCATCAGCAGATCGGTTGCTTGCATCGCCGTCTCCCGCTTCAGAGTTGTTTCACCCGCGCAGCGCCAAGTGCCAATTCCTGTTCACGTGTTGCTCACCCGTCGCTAGGAATACGACGAAAATCATGCCAGCCAGGCGACAAACTGACGCATTATAGGCGCGTTGCCCAGCATCCACAAGCAAGGTGGCATACGCCGCAAAGCCAAGCAGCACAAGCTTCTGCGCCTTTTTGCCGCACCCTTTTCAACGCTTGTCAACGCGCGTATTCGAGCGGGTGCTGAGAACATTGCAAGTTCGTTTTGGCTGCGTTCCGGTGGCCCCGTCGCTGCAATTCGGCTTGTTCACTTGCTCCGCTTTGGGCCTCGTCCTATATCTTCCAGCCTGATTATTCCGTGCCCTTCCACTGTCATTCGCGGAACAGCCTTCCATGCGTGGCCGTAAATCACCTCGAAGGTCAGCGGTATGGTGCCGTCTTCACGTCGCCGGGATTCCAGCGCCGCGTGCAGCGCATCGCGTAATTCACGACCGTGTTGTCGTGCGCCCGTATCTACGGGAAAAGCACCCCAGCCACGTACATCCTTTAACAACGATTCCGGCGATTTGTACGTGATTGTCAGCACTTCCTGATCCATCACCGGGATTTCAAAACCGCTTTCGACCAGCATGTCGCCAAGGTCGTGCATATCGACAAATTCGATGGTGTGCCGCCGTGGCGCCAATCCCAGCGACTTTTCCGCCTGAGCGTACGCGCCGCTGAGTTCTTTCAGCGTGTCGGGGCCGAGCGAGCTGAACATCAGCAAGCCGTTCACCTTGAGCACGCGCGCCCATTCGGGGAACACGAGGTCGGGCCGCGCGTGCCATTGCAGCGCGAGATTCGACCAGAGCATCTCGAATGCATTGCCGGCAAAGGGAAGCTCGGCGAAATCGCCCTGCGCCAGTTGCGGTCCGCGCGCGCCGAATGCCTTACCCAGCGTGGCCGGCAGGAACCGGCGCCAGCCGGCGTTCGCTTCCGATTCAGCCGTCTCGGCCTGGTTCGCGCGGCCCAGCATTGCCGCCGATAAATCCAGCCCGATCACCGATGCATCCGCAAACCGCTCGCGCAAACCCGGCAAGTCTGCTCCTACGCCACAGCCTGCATCGAGAACCCGCACCGGCGCGACCTTGATGTACTCGAGCCGCTCGCGCATGCGGGCCGCGATCTCGCGCGGCAGGAATGCGACGTCGTCGAATCTCGCAGCCCGGCGATCGAAAATCTGCCGGATAAGGCGCGAATCGTAGGCCTCTCGGCCAGCGTTGGCGGAAGTTGGGGACATGACAGCCTGTTTTCTGAGAGTGCGAAGTATACTCGGTCGATTGTCAAAACGTTCAGCAAAACCAGACGCCACAACGGTTCGCTGGCGTTATAGCCAGTATTTCGGGTTGCTTTCGTGTCATTGGATCGGATTTATGAATCGACAAATTTTCGTGACGTTACGCGATTCCAATCCGGGTTCGAGCTTTTTACGAAAAGGCTTCGCGAACGCCGCGCGCTGGTTCGTCGGGTTCCGCGACATTGCTTTACCGAGTCAGTGTGCATTGTGTGGCAATTTGTCGCATGGAGTATTGTGCGACGGCTGCGATGAACAGTATTGGAATCAGGCACGCCTGCGTTGCGCGGTTTGTGCATTGCCCATGCCGTTGTCTACGAAACCGAGCGACCGCGCACGCGCTCCGTTGCTTTGCAGACTCTGCGTGGCCGAGCCTCCGCACTTCGATGCAACCATCGCGCTGGCCGATTATCGTGCGCCGCTCGATACCCTCGCGCTCGAGTTGAAGTTCCACGCGCGGCTCGCTAGCGCGGACGAATTCGCGCGGCAGTTGCGGGCCATCTTCGAAGACACGAATCTGACGGCGCCGGACGTTCTCGCGCCGGTGCCTTTATCGCCAAAGCGCCTCAGAACGCGTGGCTACAACCAGGCATGGTCTATTGCCAAGCCGTTGGCACGCCGGCTTGGCGCGCGGGCTGACGCAACGCTGATAGAACGTACACGCGATACCGCGCCGCAAGCAAAGCTCGATCTCGATACTCGCCGGCACAATGTCGGCGATGCCTTCAAAGTGCTGCGCGATGTTCGCGGCAAGCATGTAGGTGTCGTCGATGACGTCATGACTTCCGGCGCCACCCTCGACGCGTTGGCGCGCACGCTGAAAACCGCCGGCGCGCGCCGCGTCACCAATTTCGTCGCGCTGCGTACGCCACAAGACTAATTTTTCGAGTCATCGCTTATGTTCAATGTCGTCCTGGTCGAACCTGAAATTCCGCCGAACACCGGTAACGTGATCCGGCTTTGCGCCAACACGGGCGCACGTCTGCATTTGATCGAACCGCTCGGCTTTCCGCTCGATGACGCCAAGATGCGGCGCGCCGGACTCGACTATCACGAGTACGCGCAAATGCATGTGCATTCGAGCTGGGACGCTTTTATTGGCAAGGAGACGCCGGACGTGAACCGCATGTTCGCGTTCACCACGCGCGGTTCTACGCCGTTTTTCGGGCACGCGTTTCAGGAAGGCGACTGGTTTGTGTTCGGCGCGGAAACACGCGGTTTGTCGGATGCGGTACTTGGACAGTTCACGAACGACCGTCGCGTCCGATTACCAATGCGCCCTGGAAACAGGAGCTTGAATCTGTCGAACACGGTCGCGATCGTGACGTTTGAAGCGTGGCGTCAAACGGGCTTCGAGGGCGGCGAATAACGCTATACGCTTGTTATTCAGCTTTTGCGTCCCGGCTTAGCAACGCGTGAACGGCATCGCGAGGCGCGACGTTGTCGAACAAGACGCGGCACACTGCGTGGGTGATGGGCATATCGATACCGTGCGATTCGGCCAAGGCCAGCACGGCCCGCGCGCAACGCACGCCTTCCGCAACATGACCAAGCGCGGCAAGAATATCGGTCAAGGAGCGACCTGTCGCGAGCTGCATGCCGACCGTGCGGTTCCTCGATAAATCGCCGGTCGCCGTCAGTATCAGATCGCCGAGTCCGGTCAGGCCGTTGAACGTCTCCGCGCGGCCGCCCAGCGCCACGCCCAGCCGCGACATCTCAGCCAATCCGCGTGTGATCAACGCGGCACGCGCGTTCAGGCCGAGACCGAGCCCGTCGGCAATACCTGTCGCGATGGCAAGCACGTTTTTCACCGCGCCGCCTACTTCAACGCCGATGACATCGTCGCCGGTATAGATCCGCATTGCGCCATGGTGGAAAGCGGCGACAGTACGCTCGCCCAGCGCGGCCGATGCGCTTGCAACTGTCAGCGCAACAGGCAAGCCCTGCCCGACTTCGCGCGCAAAGCTTGGCCCGGAAAGCGTTCCGTTGCTCGCATGCTGCGGCAATTCAGCTGCGACGACCTCGTTCGGCAGGCATTGGGTATCGGCTTCGAACCCTTTGCATAACCACACAATATGCGCTGGGACGATGCCCGATTCGCGCATGGTCCGGCACAACGCGCGCAAACCCGCGACGGGCGCGGCGACTACGCAGAGCGCATCGCCGGCCACGCAGTGACGCAACGCGGAGGAAAGATCCGGCTCATACGCCAGCGACTCAGGCAGCATCACGCCGCGCAAATAGCGCTCGTTTTCATGAGAAACGGACAGGGACTCGATGAGCGCGCGATCACGCGCCCAGAGGACCGTGTTGTGGCGAGTGGCCAGATGGCCAGCCAGCGCGGTGCCCCACGCACCGGCGCCGAGAACGGCTACTTGCATGCCCGGCTCCGGAACAGGGGTTTTAGTTCAGCGTCGCGCCGTTCGCCACGCCTTCCTGGGCAGCGGACAACTGCGAGATACGTTGTTCGTACAGCGCCTGGAAGTTGATTTCCGCGAGGTGGATCGGCGGGAAACCAGCGCGCGTGATGGCGTCGGCAATGTTCGAACGCAGGTACGGGAACAGGATGGTCGGGCAAGCAATGCCAACGAGCGGATCGATCTGGTCGGCCGGGATGTTGCGGATATCGAAGATGCCGGCTTGCTTGGCTTCGATCAGGAACGCGACCTTGTCCGACACCTTCGCCGTCACAGTGCCGGTTACCAGCACTTCGAACACGCTCTCTGCCAGGCGCTCGGCTTTCACGTCCACTTCCACTTCCACCGAGGGCATGTCCTGCTCGAGGAAAATGCCCGGCGAATTGGGCTGCTCGAGCGACATATCCTTGAGATAGATGCGCTGGATGTTGAAGAACGGTTGGTTGTTGTCGTCAGACATGTTGATTCCCTTGATTATTTAAAGTGCAGTCCGCGGCTTTTCCGGTTTTTCCGGCTCAATGCCACGGACTGCTTTGCTGCCGGCAACGCGTTCAGGCCGCCTCGAGCAGCGGCATCAGGCCGCCCTTGCGATCGAGAGCGGACAGGTCGTCGTACCCGCCGACATGCGTTTCGCCGATAAACACCTGCGGCACCGTGCGTCGGCCCGTACGCGTCATCATTTCTTCACGTTTCGCCGGATCTCGGTCGATCAGCACCTTCTCGACGTTTTCCACGCCGCGCGACTTTAGTAGACGTTCGGCCATCTGGCAATACGGGCACACTTGGGTGCTGTACATGATTACTTTGTTCACTTTATGGCTCCTTGTTTCACGACCGGCATGCCGGCTTTCTGCCAGGCATCCAGTCCGCCTTGCAATACGTGGACCTCGGCGTAGCCTGCGTCGCTCACGATCTGGCTCGCCTTCTGGGACTGTTGCCCGGTCTGGCAAACGAGCAAGACCGGATTGCTCTTATTCTTCGCGATTTGGCCAACTTTTGCTTGAAGCTCCGCCAAACCGAAGTTTTTCGCGGCAGGAATGTGCCCTTGCGAGTATTCGGCGGCCGGCCGCAAATCGATGACCGAGGCGTTGCGCCGGTTGATCAGGAGAACCGCATCGGCTGGCGAAACGGCGCCCCTGCCGCGCCGCATAAGCGTTGGCCACAGCAGCAACCCGCCCGAAACGAGGAGGACCGCGATAAGTACAAGGTTGGTGTAATCGGTGAAAAACTTCACGTCGGGACCGCCGGATTGGGAGTGTGGAGAAAAGAAAAGCCGTAAAAAAATCGGGACAATCCAGCCATTATAAAATAACCGTTCTCCGTAAAGGCATCGGCCAATCGGCCTAGTTGCGCCGGAACGCATTGCCGCACAGAATCGATGCCAGTTTTCCTCATCTCGCTGTCTCTAACGGCTTCCCAACTAACCGACCTCTAAACGGACATCATGTACAAGCTAGTGCTCATCCGCCACGGCGAATCCACGTGGAACAAGGAAAACCGATTCACAGGCTGGGTCGACGTCGACCTGACCGAACAAGGCGTCCGCGAAGCGCAGCAAGCCGGCGTGCTGCTGAAAGAAGCGGGTTTCAGTTTCGATATTGCGTACACCTCGGTGCTCAAGCGCGCCATCCGCACGCTGTGGCACGTGCAGGATCAAATGGACGAGATGTATTTACCCGTCGTGCATTCGTGGCGGTTGAACGAGCGGCACTACGGTGCGCTCGCAGGCCTGAACAAGGCAGAGACAGCCAAGAAATACGGCGACGAACAAGTGCTGATCTGGCGCAGGAGCTACGACACGCCGCCGCCCGCGCTGGACCCATCGGATGAACGTACGTCGTTCAACGATCCTCGCTATGCCAAGGTCCCGCGCGAAGAATTGCCGCTGACCGAGTGCCTGAAGGACACGGTAGCGCGCGTGATGCCCATCTGGAATGAATCCATTGGGCCAGCCGTAAAGTCGGGGCGGCGCGTGCTGATTGCCGCGCACGGGAATTCCATGCGCGCGCTGGTCAAATATCTGGATGGCATTTCCGATAACGATATCGTCGGATTAAATATCCCTAATGGCGTGCCGCTCGTCTACGAACTCGACGAAAACCTTAAACCTATCAAGCATTATTATCTTGGCGACCCGGACGCCATTGCGAAAGCGCAGGCTGCGGTCGCAAAGCAAGGTAAAGCGGGATAAGCGGGATATCGGCTCTGCCGGTTATCCGGATTCCGGTTGCCGGCTCAGCCACAAGGGCGATGCGAGTTGCTGTAGGCTCGCATCGTCGCATTGCATGGTTGGGGCAAGCCAATTCAAAGGTTATTGGCGTTGATCACTGAGTTTTATTGGCAAATAAACCGTCATCAGGATTTTTCCCTAATTCGTAAAACCGGGCCTGACATTTGCGGAAGGATTACCGTTTTTAAAAATCGCGGCTTCCGAGAACAACTTACCCACCATGCCGGCGAGGACGTTTAAGCTGTGTTTAAGTCGTGGTCCAGGGCTTGCAGTTATACTGCCCAGTCAACCACGACGCAGCCTAATCCGCTTCCGACCGCAACAGACTCTATGCGAAAGAACCTGAAAAACATCGGCCTGATCGCCGCGGGCCTTGCTACCGGCGCATTTGCCACGCTGCAACTCTCTGCATCCGCCCAGCAAGCCGCCACCGCGCCTCTCCCGCTAGATCAACTACGGTTGTTTGCCGAAGTCTTCGGGCAAATCAAGCATGAATACGTCGAACCGGTCGACGACAAAAAGCTTCTCACCGCTGCCATCAAGGGAATGGTGTCCAGCCTCGACCCACATTCGTCGTATCTCGACAAAACCGATTACGAAGAACTCCAGGAGCAGACCAAGGGCCGCTTTGCGGGACTTGGGATCGAGATCTCGTCGGAAGACGGGCTGATCAAGGTGATCTCGCCCATTGAAGATACGCCCGCGTTCCGCGCGGGAATTCGTCCGGGCGACCTGATCACCCGTATCAATGACAAGCCGGTTCGTGGCATGACGCTGGACAACGCCGTCAAGCAAATGCGCGGCGAACCCGGTACCAAAGTCACGCTGACCATCTTCCGTAAGACCGACGACCGGACGTTCCCGATCACGGTCACGCGCGCGCTCATCCGCGTGCAAAGCGTGAAGATGAAGATTCCCGCGCCGGGTTACGGTTATATCCGTATCACGAGCTTCCAGGAACGCACGGTGCCTGATCTCGCTGCGAAGCTTCAGGATCTCGCCCGTCAGCAACCGGACCTGAAGGGTCTCGTGCTCGATCTGCGCAATAACGGTGGTGGTCTGCTGCAGAGCGCTGTCGGCGTGGCCGGTGCGTTTTTGCCGGACAATTCTGTGGTTGTCTCGACCAATGGCCAGATTGCGGACGCGAAGCAAACTTTCCGCGATACGTACGACAACTACCGTCTGCCGTCATTCGACACCGATCCGCTGAAGAACCTGCCGGAAGTGTTCAAGAAGGTGCCAATGGTCGTGCTGACCAACGCTTATTCGGCATCGGCATCGGAGATCGTGGCGGGTGCGCTACAAGATCATCATCGTGCGTTGATCGTGGGCAAGACCACGTTTGGCAAGGGCTCTGTCCAAACCGTCCGGCCAATGACCGCCGACACCGCTTTGCGCCTGACGACTGCGTACTATTACACCCCGAGTGGCAAGTCGATTCAGAACAAGGGCATCCGTCCTGACGTTCCGGTCGATCAATACGCTGAAGGTGATCCGGACGACGCACTCGTGACGCGCGAAGTGGATTATTCAAACCACTTGGCGAACACGCAGGATCCGAACGAGAAGAAGGAACAGGAAGCTCGCGAAGCCGACCGGCTTGAACAACTGCGTATCCTTGAAGAGCAGAACGACAAGAAGACGCCTGAACAGCGCCGGAAAGATCGTGAGAGAAAGCCTGTTGAATTTGGCAGCGCAGACGACTTCATGCTCAGCCAAGGCCTGAACAAGCTGGAAGGCAAGCCGGTTCAGGAATCGAAGTCGTACTCGGAGCGCAAGCTCGCGCAGGACAAACCAACACCGTCGGCATCGGCTCCGATCGTCGTGAAGCCTGCCTTGCCGGCTACGCCAGGATCGGACGCAGCTGCGCCTGCTTCGGCTCCGGTGCCGGCATCGGCTACGCAATAAGTTTGTTGTCCCTGTAGCTGAAACGCCGCCCCATGTGGGCGGCGTTTTCGTTTCCGCTTTCATCGCTGTCATCGCTTTCCAGCCTCGCGCTTAAAATAGGCGTTTCCTGACCCTCCTGCGGTCAACGCCTACTCGAGCACTCGATGAACGACGACCAGCTTCTCCGCTACTCACGCCATATTCTCGTCGATGAAATCGGCATCGAGGCGCAACAGCGCTTTCTCGAGGCGCGTGTGATGATCATTGGCGCGGGCGGCCTGGGTGCTCCGGCGGCGATGTATCTGGCCGCAGCCGGGATTGGCGAAATCACGCTAGTCGATGCCGATAACGTCGATCTCACCAATCTCCAGCGACAGATCGTCCATGTCACCGCGTCGGTCGGCGAACCCAAGGTGGACTCGGCGCGCAAGACACTTGCTGCGCTCAATCCCGACGTCAAGGTGAACACGGTTGCCGTGCGTGCCGACGCGCCATGGCTGAACGACAACGTTCCCAACGCGACCGTCGTGCTCGATTGCACCGATAACTTCGCCACTCGCCACGCCATCAACGCAGCGTGTTTCGCGCACGGCGTGCCGTTGGTTTCAGGCGCGGCTCTTCGCTTCGATGGCCAGATCAGCACCTTCGATTTTCGCTCTGCAGAATCCCCTTGTTACGCCTGCGTGTTCCCGCCGGACGAAGCATTCGAGGAAGTCGCATGCTCGACCATGGGCGTTTTCTCGCCGACGGTCGGCATTATCGGCACGATGCAGGCGGCGGAAGCGCTGCGTCTGATCGGCGGCTTCGGGACAACATTGCAAGGACGTCTGATGATGCTCGATTCGCTGCGCATGGAGTGGAACACGATGCGCGTTGCGCGGCAGGTGGATTGCCCGGTGTGTGGGTCGAATGACGGCTGATTTTCTCGATTAAGAATTTTCTAGTTCAGTTGAATCATAAATGAGTCTAATCTGACCGACCGTTTCAACGAGCGAAATAATGAGCGCAGGCACGAAGCCCAGTGAGGCAGGGAGGCCGGCAATGGAGGAAGGCCCGGCAGAGCCTGTATTTAGTGGTCCAGAAGGTATTCGTTTCGATTTCAACTATGGCTGTCGTGTGCAAGTCCCTGTCAGCGGCTGGCGCGTCAAGATGGTCGACACCGATACATTCACCGTTTTATTCAACGAGCATGTCGACGCCAACTCCGTAATTGCAAGCATGCGCAAGTACTACGTACGCTTCCTGGTTGAAGTGTTCGACGGTGCGCGACGAGTGTTTTCTCATACGTTCGACCCGGCAGGAAAACAAATCCGGCTCCGCATGCCGCCGTGGGCGCTCGGCGACACTGTTGCATGGTTGCCCGCAATCGATGCGTTCCGTGATAAGCACCGGTGCGAGGTGCACGTTCCCATGGGCGAACATCTGCAGGTTCTTTATCAGGAGGTCTATCCGCATTTGCAGCTCGCAACCGAAGCGCAGCTAGCCAAGCAAAACGTCACCTATTACGCCACTTACTATTTCGGTTGGATAACGCCATTTTTCGAGCGGGATCACCAGCCGACCGACCCGCGCATCAGCAGTATGCAGGACACCGTCGCGTATCAGCTTGGCGTGTCGCCGGGTGAACGCAAGCCGCCGCTCAGAGTTGCAGATACGGAGCGGCAAGTTGCCGAACGTTATGTTTGCATCGCGACCCAGGCGAGCCGGCAGCGTAAATACTGGAACAACCCAGACGGCTGGCCCGTGTTGATCGACTACCTGAAATCTCTTGGGTATCGGGTTCTTTGCATCGACCGGTATTGGCAATACGGTGACGATGAATTCACCAACACAATGCCGCAAGGCGCCGAAGATTTCACCGGCGATCGTTCTTTACAAGATCGCGTTGACATGTTGTTTCACGCAGATTTTTTTATTGGCTTGGGTAGTGGCTTGTCGTGGCTTGCGTGGGCGCTCGATGTGCCCGTAGTCATGATCAATGGATTCACTCACCCGTTGACCGAGTTTCATACTCCGTATCGCGTGATTAACTTTCACGTCTGCAATAGCTGTTTGAACGACACGGGAATCGAATTCATACCCGACGATTTTGGACGATGCCCCCGCCTGGAAGATAGCCCGAAAAGGTTTCAATGCACTGCATCGATCACACCGCAATTTGTGATGCAAGTCGTGGATCGTTTGATTCGTGACCAAAGTCGGGCGCGCGTTGCCAGCGCGATCGACTGCGACGAATCTGTGTCTCAAATTTAAGACTTCTCCAATTTTTCTGCGTATTCGGCGGCTCTATTGTGGGCGCTGAACTTTAAAAGCAATCGGAGCAACACGTGAGCGAGACAGCAAACGGAAGCACGCAGCGCGGCCGGACGGAAACCGAATTTGCACATCCCGGCCCATTGGCGTTGCACGGAGCGGAAGGCGTACGTTTCGATTTCAACTATGGATGCCGCGTGCAAGTGCCGGTGGATGGCTGGCGCGTTCGCATGACCGATCTCGATACGTTCAACGTCCTGCTCGACGAAACCGTGGAAGCCAACACGGTGGTCACAAGCCGTCGCAAGTACTTCGTGCGCTTCCTGCTCGAAGTGTTCGACGGTCAGCGCCTCGTGTTTTCCCACGCGTTCAACGCCGCCAACCAGAAGATTGCGATCCGCACAGCGCCGCTTGCTCTCGGCGACTCGATCGCGTGGATGCCGGTCATCGATACATTTCGCGAGCAGCACAATTGCGAACTCCACATGCCGTTGCAAGCGCATCTGCAACCGCTTTTCCGCGATGGTTATCCGCATCTGCATATAGAGACAGAGGAACAACTGAATAGCCAGGCCGACACGTTCTACGCAACGTACTACATCGGCTTGCTGAAACCATTCTCGGAACGAGATCATCAACCCACCGATCCTCGCGTCAGCAACATGCAGGACATGATTGCCTACCTGCTCGGCGTGCCCTGCGAAGAACGCCGCCCCAACGTGGTCATCGCCAATAAAACACGCACGATCAAGGAACGCTACGTTTGCATCGCGACGCAATCGACGGCGCAATGCAAGTACTGGAACAACCCGCGCGGCTGGTCAACGTTGATTGCGCATTTGAAAGCGCGCGGTTATCGCGTGTTGTGCATAGACAAAGAAAAGTCGTACGGCAACTCGGAATACACGAACGCGATGCCCGAAGACGCCGAGGATTTCACCGGCAACCGGCCGCTGCAGGAACGGTTGAGCCTCTTGCATCATGCGGAATTTTTTATCGGATTGGGGAGCGGCTTGTCGTGGCTCGCGTGGGCTGCCCGCACGCCAGTTGTGATGATCAGCGGGTTTTCGCATCCATCGGCGGAATTTCGCACGCCGTATCGCGTAATCAACTTCCACGGCTGCAATAGCTGCTTCAACGATACCACCGTCGAGTTCGACGCATCGGACTTCGCGTGGTGTCCACGCCGGGCAGATCCGGCGCAGCGATTTCAGTGCACCGCGATCATCACGCCCGAGTTCGTGATGCGCGTTGTCGATAACCTGATCGCCGACCGGACGCTGCCGGCTCAAGCCTTCTGAAGGACTGCCAAGGCAGCGAGCAATTCCGCGGGTTCGTACGCGGCGAGCACGTCCGCGACGGGCTTGTGCAACGCCTTTAAATCGGCGCGCAGGATCTCCTGTTTCACGACGAGCAACTGGCTGGGATGCATCGAGAACTCGGTCAGTCCCATGCCGAGCAAAAGGCGCGTCACGCTCGGGTCGCCAGCCATTTCGCCACATACCGAAACCGGAACGCCCGCCGCCTTTGCCTCTCGCAATGTGAACGCAATCAAGTGCAGCACAGCGGGATGCAGCGGATCGTAAAGATGCGCGACGGCGTTATCCGCGCGATCGATGGCCAGCGTGTACTGGATCAAATCGTTCGTGCCGATCGACAGAAAATCGAGCCGCTTCAAGAACAGGCGCACCGCAATCGCCGCCGCCGGAATCTCGATCATCGCGCCGACCTGAACGTTGCGGTCGTAATCGATGCCAGCGTCGTCGAGCTGACGTTTTGCTTCGTGAATCAGGTCGAGCGTCTGATCGATTTCCTGCGCGTGCGCGAGCATCGGGATCAGGATCTTCGCCCGGCCAAACGCCGATGCGCGCAAGATTGCCCGCAATTGCGTCATGAACATCTGCGGCTCGGACAAGCTCCAGCGGATCGCGCGCAAGCCCAGCGCCGGGTTTTGCGCGGTCTCGTAACCGTCGCCGCCGCTCATGGATTCAAGTGGTTTGTCGGCGCCGACATCGATTGTCCGAATGGTCACCGGCCGGCCGTTCATCAATTCGATAGCGCGCTTGTACGCCTCGAACTGCTCTTCCTCTTCCGGCAACTCGTCCTTGTGATTCATGAACAGGAATTCGCTGCGGAACAGGCCGACGCCCATCGCGCCGGCATCGAGCGCGGTCTTCGCGTCGTCGGGCAATTCGATGTTCGCGCACAAGTCGATCTTGGTGCCATCCAGCGTTTGCGTAGGCGAGAACTTGAGGCGCTGGAGCTTGCGTTGCTCGAGCACCTTCTCGCTTTGCCGGTACGAATATTCCTCCAGCACGATCGGCGCGGGATCGACGATCACAATGCCGTGATCGCCATCCACGATGATCAAATCGTTCTGCCGGATCAACGCGCTCGCTTGCTGCACGCCCACCGACGCCGGAATGCCCAGGCTGCGCGCGACAATCGCCGTGTGCGATGTGCGGCCGCCCAGGTCGGTGACAAAGCCCTTGAAGGCCTGCGTCTTGAACTGCAGCATGTCGGCTGGCGCAATGTCGTGCGCGACCACGATCATGTCGTTGTGCCCATTGGTCGCGGCGCCATCGACCACGAGCGTCGCCGTGGACGGCGCGCCGGCCAGCGCCTTCAACACGCGCTCGACAACCTGCTGGATATCGGCTTTGCGCTCGCGCAGATATTCGTCTTCAATATCGTCGAAATGACGGCTCAGGATTTCGAGCTGCTCGGTCAGCGCCCACTCGACGTTGTATCGGCGGGTGCGCACGAGATCGATGGTTTCGTGAACGAGCATGGCGTCGTTCAGGATCATCGAATGGACGTTGATGAAGGCGCCCATTTCGCTGGGCGCGTCGGCGGCGAGATCTTCACGCAGCGCGTCGAGCTCTGCGTGGACCTGCGCCTGAGCCGCGTGAAAGCGTTCGATTTCACCGTCGATACGATCCGGCTCGACCAGGTAATGATCGACGTCGAGTGCGGCGGCCGCGATCAGATAAGCACGGCCAATGGCAATGCCGCGGGAGACTGGAATTCCATGCAGCGTGAACGACACGCGCACCTCTCTGGTTATGGTGGATCGCGGTTGGCCGCATGCCTGGCTGCTGATACTTCAATCACAGCCCAGCAATGCAATTGCGCGCTCATTATAAATTCGAACGCGATGCCTCACCGTTTGCACTGCAGCAACGCATAAAAAAAGCCGCGTGGGAACGCGGCTTTCTTCGAAACATTCACTACGACAGGATCATTGACCTTCGCCAAACTTGTCGGCGATCAAGGCGAGAATGGCCTTCATGGCTTCGGCTTCGTCTGCGCCTTCGGTCTCGATGGTCACCGTACTGCCAATACCCGCTGCCAGCATCATCACGCCCATGATACTTTTTGCGTTGATCCGGCGGCCGTTGCGGCTCATCCAGATCTCGCATTGAAAACTTCCTGCCAGCTGTGTGAGCTTCGCTGATGCACGTGCGTGCAGGCCCAGCTTATTCACAATCGTTGTTTCTTGTTGCAGCATGATGCTCCGGGCGCTAGATGAAAGGGCTGACTCGTGCAGGTGCGTCGTTTTCAGTGACTGACTACTTTTTCGGGTTCGCTGGCTACCGCGGCCGTTTTCACGGCGCAGCTTGCCGCCGCGGCGGCGCTGGCCATTGCACATGGATTTGCGGGCGTCGATGCATCCAGTTCCTGAATGCCCTTCGATCCACCCTGCAGCGACTTTTCGGCAAGCGTCTCGAGCGGTGTCGTCCGGTAACACACGGCGCGCACGAGCATGGGCAGATTGACGCCGGCCAGGACGCGAACGGTATCGCTTGCCAGACTCTGCGCAATATTCGCGGGCGTTGCACCGAAAACGTCGGTGAGAACGACAGCGCCGTTCTCTTCCTTCAGACGATCGATTTCGGAACGCGCGAACGCACGCACCTCGACTGGATCGCAGTCCGGCATCACATCGATCACGCCGATGCGCGCGGGCAAACCGCCGTAAATGTGGGAAATACACTCACGTAGCGCCGAAGCGAACGGTGCGTGAGCAATGATCAGAATGCCAGCCATATCAGAGTGTGCTGCCCCAAAACGACGAGATACGTCGGAAATCGTGGGAACCTGCTTTTATATGCGTGCGCTCAAAAACACGCTCGCAAACATCGATCCGGATGCGAAAACAACGAACAAAGCGCATATTGCAAGCTTAGTCGGAATTCGCACGTCTTGCGCAGCGCAATATGAAACACGTTGCAGCAAGTTCTCACTTTCAATTTCGGGGCCGGATCGCGCCACGAAACGAATCTCATGAGTGGCAGATTGTAGCAGTCCGGACGGAATCAACCGCCCGGTCAGAACTCTGAAAGACGCCTCTAATTTCCAGCAGCACGCTCCAGTGCATCGATAAACATGCCCGCCACATCGAACCCGGTCTGGTCCATGATCTCCCGGAAGCACGTGGGACTCGTCACGTTCACTTCGGTCAGATAGTCGCCGATAGCATCGAGTCCGACGAGCAGCAAACCGCGATTGAAGAGCGTTTGCCCAAGCGTTTCCGCGATCTTGCGATCGTTATCAGTCAGCGGCTGCGCGCGTCCCAGGCCGCCGGCGGCCAGGTTGCCGCGCACTTCGTTGCCTTGCGGAATGCGCGCGAGCGAATAAGGCACCGGTTCGCCGCCGATAATCAAGATGCGCTTGTCGCCATCGGCAATTTGCGGAATGAACTTCTGCGCCATGACGCTGCGCGCGCCGTTGTCGCTCAGCATTTCCACTATCGTACCTAGGTTCATGCCATCCGCTTTCACACGGAACACGCCCATGCCGCCCATGCCATCGAGCGGCTTCAGGATCACATCGCCATGTTCCGCGTGGAATGCGCGGAGACGGTTGGCGTCGCGCGTCACCAGCGTCGGCACGACGAATTGCGGCCATTCGCCAATCGCGAGTTTTTCAGAGTGATCGCGGATTGCTTGCGGCTTGTTGAAGATGCGTGCGCCCGTGCGTTCGGCCAGTTCGAGCAGCCATGTGGACGTCACATATTCCATGTCGAACGGCGGGTCTTTGCGCATCAGAACGGCATCGAACTGCTTCAGATCGCGCAGTTCCGGCGTTTCGGCTGCGTACCACGGCGAACGCGCGGAATCCGCCACGTCGCCGACAATGGACACGCGCTGAACCAGCCCTTCGACCTTGCCTGAAACCCATGCCAGATGCTGCGGCTCGCACGCGTACAGCGTGTGCCCGCGACGCGCAGCTTCGGCCATCATCGCGTAGGTCGTGTCTTTGTAGATCTTGAAATGATCGAGCGGATCAGCGATAAAAAGGATGTCCATAAGCGTCCAGAATGGCCGTTCGGCCTTGGTTTATTCGGTAGAAAGCAGCAGCGGTCTGCAATACGCGATTTTTAACACGTTGCGTGCGTTCGCGCCTGACGTGCAAACGGCCGCAATTGCGTGCGGCCGTTGTATTCCTCGTTATGTTCCTGTTGCGACAGCTTAAACCTGAATGGCTTCCGGATCGGTCTTTTCCAGTTCGACCGATGCCGCCAGCAACCCAAGCCGCGCCACCACGCCATACATGTAAAAGCGGTTCGGCGGCGCCGCGCCGGGTTTCGCGTGCGCGTCGGGCAGCGCGGTGTGCTCGAAGCCGAGCGGCACGAAGTGCATGCCGGGCGCGTTCAGGTTCTGATCGCGATCCCGCGAATCATGCACACGATAAAACCCGCCCACCACATACCGGTCGATCATATAAACCACCGGCTCGGCGACCGCGTTTTCCACGCGTTCGAACGTATGCACGCCTTCCTGGACGATTACGTCGTGCACTTCCAGGCCGTCCTTGGCGTCGTTCATCTTGACGCGCTCGCGCTTGGTCAGCGCGGCGACTTCGCTTGCGTCGTGCACGGTCATCACGCCCTTGCCGTAAGTGCCGGCGTCGGCCTTGATCACCACGTACGGCTTCTCGCTGATTCCATATTCGCGATACTTCTTGGCGATCTTTTTCAGCACGCCGTCGATGGCATCCGCCAGTTCCTGCTCGCCCGTACGCGCCTCGTAATCCACGCCTTCAACGTGCGCGAAATACGGGTTGATCATCCACGGATCGATTTCGACGAGCTTCGAAAACTTCTTCGCAACGTCGTCGTAACAGGAAAAGTGATTCGATTTACGGCGCACCGCCCAGCCCGCATGCAGCGGTGGCAGCAGATATTGCTCGTGCAGATTCTCGAGCACCGGCGGAATGCCGCCCGACAAATCGTTGTTCAGCAGAATGGAACACGGATCGAAATTCTTCAGACCGAGTCGGCGCGGCGTGCGTTCGAGCGGCTCGAGCACGATCTTCTGCCCATCGGCCAACGCGATGGTGACAGGACCGTGAATGTTTTCATCGAGCGTGCCGAAGCGGATGTTCAACCCGGCCTGACGCATGATGGTGGCGAGCCGCGCAACGTTCTCGAGGTAAAACGCGTTGCGCGTATGGCGCTCTGGAATCACCAGAAGGTTCTTTGCGTCCGGACAGATCTTTTCGATTGACGCCATGGCCGCCTGCACGGCAAGCGGCAGCACTTCGACCGGCAGGTTGTTGAATCCGCCGGGGAACAGGTTTGTATCGACAGGGGCGAGCTTGAAACCCGCATTGCGCAGGTCCACGGAGCAATAAAACGGCGGCGTGTGTTCTTGCCACTCCAGCCGGAACCAGCGTTCAATGGACGGCGTCGCGTCGAGTATCTTCCGCTCGAGGTCGAGCAGGGGGCCGTTTAACGCCGTTACGAGATGCGGAACCATTGATGACTCGCGGACTTAAGAGGAAAGATTGTAGAGCAAATACTTCGCGTATTTGGGGATGAACTCCCTTTTCCCAAGCCTATTCGCATGGTTCGTGCCGCCTTTCGCGAACATTTCAGCGGATTCGGAATGCGCGTCGTGCACAAAACCGGGACAAAAAAATGCCCGCCTCAGGACGGGCGGGCAAAATCGCTGCGCTTATCTCGGAGCCATGTGTCATGGCTTGCAACTTCTTCGGATTGAAGCCCGGCCTCTCGCGCCCGGCCTCAACCGCATAAAACACTCTTATTCGACGTGTTCGCCATGCAGCGTCACGTCGAGGCCTTCACGTTCCTCTTCTTCCGTGACACGCAGACCCATGACCATGTCGATGATCTTCAGCAAGACAAAGCTCATCACGCCGCTGTAGACCAGCGTGGTCAGAACGCCCTTGGCTTGCAGCAGGATGCTGCCGTCGAAGCCGCCAATGTCCTTCACCGCGAAGATACCCGTCAGCAACGCGCCGAGAATACCGCCCACGCCGTGCACGCCGAACGCATCGAGCGAATCGTCGTAGCCGAGTTTCGTCTTGAGCCACGTTGCCGACCAGAAGCAGACCACGCCAGCCAGAATGCCGATCACGATCGCGCCGGTCACACCAACGAAGCCCGAAGCCGGCGTGATCGCCACCAGGCCAGCCACCGCGCCCGAGATGATGCCGAGCACCGAAGGCTTACCCTTTGCGAGCCATTCCGCGAACATCCAGCCAAATGCAGCGAACGCCGTTGCAATTTGCGTGGTGAGCATCGCGAAACCGGCACGGCCGTCAGCCGCCACTGCCGAACCCGCGTTGAAGCCGAACCAGCCGACCCACAGCATCGAAGCACCGATCAGCGAGAGCACCAGGTTGTGCGGCGCCATGACTTCGCGGCCATAACCAACCCGCTTGCCAAGTACCAGACAGCACACCAGACCTGCAATACCGGCGTTGATGTGAACCACCGTGCCGCCTGCGAAGTCCAGGATGCCGGCCGTTGCCAGCCAGCCCGTCGGTTCCCACACCATGTGCGCGACCGGCGAGTAGACGATGATCGACCACAAGGCCATGAACACGAGCATCGCGGAGAACTTCATGCGGTCAGCGAACGCACCTGCAATCAGCGCAGGGGTGATGATCGCGAACGTCATCTGATAGACGAAGTAGACCGATTCGGGAATCGTCGGCGCGAGGTGGCTGACGGTCAGCGTCGTGGCCTTGTCGCCCTTGATGTAGTTCATGCCGTGCAGGAACACGCGCGAAAATCCGCCGATGAACGAGTTGCCCGGCGTGAACGCCAGCGAATAGCCGACGACCGTCCAGATGATCGTGACCAGGCAGCAGATCGCGAACGACTGCATGACCGTTGCGAGCACGTTTTTCTTGCGCACCATGCCGGCGTAGAACAGCGCGAGGCCCGGGACCGTCATGAACAGCACGAGGGCGGTGGAGGTCAGCATCCAGGCGGTATCGCCGGAACTGATCTTCGATGAATCCACAGAGAACGGTTCTGTCGGTGCGGCCGGCGCTGCTGCTGCGTCCGATGCGCCCGAAGCAGGCGCTGCCGCCGATGCGGCCTGTACGTCAGATGCAAGCGCGGTGTTCGCGCTGACCGGCGACGCTGCGTCCGGCGCTGCGGCCGAAGCAGCCGCCGGCGCCGATGCATCCTGCGCCATCACGGTGCCGGCGCTCACTCCCAGCAGCGACCCCGCCATCAACAAGGACATCAATAATTTACGCATTCTTCTGTTTCCTCTTATCGCCGTTTCGTTTTTTCTTAGAGAGCGTCCGCGCCGGTCTCACCGGTGCGAATGCGAATGACTTGTTCGATCGGGGTGACGAAAATCTTGCCGTCGCCGATCTTGCCCGTGCGTGCCGCGCGCTCGACCGCTTCGATTGCCTGGTCGACGATATCGTCCGACACCGCTGCTTCAATCTTCACTTTCGGCAGAAAGTCGACCACGTACTCGGCGCCGCGATACAGCTCCGTGTGGCCCTTCTGGCGGCCGAAGCCTTTTACCTCGGTCACGGTGATGCCCGAGACGCCGATCGCCGACAACGCTTCGCGTGCTTCGTCGAGCTTGAACGGCTTGATGATTGCGGTAATGAGCTTCATGTATCCCTCGCGTGTGTGTCGAGCAGAGTTGGCGGGTTAGCGCCTCGCTCTGGTCCCATGCCTGATCCTGTGTTGCCTCGTGCCATCGCGAGCGGCGTCTGACGCGCCACGCCGCATTGCCCATCGCCCGGAAAAGCGCGTACGGACAAGGCCCGGGCCACATATGCAACTCGTATGCCATGCGAGCGTCCAAGCATGCTCATCAGGGCTTCGCGGGATGCTGGCCCGATCCATAGACCAGATGGCTAACGCTGCTTCCATGTGCTGGCGTGCACCGTGGATCGTTGCTAGAGTGCACGCAAGGTCCGGGGAGAAGTTCAGGTTTTTCATGCGCGGCGAAACGCCGCGTCACGGTGCGATCCAAGCGTTTCGGCTATCAACCAGCGAGGCGAAACGCACCAATTTGGATCATCGCGAATGCCGGGGCACTGAGCTAACAATGAATGCACTTTTATGGTGCGCAAGAGGAAAGACCGTATGAAACAACCAAACGACGTGTTCAATGACTTCCAGGCCAAGGTGAGCGAGTTGCTCAAGAATTCGCCGGCCAAAGACATTGAAAAGAATATGAAAGCGATGCTTTCGCAGGGTTTTTCGAAGCTGGATCTGGTAACGCGCGAAGAGTTCGATACCCAGACGCAAGTGCTCGTGCGTACGCGTACCCGACTCGAAGAACTCGAACGCCGCGTCGCTCAACTGGAAGCAAAGCTGGGTGGCGCAACGTCATCGAGTGCTCAGGACTGAGGTCTGAAAGTTAAAAGCGTGTCATCGGCCAAGCGAGCCATGATGTTGAATCAATAAACCGGCGCCCGCGTTTGCGTTTTGCAATCACGAGGCGCGGGCAGCGGGGAAAAAATCATGTCGCTTGCCGTGGTGCGCAGCCGCGCGCCCGCGCCTGGGCGCGCGCCCGAGGTGACCGTCGAGGTTCATCTCGCCAATGGATTGCCTTCATTTTCAATCGTCGGTTTGCCCGATCTCGAAGTTCGCGAAAGCCGTGAGCGCGTTCGCGCTGCGCTTCAAAATTGCGGCTTCGATTTTCCGGTTCGCCGGATCACCGTCAATCTGGCTCCCGCCGATCTGCCCAAGGAAAGCGGCCGCTTCGATTTGCCTATCGCGCTGGGCATTCTCGCGGCGAGCGGGCAGATTCCTGTCGAATCGTTACTGCATCGCGAATTCGCTGGCGAATTGTCGCTGACCGGTTCCATTCGTCCAATGCGCGGCGCGTTTGCAATGGCGTGCGGCGCCGCGCGGCAATATGCGGCCGCCGTGACGCCAAAAAACGGATCCGTTCGAGACACAGATTTGCGTATGCCTGAAATGTATCTTCCGGCGGCAAGTGCCTCGGAAGCGGCGCTCGTGCCGGGTATCGAGGTATTCGGCGCCTCGGATTTGCCCACTTTATGTGCACATCTGTGCGGTTCGGAAATTGACCGGCTCACGCCTGTTCGCACTGCGGCGCTCGATTCAGCGGCAGACCGGCGCAGGTCGTTGCCCGATCTCTCCGATGTGATCGGCCATCCCGGCGCACGACGCGCGCTCGAAGTCGCCGCCGCGGGTGGACACCATCTTCTGATGGTCGGACCGCCGGGCGCCGGAAAATCGATGCTCGCAGCGCGCTTGCCCAGCCTGCTGCCGCCCATGACCGACGACGAAGCCCTGTCCTCAGCCGCAATACTTTCGGCGAGCATGCTCGGTTTTACGCCGGCCCAGTGGCGTCAGCGGCCGTTCCGGGCACCGCACCATTCATCGAGTTCGGTCGCGCTCGTTGGCGGCCGAAATCCGCCGCAGCCAGGCGAAATCACGCTGGCGCATCTAGGCGTTTTGTTTCTGGACGAGTTGCCCGAATTCGACCGGAAGGTGCTTGAAACGTTGCGCGAACCTTTGGAAGCAGGCCGGATCACCATTTCTCGCGCGGCGCATCAGGCGGACTTCCCGGCAGCGTGTCAATTGGTCGCAGCCATGAATCCGTGTCCGTGCGGCTGGCGAGGCGACCCGAATGGCCGATGCCGCTGCACGCCAGAAATCGCAGCGCGTTATCTGCGGAAGCTGTCGGGACCGCTGCTGGATCGTATCGATATCCAGATCGAGCTGCCCGCGTTATCGCCGGCGGAGTTATCGGCGAGAAGCTCGGCGGTCGGTGAGACGAGCGCGGTTGTTGCGCGTCGTGTCGCCGCAGCTCGCGAGCGTCAGCTTCAACGCCAAGGCAAGACGAATCGCGAGCTCGATGGACGGGAAACGGACACGGTATGCCGCCTCGATGCAGCCGGGGAAAGCTTGCTGCGCGAAGCGAGTGAACGCTTTGGCTGGTCGGCGCGCGCGTACTACCGCGTGCTCAAGGTCGCGCGCACGATCGCGGATCTGGCGGCCGTTGAATCACCGACCGCCGGGCATCTTGCGGAAGCGATTCAATATCGGCGGGCTTTCACTGCGGTATAGGCTGCTCGCTGCGTGAAAATGGAAAGAAATCACCTGTCAAGACTTGACTTATACACACATGAACGTTCCTTGTTTCCCTAACGTCAGATCAAACCCTAAATCTGGTAACAATTCATAGACCTTTGATTTTCTTGAGTATTTTCGGGTGCCGCGAATGAAGGCAAAGTAAGGAAAGCCGCGTCGGGCGGGCGCTTGCGGCTCGCCATTCGATCTTTTCCACAAAGTTATCCACAGCCTCTGTGGATAGTTCGAAAAAGTGAGATAAATCTTAGTTTTAGCCTCAAAACCTTGCCCAGATTCTCAGCCGTGAAACGTTGTCGTGGCGTAAATCAGCTAGTGAAATGGCAACCAAAGCAGGGTTACTAATGCCGGCAAATACTTAATAAAGTTTAAACGACGAAAAGAACTGATCGACTTGCTCCGCGGGCGGCGCCTTGGTGGAGACGATCGCGAGTTGATACGCATGCATGCCCTTCGCGATAAAGCGCGCCCGAATCTGGCGCGTCTCCCGGTTCTGCCCGTCATCCCGCGTGCCGTTCACCGCGATTTCAGAACCGTGAAGCCGGCCACCTGCGGCGACTTCGATCTGAACCGGATGCGCGGCCGGCGCGGCGTTCACGTTGCGAGCCAAACCGTGCTGAAGGAAGTCGAGCGCTGCTTGCTGCGTGGCGGCGTCGCTATTGGGCAAGTCCACCGTTCCCACGGCGAACACCGCATCACCGGCTTCGGCGGTCTGCATCTTCATATGCATCGGCTTTCCGGCAATTTCGATGTCACGCGCGTCCGAGCGGGGTTTGGCGGGGAACGTGACTTCGTAGGCGTCGTCGTTGTTCTGGATCGTGCGCCAGTCATAAGCAGGCGTGCAGGCGAGCAACGCGACGGCGGTAAAGACCACGGACAACGAAGTTTGCAAAAATCGATTCATGGGAAAAGCGGAAGGAGAAAATGTAATTATCCGCTCCCCGAGTCGCCGGCGCTGCTGACCACTCAAAAGCGGCTTTTCAGCAGAAACGCATTTCTGAGATTGGGGCTAAAATGCGCAGCATCCGGTTACGCCGATGTATTTGCCCTTTTTATCGAGCACGCTCGAGGTTCACATGTCAGAGAATTCACAGGTTTCAACGCGGAGCAAAAGCCCGCTGCGCTACATCGTCATGGCGATTGTGGCGGGTGTGATTGCCTGTACCGGCTACTTCGCGTTTGGTGGGCAGCAACGCGTGCCGGACGCAACGTTCACCTTGTTGTCGGGGCAAAAAGTTTCTACTTCCACGGATCTCAAGGGCAAGGTCTACCTGATCAACTTCTGGGCGACGAGCTGCGAAACCTGCATGAAAGAAATGCCGGAAATGATCAACACGTATAACCGCTTCAAGGGCCGCGGCCTGGAATTCGTGGCGGTCGCCATGAACTACGACGCGCCAATGTACGTGAACAACTACGCACAAACGCGCAATCTGCCGTTCAAGGTCGCGATGGACGACGGCAGCGCCGCGAAGCAATTCGGCAATGTGCAACTCACGCCGACCACTTTCGTGGTGGACAAGAACGGCAAGATCCTGAAGCGTTACGTGGGTGAGCCGACGTTCGCGGAACTCGATGCATTGCTCGATAAAGCATTGAACGCCGCCTGATATTCCCCGCCTTCAAAGAAACGCCCGGCCAGTTCCAAGCCGGGCGTTTTTTATCGATCAATCTCCCTTCGCTGCAAGCCCGTATCGTTTGATCTTCTCGTAGAGCGTGGCCTTGCCCAGTTGTAGCCGATCGGCCGCCGCGGCCACCACGCCGCCGCATTGCTCTAGCGCCTCGCCAATCACCGCGCGCTCGAACTGTTCGGTACGTTCCTTGAGCGATTGCGTGGCGGCGTCGAGAGGAACGCCGGTTTCATCGACGATGCCGAGCACCATCCGGTCCGCCGCGTTCCGTAATTCCCGCACGTTCCCCGGCCAGTCGCGCTGCATGAGTTCCGCCCGCTGGCGGTCGCTCAGAAGCGGCGCGGCGCGCTCGTATCGCACGGCGGCATCGAGGAGAAAATGCTCGAAGAGCGGCACGACGTCTTCCCGGCGCTCGGCGAGCGGCGGCAGCGTGATCGTCACCACGTTCAGCCGATACATCAAGTCGCGCCGGAACGTGCCCGCCGCGATGTGTTCCTCCATATCGCCTTTGGCCGCGGCAATCACGCGGCAATTCGCGCGAATCGGCTGGTTCGAACCGAGCCGTTCCAGCACGCCGTCCTGCAAGACGCGCAGCAACTTGACTTGCAGCGCGAGCGGCATGCTTTCGATTTCATCGAGGAAAAGCGTGCCGCCCGACGCATGTTCCAGCTTGCCGATACGCCGTTTCTGCGCGCCCGTGAACGCGCCGGCTTCGTAGCCGAACATCTCGGATTCAAACATCTGCTCGGGCAGCGCGCCGCAATTCACGGCAATAAACGGCTTGTCGCGGCGCGGCGAGAGATCGTGGAGGCTGCGCGCAATCAGCTCCTTGCCCGCGCCGGTATCGCCGTTGATCAGCACGGACGCATCGGTCGGCGCCACGTTTGCGATCAGTTTGCGAACCTGTTCGATCGCGGGACTGCGGCCGATGATCCTCGGCGCCACGCTGCTTTGTCCCGCAAGTTCACGACGCAACGCGCGGTTCTCGAGCACCAGCTTGCGCCGTTCCAGCGCGCGGCGAACGGCTTCGATCAACCGTTCGGACGCAAACGGCTTTTCGATGAAATCGTATGCCCCGTCGCGCATCGCCTGGACGGCCATGGAGATATCGCCGTGTCCCGTGACGAGGATCACCGGCACTTCCGGCGCGCGTTCGTGACATTGCGCGAGCAAGTCGAGGCCGCTCGCGCCCGGCAAGCGGATGTCGCTGACGATCACGCCAGGAAAGCTGGCATCGATCGCGCGCGCGGCGCCTTCCACGCTGCCGAACGCGGCGACATCGAAACCGGCGAGCTGGAGACTCTGGACGCTCGCGCGCCGCACCAGTTCGTCGTCTTCGATAAAAATCACTTGAAGTCCTGCTGTCATGAATTCCTGCTCCTGCTTGATTCGCTCGGCCGCGCTTAAGCGCGCAACAGCGTGATCACGAATTCTGCGCCGTGCGAGCGGTCGGCGTCGGCCTGCGTGCCGCCTTCGGGGCCATCGACTTCAATTTGCGGCGTCACGTTGCGCGCGACCAACGTACCACCATAATCGCGCGCGATCGCCGATGAAATCGCCAATCCAAGCCCCAATCCGTGACCCATCTCCTTCGTCGTGAAAAACGGCTCGAACAGGCGCGGAAGGATGTCGGACGGAATGCCAGGGCCGTTGTCGCGCACGACGATCTCGACCGTTGTCTCGTTCGTGATCAACTCGATCTCGATTCGCGGAGCGTCGCAAGACAACACCGCGTCCAGCGCATTGCCGACCAGGTTGATCAGGATCTGCTCGAGCCGCAGATCTTCGCAGCGCACGTAAAGCGGCGGATCATCCTGCGCGCTCAACGCAACGATCACGTTCTTCAGCCGCGGCTGAAGCATTGCGAGCACGTTGCGAAGCGCGCGGCGGACATCGGTTCGCGCGTTTTTCGGCCGCGCCTTCGCCACGAACAGCTTGAGCTGATTCGTGATCTTGCCCATACGTTCGGTGAGCGCGGCGATGGCTTCGAGATTCTCGTTCGCCGCCACATGATCTCCGCGCTCGATAAACACACGCGTGTTGTCCGAAAAACTGCGCAGCGCGGCGAGCGGCTGATTGAGTTCGTGCGTGATGCCCGCGGCCATCTGGCCCAAAGCGGCGAGTTTGCTTGCCTGGATGAGTTCATCGTGGGCGGCACGCAGGTCCTGCTCGGCGCGCGTGCGCTCGCTCACTTCCTTCGTCAACAACGCGTTCGCCTGCGATAAATCCGCCGTCCGCTCCGCCACGCGTTCGTTGAGCTCGGCATAAGCGGTCTGCAGCAACGCGCGGCTGCGGATCATTTCGCGCACGCGCGCGCGCCGCATGCGCCAGTAGAACGCCACCGAACACAACGAGATGAACACCAGCGCCGTGACGATCGTGGCGCTGCGGGCTGCATCGACGGCAGGCGCAAGCGACACCATGGTCATCAGATGCCAGTCCGGTTCGCCGAGCGCGCGCTGGGTCGCGAGGTAACTCGGCGCATCGCGGCCGCCGCCCACGCGCACGATTTGCGCGCCGCCTTCGAGCGTGCGCACGATGGTCATCGGCAACGGCGTCACCGGATGTTGAGCGTACTGCCGCGCCGTATAAACCGATGCCTCGATATCCTTCGGCAACGGCCGCAGCGTGTGATATTTCCACTCCGGCACGGAGGACAGGAAGATCACGCCGTGGTCATCGGTGACGAGAAGCGGTTCCGTGGAATCGGCGCCTTGCAGCCATTCCAGATTCAGCTTCACGACCGCCACGCCGATGATCTCCCTCGTTCCCTCGCGAAAAACCGGCTGCGAGATGAAATATCCCGGCTCCCGCGAGATGGTTCCGAGCCCGAAGAACCGGCCGGTCCCGCCTTTGACGGCATCGACGAAATACGGGCGGAACAGGTATTCCGCGCCCACGAAACTGTCCGGACCGTTCCAGTTGCTCGCCGCCACGCAGCGCCCGTTCGACTGGATGATGTACGTCGCCGTGGCGCGTGCGTGCGTATTCAGGTCTTCGAGATAGCGGTCGGCGCGCGCGGCGTAACGCGGATTGGGATCGGCGAGAACTTCCTGGACGAACGGATGACGCGAAAGCAGATACGGAAGATATTCGTAGCGGTCGAGCGTGCTTTTCAGCTCGGCGGTCGTCCGGTCGACGCGCGTGGCCGCGTTCTGGCGCAGATCGTCGAGCCCGCGCTGCCACGCAATGCTCCACGTGAGCGCGCAGACACCGCAAAGCGCTGCGAGAAGAACGATAAAAACCAGCAAACGCCGCGTCACGTGAACGGGTTCCAGTCGGTGAGATCCCCCGATTGTGGCACGCGCGGCTTCGAACGACGCCTCGGTAAACGCGCGCGGCGAAGCATCCGCCAGAGAATGCCTCGCCGCTTTCATTGCGTTGGTTCCTTTGTGCGATCGGTTGAATCGCTTTCCTGCCGATCAGGAAACCGTCTCGGCTTCGGTATCGACCGCGCCGTGCTTGAGCTGGTCGCGCAGCTTGTCGCGATCCAGTTCCTTTTCCCACGCCGACACAACCACCGTCGCCACGCCGTTGCCCACGATGTTCGTCAGCGCGCGGCATTCGCTCATGAAACGGTCGATGCCCAGAATCAGCACCATGCCCGACAGCGGAATGGTCGGCACCACGGCAAGCGTTGCGGCCAGCGTGATGAAACCCGCGCCGGTCACGCCGCTCGCGCCCTTCGACGTCAGCATGGTCACCGCGAGCAACGTCAATTGCTGCGTCCACGTCAGATCCGTGTTCGTTGCCTGCGCAATGAACAGCACGGCCATCGTCATGTAGATGTTCGTGCCGTCGAGGTTGAACGAGTAGCCGGTCGGCACCACGAGACCCACCACCGAACGCGAGCAGCCGAGCTTTTCGAGCTTGAGCATCAGTTGCGGCAACGCGGCTTCCGACGAGCTCGTGCCCAGCACGATCAGCATTTCTTCCTTGATGTACGCCACGAAGCGGAGGATGTTGAAGCCCACCATGCGCGCGATTAGGCCCAGCACCACGACCACGAAGATCACCGATGTCAGATAGAACGTGCCAATCAGCTTGAGCATGGGAATCAGCGAACCGATGCCGTACTTGCCGATGGTGAACGCCATCGCGCCGAACGCGCCGATCGGCGCCAGCTTCGTGATGATGCGCACGATGCCGAAGAGGATATGCGACAGCCCTTCGATAAACCCGGTCACCACGCGGCCCTTCTCACCCGCCGTTGCCAGCACCGCGCCGAACAGCAGCGCGATCAGCAGGATCTGCAGGATTTCGCCTTGCGCGAACGCGGACGACATGGTGTCAGGAATGATGTGCAGCAGGAAGTCGGTCGTCGTCTGGCCGTGCGCCTTCGCGGCGTACGAAGCGACTGCCTTGCCGTCGAGCGTGGCCGGATCGATGTTGAAGCCCACGCCCGGTTTCAAGATGTGCGTGGCGGCGAGGCCGAGCACGAGCGCGAACGTCGAGACGATTTCAAAGTAGAGCAGCGCCTTGCCGCCCACGCGCCCGACCTTCTTCATGTCTTCCATGCCGGCAATCCCGGTCACGACCGTACAGAAGATGATCGGCCCGATCACCATCTTGATGAGCTTGATGAACGCATCGCCGAGCGGCTTCATGTCGGTGGCGAGCGCGGGATAGTAATGTCCGAGCGCAATGCCGATGGCGATAGCCACAAGCACCTGCACATACAGGACTTTATAAAAAGGTTTCTTGACGGTTGTCACAGTTGTTCCGGGCATGGTCGGCGAATAACGAAAGGGTGAGACAAAAACGCGCCGGCGCTTGACTGCGGCGATGCGCGTCTGGCGTCGGCAAAATCAGGTCAGGCTAAAGGGAATGGGCTGCATCTGAAGCGTCTCCTGTTATTTTTCGGCTTTGTTGGCCTGTCTCTTACATTGCAAGGTCGATGCCAGTTTTTGGCACGCGTTGGCCATTGATTTTTATACGTTTTTTGTTGCTATGAAGCAGCGTTAATCCGTGTTTCCGGAAAACCGGATAAACACAGTCCGATGATCCGGACGGCATTCGGGTAATCCCTTAGAGGCTTTATCTACGGGCTTTCCCGAGGTTTCTCGCCGTTCGTGATCGCGGATCTCGCGTTCGATAATTCCGGGCAAACAGACGTTGCCGGACATAAAAAAACCCACGTTTCCGTGGGTTTTCTAATGGCGCTCGAAGAAGCTCGAAAGGCTCAAACCGCCCCGACAAGTCCCGCGTCGTGCGCCTGTTGATCCGCGTGATAGCTCGACCGAACCATTGCGCCGACAGCCGCGTGCGTGAAACCCATCTTGTACGCTTCTTCCTCGTACATCTTGAAGGTATCGGGGTGAACGTACGAGCGCACCGGAAGGTGATGCTCGGAGGGTTGCAGATACTGGCCGATGGTCAACATATCCACGTCGTGCGCACGCAGATCGCGCATTACCTGGAGAATTTCCTCTTCGGTCTCGCCCAAACCGACCATGAGGCCCGACTTGGTCGCGACTTCCGGATGCAGCGCCTTAAAGTCCTTCAGCAACTTCAGTGAATGCGCGTAATCCGAACCCGGACGCGCTTCCTTGTAAAGACGCGGCACCGTTTCGAGATTGTGGTTCATCACGTCCGGCGGCGCGGCGGTCAGGATTCCGATCGCGCGATCGAGACGGCCGCGGAAATCTGGCGTCAAAATTTCGATACGCGTCAGCGGCGAATGTTCGCGCACCTGACGGATACATTCCACGAAGTGCGCGGCGCCGCCGTCACGCAGATCATCACGATCCACGCTCGTGATCACCACGTACTTCAGCTTCAACGCACCAATGGTCCGTGCCAGGTTCAGCGGTTCGTCGGCATCGAGCGGATCGGGACGGCCATGGCCCACGTCGCAGAATGGGCAGCGACGCGTGCATTTGTCGCCCATGATCATGAACGTCGCCGTACCCTTGCCGAAGCACTCGCCAATGTTCGGGCAGCTCGCCTCTTCGCACACCGTATGCAGGTTGTGCTCGCGGAGAATCTGCTTGATTTCGGTGAAGCGCGAGCTGCCGGTCGCGGCTTTCACGCGAATCCATTCCGGCTTCTTCAGCTTTTCGATAGGGATGATCTTGATCGGGATGCGCGCCGTTTTCGCCTGCGCCTTTTGCTTGGCGGTTGCGTCGTAGGGAACGGCGGGCGTTGCGCCCTGTGCTGCGATATTTCCGGTTACGTCAGTCATTCGGTCGGTCCATTCAGACGGTTTGCATGAGCGTGCATTGACACGTTCAGCGCGCCGTTCTGCGGTTGGGCGGCGGGAGCGCTTTGTCCGCCGATGTGGTGAATAAGGTTTTCAGCCAGCGTTTGAGCCACGTCGTTCCAGCCGGCCGTCGCGCCGAGCGTGTCCATATCGACGGTTTCGAGTCCCGCGTAACCGCACGGATTGATCGCGAGGAACGGTTGCAGGTCCATCTTCACGTTGAGACTTACGCCGTGATAACTGCAGCCATTGCGGATTTTCAGGCCGAGCGCCGCGATTTTCGCGCCCGCATGAGAATGCCGAGCAGGCGTTTCAGCAACGTAGATTCCGGGCGCGCCCGGCTTGCGTTCCGTTTCGAGATTATACGATGCAAGGGTTTCGATCACGCCCTGCTCGATCCGCTGCACCAGTTCGCGGACCATCAATTTGCGCCGGCGCAGGTCGAGCATCAGATACGCCACGACCTGCCCCGGCCCGTGATACGTGATCTGGCCGCCACGATCGACTTTTACAAGAGGGATGCCGCTGTCGGGATTCAGAAGATGTGACGGGTTGCCGGCCAGACCGAGCGTGAAAACCGGCGGATGTTCGACGAGCCAGATTTCATCGGCGGATTCGGGTGTGCGGGCTTCCGTGAACGCGCGCATGGCGTCGAAGATTTCCGCGTACGGCTGGATGCCACGCCAAATCACGTTGACCTCGGGCGTCGGCGCGCTTAAAGCGCGTTCGAGGACAGCGGAGGGGGAAGTTGTTACCGGCGTGGCGGACATAATTCCGTTAGTTTACCGAAATCCCGCCGCCCTCGCCGGAGGACGAATGAAAGCAACCGCTCAACCTAATTTAAACCGTCCGCCAGCCCGACCGCAAACGCGAGGTGAGCCGCTCGTAAGCACGTGCCAGCCAGCCTAGCGCTGCTTGATCCGGGCGCGGCGCGAGCGTGAAAATCACTTGCGCAGTGCGGCCCTTTTCCGTGCTGAGCCAAAGCCGTTCGCGTGGGCGCAGCTTCAAGGAATCGCCCGGGACGAGCCAGTAATCTTCAATATCGTTGCTGCGCGTTGCCCACACCGGCGCGCCTTGCACCGACAGCTTGACGCCATGACCGATAAGCATGGGCACCGTTTCGCCATCGCCTATTTCAAACGTGATGCTTGTGGATATTTCTCGCATGACAGCCTCCGCCAAAAATCGTGTTGATGAGTAGAAGATAGACTCAGCAAGGCTTTAAGCAAAACGAGCAATTTTCTTCGGTATGTGAGATATATTCACACATACACACATTCAGGCCGATGATCGTGGACCTACGCCAACTTCCCGCCCTCAATGCGCTGCGCGCTTTCGAAGCCGCTGCGCGACACGAAAGTTTCTCCCGCGCCGCCGACGAACTCTTCGTCACGCACGGCGCCGTCAGCCATCAAATTCGCGCGCTCGAAGCGGATCTCGGCGTCACGCTTTTCGCCCGCGATGGAAAACGCGTGCGTTTATCGGATATCGGCCGGCAGTACGCCACCGAGGTCCGCACCACGCTCGCCACGCTCGCGGAAGCCACGCGGCGAGTGCGCGCCGGGGATCGCGACCGGCGGCTGGTGGTATCGATGCTGTCGTCGTTTTCCGCGCGCTGGGTGACGCCGCGCATTGGCGGGTTTATCGAGGAACATCCGGAGATCAATCTCGAATTGCTGTCCACGAACGAGTTGACGGACTTCACGCGCGAAGACGTGGATGTCGCCATTCGGTTTGCCAGCACCGGGAAATACGCCGGATTGCATTCGGAAGAATTGCTCGACGAAGTGTTTTTCCCTGCGTGCTCGCCAAATTTCCGGGGCGGAAAATTGCCGCGCACGCCCGCCGATCTGGCCGACGCACCTTTGCTGCGCTCGCACGACGAACTCTGGCGACCGTGGTTCGACGCCGCCGGGCTCGTGGACTTGCCCGAACCCAAACGCGGAGTGTTGTACGAAGATTCGTCGAATTTGCTGCAGGCGGCCATTCAAGGCCAGGGAATCGCGCTCGTGCGCCGGTCGCTCGCCATGCATGAAATCGTGGCGGGACGGCTGGTGAGACTTTTTAATATCGATGGGCCGAGCCCGTGGAATTACTACTTCGTATGTCCGCCGGCGCTGCTTGGAACGCAGCGGGTGCAGACGTTTCGCACGTGGCTTCTGAACGAGATCATGCAGTTCAAGCAGCTTTACGAACGCACGCCAGCCGTGTGCGACGAACCCCGGCGCACGTCCAGGCCGCTGGGAGAATCCTTGCCGCAATCGCTTAAAGCACCACTTTGACCATCGGGTGGCCGGTGAGCGCGCGATAGATATCGTCAAGATGCGCGCGGCTTTGAGCGCGCACGGTAAGCGTCAAGCCGGTGTATTTGCCGCCCGACGACGGACGGGTTTCAATGCGCTCGATGTCGAACTGGTCGTCGAATTCACGGATCACGGTGACGACGGCATCGCGGAATTCCGGATGCGTCGCGCCCATCACCTTGATCGGAAAATCGCAGGGGAAATCGAACAGGGCGTCGATATCAGGTGAGCTCATGGTGTTCTCCATCACAGGACGCCCGGGCCGTCCGGGCGTCTCACAGCAGACACAGATGGAGCCGGATTCGCCGATTCCAACTTGTCCTCTCCCCGCTTATTTCAACCTTACTTCTTCTTCTGCCACATCATCAGCAGCGAATCCCACGTCCGGCCGACAAAACCCGCTTGCGGAACGTCCTGCAGCGCGACCAGCGGGAATTGCGCGACTTCCTTGCCGTCGGCCATCATCTTGACGGTGCCGATCTGCTGGCCCTTCTTGATCGGCGCGACGATGGTGTCGTTGTGCGTCACCGTCGGTTTCACCTTGTCGCCCATGCCCTTCGGCACCGTGATGTACTGATCCGTCTCCACGCCGGCCTTGAGCGCGTTTTCCGTGCCCTTGTAGACGCGCGGCGAATCGATCACCTGACCCGCCTTGTATAGGCGCACCGCGTCATAAGCCGTGTAGCCGTAGTTCAGCATCTTCAGGCTGTCCTGCACCCGGTTGTGCTCCTTCGGCTCGCCCATCATCACTGCAACCAGACGGCGGCTGGCATCGGGCACGCCTTCCAGCGGGCGCTTGGCAGTCGCGATCAGGCAATAACCTGCTGCCTTGGTATGGCCGGTCTTCAGGCCATCGACGGTTGAATCGATCCACAGCAGGCGGTTGCGGTTCGGCTGCTTGATCTTGTTATAGGTGAAATCCTTCACCGAGAAGATGCTGTAGTACTCGGGGAAGTCGCGGATCAGGCGCGTGGACAGCACGGCCAGATCGCCCGCCGTGGTGTAGTGCTGCGGGTCGGGCATGCCGTTGACATCGGCGAAATGGGTATTTTTCATACCAATCTGCTTGGCCGCCGCGTTCATCAGCGTGACGAAATTCCCCTCGCTTCCACCTACGAGTTCGGCCAGCGCGATGGCGGCGTCGTTACCCGACTGGATGATCATGCCGTACACGAGATCATGCACGGTCACCGGCTTGTTCGCCTCGATGAACATGCGCGACTCGTCCGTGCCCACGCGGCGCACGGCTTCGCTCGGCATGACGGTCTGGTCCATGTTGATCTTCTTCGACTTCAGCGCGTCGAAGACGAGATACGCGGTCATCAGCTTGGTCAGCGACGCGGGTTCCGAGCGTTCGTCCGGGTTGCCGGAAGCAAGCACCTGGTTGCTGGTTGCATCGACGAGAACCCACGAACGCGCCGTGACATCGGGCGGCGGAACCTGGGCGAACGCGCTCGCCGCGACGAGCGTCGCGGGCAAAACGACCGCGGCGACGATGGCACGATGAACAAGGGAAGGAGCAACGAAGGGCAAGCCGGAAGGGGAAAAGCGCATAGGTTCGGATCGGCAGAAAAGGCATCGGCGGGTCGGCGTTTTCCGGGTGTCCAGGGGAAACGCGACTCGCGGGTTGTACAGGCGGAAGGTCGGTCCGGCGGAGCGCTTTGCTTGAATGCATGGCGCGACGCTTTGTTCGGACCGGCCTCCGCGCGCTTCGATACTCGAGCGGCGCATGAGCTGGACGCGATCATCGATTCAAAGCGGTGATTCGCGTGCTTCATGCGCAACGGCCAAGCGCCGGCCGACCAGTCGGCCGCGCAAAAGTCTGCGCTATTATACGCGTGCGCAATGTGGCTTTTGCCGTGGAAATGGCTTGATTTGGCGGGGATTCTTGAAAGCGAGTGTAAAAACAGACGCGGCGCAAAGGCGTTGAAAGCCTCGGCGCCGCGCGATGAAAATTGCAGAAGGGAACGACTGGTTCAAACGTGAGCCTCAACAGGCTTCAACGCCATGCATCGACAATGATCTTCTTCAGCACATGCAGCTTTCGATGGAAAAAATGCTCGCCGCCCGGGATCACGACCACGGGCAATTCCTGCGGGCGTGCCCATTCGTAGACGGAAGTGATCGGGACCGTGTCGTCCACTTCGCCGTGGATCACGAGCGTGTTGTCCGGCACCTCGGCGACCGGCCAGTTGCTCGCCGCCGTGCCGACCATCACCATGCGTTCGATGGTTTCGCCGGACTCGCGCAAATGCTTCGCGACATGCGAGAGCACGAAGGTGCCGAACGAGAAACCGGCGAGCACGAGCGGGACATCGGCCTGACCGGGCTGCGCGCGCATATGGGCAACGACCGCAAGCAGATCGTCGCGCTCGCCCGTGCCGTTGTCATGTTCGCCTTGCGTTTCTCCCACGCCGCGAAAATTCGAGCGATACGTGATGTAGCCAAGCTGGACCATCGTGCGCGCGAGCGTCTGCGCCACCTTGTTGTCCATGGTGCCGCCGTACAGCGGATGCGGGTGTGCGACGAGCGCAATGCCGCGCGGCGCAGCGCCTTCCGCGGGACGATCCAGCGCGACTTCGATCTTGCCCGCAGGGCCATCGATCAGGAATTTTTCGGTCTGTGCGTTCATTCCCCGAACCTCAGGCCGCCGGCTGATCGATGAGCAAACGCTCCACGATCTTGCCGTTCACCAAATGCGAATCGACGATTTCATCGATATCCGCTTCATCCACATACGTGTACCACGTGCCTTCCGGATACACGACGATCACGGGTCCGAGTTCGCATCGTTCGAGACAACCCGCCTTGTTGATGCGCACTTTTCCGTCGCCTGCAAGACCGAGTTGCTTCACGCGTTTCTTCGCGTACTCCTGCATGGCCTGCGCGCCGCATTTCGCGCAGCTCGGGCGCGGCGCGTCGGGCGCGCGTTCGTTGAGGCAGAAGAACACGTGATACTTGTAGAAAGGGTCCATGTGCTTTGGCCGGGGAAATGTGTGGGGTTTGATTCGATTATAACGACCGGCGCTTTAGTTCACTTGGAGGTCAGCTTTTGACGCCGCTGCCCCGCCTCCGCGCGATGAACGCCCTTTCAGCCGTCGATGCCAGCCATCCCAGCGCGGCATACGGCCACACCCACGCGAGCCAGTGCGCGAGGCCGTTGAAATGCAGATAGCGCCCCTGACGCCAGTCAGCGACGACGATATCGAAGTAAGGGTTCACGGGCAGCAAATTGACCAGCACGAGCGCCACGATCAGCGCAACGCCGGCGAGCGTTGCGCGCCAAGCCCGCGAACGGCGCAGAAACAGCAATCCCGCCGCCGTGCCGGCCGCGATGCCGTACACGGCGCCATCGGTAGCCCAATCGAATGTCAGACCCGAGCGCGATTGCAGGAAGGTCGCGCCGGCTTTCGCGCACAACGTCGCGATCACGAGGCCAAGCAGCAGACGCACGCGCGGTGCGCGCGGACGCATGGGCAATGTGGTCAGCACCAGCGCCGCGAACAGGTTCAGCGATGTGATGAGCATTTCCCACGTGTCGTCAGGAAGCAGGTTGCCGAGGCGCAGCGGCCACGCGGTCACGTTCCAGGCGGCCGGAATCCACGAAAGCAGCGCGTCCTGCATGACAGGGTCGAGCTGTTGCCATAACAAGCGCGGCAAATTGCCGACGGCGAAGAGGAACGGCGCGGGGTACATGGTGGCGAAAGGCCAGAGCGCCGATAACCCCAGCATGTACGCCGCGTCACGCTCGAACCACATGAAACGCAGACGCCGAAGCGCGCCGCGGTCGAGCAGCATGCTCGTGGCCGGCGCGGTCAGCGCGGCGCCGAGCAGCGCGCCGAGCGCGTTCGCGGCGAGATCGAGATTCGATGAAACCCGCGTCGGCAAATACGTCTGCACCGCTTCCATTACGCCGGACAACATAGCGCCGCCGATGAACGCAATGCCCGCAGCCGGCACGCCGCGGTATCGCGGATATAGCGCCAGCACGGCCAGCGCGCCGAACGGCATATAACCGAGCACGTTGGTGATGACATCGAACGCGGTGAGATATTGCGGCAGCGGGTCGGTGAGATACGCGAACGGACCAATGCCGAGCGAGCGCCAGCCGGAAAACGGATACAGCGAACCGTAGACAATCAGCAACGTATAAACGGCAAGCGCCTGCCGCGACAACGCCGAAGGCCGGCGTTGCCAGTGCTTGACGATCATGCAGGCCGCCTCGAAAAACGCAGCGCTGCACGGTTCGCCCTCGACATCATTTCGATGCGACCAGCGGCTGCACGCCGAGCCACGCGGCCATTTGCGCGATCAGGTCGTCGGACGCGGCGGCCAGCGCCCGCGCGCCGCCGGCGGCGTCGGGCGTATAGGAAGGCGCGCGCGCAATGAACGTGCGCTGGCTGACCACCTGGCCATGCTGCGACAACGTCACGCGCGCCGATACTTCGCCGTGACTCTTCTCGGGGGCATCGAAGACTTGTTCGAAATCCGTCAGATCGACCTGCAACATGGGCGCGCGCACGGGATCGGAACCCGTCAGCACGGGACCGCGCGATGCCAGCGCGACACGCAACCGCTGCGTCAAAAGATCGGCCGGAGACATGGTCCAGTGGCTGTCGGCATAACGGCCGATGCGCTGTGCATCGGCGTATTTCAGGCGATACAGAAACGCATCGGTATCCAGGTTTTTTGATGCGCTCACCGCCAGCACCTTCACCGGCGGCATGGGCATGGTGTTGCCGAGCGGCGCGGGATCGCCGAGGTCGTATCGAATATTCGATACTGCCGCGGGCGGTCCCGAAGCGCAACCGGCGAGCATTGCGGCCAGGGAAACAGCAATAAAACCGGAGCGCGCTCGCGGTAGCGGGCGCACAGCGCGCTTGACCAAGCGCTTCGCCTGCAAGATCGTGTGTGGCATCTCAGTTTCCTGATTCAATTTGCAATAAGCCCGGATGCCGGAAATCAAGCGGTTGCGGCATCGGGCACGAGGTTCACTTCGACGGCGCCGACGGCCATTTGAAACCCGGCTCGCCCGGACCCGGCTCGGGCTGCGGCGAGCCGAACAACACGCTGCGTGGATTGCGGTTGAAGGTGTCCGCAGCGCGATCCACGGAACGCGCCGCGCTGCCCACGTCGTCAGCCAGCGAATTCACGCGCGGCAAGGTTTCATAGCCCACTCGCGCCGACATCTCCTGTAACGACTCGTTCACTTCGTTCAGCACGCGGCCCGCGCGTTCGGCTGCGTCGCCCGCCTTGTTCATGTTGGTGACAAAGGGACCGTCGGCGCGGCTCAGGTTGTTCGCCAGCGTGTTCGTGGAAGCGAGCGTGCGATCCAGTTGAGTCAGCGTGCGCGGCAATTGTTCCGCGACCGGCGCCACTTGCTTGCTCAGCAACGCAATGCCGTCAGCCGCGCCCTGCAGGCTCTTGGTGGTTTGCATGACCTGATCGCGCATGTCTTCGGACAGGAATCTGTCAGCGTCGTCGGCAATGCGTTCAAACTTTTTGATCAGGATGTCGCCGCGCTGCTGCAACTGGTCGAACAAACCGGGGCGCAACGGCAGCGACGCCACCTGCGCCGACGATGACGGCAGCGGCGCGGGATCCTTGCCGGTGTCGTCGAGTTGCACGAACGCAATGCCCGTCACGCCCTGGAACCCGAGCGTGGCGAATGTGGATTGCGTGATCGGCGCGGTTTTATCGACCATGATGCGAATCCGGATCTGGCCCGGATGGCCCTGATCGAACTTGATGGACTGCACCTTGCCCACGCCCAGGCCGCGGTAGCGCACGTCGGCGTCGGTATAGAGGCCCGTCACATTGGTCCGCGCGACCAGGTCGTACGGCACGCGCACCGTGCGGTCGACGTTGAAGAAGAACACCGCGACGCCGATCGCGACCATCAGTCCGATAGTGAACAGACCGGCCAAAAACGCATGGGATTTGTTTTCCATCAGCAGGTTCCTTGGTTACTGCTTACTGCCTGAGCGCAATACGAGGCCGCTCATGAGAACGCCTAGAGCGTGGGGCCGCATGGCACATCTTCGAGCGCGGCCGCCGGTAATTTTTTGCGCCGCTCCGGTGGCAGCGCCTGCAACGCACGCCTGCCGCGCCGCCCGAGAAAATATTCACGGATAAAAGGATGATTGACCGCGACCGCCTCTTCAACCGGCGCCGCCACCAGCACCCGCCGATCGGCAAGCACCGCAACGCGCGTGGAAAGCGCGACCATGGTGTCCAGATCGTGCGTCACGAGAACAACGGTCAATCCCAGCGCGCGATGCAACGTGGCGATCAGATCGACAAATTCATCGGACGCCTTCGGGTCGAGCCCGGCCGTGGGTTCATCGAGGAAAAGCAGTTCGGGTTCGAGCGCAATCGCCCGCGCAATGCCCACGCGCTTCACCATCCCTCCCGATAACGCCGATGGCATCTTGCTCATGTTCTTACACGAAAGCCCGACCATTTCGAGCTTGAGCATGACGAACTCGCGGATCAGGTCTTCCGGAATTTTGCCGAGCTCGCGAAACGGCTGCGCAATGTTGTCGTACACCGACAGCGACGAAAACAGCGCGCCCTGCTGGAACATCATGCCGGAACGCGTGCGCAGCATTCGCGCGGTTTCCTCGTCCATCTTCGCCCACTCTTCGCCGAGCACGCGGATAGTGCCGGACGTGGGGGATTCGAGTCCCAGCATCTGCCGCACGAGCGTGGTCTTGCCGGAACCCGAACCACCGAGGAGCGCGAGAATCTCGCCGCGCCGAACTTCGAGGTTCAAATGCTCGTGAATCACGGTGCTGCCGTAGCGCTTGGTCACATCCACGACTTCAATGACAGGCTCAGCCGTCACCGGCGTCGGCTTGTCGCGAACGGCTGAAGCAAGCGTTGCCGACATCAGATTCCCACCCTCTGGAAAAGGATTGCGAACACGGCATCCGCCAGAATCACGATGGTGATGGACGACACCACCGAGGTGGTCGTGCCTTCGCCCAGGCTTTGCGAATTCGCCTTGATGCGAAAGCCGAAATGACACGCGGCCAGCGCGATCAGCATGCCGAACACCACGCCTTTGCCAAGCCCGATCCACAGGTTCGCAATCGGCACGACCGACGGCAGCGAACGCGCGAAAAAGGACAGATCGATACCCAAGACCAGCTTCGCCGCGAGCGCGCCGCCAAGCAGCGAAACCATGTTGGTCCACATCACCAGCAGCGGCATGGCAATACCGAGAGCCAGCACGCGCGGCAGCACAATGCGCAAGCCGTGCGGAATGCCCATGACCTGCATGGCGTCGAGTTCCTCCGTCACGCGCATCACGCCGATTTGCGCGGTGATCGCGGACCCCGAGCGCCCGGCGACCAAGATGGCCGACAACACCGGCCCCAGTTCGCGTATCACCGACAACCCCAGGATATTCACGATGTACTGGTTCGCGCCGAACATGCGCAATTGTTGCGCGGACAAATAACTCAGCACGATGCCGATCAAGAACGCGACCAGCGCCGTAATGCCGAGTGCCTGCGTACCGGCGCTATAGATGTTCGCGGAAATCTCCGTCCACGGAATCCGTTTCGGACGACGCACCAGGCCGATCAGATCCAGCACGAAGCCGCCGAACATTGCAAGGCCGCCGGAAAGATGCTCGAAGAACGAAAACAGGATCAGCCCGAAACGCGTGATGGGGTCCGTTCGATCCACGACCTCGGGCTCTTCACGGTTTGCGTCGAGCAGAGCGACGCGCTCGAAGATTTCCCTTTGCGTGGCAGAAAGCGAAACCTGTTCCGGCAGTTTCCTACCCCAGACGCGCCACAGCGCCTGCCCGCCCACGTGGTCGAGCCGTTCGACCGGGAGCAGATCCCATTGCTTGATTGCTTCCTGACCCACGCCGCGCAACCGTTCCACAACACCGCGCTTGGTAGTCGCGTGATCGCGCGCCAATGCGAGCGCGGTCCACTGGCCGGAAAGCCGGACAACCTTGCCCTGCTGGCCGGCCTCGACCTTCAGGCCAGGCGGAGTATCGAAGTTCAAGGCTCTAAAACGCTCGGAGTAGGTTTCAGGGAGCACTCATTGTAGCGAAGCTATTCTCGAATCTCCCGAAAGGTGGGCGCGTTAGCCATTCGGCCGGGTTTTCCGCGCTCTGCCCCGCGCAACAACCGTCGCGAAGGTTTTCAACGCTGCGACCGGGTTTGCTACATCGCTACAATGCGCATATGAACTCATCCAATTCGTCTTTTCCTCTCGATGCCGCCTGGCGGATCGACCGCGAACGGCTCACGCAGCGGGCCGGGCGGCCGGTGCGCGACTGGTCGATCGAGATCGTCGATGAAACGGGCTCCACGAACGCCGACCTGATGGCGCAGCTCAAGGCGCAGCCGCGCAACCAGACATCGGCGTCGGGGCTGGACTCGTTCTCGGCACGTTCCACGCTGAAAGCCGCCGATGGCGCGCCGTTCGTGCGCGTTGCATACCTGCAGACCGCCGGGCGCGGCCGGCGCGGGCGCGCGTGGATCGCGCAGCCGGGCAACGCGCTGACGTTTTCCGTGGGCTGCGTGTTGCCGCGCCCGCTTGAAGGGCTGGCGGGTTTGAGCCTCGCGGTCGGCACTGCCGTGCTGGAGGCGTTGAACACGTTGCCGCTGTCGGCATCGGCGAGACTTGCGCTGAAATGGCCGAACGACATATTGCTCGATGACGGCAAGCTCGCTGGCATCCTGATCGAAACCGCGTGGAACACCCCGCGGGCGAGCGCCGTGGTGATTGGCATTGGCATCAACCTGCACGGCGCGGCGGAACTGGCGGCGGAACTGGACGAAGCGCAGCGCCGCAACGCGCTTCCCACGCCCGGTAATACGCCGGCGTCGTTGTCGCGAGCGTGGGCCGACGCCAATCTCACCGATACCCTCGCTGCCGTCCTGAACACGCTGGACGCCACGCTTGCCCGGTTCGCCGCCGATGGCTTCCGCCCGTTCCGCCAGCAATGGCTCGCGGCGCACGCGTATGCGGGGCGCGAGGTCGTGTTGCTGGAACAAGGCGTGGAGGTTGCGCGCGGTCTGGCGGTGGGCATAGACGACAACGGCCAGTTGCAAATCGATACCCCAACCGGCCTCCGAACCGCCAGCAACGGCGACGTCTCGTTGCGCCTCGCGGAGCAACGTCCGTGAGCGAAACACGGTTTTTGCTCATCGATGCTGGCAATAGCCGGATCAAGTGGTCGATCGTAACGATCGCCGGCGAAACGCTGCACGAAGGCGCATTCGAGCATAACGACCAAAGCCTGCCCGACTGGCCAGCTGCCGTGACGCCGGCCAGCGCGTGGATTTCGAACGTGGCGGGCACGGCGGTCACGGAGCGGATAACCGGTTTGATCGAAGCAGTCTGGCCCGGCTTGCCACAAAAGTTTGTCCGTGCACAAGCGCAACAATCCGGCGTGACGAACAGCTATTCGGAACCGTCATCGCTTGGCAGCGACCGCTGGTGCGGCATGATCGGCGCGCATGCCGCGTATTCAGGCGAAAACCTGTTGATCGCGACCTTCGGCACGGCAACAACACTGGAAGCGCTGCTCGCCGATGGCAATTTCACAGGTGGCCTGATCGCTCCCGGCTGGCAATTGATGATGCAATCGCTCGGCAGTCATACGGCGCAGTTGCCCACCCTTCTCCCCGATACCGCCCGCAACGCGCTCACGTCATCCGCAAGCGTTTTTGCCACCGACACGCGCGCGGCTTTATCGACGGGATGTTTGCTGGCGCAGGCCGGATTGATCGAGCGCGCGTGGCACGATCTGCGCGCGCAATGGAACGTCGATTTCCGCCTGATCCTCGGCGGCGGCGCAGCCAGCGAAGTGGCGGGCGCGTTAAAGGTGCCGCATACTCGACACGATTCGCTGGTGCTCGCCGGACTCGCGTTGATCGCTCGCGAGAGCGTTGCGCCTTCTGCATCAAACCGTTCAACCCACTGATGGAGCGCTTACCCATGTTGCGCTGGCTGATCGCCCTGTTGTTTCTCGCAAACCTGCTGATGTTCGTGGTCGTGCAAGGCGTGTTCGGACCGCTGCCGTCGGCTGGCGGACGCGAACCGCAACACCTCGACCGACAGATTCATCCGGAACTCGTCCGCGTGCGTCCAATAAGCCCTGAAGAAGCGGCGGATCAAGCTGTAGTCGGTGGCCCAGCGCCAGCGGCGGCCGTCCAGGCCGCGCCGCTTACGCAATAATCGCGGGCGCTCAGCGCTGCGTGCGGACTTTTTTGAGGAGCGCGGTTGTCGAGCGGTCGTGTTCGAAAGGAATCGCAAGCGCCTTGCCGCCCCAGCTACGCACCAACGCGGATTCGGCGAGCTTGTCCATGTCGTAATCGCCGCCTTTCACGAGCACATCCGGATGCAGTTCGCCAATTAGTTCGAGCGGCGTGAACTCTTCGAACTTCACCACCCAATCCACGCTTTCCAGCGCTGCCAGCAACGCCATCCGGTCATCCTCGCGATTGATCGGGCGGTCATCGCCCTTGCCGAGCAGACGCACCGACGCGTCACTGTTCACACCCACGATCAACGTTGCGCCGAGCGCTTTGGCATTGGCGAGATAGGTCACATGTCCGCGATGCAGGATATCGAAGACGCCGTTCGTAAAGACCACGGGCGCGGTCAGTTGCGTGCGCAACGCGCCAAGCGCTTCACGCGTCATGATCTTGCGTTCGAAAAGAGCGGCCATAGCAGGAACAGTGAGAAAAACGGGAAGGTGCGTAGTGTGCCACGCAAGCAGTCGCGCTTCGAAAACACGCGCTGAAAACAAAACAGCCCGCGGGTCAGTGACCGGCGGGCTGTTTATTCATCAATCAAGTCAGATCAGGCTGGCTGTTCCGATGGGCCTTTTGCCGCCTGCAACCGCAACACCACTTCCTTGCGATACCGGTTCAATTCCTGAGCCGTGAGGAAAGAACGTTCGAACAGGATGGATAAATTGTGCAAAATCCGTTCGACAACTTTCTTTTCCCAACTGTCGTCGAAGCGAATCTGGTCGTCGAGCCAGCGCTCGAGCCATTCCGGATCGGGCAGACGCGACTGGATGGTATCGCGCGGAAAGAGCGCCTGATTCACGTGGAGATTGGTCGGATGCAACGGTTTTTCCGTGCGTCGCGCGGATGCCATCAGCACGCCGATTTTTGCGAAAGCCGCACGCGCGATATCGCCGGTCTGCACCATTGCCTTCTTCATGTAGCGCAGATACGCGCCGCCGTGACGGGCTTCGTCGCGGGAAATGGTTTCGTAGATGTGCTTGATGACCGGTTCGGTATGCCATTCGGCTGCGCGCCGATACCAATGATTCAAGCGGATCTCGCCGCAGAAATGCAACATCAGTGTTTCAAGCGGCGGCGCTGGATCGAATTCAAAACGCACTGCGTCGAGTTCGGCTTCGGTAGGCACCATTTCCGGCTTGAAGCGGCGCAGATATTCCATGAGAACGAGCGAATGCTTTTGCTCTTCGAAAAACCAAACGCTGATGAACGCGGAGAAGTCGCTGTCGTTGTGGTTGTCGCGCAGGAACATTTCCGTGGCGGGCAACGCGGACCATTCCGTGATGGCGTTCATCTTGATGGTTTCGGCTTGTTCGTCGGTCAGGAGTGCCGAGTCGAACTTGTCCCAGGGAATGTCTTTCTCCATGTCCCAACGAACCGATTCAAGCGATTTGTACAGTTCTGGATAAAGCATTGTGTTCATAGTCCACCCCTGGTCTGCAACGTAGTGCGACGAATCTGTCTGTTGTAACTGTAGCCAGCCCGCGCGATCAACCGCGCCGCCAGCAGCGAAGCTTTCAATTTTACGCGGGAATCAGGCGCCCAGATGCAAAAGCGGTAAAGAAGCGCCTGTCGCGTCCATCTGCGACGATTTGCCCGTTGCCACTCCGCCGCACTGGACGGGAAGCAATGTCTACCGTGGGTGAGGAGCGAACCCTGTGCCTGAGGTAAGTACGAAGCGCGAGCTGTTCGAGGCTCGTTTGAAACTATTTAGAGACTTCTTAAAAGCCGTCCGACGTTCGATGTACAGCGCCCGAGCATGCCTTTCAGTTATGACAGGCGCAAGACGTGTGCCGTTCCCTTTCGAGCGTTGGTAACAACCCAGGGATACCGTCTGCAATCCTTGACAGCGGGTGCATCTCCATACGGCAAACAGCCGCGCCGATCATAGCATGGCGCTTTGGCGCCACTCCGCAACGGCATCTTCGATCGGTGCAAGTCCATTCACCGTGATGATGCCGTCGGGCAACTTGCGCCGCAGCGCAGGACTGCTCCCGCCAACCCAGATCGAAACCTTAGCCGGCAATGCATGGCGCAGATCGGTAAGCCCGTTGACAACGGACTGCACCGGCATTGACGCCGAGAAAGACAACGCAAGGATATCGACGTCGTGGGCGGGAATGGCATCGAGGATATCTTGCGGCGGCGTCTGCGTTCCAAGCGCAATGCACTCGCAGCCGGCCAGCGCGAACATGGCTTCGGCCATCAGAATGCCCAGGCCATGACCTTCACCCGGCATGGTCGTGAGCAATACACGCGGATGTGCACCGCGACCGCGCAATGCCTCGGAAAGCGGGCGCATCAGCGAACGCAGCGTGACCTGCATGGCTTCGCTGAAAAGATGCTCGTGATAGACCTGCAGCGTTCCGGCGGCCCACGCATTGCCAATACGCGCTGACAGCGGCGCCGCTACGTCCAGCACGAAATGCGCAAGGCCTTCTCGCGTGGCGCGCTTGAGCAGTTCGAAGCGGAAGTCGTCGTATCGGCCGGAGCGCAGTAATTCCACCATCTTGTCCAGCTCCACGTCCGGCGCATCCTGCCCCACACCAGAGTCTTCGGCCAATTGCTGCAGCAACGCGATGGATTGCGGCAATACCTTGCTCGGCCGATGACCGGCGTCGAGCAGACGCTTGACGAGTCTCAGCTTGGTGACCTGCTCCTGCGGATAAAGCCGCTCGCCGCCCGTTGATCGCAGCGGTTGCGGGAAGCCGTAACGCCGCTCCCAGACTCGCAGCGTGTCCTTGGTCAGGCCGATCTCGTGCGCGATAGCCCCAATGCCGACGCCGATGCCAACAGCGCCCGATTGCGCGCCAATGTTCCCATCTTCATGCGCACCGTTTTTGAGGGGCAGACTATTTTCCGATGTAGTTGTCATGGACAAAATTACAACTCAATAAGTTTGACAAGACCCTGGAAATCGCCAGAAACCCAATACCTATGGACATTCTTAACGATTAGCAACATTATTGATGATAGACGAGTTTCGCGTTTTGTAGTGGACAAAACTTACCTTACGCGTGGACATTAATTCCTCAGTCCTGCATCCAGCGCTTCGGAGATTGCGTAAATCACCTTGACTGTCGAGGAGCGACGCCAGACGTTCAATGGCAAAAAACGCCGGACGCGGACACAAAGACACACGGAGCAACGTCATGAAAGTTGCGGTAATCGGAGCGGGGATTTCGGGGTTGGCGTGCGCCTACAGACTTGCAAAGTCTCAGGCGGGTATCGATGTCACGTTGTTCGAAGCCAACGCATATTTTGGCGGCCACACAAACACGGTCGATGTCACCCTGGACGGCGTCACGCATGGGGTGGACACGGGTTTCCTGGTGTTCAACCACCGCACGTATCCGAATCTTGTGAAGCTTTTCGAGGAACTCGACGTTCCAACGACCGCAACCGATATGTCGTTTTCCGTGGCCGTTACCGACAAACATCTCGAATGGGCCGGCAGCGATCTCAACACGGTTTTCACGCAGCGCCGCAACCTGTTGCGCCCCGCGTTCCTGCGCATGCTTGCCGATATCCTGCGCTTCAACCGCACGACGACCGCCATGGCGCTCGCCGGCAAGGACGCCGAACTGGCCGAGCCGGTGAGCGGTTTTATCGAACGGGAAAGGTATTCCGCGGCGTTTCGCGACTGGTATCTACTGCCGATGATCGGCGCAATCTGGTCATGTTCGACCGAGCAGATGATGGCGTTTCCCATCGGCACATTGATCCGCTTTTGTCACAACCACGGCCTGCTGCAAGTCAACGATCGGCCCCAATGGCACACGGTCAACGGCGGCGCGCGCGAATATGTACGGCGGATGTTGCCCGCCATTGGCAGTGCGCATGCGGGCGTGCCGGTTACATCGGTGAAACGGGGTGCTCTCGGCGTCGAAATTCAAAGCGCGCGAGGTGCAGAACACTTCGATCACGTCGTGCTCGCGTGCCACAGCGACCAGGCGCTTGCGCTGCTCGCCGATCCCTCTCACGATGAAACCGCGACGCTCGGCGCAATCGGCTACGCGCCCAATCGCGCGGTGTTGCATACGGACACGTCGCTGTTGCCGGCCAAACGCGCGTGGTCCGCGTGGAACTATGAAAGCCGGACCGGCGAGCTTGGTGCCGAACCGCAATTGTGCGTGCATTACCTCATCAACAAACTGCAGCCGTTGCCGTTTAAAACGCCGGTGATCGTGTCGCTCAATCCGGTTCGTGAGCCACGCGCCGCAACCGTGCTGCGCGAGTTCGCGTACAGCCATCCCGTCTTCGATCAAACCGCTGTCCAGGCTCAACGCGCTTTGCCATCGATACAAGGCGCACGCAATACCTGGTTCGCGGGCGCATGGACGGGCTACGGCTTCCACGAAGACGGCCTGAAATCCGGGCTGGACGCCGCGGCCAGACTGACCGCCATTGCGTTGAATCGCGACGAACCGGCTCTTGCAGCATGAACCCGCCGTCATTCGATTCGCCCGATTCGCTGCTCGTCGGCCCCGTGCGTCACACGCGCTTACGCCCTGCGCGCAACGCGTTTTCATACGGCGTGTACACGTTGCGCCTGCCGCTTCGCGCTCGCGCCGCGCGACTCGCCCAAGGCACGCTGCAAGACTCGCGCGTATTCGCATACAACCGCTTCGGCTTGCTGAGCTTTCACGACAGCGATCACGGCGCGCCGGGGCAAACGGCGCTGCAATGGATCGAATCGATGCTGCATGAAAACGGCATCTACGACGCCGACGGCGAGATCTACCTCCAGACGTTCCCGCGCGTGCTGGGTTATGTATTCAATCCCGTCAGCTTCTGGTTTTGCGAACGCGCGGATGGATCGATGCGCGCCGTGGTCTGCGAAGTGAACAACACGTTCGGCGAGCGCCATTGCTATCTGCTCGATCCCGGCGGCGGCATCCTGAACGGCGCGCCGCTCACCGCGCGCAAGGTTTTCCATGTATCGCCGTTCTGCAAGGTCGAGGGGCGCTACACCTTCCGCTTCATGTTCTCGCCGCCCAAGCACGGCAAGCCGATGCGCTCGCTTGCGCGTATCGACTATGAAGACAACGATGGTCCGCTTTTGCTGACGAGCATCGCGGGAAAAGCGCGTCCACTTAATGCCAGCAACGTGCTGCGCGTGTTCTTCGGTTATCCGCTGATGACGTTTGGCGTCGTCGCGAAAATTCACTGGCAAGCGATGAAGCTGTTCTTCAAACGCGTGCCGTTTCTGAGCAAACCCACTCCGCCGTCCGCGAATGTCTCGCACGAGCGGGCCGAACTGCCGACCAGGTGACTTGCAAATGTCGACACAGCCCTCTTCTCCTTCATCGCTTCGAAGTCCAGCGGTGTCGTGGTTTATCCAGCCGCTCTTGCGCACGCGCCGCGCGCTGCATAAACCCGCGGCGGCGCGCGTGGTTCTCCGGTTGCTCGGGCAATTGCAATACGGCGTCCTCGATGTCCAGCTCCCCGATGGCACCACGCGCCGTTTCGGCCAGACCGCCGACGATCCCGCCGCCGTAAATGCACCACACGCGCGAGTTGTACTGACGAACTGGAACGTGTGCGCCGCGGCCTTGAAAAGCGGTGATATCGGCTTTGCTGAAACGTATCTTGCAGGCGACTGGCATACCGATGACCTCGCCGCACTGCTCGACATCATGGTCAGGAATCGCACGACGATTGAAGCCGTGATCTACGGTTCGTGGTTCGGCAAGCTCACGAACCGCCTGCGCCATTTGCGCAATGCGAACACGAAGGAAGGCAGCCGGCGCAACATCCACGCACATTACGATCTCGGCAACGCGTTCTACACGCTCTGGCTCGACAGCACGATGACCTACTCGAGCGCGCTCTTCGACGGCTCGCCCGACCAGACCCTCGCCGATGCCCAACGTGCGAAATATCGGCGATTGTTGAACGAGTTGAAACTGGATGGCGTCGATTTGAACGTGCTGGAAATTGGTTGCGGCTGGGGCGGTTTCGCCGAACTCGCGGCGAGCGAAGCGAAAGCGCGTGTGACTGGACTCACGCTTTCCACCGAACAACTCGCGTTCGCGCAGCAACGCATGGCCGACGCCGGTCTTGCCGATCGCTCGGATCTGCGCCTGCAGGATTACCGCGATACCCACGGCCAGTTCGATGCCATTGCGTCCATCGAAATGTTCGAGGCCGTGGGTGAAGAATACTGGCCGAGTTACTTCGAGTGCATCAAGCGCAACCTGAAGCGCGGCGGGCGCGCATGCGTGCAGACGATCACCATCGATAACGCATTGTTCGACCGATACCGCACGAGCACGGACTTTATCCAGCAATACATTTTTCCGGGCGGCATGCTGCCTTCGCCGGCCGTGTTCGTGCAGGCCGCCGAACGCCACGGACTGAAAGTGGTCAATCAGCTTTCGTTCGGTCTCGACTATGCACGCACGCTCAAGCTGTGGCGTAATGCGTTTGTGGCGCGCCTCGACGAAATCCGCGCGCAACGCTTCGACGAACGTTTCATCCGCTTGTGGGACTTTTATCTATGTTATTGCGAGGCCGCGTTCGCGCACTCGAACACCGACGTCATTCAGTTCACGCTGGAACACGCCTGATAAGCGGCATTTTTGCGATCGCCCTGGCGCTGCTTTTTTTGCCGCTTCAGGCATTCGCCTTCGATGCCGCTCCGCTCGTGCGTCAAACAATTCCGCAAGCGCGCGTTCAGGGCGAAGGCGAGTTGCGCATGTACGGCTTTCATATCTACGATGCCAAGCTTTACGTCGGGCCAACGGGTTTGTCGAGCAAGGAACTGACGGCGCGGCCGTTCGCGCTCGACATTGAATACGCGCGGGCTTTCAAGGGCGCATCCATTGCCAAGCGCGGCCGCGAAGAAATGGACGATCTCAAGCTCGCCAGCAAGTCGCAGACGCTGTTATGGCAGCAGGAACTGGAAAAGATATTCCCGGACGTTCAGCCCGGCGATCATGTGGTCGGCGTGTTCGTGCCCGAGCGTGGCACCACGTTTTATGCCGACGACAAAGTCATCGGCACCATTCCCGGCGATGACTTCGCACGCGCGTTTTTCTCGATCTGGCTTGATCCGAGGACATCGGCGCCAGGATTGCGCAACCAGTTGCTCGCGAATGGAGCGGCGCAGTAAAGTGCGCCGCTTCGAATGATGCCGCTTTATAGCGGCTTTTTTTTCGCCGCCGTTTTGGGCGCGGCCGCTTTCTTCGCAGCGGTTTTTCTCGGCGCTTTGGGCGCGGCGGCTTTTGGCGGTTCGGCGTTTTCGCTCGTTGCCTCAGCCGGTCCCGGTTGCTGAGCCATCGCCAGCGTGGCGAGATTGTTGAACTGCGACTGGAGCATGTTCCACCAGCCGGCGGGATCGAATGAAGCGTCGTGCGCGCCGGTTTCGTCGGTCGCTTCCGAATCCGGCGCAGGCTGTTCTTCCTTCAAAGGTGGCGCTGGCCAGGCGCCCGCCGATGCACTCGCCGCATTCGCCGCGCCGGCATTCTTCGCACTGTCCACCGATGACTGCGCATACGCGCCGAACGCCCGCAACGTGGCGAGCGTCGCGCGCTGCACTTCGAGCGCCTGAATTGCCGATTGCAGCATATTCAGGTTGAGCTTCAGCCATTGCTCCACGGCGCGCATGTCCTTGATGCGCTTATCGAGTTCCTCGACGTTCGTAAGCGGCGCGAGCATGTCCGACATCATGGAAAGCGAAGGCGATCCACCCGGCGATACGACCGCCGCGAACGGGTTCATCTTCATCATGTCCCACATCTTTTCCATCATGTCGCCTTGAGGAAAGCCGGACATGCCGGGGAAACTTCCAAAGGGCGGCGTGCCGCCGGGTGTATCGGTCATGAGACTGGGCTCCTTTGCTGCGGGAAATTTTGAGAAACATGAATCAGAACGGCGAGCCGCCCGGAAAGTCCGGCGCGCGTTTTTCGCGCAGCGACTTGATGCCTTCCTGCACATCGGGTCCGGCAAAACCCATGAATTCGAGCGCGAGGGAAGTATCGAAGGCGGGACCCGCCGATCGCAGCCAGTTGTTCAACGCATACTTGGTCCATCGGATGGCCGTTTGCGAACCGTGCGCCAGGCGATTCGCGACTTCGAACGCTTTTGGCAGCAACTCGCTTTCATCCACAGCGAGCGATACCAGCCCGATCCGCTCCGCCTCCTCGCCACTGACAGGTTCGCACAACAGCAGGTAATACTTCGCCTTCGCCATGCCGCACAACAGCGGCCACACGATCGCCGCGTGATCGCCGGCAGCGACGCCGAGCCGCGTATGACCGTCTATGATGCGCGCCGTTTTCGCCGCAACCGATATATCCGCGAGAAGCCCCGCGACCAGACCCGCGCCGACCGCCGGGCCGTGCATGGCGGACACAATCGGTTTGCTGCAATTGATCACGTTGTAGACAAGATCGCGCGCCTCGCGCCAGACGCGCGCGCGGACATCGAAGTCGGATGCCATCTGTTCAACCAGATGCAGGTCGCCGCCACCGGAAAACCCTTTCCCCTCGCCGCGAATCAGCGCCACGCGCGTGTCCGGATCACGATCTATATCACGCCAGATATCAGCGAGTTCGCGATGTGTATTCGCATCCGCCGTGGCGAGCCCGCTCTTGTTCGCGCCCGCGCCGTTCATGATGATTTCGAGCACGCCGTGATCGTGCCGGCGCAATTCCAGCGACGTGTAGCGCGCGTAAAGAGAAAGATCGCTCATGGTTTTAGTCTCTCAGCGCGGTTGATAAACCCATTTGCCGTTCTCGATTTCCGCGATCACGCGCGCCCGCTGATCCAGGCCGATGTGATCGTTCGCCGTCATGTTGACCTGGCCGTTTGTATCGGAGAAATTCTTCGTGTTTTCAAGCGCATCGCGCAGCGCGGTGCGAAATTCTGGCGTGCCCGGCGCGCCGGCTTTTATGGCGATGGGAACCGCCCGGTTCAGCAACATGCCCGCGTCCCACGCGTAGGACCCGAACGCCGACACCGTGCCCGCGCCGTACTTCGTTTCATAGAGCTTGATGTAGTCGAGCGCGAGACGTTTGGCCGGATGATCGTCGGGCAATTGCGACGCGACGAGAACCGGGCTTGTCGGCAAGAACGTGCCGTTGCAATCGGCGCCGCAAACGCGCAGGAAATCGCGATTTCCCGTGCCGTGGTTATGATAAATCGGGCCTTTGAAACCGCGTTCGCGCAAGGTCTTCGGCGGCAATGCGGCCGGCGTTCCCGCCGCGCCCACCACAACCGCGTCGGGCTTCGCCGCGAGGATCTTCAACACTTGTCCGGTCACGCTCGTGTCCGTGCGATTGAAGCGCTCGTTGGCGACCATCGTGATCTTGTGAAGCTGCGCGAACTTCGATACTTCCGCGTAGAACGTCTCCCCAAGCGCGTCGGCCTGGCCGATGAACGCCATCGTCTTCACGCCGTGATTGCTGGCATGTTCGGCAATGGCGGAAGCCATCATGGCGTCGGTTTGCGGCGTCTTGAAGACCCAGTGGCGCTTGGCATCGACGGGCTCGATGATCTTCGATGACGACGCAAGCGAGATCATGGGCGTCTTGCCATCGGCGACGACATCGATCATGGCGAGCGAATTCGGCGTGATCGACGACCCGATGATCGCGTCCACATGATCTTCGGAGATGAGCTTCTTCGTGGTCTGGACGGCTTGCGTGGTATCCGATGCATCGTCGAGAACGATGTAATCCACCGGACGTCCGCCCATTTCCTTCGGCAATAACGCGACCGTATCGCGCGCCGGAATGCCGAGCGACGCAGCCGGCCCCGTCAGCGACAACACCAGCCCGATCTTCACGTGCGGCGTCTGCGCCCAACCTGCTGCCGAAAGCGTGATCAATGCACTTGCCGCCGCCACACGCCTGAAAACCGCGCCCCATCCCCCGCCTGAATGCATTGAAATCTCCTTGTTATGGATAATTCGGCTAAGTGTAGGGCGGCGCGGCATGGCGGCGCATCGGGCGAAACCCGTTAGCGGGTAACGTTTTGCTCGTGCAAGGCGACCACCGATTGATCGATGGCGCCGAAGATCGACTTGCCGGCGTCATCGAACATTTCGATCTTGACGCTGTCGCCGAACTTCATGAACTCGGTCGCAGGCGCGCCATGCTCGATGGTCTCCAGGCAGCGCTTTTCCGCGATGCACGCATAGCCGCGCTTTGCGTCCTTGTTCGAGATCGTGCCGGAACCCACAATCGATCCCGCCCGCACGTTGCGCGTCTTGGCCGCGTGCGCAATCAGCTGGCCGAAGTCGAACACCATGTCCGTGCCGCAATCGGGCTGGCCGACTTTCTTGTTGTTCCAGTGAACGATCATCGGTCGGTGGACACGGCCTTCGCTCCATGCATCGCCGAGTTCGTCGGGCGTGACCGCAACCGGCGAGAACGCCGTGGCAGGTTTGCTCTGGAAAAAGCCGAAACCCTTGCCGAGTTCCGCGGGGATCAGGTTGCGCAACGAGACGTCGTTCACGAGCATCAGAAGGCGCACATGCTTGAGCGCGTCGGCGGGAGTGGCGGTCATCGGGACGTCGGTGGTGATCACGGCGACCTCGGCCTCGAAATCGATTCCATATGCCTCCGATGCACACACAATGTCGTCAGTCGGACCCAGCAAGTCGTCCGCGCCGCCTTGATACATCAGCGGGTCGGTCCAGAATTCGGGCGGCATTTCGGCCTTGCGCGCGCGCCGGACGAGTTCGACGTGATTCACGTACGCCGAGCCGTCGGCCCACTGGAACGCGCGCGGAAGCGGTGCCATGCAGGCTTTGGCATCGAACGAAAACGAATGGCGCGCGCGGCCCTGATTCAGGGCGTCGGACAAATCGAGCAATTGCGGCGCGTAGAAATTCCAGTCGTCCAGCGCGCGTTGCAGCGTTGGCACGATGGCATCGGCAATCGCCGCCGTCCGCAGATCGCGCGATACGACGACCAGTTGACCGTCGCGTGTCCCGTCCTTCAGCGTGGCAAGTTTCATAGAGCGTTTCGACGTTTAGTGACGATGGAAGGAATCTATTTTACGATGGTGAATCGCATTCAACCTCGTTTTTACCGGCCATCGTCAGCCGGAATCGATTTCTTCATGTCATCTTCAAGTCGTCCAGCATCGTTTGCCACGTTGGAACTGCCCGAATCCGATGTTGAGGACTCACCGGACCCCGCCGGGGAAAAGTCGCGTTCCGGCATCCAGTCGATCGAAGTCGGATTTCGCCTCCTCGACGTATTGACCAACGAACCGCGCGCCATGATGTTGCGCGATCTCGCCCAGCGCGCGGGCATGAGTCCGGCGAAGGCGCACCGGTATCTCGTGAGTTTCCTGCGGCTCGGCGCGGTATCGCAGGATCCGGTTTCGGGGCGCTACGAACTCGGCGGCTTTGCATTGCAGATGGGTTTGGCGCGGCTTGCCCGTGTAGATGGCGTGAAGCTCGCGCGCATCGCACTGAACAGTTTGCGCGATGAACTGGACCAGACGGTGGGCATTGCCGTGTGGGGCAATCAGGGACCGACGGTCGTGCACTGGATGGAATCGAGCCATCCGGCGAAGGCGTCGTTGAAGCTCGGCGATGTGATGCCGCTGTTGTCATCGGCGACCGGTTTGCTGTTTGCCGCGTGGCTGCCGCGCAGCAAGACGCAGGTCATGCTCGATCGCGAACTCGCTGCTACGCGCCGGACCATGGCTGACATAGAACCTCAACTCGCCGATATTCGCGCGCACCGCGCATCGCGTGTGGAAGGCATGTTGCTGCCAGGGATCCACGCGTTCTGCATGCCGGTATTCGATTCGACCGGCGACCTGGCGCTTGGGCTGATAGCGCTAGGTCATGAAGGAACATTCGATACCCGCTGGGGCGGTGACATCGATATCGCATTGCGCGGTTGCGCCAATCAGCTTTCCTACGAACTCGGATACAAACCGGGTGAACGATAAGATTTCAGCCATCGGGTTCGTTGACGCGCAGGGAACGTCGCGAGGTTTGCGCGAGTCACATTGCTCTAGTGCCTGCCAATACATCATGAGCACCATCAGCAACATGAAACTGTCCTTCCATGCGCGACTTTTACGTGCTCGAACGCTCTCGACCTAATTGATGCCGTTTTCCTTGTTTCGCCGCCGCCGCGCAGTATCCGGCGCATCGTCCGATGACTCATCCGCTGCTCCATCCTTCCGATGGACCTTGTGGCTGGCCGTGCTGCTTGCGGTTCTGGCTCTGCATTGGGTGGCGGGACGTTGGGTGGACAGGAGCCGGAATGTGTCGAATCCCGCGCCGCCTGAGCACGTTCCGGTACAGGTCGAATTGCTGACGCCCAAGCCGGTCGCGCAAGCACCGGCGACTGCCGCGCCGACGCCAGCGCCGAAACCCACGCCCGCGCCTCGCCTGGCTCCGCAACCGGCGCACGCCATCACGACCACGCAGCAAACGGCACAGACCGCACAGACCGCTGCGGTTGAGGCGGAAAAAGCCGAACAAGCCCAGCAAGCGGCTCAGGCCGCTCAAGCCGCAGCAAAAGCATCCAGCGATGCAGCCGCTGCCCAGGCAGCGTCGGCTGCAACTGCAAAAGCGGCCTCATCCGGCGATAAATTCGACGTCCCGCCCACTGGCGAGCTTCGCTACGACACGCTCATCAACGGCGTCATGAACCAGACCGGCACCATCCACTGGATCAATTCCGCGCAACACTACGAGATGGTTGTATCGATTCCTTTGCCTTTCGTTGGACCGTTCGTCTATTCCAGCAAGGGTCATATCGATGGCTTCGGCATCGCGCCCGAGCAATATTCCGAACAGCGCGGCCGTCGCGCGGCCGACATCACCGTCTTCGATCGCACCACGAAACAACTCGTCTATACGCGTACGCCGAACAGCCAGCCGCTCGCCGATGGTGCCCAGGATCGTTTTAGCGTCGTCATGCAACTTGCCAGCCTCGTACGCGGTTCGCCCGATACCTATAAACCCGGTGTGGTGCGTCAGTTCAGCGTTGCTGACAACGACAGCAACGAGATCTGGCCGATAGAAACCGTGGGCGACGAAAACGTCCAGGCCCGCGATGGCAACGTCCAGGCGCGCCATTTCACACGCTTGGCGAGACGCGATGGCGATCGGCGCCGTCTCGATATCTGGCTTGCGCCGTCGATTGGATGGTTGCCGGTCCGGATCGTGCAAACCGAGCCCAACGGCTTGCAGATGGAACTGATTTGGCGCGGCAAACTTCAGCCGCCGACGCCCGCGACGGGTGCGGGCACGGCGGATGCGTCGCCAGAAGCGACACCCGGCGCGCCCGAGCCCGACAAGCCCTGACCGGCGGCGTGTTGCATGCAACGGCAAAGCATGCAAGGCGCGTTAAAGATTGCTACGGAAACAACCGTTAAAAAGGTATTCGAATAGCTTCGGGCGCGTGGGTTGCGTGACAAGAACATCGGCAGATTTATCGATATGAGCGGCATAGCGAACGTGCGGCAAAACAGCACGTTAGGTATCGTGATCAAAACGGTACAAAGTGTTCTGACAAAGCAGCACGGAAAGCGCATCCTGAAGTGGCATGAACGTTGGCTGGATGGTTGCTGGAACGTCAACGACAAAGGCGCCCGGCACGTTGTTATAGTGAATGCAGGTTGATTGACCGTAGGCGTAGTCTGAAGTGGCGGTGAATTCAGTTCCTGATGCAAAATTTGAAATACTTGATGCGGCACATCTGTCCCCGGTAGAAGAAACACTGCGTTTCGTGGCTCTTCTGGAAACATTTTTGCGGGAGAATGTCTAACAAAGGTCCTCGATGGGCTTTCGGAATCAACGTCGAGGCCACCCCTTGAATTCCAACCCAAACGCTCAATGTAAGACGCAGAAACGCCTTACGGGCAAACAGGAATAAGGAGTGTCGCCATGCAGATGATTTACAACAGCCCCAACTATTGCGTAGTCGAATTCCCGCCGCAGGACAATCATCTCGCGATGAAAGCCGGCGGTTACGAGATCGTGGACAAGACCATGCAACGCGAAATTTTTATCGATGGCGCCCTTGCGGCACGATTCCGCGAACATGTTCAAAAATTGATGCAGGAAGAACAATCGCTTGAAGATGTCGATGAGTTTCTCGGCCAATTCGACATACTGATGAACCAGCCGGTAATTCTTCATTAACCGTAGCAATCCCGGCTGAGCAGTAAGAACACCCGCGACACCCTTAAAAAACCCCGTCACGAAAGTGGCGGGGTTTTTTGTTCTTTGCGGCATTGTGCAGAAGTGCCGTCAAAAAGCGTTTGTGCCTTACTACAGATACAATGTTGGGCTATTTAAGCCTGTTTGGAGCCATGTCCGTCATGAATCCGTCCCTCGCCCCGAAATCCGCCGCCGAACGCCGCCCGTACACGCGCGGCGCCGTTTTGCCTGCCCTTTTGCAGCAGCGCATTCTCATCCTAGACGGCGCAATGGGAACCATGATCCAGCGTTACAAGCTCGACGAAGCGGCGTATCGGGGAGCACGGTTCGCGGACTATGACCGCGATATCAAAGGCAATAACGAGTTGTTATCGATTACGCAGCCGCATGTGATTCGCGAGATCCACGATAAATATCTTGCGGCGGGCGCTGACATTATCGAAACGAACACGTTTGGCGCGACGACCGTGGCACAGGCCGATTACGGCATGGAATCGATCGCGGACGAAATGAACGCGCAATCCGCGAAGCTTGCGCGTGAAGCGTGCGATGCATTTTCGACGCCGGACAAGCCGCGTTTTGTCGCGGGCGCTATTGGACCGACGCCCAAGACCGCGAGCATTTCACCGGACGTGAACGATCCAGCCGCGCGCAATGTCACCTTCGACGAACTGCGCGACGCGTATTACGCGCAAGCCAAGGCGTTGATGGACGCAGGCTGCGACCTGTTCCTAGTTGAGACCATCTTTGACACGTTGAACGCGAAGGCCGCGCTTTTCGCGCTCGATCAGTTGTTCGAAGATACGGGCGAATTGTTGCCCATCATGATTTCGGGCACGGTGACGGACGCATCCGGCCGGATCTTGTCGGGCCAGACGGTCGAGGCGTTCTGGAACTCGCTGCGTCACGCGCGGCCTTTGACGTTTGGTCTGAACTGCGCGTTGGGCGCGGCGCTGATGAGGCCGTACATCGCGGAACTGGCGAAGCTTTGCGATACGTATGTGTCGTGTTATCCCAACGCGGGTTTGCCCAACCCCATGAGCGATACCGGCTTCGATGAAACGCCGGATGTCACGTCGAATTTGCTGAAGGAATTCGCGCAGGCTGGACTGGTGAATCTGGCCGGCGGCTGCTGCGGGACGACGCCGGAACATATCGCGGAAATCGCGAAGGCGCTCGCCGATGTGAAGCCGAGGCAATGGCCGTCGCATTATCGTGAAGATGAGGCAGAGACGGTTTGAAGCTTTGTTTTCCACGCGTTTCCTACTGGAACTGATCAATGGCCGCCGTCAAGAAACTGACGATCACAGGATACAAATCAATACGTGAATTGCGCGACTTCGAGTTGCGCAATTTGAACGTGTTGATTGGGGCCAATGGCGCGGGGAAATCGAACTTTATTAGCTTCTTCCGGATGCTGGCAGAGATTGTTGGAAAGCGATTTCAGCTGTTCGTAGCGGTCCAGGGGGGGCCCGATGCGTTGCTGCATTTTTCGCGGCAGGCAACGCAGGAAATCTACGCAGAATTAGCAGGCGAAGACGACTCATATTATTTTCAGCTAGTCCCGACAAACGATAACCGTCTGGTTTTTGAGGACGAGGGGCTTTGGAACAGAATTGACCGACCGCTAGGGAAATACGACGCCTCTGGACAAGAAGAAGGCTTTGTCGGACCGAATGCAGAAACAGGGTTTGGAGAACGCGGTGGCCGCTACACTTCGTCCGTACGCCTAGGTATGGATCGTTGGCGCGTGTATCACTTCCACGACACCGGCGCCACGGCCAAGGTAAAACAACTTCACGCTCCCTTCGACACATTGCGTCTGCAAGTCGATGGGGGAAACCTTGCTGCCTATCTTGGCATGCTGCGAACGTCCCATCCCGACAGTTACAGCATGATCGTGGACACGATCAGACTCGTCGCCCCGTTTTTCGACGATTTCGTCCCGGTGCGCGAAGAAAGCAAGCAGATTCAGCTTGAATGGCTGGAAACAGGCAAGCCTGACGTGGTGTTCAACGCCCACGCGCTATCCGACGGAACGCTTCGTTTCATCTGCTTGAGCACGCTTTTAATGCAGCCGTGGGACTTGATGCCGGACACGATTCTTATCGATGAACCGGAACTGGGCCTTCACCCCTATGCAATCAACATACTCGCCGACCTGTTGAAGCGCGCGGCCGAACGCAAGCAAGTTATCGTCTCCACGCAATCTGTGGAACTGATGAATTTGATGGAGCCTGAAGATGTCGTCGTCGTGGATCGGAAAGACGGCGCATCTACATTTCGACGACTCGATTCAGAGCAACTCAAAGGTTGGCTCGAAGATTATTCGCTCGGTGAACTCTGGAATCAGAATGTGCTGGGCGGGAGACCATCGCGATGACGCTTTTGTTTATTGTCGGCGAGGGCCAGACCGAAGAGGCTTTTGTGAAATCCGTGCTGGCGCCCGTCCTGCGTTTATCCAACATCATTGCGAAGCCCTTGCTCATCGAAACGTCGCGCGGACATCGCGGTGGCGGACTCAGTCTCGACCGCACAAGACGCGCCGTCCGAAACGTGCTGCTGGAGCATAAAGATGCATACGTAAGCACGATGTTCGACCTCTACGCGCTCGACAAGTCTTTTGCAGGTGTCAACGAATCTGTCGGCATGGCACCGCCAAACCGTGCTTCGCATATCGAGCGTTTGCTGCACGCGGACATTGTCGCGCGCGTCGGATGCCGGCCGGAGCGTTTCATCGCGCATGTCCAGCCTCACGAATTCGAGTCGTTGTTGTTCTCGGACATTGGCAAACTTTGCGATGCAGAACCGGAGTGGGACAAACATCGCGCGGCGCTGGCAAAAGTTCGCGCCGAAGTAACAAATCCGGAATGCATCAATGATTCTCCGCAGACCGCGCCATCCAAACGTCTTGAGATTCTTCGTCCGCGCTATAGAAAAACAACGCACGGCCCGGCAAGCGCAATAAGAATCACGCTCGATAAAATCCGCGAACAGTGCCCGCATTTCCGGCAGTGGTTTGAACGACTGCTGCAAATTGGCGCGCAGCCACTGGCCGTCCGAATCCCAGAATCCATAAGCTAAAGCCCAGCCATGACCGATCACACCATGCGCCTTTCCGGCCTCGAGCCGTTCAACGTCACCGACGGTTCGCTCTTCATCAACGTGGGCGAGCGGACCAACGTGACGGGATCGAAGGCGTTCTCACGCATGATCCTCAACAACCAGTTCGACGAGGCGCTCGCCGTCGCGCGGCAGCAGGTTGAGAACGGCGCGCAGATCATCGATATCAACATGGACGAAGCCATGCTCGATTCGAAGGCGGCCATGGTGCGGTTCCTGAACCTGATCGCGTCGGAACCGGACATTTCGCGCGTGCCGATCATGATCGACTCATCGAAATGGGACGTGATCGAAGCCGGTCTCAAATGCGTGCAGGGCAAGGCGATCGTGAACTCGATCTCGCTGAAAGAAGGCGAGGACGCGTTCCGCCATCACGCCACGCTGATCCGCCGATACGGCGCCGCCGCCGTCGTCATGGCCTTCGACGAAGACGGCCAGGCGGACACGTTCGAACGCAAGACGCAAATCTGCAAGCGTTCGTACGATTTCCTCGTGAACGAAGTCGGTTTCCCGCCGGAAGACATCATCTTCGATCCGAACATTTTCGCGATCGCGACGGGCATCGAGGAACACAACAACTACGCCGTCGATTTCATCAATGCCACGCGCTGGATAAAGGAGAACCTGCCGTTCGCCAAGATCAGCGGCGGCGTGTCGAACGTGTCGTTCTCGTTTCGCGGCAACGATCCGGTGCGCGAAGCCATCCATACCGTGTTCCTGTATCACGCGATTCAGGCGGGCATGGACATGGGTATCGTCAACGCGGGGCAGCTCGGCGTGTACGCGGATCTCGATCCCGAACTGCGCGAACGCGTGGAAGACGTGGTGCTGAATCGCCGGGAAGACGGCACGGATCGTCTGCTTGAAATCGCCGATAAATTCAAGACCGGCGCCGCGAAGAAAGAAGAGAACCTGGAATGGCGCAATCAGGACGTCGATAAACGCCTCGCTCACGCGCTCGTTCACGGCATCACGAATTTCATCGTGGAAGATACGGAGGAAGTCCGTCAGCGCATTGAAGCCGCGGGCGGACGGCCGATCAACGTGATCGAAGGGCCGCTGATGGACGGCATGAATATCGTCGGCGACCTGTTCGGCGCGGGCAAGATGTTCCTGCCGCAAGTGGTCAAGTCGGCGCGCGTGATGAAGCAGGCGGTCGCGCATTTGATCCCGTACATCGAGGAAGAAAAGAAGCGCATGGCCGATGCCGGCGAGGACGTGCGGCCGAAGGGCAAGATCGTGATCGCGACCGTGAAGGGCGACGTGCACGACATTGGCAAGAACATCGTTTCAGTCGTGCTCCAGTGCAACAACTTCGAAGTGGTCAACATGGGCGTGATGGTGCCGTGCGCGACCATCTTGGCGAAGGCCAAAGAGGAAGGCGCGGACATCATCGGCTTGTCGGGGCTGATTACGCCGAGCCTTGAAGAGATGGCTTACGTTGCGTCGGAAATGCAGCGCGACGACTATTTCCGCGGCAAGCAAACGCCGCTGCTGATTGGCGGCGCCACGACTTCGCGCGTGCATACGGCCGTCAAAATCGCGCCGCATTACGATGGCCCCGTGGTTTATGTGCCGGATGCATCGCGGTCGGTATCGGTGGCGTCGAGCCTGCTTTCGGATGACGGCGCGACCAAATATCTGACCGATCTGAAGACGGACTACGAACGCATTCGCACGCAGCACGCGAACCGCAAGGCCACGCCAATGGTGACCTACGCCGAGGCGCGCGCGAACAAGACGAAGATCGACTGGACGCGTTACGAGCCGAAAAAACCGACGTTTATCGGGCGGCGCGTGTTCAAGAATTACGATCTGGCGGAGCTGGCGAACTACATCGACTGGGCGCCGTTTTTCCAGACCTGGGATCTCGCCGGTCCGTATCCGGCGATTCTCAATGACGAGATCGTGGGTGAATCGGCGCGGCGTGTTTTCTCCGATGGCAAGTCCATGCTCTCGCGCATCATTCAGGGCCGCTGGCTGCAGGCGAACGGCGTGGTGATGCTGCTGCCGGCAAACACGGTGAATGACGACGACATAGAAATCTATACCGACGATACCCGCACGCAAGTCGCCATGACGTGGCGCAACCTGCGCCAGCAAACGGTGCGTCCGATCGTGGACGGCGTGCAGCGCGCGAACCGGTCGCTGGCGGATTTCATTGCGCCGAAGGAGTCGGGCGTGGCGGATTACATCGGCATGTTCGCGGTGACGGCGGGGCTTGGCGTCGAGAAAAAGGAAAAGCAGTTCGAAGCCGATAACGACGACTACAGCGCGATCATGCTCAAGGCGCTGGCCGATCGCTTCGCCGAAGCCTTCGCCGAAGCGCTGCACGCGCGGGTGCGTCGCGAATTGTGGGGTTATGCGGCTGGCGAAACGCTCGATAACACCGCGATGATCGAAGAGAAGTATCGCGGGATTCGTCCGGCGCCGGGTTATCCGGCGTGCCCGGATCATCTGGTCAAGCAGGACATGTTCGACGTTCTGCAAGCCAACGAGATCGGCATGACGGTGACCGAGTCGCTTGCCATGTTGCCGGCGGCGAGCGTGTCGGGTTTTTACATCGCGCATCCGGAAAGTACGTACTTTTCGGTCGGGAAGATCGCCGACGATCAGGTGGAAAGTTTCGCGCAGCGCATGGCTTTATCGAAGAACGATGCCGAGCGCGCGCTCGCACCGTTGCTCTAGGCTGATACCGGGAATCACGAAAGCGTAATTTTGGCGAAGTCTGTTACGGTTATTTTGGATTTCCTTACACTTGGGAGTGTGCGCAGGGCCGTCATGGCGACGGCCACGCATTCTTTAAACGTCTCGGAGAAAGTCGAAAATGATCAAGCTGACGCCTGTCGTGGCTGTTGCGGTTGCCGTGCTGTGTACATCGTTGAGTCCGGCCGCATTTGCGCAAGCCCCAAAGCCTGGTACGGGAGCGAGTACGAGCACCGCGTCGAGCTACTCGCCGCCGGTTACCGAGCACAAGAAAAAGCCCCGCAAGGCCAAAGCGAAGAAGCCGATGAGCGATATGGCGGCGTCGCAATAAAGCGATTGCCAGGTTGTTTTGATATGAACAAAAAAACCCCGCAGCTGCGGGGTTTTTTATGTGCTGCCTTAATACTCGCTGCAACCGGGCTTCAAACGCCCCATAGAATGTCGCCGTTTGCCTGATGCGCGAGACGCATCATGTCGAGGAACGGATAAGCCCGTTGCGACAACCCCACCGGAATCTCGTGCGGCTCGTGGCCGGCTTCGCCTTCGTGGAAATGGCCGTCGTGTTCGGCGCGTTCCTGCTTATCCACGGCGACCGCTGCTTCCAGCTTCTGGATGCACGCCGGCAACTCGTCGTGCGTGATGACGCCGCGCTCGCCGAGCCGTTTTCCGATGATGCCAAGCAAATAGTCAGCAAGGTTATCGAGCATCTGCACGTCGGGTGCAGCGCTGGTTTTGAATGTGATCAGCATGGCAAGGTCCCTTCCTTTTGTTGGCCTATTGTTTGGCTATGTATTTAGCTATGTTGGGCTATCTATCCGGCAGTTCAGCGGGTGCGCGGCGAAGTCCAGCCAATCGGTCCGGCGCGTCCGCGCGTTCTAGCAACTCGTGATTCTTTTCCCCGACTCGACCCTGATTCGACATATTAGCACCTGCTAAAATCCCGAATTACCTGAGCAAATGTTGCGCCGGATACCAAAACCGTGGTTTATCGGTTTCGCCGGGAACGGCTGCAGCCCTGCCTCCAGACCCGAACATGCGCATGCGCGCGCGGCAGTTTAATCAACTGCCCAAACTCTGTTTGTCGCGCTTATACCGGCGCGTGGATTAACGAAATTACCCGCGCTCGGAACGAACAAACACATCACCGGATCAAGAATCAGCATGCTGCCCGCACAAAAACTTACCCTCGAAACGCTGCTGACCGATGCAGTCAAGCAAGTCGTACAGGCGTCGCAAGGCGCATCGGAAGCGAATTTTGTCACGCCGGCCATTGTGCTCGAGCGCCCGAAGGTCGCGGCGCACGGCGACGTGGCGTCGAATGTCGCCATGCAGCTCGCCAAACCGCTGCGCGCCAATCCGCGCCAACTGGCGCAGCAAATCGTCGATGCCGTGTTGAGCCTGCCCGCGGCGCAAGGTCTGGTCGAAGCGGCGGAAGTCGCCGGGCCGGGTTTTATCAACTTGCGGCTGGCGGCATCGGCGAAACAAATGGTCGTGCCGGCGGCGCTCGCCGAGGGCGTGAATTATGGCAAAAGCACGCGCGACGAAGGCAAGCAGGTGTTGATCGAGTTCGTCTCGGCGAATCCGACCGGCCCGCTACACGTGGGTCACGGCCGTCAAGCCACGCTCGGCGATGCCTTGGCAAACCTGCTCGCCACGCAAGGCAACGCGGTGCATCGCGAGTTCTATTACAACGACGCTGGCGTGCAGATCGGCAATCTCGCGACCTCCACGCAATTGCGCGCGCGCGGTTTCAAACCCGACGACAAGGAATGGCCCGAGAACGCGTACAACGGCGAATACATCGCGGATATCGCGCGTGACTATTTGGCCGGAGCCACGGTCGCGGCCAAGGACGGCGCGCCCGTCACCGCGAAAGGCGATGTGGATGATCTCGACGCCATTCGCGTTTTCGCGGTCGCGTACTTGCGCCACGAGCAGGATCTGGATCTGACTGCGTTCGGCGTTGCGTTCGACCAGTTTTATCTCGAGTCATCGCTGTATAACGAGGGCCGCGTGCAGGCCACCGTCGACGCACTCATCGCAGCGGGCAAGACGTACGAGCAGGACGGCGCTCTGTGGCTGCGCACGACCGACGACGGCGACGACAAAGACCGCGTGATGCGCAAGTCCGACGGCACGTACACGTACTTCGTGCCGGACGTCGCGTATCACGTGGCGAAGTGGCAGCGCGGTTTCACAAAGGTGATCAACGTGCAGGGTTCGGACCATCACGGCACCATCGCGCGGGTTCGCGCCGGGCTGCAAGGGCTTGGCATCGGCATTCCGAAGGGTTATCCAGACTACGTGCTGCACAAGATGGTGACGGTCATGCGCAACGGCGTGGAAGTGAAGATCTCCAAGCGCGCGGGCAGCTACGTGACCGTGCGCGATCTGATCGAATGGTCGGGCGGCATGACGCCGGGCGAGGAAGTCGCGCCGGATCAGATCGACGAAGACACCATCCGCCGTGGCCGTGACGCCGTGCGTTTCTTCCTGATTTCGCGCAAGGCGGACACGGAATTTGTCTTCGATATCGACCTGGCGCTCAAGCAAAGCGACGAGAACCCGGTGTATTACGTGCAGTACGCGCACGCACGCATTTGCACGATCCTCGGCGACTGGAAAACGCGCTACGCGGGCGATCTCGCTGCGTTGCCGAACGTCGATCTGACGCCGCTTTCGAGCGAACGCGCCATGGCGTTGCTCAACAAGCTCGCGGAATATCCGGACATGCTGTCCCACGCCGCCGATGAACTCGCGCCGCACGCCGTCGCTTTCTACCTGCGTGACCTCGCGGGCGAATTCCACTCGTTCTACAATGCGGAGCGCGTGCTGGTGGACGAAGACAGCGTGCGTAACGCACGTATTGCGTTGCTGGCCGCCACGCGGCAAGTACTCGAAAACGGCCTTGCGCTGATCGGCGTATCGGCTCCCGTGAAGATGTGATTACGGCACAGGGCCGGAGATTTCCGGTCCGCTGTGCGACCGTTCGAGCCATGGCGCGCCTGAGGCCGCCGTTATAATCGACGCCCATTCAGAAGACTTTTTGCAGGTGATTCATACGATGGCAAAACCACGCAGCACGTCGAAGCAGTCGAAGCAAACCGGGGGCACTTTTCTCGGTATCGTGCTGGGCTTGATTGTCGGCCTCGCAATTGCAGTGATCGTGGCGTTGTACATCACGCGCGCGCCCACCCCGTTCGTCGCGAAAGTGGCGCCCGCTCCAAGCGACTCGAATGCAACGCCGGCAACCGGCCAGCCCTACGATCCAAACCGTCCGCTGCAAGGCAAGACGCCAGGCCAGGCCGTGCCGCAAGCCGCACAGCCCGCGCCGCCGAACACCGCGCCAGGCCAGACGAACAACCAGACGCAGTCGTCGGGTGTGCTCGACGAGCCGCAAATCGTGGAAGTGCCGCCCGGCGAAAACAACGCGGTCGTGACGACTAAGCCCGCAGCGCCGAAGCCCGCTTCACCGGCTACGGCGCCGAACGGTTCATCGACCGCGGCAACGGGCAAGAAGCCGGCGGATGCATCGGCTTCTTCAACAGCCAAGGTCACGCCGCCCGCGCCTGGCGACGTGAACACTGGCTACTTCCTGCAAGTCGGCGCCTACAAGACCCAGGCCGACGCCGAACAGCAGCGCGCCCGTCTCGGCTTCCAGGGGTTCGAGTCAAAAGTCACGCAACGCGATGCCGGCAACGTCACGTATTACCGCGTGCGGATCGGCCCGTTCACGAAGTTCGAGGACATGAACAACACGCGTCAACGGCTCTCGGACGCAGGCGTCGATACCGCCGTGATCCGCTTCTCGAAGCAATGAGTTCGATGAACCGCGCGCGTCCTGAGAGCATTCAGGGCGCGTGCGGTCCGCGACCGGCCAGCCAGTCGCCATGGACCTTAAGCTTCCCTTAAGCGTCGTGTGTTCCCCTTTTGCCTCTCACGCTCATTCCCGGTCACCATGAAAAAACTTTTCAGCGCCCTCGCTCTTTCCCTCGGCCTCGCTGCCGGCTCCATGAGTTTTATGAGCGCCGCTCATGCGTCGCCGGCCGCGCCTGTGGCGGGCACCGACTACACCGTGTTGCAGGCAGCGCAGCCGGTCGAGGCGCAGGGCAAGATCGAGGTGATCGAATTCATGTGGTACGGCTGCCCGCATTGCAACGAATTCGACCCGTATCTGGAAGCATGGATCAAGAAGCAAGGTCCCGACGTGGTGTTCAAGCGCGTGCCGGTTGCCTTTCGCGACGACTTCATTCCGCATTCGAAGATGTTCCACGCACTCGATGCACTCGGCCTGGCTGACAAGCTCACGCCCGCCGTTTTCAACGAGATCCACGAGAAGAAGAACTACCTGCTGACGCCTGAAGCGCAGGCTACGTTCCTTGCCACGCAAGGCGTCGACAAGAAGAAGTACATGGACGCGTACAACTCGTTCTCGACCCAAAGCAATCTGCAGCGCGACAAAAAGCTGCTCGATGCCTACAAGATCGACGGCGTGCCGACCATCGCGATTCAGGGCAAGTACGAAACGGGTCCGGCGACCACGAACAGCCTGCCGGGCACCATCCAGGTCATGGACTTCATCGTGAATCAGGTTCGCGCGAAGAAGATGTAAGGACGTGAACGCCGCTACGAACGACACGCCGGCCCGGCTGAGGGTTTTCATCACCGGCGCGTCGAGTGGCATTGGGCTCGCGCTCGCCGAGGAATATCTGAGGCGCGGCGCGGTGCTCGGCCTCGTTGCCCGTCGCGGCGACACGCTTGCGGCTTTCGCCGCGCGCTTTCCTTCTGCATCGATCTCCATTTATCCCGCCGATGTCCGCGATGCCGCAGCCCTCGCTGCCGCAGCCGCGGACTTCTGCGCGTTGCATGGCGGCGCCGATATCGTCATTGCAAACGCAGGGATCAGCCGTGGCGCGCTGACCGGCCACGGCGATCTCGAAGCCTTCCGCGACGTGATGGATACCAATTATTTCGGCATGATCGCGACGTTCGAGCCGTTCGTCGCGCAGATGGTCGCCGGGCGGCGCGGCACGCTCGTGGGGATCGCGAGCGTGGCGGGCGTGCGCGGGTTGCCGGGATCGGGCGCGTATAGCGCGTCGAAGTCGGCGGCGTTGAAGTATCTCGAAGCGCTGCGGGTGGAGATGCGGCCGGCGGGGGTATCGGTGGTGACGATCGCGCCGGGCTACATCCGCACGGAAATGACGCGCCGGAATCCGTATCCGATGCCCTTTCTCATGGACGCCGATGTGTTTGCAAGAAAGACCGCCGATGCCATCGGGAAGAAAACGCGCTTTGCCACGTTTCCATGGCAGATGCGCGTGGCCGGCGCCTTGCTGCATGTCGTTCCGCGATGGCTCTACGACCGGGCGATGGAGAAGGCGCCTAGAAAACCTCGGGCGGGTGAATAGGCGACAAGCGCGGGCAAAGAAAAAGCCCGGCGGACTAACAATCCGCCGGGCTTTTTGCTATTTACGTGGCGAGTTTAAAACGCCACGAAAGGCGCGTTGCCGTTGTTGCCGATCCCGAAGTACACATGGCGTCCGAAGAAGAACGGCAAGCCGAAGTCGAACAGCGTGGGGAACGAACCAATGTTCCCGGCCAGCCCGTTCAACGCGTAGTTCGTGCCGCTGCCAGCCAGCGTCTTGGCGTTGGCGACCGTGAAGCTCACCGTGGCCGATGTGCCGTCCTGGCCGATTACCGTCGAAGACAGCGCCGTCGAGTTAGTCGGACAGTAGAAGTCCGTGAAGCTCGTCGTGCAGTTCGGCAACGACGTGTCGTTGAAGAACAATCCGTTGGAACCGGAATCGACGATCGTCGTCACCGACGTGCCTTTGTACGAGCCGCCCAGATTGCCGAATGCCGAGGATTTGAAGGATGTCGCGCCGGTCAGCGTGTTGTTGCTCTGCGTTCCGATGCCAAACACCAGCGTGCCCGTCGCCGAAGCGGCCGCGCTCGCCACCGGCGGCAATTGCACGATCACGCCGTTGTTGTCCACGGCGAACTTCGTCACCGGATTCACGACCTGGCTTGCCATAGCCACCGCGGTCTGCGAGCAATTTGTCCCCGACGGACACGAGTAGTAGTTGCTGGTCGCAGCGTTCGCGCAGGCAGCGCCGCAATCCGTCGCCGATACCCCCACGCCCAGGATTCCGTTCGCGCCCAGTTGCCGTGACGTGCTTTCGTTGCTGCCATTGATACAGCCGGATGCCGGAACCGTCGAATTCGCCAGATCGCCCACGATCTGAATCGGAATGGCGCTGGCCGTTTCGCCACCGATCTTCACGTCGGCGGTACGCACGGTGCCCCACGTGAAGCCATCGGCGAATTGCGTGCACTGCGCGAGCTGGCCGCCGCTCGTCGACTGATTGATCGGCAGATTCGTGATGATTTGCGCGGCGGCGTCGCTGGCAAGACGCAGGCCGTACGAGCCGGTATCGACCTGAATGTTGTCGATGGTTTGGCACACGCTGGTTCCAGGCGCGCAAACGGTCACGGTCACGTTCGGAATATTGACGAAGTTCTGCGCGCCCGGGCCGACGGTGATCGGCACCGTGTTCGCGGCCGTCGATGCAATCGGCTGCGCGTTCGGCGTGCTGCCTGTATCGCCACCGCTGCTGCCGCCGCTGCCACTGCTACCGCTGCCGGAACTGCCGCCGCTGCTGACAGAACTGCTGCCCGAGTCGCCGCCTCCGCCGCCGCAGGCAGCGAGGACCACGGACAAGCTGAGCACGGCGAGGCATCGGAACAAGCCGGACTTCAAAGAGAAAAATGACGATGAAAACGTCGGACGCATCATGAAAGTCTCCGTCCGTTATTGGATGTCGCTGGCGCTGACGCCGGCGGGCAAGGCTTGTGGAAGATATGCCTGGCCGACGAACGCGCCCATGTGGCCACCGGAACGGACAACCAGCGCGCTGCCGGCAACGCTCACCGGCCCACGGCCACCGCCGTTGGCGCGCTGGTTCTGGATACCCTGGACGTATTGCGGAAAGTAACTGCCGAGTAGCGTCGGCAAATCGGGGATGCGCGGGCCTTGCCACGCAATGCCGAAGACCGTGCCGTCCGCACCCACATATTCATTGACCACGGTGCCAACCGGCAACGTGGTCGTGCGCACGGTGAAGGCGCTTGTGGACGCCGCAGCCGCAGAACCCGCCGACGCCGATGCCGCATGCGATACCGAATTGCTGACGGTTGCGCCCGCGGGCGCCGTCATGGGCGCGCCGCCGAGCACCGCGTAGGCAGGCGAAACCGCCAACACGCCGAACGTCAATCCTGCTGCCAGACTTGCGAGCACGCGAGCGCGCCGCAAGCCGAATGAAATGATCGAAGTGTCCACTTCAATTCTCCGTTTCGATTATTTCAAGCGATGCACTGTTTCGTCTGATGAAACGCCGCAAGGTTGCGGGTCATTCGCCGAGACGTCAGTATGCCAGCCGAATGCGTCGGTCTCGGGAAAGTGAACATATGTTGCAACGCGATAGTTGCCGGATTGGCCGAAATGGGTGTTGTTTTGACCTGCGCGGCCGCGCGTGGACGGGCGCGCCGGGCATTTTGCCCAGCGCGCTCATCAGGTCAGACTTAAAGTTAGAAACCCAGGCTGGCCAGAAGATCGTCGACCTGCGTCTGGTCCTGAACGACGTCGGTGCGGCCTTCGGGATTGATCTGCGGGCCGTTCAGCAACGTTTCCGGCGTACCCGAAACGGTCGATGCAGCCAGCGCCGCGGCCTGCGCCGCGAACTGTTCACGCCGCTCGGGTGCGATGTTTTCCAGCAGCACGCCAAGCAATTGCTGTTCGATCACGTACACCACGTCGGTGATCTTCTTGATCACCTGCCCGGTCAGATCCTGGAAATCCTGCGCGAGCATGATTTCGAGCAACTGCGCGTTGGTCGCGACCGTGTGAACCGGCACTTGCTGCAGGAAACCGCGGGTGTCCGCGAGCAAGGTCTTGACGTCCGCGTTGTCCAGCGGCGCGCCGTACCACTTTTCCCAGCGGGCATCGAGCGCTTCTGCGTCGCGCTGCATGGTTTGCTGCATCGGCTTGGCAAGTTCGATGGCGTTCAGCGCGCGATCGGCGGCCTGCTCGGTCATCGTCGCGACGTATTTCAGGCGGTCGCGCGCGTCCGGGACCATTTCGGCGGCGGCTTCAACTTGCTTGTCGAGGCCGAGTTCGCGCATGGAGTCGCGCAGCGTGCGCGTCAGTTGTCCAATGCGCGCCAATATCCGGTCGCTCGATGCATCGCCTTCTTGCTCGATCGCGGCCAGCGCTTCCTGGGTCGTCATTTCGTTCACGATTCAGCTCCCGGCCTTGGCCATCTTTTCGAGAATCTTCGTGAGCTTCTCGTCGAGGGTCGCGGCCGTGAACGGCTTGACCACGTATCCGCTCGCGCCAGCCTGCGCCGCGGCAATGATGTTTTCCTTCTTCGATTCCGCCGTCACCATCAGCACGGGCAAGTGCGAAAGCGTGGCGTCGGCGCGAATCTGCTTGAGCATTTCGAGGCCGTCGAGGTTCGGCATGTTCCAGTCGGAAATGACGAATTCGAAACCGCCGCCGCGCAGACGCGCGAGACCGGCCGCGCCGTCCTCGGCTTCATCGACGTTCGAAAAACCCAGTTCCTTCAGCAGGTTTCGCACGATACGGCGCATCGTCGGGAAGTCATCGACGACCAAAATCTTCATGTTCTTGTCCATCTTCACTGCTCCTTGTATTCCCGTTGTTTCTTCAGGCGGCGCGCACGCCGCACGAGTATTCGAATCAGGTGGCGGGTCAGACGCGCTGCGCGCGTTCGCCCATGGAATTGAGGCGCGCCATCACGCGCCGGGTCATTTCCGATAACGGCGCGATCTCGCTGACGCCGCCCGTTGCAACGGCTTCTCGCGGCATGCCGTAGACCACGCAGCTCGCTTCGTCCTGCGCGAACGTGTAGGCGCCCGCCTGCTGCATTTCCAGCATGCCCTGCGCGCCGTCGCGGCCCATGCCGGTCAGGATCACGCCGAGCGCGTTCTTGCCGGCGTTTTGCGCGGCGGAACGGAACAGCACATCCACCGATGGCCGATGCCGGTTGACCGGCGGGGCATCGGAGAGATGCGCGACGTAGTTGGCGCCGCTGCGCACGAGCACGAGGTGAGCGTCGCCCGGCGCGATATACGCGTGGCCCGGCAAGACGCGCTCGCCGTGCTCCGCTTCCTTCACGGCGATGCGGCACAAGCCGTTCAGCCGTTGCGCAAACGACTTCGTGAAGCCCGGCGGCATGTGCTGCGCGATCATCACGCCGGGTGCATCGGGCGGAAGGGGAAGCAGAAGCTCGCGGATCGCTTCGGTGCCGCCCGTCGATGCCCCGACGATGATCAGCTTCTCCGTGCTCACCAGCGGATTGTTCAGGTTCGGCGTGGGCTTGTGCGCCGCGGCCGCGCCGCTCGAACCTGCCGCAGCGTGAACGACATGCGGCGTTTGCCGAACCCGGGCGCGTGCGGCGGCGCGGATTTTATCGGCGAGCTTTTCCGCGTATTCGAGCATGCCGTCGCGAATGCCCACGCGCGGTTTCGTCACGAAATCCACTGCGCCGAGTTCCAGCGCGCGCAGCGTGATTTCCGAGCCGCGTTCCGTCAGCGACGACACCATCACAACCGGCATGGGCCGAAGCCGCATCAGCTTTTCCAGGAAATCGAGGCCGTCCATGCGCGGCATTTCCACGTCGAGCGTGAGCACGTCCGGGTTGTGCTGCTTGATCAAGTCGCGCGCGACCAGCGGATCGGGCGCGGTCGCGCACACGTGCATATCGGGCTGCGAATTGATGATCTCGGTCATCAGGCTGCGCACCAGCGCCGAGTCATCGACGCACAACACGCTGATTTTCGGTTCCGTGCTCCGGGCCGTTGTCATGCTTCCTCCGCCGTCTTCATGCGGACGGTTCGCTGCAGGCCGGCTGCGGCACCGAATAATTCGATGCGGGGTTTGTCGGGTGTTTTCGCTTTCGGCTGGCTGAAGAGCTCGACGCGCGCACGCGCCTTCGCGAGCCGTTCGCTGCGTGCTTCGGGCGATTGCCGCACCAGCGCCTGCTCGCGTTCGACCACGCTCGGGTCTTGATGCGTGATCAGTTTCTTGACCATTGCCTGGCCGGTTCGCGGCATGAACGCGACCTTGCGCGGATACATGCCCTGCAAATCCTCGGCCACGATACGAATCTTTTCCAGCGCGAGATAGCGGCGCACGAACTCGGAATTTCTATCGCCGATATTGATGGTCGTCATGCCGGCCAGCACCGCGCCGCCGCCGAACACCTTGGCTTCGAAGCGTTCGCGCCGGCCGCCGCGCTTGATCATTTCATTGATCAGCACTTCCATGGCATACGCGCCGTAGCGCATGGAATCCGCGCCCGATTGCGATGCGTCCGCGCCGTCGTCGGGCAGCATGAAATGGTTCATGCCGCCAATGCCGGCTGTCCGGTCGGTGATGCACGCCGCCACGCACGAACCGAGCACCGTGACGAGGACCATGTTCTCGCCCGTCATGTAGAACTCGTTCGGCAACAGCTTCACGCCCGGGAGCTTGAAGTGGTTGTCGAAATAAAGGTTCGTGGCGATCGGCAAAGCGCTCATGCCAATTCCCCGGCAAGCGCCTTCTTCTTCGCGGGTCCAGCAACGGAATCACGCGACAGCGCGTACACCGTCTGGCCGCGCAACTTGAACGCCTGCGTCACGTACGTGAAGTTTTCCGAATGCCCGGCGAACAGCAAACCGCCGCTTTTCATCAGCGGTTCGAAGCGCGCGAGAACTTGCGCTTGCGTGGGTTTATCGAAGTAGATCATTACGTTGCGACAGAAAATCGCGTCGAACTGGCCGGGCAGCGCGTATTTGGAATCGGTCAGGTTCAATTGCTCGAACTTCACCATTGCGCGCACTTCCGGACGGATCTTGACCATGCCCGCGTGCGCGCCCGTGCCTTTCAGGAAAAAGCGCTTCAGCCGGTCATTGCCGAGCGTCTTCACCGAATCGAGCGAATAGACGCCAGCGTCGGCCTTCTGCAAAACTTGGCTGTCGATATCCGTCGCGATCACCGTGCATTGGCGCGCGGCGGAATCGCCGAGCGTTTCCATCAGCGTCATAGCGATGGAATACGGCTCCTCGCCCGTCGACGCCGCCGAACACCACACCGAAAACGGCTGCGGCCGGCTTTTCGCGAACGTGGCGAGAATCGGAAAATGATGCGATTCGCGGAAGAACGCGGTCAGGTTCGTGGTCAGCGCGTTGGTGAACGCTTCCCACTCGGCGCTGTCCGGCTGTGCTTCGAGCCGATCCAGATAAAGACGAAACGTATCGATATTGCACGCGCGCAAACGTCGCGCGAGACGGCTGTACGCCATGTCGCGCTTATGCTCGGACAGCGAAATCCCGGCACGACGATGAATCAGGTCGCGGATGCGGCCGAAGTCGGCGTTGGTGAATTCGAAGTCGCGTTCCACTTCCGAACCATTGCGGGTCCGCTCGCGGGGTGTATCGACGGGTGAGCGCGTTGCCATTTTCTAGCCTTCGTTCTGCTGGAACGTGCGGTGAGCCTGCATGATTTTTTACTGCTGTCTCAGAAGGTTTCCCAGTCGCCGGCTGCAGTTGCAGCGAGCTTCGGTGCCTTGGCCGTCGGTTCAGCTTTTCCAGCCGCCGCAGCCTCGGAGATAACCTTCGCGTTTGCTTTCGCATCTACCTTCGCATTTACCTTCGCATCTACCTTATTAACGGCGCGATTGGCCGCGACGTTAGGCCGCGAAACAACTTTTATCGGGGCGATGCCGCGCGTTGCGCTCAGCGTCGCGGCAACCGACGGTTCAACGCGTCCCGGCTGGGTTGCGTCGCCGCTGACTTGCCAATGCCCGACCACGTCCTTGAGCTTGCGCGTCTGTTCTTCGAGCGACGCCGCCGCAGCCGCCGCTTCTTCTACCAGCGCGGCGTTCTGCTGCGTGACTTCGTCCATCTGCCCAACGGCGCGGCTGACCTGTTCGATGCCTTGCGATTGTTCGTCGGACGCCGCGCTGATCTCGCCCATGATGTCCGTCACGCGACGTACCGCCTGGACGATTTCATCCATGGTCGTGCCGGCGCGCGCCACGAGTTGCGAGCCGCTTTCCACTTTCGCCGTCGAGTCGCCGATCAGCGACTTGATCTCTTTCGCCGCCGCCGCGCTGCGTTGCGCGAGGCTGCGCACTTCGCCGGCCACGACCGCAAATCCGCGTCCTTCTTCGCCGGCACGCGCCGCTTCGACCGCCGCGTTCAGCGCGAGAATATTCGTCTGGAAAGCAATCCCCTCGATCACGCCGATGATGTCCACCACCTTGCTCGAACTCGATGAAATCGCGTTCATGGTGTCCACGACCTGCTCGACGACTTCACCTCCGCGCGATGCGATATCGGACGCATTCACGGCAAGTTGCGACGCTTGGCGCGCGTTCTCTGCGTTCTGTTTGACCGTGCTCGTCAACTGTTCCATGCTCGACGCCGTTTCCTGCAGCGACGCCGCTTGCTCTTCAGTACGTTGCGACAGATCCGTGTTGCCGCTTGCGATCTCACGCGCGCCGACATCGATGGATTCCGCGCCGTGATGCACCGATCCCACCATCGCGGTCAGATTCACCCGCATCCGTTCAATTCCCGCAAACAGACGGCCAATCTCGTTGGTTTTATCGGTATGAGCGGAGCGCGTCAGGTCGCCGCGCGCGATGCGCTCGAAGTGATCGACGGCGTCGTTGATCGGCTGCACGATCATGCCGCCCATCGCGAAACGCGTGGCAACCAGCGTCAGCACAGCCAGCACCATCACGCCGGTAATCACCTCGATCAGCAGCGTGATATTTGCCTGCGTGTCGGCACGCAGGGTATCGGCGTGCTTTTGCGTGAAGTCCACGACCGCGGACGCCGCTGTGTCCAGCGCAACGAACATCGGGCTGATTTTCGTATCGGCGATGGCGTGATACGCCGGCAAATCGTTCGCCCGGATCGCGATGAATTCAGGATCCACGCCTTCGCGCATCAGCGTGTCGCGCTTCGCCACGACTTCATCCAGCATGGCTTGCGGCAAAGTGCGCTTCGGCGTGGACAGGAAAAGCTTCCAGTTCTCGTTGGATTTGTCGAGCAGGAACTGGCCGCGATCGATCGCCTTCTTCGCTTCGTCGGTCTTGCCGGCTTCATCGAGTGAACGCACGCGGTCGAGCGTCACGCGGGCGCGCAGCAAGTACGACGACGCGTCGTTGAGCGCGCGCACCGAAACCATGTCGCTGTCCGCGAGCGTGGACAGCGAATTGCCCGCCGAGCGCAAGCCGTTCAGCGACAACGCGGCCACGACTGCGGCAAAGCCGACGAACAGCAAACCCACGAGCGTCAGCGTGGTACGAATCGACCAGTTCTTAAGCATGTCATTCTTCCAGACGGTTCAATCGGTTCAATCGGATAAGTCGGTTCGAATCCCGGGATCAAGCCGCGACGGAGTCGATCAACTCCATCTCCTTGCTTGTCATCAACTTTTCGATATCCATCAGGATCAGCATGCGGCCATCGACCGTGCCGAGTCCCGTCAAATATTCGGTCGTGAGCGTGGCGCCGAATTCCGGCGCGGGCATGACCTGATCGGCTTGCAGCGTGAGGACGTCGGACACGCCGTCGACCACCATGCCCACCACGCGATGCGCCACGTTCAGAATGATCACGACCGTCTGGTTGTCGTACTCGACGCGGCCAAGATTGAACTTGATGCGCATATCCACGATCGGCACGATGATCCCGCGCAGATTGATCACGCCCTTGATGAAACCCGGCGCGTTCGCAATGCGCGTGACGTTGTCGTAGCCGCGAATTTCCTGCACCTTCAGGATGTCGATGCCGTACTCTTCCGCGCCCAGCGTGAAGACGAGGAATTCCTGCCCGGCCGCTTCAGCCTGGGTGGAAACGCGTTGAACATCGCGGCGCTGCGCCGCGGAAGTAATCGATTGAATGTCTGCTGCCATTTGAGCCCCCAGATTGCGGTTGTTTGGTTGATGCTTAATGAGTAAGCGACGCCACAGCGCCATGCGCCGCGCGGTTTTCGCGGTTCAGCGCCGCCACGTCCACGATCAGCGCCACGCTGCCATCGCCGAGAATGGTTGCGGCCGAAATGCCGTGCACCTTGCGGTAATTCGTTTCGAGGTTCTTCACCACCACTTGCTGCTGGCCGACGAGTTCATCGATCAACATTGCAAAGCGCCGTCCCTCGGACTGGATGATCGTGATGATTCCCTGCGTGGGTTCGGTGCGTGCGTCGCTGACTTCGAAGACCTGATGCAGCGCGACCAGCGGCAGATATTCGCCACGCACACGCACCACGCGCTCGCCGCCGGCGACGGTGTAGATATCGTCGGCAACGGGTTGCAGCGACTCCATCACGAAGTTCAGCGGCAAGATGAAAATTTCGCTGCCGACCTTCACCGACATGCCGTCGAGAATCGCCAGCGTAAGCGGCAAGACAATCTTCGTGGTCGTGCCGCGGCCTTCGCGCGACTGGATTTCAACGTGGCCGCCCATCGCCTGGATGTTGCGTTTCACCACGTCCATGCCAACGCCGCGGCCGGAAATATCCGTGACCTGATCGGCGGTCGAAAAGCCCGGCATGAAGATGAGTTGCCAGACTTCGTCGTCGGACATCGATTCGCTGACCTGCATGCCCTGCTTCACGGCCTTCGCGAGAATCTTGTCGCGGCGCAGGCCCGCGCCGTCGTCGCTGACTTCAATTACGATGTTGCCGCCGTGATGCGCCGCCGACAGCACCAGTTGCCCGGCCGCCGCCTTGCCGGCCGCACGGCGCGCCTCGACGGTTTCAATGCCGTGATCGAGCGAGTTGCGCACGAGGTGCGTCAACGGATCGATGATGCGTTCAATCAGGCTCTTGTCCAGTTCCGTCGCCTGACCGAACGTGACGAGTTCGACTTCCTTGCCGAGCTTCGCGGCGAGGTCGCGCACGAGACGCGGGAAACGGCTGAAGACGTAATCCATCGGCATCATGCGGATGGACATCACGGCTTCCTGCAAGTCGCGCGCATTGCGTTCGAGCTGCGCCATGCCGTTGAAGAGTCGGTCGTGCAGCGCGGGATCGAACGTGCTCGTGGTTTCGGCGAGCATGGCTTGCGTGATCACGAGCTCGCCGACGAGGTTGATCAGCTGATCGACCTTTTCAACGCCGACGCGAATCGAGCTTCCTTCCGATGCAGCCGGCGCCGCTGCCGCGCGTGCCTTGGGCGCTTCGGCTGGAGCCGCTGCCGCAGCAGCCGCCGTAGTGGTAGCCACGCGGGACTCGGCGGCAGCGGTCGAGGCCGCCGCCGGTTCCGTCTTTTCAACTTCGGGTGCTTTTTGCGCCACCTCTTTGGTTTCCTGCACGGCTGCAACCGGCGTTTCAACTACTGATGCGCTCGATGCATTGCCACGGCCAATCGCGATCTGCGATTCATCGATCACGAAACAGCACACGGCAACAATGTCATCCGCCGATACATCCGAGTCCAGCCACAACGTCAGGTCGCCGCCCGACTTCTTTTCCCCGACGACAGTCCCCAGGTTTCCAAGCTCCTCGGTCAACAGAGCCTGGTCCTTCTCCCCTACTCCCCGTAACGTGATCTTCAGATGCGAACCGTCTTCAGCGCTTGCGTCCGTACCTTCCGGCGCGCCCGGAAATTCCGTCCAGTCGCCGTCTTCTTCCACGGCTTCATTGGCCTGCTCGACCACATGCGCGGGCGGCTCGTTCGGACCCAGCGCCATTGCAACCTGCGCGAGATCCTGGGCGATGGCGGCTTGATCGGCGAAAGACGGCGCGGGTTCCGCGGCGGCTTCGGGCGCATGACCCACGTCGTTACACGCGTCACCCGAATGGTTGTCACGAAGGAATTCAAGCTTGGCGCAGATTGCTTTTGCGGCCGCCGCATCCGGCTCCGCGCTCGCACGATACGCACCCAGCTGATCCGACAACACGTCCTTGGTTTCAAGGAAGGTGTCGATCATGTCGCGGCGCAAGACCAGTTCGTTGTTACGCGCCCGGTCGAGCAGCGATTCAAGGATGTGCGTGGTCTCGGTCAGCGCCGAGAAACCAAACGTCGCCGCCCCGCCCTTGATGGAATGCGCCGCGCGGAAGATCGCGCCGAGGTCCTCGGGATCGGGGTTCGCCAGATCCAGCGCGAGCAGCAGTTGCTCCATGTCGGCGAGCAGCTCGTCGGCTTCATCGAAGAAAGTTTGATAGAACTGCGTAATGTCGAGTGTCATGCCTGGGTCACCACCGGATGCCTTGTCTGTCGTCGCTGTTCGCGTCGTAACTGCGTGTGTTTTGTCTTGTACTGCGTGCTTCGATAATTCAGTTGCTTCAGTGCGATTGCTCGGCGTCCGACAAGGTCGCGACCAGTTCGGTCAGCATGTCGGGATCGATCGGCTTTTCTATCCAGCCCGTTGCGCCTGCTTCGCGTGCCGCTGCCTTGAACTGCTCGCTGGATTCGGTCGTGAGCACGAGGATCGGCGTATTCGCGTACGCACGATGCCCGCGCAACTTCGCGATCAGATCGAGTCCGCTCATGGCCGGCATGTTCTGGTCGGTCACAATCAGATCGAATTGCTCGGCGAGCGCGGCTTCGTAGCCTTCCGCCCCGTCCGCGGCAACTTCCACGCGATACCCCGCCGCCACAAACGTCGCCGATAAAACCTTGCGCATGGAAGCGGAATCGTCGATTGTCAGAATGTTCTTGATCATGGTTTTGTCGTACCTGTCCGATGTCTTGATGCGTGTCCTGAAGCTGGTTATTTCGCGGCCGGCTTGCCCGGCACGAGCGCGCCGAGTCCGAGCGTGGCGTTGCCAGCGTTGAGGGGATTGCTGGTGATCGTGGTCGCTTGCGAGTCGTCGCGCGTCATCGACTCTTCCGATTTGTGGTTCAGGACCAGAACGCTGATGCGCCGGTTTTCCGGGTCGAAAGCGTCCTTCTTGTTCAGGTTTTGCGTCGATGCCAGTCCGATCACGCGCAACACCTTCGCTTCATCCATGCCGCCCGAAATCAGTTCGCGGCGCGAGGCGTTGGCCCGATCCGCCGATAATTCCCAGTTGCTGTAGCCCTTCTCGCCGCCCGCGTATTGCGTGGCGTCGGTGTGTCCTTGCACCACGATGCGGTTCGGCACGTCGTTGAGCGCCTTGCCGATTTCGCGCAGGATGTCGCGCATGTACGGCTGCACGGAGTTGCTGGCGAGGGCGAACATCGGGCGCTTTTGTGTATCGACAATTTCGATTCGCAAACCTTGCTGCGTCGAATCGATGCGAATTTGCTGGCGGAACTGGCGCAATACGGGATTCGCTTCGATCGCCGACATCAGCTTCACTTGCAGGTCATGCAACCGCGCCTGATCGCGGCGTTCGAGTTCGCCTTGCGCGTCTTTCAGCATTTGTTCATCGATACGATTCGAGCGCCGCGTGCCGTCGCTCATGCGTGTCGTGCCGTCTTCGGGCGAGGAGATATCGCGCCCGCCGCCGTCGATAATGCTTGCGTCCATGCCCGACCGCTGTCCGCCCATGATCGCGTTCTTGAGCGGCATGTTGAAATACTCCGCAATCCCGTGGCGCTGCACGGGCGTCACCGCGCTCAGCAGCCACATCAGCAGGAAGAACGCCATCATCGCTGTCATGAAGTCGGCGTAAGCGAGTTTCCACGCGCCGCCGTGATGCGCCTTCTTGCTCGATATGATCCGTTTGATGAAGATCGGGCGGTCGTTCTTGGTGGACATGGCGGTTTCTCCGGGAGCGCGTGGTCGCTTGAAAGCGTTATTTCGCCTTCACGCGGCGCACGTGTTCTTCCAGTTCGGAAAACGACGGACGCTCTGTGGAGAACAGCACCTTGCGGCCGAACTCGACCGCAATTGCCGGGGCATAACCGTTCAGGCTTGCGAGAATCGTGACCTTGATGCACTGGAACATTTTCGTGGACTCGGCCACGCGCTGTTCCGCGACGCTCGCCAGCGGCCCGATCAATCCGTACGACAACAAAATGCCGAGGAACGTCCCGACCAAAGCCTGCGCGATCATTTCACCGAGAATGGCCGGTGGCTGATCAGCCGATGCCATCGTGTGAACCACGCCCATCACGGCCGCGACAATGCCGAACGCCGGCATTGCGTCACCGACCTTATGCAGCGCTTGCGCCGGGCCTTCGCCTTCGGCGTGATGCGTTTCGATTTCCTCGTCCATCAGGCTTTCGATCTCGAACGCGTTCATGTTGCCGCCCACCATCAGGCGCAAATAATCGGTCAGGAATTCAACAGTGTGGTGATCGGCCAGGATCTTCGGATACTGCGAAAAGATCGGGCTTTTAGCGGGATCGTCGATATCCGATTCCAGCGTCAACGTGCCTTCCTTGCGCGCCTTGGCGAGCAGCACGTAGAGCAGCGCCATCAGTTCCATGTACACGTCTTTGTTGTACTTGGAGCCTTTGAAGAGCGTGGGAATCACGCGCAGCGTGGCCTTGATCGTCTTCATGCCGTTGCCGAGGATGAAAGCGCCGACGCCCGCGCCCGCGATCATCAGGATTTCCACAGGCTGGACCAGCGCGCCCAGATGCCCGCCTTCCAGCGCATAACCGCCGAAAACCGACAAAAGCGTCACTAGTGTTCCGATGAAAATCAGCACAATCGAATCCTCTTGGTTGCATCGGCGAAACCGCCGTTAAGTGGTTTACGGCAGGACGATGGAAAACTTTGAAGGGAATGGAAAGGTGCGAATTCGGCTGCGTCTTTATTGGCGGGGCGTGGTGCGAGGTAAGGTGAAACGTGGCGCCCGGGCTAGTGGGCGCAATCGGTCGAAAATGCCGATTCTTCTCGCAATGCGGTTAATCGCGGTTTTTAAATTACCGAAAGCGCCAAAGTTTTCTTACAAGACTGTTGCTGTGACTGTTTAACGGCGCGGAGCCGAAACAATTGACTCGGTGACAGCGGATTGCCTGGTTTTCCGACCGAATCCCATATGAGGCGGGCATTCGCCTCTTGCCTAAGTTGGCACAGCCATTGCTCTCTTCTGCGTCCTGGGCATCGCGCAGTAATCACCATGGAGCGCTGATACGAGCGCAATCGCCCGCCAGGTAAGGACTTCAGCCGCTGTTTCCGGATCGTAACCGGCGGTGTTTCGCCCTGTAACAAGGTTAAGCGATTGAAAAATGACTCGGCGATCACCGGAGTCATCTTGATAATGGGTCGTAAGGGATTACCCGATTCACCCGGGTCCGATTTCCAACGGGGGCGGCAGCATAGAGGCTGGCCCGTCCGCAAGGCTTCAACGGTTTTCTATCGGAAATCTGTCATTTGAAGCCGTAACGAACAGGAGAGTCACGTTATGCGTATCGCACAAATTGCACCCTTGCATGAAGCCGTTCCTCCGAAGTTTTACGGCGGCACAGAGCGCGTCGTCTCGTATCTGAGCGATGCGCTGGTTGATCTCGGCCACGACGTTACGCTCTTCGCAAGCGGGGATTCGGAAACCAAGGCGACGCTCGACGCCGCGTGGCCACGTGCGTTGCGCCTCGACCCGACCATCCGCGACTGGAACGCGCCGCATGCGCTGTTGCTGGAAAAAGTGCGCCGCCGCGCGCATGAGTTCGACGTGTTGCACTTCCACCTCGACTACATGCCCTTCTCGACGTTTTCGCAGATGGACACGCCTTTCGTGACGACGCTGCACGGCCGCCTGGATCTGCCCGAACTGCAACCGGTTTTCGATGCATTCCCGGAAGCGCCGGTTATCTCGATTTCGGATTCGCAGCGTCAGCCGCTGCCGCAAGCCGCGTGGCTCAACACGATTTATCACGGTCTGCCGCAGAATCTGCTAACACCGCAAAAGCACAAGAAGCCTGAGTATCTTGCGTTCCTGGGTCGTATTTGCCCGGAAAAGCGCGCAGATCTGGCGATTCAGATCGCGGCGCAAACTGGTTTGCCGCTGAAAATTGCAGCCAAGGTGGACAAGGTCGATCAGGAATATTTCAAGAGCACGATCGAACCGTTGTTGTCGAGCGCGAACGTGGAATTCGTCGGCGAAATCAACGAGCAGCAAAAGCCCGAGTTCTTGTCAGGCGCCAAGGCGTTGCTGTTCCCGATCGACTGGTCGGAGCCGTTTGGCCTGGTCATGATCGAAGCCATGGCGTGCGGAACGCCGGTGATTGCATTTAATCGCGGTTCGGTGCCGGAAGTTATTGATCACGGCGTGACGGGTTTTATTTGTGAAGACGTGCAAGGTGCGGTTGGCGCGTTGCAACGCCTCGATGAACTGTCGCGTACTGAAATCCGCGCGCAATTCGAACGCCGTTTCTGCGCGAGCACAATGGCTCAGAATTACGTGGATAGCTACACCGCGCTTCTTCAAGCAGCAAAGCGCCCAATGCTCCGTCAGGTTGCAGTCGGCTAAACGGGAATCGCATTGATCAAACCGGTGTCGCTCAATATTGTTCATTTACGCAAGCGCGACATCCGGCCAGATTAAATGCCTGTAACCGGAATGGATTGGTTTATTGCAACGCAAAAAGTCCACCTCAATAGGTGGACTTTTTTTGCCTTCGGGCATGCTCATCGCAATCCTTTCGCTGCCTGTCTCAATGCGCGGCTATTTCAGGAATGATCCTGATTAATCAGAAATCGCTCGCGGCTCTTACCCACGATCCACTTCGGCGGTTTGCCGCGGCCACTCCAGGTATTACCTGACTTCGGATCTTGATAGACCGGCGGCAATGGCTCCTTCTTCGGCGGCCGCCCACGACGCACAACGGTCAATCCGAGATCTTGTGCCGTAAGACCATACTCGACAATCTTTCGCCGGATATCGGCGAGTACCGCTTCCAGTTCCACGCGACGCGCTTCTTCAGCCTGCTCCTGAAGTTTTGCGATCTGCGCTTTCAACTCGATGTATTGCGACATTTTCATTCCTTCTAATAGGCAGCGATTATTGAGAAGCCTAACGGCATTGAATAAAAGATGCAACGGTCGCTAACGCAATTGCAGAAAGTCTGAAACCGAATAAGAAAATTCCTGAAACTATAGGTCACTCTTATTAAGACTTGCCTTAGTTCTGGTTCATTTGACAATTGTTGACATTTACTCCCGATACTCGGATTACACTGCCTACCCGCTGTTCTGATCGAACCAAATAAAGGGGATCACAAGCAGTGGAAGTGTTTCAGTTTTTTATATATTTTTAGGACTTCGAATCATGCGATTAGGACAGCGCCTCGGCGCAGAAATGTTTGGTACGTTCTGGCTCGTGCTGGGCGGCTGCGGAAGCGCAGTGCTCGCCGCGGGATTTCCTCAACTCGGTATTGGCTTTGTGGGCGTCTCGCTCGCGTTTGGCCTGACCGTGCTCACCATGGCGTATGCCATCGGCCATATTTCGGGCTGCCATTTGAACCCGGCCGTGAGCGTTGGCTTGACCGTTGCCGGTCGCTTCCCAGTCCGCGAACTGGCTCCGTACATTGTCGCGCAAGTGATCGGCGGCATTCTTGGCGCCTACGTGTTGTCGGTGATCGCCAGTGGCGCGCCGGGTTTCGACCTGGTTGCAAGCGGTTTCGCGACCAATGGTTTCGGTGACCAGTCGCCGGGTCATTACTCGATGATGGCCGCACTCGTCTGCGAAGTGGTCATGACGTTCTTCTTCTTGTTCGTCATCCTCGGCGCAACGGATAGCCGCGCGCCCGCCGGCTTTGCACCTATCGCCATCGGCCTGTGCCTGACGCTGATCCACTTGATCTCGATCCCCGTCACGAACACGTCGGTCAATCCGGCTCGTTCGACTGGCCCGGCGCTGTTCGTAGGCGGCGCGGCTGTGGAACAACTCTGGTTGTTCTGGGTTGCACCGATCATTGGCGCAATCATCGCCGGCGTGGTTTATCCGCTGTTGACCGGCGCAAAGAACCGGGCGCTTGCATCGGCTTAATTTCAGCGATTCAAGCTGAATAAAAAACGGGCGCTCGACGCCCGTTTTTTTATTGGTTTCGCGTTAGTTCGGTATTTAGTCAGTCGAGCATTATGAATTGGCTGCGACAAATGTAATGGGCGTTTACTGCTTTGCAGATATCGAAATGCAGGTGCGGCATCTAAGACTCGCTCATTAAACCCGCCAACCTTTACCCATCATCGTTTTCGCGTGCCTTCGTCGCACGCTCTCGTACCGCAACCTCCCTTTCGCAACACTTTCACCCGGTAACAACTCGTCGATACTCGTAAGACTACGGTTGCGTACATTGGATTCATGCGACACGCGTCGCCCAAAACGGAGAACACCATGAAACGCATCGTTACTCACTTGCTCGTAGCAGCCGGTCTTGCGATGGGCGCAGTTGGAGCAGCGCAGGCGCATACGGATTTGAATATAGGCTTGTCGCTGGGCGGACCGGTTTATTCACGGCCGACACCGGTTTATGTCCAACCGGCTCCGTATTACCGCGCTGCACCGCCGGCATATCGTCATTACGACGAACCGCGCTGGGGTGGATCGGATCGGGGACGTTGGGATCGTACGGGCTGGGACCATCGGGATAATTATCGCAACGATAATCGTGGCGACGATCACAACAATAATCGCGGCGGATGGAATCATCGCGGATAAAACGGCAGTTCGCACGTTGCGCAGTTTCTAGATAAAGGGAGCGGTTATTAACGGAGCTCCCTTTACTGCTACTTACGTTTATCGTCTGCTGTAAGTTTTTCGCTCATTCCGAACAAGCTACGCAATTGATGCGCAACGCCCGCCTCAAAGTTATTTCCAGTTCGCGGAATATTCGGCAATAACTTGGCTAGATCGGGATTGGCATTTTTCATCATGAATGGCCGGCCCGCTGTTTCAAGCAAGTCGATATCATTCATGTTGTCGCCGAACGCCACACAATGCGCGGTATCAATATCAAGCCTGTCCAGCACGACCCTCAACGCCGTTCCCTTCGATACATCCGACGTCATCACTTCCAGGCAATCCGGCATTGAAAACGTGACGTAGATTGAATCGCCGAACTCACGCTCGAGGTTCGCAGCTGTCACCTTCAGATCATCCGGCTCCCCGATGTACAGCACTTTCGCAATGTTCTCGCCGTCGTGCTGGCGCAGGTCCATTACGTCGTAATTGAAACCGGAGTCCTGATGGAATTCGAGCAAGTTCGGCGCGTGCCGGTCGATCAGCCAGGCGTCATCGGCAAACAGATTCACGATCACACGTTCGCTTCCCGCAAGATCTGGCTGCACGAGCCGGCGCACGGCAGCCGGCGAGATATCGCGGGCGTAAATACGCTCGTTATCAGGCGCATGAATTCGAGCGCCGTTCGACGTGATCAGGTACGCGTTGATACCCAGTACCATGCGGATTCCCACTACATCCCTGTAATGCCGACCCGTAGCGATGATGAAGCGCACGCCTTGCGCCTCCAGTTCGCGCACCGTTTCAACCGTGAACGGATCGACCTGATGATCGTTGTTGAGCAAAGTGCCGTCGAGATCGGTTGCGATGATCGAATACATGGGAAGCCGCATCCTTTAAGCCGTTAGGAACCTGGCATTTTAGCGCGCTGCGCGAGGTTTTCCGGTCGCGGCACGGCGGGCAAGTTGCAGCGCGCCCATGGCGGAGTCCGCGATCGGCACGCGCAACCGGCCGCGAAGTCGCTCAGGCACAAACGGTTCGAGCGGGGTTGCAAGACCGCCGCACAATGCTGTCGGCATCACCTGCTCCGGGTCGAGTGCCCGTACCATTTTCTCGATCTCGGCGCCCGCCTCGTGGAGCAGCCGCTCAGCGAATGGATGGCTTTTGTGTTCGAAGATGGTCGGCGCGAGCGTTGCGTAAGCAGTCTGATTGGCAGCGCTCAGCCAGACCACGAGGTCATCGCGGTTGGCGGCATTAGTGCAGTCGAGCAGCGCGCGAGACCAGTCGTCGGCTGGCGCGCGACCGTCGAGGACCTGCTGCAAATGCACCGCTGCGCGCATGCCGAGCCATGCGCCGCTGGCTTCGTCGCCACTGGGAAAACCGTAGCCACCCGCGATCCGGACCTCGCCCCGCGCACCGAGCGATGCCGCGATACTTCCCGTACCTAACGCCACAATCACGCCGGGCTCGCCGCCGTGGGCGCCCAACAGCGTAGTCAACGCGTCGCTTTCAACGACCAGCGCGCATCCTTCCGGCGCGATTTCGTGGAACTGCGCCAGCCAACCCGCGTGGTTCACGCCGGCCAATCCGCAACCGAGCGCGCACGCGCTCCATTCGAAGGGCAAGCCGGCCGATCCGAAGGCACGGGAAATCGTTGCATCAATAGCTTTCCAGGCGCGCTCGACGCCAAGTCCCAAGCCCGATGGTCCGCCCGATGCACGAGCGAGTTCGACGCCGTTTGCATCGGCCAGGACAACGCGGGTGCCGCTACCGCCGCCGTCGACGCCGACCAGATAAGTGTAAGAAGGGTTTGATGTAGTCATGCCGGAAGCTTAACGGCACAAAGCAAGCACCGCCACTCAGCCGAATGGGGTGCCACTTGAAGCGCAGGTCCGCATCAATGCCCAGGCCATTCGGCCGACTATTACGCGAGATGCCTTGCGCCTATGCTCATCAAACGCCCACCATGCATCTCCCGAATCAGCCATGACCACTAGAAAGAACGCAACCAAACCCAGCGACACGCCCGAACCACACCGTTGCGGTTGGGTAAGTACACCGGCGCTTGCCCACTACCACGACACGGAATGGGGCATTCCATCGCACGATGATCGTCATCTTTTCGAAATGCTCGTGCTCGAAGGTGCGCAGGCCGGCCTGTCCTGGGCCACGATCCTGAATAAGCGACAAGGCTACAAAACACTGTTTCATGACTTCGATATCGATAGAGTCGCCGCCTTCACTGAAGCGGATGCCGCAAAACTCCTGCTCGATACCCGCATCATCCGGAACCGGGCAAAGATTGCGTCTGCCGTTGCCAACGCCCGCGCGGTTCAGCGAATCCAGGCCGAGCATGGCTCGCTGGCGGAATTTGTGTGGTCGTTCGTCGATGGCACGACCATAGACACGCCGCGTGCGTCGTATTCGCAGGCGCCGGCGTCGACCGAAATATCGGACGCGCTCAGTCGTGCGCTCAAGAAATTCGGCTGCAGGTTCGTGGGATCGACCACGTGTTACGCCTTCATGCAGGCAACCGGGATGGTCAATGACCATGAGGCGGCCTGCTTCTGCCGCACAACGTGTAATACCGCCGGAGCAACGCATTCGTCCGCCAACAAACCATCAAATTAGGCAATTCACTGACACAGGTTTGCCACACGCATATTGCGTTTTCGCAACATTTTTCGCTGTTTTAGGCTTCCTCAGGGAAAATCCCGACCCTTAGGCTTTTTGACAGGTGAATAACGCTCTGAAGCCTTTACTACACAGCGTTCCAGCCAGGTTGCGACCCGTGCAGAAACACGAACACCATGTCAATATTGCGACCTACTGCGCGCCAGCACCCACTTTTTACCGGATAGAACCGCTATAAATTAAGTGCGAGCCAAATCATCTGGTGAGTGCCCGGCTAAGCGCCGGCAACGCGAGGCGCGAATTTGGCCGAAGCGTGCTTGAGTCCTGGCGGGCGGTATTGCAGGAAGTGAATGACGAATCGAAAAACGCGGATTGTGTGGTTAACCGCGCTATGACGATCAGAAACGCGACCGATACTGATAACGCTGTTTGATGACACCCACGAAGCGCCGCAATGTCGGTGCAGGGGATAAGCAGAATGAAAAACCTTAACTTTTTGACGCATCAGGAAATCTTCGATCGCGCCGTGCATCACCTCTTTGGCCAAGGTCAGGCTGCGCTACTGCCACGGGGCGGCGGTGCGTATCGCGGATACTGCGGCGGTTGTCCAGTCGGCAACTTCATCAAGCCGCGCGACTACATGACTGCCATGGAAGGTGTGCCTATCCGCTATATCGACAAAGGTCCGGAATCCGTGCCGTCGTACATGGATGTCGGCGTAACAGCGTTGAAGCGCGCGTTGTTGCGCTCGAATATCAATGTCTACGATCCGACCACCGTCGAACTGCTCAGTTGCTTGCAGAACGTGCATGACGTGTTTGGCAAATGGGAATGGCGCGAGCGGTTTGGATCGATTGCGCGCCAGTTCAACTTGTCGGCGGACCGGTTGAAGTCTGCGGCATGAGCTGAAAGGACATTGCCTGATTCTTCCGGGCTTTCGGGCAACGCTTTATCCAGAACAACGAGTAACGCAAATGTTAACCGCAAGAGACATCTACGAACGCGTGAGGGCGCATTTGCTCACGCAGCGCGCCGTGTCGGAAGACGACAACGGTTCGTGCCGGCTACGCAGCAGCGACGGCCGCAAGTGCGCCATTGGATCGCTGATTGCGGACGATGTTTACCGGCCGGAAATCGAAGGTGTTGGCATTTCGTACTACCGGAATGCGCGGGACGGAACGTTGCTGCGAGCGTTGTACGCGTCGGATGTGAATGCCTACGATCCGGAAATTGCAGAGCTTTTGATTGAACTGGAAGAAGTGCACGACGATTTCAGCGTGGACGAATGGCCGCAATTACTGGCGCGCTTGGCGGAGCGCCACGCGTTCGTCTGAGACCGCATCTAAAACATAAGCACAAAGCAAAACGGCGATGCAACCCTTTCGGGCGCATCGCCGTTTTGCTTTGCCGCGGCCTCTACAAACAAGGCCGCGACATGCCAAGATTTAGTGAAGCTTCTTGGGCAGCATCTGGCTGCGCAGACGCTTGCGCAGACGGCTAACTGCAGCCGCTTTCTTGCGCTTGCGTGCTGTCGTCGGCTTCTCGTACGACTGGCGTTCGCGAAGTTCGGCGATCAGGCCGTTCTTTTCGATAGTCCGGCGAAAGCGACGGATCGCAACGTCGAACGGCTCGTTTTCTTTCAAAACAATAGTGGTCATGGAAGTCCTAAATCGCTAATACGTTTTTCTGACTGCGCGGCGAAGCGTAACCAAGCGGGCTTACGCCGCGCGCCGGCACTCCGATCGTCCACCCAACGCGGCGAACACGAGCAAAGCGGCCACGGAGGCCGGAAAAGAGAGAGGTGGGATTTCACCGCCGATCACTGCATGCACTTTCCCTGGAATCCGGAACAGCGCACTTCGGGCCGCCCGACGTCACGAAAAAACATGCGGCGTCATCGGGCAAAAATCTCGATTCGGGCGAGATGTTATCAGATCGTCGACGTATCGCCAACCCCGAAAACCGTGTCTGCGGGGTGCAACTCCATGAAAATCCGCAGTTTTTCGAGCTTTTATGCGAAAACTCAGGCCGGATCGCTGACCTCGTTGAGCAGCGCAACGTCTTCCGGCGTAAGCGTGATGCGCGTGGCTTGCGCCAGACTTTCGAGCTGTTTGACCGATGTCGCGCTAGCAATCGGCGCCGTCACGCTCGGTCGCGCGATTAGCCAGGCGAGCGCGATTGTAGCGGGCGCAACGCCGTGCTGGTCGGCGACTTTCACGAGGGCATCGACGATCGCCAAGCCTCGATCGTTCAAGTACGCCGATACCTTCGCGCCGCGCGCGGCATTCTCGGTATCGGCTTTCGAACGGTATTTTCCACTCAAAAAGCCGCTTGCCAGGCTGTAATACGTCACGACCGAGACTTTGTGCGCCGTCGCGACTGGTTCCTGGTCGCCTTCGTAACCCGCGCGATCGTAGAGGTTGTATTCCGGCTGCAGCACCTGATAACCCGAAATTCCCTCGCTCGCGGAGATTTTCAGCGCCTCTTCCAGCCGTTCGCCCGAGTAGTTCGACGCCCCGATCACCCGCACTTTTCCCGCCGCGATCAGCTTCTGGTAAGCGCCGAGTGTGTCGATCAGCGGGGTTTTATCGTCGTCGCGATGAGAAAAATACACGTCGATGTAATCCGTCTTCAGCCGCTTCAGCGAATCGTTCACGGCCGCCTCGATATTCGCCGCCGACAACCCCGGCCGCGTGCTCAGCATGCCGACCTTCGTGGCGAGCACGACTTTGTCGCGCTTGCCGCTCTCCTTCAGCCATTTGCCGATGATCGTTTCTGATTCCCCGCCCTGGTGACCCTCGACCCAGGCGGAATAGACGTCGGCGGTATCGATGAAATTGAGGCCGTGGTCCACGAAGGCATCGAGCAACGAGAAGGACGTGCGCTCGTCGGCGGTCCAGCCGAACACGTTGCCGCCAAAGACGAGCGGGGCGACCTTGAGGTCCGACGTGCCGATAGTGCGATGTTCCATGAGTTTCTCCTGTCGTTGGCATCGAGACGAAAAAGCATACGCGTTAACCGCAATGCCCGCCGGCGTCCGGATGACCCGAAAGGCGTCGCGTGCCGCGTCTGGATCGTCTGAACAGAGTGACTTTTCCTGCCTAGTTCCCCGAATTCGATTGCCTTTCGCCGCCGGATAATTCTCTTAACAAATTCCGTCCGCGCACACACATGACCCCTTCGACCGATCTCTCCGATACACAGGTATTCAGCACCGGCAACGGCGCCGATCCCGAGTTCGAGCAGGCGCTCGCCGAAGTGCTCGCAGCTGCGATCGGGCACCATCACGCAAACGAAATCGATGAAGCCGAGGCGCTCTACAAGGTTATCGTCGAAGCTCAGCCGACGCAGCCCGACGCCAATCACAACCTGGGTGTCATCGCATTGCAGCGCGGTGAGTTCGAACGTGCTGTCGGCTGTTTTGAGGTGGCGATCGGCGCGAATCCCGAGCAGAACCAGTACTGGGCAAGTTATATCAATGCGCTGAACCAAAGTGGCCAGACGTCGGCCGCCTGGGTCGCGTTGGAACTGGCGCAGCAGCGCGGAATGAACGGTCCTGCTGTGGATACGCTGATCCAGCAAATGGTGCAAGGCGTAGCGGCGCCAGCCGAGTCTGACGCTGTCGAGCAAGCGGCCGCGAGTCAAATGGGGGGAGCGGATGCTGCCTCGACTAGCGCTGTCGATGCCTCGTCTGCACGCGCTCGCAAGGAACTGAGTCCCGTTCCGCCGCCACAGCAAATCAACCGGTTGACTGCTTTATATAACCAGGGACGCACAGCTGAAGCGCTGGAACTCGCCCGCGCCATGACCGTTCGTTTTCCGACCTACCCGCTCGGGTGGAAAGCCATTGGTACCGCGTTGCACAGCCAAGGCAAGATCCCGGAATCGCTCGACCCGCTTCGACGGGCTGTCGAACTTGCGCCGCAGGATCTGGACGCGCGCAAAGTGCTGGCGGACTGCTTGCGCATCGTCGGGGAATACGCGGAAGCGGAAGCCGAGTGCCGGACGATCATCTCGCACGCGCCCACTCACGGAGAAGCGCACCGGATTCTCGGCGTCACGCGGCTCGCCATGGGGCAGATTTCGGAGGCGGAAGCGTATTGCCGAAAAGCCGTAGAACTGATGCCGAACTCGGACGTGGCTTACAGCACGCTGGGTGTGATGCTGCTCGATCAGGGCAAGCTCGCCGATGCCGAGGCGCAGTTCCGGCGGTCGCTCGAGATCAAGCCGGACGCGCCGATCTCGCACGAAAACATCTTGTTTTGTCTTAGCCACAATGACGAAGTAACGCCGGAAGCCTTGCTCGCGCAACATCTGCAATTCGGCGCGCAGTGCGAGACTCCGCTGCGCAAGCTCTGGAAAAGGCACCAGAATTCCCGGAAGCCTGACAGACAACTGCGCGTTGGCTTCGTCTCCGGCGACCTTTATCAGCACGCAGTCGCCACCTTCGTGGAACCGGTGCTGACGTATCTGGCGCGCGACCCAAGTGTCGCAGTCCATGTCTATTACAACTATTCGATAACCGACGAAGTCAACGCGCGGCTGCGCAGTCACGTCAGGCACTGGAACAGTGTTCCGGGCATGACGGACGCGCAACTCGCCGACAAGATCCGCGCCGATGGAATCGATGTCCTGATCGATCTGTCCGGGCATACCGGGCGCAATCGCCTGCTTACGTTCGCGCGCAAACCCGCGCCTATCCAGGCTAGCTGGATGGGATATCCGGGAACCACCGGCCTGCGCGCAATGGATTACTACTTCGCCGACGCGTGGCATGTGCCTATGGAGTTCGCGAATGGACAGTTCGTCGAAAAAATTGCGCACTTGCCTGCCAATGCGCCATTCCAGCCTGCGACACTTGCACCGCCGATCAACGGCCTGCCCGCGCTGCACAACGGCTTTATCACGTTCGGCAGTTTCAATCGCGTGAGCAAGCTGCGTCCAAGCGCAATCGTGTTGTGGTCGCGGCTGCTGCGCGCGTTGCCGGATTCGCGCATGGTGTTGGGAGCAATGCCGCGCGATGCCAGCGTCGACACCTTGATTGAATGGTTCGCCAACGAAGGCATTTCGAAGGACCGCCTTGATTTCCGCACGCGATCGAGCATTCCTGTTTATCTGCAGCAACATCATCACGTCGATATCTGTCTCGATACCTTCCCGTACGCAGGCGGCACCACCACCCTGCACGCCATGTGGATGGGCGTTCCCACGCTGACGCTCCCCGGCCGCGCGATGCCGAGCCGTGGCAGCACCGCAGCGCTCGCCATGGCGGGACTCGACGGATTCATTGCCACAGATAGCGACGACTTCGTGGAAAAAGGCCGCGCCTGGGCCGCCGATCTGCCGGCGCTGGCCGCTTTGCGCGCAGGCATGCGCGAGCGCTGCGCGGCCTCGCCGATGTTCCAGCCTGAAATCATTGCCAAAGGACTTTCGAACGCGTTGCGCGAGATGTGGCGCCGCTGGTGCGCCGGCGTCGAGCCCACGCCAATTGAAGCGCCTGTGCGTTCCGCCGCATAAGTTCCAACCCTCAGCCGATCCTGGAAAAACGATGAGCAGCCTTCCTGTTCGCCTTGTAGAGCCGGTTATCGACGATCGTATTTTCGTCACCCAGCCGCACCTTGCACCGCTTGCCGATTTCTTGCCGTATCTCGAAAAGATCTGGAGCAGCAAGGTGCTGACCAATGGCGGCCCTTTCCATCAGCAACTGGAGCAGGCGCTTTGCGAATATCTCGGCGTCGAACATCTGGCGCTGTTCACAAACGGTACGCTGGCGCTCGTCACCGCGTTGCAGGCCCATCGGATCACCGGCGAGGTCATTACCACGCCTTACTCGTTCGTGGCAACCGCGCATTCACTGTTGTGGAACGGCATCAAGCCGGTTTTCGTGGACGTCGATCCGGACACGCTGAACCTCGATCCCGAAAAGATCGAAGCCGCCATCACGCCGCAGACCACAGCCATCTTGCCGGTGCATTGCTATGGCCGCCCGTGCAATCTGGACGCAATCCAGAAAATTGCCGATAACTACAACCTGAAGGTGATCTACGACGCCGCGCACGCGTTCGGCGTAAAAACCGATGCAGGCAGCGTGCTTGCCCACGGCGATCTTTCGGTGCTTAGTTTCCATGCCACCAAGGTGTTCAACACGTTCGAGGGCGGCGCCGTTGTCTGCCCCGACGCAAAGACCAAGCAGCGCATCGATCATCTGAAAAACTTTGGTTTTGTGGATGAAGTGACCGTGGTCGCGCCTGGCATCAACGGCAAGATGAGCGAAATCAATGCCGCGTTCGGCATGTTGCAGCTGAAGCATATTGACGAAGCGCTCGAACGCCGCGCCGCGATTGATGCGACTTACCGGCGGCTGCTTGCGGACGTCAAGGGCGTGCGGTGTATTTCCGCGCTGGAAGGGCCGTCCGGCTACGTGGCGAATCACGCGTATTTCCCGATTTTGCTGTCCGACGAATATCCGGTCGAACGCGATACGCTTTTCAACATAATGCGCGAGCACAACATCTTCGCGCGCCGTTATTTCTACCCGCTGATTTCTGATTTCCCGATGTATCGCGGCTTGCCGTCTGCGCAAAGCTCCAATCTGCCAGTCGCAGCCGATGCAGCCCGGCGCGTTCTATGTCTGCCGATTTACCCGGCGCTCGCCGATCAGGATATTGAACGTATCGTGGATCTGGTCGCACATCCGCTCGGCAGCGCGCACTGATATGAACGATCAAGCCATTGTGCTTCGCGAAATCACGGCGGAAGACCTGCCTGCCATCAACGCATGGCGTGCAAAACGGGAAGTCGTCGATGCGCTCGTGGGCAATTTTCGTCATGTGAACGCCGATATCGACCGGCGTTGGTACGAGTCGTATCTCGCCAGCCGGGCGAACAACGTCCGCCTTGCGATTTGCCACGGCGAAAGCGAAAAGTGCGTGGGCGTTGTGTATCTGCTCGAGATCAACTGGATCAATCGCAGCACGGAATTCGGCATTCAGATCGGCGATACAGCCGCGCAGGGACAAGGCATAGGCGAAGCTGCGACACGGCTCGCGCTCCGTCATGCGTTCGGCGATCTCAACCTGCGCCGTGTTTATCTGTCTGTTCTGGCAACCAACGAACGCGCGACCAAGCTATATGAAAAGACCGGCTTTCGTCACGAAGGCGTCTTGCGCGAGGCGGCGTTCAAGTCCGGCCGCTATATAGACTTGCTGCTCATGGCCATTCTCGATCACGAATTCGACGCGCCGGCTGCTCACCGGGACCGTTGAGAGGGCTGACGACATGGACATCACAACCTTCGATAGGGAAATGGACGCCAAAGGCTGGGTCATTTTTCCGGGTGCGATCGAACCCGGTCTGGTCGACCGGCTGCGCCACGATTGTCTCAAGTGGATCGACATCTGCACGCAGTATCAGGTTGCCAGCGGTATCAACGCACAGGGCGACGGCACCGCGCATCACAGCGTTGGCGCGGAAGACAGCATCGACGAATTCATCGGGCTGCATGTTTTTCATGCGTGGCTGCAGCATTACTTCGAGAGCAAGCCGTACATCCTGCACGCCTGCAATCCTGTAGGCGGATTTCCGCGCGTGCAGAACTACGTGCACCGCGTGCACAGGGACGTTGCGACGTTTATTCCCGACTACCGGCTGCGCATCAACATGCTCGTGATGCTCGACGATTTCACGCTTGAAAACGGCGCAACTCGTGTATTGAGCGGTTCGCATCGACAACCCGTTCAACCCGGCGACGATGAATTCAACGCACGCAGCGAGCCGTTGACAGGCCGCGCCGGTTCCGTGGTCTTGTTCAACTCGTATTTGTGGCACAAGGGCACGCTGAATACGACGTCGCGCAACCGTGTGGCGTTGACGCTCAGCTACGGTCCGGCATTCGTCAAGCCGCAGATGGACTACGCGCGGTTGATTGGCGAAGACCGGGGCGCGGCGCTTTCACCGCTGACGCGCCAGGTGCTCGGCTTCAATTCGCGCGTGCCGGTCAGTCTCGCCGAGTGGTATCGGCCACGGCCCGACAGATTGTATTTGCCCGATCAGGGCTAGTTCCAACCCAACACCCAAGGCAAGCGATGCGCGATTACAACTCAGAGGCCCAGTCGAGGCCGGAAAAGCGGTACGACTACAACTTCGACGAAATCGTTCGCGACTACATGATGAAGCGCTTCGCGCCGCATTTTCAAAGCGGGCCGGCGCTCGAACTGGGTTGCCACGAAGGCCGGTCCACGCAACTGTTGTCGCAGCACTTCCCGGATCTCACCGTGGTCGAAGCGTCTTCGGACGCGCTCGCGGTCGCAAAGCGCAACGCGCCGGAGACCGTCACGTTTATCAACTCGACCTTCGAAGAAGCAAAGTTCGACAAAACGTTTCGCTCGATCTTCCTGATCAACACGCTTGAACACCTTGAAGAAACCGGTCCGGTGCTGCGCAACATCCGCGATTGGCTGGCGCCCGATGGCCAGTTCTATGTGCTGGTGCCGAATGCGGATGCGCCGTCACGCCAGATTGCCGTGCAGATGGGGCTGATTGAATCGAACAATGCGGTCACGCCCGGCGAATGGGCTCACGGGCATAGACGGACTTATTCGTTCGACACCCTGGAAGCCGATGTCCGCGCGGCCGGAATGAAAATCGAACAACGCGGCGGCCTGATGTTCAAGGCGCTGGCGAATTTCCAGTTCGACCGCGCGCTCGCGGCCGGGATCATCGACGAGAATTACCTCGAGGGAATCTACAACCTCGGCATGATCTATCCCGCCATGTGTGCCAGCATTTTCCTGATTTGCTCACGCGCGCAATGATCCTGATCGCGATGTTGTTCGAGATGCTGATCGACTTCGCGATGCGGAGGCGCTCGTGAAGGTCGCGATCATGCAGCCTTACTTCTTGCCGTACATCGGCTATTTCCAGCTGATGAAATCGTCCGACGTATTCGTGGTCTACGACAACATCAAGTACACCAAGAAAGGCTGGTTCAACCGCAATCGCTTCCTGCAAAACGGCAGCGATGCCTGGTTCAGCCTGCCGCTGCAGAACGGCTCGGACTCGCTGGACGTGAGCGAGCGCACGCTCGCCCCATCTTTCGATAAACGCAAGCTGCTGAACCAGTTGAGCGCGGCATACAAAAAAGCCCCGCACTTTGCGAACGGCTTTGGATTGCTGCGCGAATGCGTGGAGCTTGAAGAAAGCAATCTCTTCCGCTTTATCCATCACGCAATTCTCACGACCGCCGCGCGCTTGCAGATCGATACGCGCGTGGTCGTTTCGTCGTCCATTCCGATCGATCATTCGTTGCGCGCGCAGGACAAGGTGCTGGCGATTTGCGAGGCGCTGGGCGCCACGACCTATATCAACGCAATCGGCGGGACCGAGTTGTATTCGGCTGGGGCTTTCGAGCGGCGCGGCATGGCGTTGCGCTTCATCAAGCCGCGAGTGCTGGAGTACCCGCAATTCGGCGCGCCATTCGTGCCATGGCTTTCTATTCTCGACCTGTTCATGTTCATCGACGAAAACACGATCCGGCAAAGCCTGAATCAATTCGACCTCGTTCCGGCGCCAGAAATTGACCCGTGTCAATGCACTTAAATAGTGCATGCGCCTTGAGAAGTTAAGTAAGAACCTAAAAGTTAATCCTATGAACAATATTCCCGATTCACGGATTGACTGCCTAAAGTTTCCTCCAACCCCGCCGAAAACCTAAACAAGCGGCCAAACAACTAGCCGCTTCAACCAGATACGGCGTTGTTACTGACACAACCGCCAGGCCCACGGAGAATGAAATGATCGGTATCAATAGCAATATCAACTCGCTGGTCGCCCAGCAAAACCTGAACGGCACGCAAAGCGCATTGTCGTCGGCAATCACCCGCCTCTCGTCGGGCAAGCGCATTAACAGCGCAGCTGACGATGCAGCAGGCCAGGCAATTGCCTCGCGCATGACGTCGCAGATCAACGGCTTGAACCAAGGTGTTTCGAACGCCAATGACGGCGTGTCGATGACCCAAACGGCATCGAGCGGTTTGAACCAGATCACGGACAACCTGCAACGTATTCGTCAACTCGCCGTGCAAGCGTCGACCGGTTCGCTGTCGGCAAGCGACCAGGCCGCTCTGCAGAAGGAAGTTGCACAACGTATTTCGGAAGTGAACCGTATTGCCTCGCAAACGACGTACAACGGCACGAACGTGCTGGATGGCTCGGCAGGCAACGTCAGCTTCCAGGTTGGCGCGAACGTCGGCCAGACCATTTCGGTCGATTTGAGCCAAGGCGTTTCGGCCGCGAAGCTCGGCGGTGGTTTTGCACAATCCGGCACGGCAATCGGCTCGGTTTCCGGCCTGAGCCTGAATGCTTCGGGCGCATCGACGACCGGCACGGCCGCCATCACGACCATCAACGTGCTGGCAGACGGCAAGGGCGGTTTCACGTACACCGACCAGAACAACCAAAGCATCTCCGCGACCGTCGCAACGAGCTCGGTGTTCTCGGCAACGGCTGCATCGGGCACGACGGCTGGTTCGCTGGCATTCCAGGCGACCTTCGCTTCGTCCGCTTCGACCGCGCAAACGACCTCGTTGACGTCGCTGAATTCGAATAACACGCCGCCGCTTGTGTCGGCTATCGACATCAGCACGGCAAACGGCGCGAATGGCGCGATTGAATCGATCGACAACGCGCTTCAAGCGGTCAACTCGATCCAAGCTAACCTCGGCGCTGCGCAAAACCGCTTCACGTCGATCGCTTCGACGCAAACGCAACAGTCGACCAACCTGTCGTCTGCTCAGTCGCAAATCACCGACGCAAACTTCGCGCAGGAAACGGCGAACTTGAGCAAGGCGCAAGTGCTGCAACAAGCGGGTATCTCGGTGCTGGCACAGGCCAACTCGCTGCCGCAGCAAGTTCTGAAGCTCCTCGGCTAAGCATCGACGCCGAACGAGTAGCCGGCGCGCGGCGTTTGAAGCGCGCGCCGGTTGAAGCACCGGCAGCACAGCGGTAATTGCAGTATTGAAGAAGCAAAAAACCGCTGGGAGGCTCGCCTCCCAGTTCGCGTTTCCGTATTTTTATCCATCGGTTACGACCTACGCACGAGCGGAGTAATGCATGAGCACGATAGCCACATCAACCGGTTCGACCGTTGACCCGAACAGCGCCATCCAGCAGGCTGCACAGTCGATCATCAGCGGCTCAACCGGCTCGACGATGGACGTGAACTCCCTCGTCACGGCGATCGTCAACGCGAAGGTCGCGCCTCAAACCGACGCAATCAACAACAAGACAACATCGGACAACACGCAGCTGACCGCGATCGGTCAGCTGAAGTCGGTCATGTCTCTCCTGCAAAGCTCCCTCACGTCTCTGTCCGACGGCACGGCCATGTCGGCCTTCACGGCCACGGGCGACGGCAAGGGCATTACCGCGAAGGGCACAACGGGCGCAGTCGCGGGATCGTATTCCGTGAAGGTATCGAATATTGCGACATCGCAGTCGATCACTTCCAGCGCATTCACCACTGGCCAGACGCTTGGCACCGGCACGATGACAATATCGGTCGGCGGCAAGAGCATGGCGGTGAACGTCGACTCGACCAACAACACGCTCGCGGGAATCGCCGCCGCCATCAACTCCGGCACAGGCAATCCGGGCGTGACCGCCGCGATTGTCAATGGCACGGACGGCGCGCATCTGGTATTGCGTTCGGCGGCAACGGGGGTGTCGAATGGCATCAACGTATCAATTTCCGGCTCCGGTTCGTCGGACGCGCTGAACAACCTCGCCGTCACTTCGGGAACGGTCCCGGCGCCCGCGAGCAGCACGGAAACGGCAGGCAACTACACTGGCTCTACAACCAGCGTGACGTCGGGCGCGTGGACTCAGAGCGTGGCCGGACAGGACGCCAATTTCTCGATTGCGGGCACGCCCGGCACGAGCGCGAGCAACACCATCACCACTGCGCTCAGCGGTGTGTCCATGACTCTGGACTCCACGTCTGTTGGCACCACGCAAACGCTGACGGTCGCGCCGGACACAACTGGCCAGACCACGGCAATCACGGCGTTCGTCACTGCCTACAACAACCTTGTCACGACAGCCACCACACTGTCGTCATTCGATGCAACTCAGGCAAAGGGTTCGCAGGGTGGCGTGCTGCTCGGCGACTCCATGCTCAACACCATTCGCAACACGCTCGCCAGCGCGATCAGCGGCGGCGTGGGCACGGGTTCGTCGGCGGTCAACCTTGGTTCTATCGGCATTACGCTGCAGCCCGACGGCACGCTGCAGACCGACTCCGACGCACTGACCGCTGCGCTTACCAGCAATCCGGGTATGGTCTCGAACTTGTTCAACCAGACCAACGGCGTAGGCGCCACGATGAACAACAACCTGACGGCGTTCCTGTCGGTTGGAGGTATCGTGGATTCGCGCACGACAGCGCTCAACAGCGATCTGTCCAGTCTCAAGGACCAGCAAACCCAACTCACCGCCTACACCGCGCAATTGACGACGTCATACAACGACCAGTTCACGGCGTTGAATACGCTGATGTCGCAATCGACGAGCAACGCCAACTACCTGACGGCGCTCTTCGGCGGCACGAACAGCGCGGGCGCGCTCGCGACCAACAAGTAACGGAGCTAGGCGATGAACCAGCTTGAATTGATTGCAAAGGCGTGGGCGCTGACGGAGGCCATAGAAAGCGCGGCCGCTGAGAACGACTGGCCGCGCGCAGCGGAGCTCACGAACGCGCGCTCGCCGCTTTTGATGTCGCTGCAAGCCGACCAGTCCGATGAATCCATGGTCACCATCCGCCGGATTCAGGCGAGCATTGCGACGATCATGAACGTGGCGACATCGGCGGAAACCGCGTTGATGCGAAATCACCGGCAAGCGCTGACTCAGGCGAACGCCGCCGGCCGATATCAACAAGCGGCGCAGTTCTGACACTTCAGAACAACAACAGATGCGCGGTAAGCAAGACGCGCAATGTGTTTGATGCCCGCTTCGGCGGGCTTTTTTTATGCGCGAACGAAGCCGTTATCGCCCAAGCGTCAACCCGAGATAAAGCGCATACAAGCCGCCATTCACAAGCAGCGCCCACAACACGATGCCACTTTTCTTCGCGTTGAAGCGCAGCCACGCGGCGGCCGCGAGCGTGATAAATACGCCGGTCAGCACTTCGACTCGCGGCTCCCAGGGCGTCAGCATGATGCCAATCCCCGGCAACAACGTGCCTTGGAACACCATCGCGCCGGTGATGTTGCCGAACGCGAGCGTGTCCTTGCCGCGCCGCGCCCAGATGATGCTGTTCACCTTTTCGGGCAATTCGGTTGCGATCGGAATGATGATCAGCGAGAGCAGCAGCGCCGAAATCCCCAGCACCTGCGACACACCTTCAACGCCCGCGATAAACCCCTTCGCCCCGCCAACCAGCAGCACGGTGCCGATCACCATCTGCAAGATGATGGTTGCAAGCGTCGTGGGCAAACCCAGACGGGCGATCAGCAGACGCTCGGGCGCCTCGGTGCCGTGACCCTTCTCGACCAGACTGGCCGATGCACGAAACGTCGTGATCACGTACACCACGTACACACCGACCAGACCGGCTGCGAACAGTGCGCGGACCGGCCACGCGTGATGCGGGACGAACATGGCGCCAGCGGCAATCACGAACGCGCAGAGGAAGAAATTGAGATCGCGGGTAAAGCCGGTGTGTTCGGGCGTGACGAGACCTTTGAGGCCGCGCGTCTTGAGAACGGCGATAGCCATGAGGCAGGTGGAAAGCGTCGCGAGCATCAGCGGTGCGCCGAGAATGGCGCCCACGCCGATTTCCTCGTTCACCGAACGATTTGCCGTGGCGCCGAGCAACGCGATGATCGGCACCGTGGTTTCGGGCAAGGCCGTGCCGATGGCCGCAAACAGCGAACCCGTGACGCCTTCCGAGATACCGAGTTTTTCGCCGAGATGTTCGAGTGCATTCGTGAACAATTCCGATGCCGCGAGAATCACCACGAGCATGATTGCGAGTTGCAGGAAAAGCATGGTCATGCCGCACCTCGCAATGAGGCGCACTGGCGAACGCAACGCAAGGAGAGGCTTGTGACCGAGGTGGGGTATTTTTGTTTTGGAGACACGATGATTGCGCGGTCGGACGTCTGCGAACCAGGGTGCTGTCCCGCGCCGTCCGACCGTGAACGACGAGATGCACCCATGGTCTCGCCAAACCGGACCGGTCGAACGCGCCACGGCACCCGCCGAGTATGTTGACGCGTCCTCCTCCCATTGCGGAAGGAAGGCTACTCCCCAAAGACGGGCACGAGTTTAGCGTGAGGCCGCGGTTTAGGCAAGGCGGCCAGCCCTCGCAGGAACGGTCCCATATCGATATCCCCAATCGGTCGTTGTAGCAGAAATAACGATTCAGTAAGCTACGCCGACGCGGGTTTGTTGCGCAGAACCGGGTGCCGGAGCGCGCCGTACAATAAGTTGCAATGCAGCCGTAATTCAGGCAAAGCGCACCTCGCATCGAACAATGACTAATTAACCGACTAACCGGCGACGGTGTCACAACGGGAGATCCCATGCGCTTCAGAATGCTCGCAGCCGCAGTGCTGGCCTTGTCGCCGGTGCTCGCGATAGCAAAACCGCTCACGGTATGCACGGAATCGAGCCCGGACGGCTTCGACGTCGTGCAGTTCAACTCGCTCGTGACGACCAACGCGTCGGCGGATGTGATCTTCAACACGCTCGTTTCCTACGATGAAGTCGCGAAGAAAGTCACGCCCGCGCTCGCCGAAAAGTGGGACGTCAGCGCCGATGGCCTGACTTACACGTTCCATCTGCGCCCGAACGTCGCGTTCCAGAGCACGGATTACTTCAAGCCATCGAGGAAATTGACGGCCGACGACGTCGTGTTCTCGTTCGAGCGCATGCTTTTCGACAGCAATCCATGGCACAAGATCGCTGGCGCCAGTGGCTTTCCGCATGCGCAATCAATGGGCTTGGTGAAGCTCATCAAGTCAGTTTCCAAGGTCGATGACAACACCGTGACGTTCGTGCTGAACACACCAAACGCGACCTTCGTGCCTATCCTGACGATGGGTTTTGCATCGATCTATTCGGCGGAATACGCCGATCAATTGCTCAAGGCCGGCAAGGAAACGGACCTGAACGCGAAGCCCATCGGCACGGGTCCGTTCGTGTTGAAGAGCTACACCAAGGACGCCGTGATTCGCTACGACGTGAATCCGACTTTCTGGGGCACGAAACCGAAGGTCGATCGGCTGATCTACGCCATCACGCCCGACGCCTCCGTGCGCGCGCAAAAAATCAAGGCGGGCGAATGCCAGATCGCGTTGTCGCCGAAGCCGCAGGATGTGATCGATGCTAAGAAAGGCGGGCCCATCAAAGTGGTCGAGACGCCGGCCTTCATGACGGCGTTCGTGGCGTTGAACACGCAGAAAAAGCCGCTCGATAACCCCAAGGTGCGCCAGGCGCTGAACGAAGCGTTCGATCGCACGACGTACCTGAAAACGGTCTTCGAGAACACGGCGACCGCCGCCGTGAATCCGTTCCCGCCCAACACGTGGAGCTATGACAAGCAGGTCGCGCCGTACGCGTATTCGGTCGATCGCGCGAAAAAACTGCTCGCCGATGCAGGCTATCCCAAGGGCTTCGATACCACCATCTGGGTGCGTCCGAACGGCAGCGTGCTGAATCCGAACCCGAAGGCCGGCGCGGAGTTGCTGCAGGCGGATCTGGCGAAGATCGGCGTGAAGGCGCAGGTCAAGGTGATCGAATGGGGCGAGCTGATCAAGGAAGCGAAGCAAGGCCAGCACGACATGTTGTTCATGGGCTGGGCCGGCGACAATGGCGATCCGGACAACTATCTCTCGCCGCTCTTCAGTTGCGCCGCGGTTCGTTCGGGCATCAACTTCGCGCGTTTTTGCGACCCGACGCTGGATCGTTTGATCGATGAAGGCAAGGCATCGGCGGATATTGGCAAACGCACCAAGGCTTACACCGAAGCGCAGCAGATCATCCACGATCAGGCGCTGTGGATTCCGCTCGGTTATCCAACCGCGTCCGCGCTTACGCAAAGTAATGTGAGCGGATATCGCGTGAGTCCGTTCGGACGGCAGAACTTCTCGAACGTGTCCGTGCAGTGATCGCAGTCTTGCTGAAAAACCGGGCGCCCTGAAAAGCGCCCGGTTTTTTTATGCCGGCGCGAAGCGAATCACGCCGTCTTCTTCGTGTGTACGACGCACCAGATCGCCCTCCAGCCAGAGCAGATGCAAATGCGCCAGCGCTTCGCCGAGCGCGAAGGTCATTTGATGCACATCGAGAGGACGTTTGAACATGATCGGCACAATGTCCGCCGCGCTTTGCGGCCTGATCGCGCATGCTTCGCGCACCTCCGCCAAACGCGCGGCGTGATGATCGCGAAGTTGCCCGATGCGTGTGTGCATGCCACGAAACGGCTTGCCATGCGAAGGCAGGACCAGGGCATCGGCGGGTAAGGTTTCGTATCGGCCCAGGGATTCCAGGAACAACGCAACCGGATTGCTTTCCGGTTCTATCGCAAACACCGACACGTTGGTGGATATCCGCGGCAGCACCATATCGCCGGAAATCAGCACGTTGGTTTCGGCGCAATAAAACGCGCAATGTTCGGGCGAATGGCCAAAACCCGTGATCACTTCCCAGTTGCGGCCACCGATTTTTACGGTGTCGCCATCGCGCAGACGACGAAAATGCGGGGGTATCGATGGAACCAGTTTCGGGTAATACGTATCGCGTTTGCGCAGTGCTTCGAGCGATGCCGGGTCTCTCATGCCGTGCCGCGCGAAGTGTTGCGCGGCGCGCTCGCCGCCGGCGTCCGAGCCGTCGCCGCTCGACATCACGCGGCCCATCGCGTATTCGCCGTGCGACATCCAGAGCCTGACCGGACCCCAGCGTTTTTGCTCGCCGCCGTTGCAGATCCAGTCGGCGAGACCAAGGTGATCCGGGTGGCAATGCGTGACGATCACGCGCAACACCGGCAGACCGTCGAGCAAGGAACCGAAGACACTTTCCCAATTGGCGCGGATGGTTTCGTCGGAAATACCGCAATCGATGATGGTCCAGCCCTGGATGCCGTCGATTTCATCGCGCATGACCCAGACGTTGATGTGATCGAGCGCGAACGGCAGCGGCATGCGCACCCAGAAAACGCCGGGCGAGACTTCCATCGCGTGGCCGGGTTCGGGAAGCCGGTCGGCGAAAACGTAATCCAGTTGTTGTTCGAGCGGATTCATGCAGGTGGGTCTCCGGGTTGTCGATTCTTGCAATGCCGCCAAGTTGACGCTAACGTTAACCTGCATTTTACAGCGGTTGTAAAAAGCCGTTCAGCGCTCCCTTACGTACCTATGACAGACACGCGTTACACCATCACGGAACTGGCTCGCGAATTCGACATCACGCCGCGCGCGATCCGCTTCTACGAAAATCAGGGTCTGCTTGCGCCGGCGCGTGAAGGCACGAACGGCGTGCGGCGCGTCTATTCGGCGCGCGACCGTACACGCTTGCGGCTGACATTGCGGGGAAAACGGCTGGGATTCACGTTGTCGGAGATCGCCCGGCTGCTCGATCTCTACGACTCGCCCACGGGAACGGTCGCGCAATTGCACGCGTTCCTCGACACCATCGTGGAACATCGCGCGGTGCTGGAACGGCAACTGGAAGATCTCAACGCGACGCTCGCCGAGCTTGCCGTGTATGAAAAGCAAGGGCGTGCGCTGCTTTCGGCCAACGTTGAAAAGCGCACGCGGAAGCTGGCTTCAGCGGCTTTGGCGGTGCAGAAAACCGCGAAGGCGCTTTGATGCGGCTTATACGGCGGCCGGAAATGGCCATGGCGATACAATATTGCCCGGTTTGAAAACGCAACACGACACCACACGAAGTGCAGGGTCGATATGAATCACTTTCCCAGATTGCTGTCGTCGCAGATTGGCTTCGATGTCGCGCAAACGCTGCTCGAAGGGTTCGATCGTCACTATCGCGTTTTCCGCGATGCCGCGATCGCGGCGAAGCATGTGTTCGAGGAAGGCGACTGGCACGCGCTGCAACGGCTGGCGCGGGAACGCATTACGTCGTACGACGATCGCGTGGAAGAATGCGTGATGCGTCTGCAGGACGAATACGACGCCGAAAATATCGGCAATGAAGTGTGGCAGCAGATCAAACTGCATTACATCGGATTGTTGACGACGCACCGGCAGCCCGAATGCGCGGAGACGTTCTTCAATTCCGTGTGCTGCAAGATCCTGCACCGGTCGTACTTCAACAACGACTTTATTTTCGTGCGGCCGGCCATATCGACGGAATATATCGAGAACGACGAACTCGCGGCCAAGCCGACGTATCGCGCGTATTACCCGGGCAAGGACGGACTGGCCGCGACGCTCGAGCGCATTGTCACGAACTTCCAGCTCGAACCTGCATTCGAAGACCTCGAACGCGATGTTCAATGCGTGATGCAAGCCATTCGCGACGCCTTCGGCGCGTTCAACGCCGCGCCGAATTTCCAGATTCACGTGTTGTCGTCGCTATTTTTTCGCAACAAGGCGGCGTACATAGTCGGGCGCATCATCAACGGCGATCTGATCGCGCCGTTCGCCATGCCCGTGCGTCACGCGCAGCCGGGTCTGCTCGCGCTCGATACCGTCCTGCTGCAACGCGAACAGCTGCTGATCATCTTCAGCTTCTCGCACTCGTATTTTCTCGTGGACATGGAAGTGCCTTCGGCCTACGTGCAGTTTCTGCGCACCGTCATGCCGGGCAAGCCGAAAGCGGAGATCTATACATCGGTGGGATTGCAGAAGCAGGGCAAGAATCTGTTTTATCGTGACTTGCTGCATCACCTCTCACATTCCAGCGATAAATTCGCCATTGCGCCGGGCATCAAAGGCATGGTCATGCTCGTGTTTACGCTGCCCTCGTTCCCGTATGTGTTCAAGCTGATCAAGGACAATTTTCCGCCGCCGAAGGAAACCACGCGGGAAAAAGTCGAGGATAAATACAGGCTGGTGAAGCGGCATGATCGCCTCGGACGCATGGCCGATACGCTCGAATATTCGAGCGTGGCGCTGCCGCTGTCGCGTCTCGACGATGCCTTGCTCAAGGAGCTCAAGAAGGAAGTCCCGTCGATGATCGAATACGAGGGCGACAAGCTCGTGATCCGTCATTTGTATATCGAGCGCCGCATGACGCCGCTCAATCTGTATCTGCAGAACGGCTCGCCGCATGAGATCGAGCACGGCATCAGGGAATACGGCGACGCCATCAAGCAACTGATGCAGGCGAACATTTTCCCTGGCGACATGTTGTACAAAAATTTCGGCGTAACGCGTCACGGCCGCGTGGTGTTCTACGATTACGATGAAATCGAATATCTGACCGATTGCAACGTGCGACGCGTGCCAGAAGCGCGCACGGAAGAAGAAGAGATGTCGGGCGAGCCGTGGTACAGCGTCGGACCGCACGACATCTTTCCGGAAACGTACGGCACGTTCCTGCTCGGCGACCCACGCGTGCGCGACGTCTTCATGAAACACCACGCCGATTTCTTCGATCCAGCCCTGTGGCAAAAGCACAAGGAACAGATTCTCAACGGCGAGCTTGCCGATTTTTTTCCCTACGAACGCAGCGTCCGTTTCAGCGTTCGATACCCCGAGCGTTTCCTCGACGGCGCACCGGCTGCACGCGCCGCCGCATGAAACCCGCGTGACTCACTAGCAATCAATGCCATGTCCAACATCGACAATCCCGCAAGTCCCGATACCAATCCGCTCTCGCATCTGTTCAACAACAACCAGCAATGGGTCGAGCGCAAGCTGTCCGAAGACGCCGAATATTTCTCTCGTCTCGCGCATCAGCAAGCGCCGGAATATCTGTGGATCGGCTGCTCCGATTCGCGCGTGCCGGCGAACCAGATCATCGGCTTGCCGCCGGGTGAAGTGTTCGTGCACAGGAACATCGCGAACGTGGTGGTGCACTCGGATCTCAATTGTTTATCGGTGATCCAGTTTGCTGTCGATCTGCTGAAGGTCAAGCACATCATGGTCGTCGGGCATTACGGATGTTCCGGCGTGGGCGCGGCGCTGGTCGGAACGCGCGTCGGTCTCGCCGATAACTGGCTGCGTCACGTGGAAGACGTGCGCGACAAACACGCCGCGCTGCTCGAGGAATGGCCGATGGGCGTTGCGCGCAATCGCCGGCTGGTGGAACTGAATACCATTGAACAGACGGTGAATGTCTGCCACACGACCATCCTGCGCGACGCCTGGGCACGTGGTCAGGAAATCACCGTGCACGGCTGGACCTACGGCGTTCACGACGGCCGCGTACGCAACATGGGCATGATGATCAACGGGCCGGAAGAGGTCGAGCCGACGTATCAGAAATGTATCGCGGCGCTCGCGCGCGGCGGCGCGCATTCGGCAGAGAACGATGTGCTCGCAGGAGACGCAGCCCGTCTCGGCGATGTCCCCGCTATTGTGAAAGGTGTGATCAAGGAGCTAAAGCATGAATGATTTCGTCGCTGATCCTGTAGTAATCGTCTCGGCTGCACGCACGCCAATGGCCGCTTTCCAAGGCGATTTCGCGAGCGTCACGGCGCCGCAACTCGGCTCGGTCGCGATCCGTGCGGCGGTCGAACGCGCCGGGCTCAAACCTGAACAGATTGAAGAAGCCGTGATGGGTTGCGTGCTGCCCGCGGGCCTCGGACAAGCGCCCGCGCGCCAGGCTGCGCTCGGCGCGGGGTTGCCGTTATCGACCGGAAGCACGACGGTCAACAAGATGTGCGGCTCGGGCATGCGCGCGGCCATGTTCGCGCACGACATGCTGCTCGCCGGTTCCGCCGATGTAATCGTCGCGGGCGGCATGGAAAGCATGACCAACGCGCCCTACCTGTTGCCGAAAGCGCGCGGCGGCATGCGCATGGGTCACGGCCAGGTGCTCGATCACATGTTCCTGGATGGCCTTGAAGACGCCTACGAAAAAGGCCGCCTGATGGGCACGTTCGCCGAGCAATGCGCGGGTTCGTACAAGTTCTCGCGCGAAGCGCAGGACGCGTTTGCTATCGAATCATTGAAGCGCGCCAAGCGTGCAAACGAAGATGGGTCGTTCGGCTGGGAGATCGCGCCGGTAACGGTGTCGGGCCGCAAGGGCGATACGGTCATCGATCACGATGAACAGCCCGCGAAGGCGAACATCGAGAAGATCTCGACGCTCAAACCCGCCTTCGCAAAGGACGGCACGGTGACTGCGGCGAATGCATCGTCCATTTCCGATGGCGCCGCCGCGCTCGTGATGATGCGCGAATCCACGGCCAGACGGCTCGGCGTCACGCCGCTCGCGCGCGTGGTCGGCCACAGCACGTTCGCGCAGGAACCGGCGTTGTTCACCACGGCGCCCGTGGGCGCAATCCGCAAGCTGTTCGAGAAAAACGGCTGGCGCGCGAACGACGTCGACTTGTACGAGATCAACGAGGCGTTTGCCGTCGTCGCGATGGCGGCCATGCGCGAACACGATCTCCCGCACGACAAAGTCAACGTCAATGGCGGCGCGTGCGCGCTGGGACATCCTATTGGCGCGTCGGGCGCGCGGATCCTCGTCACGCTGATCGGCGCGTTGCGTCAGCGCGGCCTGAAACGCGGCGTGGCGAGCTTGTGCATTGGTGGCGGAGAAGCGACCGCGATGGGTATCGAACTGATCTGAAGGTGACGGCATGAAAACGGTATTGATCGTGGGTGCATCGCGCGGACTCGGACATGAATTCGCGCGCCAATATTGCCGCGACGGATGGCGCGTGCTGGCCACGGCGCGCGACGCGGCATCGATCAGCGGACTGGAAGCAATGGGCGCCAAGACCTTTTCGCTCGATACAACCCAGCCCGACCAGATTGCTGCGCTCGGCTGGCAGCTCGATGGCGAAAAGCTGGACGCGGCGATCGTCGTGTCGGGCGTGTACGGACCGCGCACGGAGCACGTCGAAACCATCCTCGCGGAAGATTTCGATGAAGTCATGCACACGAATGTTCGTGGTCCCATGCAACTGCTGCCCATTCTTTTACCGCTGACCGACGCCGCGCACGGCGTGCTCGCCGTCGTGTCGAGCAAGATGGGCAGCATCGCGGAAATGAACGCGACGGCGGGCTGGTTGTATCGGGCGAGCAAGGCCGCGTTGAACGCCGCGCTCAAGGCCGCTTCGCTGCAATCGCGCGGCGCGACCTGCGTTTCCTTGCATCCGGGCTGGGTTCGAACCGACATGGGTGGATCGTCGGCTGCCATCGATCCCGCGCACAGCGTGACCGGCATGCGCGCGGTGATCGCGGCGGCCGCGGCGGAACACGCGAAATTCAATGGCAGTTTTATCCAGTACGACGGCACGCCGATCAAGTGGTGATCTTGCGTTCTGGCGTAAGCATTTCAACTACAAGACCGAGGATATGAAGTGACGTATCGAGTGCATGGCGTGGCGTCATCGGGGAATTGCTACAAGGTCCGGCTCGCGCTGGAACAACTGAACTTGCCGTTTGTCTGGCACGAAGTGGACATGATGAACGGCGCCACGCGCACGGATTCGTTCCGCCAGATGAACCCGAACGGCAAGGTGCCCGTGCTGCAGATCGACGAAAACACTTGCCTGTTCGAATCCGATGCCATTCTGTATTACCTCGCCGAAGGCACGCATTTGTTGCCCACGGACCGGCTTTCGCGGGCGCGCGTGCTGCAATGGATGTTCTTCGAGCAATACAGCCACGAACCGAACGTCGCGGTCGCGCGCTTCATCCTGCAGTTCGCGAAAAAGCCGGACGATCCGCGCTTGCCCGAGAAGACCGCGGGTTCGTATCGGGCGCTGGACGTGATGGAAACGCATCTTGCCACGCGCACGTATTTCGTCGATGAGCAATACAGCATCGCCGACATTGCGCTCTACGCGTACACCCATGTCGCCGATGAAGCCAATCTCGATCTCGGCCAATATCCCGCGATCCGCGCGTGGCTCGCGCGCGTGAAGGCGCAGCCGGGTCACATTGAAATGCCGGGTGTCGATGCATGACAGCGCCGGTCGAATGTCCCTGTGGCGGCGCATCGCCGGAAGCCGGCATTAAGCGTTTGCCTAAGTACGCGCAATGTTGCGGACGCTTCATAGAAGGCGGCGTAGCACCGGCGACCGCGATGGAACTGATGCGCTCGCGCTACACCGCGTATGTGATCGGCGACACCGCGTATTTGCGCGCGACCTGGAGCGAAGCCACTTGCCCACGCGAGCTCGATGCTTCAGCCGAGCCCGCAACGCGCTGGCTTGGCTTGCAGATCAAACGCCATACGGCTATTGATGCAACCCACGCCGAAGTTGAATTCGTCGCCCGCTACAAGGTCGCCGGGCGCGGATATCGGCTGCATGAGACCAGCCGTTTTGAACGCGATAACGCCGGCCGCTGGCGCTATATAGATGGTGATGTCCGCGAATAAAAATGCACGGCAAATATTTCCTTAACGACTGCTTTCGTTGAAAAAATTGTGCAGTGCACGGGTACTTTCTAATTGCGCCAAATGATTTTGTACGGGTACTCTGTCTTTTAGCCAGCCGTTGGCGAATCGGTAGCAAGCTATTGTTTCATAAGCTAAATACCATTCAACGGACTGGTCTTGCATATTGAAGCCCATTGTCGTGTCTATTCGGGACATGACTTCACGGACCGCCAGGCGATACTGCTCCAACAGTACAAACGCGCGGAACCAATGGATCGTGACAATAAGCCGGCCCGCGCTTAGCTAATCAGCAGCGGGGTCGAAAGCAGGCGGAGTTTCGGGGATGGCGTTCAGGCAAGTAATGTCGGGTTGTTTCGCTGTATGCGCGGTGGCGGCTACGCTCGTGGCCATGTCCACTCGGGCGTGCGCAGAGCCATTGCCCGGCGCGCAGCAATATGCATCGCTCGATGCACCCGCGTTCGGCACGGTGAAGCCCGCGTTCGATCCAGCGCTGCCTTCAGTCGATGCCAGCCTCAACGAATCGGTCATCGAAATTCCATCGGGCGATGTCACGCTCGAAACCACCCTCTTCAAACCCAACGGCACGGGTCCGTTCCCGATGGTCGTTTTCAATCACGGCAAGCTCCCGGGCAATGCACATGACCAGCCGCGCGCGCGTCCTTTGGCGTTGGCACGCGAATTCGTGCGTCACGGGTATGTGGTCGTCGTGCCGAATCGTCGCGGCTTTGCGGAATCCGGCGGCGAATACACCGGCAATGGATGCAATGTCGAAGCCAATGGTTTTACGCAAGCGCGCGATGTTGCATCGACCGTGGCTTACATGGACAAGCAGCCGTTTGTGGACAGCAAGCATGTGGTTATTGCCGGAGCGTCGCACGGTGGTCTGGTGACGATGGCTTATGGCGCACGCGATGCACGGTCGGAATCGGGAGTTCGTGGCCTGATCAATTTTTCGGGTGGTCTTCGTCAGGATGAATGCCCGAACTGGCAGAAGAATTTGACGAGCGCGTTCGGTGAATATGGCGAGCACGTGAAGTTGCCGTCGCTGTGGATGTACGGCAGCAATGATTCGGTGTGGCAGGGTTCGCTTCCCGATGACATGTTTGCTTCGTACACGGCGCATGGCGCGCGCGCCGACATGGTGGATTTCGGCGCGTATAAGAACGATGCGCATCGGCTGGTTGGGGATCGCGATGGCGTTTCGATCTGGTGGCCGCGCGTGAAGGCGTTTTTGGCCGATGTCGGCATGCCGACGGATTTGCAGTATCAGGTGTCGTATCCGCAGGCGCCGTTGCCGACGGGTTTTGCGAATGTGGATGCCGTGGCGGCGGTTCCTTTCCTCGATGAGCATGGCCGCGAGGGGTACGAGAATTTCCTGCATCAGTATTCGAGCCGCGCGTTTGCGGTATCGGATTCGGGTGCGTGGTCGTGGGCGGAGGGTGGCGACGATCCGATGGCGGTGGCGCTCGATGGATGTCAGAAGCAGAGCACGGAGCCGTGCAGGCTTTATGCGGTTAATAATGCTGTGGTGTGGGATCAGCGCAGTGCGGCGCAGACGCAGACTGCATCGCGGTAGGGGTTTGCCTTTGGGTTTGGGGTGATGCCGGGTTGTTGCTGTTTAGGCCTTCGCGGGTTCTGTGTTAGCTGACTTCTTTATCACTGTTTAGCCACTGTCCGTGGCGGGACTTCATTTCACGAGGTTTGACGTTGGCGCTCGGATGACTGTCTTGTAGCGGTCGGGGTTTTATGCCGGATTGCTGCTGCTTAAGCCTTCGCGAGTTCTGCGTTAGCTGATCTCTTTATCACTATTAGCCACTGTCCGTGGCGGGACTTCATTTCTTTGTCCAACGGCGACAAAGAAACGAAGCAAAGAAAACGCCTTCCAACCGCWAGAAGCACCGTCAGCGTATAACCGCGTCCGGCCGAAACCCTCCTCCTCCGGCAACAGATACCCACACGCTTTGCCACCAGTGTCGGAATCCGTTAACACGGAAACCCGTCACAACATAACAACGGGTTGAGCCCATAACCGGTCCACCGCATTTTGAACGCAGCCTCGCCGCCAGTACCGCTACGTGTTCCGTTTGGGCGCTAGCGCGCGCAGCGGGGAGGCCTGGTTAGTGGATTCCCACACTGGTGGCGAAGCGTGTGGGTATCCGCGAACGGAGGGGGAGGGTTTCAACAGGACGTGTTTATTCGCTAAGGGTGCTTCTTGCGTGCCACGCAGTTTTCACTGCACGCTGTGGACACTTATGAGCTGATTGTTGGAAGGCGTTTTCTTTGCTTCGTTTCTTTGTCGCCGTTGGACAAAGAAATGAAGTCCCGCCACGGACAGTGGCTAATAGTGATAAAGAGATCAGCCAAGACAGAACCCGCGAAGGCCTAAAGAGCAGCAACCCGGCATTAACCCCGACCGCTACGAGTACCTAATGCCAAGGTCAAACCTCGTGAAATGAAGCCCCGCCACGGACAGTGGTCAACAGCGTTAAAAAGCACACTGAGAACAGAACGCGCAAAGACCTAACCAGCAGCAACCCACCCACCACCGCCCCCACCCGCATCAAACTCCCCGGCCCATCCCTCGGCAGCCCAATTCCCGACCAATTCCCGTCAAAAAGCCGCCATAAGCCCGACGTTAGTATCAAACACAAAAACCCGCACCGCGTACCACGCCCGCCGGAGGCCCCCGTCCGCTGTCAAATCAAAACCCCCACGGCAAATTTAGAGATAATCGATACTCATCGATACACCGAGCCGCGCGCACGCCGCGAACCCCTATGCCCGATATGAATCTGCAGCGCTTAACCGTCACCGCCGATGGCCACGTGGCGCGCATCACGCTCAATCGCCCGGACGTGCGCAACGCCTTCGACGACGCCACCATCGTCGAACTGACCGCCGCGTTTCGCGCCCTGGCCGACGACGCCTCTGTCCGCGTGATCATCCTCGCTGCAATCGGCCCGGCATTCTGCGCCGGCGCCGATCTCAACTGGATGAAACGCATGGCCGACTATTCGGACGCGGAAAATCGCGCCGATGCCCTCGGTCTCGCGACCATGCTCAATACCATCTACACGTGCAACAAGCCGGTCATCGCCCGCGTCCAGGGCGACGCCTACGCCGGCGGAATGGGCCTCGTAGCAGTCGCGGACATCGCGATTTCCGCTGATTCGGCGCATTTCTGTCTCTCCGAAGCAAAGCTCGGTCTGATGCCGGCGACCATCGCGCCATACGTAATCCGGGCGATCGGCGCGCGGGCATCGCACAGATATTTCGTGACGGCGGAACGGATCGATGCAAACGAAGCGCTGCGCATCGGCCTCGTGCATCAAGTGGTTTCGCCCGAAGCGCTCGATGCCACCGTCGACGCCGTTGCCGCTGCCATCGCGGCGAACAGCCCGAACGCGGTGCGCGAATGCAAGCAACTGGTGGTCGATTTCGCCGATAAACCCATCGACGACACGCTGATCTCGGACACCGCCGACCGCATCGCACGCATTCGCGCCTCGGACGAAGGCCGCGATGGCGTGCGCAGTTTTCTGGAAAAACGCAAGCCGTCGTGGCTTGCGTGAATGTGATCGGGAGCGCCGCTGTGTTCTTCGGAATGCAGACGCGCCGCTCCCATGGAGTCGTTTTGAATCTGAATAACCAATACACGCCGGCAGCCGACGATTGGATCGCCCGCTCTCTTCGCGCCGTATGGCATCCGTGTACACAAATGAAGCACCATGAGCGCACGCCGCTCGTGCCCATCGCGCGCGGCAAGGGTCCGTGGCTGTATGACCATCAAGGCAATCGATATCTCGATGCCATCAGTTCCTGGTGGGTCAACCTGTTCGGCCACGCGAATCCCGACATCAACGCAGCGCTGAAGGACCAGCTCGACACGCTCGAACACGCAATGCTCGCCGGCTGCACGCACGAACCGGCGGTCCTTCTCGCGGAACGTTTGAACGCGTTGACGCACAACACGCTGGGCCACGCTTTCTTTGCATCCGATGGCGCATCGGCAGTGGAAATTGCGTTGAAGATGAGCTTTCACTTTTGGCGCAACAGCGGCCGCGCCGAAAAACGCGAATTCGCGTGCCTCGCGAACAGCTATCACGGCGAGACCATCGGCGCACTCGGCGTAACCGATGTCGCGTTGTTCAAAGACGCCTACGATCCGCTGATTCGCAACGCGCACGTGGTGACATCGCCGGATGCCCGCAATGCACGCGAAGGCGAAACGCCGCGCGACGTCGCCCAGCGCGCACTCGCCGACATGAAGACGTTGTTCGATGCCAAGGCGTCGCAACTCGCAGCCGTGATCGTCGAGCCGCTGGTTCAGTGCGCGGCCGGCATGGCAATGCACGATCCGTCGTATCTGAAGGGACTTCGCGCACTTTGCGATGACTACGGCGTGCATCTGATCGCCGATGAAATCGCTGTCGGCTGCGGCCGCACCGGGACGTTTTTTGCGTGCGAGCAAGCCGGGATCTGGCCGGATTTCATTTGTTTGTCGAAGGGAATCAGCGGCGGGTATTTGCCATTGTCGATCGTGCTGACGCGCGACGAAATCTACGCCGCTTTCTACGACGACGACATGACGCGCGGTTTCCTACACTCGCATTCGTACACGGGCAATCCGCTTGCGTGCCGCGCGGCGTTGGCAACCTTGGATCTCTTCGACACGGCAAACGTGATTGAAGTGAATCACAGAAAGTCTGCATTTTTACGCGCCGCATTGAGTCCGCTGCACGATCACACGCAAGTGAAAAACGTGCGTCAACAAGGCACGATCTTCGCGTTCGATGCCGTGATTAAAGACCCGCTCCAGGCGCGCACGTTCTCGCGGCGTTTCTTCGAAAACGCCTTGAAACAAGAGCTTTTATTGCGCCCGATCGGCACGACCGTCTACCTGATGCCGCCGTACATTCTCAGCGACGACGAACTCAAGCTGCTCGCCGAACGCACGCTCAGCGTCTTCGATGCAACGCTCGCGGAGGCTGCATGACTTCGTCAACGCCAGCATTGTTCGATACGCTGAAACAAGGTCTCGCCGATATCGATCGCGACGGTTTGCGTCGTCGCCGGCGCGTGGCCGACAGCGCGTGCGCCGCGCACATGAAAGTGGATGGACGCGAAATCATCGGCTTTGCGAGCAACGATTATCTCGGCCTCGCCGCGCACGAAACCTTGCGCGAAGCGCTGGCCGATGGCGCTCGCAAATACGGCGCGGGCAGCGGTGGATCGCATTTGCTCGGCGGCCATTCGCGCGCGCACGCGAAACTCGAAGACGACCTCGCGGCGTTCTCCGGCGGCTTCGTAAATCAGGCGCGCGCGCTGTACTTCAGCACCGGCTACATGGCGAACCTTGCAACGTTGACCACGCTCGGCGCCGTGGGCAAGTCGGGCGGCCGCGATACGCTGATGTTCTGCGACGCGTTGAACCATGCATCGCTGATCGACGGCGCGCGGTTATCGCGTGCTGATATCCGCATCTATCCTCACGCCGATGCCGAAGCGCTCGACGCCATGCTCGATGCATCGCAAAACGAGGGCGCGACGAAGATCATCGTCACGGATTCGGTCTTCAGCATGGACGGCGATGTCGCGCCACTTGCACGTCTGCTCGAAATCGCTGAACGATACGGCGCGTGGCTCGTCGTCGACGACGCGCACGGCTTCGGCGTGCTCGGTCCGCAAGGCCGCGGCGCGCTCGCCGAAGCCGCGTTGCGCTCGCCGCATCTGGTTTATGTCGGCACGTTGGGGAAGGCGGCGGGCGTTTCGGGTGCGTTCGTGATCGCGCATGAAACCGTGATCGAATGGTTCGTGCAGCGCGCACGGCCGTATATTTTCACGACGGCGTCCATACCGGCGGTGGCGCACGCGGTGTCGGCGAGTCTGAAGATAATCGGTGGCGACGAAGGCGACCAGAGGCGCGCGCATCTCGCCACGCTTATCGACAGCACGCGCAGCATTTTGAAACGCACACAATGGCAGCCGGTGGATTCGCATACGGCGGTTCAGCCGTTGATTATTGGCGGCAATGAAGAGACGCTGCAACTCGCCGCCGCGCTCGACGAACACCGCATGTGGGTTCCCGCGATCCGGCCGCCGACGGTGCCCGCGGGTACGTCGCGGCTGCGCATTTCCTTGTCGGCCGCGCATAGCCACGACGACCTCGCGAAGCTCGACCACGCCTTGCAAACCTTGAGCAATCGATCATGACAGCGCCACTCTCAATCTTCGTCACCGGCACCGATACCGAGATCGGCAAGACGCTCGTTTCAGCCTCGCTGCTGCACGGATTCGCGGCGCTGGGCTTGCGCGCCGCAGCGATGAAACCCATTGCCGCCGGCGCGTTCGAAAGCAACGGTGAATGGCACAACGAAGACGCCGATCAGCTCGATGCCGCCGCGAACGTCGCGCTGCCGCCGTCCATACGCACGCCGTTCTTGCTGAAGGACGCCGCCGCGCCGCACATTGCAGCGGCGCGCGAGAACGTATCGCTCGATATCGCGCGCATTGTCGAAGCGCATCAGGCCGCGATCAAGCTGGCGGACGTGGTCGTGGTGGAAGGCGTCGGCGGATTCCGCGTGCCGCTGACCGACGTCCACGATACCGCCGACCTCGCGTTTGCCCTCCATTTGCCGGTCGTGCTCGTGGTCGGCATGCGCCTCGGCTGCATCAGCCATGCGTTGCTGAGCGCCGAGGCCATCGCTGCACGCGGCTTGCATCTTGTAGGCTGGGTGGCGAACCAGGTCGATCCGGACATGCTGTTTCCTGCTGAAAATATTGAAGCAATCCGCTTGCGGCTCGACAGCCAGTACAACGCGCCGTTGCTCGGCACCATTCCCCGCTTGTCGCCGCCCGATGCGCTGACGGCGACGACTTATATCAATACTTCCCTGCTGCTCGACACGTTGCGTTCGGCGCACCCGGGCCAGTAATTCATCGTTATCCGCACAACGAAAAGGATCATCACATGACGCAAATGCAAACCGCCGAAACCCTCGCTCAAACCGCCGCGCCGAAAACGCTGGCCCGCTGGCGCGTCGCCGATATCGTCGCGCTCTACGACCTGCCCTTCAACGATTTGCTGTTTCGCGCGCAGACGGTTCATCGTGAACATTTCGATGCCAACACGGTTCAGCTCTCCACGTTGCTCTCCATCAAGACCGGCGGATGCCCGGAAGATTGCGCGTATTGCCCGCAGTCGTCGCATCACGACACCGGCCTGAAAGCCGAAAAACTGATGCCCGTCGATGAAGTCCTGAAGGCCGCGGAAATTGCCAAAGCAAATGGCGCGACGCGTTTCTGCATGGGCGCGGCGTGGCGCAATCCGAAGGATCAGCATCTTGAGCCGATCGCCGACATGATTCGCGGCGTGAAGGCAATGGGTCTCGAAACCTGCGTGACGCTCGGCATGCTGGAAGCGCATCAGGCGACGCGTCTGCGCGATGCCGGCCTCGATTACTACAACCATAACCTCGATACATCGCCGGAGTTCTACGGCCAGATCATCTCGACGCGCACGTACCAGGATCGGCTGGACACGCTCGAACATGTTCGCGATGCAGGCATCAACGTGTGTTGCGGCGGCATTGTGGGAATGGGTGAATCGCGGCGCGAACGCGCGGGGCTGATCACGCAACTGGCGAACATGGAGCCGTATCCGGAATCGGTGCCTATCAACAATCTGGTGCAGGTTGAAGGCACGCCGCTGACGGGCACGGCGCCGCTCGATCCGTTTGAATTCGTGCGCACGATCGCGGTTGCGCGCATCACGATGCCGAAGGCGATGGTGCGTTTATCGGCCGGACGCGAACAGATGGATGAGGCGTTGCAGGCGTTGTGTTTCGTGGCCGGCGCAAACTCGATTTTCTACGGCGACCAGTTGCTGACGACGAGCAACCCGCAGGCTGAAGCCGATAGAAAATTGCTGGAGCGTTTGGGAATGCGCGCCGAGGCTTCGCAGCAGATGGAAGCGGCGGATGCCTGCGATGTGAAGTGTGGGCACGCACAGGTTCAGTGAGGTTGAGTTGGGAATAGCAAAATGCCCCGAGATTTCGGGGCATTTTTGTTCCAAATGTCGGCGTATTAAGCGATGCCGAGGAATACAGCCATGGCGCGAGTCACGCTTACCATCATTTCGCCCTCGAGTCGCCCAAAGGCTTCGCCGAGTTTCTCTCGTGGCATAGTGACTGCCTTATCAACCATCACCTGAGAACGTCTGCTCAGTTGATTGACTTCATCAGGCTCGACGGTGATGCGAAAAAGCGGGGTGTCTCGCAACTCGCTCGTAAGGAGCAAAACCGTTACAGACCCGTGCTCCGAAAACAAGTCAGACTGTATGACCAATGCGGGGCGCGGTTTTCCGTAGTTTCCCTGGACTGAAACTGTTATCAAATCTCCGCGTCTCACTCCCAGCCCTGCAGGTCCATGTTTGCTTCAATAAGATCCAGGATTTCAGTTTCCTGTGGATCGTCGCGCAATACCAAGGATTGACGGCGGCACTCCGCTGCAAACCCTTCACGCCGAGTGTCCGGCACCCAGATCTGGACTGGACGTAGTCCCGCAGCACGCAACGCGGCGCGACGCTTACTGACTCGTTCGGCAACATTTTGTCTCATTACAACCTCCGTTACATGTAACGAGTTTAACGCATTTGGGTAAAAACCCCAAGCTGAATTCGGTCCTTAGTTCTTATCCACGATCACCTGATCGAACGTCCCGCCATCGGAGAAATGGGTTTGCTGAGCTTTCTGCCAGTTGCCGAAAAGCTGCTCCACCGTGAACGTCTTGATCGGCTTGAACTCGCTCGCGTGCTTCGCCAGTACTTCGGCATTACGCGGCCGCAAATGATGTTGCGCGATGATTTCCTGCGCCGCCGGCGTCCACAAATATTCCAGATACGCCTGCGCCTGCTTGCGCGTACCGCGCTTGTCCACGACCTTGTCGACCACGGCGACCGGCGGCTCCGCCAGCAAACTCACCGATGGATATACCGCATCGAAATCCTTCCCGCCTGCGCCCGTGTCCATCAACGCAACTTCGTTTTCGAACGTCACCAGCACGTCGCCGATACCCCGCTGCGTGAACGTCGTGGTCGCGCCGCGGCCGCCCGTATCGAGCACCGGCACGTTCTTGAAGATGGCTTTTTCGAAGGCTTGCGCTTGCTCATCGGTCGCGCCTTGCTGCTTCTTGTAACCCCACGCCGCGAGATACGCGTAGCGGCCGTTGCCGGATGTCTTCGGATTCGCGATCACCACCTGCACACCCGGACGCGCGAGATCGCTCCAGTCTTTGATGTTTTTGGGGTTGCCGGCACGCACGAGGAACACCATCGTGGTGGTGTACGGCACGGCATTGTTGGGAAAAAGCGTGCGCCAGTTGGCCGGCACCAGGCCGCCACGCTCGACCAGCAAGTCGATATCGTTAGGCTGGTTCATCGTCACCACGTCGGCCTGCAAACCCTGCATCACCGACAAAGCCTGCGCACTCGACGCCCCATGCGACTGGCGCACGGACAGCGTCTCGCCGTTCTTCTGCTTATAGTCGGCAATGAACGCTGTATCGATGTCCTTGTACAACTCGCGCGTCACGTCGTATGAAACGTTCAGCAACGACGTTTCCGCGTGCGCCAAGGTGGTCAAACCCAGCGCCGCGATTGCCGCCCAGTGCCTCAAACCCGCCATGTATCCCCCGATTGTTCGAATAGTAAAAACCGCCGCCAGCGGCGATTCTATCGAAAACAATCGAAGGCTCGGGCCGCAAACGGTCGGGTGCGTTATCCATACGCCGGTTGTTCGAAGCGCTGGAACACGTCGCGCTCCGCTTCGTTTTTTTCGCTGAAATACGATGGCGCCGCGCAATGAATCAGCGTATCGACGAAATATTTTGCCCGCGGCCACGGACCGAAACCCGAAGCCGTATTGATGTGGCCGGCATCGCCGAGATTCACCAGCGCGCTGCCGAACTGGCTGGCAAGACGCAAAGCGTCGTCGAATGGCATCCACGGATCGGTCTGGCTCGCGATCAGCACTGAAGGCACGTTTATTTTTCGCGCCTCGAACGCACCGGCGAAACGAAACTTGTCCGGGCTCGCGGGCGCGACAAACAGGACGCCCGCAACCGCATCGCCCGTCAGGCCTTCTGCAATCGCGTGCGCCGCCGCGAGGCAACCAAAACTATGCGCGGCAAGAATGACGGGGCCGCGAACGCTTCCCACGGTATCTGCGACGGCTTGCGCCCAGGTATCGAGTTGCGGCGCGTCCCAGTCGTCCTGCATGACGCGGCGCGATCTCGGCAACTGCCGCTCGAGCCACGTTTGCCAGTGCGCGCCCTCGCTGCCGTGCAAACCCGGCACGGTGACGAGCTGCGGCGGCCAGGCGGATGTGCTGTGTGAGTTCATGTGAACCTCGCTGCGGCCAAAGCCGGCATGGTGAGGATCAATTTTGCTTGGACGCGGCGGTCGCGAGAACCAACTTATCGTCATTTGGTTATCGTGGGTTATCGGCGGGCGCGTGCGGCCGTTTTTCCGCACGAGCGCGTTTTTATCGGCGAAACCGTAAAATAGGTTGATTCCGATCACATTCCACGCCATCTCTCCAGCAGCCGGACTTTCGATGAAGATCATTCTCTACGAGCACAACGACGACGCCGCGCCCTGGCTCCACGACCTGTCCCGCGCGCTTCCCGAAGCCGATGTCCGCGTCTGGGAACCCGGCGACGCCGCCCCCGCCGATTACGCCGTCGTCTGGCGCGCGCCACGTGAACTGTTCGCGAATCGCCCGGATCTGAAGGCTGTTTTCAATCTCGGCGCGGGCGTGGACGCGATTCTCGATATCGAACGCAAGGAACCGGGCACGCTGCCGCCGAACGCGCTGCTCGTGCGCCTGGAAGACAGCGGCATGTCGCAGCAAATGGTGGAGTACGCGACCTATTCGGTGCTGCGTTACCTGCGCCGCATGGACGAATACGACGCGCTCAAGCATGAACATCGATGGAAAAAACTCGAGCCGCATGCACGCAACACGTTCACGGTCGGCGTGCTGGGCATGGGCGTGCTCGGCGCGCGGGTCGCGCAATCGCTGACGACGCTCGGCGTGCCGGTTCGCGGTTTCAGCCGCACGAAACGCGAGATTGAAGGCGTGCAGACGTTCGCGGGCGCGGAACAATTCAATGCTTTCCTCGATAACGCCAGGATGCTCATCAATTTATTGCCGCATACGCCGGACACCGAAGGCATCCTGAACGCGCGCGCGTTCGAACGCCTTGCGCCGGGCGCGTATCTGGTGAATCTGGCGCGCGGCCCGCATGTGGTGGATGACGATTTGCTGCAAGCCATGAAGTCCGGCCAGATCGCGGCGGCGGCGCTGGATGTTTTCCATCAAGAACCCTTGCCCGATAATCATCCGTTCTGGACCACGCCGCGTGTCGAAATCACGCCGCACGTCGCCGCCATTACGCTGCGCGAGGAAAGCATCGAACAGATCGCGCTGAAGATTCGCGCGCTTACGCGCGGTGAACCCATATCCGGCATAGTCGACGCCACGCGCGGCTACTGATACCAGCACATAAAAGGAGACAGGCATGCTTCCGCCTAAAGTGAAAATCGTCGAGGTCGCGCCGCGCGACGGCCTGCAGAACGAGAAGGATTTTGTCGCTACAGAACTCAAGATCGAGCTGATCAACCTGCTGGCAAACGCAGGTTTGCAGAACGTGGAATCGACGTCGTTCGTATCGCCGAAATGGGTGCCGCAAATGGCCGATGCCGCCGCGGTCATGGCGGGGATCGATCGGCGCGCGGGCACGATCTACTCGGCGCTGACGCCGAATCTGCGTGGTTTCGAAGCGGCGCTCGAAGCGAAAGCCGATGAAATCGTGATCTTCGGCGCGGCGAGCGAAGCGTTCTCGCAGAAGAACATCAATTGCAGCATCGCGGAAAGCATCGCGCGTTTCGAGCCGGTCGCGAAGGCCGCGAAAGAAGCGGGATTGCGCGTGCGCGGCAGCATTTCCTGCGCGCTCGGCTGCCCGTATCAAGGCGACGTGCCGGTGGCATCCGTGGTGGATGTCGTGGAGCGCATGAAGGCGCTGGGCTGCGATGAAATCGATATCGCCGACACCATCGGCGTAGGCACCGCAGGCCGCACGCGCGAGGTGATGGCGGCGGTATCGAAGGTATTTCCGCGCGAACGGCTCTCCGGCCATTTCCACGATACCTACGGCCAGGCCGTCGCCAATGTTTATGCATCGCTGCAGGAAGGCATCGAGATATTCCATGCATCCGTGGCGGGGCTCGGCGGTTGTCCTTATGCGAAAGGCGCGACCGGCAATGTCGCGACCGAAGACGTGGTTTTCCTGCTGAACGGACTGGGCATTGAAACCGGCGTGGACCTCGATCAACTCGTGGATATCGGCGACTTCATTTCGCAGGCCATCGGCAAACCGAGCGCGTCGCGCGTGGGCCGGGCGCTGCTCGCGAAAAAACGCGCGGGCATTGCGCCTTGCGTCTAGAACACGCTCAATAAAGGAACCGAATCCAATGAACGAAACCCTCGACGCCCTGCCCGAATCCGCCCGCCGTGTCGCGCGTTTGCTCAGCGAACGCGGCCACACCAAACCCATCGTGATGCTGGCGGAAACGGGCAAGACATCGGCGGAAGCGGCCGCCGGACTGGGTTGCTCGGTCGCGCAGATCGCAAAGTCGATCCTGTTTCGCCGCAAGGAAGACGACGCGCCCGTGCTCGTGATTGCAAGCGGCGCGAATCGTGTCGATGAAAAGAAAGTCGCCGCGCGCGTGGGCGAACTCGGCCGCGCCGACGCCAAGTTCGTCCGCGAGAAAACGGGTTATGCGATCGGCGGCGTTTGTCCGATTGGTCATGTCACGCCGCCGGTTACGTTGATCGATGAAGACCTGCTCGCGCTCGACAGCCTGTGGGCCGCCGCCGGTCATCCGCACGCCGTGTTCAACCTCACGCCGCAGGAACTGATCGCGCTCACCGACGCGCCCGTCGTCGACGTCGCGTTGCGCGAGACAGCGTGATGGCTGAAGCCGTGGCGTCGCCGTGTATCGATGTATGCAAAATGAATCCACGCACGGAACTTTGCGACGGCTGCTCTCGCACGATCGATGAAATCGCGGGCTGGTCGTCTTTCGATGACACGCAAAAGCGCGCGGTTCTTGGGCTTGCGTCCAGGCGCGCGCGTGTTGTGCGCGTGGGCGAGCGGATGGAGGCAACGCTGGAATTGCCGCCCGATTCCATCAAGTCGTTCGCGACGCTGGTCAACGACCGGAACCCGCTGCATCACGACGATGCCTATGCCGAAGCCAGTCGTTTTGGGTCGTTGATTGCATCGGGCACGCAGCCCACGGCGCATCTGATGGCGATACTCGCGACGCATTTTTCGACTTACGCTCAACCGCTCGGGCTCGAGTTCGGCATCGAGCTCGTGCGCGCGGTCAAGGCAAACGACGTGCTCAGGATGCATTGGCAAGTGGTCGAAGCGCACTGGAAAGCGAGCCTGAATGGCGATCTCGTGAAGCTCGAAGGTGAGGCGCAGAACCAGTTTGGCGAAACGGTCGTCAAGGCGACGGCGACTATCGTGGTCATGCCCCGGGAGGCCCGGGAATGATCCAGTTCCCTTCTTCAATGCACGTGTTCGAGCGCGGCTGGTTATCGTCGAACAACGTGTTTTTTATCGATGATGAAAAAACTGCGCTGATCGATTCCGGTTATTCATCGCATGCCGCGCAAACCCTCGCGCTCGTGCGCAACGCGCTTGGCGCGGACCGTTCGCTCGATCTGATCGTCAACACGCATTTGCACTCGGATCATTGCGGCGGCAACGCGCTGTTGCAAGCGAACTTCGCGTGCGAAACGCTGATTCCGCAAAGCGAAGCGCGAGCCGTGCGCGACTGGGACGACGACAAACTCACCTTCCGCGCGACCGGTCAGACGTGCGAGCGTTTCGGTTTCACCGGCACGATTGCCCCGGGCGCGACGCTGGAACTCGGCGGCATGAACTGGTCGGTGCTCGGCGCGCCCGGCCACGATCCGCATTCGCTGATGCTCTACACGGCGGAAGAACGCCTGCTGATCAGCGCCGACGCCCTTTGGGAAAACGGCTTCGGCGTGATCTTTCCGGAACTGGAAGGCGAAAGCGGCTTCGCGGAACAACGCGCGGTGCTCGACGTGATTGCCACGCTCGACGTGCGCGCGGTGATTCCCGGTCACGGCGCGCCTTTCACCGACGTTGCCAAGGCGCTTGATGTCGCTTCGTCGCGTATCGATTATTTGCGTGCCGATCCCGAGCGCAACGCGAAGAACGCGCTGAAGGTGTTGATCGTGTTCAAGCTGATGGAGTTGCGCTCGATGCAAGTCGGCGAACTTGTCCGAATGGCCGACGACGCGCGAGCAATGCGCGCCGCCGCAGACATGCTTTCCAACGATCGCGCGCAACTGGTACGCAAGTATCTCGGCGAGTTGCAGGCAAGCGGCGTGTTGAACGTGGCAGGCGAGACGGTAACGGTTGCTTAAGCCGCGCAAGCCCAGCGGCAAAAAGAAAGCCGCTTGTCTGCGATCGAGAGGTATCGAAAAGCAGGTTCAAGCGGCGGAATTTTATCGACGTGATCAGCGCCTGAAACATCCTAACGCGCCTGTTTTCGAGACGCATCGGTGCTTTCCCTACAGACCAATGACGCTCACATGAACGTCGGGTAACGGCTCATCACGTGCGCTCGGTCACCTCGAAAAACGAGAGGATCTCCTGAAGCAATTCTTCGGGGACTTCTTCGGGAATGTAATGCCCTGACGCGACCGCGCGACCGCTGACATCGCGGGCCACGCGCCGCCATTCGTCCAGCGGCTCGAAACATTGCTCGATCACGCCTTCCTGTCCCCACAGCACGCGCAACGGACAACCGATCTTGTTGCCGCATTCCAGATCAGCGCGATCGTGTTCAAGATCGATACTCGCCGATGCCCGATAGTCCTCGCACATTGCGTGCACCGCGCCCGGCTGACGCAACGCGTCGCGATACGCCTGCAATGCATGCGGCGCAAACGGCTTGAGACCCGCGTGCCGGCTTCCCATCACACGTTCCACATAGGCGTCCGGTTGCGCGCCGATCAGCAGTTCGGGCAGCGGTTCCGGCTGAATCAGGAAGAACCAGTGGAAATAGGCGGTTGCGAAAGCGCGATCCGTCGCTTCGTACATGGCGAGTGTCGGAGCGATATCGAGCAGCATCAGCCGGTCGACTGCTTGCGGGAAATCCAGCGCCATCCGATGCGCTACGCGCGCGCCGCGATCGTGCGCGCAGACCATGAAGCGCTCGAAACCGAAATGCCGCATGACGGCGACTTGATCGGCGGCCATGACGCGCTTCGAATACGGCGTGTGATGCTCGTCGCTCGGCGGCTTGCCCGACGCGCCGTAGCCGCGCAAATCCGTGGCGATCACGGTGAAATGCTGCGCCAGATCCTTCGCCAGTTTGTGCCATATCTCATGCGTCTGCGGATGCCCGTGCAACAGCAATAGCGGCGGACCATTGCCGCCCTTGACGCCGTAAATATCGACACCGGAAGCATTGAAGGTGAACGGTTGGTAGTCTTCGAACGGCATGGCGTCTGTATCCAATGATCCGATGAACGGGAAAACGATTGTAGGCGTCCCCGACGATACTAGACTGTCCATTGGCCCGGATCAGGGTAGAACCTGAAGACTTCCTCGGTTCGCCCCAATCATGCGCGTTGAGGCATCGCCTATAATCGAACGATCGTTCGGCTTTCGTGCTCAGCTTTATATTCAATCAGGAGACTCGTGTCATGGCACTCCCCGCCGCTTTGCAACACCTCGCGCTGCCTGTTATTGCGTCACCCATGTTTATCGTCAGCTATCCGGAGCTCGTGCTCGCGCAATGCAAGGCGGGCATCGTCGGCTCGTTTCCCGCGCTGAACGCCCGGCCGGCCGAGCTGCTAAGTGACTGGCTCACGCAGATCAACGAGGGCATCGAGGCGCACAAGGCGGCGAATCCGGGCGCGCCGGTCGGGCCGGTCGCGGTGAATCAGATCGTGCATCACTCGAATGCACGCCTCGAAGCCGATGTGCGCGTATGCGTGGAACATCGGGTTCCAATCTTCATCACGAGTTTGCGCGCGCCGGTGAAGGAGATGATCGACGCGGTTCATAGCTACGGCGGCATCGTGCTGCACGACGTGATCAATTTGCGGCACGCGGAGAAAGCGCTGGAAGCGGGCGTCGATGGACTGATCCTCGTCGCGGCCGGCGCCGGCGGCCATGCGGGAATGACCTCGCCGTTTGCGCTGGTCGGCGAAGTGCGCCGTATGTTCGATGGCCCTATCGCGTTGTCCGGGGCTATCGCCAACGGCGGATCGATCCTGGCCGCACAGGCGATGGGTGCCGATTTCGCGTATATCGGCACGCGGTTCATTGCAACGCGCGAGGCCCATGCGCTGGAAGACTACAAGACGGCAATCGTTGGATCGAAAGCCGCCGATATCATCTACACGAACCTTTTCACCGGCGTGCACGGCAACTACATTCGCCAAAGCATTGTGAACGCGGGGCTGGATCCGGACGCGCTGCCGGCATCGGATAAAAACGCCATGAATTTCGGCGATGCCGCGGTCAAGGCTAAAGCGTGGAAAGAAATCTGGGGCGCGGGGCAAGGCGTTGGCCTGATGGACGATGTCCCTTCGGTCGCCGAACTCGTGACACGCCTCACGCAGGAATACGGCGCCGCGAAGGATCGGCTCGGCATCGCGCGGTGATCCGCTGAAGGATGAAAAATCCCCGCCCGGTCTGCACCCGGCGGGGATTTTTTTGCGCCCGTTTTTTGCGCCCGAATTCGCGTCAGAACTTTGCGCGAATGCCGACGCCGTACGTGTTGCCGCTGGAAATGCTCGTGTATTTATCGTTGAGATAGGCCGCGTAGACGTCCGTGCGCTTCGAGAGCGGATAGTCGTAGCCGAGCGCCCAGCTCTTGTGCGTCTGATCGAGGCCGCCGTTGCTGCGCGAATACGCGTACGACGCCATCACCGAACCCACGCCAACCGGAATCGTCACGCCGCCTTGTCCGGTATTGACATGGAACGTGCCGGGATCGATATCGTTCTTCGTGTACATGTACTGCGCGAAGAATTTCACGTACTTCATGTCGTACGACGCGCCGACCTGGGCCACGCTCTGGCTCTTGTAGCCCGGCACGAAGGTCGAGAGATCGGTCGGCGCCGAGCTGAAATTCACGTACTGATACACGCCGGTCGCGGCAAACGGGCCGTGGAAATAGAGGAACTGCGCGCTGTATTTCTTGGCGCCATTCTCGCCGGCCTGATTGCCAAGCCCATACATCACGCTGCCCGACAATCCGCTGAAGTCAGGCGTGGTGTATTGCACGGAGTTGTTCCAGCCCGAATCGCCCACCACGCCCTGATCGGTCGTGTACGTCGGGAACGTGCTCTGGCCGAGGAACACGTGATACACCATCGGCGAGAAGGTGTAGGAATCGATGAACGGATTGAACAGGATCGTCGATACGAACAGTTGCGTCGTCAGCCGGCCTGCAGTGACGGTACCGTACGGCGACTGAATGCCGACATACGAGTTGCGCGCGAAAAACGTATCGCCCTGAAAGCGTCCGTACTGACCGTTTTGCGCCCGGAAGAAGCTTTCCAACGTGAAGATAGCCTTGTATCCGTTACCCAGATCTTCACTGCCTTTCATGCCCCAGTACGACGTCGACATACCTCCGCCGCCCACGTTCCAGGCCCGGTCACTGCCTGGAAACTTCGTGGCGCCCACCCATTCGTCGACCTGTCCGTACAACTGGACACTCGATTGTGCGTGGACGGTACTGGCGGCAAGCAAGCCGAACATGCCAGCAGTAACGGTCGCCTTGGCCGCGGCTTTCAGCACGCGGTTCACGGTTGGCTTCATGGACTCTCCTGTCGTATCAACGTTAAAACCGGGATGTCGCGAGCAATGAATGCCTCGCTCTTTATTTAACTGTTCTTGTGAATGCCCGTTACGCACAGCCTGATTCAAAGACATGACTCTTGGTCTGACTCGGGACGCAACTCAAAGGCATTCATTCGGTTAGCGCTGGACTGCAGACACACTGATGGCGCTCTCACGGCGCTCATGGCACTCACTTAACGCGGATCCATCTTTACGGATCATTTTTCTGGACAAAAATAAGTTTGCTTATGCCGCATATAGCGATTCGAATAGGTTGCACATGGCGAACTTAAATGAAACGTGATCTTGCGGAACTCGCCAGTTTGAACGCGACGTTTGAACGCGTGCATCCGAAGCCGCACGCGCCATATGGGACGGCGCACACGCGGCGATTGGTTTGGAGCACACATTGAAAACGCGTTCCAGAATCAGGCAGGGCGCATTGTTAATGCAGATGATTTTGGGAGGAAGGGAACTGCGGCGAGGTGTCTCGGAACTGTGGCGTCATTACGTCATCGCGGCGCTTGCCGTAGACGACGGAATTGTTTTTTGTTTTGTGCCAGATTTACAGCCGCTATTAATCAGCGAGTGACAGAACGGTACTAAAAGTGCACCAAAAGATAATGTGCTATTGCACTATCGTTGATATAAATTGATTGGCTTCAAGGCATTCGAGGCAACTGACTAATTGCGGTATGTCGAATTTGCGGGTGAGCGAGGATCGTCGGATTGACGACCCGATGCACGTGGCGTGCTGCGCTCTTCGTTGTAGCGTGCGATGTCAGCGCGAATCGATCCGCCACCGCGCAATTGCGCGCCTTGGTCCGCGCGCGCTCCACCACGAACTTCGGCGCTAACGGGCGTAAGTCCGGATCCGGCAGCAACGCGCTGGAAAACAAAAGGTCGCGTATCGATGTCGGCGTCATCGACCCGAACAGCGTGTTGGTTCACCGCCTGCCATTGTCCGTGCGCTTCGCCGCCACCACCGAAAACGCCGCGGGTCAGCAGGGCGCCATTCGAACCTTCACCACCGGCGAATGCCACCGATGCAAACATTGCCGACGCCGCAACCAGGCCGGTTGCAGCGGCGAGAATCAAGCGACGGGCGTGACGAATTCGAGTGAGCGGCATGTCAGTACTGCAAGGCGTCCGACTCGTTCGAGCGTGCTTGGGACGTTTGATCCGTTTGCATCGCCGACCGGTTGCTGTCGGATGATCAGGACATTTCAACTTCGCAATGGCGTCCTGCCAACCGGTCTACTAGTCAATTTATTGCGCGCGAGGATCGGCGTCGAGCCAAAAAGTGTTAGGTCTTCCTGATGGTTGTAACACCATGTTACTTCACACTTTTTTGCCGATTCGGGTAAGCCCGGATCGCGAATTCGTATAAGCAAATCGCCGAATTCCGGCGTAGAACCACCGGTCCGCAGGTGGTTCTATCGACACGATCCGGATGTCGAAATTAATGCGATAACCGCATTAATAAATCATTTAAATGAATTTGCATATTGAATCGCAATGCGGCGAAAATAGCGGTCCTGACGCGCTTTCGGTCGTCTGGATGCAGCAGCGACCGTCGTTCAGGACCATTACGCAGTTCAATGCACCGCCCACATTCAACAATTCCGATGACCCGCCCCAAGTTCCTCCCCGATAACTTCACGCTCGCGCTCATTGGGACAGTGATCCTCGCCAGCCTTTTGCCCTGTCGCGGCGACGCTGCTATCGGCTTCAACTGGTTGACGAACATCGCGGTCGGACTGTTGTTTTTCCTACACGGTGCAAAGCTCTCGCGCGAAGCCATCGTGTCGGGCATGACGCACTGGCGCCTGCATATTGTGGTTTTGCTGAGCACGTTTGCATTGTTTCCGTTGTTGGGGCTGGCGCTCAAACCCATCCTCACGCCGCTCGTCACGCCTGCGCTTTACATGGGCATCCTGTTCCTTTGCACGCTCCCCTCCACCGTGCAATCGTCGATTGCATTCACATCGATAGGCAAAGGCAACGTGCCCGCAGCCGTCTGCGCGGCGTCCGCGTCCAGCCTGCTCGGAATCTTCATCACGCCTGCGCTTGTGGGCCTGGTGGTAACGGACGGTGCCGGTCGCGCGGGGTCGGCGTGGCATACGGTGGGCAACATCGTTTTGCAATTGCTCGTTCCCTTCATAGCCGGCCAATTGCTGCGGCCGGTGATCAGCAAATGGCTCGATAAAAATCGCAGCATCCTGCGATTTGTCGATCAGGGTTCCATTCTGCTGGTCGTGTACGTCGCGTTCAGCGAAGCAGTAAATGAGGGCATTTGGCACACTATTTCGCTGCAAACGCTCGGCGGGCTGGTGGTGGTCAACGTCGTCCTCCTGGCCTTGGCACTGCTGGTAACGACCTTTGCCAGCAAGCGGCTCGGGTTCAATCGGGCGGACCAGATCACCATCATCTTTTGTGGATCGAAGAAAAGCTTGGCTTCGGGTATTCCAATGGCAAAGGTTATTTTCGCCTCGCACGCGGTAGGAGCCGTCGTGTTGCCGTTGATGCTGTTTCATCAGATTCAACTGATGACGTGTGCGGTCCTCGCCCAGCGCTGGGGCGCACGCGATCTTTCCGACGAACAGGCAAATCAACCTGAGGAAGCGGGCGTAAAAGCCGGCCGATAAACGCCGAAGGTGCGCTTCATCTGAGAACAACGCTGCTGCGTGTTGCATAACTTCTCCACCCGAATCAAGCATCAAGCCGCCATGTGCGGCTTTTTTGCTATTTGAAGCGTGTTCAGGCTTCCTGTCGACTCGGCCGAATGGGATATGACGTGAAGCGGCGTTCATAAAACCGAGTGTTTCGGCTCGCTTCAAGTCATATCCCATTTGGTCGACTGGTGTCCGGGCATGTGCCTTGCCACACTTGATGGCAACGCATTGTCGCGGGTAGCACCAGATCCGCAGGCAATCCCAACCAATTCATCGAAGCGGCCAGGATTCATCATGCAGAGAATGACTGACGGCATCGCGACTTCGTCCGCGCTCGATCCGTTTTTGCGCGAGCTTCAATTCAATCGGGGTTCGGCCACCGATACCGCTCGCGCACTCCAGGCGTTGATCGACGCCAGTCTCGACCGGTTGCCGCTTCCTGGCCACGGCGCGACGATCGAGCGATGGCGGTGTCTTGCCGCCGTCGCCGCGTGCGACCTGGCGCTGGTCAAGCTATACGAAGGACATACGGACGCACTGGCGATCATCGCGGAAATAGGCGATGGATTCGTTCCGGACAGCGGGCAGGCGTGGAGCGTCTGGGCCGCCGAGCCGCCCAACGCGAGGTTGGTGGCGCAGGTTATATCGGATGGAAATGGCGAGATTGCACTTCAGGGCACGAAGGCGTGGTGCTCGGGCGCGGCATCGGTAAGCCACGCGCTGGTTACTGCGTGGAACGAACGTAACGAGCCGATCCTGGCAGCCGTCGACTTACGCCAACCCGGCATTCGCGTCACCAATGAAGGATGGATGGCAGTTGGCATGTCCGCGAGCGCCAGCGTCGATGTCCATTTCGACAACGTCCGCGCCACGCGCATCGGCGCACCGCGAGCGTATCTGGAACGCGCAGGATTCTGGCACGGCGGCGGTGGCATCGCGGCGTGCTGGTTTGGCGCGGCGGCGGCTATCGGCAATTTCGTCAAGCAGGATGCGGCGCGTCGTGCCGATCCTTATAAGCTCGCGCACCTCGGCGCCATCGATACCGCGCTTTCCAGCACATCCAGCTTGCTCCGCGAAACGGCCGCCCAAATCGACCGCGATCCGCACGCCGACGCTTTGCCCGGCGCTTTCCGCGCCCGGCTTGCGGCTGAGCGGGCGGCAATTGAAGTCATCGAACGTGCGGGGCGTGCGCTCGGCGCGGCGCCGCTTTGTCGCAACCGCCATTTCGCCAGCCTGATGGCCGATCTACCCGTTTTTATCCGGCAAAGCCACGCCGAACGCGACGAAGCCGCGCTTGCAGAGCGGATTGTCAAAAAGGAAAGCAGCGCATGGAACCTGTAGTGACTTCAGTGGCGAACGAGGACGAAAACGATCGGGCGATCAAGGGGCGCGGTACGCCAGAGGCTGCGTGGCAAGGCTCGGAGCAGCTTGCCACCTTACCCGAAGTTGATCCGGCCACGCTTGTGCCGCCGGGCGCGCGGGCGGTAATCGTGTCTCCACATCCCGACGATGAAATTCTCGGCACGGGCGGCTTGCTCGCACGCCTGTCCGACCTGGGCCGCAAAGTGTTGATCATTGCCGTGACCGACGGCACCGGCAGCCATCCCGATTCACCCGAGTGGCCGGCGGCGCGCCTTGCGGCCACGCGGCCCCAGGAAACACGCGACGCGCTTCAGCGTTTGCGCATGCGCCACGTTGCGATGGTCCGGCTGCACCTGCCGGACGGCGGCGGCGCAAGCTTTGAAACCGAGCTCTTCAACGCTCTCGAATCGCACTTGGAGCCCGGCGATGTCGTGTTCGGAACGTGGCGATACGACGGCCATCCCGACCACGAATCGGTTGGCCGCGCGGTGGCGGCTGTCGCCGGCGTGCTGGATTTGCCGTTCGTGGAAGTCCCCGTCTGGACCTGGCATTGGGCAATGCCGGACGATTCGCGCGTGCCGTGGAGCCGCGCGCGCCGTATCGTGCTGGACAAACCAACGCACGCTCGCAAGTTGCACGCGGTGCAGGCGTTTCACAGCCAGATTGAAGCCGATGGTTCCACCGGCCGCGACGCTATTCTCCCCGCGCACGTTCTGGAACGCCTCACGCGGCCGTACGAGGTCGTTCTCATATGACTGCAGAACCGAACGCGCACGAGTATTTCGACGGACTCTACAAACGCAGCGACGACCCGTGGCTGCTTCGCGACCGCTGGTACGAGCGCCGCAAACGGGCACTGACGCTGGCCGCATTGCCGGACGAACACTACCGCCGCGCTTACGAGCCCGGCTGCGCAAACGGCGAATTCACGGCGGAACTGGCGGCTCGCTGCGACGCGCTTCTTGCGGCGGACCTGAATCCGGCGGCCGTCGAACTAGCGCGCCGCCGGGTTGCCGATCTATCGCACGTTCAAGTCGAACAGCGCGCCATGCCGGATGAATGGCCAGAAGGCGAATTCGACCTGATCGTCATTAGCGAAGTCGCGTATTACCTCACGCTCGATCAGCTTGATCGGTTGGCGCTGCGGCTGACGTCTTCGCTTGCTGAAGGCGGGACCGTTGTTGCGTGCCATTGGCGCCAGCCAATAGAAGGCTGGCCGTTCACTGGCGATATCGTGCACGCCGAGCTGCGCGCAAAGCTGGCGCTACCCGCCCTCTCTCACTATGAAGATGACGACCTGATACTCGACGTATGGTCATCGAACAAGGCTTCGGTGCATCAGCGGGAAGCTCGCTGAAATTTGATTTACTAAACACGGAAGCAAACCGAAAGCCTTATCGATAAACCGTTACGGGTTTTCTCTAAGGCTTCGCAAGGTAAAACGCCCATTGTTTTACTATACAATCCCCGCGATCATGCGAACCTCGTTTATCCGATAAACACGGCGGAAACGAGGTTTCATACACAGTAGAACACGCATGCGGAGATTGAAAGACAGATGGGTACAACCATTCGCGACGTCGCACGCGCAGCCAGCGTGTCGATCGGCACGGTATCGCGGGCGCTGAAAAACCAGCCGGGTTTGTCGGAGGCAACGCGCGAACGCGTCGTCGAGGCAGCACGGCAACTCGGCTACGACGCAGCTCAGCTACGTACGCGCATTCGTCGCGTGACCTTCTTGCTGCATCGTCAGCACAATAATTTCGCGGTCAGCCCGTTCTTTTCCCACGTCCTCCATGGTTTCGAGGAAGCGTGCCGCGAGCGGCGGCTGGTGCCATCAGTCCTGACCGCTGGTCCAACGCACGATCTCGCCCAGCAAATGCGGCTTCACGCACCGGACGCCGTGGCGGTCGCCGGGTTTATCGAACCCGAATTGCTTGCCCATCTGCGTTCCATGAACCGGCCCGTCGTGTTGATCGACCTGCACGCGCCGGGATTTCGCTCGGTGAACGTCGACAACACGCGCGGCGCGGCGCTCGCCATGCAGCACCTTTTTGCGATGGGCCGGAAGCGGATTGCCTTCATAGGTGGATCGCTGGCGCATTACAGCATTGCGCAACGCGCGATGGGTTACCGGCTCGCGTACTTCGAAGCCGGCATGCTCTTCGATCCCACGCTGGAAGTGACCACGCAGCCGGCCATTGACGCCGAAGTCGCCGCCGCCGACGCCATGGAACGCCTGATCGCGCAGGCCCGCGACCAATTGAAGCCGCTGCCCGACGCGGTTTTCGCCTATAACGATGCAGCAGCCCTCGCCGCCATGCGCGTTTGCGTCGCGCACGGATTGCGGATTCCGGAAGACGTTGCCTTCGTTGGTTTCGACGACATCCCGGCCGCCGCCCAAAGCACGCCGCCGCTGACTACGGTCACGGTAGACAAGGAAGCGCTCGGCCGGCGCGGCGTGGATCTGCTGTTGGAAACCGCGCAAAACACCGACGGCGACGACGCGGACACGCACCTCACCACCGACACGCTCGTGCCCGTGCGCCTGATTCCCCGCGCGAGCTCGGCTACAACACGGACACAGACATCGGCATGAACTCAACCGCGCCCAAGGCGGCGGACCGGGCCGAACCCGACTTCCGCAGCCGCGATTTCCTGCTCGACCACGTGCGCCACACGCTCGCGTTCTACGAGCGGACGGCCCGCGATCCATCGGCCGGCTTCTATCATTTTTTCAAGGACGACGGCACGGTCTACGACCACACCACGCGCCACCTCGTCAGCAGCACGCGCTTCGTTTTCAATCACGCGATGGCCTTTCGCCATTTCGGCGGCCAGCATCATCAGGACAACGCGCGACACGCGTTCGCGTTCCTGCGCCACGCCCATTGGGACGCCGTGAACCGCGGCTACGACTGGGAAATCGAATGGCGCGACGGCGCAAAACGCACGCTCGACGGCACGCGTCATTGCTATGGCCATGCCTTCGTCTTGCTGGCGTGCGCGCACGCGGCGATGGCGGGCATCGACGAAGCCAAGCCGTTGATCGATGAAACCTTCCAGCTAATGGACGAGCATTTCTGGGACGCGGACGCCGGTCTTTACGCCGATGAAGCCACGCCCGACTGGCAGCTCTCGCCGTATCGCGGGCAGAACGCGAACATGCACGCAACCGAAGCGCTGCTCGCCGCGTACGAGGCGACCGGCCACGTGCTGTATCTGGATCGCGCGGAGAAAATCGCCGGCAACATCACGCTGCGTCAGGCGCGGCTTTCGAACGGTCTGGTCTGGGAACACTTCAACGCGGACTGGTCGGTCGACTGGCATTACAACGAATCCGACAGCTCGAACATCTTCCGGCCGTGGGGTTTTCAACCGGGTCACCAGACCGAATGGGCAAAACTGCTGCTGATCCTCGAGCGGCATCGGGCGTTGCCGTGGCTGGCGCCGCGCGCCATCGAATTATTCGATGCAGGTTTCAACCGTGCGTGGGACGAACAGCACGGCGGCCTGTACTACGGTTTCGGCCCCGACGACTCCATTTGCGACCACGACAAATACTTCTGGGTGCAGGCCGAGACGTTTGCCACGGCCGCGCTGCTCGGCAAACGCACAGGCCTCGAACGCTTCTGGGATTGCTACGACGAACTGTGGCGCTATAGCTGGGCGCATTTCGTCGATCACAAACATGGCGCGTGGTTCCGCATCCTGACTTGCGACAACCGCAAATACGGTGACGAAAAAAGCCCCGCCGGCAAGACCGATTACCACACGATGGGCGCGTGCTACGAAGTGCTGAATGCGCTCGACGTGAGTACGTTGAGCGTCAATACGCCGGACACATCAGCCTCAGCCACCACGACCCAACACATCGCCGAAAAAGAGATGGCCAAACCATGAATGCGACCGCCAATCCTGCTTTCCCGCAATTCGTCTCCGCCGGCGACATCCTCACCGATTTGATCCGCACGGGTCCGTCCGACTGGCTTTCACGTCCCGGCGGCGCGGGCTGGAACGTGGCCCGGGCGGTTGCGCGCCTTGGTTTGCCGACGGCATCGGCGGGATCGCTCGGTACCGATAATTTCTCCGATGAACTCTGGGACGCGAGCGTCGCCGCTGGTCTCGACATGCGTTTCATGCAGCGCGTCGAGAGGCCGCCGCTTCTCGCAATCGTCCACAAGACGCAGCCGCCGACCTACTATTTCATGGGCGAAAACGGCGCGGACTTGGCTTTCAATCCCGCCTTGCTGCCGTCCGGATGGATAGACGCGGTGAAATGGGCGCACTTCGGGTGCATCAGCCTCGTGCGCCAACCGCTCGGCGATACGCTCGCGCAACTCGCCGCGCAACTGCGCGAACACGGCGTAAAGATCAGCTTCGACCCGAATTACCGGAACCTGATGGAACACGGTTACGAGCCGACCTTGCGCAAGATGGCGGCGCTCGCCGACCTGATCAAGGTTTCCGATGAAGACCTGCAACGCCTCTTCCCGAACATTGCAAACGAAGCGGACGCCATTGCTGAAATCCGCGCGATGAACCCGCAAGCCACGGTGCTCGTGACACGCGGTTCGTCGGAGGCTACCTTGCACGTTGGCGATAAAAGCTGGCAAGCCACGCCGCCGAAAGTGCAAGTCGCGGATACCGTCGGCGCGGGCGATGCGTCCATTGGCGGCTTGCTGTACAGCCTCATGACGCGCGCGGGCGGCTGGCCCGACCATCTGCGATTTGCATTGGCGGCAGGCGCTGCAGCTTGCCGGATGTCGGGCGCTCATTCGCCGTCGCTGGAAGAAGTCGAGGATTTGCTGGCCTGAAACGTGCGCTCACTGCTGACGAAAAGACGGTCATACGCGCGATAAATACGCGTGCTAGCATCGTTTTCAACCTTTGGCGGAGCGCATCATGGAAGACACGATCTACACGAAGGGCATCTATACCGCGACCATCGGCGTTCGTCCCACAGACGATGGACAATTCCAGGGCGTCGTTTCGCTCGTGCGGGACGACGGCGAGGACGGCGAACCGAAACTCTACGAAGTTGCCGCGACGTCCCTCTCCGAAGATGAAGCGCTGGAAGAAGCACGCGCGCTCGCGCATCGGATTCTCGGCGAAATCGAACTCTAAAATGTACGGCGGCGTAGGATCTCTCGCGCCGCCGTTTCCGTTTGACTCAGCTTGGACGGGAGACTCGGCATGTCTGAACAACTCTTCCTTTATGGCGTCTATTCAATTCACGTTCGTCCTATTGAACTGCAAGGACCGCGCTGGGACGCCGAATACGAAATCCGTCATCTGGACAAAGCGGTTCAGCCGTGGAAAACCATCGGCGGGGACAACGGTTTGTCGACTCCCGCCGATGCCGTCGATGCGGCGCACGTCCAAGCGGTCGCCGACATAGAAGCCGGCGCGGGCATTCCCAAGCCCAAAACGTTTCCCTAATTTCTCGCGACCGCCGCCGCCTTCTGCGCTTCAGCTTTATCGATCGATACCGCGCGCTCGTACGCCTCACGAGACGTAGCACGCGCGACATACTCGGAAAGCACGCCGCCCGGCTCGATCAGTTTCGCCATGTAGGCAATCTGCAGCGTGCTCGCGACGAGGATATCGGCGGCTGTAAAACGCTCGCCAAGCAACCACGGTCCGTGCGCAAGCGCTGATTCGATCGCTTTCTCCACGCGACCCAGATCGCCCCATCCGAAACTCACGCTGTTGCCCGGCGCGCCGATCATCTTTTCGGCCATCGCCGGTTCGAGGCACGCGCCAGTAAAGAACATCCATTGGAGGAAGCGGCCACGCAAAGGGTCGTCGGACGGAATTCCGAGATTGGCTTGGCGGTATTTATCGGCGAGATAAAGCAGAACCGCGCCCGACTCGGCAACGCAAATGCCGTCGTCGTCCAGTGCCGGCAACTTCGACATGGGATTCACCGCGCAAAACGCAGGCTCGTTCTGTTCGCCTGCCCGGATGTTCACATACGCAAATTCGTACGGCACGCCCAGTTCCTCGAGCATCCACAACGCGCGAAATGCGCGTGTCTTCGGCCAGTAATAGAGCTTCATGTGCAGTTCGTTCCTGTCAGTGGCACTGCGCGCTTCCGCAGCGAGAGCATTGAGATTACCCGCTCCCGATCAGTTTGCCGTGCGGGTTAACCACACGTTAGCCATTCGGCCGGCTATTTCCACTCAATCAAGACGTTTAAGATTGTTTTCATTGCGCGGTAAATCGTATGGGCGCGAGAAACGCAAAAAACCTCCGCTTATGTCGAGGAAGAATGACGACATCCTCTCAATCCAACGATAAAACGCCGGAGACTTCATGAACGCGCGTGTCCCTTTTGCAGATCGTCCGCCGCTTTCAGCCTATCAACTCACCGATAACCTCAATGCAACGCAAGGCCGGATTTTCCTCACCGGCACGCAAGCGCTGGTTCGCCTCGTCCTGATGCAACGGCAACTTGACCGCGCGGCAGAAATGAATACCGCCGGTTTTGTCAGCGGGTATCGCGGATCGCCGCTCGGCATGGTCGATCAACAATTGTGGAAGGCAAAGAAACTGCTGGCTTCGCACGACGTCCGTTTTCTCCCCGCAATCAACGAGGAACTCGGCGGCACGGCGGTTCTGGGCACGCAGCGCGTGGAATCAGATCCTGAGCGCACGGTCGATGGCGTCTTTGCAATGTGGTACGGCAAAGGTCCGGGCGTGGACCGCGCTGGCGACGCGCTCAAGCACGGCAACGCGTATGGTTCGTCGCCGCATGGTGGCGTGCTTGTTGTCGCGGGCGACGACCACGGTTGTGTGTCGTCATCCATGCCGCATCAGTCCGACCAGGCGATGATCGGCTGGCACATGCCAGTGGTGAATCCATCGAATATCGCGGATATGCTCGAGTTCGGACTGTACGGCTGGGCGTTGTCGCGATTCTCGGGCGCGTGGGTGGGATTCAAGGCGATCTCGGAGACCGTGGAATCTGGATCGACCGTTGACCTCGACGCGCTGCAAACCGTGTTTCCAGCGCCTGAAGGTTTCATCGCGCCCGAAGGCGGTTTGCATAATCGCTGGCCCGATCTGCCGAGCCTCACCATTGAATCGCGTCTCGCCGCGAAGCTCGACGCGGTGCGTTATTTCTCGCGCGTCAATTCCATCGATAAATGGATCGCACCGAGTCAGCACGCGAACGTTGGCATCGTGACGTGCGGCAAGGCGCATCTGGATCTGATGGAAACCTTGCGCCGGCTGGACCTGACAGTCGACGACCTCGATGCCGCCGGCGTGCGCATCTATAAAGTGGGTTTATCGTTTCCGCTCGAAACCACGCGGCTCGACACCTTCGTTGAAGGCTTGTCCGAAGTCCTCGTGATTGAAGAAAAGGGCCCGGTGATCGAGCAGCAGATCAAGGACCATTTGTATAACCGGACGCAAGGCGCGCGGCCGATCGTGATTGGCAAGAATGCGCAGGATGGCGCCATGCTGTTGAGCGCGCTTGGCGAACTGCGTCCGTCGCGCGTCCTTCCCGTGTTCGCGGACTGGCTCGCGCGACACAAACCGGTGCTCGACCGGCGCGAGAAAGTCGTGGATCTCGTTGCGCCGAAAATCCTGTCGAACGCCGCCGATGCCGTCAAACGCACGCCGTATTTCTGCTCGGGCTGTCCGCACAATACATCGACCAAAGTCCCCGATGGATCGATAGCGCAGGCCGGAATTGGATGCCATTTCATGGCGTCGTGGATGGAACGCGACACCACCGGGCTGATTCAGATGGGCGGCGAAGGCGTGGATTGGGCGTCGCATTCCATGTTCACGAAAACGCCGCACGTTTTCCAGAATCTCGGCGACGGCACGTACTTTCATTCGGGCATTCTGGCAATCCGCCAGGCGGTCGCGGCGAAGGCCAACATTACGTACAAGATCCTGTACAACGACGCCGTCGCGATGACCGGCGGCCAGCCGGTGGACGGCAGCATCTCCGTGCCGCAAATCGCGCGACAAGTGGAGGCGGAAGGCATTGCAACATTGGTCGTGGTCAGCGACGAACCCGAAAAATACGACGGCCATCACGACCAATTTCCGAAAGGCACGACGTTCCACCACAGAAGCGAACTCGACGACGTTCAACGACGTTTGCGGGACATCCTGGGCGTCACCGTCCTGATCTACGATCAAACCTGCGCTGCGGAAAAACGTCGTCGGCGGAAGAAAGGCGAATTCCCCGATCCCGACAAGCGTCTGTTCATCAACGAAGCCGTGTGCGAAGGCTGCGGCGATTGTGGTGTGCAGAGCAATTGTTTATCGGTTGAACCGGTGGAGACGGAGCTTGGGCGCAAACGGCGTATCGACCAGTCGTCGTGCAACAAGGACTACTCGTGCGTAAACGGTTTCTGCCCGAGCTTCGTCACGCTCGAAGGCGCGAAACTCAAGAAGGCGGCGGGCAACGGCTTCGATCCCGAAGCACTCGCCGCGCGCGTGGACGCATTGCAGGAACCCGCGCTCAACCTCGATAACGCGCCCTACGACATCCTCATTACCGGTGTTGGCGGCACAGGCGTGGTCACGGTCGGCGCGCTCATCAGCATGGCGGCGCACCTTGAAGGCAAGAGCGCGTCCGTGCTCGATTTCATGGGTTTTGCGCAAAAAGGCGGCGCGGTGCTCTCGTTCGTGCGCTTTGCCGCGACCGATGCCTTGCTGAATCAGGTTCGCATCGATACCCAACAGGCCGATGTGCTGCTCGCGTGCGACATGGTCGTGGGCGCCAGCGCCGATGCTCTGCAAACCGTCCGGCATGGCCGCACGCGCATTGTCGTGAACACGCACGCAATCCCGAACGCGACCTTCGTGCAGAACCCGGACGCGAATCTCCACGCTGGATCGCTGCTCGAAAAAATGCAGCACGCGGCGGGCGCGGAACGCATGAACACGTGCGACGCGCAGGCGCTAGCCACGCGTTTCCTGGGCGATACCATCGGCGCGAATATCCTGATGCTGGGTTACGCGTGGCAACTCGGGCTCGTGCCCGTGTCGCACGCGGCGTTGATGCGGGCTATCGAGTTGAACAATGTCGCGGTGGCGATGAACAAACTCGCGTTTGCTATCGGCCGATTGGCTGCAGCAGATATGCATGCGCTGGAATCCCTTCGCAAGACTTCCGTCGCGCCGCGAATCGAGATGAACGCGATGCCGCTTAACGCGTTGATCGCCGATCGTGAAGCACGGCTGTTGGCATACGGCGGATCGAAATACGTGACGCGATACCGCTCGCTGGTATCGGCCGCTGCTTCATCGGGGAACGATGTCGTTACGCGGGCGGTCGCTACGACGTTTTATCGGCTGCTTGCGGTGAAAGACGAATACGAAGTCGCGCGGCTTCACACGGATCCGGCGTTTCGCGCGGCGTTGGAAGCGCAATTCGAGGGAACCGCGGGCCAGGACTTTGCGGTGAAGTTCAACATGGCGCCGCCGCTTTTATCGAAGGCCAAGAACGGCGGCGCGCCGCGCAAGATGACATTCGGACAATGGTTATGGCCGGTGCTCGGCGCGATGTCGAAGGTGCGCGGATTGCGCGGCACGTTGATCGATCCGTTCGGTCGGTCGCTGGAACGAAAGATGGAGCGCGAGCTTCCCGGCGACTACGAACTCACCATTCAACGCGCGCTCGAAGTGTTGACGCAGGACAACGCAAAGGACGTTGAAACGCTCGCGCTGCTGCACGAACGCATTCGCGGATATGGACACGTAAAGCTCGCGAATTTGTCGATGGTGAAGCGCCGTGAACGGGACTTGGGCGCAAAACTGGGCATAGCGGTTGAGACGGGCCGCCACGTGAAAGCATCGCTGGATGAATTAAAAGGCGTCGGCGCGTTGCGGGGAATCCCGGTGGTCGTAGCGAAGTGAGATTGGCGCGAGCTGATTCGCTTGAATCAGCTCGCCGATAATTATTCTTCCTCTTCCGCTTCCCAATCGATGTCGCCGCAAAGCACGACGCGCTGCCCGCCCATGCGCGTCTCCACAGACAACGTCACGCAAGGAAGCGCCTCGTTGATCGATAAATAAGGCTTCGTCACATGCACGCGATCCGGTGCGCCGAGCGCGTCCCTGAAATACGGCCGCCTCAGCCAGTTCGCGCCCTGAGCATCGATCAATGGCAACAACCGCGCTTCATGCGCGGCCCGATCAGCGCGAAGCACCACGTTGCGGCCAGCTTGCCGGCCGTTGGCATCGAGGAGAAAACATCGCGCGGCGTTGTCGAGCGCGAGGAAATTCCAGCACACTTCTTCCAGCGGCTCACCAGCCGCCAGACGCTCGGCCGCGCGTTCGAACGCGCGCACATATGGCTGCAGGCGCATTGCCACGCGCCGCTCTTTCGCCTCCGTCCGCAAGCGAAAACGCTCGGTCAAATCGCTCATCAACGTGTGCGCCTGGGGTGCATCGGCGAGACCTGGATTCGGGCGCCCGAAAAAAAATCCCTGCACGAAATCCGCGCCGCTCGCGAGCGCCAGCTGCGCCTCATGTTCGGTTTCCACCCCTTCGATCAACACCAGTTTGCCCGCCTCATGCAGCAGCGAAACCACGCCGCACAAGATGGCCTCCATGTTCCGCCGATGCTTTACCTGACTCATCCCGTGCAAGGTATGCGCCGATTGCGCCGCGTGCGACAACATCACCCGATCCAGCTTGACGATATCCGGATCCAGCTGCCAGATCCGTTCGATATTCGAGTGCCCCGCGCCGAAGTCATCGAGCGCGATCAGAAATCCGTGCTCACGAAAATGCTGCACGGCTTCAGCGAGCTTCTCGATGTCGTCGGCCCGGTCTTCGAGCACTTCCAGCACAACCCGGCGCGGCTCGATGTTCAGGCGCTTGAGATTCGCCAGCAACGCGGCCATGTGATACGGCTCGGTCAACGCGCCAGGATGCACGTTCAGGAACAGCCACTCGTTCTGCGCGCCGAGCACGTTGAAATTTTCGAGATGCAGCGCCTGCGACAAGCGGTCGAGCTGCATTGCCTCACCAATGCGCGCGGCTTGGCCGAACACATCGACCGGCGACACGGCGCGATCGAGCGCATCGTGCGCGCGCAACAAACCTTCATAGCCGACCGCCCGCATGTGCGAGAGGCTGAACACCGGCTGGAATACGCTCGATAGCGTCCAGTTGCCATGCTCGACCGAATATCGATCGAACCCCGATGTCACGCTCAGTTCGAAATTTCGCGGCGAGATCGGCTTGATCTTCTCCGGATTCGCTATTGCCATCTTGTCATCCCCGGACGAATGCACGGCTGCGTTTGTCCGTCGTGCATGTCATCCTCGTTTATTTCCGCAATCGATTGCGTTGGTTGTCGCGCCGCCCGCGCACTGGATTCTGGTTCCATGCTGCCCCTCGATTATCTTAAGCGGGTAATCTGCGTGTCCCGTCGCTACCGATAAAGCAAGCTCCGTGCTCACGTGTACTCGCGGGATTACCGATCTTTCAGCGCCATGTGCACCGAGGCGTGACGCCTCTTTCACGGGACAGCGCGCGAGGCGCACCATTGCAGTGCGTTGCCGGGTTCGGACTGGCTCGCCTGTCCAAGCTAAACTTTGGTCCTTGCTATCACACGGGCGCGCTGGGTTTAGTATCCGCGCGCTTACGCGTTAAGAAAATATGGATATCGTTTTCACCGTACTCATCCTGATGCTGGCTGTCGCGCTGTCCGGGTTCCTCACGAGCGCGCTGGCGAGCAAATTGCCGTTCACGCTGCCACTGCCGCTGATCCAGATTGCGATTGGCGCGTGCCTCGCGTGGCCGGGACTCGGCCTGCATGTCACGTTCGATCCCGAGCTTTTCATGATGCTTTTCATCCCGCCGCTGCTTTTCGCCGATGGATGGCGCATCCCCAAGCGCGAATTTTTCATGCAGCGCCGCGCAATCCTTCTCCTCGCGCTCGGCCTTGTGTTCATGACGGTGGGCGCACTCGGCTGGTTTCTGCACGTGATGATCCCCGTGATGCCCTTGCCCGTTGCGTTCGCGCTCGCGGCGGTGTTGTCGCCAACGGACGCCGTTGCGTTGAGCGGCATTGCGGGCAAAGGACGCATTCCGGCGAACCTCATGCACATCCTCGAAGGCGAGGCGTTGATGAACGACGCCTCCGGCCTCGTCGCGCTGAAGTTTGCGATCGCGGCGGCGCTGACGGGCGTGTTCTCGTTGCGCGCGGCATCGATAAGTTTCGTCGTGATCGCCGTGGGCGGCCTCGTGATCGGCGCGGTAATCAGCTGGCTCGTCACGACCATCCCGCGGCGCATCGTGAAAATGTCAGACGACGATGACCCCGCCGCCGGCGTCGTGCTTACGTTGCTGATCCCGTTCGCCGCGTATCTGATCGCCGAAAAACTCGGCTGCTCGGGCATTCTCTCGGCTGTATCCGCCGGCATGATGATGAACTTCCAGAGCCTGCGCGAGATCATCCCGACGGCCGCGCGGATCCGCATGACCAGCACCTGGACGATGATCGAATTCGTATTCAACGGCATGGTGTTCATACTGCTCGGGCTGCAGTTTCCGCACATCATTGGACGCGCGTTGATCGAGGCGCATCACGATGGTTTCTACCAAGTCGGCTTGCTGCTTGGATATGTAGCCGCGGTCGTCATCGCGCTGTATGGCTTGCGCTTCGCTTGGGTGTGGGTGCTGCGCTGGGTCGCGAGCCGCGGCGCGGCGAAGCACGGTGTATCGAACGCGGTGCCCGGCGTGCGCACGGTCGCCATGACGACTATTGGCGGTGTGCGAGGTGCGGTCACGCTCGCGGGCGTATTGTCGTTGCCCGAGTTTTTGCCTGACGGCGCCGCACTTCCGGGACGCGATCTCGCCATCTTCATTGCATCGGGGACAATCCTGATGTCGCTTTTGATCGGCGTAATCGGGTTGCCTATATTGCTGAGCGGATTAAAGCGTCGCGGCGATCCGCATGTCGCCGAAGAACGCATTGCGCGCCGCCACGCGGCCCAAGCGGCGATCCGCGCAATCGATGCTGCGCAAGAGAATCTCACTGGCCAGATGGATGAAACCGGCGCAGCGTTTTGCGCTGATTCCACTGCGCGCGTGATGAGTTTGTACAGGCGCCGTCTGGAAGGACTCGGCGATGAAGAAGAGTCGCGTCGCGCTGCACGACAAAGCGAGATGGTGGAAACAAAGCTGAAGATGGCCGCGCTTCGGGCGGAACGAGCGGAGCTTCTGAAGCTGCGCACGCGCCAAGCCATCAACGATGAAACCTTGAACAAGTTGATGCGCGAAATCGATTTATCCGAGACAGCGATAGTGAGCCGCAAGAAAGGTGCGGGCGCTTGAATCAAGCGCTGTTTCGCTTATCGATTGAATCCGGATCAACGAATAACCTAACGATCAGTTTAAGAGTTTTCGTATTTTTCAACGTTGATAGCCGCGCCATACTTCGTCTCATGCGTGCTCCACGAAGCGCATGATGTCGTTGTAACTCTCCGATCTTTCCGCTCGCTGCCTTTGGCACCGGGCGATTTATTTTAAGCGCACGGGTCGTGCGGATTTAGCCGAGCGACGCAGGATTACACGATCAGCGGGGCAACTTCCTGGCGCTACCGCCAGTGCGCAGCAGAAGCTCCAATGTCGCCTCCAAGCGGATCACACGCTCCGTTAATCCCTCGACCTTCGCTTGTTGCGCCTTGACGCTGCCGTTCAAAGACATCATGTTGTCGCTCATCTTGATGACGGTCGTGAGCGCGTCCCACAACTTTTCCGTCACGCCCATCACGTGTTCCCTGCGGTCATTGCGGCAATACGCTTATTCGACTCCTGTATGAACGACAACGTATCAACGAGGGATTCGCTGGCTTGCTTCGCCGAAGCATTCGCACGGTCGATCAACGCAAGCAGATCGCGTTCGTCATCTGACGGTGCAAAGCCTTGTGCCGCTTGACGCATGAGTTCGCCCGGATTCAATCCAAGCCGCCTTGCGGTGCGCGCGATAGCGCGTTTTTGACTCACGGTTACCTGCACGATAATCCGTCCGCTTGTTGATGCCATTTCGCCTCCAAAGCGTGTTTCCCTTAGATAGAAACATAGCATTGCGCCAAAGCTCGGAGTCAAGCGAAGAATCGCTGAGTTGAGTCAAGAAGCGTCGCAGATGGGCGATAACTTCGAGCGCGGAAACGACAAAACCGGCCGAAGCCGGTTTTGTCGTTGAATCTTGGTGGAGGAGAGGAGGATCGAACTCCCGACCTTCGCATTGCGAACGCGACGCTCTCCCAGCTGAGCTACCCCCCCATCTTGAAAATGATTCTAGCACAGCCTATCGACCGTCTGACAAGCGTCCGCTGCATGGAAACCACCCATCACTTCGCCGGCGATCCAGCCAGAATCCAGGCAACAACCTTCTTTATATCGCCTGAATCCATTGAACGATGCGACGGCATCGGCAACATACCCCATACGCCGCTACCGCCATCCCTCACCTTCCCTTCAAGCCGCGCGGGCGCCTTCGCGTCGCCCTTGTACTTCTCGGCGATTTGCTGAAACGACGGCCCCACCAGCTTTCGATCCACCGCGTGACATCCCATGCACGCGTTCTTGCGCGCGATGTTCATGGCATCGGCGGGAGAAACAGCGGACGTTGGTGCGTCGGCCGCGAAAACGTTTTGCCCCGCCACGACCAGACCGGTCGCGGCGACCACGCTACTCAAAAACAACCGCTTCACTTTGCCGCCGGAGCAGGATTGCCTGGATGCACATCCGAGTTTTTAACTGGCGCGGGCGATGTTCCATCGAGCGGCTTCGAGCTCACCGATGAATCCGGTACGGCGCCAACCGTGGGGTTATCGTCGATAGGCGTCACCGCCGGCGCACTCGCGCCCGATGCAGCCGCTGCCGACAAAGCCTGTGCATCTTCAGGCTTGATGTACTGGAACACCTTCACGACCTGTTCGACACCAGGCACCTGCGCCGCGACATTCGCGCCAGCCGTGCCTTCATCACGCGTGACGAGCCCCATCAAATACACCGTGCTGCGCTCGCAAACCACCTTGTAGAAATTCGCGCGCAGATCTTTCTCGCCGACCAGCGCACCCTTCACGCGACTTTCGAGATAAGCATCGTTGGTACGAGATGACAATGAACTTGCGCCCTGTACGGCAAGCTCGTTCACGATGCTGTTCACATTGTTGATACCGCGCACGACCTCTTCGGCCTTCTGCTTCCATTGCTCGGCCGGCACTTCGCCGGTGAGCAGCACACGCCGGTTGAACACGGTCACGCTCACGTGCGCCTGATCGGGAAGCGTCTCGCCAATGCGGCTCTTCGCTTTCACCTGGATCTCACGATCCTCGGTTTGCGCGCCGAGCGTACGCCGGTCGGTGGCGACCAGCGTGCCGCCACCCACGGCGCCGCCCATTGCGCCGATTGCCAGAAGCGCGCAGCCCTGCATGCTCAGCGCGACGCCCGATAACAGTCCAGCCAGCAACGTGGCCTTGGCAAGCGTCGATTTGACGCGTGTCGTGTTCATCAACTCGTTCCCCTTGAGATCATTCTTCACCCAGCAGCATCGCGTCGATGCCATCACACAGGCAATGAATGGTTAACAGATGGACTTCCTGGATTCGCGCCGCCCGCTCGGACGGCACGCAGATTTGGATATCGGTATCGGCGAGCACTTCGCTGATCACGCCACCGCCGCTACCCGTCAGCGCAATGACGAACATCTCGCGTTCATGCGCTTCCTGAATCGCCGCGAGCAAGTTGACCGAGTTGCCCGTGGTGGAGATGACCACCAGCACGTCACCTGCCTGTCCAAGTGCCCGGACTTGCTTCGAGTAGATCTCTTCGAACGCGGAACTGTTCCCGATTGCAGTCAGCGTCAGCGCGTTTGCGTCGAGCGAGATGGCGGGCAAGCCGGGACGCTCGCGCTCGAACCGGTTAACGAGCGTAGCCACCAGCCGCTGCGCATTCGCCGCCGAACCGCCGTTACCGCACGCGAGAATCCGCGAACCATTGGCAAGCGCGCCAAACAACACGTCGATGGCGGCGGCAACAGGAAATGCAAGCGTATCGATTGCTTCGCGCTGGACGGCCGCGCTTTCGCGGAAATGCTGCTGGATTCGTTCGACGGACATCGACTCTCGGTTATCGGCCGCGACCTACGCGGTGGTTCAGTGATGGGTTACTTCGGAGGTTTGCAAGCCCGGCGCACCGGTGCTTCGGGCTCCGCGCAGTTTACCGCACTCGTCGTCCCCGATACTTAAGATGCACTCGGCTTTTGCTACATATCGGCACGAAAAGCATCGCGCAGCCAGACAATCCGGCCCGCGTCGAACGCTATGACATCGAAGCGGCACGCGGGCAAGGCGCCGCGCCAGTTCATCAGGTAATGCTGCGCCGCGAGCACGAGCCGACGCTGTTTGTGCGCGCCAATGCTCGCTGCCGCAGCAGCAAACTGGCGGCTGCGCCTCGCACGCACTTCCACGAATACGAGTGTGCGCGTGCTGCCGATCTCGCGCATGACAAGGTCGATTTCGCCACCACGACACGTGAAATTGCGCGTCACGAAGCGCAGCCGCTGACGCTGTAGATATTCCAGCGCGCGCTGCTCGAACGCGCTTCCGATCGTTTTCGACACCCCGTTCCCCAAAAAGTTGTATGCCTTCGCGTGGCACAATGCGCTCTTCGCACGCCACCCGCCCTCATGACTCCACTCATCGAACTTGCCCACGGCCAACAGTTTCCGGCTGGCGCGCTCTATATAGTCGCGACGCCCATTGGCAATGTCGCGGACATCACGGTGCGCGCGTTGCACGTGCTCGGGCTGGTCGACAGGGTGGCCGCCGAGGACACGCGCAACACGTCGCAACTGCTCTCGCGCTACGGCATCTCGAAGCCGACTATCGCGGTACACGAACACAACGAGCGCAGTGCCGCCGAGCACGTGATTGCACATCTGCGTAATGGCGAGCGCATCGCATGTGTCTCCGACGCCGGCACGCCAGGCATCTCGGATCCAGGCGCAAGACTCGTCGATGCCGTGCGCGAAGCCGGTTTTCCCGTCATTCCATTGCCGGGCGCAAGCGCGCTCACGACGGCGTTGAGCGTTGCCGGCGCGTGGGTTCACACGTTCTCGTTCATCGGCTTTCTCGCGACCAAAACGAAGCAGCGCGACACGCAGTTGCATGCCTTGCTCACACACACGCCGGCGCTCGTTTTCTACGAAGCGCCGCATCGGATAGTGGAAACCGTGCAGGCGCTTGAACGTGCGTTCGGCGGCGATCGGAAATTGCTGATTGCCCGTGAGTTGACCAAGTTACATGAGAGCGTTCATCAATGCACCCTGGCCGAAGGGCCAACGTGGCTCGCCGCCGATGCCAACCGGCAACGCGGTGAATTTGTATTGGTGGTGGAGGGAGCGCCGCAGAAAGAAGCCGCCGACAACGCGCACGACGCGTTGCTCGAGACCTTGCTGGAGGAGTTGTCCGTGAGTAGCGCGGCTCGCCTGGCAGCGACGCTTACGGGTGCATCGCGCAATGCGTTGTACACGCGCGCGCTTGCCATGGACAAGGCGCGCGATAGCGATAAAGACGCGGGTGAAGAGGTCGCCCAATAGAAAAACGGGCCGTCAAAAACGGCCCGTCTTTTGTCTTGCTCAGGGAAAAACGGCGATCATTCAGTCGACGAAATCGATGCCAGTTGTTCCCTCGCCAGTTGCGCTTCCTGCTGCGTCAAGCCTTCGATCTTCACCTTTCCAACGCCCGCGCTGCGCATGCCCAGAGCAGCTGCAGCGGCATACGACAAATCGATTACGCGATTGCCGACGTAAGGACCACGGTCGTTGATCTTGACGACCACCGACTTGTTGTTGCTTTCGTTGGTCACGCGCACCCACGAAGCCAGCGGCAACGTCCTGTGTGCCGCGGTCATTGCGTGCATGTCATAGCGTTCGCCGCTGGCGGTCTTGCGGCCGTGAAAGCCGCGGCCATACCAGGAGGCGCGACCTTGCTGCTCGAAGTCCCCAACGTTTGGACCGGCGGTAATCGGCTTTGCGTTGGCAAGCGACGAAGCGTCGGCATTGTCGGCCGACGATGGAATTGAGTTGAGCTGGGAATCGTAAGCCAGCGGTGCCGCATTGCGAGTAATACCGGCTTTCGGAGCCGTGCTTTTTGCAACCTGCGTTCCGGTGTTCAGGACGTTGGCTTGGTCGCCGCCGCTTGGCGGCATGGCGCAACCCGTCAGGATTGCTGCAACAAAAAGACTCCCGAAATGCCGAGTGAGTCGTACATTCATAGACGTGTAATCAACGGTTCGAGCCGCCCGTTCCGTCAGATATTGTTCTGACGGCATTAGGCAGCTCAAGGCTTTCCACGCGCCAGCAGCCATCGCTCGAGAATTCGAACGACGCGCGTATCCACGGGAACGGCGTACCTCGCCGCAAATGCCCGGTTAGTTTTCACGTCTGGCGCAACCTGTCCCCGGCAGCCTGACCAGACCCCACATGCCGCCATCGAACGTGGCAAACACGTTCTTGCGCGATAAACAGCACAGGAACGGCGGCGTAGGCCCCATCCAGCATTACGGCAGCTAAGGCCGTTCTCGGGTACATCGCACCCGGCTGGACAAGACGTGCACATCGATCGGAATCGATGCTTGATTGCGATTTCAAAGCGATTGCTTCGAACTGCGTACTTGATGGCAAGTGTAAAAAAGCGCTAGTGGCGATCTTTTACTGCCCATTGATGGCATGCTCAAACCATGCACAAGTGGCCTAATTATACCCAAAAGGTCTTACCGATCGCCCATTGATGCACAATTTGTTACGCATTCTCTCCATAAACGTAAAAATTGCGAGATTTGCCCATTTTTTGGGCAGAGCGTAGGCCGATCGGCTAACGCTGGGAACGTGGCCGCAGCGGCGGTTCTCGACCGTTACAATGAAGCTTTTACACTCGCGGTTGCTACCCATGAAGGTCACTCTGATTCCCGTGACACCCTTCCAGCAGAACTGCTCAATCGTCGTGTGCGAAACAACCATGCGCGCGGCGATCGTGGATCCGGGCGGAGACGTCGAGAGGATCATCGAGGCGGTAGCTGAACTCGGCGTTACCGTCGAGAAAGTGCTGCTCACGCACGGCCATCTCGATCACTGCGGCGGCGCCAAGGCGATTGCGGAGCACTACGGCGTAGTAATTCACGGCCCGCACAAGGACGACGCCTTTTGGATCGACCAATTGCCCGAGCAGAGCAAGCGCTTCGGCTTTGGCGAAGCACAAGCATTCACACCGGAACGATGGCTCGAAGAAGGCGACACGGTGCAGTTCGGCGATGAGATCTTGGAGGTCTATCACTGTCCGGGCCACACGCCCGGCCACGTGGTGTTCTTCAGCCGGGAAAACCGGCTCGCGCTGGTGGGCGACGTGCTGTTCGCAGGGTCGATCGGACGGACGGATTTTCCGCGTGGCAATCATGCCGATCTCGTGCACGCGATCCACGAAAAACTCTGGCCCCTCGGCGACGATGTCACATTCGTGCCGGGACACGGCCCAACTTCAACGCTTGGCCACGAACGCCGGACGAATCCCTACGTCGGCGACAGGAAATCCGCATGAGCATCGCCATCCCTGAAATTTACGTCAGCACAGATGTCGAGGCGGACGGTCCGATCCCGGGTCCTCATTCAATGCTCAGTTTTGCATCGGCGGCTTATACGGAAGACAAGCAACTGATCGGCACATTCTCGGCAAATCTTGAAACGCTCGAGGGCGCCACTGCGCATCCGGTGCAAGCCGCTTGGTGGAAAACGCAGCCCGAGGCGTGGGCCGCGTGCCGCACAGACCTGCAACAACCATTGCCTGCAATGCAGGCTTATGTGAAATGGGTCGAGGCGCTACCTGGCAAGCCGGTTTTCGTGGCGTATCCGGCTGGCTTCGATTTCACTTACATGTTCTGGTACATGATGCGCTTCGCCGAGCGCTGTCCGTTCTCCTGGTCGGCGCTCGACATCAAGACACTCGCTTTCGCGCTAACCGACCTTCCATACCGAAAGGCCATCAAGCCGCGCCTGCCGAAACATTGGTTCGACGAACACCCGCATACCCATGTGGCGCTGGACGACGCCATAGAACAGGGCGCGTTGTTCTGCAACATGCTGGCCGAGCTGCGCGCTCAACGCGCCGCCCTGGCAACGCTGAAAACTGCTGGCGAAACGTCCGGCGGCAATAACAGCGAAGGACAAAACGCGCAGTCTGGGCAATGAGTTAGGGAATATTGCTCACCGAGGGCGTTTGACATTGCGCATCCTTTCTGCCACCTCTACTATTGGAGTTGGTAACGGCCGAAAGGAGGCGCAGTTGACTCTCGATACGTTCTCACAAAAGATCCTGCGACTCCTGCAGCTCGATGCCCGGCGTTCCGTGCAAGAAATATCCGATCAGGTAGGGCTGTCCAGCACGCCTTGCTGGCGGCGCATCAAGGACATGGAGCAATCGGGCGTGATTCAGCGCTACACGGCGCTCCTTGATCGCGAGAAACTCGGCTTGCATGTTTGCGCGCTCGCGCATATTCACCTCACGCGGCATACCGAGGGCGGCGTGGAACAGTTTGAACGCGAGATCACCACTTGCCCCGAAGTGACCGAGTGCTACAGCACCACAGGCGAAGCCGACTACATTCTGAAAATCGTCGCGCCGGACATCAAATCCTACGACGCATTTCTCCACGATCGCATTTTCAAGATTCCGGCGGTCGCGCAGGTACGGACCAGCGTGGTGCTGCGCGAAATCAAATTCGATACCCAATTGCCCCTGTGATCCAGAACGAAGCCGCGCATTGACTACGCGTCTGTCTGCGATCAAGCAGCGGACGTTTCTGGAAAGTCGCTATTGGGGGATACCTGTCACGTGCCGTGTTTCCGGCACGCCCTTGATGCTTCGCGCAAACCGAATGTGGCGTGCGCCTAGATCTTTCTTGAGCGCGGCAACATCGACCTGTTCTAGTTTCGCGATCTGATCGTTGCTCGAATCGAACGGAAGCAGCACGTCGATTTCGAACCCGCTGCTCAGATAATGCAGATTCAATTGATCGAAGCCTATTCCCTGCGCGCCCAGCGCAGTCCGCACGGCGTCGCTTACCGCTGAACGCGTCGGAAGGCGTGCGGCCTCCGGAACGATATCGTCGCTCTCGGGATCGACGTGAATTAATGCGTCGACCACACGGGAATTTGTAAGGAGACGCGCACGCGCCGATTCAGCTATGTAATGGCCTTCGGAAACGGAGATCAAAGGGTCGACAAGAATATGGGCATCGACTATAGCGAGATCGCCCATTTTTCGCGTGCGCAATTCGTGCACGTCACGCACTCCCGGCGTTTCGATTAATAAGGCGTGCAGTTTTTCGGATTCAGCACGGTCCAAAGCGCGATCAGACAAGTCCTGAAGTGCATCCCATCCGAAAGTCCAACCCATGCGCGCGACCATAAATCCCACGATTGCAGCCGCAATGGGATCAAGCAAGCGCCAGCCCGCCATGCTGCCGATAATCCCAACTCCCACGACAAGCGACGATGCTGCATCCGAACGTGCATGCCATGCATTTGCAATCAGCATCGCGGATCTGACGCGCTCGGCGGCACGCAACATATATCGGAATAAAAGTTCTTTCGAAACAAGGACTATGATCGCGACGACTAACGCGCTCACATGGACCTCGGGAATGTCTTGAAGATCGGTGATGCGTTCGCCAGCGCGCCATAACATTCCTATGCCGACCGCAATTAACAAAGCGCCAAGAAATAATGAAGCAACGGTTTCATAGCGACTGTGGCCGTAATTATGGTCGTCGTCGGGCGCGGCCGCGCTTTGTTTGTTCGCCAGCAATACGACAAAATCGGACACCAAATCGGCCAGGGAATGAACGCCGTCAGCAATAAGCGCTTGTGAATGCGCAAATACGCCAACAACGATCTGCGCGCTCATCAGGACCATATTGAGCGCGATGCTGGTAACAGTAGTTTTGAGCGCTACCTGCTGTTTCTCAGCAGCGCGCGCCGTCGATAGAGACATTTCATTGCTCAAAGTCCTTGTATGAGCAATCTTACCAAGGCGTACGGCAAACGGATGGCCGATCCAGCACAAAATCCTTTTAAATCATCGATTTATAGAAACGCGACGCGTTCTCAGTCAGGATCGGAATCTACTTCAGAATACAAAAAAGCCGCACTGCTTTTCGCGTGCGGCTTTTTTAATATGAAAAACCTTACTTCTGGATCAGGAAGTTGTCGCGCTCCTGACCGGCAATCCATTTTGGCGGTTTGCCGCGACCCGACCACGTGCTGCCGCTATCCGGATCACGATACTTCGGCGCCACGCCAGCGCGTGGACGTGATGCGTTTTTCAGATTCTTACCGCCGCGACCACCCGCCAATTCAGCCAGCGTGATCCCGTAGTCGGTCATTTTCTGCTTGATTTCATTGAGAACTTCAGCATATTCCCGCGACTTTGCTTCTTCAATCTGTCGCTCGAGATTCTCTCGCTGTGCGAGAAGTTCCTTGTAAGACGGCATGATGTTTTCCTTTGGTTTGCAGTGTACGAGTCAGACGCCCGCTTGAGTTATATTGTAAAGCCTCTCAATGGATCGCAGATTAACACAACCACGGCTTTATGCGCGTTTCAACACATTCGATTTAAATCGATTCAGCCGAACGGGTGTGCGTAACATTTGGTGCGATTCTTTAAATGGTGCAAAGTCTTCCATTCATCGTACTTACATCTCCGAATGAATCCGGAAAATCTTTCACAAAATGAGAATAGTGTTAAAACATGTTACTTAAAGCTTCCATCCGATGCGAGGTTCCAAGAGAAACGCTTCAGGCAGTGAACGTATCTCGTAATCACGATACATAACGGCACATTACGGCACACGTTTGCGATGCCGGCGGTTCAGACATTCACCTATGCCGTTCAATACAAGCTACGAACGGAGGATTCAATTCAACCACTGAATCCCTTCGGTTTAATGAAGGTAAAACGATTGCGCACTCTGAGCTTCCTAGACCACAACCCTATTCGTTGATGCCCATTAGTTCGAGTTGCGGCACACGCAACAATGCATCGGAAAATAATGCCAGGCGCTGCAATTCATTCTCTGTAGATACTGGTTTTAGACCACCAAGACAGTTTCGTTCAATTGCCATCAGCCGAATCGTAAAGTGGCCGAATTCGAGATATCGGGCAGCCATCTAAATGCCAAGACATGCGTGCTGGCGACCCGTTCGATAGAATCGAAAGCTTCGTCGGGTAATGACCGCATTTAGCTGTGTTGGCCCGGCTCTTTCAACGAAGACATAACCAGAGCGATTTCCGTGTCCGAATCAGTTTCCAGCGCCCGTGCGGGCGGGCACGATACCGTGCAAGCCTCGCACAAAAGGCTGCCGATCAAGAAGCGTGAGCGCGCCCGATACGCCACCATGGCCGTTTTTTTCATCGCGGGGATGTTGTACGCGTCGTGGGGCGTGCACGTTCCCACCGTTCGCGACAAGTTTCACCTCAGTCCCGGCGCGCTTTCCATCGCGTTGCTGGCGGTCGCCGTAGGGTCGATCATCGCGATGCTGACAAACGGCCCGTGGATCGGCCGTGTGGGCACGCGCCGCGCGTGTCTGGCTGGCGGTATCGGCATGACGGTGTTTGGGGCGCTGATCCTGGTCGCTCCGTCTTATTGGCTCCTGGTGCTCGTGCTCGCGCTGTTCGGCTTCAGCATGGCCACGCTCGATGTCGCCATGAACGCCGAAGCGAGCGACGTCGAGGAGGCGCTCGAACGCCCGATCATGTCGTCGCTGCACGGCATGTTCAGCGTCGGCGGGATGGCGGGCGCGGCAGCGGGCGGTGCAATGCTCGCGCATGGCTTGCCGCCGGTCGCACATCTGGCGCTGGCGTGCGGAGTGAGCTTGATCGTGCTGCTTGTATCGATGCCAAACGTGTTGCCGCACGTTCCGCACGCGAGCAACGCACACGGTGCATCGTCGTCGAATCGATGGCGCTCCCGCGCGCTATGGGCGCTCGGCGCACTCGCGCTGATTGCGCTGATCGCCGAAGGCGCGATGTACGACTGGGCGACCGTCTATATGCGCGACGTGGTGCTGGCAACGCCGGCGTTATCGAGCGCGGCGTATGCGGCGTTCACCGGTGGCATGGCCGCGGGACGTTTTGGTGGCGATGCCGTGCGCGCGCGCTTCGGCGCGCCGCAATTGATCTTCGGCAGCGCGGCGCTGGCGTTTATCGGCATGATGGCGGCGCTGGTCTTGCCAAACGCGGTCGTGACGCTGGCCGGTTTCACCTTGATGGGCCTCGGCCTCGCCAACATGATGCCGGTGCTGTTCGCCGCAGCGGCGCGCGTGGAAGGCGTGAGCCCGGCGGAAGGGCTTGCGCAGGTTGCCGGGCTGGCTTACTTCGGCTTGCTGTTCGGGCCGGTGCTGATCGGCGGAGTTGCGCAGATCAGTTCCTTGCCGATCGGACTATCGGTAGTTGCGGCGTGCGCGGCGCTGATTGCGCTTGTGGGACCGCGAATGATGAAACAGCTCAAGCTATAAAAAAACGCGCTGACTTCGCAATCAGCGCGTTTTTATGGTTCTGCGAATCATCGAAGGCGGCGCAATCAATACCTTGAACCGATCGCCACGTCACCCGCGAATTACATCTTGACCACGTCCAGCAGCGTCTTCTTGCCTGCCTTGTAGTCGTACAGCGAGATCACGCCGTGCTTCAGGTCGCCCTTCGAATCGAAGGTCGTTTCGCCGATCACGCCCTTGTAATCCGTATTCGGCATTGCAGCGACGATCTTTGCCGGATCGGTCGAGTTGGCGCGCTTCATTGCATCGACAATGATGTACACCGCGTCATACGTGAACGGCGCGTAGATCTGGATCGGCGCACCGAAACGCTTCTGGAACTTGGCCGCGAATGCCGGGCCGCCTTCCATCTTCTCGAGCGCCATGCCGGCTTCCGAGCACACTACGTTGTCGGCTGCATCGCCTGCCAGGTCGGCCAGCTTTTCCGTACATACGCCGTCACCCGCCAGAACCTTCGCGCGCAGACCGAGTTGCTTGGCTTGCTTCGCGAACGGGCCGCCGGTTGCGTCCATGCCGCCGTACATCACCGCGTCAGGATTCTCACCCTTGATCTTCGTCAAGATGGCGCGGAAGTCGACGGCTTTGTCGTTGGTCGCGTCGTGCGACATCACGTTCAGGCCGAGCGACTTGGCGGTCTTTTCGAATTCGTTGGCGAGACCCTGGCCGTAAGCCGTGGAGTCATCGACAATCGCCACGCTCTTCATCTTCATCGTCTTGGCGGCGAAGTTGGCAAGCGCCGGACCTTGTTGAGCGTCGGTCGCGACGACGCGATACGTCGTCTTGAAGCCTTGCTGCGTGTAGGTCGGGTTGGTAGCCGATGGGGAGATCTGGACAATGCCCGCGTCGCTATAGATCTTCGATGCCGGAATACTCGTGCCGGAGTTCAGGTGACCAACCACGCCAACGACCTTGTCGTCGACGAGCTTCTGGGCAACTTGCGTCGCCGTGCGCGGGTCGCCCGCGTCATCTTGCGGATCGAGTTGGAGCGTGATCTTCTGGCCGCCGATCGTCAGACCCTTGGCATTGATTTCTTCAACTGCGAGGCGCGCGCCGTTTTCGTTGTCCTTGCCCAAGTGAGCAATACCGCCGGTCAACGGTGCAACGTGGCCGATCTTGACGGTCTCGTCGGCCATGGCTGTTGTTGCCATCGAGGCGAACAGCAGCGCTGCAGCGCTGATAGGCAACAATTTGTGAAGCTTGGTGTTCATGTAAGTCTCCAGTTTCGGTCCCAAAAACAACGGTGTCGCCCTGTGCCCCGCTTTTCATCACGGTGGTTCAGCCCCGTGGACGACCACGCCGGATGCATCGTCATGCACTTGGCAAGTCCTTCAGCCGGCCGTTTTTGGCAGCCGCCATCCGTACTGCGCGCAAGTGTAGGGTTGTCAAATTAATTTGGGGAAGTTTTTTAAGATAGTGGTGTTGCTACTAATAAGAGACTAGTTGAGAAGCCTTCGGAAATGTGCTGGTGCAGTGCGCAAACGCCCTGTTCATGCGGTTCTTCAGCGGATGGACGATACAGCGAGGCCGCTTCTACGTGGTTTTATGGAACCGCGCCGGTATTATCCCGGCCGATCGACGGCATTCAATCGAAACACTTAAGAGAGCATTAACTCTAGAGCGCTTTCAAAACCATGCTGACGTGCGCTTGACGTCATGCCAACTGCGAATTCCTACAGCCGCGTTACAGCCCGGACGTCCGCCAGCAAACGGCATGGAATGGTGGCAAACTGCCTTGCCGCTTTTTTCCCGCGTTTTCCGGCGTGTTTTTCGTCGTGTTTTTGCGTCCCTTATCATTAGGCAATCAGTCAGGAGCATCACTATGACCGTTTCATCCCGATGGATCGACATCCCCGCCAACGGCGAAAGCTACCAGGGTTATCTTGCGCTGCCCAAGGCAGGCAAAGGTCCGGGCGTGGTTATCATCCAGGAAATCTTCGGCGTGAATTCACACATCCGGGCAGTCGCAGACCAGTACGCCGCCGATGGCTACGTGGCGCTCGCCCCGGACATCTTCTGGCGCATCCAGCCGCGCGTGGAACTGGGCTATGACGGCGCGGATCGCGACAAAGCGATGGAGTTGTACGGCAAGTTCGACCTCGACCTCGGCGTTGCCGACGTAGGCGCCGCCGCCACTGCCTTGCGCGCATTGCCCGAAGTGAATGGGAAGGTTGCGGGAGTGGGTTATTGCCTGGGTGGCCGGTTGGCATATCTGGCGGCGGCGAAGGGTTCGTTCGATATCGCCGTGGCCTACTACGGCGGCGGCATCCACACGCAGCTAGATCTGGCCGATAACGTCAAGGCGCCGATCCAGTTCCACTACGGCGACCTGGACGCCCACATTCCGTCGGACGCGGTGAACGCCGTCAAGCAGCGCTTTGCTGGAAAGGACGCGCAAGTCTTCACATATCCCGGCGCGGACCACGGCTTCAACTGCACGGATCGTGCTTCCTACAATCAGAAGGCGTCGGCGCTTGCGCACGGCCGCACGCTGACGTTCCTCGGCGAGCATTCGTAACGGGCTCTTTGCGCCGCAGTCTGCACGGCCACCTCAAACAGACGGAACAATAAAATCAGGGGAAACCGTGCAGTCCGAGTATCTCGAACATGACGCCATTGGCCTGGCGGAGCTTGTACGCACGGGCCAGGTGAGCGCGCGCGAACTTATCGATACCGCCATCGCTCGCGCGGAAGCCGTCAATCCGGCAATCAACGCCATCGTGCTCACGGATTACCAGGCGGCCCGCAATCGTGCGAGCCGTTCAGGTCTTCCCGCCGATGGTCCGCTCGCGGGCGTGCCCTATCTCATCAAGGATCTCGGCGCGCCGGTCGCGGGCTTGCGCATGTCCATGGGCAGCCGCCATTTCCAGCACTACATTCCGCGCGAAGATTCGCCGATCGTCGCGCGTTCGAAGGCGGTCGGACTCAACATTTTCGGGAAGACGAACACGCCGGAAATCGGCCAGATGCCCTATACGGAACCCGAACTCTTCGGCCCGACGCGCAATCCGTGGGGACTCGATTACACGCCGGGCGGTTCGAGCGGCGGCGCGGCGGCCGCGGTGGCAGGCGGCGTCGTGCCGCTGGCGCACGCGGCCGACGGCGGCGGCTCCATCCGCATCCCGGCGTCGTGTTGCGGTTTGTTCGGCTACAAGCCATCCAACGATGTCCAGCCGCAACCGCTGCCGGCGCCCGGGGTTTTATCGGTGGATCATGCGGTGTCGCGAAGCGTGCGCGATAGTGCGCTGTTGCTCGACCTGACATCGACAGGAAGAAGCGGCGCGTTTTTCCGCGCGGTCAGCGAACCGTGCGCGCCGTTGCGCATTGGCTATATGGCCGAGCCGCAACTGGCGGCGGGGTTATCGGCGGATGTAAAAACCGCGCTCGACGATGCCGCCAAACTCGCCGAATCGCTCGGACATCACGTCGAGCCTGCGTCCTTCGGCCTCGATTTCGATGCCATCGCGCACGCGTTCCTCGTGATGTGGGCGGTACTGGCCGAAGAGATCGTGCTGCAAGCCGGCAAGGTCAGCGGCCAGAAGCCGAAGCGCGCCGATTTCGAGATTGCATCGTGGGCAATGGCGCATATTGGCCGGTCGATTGGCGAGAAGGATTTGCCCGCCGCGCTCGAATTGCAACGTCAGGTCTCGGCGAAAATGGACGCGCTGATGTCGCGCTACGACGTCTTGCTCACGCCCACGCTCGCCGGCGCGCCGTTCAAGATTGGCGCGAAGCAGCCGACGTCATTCGAGCGCTTCCAGATGGGCGTGCTGACGGCGGTTCCGGTGGAGTCGTTGTTGCGCAAGATGCTGGCGGTATCGGCGAAGAAGGCATTCGATTGGGCCGGATGCACCGAGTTGTTCAACTTCACCGGCCAGCCCGCGATGTCCGTGCCGCTTTACTGGAATGCACGCGGTTTGCCGATTGGCGTGCAGTTCGCCGGGCGGCGCAACGAAGACGCAACGCTGTTCCGGCTTGCCGCGCAACTCGAAGCCGCGCGGCCGTGGTTCAGCAAACGGCCGGCGCTGATGGTCGCGCGATAATCATTTCGATCATCCGCGCCGCTTCGCAAATCGATAATGCGCGACACCCCATTCATTGCCCTTCGCATAACCGAACAACTCGGCGACCGCCATATAAAACATGCGCCAGCGCTGAAACCATACTGGCGCATCGGCGGCGCCATACGTTTGAACCAGCAATGGCATCAGCTCGTTGCGCGCGGCATCGAGATTTTCAAGCCAGTGATTCGCGGTCTTTTCGTAATGCGTGCCGCTCACCCACCATTGGCGATCGATGGTCAGGTCGTCCTGGAAATGCAGCAACAAGGATTCCGACGGCATTGTCCCGCCGGTGAAAAAGTACTTCGACATCCAGTCGCTGCCGTCTTTCACCTCGAAGTGATAAGCAAGCGTCCGATGCGCGAACACATGCACGAACAGCTTGGCGTCGTCGCGCATCCATCCCGAGATCTTGTTCAGCAACAAGCGATAATTCTTCATGTGCTCGAACATTTCTATCGACAGCACGCGATCAAAACCGTCGCCGAGCGTTTCCGCCTCGAATTGATAATCGACAATATTCCCCGTCACCACGCGCAGGTTCGTAATGCCGCGTTCGGCCGCGGTTGCTTCAATAAACTCGCGCTGCCCCCGCGAATTCGATAACCCCACGATCTGCGAATGCGGATACTTCTGCGCCAGCCACAACGACAGCGATCCCCAGCCGCAACCGAGATCCAGAATGCGCTGGCCGTCGTAGAGTTGAGCGCGCACCGCGTACTCTTCGAGCATCGCGGTTTCGGCTTGATCGAGCGTTTCCGTTCCCGTTCTGTATAAACAGCACGAATACTTCAAATGCTCGCCCAGATGCCCATGAAAAAACCCGGCCGGCACTTCGTAATGCTGCGTATTCGCGGCCTGAGTTTCAATAGCAATAGGACTTGCACGCAGCTCATCAACCAATCGATTAAACCGCTTGGAACGCGCTTCGCCATCGTTCAAACCTTCATCGTGCAGACGCTGCTTCATCAGCCGGCGCATTCCCAGGCGCACGAGCGAATCCGGAAGCCGGCCGCGTTCGCACCAGTCGATCAGCCAGCCATCCGGCGGCGCGTCCTGCTTTTGTGGCTGTGGCATAGCCGCCCGGGATGACAGGTCGCTCATGGTAAAACTCCTCGCTATTATTGTTTATGACTGACGCGGCGGCCACGGAATCAATGCGCTGGTCGTACGCATGTATTCGGCATATCCCGCGCGTTTTTTAGCGGACTCAGCTTCCACCATAGGCACGCCTGACACTTTCATCAAGAGCCATGCCATTAAAACCGGTGGCAAAAGCATCGCGATAATCCATGATCCGCTACCTGCGGCTAAAGGAATGTACGCAACCCAATGCACGCACTCGAAGAAGTAATTCGGATGTCGCGAGTATTTCCACAAACCGGCGCGGCAGACCTTGCCGTGATTGGATGCATCGGCTTTGAACGCATGCAGTTGGTGATCGGCGAGCGCTTCGCCTGCAATCGATACAACCCAGATCAGCACTGCCAGCGCGACCCAAAGCGCGCCTGGCTGCGTCGTGCGATAAGCCGGGACGAAAAACGCAATGGACAGCAGCATTGAAATGACGACTTGCAGCTGGAAGAACCAGAACATTTTCTTGTTGGCGTCGGCGCCCCATTGCTCGCGGAACTTGTGATAACGCGGATCTTCATCGCGACCGGCATTGCGTTTCCATAAATGCAAGCCGAGCCGCATGCCCCACACGAGTCCGCCAATCCCCACGATAACCCGCGTATGCAACTCGCCTTTCGCAAATACCGCGATAAACACGGCGAGCAAGCCGAGCGACATCGCCCAAATGGGATCGATCATTCCCGCATTCTTCGATTTAAGCTGCCACGCCCAGACCGCCGTAAAGATGACGATGAGCGCGACAAATCCAATAACGGCAACGGTGAGCAAGGGCATGTAATCCTCGATGTCTTTTTATCGTTGAAGCTGAATGGCATCGACTGAGACAGCAACTGGCTCTATTTACGCAAGCCGTCATTGGACGGATGCGCGATGTTACGAAGAGGGCGTGTATCGACGGTCGACGTTCATGACGGACGTCAAGAACGTGAGCATGGGGCATTCCCGCGAAGGCAATCGGGAATACAGGAACGACGCGTTTAAAACGTCGAGTTCCTGTCCAGCACGCGCGGCAATTTGGTAAATCCGGCTCGCCGCGCTGATCAGAATTGAGGCGTCTAGACTAGCGCCGGCAGTCCCTCAACCAGCAGGAATGCAACCAGCACCCCGAGCAGCGCGCCAAATACGCGCAACGTGTTTTTGCGGAATTGCGTAGCGCAAGGAACTGCGCCCAAGAAGAGAATCCCCGCGAGTGCCATTGGAATGATCAGAATGAAATCGCCGATCGTGAAGTAGGTGGTCATACTCGTCTCCCATCGTCCGTGCTCGGCGTCCATCTGAATGCGTGGAACGTCGCACGTTCAACTTGAGTATAGGCCGCGATTTTGGCTTTAAACATGCTGCAGCGCGCAAACGCCGCACCGCCAAAAGCGCGCGCCTTGCCAGACGGGGCTTGGCGCCGCGTTCTTTTAAGCGGATACGGAATAACCCTTGTATGAAGAAATTTACTAGCGGCTTTCTTTACATTCGCGGGTGAATCTAAACGACCGTTCGCCGCTCGCGCCGACGCAGGAATTCTGCAGCGCCCAAGCCGATAACCAGCAATACGAAAACAAGGCCCGTCACGCCGCGCCAGCCGTCGATAGTCCAGAAATGGCCGCCCCACGAACCCAGCACGCTCGACCCGATGTAATACGCGAGCAAATACAACGCGGCTGCTTGCCCTTTCGCGCCTTTCGCAAGCAATCCGACCCAGCCGCTTGCGACCGAATGCCCGGCAAAAAACCCGAACGTCATGCACGCAATCCCCACGATCACCACCGGCAAGGACGACGACAACGTCATTGCCACGCCGGCGATCATCAACGCGAGCGCTGCGATCAGCACGCGGCCACGGCCGAAAACATCGGCCATCTTGCCGGACCATGGCGACGCAACCACGCCCGTCAGATACACCACGAAGATGGCGCCGATCTCCGTCTGGCTCAAATTGAACGGCGCGGCGATCAACCGATACCCCACGTAGTTGTAGATCGTGACGAAGCTGCCCATCAGCACGAAACCGATCAGGAACAGGAACGGCAGGCCGCGGTTTTTCAGATGCCCGGTCAACGCCGTCCGATGATGCGTGAATCCCATTCCCGCGCGCGGCACGAAGCGCCTGGACGGCGGCAATAACGCGCGAAATGCGAGCGTCGCGAGCAAGCCCAGCACCCCGATCCCGCCAATAGCCACACGCCACGAAAAGAAGTCCGCGAGAATGCCGCTGATCACGCGCCCCGCCATGCCGCCAATTGCCGTGCCGCCGACGTAAAGCCCCATTGCGAGGCCGAGGCCATCGGGATGCACTTCCTCCGCGAGATACGCCATGGCGACAGCCGGCACGCCGCCGAGCGCAAGCCCTTCGAGCGCGCGCACGATCAGGAGACCGTGCCAGCTCGGCAGAAACGCCGCGATGATCGTCAATAGCGAAGAGACCGTCAGCGACAAAGTCATCAACTTATGCCGGCTCCATCCTTCGGAAACAAAGCCCGCAACGAAGACGGCGATGGCAAGCGCGGCAGTCGTCACCGATACCGACAGCGCGCTCTGCGCCGGACTCACGCCGAACGCTTTGGTGAACTCAGGAAGGAGCGGCTGCACACAGTAAAGCAGCGAAAAAGTGGCGTAGCCTGCAAACAGCAACGCAATTGAAGCGTGCCAATAAGCGCGCGATCCGCGTTCAAGATAAGGCGTGGGATCGATGGAAAGCTTGGACGCCTTCAATAAGGTCACGAATGAATTTCCAGTTGCCAAACGCGCAACGATACCGGGAACAGAAACGTCTCGCCGAGCATTGGCTCAAACGCTTTCAATCAACTTTCGATAATTCCGTTGATGCGGTTTCGTCGTCTATAAACGACGGCAAAGTTGAACCCAAGCAGAACCGATGCGCTAAAGTAGAACAACCATTGAGCCGAAATCATTGGAATACGCCGCCAATCGGAAGTCATTCATACACCATCCACACATTCGCGCGGCATAGCAGTCCAGTGCACGGGCCTTAAAACCTGTGTTTCATCCAGAACCGGCCGGCTCGCATCACGTCATTACGTATATGCCGGCATATTTCGGGGAGTCATCATGCAAATCGGTTCAATCGTTCGCTCCGTTCATATTGCCGTGCCCCAAGGCGCACGCGGCATCGTCATGCGCATTCTTGGCGACATGGCCATGGTCGCCTGGTACGCCGACGAACCCGGCACGTCCGAATTGCTCAACACGGAACCGTTCTTCCTCGAAGATCTGATCGATACCGGCGAACTCGTCCGACCGAGCAGCAACGTGCTCATGCACTGAACGCGTGGGCAACTCATCGACCGTATAAACGCGCATTGCTGATGCTTCCCCCGGCGATGCGCGTCACAATGCTGGAATGAACCCGAACCATTCCGATGCATCGCGCACGCCAGACGAGAATTCCAGTTCTTCAGGCAACAACGCCAATCTTCCCGCCCCGCCTTTCGCCGATCTCACGCCCGAACGTGTACTCGATGCGCTCGACAGCGTCCTGATGCCACTCGGCGAACGCACCGACGGCGGCATGCTCGCCCTCAACAGCTACGAAAATCGTGTGTATCAGGTTGGCATGGAAGACGGGCCGCCGATGGTCGCGAAGTTTTATCGGCCGGAACGATGGTCCGATTTCGCCATTCTCGAAGAGCACGCGTTCGTCGGCACGCTTTACGAGCGCGAAATCCCCGCGGTTCCGGCACGCACAATCAGCGGCGCGACGTTGCACACCTTCGAGGGTTACCGGTTTTCCATCTTCGAGCGTCGAGGCGGACGCGCGCCGGATATCGACCGGCCTGAGACGCTGGAATGGCTGGGGAGGTTTATCGGGCGGATTCACGCGGTCGGGCAGATCAAGCCGTACGTTGAGCGGCCATCGCTCGATATCCAGACGTTCGGCTACGAGCCGCGCGACTTCCTGCTCTCGCACGGTTTTGTGCCCGACGACGTTCGCGAAGCCTACGAAACCATCGTGAAAATGGCGCTGGAAGGCGTCGAGCGTTGCTACGACCGCGCTGGCGATATCAAAAGCATCCGGCTTCACGGCGATTGCCATCCGAGCAACGTGTTGTGGACGGATGCGGGCCCGCATTTCGTCGATTTCGACGATAGCCGCATGGCGCCCGCCATCCAGGATTTGTGGCTGCTGCTGCCGGGAGATCGCGTGGAAGCATCGCGGGCGCTTGGCGATCTGCTCGCTGGCTACGAGGATTTTTGCGATTTCGAACCGCGTGAGCTTCACCTGGTCGAGGCGCTTCGCACTTTGCGCCTGATTCACTACGCGGCGTGGCTCGCACGTCGATGGAACGATCCGGCTTTTCCGGCGGCCTTCCCGTGGTTCAACACGCAGCGCTATTGGGAAGACCGGATTCTCGAATTGCGCGAGCAGATTGCCGCAATGGACGAAGGGCCGCTCTGGCCCTTGTAATCATTCGTATTTTTCGAGAACGGCGCGCTCGCGCCGGCCTCCTTACAAACCCGTTGAACAAAATTATTCGACATGTAATGATAACAATTCTCATTCGAGAATTTGTCTTGTCGATGCACGTCTGTCCGCATCGGTCTGGCTAAACATCCCGCATTCCCTTGAATCGCATGACTGGAGAGACGCTTGAACGCGCCCGAAACCCTTGATCCCGCGTCCAACGCGACCACGATGCAGTACGCGCCGCATGGCGGAAGACTCATCGACGACGCCGAACAGATTTCCCGCAAGCAGCGCTCGCGCCGCGCCACATTTATCAAATGGCTGCGCAAAGTCCACGGATGGGTTGGGCTATGGGGCGCGGTGCTTGGGCTTTTATTCGGCTCGACTGGCTTTCTGCTAAATCATCGCGCTGGACCGTTGAGAATATCGAGCGGTGAACCCCAAGTCTCGCAGATGCAGTTGGCGCTGCCCGCCCAAGGCCTCAAGTCGCCGATGGAACTCGGCAAATGGCTCAAGAAAGAGCTCAAGATTGAAGGCAATCTCGGCCGGGCGAAACGCGAACCGGCGCACGCGGTTGGCTGGGGCGATCAGAAAACCATGCAACCTGAACAATGGACCGTGGCGGTGTCATCGCCGGGCGGATCTGTGATGGCGGAATATTGGGTGGGCAACGGGTTTGTATCGGTGAAGAAAAGCGAGAACAGCTTTCTTTCGACCATGAGCAACCTGCATAAAGGCGTGGGTTTGAGCGTGGGCTGGGTACTGCTGATCGATACGCTCGCGGGCAGCATCATCTTGTTATCGCTGACCGGCGTGCTGTTGTGGACCGAGTTGAACAAGCGCAAGACCGTGGGCGCGGTGATTGTGGGCGCCTCGATTGTCGCTATGGTCTGGATGGGATTGATGTAATCGCAGTTGCTTTGATTCGATAAAAACCCCGCCTTCGTGCGGGGTTTTTTGTCAGGCAGGCCGAGCTTTGTTTTTGTTGCCGCGTGAAAGCCACAGATACAAGCCGCTTCCCAACACGATGATCGTCAGTACATCGAACGCTGCCCAGAATATCTTCAACGGCATGCCGCCAAAATCGCCGAAATGCAGCGGTTGCGAGCCCAGCAACAACTTCAGATACCACGGCAATTCGCGCGAATCCGTGAGCGCGCCAGTTTCCGCATCGATAAGAACCGGGCGCAGCATGCGTGTCGTCAAAATGCCATCGCCGCGCATGAACACCGTGTAGTGATGCGGACTGCTGAAGCGCGTGCCGGGGAATGCCACAAACGACGGGATCATTGAAGGCGCTGTGTTGCGCGCGGTTTGTATCGCTTTATCGATGGACGCTGTCGCCACGACCGGCGGCTTGCCTTGATATGGCGCAAGCATTTGCGCGAGCTGGTCGTTGCGCCAGGCGTCGAGCAGCAGATCGGCAAGCGTGTTGATGGAACCCGTTGCGCCGACCAGCAGCGCCCAGATCAACGTCAGCATGCCAAGCGCGTTGTGACCATCGAGCCAAGCGATGCGCCGCGATTTGTTCATACGCACGCGGCCCAAGCCGAATTTCTTCCAGAACGGCAGATAGACCACCACGCCCGAGACGATCGCCGCGACGAAACTGACGCCCATCGCGCCGAGGAACAGCTTGCCGGGCAAACCCGCGAACATATCGACGTGCAGTTTCAGCAGCACGAACTTCAGTGATCCCTTGCCCGGCGGCGCGCCTAGCGCCTGAGCCGTGCGACCGTCGATGGTCGTGCTTTGCGTATCGTCGGGCGGGGTATCGGCGCGCGGCGCGGTGACGATGATCGGCAGCATGGGTTCATCGGGCTCCCAGATCATGTATTGCGGCACGTGGCCGGGGTTTTTCGTCAGCGCGGATTTCAGGACGGCGTCGTAACTTGCGCGCGCGTTGGCCTCGCTTGCCGGGAGCTCGGGTGCTTCGATGGCATCGCCCAGAAGCACATCGAGCTCATGGCCGAAGACCAGCGGCAAGCCGGTGAGGCACAGCAAGAGCATGAAGGCCGTGCACACGATGCTCGTCCATTTGTGAACAAGCGACCAGGTGCGGAGGGATTGGGGGGTGAGCATGAGGCGGATTACGGTCGGTTCTTTGTTGGGGTTCGGGTGGGTAGGGGCGTTTGGATCGCTCGTTACGGCCGTTTAAATGAGAATGATTATTATATACATCTCTATGGTGTCCTTGCGATTCGCCTGCCTGGTTGGTAGCAGAATCACTGAGGTAACATCTTTCCGATCTACGGGGCGGATCTGCGATGTGGAGGCGCAGCAGGAACGTGAGTTAATGCCTTGCGGCCTACCGAAGATGTCGATTAAGACGGCAAGTGCGAACCGGTAGCGACCGGCTTTCTGTAGGTAGGTTCGCGCAACCACTTAGCAGCTTGATCTGTAACGTTTTTCAAGCGGAGGATTGCAACATGGCATTTTCTGGCGGTGCGAATGGATTGGTACTTGGTAGGTTCGCGGAAGACGCCAGATTTTTTGTTTTGGAACAGTGGGTTGAATGGGATGGTGTCGCGCCCTCACGGGCGCGAGGATTGAAACTGCTTAGAAAGCTGTTTGATGATTCCGGTGTGTAGTCGCGCCCTCACGGGCGCGAGGATTGAAACGGCGTCACTGACCTTGTGATTGCCTACAAGGTAGGTCGCGCCCTCACGGGCGCGAGGATTGAAACCAGCGCCTTGCGCCTGGCAGATGGCGACAACTTGTCGCGCCCTCACGGGCGCGAGGATTGAAACCCGTGGCTAGTCGTCCACGTCGTAGCCTGCATCGCGGTCGCGCCCTCACGGGCGCGAGGATTGAAACGCAATTCAACGCTATGGGCGGACGATCCGAAGCAGGTCGCGCCCTCACGGGCGCGAGGATTGAAACAATGAAATGCTGGGGCTGGTCGCGCGTGCCGATCGCGGTCGCGCCCTCACGGGCGCGAGGATTGAAACTTGAGATAAAACAAATACGTAAATACCGGCTCTGCGTCGCGCCCTCACGGGCGCGAGGATTGAAACATGCAACTGTGCCACTTGGCACGGGATGAAAATGTCGCGCCCTCACGGGCGCGAGGATTGAAACGAGGTCGAGGCGATGCGCATCAAGTCGCTGGGTGTCGCGCCCTCACGGGCGCGGGGATTGAAACCCTGAGCGCTACATCATTGGCGACGACGCGGCTCGTCGCGCCCTCACGGGCGCGGCGATTGAAACTATTTCGACCAGCTTTTGAGCGCCAAATACGGCCCGTCGCGCCCTCACGGGCGTGGGGATTGAAAATACATCGATGGGATTGAGTTTTTCAAAGGTGAGACGTCGCGCCCTCACGGGCGGGGATTGAAACGTGCAGGTCGCGACAAATAAACTGATGCAGACTGTGTCGCGCCCTCACGGGCGAGTGGATTGAAACCAAGATCAAGCGGTCCGCGTAGAGGTAGCCGGAATGTCGCGCCCTCACGGGCGCGTGGGTTGGCACGTAGGTCGTACTAAGTATCGGAACGCGGTTGACAGTCGCGCTGCCACGGGCGCGTGGGTTGAAACATGCGCATCTAAGGCGTTGCGGTGTACCGCAATCAATCGCACTCTCACAAACTCGTAAGCCCAAAACCCACCCAAACTAAGCACCCATTCCAGCCGCGATCGGCCCCATCTCTTAAACAAGTCAAATTATTACCTTTCCAAATCAAATTCTAAGATGGCACCGATATTAAGCTCTTCTAATTGCAGGCTGCATTTCCACAAAGCGACGACCTAAGCTACGCGCTTCTAAGAATGAGAACGCCCGCCCACAATCCCCCAAGGCGGCGCCCGTGACACGAGTTTTCCACGCACACTCCACGTCGAACCCTGACGAGACCGACTGGCAAACGCTTCCGGATCATCTCAACGCAGTGGGAAAACTCGCGGGTCAATCGGCGCGACATTTTGGCGCCACCGTGCTCGCGGAAACGGCTGGAAAGTTGCACGATCTCGGCAAATACACTGACGCATATCAACAGCGCATCCGAGGCGGCCGTCGCGTGGACCACGCCACATGGGGCGCGCGAATCGCGTGCGAGAAATACGGCGCGCCAGGCAGGATGATGGCCTACGGTATTGCGGGCCATCACGCGGGATTGGCAAACGGCCGCGCCCCTGGAGCACGAACCTCGCTCGACGACCGGTTAGCCGCCGACCTTCCCCCGCTGTTCAACGATTACCTGAAAGATCTTACGTTGCCTCCTACGGCGAATGAGATGCGGCCAACTGCATGGCGGGAAAACAAGGAACGTACGCAATTCCAGCGTTTCTTCCTGACGCGAATGATCTTCTCGTGCGTGGTCGACAGTGATTATCTCGACACCGACCGCTTCTATTCCAGAATCGAAAACCGGCCGTTCGACCGAGACATTCAAAGGCCGACGCTTGTCGAATTGCGCGCCAGACTGAATGCATATCTAAGCGCGCTGGAAGTCAGGAATCCCATCGACACAACCCGTGCCCAAATCCTCACGCACGCCCGATCCCACGCGAACGATCGCATCGGCATGTTTTCGCTGACGGTTCCAACGGGCGGCGGCAAGACGCTGACATCGCTGGCATTCGCGCTCGATCACGCCATTGCGCACGGCCTTGATCGCGTGATCTTCGTGATTCCGTTCACGAGCATCGTTGAGCAGAATGCCGCCGTCTTCAGGAAAGCCTTCGGCGATCTCGGCGACGCCGCCGTGCTCGAACATCACAGCGCCTTCGTTCCCGATCCTCGCAATCAAGCCGAAGCTGCGGCGAAATTGCGCGTCGTCATGGACAACTGGGACGCGCCGGTGATCGTGACTACATCGGTGCAATTTTTTGAGAGCTTGTATTCGTCGAAGCCATCGCAAAGCCGGAAGCTGCACAACATTGCGGGCAGCGTAGTCATTCTTGACGAAGCCCAGGCGCTCCCGCTCAATCTGTTGCTCCCGTGTGTCGCCGTGCTGGATGAACTTGCACTCAACTACAAGACGAGCATTGTGCTTTGCACCGCGACGCAACCCGCACTCAACGCGCCCAAATTTGCAGGCGGTTTCAAGGACGTGATCGAACTCGCGCCCGATCCCGAAGCGCTGTTTGAAACCCTGGCGCGCGTCACGATCGTATCGGCGGGCACGCTTGATGACAACGCATTGACTCAGCGCATGCGTGACCACGACCAAGTGCTTGCCATCGTTAACAACCGGCGGCATGCGCAAGCACTTTATTCATCGATAACAAACGAGAAAGGCGCCCGTCACCTAAGCACGCTGATGTACCCGAAGCATCGCACTCGCGTCCTCAACGAAGTCCGCAAGATGTTGGAAAACAATGAGCCTTGCCGGCTCGTATCGACGCCGTTGATTGAAGCCGGCGTCGATATCGACTTCCCATATGTGATGCGCGCGGAAGCCGGGCTGGATTCTATTGCTCAAGCCGCCGGTCGTTGCAACAGAAGCGGAAAACGGCCGCGGGCGGAAAGCATCGTGGAAATTTTTGCGACTGAAAATAGCGACTGGGCGCCGCCGAAAGCAATTCAACCTTTAGCCGATAAAGCCCGCGAGATATTGCGTACCTGTGAGGTGAATCCCCTTTCAATCGCCGCGATCAACGCGTATTTCAGCGCCCTCTATTGGCAGCTCGGCGCGGACAAACTCGACAAACATAACTTGCTTGAAATGATCGAGGCAGATGGAATCGAGATGTTTAAATTCGACCTTATAGGCCAGCTCTTCCAGATGATCAACAGCGTGCAAATGCCTGTGATCATTCCCGCCGACGCTCAATGCAAGGCGTTGTTGCAAGACCTCGAAGACACCGACAAATGCAGTGGCATTGCTCGAAAGCTCCAGCCGTATCTAATCCAGATTCCGCATAAAGCCTACAACGCACTTGCCGATAGCGGCGCCATTCAACCCGTCGCCAAGCACAAATACGACAACCAGTTCATGCAACTGATCGCCATGGATTTATACAGCGACCATTTTGGCCTGAAGCTTGATGGCTCGTTGCTACTCGATCCAGAAAGCCTCATTCAATAATCAGGTTTGCAACTGGTCTGCTCCATCTAAAGCCGCGTGCCGGCATCTGACGGCGACTTACTGCGTTACAAAAAGGAGAAATCCGTGCCATACGGAATTCGTTTGCATGTAAAAGGCGAAAGAGCGTTGTTCACACGCCCGGAGATGAAAGTTGAGCGCGTGTCTTACGACGTCATCACGCCTTCAGCCGCGCGCGGAATTGTGGAAGCTATTCACTGGAAGCCAGCAATTCGTTGGGTTATCGACCGGATTCAGGTGTTGAACGAGATCCGCTTCGACACCATTCGTCGCAATGAAGTCGCCAGCAAGATTCCGGCATCGAGTGCGCGCTCGGCCATGAAAAAGGGCACGCTGGAAGGCCTCGTCAATTACGTCGATGAAGACCGTCAGCAACGCGCGGCGTCCATTCTTAGAAACGTAGCCTACGTGATCGAAGCGCATTTCGTGCTGACCGACAAAGCCGAAGAGGGCGATTCCATCGGCAAGCATCTCGACATCTTTAACCGACGGGCGCGTCAAGGTCAGTGTTTTCAGACGCCGTGTTTTGGCGTACGTGAGTTTCCCGCCGATTTCTGGTTGCCTAAAGACGATGAACCCGCGCCTGTGCCGCATGAATCCCTAATGGCCGAGAGGGACCTTGGGTGGATGCTGCACGACATCGATTTCAATAACGGCATGACGCCGCATTTTTTCAGGGCATCGATCAAAGATGGCTGGATCAATGTTCCGGCGTTGCCGTTTGCGGAGCGTGCGGCATGATTATCAAGTCACTCGTCGACTATTACGAACGGCTGGCGGCGCAGGGCAAAGTACCGGCTTTTGGATTGACGCAGGAAAAGATCGGCTATTGCATTCTTCTGGACCGCGATGGGAAGATGCGCGACGTCATCGGCTTGTTCGATCCGAACGACAAAAAATCGAAATGGATCATGCTGACGGTTCCAGCGTCATTCAAGCGATCAGGCACAGCGCCGCCACCATTCTTTCTTTGGGACAAGACGGCGTTCGTGCTCGGCGTGGAGCATAAGAAGGATTCCGACGTTCCGACATTGAATGCGCGATCACATGCCGTTTTCAAGGCGCTCCACCTCGAACGTCTCGCCGATACCACCGACGAAGGTCTTGTCGCGTTACGCAAGTTCATCGAAGAATGGATTCCCGGTCAATGGCAGCAATGCGAGCCTTTGGTCAAACACGGGTCAGCTATTTTCGGTGCGAACGTCGTGTTTCGAATCGATGGCGAACAGCAATACATCCACGAGCGCCCGGCCGCGCAGGAGCTGATCAAGCGATACAGCGCAACCGATGATTCCCCGCTTGGCATGTGCCTGGTCAGCGGTGAGACGCGGCCCATCGCGCGGCTTCATCCGGCGATCAAAGGCGTGTGGGGCGCGCAATCGTCGGGGGCGTCGATTGTTTCGTTCAACCTCGACGCGTTCGATTCGTACGGTAAGGATCGCGGCGCGAATGCGCCTGTATCGGTCCACGCGGCGTTTGCTTATACGACTGTGTTGAACTATTTGCTGCTGCGCGATCCGCATCATCGTCAATGCGTGCAGATCGGCGACGCGAGCGTCGTGTTTTGGGCGGAAGCGAAGAGTCAGGAAGAGCAGGAGGCTGCGGAGGACTTTTTCTCCCGCGAGTTTGAGCCGCGCTACAGCGAACCAGGCGCTGTCGCCAAAGTTCAATCAGCGCTTGGTCTGGTCGCCGAAGGACGCGGCATTAAAGACCTCAACGCGCTGCTCGATCCTGCGTCCAGGATATTTGTCCTTGGTTTGTCACCGAATGCGTCGCGCCTTTCAGTGCGCTTCTGGTTCACTGAACGTCTCGACGTTTTCAAGAAGCGGCTGGAGGATCACTACGACGATTTGTCAATTAAACCCACCCCGTGGAAAACACCGCCTAATCAATGGCGCTTGTTATTGTCTATTGCTGCGCAGGACAAGACTGAAAACATTTCTTCGTGGATGGCTGGCTCTTTAGCGCGTTCAATTTTAAGTGGTCAACATTATCCACGCTCTTTATCAAGCTCAGTCATTTCGCGCATACGCTCGGACGGACAGGTGACCGGAATGCGCGTCGCAATCTGCAAGGCGGCACTTTCGCGCAACCGCCGGCTCAAGCCAAAAAAATATCCAACGGAGGTGCCTGTGAGTTTCGATCCAGACAATAGAGAACCCGGGTATCTGCTCGGGAGGTTGTTCGCCACGCTTGAAAGCATTCAAGAGGTGGCTCTCGGCGAAGTCAATTCGAGTATCAAAGACCGTTATTACGCTTCTGCGTCAGCCGTGCCACAACGCGTGTTCCGCTTACTGCTGAACGGCGTAGTGCACCATGTTTCGCGAGGTAAAAAGGGTCCAAAACGGAATCTGATTATTTCGCTAGACCTGCAGATGAGAGAGATTCTTTTTCTTATGGACGGCAATTTTCCAGCGGCGCTTTTAGTTGAACAACAAAGCTGGTTTGCACTTGGCTATTACCATCAGTATCAACTCTGTTTTAATTCCGGCACAAAAAAAGACGATGCTGAAAACGGCCCCGATGAAGACACGGAGAATGAGCAATGACAATCCTCGCAAATCGCTACGAATTTGTGTATCTGTTTGACGTAACCAATGGCAATCCTAATGGCGATCCGGACAACGGTAATCAGCCTCGCATAGATCCGGAGACCAATCTCGGGATCGTTACCGATGTTTGCCTGAAACGGAAGATACGCAATTATGTGGCACTGGAGAAAGATGGTGAAGCGCGACATGCCATTTATATGCAAGAAAAAGCCATTCTCAATTTGCAGCACAAACTCGCTTATCAGGCCGTTGGCATTGAACCCGACAAGAAGCTCCCGAAGGACTCGAAGAAGGCAGACGAACTTACTCAGTGGATGTGCAACAACTTCTTTGATATTCGCGCGTTCGGCGCTGTGATGACAACCGGAGTCAACTGCGGCCAGGTTCGTGGACCGGTCCAGCTTGCATTCGCTACATCGATTGACCCGATCTTGCAAATGGAACTTTCGATCACCCGTATGGCCGTCACCACAGAAGCCGATTCCGAAAAGCAAAAAGACAACCGCACCATGGGTCGCAAACATATCCTCCCTTATGGCTTGTATCGGGCGCACGGGTTTATATCGGCGAAACTTGCGGAGCGTACCGGATTCACCGAGGACGATCTCGAACTCGTGTGGCGTTCGTTGACGAATATGTTCGAGCACGACCGCTCGGCCGCGCGCGGCGAGATGACGGCTCGCAGGCTAATTGTCTTCAAACACGAAAGCGCATTGGGTAACGCGCCGGCGCATAAGCTTTTTGAAGCGGTCACAGTTAAGAGAAAGGAAAAAGGTAAAGAACTTCCGGCGCGCAAATTCGTCGACTACGATGTATTGATCGATAAAGCGCAGATTGCAGACGGCGTCGAAGTCATCGATCGAATCTGACGCAATGGCAAGTGCGCCCTTCTCCGATGAAACCATAGCGCTTTCCGCGCTCCAGCATTATCTGTTTTGCCCCCGGCAATGCGCACTTATCCACGTTGAACAGATATGGAGCGAGAACGTCTATACCGCCGAGGGGCGCGTGCTGCACGAACAAGCCGATTTGCCCCGCGCGGAAAGCCGCCGTGGTGTGCGAACCGTTACCGCGATGCCATTATCAAACGCGGAATTGGGTATTGCCGGCATCGCGGATGTCGTGGAATTTCATCGGCTGGACAATGAGCAAGTCGAACGCGCTTATCCGGTCGAATACAAGCGCGGAAAACCGAAAGCGCATCGCGCCGACGAAGTTCAGCTTTGTGCACAGACCTTGTGTCTGGAATACATGTTGAAGCAGTCCATTCTCGAAGGCGCGCTTTTCTATGGTAAGACGCGCCGTCGTCGTGTCGTTCCTATTGATACCGAATTGAGAGCGTTGACCATTAACACGATCGAGCTCGTGCGTGCGTTGGTCCGGGATGGTCTCACGCCTATGGCGCGTTACGAAGCAAGTCGCTGCGACTCATGTTCTCTGATTGACGATTGCCGGCCGCAAATGCTGGGGCGACATGGCTCGGTAAAAACATGGTTTGAAGCGCAACTCAAGGATTAATCTTGCGACGGCAACTCAACACGCTGTATGTCACCACCGAAGGTGCGTGGCTCAAGAAAGACGGCGCGAATGTCGTGATGGAAGTCGAAGGTGACGAACGCGCCCGGCTTCCCATTCACATGCTGGCGAGCGTTGTGTGTTTCGGGCGCGTGATGATATCGCCGCCGTTGCTTGGCTTTTGCGCGGAGTCTGGCGTAAGCGTCGCCTATTTATCGATGCACGGCCGTTTTCTCGCGCGCGTGGAAGGTCCGGTTTCTGGAAACGTGTTGCTGCGGCGGGAGCAATACCGCGTCAGCGACGACCTTCTTCGCGCAGCGCCAATTGTGCGCAATGTCGTCGCGGGAAAATTACATAACCAGCGCGCCGTTTTGAGCCGCGCATTGCGTGATTATGGCGAAACTTATACGGACGACATTCGACTTGAAATAGAACGCGCACAAAAGCGGCTGTTGATCATCTCGCGTCGGCTTCCGAGTGAAAACGACATAGACGTTTTACGCGGACTGGAAGGTGAAGCTGCGCAGAATTACTTTGGCGTTTTTCAGCATTTTGTCCGTACCGACGATCCCGTATTCAAGTTCGGTGGCAGAAGCCGAAGACCGCCGCTCGACGCGATCAACGCGGTCCTCTCTTTTTTATATACGCTGATTACCCACGATTGCCGCTCGGCGCTGGAAACCGTTGGACTGGATCCCGCGGTAGGGTTTCTGCATCGCGACCGACCGGGACGACCGAGTCTGGCGCTTGATCTTATAGAAGAGATGCGGCCGGTACTGGCCGATCGACTGGCATTGTCGATGATTAACCGAAAACAACTGAACAAGAGGGACTTCCGTTTCCTGGATAACGGCGCGTGCTTGCTTACCGAAACATCGAGGAAGGCGTTGCTGATCGCATATCAGGAGCGAAAACGCGATGAAATCATGCATCCTTTTCTGGAAGAAAAGATCCCGCTGGGCATGGTGCCGTTTGTGCAGGCGCAGTTGCTTGCACGCCATTTACGCGGCGACCTGGACGCGTATCCCGCATTCTTGTGGAAATGAGGAATCGCAATGATGGTGCTGGTGAGCTATGACGTGGCGACATCGACTGAAGGAGGCGCACGTCGGTTGCGCCGGGTTGCTCGCGCCTGCAAGGATTTTGGTCAGCGAGTTCAATATTCGGTGTTCGAGATTGAAGTCGATGCTGCTCAGTGGACGTTCCTGAAGCGCCGTTTGATCAGCGTGATCGATACCGAAGTTGACAGTTTGCGATTTTATTTTCTTGGGAATAACTGGGAGCGCCGGATTGAGCATGTCGGCGCGAAGGAGGCGGTGGATTTCAACGGGCCGTTGATTGTTTAAGGAGTTGCGAACGTGAAGTGGCCGGGGTTTTGTAGGGAGGTTCGCGGAAATGAAGACGCTTTGATTTTGTTGGGGATTTTTCGTTGAGTGGCGGGATTTCGTATGTTGGCCGGATTTTTTGTTTGTGACGCTGTGCCGTTCGCGGAAACGAAGGATTTTTGTCAGCCAATACAGTAAGTTAGGTGAGATGGCGTCGCGCCCTTCGCGGGCGCGTGGATTTAAACATTTTAGCCAGCGCGTCTGATGTTTCTCCTGCATCGTCGCGCCCTTCGCGGGCGCGTGGATTTAAACATCGATGGTCATGCCGCGATAAAGACGCCACGCCGTCGCGCCCTTCGCGGGCGCGTGGATTTAAACGGACGAACAGCGGCAGTTATCGGCATCGTATCGGTCGCGCCCTTCGCGGGCGCGTGGATTTAAACGGCTTTGGCAATGAAGCGCTTGCGGGTGCGTTTGGGTGTCGCGCCCTTCGCGGGCGCGTGGATTTAAACCAGCTTGTGCTGACGAAGGCATTGTTGTATTTCGTCGCGCCCTTCGCGGGCGCGTGGATTTAAACTATGCGTGACTATCGCTATATGCGTAGCGACTTTGTCGCGCCCTTCGCGGGCGCGTGGATTGAAACCGAGCAGATCGGCTAGCCGGCGCGGTTGTGGGCGTCGCGCCCTTCGCGGGCGCGTGGATTGAAACGCCTTGCCGTCGTTGTGCGCCGGTGCGGGTGTAGTCGTCGCGCCCTTCGCGGGCGCGTGGATTGAAACACGCATTTTGCGGTGACCCCGAAAAGAGTCGCCCGTCGCGCCCTTCGCGGGCGCGTGGATTGAAACTCGCAGATGTAGCCCAAGCAGAGAAGCGCGCCGTCGCGCCCTTCGCGGGCGCGTGGATTGAAACGATCCCTGCGTGAGCGTAGCGCGCGGGTAGCTTTGGTCGCGCCCTTCGCGGGCGCGTGGATTGAAACATACACGCGGATATCGTCTTGCCACTGTTCGATGCGTCGCGCCCTTCGCGGGCGCGTGGATTGAAACGTCAGTCGCGGCATTGTGTTCATGCGGATTGTCGGGTCGCGCCCTTCGCGGGCGCGTGGATTGAAACCGGGGGGCGTCGAAAGTAGCAAGGCCAACGCCATTGTCGCGCCCTTCGCGGGCGCGTGGATTGAAACCTGCAAGGCGGTTGCTTCCTCGATCTGCGTAAGGTCGCGCCCTTCGCGGGCGCGTGGATTGAAACAGCATGATTTGGATTCCTTATTTCAGCAACTATGGGGTCGCGCCCTTCGCGGGCGCGTGGATTGAAACCTGCATATGAGATCGAGGTGCGGGCGATCCCAGGTCGCGCCCTTCGCGGGCGCGTGGATTGAAACGCGGATGCGTACACATGCGGCCGATATGTGCCGGTCGCGCCCTTCGCGGGCGCGTGGATTGAAACCATTTTGCGCGTGAGTTTTGGGAGCTTGATCTCGGTGTCGCGCCCTTCGCGGGCGCGAGGATTGAAACGAAACGTGGGCGGCCGCAAACGGCGCGGCGGAAGGTCGCGCCCTTCGCGGGCGCGTGGATTGAAACCGCGCCCTCAATCCGTATGGGAGAACGACGAAGGTCGCGCCCTTCGCGGGCGCGTGGATTGAAACGGGCCTCGGTTCCATCTGCAGGCATGGCGGCGCTTGTCGCGCCCTTCGCGGGCGCGTGGATTGAAACGCTGGTCAAGATGCCGCCCACCGCATCCGAGATACGTCGCGCCCTTCGCGGGCGCGTGGATTGAAACGGCGTTCAATCGCATTCAAACGCCGGTCCGTTTCCTGTCGCGCCCTTCGCGGGCGCGTGGATTGAAACGCATCTTGGACCGTCGCACAAGACAACCGCTATCGTCGCGCCCTTCGCGGGCGCGTGGATTGAACCGCGTGGTGGGTCAAGCCCTACCTGCAGTCGGTTGCGCGTCGCGCCCTTCGCGGGCGCGTGGATTGAAACTCGGTGCATTTCAAAAGTCCAACATGTGACGTTGGCGGTCGCGCCCTTCGCGGGCGCGTGGATTGAAACGGGGCAAGCGAATTGTTTATTACTCGCTGAGTCGCGCCCTTCGCGGGCGCGTGGATTGAAACATATCCCGCGCCAACATCGGCGCTCAGGTTTCGCGTCGCGCCCTTCGCGGGCGCGTGGATTGAAACCTGCACGCCGGTACGTGCGATGACACATGGCACGTCGCGCCCTTCGCGGGCGCGTAGATTGAAACACGGTGTCGGGTAAACCCGTCGCAAAGGGGCGGCGTTGCGCCCTTCGCGGGCGCGTGGATTGAAACGCTATCGCACGGACGTGACAAATGGCATGCGCGCGTCGCGCCTTTCGCGGGCACGTGGATTGAAACTTCACGGTTACATGCCCTAGTCAAATGCACAAATGGTCGCGCCCTTCGCGGGCGCGTGGATTGAAACAGGGCGACCGAACAGACTATTACAAGGTGCCGCAAGTCGCGCCCCTCCCGGTCGCATAAGCTCAAACCGCAACAATTGCCAGCCCAAACGCTCGCCTTCCCCAGAACCGTCAATCGCCCTCATTCAAACTGCCCCTCACCTCGCAAAAAGCCGCCCTCACCACAAACACCACCATCAAACCGCACTCTTCACAACAACAAGCCAACCCGCATGTACCATAGCTCCCATCGCTAACCGCCCTCACATCGAAACATTCTTTTAACAATCCTAACAATACCGCTCACCCGTGATCGAGCGCAAAATCAACCATCCATAAAAACGGACAGACTCATGCCGGCCCACCACGTTCTAATCTGCCTCCCCACTTACGGCGAAGAAGTTCACGTCAATTTTGCTTTCTCACTGCTCGACTTGACCCACGCGTTCACCAAAGCAGACGTGACCTACGAACTGTTGCACGTTGCGTCATCGCAAATCGTTCGGGCGCGCAACTTCTTCGCCAATTATTTCTTAAACAATCCTAAATTTACGCATCTGCTTTTCCTCGATACCGACATGAAGTTTCCGCCCGAATCAGTCATCAAACTTCTGGCCGCGGATAAACCCATAACAGGCGTCGCGTATCCATTCCGGCGCTTCAACCTCGACCGCACAATAGCCTCCGATGACACCGGTTTATCGATGCGCGACTGGCTCGAGAAACACGCCGATTACACATTCGCGCCGATAGTAAACGCAGACGGCGATATCGATTTTCGTAATGGATTTGCTGAAGCGCGGCATATCGGCACTGGCGTTTTTCTCGCGCAACGTGAAGCTTTCGAAGTCACGCAACCCTTTACCGAATGCTATTCGCCACCGAAACAATATGAATCGATGATTCCCAGCGGAAAGTTCTACGGTTTCTTTGAGACGATTGAAGAGGACGGCGTCTACCTTGGCGAAGACGTTTCCTTTTGCTTGCGGGCGCGCCAGGCGGGATTATCGATATGGGCGTTGATCGATCAGACGGTCGTGCATTACGGCGCGTCGGAGGTATCGGGGAAATATCTTCGAGCCATGCAGCTCAGCGGCAAAGTGAGCTCATAAAGCGCCGCTGAATGACATCGGCTATTCAGTGCTGGGTTATGCCAACGCCGTCTTGAATCCCGCAAACTTCGCCGCTTCCTTCAAGTTCACGCGCCGCCTTCGCGCCTTCGACTTGAAGGATTGTCGGCAAGGAAACGCCGTTCTTCGCGGCCGTTACTTCAGCAAGAATCGATACCGCTATTTCAGGCGGCGTTCTACTGCCGATATAAATACCAACAGGTCCATGCAATCGCGATAACTCGGCATCGGACAAATCAAACTCTTTAAGCCGCTCACGCCGCGCCGCGTTATTTTTCCGCGATCCCAACGCGCCCACATAAAATGCCGGCGTTTTCAAAGCTTCCATTAACGCGAGGTCATCGAGTTTCGGATCGTGCGTCAGTGCAATCACCGCGCATCGCTCGTCGAGCTTCATTTCCGTGACTGTATCGTCGGGCATGGTGCGCACAATCTTCGTCCCGGGCACGTCCCACTCGTCGGTATATTCCTCGCGCGGATCGCACACGGTCACGTGATAATCCAGTCCGACCGCGATGCTGCACAAATATCGCGACAACTGTCCTGCACCGATGACCAGCATCCTGAAGCGCGGACCGTGAATGGTAGAAAGCGTGGTTTCGTTGAAGACGACGCCGTCCGTTTCCTGCGCCGGCTCCAAACTAACAGCGCCGTTTTGCATGTTCAACGTACGCGTCACCAGCTTCCCTGCAAGGACCGATTCGCACAATTCGGCGATACCGCTCGCCATCGACAAAGGTTCCAGCACGAGCTGAATCGTGCCGCCGCACGGCAATCCGAACCGATGTGCTTCTTCCGCCGAAATCCCGTACTTCACGCTTTCGGGTGTCTTTTGCTCAATCCCGCGCTGCCTGACGCGTTCGATCAAATCGTCTTCTATGCAGCCGCCCGATACCGAGCCCATCACCGCGCCATCGTCGCGAACGGCGAGCATTGCGCCTTCCGGCCGCGGCGACGAGCCCCACGTCTTGACCACTGTCACCAGCAATACGCGATGCCCGCGTTCGAGCCATCGCGCACTGTTTCTCAAGACTTCGAGATCCACGCTGTCCATGTTTTCCCCTTCTTCGTCTTGCTGCTGGCAGCCGTTTGAGTTGGCTATCGCCCAGGCGCCTGGCACATCGATGCTTCAAAACCAGAGTAAAACACAGCTCCGGAATGCCCGCTCATGTTACTGCCGCTTCGCTACGGACGTAAAAGCGCCGCCTCGATGGGCGGCGCCAAGCGTGGAGCAGAACGTGCAGCAAAACCTGCAGCAAACCGAAACGCTTACTCCGTCCCGCGCCCGAGTTTCGAATGCCTGCGCGAATATCCGAAGTAAATTGCAAGCCCGATCGCGAGCCAGGCAACAAATGCAACCCACGTCACCGCTCTCAGATTCAGCATCAGAAACAAACACGCGGCCACGGCGAGAACAGGCACGACCGGCACACCCGGGCAGCGAAACGCGCGCGGCAGGTCAGGATGCGTGCGGCGCAGAACCAGCACGGCAATCGATACCATCGAAAACGCGGCCAGCGTGCCAATATTGATCAGTTCGGCCAGCACATTGAGCGGCACGAGCGCACCAATCAAGCCGAAGAAAATGCCGACGAACCACGTTGTAAAAAACGGCGTTCCGTATTTCGGATGAACCTTCGAAAGCCGCGCCGGCAACAAACCATCGCGCGACATTGCGTAGATGATGCGCGTCTGTCCGTAGCTCATGACCAGAATCACGGTCAACATGCCGAGCACCGCACCCAGATCGATAAACCCCGCCACCCACGGTTGCCCCGCGACCTGCAGCGCATACGAAACCGGATGCGAGATGCTCGCGAACTGCGCCGCCGGCACAATGCCCGTCACCACGGCGGCCACCGCGACGTACAGCACGGCGCAGACGGCGAGCGACGAAATGATGCCGATCGGCAAATCGCGCTTCGGATTCTTCACTTCCTCGGCTGCCGAGGACACCGAATCGAATCCAATGAACGCGAAAAACATCACGGCTGCCGCGCCGAACACGCCGTCCCAGCCATTCGGCATGAACGGATGCCAGTTCGCGGGCGTCACATGGAATACGCCGACGCCGATCACCATGAGCACGACCGCGACCTTGATCGCGACCATGATGTTGTTCACGCGCGCCGATTCCTTGATGCCAATGGACAGCAGCGCTGTGATCGCCATCATCACGAGAAATGCGGGCAGATTGAAAAGCGTGAACTGTCCGGGCACCGCACCGGGCGCCGCGGTCAGCACGGTAGGAAGAGAAATGCCGAAGCCCGACAGCAACGACTGCAGATATCCCGACCAGCCAACGGATACCGCCGAAGTCGCCAAGCCGTATTCCAGCATCAAATCCCAGCCGATCACCCACGCGGCCAGTTCACCGAGCGTCGCGTACGAGTATGTGTAGATGGATCCGGCGACCGGAATTGTCGATGAAAACTCCGCGTAGGCCAGCGCCGCCAGCCCGCACGCGATCGCCGCGAAGAGAAACGACACCATCAGCGCCGGTCCCGCCTGAACGGCGCCGGTTCCGGTGAGCACGAATATCCCCGTGCCGATAATCGCGCCAACGCCGAGAACCGTCAGATCGAGCGCGCCGAGCGTCTTTTTCAATCCGGCACGCTGCGCGCCGGCGAGCATGTGCTCGATGCTTTTTTTACGGAACAGGGACATGAAGATGGAACTCCTAACCTCGGGCTGGCGCGCCGGATCGCTGGATCGGCGGCGCAGAATCAACTGGAAAACCGGAGATTTTATCGGAGACGGGAGGTTATGCGTCGCAAAACGTTGCGAAGATAGGAATTTTGACTTCCGCGCTAAAACGTCTTTCGAGGAGAAATTTCTGAAAATTGCTTGATTGCGTCAAAAATCGACACGTTTAACTTTTGTAAGCTGAATAGGAAGTAAATGCCACCTTGGCAGGCATTTTGTCGCAAAAGTGCATTGCATATCCCGCGCGGTTAATGCCTCCAAAAACAAAAAACCGAAGCGCAGGCTTCGGTTTTTCGTATCAAACGATCACCAGCAAATACATCAGCCGACGAAAGCCTTCTCCACCACGTAATGTCCCGGATGATTGTTGCTGCCTTCCTGGAAACCCATGTCGTCGAGAAGTTGACGTGTGTCGCGCAGCATGTGCGGGCTGCCGCAAAGCATCACGCGATCGTTTTCGACCGAAAACGGCGCCACGTCGAGATCGGAGAACAGCTTCTTCGTTTCGATCAGATCCGTAATGCGGCCGCGATTGGCAAACTCTTCGCGCGTGACCGTCGGGTAATACACCAGCTTTTCCTGGATCAGTTCGCCAAGGTGCTCGTGCGCTGGAAGATGCTCGGTGATGAAATCCTTGTACGCGAGTTCATCGACAAAACGGCACGTATGCGTCAGCACGATCTTGTCGAAACGATCGTAGACATCCGGATCCTTGATGATCGACATGAACGGCGCGAGGCCCGTGCCAGTCGAAAGAAGCCACAGCGTCTTGCCCGGCAGGAGGTTGTCGGCGACCAGCGTACCTACCGGTTTCTTGCCGATCAACACGGGATCGCCCACTTTCAAGTGCTGCAAGCGCGACGTCAGCGGACCGTCCTGAACCTTGATGCTGAGGAACTCGAGATGTTCTTCGTAGTTGGCGCTCGCCAGGCTGTAGGCGCGCAGCAGCGGCTTGCCATCGACTTCGAGGCCGACCATGGTGAACTGGCCGTTTTCGAAACGAAAAGCGGAATCGCGCGTGCACGTAAAGCTGAACAGCGTGTCGGTCCAGTGATGGACGCTCAGAACGGTTTGAGGATTAAGGTTGCTCATGGCTTCATGGATAGTGCGGAATCAGGGCGGCGCAGTGGTGCGTGCCGGTGACCGTTCAGACAACTGGGCACGATTGCGACGACAACACCGGAAAGGCGCAACGAAAGCAATGCTTCAGGTTGTTCTCGCGGACACTAGCCGAAGTCCGGCGGCACGCTTCAAACCGGGCCTGTGACTGGCAAGGCCCCCGCGCCCGGAGCGAATGTTCCGCATTCCTCGCTGCCGCACGCGTAATCGGCTATTTTACCGCACACGCGTTTCTGTGGTTGGCGGACGTTTTTCCTGTTGGCAGGTCGGACGACTGCGGACCACGCAATGCGAATTTTCCGGAGTCCGCATGATAGCAATGGGCAACGGCGGCAAGGCAAAAGCCCTGCTGCCGACAGGCCGGACTTGAAGGCGTTGAGGAACAGAAAACGGCGCGGGTAAAACAACTAAGCCACGCCGTTCACTCGATGCCGCTAATCAAACGCGTTGATCCGTCGACGGCTTTTCCCAAAGATTGACGCCGCCTTCGGTCGCGTGCTGATCGATTTCCGCGAGTTCTTCCTTCGAGAACTCCAGATTTTTCAACGCGCCGACATTCTCCGTCACCTGTTCCGGACGGCTCGCGCCGATCAGCACCGACGTCACGCGGCCGCCGCGCAACGCCCACGCCAGCGCCATTTGCGCGAGGCTTTGGCCGCGCCGTTGCGCCAGATCGTTGAGCTTACGAACGTGCTCGATGTTCTGCGCGCTCAAATGTTCCTGTTTCAGCGATCCGCCGCCCGGCTTGTTCACGCGCGCGTCGGCGGGAACGCCATTCAGGTACTTGCCGGTCAGGAGCCCTTGCGCCAGCGGCGTGAACGCAATGCTGCCGGCGCCGATGCCGTCGAGCGTATCGAGCAGTTCTTCCTCGATCCAGCGGTTCAGCATGTTGTACGACGGCTGGTGAATAAGCAGCGGCACCTTGTGTTCGGCCAAAAGCTTCGCCATTTCGCGCGTCTTCGCCGGCGAATACGACGAAATCCCTACATACAGCGCCTTGCCCGAATGCACGGCGGTTGCGAGCGCGCCGGCGGTTTCTTCGAGCGGCGTGTCGGCGTCGAAACGATGCGAATAGAAAATGTCCACGTAGTCGAGACCCATGCGCTTCAGGCTCTGATCCAGCGAAGCCAGCACGTACTTGCGCGAGCCGCCGCCCTGACCGTACGGGCCTGGCCACATGTCCCATCCCGCCTTCGACGAAATCAGCAATTCATCGCGATACGGCTTGAAGTCGTCCTTGAACAAGCGCCCGAAATTGGTCTCGGCGCTGCCGTACGGCGGCCCGTAGTTGTTGGCCAGATCGAAGTGCGTGATGCCGAGATCGAACGCGGTACGCAGGATGTCGCGCTGCGTGGAGATCGGCGTGGTGTCGCCGAAGTTGTGCCAAAGACCTAGCGACAACGCCGGCAACTTCAGCCCGCTCTTGCCGCAGGTGCGGTAAGCCATCTGCGTATAGCGCTCGGAAGCTGCTTCGTAAGCCATGACGTAATCCTCGAATCGATGATGTGGGAAGGTTTGCCAGCACAAACGAGAAACAATCGCGCGGCGCGTGATCAGGTTCATGTCGTCTGACATGCGCCGGGTCTGACATGTTATCGAATCGCGGGAAGTCGTGTCAGCCTTGACCCGAAAGACTTCAAGGCTATCCCGATATTCGGGACCTCGGCCGGATGGCCAACGCAGCGAACGCGAAGGGAACGCGAAGGGAACGAATTACCGGCCTCATGAGCCCAACCCTCCTTACTAGAACAAGGAGAAGTGCATGGACCCGCTCGACAAACTACGCCCCGTCTACAACTTCCTGATGACATCGGGCGTATCGTTTGGCATCGACCTGTTGATGGCCATACTGATATTGCTGGTCGGCTGGTGGATTTCAAACCGCGTCGCCAACGCCGTCAAGCGCGCGCTCAGCCGCACGAATGCCGACGCCACGTTCACGCCGGTAATGGCGAGCCTCGTGCAATGGGCCATTCGCGTGATCGCGATCGTCGCCGCGCTGGGCAAGTTCGGCGTGGCCGCGGCGAGCATCCTGACCGTGCTCGGCGCGGCGGGATTGGCGATTGGCCTGGCGTTGCAAGGCACGCTGCAGAACATTGCCGCCGGTTTGATGTTGCTGTTGCTGCGACCGTTCAGAGTGGGCGATTACATAGAAGGCGCCGGGGCAACGGCTGGTACCGTCAATGAAATCGGCCTCTTCACAACACGGCTGACCAAAAGCGATGGCGTCATCATGTTCGTACCGAACAGCACGATCTGGGCGAATCCGGTTACGAACTTCACCGCGAACGATCGTCGGCGCGTGGTGCTGAACGTGGTCATTCCGGAGGATCAGAACATCGAGGAATCGCTGGCTTCGCTGCGTCGGATCGTGGAAACGGATCCGCGAATCATCAACGATGAAAAAACGAAACCGTGGATCGCCGTTTCCGAATACACCGATACCGGCGTGAAGCTGAATATAGGCGTCTGGACGAACCGGACCGATTACCAGAATCTGCAGGCCGACTTGCTGCGTCAGATCAAGCCCGGAATCAAGCCTGCCGAGTTGCCATCACAATCGCCAGCCGCGCCGTCCGGAAACGCGCCTGCGTGAAACCCATTGTTTTGATGCTGGACGCGCTCAGCCTGGATGAATAAGCTTTCGTTCCAGACATAGACGAGACTTATATGACCAAGGCGATATCCATTGCGCTGATCGTGGGCGGCGTCGTGCTGCTTTATTTTGGCGGACAGTCGTTCCATTCCCTGAGCAACGACGTGTCGCGCTTTTTCACCGGATCGCCGACGAACAAGACGATCTGGTTGATCGCTGGCGGCATGGTCGCCATGCTCGCCGGGCTCATTGGCCTGGCGATTCCAGGGAAGCGCCGATAAGCCTGAAGGCTAGACCAACGGCACGTCTTCTTTCGATGCCGACCGTGTCCCCGGCAATGGCAGGTTGCTCGTGCCGCGATATGTGTACACGAGCGAAAACTTGACTGCATCGGTGAGATTCTTGCCGGCGGAATGCAGCGTGTTGCAGTGGAAAAACACCACGTCGCCGGCATTCAATTTCGGCGATACCGCGCTGTGAATCAGCGCCGCGTTCTCCGGCAGGTCGGAGCGGAAGAACTTGGCGTCGTCGAAACGCTCCGATGTGAACGGCAGCTTGTGAGACATTGGCACGAACCACAGGCCGCCGTTTTCCACGGTTTCATCGCCGAGCGCAACCCATGCCGAAACCAGGTCATCACGCTCGAAATTCCAGTACCTCACATCACGATGCCACCCGGTCAGGCTGCCGTATGCCGGATGCTTCGTCATCACGCAATTGTGGTGCGCGCGCGAAAGTACGGGCGTCTCGCCGAAGTAGATTTCCATCCAGCCGCGCACGTCGGGCGAGGTCGCCCATTCGGCGAAGCGCGGATCACGATTGTATGCATCAAGCAATCTGCGAACGGTATGCCCGCCAGGTGCGTCCTTCGAGTTTGGCGCGCCGGGATATTGCAAGTCGGCTTCAAATTCCACCGGCGCGATAGCGTGCTCCAGATTCTGGCGCGCGACGTGGCGCATGGCTTCACAACGTTCCGGCGTGACGAGCCCGGGCACCACGACATAACCAGTTTCCCGCAGCTCGCGGACTTGTTCCAACTTCGATTGATTCGACATATCGGCTCACAGGGAAATGCACTTTGCCGGCCTTGCATGGTTAAAAGCAAACCGTAAGCGCAGCGGCAAATCTAGGGCGAATGCATCGATTGTAAATCCCCGGGGACGGATCAGCGCATTGGTGCGCAGATGGGAAACGTCAGATCGGTCTGCGAGAAGTGCCGACTTCCGGCAGTAACAATTCTTCGATAATCTCCGGCGCATTGAGAGCGCACATCGAAAATCCCTTCGATCAGAATCTATTAAATAAGTACTCGATTCAGTTCGCAACTTATCTTGTGTTCAACAGCTCAAACTATTGAACGCTTTTTTTGACGCGACTACTGTCGGGTCAATGCCTTAGGCAACTCAAGCTTGTGAGATCCATGAATATCCGCTTCGCCAATCGTCTTACTCGTGCTGCCGCTCGCGCCGCACGCCCCGCTGGACGACAGGTCGTCCGCGCTTTGCGCCACCATTCGGCGCGTACGCAATTACTTGCGGGAAAATTCAGGAATTCGAATCCCGTAGATGGAATCCGATCGTGGTTTCACGGTTTCTTTTCAAATCTGCGGCTGAGGGCGGCATCGCGCCAAACTGCGCTCAAAGCTTTATTACGAAAACCGGCGCAACTACGCGCGCGTGTTTCGAAAGCGCCAACATTACCGAGCGTTAATAAACCATCGAGCCGGCGCCCGCGCAGGCTCGCTGCAAGCACCGAGTGGTTTGCGTTTTCCGCCCGCTGATTTCCGCTAAGTAGTCGCTACAAAACAAAAAAGCCCGCTAGGCGCTATTTGCGCCGGGCGGGCTTTTTAATACGCGAAAACTCACGCCGTTTCGGTTACCGGCTCCGTACCGGCTGCCTCAGCCAGCAACAATGCCTTATCGGTGGCTTCCCATGTGAATTCCGGCTCTTCGCGGCCGAAGTGACCGTATGCCGCGGACTTTTCATAGATGGGACGCAGCAGATCGAGCATCTGGATGATGCCCTTCGGACGCAGATCGAAATGCTCGAGCACGAGTTCCTGAATCTTCGCGTCCGAAACGCGTCCGGTACCGAACGTGTTCACCATGACCGACGTCGGGCGCGCCACGCCAATGGCGTACGACACCTGAATCAGGCAGCGTGAAGCCAACCCGGCCGCCACGATGTTCTTCGCGACATAGCGCCCGGCGTAGGCGGCCGAACGGTCGACCTTCGACGGATCCTTGCCCGAAAACGCACCGCCGCCGTGGGGCGCCGCGCCGCCGTATGTATCGACAATGATCTTGCGGCCAGTCAAACCGCAATCGCCTTGCGGACCGCCGATCACGAAACGTCCGGTCGGGTTCACCAGGAACTTGATGTCGCCCTTGATCAGCTCGGCTGGCAGAACCGGCTTGATGATCTCTTCGATCACGGCTTCGCGCAGCGCCTTCAATTCGATGTCCGGCGCGTGCTGCGTGGAGAGCACGACCGTGTCGATGCTATGCGCCTTGCCATCTACATAACGCACGGTGACTTGCGACTTTGCATCGGGACGCAGCCAGTTCAGGCGGCCGTCGCGACGCATGTTCGCCTGACGCTCGACCAGACGATGCGAAAGGTGAATGGGAAGCGGCATCAACTCGGGCGTTTCGTCGCAGGCGTAGCCGAACATCAGGCCTTGGTCGCCGGCGCCCTGGTCGAGGTTATCGTCGTGCGCGGCATCAACGCCTTGCGCAATATCCCGCGACTGTTTGTCGTACGCCACGAGCACCGCGCAACCACGGTAATCAATGCCGTAATCCGTGTTGTCGTAACCAATGCGCTTAATGGTGTCGCGCGCGATCTGAATGTAGTCGACGTTCGCTTGCGTGGTGATTTCGCCTGCCAGAACGACCAGACCGGTGTTGCAAAGCGTTTCAGCCGCTACGCGCGAATATTTGTCCTCAGCCAGGATGGCGTCGAGGATGGCGTCCGAAATCTGGTCAGCGACCTTGTCCGGGTGGCCTTCAGAGACGGATTCAGAGGTAAAGAAGTAATTGTTTGACACGCTTCAGACTCCAAATTAGATACGGATAGGTTGCTCACGTAGCCGACTTCGTTTGGAGTCTGAAGCGGCGACGCTTTAGCGGAAAACATGGTCCGAAACGCACCGTCAAGCACGTTCCGGCTTCGCCCCGCAAGTTGTCCATTAACTCGGCGAAGGTTTTATTATAGCGACTTCTCTAATTTGTCACAGAGCCGACCGTTTGTTGCCGACCAAGATAAACCCTCATTCATTCAGCGCCCGGAACACTTCCCGGTACAACAAAAAACCTGCTTTCAAGATCCTCGGGAGCGTCACATGTTAGGTCGCATCGGGGTCGCACTCGCGGTCGGTTTGCTGAAACTGCTTGCCCTCGTTCCATACGGCATCACGGCTCGCTTCGGCGATGCCCTCGGCTGGCTGCTTTATCAGATTCCGAGTCATCGGAAACGGATCGTGCATATCAACTTGAGCCTTTGCTTCCCGGAGTGGACGCTCGAGCGCCGCGAAGAAGTGGCGCAAAAGCATTTCCGGCACGCAATCCGCAGTTATGTGGAGCGCAGCGTGCAATGGTTCGGCTCGGCGGAAAAGCTCACCAAGCTCATCCAGGTGGAAAGCGAGGTCGATCTTCTCGATCCCGACATGCCGCCTACCTTGCTGCTCGGCTTTCACTTCGTTGCCATTGAAGCTGCGTCGGTCTGGATCAACCACGAACTGCACCGCACATGCGGATCGCTGTACCAGCCCATGTCGAACAAGACACTCGACGACGTGGCGAAGAAGCAGCGCGGCCGTTTCGATGCCGAACTCGCAAGCCGCGCCGACAGCGCCCGGATCGTGTTGCGATGGCTGCGCGACCGAAAACCCGTCATGCTCGGCGCCGACATGGACTACGGCATGCGCAACTCGACCTTCGTGCCGTTCTTCGGCGTTCAGGCCTGCACGCTCACCGCAGTCGGCCGGCTGGCTAAAACCGGCCATGCGCAGATCATGCCGTTCATTGGCGAAGTCCTGCCGAACTACAAGGGCTATAAGCTCAAGGTGTTCAAGCCCTGGGATAACTACCCGACCGGTGAAGACGACGCCGACGCGCGCCGCATGAACGCGTTCCTCGAAGAACAGGTGCGCCTCATGCCGGAACAGTACTATTGGGTGCACAAGCGCTTCAAAACGCGGCCACCGGGTGAACCGGGCTTCTATTGACGAATTCAGTATCGTGGAAATAGCTCGCGATCGCTGCAAGAATCCGGACGCATCCCCCATTCGGTCTAGTGTATGCGCGTGCTGCGCGTCACTTACAATAGCGACATGAAACTCGAATTCACCAAAATGCACGGCGCGGGTAACGACTTTGTCGTGCTCGACGGCTACTCAAAACCGCTTTCGTTGAACGCAGCGCAGGTGCGCGCGCTCGCGGACCGCCACTTCGGCGTTGGCGCGGACCAGTTGCTGCTGGTTGAAAAGCCGGATATCGACGGCGTGGATTTCAAGTACCGCATCTTCAACTGCGATGGCGGCGAAGTCGAACATTGCGGCAACGGCGCACGCTGTTTCGTGAAGTTTGTGCGCGACCGTGGGCTTACGAACAAGATGAGCGTTCGCGTGCAAGTGCTGCAAGGCGTGATTGTGCTGACCATGCAGGAAAACGGCGACGTCATGGTGGACATGGGCCGCCCGGAGTTCGATCCCGCACGCGTGCCGTTCAGTGCCGCGGGGCTGGAAGGCCGCACAGAAGGCGCCGATACCCTTTGGCCGCTCAATGTACAGAACGAAACGCGCTGGATTTCCGCGGTATCGATGGGCAATCCTCACGCCGTGCAAGTCGTCGCAGACGTCGAAGCCGCGCCGGTGCTGACCGAGGGACCGTTGATCGAACATCACGCGCGTTTTCCGAAGCGCGTGAATGCCGGCTTCATGCAGATCGAGAGCCGGAATGCAGTCAAGCTGCGCGTCTATGAGCGCGGCGCGGGTGAAACGCTTGCTTGCGGAACCGGCGCATGCGCGGCCGTTGCTGCGGGGATTCGCCGCGGCCTGCTCGACTCTCCGGTTCGGGTTCAAACGCATGGCGGCGTACTCACCATCACCTGGGACGGCGCGCGCGATCCAGACGCAGCGCTTTTCATGTCCGGCCCAGCCACCACCGTATTTGAAGGCGAGATCGAGTTGCATTCCGGCCTCGCCACAGCCGTTTGACCGCCAGGATTCCGATGTTGCCCGATACCATGACCGAACGAGAAGTCGCCGATTATCTCCTCGCCAATCCTGATTTCTTCGCCGCGCACGCCGAGCTGCTGGGGACTATCCGGCTGTCCAATCCGCATGGAAAATCGGCGGTGTCGCTGCAGGAACGGCAAATGGAAATGCTGCGCGACAAGAACAAGCAAATGGAACGCCGGTTAGCCGAATTGCTGCGCTATGGGCACGAGAATGACAGCATCGCGGCGAAGTTCCACCGGTGGACCATCCGGGTCATGTCGGAACGCGATCCGCATGCCTTGCCCAAGACCATTCCTGCGGGCCTTTGCGAAATCTTCGAGGTGCCGCAAGCGGCGCTGCGCGTATGGGACGTGGCGGAGCCTTACGCGCAGGCCGAGTTCGCCAGAACCACCAGCGAAGAAGTTCGGACCTTTACAGGCAGCCTGGCCACGCCTTACTGCGGCGCAAATACCGGTTTCGAGGCCGCGCAGTGGCTGACTTCGGCCAGCTCGGTGTCGGTGGCATCCGCAACCACGGATGGCATTGTCGATACCGCGAACACGACCGAGTCCATCGCGTTGATCGCGCTGCGCAATCCGTCGGCGGGCCCCGAAGCGCCGCCGTTCGGCCTGCTGGTCATGGGTTCGCCCGATCCACGCCGTTTCCACGAAGGCATGGCAACAGATTTCCTTTCGCAGATTGGCACGCTCGGCAGCGCCGCGCTCAGCCGCTTGTTGCCCCACTGACATGACCGACGATCCGATTTCCGCCTATCTATCGATGCTCGAGCACGAGCGGCGGTTATCGGAACATACGTTGCGCGGCTACACGCACGAACTCGACGAACTGAAAAAGCTCGCCAACGGCCGCGCGCTGGAATCCCTCGTCGCGACCGACATGCGCGGCGCCGTCGCCCGTGCGCATGGCGGCGGACTTTCGGCGCGTTCCATTGCGCATCGGTTATCGGCTTGGCGGGCGTTTTACCGGTGGTTCGCCGAGCGCGTGGAAATGCCGGCAAACCCTGTCGCCACCGTGCGGGCGCCAAAACGCGCGAAGAGTTTGCCGAAGGCGCTTTCCGTCGATGACGCCAACGCGCTCATGGAAGCGCCTCACGCCGATACCCCCGAAGCGCTGCGCGATCACGCCATCCTCGAACTGTTCTATTCGTCGGGTTTGCGTCTGGCCGAACTTGTCGGCATTGACGTGCATTTCGTGCAATCCGAAGGATATTCGTCGGCGGGATGGCTGGATCTGGCGAGCGCCGAAGTGAACGTGCTCGGCAAAGGAAACCGGCGGCGCTCGGTTCCCGTTGGCAGCAAGGCGATCACCGCGTTGCGCGCGTGGATTGAAGTGCGCGGACAGTTCGTGAAGCTCGATCCACACGCGCTGTTTTTATCGGTACGTGGCAACCGCATGACGCCAAATGTGGTCCGCGACCGCGTGAAGCGCATGGCGTTGCTAGCCGGCGTGCCGTCTAACGTGCATCCCCACGTGCTGCGGCATTCGTTCGCCACGCACGTGCTGCAATCCAGCGGTGATCTTCGCGCCGTGCAGGAACTCCTCGGCCACGCGAGCATTACCGCGACCCAGGTTTATACGTCTCTCGATTTTCAGCATCTGGCGCGCGTCTACGACCAGGCCCATCCTCGCGCCAAGAAGCGAGACTAAGGCAACGCTTCACCCTGGCTTTTACATTGAGCAGGAACATCAAAGCGTGGCTGCGCCGTATTCGTCAGCGCGTTCACAAGAAGGTCGAATGAACACCATCACGCTGAAACCGGCGAAAGACAAGTCGCTTGCGCGCCGCCATCCGTGGATCTACGCAACCGCCATAGAGCACGTGGAGGGCAAGCCCGCGCCGGGCGCGACCGTGCTGATCCGCTCGCATGAAGGGCGCTTTCTTGCTCGCGGGTCGTACAGCCCGGTGTCGCAGATTCGCGCGCGCGTCTGGAGTTTTGATGAAACCGAACCCATCGACCACGCGTTTTTCAAGCGGCGTGTCCAGCGGGCAATCGCGCATCGGCGAACCATGGTGCGCGATACCGGCGCCACGCGGCTGATCTTCGGTGAAGCGGATGGATTGCCGGGTTTGATCGTGGATTACTACATTGCCGACGACGAAACCCGGCGCGGCCAACTCGTTTGCCAGTTCATGGCAACGGGCGTGGAATTGTGGAAGGACGCCATTGTAAAGGCGCTGATTGGCGCAACCGGTTGCCCGAACGTGTACGAGCGCTCGGATGTATCGATCCGGCAAAAGGAAGGTCTCGAACCGATTACCGGCGTGCTGGCCGGCGAGCCGCCGCCCGATGCGCTGATGATTGCAAACGAAGGCGGCGTGCGGTATCACATCGACGTAAAACACGGCCATAAAACAGGCTTTTACATCGATCAACGCGACAACCGCGCGCTCGTGCGGGAATACGCCGCCGATCGCGACGTACTCAACTGCTTTTGCTACACAGGCGGTTTTTCGCTTGCGGCGTTGAAAGGCGGGGCAAAACGCGTCGTCTCGATCGATTCTTCCGGCGACGCGCTCGCCTTGGCGCAGCGCAACGTGACGGCGAACGGTTTTGATCCGGCGCGCGCCGAATGGCTCGACGCCGATGCCTTCAAAACCTTGCGCCGATTGCACGAGGAAGGGCAGCGCTTCGACCTGATCGTGCTCGATCCGCCGAAATTCGCGCCATCGCGGGAACATGTCGATCGGGCCGCGCGTGCCTACAAGGACATCAACCTCACGGGGTTCAAGCTGCTGCGCCCGGGCGGCCTGCTGTTCACGTATTCGTGCTCGGGCGCAATCGACGCCGATCTGTTCCAGAAGATCATCGCGGGCGCCGCCGCCGACGCAAAAGTCGACGCGCGCATCCTGAAACGCTTGGGCGCGGGCATCGATCACCCGCTTTTGACCGCGTTTCCTGAAGGGGAATACCTGAAAGGCCTATTGTTGCAAATCGAATGAGCGGCCATAGTTGATAGCTCGGTTGACGCTCTGGTTGATTGCCACGCGAACCGATACAAAGCACCCTCTTGACAAGTATGTTCAAATAATTAGCTGACTGCGTGATTTGACGGTCGACATAAACGACCCTGCGGCCATTCCGCCGCCCGAATCGCGCTGCACGAATAACCTTTGACTTCAGAGAACAGGCGACCATCATGATTCCCGTTACCATCCTGACCGGCTTTCTGGGCAGCGGCAAAACCACCCTGCTCAAGCGCATCCTGAACGACCAGCACGGCATGAAGATCGCCGTGATCGAGAACGAGTTCGGCGAAGAAAACATCGACAACGAGATCCTCGTCCAGGAAACCAACGAGCAGATCATCCAGATGAGCAACGGCTGCATCTGCTGCACCATCCGCGGCGATCTGGCGCGTGCGCTGGAAGACCTGGCGGATCGCAAGAAGGCCGGCACGCTGAACTTCGACCGCGTGGTGATCGAAACCACCGGTCTCGCGAATCCAGGTCCCGTTGCGCAGACGTTCTTCATGGACAACGCGATCGCCGACGCATTCCTGCTCGACGCCATCATCACGCTGGTCGACGCCAAGCACGCGAACCATCAGCTCGACGAACACGAAGTCGTACAGCGCCAAGTGGGTTTCGCTGACCGGCTGTTCATCACGAAGTCGGATCTCGTCGATGCCGCCGCGCTCGAGGCCTTGAAGCATCGGCTCGTGCACATGAACCCGCGCGCGGCCATCAAGGTGGTGAATTTCGGCGCTGCCGACATCAAGGAAATCTTCGACCTGCGCGGTTTCAATCTGAATTCGAAGCTGGAAATCGACCCGGATTTCCTCGCGGAAGATGACCACGATCATGCGCACGACCATGGTCACGACCACGCTCATGACGACGATCACGACCACGCGACTTGCGGCCACGATCACAGCCATGACCACGAGCACGGCCACAACCACGCGAATCATCACCACGCGCATCACGACGACAAGATCAAGTCGTTCGTGTTTCGCAGCGATCGTGCGTTCGATCCAAACCGGCTGGAAGACTTTCTCGGCGGCATCCTCCAGATTTACGGCGAACGCCTCTTGCGCTACAAGGGCGTGCTTTATATGAAAGGCGTCGATCGCAAGGTTGTGTTTCAGGGCGTGCACCAGATGATGGGCAGCGACCTCGCCGCAAAATGGCAACCGATTGAAAAGAAGAACAGCAAGATGGTGTTTATCGGCATCGAATTGCCGCAGGATCTGATCATCGACGGGCTGACTGCCTGCCTGGTCTGATTCTCTTAACCGCCTGAATCAAGCCTGCGCGAAGCCAACCATCGGCTTCGCGCATTTTTTTGACCGTTTAAGCCCGCAAGCGCCCATTTCTGGCACCTTTCTCGCTATTTCTCGCCCGCAATGCATCCAAATGCCAGCATCGGCACGGCTAAAATCTTTGGCGCCCAAACGACGCCTCGACCAGCCGGCGATTTTTGGCGAATGGCACCGTTGCAATATGTGCTCGCACCCCCCAAGAACCATCGCTTTTTAAACGTCGCCGCGTTATATTTTTGAGATATCGAACGAATCGTTGGAGCGTTTTGCGCGAGCATGGTACGCAATTGCGATTCAGTTACAATACAGCCCCCACTGGACCGGCCCGGGAAACGGTTTAGCCTGAAGCGCCGAGGGTAAGCCCTCAGCCGCGCTCATGATGGTGGCCTTGTTCGCGCGTGCTGATTACCGCAGCAAGAAGGTGTAAGTGCAGAGTAGGTGTTGTTCCGAACATCGGATGGCGGCCAATTCGCTTGAAAATCAACTCAAGGGCTGGCCGCGACGTGCGTTTTGCACCGTGGAAGGTGATGGCGTTCTGGCCTGAACGGTGGATGGAGTAGTTGTTGGCGAGTATCGCCGGAATTCGGGGAAATCCGGAAAACGGCGGCGGCGAGCGCGGCAGCGACCGCGAAGATGGCGAACGACATCGCCCCACATTGAAGAAGCAAGCCAGATGACGACGAATCGATTGTTGACCGAAGACGAAATCCTGAAGATGGGCGACAAGGATTACATGAACGACGATCAACTCGCGTTCTTCAGGGTCCGACTGGAGCAGTTGCAGGCCGATATTCTCAAGAATGCGGGCCAGACGACGGAAAACCTGCGGGAAACCGTCATCGTTCCGGACCCGGCGGATCGCGCGACGATCGAGGAAGAACACGCCCTCGAGCTGCGCACCCGTGACCGCGAGCGCAAGCTGCTGAAGAAAGTGCAGCAGTCGCTTGCGCGCATCGAGTCCGGCGATTACGGCTGGTGCGAGGAAACCGGCGAACCTATCGGCATTCCGCGTCTGATCGCGCGGCCGACGGCAACGCTCTCGCTCGAAGCGCAGGAACGACGCGAATTGCGCCAAAAGCTGTTCGGCGACTGATGCGCGTTGACGGCACGCGCCGCGGCTGAAGTCGCGGCGGGAGACACGCCGACTGCGAAATCTACCAGCACCCAAAAGGCACACGAAAGTGTGCCTTTTTGTTTGCGCGCATTTTCATGAACACGCCGCGCTTTTTCCATACGCCGATTGGCCGTAAAAGCCCCGAACGCAAGATGCCGCCCGACGCGTCTTGATAATTCCTCCCGCGCCCTAAAATGGACTGGACGCGTTCTCGTAGCGCGGACGTGACGCGAGTCCGTCGAGCGCACCGCCGCACGCGCCCGGCCTCCTCACGTTCCCAAAGGATTCCCCGGCGGCGCAGCGCGCCCCTCAGCTTTCAAAGGAATGCACATGGAACAATTTCACGGCACGACGATCGTCTCCGTGCGACGCGACGGCAAGGTCGCCTTGGGCGGCGACGGCCAGGTGACGCTGGGCAATATCGTGATGAAAGGCGGCGCCAAGAAAGTGCGCCGTATCTATGGCGGCAAGGTGCTCGTCGGCTTCGCGGGCGGTACGGCCGATGCGTTTTCGCTGCTCGACCGCTTCGAAGCGAAGCTGGAGAAACATCAGGGAAATCTGACGCGCGCCGCCGTTGAGCTCGCGAAGGACTGGCGCACCGACCGCATGTTGCGTCGGCTGGAAGCCATGTTGATCACCGCCGACGCACAAACCACGCTGGTTATCACGGGCAATGGCGACGTGCTCGATCCGGAAAACGGTATTTGCGCGATCGGTTCGGGCGGCGCATACGCGCAGGCCGCGGCGCAAGCCTTGACGGAAAACACCGAACTCTCGCCACGCGAAATCGTCGAAAAGGCGCTGACCATTGCCGGCGACATGTGCATTTACACGAACCACAATCGCGTAATCGAGACGATCGAGTAACAGGACAAGGACCCACGATGACAACCATGACTCCCGCCGAGATCGTCTCGGAACTCGATAAACACATCATCGGCCAGGGCCGCGCGAAAAAGGCCGTCGCCGTCGCGTTGCGCAACCGGTGGCGCCGTCAGCAGGTTGCCGAACCGCTGCGCCAGGAAATCACGCCAAAAAACATCCTCATGATCGGACCGACCGGCGTCGGCAAGACAGAAATTGCACGACGTCTTGCGAAACTCGCCGATGCACCGTTCATCAAGATCGAAGCAACGAAGTTCACCGAAGTGGGTTACGTGGGCCGCGATGTGGACAGCATCGTGCGCGATCTGATCGAGATTTCGGTCAAGCAGACGCGCGAAACCGAGATGCGCAAGGTGCGTTCGAAAGCGGTTGATCGCGCGGAAGACCGGATTCTGGACATGCTGTTGCCGAGCGCGCGTCCCGTGGGTTTCGGCGCGGGTGAAACGCAGGACGACAGCGCGAACAGCACGCGCCAGACCTTCCGCAAGCGTCTGCGTGAAGGACTGCTCGACGACAAGGAAGTCGAGATCGATGTCGAAGCGCCGCAAGCCAGCATGGACATCATGGGGCCGCCGGGCATGGAAGAGATGACGGATCAGATCCGTTCCATGTTCGCGAATATCGGCGGCGGCAAAAAGACGCAGCGCAAGGTGAAGGTCAAGGAAGCGCTGAAGCTGCTCACCGACGAAGAAGCCGGCAAGCTGCTGAACGATGAAGAGGTCAAGACGAAGGCGGTTCAGAACGTCGAGCAGAACGGCATCGTGTTTCTGGACGAGATCGACAAGATCGCGTCGCGCAGCGAAGCGGGCGGCGCGGAGGTATCGCGTGCGGGCGTGCAGCGTGATTTGCTGCCGCTGGTGGAAGGCACCACGATCAACACCAAATACGGGATGATCAAGACGGATCACATCTTGTTCATTGCCAGCGGCGCGTTCCATCTGGCTAAACCGAGCGACCTGATTCCTGAATTACAGGGTAGGTTCCCGATTCGCGTTGAACTGGATTCGCTGTCGGTGGAAGACTTCGAAGCGATCCTGAATACAACCGACGCCAGCCTCGTCAAGCAATACACGGCGCTGCTCGCAACGGAAGATGTTCAGCTCGACTTCAGTCCGGAAGGCATTCGCCGGATGGCCGAAATCGCGTTTTCGGTGAACGAAAAGACCGAGAATATCGGCGCGCGGCGGCTCTATACCGTGATCGAAAAGCTGCTGGAAGAAGTGTCGTTCGCGGCCGGCAATCACGCGGGTCAGCCGGTGCAGATCGATGCGGCTTACGTAGATAAAGCGCTGAACAACGTAGCCGAAGACGAGGATTTGTCGCGCTACGTGCTGTAATCACGAAAAGCAAAAAAGGCGGCGCGCTGTTTCGGAATATCGAAATGGCGCGCCGCTTTTTCATTGGCGTACCGGTTTCTTCGCGAGCTTGCGCTGCAACGTCCGCCGATGCATATTCAGCGCCCGCGCCGTGGCCGAAATGTTGCCGCTGTTTTCGGCCAGCACGCGCTGAATGTGCTCCCACTCGAGCCGCGCCACAGACAACAACGCCGGATGCTCGATCGCCTCTTCCGCCGTTTGCTCGCTCGCCTCTTCCTGCAGCGCGGACAAGATCGTCTCGACGTTCGCCGGCTTGGCCAGGTAATTATCGGCGCCATCTTTCACGGCCTGAACCGCCGTCGCGATGCTCGCATAACCCGTCAGCACGAGAATGCGCGCATCGGGTTGCAGATCGCGCAACGGCGCGACGAGCGTCAGTCCGGAATCGTTGCCAAGATGTAAATCGACGGTGATTTGCCCAAACTTATGCGTGTTCGCGAGACGCAACGCCGCAGCGGCGTCGTGCGCCTGATGCGGCGTATAGCCGCGCCGTGTCAAACCGCGCGCGAGGATGCCCGCGAAAACTTCATCGTCGTCGATAACCAGAAAATTCTTGTCGCTCATGCTTTCTTCTCCGTGGAGACGGAAGCCGCGACCCCGCCGCGGCCCGTCCTTGCTGCTTTGTCACGCGATTCCGGCGCGCTTGTATCGGCGAGACGCAAGATGGCGTGCGTGCCGTGAGGGCTTGCCGCCGTCAGCTCGATCGATCCGCCGAGCCGCGCTGCTGCTGAAAATGCCAGATACAAGCCGACGCCGTGACCGCCTTGCGTGCTGTCGACCGGCGTCGCGCCGAGCGAGCCGCGCAGTGCGGCGGGAATGCCGGGACCCTGGTCGCGGACATCGAATTGAATCACGGGTTCGCCAAGATGCCGCGCCGCCGATGTCGCGAGCGTCACCGAATCGCTGCTGGCCCGGGCGGCATTATCCAGCAGAATGGTCAGGATCTGTCCGACCGCGACTGGATCACTCAGGAATAGGCTCGCGCGCTTGTGTTCCTCGGCTTCGATCAGCTCGAAGCGCACGTGTGGATGACGCAGCCGCCATTGCTCGACAAACCCATGCAGCCAGTCATCGAGCGATTGCCGCGGCGCGGGTTCGCTCGCGCGGCTGCGCAGGCGGGCGAGCGCGGACGTGCACAAGCCCATCTGCTGCTCGAGCAATTCGATGTCGGCCGCGTACGGCGCGAGATGCGGATCGTGGCGCGCGGAATCGCGAAGTTCCTCGCTGAGCATCGCAATGGTCGATAACGGCGTGCCGATTTCGTGCGCAACGGTCGCGGCCTGAACGCCGAGCGCTACGGCGCGTTCGTCGCGTAGAAGGCGCTCCTGGGCGTCGGCCAGCGCGAAATCGCGGACTCGCAATGCCCGCGACATGCGCGCCACGAACCAGCCGATTAACCCCACGCTCACCATGAAGTTCACCCACAATCCGATCCGGAAATATTCGAACAGATTCAGCGGATCTTCCATGTTCAACGGCACGTAGCTGACGGTAAGCAGCGCGTAGCAAGCCACGGCGAACAGCGCTAGCCACACCGAGAGGTTCCACGGCAGCACGGCGGATGCGATTGCAAGCGATGGCAAATAAAGCGTAACGAAAGGGTTTGTTGCGCCGCCACTGAGAAACAGCAACGCGGACAACGCGCCCAGATCGACCCAAAGTTGTCCGAACAATTCAAGATTGGTTTCGGGCCGCGCGCGCATCACGCGAGTCCACGTGATCGCGTTGAACATGACTTCGAGCGAAATGATGGTCAGCATGGCTGCCATCGGAAGATGCGCGCCGTAGAAGGTCTGAACGACCGCAATGGTCACCAGCTGGCCGATGATCGCAAGGCTGCGAAGCCAGAAGAGGTGACCGAGATTGACGCGGCCTGTGGTTGTGATTCGATGCATTTCAGTAATCGTCGCGCTTAATTTCAGAATAGTCTAATGGCCGCGATGGGTGAATTGCCGCACCATTGAATGTTGTCTCGTACAGGGCGGCTCGGCCGCACACTCACATGAATCGCAGCCAATCGTCTCGCCCCGACACGCCTTCGAGCGAAATGCCACTCGTTCAGGACGCCAATAAAAACGCCACGCAGGACACCGCGCAAGACACCGCGCAAGACACCATTATCTCGCGCGTTCTGCCCGCTTACCTCGAGAACGCCAGGATCGCCGCTGTAGCTGGCAGTCAGGTCGAACGCGCTACCTGGTTGCACGCCGCTGTGCTGCTCGAACCCGCGCGCGTGGAAACGGTGCTGGAACTCATCGACTGCTTGTTGAAGCAAAACCGCCTTGCCGAAGGCATTCAGCTTGGCGCGAAAGTCGTTGAAACTCATCCGCAACATGCGCTTGCGCTCTGGCATCTGGGTTATGCGCTGCAGCTCGCCAATCGTCACGCCGAGGCCATTCCGCTCTACGAACGCGCGCACGCAATCGATGCTTCCGTTCCGACCCTGCGCAACAATCTGGCGGTCGCCTACGAACTGACCGGTCGCGAAGGCGACGCGCTGAAGCTGCTTGAAGAGGCAGTCGCCGCAAATTCCTCCGATATCGAAGCGTGGACGAACCTCACGCGCATGTACCCGCGCCGCTGGGAACTGGAGCATGCGGTCGCGGCGGGCAAACGCGCGACTCAGATCGATCCATTGAACGCGCTGGCGCTATCGAATTACAGCCTTGCGCTCAAGGAAGCGCAGCGCTGGGAAGACGCGACCACGGCGGCCAGCACGGCTGCGGATATCGCGCCGAACATGGCTCGGCTCCCCTTCAACCTGTCCATTCTCGATCTCGTGCAAGGCAATTACGCACGCGGATGGGAAAATTTCGAAGCGCGATGGGACGGTTCCGGCGAGCTGCGCGATTCGCATCCCAAATTCAATGCACCGCGCTGGAATGGTGAGTCGCTGAAGGGCAAGACGTTGCTGCTATGGGGTGAACAGGGTTTCGGCGACGCGCTGCAGTTCTCGCGCTTCATCCCCATGCTGGCGAAAAAAGTGAGCGCTCAGGGCGGCAAGCTCGTTTGGATCGCGTTCAAAGCCGTGTATCCGCTGATGGCGCGCATGGCGCCGAAGAACGTCGAATGCATTCCGCATGACGCCCCGCTGCCCGATTTCGATTTTCACTTCCCGCTGCTAAGCCTGCCGCTGCATTTCGGCGTTGAAGAGGAAACGATTCCGTCCAAACGCGCGTATCTCTCGTCAGATGCCGATCTCGCCGCCGATTGGCGCGCCGAATTCGCCGACGACAAACGCCTGCGCGTCGGTCTCGTATGGAGCGGCAGCGAATCCCATCAACGCAACATGTTCCGCAGCGTGGGCATAGAACGCTACGCGCAGGCGTTCAAGGGCATCGAAAACGTTGCGTTTTTCTCGCTGCAGAAGGAAGCGTCGGGAGCGGTATCGACGGCTCGGGACGGCGGGTTCGAGATCGCCGATCGCACCGGCAAATTCGAGACGTTCGATGATTCCGCGGCGTTCATCGATTCACTGGATCTCGTGATCACCGTGTGCACGAGCGTGGCGCATCTCGCGGCCGCGCTCGGCAAGCCGACGTGGGTTCTGCTCGACGTCAATCCGCACTGGGTCTGGCAACTCGAACGCACGGACAGCCCGTGGTATCCGACGGCCAAGTTGTATAGGCAGCAACACTTCGCACAGTGGGAGCCGGTCATGAGCGAAGTTGCCCGCGATCTGGCTATGCTCGCGGCCACCCATACGGGCGCGGCGCCGCGCAAGCGCCCGGCGAAGAAAACCACCGCGTAAGGCGTTTTAGGTTTTTTCAGCCGCAATCGAGCGGTGATCCGGGCAACCAGATCACCGTTTTTATTTGGCTTCGACCTGGCTTATTTGCTGGATCAGGCACGCGGGACACAAGCACGCCAAGCGCGGATTGAGCTTATCGGCCGGCAAAACCGGCATCGACGCGCACCAGCATGTGGCATCGCCCATCTGCTGGCCGCAACGAAAATCCGCGCCGCAGCGGGCGCAATGTTGCGATGCAGACGATCCGGAAGGTGTATCCGTCACCATATAAAAGGAAGCCCGAGTGAAAGCGGTCGCGTAATTTGACTGAACATCATTGTTTCACGCGCTGGCCCCATCCTGAAGCGACCGCGCGCCCACTGCCGCCGTTCTCGCAAACGCAACGCTGAATGCAGCGCCAAACGCCTGATGCAACGCGTCAGTCCTGTACAATTCCGCCTGTTTAAACTGCTCTTCGCCCCATCGCCGCCATGTCCGAGCTCCCCGACCTTACGCAGATCGCGCCGACCCTGAAAGCCGAAATCCTGGCTGAGGCGTTGCCCTACATCAAGCAGTATCACGGCAAGACGATCGTGATCAAATACGGCGGCAACGCGATGACCGAGGAGCGCCTGAAACAGGGCTTCGCGCGCGACGTGATCCTGCTGAAACTGGTCGGCATCAATCCGGTGATCGTGCACGGCGGCGGACCGCAGATCGATCAGGCGCTCAAGAAAATCGGCAAGCAAGGCACGTTCATTCAGGGCATGCGCGTCACCGACGAAGAGACCATGGAAGTGGTCGAATGGGTGCTGGGCGGCGAAGTGCAGCAGGATATCGTCACGCTGATCAATCATTTCGGGGGTCAGGCGGTCGGATTGACGGGCAAGGACGGCGGTTTGATCCACGCACGCAAACTGCAAATGCCGGATCGTGACAATCCAGGCGAATTCATCGATATCGGTCAGGTTGGGGAAGTCGAAGCCATCAATCCGGCTGTCGTGAAAGCGCTGCAGGACGACGCGTTCATTCCGGTGATCTCGCCAATCGGCTTCGGCGAGGACGGTCTGTCGTACAACATCAACGCGGATCTGGTCGCGGGCAAACTGGCAGTCGTCCTGAACGCCGAGAAGCTCGTCATGATGACCAACATTCCCGGCGTGATGGACAAGGCGGGCAACCTGCTGACCGACTTGTCGGCACGCGAAATCGACGCGCTTTTCGCCGATGGCACCATCTCCGGCGGCATGCTGCCGAAGATATCGTCGGCATTGGATGCGGCAAAGAGCGGCGTGCGTTCGGTTCACATTATCGATGGGCGGATCGAGCATTCCGTGCTGCTCGAGATCCTGACCGAACAGCCGTTCGGGACCATGATCCGCTCGCATTGAGCGTGCAGACGCCACGTTCCTCCACACGCCGCCGCGTCAAACGCGGCGGTCCCGTCTGGCTGTTCGATCTCGACAACACGCTGCATCACGCATCGCACGAAATCTTTCCGGCGATCAACCGCGGCATGACGCAGTACATCATCGACCGGCTGGGTGTCGATCTAGACGAGGCGAACCGGCTTCGCGTCGGTTATACGCAGCGATACGGCGCCACGCTGCTGGGTCTTGTGCGTCATCATCGTGTCGATGCCAATGATTTCCTCGACGTCGTCCACACGTTCACCGATCTTGCTTCCATGGTTCGCGCCGAACGCGGTCTCGCCCGGATGATTCGCGGCTTGCCGGGACGCAAGATGGTGCTGACGAACGGGCCGTCCATTTACGCGCACGCGGTGCTTGCGGAGTTGGGGATTGGCAAGTTGTTCGAGCGCGTGATTGCGATCGAGGACATGCAGGACCGCAGCGGCTATTGGCGCGCAAAACCCGACGCGGGCATGCTGAGGCGCGCCATGCATCGCGCGAATGTCCGGCTTGCCGACGCCATTCTTGTCGAAGATACCCGCGGGCATTTGAAACGCTATAAACGCCTCGGGATTCGAACGGTCTGGATAACCGGACATTTGCCGACGGTTCGAAACGCCAGCGACAGCGGTTTTATGCGCTCCGCCGCGCGAGGCCGGCCGCATTATGTCGATCTCAAAATCCGGTCCTTGAAGGGCTTGAGCGTATTCCGGTAAGAGAATCACTTCACGAATTCCGATATACTTATTCGCTCAACTTGTTACAACGCGCCGATTTGCTGACTCGATTGCGGGCGCGCGAACCCTGACCCGGTTCACTATAAATGCGGCTAAAGAGGTTGTCAGCCGCGCTGTTTTCTCTTCTACGCGCACCGCCGACGCCGTTTAGCCGCCCTTGTATTTTCTAGGCGGATGAATGGAATCAATCGGCATCGTCACTCCCCAGACACTGCATTTCACCGAGCCGCTGCGCATGCAGAACGGCAGTTTGCTCGGCGATTACGATCTCGTTGTCGAAACCTACGGCACGCTCAACGCCGCACGCTCCAACGCCGTGCTGGTTTGCCATGCGCTGAACGCGTCGCATCACGTCGCCGGCGTGTATGCCGATGATCCCAAGAACGTCGGCTGGTGGGACAACATGGTTGGTCCCGGCAAACCGCTGGATACGAACACATTCTTCGTCATCGGCGTGAACAATCTGGGATCGTGCTTCGGCTCGACCGGGCCAATGAGCATCAACGCCGTTACCGGCAAGCCCTACGGCGCGAGTTTTCCCGTCGTCACCGTCGAGGATTGGGTTCACGCTCAGGCGCGCGTGGCGGATCTGTATGGCATCGAAAAATTCGCGGCGGTGATGGGCGGAAGCCTCGGCGGCATGCAGGCGCTGGCTTGGAGCATGATGTATCCGGAGCGCGTGGCGCATTGCATCGTGGTGGCATCGACGCCAAAACTTTCTGCGCAGAACATCGCGTTTAACGAAGTCGCGCGCTCGGCGATTCTCTCCGATCCCGATTTCCACGGCGGCGATTATTACGCGCACGGCGTGAAGCCGCGGCGTGGTTTGCGCGTGGCGCGCATGATCGGCCACATCACCTATCTCTCCGACGACGACATGGCCGCCAAGTTTGGTCGCGCGTTGCGTCGGGCGGAAGGCGCGGTCGACGCGTACAACTTCAACTTCGACGTGGAATTCGAAGTCGAATCGTACCTGCGGTATCAAGGCGACAAATTCGCCGAATATTTCGATGCCAACACGTATTTGCTGATCACGCGCGCGCTCGATTACTTCGATCCCGCCAAGGCTTTCGATGGCGACCTGACCAAATCGCTCGCCCACACCACAGCGAAATACCTGATCGCAAGTTTCTCGACCGACTGGCGTTTCGCGCCGGCCCGTTCGCGCGAACTCGTGAAAGCGCTGCTGGACCACAAACGCACGGTGAGCTACGCCGAAATCGATGCACCCCACGGCCACGACGCCTTCCTGCTCGACGACGCGCGCTATCACAACCTGATGCGCGCCTATTACGAACGTATTGCCGCCGAGGTGGGCGCATGAACCAGATCACGCTGGACTCTCTTTCCCTACGCTCGGACTTTCGGGCAATTGCGCGCTGGGTCGAACCGAACGCTTCGGTGCTGGATCTGGGATGCGGCGACGGCTCGTTGCTATCGCTTTTAGGCGAAGAACTCGATGTCACCGGCTACGGCATCGAAATCAACGACGCCGGCGTGCTGGCCTGCGCGCAAAAAGGCGTCAACGTTATTCAGCAGAATCTGGAAGACGGGTTACGCCTTTTCGAAGACGGCAGCTTTGACTTCGCGATCCTTTCGCAGACCCTTCAGACAATCCACCAAACCGCCGCGATCCTGCGCGAAACCGTGCGCGTCGGGCGTGAATGCATCGTTTCGTTTCCGAACTTCGGTTACTGGCGTCACAGGCTGACCGTGCTGCAGGGACGCATGCCGGTATCGAAAACGCTGCCTTATCAATGGCATAACACGCCGAACGTGCGCGTGCTGACCATCCAGGATTTCGAGGCGCTGGCGCCGGAAGTGGGAATCGAGATCCTCGATCGCGTTGTGCTCCACGGCGGGCAGTCGATCCGTTGGGGCGCGAACTGGCGTGGTAGCCTTGCGGTCTATCGCGTAAAGCGTAGCTGAACCGACTCCCCGTTCACCGCTTGGCGCATCGCCCACCGCATCAAACTGATTTCATATGTCCGACACGCCAAACGAGGCGCCCGCTCTAAACGCTCACGAAGAACGCCCCGGCTGGCGTGCGTTTCTCAACAAACGCATGCTGATTTGCGTGTTTCTTGGCTTCACGTCGGGGCTGCCGCTTTTTACGCTCATCTATCTGGTCCAGGCGTGGCTGCGAACCGAAGGCGTGAATCTGAAGGAAATCGGCCTGTTTGCGCTGATCCAGTTCCCGTATACGTGGAAATTCATCTGGGCGCCGCTGATGGACCGCTACGTGCCGCGTCTGCCCGGATGGCATCCGGGACGGCGGCGCGGCTGGATGATCGTCACGCAATTGCTGGTGGGCGTGGCTATTGGCGCGCTCGGGTTCATATCGCCGAAACAGGAAATCTGGACCGTCGCCGCGCTGACCGCGCTCGTCGCGTTTTTCGGGGCGAGCCAGGACATTGCTATTGATGCTTATCGCCGCGAACTTCTCGCCGATACCGAACAGGGCCTCGGCAACGCCGTCTTCGTCAACGCGTACAAGATTGCGGCGCTGATTCCGGGCTCCCTCGGGCTGATTCTTGCCGATCACTTGCCGTGGTCCACGGTGTTCATGGTCACGGCTGCGTTCATGGTGCCGGGCGTGGTGCTGACATTGATTGTCAAGGAACCGGAAATCCACGGCACGCCGCCCAAGAATCTCCGCGATGCCATCATCGATCCGTTTCGGGAATTTATCGGGCGTGACGGCTGGCGCACGGCGCTCTTGATTCTTGGCTTTATCTTCCTGTACAAGCTCGGCGATACGATGGCGACCACGCTCTCCACGTCGTTTTTCCTCGATATCGGCTTCAACAAAACGCAGATTGGCGTAATTGCCAAGACCGTGGCCTTTTGGGCAAGTATCGCGGGCGGGATTGTGGGCGGAATGTGGCTGGTGAAGATCGGTATTGGCCGGGGGTTGTGGATCTTCGGCGCGCTGCAGATCGTGTCCACGCTCGGCTTCGCTTGGCTTGCCAAGATCGGGCCGTCGCCTGTCGCGCTGGCGACGCTTTACGGCTTCGAGACTTTTGCCACCGGTCTCACGACCGCGGCGTTCGTTGCGTATATCGCGAGCACGACCGATCCGCGTTATACGGCCACGCAGTTTGCGCTTTTCACGAGCCTGGCTTCGGTACCGCGCACGCTGGCGTCGGCGTCGAGCGGGTTTATCGTGGCGCAGACGGGTTGGTTCGAGTACTTCATGGTCTGCGTGGCGTTGTCGATTCCCGGCATGTTACTGTTGCCGAAAATCGCGCCCTGGAGACTCGTTCGATGAAGGTGCACGCGTTGATCCGCGTCACGGCCTGCGCCATGACGCTCCAGGCGAGCGTCAGCTTCGCGGCGTCCGATGCAGTTTCGCAGCAGCCGTACACGGCGGCGAGCGGCCAGATCCGCTTCGGGAACGCGGCGCTGTTCCGCAACCTGATTCCATCGGCGACGCTCGAACAGCAATCCGCCGATGAATACCTCCAGATTCTCCACGAAGCGCAGCGCACGAAGCATCTTCTCGGGGATGACAACCCGCTCGTCAAGCGCGCCCGCGACATCGCGAATCGTGAAATTCCGTTTGCGCTCAAATGGAATGACCGCTCGAAGAACTGGAAATGGCAGGTCAACGTGGTGCGATCCAACGAGATTCGCATGTATTGCCTGCCGGGCGGCAAGATTGTGATTTACAGCGGTTTGATCGAGCGGCTTCGGCTCAACGACAACGAGCTCGGCATGATGATCGGCCATGAGATTGCGCACGCGTTGCGTGAGCACGCGCGGGATCGGCTCGGGCGCCAACAGGCCGCGCAACTGACCACGGGCACGATCCCGCCGCTTTTTGGTTTCGCCGATATCACGTCGGCGCCGTTGGGTATCGGCGAGCAGTTGCTGGCCATGCGATACACGCCGGCCGATGAAACCGAAGCCGATGTCATCGGCAGCGAGATTGCATCCCGCGCCGGTTACGATCCGCGCGCCGCCGTGACGTTATGGAAGAAGATCGATTCGGCGACACGGCGCACGCCGAACGGCTTTATCTGGATGCATCCGTTTGGCTCTGATCGCGTGCACGATCTGATGAAGCGCCTTCCGGACATGATGCCGTTGTACGCAAAGGCGCTTGGCCGGACGGTCGATCAATTGCCGAACTATGCCGGAATGGGACGCTTCAAGAAGCCGAAGTTATAGAGAAGGCCGCCGCCTTTTCAAACCTTCCAGTCGTAATCGATAATCAATGGCGCGTGATCGCTGAACTTGATCTCGCGGAAAACCGAAGTCGCTGTTGCCGTGTCCGCCACGCCTTTCGTCGCGATCTGATAATCGATCCGCCACCCGACGTTCTTCGCGTAAGCCTGTCCGCGATTGCTCCACCACGTATATTGCTCGGGCCGCTGATCGAGTGTCCGGAATACATCGACATACGATTTTTCATCGAACAATTGCGTGAGCCATGCGCGCTCTTCCGGCAAGCAACCGGAGTTCTTCTGATTGCTTTTCCAGTTCTTGATATCTATTTCCTTATGCACGATGTTCACGTCGCCGCACAAGATCACTTCACGCGTCGCCGCGAGTTTCTCAAGATGCGGCATAAATTCGGCCATGAAGCGATATTTGGCCTGCTGCCGTTCCTCACCGCTCGACCCGGAAGGCACATACACGGAAATCACCGATAAATCACCAAACCGCGCTTCCACGTAACGCCCTTCGGGATCGAATTCCTCGCTGCCGAAACCGATGATCACTTCATCGGGTTCGTGCTTCGTATAAAGCCCCGCGCCCGAATAACCTTTCTTCACGGCATGCTGAAAATAGCCCTGAAAACCGTGCGGCGCGAGAAACTCCGGCGTCAAATCGTCTTGCGAACATTTGATTTCCTGCACACAGACAACGTCCGCGTCCTGCTGACCAAACCAGTCGAAAAATCCTTTCTTCGCGGCCGATCGAATACCGTTCAAATTAGCGGTGATGACTCGAAACATGAAACATCCTTGTATGTTGTTGACCTACTCGACCTTGATCCCTTTCAGCGATTCCTTCGCCGGCGGATATTCGAGCTTCAAACTCTGCAAGGTGCGCGTGATCAATTCCGCGACCATGACGTTACGGTGCGTTTTTGAATCCGCGGGAATGACGAACCACGGGGCGAATTCGGTCGATGTAGCGCCCAACGCATCGGCGTAAGCTTCGTGATAATCGTCCCACTGCTTGCGCGCTTCGAGATCGGCGGTATCGAATTTCCAATGTTTCTCCGGGTTATCGATACGCGCTTGCAAGCGCTCTTTCTGCTCGTCCTTCGATATATGCAAGAAGCATTTCACAATGGCCGTGCCGCTATCGGCTAAAAGCGCCTCAAAGTTTCGGATATGCGCGTATCGACGCTCGCACTCGTCTTTATCGATTTGTTTCAGCACGCGCGGCACGAGCACATCTTCATACTGGCTGCGATTGAAAACGGCCAACTCGCCGGCGGCGGGCGCCTGCGAATGAACGCGCCATAAAAAGTCGTGAGCCGCCTCGACTTCGGACGGCGCCTTGAACGGCACGATACGAAGCCCGAGCGGATCGACGTCCTGAAAGATGCCGCGAATGGTGCCATCCTTCCCGCTTGTATCCATGCCTTGCAGGATCAGCAGGACGCGTTGCTTGCGTTGCGTGTGGAGTTTGTCCTGCAAGCCGTCGAGCGCTGAGTTCAACTCGCTCAAGCGCGCGCGGTCGTCGTCTTTCGATCCGGATGAGAATGGCTTGGAAGCCGTGTCGATAGAAGCAAGATCGAACGCCTTCAGTTTCTTGCCATCGAAATACGGCACGCGATAATCGTCCAGATCAGGTTTCTTGGCCACGCGTGCGCTCCCGCTTGTGATCATTCATAAAATAAAGGGTTGCTGCCAGACCAGACCAGCAGCAACCCGCGATTACCTCAGCCATCAAACGCCGGCATTTAGATCAAGAGGATAGTTTCTTCTTCAAAAGCTCGTTGACCTGCTGCGGATTCGCCTTGCCTTTGGTCGCTTTCATCGCCTGGCCAATCAGCGCATTGAACGCCTTTTCCTTGCCCGAACGATATTCATCGACCGACTTCTGATTCGCCGCCATCACCTCGTCGATAATCGCTTCCAGCGCGCCCGTATCCGAAATCTGCTTCAGCCCTTTCGCTTCGATAATCCGATCGGCCGCGCTTTCGTCCATGGCTTTCTCTTCCCAGATCGCCTGGAAAATATCCTTCGCGATCTTGTTCGAGATGGTTCCGTCCGCAATGCGCTGAATCACGAGCGCGAGTTGCGGCGGAGAAACCGGCGAGTTCTCAATATCCAGCGATTCGCGATTCAATTGCGACGACACTTCGCCCATGAGCCAGTTGGCGGCGAGCTTGGCATTCGCGGGCCCGACTTTCGAGGCCACGCTCTCAAAGTAAGCCGACATACCTTGCGACGACGTCAATCCAACCGCGTCATAAGGCGTCAAGCCGTATTGCTCGATAAACCGCGTTTGCATCGCTTCCGGCAACTCGGGCAATTCGCTGCGAACCCGCGCGATCCACGCTTCGTCGATAACCAGCGGCATCAGGTCCGGATCCGGGAAATAGCGGTAATCGTGCGCGTCTTCCTTGCTGCGCATGGATCGTGTCTCGCGTTTATCGGGATCGTATAAACGCGTTTCCTGCACCACCGTCCCGCCGTCCTCGATCAACTCGATCTGACGGCGCACTTCGTACTGGATCGCTTCTTCGAGAAACCGGAACGAGTTCAGGTTCTTGATCTCGGCGCGCGTGCCGAATTTAACCTGGCCGACAGGGCGCACTGATACGTTCGCGTCGCAACGGAACGAACCTTCCTGCATGTTGCCGTCGCAGATACCGAGCCATTGCACGAGCGTATGCAGGCTCTTCGCGTACGCCACGGCTTCGGCGGCGCTGCGCATTTCGGGTTCGGTCACAATCTCGAGCAACGGCGTGCCCGCGCGATTCAAGTCGATACCCGTCATGCCCGCGAAGTCTTCGTGCAGCGACTTGCCCGCGTCTTCTTCCAAGTGTGCGCGCGTCAGGTTGACGGTTTTATCGTAGGCGGGCTTGCCGGATTTTTCGTTTGCCGGGACGTGGATCGTGACGCTGCCGCCCTGCACGACCGGAATCTCGAACTGGCTGATCTGATAGCCCTTCGGCAGATCCGGGTAGAAATAGTTTTTGCGCGCGAAGATGCTGCGCGGCGCGATGGTCGCGCCAATCGCCAGACCCAGGCGGATCGCGCGCTCAACGGCACCGCGATTCATCACGGGCAACGAGCCGGGCAACGCCAGATCGACAGGACACGCCTGCGTGTTCGGCTCCGCGCCGAATTGCGTGGCCGCGCCCGAGAAAATCTTGGAGACCGTCGATAACTGCGCGTGCGTCTCAAGACCAATCACAACTTCCCATTGCATAGTTCAGACTCCTGCCGGTGATTGCACATGCCAGTCGGTCGCGCGCTGAAACGCGTCGGCGACCTGCAGCAACCGGGCTTCGTTGAAATAGTTGCCGACGATCTGCAAGCCAACCGGCCGTGTCGCGTGCGCGCTGCCCGCAGCGCCGAAACCGCACGGCACGCTCATGCCCGGCAAGCCGGCGAGACTGATCGACAACGTGTAGATATCGGCGAGATACATCTGGACGGGATCGTCGGCTTTCTCCCCGAGATTCCACGCAACCGATGGCGCCACCGGTCCCATGATTACATCGCAATGATTGAATGCTTCCTGGAAATCCTGCGCGATGATGCGGCGGATCTTCTGCGCCTGAAGGTAATACGCGTCGTAATAGCCGTGCGACAACACGTACGCGCCCACCAGGATCCGGCGCTTCACTTCCGGCCCGAAACCCTCGGCGCGCGACTTCTTGTACATATCGAGAAGATCGGTGTATTCGGCCGCGCGATGGCCGTAACGCACGCCATCGAAACGCGACAGATTCGACGATGCTTCCGCCGGCGCAATGATGTAGTACACGGGAATGGACAACTCGGTCTTCGGCAGCGACACCTCGACCAGGGTCGCGCCGAGCGCTTCGTATTGCTTTAACGCCGCGTCCACGGCGCTGCGAACTTCGGCGCTAAGTCCTTCGCCAAAAAACTCTTTCGGCAAACCGATGCGCAATCCCGCGAGCGGTTTGGTCGCGTCATGACCCGACCACGGCTGGCCGAGATAGCGCGTGTAGTCTTCGTCCTCGCGCTGAAGGCTGGTTGAGTCGCGCGGATCGAACGATGCAATCGCGTTGAGCAAAAGACCGCAATCGGCGGCGCTGCGGGCCATGGGGCCGCCCTGATCCAGCGACGAAGCAAACGCAATCATGCCGTAACGCGAAACGCGGCCGTACGTGGGTTTGATTCCCGTAATGCCGGTGAACGACGCCGGCTGGCGAATCGAGCCGCCCGTGTCCGTGCCGGTGGCGGCGGGCGCGAGCCGCGCGGCGACTGCAGCAGCCGATCCACCCGACGAGCCGCCAGGAACGGCCTTCAGATCCCACGGGTTCTTGACCGGGCCGAAGTACGAATTCTCGTTCGACGAACCCATCGCGAATTCGTCCATATTGGTCTTGCCGAGCGTCACCACGCCCGCGTTTTTCAGGCGATCGACGACGGTGGCATCGAAGGGACTCTTGTAGTTCTCGAGCATCTTCGATCCCGCCGTCGAGCTCCATCCGCGCGTGACGAATACGTCCTTATGCGCGATCGGCAAGCCCGTCAGCGGCCCCGCTTCGCCACGCGCGATAAGCGCGTCGGCGGCTTTGGCTTGCTCGAGCGTCAGGTTGTGATCGACGCTGATGAACGCGTTGAGATCCTTCGCGGCGTCGATGCGCTGCAGGAACATCTGCGCGAGTTCGACAGCGGAAATGGTTTTTGCGTCGAGTGCCGCGCGCAGTTCGGTCAAGCTTTTCTGATGCATTGCGTTTTTCCTGATAGACGCCGGGTGCCGCGTCTTTTAGTTTCCGTGCGATGTTGCCGTTGCAATGCGTTCGCGTTGCGTTCTGGTGATCACAACCTCGCGCCGCTGATTCGATCGCTTACTCGATCACTTTCGGCACGAGATACAGGCCGTCGCGCACAGCGGGTGCAGGCCGTTGGAACTCTTCGCGGTTTACATGCTCTGTAACAGCATCGTTTCGCAAACGCAGTTCGACTTGCTGGATTTGTTCGATCGGGTGAGCAAGCGGTTCGATTCCCTTGGTGTCTACGGCTTGCATCTGCTCCACGAGACCAAAGAAATCGTTCAGGCGCGCGAGGGTGGGTTCAGCCTCGTGTTCGGGCAATTCCAGACGCGCGAGGTGCGCAATGCGTTTTACATCGGTCAAGGTCAGAGACATTCGTTTCACCGGTCTATTTATGCGACTTTCGCGTTACAAACAGCGCGACTTCAATTCGAGATAAGGAGCCTTAGAAAGCAGGCCTGACGATGGCAAAATGTACCGTCCTTTTCCTTCGAATACCCCAAAATTATAAGGTATCATTACGCGTTCGACCCAAATCCGGATCGACTTGCCAGCGGCCTTTTCTTAGTTACAGGATTTTCAGAAAAGTGTGCGCCTGGTTTGCTTGCATCCTCCGGTAGATTTTCTTCGCAGCTTTGCAATGTTCGCGACCAATTGGGTGCGGCTGCAGGCTGTCATTTTTTTCCGCTGCCGTCCTTTGGCGCTCGAAGCGAGGCACGGCTCCCAGCGAGACAGGATTTTTGAATGTTCGGTTTTTTGCGCAGCTACTTTTCAAACGATCTGGCGATTGATCTCGGCACCGCCAACACGCTGATTTACATGCGCGGCAAAGGCATCGTTCTAGACGAGCCGTCGGTGGTTTCCATTCGCCAGGAAGGCGGTCCGAATGGCAAGAAGACCATTCAGGCTGTCGGCCGAGAGGCCAAGCAGATGCTCGGCAAGGTGCCGGGCAATATCGAAGCAATCCGGCCCATGAAGGACGGCGTAATCGCCGACTTCACGGTGACCGAGCAGATGATCAAGCAGTTCATCAAGACGGCTCACGAGTCGCGCATGTTCTCGCCTTCGCCGCGCATCATCATCTGCGTGCCGTGCGGTTCGACCCAGGTCGAGCGCCGCGCGATCAAGGAAGCGGCGCATGGCGCAGGCGCGTCGCAGGTTTATCTGATCGAAGAACCCATGGCTGCTGCTATCGGCGCCGGCTTGCCGGTTTCGGAAGCAACGGGTTCCATGGTCGTGGATATCGGCGGCGGCACGACCGAAGTGGGCGTGATCTCGCTTGGCGGTATCGTGTACAAGGGTTCGGTGCGCGTGGGCGGTGACAAGTTCGACGAAGCCATTGTCAATTACATTCGCCGTAACTACGGCATGCTGATTGGCGAGCAAACGGCTGAAGCGATCAAGAAGGAAATTGGTTCGGCTTTCCCGGGCTCCGAAGTCAAGGAGATGGAAGTCAAGGGCCGTAATCTTTCAGAAGGCATTCCGCGCAGCTTCACCATTTCGAGCAATGAAATTCTCGAAGCGCTGACCGATCCGCTGAATCAGATCGTGTCATCGGTGAAAATCGCGCTGGAACAGACGCCGCCGGAACTGGGCGCCGACATTGCCGAACGCGGCATGATGCTGACTGGCGGTGGCGCGTTGCTGCGCGACCTTGACCGGCTACTTGCAGAAGAGACCGGCCTGCCGGTGCTCGTTGCTGAAGATCCGCTGACTTGCGTCGTACGCGGTTCGGGCATGGCGCTCGAACGCATGGACAAGCTCGGCAGCATCTTCTCCTACGAGTAAGTCTTGACGCCTTTCACGAAGGCGCCATCAGCACGCACTCGCTCAATGGAACATCTGCGACGTGCGCGAGATATGCGACTTGCACGGGCGTTCACGTGGCCTGGCCCAATGTGGATCCGGGCCGCAGCGCACCGCGCTGGGCAGGGCCGCGATTTGACGCGGACCCGCAGCATCGATTTAACTGCTCACGCCCTCGGCGCCGACCATGGAATACAGTCCGCCGCCACTCTTTAAGCAAGGTCCATCCGCTCTCGCGCGATTGATCTTCTTCGTGGTGCTCGCAATCGCCCTTTTGATCTCGGACGCGCGTTTTAATACGCTCGAGATCGTGCGCGGCGTGCTGGGCGCCGGCTTATATCCGCTGCAGCGCGCCGCCCTCGTTCCGCGCGATATCTTCATGGGCGCAGCCGATCTGGCTGTGACCAGCGCAATCCTGCGCACCGAAAATGTGAAGTTGAAAGAAAAGAACCTGGAGTTATCGGTGAAAGCGGGCGATGCGTCCCAGCTCAACGCCGAGAACACACATTTGCGTTCGCTCCTTCAACTTCAGGCTCGCGCCGTCACGCAAACCATTCCCGTCGAAGTGCAATACGACACGCGTGATCCATTCACGCAAAAGGTCGTGATTGGCAAGGGCTCGCAGCAGGGCATTCAGGACGGCGCGCCTGTAGTCAACGAAGACGGCGTGATTGGCCAGATCACCCGCGTATTCCCGCTGCAATCCGAAGTAACGCTGCTCTCCGACAAGGACCAGGCCGTCCCCGTGCAAATCGTTCGTACGGGATTGCGCAGCGTGATCTACGGCACGCCCAAAGGTGACACACTCGACCTGCGCTTCGTGCCTATCAGCGCCGACGTGCAAACTGGCGACGAACTCGTGACCAGCGGCCTGGACGGGATTTATCCGCCGGGATTGCCGGTGGCGAAGGTCGTGCGCGTCGATAAACAAGCCGATACCGCCTTCGCTCGCGTCGTCTGTTTGCCCATTGCTCCGGTGCGCGGTGCGCGCCAGTTGCTCGTGCTGCACTACGAAGTCAACCAGCCGCCGAATCCGGTCGAGATCGAAGCCGCGGCCGCCGCAAAGGATGCGAAGGAAAACAAGGGCAGGAAGAAGGCAGCACCCGCGAAAAGCACGAGTGCGCCAGCTGCGGCTAATGCGACAACCGCGCCCGCCGCAAACCCGGCCGCTGCACCGGCAGCGTCGGCTGCAGCTGCGGTCGCCGCAAAGCCTGCATCTGCGAGCGCCGGGAAGAAGCCTGAGCACGCGGCATCGAACAAATCCGGGCACGCCCGGCGAGAACCTGCCGGCAAGGCCGCGCCCGGAGCCACGCCATGAGCCGCCCGCAATACATCCTGCAGCCGGTCAATCCGTACTTCATCACGTTCAGCCTGGCCGCCGCGTTTCTGCTAAACCTGATGCCGTGGGGCCGGATGGCCGGCGTGCCGGATTTCGTCGCCGTCGTCCTGTTGTTCTGGAACGTTCACCAGCCGCGCCGTGTCGGAATGGGCATCGCGTTTTTGCTCGGCATGTTAATGGACGTTCACAATGCAAGTCTGCTCGGCGAGCACGCGCTTGCGTATACGTTGTTGTCGTATGGCGCCATCACCATTCACAGGCGCGTATTGTGGATGTCGTTGCCAGTGCAGACGTTCGTGGTTGCACCGCTCTTGATCGGCGCGCAGATTGTCCCGTTCGTGATTCGCCTCCTGACCGGCGCGGCGTTTCCCGGCTGGGGTTATCTGGTCGATGGATTCGTGGAAGCCATTTTGTGGCCGCTCGCGAGTTTCCTGCTGCTGATTCCGCAGCGCCGCGCCACCGATCCCGACGACACACGTCCCATCTGAGTTGATGTCGATGTTGATTCAAGCGACTGCCGGCGCGTCGGTTGAGCCGCACGCCCCAGTCGCCACACACGCGGTCCCCGCGAAGATTGCATGACCGAATTTCAGAACGCCGAACAACAGTTATCGAAGTTTCGCTTACGCGTGGCCGCCGCGGGCCTCTTCGTGTTCGTCTGCTTCGGATTGATCGGCGTGCGGTTCCTGTATCTGCAGGTCTGGCATTTCAGCAAGTACTCGCTGCAAGCCGATGAAAACCGCATCTCGGTCGCGCCTATCGTGCCGAATCGCGGGATCATCACCGACCGCAACGGCGTGGTGCTCGCGAAGAACTATTCGGCCTACACGCTGGAAATTACGCCGTCGAAGATCAACACCACGCTCGACGATGAAATCGACCGCATCGCGACCGTGATTCCCGTCGACGCACGCGATCGCCGGCGCTTTAAAAAGCTGCTGGAAGACTCGAAGAATTTCGAGAGCCTGCCCATCCGCACGCGTCTCACCGACGAAGAGGTCGCCCAGTTCACCGCGCAGCGTTTCCGCTTCCCAGGCGTGGAAGTGCGCGCGCGGTTGTTCCGGCAATATCCGCTGGGACCGACGGCGGCGCACGTGATTGGGTATATCGGGCGGATTTCGCAGCGCGATCAGGAGCGTATCGACGCCGCAAGCGACCAGAACGACGCCGACACCGATCACTACGATCCGCGGCTGGACGCGAACAATTACAAGGGCACTGATTACATGGGCAAGATCGGTGTCGAGCAAAGCTACGAAACCGAGTTGCACGGACTGACGGGCTTCGAGGAAGTGGAAGTGACGGCTGGGGGGCGTCCGGTTCGCACCATGTCGCGCACGCAGGCAACGCCGGGGAACAATCTAGTGTTGTCGCTGGATATCGGCTTGCAACAGGTTGCCGAGCAGGCGTTCGCGGGTAAGCGCGGCGCGCTGGTCGCCATCGAACCTGCAACGGGGGACGTGCTCGCGTTCGTATCGGCGCCGAGTTTCGATCCGAATTCGTTCGTGGACGGCATCGACCAGCAGACCTGGGATTCGCTCAACAATTCGCCCGATCACCCGCTGCTGAACCGTCCGCTGCATGGCACGTATCCGCCGGGTTCGACCTACAAGCCGTTCATGGCGCTCGCCGCGCTGACGCTGCACAAACGCACGCCGGGCTGGGGTTTCCAGGATCCCGGCTCGTACACGTTCGGCGGCCACACGTTCCGCAACGACGTGCGCGCGGGTCAGGGCTGGGTCGACATGAACCGCGCGATCGTGGTTTCGAACGACACGTATTTCTACATGCTCGCGCACGATCTCGGCGTGAACGCGATGGCCGGTTTCATGAAGCCGTGGGGCTTCGGCCAGATCACGGGTATCGATATCAACGGCGAAGCGCGCGGCATTCTTCCATCGACGGACTGGAAGAAGAAGGCGTACCGCAAGCCCGAACAGCAGCGCTGGTATGAAGGCGAGACGATCAGCCTTGGAATTGGGCAGGGTTACAACTCGTTCACCATCCTGCAACTTGCACACGCCACGGCGACGCTCGCGAATGACGGCGTGGTGATGAAGCCGCACCTGGTCAAGGAAGTCGAGAATCCGATCTCGAAGGCGGTGCGTCTCACGGTGCGCGCGCCAAGCGACAAGCTAGCGGTGAAACAGGCGGATATCGACTTCGTCAAGCGTGCCATGGAAGGCGTGGTAACCAACGGCACCGCCGTGAAGATCTTCCGTGGCGCGCCGTATCTTTCGGCAGGCAAGACGGGAACGGCGCAGGTTTATTCGCTGCAGGGCGCGAACTATTCGGGTCATGCGACGGCCGAGCATCTGCGTGACCACGCGTTGTATATCGCGTTTGCGCCGGTCGACCATCCGACGATCGCGGTCGCGCTGATCGTTGAAAACGGCGGATGGGGCGCGGAAGCCGCAGGTCCGATCGCGCGGAAAGTGCTCGATTATTACCTCGTCGACAGGCTGAAACCCGGCGCGGAAGCGGCGGCGGTGGCAGCGGCGGCATCGGCTACGGAAGGTGCAACGGCGCCGGTTATCGGCGGATCGCAGTCTGCAATCGAAGCGGCGTTGCCGGCGTCGGTGGCGGCGAAATCGGCGGCGTTTAATCCGGCGGCGGCTTCCGAGCCTGTCACGGGGGCATCGGCGGCGATTTCGGCTCCTGCTGCTTCATCTGCTTCACCGGTTTCCGCATCCGCTCCATCCGCCGAAGCCACGAGTGAAGCCGCATCCGCAGCGCCGGCCGTGCCTGCATCGCCGGCGACCATGATGCTGCGTGCATTGGCAACGCCGCGCGCGCCCATCGTTTCCGTCGCCGATACACCCCGTGCCACCGGCAAGGAAGCGAGCGGGCAGAAGGAAAAAGCGGTGGCATCGAATGCGAAGGAAGTGAAGGAAGCGATCAAAGCGCCCGTGCCCGCGCCGCCCAAACCACCGCCGCCGAAGGAACCCGCGCCCACGGCTGCGATTCCCCGTAACAACGGCAAGAGCCCCATTCAAACGTTGACGCCGTCTGGCGGCATCGACGAGTAAAGAAGGAGAACCGCCATGCAAGCGATGCAGTTCGACAAGCGCGCCTGGCTCGACCGCACGAAGCGCATGTTCGCGGGTTTCGATAAACCGCTCGCGCTGATTGTGTTCCTGCTGCTGTGCGTTGGAATCGTGACGCTGTATAGCGCGAGTCTCGATGTGCCCGGGCGCGTTGAAGACCAACTGCGCAATATCATGCTGACGTTCGGCCTGATGTGGATTCTTGCCAACGTGCCGCCGCCCACGCTCATGCGGTTTGCCGTGCCGCTTTATACGTTCGGCATGGCGTTGCTGGTTGCCGTCGCCATGTTCGGACTGACGCGAAAAGGCGCGAAACGCTGGCTCAATGTGGGCGTGGTGATCCAGCCTTCCGAAATCATGAAGATCGCGATGCCGCTCATGCTTGCCTGGTATTTCCAGCGGCGTGAAGGCCAGGTCCGATGGTGGGATTACATCGTCGGCTTTCTGATCTTGCTGCTGCCGGTGGCGATCATCGCGAAGCAGCCCGATCTCGGAACGGCCGTGCTCGTGTTCGCGGCGGGTCTGTTCGTCATCTACTTCGCGGGATTGAGCTTCAAGTTGATCGTGCCGGTGCTGGTTGCCGGCGTGCTGGTCGTGGCGAGTATCGGCGTGTTCCAGGAGCGGATCTGCCAGCCGGAAGTGAACTGGCCTTTGATGCACGATTATCAGAAACATCGGATTTGTACGCTGCTCGATCCAACTTCCGATCCGCTCGGCAAAGGCTTTCACACCATTCAGGCAGTCATCGCGATTGGCTCAGGCGGCACGTTCGGCAAAGGCTGGTTGAAGGGCACGCAGGCGCATCTGGAGTTCATACCCGAGAAACATACCGACTTTATCTTCGCGGTGTTTTCGGAAGAGTTTGGTCTGGCCGGCGGCCTTGTACTGCTCTTCCTCTATATGGCGTTGATTGCGCGCGGATTGTTTATCGCGGCGAATGGAGCGACGCTGTTCGGGCGGCTGTTGGCCGGGTCCCTGACCATGGCTTTCTTCACGTATGCGTTCGTAAATATCGGGATGGTGAGCGGGATCTTGCCGGTGGTCGGCGTGCCGTTGCCGTTCATGAGTTATGGCGGGACGGCGCTGACCACGCTCGGAGTCGCGGTCGGGCTGATCATGAGCGTGTCGCGACAGAAACGGCTGATGAAGGGTTAGGCGATTTGACATTAAAAAGCCCGCGATTCGATCGATGATCATCGCGGGCTTTTGTTTTTATTGCGGCTGTTCGTGCGACAGCTCGGCGCTCAATTGCTGGTACTTGAGCTTCGCCGCTGGATCGCCTTGGGCGGCTGCCGCCGCGTAATACGCGCGTGCGACGTTGATGTTCTTCTGCACGCCATCGCCGCCGCGTTCATAGAACGATCCCGCCACGTATTGCGCGGTCATGTCGCCGCCTTCGGCCGCCTTCTTGTACCAGGCGAAGGCCTGAGCGTTGTCGCGCGGGGTGCCTCGGCCATCGAGGAATTGATTCGCCAATGCGAGTTCGGCCTGCACATGCCCCTGGTTCGCGGCGCGCAAAAACCAGCGATGCGCCTCAGCCGGATCGCGATCCACGAACTGGCCGTCATCGAACATCTTGCCGTACACGAATTGCGCTTGCGTCATGTTGGCATCGGCGGCTTTGCGCAGCCATTTCTTGCCCTCGGGCACATCGGCGGGACCGCCTTCGCCGTTGACCAGCATCATCGCGTAATTGAATTCGGCGAGACGGCTGCCCTTTTTCGCCGCGCGAAGAAACTCCGAGCGCGCCGCGCCGAAATTGCCGGCGTTGTAATCGGCGACGGCGTTTTGCGTGGCCATGTCGCTGCCCTTCACCGTCTGTGCGTTTGCCGCGCCGTACGTCAGCAACAACGCGACGGAAACTGCGCCCAATAATCCGGGTTTCATGCCCTCGCCTCCTGCAACGCCTGGCGCGTCGCCTTCAATAACCAGCTCACGTCCGACGACAACGCGATCACCTTCACGCCCGCCTCCGCATATTGTCGAGCGCTCGCGGAATCGAGTGCGAAAATGCCGCTTGCGATACCCGCGTTTTTCGCTGTATCGATGATCTTCGTGATCGCGGCTTGCACATCATTATGTTTGGAATCGCCGAGATGCCCAAGGCTCGCAGCCAGATCCGCCGGTCCGATAAACAAACAATCCACGCCTGGCGTCGCGGCAATCGCTTCGACATTTTCGACCGCCAATTGCGACTCGATCTGCACGATCGTCGATATCTGCGCATTCGCCGACGTCACATAGTCACGCCGAACGCCATACGCCGCCGCGCGCACCATGCCGGCGGCGCCGCGCAGGCCATCGCGTGCGTCGCCATTCGGATATTGCGTGAGACGCACGGCGTGTTGCGCTTCTTGCGCGGTCTCCACGTTCGGGAACATCAGCGTGCGCGCGCCGGCATCGAGTACGCGCTTGACCAGCCAGGCATCGTGCGCGGGCACGCGGACAATCGGTTCGGTCGGAAGATGCGCTGCAGCGATCGCGCGAAGTTGCGAGACGACGTCCTGGCTATCGTTCGGAGAATGCTCCATGTCGATGCAAAGCCAGTCGAAGCCCGCATGCGCGAGCGCTTCGGCAATGTCGGCGCTGCCCATGGAAAGCCACATGCCGTACAAGGTGCCGGGCTCGCTGAAACGCTGCTTGAGGAGATTCGTGTAAGTGCTCATGGCGCGATCCTCGCTGGATCGGCCTTGAACTTGGCGGAAGGGTTCGCTGGCATGTCTCGCTCCGTTGGCATGTCGCTGGGATGCGCCGCAGCAAAACGCGCGGCTATTCAACGATCTTTAACGATAATACCGTGACAAAAGCGAAGCCGCGGAGCGCCGGAAGCAGGCGTCAAACGCCTTCGACGTCCGCCCAGCAATTCGGCGTTTCGTAGAGGCGGATGCGCTTGAGCTTCAGGTTGACGCCGTAGTGCGCGTCGTAGACGCCGGAGAGAATCTTGAACGCCTCGGCGGCGAGATTTTCAACCGTCGGAATGCGGTCGAGCACGACGGTCTTGTGATCCGCCATTTGCTCGAGGAAACCGCGCACGATCTCATCGCGTGCGTACACGATAAACGCGTGGTCCCACTTGTTGACCAGATGCTCCATGGCGAGCGCTTTGACATCGGCGAAATCCATCACCATGCCGCGATCCGGCGCGCCTTCCGTTTCGACGAGCTCACCCTGCAACGTGATTTCCAGCACATACCGGTGACCATGCAGATTCCGGCACTGGCTGCGGTGATCGGGGATGCGGTGGCCCGCATCGAATTCAAGTTTTCGGGTAATCGTCTGCACGTCGGCTCAGCTTGGGTGATTCGCGTTATGGGATGTTCAGGTACTTGTGCGTCTGCATGGACAGGCGCCATTGCGGATGCCGCTTGCACCAGTCAATGGCGAGCTTCGTGTTGATATCGCGCGAAGGGCCGTCCATGGGTTGCACGAGGAAATATTCGAAGTCGAGCTTCGCGTAATCGGCGAGCGGCTGGTTGTCTTGCGGCACGACGACTTTCAGCTCATTGCCCTTCGTCACGACCAGCGGCGCGCCGGCTTTCGGACTTACGCAAATCCAGTCGATGCTGTCCAGCACCGGCATTGACCCATTCGTTTCGATAGCCATTTCAAAACCCGCTGCATGCAAGGCATCCACGAACGGCTGATCGATTTGCAACATGGGCTCGCCGCCGGTGCAAACCACGAACTTGTGCGCTTCGCCTTCCGGCCACTGCGATGAAATCATCGCAACGAGATCAGCGGGCGTCTTGTACTTGCCGCCGTTCTCGCCATCCGTGCCGACAAAATCGGTATCGCAAAACTGGCAGACCGCATCTTCTCGATCTTCCTCGCGGCCCGACCACAGGTTGCATCCGGCAAAGCGGCAGAACACGGCAGGGCGGCCGGCATTCGCGCCTTCGCCCTGCAACGTGTAGAAGATTTCCTTTACTGCATACGTCATGATCAGACTGGTTCCGAGGTGACTTGCTCACCCGATTGATAGGCTTCAAAGCCGCGCTTGCGCAGCTTGCACGCCGGACACTGGCCACAGCCGAATCCCCACGCGTGCAACTCGGCGCGCTCGCCGACATAACACGTATGCGTCTCGACACGAACCAGTTCCACGAGCGCTTCGCCACCGAGCTGTTCGGCGAGGCGCCACGTATCGGCTTTATCGATCCACATCAGCGGCGTTTCGAGCAGGAAGCGCGAATCCATGCCGAGATTGAGCGCAACTTGCAGCGCTTTCATGGTGTCGTCGCGGCAATCGGGATAGCCCGAGAAATCCGTTTCGCACATGCCGCCGACCAGCACCTTCAATCCGCGCCGGTACGCAATTGCCGCCGCGATGGTCATGAACATCAGGTTGCGGCCGGGCACGAACGTGTTGGGCAAGCCGTTCGCGGTCGCCTCGATTTCGATCTCGCGCGTCATGGCTGTGTCGCTGATAGCGCCGAGCACGGACAGGTCGATCATGTGATCTTCGCCGAGCCGGTCAGCCCATTTCGGGAACTGCTTTTTCAGCGATGCCCGGAAGCCGTCGCGGCACTCGAGTTCCACACGATGACGTTGCCCGTAGTCGAACCCGAGCGTCTCGACGGTAGCAAAGCGGTCGAGCGCCCAGGCAAGGCATGTGGCCGAATCCTGGCCGCCGGAAAACAGCACCAGCGCGCTGTCTTTAGCGTCTGTTCGAGTCACCGTGAAACTCCCAAGTGGTTTTGCGCGATCTGGCTGGTTGGTCGGGCTGATCGGTCGGGGCGGGTCGGCTAAGGCCGAGTGCGCTGTTGCCAAGCTAGCCAAGTCTTTGAAGAACCGAGGATTTTAGCATGGCGCTACTTTCAGGCATTGTCGCCGCGCAATGGAAAAGGCCCGGAAACCTTTTGGTTTCCGGGCCTTTTTGCAACTGTGGTGGCCTGGGACGGAATCGAACCATCGACACGCGGATTTTCAATCCGCTGCTCTACCAACTGAGCTACCGGGCCACGAAGAACGAAAGTATATCAAAGGGGATTATGTCGCTCAAGACCTTTTAGCGATATTTTTGGTGAAACGATCGCCGGCGCCTTGCTCAGCATGCTTTTCAGGCTTCGCTCTTGTTCTTGCCGAGGTCCACGCCAAGCTGTTTCAGCTTCCGGTAAAGGTGCGTGCGCTCCAGTCCCGTTTTCTCCGCCACGCGCGTCATGCTGCCGTTTTCACGCGCGAGGTGATACTCGAAATACGCGCGTTCGAACGCATCGCGTGCATCGCGCAACGGAATGTCGAAAGAGATGGACGCAGTCGCTCCCGCAGGATTCGCCGCCGGGCTTGCACCAACGCCGTTGCTGTCGCCGCCAGCCAGATTCAGCGACGACGCCACCGGCAACGCAGCCGACGCCGGCACCGTCGATCCGCCCATTGGCAACGGTGGCCGCAACGCCGTCGTGGCCACGGGAGCCGGCGCATTACCGCGTGCAAGCCCCTGCTCGACCGCCTTCAGCAACTTCTGCAAGGCGATCGGCTTTTCCAGGAAGTTGAGCGCGCCGATCTTCGTGGCTTCAACAGCTGTATCGATGGTCGCATGGCCCGACATCATGATCACCGGCATGGTGAGCTTGCCCTGCGCCGCCCATTCTTTGAGCAGCGTCACGCCGTCGGTATCGGGCATCCAGATGTCGAGCAGCACGAGATCCGGCGCCTGCCGCAACCGGTACTCCCGCGCGTGCTGCGCATTTTCCGCCGTCTCCACCACGTGACCTTCGTCGCTCAGGATTTCCGAGAGCAATTCCCGGATTCCCATTTCGTCGTCTACCACCAGGATGGTTGCCATTTACGCTGCCCTTGTCTGCACTAATGCTTTTGTCGTTCCATGACCCGCCGCCGCGGAGGACGCCGATGCGCCCGGTTCGGCGGTATCGTCCGCGAGTTGCAGGAACAGAATGGAGATCTGCGCGCCTTCGATCACGTCGGCGGTCTTCGAACGATTGCGGATGTCGATGCGAGCGCCATGCTCATCGACGATCTTCTTCACCGTTGCAAGACCCAGACCCGTGCCTTTTGCCTTTGTCGTGACGTAAGGTTCGAACGCGCGCGAGAGAATTCGCGCTGGAAAACCAGGACCGTTATCCGATACCGTCAGCCGCACCGCCACGCGGGCATTTCCGGAGGCATCAGGGTCACCGTATTCTACTGTCTTCGTTTCGAGCAGCACGCGCGGCACCGGGACATCGGCAACCGCGTCCTGCGCGTTTTGCAACAGGTTGTGAATCACCTGTCGCAGTTGCGTGGCATCGCCGCGAATCACCGGCAGTTTTGTCAGCTCGACGTTGATCGGGCTCTTGCCCTCTTCAATGCCATACAACGTCAGCACTTCAGCCACGAGGTCGTTGAGCTGCAAATTGCCGAGCACCGCCGGCGGCGTGCGCGCGTATTCGCGGAAATCGTCGACCATCTGCTTCATGGCCTGAACCTGATTCACGATGGTCGTGGCGCCGCGCTTGAGCACGTCGGCGTCGGCGGGCGCGAGTTTATCGGCGAGCTTCATTTGCAGCCGTTCCGCCGATAACTGAATGGGCGTGAGCGGATTCTTGATCTCGTGGGCGAGACGCCTCGCGACCTCGCCCCACGCCACCGAACGCTGCGCCGAGATGACGTCGGAGATGTCGTCGAATACGACTACGTAGCCAGTGGTTTCGGCGTCGTCGGCATCGCTTTCGGTTAGCGTCAGCAATTGCGTGCCGCGGACCAGCAAGGTCAGCGGATCGGTTTCGCCCGGCACCGGAACCGCGAGTTGCTGCTGCCAGTGACCGCGGTCGCCAATGGGCCGGCCGCTGCCGCTCGCGGCTGCATCGCGATCCGCGAATGCCTTGCGCACCATTGCACCGAATTCGGCCAGCACGCCGATCTGCTCCAGCGGCAAGTTCAGCGATCCGCTGAACGGCTGACGGAAGATGCGTTCAGCGCCGCGATTGGCCGTGGTCAGGCGGAATTGCCGGTCGAACACGAACACGCCCGCGGTCAGGTTCGCGAGAATACTTTCGAGATACGCCTTCGAATGCTCGAGCGCGATCCGGTTGTTTTCGACGGCGGCGCGCGCCTCGGACAACTGCCGCGTCATGGCATTGAACGACTGCGTGAGAAAACCGAGTTCATCGCGCGATTTCACTTCTCGCTTGGGCGTGTAATCGCCCTCCGCCACTTCCTTCGTGCCTTGCGCCAATAGGAACAACGGCCGCGCGAGCTGATTGCCGAGCGCGAGCGCCAGCATCATTGCAATGAAGGTTGCGAGGAACAGCGCGAGCGTCAACGTGCCGATGTACATCTTGCGCAAGCCGGTCCGCCCGAGCGCCTTCTCTTGATATTCGCGATACGCGCGCTGCACGGCGTCGGCATTACGCGCGAGCGCGGTGCTCACCGGCTGTTCGATTTGCAGGAAACGTTCGGCCGGCTGCAGCTCGGTGGTCGAGCTATCGGGAATCTTCACGATCACCCGCAACCTGAGCGCGCCCTTGGGTCCGGTCAGGCTCGAATCGCCATCGACCTCGCCTTCGATTGCGCCGTACGGGCGACCGCGCGCCTGGTTGAGCTGCAGCGGCGTCGGCAAATTGTCGGGCACGAGCGCGGCGAAATTGCTCGATGCCTGCGCGATCACGCGGACATCGGGCGCGGTACCCGAACCGCCGCGCGCGGGTTCGACAATGGTCGCGTCCTGCACGTTGAACTGGTCGCGCAGCCGCAGCAAGGTGAGCGTGAGGCTGGTTGGATCGGCGCTCGCAAGCTGATCGCTCATCAGGCGGCCTTTGTTCTGCAGGTCCGACAGCGATGCGTCGAGCATGCCGCGCCCGAGATTCAGGCCGGACGTGAGCGCGGTTTCCACGTTCACGTCGAACCATGATTCGATGCTTCGCGACACGAACTGATACGACACCACGTAGATGATCCCGCCCGGCACGACGCCCACGAGCGCGAAAATGAACGCGAGTTTCGCCAGCAAGCGTGTGCCGAATTTCCCCTGTCGCACGCGCGTGACGATGATCAGCACGAGTCCGATCACAATCAGGATCAGCACGACCGCGACAGCGAGATTCGCGGCATACAGCCACTGATAATAACGGTCGAAGAACTCGGTATTCGCGCTGGCGAGCGCCAGCATCACGAGCAGCAAGATAGCGGTGAGCGCGACCGTCACCACCAGCGCGCGGACCACGATGCTCGTCATGTTCGTGCGGCGCAACGGCCGTCGGCGTAGCTTATTTAGCATTGGGCGCCGCCGTGAAATTGAACCGCTTCCAGTCGGAAGAAAGATTCCAGTCGCGGTTGTTGACTGCGTCGATCTGGAACGGCTTGGGCATCAGCGCAATGTCCAGCTGCATGCGCACGGACGCCGTGTAGGTCTCGCCGGCGGCGACCTGATTGCGATCGATCACATGCCACGATGTCACGTGCTTGATCACCGCGAGCGCTTCGGAAAGCGTGCCGAAGCCGAGCTGCAAACCACCCGTTGACACACGATACTCGCGCGTCAACGGCTGAAACGAAAGCCGGATGCTTTGCGATACGCTGACCGGTTCCTCGTCGAACCAATACCAGCGCGGCCGCGACAAATCGAAATCCGTAGTGAAATAGAGCGGCACGCCCTTATTCACAGCGTCTTCCAGACTGCTGTTGAGATCGAAGTCGAAACGGGCGTCGAGGCTCCAGCCCGTACCGTCGGCCTGCAGCGACGCGCGTTGCACGGCAATAGGATCCGCCTGCGCGGCCTCGACCGGCAGGAACGACAGCGCGAGACTCAAAATGAGGCTCAGCGCGAGGCTCAACAACAAGGCCGGCACGGACTGGCCGGCGAGCGCGCGTCGCAGCGGAAAAAAGCGTTTGATCGTCACCGTTTCTGAAAGCGCGCGTAGAAGAATCCGTCGTGGTCCGCAAAGGCTTCCGTGTCCCGTTTCGATGTTGAACGGGTACGTTGCGCCTCGCCTGAATTGTCCGTCAGCGAGTTCGTGACCGGGTCCGGTGAAACTTGCAAGCCAACCGTGCTGGCATGGCTGGCGGTCGGCAATAATTGCCCCGGCGCGTCCAATCGTACCGCATCTTCGTGCACCTCTCCAAACCACTGCGCCTGCAACTCGCCCTCTTCGGGGAAGATCGAGCACGTGACGTAAAGCAACTCGCCACCGGTGGCGACGAGCGGCCAGAGCGCGGCGAGGATTCGGCGCTGTTCTTCAACCAGCGCGGCGATATCCGATGGACGCCGCAACCAGCGAATATCGGGATGACGCCGCACGATGCCCGACGCCGAACACGGCACGTCGGCGAGCACGCGGTCGAACGGATCGCCGTCCGACCAATCGGCGGGGTTGCCTGCATCGCCGACGCGAATCTCGGCCTGAAGATTCAAACGCTGCAAGTTTTCGCCGATGCGCCGTGCGCGCCCCGCGTCGCTTTCGACCGCGATCATTTCGACGTTCGCCAGCTCCAGCACGTGGCCGGTCTTGCCGCCGGGCGCCGCGCACGCATCGAGGACGCGCATGCCGTCGCGCACATCCAGCAACTGCGCAGCGAGTTGCGCGCCGGCGTCCTGTACGGAGACGACGCCGTCGGCGAAACCGGGGATTTTGTCGACGGCCATCGGCGTTTTCAGGCGCACGGCGTGAAGGCCGGCGGCTTCGGCTTCGATGTTCCCGGCTTTCAGGACATCGAGGTATTGCTCGACCGTCATGCGCCGCGCGTTCACGCGCAAGGTCAACGGACCTTGTAAATTGCCGGCGTCCAGGATGTTTTCCCATTCGCTGGGCTGGCCGCGCTTGACCGCGTCGATCCACCACGCCGGGTAGTTGAAACGCGCCACTGGATCGCGCCGCACTTCGGCGAGCAACGTTTCGCGTTCGCGCAGAAACGTGCGCAACACGGCGTTGACCAGGCCCTTCGCGAACGCAAACTCGCGCCGTGCCGCGATGGCGTTCACGGTTTGATCGACGATAGTGAAAGGCGTGTAGGCGGCATCGGCTTCATCGTCCACGAGCAAGGCGAACGCGCACGCCATCACGTTCGATACATGCGGCGGCGGCGCCTTGCGCACCATTTTGGCAAGCAGCGCGTCGGCAACGGCCAAGCGTCGCAACGTGCGATACGCAATGTCCTGCGTCGCGCCACGCGACACGGCCACGTGCGTGGCGGCGATCACGGTCTGCAACGCTGCGGGCAGCGCGGAACCGGCGCGCACGGCACCGACCGCTTGCGCTGCGGCGTCGAGCGCGAACGCAAGGGAATCGGGGGCGAGGTGCAGCGTGGCGAGACGTGCATCGGGCGACGCCCGGCTGCTATCCGCCGATGATACGGCGCGGCGTCGGGAAGGCTTTTCGGTCATGTCGGGGCGAAGGCGTTCGAGCCGGCCGATGCCGGTCCGCACAAACGAAGCATTGTAGCCCGGCAGGGGGAACGATCCTGGATTGGAGCGGCAACGTTGGCCGAACGGACAAGGCCCGCAGCCTTCGGGCAAAAAAACGGGCCCATTCGACGTTTGTCGCAATGGACCCGAATTTTTGCTACTTGAAGAGCACTCCGATCACTCCATCCGGCCGGTCCGCGCCATCTCCATCAGCCGGGCAACACGTTCTTCGGTCGCCGGGTGCGTCGAAAACAAATTCGCGATACCGCCGCCCGCCAGCGGATTCATGATCATCATTTGCGCGGTTGCGGGATGTTGCTCGGCCGTAGGAAACGGCGTGCCGGACGCATACGCGTGGATTTTCTCCAGCGCGCTCGCCAGCGCCTGCGGATCGCCGGAAATCTGCGCGCCGCCGCGGTCGGCTTCGAATTCACGTGCCCGCGATATCGCCATCTGGATCAGCGCGCCGGCAATTGGCGCGAGAATCGCAACCGCAATACTCGCAATCGGATTCGACGGACGTCCTTCCGAATCGCGCCCGCCGAAGAACATGGCGAAGTTCGCGAGCGCGGAAATGGCGCCGGCCATGGTCGCCGATACGGTCGAAATCAGGATGTCCCGATGCTTAACGTGCGCAAGTTCATGCGCCATCACGCCGCGCAGTTCGCGCTCCGAAAGCACTCGCAGAATGCCGGTGGTCGCGGCGACGGCGGCGTGCTCAGGATTGCGGCCCGTGGCAAACGCGTTCGGCGCGGCTTCGTCAATGAGATACACCTTCGGCATGGGCAATTGCGCCCGGGTCGCCAATTCGCGGATCATCCGGTAGAACTGCGGCGCCGTGGCTTCGTCGACTTCCTGTGCGTTGTACATCTTCAGCACGAGCTTGTCGGAGAACCAGTACGAGAAAAAATTCATCGCAAGAGCGACGACCAGCGCGAGCGCCATGCCTTTGCTGCCGCCGATCATTCCACCAATCACGACAAAAAGGGCCGTGATCGCTGCCATCAGCATCGCGGTTTTGACCCAATTGAACATGTCTTGAACTCCTCACCCAAATATCAATGCGCGTTACGCGCGAGCGGCCGGATCGGCCCATTTGCCTGACCAGATCAAACGGTCACGGATTGTAAGCAAAATGTTAGATAAGGGCATTGCGAAATAATTCAATCACCGGTGCGAAGTTGCGAGTTTGATGCCCAAACCGACGAACGCGCTGCCGACCACGCGGTCGAGCCAAAGCTTGACGCCCGGCTTGCTGGAAAACCTCTGCGTCACACTGCCAGCAATCCACGCCACTGCGGTATTCCAGATTGTGGTGACGACAACGAACACGCAACCGAGCACGAGGAACGCGAGCGTCTTGTGCTGACTGTCAGCGGCCACGAATTGCGGAATAAACGAGACGAAAAACAACACGACCTTCGGATTCAGCACGTTGGTGACGAATCCTTGCGTGAAAACCTGCCGAAGCGTTTTTGGCGCTGCGCCAACGCGTGATTTCGAGGCATCGGCTGCCGATGCAGGTTTGGTCAGGATCAAACGCACGCCAAGATAAATGAGATAGATCGCGCCAGCAAACTTCACTATCGTGAACGCCGTAGCCGATGCCGCCAGCAGCGCCGTCAAACCAAATGCGCAAGCCATCGTATGCACGAGGCAGCCCACTGCTATTCCGAGCGCCGAAACAACGCCCGCGCCGCGCCCTTGCGCCACACTTCTCCCGACGATATACGCCGTATCCGGCCCCGGCGTGACGCTCAACAGCACGACAGCCAGGATGAAAAGTGTGAAACCGGTGATTCCGAGCATCGCGGGGGCCTTCGAGAAACGGTGAAATCTGCAAAGAATGTACTTCAGGCGCCCGGCGCGACTTCCCGTAGCTCGAAGCGCTGCCCTTTAACAATAGGCGATCCTGCAAGGAATTCCCTCACGGGCAGGCGTTTGCCACCCGGCTTTTGCAGCTGCGTGAGACGCAGGGCGCCCTGACCGCAAGCCACGATCAAACCTTCCGCATTACTTTCCACGATCACGCCGGCTTCATCGTCCGTCTCCAGCTCGATGGGTTCCGCCGCCCAGATCTTCACCGCCACGCCGTCGATGGTCCCGAATGCGCCTGGAAACGGATCGAAAGCCCGTATCTGCCGCGCCAGCATGCTCGCCGGCCGACGCCAGTCGAGCGCCGCTTCATGCTTTGCAATCTTCTCGGCGTAAGTTGCGCCATCTTGCGGTTGGGGCGTTGAAGGCAAGGCGCGGTCGCGTTCGAGATCGCGCAGTGCGCCGACTATCAGATCAGCGCCCAATTGCGCCATACGGTCGTGCAACGTCGCGGTCGTGTCTTGCGGCGTGATGGCGATGCGCCCTTCGCGGATCATGGCGCCCGTGTCCAGACCGGCGTCCATCTGCATGAGCGTGATGCCCGTTTCCGCGTCGCCCGCTTCAATTGCACGATGAATCGGCGCCGCGCCACGCCAGCGCGGCAACAGCGAGCCGTGAATGTTGATGGCGCCGAGCGGCGGGATATCCAGCACTTCCTGCGGCAGGATCAGGCCGTAAGCCGCAACCACCATTACGTCGTGCGACGTATTTTTCAGTCGTTCAATAGCCGCCGCCGCTTCTTCCGGGTACTTGCCGTTGCGCCGTAAGGACGTTGGCTGCGCGACCTCCAGGCCATGCTCGAGCGCGAAGCGTTTCACCGGACCCACGGCGAGCTTCATGCCACGTCCGGCTGGCCGATCCGGCTGGGTCAGCACGAGCGGCACCGGAAAACCCGCGGCGTGAATTGCCGCCAGCGCGGCAGCCGCAAATTCAGGCGTTCCAGCAAACACGACACGCAACGATTGAGTCATCGATTCACCAACTTGCAAATTCCCGCACCGACCTTCATGAATCGACGCGTCACAGCGCCTTTTCGAGCTTTTTCATCTTGCCGCGAATCCGCGTCTGCTTGAGCGACGACAGATATTCGACGAACACCCGTCCCATCAAATGATCCATTTCGTGCTGGATACACACCGCGAGCAAACCCTCGCAGTCGATCTCGAATGTCTCGCCCTTCTCGTTCAGTGCACGCACGCGCACTTTCTCCGGCCGCTCGACAAAGTCGTAAATGCCCGGCACGGAAAGGCAGCCTTCCTCGTGATCCTTCTTCTCGTCGCTCGACCAGATGATTTCAGGGTTGATGAACGCCTGCAACTGATCGTGCGTGTCCGAGACGTCGATCACGATCACACGCTCGTGCGCGTCGACCTGAGTCGCAGCCAAGCCGACGCCCGGCGCCGCGTACATGGTTTCAGCCATGTCCGTGACGAGTTTGCGAATCCGGTCATCGACGACTTCTACGGGTTTCGCGACCTTGTGCAGGCGCTTGTCCGGGTAGGTGAGTATGTGTAGCAGAGCCATGATTCAGATTATCGATGCACGCCGCGGCGCGCGATAGTCGGCCAATTGGCCAGGTTGTAAAAGGTCGCCGGTATGGAGAAGATGATTGAGCTGAATCCCGCTGATTCAACGCCCGCTCAGCGCCGCGAAACTTGCGGCAACGCCTTGTCCCCGCGCCCTCGAAAGTGATCGCTCGGCCAAGCTTTTCTATTTCGGTATATGAAAATTTTAACATGACGCCTTTCCTGTTGCCGACGGCCAATGCCGCGCCCCGCTTGAGCGTAACCAATCCGGACGATGTTTCAGCCTGGCTGCATCTGGCGAATGCAAGTGGTTTGCAGCCTATTGCGCTGCGTGAATTGCTAGCGGAATTCGGCGGTCCGCACGCGGTGCTGGACCAGTCGTTCGAGGCGTTGGCGCGCGTCGCGGGAGAAAAAGCGGCGCGCGCCGTGCTCGCGCCGCCGCCCCGTTCGGAACTGGGTTCTTTCGACGAATGCCTCGCGCGCACGCTGGAATGGGCGTCGGTGGAAGGTAATTCGATCATCACACTCGCCGATACCGCGTATCCCCCGGCGCTCCTGACCATGCCCGATCCGCCGCCGCTGCTATATGTAAAGGGACGGCTCGACCTGCTGCAATCGCGGGCGGTCGCGATTGTGGGCAGCCGGAGCGCAACGCCCCAAGGCATCGAAGACGCAAAGCGGTTCGCGCACGCACTTTCCAATGCGGGGCTTGCTGTCGTTTCGGGACTGGCGCTCGGGATAGATGGCGCGGCGCATCGTGGCGGCTTGACCGGACCGGGCGGAACGATTGCCGTGATCGGCACGGGCGCAGACCTGGTTTATCCGCCGGCGCATCACACGCTCGCGCACGAAATCGCGGCGAACGGCACGATTGTCTCTGAATGGCCACTGGGAACGCCGGCACGCTCCGCCAATTTTCCGCAGCGTAACCGATTGATCGCCGGATTTTCCAGCGGCGTCCTGATCGTCGAGGCGGCCATGCGGTCCGGGTCGTTGATCACCGCGCGGCTCGCCAATGAGACGGGGCGCGACGTCTTTGCAATACCCGGATCGATTCACGCGCCGCTTTCGCGTGGGTGTCATCGAATGATCAAGCAAGGGGCGATGCTGGTCGAAACGCCGGAGGATATTCTGGAAGAGTTTGGTTTCAAGATCGAAACCCAGCCGGACGTCGCATCGTCACCACGAAAACGCGGCAAAGCACGCGCCGCCACAAACGCTCAAGTACAGGAACCCACCGAAAACGAGTTCACGCTGGCGTTGCAAAGCGCGCCGGCAAGCAAACCTGTGACGGCTTCCTGGGCGTCGGCGAAAATCGTGGACCCCGACGCCGCACGTCTGCTCGACGCCCTCGGCCATTCTCCTGCCACGCTTGAAATCCTTGCCGAGCGTACCGAAATGGATGGAGCAACGTTACAAAGCCTTCTGCTGCAGCTCGAAATCTCCGGGCGGATTGGTGCATTGCCGGGCGGCCGATTTACGCGCCTCGAGCGCTGATCTTTCGGCCTCATGCTACATTCGCCCCAAACTCGTTCGTTTGCTACGCCGCACCAATTGGCATCAGATCAAGAAACAAAGGACCGCAAGGAATCATGCCCGCGCTGAATCTCGACACCGACGCCGACCGGATCGCCGAGCGCATGGCGAGCCCCGGCACATTGCTCGTCGCCTGCCTGTGCGCCGAATGGTGCGGGACCTGCCGAGATTATCGGGATGGTTTCGACAAGCTTGCCGACGCTCATCCGGATATTTGCTTCGCGTGGATCGATATCGAAAATCAGGCGGATCGTTTCGATGATCTGGATGTGGAAAACTTCCCGACCATATTGATCGAGGACGCAGTGACAACGCGGTTTTTTGGTACGGTTTTGCCGCAAACGTCCATCGTTGCACGAATGTTGACGGATTTGACCGCGTTGCCGGGCATGATCGGCGCGCCGAAAATCCGGCCCGCGCTGATAGCCGCGTAGACCGCGTCCAGACCAGCGCACTCACAACTGAAACGTCTCAAGCCGCTGCATCACAAAGCGCCCACATTCACCGTTCGGCAGCCCGCGTTTCGCTAAATGCCAAACCGCGCGCCGCGCGCCATATGCTATAAAGCGGACGTTAACGAGCCCGAACCCCGGTCGCACAAGCAACCGTTACCCGGCCTCATGCCTGTCCCTAACTAGAATCGAGTCATGTCCAAAGCCCTGATCATTGCTGAAAAGCCTTCTGTCGCGAACGACATCGCGCGCGCTTTGGGCGGTTTCACGAAGCATGACGAATATTACGAGAGCGACGACTACGTGCTGTCGTCGGCGGTGGGCCATCTTCTGGAAATCGCCGCGCCCGAGGAATACGAAGTCAAGCGCGGCAAGTGGAGTTTCGCCAATCTGCCGGTGATTCCGCCGCATTTCGACCTGAATCCGATCGCAAAAAGCGAATCGCGCCTGAAGGTGTTGACAAAGCTGCTCAAGCGCAAGGACATCGACCGCTTGATCAATGCCTGCGACGCGGGGCGCGAGGGCGAGCTGATTTTCCGCCTGATCGCGCAGCACGCGAAGGCCAAGCAGCCGGTTCAGCGCCTGTGGCTGCAATCCATGACGGCGGGTTCCATCCGCGATGGTTTTGCGAACCTGCGCAGCGACGCCGACATGCAGCCGCTAGCCGATGCCGCCCGCTGCCGCTCCGAAGCCGACTGGCTCGTTGGTATCAACGGCACGCGCGCGATGACCGCGTTCAACAGCAAGGGCGGCGGTTTCTTCCTGACGACCGTTGGCCGCGTTCAGACGCCAACGTTGTCTATCGTGGTGGAACGCGAGGAAAAGATTCGCCGTTTCGTTCCGCGCGATTATTGGGAAGTGCGTGCCGAGTTCATCGCGGCAAAAGGGATTTACGAAGGGCGCTGGTTCGACCCGAAATTCAAGCGCGTAGAAGGCGACCCCGAGCAGCGCGATTTGCGTCTGTGGGCGCTGCCCGCGGCGGAATCGATCGTCGCGGCTTGTCGCGGCAAGACGGGCACCGTCACGGAAGAAGCGAAGCCGTCCACGCAGATGTCGCCCTTGCTGTTCGACTTGACCAGTTTGCAGCGCGAGGCGAACGGCCGCTTTGGCTTTTCAGCCAAGAACACGCTTGGGCTGGCGCAGGCGCTGTATGAAAAGCACAAGGTGCTGACCTACCCGCGTACGGACGCGCGCGCGTTGCCCGAGGATTACATCCCGACGGTGAAAGACACGCTCGCCATGCTGAAGGAAAGCAACAACTACTTGCCGCACGCGAAGCAGGTGCTGGACAAGGGTTGGGTGAAGCCGAACAAGCGCATCTTCGATAACTCCAAGATCAGCGATCACTTCGCCATCATCCCGACGCTGCAGGCGCCGAAGGCATTGTCGGAACCGGAGCAGAAACTTTACGACCTCGTTGTGAAGCGCTTTCTCGCGGTGTTTTTCCCGGCGGCCGAATATCTGGTCACCACGCGGATCACCGAAGTCGCCGGTCATCATTTCAAGACCGAAGGCAAAGTGCTGGTCGAGCCGGGCTGGCTGCAGGTCTACGGCAAGGAAGTCAGCGGTGACGACGACAACCTCGTGCAAGTGCAGAAGGATGAGAAAGTAGACGTCGAAAAGGTCGCGGCGCACGGTCTCGTGACCAAACCGCCCGCACGATACAACGAAGCGTCGTTGCTCTCGGCCATGGAAGGCGCGGGCAAGCTCGTCGAAGACGAAGAGTTGCGCGAGGCGATGGCCGCGAAGGGACTCGGAACGCCGGCCACGCGGGCGGCGATTATCGAAGGATTGCTGGGCGAGAAGTACATGGTGCGGGAAGGCCGCGAGCTGATTCCGACGGCCAAGGCATTCCAGCTGATGACCTTGCTGCGCGGTTTGGGCGTCGAGGAATTGACGGCGCCGGAGCTGACCGGCGAATGGGAGCACAAGCTGTCGCAGATGGAACGCGGCAACCTCCCGCGCGACGAGTTCATGCAGGAAATCGCGCGCATGACGCAGACCATCGTGAAGCGCGCGAAGGAATACGACTCGGACACCATTCCCGGCGACTACGCGACGCTCGAAACGCCGTGCCCGAATTGCGGCAACCAGATCAAGGAGAACTATCGGCGATTCGCTTGTACGAAATGCGAATTCTCCATGTCGAAGATTCCTGGCGGACGTCAGTTCGAGATTCCGGAAGTGGAGCAATTGATCAAGGACAAGACCATCGGGCCGTTGTCGGGATTTCGCAGCAAGATGGGACGGCCGTTTTCGGCAATCCTGAAACTCGCTTTCGACGATGAAATCAAGAACTGGAAGCTCGAGTTCGACTTCGGCCAGGACTCGGGCGGCGAAGACGGCGAACCCGTGGATTTCTCGGAACAAACGCCGGTTGGCGCGTGCCCGAAATGTCACTCGAAGGTGTTCGAGCACGGCATGAGCTACGTCTGCGAAAACTCTGTCGCAATTCCGAAAACCTGCGATTTCCGCTCGGGCAAGGTGATCTTGCAGCAGGAAATGTCGCGCGAGCAAATGACGAAGTTGCTGGAAGAAGGACGTACTGATCTGCTGACGGGCTTCAAGTCATCGCGCACGGGCCGCAACTTCAAGGCATTTCTCGTGAAGCAGCCGGACGGCAAGATCGGCTTCGAGTTCGAGAAGAAAGAGCCGAAGCCAGGCGCGAAGACGGCGGTCAAACGCGGTGCAACGGCCGCAGCAGCGCCCGAAGCTGAAGACGAAGGCGATGGCGACGTGGCAGTCGCAGCGAAGAAAACGACCGTGAAGGTTGCGGCGAAAAAAGCACCGGCCAAGAAGGTCGTGGCAAAGAAGGCGCCGGCCCGGAAGACTGCGAGTTAGGTTTTAAATCGCTCGCTGCAATAAGAAAAGCCCGCAATCGCGGGCTTTTTCTCGTTTGGACATGGAAATGCGTCGGGCTTTGTCATGTCAGAACGGCGATGGCATCGAAAGTGGCGAGCGCGTGCGCGACTTCACCGGCTTGCCGTTGAGCTTGCTGTCGTCGGCGGGAGTCGTGGGGCGCGATTCAAAACGCTCGCCGCCTTCCGCTTCGGCGTAAGCCGCATGCGCGACCAGCGGTTCGCTTTCCAGGTCGTTAATGGCTGCAGACCCCGGCTGCAACGCGCCGTCCTTCGCCCATTGCTCGCCGAGCTGATGATTCGGCGTCTTGCTGAAATACTCGACCAGATGATCGATGAACGTACGCACCTTCGCCGGCAGATGCCGACGACTCGGATACGCGACGTTGATCTCGACCTGCGGCAGCTTGTAGTCGCCCAGAAGCCTGACCAGCTTGCCGCGCGTGGTGTCGTTGCCGATCAGATAGCTCGGCAGGATTGCGATGCCCATGCCCAGCAGCGCGAACTGGCGCAGCATCTCGGTATTGTTCGCGACGATCACGTTCGTCGGCCGAACGCGCACTTCGCCTTCCGGACCGGTGAACACGCGTTCATCGCCGAAATATTCCGATGGCAAGCTCAGCGACGGATGTTCGGCCAGATCCTCGGGCCGCGTCGGCACGCCGTGCTTTTCGAGATATGCGGGCGTGGCGCAAACGGTCAGACAGCCGGTGGTCAGGCGTCGCGTGACAATGCTCGCGCTGCGCATCTGGCGCGCGATGACAATCCCGACATCGAACCCTTCTTCCACCAGATCGACCTGCCGGTCGACCAGAGTCACGTCGGGCACCACCTTCGGATAACGTTGCGCGTAGGTCTGCAGTACCGGCGCCAGGTTATGCAGGCCGAACACGACGGGTGCGACAATCCGTAGCGATCCAACCGGCTCGTGGTTACGCGCCACGACCATTTGCTCGACATCTTCGAGTTCATCGAGGATTTGCCGCGCACGTTCCAGATAAACCTGACCCGACTCGGTCAGCGAGAGGCTGCGTGTTGTCCGGTTGAGCAGACGTGTGCCGAGACGCCCTTCCAGGTCCGCGATATGGCGCGTCGCCACGGCGTTGGAGATATCCATTGCGCCGGCTGCGCGGGCAAAGCTGCCAAGATCCGCCACTCGGACGAATACTTTCATCGATTGCAAATGATCCATGAGACTACTCCTGCTGCTAGACGGCCTCTTTTAAATTCCTGAAGCAATTCGGAATTATCCTAGGACTCGCGTTTTCGTGCAGAAGTTGCCGGAAATCTCAGTTTTTCCGCTAAAAGATTTCGACTTTACCAAGCAGTAAGGTGAAAGCGAGCGGATTGTTGCTGAATTCGGAACGCTGGGCCGCGCCGATTGTTCGCGCAGGATTTCTGAAACGCTGGCTCAGGCAATTTTGACGCAGTAGAGCGGGAAAATGACGATGCGCCGCTTGTACGGCGCATCGTTGTCGATTATGTCGACTTCCGTCATCAATCACGTCTGACGAATATTACGCAGACAAGCGTTTTTCAATGTCCAATTTGGTTTCGGTAAGTTCTTGCGGCAGGCCTTGTGCGAGTTTTTTGAACAATTCGTCATGTAGTTGCAACTCTTCGCGCCATTCAGGACCTTGCACGGAGATCACGCGTTCGAACTGTTCACGTGAAAAATCGAGTTTGCCCCAATCGATATCCTCATACGTGGGCGATAGTCCAAACGCGTGTTCTTCGCCTTTGGCCGTCCCTTCAATCCGCCCGATCATCCACGTCAGTACGCGCATGTTGTCGCCGAAACCCGGCCATACGAACTTGCCCTGATCGTCCTTTCGGAACCAGTTCACGCAGAAGAACTTCGGCAGCTTGGCATCGAGTTGCGCGAGACGCTCGCCCATCTTGAGCCACTGACCGAAATATTCGCTCATGTTGTAGCCGCAGAACGGCAGCATCGCGAACGGATCGCGTCGCACCACGCCCTGCTGGCCGGACGCCGCGGCGGTGGTTTCCGAGCCCATGGTCGCGGCCATGTAGACGCCCTCATTCCAGTCGCGCGCCTCGGTCACGAGCGGGACCGTGTCCGAACGGCGTCCGCCGAAAATGAACGCATCAATCGCCACGCCCGCTGGATTTTCCCAATCGGCGTCAATCGATGGACACTGTGCCGCCGGCGCCGTGAAGCGCGCGTTCGGATGCGCGGCCTTCGTGCCGGATTCGGGTGTCCAGTCCTTTCCCTGCCAGTCGATCAAATGCGCGGGCGGCGTGTCCGTCATGCCTTCCCACCAGATATCGCCATCGTCGGTGAGCGCCACGTTCGTGAAGATGACGTTCTCCTTGAGCATCGCCATGGCGTTGAAGTTGGTCTTTTCGCTCGTGCCCGGCGCCACGCCGAAATAGCCGGCTTCCGGGTTGATTGCGTAGAGGCGGCCGTCGCGGCCGGGCTTGATCCACGCGATGTCGTCGCCAATGGTCGATACCTTCCAGCCCGCCATATCCTGCGGCGGAATCAGCATGGCAAAGTTGGTCTTGCCGCACGCCGACGGAAACGCCGCAGCGACGTGATATTTGCACCCTTCCGGCGACGTCACCCCGAGAATCAGCATGTGCTCGGCGAGCCAGCCTTCGTCGCGGCCCATCGTCGATGCAATCCGCAGCGCGAAACATTTTTTGCCGAGGAGCGCGTTGCCGCCGTAGCCGGAACCAAAGCTCCAGATCTCGCGGCTTTCCGGAAAATGGACGATGTACTTCGTGTCGTTGCAAGGCCACGGCACGTCCGTTTGTCCGGCTTGCAAAGGCGCGCCGACCGAATGCACGCACGGCACGAACTCGCCGTCCGTGCCCAGCACGTCGTACACCGCTTGACCCATGCGCGTCATGATGCGCATGTTCGTGACCACGTACGGGCTGTCCGTCAGCTCCACGCCAATATGCGCGATCGGCGAGCCGAGCGGTCCCATGGAAAACGGCACAACGTACATCGTGCGGCCGCGCATGCAGCCATCGAATAGGCCGTTCAGCGTGCCGCGCATCTCCTTCGGGTCGATCCAGTTGTTAGTCGGTCCAGCCTGCTCCGGGCGCGCCGAGCAAATGTACGTGCGATCCTCGACACGCGCGACATCGGAAGGATCGGAACACGCCAGATAAGAGTTCGGCCGTTTCGCCGGATTGAGGCGCCTGAGCGTGCCGGCGTCGACCATTTGCTGCGATAACCGGTCGTACTCAGCCTCCGACCCGTCGCACCATTCGATCCGGTCGGGCCTGGTGAGCGCCGCGATCTGCTCCACCCAGTCGATGAGCTTCCGGTTCTTGACATAGGCCGGCGCGTCGCGACCGGTCACGTTGTGGTCCACTACTGCGGGCTGGTTCATCGAGCACACTCCGTTCTTGGAAGAGAAAACGGTTGCAACCCGCCGGCGCTGCTCGCGAGAGGCGCATTTCACGTCACCGATGCACCCGCGCGGCGGAACTCACGCGCAGACGGCGACACAAAACCAAGGCTTGCGTCGGGAGTTGACGGGTCCGGCGGCGACTGCCGTCTGAATCGCGGCTTGCGTCGGCACGGAACAAACTGTTAAAAAGAGATAGGAATGTCTCCATCGATTGCCGGTGTTCCGGCTTTTGCGATGCATGAACGTGCAAACGGGCGCTTGGCCAACTTCGCTAAACTGGTCGTTTCGCGTTCAACAAAGCTTTCAATATTTTTGGTCCAGTCGCCTGCTGGCAAGCGGTAATCCTTGCAATATCACTAGCAGCTTAGCAAGACGCGATGCCTATATTTCGGCGAATTTATACGTAATTACCCGAACTTAGCTCGTCGTTTCCTGTTCATCTTCGAATTTCTGCAGCACGTTTGATGCCCATCAAAAGCCAATCCATGCCAATTAAAATTGCCATTCTCGACGACTACCAAGATGCCGTTCGTAAGCTCGATTGCTTCAATCTGCTTGCAGATCACGAAGTCAAAGTCTTCAATAACACGGTGCGCGGGCTCGGACAGTTGGCTAGCAGACTCTCGGAAGTCGAAGCCCTCGTTTTGATCCGGGAACGCACGCGGATCAGTTCGCAATTGCTCGATAAATTGCCCCGGCTGCGCATGATCAGCCAGACCGGCAAGGCGGGCGGCCATATCGAGCTCGATGCCTGTACCGAGCGCGGCATCGCCGTTCTGGAGGGAAGCGGCTCGCCTATCGCTCCGGCCGAGCTCACGTGGGCGCTGATCATGGCGGCCCAGCGGCGCATTCCGCAGTACGTGGCGAATCTGAAGCAAGGCGCGTGGCAGCAATCCGGCCTGAAGACATCGGCATTACCGCCGAATTTCGGGCTCGGACAAGTGTTGCGCGGTCAGACGCTCGGCATTTGGGGATACGGAAAGATCGGCCAGTTGCTTGCCGGTTATGGCAAAGCCTTCGGCATGAAAGTGGTGGTTTGGGGACGCGAGAATTCGCAGGCGGCTGCGCGCGCCGATGGCGTCGATGTCGCCGAAAGCCGGGAAGCGTTGTTCGAGCAAAGCGACGTGCTGTCGCTGCATTTGCGTCTGAACGATGAAACCCGCGGCATTGTCACCGCCGCCGATTTGATGCGCATGAAGCCGACTGCGCTGTTCGTGAATACGAGCCGCGCCGAGTTGCTCGAGGAAAATGCGCTGCTCAACGCGCTGCATCACAACCGGCCAGGAATGGTTGCCATCGACGTATATGAAAGCGAGCCGATCCTTCAGGGCTACAGCCTTCTGCGCATGGAAAACGTGATTTGCACGCCGCACATTGGCTACGTGGAACGCGAAAGCTACGAGCTGTACTTTTCGGCGGCGTTTAAGAACATTCTTGCCTTCGATGCCGGCGATACATCCAGCGTCGCCAATCCGGAAGCGCTGGTTGGCGGCCGCCGGCGGTAAGTCAGATGGTGGAGATGGCGGTGGACGGCTCGCATCGGACGGGGAAGTTCACCGAGTTCGCGATGAAACAAAACGCGTGCGCTTCTTCGTGCAGGCGCTCGGCCAGATTCACATCGCCGCCCGCGCCTATCAACACTTGCGGGCGCAAAAGGACATCGGTGAAACGGCCGCCGCCCTGCTTCGTTTCTTCCATCGTGCCGACGGGTTCATCCACGTAACCCGTCACCACGATGCCGTTCACCGAGCACAAGTGCAGATACCAAAGCATGTGGCACGACGAAAGCGACGCCACGAACAGCTCCTCCGGATTGTGTCGCGTGGAGTCGCCGCGAAATGCGGGATCGCTCGAAGCTTCGATAGCAGGTTTGTTCGCCACGCGAATCAGATGGTCGCGGGAATAGGCGTCGTAGCCCGACGTGCCCGAACCCTGGTCGCCAGTCCAGGCAACTTGGAGCGTGTACTTATGCTGTTTGGCCATCGTGTTGAAGCTCCTGCTCAGAGTTGCGCCGCCGCGCCCAGAACCTCGGGCAAACGCATGAGAAATTGCTCGCCATCGGCCCGGCCCAGATCGTACGCGGGCCGCATCAGCGCCGGACTCGTATAGTCCCACGACGAAATCGGCACCTTTCGCGACGGCTGCACATACACGCGGCGCTGGTCGCGCGTTTCGCCATGCTCCACCACGAACATGCGCGGGCGCGGATACACGCGCGTCACCATCACGAGAACCAATCCCGGCGATGCATCCAGCGCGCCGACCGGCACGTTGTCGACCATGCCGCCGTCGAGAACAGGCCGGCCGTTCCGGCGCAAAACGGGCGTAAAAGGTGGCGTGCTCGACGATTGCAGGATCAGATCGGCGAGATCCTCCACGGTCGCGCACGCCTGTGCCCTGACGAATTCCGGATGGAACCCGAGCGCTTGCCCAAGCGTGGGATGGAGCTTCTTGCGCACGTACTTTTCGATGTTATAGGCAATCAATCCCGCCGCCACCGCACTTCGCGCGCCGAGCCAGCGCGGCAAATGCGACACGCCGATACGAATCTCCGGCGCATCTTTCAGCGACGCAAACTCGGCGCCATAGATATCCAGCAACGCCTGCCGATAAATCCGATAGTGCGGAAACACCGATTCGCCGCGCAGCAAATTGCCCCAATACGCGTTCTTCGCGTTATCGCGCAACACGCGCGAGTAATAATCCATCACCCATTCCGAGCGATTCGTGTACAGCATGCACGCGGTCGCCGCGCCCGCAGAGATGCTCGTGATGACGCGCGGACGCAGCTTCAGTTCCGGCTGAACGACGTCCCAGAAACCCGCTTGCCACCAGCAGCGATTGCCGCCGCCGGCGAATACGACTTGATCGAACATAAATGTTTTTAGGCGAGAAGCATGACGGTGGTGGTCGCGTGCGCGGCGAGCGCGCCGGTTTCATCGTGGAGTTCGATTTCGCCGAAAACCAGATTGCGGCCGCGACGCAAGATGGTTGCGGTGACGAGGACATCGCCGGCTTTCACCGGGCGCAGGAAACTCGTGGTCAGCGAGACGGTGGACATCGGCTGAAAACCGCCGAGCGCGTGCGAAATAGCGACGATCATGGCCGTGTCGGCCGCTGCCATGAACACCTGGCCGCAAATCACGCCGCCCGCGTGGCGCAGTTTGTCGGCGTGCGGCAAGCGCAACGTGACGCCCGTATCCGAAGCGCTTTCCGGCGATAAACCCAGGTCGCGAATCCACGGCGCGAAGGTGGAATCGAGCAAGGCGCGGATAGCGGAATCATCCATGAATTTGGCTTTTTAAAGCACGGCCGTTCGCCGCTGGAACGCCATGATAGCCGTTCCTGACGCTCGTTTTTAAGATGACTGATTGGCGGTCGCGCCTTGCGTCGCCATGACTGCGGGTGTGATCGAGAAGGATTTTCAGATTTTGTCGCGCGGACAGTTGCGTAACGTGAGAAAACGTCGCTATAATTCGGATTCAGTTTTTCCGGGGCGTTAGCTCAGTTGGTAGAGCAGCGGACTCTTAATCCGTAGGTCGACAGTTCGAATCTGTCACGCCCCACCAAGAATTTGAAAAGCCGGCTAGTGCAAACTAACCGGCTTTTTGCATTTGATGCGCTTCAATCAGAAGAATAATCGGCGCGCACGCCTTGTTTCCCTTTTTTGCAATTCCTCACAATGGCGTTCGGCCGAAGCGCCCAGAATTACACGCTGCAGTTTCACGTATGTTCAGCGGGAGGCCAGATGCACGCTATTCCAATAAATTACAACGACCACATCCTGATGCCGCTCGCTGCGGGCGAGCGTGGCAGTTTTGCTTCGATGATCATCGTCACCAAGCCAGACGGTGCGCGCTGGGCTTCAGGTGTGCTCGGCTATTTCAATGAACCGGACGATGCGTGCCGCTTTGCTATTGAATATGGGAAGGCTGAAGCGGATGGGCGGAAACCACCAAGGAATTTGAAGCTTGCGTGACCGTCAAAGAAAAGCCCGCTGATCGCGGGCTTTTTCATATTAGAACGGATTAATTTCGATGATGCATCCAGCTCATATGATGCGCATCGAGCCACTCATGCAAGCGCATTGCGCTGTCCGAAGGACTTTCCGGATGATCCCGCCGGTATTTGCGGCCAAGCACGCCCGCGATACCAATCAGAACCGCAAGCCCTATCACGAAGCCAATCATCGATTGAGTCATGGCTGCCTCCTTGATTACGTCGCGACGTGATTACAGTTTAGGTCACGCCTTCTGGAATGCGAGGTCGACGTAAAAAAGCCCAGCCAATAAAGCTGGGCAAATCCACCGGGGTCACCCGTTGGAGGAGGTTCCTGATTCGTACCGCCGTAATCGGGAATCGATATGAAAAATGATCCTATTGAAAGCTTTGCAGCGATCTCAGACCGATTTAATGACCCATATAAACTGAACGCACGCTGTCACCGGTTGCCATGTGAACGTTCGAACCTGAATCGGACGTGCCATTCGATACACCGCCGTAACCGGTCTTTCCAGCGTTCTGCGCGGCGACGCGCGCTTCCGCAGCTTGAATGTTTGCAGGGTAATCGTAGTCATTTGCCGTTGCCGGGTTGTAACCGGCAGCTTCGATCTGGACCAATTCGGCCTTTACTTGAGCGCGTGTAAGCGGCTGATTTGTTTGGGCAAACGAAACGACTGGCGCGGCGAGTACTGCGGCGACGACAACTGCCTGGATGAATGATTTCATGATACTTACCTCCGACTTTTGTTTTGCCGCGATCAACCTTGATCGCGTTCTGTAAATACAGTTTAGGTAAGTATCGTCTGAAAATTAAGCGTCAAGCTGGCAAGAGATTATTGTCGAATTAGGTGTTAACCCTAAATCTTCGAAGCGCTGAACGAATTAATACGATCAATTAAATACTTTCGATTATCTTCATTTATCCTTACAACGGAATTGACGGATATTCATCGGCTCCCGAAAAAAAACAGAAGATGGGAAACTGGGCGTTCGCTCCCTCGATTTCACAAACATGCTCACAACCGTCCTCGTTTTGATCCCGCTTCAGACTGAAAGTCACGCCACGGTATCGAGGGCTTTCAACGTCATCACCGCGCTCGACCAACCCGCGCTCGATACCGCCCTGACGCATCACGCCGATAAGATCCGCGCGGTCCTTACGAACGGCACGGTCGGTATCGATGCATCGGCAATCGCGCGGTTGCCGAAACTCGAATTGATCGGCGCTTTGGGCGCGGGTTACGAGAACATCGACCGGGAAGCCGCGAAGGCGCGCGGTATCGAAGTGGTGAACGGCACCGGAACGAACGATGACTGCGTCGCCGATCACGCCTTCGCGCTGCTGCTCGGCGTAGTCCGGCAGATCCCCGCGCTCGATCAGGCGTGCCGGCAAGGTGTATGGCGCGATGACCTGCCGTTCCAGCCGAACTTTTCGGGCAAGAAGCTCGGCGTGATCGGGCTGGGGAATATCGGCAAGAAAGTTGCGAAGCGTGCGCTTGGGTTCGATATCGAAATTGGTTATCACAACCGCCGGCCGAACACGGACGCGCCTTACACGTATTTCGATTCCGTGATCGCGCTAGCCGAATGGGCCGATTACCTCGTGATCGCGACGCCAGGCGGCGCCGGGACGAAACATTTGATCAATGCCGGCGTGCTGGCCGCGCTCGGCTCGCACGGATTTTTGGTCAACGTGGCGCGCGGCAGCGTGGTGGATACAGCCGCGCTCGCCGATGCCCTCGAACGCGGCGTGATCGCGGGCGCGGGGCTGGACGTGTACGAAGGCGAACCCGCGCCGCCGGCCTTGTTGATCGACTCAAAGCGCGTTGTGCTGACGCCGCACGTGGGCGGGCGGTCGCCGGAAGCGGTGGCGGCATCGGTGCAAATGTTCATCGATAACGCCACCTGCCATTTCGCCGGAATCCCTGTACTGACACCTGTTTGAAAGCTTATCCGGGGTCGCTCGGCGAGGTTTGCCGCGATCCCGTATCGTGTCGGTCTACGCCCGATCTCGTTCCTATCTCAAAACCGTGTCAGACCCAACTGCGCTCCTCCCCGACGCCCCCATGACCGCGCTGCAGAAGCGCGGCATGGCGGCCATGCTGCTGGCTGTCTCCCTCGCCACACTCGATACCGCCATTGCCAATACAGCGCTTCCGGCGATTGCCCACGATCTTCATGCCGCGCCGGCCGCGTCCGTGTGGATCATCAACGCGTATCAGTTAGCGATGGTCGCCACGCTCCTGCCGTTCGCGGCGCTCGGCGGCATTGTCGGGCATCGGAAAATTTATCTCGGCGGCTTGATCCTGTTCCTGGTGGCGTCGCTCACTTGCGCGCTGTCGTGGTCGCTTCCCACGCTCACCGCCGCGCGGCTGCTGCAAGGAATTGGCGCGAGCGCGGTCATGAGCGTCAACACGGCGCTGATCAGCGCGATTTATCCGCATCACCGGCTTGGACGCGGACTCGGGCTCAATGCGCTGATCGTGGGGATATCGTTCGCGGTTGGTCCGACGGTCGCGTCCATCGTGCTTTCGCTCGGCACGTGGCCGTGGCTGTTCGCGGTGAATGTGCCGATTGGCTTGACCGCGCTGTTTATCGGCTGGTCGGCGTTGCCGGAAACGGCGCGCAGCACGCACGGGTTTGACCGCGTGGCCGCGGGTTTGAACGTGGTGACCTTCGCCGCGCTGGTGTTCGCGCTTGGTGAAGCGGCGCAGCGCGCGCCCGCGCATGTCGTGCTGACCGCGCTCTGCGTAACCGTGGTCGCGGGCGGCCTGATGCTGCGTCGCGAACGCGGTCATCCGGCGCCGATGCTTCCCGTCGATCTCTTCAAGCGGCCGATGTTCGCTTTATCGACGGCAACCGCTGTCTGCTCGTTCGCCGCGCAAGGGCTGGCGTTCGTGTCGCTGCCGTTTTATTTCGAAAGCGTGCTCGGGCGCAGTCAGGTCGAAACCGGCTTCCTGATGACGCCATGGTCCGTGATGGTGGCGCTGCTCGCGCCGGTCGCGGGACGTTTGTCGGACCGGCATCCGCCTGGATTGCTCGGCGGCGTGGGCCTGGCGGTGATGTGCGCGGGAATGGCGTCGCTGGCATTGTTGCCGGCGCACCCGCATGCACTCGATATTTGCATCCGCATGGCCATTTGCGGCGCGGGTTTCGGGTTTTTCCAGTCGCCGAATCTGAAGGCGCTGATGGCGAGCGCGCCGCGCGAGCGCAGCGGCGGCGCAAGCGGCGTGGTTGCAACGGCGCGGCTCGTGGGTCAGGCAACGGGCGCGGCGCTGGTTGCGCTGAGCTTCGGGATCGCGGGACATCACGGTCCGGCGCTGGCGCTCGCGCTTGGCGCGGGGTTCGCGGGCGTGGCGAGTATTGCGAGCGGCCTGCGTCTTATCACCCGCGATAAACCTGCTGAGCCGATGCAACCCGCGACCAAATAGGTTTTACTCAGCCATCAACGCGGCTTTCGCTTTTGTCATCGGATCGGTCCAGTCGCCGAGCGTGGTCTGCGTGAAAAGACGTGCGCTCGGATACCACACGCTGTCCTCACGATTAGCCATCCAGCGCCAGTCGTTGTTTTTCGGCAGGAACACCCACACGGGCTTGCCGAGCGCACCCGCCACATGCGCGACGGAAGTATCGACGGTCATCACCAGATCGAGTTGATCGATGAACGCGGCGGTATCGGCGAAATCTTTTAGATTGTCCGTTAGATCGTAGGGTTTCAGCGCGCAATCCGCGTTCGAAAGCTGATCGCGCGCCGTGCCCTTTTGCAGCGAAAACCACGCGACGTTCTTCACATCCGCTAGCGACGAAAACGCCGACAACGGCATGGAACGGAACTGGTCGTTGCCGAAAGTCGGGCTGCCCGCCCAAACAATCCCCACTTTCTTGCGGCCGGCAGCCAGCATTTCCACACGCGTCGGCCCCATGCCAATGCGTTCCGCGCTCAGGCTCATGTACGGAATGTCGGCGAGCGCGCCGGGGACGAGATGCCCGACGTGATGCGGCACGCTCATGGAAGGCGTCCAATAGTCGTATTCCTGGGTCGAACCGCGGTTGAGCGCCCGGCGAATTCCGCGAACGCTTTGCACCAGCTCCACGATGTTCTCCGGCACCCACATATCCACGGTTGCGCCCATTTTTTCAAGCACGCTCACGTAACGCGAGAACTGGATCATGTCGCCGTGACCTTGTTCACCCGCAACCAGAAGCGTCTTGCCCTGCAACGGTTCGCCGCGCCACTCGGGAACGCCGGGGATTTCCATCGGCTTGTATTTGCTCGAGCGCCAGCGCACTTCATGCAGCGCCCAGCCTTCCTTGAAGTTGCCGCGTCTAAGTTGCAGCAGCGCGAGGTTGTGCTGTGCATCGGCGTGATCGGGGTCGAGTTCAAGCGCGCGCAGATAATGCGCTTCCTCTTCCTCGAAGAAGCCTTGCGAGCCAAGAGATGCGCCCACGCAGACGTGAATTTGCGGGTCATCGCGCAAGGTCAGTGCATGCCGATACGCCTTTTCCGCATCCACGAAGCGGCCGTGCAGTCCGAGCGTGGTGCCGAGATTCACGCGCGCCTCGAAGTGATCCGGCCTCAAAGCCAGCGCACGATGCAAGCTCGCGACGGATTCATCAAAACGCTTCAGTGAGCGCAGCGCGTTGCCTTCGCCGAAATGCGCTTCGAAGCTGTTGGGATTGAGGCGAAGCGCCTCACGATAAGTCGCCAGCGCTTCGTCGTAACGCTTCGCTGCAGCGAACGTGGAGCCGAGGTTCAGGCGGCTATCGAAGAAATCGGGGTCTTGGGCGAGCAGCGTTTGGTGCTGCTCAATGGATTCGTCGAAAAGGCCTTGCTTTTGCAGCGCCACGCCGAGGTTATTGCGTGCGTTGGTGAAACCAGGATCGAGCGCGAGCGCGTGCTCGTAGCACTCCACGGCATATGGAAAATCGCCGAGAGCCGCCGCGACCAAGCCACGATTGCTCCAGCATGCCGATGCATCCAGCGCAAGTCCAAGCGCGCGATCCATGAACTTCGCCGCGTCTTCATTTTCGCCGCGCTGGTGGAGCAGGACGCCGAGGTAATGCAGGGCATCGACGTGGTCCGGGCGCTGCCGCAAAACCTCCCGATAACCGCTTTCAGCCTCGCCCATGTGACCGGCTTGATGATGACTGAACGCTACGGCAAACGGTTCGGTAACTTGATTCATGGCAGGCGTATTCAGCAAAGTGGATAACCTGTTCATGCTAAAGAGCGCATTACCGGCCAGCTATCGGATTAGTCTTATCCCGTGTTGTTCAATTTGAAGTTATGCGTTTCGCGCAGATGCGCGTCAATCTTTTTGGCCTGGGGAATGAAAGCCCGGCTTGCCGATCTGATCCGGCGTTTGCGGCACGCGGCGGAACCGCGAAGTGTCGTAACCCATTTCATCGAGGCGGCCAAGCAGCTCGCGATATTTCGTATCGCTGATATTCGGCGAGCGCGCAAAGATCCAGCCGAGTTTGCGATCCGTATATCCGATGATCGTGTACTGGTAATCATCGTCCACGTAAAGCGTCTTCTGGCTCGCGTAAATCGGCCAGAAGATTCGCACGCTCCATTCGGCGTTGTTCGTTCCGGGAACAACCGAATCCGTGAATTGATAATGCTTCAACGGATTATCGAACGTGTTCTTGTGCGCGTAATACGAGTCGTCGATCTTGCCGTCATCGCGCAATTTCCATTCGGCGTAACTGCCGACAAAGTCCTTCTCGGCGAAATACGGAATATTCGCGACGATGTACCAGCGCCCCATGTATCGCGGCAGATCAACCGTTGGCGCGAGTTTCAATTCGCCTAAAGCGCGTGGATTTGGATTTTTCGGCGAGGAAATACATGCGCTGAGCACGAGCGCCATCGCGGACAAAACAAGAACAATTCGAAGAGGACGGGACATGGGCGCACCAAAGTGTTGAGGCCGGTTTCTCGGAATCAACACTGGTGCAAATTACAGTCCCGAAGCCCGAAGCCCGAAGCCCGAAGCCGGCAGCTTCAAGCGCGATTTAAATGCGCCGGACCTTCACCTTCTTTCCCTTCACTTTTCCTGCCGACAACCGGCTCACTGCTTTGTCCGCAATATCCCGCGATACCGCCACGTACGTGACCATGTCCGTCACATTGATCTTGCCGATCTGCGAGCCTTCAAAACCGGCGTCGCCGGTGAGCGCGCCGAGGACATCGCCGGGACGAATCTTTTCCTTACGTCCGCCGAGAATTTGCAGCGTAGCCATGGGCGGCTGAAGATGTCCCGGCGTTGCCGGCGTCAGTTCGCTCAGCTTGTGCCATTCCACTTCCTTTTTCTGCGCCTGTTCGATCGAACTCACGCGCGCCATTTCATTCATGCTCGCGAGGCTCAGCGCCCAGCCTTCCTGATCCGCGCGGCCCGTTCGTCCAATCCGATGAACGTGGATCTCGGGATCCTGCGTGACATCGACGTTGATCACGGCTTCCAGTTGCGTGATGTCGAGCCCGCGGGCGGCGACATCGGTTGCGACGAGAACCGAGCAACTCCGGTTGGCGAACTGCACGAGAACCTGATCGCGTTCGCGTTGTTCGAGCTCACCGTGCAGCGCCAAAGCATGAAACCCCTGGGCGACGAGCACATCGAGGAGATCGCGGCATTGCTGCTTGGTGTTGCAGAACGCAAGCGTGCTCACGGGCTGATAGTGATCGAGCAACAGGCCGACAGCGTGCAGACGTTCGTTGTCATCGACTTCGTAGAAACGCTGTTTGATCTTCGAATTCGTGTGCTGTTCGGTGAGTTTGACTTCCTGCGGTTTGCGCAGGAATTGCTGGCTCAGCTTCGCGATGCCTTCCGGATAAGTCGCGGAGAAAAGCAGCGTCTGGCGCTCCTTCGGACATTGCTTGGCGACCGCGACGATGTCATCGAAAAAACCCATGTCGAGCATGCGGTCGGCTTCATCGAGCACGAGTGTTTTCAACGCGCTCAATTCCAGCGTGCCGCGCTCCAGGTGATCCATGAGACGTCCCGGCGTGCCCACGGCAATGTGGCAACCGTGTTCGAGACTTGCGATCTGCGGGCGCATAGGCGAGCCGCCGCACAGCGTCAGGATTTTGATGTTGTCTTCCGCGCGCGCGATCCGGCGAATTTCCTGCGTGACCTGATCGGCGAGTTCGCGCGTCGGGCACAGCACGAGCGCCTGCACCGAGAAAAGCTTCGGATCGATCTTCGCGAGCAACGGCAACGCGAACGCGGCGGTCTTGCCGCTGCCCGTCTTGGCCTGCGCAATGAGATCGTGACCCGCGAGGGCGAGCGGCAGGCTGGCGGCCTGGATCGGAGTCATCGTGAGATAACCGAGTTGCTCGAGGTTCGCCAGCATTGCCGGCGACAGCGGCAAGGCGCTGAATGAAGTTGGCGTGGTCATTTAAAAGTGTCTGGTTACTTCGCGGCAGGTTTCGGCGGGACCGAATTGTCCTGCTCGTAGGTGATGGTGCCGTCGGGCGCGTCGTGGCGAAGCACCTTGTTGCGCGCGCCGCACATGGGGCAGCGGAACATCAGGCCCTGGCCTTCGTTCTTGATGAGCACGTCGGCGAGTTGCCATTCGGCGCCGCACGGCTGGTTTCGGCAGATAAACATGATTGAATTGAGCGTAATGGATGGGGTTGCGGCCTGAAAAGGGCGTCGGCGTGGCCAACGCGCGCTGTTTTCGCGCAATAGAAGGCGAAGTGTACGCGTACGCAGTGCAATTGCCCCGATTTACGGTGTTTTGCCAGCGCTTCGCCCTTCCCTGCCGAATCGATCCGTTAAACTGACATTCACTAAAACAAAGCCCCAAACCGATCCATCGATGCGAATTCTGCACACCTCGGACTGGCACCTCGGCCAGTTTTTTCTCGGGCATTCACGGCAAGCCGAACATCAGAAGCTGATTGCATGGCTCGTCGAGCAAACGCATCTGCATGCGGTGGATTCGGTGCTGATAGCCGGCGATATCTTCGATACCGGCGCGCCGCCGAGCTACGCCCGCGAGCTGTATTACGCGCTGATCCTGGCGTTGCGCGACGCAGGCGTGGGCTTGACGCTGCTTGCGGGAAATCATGATTCCGTCGCCGTGCTCGAAGAATCGCGCAACTTGCTGACGGCGTTGAACACCGCGGTGATTCCGTCCGTGCAGGACGATCCGAACGAACAGGTTCGCGTGCTTCATACGCGCAATGGCGAACCCGGCGCGATTGTCTGCGCGATTCCGTTCATCCGTCCGCGCGATGTTTTGCAGAGCATCGCGGGGCAAAGCGCTCGTGAGAAACAGCAATCGCTGCAAGACGCGATTCATGCGCATTATCGGGCGCTCTTTGCGCTCGCCGAACAAAAACGCGTGGAACTCGGCGCGCATCTGCCGATTATCGCGACCGGACATTTGACGACTGTCGGCGCAAGCGCGAGCGAATCGGTGCGCGAGATTTACGTGGGTGCGCTCGAAGCGTTTCCGACCGCCGCGTTTCCCGCCGCCGATTACATTGCGCTGGGGCATATTCATCGGCCGCAAAAGGTTGGCGGGTTCGAGCATATTCGCTATTGCGGATCGCCGATTGCATTGAGCTTCGATGAAGCGCGCCAGCAGAAAGAAATGTTGCTCGTGGATGTTTCCAGCGAAGGACTGAAGAGCGTAACTGCGATTCACGTGCCGTGTTTCCAGCAGCTTTTGTCGGTCAAAGGATCGTTGAAAGAACTCGAAACGGCGGTTTCAGCGGCTGCGTCCAAAGCGATTAAAGGCGAAACGATATGGCTCGAAATCGTCGTTTCCGCCGACGACTATCTCAGCGACCTGCAAACGCGCATCCAGAAGATGACCGAGAACATGCCCGTGGAAGTGTTGCGAGTTCGTCGCGAGCGCGCGTCGGCATCCGGCGCGCTGCAATCCCAGGCGAAGGAAACATTGAACGAACTCACGCCCGACGATGTTTTCGCGCGCCGCCTGCAATCGGAAACTATCGATGAAGACACGCGTGCGCAACTTCTCACGATGTATCGCGAAGTCGTCGCTCGGATTGGCGAGGAAAACGCATGAAGATTTTGTCGTTGCGTTTGCGCAATCTGAATTCGCTCAAGGGCGAATGGAAGATCGATTTCAGCCAGCCGCCGTTTCGCGATAGCGGCCTTTTCGCGATTACTGGCCCGACCGGCGCGGGCAAAACCACGTTGCTCGATGCCATCTGTCTCGCGCTCTATCACCGCACGCCGCGCATGGACACGGTTTCGCAAGGCACGAACGAGCTGATGACGCGCCACACGTTCGAATGTCTCGCGGAAGTCGAGTTCGAGGTGAAGGGCGAAGGGTATCGGGCGTTCTGGAGCCAGCGTCGCGCACGCGATAAAACCGATGGCAACCTGCAAGCGCCGAAGGTTGAACTTGCCCGCATCGACGGGACGATTCTGACGGAACGCATCGCGGATAAATTGCGCAAGGTCGAAGAGATAACGGGGCTGGATTTCGGCCGCTTCACCAAATCGATGATGCTCGCCCAAGGCGGTTTCGCCGCGTTCCTGGAGGCGAAGGCCAACGAACGCGCCGAGTTGCTCGAAGAGCTCACCGGCACGGATATCTACGGCACGATTTCGCGGAACGTCTTCGAACGCACGCGCGATGAAAAGCTCGCACTCGATACGCTTTTGGCCCGCGCCGATGGCGTTCAGTTGTTGTCCGAAGAGGAGCGCAGCGCCCGGCAGCAGGAATGCATCGCGCTCGCGGCGCAGGAGGTCGCGCTGAGCAAGCAGGCCGAATCCACCCGCGCAATGCTCGCGTGGCGAGTCGCGTTATCGGATGCGGAAAAACAGGTTGAACAGGCGTTACTCAACCAGCAACAGGCCGACGCGCAGATCGCCGCCGCGAAGCCTGCGCTCGATCGCTTCGCCGCGAGCGAGCCCGCGGAAAAGCTGCGCGCCGGGCACAACGCAATGCTTTCAGCGCGCGAGCGACACGCGGAAACATCGCGTCAATCGTTGGTTGCACGGGACGAAAAGCAAGCCGCTTCACTCGATGCCGCCCGTGGTTTGCGCCTCGCATCCGTAATGGCCGCGCAGGTTGTGGCGCTTTGTCAGAACGCATTGAACACGGCGTTGGCGGATATCAAAGCAGTCCAATCCGCACTCGATGAACATCCGAATCGCAGCAAACTTGGCGAGCAGATCGTGCTTTGGCAACAACAATTCGATGCACGCCAGCAGACGTTGAATGACATCGACACGACCGGCAAAAAGCTTGCGAATTTGGGCATGCTAATAGACAAACGATCGCTCGATATCAACGCTCAGCGCCTCGCGGTGACCAACGCCATTGCTGCGGCCGAGCTCGCACGGAAAACGGAACGCGAGCAGATCGACAAGCTTTCGATCACGCTTCGCGGCGAGAACGAAACCGACTTGAAGACGCGATGCCAGCGACTTCAGGAGCAGCATCATTTGTTCGGCAAGCTGGTTGATCTTGGCGAGACGATCGCTCGCGGAACGCGGCAGAACGCGCACGATGTTGAGGCGCTCGCGAAGAAAACTGCATCGAGTGCATTGCTTGCCGAACAGCATGCGCGTCTTGTGAAAGACATCGAAACGCTGACAGAACACGTCAACGACAAACGTAAATTGCTCGATCAGGAGCGGCGCATTCTCGACCTCGCCGGACATCGCGCCGCGTTGCAGCCTGACGAAGCGTGTCCGTTGTGCGGCTCGATGGAGCATCCTTCCATCGGCGAATATCAGGCGCTGGATGTGTCATCGACCGAGCACGCGTTGAAGGACAAAGAGCTCGCGTTGCGTGACAAGAACAAGGAGCTTCATGCCGCGAACGTGGCAATGGCGGAATCGAACGCGGATATCAGCGCGCTTAAAAAGCGCATCGATACATGGCTCGAAGACAAAGCCCGCCACGTCGATTATTGGCGAACGGTTTGCGCGCAACTTGAACTTGAATCTGTCGATAGCGATGCACTCGATGCGCTCGAAGCGCTCGTGCAGCAACATGCGGCCAAGTTGAAGTTGACGCAGGACACGCTCGCGGCGGTCGATCAACAAAAGATGGTGATTCAGCAGCACGCGAACGCCGCGAATGCGGCGGAGCGGTTTGCGCTTGAACAACAAAACGCGTTGAAGTTGAGCGAGCAACAGCAAAACGCGGATGAAAAGTCCTTCAAGGAAATCTCCGAGCACGTTCAGGTCCTGCAAACTGCGTTGCTGAAACGAGAACAAACGCTGGATGAATCGGTGCTTTCTGTCGGATATTCACGTCCTGAATCGTGGATGCAATGGCAGTCGTGGCTCGTTGAACGCAGCGACGAATGGAAGGCGTGGCAGATGGCGACGGAACGCGTCCGCGCGTTGAACCAGCAAGCCGATCGCGCGAAACATGCACTCGAAACGGCATCGGCGGAAGCTGATAACTGGACCGCGCGATGGACGGTTTGCGAGAAGGATTTCACCGGTTTGCAAGCCGAAGCAATCGCCGCGAATGACGATCCGGAATCGGCTTTCACGTCGGCGAAACAACGCTATGAAACCGCGCGCGATAAAACCACTTCACTCGCGGGCACCGAGCGCGCGCTGACCACGCGCTTGAGCGAAGAGAAAACGCACGCTGAAACGACATCGGCTGCGTGGCTGAATGCGTTGACCAACAGCGTTTTCGCCGATGAACAATCGTTCCTGTCAGCGCTCTTATCCCACGATGAACGCGAACAGCTGCAGATCCAGAAGCGCGAACTCGAGCAACTTTATACACGAGCCCAAACGCTGCGCTCGACCGCCGAAACTCGCCGCGCCGAATTGCTGAAAGAACCGAAGACGGATCAAGACCCCGTGGCACTGCAACGCGCGCTGAATGATTTCGCCGCGTCTTTGAAAACGCTAAGTGAGCAACAAGGCGGCATTCGCGCGACGCTTCAGAACGACGACAAATTGCGCGTGGAAAAGCAGGCGCTCTATCGGCAAATCGATACACAGCGCGCGCAATATGATTTGTGGCAGCGCCTAAGCAGCCTGATTGGATCCGCCGATGGCGCGAAGTATCGGAAGTTTGCGCAAGGTCTCACGCTCGATCATTTGATTTATCTCGCGAACCGGCAGCTCATGCAATTGCACGGACGTTATCAACTGAACCGGAAACTTGCCGGCGAACTCGAGATGGAAGTACTCGATATGTGGCAAGGCGATATTGCCCGCGATACACGCACGTTATCGGGTGGCGAAAGCTTCCTGGTGAGTTTGGCGCTGGCGCTGGCTTTATCGGATCTCGTGAGTTTCAAGACGTCCATCGATTCATTATTCCTCGATGAGGGATTCGGTACGCTCGATGGCGAGACACTGGAGATTGCACTCAACGCGCTTGATTCGTTGAATGCAAGCGGCAAGATGATTGGCGTGATCAGTCATGTGGAAGCGCTCAAGGAGCGCATTCCGCTGCAAATCAAAGTGGCGAAAGGCGTGGGGATTGGATTTTCAACGGTGGAAGTTGTAGGTGCTTAAGGCGTAACGATATTGACCGCGAGTTCGTTCGCAGCGAGCCTTTCAACAATGAAGAACGGCACATCGAGACGCCATTCGCCGTTCTTCACGATCGTGTCGTAGTTGAATAAAGGCTTGCCATCGGCGGAATTGAAAACGAGTTTCTGCACGGCGCCGTTGGCAAGAGCGCTCGCGCCGCCAATCGCCTGATAACTCGTATTGCTGCCAACGTGAAACTTCTCGATTTTCCATCGGTTCGGTACATGGGGCGGGAATGGTTTTGCATCGTGGAAACCGAAATTATCGTCGTGCGTAAGGACGCTTTTACGCAGCGTTGGCCATACGTTTGTGCGCAAATAATGCTGGTCGATAAACCTGCCGCTTTCGGCATTGGTTGCAGCGAAGTGTTGCATCGACTGAACGGCGTTTTTTAATACGCCCGAACATCCGCCCCACAGTCCGGCAAGGATCAATTCGGTGTGAGTGAAGTAATCGCGAATGACGTGGAAGTAATACGGGCTTTCGACCCATTTCTGCACCGCTGCGGCTTCACGTTCGGATAGCAATGCGTCGGCGTCGCGAAGCAGGAAGCGCGTGACGGTTGGATCGTCGATAACCAGAAAACGCCACATCAGCGGATGGACGCCCGAGTCCGGCGTCATGAAAACAACGTCCGCGCCTGCATCTTTCAGGCGTTGCTGCACGTGTTCGGGGACGCTCGCGTCCAGATAAACGCGGCACGTCCAGCCTTTGAACAGCTCTCGCGTCAACTGGGCGTTCAGGACGGCAGGCTCGCAATATCGAGGATTCGCGCCGAACAACGAATACGCGATCACATTTTCGGAAGGGTTCGCCGCGTTGAACGCGGGAGGCGCATGCTCGGGAATCGGTTCGATGGGATTTGCGCTGCATTGGATATCCGAAGCGCGCAGCGAGCGCAGGCCGTACTCGCGCATTTCCTCGGTCTTTCCCAGCCAGCCGCATACTTCGACGAGGCCATCCAGCCAGGTTGGCGCGGCAAGTTTGCGCTGGCTCGCTGGCGCATCGTGGATGCTCTTGTACACCTTGTACGCCTGGTCGAACGCGTTAATGCGCATCAGGCATAAGGCATAGTCAGGCAAGATCGACATGTTTCCCGGGGTAAGCGTGAGCGCCTCGGCCGCGAGATTGGCGCCGTTCCGGAAATCGCCAGCGGCATATGCTGCGCGAAATGCTTCGGCGATTTCGCCAAGCCGGGCTTGCTTGCTCGCGTCTGGCTGACGCGTGGTGCGCGTCGGAACTGCTCGATGTACGTTGGATCGGTTCATAGGTTCTAAAGGTGTCCGGCAAATCGGGCATTGTTCGTGCACTCTGGCTAATAAGCAGTGCCGAAGCGTTTCCGGGTAACCAGCAACTTTAAACGCGCTAAAGCACCTTGCCGACGATACCGACCGATTTTCACAATTTCACGTTGCGTAACCCTGCATCGGAGAAATAAAGCATGACGACGCTTCGACTGATTCTCGGCGACCAATTGAACCCGCTGCATAGCTGGTTTTCGGAAGTCGACGCCGATGTCATTTACGTACTCATGGAAGTGCGCCAGGAAACGGACTACGTTTTGCACCACGCGCAAAAGATCCTCGCGATATTCGCCGGGATACGTGACTTCGCGCGTCGGTTGAAAGCGGCTGGGCATCGCGTGCATTACCTTGCGATCGATGATTCAAATAACCAGCAAAGCGTGCCGGGAAATCTGGACTGGCTAATCGCGCAATATAAAGCGACTACGTTCGAATGTCAGGCGCCGGACGAATGGCGGCTCGACCGTCAATTGGCTGAATACGCGGAGCAATTGGACATTCCGTGCTGGATGCGAGACACGGAACATTTTTATACGCGCCGCAGTGAAGCCGCGGAGTATTTCGCCGATAAGAAACAATGGCTGATGGAGAATTTTTATCGGCGGATGCGAACGAAACATCATGTCCTGATGAATGCAGATGAAACACCGTCCGGCGGTCAATGGAACTTCGATCACGACAATCGAAAAGCGTGGCATGGGAAACCGTCGCAGCCTCACGATCCACGCATCGCGCATGATCATTCGGCGTTGTGGAAGACCATTACGGATGCCGGGGTAAAGAGCTTTGGATCACCTTGTGAAGATCGTTTGCCTTGGCCTTTGAATCGCGAAGAAGCGTTGGAGCAGCTCGATTCGTTTATCGAATATGCGCTTCCAGATTTTGGCGACTATCAGGACGCGATGAACACACAAGCGCCGCGTTTGTTTCACTCGCTGCTATCGTTTTCGATCAATGCGAAGATGCTGAATCCGCGTGAGGTTGTCGCTCGGGCAGAGCGCGCGTATCGCGATGGACACGCATCGTTGCCGGCAGTTGAAGGGTTTATCCGGCAGATTATTGGTTGGCGCGAGTTTATGCGTGGTGTGTATTGGGCACGAATGCCTGATTATCGTGAATCGAATGTGTTTGGTAATACGCTGCCGTTACCGGCGTGGTTCTGGGATGGCGAAACGAAGATGCGATGCCTGAAGCATTCCATTGGACAATCGCTAGAGAATGCACACGCGCATCATATTCAACGGCTGATGGTGATTGGCAACTTTGCGCTTATCGCGGGGATAAATCCTGTTGAGGTGCATGAATGGTATCTGGGCGTGTACGTGGATGCGTATGAATGGGTCGAGATGCCGAATGTATTAGGTATGAGTCAATTCGCCGATGGCGGCGGATTGGCGACTAAGCCGTATGCTTCGAGCGCGGCTTATATCGACAAGATGAGCGACTACTGCAAAGGTTGTCACTACGACAGGAAAGCGCGGCTAGGGGAAACGGCTTGCCCGTTCAACGCGCTGTATTGGGATTTTTTTGAGCGGAATAGCGGGCGGTTGAAGGGGAATCCGCGGTTGGCGATGGTTTATAAACAGCTGGACAGGATGGATGGAGAAGCAAAGGCTGGGCTTGAGGAACGGGCTGGGGAGCTTCGAGGGAGGTTGGATGAGTTGTGAGGCTTCGACCCGTCCCACTGTAAGTTTTTGACAGCGGCACACGACGAATCAAGGCTTCGTTTTATTCCAATACTAGCGACCAAAGCCTTATCCAGCCCAATAATTCCAAACTGCTGGTCTTCTTCCGTTACCTCCACCTGTGAGGTTTCTTCACCGACAATTCATGTATCTCCGGGGATGCGACAGACTTATCTCACGCCAGCTACCTACAAAAGTGGATTTCTAGTGCCGAGTCAACGTTGTTTCACATTGAGAGGCGAAGAGAACGAAGTTCCGTAGTCGAGGCTTGCACGCAGCCGGCGCCCGCGATGATTCCGGGGTCGGGCATCTTGCGTTCACGGGCAAACTTTATCGCCTCATTCGTTACCGTCTCCGCGTGAAAGGATTTATTGCAAAGCAGACGCGTTCCTCCGAAATCATATCGAACATATGCACGGAGCAAAGTCAATTTTCCGTCATCGTTTAAAGACAACCCCGCTGCGTTCGCTGCGCTCACTAAATTCGGCTGAAGAACTTCAAAGGTCTGCATTTCGTTGCTGTAGACACCTGCGAGTCGCAATACCGTGGTAGATACTGGTAAGAACGTCAACGCTCCAGCTAGAACAACATATGACAATAAAAGCGTCCCTAACAATGCAAACTTCGTTGGTTGATAGGCACCTACCTTCCACGTGCGTGCGTTCATATACATATAACCGGGCAGCAGGCTAATAACAGTCGTCCCAAGACAGACACCGAACCCGATCAGTTTTTCTAAAAGTCCGCCGTCAACGTACCTCGCTGTGATGCGAAGTACGAGGAGTAGAGGTACCGACGTCATACACATCGTCGTCATGGTAGCGCCCGCGAACATAAATGAATAAAAGATTGATATATGGCGCCACCTGTTAGGCTTAGCTCGCAATTCTAGATCGTCACGACGAGTCAACGCATAGATCCACGCAGAAGCGAACGTCAGCGCGCATATGATCCACGCCTGACTGGAGTCAAATCCAATGATGATCACGAATCCGAGTAGCCATCCGCCCATAGCCCAGCGATACAGCCGGGCCACCGCCCTTGGTATCCTGCGATCAAGACGATAGTGAAACAACGTACCGATAAGCATTGCTGACGGTAATGCAAATTGCAAAACTGTAGCGACCGCTAGCAGCATCGCCGCGACGAATAGATAGATCAGTCCTGATCCCGTCATTGCAGAAGATTGAAAGAGGGATGTCCAATGGATCGATTTAAGATAGCTCCAGAGGAGCAACGCGGCAGGCAAAAATGCAATGGGAGCTATTCTCCACGAGACGTCTAACGTGTCTTTCAACATGGGCATGAATTCTTTGTACACATCTTTTAGGCGCAAGATGTTTCCATCTATTGAAAGCGCGGTATCGAATTCGCCTGTTGCCGTATCCAATTCCAGCTTTTCGGATGCCGTTGTCTTTCGTACTTCCGCCTCTGTGAACTCGGACGGCTTTAGGCTTATCTCAATCGCCCTATCTTGGTCATCGGTTTTCATTGTCGTGCATTCCTCTCAGGGGGTCGCTGTATTTGGCGCCCAATCAAGACGAGTCAACGGCTCCCGCTCATCGCTGAAGTTGGCCGTTGACAATTCATATGTCAACATAAGCTATCAAGAAAAAAGACCCATAAGTTTCTCAGCTTATGGGTCCCAGATTCTCAGATTATGCGTTCAGCTACACAGAACATCAAACGTCGATATTCCCCGCTCTCAACGCATTCGATTCAATAAACGCACGACGCGGTTCAACGTCATCGCCCATCAGCGTGGTGAAAATGCCATCGGCCGCGATCGCATCCTCAATCTGAACGCGCAACAACCGTCGCACTGTCGGGTCCATCGTCGTTTCCCACAACTGCGACGGGTTCATCTCGCCCAAACCCTTATACCGCTGCTTGGTCACATTGCGTTCTGCATCGGCGATCAGCCACTTCATCGCGCTCTTGAAATCGCTGACGGCCATCGACCGTTCGCCGCGCTTGATCAACGCACCGGTTCCGATCAAACCCTTGAACGTATTCGCCGTGGTCTGCAATTGCTTGTAGTCGGCGGTCAGCTGAAAGTCTTCATCGATTACCGAAACCTTCACGTTCCCGTGATGCCGACGATTGATGTGCAGCGACCGGATTTCGCGCACCGCGTCGTACGCCGGCTCGACCGTCACTTCCGGCTTCAACGGATCGGCACGCAACGCCGCCTGTAAAGCAGCGGCGGAATCCACCGTCGATTCCTGCGTCGACAGATCCAGCACGATGCCATCCATCACCGCTTCGAGCGCGTTCACGTCGTAGAACCGGCTGACGCGATCCACCACCGCCTGCGCGAGCAAATAAGCACGCGCGAGTTCGCCCAGCGCATCGCCTGTAATCGGCGTCGCGCCTTCGCTCGGAATCAGCTCTGATCCCTGCAGCGCCAGCTTCAACATATGCTGGTTCAACTCGTGCGTATCCTTCAGATAGCGCTCGTCCTTACCCGCCTTGATCTTGTACAACGGCGGTTGCGCGATATAAATAAACCCGCGCTCGACAATCTCCGGCATCTGCCGGTAAAAGAACGTCAGCAACAGCGTGCGGATGTGCGCGCCGTCCACGTCCGCGTCGGTCATGATGATGATGCGGTGATAGCGCAGCTTCTCGAGGTTGTAATCGTCCTTGCCGAGCCCGGTTCCGAGCGCGGTAACAAGCGTCACGATCTGCTCCGACGAAATCAGCTTGTCGAAACGCGCGCGCTCCACGTTCAACACCTTCCCACGCAACGGCAAGATGGCCTGGAACTTCCGGTCACGTCCCTGCTTCGCCGATCCACCCGCCGAGTCGCCCTCGACAATATAGATTTCCGATTTCGCCGGATCTTTTTCCTGGCAATCGGCCAGCTTGCCCGGCAAACCAACGCCGTCGAGCACGCCTTTTCGACGCGTCATTTCACGCGCTTTGCGAGCGGCGTCACGGGCACGCGCTGCATCGATAATCTTGTTCGTGATGATCTTTGCGTCGTTCGGCGTTTCCTGCAGGAAGTCCTCGAGCGCCTTCGCGACCACATCTTCAACTGGCGCGCGCACTTCCGACGAAACCAGCTTGTCCTTCGTCTGCGAGCTGAATTTCGGCTCCGGCACCTTCACCGACAGCACGCACGACAAACCTTCGCGCATGTCGTCGCCGCTCGTTTCAATCTTCGCTTTCTTCGCGATATCGTGATCGGTGATGTACTTGTTCAGCACGCGCGTCATCGCGGCGCGCAGGCCGGTCAAGTGCGTGCCACCGTCGCGTTGTGGAATGTTGTTCGTGAAGCACAGCACGCTTTCGTTGTAGCTGTCGTTCCACTGCATGGCCACTTCGACCGTGACGTTGTCTTTCTCGCCGGTCGCGTGAAACACGGTGGGATGCAGCACTTGCTTGGTCTTGTTGATGTAATCGACAAAACCCTTCACGCCGCCGACAAACGCGAAATCGTCTTCCTTGCCGCTGCGCTGATCGGTCAGCCGGATCCGCACGCCGTTATTCAGGAACGACAATTCGCGCATGCGCTTTGCAAGGATGTCGTAGTGGAATTCAACATTGCCGAAGATGGTGACGTCGGGCATGAAGTGCACTTCGGTACCGCGGTTTTCGGTGTCGCCAACCACGGGCATCGGGGAATACGTAATGCCGTTTTCGGTCACGAGTTCGCGGTTCTGCACCACGCCCTGGCGGAATTCCATGAAGTGCTTCTTGCCGTCGCGACGCACGGTCAGGCGCAGCCATTCGGAAAGGCCGTTCACGCACGACACACCCACGCCATGCAAGCCCCCCGACACCTTGTAGCTGTTCTGGTCGAACTTGCCGCCCGCGTGGAGCTCGGTCATCACGATTTCAGCGGCGCTGCGCTTGGGATCGTGCTTGTCGTCGAGCTTCAGGCCGGTCGGCACGCCGCGGCCGTTATCAGTCACGGAGATGGAGTTGTCGGCGTGAATGGTGACGTGAATATCGTTGCAATGTCCGGCGAGCGCTTCGTCGATGGAGTTATCCAGCACTTCGAAAACGAGGTGATGCAAACCCGTGCCATCAGACGTATCGCCGATATACATACCCGGCCTCTTGCGGACCGCCTCCAGACCTTCGAGGATCTGAATGGAGGATGCGCCATAAGCGTTGTCGGGTTGCGAAATTGGGTTTTCAGTCATGGGTTTTTTTCCGGTTCTGCGTCACTACAGGGTCGCTACTAGGTCAGTACGGGGTCGCTGGGCGGTCACTGCGGGGGTTGCTGCGCGGTCGCTGCACGAGACTTTTCGAAACACCTTAAAAATGCCAAAGGGGCAATGCGCCCCTTGGAAAGTTTTTAGTTTTGGCCGCGTCAGATGCGCATCGGCATCACCACATATTTGAATTCATCGTTCTCGGGAATTGTGATCAGCGCGCTCGAACTTGCGTCGCCAAGGCTCACCTGCAGCATGTCGATCTTCAGGTTCGCGAGCACGTCGAGCAGATACGTGACGTTAAAACCAATGTCCACGCTGTCGCCCTGATACGCGATTTCCAGCTCTTCCTGCGCCTCTTCCTGGTCGGCGTTGGTCGACATGATCTTCAACTGGCCCGGTTCGATCAGGCAACGCACGCCCTTGAACTTGTCCGATGTCAAAATCGCGGCGCGCTGCAGCGAACGCTGCAATTCTTCGCGGCCAATCAGGAACGTGTTCTTGTGCGACTTCGGGATCACGCGCTGGAAGTCGGGAAACTTGCCTTCCACGAGCTTCGACACGAGTTCGACCTGGCCGAACGTGAACTTGACCTGGCTCGCGGCAATGTCGATCACGAGCGGGTCGTCGATGTCTTCCAGCAAGCGCTGCAATTCCAGAATGGTCTTGCGCGGAATGATGACTTCCTGGCGCGCATACGTGCCGCCTTCAATTTTCATCGATGAAAACGCAAGCCGGTGACCGTCTGTTGCAACAGCCATCAACTGGTCGCCGTCGACCACCAGCAGCATGCCGTTCAGGTAATAGCGAATGTCCTGCTGCGCCATGGCGAAGTGGACCATGCCGAGCAATTGCCGGAACGTCTTTTGCGGAACGGAGAGGCTCGCACCGAATTCGGTCGCCTGATTGACGGTCGGGAACTCATCGGCAGCAAGCGTCTGGAGCGCGAAGCGGCTTTTGCCGGAGCGCACGGTCAGCTTCTTGTCGGTGAGATCCAGCGACACTTCGCCCGGCGGCATGGCGCGCAGGATGTCGAGCAGCTTGCGCGCGGCGACGGTGGTCGCAACCTGGTCGCTACCGGTGCCGAAGTCGGCACGCGTGGTGATCTGAAGTTCGAGATCGGTCGAGAGGAACGACACGCCGGCGCCAGTCTTGGTGATCAGCAAATTGGCGAGGATCGGCAACGTATGACGGCGCTCGACGATTCCGCTCACGGTTTGCAGCGGCCTTAGGAGATTATCTCGTTCGGTCTTGACCAGTTGCATAGAGTTCCTTCGTTGATATGTCGGCCGTCCGCCGCTCTTGCCACCACTTTCGTGGAAGCCTTGCCACCGCATGGATTGCTACGGGACGGTCTCGTGTCACGTGCCTGCAGTCACTGCCGCCAGCACGTGCCCGGCTTGCGCCAAAACGCCGCCCAGCGCCGCTGGACGGTCAAACCCATATTGTGCCTCAAAACCTGCCCTAACCCCGGAAATGGGGGCAATTTCGTCAATAAACAGGCCCGTTTTTCGATGCGATTTCCGGGTCGTACGACTAGCCTTTGAGCGTTTGCTCGAGCACATGCAGTTCGTGGTTCAACTGGGCGTCGGTGCCACGCTCGGCGGAGATTTTTCGCACGGCGTGGAGCACGGTGGTGTGATCGCGTCCGCCGAATAATTCGCCGATTTCCGGCAGGCTTTTCTGCGTCAATTCCTTCGCCAGATACATCGCGATCTGACGCGGCCGCGCAATGTTCGCCGGCCGCTTCTTGGAGTACATGTCGGCAACCTTGATGTTGTAGAAGTCCGCCGCCGTTTTCTGGATGTTTTCCACTGAAATCTGCCGGTTTTGTACCGTCAGCAAGTCTTTTAGCGCTTCTTTCGTCAATTCGATCGAAATCTCGCGTCCATGAAACCGCGAAAACGCGAGGATTTTGCGCAGCGCGCCTTCAAGTTCACGCACGTTCGAACGCAAGTGCTTTGCGACAAAAAATGCCACATCCTCGGACAAACTCACGCCTTCCGACTGCGCCTTGCGCATCAGGATGGCAACGCGCATTTCGAGTTCGGGCGGCTCGATCGCAACTGTAAGGCCCGAATCGAAGCGCGAAATCAGGCGATCATCGATACCCGAAATCTCCTTCGGATACGTGTCGCTGGTGATGATCACCTGCGCCTTGTTCGCAACCAGCGCCTCGAACGCGTAGAAAAACTCTTCCTGCGTACGCGATTTGCCCGAGAAGAACTGAATATCGTCGATCAGCAGAAGATCGAGCGAATGGTAATAACGCTTGAAATCGTCGAAAGCCTTTCGCTGATAGGCTTTCACCACGTCCGAAACGTATTGCTCCGCGTGGATGTATCGGATGCGCGCGCCGGCCTTGTCCTGCAACAACTGATTGCCGATGGCGTGAATCAGGTGCGTCTTGCCCAGGCCCACGCCGCCGTACAGAAAGAGCGGGTTGTACGAAATGCCGGGGTTATCGGCGACCTGGATTGCGGCTGCGCGAGCCAGCTGGTTCGCCTTACCCGTCACGAAGTTATCGAACGTGAGAACGGGGTTGAGCTTCGAGCGCTCGTATGCCGAATCGTTTTCTCCATTCGACGACGTCGTGCCGCCCGGCCGCCATGTACGGCGCGCAGCGGCGGCTTCGTTGGCATCGAGGCTCGGCAGATCGAGGTCGCCATTGTCCGACTGGTCGTTGTGTTGACGCGATTGCGCGTCCTGCGCGGCTTCGGCGGCGAGCGCATTGATATGAGCGCTGGCGTTTGCGTGACCGCCATTCGGCCTGTCGGAAGACGAAGTCTCAACCTGAGCGCGCGGCGGCTGTGCCGGTGACGATGGCGCCGGCGCGCCGCCCATCGCCTTACGCGCGGTGGCCTTCGGGTCCAGGACAAACTGGATGTCGACGGGCGCCTTCCAGAACTCCCGCGCCAGATCGGCGATACGGCCCGAAAACTGGCTTTTCACCCAGTCGAGCTTGAAGCGGTTGGGCGCGGCTATGCGCAGCGTGCTCGCATCGGCGTCGAAATCGACGAGAGCCAACGGTTTGATCCACGTGACGTACTGCTGTGGCGTAAGTTCGCGCTCCAGCAATGCGGAACAGTGTTGCCAAAAATCTGTCATCGAGTGCAGTCGTTTAGGGTTACCCGCGAATCCAGCCGCCGTCCGCGCGCTGCCCGGCCCCGGGGCCGGGACCCGAAGGCGAAGCGTGTCCCGAAGCCTTGTCCAGCCTGCATTTGCGGGCGGCACAGCGGACCGGGACTACATGCGGTTACGTCGGAGTGAGGGGAGATTCTAACGCCAAATGCAACCGCGAAGCGAGTTATCCACAGGGACCGACCAACTGGTAGAGCGGATCAACTGACCTGTGGACTTCTTTCGAAAACGGTCGCCAAGCACCCTAAACTATTGACGGTCAATAGGAAAACGGTTTAAATAGCGGGTTCCGCAAAACCCGAATTCCTGTACCACCGGCCGGTGCGTCAATTTTTATGTCGCTTCGTCATGCCGCGCGGTCCGTTTTTACCCAAGTGAGACCAACATGAAACGCACTTACCAACCTTCCGTAACCCGCCGCAAGCGTACCCACGGCTTTCGCGTCCGCATGAAGACCGCAGGTGGCCGCAAGGTCATCAACGCTCGCCGTGCAAAGGGCCGCAAGCGCCTGGCAGTTTAAGGGTCGCCGGGTTCGGGTCGCCGAGGTCGCTATTGGTAGCGTCAGCGCCAACCGGCACTCGCCCTGACACGAGCGATGAGCAGGAGACGCGCAGTGCGGCGGGCTCCGGACAGGAAATCGGTCAGTTGCAAGCACGAGCCGCGTTCCCCAAAGCCGCAAGGCTGCTGAAAACGGATGAATATTCATCCGTTTTTCGTTTGCGCCCGTGGCGCCGGTCCCCGCATTTCGTTCTGTATGGCAAGCCGACAGGCAATGAAGCGCGACTTGGACTGGTTATCGGCAAAAAGTTTGCGCCGCGCGCGGTCACGCGTAATCTGATCAAGCGGCTCGCGCGCGAAGCTTTCAGAGTTCGGCGCGCAGAGCTCGGCGGTTGGGACATTTTGCTGCGCATGCATTCGAAGATCGACCGCAAGGCCATGCCGAGCGCGAAATCGCCGCCGCTGCGCACGTTGTGTCGCGAGGAAATCGACGGTTTGATCGATCGTGCCGTGCGCGAAGCCGCGCGACGCATGACGGAGCAAAGTGCACTACCCGCTGTCACTGATCCTACTGTTCCACCCACGCCTGCGGGCTCTTGAGCAGCGCCAGACGGAAAACCGGTCCGCCGGACAAAGTCCCTGGTGCTAAATCCATGCAAACGGCACTGTTTGAAAAATCGGCAAAAACGGCGTTGATCGCCTTATTGCGCTTTTACAAGGTCGCTGTGAGCCCCATGCTCGGCAACCGGTGCCGCTTTTACCCATCGTGTTCTGACTACGCGCGCGAAGCAATCCAGTATCATGGCGCCGCGCGTGGATCATTCCTCGCAGCAAAACGTCTGTGCCGCTGCCATCCGTTTTCGGCTGGCGGCATCGATCTGGTCCCCGTGCCCCCGTCCGCCGCCGGCTGCGTTCAGCAGGATGGCGTGTCAGCGGCCGGCCCGGTCGACGACTCTGCCCCGAGCACATCGAATCCGCCTGATCCCTCTTTACAGAAGGACACGGTCAATCCGGTGAGTTCAAACCCAAACGGCGCCAATAACGCGCTCTTCGATCGACACTGAGACAACGCATGGATATTAAACGTACCGTCCTATGGGTCATCTTTTTCATGTCGGCTGTCATGCTGTTCGACAACTGGCAACGTGACCATGGGCGTCAGTCGATGTTCTTCCCGAGCGCCGTCCCGACCAAGACGGCCGCCACAGCAGCACCGGGAACCACGACGCCGGGCACGCACGCCTCTGACCTGCCCGCCACAGCCGGCGCTCCGGGTTCGCCCGCGGCTCCAGGCGCCGCAGCGGTTCCTGGCGCGAACGCGCCGGCCGCCGACGCCGCGCAACTGGTGAAGTTCACGACGGACGTGTATTCCGGCGACATCGACACGCGCGGCGGCACGCTCTCGAAGCTCTCGCTCGTGAAAGAAGGCGACGGCAAGCAGCCCGACCTGTACATCACGCTCTTCGATCACACGGCCACGCACACGTACCTCGCGCGCACGGGCCTGCTTGGCGGCGATTTCCCGAACCACAACGACGTCTTCACGCTAGTTCCCGGCGGCCAGACGTCGATGGGCAACGGCAACACGCTATCGCTCGCGTTCGAGTCGCCGGTTAAAGGTGGCGTGAAGGTCATCAAGACCTACACGTTCACGCGCGGTAGTTACGTGATCAACGTCGATACCAAGGTGCAGAACGTCGGCACCACGCCGGTCACGCCGCGTCTGTATATGGAACTCGTGCGCGATAGTTCACCGGTGGAAACGCCGCGCTTCTCGCATACGTTTATTGGGCCGGCTGTTTATTCGGACCAGCATCACTTCCAGAAGATCGATTTCAGCGATATCGACAAGGACAAGGCAACGTTTACGCCGTCCGCCGATAACGGTTGGATTGCGATGGTGCAGCATTACTTCGCGTCGGCGTGGATTCCGCAGCAGGGCGTGAAGCGCGATATTTATGTGCAGAAGATCGATCCGGCGTTGTATCGCGTGGGCGTGCAGCAGCCGCTGCAGACCATTGCGCCGGGACAGACCATCGACGTGCAAGCGCGTCTCTTCGCCGGTCCTGAGGAAGAGCGGATGCTGGAAGGCATTGCGCCGGGTCTGGAGTTGGTGAAGGACTACGGCATGGTGACGATCATCGCCAAGCCGCTGTTCTGGCTGCTCGAAAAGATCCATAGCTATGTTGGCAACTGGGGCTGGGCAATTATCCTGCTCACGTTGCTGATCAAGGCCGTGTTCTTCCCGTTGTCGGCGGCGAGCTACAAGTCGATGGCGCGCATGAAGACCATTACGCCGCGCATGACGCAGATCCGCGAGCGTTATAAGGGCGATCCGCAGAAGATGAATGCGGAACTAATGGCGCTTTATAAAACCGAGAAGGTGAATCCGTTCGGCGGATGTTTGCCGGTCGTGGTGCAGATTCCGGTGTTTATTTCGCTGTATTGGGTATTGCTCTCGTCGGTGGAAATGCGCGGCGCGCCGTGGATTGGCTGGATTCACGATTTGTCGCAAGCCGATCCGTTCTTTATTCTGCCGGTGCTGATGGCTGTATCGATGTTCCTGCAAACGCGGTTGAATCCCACGCCGCCGGATCCGGTTCAGGCCAAGATGATGATGTTCATGCCGCTGGCGTTCTCGGTCATGTTCTTCTTCTTCCCGTCAGGGCTGGTTTTGTACTACGTGGTGAATAACGTGTTGTCGATCGCGCAGCAGTACTACATCACGCGGATGATGGGCCAGAAGAAAGTGGCGAAGGCTTAAGTCGTCAAGCTGAATGGTTCGAAATGAGAAACGCCCGGCTTGCCGGGCGTTTTTATGTTTACGATGCGCTTCAAAATCTTTACCGTTTCCCTCCCTGCCCATAAAACTGGTCGACAAGCTCTTCGAGCAAATATCGATGATGAGGCGAAAGCGCTTCAATCTTCGACGCAAGTTCCAGCGTCTCCTCCGAAGCGGGATATTTCTCATCGTGGGCAATCGGCTTTGGCGCACCTTGTGGATTACCGCTCGGCGGCGGACCGTAATGCAACCAATGCTGCTCGACCTTGAACCACGCCGCGAGCGTGGCCAGTTTGTCAGCCGTCGGTATTGAACGCGCGGTCAGCCACTTGTGTGTTGTCTGAGCCGAAACGGGTTCACCGTGGTATCGCAAATTGAAATGCAAAGCGAGATCAGTTGCGCCGCGCATCTTCTCGGGCGCGCGGGTCATCGAAAATTTCAGCCGATCCGAAAAATCGGCTTTCTCTTGGGGTGTTGGCATAGGTCGCGATTGTGCGAGGCAAATGCACTGGCCGAGTCAACCATCCGCGCTAGATATGGCGCAGGCTCCGCATTTTTATCGTGCATGGGAAAAACAATCACAATTTCAGGGTTCGTTCGCCAATCCGTGCAAACGCCTGCCCGAAAGATTTGCGTACACCGAAACGATGCCCACCTCCGGCTCATCCTCCAATCAATCATAGCTCACATAAGATAGATTAAGAATTGTCTTGGGATGGTTGCTTAGCAAAGCGAAATCAAGTCGCCGCGCTACAATGCCGCGACTCATTTACTGCCGTTTTCAATCGAGAAAATCATGTCCAGTCACGACTCCGATCCGATCGTCGCGATCGCTACTGCGCCGGGTCGCGGCGGTATCGGCGTGGTGCGGCTGTCGTTCGGGCGCGCGGGCGAAGCGGCCGCGAAGCACGCCATGCACGCGCTATGCGGCCAGGTGCTCGACGCGCGTCACGCGACCTATGCGCCGTTCGCCGATGCAAACGGTGAAGCAATCGATCGCGGCATTGCAATGTATTTTCCCGCGCCGCATTCGTACACCGGCGAACATGTGCTCGAACTGCAGGGACATGGCGGTCCGATCGTGCTGCAACTGCTGTTACAGCGTGCTATCGATGCTGGCCGTGACTTCAGTCTGCGTCTTGCCGAACCGGGCGAGTTCACGCGCCGCGCATTCCTGAACGACAAGCTCGATCTTGCGCAAGCCGAAGCCGTCGCCGACCTGATCGAGGCAAGCACCGAGGCGGCCGCGCGTTCCGCCGGCCGTTCGCTCGATGGCGCGTTTTCCCGGCAAATCCACGCGCTCGTGGAAGACGTCATCACGTTGCGAATGCTGGTCGAAGCGACGCTCGATTTCCCGGAGGAAGAGATCGATTTCCTGGAAGCCGCCGACGCCCGCGGCAAGCTCGCACGCATTCGCGCGCTGCTCGACAAAGTGCTCGCCGATGCCCGCCAGGGCGCGCTGTTGCGCGAGGGAATGTCGGTGGTGCTGGCGGGGCAGCCGAACGTCGGCAAGTCGTCGTTGCTGAACGCGCTGGCGGGCGCAGAGCTGGCCATCGTGACGCCGATCGCCGGCACGACTCGCGACAAGGTCACGCAGACCATTCAGATAGAAGGCATTCCGATTCATGTCATCGATACCGCTGGTCTGCGCGAGACACAGGACGAGGTCGAGCGCATTGGTATCGAAAGAACGTGGAGTGAAATTGGCCGCGCCGATGTGGTGTTGCATCTGCTCGATGCACGGGAAAAACCGAGCGCCGATGACGCCGCCATATCGGCGCGTTTTCCTAAGGGCGTGCCGGTTGTGCGCGGGTTGAACAAGGCGGATCTGGCGGGCGTGGAGGCATCGGCTTCAATTGCCGGCGATGAGGTCCGCGAGGTCCGGTTATCGGCGAAAACGGGCGATGGAATCGCGTTGTTGCGCGACGAATTGCTGAAGATCGCGGGGTGGCAGGCGGGTGCTGAAAGTATCTATCTGGCGCGCGAAAGGCATTTAATTGCGTTGCGTGCGGCGCGCGAGCATCTTGAGACGGCGGCGGATCATGCGGAGCAGAATTCCCAGGCGCTGGATCTGTTCGCGGAGGAATTGAGGCTCGCACAGGATCAGTTGAATTCGATTACCGGGGAGTTCAGTTCGGATGACTTGCTGGGTGTGATTTTTAGCCGGTTTTGTATTGGGAAATGATCTGACACTGGTCGACATTCAGTCATGCCCAATGGACGGCAACGTTTCGTACGTCGCCCAGATCGGGAACAAATTGCCATACATAATTGATTACGAAATTCGATAGAATTCGAGTTCTTTCCGGCCCGGATTGGACGGCCCATCAACTTTATGGAGCAGGGATATGAAGCTTACAGGCCTCGGTCTATACACCTTCCATGAAGCGTCAAGGCTCACAAAGATTCCCGTTCGGGATCTTCGTCGATGGCTGGATGGGTATTCCTACCGAGACAAGGCTCAGGAAACTCTCATATCAGTGGCACCTTTGTGGGAAACAGAGCTCGCTTCTGACGAAATCGACGGGATTAGTTTCCACGACTTGCTCGAAATTCGATTTGTTCAGGCTTTTCGCAAACATGGCGTAAGCCTCCAAACCATCCGTCTTGCGAGTCGCATGGCTCGTGAGCTCTTGGCAACACCTTACCCGTTTACTGCTCGGCGATTCCAAACCGATGGACGCACCATCTTTGCCTCTGCCATGGAGGAAACGGGCGAGACGGAACTGCTCGATTTGGTTCGACGACAATATGCTTTCCGGAAAGTCATCGAACCTTCTCTCTACCACGGCATCGAGTTTGATCAGGACCAGCTAGCGATGCGCTGGTACCCGGCGCATCGAAGCAAAGCCGTAATGCTTGATCCGGGCGTTGCCTTTGGAAAACCAGTTGTTACGGAAGGCGCTGTTCGCACAGATATCTTGTACGACGCGGTACTCGCTGAGGGGAACAAGAATCTCGTCGCGAGGCTTTACGAAGTGCCTGTCTCCGCAGTGGACGCTGCGATTATTTTCGAAGAAAGCCTCGCCGCGTGAAGTTTTTCGTCGATAACAATTTGCCTCCTGCGCTTGCTAAGGCATTGCACGCGTTGAGTGAGCCTGAAGGGCATGAAGCTTGTCATCTGAAACAAAAATTCGCCCAGGACACCGCTGACTCTGATTGGATCGGCGCCTTGTCAAAAGAAGGGGGCTGGTCGGTCAGTACTCACGACAAGTTGAACAAAGGCTTGGAACGCGAAGCGCTACGACGAGCCGGCCTGATCGTCTTTTTTCTGAATAAAGGATGGTCAAGCCATACGTTCTGGGACAAAGCACACAACCTTGTGCGATGGTGGCCGCGAATCATCGAGCAATCCGAGGGAATTAAAGGGGGAGCCGCGTTCAAGGTGCCGTTCAATTTTTCGGGCAAAGGAAAATTCGAGCAGATCGCCTTGTAGTCATCGGCCGACCATTTTGATAACTTCATCAAAATGGTCGGCCGAACGTACCTCAAATCGCTGACCTCTCCCTACCCCGCCTTCTTCCAAACCGCGGCAAACACCCCCGCGCTCATCAGCAATGCGCCGCCCGTCCGGTTCACTCCGCGTTGAACGCTCGGACGCCTGATCGCCCGACGCGCGACCGATGCCAGCATCGCGTATCCAAAAGCATTTGCCGCCGCCAGGCCAACGAACGTCGCTTCCATGATCGCGATTTGCGAGATGCTCGCCGCGTGGGGATCGATGAATTGCGGCAGGAATGCCACGAAGAAAATGATGCTCTTCGGGTTCAGCACCGTTACCGCGTACGCATGCGCGATGATCCGTCCCGTGCGCAACTCGGCGGGCGTTTGCACCGCGTCGGTATCCACCACGGGCGCGCGCCAAAGTTTGATACCCAGATAAACGAGATAAGCCGCGCCGATGCATTTGACCACCATGAACGTTTCCGCCGATGCCGCCAGCAGCACGCCGAGCCCGAGCATGGACGCTGTCATCGACGTGAGGTCACCGAGGGCGACGCCGGCGGTCGTCGCGAGCGCGTATTTCCGTCCATGTCCGAGTGCGTAGGACACCACGAGCAGCACGGTCGGTCCGGGTATTGCAACGAGGATCGCCGATGCAATCGCGAACGGCAGCCATTGGGCAAGTGTCATGTGAGCTCCTGAAAGAAGCATCGATTAATCCACGCCGTTGTGCTCCTGACAACAATTTGTACAAAAAAATCTGCGTGGCATGCCTATTCGCTGTCGCCCGCGTGGTCATAAGCAATGTGCAAAAAGTGTAAGTTGCTGAGAACAAAGGCTTTTGATGTGATGAATCGATCTTCTATAGCTGACATGACTGAATCGGCACACAAAATGCTCTACGAGAAACGGACTTTGACCAGCGATCGGGTCCAGTAATGCGAAGTGTCTCCTCCCTCACTCGTGAGGTTTAATGCCCGGTTCTACCGAACCGGGCATTTTTTATTGGAAATCGAATCGCACCGCATCAATTAACACTGCGCTTTAAATGCGCACTGCGAATGAAAATGCGGCAATCTGTCATGTTGCGGTCGCACACATCTCGTGCTTGCTCTTTACAAATACTGGTCTACGATAAACGCTGCAAATTAATAATTAGCCGCTGAATACATAGCTATATCCCTAGAGATAGTTGCATGGAGGCTATAAATGAGAAAAAGCGCTGTCGCTTGTGCCGCGGTGATCTACGCGTTATCAGCTATTGCATCAGTCCAGGCTCAGGACAAAGTGATTCAGCCGCAACAAACATTCAGTTTCTTGCCGAATTCGTACGGTTGTTTATCGAAGGATAAGTTCGATTCCGCCGATCAACACGCCCAAGCCGGCGAGCAACAGAAAATGCAAGAATTCTTCTCCGGGTTTCAATGCCTGGCAACTCCCGAAGATGCGCATTTTCGCGTGCTGCGCGTAGTTGGACATGACGTTGAATTCGTCAACGCTTCGAATAGCGATACTCAAGGCTTATGGACAGCAGACCGATTTATCAAGCAATAAGCTTTTGAGGCGATAAATAAATCGGCGGCGTTGGCCGCCGAATTGCGTTTAAGGCACACCGTCAGGCAACAACCTGTGCCGGTTGCGACGCAAACCTCCAGCCCCGACGTTCCCTTCACGCTATTCTCCGCAACCGGCGTACGCGTTCGGTATCATCACGCGTCGGCACACGCGCCATCGGCTGCGTTCATTGCCAAATCTGTACCAAATCCCTTTTACGGCCTCTCATCCGAGGCTTTTCGGTGTTGCATGGCCCTTAAATCCACAATCTATAAAGCTGAACTGCAAATCGCCGACATGGATCGGCATTACTACGGCGATCACGCGCTGACCATTGCCCGGCATCCGTCTGAAACCGACGACCGGATGATGGTGCGCGTCGCCGCCTTCGCCCTATTTGCAAGCGAGCGGCTGGAATTCACCAAAGGTCTTTCAGACACCGACGAACCCGATCTCTGGCAAAAAGACCTGACGGGCCAGATCGAGACATGGATCGACGTAGGTCAACCGGAAGAACGGCGCATTGCGAAGGCGAGCGGGCGCGCCGACAAGGTCATCGTGATTGCGTACGGCGGACGGACGTCGGAAATCTGGTGGCAAGGCGTGAAGGCGAAAGTCGAGCGGATGCAAAACGTGACCGTCTGGTCACTCACCGATGGCGTCGCCGCGGCGCTCGGCGCGTTGGCCGAACGGACGATGCGCCTGCAATGCACGGTGCAGGATGGCGAGGCGTCGCTCGGAAGCGCGAGCGTGGATCCGGTTGCGATCGACTGGACGGTGTTCAAAGGCGCGCCGCGTTAATCCCGGCGGCGCTTTCACGCCTCGGGCGGTCCCTTCAATTCGATCAGATTGCCCTCCGGATCGAAGAAATAGAGCGACGGGCCGAAACCCTCCGCGCCGTATCGACGGGCTTCTTCGCCCAGGCGCACGCCGTTTTCCACGAGATGCGCGCGCAGGGCGGCGGCATTGAACGGATCCACGCGCAAGCACACATGATCCATGTTGTTGCCCACGCACGGCGTGCCGCTTTCCGGCCGGTCGATTTTGGCGCCGACCGCCAGCAAATCGATCAGCGAGCGCCCCGCGCGCATCTGGATCAGGCCAAGTTCGCGCTGCTCTTTCTCGACCGGACAGCCGAGCACGTTGGCGTAGAACTTGACCATGGCGTCGAGGTTTGCGCACCGGATCACGACGTGGTCGATCTCGCGGATGGGGATTTGCATCGAATATCTCCGATATCTCTGATCGTTCGGAAATTCTGCCTGACGCAACCGTCAGCGCGAAAGGTACGGACGAAAAAAAGCCCACTCGTTGCGGAGCGGGCTGAATCCATATCAGGAGGAGACATGGAGGAGACAGTTCCAATATTACACAGTGGGTTCGTACGTTGCAACACTTATCGTAGTAAAAACCCCTATGGTGCCGAAGTGTCGCATCTGCGCGTCATTTGCCTACGCGGTCGTCCATTCGCGAACGGTCGCCGAATGACAGCGCAAGAACCGGCGCGACCCGTAAAGCGCCCGTCAGTACAGTAATCACGTACCCTTCGCCTAGTGAGGAATGTGATGAAAGCCAATCAAAACACTGCCGCGTTCATCGATGCCGAATCGCGCTGGAACGCCATGTCCAGCCGCGATTCCAGCGCCGATGGCGCATTCTTTTACGCCGTGCGCACAACCGGCGTTTTTTGCCGGCCATCGTGCGCGTCGCGGCCGCCGCGCCGCGAGAACGTCGAGTTCTTCGAGAATATCGAGCAAGCCGAAGCGGCTGGTTATCGGGCGTGCAAGCGGTGCCAGCCGGGCGGTTTGTCGCGGGAACTGGCGATCGTCGAGCGTGCGTGCAAAGTGCTCGATGCCGATCCGCAAGAGCGCTTGACGCTCGCTCAGCTCAGCGCCGCCGTGCATGTCAGCCCGTTTCACTTGCAACGGCTGTTTTCGCGGGTTGTGGGTGTGTCGCCGAGACAATATCAGGCGGCCCGGCGCGCCGACGCACTGCGCGGCGCCCTCCAGCGCGGCAACGATGTGACCCGCGCCACCCTGGACGCCGGGTTCGGCTCGACATCGCGCATGTATGGCGCCGCGCCCGCCGAACTCGGCATGACGCCATCGGTTTATCGACGCAAGGGCGCGGGGCTGGTCGTGCATTTCGCCACCGCGCAGTCGGCGCTCGGCACCGTGCTCGTGGCCGCAACCGGCAAAGGAATCTGCAAGATTGCGTTCGGCGATAACCCCGCGGCGCTCGAAGCCGATCTCGCGCTGGAATTGTCGGAAGCCGAGCGCATCGAGGATCGGGCAAGACTGGCGCCGTTTATCGAACAAATCGATGCCTATTTGCGCGGCACGCGCGCGCACTTCGAGCTGCCGCTCGATATCAGCGCAACCGCGTTCCAGCAACGCGTGTGGGACGCGCTGCGGCGGATTCCTTACGGACAGACGCGCAGTTACAGCGATATCGCTGAAGCCGTTGGATCGCCGCGCGCGGTGAGGGCGGTGGCGAGCGCGTGTGCATCGAATCCGGTGGCGCTCGCGATTCCGTGTCATCGCGTGGTGCATAAGGGCGGAGCGCTCGCGGGGTATCGATGGGGAACGGCGCGCAAGGTGGCGTTGTTATCGGCGGAAAAGGAGCATCGCGACGAGGCCGCGCGCGAGACGGCGGAGACGTCCTGATTGAACGCCGCCGCGCCCGATTCGCCCGCAATCAAGCCTGTCCGGCTGCAGCTTCCGTTCGTGGAACCCTACGACTGGCCGCGCGTCCTGCGTTTCTTCGCGGGACGCGCGACGCTCGGCGTTGAAACGGTCGAGGACGGCGCGTATAAACGCGCGATTGAATGGCTCGGCGATCCGGGAACGCTCAGCGTAACGCGGCACGCAACGAAGCCGTGTCTTGTCGCAACAATCGAAGGCGAAGCGACTCGCCACGCCAAGCCGATCGGCGCGCATTTGACGCGCATGTTCGATCTTCAAGCCGATGCCCCCGCCATCGCCGCGCATCTCGCCCGCGATCCGTGGTTTTTGCCGCTCACGCAAGCCGCGCCCGGCCTTCGGGTTCCCGGCGCGTGGTCCGGTTTCGAGCTGGTCGTGCGCGCGATCGTGGGGCAACAGGTCAGCGTGAAAGCGGCATCGACCATCATTGGCCGGCTCGTCCAGCGTGCCGGCACGCCTCTCCCCGATCACCCTCACCCTGATACTGCCTGGCGTTTTCCCACGCCGGGCGCGCTGGCTGCGGTCGATCTCGACAAGATCGGCATGCCGGGCAAACGCGTGGCCGCGCTGCAAGGTTTCGCGCGCGAGGTTGCAACAGGCGCTTTGCCGCTCGACGACCCTCGCGCCGATCGCGACGAACTCCGCGCAGCATTATTGGCGATGCCCGGCATAGGCCCGTGGACGGTCGAATATGTTGCAATGCGTGCCCTGCGCGATGCCGACGCGTGGCCCGGCACCGACCTGATCCTCATGCAGGCGCTCGCAGCGCGAGATTCGTCGATGGCCAAAGCTGCCGCGCTTCGTGCCCGCGCCGAAGCCTGGCGGCCGTATCGTGCGTACGCCGCGCTGCATGTCTGGAACGAGATCGCCGATCGGGCGGGATCGGCTAAGGGCGGCTGATCCGACTTCCACGATCTGCCCGTAACCGCTCGCAAAATCGGGCATCGTTCCAACGCTCGTGCAGCCGAACCGCAAACGCGGCGTCGATCGGGAAAAAACCATCCGCTTCAGGCCCGCGAGAAAACGCCCAAATTCGCGCAAACCCTTACCCGGCAAGGCTTCAAGCACGGCTTACACTGAGATGTTAAAGTGCCCGCTACCTAAAAAATCCGATTTGGCGCGCGCAGTTTCGCGCCGAGCGCAAACGTCGCAGCAATGGCAAATACGAATTCCTCATCCTCCTCCCGCAACGCCTTCCTGGAGCGCCTCGCAGCGCTGACCGCCGGCCCGTCCGGCGCCGCCTTGCGTCAGGGACTGCGCGGCATAGAAAAGGAAAGTCTGCGCGTCACGCCCAACGGCGCGCTCGCGACAACGCCCCATCCGCGCGCGTTCGGCTCCGCGCTCACGCACCCGCTCATTACGACTGATTACTCCGAGGCGTTGATAGAACTGATTACGCCCGCCGATCACGATGTCGCGATCACGCTGGAAAAACTGGACGAGTTGCATCGGTTCGCTTACGCGCATCTCGGCGATGAAATCCTCTGGAACGATTCCATGCCCGGTCAGCTTCCCGCCGACCAGGAAATTCCGATCGGGAACTACGGGACGTCGAATATCGGTATGTTGAAACATGTGTATCGCCGTGGTTTATCGCTTCGATACGGCCGCACAATGCAATGCATTGCCGGGATTCACTACAACTATTCGCTGCACGAAGACGTATGGCGCGCGTGGGCCGCGCTAGACGGCCGAAGCACGGCGCGCATGGTCGATTTCCAGTCCGAACGATATTTCGCGCTGATCCGCAACTTCCGACGCACGAGCTGGCTGCTGATGTACCTGTTCGGCGCATCGCCGGCGCTGAACCGCCAGTTCCTTCGCGATCGTCCGAATACGCTCGAAACGTTCGATGCCACCACGCTTTATTTGCCATACGCGACCAGCCTGCGCATGAGCGATATCGGCTATACGAACAATCCGGCGCAAGCCGCGCTGCTGCCGAGCTACGACACGCTCGACGGTTATCTCGACGTGCTGGCTAAGGCCGTCAGCGAACCGCATCCGCCGTACGAGGCAATCGGCACGCAGCGTGACGGCGAATGGGTGCAGATCAACACTAACGTACTGCAGATCGAGAACGAGTTCTATTCGACCATTCGGCCAAAGCGTGTCACGCAGCCGGGCGAACGGCCGTTGCACGCGTTGTCGTCGCGCGGGGTGCAGTACATCGAGGTGCGTTGTCTCGATATCGATCCGTTCGAGCCGACCGGCATTTCGCTGCAGACATCGCGTTTCATGGACGCGTATTTGTTGTATTGCGCGCTCGAAGATAGCCCGTTGTTGCCGCGCCCCGCCAATGAGGAAGCCAACGAGAACTTTGCGCGCATCACGAAGGAAGGGCGCAAGCCTGGCTTGACGCTGGCGCGTGACGGGCAGGAAGTTTCGATGCAAGGCTGGGCCGGCGAGTTGCTGGATGCTATCGAGCCGGTGGCGCGCGCGCTGGATCGATTGCATGGTATCGATGAACATATCCTCGCCCTTGACGTCCAGCGCGCGCGGCTGGCGGATGTTTCGCTGACGCCGTCTGCGCAGGTGCTTTCCACCATGCGCGAACACGGTCAGAGTTTCGACGCCTTCGCGCTCGACCTCAGCGAAAAGCACGCGGATCATTTCCGCAGCCGGCCGCTCGCGCCGGAAATCGAACGCAAACTGGAAACGCTCGCAGCGAAATCGCTGGAAGATCAGGCAAGGATCGAACGCGATGAAATCGGTTCTTTCGATGCGTTCGTCGGCGCGTATCGCGCATATACGCTAAACCGCATCAGCGTTTAATCCTGGCTGCCCTCGGGCAGCTTTTCCCGCGTCGCGCGCCTTTAGCCGCGGCAACCCTTACCTGTTTTGCAACAGGACGCAACGTACGGAAACGCTCGTGCTTGCGTCGGGTCTGAAAATAGCGACAAATCAAAGTTGGCCGTTCTGCACTCGTACAAATGAGCAAGGCGGTTTGGCCAATCGCTAATACAAAAGGAGCGGGGAAATGAAAATGAGCTTGATGAAAACCACGGGCCTGGCCACAGCCGCAACGGCTTTTGCACTACTTGCAGGCTGTTCGACGACCGGCCAGATCGCCGGCGAAACCATGAAACAGGCCACCGCGCCGCTCACCTGCACGAACAAGGCCGAGTGCGACGCATGGTGGGGCCGGGCTCAGGTCTGGGTGACCAACCATTCGGAATACAAGCTGCAAACCGTCACGGATTCCATCATCCAGACGGCGGGTCCATCGGGTGGAAAACGCGCCCTTGCCTACCAGATCACGAAAACGCCGAGCAACGAAGGCACGGCGACCATCGGCTTCGCGGCGCATTGCGACAACATGCTCGGCTGCGAGCCGAATCCATGGAAGGCCGGCGCGGACTTCAAGCAGTTCGTGCGCGGCGGGCCTTCGCAGATGGGTACGCCGGCGGGAGCCACGGCCGGCAGCAACGCCTTGCCGCCCGTTTCGCCCGCAGCGCCGGCCAAGCCGATTTCGCCAGCAATGCCCGTTCAACCGATGCCGCAGACGCTCGACAACCAGCCCGGTCAGTCGAGCCAAAGCCAGACACCGGAATAGTCAGTGTCGATGCAGAAATCAAAAGAGCCGCGTTCGAAATGGAACGCGGCTCTTTTCATTGATAGCGCTGGAACGTGCTCGGGACAACCCTATCGGCTCGATAGATAAAACCCTTGCATAGGCATTCTTTTAGTTTTCGGCGGTTTTCGTTGGCTCAATGGCGGATCGATGCTTTTCACAACGGTTCGTAGCAACGAACCATTTTTACAAACCACGTCAAGTACAAGGATAAGAGCGCAATTTTCTGCTGCTCACCCAATGGCGTCATAGCGCGAGCTCGCTGCGGCCGAAAAACAACATCGGAAAAAATGGCATGCTCTGCATCTTGAAAATCAATTGCATAGTCAATATTATTCTAAGCACCGAGTTACGCGCCACGGCGCCACCCGAGACTATGTTCTGACCGACTGAAAGCGCTGAAAACCTTTAGCGCGTATATGGATTTACCGATGAACCGCGCTGCCCAAACTACCCGCCTCCTCGGCCGATGCTTCGGCCACTCTGTCACGTCCGCGTTGCTGCATATCCTTCCGCCGAACCTTAGTTCATGGAAACTTGCGCTTTACGTGATCGTGTTCTTATTGCCAGGCGGCTCGTTTGTAGTGTTGGGCGCAGCGTGGTTCGAGAACCGGAAAACCCGCAAGTCGGCAAAGCCTGCAGCCGTCGTCACAAAGCCGCTGCTGTGCAGCCCGAAACGCTGCGACGCTTGAGTCAGGCTGATCACCGCGCGGCGTAACGGCTCGTAACCGATTCCTCCACGCGCGTAACCCCAGTTTCCTTTCAAGCCGTTACCCTTACGTCTGCCCATATGCGCGCCTTGCGCGCGCATTCAGTTACCATTTCGGACCCGTTTCTTCTGGCACTTTGATGTGCTAGAAACGCGCAGCCTCCGACAGGAATCCAGAGCAGATGCCGCACACCCGAATCCCCGTTTTGTATCGACGAACCGCGCTTGTCGTGGTGTTGGCGCTTGCCGGCTGTGCCGTCGGCCCCAATTACAAACGGCCCGATGCCCCCATTCCCGCCGCCTACAAAGAAGCGCCCGAAGGCTGGAAGGTCGCGCAACCAGCTGATCGCATCGATCGGGGAAACTGGTGGACCATTTTTAACGACGCGCAACTCAACGAACTCGAAGGCCGGCTGAATACATCGAATCAGACCATCGAGCAGTTTGCCGCGACGTATCGGCAAGCGCGTGCGCTGGTGTCGGAAGCGCGTTCGGCGTATTTCCCCACGGTGGGATTGTCCGCGTCAGGAACACGATCGGGGTCGGGCAGCCGGTCAACGAACTCGCAGTTCTCGAGTAACGGCGTGAGCAATTCGTACAATCTCGGGCTGGATGCATCGTGGGAACCGGATCTTTGGGGCACTGTCAGCCGCTCGGTGAATGCGCAGCGTGCCGGCGAGCAAAGCGCCGCCGCCGATCTCGCCAACGCGCGGCTCTCGGCACAGGCCACGCTCGCGCAGACGTATTTCCAGTTGCGCTCGCTCGACGCGCAGCAAAAGCTTCTCGACGATACCGTCGCCGCCTATCAACGCACGCTTCAGCTCACGCAGAATCAGTACGCGCAGGGCACGATCGCGCGCTCGGACGTGATCCAGGCGCAGACGCAACTGCAATCGGCGCAGGCATCGGCCATCGACAACGGCGTGTCGCGCGCGCAGTTCGAGCACGCGATTGCCGTGCTGGTCGGCGAGCCCGCTTCCACCTTCAGCATTGCGTCGTCTCCGCTCGATGCAACCCCGCCGGTCATTCCCTCGGATTTGCCCTCGTCCATTCTCGAGCGGCGGCCGGACATTGCTTCCGCCGAGCGCAAGGCGGCGGCGGCGAACGAGCAGATCGGCGTGGAGATCGCGGCGTTTTTCCCGACGTTGACGCTGTCGGCATCGGGCGGATTCCAGAGTTCGGTGTTCTCGCAATTGCTGCGCGCGCCTTCGCAATTCTGGACGCTCGGACCGACCATTGCAGCCACGCTCTTCGATGGCGGTTTGCGCGCCGCCCGCACGGAAGCCGCGCGCGCGGCGTATGACGCGTCGGTTGCGTCGTATCGGCTGGCGGTGCTGACGGCGTTCCAGGACGTCGAGGACAATCTTGCGTCCATCCGCATTCTTGCCAACGAGATCGTGGTTCAGCAGCAGGCGGTGACGTCGGCGCAGCAGGCGCTGGATATTGTGACCAATCAGTACAAGTCGGGCACGGTCGGGTTCATCAATGTGCTGACCGCACAGACCACGGCGTTCACCGCGCAGCAGAAGCTCGCGAATATCGCGGGTCAGCGGATGGTGTCGTCTGTTGGATTGATCAAGGCGCTTGGCGGCGGTTGGGAAACCACGCAGATGAACGAGGAAACCGGGACGGCTGCGGCGCCCGCTGCGGCAAGCTCGGTGAACGACTCAAGCTCAGCGCTTACAACCGGTCCTTTTCTCGCCAAGCAATAATCAAGGCGTGCCTGACCGGTTGAGCGTGAGCTCGACGGAATCCGGTCCGGTATGCCGTCCGAGCAGGTTCAGCAACCCGGCCAGATTCTCGCGCGCTTCCGGCGCGGACGTTGCCACGCCGCTGAACGAACTCGAACCCTGCGATACCGCCCCTTGGCCCGTCAGCATCAACGGTCCGCGCGTGGTCGTCAGGTTGATCGTGCCCGACTGCCCTTCTGCCTGAAACACCACCCGATACGACCCGAGCGGCTTCACGCGCGACACGCGCGACGACATATCGTCGAGCGTCACGATCACCTGGCCGTACGTATTGCGGCCAAGCACGCGCCAGTCGGTCCATGTCAGCCGCACGTTGCCGTCCGGATCGAGCGTATTGAAGGGCGCGCCCAGACCGCTGAGCAAGCTCGCCGGCACCGCGATTGAACCCGACGAAAGCGTTGACCCTTTCGCGCTTGCATCGACGAAAACCGGGTCTGGCATAGCTTCCGTCTGGCCCATCTGCATGCGCACGTGGCCGGTGAACAGCGGCCAGAACGCCGTACGCCATTCAACGCGTCCCGGCAGCAGGGTCGCGCCTTCGCCGCCGCCGCCCGTGGCGAGCATCAACGTGGCCGAGCCTTTCCAGAGCGAACCGGCTGGATCGACGAGATTGACGTGACCGCCCGTGTTCTTGCCGAACTGCGGCACGATCCACGCGGCCGGCAGCATGACAAACAACGTGACGATCACCGATAAAACCGCCACCGCGAACCACGGCCAGGCGGCCAGAAGCCGTCGTGTTCCGTAGTTCATTGTCCCTGGGCCGGTTGCAGCGACGCCGTCAGATCCACTTGGCCATCGGGCTTTTGCGCCGTGATATGCGCCTCGTTGACCTGCACTTTGTATTGCTTGCGGACATCGTCGAGCCAGACCGTCCACTCGGGAAACGACACGTTCTTCAACTGGAACTGCACGGCCGCGCCGACGACCTGGACCTGCGTCGCGGGCATGTTGTTGTCGGCGAGCGATTTGGTCAGCGCGTCGCGCAGCGCGCCGCCGGTCGGCGTGGCGCCTTGCGCGCTGCCGGTCAGCGAGCGCGCTTCGTTGGCTTGCGCCGTCATCTGCGCAAGCTGCGCCTGCATGCGCGGCAGCGAATCGCGCAGACGCGCGCGGCCTTCATACGCGGGCGCCCACAAGACGAGATACACAATGACGATAACCAGCGCCGCCCCGCCCCACATCAAAATGGTCTTTTCGCGCTGCGTCCGGGCGGTCCAGAACTCGTTGGCGGTATCGGTGATTGCCTGTTTCATTGGCCGCTCCTGACGGACCACTTGCCCGTGTTGGTATCGATTGCGCCGGTCAGTCCGTTCGCAATCAGGCGCCGTTGCAGGCCGGGATCGACCTTGGTTTCAGGCTTGAAGGTCACGTCGAGCTTTCTGTCGCGATAATCGAGCGCCGCAATGCCGTTCACCGGAATCGGTCCGAGCGCGCGCGCGAAGGCGTCGGCAATCGAAAGAAAATCCGATGGCGACAGTTGCCCCGATGCCAGCCGCAACCGGTCCAACTGGCGTGCCATCTGGTCGGGTGCATCGAGCACGACGGTGGTTTTCGGGAACGTGTTCAGCAGCAATTCGGTCATCTGCGCGTTGATCGCGTCGCGCTGCCGGGCGAGCTGGATCCACTGGATGTTGATCCCGATCATCGACACGATCAGCGCCCCGGCGAGCAGCGCAACCGGTACTTTCAGGCGCCGCATGGTCGCGCGATCGAGCCGCCACGGCTGGGCGGCGAACTCGAACTGACACAGGTCGAAGCGGTTCGCGAGCGCGTTGCGGGCGAGCACTTCGAACGGCAGCGGTTCGGCGTCCGGAATCGCCACGCGCGAAGAAACCGATGCCAGCCGCGGCTCCGCGCCAGGTACATCGCGCAAGGCGTAAAGCGTCATGGGCTGCGCGCCGGCGAGAGCACCGAGCGTGGTGGGAACGGCATCGGCGGGAATCGCCAGGCCCTCGCCCAGCGCAGCGTGTTCACCGCGCGCAATCGCAATCTCCACGCGCGGCACGGCGTTCGGCGGCGGCGTCAGCGCATCGCCGCCAAGCAGCGAGGGCGCGGTCGGAATCACCTCGCCCAGCACGCCCGCGACAAACGGATTGGGCACGTCGGGGTCGCTTTCGTGCAGCGGCAGGCAGCGCATTGCCGGCACGGCTCTCACATTCCGATGCCCGCCGTTCGCGAACGCTTCCATCAGGAACCGGAACCAGCCGCGATCGATGACCGCCATCACGCGCCGCCCGCTCGCCAGCGCAACGGGATCCACGGCGATATGACAGGTCTGCGGGTCCTGGATCAGCTGATCCTCGACCACGTTAGGCAATGCCTGGCGCAGGCGCGGCCCTTTCAGCGGCGGCAGTAACGCGGCGGTCAGCAACAGGTCGCGCGCGGCGACGATCAGCACCGTTGCGCTTGCGCGTGGCAAAAGCCCGAGCGCGGCGCGGCCGGCGCGTTGCGTGACGTTGCGCTTGTCCAGCAGCAAAAACGGCAGCTCCGGCAAATGCCATTCTTCGGAGCGCACCGCCGGATCGCGCGGCGGCAGTAGGACGATCAATGTGCTCAAAGGCCGCTCTCTTCTCTTCGGGTATGGGTGTTCAGTGCTTGAACGTTATTCACTGTACTTCGCCTCAAAGCTGGTCGCGCACATAAACGATACGCGTCGTGTGCGTCGCCGGATCGCGATACAGCAGCGTGGTCCGGTCCACTTCCGCGCGCTCGTGCTCCACGCGGCCGTGGATCAGGAAGTACTTCGTTGTCACGTCCATCTGGTTCATATCGATGCCATCCGACTTCACGCCCGCGCCCGTCAGCGCGAGCTGCACGTTGCCGACATCGTGGAAAAACACGGTCTCGCGCCGCGCCACGAAGGCCTGCGCCTGCGAAAGCGACATGCCCGGCACCGTCGCGGCGACCACTTCGGCGGTCGCGGTGTTCATGTTCACCGACGTCGTGGTCGGCAGCACGGTCACGAATGGCCGCAATTTCTCGACGATTTCCGGCGAGAAACCCGGCACGTCGAGCAAGGACTCCACGTTGATCATCTGCAGCGGCGCGACGGGCGCGTTGCTGTCGGCGTCGGCCAGGCCGGGGTCGTCGGTGAAATTGCCGCCGCCGGTTCCGCCGCCCGCCGCAAGTCCCTGGACTGCCGATTGCGCCGAATTCGCCGCGCTCGTGCCTTGCGTCTGAAACCGCGTCGCCGATTGCGCCAGCCCCGCGCGCAACTGCAAGGCCACGGTTTTTGCGAGCGACCCGTTGACCCCGAGCAGCGTCAGCAAACGCTGGAACGACTGGATCTCTTCCACGTTGATGGTCAGCAAACCCGGCGTTGGCGTGGAAACGAGGTTGCGCAGGTTGAACTTGGCCTGCGCGTCTTCAATCGATCCCGACAAATACGTCGATGCCCCTTGTTGCGCCCGCACCTCGCCAATCTGCCCGAGGAAATCCGACAAGCGCGTTTTCGCGATCGGCACGCCCCACACGCCGCCGAGGTACGTCACGTTCGGCGCGGTATCGGCTTCCGAGCGCAGGATCAGGCGCGTCCAGTCGAGCGCGCTGCGCGAAATCCATTGCGCCTGCGAAAGCAGCCGCTGGTTTTCGATGCGCCGGATCTGCACTTCCTGCCGCCACAACAAGCCGGACACGATGATCGCCGACAACGCCACCACCAGCAGCGCGCTGATGATCGCGACGCCCTTTTCCCTGCGCGCGGTTTTGGTCGACGAAACGCGCTTCATCATCATTCTCCGATCAGGAAAACGCGCGTGATCGGCGCCGCGAGATTGTGCGCGCCGACTGCAATCTGAATGCCCGTCACGGCGCGCGGCAATGGCGCGTTGCCGAGTTGCGGCACTTTCAGGTTGTTGTCGTTTTGCGTGATCTGCGAGGTCACGTCCGCCATCCTCATCGTCCAGCCGGTTTTGGGCACGTAGGCGCGCGTGGCGAAGGTCGTGACGCCGGCCATCAGCGGAATCGACGCCCAGCCGTCCGCCCCGTCTTCCGCCGATAAAGCCCGCCGCACCTCGCCAATATTCCCAAGCGGCGGCGACGCAAACCGCACGACCAGGCCGTTGCTCAGCCGGTAACGAATCACCTGCAAGCGCGGCGCCGCGCCCGCCGCGTACACGCCGCGCACGATCTGCAACGAATTTCCGCCAATCGATACCGCCGCCTGGCCGGCTTCGTCGTCGGTTGCGGCCTGGCGGGCATCTATGCGCATCTGGTCGAACAGTTGCTGCACCACGCGTTCGTCTTCCATCGCGTTCGTGATGGTCGTGCGGCCGCGCATGATCTGGTCGAGACCGCGCCACGACAGCACCGCGATCACCGCCAGGATCGCGATTGCGACCAGCATCTCGATCAGCGTGAAGCCACATGCGCCACGCGCGCGACGCTCGCCGCGACTGCGCCGCTCAGAGCGAACGATTGGTTTCATTCGCCACCACCATGACCATTTGCGCGAGATTGCCGGGCCGGCCGGGCGATGTGACGAACACTTCCACTTTCCTGAAGATCGGATTCGGCGTGGACGTCACGCGATCCGTGCAAACCAGCTTCAAATTCCCCTGCGAGCAATCGAACGTCTTCGTGCCGATCTCCGGCCACACATGCGTCAGGCGCAACTGCGCGAGTTCGTTGTCGGCGCTCCATCCGGCGAGCAAGCGGTTATGCAGATCGGCCTCGCCGGTGGCAAGAGAACCGACCGCCCGAAGCGACGCCGCCAGCGCCACCGCGATGATCGCCAGCGCAACAAGCACTTCGATCATCGTAAAACCGCGTGTGCGAGCGCGTGTACGTTCGATGCGTGAAGACTTCGCCATCACCGCACCCGATACCGGCCGTTGCCCGTACCCACGATCGTCGCCCGTCCGACCGCCGAGACGATGGTCACTTCCATGGGGGTATCGATGGCTTCCGTACCGAACACCAGCCGGTTCGCTTCCTGATCCGAGCCCAGATACTGAATCGTCACGCCCGTCACGCCGCCTTCCCAGCGGCGCGGCCGCAGCAAGTCATCGCGCAACGGACGCCAGCCGTCTTCGGTACGGACATCGAAACGAAAACCGCCGTCGAGCGGCTGCCACGCGATCGGCCGCGCGCGCACTTGCGCCTCGTCACCCGCCGATTCAAACAAAAGCGCGAGCCGCTGCGCTTCCTCGTTCAGGTCCGTGCGCGGATTGCGCGTCAATTGCAGCGATGCCAGCGACACCAGCAATCCGGCAATCACCAGCACCACCAGCATTTCCAGCAACGTGAAACCGGCTTGCGGCCGCGCCTTCGCCGAGCGATGCGGCTTAAAGGCTGAACGATCCGGCTCGTGCTGCTGGTTCACGTCGGTTACTTCTATAAAAGAGGCTTATTGCCACGAGCCGACATCGGCGTCATTGCCCTCGCCGCCCGGCTTGTTGTCCGCGCCATAGCTGAACACGTCCACTTCGCCATGCACGCCCGGGTTCAAATACTGGTATTGCGCGCCCCACGGGTCGTTCGGCAGGCGTTCCAGATAACCGCCGTCCTTCCAGTTGTTCGGGATCGGATCGTTGGTCGGCTTTTCAATCAGCGCGCGCAAGCCTTGCTCTTGCGTCGGGTAACGGCCGTTATCCAGCCGATACAACTTCATGGCCTGCATGATCGTGCCAATGTCCTGCTTCGCCGCCACACGCCGCGCCTCGTCCGGACGGCTCATGATCTTCGGCACGATCAGCGCCGCGAGAATCCCGAGAATGGCGATCACCACCATGATTTCGATCAGCGTGAAACCGCGCTGACGTTTCTTCTGCGTGCCTTGCGCCGTCTGGAGTGCATCGCGGCGCTTCATCAACATTTGCATGACTTGATCTTCCTTTCCAATTTGATGTCGTTCGCGGCGCGCGCCCTTCAGGTAATCGCGCCGGGATTTCACTGTCTGCCTGCAACAACGCGCGGTTGTTGCGGACAGGAAAGCATTCTATAGGTCTGGCGTAAGGTGATTTCGCCTCGACGCCCGCCGTGTTCGATCCCTTTGATCTCGCGCCGATTCAGCGCACGTAAATGGTCGGTCCCGGCGCATTCGGCGGCAGGAACACTTCTGAAAGCGCACCTTTTCTATCGATGATGATCGAGCGCGCCCGCACTTCCTTGATCGTCACGCCTTGCGTGAGCGGTCCGCCAAGCGAAATGGCTTTTGCCGGTTCGCCGCCATAACTGACGATCGCCGCCGCGCCGTGCTGCAGCGAAAGAATCCCGAACAAATGCACGTCCTGGTTTTCCTGACGCTTCAACTGGCCGCCGAACAAGGTGGCTGCAAGCTCGGTGGACGGTGCGCGCCCGGCCGCCGCCGCCGGCAACGGCGCGCTCTGATGCGATGTCAGCGTGACGATCCACCACGTCAGCGTCGCGCAGAAAACGGCGAGCGCGACGAGCGTAAGAAGGCGGGTTTGGAGGGCGTTCATAGGGTCGACTTCTTCACTGCACTAGATTATTCAATTCGATGATCGGCAACATCACCGCCAGCACGATCACGAGAACGACGCCGCCCATCGCGAGGATCAGGAGCGGCTCGAGCAGGCTTGTCAGGAACATGGTCCGGCGTTCGAGTTCGCGCGCTTCGCCTTCGGACGCGCGGTCGAGCATGGTCGTGACGTCGCCGGTTGCTTCGCCCGAGCGGATCAAATGCACGAGCACCGGCGGGAACGTCTTCGTATTGCCGAGCGCACGCGACAACGACGTGCCTTCGCGCACACGAATGATCGCGTCTTCGACGTTTTCGCTCATCGCGCGATTGCTCAGCGTTTCGCCGGCAGCCTGAAGCGCGCGCAGGATCGGCACGCCGGCCGCCGTCAAAATGGCGAGCGTGCTGGCAAAACGCACGGTGTTATAGCCGCGCACGAGTTTGCCGAGCAGCGGCGCGGTCAAGAGCCATCGGTCGAACGCCATGCGCGGGCCGGGCCGCGCGAGCAGACTTTTGATGAACCAGCTCACCAGCGCGACGCCTATCAGCATGGCCCACCAGTAATTCCGCACGAAGCCGGAAAGCGCCATCATCGCGATGGTGAGGAACGGCAGCGACTGTTTGGTGCTTGCGAATACGTTCACCACTTGCGGCACCACGTAGCTCAACAAGAACGTCACGATCCCGAACGCGATTAACGTGACGATCGCCGGATACGTGAACGCGAGCACGATCTTCTGCTTGAGCGCATTGCGTTGCTCGATGTAATCCGCAAGCCGCGACAACACGAGGCCCAGCTTGCCGGTATGTTCACCGGCCGCCACGAGCGCCCGGTAAATCTCCGGAAAATCGCGCGGATGTTCGGCGAGCGCATTGGCAAACGAATGTCCGCCAAGCACTTCGGCGCGGATTGCAGCCATCAGTTCGCGGATGTAATCGCGCTCCGATTGCTCGGTCAGAACCGAGAGCGTTTCGCCGAGCGGCAATCCCGCGATCAACAAGCTGGCAAGTTGCCGCGTCAGAATGGCCTGCTCGCGCTGCGACAAACGTTTTCCCAGCGACAAACGCTGTTTGCGCTCACCCCGCGTACGCGATCCCGCCGCTTCCACGACAAGCGGCGTCAGCCCTTGCGTTCTCAGCTGGCTGCGCGCGGAACGGGCGCTGTCGGCATCGAGTACGCCTGTTTGCGACTTGCCCGCCTGATCGATTGCTTCAAAACGAAACGCCGGCATGGATGTTTAATCTCCGCCCGTCACGCGCAGCACTTCTTCCAGCGAAGTCGCGCCAGTCGCCAGCCACCGGTTCGCGTCCTCGCGCAGTGTGCGCATGCCTTGTTCGCGGCCAGCGGTCAGGATTTCGGCATCCGATGCATTGCGATGAATCAGCGCGCGGATCGGATCGTCCATCAGCAGCAATTCATACACGCCGCGACGCCCTGCATAGCCCGAATGGCCGCATTTATCGCAGCCGACCGCATGCCAATGCATGTGGCCGTTTTCCGTGCGCTGTTCCTTGCACACCGGACACAACTGGCGCACGAGCCGCTGCGCCAGAACGCCGAGCAGCGACGACGCCAGCAAATACGGCTCGACGCCCATATCCGTAAGACGCGTTACCGCTGAAGCCGCGTCGTTCGTGTGCAGCGTTGCGAGCACGAGGTGACCCGTCAGCGACGCCTGCACCGCAATCTGCGCCGTTTCCAGATCGCGGATTTCCCCGATCATGATGATGTCCGGGTCCTGGCGCAAAATCGATCGAAGCGCACGCGCGAAGGTCATCCCGATGCGCTCGTTCACCTGCGTCTGCCCGATCCCGCCCAGGTCATATTCGATAGGATCTTCCACCGTCATGATGTTGGTGGTCGCCGTTTCGAGACGCGACATGGAAGCATAAAGCGTGGTCGTCTTGCCGGAACCCGTCGGACCGGTCACGAGCACGATGCCGTGCGGCCGGCCGATCAGCTTGTCGAAGTGAACCAGCGTGTCGCGCGCCATGCCGAGCGTTTCGAGGTTCAGGCGTTGCGCATCTTTTTCCAGCAGACGCAGCACCGCGCGTTCGCCGTGACCGGTCGGCAAAGTGGAAACACGCACATCGACGGGACGGCCGCCCACGCGCAACGTGATCCGTCCATCTTGCGGCAGACGTTTTTCCGCGATGTCCAGCTGCGCCATGATCTTGATCCGCGAGATCAGCGCGCCGTGCAACGCTTTCTTCGGGCGCACGACGTCGCGCAAGGTGCCATCGACACGAAAACGCACGACGGACGACGTCTCGAACGGCTCAATATGAATATCCGATGCCTGTTCGCGCGCTGCCTGTGTCAGCAACGCATTGATCATGCGGATGATCGGCGCGTCGTCTTCCGATTCGAGCAGATCCTCGATCTCGGGAATGTCCTGCATCAAACGCGAGAGATCGACTTCGCCTTCCACTTCGCCCACGACTTGCGCCGCGCTGCCGTCGTTGCGCGCATACGCCGAGTTGATCGCGGCGGAAAGCTCGTCCACGGGCAAACGCACGATCGATACCGCGCCGAAATTGCGCGCGACCTCGGCGAGTGCGGCGTCGCTGGTTTTATCGCTGATCCACACTTCGATACTGTCCGCATGCTGATGCGCGACGAGAATCTGCCCCGTGCGCGCGAACGCGTACGGAATCAGCCGGGCCGCAAGCGGCGACGGAACACTCGTGGCGACATTCACAGCGGACAGGTTCAACGTACTCACGGCTTGGCTCCTGCGTCGCCATTAAGCGGCACGCCCGGCGCCGGATTGTTGTTCGGCACGGCGTAGTTGTTCACATTCGCGGGCTGCTGAGGCTGCGGCGGCTGTTGATACGGCTGCTGTGGTCCTTCAATTTGTTGCTCGAGCGACTGCTGCTGACCTCGCGGCGGCTTTGCTTGCGGCAATGTCGCGCTGCCACCCTGCGACGGCGAACGCGTCATGTTGTTCCAGTCGAACAAGTTCTGCGATGGCACGCCGCCCTGGCTCGGACCAATCGGCGCCGGCGGCAAGACCGGAACGTCGCGATCCTTTTCGATGCGGTTATCGGAGATCGAATTGTATTGCTGCTGACGCAGGTAGTCGTATCGGTCGTTCGAGATCTGTGAGCTGGTTGCCTGATCTCGCACGATGACCGGACGCAGGAACACCATCAAGTTCGTTTTCGTCCGCGTCTTTTGCTCGCTGCGGAAAAGTTGTCCGAGCCACGGAATGTCGCCGAGCAACGGGATCTTGCTGTTGCTCGTGTTGTACTGGTCCTGCATCAAACCGCCCAGCACGACGATCTCACCGTCATCGGCAAGAATGGTCGACTGGATGGAACGCGTATTGATGGTCACGCCGCCAGGATTGTTGACCGTGGTGTTATCGACGCTCGAATCTTCCTGGTACAGCTGAAGCTTCAGAATGCCGTCTTGCGTGATCTGCGGTTTCACGTGCAGCGTGACACCCACGTCGCGTCGATCGAACGTGTTGAACGCCGAGACCGAGGTGCCCGTATTCGCCGTCGGCGTGGCGTACGAACCCGTTACGACCGGGACGTTCTGGCCGACCACGATCTTCGCTTCCTCGTTGTCGAGCGTGATGAGATTTGGCGTCGAAAGAATGTTGGCATCCGCCGATGTCGACAGCGCCTGGAGCAAACCGCCGAGGCCGAAGAAGTTGCCGAACTTGTGCAGCAAGCCAATGTTCAAGCCCTGCGCGAGCAGCCCGGTCTGTCCTGCCAGCGCCGACGGATTGCTGCCGGCCGCATACCCCGCGGCGGTCAGGTCGACAATGTTGCTCGAGCCCGTGCCGAAATTCGAACCGCCGTAAATAGCGTTGTTGCCGCCCTTCGAGAGCAGCGCGCCTTGCCATTGAATCCCGAGATTCGCGCCCGTCGTGGCGGAAAGCTCCACGATCAGCGCTTCGATATAAACCTGCGGACGGCGTGCATCGAGTTGATCGATAACCGCGCGCAAGTTGCGATACACCGGGTCCGACGCCGTGATGATCAGCGAGTTCGTGGATGTATCGGCCTGGATCATGCCGTTGCCGGGTTGATCGTTGCTGCTGTTGCTGTCGTTGTTGTTGCCGAAACCTTTGTCGCTGCTTTGACCGCCGCCGCCCATCGGATTGCTGCTCGACGCCGAACTGCTGCCGCCGAGGCCGCCCGGCAACGGCGGCAAGCCATTCGTGCCGGTCGATGAGTTGGACCCCAGGCCGCTTTGGCCGAACGATCCGCCCGAATTGCTCGAAGAACCCGATCCCGAAGAAGACGAAGAGCTGTCGCCGCCCTTGCCCATCATGGCGCGTAAGGTCTTGGCGAGGCGCGTGGCGTCCGCGTTGCGCAGCGTGACCACGTGCATGTTGCCGGGCTGCGTGGTCGCGGAGTCGAGCTTTTTCGCGAGTTGCTTGGCCGCGGCAAGCCGGGCGCCGCTCGACGCGCGCAGCAACAGCGAGTTCGTGCGCGAATCGGCCGTGACGGTCACTTTCAATGTGGCGTCGGTGCTGCCGACCGAACCCGGATCGAGCAGCTTGCTCATCTGTTCGGCGACATCGAGCGCGTTCGCGTTCTTCAGCGTGACGACATCGACCTGACGTCCGGCGGCTGTATCGATGCCCGCAATGATGCTGCCGATCCGCCGCACGTTGTCGGCGTAATCGGTCACGACCAGCGTGTTGTTCGCTGGATAAGCGGCGATGGTGTTGTTCGGCGATATCAGCGGACGCAACACCGGCAACACGTTGTTGGCCGACTCGTTATGCAGCTCGAAAACTTGCGTGATGACCTGGTCGCCCCGCGCGGTCGGCGCGTTGCCCACGTAGGTCGGAACGCCCTGCAGCTTGGCATCGGCTTCCGGCACGACCTTGAGCACTCCGTGATCCTGCACGAGCGAAAAGCCTTGCATCCGCAATGCTGACTGCAGCGTTTTCAAGGCCTGATCTTCCGGCACCGGATTTTCCGATACCAGATTCAATTGCCCTTTGACCCGTGGATCGACGATGATCGTCTTCCCCGTCGCGGCGCCGATCGCCTTCGCGACCTGATCGATATCCGCGTTGACGAAATTCAGCGTCACCTGTGCGTGCGCGAATTGCGTGGTGACAAGACCAGCCACCAGCAAGGCCGCCGCTGCGCGACGCAATGCCATACGTTTTCTTCTCATGGAGTGTGATGTCTAGACCTGCTGATAACGTCCCCGGTCCACCGTTGTTAGCGCCAATTCAACACTTTTACCGCCACGATGTTCCGATGCGAACGTTTCCAGGGCCGATGCCCGGGCAATGCCATATCCCAAAAACGTGAACCATAGCAGCTTTTGATGTCGGTTTTGTCACAAAAGCGCTATCAATTGGCTGACGGCACATAATTTTTAAAAACACCTGAAGATTCAAACGATTCCATCGGATCAAAGTAAATTTTACTTAATCTTTCTAGCCCCTTTTTGGTCATCCTTTCCCCAGCAAGGCACTTAGGAATTGTCATATTTTTGCCGTTTACCCCGTATGGGCGATGTCATTGGATCGAATCGGCATATAACGGAAAGATCACATGAAACCTTTGCTTGCAAAAAACTTTGCGAGTTATGGCGTTACATGGCTTGCCTATGTCGGACGGCTGAATTTAAAACGCAATAGTCTGCCGGTATGATACGGGCGGAACGAAGCGCTGGATGCATTTTGTTCGGGTGGGTTTTCCCGTGTTTTCAATGGCTTACCTTGTATTACCCCGCCTTACCCAGTTTCGCCGGGCGTGAGACCTTTGTGTCGCGCGACCTCCGAAACGAAACGGCGTGCCCATATTCAGGCATGCGGTTGATCGAGTGGACCTGACAATGATGAAACTAGTGTTGCAACTTTTTGCGCTTGGATTTGGCGGCCTGCTAGTGGCTGCGCCTGCGCACGCGGACTGCTTCGACGAAGCCGCGAAGTACCAGAAAGTGAACCCGCTGATCCTGCGGGCGATTGCGTGGCAGGAGTCGCACAATCAGCCCGACGCAATGAACAAGAACGCAAACGGTTCGATTGATTACGGCCTGATGCAGATCAATTCCATTCATCTCGGCCAGCTTGCGCAGTATGGTATTTCCACAACTACGCTCATGGAACCGTGCAAATCGGTGTACGTGGCTGCATGGCATTTGCGCCAGAAAATGAACAAGTACGGCAATACGTGGCAAGCAGTTGGCGCTTATCACTCGGAAACGCCGGCGTTGCGCGACCAGTATTCGAAGCAGATCATCGCCATCCTCGGCAAATGGAAGTTGCTGACCGCGTCGCGCTGATCCTTCTGGGTTTCCGTTCCGGTTCAATCGTATTTCATCGCATGGCGCGGCGTTCCAGCCGCGTTTGATGCACAATTCCGCGTTCCAGCTCGCCGTCTGAACAGGCGATTTTCTTCAAAGCGCACCGCATGAACGCGGCTGCGCGCGCGAATCAGCGCCTTTCTCAGTGCCAACGCGATGAACCAGACATTGCCAGTCACCGTACTCGCCGGTTTGCCGGGCGCAGGCAAAACCACGCTCGTCGGCCATCTCCTTGCAGATCATGCGGACGTGCGCATCGCGGTGATTTCGGGTGGAACGGATGATCTTTCGAACGAGGTTGCGCGCGTCGCGGCCACGCAAGATTTCGATGCAATCGTGATCGAAGCGTCAGGTCAGGACGATCCGCAGACCATCGCGGAAAACCTCGTCTTCGATAACGACATCGCCCATCTCGACACGATCGTGACCTTGATCGACGCGCAGAACTTCCAGCGCGATTACGCCTCGACCGACGTACTCGGCCACGACGAGGAAGGCGATCGCACGGTTGTGGAAACGCTGGTCGCGCAGATCGAATTCTGCGATGTCATCGTGATCAACAAGACGGATCTTATTAGCGCGCCCGCGCTCGTCGAACTTCGCGACATTCTCCATGCGCTGAATCCGCGCGCCGAGTTGATCGACGCAAAATTTGGCGTCGTGCCATTGAAAGACGTCGTGAATACCGACCGTTTCGACTTCGATGCCACATCGAGCGCGCCCAGCTGGCTCGAAATGCTGAACGCCGATCCAGACGCGGCTTCGGTTGTCGCGGCGAACAGTTCGGGCATCGGCGGATTTGTGTATCGCGCGCGGCGGCCGTTTCATCCCGAGCGGCTCTGGTCACTCCTGCATCAGGAATGGACGGGCGTGCTGCGGTCCAAGGGCTTTTTCTGGCTTGCGACGCGCAGCGATATCGGCGGATCGCTTTCGCAAGCGGGCAGCGCGTTGCGGCACGGGCCGGCAGGCATGTGGTGGGCAGCTCAGGAGCGTAGCGAGTGGCCGTCTGGCGATGCCGAACTCGAAGCCGAGATCGCGGCGGACTGGTTTGGCGATGCCGACGACATGAGCATTGGCGATCGCCGTCAGGAACTGGCGATCATCGGCACGGCGCTGGATGAAGCGCACTGGCGCAGCGCATTCAACGCGTGCCTGCTCACCGACGAAGAATGGTCACAAGACGCACAGGCGTGGCTTGCGTTCGGCGATCCGTTCCCGTCGTGGGAAATGGATGATGACGATCATGAGCACGATCACGATCACGGCGATGACTGCGATTGCGGCGCGCATGGGCATCATCACTGACGCGGCCTGGCAAAGGACGAAAAAAAACCCGCCGGCGGCTAATGCCCAAGCGGGTTACGTGCGCTGAACCAACGTTCGGCGCGGACAATCGGCTACGACTTACCGCTTGTTCACTGCGTCCTTGAATGCCTTGCCAGCCGTGAACTTCACGGTCTTGGCTGCCGGAATCTTGATGGATTCGCCGGTCTTCGGATTGCGGCCGGTGCGCGCTGCGCGCTTGCCCGAGCCGAAGCTGCCGAAGCCAATCAACTGCACGGCGTCGCCCTTCGAGACAGCCTTTTTGACCACTTCGAGCAACGTGTCCAGCGTTTCGCCGGTTTGAGCCTTGCTGGCGCCGGTCTGAGCGGCCACGGCGTCGATCAGTTCCTGTTTATTCATTAAGGTTCCTTTATCAGTTTAGGTTGACACGAACAGCGCGAACGCGCCGATTATACGTGCGCGGGCCTTGCAGTCGAGTACTGGCGCGGGTTTAGCCTCTATACCCGCTGTTCCGGCAAACCCTCAAACCCCCGGCAGCCTGGCCACCTCCGTACTCGGCGGTTGTTATCATAACGCAGCGCAAACCCAATCAGGACAAGGGTTTCGAAGATTTACGCATGATCCGGCAGGGCCGCAAACCTTTGCTATGAATTTGCATCGGCAAGCAATCATTTTGGTCACCGCGCGACTGTTGTCGTTGGTTTTTGCCAACGGTTACGTAAATAATCGGCATGATTGTACGGAAACCCTTACCCGTATTGGCTTTGCGAGGCACGGACCGGGTTTTTCGAAAGACCCGGAACGGACTCATCGCGCGTTGCCTGGCGCCTTATCTCATTAATTGGGTTGAAAACCAGCCGAATGACCGATCCTGTACGCAACGCGCCCCTTTTTCTCGACACTTCGCTCGACACTTCGCGCTGGATCCGGCGCCGGAATTTCACGATTTTGCAGACGCAATTCGATGGCGGCCGACGGTTTATCGATACATGGAGTGCATGGCGCGAAGATCCGCAACGCTGCGAGCGCCTGCATTTCGTGGCGGTCGTTGCGATGGAATCGATGACGGCGCCTTCCTTATTGGCCGATCAACCAGCGTTGTCAGAGCTCCTGATCGATGCGTGGCCAATCCCCGTTCCGGGCGTTCATAGACTGGAATTCGACGATGGGCGCGTCGTGCTGACCCTCGCCGCCGGCGATGCGCAAAGCATGTTGCAGAAATTATGGATGCGCGCAGATTCGTTCTACCTGCAGAGCGCCGCGTTCGGTGACAAGCTGCCGTTCATCGCCAAGGCTTTGGCGCGCATTGCCGCCGACAACGCCATCCTTTGCGCAGATTTTCATCTTCAATTGCCGAAAGCCTTGAACGATGCAGGTTTCGCAATCGATGAAACCTCCCACTCTGTGAACGCCCGGTTCGCACCGCGCTGGCGCGTGCGGCGGCATGAACCGCCCGTGGCCGACCCAGCCGCCGGAAACGAACGCACGCGCCACGCGATGGTTATCGGCGCCGGATTGGGTGGCTGCGCGATCACGGAGCGGCTGGCATCGCGTGGATGGCGGGTCACGCTGATCGACCGGCACGCAAACCCTGCCCACGATGCGTCCGGCAACCCCGCCGGCGTGTTCCACCCGATCGTCTGGCGCGACGACAGCATCGCCGCCCGCCTGACGCGCGCCGGATTCCTCTACGCGCTTCATCGATGGTCAGTGCTCGAACAACACGGCCACGACCTTCGACGCAGCCGCGACGGCCTTCTGCAAATCGCCGACTCGGCGGAGGACGCGGGCGCCATCGCGTTGGCAATTACGCGCTTCGGCTTGCCGCGCGCCTACATAAACGCGGTCGATGAACACGAAGCCACGCGGCTCGCCGGCCAGGCGGTATCGCGTGCGGGATGGTTTTTCCCCCAGGGCGGCTCGATCTCGCCGGCCGCCGTTTGCGCCGCGCAATGCACAGTTGCCGGCGATCGGCTGACGTCGCGTTTCGACACGCGAGTCGAGCGCATTGAACACGAAAACGGCGTATGGACGGCCTTCGATGCAACTGGGCGGTTTATCGCTAAAGCGCCGGTTGTGATCCTCGCAAACGCCGGCGACGCGCAACGCCTCGCCGGTCTGCACGACCAGCCGACGCGCGGCGTGCGTGGGCAGCTCACCGTGCTGAACGCGAGTCCGCTCGACGGCCTGCGCGTCCCGCTCGTTGGCGACGGTTACGCCGTGCCGCTCGGCCAACACAAAACCCTGACCGGCGCGACCTACGATATCGACGATATCAATCCGCGTATCGAAGCATCAGGTCACGTCGAGAACCTGGAACGCGTAGCGCAGATGCTGCCTGCGCTGGACGGTTTCGCGCCAGACGCGGCTACGCTGGAAGGCCGGGTCGCGTTCCGCTCGGTAACCACCGACCGCATGCCGATGATCGGTTCTCTCGCCGATGAATCCGCCGCCCGCGCCGACGCCGCCCGTCTTTCCGGCGCGTGGCCGCTCGACTTGCCGCGCATGCCCGGCTTGTACGGTGCGTTCGCGTTCGGATCGCGGGGCCTGATCTGGGCCGGGCTCGCTGCCGAACTGATCGCGGCTCAACTCGAAGGCGAACCCTGGCCAATCGAGCGTGAACTCGCCGATGCCATCGATCCCGCGCGTTTCTTCTTGCGGGCGTTGAGGCAAGGCCAAATCAGCTGAAAACCTTTTCCACCGATGCCTGTGGATAAGTCATCGAATTTCGTGCGAACGAGCTGTGTACTCGCTGTGGGCGTAAACGGGACAACTCGGCCGCGTATCAAAAAGCCGGAAAGTTGTTCGGAGTTCACCCTTCTGCACGCACACGTTCACTGCGCCCTTATGCGGTCTCCAACTGGTTGTTAACAATCGCGAAAAGCGAGTTATCCACAGAAAAGCGCCGGCCTTGTTAACTACTACTACGTATATATAAACAAAACTTGTAAACCTTAAAACAAGGGTCATCGGCAGCGCTCAAAATCGAAAAACGGCGGTTTCGTCAATCGAGCATCGCGGGTTTGCGGTAGAAATTTCCTCCTGTCGAAATGTGAAAATTCATTGTTACCGCTTCACTTCAGCGCTCGCTGAGCAAGCGCAGTCAAGGCCGGGAGCTATGGCACAATCGCCGTTCTTTCGTTTAGCCGCTTCGCTGGCTAGTTGCTTTTTTGCTGCATCGCGCGCCAGTGCGCGCAGCGGTCACAAACGCTGTGAACTCAGCAGCCGAGCCATTTGACCAACGTGTCGAACCGGCCACACGCAGCAACAATCGCAACGAATCGCGGTCCGGGAACCGGTGGCGCATCAGGCAACGCCGGCCGCTGACGAAACGTCCCTTACCGCCCATCCGCACTAGCTGCAAGGAGAAGTCCTCACGATGAAGTCGGCCTTTTCATTTCTACCCGCCTGGCCGCTTACACCCGATGCCATTTTCTGGGCCGGCCTCGCGCTGCTCGCGGCGGGCCTCTGTGGCGAATTGCTATGGCGCGCCTGGCGTTTGCCGCGGATTACCGGATATGCCGTTATCGGATTGATTGCTGGCAATGCGGGTTTTGGTGTTATCGATGTCAGTTCCGCAGGTCTTTCACGACCATTGCTTGATGTAGCGCTCGGCCTGCTTCTGTTCGAACTCGGCAGCCGGCTCGATTTGAAATGGATTCGCCGTAATCCGTATCTGATTTTGTCGAGCATTGCTGAAAGCACGCTGACATTCGGCTTCGTTTTGATCGCGCTGACGTTGTGCAAGGTTCCGACCATGCCATCGATCGTGATTGCCGCAATTGCGATGGCCACGTCGCCGGCAATGGTGATCCAGCTTCGCACCGAACTGCGCGCCGAAGGTCAGGTCACGCAGCGCCTTCTGACGCTGACCGCGCTCAACAGCATGTACGCGGTGGTCGTGGAAAAGCTCGCGGCCGGTGTTCTGCATCAGGAGATTTACGGCAATACGCTGGCGACTATCGTTCAACCGCTTTATTTGCTGCTCGGTTCGCTCGTGCTCGCGCTCGGTCTCGCGCTTGCGTGCAATCTGCTGTACAGACGGCTCAATACCAACGACGAACATTCTTTCGTCGCGCTCTTTGGCCTCGTGTTGCTGGCGATTGCGATTGCGCACGTGTTCAAGTTGTCGACCATTCTTGCGCTGCTGGCAGCCGGCATCATCGTTAAGAATTCGAATGATCGGCCGCAGCTCTGGCCCACGCATTTCGGCACGGCCGGCTGGCTGCTTACGGTAATCCTGTTTGCATTGACGCTGACGGCGTTCGAATGGCGCGATATCGCGCTCGGCGGCATCGCGGCGCTGGCGCTGATCGTGGCGCGGTTTATCGGCAAGCTCGCCGGCGTGCTGATTTTCGCGAAGCCGAGCGGGCTGAACTGGAAGCAGGGCGCGGCGCTGGGTGTGGCGCTCACGCCCATGTCGGCGCTCGCGTATCTTCTGGTGGACGACATGTACGTGCTGTATCCCGATTACGACCCCACGCTGCGCGCGATCGTGATGTGTTCCATCGTCGTATTGCAAATCGTTACGCCGTTTCTGGTGTATCGAAGCTTGTCGGCTGTCGGCGAACGGCGCGAGTGAGTGACCGCAACAAGTGACCGCAACAAGTGACCGCAACGAAGGCGCAATGAGTTGGCTGCAATGAATTGCTTTAACTGAGCTTGATCAAACAAGAGGCACCATGTCACTCGAACCTTTCATCAATTCGGAGCCGTTCACGTTTGGCGTCGAACTCGAGATCCAGGTCGTCAACACGCACGACTACGACCTGACCAAGGCCGCGTCCGACCTGATGCGCCTCGTCAAGGACGAAAAGATCCCCGGCAGCATCACGCCGGAGATCACGGAAAGCATGATCGAGTTGTCCACGGGCATCTGTACGACGCACGAACAGGCCGTAACGGACCTCCACAAGATCCGCGACACACTCGTGGCCGCTGCTGACCACCTGAACGTCGGGCTGTGTGGCGGTGGCACACACGCCTTCCAGCAGTGGAGTGACCGTCAGATCTTCGATACCCCGCGCTTCCAGTATCTTTCCAAGCTCTACGGATATCTCGCGAAGCAGTTCACGGTGTTCGGGCAGCACGTGCACATTGGTTGCCCGGATCCCGACAGCGCGCTGTTCCTGTTGCATTCCATGTCGCGCTTCATTCCGCATTTCATCGCGTTATCGGCTTCGTCGCCGTATGTGCAAGGTGTCGATACCGGCTTTCATTCCGCGCGCCTGAATTCCGTGTTCGCGTTTCCGCTGTCCGGCCGTGCGCCATTCACGCTGACCTGGGACAGCTTCGAGGAATACTTCTCGAAGATGGTCAGCACCGGCGTGGTCAACAGCATGAAGGATTTTTATTGGGATATTCGCCCGAAGCCGGGTTTCGGGACCATCGAAGTGCGTGTGATGGATACGCCTTTGTCCGTGGATCGCGCTGCGGCGATCGCGTGCTACATCCAGACGCTCGCGCGTTATCTTCTGCTCGACAAGCCCTTGACGTTGAAAGAAGACGATTACCTCGTCTACACGTTCAACCGGTTCGAGGCGTGCCGCTTTGGTCTGGAGGGCAGTTGCATCGATCCACAAACGGGCGAACGGCGCACCATAGCGGAAGACATTCTTGCGACGCTCGATGTCATCGAGCCTCACGCCGATGCCCTCGGTTCGAACGAAGCGCTCCGTCAAGTCGGCGATATTGCGCGCACCAACATGAACGATGCAACCTGGCTGCGCGGGGTTTTCGATCGCGAGCGCTCGCTGCATGAAGCCGTTCGTCAGCAATGCTTGCAGTGGCGCGAGTGAAGGATATCTGCAAGGAAGATTTGAGACTTTTTGTGCGAACCCGCCAGCCGGCGGGTTTTTTTTCGCCGGTTTAATTCCATCGAATAATCATGTTTTCAAGCCATCTTCAGACCGGCAAGGCGCCTCTAAGGTTTACCGTCACGAAGTCGTATACATACGTAATAGTAGTTAACAAGCAGCGTCGGTTTCTGTGGACAACCGTCAAAAACGTCGTTTACTCAACAGTTTGGAGTGCGCATAACTATAGGGCGAACGTTTGCACGAGCGCGGCGAACCCGGGATAAGACCCGCACCGTTTTTAACGGACGCGGGGTTATCAAGAATCGGCGCACATCGGATAATGCGGTTATCCACTGCGTTATCCACATGCTTTCGTGAATAACTAAGGTGTACGTTTGTTCCGGCTCGCTTAGAATGCTGGTTTGGGGCGGGTCATATCGGCAAGGCAGTAAGCCGGTAAGAAAAAAAATGCATGCGACGTTGTGAATGAGGCGCCGCCAAATAGCATGAAGTATGATCCGGACGCCGAACGAGTAGCATCGCTTGGCTCGTCCGAATTTTGAGACGGTTGTAGATAAGATAGGATTCGCCGGTTGGACTAGCCGGCGATCGAGCCAGCAGCGGCTTTGGCAAAACGAGCGGGGTCTGACGTTTTGCCGGTGTAGAAAGCGGCTGCCGAACATCAGATAAGCATCAAGAAAGACGAAGCGAACGACTATGAGCGAAGGCGTATACGGAGAGCAGGCCACGGGGCGGGTGACCCACGGTTTGCTGCGGTTGAGCACGGCAATGCGCAGCCAGGCATGGGAATGGGCCGAAGGCGCAGGACTCACGCCAACCCAGGGTGAGATCCTCGTGCTGCTGATGCAGCGTCGCGGGCCAATGCGGCTTGGCGAGATTGCGCGGGAAACCGCGTTGACCGCGGCGACCACCAGCGACGCGGTCAGCACGCTGGAAAGCAAGGGTCTGGTTGAAAAACGCCGTGCGCTGGACGATGGCCGCGCGCTTGCCGTGCGCCTGAGCGCGCGCGGGCGCACGGCTGCGAAGAAGGCGCTGGTCTGGCCTGAGTTTCTGACGAAAGCCGTTGGCACGCTGAAAGCCGATGAGCAGTCGCAGCTTTACCGGAGCTTGCTCAAGACCATTCGCCAGCTCGAAGTCGTGCAGCAGATTCCGCCGCACCGCATGTGCCTGAGCTGCACGCACCTCGAAGCGAGCAAGAATCCCAAGAAGACGCCGCATCACTGCAATTTGCTGAACATCGACATGGGCGATACCGACCTGCGTCTCGATTGTTCGGTGTATGAAGAAGGCGATCTTTCCAAGCAGAAGAAGAACTGGAAGATTTTCGCGCAGGTCGCGTAATCGTTCTTATCGGCGGCCCTGATCGGGTCTCTGCTTGACCAACAGTTCGACAAGACGGCTCCCATTTTCGCGAGCCGTCTTTTGTCATTCTCGTTCGCCGCCTTGCATCTCGCGCTGAGGCGATGCGATCGCGTCTCGGTTAGACTATTCCGACGCGCTTGATCGAAGCGCTCGAAGCCATACTTTTCCCGCACGTGCGCCGCGTGGCACGCTCGTTCTGATCCCTGCTTGCCGGCTATCCTGGATGACCGCCGATGAAACGTGAAGTCCTGGCGATACGCCACGTCTATTTCGAAGATCTCGGCAGCCTGGAACTTGTGCTGGGCGATCGCGGCCAACTCGTGCGTTATCTCGATGTCGGCCGCGCCCGCATCGAGGCACCGGATCCGCTTGATACATCGTTGATGGTCGTGCTCGGCGGACCTATCGGAGCCTACGACGACGCGTTATTTCCCCATCTGAATCCTTTGCTCGCCATGCTGAAAAAGCGAATTGAGGCCGGTTTGCCGACCATCGGCATTTGCCTTGGTGCGCAATTGATTGCACGCGCGTTGGGCGCGAAGGTTTATCCGGCGTTGCAGAAAGAACTCGGCTGGAAGCCGCTCACATTGACCGATGCAGGCCGTGCGTCCGCGTTGCGTCATTTCGAAGTCGATGGCAAGTCCACGCCCGTACTTCACTGGCACGGTGACACGTTCGATCTTCCGGAGGGCGCGACATTGCTGGCATCGACGGATGTTTGCGAGAACCAGGCATTCAGTTGGGGCGATCACGTTCTTGGTTTGCAATGCCATCCCGAGGTTCTCGTGGACCGGTTCGAAAGCTGGCTGGTCGCATATCCAGGTGAAGTGTCAGAAAGCGGCACCGATGTAATAACCCTTCGCGCCGATACTGCGCGGAACGGTCCTGCGCTTGAAAGTGCGGCGCGCAAGATGTTTGGCGAGTGGCTCGACGGCTTCGAGTCCGCGAGATAAGGCGGGAGTTGACTGATGAATCTGGTTATCGATGCTGTGCTTGCCGGCAAGATTGCGCCGCTCGGTTCTCAAGGCAAGCGCAGCGCAATCCACAAGGTCGCGCTTTCGGCGCGTGTTCGTGTAGGCGAGACCGGCCTTGATGGTGATCATCAATATGAGCGCAAGCATCATGGCGGCCCGGAAAAAGCGTTGCATCACTACAGCCGCGATCACTACGCTGCATGGCGTGATGAATGGCCGGAGGCATCGGCGGAAACCGTCGGACTGATGCGTTTCGATGCGCCGGGAGCCTTTGGCGAAAACATATCGACGAGTGGCTTGAACGAGACAGATGTATGCGTTGGCGATGTGTATCGATTGGGCACGGTGATTGTTCAGGTATCGCAGCCGCGCCAGCCGTGCTGGAAGCTCAACGTTCATTTTTCCCGCGACGACATGTCGAGACGAGTGCAGGACACGCGCCGCACTGGCTGGTACTACCGAGTGCTGGAACCGGGCGAAGTAGCGGCGGGCGACCCTGTGGAAAGGCTGGCGCGCCCGCATGCGGATTGGAGCATTGAAAGATTGCTGCGCGTCTTCTACGTAGATCGTGACGACCGCGAAGCGCTGGAAGAAATGGCGACATTGGAAGCCCTGACGCCATCGTGGCGAAGCACGGCGGCAAAGCGTCTAGAGAGTGGCAAGACGGAGTCCTGGTCGACCCGCCTGAACACCCCCGCAAGCGCAAAATAGAAGACTTCCGAATTAGCAGCCACAGACACGGGTGGCGAAGCGTGTGGGTATCGGTGTTCGGAGGGGGAGGGTTTCGACGGGACGTGGTTATGCGCTAAGGGTACGTCTTGCGTGCCACATAGTTAAAGACTGCACGCTATGGACACTTAAGAATTAGCGGTTGGGAGGCGTTTTCTTTGCTTCGTTTCTTTTTCGCCGTTGTGTTTAGACCGGAGACATGGTTGACACTTGTACGGGGACATAGCTGACACATTTTCATAGTGAGGTCGGGGGCTGGTTCAGGTCAAGTTCCATCACCCGATGTTGATAAAAATAG
>NZ_LMPF01000021.1 GCF_001424345.1 Burkholderia sp. Leaf177
CGGCCCGTCGCGCAGGCCACGCAAATCGTTCTGCAACCCGCGCAGGCGAGTCTGAACGATGCTTGGCGCCAGACCATCGTCGCGACCTGGAACAAGTCTTTCGCGGGGCGCTATCCGTTCGATAACACCGATAACGATGCATCGATTCCCGAGCTCGCGCGATTCCTAAGACCGCAAGGCGGAATGATTTCGACGTTCCTGAACACGCAGCTTGCAGGCGTCCTGGAGTTGCAAGGCGATCAATGGGTGGAGGTAAACACGCGAGGCGGCGCGCTGCAATTCGATCCATCGTTCATCAAAGCGGTGAATACGCTGCAGCGCATTGCGGGCCACTTGATGGCGCAAGGTGAGCCGCAATATCGGTTCGACTTCAAGCCCGTGCCGACACCCGGCATCACGGACACGCTGCTCACCATCGACACGCAAAAGCTTCACTACTACAACCAGCGTGAAACGTGGCACGGGTTGATGTGGCCATCGAACGATCCGCAAGTGGCGGGGACGCGATTGCAATGGCAAACCGAGACGGCGGGNGTGCCGACACCCGGCATCACGGACACGCTGCTCACCATCGACACGCAAAAGCTTCACTACTACAACCAGCGTGAAACGTGGCACGGGTTGATGTGGCCATCGAACGATCCGCAAGTGGCGGGCACGCGATTGCAATGGCAAACCGAGACGGCGGGCACGAGCAAGAACTTCGAGTTCGGCGGACGCTGGGCGCTTGTGCGCATGCTCGAACGTGCGAAGGTTGAACCTATCGATAGCGCCACGTTTCAGCTGACCTGGCAGGCAGCACCGGATACGCGGCGAAGNGGCGGGTACGCGATTGCAATGGCAAACCGAGACGGCGGGAACGAGCAAGAACTTCGAGTTCGGCGGACGCTGGGCGCTTGTGCGCATGCTCGAACGTGCGAAGGTTGAACCTATCGATAGCGCCACGTTTCAGCTGACCTGGCAGGCAGCACCGGATACGCGGCGAAGCGTACAAGTAGTTTCGATGCCAACAACTTCAGTCATCGCGAAAGCACCTTCGCACTCGAGCGCACGCAACGCAGACGACTGGACCAGCGGGACCCGCGACTTCACAGCGACAGCACCACAACAAATCCCGGCGCTCGACAGCCTCGTCGCGCAACAACCGCTTACAGCTGCGCCAACACAGGCAATCTATCCGCTGAGCTATCTGATGCGCACGGACGTCGGCAAAGGTCCGCTCGAACTGCTCGCGCTCAAAGGTTTTGTGCTGCCGAATCGCATGTTCATCGATAAGCCGCGCACAACGAACACGGACCGAAGCCCGAACCCACCGCCGCTACCTAAAGCCGCGCTAGAAGCCGCTGAATAGAACACGCTGCAACTCTGCTTAGACGAACGCCGTGCAGTGGTCCGACCCAGAAAATGTTTGTGTGGTTGTTCTAATGTCCAAACGCCTCGCCAACGATACTTTCAGAGTAATTCTGAACCGATCTCGTACAACATGGCCCATAAGTCCATCGCAAAAAAAACGGCACGCCTCCACCGGCGCGCCGTTCGTCCACCCGCGTCCCATCCAATCAGAACCGGTGAATAATCCCTACGCCTGCCGCAAACTGACTCGGCGATGAAGACGGCGCCGACTGGAAGCCATCGCCAATCGCCGACGTCGCGTTGATGATGCTGACACCGTTCGTGCCGAGCGTCTTGCCGTTCGCGCGCTGATAAGCCTGCAAAGCATAAAGGCCCGTGCGCTTGGACAACGAGTAGTACTCGGACAAGTTGAACTGCTGGTACTGCGCGGAACTCGTAATGCCGTTGGCCTTCGTCGCACGCGTATAGCTGTAGCCGGCAGCAAGATCGATCAGCGTGACCGGCTTCCAGTGCAACACGGCGCCGCCAGTATTGAAGATCGCGGTCGTCTTGAAACTGGAGTTGATGCCCGGAATGTACTGCACGTTCGAATACGAGAACGTGATGTCGAGCGCTTGCGTGAACGTATAACCGCCCGCCACCGCAATACGCTGCTGCGCTTGAGCGGTCTGATAGCCGTTGGTCACCGCCGATACACCCGATTGTCCCGCCGAGTTCGTGGTCGAATCCGCGCCGAACGCACCGCCGCCCGGCGTCGAGTTGTTGATGCGCGTGATGCCGGCCGCAAGACCGAACGGACCGTTCGCGTATTGAACGGCGCCGCTCCAGGTCGATCCCTGGTTCACGCTGCCCGGAACGCCCGCGAACGAATACGAGCCGCTGATCGTGACGCCATAAAATTTCGGCGATGTATAGACGAGCGAATTGTTCGCGCGATAAATCGTATCGAGCTCATCCAGATCGCCCGGATGCGCGCCGAACGCACCTGTCAGCCAAGTCGTCGGGCTGTACGGCGCGAGCAGCGTGTAATACGACGTGTACTGGCGGCCCGCGGTGAATGTACCGTACGCGGGATTCGTCAAGCCGACCCACGCCTGGCGGCCGAACATTGCGTTGGTGAACTGCTGGCCACCTGTTGCCGAATTGAAACCGGACTCGAGCTGGAAGATCGCCTTGTTGCCGCCGCCAAGGTCTTCAGCGCCCTTCAAGCCGAATCGGCTGCCGGCCCAAACGCCCGGCAGCATCTTGACGTTCGAGCGTCCGCCCTTGGTTGAACCCAGCGTCGTCTGGCTGCTCTGGTACGTGATCGAATCATCGATAATGCCGTACAGCGTCACGCTGTTCTGAGCAAAAACCGGTGAGGCGAGGGTGGCTAGGCCCAGAAGGACGGCCTTTTTGGCGTGGCGTGACTGCATGGTATCTCCTCTTTTTTGTATCAATGATTGCGATGCGGCCAGCTGCGTCGCGGACAGTGTTTTACTACAAAGTGCCTGACAATTCCTGTCGATTGGCATGCAGTGTTTGCCCCTATAGCAAACCTCCATAACCGCATTCGGGCATGCCCCGAACGCCGGGCCGAACGGCGAGGAGATGCCCGTCGAGTTCGTTGGCGTTGGTGGCGGGGCGTATCGAAGTAATGAAGAGCGTGTCCAGATCGCGGCCGCCGAACGCGCACATGGAAGGTTTGCTGACCGGCAGTTGCAGCGTGCGGTCCAGTGCGCCATCGGGCGTGAAGCGCAGGAGAACGCCCGCGTCGTTGGCGCAGGTCCAGTAGCCGCCGTCGGCATCGATCGCGGCGCCGTCCGGACGACCGGTGAAGCGGTTCAGGTCGGCGAAGACGCGCTGGTTGCGAGGTTCGCCGGAGTCCGTGTCGAAGTCGAACGCCCACACGAGGCGGCGCAATGGATGCGAATCCGAGAGGTACATGGTCGTGCCATCGGGTGACCATGCAAGGCCGTTCTGCGTGATCAGATTGCGTACGATGGGCGCTGAAAGTACGCCTGCGGTGTCGTATCGATACAACCCGCCCGCAGGATTCGCCGTCGCCATGTCCTGCACCATCGTGCCGGCCCAGAAGCGGCCTTGCCGGTCGCAACGGCCGTCGTTGAAGCGCATGCCGGGGAAGGGGAATTCGGGCGCGGCGACGCGTCTGAATGTCGCTTCACCCGTGTTCGATAACGTCACTGCAAACAGTCCGCTCTCGCAGCCTGCCAGCACCGTGCCGTTGCTATCGAACGTGATGCACGCAACCTGTTCCGGCAACGTCCAGTCCGTGCGCGTGCCTGTTTCAAGTTGCACGCGGGCGATCAAACGCGCGGGGATATCGACCCAGTACAGCGCCTGTTCCGCTTCGCGCCACACCGGGCTCTCGCCCACTTGCGCCGGGATCTGACCGGACGCCTCGACGCGCTCCACGCGTGCGGTTTTCAGGGTTGCGACGTTGGGCATTGGCTGGCCGATATCAGGCGCAACGAACGGTTGCCACGCGATCGTGGTGACGGTCTTTCACATTGAATGCTCGCGCAGGATGCAGATACGCGCCGCGTAGTTTCATTGCCATGTCGGTGTCTCCGATTTCGTTGTTTTGCTAAGCCAACGGCACCCGCTTATGTGCTGCGCGCGCAGTGCTTCATCGGCCAGACATTCAGCGCACGTAAGGTACGTTACGGAATGTCAACGCATCGTATGTCAGATGACTTGGCGGAGGCAATACGAGAGAGGTCAGCGTTTACACCAGTAATTTTTCCTGCGAAGTTGGCATGAGGATGGCGTGAATGTTGGCAAGCCGGCGTCTATGGCCGATACCGAGGCGTTTTGCTTATTTTTCGGCGAAACAGCGGTGTGGAAGGACGTCGTACAACTACGGGTAAATTGAGGTGGAGTTGAATGCGCTGCAACAACGTATCAGGCCAACGAGCGGCGCCATTCGCCGTCATTCGGCCCCTTTTGATGGGTGTTAATATGCGACGGCTGGTTTAATTCTGTTGTCCAACGCACGTATGCGATGCGTTGATAATCAAAAGTTTTTGCTCCTCGCTATACATCGAATCCGCACGATATTTGTTACAGGAAGTATCGTCTTAAGCCGGATGCAGCAGATTCTGTTCACAATACGAAACTAATCATCCCAATGAGGATGAAAATCGCCGGCCAAAATTGGACACGAGATGAAAAAAGTATTGATCAGAGGATTGTCTCAGTTGAAAAGCCTGTTCGTTGGTTTGTCATTAAGGGCGGACAACGTGGGTTATGAAAGCGCGCCAGTCTTTTCCGGTAAATGGCCGAAAATCACGAACAAAGGGCGTATTTATATCGCCGAGAATTGCTCATTTCGCTCTTTCCGCACGCGGCAGCACATTACCGTGACAAAGGACGCCATATTGGAGATCGGGCGCAACACGTTCATGAACGACGGGGCCAACCTGTGCGCGACGTTATCGGTGAAAATCGGCAGGAATTGCAAGATCGGTGATATGACGTATATATACGACACCGATTTTCATCAAGTCTCGCCGCAACATCCCACCAAACGTGCCCCTATCTCCATTGGCAATAACGTGTGGATTGGCGCACGCTCGACCATATTGGCCGGCGCGGATATTGGCGATCATTCCGTCATTGCAGCCGGTTCAACAGTCGTGGGAGAAATCCCCGCGAAATCTTTGGCGGGCGGTTCACCGGCGCGGGTGATAAGGACACTGGACGTGCCCGACGACTGGATTCGGGATTGATAATCCGGAATATCAAACCCGCTTTATGCGTGGCGAGCAATCACTGTTTAAATAATAAACGGAAACTCGGCTTCCGGCAGTGCATCGCCATGCTTGAATTTCTTCATCAGTTCCGGATAAGGCGGTGACGTTTCACCGCCGCGATCCACGAAATGCGCGCCATCGCCAAGCCATCGGAACGACACCACCCGCCGCGATTGCTGCCCTGCAAGATTTCCGGGCGCGCCATGAACCGTATGAAAGTTGAAGGCGATCGCATCGCCAGGTTGCAGATCCCATCCGAGAATCTGGTAGTCCCCGCGGTTTGCATCGATATCCGGTAACTCCTCGAGCCGTTCCGACTTGTGATCGTAGGCCACGCCGCTGAATTTGCGCGGCCGGAACAACTTGCCCCATTTATGCGATCCCGCCACGAACTCCACGCAGGTTTCGCGCGGCACAGGATCGAGCGGAATCCATAAGCTCACGGCATGATCCGCGCTCACACAATAATAGGGTTCATCGTGATGCCAAGGCGTGAGCTTGGCCGCGCCGGCTTCCTTCACGAGCACGTGTTCATGGAAAATGCGTGCGCGCTCGGAGCCCATCAACGCCTGCGCGACAGATGCCGCCGCACTGTGCTGGACGAAATCCTTGAAGGGCTCGATGCGCTGCCAGTTGCAGTAATCTCCGAAGAAACGGCCCGAGGTTTTTTCGGGCGTGTAGTTCCTGAAAGACGGACCCGGATGCGTCGCGTTGTACTCCACGCCTTCGCGCAAGGTCTCCATCCAGTCCTTGAAAATCCCGCGCAAGACAACCGCACCGTCGCGTTCAAACGCTTCACGTTCTGCTGCCAGCATGGTGCTCTCCTTTTATCGATTGATCGGGCATAAACAGCGCATCACGTGCCCGGCAGCGTTGCCGCGGCGCTGCGTCCGCGCAACCAGTTGATGCTGCTGAATAACGCGACCGCGAACAGGATCAGCATGGTCGCGACCGCGAGAATGGATGGATCGATGGAATCACGAATGCCGCTCCACATCTGTCGAGGAACGGTCCGCTGATCCGGGCCGCCAATGAACAGGATCACGATGACTTCATCGAACGAAGTCGCGAACGCGAACACGCTGCCCGTTGCCACCGCCGGCAAGATCAGTGGCAAGGTCACGCGGCGAAACGCGGTCCATGGCGTGGCGCCAAGTCCGGAAGCTGCGCGAATCAGGCTTTGATCGAAGGAGAGCAGCGACGCCGTGACGGTGATCACCACGAAGGGCGTACCGAGCGCGGCATGCGCCAGCACCACGCCGACATACGAATTCACCAGCCCGAGCGGCGCGAACACGAGATAGAACCCGGCGGCCACCACCACGATGGGAATGATCATCGGCGAAATGAGCAGCGGCATGATGACCGCGCGAAACGGAAAGTTGGCGCGGCTGAGCCCGAGCGCGGCGAGCGTGCCGAGACACGTGGCAAGCAACGTCGACGCCGCGCCAATGCCGATGCTGTTCACAAACGCGCGTTGCCAGTCGCTGCTGCCGAGCGCCTTGGAATACCAGTGCAGCGAGAAGCCTTGCATGGGGTAGGAGAAGTACGCGCCGGAGTTGAACGACAGCGGCACGATCGCGAGAATCGGCGCGATCAGGAAGAACAGGATCACGGCGGAATGCACGCGCAACCACTTGGACGCAATGCGTTCCGATAGCACGAGATGTCGCTGGCTTTGCATGATATGTGCGTCCTTGCTCTAGCCAAACCGCAACCGGTCGATACCCACGAGCCGGTTGAACACGAAATAGAACACGGCCGTGAAGATCACGAGATACGCCGACAACGCGCCGGCGAGTCCCCAGTTGAGCTGCTCGTTGGTCTGCGCTGCGATCAACTGGCTGATCATTTCGTCGCCGGCGCCGCCGAGCAGCGCGGGCGTGATGTAGTACCCGAGCGCAAGCACGAACACGAGAAAGCAACCCGCGCCCACGCCCGGCAGCGTCTGGGGCATATAGATGCGAACGAACGCTGTTACGGGATGCGCACCGAGCGATTGCGCCGCGCGCATGTAGACCGGCGATACGCCCTTCATAACCGAATAGATCGCGAGGATCATGTAGGGCAACAGAATATGCGTCATGCCGATCAACACGCCCGTGCGGTTGAACAGCAGCGGCAGCGGATGGCTGACGATTCCCGAACTCACGAGCAAGCTATTGATCACGCCGCTCGGTTGCAGCAGCACGTACCACGCCGTGGTTCGAACCAGCAGCGACGTCCAGAACGGCACAATCACAAGCAGCATCAAGCGATTACTTTTTGCAGGCGGCAACGTGGCGAGCAGATACGCGACGGGATATCCAAGCAGAAGACATAACACCATTACCGAAGCGCTTATCCATACCGTGCGCGCAAAAGCATTGAGGTAGACAGAACTGTCTGCCGGAAGAGATTTGACGGCGCCATCGGCTGTGACTTCGGAATCGACGGCGGTCAGCAAGTAGTCAGGCGTGGGAGATACCGCCGAGCGTTTCAAATAACGCCAGATGTCGTGCGTGCCCCAGCGTGGATCGAGTTCGATCAACGCATCTTTCCAGGCAGGCGGTGCGGTCTTGGGCAACTGACGTGCCGTCTTCATCAACAAGCTGCGAAACTCGGGCAGGTAGAAGTTCATCCGCCGCGCGACGGTGCCGAGTTGCCCTTCCTGCGACGCTCGCCGTATGTCGGCGGCGAGCAGGGCGAACGTGTGTTCATCGGGTACGCCTTCGCCGTTCCATGCATTGAGCGCTTGCGACAGCACCGGCAAGTTCACCGGCACTTCGCGATTCACAACGCTCCTTGAAAGCAGAATGGCGATGGGCGCAATGAACGTGGCGAGCAGGAACAGCAGCAGCGGCAGAGCGAGCAAGAGCGCTTGCGTGGATGCTCGCCGGCGCGTCTTGTCATAGGCCGCGCGCCCGCCGATTTGAGTTTCAGCCGGCTCTTGCACGGTGCTGGTCGCGGTCACTGTCACGGTCACGAATCACCTTGGCGGGCTATTGCTGAGTCAGCCAGACCTGGAAGCGCTTGTTGATCTGGTCGGCGTTATCGGCCCAGAAATTCGCATTGATCTGCACGGCGCGCTTGAAGTTGGCGGGCGCGGTCGGCAAGTCGTTGAGGCGGGCTTTATCGATGAGCGGAATCGAATCCTTGCGTGGCGGCGCGTATGCAATGTACTTCGTCAGATCGGCGTAGCTTTTTGCCGTCGATGCCGATGAAATGAACTTGGCCGCAGCATCCGCGTTCTTTGCGCCCATCGGGATGCCCCACCATTCGAAGTCGTAGACCTGGCCGTCCCACACCGATTCGAACGGCTTGTGATCCTTGTGCACGGCGTCGTCGATGCGCCCGTTGTACGCCTGCGTCATCACCACCGCGCCGTCCGAAAGCAGTTGTGGCGGTTGCGCGCCGGCTTCCCACCAGACAATGCTCGGCTTGATGGTGTCGAGCTTCTTGAATGCGCGATCCACGCCGGCGGGCGTACCGAGCACCTTGTAGACGTCGGCGGGTTTGACGCCATCGGCGAGCAGCGCCCATTCGAGCGTCACCTTCGGCGACTTGCGCAGGCCGCGCTTGCCCGGATATTTCTTCAGGTCGAAGAAGTCGTTGATCGAGGTCGGCGCGGTCTTGAGTTTGGTCGTGTCGTATGCATAAACCGTGGACCAGACCATGGCGGCGACCGCGCAATCCATGATCGAACCGGGAATGAACGCGCTCGTGTTGCCAAGCGATTTCTTGTCGATCTTCTTGAGCAGGCCTTCGTCGCAACCGGTGATCGCATCGTTCGATTCGAGGTCGATCAAATCCCACGTGGGGTTCTTCGCCTGTTCCATCGCCGAGAGTTTGGCGAGACCGCCGTCATACGATTCCGTCGAAAAGCCGATCCCCGTTGCCGCCGTGAACGGCTCGAAGAAAGCCTTCTTCGCCGCTGCTTCATACGCGCCGCCGAAGGTCACGACCGAGATGGTTTCGGCCGCGAGCGCGCTAGCCGAGAACAACGCGACGCCTGAAAAGACGAGTCCGGCGATGCCCGTCATACCGGTACGAATAAGTTTAGTTTTCATGTCAGTGGACTCCTGCGGTGAGGGACGGAGCGTGGCCGTGGCTTGCGGTTACGGCCGTTGCGAGAATCTTGCAGTCGTCGTGGCGCCATGCCACGGCGGTTGCACTGCCGAGTGACGGAAGGTCGTGGTGCTGCGTATTGGGTACTTTGACGATCAGACTGTCGCCCGCGCCTTGTTCCCCAAGTTTCAAGTGAACGCGGTGATGGTCGCCGCAATACACGAGTTCTTCCACGCGCGCGGTCACCGTGTTGACGTCTGCCGCGCTTTGAATGCCTTCTGCCGATGCAATGTGCGCGCGCTCCGGGCGCAGCGCCAGCATGGCTTCTTCGCCGTTGCGCAAGCCCCGTCCGCAACGTCCGCGTATGACCGCGCCGCCGGGCAACGCGAGCGTCGCCCAGTCCGAATCCTGATCGAGTACGCGGCCCATCAAGCCATTGTTCTCGCCAACAAAATTCGCCACGAACGCGTTATGCGCGTTCTCATAGAGTTCCGTTGGCGTCGCTGCCTGCTGAATGCGGCCATCGGAGAAAACGGCGACGCGATCCGACATGGTCAGCGCTTCGGCCTGATCGTGCGTCACGTAGACCACCGTCAAGCCAAGCTCGCGATGCAGCCGCATGATTTCGTATTGCATGGTCTCGCGCAGACGTTTGTCGAGCGCGCCGAGCGGTTCATCCATCAGCACCACGCTCGGCTCGAACACGAGTGCGCGCGCGAGCGCCACGCGCTGCTGCTGTCCGCCCGATAGTTGCGCCGGCCGGCGTGCCGCAAGATGCGGCAACTCGACCATGTCCAGCGCGCGCTTCACACGCGCCTTTTGTTCTGTCTTGCCGATGCGCCGCACCGACAGCGGAAACGCGACGTTCTGCTCGATCGTCAGGTGCGGGAAGAGCGCGTAGTTCTGGAACACCATGCCGATGTCGCGCTGATGCGGCGGTTTATCGTCGAGACGTTTTCCGTTCAGGCGAATCTCGCCTTGCGTGGCCGATTCGAAACCCGCGAGCATCATCAGCGTGGTGGTCTTGCCCGATCCGGACGGTCCGAGCAACGAGACGAACTCGCCTTTGGCGACATCGAGATCGAGTCCTTCCACGACGTAATGAACGCCGTCATATGTCTTGCTCACGCCCGCGAAGGAGATGAAGGAGTGCGATGACATCGTGTCGTGTTTAATGAGTGTTCGGAATCAGGCGAGCTGTCTTGCAAGGTAGCGCGCAAAGTCGTAATTAGGCCTTTCCAGATGACTCAGGTGTCCCGGCTTCGCAAGCGGCGCGCTCACACCGCGAAACACCGCTTGCACGCCACGCCGGTCTTCTTCGTTGACTGCGTCGAGCAATGCTTTAAGCGTCGTCATGTATTCATTGGCCTTCGGATCGGCGATGAACTCAGGCGCAAGGCCGCCGCCAAAGCGGATGTGTACGCGGCTGGTTCCTACAGGCTGCAGCACGAGATACCAGAAGTAGCCAGGCGTGAGCGTCACGAGGTGAGTCGGGTAGATCGCGAGCAGCGCCGTCGTCTTGCGCCAGTGACCTTGCAACCGATGATTGTCCGGATGCGCCTGGCCGATGGGCAACGACGCTTCCTTCGTGATCCAGTGATAGTTGAACGCGTCGCTGCCGGGCGGGCATTCCATCTCTTCAAGTCGCGAATGCGGTCCAACGGTCGCGCGATGCAGCATGGGAAGGTGATAACTCTCCATGAAGTTCTCGGCGAGGATTTTCCAGTTGGTATCCCACACGTGTTCTTCGTAGAACGTTTCCTTGTAATCGGTCATGCCGTAGTCGGCGATCAACTCGGTGAGGCCTGCGAGCTTCGCGGCAACGGGCGGCGCGTCGGCGTTGAGCGTGACGTAGATCCAACCTTGCCAGAGCTCGTATCGGACCTGTGGCAAGCGGTAGTTCTCTTTGCAAAAGCCGCTTTGACGATCCATCATGGGAGCGCCGCTCAACGCACCGTCGAGCGTGTAGTTCCACGCGTGATAAGGGCAGACGATTCGCCGTGTATTGCCGCGACCTTCGAGCAACACCGACATGCGATGCAAACATACGTTCGAGAACGCCTTCAGCTCCAGCTTCTCGTCGCGCAAGACCACTACCGGCTGTCCGTCGATATCCGCAGTGAGATAGTCGCCGGTCTCGGCAATCGCGCTTGCCCGGCCGACGCAAAGCCATTCGCTGCGGAAAATATTCTCTTGTTCGAGCGCGAGAAATTCAGCCGATGTGTAGACGGCGGGCGGCATGGAATGCGCGTCGCTGAAGGGACGGTCGCAACCGGCCTGCAACTGGCGGACTATGTCGAGCCCGGCGCCGGATGCTGCCGCTGAAGATCCCATCGCGCCTCCCTGTCGTATTCAGTGGATGCTGCAACCTGTTTATCGACAGGCCGCTCGCTGCATGGACATCAATCTATCAAGTCAAATTACCAGCCAAAATATTGTTTTTGCATGTAGAACCAAGTTTTTTCCTATCCAGCAAACCGGGCGTTTCAACTTGAACGTTGGGCCTTGATTTGGGCTTCGCAAAAGGCGGCGAAGCGCTGCACGACCTGCCGGGGTTTCATGCTTCGGGACTGCGCAATGCCGAGTGTCGTGGCGTTCACTTCATCCTTGAATTGCTTGATCACGAAGTCCTCGCCGTCCACCGTGCGGCTCGATTTCAGCGGGAAATTAAGAATGCTGTAGCCAAGGCCGTTGGCGACCATGCCACGGACCACTTCCGGTTGCGACGAACGGAACGCCGCAATGGGACGTCCGCCGACAGCATCGAAAAGACCGGCGAAATATTCGCGGCTATGAGGAAGATCGAGCATTACGTAAGGTTCATCGCGCAGGTCGGCGAGCGCCACGGCACGCTGTTTTGCCAGCCGATGATTCTTCGGCAGAATCACATAGGGCGGCAAGGAAAGCAGCGGCGTGAACGCAATGTCGTCGGTCAGATCGAGGTTGTATGTCAGCGCAATATCGAGCGAACCGTCGTGAAGGCCGCGCAGCAGATCGTCCTGATGCGCTTCGAGCGTGCGGAACGCAATGCCCACATGCCCCGCTATGAAGCGGCTCATCATGGCGGGCATGAGCGGCGGCGCGAGCGAAACCAGGCAGCCCAGCGTGATCGCGCCGGACATGCCGCCATCCATTTCCTTGGCCGCGGTCTGAAGGTCTTCCGCGTTCTTCAACAGGTCGCGCGCGCGGCCGAGCATCTCGCGTCCGGCCTGTGTCAGGGATAACCCGCTCGCATGATGCCGGATGAAAAGCTGCACGCCGAACGACAGCTCGAGATCTGCAAGCGCCGTGGAAATGGACGGCTGCGAGATATGCAGCAGCTTCGCCGCAGCCGTGAACGACAACACTTCGGCCGTCACCACGAAGTACCTCAACTGCCTTAACGAATAGCGTAGTTGCGCAGGTTCCACGGTCTGCCCCGGTCTTTTGTCGTGCCTATTGTGCTTGGACATAAATACGCTTGCATAGGCAAAACCGATGATTTGCATTTTTTAAATATGTTTTTCGGATGCGGAGCACGAGCGTAGATTTTGCCCAAGGTCAGTGCAAACGCGAGGGGGCGGCATGCGAACAGAGCAAACAGACAACGGTTTGATGGAAGCAGCGCCAGAGGTGCAGCGCGACCTGCGGGCCGCCTTTCTGGATTCGATGGCGTCCAATTCCACATCGGTTCATGTCGTGACTACCGGCGCCGGCGGCGACCGTTTCGGGGTGACGGTCAGCGCGTGCAGCTCGGTTTGCGCGGACCCGCCCACGTTGCTCGTCTGCATCAATACGCGCAGCCCGGCGAACGCGGCCGTCGCGGCGAACGGCGTGTTCGCGGTGAACCTGTTGAACGTGGCGCAGCGCGGCATTGCCGATACCTTCGCTGGCCGCTCGGCGACCGCCAAGCCCTTCGATTTTTCGTGTTGCACGGTGACGGCGGGGACGCTCGACGTGCCGCTTATCGAAGGCGCGGTTGCCGCAATCGAATGCCGGCTCATTGCGCAGCAGACCATTGGCACGCATACGGTCTTTTTCGGCGAAGTGGCGGCAATCAGGCGCGCGCCCGCCGCGCATATGCCGCTGCTTTATTGCAAGCGCGATTACGGCCAGTTCCTGGCTTTCTAGGCAAATCTGAACCACGGTATTTCCAACGGATCAACGGATCGAGGCACAGCAATGATCAGAACAGGCGAGCAATATCGCGAGTCCATTCGAGACGGACGGCAGGTCTGGATCAACGGCGAACGCGTGAAGGACGTGACCACGCATCCCATGTTCAAGCCTATCGTGGATATCCGCGCGCGCATTTACGACATGGCGCACGAGAAGGCAACGCAGGACGTGATGAGCTACGTGGATGAAACAACCGGCGAGCGCAACGCGGTCGGTCTGAAACTTCCGTACACGCAGCAGGACTGGCACGACAAGCGCCTCGCGGTCGATACGGTGCTGGATGACATCGGCGGAATCGCGACGCGCGTAGGCGATGAAACCATCGGCGAGATGTGGTCGCTCTACGACGGCAAGGACGTGCTCAACGAAGTCGATCCGCGTTTTGCGGCGAACATCGAGCGGCATATCAATCGTGCGCTGCATGAAGATCCGTTCCACGTTTCCGCTAATACCGATCCGAAAGGCGACCGATCCAAACCGCCCCAGGAGCAGGACCCGGACATGCTTTTGCATGTGGTGAAGGAAACGGATGCGGGCATCGTGGTGCGAGGCGCGAAGTATGAAACGGCCGCGGCCTATGCGAACCAGGCGTTCGTGAAGCCGACCATCGCGAATTGGGGCGATGCCAAACTGTCCGACTATGCAGTCGGTTTCGTGGTGAACATGTCGGCGCCGGGGCTCAAGTTCATCTGCCGCACGGGCTTTGCCGGCCGCGCGAATCCGGAAGATTATCCGCTGTCGAATCGCTGCGATGAAGTCGATACCTTGCTGATTTTCGACAACGTCCTGATCCCTTGGGAAGACGTGCTGTTCTATCAACACACGAAGGCGGCCACGTTCATTCGTTCTACGTTGCATCGATACAGCGCGTTCGCGTTTGTCCAGCGCAACCTGCGGCTCGCCGACCTCATGATCGGCGCGGCGTTGTTCAACGCGCGGCAAACCGGCCTGGAAAAGCAGCAGGCGGTGCAAGAGAAATTGTCGACGCTCGCGGTGTATCGCGAGACCATCAATGCGCATTTGACGGCATCGATTGCGTGCGGCGAACGCAGTCCCGCCGGTCTGATGATGCCCAACCAATCGCTGCTTTATACGGGCCGCGTGCAGGCATGTTCGCGTCTTCACGAAATGATGCATCTCGCGCGCGAACTCTGCGGCGGACAGATTTGCGTGACGCCGGATTCGGCATCGTTTGCCAATCCCGAGATCAGCGGATGGCTGGACAAGTTCTATACCGTCAATGACAACTGGGTCTCCGACGACCGCCGCAAGCTGCTGGCGTTCGCACGCGACTTGCTGAACTCGGACTACGCGGGGCATCGGCTCACGTTCCAGTTGTTTGCCCAGTCGCCGCCGTTCGCGCATCTCGGCGCGGTGTTCCGCAACTTCGATTTCGACAGCACGCTCGGTTATGTGAAGAAGGCGGCCAACCTGTCGGACCGTGTCGTTCAATCCAGCGCCGAGCCGCGGCTCAAGCGCGTTGTGTGAGGTGTCCATGAGCCATACACGCATCCGCAAGTTCAATACGCGCGAGACGTATCCCGAGCAGAAACTCGATAACGATCTGTGCCAGGCGGTCGTCGCGAACGGAACGGTTTATTTGCGCGGACAGATCGGTCAGGATCTGGACACGCGCGAATCGGTGGGCATAGGCGACGTCGGTGCGCAAGCGGAAAAGGCGATGGCCAATATCGCCATGTTGCTCGGCGAAGCCGGCAGCAAGCTGGAAGATATTTGCAAGATCACCATTTATCTCGTCGATATCCGGTATCGCGAAGCGGTGTACACGGTGGTCGGAAAATGGCTGAAGGGTGTGTATCCGGTGTCGACGGGTATTGTGGTTTCAGCCCTCGCGCGGCCCGAGTGGCTCGTTGAGATCGATGTGATCGCCGTCATTCCGAATAGCTAGAGGAGAGTTGCATGACGTTTTCACTGGCTGGCCGATGCGAGCGCACAGGCATGATCGGCGGCATTGTATGCAGTTCGAGCATCGCGGTTCCCAGCCGTTGTTTGTGGGCGAGTCCGCATGGCGTTGTGCTCAGCCAGAACGTGACTGATCCGCGTCTCGGCGTGCTCGGCTTGCAGTTGCTTTCGCAAGGTTTCGGTGCTGAAAGCACCTTGCAACAATTGCAGCATGCGCGTCCTTATGCGGAGTGGCGCCAGCTTGCCGTACTCGATGCCGACGGTTCGTGCGGTGCCGCGACGGGTGAAAAAGGGCTGGGTATAATCGTGACGCAGCTGGGGCGGGACTGCGTTGCAGCGGGTAATCTGCTTGCGCACGACGGCATACCATCCGCGATGGTCGAAGCCTTTGAAGCGTCGCACGCAAGCTCGCTTTCCGATCGACTGATCACGGCGCTCGAAGCCGGCGCGGCCGCGGGTGGCGAGGCAGGTCCCGTGCATTCAGCTGGGTTCTGCGTGTATGGACGAGAGGTCTGGCCGCTCGCGGAGTTACGTGTGGATTGGTCCGATCAGCCCATAGCCGATCTGCGTGCGCTCTGGCAGCGCTACGAACCGCAGATGAACGACTACGCAATGCGCGCGAAGCGTCCCGAGCAGGCACCCTCGTACGGAGTACCCGGAGATCTCTAGCTAATGAAGCACGCTTTGCTCGATGACACGCTCGACCTGCTGAACGACCTGATCGCCTTCGATACCCGCAGCTCGGAATCGAACTTGAAGCTGATCAAATACGTGCAGCACTATCTAAGCAAGCACGGCGTGGAGTCGTCCCTCGTTTTCGATGAAACCGGCCGCAAGGCGAACCTGTACGCGACTATCGGCCCGAAAAACAGGGCGGGGTTGTGTTTGTCGGGTCATACCGACGTGGTGCCTGCCGCCGGTCAGCCTTGGACCGTGCCGCCGTTCGAAATGACGCGTGGCAGCGACCGTGTATTCGGGCGTGGCACCGCTGACATGAAGGGGTTTATTGCCGCGGTGCTTGCGAGCGTGCCGCACTTCGTCGCGACCTGCAAGGAGGTGCCTATCCACCTCGCTTTCAGCTACGACGAAGAAGTCGGTTGCCGTGGCGTGCGCGGCTTGTTGCGCGAACTCGCGGCGGCGCCGGTGAAGCCGCTCGCATGCATTATCGGTGAGCCGACGAGCATGCAGGTTGCGGTCGCGCACAAGGGCAAAAAGGCGTATCGATGCTGCGTGAAAGGCCTTGCCGGGCATTCCGCGCTGACGCATCTTGGCGTCAACGCGGTGGATTTCGCGGCGGAACTCGTGACCTTCTTAAGGCGCACGCAGCGCGATTTGCGGACCTCGGCAACGCTCGATCACGATTTCGATCCTCCGTACACGACCATTCATACGGGGCGTTTGAACGGCGGTATTGCGTTGAACGTGATTCCGGATCACGCGCAGGTTGAATTCGAAATCCGCAATCTTCCCGCCGACAACGCGGACGCCATCGTGGAAACCATCGCGCAATACGCGGACACGGAACTCGTCGGCACCATGCGCGAGACGTTCGCGGAAAGTGGTATCGACTGGGAACAGCTTGTGGATTATCCGGCGCTGTCCGATCAGGCCGCAGCCGGCTGGTTGCGCGAACTGGCATGCGCTGCGGCTGAACGCAACGACGTGCGCACACTCGCGTTCGGAACCGAAGGTGGTCTGTTTCAATCGATAGGAATCCCCACGGTCGTATGCGGACCGGGTTCCATCGAGCAAGGACATAAGGCCGATGAATACGTCGAGCTCGAGCAGCTTTCCAAATGCTTGAGCTTTCTTGGCAAACTCTCGGCGAGTTTGCCGGCGACCTTGACAATCGGCCAGTCTTGAAACGCTCAGTTGTATCCGAGGATGGCGCAGGCCGTGATATCGGCGCGGTCCGAGACGTTGCAGGCCAGGACGGTCATGGGCGCCTGAAGCATCGACATATAGGAGGAGTTTTGCTTTTCGACTTTGGAGCCCGCCTTCATTACCTTGTTACGGCTTCCGGCAGTGGTCGACGATACAGCGTTGAGTTGATTGAACGTATTCATGTTAAACACCACTTCAGTAGTTATTGGCAAAAACAATTTTTTATTTGCTCACCGGGCACTCGCTGCGTAAGGCTTGCGGCGGTGTTATTCCAGTAAGCGCCAACCGAAGGGTTCGTGACATAGGTAGTGTCACCAATGCGATGGCGCAAAGCACCACGGGCTGGGGCTCTGCATTATCTACCGTGTATTTGAGGCAACACTATTCTTGTTTTTTCGCTTAATGCGGCTAACCGCCATTCATGAGGTCGAGTGTTGAATGGTGTTTCGAATGACGTTCCAAATGAGTCGCCACGTCTGGAGCGATGCGTGAAAACGCGCGATGCATGCGTGGCCCATAAATCAAATTGAATCAAATTGACGCGTGCGTAGAAACTATTCCGTTAACGGGCGATTAAGCGATGCATCCGGCTCCTCGCCAAACCCGGCGGTTTTGTCGTCAGCCGTGCTTTCGGAATCGCTTCCCGAAGACAATTGCTGGCGAGCCTTTTCCCAGTATTCATCCGACCGTCCTTCCGGACTGCCGTCTTGTTCCCAGAGATAAAACGCTAGCGTGCGAATTTGCTCTTCCGACAATTGAACATCCATGATTTGCCCCGTCGAGGTTGAACACGGCCGCACGATGCGACCGTTTCGGGCTCGTTTGAGCCTGCTCAACGGGGCAGCAATACTCAAGCCAGCCGTGCCGCGATCGCCGTGCCAACGTCTGTCGTACTTGCGGTGCCGCCCAGGTCGCCAGTTCGCGGACCTTCCTTGAGCGTTGCTTCAATCGCCGCGAGAATTGCGTCGTGTGCGTCGCGTTCCGGGCCTTGGGCGTTGCCGAGGAATTCGAGCATCATCGCGGCCGACCAGATCATGGCGACCGGATTGGCAATGTTCTTGCCCGCGATATCTGGCGCCGAGCCATGTACGGGTTCGAACAGCGACGGAAACTTGCGGTCCGGATTCAGGTTGCCCGAAGGCGCAAGGCCAATCGTGCCGGTGCACGCCGGACCCAGGTCGGAGAGGATATCGCCGAAAAGATTGGTGGCCACGACCACGTCGAACCGGTCCGGATTCAACACGAAACGCGCGCACAGAATGTCGATGTGCTGCTTGTCCCATTTGACATCCGGATAAAGCGCGGCCACTTCCGCCGCGCGTTTGTCCCACCACGGCATGCTGATCGCGATGCCGTTGCTCTTGGTCGCGACCGTGATCTTTTTTTTCTCGCGGCGCTGCGCGAGATCGAATGCGAACTTGAGCACGCGTTCGCTGCCGTGACGCGTAAAGACCGATTCCTGCAACACGAATTCGCGGTCCGTGCCCTCGAACATCACGCCGCCAACCGACGAATATTCGCCTTCCGTATTCTCACGAACGATCCAGAAATCGATATCGCCGGCCTTGCGATTCGCGAGCGGCGAGGGCACGCCTTCGAACAGGCGCGCCGGGCGCAAATTGATGTACTGATCGAATTCGCGGCGGAATTTCAGGAGCGAGCCCCACAGCGAAATGTGATCCGGCACGGTATCGGGCCAGCCGACCGCGCCGAAGAGAATGGCGTCGGCGTGCTGCAACTGGGCCTTCCAGTCGTCCGGCATCATCTGGCCGTGTTTCTCGTAGTACGCGCAACTCGCCCATTCAATGTGCTGATATTCGATCTCGATGCCGAAGCGTTTGGTGGCGGCGTCCAGCACGCGCAACGCTTCCGGCATGACTTCTGTGCCAATGCCGTCGCCGGGAATGACTGCAATCTTGTAGGTTTTGGTCATGAGCTGATGTCTCCGGGTTGAGGGTGAACAGTCTATTCGATGCACCTATTCTATTCCGCTGCGTACCGCTTAGAATCGGGTTTTCGGTTAAGCCACCATGCACGAAGCGTGAATAATGAAAACATCGCTTTCCCCGAATCTCGACGACCTGCGCGTCTTTTGCACGGTCGCACGCAAGTCCAGTTTCAGCGCGGCGGCGGAGGCGCTGTCGGTATCGGCGGCATATGTGAGCAAGAGAGTCGGCGTGCTGGAAGCCGATCTCGGCACACGCTTGTTGCATCGCTCGACGCGCCGGGTCGCGATTACCGAAGCCGGCGAACGCGTTTATGCGTGGGCTGAAAAGATCCTCGATGACGTCGATCAGCTCGTGGAAGATGTCTCCACCACGCGGCGCGTTCCGCGCGGGACGCTGCGAATATCCAGCAGCTTCGGGTTCGGCCGGCATATCGTGGCGCCGGCCCTTGCGCGCCTCTCAGACAAACATCCGCAACTGAGCGTGAGGCTCGATCTGTTCGACCGCCTCGTCGATGTCGCTGGCGAAGGTTTCGATCTCGACATCCGTATCGGCGACGAAATTGCAGCACATCTGATTGCGAAGCGGCTGGCTTCGAACCATCGGGTGTTGTGTGCATCGGCGGATTATTTGCAGCGCCACGGCGCGCCGAAACAACTTGCCGACTTGACGAGCCATGCATGCCTCGCGATCAAGGAACGCGATCATCCGTTCGGCTTGTGGCGTCTGAACGTGCGTGGCGAGCCTGTATCGATCAAGGTCACGGGACCGCTTTCGACCAATCACGGCGAGGTCGCGGTGCAATGGGCGCTGGCCGGCCGCGGCATTGTGCTGCGTTCGTTGTGGGATGTGCGGCCGCTGCTGGAAAGCGGGAAGCTCGTGCAGGTACTACCGGATGTCACGCAGCCGGCAAATATCTGGGCGGTGTATCCGGCGCGGCTGGCGGCATCGGCGAAAGTGCGCGTGTGTGTCGATTTTCTCGCCGATGAATTCGCGCAGTGGGGCGTTCAGCCATCCTGAGCAATGTTCAACGCTGTGCAACGTTGCTCAACCTTGACCCGCGGAAAACAAGCTTTCCAGCGGGTAGTCGCGCTTCATGATCGGCGATTTGATGATGACAAAGCTGAAGTACTTTTCAATGCCGATATTGCGCTCGAGCAAGCCTTCAATAATGCCTTGATAGTGGCTGACGCTTCGCGTGACGAACTTGAGCAGATAGTCGTAGCCGCCGCTTGCCAGATGGCATTCCACGATTTCATCCACGTCCTTGATCGCCGCGACGAACTTGATGAAGTCCTCGCGCCGATGATCCGAGAGCGTCACTTCCGTGAACACGATCTGCACGTCGCCGAGCTTCTCGAGCTGAATCTGCGCGCCATACCCAACGATATACCCCGCTTTTTCCAGCCGCTTCACGCGGATCAGGCACGGGCTTGGCGAGAGCCCGACCAGGTCTGCAAGCTCGACATTCGTGATGCGGCCTTTCTTCTGCAGTTGCGAAAGAATGCGCAAGTCTATGCGGTCGAGCTTGCCGTCGCTGCTCATTGTCGGGACGTGTTCCGGTGTTTGGGATCGTTGGGGCATGAAGGATTTGCCCGGCGATCTTATCACGCAGTCACGCCACTTTTTGCTTGCAGCGCCGTACGGACTTCGGGTTCATCGAGGACATCGTCGAGTGTTTTTTCAAGGCGCTCGAACAGCAGGTCGAACTCGGATGCGGTGTAGCTCAGCGCCGGCGCGAAGCCTAATATGTTGTCGCCGAACGCCCGGAATACGAGGCGGTTCTTGTACGCTGCCGCCGCGATCCGATCCGGTAATTTCAGCGATGCATCGAAACCCTGCTTGCTGTGTTTATCGGCGACGAGTTCTAGCGCGCCCAGCAAACCGCGATGGCGCGAGTCGCCCACGAGCGGATGCGCGAGCAACGCATCCAGACCCTGCGCAAAACGCGGCGCGTTCGCCACGCCGTTCGCAAGCAAACCGCCTTCGTGATACAGGCGCATGACCTCCAGCCCGATCGCCGCGCTCACCGGATGCGCCGAATACGTATGACCGTGACCGACGCTTGCGACCGGGTCGCCATCGGCGATGCCTTGATAGACGGCATCGGACATCAGGACGGCGCCCATCGGCGCGTATCCCGATGTCAGACCCTTCGCGACGGTCATCAGATCCGGTTCGACGTTTTCGGCTTCGCACGCGAACAGCGGGCCTGTGCGGCCGAACCCGGTGATGACTTCATCGGCAACGAATAATACGTCCAGCTTGCGGCAAGTCTCGCGCATTGCCTTGAGCCAGCCGACCGGCGGCACGATCACGCCGCCCGATCCCTGAATCGGCTCACAGAAAAACGCGGCAACGTTTTCGGCGCCCAACGCGGCTACTTTTGCTTCGAGCGCGGCGACAGATGCGGCGATCAACGCGGCGTCGTCGGGGAACGCATTGCGATACGCGTAGGGCGACGGAATGTGATGCTGGTTCGGCAGCGGTACGTCGAAGTTGCGATGAAAAACCGGCAGCGCGGTCAGTCCCGATCCGACCGCCGACGACCCGTGATACCCGCGTTCCAGCGCGATGATGTGCTTTTTGGCCGGCCGTCCCGTGGCGTTGAAATAATGGGTGATGAAACGCAGCGCGGAGTCGACTGCGTCCGAGCCGCCGAGCGTGAAATACACGTGCTGCAGCGACGCGGGTGAAAGGGCCACGAGCTTCTCGGCAAGTTCGATTGCGGGCGCGCTGCCGAAGTGGAAATAGCCGGTGGCGTAGGGCAGGCGTGCCATCTGTTCGGCCGCGACCTTGACGATGCTCTGCTGTCCGTACCCCACGTTCACGCACCAGAGTCCGGAGAACGCATCGAGCAGCTCGTTGCCGTCGGCATCCCGCAGGAAGGCACCGTTCGCCGATTCGAGCACGGTGACGCCGCGCGCTTCGTGCGCACGATAGTTGATGACCGGATGAATGAGATGCTTGCGGTCGGCTTCAATGAGCGACTGGATCGACATGGGATTTTCTCGTGGCGAATGAAGGGTGAGTTGGCCTGACTGATCTCCCATGGTATTGAAGCCCGCATTCTTTTCTACGCGTTAATCGATCTCCAAAAAACGCGGATGCCTCGTTTTGATGGGGCGCGGCAGCATTTTGTGCTGTGCGCTTGACTCGGTTGCGCTCGCTGCGTTTTACGTGCTGAAAATACGCTCATGCCGCCACAGCATCGTCCTTGCGCACGAACGCTTCGAAACCTTCCACGTTCATCGGGCGGGAAAAATAGAAGCCTTGATAAGCGTGGCATTCAACGCTCGCGAGAAAGTCGCGCTGCGCCGCCGTCTCCACGCCTTCGGCAATCACGCCAAGCCCGAGGCTTTGCGCGAGCGCCACGATAGTGCGCGCGATGGCGGCATCGTTTGGATCGTCCAGCACGTCGCGCACGAACGATTCGTCGATCTTCAACTGATCGAGCGGCAAGCGTTTTAAATACGACAGCGACGAATACCCGACGCCGAAGTCATCGAGCGAGAACACCACGCCCTTCGCCTTCAGCGACCACATTTTCTGCACGATGTCCTGCATGTTGTCCACCAGCAGGCTTTCGGTGAGTTCGAGCTTCAGACGGTTCGGATTGGCGCCCGTCTTGCGAATGATCGCGAGCACCTTGTCCACGAAATCCGGCTGGCGGAATTGCTGCGCGCTGACATTCACGGCCATGCTGAGATGCGCCATTTCGGGTTGTTTCATCCAGCGCGCCAGTTGCGTGCATGCAGTCTCCAGCACCCAGTTTCCGAGCGCGAGAATCAGGCCGGTTTCTTCGGCAAGCGGAATGAATTCGGCCGGCGCCACGATACCTTTCTCAGGATGTTGCCAACGCACGAGCGCTTCGGCGCCGATAACGCGGTAGTTATCGGCGGCGTTGTGCATTACGTCGTCCGTCACTTGCGCCTGGTAATGCAGCACGAACTGGTTGTCCTCGATCGCGCGGCGCAATCCCGCTTCAAGCGAGACGCGCTCGACTACGGCCGTCTGCATGGCGGGATCGAAGAAACACATTGCGTTGCGGCCGCGTTCCTTCGATTTGTACATCGCGAGGTCGGCCTGCTTCAGCAGTTCGTCGATGACCGTCTGATGTCCCGTGAACACCGTCGCGCCAATGCTCGCCGTGCTGCGGTATTCGACATCGTCGAGGTGATACGGATTGCCGAGAATGGCGAGAATGCGCTCGCCCACGATCTCCGTCTGATTCGCCGCTTCGTGCGGGTTTTCGTGCAGGCTTCCGAGCACCACGACAAATTCGTCGCCGCCCACGCGCGCGACGGTATCGCTGCGGCCGACGCTCGCGGCGAGACGTCCCGCCGCTTGCTGCAGGAGCGTGTCGCCCTTGTCGTGGCCGAGGGTATCGTTGAGTGTCTTGAAGTGATCCAGGTCGATAAAAAGCAGCGCCCCGCAGGTTTTCTTTTGCGCGCTGAGCGCAATGGCTTGCGTCAGGCGGTCGATCAGCAGCGTGCGATTGGGCAGGCGCGTGAGGGCGTCGAAGAAAGCCAGCTCGCGAATGCGTTCCTCCGCAATCTTGCGTTCGGTGATGTCGTGATGCGCGCCCACGTAATGGCTCACCACGCCGTCAGCACCCGTCACGGCGGAAATGCTCAACCATTTCGGATACACCTCGCCGTTCTTGCGACGATCCCAGATCTCGCCCTGCCAGCCGCCAACGCGGTTGATCGAATCCCACATCGCACGGAAAAACGCGGCGTCGTGCCGGCCGGATTGAAGCATGCGCGGCGTCTTGCCGACGAGTTCCTCCGCGCTGTAACCCGTGCATTCTATAAAGGCCGAATTCACGCGCAAGATCCTGGTGGTGGCGTCCGTGACGATCATGCCTTCCAGCGAGTCGAACGCAACCGCGGCAATGCGCAGCTCGGACTCGGCGTGCTTGCGCTCGGTGATATCGCGCCCGCTCGTGCGAAAGCCTGTGAAGACGCCTTTGGCATCCGTGATCGGCACCCATGAAACCGACAGCCATACGTTGGAACCGTCTTTTCGAACGCAGCGGAATTCGAGGTCATCGCCACGATGTCCCTGCAGACCTTTCACGAATTCCGGCGCGACGCGCGGCATGTCTTCGGGATGAATCAGCGTGCCGGCGAAGTCGGGCATCGCCATGCATTCCTCGACGGTATAGCCTGTGTATTCCTTGACCGAGGGATTGATCCAGCGCGGCTTGCCGTCCGGACCCCACCAGACTTCCCAGTTGACGGTGCAATCCGCGATGGCGCGAAATTTCTCCTCGCTTTCCCGCAATTCGCGCGTCATGGTGGACGCGAGTCGCATCGCGCGGCCGTGGCCGGTTACGAGCAGCCATGCGAGCAAGGCCAGCGTGACGCTCAGGCCCACGCCGGTGATCGCGATGATCCATTGCGCGTTACGCCCGAATCCGGCCTTGAAACCGTCCTGCGTGGCGAGCGACAGTGTCCAGTTATGGCCCGCCACCACCAGGTATTCGCTGGCCGAGATCATCTCTGCCGTTTTTTTCCCGCCACCAGCATCCGCCGAGCGATACATCAGGGCCGCAGCCGAGGGTTCGACGCCGTCGTAGATGGCAAGCGACAAGCCGCGCGGCTGCTCGCCGTAAAGGCTGGCGATCACGTCGTGCATTCGAAACGATGCATACACCCAGCCCGTCAGATGCGCACGGCGCTGGGTGACGTTATCGAGCGACTGGCCGCGCATATAAACCGGCACGTACATGATGAAACCGGGTTGAGCGTTCGGGCCGTCATCGACCGCCAGTCTCAATTTGCCCGATATCACCGCCATGCCGGAGTCGCGCGCCTTCTCCATGGCGAGGCGGCGCACTGGATCGGTCCACGCGTCGAAGCCGAGCGGCGCGCGGCGGTTCGCGCCCACATTCGGTTCGCGTTGGACGATCGGCGCGTAACCGTCGCGGGTGCCCGGCGGCTGGATACCGTAGTGGCTGAATCCGTCCATGACCATGGCCGCGACATGGGTGTCCTTCTGCGGTCCCGGTATCCACTTGATGACGCCTATTGCCTGGATGCCGGAGAAATTCGCATCGAGATTGAGCGCGCTGACGTAGTCGCGCACGTTGTCCCGGCCGGCGTCGCCGATTGCCGCGAAGAGACCCTGAACGCCGTGGAGCATTTGCTCGTAAGTGGTCATGCGCTGTTCGACGCGGCTCACCGCGTCGCCCAGCGAGAAGTCGAACTGGGACAGCAACTCGCGCCTGGACGCTTGCTGTTCGTGATCCCACACGACCCACGTGACGCTCAAGGCTGCAAAAAACACGAGCAGCGGAATCAATAACGGGATCAGCCGATATACCAGCTGCGGCGTCAGGGCGGCGCGAACCCGGCGGCGCGCCCGGTTCATTGCGGCGCCTTGAAATCGACCATCGCCTGAGCGAGATCGGGTTTGAAATATTTGCGGAAGATGCTCAGCACGGTGCCATCCGCGCGCATCTCGTTCACCAGCGCGCGCCACTTCGCCTGCTCACCCGGCGAGAGCGCTTTCTTCGACATGATCAAGCCATGCGGAACGGGCGGATCATTGAATTCGATAACCGTGGTGACGTCGCGAATCCGTTTTTCTTCGAGCGCGGGATAATCGAAGGGCTCCATGATCATGCCCTGAATGCGGCGGTTGATCAGCGCTTCGTATAGCGGTTCGAGGCCGCCGGCCTGACTGACGCGATTCTGTGCGGCGAGTGTATCGACGAGTTTGTTGGCGGAATCGCTATAGCGAAAACTCCGGATCACGCCTAGCTGGAATTGATCGCTGCGCTCGAAATCCGCCAGGCGGCGCATGCCGGAATCCTTTCGGACGAGGAGATAATATTTATCGGTGAAGTACCACGCAAACGATGCAAACTGATTGCGCTCGGCATTCGTAATGCCCGACAAGCTGAAATCGAGTGCGCCCGATTCAATCAATTGCCAGATACGTGCACGCGACATCAGGCTGACGGTGACCTTGCAGCCGCTGCGGCGAATGAGTTCGTCGGCAAAGTCCTTGTCGATACCGGTATCCGTGTCCGCGGAATAGAGCAGGCCGTGGTCGTGCAATGCAAGCGTGAATGGCCGTGAGCAGTCGGGACCCGCCGCGACTGCATTGCTTATTGGCGCGCTTATCAATGTGACTAGGCAGAGCTTGAGCAGCAACCCGCCAAGGCCATGTTTGATCACTGTGTCTCCGTGGTGAATGAGTTTGACTAGGAGCACGCCGGCGCTTACGGCCTGTACGCTTCGTTGTTTAGTTAATCGGTTTAAGCATTCGTTTAGCAGATTTGCCGACAGGATGCCACATCGGGCACGCGAGATTTTATTCGCAATTCGATGGCATTTACGTTTTACGCCGCGCAGTTTAATTAATTATTTATTCTAGGCGCGCGCAATGCGCCGGTGTTGTCCGGAATGCGCCCCTGACACTACCGGCCCCGGTTTTTATTCGCGGCCGCATTAGCCGCCGCATTAGCCGCCCGAAAGGCGCGGGCGTAATCACCCGCGCCGTATCGGCGTTATTCGCTGCTGGTCCATTCCACGTTCGCACCCACCGACCGCAGGTTTTCGACAAAACGCGGATGCGCGCGCCGTATCGGCAAGGCGTTGGTGATTTCCGAACGCCCTTCTATGCTCGCGGCGACCATCAGCAGCGCGATTGCCACGCGGATGATGTACGGGCTTTCCACCTTGGCCGGCGTGAGCGTCAGGCCGCCGAACGTGATCAGCCGGTGCGGATCCGACAAGAACACATGCGCGCCGAACTTCGACAACTCGCCGGACCAGCCCATGGCGCCGTCGTAGACCTTGTTCCAGAACATCGCGCTGCCTTCCGCCTTTACGCCGAGCGCGATGAAAATCGGCAGCAAGTCGACTGGAAGATACGGCCACGGCGCCGCCTCGACCTTGGTCAGGATGTTCTGCGTGAACGGGCGGCGCACGCGCAACGGGCCATCGCGAACGGTGCGCGACCAGCCGTTGCTGTGCTCCACGTGCACGCCGAATTTGGCGAAGGTCCGGTCGATCAGCGGGAACTGTTCCGGCGCCGTGTTCTTCACCGCGATGTCACCGCCCGTGATTGCGCCGAGCGCGAGGAACGTCGCGATTTCATGAAAATCCTCGCTGAAGCGGAACTCGCCGCCGCACAGTTTCTTGCCGCCGGTCACGGTAATGCGCGAGGTCCCGATGCCGTCGATCACCACGCCGAGCATCGAGAGAAAACGGCAGAACTCCTGCACGTGCGGCTCCGAGGCCGCGTTCACGAGCGACGACGTGCCATTCGCGGACGCAGCGCACAGCACGAAATTTTCAGTGGTGGTGACCGACGCGTAGTCGAACCAATGATGGTTCGCGGTCATCTGCGACTCGGCGCGAACGATCAGCGAATCCGTCGTGCGTTCAATGCGTGCGCCGAAGCGCTCGAAGACTTCAACGTGCGGATCGATCTCGCGCACGCCCAGCGTGCAGCCCTTGACGTCGTTTTCCAGACGCGCCACGCCGAAGCGCGCGAGCAGCGGCGGCACCAGCATGATCGACGAACGCATTTCTTCCGGGAGCCGGTGTTCGACCGGATCGAAACGCGTGGCGTGATGGTGAAGTTGCAGGACGCCGGTCGCGAAGTCCATCGATACGCTGCTGCCGAGCATGCGGAAAATATCGAGGATCTTCTTGACGTCGGTGATTTCCGGGACGCCGACAAGGCGCAAAGGCTGGTCGGAAAGGAGGGTGGCGCAGAGGATGGGCAGGACGGCGTTCTTGTTGGCGGACGGGGTGATTTCACCGCGCAGGGGAAGGCCGCCGTGGACGATCAGATTGGACATGTATGAGTGCCGGGCGTTGGAGAGCAAGGCGCATATGATGCCACCGCGTGTAACGTTTGCCTTTACTGCAGGGTCAATTTCGGTGCGGCTGTCGGCGCCGCACGACAGCGAGCGTCGCTTTTAGGAAAACTTAACCGTCCCTATTTTCCTTCGATCGCGGTTGTGCGGCCGGTGCAAATCGCGCTCAGAACAATCGCAAAATGCTCCGAGGGCGGTATCATGCAAGCTGTATATGCATACAGTGATCATGAGCGATCCGACATCTTCGGAACCGGCGGATTTCCAGCGCCGGTTTTACTACTTGCTGAATTTCGAGCGCGCGCTTGAATGGCTCGCGGATCGTTACGACGATCTCTGGGCGAAAGACGAGCGCGATTTCCTGCGCGAGTTTCCGGCTTTGCCGCTGGCGTCGCGCGCGCTGCTGGTTCGCATGCTGATGCGCGTGGGGCCGTTTTTTCGTGCAAGCAAACTGCTCTACGATGAAATCGGCTGCCCCCTCGAAGCACTCGCGCCGCTTGGCACGCTCGGCTGGGTAGACACGAACCCGCCGCTTACCCTCGATGAAATCTTCAGCCTTCACACCAAGCCCGAACTCAGGAACATCTTCTCGCTGACTCCATCGGCGGCGGCTGCACGAAAGTCCGAACTGCGTGAATCACTCTCTTCAACGCATGCTGGAACGCGGATTTATGGCGAATGGCATCCGGGCGCGGCCGATGTCGTCATGCGGCTGAATTTGACCAGCTTGTGCGAGCGCTTGAGGCTGATGTTCTTCGGCAACTTGCGGCAAAGCTGGGCTGAGTTCGTGCTCGCGGATCTCGGGATCGTGCGGTATGAGCGCGTTTTGCTCGAACGGTCGTCGCGCGCGTTCCAGACTCGTGGGGATATCGACGTGTTCCTGGCGGTGCATGCGTATCGCGAGATGCTCGATACCATCGACGATCTGCCGTCCATCGAATCCATGATTCCCGAGATCGAAGCGTTGCCGTGCGATCACGGATGGCTCGATCAACGGCGGCAAAAATTGTTGTATCGAGTAGGGCAATATTGCGAGCGGTTGCGTCACTGGGATACCGCGTTGACCGCGTACCGTGCCTGCGCGTTTCCGGGCGCGCGGCACAGGCGCATGCGGGCGCTGGAACAGGCTGGTTTCCACGACGATGCCCATACCCTGGCGCTCCAGGCGCTCAGCGCTCCAGAGAGCGAGGAGGAGGCCCAACGCGTCGCGCGCATGCTGCCGCGCCTTCAGCGCAAGCTCGGGCTTCCTGTCGAGGTCGTGAGGAGGCCGCGCACGGTTGAGCGTATCGATGTCCTCTTGCCCTTGCCGTCCGAACCGGCATCGGTCGAGATAATCGTTCGCGATGCACTCAGCGAGCCCGGCGCGGGCGTGCATTATGTCGAGAACATGCTGATCAATTCGCTCTTCGGGCTGCTCTGCTGGGACGCCATTTTCTTGCCGCTGCCGGGCGCGTTTTTTCATCCGTTCCAGCGTGGTCCCGCCGATCTCCATTCCCCCGGCTTTCACACCGCACGGCGCGATGCGTTCGACCAATGTCTTTCGTTACTCGATACCGCGCAGCACGAGCATGTGATCCGCTCGGCGTTTGTATCGAAGGCGGGAGTTCAATCACCCTTCGTTCACTGGGGAATGCTGACGAACGAACTGCTGGAGCAGGCGCTCCTGTGTCTGCCTGCCGCGCACATGAAGTTATGGTTTTGCAGGCTATTGCAGGACGTTGGCGCGAACCGCACGGGCTTTCCGGACCTGATTCGCTTCTGGCCGGAGCAAAAGCGCTACGAAATGATCGAGGTCAAAGGTCCGGGCGACCGTTTGCAGGACAACCAGACGCGCTGGCTTGCATACTGCGCCGCACACGATATGCCGGTGCGGGTGGTGCATGTGAAGTGGGCGGAAGCGCACCGTTGAAGCGCACTGCTGACGATTCCCAACCGTTAAGGATTTCCCTAAGGCAAGACCAGGATTTCCTTAAGCGTTTTCGAGGGTTTCCCGATTTCGCCAAGCATGATCGCGCTCTACGATCATGACACCCATGACTTCGTTTTGCGCGTGATGATGAGTGCCGATCTATTCAACCATAGAACTGCGTCGGAACAGATCGAAGGCATTTGTCTGCGTTTGTTCGACACCTGGTGCGAAACCAGAAATCTCACGCCGCTTGCATTTCTGATGCACTGCTGGCCGTTGATCACGGTAGAGACGTCGTCGCTCAAACATCTCTCCAATACCCTGGGCGAACTGCGCAGATCACATGGCGCGGCGGTCGGCGTTTATGAAGCGGGCTTGCTATTGGAACTGGAAGAACGCATTGAAGAGATGCGGCTACACGCAACAGGCGCAAGCGATGAGCGCATCGACCGCATGTGGGTCAACTCGAAAGTCGAGCAATTGTGCCGTTTGAATTGAAGCATATGGGTTGAAGCATCGCGACTCATAAATAATTAAGTACTCGGTACATTCTCACGACCTCGACTCGTTTTCCAGAATGGTTTTTCCGTGCACTCGTCTCGTTAGACCCGCGCTATTGGAGAGCGCAAAATACGCGAGTCTAGAACTCAGGCGGGTCCGGAAAATATGGCGCTCAATTCGTTTGGCGGACTGTGGTATTCGGTCGAGCGCCACCGCAGCAGTGTCGTGTTACGGCTGCTTGGAATCGTCGTCCTCTTCAGTTGCATGGTGACGCTGACGCTCACCGCATTGCAGCTTTATCGCGACTATGACCGGGGCATGGCAATCATTGAAAGCAGGCTCGCGGAGATCAATGAGAGTTATCGTGGAAGTCTGGGCGAGGCGTTATGGCGCCTGGACCGTCCGCAACTCGAACTGCAACTCGACGGCATTCTTCATCTGCCCGATATCCGCATTGCCGAAGTCACCGAGATCATCGCAAGCGACACATCCATGGTCGTCGCCGCCGGCGAACGCACGCTGGGTCCGGTGATCGTGCGCAGCTTTCCGGTGGTGTATCGCGTTCAAGGCCATGAGGAAATGATCGGCACGTTGAAAGTGGAAGCAACGCTCGCGAACCTGTACAGCGAGTTGTATAAAACCGCGCTCGTCATCTTGTTGAGCCAGGCCGCGAATACGTTCCTCGTATCGCTTTTCACGTTCTACATTTTTTCGCGTCTCGTCACACGGCATCTGGCGGCAGTGGCGCGGCGCGTGGAGAGCTATGACTTCCGGCAGGCGCCGCAAGCGTTCGCGCTGCAACGCAAAGCGCCGCGTCATCCGGACGAACTCGAGCGCGTGGTGGTTTCGTTCGATGCCATGTCGGCGCGGCTTCATCGTGCTTATGTCGATGAACGCGAAGCCGCCGAAGGCCGCGAAGCGCGCCATGCGGCGGAAGCGGCGAATCGCGCGAAGTCCGAGTTCATTGCCAACATGAGCCACGAATTGCGCACGCCGCTCAACGGCATTCTCGGCTACGCGCAGGTGCTGAGCCGCGACACGAGCCTGAACGAGCGCCAGCGCGACGGACTCGGCGTGATCCAGCGCAGCGGCGAACATTTGCTGGCCTTGATCAACGACGTCCTGGACATCGCGAGGATCGAGGCGGGCAAGGTGCCGTTCGATATTGTCGCGGTGCCGGTTGCCGGACTGCTGAACGACATCCGCGAGATCATCGGCGTGAAGGCCGAGCAGAAAGACCTCGTGTTCGTATGCAATGCCGCGCCGAATGCACCCGAAGCCGTCCGCGCCGATGAACGGCGCCTGCGCCAGGTGCTGCTCAATCTCCTTGCGAACGCTGTGAAGTTCACGGACCACGGCAGCGTGAGTTTGCGGGTGGCAATGCTCGTGGACGGGCGCGTCAGATTTACGGTGGAAGATACGGGCATTGGAATCGGCGAAGCACAACGCGAACTGATTTTCGAGCCTTTCGAGCAAACCGGCGACGAACAAAGACAGCGCGGCGGCGCGGGGCTCGGCCTTGGCATCAGCCGGCAACTGATGCGTGCGATGGGCAGCGAGATCTTTGTCGAGAGCCGCAAAGGCGAGGGGAGCACGTTCTGGTTCGAGCTCGATACAGCCACGCCTTTCCTGGCCGTTGCGCAAGCAGCGGCGGTGCCTGCGCGATTGATCACGGGTTATGCAGGCGCACGCAAAACGGTGCTTGTGATTGACGACGCGCCGACCAATCGGGCGGTCGCGGTGGCCATGCTGTCGCATGCCGGTTTCGTGATGCAGGAAGCCGAGAGCGGCGCGGAGGCGGTCGAAATCGCTCAGCGGACAACGCCGGATCTCGTTCTCACCGATGTCATCATGGGCAGCATGGACGGGCTTCAGACCATCCGTCGCCTGCGTCTTTTGCCGGGGTTGAGTGAAGTTCCGGTCATCGCAATGTCGGCGAGTCCGTCCGGTGGCGACGAACAGCGCAGTCTCGCCGCAGGCGCAAATGCGTTTGTCGTCAAGCCGCTTCATCTCGACACGCTGCTGCAGAAGATTGCTTCGGTGATATCGATAGAGTGGATCTACGCGCCAACGCCAATAGTCGAGGCCGCCGAAATTAGCAGTTTGTCAATGCAGTATCTGCCGTTGCCGCACGATGAGCTCGAAACATTGCATCGGCTGGCGCGGCAGGGAAACATGCGTGAAATCGTGTTGTGGGCAGAACGCATCTCGCATCTCGATGCACGCTACGGCGCGTTCGCGGCGGAGTTGCGCGCGCTGGCGAAGGGTTATCGGACGAAGGCGATCGTGCAAATCGTGGAACAGCATCTGGAGGGGAGACACACGTCATGAGCGAGATTGCAGCGGTTGCAGTCGAGGCGCCGGCGGTCCTGATCGTGGACGACATGCCCGCGAACCTGAGCGTCATGGTGGAGAGCCTGGAGGATCAGGGGTATCGCGTGCTGGTCGCGCTCGACGGGCTCGAAGCACTGGAACGCGCAGCGTTCTCGCAGCCCGACCTGATCCTGCTCGACGTCAAGATGCCCGGTATCGATGGCTACGAAACCTGCCCGCGGCTCAAGGCGAACAGCGATACGAACGACATCCCCGTGATCTTCATGACGTCCATGTCCGCCGCCGCCGATGTAGTCGAAGGGCTTGCGGCGGGCGGCGTGGATTACGTCACGAAACCCATTCGCGTCGATGAAGTGGTCGCCCGCATCGGCACGCATTTGTCGCTGCGTGCGCTGCAGGCGCAACTGGTCGCGCGCAATCTGCAATTGCAGCATGAGATAGCGGTGCGTGAGGAAACCGAGCGCAAGCTGTGCGAGGCACGCGATGAACTCGAAGCGCGCGTCGCTCAACGCACCGACGAACTCGCGCGCGCCAATGCGAACCTGAATCTGGAGATCATCGAGCGCAAGGGCGTCGAGGTGCGTCTGAAGGAGAGCGAGGCGCGCTTTCGGGCGATCGTCGAAACGAGTCCGGTGCCGCTTTGCATCACCTCCATGCCGGACGGCAAGATTCTCTACATGAACCAGCCGTTTCGAGCGCTCTTCGCTCTGGATGTCGGGCAGGCGACCGGCAATATCGTCGACTATTACGGAATGCCCAACGAGCGCGATCCGGTCGTATGTACATTGCAAAACGACGGCAATCTGCATAACGCTGAACTGCGTTTCCGGCGGCCCGACGGCACGTCGTTCTGGGCCGTGGCGAATGCGCGCGTGGCGACCTACGACGACGTTCCCGCCATCTATGTTGGCCTCTACGACATCACCGCGCGCAAGGCCGCCGACGAGAAATTGCGGGCGAGCGAAGCGAGCCTTGCGAACGCGCAGCGCCTTGCGCGTCTTGGCGACTGGGCGTGGGATAGTGCGCGCGGTCTCACGCACTGGTCCTCCGAGATCTACCGCATCCTGGGCGTGGCGTGCTCGCAGGTGAGGCCGTGTTACAACGCTTATCTGGCGAAGGTCCATCCCGATGACCATGCCGCCGTCAGACGCGCGGTGCGTGTGCTGGTGTGCAAGCGGCAGCCGTTCGGCATCGATCACCGGATTGTCGGACCCGACGGCGCCATGCGGATCGTGCGGCTGCAGGCAGAACACGTGGAAGGGCGCGAGGGAGAACCGTGGGGCATTGTCGGAACGGTGCAGGACATCACCGAGCGCAAGCGCACTGAAGAAGAACTGCTCGCGTCGCGGGAGCGTTTGCGCGAACTGTCGGCGTATCTGGAAGCGATTCGCGAGGAGGAAAGGCGGCGCATCGCCATGGAGATCCACGACGAACTCGGGCAGGTGTTGACCGCGCTGAAAATGGATGTCGCGTTGCTGAAGATGCGTCTCGTCGCCGATGCAAACACGCGGCCTGATAACAATCCCGAAGCCACGCGAAAGATCGACGATATCCGCGAGTTGGTCGAGAAGACGATCTGGATGGTGCGCAACGTCGCAAGCCATTTGCGGCCTGCTGCGTTGAATTTCGGCGTTGTATCAGCGCTCGAATGGCTTGCGGAAGACTTCGCGCGGCGCAACGGCATGCCGTGCCAACTCGTCGTGCGCGGCGGCGAACCCGTGCTCGCGGATGCGTTCTCAACTGCCGTGTTCCGCATCGTCCAGGAATCGCTGACGAACGTATCGCGGCATGCGGGCGCGTCCCGCGTGACCGTCACGCTGGTCAGCAGCAGCGTCGCTCTGGATCTGCGCGTAAGCGACGACGGCAAAGGCTTCGACGCCGATTCCGCGCAAGGCGGTTATTCGTATGGACTGCTCGGCATGAGCGAACGCGCGAGGCTGATTGGCGGGACGCTGCAGATAGACAGCGCGCCGGGCGCGGGAACCATGGTATCGATTCATTTACCGCTCGATGGCGGACGGGAACAATGATCAGTATTTTTATCGCCGATGACCACGCCATCGTAAGAAGCGGACTCAAGCAGATCGTTGCGACCACGACCGATATCCAGGTGGTCGGCGAAGCGGCGCACGGCGCCGACGTGGTGGACAAGCTGCGAGCGTGTCAAGTAGACCTCCTGATGCTCGACATGACCATGCCGGGCATCAGCGGTATGGACCTGATTCGGCGTGTACGTGCCGAGCAACCGGCGTTGCCCATACTCGTGCTGAGCATTCACAACGAAGGGCAGGTCGTATCGCGCGCGTTGCGTGCGGGCGCGACCGGTTACGTCACGAAAGACAGTGACCTCGAGGTGCTGCTCGCGGCCATTCGCAAGCTCGCGGCGGGTGGACGGTTCATCGATCCGAAGCTCGTGGACGCGATTGTCTTCGATGCTCCGTCCAACGATGGTCCACCGCACGAGATCCTGTCGGATCGCGAATTCCAGGTGTTGCAAATGCTGGCGGCGGGCAGCAGCATCAACGATATTGCCGATGCCCTGTCGCTTAGCGCCAAGACAATCAGCACGCACAAGATGCGCCTCATGCAGAAGCTCGGACTGAACAATAATTCGGAAATGATCCGATACGCGGTGAGGCACGGGCTGGTCACGGAATAACGATCGACTCAGCCGTGTCAGGAAATCCTGATAGCAGAATCAGGAATCACCTAGGGGAAAATCCGCTTCCGCCGACTGGCGAATCGACGTTGGGTGTCTAACATGGAGCTATATGAAACGATGCGTGCACGCGTGCTAAGCGCGGTGCGTAGCTCGCATTTCAGCGGCATATCCCTGTTCCGTTCACAACGTCGCCCCGGCAAGCTTGCGGAGATCTCATGGCCATCCCATCTGTAGTGGCTGAAGAGCTGTTGCTCGTTGATCTGAAGGAATGGATAAGCCTCTGGTACGAACGCGCGGTGGCGGCGAATTTCATACACCCGCCATTTCGGCTCGACGACCCGACCGCTGAGCGTTTGCAAGGATATTTTGAAGTCGGCTTGAGTCCCGACGATGCCGTGCTGGCATTTTTCTGCGTCATGCATTGAGCGCGCGCGAATCCCGCTGACCGTCTCTCAGTTCTAGCCCATCCCCTCGGAAGCTAGAATTTTCAAGCGCCATGTTCGCATGGCGCTTTTTTTTCGCATGGCAACGCGGATAGGTTGCGGTAATGAGTTATCCGCGACCCACGAAAGGCATCTTCGCCGGCATCACCGTGTGGAACAGGATGTTCGCTTCCAGCGGAAGGCTTGCCATATAACGCACCGATTGCCCGACTATGTTCACATCGAGCATGGGCTCGGCGGCAATTTCTCCGTTCGCTTGCGGCACGCCCTTCGCCATGCGCGCGGCAAGATCGGTTTGCGCATTGCCTATATCGATCTGGCCCACCGCAATATCGTACTTCCGGCCATCGAGCGAGGCGGATTTCGTCATGCCTTCAACGGCATGCTTGGTCGCCGTGTACGCGATGGAATTCGGCCGCGGCGATGTAGCCGATATCGACCCGTTATTGATGATCCGGCCGCCCATGGGCGTCTGCGCGCGCATCACGCGGAACGCTTGCTGGATGCAATAGAACATGCCGCTGAGATTGATATCGATGACCGATTTCCATTGCTCGACGGTCCAATCCTCGAACGGTCCCGGTGGGTTCGATACCCCCGCGTTGTTGAACAGCAAGTCGATGCGGCCGTATGTATCGACTGCCGTGGCGAACAATTTTTTCACGGCGTCGGGATCGGCCACGTCGCACGGGCAGGGCAGCACGCGGCTGCCTTCGGGCGCGTCGGCGGCAAGTTGTTCGAGCGGTTCGAGGCGGCGTCCCGCCGCTACCACGGTCCAGCCGTCCTGCAATAACGCAAGCGATGCAGCGCGGCCAATGCCGGCGCCCGCTCCGGTGACAATGGCGATGCGCTCGCGACGGTCGGATTCTGAATTCACGGCAATGCTCTCCTGAAATGGGTCTCTGAATTATTGGACAACACTTGAATGGCGACAGGGATATCGTAAGGTATTGCGTACGGCAAACCTGCGCGACTGCCCGAATGATCGCCTTATTTTCACATCGCTGCAGGGGCTCAACAAGCGGCCGACAAAAAAATCGGGGGAATCGCGAACATTAAGTTCGCGATTCCCCTGCTCAAAGCCAGGCTGTTGTGTTGTTCTTACCAGCTGAACTTATATCCGACCTGACCAAACACGCCCCGGCGATAATCCCCGCCAATGTTCCGTGCGTACTTCACGTTGGCATACATCTCCGACGACTTGCCCATGCTCGTTGTCAGTCCCACGCCGAGCTCGTACCACGTCTTCGAAAACGCGCCGTTGAAGGTCGATCCGTCCACCGTCGTGTTGCCCGGCGTCAGGAAGTCGTGCAATACGTCTGCCGTGAAGTAAGGCGTCAATGCACCCGTCTTCGTGTCGTTGCTCAGGTTCGCCTTGAAGATGCGGAACCCGGCGCGGCCGCGCAACGCGTTGCTCGATGTGCTTCCGACCGGCGAAATGCCGTCGTTGAAACCATTCAAATGCAGGTACTGATACATCAACTGCGCCTGCGGTTCGATGGCAATCGTCGTCGATCCAATCAGGAACGGCTTGCCCACTTCGCCCGAAAGACCCGTGCCGTAGCCGTTTTGCGAAGCGCCGCCGCCGTACACATCGCCGTACTTGTTGCGATAGTGCGTCAGTTGCGCGACGGCATCGAAATAGCTGCCGTCCTTCAGGTACTTCGTCCAGTAGCCGCCGAGCGATTGTGCTTGCGTTTCAACCGAACCGGTGCCTGTGCCGAGCGTCGGGTTCAGGCTGCGCGCGCTGTCCTCGAAGGTCGCGGAGGTCGAGCCGATCGTCAGCGTGACACCTGCGTGCGTGCTGCCGCCTGCCGGGTTCTGTGCCAACGTCCAGTCCTTGCCGAACTGCGCGAAGAACGTGCGTTCGTCCGCGGAGAAACGGTCGCCTGAATTCGCATCGAGGTTCTGGCCGCCGATGCGTCCCCACACGCCGTTATCGTGCGTGCCTTGTGCTTTCTCGAGATTCGCGATGTCGCCCACGCGCTCATGCAGGCGGCTCAGGATCGCGAAACCGTAGTCGATGTTCAGCGACGGCGTCAGCGAATAACCCACCACGGCCGGACGATACGCAATCGGTGCCGGTGCTGTCGGCGCCGTTGGCGGCGTGCCTGTACCGCCGAGCACGGGGGTGTCGTTGGGCGGAGTGGACGTCGTCGTGACGGGCGGCGTGGTCACCGGCGGCGTGACTGCTGGCGGCGTGACCGGCGGTGTCACGGGCGGTGTCACGGGCGGCGTCACAGGCGGCGTGACAGGCGGTGTGACCGGAGGCGTAACCGGCGGATTTTCCAGCGATGAACGCAAGTAGAAGTCGCTCGGCCGTCCCGATCCGCCCTGGTACAGCAAATATTCATACGCGCCTGCCTGAACCGGCGCCGCCATGTGGAACGTACCCGATGCAGCCGTGCCGTTCACTTGCACGACCTTGATGCCGTCGCCGACTGTCAGCGCGCCGAGTCCCGTCGGCTTCACGATCACGGTCGTATCGCCGCTTGCATTGCCGCCGATCACGAGCTTGTCCGTGAACTGGTTCGATGCAGCACCGCCTTCATTCATCACCGTGTTGACGATCAGCTTCGCATTGTTGCCCACGTAGTTGCCGCTGACGTTCAGCACATTGCCCGTCGTGCCCGATGCCGCCGCGAGGTTGATCGTGGCGTTGTTCGTGAGGTTGCCGTGGATCAGGAACGAACCCGTCGTGCTTGCCGAGAACGCCGGCAGCGCATTCGCGACCGCGATGGTGCCCGAGTTGTTCACCGAGCCCAGCACCGTGCCGAAGCCACCGAGCGTCGCGCCATCGGCAACGGTCGTCGTGCCTGAACCGATCGTGGCGCCGGCATGTTGCGCGTCGCCGACCGCGAGCGTGCCGCCAAGCACGTTCGTGTCGCCGTAAGTGCTCGCGCCATTCATGGTGAGCTGGCCGCTGCCAAGCTTCGTCAACGCGCCCGCGCCGGTCACGGCCTGAGAAAGCGTGGATGAAAACTGCTGCGTGTCGATGGTCCCGCCATCCGCGCCGATTGTGATGGCACGTGTGGCCGCAAGGTCGAAAGTGTTGCCGAGCTGCAGCGTGCCGCCGTTGAAGGCCACGCCGCCTGTGGATGCGCCCAGGGCGTTATCGGCGCCGATGTTGATCGTGCCTTGCGTAATCAGCGTGCCGCCGGAATAGGTGTTGCCGCCTGCCGCCGAGGGCGCGAGCATCAACGTGCCCGCACCGGTTTTTTCGATGGAACCCGTGCCGCTCAACAATCCCGCGTACGTGCCGTCGTCGGTCTGTGCAAAGCGCACGAGCCCGTTATCCGTTATCGCCGATGGCAAGCTTTGCGCGCGTGCTTCGAGCGTGCCGGGGGCATCGACCGTGAACTGTCCTGTGTACGCGCTGTTGTCGCCGGTCAGGATCAACTTGCCCGCTGCAACTTCCGCCGTTTGAACGTCGGGCAGGATGCCGTTGAGCGTCCACGTGCCGGTATCGTCCTTGATGAGTGTCTGGAAGTTCGAGATGTACCCGCTCACCGACGTATCCAGCGTGCCGTTGCCCGCGCCGCTGAGGATCAGCTGGTTGATCCCCGCGCCGCCGTCGACGGCGCCTTGCACCGTCGATCCGGTATAGATGCGCATGGTGTCGTTGCCGCCGGAGAACAGAAGGTTGCCAATCACCTTGCCCTTGTTCGTGAAGTCGACAGCGCCATCTCCACTGGATCCGATCGCGTTGACCGGTGCTTCGATCACACCCGTTTCCGTATTGATGACCGTGTTGCTTCCTGACGTGTTCTGAAACCAGATGGCCGCGGCATTCTTCGCCTGGATCAAGCCGCTGTTCCTGATGACGTTGCCCGTGCCCTGCAGGTTCACGGCTTCGGCAATGTCTTCGGTGCCTTTGGACAAGACCTTGCCGCCGGCTTCCACGGTCAGCGTGCCGTTGTCGCGGAACTCGATTGTATTGGTGCCCGTGCCGTAGTTGCCGTGCAACTCGACTGCATGGTTGCTGACCGTGCCGCCGGACTTCACGGTGACGTTGGCGCGGTCGGCGAGACTGATTGCCGATGCATCCTGCGTGTTGACGAGCGCGCCTCGCTTGACGACAACCGTGCGGTCGTCGTTACCCGGCGCATCGCCCGTGCCGATCGTCGTTGTTCTCGGCGATCCGGTACTGCAAATAGTGCTTTGGCCGTTCACTGCGCATGCGGCTGCCGCAGCAATCGGATTGAGAAGAAACGGAATGAGCAGCAATGACGGTGCAAGCGAGATCGCTCGCGTACGAACAGGATTTGACATGGTACGCCCCGGTGTTTGTTATTTGAATGCGAGCGGAATTTATCGCCCGGGGTCACGCGATGAATGTTGCGAGGCGAACAGTTGTGCTTCAAAACCAAAGCAACGACACACGCTATGTGTCGTGCCGCTTATAGCCGTGCAACTAGATGCGCAACACGTGTCGGCCAGTGCCAAACCAGATTGCAAACAGAGGCTGCGTTCCGCGAAACAGCCGGGATCAAAAACAAGAACCGCCACGAATACGGGACTAATGCGTGCGCGGGCACTAGCAGAAACTGCTTGTCCTGTTTGCTCGTTGCCGAACATAAGGCGCGAGGCACGCCGGTTTATGTGGTCTACCCTACGCTGCATTGCAGGTCGTGCTGGACGATGCCCGCGGGCGCTGTACGATGCGCTTTTTAGCGTAGCCAGCGTTTCGACGTTCGGGCCAGACGTTTTTTATTCGGGGGATAGATGGGATCGAAGAGCACTGTGGCCAGCGTGCCGGTAAAGGTCCATGTTCATCTGTATTACGGCGTTGATCCGAGCCGTTATCGCAAAGATGACAACGTGGGTTGCCTGTATGGATATCACTACGCCGAATCTGAAAACGTTGCGCTTTCGTATTCGCAGGATCACGACGAAGGACGCGCAATGCGCTCCATCCGGCGCGGCCTTAAAGCGCTCTTCGGTTGCGATCTGATCCATACGTTTCGCAATCGCGCAGCCTTGCTCGAATCCGATGTCATCTGGACGCATACCGAACGCGAATATTTGTCCGCCGCGTTGTTGCTGATGCTCAAGCGTGGGCCCAAGCCGCTGTTGCTCGCGCAAAGTGTCTGGTTGCTCGACGTGTGGAAATCGCTCGGCGGATTCAAGCGCGCCATCTACAAGAAGCTGTTGAGCCGCGCCGACCTGCTCACCACGCTCACCACTGACAACGCCGCGCTCGTGAAAGAGTTCTGGAACCGCGATGCAACCGTCGTGCTTTATGGCATCAGCACGGATGACTTTCCGTTGCAGCCGGTCTCGCAATGGCGTCCGCATGGTCCGTTGCGGGTTGCCGCAATCGGCAACGACCGGGATCGCGACTGGCAGACCTTCATGGAAGCTTTCGAGAACGACAAGCGGTTTTCCGCACGACTTGCCACGCAGCGCAAGGTCTCACGTCCAAGCGCCGCAGATAACGTCGTGGTCGGGCCGGTGTCCGGTATAGACGAGCAACGCAAGCTCTATGAATGGGCCGATGTAATCGTGGTGCCGCTGCATCCCAACCATCATGCATCGGGGATCACGGTGGTGCTCGAAGGCGTGATGGCGGGCAAGGTGGTCGTTGCCACGGACATTGGCGGTCTGACGGACTATTTTTCGCACGATGCCGTGTCATACGTCCCTGTTCACAATCCAGGCGCGCTGCGCGAGATCGTTGCCGCTCTGGGCGCCGATCCCGAAGGCACGACGGAACGCATCCGCCGCGCTCAACAGGAGTTGGTATCGAAAGAACTGACCACACGCGGCTACGCCCGCCAGCATGTCGTGCTGACACAGCAGATGCTGCGCAATGCCGAGATGAAGGAAGGAGTCACACCGCTAGCCAGGGCTTGATTCGGATAGCTATGCAATAGCGCCACCGCCATCCACGAGCACGGTCGAACCTGTTGCATAGGGCGTGCTCGCAAGATAGATCACGGCGTTGGCGATATCCTCCGGTTGCCCTACGCGGCGCGCCGGCAAACGGGCCGCCGCGTTATCGAACATACTTTGGCGTGCTTCGTCGCCGAGCTTCGACCACAGCGGCGTGGCGATCATTCCTGGCGAAACCGTATTCACGCGTATCGGGGACAACTCGAGCGCAAGGCCGCGCGCCAGCGCTTCCAGTGCGGCGTTGATGGCGCCTTGCAGCACCGAACTCTTGCTTGGCCGTACGCTCAGGAAACCTGAGACGAGCGTGAGCGAACCACCGTCGTTGATCCGCACAGCGCGCGCCACGCGATATGCGCCCCAGAACTTGCTGTCCATCGCGGTATAGGCATCGGCGAGTGCGAGCGTGCGTGCGGGGCCGCCGGGCGTTTGAGCCGCCGATACCACCACGTGATCGTACGGTCCCGTCTCAGCGAAGAAGCGTTCGACCGCGGCTTCGTCGCCGGTATCGAGCACGGCCGTCCGAACAGTCGATCCCGTACTCGCTTTGATCTCGGCCGCGCTTGCGTCGAGCTTTTCCTGGTTACGCGAGGCGATCGTCACCTGCGCGCCCAGTTCGGCGAAGGCTCTCGCGGTGGCGGCGCCAATGCCCGAACTACCACCGACAATCAATACATTCTTCGATTCAAATGTGATCATTTCCAGACTCCTATGTAGACAGGTTTTGGATCTCAACGCGCGACGACGCCAAGCTGCTGAAGGAACGTCAGGTTGTCTTCGAGGTGCCAGTTCTCAACGATACGGCCATCTGCCACGCGATAGATATCGGTTGCGATGAAATCGACCACGTGCCCGTTGCCCTTCACGCCTTTGAATTCGCCGGTGAAATGTCCGGTGAAGTGCAGATGCGAAACCACGCGGTCGCCCGCGACGATCATTTGCGTGACATCGCAATGGATGTCCGGAACGGCCGCGTGCACGACTTTCGATGCCGCCAGCGGTCCATCAATCCCTTGCGGCCGGCCGGGCGGCAGCGTCCGGTCGATGAAACCCGTGCTCAGCGCAGCGCGGGCGAGCGATTCGTTGCCGCTGGTCCAGAACGTGTCGTATCGGCGAGCCGCGAGAATCTGGGCCTTGGCCTGCGCGCGGGGCACGCTGTGATCCACGATCAGCGTCGCCGGTTCGACGAGGGCCGCACTCGCCGCGCTCGCGGCATTCTCGGCGAAAGCCGGTTGAACCAGCCCGAAACCCGCGCCTGAAGCGCCGACTGCAAGCGCGGCGGCGATCATGTGATTTTTGAGCGTTCTGAACAGAAGCGGCATTTTATTTCTCCTTGGATATGGGTTTAAGGCAGCTCCCGCGTCGCGTAAAAACCATTGCGTGAGCCAGTGAGACGTATGCTAACTTTCCGATTCACGACGTAATACGGGATTTTATTCAATGCATTCTCTCCAAAACGCGAAGAATGATCGATAGCCTTCCCAACCTCATCGCATTCGCGCGCGTGGTGTCGGCGGGCAGTCTTTCGGCTGCGGCGCGGGAAATGGATATGTCGCTCGCAGTGGTCAGCAAGCGACTCGCGCAACTCGAAGAAAGCCTCGGCGTGCGGCTGATACAACGCACCACGCGACGCCAGACGTTGACGGAGGAGGGCGCGCTCTTCCACCAGCAGGTGCTGCGCATCCTTGCCGAAGTCGAGCAGGCAGAAACGCTGATGTCGGGCAGGCGAGACGTCGTGAGCGGTGTGTTGCGGGTGAGCGCGCCGGGGGCTATCGGGCGGCAGTGGATCGCGCCGATCATGGCGGACTTCCAGCAACTGCATCCACACCTGACGGTGCAACTGGAGCTGACGGATGTAGTGGTCGATCTGGTCGATTCGGGTCTCGATATGGCCGTGCGCTTCGGCAGTCTCGCCGATTCGTCGATGATCGCGCGCCCGCTCGCGCCGAATTATCGCGTGCTGGTTGCGGCGCCCGCGTACTTGAGCCAACACGGAATGCCGCAAACGCCCGATGACCTCACGCGCCACCGTTGCATATTGATCGGGGACCAGGCGCGCGCCGAGTGGCGTTTCGAAGGCGCGGAACCCGTCGCCGTGCGCGTGACCGGCGCGCTCATCACCAACGACGGCGCCGCCGCCCACGCTTGGGCGCTGCACGGCGTTGGCATAGGCGTGAAGTCGATCTGGGATGTAGGCGACGACATTGCCGCAGGCCGGCTGGTGCGCATCCTTCCCGCCCATTCCATGCCAGCCGCGCCGCTGCATGCGCTTTATCCGCATAACCGGCATCTCGCGCCGCGCGTGCGTGGTTTTGTCGACTATTTACGAGAGCGATTGCGCGACGCATGGCGCTGGGACAAAGCCTGAACGCTGTGTTCAAAAGATGGACGCTTCATGGACACTTTCATGAGCGATACCGAACAGAGCGGGCTGCAAATTGATAAGTATGCTTACGGTTATGCCTGCAGGGACAGGCAAAGAAAATAACCGGGGGGATGACATGCGCGACGACGAAAAGCTGGGCGGTCTTTTACTAGTCCTGGCCATCGGGTGGATTTACCAGGCAACCGCCAGTTGCAGGGAGTTGTTATCTGTTCGATGGTCGTCGCTGCCGGCCATCAAGACACGCTGGCCAGATTAAGCCGAGGCGGTCTTAATCGACGTCCACGCCCGGCGACGTCGTTGCGTCGCGCATGCTGTATGCCGACAAGATCCGGTACAGGGTCACGCGCGACACGCCGAGCTCTTTTGCGGCTTCGCCAAGACGGCCGCGATTCCTGAGCAGGGCCATTTCGATTGCCTGCCGCTCGCCGGCTTCGCGGGCCTGCGCAAGCGAGGTCGGAGCCGGTTCGGCAAATTCGCCGAGTTCCAGGTCATGCGCGCCGATCAGCCGTCCTTCGGCCATGACGATCGCGCGCCGTACGCGGTTGATCAACTCGCGCACGTTGCCAGGCCACGAGTAGTTATGCAGCGCGGCGACGGCATCGGGCGCAAAACCGCGCAACGGCCGGTGCGCATCTTTCTTGTAGCGGTCGAGCATGTGTTTCGCGAGCAATTCGATGTCCTTGCCGCGCGCGCGAAGCGGCGGTTCATCGATTTGAAGCACGCACAAACGATGGTACAAGTCGGCTCGAAACCGTCCTTCGACCATGGCCGTCTGCATTTCCACGTGCGTAGCCGAGATGATGCGTACATCGACGGATGTCGAGCCATGTCCGCCCAGCCGTTCGACTTTGCGTTCCTGTAAAAAACGCAGCAGGCTGGCCTGGCTTTCAAGCGGCAAATCGCCGATTTCATCGAGGAAAAGCGTGCCGCCATTCGCGGCCTCGACGCGTCCGATCTTGCGCTGGTTCGCGCCCGTGAACGCGCCGCGCTCGTAACCGAACAGCTCCGACTGAAGCAGATGCGTGGGGATCGCGCCGCAATTGATCGCGACGAAGGGCTGGTCGCGCCGCGTGGAATGCCGGTGAATGGCGGCGGCCGTGAGTTCCTTGCCGGTGCCCGATTCGCCGGAGATGAACACGGGCGCGTCGGTAATGGCGACTTTGCGGATTGCCCTGAACAGCGCGAGCATGGCGTCGCAAGAGCCGATCATCTCGCCCTCCGCTTCGCTGCTGCCCATTGCGTTCACGTTGCCATGCGTGCCGCCCACCACGCCCGCGCGCGACCCGCCGTCGTGCAGCGCTGCGATGCCATAGGCATGCCCGAGCGCATTGAGGATACGTTCGCCGGAAGCGGGGAGCGTGACGTAATCGAAGCAGAAATCGCGGATCAGACGGCGGATGGTTTCGTTATCGAGCTGAACTGGAGTCAGCAAGGCGACCCAGCCGATGGTCTTGATCGCCAGCATAGTCTCGGCCAGGCGCAAATTCGTCTGCACGTTGCGAGACGAAAAATCGAGCAAGCCGCCGCTCGGGTCCATTGAAAAACTTTCCAGGTCACGACCCAGTTCGGAATTTCTGACCGTCCAGCCGCGCGCATCCATCAGAGAGCGAACCTCGAGCGTCAAGGGATCGCCTACGTAATAAAGATGCCTGGGACTCGACGAAAAAGCTGCCATGAAAAGTTACACCGGTTGGTTACAACGAATAATGCCACCAAAACCATCGGTGGCACGCGTTGTCTGGCTTGCGATTTTTACCCTGTTGACAAGGACGTTGGGGCGCATGCTCCTTTTATAACGGCTTTTTGGTTAGAAACTTGAAAGTTAAAGGCGTGACTCGGGTTAAAACTGCGCTATAGGGAAAACCCTTATCTCGGACGAAAACCAGGCCCCGGACGGTCTTGTCTGAGGATACGAAAGGAGGTGCGGTTCGGATGCGTCGCGCGCGATTTATTCGGACGGCCCGGCGAGATCCACGGACAAATCGCGAAACGATGCGCCTGCATGCTCCCGAGGCAAATGCGCGGCGCCGCCAAAAAGTTTTTCGCGCAGGGTGCCGTCGGCGTACGAGGTTTTATAAATGCCTCTTGCCTGAAGCTCCGGAATCACTAGATCGATAAAATCCTCGTAGCTCTCGGGCGTTACCGTGCGCGTCAGATTGAAACCGTCCACGCCCGCTTCGTCGACCCACGATTCCAGCGCATCAGCCACTTCAACCGGGTCGCCGACTATGGTCGTATATCGGCCGCCGAGCTTCAACTGATCGAGCAGACGACGCACGGTCCAGCCGGATTGGCCGTCGGTCACGCGCTGCACGGACGACTCGATACCGCGGCTTTTCGGAGCGCCCGGCGGCTGGATTTCGTCGTCGGGATTGAAGGTCGAATAGTCGGTCCCGGTGCCTGCCGCGAAATGCGCCAGTCCGGCTTCCGGGCTCGCATACCGCGCATATTCGGCAAACTTGGCTTCGGCCTCGGCGCGCGTGCGGCCGACCACGACGGTAATGCCCATGAAGATCTTCAGGTCGGCGGGATTGCGCCCGGCATCGGCGGCTTGCTGGCGAAGTGCATCGACGAGCTTTTTCGTGCCTTCCTTACTCTGACTCGATACAAACACGCACTCCGCGTGGCGCGTTGCGAACGCCTGTCCGCGGCCGGAGGAACCGGCTTGGAAGAGGACCGGCGTGCGCTGCGGAGACGGTTCGGAAAGGTGATAACCCTCGACATCGAAAAAGCGCCCGTGATGGTTCACTTTGTGCACCTTCGCGGGATCGGCGAAGACGCGTGCTGCGCGGTCGCGGACCACGGCGTCGTTCTGCCAACTGCCTTCCCACAGCTTGTAGAGCACGTCGAGATATTCGTCGGCGCGGTCGTAGCGTTCGTCGTGCGCGATCTGCTCGGTCAGGCCCATCGCTCGCGCGGCGCTGTCCAGATAACCCGTGACGATGTTCCAGCCAATCCGCCCGTCGCTCAGATGATCGAGTGTGGAAAAACGCCGCGCCAGAAGATAGGGCGCTTCGTACGTGAGGTTCACCGTGATGCCGAAGCCGAGATGTTGCGTGACGGCCGCCATGGCCGAGACGAGCATCATGGGGTCGTTCACGGGAAGCTGGACGGACTCTTTCAAGGTTACGTCGGCCGACTGCTGATACACATCGTAGACACCGACGATGTCCGCGATGAAAAGGCCATCGAACAGGCCTTTTTCAAGCAGTTTCGCAAGATCGGTCCAGTACGAAAGCTTGCGGTAATCGGTTGAACGGTCACGCGGATGCGTCCATAAGCCATGGTTGATATGGCCCACGCAATTCATGTTGAACGCGTTCAAAAGGATCTTTTTCTTGCTCATGGGAGTCCACGCGGAAAACGATGGATGAAGGACGCAAAGGGTCGATAGCATCGCACGGTAGAACGGCTCGGCGAACCATTGAATTGTTATTTGCTATGCATGAATGCGGACGCGGCGCATCTGGTCGCGCGCTCTCGAATAGCGCTCACCTGCGCTCGATGTCCTTCAGGAAATCGGATACGCGGCCAAGTCCTAGTTGCAGCACATCCAGCGGATTGGCGAAGCCGATCCGCACATAACCCTCCATTTCGAACGCGCTGCCCGGCGTGAACATGACGCCGGTTGCTTCGATCAACGAAGTACAGAATTCAGTCGATGATATGTCGACGTCGAACTTGAGCAGACAAACAGTCGCGGCTTTCGGCTTGACGTACGAGACCAGCGGCTCTTGTCGGACCCATGCATCGAGCGTCGCCAGATTGGTCCGCGTGATCGCGTGATTGCGATCGAGGATTTTGTCCTTTGATTCCAGCGCGATCGACGCCAGATGATCGTCGATCATCCCTACGCTGATGGTGTTGTAGTCGCGATGAATGCAGACCGCGCGAATCAGTTCGACCGGCCCGGCAATCCAGCCCAGCCGCAACCCGGCGAGCGACCACGTCTTCGACATGCTGCCCGTGCTGATGCCACGTTCATAAAGGTCCGCAACAGACGCTGTAAAACCTGAACCCTCCTGATCTGTTCCCCGATAAACCTCATCGCACAAAAGATACGCGCCGCACGATTGCGCGATGGCGACGACCTCTCTAAGGAAAGCTTCGTCCATCAAGGAACCCGTAGGATTGTTCGGATTGTTGATGGCGATCAGCTTCGTCTTCTGGCTTGCGAGTTGGCGTAGTTCATCCAGGTCCGGAAGAAAACTGTTCTCCTCCCGCAGCGTCATGGTGTGCAGATCGGCGCCATAACTTTCGGGAATCGAATAGTGCTGCTGATACGTTGGCAACACGGCAATCACACGATCACCGGGTTCGATCAACGTTTCATAGACGAGCGCATTCCCGCCTATAGCACCATGCGTGACCAGGATGTTCTTCGGCGTCTGCCGGTCGTATAGCGAAGCAATGTTCGCGCGCAGCCGCTCCGATCCTTCGATTGCGCCATAAGTCAGCTTCATGGGACGCAACTCGTCCATGATGCTGTCCTGCTTGCCGGTCAGTGTCAGCAGTTGATCGACGGTCAGCGATTCAACGCACGTCTCGGCGAGGTTGTAGCGCGCCTCATGCTCGTAGCGGTCCATCCAGCGTTCGACCAGAAAGTCCTTGATCTTCATTCAAATCTCCGCGAGTCCAGTTCACTCGACGATACCCTGATTCCACGTCCAAAAATATCACGCGGCTCGGGCAGGTGAAACCGTTTGCTTGAAACGCGTCATGAAGCGACGCAGGAACGCCCGTTGCGTGATCTTTCTCACGGCATTAAAACTCTACGGGAGCTCATCGTGAACAAGGACAAGATGGACGGCGTCAAAGAGCAGGTTAAGGGCGTGGTGAATCTCGGCATCGGAAAACTTACCGGCAACGAAGATCGAGCATTGCAAGGCGAGGTTGAAATTACCAACGGCTCGAACAAAAAGGACAAGGCGGACTTCGAGGACAACGTTGAAAAGGGCGCCGTCGATCCCGACAACCCATCGAACGTATAAGGCACGCGCACTTCCGGCACGCAATCTCTTATGACACACTCGCGGTTTGCTTAACGCCACCGCGACGTCAGGAGATTTTTTCGTGAATCCAAGTTTGTTGATCAGCAACGTTCGCATGGCGGACGGCACGTCCGTTGATATCGCGATTACTGCTGGACGTATCGATGCAATCGGCGCAAATCTTCCGCGCGATACCAATACGGTAGTTGAAGACGGCGCGAACGCGCTGGTGCTTCCCGGGTTCGTTGAAGGCCATACGCATCTGGACAAAACGAACTGGGGTTTGCCGTGGTATCGAAACGATGTCGGCCCCAAGCTTGTCGATCGCATTGAAAACGAACGCGCGTGGCGCGCGAGTTCGGGACACGATGCAGGCGCGCAATCGCTCGCGCTCGCCCGCGCGTTCGTCGCGGCAGGAACGACGCGTATAAGGACGCACGTCGACATAGACACGGACGCCGGCCTCAAACATCTAAAGGGCGTTCTCGCGACCCGCGAAACGCTCGCTAATATTGTGGACATCCAGATCGTGGCGTTCCCTCAATCGGGCATGCTGCGCCGCGCCGGAACCAGTTCGCTCCTAAGCGATGCGCTCGAATCAGGTGCCGACGTGCTCGGCGCGCTCGATCCTGCGCTTATCGACCAGGACCCGGTCCAGTCGCTCGACACGACGTTCGAGATTGCGGATCGGCATCAGAAGCCTATCGATATCCACCTCCACGAGCCCGGCGAAATCGGCGCGTTCACGATCAAGCTTCTGCTCGATCGTGTCGAAGCGCTCGGCATGCAGGGACGCGTTGTGATCAGTCATGCGTTCTGCCTAGGCATGCTGCCGGATCGTGAACGCGATGTGTTGCTCGCACGAATCGCCAAGCTCGACGTGGCGCTTCTGACAACCGCGCCGCCATCGGTGCCGGTGCCGTCGCTTCGCGCTTGCATCGAATCGGGCGTGACGCTCTTTGCAGGCAACGACGGCATACGCGATACATGGACGCCTTTTGGTTCGCCGGACATGCTTGAACGCGCGATGTTCCTCGCCATGCGCCACGACCTGCGCCGCGACGACGACTTGGCGCTGGCGTTCGATTGCGTCAGCACGCTCGGCGCACACGCGTGCGGTTTCACGGACTACGGATTGCGTGCGGGCGCGCGCGCGGATCTTGTTCTCGTCGATGCGGCAACTGTCGCTCACGCGGTCGTGGCGCGGCCGGTGCGGAAGGTGGTTGTATCGAACGGCAGAGTGGTTGCCCGCAACGGTGCAATGCTCGCCTGAAAACGCCGGGCCGGACGCTTCCCGTACGAGCTAAGATATCAGCGAGCGCCGGTCCAAACGGACTGGTTTCCTGCGTGATCTCTTCAATGGGAGAACAAGATGGCAGCCAAGAAGATTCTTTTTCTGACCGGTGATTTTGCAGAAGACTACGAAACAATGGTGCCTTTCCAGGCGCTGCAGATGGTCGGTCACACCGTGCATGCAGTTTGCCCCGGCAAGAAAAGCGGAGACACGATCAAGACCGCAATTCACGACTTTGAAGGCGATCAGACTTATACGGAGAAACCCGGACATTTGTTTGCGTTGAACGCGAGTTTCGATGACACGAATCCCGCCAGTTACGACGCGTTGATGATCGCCGGCGGTCGTGCACCCGAATATTTGCGCTTGAACGATCGCGTGATTGAAATTGTCCGGCATTTCGCCGATGCCCAAAAGCCGATTGCCGCCGTGTGCCATGGAGCGCAACTGCTGGCCGCCGCGGACGTGATTCGGGGCAAGCGCATATCGGCTTATCCGGCCTGCGCACCGGAAGTCCGGCTTGCGGGAGGCGAGTATGCGGATATCCCGGTGGATAGCGCGGTGACAGACGGCAACTTCATCACTGCGCCGGCGTGGCCTGCGCATCCGCAATGGCTTGCGCAATTTCTGGCGCGCCTTGGAACGGAGATCAAGCTTTAGGCATCAATACAAAGTCAGCAAAAACGGCAGGCTTTAAGCTGATCAATTCGTTCCGGATTTCTGTTGGAAAAAACAAGATTTAGTCGCGCGGTCAGGCAAGAACACTGACCGCGCGCCATCACTCCCTCACTCCAGTTTCGCCTGCAACTCAGCAGCCCCGCCGCGCTTATAAAGTGCCAGCGTCGCCACGAACCCGCACACCGCGGCAAAAATAAGCCAGTAAGCGGGCGCGGCTTTATCGCCGGTTGCCTGGATCAGGTACGTCGATACCGCCGGCGTAAAGCCGCCAAAAATCGCCGTCGCCAGACTGAACGCCAGCGAGAAACCCGCCACGCGAACATTGACCGGCATGACTTCGGTGAGCGCTGCGACCATCGCACCGTTGTATCCGCCGAAGAAGAACGAAAAGTACAGCAGCACGCCGAGCATGCGCAGGAAACTCGGATCATGCGCGAGCCACGAAAGCGCCGGGTAAGCCGTGATGATCGCCAGCGCCGATACAAACAACAGCACCGGTTTGCGTCCAATACGATCCGAAATCGCGCCGCCGATCGGCAGCCAGATAAAGTTCGATACACCCACGAACAGCGTCACGATCAAACTGTCCGACGTGCTCAGGTGCAGCACGGCGCGCCCGAATGTCGGCGTATAAACGGTGATCAGATAAAACGTGGTGGTGGTCATCGCGACCATCAGCATGCCTGCAATGACAGTCTTCCAGTTCGTGAGCATCGAGCGGAAAACTTCGGAGGTTGCCGGATGATGCCGGCGCGCCTGGAACTCGGCGGTTTCCTGCAGCGAGCGGCGCAGAATATATAGAAACGGCACGATCATGCAGCCGATAAAAAACGGCACGCGCCATCCCCAACCGGCAATCTGCGTCGGCGAAAGCCAGCTGTTCAACGCGTAACCGAGCGCGGCCGCAACCACGATCGCGACTTGCTGGCTGGCAGACTGCCATGACGTATAAAAGCCTTTCCTGCCGGGCGTCGCCATTTCCGCAAGATAAACCGACACGCCACCAAGTTCGGCGCCCGCCGAGAATCCCTGCAGCAAACGCCCGATCAGCACGAGCGCCGGCGCCAGCAAGCCAATGGTCGCAAATCCCGGAACGCACGCAATGAGAATGGTGCCGCTCGCCATGATGGAGAGCGTGACGATCAGCCCGCGCCGCCGGCCGACTTTATCGATGTACGCGCCCAGCACGATCGCGCCCAACGGACGCATTAGGAATCCAGCGCCGAACACGGCGAACGTCTGCATCAGCGACGCAAATTCGCTGGCGGCCGGAAAGAACGTCTTGGCAATATAGGTTGCGTAAAAACCGAACAGGAAAAAATCGAATTGCTCGAGAAAGTTGCCGCTGGTGACGCGCAGAACTGCGCCCAGCTTCGAGACGCTCGGCGCGGTCGCGCCCAACGCCTGCGGTTGAAATTCGTTACCGGTTGCCATGTCGTCTCCTGGATTTTTTTATTGCCACGCCGGCCATGATAGGCTCGACGGGCCCCGTTTTGCATTAATCGTCGACCAGCAGTTTACTCGGCTGGCGTTTTTCCACGGCCCATTTCAGCAGTGCTGCGCTGCGATATATCCCGTGTGCGAATTTGCCATACGGCAGCGTCAGGAACAATGCCATCACAATGCCGAGATGAACGGCCAGTATCAGCGCCATCATGGATGTATCGCGCAGGATCAACAGTGCGAGACCGCTCGCGCTGGTCAACAACAGCAACGCGATAAACCCACGGTCCATCGGTTTTTGCGCGGTATCGCCGTGTTGCGGATGACGCCTTAGATTCAGCCACAACAAACCCGCGGGACCGACGAGCAAACCAAGACCGCCAACCGATCCGAGCACGACCGGCAAGCTGGTGAGCGCGTAAGGCGCTTCGAGCTTGAGCACATAGTGATACAGCGTCGCCACGCATGTCGATGCAAAACACAGCATGAAACCGTAAAACGTCAGATGATGAAAGCGCCGGCGTGCGAGTGAAAACGCGTCATCGGCGTTATTGCAGCCTTCTCCGTGGCCGCCGCCGAGATAGCGCAGGCTGAGTACATCGTGCGTTGCCTCTCCGATCGCCTCCGCCGACATCGCGCCCGGATCTTCATTGCGCCAGAAACGCCGGACGCCGACGCCGAGCGCGATCATCGCGAAGACGAATACGATGCCGAACAGCAACGCGAGCGTGTTGTGCGGGAACACCGCGTAGAAATTCCCGGCGAGCGGCGGCAATATCAAAGCGCCTTTCAGCGCTATCGTCGAGATCAGAAAAAGCGCCAGACCAGCCGCGAGCGCAAGCGCGAGCGTCAGGCCGTTGCGTTTGTACAGCGCGCCAAAACCCGCTGGCCACGCATAGTCCACGTAGGTCTGCAAACGCACTTCGGCCATCGCTTTGGGAACGTTCACACCGAACTCGTGCGGCGGCGCGTATTGGCACGCGTGCAGACATGCGCCGCAGTTGTGACAAAGATTTGAAAGGAAATGCACGTCGGCGCGGCCGAATTCGAGCCGGCGAGTCATGGCAGGGAACACGGCGCAAAAGCCCTCGCAATAGCGGCACGCATTGCAGATCTGCATGATGCGGCTGACTTCGCCTTCGGCGGCGGACATCGGTTTTGCAAACGTAATGGGGACTTCGTTCAATGCAAGCGCGCTGGCTTCGCGCGTCAGGTTTTCAAGCGTCTGCATGACTGGCTTCCTTCAGTTTCAAAGCCGCCTGCGCAGCCTGAGTTCCGGCAATCCGCCCGAACGCCGTTCCGATCGCCATCCCGACGCCGGCCGTATATCCCTTTCCAAGCACATTGCCCGCCATCATCTCGCCGGCAACATACAGGTTCGGGCTCGGCTTGCCGCCGAAATGAACGGCGGATTTATCGTTCACCTTGAGCCCGAGGTACGTGAACGTGATTCCCGGACGAAGCGCGAAGGCATAAAAAGGTGGTTTATCGATAGGCTGCGCCCAATGCGTCTTCGCCGGCGTCAGACCTTCGGTGTGGCAATCGTCGAGGACGGCGTGGTCGAAGGTTCCGACACGGCACGCGGCGTTATAGGTCTGGATCGTATCGATGAATTTTGCTGCATCGAGGTCCATGGCGCGCGCGAGTTCGCCGAGCGTATTTGCTTTCGTGCCCGGAAACACGGGCGGCATGAAGCGGCCGATCGCTTTTGAATCGATGATCGAATAACCGATCTGTCCCGGCTGATGCGCAACGAGGCGGCCCCAGATTGCATAACGCTTCGGCCAGAAGTCCTCGCCTTCGTCGTAGAAACGCTCTGCGTTGCGGTTCAGCATCACACCCAGCGACACACAATCCACGCGCGTGCAAATGCCGCCGTCATAAAGTGGCGCGCGGGCATCGATGGCAACGCAATGCGATTGCGACGGATCGCCAATGGAATCCGCGCCGGCGTCGATCATGAATTTGAGCAGCACGCCCATGTTAAAACGCGTGCCGCGAATCAGGAAATTGTCGGCGACCCACTCGCCGTTGATTTGGCCCCACGCTTCGCGCAACCATTCCCGGTTGGATTCAAAGCCGCCCGCTGCGAGCACGCACGCGCGTGCTTCAATGCGTTCGTTTCCAATACGCGCCGCGACGAAACGGTCTCCATCCAGTTCGATGGAATCGACCGGCGCGTTGTATCGAACCTTTACGCCGAGTGCTTCCGCGCTGCGGAAATACGCGTTGACGAGCGCCTTGCCGCCGCCCATGAAAAACGCGTTGGTGCGCGCGACATGCAGCGCGCCCGATAACGGCGGCTGGAAATGCACGCCGTGTTTGCGCATCCAGTCGCGGCATGTCGATGATTCGCGGATAGCGAAGCGAGCAAGCGGTTCATTCGTGATACCGCCCGTGACCTTGAGCAAGTCCTGCCAGTATTCTTCCTCCGGATAAGCATCGATCAGCACGTCCTGCGGTCCGTCGTGCATGCAGCGCAAATTGCGCGTGTGCTGCGAATTCCCGCCGCGCCACTCACGCGGCGCCGCTTCCAGCAGCATCACGGACGCGCCCGCTTCGCGCGCCATCAATGCAGCGCACAAAGCCGCGTTGCCGCCGCCGATCACCAATACGTCGACCATTGTGATGTCTCCTCCAATCCCGCGAGTGTAGGACGTGCGGTGTTCGGCCGCCAGCAGGCGGCAGACAACGGGTCTTCACGATTCGTGAAGAGGCGGCAAGGTCGCGCCCGTCCACTTGCCGGTTGTGACGAGCGTGCGCGCGACATCGGCGAGAACTACGCGGGCCGCGAGACCGGCCGGCGAGAGTTCATCGTCGGAGAGACTCACGAGCTGGTTCGGACGCACCATGTAGCGATCGCTTACGGGCAGCGCGCGGAACAACGAAAGGTCGCGGCGTGCGAGCGCTGCGCCCGGCTGGATAGTTACGCCGAGGCCGCCGCCGACTGCATCCATGAGCATTGCGAGGCCATCGATTTCAGCCACGATATTCGGTTCGATGCTCGCGCGCGCAAACGCGGTATCGAGCAGCGAGCGAAGGCCGTGTGGTCCGCTTGGAAGGATCATCGGCAATCTCGCGATGTTTGCGAGCTTTGTAGTCTTGCTCTTCGGCATTGGTTCGAAACCGGCCGATGCGATCATGTACAGGCGTTCATCGAGCAAAGGCGTGGCGCTGAAGCGCTTGATGTTGTCGCTCTGGAAGAGGATCGCAAGGTCGATCTGGCGTGCGTTCAGCATGCCCGTCAAATGACCCGACAGGCTTTCGACCAGTCGCAGGCGGACATCGGGATAACGCTCGCGCATGGCGCGCATGAATGCAAGACCGAGCATGCCCGTGGTGCTCGGCGCCATGCCGACGCTGACATGACCCGAAAGGCGCGCGTGTTGCGCGGCGTGGGCGGCGTCATCGACATGACGAAGCGCCAGTTGCGCCTGGCGCCAGAACGCGAGACCCGCATCGGTAGGAACCACGCCGTTCGCGGTGCGCTGCAAAAGACGCGTGGACAGCTCGCTTTCGAGCCGGCTGATCTGCTGGCTGAGTGTCGATGTCACCACGCCGAGTTCCATGGCCGCGCGGCCCATGCTGCCATGTTCAATGACACGGACGAAGTAACGAAGCTGGCGCAGTTCCAAAGGGTCTCCTTGCAGATCCGTTTTTGATATCCGCGCATTATCGCCGGGAACCGCTAGTTCAACTCGTGCGAAACGGCCTGGGCCGAAGCTCCGTAGTGCCCGCGTGCAGCCGTTCGTACTCCGCGATCATCTGCGCGCCGAACAGCAGCAATGTGGCGAGCGCTTCGAGGCTGAACAGCACGACAATCGACGTTGTCAGCGACCCGTAGACCACGCTCACTTGCGAGAGCGTGGCGAAATACCAGACGAGCACATGACGCGTGACTTCCCACAATAACGCGGCGGCGACCGCGCCGAAAAGCGCGTGCCTGAAGCGCGGACGTCCCACCGGAATCACCATGTAAATGGATGTCAGCACGAATACCTCGCCTGCGAAACCGAACAGATAAAGCAGCACGCGCGATGTCCCGCTGAGTGACACTTCGATGCCGAATATATCCACGCTATGCGCGCCCACCGCCTGCAATCCTGTCGAAACGAGCGTGACGAGCAACACGCCCGCGCCGAGCGACAAGCTGTAGCAATACGGCAGCAGCGCGGATATCAGGAAGTGCCGCCGGCGGATCGCGACGCGGTGCACGAAGATCACGGACATCGCGTTTTCGAGCACCGTGAAAGCGAGCGAGCTGAAAAAGACCATCGTACAAAGCAGCACCCAGCCAATCACCGTTCGATGCGAGAGAAAGTTGGCAAGCTCCTTGACGATGGCTTTCGCCTGTCCCGGCACGAGCCATTCGAGCAGATGAGAAAGGGTATCGAGCAACACGTGCCGGTCGAATACATGCGACAACGCGATCACGACAAGGATCAGTAGCGGAACGATGGAAAGCAGCGCGTAATACGCCACCGCTCCCGCGAGCAACATACCCTGGTTCGCGCGAAAAGCCTTGAGTACCTGCAGCGCGAACGCGCCGGGATGATCGGCGATGGTTCGCAGCGTGCGGTAGCGGATCAGTCGCATATGCCCTCCGAAATGCCGCCTGCCGCGCGATCGATATGCATACGTGATCCGCGGATTCTAAGAACGGATGCGCAAGTCCTGCCAGTCGATCACGTTTTATGCGCTTTCAGCAGCAAGTTCACTTCGATACCGCCGCGCCGGATGCGCCTGGTTGCGGCCCCTTCCCGGCTTGTTGCCGCGCGGTTTCCTCTTTTTTCAGGGTCGCGGGGTCCGTGCCATATTGAGTGGCAGCACCTCCGCCGCCCTTCGCGCCTGAGCGCCCGTTGCCGGTGTCACTGCTGCTCGAATGTGTCGCAGGCGGCGCGCCGCCGGTGCTGGTTCCTTGTGCAAACGCGCTGCCGGCCATGCAGATGACAAGCGTCAGCGCGCAAGCAGTTTTGCCTATATGTCTCAAGGTAAGTCTCCGGTTTTTCAATCATTCAATCGATGTGTAAGCAGGGTCCGCAAAGATCGAACCCGGAACGTCCATTGCTCGCTTTCAAGTGCTGTACAGGTGATTTACAACAACCGGAGATTAATCATGTTGGCTAAGTGGATCAGATGGATTGGAGTGGCCACGCTGGTATTTGCATGCGTGGCATGTTCGAAGGGCGGCGATTCAGGAATCTCTACTCCCGCGCCCGGAGGTAGTGCGGCGGCATCTGCGCCGGGGGCAAGTTCGTGAGCACTGCGGGAAACTCGACCGCGGCTTGAACGGGTTGATCGATACGTGTTCTGCGTATCGATAAACCGCCGATCTTTCAATTCATGAACACGTTTTCTGGCCTCTACAACTAGTGTACCGAGCGCCGCTATTGCAAATTGACACTGATATTTTTTTACGATTAAACTTCGCGCAATGCTTGCCGATAACAAGTAAACGAACTCCCGTTTGCTCGGCTCAATCCAGCATCCAGTACAGAAAGCAGCTGATCGTTCTCGATTACGCGATTGAAAGTCGCGTGGCTTCGGTTCGTCCGTTTATTTGAGTTGCCGAAAATTGATCTTTGCATGTCTTGCGAGTTTTTCTCGAGAGCGAAGTATCGATTTGCATTGCATGCAGTCTTTCGAGATATGTCGTTCTCTTCCAATGTTCCACCTGCATTTGCAGCCGGAATTAAGCACCAGCTTCATTTTATTCAACTCGATTTTCACAGTACGAACATCTAACGGTGTTGTAGTGGCATTTCTTTAAGCTGTCCTGCGCCAGATGCAAGTGTGCTGTCGACTCAAACTGCAGCTCTATAAGAATATAGATTCAATATTGTATGAAGAATTGCGCGACAGGCTGAGCGGGTTTTCAAGTTGTCGTGATAGGCAAGTGTCGGTATTCGCGGAAAAACGTTTTATTGAAAACACAGGACTCCGCGGGTTTCGTGCGGGGGATTTTCATCGTTTCCGCATCATATAAATAATGATTAAACTCAATCGGGTACAGTTGGTGTCCATGGTCAGCGGCGCAATTCTCAGCGTCAGCGCATGCGGAGGCGGTGGCGGCAGCTCGGATTCAGGCGCCGTGGCAGGGCTCAGCAACTCGTCAGGGTCCGCTGGTAACGCGGGAAGTGCGTCCGGATCTTCCGCAACCGCGCCGGTCGGCGCGAGCGGCGCAGCGGGATCTCCAGCGTCGTCCGCGGGTGCAACTTCTCCCGCCAGTGGCTCGAATGTCGTTGGCAGTGCGCCGCCGGTAACGATACCGGTGGTGCCGCCATCCAATGCTGGCACCACCTCGTCCGGCGCCGTCATCATGCCGCTGGAAGTGATGAGTGCGGGAAGCGGAAAGATCATCGCGGCCACTGTGCCCGTTCCAGCCGGTGCATCGGCCAGGACGCTTACCATGCGCGTGAATAATCTTTCGTACGACGCCAAGGGCTCGGTTCAGGTGAACGGCGGAAACTGGATCGACCTCACGAACGCAAACGTGACCGTGTTGGGGAACGCAAAATTATACGGCGGCATTGGCGGCGGTTATGACACCATTAGCTTGAACGTCCCTATATCCGGCGCAATCAACGGCAGTAATATCGTCAATTTCCGCTTCAACTCAACCGATGGCGTGAGTTCGGGATATCGGGTTCTATCGTTTAACTTTCTCGATGCGTCGGGCAATGCATTGATTGCCGACAGCAGTTTCGCGCAAGACGATCCGACCCAATGGACAGCGCCGCTTTCGAGCAATGCGGACATTAGCGCGGGCGCGACATTATGGCAAAGCGCTACGTTGATCGATTCACCCATCAATGCCGGCCAGATCAAGGCACATTGCATGGATTGTCATAGCGCGAGCGGAAGCGATTTATTCAAGTTCAACTACTCGAACAATTCAATCGTCGTTCGAAGCCAGTATCACGGGCTCTCGGAAAACCAGGGCTTGCAGATCGCCAGCTATATCAGAAGTCTCGCGAACCGTTATCCCACGCCGGGCCCGAAATGCCGGCCATGGAATCCGCCTTATCAACCGGGTCCAGGTCTCGATAGCGCGCCGGTAAGCGACTGGACATGCGGCGCGGGTATCGACGCGGTATCGGAAAACGATCTCGATACATTGGCAACGGTATTTCCGAATGGAGTGGACAAGGCCGCGATTGCAACCCGAGGCCAGATCAATCTTCGGGAAATCCCGATTGGCTTTCAATTGCCGGACTGGAATCACTGGGTCCCGCATATTCATCCGAAAGACGCATGGGGTGACTATTTTACGAACAGCAACTTAAATAAGGAGTACGCGGGCGAGGGTACGGGCACGGCGACCTACAATATGCGCACCCAGCTCGCCAATGGCGGCACCAACTACGCTCAAGGCCGAACCGGCGATATCTTCGGCGACCTGTATTACTGGGGCGTTGAATTCGGTGAGCGATTCGCGCCGCCGAACGAAGGCGTGAATGGCAGCTATACGATTGCGCAGCAGAAGAACCTGTACGGCACCGTGCAGTGGCAACTGATGAAATCGTGGGAAATTGCCCAGGACTTTTCACTGGAAACCAATTGCCCCGTGGCCTGGGTCAATGAAGAAAATGCGCCCAAGGCGGAGAGGCGCGGCTGGTGCGGATACTGGCGCTTTATTTTCAACGTATCGCCGCATATTCAGGGCTTCCCGGTTGCCAACAGCATGTTCGGCAGTCCGGTCGCGCATTACGTGAAGGCGAACCAGTGGTATTACCTGCAGATCCTGCTGAACCCGGGTTCGGGCGCGCACAACGTGCATTTGCCGACTGACTGGCAATACGCGTATGGCCTGCTCAACAACCTGTACCAAAGCAGCGGCCGGCCCGAGCCGATCCGCAACTTCCTGTACGTGCTGAAAGGCGCGCAGGAAATGGACAACGGTGTAGGCGTAACCGATGTCACGCGCGGCTGGACCATTCGCGACAGCAGTCCGCTGGACGTCTGGAATGGCGGCCGGACCGGCGTCTGGAAAGGTACGGACCCTGCAACGGAGCAAGCGGTCGTTAATGCGTTCTTGTCGAACTGGATGGACACCACAACGAGTTTCGATATCAACACGTGGCAGCGCGAAGGCCAGCCCAATGCGGTTCCTGGCGAGACGACTTGCGGCTGGGCCATGCGCAGCCTGTGCGAGATCGGCTATGTTCACGGGACGGTATCGGGCGGCACGGTCGAGAACTTCCCGACGTGGACGTGGAACCAGATTCCGCTGATGCAAGGCGAGGGGATCGACAGGACACAGGTGAACCGGTTGTCGACGTGGCTGAACACCGCGTATCCGAGCGGCAATTACCTGAGTTTGCTCAGGTAAGCGGTTATAGGAACGGACAAAAGATGCGAGGCTGCCGGAATGACCGGGGCCTCGTTTTTTTCGTAGTGAGCGTTACGCTCGCTGCCGCCGCAGGTGGGTTGTATTGCCAACGACTTCCGCCGTGATCCAGTCAGCGCGCCGCCTCGGCGCTTGAACGCCATTCCCAGATCATCGCGATCAGGAACGCGGATGCACACACGAGCAGCACGAAAATCAGCGCAACCGGCGCGATTGCATGCATCAGCGCGCCCGTGATGATCGGACCGCCAAAACTCGCAATGCTCCACGATGCACCCACCAGCGAGCTTGCCGACACGAGCGCCGCACCGCGAAAGCGTTCGCCGCAAGCCACGAGCGACAGCGTATAGATGCTCCCTGCGGCCGCGCCGATGACGAACAAAAGCGGCCAGCACAGCCACGGATTCGACACCGCCCAGGGCAGCAAGGGCAATAAGCCGATGACAACCAGCGCGGCGCCCATATGCACGCGCACGCGTCCCAGCCGGTCGGCGAGCCAGCCAATCGGAAATTGCATGAGCGTATCGCCGAGCAAGACTGCCGAGCCGAATAGCAGCGCGAGATTTTCCGGGACACCCTTCGACATGGCGAACAACGGCATGAGCGACAACGCGAGCGTATCGAAGAGCGCGAAGAATGCCGTTCCAACCAGGATGGCCGGCATCAGCGGAAAGACATCGCGCCAGACACCGCTGCGCTTTTCGGCGGCGTGAGCTTCGCCACTCGATGCATGCACGGGCGGTCCGCCACGCACGAGCGCGAGCGCCGGCAATGCAAACAAAAACACCGCGCCGCATACGATGAAGCGCGTCGCGTGCCATTCGCCGATGACGCCCACCATGACCGGGCCTGCCATCTGGAATGCGGTGAAATTGGTCGCATAGACTGCGACCAGACGGCCGCGGTTGCTATCGTCGGCGAGTTCGTTCACCCACGCTTCACCGATGGTGAAAAGCACCATGAGCGCCGCGCCGCTCACTACGCGCAGCACCGCCCAAAGCCATAAGTGCGCGGTGAATTGCATGAGCATGGTGGCGGCAGCAACGCTCAACGCCGCGCCCATGATGATCTGGCTCGCGCTGAACCGTCCGGTGATGCGGCCGACCACGGGAATTACGAGCAAGCCGCCGCCTGCCTGCATGGCCGTCATCAGTCCGACGACGTCGGTGCCATAGCCGGCGTTTGTCAACGCGAGTGCGGTAAGAGGCAGGGTCGCGCCAAGGCCGAGACCGACCACGGCGACGCTTAATATGAGCCCGAGGAAGTCGCGCGAGAGAATTATTTTCATTGACCGTCGTGCGGCGGTTTCGCGTTGATAGCCATTGGAAGTCACGCATCTTACCAAAGGGGTAAGCGAGTCTTTACTTGGTCTATAGCGGTCGTCGACACGGGCATTCGGCTGGAGGGAAGTAAAACCTCGGCGCACGCGATGCCAAACCGCGCGTGGCGAAGTTGTATAAGATCTTCAGTGCGCTCCCGTTGCGCGAGCATTCACGGTTTCGAAGAACCATCAGGATACTTCAATGGAAAAAACCGAACTCGCCGATGTCTATCGGGCATACATTGCGTGCTTGAACGACCAGGACTGGCAGCATCTCGGACAGTTCGTTCACGAAGATGCTTCCCATAACGGCAAGCGTTTCGGCCTGAACGGATATCGCGAGATGCTGGAAAGAGATTTCGAGCAAATCCCCGACCTTCATTTCAACATTCAATTGCTGGTCGCCGACCCGCCTTTCATAGCGAGCCGGTTAGCCTTTGCATGTACTCCGAAGGGTTCGTTCCTCGGTCTTCCGGTGAACGGCAAGGCGGTATCGTTCACCGAGAACGTCTTCTATCAATTTAACGAAGGGAAGATCGTGGAGGTCTGGTCGGTGATCGACCGGGCGGCAATCGAAACGCAGCTAAAGCCTTAGAGCCCTTAAGCCGCGAGATAACCGCCATCCACGGGCACGATCGCCGCGGTCATGAACGACGCCGCCGGCGTGCATAAAAACGCGACGACTTGCGCCACTTCGTCAGGGCCGCCCCAGCGTTTCATTGGCGTGCGCTCCAGGATTGTCTGCGAGCGGCCGGCATCTTCCTGCAGCGCCTGCGTCAAGGGCGTGGCAATCCAGCCCGGCGCCACGGCATTCACGCGGATCCCGTCGGCGGCGTAGGCAATGGCGAGCGACTTCGTCAATTGCGAAATTGCGCCCTTGCTTGCGCTGTAGGCCGGCACCAGTCCGCCGCCGAAAAAACTCAACATGGATGCCGTATTCACAATGCATCCCGACGATGCCTTGAGCAACTCGCGCGCACCAGAACAGACGCGCATGGTGCCATTCAAGTTGATATCGACGACGTCCTCGAACACATCGACTTCATGTTCGGCGCCACGTCGGATCACGCCCGCGCAGTTCACGACAATATCGAGCCGATCGAATTCCTTCAGCACGGCATTGACGTTCGCGGTCGAGCGCACGTCGAGCGTGACCTTTCGCACCGCAGCGTCCAGTACGTCAGGCGTTTCTGTTGCAAGCGGCAAGCCGGCAGCCACCACATGCGCGCCGAGCTGCGACAGATGATTCGCGATTGCCGCGCCAATGCCGCTCAGGCCACCGGTGACGAGCGCCACCTTGCCTTCGAGCAGGTTATCCTTGAAAGTCATGTCCAGTCCTGAGAGTAAAAATTACGACGGCTGTGTTTCTATCGCAGCGGGCAGCGTCTCAGGCGCGACCTCTTTGACCACGAACAAATACACGAGCGCGGCGGCGAAGGCGACGGCTGCGCTAATCAACAGCGCGTTGACGAACGAATGCGTCTGGTCGACCACGATGCCGGTGATGATCGGCGCGAAAGAACCGCCGAGATATCCACCAAAGTTTTGCATGCTGCCAAGTGACGCCACCAGATGACGGGGCGCGGCGACGCTGACGAGCGCCCATGCGGTGCCGCTCGACATATTGACGAAGAACATTGCGAACGAGATATAGACAATGGCAAGCGTGGTGCTCGGCGTGTAGGCGGCGGGCACTGTGAACGCGGCGGCGCCCACGAGCCCGATGCACAGCGGCCACTTGCGGCTGCGAATAGGCGCCATGCCGCGCTTGAGCAAATGGTCTGCAATATAACCGCTCGACACCATGCCGATAGTGCCGAAAACATAAGGTATGGATACAAGCCAGCCTGTATGCGCAATGCTCAAGTGACGTTCGTTTTCGAGGTATCCGGGCAACCACGTGAGATACAGCCACACCATATAAATCACGCCCATGAAGCCGAACACCATGCCCCACGTATTGCGCAATTTGAACAGGTTGCCCCATTCGGCAAGACTCACACCCTTCGCGCGCGGCTCGACCTTATGGTCCGATTCCAGATAAGCGATCTCCGATTCGTCGAGCGCTACTTCATCGCGGTTCCGGTATTGCACGTACCAGCCAATCGATACCAGAATGCCGAGCGCACCCATGATGATGAACATGGTTCGCCATCCGAATGAAAGCATCAGCACGGTCAGCAGCGGTGGCGCGATCATCGGCGCAATGGTCGATGAAGCAACGAACGTCCCGGTCGGCCGCCCGCGCTCGTGCACGGCGAACCACTCGTTGACCACCTTCGCACCCGCTGGAAACAAGGGCGCTTCCGATATCCCCAGAACAATCCGCGCAAAGAGAAAATGATTGAGCGTCTGAATGAAGCCGCCTGCGAGTTGCGCGACCGACCATACCAGCATGCCAAGTCCGAGCATCGCGCGCGAACCGAATCGATCGAGCAGAGCGCCTACAGGAAGCTGCGCGAATGCGTACGCGAGCGAAAACGCCGACAACAGCAAGCCCATTTGCGAAGCCGAGAGATGCAGCTCCTGGCTCACTGAATGATTCGCGATGGAAAGCGTGGAACGGTCCAGATAATTGACAATACCTGCAATGGTCAGGAAGGTGACCGCTATGACTTGCGTGCGCTTGAGGCGCGAAGATTTTTGTAGCATGTGCTTGTCTCCTGCATGGATTTGTCGTGAGCAATGACTGCTTTCTTATTGGCGCTTGGTGCTTGATCGCCCCACGGTCAGTAGGTCGCGCGTCCTCCGGAAAGGTCAAAGGTCGCGCCTGTATTGAAGGTGCACGAATCCGAACATAACCAGAGTGCGAGGGCGGCCACTTCCTGCGTTGTGCCGAGCCGGCCCATCGGGCTTTTATCGATCATGGTTTGCACGTGCGACGCTGCCATCTGCATGAGCAACGGCGTTTCTACCGCAGCCGGCGCAATGCCATTCACCAGAATGCCGGTCTGCGCCAGTTCCTTGCCGAGTGACTTCGTCATTGCAATCACGCCCGCTTTTGCCGCGCTATAAGCCGATGCATTCGCCGTGCCTTCCTTGCCGGCAAGCGACGCCACGTTGACAATACGCCCACTTCGCGCCCGGCGCATGATTGGCAGCACGATACGGCTGACATGATAAGTACCGAGCAAGTTGACTTCGATCACGCGCTGCCATTCTTCGGGATCGCATTCATCGAGCGGTTGTGTCGAGCCTGCAAACCCCGCGTTGTTCACGAGATAGTCGATGCGGCCGTACTTTCCAATGGTCGCGGCAAGCGCGGCTTCAATGGAAGCAGGCTCCGTGATATCGACCTGAAAATGCGCGGGCGCATTGGGTGCATCCATGTTCCCCGGGATCCGGTCCCAGTTCACCGCCGATGCACCGTTCTCGCTGAACGCATCGCATATTGCCCGGCCAATTCCTCCGGCCGCGCCCGTGACCACCGCCACGCGTTCGGCAAAGTCGTAGCGCGCCAAGGAAGAACGCGTGTTCATCGGATGAACTGGTCCACGTAGTCTTCACCCAGTCCAACCGATGCATAGTGTTTGCGGCACATCTCGATCTTGGTGAACACGTCCTCGTAACCCGTGTAGTTGCCGTACGGATCACAGTAGAACATCACGCCGTTCACCTGAAAATAGGTGATCATTTCCTCGACGTCTTCGGGCACGTACAAGGTATGGGTCTCGCCAGGCGGCTCATAGACGTAGCTTCCTTCCGTGGCGGTCCATTCGTGCTCGAGGTATTTCCATCGTCCCTTCAATACGAATCCATGAACGCCTTGCGGATGACGATGCCGGCTCAGGACGCCCGACTTTCGCACGCGCAGCAGGTTCATCCAGTAACCTTGCGAGGCGTTGAGGCAAAGAGGTCGGAACGATACATTCTCGGCTTGCGGCACCCACACGCGTTCATCGGTTGGAATGGCGAACGGCACGACCACTTCCTTTTGCGCTTCCTTGGGAAATGGCAACTGGTACGGCATGGTGGCAGGATAGGTATTGACGATATCTGGCATGGGGCGACCTTCTGTAATTGTCCATAATATGGACTCACGTCCACAATGTGATTAATTATCGAAGATTTCGAGATATCCAGTCAATCCCGGGGTATTCACTTAGCTTTCGGCTTTTGACGCATCGGTTGGCTTGTTTTGCCAGGTTAAAAGCGACCTGCTCAAGAGGGCCTCGTTAACCTCAATATGCTCGATGAGTTCGACACCCGTGCACCTTAAGACGTATCACATGAGCACGAAAAGTCCGGAATCGCGGTTATCTCGGCTCGGGTACTATCGACTTCGCGCAGTTTTTCGACAGCAGGAACCTTGCAACGCACGCGCGGGCGTTTATGACTGGCGGCATCAACGCGGCTGCCAAAGCGAAAGCACACCATTAACCAAGGCGTTTTACTGAACTACCTGGATTTAGCCGATGATCGAAGACCGCTTTATGGAACGGCTGCAACTTCTCATTGCGAGCGGCCGGCGCAGCATTCTCGGGCTGGCGGGTGCGCCGGGCGCGGGTAAATCGACGCTGGCGCAAGCCATTCTGGATGCTTTCCCAGGCCGCGCCGTGGTCGTGCCAATGGATGGGTTTCATCTGGCGAACGTGGAATTGGAGCGTCTTGGCCGCGCTTCGCGCAAAGGCGCGGAAGATACCTTCGACAGTGCCGGTTTCGTTGCGTTGCTAACGCGGATTCGCGCGCAGCGTGAAGGCGAAATCATTTACGCTCCCGCCTTTCGGCGCGAGATCGAGGAGCCGATCGCCGGCGCGATTCCTGTTCTTGCTGACATACCGCTCGTGATTACCGAAGGCAATTATTTGCTGTTGCAGCATGGTCACTGGAGCTCAATTCGATCGTTGCTCGATGAAGCCTGGTACGTGGACGTCGATCCGCAATTGCGTGTTCAACGGCTGGTTGCGCGCCACATTTACTTTGGCCGCAGCGAAGACGCCGCGAGAACCTGGGTGCAGCAAACCGATGAAGTCAACGCGGCGCTCATCGAACTGACGCGCGCGCGCGCCGATCTCGTTTTCGAATGGCCGATGTAACTGGCGCGCTTCATTTGCCCGCGTGAAGCTTCTCCACGAGCTTCAATCCTTCGGCCCAGTTACCCAGACCGCTTTGTGCGTTGAGATGCCCGCGCGCGCCAGCACGCACCCAGTCGCTGCCCCACGCGGCGGCGCACGCTTGTGCATATTGCTCGCTGCCATAAGGGTCGTTGCTGCTCGAGACCACGACGGAAGCGAACACCAGCCGCTTTGAAGGCAACGGTGCAAAGCCGGTTGCCGCCGCTTTTGGAAAGGCCGGTGTTTCGGGATCGGGCACCGCGACTAACAGCGCGCCACGCACGCGGGCATTGGTGCGCGCAGCCCAATGCGCAACCGCGAGACATCCGAGGCTATGCGCCACGATCACGGTATTAGCGTGATGCGGTCCGATCTGCCGATCTATAGCCGATACCCAATCGTCGCATTCAACGCGATCCCAATCATCCACGACCAGACGCCGCCAGTGCGGATGCTCGCGTTCCCACAAACTCTGCCAATGCTCGGGACCTGAATTCCCAATTCCAGGCACGATAAAAACAGCTTCCTTCATAGCGAATTTCTCCCGAGTTGAGATGGCAGTTTCGCGGGCATCTGTCGCAATACCCGCGCGGACGATTGAACATTCTTTAGGGAATAAATGCTTTCCCTCGAATGTTACTCAACGAAACCACCGGCGCAAAACATTTCACTCATGGAGAAGATGCATGATCACGACGCGATCTGGAAAGGTGCTGATCACCACGGCTGTCAAGTCGAAGGGCTTCAACGTCCGAGGCCGCGCCGCCGATGCAAGGCCCACCAATGTTTTTTTCAGCGCCAACGCAAGAAAGATTGCCGTCGCCCAAGAGCATCATGTCACCGTTCGAAACCAGGCAGTCACGCTTGCAGATGCTTATGCCATCGAACAGCAACTTAACAACGGCATCAACGGTGCTTATTTGCTGATCGGCTACGGCGAGGACTGGCTCTACTTCGGCAAGACGCCTCTCGACATGCTTGGACCGCGCCCCGTTGCGAAGGCGCCGAAGTCGCGTCCCAGCTTTCCGGGGCCGCCGAATACGGACCTGATTCGTATCGTGGCCCAGTACGATGGCCCGGCGACCAATGGCGATACATCGCAAAATCGCGACACCGTCATGGGCGATTCCGCGCGCAACTACGCGGCGTCGTGCTATGGCGATGATTGGGCGAACGCCCGCACCTGGGAGTGGCTGCATATCCGCGCGCATAGTCTCGGCGGCGATAACGCGGTGGGCAACCTCGTCGCGGGGACCTTCGACGCCAACACGAAAATGATCCCGTTTGAGCGATTGGTCCAAAAGCGTTCACAGGACGCCAGCGCGGCTGATCCGGTTATTGTGGAGTGGGATATCGATGTGTATCCCGACAGCTGGGTCGCGATCGGCATCAAGATGGTCGTCAAGTACAAGGACGTCAACGACCAGCTTGTTGTTCAGTCGGCCGATTTCAACGCCCAGAGCGACATGAACATCGACAAGCTTCAGTACGACATTCTGGGCATGAACTGAGCATGTGCCTTCAGGCCAGAATCAGATCGACTTGACCTCTCCGCCGTCCATCCGCAACGTCGAACCGGTCATCCAGTGCGCTCCCGGCGACACGATGAACGCCATCAGCTCGGCTATCTCCTCAGGCGTGCCGAACCGTTCGATCTGCGCTTCGACAGGGAACTTCGCTGTCGCTTCTTCGACCGTCATGTTGTGAAGTGGCGCCCAATGTTCCAGATAGGATTGCCGGCGGCCCGTCATCACGGGACCGGGCAGCACGCTGTTGACCTGCACGCCGTCGGTAATGCCCCGGTCCGAGAACGCCTTTGCCAGCGCCACGATCGCCGCATTAATGGTGCCGACGGCCGCGTACGGCGCTTTGGGAAAAAGCGCTGAATTGCCCGACATCAGCACTACGGATCCCGAAGTATTCTTGAGCGAAGGCCATGCCGCGACGGTCAAGCGCCGTGCGCCGTGGAGCTTCAACGCGAGGCCGCGTTCCCATTGGTCGTCGGTCATATCGAAGAGATCGATTTGCGGCACGGCGCCGGCGATGTTGAGCAACGCGTCGATCTGGCTGAACGCCGAAAGTGTCTTGTCGATGACGTCCTGCGCCGCTTCAGGGCGAGACAAATCGGCGTCGATTACCAGCGGTTCAGCGCCCGCGTTTTTAACGTCGTCCGCTGTCTGTTCGAGCTTCTCGCGGTTGCGTGCAACCAGCACGATCGATGAAAAATCCCGCGCCAACCTGATGGCGGTCGAGCGGCCGATACCCTGGCTCGCGCCCGTGACGATGGCTACTTTCGTGGACATTTTTTTGTCTCCTTACACGTTGGTATTCAGGAATTCGGCAATGGCCGATGCAATTTCCGACGCATGTGTTTCGAGCGCGAAATGCCCCGTATCGAAGAAACGCACCACTGCATCCGGAATGTCGCGCTTGAACGCCTCGGCGCCCGGCGGCAAAAAAAACGGATCGTTCTTTCCCCACACGGCAAGAAAACGCGGGCGGTGCGTGCGGAAATATTCCTGGAACGCGGGATACAAGGCGACATTGTTTTTATAGTCGCCGAATAAATCGAGCTGGATTTCGTCGGCGCCGGGACGGCTCAAATAGAAATCGTCGAGCGAATAACCATCGGGCGATACGAGCGTCGTGTCCTGTACTCCGTGCGTGTATTGCCAGTAGGTTGTATCGTGCGTAAGCATTGCGCGCAGCGCTTCACGATTCACACTCGACGGATCTTGCCAATAAGCGCGAATCGGATTCCAGCCGTCGCTCAAACCTTCTTCGTACGCGTTGCCATTCTGCGAAATGATCGCGGTAATTCGTTCAGGATAACTGAGCGCCAGACGAAAGCCTGTTGGCGCGCCGTAGTCGAACACGTACATTGCAAAGCGATCGAAGCCGACGACTTCGGTAAACCGTCCAATGACCTTGGCGATATTCTCGAACGTGTATGTGAAGGCATCGCGGCTCGGCATGCCGGATTGCCCGAAGCCTGGCAGATCCGGCGCGATGATATGAAACTGATCGGCGAGCTTAGGAATCAGGTCGCGGAACATGTGGCCCGAGCTTGGAAAGCCGTGGAGGAGCAACAGTTTCGGCGCGCCGGGACGACCTGCTTCGCGATAGAACACCTTGAAGCCGTCTACGTCGGCGGAACGATAGGTAATTGCGGACATGAGTTTTCTTCCTTGAAGTTAGTGAGCGGCAACTCGTTGGACTTCTGTTGCATGCATCGGCGAAGCGATTGGTCGCCCGCTCTGGAAAGACCTTCTTTGCTGGTTCCTGATTGCCGGGAGATCAAATAACCAACCGCAACAACCAGCATTCGAGTAACCGTCTTGTTGCGCATTTAAAGGTTACAAATTCGACGTGTAACTTGTCAAGAAGAGTTTTAGTGGTTACGATTTCATCATCATTATTTCGGAAAGCGCATGAAAGATGGATTACCGCCAGATACCCCCGATGTTCGTGGCCGACGCACCGGGCCTCGATTTCTTGAATTCGGTTGCTACGCCCGTCGATGAACAGGTGGACTGGATCCCCGACGGCGAAGGCCTGTTATCCTGGCTAGAACAAGCGGGGTTTGCGCCGCCGGAAGCAATCGAAGATATCCGCAATCGCTTCACTATCGCCGAGCTCGACGACCTTGCCGCGAAGGCGCGTGATCTGAGGGAATGGTTCAGGGCATTTGCGCAGAAGAGGAAGGGTCGGCCGCTGTCCGCGAAAGATTTTCGCGAGCTGGAACCTTTGAATAAATTGCTCGAACGCGATCAGCAGCATCGGCAAATCGTCAAACATTCATCCGATGGCGTCACACACTACGAACTTCACGCAGTTCGACATTGGGAATCGCCGGAATCGCTTTTAATGCCTATTGCCGAAGCATTAGCAGAGCTCGTATGCGAAGAGGACTTCACCTACGTGAAAGCGTGCGAAGGCCCGACCTGCACGTTGATGTTTGCCGACCACACACGCGGCCACGCTCGCCGATGGTGCAGCATGGCCGCTTGCGGTAATCGCGCAAAGGTCGCGGCGCATCGCAAGCGTCTTAAGGATCTTGAGAGCGGTGAACATTAAGGGTTTAAGCTTTATTAGCGCGTTTCATCGATTCATTCAGGAGCGTGAGATGAACCATATCAAGGCGATTGCATTCGATCTTTACGGCACGCTGTTCGACGTTCATTCGGTCATCGATCAGTGCGAGAAGCGATTTCCAGGGCGAGGAAAAGAAGTCAGTACGTTATGGCGGCAAAAGCAGCTGGAATACACGTGGTTGCGAAGCCTGATGAACCGATACGTGACCTTCGAGCAAGCAACTGAAGATGCGTTGCGTTACACGTGCAGCCATCTGGGACTTGCACTCGATAACCCGTCCCGCAGCGCTCTTTGCGATGCCTATTTGCGTTTGCAACCGTTCCCCGAAGTGCCCGGCGCGCTGCGCGAACTCAGGAATCGCGGACTCAAACTAGCGGTGTTGTCGAACGGTTCGCCGCATTCGATTGGCGCGGTAGTCGGCAATGCCGGTCTCCGCGATGAATTCGATCACCTGATCAGCGTGGATCCGGTACGGATCTACAAGCCGCATGATCGTGCGTATGGGTTGGCCGAGGAAACCTTCGGATTAGCGCGGACGTCGATTCTGTTCGTATCGTCGAACGGGTGGGACGCAACCGGCGCACGTTATTTCGGATTCCCGACGTTCTGGATCAATCGTGGCGGCAACGTGTTCGAGGAGATGGGGCAGTCGCCGGATTGGGAACTGCGCGGCGTTAATGAAATCGTGCGGCTCTTCGATTCCGCCGAAGGAAACGCGTCATCGGTGTAAGAAAAGACAGGCCGGCTCCCGCCTGAAACTACGACCAGAAACCAGCCACACCTCATTACTTTCCAAGGCTGTGATAATAAGCCGCGAGATTCGCGATGTCCGTATCGGACAACGGTTTTGCCATCATCGTCATCATCTCGTTCTGTCGCGCGCCGGACTTGAAGTCGTTCAGCGCCTTCACCAGGTATTCCTCCGTTTGCCCGGCAAGATTTGGCGCGTCGGGTATCTTCGCAAGGCCGTCCATGCCGTGACATGCCTGGCATTGCACGGCCTTCGCGCGGCCGGCCTGGACGTCGCCTGCGAATGACGTCTGCGGCAGCCACGCGGCGGCGAGAACCAACGCCGCGCTGATCAGAGTCGATAATTTCCTCATTTTCCGCCCGTGTACGAGATCCGGTAAATCGCGCCGGCGAAGTCGTCGGAGACGAGCAGCGAGCCGTCCTGCAACTGCTGCACATCGACCGGACGGCCCATGTATTCACCGGACGGCGTGAGCCAGCCTTCGGCGAACACCTCCGATTCGCCCGCGGTGCCGTCGTCCTTGACCGGCGTCAACATGACGCGCGCGCCGATGGGCTTGGTGCGATTCCACGAGCCATGTTGCGCATCGAAGATGCCGCCCTGATACTTCGCCGGGAACATCTTGCCGGTGTAGAACGACATGCCGAGGTCGGCCGCGTGCGCCGCCATTTCCACCTGCGGAAACACGACGCCGGCAGGCGGTGTCGCGTCCTTGTATTCGATCGTGCGGACCTTGCCGCCGCCATACCATGGGAAGCCGAAATTTTCGCCCGGTTTCGTCGCGCGATTGAGTTCGCCGGGTGGAATGTCGTCGCCCATTCCGTCGACCTGATTGTCCGTGAACCACAGCGTCTTGTCTTTCGGATTGAAGTCGAGACCAACTGAATTACGAATGCCATGCGCATAAATCTCGCGGTTCTTGCCATCCTGATCCATGCGGATAATGCCCGCAAGACCGTTCTTGTCGAGGTCGGCAAGCTTGTCTTTCGCCGGCACGTTCCACGGCTGGCCGAGCGTGATGTACAACTTCTTGTCCGGCCCGATACGGCAGGTGCGCGCGCCGTGGTTGAAGCTTTCGAATTGCGTCGGGATCAGCTTGCCTTGCGGCACGACAACGGCAGCCGCGACATCGCTGCCACCTTCGCCGAAGAACTGGGCAGCCGGGAATGCAAGCACGCGATTCTGCTCCACGACATACAGCACGCCATCTGGAGAGAAGCACACACCGTTCGGCACCTTGAACGTTACTGAACTTGCGAAGGCGACCACATCGTCTGCAACGCGGCGCTTGGTGCGGTCTGTCACTTGCCAGACGCGCGCCTTGCGCGTGCCGACAAAAACCACGCCCGTTGAAGGCTCGATTGCCATGTGGCGCGCTTCGGGCACCACCGCGTACAAGTCGATCTTGAAGCCCGGCGGCAACTTGATCGCCCTGAGATTCTCGCGCAGTGCGTCGGCGCGCTGGCCCGTCTGCGCCACGGTTTCGGCCGGCGCGGTGTTGCCCGTTTGCTGGAAGTTCGAAAGCGCGTTGACGTTGTCTTGCGCGGCCTGGGCGCACGGCAAGCCGGCGAGCATTGCACCAATGGCTACGGGCAAGACCTTGAGCGTTGCGTTCATCTGTTTGTCTCCTGAGTTGTTGCTTCGTTTTTAATGACTGCAACTGCGGAAAAAACGTGATGTGCGATACGACGGATGCCGCGTCCATGGGCGACGCGCGCTATGCAGGCGCAAGCTTGGTCCTGTGGATTGGGCTGGGGCATTTGACGGACGCGTGATTGGTCCGCCTTGCTGGTGGTGCGGTGATGCGCCCGCGAGCTTTGGCGGTTGCGGCAGAAGCGCTGCATAAACGGGAGGTCTTGTTCATTGCTTCCTCGCAGTGCATTCGATTCCTGACAGCGGGCGACCCGCGGCTTGACCCCACTACGTGGCTGGCAGCCATATGCCATGAAAGGAAGGGCTAGAGAGTCTTGTATAGACCGTCCGTGAATACAGGTCAAGGATGAGTTATCCACTCATTTTCATGCTGTCGTAATGCAAATGTAATTCATAAAAGAAATTATCTCAACGCTTTCCTTGCCAGCTATTTGTCCGCAGTCGGTGGCTCAGATGTCCGACGGCATCCGGGATGTTTGTGGACTCCGAAGCACGTGCTCGGTTATTCAAGAGGACATGCACAAGTCGTTCGTGTGCAGCGGAAGCATGCTTGAATGCTTTGTCGTTCAGGTAGTACGGATGCCGAACTATCATCGTAAATGCTGAAGCAGTGGAGTTCTGCAAACCACCGCGAGTCGTCTGTCACGACAAAAATCGACCGCTAAATAGCGTGATTCGAAAATGGCAAAACTGCCAGCTTCGCAATGATCTGACTATGTACACTCCGCGAGTCAGTATTTCCGTCAATGAAAGTGCGGACGGCCGCTGCAGATTTGTTTTCGTTTGTGTACATTCCCGCATCGTCCATGCGTTGCTTGATTGGACGGCTTTGACGATGCCTTGCATTGAGTTTGCCTTCTCGGAAAAACTTTCGAAAGGCATACGAAACCACAATTTCCGCTCGACTGACATTTATGGTGCTCGAGATTTCCGCCAAGTTAAAACCAGGACGAACAAGGTTGGCTTGCAACCATGCCGTCTGCTGTCGTGACGAAAACGATCCCACCCGGCATGCCTTCCGGGCCATGCGAATGAATGCGGCCGCACATCGCCCATTGCAGCGCAAAGCGGTTTTGCGGCGCGCGCCGGTGCAACCTCACGTTCTGGAATTCCCATGCTTGCCCTAGTACGTATCGCTCTGCGGCGGCCCTATACGTTTGTCGTCCTGGCGATCCTGATCCTGATCATCGGTCCGCTTTCGGCGCTGCGCACGCCAACGGATATCTTTCCCGATATCCGCATTCCCGTGATCAGCGTCGTATGGCAATACACGGGCTTGCCGCCCGATCAAATGGTTGGACGAATCACGTCGCCGTTCGAGCGGTCGCTGACCACAACGGTGAACGACATCCAGCACATAGAAGCCGAGTCGGTGAATGGCTTTGGGATCATCAAGATCTTCTTCCAGCCGGGCGTCAACATCAGCAACGCAAACGCACAAGTAACTGCTGTTTCGCAGACGCAGTTGCGCCAGTTACCGCCAGGAACCACGCCGCCGCTGATCCTGAACTACAACGCATCGACGGTGCCGATCATCCAGCTCGCGCTGTCCGGCAAAGGTCTTTCAGAACAAAATCTGGGCGATCTCGGGTTGAATCAATTGCGTCCTGCGCTTGTTACCGTTGCAGGTGCGTCCATTCCGTTCCCGTTCGGCGGCAAGACGCGTCAAGTGCAGATCGACATCAACCCGGCAGCTTTGCAAGCGCGCGGCCTGTCCGCGCAAGACGTCGCGAATGCGCTTGCGAGCCAGAACCTGTTGACGCCTATTGGCACGGAGAAGATCGGCGATCACGAATACACGCTGCAACTAAATAACGCGCCGTCCGCGATCAAGGCGCTCGGCGACTTGCCGATCAAGGCGGTCAACGGAACGACGGTCTATATCCACGATGTCGCCAACGTCCGCGACGGCAGTCCGCCGCAAACGAACATCGTGCACGTTGACGGCAAGCGTTCAGTGCTGATGTCGATACTCAAGAACGGTTCGGTGTCCACGCTCGGGATCATCGACGGCATCAAGCAGCATGTGATCGATGCAAAACCTTCGTTGCCCGACGCGCTGCAGATCGCGCCTATTGGCGACCAGTCGCTGTTCGTGCGCGCGGCCATCAGCGGCGTGGCGCGTGAAGGCGTGATCGCGGCGGCGCTAACGAGCCTGATGATCTTGCTGTTCCTCGGAAGCTGGCGCTCGACCGTGATCATCGCGACCTCGATCCCGCTTGCCATTCTCGGCTCGATCGCAACGCTCTCCGCGCTCGGCGAGACGCTGAACATCATGACGCTCGGCGGCCTGGCGCTCGCGGTGGGGATTCTCGTCGACGACGCGACGGTGACCATCGAAAATATCAATTGGCATCTGGAGCAGGGCAAGCAGGTTGAAGAGGCCATTCTCGATGGCGCCGCGCAGATCGTCACGCCGGCGTTCGTTGCGTTGCTTTGCATCTGCATTGTGTTCGTGCCGATGTTCTTCTTGAACGGCGTCGCACGATTCCTTTTCGTGCCGATGGCCGAAGCCGTGATCTTCGCGATGATTTCTTCGTTCATCTTGTCGCGTACGCTCGTGCCGACGATGGCAAAGTATCTGCTGCATCCGCATGATCTCAGCGAAGACGCGCACGACAAAAAACGTCCGGGACCGCTTGGACGCTTCCAGCAAGGCTTCGAACGGCGTTTCGAAAAGGTGCGCGCGGGTTATCACGGCTTGCTCGAACTTGCGCTGAATCATCGCGCGCCGTTCGTGAGCTGCTTCCTTGGTTTCGTGCTGATCTCGTTCGCGCTCGTGCCTTTGCTCGGCCGCAACTTTTTTCCGGCGGTGGACGCGGGGCAAATCCTGTTGCATGTGCGTGCACCCGTCGGCGTGCGCGTGGAGAAGACGGCGCAGATCTTCGCCGACGTTGAAGCGTCGATCCGGCAGATCATTCCGCCCAACGAACTGAGCACTGTGGTCGACAACATCGGCTTGCCGGTAAGCGGTATTAACCTCGCGTACAACAATACGGGAACCATCGGCTCGCAAGACGGCGATATCCAGATTGCGCTGAACGAAAATCATCATCCAACGGACGATTACGTGCGGCAGATGCGCGAGAAACTGCCGCGCCTTTATCCGGGCGTGACCTTCTCGTTTCCGCCCGCAGACATCATCAGCCAGATCCTGAACTTCGGCTCGCCGGCGCCCGTCGATCTGCAGGTTCGCGGCAACAACCTGCCTGCGAACTTCGCGTATGCGAACCGCCTGTTGCGCGAGATCCGCCGCATTCCCGGCGTGGTCGATGCACGCATCCAGCAAGCGCAAAATTCGCCGACTTTCAATGTCGATGTGGATCGTACGCGCGCGCAATTACTCGGCATCAATGAACGCGATGTGACCAACAGCCTCGTGGTGAACCTTGCGGGTTCGAGCCAGGTTGCGCCGACGTTCTGGCTGAACAATGCGAACGGCGTGTCTTATCCTATCGTCATGCAGACGCCGCAATACAGTCTTGATTCGCTGGCTTCGCTGCAGAACCTGCCGATCACATCGAACCTGCAAAGCAGCGGCCAGATTCTCGGCGGACTCGCGACTGTCCAGCGCACCAACACCAACGCGGTCGTGAGCCAGTACAACATCCAGCCGATGGTCGAGATCTTCGCCACCACGCAGGATCGCGATCTCGGCGCGGTTGCATCCGACATTCAGCGCGTCGTGCAAAACAATGCGGGCACCTTGCCGAAGGGGTCATCGGTTGCATTGCTCGGTCAGGTGCAGACCATGAACAGCGCGTTCGCCGGCATGCTGTTCGGCTTGCTCGGCGCGGTCGTGCTGATTTATTTGATCGTGGTGGTCAACTTCCAGTCGTGGGCGGATCCGTTCGTGATCGTCACCGCGTTGCCCGCGGCGCTCGCGGGCATCATCTGGATGCTGTTTGCCACGCACACTACGCTGTCCGTGCCGGCGCTCACCGGCGCGATCATGTGCATGGGCGTGGCGACTGCGAACTCCATTCTAGTCGTCAGTTTCTGCCGCGAGCGTCTGGCCGAACACGGCGACCCGTTCAAGGCCGCGCTCGAAGCCGGCTTCACCCGTTTCCGGCCCGTGCTGATGACCGCGCTCTCCATGGTCATCGGCATGGCGCCAATGGCGCTTGCGCTGGGCGAGGGCGGCGAACAGAACGCACCGCTTGGCCGCGCCGTGATCGGCGGCCTGATTTTCGCAACCACCGCGTCATTGCTTCTTGTCCCGGTGATCTTCTGCATCATCCACTCGCGCCCTGGCCGCGCGATTGCCCCGACACCCGTAACGGGAGGTCCTGCTCATGTCGTCTGAACCCGCTGTTCCCAACGTCAATAACGCGCCAGTGCCGCGCCGGCGGCTCGTCGTAATCGGCGTGGTGGGTGTCGCCGTTGCGTTGATCGTCGTAGCGGCGGGCGTCGCGCTGCGCGTGGTCGATGCCCGCAATCTAAAGACCTGGACCGCCGCGCAAACCGTGCCGACGGTGACGGTGATTCATCCGGTCAGCGCCGCGAACGGGCCGACGCTCGACTTGCCATCGCATCTTGAAGCGTATTCGCGTGCGCCGCTTTTCGCGCGTGTTAGCGGATATCTGAAGTCATGGAGCGTGGACATTGGCGCGCCGGTGAAAGCCGGTCAACTGCTTGCGGTGATCGAGTCGCCCGAGCTCGACCAGCAGTTGCTGCAGGCGCGCGCGGACCTGGCGAGCGCGCAGGCCAATGCGGCGCTTGCGGGGACGACCGCGAAACGCTGGCAGGCGCTGCTCGGCTCTGACTCGGTTGCGCAACAGGAAGTCGATGAACGCACGGGCGACTACACCGCGAAGAAAGCCACGGTCGCGGCCGCGCAAGCCAACGTGGACCGCTTGCTGGCGACCAAGGGATTCGAGCGCATCGTCGCCCCGTTCGACGGTGTGGTCACCGCGCGCGATACGGACGTAGGTGCGCTGATCAACGCGGGCAGCGGTGGTACCGGACAAGAGCTGTTCGTGGTATCGGACGTCAAGAAGCTGCGCGTATATGTGCAAGTACCGCAGAGCTACGCGCCCGATGTCCGCAGCGGCACGACCGCAACGCTCACCGTGCCGGAATATCCTGGGCAGCATTTCACGGCGCGCGTGATTGCATCGGCGGATTCGGTAAACGTGGCATCCGGTACGACACTGGTCCAGTTGCTCGTCGATAACACCGACGGCAAGCTCTTGCCCGGCGGCTTCGCGAGCCTGCAATTCAAGCTGCCGGTGCAGCAAAACGCGGTACGTGTCCCCGCCAGTTCGCTCGTTTTCGACGCACGCGGCCTGATGGTCGCAACGCTCGGTGCGAACGGCGAGGTCGTGTTCAAGAAGGTGACGATCAATCGCGATTTCGGCGACTCGGTGGAAGTAGGCTCGGGCCTCGTTGCGTCGGACCAAGTGATCGATACACCGCCCGATGGCCTCGTAAATGGCGATCGCGTGCAGGTCGCGGGCGCTGCCAGGAAGGTCCCAGCAAATGGCTAGGATGCCGAAGTATCGCGTTGCCGCGCTGACTGCGGCTATAAGTGTGCTGGCGGGTTGCTCGCTGGCGCCGGACTATCACGTGCCGCCCACGCCGGTCGTCGCGCAATACAAGACCACGGGTCCCTGGATCAGCGCGCAACCGGCCGATCAACTGAGCCGCACCGGCTGGTGGAAAAGCTACAACGACGCGGGCCTCGACGATCTCGAACAACGGCTGCTCGCGAACAACACGGATCTCGCGGCGGCGCTCGCGCATTACCGGCAGGCGCAGGCGTTCGTGGATCAGGTCTCGGCGGGACTGTTTCCGAAAGTCACGGCGAGCGCGGTTCCACAACGCGACCGGCAGTCATACAGACGGCCATTGCGCTCGGGCGGACCCAACGACTACAACTCCGCCACGCTCAGCGGCGAAGTCGATTACGACCTTGATTTATGGGGCCGCGTGCGTGATTCGGTAGCGGCGGGAAAGGATGAAGCGCAAGCGTCGAAGGCCGATCTTGCATCGGTTCAATTGAGTCTGCAGATCCAGCTCGCCGATAGCTACGTGCGCCTGCGCGGGCTCGACCAGCAGACGCAATTGCTCAACGATACCGTCAAGGCGTTCGCGCGCGCATTGCAGCTTACGCAAACGCTGCACGGCGGCGGCATTGTGTCGGGGCTCGATGTGTCGCGGGCGCAGACGCAGTTGTCATCGGCGAAATCGCAGTTATCGCAGAACCTGGCGCAACGTGCGTTGATCGAGCATGCGATCGCGGAATTGATCGGCGCGTCGGCATCCGAATTCAGTTTGCCGCAACAGACGGCGTCGATCACGTTGCCGGTAATTCCGGCTGGATTGCCGTCGACCTTGTTGCAGCGTCGGCCGGATATTGCCGCGGCCGAGCGCCGGGTCGCGGAAGCGAACGCGAAGATCGGCGTGGCGCGCGCGGCGTATTTCCCGTCGATCACGCTGAGTGCGCAAGGCGGTTTCCAGAGCTCGCAGTACGCCAGCCTGATCAGCGCGCCGACGCTTTTCTGGGCTATTGGTCCGCAGCTCGTGCAGTACGTCTTCGATGGCGGTTTGCGCCGCGCGCAGCTCGATACCGCGAAAGCGGCAACCGATGAAGCGGGCGCGCGATATCGCGGTGTTGTGTTGTCGGCGTTCCAGCAGATCGAAGACAATCTTTCGCTGCTTCAGGATCTCGGCACGGCGCTGGAGCAGCAACGCGATGCCGGCAATTCGGCGCAACATTCCGTCGATCTCGCGCTGAACCGGTACAAGCAAGGTGCGGTGGGATATCTCGATGTGGTGCAGGCGCAGACCGCGGCGCTCGATGCACAGCGCGCCGTTCTCGACATCCAGACGCGGCAGTTGAGCGCGAACGTGCAGCTGGTCAAGGCGCTGGGCGGCGGATGGTCGAGCGACGAACTGGCGAACGCGGCGCAGGCACCGGCGCTCGTGGCGGAGACCGGGCCCAAGGGCTGAACAAGGCTGAACAAGGCAGAAAGGTGGAAGGTGGAAAAGTCGAAGGCGCACCAGACGGTGCGCCTTTTTTTATCGCTTTGCGTGAGCGTCAAAGGACGTTTATTGCCCCTTCTGTGAAAGGTTTTGTATCGCGTACAGGCTCAGATACATTGCGACATAAAACGCTTCGGATGCCGGGCTATAAAGCAGACATCGATAAAACGGAGAGCTTTATGACCGCCAGTCTGCTGCGAGGATCCTGTCACTGCGGGACCGTCAAATTCGAAGTCCGCACCGCGGTCGTGCCGGCATCGCGCTGCAATTGCAGCCTGTGCCGTCGCAAGGGCGCGCTGATGACGCCGCCGTTCGCCGCCAGTGCACTCAAGGTCCTGAGCGGCGAGGACGCGCTGACGCTGTATCAATTCAACACGCGCGTGGCGAAGCACTATTTCTGCAAGCACTGCGGTATCTATCCGTTTCATCAGACACGCAAGGACCCGCTGCTGTGGCGCGTCAACATCGGTTGCCTTGAAAGTGTCGATCCGTATACGCTTGAAGCCGGCGTCGTCGATGGCGCCAGCCTGTCTGTCGTGGAAGACGCATGAGACGGTTTCTGGCAATCGTCGCCTTCCTTGCGGGCGGGATCGCGACGGAAATGGCGCATCCGGTGCAGTGCGAACTCATCAACGCAAGCCGGATGCTGGTGAAACGCAGGAAGGAATGATCCCGATGGAAACCACTGACCACGTGCTGATCGTGGACGACGATCGCGGTATCCGCGAGTTGCTCGCCACGTATCTGGAGAAGAACGGCATGCGCGTTTCTCTTGCCGCCAACGGCCGCCAGATGCGCGCCGCGCTGGAGCAGGGCGCGCCCGACCTGATCGTGCTCGACCTGATGATGCCGGGCGAAGACGGACTCGTGCTCTGCCGCGAGTTGCGGGCAAGCAAGTTCCGCGCGGTGCCGGTATTGATGCTGACCGCGCGCAGCGAAGAGGCGGACAGGATTGTCGGCCTGGAAATGGGCGCAGACGATTACCTCGCCAAGCCATTTGCGGTGCGCGAACTCCTGGCGCGGATCCGGGCGGTGCTGCGGCGTGTGCGCATGCTTCCGCCCGGCATGGAGGTGACGGAATCGGCGCAGATCCTGAGCTTCGGCGACTGGCGGCTCGACACCACCGCGCGGCATCTGCTGGATGCAGACGGCACAATGGTCGCGCTGAGCGGCGCGGAGTATCGGCTATTGCGCGTGTTTCTCGACAACCCGCAACGCGTCCTTACGCGCGATCAATTGCTCAACCTTACCCAGGGCCGGCAGGCGGATCAGTTCGACCGGTCGATCGACCTGATGGTGAGCCGCTTGCGGCAGCGCCTGCAGGACGTCGCGCGTGAACCGCGTTACATCAAGACGCTGCGCAGCGAAGGGTACGTGTTTTCGGCGGCTGTGATTCCGCTCGAAGGACCGCAATGAACGCGCAATCGGCATTACGCTGGCCGCGAACATTGTTCGCAAGGCTCGCGCTGATCCTTCTGGTCGGCCTTGCGCTCGCCCAGACCATGTCGTTCTGGCTCACCATGACCGAGCGCGACCAGTCGATGACGAACATCATGACGGGTTATATCGAACGCGAAGTGACGAGTTCGGTGGCGCTGCTGGATGTCCTGCCGGCGGATCAGCGCGCCGCCTGGCTGCCGCGGCTGGAGCGGCGCAGCTATGGCTTCATTCTCGGACCAGGTGTGAGCGGAGAGGCGCCGGATGAAAAATTATCGGCGCGCATTGCGGCGTCGATAGAAGACGGCATCGGCAAGCGTTATCCGTTGACGGTCAATGCCGTTCCCGGCGATGTAGAACGGCTGCAGGTTCATCTGCGCCTGAGCGACGGCTCGCCGTTGACCATCGACCTGCGTCCCATGCCGGGCACGCCGTTGTCGCCCTGGCTGCCGCTCGTGCTCGCGATGCAACTGCTCGTTCTCGCCGCGTGTTGCTGGTTCGCGGTGCGCCTCGCAACGCGACCGCTCAAGCAACTGGCAAACGCTGCCGACGCTCTCGGACCCGACCTCAAGGCAAGCCGTCTGCCAGAGGACGGTCCGGACGAAGTGGCGCGCGCGGCGAGGGCATTCAATGCCATGCAGGATCGCGTCGCCATGTACATGACCGAACGCATGCAGATTCTGGCATCGATTTCGCACGATCTGCAGACGCCGATCACGCGCATGCGCTTGCGTGTCGACGTAATGGAAGAGAGCGCGCAGAGCAGCAAGCTGCAACAGGATTTGCAGGAGATGGAAACGCTCGTGAAGGAGGGCGTGACGTACGCGCGGACGTTGCACGGCGCAACCGAGGTACCTTGTCGTATCAATCCCGATGCGTTGTTCGACAGCCTGGTGTGCGATTACGTCGATGCCGGCAAGCAGGTTTCGCTGCAAGGCAACATTGGGCACTCGCTGATGACGCGGCCTCAGGCGTTGCGGCGCATAGTCTGCAATCTGGTCGATAACGCGCTGAAGTTCGGCGGCGATGCAAAAATCGATATTGGAGCCGCGCTGGATGGAAACGTGACGGTCTCGGTGCTCGATCGCGGTCCGGGCATACCGGCCGAATCAATGCAAGCAGTGTTCGAGCCGTTCTTCCGCGTTGAAAGTTCGCGTAACCGCAACACGGGCGGCACGGGACTTGGGCTTGCAATCGCGCGGCAACTCGCATTGGCAATGGACGCAACGCTCACGTTGCACAATCGCACCGGCGGCGGTCTGGAGGCGCGGCTCGTGCTGAAAAATATAGGGTGACTACGCGTCCTCACTTCGGCGCGATATCGCGCTCCACGCGCTTGATATGCTGTTCCACATAGAACGCTGCGGCATCGGCATCGCCTTGAATAACCGCTTCATAGATCAGCCGATGCTCGGCCACGTACAGGCGAATGCGGCCGGCGTCGTAAATGCCTTCGTCTTTCAGGCGCTTCCATAACGGCTGGTCCATCGAGCTCGCGACTTCATCGGCGATCTTGATCATCAACGCGTCGCCTGTCATCACGGCGAGTTGCCGATGAAACAAGCGGTCGCTGCTGTTCCATAGCGCGCGTTGCGCCGGGTCGTCTATGTCGTGCACGCTTTCCATCTGATTCAAATACTGCTCCGCCAGACTGTCGCGCTGGCCGCGAACGGCCGCGCGCCTCGCGATGGCAGGCTCAAGGACCATGCGGACATCGAGCGTGGAACTCGGGCTGAAGTCTGCCGTTTCCGCGCTATTCGAGGTTGGCCGTGAAAGGCGGTCGAACGCGTCACCGCACACGAAGGTTCCTGAATTCCGCTTCGTGACGACCAGACCTTCGTTTTGCAACGCACCGATCGCCTCGCGAACGGCCGGCCGTCCTACGCCGAACAACGCAGCAAGATCGCGCTCCGAGGGCAAACGCGATTCCGGCATGAAGCGGCCAGCCGCAATTTCATCGCGGATCTTCTGCGATACCTGTTCGTAAATTTGCCTGGGCCGGAACGAGCCGTCCAATTCGGCGTGCACCGCTGACATTCGTGGATCTCGCTTGTTTAATCAAACCGCGCGGTCAAGAGCCAACCAGCATAAGTCCGATTTGTTTTTGAAATAGTTGCGACCGTGAGCCGTTGTGGAATACATTAACTGGTCTGCAATAAAGACCAGTATAGTCCCACACGGAGCGAAATAAATGAATAAGGCTGTCGCAGGTTTGATGGTCGCCGCCGCGACCCTTGCAAGCATGAACGCCCACTCGCAAGAGGTGGTGACCATCGGTCATTCAGCGCCGCTGACGGGTCCGCAAGCGGTCAACGGCAAGGACAACGAGAATGGCGCACGCCTCGCGGTGGAAGACCTGAACAAGAAGGGCATCACGGTCGCAGGAAAGAAAGTGACTTTCAAACTGGATTCGGAAGACGACCAGGCCGATCCGAAAATTGGCGTTCAAATCGCCCAAAAACTGGCTGACGGCGGCGTTGTCGCTGTTCTTGGGCCCTACAATTCCGGCGTCGCAATTCCGGCGTCGCGTGTCTTCAACGCGGCCGGCATTCCCATGCTGCCCGTGGCATCGAATCCCGCGTTGACCACGCAAGGCTTCAAGAATGTTTTCCGCATCGGTGCGAGCGACGAACAACTCGGCGGCGCCATGGCGGTGTTCGCGAAGAAGACACTCAAAGCGAAGACAGCGGCGGTCATCGACGATCGCACGGCTTACGGCCAGGGCGTTGCCGAACAGTTCGTGAATGTAGCGAAGGCGCAAGGCATTCAGATTGTCGACAGCCAATACACCAACTCGAGCGCGACCGATTTTCTCGGCATTCTGACCACCATCAAGGCGAAGAATCCCGACGTCATTTTCTTCGGCGGATACGCGGCACAAGGCGCGCCGATGGCCAGGCAAATGCGCCAGCGCGGGTTGCGCGCCAAGCTGCTCGGCGGCGACGGCATTTGTTCCGCCGACATGGGCAAGGTTGCGGGCGACGCGGCATCGATTGTGTATTGCGCGCAAGGCGGCACGTCGCTCGAGAAAACCGCCGCGGGACGCGACTTCGTCAAACGCTACAAGGACACGTATCACACCGACACGCAGGTCTACGCCGTGAGTTACTACGACGGCATGATGCTGCTCGCCGATGCAATGGTGAAAGCCGGCACGACAACGGACAAGGCCAAGCTGACGGCACAACTCGCGAAGACGGACTACAAGGGCATTGCGGGCACCTATTCCTTCGACGCAAAAGGCGACCTGAAAGGCGCGCCCACGACCGTCTACGAAATCAAGGACGGCCTGCCGGTCGCTTATGGACAATGACGCGGCTTATGAAGCGACAAATGACACGCCAATGAAGCGTGAAGCAAGCGAATCAGGAAAGAAATGAAAATCACGAATGCTATCAGCACGGTTGAAGTCCATACCGGAGGGGAGGCGTTTCGAATAGTGACGAGCGGTTTGCCGAAAATGCAAGGCAAGACGATCGTCGCGCGCCGTGCATGGCTCAAGGAACATGCCGACCACATTCGCCGCGCGCTGATGTTCGAACCACGCGGCCATGCCGATATGTATGGTGGTTATCTCACCGAACCCGTCAGCGAAGGCGCTGATTTCGGCATCATTTTCCTTCACAACGAGGGTTACAGCGATCATTGCGGCCACGGCGTGATCGGACTTGCAACGGCGGCCGTGGAGCTTGGCTGGATCGAGCGGACGATTCCCGAGACGCGCGTGGGTATCGATGCACCTTGCGGTTTCATTGAAGCATTCGTGCAGTGGGATGGAAACCATGCCGGCAACGTGCGCTTCGTCAACGTGCCGTCGTTCATCTGGCAACGGGATGTAACGGTCGAGACGCCGACGTTTGGCAGCGTGACGGGCGACATTGCGTTTGGCGGCGCGTTTTATTTTTATACCGATGGCGCGCCGTTCGACTTGCCGATCCGCGAATCTTCGGTCGACAAGCTGATCCAGTTCGGCGCCGAAGTGAAGGCCGCGGCCAACGCGGCGGTGAAGGTCGTGCATCCGGAGATTCCGGAGTTGAACCATATCTACGGCACGATCATCGCGAACGAAGCGCGCCACGCGGGTTCATCGCAGGCGAATTGCTGCGTGTTCGCCGACCGTGAAGTCGATCGCTCGCCTACCGGTTCGGGCACGGCGGGACGCGTCGCGCAATTGTATTTGCGCGGGCTGTTGAAGAAGGACGAAACGATCGTCAACGAATCGGTGATCGGCACCATTTTCAAGGGCCGCGTGCTGAGCGAAACAAAGCTCGGTTCCTTCAATGCCGTCATCCCCGAGATCGAGGGCAACGCGTATATCTGCGGTTTCGCGAACTGGATCGTCGACGATCGCGATCCGCTCACCTATGGCTTTTTGGTGCGATAAACATGACCCAGTCCTTCGATGAACAACAGACCGCGGCGCTGCTTCCGTATCCCGAACTCGTCGATGCGTTAAGCAATGCAGTGACCGAATATGGCGCGGAAAAGATCGTCAGCCCGGAGCGGCTTGTCGTGCCTTTGCAGGCGAAAGGCGTCATGTTGTCGATGCCCGCAAGCGCCACGGATCTCGCAATCCACAAGCTCGTGAACGTCTGTCCGGGAAATGGCGCAAAGGGTTTGCCGACCATTCACGGACAAGTGACGGCATACGATTCGATCACCGGGCAGGCGCTTTTTACGCTCGACGGCCCGACAGTCACGGGCAGGCGCACGGCCGGAATATCGGCGCTCGGCATCAGGCTTCTTGCGCGCAGCGTGAAGTCGATTCTGCTGATCGGCACAGGCAAACAGGCAAGCAATCACGCCGAAGCATTTGCGGCGCTTTTTCCCGACGCCACGCTCTACGTGAAGGGTTCATCGCTGCAATCGGCTCAGCGGTTTGCTGCAGCGAGAAAGGGCATCGTGGCGCTCGAAAACGACGTCGTGCCGGATGATATCGACGTGGTCGTCACGCTCACTACAAGCCGGACGCCGGTCTATCACGACGCAGCGCGCGTGGCGCGACTGGTTGTGGGTGTCGGCGCCTTCACGCCGGATGGCGCGGAGATCGCGGCGTCCATCGTGCATGCGAGCGACGTGGTGGTGGACGATCCGGCAGGCGCGAAACACGAAGCGGGCGATCTGATTCAGGCGGGCATCGACTGGACGAAGGTCGGCGCGCTTGCCGATGTCATAGACGGAACGCGGAGTGTGCCGGCGGATCGGCCGGTGGTATTCAAGACCGTTGGATGCGCCGCGTGGGATCTCGCTGCGGCGCGGCTTGCGCGCGAGCGGTTATCGCAAGGGTAAGGGCAAGAGTGACTGCGTGCATCGAGCGCCGTGTTTAGCAACCGCGCCCGATGCACATTCAACGCTCAATGATCGTCGTCGCGATCCGGGCCGCAGGTGTTGTTGTCGTTGTCGTCATGGTCATGACCGTGATCGTCGTGGCCGCGTCCGCGATGATCGTCGTGTGAGTCGTTGCCAACGCCAGGCAAACGCTGCGCCACATAACCCGGCAATTCGCTCGGGTCCCATGCGAACACGAAGAACTGGTTCGTGTTCGCGATGCCGGCCGGATGATTCGTATCGGTGATCGTGCCGACAAAATCGTTGTCGTTCGCCACGAAAAGCGTGTGCTTCTTCGCGCCGCCAACGGTGACATCGGGACCGAACGCAAGACCTTCGAGCTTCGCCGGAATATCGTTCGCGCCAATACCGTGCGCATTCAGCGTCGCGACAATATCGAGGAACAGCGTCTTCTGGACCGCGTACGGCGCAAGTCCGGCCGCGCTGCTCGCGTTGGTCACGTCCTGCGCGCCCGTCAGGTCGATGTGAAACACCTTCTTGAACGCAGCCGTCGAATTGTCGCCGAGACCTTTGCCGTCGCGTTCGTCCATCAGCAATTCGTGATCGTTGACGGCGACCACGTCGCTGATGGTCGGATATTTCGGCTTGGCCGTCGTTCCGATGTTCGTCAGCGGATACGCGAACTGCGTCATCTTGCGGGTACGCAGATCGATCTTCACGATGCGCGTGTAAGCGCCGTCCGTGCCGCCATCCTGGATCAGCGGGCTTTGCATCGCGCCGAAAAGCGTCTTGCCGTCGGGCGAGATAGCGAGACCTTCCATGCCCTTGTTCGCAACGCGGCCCGATGTGTTCAGACTGATTTCGTCGTTGCCAATCGAGCTCAGTGTCGATACCGCGAAGCTCGACGGCAACTTGTATGTATCGATCCTGCGTCCGCTCCGGCGATCGAAACGGTACACGTAGGGGCCGTATTCATCGGAGATGAAAACGCTGTCGCCATCGTTGCTCACGCGCACGCTTTCCGGATCGAAGCGTGCGTCGCGATCATTCGTCGATAACCGCGCCGGGTCGAAATTGTCCGAGCGTCCCGTGAAGTAGTTCGTGCGATTGCGACGGTTCAGCAAAGGCGCGCCGTTCGGCACGCCGGCTGCCGCGCCGTTACCGTAGACGAGCGATTCGGAGGCGTGGAGCAGGGTGGTATCGATAAGCTTCGGCGTCAGCTTGTAGGGCAGCGACGCGCCTGCGCCGGCCGGTTGCAAACGCAGACGCAAGGTCTGGAAGCGGTTGATGTACGAGGCGGTATCGTCAATAGCTGCGTTGTACGAGATCGCGTTTGGTCCACGATCGGGCACGGCCACGAACGTGTGGCATCCGGCGTATGCAATGCCTGAACCCAAGCCGCCGAGCAAATTGCCTGGCGCGCCGTTTTCGAGCGGCGCCGCTGTTTCCTTCGACAAGTCTCCCGTCAGGCCGCTTAGCTGACCTATCGCAATCAGGTCGACGCCGGCGTGCGCCGCCGTTGCAAACATGAGCGACGAGGCTATCGTCGTAAGAGCAAGCAATCTGGAGCGAGACACGATGTTTTTTTCCTTGGTTGGAAGGGATCTTGTCGAACGTGCCTGGCGAGCGAAAACGGGAAACCAGCACGCAGTCCGTCGGCCGTTTGAAGGCTGGCGGTAATACTGCGTGAGGATCGTGACGAGTTGATGACGCGATAAGGGCCGTTAACCCGGCAGCAAGGTGATGCCGAATCGAGGCGCGGCGTCGATCATCCGCTTGATGTCATCAGGACCCGGCGCTGTAGGCGTGACCGGACCATTCTCTGCGTGAGCGCAGGCATCGACGAAATCATCGAAGCCGGCGGGCGTGCAGACGAGCATGTATCGCGATGGCTGATCGGTGTTGTTCGCCAGCCGATGCGGCACGTTTCGCGGCAAGAGCGCGGTCTCGCCGGCGCGCAAGCTGACCTCTTTCCCGTCGATGGTGATATCGACAACACCTTCCAGCACGGTGATGGTCTCTTCCTCGCGATCGTGGACATGCAACGGCGTTGCGCGGCGCGGAGGGCCGAAGATCTCCATCATGCAGAAGACGCCTGCGGTGTCTTTTCCGGAGATCAGCAAGCGTATGCGCGTGCCGGCAAAGTTGTATTCAGGCGCTTGGGTATTCAACACGAACATGGCGTTCCTCTCGATGTGGTCGGGTTTTAATCTTTAAAAAATTAACTATAGGCTCCACGCCGTTCAAGAAATAGAGTCCCGCCTGCCGTAACATTCACGGCAACTTACCGTGAATACCGAATGAAAAACCTCAGACAATTCATGAGCTTCGCAGCGGTCGCACGCAACAGCAGCTTCGCGGCGGCGGCGCGGGAACTGGGTCTTGCGCCGTCTTCGGTAGCGAAAAGCGTCGCGCGTCTGGAGAGCGATCTCGGCGTGCGCCTGTTTCATCGGACGACCCGTGCGGTGCGGTTGACAGCGGAGGGCGACGCGCTTTTTGCGCGCTGCGCGCGGCTGCTGGAGGAGATCGAAGCGCTGGAGTTATCGGCTGCGCAATCTCCGGAAGCACCTTCGGGAACGCTGCGAGTCGGCGCGCCGATTGGCTATGGAACCCGCAAGATCGTGCCCGTGCTTAACCGATTGCTTGAAGCGTATCCGCTGCTTGATGTCGACCTGCGTCTGACAGACGAGCGCGTGAACCTGGTAACCGAAGGGCTCGATGCCGTGGTGCGCATCGGCGCGCTGGACGACTCGGGTCTGGTCGCACGCCGGATCGATGAGCAGCATCTGGTGCTGTGCGCAAGTCCCGCTTATTTGAAGGCGAATGGCGCGTTGAGGTCGGTTGCCGAGGTTGAGCATCGGGCAGTCATATTGTTCAGGATGCCTACTAATGGCCGCGAGCGTCCGCTCGAGTTCGTGGTTGACGGCCAGTCAGTCCAGTTGCGCCCACGCTCGCGGTTCTCGTTGAGTCATGGCGACGCCATGGTCGAAGCGGTGCTCGACGGCGCGGGTATCGCACAAGTGCCTGAACACATGGCCGAGCGGCACTTCAGGGAAGGAACGCTGGTCGAGTTGTTGCCCGAATGCCGGCCCGCACCGCTGCGGGTGAATGTCATCACGCCCGGCTCACGGATGATGCCGCCGCGCGTTCGTGTGTTTATCGATGCGCTGGTGTCGAGAGGTCAGACAAGCGGGTAAATCCGCTTCAAGATTTTGTACGCTCGTGTTGTTCGGCTCCGAGCGCATTAAGGAAGAGCGCCTTGCGCAACCTTCCAACGTCAGCCGCACTGTCGCGCGCGATGTCATGGCGCGTATTTACACGTGGGCGCGGTTTAGAAGGAACGAATCGGGCATTGGGTTGCGGAGCACGTAGCGGTGAAGCGCATCGGCCACCTCTTTGAAATGCGCCGGCTACTGGACTCAACCGCGCTGATGCACGCGGCGCCGTTCGTCGGACGGGAGAAGCATGGAAACGATGCGCCAGCGCCTGGCGGCGCGAATTGCGGTGTCCCAGCAAACTTGCCCTCATATGGGTAAGCTCTCGCGATGTCGCCCACGCGGCGAACGCGCCCTACATTCCAAAACTCACCAGCGCCGATAAACCGCCGCGCCCGATCATTTGTCGTGGCAGGATATCGGGATTGTCGCTTCCGCCGTCAGGCGTTCATTGTAAAAAGTGCAAGTATGGAAACAGGTGATATGAGCCTCCTTCCGGAGGCACACGCTGAATTGCTGTGTTTTGTCGTCGCCACCGCGGCGGCTACGTACGCGCTCACGAGCGACTGGCGTGTCGATCATGTCGTGATCGCGTGCCGGTCATGGCTTTCTGGCAATCGCCTGCATTTGCCGTGGCTCGATCGCGTTCGACTCGGGCAACTCGCGTTGCAGATTGCGCAACGCGATCTGATCGGCGTTGGCATTGCATTGAAACGTGCCGATGTCCAGGGCCTTTTCACCGGCGACATGAAGCTGAACCCCGCCAGCACCGTGGTTCAGCGCATGCTGCAGGTGTGCCGCCAGACGCTGGAGGATCACCGGTTCGCGTGATCACCGGGAAGCGCGATCACGCGTACGGCTGGCTTAGTTGACCGCGTAACGCTCGAGCCAATGCGCATAAGGCGCCGGCAGCGTCCAGGACGCACGGTCGATACCCAATTTCTTCGCCGCGTAATACGGCCAGTGCGGATTCGCGAGATGTGCGCGGCCGACCATCACGAGGTCGAGCTGGTTGTCGCGAACGGTGCCATCGGCGAGTTCAGGGGTGTCGATTCCCCACGCCGATGCAACCGGAAGCTGCGCCTCACGGCGTACGCGCTCGGCGATCGGCGCGAGGAACGCCGGCGCCCACGGAATATTCGCTGTCGGCGTGGAAAACCCAACGCTCACGCTCAGCAAATCCAGGCCGCCACGCTTGAAATTGCGCGCCAGCTCGATGGATTCCGAGAGCGTTTGTTCATCGCGTCCATCGTATTCAATCACGCCGAAACGCGCCGTCAACGGCAGATGCTCTGGCCAGACCTCACGCACCGCGGCGAGCGTTTCAAGCAGGAAGCGGCTGCGATTTTCGAGGCTGCCGCCGTAAGCATCGTCGCGCTGGTTCGAGTGCGTCGAGAAAAAGCTTTGGCCGAGATAACCGTGCGCGAAGTGCAGTTCCAGCCACTCGAAGCCCGCATCGCGAGCGCGTTGTGCAGCGGCCACGAAGTCGTGGCGGACGCGCGCGATATCGTCGAGCGTCATGGCTTTCGGCACCTTCGGCAGGCCGCCGCCGAATGCAATCGCCGACGGCGCAATGGTCGGCCAGCCGCGCGGGTCGCTCTCCGCGATATGGTCGTCGCCTTCCCACGGCCGGTTGGCACTCGCCTTGCGGCCCGCGTGACCGATCTGGATTCCAGGCACTGCGCCGGCCGCCTTGATCGATGCCACAACCGGCACGAAGGCCTGCGCCTGTTCGTCGTTCCAGATTCCGGTGCAGCCTGGCGTAATGCGGCCTTCCGGCGACACGGCCGTTGCTTCCACGATCACGAGTCCCGCGCCGCCACGTGCGAGCGCAGCCAGGTGCACACGATGCCAGTCGTTGATCAGGCCGTCTTCGGCTGAGTACTGGCACATCGGCGGAACGGCAATGCGGTTGCGAAGGGAAACGTCTTTTAGCTTGAAGGGTTCAAACAATGTCGGCATCTGCGAGGCTCCAAAAACAGGCTGTTTCGATAGTTCGATAAAAATCGAATAACCGGAGTATCGCAGAATCCTTTACCATTTGCTTTATGCGCAACTATAACCATCCCGATCCCAAGGATTTTGCCCTCGAGCGGATCTTCAACGCCCTGAGCGACCCGGTGCGGCTGGACATTGTGCGGCACCTCGCGCGCGTGACGGAGGCGACGTGCGGTGAACTCGACGGCGGCCGGCCGAAGTCCAGCATGTCGCATCATTTCCGGATCTTGCGCGATGCGGGTCTCGTGCAGACGCGCGTAGCCGGCACGGTTCATCAGAACACGTTGCGGCTCGGCGAAGTGGAAAGCCGCTTCCCTGGCCTCATGGAAGCCATTTTGAAGCACGTGCTGGTGGAGGAAATGGCCTGAGGGCCATGCGTGCTTCAGATTCGGCAGCGACGGCTGAAACGATCAATTGTTCATCATTCTTCGTTACTGCGCTGGAATGCTTTGTCAATCTCGGCCTTGTGCGCACGATAAAACGCCATGTTCGCGGCGCTGGGAATCTTCGCTTTATCGACGTACCTGGCTTGCTTCGGATCAGCGAGCATTTGGTCCGTCATCTGCACGCGCATCAGGACGATCGCACCAACCGCCGCCTGACGCGCGGTCAAGCCGTGCCTGTCGAGCGCCGCCTTGCTTGCAGGCGTTTTCGCAATCGATGCGCTCATTGCATCGATCGATGACAACATCGCCGCTGCCTTCTTCGGGTCGTTTTCTTCGGGACGCGCGCCGCCTTCGGCTGCCGCGGCTTCAAAGCGCGTGAGGAAGTCGTCGGTGAGCGTGAAGCTCTGGATTTCCTTCTGGTCCGCAGCCGTGAGCGCGCGAGCGGGAAGGGCGGTTGCGAGCATCATTGCAGGCAGCACGAAGACGCTGGCGAACTTCAACAACCGCTTGACTCGGCTTTTCATCGTAACGCTCCTCTCAGGCATGCCGGCACGGCAATCTCCGGCAATTCAGTTGACCTTCAGTTGACCTTCAGTTGACCGCCGCGGCCAAGACCGCCTTGAACGTCCTGCGCCTTGTAGCTGCGCAGCGCGACGACCATCTTGTTGTAGGCATCTATGAAAGCGGCAACTGTTGCCTTGCCTTCCGGCGTCTTCGAGAAACCGCCCAGACCGCCCGCAGCGCCGCCGCCGAGTCCTGATAAAGCCGCGCCGTAGTTGGTCGCTGTCGCGTTGCCCTCGGCCGCGGAAATCTGGACTGCTGAGCGCACATCGAAAAGCGTCAGGGTCACGACGGACGCGCGGCTCTGCATGCCGCCCGCCAGCTTGGCGATCGCCGCATTTCCCACGAGGCCGCCAAGAACGCCAGTCACACCGCCAATGGCCGAGTCGTTGATGACGATCTGCGGCTCCATGTAGTAATCGGCGGCGACGCGCTGGCCTTTCTGCTGTTTCGACCCCGCCCTGTATTCGCCCGAATTGCGCTGCAAGGACGTGATGCGCGAGAGGCGGGCATCGGATTTCTGATTGCCGATCGACGTAATCACGAAGCAGTTCGATTGCTGGACCGCGAGCCGCAGCAACGGATCGATCGATGTCACTTGCGTCGCGCTGCCGAATGGGCCGAACCAGTCCGCATTGCGGCCGTCGTCGACTGCAATCGTGCCGAGCGGCGCGGTGCAGCGTTCGAGGGTTTCATCGGCGCCGGCGCTCGTCGCGCCTCCCGCTGCACCCGAGACGCCGGCGCTTTGTCCGCCAGTCGATACCATGCCGCCGCACGCGCTCAGCGATGCAGTCAGGAGGACCGCAAGTACTTTTTTAACGCCGGAAATTTGTGAACTGAGAGTCATGTTATTGGATGCGTTGTGAGTGATCGGCACGCGACCTGTCAGGCTTCGCATGAAGCCTGAGCACGTCGATAAAAAATGTTGGCTTAATATCCGTACCAGCTACGCTGCTGCCAATGCCCGTAGTACGGATAGCCGGACGACCAGTAGCCGTAATAGACCGCTCGCCATTCGGTTTGCCATGTGTAGTAGGTCTCCTCTGACTTCTTCGCAGCTCTCGCTTGCTCAAGAAGTTTGCGCGACTCGGCGTCGCCTCGCCCCGATGCAATCAGCAGCCATTTTTCAGCCTCGCGGGGATCAGGTCCCATCTCTTCGAGGCCGAACAAATAAAAATTTCCCAGCGCTTTCTGCGCTTCGAGATCGCCGCCTTCAGCGGCCTTTCTCATCCACACGAGCGCCTGATAACTATCCTGCGGGACGCCGTCGCCGCGAAAATATCTGAGGCCCAGGTCGTAGGCCGCACGCGGCTCTTTTTGCGCCGCCAATTTCAGTGCAGTGATGCGGCCGTCGCTGTCGGCGGTGTTGCTGGTGTTGCCGGTGTTGCCGTTGCCCAATGCCTCGAATGACACCTGACTCTTAGGCCGGTTGCCGCATCCGTGGTCATCGCAGATCCGGACATGATCGCTGTGCGACGAATTTTGGGCGCACGCTCCCAGCGCCAGGGCGGCGCACAGCGCCAGCCAGCGAAACTTCATCTTGATCCCCGATGCGCTTTGATATCGATTGTTGTTCGTCGCGTCTAATGCCTGACGAATAAGGCGAGAAAATGGTAACAGCGACGCAGAATTCCAATTTGCCTCACTGTCTCCAAAACCTGCCTGAGCGTCTCAAAAGCAGAGAATCAATCGAGCTTTCCGAGGACTTCTTTTAATGAGCCGGCGTATTGAGCGTTATCGGCGGAAGCATTGCCTGGTTTTTCAAACGATGAACCCCGATCGCGTGCTTCGCGTGGCGAATATCCGAAAGCATTGCGAAAGGTTCGGCTGAAATGCGATTCGCTTTTGAATCCATATTCAAATGCAAGCGTTGATATGCGATAACCGGTGCCAGCTGGGCTTTCCAGTATCTGTCGGATTTTGTCGAGTCGCCGTTGTTGAATGTACGAAACAACGCCTGATTCACGACTAAACATTCTGTAAAGCTGCGCGCGGGATATACCGACATCACGGCAAATAAGCAACGGTGTCAGATCCGCGGATTGCAAATTCGCATCGATAAACCGTCTCACCCGCGTGAATACCGTTTGATTGATTTCGTTTTCCGCGTCGGCCAGTGTTGCAATGCATGGCGCAAGCGCGGCCGATATCATCGCGAGTGTTGCCTGTTCGGCATACGGCATTTCGGCTGGCGACAAGTTTGGTAATTGCCGGCGCAGTGCATGCATGTGATCGCTGAGAAGGGCGCTGAGCGGGCCTTCGAGCACGGTCCCATGCAGATTCGCTGATTTGATCCGCGGATCGAGAAGATCACGTGCAATGGTCAATATGATCGTGTCGCCCGCAATGATTTCGGAATCGAGTTCACGCGCGAGATCGAGGATATATATCTTCGACGGCTCTGTATTGATGGTCGCCCGCGCCGCATACCCGGATATGGAATGTGTGATGCCGAGGCAGAGATAAAAATGATCGAGACCGTCCCTACGGATCATTTGTGATGGCCGTTTGACACTATATGCAACAGGATCGTCTTCGCCGGCCCACGTGCCGCAACCCATTAACAGCGATCCGACGTATCCGGTCGACAAGTCGTAGTTAAAGCGCTGAGAGGCGGGCTTTTCGATGCCGACGTCGAATATTGCGTTGACTTCATCTCGCCATACATCGAATCGTTGGTCCTCGGAATAGGCGTCGGTCGAGAAATGGAAAAGATAAGGATTCAAATTTGAACTCCGGAGTCGTGCCTGCACGATAGGAAGTGATGAAAACCAGATGAAATGAAGCTGAACAACGGATTACGAAGCGCATTATCCGTTTCAAATGAGATTTCTGCACGTCGCTCGAAAGCGGGGTGTTAGCCGGGCGATTGAATAGGGAAACTTATAAGCGTAAACCCGCCATCTCAGGCGCGAAAGTGAGCGCGTCGATAAAATAAACATGCAGCGAATATGTCTGGCGCACGCCGCGATGCATGCCGTTTCAACCGGAGATACGTGTGTGAAAACGCTGACCGAGCAGCTTACTCAATACGCGGCTTATCATCGCGACAGCCGTAACATCGCCACCCATCTGGCGGGCATTCCGATGATCGTCGTCGCGCTTGCCGTGCTGTTGAGCCGACCATCGTGGACCGCTGCACCGTTGCCGTTTGCGCTCTCGCCTGCGGCTATGTTGTTCGTCGCGGCGACGCTCTACTATCTTGTCCTCGATGTTCCGCTCGGCCTGATCATGGTGCTGGTTTCAGCGCTGTGTCTGGGCGTCGGGCAATGGCTTGCGGCTCAATCCACGCTCGTCTGGCTGGTCACGGGTGCGGGGCTTTTCTTGATCGGATGGACGCTGCAGTTCGTTGGGCATATTGCATATGAGCATCGCAAACCTGCGTTTGTCGATGACGTCATTGGACTGCTAATCGGTCCGCTGTCCGTTCTGGCAGAAGCGTTGTTCCGTCTCGGCTGGCGTCCAGGCCTGCATCGGGCGATCAAGGCGGATCCGCACGATTGAAATTTACTACGTCGACCTTGATTCAATATCCGCCGTATTCGAATCCGAATCCCTTCCTGCTGGCGCGACATCGCGAACATTGAGCGCCGCCGCTTTCTCCGCGCGCCATCGTTGTTTCGATCGACACATGGTGCGAAGCGCCAGCCGCGCCATCTTCGTCCATCCGGAAGTCCGCGGGTCCGCGAGCATGCTGAGCGCGCGGGCGTAGTCGAGCGTCAGTCCCGGCGTCCAGGCCATGGTCGCCGCGCGCTTTCTTACCTGGGCCGCGACCCATAATTCGGGCGTCGTCATGACGCGCAAGAACGGCTTCCAGCCGCCGCCCTCGCCCCACGCGCGCACGGACGCGCCTTCAATAGCCGCTTCCAGCGCCCGCGCGACCGTACTCGAGCAATTCCGGTAGGTGAGGTTGTAAGTCGTATCGCGCCGGTATTCCCGCCAGAAGCGTTCGAGTCGCACAGGATCGTAATTGCGGATACGCACTTGCCGGGTCGACGGACACCACGCTGCGGATTCGGTCGCATAGTCGGGCTGGAAGATGCCGGGCACGTCGTTGTCGCGCGTCGCCCGGACGATGCGCGCGAACTCCTCCGGCGAGCGCTCGATTTCGGCGGCCGGGTACAAGCTGATGTACACGCCCTCGGCCGACTCCAGCGCGGCGTGGCCGGTCGAAATCGCGCCGTTTTTGTCGATCGCCGCAATGTATCTGTCGACAATGATTTGCCGTCGCGCTTGTGTCTTCGATGAACCCACGGGCGTCCACACATGCACGGTAAGCGCAGCTTCATGGGGCGCGGGCGGCCCGTCCCATCGCTCGGTTTTGACAGCTTGAACGCCCGACGTTGCGCCGGTTCGTTCGGCGACCACTGCCGGATTGCTCGCCATGCGCCGGACGCGCATGGCGAGCAGGATCATGTTCCAGCCGCTGAAAAACAGGCCGAAGGCCACGCAGTACGCGACAGTTCCCGTGTAGAAATCCGGGTAGGGCTGGTAGAAAAAGATCGCAATGCCAATTTCGAGCACGCCGCCGGCGATCGCGAGCCGCCACGTGCGGTAACGGACCAGTCGGGCGGAAATAATCTGCAGGGCGCCATCGATGAAAAAAAGCGTACCGAAGATAAGCGCGAGCGCGAAGTTGCCGTGTTCGCCGCCAATCAGCACGAGCGCGGCGGAGAGACAGAACGTCGTACCTTTGACGTACCGCAACGAACGTTGGCCGCCCATGCCGGTCCACGCAACCGCGAGCGTGGCGAGTCCCTCGATCAACAGCAAGAGGGCGAATGGCGTGATCGGAAAGTAGAGAGAACCGTCGAGCGCATCGATGAAAATCACCGTGCCGAGCGCGATGCTGAAGAATCCAGCGGCCATGAGTCCGCGCCAGCGAGTCCGCAAATAGTCGACACCGAGAAGTATCATCACGAGACGCACCATTGCTTGCCTCCTGCCAGTTCGAACACCGGGCATGTACGCAATATAGTGCAGCCCAGTTTTTTTTCCGGCAAAGCCTGCGCCTTGGCAATCAGCGCATGAAGACTTTCCACGCGCGCCGGCATCCTGGCCATACAGAGCACGACCCGCACATCGCGACATGCTTGCGATCCGGCAATTGAGCCGACCAATACCGTCATCTGTGGCATGAACAAGGGTGCCGGGCGCGCGTGGTTTTAAACCACACGCCCAGCAGGGGATGGTTTCTGCGAGACCTTTAATGCGATGGTATGTTGCCGCAACCATTCGTTTCGCCGCGTTTCCGCCACGTCGTTCAAGGCGGACAACGCTCGACGAACCTTCTTTCTGCACGCTCTTCCAGGTCAAACCATGTTGCCGGAAAATCCATCATCCATCGGCGACGCATCGCCGGAAAACGATACCGCTTCTTCGCTACGCCAGTGGTTATCGGTGGCGGCCGTAACGGTCGGCGCATTTGCATTCGTCACCACGGAGTTCCTGCCTGTGGGACTGCTGCCTTATGTATCGCGCGAACTGGACGTGTTGCCGGGAACGGCGGGTTTGATGGTGACCACGCCCGGCGTCATTGCAGCGATATCCGCGCCGGGGCTGATGCTCGGAGCAGGGCGAATGGATCGCCGGCATGTATTCCTTCTGCTCACCGCGATGTTGCTGGCATCGAATCTGTTGTCCGCTTTCGCTCCGAATTTCACCGTGATGCTCCTGGGGCGTGCGCTGCTCGGCGCCGCGCTGGGCGGCTTCTGGACCTTGGCGACTTCCGCTGCGCGGCGGCTCGTGCAACCGCGAGATGCAGCGAAAGCAATGGCCACCATATTGACCGGCGTGACCTGCGCGACCGTGATCGGCGTGCCGCTGGGGACGTTCATCGCGGGGCTGGCGTCGTGGCGAGTATCGTTCATGGCGACCGGCGGTCTTGTCGCTGTTGCGCTCGTTGCGCAATTGCTGATGGTGCCTTCGCTGCCGTCGTCGACAGCATTGCGCTTTTCCGATCTGACGGCGCTGCTGAAGCAATCGCATTCGCGAAAAAGCCTGTTGATGGTCGCCCTTGTTTTCGGCGGTCACTTTGCGTCCTACACGTATGTAACGCCGTTTCTGCTCGGCGATGCCCATCTCGACATATCTACCATCACCTGGTTGCTGCTTGGATTCGGCGTGATCGGGTTCGTGTCGAATTTCGTGGCATCGGCAACCGTGGTCAAGAATCTGAAGATGTCGACGGCGACCATGATCTTCATCCTGACGTGCGCCTTGTTGCTGATGCCTGCCTTGCGCCATTGGCAACTCGGCGTGAGCGCGATTGTGCTGGCGTGGGGTATCGCGTTCGGCGCGCTGCCGCTGTGCTTTAGCGTCTGGATCCAGCGCGCGACACCCGAGCAGCCCGAAGCCGGATCGGCGCTGTTTGTCAGCATCATTCAGGTCGCGATTGCAGCGGGGTCGCTGGTCGGCGGAACGGTCGTCGATCGCGCGGGCATTCCCGCCGACTTCCTGCTCGGCGGTTCGCTCGCGTTGCTGGGACTCGTGGCGCTGTTGAGTATCGGCGCGCGCGAAGAGAACGTGTCGGCGGTGCCGGTTCCCTGCAACGCGACGCCGGAGTAAGTGAGGGACTCAAGCAGGCGTGTAGTCTTACCGCGAGTGCGACTTGAACGCCTCGCCACCCATGCCCGCATGATCGACCGCGGCAATGCGGTTGCGGCCATTGTCCTTTGCCTGGTACAGCTGTGCATCGACGAGATTGATGAACGCCGTTGCATCCATTCGTTCGGTCGGCACGATTGTTCCGACACCAAAACTTGCCGTCACGCGCTGGTTGTGCGGTGAACGCACGTGCGCAATCGCTTCATCCGATATCAGCGCACGGCAACGTTCAGCAATTTTCACGGCGTGTTCGGCGGGCGTGTTGGCGAGAACCAGAATGAACTCCTCGCCGCCAAAACGCGCGAGAAAACTGTCCGGGCCGGCTGCCTCGCCCAGCATGCGGGCGACGTGCTTGAGGCACTCGTCGCCTTGCAAATGGCCGTAGTAGTCGTTGTACGACTTGAAGAAATCGATATCGACCATGATCAGCGAAAGCGGCGTTCCCGAAGCTTTCGATGCCGCCCATTCGCGCTCCATGACGCGGTCGAACATGCGGCGATTGCCTGCGTTCGTGAGGCTGTCGTGGAATGAAAGTCTTTCCAGTTCCTTCTGAAGCTGCGCGAGTTTTTCCTCGTTGCGTTTGCGTTCGCTGATATCGAACATGAAACCGACGAGTGAATCGACCTCGCCGTTCGCGGTGCGCACCACGTGCACCACGTCGCGCAACCAGACATAGCCTCCATCGCGGGTGAGCGCGCGGTAATCGGCTTCGTGGTCGGTGCCGGCCTTGGACTGCGCCACGCAAAAATCGACGACCGATGCCCGGTCCTCCGGATGCATGCGTTCGGCCCAGTCGTTGACATTATTCCAGCTCGACGGTGGCCAGCCTAGAAGCGCTTCGATTTGTGGACCGATATACGCAAATTCCATCGTGGCCCAGTCGATTTTCCACGGGATCGCCTTGGTGGATTCGAGCAGGGTCCGGTAGATGGCGCTGTCACCATCGCCGAAAACGCGTGCGGTCGGGGCGGGGGGTTTATCATGCGGGAGGAAGGCGGCTCGCAGGTTACTTTCGTTATTGTCTTGGCTTGTCATTGGCGGGCGTCGGGCGTTGATTTATCGGTTCGGTTGTCGCGGCTTCGAGGTTGGAGGAATCGCTCGACGATGTTAACGGCAGTTTGCGTCCATTATTTAAGAGGCGGGCGACATCGTTAGTACGCGATGGACAAACGGACCGGCGGATAGATGCTGCTTTTTTCGACGACTCCAACGGCGTCTGGATTAGATGGCAAACGAACAATTTTGGCGGACGAAGTTCACGTGAGCGCACTTCAGGCCTTGGCTCACGCTTTTTTTTCTCCAGTTCGCGGTCGGTATCACTACCTGTCCATGGGCAAGAAGAACTTTCGCGGGTACCTGCAGGGCGATGAGGTTTGCTTCAAGAAGTACCTTTACGTATTGCGCCCCTTATTGGCAGTTCGCTGGATCGATTCGGAGAAGGGCATGCCGCCGATGCGTTTCGCAGATCTGGTCGCCGGCACCGTAACGGACGTTGTCTTGCTTGCCGAGATCAACGAACTCTTGCTATCAAAACGAGCGTGGGAGAGGCTGAGCTGGGACCACGCCGGCCTGCGATTCACGGTTTCATCGAAACTATGTGGCGCGAAGCGGAGATCGGCGTTGTTCAGAAGCGTCCAGAAGGAGATGTCGCCTTGCTCGATGCCTTTCTGCAGCGTGTGGTGCTGAAGTGAATCCCACGTTGGAGGTAGGTGCGACTTGGCGTGCGCGTCGTGGGGTTTCGGCAGTATCCATTTAATTTTACATAAGATAAATTATGTGTTTGAGCAAGATAGGAATGTCGTGTTTTGCTTCTGGTGCGATGCTGGGAGCTTCCGATCCAACGATGGGAGCTCGCCATGCAGCCTACCGAACTGATGACGTTGAACATGCGCGAACTCGACCGGTTCAAAGTGATTCAGTCGGCGTGCGACAAACGGAACATCAAGCGCCTCTATTGCTTAGATATCCTATAAAATAGCGTCGGTTGCAATGATGGAATATTCAAAACCTGATCGGGTTCTCTCCTGCGACGTTATTCGTTGGTTCATGAAGTCATGACCAACCTTCGCAGGGTCACAAACGCAGAATGAAATCCGTCGAGGCAAGTGCCTTCAGCGATAGCCTTAACCTAAACTAAGAAGATATTCCCGGTCTGCTTGCGGCAGATTCTCCAGCCATCGTTCCTCCTCCCCTGGAATTGGCAGCTCATGGCCATATTCAATCATCTGAAGCGCTGGAATTTCGGATATATAGACCCAAACAAAACGTCGCTCGACCGATGCAATCTTCATCACGGAGTCGACAATTCTGGAAAGAAGCAGCTGTTTTTTGTCATCGGAACGGCCCGCACGTATATGGCCGTGAACAAATATTTGCTCCGCACGAAGCGGGCTTCCGCCAATGAAATGATTTCCCCGGGCCACATCGGTGAAGATCACTTGTGCAAAGAAGCACTGAGCGCCAGTCGCTTCGCTGTGTGATTGGGTGATGGCTTGCGCGATCCGCAACTTCTCGTCTTCAGTGAAGCGCCCTGCTGCGGCTGACACAACGTATGTAGGCATGGTTTCTAATCCAGATATTCAAAAGTTACAGTAACCAGTAACTTAAGGAGGTTTAGTTGTAGGTACATCTTATGAGTTGGATTTCATGCGGATAAGGGACGTTTACCCTAATCTCTTCGCGCGGCACTCGAACGTGTCATTAAAGGAGCGGGGCGGCAACTGCAAATCGGTATCGACACACATGGTATCGAGATGCAACTTCGGCCAGTAGCAGCACGGCGTAGCATAGTCAACGAAAGCCGACGCGTGATCAATTGCTGATTATGAAGTCGCGGATTTTTCGCTATTTCTCTCTGCAAGGATCGATCGTGCATTGCATGGCGGCAACCCACGCCAAGCAACTGACGTATTCGAAAAATCCCTGCTAAGACGACTTGCTCAAATCCACAGCAGTCGCGACGTGAACGTGCTGTTAGCGTCGACGCACGCGAAAGCAGAAGCCAACCGCTCTATCGGTCAATATGAAGAGAAACATGCATCGAGATCGCTATTCGCTACGCTCGTCTTCGATCCAGTCTTTATTAAATCCGCCCAAGATCGGGTGATACATCTCGTCGCCGGAATGCTGGGTGAACTCTATGTTCAACCGGTTCGTCTTGAGATCGAGCAATTCAACGCACGCTTCGATCAGCCGTCGCGCCAACTCTGCGCGCTGTTCAAGCGGGCGACCTCGGCGGATATCCAGCATCATGATCGCCGCTTCGTTGGGTTCGTCATCGGAGCATCGCCACACGCCACCTTTGCCCACTTCACGGATCGACACGGTAATGATGTTCGTGTTGACCTCCATCACATCCGCGTAGATCTGGCCGATCTTCTTTGCGGCTGCTTTCTTTTGGTCCGAGGTGTATTCGTAAGGTACATCGAGTTGCAAATAAGGCATGACTTCCTCAACTGTTTGGATGGGGCAGCAACGCTAAATCCTAAATTTATGCGATCATCGGCTCAATGACGTAGATGCAACGTTTTCAGCCATCGACGTATTTATCCATCGGAGGTTGTCATGCAAAAGGTTGGACTGATCGTCTATCCTGACTTTCAATCGCTCGGGCTCGCTGTCACGACGGTGTTCGAATACGCCAACATCTTGAGTGGCGAGCAGATCTACGATCTTTCGCTGGTCTCGGAGCTCGGCGGCCCCGTCAAGTCGTCACAAGGCTTTTCGGTCGAAACCAGCACGTTCGTCCGTCGAAAATTCGACACGCTGATCGTTACAGGCGATAACGAAACAGCGAAGCCGAGCGAAGGCCTCAAAGTGTATCTACGCTCGTCCAGCCGGCACGCTCGCCGGATCTGTGCGATTTGTACGGGAGCATTTATCCTCGCGGAAGCAGGGTTGCTGGATGGACGTCGAGCGACGACGCACTGGCATTTCGCCAGGGCATTCCAGCGTACCTATCCGAACGTCCAGATGGAAGAGGACCGGATCTTCATAATCGACGGACATATCTGGACATCCGCCGGCATGAGTGCCGGTGTCGACCTCGCGCTCGCACTCGTGGAAAAGGACTTGGGTCCGCAGATGGCACGCGACATCGCCCGAAAACTCGTGGTGACGCATCGGCGTGCAGGCGGGCAGTCACAGTATTCCGCGCTGCTCGAACTTGACGCCAAAACGGATCGCGTTCAGAACGCCCTCACTTATGCAAAGGAACATCTCACAGCGGAGCTATCGGTAGAGGAGCTTGCCGAAGCCGCCAATCTTAGTCCGCGGCAGTTCAGCCGGATATTCCGCGAGGAGACGGGGCAATCGCCGGCAAAGGCTGTCGAGCGTCTTCGCGTAGAAGCCGCAAGAACGATGATGGAGACGGGCCGTCATCCAATCGACAAGATCGCACGGGAAACGGGCTTCGGCGATCGCGAGCGTATGCGTCGCGCGTTTTTGCGGGCTTTTGGTCAGCCACCGCAATCGATACAACGAACCGCCTTGCCTTCCGTTCTGGCTTGAGGCACCGGGCGCTTAAAATTCAGGGCTACACGGACGTGCTTGAATTCATATGCATTCGTTAAGGCGTTCCGATTGGCAATCTGACGCCCACTCAAGGCGGTGGCAGTCAATGTAAATTGCTGCCTACCTGCGGATAGCTTACTTAACACCGTTCGCTCCTAGCGAAGCTTCGATTGAAAGCGCAGTACGCTTATTCGCTAAGTCTTCTCGTTTCTCTCGTTCACGCGTCTGTAGCACTATCCATTGTCCAACTGGTCGTGCCAAGGGCACGGGTTGCCCTTGCTATTCATTTCGCACGCATTCAATGCTCTAGTACAGAAATCCTCCAGCGCAGCGGTTTCGCACGATGGCCGGAATCGTTGCGTATATGACATTTGAGACGGCATCAAGCCAGCGTATCTTTCGTCCTGAAGTCGAAATCAATCGACTGAAACTCTTGGAGAAAATCATGAGCAATTCGAAAGGTACTGCCCTCATTACTGGCGCGTCGGCCGGCATAGGCGCTATTTATGCCGACCGTCTCGCGAAGCGCGGTTACGACCTCATTCTGGTCGCACGGAACGAACAACGTCTGAAAGCGTTGTCTGCCCGCTTGGCAACCGAAACGGGCCGCTCGGTAAAGTATCTTGCCGAGGACCTGAACGATAAGGCCGCGGTCCGTCGCGTTGAAGCCGTGCTGCGCGACGATGCGAGCATCACCATGCTCGTCAACAACGCCGGCATAGGTTCGGTCAATTCGATCCTGCAAGGCGATGTGGACACGATGGAAGACATGATCGCCCTGAACATCACCGCCCTGACACGCCTCACGTACGCCGTCGCTCCCGCTTTCGTGGCGCGCGGCACGGGCACGATCGTCAACATCGCGTCGGTGGTCGGCATCGCGGTTGAAATGCTCAATGGCGTGTACAGCGCGTCGAAGTCGTACGTCATCAGTTTCGGCCACGCTCTGCAACGCGATCTTGCAGACAAAGGCGTGCGCGTGCAGTCGGTTCTGCCGGGCGCGACCGCTACCGAATTCTGGGACGTCGCGGGTTATCCGAACCAGAAGACTTCGCCGGTCACGATGTCCGCAACTAATCTCGTCGATGCAGCGCTGGCCGGTCTCGATGCAGGTGAAATCGTGACGATTCCAGGTCTGCACGACGCAGAAGACTGGAACCAATGGGAAGCGGGTCGCCGCGCAATCTCGCAGAAGTTCGGCAATTCGGCGCCGGCAGCGCGCTATGGTCTCGCTTCTAGCAAGTAATGGGTATTTCGCTTTGATCGTATGCCGTCACCCTGCACAAACACGGGTGACGGCACAAAGCATTATTGGCGTGCGCGGGACAATATAGGTTCGCTACTTTCTGCCTTGGTCGGGATCGAATATCAGTATCGCCTCGCAGCTTGTGCTTCGCTGTTTCAATCCGATCCCGGCATACATTCGACGCGGTGATACGATAGTTGCATATACACTTCTCGACCTATAGAGGATTGACGATGTTCACTGAATGCTATTGCACCCAGTTCAGGCGCTCGGCGAATGCACTGACGAGCGTCTACGATAATGCTTTGCGCCCGGTCGGCTTGAAAATCACTCAGCTCACTCTTTTGCGCGGCCTCGACCGGCTGGGTTCAGCGACTTACAACGAAATCGCAAGCGAACTCGCTCTCGACAAGACGACGATTTCCCGCAACATCAAATTGTTGATCGACGCTGGCTGGGTCAATGTATCGAGCGACGAAGATGCGCGGTACAAGCTGGCGACACTCAGTCCCGCGGGTGCTCGTGTATTGAAAGAAGCCGAGCCGTATTGGCGCGCGGCACAAAAACAGGTCGAGAAGGAGGTCAAGAAATTCCTGAAAGGACCCGCAAAGGCCGCGCTTCTTGATGCCCTTGAAACGCTGCAGAAAGTCGGAGACTAACTACCAGCAGGGATGATCGCCCTGCTCACGCACAACCTCCGAATGATTAGAGCCCGTAAGAAAAACCTTGTTACTCGCAAACGGCCAGTCACCAACCGATCACACGAAGCTCGTAAAAAACGGCGACACCGTTACCGCGCTGCTTGAGGCCAACAATTTCATCGATGCCAACGGCAACNAACGGCCAGTCACCAACCGATCACACGAAGCTCGTAAAAAACGGCGACACCGTTACCGCGCTGCTTGAGGCCAACAATTTCATCGATGCCAACGGCAACTTCGGACAGAACGCCACCAAGACAGGAAACCTTAACGACGGCAGCGGCCTTTCCGGAACCGGATTCGTGCAAAGCGACGACGTCAGTCTCATCTGGTTGCGCGATCAGCGCCAGACTGCCGCCGCCGTCAAGACGCTGCGCGCGAACTTGAGCTGCAACGCGCCCGGCATCTGCGCCGACGGACCGCAAGCCTACATCCTCTCGGGCGAGCGCATGGAAAACGCATTCGGCGATCCGGCTCGCGGCCGCACGCCGGACATTATCGTGCAGCCGAATCCCGGCGTGATCTATACGTCGAGCAAAGCCAAGGATGAAGAGCACGGCGGCAATGCCCCCGATGACGGTCATCTCGGCCTTGTTGTGTCCTACGCCGGGTTGCGCCACGCAAGCACGGTCACGTTGCCCGTCACCACCACTCAGGTCGCCCCGACGATCCTGCAGTCGCTTGGTATTGATCCGGACTTGCTGCAATCGGTAGCTCGCGAAGGTACGCGCGTGCTGCCGGGTTTTGACATCGATCGCTAACCGATATGTGCCTCGCAGTTGCATACCACTCGCGGACTGCGAGGTACACGCTTTATACCCACGCGTATTATTTGACGATCGCCGCGAGCTTTTGCCCAATAGTCTCGGGCGAACCGGTGATCGCAGCGCTCGTGAGCGACTTGCAGACCGGGCTCTGTGCCGAACTTCGAGCTTTAAGCTATCTTGTCACCGCGCGCAAGCGCTGTCGCGGCCGTCGCTTCGATCGTAAGGAACCTTACTAAGCAGAGAATTCGCGCGCGCATCTGGTGCGCAGCGGGTGCAATGTCCGCACTTTTATTGAAGACGTTGCGGCAATGAGAAATTGAACGGGTCGATGGCGATCTTGCTCGCGGTATCGATCATTCCAATGTGGAGATGAACATGAACACGATGTTGTTTGCTGAATCATTCGACCTGGTGTCCGCCTTCGAAGCGATCACCGACTTCTGGTCGCCGAAGGTCGTGGCGCAGGTCAACGATCAGTACGTGAAGGTGGCGAAGGTGCGCGGCCAGCTTGCCTGGCATAGCCACGCGGGCGAGGATGAATTGTTTTACATCGTGCGCGGCAATCTGCGCATGGAATACGAAAACGGCCGTGTGGTGCCGCTCGCCCAAGGCAGCATGCACGTCGTACCGCGAGGCGTCCTGCACAATCCGGTGGCGGAAGAGGAATGCTGGATCGTGCTGATCGAGCCTGTGACTACGCTGCATACGGGTGACGTCGATACGCCGCTTACAAAGACGCTCGCGCAGCAGCTTGCCTGACCGGGATTACCCCTCTGCCTTGTCTCAAGACGATGCGCCGTGCACAGCGCGGCGTCATCGAACGGTTCCACATTTGCGGTCGACGATACGACCTGGTGAAGATTACCGTTCGCATTAAATACCTCATAAAAAAACGTATTTATTCGATATTTAATGCATAAATAAATGCAAATAAAAGATTTATTTCAGGTACTCTTTATTCGCGTTTAATTGAATATCACCAGTCGCGTTAAATTGCACACTTTCTACGCACCGCAATCAACTCCGCTTTCCCTTTCATCAGAACATTGCCTGTCCTGATGCGGCAATTCTGGCGAAAAAACCTAACCGTCAGCCAATCGTCAGGAAATATCTATCCACTTGTTTTGTATGAACTAACTGTCCAATTTTCGTCGATTAGGGCAGTTACTATCAATTACATCGATTACCGTCTTTTACGAATTATTTAAGCTGAAACTTCATTTAGATTAGACAATTCTTTTAGACTTTCCATACGAAAACGACGACCCGAAAATCAATGGCGTTGAAAAAGATATTGTCTATTTTCGGGACGCGTCCCGAAGCCATCAAAATGGCGCCGCTGGTGAAGTGGGTCGAAGCGGATCCCGACCTGGAGTCGATCGTCTGCGTGACGGGTCAGCATGAAACCATGTTGCAACAGGTCCTGGACCAGTTCGACATCACGCCCGATCATCGCCTCGCCGTGATGACGGAGAACCAGACGCTCAACGGGCTCGCCGCGCGTGTGCTTGATTCGCTCGACAGCGTGCTCGATATCGCGAAGCCTGATCGCGTGCTGGTTCACGGCGACACCACAACGGCGTCGTTTGCCGCGCTCGCGGCGTTTCATCGGCGAATTCCGGTTGCGCATGTTGAAGCCGGGTTGCGCACGGGCGATCTGTCGCAACCGTGGCCTGAGGAAATGAACCGCCGCGTGACGGATGTCGTCTGCGACCTGCTGTTCGCGCCGACCGCGGGCGCAAAGGCGAATCTCGAGGCCGAGAATTTGCAGGGCCGCGTAATCGTCACGGGCAACACGGTCATCGATGCACTCATGATGACGGCCGCGCGCATCGACGCCGACGCACATCTGCGCAAACGTCTGGACGCCGCACTGCCCTTCACGAGCGACGGCAAGCCGATCCTGCTGGTTACGGGGCATCGGAGAGAAAGTTTCGGCGATGGATTCCACCAGATCTGCCTCGCGTTGCGCGACATCGCGCGACGTCATGCGGTGCAGATCGTCTATCCGGTTCACCTCAATCCCAACGTTCGCGAACCTGTGCTTGCCATGTTGCAGGACGAGCCGAATGTGCACCTGATCGAGCCACTCGATTACCTCGGTTTCGTGCGGCTGATGCAACGCGCGGCAATCGTGCTCACGGATTCGGGCGGCGTGCAGGAAGAAGCACCGGCGCTCGGCAAGCCGGTGCTTGTCATGCGCAATATCACCGAGCGTCCGGAAGCGGTTGTAGCGGGTACGGTGCGGCTGGTCGGGACGAGCCGCGCGGCCATCGGCGCGGCGGTATCGGCGCTGCTGGGGTCATCGGCGTCATCATCGACCGCTCTAGCCAAACGCCCGCCGCGAATCGTGCCGCGCGCCGCCAATCCTTACGGCGATGGCCACGCGTCGGAGCGGATCGTCGCCGTGCTTGCAGGCCGGCGATTCACGGAATTCGGCGCTTCGCCGCCGGTAATCGATGCGCCCGCCCTCTCGCGCGCCAAGAGAGTTTCCGGCGGCTGATCTTTGCATTATCAGATTGCGCCATCGCATTGCGCCGTAAGGCGCCGGCTCGATCCTTCTTGCGGCATCCATTCGCAGCAACGCGCTCTCTTCGCGCGGGCTGCATCGGATCGTCGTTGCTCAGACACAAATCAAATCCGCTACCTACTTTGACCCGAGCTAATCCATCGCATCATCGTCACCGCTTTTCTCGAGCCCTGCCGGCGTTTGTCCGCGTGATTCCATGTGTTGCGTTGGTCGCATGGTCATTGAACGCAGCGGCCGCTCAACCGTTGTCCGCGAACCCGGATTTCGCCGATGCCTTGAACGCCGCCAGCCATGCTTCGATCACACGCACTGTCGAGTTGAAACGCCTCGGCGTGCGCGATACCGTGGCGCTCGGCGCGCCCGATAGCCGCCGCGAATACTACTTCCCGGTGCCGGCGGGCGTGCCAATCAGCGACGCAGCCTTGCAAGTCGATGCCACCTACCTGCGCGGCGACGGCGGCCGCACGACAATGCTCGTTTCCCTCGACGGTTCCCCGGTGCTCGCGCACGCCCTCACGCAGCCGCAAGGCAACGCGGCGGCGACCATCGGCGTGGATGGGTCGCCGCGCGCGAATGGATACGTGCGTGTCGGGTTCGAATATGCGTCGGTGATCAACGACGCCGAATGCGCCGACCAGACGGCGATTGGCAACGTGTTGCGCCTCGCGCCCGGCACCCGGCTGAACTATCGGTACAACAGCGGCGACATTCGCGATTTGCGGACCGCGTGGAGCGCGCTGCCGCAAATGCCGGCTATAGCTGTATCGTCGAAACGGCTCGGCACGCTCGCCTACGATACCGCGTGGCGCGCCGCCGCGATCATGCAGCGCGATGGCCGTGAACCGTCGGTAAGCGGCTGGCCCGCCGTGGGCGACACCGTGAATCTCGGCGCGCCCGATGTGCCCGCAGCGTTGCGCGCCATGCCCGCGTTCGCCGCGCTCGCAGCCGGCGGAGAGCACAAGCTGGCGAACGCGGCGGAAGCCGGCGCGCTGCTTGCCATCGCGGCGCCTGCTGCGCTGCCGGCGGATCTCATCGTCACTGACGACACCTTGCGCGCGAACGTCAACGCCTCGCTCGACGCGCTGCGGCTGCAAGCGGCGGCTGTGTCGCCGGAAGCTGCAAGTGCGTTTGATGACTGGCGTGCGCGCGTCGCCGCTCCGCTGGTCGCGCCGCTCGCGCCTGGCGAAGTGCGCCTTGTCCATGTGGCGGGTCAGGCGGCGATCGTCGTCGGCGACACGCGTTCGGTCGGCGCGCTCGCGCAGGTCTGGCGCGCCGTGGATGGATCGAATCAACTGGTCGTGCATGAAATAGACAGCGCCGCGAACGGCCGCCATGACATCGTGCCGCTTGCAGCGCTCGGCGGCCAACCGCGCACGGTGAATGTGTTGCGCCAGGCATCGTGGACAGCGGATTTCGATCTCGGCGCGGTCGCCGGCGCGGGACGGTTGCCGGATGACGTGGTGCTCGATCTTGCCGGTTCGCCCAACGGCCACAACGCGGGCGTGGTCGCCTCGGTGTTTTTCAACGACACGCTGATAGGCTCGAAATTGCTCGATGCCGATGGCCGCGCGCAACGGGTGACATCGCATATTCCGCGCACGTCGCTCAGTTCACGCAACCTCTTGCGCGTCACCTTCACGCGCCAGTCCGACTCGGGCTGCGCGAGCGACGAAGGGTATCCGGCGGCGGTCCTGCCGACCAGCCATCTCACGCTCGTCAAGGCCGACGCCGAGGATAACTTCACTGGCATGGTCGCGCGCTTTGCAACGAGCGCAAGCGTCCTGGTGCCGAACGCGTATCTCGCCGACGCGACGACCACCCTTCCCCGCGTCGCGCGTCTTGCCGACGCCACTGGCGTCGATCCGCAGCGCGCGTCGCTGACGGTGACAACGGGCGACGCGGCGGTCACGCCAACGGGACCGTTCCTCGCGTTCGACGTCGCGCTTGCAGACCAGAAGTCGCACGTGCGGGTTGCAGACACGCGCCTCGCCATCACCGGCAACGACGACCAGCCTCTCTACGACGTCAGCCAGCAAGGCGTGGGCGTGCTCGATGTTGCACATGCAGGCAATACGCGTGGCGTGATCTGGCGCAGCGTGGGCGCACGCGCGCCGCTCGTGCCCGTGAGCCTGCAACTGGCGCAAGCCGACGTTGCGGTTATCGACGGTACGGGTGTGCTCAAAGAGATCGATACCCGTGATCCGGCGAACATGATCCGTATCGATACTGGCAACCAGGCCGGCGCGCCATGGTCGGAGAAATGGCTGGCGTGGACGGTGCCGGCGTTGCTCGTCGGCATGTTCATCCTGTTGCTGATGTTCGCCTCGCTGGTGCGCAGCCGCAAGCAGCAAGCTGAAAAGCAGGCTGCAAATCAGGCCACGAAGCAGGCTGCAAATCAGGCCACCAAGCAGGCTGAAAATCCGCCGCCGAAATGAGGACATGTCATGGACCTGCACGCCGGTTATTACGCGCAACAGTATTACTACACGCTGCAATATTGCGCGGGCGTGATCGCCGTGATCATCCTGGTTTCGAGCGCAGACGATCTGTTTATCGACGCGTATTACTGGGTCCGGCGTTTGGTTCGCGCGCTTACGGTCAAGCGCGGATATACGCCGCTGAAGGCAGCGCAATTGCAGGAGCGCGCGGAACAGCCCATTGCCATCATGATTCCCGCCTGGCACGAATACGGCGTGATCGCGGCAATGCTCGAAGACGCCGTGCGTGTGCTCGATTACCGGAACTACGCGATCTTCGTGGGAACGTACGTGAACGATGCCGCGACCATCGCCGAAGTCGAACGCATGCGGATGCGCTACAAGCAGTTGCATCGCGTGGAAGTGCCGCACGAGGGCCCGACCTGCAAGGCCGATTGCCTGAACTGGGTCGTGCAGGCGGCGTTTCAGCATGAACGCAACGCGGATCTGGAATTCGCGGGTTTTGTCCTGCATGACAGCGAAGATGTGCTGCATTCGCTGGAGCTGAAGTTCTTCAACTTTCTCCTGCCGCGCAAGGACATGATCCAGTTGCCGGTGGCGTCGCTCGAGCGGCACTGGTACGAGCTGGTCGCAGGCACTTACATGGATGAATTCGCCGAGTGGCACGCAAAGGATCTCGTGGTCCGCGAGAGCATGACGGGCAGCGTGCCGTCCGCGGGCGTGGGCACGTGCTTCTCGCGGCGGGCGATGCTCGCGCTTGTCGAAACCACGAAGAACCAGCCGTTCAATACCGATTCCCTCACCGAAGACTACGACGTCGGCGCGCGTTTGCTGAAGCTCGGCATGGAATCGATTTTCGCGGTGTTTCCCGTGCAGTACCTCACGCGCCGCAAGAGCGTTTTCGGCTTGGGCGACGATCGCGAAGTAACCGTGACGGTGCCGCTTTCCGTGCGCGAATTTTTCCCCGATACGGTTCGCACCGCTTACAGGCAACGTGCGCGCTGGGTGCTCGGGATCGGCATGCAGGGCTGGCAGCAGACCGGCTGGAGCGGCTCGCTTGCCAATCGCTATTTGCTGTTTCGCGATCGCAAGGGCGTGGTGACATCGTTCGTGGGCATGCTGGCTTACGTTCTCGTGCTGCAGTTCATCGCGTTCATGGGCGCGGCCTCGCTCGGGCTCACAAGCGACCTGTTGCCTTCGCCGTTCGTGGATTCGGCGTGGATGAATGCCGTGCTCGTGCTGAACGCAATCGCTGTATTTTTGCGCGTCGTGCAACGCGTGTATTTCGTCTCGCGGCTCTACGGATGGGAGCAGGGCATTGTCTCCATTCCACGCATGGTCGTCGCGAACTTCATCAACTTTCTGGCGGTATCGCGGGCATGGCGGTTGTTCGCATCGCATCTGGTTACGGGGAAACGGCTCGCGTGGGACAAGACCATGCACGACTTTCCATCGGCGGCAGGTCTCTCCGAAAAACGTCGTCAACGGCTTGGCGAACTGCTCGTCTCGTGGCAGGCAATCAACGAGGAACAACTCAAGACCGCAATGGAAGACGAGCTCGCGAGCGAAGCGCCGCTTGGCCGCGTGCTGATTGCGCGCGGCTGGCTGGATGAAGAAACGCTTGCCGAAGCGCTTTCGTTTCAATCGGAGTTGCAGCGCGCAACGCTGGACCCTTCTCTGCTCAACGAAGGCCAGGAACACGTGCCGCTCGAACATGCCATTCGATACCGCGTCCTGCCGCAAGGCACGGACCATGCGGGCCGCCGGATCGTGCTGGCGGCAAGCCCGATCGCGGACGATGCCCTCAAGGAAATCGAACGTGTCGCCGGCGCGCCGGTCACCCAGCGGATCGTGCGGGAAAGCGAAATCGCGACCGGCTTCCGGTTCTTGCGCGGCGCCGACAACGCCCTCGAGCCGAACGAAACAAACGTGCCGCTTCTCGGCGATTTGCTGATCCAGATGGGCTACATCACGCGCGAGAGTTTCAATCAGGCGCTGAAGGTGTACAGGCCGGAACGCGATGGCCGGATCGGCGAATTCATGGTCGCGTACGGCGCGATCTCGGCGAGAGCGTTGAGCGATGCCGTGCAGAGACAGATCAGCACGCGTGAAGCGGGGCAGCATACATGAGCGGCAATGGTTCCGTCGGCTTCGCCTTGAAACCGGGCCGCCGTGTTTTCCTGCTCGGCAGCGCTGCCGGACTGCTGGTGCTGGGACTCGCGGGTTGCCAGTCAACGCCGCTTGTCCAGGGCGTTGCATGGCAACTCGACAATACGCACGCCAACGCATACGGGGAATGGAATCGCCTTGGCGTCACTGACCTGCTGCTGCAATGGACCGCGGTCGATAACACCGCGTACGTGGCCGGAACGCATATTCCCGTGGCGCCGCGTTTGCCCGACTGGAACCGCGTTGCGCAAGAACCGTGGGCGAAGCATGTCCTCGTTGGATTGGCTGGCCGTTTCGACGAAAACGCCGCGCGCGCCAACGTCGCGCTGCTTGTCGACCAGTCACTCGAACTCGTGCGCGCGGCGCCGCGACTGAATATTGAAGGATGGTATTTCCCGGTCGAAGTCGATCCGAGCTGGCAGGACGCGCACTCCCTCGCGCCGTTGCTCGCACGCCTGCCGCGGCCGTTATGGATCAGCGTTTATGACCGCGGCAACATTGGCGGCGCGGCGTTGGCGGACTGGCTTTCGACCTGGCTTCCAAACGATGTCGGCGTGTTGCTGCAGGACGGCGTGGGCGTGTACGCGCGCGAACCAGGCGTTGCCCGGACCTATGCCGACGCCCTCAGCGCGAAGTTCGGACTCGAGCGCGTGCGGATCATTGCGGAGGCTTTCCGGCTCGCGCCGGGAGCGTCGTTCCGATCGGCAACGGCGCAGGAACTTCGCTCGCAGCTCGACGCCTATCGCGGTTATCGAACCTATCTTTTCGATGGACCTCACTACGTGCCGCCTCAACTCGTGAACAGCCTTCTGCAGTGAATATCAATCCGCTTCGTAGTCCGCTTCCCAAACGTGTGCAAGCTTCCGTTCTCGGCGTCGCGCTTTTATGCTCATATTCCGCCGCGTCGCACGCTGATCAAACTTTGCCGCTGCCTTTGACCGGAAGCGCTTACAAGGTCGCGCGGCAGGCGTACGGCAGCTACGACAGCCATCGTTACCAAGCGAGTGTGGGTTATGCACGCGAAGCCATCCGGCAACGCCCCGATGTGATCTCGCTGCGCCTGCTGCTTGCGAGCGCGCTCGAAGCACAAGGCGACCGGCGCGGGGCGGTGCGCGCAATCGATGCAGCAATCAGGGACCTCGGCCCCGATCCCTCGTTGCGCGCCCGTCGCAGTGCGTTGCTCGCGATCATCGCCGGCGGCGGGAATGGCCGGGCCGATCCGAACGCGCTGACCGGCGAGTTGGCGAAGACGGCCGAGCGCGCGTATCGGGCGTATGCGAAGCATGAATATGAAAATGCGATGACATCGGCAAACGAGGTGCTTGCCGTGCGGCCGGATGTCATGCCGCTGCAACTTCTCGTGATCGATGCATTGACCGCCGAAGGCCGCGATCTGGATGCATACAACGCGGTCATCGCGGAAACGCAGCGCAGCGGAGACAACGAAGGGCTGCGTGCGCGTCGCGGTTTTATTGGTGCGCGGCTTGGGCCGGTGGCGGCATCGGAAGCTTATGACGCGCTCAAGCGTGGCGATACGCAAACTGCAATAGAACGCGCCCGCGCCGCGATTGGTTATGCGCCGGATGTACCGGGTGCGCGTGAATTGTTGATCGATGCATTGATGCAAGCCAATCGTTTCGATGAAGCCGAACAAGCCGCAACCGACGCCATATCCGCGAATCCATCCGCTCTCACGCCGATGTTGCTACGCGGCGCGATCCGCGAACGGCTCGGCAGGCATGAAGCATCGCGTGCGGATTTCTCGGAAGCGCTGCGGCTGCAGGATGAAACGCAACAGGAAAGCCGCAACGGCCGGATCGTGATCGCGGACATGGCGCTTGCAACCGGCGATCCCCAACGTGCGCTCGATGCGTTGAACGGTCTCGAGCCCAATGGCGACGCCACCGACCTGATGATCAACGTACGCCGTCAAAAAGCGCGGCGCGCGTTATCGTCGTCGGTTGCAGCAACCGGTTCGGGCGACTTGCCGCTGCCGTTGCTCGACTGCGTGCGCATCGATTCGGGCATCCTCTGCACGCTTCATCCGTTCGATCCCGCCTACGCGCAATACGCCGCGGCGGCGCGCGCCTACGACCAGCACGACTACGCGCTCGCGGTGGTCCAGGCGCGCGAGGCCGTGCGGATCGCGCCCGATGATCCCGTGCATCGCTTGCTGCTGATCCAGGCGTTGGCATCGAACGGCGATGAAGCCGAGTCCAGACAGGAAGCGTCGAACCTGATCCAAAGCGGCATGATCGATGTGTTGCCGAGCGTGAACGCGGCGTATTTTGCGTCGAATGCAGGACAGCCGGCGCTTGCCGCGCGCTATTACAACGAGGCCGACCGCAACCAGGAATTACCGCCGTCCAGCCTGCTCGACGCGGGTTATGCCAATCTGAACGCGGGCGCGACGCCCGAGGCGGCCGGATATTTCCGGCGTGGAATCGATGCGAACAACAACGGCGACATTTCACTGCCGCCGCAACAAGCCTATGAAACGCGGCGCACGATGTCCGAAGTCGACCGGACCTGGGGCGTCAATGCGTCGGTGGGATATCGACCAACAGGCGACCAGACTACCTTCGTGGCCAGTCCCGGAAGCACCGGCGATAAAAGCGTGCAAGCCGGCGCCGAAGCGTACTGGCGCCCTTTCGGATATCTCGATGGACACATCGTCGAGCTCTACGCGCGCGCCTACGAGACGCTCTATTCGAAGGCGGGCAACACCACGGGCACGCCGAGTCTGGAAGGCGCGCTGGGCGTGCGCGCCAGGCCGTTCGCGAGCCAGAACCTGGTGTTCGCGTTCGAGCGCATCGTGCCGCTTGGCAGCGCCGTGCAGCCGGACTGGCTTGGACGTATCGCGTATTCGAACGGGTTCGGCACCGATTTGCGTGTGGACACGCCGAGTTGGTGGACCGGCCAGCTTTACGCGGAAGGCGGCCACTACGTGACGCATCCGGACAACTATGCAACCTTCACCGGCGAGCTTGGACGAAGCTATCGGCTCGATGCCATCGATCCACATCTGGTCGCGTTCCCGTACGCGGTGCTCGGCGGCGACTACAACACGCAGATCAACAATCGCGCGTCGATGGGCGCGGGCGTCGGCTTGAACTTGCGTTACTGGTTCCGTGAGGACACGTATCACGCGCCGCGCTCGTTCGTGGACTTCTCGCTGCAATACCGGCTGAAGATTGTCGGCGATGACCGGGCGAAAGGCGTGTTTTTCAACGCCAGCTTCAGCTACTGAAATGAAGCTGCGGATCGGGGCAACATCGCCCTTTCCATGCCGTCGATCGCGAAAGTTAATCTAACGCGAACTCCGAATTTATCTGGATTGCCCGCCGGCCGGGTGCTCGATATCCTTCCTCGGCGCATAAAGCGAATCCCTCCGATACAAACCATCCTGAGGACAGCGTCATGCTGAAAAACATCGCAACCGGCTTGCTCGATATCGCGTATGACGAACAAGGCGATCCGAATGGACGGCCGGTCGTTTTGCTGCACGGCTTCCCTTACGATATCCACGCCTACGACGACGTCGCGCCCCGACTCACAGCACAGGGCGCGCGAGTCTTCTCGCCCTATCTTCGCGGCTACGGTCCCACGCGCTTCCTTGACGCGGCGACGGTTCGGTCGGGCCAGCAAGCAGCGCTTGCGGCCGATCTGCTGGCCTTGCTCGATGCACTTCATATTGAGCAAGCCGTTTTGGGCGGCTATGACTGGGGCGGTCGGGCGGCGTGTATCGTGGCGGCGCTCTACCCCTCGCGAGCCCGGGGCCTGGTTTCAGTGAACGGTTACAACATCCAGAACCTGGCCATCGCCGGGCAGCCGGAAAGTCCGGAGAAGGAGTATCGGCTCTGGTATCAGTATTATTTTCACGGTGAGCGCGGGCGTGCCGGGCTGACCGAAAACCGGCGCGAGTTCTGCCGGCTTTTATGGTCGTTATGGTCGCCCACCTGGCATTTCAACGACGACACGTACGCGCGTTCGGCCGCCGCGTTCGACAACCCGGATTTCGTCGATGTCGTTATCCACTCGTACCGGCATCGCTATGGACTGGTCGATGGCGATCCACAGTTCGATGACATGGAGCGCCGCCTGGCCGCCTCGCCGCCGATCACGGTGCCTGCAATCACTTTGCAAGGAGACGCCGATGGTGTCAGTCCTCCGGGAGGCGGTCAGGCCGGCTTGAAGCGGTTCACGGGCCGTCACGAGAACCGCGTGGTTCCCAACGCCGGTCACAACCTGCCGCAGGAAGCGCCTGACGTGTTTGCCGCTGCGATTCTCGAAGTCGGATCGTGGTGATTGCCGGCCCGAAGGTATAGGTATTGCTGAGTTATCGTGCCGGGCGTGAAAACGTCGCATGGTGTGTTCGCGGATCCCGGCTCACGAATATTCAGGAGTTGCAAATGAGAGCGCTGCGTTGGCATGGAAAACACGATGTTCGATGTGACACGGTTCCCGACCCGGTCATAGAAGAAGGGCGCGACGCGATCATCAAGATGTCGTCGTGCGCAATCTGCGGCTCCGACCTGCACCTTTTCGACGGCTTCATGCCGACCATGGAAAGCGGCGACATCCTGGGCCATGAGTTTATGGGTGAGGTCGTCGAAGTTGGAAAAGACAACAAGGCGCTCAAAGTTGGCGATCGGGTTGTCGTTCCTTTCACGATCTTCTGCGGCGATTGCGATCAGTGCAAACGCGGCAATTTCTCCGTCTGCGAGCGCAGCAACCGCAATAAGGACAAGGCAGACAAGATGTTCGGCCACACGACTGCCGGGCTGTTCGGTTACTCGCATTTAACCGGCGGATATGCGGGCGGGCAAGCCGAATACGTACGCGTTCCCATGGCGGACACCACGCACGTCAAGATTCCCGACGGCCTGACCGACGAGCAGGTACTTTTCCTCGGCGACATCTTCCCGACCGGCTGGCAAGCGGCCGTCAACTGCGATATCCAGCCCGACGACACGGTCGCAATCTGGGGCGCGGGTCCTGTCGGCCAGATGGCGATTCGCAGCGCCGTGCTGCTGGGCGCAAAACAGGTTGTGGTGATCGATCGGGTGCCTGAACGCCTGGCAATGGCGAAGGCAGGTGGCGCGATCACCATCAACTTCGACGAAGAAAGCGTGCTCGACCGGCTAAAGGACTTGACCAACGGCAAGGGTCCTGAAAAGTGCATCGATGCAGTCGGCATGGAATCTCACGCGACCCGTTCTTTCGATGCCATGTACGACCGTGTCAAGCAGGCGGTCATGCTGGAGTCGGATCGTCCTCATGTGTTGCGCGAAATGATCTATGTTTGCCGTCCAGCGGGCATCCTGTCCGTGCCGGGCGTTTATGGCGGCTTGATCGACAAGATTCCCTTCGGTGCATCGATGAACAAGGGCCTGACGTGGAAGATGGGGCAGACCCATGTGAAGCGCTGGACCGACGACTTGCTCAACCGGATTCAGGAAGGCCAGATCGATCCGTCCTTCGTGATTACGCATACGGTTTCAATGGAAGAAGGTCCCGGCATGTACAAGACTTTCCGCGACAAGGAAGACGGTTGTATCAAGGTAGTCATTAAACCGTAAGGACTTTCCGCTCGCGCCTACGGGTTTGCGCCGTTGTGGATTCGAGCAGCTGTTCGTATGACAATGTGGACTTTGTTTAAAAAATGCGGAGCCGGCTCAGCCGGCCGCCCGCGCACAATCAACCATGTTGCATGGGAGTCAGCTGAATGAAATGCACGATCGTGGGATCGCGTTATTTCGGCGCCTCGGTGCTGGAAGCCTTCCGGGCTGAAGGTATCGAGATTGCCGGTGTAGTAGCGCCTGCCGCCGATGATCGCCTGGCCGTGGCTGCCCGTGCAGCCGGATTGCCGACGGTGATCCACGAAAATCCAAAGTTTATCGATGCCAGCGCCATTCCCGAAGATACCGGCCTGATCATCGCTGCCCACACGCATGCGCGCGTGAGCGACGAGGCTTTGGCACGCTCGCGCCTCGGCGGCGTGGGGTATCACCCTTCGCTGCTGCCGCGTCATCGAGGCATTGCAGCGGTCGAGTGGACCATTCTGGAAGGCGACCCGATTGCGGGCGGTTCGATCTATCACCTCTCTCATGGCTGGGATGCCGGCGCGATCGCCGCGCAGGACTGGTGCTTTGTCAGAAAGGGCGAAACCGCGCGGGAACTCTGGGAACGCGCACTGGCGCCAATGGGTCTTGCGTTGCTGCTGCGCGTAGCGCATCACGCGCGCGAACATGGCGAGTTGCCGGCAAACGCTCAGGACGAACAATTTGCGACGCGCGCGCCGATCATCCGCCGGCGCATCGATCTTGTCGAAGAATCGCCGGGGCCGATTGCAACGCTGGTTGTCACCGCGATCGGCGCGGATCGTCCGGGCATAGTCAATCTGCTGTCGGAACGCGCGCGAGCGTTCGGCGCGAACTGGACCGGCAGCCGCATGGCGAGTATCGGCAGCCAGTTTGCAGGGATGGTCCAGTTCGATGTTGCGCAGCGTCACGCCGACGCGCTTACCACCGCATTGCGCGATCTGGAGAGCGCTGGATTGCGCGTGGTGATCGCGCGCAGCGACCTGCCGCCGCTCGGCCTTGGGCGGCGCCGTGTATCGCTCGAGTTGAGCGCTGCCGATCGTCCGGGGATCGTGCAGGATCTGTCGGCGAGTCTGTCGGCGCACGACATCAGCATCGAAGAACTGGGCACGGAACTCACGCACGAGACCGAGCGGCCACATCAGTTCAACGTCAAGGCGGTGCTTGCGGTTCCTGGAACCTTATCGATCGATGAACTCCGAACGCTGCTTGAATCGCTGGCCGCCGACATGCTGGCCGACATGGCGCTAGGGGAAGGCAGCGCCTGATCCTGGGTTTCATCCTGTTGACGCAGGATTTCCGAAGCATGCGGCACGGCGTTTGCTCCATGATGGGGCACGCGACCGCGCGCAAATACATGGACACAATCTCCAATGGCTTCGGCTTCCGTTCAATCAGGAAAACTTATGAAACTGCTTACTACTCAAGACGGCCTGCCGCGCCTTTCATGGGGTTCAGTAATCGCCGGCGTGATTCTCTCGTCCATCGTCTATCTCATCATGAGCGTGCTCGGCGCGGCAATAGGCGCTTCGCTCCTGTCTCCGTTGTCCCAGCCTAATCCTACGCACGGATTCGGTTTCGGCTCCGGCGTCTGGGTGATCGTCACTACGGTGCTTGCTGTGTTTATCGGCTCTTATTTCGCTGGCCGATGCGCGCCCGTGCTCGGCTGGTTGCACGGCCTGCTCTCCTGGGCAGTGATGACGCTGCTGATTGTCTTCGGCATGGCTTCGGTGATCGGAAGCGCGGTGAGCACCGTTGGCAGCGTTGCGGCCACGAGCGCGCAAGTTGGTGCGACAGCCGCGAACCAGGCGAACGCGGACCCGTCCATGATGAATTCGGCCAAGCAGCAGCTGCAGGCCGCGGTTGCATCGGTGGCATCGGCTGCATCGAGCCCCGAAGCTGAACAAGATGCCAGACAGGCAGCCGATACCGCCGCGCGCGGTGTCGCTCGCGCAAGCTGGTTCTCGTTTGCCGCGCTCGTTGTAGGCGCGATTATCGCCATTGTTTCGGGCGGCGCGGGATTTCGTCATCAGCCGCCGTTTGAAGATGTAGGCGGCTCGGCATTAGGCAACGATGCGATCTCCGCGCGTAGCCGCGTAGTGCGTCCGGGCACCGGCCCGCTGTAAGTTCCGGGTTTTTTTGTTGAAAGCCGAAGCATTCGCTTCGGCTTTTCTTCGCATGGAACGTGCATTGCTGTCCTCTTGGCCGACGACTACTCGTTTATCAATTCGCCAAGGAGCGCGCATGAGCACCGGAAATCAATACGCAATGCAGGACCCTACCAAGCAATATCCGCAACCTGAATTCGATAAACAGCCGCAATCCGCCCCCGGACTCACCGCCGACATGAACCCCCGGCCCGATCACGGTGAAACCAGCTACAAGGGTTTCGGCAGGCTTGTCGGACGGCGTGCGCTCATCACCGGCGCAGACAGCGGCATTGGCCGCGCGGTTGCAATCGCGTTCGCGCGGGAAGGCGCCGATATTGTTCTCAACTACTTGCCGAGCGAAGAAGAAGACGCACGCGAAGTCGTGAGTCTTATCGAACAAGCCGGACGCAAGGCGGTTCCACTTCCAGGCGATATCGGCAGCGAGGCGTTCTGCAAATCGCTGGTTTCGCAGACGACTGAACAGTTGGGCGGGATCGATATCCTCGTGAACGTCGCGGGCAAGCAAACAGCGGTTGAAGACATCGCCGAACTGAGCACCGAGCAATTCGAAGCCACGTTGCGCACCAACGTCCTCGCCATGTTCTGGCTTTGCAAGGCCGCACTGCCGCACATGCCGCCGGGCGCGACGATCATCAACACCACATCTATTCAAAGCTATCAGCCGAGCCCGAGCCTGCTCGACTATGCGTCATCGAAAGCCGCCATTACCGCATTTACGCACGCGCTGGCCAAGCAGGTCGCCGGCAAGGGCATTCGTGTGAATGCGGTTGCGCCGGGACCGGTCTGGACACCGTTGCAGCCGAGCGGCGGGCAGCCACAGGAAAAGATAGTTACGTTCGGTTCCGAAACGCCAATGAAACGTCCCGGCCAGCCCGCGGAACTGGCGCCGGTTTATGTGCTGCTGGCATCGCAGGAATCGAGCTATACGACCGGTGAAATCTACGGCGTGACGGGTGGCAATCACTTGCCTTGAGCGTTGCTTAGTGCTGATTGAACCAGCAAAGGCCGTCCCGACAGACGGCCCTTTTTTCATCGAAGATCGTCTCGCGCAGCCAAAGCAGAAAACTAAACAACCAAAAAATTCAAACCCGCTGTAACCGGATCTCGACACTTGGCGAAATAGATAGCGTACCCGCCACGGGTACCGTCTACCTCAACCACTGGAGAGATTCAAATGTCCGCAAAAACCACTGTTAGCGCCTCCCTTCTCGCTGGCGTTGTTGCGAGCCTGCTCGCATCGGTTGCTCAGGCCGCGCCGCTTACGAAGGGCGAAGAAAGCGCTGCCATCGCGGCTCATAAAGAGAAGTGCTACGGCGTTGCGCTGAAGGGGCAAAACGACTGCGCCGCCGGTCCCGGCACAACATGCCAAGGTACATCCACGATGGATTTCCAGCACAACTCCTGGAAGTTCGTACAAGGCGGAACGTGCACGAGCATCCAGGTTCCGGGTGGCGATCACGGCTCCCTGACACCGATGAAGTCCTGATCCCGCGAACGATAAACAACGGGAGCGGTCATGGACGATTCCACGAAAACCAGCGCGGTGCTTCATGCGTCATCTGATGCCACGCAACGTGCAGGCCGCTTCCCTCACGAGTCGCCGAACGCCCGGAAGCTGACTGGCACGAGTTTCAAGCATGAACATCTTTCTGCGATCCTCGCAGATGAATTGAAGGAAGTTTTCTTCGAAGTCCACGCCGAAAACTACATGGGCGCGGGCGGTCCGCCGCATCGGATGCTTGCAGCGATTCGCGAGAACTACCCGGTTTCCATTCACGGCGTGTGCATGTCCATTGGCGGTCCGGATGCGCTTGACGATGTCCATCTCGCGCGTTTTCGCGACGTCGTCAGCCGATACGAACCCGCGATGGTTTCCGAGCATCTGGCGTGGTCGTCGCATGGCGGGTCGTTCTTCAATGATCTCTTGCCGCTGCCGTACACCAGGCAGACGCTCGACAAGGTGTGCTCGCACATCGATCAGGTTCAGGAAACGATCAAACGTCCAATCCTGCTCGAGAATCCATCGACGTACGTGGCCTTCGCTTCATCGACCATGAGCGAGACGGGATTCCTCCGCGCAGTCGCGCAGCGCACGGGTTGCGGCTTGCTGCTCGATATCAACAACGTATTTGTATCGGCGAACAATCACGGCTTTTCGGCGTCGGCGTATCTGGCTGACTTTCCGCTTGAACGCGTCGGCGAAATCCATCTCGCGGGACACAGCGAGCAGGAAGACGACGAGCACGAACTGCTGCTCATAGATAGCCACGATCGCGCTATCGCCGATCCGGTATGGAAGCTTTACGCCGATGTCGTGTCGCAAACTGGACCGGTGCCCACGTTGATCGAATGGGACAGCAAGCTTCCCGGCTGGTCCGTGTTGCGCGAAGAGGCGCTGATCGCGCGACGAGTGATGGACGAAAGCACCATGCTGGATGTCCGGGAGGTCAGTCATGCGTGCTGAGAAGAGTCAGAAACGCGCGAACGAGTACGCGTCCATGTTTGCGCCGGGACTCACGGACCCGGCGATCGTCGCGCCGCGAGATGTGGTCGCGGCACATGGCAAGGGCGTGATCCAACGCTACAACGTGTATCGCAACAACGTCACGGTCAGTCTGATCGATGCACTCGCCGCGATCTATCCAGCGGTCCAGCGCATTACCGGCATCGAATTTTTCAGGGCGATGGCGCGTTTCCACGTCCGCGAAACGCCGCCTGCTTCTCCGTTGTTGTTCGAGTATGGACGAGACTTCCCGGCGTTCATCGAAACATACGAGTACGCGCGCGACATGCCGTGGCTCGCGGACACGGCGCGTATCGAGCGTGCGTGGCTCGACGCGTATCACGCGGCCGATGCGGTCGTGCTTGCAACCGAGGCGCTGGCATCGATTGACCCGGCATTGCTCGCCGATGCGCGTTTCGAAGCGCATCCCGCCACGCGGATTGTTCGCTCGGCTTACCCCGCCGTTTCGATCTTCGCGATGAACCGCGCCGACGGCCCCGTTTCCCCGCTTTGTTCGAGCGATTCCGAGGATGCACTCGTCACGCGACCGGATCAGGCCGTGATCGTCTCGCGCCTTCCGGCGGGCGGCGCGGCTTTCCTGATCCGTCTTCTCGATGGCGCGTCGCTCGGCAACGCAATCGCGGCCGCGTTCGATGAAGCCCCCGCCTTCGATATCCACGCCAACCTGGCAGGAATGATTTCGGCCGGCGTATTCACCGCCATTCAACCTGGAGACCAACACCATGTCTGATCGACACGATGCAACACTTCCCTTCCCCACCACGGTTGTTTCGGCGATTAGCGCGGTCCGGCGGCTGGTCGAGCGGCTCGCGCAACCCTGGCTCGTTCAACTCGTGCTGCGGCTGGCGCTCGCCGTGCCGTTCTACAAGTCGGGCATTCTCAAGTGGCACGGATTCCTTCAACTCAACGACACCGCCATCGATCTGTTCACCGAAGAGTTCAAGCTGCATCTCCCCGGCGGTCCATACGCATTTCCTCATCCTGCGGTTTTTGCTTTCCTGTCAGGTTGCGGTGAAGTGATGTTTCCGGTGCTACTCGTGCTTGGATTCGGCACGCGCTTCGCCGCACTCGGTTTGATACTGATGACGTGCATCATCGAGTTGACGGTGCCGGAAGGCTGGCCGATCCACCTGACATGGCTCGCCATGGCGCTTGCGATTGCCGCGTGGGGACCGGGCCGGATTTCCATCGATTATCTGCTGGGTGACAAGTCGTTTAGGTCCTGAGCACACGCTTGGGCTCGGGGAAGTCCGCGGCGGCAAGTCTCGCGTCGATTAAAGGAATTCGTTAATCTTGGCGGGACGATCGAAAACCACTCCCCGAAACCCCGAGGTTTCCAGCGGCGACGATACCAACTCGCCGGAATCCTCCATGCGCCGAGATCCGCCTTCCATGCCGACCGACACGCCAGAACCGCAAGCCGTATGCAATCCCGTTACCCGCAGCGCGATTTTCATCGTCGCCACGCTCTCGCCCGGCGCTAAAAACGCCGACACCGTGCGCTCGTTGTGCGGCGACGTTGCGGCGCTGGTCCGTGCGGTCGGCACGCGCGCACCGACGGGCGAACTGTCGTGCGTGGCCGGCTTCGGAGCCGGCGTCTGGGATACGCTTTTCGGCGCGCCGCGACCGGCCAACCTGCATCCGTTCCGAGAGTTCGGCGACGGCAACCGCCGCGCTGTCGGCACGCCGGGCGACCTGCTGCTGCACATCCGCGCGGATCACATGGACCTGTGTTTCGAGCTCGCCTCGCAACTGATGGCGCGTTTGAGCACTGCCGTTTCAGTCGTCGACGAAGTGCACGGTTTCCGTTATTTCGACTTGCGCGACATGGTGGGTTTCGTCGATGGCACCGAGAACCCGCGAGGCCACGAAGCTTTCGATTTTGTCGTGATCCGCGATCAGGATCGCGATTTTGCCGGCGGTAGTTATGTGATGGTGCAGAAATACCTGCACGACATGACGGCGTGGGAATCGCTGCCGGTCGAGGCACAGGAGAGGATCATCGGACGAAAGAAATTGTCGGATGTCGAGCTCGACGAGTCGGTGAAACCCTCGTCGTCGCACAGCTCGTTGACGACCATCGAAAAGGACGGCCAGGAAGTGAAGATCCTGCGTCACAACATGGCGTTCGGGCGTCCCGGCGCGGGCGAGTTCGGCACGTATTTCATCGGGTACGCGAGTTCGCCCGAGCCTATCGAGCAAATGCTGGAGAACATGTTTGTCGGCCGTCCGCCTGGCAACTACGACCGGCTTCTGGACTACAGCCGCGCGGTCACGGGCGGCTTGTTCTTCGTGCCATCGGCTGATCTGCTCGAAGAACTTGCAGACCGCAAGCCCTGACTTGCGGGCACTGCAAAATCAGGCCGCCCGGCTTGGCCATTGGGCGAGCAATGCAGGCAAGCCGGCCATGTCACGGAAGACGTGCGCCACGCCCACCTGGCGAAGCGCTTCCGGCTCGCTATGGCCGTCCTCGCGCGGGCTGTAGCCAAACACCGTGGCGCCCGCGGCCACGCCGGCCGTCGCGCCCGTGACGGTATCCTCGACGATCGCGCAACGCGCCGGATCGACGCCCAGCGCCTTGGCCGCGGCCAGATATACATCGGGATATGGTTTGGTGTGCGCCATTTCATGGCCGCTGAAAACCCGGCCATCGAAGTAATCGATCATGCCTACTTTCGTCAACTGCATCTCGACCTTGAAGCGGTCGGCGCCCGAGGCGACTGCAATGCGGCCACCGAATGCGTGGTGCAGCGTTTGAACAGCCGAGAGCGCGCCGTCGATGGCGACCAGTCCGCGTTCGAGCGCCAGGTTGCGCCGTTCGCGAAACTGCACGAGCCACTCTTCCGTGAGCGGCACGCCGGTACGCGCTTCGATCAGGGGCGCCTCGTCTTTCACGGCCTTGCCAATAAAAATCCGCATCGTTTCCTCGACGCTCACATGCCATCCCAGTTCGCCCAGCATTTCGCTGAGGACGCGATTGGTGATGAGTTCGGAATCGACGAGCACGCCGTCGCAGTCAAAGAGGACGGCATCGAAAGGAAGCTTGGACATGGGCGATAAAAGTGTGGGTCCGCAGAACGGGCAAGGATACCGCACAGAGCACGCGGCTCGGGCGCAAGGTGTGGCTAGCGGGCGCTCGCGCCTGCTGGTCGCGGGACTGCTACAATTCCTGTTCTTTTTGCCCGGACGGACGTAATGGGATTCGAACAGCTAGCAAAACTCAGGGATCAGCTTTCAAAATCGGCTAAGACGAAGGCTCCCGCGCCCGCAGACCGCAACCGGGCGCCCGCTGCCGTTTCGAAAGGGAAACCGGCTGCCGACGCCAGGCCTGATAACCGGGCCAAAGTCCGACCCAACCCAAAGTCCGCAAATCCGGCACCGAAGGCTGCGCCCAGGCCGAAACCGCCCGTCAACGCGAAACCCGTCGATCCGGTCGTGGTGCATATCGGCAGGCTGCAAAAACGCTTCCCTGAAGCATTCCCGAAGAATCCGGCGCCCAAGGTTCCGCTCAAGATCGGCATTTTTGAGGACCTGATTCCGCATATCGCCGAGTTGAAGCTGACTCAGCCGGAATTGCGCGATGCAATCAAGGTCTGGTGCCGCGGCAGCCGTTATTGGAGCGCGATGACCGCCGACGCCATCCGCGTCGATCTGGCAGGCGCCGAGGCCGGACGTGTATCGCCGGAAGATGCGGTTCGCGCGCAGAAGCTCGAAGAAGCGCGGGTGGCCCGCGTCGCGGCTAAAGCGCAGACGGCGACTCCGGCGACTCCGGCAACTGCTGCGACTTCGGAATCGCCGGCCGCGCCTGCAGAACCGGCGCAGGCCGCGACTTCCGAGCCCAACGAATCCTGATCAATCGGCCGGCGCGTACTGCATTTCGCCGTTCCCGAATGACCAGTTTTCGCGCTGGACATCGATCAGATTGATCCACACGTCCTCGATCCGCACCCCCGCCCTTTTGTGAATGCCTTCTGCAACCGCTTTGTAGAAGGCCTTTTTCACATCGATCGAACGTCCCGCGTTCCACGTCACCTGAATGAAAACGATACCCGGCGAATAATCGATGCCCATATATCCTTCCGCGGGATATATGAGTTCGCCCGGCGCGTGGCGCGTGATGATCTGGAACTTGTCGTTCGCCGGAACGTTCGCGACGGCGAGCATGGATTCGTAAATGACGTCGCTGATGGCTTGAACGCTTTCAGCGGAGGCGTCTTTCGAGACGTTGATTCTGACTAACGGCATATCGGCTCCTTACGTTTATCGAATGCGTGGTGAAGGCTGTTGCTCGCATGGATTATGCGGCAACTCCAAATTTTCGACAGAAACGGAGAGCCTTTCAGAAGCCGTCTTGTAGCGCGGTTTAATTCGCGTTCCAACCCGATGTCTCCGATACGCAATCGGAGACATCGGGCACGTCATGCCTAACTTCCCGCTTTCGACACGCGCCAGACGGTGTTGCCGGCATCGTCGGCAATGACCAGCGCGCCGTCGTGATCCTGCGTCATCCCGACCGGCGCACCGTGCAGTTCCTTCTCATCGGCGGACACGAAGCCTGTGACGACAGGTTGTGGCGTGCCAACAGGTTTGCCGTTCTGGAACGCGACATACGCCACCGCGTAACCGCTCAGCGGCGAACGATCCCAACTGCCATGCTCGCCGATGAACGCCCCGCCCTTGAATTGCGCCGGAAGGTTGTCGCCCGTGTAGAACAGCAGGCCAAGCGGCGCAACGTGCGAGCCGATCGCGTAATCAGGCGGGATGGCTTTCGCCACGAGATCCGGACGCTGAGGCTGGACACGCCGGTCTACGTGCTGCCCGTAGTAGCTATACGGCCATCCATAGAAAGCACCGTCTTTCACTGACGTCAGATAGTCGGGAACGAGATCGGCGCCAATCTCATCGCGCTCGTTCGCGACGGTCCAGAGCTGCCCCGTTTTCGGCTCCCATTGCAGCCCGGTCGGATTGCGTATGCCGGCTGCAAAAATGCGGCTGGCGCCCGTGGTGATATCGACTTCGAGCACATTTGCGCGGCGGTATTCCACGTCGAGCCCGTTTTCGCTGGCATTGCTGTTCGAGCCCACGCCAACGTACAGCTTCTTGCCGTCGGGGCTGGCAAGCAACGCCTTGGTCCAGTGATGGTTCACGCGATCCGGCAAGTCGGTGAGTTCCACGCCGGTCGTGGCGATGGCCGTATCGCCGGATTTGTACGGAAACTTGAGGATGGCGTCGGTATCGGTCACGTACAACGTATCGCCGACCAGTTGCATGCCGAACGGCGAATGCAGATGATCGATAAACACATGCTTGTCCCATTCGCCGCTGCCATCGGCGCGTTTTCTCAGCAGCGTGATGCGGTTGCCGCCCTTCGCTTCCTTGCCCGAACGGCTCTGGACCATGCCGGCAATCAGCTGCTTCGGCGTGGTCACGGGTTCGGCATCGGGACTGCTCGATTCGGCCACCAGGATGTCGCCGTTGGGAAGTCCATAGACCTGCCGCGGATGTTCGAGCCCGGACGCAATCTTCTCGATCTTCAGGCCGTCCGCGACCTTCGGTGCCTCGTTGTTTCGCCAGCCGACGTGCTTGGGCACTTGCATTGGCGGGGTGAAGAAATTCTGTGCACTCGGCAACGGCGGATTGGCGCCGGCCTGATGTGCCGAGTCGTATTGCGCTTTCTCGTCGCAACCGCTGAACAAGGCCGCGACGGACACCGCTATAACGCCGGTCAGGATGGATCTATTCACGAGTCGCCTCCTTGAAAGCGAACTTGTCGAACGCGAGCACGACTTGTCCAAAGCTCAGCAACGCAACGGTAATGACTGAAAGAATGACGCTCAGCGGAACCTGGGCGTACGCATCGCGGCTATGGACGAATGCATTCAGGACTGCCGCGATAATGCCGAGCAGATTCAACCAGAACGCGAGCCGCTCGCGGTTTTTACCCGCATAGCGATATCCGAACCATACGTGGCCGAGATTGATGAAGCGCGGAATGATCGCGAAAATCAGCCCGACCGTTACGAGCCACGCGGCGCCTTTTGCCCAGAAAATGTTTTCTGTTATGGCGTAGATAATGTCGAAAATCAGGGTACCGACGAACATTCCGTACGGGATGGGATTGAATAGATCGAAGAGTGATGTCGCCAGTCTTGACCGATATCTCGGGCTGGTTGAAGTCATGGGTTGAGTCCTTTACTGAAGGTAAAGATGCGATAAACGGTGCACCGGTGACAGACGATCGAATCCACGGTGCATCGTTTTCCCGGCTCGACCGCTCGGGCATCGCGTCACGCAACCTGAACCCCGTATGGCGTGCAGTCATCAGCGATTAACACGCTTTCATCGAAAGGATTTTGCAAGCGTTGGATCCTGAATCATCCGAAGCTCGCGCGCATGTCATGCGAACAGCGTTTTCCAGTTGGACGAGCCTCAAGCGTGACGCACATCACGTGCCCGAGGCTTTATGTTTTATTTATAAGGCGTCCGGAAAAGCAAAATACAGCCTTACGACTGCATTAGAAAATAACAGTCGATGGGCTGTATTTGTGGAGATACTACGCAATAAAAGCACGCTGAAGGCTTAACCCTTTGCGCCTTCCCGCAGTGCCTCGAGAAACCTTAAATACGCGGTCGCGCCCGGATCGGCATGTCCAATGCTGCGTTCCTGCACCCACGCCGCGCGACCCTTTTGCGATTGCAATTCCGCCGTAGCCTCCACCCTTTCCTTCGATGTCGCGATCATGGCGGCAAGCAACGCAGTGGTATCGCCATCCGTTTTTTCCAGCGTATCAAGACTTGGAACGAGCGCGTCGAGCACGGTCTTATCGCCGACCTGACTCTTGCCACGCTCGATAATGCGCCCCGCAACCGCACGCCCGATAACCAACGCCTCCTCTTTGCCGACTGTGTCCTTACCTGCCATCGTCTTCGACGCCGCCAGCAATCCGCCGCCAATCAGTGCCGCGAACGTCGATGGATTCGCCGTCGAAAATGCCTTGCCCGCGGCGAGCAGCACTTCAGCCACGCTCGCCTCGTCCGGCAGCGCGGCAAGCGCCTTTACGACCGCCGCCGATCCCGCTTGCACGGTAATGCCGAGATCGCCGTCGCCGAGGGCGGCATCGAGTTCACGAAGCTCATCGGCATGAGCGGGCAGCGCGGCGAGCGTACGTGCAAGCAAGGCGCGAAGTTCAATGGAAGAAATACTCATGACGTCTCCTTCAGGCTTGCGACCATTCGCGAAAGAACGGCGAACGCGCCGGCGCGGCGAGCAGCGCTTCGAGTTCGTCATCGACCAGCATGATCGTTATCGACGCACCCGCCATCTCCAGGCTCGTCACATACTCGCCCACGTACGAGCGCGCGATCGTCAAGCCCTGTTCGCCGATGATCGCCGCCGCCCGCCGATACAACAAATACAGCTCTTCGAGCGGCGTGGCGCCGAGCCCGTTGATCAGCACGGCGACGCGCGAACCTTTGGGCGCATCGAGGTCGGCGAGGATCTCGCCGGTCAAACGCGTGGCAATTTGATCGGCGGTTTCGAGCGTGCCGCGATGCGTGCCGGGTTCGCCATGAATGCCGATGCCGATCTCCATCTCGCCCTCGGGCAGCGTGAACGTCGGCTTGCCCGCAGCGGGAAGAATGGTCGGCGAAAGACCCACGCCCATGGTGCGGCACTGGTTGTTCGCCTTGGCTGTGATCCGTGCAACTTCATCGAGCGAATCGCCGCGTTCCGCCGAAGCTCCCGCGCACTTGAACGCAAATACCATCCCGGCCACGCCGCGGCGGTCCGCACTGCGCGCGCTCGGTGCCGACGCTACGTCGTCGGTCAGCAGCACGGTTTTTATATCGATGCCTTCCGGTTCCGCGAGATCCGCCGCGAGGTCGAAGTTGAAGACGTCGCCGCCATAATTGCCGTACACGTAGAGCACGCCGGCGCCGCCATCGACGGCTTTCGTCGCTTCGAAAATCTGCTCCGACGACGGCGATGAAAACACGTTTCCCACCGCCACGCCGCTGCACAAACCCTCGCCCACGTAGCCCAGAAAGCCTGGCATATGTCCCGACCCGCCGCCCGTCACAATGCCCACGCGGCCCTGCTTCGGCGCATCGGCGCGCACGAGCGCACGGTTATCGGCGGTCGCGGATTTGATCCAGCCGGGATGCGCGAGCAAGAGCGCATCGATGACTTCGTCCACGAACTGATCCGGCTGGTTGATGATCTTTTTCACGTGATGCTCCTTGAAAGGAAACTGCGATGGCTCACACCTTGCGGCGCTGGCTGAGCGCGTCGAGCATGACAGCGGCGAAGATGACGCCGCCCTGAATGAATTGTGTCCAGAATGGATTGACGCCGAGCAGCGACAGTCCCACGTTGATCACGCCGATCAGCACGACGCCAATGAACGTGCCGATGATCGAACCACGCCCGCCGGCAAGCGACGTGCCGCCGATCACCACGCCTGCAATCACCTGAAGCTCGAGTCCGTTTGCCGCCGAAGGCAACGCCGAGTTCAACCTTCCCGCGAGCACGATGCCCGCGATCGCCGCCGTCACGCCCGCGAGCGTGTAGGTCAGGAAAATCACGCGGCGCACGGGAATGCCCGCGAGTCGCGCGGCCTCCTTGTTGCCGCCGACCGCAAAGACCTGATGGCCGAACGTGGTCTTGCGCAACAACACATGTCCGACAATGAACACGACCAGCATCACGATCATCGGTGCCGGCAAGCCGGCCACGGTTTTCGCGCCGAATGCGGTGAACGCGTTCGGGAAGTCGAACTTGGTGCGGCCGTCGGAGATCGCGAGCGTGAGGCCGCGCGCCATTGCCATCATGGCCAGCGTGACAATGAACGGCACGAGCCTGAACCACGCCACCGAGAGCCCGTTCAACGCGCCGACGCACGCGCCCACGGCAAGCGCAACCGCGAGTCCGCCGATCCCCAGTCCGACGTTCCCCGGCACCGAACCCGCCATGACCGTCGCGGCGACCATGCCGCTCAGCGCGACCAGCGACCCGACCGACAGGTCGATCCCCGACGTGATGATCACGAACGTGCCGCCGACCGCCGCAATGCCCACCACGGAGACCTGCACCATGATGTTGGTGAGCGTGCTCGTCGCGAGGAATTCAGGCGATGCAATCGACAACACCACGCATATGAGAACGAGCGCCGCGAACAAAGGTCCGATACCGCTGCGTAACTGCCGGACAAAACGGCGCGAGAGCGCCTCCTGATCGGCCTGCTTTGCTGCTGTGGAGGTCATGCGCCTACTCCTGTCGTAGCCCATTGAATCACCGTCTCGGAGTCCGCTTTATCGCGGGGAATTTCCGTGACGATGCTGCCTCGGTACATCACCAGCACGCGGTCGGACATGCCGAGCAACTCCGGCAATTCCGAGCTGACCATGATCACCGCCGCGCCCGCGCGCGCCATCGACACCATGTGCGCATAGATCTCGGTCTTGGCGCCCACGTCGATACCGCGCGTGGGTTCGTCGAGCATGATCACGGCCGGTTCAGTCGCCGTGGCGCGCCCGAGGATCACCTTCTGCTGATTGCCGCCCGAAAGATTCCCCGTGATCTGCATGACCGAGGGCGAACGCACCGCGAAGCGCGTGCTGGCTTCCTGCGCGAGCTTGCGTTTCCTTGCATTGCTGGTGAATCCCCCGGTTGCAAGCGCCTTCAGGCTCGAGAGCGCGACGTTCTCTTCAATACTCGCTTCGAGCACGAGCCCTTCGAGCTTGCGGTCCTCAGCCGTATAGACGAGTCCATGGCGGATGCCATCGGTTGGCGACTTGATGCTGACCTTCTTGCCGCGTATCGAAATCTCGCCCTTGGTCACGGGCAGCGCACCGAAGATCGCCTTCAACAACTCCGTGCGTCCCGCGCCCGCAATCCCCGCGATACCCACGATCTCGCCGGCCTTAACGCTCAGGCTCGCATGCCGCACGATCGGCGGACTCGCCAGATCGCGCACCTCGAGCACGACCGGTCCATAGTCGCGCGGCTCCCACGGATAAAACGAATCGAGATTGCGCGCGACCATGGCCTGCACGAGTTCCTGCTCGGTCCACTGGTTCATCGGCCGCGAACTCACGGTTGCGCCATCGCGCATCACGACGGCCGAGTCGGCGAGCTCGAAGACCTCTTCCAGATGATGCGAGATGAAGATGATCCCCATTCCCGCCGCGCGAAGCCGCCTGACCACCGCGTACAGATTGGCGATATCGCCACGTTGCAGCGCCGCCGTGGGTTCGTCCATGACGAGAATGCGGGCGTCACGCGCAACCGCCTTCGCCACTTCCACGAGTTGGCGCTTGTTCAGAGGCAGATCGCCGAGACGCATGGACGGCGAGACGTTGTCCAGGCCGACCTGCGCCAACGCCTGACGCGCGTGTTCGTTGGCTTCGCCGCGCTTCACAAAACCGCCGCGCGACGGCATGCGCCCGAGGAACAGGTTCTCCGCGACCGTCATGTCGTTGATCAGGGAAAGCTCCTGATAGATCACGGCCACACCTGCATCGATAGCCGCGTTCGTTCCGCGCGCAAGCGGCACGCCGTTGATCTCGATACGGCCTTCGTCGGGTTCATACGCGCCCGACAACGTCTTGATCAGCGACGACTTGCCTGCGCCGTTCTCACCCACGATCGCCATGACGTGACCCGCCTGCAGCGTCAGGCTGACACCTCGCAGCGCCTTCACGCCGGGAAAACTCTTGACGATGCCCTCCATGCGCAACAGCGGCACGTCGCGGTTTCCCGGCGCCTGTTGCAGGCCGCCGGCAAGATCGGGCGAACTCGTTTCGGCACTCATGATCGGTTCTCTCTTGCAAAGGCATGCGCTGCTTCAGACCGTCGACATCGACATCGAAGCAACGCATGCGCTCAGTCAAAAACAGCGATTACTGGCTGACCTGCAGCGACCAGAGACCATATTTCTTGGTCGTATCGGAGTCGATATTCGACTTGTCGATCAACAAGGTCGGCCACGCATAGTTCGCGGGCACGTCCTTCTTCGCCGTGTAGTCCTTGATGAAACTCAGCGCTTTCGCCGCCATTTCAATGGGGTTTTGCGAGATCGTCGCGTCCTGCTTGCCGGCGCGAATCGCGGACAACGCCTGCGCCGTGCCGTCGGCGCCGATCACCATGATGTGCTCCTTGTCGCCGAGCGGCTTGTAGCGATTGGCGTTGTCGATGGCCTTTTCCGCGCCCACGGTGTTGTCGTCGTTCGCGCCGAAGACCGCATCGATCTGCGGATACTTTTGCAGGATGTTGGTCATGGCGTTGAGCGACTTCTCCTGGTCGAACGCGCCTTCCTGCCGCGCGACGACCTTGATGTCGGGATACTTCGCGATTTCATCGGAGAAACCTTTCTCGCGGTCGGTCGCCGCCGTGGTGCCGACCAGACCGATCAGATCGACCACGTTGCCTTTGGGCGAGCCGTAACGCGTCTTCAGTTGCTCGGCGATCCACTTCGCGGCTGTCGTGCCGAGCGCCACGTTGTCCGATGCCACGAACGACGTCACCTTGCCGCCATCCGATCCCCGATCCAGCGTAAACACGGGAATGCCCATGCTGTTGGCCTTTTCGACTGCCGGGATGATCGCCTTCGAGTCGATAGGATTGAGCACCAGCGCGGTCACGCCCTGGCTCAGCAGGTTGATGGCGTCGTTGACCTGCTGTTGTGCGTCGCCGTTTGCGTTTGTCTGGACCAGATCGAAGCCCTGATCCTTGGCGCCCTTTTCAACGCCGAGTTTCAAGCCGACGAAGAAGGCGTTGTTCAGCGTGGATACCGAAAAGCCGATCTTGGTTTTTCCGCCCGACGCCGATGCCGCCGGCGCAGCGCTTGCCACGGCGGCAGGGCTTGCGGCGGCATCGCTCGCGGCGGTGGTCGTTGATGGCGATTCGCTCTTCGAACAGCCGGAAAGCGCGGCTGCCGCGCACAAGACCGCTGTTCCAGTACGTGCGCCGAGCTTGCTCCATGCGTCAAATCTTCCTGAATTCCAGGCCATGACTGTCTCCATTTTTCAAGTTATAAAGGCGGTTCTGTTGCGAGCTGCGGGTACGGCATTTGAAACGGATTATTGCTCAGTGATTCTCTTTATTTCGGGGTCCGTAGTTTTTGAATTTCTCCACGACCTCGTCCATCTGTTCATCCGACAAAACCGGCGGCGTTCCCAACTGGCATGCAAGCAAATATTGCTTTGCGAGAACCTCGACCTCGTGCGCGAGCCACAACGCGCGCGCCAGATTCGGCCCGAGCGCGATCACGCCGTGATGCGCCAGCAGACATGCCGTGCGATCCTTCAGCGCGTGCATCGCGAAATTGGATAGTTCCTTGCTGCCGAAGGTTGCATATGGCGCGCACCGGATCGAATTGCCGCCTGCAGCCGCGACCATGTAGTGATGCGCGGGGATATCGCGGGAATGGATGGCGAGCGCCGTGGCCGCGGTCGAATGCGTGTGAACCACCGCGCCAATCTCGGGTCGCGCTTTCAATATGTCGCGATGAATCCGCCATTCCGACGAAGGCCGCGACTCCCCGAACAACGGCGACGCGGCATCTATATTCATGGGCAGGAAAACGATCGAAGCCGGGTCCAGCTGTGCGGCAGGAATGCCGCTCGGCGTGACCAGAAAACCGTCGTTAAAGCGTGCGCTCACATTGCCCGACGTGCCCTGGTTGATGCCGAGCCGCTCCATCTCGCGCGCTGTTTCCACAATGCCGGTGCGCAGCGCCGCTTCGGTCATGCTGCATCCCCTTCCATGGCAAACAGCGCGGCGAGGTTGCTATTGAAGGGCTTTTGCACGATGCCGCGCTCCGTGATGAAACCGGTCACGAGGTGGTTGGGCGTGACATCGAAGGCGGGATTGCGGACCTTCATGTTCTCCGGCGCCACCCGCTCACCGTACAGATGCGTGATTTCACTGTCGTGACGCTCTTCAATGACAATGTCGCGGCCAGTCGCCGTGTGAAGATCGAGCGTGGACGAGGGACAGGCCACATAGAACGGAATGTTGAAATGACGCGCGACGATCGCAAGTCCAAGCGTGCCGATCTTGTTCGCGAAGTCGCCATTGGCCGCCACCCGGTCGGTGCCGACGATCACCACGTCCACGAGTTCTTGCGCCATGATCGACGCCGCCATGCTGTCGGTGATCAGGGTTACATCGACGCCCGCTTGCTGAAGCTCGTAAGCGGTCAGGCGCGCGCCTTGCAGGAGCGGCCGGGTTTCGTCGGCATAGACGCGGAACTGCAGGCCAGCGCCATGCGCCTTGTAAATCGGCGCGGTCGCCGTGCCAAGACCGGTGGTTGCAAGCGCGCCCGCATTGCAATGCGTGAGCACGCCGCAGCCCTCTGTAATCAGCGGCAAACCATGTTCGCCAATGCCATCGCACAAAGCCTGGTCTTCGGCGTGGATCGCGGTGGCCTCTGCAATCAACGCGCCCAGAAGCGCTGAAGATTCAATTGCATCCGATGCCTGCGCGGCGTGCAACATGCGCTTCAGACTCCAGCTCAGGTTGACCGCGGTTGGACGCGCGCTGTCGATATAAGCGGCTTGTTTCGCGAGTTCGGCGCGGAACGCCTGTATGGGCAGATGAACGGACGCGCGCATTGCGACGCATAAGCCGTAGGCCGCGGCCACGCCGATTGCAGGCGCGCCGCGAACCCGCAGTTCATGGATAGCACGCCAGACCTGCTCGCCCGTGGTCACTTTTTCGATGACGGTTTCGCGAGGCAAACGGGTCTGATCGAGGATCGACAGGCTGTCGTTTTCCCACGTAATGGTCGCTGGAAGACTCGAAAACAGCGGCGCCGAGATCATGCGTGCTCCGGTATTAATGATTGTTGGAATGGTTGGCGCGCTGGAGCGTTTCTGCCAGTCGGACCACGTGTTCGATATCGGTCAGGGATTGCCTCTGAACCAGCAGCGTCTCCGCGCATTGCAGACACCGGACTTCAATCTCCGCGCGCGCCGTGTCGTCGGTAATGTGCGTGATCTCCGCGACCTTCGCCATACCCACGATCCGGCGGATCATCTTGCAGCCGGCGAAACCGAGGGTATCGGCGAGAAGGCGCTGCATGAAACGCGCCTTGAAAGCGTCGGCGCATTGGCGATCGGGATCATCGCCAATAAAAGCGGTCTTGCTGCGGCCTTCGTGTTCGCGCCAGAGCTTCTGGAACTTGGCGGCGAATTCCGTCCAGATTGTGCCGACCTGTTCCAGCAGCCATGCCTGATACGCTTCGGGCCGGCCGTCGTTGAGCCGGCCATGCCAATCGCGTGAGAAATAGGCCAGCAAAAGATTGGCGAGCACCGCGCCTATATCGAACGCCATGGGGCCATAGAACGAGAATTCCGGATCGATCACATAGGTCTCGTCCGCGTTGACCATGATCGACCCCGTATGCAGGTCGCCATGCAGCAAGGTCTCGGCGTGATTCATGAACGCCCATTTCATCTCGGCGGCGGCGACCCGCAGTTCAAGCGTCTGCCTGAGGCGTTCCAGTGCGGACCTCGGCAACTTCGGGCTATAGACATTCGATGAATGCTCTTCGAACGGATAGGTAAAAACCAGATCCTCGGTGATCCGGCACAACTCACTGTTCACGGCGGCGCTCATCGCCTTTTTCTTGATGTCAGCTGCAAGAAACAGGTCCGATCCGAAAAACAGCGTGTTGGCGAGGTACGTGGAAAGATGATCCGCGAGCTTCGGATACACAACGCCATCCATCAGCCCTTGCCGCAAGATCCGGTGATTCGCAAGCCGCTGCATCACCATCAGGAAGAGCTGGCTGTCCGCGTGATACACCGTCGGCACATGCTGCGGGCACAGCGACCCAAAGCGCCTGAGCGCGGCCACTTCGCGTTCCATGCGTTCGCGTCCGAGCGGCCACGTCTTGCCTACCAGCCGCAAAAACGGCGGCGCCTGTTTCACCACCACGCTTTTTTCGGCCGCCCGCGCATTGCTTGCAAAGTAGACGTAGTTCAGGTTGCCGTCGCCTACTTCCGCGATCTCGAGTTCCGCCGGCTCGCCCAACAAGGCATACACCGCAGGAATGCCCTGAAGGTAAGCGGTCAATTCGGAAGCATTCAACGCTTCGAATTCCATGATGTCTCCTCCGTGTCTCCTGTCTCACGCGTGCGTCTTAGTGACGTTTGCGGACCAGGTCGAACTTGAAGATGCTCGTGTTGTAGTAGTCGTTGCTATAGCAAAGCGGGTCGCCGCTCTGGTCGAAGTCGACTTCGTCCAGTAGCAGAAACAGGCCGAAACCATCGCCGAGTTCAGGCAGGTCGCGCGGCGTGAGGATGGTCGGCTGCACAGACGTATGCGTATGCGACAACCTGCGTCCCGTTCGGCCGAGCATGGCAAAGAGCGATTCGCCGAGATCGTTGCCGACAGCATCGAAGACTTCCTTCGGAACGATATCGATGCAATATGCCGCAATTGCGTCGTCGGCACGTCGCACGCGTTCAATGCGCACGCACGGGTCCCCTACTTTCAACGCCAGCTTCTCCGCCAGACTTTCCGACGCCGGGATATTCTCGATCTGCAACCTGCTCGTGGACGGCACGGCGCCAACGCTTTTGATCATGTCGGTCACGGACATCAGATCATCGAGACCGCCCTTCAGTTTCAACGAAATTTGTCTGATGAACGTGCCGCGACCCTGTACCCGTGATAGCAATCCATGCGAGATCATTTGCGCCACGGCTTCGCGCAAACTCGACCGTCCGACGCCCAGCAACTCGCACAACTCGATCTCAGTCGGAATCTGGTCCCCTGGCTTAAGGCCTTTTTCGCGAATCATGGCCAGCAGGGAATCCTGGATCTTGTCACTCATCGATTGTTCGACGCTCAAACGCATGGAAGCTTTCTCTCAAACTTTTTTGCAATATACATCAGACGTCTGATGTTTTATTTGGGATTTACCCTGATTTCGAGATATCTAAATGGCCCGAAATCAACTGTCCACCCAGGTTTCCGTCTTTACGAATTCGATGAACACGCGCAGCGGCGCAGGCAAATGCCTACGTCCCGGGTAGTACAGGAACGGCCCGGAAAACGCCTGCCACCACGGCTGCAGGATCGGCTCCAGCGCGCCGTTTTCCAGATGCGGGCGCAGCATGTCTTCGAAGAGATGGATCACACCCACGCCCGCCACGGCGCTACTGATCGCGAGGTCCACGGCTGCGCCCGGTCTCACCAGGAGCGGCCCCGGCGGATCGAGCCGAACCAGCTCGCCGTCGCGCTCGAAGTTCCACGTTGGCATGGCGCCGCCGGCAAACTGGCCGCGCAGGCACGCATGAGAAAGCAACTCGCGCGGGTGTGAGGGGCGGCCGTGAACATCGAGATAATCGGGCGCCGCGGCGGTCGCAAAGCGCTGCACGCGCGGACCGATCGGAATGGCGATCATGTCCTGCTCCAGGCGCTCGTCGTAGCGAATGCCGGCGTCGCAACCAATCGACAGCACGTCGACAAAACCATCCTCCACCACGACTTCCACGCGGATATCCGGATACGCCTTCAAAAACGGCGCGATGATAGTGGGCAGCACGATTCGCGCGGCGCTCGACGGCACGTTCAGCTTGAGCGTGCCCGTGGGTTTGTCGCGGAAGCCGTTCAGCACGTCCAGCGCCGCTTCCATCTCGCTGAACAACGGCGACAACTTTTCGATGAGCCTTTCTCCCGCCTCGGTCGGCGCAACGCTGCGCGTAGTCCGGTTGAGCAGACGCAAGCCTAGTTTGGACTCGAGCCGCCGGACGGCAATGCTGAGGCTCGACGCCGACACGCCGCTGACGCGCGCGGCGTCGCGAAAGCCGCCAGCGCGCGCCACCGATACAAACGCCGCGAGATCATTAAATTCCATGGGTATTGTTCAAAATAGTGCACGACCCGTGCAATCTAGACCCGATTATCGAACAACGCAATCCGTCTCATACTGCGTGCAACCTTCTACGGAGAACATCATGTCGAACCTCGATACAACCGATACTTTTTTGCTTGCTCGCCAATCGGTGCGCCGCGTGGGCTATGGCGCCATGCAGCTCGCGGGACCCGGCGTATTCGGGCCGCCGAAGGATCGCGAAGCGGCTGTGGCCGTGCTGCGCGAGGCGGTGGCGTCGGGCGTCAACCACGTCGATACGAGCGATTTTTACGGGCCGCACGTCACCAATCAGATCATCCGCGAAGCGCTGCAACCGTATGCGGATGACCTCGTGATCGTCACGAAGGTCGGCGCCGATCGTGGCGCGGACGGTTCATGGAATGCGGCGCTCGAGCCGGACGATATCAAACGCGGCGTACACGACAACCTTCGCAATCTCGGGCTCGATGCTTTGCATATCGTCAACATGCGCAACATGGGCGATATCCACGCGCCGGCCGAAGGTTCGATCGCAAAACAGGTGGAAGCGCTCGCCGAACTTCAACGCCAGGGACTCGTGCGTCACATCGGGTTGAGCAACGTGACGGCAACGCAGATCAAGGAAGCGCAGGGGATTGCGGAGATTGTCTGCGTGCAGAATCATTACAACCTGATCCAGCGAACCGACGACGCACTGGTCGATGACCTTGCGTCTCAAGGCATTGCCTACGTGCCGTTTTTCCCGCTGGGCGGCTTCACGCCGATTCAGTCATCGGCACTTTCGACAATCGCCCAGGCGCTGAACGCGACACCCATGCAGGTCGCGCTCGCGTGGCTTTTGCATCGCGCACCGAACATCCTGCTGATCCCGGGCACGTCGTCGCTCACGCATCTGCGCGAAAACCTTCAGGTGTCGAAACTGAAATTGCCGGACGACGTGCTTGCCGAACTCGATACGCTTGGCCAGGCGAAGCCTGGGCATTGAAGGCCGAATAACCGGCGGACGCGGGTCAAGGAGTGACCGCTGACGCGGTCATGAAGAGGACGCGCCATGTACAAAATCTCCCGCGTCGCGCAACCCACCCCCAAAAATGCCGAAGCCAACCCGGCTTGCTGCACCGCGTTTACAGCAACCGGCATCAGGCGCATTGATCCGACTACCCGAAGGAGCGATGCGATGGAAGTGAACATCGAAAACGTGGGAGACGCAAACATTCGCGTTATCCGCAACGGCAATACGATCGATGATGAGTATCTTGAGGCCGCTGCCACTGAATTATACGAAGCCAATGAGAAAGGTGTGATCGAGCTACGCCAGCTTGGCGACGAAGGTGCGCGAAATTGACTTGAAAACCGGCACTGACCAAAGTGCCCGCACATCCCTCGCATGTACTTCAACCGGGCACGCTACGGCGCGCCTGTCACTCAGCGACGCGGATAGAACCGTGCTCGATTGCCCCACTCAGACAAATCCGATTTTCCTTGGCCCTCTTGCCCATGCGCTCAAGGTTGAAGGATGATTCACGATTATCCATTTTTCTCGCAACGACAAGAACGATTGTTCAAATTATCGAGCCACCAGCGCCTGCCGAGCGCGTTTCAAAAAAGGTTAAGACAAAAAAATGCGTGGGACATATCAGGATGACGAAGTTTACAGTTCGCGTAAAAGACACGTAATCAGGCAGCAGCCCTATCACCTCGATGTGCCAAGCGCAGCCAATTCGAAAGACATTTCGGTTATTTCGTTTATCGCACGCGAAGCCATGGCGACGCCGTACGAGATAACGATCGAGCTCACGCATCCCGAATTACTCACTCGCGCCGATTATCTCGGACGCGATGGTCACTTCACCATCACCGCTGAAGACAGCGCGCAGCCGCGGGTTTATCGCGGCATCGTTACGCAGTTCAAGCGGATCAAAAAGACCAAGGATTTCTTCCGCTACACGATCGTTGTCTGTTCGCAGATCAAGCGTCTTGGCCTTCTGCATCGCAGCCGCGTGTTTCAACATCAGAACGCGCCGCGCATTATCGAATCGATCCTGCTCAAAGATAAATTCATGGATCACCAGTTTGAATTCAAACTGCGTCGTGATTACCCCGTGCATGATTTCCGACTGCAATATCAGATATCGGATCTCGAATACATCAAGCTGCTGTGCGAGCAGGAAGGAATTTATTTCTATACCGAACAAGGAAAGCATGGCGATGTAATCGTGTTCGGTGACGATATCGATCACTACGTCTATACACCCGAACTCAAGGTGCCGTATCGCGAGAATGCGGGGCTTGAGGCGGGCGTCGAAGCGATATTTGCGCTCGAAACCCACGCGGATGTCGTGCCGCAATCGGTTCTGGTTGCCGACTACAATCCATTGGTCGCGTGGGAACGCTTCAAGGATGAAGCGAATGTCGCCATCGATGACAATACGACTTACGGCCAGCCTTACGTCTACGGCACGAACCACCTGAGCCAGATCGGCGCGGAATGGGAAGCGCAATTGCGGCACGAAGCGGCGATTGCGTGGCAGATCGTGTATCACGGACAAAGCAATGTGCTGGAGTTGCGGCCGGGCAGGATTCTGCGTATCGATGAACCATTGCCCGATGCGCCCAGCGGACAAGTGATTATCGAAGTGACGCACTCGGGTGGACGCGGCGTGGCGTACAGCAACGCGTATAAAGCGATCCCATCCAATCGTCGATTCCGGTTACCAATCGATGAAACTAAGTGGCCGAAGATTCACGGCGCATTGAGCGCGCGCGTGACGTCGCCGAAAAAATATCCCTACGCATATCTGACGCAAGCCGGACATTACGCCGTGCGTCTCGACCTCGATTTCGATACCTGGAATCCAGGCGGCGAAAGCGTGCCCTTGCGCTTGGCAAAACCGTTCGCAGGCGCGCTGCAAACCGGTTTCCACTTCCCGGTGCGCGACGGCACGGAAGCGGTCATCATGGCTCGCGATGGCGACCCGAACAAACTCTTCATCTCGCAGTTCCACCACAACAGCATTCAATCGGACCTGATCCACAATCACGAACGATGGATGTCGCGCAATGTCATCCGGACACAAAGCAATAACAAGATCCGGATGGAGGATTGGGAGAACGAAGAGCACATCAAGATCAGCACCGAGCACTCGGGCAAGAGTCAGCTAAGCCTCGGGCATTTGGTCGATAACACGCGGAAGAAACGCGGCGAAGGGTTTGAGTTAAGAACGTCGGGGTATGGAGCGATTCGCGCTGGTAAGGGCATGTTTATATCGGCGGACGATCAGCCTCGCGCAGCCGATAAACAGCTTGAAATGTCCGCCGCTCGAGGATTGCTCGAGCGCGCTCTGCAGCAGATGCAAGAACTCGCCGAAGCAACAACCGCTGCCAATGCCCTAGCCGCGAATTTTCACAAGCAGAAAGCACTGTTCGAAGGGACTCTGAACGAGCTAAAACAGGCGGGGATCTTGGTAAGCGCACCCAATGGTGTTGCTCTGACATCCGGCAGTCACATGCAAATGTCCGCGAACGCCAACCTGATCGCAACCGCCGGCGGCAGCGCCGACATTGGTGTAGTGAAACGTTTTACGGTCGCCGCCGGAGAAGCCATCTCCATGTGCGCGCACAAGCTCGGAATCAAGCTCTTCGCGGCGAAAGGAAAAATCGAAATACAGGCGCAGAGCGATGCCCTGGATCTAGTTGCCAAAAAGCATCTGCGCGTTGCAAGCACAGATGAAGACGTGCTCGTAGCTGCATGCAAGAAGCTCATTCTGGCGTGCGGCGGAGCGAGCCTCGAACTCGCGAATGGCGGCGTTGTAATCACATGCCCTGGCGACTTCAAGATCAAAGCTGCGTCATTCACTTTCGAAGGTCCCCAGACTTTCGAGGCACCCATGCCCAAGCTGCCCGACAGCACCCTGAAGTTGTCCACGTCCTATAACACGTCGCGGTAACCCCATGATCATTAGCCCTCCTTTCCTGCCTGAGACCGGCGTCAGCGCACCGAGTCCCACCGTTGTCGATCCAATGATGGACGCAGTCGACAAGCTCGAACTGGCGCACGGCATCTATCCCGTGGCATTTGATCGGCGCTGGCACACCGGCGCGCATCTGGCGCCGTCGGTGCTTACCGAGAAAGTCCGCGCGATCGCCGATGGCGAAGTCGTCGCTTACCGCGTGTGTCAGCACGCCATTGAAGGAAGCCCGGGATCGGCCGACAGCAGCGCGGGTTTCGTTCTGCTCAAGCACAAGACCGAAACCGGCGATGGTCGCGTGCTGACGTTTTATTCGTTGTACATGCATCTGCTTGAGTTTGATCGATACAACGACTATGGAACGCCCTTAGACGTTCTGCCGCCCTTCTTGCGTGTGTGCTCGCCGGGGCCCGACATGCATCCACCGGTCGCACCTCCCTCGCAATCGGGTTCGGGCCAGAAGGTGTATCGCAAGGATGTGCTTGGTCTGATGGGGAAATGCCACGGTCAACGCCATTTGCATTTCGAAATCTTCATGACGCAGGCTGATTTCAATGCTTACTTTGGCACGACGCAATTGGGCAAGACGCAACTCACCACGCCCGCGAAACCCGATTGCTGGGGCAGCACCTACTACGTCATCAGCGGTGCGTACAACTTTACGCGCGTGCCCGTCGATCAGACCATGACTCGCGAGAACAAGCTCCACGGCATTGCGTTTCAGGCGCAAACCGATGGAAGGCTGCCGGCAAATCATAAGTTGTACGTTGAAGTGTATTTCCATCTTGGACAGCGCTATACCCGCTCATGGCTCGATAAAGGCGACGGTCAGCCTATGTTGCTCACGCGCTCGCCTGTCGCCGATGCGAGCGTCGATTACGAATACGATCTTTACAAACGCGCCACCGCCCTTTACCCCGCGTGCCCGAGCGATGGCTACGAGATGTTGAGATTCGGCCGAATCCTCAGCACGCCGGTCACGTTGCAGGATTCGGCTGCGCGCAAAACGTGGATTTCCGTGGTGTTCGATGAGGCCGGCACGCAGGGATACATCGACGTTGCGGACAATGCCATTCAAAAACTATCCGATGCCGATTTCCCGTTCTTCACCGGATGGAAAAAGCTGAGCGAAGATCACGGCCCATTCGACTCGGACGGTTTGTGCGATATCGATTCGCTCAAAAAACTGCTGGGCGATGCGAAGACGGACGCTGCTGCGAGCGGCGGCAACGTGTCGGCGACGGTTGTTTCTACTGTTCAGAAGAAGGGCGACCAGCTCATTGCGTACGTCAAATCGCATCCTGCGATTAGAAAGCAATTGCGCGGACTAGTGTGCGAGGCACCGAGCGAATGGGATAGCTCGAATCATGAGGCGCGATATGCGAAGTTGAAGCAGGCTGGCGAGTTTTATGAGAACAACCCGCGCGGATATGCGGAATTTATGCATCTGCTGAACCAGTTTCAATTCTGGGGCAGCACGCCGTTAGTGGCGGGAGAGAAGCTGTGGTTCTTTCATCCGCTTGAGTTTATCCGGCACTTTAGGAAGTGCGGATGGTTGAGCGAGGAAGAATTTAAGCAAGTTTACGAGAATAAGCGTTATAAACGCACCCAGAATCCAGAGGAGATACGGGCGACATACCTACGATCAATTAACGGTGCGCTCCGTAAGTACGGTTTGACAACCCCGCTGCGAGCTTCGCACTTTTTAGGGCAAGGAGCGGTGGAAAGTTCGTGGCTGACTTTGATGCAGGAGACCAGCATGGTGGGTGAAGTAAAGGGATTTGAAATTTACGGGAGAGTTGTAAATCTTGACTCGACAATGAAGGAGTCGACCCTTGGGCATTGGTATGGCGCCATATCGACCGAAGACGACCCATGGTTTCGCTTGACTAAGTTCTCCAGCTCGAATAAACGAATAACAGGCTCTTATGACTGGAGAAATGGGAACTGCGACCGAGAGGATGCACAAAAATATCGTGGTCGCGGCTTCAAGCAACTAACAGGAAGAAGTAACTATGCTGATTATTGGTTGTTTAGAGGTTGGCTCGCAGCTACCTCATTCTCATCGTCGTGGTGGACTGATCCTGCATACTTAGATCGCGCCCGAGTAAAAATGAAAAAACAACCTGCGCTCATCGCAGACCCTCAGCGTGTAGCGATTCCCGAAAACTGCATAGATAGTGGCGGGTTTTATATGAGATTCTGCCGACCTAAAGTCGCTCGCGAGATCGACAAGGACAACATCAAGGCTGCAATCTCTATTTCAGAAAAACAACTAGAAACAACCATATCGTCGGCAGTTACGTATGCGATAAATGGCGGTTTTATCGACGGACCGCGCAGGCTTGATTACACTCGCAATGCAAAAAATATTCTGATATGAATAAAATCCCATCTTCGCTAGCGCTAATTGCGATAATTACCTGTTTGAATCCGGCGCTTGCCGTCGACAAATTCACTGTTGTTAGGAACTCGTTAGTAGTAAGCGAAAACGGTTCTACAAGAAGTTGCTTGTTAGCAACAACTCCACGATATGCGATAGAAAGTTTTGATCGACGAGCTTTAATGTTATCGGAACGTGAGTATATTGCAGTTGCTAGTTTAAAAAATTGCAGTGCAACTTTGCCTTTGTCGGTATCGCTAATTCCAAAAGCTGTCGGTGTATTAACGGATGTTAATTTAATAAAAAAAATCTATATTTCTCTTGATTTTGTGAACGTGCGTCCATTTCTTTACGTAGCTACAGTAGCTCGTCTCGGCAGTTCGACCAATCTTGTTAGCTTAAGAGGGGCGAATGTTGCAGGACGGAAAATTTCACAACTAAAAAAATATGCTTTTGGTGGGACAGGTGACGCTGGATCGTCTGCGATTTCCCCGGACGGACGGTTCGTTGCTCCTTCGGGAGAGCTTGATTGCAGCGCGGATGCTTATCCGGGGGTCTGGGAGATAGAAAAAAATATCCGAGTCGTTGCCGATGATCTGGCGTGCGCTCACCTGTTTGACGAAAACCAATGAACAAGCCAAATACTGCGCACCTAACCCGGTACGCCGCTCGCAAACTCTTCTGGGGCAATATTTGGAAATAAGAACGGTAGCTTCAGATGAAGTCCATGCCATGGCAATCGCTGCTCGCGTACTGCTTTCGAGCAACCCAACTTACTCATCAATGTATGTCACTCGACTCACCGATTTTGAAAAAACTCAGCAATCGATCATTGTGGGATGTCAATGTATGTTCCAAGAGCTTACAGTCAGCCCATTGCTTTTTAGTTGCTCGAATTCGTATAAAAACGACGGCTTACCCCGGTTAAAACATCAATTTTTCAATACGATCCAAATGGAATTAACTGAAAGATCGCGGAAATTTTTTGAAATAGATCGAACTGGCTTGGACTAAAATTGAAAAGTAGTAAGCGTAGATGATTTACCGGGTTTGCATTTACTCGAAACAAAAAAATAAATTTTTAGAACAAAATCCGGCCTGCGGCGACCAGTTTTTAAACCTAACAAAAAACAATCGGCATCGGTACCTGGAATCAACATATTTTGATAAAAACATACCTAAATCTGTATTACGCGACTTTCAAATGAAGTTAAATAGATAGCTTCGCAACGGCAACGCGCAAATAACAGATGACCCGTTCACTTCCGCCCTTTTCTGGACCAAACCATTTCAAATGAAAAACCCTATCCGCGTCGGTGATGAACTCGAAAACGGTGGTCACGTGACAAGCGGCTCTCCAGACATGGATTTTGCGGGTCGTCGCATCGCGCGCAAAGGTGATTCGGCCATTTGCGATCTGCACGGCGATACCACCATTTCCGAAGGCCATCCATTTTTCAACGACAAGGGCAAGTCGATTGCACTGCATCACCATTGTTGCGCGTGCGGTTGCCGCTTACTCTCGTCGCTCGTGAACGTGACCATCGCTTAAGCGTGCCCGTCGATCTCACACCTGGCGGTCCGCCAAGTCCCTACCCAAAGCGCCGGTTCAATCTCGTGTCGTGGATTGTTATCTGGGCCGTGTTCTGCTCAATCGGCGCCTGTGTCGCGCTGCTGTTGTGGCCTGCAAGTCTGCCTGCCGCGAGTGCGAAGTTCTGGCTATTTGTTGTTGGAATGCCCAATGCGGCATTTCTGCTGGTTTTTGGCTGCGCACGCGCAAGCTTCGAGACTGCTCATCTTCGTGCACTTTATAGAAATCAGCATCGTCAAAACTGGCTGCGTAATCGGATCAGCTATGCACAAACGCCACTTCATGTCCTGACGCAGACTTATCTTTTTCCCGTCGATAACGAAGCGCTAGCCGCCACCATAATTTCAGAGAAAAACGTTTTAGCGAGTCAATCGCCACGCGCATCGACTGGACGGGTACTCCATTCGCGCTTGCCGGACATTGAGCCCGATGTCGATTATCAACACGCGCAAGAAGAGAACGCCTCTGCGGAGAATACGGAGGGCAGTGACATTGCGGTCGTTCGGGATATCGGCAAAAGTCAAACCAAACCGGATGGTTTCAGTCACGTCATTGCAAACATACTTGCGCCACTCGCCGATACGCTGCGCGCATTGTCGCGCTCAAAGTCGAAGTACATACCCGTCGCGCGCATTATTGTCGTCGATGCTGACACCGCATCCTCACGCTTGAAGCATGTCCACGACGCGCTTTCAGAACTTGATCTTGCGGCTATCGGCTGTGAAGTTGTAGCCGCCAATGATGGATTGATGTTACTGGATGAATGGCTTGACGTCGGGGAAACGAGACCCTTGCTCGTGATCGCTGCGGAATGGTACGACGTGGTCCCACCGGTCGGAAGCACTGAAGGTGGTGTTGCAATTCTTTTTAGCCGGGACTCCGAAATACATTTGGCAGCCGATTCTCTCAAGACTATCGGTAGGCTGCATCGTCCTGTGGCTATTAACGTGCAAAACGCAATGGGCGTAACCCGCGAACTTGCCATGTCCGCGCTGTGGGGCAAGACCTCAGCCTCAGAAGTACTTCACGCATGGATTAGCGGTTTTGATCCTGATTTCGATAAAAGATTGGCGTCCGCCCTAAAGAACGCATCGTTCGAAGGTCTTGCCAATCTATCCGCGATACACATCCCGGATCGAATCATCGGACATGCTGGTTCGGCTGCTCCCTGGCTCGCGATCGCTGCCGCAATTGAATCAGGCGAAGAAGGCCCACAACTTATTCTTAATCAATCGGGGACGGCTCAGTCGGCCATCCTCTATGCAAATCCGCCGCCCAAGCATGAAAATCGAGCCGAAACTGAAGAACCTCAAGAACCTCAATGACCTTGCACACTTGAATGAGATCGATCCATCCGTTTCCGATGTTGAGAAAATAGGCGTATGGGGAATCGCGTTGATGCTTGCGGTGCTTGCATTGGGCGCGCTGTGTCTCGTCTGGCTGGCGGGTGACTGGATTCCAATTTCCCAGCGTGAAGACAAGCTTATGGCATCCGCTTGGATTCTGGCGATATTCGCAGCGCTCGTACTGCTTAGCGTTTTCGTTTCCCGGACCGGGGCGTTTCATGCGGCTGGCGTCGTTTTCAAGCGGCGTGCAGGCGGGGATTCTTCCGCTTCCAGAGTGACCAACGGGGATGAGCATTTGAACGATCTGCGTGCCCATCTTCGCGCGGAGTTGGGGTGGCGCTGGAAGTATCGGCGGCCGTGGTTATTACTGGCCGGCGATGATTCGGCCATTAGCAGGTTGATGCCAAAGTTCACCGCGAATCGTTGGGCTATCATGGACAACGCGATACTCCTTTTAACGAAGACAAACGCCGACGGCAGCCCGGATGAAAACTGGCTACGGGCACTCTACAAATTGCGTCGTCACAGGCCAATTGATGCAATCATTTTAACGGTAGATGGTAGCGATGCTTTAGCGCCTCAACAACGGGGTTTGAATGCACATAGTGTGAAACTTGCTCGAATAGTCAATGCGTTGCATTGGTCGCCACCCGTTTATGCGCTCGATGTTTCTTTGACCGATGCTCTTAACCGCGAGCGTTCCGCGTTGGTCGGATGTGCATTTGCGGATGGCGCTGAAGAGCGTGTGATTGAAGCGGATTTATTGGCGTTGCGCAGGTGTCTCGCGGATGCGGCCATCGGGCAACTGATCCGAAATGATAAGGACCGCTATGGCGCAAAACTTTCGCAGAGACTTGATGAGCGCAGCGCACCGCTTGCCACGATGATTGCGTCGCTGTCCAATCGTGGCAAGAGGCATCAATCGGTGAGCGGTGCGTTCTTTGCGCCGTTCCCGGTTGCAGCGGGTGAGAGCGTCGAATCGAACGGACCGACGAGTGCCGACTTGCCGTTGTGGACGCATCTTGCAGCGATCTCGCGTAAGGCGCACGGCGAGCGCGTGGGCATGCATCCGGTGACGGTGTTTTCAACGATCGCGCTTGTGCTTCTCGGGTTGTGGACTACCGGCATGCTGATCTCCGGCATAACCAACGCACGCAACGTGTTCAATGCGCGTGAGCTTATTCAAACGCTCAAGAACGCGCCCGATTCCGCCGCTCAGCTCAACGCACTGCTCGCCTTGCAGCAGCAAATCGGTTTCTCTGAACAACGCGTTGCGCATCAGCCGCCGTTATGGTCCCGCTTCGGCCTGAATCAGGATAAAGCGATCCTCTCCGCTTTATGGCCCTCGTATGTCTCAGCGAGCAAATCGCTTCTAGTCTCGCCGATCCAGCAGAACCTCGAAGCGACGCTGGTGGATTTAAGCCAGATGCCCACCGATTCCCTTGATGACCACGCAAACAGCGCCGCCCTCGAAGGGCATAATGCGCTTAAAACATACTTGATGCTCGCTGAACCCGGCCGGGTTGAATCTGCATTTATCAAACCACAACTTACCCGTTACTGGACTTCGAACGCAAACGTTTCCGTGGGTGCGAAGCTTGATATCGGTGAGCAGTTGCTGGGCTTTTATGCGCAACACCTCAAAGCACACGATGACTGGCGCATTCAGCCGCGCGCAGAACTCGTGAACGCATCGCGTCAGACGTTGCTTTCGATGATTGGCGTGCGCAATTCTGAGGACACGGTGTATCAAAGCGTGCTCGCTGGCGCCGGTAGCAAGTTTCCAGATCAAACATTGGCATCACTGACCACTGGCACCGATACACGCGGCCTCATCCGTTCAAGCGCGAGCGTGCCGGGCGTCTACACACGTCAAGCTTACGAAGGCTATGTGGCAGCGGCCATCACTGATGCCGCTAAAAGCCGCGACGTGACGCGCGACTGGGTACTCGCGAATAACGGCGATGGCAACGACACGTCAAAAGCCCAATCCACCGAAACGCTCGAAGCGGCCCTCACCACGCAATACTTCAATGACTATGCCGAGCACTGGCAGTCGTTCATGAACGCGTTGCAGTGGCAGTCGGCATCGAACATTCCTGCGGCAATCGAACAAATGAAACTGCTCGCCGATGCACGCCAATCGCCGGTCATCGCACTGATAGAATCGCTTGATTACCAAGGCACGGCAGGGGTGCATCAAGCGTCACTCTCCGACACGCTGGTTGCCAAGGCGCAGAACATCTTCGGCAAGAAATACGATCCGCAAGCCGTCGCAATTGCCCAAAACGCAGGGCCGTTATCGGCATCGTTTGGCCCGGTGCTCAAGCTTATTTGTCAGATTAATGACACGACTTCTGGTAAAGCCAACGCCAACGTCGCCATCAGCGATGTCAGCTTTCAACGCTACATCGAACGCATCATCGCGTTGCGTTTAAAGCTCCAGCAAATCGACAACGGCACCGATGCCGATATTCAAACGCGTCAACTCGCGCAAGCCCTGTTTCAGGGTAAAAACTCCGAACTCGCCGATACCCAAGCCTACGCGCAACTCGTCTCGGCAAGTCTTGGGGCGCAGTGGTCCGGCATGGGCGACGCGCTGTTCGTGCGGCCCGTGGCCCAAGCCACGCAGATCGTCATCCAGCCCGCGCAGGCCAGTTTGAACGATGTCTGGAACGAGGACATCGCCGCGCACTGGAACACAGCATTCACCGGTCGATACCCGTTCGATAACACCGACAACGATGCATCGATTCCTGAACTCGCGCGATTCATCCGGCCGCGAGGAGGACTGATTGCGTCGTTCCTGAGCACGCAGCTGGCGGGCGTTCTGGAATTGCGAGGCGATCGATGGGTCGAAGCCAACACGCGCGGCGGCGCGCTGACATTCGATCCCGAATTCCTGCGCGTCATGAATATTTTGCAGCGCGTCGGGGGGCATTGGATGCCGGAGGGTGAGGCGCGATATCGGTTCGATCTGAAGCCGATTCCGACACCTGGTATTACCGATACGGTCCTCACGCTCGATGCGCAAAAACTGCATTACTACAATCAGCGCGAACGGTGGCAGGGATTGCAATGGCCATCGAACGATCCGCAGATTGTGGGAACGCGGCTTCAGTGGCAAACGGAAACGGCAGGAACCAGCAAGAATTTTGAGTTTGGCGGACGCTGGGCGTTGGTACGGATGCTTGAGCGCGCGAAGATTGAACCAATCGATGACGCCACGTTTCAACTGACATGGCAGGCTGAACCGGATACGCGGGGGATGCGGGCAGTCGCGCCGCTGGCGTCGGCGCTCGTAGCTTCCAGCGAGCACGGCGCAGCTCGAAGTGGCGACGATTGGGGCGCTTCAGCGCAATCAACGCAAGTCAGCGCAGTCTCGAATCACGCATCGCTTGTTAGCCTCATCACGCAGCAGCCGCTCGCCGCTGCATCGCCGAATCTGAGCTATCCCCTGAGCTACTTTATGCGGGTTGATATCGGCAAAGGCCCGTTGGAATTGCTCGCGTTAAGAGGGTTGAAGTTGCCGAACCACATGTTCATCGAAAAACCGCGCGGTACGAAAATAGAGCGGAGCGCAAGCCCGCCGCCGTTGCCAAAAGCGGCACGCGAGGCTGCGAAACAAGCGGCCATGCCGCTGCCCGGTGGCGACGTGGGAGGTCAGTTATGACCTTGCATAACGAACACTCAGGTGCAATATTGGCATCACCAAAGGCAGCCATAAGACGCGCCACGCTTGCCGTTCTTGTCTTTATCACCTCCATATGCAACCCAGCCCGGGCGAACGCAATTGATGAGGTGATGTGTGCCAAAGTCGGCGAGATCGCCCGTTACATTGCATCGCGACGAGACGCAGGCGTGCCGGAAACCCGAGTGCGCCAAGGTGCAACCAAGGCGTTTGCTGGTCCCGCGTTGCTCGGTGTCCTGAACGTCGTACATATCATTTATAACGAGCCCAGCGTTCGCTATCTCGCACCGGATAAGACGTTCGAGCTGTTTCGCGCAACGTGTATGGCGCCTTATTCAGTCGCGTCGACGGATTCTGTGGGAGACATCGCGCACATCGGCTAGCGTATGTAGCTTTCGCGATCAACTGCGCCAGCGCGGTAAGACTAAATGGCTTTTATGGTTTCAAGGTCGAAGCCGAGTGGGCTACGCGCATCGCACATATGACGAGCTGATAGGTTGCCCGGCTCGTTTTCCGCTACGACGCCGTCCGACGAAAATTATTAATCGGCGCAAGTGCGCCACCATAAGGAGTGGAAAGTTGGAAACAAAAGAGATAGCAGCAATACAGAAACCGATCCTAGAAGCAATTGAAAGACTGTGCGTGCCGTTGTCTGCGATTGCGTTACTCAAGATGATTGACGAGTTTTATACAAAGGAAGAACGGGTTGCGCTCTATGCCGAATACGAAGCGTTGCGGGATGCGGATGCGGAGGCATATGAGCACCTACTTGAAGCCGATCCGCCAGACGCGCCTTCTCGAAAAGACCTAGTTGAAAGATTTGGCGAACATGAAGCCAATGAGCGGCTCGCTCCTAGGAGGCTCGCGCTGGAAGCGAAGCAAGCGGCTGGCAGGGGCATTCGTGAGTTCGAGCGAGAACATCGGTTAATCGTGCGCCTTGCTGAAGCTAAGGCCGAAATTGGGAAAGCTAGATATAATAAATAAAAAAGGCGCCGGAAGGCGCCTTTTGTTGTGAGTCTTGATCATTGAAGCTGTCTGCTCTAATTCGAAAAGGTGCACCCTCCCCGACCGCGCCACGATATCCGAATCATGGCAATTACGGTGACAAGCTGTGCAACGATGTCCTTGCAATGCATATCGGCCGGAGCGGCGTTTTCTTTAGGGCTTCTTCGGGCATTTTCCCGGCGATAGATTTTCTTTTGCCTCGGATAACTTATCGTCGATAGTCCGTTGACCGGAAAAACCGGATACTCCTGCCTCAGCAGTTTGGCTCAACCCAAGCCCGCCAAGGATCAGGGAAATGAAATTGAGAGCAGTCCGTCTTTTTGCAGCAATCGTTTTTTCGTGCACGATTCCAGGCGTGGTTCACGCGACCGGTAAAGATATCCGGACGGAAGTGGACCGCGCAATACAACCGCTGATGAAACAGTACGAAATCGCCGGCATGGCAGTCGGCGTTATTTCCGACGGCAAGCCGTATGTATTCAACTATGGTCTGGCATCGGCGCAACCGCGAAAGCCGGTTACGGATAACACCTTGTTCGAGCTTGGATCGATCAGCAAGACATTCACCGCAACGCTTGCCGCCAAGGCGCGGGTCGACGGCTACCTGTCTTTGTCGGACCGCACGAGCAAGTACCTTCCCGTGCTGCAAAACACGCCGTTCGGCAATGTATCCCTGTTGAACCTCGGAACGCACACGCCGGGCGGCCTGCCGTTGCAGGTGCCGGATAACGTGAACAATATCGGCGAATTGATGCAGTACTTCAGGCAATGGAAGCCTGCATACGCGCCGGGGACGTATCGGACGTATGCGAATCCCGGCATTGGAACGCTCGGCCTCATCACGGCGAAAAGCATGAATCAGGACTTCGACGCGCTCATGGAAAAAAACCTCTTTCCCGCGCTCGGCCTGCGGAGCAGCTACATCAACGTGCCCGCAGCAAGAATGAAAGACTACGCGGAGGGTTACACCAAAACCGACGCGCCGATCAGGATGAAACCCGGCGTACTTTCGTCCGAGGCATACGGCATCCGGACCACGGCGGCCGACATGCTGCGTTTTCTCCAAGCCAACATGGGCCTGATCGATCTCGACTCAAAACTGCAACGCGCAATAACCGATACCCACACGGGCTATTTCAACGCCGGGCCCATGACGCAAGATTTGATATGGGAACAGTATCCGTATCCGGTCGCGCTTGAAAAACTGCTGGAAGGCAATGCGCCCGCGATGATTCTGAACGCAACGCCTGTTACCGAACTCAAGCCGCCGCAACCGCCGCGTGACGATGTCTGGATCAACAAGACCGGCTCGACCAACGGTTTCGGCGCTTACGTGGCGTTCATTCCGCAAAAGCGCCTGGGAATCGTGATGCTGGCAAACAAGAACATTCCCAACGATGCACGTGTCACGGCGGCATACCAGATTCTCGAATCATTGGCGAAGGAGGCGCAATGACCCGTCATCGATATTTACTAGTAATAGCCGCTGTCATAAGCGTGCAGTCGGTGCAGTCGTTCGCAGCCGGCAAGGCGCCTGCCGCCAAAGAAACCGTCGTTCTGCAAAGGATTCCAGTTGCTGGAACTGACCGCGAGATGGGCATGGGAATTTCAGAGTTCCCGCCGAACGCAGCCAAGCCACGGCACAAGGCGACGGGCCCGGAACTTTGCTACGTCCTCGAAGGCGAAGTCACCCTCTTGGCCGACGGCGAGCCGCCACGAACCGTTCACGCGGGCGAGAGCTGGGCCATGCCGACGAATGTCGCCCATGTCACGACCGCCGGACCTGCGGGCGCGAAGGTCTTGGCGACCTGGGCATGGGTTCCGGGGAAGCCGTTCAACGTTCCGGCTTCGAACTGAAATCCGGCTCCGGCACGGCGCCCTCGATATGACCAGTATTGTCGTCATCGCGCCGGGTCATCGACCAGCCGGAATCGCCGATCAGCTCGGCGTGGCTATTGCATATTCGCTTTATCGCCCAGCGGATCCAGCAAACCCAGCGCACGAACATGATGTCTCCGCCTCGGGCAAGCGTTACAGGTCCAGCACGAGTTCCCTGCTCACCGCCCTCGATACACACGCGGTCAGGTAATCGCGCTTTTCGTCGTCGCCCAGAATGCAGTCGTTATGCTCGACTTCACCCGACAGATAACGCACCTTGCACGTGCCGCAAAGGCCCGCGCGGCAGGATGTTTCTATCGGCACGCCAGCTTCGTCGAGCGCGTCGGCAATGCTCTGGTCCGCAGTCACCGGAATCATCTGCCCGGTGCTCGCAATCTTCACGATGAACTCGCCCACCGCGCCCGCAACCTGCTGACTCAGGTCGCGTTCGGGCGCCTTGAAGTGCTCGAAGTGAACGGTGCCTGACGGCCAGTGTTGCGCCGCGGCCGCGCACGCTTTCATGAATCCCGCCGGGCCGCAATAGTAGACGTGGGTGTCATCGGCGGGTTCTCGCAGCAGTTCGCCAATATTCAATCCCGCCGACGGATCACCGTTGTCGAAATGAAAATGCAGGTGCCCGGCCGACTTGATGCTCGCCAGTTCGTCGGTGAACGCCGTGCAGCGCGCGTCCTTCGCGCAGTAATGCATCTCGTACTCGATGCCCGCTTCCTCCAGCCGATGCGCCATCGCTTTCAACGGCGTCACGCCAATGCCGCCCGCCAGCAGCACGACTTTTTTTGCATCGGCGGCGAGTTCGAAGTTGTTGCGCGGCGCGCTGACCTTCACGCGATCCTGCACTCGCAGCGTGTCGTGCACGGCTTTCGATCCGCCGCGCCCGGCTTCGTCGCGCAACACGGCGATCACGTAGCGATGCCGCTCGCTCGGCGCATTGCTGAGCGAATATTGCCGGACGGTGCCGCCCTTCAGATGGATATCGATATGCGCGCCGGCCGTGAAAGGCGGCAACGCTTCGCCTTCGGGATCGACGAATTCATACGAGTTGATGCCTTTTCCTTCGAAGCGGATCTGCCGCACCATCAGATCGAGCGTGCGCCCGTTCGCCGGGTTGTCATTGTCTGGACTTGCCATGGACTTTCCTGTTGGTTCTTTCAAACGGCGGCGCGTTCGGCATGACCCGGCGCGCGCCGCCGCTGATCTTCACGCTTTCATCGACGCTTCGAGCGATTCGAATTTCTCGCGCACGAATTGCGCGCGTTCCTCGCCCTTGAACGCTTCGCTTTCCGTCAGGATTGCGACCAGCTTTTTCGTCAGCGCGCGACGGTTGGCGACTTCCTGCTCGACGCTCGCCGCTTCCGGAAGATCGAACACGTTGCCCGAGCAATAGCTGTTGGGCGAACCGGCATTTGCCTTGAACCATTCCGCGAAATTTTCCGCCGTTGCCGCCGGGTTCGTTCCGCGAACCGCATCGCGCAGCATCTTGCGAAAGAGGAACAGACCGGCATCGAACTTGGTCGGATTTTCGAGCGAATGCACAGCGATCGGGCGCTGGCTGATGATGGCTTCGTAATCGCCGGGAGCGTATTGCGCGTCCTTGTAGTTTTCGCGTTCGCGATGATTCGTCGGGATCGGCGGCAATTCTTCGAGCTTGTATTTGCCGAAGCGCTCGGGCCGGCGCATGGCGACTTGTCCTTCGAGGAAGTCGATCGACTCGTAACCGACGAGCGATTTATCGCCGATACCGCGTGTATCGATTCCCGGACCCATGACGCGCCAGCCGATCATCTTCGAATTTTCATCGTCGACAGGAACGGTCCAGCGAATGATGTGAAAGCGGCTGAAGAGCTTCTTCTTGGCACCATCTTCCGATGTATAGGCGTGCAGGCTCAAGTTGGGCAGGACTTGATGCTGGACACGCACGAACATACGATCTTTGTCGACACGGCGAGCGCCCGCGCAGGCGAGGCTGCGTCCCTGCTGGACCGGCACGAAATGCATGTCGGGCGCGACTTCCATGGACTTGGCGCCGACTTCGTCGAAGGTCGTGCCCTGGAACTTGCCGTTGACCACGTTCTTGCCGGCGTGCAGCGCGGTCGGGTGATAGTTGTCGGCGGCGTTGTCCTGAACCTGCAGCCAGTTGCAATGCTGGAAGTTGCTGTAGGGCACGAGTTCATCGGTCGCGGCTACAGTGAAATCGCCTTCCCATTCGGGGAACGGCGGCTCCTTGTCGGGCGGTCCCATATAGGCGAACACGAGGCCGTGACGCTCGACGGCTTTATACGCGCCCTGCTGGATTGAACACGCGTATTTCTCGGCTTCTTTTTCTTCGCCATTCGGGAACGGCACGTGGAGGCAAGTGCCGTCCACGTCGAAGACCATGCCGTGATAACAGCACTTGATGCCGTGCTCCTGGATCGCGCCATATTCCAGCGATGCCCCGCGATGCACGCAATGCGCATGCAACACGCCAACGGCGCCGCTGCCGTCGCGGAACGCCACCAGTTCTTCGCCGAGGATCTTCAGGAAGCGCGGGGTATCGGTGAGCTCTATGGCCATGCATACCGGATGCCAGAACGCGCGCATATATTCGCCCATCGGCGTGCCCGGGCCGGTTTCGGTGAGCTCGGGATCGTGGCCCGGGACTTTGTTCGTGTAGTAGCCGCCAAAGGGCACCAGCTTCTTCTGTACCACGCCACCGCCGCTGCTTTTCTGCCCTTCTGCCTTTTCCGACTTGATGTTCATGTGCGCCTCTGCTGGGTGTATCGATAAGGGGAACTGCTACCTGCTGTTTTATGAATTCCGGCTTCTGAACTCCGAACTCTGTATACAAAGATTAGTTTCGCAATGCGGCCATGTCTCTACAGGTAAACGCTTGGTGGTCAGGTTTGGGCCAGCTTGCCCCGTTCCATTTGCGCCCGCCGCGCACTGCCTGTACGCTCTTGAACTCTGTATCCAGAAACATTCGAGAGCAATCATGGCCGCCAAACTCCTCAAGCTTCAGGCACGCACCGACTACGTCGATGAAGTCTACAAAGTGCTCCTCGACGCCATCAGCGAAGGGTCCCTCGCGCCCGGCGCACGCATCACGCAGGAAGAAATCGCAGAGCAGCTTGCGGTATCGCGTTCACCCGTTCTTCAAGCGCTGCGCCTGCTTAAAAAAGATGGCCTCGTGCAGGACGCGCCTGGCCGCGGTTTGCTCGTTGCGCCGCTCGATGCCACCTGGATCGCGCATCTCTACGAAATCCGCGGCGCGCTCGATTCGCTGGCGGCGAGCCTGGCGGCGCAGCGAGGCGCGACGCTCGACAAGACGCTGATATCGAAGGGCCGGCGCGCTTCGAAAGGTGACGACGTCAAAGCCATGATCGACGCGGACTGGGCCTTCCATTCCGCCATCTATCGTGCGTCGGGCAATCCGTTGATCGAGCAAACCGCTCATCTCCACTGGGTGCATTTGCGCCGCGTGATGGGCGCGGTGCTGCAGTCGTCGGCGCAACGCAAATCGATCTGGGACGAACACGCGGCGATCTTCGATGCCATCATTGCCGGCGACGCAGCCGCTGCCGTCGAACTGACCAATCTGCACACGCATCGCGCCCGGGAAAACCTCGTCAAGCGCCTGGGCGAAGTGCTGGCCGACGACACCAGCAACGCCTCCGCTCAGGTACGCGTCTGAGGACTGGCATCGAGCACCGGACGAGCGCTCGACTGCGCTTCCCGCCGGCGGATGTTCACCAGCTTCGCCGGCACCGTGAACACCAGCACGCTGCCAATCACCAGGCTTACCGCCAGGCCGAGCACGCCATTGCTGGTCGATCCCGTCGCCGTCTGGATCAGCCCGATCACGTAGGGACTGACGACGCCAGAAATGCTGCCCACGGAATTGGCAACGGCGAGTCCCGCAGCCGCCGCTGCACCGCCGAGGATGGCTGGCGGCAAGACCCAGAATTGCGAGATCGTGGTCATGACGCCCATGGTGCCGATGGTCAGCGCGACCATTGCGATCGGCGTTGAATGGGCGTACGACACGCTGAAATACAAGCCCGCCGCTCCGATGATTCCGGGCAACGCAAGATGCCAGCGGCGCTCGCCGCTCAGGTCGGAGGAATGGCTGACGAGCACCATGGCGATAGCCGCGGCGGCATAGGGAATCGCGCTCAGCAAACCGATATCCAGCGTGTCCTGCACACCGCTCGCCTTGATCAACGTGGGCAGCCAGAAGCTCACGCCGTAGAGGCCCATCGTGAAGAAGAAATAGATCAGACTCAGCAGCAGAACCTTCGGATGCATCAGGCCGTCCTTAACCGAGTGCAGCAGGTCGGGCGAACGTTCTTCATCGAGTGCGCGTTCCAGGAAAGCGCGTTGCGGCGCGCTGAGCCAGCGGGCATCGCTGACTTTATCGTTGAGATAAAACAGCGCGATAAGACCGAGCAAAGCCGTGGGGATGCCTTCGAGGACAAACAGCCATTGCCATCCCGCGAGCCCGTGGATGCCGCCCATGTGACTCATGATCCAACCGGAAAGCGGGCCGCCGACGACGCCGGACATGGGAATGCCGGTCATGAAAAGCGCGGTCACCTTGCTGCGACGCGATGCCGGAAACCAGTAGGTCAGATAGAACAGGATGGCTGGGATAAAACCCGCTTCGGCCACGCCCAGCAGAAAACGCATGACATAGAAGCTCATGGGCGATGTCACGAACATCATGCCGGCCGAGATGATGCCCCACGTGATCATGATTCGCGCGATCCATCGCCGTGCGCCGACGCGCAGCAACAGCAGGTTGCTCGGCACCTCGAACAGCAGATAACCCACGAAGAAAACGCCCGCGCCGGCGCCATAGACGGCATCGCTGAAATTCAGGTCCTTGAGCATCTGCAGTTTCGCAAACGCCACGTTGATGCGATCGAGATACGCGCAGAGATAACAGAGAAACAGGAATGGCAGTAGTCGCCACGTGATCTTCGCGAACGTGGCGGCTTCGTCGCGTTTGCTGAGTGCAGCCAGACTGGCGGGATTCATGCGTGTCTCCTGGGGACGGATTGGAGCGGGACGCCGGCCGTTCTGGGTGGCCGTGTCGTCCTGCGTTTTCTTGTGCTGATGCCTTGCAGCAGATCAGTCGAACATGTCCGGCTGCGTTGCCACGAGGTCGTTCCAGATGGTCTGAAAGTGCAGCCAGCCGATGTATTCGCTGCCCACGTGTTCGCGGCTGTAGCGCGCGCGATCCGGGGTGACGAGTTTCGGCGTGATGCCGGTTGCATCGATGAGAAGCTGTTGCTGGCAGCAACGTTCCAGCGCGATAAACCAGAAAGCCGCCGACTCAATGCTGTGCCGGCTCGCCGTCAGCAAGCCGTGGTTCTGATGGATCGCCGCCTTCACGCCCTTGAATGCGTTCGCCACTTTGTGGCCGGCCTTTTTTTCCACGGCGACTTGCCCGGCTTCGTCGCCGATCACGACGTGGTCTTCAAAGAACGCCGCCGCGTCCTGCGTGATCGGTTCGAGCTTCTTGCCAAGCGCGGCGTAGGCCGTGCCATAAACCGTGTGTGCGTGGCACATGGCGACGATGTCCTGATGCATCTCGTGGACCGCCGCGTGCAGCACGAAACCGGCACGGTTGATCGCGTGATTGCCCTCGACCACGCGGCCTTCGTGATCCGCGCAAATCAGGTTCGATACCTTCACTTGCGAGAAATGGATGGCCATCGGATTGGTCCAGTACAAGCCTGGATTTTCCGGATCGCGCACCGTCAGATGCCCGGCGAATCCGTAATCGAAGCCTTGCAACGCGAACGCCCTGCACGCGCCGACAAGACGCTCCTTCAAATGCTGGCGATGCGCCGCCGGATCGGAAAACACGGGCAAATCCGGGAAGATCAGACCCTCTTGTTCCGGTTGATAGATCGATACCTTGCCGTCCTTCACGATCTTTTCCACGACTTCCGATCCCGCTTCCATGACTGCCGCCATTTGCCTATCTCCTGTTGATTCGTTGGGTTGCCTGAACAGGGATCCACTTTCGGCTTTGCAACACTGATTGACAAACGATGACTGTTCATACAAAGATGAATCCCATTCATGTATCGATGAAAACCATTAGAAAAACCGGAGACAAACAAGCATGCGACGCATCCCGAACTTCGTGCTGTTGCGCGCTTTTGAAGCCGCGGCACGGCTCGAAAGCTTTACGCTCGCAGCCGAAGAACTGCATCTGACGCAATCTGCGATCAGCCATCAGGTGAAAGAGCTGGAAGCCTATTTCGGCGTGCCGCTGTTTCATCGGCGTAATCGGAGAGTCGAGACGACAGCCGAAGGAAGGCGCCTCTTCGACAGTCTCGGCCGCGTGTTCGATGTCATTGAAAACGCCTGCAGCGAAGTTGCGCTCGCACCTCAGGCGCAGGTGCTCGCCGTGCATTGCGCGCCGAGTCTTGCCGTGAAATGGCTGGGTCCGCGCCTGCCCAAGTTCATGCAGGCGCATACGGACATCACGATCAGATTGTCATCGGGCGCGGAGCCGGTGGACCTCACGCGTTTGCATGAAGTCGATGTCGCGATCACTTATGGCGCGGCTATCGAGCGTCCGGGTTTGCAAGTCGATGCGCTCGGTGCCGAACGTATCGTCCCGATGTGCTCGCCGAGCATGTTGCGCGACGACGTTTCGCTCGAAGAGCAGGTCAAGGGTTTTACGCTGATCGATTCGCAATTGAGCCGCATCACGTGGCGCGATTGGTTCGTGCTCAACGGGATCGAGTTTCCCAACAAGCCGCGGCCGTCGTTCGATCGCGGTGCATTGGCGATTTCGGCTGCCGTCGACGGAATGGGCATTGCGCTCGAAACCACGCGTCTCGCGGAAAGGGAGTTTGCGCGAGGCGAACTGGTGGAATTCGGCGCCGGGCAGTTCAAGCCGTTCATGCGCGAGACGCATTTTGTGTCGTTCAGGACGAGCGACAGGAACGTCGAAAAGGTCCGGACGTTCCGGGCGTGGCTGGCGGAAATTGCAGGGATGGGCGGGCAGTGGTAATACGCTTCGCTCAAACGTGCTTGCAGTAGAAGGTCGTGCTGCAAAACGCGCCGTCCGGCATCAGCGCGTACTTCGGCACCACGCCGACGCGCTGCCAGCCGGCGCGCTCGTAAAGGCGTTCGGCGTCGCCGCCAGTGACTGTATCGAGCACGAGCACCGACTTGCCTTCATCGCGCGCGGTCTGCTCGGCGGCCGTCATCAACCGATGCGCAATGCCTCTTCGGCGTCCTCTGCGATGCACCAGCATCTTCGCAACATCGGCGCGATGCGGCTGGTTCTCAGGCTGCGCCAGAATCAGTTGCACGGTGCCAAGAACCTGCCGTTCGTGGTCTTCTGCTACAAGCAACGCGCGCTCGCCGCGCATCACGCCTTCGCCGACGCCGCGCCAAAACGCGAGCGCTTTCTCGCGCGGCAACGGCAACATGAAACTGACTGAAGCGCCGCCTTCTACGCAATCGATCAGCACGTCGGTCAACGCTTCGACGTAGGACATGACTTCACTGGCGCCGATGCGTCGTACGCTTACGTCTTCAGTCATGCGTTTCTCCGGGCACGGTAAAAGCAGGATATTGCCAGCGTCAAAAGAACGCAGGTTAAAAACGAGCCACGTCGATAATCGCATCGGCGAACGCTTTTGGCGCTTCCTGCGGCAGGTTATGCCCTATCCCGCCGCTAATATTCCGATGCGCATACTTGCCCGTGAACTTCTTCGCGTATGCCGCCGGATCAGGATGCGCCGCGCCGTTGGCATCGCCTTCCATGGTGATGGTCGGCACCGAGATGGGCGGCGCCATCGCCAGACGCGTTTCGAGATCGTCGTATTGCGCCTCGCCCTCGACCAGTCCCAGACGCCAGCGATAATTGTGAATCACCACGGCAACGTGCTCCGGATTGTTGAACGATTCAGCGGAACGCTCGAAGGTGGCATCGTCGAAATTCCACTTTGGCGATGCCGTGTGCCAGATCAGCTTGTTGAAATCATGGCGATTCGCTTCATAACCCGCGTAACCACGGTCGGTTGCAAAGTAAAACTGATACCACCACGTGAGCTCGGCCTTCGGCGGCAGCGGCGCTTTGTTCGCCGCCTGGCTGCCGATCAGATAACCGCTGACCGAGACCATCGCCTTGCATCGTTCAGGCCACAGCGCCGCGATGATGTTCACTGTGCGCGCCCCCCAGTCGAAGCCGCCAAAGATCGCCTGATCGATTTTCAACGCGTCCATCAACGCGATGATATCGACGGCTACAACCGCTTGCTGGCCATTGCGTGGCGTGTCTGCCGAAAGGAAGCGCGTCGAACCATAGCCCCGCAGATACGGCACGATTACCCGATAACCCGCCGATGCCAGCAACGGCGCGACTTCCGCGAAGCTATGGATGTCGTAGGGCCAGCCGTGCAGCAGGATCACGACAGGTCCGTTTTGCGGGCCCGCTTCCGCGTAACCCATGTTGAGCGCGCCCGCGTTGACCTGGCGAATGGTATCGAATGAAGCCAGTCGCGTTGACGGCTTTGCGCCTGAAGGCGCGGTGCTGGATTGTGCGTGGACGAGTCCGCTCAAACCCAGATCCATCAAACCGATACCGGCGATGGTCGTTCCCAGCAAACGGCGGCGTCGCGTGTTGATCTGATCCGACATGGCTGATTCTCCTTAAAAGACGAGTCGTATTTGAGCGCCTGGCATCAAGCCAAAGCAGCGCGCTTTTGGCGTTCACGGATTCGAATAAATCGGGCCGAGACCGATGACGTCCGTGCCCGTCGTGCCCAAACCGGATTGCGACGAACCAGAAGACGACGGACCATACGACGACGCCGCAACACCGTGTTCGGCATTCACGCGCGCCTGCGCCGCTTCAATATTTCTCGGATATTGCGTGTGATCGCTCGACGGGTTGTAACCCACGTTTTGCAAGTCGACGAGTTGCGCGCGGACATCGGCGCGCGTGAGCGGCGGGTTCGATTGCGCGAACGACAATGCCGGAATAGCGACAACAGCAACAACGATCATCGATTGAATCAGTTTCATGATTTGCACCTTTCAGAGAATGTTTGAATGGTTCTTTCAGCAAACGCCCGTTTGCGTATTCGGTTCATCGAAGCCAGTTCGTCTGGCTTGAAATCATTAGAACCGCTGGACGTATCTGGCTTGTGTCGTGAAAGGCGGCTTATGAAACGCTGTGTAACGCCCGGCGCACGGGATACATTGGGATACAAACCGATCGATCTACAATGCGCGGATGAATCCCCTCGCCCATCAACATCGGCTCACTTCCTGGTTCTGGAGTGACGAAGGTGACGAAGTCATCCGCAGCCGCTGCGTAAGCGGCATCGTGCTGACAAACACCGTCGATATACCCGCGCCGCCGCCACGCCTTCTTGCAGATTGGGAGAGGGAAATATCGACGCGCCTGGATCTGGAACCTGGCGACGTGGAAGAAATGCCGTTGGCGCGCGCCCGCGCACGCTGGCCGGACTTCAAGCATTGCGTGCAGGCGATCGTGGATTGGACGAGCGCGCTCGGACTGCCCGGCGTGGTGGCTGCGAGCGACGTAGCGCTCATGGTCTGCCGCGGCGCGCGATACCACCACGATGGCGAGCAATATGGCAGCGCGGTTTTCTGCAATCTTTTCGTAAGCAACGATAAAGGACTGGATCTGCATTTCCCGTCGATAGACCTGCGCATTCCGTTGACGCGCGGCACCGTCGTGATCTTCGATACCTGTCAGCCTCACGGCGTAATCCGGCGTCATGGCGACGGTTTCAGTACCGCCGACTTTCCGGCGGATCAGGACTTCACGCAACTGTTCCTGACGTGGGAGCTTCCGGTTGAAAACGAACGCATCGCCCAGGCGCTTGGCATCGTCTTCGACACAGCGCCTTCTGCTTCGCCGCAACCAGCGGAGGAACAGGTCTGGCTTGACGGCATACGCGTGACGCTTTGCCCCGATTCCGGCCGATGGATCAAGCCCGGCTGATCCAACGAAAACAACATTCGGCATTCAACTAAATCGGTCAAGATTTCAAGATTTTCGGCCCTTGCAAAATCGTCAGGCTGCTTTCGTTTACTCTTCGCGAGGGCCACGGATCAACATCACGCAAGCCGTGAAACTTCGATCATTCGCGCCGATTCAGCGGCACCGCAGATTGCGGTCACCGCCGCATTCAACAGCACTGTTTGCAGCAAACCACCAGATCGTTCTCCGGGTTTCAATCCCGGCGAAAGAGCACGTCTGCGTGTTTGAAAAGTCGAAAAAACCACACGTCCCGCATTGCGGCGAGCGTGTTTCCCGGCACTCTAAATCGGAGACGTCATGGCGCGTCTTATCTCGTTGAGACTGGCATCTGTTCCCGGGCGCTTGCGTCCTCTGTCGTTGGCATTGTGTGCATGCATGGGGACGAGCGTCATGCTGATTCCCGCGGCGCACGCAGCCGGACCGCTGCCCGGCGGCGGACACTTCGTTGCGGGCGCGGGCTCGATCAGCGCAAACGCAAATGCAATGACGATCACGCAGGCCGCGGGATCGCGCACGGTCATCGAGTGGAACAGCTTTTCGATTGGCAACGGCAACAAGGTCAAGTTCGATAACCCGAACGGCGCGACCCTGAACCGGGTGACCGGCGGCAATCAGTCGGTGATCCTCGGCACGCTCAGCGCAACCGGCAGCGTATATCTCATCAACCCGCAAGGCATTCTCGTTGGCCAGAACGGCGTGATCAGCACAGGCGGACGATTTGTCGGCTCGACGCTGGATACGACCAACACCGCGTTCATGCAGGGCGGTCCATTGACGTTTTCGGGCACATCGAACGCCAGCGTGATCAACCTCGGCAGGATTGCATCGAGCGGCGGCGATATCTTCCTGATTGCACGAAGCGAGGTGAACAACCAGGGCACCCTAAGCGCGCCGACCGGCACGGCCGAACTCGCCGCCGGCGCGCAAGTGCTGCTGCAGGATTCATCGAGTGGCAAGCAGACATTCGTGCAAGCGGGCAGCGGCGGCACGGTGGTCAATAGCGGCACGCTGCGCGCGGCCCAGGTTAATCTCGAAGCGGCGGACGGCAACGTCTATGCGCTGGCGGGCAATCACAGCGTGATCCGCGCCACCGGCACCGCGACGCGCGATGGGCACGTGTGGCTCGTCGCCGATACCGGAACGGTGCGCCAGACGGGCGTCGTTCGCGCGGAGAATGCAGACGGCGCGGGCGGCATTGTCGACACAAACGCGCAAACGTTGTCGTTCGGCAATGCCGAGTCGACCAACCCGGCCGTCGTGGCTGGCCAATGGAACGTGACAACACAGGCCTTCACCGCCGGCGATGCCGCCGCCGGCGCACTTTCGCGCAGCCTGAACAGAGGGACATCGGTCAACGTGGGATCGGCCGGGGATATCGCCGTGAACTCGGATATCCGATGGCAAGGCCCGGCGTCGCTGACGCTCGCCGCTTACCGGACGTTGACGATCGGGAAGAACGCCACGCTGGTTAACAAAGGCGGCGGTAACCTGACGCTGCGCAGTGACGCCTCGGCTATTGATAACGGCGGCAGCGTGATCAACCGCGGGGTTATCGACTGGTCGGGCAGCACTGGTATTGTCAGCGCGCTCTACGATATGAACGGCAGCTTCACGCCCGGAACATTGCGCAGCAATACGGCATGGAAGGCGCCGCAATACAGCGGCCTGCTGACCCAGATCACCGCGTACAAACTCGTCAACTCGATGGCGGACTTGCAAAACGTATCGCTGGATCTTGCGGGCATTTATGCGCTTGGCAAGGATATCGATGCAGGCGGCGTTGCGTCGCGGCCGATAGGAAACCACGGCACGCCATTCACCGGCCAGTTCGATGGCATGTGGCACACCATCGCCAATCTGTCGCCGCAAGTCATGGACTTTTCGAATGACCTGAACGCGGGGCTGTTTGGCGTTATCGGCCCGACGGGTGTGGTGCGCGATATCGGCGTTGTCACCAGCAAGGCCGGGATATCGTTGCGTGGCAGCGGGCTGCTTGCCGGCGACAATCAAGGCACGATCGTCAACGCGTACTCGACCGGAAGTGTCTTCGACCCTTCTCAGGACGGCAACACGTTCGGCGGACTGGTTGGCACGAACGAAGGCCTGATCGCGCGATCGTGGAGCAGCGCCAGCGTTTCCGGCGACGCCATCAACGGCGGCCTGGTTGGCTACAACACCGGGACGATCACCCAGTCGTACGCAACCGGCAATGTCACGCCGCAATACTCGACCGGTTCGGGCGGCGGATTCGTCGGCTTCAACGAAGGGACGATCAGCCAGTCGTTCGCAACCGGCAAAGTGGGATTCGGCTCGCAAGGATCTGCCGGCTTTGCGTTCGTCAACAATGGAACGATCTCGCCCGACTCGTACTGGAACATAGAGACCACGACGCAAACGCAAGGGGTTCGCGCTGGCACGCAACTGCCGGCATCGAACGGTCTCACCACCGCGCAAATGAGCACGGAGACGTCGTTCGTGTCGTATGACTTCAGCCCTACCGGCGTATGGGCGCTACCGGCAGGCGCAACCCATCCGGTGTTGCGCTGGCAAGTGGCGAACTAGGCCGGGCTGACGCTACTTCTACTTTGCCGCGAGCTTGTCCTGCGTCTTTGTATTGAAGTCGCTGGCGTCGTGGCGTTCGTGCAGCTGGCTCGATGGCTCGCCGGAAACCCGGTTGACCATCCGGCCGCGCTGCACGGCCGGGCGCTCGAAAATGGCGTTGGCCCATCGCTGGACATGCGTGTATTCCTGCACCGATAAAAACTCGCCCGCGCCGTACTGCCAGCCCTTGGCCAGTCCGCCGTACCACGGCCAGATGGCGATATCGGCAATCGTGTATTCGCTGCCCGATATGTATTCGTTGTCCGCGAGCCGTTTGTCGAGGACGTCGAGCTGGCGCTTGGTTTCCATCGCGAAACGGTTGATTGCGTACTCGATCTTCGTGGGCGCGTAAGCGTAGAAATGGCCGAAGCCGCCGCCCAGATAAGGCGCGCTTCCCATTTGCCAGAACAGCCACGATAGACACTCAGCGCGCGCGGCCGGCTCCGTTGGCAGGAAAGCCTTGAATTTTTCGGCGAGATAAAGAAGGATCGAGCCCGACTCGAAAACGCGGATCGGCTCGGCGCCGCTGCGGTCCACGAGCGCGGGAATTTTCGAGTTCGGATTCGCTGCCACGAAGCCGCTGCCGAACTGGTCGCCATCGCCAATTTTGATCAGCCACGCGTCGTACTCCGCGCCGCTGTGGCCCAGCGCCAGCAGCTCTTCCAGCATCACGGTGACTTTCACGCCGTTTGGTGTCCCCAACGAATAAAGCTGGAGCGGATGCTTGCCGACTGGCAGTTCCTTGTCGTGCGTCGGCCCGGAAATCGGGCGGTTGATGTTCGCGAAGTGCCCACCGTTTTCCTGGTTCCACGTCCAGACTGTTGGCGGCACGTAATCGGCGGAATCGCTCATGCTCATGGCTCCTTGCAGCTATTGGGATGTTTGTCTCGAAATATCGAAGCGAGGATAACAAACCAGCACAAATGCTGCCGGGAGCGCTCAAGCCGGCGTTTCCATCCGCGAATGCAGTCCCTCACGCTCGAGCCATGAGCGGAACAGCAAGACAAGATCATCGGTGGACTTGCCGTCGGGGATGTAGCTGCAATAACTCCGCGATGGCAGACGAGGTCCCGCAAACGGCTTGACGAGTCGGCCGGCGGCGAGATCGTCCGCTACCAGTGCCGTTGGCCCCATTGCAATACCTATTCCGTCGATGGCAGCCTGCAGCGTCAGATAAAAGTGATCGAATGTCATGACCGCCGCCGGCCGCAGCGCGGGAATCTGCGCCTTCGCCAGCCAGTCAGGCCAGAGTCGCGGAAGACTCGACGTATGCAGCAAGGTATGCCGCGCGAGTTCGTCCGGCGCACCGAGCGGCACGCGCTGCAACAATGTCGGGCTGCAGACCGGAAGCCGTTCCTCGACCAGGAAAGGTTGCATGGAATAACCGTAGAACGTGTCCGGACCGCCCCGGATCACGATGTCGTGAATGTCCTTGAGACTTTCCACCGATTCGTTCGATGTCTCCACCCTCACGTCCACGTCCGGATGCTCGGCATGAAACTTTGCGAGCCTCGGCACGAGCCATCGCAACGTGAACGTGGCCGGCGCATTCACCGACAGCGTCCGGGCAATCGTCCCGGGCGAGCCGTATTGCGTGGTTGCCTGAGAAAGCTGCTCGAACAACGGCCCGATCTCATTCAAATAAACCACGGCCGCGGGCGTAAGTACCACGCGCCGGTTGTGGCGCTCGAATAGCGGCGCGCCCAGCCACTCTTCCAGCAGACGCACATGCTGGCTCACCGCGCCGTGAGTCACGTGCAATTCGGCTGCGGCTTCCTTGAAGCTGCCGAGTCGACCTGCGGCTTCGAAAGCACGCACGGCATTCAGCGGAGGCAGAGTCCGTTTCATCGAAATAGTTTATCTAACGCGATGAGCCAATTTATCTGGTTTGTTCGCCCACGACAAGATAGTTATCCTGCTCACTGTATCTCTTCCCGCTTCGAACCTGCAATGCTCACTTACACCGGTGGTCTCGTCCTCGTTGCCGCGCTGCTCCACGCGACATGGAACGCGATGCTCCACGGCAACCACGACCGGTTCCTGTCCATGACGTGGATGAGCATCGCGATCTCGGTGGTATCGAGCGTGGTTGTGCTGTTCGCCCCGTGGCCCACGCGCGCGGCATGGCCGTATATCGTGGCGTCGGGGCTGACGCACATCGTGTACAACATGAGCCTCGTACGCGCTTACCGGCGCAGCGATCTGGGCGAGGCGTATCCGATTGCGCGAGGTTCCTCGCCCTTGCTCGTCACGCTCGGCGCGGCGCTTTTTGCGCATGAGGCAATCGGACCATTGCACGCGATCGGCATCGTGATGATCTCGGGTGGCATCATGACGCTCGCGCTGGAAGGCGGGAATGTGTCGCGCGCGGGCGTTTTATCCGCGTTGACGACAGGCGCGACGATCGCGCTTTACACGGTGATCGATGGCATCGGCGTGCGCTTGTCCAACGGCGAGGCGCTCACCTACACCGCGTGGATGTTCCTCTTCTACTGGCTCATGCCGGTGTTGTTCATTGCCATGCGCGGGGCTGCGGCGCTGTGGACGTCCGTGCGCGACGCACCCCTTGCAATCGGCTCGTCGCTTGCGGGCGGCCTCGTTTCCATAGGCGCGTATGGCATCGTGATCTGGGCGATGCAATCCGGCGCGATGGGCGCGGTATCGGCGTTGCGTGAGACGAGCGTGGTATTTGCGGTGCTGATCGGGCGCATGTTCCTGCGCGAAGCGGTTAGTGCAAGGCGATGGATGGCGTGCGTAATCGTCGCGGCTGGAGCGGTTTGTCTGGGGCTTTGATCAGCATTGCTTTATCTGCGATGGGACGCCTGAAACCGATCTTGGAAAGTCTTCCGAAAAAGCTGACGACTCCGGGCCTGCAACAAAGCAAACGGGCCTTGCCGCATTCGGCAAGGCCCGCATTTTTGCTTTATCGCGATGAGCCGATAACGCCTTACTTGCGCTTGAGTTGCGAGATATCGCGCACGGCGCCACGATCGGCTGAAGTTGCCAACGCCGCATACGCCTGCAACGCGAGCGAGACCACCCGCTCACGATTCACCGGCATCCACGCCTTGTCGCCACGCGCTTCCATGACTTCGCGACGGCGCGCAAGCTCCGCGTCGGACACCGCCAGATGCATCTTGCGATTCGGAATATCGATCTCGATCACATCGCCCTCTTCCACCAGCCCGATCGTGCCGCCTTCCGCCGCTTCCGGCGACGCATGTCCGATCACGAGGCCCGACGAACCGCCGGAGAAGCGGCCATCGGTAAACAGCGCGCAGCTTTTACCCAGACCCTTCGACTTGAGATACGACGTGGGATACAGCATTTCCTGCATGCCCGGACCGCCTTTCGGCCCTTCGTAACGGATCACGACTACATCGCCTGCGACTACCTTGTCGCCCAGAATGGCATCGACCGCGTCGTCCTGACTCTCGAAGACGCGCGCGCGGCCCGAAAACAGCCATTGCGATTCATCCACGCCCGCCGTCTTGACGATACAACCCTTCTCCGCGAGATTGCCGTACAGCACGGCCAAGCCGCCGTCCTTCGAGTACGCGTCCTGCTTGCTGCGGATACAGCCGGTCTTGCGGTCGGTATCGAGCGAGGCGAACGTCGCTTCCTGGCTGAACGCAACGGTCGTCGGAATGCCGCCCGGCGCCGCGCGGAAGAACTTCTGCGCGTCTTCGCCCGCGCCGCCCGCAACGTCCCACTTCGCGATTGCATCGCCGAGCGTGCCGCTATGCACGTTGCCGCACGACAAGTCGAGCAGGTCCGCACGCGCCAGCTCGCCGAGAATCCCGAGAATGCCGCCCGCGCGATGCACGTCTTCAATGTGATATTTGTCGGTTGCGGGCGCCGCTTTGCACAGGCACGGCACCTGGCGCGAGATCCGGTCGATATCGGACATGGTGAAATCGACGCCTGCTTCCTGCGCTGCGGCAAGCAAATGCAGCACGGTGTTGGTCGAACCGCCCATGGCGACGTCGAGCGCCATCGCATTCTGAAAAGCCTGCTTGGTCGCGATGCTGCGCGGCAGGACCGACGTGTCGTCTTCCTGATAATAACGGCGGCACAGGTCCACCACGAGACGCCCTGCCTGCTCGAACAACCCCTTGCGCCAAGCGTGCGTGGCGACGATCGTGCCGTTGCCGGGCAACGCAAGGCCGATTGCTTCGGTCAGGCAGTTCATGGAGTTCGCGGTGAACATGCCGGAGCACGAACCGCACGTCGGGCACGCGTTGCGCTCGATTTCCGCCACTTCGGCGTCGCTGACGCTTGAGTCGGCGGCCTTGATCATTGCATCGATCAGGTCGATCTTGGCGATCACCTGACCGTCTGTGGGCGACTTGACCTTGCCGGCTTCCATGGGGCCGCCGGAGACGAACACGACCGGGATGTTCAGGCGCATGGCGGCCATCAGCATGCCCGGCGTGATCTTGTCGCAATTGGAAATGCAGACCATGGCGTCGGCGCAATGTGCGTTGACCATGTATTCCACCGAGTCGGCGATCAGTTCGCGCGATGGCAGCGAATACAGCATGCCGCCATGTCCCATGGCAATGCCGTCGTCCACCGCGATGGTGTTGAATTCTTTCGCGACGCCGCCCGCCGCTTCGATTTCCTTCGCGACCAGCGCGCCCAGATCGCGCAGATGCACATGGCCCGGCACGAACTGCGTGAACGAGTTCACGACCGCGATGATGGGCTTGCCGAAATCGCCGTCCTTCATGCCGGTCGCGCGCCACAGGGCGCGGGCGCCGGCCATGTTGCGGCCATGAGTCGATGTGCGTGATCGATAGTGGGGCATCTGTACCTCTGTATTGTGGTTATCGAAAATCTTTGAATCTGTTTTACGCCCGGGCTGGAATGGTCAGCCACGGAAGTACAGAATTTTGCGAGACCACCGGTAAGACGTCCAATATCTTTTTTCGGCGCAACTAGGTCGTGGAAAGTATTAAATCGGCTTAGAGACCAAAACTCGCTCGATACTCTTCGTCAGCGTCCGAACGGGTGTTGATTTCGACCAGTACGCCGCCCGGCACTTCACAAAAGAACCGCGAGCCGCGTTCATGCTTGAAAACAGCGGTTTTCATCGCGACGCCGGCCATGGCCATACGCTCATGGAGCGCGCGGACCTCGTCAAGCGTCGCCAGCTCAAAGCCGATGTGAAAGTTATGCGGCCATTCCACGAGGTGGTCGCCGGCATCCTCGATCACGATGTCGAATCCCGGGCGTTTCAGAATCCAACTCGCGCCGCGACCGGCGACAGTGCAGCCCAGATGCTGTTGGAAAAAGGTCGCCGTGGCGATGACATCGGACGACGGGAAGCTCGCGTGGTTGAGCTTCATTGCAGTGGTATTGAGGGTTTGTGTGGCTTGGGTGGTGATAGTGCTCATGTCGATCTCCGTGGTTGCGGAGCGCTTGCCGCGTTCCGTACGGAAATGTTACGAGCAAAAACTCGCGTTTTATACTCGCTTTGCGGCAGGTAGTCTTGGCGCCGCCGATGCCCCGAACTACGGGCGTTTCCGGCCGCGCGGCACGGTTTCAAGAGCGGCTTGCTCGCTTTTACCGGCGGGTTCCGAAGGCTTCCGGGAAGGCGCGCGCTCCGACATCATCGACAGATAGCCCTGCACTGCTGCTGTCACGCGGCGAGTCAGCCCGGCCGTGTCCGTCTCGCCGCGTTCGCCGGCAGCATCGACGAGACCGCGGATCATCGCGAACACATCGCGTGCGGCGACCTCCGTGTCCGCTTGTGGCGGCGAATCTTCCCGCGCGAGTATTTCCAGCAACAAGGTGCGCATGGACCCGGTATTCGGGATCGCACCGCGCAATTGCGGCCGGCTTTCTTCCACGTCGAGCAAGCGTGCGAGCGTGGGCCGCGCGAACTGCTGCCATACCGCCACGCGAATCAGATGATCGAGCGCGGCCGGCCCGCTTGCGTGATCGAGAGCGGCGAGCGCCTCCTTGTAGAAGCGTTCGTTCTCGCGTTTCATCAAGCCAACGGTCAGCGCGTCCTTGCCCGGGAAATACTGATAAAGCGACCCGATACTCACACCTGCGCGCTCGGCGACCGCGTTCGTATTGAAGCCTTCGAGCCCCTTCGTTTCAAGCACCTGCGCGGCGGCTTCGAGCAAGGTCTCGACCATGCGCGCCGAGCGCGGCTGGCGGGGCGCCCTGCGCGGTTTGAGCGGCGACGGAACCGGCTGTCGAGGCATCGCGTGTGAACTGGCTGCAGAGAAAACGTTATGACCGGACTGCCGATGCCGCGACAGGCGGAACCTGCGCCAGGTGCGGCAGCAGCTTGGTGACCATCGCGACCACGCCGAACGCGAGGATCACGAAGAACACCGCAAGCGGCGCGAGGATCTGCACCGAGAGAAAGCCGACCAGACCCATTGTCGCCGATGAAACCAGCAACAATGCGCAACCAAGGATCGCGCTCGTCAGCCCTGCAATATGCGGAAACAGCGAATTGCCCTTGGCCATCAACGTGGGATACATGGCGCCTGCGCAGAATCCCATCACGAGCACGGGCGTCGCCAGCGTCCACACGCGCAGGCCGACCGTCAGCGCAAGCAAAAGCATCACAACCGAGGTTCCCGCCATCACGCGCGCGCCGAGTTGCAACCGCTGTTCGGCGCTTGGCAGACGCGGGCCGTGAATGCGGTTCGAAAGCCCGCCGAGGAAATACATCATGCCGATACCCAGCGCCAGATAACCGAAATACGTCGGCGGTTTATGCAGCGTGTTCTGCACCATGAACGGCCCGACAATGTTGAACACGAGCAAGATGCTGTAGCACAGGCCCTGCGCGAGAAAACAGCTTTGAAACACCGGGCTCGCGAGCACCTTGCCCGCGTTGCTGATCAGCGTGCGCGGTTCCAGATGCACGGGCCGCCGCAACGTTTCACGATACCGCCACCACAACGCCCACATCACGAGCGAATAAACGAGCAGGAAAACGAGGCACGACTTCCAGCCGAACCAGGTCTGCAAATGCGCACCGATCACCGGCGCCACGATCGGCGCAAGTCCCCACGCTATCGACATATAAGTGAACGCGTGCAACAGCGCCTGGCCCGAGAACGAGTCGGTGATGATCGCTTTCGCGAGCAGGTTGGTCGTGGCGATGCCGAATCCTTGCAGGCATCGTGCAAGCAGGAAGGTTTCCAGGTTCGGCGCCGCGAGCGAAAGCAGGCAGCCGATCGTGAAGATCACCAGACCGAACGCCAGGACGGGCTTGCGGCCGTACGCATCGGCCACGGGTCCGAACACCAGTTGTCCCAACGCGTAGGCCACCATGTAGCCGGACACGCTCGACTGGATCGCCTGGGGCGACGTCGCGAAGAATTGCGCCATTGCGGGCAGCGCGGGTACATAGATGTCGATTGCAAGCTGTCCCGCCGATGCAAACAGGCAGATCAGAAACAGCAAAAAACGCGGCGAATTCTGTACGGGCGCGGGATGAACGGAAGGACTCGGGATCGTCTGGGTCATGAAGGCAATGAAGAGGGCTGCGGCGGCGTCGCTGCGTATTGTGCCTGTCGTCTCGAAAATCGACACGATGCCCATTGCGAACGCATGGTCTGGCGACGCCGCGTCGCAAGCACTTGACACGTATATTCCTCGTCAGGTATATAAACGATATGGAATCGACATTTGCTGTTATCGCCGAGCCGAGCCGCCGCGCCATCTTGAGTCTGCTGGCTTTGTCCGAGCAGACCGTGGGGGATATCGAGGAGAAGTTGAGCCTCTCGCAACCCTCGGTTTCGAAGCATCTTCGGGTGCTTCGCGAGGCGGGTTTTGTCGAGGCGCGCGTTGACGCGCAGCGGCGTGTCTACCGGATCAGGCCGGAACCGCTCGCTGAAATCGACGCCTGGCTCGCGCCGTTCCGCCGCTTCTGGTCGGGCCATGTCGACGCGCTCGAACGCCATCTCGACCAGATTGATCCTGCACCACGCACGAAGGAGAGAAAACGATGAGCAATCGCGACGAATACCGGCCAGGCCCGGCCGCCGGCGCCGAGATCCAGAAGGATGGCGAAAAATGGACGCTGGTTCTCACGCGAGAGTTGCGCCATGCGCCCGAGAAAGTGTGGAGCGCGTTGACGGACCCGGCCAGCCTGCGTGAATGGGCGCCCTTCGATGCCGACCGGAGCCTCGCGTCTGTTGGCCCCGTCAAGCTTTCAACGGTCGGCATGCCGACGCCGGTCATCTCCGAGACGAAGGTGACGCGTGCCGAGGCGCCTACTTTGCTCGAATATCGATGGGGCGACAACGACCTTCGATGGCAACTCGAACCGCTCAATGATGGCACACGGCTCACGTTATGGCACAACATCGACCGCAATTTCATATCGATGGGCGCAGCCGGATGGCATATCTGCCTCGATGTCCTCGACCAGTTCGTGGCCGGCGATCCGCTTGGGCGAATTGTAGGCGGTGAAGCAATGAGCTTTGATTGGCCGCGTCTCAAGACCGAATACGAGACGCTGTTCGGTATATGAAGGCCGGACGTTTCAGGAGAGGAACATGAATAAGGCGAGTCCGGTGGACGACGCGCTGGCCCCTGGGCTTATCGATGAAAAAATCGCCGGGCTCGGCGACTGGCGCGGCAAAACGTTAAGCAGGATGCGCGCGCTGATCAAGGACGCGGACCCCGAAGTCGTCGAGCAATGGAAGTGGATGGGCACGCCGGTCTGGTCGCACGACGGAATCATTTGCTCGGGCGAGTCGTATAAGTCGGTGGTGAAACTGACGTTTGCGAAAGGCGCTTCGTTGAAGGATCCGTCTAAGCTATTCAACTCGAGCCTCGATGGAAACACACGGCGCGCCATCGATATCCACGAGGGCGAGGAAATCGATTCCGCCGCGTTCAAAGCGCTTATTGGCGAAGCGGTCGCTCTCAATGCAACGGGTGTGAAAGCAAAGAAGAAAGCGAAACCTTGATCGGTTTTTTGAACTACTGCTTCCTGAGTTCTTCGGTAACGAAGTCAACGAATGCCCGCGCCACTTTGCGCGTGGAGCGCCCGAGCGGGAAATAAGCGTGGACGGGTAAGCCCGCCGTCTTGCAGTCGGCAAGAACGAGTACGAGCGACCCGCAGTTCAGTTCGTCCTGGCATCCCCACAAAGGCGCGGACGTGATTCCCAGGCCTCCCGTTGCGCACGCAATGGCGCCCGCTATTGAATTGGTCGAGATGTGGGGATGAAGCTCGACATCGACTGTTTTTCCATCGACTTCGAATCGCCATGAGGCCGCCCGCGTTGCGGCCGGGCCACCAACAATCCTGTGCCGCGTCAAGTCTTCGGGCACAAGCGGCGTTCCTGCGCGTTCCAGATAAGAAGGCGCGGCAACGATCACGCGCGGGATCGTCGCGATGAATCTGGATGTGCCCGATGCATCGGGAAGATTGCCCACGCGCAATGCAACATCGACCCCTTCGCGCACTACGTCCTGCCATTTATCATCGAGCAGCAGTTCAATGTTGAGCTGCGGATGACGCTCGGCGAAGATCGAGAGACGTGGCATCACCACACGCAGGCCCATTGTCGTTGTCATGCCGACCCGCAGCAACCCACGTAATTCCCCACTCTCACGCACGCTGTTTTCGGCGTCTTCCAGCGCTGCCAGAATGGGCTCGACACGAGCCAAAAATTCCGCGCCCGCCTCGGTCAAAACCACGGCGCGGGTACTTCTCGACAACAGCTTGGCGCCAAGTCCCGCTTCAAGGTCCGCAACCATTCGCGACACTTGCGACTGAGCCAGCCCGAACTCGCGCGCCGCCGCAGAAAAGCTCCCCAGATGCGCAACGCGCGCATACAGCTTGAGGCTCAAGAAGTCTTTCACGCGTCTGGTCCCTCCCGTGCGATGCGTCAGGCCGTCACTCATGCTAACCCAGCATAAATCTTAGCGATATCCAATGGCTACCGCCCTTTTGCACGAGGCCGCATTCTTCACTCACCGGCAGCGATGCGCAAACAACCGAAGCGCAACGCAACCGCCGAGCAAACCTCTCTTACGCAAAGGATGATTATCATGAACCGCAAAGTATTGATTACCGGCGCTACAGGCGACACGGGCCGCGCCGCCGTCAAGGAATCCATTAAAGCCGGGCTGACGGTGCGCGCGCTGGTGCGTCGTATCGACCAACGCTCCGCTGCGCTCGAAGCGCTCGGCGCACAAGTGGTGGTGGGCGACCTGCAAAATATCGATGAAATCCGCGCCGCAATGGAAGGCGTGGATGCCGCCTATCTCGTCTATCCGGTGGCGCCGGGACTGATCACCGCGACTGCCTATTTCGCACAGGCGGCGCGCGAAGCCGGCGTCTCGACCATCGTCAATCTCTCGCAGCGTTCGGCAAGCCGCACGTCGAAGAGCCCTTCATCGAAAGATCATTATGTCGCCGAGCAAATGCTGAGCGCATCGGGTCTGAACGTGATTCATCTGCGTCCCACCTACTTTCTCGAATGGCTTTTCTATCCGTGGCAACTGCCGCTGTTCCTTGAAAAAGGCATCTTGCGCATGCCGGTTGGCAAGGGACGGCATGCCGCTATCAGCGCTGAAGACCAGGGCCGCGTGATCGCTGCATTGCTGAAGAATCCGGACGGACATGGCGGCCAGACTTATCCGCTATTCGGGCCGGTCGAGATGGATCATGAACAGATGGCGGCGGAACTTAGCGAAGCGCTCGGCCGCAAGATCGTTTTCGAAGATGTATCGATCGATGAATACCGCCGTTCCATGCAATCGGCCGGCGTGCCGGACTACGTGGTCAACCACCTTTGCGCTGCAATGGACGACTACCAGCGCGGCGTGATGTCCGGCATGAACGATAACGTCGAAAAACTGACCGGACGCAAACCGATGAGCGTCGGGGAATTCGCCCGCGCTCATGCGGATCGCCTGAATCCGCAAGCTTCTTAACCTCGCATTCTCATACTGGAAAAATCATGAAAGTCATGGCCGTTGGATCGCTGGTTCCGCTTACCCCGGAACAGCTTGCGCACTACATGCCGACCGAAGTTCCCGCCACTTTGCAGTTGTACCTCGACGGCAAGATGGAACAATTCTGGATGCGGGAAAACGGAGTGGGCGTGATCTTCCTGATGAGCGTGGATTCCGTCGATGAAGCTAATCGGCTTTTAAAGGCGCTGCCGCTAGGCGTCGATAATCTGCTGACCTTCGAGCTTTATCCAATCGTTCCGCTCGCGCCGTTAGGTACTTTAATCAAACACTAAGCGTGATGCGCAAGGTCCGATAATCGGACCTCGCGCTTTCCTGGTTGTATCGACCCGCCTAATTGTCCGGATTCGCCAACACGAAGTTGCGCAACGCGCTGTACTCCGGGTCGATGATCTTGCCGTCTATCAAAACACCCCACGACGTATTGCCGCTATCCAGGCAGTAGTACATCACCGACTCGATGCTGTCCGTCTTGCGCGCGGCGTAAAACCGGGTGAGCCGCTCGGTGATATACGTCGCGCGGAACGCCTGACTGTCTTCCGGGTTGGCGTTCCACTCCGTGATCATGAAAGGCACGCCGTAGCGTTTCTTGCAGTAAGCGGGAAGGTCGAAATTGGGGCCGCCGCCGTTGACCCCGATATTGAAGATATCCCCGTAGACCTCGTAGTTATGCCACGTCGTCAAATCCCAGCGCAGTTGCGGATGACCCGTCGAGCCATCCGGCTGCACGCCGTCCCAAAGTGCGTCGGATGCGCCAATGTCTGCAACGCAAAAGTTGATGCCGCATTTCGCGGCCGGCTGAACCGACTTCACGCCGTCGATCATGCCGCGCATGACACCTCGCATGACGGGCCAGTTCGTGTTGTTGAAGTCCGTGACCCGATTGCCCGCGGACGATGAATCAATGACCGTTTGCGACCGGCGCGTCAGTTCATTGCCGCATTCGTACATGGTCACGCCGTAGGGCATGAGTGCAGCGGCTACGGTCGAGCCTGACTGGTAACCCTGGTTATACGCAATGGCCTCGCTGCCCCAGACAGTGCCGGACGCGTCTGTCAGGCTTTCATCGATGCAGACGAAGAGACTAATGCCCGTTCCGACAAAAGCCTTGGCCATGTTCACCAGCGCGTTCAGCGACCGTGTGTCGAAGCACGTCAACCGATACGTGGTGCATCCGAGTGCCTGAAGGATCGCCACGGTTTGTGCCGGCGTATAGAGGTAATCGTAGTGCCCGTTCATCCCGTAGAACATGCCCGACGCAACGTTGACAGAAGAGTCCGTTGCTACGTTCGTTTGTTCGGGCACTGCAACCTCGGACGCAGCGCCGCTCGCCGCTGCGGGTGCTGCGGCGACGGGAGGATCGGCGGTCACCACACTGGCGCCAGCCGGCGATGCCGCGACACTCACGCCTTTTGAACCGGCGGCTCCATCTGATCCGCCACCACCGCCGCCTCCGCAAGCAGAAAGCATGTAGCTGCCGCCGACAGCGCAAACACGAGTTAAAAATGAACGGCGACTGAGCATGACGAGTTCCCCGACATCCGGATGGCGGACGGCGTTAGTTTTGTATGACGAAATGTTGGACCGTTGCGGGTAAAACATTTGCAGGCGGTCATTGAGAAAAACGGCGCCAATCCAAGCGCGCTTTCATCCGCATTAACGGCACATGCGTCCGAATGTTTAGCGTCTGCTGAAGATTTTTATGACTGGACGAATTGAAGAAGGGCGTCGTAGCAACGCCTTAATGAGGGTCGGAGTGCGCGAGCCGTCGGCAGCGAAGCGATTGACCCGACTTTTTCTTTGCCAAATATAGCGTAGGGATACTTATCAAATGGCAGCGCCGTTGAATTCGGCGAAGCGGTTTTCGTTATATTTTTTAGTTACACCGCTCGCCTGGCAATCTCAACCTTGTCGGGAAGGCCTCAAACGTTCCCATTTAAGGTCTGAGAAACACGGGCCTTGGGTCGCCTCGCTGAACTTGACGTCGTTGTGCTCGGCGTTCCATTCCATGACCTGAACGTTACCGTCAACATCCACGGTCAGATCCCAACCGACACAACGTGCGAACGGAATTTTCTTGTGCAGATCGAGCACGGTGGCGACGCATTTTGAAAAGGCCGGGATGCTCAAGCCATCGAATTTGATCTTGGAATCCGGATGCTCTTCAAGTGCCATCCAATTGGCAAGATATCCTTGCGCATACAGTTTTCCGCTCGCGAGATCAACGGGAACACAGATCTCGCTGTCCGGTTGTATGTGGGTGTCCTTCATCCTGCCGAGACGTAAAAAGCAGGCGCGGATGGAAATCACGCCGGCGTCGTCTACAACCGATGTAAGCCGCAGCGTGGCAACGGCATTGGACGCGAAGTCATTGAACATTTTGTGCTGGACAATGAACCGCTGGATCACACCGTTTCCTAGCGACCTGATTGCATCGACATTGAAGTTCTCGCGACTGAAAAAGAACACGCCCTTGCCTTGCAAGGAATTGTCGAGCTTGAAGACGATGTTCTCAGCGCGTCCAAAGACAAATTCCTCTACTTCAGCTTGAGGAATTGCGATGTGGTCGGAGGTAAAGAACAGGTCGTTGACGAAGTAAGCAATGTCCGGGAAAGTGTCGCTGCTGAAAATGATGCGAGACAAAGGCTTTAGGCTTGAGATCTTTCCGTAAGGACCTTTCATTTTGGGTACAACTACACTCCCGTAATAATTATCGGGAATCCAGCCTTCCTTGAAGGTACCGGTGAAAGCCGCATACACACGCAGCCAGGGAGCGTAGCGACTGTTGCCAAGCACCTCTTGCGCGTATGTATCGGCCAGCCTCAAGTTGACGGGGTCGGTCTTGCCATGCTTCTTCTCAAGCACCTTGAATATGGTCTTTGCTTGCGACTCATGGTCTTTGTCGAACTTGTGGCGGGCAGCTTTTTTAATGGACTTTCTGACTAGTGTTTCAACATCGACGCGCATCGTGCATGTTCCGTTTCTTTACGAGTTTGTTAGGCAGCCAATGCCATCCTTTGTGCTGACAGTTCGAGCAAGATGGATGCCTTCTATTGGCCAGGCGCACAGTAAGTCACGGACCCGTGCATTGGTCAATAGCGATAATAAGAACGTAAGCTTTCGCGATATAGATATTAAGAATTGCTGAGCATATCGAACTATCAGAAATTCGTTACAGGACTATGGCGAAAACGGCTACCAGCAAGCGCTGGCGCAACGCCTCTGAATTCCTCAGCTTAATCGGCCATTAGCTCCGGACTTTGCGCCGCTCGGTGCGTCATATCATTTCAGCGGTTTATGCTTCACTGCAGCATAAACGCTATCATGCAAGCCGGGCAATAAAGCCTGACTTCCATCGATCATGTTCTTTCCCAGTTATCGACTTGACGGCACCGGCTCGACCCCGACTCTTGAAGCACTAGCGGCGGTTATCCGGGACCTGTTTCCAATCACCGCCCTTCAATCACCCTGCACTTTCGAGATTTTCTGGAAGTTAAAATCGCCTGGGCTGCGTCCTGCAACGCCTTACGGTTTCTCTCGATCGCGGCACGGAATCTCCAGTCAGCACTGAGGCACTATGGAACCCGTTACGATCGTCATCTGCAACTACAACTACGAGCGCTTCCTTTCGCAAGCAATCGAGTCGGCACTTGCGCAGGACTATCCGGCCACACGTGTCGTAATCGTTGACGACGGGTCGACCGACGGGTCGCGCGCACTCATCGAAAGTTATGGGTCACGCATTTCGTCTGTCTTCAAGGAAAACGGCGGCCAGGTGTCGGCCTACAATCGCGCTGTCGATCTGATCGATACCGAGTACGCGATCCTGCTGGATTCAGACGACGTTCTCTATGCCAGCGCGGTGTCGGACGTAATGCAGGTGTTCAATAGCGGCGATTATGCGAAGGTCCAGTTCCGGCTCGACGTGATCGATTCCGCGGGCGGCATGATGGGCGTTCACGTGCCGCACTCGGAACCGCCATCGGACTGCGGCACCTTGCTCAGGCAAGGCTGGTTATATCCGTCGCCACCGGCATCGGGCAATGCGTATCGCGTCAGCGCGCTCAAGCAGATTTTTCCCGTGCCGGAATCGGGCATCAACCGCTATGGCGCGGATTTCTACGCCATCTATGGTGTCGTGCTGCTGGGTTCGGTTGCAACGATTCCCAAGTCGCTCGGTGGGTATCGGGTGCATCATACGAGTGCGCCGAGCGTGTCATTTGCCAATGCAGAAAGCATGGTCAAGGGATCGAGCGCGCTCAGCATGCGATGGGCGACCTTGCAGGATATCGCGCGCTCGCGCCTGAAAGTCGATTTGCCGGTATCGTTTCACGACTTCTCTCACGAGAAAGCGCATTTTTGCTCCCGCGTTTATCGCGCACCGCTTGCAACACGCTGGCGCTGGATGACGCGGGAGTCGCAAAGCTATTTGCATTCGATCATTGCAAACCCGTTCTGGAGCCTTAAAAAGAAAGTGGGTACGCTCGTGTTGTCGAGCATGTGCCTTGTACCTTATTCGCCGTTGTCGGATTTCGCGGTCCGTTATATCGCCAATCCGCTAGGCCGCCGCCGTGCTGTAGCGCGTCAGGCGAGCTAAGGCGACTTAAGGCGAATAAACACGCCGCTTGGCGAGCTTGATCAAAGAAGCATGGATAAAAAAGAAAACGCCAAGATTCTAGTGTTCGTGTACGGCGGGTATGTGATGAGGTATCTGTACCTCATCATTGTGATCCCATTTTACGGACGTGTGCTTGGCGTAACGGAATACGGGCGCGTGCTTGCAGCCATGTCGCTCATGAACGTGATCTGGATGCTCGCAAGCTACGGCTTCACTTTCGTTGGCATGCGCGACGTTGCGAAGTCCCCCGAGCGCAGCCATCACAACGATGTGTTTTCGCTGCATTCCAGCGCGCGGATCTTTACGGGCGCCGTCGGTCTGGCAGTAGGTGTCATCGCCACATTGTGCTCGCCCACGCTCTCCGAGCGGCCACTCATGGGGCTGTTGGCGACCATGCTCGGCCTCGTGTCTGCATTAAACCTTGGCTGGCTGTTTCAGGGACGTCAGCGATTTCGCACGCCGATCATTATTGAAGTGATCGGCTTTGCGATCAGCCTGGTTCTGATTCTTTCAATAGTCAGAGGACCGCAGGACTCGGTCTGGGTGGTCGCGAGCCTCTTGATAGCGGGCGTGATTTCGTCGGTGATCTCGTATGGGCTGACGTTTGCGCATGTGGGTTTGCCACGGTTCCGCGTGAGCGGCGTGATGCAACTCATGCGCGGCTCCACCATGCTGTTCGCGTACTCAACGGGATCGGCGGTGCTGACGGCATCGTCGACTTATTTGCTTACGCTGTTGTCGACGCCAGACCAGGTCGGATATTTCGGCGCTGCCGAGCGCTTTGCGACCATCGGGCTGAGCCTGATGGGCCCGGCCGCGCAAGTTTTTATCCCGACCATTTCAAGGCAACTCGCGCAAGGCGATACCGACGGCGCTCGTGCAAGCAGCCGGCGTGGCGCGACCTTGTTGATGGGTTACGGAGTACTCGCGTTGCTGGCTGCGCTGAGCCTTTCGCCATTCCTCATGCCGTTGATTCTCGGCAAGGCGTTCACTCCGAGCGCGCATGTCTTGCAGTGTCTCGCCGTGATGTTCCCGTTCGCCGCGTTCAACGAGTTCGTCGCGTTCTATGTATTTGTGCCGCGCCAGAAAGATCGTCTGCTGGCAATTGCCGGAATCACATCGGGTCTTGCCAATCTCGCTGCAGCGCTGTTTCTGGCGCCACTGTATGGCGCAATGGGCATGGCCGTTGCGCGCGTGACTGGAGAGGCGGCGCTCACCATCATGCTGATCGGTCTGATGATTCGATCGGACATGATTGGATTGATTCCGGGCGTTGGCCGCGCGACTGCGATGGCGCGCGGCGTCTTTCAGCATGCAGGACGCAAGGATTCGTAAGCCTTTTACGCAATCCGGAACAGCAACTGCCCTTCGTCGTTGAAAACTTTTACGCTGAGAAAATCGTGAAGATATCCCGAGGGTTGGAGCGCATCGATCTGCGACACATCCAGCGTGGAAGTCAACGCGATCACTCGTGACGACGCTGCAAGTCCCGACTTGATCCCCGCTGCCGAATCCTCGAATACGAGGGCCTGTTCGGGTTCGGCGCCCAACGCTTTCGCGCCCGCGATAAAACCATCCGGTGCGGGCTTGCCCCGCGCAATGTCGTCGGACGTGAACAGAAACCTGGGAATCGGCAGTCCTGCTGCCTGCATGCGCCGTATTGCGAGAGGCCGTTCGGCGGAAGTTACGACGGCCCAGCGATCGTCGGCAAGCGACTCCAGCAACGCCCGCGCGCCCGGTATTTCGACAATGCCGTCTACGTCGTCGAGTTCGCGTTGCTTCAGCGCCGCTGTATCGGCTTCTATGTCCGTTCCCGCAGGCGCCAGTGCGCGGACTGTATCGATCACGCGCCGCCCCTGGCATTCGCGCAGGACCATGGCGGCGTCGAGCCCGTGTTGCGCCGCCCAGTCCGTGTAAGCACGGATCACAGGCGCGTGCGAGTTGATCAACGTTCCATCCATATCGAAGAGAAGACAGGAAGCGCGGAATTCGACTTGAGTAAGCAGCATGAGGAAGATGAGTGAGGGATATCAATGAGGTGCGGCATGGTCGATTCATGCGGATGCAAAACGACCAGCGGTCCATTCGATTCTATTTTCAAAGTCAGGCAGTCTCGGCGTGTTGACGACTTCAAGCGGCGAGCCGTGAGCATACCTTGCATCGGAAAATACCGGGAAGCGTCGGTTTAAAGCACGCGTGCCACCGGGGAACATCAAAAGATTTTTATGTGATGAACACGCTGCCATCTAGATCTGCTTCCATGCACCTGCCTTCGATGAACCCAGCACCGCATCGATGATTTGCGCCGACCGATAACCATCGTCGAAAGTCGGCAGGCCGTCGCGCGTCTCGCCGCGAATGACTGCGTAGGTATCGGCAACGAAGGCTTCGAAGCATTGCGCATAGCCTTGCGCGTGACCCGCCGGCAACGTCGCGAGACGCCGCTGCTCGGCGCTGCCGCGCGATGGATCGCGCACGAACAAGCGAGTCGAGTCGCGTTCGCCAAGCCACAACTTTTCGGGTTCTTCCTGATCGAATACGAGGCTCGCGTTGGCGCCATCGATTTCGAACCACAAGCGGTTCTTGCGACCTGCCGATACCTGGCTCACGGTCAGCGTTGTCAGCACGCCCGTGGCCGTGCGGAACAACGCGCCGGCAATGTCCTCGGTCGTCACGGCTTTGCGCGGCGCCGATGCATCGGCCGTCACCGCCGAGAAGGTCGCCACCGATCCAGCCGGCCGGTCCTTCATGGTGGTTTGAAGCGTCGCCACAACCGATTCGAAGCGGTCGCCGCTGATCCATTCAATCAGGTCGCACCAGTGCGAGCCGATGTCGGCAAACGCGCGCGACGGACCGCCTAGCGCGGCGTCGACGCGCCAGTTCGTATCGTCGCGACCGAGCAGCCAGTCCTGAAGATAACTTCCGTGCATCAGTTGCAGCGCGCCGACGGTGCCGTCCTGCACGAGCGCGCGCGCTTCACGGACCATCGGGTGATATCGATAAACAAATGGAACGGCCGCCACACGTTGCGCCGACCGGGCAGCATCCGCTAGCGCCTTTGCATCGGCGAGACGGGTTGCAAGCGGCTTCTCACAGATCACGTGCTTGCCGGCGGCAAGCGCCGCCATGGCGATCGGGTAATGCGTTGCATTCGGCGTGCAGATATGAATGACATCGACCGACGAGTCGCCGATGGCTTCTTCGACGTTTGAATAAGCGCGTTCAATCCCGAGTTGAGCTGCGGCCTCAATGGCGCGTTCCGGGCTCGAGGTTGCGATGCCCCTGATCTGAGCGCCCGCCAGACGGCTCGCCCTTGAATGAACTGCGCCCATCATGCCGGCGCCGACGATCGCGACGCCCAGCGCTCCAGACAGTTTTGTCTCAGCCATTTTTTTAAACTCCTTTTGGTTTGAACGGACAATACCGGCGCCCGACTCGCACGGACATTTTCGTATTATTTAATTCGATTTCCGACATAGATACTATGCCTGTCGACGCGAGAATTAACCAAGCAGCCAACGCTCGGACTCGGAAGTGAAAAAGACAGTAACCGGCTCTGTCAATTTGCGCACGCATCTGCAAACATGGCGACCCCGACTTCCGACTTCCAGGCAGCAACGTTCCAATGGCATCGAGTAAAGCGCATCACGCCACGGGCTTTGCGGCCGGCGTCATGGCGGCAAGTGTGGTTGCCCATAGCGGCGCGGCAGGGCCGTTTCATGTGTGGGTCCTGTTGAGTTTCATGGCCGCGGTCGCGGGCGGCACCGCGCCGGACTGGCTCGAAGTCGCGTGGTGGTCGCGCAAGCGCCGGCTGTGGGTCACGCACCGTACCGTCACTCATTGGGGCATTGGATGGATTGCGCTGCTGGTGATTTCGTACCGGTGGCTGGGACATGATCGGCTTGCCGCGCCGGCGTTTGGCTTTGCGTGCGGCGGCTTGATGCATCTGCTCGCCGACTGGCCCAACCCGCTCGGCGTTCCGTGGTTCACCACGCGTCATTCGCTCAATTGGTGGAACAGCGGCCATTGCGACCTGCTGGTTGTCGGGGCTTCATGGACTGCGGCGTGGTTCGTCGCCGGCCATGCCGGGCTGCACGACATCTACAGTCTTACGCACTTGACACGCTGGATAACGCGCTAAGCCCAGTCCTTCAGGAAGCCTACTTCAAAAGCCGCCACTTGGTCGTGCGGCCGATCCCGAATTGCTTTGCTGCGGCGTTGCGATTATCGCAGCATGAATCGAGCGCGCGGAAACAAAGCAATCAACTCATAGTCGACCATGAGCGAGAGTTAATGCCAACCGGGCAAGAAGAATCCGCGCTGCCGCATACGCGTAAACGCTTAGCATCAAAAGTCCCACCCGTTTCTTGACTTCCCACAATCACCGCTTAAACTTAACTTCATGGTTAAGTATTCCGAAGCGGCCTTGAACCGCACATTCACCGCCCTGGCCGACCCGACGCGCCGCGCGCTTCTCGCACGTCTGTCCGCCGGCGCGGACTTGTCCGTGAGCGAACTCGCACAGCCGTTCGCCATGTCGTTGCCCGCCGTGATGAAGCATCTAGACGTGTTGTCGGATGCCGGGCTGATCACGCGGACCAAGACGGGACGCACCGTCGCTTGCCGGCTCGCCGCCGGACCGATGGAGGAAGCCATGCAATGGCTCGCCCGTTACGAGCGCTTCTGGACCGATACCCTCGATCGCCTTGCCGCCTTTGTGGAGGAAGACCCATGTCCGACAAACCCAGCCTCACGCTTCAGCGCCGAATCAACGCCAGTCCCGCCAAAATCTTCGCCGCGTGGACGGAACCGTCGCAACTCGTGAAGTGGATGCATCCCGCCAATAACAACGTGATTCGCGCTGAGATGGACGTGCGCGTCGGCGGCCGGTTTCGCATCGTCATGCGCACGCCGGCTGGCGAAGAGCACGACGTAAGCGGCGTATTCAAGGAAGTCGTGCAAGACGAAAAACTCGTCTACACCTGGGCTTGGCGCAGCACGCCCGAACGCGAATCGCTTGTCACGTTCACGCTCAGGCGCGACGGCGAACTCACTCTGCTCACACTCAAGCACGAGCAGTTCTTCGATGAAACCGCACGCGACAACCACGAGTCCGGCTGGAACGAAATCCTCGACGGACTTGTACGGGAATTCGCCTGATCACTGGAGGAGGACGCAAGATGGAACAGCACCCGGTAGTTTCACAAGACGAATGGTTTGCCGCGCAAAAGGCGCATCTCGCCGATGAAAAGGCGTTGACCCATGCGCGCGATGCGCTTGCCGAAAAGCGACGCGCGTTGCCGTGGGTAAAGGTCGAAAAGCGTTATACGTTCGATACGCCGCATGGCCGCAAGACGCTTGCCGAACTCTTCAACGGACGCAGCCAGCTGATCGTGTATCACTTCATGCTGGGGCCGGACTGGGAAGCGGGATGCATCGGCTGCTCATTCGTGTCGGATCATGTGGACGGTGCGTTGATGCATGTCGAGCAACGCGACGTTGCTTACGTTGCGGTATCGCGTGCGCCTCTTTCGAAAATAGAAGCCTTCAAGAGGCGCATGGGCTGGCACTTCAAATGGGTATCGTCATTTGGCAGCGACTTCAATTTCGACCATCACGTTTCGTTCACGCCAGAGCAGCGCGCCACCGGCAAGATCGAATACAACTTCGAGACGCACGAAACCACAGAGCCTGGCTTTGACAGCGACGAGATGCCCGGCGTCAGCGTCTTCTACAAAGACGAGGCGGGCGATGTGTTCCGCACTTTCTCGGCGTATGGACGTGGCGTGGAACCGCTTATCGGCGCTTACGATTTGCTCGACCTCACGCCGAAGGGACGCGACGAGGAACACGGCATGACGGACTGGATGCGGCATCACGATCGCTACGACAACACGCAGCATAAAGCGGAAGGAAGTTGTCATTGAAGAGTCTGTCCACGCAGGACTGGCCGCTCCGATGGCGCGGCCAGTCGAAGCTTCCTCGTATTTACCCGTGCCGCCGTAAACCCTGAGCGCCCGGATCTTGTAACCGCTCCATTCATCGCCTATTCTCTGAAACGTTTCAGTCGATGCCGAATGGGTGATCCATGAGCGTGCCTGACAGAGCCCTTCCCACGCTGCGCGATGTCGCGAATGCGGCGAAGGTGTCTGTTGGCACGGCGTCGAAGGTGCTGTCCGGTGCTTCTGGCGTAAGCGCCGAGCGCGCTCGCCGCGTCTGGGATGCGGCGCGTCTTATTGGATACCGGCGTAACGGAATCGCGGCCGACCTACGCCGTGGCCGCCCTACTTCCATTGGCCTGGTCCTTCCTGATCTCACCAACCAGTTTTTCGTCGACGTCGCGCGCGCCCTCGAAAACCATGCGTTGCAGCATGGTTATCAGTTGATCCTGGCTCACGCCAACGAAGATCCTGAGCGCGAAACCGAACGCATCCGCTTTGTCATGTCGCGTCAGGTGGCGGGCATGATCATCATTCCGTGCAGCGGTTACCAGCACGCAATAACCGAGGCTCGCGAATGCAACGTGCCACTCGTGATGGCGGATCGCGTGGACGACACTTTCCCCGCGAACACGGTTACGACCAACAGCCGTAGCGCTGCCGCCGATGGCACCGCGCACCTGATCGCGCTCGGGCACCAACGCATCACGTTCCTCGTCAACACGCTTGATCTCGTCAATTCGCGAGAACGCGCGGACGCTTATGTCGATGCAATGCGTAACGCGCATCTTGCCAAATACATTGCAGTGGTCGAGTGCGGCATGACGGCCACGCAAAGCCATGCAGCAACCCTCAAGGTATTGAGCGGTTCAATGCGTCCGACCGCCCTCTTCACTGGCTGCAACGTGACAACGCTGGGCGCGCTGCGCGCCATCCGCGACGCCGACTTGCGTATTCCAACGGACGTGTCGCTCCTTTCCTTCGATGACGCCCCCTGGATGTCCGTGCTGCGTCCCTATCTGACGTCGATACGTCAGCCTGTGGAGGCCATCGGCCATGCCATCTGGCAGTTGATGCTCAAGCTCTTGAACGGTGAGCAGCACGAATTCGTTCACTTGAGTTTCAAAGCCGAATTGCTGGTGCGTGAAAGCACCTCGTATGCATCTGCCGAAACAGCCGTACCCGGATGAAACGTTTCAGATGAAATCACAACCTCAATACTGGAGACATGGCAAATGGACCTTGAGAAAAGCACACTGACGCGCGTGACTGCGCGGCTAGTCCCCTTCCTGATGCTTTGCTATTTCATCGCTTATCTGGATCGTGTGAACGTGGGTTTTGCCGCGTTGCAGATGAACAAGGATCTTGGCTTTTCGCCCAGCGCATTCGGCTTCGGCGCGGGCATTTTCTTCATTGCGTATTTCTTCTTCGAGGTGCCGTCCAATCTGCTGCTCGAAAAATTCGGCGCACGGAAATGGATCGCGCGGATCATGTTCACGTGGGGAATTCTTGCAGCCGCGATGGCTTTCATTCCGCACATCGCGCAATACACGGGCATGACCTCCGCGCACGTCTTCTACACGCTGCGTGTGCTGCTCGGGATCGCCGAAGCGGGGTTTTTTCCCGGCATCATCTTCTTGCTGACGCTCTGGTTTCCCGCCGCTTATCGCGGTCGCGTGGTCGGCTATTTCATGGTCGCGATCCCGTTGTCGACGGTCATCGGTGCGCCTATCTCGGGCGCCCTCCTGAACCTCGATAAACTCGGCGGCCTTGCCGGATGGCAGTGGGTCTACTTGATCGAAGCGTTGCCTGCTTTGTTCCTTGCGTTCGTGGTGTTCTTCTATCTCACCGATAAACCCGCCGACGCGAAGTGGCTCACCGACGACCAGCGCAACTGGCTCGTCAACCGTCAAGCGGAGGAACGCCGGCAACGCGAAGCCGTGCGCAGTTTCAGCGTGAAGGAAGCCTTGTTCAATCCGCGTGTGCTCGCGGTCGCGCTGATCTATTTCGGCGCAAACGCTACGAACTACGGCCTGAGCTTTTTCCTGCCGCAAATCGTGAAAGGCTTCGGCCTGACGAATGTGCAAACGGGGCTGGTGACGTCCTTGCCTTACATCGTAGGCGCAATCAGCATGGTGTACTGGGGACGTCACTCGGACCGCAAGCTCGAGCGCAAATGGCATGTGGCAATCGCGTTGCTGGTCGCGGCTGGCGGGATCGCGGCATCGACGGCGCTGGATAATCCGGTGCTGAAGATGATCGCGCTTTCGATCGCCGGCTTTGGCATCTTCGGTTGCCTGCCGGTCATCTGGACTTTGCCTGCTGCATTCCTCTCGGGCGCGGCGGCTGCCGGCGGCATTGCAGCGGTGAATTCGCTCGGCAATCTTGCGGGGTTTTTTGGGCCCTATGCGATGGGCTGGATCAAGGACAGTACCGGCAGTTTTGCCGCTGGTTTGTTGTGTCTGTCGGGCGCGGGACTGGTCGGTGTGGCAGCCGTGCTATTGCTGAAACACGATACGGCTCTGGAAAACGCGCCACGCCCGACGTTCGCCGAAGAACGCCATACGTAAATGGCATGACGAGGTTTTTCCGCTCGCAACGACGTCCTGTCGCGAGTGAAAAACCCGTCTTCAAACCGTTGCCCTGAAGATGCGCTCTCGAGTCTCCAGATGGTCGATAAGCGCCTTTCCTGCCGGCTCAGAAAACCATTGCGCGTGGCCAAGCAAATAGCCATCGTAAGCAACATCCGCGTTTTGCTGCGACCCGAGCGTCGCGTGGAAATACGCGACCTCGGAAAGCGCAAACTCCGTATGAACGATCGGCAATATTGCCACGAGCGCCGCATATTCGTCATCGCTCAAGGGCGTGCGCGATTCATATCCGTTCAGCAACGCATCGACATGATCCAGGTGCACCTGACGAGCGTCTTGCGCCGATAACCACTCGATGGCATTTCGCTCGATCGCGACCGCGAGATCGTAGACGGCGCACGTCCGGTCCGATAAACCAAAGTCGAGGATGGTGCTGACTCGAGCGCCGGGTGTGTCGCTGGTCCAGAGAAGGTTGGACGCGTGCCAGTCGCCGTGCGTCCAGAGCGGGCGCAGTGCGGGCAGCAGAGGCGCCAGCCGCGCGTGCCAGGGCAAGATGACCCGCGTCACGTCCGAACGCCAGTCACGCCCTTGCAACGCGTTGAGCAGCGACGGTTGCGCGCCGATCCATCGGTCAAGTGCGTCGATGAGGCCGGCGTCATTGAGCGCCCGAAAACTCGAAAGCAGCGGACGGATGGGCCGCGCCGGCGCAGCGAAATCTTGCGCTGCGACGTGCAGGCGCGCGAGCATGTGCCCGGCTGCGAACGCATGGGAAGTATCGGCGAAAGGCGTCCACGACATCGCTTTCCGATACACATCCACGCCCGCCGCCGCCCGATGCACCTCGTACGTCCATTCGCCACGGACCACTGCCGTGTCGCCGTCTGGCGTGGCGAGAATATCCGCGACCGGCAGTCCGTGCGACGCGAGGTGCGCGATAAACGCGTGCTCTTCCGCGAGCCCTTGCACGTCGCGGATGCTTGCGTGATGCCGCTTCATGAAGAGCGTGTCGCCGCTCGACGTGTCGATCAGCACCGCTGCAGAAAACGGCCGCGGGCTATGCCACGTGAGTCCGGTCACGGCGCCGATAAAAGGAAACTGCTCGAACACCGCCTCGGCTTCTTCACGCGTGATCAACGGCCAGTCGCGCTCAGCCTGCTCGCCATCTACGCCGAACTGCAAAGGCGCAAACTCTGTAGACGATTCACCAGGCGGAGGCGTTTTTGCTGTCGACATGTTCATTCTCAGGCCGCGCGTGGCGTTTGCGTGGGTTCGGCACGCGCAGCGGCGCGGCTCCAGTCACGCAAGCCGATCAGCGCCAGCACGACAAAGAGCGCATAGAGCCCTGACGTCGGGTAAAGACCCTTGAACACAAACATCCCGACATAAACAACATCCACCGCGATCCAGAGCCACCACGACGCTATATAGCGCCGCGCGGTCCAGTACTGCGCAACGAGACTGAACGCTGTCAGCGACGCATCCACATACGGCAACGCCGCGTCCGTTAGCCGCGCCATCAACGAGCCGAGCACTACGCTTCCAATGATCGCGAGCAGTACGCCGGACCCGAGCGCCATTGGCGTAACAGCTTGCACACGCACTTCGGCGGACTCCGCTGGCGAATTCAGCTTTCTTTGCTCGAGCCAGACCCACCATCCGTAGATTTGCAATACGGCAAAAGCGCCCTGCAACAGCATGTCGGAGTACAGCTTTGCATCGAAGAAAATCCAGCCATATAGCGCCACCGATACCAACCCTACCGGCCAGCACAGCATCTTGCGTCGAGCGGTCAGCCAGATAGCGAACGCGCTTACGATCACACCGATGATTTCCAGAACGGACATTACGTTAGCCTCGATTCGGGGACGCGTGAAAGCGCGGCATTAGAGACATTCCTAGAAATCATAAGTCAACGATAAACGCGCAGTGCGCGGCGCGCCGAGGAACAAATATGCATCGCCTTGAAGCTCGCCGCTATCCTGCCAGTAGTATTTGTTGAAGAGGTTATCAATAGAGAGCCGTACCACGGTCTTATGACCGCCGAGCTTGGTCGTATAACGCGCGCCGAGATTGAACACGAAATAGGACGGCACGCTCGCCGTGCCCTCTTCATTAGCCGCCTTGCTGCCGCTGTAATTGACGCCGCCCAGCAAATCGAGTCCCGCAACATGGGGCACCGCATAGTCCGCATAAAGCGCCGCGCTCAGTCGCGGCACGTTGATCACTTGATGCCCTTCGTAGGCAGGCGTGCCCGAGTCGTACGCACGCGCCCTGATCGCGGCAATGCTTGCCGTTAGCGTAAGCCGGTCCGTCGCCCGTCCCGCTGCGCTCAACTCGATACCCTGATGACGCTCGGTCCCCTGTTGCGTGAACGTATAACCTGCATCGGATGAATCAGGTTTCGCGTATTCGAACGGCTTGTTGATTGCAAACACCGCAGCCGTGAGATTCAGCCGATCGAGCCAGTCATACTTGGCGCCGACTTCAACCTGATTGGACACGACCGGCGGAAGAAACACATAGGCGTTGCTTGCCCGCACCGGTGCCTGATCGCCGAGCGAAAGGGCCTTGCTATAGGACGCATAAAGCGAAAGCGGTGCGACCGGCTTATACACGACGGCCACTTGCGGCAAGAAGATGGATCGGTCGGTGTCGGTAGCCGGGCCATCCATTTCAGTCCAGCTTCGTTGACGCAACAACACGCCGCGTCCTCCGGCGAGAATCTGCCAATGATCGTTGAACGTGATCCGGTCCGTGCCAAAGACCGAATACTGGCGTGAATCGAGTTGCGGAAAAGAAGCACTCGGGGAATTCGGCGATGGATCGAACGTGAGGTTCGGTCCGTAAATATTTTCGCTGCCAACGTAGTCGTACACCGCGTTCGAAAGCTCGACCACACGGCGCTGCACGCTGGCGCCGAACGTCACGTCATGCTTGAGCGACCCGGTCGAAAACTTTCCGGTAAGCACGGCGCGAACCTCGTTGTTACGCCGATACTCCCCTGGGCTGCGATAGTCGTACACATCGAAATCGCCATTCGATGCAAAGAAAAACGGCGATGTACCGCCCGCCCCGCAACTTGCGACGTAGCCGCAACCATAGGCGAACGCAACGTTGTCGTCGATCATCGTATGGCTGCGGCTAGCGGCTATGTAGCCTTGCCAGTTGTCGTTGAAGCTGTAGTCGAACCGGGTGTTGAGATTCAGTGCGTCGGTGGTCACGGGTTTTGTCCACGGTTGCAATCCGAGCAGCTTCGATGCCGACGCTGCGGGCGGCACCGCTGTCCCACCCAGCAACTGATACCCCGACGCCGAACGCTGGATCAGCTGCTGGAACTCGGCATCGAATTGCAGGCTCGCGCGCGGGCTGATGATCCAGTCGGCCGCAATCGAGCCGAACGTGCGGCGGCCGTTCGCGCCATCGACGTACGAGTGGATATTCTCCTTCGCGGCATTGATTCGCAACCCGAACTGATTCTGGTCTCCAAAGCGCCGCCCGAGATCGACAGCTGCGGAAGTCGAACCGCGGCTGTCGATATCGGTTGTGATGCTCGCGGCATTCTGCGGGCGCTTGGTCACGAAGTTGATGATTCCGCCGGGCGCCACCACGCCGCTTTCTATGCCTGCAAGCCCCTTCAGAATTTCGACGCGATCCTTGTTTTCCAGCGCGACATTCTGCTCGCCGGAAATGGTCAAACCATTGATCTTGATGGCGCTGGCAAGGTCGATCGGGAAACCGCGAATGGTAAAGCCTTGATAGTAGCCAACGGGTGCATAGTCATTGTTGACCGATGCGTCGTTGCGAACCACATCGCTTAGGAGCTTTGCCTGCTGGTCATCGAGTTGCGCGCGCGTGACGACCGATACCGACGCAGGCGTATCCCGCAGCGGCGTTTCATCGAAGCCGGCAACAGAAGCGGTGCGCGCCCGATAGTCGCTGTAATGCGTAGCGCTCACGCTAACCGCCGGAAGTTCGGCGACGCTATTTGGCGCAGTTGGCGCAGTTGGTTCAGCCGCCTGCGCAAACGCTGCCTGCATGCCGAACACGGTAGTGACGGCAACCATGACAACAGATTTTCGATGCGAAAAAAAGTGCGATTGATGCGAAAACCGCGCCTGTATAAGTCTTTTATTCTTCATTGTTTTGGATAATGCCGACAGGCGTCGCTGGCCCATGCCGATAATCAAAAGAAAGCGGATTTTTTTGCTAAGAACAAATTAAATGCGCCTAAGCGAAAAGGCTTTGGCGATTTTTAGAACCCCGCTTGTTCCGCTGCAGGCCACATAGTACAGATAAACCGTTCGGCCCAAATCAGTAAGTCGATGCCTTGACGATCTCGGCCACGCCCGTGCGTTTCACGCCTTGCGGGGCCAACCAACGCTCGACGGCATCGAGCATGGCGGGATCGGCAAGCAGATCCCAATGACCCAGCGAGCCCATGCTGCGAACCTCGGCATGCGGTGCGACGATCTTGAATGCCGCGGGATAAAGAGATGCATCGAAACACTCGTCATTGTCACCCGACAAGACCAGCACGGGTATATCCGGGCCAATAGGTTCCTTATTCGTGACCCAGAGTCCCGGACCGAACGCGAGCGTTGTATTGAACGACCAGCTTGCAATATAACGCTCGTCGAGCGCGCGGGCCGCGGGAGCAAACTCGACCACCGTATTGCCATTGAATTGCGTCATGCCTAACGCGCTGAGCAAGCTAAGCAACCGCAAGCGCACTCCGCGCAGACGCACCCATCCGCCAAAATAAGGACGGTTGACAGGCGAGCCGAGCCCAAGAAACGGCGCCAGAAACAAATAAGCCGATACCCGCCGATGCAGCGGACTGCGCGAGATGGCGAGAATGAGACCACCGCCTGCTGAGTGACCGCCCAATACGATCGCGGAACCGCGGTGACGGCGCGCGGCGAACGTAACGAATTCAGCGATATCCGAAACCATCTGACGGGGTTCATCGACAGCGTGACCTGGGACACCTGGCGAAAGGCCGTGGCCACGCATGTCGAGCGTATATACGTCGGCAATGTCGCGCAGCGAAAGGTGCTGCGCCAGCGCGTTCATCTGATCGCCGAAACATCCTGCGCCATGCACGAGAATCACCACGCGGCGTGTGCTGCGCGAAGCGTAATGGCGATACGCCATCGGGTAGTTATCGGAGGTCGCAAACGCCTCGTGCGGCGGCAGAACAGCTTGCATTGCGTCAGGCGTAACAGCGCCTCCCGCTGACGCAAGCCGCTCGAAGCTTGCCCGCGTCAGGTCGGAGTGGACGGACTTGCTGAAGGCGCTGACGGCACGCGCATAGCCGAAAAGAGTACGCCAGCTGAGTTGAGTATCACGCATCTTGGTTGTCGTTCGCGAGACTCAGTCCTGCTTGGTGCCGCTCACGATCATCACGGGCAGACCCGCGACAAAACGTCCGGTGCGGCCGCGCTCTTCGAACTCCGCAATCCATCGCGTCACTTCGTCGTCGGTGAATAACTTGCGTGCATGCATGCCCGCAAGCACGCTCTTGAAATCGAGGATCTTGTTGACCGATTGCGGATCGAATGCGCTCACGCTGCGCATGCTGAACGTGACGTCGCGCAGGCCCGCGTCGTGGAACATGGCGTACAGATCGCGAGCGAGATAAGGATTGACGCAAGACTCCGCGATCGACTGCATGATGCGCCCCGTCAGCACGTAGTCGCTGCTTGCAACCCAGCATCCCGGCATGTCCGGTTCACTCACTACAATGCGCCCGCCCGGCCGCGTGACGCGAATCATCTCCTTGAGCGCTTCTTCGGGCCTTGGAACGTGGATCAGCACGCGGTCTGCGCGCACGGCATCGAAACTATGTGCCGGGACGCCGAGCTCGTTGGCCGGCGCACTCCTGAAACTAAGCGATGGCACATCCGCATGACGACGGCGCGCTTCTTCGAGCATGGCTTCGCTCAGATCGAACCCCACTGCGCTGCCGCCGGGCGCAACCTGCAAGGCCAGCTTGCCGAGATCGTCGCCGGGTCCGCAGCCTATGTCGGCGATATGCATGCCGGGCTTGAGCCCCATTAACTCGAACGTCTCCTGCTTGTAGACGCGAAACGAATCGAGCGCCTGCATGACGTCGAGACGTGCGACAAAAGTGTCCGCATCAACGGAATCGACACGCGAAAAATCACCGAGCTGGGAAGGGGATCGTGGATGGGTCATCGTGCCGCCTGATGGTCGATATGTGGTTTAGCGAACTGCGCTGCCTTTGTTTCTTGTATGCGCCCGGAATAGATTTTCACGTCATGTCTCCAACTGATCAACTCGTTAACGGTAATGGATGGCCAAGGTTGAGCGCGCTCAACAGGAACTATAACGCGACGATTCGCCGTTGCTAAGCGAACACTTTATCAATCTCAGATGGTTCGCTTTGCAACGTTAATTCAGCGCGTTTTTTGAGTGGTTTTGCGCGCTCCAAAAATGCTTTGTTTGAGTGTGGGATGCCCCTCGTATACCCCCGCCGAGACGAAATTCTGTGCTTTACCCTCTCATGGCTTTACCCAAGTTCAACCTTTTTTTAAATTGGATCATCGCCATGAACCTCAAAAACAACCCTGCTTGCCGCCCCTTCCTCGAAGCCGGCGATCTCTCGCAAATCTCCGCTTATTACGAAGAAGAACGCCACACAATGTGGATGATGCTTCGTTCGCGTCCGCGTCCGTGTTTCACGCAAGAACTCGTCAATGACATCATCGATCTCGCGCGTGCTGCAAGAGAATCAGGCCTGCGTTTTGACTTCTGGGTCACGGGTTCTCTCGTGCCGGACATCTTCAACGTAGGAGGCGACCTGGACTTCTTTGTCGATGCCATTCGATCAGGCCGGCGTGAATTGCTGATGGCCTATGCGCGTTCGTGCATAGACGGGCTCCACGAAATTTATAGTGGATTTGGTACCGGTGCCATTTCGATTGCAATGGTAGAAGGCACCGCGCTTGGAGGCGGATTCGAGTCGGCACTTGCGCATCATTTTCTTCTTGCGCAGAACGACGCAAAAATGGGTTTCCCCGAAATCGCCTTCAACCTGTTTCCGGGCATGGGCGGTTATTCACTGGTCGAACGCAAAGCGGGCATGCGACTCGCCGAAGAGTTGATCAGTACCGGAGAAGCACATACCGGCGACTGGTACGCGGAGAAGGGAATCGTCGACCAGACTTTCCAGCCGGGCGATGCATTCCTTGCAACGCGAACGTTCATAGACGGCATTCGTCCCAAGCTCAACGGCATTCGCGCGATGATCAAGGCGCGGCAACGTGTACTGGCGTTGCCGCGCGCTGAACTGATCGAGATTACCGAGGACTGGGTCCGGGCCGCCTTCACGATTGAAGAGAAGGACCTGGCCTTCATGGAGCGGCTGGTGATGTTGCAGAACCGCCGTGTTTCCAAGCTGAAGATGGCGAACCTCGACCATCATTAAGTTGCTTGTTTAAGCGGCTTTGCTTAAGCGGCTTTGCTAAAGGCGTTAATCAAGCGGCCTTGAATTCCACTGGTTCTCTTTAACCTGGGAGAAGCTCAGGCGATAAGCCTGAGCTTTCTTTTCTCGGCAAGCCACGCTTCGAAGGCGCGCGCTGGCATGGGCCGCGCATACAAGAATCCTTGCACGAGATCCACGCCCAGGCCGCGCAGGAAATCGGCTTCTGCTTCGCTTTCCACGCCTTCAGCGACCACCGACAAACGCAGCTCATGCGCAATCGCAACCATGGCGCGCACGAGTGCCTGCGGTTTGCTGTTTACATCGATTCCCTTGATGAAGCTCCGGTCGAGCTTGATGGCGTCGAGCGGAATGCGCGACAGTTGCGACAACGACGAATAACCCGTCCCGAAGTCATCAAGATGCACACGCACGCCCATCTTGCGGAACTGCGCAATCAGCACGAGCGCCGCTGCTTCGTCTTCGATAAAACAACTTTCCGTCAACTCCACGTCGAGCATGCAAGAACGCGAGCGCGTGTCTGCAAGCACTTCCGTGAAATGCTTGACGATGTCCGTATCGCGCAACTGACGCGCGGACACGTTAATGGAGATGCGCAAGTCGAGTCCCTGCTTCTGCCAGTTCGACGCCTGCGTGGCGGCAGCCTGCATGACCCATCGTCCGAGCGGGCCGATCAGCCCGGATTCTTCCGCATAAGGAATGAAATCGAGTGGCGACACAACGCCGCGCTCCGGCGAATTCCACCGGACCAGCGCTTCGACGCTGTCTACATCGCCATTCCTGAGATCGACCTTCGGCTGATAAAACAGCTCGAGCTGGTTCTCTTCCAGCGCGCGTCGCAGGTTCGTATCGAGCCACACATATTCCGCGACCTTCCGGTTCATTTCCGGCGCAAATACGCGATACGTATGCTTGCCGCCGTCCTTCGCGACATACATGGCCGTGTCCGCGCTGCGGATCAGGCTCTCGAGCCGGTCGCCATGTTCCGGATACACCGCAATGCCGATAGAGCAACCGGTATAAAGCTTGATCAGCCCGAAATCGAAGGGCTGGTGCAAACTGCCGAGGACGGTTTCCGCCGTCTTGGTCAGCAACGGGATGGTCGACTTCCTGATCACCACGACGAACTCGTCGCCGCCGAGCCGCGCGAGGGTATCGCCGGGAGCCAGGCAGCTTTTGATCTTCGCCGATACCTCGCGAATCAGCCGGTCGCCGACAACATGGCCGTAGTGGTCATTCACCTTTTTGAAGTTGTCGAGATCAAGAAACAGAATGCCAAGGTGCTCTTCGCCAATGCTGTCACCGGCCTCTTTTTCCGCGGCGATGGCGTTCTCGATCTCTTCCTGAATGGCCTTGCGATTCAGCAATCCGGTCAGTTCGTCGGTTGTCGCCTGCTTGACAAGAAGCTTCTGCGCCTTGCGTTCTTCGGTGATATCCGTACCGGAACAAATCAGGAAACGCTCGTCCACGCCGCTGCCGCTCTGAACGAACTTATTGCGGAATAGAAACAGGCGTGGTCCCGTGACCGTGTTGATGTACCGCTCGACCTGATACGGTTTGCCGCTCGCGAAGAATCCGTTGATATTGGTCCGCGATGCCGCGCCTTCGTCGTCCGACATGAACAGGACATAGGCGCTCTTGCCAATGACATCTTCCTCGCGCATGCCGGTCACTTCTTCGCACATGCGATTAAAGCGTTGAATCAGGCCGTGACCGTCGAGAATGACGACAAGCGAATTGACTTCGGAGACGACCTGTTCGGCGAACGCAAGACCATGCACCAGATCCCGGGCGACCGATGAGGTGTCCGAGTAATCCGATGCCGTACCCGCCCATTCACGGATATTGATCTTTTTACCGACAAGATGAAGCCGATATGGATATCCGAAAATCTTGAGATCCAGCGCAAGGTGCGACGTGACGCCCGTAAGTGCGCGAATCTCCGCAGCCTGGGACGCGTCGAGTGGAACGCTTACGTTCGCGGGACCGCGCACGGTCGCGAGCTCGAGCGCATTACTGTCGCTCGACAGCCGCCAGCACGGGCTCGTCGTGCCAAACCACGTGTACAGGTCTAGGCCGTCTTCATCACCTATCATCAGCAACTCCAGAAAAAATTCTCTGACTGCCGCCCCGTCAGCGCGTCTCGTCAGATTCACCCAGTGCCGGCGTCTTGCGCCTTGCTGGAGATAATCTCAAACCTGCGAGTCCGCTTTACGGCAACACGAAATTTCAATCTCCGTATGCCGGCCCAAACAGTAAGTCGCTTATATCTGTTATTTGATCATATCTTACGCGGACTGCGAAATCGGCGCCCGGATTCAAAACAAATTAGCCGCGCAATGCTGCATAACCCCAACATCATAATTCCGACAGAATTACACTGAAAGTGACAAACTTTTGTCTAATGAATGTAATAGCACTATCGTATTTTTCTCCGGTCTTTCATGTTCGGAACATAAAAATGTTTCGTAGCTGTCGGTGCTCGTGTTTCGCATCGAGTTGTAAACACCATAACGGCGTCTTAGCCAGAAACCTTAACGAAGGATGCTGCATTCCCGGTTAAAACGGCGTCGAGTTGCTCGCCGCTAGCGATGCCAACGGTCCCCGACTGCATCTGCGTTTCTGAAAATATGCAAACTGATGCACGTTTTATCGTTTGCGCTGTGATTTCATGGCACAAAACAGCGCTGCGGGGAATGCGATCGGCCCTCGCCTATAATGCCGGCTCTGATCAGAAATTCACGGTGGAGAGCCTTATCTAATGAGTCAAGCGCATGGCCGAAACTCCGGATCTCGTGAGAACGGTCCACGTCAACCAAGCCGTCCTTCGAAAACGGCGCCCCGCCGCGACAGTAAACCGTTTACGAAAGCTCAGCCCGCCCGCAGTACCGCAAACGCGCAAACCACTGCGTCCATCTTCAAGACGCGCTCATTCAAGCTTCTGGTCGATGCCGCTGGCGCCGAAAATATCGCACTGGGTCTCGACTCGAATCTCACGCGGGTGACGGAGTTGCTCAATGGCGTAGGGTTCACGCCGGAGACCGCTTTTCATATCGAGACAACGCTCGGTTTGCCTGACGGATTTTTCGATCAGCCGAATCCGTCGCTCACGCCGGAGATGGTCACGCGCCTGAAGTCGCCGCTGGATTTCGTGCAGGTGAACGCGGAAAACACACCGGGCGAGCACTTGCCCAAGGATGCGGAAATGCGGAAGAAGAACAATGGTCACGCGCAGGCCGGCGAGCTCGCTGAGAAACCCGCAATGATTCCATTGCCGAAGAAACTTCACGCGCCCGCGAAGCCGGGCCTGCAGCAATCGCTGCCGCTGACAGAAGATGCTTCCGTCGAAAAAATCCGCCGCGCGAACCTGCACGTGCTGACATCGCGCAATGGATCGAAAGCGCGGCTGAGCGCGCTGATGGAGTTGAGCGGATCGAACATGGCGCATCGGCTGCACGGCCAGAAACGCCTTGACGACGCCGAAGCGAATCGCTTTACGGAACGGCTCGGCCTGCCCATCGGCTGGCTGGACAGCGCACGAACAGCGGCGGATATACCGGCTTCGGTGACGGCGATGCTGCTGCCTTCGCGCCGCGCCGGCGGAATTCAGGACGAGAACAAGGTGCGTGCGCAGACTGTCATGTCTGCGGCTGCGGACGAAGCACCGGCGCAGGTCCCGTTGGGCATGGACGCTCCAGTGCAGCCGGTATCGTCAACTACGCGAATCGATCATTTGCAGGGCATTCAGCCAATCGCGGAAGCGTTGCTCAAGACACTCGCGGGCAAGGCACGGGCGGGACTTCTCGATGAAGCGAAGGCGCTGGAAATGCTGCAACAGGCCGTGCTTCTTTAGGCGGCCGGTGTCGTGACGGCGCGGAGCGTGATGCACCGTGCCTGCTGTATTTTTACCCGGCAAGAACGCGATGGATCAACAGATTAGCCATTCGGCTGACTCGTTTATGCAGCTCGATCTCCATACACTCGATAACCCATAAACAACAAAGGCAAAAGGCCGCACATGGCGGCCTTCTGTCTCTTTGGCGACTGGGGATCTTGAGGTCTGTCGGAGAACCGAGAGCGCAACAAGACTTGTTCCCAGCGCGTACCCGTGGACTATACCGTGATGAGCAGTTTGACGCAAATACATGTGGCGGATGCAGTGCAAGCGTTGTCGCGCGCACGCCTCAAAAACTACCGCACATTCTTCGGCGCTGTCGACGACCGGGCCGCGTACGGATTGTATTGCTGGAACGACGCGATCTCCGCTTCATTGTCGCGAGCACTTGCATTTACCGAGATCGCGCTTCGAAATCAGTTCCATGCCGCGTTGAGCGCACGATACGGCGAGGGCGCCGCCTCGTCGCGCGACTGGTACGCGCATTTGTGTCTCAATCCAAAATCGACCAGCCTGATTCAAAAGATCACGCATGAGCGACGCCGCGTAAGTGGCGCGTACGAACAGATACCGCGCTCGCCCGCGCCATCACCGGACGACGTGGTGTCGAAACTGAGTTTTGGCTTCTGGCCACATGTGCTCGACATCAGCTTCGACAATGATAATTGCCCGCTCGACTGGCCTGCGATGCTTATGGAAATCGTGCCTGGGCATCGGCACAGTTCGCTCGCCTTCTGGAGCCGGCCGAGAAACCGCGACAACCTGTTCGCACGAATCGATTTTTGCAAGGACCTGAGAAACCGGATTGCGCATCTGGAACCGGTCTGGAAAGCAGGACCATTGATGACCGAAGGCCGTGCACGAGTCGAGCGGAAGATTCGAGTGGAGCACAGCGCGCCGGCAAATCCGGCCGAAGCATTGGCGCGGCTCCAGATTGCCTATGAGCGTGTGCTCGAGTTGTTGAAGTGGCTCTCGCCCAGCCTTGGCGAAGTTTATATGGCCAGCGAAGCTCATCATTGTTTCGAGTCGCTCAACCGGATTGCCGCTCTCAACGCATACAAACGGCACGGCGGACATCGACGCATCGCGGCTCTGAATCTGAACGCGTATCACTCGTTGCGGCGCCTGAAGAAAGAACTCAGAGGCATCGGCCGCCACCACGGCGCAGCGGAAGTCCGCAACGGCGGACGGCCACTCGCCCGGTGGATTCCCGTGCTCTAGCAAGCCCTACAAAACCTTCCCCGGATTCAAAAGTCCCTGCGGATCCAGCGCGGCCTTGATCGCGCGCATCGACTCGATGTCGCTCTCCGAACGCGTGAAGTGCAGGAAATGTTTTTTCTTCGTGCCAATGCCGTGTTCCGCCGATATCGATCCGTGGAAATGGCGCGTGACGTCGTAGATGATGTCGTCGATTTCATCGTGGTCGTGCTTGCCCATGCCCGGCACGTCGACTACCACATGAATGTTGCCGTCGCCGAGATGGCCGTAGATCATCACGGTCGCGTCCGGCCAGCGTTCGCGCAAACGCACGTCGCAGCGTTGCGCCGCCTCGCCCACTTGCGCGATGGAAAAGCTGACGTCGTAGGCCGCGTGGTTCGGGATGAAACGCTGATACTCGCCGGGTGCGTCGCGGATGGCCCAGAACGCGAGCGCCTGCGAATCCGATGACGCCAACGCCGCATCGCTCACTACGCCCTCTTCCAGCATCTCGCCCAGGAACTCTTCGAACGCATCGGCGTGACGGACTGGATCGGTGCCAACGCTTTCGAGCAACACATAAAACGGATGTGCATCGTCAAGCGGCGCACGAAGCGTATCCAGGTTGGCGAGTACCGCGTCGTAATACCCTTTCCACATGACCTCGAACGCCGATACCCCCGGAGCCAGCCGCGACTGCGCGCGTGAGAGCAATGTGGTCACGGCATCGTATGAAGGCAAACCGCACCACGCGGTAGCGGTTGCAGTAGGTTTCGGACGCAATCTCAACACAGCGCGCGTAATGATGGCGAGCGTGCCTTCACTGCCGATCAACAGATGCCGCAAGTCATAACCGCTGTTGTCCTTGATCATCTTGTTGAGGCCGCCGACTACTTTTCCGCTGGCGAGCACGGCTTCGAGACCGAGCACCTGGTCACGCATCATGCCGTATTTGATCACGCGGTTTCCGCCGGCGTTCGTCGCCAGATTCCCGCCGATGGAACAACTTCCCCGCGCGCCCAGATCCAGCGGAAAATAGAATCCGGCCGCCGTCGCAGCTTCCTGTACGACCTGCAGCGGCACGCCGGCTTCGACGGTCATCGTGCTCGAAACCGGATCGATTTCGACGATCTTGTTCATGCGATCGAGGCTGATCGCGACCTCCTGACCCTGCACGTTCGCCCCGCCGACTAAGCCGGTCAGTCCGCCTTGCGTCACGACGGCCTGCCCGTGCGCCGAACAGATTCGTAACGCGTTTGCAAGCTCTGCGGTATCGCGCGGACGGATCACTGCAAGCGGCACGCCGCCCGGCAATCCGCTCCAGTCGACCACGCGCCGGTCCCCGAATTCCTCCGGCAACGAAACCACTTGCGAACCTAGAGCCTCGCGCAGTGCATGAACCGCTTCCTGTGCCGCCATTTTGCTGTCTCCGTCGATCTTGTTCGATATTTACCAGATCGTATACGAAAGCCCAATGCGGCACGCTCAGCGCTGCATGGTTCCGGTTTCGGCAAAGCGCGTATGCATGCCGAACGCGGCACGCAGATCGTGCGGCGTGTGTCCGCCGAACCGGGATGCATCGTGGAAATAATCGCGCAGCAATTCGCGATACTGCGGATGAGCGCAATGTTCGATAACCTGCAACGCGCGCTCCCTCGGCGCGAGCCCCGTCAAATTCGCGAGACCGATTTCGGTCACGATCACATCGACGTCATGTTCGTTGTGATCGCAATGCGGGACCATTGGAACGATGCTGGATATTGCGCCGTTCTTCGCCACGGACTTCGTCGCGAAAATTGCATAAGACGCGTTGCGCGCAAAGTCGCCCGAGCCGCCAATGCCGTTCATCATGTGCGTGCCGCCCACGTGCGTGGAGTTCACGTTGCCGTATATATCGGCTTCGAGCGCCGTGTTGATTGCAATCAATCCAAGCCGGCGAATCACCTCGGGATGATTGCTCACCTCTTGCGGACGCAACACAAGTTTGTCCCGATAGCGCGACAGATCCTTGAACACGCGCCGCTGGCAATCGGCGGACAACGTAATGGACGCGCCCGATGCAAAACTCACCTTGCCTTGATCCATAAGCTCAAACGTTGAATCCTGAAGCACTTCTGAATAGATGGTCAGCGCTTCGAACGGCGAGCGAGCAAAGCCCGACAACACCGCGTTCGCAATGGTCCCGATACCCGCCTGCAACGGCGGCAATGCTTTCGGCAGACGTCCGCGCGACACTTCATGCTGGAAAAATTCGATTAGATGTCCGGCGATACGCGCTGTATCGTTATCGGGTTTCTCGACGGTCGAAGGACTGTCAGGCATGTCCGTTATCACGATGGCAGCGATCTTTTCGATCGGCACGTGAATAGCTCGTTCGCCAATGCGGTCATCGCAACGAATAATCGGCAGCGGCTGGCGCGAAGGACGTTCTGCTGGCGACCAGATATCGTGAAGACCTTCGAGCGCGGCCGGCTGAGCGAGATTCAGTTCGATGATCACCTTTTTCGCGCACGCAGCGAAGGTCGCGGAATTCCCGATCGACGTGGTCGGCACAATGCCGCCGCTTTCGGTGATCGCGGCGGCTTCGATGATCGCAATGTCCATTGAACCAAGCCGGTTCGTCCGCAAATGTTCCACCGTCTCCGACAAATGCTGGTCGATGTACATGACTTCACCGGAGTTGATCGCGCGACGCAACGTGCTGTCCACCTGGAACGGCATCCTGCGTGCGAGCACGCCAGCTTGAGTGAGCTTCCTGTCGGTATCGTGGCCTAACGATGCACCCGTAATCAACGTAATACGCAACGGCTTGCCTTCGCGTTGTGCGCGCTCCGCGAGCGCGGCGGGCACGGCCTTGGCGTCACCGGCGCGCGTGAATCCGCTTGCGCCTACGATCATGCCATCGTGGATCAACTGCGCGGCTTCATCGCTCGACATGATCTTGCCGAGCAAGGGTTTGTATCGGATGCGTTCTTCAAACATGGTCGTCCTTGCGTATTCGGCGAGCCCGCCATGTATTGGCGGAACCGCGTTCTGGTTGCGGTGCCGCCAGCATGCCGTGCCACCTTCACCGCGCCTATCAGGTTCTGCCGAAAAATCAGTGCAACAGCGTGCTGCAAAATGCGCCGCCGCACCGCATCGATCCAGCCAAACTACAATGCGTCTTTCTACGTTCAGTGCACGACAACCCGACATAACGAGGATCAACGCATGACAGAGCTTTTCGATCTGAGCGGCCGCACCGCGCTTGTCACCGGTTCGGCGCGCGGCATTGGCTTTGCACTCGCCGAAGGACTCGCGAACGCGGGCGCCAGCGTGATCATCAATGGAACACGCGCCGACACCGTGAACGAAGCGGTAACGCGTCTTGCGAACAAAGGCTTGAAAGCGCAAGGCCGCGCCTTCGATGTCACGAGCGAACAAGCCGTGCACGACGCCTTCGCCCACTGGGACGAACAAGGCGTGCAGATCGACATCGTCATCAATAACGCGGGCATACAGTTTCGCAAGCCGCTGATCGAGCTTGAACTAAGTGACTGGCAACGCGTGATCGATACCAATCTCACTAGCGCGTTCATCGTTTCGAAGCAAGCAGCAAAGCGCATGATCGCGCGCGGCAAGGGCGGCAAGATCGTCAACATCGGCTCGCTTACGAGCGAAGGCGCGCGTGCGACCGTGGGCGCGTACACCGCGGCGAAGGGCGGCATCAAGATGCTGACGCGCGCGATGAGCGCGGAATGGGCGGCATCGAATATCCAGGCCAACGCTATCGGCCCGGGATATATCCTCACCGACATGAACAAGCCACTGGTCGAAAATCCGACCTTCGATGCATGGGTGAAAAGCAGCAATCCGTCTCAGCGATGGGGCTCGCCGGAAGAACTTGTCGGCACGGCGGTGTTTTTGTCGTCGGCGGCATCGAGTTATGTGAACGGACAGATCATTTACGTCGATGGCGGATGGCTTGCCGTGCTTTGACGCTCGAGCGCGATGCATTCAAAAAAGTCATGCGTACGTTCGTTTAAGAAACGCACGCGGATACCGGCAAATAATCCATTGCCACAACGAACACAAGCTAAGTATTCTTGAAGAGACCGCTTCAAGAACACGAACGAAAACCGCCGATCAAGCAGTCCGCAACCTGGAGATGCCATGAGGTTTCTGGTGGCCGACGACCACGAGTTGATCCGCCAAGGCGTGAAAGCGCTGTTGCGCGGACTCGACCCGGACGCCCAGTTCGACGAAGCCGATAGCTGGGAAACACTCGCCGCCGCAGCCCGGCCGGATGCGAACCACGATCTCGCAATCGTCGATCTGCACATGTCCGGCATGGAAGGCGCGGCGTCGCTACAGACGCTGCTGAAGGCAAACCCGGCGCTGCCGCTGGTGGTGTTGTCGGCGGAAGAATCCGCAGATGAAATGCGCGCGGTGCTCGCAGCCGGCGCGCTCGGATTCGTGCCCAAGCGCGAACCCGCGAGCGTGATGCTCAAGGCAATCGAGCTCGTGCTGCTCGGCGGCGCCTACGTTCCTATTGAAGCACTTAGTCTGCTCGGCCCCGCGCAGGCCCCGGAGCGCGTCGCGGAACGTTCGGGTGCGGCGGTCGTGGAGGCAACGCCCGCCGGCATCCAGCCGCATCATCGGCATCTGATGGAAAACCTGTCGCCCCGGCAGCAGGAAATCATGCGGCTCGTGTATCGCGGCTGGACCAACAAGATGATCGCGCGCGAACTCGGCGTTGCCGAGGGAACCGTCAAGGTGCACTTGTCCGTCATGTTCCGGGCGCTTTGCGTCCACAACCGCTCGGCGGCGATCGCGCTGATCAGCGGCTGGCTGGAAACCGGCCGCACGCTTTGATTACGATGCCGGCGGGTGCCGCTCCAGCGCAGCATTACGTTCGCCTTGCTGCCACAGCGCATCGAGCGTGCGGCGCAAGCGGGCCGGCGTCACGGGTTTGTGCAGCACGGGGATGCCTTGCGCGGCGAGCGTGCTGAGTTCGGACGACGCCATGTCGCCCGTGATCATCAGCGTGACGATGTCGCCATCGCCCCGTTCCCACAACGCCTGGCGAACCGCGCGCACCGCTTGCGCGCCGGTACGGTGGTTGCCGAGCTGGTAGTCGCACAGGAGCGCATCGGGCACGAAATCTTCTTCAACGGCCTGCACCGCCGCCCGTTCGTCACGCACGCTTCGCACGATGCATCCCCAACGGCCGAGCAAGCGTTCGAGGGCGGCGAGGATGGCGGGGTCGTCGTCGATGCAAAGAATTCGCCGCCCCGCCGCCGTTGGTCCGCCCGATGCGGGATCGTTGAGTCTTGCGGTGATGGTGATCAGGTCCGGGTCGCCACGTTTGACGGGCACGCCGATCGTCGTGCCGCGTCCCGCGGCGGAGCGCAGCGTCACGTCGGCCCCGAGCAGTTTCACGAGTCGCCTGACGGTCGGCAAACCGAGTCCATGTCCTTGCCGCGGTTTGTTATCGGACAGCCTTGCTTGATAAAACTCCTCGAACACGAGTTCGTGCTCCTCCGGCGCAATGCCGATTCCTGAGTCGCGTACCTCGATCCGGCCGCTCCGGTAGCCCATCCATATTGCACCGCGCTCGGTGTATCGGATGGCGTTAGATATCAAATTCCCAAGCACGCGTTCGAGCAGGACAGGATCGGAAAACGCGACCGCGTCAGTCGGCGCGATGCGCAACGCCAGACCCTTGGCGGCGGCAAGCGGACGGTATTGGGTATCGATGCGGCCGAAAATCTCCGAGAGCCGGAAATGCAGCGGTATCACTTGTGTAACGCCGCTTTCCAGGCGCGCGAGATCCAGCACCTGATTGAACAGCCCGTTCAGCGCTTCGACATTTGCAATGATGCTGTCGGCCGTTTCGCTGCGCTGAGCAGCGGACGCCAGCGTGTCTTTCAACGATTCCGCCAGCAGGCCGATTGCATGCAGCGGCTGGCGCAAGTCATGACTCGCGGCCGCGAAAAAACGCGTTCTCGCGCGACTCGCTTCTTCTGTCACGCGCTGCTGTATAGCAAGCGATTCGGCAAGGCGCTGCTGGTTCACACGCGCTTCGACGACACGCCGGAACATGGTCCGGTAGCGCGCGGCGTACACGTTCATCGCGATAAAAAACACGGCGAGCACCACGCCGACCACAATCCGGTCGCGTGTGGGCGAGCTGAAGTTCAGCACCATGGCGGGCATCAGGAGCAACGGAATGGCGCTGGAGAAATTGAGGAGATCGAACCCGCTCGACATGAAGACGCCCGCCGCCAAAGTCACGAGCAGCACGGTATGGAGAACGGGAAGATCGGCTTGCTGGCTATGGAATGCGAACCAGATGGAAAGCCCGGGCGCGCTGTACAGCACGATACTGCGAAGCGCGTGAAGGTTGATCCATTGGCGTGGCGCGAACATCTCCGGCCAATGACGGTTCCAGGCCCATAGTGCAATTCCGCCAAAATTAGCAATGCTATAGAAGACAATCCAGGCCGTGAAAAGCCCGTGCTGCGCAATGGAACCGAAATAAACCGCGCTCAAGGCCGCAATGGATAACCAGTGCGTAAAGAATGCAATGGGGTCCTGAGCATAAAGAACCTTGGCGAGATCCTTGTCTATTTCGCGCCGCATTGGATCGTTCTGCATCTTGTCAGCCCCTTGGTTTGCCGGGTGCGCGCCTGGCTGACGCACATGGGAACGACTTGGCTAAACGACACTGGCTATAACGGTGGGGCGTCTGGCGCCTTGAGACCTTACGCAAGTTTACCTGACGGCTATTACTTTAGCCATATGGCGCAACCCGCGTCTGATAACCATACTTCGGTCGACATCCAATAAAACACACGAGGGAGAACAACATGGACACCATGACATTGCACGCGCGTGCCGCGAGCCCCGACACCGCGATACTTCCCGATCTCTGGCGCCGCCGCACGCATCTGTCGCACGACGAAATGGTGTCCATGTACCATCTGGTCCGCGGTGCGTTGCGCGCCTACCACCCGCTCGAACTGCAGTCCCTTCGCGAAGACAAGGAAGAACTCGTCGCGCAGTTCATCTACGCCAAGGTGCTGCGTCTCGAGCCGGGTCATACCACCGCCAAGTCCAGCGCAGAAAGCGCTCCGTCGAACAACTACGCCATTTGCGCTTATTTCAGGCGCTATCTGATCGACTGCCTGCGCAGCGCGAGCCACCAGCGCAATGTGTCTATGGAAGTGAGCGGCATCGACCAGCAAGTCGATGAACATGCCCAGGCTATCGAAGATCCCGTCAGTTCAGTGCTTCTGCAATATGGACTCGATGAGCCCCGCGTTCGGCGAATGGCGCGTGCCTTCATACGTTCCCTCGACCGGCACGAGCGCGTGGTGCTTGCAGGAACGCTCGGCCGCGATTGCGGCCGCAAGGGCGGGCTTTCGCGGATCGCAGCGGACCATAAGGTGCCTTCCTATCATTATCGTGCGGTGAAGCTGGGCGTCGCGTTGCGGAAAACCGCGCGGCCGGAAGATTTTGCCGCGACCAAAATCGGCCGCTGGCTAACGGATGTGGTCGGGATTGCGATCAGCGTGGAGCATCAGCCGGTCATGCTGGTCGTGCTCGACCTGCTCGCAGCGGAGTCCGTCGGCGGCGTGAACGGTTACGCGTTTGAACGTGAGGGCGATTACGCCGTTACGCCCGCAGCCGCGTAAATCCGTCGTCGCTCCACGCTTCCGAATTCACGCCGTGATGCACGAAGAACAAACCGTCGGGATCGTATGATTTCTTGATTGCAAGCAGTCTCGGATAGTGCACGCCCCAGAATGCGTCCTGCCAGTCACGCTCGAAAAAATCGCTCTCCGATACATACGATCCCACCCGCGGCACCACGGTGCGAAGCGTTGCCGACGCTTCCGTGATCCGCTTGGCGGCGGATCGGGCGGAGCGAATGTCGGGCTCGTGCCCGGTGATACCCGGAAATGCAGGCGGCCCTTCGCCTGCGATGATCGCGAGCGCGAAGGCATCGAGTACGGCCGGGTTCATGGCGGTATCGCGCGTGGCTGTCCGCGCAACGTCCGACGCACCCGCGAGTCCAGTCGAAGAACCGTTGCCAGACACGCGCGGCCTGATCGTGGTCGAGTCCCTGGAAGACCATCGATTTTGAGGGTATCGTTGCCGCGAAAGCTCACCGTCTCGCCCCAATGCGGATTGAAGAGACTGCTTGTATAAAAGCGCATGAACTCGCTGGCCAGGCGTTCGAACGCGGTACTCCTTTTAGCAAAGTCCGCCTGTCCAAAGCGCACATGGTGTTGCGTCACCTTTTTATCGACGTGTCTACTTGACCGTCTGGATCACCTCGAAACCTTCGAACTCCGGATGCCCGAGATAAAGCGAGCGTGTTTCACCGCCGGCATTGCGATGCGCCGCGCGGAATGCGTCACTTTTGGTCCAGCCTTCGAAAGCAGCGTAATTCGACCAGATCGTATGGCTGGAATAGAGTACGTGATCTTCCTTTTGAGGACCTTTCAGCAAGTGAAATTCCACGAATCCCGGAACCTCCTTCAGGTGTGTATCCCTGCTTGTCCATAGGTCCTCGAATGCAGTCTCGGATCCGAGAGCCACTTTAAAACGATTCATCGCGATATACATGAGGTCAGCTCCTTTGATCGATAAAACGGCGACAGCGCACCAGTTTATCGCCATCGGTTGAGGCTCGTGCGCGTTGAACCGGGGCGCCCCGAAGCGTCTTTTACAAATCGGCGAGCCGCAAGCAAGCTCGTGCCGCTGGTGGTATCGTGCCGCATCCGGATGTCCCCGCCGCGGGCTAGCCGGCTGACATTTCACCTGGCGGACGCCGCGGCGCAAGCTTGTCCAGCGTTTCCGGCATTCGCAACACCCTCGCATTCAACCCGCAGTCCGTATTAAAAGCAGCAATCCGTCATTCAACCTGTGGAGCATGCATGTCCCCGAATTCCCCGTCGGCCGCCACGGGTCCAGCCCAGGTCAAGATGACCAGCGGCCTGATCGCGCTATTCGCCTTTTGCTGCGGCGCCATTGTCGCCAATCTGTACTACGCGCAGCCGATCATCGAAATGATCGGCCCGGATATCAACTTGTCGAGCGGCGCGGCAAGTCTGATCGTGTCGCTCACGCAGATTGGCTACGCACTCGGGTTGTTCTTTCTCGTGCCGCTGGGCGATCTTCTGGAAAACCGCAAGCTGATGATCGCGACGGCGCTCGTCTCGATCGCCAGCCTCGCGGCCGCCGCGCTCGTTCATCAGCCGCACGCGTTCCTCGCCATCTCGTTGCTCGTGGGGTTCAGCTCGGTCGCGGTGCAAATCCTGATCCCGCTCGCCGCGCACCTTGCGCCTGATGAAACCCGCGGACGTGTGGTCGGCACGATCATGGGCGGCCTGCTGCTCGGCATCTTGCTGTCGCGGCCCATATCGAGCTTTGTTGCGGGGTACTTCGGATGGCGCACGGTATTCGGTTCTGCCGCCGTTCTCATGACGATCGTGACGGCGGTGCTCGCGTTCACCATTCCATCGCGCCAGCCCGATCACAAAGCCACCTATGTCCAACTGATCCGCTCGCTCGGGACGCTCGTTGCGACCATGCCGGTGCTTCGGCATCGCGCGTTGTATCAGGGGCTGATGTTCGCCACGTTCAGCTTGTTCTGGACTGCGGTGCCCGTCGAGTTGATTCGTCATCACGGGATGACGCAGAATGGCGTCGCGCTGTTTGCGCTGGTCGGTGCAATGGGAGCGACTTCGGCGCCGCTCGCGGGGAGGCTTGCAGATGCCGGCCATTCCAGGCTAGGGACACTGATTGCATTGATCCTCGGCGCGCTGTCGTTCATGCCCATGCTCGTTCATCCTGCCTGGGGCGTCGGCGGGCTGGTAGTGACAGGCGTTGTGCTCGACTTCGCCGTGCAGATGAACATGGTGATCGGCCAGCGCGAGATTTACGCGCTGCACGCGGCGAGCCGTAATCGCCTGAACGCGCTTTATATGACGAGCATCTTCATAGGCGGCGCATGCGGGTCCGCGATCGCGAGCACGTTGTTCGAACATGGCGGCTGGACCTTGATTGCAAGCGTGGCCAGCGTGTTTCCGCTCCTCGCGTTACTGCATTATCTGTTTGTCGGGCGCGCGGCTACGCGGCTGGCTTGAGTCGCTTCAAAGCGGCACGACCTCGTTGAACTTCGAGTAGTCGATATGCGTTTCGCCGTTCTCCACCGAAAGCAGATCGACGTATCGATACCCCATCAGAATCGCCTCGGGCGGCCAACTGCGGCGCGCCTGCATGGGCTGCATGGTGGTTTCGTCGAGGCCTTCCACCATCAGCATCAATTCTGCGTTGGAGGCTTCGAGCGACGCGAGCGTCTGCCCGTGGAGCGGACTGTTTTCATCGATCACATGCATCAGGCTCCAGCTCAGCAGAAACGCCGGATGCTGGTCGCGAATGAGCGGCAGGTCATGCACCTTGCGCGAGAAAAACCCTTCGGGGCTGGTCTCCGAACGTATCATGCGCATCCGCGCTTTCGCCTCGACAATGACGTTCTGCCGCGCGTTTGCAGCACGCACCATCAGCGTCAGACGGCCATCGATAGGACGAACCACCACGTTGTTGGCGAACAGAATGCGCGCGCGAGGCCGCGAGAAGCGCGCGAAGATCATGCCCGTAGTCAGCGCAATGCCCGACATGCCGACAAAGATTTCGCTCGTTGCAATCGCGTGACCGTAGAGGGTCGCGGGATGCATGTCGCCATAGCCCACCGTCGCAAGCGTCTCGACACTGAAGAAGAACGCGCCGAGCAAATTGGCGGGCGCCTGGTTCGCAATCGCGTGCTGGCCCATCTGGAATAAAAGCGCGAATCCAAGGTTGAGCAGAAGGAACAAGAGCGCGACGACGCCAAAGAAAACGGGCCATCGGGCGGTCAGCGCGATGTGATAAATGTCATGCCAGAAATACGTCTTGAGGCCGTGCGTTGTGACGTGATGCCGGTCATCGAGAACGATGCGCCGATGCGGCGGCGCCGCGTGATGTTCCGCGGGCTCGTCGCGGCGCGCTGACGGTTGTGTTTCGTTTAGCATGCGTCGTTCTTTGTTCCCGTTTTCATAGAGGCGCCGGCATTGTGTGGCCGGCGCCGAAAAGCGCCATATTAATTGCGAAACAATATGGAGGCGCGTCAATCCGTCTAATGATTGATGTCGCGCGTTGAACGAATCGTGGCGTCGATCAGCGCAATATCATCGTCGATACCGAACTTCGGCGGCTGCGAATATCCGAAGCGCGCGACGACTAGCCTTTCCGACGGCACGATATAAATCCGCTGTCCAAGATCGCCGCTCGCGAAAAAGCCATCCTTGGGGAAGCCCTGTTTTACCCTCGATGCCGCCATCCGGCTGGGTCCGTCGTTAGTCCAGAAGCCCGCGCCATAAGCCATGTTCAAGGTCGAACGCCGCGACCATGCAACCCAGCCTTCGGGCAGGATGCGGCGGCCTTGCGGGGTCACTCCATCGTTGAGATAAAGCTCGCCGAAACGCGCGTAGGCGCGCGCGGGCGCATACACATACGATGAACCCACGAACACCCCGGCGCCATCGAACTCCATGGTTACGCCGGCCATTCCAAGCGGCGCGAATAGCTCGCGCCCGGCGAACGCGCGCATGCCTTCAGCGCCGCCGCCAACGGTTTTTCCGAGCAAGCGAGCGAGGATCAGCGTGTTGGCCGATGTGTATTCCCAGTGGGTTCCAGGCGGTTGTTTCAACGCGTGCTGCGCGGCGAAACCGGCCATATCGGCGTGGGCGTATTCCATTTGCGCAATCGGAGCGAAGGCCGTTTCGGCTTCACGCGCGTCGAGGCCGCTGCGCATGCGCATGAGGTCTTCAACGGTGATCTTCGCGCGAGGATCGCCTGCGTTTTGCCATTCAGGCGCACCGGCGGGTTGATCGATACGCAGACGCCCGTCGCGCACGAGAATGCCGAGCAACGCGTTGGTGAAGGACTTGGCGACCGAGTAGCTCAGCAGCGGCGTATCGGGACCGAAACCCGGCGCGTAGCGCTCCGCAATCACACGGCCGTTCTTGACGATAACCACCGCCTTGACGTTCTTGACCGGCTGGGTTTTATCGTCGGAGAAAACACGGTCCAGCGCAGCCGCAATCTGCGGATTTAATGGCGGGACGATTGCCGATTCCTGGGGTGTATCGGACGTATCGGCAAGGGGAACCGGCGCCGGAACGTTCTCAGGATAGTCGAGCCGGCATCCGTAGCCCGGCGTGTACGACGCACGCGCGTGAATGATCCACGCAAAGGACGCGTCGATGCTGCGCTGCGTGCGGTCAACGTTGTAATGAACCAACTCGCTTGCGGGTCCATCGATAATGACCTGCACTTGTTCCTTGAAGGTCGCGTCAGGATCGAGCCTGGCGACGAACGTCGCGGAACACAAGTTATGCGCGGTCAGCCCGGCCGCCACGCGCACGGCACGATCGGGCCTGAAAACGAGCATCAGGATGACAACGATCAGTACGAGGGCTGCGGCTGTATATCGAAGGATTCGCATTGCCATTCGCCATGTTCCTTGACCGGCGCGATTGCGTTAAACGTCATCGGCGTTGCGCCAATGGCGTTCATCTCCGGGAAAGGCTGAAGTTTATGCGAATTTTATCGCCGTTTATTTATCGCGATCCAGAGACCGGATTGGGAATACGAACATCGCGGCGGCCAGCCCGAGCAATCCGCCCAGAAGCGTTTCCCATGCGCGCGCGGCAAGCAAGGGGATGGAGTGCACGCCGCTTGCTGCAAGCGTGATAATTAATGTGAACGCAAACGCGGCGCAGGCGATGTCGTAACGCTCCGGCAGTGCCATCGCGTAGATGACCATGGCGAGCGCGGCCGCAGCCCAGATCAACAGAGGCGCATGCTCTGCAACCGGCAGACAGGCGAGGCCTAATGGAACGCCGATCAGCGTCCCGGCAATGCGGCGGCGCACACGCTGCATCGTTCCGGTCGCCGAACCTGCGACCACGTATGTGCACGCGGTAATTGCCCACGCCGATTCAGCCAGGCCGATCAAACCGTTCAGGATAACGATCACCAATGCGCCGAGGGACGCCTGCAGACCCATGACCAATTCGGGCTTGTATTTGCCGTTAAAGGAATCCGGGCCGGCAGCCAATGCCGCGGTCACGACGGGCCTTTCGGCGGGTCCGCTCAGCATTCTCGGCACGACGGATGCCGTCACCGCGATGAGTGCCGCGATCCCGATCGCGCGCAGATCGTTCGCGGTCAAACGGGCGCCGTATGCGAGCAACTCGCCAATATAGATTTGCGATCCGACTCCGGCGCCTAAGGTGCCGAACCGTTTGAGGTATCCGACCAGAAACGCGCCGGTGACGAGGATCATCTCCGGCGCGGCCCTGCCAGCGACTCGCAGCGGCTCGGAGAAAACCGCAAACACGGCGGCGCCAAGCGCGGCAGAAAAGCATAACAACACCAGGTCGCGACTCGACTCGGGCCGCGTCGTTTTTCCCTCGGACACGCTTGCCCAGAGTGCAAAACTTCCAGCCAGATAACCCAGCGGGATATTGCCGGGAACACCATGCGCGATATCCTGCAACGTCCCGAGCGCAACGGCAATGCCGTAAGCCGTCACCAGCCGCAATCCCTTGACTCGACGATGCGTGCCCGGGTCCACGCGCGCAAGCCAGCCGCCAATCGTCGTGATTGGCTGCAGGACGCCTTGGAGATATCTGGCGCCTAGACCGGGCGAGCGTTGCGGTTGGTCATGCATGGAGTTGGCCGTGAAATTTCTTCCGGAACGACGAGCGGAGACTCGCACATCCACTTTGTGCGGAGCCGCCTAATAAAGCGTTGTAGACGGTTTTACGCTTCGTCGCTGAAGAAATTTTCGCCACGGACGGAGGCGGACAATGCCAGTGGAATCGTCTGGCAAAGAGGCGCGCGCGCAGATCCGCGCGAGCGAAACCTCAAAAGCCCCGTGCTTTCAGGCCATGATCGCAAGCTGGCGAAAACATGCATCGAGCGCGATCCGCAGTTGCTCTTTGAGCGCCACGGACGCTTCCACAAGCGGCAAGCGTGTTTCGCCTTGAATCAAGCCTTCGAGTGCCAGCGCCGCCTTCACGCCCGATGGATTCGGCACGCTGAACAGGAGCTTGATGACGGGCTTGAGTGCGTCGAAGAATACGGCGGCATCGTCCGATCTCGCAGTTAACACGCGCTCGTGGATCTCGGCCAGGACATCGGCGAAAAGATGCGCGCTCGTCAAAATGCCACCCGATCCACCCGCCATCAGGCAGTCAAGATAGGCGTCGTCGTTGCCGCAAAGAACGCTGATCGGAAGCTGGCAGAGTCTTTCGAAAGTCGCCGGCACGCAAGCCTTGATCGCGACAATGTTGGCGTGTTCAACGAGACGTTCGACCGTGCTCGGCTCGATGGCAACACCCGTTCGATGCGGCACGTCATAGAGAATGACCGGCCGTTCCGTGGCGCGCGAGATTTCATCGAAGTGCCAGCGAATGCCGTCTTGATCGGGACAGATATAAGCCGGCGCCGACACCAGATATCCACCTATATCCCAGCGGTCAAGCTCGCGGATTTCCTGCACCATGTCACGGGTATTCATGCCGCCGATACCCACCACGACCGTCAGGCGCGTGCCGACGACCTCGAACAACGAACGCAGCACCTTGAGTCGTTCGTAGTGATCGAGCAACGCCGCCTCGCCGGTCGTTCCAAGCGCGACAAACCCGCTGATTTCCTGGCTCAGATAACGTTCGGCGAGACGCTGGAGCGCGTCGATATCGACTTGTCCGTCCTTGAAGGGCGTGACGATAGGCAACCATATTCCGGACACCACGTTCAGCTCCGTGTTCATTTGATTGGATCAAACGAAGCGTACTGGATGACGTGTAAACGTTGTGTCAAAAAACGGCGGGATCGCGTATAGAACGCGGTTGGAAACCTAGCGTGGCGGCAGCGGCAATGCCAGCAGTTTGTTGGTGATTTCATCCGATAAACGCAAGGCCGACATTGGGCCGCCGAAGCCCCAGATGTTGGGTTCGACCAGCGACACACGCCCTGCCCGCTTTGCAGGAACGAAGCGCCAGACGGGGGATGTCAGTCGTGTATCGACGGGAACGTCCGCGCTCGACGCAGTCACGAACAGCACGGCGAGATCAGGCTTTTTGAGCAGGTCAGCCGATGTCACATACACGGTGCCTTCGCGCGTAGGCTCGGACGGCCACAACGATAAACCCAGCGCCCGCGCCACGCCCGCCGCCGTGCTGTTGCCGGTATAAGCCCAATAGCGATCCGGCAAGCCCAGTTCCTGCAACAGCGCAACGTGCTCGCCGCCGCGGCCTGCAAGAGCCAGGCGTTGCGCATTGCGAGCGAGGCCCGCATCGAGTTTTGCTTCGACCGCATGCGTTTGTTTCGAACGCCCGGTCAGGCAGCCTATCGTTCGAAAAATCGTGCGGGTCCAATCGAGCTGCGTCTGCGGCACGCCATCGTGTTGCTGCATGTCAGGGCTGAACTGGAACAATACCGTGGGCGCGATCCGGTCCAGCGCCGCAAAAATCGGCGCATGCCGATACCCCACGCCAATGATCAGATCAGGACGCACCGACGCAATCGCTTCAAGGCTCGGCTCTTGCCGCGTGCCGACTTCCGGCACGCCATCGAAACGCTTGCTTTCGTAACCGATCCAGCCGGCGTAATAGGCGTTATCGACGAGACCGGCGGGCGTGATATCGAGCGCGGCCAGATCTTCCGCGAACATGAATTCGAGGACGACAACGCGCTTCGGTTTTGACGGCATGGTCCTGCTGAATTGCGAAACGGTCGGGTTGTCCGCAAGCGGCGTGCAAACTGACACAGATGGCTCTACGGCCAACGCCAATGACGTCACGACCATAAAAGCAAGCCCAAACAAAAGCCCTCTCACGCGATAGCCTCCTGCAGCGCGAGTTCATCGTCGGGCATGGTTAGCAACAAGGGACAACTCGAACACAGTTGCGTTTCTCCGGGAATCTCGTAACGCACGCAACACACGCGGCGCGCGCGAAACGGATTGGGCAATAGCGCCGAACGCGGCTTCATTTGCCGGATGGGCATGCGCAGCGGATTGGGCTCGCCGTTCTCGCCTAACGAAGATCCGAAAAGCCATGCGGCATCGCCATGATCGTCTGCTTCGCCCGGCAACAACGCGCATTGCTCCATCAGGTAGTCGAGCAAATTGCCCACGTTGCTCCACAAGACGCGCGGTGCGATGCGCGTCATTCCAGCGAGCATTTCGATGACCGCATCGAGATGTTCGATCAAGCCGGCGTAATTAAGAGTAGCGTTGTTGGTGCGAGGTTTGAGTGCATCGGCTGTGAAATGCAAAGCGACAGGCATGCCTTCGCGCAGGACGAGCCGCGTTCGCGCCGGCGACATGTCGAGCGGACGTCTCAGCAAACGCGCCGCCAATATTCCGGCCGGCGCGGCGAGCCCGAAATAATATTTGCTCCATTGCGATAACAGCGCACGCGCGTGAAGCCGGGGATCGCCGCCATAGTGATGGACCATGGCATCGAGCAACGCGTTCCGGTGCGCGCGCAGAGACAAAAGCGGGATGCTGACATCGTTCGTTTCCAGAACCTGATCGGGCGCACCGAGCCACACGTTCTGCAGATACTGCGCGATCGACGCCGGCGCGAATACAGCGAGACATTGCGAAATGTTCGATGCCGAATCCGGGTTCATTGTCCGCTCCGTTTTTCGCGCCTTGCCTGCATGACCAGAAGTGCAAGCAAATACGGCGCGCCGATCAGCGCCGTCAACACGCCTGCCGGAATCTCGCGCGGCGCGAGCAGCGTGCGTGCGGCGATATCCGCGGCGGCGAGAACCAGTGCGCCAATCGCCGCCGCGAGCCAGAGCCGCGTCCGGTGCGCCCGCGCGCCGAGCATGTTCGCCAGATGCGGCGCCATCAATCCGATAAACCCCACGGGCCCGACCGCCGCCACCGCTGCGCATGCAGCAAGCGTGGCAACGGTCAGCACGAGCGGCCGGAGCACGCTGACCGGCACGCCTAGCGCGACCGCCTGATCCTCGCCGAGGGCGAGCAAGTCGAGCGGCCGCGCAAGCAGCGCGAGTACCGGCAACGCAAGCGCGCTCCACGGCAGCAGCGCCGCGACTTCGCCCCAACTGCGCCCGTATGTCCCGCCAACGAGCCATACCACGAAGCGCGCAGGTTGCACGCTTTGCTGCGTGACCAGCCATTGCGACAACGTGGTCCACATCGTACCGATGACAATCCCCGTCAACGCCACCGCGAGCGGCGCGTAATGATGGCGTCGGTTGAGCAACAAGGTAAGCAGAAGCGTCACGCCGCCGCCAGTCAACGCGGCGCCTGAAAGGATTGCGTGGCCGGCGAGCGGCCAGATCATCAGCGCGACGAGCGTCGTCAGCCCTGCCCCCTGCGTCACGCCGAGCACTTCGGGGCCCGCCAGCGGATTCCTCACGATGCTCTGCATCAACACGCCGCTCGATGCCAGCAGCGCGCCCGCGAGCAACGCACAGAGAAGCCGCGGCAGGCGCAGATCCAACAGCATGCGGGCTATGTCGTCGCGATGTTCGAGCACACCGAGCCAGCGTTCGGGACCGAGCCATTCAGGACCAGAAGATGCGCCGATCATCAGGATCACCGCGCCGATTGCGAGCAGGATCGCCGCGACGGCGGGCCACGGCAAAACGTTCATCGTGCGGAGGAAAAGCGTGCTGCGTGCTGGCGCAGAACGTTCCTGGCCTGCATTCAGCATACTGGCCCACGCGGTGCCGCCGCGGATCATCGCGAGCATCAGCGGCGCGCCTACAAACGCAATAGCGACGCCAGTTGAAAGCGTCGAATCGAGATCGAGAGATAGCACGGCGGTATCGGTGACGAGCACGATTGCTGCGCCCACGAGCGCGGACAGCGGCACGAGCGCGCCGAGCTTCGACGCCTTCGCGCCCCGGATCTGCCGCAGCACATTCGGCGCGATCAAGCCGACGTAAGACAGCGGGCCAGCGATGCTCACGGCAACGCTCCCAAAACCGACCGCGACGACTAGCGCCGCGAGCCGCGTGGCATCGATACGGACGCCGACGGCAGCGGCGGCATCGTCGCCGAGAGACAGCGGGTCGAGCGGACGCATGACGAATGGCAGCGCAACGAGCGGGACGACGAGCCATGCAAGCGCGGACTTCAACCCCGCTGCGCCCGGTTGGTACAAGCTGCCGCTCGCCCAAAGCGATGCACCCACCACGGTTTGCTCGAAGAACGCCAGCAGAAGTGTCGATATTGCCGAGAACAGCAGCATGCAGACGCTGCCTGCCAGCACGAGCCTGAGCGGCGTCGCGCGCCATCCGCCCGCAGCCGCCGCAACGCACGCGGCGGCCGCGAGACCGCACACGAAAAGCAACGGCACGGACGCCGCGCCGAACACGGATGGCAGGATCATCGCGGCGAGCAAGCCGAGTTGCGCGCCGCCCGTGATGCCGAGAAGATCGGGCGACGCCAGCGGATTGCGCGTCAAAGCCTGGAAAAGCGTGCCTGCAACCGCCAGACAAGCGCCCGCGACAAGCGCGGCCGCAATGCGCGGCGCGTTCAGATCGAAAAGGAATACGCCGGCGAGTTGCGCGGCGTCGCTGCCGGGTGACGCGGCGAGCCACGCATGGACATCGGGCGCGAGACGCAAGAGCGCGACCGCGACGATCAAAAGCGCAAGCAAGGTGGCAAGCAAACCGACGCAGCTTTTGACGGGCGCACGCCAGCGTTCTGAAGATGAGGCAAGCGTTGTCATGCCACCAGATCCCTGGGCGCGTTGCTCAGGAATTCCGCTTCGTAAGCCGGCACGCACATCGGCGCGCCTGTTTGCGGATGCGCGATCTTCAGCATCTGGACACCGAAAGTATCGTTGAGATGGTGCGGGTCGAGCATGGCGTCGGGCGCGCCTTGCGCAATGATCCGGCCGGCACGCATCAACACGATTTCATCGCTGAACGCGGCGGCTTGGTTGAGGTCGTGAAGCACCCATACGATGGTCAGTCCGCGCTCGCGGTTCAAGCGCCGCAATTCACGCAGGATATCGAGCTGATGATGAATGTCGAGATAGGTCGTCGGTTCGTCGAGCAAGACAATAGGCGCCTGTTGCGCCAACGCCATCGCAATCCATACACGCTGACGTTCGCCTCCAGAAAGCGCGGCTACGTCGCGCGATGCATCGGCGGCGAGACCACTTGCGTCGAGTGCCTCGTCGATTGCCGCGTGATCCGTGCGCGTCAATCCGCGCAGCCAGCCGCCGTAGGCATAACGCCCGTAAGCCACCAGTTCGCGCACAGTCAGCCCTGCCGGAATCTGGTTGAACTGCGCGAGCATGGTCAGCGTCCGGGCAAGCTCGCGCCGGCGCAATGTACCAACTGGTACACCGTTCACTTCGACATGACCATCGAGCGTGGGCTGCAAGCCAGCGAGCGTTCGCAGCAGCGTGCTTTTCCCGCAACCGTTCGGGCCGCAAAGCGCGGTGACGCGCCCCGCTTCAATACTCACGTCCAGCCGGTCGAGCACGACATGTTCCCCGTACCCGACCGTCAGCGAGCGTGCGGTCAGTGCGGGTCCTGCCCATAATGTCATCGTGCGTCCGCCCGCTCGCTGTAGCTTTGCGCCATGGCGACCACGACCTTGCGCGGTCCTTCGAACGGATCACGCGCGTGCGCAGTGAGCATGTTGTCGAGCATCAGCACGTCGCCGGTCATCCATGGAAACACGATGCGCTGCTCGTCCAGCACGCCGCGGATTTCCGCGAGCGCTTCGGCTTCGATGGATTCGCCATCGCCGTAATAGACGTTGCGCGGCACGTTTTCCAGGCCGACGGCATCGACGAGCGCTTCCTGCATGTCTTCATCGAGCGCTGACAAGTGAAAAAGATTCGCCTGGTTGAACCACACCATGTCGCCGGTGCGCGGATGGCGCGCGACCGCCTGGCAGCGTTCGCGGGTGCGCAAGAGCAGTTCGTGATCGTCACCATCGCGCCATTCGTATTCGATACCGCGCGCCGCGCAAATCTGTTCCACCACCGCGGGGTCGTCGGAGCCGAATGCGTTTTGCCACGGAAGATCGAGCCCTTGTCCAAAATTGCGCACGTAAAGCAGTCCGCGTTTGGCAAAACGCTCGACCAGCGCGGGACTGAGCGCACGATAAATCGCGCGGCTATCCGCGATCGGCGTCGCGCCGCCCGATCGCGCCGCGAGCGCGCAATGAAACCAGATGCGCAGCGGCCATTCGCGCGTGTACGACTGCTCGTTGTGCAGCGGTATGGAGCGATGCGGCGGATATTCCGTCGATGTATAAACGGCGCCCTCGACCTGGCTGCGCGGCGTAGACGCAAATTCATAGCCGATAAGCGGGTCGCCGCACGACGCCGCGAAACGCTGGAATGCTTCTATGGATGCAACCTCGAAGCCGGTAAAGCGCAAAGCGCCGCATTTTTCGAGCGTACTGTCGATGATCGTGCGCAGCGGCACGGCGGCATCTTCAAGCGAAATGCCGACGCCGGGTTTTGGCGACACCACGGTTGGCAATCCAGGTTCGATGCTCAGATCGTCCAGCGTTGGAAGTGTCGCGGGAAGCGCCTCTGAAAGTGAATTCATGCGAAATTCTCCTGCCGCAAATTCCATGGCACGGACTGCAAAATTTTCAGGACGCGGCGCCATCCATGTGACGGCGAAGACTGGCGGGACGCATGTCGGTCCAGACAGTTTCGATATGCGCCAGGCACATATCCTTGGAACCTGTTACGCCGACCGCACGCCAGCCCGCAGGGATCGCGCGAAAGGTCGGCCAGAGCGAATACTGCTCTTCGTCGTTGATGACAACCGTGTATTCGAGTTCATCCGCCTCGCGTGCGAAGGCGGTCGGAGTGTGCTGGGCTTGCGTCATGATCGGCGGCCTTGTCGGAAAAAACGGGAGAGGTTGGCGGCCGCGAAGCTTCAGCTTACGGCGCCATCTGTATGGAATAGACGCTTCGCGAATGCGAATTTTTACCGGCGACGCGCGCAACCGTCGAAATAACGCGGATGAGCGTCGCCACGATTGCAGGCATCGAGGCTGTCCGCACAATGCTTCTCAACGTCGCGCACCATGAAATGAACCAGCGTTTGCGAAACGTTAAGCGCGCTTGCCGTGCTTTTCAGCGTTTCCTCGCGCAGCCGCACCATCTCGAAGGCCACGCGGCTTCGAGCCGGCAATTGTTCGAGCGCGGCCAGAACCTGACGCAGCGTGTCGCGGGTCTCGGCCATGACTTCCGGCGTGCATTGCGGCGACGGCACGTCGAGGCCATCGTCTTCATCGGCGTGATAGGTGTTTTCGAGCGTTTGCGAACGGCAGGCATCGATAGATGCGTTGCGCACCATCCGCGCAACATACGCCGCGGGCTGACGCACGGCGTCCTGATTCGGAAAGTCGATGAGCTTGATGAAGACATCGTGGACGACGTCTTCCGCGCGGCTGCCGCAGCCGACAAAACCGCGCGCCATGTTGACGAGCATCGGCCGGTTGGAAATGGCGATGTCGAGCAGCGTGCGTGCGGGCTGCGTCGTCAGTTCAACGGCCGGCCGCCCGTCCTGTATGGGCCGCCAGCCAGTCTCGGAGGCGAAAAGTGATGGAGGTGTTAGCGGTATGGCGGGCGATTGTGTCGGCCGGTCGAGCACTTCCGTCATAGAGTTGCCCCTCGTTTAAGTAGGGACCCAATATAACGTAAACGAGAAGCATTCTCAAATACACCTTACATCTAAGGTCTTTCTTGCTTTCAGTCTTAGATGCCGGTACATGACAAATGCTCGGACCGGCCGCTTGGCCGGTCCGGGTTATACCCTCTCTTTGCTCATGCGGCCGCGCCGGCGCCCAAATTTCCGCCGGTGCGCGAACGTCCGTAACGTCCGGCCGATTCGCGTTCTTCGTCGCGTCGCAGTTCATCGATATAAGCGCGCGCAGCGGCTTCGGCGCGGTGACGTGCGGTTGCCGGTTGCGGGAACGACGCGGCGTCGAGATCTGGAACGGGCAGTCGATAATCCATCACGGCTGCCGCTGTCCCGGCCACGACTGCACGGGCGATAAAGCGGGCGGGCTGGCTGGTATCGGTCAGTTCCAGAGCGCTCTGCGCCCAAGCCGTAATTCGATATCCACGATAAATACTTTCGCTAAAGCTGAACATGGTCTTCTCTCCAGAATCTGTTTAAGGATTGCTAAAGCAGTCGCCGTGCCTAAGCGCTTAGCTAAGTGTTCATGAACAGTTTCCTAAGGCCGTTTAATCAAGCAATAACATCCACGCGCGCGCCGTAAACTTCCAGCGCGGCATCGTGCAATGCTCGCAAAACGACGGTTGCCGCCGGCGACAACAAGCGCGTTTGCCGCGTAATGATTCCGAATGCGTCCATGCGGCACGGCAGTTCGACGGCAAGCCGCTTCAGCGTCCCAAACTCTTCGTACTGCCGCGCAACCTCCTCCGGCATCACGGCGAGCATGTCGCTTTGCAGCAAGATGCCCGAGATGGCAACCATGTTGTTGGTGTTCACCACGTTGTCCGGCGCGGCGAGACCAATCTGCGAAAACACCATGTCGAACCGATGCCGCAGCACACTTCCCGGCGGATGCAGCACCCAACCCTCGCCTACGATATCCGCCATGGTCAGCCCGCTTGAATTGGCGAGCGGATGACCGGGGCGCACGACCACGCAAAGCGGTTCTTCCGCGATAGGTTCGTAACGAACCGCGTCCTTGAACTGGCCTTGTCGTTCCAGAACGCGGCCGACCATGATGTCGAGATGTCCTTGAGCCACTAGCGGCAGCATCACGTCGGATGTCTCCACCTGAAGCCAGATCTGCAATTGCGGATAGCTCGCTTTCACGCGTGCAATGGCAAGCGGCACCATCGTCGCGGCGGCTGCGGCGATTGCGCCCAGTTGCACCTGACCCACGAGTCCCGCGCGCAATGCCGCAATTTCATCGTGCGCCTGGCTCAGATTCGACAACACCATGCGGGCGTGCCGGATCATCACCTCGCCGTAGAGCGTGGGATGCATGCCGTGGGGCGTGCGGTCGAAGAGCCGCACCTCGAGCACGTCCTCCAGTTCCTTCAATAAACGCGATGCCGCCGGCTGCGTCATGCCCAGCATATCGGCGGCGCGCCGCACGTTGCCCTCTTCTTCCATGGCCGCTAGAAGCAGCAATTGCCGTGTCTTGAGGCGCGTGCGCACGGTTACGTTCGAGTAGTTTTGAGCCATGCAATGCGCCTGCTTCTGATTATTTCGATGGCCAATCGTAGCTGATCCTGACCGGCGGGCGCCAGATTGCGTAGGGTTCGATCCCAAAATGTAGGAGCGCCGCCGACATACCCATTTTGATATCAGGATCGTCAAAAAACTGATTGGAAAGGAATCGGCTGCTTCCTTAAGATGCACTCAAACTTCAGGACCTGAGACTCGGCCTTTTGCGCTCGCGACGCGCTTTCAAGGCGTAAGCGAATTCTAAAAGGCCGCGATCCGATTCACGCGAATTACTAAGCACGCAACAACCAAAACTCGTATCAGCGCGCACCGATTGACCCGCAGGACCGCCGGACAGCATCAAAGAGCGAACGGGCTGCAAGCCTGCGCTTCGCTGCATGCCACCCACGCATGCAGCCTTAATTCAACCAGGAGACAACACCATGAACCACAAGCTGAACCACAAGCTTCGCCGTCTGACCTTGTCCGCGATCGCTGCAACCACGCTAGGCATTCCGTTCGCATCGCAAATGTCCGCTCATGCCGACGAACCGCTCAAGGTCGGGTTCCTCGTGAAGATGCCCGAGCAGGCTTGGTTCATCAACGAGCAGAAAGCAGCGTCCGCGCTTGGTCAGAAAGAAAAATTCTCGGTGGTGAATATCGGCACGCCGGATGGTGAAAAGGTTTTGTCGGCAATCGATAACCTCGGCGCGCAAGGCGCTCAGGGTTTCGTGATCTGCGCGCCCGACGTGCGTCTCGGACCGGCCATCCAGGCCCGCGCAAAACGCTACAACATGAAGTTCGTCACGGTCGATGACCAACTCGTCGATTCGACCGGCAAGCCTTTGCCGAACGTGCCGCACCTCGGCATGTCCGCATTCAAGATCGGCAACCAGGTCGGCACGGCCATCTCCGATGAAATGAAAAAGCGCGGCTGGAAACCCGAGGAAGTCGGCGCGCTGCGCATCACGGATTACGAGTTGCCGACCGCGAAGCAACGCACGGACGGTGCCACGCAAACGCTTCTGGCAAGTGGTTTCAAGAAGGAAAATATCTTCGATGCCCCGCAAAAAACCACCGACGACGAAGGCGGTTTCAACGCCGCATCGCCGGTTTTATCGCAGCATCCGAACATCAAGAAATGGGTGATCTACGCGATCAACGAAGAGACCGTGCTCGGCGCCGTGCGCGCGACCGAACAACTGCATATTGCATCGGCTGATGTGATCGGCGTGGGCATCAACGGTGCAGGCGAAGCGTTTGCCGAGTTCCAGAAGAAAGAGCAAACGGGCTTCTACGGGACTATCGCCGTGAGTTCGACGAACCATGGCAAGGACAGCACGCAGAACCTCGTCGACTGGATCAAGAACGGCAAGCAGCCGCCCGCCGATACACAAACCACCGGCAAGCTGATGGTCCGCAGCAACTGGCAGGACGTGCGGAAAGAACTGGGTATCTGAGCGATTGGCCAAGGGCGTTGTGCACGTCATGCATGTCATGCGCGTCATGACGCCCGCTTCAGTTTTCAACCAAGGAACGCTCAATGATGGATACCGCAGTGGCCACGGCCGCGCCTTATCTTTTACTCGATAACATCACCGTGCGTTTTCCCGGCGTGCTTGCGCTCGACTCGGTTTCGCTCGGTGTGCGCACGGGCGAAGTCCACGGGCTGATGGGCGAGAACGGCGCGGGCAAATCGACCTTGCTCAAAGTGCTGTCGGGCGTGAACTCAACGAGCGGCGGAAGCTTGTCGCTCGATGGCGTGGAGCAGCAATTCACGACCACCAAGGCCGCAATCGAAGCGGGTATCGCGATCATTTATCAGGAGTTGCATCTCGTGCCCGAGCTGACCGTGGCCGAGAACCTGATGCTCGGTGCAATGCCGAACCGCTTCGGTTTGCTCGATGAAAAAGCGCTGGTCAGACGCGCGATTTCCGAGCTGGATCGACTGGGTGAAAAGATCGATCCGAACATGCAAGTGAAGCACTTGTCGATCGGGCAGCGCCAGATGATCGAGATCGGCAAGGCGCTGATGCGCAACGCGCGCGTGATCGCCTTCGATGAACCCACGAGCTCACTCTCATCGCGCGAAACGGAGCAACTCTTCAAGATCATCCGCGCGTTGAAAAGCGAAGGGCGCGCGATCATCTACGTGACGCATCGCATGGACGAGGTCTATGCGCTTTGCGATCGCGTGACGGTTTTTCGCGATGGCCGGCGTATCGAAACTTTCGAAGAAGTCGATGGACTCGAACGCGATCGCCTGATCAGTTGCATGGTCGGCCGCTCCATTCACGATGTGTACGGATATCGCGCGCGGGATATCGGCGACGTGCAACTCGATGTGCAAGCGCTGATGGGTCCTGGACTGGCGGAACCGGCGTCGTTCAGCGTGCGCAAGGGCGAGATAGTCGGGTTTTTCGGGCTCGTGGGCGCCGGTCGTTCGGAATTGATGAAGCTGATTTACGGCGCGGTGAAACCCGTGTCGGGGCAGATCGTGCTGAAAGGATCCAGACGCAAGTTCAGGTCGCCGCGCGACGCGGTGCGCGCGGGCGTGGCGCTGTGTCCGGAAGACCGCAAGCAGGAAGGCATCGTTTCGATCGCTTCGGTGTCCGACAACATGAACATGAGTTGCCGCCGGCATTTCAGCCCGTTCAACATCTTGAATAGCCGCAAGGAAGCCGCGACCACCACTGATTACATCGCGAAGCTCGCCATCAAGACGCGCAACGGCAATACGCCCATCGGCACGCTTTCCGGCGGCAATCAGCAGAAGGTCATCCTGTCGCGCTGGCTTGCCGAAGAAATCGATGTGTTCCTGATGGACGAACCCACGCGCGGTATCGATGTCGGCGCGCGCAGCGAAATCTACGGCCTCTTGTACGGATTGGCCGAGGCCGGGCGCACGGTCATCGTGGTATCGAGCGATCTGGCCGAAGTGATCGGCGTGGCGGATCGCGTGATGGTGATGCGCGAAGGAAAGATCGTCGGCAACTTGCCGAAGGCGCAAGCCACGCCCGATCAGCTCATCAAGCTCGCCCTGCCCGGCTGATTTCACGAATAACACCGCAGCGACCAATGCGCTGCGAACGATAGAGACATCATGCAAATAACCCCTGTCACCAATCAGTCGAATCCCGCCCAAAGCACGGGCGCGCGTGCTCGCGCCGCGCGGACCTGGGACCTCATCAACAAGTCGGGCATCGTCATGGTGTTCGTGATCCTGTTCGTGACGTTGGCCTTTACCGTGCCGGGGTTTGTCAGCTCGCGCAATATCCAGGGCCTGTTGCTGTCGGTCACGCTGATCGGTTCGATCTCCGTCACCATGATGTTCGTGCTCGCGCTCGGCGAGGTGGATTTGTCGGTGGCGTCCATCGTGGCATTTGCGGGCGTGGTGGCGTCTACCTTGATCACGTCCACGCATAGCGTTACGTTGGGAATAGCGGGCGGTGTGCTGGCCGGCGGCGCGGTTGGGCTCGTGAACGGCGTGCTGATCGCGCGATGGAAAATCAACTCGCTGATCGTCACGCTCGCAATGATGGAAGTGGTTCGCGGGCTGGCTTATATCACGTCGAACGGCGACGCGGTGATGATCTCCGAAGAGCGTTTCTTCGACCTTGGCGGCGGTTCGTTCCTCGGAATTTCGTTTCCGATCTGGTCGAATATCGTGGGGTTTGTGGTCTTTGGCTTTCTGCTGAAGAAGACCGTGTTTGGCAAAAATGTGCTGGCGGTCGGCGGTAATAGCGAAGCCGCGTTGCTGGCTGGTTTGCCGGTCATGCGGATCAAGATAACGGTGTTTGTGCTGCAAGGGCTCGTGACTGGGTTCGCCGGGGTGATGCTGGCATCGCGGATGAGTTTGGGAGATCCCAAGACGTCGGTCGGGCTGGAGCTTGGGGTTATTTCTGCTTGCGTGCTCGGGGGTGTTTCGTTGACCGGCGGCGTGGCTACGATTTCAGGCGTGCTGGTCGGGGTGCTGATCATGGGATCCGTGCAGGACGCCATGAGCCTTATGAATGTGCCGACGTTCTATCAGTATCTGATCCGGGGCGGGATCTTGTTGCTGGCAGTGCTCTTCGATCAGTATCGGAGAAGTAAGCGGGTGGGTTGAGGAAGGGCCGGCGCTTAGGTGGGTTTGAAACGTGTGGTCGGGATTGATGCCGGGTCGCTGCGTTTTAGGTCTTCGCGCGTTCCGTTCTGGCCGATTTCTTTAGCACTGTTAGCCACTGTCCGTGGCGGGACTTCATTTCTTTTTCCGACGGCGAAAAAGAAACGAAGCAAAGAAAACGCCTTTCAACCGATGGCTCATAAGTGTCCCAAGCGTGCAGTTTCGGACTTTCTGGTACCCGAAAAGCACGCTCGACGCCGCAACCATCGACACTTGAACCCCTCCCCCTCCGAACGCTTACATCCACACGCTTCGCCACCAGTGTTCTCGGGCAAGTTCTAGATGTCTCATGAATCTGAGGGGCCAAACCCTTGGTTTCGCACAGCAGACGATTCGGTTTGCTCTTCGCAAAACAGCCACCGAATCTGCCGCCGCGCCACGTGTCAATCCTCGAACTTCTCCACCTCATGCCGCTTGCCGAGCAACATTGCATCGGCCACGTGCTGCAGCGGACTGACGTCTACATCGCTCTCGCCACTCGAAATCAGCTCGAAGAATCGATCGTAAAGGCTCGGATATTCCCTCTCCTTGCCAATGTCCTTAACCTCGTCGCCAATCTTCAGAAACTTCCCGCCTTGCGCCAGATGCAACACGCCATCGCGAGTTGTCACCTCGATCTGCCACAGCTCTTCCGGACCAAAACGCCAGTCGAATTCAGCACGGATCGGCGTGCCGAGTGCATCGCTGAAATTCAGGTTTGCGGCAATCGGGTTGTCCCTGTTCGCCGGAACGAACAATTCCGCGGACTTCAGAAAGAACGCATGTGGCAGGATGCGCGTCACGATCGACAACGCGTTGATACCCGGATCGAAGACGCCTAATCCACCCGGCTGCCAGATCCACTCCTGTCCCGGATGCCAGCGGCGCACGTCCTCTTTCCACAATACCTCGACCGATGTAATCGCTTTGTCGGCAAGCCAGGCACGCGCGGTTTCAACGCCGGGAGCGTGCCTGGAATGCCAGGTTGCAAACAAGGTGCATCGCTTTTTCTGCGCCAACTCAGCGAGCACCTGAACCTCGGTCACGCTCGCGCCTGGCGGCTTTTCGAGCATCACGTGCTTGCCCGCTTCGAGTGCCGCGCGCGCCTGCGAAAACCGCACTTGCGGCGGTGCGCACAACGAGACGGCCTGCATTTGCGGTTCAGCCGCCAGCATCTCTTCTACATTCTGATAATTGTTGACCCCGTCGATCCGCGCATTCCGGCTCGCGCCAGCAATGAGCTTGAATCCGGAATTCCCGGCTATAGCAGGTAAATGCTGATCGCGAGCAATCTTGCCGACGCCGGCAATGCCAATTGCTACTTGCTCTGTCATGTCTGGACCTTGGAAAAATCTTCGTTGATGTGGTGCGCGCAACGCGCCGCATTGCCCCGAAGTCTAATGCGAATGCCGCGGCACATCGGCACCCCGACATCCTACGAGAAAATCGAAATCGCAGCCCTGATCGGCTTGCAAAACGTGATCGACATAAAGTTTTCGATACCCGCTCGTATCGGCTGGCGTGACGGTCTGTGTCTCGGCCCAGTCGGCGAGACGCGCGGTGAGTTCGGTTTCGCTGATATCGAGTTGCAACGTCCCGCCCATGCAATCGAGCTCGATCCAGTCGCCGTCCTTCACCACTGCAAGCGGACCGCCCGCGCGCGCTTCGGGCGCCACATGCAGCACCACGGTGCCATACGCCGTGCCGCTCATGCGGGCATCGGAAATGCGCACCATGTCGGTTACACCCGCTGCCAGCAGCTTCGGCGGCAAACCCATGTTGCCGACTTCCGCCATGCCGGGATATCCCTTCGGCCCGCAATTTTTTAGCACGAGAACCGAGTCCTTCGTTACATCGAGTTCGGGATCGCCAATGCGCGCCTTGTAATGATCGAAGTTCTCGAAAACGACCGCACGTCCGCGATGCTTGAGCAATTCGGGCGTTGCGGCCGACGGTTTCACCACGGCACCATTCGGTGCAAGGTTGCCTCGCACGATGCACAGACCACCATCGGCGACGAGCGGGTTATCGAGCGGCCGGATGACTTCTTCATTGTAGATGGGCGCTTCCTTCGTGTTCTCCCATAACGACTGCCCGTTCGCGGTCAGCGCGTCGGGATGCGGCAGCAAGCCGGCTTCACCTAAACGACGAATCACGCCCGGCAAGCCGCCCGCGTAATAAAATTCTTCCATCAGGAAACGGCCGGAAGGCTGCAGGTCGACGAGCGTCGGCGTGCCGCGTCCGATGCGCGTCCAGTCATCAAGTTCGAGATTCACGCCGATACGACCCGCGATCGCCTTGAGGTGAATCGCCGCATTCGTCGATCCGCCGATCGCCGCGTTCACGCGGATCGCGTTTTCGAAGGCTTCCTTGGTCAGCAGCTTCGACAAGCGCACGTCCTCCAACGCCATCTCCACGATGCGCATGCCCGACATATGCGCGAGGACGTAGCGCCTTGCATCGACGGCGGGAATGGCGGCGTTATGCGGCAGCGTCACGCCGAGCGCTTCCGCCATGCACGCCATGGTCGACGCCGTGCCCATGGTATTGCAGGTGCCGGCCGAACGCGACATACCCGCTTCCGCCGACATGAATTCGTGCAGCGTGATCTTGCCCGCCTTGACCTGTTCGCTGAGCTGCCACACGACAGTGCCCGAGCCGATATCGCGGCCATGATGTTTGCCGTTGAGCATGGGACCGCCGCTTACCGCAATGGCGGGCACGTCGCAACTTGCCGCGCCCATCAGCAACGCGGGCGTGGTTTTATCGCAGCCGACGAGCAGCACGACGGCATCGACGGGATTGCCGCGAATCGATTCCTCAACGTCCATGCTGGCGAGATTGCGCGTGAACATCGCGGTCGGGCGCAGGTTGGACTCGCCGTTGGAAAACACGGGAAACTCGACCGGGAAGCCGCCCGCTTCGAACACGCCGCGCTTCACGTGTTCCGCGAGCTTCCTGAAATGCGCGTTGCATGGCGTCAATTCAGACCACGTATTGCAGATGCCGATGATCGGCTTGCCCTGGAATTCGTGATCGGGAATGCCCTGGTTTTTCATCCAGCTTCGGTACATGAAACCGTTCTTGTCGGCAGTGCCGAACCATTGGGCGGAGCGCAGTGGACGTTTTGCATCTGACATCGATTTATCCTTGATCGTTACTATTTCAAAGCATCATTCGCCCGGACGCGCCGTGCGTCCGGAACCGTTTTTGATTTTGGGAACTGTGTCAGCTCCGCGAGCCCAGCGCGACGGGATCGGCCTTGGTGGTCTCATCGTGACGTCTCGATCGCCACCTGTGCTTCGTACTTACCCGCTCGCCCGACGCCGTTCCTCCCGACTTCCGCCGGGCCGCATGTCGTTCAATCAAGCGTTGCAACAGGCAGAACGCGCACAGCAGCGCGCCGATGACGATGCGCGTCCACCACGAACTCAGCGTGCCGTCGAACGTGATCAGCGTCTGGATGGTCCCGAGAATGCCGACGCCGAACACCGATCCGATCACATATCCCACGCCACCCGTGAGCAGGGTTCCGCCTATGACCGTGGCGGCAATTGCATCGAGTTCCATGCCCTGCCCTTGCAAGCCGTATCCCGACAGCACGTAGAGCGTGAAGACCACGCCGCCGAGCGCCGAGCAAAATCCGCTCAACGCATAGACGCCGACCTTCGTTCGCGCCACGGGCAATCCCATCAGCAACGCCGAGCGCTCATTGCCACCGACCGCATAGACGTTGCGCCCGAAACGCGTGAAATGCGCGACAAAAATGGCAAGCGCCAGCGTCGCAATCGCAATCAGGCCGCCGGCCGTGAGCGAGGCGCCGTATATATCGATGTGAAACCCAGACAGCGCGTGAAAGCTCGGGTCGTTGATGGTGATCGATTGCGTGGTGATCAAGAAACATGCACCACGCGCGAGGAACATTCCTGCCAGAGTGACAATGAAAGGCTGCAGCCGGAAGAAGTGAATCAACGCGCCCATAGCCGCACCGTACAACGCGCCGAGCGTCAGCACCATTGGCACGATGATCCATATGGGCCAATGCAGGCGTTCGGCGAATACGGCGCAGAGAATGGTCGTCAACGCGACCACCGATCCCACCGACAGATCGATGCCACCCGACACGATCACGAAGGTCATGCCGATAGCGACGATCAGGAGAAACGCGTTGTCGACGAGCAGGCCGAGCAGCACTTGCAGCGAGAAAAACCCTGTGTACATCACGGAGCCGAACCCGAACAGCGCGACGAACAAAACGATGGTGACGACGATCGGCAACGTACGCGGATCGGCCAGGCGGTCCAGGAAGTTCCTCATTTTGCGGCCTCGGCGAAGGGCTTTTTCAGCCCATGGGGAAAGGCACGCTTGAACTGCTTCACGATGACCGTGCGAGCGCTTGCGGACTGGATCACGCTCACGACCAGCACGACCGCCGCCTTGACAACGAGCGTCGCCTCGGGCGGCACGCCGATTGAATACGTGGTGTATGTGAGCGTCTGGATGATCAATGCACCGAGGACCGTCCCCGCGAGACTGAACTTGCCGCCGAGCAACGACGTGCCGCCTAGCGTGACGGCGAGGATTGCATCGAGTTCGAGCAACAGGCCCGCGTTATTGCCGTCGGCGCTGCGCACGTTTGAACTGATCAGGATTCCTGCTAAAGCCGCCGTAAGACCGGAGAACGTATAGACCCCGAAGACGATCGCGCTCGAACGCAAGCCGACCAGTTTCGTCGCGACCGGATTGATGCCGATTGCGCGGATGAACATGCCGAGCGCCGTGCGGTTCATGAGCAACGCCGTCGCCACGATTGCACCGGCCGCGACCCAGACGGAACACGGCAAACGCGCCAGATAACCGCCGCCGACCACGAGATACCCGGGCGCGCCGATGGGAATGATCTGGCCGCCCGTGAGCAACTGCGCAACGCCCCGGCCGGCGACCATCAGGATCAACGTCGCGATGATCGGCTGCATGCCGACGAACGCCACGAGCACGCCGTTCCACATGCCGGCAAGCACGCCTACCACGAGCGCGGCGGCGAGTGCTTCGGCGACGTTCGCGGGGTTATCGGCGAGAATGCTGGCCGCCGCCGCGCCCGCGATTGCAACTACGGCGCCCACCGATATATCGATCCCGCGCGTCGCAATCACGAGCGTCATGCCGAGCGACACGAGCACGAGCGGCGCCGCGCGGTTGAGAATATCGACGGGCGCGCCGAACCAGTGGCCATCGAGCACGGAGATGGAAAGGAAGCGCGGGTTCTGGCTCAGGTCGAGCAAGATCAGCAACACGAGCGTAAGAGCCGGCCATACGAGAGGATGCTGCAACACCGTTTTGATCCGGTTCATTGGCTGCCTCCCGCAATCAGCCGATACACCTGATCCTCGGAACTCGCGTGCCCCTCGACTTCCGCCACCTTGCGCCGGTCGCGCAGCACCGCAATCCGATGACTCACGCGCACGACCTCGTTCACCTCCGACGAGATGAAGACAATCCCCAGGCCCTTCGCGCAAAGCGCCAGCACGCGATCCATGATTTCGAATTTCGCCGCAACGTCGATACCGCGCGTGGGTTCATCGAGGATCAGCATTTTCGGTTCGGTCGCAAGCCAGCGCGCGAGCAGGACCTTCTGCTGGTTGCCGCCGGAAAGAAGCCCGATGGGTTGTTCAGCGTCGCGCGCCTTGATGCCGAGGCGCTCGATGTAATCGTCCGCTATCTCCCGCTGCCGGCCTTTCCCGATCACGCGCCACCAGCCGCGCCGCACTTGCAGCGCAAGCACGATGTTCTCCCGTATGGAAAGCTCCGCAACGATGCCCTCCTTCTTCCTGTCCTCCGGGCAATATCCAACGCCGCGGCGCACGGCATCGCGAGGCGAACGAAGCTTCACCTCCTTCCCGCCAATAGCCATGCTGCCCGCGTCCGAACGCTCCGCGCCGAACAGCAGGCGCGCGGTTTCCGTGCGGCCCGAACCGAGCAAGCCCGCCAGCCCGAGGATCTGGCCGGGCTGTACGTCGATATCGATGGGATTCATCAGGCCGCGCCGGCCGCTGCCGCGCATGCTGAAAAACGGCGGCACGAGGCTCTTTTTCGCGGGCGGTTCGTCGGCGGCGCGTTTCAGGCGCTCGGTCATGCGTTCATGTCCCACCATCTTCGAAACAAGCAGTTCCACGGGCAGATCGCGCGCAAGATATTCGCCTTCACGTTCGCCATTGCGCATGACCGTGATCCGGTCCGAGACCGCGTAAGTCTGTTCCAGAAAGTGCGTGACGAAGAGGATCGCGATGCCCGATTGCTTGAGTTTTTGCAGCACGCCGAAGAGCCTCGCGACTTCGCCTTCGTCGAGGCTCGAGGTGGGTTCATCGAGGATCAGCACGCGCGCATCCACCGAGACCGCGCGCGCGATCGCCACCATCTGTTGCACGGCGATCGGGTACGTGTCGAGCGATTTGCTGACATCGATAAAAACGTTCAGGTCGGCCAAAGCCGCTTCGGCACGCGCGCGGATGCTCTTCCAGTCGATCGCACCATGCCGTTTCGGTTGCCGTCCCGCGAACACGTTTTCAGCAACCGATAGATTCGGGCACAGGTTCACTTCCTGATAAAGCGTCCTGATTCCCGCCGCTTCCGCGTGCAGCGGCGTCGCGAAACTGACCGTCTCGCCGCCGAGCCGGATCTCGCCGGCGTCGTGCGCGTGGACGCCGGTGAGCAAGTTGATGAGCGTCGACTTGCCGGCGCCGTTCTGGCCCATCAGCGTATGGATCTCGCCGGGAAACAAGCGGAAGTCCACGTTCTGCAAAGCCTTGACGCCCGGAAACGACTTCGAGAGACCGATAGTTTCAAGGATGGGCGAAGCGGTCATGGAACCGGCCGCTCAGTATTTGCGCTGCGGCAGGATTTGCGCCGCGACGCTCATCGGGAACACGGTTTCGTCGGTGACGATGCGCTTGGGCAATTGCTTGCCCGCCACCACCTCTTTCACCGCGGTCATGAGTTGCGGCCCGAGCAGCGGACTGCATTCAACGTCCACGTTGATCTTGCCCGCGACCATGGCTTCGAAACCGCCCTTGGTGGCATCGAACGAGACCACGCTCACATCCTTGCCCGGCTTCACGCCGGCTTCTTCCATGGCCTGGATCGCGCCGAGCGCCATGTCGTCGTTATGCGCGTAGACCACGTTGATCTGCTTGCCGTACGTCTTGATGAAGGCTTCCATGACCTGCTTGCCGCCGGCGAGCGTGAAGTCGCCGCTTTGCGAAGCGATGACCTTGAACTTGGGATCGTTCTTGATGACTTCGAGCAGCCCGGCACGACGGTCATTGGCAGGCGCCGAGCCCACCGTGCCCTGCAATTCGGCGATGTTGATCGGTCCGGCGTCGTTCTTGTAGCGCTCTTCGAGCCATTTGCCCGCGCGCCGGCCTTCTTCCAGGAAGTCCGAACCGATCATGGTGACGTACAGGGACTTGTCCTTGACGTCGATATTGCGGTCCGTGAGGATCACCGGGATCTTCGCGTTTTTCGCTTCGATCAGAACCGGTTCCCAACCCGATTCCACCACCGGCGAGAACGCAATCACATCGACTTTCTGGGCGATATACGAGCGAATCGCCTTGATCTGGTTTTCCTGTTTTTGCTGGGCATCGGAGAATTTTAGATTGATGCCGGCGTCCTTGGCCGCGCTTTTGACTGAAACCGTGTTCGCCGTGCGCCATGCGCTCTCGGCGCCCACTTGCGAGAAGCCCAGGTTGATCTTTTTATCGTCTGCGTGGGCGATCAGGCTTGTGCCGAGCAAAAGCGCAGAACCAAGCAGCGCACCGATGGCTGCGCGTCGAGCATGTCTCATGGTTGTCTCCGATTGTTTATGTTTGTGTTCGGTACTGCCGCGCTTGTCCGTGCCGTTCATGCGGCGCGCGCGGTCATTGATTCAGGGCGTACCGCAATGAAGCGTAGCGCCCGAGTCCATGACGGTCCAATCAGTAATTTCGAGTTTGCGATACCAGAATTGGTATGACGGAGAGGTTTGTGAGTTGTGTTGCGGAGCGCTGTGCTCAACCTATATGGGAGTGTTTTGCGCGCGCGGGCGTGACTTCCATGGTGCTCAGTTCCTGAACGATGCCGCAATCCCCCACCGCCTGTTCCGCCACGCATTGGCTTCGAAGTTTGGTGAGTTGGGACTTCAACTGCTGCAGCTCTTCAATTCGATGATCGACGTGGGAAATGTGTTCATCGACGAGCGCGTTGATCGCGCCGCACTGCTCCGCCGGCTTGTCTGTCAAGCCCAGCAAGGCTCTGATTTCATCGTGCGCCATATCGAGCGCCCGGCAATTCCTGATGAAACGCAAGCGCTCCACATGGACGGCCGAATAATCCCGATAATTCCCGCCCGTGCGCTCGGCGTCGGGCATTAAACCTTCTTTCTCGTAGAAGCGGATTGTTTCCGTGGTGCATCGTGCGCTTTTGGCGAGTTCTCCGATTTTCATCTGGCCTCCGTGATAATGCTTGACCTTGAAGTGGCTTCAAGGTGTCTACTAGACCACAAATCCAGTAAGGAAGCCACGATGTCCGATACAACCAAAGACGCCGCGCATGCGGAGCACGAGCACCACGACCACGAACATGAAGGCCATGCGCATGACGGCCATCATCACGCGCACGCAGATTCCTGTTGCTCGGCCGCTTCATCCGCGCCTCTGAATGATCTTTCCAGTCCGCAGCAAGTCGGCGGCAATATCCGCACGCCAATCCGGATCATGCAGATGGATTGCCCGACCGAAGAGACGCTGATCCGCAAGAAGCTCGGCGCGATGCCATCGGTCAAAAGCATGGAGTTCAATCTCATGCAGCGGGTTTTGACGGTCGAGCATGCGCCCGATTCACTCAGTGCCGTCGCGGACGCAATCCGCTCGCTCGGTTTCACGCCGGAGATGCCGGATTCGGCGGGCAAGCTTGACGCATCGATTGTCGAACCGAGGAAACCATGGTGGCCGCTCGCCCTCGCAGGCGTTGCCGCGATCGGTTCCGAAGCGGCGAGTTGGCTGGGCGCGCCCGCGTGGTTTCCGGCAGCGCTCGCGATTATCGCCGTGCTTACTTGCGGCGTGACCACGTACAAGAAAGGATGGGTGGCGCTTTCCAACGGCAACCTGAACATCAATGCGCTGATGAGCATCGCCGTGACCGGCGCGCTGGTCCTGCAGCAATGGCCGGAAGCCGCCATGGTCATGGTCCTCTTCACGGTTGCCGAACTCATCGAGGCGAAATCGCTCGATCGCGCGCGCAACGCTATTCAGGGACTCATGCAGCTCACGCCCGCGAAGGCGACCGTGCGCCAGGCCGATGGAACCTGGGCCGATATCGATGCAAAGACGGTTTCCATAGGATCGGTGGTTCGCATCAAGCCCGGCGAGCGCATTGGTCTGGATGGCACCGTAGTTGCCGGCCGCTCGACCGTGAATCAGGCACCGATCACCGGCGAAAGCCTTCCTATCGATAAAACCGAAGGCGATTCTGTCTTCGCCGGCACCATCAACGAAGCAGGGTCATTCGAGTTCGCGGTGACGGCGGCCGCCGGAAACACGACGCTCGCGCGCATCATCCATGCCGTGGAGGAAGCACAAGGCGCGAAGGCGCCGACGCAGCGTTTCGTCGATCAGTTTGCGCGTGTCTATACGCCGATCGTGTTTGCGATCGCGCTGGCCGTCGCGGTGATCCCGCCGCTTCTCGCGGGCGGAAGCTGGCACGACTGGATTTATAAGGCGCTTGTCCTGCTCGTGATCGCGTGCCCATGTGCGCTGGTTATATCGACCCCTGTCACGATCGTAAGCGGCCTCGCTGCGGCGGCACGCAAAGGAATCCTGATCAAAGGCGGCGTGTATCTCGAAGAAGGCCGAAAACTCGCGTGGCTTGCACTCGACAAGACCGGCACCATCACGCACGGCAAGCCCGTACAAACCGATGCAGAACATATCGGTGGACTCGATCCCGCGGAAAACCGGCGGATCGCCGCAAGCCTCGCCGCACGCTCGGACCATCCGGTGTCGCAATCGATCGCGCGGTCGGCGGAGAATGATCTCGTCGGGCTTCTGACGGTCGATGCATTCGAAGCCATTGCCGGGCGTGGTGTTCGTGGCGTGATCGAAGGACGCACGTATTCGCTCGGCAATCATCGGCTGGTCGAAGAGTTGCGCTTGTGTTCGCCTGCACTTGAACAACGCCTCGAAGCGCTCGAACGCGAGGGGAAAACCGTCGTTGCACTGAGCAACGAACGCGAGGTCCTGGCGCTTTACGCCGTCGCCGATACAGTCAAGGAAACGAGCCGCGAAGCTATCGACGAACTCCACAAGCTCGGCATCCGCACCGCCATGCTGACGGGCGACAACCCGCACACCGCGAAGACCATCGCGCAGAAAGTCGGTATTGATGAAGCGCGCGGCAACCAGCTTCCCGATGACAAACTCAAGGCTATCGTCGATCTCGCCGCCGATGGGTCAGTGGTGGGCATGGTAGGCGACGGCATCAACGACGCACCTGCACTTGCGCGCGCGAATATCGGCTTTGCGATGGGCGCGATGGGAACGGATACCGCCATCGAAACCGCCGACGTCGCGCTCATGGATGACGACCTGCGCAAGATTCCAGCGTTCGTGCGTTTGTCGAAGGCGACGCATTCTGTTCTGGTGCAGAACATTGTGCTGGCGCTCGGCATCAAGGCGGTGTTCCTGACGCTGACGCTCGTCGGTCTGGGAACGATGTGGATGGCCGTTTTCGCCGATGTCGGCGCGAGCCTTCTGGTGGTGGGAAATGGCTTGCGATTGTTGCGGAAGTAGGCTTTTTTCTGTGGTCAGGAAGGTCCTCCGCCGCCACTGGGCAATGGCACGACGGCTTGCTTCGCAGCTTCCCGCGCCGCCTTTGGCAAAGGCGGCGGGTTCGCGCTGTTGTTCTGTGGCGTCACGCGCGGCCCTTCGATGAACATACGGCTTGGCAATTTGAGTCCTCTAAGCGCAAGTAATTCAAGCGGGCCTTTGCCGATCTCCACCCGCATGAAATAACTCAACGGATAGGTCAGATTCGGCGACGCCACAGCGAGCGGCGCCTGCGTAACGAGGCTATCGAGCGAGGCGCGATTCGGGGTTGCGTTGTCCTGCGCTAAACCACCCCAATCGTCGCTATTTCGCTCCGCTACGCGCACAGGCGCCAGTGGTGTTACCCCACGCGCCATTCGTGTATCGGGCTCGGCTTGCCACGTCAGTTGAAACGTGGCGCTATCGATTGGTTCGATCTTCGCGCGCTCCAGCATCCGCACAAACGCCCATCGGCCGCCGAACTCGAAATTCTTGCTCGTGCCCGCTGTTTCGGTTTGCCACTGCAGCCGCGTACCCGCGATTTGCGGGTCGTTCGATGGCCACATCAAGCGCTTCCACGTTTCCCGCTGGTTGTAGTAGTGCAGCTTTTGGGCGTCGAGCGTCAGCACGGTGTCGGTAATGCCGGGTGTCGGAATCGGCTTGAGATCGAACCCGTAGCGCGGCTCGCCCTCCGGCATCAAATGCCCCGCAATCCGCTGCAAGATATTCACGGTGCGCAAGAAAGCGGGATCGAATTGCAATGCGCCGCCGCGCGTGTCGACTTCGACCCATTGGTCGCCTCGCAACTCCAGCACGCCAGCAAGCTGCGTGCTCAGGAACGATGAAATCAAACCACCCTGCACTCTGATGAATCGGGCAAGTTCGGGAATCGAGGCGTCGTTCGCGGTGTTATCGAACGGATAGCGGCCCGCGAACGACTTGTTCCAGTGAACAGCGATATCCTCGTTCCATATATCGTTGAGGCTCGCTTGCGCGGGCTTCATAACGATCTGCGTAGCTTGGGCAACTGGGCGGACAAAAAGCGCATCGCCCATGCCGGACCATTGCGCGCCAAGGCTCGCCGAGACGAGTTGCGCGTAAGCCTGCGTGTCGGCGAGTTCGGAGTTTTTGCCCTGGAATAACGCCTGCGCGAGTTGACGCGTTTGAAGGTCAGCGTCGGTGCCACTGCTGATCTGCTGGAGCTTTAAACGCAGTGCGGTGATGCGTTCAATATAGCGTTGCAGACTGACGTCACTAGAGGTTGTTGCCTTCGTCTTGCTGGATTCGCCAACTTCTCCCATGAGCCGCATCACCGGGCCAAACGATGCCGATAACGGCCCCGCGTCCTTCGCAATAGCGGCCGCTTGCGGATCGTCTTTCTTGCCAAAAATATTCTGCGCTTTGGCGACCAGCGTGTCCGAGAGCGACGCCTGATACACGCCCGCCGTGCCCTGATAATCGAGCGATTTCATGAGTGCAATGATTGGCGATTGACGTGCATCGGCAAAGAGTTTCATTTGCTCGATGGCAGCAGGAATGTTGGATGCCGACTGCCATTGCAGCGCGTTCATGAACGCCTGCCAGTGCTCGGCGTAATCGTTGAAGTACTGCGTAGTCAGCGCTGCTTCGAGGGCATCGACGGACTGGCTTTTTGAGGTATCGGCCACGTCGCTGTTCGCGAGGACCCAGTCGCGCGTTACATCGCGGCTCTTGGCCGCTTCGCTGATCGCGGCGGCAATATAACCTTCATAAGCCTCGCGCGTGTAGGCGCCCGGAACGGTCACGGTGGTTCGAATCAGCCCACGCGTGTCGGTGCCGGTTGTCAGCGACGCCAGCGTCTGGTCCGGATACTTGTTTCCAACGCCGGCCAGCACGCTTCGATACACCGTGTCTTCGGAATTGCGTACGCCAATCACCGACAGCAGCGTTTGACGCGACGCATTCACGAGTTCAGCGCGCGGTTCGATACGCCAGGCGTCGTGTGCCTTGAGATGTTGCGCGTAGAACCCAAGCAGTTGCTCGGCGATATCGAGCTTCGCGCCAACAGAAACGTTCGCGTTGGTGGTCCAGTAACGCGTCAACTGCGGTGCGAGAAAACCTGCATCGACGCGGCGTGGTTCGGCCAGCATCAAATACGTCTTGAGCGCTTTATGACCTTCGAGCGCGGCGGTGTTCACGTGATCATCGAGCGAGTTGGTAGGCATCTGGCTCAAGTCCACCAGCGTGCCTTCGAGGTTCTCCTGAATTGGCGCAATCAAGATCGATCTGCTCGCCGTGGTGTATGAAGGCCACAGCGTGGCGAGGATTGCTTTGTCCTGATTCAACCCGAAGCGGGTCCACAACGGTGGCTGATGCGCAATACGTTGCTCAGTCGAGCGTATTTGCTGCTGTAAGGCGAGCAACGCGTTCAGACGCGCGCTTGCGGAGGGTGCGGTTTTAAGTGCCTGGATAGTGTCGCGGGCACCGATCAGATTACGGGCGTTGGTCATGCCAGAGATCAGCATGCCGGCAGTCCATACGCCGATAACCACCAGCGCGATAGTCGAAAATACGGTTACGGGATGCAAACCCATGCGCTTGCCGCGATGCTTGCGCGAGATCGCCGCGAGATGCGTCCATAGCGGAAGGTCGGCGCTTGTCGGTGCGTTCGGATCGGCAACTGCGCCTGCAGCGAGAGCGACCGGAAACGGCGCGAAGAACGCGCCGGCCACGGACTGATGGCGCGACTGACGATCTGCCAATGAAGAAATGATTACGGCAAGGGACGCGCAACGCTTGTCGAGCCGCTTGGACAATTTCGCGCCATAGACGTCTTTGAAAGCCCGCGTTAGCTGCCAAACGCCAATATCTCCAAGACGATTGCGCAGTGCGATTAACGTCGATTCAATAGATCGCTCATTGGCATCGGCCGAGAAGTCGCAGCCGATCAACTCGGTACGGCCATTGTTGAGGAAGTCGGTCTGTGCAATATCCAGCACATACACTGGCGCTGACCAACGCAATTCGTGGGCAATAGACGCGAGATTCACGCTATGCGCATTCACACCCCGACGCTGCAACGGTGGCTCAACGTCTCCATCCAAAGCCAATACCACTGCATCAATTGGCCTTCGAACACGCATCTTATAGATCTGCTTGAGCCAGTTGCGGTCCGGTCGACCATCTATTGGGTTTCTGTTCCAAAGCAGTACCGCGTCTTGCGTGACAAGCCAGCCCTGCTCGACAAGATCCGGCAGCGCTTTCACCACCGCGGACTCGTCGCCCGTGAGCAGCAGCCACGATCGACGGTAGCGCCAACCTATCCCGCTTTCCGCGCGCAAGTGGGCCTGCAATTCATCGACGGCGTCCGGCTTCTGAGGTAATTCTTTTTCCGGCAATGCTTCAACGACTTCGGCAGATCCAACCTCCAGGCGCGCCGCGTTGCGGTCTGCGTTTCGGCCCACCGTGACATACAGGAGGACGATACCAAGGCACGCAATAACTAAAACAGATACGCCCAGCATTCGCTGGGTCATGGTCAGTAGGCCAATAACGTCGCCTTTTCCTATAATAAAAAGCGCGCCGGCGACCGCTGCCGCCAAAAAAGCCATTACCTTGAAGTTCAAACGCATCAGTTCATTCCTATCAAAACCGTGGTGCAACAACGGCAAGCGTCAACCGTTCTGCGTGCGCAATGCTAATTAGTTGTTTTTGTCCTGCTTCGCGCGCCTGCTGCATGGCAAGAGCCATGCACAGCCAAGGCGCCGCAATACCGGCTGATCCGAGCCGGAAATCAAGGTCATGCTGTCCGTTCAAATCTTGAGTCTTGGCAACCCCAACAGCCTGAGCATCAAGTTCGCTTGCGAGCGCCCGGTTAAGCGGCGTCTCAGCGCCGCCGGTCATCCAATGCTCAGTAAGTTCTGAACCACGAACGCGGCCCCATAGCATCGCTTGACGCAGTGCTTGTCCGATACTCTTTTCGTCACGCTGCTCGGGCCGAAACAGAAGGGTAGTGCTGGAGAGCTGCTTTTGCGCCGTCAAGGCCGACGAAGCAAATAACACGATGACACCCGCTTCGGCCGACCCTTTGTCCGGCACCGTGTTCAACAGTGAATTCAATTGGACGACGCAAAGCAGGTTCGCTGCATCTGAGCGTGCGGCGCCTTTTCCATCTATCCAGAGGTCCGCGGCGATCAACTGCGGTGGCGTCGAGTCAACTTCAGCTAGTGCCGCACGCAGTCCAAGTGCCTGCCACTTGTCGCGCCACACCGCTTCGACTTCTAATGTTGGGAGCAGGGTTGCAACCGAAAGCCTGACCTTCAGGCCAGTGCGTTCTGGCAGCAGGCGTATTTCTGGAGCGATCTGGAGAAGAAGTGCATCGAACACATAAGGCAGCATTTCACGGTGACGCTCCATATCCGCGAGTTCATTGGTAGGCAGCCACGTACGACCTTCGGGCACGATCCATCGTGCTGAAACCGCTTCGGTGTCTTCAGGGAAACGGCTTTGCGGGATCAGCGTCAGTCGTCGTTGGGCAAGCGCGGCGGCAGTGTTCTCGTGTTCTGTCGCCGAGAAAAAAAATCCCGAGCCCAGCACGTGTAACGGGATGCCTGCTTTGCGGCCGACAGAGGCGAGATAAGCGCGTCGTGCGTCATTGAAGTCTATTGCTCGCCGTCTTGGTGCTTGCAATACGCCGAGATAGATAAAGAATGGAATCAACCAGGAAAATAGAGGAAACGCGACGACGCACGTCCAGAACCACGGCGTATTGATGGATTCGCCGGGTGGCCAAAATCGAATGACGCAAGCCGCGCCGCCGCCTATCAGCACAACGGCCAGTATTGTCCACAGTAACCACGCTGGTTTAAACGGAGGAACGTCGCGTGCGGGTGCAACCTGAAGTAAATCGTAGGCCATCAGGTACTGCCGACGACCTGACTAGATGAAAGCAGGATTGCGCCGCAATGCGTCCGGTGGCCGTGAAACGCCAATGGCAAATGACCATCGAGCATTTTGTCGTTGCCTTCTGCAATCGTGTTTTCGCCACAGCGGGGACATGACACCTTGTCCGTTTTTCGAGCGGCTCCACGACCGTTCAGCGTCACGCGCGCGGACCCGGTGAGCACGACTCCGCCGTGGCTGGTTGCGTCGCCGACATAGATTATGTTTGGCATGGTTACGTTCCGTCTGAAGTGAGATGAGAAGGGTTTGGCCGAGTCTGCTAACGGCCCCGTAAATGTCGAAGATAATTTTTCGCTTACCGGTATCCATCCGGGTTCGTACTTGAATCGCGAATGTAAGCGTCACCGGGTGCGATCCTGCACGCCGCTTCCACATCAGCTGGCCACAGTGGAACCTTGCTCGTCACGCGGCATACCAATCGGCCGATAAAAAACAGCATGTGAAACGGCAACATCAGCCACTTGAGAACCGGGTTCCAAGCGTCTCTGGAAACGAGTGCCGTCCAACCCTCGTAGAGCGTCTCGCGTTTGTCGGCAATGGGCAGGCAATACCGAAACCCCGGCGCATCGATTACTGCTTGCGGACCCTCTTCCATGTAGCGACGGATGAACTCCCAATGGCGCAGGCAATAGTCGCGACTACTCGATGCATAGCCGAAGACAAACATTTCCTGAACCGTTTTCGGGTCTTTCAATACTAGGCCGCAGATGCCAAGTGTGCGTACACCGAATGCCTGGCTGTTCACTCGCAAGGTAAAGTACACGTCGTCCCATGGTGCTTCGAGTACCGTGTCGTCGCCTCGGAATACGTAGACCATGCGGTTTTCGCGGTTGAAACGCATGGGGTAGTGGGTGTAGCGGAACCATTCGCCGATGGTGCGGTTGAAGGTGATGAATCCGGTAGCCACGGCTGCTGTTATTACGCCGGAAAAGAGGGCAGATGCCAACACCGATGATTCATCGTGATGATCCCATTCTGGATTCAGGTAATAGTCGACGATGACCGAGTAAATGGTGTAAATCTGCGCAAGGGCAAATAAACCGATCGAAAACGAAGCGATTAAACTCATCATTCCGCGATTCGCGTAGATCCCGTCAACCAACTCGAGATAAGTCGAATTCATCCTGATCACCCGCCCCGACGCGTGTGGTTCTTCGGTTCGCTTGAAAATCGACAGGCTCGATAAGCGATCCTGATCAGTCAGTAGACGTGGCTTCTTGCTTGTTGTGAACATCATCGATATCCCACCGGGTTCGTACTTGAATCACGCACATAGGCGTCACCGGGTTTGATCGCGCACGCCGCTTCCACATCAGCTGGCCACAGTGGAACCTTGCTCGTCACGCGGCATACCANACTTGAATCACGCACATAGGCGTCACCGGGTTTGATCGCGCACGCCGCTTCCACATCAGCTGGCCACAGTGGAACCTTGCTCGTCACGCGGCATACCAATCGGCCGATAAAAAACAGCACGTGAAACGGCAACATCAGCCACTTGAGAACCGGGTTCCATGCGTCTCTGGAAACGAGTGCCATCCAACCCTCGTAGAGCGTCTCGCGTTTGTCGGCAATGGGCAGGCAATATCGAAATCCTGGTGCATCGATTACTGCCTGCGGGCCTTCTTCCATGTAGCGACGGATGAACTCCCAATGGCGCAGGCAATAGTCGCGACTGCTCGATGCATATCCGAACACAAACATTTCCTGAACCGTTTTCGGGTCTTTCAATACGAGGCCACAAATGCCAAGTGTGCGTACACCGAATGCCTGACTGTTCACTCGCAAGGTGAAGTACACGTCGTCCCATGGTGCTACGAGCACGGTGTCGTCACCACGGAATACGTAGACCATACGGTTCTGGCGGTTGAAACGCATGGGGTAGTGGGTGTAGCGGAACCATTCGCCGGTCGCGCGATAGAAGAGAATTAAGCCTGTTATAAACACGCCTATAGCAAGGGTAGCGAAGCCCATAAATGAGAGCATTTGGCCTTCGTCGTCGCGATTCCAATTTGGGTTTAGATAGAAGTCGAAATAAGTCGACCACCACGAAACTACAAGAAAAATAAGGAGGATGCTTACTCCGAATATCCCAACTGCACTAAGCATTCCTCGATTCGCGTAATACCCGTCGACTAGCTCTAAATATGTCGAGCTCATGCGAATTACCCTGCCCGATGCATGGGGTTTAACGGTGCTATTGAAAATCGATAAATTCCATTCATGATCCTGATCGCTCAACAGGCGTAGTTTTTTAGCTGTGGTAAACATTAAAACCCCGTTATGACTTTATTGAAGTCACTCTTCTCCTGATCCGGATCGGAATATCGGCCTGCCTTTAGCGCCCCCCAATAGCAACGTTCGAGCCATTGGGCAAAGGCATCTCCCCTAATGTGATCAATTGCCATAGCGAGGGCGACCAATACAACAGCCAACAACACCCCCCAACCAGTTATGCTTAATCCTCCGACCACCGCCGCACCGCCTGCGCTTCCGCCAGCCAAAATAGAAAACACTGCAGCTGCAATACCTGCAAGGCCCGAGAGCAGTTGAAGACCTGCTAGTTCGTATTTTCCTAACGACCGACTTTCATAAGCATCCGAAAGATCCATCGCCGCAGCCACCCCCGACACCGCCGCTGTTATCGCCCCCATCACGCGCAACGCAATACCCGCGCGTCCTGCCAATTGCTCGCCCGCAATGCGCTCCGCCATTCCCGTCGCATACAGATTGCGCCACGTGCCATAGGCCTTCACAACGTTACCCACCCCCGTACCCATCGCGCCCACATACAACGCACCTCCAAGCGTCACCCGAACGTCCTGCGCCCACGTCTTCTGGAATGACAGCGCCTTCGCTTCGTCTTCCNCGGGCGCAGACGCAGGCGGCTGGCTTCGAACGCACCTCCAAGCGTCACCCGAACGTCCTGCGCCCACGTCTTCTGGAATGACAGCGCCTTCGCTTCGTCTTCCAACATCTGATTCCAGCCCGCGTACTTGCAAGCAACATCGACCGCCGTAAGTATTCCTTCGGACACCGCTGCAAAAACCGGTAGCTTCGTTTGAATTCTCAGGACCGCATACTCGTGTGCAGTCGCGGGTGTGGTCACGTTCGCAACCAGCCATGCCACTTTTTTAGTCGGGTCCTTGATGTTCGCTAGCTCCTTGTGCATATCGTCCGTAATGAACACCGCGAGCGTGGAGTTCATCGATATCCCACCGGGTTCGTACTTGAATCACGCACATAGGCGTCACCGGGTTTGATCGCGCACGCCGCTTCCACATCAGCTGGCCACAGTGGAACCTTGCTCGTCACGCGGCATACCAATCGGCCGATAAAAAACAGCATGTGAAACGGCAACNTTCATCGATATCCCACCGGGTTCGTACTTGAATCACGCACATAGGCGTCACCGGGTTTGATCGCGCACGCCGCTTCCACATCAGCTGGCCACAGTGGAACCTTGCTCGTCACGCGGCATACCAGTCGGCCGATAAAAAACAGCACGTGAAACGGCAACATCAGCCACTTGAGAACCGGGTTCCATGCGTCTCTGGAAACGAGTGCGATCCAACCCTCGTAGAGCGTCTCGCGTTTGTCGGCAATGGGCAGGCAATACCGAAACCCCGGTGCATCGATTACTGCCTGCGGACCCTCTTCCATGTAGCGACGGATGAACTCCCAATGGCGCAGGCAATAGTCGCGACTACTCGATGCATAGCCGAATACAAACATTTCCTGAACCGTTTTCGGGTCTTTCAATACGAGGCCACAAATGCCAAGTGTGCGTACGCCAAACGCCTGGCTGTTCACTCGCAAGGTGAAGTACACGTCATCCCATGGTGCTTCGAGTACCGTGTCGTCACCTCGGAATACGTAGACCATGCGGTTCTGGCGGTTGAAACGCATGGGGTAGTGGGTGTAGCGGAACCATTCGCCGATGGTGCGGTTTGAGACGATAAATCCGACTACAACCACTGCCGAGATCAGCCCCGAAAAGCCAGCAGACAACAACATCGACCATTCTTCGCCGCGATCCCATTGAGGGTTCAGGTAGTAATCGAAGAGTATCGAGTAAGCAATGTATCCCTCTGCCGAAGAAAATAATGCGATTGCGAATATGCCGACTGAACTCATCATTCCGCGGTTCGAATAAATCCCATCGACGAGCTCTAAATAGGTTGAGTTCATCCGAATTACTCTTCCCGAAGCGTGAGGCTCAGATCCTCGCTGGGAGATGGACAAGTGCGATTTGCGATCCTGCTCGTTCACCGGACGCTGTTTTTTGCTTGTAGTGAACATCAAGCCCCCGCCATGAGCTGGCTGAAATCTGCCTTCTCAGTTTCCGAATCGGTATAGCGACCCACGGGTAACTTGCCCCAATAGCAGCGCTCCAACCACTGAGAGAATGAATCGTCCTTGAAATAGCCAATTGCCATGGCAAGCGCGACCAACACCACTGCAAGCAACACGCCCCATCCGGTCAAGCTGAGTCCGGCAACTACAGTTGCTCCGCCCTCTACAGAAACTGCGGCTAGAAACGCAAAACGAGCAGCTGCAATGCCGACGGCACCTGAAAAAAACTGAAGGTTCATCAATATCCATTTCTGCTGCCGCCAACTCGTTACCGCCTCCACAATATCCATGACCGCTACAACCCCCGACACCGCCGCCGTTATCGCCCCCGCCACCCGCAACGCAATACCCGCGCGTCCTGCCAGTTGCTCGCCCGCAATGCGCTCCGCCATTCCCGTCGCATACAAATTGCGCCACGTGCCATAGGCCTTCACAACGTTACCCAATCCCGTACCCATCGCGCCCACATACAACGCACCTCCAAGCGTCACCCGAACGTCCTGCGCCCACGTCTTCTGGAATGACAGCGCCTTCGCTTCGTCTTCCAACATCTGATTCCAGCCCGCGTACTTGCAAGCAACATCGNAACGCACCTCCAAGCGTCACCCGAACGTCCTGCGCCCACGTCTTCTGGAATGACAGCGCCTTCGCTTCGTCTTCCAACATCTGATTCCAGCCCGCGTACTTGCAAGCAACATCAACCGCCGTAAGTATTCCTTCGGACACCGCTGCAAAAACCGGTAGCTTCGTTTGAATTCTCAGGACCGCATACTCGTGCGCAGTCGCGGGTGTGGTCACGTTCGCAACCAGCCATGCCACCTTTTTAGTCGGGTCCTTGATGTTCGCCAGCTCCTTGTGCATATCGTCTGTAATGAACACCGCGAGCTTCGAGTTCACCCGGGTTTTGCTGAAAGTAGCGGTCTCAAACGAAGCAATATTGCCGCTCGCAAAACTACCGGCGACCTGCCTTCTGGCATAGGTCGTCAGTTGCGTGACTTGATCGGCGGATAAAGGCTTGCCGCTCCGTTTAGCCGCTTCGCCAAGATTCGCCACAAACGTCTTTGACAGAAAGTCGATTGTCTCGCGCACCCCGCCGCTGATCTTGATCACTCCGGCTGGCGTTCGCAATGCCACGCCCACGATCGCCATCCAGCGGGCCAGCGCCTTTTCCGCTGCGTTGCCGTTAAATTCACGTAGTGCCGTCGCAATAGGCGTAGCAATCTGCGTCAGCAACACTGCGACCGAGTCTGGCAGCAGTTTCCCGTTCGTTTCTTGCCTGGCTTCACGCGCTTTTGTCTGAGCCGCTTTCATGCGGGACTCCGCGGCCTCCAACTTTCGACGTACCGGATTGTTGAAGAGCAACACCGAACCTGCTCCCATCGCATCCGACGTTGCAACCATGCTGAACAGATCGTCGTAATCTGTCTTTGCCTTGGCGGCCGCCTTCTGCGCTCCCTGCGCTTTCAATTGCGCATTGGGCTCGGGCTTGAGCAGCACCTGCACATGCTTTGTGTACTGATCCATCAAAGTGGACCAAGGCACGCTGGCCGAATCAAGCGGCGCCGCTGCCATTGCAGCAATGAGATCGTCCTGACGCAGCACCATCGCGCGTAGTAGCAGATTAGTCTTCTCCGTAATATCTCCTTTGAGCCATCGGAGATAGACATCGGCGCAGCCAGGAATTTGCTGAGTCGCGACCATGCAGCGCTGCAAGGTCTCCGCGTAGACGTCGCCACTCAACACATCTTGTCCGTCGTGTGCGCAATCGAGTGTATTGGCCAGCAGGTTGCTCTGCATCCACGCCGCGTGCGCTCGCGCCAACCCTTCAATGTGTTCCTTCTGTAGCTGATCCGACGCGGCCTTGAACTCATCGGCCCATTTTTCGTAAGGCGTTGACTTGATTCGCGTCAGATACTCGCTCCACGAGTCGTGCTGATCAGCCGCGATACGAACCGGTGGTGGATTTCGGTTTATCGCGTCAGCTTTCAACTGCCGCGCCGTGACTTCCTGCGGGAACAGTTCCATTGCCATCTTTTGCATGTCGGTTGGGCGCTGCCCTATCGATTCCGCTCTCTCTCCAGCCAACCGCTCCTCCCGAAGGACCTCATTGCCTTGCTTCATGACGTTGGCCAGCGCTTCAGCCTTCATGAAGACCTGCATCTTGACCTTTTCGTCATTCGACGCGTGCAACGCTTTGATCGCGCTATCCAGCTGGAGCAGATTCCGATAGGTCGTGGCGTAACTGCCGTAGCCCTTACCATATGCATCCTTCGCCACTCGCGTATCGAGCAGGCGTTCCTGATGCCAGTTGATCAACGCGGCGAGGTCTTGCGCCACGCCCGCCGGGTCGGCCAACGCGACGATCGCCGCCGTCAGCTTCGGACTGCGCCGGCTGCACGACGACAACACACCTTCGGCCTTACCTGCGTGCAGCCGGTAGTTCGGTGCCGACAAAGGCGCGAACGCCGTACCGGTGGCAGGCTTGCCCGGCGCATATTCAGCAACCGTGTTTGCAAGTTCATTCATCGGAACCGCGTGTGGCGTGCTTCCCCGGCCCGTCACTCCCACATTGCCGGTCGATGTCCTATGCGTCTTCGCCCATTCGCCTGCATTGAACTCGCGCATGTGGAGTTGCCGCAACAATTTGCCCTTTGCGCCCTTGTGGGCATCGATCACAGTCTTTGTCCATTGCACGTCCGAATAGCCCAACCACACAATGCCCGCGTTCTCTGCATCTGCGATCGCGATGCAACCCGCCAGCTCGCGGTGGCCTTCATACGAACAAGGAATCGCCGACTTCGTTTGCTCCGTGACACTTGCTGCCACCGGGATGCTCATGTAATAACCGTCGGCGGTGATCCAGTACGCGTCCATCCCGTCACGCTTCTCGTCATACACATACAGATAGCCGCTGCGAAGCAACCGGGTTGTGTACTGCGCGCTGCCGTGCAACGTCACGTCCTGTTTCTTGCCCTTGCCAACGCTTTGCGTTATGTCTTCCACTTTTAACGGCGAGGCGATCGGTGGCAGGCTCATGGCAACCGGAGCGATCGCATAACGGGCGGGCATCAACAACAAGCCCACCTTGTCGCAGAAGGCGCATTTCGGCTCTGACATATTCTTTATCCCTTGGAATTTATGTGTTCTGGGTAGCGTCAATGGACTGCGCGCACGTCTTATATTCATCAGGCAACAGCAGTGCGATCAATTCAGAGCAACTCATGGTCTCAACGCGCATTTCGAGTTTCGCCCAGTGACCTGCAAGACGCGGGTGGTCCCGGAAGGCTGCGCCATACCGCGCGATATGCTCCGCGCAATTGATCTGATCCTCGGCCTGTTTCCAATGTAGCCGGCGTTCCGCTTCAGTCACGGCCAACTCAATAAGCGCGGCCGTCGCCGTTTTCTCCTGCCATGGAATCTCCGACGGCAAGCCCAGACGCGCCAACGTCTGATTGATCGTTGCAATCCGCTGCGTCCGGTCCCACAAGTCGATATCTATCCGCGTGAACCCGCCGATCCTCTCAGGCGGCGGGACTTCGGATGCGGTATCTCGCTTTGAAAATTCGCTATCAACAGCGTTGTACTCGTACCAGTTATCAAGCCACGGAAAGACCCATCGAGACACAGGCCCAACCAGTGCCTCCAGCTTTCCGGGTTCGAGCATCCAGCACAGGTTGGCGAAAACGCGGGGATCGAAGAAGCGCCAGAGCGCACCTGGAAGAGCGCGACTACCGCCTTTCTCGACCGGCAATACAAGCAGCTGATTAGCCAGATGTCCGGCCAGTGAGTTGGTATCAACCGACGCTTGAACGTATGCACAGACGCCTGCACGGGTGAGCGGCATGCGCAGCCGGCTTTCGTGCTCGGCGTTGATGATTGTTGACAGCCAATCTCGCTGGCCCGGATCGCACTGCGCAAGATCGATGATCGCAGGCAAACCCGTGAAGTCCCGCGTCCAATTGGTCGGGCTGCACACCAGCGGTAGCAGAGCGTCTAATTCACCGCTTCCAGCAAATGCACCCGGATCAATAATCAGGTGGCCGCTCTCAGGTATTAACGGAACGGGACATACGGAAACCCGCTCGACCCGCTGTTGAAGGCTCGTCGTCATTTGAATGGTCACGTGAGTGCCGCACTATTTTCGCCAGCAGCGGCGGCCGAGGCCTCCGACGCGTGACACACCGCAAAGGCGGGGAGTTTGCCTTGGATGCTATCCGGGCCGTCCCATTGGAAATTAGCCATCTTGATGGACACTTTGTTGGGCGCTCCGATAGTCACATTGCCATGTTCAAGTTTGATATATGCACCCGCGCCATCTGTCAGCGTGACTGACTTGCTCGCCTGCACGATCACATGACCATCGCTACTGGTGACTGTCATGTTTTGCTGTGATGTCAGCTCCATTTCGTCGCTCTGAGCTTGAATTTGAATCTTTCCCTTGCTGGCGAAAAGCTTCATGCCCATTTGTTGCGCGAACAAACTTATGGCTTCGCCTGCGGCGACTGTGAACTTGCGTAACACGCCGACGTCAGTGCTTCCGCCTGAGGTCATCGTGATGTTTGTGCCGGCGGACTGCACGATTGCATCGGGCGTCACGAGGGCGATGGACGAGCTTGCTGAAAGCAGCATCACCGCCTGTTGTATATCTTTGATCTGGTTCTGAAGGACCTGCTGCATCTCTTTTGCGTCGGCCGCCTCTGCCCGGGCGATTTTCGCCGCCTGTGCCAAACCTTCCATGCGTGCGTGTGCGTAGTCCAGCCGCTTCAGGGCCTCCTGCATGGCGAGTTGCTGGTCGGTCGCATTGGGCCGGTCATCCGTAGAAACAAGCAGCCCCTTGCCCGCGCGAATCGCCCCATACCCGGACGTCCTCAGCTCATAACCCTCACCACGCTTTTGCCGCTTGCTGTCGACCATATGACCGAGATTGAGCTGACTCTTGCCCGAATGCTCGGTACTGATCTTGATGTGCTGTTCGTTCTCCCAGTCCTCCATCCGGATCTTGTTATTCGCTTGCGTGCGAATAACGTTCCGCGACATCCATCGTTCCTGGTTGTGAACCAGGTCGGACTGAATGCTGTTGTGATGGAACTGCGAGATAAAGAGTTTGTTCGGATCACCATCGCGGGCCATGATGACCGCTTCGGTACCATCGAGAACCGGGAAATGGAAGCCCGTTTGCAACGCGCCGGCGAAAGGCTTGGCCATGCGCAAGGGGACACTTTCGCCACCGGGATTCCACTTGTCGAAGTCGATATCCAATCGCACTGGATAGTGGCCCGCTTTCGTTAAATACGCATATGGATATTTGTTCGGCGACGTCACGCGCGCACTCAGCGCTCCGTGGATTTTCGGCCACTTGCTCTCGTCGATTTTCAGTCTGAAGCGGCGATCGGACGGAATCGCTTTATACGAGTTGCTGTAAGCCACGCCCCGGCCACCCGAATGCGTTACTTCGATAATCACCTGCCCGCTGGGTGCATCGGGTAAAGGTTCATCGATACGCAGAATGCGGCCCGGTCGCAACTCGAGCACATTGCTTTGTCCGTGATACACGACTTGCCACGCAATTGCCGCTTCGTGACGCAACTGCGCTTCCCAGCGCGCGCCGTCCTGGCTGAGGTGATTCGTGCCGTAGATATAAGGCTGACCATACGTGGTCGTATCGTTGATGGCGACGTTCGCTTCGTCCTTAAAGCGCTCCCATGCCACAAGCGGATTGTAATCGGCGACCAGAACCGATTGCGGCACCACTTCGGTGTGCGTCTCGAGCGCGAACACGGCTTCAGTTCCAGCTTCAAGACCCGCGTTCTCGCGATACGGCACCTTCAATTCAGGCGTGTAAACGTAATGATCGATATCGTCGCCGAATACGACTACGTCGCCATGTTTGCCTTGTTCGGTATAGAAATAAATCCCTTCTTGCTCGCACAAAAGGCGGATGTAATCTAGATCCGATATCTGATACTGAAGGCGAAAATCGTGCACGGGATAATCGCGGCGCAGCTTGAACTCGAACTGATGATCCATGAACTTGTCGTTCAGCAGAATCGATTCAATGATTTGCTTCGCACTTTGCTGCTGAAACACGCGGCATCGGTGCAAAAGCGCAAGACGCGCCATCTGCGATGCAACGACANTTCAGCAGAATCGATTCAATGATTTGCTTCGCACTTTGCTGCTGAAACACGCGGCATCGGTGCAAAAGCGCAAGACGCGCCATCTGCGATGCAACGACAATTGTGTATCGATAAAAGTCTTTGGTCTTCTTGATCCGCTTGAACTGGGTTACGATGCCACGATAAACACGCGGCTCCGCGCTGTCTTCGGCGGTGATCGTAAAGTGTCCGTCGCGTCCAAGATAATCGGCACGCGAAAGCTGATCCGGATGTGTGAACTCAATCGTGATTTCGTAAGGCGATGCCATGCCCTCGCGCGCGTGATACGAAATCACCGAAATGTCTTTGGAATTCGACGCGCTGGGTGAACTCAATCGTGATTTCGTAAGGCGATGCCATGCCCTCGCGCGCGTGATACGAAATCACCGAAATGTCTTTGGAATTCGACGCGCTGGGTACATCGAGGTGATAGGCCTGTTGGCCGGTTACGCGTGCTCTATTTGAGCGATACGCGTCGCCGTTCTGATAAGTGTCCCGCATCGTTTGCAGCCCTTCATCTCTCAGGTGAATCGCAAACTAACTGGCGCCGGCGATTCTTTTATTCGAACAATCGTTCTTATCATTGCGAAAATAAGACGTGATCGTGAATCATCCGTTAACGTCGGCTACCTGGGAAGGCAAGACAGGGGTGACGCGGCAAAATTCGGAATTTTCTGAGATTGGGTCGCATAGTTCGACCATTCTTTGACTTGGTGCGACGCGGTTGGATGTCGGGAACCCAAACCGCAAATCACCCCAGGTGGAAACGATCGAAGCAATGCTCGGTTCCCCGGCGTTGCGACGCTGCTTATGATCGGACTCGCAAACAGCGAAGCGATTAAAGCCGATGCAGAAAAATCGCCGCTGCAGCATCCATACTCGATGCCACCGTTCAAGCGTTGCGATCACGTGGCAAGAGATCCGCATCCGCTCCAACGCCACGCCCCATGCCAAAACGAACAGGTCACCTGCGCCTCGGCGCCTTCCTTTATCCGTCGGGACATCACATAGCTGCGTGGCGTCATCCTGAAAGCCAGGCCGACGCGGGTATCAATTTCCGCCATTACGTGCAGCTTGCACAGGCCGCGGAAGCCGCGAAGTTCGACCTGATCTTTCTCGCCGATGGCGTCGGCACTCGCGGCGACAACCTCGACTTCCTCAGCCGCACGGCGCACAGTTACATAGCGCAGTTCGAACCGATCACCCTGCTGTCCGCGCTGGCAGCAGTCACCTCACGCATCGGCTTTGTAGCCACGGCATCCACCAGCTTTAACGAGCCGTATCACGTTGCACGGAAGTTCGCGTCGCTCGACCACATTAGCGGCGGACGCGCGGGCTGGAACCTGGTGACGTCGTCCAGCGAACACGAAGCGAAGAACTTCAATCGCGATACCCATTTCGATCACGCCGAGCGTTACGAACGCGCAGACGAATTTGCAACTGTCGTTCGCGCGCTCTGGGACAGCTGGGAAGACGACGCTTTCTTGCGTGATAAATCCTCGGGCCGCTTCTTCGATCCGGACAAGCGCCACGTGCTCGATCACAAGGGCCGCTTCTTCCAGGTCAAAGGGCCGCTCAACGTGGCACGCTCGCCGCAAGGACAACCGGTGCTCGTGCAGGCGGGTTCGTCCGAGTCCGGCCGAGCGCTCGCCGCACGCACCGCGGAAGTGATCTTCACGGCCCAGCAAACACTGCAGGATGCCATCGACTTTTACGCCGACGTCAAAGGCCGTCTCGCGGCGCACGGACGTCATCCCGACGATCTGAAGATCATGCCCGGCGTATTCCCCATAGTCGGACGCACGCGATCCGAGGCCGAGGAAAAGTTCGAAGAACTACAGTCGCTGATCGATCCCGTGGTCGGACTTGCGCTCGTGTCGGGTTTAACGGGTGGTATCGATCTATCCGGTTATCCGCTCGATGGCCCTATTCCCGAATTGCCCGAAACCAACGCGAGCAAAAGCCGCCAGGCGCTGACCATAGATCTCGCGAGACGCGAGAACCTGACCATCAGGCAGCTTTATTTACGCGTGGCCGGTGCGCGCGGTCACTGGCAACTCGTTGGGACTGCGGATGATATTGCCGACCAACTCGAAGAGCGTTTTGTCAATCATGGAGCGGACGGTTACAACGTCATGCCGCCCACATTACCTGGCGGTCTGACCGATTTCATAGAACTCGTGCTGCCGGCGTTGCGTCGCCGTGGACTGTTTCGTAGCGACTATGAAGGTCATACCTTACGCGAAAATCTCGGACTCAGGCGGCCCGTCAATCGCCATGAACGCAATCGGCAAGCGGCCTTGTCGATTTGACGAATGGTGTTATCGAATTCCACGTCTCGCATGTAAAGCTTAGTCCAATCGCTTCGTTGCCGCGCTCGCTGGCGGATGCTTCAATTTATCGGCGCCAAGGCTTTTCAACACCGTTGGCAAGAAAAGTTTCCCACCTTTAAAAGGAACATCCGATGACACTCGTTGCTACGTCTGCAGTGCAAGCTGAGCCCGCTCTGGAGCTCGACATTCATGCGGTCGGCGGCCGGATTGGCGCTGAAATCCGCGGCGTGCGCCTCGGCTCGGATCTCGACAGCTCCACGCACGCCGCGATCAACGCGGCGCTGCTCAAGCACAAGGTGATCTTTTTTCGCGGGCAATCGCATCTTGACGATGCCGAACAGGAAGCCTTCGCCAGCCTCTTTGGCGAGACCGTGGCGCACCCAACAGTACCGTCGCTTGCCAATACCAGCCGCCTGCTCGAACTCGACTCGAAGAACGGCACGCGCGCGAACTCGTGGCATACGGATGTGACCTTCGTCGAAGCGTATCCGAAGATCTCCATCCTGCGCGGCGTAGTGATTCCGCCCGCTGGCGGCGACACGGTCTGGGCCAACACCGTGCAAGCGTATGAACGTTTGCCGGAGCCACTGCGCGTGCTTGCGGATTCGTTGCGCGCCGTTCACACGAACACCTACGATTACGCCGCGAATCGCAGCGCACCGAGCACGGATGCCGAGCTTGCGTATCGTGAGCAATTTACGTCGACGGTATATGAAACCGAGCATCCCGTGGTTCGCGTGCATCCGGAAACCGGCGAACGCAGTCTCGTACTTGGTCACTTCGTGCAGCGGTTCGTGGGCTTGTCGCAACGCGATTCGGATCGTTTGAAAGAGCTCTTCCACGATCACATCACGCGCCTCGAAAACACCGTGCGCTGGCGCTGGAATCAGGGCGATGTCGCCATCTGGGATAACCGCGCAACACAGCACTATGCGGTCGCCGATTACGATGAAAACGAACGCCGCGTTGTCCGTCGTGCAACGGTGCATGGCGACGTTCCTGTTGGTATCGACGGACAGCGTAGCCGCGCGCTGCGTGGCGCTCATTAAGTCAGCCGCCGCGCTGATTCCACCGGGCGCGGCCTACCCTTTCCTCATCGATTCCAATCAATGACAACACGGTTCTTTTTACGCACCTTTCTGGTCACGCTCGGTCTGGCCGCATTCACCAGCGCCTTTGCCGCGGCGCCTGCCGTCGTGCGAATCGGCGTTGCCACGCAGGGTTATGGCGACCCGCCGGTCTTCGGTGGCTCGCCCGCAGCGACGGCGCAATTGCAGCATCGTGTGGAGGATGCACTCGCGCCCGAAGGCATCAAAGTGCAATGGCTCTTTTTCAAAGGCGCAGGACCCGCTGTCAACGAGGCTCTTGCGAACCATCAGATCGACTTCGCCTATCAAGGCGATTTGCCCGCCGTGCTCGGACGCGCGAACGGGCTCAAGACCAAGCTGCTGGTGGAATCGAGTGTACGTACCGGCGTTTATCTCGCCGTGCCGCCCGACTCCGACATCAAGAACGTGAAGGACCTCAAGGGCAAACGCGTCGCGATATTCCGGGGTACTAATCTTCAGCTTGTCGTCGATAACGTCCTGAAAGCCAACGGCCTGTCGGAGAAAGACCTCCGCGTCATCAACCTCGACGACGCTGCTTCGCAAGCGGCGTTGGCATCGAAGGGCGTGGACGCCGTCTTCCTCGACTTCAAGCTCTTCAAGTTGCAACGCCAGGGCCTGGCGAAAATCATCTACGCATCGCGCGATGGCGGCTTGCAATACACGCGCCAGGCGCATCTGCTGGTGCTCGATGATTTCGAACACGATCACCCGGACGTTGTTCAAAAGGTCGTGACGTCGGTGGTCCAGGCGGCGCAATGGTCGTCCGAGGAACCGAATCGAAGCGCACTATTCACGCTATGGGCGAAGAGCGGCGTGCCGGTTGAATCGTGGGAATCGGAGTACGCAAACCAGGCGTTGAAAGACCGCAGTTCGCCACTGATCGATCCGTTCATTGTCACGCGCTATCAATCGGTTGCCGACGACGCGCTGCGCCTGAATCTCATCCGTCAACCCGTGAGTGTGAATGGCTGGTTCGAACCGAAGTATCTCGACCAGGCGTTGAAATCCTTGAAGCTCGAAAACTACTGGCCACGTTTCGATGCTTCCGGCAAGCCGCTCAAATCGTAAACGCATTTAGCTTCTGCATTTAGCTCCTGCATTCAACTCCTGCACGCATCCCACGGAGAATCCGATCATGGCGAATAGCATCGCCCGCGCCTTATTTCCCGGCCGTCCATCTGAATCAGCCGATACAAACCGTCGTATTGCGCTCGCCGCCGGCTCGATCAGCTGGACTGCGTTGCCGTGGTTGTTGCCCGCTGCGGCCGCACTGTTATGGATCCTCGGCTCGCATTACGGATGGATCTCGGCGCAGATATTGCCTTCGCCGCTGCTCGTCTTCGATACCCTCGGCGGGCTCGCCAGAAGCGGCGAATTGTGGATGCATGTCAGCGCAAGCCTCTCGCGGGTCGCCATCGGATTTGCAGGCGGCGTCGTGCTTGGCTTGCTGCTGGGCGGATTGCTCGGACTATCGCGTACGGCGGAAGCCTATATCCTTCCGAGCTTCAACGCAGTGGTCCAGGTGCCTGTTCTCGGCTGGCTGCCGTTCCTGATGATCGTGGTCGGGATTGGCGAGCCGCTGAAGTACTTGCTGATCGGACACGCGGCCCTTGTGCCTGTCACCCTCAGCACCTTGCAGGGCTTTCGCAAGACGCCGTCCGCATATCTCGACGTCGCCCGCGTCTTCAAGTACTCCCCATTCCAGACGATATCGCGCGTCATTCTGCCGTCGGCCGTACCCGTGATCGGCACAGGAATCCGTCTTGCATTCACGAAGGCATGGCTCACGCTTGTGGTCGTGGAACTCGTGGCCTCATCGGAAGGATTGGGTTATCTGATCGTGTACGGACGCCAGTTGTTTCAACTCGATCTTGTGTTGGCATCGGTGCTGATCGTCGGCGCAATAGGTTATGCGGCAGACCGGTTGCTCACGCGGCTGGAGAACAGTTTGTCCACGCCACGGCCGGCATGAACGAGGTGACATATGTCCGCAACGTCTCTTGAACTCGAATCCGGCTCGGGCGCAATCGCCGGCGCCGATGCCTCGGCGAGCCAAGGCCGCTGGCGCGGTTGGGTCATTCCAGTCGCGGCCTTCGCGATCTGGTGGTATCTGTCGCGCAACGCGGTGACTGGACACGGCATGATGACTTCGCCGGCGCAGGTCTTGCACACCGCGATCGACCAGATAAAAACGGGCGCGTTGTGGCGCGCGCTCTCGGCTTCGCTTGCGCGCGAGCTGACGGGATTTACACTCGGCGCAAGCCTTGGGCTTGCGCTCGGTGCGTTGCTCGGTGTGTCGCCGTTCGCCAACCGCCTCGTTGGTCCGAGCTTCAATACGTTCAAGCAGGTATCGCTTTTTGCATGGATACCGCTGATCTCAGTTTGGTTCGGTCTCGGCGATCTCGCCAAGGTCGTGTTCCTTTCGCTGGCCGCGCTCGTGCCGGTGGTTGCGCACACAGCCGACGGCATTCGCGCGGTATCGCCGGAATTGCTCGATGTGGGCCGCGTGTTTCGCTACAGCAAATGGCAAACGGTGACGCGCATTGCCATTCCTGCAGCGTTGCCCTCCATTTTTACGGGCGTTTATCTTGCGCTGATCTATTCGTGGCTCGCGACGCTCGGCGCCGAATATCTGCTGGTTGCGGGCAGCGGTATTGGCAATACGCTGGTCGATGGCAGCGAACAGTTCCGCATGGACCTCGTGGTTTTCGGCGTGATCGTGATCGGCATTACCGGCTGGGCGCTGAACTCGCTGGCGCGTGCCGTGCAAAGGCGCTGGTTCCACTATCCTGTGGCCTGATTCCAGTCGCAACCTATTTAATACGGATTCCATATAATCATGCCGACTCCTATCGAAACGCGTGCAAATGAGCTCAACCTGAATCGCGTGGCAAAGCGTTTTGCGGGCGATACCAACGTACCGCCGGTACTCGATGGCATCGATCTCACGGTAAGCAGCGGCGAGTTCGTCGCGATCGTGGGCGCGAGCGGCTGCGGCAAATCCACGTTGTTGCGGCTGATTGCAGGGCTCGACGATCAGTTCGATGGCGATATCGAGTTCGGCAAACAACGCATCCGCACCACGGATCTCGCGCGCGGCCTCGTGTTTCAGGATCACAGGCTGTTCCCGTGGCTCAACGTCGAACAGAACATAGCCGTGGCGCTCAGGAACTCCGGGCGTAGCAAAGACGAGAAGCGCCGCGCCGTCGCGGAGCATATCGAACTGGTCGGGTTAAAGGGTTACGAAGGACATCATCCGCATCAGTTGTCGGGCGGCATGGCGCAACGGGTATCGATTGCACGCGGCCTCGTGAACCGGCCAAGGCTGCTGTTGCTCGATGAGCCCTTCGGTGCGCTCGATGCCCTCACCCGCAACCGCATGCAAAACGAGTTGCAACGTATCTGGGAAAGCGAGCGCATCACCATGATCCTCGTGACGCACGATGTGGACGAAGCCGTATTTCTGGCGGATCGCGTTGTGGTGATGCAGGCTCGGCCAGGAAGAATCAGCAAGGTGGTGCACGTTGGACTGGAACGTCCGCGCCGCCGTAGTGATCCGGCGTTCGTGCGGTTGCGTGAAGATATTCTCGCGGACTTCAATACTCCGGTGGACGCGGCGTAAGCGTGTCTTCGCAGCCGGGGTTCAGGAAGCCCCGGCTGCTATTTCCTATTTTCCGGGCTAGTTCAGTTCCACCGCCGCAGCGGCATCGACTGGCGAACCTTCAATCGCTACAGAAGCGCGGCCGTCCGGCCCGACAGGAATATCGCCCACCAGTGTTGTCCGATACAACTGCCTGTCGAAATCCAGATCGAAGATATCCGATGGAGCCAGATGCGCGGTCGACCGGTTATCCCAGAACGCGACACTGCCCTTTTGCCATCTGAAGCGCACGGTGAACTCCGGACGCGTCACGTGTTCCCAGAGCAATTCGAGAAGCGCCTGACTTTCACGGGGCGTCACGCCAACAATGGTTTTCAGGAAACTCGGACTCACGTAAAGCGCGCGCTCACCGGTTTCCGGATGCACCCGCACGAGCGGATGTTCACTCACCAGCGACCGCTCTTTCACCGCCTCCTCGAACTCACTCGTCCCGCTCGCCCCGGCGGGCGCGGTGAACTTGTGAATGCCACGCAAGCCGTCGATAAAACCGCGCAGCGGCGCCGACAACTTTTCGTAGGCAACAACGAGGTTGGTCCACTGTGTATCGCCGCCATAAGGCGGGATGGTCACGCCTCGAAGAATCGATGCGAACGGTGGATTGACGGCCGCAGTGACGTCGGTATGCCATCCGGTCCACGGGCGCAAAAGCGACTGTCCTTCGAAGCGCGTCGCCTTTCGAAACTTCGAGATGGAATAGATTTCCCGATGTCCATCGACATGGCCGAACACCGGATGCCCGAGCGTCAGTTCCCCAAATTGCGCGGAAAACGCGACATGCTGTTCGTGCGTCAGGAACTGCTCGCGGAAGAACACGACGCGCCACTCGAGCAACGCCGCCCGGATCGCCGCGACCTGCTTCGGCGTAAGCGGCTTCGCGAGATCGACGCCATGAATCTCGGCACCAATATGGGCGGATAGCGGAGTGATGGTGATGTCATCGTGTTGGGTGTTCAGCGCTGCGCTCATCGTGCATCTCCTGGATGAAACCGTTCAGAACACGCGCCCTTCCGTCAGATGGGTCGTGTCGCCATTCAACTGATAGTCGCCAATCACGCGTGCCTTGTGCAGCAGCGGGTTGTGGCTGAAGATCGTGCGCAAGTTGCGCCAGTGGCGATCGAAGTTATGCACGCGCGATGTGGCCGATGCGCCACCCGCTTCGAACAGACGCTCGCCGGCATGCAACGCAAGCTTGCTCACTACAATCTGCGTCTTGGCCGTTGCAAGCGCGCCTTGCAGCACGAGCGCCTCGGCGTCGTTACTGTCATTGCGGATAGCGTTCGCGGAACGATCGAGCACACGGGCGTTCTGTTGCACGAGTGCATCGATAGCATGACTATGCGCCCCGAGGTCACCCACGACCTGCTGGATGAAATGATCTGTACGTGCCGATTCAGCCGGACTGTGCAACACCGGCCGCCCATGCTTGAGCACATAGTTTTCCGCGTCAGCCACGACGTTACGCACGATACCCGCCGCCACCGCCACCAGATGCAGCTGGCGCAGTGCTCCGCCGTGTCTGCCGGCGAGCGTGGTATATCCGCGCTTCATGACTTCGTGTGCAAACACTCGAACGTCATCCAGAACGAGGCTACCGCTCGCGGTCATTCGCTGGCCCATGCCGTCCCAATCGTCCAGCACCTGCAGACCTTCACGATCGACCGGAATGACAATGCTCACCGGTTCGTTGTCCTCGTTCTGCACATTGATACGTGCGAAGTCGGAGAACGCGGTTCCCGTCGAATAGTATTTTTTTCCGCTGACACGAAAGTGATCGCCATCACGCTTCAACACAGTGCCGATCTCGCCCGGTCGCGATGTGCCTCGCTCAGTCGAAGCGCCACCAAAAATCGCGCCTTCCAGCACGCGTCCGATTTGTTTGTCGTTGAACTCCGATCTTGGCGCGAGCAACAACGACTCGGTCAGATCGAAGTGGATTCGCAATGCGTGAGCGACATTGGATTCTTTTGCGGCGAGCGTGGCAATCACCTGGAAAAGGTCTTCCAGCGAGCCGCCAAGGCCGCCCCGTTCAACCGGGATTCGCAGCAACCCGAGTTCGGATTTGCGGAATAACGCAAAGCCATCGAAAGGAAGCTCGCGCCGGGATTCGCGCGCCGCGCTGTCTTCACCGATCTTCTCCGCCAGTGCCGGAAACGCGGCCAATGCGGCATCGAGACGAGATGTCGAAGCCGTTCCCTGCACTGAAGTCATGCTTTTATTCCTTGTATGGTGGGTGATGTGCGCGAGGTCCGACTATCCGAGACAACTACGGCTCAAGCGTCGGAGCTGCTGGTTCGATTGGCACGAGCGAGACTCGACATGACCAGCAGTGAGCCCGTCACCACGGCCGCAAGATGCTTGAGTTTCATTGTGGTTCGATCTGCGCACATTTAAAACGTGTGCGCAGGCGCACCGTGCGTCACATGGCGCGAATGTAGCAGCGCATGCACGCAAGGTGAACCATCGATTTGTTTGGTGCTAAGTATCGGAGGGAATAATGGCGACATTGCTTCCCCCGTTGCGGCTTCTTACTCGAACGCAGGATCGATAGGCACGCGATATCCGACCGCAAGCCGGTTTGTCTCGTTCGCCATTCCGACCACGGCGATCAATTCTCCGAACATCTCGTCAGTCATTCCCGCGCGCCGCGCTGCGGCCGTGTGGCTCGCCACGCAATAGCCGCAGTTGTTCGTCACGCTCACGGCGACATACAGCAATTCCTTGATGAGCGGATCAAGCGCGCCGGGCGCCATCACGTCTTTCAAACTGTCCCACGTACGGGCGAGCGTAGGCGGATGTTGCGCGATATATTTCCAGAAATTATTGACGTCCGGAACACCTCGTTTTTCCTTGATGTCGTCAAACACCGCTTTCACTTCAGGCGCGGCGTCCGCATATTCAACGGGTTTCATCTGGCTCATAAATCCTCCGGCTGGTTAAGTATATAAATATAACCAATCTGGATAAAATCTCGTCGAGCGTGGATTCGCCGAAGGCGCAAGCTAGAATTTGAAGTCGTTGAAGAATGTCTCGCGCTCGAGCACCGTCAACGCAGCGCGCTTGTGCGGGAAGTCGAATTCCTTGAGCGTATAAAACCCCATGCGGTGCATGTATGCAATATGGCGCACATGATCAACACGCGGTTCGCCAACCAGGCGCTGCGTGCGCGGTTCATCTATGAACATGTAATGCAGCACGCCGCTCCACCACGCCTTGAGTTTTCCCGAACTTTGAAACTGCGCATCGCCAATCAGCAGATGCAGGCCACGGTCGAAATCACCGGCATCGTAGAACGGGCCAAGACGATCTTCCTTCGCCCAGTAGAACTCGAAATACCCGAAAGGTTTGTCGTCGAAGTAGCCGATCATGGGATGCATGTGCGGGTCCGCCAGCCGTTCCTCGAGATACGCCGCGTGCTCCGCGCGCGTGCCTTTTTGATCCCAGAAGTAGGCAACGCGATCGAGGTTCATCCACTCGCTGAAGACGTCCGCATCCGCTTGCGCGTCGACCGTTCGCAAGCTCAGCGTCATGCCGATCAACGGAAAATAACGCTCGTAGATAACACCCTTCGCATTCGGTGGACGCAACGGGTGCCTACGCTCCTGCGTCACGGTGTAGTTCAACGGCATGGCGCCGGATGCCGTTGACTTGAGCCATGGTCGCGGTTGCTGCCAGAATGTCCTGCGCGATGTGGTCAGCAATAGATGGTCATCGAATGACTGCGCGGTATCGATGACACCTTCCGCAATCGCTCGCGTCACAAATGCTTCGATAGCAAGCGGATCGGATCCCTTCGACAACAACGCGATCGTTGCGCTTCGACGCGATGGCTCGCCGCAGAACAGTTCGCCGAGCGCAGGCAAGAGTTCGTCCGGCGTCATGCCTGCATGCCATTCGGCGGATGTCCGGTCAGCAACCGCGCTTTCGCGATCAATGGCTTCAGGATAAAAAGAAACGTTCATGGTCGTGTCTCCGGCGTTGCGCGATGCAGGTGTACGGTGATGCGAATGAACGTGCAGCACGCTCAAAGCGCGACCTTCGAAAATCGATCCGCCATTAAGGCAAGGCCGCCTTCCAGCGCGGGGAAAAGACTCAGATTGAAGTTGTTCCATCGCAGTTCGAGGATGGTGTCTTCTGCATGTATCGGCGTCTTCAGCACGTCGAAGATCACTTCGCCGGAGTCGATGCCGTTATCGACATAATGAAACGATGCGCCCGTCATGTTCACCGGCGCGACGGCTTGCGTTTGCATCGTGTTCCAGTCGATCACTTTCTCGCCTCGGGCGCCATACAGTGCGTCGAGCGTTGCGTATGCGCCGCGACGTTCGTAAGGCGATTTGAGCCGCGTCACGCCCGGATGAATATTTGCAATCCGCCGATGAAACACTGCGCCTGGACGCACGAGTTCATCGAGGATCACGAGCAGTCCGTCGAGCACGACAAAATCCGCTTCAAGCTCCAGCAGCTTCTCGAGCAGACGATGCTCGAAGGCGCTTTTTTGCGGCGCACGCTCCGGCGCGCCCCTCGCAAGTCGCCGATATGTCGATGGAATCGCGTGGAGCAGTTTGTTGACACGAGTGCCCTGCGCGCGAAGGTCGGCTGGATAAATCCACTGCTTGCCTGGCTGGCACGAGAAACCATAGTGCCTTAGCTTCTCGCGGTCTGCGGCCGAGTTTTCATCGTCGTCATAGATCACGCCTTCGAGCGAATATTCATCGCCGAGCTCGGTATTGTTCAGACGCTCCACCAGGAATTCGAGCGGTGACCTCATGTACCTGAAGCCGCCCTTGTATTCGATCTGCTGCCCTGCACGATCGGCCGCTGCGTTCCTTAGCGACAGGATATAAACGAGTTTTTTCTTCGACATGGTGATGGATTGAAGATACGCCAGTGAATCCGATACCAACGCGCGGCGCAAGCGCACCGCGCGCTGCTTGCTGCTCAAGACATAGTCATCGAGTCTTGCTTACCAGTCGTACCTCGCGGTCGCCACCACGGTCCGCGGATTGCCGTAGAAGCATGTCGAAGTCGACTGGCAGCCGCTGACAAACGTGCGGTTGAAAATGTTTTGCGCATTGACCGCGAAGCGCCAGTTGCGGGTGTCGTAGTGAATGGCGGCGTCGTACACGGTGTAGCTCGGCACGTACAGCGAGTTGTCGTACGCGCCCGCCAGGCCGCTTTGATAGCGAATACCTGCTCCCAGCCCCAGTCCCGCGAGCGGTCCTGTGTGCCACGTCCAGTCACCCCAGAGCGACGCCATCTGACGCGGCAGCGGGATCGATACCGGCCACTTGTTGAGCGAGTCGTCGTTCGCCTCGATGTTCTTCACGTCCTGATACACGTACGCCGCGATCACCGAGACATTGCGCGTCACCTTGCCGACCGCGCTCAGCTCGATACCGCGTGAACGCACCTCGCCCGTTTGCACCGAGAACGTGTTGGTCGGATCGGTTGGATCAGGCGTGAGCACATTGGTTTGGTTGATCTGATAGACCGCTGCGTTCAACATCAGGTTTTTGCTCGGCGGTTGCCAGCGCAGCCCTGCTTCTATCTGACGGCCCTTCGTGGGTTCCGCGAGTCCGCCGCCGGACAGCTTCACGCCAACGGTCGGATTGAACGAAGTCGCGTAGTTGATGTACGGCGACAGGCCATAATCGCCGAGGAACACGAGCCCCGCGCGCCCCGAGAACGCGTGATCGTTTTGCTTGAATTGCGTACCCGCGACCAGATCGTCCTGCTTCGTATTGCTCCAGTCCTGCCGGCCACCGAGCGTCAGCACCCAGCGCTGCCATTTGATCTGGTCCTGCGCATACACGCCGAAGCTGTCCAGCGATGCGCGCGTATCGGTTTGTCCGTAAGAATCGGGGCCGCTGAATATCGCAGTCGATACCGGCGTATAAACCGGGTTGTACATGTTCAGGCTCGGGCCTTGCGCAAGCCATTCGCTGTCGGTCGTATTCTGGCGGTTGTATTCAAAACCAAGCAGCACCGTATGTTCGACAGGACCCGTGCCGAAACGCGCTTGCGCCTGGTTGTCGATATCGAAGCGGCTGTAGTTCGGCTGGAACAAACCGGCATAACGCGACATGGTCTGCTGGGTCGGATCGCTGGCGTCGAGACCTGCCCCCCAGACCGCGCCCTGATCGAGCGATAGATGCATCCAGCGCACGTTCTGACGGAAGGTCCAGATGGGATCGAACTTGTGCTCGAACTGATAGCCCACCGACCATTCCTTCTTCCGGTAGTACGAATAGGTCGGGTCGCCCGTGTACAGGTCCGGAGAAATCTTGCCGTTCAAATTGGGCAGAACGGTGCCTTCGGCGGGCAGGAAGTTATTCGATGCATCGCCCCAGTCCTGCAAATAACTCGCGGCAATCGTGAGCGACGTGCTCGCGCTCGGCTGCCATCTGACAGATGGCGCAAACGCGACGCGCTGCTCCGCATGCGGACCGGTGAGCGAATTGCCGTCGCGTCCCACGCCCACGAAGCGATACGACAGCGTGCCGTCCTTATCGATCTTGTCGCCAATGTCGAAGGCAATCTGCTTGCGTGCATAGTCGCCGATCTGCATTTCGACCTGACGCACACGTTCGCCGTTTGCGAGCTTGCTTTGAATGTCCACGATCGCACCTGGATCGCCCTGCCCGTAGAGCACGGATGTCGGGCCGCGCAGGATCGTGATGCTATCGATCATGTAGGGATCGACGCGCCAGCTCGCCAGATTGAGCGTGTTCGGAACCTGCAGCCCGTCCTGGAATACGCTCGGCGTAAAGCCGCGCAACGCCGAGTACCAGTCGGAACGAACGTCCGCGCCATACGATGAAAAACCGGGCGTATATCGCAACGCTTCATTGATGCTGGTCGCGCCGGTCTGCTCGATCTGCGCTGCAGTGATCACGTTGATGGTTTGCGGGATTTCGTTGATCGGCGTATCGGTCTTCGTGCCTGTCACGCTACGTTTCGCCACGAGGCCGACCGTACCGTCGCCTTCGGTTGCGCCTTTGACCGTTATCGCAGGCAACGTGTCGCCCAGCGCTGCGCCTTGTTGTGTCTTGCTGTCCGGCTGCTCGCCTTGAGGTTGCGCGCCCTGAACCGTTCCTTGAGTCGTTCCCTGAGCCGCTGCCTGAGCGTGCGCGTGTCCTGCCGCCGCTGCGTAAAATGCAATGCCTGTCGCCACCGCGATCGCATTCCGACGCGTCCCTGTTGCCCACTCCATTTCCGTCGCTCCAAATCACAATGCGGCCTTTTATATGGCCGCGGTTTTATTAAAGAGCGATAGCCATGCGGCCGTCGCTCATCCCGTTTTTTTGATTGGCGGGAATCCGGCTGGCCGACCGGTCCCGTGCCGCGTGCTCGGCGAGCGAGGCGACAATTTCATCCGAACGCAGCGCCAGAACGGACAACAGCGTGTCGGACAATCCGTGGCTGTCTTCACAGCAGCCTTGCAAATAAATGCGCGGTTTGAAATGCTCGGGCGTCGCGAGCCGGTAATCGCGTTCCACGTCGCCTTGCATGAGTGCATCGCCGAGATGCGACGCCAGTCCGTCAAGCAAGGAGATATGCGTATCGCGTCTGTAACCCGTCGCCAGCACGAGCGCGTCGAAGCGTTCGGTACGGGCAAGCCCCGTCAGGTTGTCGCGCAACGTAAGCTCGATCTGCCCATTCGCCGTGCGTACGGCCAACTCGGTGCCGGTGTTCGCGAGCAGTCGGTGACGAACATCGCCGGAGACGTTTTGCAGATAAAGCATCTCATAGATCTGTTCAATCAAAGGCCGGTCCACGACCGCGTAATTGGTATCGCGGAAACGATCGATCAGCGAGCGCCGGCCGTCTTTCGACTGACCGTAGACCACGTCCGTATAAGCGGGGCTGAAGATCTCGTTGACGAAAGGCGTGTCGTCGGCGGGCTTGAGCGCGCCGGAACGAATCACGAGGCTTGCATCGACATGCGGAAAACGCCGCGACAGGTCCATGAAAACCTCCGCCGCGCTCTGGCCGCCGCCGATCACCGCAATACGTTTGCGAGGCGCATCGCTTGCCTTGCCGACCACGCGATCGATCTGTGTCAGATAGGCCGACGAATGGATCACGTTGTGGCTTCCGAGCGCCGCAAACGCTTCGGGAATTTGCGCCGCCCCGCCTATTCCCACTGACAACGCGCGCGTGAAACGTTCCCGTTCGCGGCCATCCTGATCGTGTGAGGAAACGCGCAGCGCTCCGATTTCGTGGCGGTTGCCCGACATGTGAACCGGTTCTATCGATGTGACGGTTTCGCCGTAATGCAGGCGCTCTTCGAACGCATCGGCGACCCATCGAAGATAGTCATGAAACTCGACGCGGGTCGGATAAAAGCTTTTCAGGTTGACGAAGTCGTTGAGGCGACCGCGCTCGAACAGGTAGTTGATGAACGTAAAGCGGCTCTTCGGATCGCGCTGCGTGACGAGATCTTTCAGGAACGAGATCTGCATGCGGCAGTCGTCGAGCAGCATGCCGCGATGCCAGCCAAATTCCGGCTGCCGTTCTATGAAGCAATGCGCGAGGCGCGCCGTGCCGGCCTCCTCTGCAAGACGCACGGCCAGTGAAAGATTCGACGGTCCGAAGCCGACGCCGATCAGATCGAATACGGTGTCTCTTTGCATGTCTCAGGTCCTTTATCGGTTTGCGGTGGCGCGTAGAGAAGGCGCGCGGCGGTTAAGTTGACCGGTCACGATTCGCGCAACTCCACGTTCGACGCGATCCTCGAAGCCAGGCCCGCGATGCTTGGCGTTTCGAAGACGTCGCGGATGGTCAATGCGAAACCAGCGGCACGGGTTGCATCAATAAACCGGACGACGTCGAACGAGGTCGCGCCGGCTTCGAAGAGGTTGTCGTTTTGTGAAAGCGTCTGGTCGTTGAAGAGATCACGCCAGAGATGTTCGAGCGTGCGGGCTGTTGAATCGGCTTCGGCGTCGATTGGGATAGGCGCCTGGATGTTCGCTGCGGATTGGAAACGCGGATGCACGGTTCCTAACGGAACGTTCGGTGCATCGACGAATTGCGTCACCGCATCCAGATAGTCGCGCGCGAGAGTCTTAGCGAAAGTGGCATCGACCAATTCGTTCGCGTAGGAAAACGCGCCGGTCACGCGTCCATCGCGATGTTCCACAATGTCCAGCTCGAGCTCGAAGACCACGCGATGACGAACATCGTTGAACGCTTCAAGCGAAATGCCCGCCCATTCCTGCCCGGCATTCGCGGCCTGACGCAAATAATTGAACATCACCTGGAACAGCGGGTTCGTCATGCCTTCACGCCGCGCGCGCGATGCGGCGACAACATCAGCGAAAGGCGTATCTGCGTGCGCGTATGCTGCGAGCGCCGCGTCCCGTACCGCATCGAGAATGGTCGCCGGCGTATCGCGTTCAGTGATTTTCGTCCGGACAACGACCGCGTTGATAAAGAGCCCGAGCGCGTGGCGCGCGGCGTCACTCGAATGCTCGCGGGTCGATGCAAGTACGCCGATGGGTTGATCGAACGCACCCGTAATCTGATACAAAACCACGTTGAGCGCGGCATGCAGCAGCATGGGCAGCGTTGCGTGTGCTTGAACCGATATCGCGCGTGCACGGCGTATGAGCGCTTCGTCGAACTCGAATGCGATGCGGCTCGCCGTCCAGCGCGGTTGCGATGCTCGCCCGGACGGCGGCGCCGGCAAGATGTTCGACGACGCCGCGTCCAGCGTTTGCAATGCGTCGCGCCAGAATGCAACGCGAGATCGCGGCGCGGCAACAGGAAGAACCGGAGGTAACGGCACAACCGGTGCGAGTGGCGCACTGCGTTTCAAAGCAACGTACGTCGAACGGATTTCGTCGAGCCACAGATCGATTGATTGACCATCCGAAACGATGTGATGGATCACGAGCGACAGCACGTGATCGTCGTCGGCAAGACGCAGAAGCCGCACGCGCCAGAGCGGTGATTCAAGCAGATTGAACGAAGCCAGTGCGTCTTCGTCCGTCAGGTGATTCGCACGCGCGACGGGTGCCGGATCGTTCGAAAGATCGATCACGCGTAGTTCGATGGATCCCGCTTCGTCAATACGCTGACCTGAAAACCCGTTCTTCCTTTGTACAAGACGTGTGCGCAACGCTGGATGTCGGGCGGCAGCTTGCGTGATGGCTGCGCGCAATGCCTTGACAGAAAGCTCGCCGCGCAAACGCAACGCGACGGGTATGTTGTAAGCGGCATTGTCAGGTTGTGCACGCCACAAGAACCACAAGCCGAGTTGCGCGGGCGACAATGGAAAAACTCCATCTGCATCGGCTTCCGGTTGTTTTTCGACCGACGCATCCGGCAACGTATCGGCACTTCTGGAGAGCGCCACACGTTGCACGTACTGCGATAAAACCGGCGCCTCGAAAAGCGCACGCACCGGCACGTCCCTTCCAAGCTGCTCGGCTATACGCGTCGCAACCCGAACCGCCGCGAGCGAGTGACCGCCGAGTTTGAAGAAATGGTCCGCACGTCCAACGCGCTCGACCGTTTCCGCGCCCAGCACTTCGCGCCAGATCCGCGCAATGGCGATCTCCGTTGCATCCGAAGGTGCTTCATATGCCCGTTGCACGCGCTGAGGTTCGGGCAACGCAGCACGATCGACCTTGCTATTCGTATTGCGCGGCAACGCATCGAGCACCACGATGAACGCCGGCACCATATAGTCCGGCAACGTGTGACGAAGATGTGCGTCCAGCTCGGCGGCATCAGCGCGTACCGCGCGCTTGCGTGCGTCATCGGTCAGCTCGACGTAGGCCACCAGCGCCGCTTGCGCGCCCTTGCCGTTCACGACCGCAACGGCCTCGCGCACGTCGTCATGCGCGGCGAGTTGCGCTTCGATCTCTCCAAGCTCGATGCGCAAGCCGCGCAGCTTGACCTGATGATCCACGCGGCCGATGAAATCAAACACACCATCAGCGCGGCGCTTCACCAGGTCGCCCGTTCGATACAGCCGCGCGCCCGGAACGCCAAACGGATCGGGCACGAAACGTTCGGCCGTCATCGCGGGCCGGTCGAGATAACCGCGTGCAACGCCAATGCCCTCGCCGCCCAGATACAACTCGCCGATAACGCCAACAGGCAGCGTGTTCATGCGTGCATCGAGGACATGCGCGGTACGCGCGCCCACGAGCGTGCCGATCGGCAGATACGCGGTGTCGGCGAGCTTCGTGGGATCGTCGCCTGGATTGAACATCCACAGCATCGGCGTGATGACGGTTTCAGTCGGGCCGTAACCATTGACGATGCGCGCATTCGGGAATGCACGGCGCATCAGCGCGAAAGCTTCGCGCGACGTGGCTTCACCGCCCACAGTCAGCGAGCGCAGCGTAGGCGGCGCGCCGTGCGCGAGCGCCCACTCGGCGAGTTGCGTCGCGCAGCCGGGCGGGACGTACGTCATGGTCACGCCTTCGCGCACCATCATCTTGCACGTCACCGCGGGCGGCCAGAGCGTATCCGCCGTCACGGCAACGGCCGCGCCAGACATGTACTGCGAAAACCAGCCTTCGTGCGAACCGTCGAAGTTCACCGACTGGAACAGCAGGAACACGTCCTCCTCGGTCACACCGTAACGCTTCGCGATCGCCGCACAATGCAGCGCGAACGAGCCATGATCGACGATCACGCCCTTGGGTTTTCCCGTCGATCCCGACGTATAGATCACGTAGGCCGCTTGCATCGGCGCAACAGACGGCAACGCAGTGTTGTCGTCGTGGAAGAGACTCTCGTTATCGACCAGCCAGGTTCGCACGTGGTCCAAAATCGGCAACGCGGGAAGGCTTGCACGCTCGGTGACGATGTGCCGAATCCGCGCATCGTCGATGATTTGCGCCAGGCGTTCGCGCGGATGGCTCGGGTCGAGCGGCACGAATGCACCGCCCGATTTTAACGCCGCGATCAAACCAACGGGCAAGTCCACCGAGCGGCTCAGGGCGACTCCTACGCGCATTTCGGCGCGAACGCCCGCAGCGACAAGACGCTGCGCGAGCTGGGTTGCGCGTGTATTCACTTCGTGGCGAGTCAGCGAGCGATCCACGTCCGCCACGCCGCGAGCATCCGGACGCGCACGCGCATGATCGGCTATGCGTTCGTGCACGGGCTTGAACTCGCTGGCCTCGTTCGGCGGATTATGGTTCCACGCGTCGAGCTGATTGCGCTCGGCAAGCGGCAGCCATTGCAGCTCGCCGACGGGAACATCTGGCGTATCGAGTGCGTTCAACAGCAATTCGATAAAACGCTGCGCCAGGCGGTCGATGGCATCGGCTTCGAACAAATCGAGCGCATAGAGAAAAGCGGCGTCGATAGAGCCATCGTCGCGGACCTCGAAATTGAGCGTCAGGTCGAACTTCGCGAACGGCGCGCCCGAGGGCAACTCGGTCACGCAAACATCGGCGAAAGACAGCAACGGACGGCGCGCGCCATATGCGGCCATGACCTGGAATAGCGGATGATGGCTTGCGCTGCGAGCGACGTCCGTTGCTTCGACCACTTGCTCGAAAGGCACGTCCTGATGCGCTTGCGCATCAACAAGACCGCGTGCGGTTGCATCGATCAGCGCGGAAAAACTTTGGTTCGAATCGATGCGCGTTGCGAGCGTCAACGTGTTCACGAAGAAGCCGATCAATCCCGCGGTCTCGGCGCGTTCGCGGTTTGCGGCAGGCACGCCGATCTGAATATGTTGCTCGCCGGACGCGCGCGCGAGCAATGCATTGAGCGTTGCAAGGAGGACGGCGAATTGCGTCGTGCGATGACTATGGGCAAGACTGGCGACGCGCTTCGCAAGCTCAGTGTCCAGCTTGATTACGTGGCGCGCGCCGCGCGCGCTACGTTGCGCCGGACGCGGCGCCGCTCCGGGAAGCATCAGCACATCACGCGACGGATCGATTCGTGAACGCCAGAATCCAAGTTGACGATCACGTTCGCCGGCGTCGAGCCAACGTCGCTGCCATAGCGCGTAATCGACGTAGTGAATAGGTAATGGCTCTAGCGCAACCGCATCGCCCTTTGCATACGACCGGTAAAACGATGCCAGCTCCGCAAGCGCAACATCGCCAGACCAGCCGTCCGAGACAATGTGATGCGTTGTCAACGAAAGCCAATGTGTCCGGTCATCGAGACGAATCAGGCATGCGCGCATCAACGGGCCGTGTGCGAGATCGAAGGGTTGGGTTTCATCGGCGAGCGCAAGTTCACGTGCCCGAGCTTCGCGTTGCGCTGCGGGAATGTTGCTCACGTCGAACGTCTGCCAGCAGCATGGTTCGGGCGCGTGCACCGTCTGCATGACGCCATCCGCGCCTTCCGCAAACGTCGTACGCAACGCCTCGTGACGCGCGATCAGTGCATCGCACGAACGCCGCAGCGCATGTTCGTCGAGTGTCCCGTCAAGACGCAGGCGCTCGGTGATGTGATAGGCAGCGGGCTCGTCGATCATGCGCGCGTGCAGCCAAAGCCGGGTCTGTGCAAACGACGCCGGAACACTGGCAGAGCGCTCGGCACGCGGCGGGATTGGCAGCATGCGAAAGTCGATTCCCGTAGCGGGGAGTTTTTCCAGGAACACCTTGCGTTGTGCGTCTGGTAACTGCGCGAAGCGTGCTGAAAGAGAAAGCAGGTCCGGTCGTGCCGTCATCGTTGATCCTTGGTTCCGGTCTTCATTGCGCTTCGAGCTCGCCAAGCAATGCATCGATGGCGCTCAGTGCATTTTGTCCATGAGCATCGCCGCGTTCGTCGAGTACGCGATCGATCTCTGCCGCGCAACGCGCGAGCGTGCGTTGATCGAAAAGCGTGCGTAGCGGCAGCATCAGTGACCAATGAAGATTGGCTTGTGCGTTGGCCTGTGTGGCAAGCAGCGAGTGGCCGCCGAGAACGAAGAAATCGTCGTCACGTCCTACCGATTCCACGCGTAATACACGTTGCCAGATCGCGGCCAGGTCCTGCTCGGTGGAGCTTCGCGGCAATTCAACTGGATGGTCTTCGCGTGCCGGAACCGGCAGCGCGTTGCGATCGCATTTACCGTTCGGCGTCACCGGCAGCGCCGCAAGCTCGATCACGCGCGCGGGCACCATGTAGGGTGGCAGTTGCGCCCGCAATGCATTCCGAAGCGCCGCCTGATCCAGCGAGCCTTCGGCACCACGCGCCACATACGCGACCAGTTGCTCGTCGCGCACGATAACCACCGCGTCATGCACGCCGGGGTAAGCGCGCAGCAGCGCTTCAATTTCACCCGGCTCAATGCGTTGCCCACGAAGCTTCACCTGTGTATCGATACGACCGAGATAGTCCAGCGCGCCATCACTTCGGCGACATGCAAGGTCCCCGGTTCGATACAAACGCGCGCCCGCCACGAATGGATCAGGCACGAAACGCTTTGCGGTAAGCGCCGGCCGCCCGAGATACCCGCGCGCAAGCCCCGCTCCGCCCAGATACAACTCGCCGATAACGCCGTCAGGCAGCGGATGCATTGCAGCATCGAGAACGTGCAGTTGGAGGTTGTCGATCGCGTGACCGATAGGCACCGATACGGCGTTTCCATCGTCTGCACTGCAGGTCCAGTGCGAGACATCTATGGCCGCTTCAGTCGGACCGTACAAGTTGTACAGACGCGCGTTCGGCAGCAACTGCGCGACACGTGCAACGAGTTCCGGCGCAAGCGCCTCGCCGCTCGCGATAATCCGTTGCAGGCTTGCGCAACGTCCGGCGGCGTTGAAGTCGTCGAGATGCGCGATGAACGCCGCGAGCATCGAAGGAACAAAGTGCAAGGTCGTCACGCCGCGTGCTTCAATAGCAGCAACGAGGCGCGCCGGATCGCGATGATCGCCCGGCGCGGCGATCGCGAGTTTTGCGCCCACTGACAGCGGCCAGACGAATTCCCAGACGGAGACATCAAAGCCGAACGGCGTCTTGTGGAGCACAACATCGCGATCGGTAAGCGTGTAGGCGCGTTGCATCCACGCAATGCGGTTCGACAACGCGCCGTGCGTATTGCCCGCGCCTTTGGGCTTGCCCGTCGAGCCCGACGTATAGATCAGGTACGCGAGTTGTTGTGGGTGAACATCGGCGCGCGCGGCAGGCGTTGCGTCGTCCTGCATTAGTTCGGCCACAGTAAAAACGCGTGCGTCGTCCGTGTTGATGCGCTCCCGCAGATGAGCTTGCGTCAACACCATTGCAGGCTGTGCATCCTTGAGCACATATGCAATGCGCTCGGCGGGGTATTCCGGGTCGATCGGCAAATAAGCCGCGCCTGCCTTCAGCACGCCCATGAGCGCTACGACCATGTCGAACGAACGCTCCACGCACAAAGCCACCACCGTATCCGGCGCCACGCCTTTCGCCACGAGCGCGGCAGCGACGCGATTCGCCTCAGCGTCGAGTTCGCTGTAAGACATCCGATGCAGTTCGCCGGTCGCATCGGCGAATTCAAGTGCGATCGCATGCGCCGAAACCTTGGCAGCGAGTTCGAACTGTCGATGCAGCGACAATTGCTGTTGCGCCGGCGAAATGCGGGTCGTCGCGTTGAAGCGCGCGACTTTGGCGATATCGTCCGGGCTTGCAATCGATATGCCGCCGAGCAGCGCATGCGGATTTTCGACGAGCGCATCAAGACATGCGGAGAAAGCGCGATGCAACATCGCGACGCGTTTTTCATCGATGCGCGCTGCGTCGTAACCGTAGTCGATGATCATAGACTCACCCGCTTCAATCACGAGCGTAACGGCGAAGTCGGTCGATTCGATGTTGCGCAAATCGCGCATCTTGAGCGAGCGTTCATCCCGGCCGGCCCATGCTTCATCGACAGGATAGTTTTCGAATACGAGCAGCGTGTCGAAAAGCGCACCGCCTCCTTGACCCGCCCATTGCTGGATATCTGCGAGGGGCGTATGAGCGTGTTCTGCGGCGGCCGCGTTAGTGGCCTGCAGCTCTCGTAGCCATGTTGCAGCTTCGCGCTGCGGCAAAGGTGCGGTGATGACAGGCAACGTATTGATGAAAAGACCGAGGACGGTATCGACGTCAGGCAGCGCATCGGGACGCCCCGCCACCGTTGCGCCGAACGCAACGGACGATTGATGCGTGACGCGTTGCAACGCAAGCGCCCACGCTCCTTGTATTAGCGTGTTGAGCGTGATGTGAAGACTGCGCGCAGTGTCTACGGCGCGGGCTGTCGCGCTTGCATCGAACGTCGCGCGCCACGAACGATTACCCGTCTGCATATCTGCTTCGCGTTTCGCGACGAGCACGGGTTCATCGAGAAGTGCAAGACGTTCAAGCCAGACCGTCTTCTCCGCGTTCGTATCCCTCTTCGCCAGCCACGCGATGAAATCCCGATAGCGTGCCTTTGCAGGCATCGCGAAATGCGGGCGCGGCGGCTCCATATAGTCGCGCAGGATATCGGCGAAAAGACGCGCCGTACTCCAGCCGTCGAGCAGAAGATGGTGGCGGGTCCAGACGAGTTTCCATTCATCGTCCGCCACATGGATGAGCGTCACGCGCATCAGCGGCGGTCTGCTCAAATCGAAACCGCGCGCCCGATCGTTCGCAAGCCAAGCCTCGAGCGCAAGCTCACCTTCACCACGCCAGTCGAGCGTATCAACGGGCATGCGCGCCTGGCGATGCACGATCTGCATCGGCGTGGCTTCGCCGGTCATGAAGCTAGTGCGCAAGATGTCGTGACGCGGTACAGCAGCCTCGAACGCAGTGCGCAGACGCTGGACGTCAGGCGTGTGCAACGTTGCAACGAGTTGGTTGATATAGGTCGCGTGTTCCGGTGCGAGCAACGAGTGGAACAGAATGCCCTGCTGCATAGGCGAGAGCGGATAGATGTCGTCAATGGAACGCAAGTCGTGCGGCAAGCGGTCGAGCGTGGCCTGATTCAAACCGGCTTCGCGCGCCAGCGGATAGTCGCCCGGTGTTGCGCCGCCGCCTTGAACAGCGAGGCGAGCCGCACATGCCGCCACGATGCCCAAGAGCGCGGTTTCAAAACGCTGCGCCAGTGTTTCGATCGTAGTCCGATCGAATTGCGTTTCGGCGTAGACCCAGTGCAGCTTTAGCGAACGTGCGCCGTCGGTATCGATATAGGCGTGGATCGCAAGCGTGTTGCCAAGCGGCCCAGCCGGGTCCCGTTCGCAACCTGCGCCGCCGAAGCGTGGCGTAAGCAATGCGTCACGAGGCGCATCGAACTGACCGAGATAGTTGAACGTGACGCGCGGCCGCGGTATGGCTTCGAGCGCATGACGAATGGCGTCGTCGCCGTAGTGACGCAGAACGCCGAAGCCAACGCCCTTGTTGGGCACAGCGCGCAAAGCGTCTTTCACTTCGGTGAGCGTGCTGGTGAGCGTTTCGCCTATGTGTAACGCTACCGGGTAATGGCTCGTCAGCCAGCCAAGCGTTCGGCTTGCATCGATGTCATCGAACAGTGGCTCGCGGCCGTGTCCTTCAAGCTCGATACGGCACGATGTCTGTCCCGTCTTCTCCCCAATCGCATGAGCGAGCGCGGCGACGAGTATCTCGATCGTTTGCGTCCGGTACGCAGCGTTTGCTTCGCTTAGTAAGGCACGGGTCAGGTCGGCGTCGAGTGTCTGCTTGAAAACCAATGCGTCGGCATTTGTCGCCGATGCTTCAGGGTGGTCTATCGGCAAGTCATCGTAAGCCGATGAAAGCGCGGACCAGTACGACGTTTCTTGTGCGAACGGAGAGCCCGGTTCGCGCGCGGCGCGTGCGAGGCGCGCGGCCCAGTCCTGTGCGCGTGCACTCGCTGGCGACAAACGTACCGCACGACGTTCTGTTGCGGCCCGGTATGCCGTGTCGAGATCCTCAAGCAGGATGCGCCACGACACGCCATCGATTATTAGATGATGAATCGCGAGATAAAGCTGTGCGCCGCCATCAGGAAAAGTCGCTACGAGCGCGCAAACCAGCGGGCCGTTCGCGATGTCGAGGGTGCATTGCAAAGCATCGAACTGCGCAAGTGCATCGGATTGATCGGTCGCGGTGGTGACGGCGAGGGGCAAGGTATCGAAAGGCTTTTCCGCTCGAACGATCGACCAAGCGCTACTGCCGGGACGTTGCACGAAACGCTGGCTAAAGATCTCGTGATGCATGAGCAGTGCGTCGAACGCACGCGCGAAAGCGTCGAGATCGAATGGCGTTTGTGTATCGAACTGAACGGACTGGTTCCAGTGTCCGCGTTGCGGCATGTCCAACGCGAAAAACCGGAGCTGCGCAGGCGTAAGCACGTCGGTTGCAACACGCGGCGGCGCAGTCGGTTTCGGTGCGACTGCGGCATCCGTCGAGGTTGCGACGGTTGCCAGTTGCGCAATGGTCGGATTATCGAAGAGTTGCTTCGGGGTGAAACGCACGCCACGTTTTCTCGAACGCGCGATGACTTGAAGCACGAGAATCGAGTCGCCACCGAGTTCGAAGAAATTATCGTCGCGACCGACACGCTCGATTTTCAACACGTCTATCCAGACAGTCGCAAGCGTGTTTTCCGTTGTTCCGCGAGTCGCATCGCCGATGCTTTCAACGGGAATGGGCGTGGCCGCGATCTCGCGCAGCGCCGTGCGATCCACCTTGCCGTTAGGCGTCACGGGAAGCGTATCCAGTACCGCAAGCACCGCCGGAATCATGTATTCGGGCACGCGCTGCGCAAGCGTTTCGCGTAAAGCCGCTTCCGTTTGAACACTGCCTTCGTTCAACGTCACGAAGCATGCAAGCCGCAAGCGTCCATCCTGCTCGACCGCAAGCGTTTCGGCCTGTGCGACGCCATCGATAGTTCGCAGCATCGCGCTCACTTCGCCTGGCTCAACCCTGTAACCGCGGATCTTCACCTGATCGTCGAGACGCCCGAGAAAGTCCAGACAACCGTCCGCGCGTAAGCGAACGCGATCGCCCGTTTTGTACAGGCGCTCACCCGTTGCACCGGGATGCGGAACGAACTTTTCCGCAGTAGCCGCCGCGCGTCCGAGATAACCGCGCGCAACGCCGGGACCGCCCAGATAAAGCTCGCCGATCCCGCCGACCGGTACGGCCGATCCAAACGCGTCGAACACGTACGCACAGGCGTTCGGCAACGGCCGGCCAACGGGAATCGATTGACTACGCAAATCCGCTTGAGTTAAGCCGGATGTATCGCAAACGAGCGAACCCACCGTGGTTTCGGTCGGCCCATAATGGTTGATCACGCGGCAACCGGGTTTGAGCGCGGCGATCCGATCGACCAACGCCCACGGCAAGATCTCCCCGCCCGTTATCAACGCGTGCGACGGCAGCACGTCGGCCGCGCGCTGAGCATCGAGCAACGCGTGAAGATGGCTCGGCACGATCTTCAGCACGCCAACTTCGCGCGTACGCATTTCCTGCGCGAACCGGTCCGGATCGAAGGCGCATGATGCCGGCAACAAATGCAACGTGCGTCCTGAACACAGCGCGCCGAAGAGCGTTGTGTGTCCGAGGTCGGCGGCGACAGTCGAGACCATCGCCATGGAGATATTGGGCGCAAGATCGAGTTCGTCGAGCATGCCTTGCACGTAATCTGCAAGCGCGCGATGCGAAACCACAACGCCCTTCGGTGTGCCCGTCGAGCCCGACGTGAAGATCAGATACGCGGCCTGATCCGGCAGCGGCGCACGTTTAACGATCATGGTCGACTGTGATTCATCCTGCTCGATAGCGTCGATATCCAGCACGTGAGCATTGCCGATCTTTAACGGACTGGATGCGACAAGCGCCAGTTGCGCACCGCAAGCATCGGCGGCGGCCGCGAGACGTTCGGATGGCATCGCGGGATCGAGCAGCACGGCATATGCGCCCGACTTCAGCACGCCAAGTAACGCGACGACAAAGCGCACCGACCGCTCGATACACACCACCACCGGCTGTTCGACACCCGCGCCGCGCCGTTGCAACGCGACCGCAACACGGTTCGATGCATCATCGAGTTCAGCACACGTCAGCTGCGTGTGGTCGTCGGCGACTGCCACATGTTGCGGCGTGGAAACCGCATGAGCCGCGATCAACGACAGCACATCGTCACAGGGCATTGCCAACGTCCGACCCTTCTGCCCGTTGAATGGATTGGCGCAATCGAGCAGCGCTACCGGACTCTTTGGATTACGCACGGCATCCGCGACCAGCGCGGCGAAACTTGCGAGCCACGCTTCTGCCGTGGGCGCGTCAATACAATCCAGCGCATACGCCGCTACGAGTTCGATACCACTTGAGTCGTCCGTGAAATCGAGCGCGAAGTCAAAGCGAGCAGCGAGGTCGGGGCCCGGCGTTGCAACGGCGGACAGGCCGGGAAGCTCCGCTTTGATCTCGGCGTCGAACTGTTGGGCGAATTTCACGCGCAACCATTCTTCGCCACGACGCACCGGAGGTTTTATTGCGTCGAGAACCTGATCGAAGGGCACGTCCTGATGCGCGAACGCATTCAGAGACGTCGCGCGCACCGAATCGATCAGTACCTCGAACGATGCGAGCGGCTCGACCTTTGCACGCAGCGCCAGCGTATTCAGGAACAAGCCGATCAAAGGCGCGGTTTCCGCGCGCTGACGATGCGCGACCGGCACCGCGACAACCAGATCCGTAGCGCCAGTCAACCTATAAAGCCATGCATCGAAAGCCGCAAGCAGCACGGTGAACGGCGACGCGTGAGCACGATGCGCAAGCTCGCGGAGCGCGATCGTTGTCCGGATATCGAGTCGTAAAGCGACCCGCGCACCGCGATGATCACGCTCGGCAGGCCGCGCGCGATCGTAAGGCAGCGCAAGGGGTTCGGGCGCGGCATCGAGCGCCTTGCACCAGAACTCGATTTGACGCGCGCCTTCCGCGCCCTCGACCAGTTTCCGTTGCCAATGCGCGTAGTCGGCGTATTGAATCGGCAGCGGCGGCAATTGCGGATCGCGACCTTCCGTGAACGCGGTATAAGCTCGCGCGAGTTCATCGAATGCGCAGCGTGAACTCCAGCCATCGCTGACCGAGTGATGTACCGCGAGCATCAGCCGATGTGAATCGATTGCAAATTCAACTAGCGTCGCGCGCAGCAAAGGACCTTTGGAGAGGTCGAAGGGATCCGCTGCATGGTCTTGCGCGAGACGATCCGATTGCGCGTTTCGCTCGGTATCGTTCAAATGACTCAGATTCACGTGACCGATACGCACCGGCAACGTTGCGTGGATGCGCTGCATGACAACGCCATCGTCGTTTTCAACGAGCGTCGTGCGCCAGGCTTCATGACGTCCGATAACGAGATCGAGCGCCTGCTGCAGCGCACGCGTATTGAGCGCGCCACGAAGCGTCCAATGCCCGGCAATGTGATACGCCGAACCTGCGTTTTGTGTCTGCGCGAGCACCCAGAATCGTTGCTGCGCAAACGACGCCGGACGTTCGATAAAACTCGCCCCAACCGGCAGCGACGACACGCGTGTCAGTGCAAGCTGTGCCGTGCCGGATTCGCGTTCGCTTCTGTCGATCAGCGCTGCGAGTGCATCGAGCTGAGGGTCGTCGAATAACGTATCGAGGCGCAGATTGATGCCGAGTTCGCTGCGGATGGTGGCTTGCAACTGCATCGCCGCGAGCGAGTCGCCACCGCGGTCGAAGAATCGATCCAGCAGTCCGAAAGGCGAAGCGTCGCTCAAGATCCGTTGCCAACAAGCCGCAAGCCAGCGTTCGGTATCGGTACGCGGTGCAGCGAAGTTCGCATCAGCTTTGGCAACACGCGCCGATACCGCCAGCCTCAACGCATCGCGATCGAGCTTGCCGTTTAACGTGTACTGAAGATGATCGAGGCGTGTGTACTGATGCGGCTGCCACGCATCCGGCAACCGTTGCTCGACATATGCCTTGATCGTCGCATCGTCCAGTTCATCCTCTGCCACGATGCATGCAGTCAGCACGGTACGCCCATTGACGGAATCGGCCAGCACGGCTGCATCGCGAACCAGCGGATGCGCGCGCAAACACGCGGCGATCTCACCTGGCTCGACGCGCACGCCGCGCACCTGCACCTGATCGTCGATACGTCCAAGATAGTCATACGCGCCATCCGGACGTCTGCGCGCACGATCACCCGTTCGATAAATCCGCGTGCCTGGCTCGCCGGATTCATCGGGCAGAAAACGTTCGGCCGTAAGCGCCGCGCGCCCGTGGTATCCGCGCGCAAGACACGCGCCGCCGAGCAGCAACTCGTCAGCATCGCCAATATGCACGGCACGCGGCCCGAGAGCCCAGCCGATAGGCAATGGCGCATACGCATCGTCACTTGAAAGCTCGGGCGTGACACCCGGCGCGACCGGCCATAACATCGGCGAGATGATGGCTTCGGTCGGCCCATAACCGTTCACGAGCCGGACCGCCGGGAACACGCGCCGCACCTTATCAAAGGCGTCTTGCGACAGCGCCTCGCCGCCGAACGCGAGCACCCGCAACGAAACAGGCACGCCGCTTCGCGCCGCAAGCGCCGCAAACTCACGCAGATACGCCGGCGGAAAAGCTGCGATGTTCACCTGTTCGCGATTGATCATCGCGAGCGCGGCATCGGGCGAAAACGGCGGCGGGTCTGTAATGACGATGCTCGCGCCCACCGCAAGCGGCGCCAGCCAGCATTCGTGCGCGGCATCGAAATTGACCGACGCAAAATGCAGCAGACGGTCATCCGCTTCTATAGGCAGCGTCGCCGCCAACGCTTCGCAATGCGCGGCAAGGGGTCCGTGTTCTACAACGACTGCCTTTGGCGTGCCGGTGGAGCCCGACGTGTAGATCATGTACGCCGCAGCGCGTGGATGGATGATTGTTTGATCGGGTTCCTGATCGATTCCGATTTTGGCCGCTACATCTTCGCTCGATACCGTCAAACATCGCGAAAACCGCTGACGCATTGTTTCATCCGATGCAACGTCCACGATCCCATGCACCAGACCGGCGTCCTTCACGATCCAGTCGAGCCGCGATGCCGGATGATGCGGATCGAGCGGCACGAACACGCCGCCCGCTTTTAGTACTGCCAGGAGCGCCACGAACAACTCACAAGACCGCTCCACACATACGCCGACACGCACTTCTGTTCCAACGCCCGCCGCTCGTAATTGCGATGCCAGGTTTTCAGCGCGCCAATCCAGCTCGCCCCGCGAAAGCCGCTTTTCCATTGGCGAAAACGACGTCATCGCGGGGGCATCGGGCGCGAGGCGTGCCAATGCGCTGATACGTAAATGCAGCGCGGTCGGGAAACAGGTCGTATGCGTCGTCATAGGCGTGAAGTCCTCTGAGCCGGACCGCTTCGGCCCGCTCAATGGCCACAGGAATTGCGGCTTCATTGGGATGACGATTTGCGCACAAGAATATTTACTCTTATTTTTGCAACCACGAGACCGGCTTTCGCACTCGGCTAAAGATTTGCTCCGCTCAAACGTCAATGAGGCAAGGGGCGTATTCCGCGCCGCCATGCCTCTCTTGACTGCCAACCTTGATGACCCCAGCCACCGAGCGTTCCGACGCCTCTTCGAATCAGACAGCGCCACCCAAGCCGGCTTCGCGCCTGATCCTCTCGTTACTCAAGCGTTCACGCGGCGCATTCGCGCTCGCCATCGCTGCGTGTGTGTTGAATGGCGTTGCAAGCGTGACGCTCGTTGCAACGCTGAACCGCGCGCTGTCGCAGCCTTCATCGGCGGATAGCGCACTTGCATGGCGATTCGCACTGTGCGCGATCGTCGCGCTGGCCACGCGGATCGTGTCGGGTGTGTTGTTCGCCCGACTCTCGCAGGACACCATGGCGCAACTGCGCGAACGCGTGGCGAAGCGTGTTGCTACCGCCGAGTTGCGCGATGTCGAACGCATCGGCGCCGCGCCCGTGCAATCGGTCCTGACCGACGACGCCACCAACGTCTCCATGTTGTTCTTCGCGTTGCCCAATATCGTGATGCACGGTTCCATCGTGTGCGGATGTCTCGCTTATCTTGCGTGGCTTTCATTGCCGGTGTGCTTGCTGGCGCTCACCGCCATCGTGATCGGATCGTTCGGCTATTACACCGGCGACAAACGCGCGATCGCGTCGCTCGAAGCGGCCGGCAAGTCGCAGGACAAGTTGTTCGGCTATCTAGGCGCCTTATTTACAGGCGCCAAGGAACTGAAGCTGCATCAGGCGCGCGCGCAACAGTTCGTCGATGGACAACTGGGAATGGCAATTGGCGAAGTGCGTGATCTTCGGCGGCGGGCGTTCAGTGCTTATGCTGTCGGCGTGGGCTGGATCATCTTCGTGTTCTACGTTTTCCTTGGCGCCGCCGCTTTCTGGCCGTCGCTTGGCGTACGCGCCGACGCACCCGCCGCCGCCGGTTATGTGATCGTGTTCCTCTTCATGCTGGTGCCGCTCGATGGTCTGCTCAACAACTTGCCGACAGTCAACGCCGCGCGCGTGTCGCTCGACCGGATCGAGAAAGTGATGGCCGAATTCGGCGGCCTGTCCACGCTGGCGAGTCAGGCGCCGCCGTCATCGAGCGCGGCCCACGCGCCCTTCAAGACTTTGACGTTGCGCGGCGTGACCCACTCGTATTTCCATGAACGCGATGAACGCATGTTCCGCATCGGGCCCGTCGACCTGACGTTCAGGCCGGGCGAGCTCGTGTTTATCGTAGGAGGGAATGGCAGCGGCAAGACCACGCTCGCGAAGGTGCTAACAGGCCTTTACGAGCCTGAAGGAGGTGTCATTGAAATCGATGGCAGGCCGGTCGGGTCACTCGAGCGCCCTGCTTATCGCGAGCGCTTTACTGCTGTTTTCAACGACTTCCATTTGTTCGATGCACTGCTTGGCATCGTCGATCCGAACGATCCATCGCGTGCCCACGCCGATGCGCGCGCCAATGCGCTGATCGGCAAGCTTGCGCTGGATCACAAGGTGCAAGTGGTGGACGGCGCGTTCTCCACGCGCGCGCTTTCCACCGGACAACGCAAGCGCCTCGCGCTGGTGATCGCGTATCTGGAGGACCGGCCTTTCTATCTCTTCGACGAATGGGCGGCCGATCAGGACCCTGCGTTCAAGGCCGTTTTCTACGAACAATTATTGCCGGAGTTGCGTCGTGCGGGAAAGACTGTGGTCGTGATCACGCACGACGACCGCTATTTCCCGATCGCCGATCGCGTGCTGAAACTCGACAACGGCAGCATAGTGAGCGAGACGTATGGATCGGAACCGGCTGTTGTGAACGGATGACGATGAGGCGCTTGCGGCCCAGGCCAAGACGTCAAAGCGCCGTACCGTTGATGGCAAGACCCGCCGGCCGCGCCTCGAATCTATATTGAAGGTGCGTCGGATAGCGCGCATCGATCTTACGCACCAGGCGATCGATCTCTTGCCTAAGGGCATCGATACGTTCTACCTTCAGCAAGTAACCTGCCTTCATCAAGCCCTCGCCGAACTTTTCCACCATCAGTGCAGCAAGCGCCGGCGTTTCCGCGCCGCGCTGCACGTCGTGGACGCGAGCACATGCGTAGCGCTGGATTTCATCGATCAAAACACCAAGCTCATCGGTCATCGTTGTCGCACTTTTTTATTCGACAACGCTATTGTTCATCTTCGAGGGTATTTTTTGTATCGAAGGAAGGGTTCCCGGCGTATAGGTTTTATAAAACTTTCGTTCCATCACTTTGCATGGACGCGTTCCAGCATGTCCAGATGTAGCGCCTCGGTTGTGTCGTCGGCAGGAAACAGGGATTCGATCCTCAACTCCTCCGCGGCGACCGTCTGCGGCGTGCCGACGGTCGTGACCATCGAGAAATAATTGAGCGTGGCACCGTCTATCACGAAGCTGATGGGAATGACCGGCATGGTCCGCGTCGTCGGCCCGGCGTTCAACATCTCAGGGGACGTCCAGCCGGTTTTGACATCGGGGTAAGCTAATAGCGAGGCAAGCAAGTCGCGGGTCTTGTCATCGATAACCCGCCCCACCGCTTCCCGATGCACGCGTTGAATCAAGCTCTTCGCCACCTCGTCCCAGTTCGCAATAAACGGCCGCATGCCGGCTGGATCGAACATCAGATGCAGCATGTTTCTAGGGCTTGCACGAGCCGACAAATCGATAAAACAATTGAAGAAACGCGGCGCCGCTTCGTTCGGCAGCAGGACATCCCAATAGCGATCCATGACGACTGCCGGAAACGGCTCGTGCTGCTTCAACATGCGCGCGAGTGCGCTGGTCACGCTCTGCATTTCCTCCGCGTTCCATGCGCTTTCCGAATAGACAGGTGCAAACCCCGCGGCAAGCAAAAGCGCGTTGCGTTCGCGAAGCGGGATATCGAGCGCTTGTGCAAGGGTGATCAGCGTTTGGCGGCTCGGCGCGCTGCGCCCGCTTTCAATAAAGCTGACATGACGTTGCGACACGCCTGCATCGAGGGAAAGATCGAACTGGCTTTTGCCGCGCGTGCTTCGCCATTGACGCAACAGTGTGCCGAGTTCGGTGGCGGGTTTCGAAGATGACGACGGCTTCATCGGATACTCGTAGAGTGTGAACCGGCTGATCAGGATACGCCCAACCCGAAATGAACCGAGCGCATCCTGTTTCAGCGCTTACGCAGGCATCCACGCCTGAGCCTTGAACCGCTCTTCAACCGGCGTGCCCGCCATGTTGGTCGTGGTTGCGGCCATGGTCGAAATGCCGATGCTCGTGATCACCTCGAAAATCTGCAACCGCGAATATCCCGCTGCCGTGAACCGATCTATGTCGCTTTCACTCACATTGCCCCGCTTCTCGATGAGCGCCCGGCTCAAACCCGAAAGCGCCGCATACTTAGGATCAGCCGGAAGTTTTCCCGCACGGATGGCATTGACGTCCGCCTCCGCCATTCCATCTTCGAGCGCGAAGGTGGAATGCGCCGCGACCGTCCATGGGCATTTGATCGTGACAGCGTTCGTAAGCAGCAGCGTTTGTTTCTCGCATTCGTCCAGACTTCCGCCATGAAAACTGGCGAAGCTGCCCGCGAAGCCGTTGAGCAACACAGGGTTGGCGGCCATCGTCGCCATGACGTTTGGCAAAAATCCAAATTTTTCGACGAGGGCATTAAGTGTCGGCCGGGACTGCTCCGGCGCTGATTCGATTGTGTGAAGTTTAAAGCTTGGCATTCCTAACTCCTTCGGTGTATTTGAACAAAACTGCTTTTGCGTTTCATCTCCCTTGTCGCACGTTGATGCGGCGGTGGATGACTCTCATCTTAGAGAGTGCAGGAATATGTTCAATTACCTCCGATGTAATAACGGAGCGGCGACGCGTCCACCGGCGGATATCGCGTGTCCGCGCCACCGTTGATCTACATCAAAAGCCGCAGTTTGTGAACTTGTAGACTTTTTGCCAAGCGCGGGGGCGCATCCGGCCAGGCGGTCCGCGCGGAAATACGCGCTTGCACGAGCGATTCCTGGGCGGCGTCACGCGAACATAATTGGAAAACATGACCACGCCCGTGCTAATGTCGCACTAATGCTTCACCCATTCAGCGTTGCGTTCATGGCTCAGTGTCCTTGCGCATCCTTAATGCCCGCCCGTTCGCGGGCATCTTTTTTTGTAACGCGCACCGCAGCTTTTTGCGGCGCATAGCGAGGAACATTTTCAGCAATGACGCGGGTTCTGATCTCCGATGACCATACGCTCGTACGCGACGGCCTGCGCCATATCCTGGACAGCGCCGTCGGAGTCGAGGTAGCCGGCGAGGCAAGCGATGGCGCCACGACCATCGCGATGATCCGCGAGATCCCCGCCGATGTACTCGTCCTCGACCTGTCGATGCCTGGACGCAACGGCGTCGAGTTGCTCAAGCAGATCAAGGACGAAAAACCGGCGTTGCGCGTGCTGATCCTCACCATGCACGCGGAGCAGCAATATGCGGTGCGCGCATTCAAGGCCGGCGCATCGGGCTATCTGACCAAGGAAAGCGCAAGCGCCGAGCTCGTTACGGCGGTCAGCAAGGTTGCATCGGGTGGCGTGTACGTGAGCCTCGCCATGGCTGAACGCCTGGCGCTCAGCCTCTCCGACCGCTGTGACGACCTGCCGCATCAACGTCTGTCTGATCGCGAGTTCGAGGTGTTTCGGCGTATCGCGAGCGGAGAAACCATCACGCAGATCGCCCAGGCGCTCTCGGTCAGCGCGAAGACTATCAGCACCTACAAGACCCGCATTCTCGACAAGATGCAGATGCCTCACGACGCAGCGCTCGTGCGTTATGCCTTGCGGCAGAAGCTCTTCGAAGACGACCACGAAACGTAAAGGCCGGTTCAGCGCCCAGTTTCCGATTCGTGTAGTCCGTTTCCTACACGGACTCCCAAATACCTACATCAAGCGCAGCCGCTTGCTGATTTCATTTTGAGATAGAGTCGACCATACTCGGTTTCATCGAGCGTCGGCTTGCTTCGGGGACATCGGCGAAAGCCGACAAGCGCTCATTGAATAGCCGGCGAATCATCCGCGCGAGCGACGGACAAACGACGGACAAACGTCGCGCAAATGCACCGAAGCAATTCAATCACGGGAGACGCCATGACGTCAGCGACTGCCTGCGCATCTTCAGTATCGAAGCCGACGGCTTTCACGCGCGCGGCACAGCGGGCCAAGCCGGTTCCCGCTTTACATCCCGCCTCACATCCCGCTTCACATCCCGCTTCACATCCCGCTTCACATCCCGCCTCACATCCCGCCTCACGTCCCGCTTTACATACCGATACGCGCTGTTCTGGCTGTTCATTGCACGCCATCTGCATGCCGCCCACACTGACTGACGCTGAACTCGACAGGCTCGATGCCATCATCTGTTCAACACGCCTCGTTCGGCGCGGCGAGACGCTTTACCGGACGGGAGACGCGTTCAAAAGCATTTATGCCGTGCGCACGGGTTGCTTCAAGACGGTCGTGACGCATCGCGACGGGCAAGAGCAGGTCACGGGCTTTCATATCGCGGGCGAGCCGCTCGGACTCGACGGCGTCTGTACCGGCGAACAGAACTGCGATGCCATCGCGCTCGAAGACAGCAAGGTCTGCGTGATTCCCTTCGACCTTCTCGAAGACCTTTGCCACGAGGTCCGAGCCGTGCAGCAGCATGTTCACCGGATGATGAGCGGCGAGATCGTCAGGGAATCCGGCCTGATGATGATGCTCGGCACCATGACCGCCGAGCAGCGTGTGGCAACGTTCCTGATCAACCTTTCCTCGCGCATGAAGGTGCGTGGCTATTCGGCGGCCGAGTTCAATCTGCGCATGACGCGCGGGGAGATAGGCAGTTATCTCGGATTGAAGCTCGAGACCGTGAGCCGGATGTTTTCCAGGTTACAGAAAGAGCGGATCGTCGATACGAACGGCAAGCAGATTCGCATTATCGACAGCGAGCGGCTCGCCGAAGTTTGACCCGGCGCGCGCCATGTCTCGTCCAGTCACGTCGCGTTCCGGCTTGCATTGCCGACGGCAAAACACATGCCCTTGAACTATCTGCGCAGCTTCACGCGGCCGGAGCGCACCGGCGAGAGCAACCGGCGCCTCGGGCGCTGGCTTGCATTCATTGCCGGCGCCGCGAACGCCGGCGGTTTTCTCGCGGTCGGCCAATACACGTCGCACATGTCCGGCGTGGTGTCGGCACTTGCCGACAACCTTTCGCTTGGCGATGCCGGTCTCGTTGTTGCGGGCTTGAGTTCACTCGTGGCGTTCATGTCGGGCGCAGCGACGTCCGCGATCATGATCAACTGGGGCAGGCGGCGAGCCGCGCAAAGCGAGTACGCGTTGCCGCTGCTGCTGGAAGCTGCGTTGCTGCTGCTCTTCGGGCTGATCGGCGCGAATCTCGAAGGCGACCGGATCCTGTTCGTCCCGGCCACGGTCGCGTTGCTTTGTTTTGTCATGGGCTTGCAGAACGCCATGATCACGAAGATATCGAAGGCTGAAATCCGCACCACGCACGTGACCGGGCTCGTGACCGATATAGGGATCGAACTTGGCAAGCTCGTGTACTGGAATACTTCGCACAACGAAGGCACGCGCGCCGTTAAGGCGGACCGGTCGAAGCTCAGGCTTCTTGCGTCGCTGCTCGGGATGTTTTTTACTGGCGGCATTGCAGGCGCGATGGGATTCAAACACGTCGGTTTTATCGCGACGATTCCGCTTGCCGCAATGCTCGTCGTGCTCGCGGTCGTACCGCTGGTCGACGATCTCGTCGGCCAGCGGCATTGATCGATTTGCACGCGTTCAGCCCAATGTGAAACGTTCCCGCGTGGTCACGTAATCGCTTGCGCCGAAGCGCCCGACCGGGAAATAGTGCTGTAGCCGCACGCGCCAGGTTTCGGTGTCGATCAGTTCATCGCGCGCGTGCAGCCTGTGAACCCGCCCGATGAAAATATGACGGCTCGTGGTTTCGAGCGTCTCCCACAACGTACATTCGAACGCAACCGGCGCCTCGGCGATTCTCGGCGGCGCGACGTGCGAACTCGGAACCGGCGTGAGCCCGACCTTCTCCAGCTCGCTGACATCGGGCGGCAGCCGCTCTCCACAGCGATGCATTTTTTCCGCCATCGCTTCGTCGCTGAGATGCACCACGAACTCGCGGCTGCGTGCAATGTTCGTGGCGGTGTCCTTGAGCGATCCATCGTCGAGACGATTGATGCTGATCATCACGATGGGTGGCTCCTCGCCCATCATGTTGAACATCGAAAACGGCGCGGCGTTGATCGTTCCGGTCGCGCTCAACGTTGTCACGAGGGCGATGGGACGCGGCACGATCAGGCTCGCCATGAGCTTGTATCGCTGATATTCCGTGATGGCTTCGAAGTCGATTTCCATGATGGCCTGTTCAGTATTCGAGTGTTCAGGGTTGAACCAAACCGAGCAGTTGCCCAAGGCTTTTTTCGCCTTGCATGCGCGATGTTTCGATGCGCTCTTCAAGCTCGCGAAGATGCGCTTCCATGCGGCGGATCGCGCCGGGCGCATCGCGCGCTTCGATGCAATCGACGATTGCCGCGTGTTCATCGTGTTCGCAAGGCGCGTTTCCCGGCGGTTCGTACACGCCGACAATGAGCGAGCATCGCGATACGAGTTCGCTCAGATAACGCTGCAGGATGGAGTTGCCCGCAAGCCCTGCAATCCGCAAATGGAAGTCGCTGGCAAGGCGCGCCCATGATGGCTGATCGAAGCGATGCATGGCTTCGTGTTCGTCGGCAAGCTGGCGGCGCAATGCTTCAATGTCGCGCGCGCTCGCGCGTTGCACCGCGAGTTCCACGAGCACGCGTTCGAGCGAACGCCGCGCTTCGAAGATCTCGCGCGTCTCTTCAGGCGTCGGCTCCGCGATGACCGCGCCCTTGTTCGGCCTGAGCGCCACGATACCTTCATACGCGAGGCGCTCCAGCACGCGCCGTACGACTGCGCGGCCCACGCCGAACAACTGGCACAGCTCCGGCTCGGGAAGCTTGGTGCCGGGCGTCAGACGATGGTTGAGGACACCGTCGAAGATCGCTTGATACAGGCGTGTATCCACGTCTTGCGTGGCCTCTGGCTCAGGCGGGTTTTCTTTCCGTGTCATGCCGGTACCTGATGACGCGATGACCCGGCGAGCCCGGCGCGTTCCATCTCGTCCATGTAACGCGCGATCGCGCCGGGCGTTGTGATCCAGACGTCGCCGTTCGCGCGCGCCGCCGCAATATGTTGGAGCGCCCGTCGTAAATGCCGCAACCGGTACGGCTGACCAACCAGATAGGGATGCAGTGCGATTCCCATGACAAGCGCCTGCTTGTGCCGGCTGTTGTTGGCTTGCTCGAGCATCTCGTCGAACTGATCGATGATCATGTCCGCGAAAGCGCAGGCGTCGAGTTGCCGTCCGATGATCATCGGCAAGTCGTTGAGTTCTTGCGGATAAGGAATCGACCAGAGCGAACCGGCGCGCGTCGCCATGCGCACGGGACGGTCATCGTGGCACCAGTTGAGCGTATAACCGTAGCCCGTTTCCGCGATCAGATCGGGCGTCAGATGCGATTCCGATATCCACGGAGAAAGCCATCCCGATGGCGGCGTGCCCGAATGCAACGCAATGCGTTCGCGGCAATGAACCAGCAGCGCGCGCTCGGCGATTTCGTCGAAATCACTTTGGCGATGCGCGTTCGTATGCCCATGTGCAATGAGCTCGTCGCCGCGCGCAAGACATGCGTCGATGACCTCGGGGCAATGATCATAAAGAGCGGTATTGATCAGCGTGCCGGAAGGCATCTCGAGCTGATCGAAGAGTTCCATGCAGCGCCATACGCCCACGCGGTTGCCGTATTCGCGCCAGCTGTAATTGAGCACGTCGGGTTGCGGCGAGAGCGGACCCAGCGCCGCGCCGAGACCTTCCCCAAACGCAAAATGTTCGATGTTGAAGCCGAGATAGACGGCGAGTCCGGTATCTCCCGGCCATCGAAACGAATCGGTATCGGCGATCGGCCGATACGGAAAACGCGTGTGCGTCGCGAGCGGACCGAATCTCGATTCGCCTTCTGCGCCAGCGTGACGATTGATGTCCATGTTCAAAAACCCCGATGACAACATGTGCTGCGTGTGAACCTTTTTGGTGGATTGCGCCCCGAAGCGAACCAGCGGCGCACCGTGATCGTGCGGCTTTCGGTGATTATTCGCCGACGGATCAGTTTCGAATCGTGTGCAATTTACACGCCATATCGTAGACGTTCAATAGCAGCGATGGTTTGCACGAAACCGCGCTTGATGCAAACAAAGTGGCATGTGTCTTGCATTTGGCAATGCGTCAGCCGACCTTCGTCGATCGCCACGCCTCGAACAGGAACGCATCGCATGAGTTCGTCCATATGATCCGTCCACATGATCCGTCCATATGTATCGTCCATATGAGTGAGCCAATATGAATCCGTCAATATGAGTCAGTCCACTTCAGCCGTACTCAAGACCGAAGCCGCGGACATTGAACTCGTGCATGTGTCGAAACAATATGGCGATTCGCTTGCGGTCGATTCCATCGACTTGCGGATTCCCGGCGGCCAATATTGCTGTCTGCTTGGGCCGTCGGGCTGCGGCAAGACATCGACATTAAGAATGATCGCGGGTCACGAGTCGATCACCGACGGTGACATCCTCATAGGCCAGCGTAACGTCACGCGCGCGCAGCCAGCCACGCGGGGCACCGCGATGGTCTTCCAGAGCTACGCCCTTTTCCCGCATCTGTCCGCACTCGATAACGTCGCGTTCAGCTTGAAGATGCGCGGCGTTGCGAAAGACGCGCGCCGCAAGCGTGCGGGCGAATTGCTCGAACTGGTTGCGATGAGCGCCTTCGCCGAACGCAAGCCATCGCAGTTATCGGGTGGCCAGCAACAGCGTGTCGCACTCGCGCGCGCGTTGCTGAACGAACCACGTTGCCTCTTGCTCGATGAACCCTTGTCCGCGCTCGACCCGTTCTTGCGCATCCAGATGCGCGCCGAACTTAAGCGCTGGCAGAAAGAACTCGGCATCACGTTCGTGCACGTCACGCATTCGCAGGAAGAAGCAATGGCGCTCGCCGACATGGTCGTGGTGATGAGTCACGGGCGCATAGAACAAAGCGGTTCGCCGCGTGAAGTCTTCAACCGCCCGCGCACCGAATTCGTCGCGCGTTTTCTCGGCGGCCATAACGTGCTCAGCGCGAACGGGCACGCGTTCACCGTGCGCGCCGACCACTTGCGCATAGCGCCTCACGGCATCACGCCGGTACAGACGCCGGGAAGCGATGGCGGACTTAGCCGTATCGGCGGGATTCCTTGCACGGTTCGCGAAACCGAATATCAGGGCACGCATTTGCGCATGACGCTTGCGCCGCTCGATGGTTCGCCTGAACTCATCTCGCTGCTACCCGATAACGAATACGACCCTAAGCGCCTCGGCCCCGACGCGCGTGTAGTCGTGTGGTGGGACGAGCAGGACGCCCATGCATTTGCAGCATAAAACTGCTTTGCGTTGCGCTGAAGAAAACATTGAACGAGAACATTGAAAGACAACGTCACCAAGGGAGATTGCAATGACCGAGCGAAAAGAAAATCCGTCCAATATCACCACGACTGAGCCCGCCGAATCCAGCCTTGGATCGGGCCAAGGGCTGTCACGCCGCGCATTGCTGAAGGGCGCTGTTGCCGCTGCGGGTATTGCGGGTTTCCCTTATGTGCACGCGCAGGAAAAGATCACGTTGCGATATCTCGGCACGGCTGTGAACCAAAGCTCGGATATCGCGAAGAAGTTTCAGGAGGACACGGGTATCCAGATTCAGTACATTCCGGTCACGACCGATGACGTCGCCAAGCGCATCATCACGCAACCGAATTCCTTCGATATCGTCGATACCGAATATTTCTCGCTGAAGAAGCTGATTCCCGCTGGCACGCTTGCCGGCATGGACGCAAAGAAGATCAAGCTCGCCGACAAGATCACGCCCGTGCTCACGCGCGGTGAAGTCGATGGCAAGAAAATCGGCGACCAGGGCACTGCGCCCAAGAAGGTGATGTTCCTGACCGGCGCCCGTTCAACGCAGTTCTCCGCGACACCCACCGAATGGATGACGCTGATCCCGACCACCTATAACGCCGATACGCTCGGTATTCGTCCCGACCTCATCAAGCGTCCGATCACGAGCTGGTCCGAGTTGCTCAATCCCGAGTTCAAGGGCAAGGCGGCGTTGCTCAACATTCCCGCGATCGGCATCATGGATTCGGCGATGGCAATCGAAGCCATGGGTCACATGAAGTACGGCGACAAAGGCAACATGACCAAAGCCGAGATCGACCAGACTATCAAGATCCTGATCGAAGCGAAACGCGCAGGCCAGTTCCGCGCTTTCTGGAAGGACTTCAACGAAAGCGTGAACCTGATGGCGTCGGGCGAAGTCGTGATCCAGTCGATGTGGTCGCCGGCTGTCACGAAGGTCCGCACGATGGGCGTTGCCTGCAAGTTCCAGCCGCTGAAGGAGGGGTATCGGTCATGGGCATCGGGCTTCGGTTTGCCGCGTTCGTTGCAGGGCCGCAAGCTCGACGCCGCGTACGAGTTCATCAACTGGTTCCAGGACGGCTGGGCTGGCGCCTACCTGATGCGCCAGGGGTATTACCCGGGCGTGACGGAGACCGCCAAGTCGCACATGCAAGCGTACGAATGGGACTACTGGATGGAAGGCAAGGCGGCCGCGCAGGACATCAAGGCGCCCGATGGCCAGCTGCTCGAAAAGGCAGGTTCGACACGCGATGGCGGTTCGTACAACCAGCGCATGGGCGCGATCGCGTGCTGGAACGCAGTGATGGACGAGAACATCTACATGGTCCAGAAGTGGAACGAGTTCATTGCGGCCTGAGTGCGCCGGCGCCGGCTTTTTGACTGCATGAAGCCGGCTGCATCTGTTTAATCACTGGACATTCACGCGATGGCATCGATCGAGCTTCCCGCTCAAACACTTGACGCAACGGTCAAACATAAGCGAGCCGCTGCATGGCTGCAAGCAACGCCGCTGACGTTGACCTTTGCGCTGTTTTTCATCGTGCCGCTGATCATCACGCTGATCGTGAGCTTCTGGGACTTCAACGAGTACCAGATCATCCCGGCGTTCACGCTGAAAAACTATGCGGCGATCTTCGATGGATGTTCATCGACCACCGATGTTTGTGTGACCTTCAAGACGTACTGGTCCACCATCAAGTTCTGCGCCATCGTCTGGACGGTCACGCTTTTGATCGGCTTCACGATTGCGTATTTTCTTGCATTCCATGTGCGCTCGTCGGGCATGCAAACGGTGTTGTTCCTCGTTTGCACCATACCGTTCTGGACTTCCAACGTTATCCGGATGATTTCATGGATGCCGCTGCTCGGCCGCAACGGCCTCGTGAATCAGGCATTGATCAGCGCGCATATGGTGGACCGGCCGCTTGAATGGCTGCTGTATTCCAATTTTTCCGTCGTGCTCGCGTTCGTGCATCTCTACACGTTTTTCATGATCGTGCCCATATTCAACGCCATGATGCGCATCGACCGATCGTTGCTCGAAGCTGCGCGCGATGCTGGCGCGAGCGGCTGGCAAGTCATTCGCGAAGTGGTGCTGCCCTTGTCGAAGACGGGAATCGTCATTGGCTCGATCTTCGTGATCACGATCGTGATGGGCGACTTCCTGACCGTCGGCGTGATGGGCGGACAGCAGATTGCATCGGTAGGAAAGATCATTCAGGTGCAGACGGGCTATCTGCAGTTTCCTGCTGCCGCGGCGAACGCGATCATTTTGCTGGCAGTCGTGCTGATGATTGTCTGGGCGCTGACCCGCGTAGTCGATATCCGCAAGGAGCTGTGACATGGCCGCCAGCGGTTTCAAGCCAGGTTTGAAACATCGAGAACGCAGGCCCGCAAGTTTCTACTGGCTCGCGCTCGTGTTCGCGCTTTTCGTGCTGTTCCTTTACGGTCCGGTCATAACCATCTTCATCTTGTCGTTCCAAGGCCCGGAAGGCGGCCTCACGTTCCCGATGCGCGGGGTATCGCTGCACTGGTTCGAAGTATTGCGGCAGGGCGTTGGCGACATCGACATATGGGCCGCGTTCGGGCGATCGGTGCGGCTCGCGGCCGTGGTCACGGTTTTGACGGTGCTGTTTTCGGTGAGCGCCGGACTTGCGTTTCGCAAGCGCTTTCGCGGTGACACCGCCGTGTTTTATGTATCGGTGGCAAGTTTGATCATGCCTTCGATCATCGTTTCGCTGGGTATTGGGCTCACGTTCCGGCTGCTGGACAACGGCGTCAAATATCTCGCCACGCTGTCAGGGCACGAGTCTTTCGTCGATAACTACACTACGTCGATGGGCCTATATACGTCCGCGCTCGGCGCGCATCTGACGTGGACGCTGCCATTCGGTTTGCTCGTGATGTTCGCCGTCTTCAATCGATTCAACCCTGCGTACGAGGAAGCGGCGCGCGACCTCGGTGCGTCACCGTGGCAGAGCTTCAGGCACGTTGTGCTGCCGATCATAGGGCCTTCGGTGATCGGCGTCGGCATGTTCGGCTTCACGTTGTCGTGGGACGAGATTGCGCGCACGTCGCAGGCAATCGGCGACCAGAACACCTTGCCTCTTGAATTGCAGGGCCTGACGACTTCCGTGACAACGCCCGTGATCTACGCGCTCGGCACCATGACAACCATGCTCTCGCTTACTGTAATGATCGTCGGGCTGCTTTTGGTGCGATGGCTCGCCCGGCGCCGCTCGCGCGCGCTGGCGCTTGCAGGTTGAGCGCTTCCCGCCTTGCGTCAGTAGGTATCTCGCGTGATACGAATCGCCTTCGCTGGCGGGACGTTGCGCGCAAGTGCCCGCGCGACGATTGCATCGGCGGTCGCATGCGCCTTGTTGCGCATTTGCATCCGCATGATGCGGTTAACCTTCTTCGGGCTATCGCGATGCAGCGCCCAGTAAAGCGCGCTAAGCCATCCGACTATCGTCCATCCGAGTAACGCGTTCATTAGCGCAAGCAGCAGCACGTTGCGCCGCCCTCGCCTGTCCGCAACGATGGACGGCGTGAAATACACGACCATTGCGACAACGGCGATAAGAGCCTGGACCAGCGTTTTCTCAATCATGTTTTCAATCTCCTTACAGATCGCCTGAGCGGATATGGATGCAATCAGCACGCGTTGCAGTCGGAGATCCGTCCAAACGAAAATTCAGAATAGTCCCGATCGCCACGAAGGTCCAAGTCACAAATCTAACCGCCGTAATAATCAGGCGCTATCGAATCGCGTTCTTACTCGTCAGCGGCAAGGAGGAATGCGGGTGAACGGCTAATTGTTTGATTTCGACGCGCGAATATGGCCAATGCGGATTTCACCATGCTCATTAAAAATCGAATTGAAATAGTTATTTGGGGACTACGCGCTGTTGATCTCCCGAATTTTTTAAAACGCTTATTTCGAGTTCTACGAAGCCACGAAATGCCATGAACATTCTGATTCAACATTTCTTCGCCCGGTGAGCGACTTCTGCGGCCGCTTTTCGTTTCCTACCGACATTCCCAATCCAAGCTCCGCCGCGTTATGCACGTAGGGAACTTAATAAAAGCCGATTACTAATAATGATTAGCCGAGCTGCTTTGACCGCAGACAACGGCCCAGCAAGCGCACAATCGGTCACTTTTTTCCGAATCCAAACACACCGAAAATTTAAAGGTAAATAATGACGAAAAATTGTTACATAATCGAGCATCATTTACCCCTACAAGTCAAAGTGACCGGTAATAATTAGACCTGCCGTCTCTATTCATCAGATTAATAAAGCATTCAGATGAGGAAATAATTTTACGATGCTGTCTGACATTAGAAGAATTGCCCTTTTTCGGTGAAAAGTTATTAATTCATTTGAGACCCGCTGCACATTCCGGGTAGGATTTGCGCCTGCCTTTGAGGGAAAAGGTAGAGTTTGCCGGGTCAGATCGCATTTGTTTGTTGAGAGCGAAACGTTTGCCGGTGGGTCGTAAGCGCGGCAATCATGTCTGTAAGCGCTCAAGCGGCGCGCAGCCACTTCGCTTGGCACGGGTGCGACGCAGGACCATGGCATTCGGTTCGCAGTCCAAACCGAACTGATGGGGGTGACCACGCCAGGACTAAACGGAATCTTCAAAGCATTACGGTTTTTTAGGTCTACGAACAATTCAAGACATATCAGTACGCAGCTTTCACAGTGCTTCGTGTTTCCAAACTGAAATTACCAACTTCTTTTTGTCGGGACTTTTTCTCGACATTGGACACAACTCGCCATGTTAAAAAGACGTCAATTTCTAGGTTGCCTCACGGCTTTGAGCGGTAGCTATCTCTTGACCGCATGCGGCGGTTCGAGCGACAGCAGCAATGCAACAGGCGCAACCGTCAACAGCGCATCGAGTGGTAAAGCAGTCGTCAACGCAGCGGTAGCCAGCAACGTGTCACCCGACGCAACGATGATCCCACCGGCTTCGTCGCTTATCGACAAGCAAGGCAGGGTCTGGACCGTTTCCGGTGGCGTCATCTACCGAGATGGCACGGTGGTGGGAAACAACTACAACGTAGCCTTGCTCATGTGGTACGGCGGCATGATGTGGCACACGAATACATCGGGCCAGTGTTACGTCTGGACCGATTCCGCCGGTTGGTTGCAAGCAAGCGACCCGCGCCATGCGAGCGCGGCGACGCCGGGCAACTTCTACGGCATGAACGGCCACTGGGACGACCCTTATACCCCGGCTCAGATCATTTCCATCCTCAAGGGACTTGGCGTCACGACCTTCCGTGTTGGTTGTAGCGATGACCCCAAGCAGCTTGCAGCAGTGACCAAACTGGCGGCCGCATTCCAGGCAGCGGGCATGACGCTGTTCGTGCTGATCAACCAGAGCATGACCGACGCCTACGGCAATGTTTTCACCAGCGAAGACGCTGCCTATAGCCAGGGCCATTGGATCGCATCCACCGTGGCGGGCGCGTTGAAACCGTACGGCGTGACCATGTACGAATGCGGCAATGAATTGACGCGGCAGAACTCCACCATTCTCGACTTCACGCAAGCGGGCACCAAGACGTCCGACTTCAACAATGCGAACTGGCCGGCCATGCGCGGTGTGATGCGCGGCATGATCGATGGCGTGAAGTCCGTTCAGTCGAACGCCAAGTGCGGCATCAACTTCTGCGTGGCTGACTACGCCGCAGCGGATGCGTTGTGGGAAGGCACGCAGCCCGATGGAAGCCGTGGTTATCCGCTGGTACGCTGGGATATCACGACGTGGCACAACTACGAAGTGTATGGCGACATCTTCAATATCGGTTCCGACGGCGCGGGTCCTGGCTTCGATCTGCCCACGTACTGCAAGGCGCGTTATAACGTGCCTTTCATGATCACCGAGTGGAACACGGGTCCAGAGCAATCGGCGGCTTATCGCGCGAATTACATCACGACTCAACTGGGCAATTTCTATAACGCTAGAAAGACGCACAACATTGCATCTGCTATGTATTACGTGCTCGACAGCGGCAACGATACATTCGGCCTGGTGATGAATACCATCCAGCTCACGCCGTATGCCGCGTATGCGAACTTCGCGGGATCTCACCCGGACGTCTAAGCGAAATCAGGCAGTTATTTTGGCCGGGCACATTTAAAATGTGCCCGGCCTTTTTGGTGTCTCTTACAGGCAGGCGGTTATCATGGATGAATTGCGTCGCTTAAACGAACCGTTGCTTCATATGAGGAATACACGTAAGACATTGATCATCACGGTGCTGCTCGCCGAGCTTGCCGTGGGCGCTTATCTCGTGTTCCACAAGGGCGACGAGGCGACGGAGACGCATGTAACGCGGGACGGCTCACAGCAGGAAGAGGTGTCCGACCCCGTTCTCAGCGATACACATGTGACCGCTGGAAGCATAGCGGGCGCACTTACGGCGGCCAGTAGCGCCAATGATATTGCCGTTGTCCCGAAGCAGGCGCCGATCGGAAATGTCGTCTCTGCAGAGCCCGCTCCGCCGCAAGTGGAAAACGCCGTGCAAGCGCCGCAGCCGGCCGCAAAGCTGAACGCCGAACCCGCACCGGCACAAGCCGCGGCGAACACGCAGAATGCTCCGGTTTCGGCGAATCCTCCGGTTACGCAAAGTGCTCCCGAAACGCAGAATGCTTCGGTTCTTGAGAAGCGCCCGGCGCCAGTCGCGCGTGCCGATGCAAGCCGCGACTATTCGCGCAGCCGCAATCCAAGATCGACCACATCGGCAATGACGGATCAGCTCGTCAGGGAATCCGCACAGCTCGATCCCGCGTTGCCACCGCCGAATCCGGCGCTGATGGTGCCTGCTCCTGTTGTGCGTGCCGATCCGTCGCATCGGTCGAACCCGGTCGCGGCCGCAATGACGGACAGTCTGGTCAGGGATTCGGCCCGGCTCGACCCTTCTCTGCCGCCGCCGAAACGTCCTGGCACGCAGTGAGTGTCTCCGGCGATACAACGCGTTTACTGATGCAAAGGCACATCGACACTGCCGAACTGCAACGCGGCGAGCTGCGCATATAGCGGCGAGCTGAGAAGCAGGTCGGCGTGGCGACCCTGGGCAACGATCTGCCCGTGTTCCAACACGACAATGCGGTCCGCCTGCTGCACAGTCGCGAGCCGATGCGCAATGACCAGCGTCGTACGGTTCTGTGCGGCGTTGTCCAGCGCCTGCTGCACGAGCCGTTCGCTTGCGGCATCGAGCGCACTGGTTGCCTCATCGAGCAGCAGGATAGGCGGGTTCTTCAGGATCGCTCGCGCAATCGCAATACGCTGCCGCTGTCCGCCGGACAGGCGCACGCCACGCTCGCCGAGAAAGGTCTCGTAGCCTTGCGGCAACGCTTCTATGAACTCCGCCGCTGCCGCCATTCCGGCCGCGCGCTTGGCTTGTTCGAGGGTGGCATCGGGCGCGCCATAACGGATGTTATCGAGCACGCTGCCCGAAAAGATCACCGATTCTTGCAGCACCACGCCGATTTCCTTGCGCAGCTCGGCGAGCGGCACGTCGCGCGTCGAAACACCATTGATCAGGATGCCGCCGGTCTGTGGATCGTAGAAACGCAGCAGTAACTGGAACAATGTGGTCTTGCCCGCGCCCGAAGGTCCGACCAGCGCAACGTGTTCGCCTGCACGCACGTTCAGCGTAATACCGGAAAGCGCCGCAATGCCAAGGCGGGACGGATACGAGAAGCTAACGTTATCGAAACGAATGCCTTCGCCCTGCGCCGGCAATGCATGGGTCGTGGCAGCCTCCACCACCGGCGAGTGCGACGAAAGCAATTGCAGCAGCCGCTCGGTGGCGCCGGCGGCACGTTGCAGGTCGCCCCAGACCTCGGCGAGCGCGCCCACCGCGCCGGCGGTGAACACCGCATAAAGGATGAACTGCGACAACTGGCCGGCCGTCATGCGCCCGGCCAGCACGGCCTGCGCGCCGAGCCACAGCACGAAGACAATCGCGGTGAACACCAGCACGATCACGACCGCCGTCAACCAAGCCCGCGCCCGGATCCGCGTGAGCGCCGTTTCAAAAGCGAGTTCCACGGCGCCGCCAAAGCGCCGCGCCTCGAACGGCTCTTGCGCGTACGACTGCACGGTCGGCATGGCATTCAGCACTTCGCCCGCCAGCGCGCTCGCGTTGGCAATCTTGTCTTGGCTGGCGCGCGAAAGCCGCCGCACACGCCGCCCGAAAATCAGAATGGGTGCGATCACCACCACCAACGTGCCGATGATGTAACCCGACAGCATGGGACTCGTCACCGCGAGCATCGCCACGCCGCCGGTCAGCAGGAAGAAGTTGCGCAATCCCATGGAAAGGCTGGTTCCGACGACCGTCTGGATCGGCGTGGTGTCGGCCGTGAGCCGCGACAATACTTCCCCGCTCTGCGTGGTCTCGAAGAACTGCGGACTCATGCCGAGCATATGGTCGTACACCGCGCGCCGAAGGTCGGCCGTGACCCGCTCGCCCAGCCACGATACGAGATAAAAACGAGCCGCCGTGGCGCCTGCCAGCACCAGCGACACCACGAACAACGCGAGAAAATATCGATCGATATGCGCACGGTCTCCACCGGCGAAACCCCGGTCGATCAGATATTTGAACGCGACCGGCAACGTCAGCGTGGCACCCGCCGATGTAATCAGTGCGAGGAACGAGAGCGCCCATCGGCCGGCGTAAGGGCGCAGGAAGGGCAATAGCGCGAACAGGGGTTCGACCGCTCGCGAAGGCGGCGCGGCTGCTGGCGACAATGAAGCGTGTGACATGGGATTCCTGGCAAAGCAAAGGTCGCCTGCATTGTGCCAGTGTGGCGAAAATCTTTATTCCGCAGCTGCCGGCAAGCGGAAATGTTCGGCGCGCAACGTCAGGTGAGCGATCACGAACGCCGTGATGGCCGACAGTGCGATGCAAACCACCATCGGTTTTGGCGCGCCGTTCGTGACCAGACCGGAGAGCGCCATGACCACCGCGCCGACCACGAATTGCAACGCGCCCATCAGTGCCGAAGCCGTGCCCGCAATCGCGCCATGATGTTCGAGCGAGAGCACCGCAGACGTTGGCATCACCAGCCCCAGAAATCCGTAGCCGATGAACAAAAACAGCATCATCAGCGGCAGGCTGTCGGCGCCGGCGAGGAACAATACGGCGAGAATCGCCATCGAAATTGCGAAGCCCGAGACCGACACGCGAATCACGCGCGGCAGGCCGTACTTCGCGGTAAGACGCGCGGTGAACTGGCTGACGCCGAAAAATGCGGCTGCGTTGAGCGCGAAGCAAATGCTGAACATGGTCGGCGTCAAACCATAATGATCGATGATCACGAACGACGCGTTCGCCAGATAAACGAAAAACGACGACAAGCCGAACGCGCCAACCAGCGTCAGTCCGAGGAATGAAGGATCCACGAGCAGCTTCCGATAACCCGCGAACGCGCTGCCCCAGGAACTGTCCGCGCGATGATGCGCCTCGCGCGTTTCTTCCAGTTGCGTGGCGGCGAGCACGAACGCAATTCCGCCTGCGACTGTCAGCGCCCAGAACACGCCGCGCCATCCGAACGCCGCGATGATGATGCTGCCCGTCAACGGCGCGAGAATTGGCGATACGCTCACGACCAGCATCAGCAGCGACATCAGGCGCGTGGCGTCGTGTCCCGTGTACAGATCGCGCACGATCGCCCTCGGCACGACCATGCCCGCGCATGCGCCCAGCGCCTGCAATACGCGAAAGCCGATCAGCACATGCACGTCCGGCGCGAACGCGCAGCCCACGCTGCCTGCCGTGAAGATCGCGAGGCCCACGTAGATTGGCAACTTGCGCCCGAACATATCGGCGAGCGGTCCGTAGACGAGCTGGCAGACTCCGAGCGTGACGAAGAACATCATCAAACTCAATTGCACTTCGGCAGGAGTCGCGTGCAGCGCGCCGCCTATGGACGGAAGCGCGGGAAGATACATATCGATGGCAAACGGGCCAACGGCGGTGATGAGGCCCAGCACGATGGCAAGCTGCAGAAAACGTCGATTCATGGGTGACCGGTTGCTCAATGGAAAATCCCGGGGCACTTGCGTGGCCCGGGGTTGATATCTCGATGTATTGACGGCGCGAGCGTTGGCTGACTGCGCCAATCGTCCGCGCAAAGATGCGACGTTACAGTGAAAATCGAATTCGCGCAGGACGGCCGACGAAATCCACTACGTTCGCAGCTTATTGCTGAGCGTGTCTGGCTGCATCTTCAATGACAGCCGCGACCTGCTTCGGACGTGATTCATAAACCGAGTGGCTTGCGCCGGGAATCACAGTCGTGTGGCTGTGCGCACGCGCGTAGTACCAGCGTTCGAGATCCGGATTGATGATCTTGTCCGCGCCGGCGACGATGCCCCAGCTCGGTTTCGTGGTCCACGCGGCGACTTTCATCGGCTGGGAGAACACCTTTGCGGCCGTCAGGATTTGCGAGTGGGATTCAAACTCGGCTTGCTTGAGCGGCAGGTCGGCGGCGAAATCCTTGGGAAAGTCCGCAGGGTTCAAATACGTGTAACCGTCGTCGGTTTTCTTGATCGCGCCCGCTTGCTTCGATGTAAAACTCGGCATGCCCTTGCCCAGATCGCTTTCGTCCTCGCCGACCGCAGGCGCGTGCGCCGCGACATAAACGAGTCCCACCACATTCGGATGCTCGCCCGCTTCGGTGATGATCGAGCCGCCATAACTGTGCGCCACGAGAATGGTCGGACCGCCTTGCAAATCGAGCACGCGCTTGGTGGCGGCGACATCGTCGTCGAGCGAGCTCAACGGTTCCTGCACCATGCTCACGTGATACCCGTCCTTGGTGAGAATGTCGTAGACCGGCTTCCAGCCCGAGCCGTCAACCCAGGCGCCATGAACGAGAACGATGTTTTTGACGGGCACATCCTTGGGCTTCGCATCTTGGGCGAACGCACTTGCCGACATGAACAGGCAGGCCGAGACCGACAACACCGAACCAACGAAAGGCAACAGTTTCATTTAAGACTCCAAAAAATAAATAGAAGGGAAGATTCTTTTACTGACCATCAAGACTGCTTATCAATCTCTGCTGGATGCTTCACTAAAAGCTCGTTTCGTTATCCTGCCGCCATCCTGGCCTTTGCAACGTCATGGCCAACGCTCCCACCCATCATCAGTTCGCGCAGCCGTTCACGGCCGCGCGAAAGACGCGACATCACCGTGCCAACAGGAATGTTCAACGCGAACGCTGCATCGGTGTAGCTCATCTCTTCGAGCCCGACCAGTAACACGACCTGACGCTGCTCGATGGAAAGCATTTGCAACGCGGCATCGAGATCACGCACTTCGAGCCGATGAGTCTGGTTCGCGGCAATGGCAATCGATGAAACCGCAAACCCGGTCTCCGGCACACCGTCGTCATCCACGCTCATGTGCACCGCGTGCATGGACGCATGACGCTGCTGATTCGCGAACAGGTTGTGCATGATCGTGAAGAGCCACGCCCGCAAATCGGTATCGCGTTCAAATTGTTCAAGGCGCTGCAGCGCGCGTTGCAGCGTGTCCTGTACGAGGTCATCGGCGAGATCGTGGTTCCTGATCAGCGCGCGCGAGTAACGGCGCAACCTGGGAACATGGTCCATGAGCTGGTCGCGTACGTCGATGGTGATGCCGTTTTTCGCCGCACATCGGGTGTTCTGCATGATCGTGACCTCGGTCAATAAGCTGAACGGCGCCGAAGACGGGAAGTGGGCTGCGTTCAAGCGAGTGACTAGAATTTAAGGCAAGCGCTGCTGCGCAACCAGCCCTACCAACGGATGCATCGATCACATGAAGCGGTGGCGCTCTAACACCTTCGTATGAGTTGGCCGCTTTTTAACGGACACGAAATTTCCGCCCGACCTTTCGTCCAGGACTAAAATGTCGGCGGGGCTTTTTGCGGCACTTCGCCGCTGTCGGGGGGATGATCTTGATACATGATCCGCGCACGATGACGGGCATGGGCACGGCTGAAACAAAACCGAACGCATCGGTGGTGTATGTCGTCGATGACGACGATTCCATGCGCTTCGCCGTGAGTAATCTGCTGCGCTCGGTCGGCCTTCAGGTCGAAGCGTTTGCGTCGGCTCAGGAATTCCTCGACTGCCCGAAAGCGAGCGTCCCGAGTTGCCTGATTCTCGATGTACGTCTGCGCCAGGAAAGCGGTCTCGCCCTTCAGGACGACATGGCGCGAAGCGGCCTGCGCATTCCGGTTCTATTCATGACGGGTCATGGCGACATCGAAATGTCGGTGCGGGCAATGAAAGCGGGCGCGGTCGATTTCCTGACGAAACCGTTCCGCGACCAGGACATGCTCGACGCCGTTACGAGCGCGCTTGCACGCGATCACGAACGGCTGGCGCACGAGCTGTCAAAAGCCGACGTGACACGCAGCTATGCGTCTTTGACGCCGCGCGAGAAGGAGGTCATGGGGCATGTCGTGGCCGGATTGATGAACAAGCAGATCGCCGCTGAAATGAATCTGAGCGAAATCACCGTCAAGATTCATCGCGGGCAATTGACGAAAAAAATGGGCTCGCGATCGGTTGCCGATCTGGTGCGCAAAGCCGAAGCGCTCGGCATCCGCCCGGATATCGTGCACAAACCAAAATAGCGTGGCGTCAGGCAGCCTGCCCGGCAGCTTTGAAAAGCGGCAACACGAAGCGCAGTTCCGCGCCGCCCTCATCCGGCGAATGCGCCGAAATCCGGCCGCCGTGGTTTTCGATTATCGAGCGGCAAATTGATAACCCCATTCCCATTCCATCGGCTTTGGTAGTGAAGAACGGGCTGAACAGATGTGCCAAGTCTGCGTCGGCGATACCTGTTCCCTGATCCTTTACCGTTGTCATCACGGTGTCGCCGGGAAGCAGGCGCGTCGCGATCGTCAATTGCCTTGGACCGCCATTCTTGCTCGACATTGCCTGAGCGCCATTCATCATGAGGTTGATCAGCACTTGCTGGATCTGCACGCGGTCCGCGCAAACCTGCAGCGACGCCGGATCGAACTGCGTCACAAGCGTTGCGCGATGATTCTGAAGCTCGCGGCGCACGAGTTCTATCGATTCAGTTATCAGCGCATTGAGATCGAGCACGCTCTGGCTCGGGCCGCGTTTCTTCGCCATTTCACGCGTCTGGCGGACGACGTCGCCCGCACGCTTGGCGTCGCGGATCATCTGATCGATCGATTGCGCCGCCTCGCCAAGATCCGGCTGCGGCCGGTTGAGCCAACGCAGCGCGGCGTCACCGCACGTCACAATGGCGGCGATCGGCTGCGTCACCTCATGCGCGATGGATGAGGCAAGCTCTCCCAGCGTGGTCACGCGCGACACATGCGCGAGCTCGGACATGGAGCGCGCCAACGCTTCGTGCGTGCGCTTTGCTTCCGTGACGTCGATCAGCGCGCCCACATACTCTTGCCGTTCATCCGACGAACCGGTTTTGCAAGCGAGCGCATGCGCCACGAAATGAACATGCTTGATGCTGCCGTCCGGCATGCACAGTCTGTGCTCGGCATCGATATCCGGTTCGCCGGCCAACGCGAGCCGCGAGACGTTCTGGACGATCGGCAAATCTTCCGGCAGCGTCCGCGCTTCGATCAACTCCACGGATGGCGTGCAGTCCAGCGGGTAATCGTAGATTCGATACGCCTCTTCCGACCAGCTCATTTCCCCGCGATCCATCCGCATGGCAATGCTGCCGGTCTTGCTCAGACGCTGCGCCTCGGACAACAACGCCTCGCTGCGTTCAAGCGCTTCTTCAGCGCGCTTGCGCTCCTCGATGTCGGTGTTGACGCCATACCATCGCAGCACATTGTCCTGCGCGTCGCGCATGGGTTCCGCGCCAATATGCATCCATCTGTATTCGCCGTTTTGGCGACGCACGCGCGCTGAATATTCGAACGATGTCCCCGTCGCGATCGCGTCGTTCCATGCGCGATCGATACCTTGCAGGTCATTGGGATGAATGATCTCCGACCAGATATCGCGTTGCGCCGACACATCCGGTGTATTGCCGCCGATGTCCGCCGCGAAGACGCCAACTTCCTGCCATCGGCGGTTCACGAATTCGAGCTTGCCGTCGTTCGAAGAGGTCCAGACCATGCCGGGAATGGCATCGATGGCTGCGCGCAGTTCATCTTGCTTACGCTGCAGCTCGGCTTCCATGCGCTTTTGCGCGGTGATGTTGTTGTTCGTCGCGAGCACGGCGCGCGGCCGCCCGAGACGATCGCGCCATAAACGCAAGCGGCTCGATACCACCACATGCGTGCCGTCCTGGCGCGTGCGTTCGGCTTCGCCGTCCCACTGCCCGGTGCTCAGCAGTTGCTGGCGAATCTGCGCAAGGGGAACGGCCATTTGCGTGTGCGTCAGTTCGTGCACGCGCTTGCCGACAGCTTCCTTCGATGTCCACCCATACAGTTCCTCTGCACCGTGATTCCAGAAACTGATGACGTCGTTCATGTCGTACACCACGATTGCATCGTGCGTCATGTCGAGCAGTTGTACCTGCTCGACCAGCCGCGCGGTGCTGGCGAGATTGCGCAACGCCAGCACCGAAACAATTGCAATCGCCAGCAGGCTGACCGCGCAGCGCGCGATGGAAGCGTCGGTGAAATTCGTATCGTGGGAAGACAGGAACGCGCCGATCGTCAGCAGCACCGAACCCCACGCAACAAGTAACGTCGCGATCCGGTTGCCGGTGACCGCGACGAGCATCACGACTACTGCGTAAAGTACGGCGATGGCGATATCGAGCGGCGTGAACGCATCGATCACGAACACGCTCAGTGCGACCAGCGCCGCGAGTCCCCATAACAGCCGTGCGTCGGGACGTTTCAGACCAATGACAGGGACGCGGACATTCATGCTCGACTGGCTTTCCCTTGGAACGTACCGGGTTGGGCGCTCGCGCCGTTGCCGCGAAGCTTCTCGAGGCATTGCGCGACCACGGAGCCATCTACCGGCTTGCTCAGGAAACACATGGCGCCGGCGGCTAGCGCTTGCCGGCTTGCGGCGTCGGAGCGAAACGCGGAGATGAAAATAAACGGCATGGTATAGCCCTTCTCCGCGAGTTTCGTTTGCAGTTCGAGCCCGCTCATGCCGGGCATCTGGACGTCGGAGATGATGCAGCGCGTGTTGGCGACAACGCCCGAGCCGAGGAATAACTCCGCGGACGCATAGAGCCGCGCCTCCCATCCAAGCGAGCGCACCAGGCTGGAGGTTGCGGTCCTTACGGATTCGTCGTCATCGATAATGGAAACAATCAGGTCGCTTGGCAAGACAGTGGATCCTCTGGCCGGTTTGTCGGCTTTAGCAGTCGCCACAGGTTGCGAACCACCGATTGACTCCATCATATTCAGAAAGGCCGCAGCGCACGATCATCTATGAGTATAGGGTCGGCTTTCATAGCGCTTTCATACGACCATTAAGCGGCCGCCATTCCGCGATTTAATTGGAATAGAAAAGGCACGTCCGGTGTTTGCTTGTACGAGACCCAGCGCTACGGGTCAATTGATCAACGGAAACCGAACATGCCGCCACATCTGGTATTCACGCAAGACTCACTGCGTTTTTTCTCGAAACATGCGCAGCAGCTTCGCAAGCAAAGCAGCAACGTCAGCTTGCTTTCGCTCGATCTCGCGATGCTTCTGCTCCTCGCGACTCTTCCGCTCGTGCAATTGTCCACGCGATGCGAAATGACCGCAGTGTTTTTGGTGTGCGGCCCCATGCAGCTTTTGCGCAGCATTCCCTACGACATTCGTGTATTCATTCTCACGCACAGCCGCGTGTCGTTGTCGATCCTGCACCTGACGAGTCAGCCCGACTTGTCAGAATGCCGATGAACGGAGATAAGAAGATGGCTACCAATAATCCGTCCTGCCGCAAAGTACGGCCGAGTTCGGCTCGCGCCGGCAAACAGAATCTGCTTTATGCCGAGGGAATATCGGCGCAAACCGTCGGGTCGAAACATCTGCACATGCAGCTTGCGACGCTGCCGCCAAAGCTTCGCGCGCGTGCACATAAACACGAGGCGCACGAGACAGCAATTTATGTGATTAGCGGCCAGTCCGGCGTGTGGTACGGAGAAAACCTGGAGCATCACGAGACAGTCAGCGCGGGTGAATTTTTCTATATCCCGGCGAACGTCCCGCATGTGCCCTACAACCCGAGCGATACCGAGCCGTGTATCACGGTGATCGCGCGCACGGATCCCAACGATCAGGAAAGCGTGATGCTGTTGCCTGAACTCGATGCCGTGCATCGTTGAGATTACGACGCACGCTTGGTCGCTTTAGCTGACTTCCTCGGTCTGGCGAATGCGCGGCAACATCCGGTCGAACTCGCGCTTGACGATGCCATAACATTCGCACGCGCGCGCTTCGAGCCCGGCACGATCAAGCACCTTGATGCAACCACGGCTGTGATGGATCAGGCCTTCATCGTGCAGCTTTCCTGCCGCTTCCGTCACGCCTTCGCGGCGCACGCCCAGCATGTCGGCGATCATCTGCTGCGTGACTTGCAGCTTGTCCGTCGGCGTGCGGTCGATCTCGATCAGCAACCAGCGGCACAACTGCTTCGAAAGCGAATGATGACGGTTGCACGCCGCGGTCTGCGCGACTTGCGTGAGGAGCGCCTGCATGTACAGCAGCATCAGGCGGCGCAGGAAATCGGAACGGCCAAACTGTTCGCGCAAAGCCGAAGCGCTCATGCGATATGCGAAACCCGGACATTGGACTTGAACGCGGGTTGGCATCGTGTCGCCGCCGGTCAGCACAGGAACGCCCGTCATGCCTTCGCGTCCGATGGCCGCGATTTCCACCGAGCCGCCGTCTTCCATTGTGTGAAGGAGGGAGATGATGGCTGTCGTCGGAAAATACACGTGCTGAATACGTTGCCCCGAATCACAGAGCAACTGTTCCGTACGAAGCTGAACCAGCTCCAGATGCGGCGTAAGCGCTTGCCATTCATGCGCGGGCAGCGCGCCCAACAGATGATTGCCGTGCAGGTCGGACTGAAGGGTCAGCATGATGTTCTTCTCTTGTATTTTCGCGCGGTGCGCCGTTTTTTGTTCTGGCCGGTTTCGCGTTTCGTGATGCATCTGTCGGCATCGATCTAAAACATGAATCCTGGCCAGCCCCGAAGCAGACTCGCCATGTCGACTGTTTCTTTTTGTTTCGACATTAATGAGCGCTGCACCACATACTTAGCGAGGACCATGCCAGGAGCGGTCAAATCCAATGCCAGCATGGGCTTGATCGCGATAGGCAGTAGCGCACATTGGAAGCGTAAGCATTTATGTTTCAGTTCTGAACGAACGGGAACATTGGCGCGTTGATCTGTCGGATTAATTCCGATGAACATTTTGTCTGCCAAATGCTTGACCAGTGGTCATTCGACGGATCGGGAGGGTGTTGAAACCGACATCGTGATGACGCAGAACGTTGATGGACAAGGCGTAGAAAGGGCCTTGCCGAAATTGATGCAAATCTGTTTCATCAATACACCGTGACCAAAGCCAGGCGTGCGTATCCGTTCGACGCGAGGCCGCCAGCACACGGCAACAGCGCTGGAACCCAGGCAGGCGGCGCTCGTGCAGTCAGCCAACGGTCCGCCGCACGGTGATCGAAAAACGTTACGTTATTGTCGCGACGCCTGCCGCGGCCCGGTTGTTCTTAATTCTTCTTCGCCGCCCTGCTACGCCGCTTGGGGCCGAGTTCGATCCAGACCGGCGCGTGATCGCTTGCATGCGGCTGGTCGCGCACCCAGCGGTCCACGCCGGCGGCACGGAGTTTCGGCGCGAGATCCGCACTCAGCAGCAAGTGGTCGATGCGCAGCCCCGAGTTCGTTTTCCAGTGTTCGCGGAAGTAATCCCAGAACGTATAGATGCGCTCATCCGGATGGGTCGAGCGCAGTGCGTCCGTCCAGCCTTGTTCGAGCAGGCGCGCGTAGCATTCGCGGCTTTCGGGCTGCAGCAAGGCGTCCTTCTTCCACGATCGCGTGTTGTAGATGTCTTCATCGGTGGGAATGACATTGAAGTCGCCGGCCAGCACCACCGGATGGCCACTTGCAAACAGCGTCGCCGCGTATTCGATCAGCCGCTCGAACCACGCGAGCTTGTATTCGAACTTCGGTCCCGGCTGCGGATTGCCGTTGGGCAGATAAAGACAGCCGATCAGCATGCCGTCGACCGCTGCTTCTATATAGCGGCTATGCGTGTCGTCCTTGCCGCCCGGCAGGCCGCGGCGGCTTTCGAGCGGATCGGCGCCTTTCGCGAGGATCGCCACGCCGTTCCACGATTGTTGCCCGTGCCAGATCGCGCCATATCCTGCGGCACGAATTTCATCGATGGGAAACGCCGCGTCCTGCGCCTTGAGTTCCTGCAGGCAGGCGACATCCGGCGCCTCGCGTTCCAGCCATTCGAGCAAGGCGGGCAACCGCGACTTGATGCCGTTGATGTTGAAGGTTGCGATCTTCACGCTGGCGTCTCCCGGTATCGAATAACTGTAATTGCACGATCCTACGCAATCTTCAGGCCTCCGGCCGGCGTCCTCCAGATCTTGAGACCCGTCACTGCACGGTCTTTTTTTTCGACGCAATATGACCGGCGTGTTTCCGCAAGCCTTCCGCCGCCAATACGAAAAAGCTTTCGACTCATCTCGATCATCGCCATTCATGGAGCTTACGAGGATGAATAAAACCCTTCTTGCAGCCGCGATCTCCGGCGCCTTCGCTGTCTCGGCGCATGCGCAAAGCAGCGTCACGCTCTACGGTCTTATCGATACGGGACTGGTCTATACGAACAACCAGCAGGGACATAGCAACTGGCAGGAGGTCAGCAGTTCGACGCAGAACACCGTGTTCGGCTTGAAGGGTTCGGAGGATCTCGGCGGCGGCCTGCACGCGGTTTTCAAGCTGGAACAAGGCTTTCTGCTGAATAACGGCGCCCAGGCTTTTTCCGGCGATGGCTTCGGCTCCCAGGCCTGGGTCGGTTTGCAAAGCGACCCTTACGGCACGGTCACGCTGGGTCGCCAGTTCGACGTGATGAACGATCTCGTTGGACCGCTGACGGCTGAATTCAACACATGGGGCGGCAGCATGGCCGCGCATCCGTTCGAAAACGACAACCTCGCCGCAAACTCCGTCGTGATCAACAATACGGTGAAATACACGAGCCCGACGTTCCATGGCGTCACGGTCGAAACCATGTATTCCTTCAGCAACAAGACGAATTTCGGCGATAACCGCTCGTACGGATTCGGCGTCTCGTATGCAGAGGGCCCTGTCAATCTCGCCGCCGGTTATCTGCAGTTGAACAACGCGGGCAATGGCAGCGGCGCGATCACCTCGGGCGACGCCAGTGCGAACTTCATCGCGCAAAGACAGCGCATCTGGTCGCTCGGCGGCAATTACACGTTCGGACCGGCAACGGTGGGACTGGTATGGAGCCACACTCAGATGGACAACACGTCAGGCGTATTCTCGTTCGGCACGGGCACTTATCTGGGCGCCGACGATGCCTCGGCCGGAACGCTCGCCGGATCGCTCAGGCTCGACAACTACGAGGTGAACGCGAAATACGCGCTGACGCCGGCGCTGAGCGTGTCGGGCGCTTATACATATACGCATGGCGCCTACAACGGCGCGGCGCCGGGATGGAACACGGCCATGCTGCAATCGGATTACGCGCTCAGCAAACGCACGGACTTCTATCTTGAAGGGGTGTATCAGAACGTCCACGGCGCGCCGCCGGACTCGGTGCTTTCGCACGCAATGATCAACACGCTTTCGCCTTCATCGACGAATACGCAAGTCGCCGTCACCGTGGGTCTGCGCCATACGTTCTGACGCCCTATGTTCTGAGCTCACACGCTCTGAGGCAGCACGCGCCCGAGGCCTTCGAATTCGAGCGCGGGCATCGGGCGTCCGAGCAAGAATCCTTGCAGCGAATCGCACCCGAGGCGCGTCAGCAGATCCTGCTGCGCGCCGGTTTCAACGCCTTCCGCCACGATCTTCAGGTTCAGCGTCTGCCCGAGCGCGATGATCGCCGCGACGATTGCCGCATCTTCGCCATCGGCGACAAGTTCGCTCACGAACCCGCGATCGATCTTCAGCTCGCTCGCCGGCAGACGCTTCAGATACAGCAGACTCGAATAGCCGGTTCCGAAATCATCGATGGAAATGCGAACGCCGAGCGCTCGCAGGCGTTCGAGAATTTCGAGGCTGGCATCCACATCGCGCATGGCCGTCGATTCGGTGATTTCGAGCGTCAGCGCCTCGCCTGCAAGCTGGTATCGCTCCAGCGCATTTTTTACGGCCGGCACGAGCCGCGTGTTGCTGAACTGCAGCGCCGAGATATTCACGGCCACCGTGAGCGCGGGACGCCCGCTGCGCCGCCATTGCGAAATCTGCCGGCACGCTTCGTCGATAACCCATTCCCCTATCTGTACGATCAGGCCGGTTCGCTCGGCGATCGGGATGAACTTGTCGGGCGAGATCAGGCCGCGTGTTGGATGATTCCAGCGCAGCAACGCTTCCACACCCGTGATCGGTCCGCTCGGCGCGACGAATTTCGGCTGGTAATGCAGCACGAATTGCCGGCGTTTGCGCGCCAGCCGCAGGTCCTGCAAAAGCGCCAGATGATCTTCGGTATGCGTGTTCATTTTGCCATCGAAGAAACACGCCTGGTTTCGGCCGATGGATTTCGCGTGATACATCGCAACGTCCGCGTTCTTGAGCAACGCTTCGACGTCCGCGCCATCGGCCGGAAACAGCGCAATGCCGATGCTCACCGAAACCCGCAAGTCGTGTCCCGAAACACTGAACGGATCGTCGATGGCCGCAACCAGTTTGTCGGCGATGATCGATGCATCGGCGGGTTCGCGCACGTTGGCGATCAGCACGAATTCGTCGCCGCCCACGCGCGCACAGGTGTCCTGCAAGCGGACGTTGGCGCGAATGCGATCGGCCGTCTGCACGAGCAACTGGTCGCCGATGGCGTGGCCGAACGTGTCGTTCACGCTTTTGAATCCATCGAGGTCGAGGAACATCACCGCGAAGCATTGCTCAGCAGGACCGGCGGAATCGATCGCCAGTTTCAGGCGCTCTTCCAGCAGGACACGGTTCGGCAGCTTGGTCAGGTTGTCGTGCAGGACGAGATAGGAAAGCTCTTCATTCGCTTCTTCCAGCGACGCCGAAAGCGCCGCGGTCTGCATTTCCAGTCTTGAGTCGAGCACGGACGTGATCAGCACGACCGCCAGCACAGCAATGGTCACCACGATGATCGGCAGCGCGAGCGTGTCGTTGTGCAATCCGCTGTTCGCGGCGCCGCAGATCGAGCCAAGCGGAAAGCGTGCCGCGGCCATGCCGGTGTAGTGCATCGAAATGACGGCGAGTCCCATCACGAGCGCGGCGCCTACCCGGTAACTGCGCACGTGCGAGCTGTAGGCGCGCAGACGGAACGCGATCCAGAGCGCCGCGCCCGCAGCCAAGACGGCGATAGCAATGGATGCCACGACCAACGCCCATATATAGGCAATGCCCGGCTGCATTTGCAGCGCGGCCATGCCGGTGTAATGCATCGCGGCAATGCCGCAGCCGAGCAGGAGCGCGCCCAGGACGAGGTGCCGCGCCGGGAGATTCTCGCGGCTGGCGATCCAGAGCGCGAGCAGGGACGACGCAATCGCAATCAGCAGCGACAGCACTGTCAGCCCGAAGTCGAAGCCGAGCTTGATCGGCAGATGAAATGCGAGCATGCCGACGAAGTGCATCGACCAGACGCCGAGGCCCATCGCGAGCGCGCCGCCGCATAACCACCAGCGGGCAGCGACACGCTGGGCGCTCGTGATCCGGCCAACCAGGTCGAGCGCCGTGTACGACGCCAGAACGGCGACCAGAAAAGAAAACAGCACCAGCAGGCTGTCGAAACTTCCCACTAACATGAAATGCTCCGATCGACGATATACGAAACCCGACACGAAAAGTCAGGTGCGCGTTCGTTTTAACGTCTTTAGAAGCGCGGACTTTATGGCGATTTACATCCGCCGCCGCATATTTGTTATTTTCCAGCTTCTGTCCATGGCGTTCAGTCACGCGTACCCGCGCTTCCAGTGCATTGCGTGGCTTACACAGCGCTGGCGTACTTCATCTCGATGGCTTTCACCAACGCATGCAGCACGCGGTTAGCGGGCGTTGCAATCCCGTGCTTCTCCCCCAGACGCACGATCAACCCGTTCAAATGATCGATCTCGGTTGGCTTCGAACGCGCCACGTCCTGCGCTGTCGATGAATATTGCGTCGGCATCTTTTCCGCGATCATGCGCACGGACGCGTCCACATCGCCGGGAATCTCGATGTTTTCCGCCTTCGCGACCGCCAGGCATTCGCCGACGATGTCGTGCATGCACGCCTCTACGTTCGCGCTCTCCGCGAGGCGTCCATACGGCAGTTGCGTGATCGCCGAAAGCGCGTTGTATGCGCAGTTCAGGATCAGTTTGGCCCAGAGCGCGCCACGCACATTGAAAGATATTTCGGTGGGGATTTGCGAGTCGATCAGCACGCGGGCGACCGCTTCGCTTTGACTCGATGGTTCGATCACCAGGTCACCGCGCCCGTGATGCCGCACGTGGCCAGGGCCTTCCATGCCGGCCGCCACGTAGACCACGGCCGCAGCCACTTCCTGCGATACGACCTTGCGCACGCGGTCGGCGTTATCGACGCCATTTTGCAGGACCAGCACCAGCGCGTCTGCCGCGAGATGCAGTTTCAGTTCGGCGGCGGCGCTTTCGGTATCGGTGGATTTCACGCAGAACAGCACGAGCGATGCGCCTTCGACCGCGCCCGGCTGTGTGCTTGCGGCCACGCGAACGTGTTCGTCGAACGTGAGGGTCTGCATGCGCAGGCCGTCGCGCTCGATTGCATCGACGTGATTCGGACGGCCGATCAGCGTCACTTCATGTCCCGCGCGCGCCAGCATGCCACCGTAATAACAGCCGACTGCGCCTGCACCCATCACTGCTGCTTTCATTGTCGTAAGCCGCCTGGTCGAAGTTGATCAGCGATTTTCCCATAGTTGCACTATCGCGATACAACCCGAATTGCTAAGGCGACGCCGATGCGCTCGCCGGATCGATGGTCGGCGCAAGTTGCGAAAGCGGCGCGGCGTAGCCTTCGTCGCGGACATCGCCGGGCTCGGAGGGCGGCTGCAAGATCGGCGGTTGCTGAGGTGTGGGCGCGGCAGTCACGACTGGCGACGGGGCTGTCCGATGCGGCGGATTGCGTTTCACCGGCGCGGCTTTGGGCGCGGCTTCGTGCGTGGGCTTTGACGAAGCAAACACGCGTTGATACCAGTCGCGCAAGCGGTTGCGTATCGACTCGAAGAAGCTGGTTTGCGGTTCCATCACAAAACGCTCGCGCGGATCGATCATCCGCAATTTCAGAGAGCGCTGGAAAAAGTCGCCGACGATAGGCAACGCACTATGCGCGCCCTGCCCCCAGTAGTCGCTGCGAAGCGTCACGCGGCTGTCGTTGAAACCGACCCACGCGCCCGCCACGAGTTGCGGGTGCATCAGGATGAACCAGCCGTCGGCGTTGTCCTGCGTCGTGCCGGTCTTGCCCGCAACGTCCGCACGAATCCCGAACCTGTTCCGGATGGCCGTGCCCGTGCCGCGGTTCACGACATCACGCATCACATCGAGCAACGCGTGATCCGCTGCCGGCGACAGCACTTGCTCGGGTTTAGTCGGTGCGAATTGCGCGAGCACTTCGCCCTTCCGGTCTTCAATACGCGTGACCAGCGCCGGCTCGATGCGGGCTCCGCCATTGGCAATCGTGCCGTAGGACGAGACCATTTCCTTGAGCGTCACCGGACTCGTGCCGAGCGCAAGCGATGGCACGGCGTCGAGCGGGCTGTCGCGCACGCCCATCGCTCGCGCGAGCCGTGCGACCTTGTTCGGCCCCACGTTCTCGACGAGTTGCGCGGTGATGCGGTTGCGTGAATACGCGAGACCGTCGCGCAAGGTCATCGGCCGGTTGCTGGGCGGAACGTCGTCGTCCGGACGCCAGATCTCGCCACCGGCAAGCGGAATCTCGACGGTTTGATCCACGAGGGTATCGTCCGGTTTCGAGCCTTGCGCGAAGGCCGCGCCGTACACGAAGGGCTTGAACGTGGAACCCGGCTGGCGGCGCGCCTGCTGGACGTGATCGAACGGATCGGTGCTGAAATCGCGGCTCCCGACCCACGCCTTGACCTGTCCATTGCGCGGATCGATGGCAAGGAACGCCGCCTGCACGCGCGTTTTGTTATCGCACAACGCCTGCATGAAAGTGCGGTCGGCGTAGAGATGCTTGATGACGTCGGCATCGTTTTGTCCTGCATCTTTCGCCGCGCGATATTGCGGCGTCTCGCGCACGAACGCGCGAACCACGTCCGCATTCCCGCCATTGCAGCCGCTGCGCGCGCCCCACGCGGCGTTGGCGATCGGCTGAAGCTGATTGCCTTGCCAGATGACCGCTTGCGTTGCCATGGCTTGCAGGCGTGAATCGATTGTCGTGCGCACGACCAGTCCATCGGAGTAAATGTTGTAGTCGTTGCTATCCGCCCAGTCGATCAGCCACTTGCGCAACTGCTGCGCGAAATGCGGCGCGCGCCCGGGCGCTTCGACCTGACGCTCGAAGTCGATACGCAACGGCCGGCGCCGGAGCGTTTCATAAGTCGCTGGCTTGAGATGCCCGAACCTGACCATCTGCGCGAGCACCGTATTGCGGCGCTCTATCGCGCGCTCCGGGTTGATCACCGGGTTGTAGTAGCTATTGCCCTTGAGCATGCCAATCAGCGTGGCGCTTTCGAGTACATCGAGCTGGTCCGCGGATTTATCGAAGTAAGTACGCGCCGCCATCTCTATGCCGTACGCGTTGTACAGAAACGGCACCGTATTCAGATACGTTTCGAGGATCTCGCTCTTGGTGTAGAGCGCTTCGATCTTGAACGCCGTGATCGCTTCCTTGAGCTTGCGCGTGAGCGTCTGCGAGCGGCCGATTTCATCGGGATAAAGATTGCGCGCGAGTTGCTGCGTGATCGTCGAGCCGCCCTGACGGCCGCCCGAAAAAGTATGCAGCGCGGCCGCGCCCGTGCGACGCCAGTCGAGGCCGTGATGCGAATAAAAGCGGTGATCTTCGGTCGCGATAAGCGCGTCGATCACATTCGGCGAGATGTTCGCGAGATGCACCCATTCGCGATTGGTCGGGCGGAACTCGGCGAGAAGCTTGCCATCGGCGGAATAGATTTGCGCGGGTTGCTCGATCTTGGCCTTACGAAGATCGCCAATGCCCGGCGTGAAGGGAATCAGCAACAGCACGTAAAGAAGCACGAGCGCGGGAATGGCTACGATCGTGCGGATCACGCCGCGGCGAGTGGGATGCCGTAATCGCGCGATGAAAACTTCGGCGTGCGGCTTGATCCAGATGCCCAGCCTTGCACCGATATGTCGAACCACAGAGAGGTCTGAACGCTTCACACTGGCTTACCAACTGCTGACGAAGGCTGAATGCTATCAAACTGCCGACGCCTTGCCGCCTGAGCCACGCGTGCGGTAATCGGATTAGCATAGGCCTGCGTTCAAAAATGGAGACAAACGCAATGAGCCAATATCACTCGATGTCCTGCCCATGCTGCGCAATCGAACAACGCGGTCTTGATCGACGAGGTTTCATCAGGCTGGCGGGAGGCGCCGCCGCGGCGCTGGCGCTCATGCCGCTTTCGGCTCACGCGCAGGATCAGACGGTCCCGAGCATTGCTTTCGATTCCATTCCAAACCCTGTGCATCTTCCGCGCGATGTTTATTTCGGCGAGTGTTCCGGCGTCGCGCTGAATTCGCACGGCCACATCTTCGTGCTGTCGCGCGGCAATACGACCGGACCCGCTTACGCCGCAGCGGCCGCGCAACTGCTCGAATTCGCGCCGAACGGAAAGTTCATCCGCGAGATCGGCCATAACCTTTACGCGTGGTCGTTCGCCCATAGCGTGAAGGTCGACCGGCAAGACAACATCTGGGTCACCGACAAAGGCTCGGACATGGTCATCAAGTTCACGCCGGATGGCCGTGTTGCGATGGTGTTCGGGCGCAAGCAGGAAGCCGCCGATGAAGAGACCGGGCCGCTCAAGCATCCGAATCCGCCGTTGCCGTCGGAGCCGGGCCGCTTCCGCCAGGTCACCGATGTCGCCTGGGACGACGCCGGCAACACCTATATCAGCGATGGCTACATCAACTCTCGCGTGGCGAAGGTGGATCGCGACGGCAACTGGTTGAAGTCGTGGGGTGAACGCGGCACGGGCCCGGGCCAGTTCCACACGCCGCACAGCATTGCGCTCGATGCCGAAGGCCACGTGTACGTGGCAGACCGGAGCAATCGCCGGATTCAGGTTTTCGATGGCGAAGGCAATTTCCAGCGGCAATTCACCATCGATGTTCCCGTGCCGCCCGGCGCTCGCGCGGCGATTGGCTATGCGCCGGATGAAGCGGCCATTGCCGCGGGAACGTTTGCGCCGGGGTCGCCGTGGGCGATCTGTATATCGCCGGGACCGAATCAGGTTTTATATAGCGCGGACGCGTTCCCGGGCCGCATCTACAAGATGACGCTCGATGGAAAGTTGCTAGGTGTGCTCGGCGAATCGGGCAAACAGCTCAAGCAGTTTGGATGGATTCACCAGATGGCGTGCCCGTCGGAGAACACGCTTTTTGTGGCCGAGCTGCTTAACTGGCGCGTGCAGAAACTGGTTTTGCATGCTTGAGCGGCTGAGTTGTGATCAGGTCACGGCGTTAGCCCGCTTGATCTGATCAGTAGGCGCCGAAGATCCGGTCGAGCGCGGACAAGATGGGTTCGCGCTGATCCGAAAGAGAATCAATCCGCCTGCCGAGTGCGCTTAACGGAACGGCACTCATTGCAGGTGTGTCGAGGAAATAGCTCTCACCGCTGATCTCGAAGACAGGCAGCAAATCAGAAGGCCTGCCGGAAAACCCGAGATGCGAAGTGGGTCGAAGCGGAATCACGATACGTGTAGGCAAGATTCCGACGTGTGTGCTTTGCACGTCGAGCAGGTACGGCGCGAGACGGCGGGTTGCATCGTCGGGATTGTCATGCAAGTCGAAGCGTGCCATCAGAACGTTCTGTGCTTCGCAAGCGGAAGCCCGTCGCGGTCAACCATTGCAGTGTACGCAGCGACTAGATCGGCATTCTCGTTTGCCCAGCGGCGAGCTTCCGTCTCCTGAATTTCTTCACGCACTCCGCGCTCGCTGGCGCGCGAAAGGTTTATCCCGAGCTCCTTGGCTCGATCCAGGATTTCGGGTGGCAACGTGACATTCGTTGATTTGCGCGGCCGAACTTCCAGTGCTTTGCCCATGTGCATCTCTATGTTGGAAAGTATGTGCATTATAGTCCACATATGTTGCTCGTGCGGATTGCATGACTCGTGCGCAAAACGGTATGGCAATGCAAGAACCTGCCAGGTGACGTGATCCAGGGCATTAATTTGCACCACGGTTTGCATCGGCCAAAACGTGATTACCTCGCACATACCAACGCCCCTCCACTCCCTCTTGGTAACAAAACGCAATGTTCCGGTAACCAGATTCGGGTCATCGATTGATACGATCTGGAAATGCGGATAGCCATGCCGACGGCCTTTCGCATGCTCCAAGTAATTACTTCGTAATGCGTATCGTATTGATTACGTAAGCAACGCATCGGGTGATAACCACGCCTGAGGCCATCACCAAGCCGCAACGAATCGAAGTCCGTAATCTCGATTCAATCGATGCGTAATATTTTTGAGATGTTGCCAAGGTCTTTATGACGCCATCCGATCAAAGTATCGAATCTCCAAAGACACGCAAACGCCCGCATTTGCTGCGGATTGTCGTAGCGGTGGTAATCATCGCGCTGATCGCGGTGGTTATCGTGCACTTGCTGCGCGCAAAAAAAGCCCCGCGCGCCGCGCCGCCGCAAGTCGTCAGCGTAGCCACTGCAAGCACAGGTTCGATGCCGGAAATACTGAGCGAACTCGGCACGGTCACGCCCACGGCGACCGTCACGGTGCTGCCGCAACTGAGCGGGTATCTGACCGCTGTCGGCTATCACGAAGGTCAGGACGTTCAGAAAGGGCAGTTCCTCGCGCAGATCGATCCGCGTCAGTATGAAATCGATAAACAACAAGCCGAGGCAACGCTCGCCAAGGACCGCGCCGCACTTGCGCAGGCCCGCGCCGACCTCGCCCGTTTTACGCAGCTCAACGAGCGCAAATCCATCGCCGAACAGACTTTCGCGGACCAGCAATTCCTCGTGCAACAGGACGAAGCAGCGGTGAAAGTGGATCTCGCCAACATCGCGCAATTCGACCTCGATCTGGCTTATTGCCATATCACGGCGCCGGTTTCGGGGCGCGTCGGCTTGCGTCTGGTCGATCCGGGCAACTACGTGACTGCATCGTCGTCACCGGGGATCGTGGTGATCACGACCATGAAACCGACCACCGTGCAATTCACGGTGCCGCAAGACGCGCTCGCGAACGTGCTGCAACGCATGAACGCCGGTGCGCACCTTCCGGTCACGGCCTATAGCAGCGACAACTCGAAGGAGATCGCCACCGGCACGCTGTACGCGGTCAGCAACCAGATGGCAACGAGCACGGGCACCGTGACGCTGAGAGCGACGTTCCCGAACGACAACGAAGCGCTATTCCCGAGCGAATTCGTCAACGTGAAACTGCTGGTCGATACCCTTCAGAACGCAGTGCTGGTCCCCACGCCCGCGGTTCAAAGCGGTGCGCCAGGCGACTATGTGTATCTCGTGAATGCGAACAACACGGTCTCGGTGCACAAGGTCACGCTCGGCCCGAGCGACGGCAAGAACACGGTGATCACGTCGGGGCTCGCGGCGGGCAATATCGTCGTGACCGATGGCACCGATCGTCTGAGCGATGGCGCGAAAATCCAGGCCGCCGGGGCGAAGCCTGCATCGGGCAGCGCGGATGGCACAGCGCCGGCAAACGGCGCTCGAGGCCGGCATAAACACGCTGGCGCGGGCGCATCGGATGCGCCCGCGGCTTCCGCGCAAGCCGCTTCGTAGTATCGGACCGATGCGCCGATGAACATTTCCCGCCTGTTTATTCTCCGGCCAGTAGCCACGCTGCTGCTGATGATCGCCCTCGTGCTGGTCGGCCTCATTGCGGTGCGTGTGTTGCCCGTATCCTCGCTGCCCAACGTCGACTATCCGACTATCCAGGTGCAGACGTTTTACCCGGGCGCGAGTCCGGACGTGATGGCGACCACGGTCACCGCCCCGCTCGAAGTGCAATTGGGCGAGATTCCCGGCTTGCAGCAAATGACCTCGTACAGTTCGGACGGTGCATCGGTCATCACGCTGCAGTTCGACTTGTCGCTGAATCTCGATATCGCGCAGCAGAACGTCCAGCAGGCCATCAACGCCGCCAACAGTTTCCTGCCGAGCGGCCTGCCCGCGCCGCCGACCTACGCGAAGGTCAATCCGGCCGACCAGCCGATCCTGACGCTCGCCGTCACGTCCAGTTCCATGTCGCTCACGCAACTTGAGGACGCAGCGAACAACCGCCTCGGCACGAAGATTTCGGAAGTATCGGGCGTGGGCGTGGTCACCATCGGCGGCGGCAACGTGCCCGCCATCCGCGTGGAAGCGGACCCGCAGAAGCTGGCCGCCTATGGCCTGAATATCGACGACCTGCGCACCTTGCTCAGCTACGTCAACGTGAGTCAGCCGAAGGGCAATTTCGATGGCCCCGATCTCGACTACACCATCAACGGCAACGACCAGATCTCCGATCCGAAAGACTATCTGAACACGGTCGTTGCGTACCAGAACGGCGCGCCGGTGTTCATCCGCGACGTCGCGAAGGTCACGCAAGCGCCGCAGGACGTCGAGCGCGGCGCCTGGTACAACGGCACGCCCGCGATCGTCCTGAACGTGCAGCGCCAACCGGGCGCGAACGTGATCGCAACCGTCAACCAGATCATGAAGCAGTTGCCGCAGCTCGAATCCACGCTGCCGGCCGGCATGAAGGTCACGGTCGTATCGGACAGTACGGGCGTGATCCGCTCGTCGGTATCCGACGCCGCGTTCGAACTCCTGCTCGCAATCGTGCTCGTGGTCGCGGTGATCTTCGTGTTCCTGCGCAACGTGCCGGCAACCATCATTCCGAGCATCTCGGTGCCGGTATCGCTGATCGGCACGCTCGCCGTGATGTACCAGCTGAACTATTCCATCGATAACCTTTCACTGATGGCATTGATCATCGCGACGGGCTTCGTGGTCGATGATTCGATCGTGATGATCGAGAACATCGTGCGATATCTGGAGGAAGGCAAGACGCCGCTCGAAGCTGCGCTCGAAGGCGCGGGGCAGATCGGCTTCACGATTCTCTCACTGACCATTTCGCTGATCGCGGTGCTGATACCGCTGCTTTTCATGGGCGGCGTGATCGGGCGTCTCTTCAGCGAGTTCGCGGTGACGCTTGCTGTGACCATCGTGTTGTCGGCGGTGGTTTCGCTGACTGTCGTTCCCATGCTTTGCGCGCGTCTGCTGCGCGCGCAGGCTGAACGCCATCCGAGCCGATTCGAGCGCATCAGCGAAGGGCTTTTCGATAAAACCCTCGCCGGCTACGAACGTGGTTTGCGCTGGGTTCTGAATCATCAGATGCTCACGCTGATGGTCGCGATCGGCACGGTCGTATTGACCGGCGTGCTGTACGTGGTGATCCCGAAGGGTCTCTTTCCGACGCAGGATATCGGTGTGATCGAAGGCATCAGCGTGGCCGACAATTCGGTTTCCTACAAAGCGATGGTCACGCGTCAACGCGCGCTTGCCGACGCCATTCTCAAGGATCCCGACGTCACGTCGCTCACGTCTTACGTTGGCATCGACGGAACGAACTCCACGCTGAACAACGGGCGTTTCCTGATCAACCTGCGCGATCGCGACAAACGCTCGGACACGGCGCAGGAGATCGCGCGCCGCCTACAACAGGAAGTCTCCAATGTTTCGGGCATTAAGCTTTACATGCAGCCTGAGCAGGATCTCACGCTCGACACCACCGTCTCGCCGAATCAATACAGCTTCGTGTTGCGCGGACCGAGCCAGCAGGCGTTCCAGAAGTACGTGCCGGAACTCGTCGACCGCCTGAAGCAGATCCCGTCTCTCGCCGACGTTCAAAGCGACATGAACACCGACGGCTTGAGCGTGAACGTGGAGGTCAACCGGCAACTGGCGGCACGCTTCGGCATCACGCCGGCGACCATCGACAACGCGCTGTACGACGCGTTGGGGCAGCGGATTGTCTCGACCATCTTCCAGCAATCGGATCAATATCGGGTGATCCTGGTGGCGAAGCCCGAGTCGGTTCCCAACGTTGCTTCAATAGGAAACCTCTACCTGCCGAGTCAGACGAGCAGCACGGGCCAGGTTCCGCTTTCGGCGATCGCGAAGATCCAGATCGTCAAGTCGCCGCTCGTGATCAGCCATCTGGCGCAGTTCCCGGCCGTGACCATCTCGTTCAATCTTGCGCCGGGCGCGTCGTTGAGCACCGCCGTCGCGCGCATTCACGATGCCGAGCAAGCGGTCAAGCTGCCGCCGTCGATCACATCGTCGCTGCAGGGCGCGGCGCAGGCGTTCCAGGATTCGTTATCGAGCGAAGTGTATTTGCTGATCGCCGCGCTGGTGGCGGTGTATATCGTGTTGGGCGTGCTTTATGAGAGCTTCATCCATCCGGTGACGATCCTTTCGACGTTGCCATCGGCCGGGATCGGCGCGTTGCTTGCGTTGATGATCGCGGGGAGCGACCTCGATGTGATCGGCATCATCGGGATCGTGTTGCTGATCGGCATTGTGAAGAAGAACGCGATCATGATGGTCGACTTCGCGCTCGACGCCGAACGCAACCACGGAAAATCTCCGCGCGATGCGATCTTCGAAGCGTCGTTGCTGCGCTTCCGCCCGATCCTGATGACAACGCTCGCCGCCATGCTCGGCGCATTGCCCATGCTGCTCGGCTCCGGCACGGGTTCGGAATTGCGGCGGCCGCTCGGGCTTGCGATCATCGGCGGATTGACGTTGAGCCAGATGCTGACGCTGTTCACCACGCCGGTGATCTACCTGTTCTTCGACCGGATGGCGGAGCGCGTGAGGAACCGGCGCAAGCGTCGCAGCGACGTACCTGACGTGCCTGACGCGTCGGCGGAGCAAGCGCCGTGAACATCTCGGCTTTATTCATCCGGCGCCCGGTCGCGACCACGCTCCTGGCTATCGCGATCCTGATCGCGGGCGCGCTCGCGTACTTCCGGCTGCCGGTTGCGCCGCTGCCGAACATCGCGTTCCCGGTGATCGTGGTGCAGGCCAACATGGCTGGCGCAAGCCCGAACATCATGGCGTCGACGGTAGCCGAACCGCTGGAGCGGCGGCTCGGCACGATTGCAGGCGTGGAGGAACTCACGTCGATCAGCTACGTGGGTTCGTCGATGATCGTGGTCGAGTTCGCGCTGAATCGCGATATCAACGGGGCGGCGCGCGACGTCGAGGCCGCCATCCAGGCCGCGCGCGCCGACTTGCCGACGACCTTGCGCGCGAACCCGACGTATCGTCAATACAACCCGGCCGATTCGCCGATCATGGTCCTCGCGCTGACCTCGGACACGCTCACCAAGGCGCAGCTTTACGACTCCGCGGATTCGGTGATCCAGCAGCAGCTCTCGCAAGTGAATGGCGTGGGCCAGATCACGCTCGGCGGCGGCGCGTTGCCTTCGGTGCGCGTCGAGTTGCAGCCGGGCAAGCTGAGCAGCTATGGCATCGGACTCGAAGACGTACGCGCGGCGATATCGGCGGCCAACGCGGACAGCGCCAAGGGTCATCTCGAACAGGGCGACCAGCGTTACGTGGTGGTATCGAATGACCAGATCACCAAGGCGGCGCCGTATCGGCAACTTGTGATTGCTTACCGCGACGGCGCGCCGGTGTTGTTAAGCGATGTCGCCCAGGTCCGCGACTCGAACGAAAACATTCGCAACGCCGGACTCTTCAACGCGAAGTCCGCGGTGCTGGTGATCGTCTATCCAATGCCCGGCAGCAACATCGTCAACACAGTCAGGCAGATCCGCAACGTGCTGCCCTCCATTGAAGCGACATTGCCCAGCAGCGTGCACGTCAACGTCGCGATCGACCGCTCGGAATCGGTGCGGTCGTCGGTGGGAGATACCGAGCGGACCTTGTTCATTGCCGTGCTGCTGGTCGTGGGCGTGGTGTTCATTTTTTTGCAGTCGCCGCGCGCCACGCTCGTGCCGGCCGTTGCGTTGCCTTTATCGATTGTTGGAACGTTCGGGCCGATGTATTTGCTCGGCTATAGCATCGACAATCTCTCGCTGATGGCATTGACTATAGGCACGGGTTTCGTGGTCGACGACGCCGTGGTAGTGCTCGAAAATATCGTGCGTCATCTCGAACTCGGGCTCAGTCCGAAGGAAGCGGCACTCAAAGGCAGCGCCGAAGTGGGCTTCACGGTGATATCGATGAGCCTCTCGCTGATCGCCGTGTTCCTGCCAATCCTGTTGATGCCGGGCATCGTAGGATTGCTCTTTCACGAGTTCGCCGTCGTGCTGTCCATTGCGATCCTGATCTCGCTCGTGATCTCGCTCATCGTCACGCCGGCTATGTGCGCGTACGTGCTCAGCCGCGAGAACGCCGGACACGCGAAGGCGCGATGGGCGGGTTGGGTCGAGAAGCAATTCGACCGTTTCAAGAATGCTTATGCGCGTTCGCTCACGGCCGTACTCGATCATTCGCTGCTGGTGATCCTGTTGCTGATCGGCTTGCTTGTCGCTAACGGGTTTCTCTTCAAACTCGTGCCGGCGACGTTCTTTCCCGAACAGGACACGGGCATTCTGATCGGGCAGATCATCGCGGACCAGAGCATCTCCTTTCCCGCGATGGAAAAGAAACTCGCCCAGTTGCAGGAGATCGTGCAGAAGGATCCGGCGGTGCAATCCGTTGCCGGGTTCACCGGCGGCCGGGCGTTGAACACGGCGAATGTTTTTATCGAACTGAAGCCGCTTGCGCAGCGCCATGTAACCGCGACAGAAGTGGTCAATCGTCTTCGGCCGAAGCTGAATCAGGTCTCCGGCGCGCGGCTCTTCGTTCAGGCGCAGCAGGATCTGCGGATTGGCGGACGGCAATCCGCGGCTGAGTATCAATACACGCTGACGAGCGATGACTCCGCCGCGCTTTTTGCATGGACTCCGAAGCTTGTGACCGCGCTCAACAAAGACCGCAGCGCGTTGGTCGATGTCAACTCGGACCTGCAGCAAAACGGCTTGCAGACCTACGTGAACTTCAATCGCGCGACGGCGGCGCGTTACGGCTTCGCGCCCAATCAGATCGATAACGTCTTGTACGATGCGTTCGGCCAGCGCACGGTATCGACCATTTATAACGCGCTCAATCAGTACTTCGTGGTGATGGAAGTCGCGCCGCAATACTGGCAATACCCGCAAACGCTCGACCAGATTTTCCTGAGCACGGCGGCGGGCAATCCGACCGGCAGCCAGCAGACGCAAATGCCGGGCGCAACCGTCAAGGGCGTGACGGCAGCGAGCGCGGTCAGCGCAGCGTCGAGTGCTTCGTCGAACACGAATTCGCTGAACTCGAACGCCCAGGCCAACGCGACCACGAACAGCATTTCCAACAGCAAGGGCGGCAGTTCGAGCGGCAGTGCGGACAGTACATCGGCTGAAACCATGGTGCCGCTGCCCGCGCTCGCGAGCTACGTCAGCAACCATACATCGACTCAGGTCAATCACCAGAGCGGGTTGGTCGCCGCGACGATCTCGTTCAACCTGCCGCCGGGCGGATCGTTGAGTCAGGCGCAGGTTGCCTTACAGGACGCGGCACGCGAGATCGGCATGCCGGCGAGCATTCACGGTGCTTTCGCGGGCGCGGCGCAAGCCTACGCACAGTCCATGGGCACCGTCCCGCTCCTGATCCTCGCCGCGCTGGGCGTGGTGTATATCGTGCTCGGCGTGCTTTATGAAAGCTCCATTCATCCGCTCACGATCTTGTCGACGCTGCCCTCAGCGGGCATTGGCGCGACGCTTGCGTTGCTGATCTTCGGCACGCCGTTCTCGGTGATCGCGTTGATCGGCATCATCTTGCTGATCGGTATCGTCAAGAAGAACGGCATCATGATGGTCGATGTCGCCATCCAGTTGCAACGCAATGAAGGCATGCCGGCGCGCGAGGCAATCCACGCGGCCGCCGTGGTGCGGCTGCGGCCGATCATGATGACGACCTTCGCGGCAGTGCTCGGCGCGGTGCCGCTGGCGATTGGCATCGGCCAGGGTGCGTCGCTGCGACAGCCGCTCGGTATTACCGTGATGGGCGGCCTGATCGTAAGCCAGGTTTTCACGCTTTACACCACGCCGGTGATCTACCTGTACCTGGACCGGCTGCGCTTCAAGCTCGTCAAATGGTCGTCGGGTCTGCCGTGGAATCGACAAGCCGACAACCTCGGGCAACCTGATACGAAGGCATGACAATGATGATCTCCTCCAAACCACTGGCGGCCGCAGCGGCCCTCTTGCTGAGCGGATGCATGGTCGGCCCGGACTACCATCGGCCGCAAGTCAGCGTTCCGGCGACCTTTCACGAATTGCCCGGCTGGACGCAGGCTCAGCCAGACGCCGATGGTCCCAAGGGCGCGTGGTGGACCGGCTTCAACGATCCGCTGCTCGATGAACTCGAACCGCTCGTGGCGGTATCGAACCAGACCGTGCGGCAAGATTACGCCAACTATCAGGAAGCGCTCGCCGAGGTGAAGATCGCGCGCTCCGCCCTCTTCCCGACCATAGGCGTCACCGGTTCCGCCACGCGTCAGCGCAGCGAAACGGGTACGTCGAGCGCGATATTGAGCCGCGGCCTTGGCAATATCCAGACGGTGAGCAATTCCGGTTCGCTCGAAGGCAACGTCAGTTGGGCGCCGGATTTATGGGGCTCGGTGCGCCGTACCATCGAGCAGAATGCCGCGACCGCGCAGGCCACTGAAGCGACGCTTGCAAACGCTACGCTCTCCGAACAGATTGCGCTCGCAACGGCGGTGATCCAGTTGCGTACCAGCGACGCCAACATCGATTTGCTCCAGGAAACGGTCAAGGCGTACCAGCATTATCTGCAAGTGGTCGCAGATCAGGACACGTTCGGCATCGTTCCTCCGTCCGATGTCTTGACCGCCCGCACGCAGCTTGAAAACGCGCAATCGAGCCTGATCGCGCTTGGCGTCGCGCGCGCGCAGAACGCACATGCGATTGCCGTGCTCGTCGGCAAGAACCCGGAAGACCTCGACATTCCCCGCAGCACGGCAATGCCGAGCTTGCCTTCAATTCCGGTCGGCGTTCCATCCACGTTGTTGCAGCGCCGGCCCGACATCTCGACGGCAGAGCGCCAGATGGCGGCGCAGAATGCGGCGATCGGCGTTGCGGTCGCGGCGTATTACCCAACCGTATCGCTGTCGGCGCTGGACGGCTTCACGCAGTCGCCGCTCGGCGGCTTGCTGCACGTCGCCAACTACGTCTGGTCGCTCGGCGGCAGCGCGACCGAAACGCTGTTCGACGGCGGCGAGCGCAGTGGCGAAGTCGCGGCGGCGAAGGCGGCGTATCAAGCGGCCTTGGCCAACTATCGCGGTACGGTGCTGACCGCTTTCGAGGACGTGGAAAACGACCTGTCCGGCTTGCGCATCCTGGCCGAGCAATCCGATACGCTCGATTCGGCCGTGCGCGACGCAAGCCGCGCCGCCGAAATCGCTTTCAACGAGTATCAGGCGGGAACCGTGGACTACACGACGGTTGCAACCGCCCAGGCAACGCAGTTGAGCAGCCAGCAAACAGCGCTGAACGTGCAGCAATCACGTTTGCTCGATGCAGCGTCACTGATCGGCGATCTCGGCGGCGGGTGGTCGGAAAGTCAGCTACACGACGCCCGCACTGCAACCGCTCCGTAGCGATCAGAAAATCCCCTTGACACCCGTTTAATGACGAATTTCAATACGAAAGCGGTTTAGTAAAGCGCTTTCGTAGAGGTCGGGGTGGTTAAGACGAAGTTGGGGGCAAGCTTGAGTGAAGTCGCGTCGGCGGCCGGCGTTTCGCCATCGACTGTGTCGCGTTACATCAACGCCGGGATCAAGTTGCCTGCATCGACTTCCGAACGGATCGATGCAGCGATCAAAACCTTGCGGTATGTGCCCAATCCGCTCGCCCGAAGCCTGGGACGGGGCCGGTCGGACACGGTTGGGCTTGTCATTCCGGACATTGCCAACCCGTTTTTCGCATCGCTGGCGTCCGCCGTCGAGCAGGCGGCCGAGGAGCACGGCCACGGCGTCCTGTTGAGCGCGACATCGAACAGCGCAGCACGCGAAGTGGAATACGTGTCACGCATGCTGCGCAACCGCGTGAGCGGCCTTTTGTTTGTCAGCGGACACCACAACTCGAATGACCTCGCCGAGACCCTGGCGGCAGCGCCGGGCCTGATCCTGATCGATGAAGACGTGCCCGGCATCGAATGCTCGAAGGTGTTTTGCGATAACGAAAACGGTGGCCGGCTGGCCGGGCAGTACCTGGCCTCGGTCGGCCACAAACGCATTGCGTTCGTTGGCGGACTGGAAAAACTGCGCAGTACGACCGAACGCCTGACCGGCTTGCGCGAAGCCGCGGAGGAAAACGGCGCGAAAGTCGTCATGACGTGCTTCGGTGATTATTCGCCGGAGTTCGGCCGGCAAGCGGCGGCGCAAATCCTTCAGTCCAGTGAAGCGCCCACAGCGGTTTTTGTTTCAAGCGGAGAGATTGCATTTGGTTTGCTGGAGGCGCTGCAGGCAGCAGGCATCGCGATTCCGCAGCGCCTGTCTCTCATCGTCTTCGATGACGCCGGACCATTGCACCTGTTCAATCCCGCGCTCACCGCAATCCGGCAGCCGATCAGGGAGATGGGAAGAAAAGCTGTCGAGTTGGCGTTAGCGGAGCCGGACGAAAACGCTGCGTTCGTAGAGCTTTTGCTGCCTGTTGAATTGATCGTCCGTGCGTCGGTCGCGGCGCCGGGAGCAACTTGAATGTCCAACCGTAGAGGTTGAAGATGCTGAGCAAACATTGCGATCGAGTCCTCCGGAAGTTAACGTGAGGATTGCTACCTACGGGATCTTTGCCTGCGCTCAACAAATTGGGCACGGCAAAAAAGGAAAGAAATGATGGAACGTCAGTCTCATTCAGACCAGTTGCAAGAGAAGAATCGCGTCCTTTGGAACGAGATGCAGGCGCATGCGTTCGTTGAAGACATCAAGCACGATTCACTTGCAAAGAAGGTGTTCCACAACTACCTTCGTTACGAACATTTGTTTGTGGAAACCGCCATTACCATCTTCGGTCATGCGCTCGTGAAGGCGCCGGATCTCGCGAGGAAACGTTGGCTTGCCGGCGTGCTGCACGCTTTATCGACGGAGCAGATTCCTTATTTCGAGGGCGTATTCAACGCACTCGATGTGCGTCCGGTTTCCGACCACGACGCCCTGCCCGCGCGCGTTGTTGCGTTCAATTCCGGCATGCTTGAGATTGCGGCGAAGGGGTCTTACCACGATGTCATTACCGCCATGATGTGCGCGGAATGGATGTACGCGGAGTGGTGCCAGGCGGCGGCGCGCAATCCCATTTCCGACCCGAACGTCAAAGCATGGGTGCTGTTGCATACCGATACCGCTTTCCTTGATCAAGCCGCGTGGCTGAAAAACGAAATAGACAGCATACCTCCGGCCGAATTCGATTTCGAACGTACGAACGAGATCTTCTCGGAAGCCCTTTCGCTTGAAATCGGCTTTCATAGCGCTGCGTACGAATAGCCGGATACCGATGTCAACCAGGATAAATGTATGTCGAACAAGCTCGTTTTGAATGAAAAACCTAATGTCATCGCGGGTCTTTTTGGCCGCAAGAAAGCGGTCATCGGAATGCTCCATTGTCTTCCGTTGCCCGGCTCCGCGCGATACGACGGAGAGCGGATGGAGGACATCATCGCGTTCTCGTGCAATGAAGCGCGGCTGCTCGTGGAAGGCGGCGTGGACGGATTGATGGTCGAGAATCACGGCGATATTCCGTTCAGCAAGCCGGACAACATCGGTCCGGAAACGGTCGCGGCAATGACCATGGTCACCGAAGCCGTAAGACGCACCGTGAAATGTCCCATCGGCATCAACGTGCTGGCTAACGGCGCTATCCAGGCGCTTGCGATTGCGAAGGCGGCGTCGGCATCGTTCATTCGTGTGAACCAGTGGGCGAACGCTTATGTTGCCAACGAAGGCATCGTGGAAGGTCCCGCCGCGCAGGCGACGCGCTACCGGTCGTGGCTGCATGCAAGGGACATCAAGATTTTCGCGGACGTACACGTGAAGCACGGCGCGCACGCCATCACGGGCGACCGGTCGATTCCCGAACTCGCGCGCGACGTGGAATTCTTCGATGCCGACGCAGCCGTCGCAACGGGCCAGCGAACAGGCGACTCCGCGCAACTCGATGAACTCGCGGCGATCGGCAAGGGAACGTCGCTGCCCGTGGTCGTTGGATCGGGCGTTACGCCGGCGAATATCAGCGATATGTTTTCCATCGCCGACGCTGTCATCGTTGCGAGCTTCCTCAAGAAAGACGGCTTGTGGTGGAACGACGTCGACCGCGATCGCGTGAATGAATTCATGGCTGCTGCAAACAAGGCCCGTTCATGACACGCGTGTTCGTGGTTGGCAACGCGGTGTCGGACGTGACGCTCAACGTCGAGCGCGCACCGCGTCCGGGCGAGTCGGTACTGGCGCAGTCCATCGCGCGCGCGCCCGGCGGGAAGGGGCTCAACCAGGCCGTGGCGGCGCAGCGTTCGGGCGCGAAGGTGGTATTCGTCTCGGCGATAGGCAACGACGCTGCCGGTGCTGAGATTGAACACGCGCTCCTGCAAGAAACGTTCGACGATCTGCGCCTGATCAAGTTGCCCTGCAGCACCGACGTATCGATCCTCACCGTAACCGCCGACGGCGAGAACTCGATCATTACCACCATCGATTGCACGCAGGCGAGCAGCGGGGAGCGTCTCACGGCGTCGCTATCCGGCGTGCGAGCGGGAGACTACGTGCTGATGCAGGGCAACTTGTCGCTTGCCAGTACGAATGCCGTCGCCGATCTGGCGCGCGAGCACGGCGCAAAAGTGTTGATCAACGCAGCGCCGTGGCATTGGGACAGCACCGAAGTGCTCGAGAAATGCGATGGGGTTATCGCGAACGAGGGCGAGATCCTGGACATTGCACAAGGCGACGACGTAGAACGTTCGGCGGCATGGCTGCAAGCCAAGGGACCGGTGTGGGTTATCGTGACTCTCGGCGCCCGCGGCTGCTTGCTGTCAACGCAAGAAGGCACATCGGGTATTGCGGCGAAACCGGTGAAAGCGTCCGATACATCGGGCGCGGGCGATGTTTTTTCGGGCGTGCTGGTCGGCGCGCTGGCGCGCGGCGCTTCGTTGAATGACGCCATACAGGCAGGGCAACGCGCCGCCGCGCTGACGGTCGAGCGGACGGGAACCTTCAGCGCCATTCCGTCGATGGAAGAAATGCGCGAGATCGTCGGATAGCTAAAAATTTTCGGTAATCTGGCAGGTCTGAGCGCGCTGACGGAGTGCTGCAAAACGCGAGTACCATTCAGGTTTATCTACACGTTACGAGCCTTCACGCTCATCGATGCGGTCCGTACCGTCAGGCGCCTTGCCATGCCAGAAAACCCTTTAAAACCTGACGTCGAAACTTCCAGACGTTCCAGACGCTGGCAGCCGTCCCAGGCCATGCGCCATATACTGATGGTGGTCGCGGGTTTCATCGCGCTCGTCGCGGTCTCGAGCGTCGTGCTCTATCACACGGTCCTGTATGGCGATGCAATCGAGAACTTCGGCATTGTCATGATGCTGACCGTTCCGGTGATCGCCGCCGTCGCTTTTCGGGTGGCGCTGGATACGTGGCTGGATCGGGAGTGATGTGAGTACGTTTTCCCTGACAACCTTGAGAGTGTTGCAAGAAAAACAAGACCCTGGGAAATGCCTGCGTAGATTTAGCCCATCTAGTGGAGGCGAACGCGCTTGTCTTCCCCGTGTTGCGATCCCGGTATTGGCTCAGCGCGCCTTAAAACCCGTTAGGGCGGGGACGGAGCGTACGGGATATAGCGTCCCATAAGGCCACGGCCTCACCTTCGGTGAATGAGGCTCTTTCGATTTTATTGCCGCTTAAATCCTTATTGGCGTCTCCCACACTCATGTCGAGTGAGAAAAACGGAGCGAGCCGTGTGCTGGTCGTCGTGTTGGCTTCGAGCGCAAATACGTAACCAAATAACCCAGCACCCGTTTTCCCAGAGACCAGCCACTCATCCGCTTTCATCGATTGCAGATCGATCGTGCCATAGCGAATGACCTCGCCGCCTGCACTTTTAACAGTACCGCGCGTTTGACCGCCCCGTTTCAATAGCGTAGTCTCTTCGCGATTTCTTGGGTCAGACATTGCTTTGAAGGTCACGTCGTAGTGATCTCGAGGTATATATTGGATGGATACTTCCTCGCTGTCGTCCGCCCTACCCGGTAGAAATCCGCCGAAAAAGCATAAACCGGGTTCAATCGGTATCTCATCGTCGTTACGACCACGTACACTTTCAAGCAGGCTAAGCACTAGACGCGTCNCCGGTAGAAATCCGCCGAAAAAGCATAAACCGGGTTCAATCGGTATCTCATCGTCGTTACGACCACGTACACTTTCAAGCAGGCTAAGCACTAGACGCGTTTTTTCAGGAACGTCATTTTTTACGGCCATTTGCTTTACGATCGGGTCGTTCGTCTGGTCCGGATTCGTGAAGTCGCTACCTTCGATTGCCAACCTGAAACGGTACCCTCGGTCCCATTTGTATGCTTCAATGAGCCGATTACCGGGATCATCATGAACGGTCCCACGATAGATGAAATATCGAATATTGCCATCGGGCTCGCCGCCGTTTGTGTAGAGATACGGGTATGCGTCGATGCTTTGGGTTGCCATCAAACTATCTTCTCGTTGTGCGACCTCTTTGCGGAAAGTCTCTTGCGCCATCGGCTTTACATTGAAATCGACGTCTTGTATCTTTGCGTAACCCGAAACATCCATGCTGCCAGGCATATCGATCAAATATCGACCGATACAACGGGTCTTAAACCCCGAGCTCAATTCGTTCACGGTGCCTCTCTCCTGTTGTGTCAATTGTGCCGGTTTGTTCTTGCATGCAACGAGTGTGAATAGCACGCAGATAGTTAATCCTTTATGTAGCCACCTCATGCTTTGTATTCCAGAAAGCTGCCCTTCACGTTCTGAGCGATCTTCGTTTTAGTCGGATCAAGCGTGTTTCGCCGGGTGAGTGCGCCCTTGGTCATCCATGGTTGGATTCTGTTAGTGCTATTCAATAGCCACGCTGATTGTGAGTTATCACTTTCGTCTGTCGCGCGGTTGGACCCCATGACACCCGGTACGAAAATGACTGGGATAATGCGGTCAGGAATTGTGTAGCAAACCGCTACGCTTTCATCGGCAAGTGACATCACCGAAGAGAAATGCAGCGAACCGTCATCGTGGATTACGGCAGAGATGAGTCGTTCTTTTGCCATTAAATATTCCTAAATAATGCGTCCGGTAAGCTTGGCAACAGTTGCGACTCGGGACTGCCGCAAGCGATCTACGTTGTTTCCAGACGGAACCGGCTTAAGACGCTTACCGGTTTAGCGGCTCAGCGCGCCTTAAAACCCGTTAGGGCGAGGACGGAGCGTACGGGATATAGCGTCCCATAAGGCCACGGCCTCACCTTTGGTGAATGAGGCTTTTCCGATTTTGTTACCGCTTGAATCCTTATTAGCGTCTCCCACACTCATGTCGAGTGAGAAAAACGGAGCGAGCCGTGTGCTGGTCGTCGTGTTGGCTTCGAGCGCAAATACGTAACCAAATAACCCAGCACCTGTTTTCCCAGAGACCAGCCACTCATCCGCTTTCATCGATTGCAGATCGATCGCGAATGACCTCGCCGCCTGCACTTTTAACGGTATCGCGTGTTTGACCGCCCCGTTTCAATAGCGTAGTCTCTTCGCGAATTCTCGGGTCAGTCATTGCCTTGAAGGTCACGTCGTAGTGATCTCGAGGTATATATTGGATGGATACTTCCTCGCTGTCGTCCGCTCTACCCGGTAGAAATCCGCCGAAAAAGCATAAACCGGGTTCAATCGGTATCTCATCGTCGTTACGACCACGTACACTTTCAAGCAGGCTAAGCACTAGNCCGGTAGAAATCCGCCGAAAAAGCATAAACCGGGTTCAATCGGTATCTCATCGTCGTTACGACCACGTACACTTTCAAGCAGGCTAAGCACTAGACGCGTCTTTCCAGGAACGTCATTTTTTACGGCCATTTGCTTTACGATCGGGTCGTTAGTCTGGTCCGGATTTGTGAAGTCGCTACCCTCGATTGCCAACCTAAAACGGTAGCCCCGGTCCCATTTATAGGCTTCAATCACGCGGCTTGCTGCGTCCGCAACTGCACCCGATAAATGAATGAAATATCGCGTATCGGCACCCCGCACCTCACCGCTGGCATAAACTGATTGATAACCGTGAATACTCTTCATCGCGTTCAATTGCTGCTCGCGTTGTGCGATTTCCCGTTGATACGCCTCCTTTGACATCAGCTTTACGTTGAAATCCACGCCCTGAATCTTTGCGTAACCCGAAGCATCCGTATCCATGGGCATGTCGATCAAATATCGACCGATACAACGGGTCTTAAAATCCAAACTCAATTCATTCACCGTACTCCCCTCCTGCTGCTTCAATGGCGTCGTTTTGCTATCACACGCGGCGAAAGTCATCAGACCGCAGATTATTATTCTTGCGTAGGGCCGGTTCACGCTTTGTATTCCAGATAGCTGCCCTTCACGTACTGAGCGATCCTCGCCTTGGTCGGATCAAGCGTGTTTCGCCGGGTGAGTGCGTCCTTGGTCATCCATGGTTGGACTGTGTTAGTGCTATCCAATAGCCACCCTGATTGTGAGTTATCGCTTTCGTCTGTCGCGCGGTTGGACTCCATGACACCTGGTATGAAAATGACTGGGATGATGCGGTCAGGAATTGTGTAGCAAACCGCTACGCTTTCTTCAGCAGGTGACATCACCGAAGAGAAATGCAGCGAACCGTCATCGTGGATTACGGCAGAGATGAGTCGTTCTTTTGTCGCCATTAAATATTCCTAAATAATGCGTCCGGCAAGCTTGGCGACAGTTGCGACTCGGAACTGCCACAGCGGTCTACGCAGTCTTCTGAAGGAGCAAGGTTAAAACACTTTCCCGTTTAACGGCTCAGCGCGCCTTAAAATCCGTTAGGGCGAGGGCGGAGCGTACGGGATATAGCGTCCCATAAGGCCACGGCTTCACCTTCGGTGAATGAGGCTCTTTCGATTTTATTGCCGCTTAAATCCTTATTGGCGTCTCCCACACTCATGTCGAGTGAGAAAAACGGAGCGAGCCGTGGTGAATGAGGCTCTTTCGATTTTATTGCCGCTTAAATCCTTATTGGCGTCTCCCACACTCATGTCGAGTGAGAAAAACGGAGCGAGCCGTGTGCTGGTAGTCGTGTTGGCTTCGAGCGCAAATACGTAACCAAATAACCCAGCACCTGTTTTCCCAGAGACCAGCCACTCATCCGCTTTCATCGATTGCAGATCGATCGTGCCATAGCGAATGACCTCGCCGCCTGCACTTTTAACGGTATCGCGTGTTTGACCGCCCCGTTTCAATAGCGTAGTCTCTTCGCGAATTCTCGGGTCAGTCATTGCCNTTTCATCGATTGCAGATCGATCGTGCCATAGCGAATGACCTCGCCGCCTGCACTTTTAACGGTATCGCGTGTTTGACCGCCCCGTTTCAATAGCGTAGTCTCTTCGCGAATTCTCGGGTCAGTCATTGCTTTGAAGGTCACGTCGTAGTGATCTCGAGGTATATATTGGATGGATACTTCCTCGCTATCATCCGCCCTACCCGGTAGAAATCCGCCGAAAAAGCATAAACCGGGTTCAGTCGGTATCTCATCGTCGTTACGACCACGTACACTTTCAAGCAGGCTAAGCACTAGACGCGTCTTTTCAGGAACATTGTTCTTGACCGTCATTTGCTTGATCGATGGCTCATCTCTGAAGGCAGAATGCGTGTAATCCCAAGCCTTGACCTTTAGCCGGATTCTATAGTTGCGATCCCACTTATAAGCCTCGATTACGCGAGGCGTATCACTAGGCTCGCTCCGACTGCCAAGGTGAACAAAAAACCTCGTTCCTCTTTCTTGCGCCTCACCGTCCTGATAAAGAAACCGATAGCCGAGGGCACTTTTCATTGACTTCAAGTCCATTTCCCGCAGTGCTATTTCCTGCTGATAAGCCTCCTGTGACATCGGCTTCACATCAACATCCACGTCCTGAACCTTTGCGTAACCCGAAACAGCCATGCTGCCAGGCATATCGATCAAATATCGACCAATACAGCGGGTCTGAAAATCCAAACTTAATTTAGTCACCGTACTTCTCTCCTGCTGTTTCAATGGCGTCGTTTCGTTATCACACGCTGTGAGAGTCATCAGACCGCAGATTATTAATCTTGCGTAGGACAAGTTCACGCTTTGTACTCAAGATAGCTGCCCTTAACGTTCTGAGCGATTTTGGTGATTGCCCATAATGTAAAACGGCGAGTCGCGTCGGGCTTAAATCCCCCTTCATGGTCCAGATTCTGAAAAGACTGACATTCTTTAGCCATGCTGGCTGATGCTCGCCCGGATCGAACAGGTACTGTCCCATCGCCGTTTTCATTAGCACTGCCCAGTACGAATTGCCCGAACGACGTCTTTCCGCCAATAGTCGCTCTGACTAGTTGGCCCCCTGTGCCGGGGTCGTTACTCGCCTGACCGGATAGCAAACTCTTCAACGGGAGTGAGTCGCCACGGATCAGTGGCGAGGTTTGCTGCGCCCAAATCACTTCGCCGTATGTTTTGTGTTTTTTGTCATCGCCATAAAAGGCGTACGTGTTCGCGTGGTATTTGCCGTTTGCACCACCAAGCGCTTTATGAAAAATTAAAACGTCGCTATTAATAAGGTTGGTGAAACTATTCCAATCTTGATCAATAGTTTTCTTTTGCGGATCAGCTGGATTCAGCAACTTGTCATCGCACAGCCCCCACCATGCGCCACGTACGGTGTAGATCTCGCTATAAGGATCGAACTGTGGCAAGGCGACGGAACGCTCGCCATCCCTTATCTTCAACCACCCCATGCCGTACTCCGGACTTGGCAAGAGCTGTAACGGGCCGGGCGCATTGCCGACCACCGCAGTCATAGCGGCCGCAGTCGGTCCCAGCGCAAGCCCGGCCAGACCTTCGGTACCGGTCTTCATGCGCTTATATGTGGCCGCCGCCCCCGTGGCAGGCATTACGCCATGTACGATGCCCAATACCTTTTCGCGTTGCCCCAATACCTCGGAGTAGTAACGCGCGACTAATCCGCCCATTGAATGGCTGACCAGAATCACTTTTTCGCAACGTAGGCCTTTGTCGCGATAGTATTGCGTGTAGGCATCGATCTTTGCGCTCAGCACCTCCGCAGACACGGCATTGGATTGCAGCCAGTTATAACCCACCGCATGAACAGGGAACTGGTATTTATATGAAAGCGCGACCTCGGCATGTTCGAGTGGTTCAAGCCCGGGCGTAACGACCCGGCACAAGCTCTCACGTAACCCTTTCCGTCCATGATCAGTGCCCGGATGCGCATCGTTGAGTGCGTTTTCAAGCCAGACCAGCCACTCGCCGTAACTTATTGCGGCGACCTCGCCCCATCCACGACGCCGAAGCTCATCGACCGACTGCGCCGTGCCTGATCGAATAGCGCCGTTTGCGTCGACCTTCGTCTTGGCCGGATCAAGCGTTTTTCGCCGCGTGAGTGGCCCCTTGGTCATCCATGGTTTGACTGTGTCGGTGCTATCCAATAGCCACACTGATTGTGACTTATCGCTTCGTCTGTCGCGAGGTTGGACCCCATGACGCCTGGTATGAAAATAACAGGGATGATGCGGTCAGGAATCATGTAGCAGACCGCTACGCTGTCGTCTGCAGGTGACGTCACTGAAGAGAAATGCAGCGAACCATCGTCGTGGACTACGCCAGAGATGAGTCGTTCTTTTGTCGCCATTAAAGATTCCTAAATAGTGCGTCCGAAACATTCAGCTAACTCGCATCTGAGTTCACATCTTGTCATAGGGGTAAAAGAACAACGTACGTAGCTATTCACAGCGTTTCTTCGAATGCACTTCGCGATTTGTATTTGTCCCTGACTTGACGAAGAGTTTTGTTTTTATCCTTAGGCGTGTATTCGTACCAGGCGTCTCTTGGACAATCAAAAGCAAATATTTTATTCAGATAAGGCGATTTGAACTGATATAAATTGTCGCAAGCCGACTACCATTTCTAGAGGCGCACAACTTGGCCGCTAACCAAATGGACCAGAGGATCAAACCCGCTACACCTGCCAAAGGCAACCAACGTTTCGTCTGATTTCTACCTTCCGCCGCTCGCTTCCTTGAGCACATCGATAAACGCCCGTAACCCGGCTGGCACATGCCAATGCCCGGGATAGTACAAACACAATCCGGGAATGAACGGGCACCAGTCTTCCAGCACAATCGCGAGGCGGCCGTCGTCGAGCGACTTCCGCGCAATGGACTCCGGCACGTAAGCCAGTCCTAGTCCGTCGGCCGCGGCTTCGACCATTAGCCCGTTGTTATCGAGCGTGAGTGCGCCGGGTACATCGATTGAAACTTCCTGCCCGCGCCTGGCAAATTCCCATCGATACCGCTTGCCGCTCGGCAACCGCTGCCGGATGCAAACGTGGTCAAGCAGGTCATCCGGCGTGACAAGCGGCTTTCGTCCCGCGAGATACGCAGGCGCCGCGACCACGACGAAACGCAGGTCACCGCCAATCCGCACCGCCACCATGTCGCGCGGCACCGACTCTTCCAGCCGCACGCCGGCATCGAAACCCAGTTCGACGATATCCACCAGCCGACCTTCCGCCACCAGATCGAGCGCCATGCCGGGATAACGCTCGAGAAAGCGCGGCACCACGGTTTTCAGGATGATCCGCGCCGCGCCTTCGTTGGCGTTGATCCTGAGCGTGCCGCTCGGATTGCCGCGCGCGTCGGCGACTTGGTCCAGCGCTTCATCTAGATCGCGGAGCACCGGCGCGATGCGCGCAAGCAGCGCTTCGCCGGCTTCGGTGGGCGCCACGCTGCGCGTCGTTCGGTTGAGCAGGCGCACGCCCAACTGGCGTTCGAGCCCGAGCATGGCGTGACTGAGCGATGAACGCGACACGCCGAGCGCGTCGGCGGCACGGCGAAAACTTCGATGCGTCGACACGGCGGAAAACGCGGTGAGGTCTGCAAGCGTGGGTTTGGTCATTGGTGTCGATTTTTCACGGGGTCATGCGAACTATAGCGGCTTCTCTCACCAATGAGCTAGCCCTACCATGGTCATCAGGCAGTCCGTACCAATCATTTTTTGGGAGAACACCATGACAAAAACCTGGCTTATCACCGGCACGTCTTCCGGTCTCGGCCGCTTGCTCGCCGAGCGCCTGCTTGCGCGCGGCGACCGGGTTATCGCGACCTTGCGCCGCGATGGCGCACTCGACGACCTCAAGCGCCAGTACAACGACCGCCTTCACATCCTGACACTCGATGTCACCGATACCCCCGCACTTCGGTCCGGCATCGCCGAGGCATTCGAGACCGCGGGTCGTATCGATGTGATCGTGAGCAACGCCGGTTACGGCTTGTTCGGTGCGGGCGAGGAAGTGACCGACGCGCAGATCGAGCGGCAGATCGCCACCAATCTCACCGGCTCGATCCAGGTCATCCGCGCGGCGTTGCCGTATTTGCGCGCGCAGGGCGGCGGCCGGATCGTCCAGGTTTCATCGGAGGGAGGCCAGATCGCGTATCCAAATTTCAGCCTTTATCACGCGACGAAATGGGGAATCGAAGGGTTCGTGGAGTCGGTGGCGAAGGAGGTCGCGCCGTTTGGCATCGACTTCGTGATCGTGGAACCGGGGCCGACGAGCACGCAGTTCGGCGCCGGACTCGATCATGCCAAGCCGATGCCCGAATACGACAACACGCCGGCGGGCGATGTCCGGCGCGCGATCGCGACCAACAGTTTTGCGATTCGCGGCGATGCCGGCAAGACGGTCGACGCGATGATCGCCGCCGCCGACGCCGCGCATCCGCCCTTGCGCCTGACGCTCGGCGGCACCGCCTACGAATCGATCAGCGCGGCGCTGGCTGCCCGTCTGAAGGCGCTCGAAGCGCAGCGGGATATTGCTTATTCGGCCAACTCGGAAAGCTGAGCAACCGTCATTCGATGGTCGGCGTCGTTCCGGTGAAATGCTCCGCGCGCAGGAAATCGAAATCGACGCCCTTGTCCGCCTGCGTCACCGTTTCAAGGAACAGCTTCCGGTAACCGCGTCCGGCTGTTGGCACCACGACGGGTTCATCGAGCGCGCGCTGCGCCAGTTCTTCATCGGAGACGAGCAGCGTGATCTCGCGATTGGCCACGCTCAGCCGGATCTGGTCGCCGTTGTGCACGTGCGCAAGCGGTCCGCCGATCGCGGCTTCCGGCGTGACATGCAGCACGATGGTTCCGAACGCGGTGCCGCTCATGCGGCCATCGGAGATACGAACGATGTCCTTGACGCCCGCCTTCGCCAGCTTTTTCGGAATCGGAATGTAACCCGCCTCCGGCATGCCCGGCGCGCCCTTCGGACCGATATTCTTGAGCACCAAAATATCTCTGGCGGTCACGTCGAGATCGTCGGAATCGATGCGCAGCGCCATGTCGTCGGCGTTCTCGAACACGACCGCACGGCCCGTGTGTTCCATCAGGTCAGGGTGCGCCGCCGATTGCTTGATGATCGCGCCTCCCGGCGCCAGATTGCCCTCCAGCACGGCAATGCCGCCTTGCGGATAAATCGGCCGTTCGCGCGTTTTCACCACGTCTTGCGCAAACCCCGGTCCGCTCAGCTCGATCTCTTCGCCGAGCGTGCGGCCCGTGACCGTCAGTGCGTCGAGCTTGAGCAGCGGCCTGAGTTCGCGCAGCAGCGTCGCCATGCCGCCTGCATGGTGAAAGTCTTCCATGTAATGCTGCCCGGACGGTTTCAGGTCGACCAGAACCGGGGTATCGCGGCCCATGCGGTCGAGCGCCTTGAGATCGACCTCGAGCCCGCAACGTCCGGCGATCGCCGTCAGGTGGATGATGCCGTTCGTCGATCCGCCAATTGCAAGCAGCACGCGCATGGCGTTATGAAACGCATCGGGCGTCAGGATCTTGTCGATGCTCAGCCGTTCGTGCGCCATCTTCACGGCCTGCGCGCCGCTCAGCTCGGCCACGCGCATGCGGTCGGCGGTGACGGCGGGCGGCGTCGCGCCGCCGGGGACGGTCATGCCCAAAGCCTCGGCAATGCACGCCATCGTGCTCGCCGTGCCCATTACCGAACAAGTTCCCACGCTCGCGACCAGTTGATTATTGACGTCGGCGATCTCCTGTTCATCGATCTGTTCCGCGCGGAACTTGCCCCAGTAGCGGCGGCAATCCGTACACGCGCCCACGCGCTCCGAACGGTGCGAACCGGTCAGCATCGATCCGGTAATCAGTTGAATGGCCGGCAACCCCGCCGATGCCGCGCCCATCAGTTGCGCCGGAACCGTCTTGTCGCAGCCGCCGATCAACACGACGGCGTCCATGGGTTGTGCGCGCAGCATTTCCTCGGTGTCCATCGACATCAGGTTGCGCAGGTACATGCTCGTCGGCGACGAAAAACTTTCGTGGATGCTGATGGTGGGGAAGTCCATCGGCAGGCCGCCAGCGAGCATCACGCCGCGCTTGACCGCCTCGATCAGTTGGGGCGCGTTGCCGTGGCACGGGTTGTACGCGCTGCCCGTATTCACGATGCCGACCACGGGGCGATCGAGCGCGCTATCCGTGTAGCCCGCTCCCTTGATGAACGCCTTGCGGAGGAAGAGCGAAAAGCCGCTGTCGCCGTAGCTGGTCAGGCCTTTGCGAAGACCCGTGGATGATTTATCTGACATGGTTTATGCCTCCTTCTTTTTTACTTCTTAAGGGGAATGTATTGCGTGACGACACCGAGGCGCTAATGCGACGACACGTAGATTGAAGACGGCAACGGGTCGGGCATCGCGAAATTCTGCTTCATGCGCGCGACCTCCTCATGCGGACTGCTTCCGAAAAGCCGCTTGAATTCGCGGCTGAATTGCGATGCGCTTTCATAGCCCACGCTCGCCGCCGCACTCGCCGCGGTCACGCCATTGCGCGCCATCAGCAAGCGCGCCTGATGCAGCCGTGTCGACTTGATGTACTGGATGGGCGACGAATCCGTAACGCTCTTGAAGTGCGCATGAAAGGTCGCGATGCTCATGTTGGCCTCGCCGGCAAGATCCTCCACCGTCAGCGCCTGTGCGAACGATGCATGAATCTTGCGGATCGCGCGTGAGATCTTGCCGAAGTGACCCTGACGACTCAGCGCCGCGCGCATGGATCCACCCTGCTTGCCGATAAACACCCGGAAATAAAGCTCGCGCACAATCGACGGACCGATCACCCGCGCCTCGAGCGGATCGCGCATGGCGTGCAGAAGACGCAAGACGGTGCGCGCCAAAGGAAGATCGAGCGGCGTGGTTGCCATGCCTGCGGGCTCGGACGACGACACGGCGTCGAGCTCTTCGAGCTGCAACATCAATTCCGCTGCGAGGCTGAAGTCGAGACGCAAGTAGATGGCGAGCAGCGGCTCTTCTTCGCTTGCTTCGGTTTCCATAGAAAACGGCAGGGGTACGGAGACGACCAGGTATTGGTTCGCGTCGTACAGGTAGACGTCATCGCCGAGATAACCTCGCTTGCGCCCCTGGCACACGATCACGATGCCCGGATCGTAAAGCACTGGCGTGCGTGTCAACGGCCGGTTGGATCGAAGGAAGCGGACGTCGGGCAACGCGCACAAGCTATAGCCTTCGATTGGCGCAAGTTCGAGCAACAGCGCATTGGTCTCACGGCGCAAGGCGTCCATGGATTCGGAAGAGTCGGTCATGGCGTGGATTCGGAAAAAGCGAAACCCCATCTTGCACCGGCCGCTCTCCAGAGTCCAGAGGGTCATAGGATTAGGCAAAGCTTTCAGAGCATCGAACGTATCGCATGGACGGCGTGGAAACTACTATTTGATCGTTGTCTTCTGGAACACGCAGCTCATCAACCTGGATACGATCATGACTGAAACCACGAAAAAAACCTTTCTCATCACCGGCGTCAGCTCGGGCTTCGGCCTTGCTTTTGCGCGTGCAGCGCTTGACGCAGGACACACGGTAGTGGGCACCGTGCGCGACGATATCGCCGCGAATGCCTTCAAGGCGATGTCGAAAGAACGGGCGCATCCGCTCTTGTTGGACGTCACGGATTTTGCGGCGATCGAACCCGCCGTGCGATCGATCGAGCAAGACATTGGTTGTATCGATGTCCTGATCAATAATGCGGGCTACGGACACGAAGGCACGCTCGAAGAGTCGCCGCTCGAAGACATGCGTCGCCAGTTCGACGTCAACGTGTTCGGTGCAGTGGCCATGATCAAAGCAGTCGTGCCATTCATGCGTGTACGCCGCGCGGGGCATATCGTCAATGTCACCTCGATGGGCGGCTTCATCACCATGCCCGGCATCTCGTACTATTGCGGAAGCAAGTTCGCGCTTGAAGGCATTTCGGAGACCCTCTCCAAGGAGTTGAAGGGGTTCGGCATTCACGTTACCGCCGTCGCGCCCGGATCGTTTCGCACCAACTGGGCCGGACGCTCGATGGTGCGCGCGGGTCGAAGCATTGCAGATTACGATGCGTTGTTCGAACCCATTCGCCGAGCGCGTGAAGAAAAAAGCGGCAAGCAGGCGGGCGATCCGGCCAAGGCCGCGCAGGCGTTGCTCAAGGTTATTGTTTCGCCGAATCCGCCCGTGCATTTGCTGCTTGGCAATGACGCGTTGAAGCTCGTCAAGGAGAAGTTAACATCTTTCGCCGATGAAATCAGCGAGTGGGAAGCGGTCTCGAGTTCCACCGATTACACTGAATAATCCTGTTCGAGGTAATAAGAGGATCGGGCAAACTCGTAGCTGACTGCACAAGCCGCAAGCTGTCGAACGGCCGATTTGATTGGCTGACTCGACGCTGGCGGCTTTCCCGGACAAGTGCTCTCGATGCACTTTCAATAATTCTTGCCGGCGGTTGCCGCGCGTTGAGGCAGGAAGGCCACGCTCGCAATAATGAAGACAAGCAATATCAAGGACGCGTAAAGCCGGCTGATATGCAGTCCGCCCTCGGCTATAGGTTTGTCGAGAAAATCACCCAGAGTGGCACCAAGCGGACGAGTCAATATGAAAGCGGCCCAAAAAAGCAGCGTGCGCGAGACGCGTGTCCATAGATAAGCACCTGCCACGATTGCCAAACAAATGCCGAAGATCAACGCACCGTATTCGTATCCAAGACCCAGGCCGCCTCGATCCGTGCCTGCAACCCAGTCGCCGAGGGCCGTGCCCAACGTCTGGGAGAAAAGAATGGTTATCCAGTAAAACCACTCCGCTTTAGGCGTCGTAATGCTTTGAACGGAAACGGTTCCCTGCGATTTGTACCAAATCCCCAAACTCGCAAGCAGTAGCGCGGACACGATGCAAACACCGCCTGGATAGCCCAAGCCAACGGACCGATCGAAGAAATCCGCCATGGTTGTACCAAGCGTTGTGGTGGCTATGATCGTGGCCCAGTACAAGGACGGAAGATAGCGGTCAGCACGTATCTGTGCCGAAACAAGTCCGAGAAAGATTGCCGCAAAAATAGCAGAGCCGATGAGGTAGCCAAGGTTGAGGGACATTGTCACCCAGTCGCCGCCTGTTTCACCCAGCGTCGTCGCCGCGATCTTGATTATCCAGAATATGAGTGTGACTTGCGGCACCTTGCTTGCCGCATGTTTCAATGTTTCCCGCACGTTGTCTGCCATGTCTAAGCCTTGTCCTGAGTATATGAGTCCGGGTCAAGGGCAAGGATCAATGAATAATGCTTAAGGCACGCTTAACAAAATCTATTCGACGCGCTGGCAGAATGGAGACGGCGTGGTATAGCTAGCAAATGGACGCGCCTAGGGACCATTAAGCCACTGGGCGCGACGATCTTTCCATTGCTTTAATTTACTCTGAACACCTGAAGACCGGCTTCTGCCGAGTCTGCGCTTTTCGTGTGTACCACGTATAACTTTTTCATCGACGGAATGTAGGTTGCAGTTTTGCCGCCCATGGTATCGACGTGCTGGACGATCTTGTAATGATCGTTATCGATCTGGCGAATGACATCGAGGCCGTTCGATCCGGCAACAAAAAGCTGCTTGTGTTGACGATCGAATATGATCTCGTCCGACGTCTCGACAATGTCCAGCGCTTGAACCACAGCGCCAGTTTTTGCATCGAGAACGAACAGCTTTCCCGGGTTGCGGGAGCCGATGAACAACCGATTGCTTTGCGAATCAAATGCCATTGCAGAGTTTCGGCTCGGTCCCGGAACGGGCCAGACACCCATCAGTTTTCGCGTCCGCAGATCGACAATACCGACCTCATTCTTGTCGCGGAAATTTACGAACAGACGCTCGGTGGCGGGATCGGTGGCCATTGCTTTTATTTGTGCCGCTGGAACGCTGATGCGGCTGATAACCGACTGTTTTGCCATCGAGATCAAACTGATGTACGCAGTTTCCTTATGTGACTGAGCGCCTCCGTTACCGAGATAGAAAATGCCGGTTCGCCTGTCGACTACACCGCTGTCGGGCTGTGCCTCCAGCGGTATGGCCTGTTTCAACGCGAATGTTTTTGTATCGACGATCCGCGCGCTAGCGGAGCCCGCATCAGCAATGAAAAGCTCATCTCCAGAATCCGTAAGCGCAATTTTATGAGGCGTTCGAGCAACTGACCTTTCACTTGCGAGATGACTTCCGTCCGGAAGATTGAAGACTTCAATGGAACCGTAAATCTCAGCAGAAACATAGAGCCGATGCCGCTTCAGGTCAGCGGCAAAATGGTCGAAGTCTCCGCCGGTGATCTCAGGCAATGGAGTCGTGGATTGAAGTGTCAACGGCGCCGCTGACACCAACGTCGAAAACAAGATGCTGTTTATAATCGCGATCAACTTGATGACCTTCATGGCATCCCTTGAGGTCTTGCTAAGCAGAAATTTATTGTTTTTATTGTCGCCGTCGCATATGGACCAGACGCTGACAGAGCGATTACCAACTTGTTATCTTGAACTGATGCCCTGGTGAACTACTGACTAGCGAGCGTCAGTGATCCCCGTTGCCCGAATGGAATGTTTGAGAATTTCCGGCGCGTAAGATCCTCTTAAGTATCGAATGCGTACCCTGTTGAAATCAGCAGAATCAACGCTCGGTCGATAGCGTAAATATCTGTTAATCACCCTTTCAAATTAGCGTTCTACCTTTGAAGGGCTCGTGATTCATTTTTCAAATGTCAAAACAGACGAGGAATTTATGACGATTGCCGAAGTTTTCGCTTTCTACGCATGTTTGTTCGCGAGTGGGATTGGTGCAACGATGTTGCTCGCGCAGTCGATGACTCAGACGCTTGCCGAGAAAGCTGAGCGCAACGGATGCTTCTCTGGTCTGGGCGAGGAATACTATTCCAGATAACGCGATTCAATATGGGGTGGTGAAGGCTGCAACTAAAGGTGGCCTTCGCATTGAACATGCTATGAGCAAAGCCAGCGCATGGTGAAACGTTCCCACGTCATCTACGAAAAGTTTATTGGTTAAAGATCCTAATTAACCTAATTCCTGGTTAAGAGAAACCTGGCCGATTAAATTTCCATCGACCCGGAAGCACGTTCACGTATGCGCATACCTGCCGCGTTCGCGTTTGAGATCAACGCCCCATACGCCGGTTAGTCCGGGCTGGCTCAAAGCCGGTTGAACCCTTCTACAATGGTGTCGCCATGCTCGGCGCCTGCCGTTCGAATGGCGCCATGGTCGAGATAAGCCGGGACTTCGGCTTGCGTCAGTGGCGCGATCATGGCGCATGCGAGCGCAATCACAAGACACTTCATGATCAGAAGTCCAGCTTGGCCGTGACGATAACCTGCCGGCTCTCGCCAATGTTGATGAACGGCGTGCCCGTGCAGCAACTACCCGTGTAGTAAGTAGAGTTGAAGATATTGCGCGCGTTGAGTTGCCAGTCGATGTACTGCCCGAAGATATGCGAATTCCACGATACGAATGCATCCGCGACATGTCCCCACGGCAACTGATAAACCTTGCCGGTTCCGTCGCTGACCGCCATGCTGCTGAAGACACGCACGCCGGCGCCGGCACGTACACGACCGCTTGCAGGTCCGAACTCGACGTTGCCAAAATCGCGCGTTAAATAGAATGCGCCTTCATGCTTGGGCGTATTAGGCAGCGGATTGCCGCCCACGAGTGGATCGTCCTTGTAGCGCGCCTCGGTTGCCGCGTAGCTCGCGATCACGCTCCATCGATCCGTAATCTGACCGTTGACATCGATCTCAAGACCGCGCGAACGTGCGTGTCCTGCGTTGCGCACGAAGTTGACGCCGTCTATGGTCTGGGTAGTCTGGATATTTTTCTTGCGGATGTCGAAAAGCGCGACGGTGCCGGTGATGCGGTTGGTCTCGAGCTTCGTGCCAATCTCGTATGCCAGTCCCTGCTCGGGCGGCAAGGTTCCAATAGGCGCAGCAATCGATGTGTTCGGCCTGAACGACTCGCTGTAACTAGCGTAAGTGGACCACTCTGGTGTGATCTTGTAGACAAGACCGGCGTGCGGGACGACTTTGCTATCGCTTTGTGTCGACCCGACTACAAACGGCCTGCCCTTGCCTGTCAATTCCTGGAAGCTGTCATAGCGTATGCCGCCAAGGAGAATCCAACGGTCGCCAAAATGTATGGCATCCTGAATGAATGCACCGCGCTCGATCAGCTTGTCGGTCTGATCGCTGTCCGCCGGAGACAACGTATAGGTTGCAGGAAGCGTGCCGTAGACAGGCGAATACATGTTGAACGCGGAGTTGTTCTTTCCTCGATAAAGATCCGCCAGAACGCGGTAATTCCGCATGTAGTCGAAGCCGGTCAGGATATCGTTTCTTAGTCCGAACCAAGTGACCTTGCCTTCAAGATTCAATGTGAAGTTATGCGTGGACTGAACGCCGTTTTGCGTGGAGTCCACGCGGCGCGTCAGTATTCCGGTCGTGAAATTAGGCGTCAGCACACGCGCTTGCTGATCGTTGTAATACGTCCGATTCCATCCGTACCCGGCGTGCACTGTCCAGTCCTGACTCAGCTTGTGATCGACGCGGACATTGAGCGCATCGGAGCGGCCGGCAGAGATGTTGTAGTTCTCGTCGAACCGCTCTTTCGGCGATACCGACACCAGATTGCCCGTACGCGTGTCTATGATCGTGCCGCGATCAATCGGCACCGAATAGTTCATGTGCTCGTATTGCACGAGCACGGTGGTGTCACGTCCAAACCATGCAATCGAGGGCGCGATGGTGTCCTGCCGGTTGTAGCCGAAGTTGCGCCAGTAATCCACGTTCTGGTGATCGGCAATGAACCGGTACGCCAATCCTGAAGTGCCGATCGGCCCCGTCAAATCCGCCTGCGCGCCGCCCCCGCCGTAGCTGCTTGCGAAACCGGAAACCGAATTGGCGCGTTCGAGTTGCGGCTTCTTGGTGACGACGTTCACCAGACCGCCCGGGTCCTGGATGCCGTAGAGCATCGACGCCGGGCCCTTCAGCACTTCAATGCGCTCGGTCGTTGGCGTGAAGTTACGCGGCTGTACCGACTGCAGGCCATCGCGGAGAATCGAATTGTCACGGTTATCGCCAAAACCACGCTTGACCAGCGCGTCGAGCGTACCGCCGAGCGTGTTGCCCATGCGAATGCCCGGCACGGTTTCGAGCGCTTCGGCGAGGCTGTCCGGCGCACGATCCTGAATCGATTGGGATGTGACTACGTTGACAGCCTGCGGCACATCCACGAGCGGTGTGTCGGTGCGTGTCGCCACCGATGCCCGCCGCCCTTGATAACCGCGCTCGGGCTCGCTGTCGCTGACGCGCGCCGCGTTGACCTTGACCGCGGGAAGCGCACTGTCGTTGCCAGACGCTGGCGTTGCGGCAACCGCTGGCGGGCTGGTGGTTTCATCGGCGAATGCTGGTCCGCTCGATGCAAACACCAAAGTAAGCGCGACCGCTGCAGGTCGATGACTTGCGAGCAGCCGGTCGCGTATCTTGGCCTTCATGGAATCCATTCCTCGTTAAACGAACGTTTACAATCCGCCGAATAGTATCGTTAACGATAATGATTCTCAATACTGTTAGAAAGAATTTTGTCAGTAACTTTCTTTATGAAGGTTTGATTACAGGTGTCGATTTGTAAGCTGCGGCGCTTAGGAGATGCGTTTCCTACGGGAAGCGGTCGCCACAACCGCAAGGTCCAGCTTTACCCGTACCGCCCTTCACGGCATTGCTTCCCTGGCGATCCGGCAATTACTCTTACGCTTTAGCTTTGGTTCATCTGGTCCATCACAGTGAGCAAATTAGTTAGTGCTTGCCTGCACGCTGCTGGATCAGGCGTCTTCTCGCGTAAGGCACTAAGCGCTTGATCGATTGATTTATCCACTTTGTGCCAATCACCCGCTGCACGCGGTTTTAAGGATCGCTCGGCTTCATCCCATGACATCTCCAGGTCCTTGATCCGCGTGCGAGCCTGCACGAGATTGCCCTTGTCGACCAAACTGCTGGCGTCTATGACAATTCGCCGAAACTCGGACAAGTCGCCAAGCTTCGATTGTGCAGCTTGGGCCGTGGTCAGAAAGGTGAATGGTGTTGCCCCGCAAAACGTACTCACCGCCGTTAGCGCCAATACCACGAAGACCAATGGTTTGGTATGTCGCCAGGAAATCATGATTGCTTCTCCGTTAAGGTTTATAAAAAAAGCCGTGCCTTTAATCAAAGCTCGGCGGCCGCGCGCGACGACCTCACGTGTGATGCATGGCGGACACTGACGAAAATCACCAGCGCAATAATCACCGATAGAAATACAGCGCTCGTGCCAACGTTGCCCCAGCCAAGACCGCCGTATGTCTTCGACTGCGAAAGGAAGTCGCCAAGCGAAGCGCCAAGCGGACGCGTCAGGATATAAGCCGTCCAGAATGTCAAAACCGCGCCAGCGCCGACGTAATACGCGAATGCGGTCAGTGCGATCAAGCCGCCAAAAACGACAATCCCCAAAGCGAATCCCAGCCCCAGCGCTTCGGTGGCAAGATCTCCGGCAGCGGTGCCCAGCGCAAACGTTACGAGCATGGCGGCCCAGTAGAATAGTTCGCGCGGACGCGTATTGATCGAACGGATCGACAGCGTTCCCTCGGCGCGAAACCACGCAAAAAAGACGGCAGCGAGACAGACAGCGAAAACCGACGTGCTGATATAAAGGCTGATTGAAAGTCCATCGGTCAAGGCATCGGTAATCTGCGTGCCCACGATACTGACCAGCACCACCGTCATCCAATAGATCCATGGCACATAGGTTGGCGCCCGAAGCTGCATGACAAGTACTGCGATCAACAGCGCCGCGCATAGAAGGCTCGTAACAAGCGCTCCGAGCCCAACGCTTACGGCAAGGTAATCCGCACCTGTTTCGCCTACAGTAGTAGACAGCAGCTTGATCACCCAGAAAATAAGCGCGGCTTCAGGCACCTTGTTGAAGCGGTCGGATCTGTTTGCAATGAGGTCTGCGCGAGTCGTCATGATGAGTTCCATATCGGGGTTCAGTCGTACAGTGCCCGGGAACTTAATATAGACGTCGATATATTATGGAATACTTATGAGGCGACATTTTTTTAAAAACCTTGGCCTGCCTCTTCTGCTTTACACATGCAAAAAAGGCAGACCCTTCTAACGGCAAACCTGGTCATTGCTTAGCGGTATTTTCGGGGACGATTTGCGTTCTGCTAAGTGAGCCTTAAGCTTCAGGAATTAGCACGAAGCCAAGCATTATGCTGCGCATCATGGAACTACCCAACCTCGGCGAATGAGCGGTTTGAACACTTGCCTGTGCACCAGCGAAGCCACTATCACCAGAAACGCAACCGGCCGACGTCCCACCTTTGCAACTGCCATCGCGCTGAGAGCGGACACTAAACCGGCGCCGACAATGTCTAGCGGAAAATGCACACCGAGATATATCCGCGCCCATGCCATTGGTATGCCGAGCAACGCAAGCGCCAAACCTAACAAGCGCGTACGTCCATGCAGCAACAGGCTGAACGCTACGCCCCACAAGCACGTCAGATGATCGCTTGGAAACGAAGAATCCGGTGAATGCGACATCAGATTCGTCCCCATGCCCATCATGAACGGGCGTGGTTGCGGCCAAGCAACCCCAATGATTTGCGCTGCCAGCAAGGCAACCATGGTCGACAATGCCGCCTCGACCAAAAGGTGACGCAGTTCACTATCTCCGCGAAGCCATCCCGCGATCAGTGCAAGTGGCGCCAGCCAGATCGCGTATATCGCGAAGAAGCCGGCAATTCCGACGGTCAGCGAATTCGCATGCGACGAAGCGTTGATAAGAAAGAACAGGGTCCAGTTCAAATGATCCATTGCAATTAAAAAGTGGAGGACGATGTCATGCTACGGACCGAAACTTATCGGACGCTTAGGGCAAACCGGTCTGGGCTAATTTGACGATGAATCAATACTCAACGCTTACCGATCCTTGTCGATAGTGGCCTGCTTTTTTGGTCTGCCGCGAACAGGTCTCTCAAGGCAGGACGCAAGATTGGTTTCCACTTCAATCGATAAACGCAGGCCAACAGTCCGCAGTAGTTCACGGCTTAGCCGGCCGATCAACTCATCATGCGGTAGATGTGTGCTATCAAAAGCGTCCATGGCGCGCCCTCACTGAGCGCACGCCGGCGCTTGCACACCAGCCATGCCATATGCTGCGTCCGCGCCGCGGGAGCCGGCGACAGCAGCGCAAATGATCGATTTCATAAAAAGTATCCTCAATGTCGATAGTGACAAAAGCGAAGTGACATGACTTCATCTTCGACCACGGACAGTGGCGCGACACTGACAGCTTGATTACGAAATCGTTATCTTCGGATTGACGTAAAGCGTGCACCGCTTTGTTCGCATCGCTAATCGATGTGGCTTTTGTTAACTTCGGCAAGAGGAAACGTGAGTACGAAACGAGTCACGCCAGGGTCGCTCTCCGCGTGTGCGCGACCACCATGCAAGTCCATGATGGTCCTCACGATCGCCAGGCCCAGCCCGGTCGATCCTCTCGTGGACTGGCTGCTGGCGCGCGACGGATCCGCACGATAAAACCGGTCGAACACGCGCTCGATCAATGCCGGATCAAGCGGCGTCCCTTGATTAATCACCGAGAGGCGCATCATGCCTTCCACAATCCTGGCATCGAGCGTGATCGTGCCTCCTCGTGGCGTATAACGGACTGCATTGGCCAGCAGATTGCTGACGGCGCGCCGGAACAATTCCACATCCGCGGAAAGCCGCCCTCCGCCAGTCACATCGAGTTGAACGCCGGCATCGTCGGCAATGCCTTCGAAATACTCAGCGATCCTGAGGAGTTCGTCTTTGACGTTGAATTCCAGTGTGTGCTTCGCGAAATTCGGATGTTCGGCGCGAGCGAGAAACAGCACGTTTTCTATCATGCGCGAAAGCCGGTCGCATTCCTCCAGGTTCGACGCCAGCACGGCTTGATATTCCTCGCCAGAGCGAGGCCTCGCCAGCGCAACTTCCGTCGCGCCGCGCAGATTCGCCAGCGGCGTTCGCATGTCATGCGCGAGATCGGCGGTGAATCCGGACAAGCGGTTAAAACCTTGCTCAAACCCGGCGAACATGGCGTTCAATGAATCGATGAGCGTCTGGAGTTCCTGCGGCACGTTCCCTACCTTTATCCGGGAAGCAAGATTGTCGACGGTGAAGCTTTCCGCGCTACGGGCGATCGCCCTGAGTGGGCCGAGCGCACGACGTACCAGCAGATAGCTCATCAGAAACGCGACCAGGACACCGACTGCGCCCGCGAGATGCAGCCGGTCGCGGTATTGGTCCAGAAGCAGCCATCGGTCATGCATGTTGCGTGTGACGATGATCTTCACGACCGATCCATCGGCCAGGTGCGCCGTTGCAGCCAGGCGGCGGAATGGTGTCTCGTCGGAGGCGGAACGCTCCACGATCGCCGAAGGCGTGATCTGCTGCGATGCCGCGACGACTTCCGAAGGCCATGACAACCGGTCGGCCCTTTCGAGACGATTGTGCTCGAGCAGCAAGTGCCCGGACGCGTCCAGTACCTCCAGCGCCAACGCCTCGTTGCCAAGAACCTGGCTTTCGATACGCTCGTCATGCTGACGCAGGTCACGGATATCGGCAAGTTCTTCTACAAGCCGGCGGGTATGACGCGTTGCAAGCACAATGTCGAGATCATCCTGGGTCCGCACCTGATGCGCGAGCGCCAGATAAACATAGCTGCCGACCAGAGCAAAGACGGCAAGCGTGGTCGCGGCAAACACCAAGGCAAGCGTTGCCGTCAATGAACGAGACCGGGTACGGCTCAACATCAGTCGTCGTCTCGTGTGTCGATCACGTAGCCCACACCGCGTACGGTGCTGATCAGCTTCACTTCGAATTCTTCGTCGATCTTCACGCGCAGGCGGCGTATCGCCACTTCCACGACGTTGGTGTCACTGTCGAAATTCATGTCCCACACATACGATGCAATCTGCGTGCGGCTCATCACCTCGCCCTTTTTTCGCGCGAGCAATTGCAGCAGCGCAAATTCACGAGGCGTCAGTTCGATGCGCTTGCCCGCCCGTCGCACCTTGCGCCGCGTGACATCGATCTCGAGGTCGGCAACGGTAATGACGTCGCTTTCGCGAGGCGGTCCGCGCCGCGCGAGCGTGCGCACGCGAGCGAGTAATTCCACGAACGCGAATGGCTTGACGAGATAATCGTCGCCACCCAATTCGAGTCCGCGAACGCGGTCGCTGACGTCGTCGCGCGCGGTCAAAAACAGCACAGGCGTGGCTTTCAAGGCCCGCAGGTTCTTCAGTACGGCCCATCCGTCCATGGTCGGCAACATCACGTCCAGGACGATGACATCGTAATCTTCCTCTCGTGCAAGGATCAGGCCTTCGGCTCCGTCCGCCGCGGTATCCACGGAGTAACCAGCTTCTTCGAGGCCCTTCTTGATATACGCGAGCGCTTTCTGCTCGTCTTCAATAACCAGGATCCTCATGTTTTCGCCTCGGCGCCGCATTGATTGATTTCAACGATATTACGCCAGTCGTTCAGGATCGCGATTACGAAGTCGTTATCGGCGGATCGGAGACTGGATGGACCGGCACGACGCATATATGCAGGCATCAGTTCAATCGGCGTGCGTGCTGGACATCGTGCTGCTGTCGGTCGTGGTGTTGACCGCACCGCCGTACGCCATGTTCGATTGAGCTTGCAACCTGGCCTCGGCAGCCTGGATATCGTCCGGATAGTGCAGACCCTTTTGCTGCGGATGGTAACCAGCGTTTTCGATTTGTACGAGTTCGGCCTTCACCTGGGCGCGCGTGACCGGGCCATTGCTGCCTTGTGCAAACGTCAAGGCGGGAGCGGCAAGTACTGCTGCCATCAGGATTGTCTGGATTGTGCGTTTCATGATTGATGCCTCTTGAATGTCGGTTGCGGCTTCTCGTCTTGAGACAGCCTGAATGCATTGTGCGAGGCGGACAGTGACAGCGAGCCGACCATTTCATTACAAGATTGATAACTAATGGAGCCACTCGCGAAACCTCATGAACATTCGGTCCTGATCGTTTTTCCCACATGTCGTATTTGTAATTTTCCCGACGGTATCCGGTAAAGGCGGGTCGGCGACACTCGGTCTTCAAGAAGCCAGGCTGCATTGTTGCGGCTCACCGTACAGGAAACCGATATGTGGATTGTTCGACTCGCCCTTAACCGGCCTTATACGTTTATTGTCCTTGCGATCCTTCTGTTTATCCTGGGTCCGCTTGCGATCATCCGTACGCCGGTTGATATTTTTCCGAACATCAATATTCCCGTCGTCAGCATTGTCTGGTCGTTCAACGGCTTTTCGGCGGAGGACATGGCGCACCGGATTACATCGAACTATGAACGCGCGCTGACTTCAGACGTCGAGGATATAGAGCACGTCGAATCGCAATCGCTCAACGGTGTTGCCGTGGTGAAAGTGTTCTTTCATCCCGGCGCCGACATCAACCGCGCAATCGCCGAAGCCGTTTCCAATTCCGCCTCCATCCTGCGCGTGCTGCCGCCGGGAACCCTGCCGCCGAACATCATTACCTACAACGCGTCGACAGTCCCGATCCTGCAACTCGGTCTCTCAAGTAAATCGCTGCCCGAGCAAAGCCTGTACGACATCGGCAACAGCTTTATCCGCACCCAGCTCGCGACGGTGCAAGGCGCAGCCGTGCCCTTGCCTTTTGGCGGCAAGGTCCGGCAGATCATGGTGGACATCAATTCGCGCGCGCTACAAGCAAAAGGGCTTTCTCCACTCGACGTGGTCAACGCGGTCAACACGCAGAACCTGATCCTGCCGGGCGGCACGGCGAAGATCGGAACGCGCGAGTACAACGTGCAGATGAACGGCAGCACGGCAAGCGTCGCGGCGCTGAACAACCTGCCCATCAAGACTGTCAACGGCGGCGTGGTGTACGTGCGCGATGTCGCACAGGTGCGCGACGGCTATGCGCCGCAAACAAACATTGTGCGCAGCAATGGTTCGCGCGCGGCGCTGCTGGAAGTGGAAAAGACCGGAAGCACGTCGACGCTGACCATCATCAGCCAGATCAAGGCGATGCTGCCGAGCATTACAGCCGGCCTGCCGAAATCACTCGTGGTCACGCCGCTCGGCGACCAATCGGTGTTCGTGAAGTCGGCTATCACCGGTGTGGTTCGTGAAGCCCTCATTGCAGCGTGCCTGACCGCGCTGATGATCCTGCTGTTTCTCGGCAGCTGGCGCGCAACGCTGATCATCGCGGTGACCATTCCGCTGGCTGTGCTGACCTCGCTCATTGGTCTTTCCATTCTTGGCGAGACCATCAATATCATGACGCTCGGCGGTCTCGCGCTCGCAGTGGGCATTCTGGTGGATGACGCAACTGTCGCCATCGAAAATATCACTCATCACCTCGAAAACGGCGCGCCGTTGCACGATGCAATCTTGAACGGCTCTGGCGAGATTGCCGTACCGACCTTTGTGTCGACACTCTCGATCTGCATTGTGTTCGTGCCGATGTTCCTGCTGACCGGCGTGGCGAAGTATCTGTTCGTGCCCATGGCCGAAGCGGTCGTGTTCGCGATGATCGCGTCGTACTTCTTTTCGCGCACGCTCATTCCGACCCTTGCGATGTACCTGATGAAGGCGCGCTCGATCGAGCACGAAACGACCCACGGCCGCTTCGGTTTTCTGGTCCGTTTTCAAGCCGCTTTCGAGCGCCGCTTTGAACAGTTTCGCGGCGGTTACAAGCGCATGCTGGAGCGCGCAATCGAGCGTCGCCGTCTGTTCCTGCCCATCTTCATGCTCGTATGCGTGGGCTCGCTTGCCTTGCTCCCGTTCACTGGACAGGATTTTTTCCCGACAGTCGATGCCGGCGAAATCCGTCTTCACATGCGTGCGCCGACAGGCACGCGGATCGAACAAACCGCGCGCATGGCGGACGAAGTCGAAGCCAAAATCAATACGGTGGTCCCGAAGTCCGAACAGGCCGCGTTGCTCGACAACATCGGCGTGCCCGTCAGCGGGATCAACTTGACATATGCGTCGTCGGGACCGATTGGTTCGGAAGATGCCGACATCATGGTGTCGCTCAAACCCGGTCACAAGCCGACAGCCGACTACGTGACGAAGCTCCGCAATACGCTCACGGACACCTTTCCTGGCGTCACGTTCGCTTTCCTGCCGGCCGACATCGTGAGCCAGATCCTGAACTTCGGGTTGCCGGCGCCTATCGATATCCAGATTGTCGGTGCAAAGCTCAACGAGAATCGCGCGGTCGCGAACGACCTGCTCGCGAAGTTGCGCGGCGTTCGCGGTCTCGTCGATGCCCGCATCCAGCAACCAGGCGACGAGCCGGCAATCAACCTCGACGTCGATCGCACCAAGGCATTGCAAGCCGGGCTGACACAGCACGACGTCGCGCAGAACCTGCTGATTGCGCTCTCGGGCAGTTCACAAACAACGCCGAATTTCTGGCTGGATCCAAAGAACGGCGTCAGCTATCCGTTAATGGCCGAGGTCCCGCAATACGATATCCATTCGCTTCAGACACTCGCCAACCTGCCGTTGACGAAGGCTGCCAACTCGACCGCACCGCAGAACATCCTGGGATCGCTCGCGACAATGTCGCGCGTTTCGCAGCAAGCCGTGGTCTCGCACTACAACGTGCAGCCCGTGCTCGACATCTACGCATCCGCGCAAGGGCGCGATCTCGCCGGCGTGGCGGCGGACGTCACCACGCTCGTGGATCAGGCAAAGGCGAAGCTGCCCGCGGGATCGTCGATCGTGATTCGTGGTCAGGTGCAGTCGATGCATGACTCGTTCACGGGCCTCGGCATGGGACTCGCATTTGCCGTCGTGCTCGTTTATTTGCTGATGGTCGTCAACTTCCAGTCCTGGCTCGACCCGCTGATCATCATCAGCGGCCTGCCCGCGTCGCTTGCAGGCATAGCGTGGATGCTGTTTGCCAGTCACACCACGCTTAGCGTGCCGGCGTTGACGGGAACCATCTTGTGTATTGGTATTGCCACCGCGAACAGCATCCTGGTCATCAACACTGCTCGCGAGATGCTGCAAGGCGGCGCGCCACCTTTAAAGGTTGCGCTCGAAGCGGGTTTCAGCCGTTTCCGGCCGGTGCTGATGACAGCGCTTGCCATGCTTATCGGCATGTTGCCGATGGCGCTCGGACTCGGCGACGGCGGCGAGCAGAACGCGCCTTTGGGTCGTGCTGTCATTGGCGGCCTGGCAATCGGTACGGTCTCGACGCTGCTATTCGTGCCGGTGGTCTTCGGCATGGTCCACGCGTGGCGCGAACGGCGCGACGAGAAACGCAACGACAGCCCGGTGAAAGCAAACGTCCCGGCGCCCCGCCTCAATCATTAATCAATATCACTAACCAATCCGCACTATTCCGCAAAAACCTGCAAACAAGGCATTTTAATGAACCCGCATTCCGATCCACCCAAGTCTGATGTCGCGCCGAACGATCGGGCCCGGCGCCGGTATGTCTTGCCCATTGCACTGACTGTGGCCGCTGCCGCGCTGCTGATCCTGGGTATCGTGCCCCGGCTGCACGCAAGCACGGCGCTGACCGCGCAAACCAGCGCACAGAGCGCCCTGGTCGTATCGGTGATCAAGCCGAGCGTCGCGCCCACGCAGCAAGAGCTGCTGCTGCCCGGGTCCGTCACGCCGTTCGCCGACGCCGCGATCTATGCGCGCACCAGCGGTCACGTTCAACACTGGACGCGCGACATTGGCGCCAAGGTCTCGGCGGGCGAGACGCTGGCAGTCATCCAGACACCGGAACTCGATGCGCAACTCGCGCAAGCGCGCGCGGATCAGGCCACCGCGCAGGCGAACTTCGCTTACGCCGATGCGACCGCGAAACGCTGGGAACAGATGCTGACCACGCAGTCGGTATCGCAGCAGGACGCGGAGACCAAAAGCAGCGACCGTGATGCCAAGCGCGCGATGCTGCAATCTGCGATTGCCAACGTGAAACGGCTGTCGGAACTGGTCTCGTACGAGAAGGTGACCGCGCCGTTCAGTGGCGTCATCACCGCGCGCAACGTGGACGTAGGCGCGCTCGTCAGCGCGGGCAGCACGCCGGGACTGGGAAGCAACACGGGTGAGCTTTTTCATGTACAGCAGACCGACACATTGCGCGTTTTTGTCGATGTCCCGCAAAACGATGCACCGTATGTCACGTCCGGCACAGCGGTTTATCTGAGCGTGCAGCAGTTCCCGGGAAAACGCTTTGCGGCGAAGGTTGCGCGCGATACGGGTTCTATCGATCCGGTCAGCCGCACGCTGCGTGTGGAAGTCGATGTCGACAACCGCGACGGTGCGCTGATGCCGGGCGCCTACGCACAAGTTCATCTCGCGCTCGAAAACCCGCATCCTGCGCTCGACCTGCCCGTCAGCGCGCTGCTCTTCCGGCCCGATGGTGTCACCGTCGCCGTGGTCGATGCAACCGGCGAGACGGCGCTCAAATCGGTCGGCATTGGTCGCGATTTCGGCACGAGCATCGAGGTCACCACGGGCTTGAGCACTACCGATCGCGTGATCAACAATCCAGGCGATGCAATCAGCGCGGGTCAAGTCGTGCGCATTGCGCCAAACGCGTCGTGAAGGTCCGGACCATGTCACTTTCACGAGTTTCACAACTTTCACGCCGGTTCAGTTGCCTGGCGCTCGCCGCGCTGACCGCCTGCTCGACCATACCGGCCTACACCCAACCGGACGTCTCCATGCCGGCCCATTATGCAAACGTTCCGGGTTGGACCGTTGCTTCGCCGGAAGACGCGGCGTCGCGCGGTCAATGGTGGACTGTCTTCCACGACCCGGATCTCGACCGTCTGGAATCGCGCGTGAACGTGTCGAATCAGACCGTAAAAAAGGCTGTCGCGCAGCTTGAGCAGGCCCGCGCGGTCGTCACGTTCCAGCGCGCAGGGTTTTTCCCGACCGTTACCGCAAATGCTTCACAGCAACGCTACCGGACATCGCAGAATCTCGTGGGCAAGGCGCTTGCGGGCAAAACGATTCCCGATTATTCAGCAGGACTTACGGCGAGCTGGGAGCCCGACTTGTTCGGCCGAGTCAAGGATGCCACGGTAAACGCCCAGGCAAATGCCGACGCAAGCAATGCGGATCTCGAAGCCGTGCGCCTTTCGGTAGCAAGCGATATTGCGACCGATTATTTCGATCTTCGCGCGCTCGATACCCAGAAAAAGCTGCTCGACGATACCGTCACCGCATACGCCGCCGCATTGATGTTGTTACAGCAACAACTGACCGATGGCGCTATCGACGCCTCCGCTGTGGCGCAAGCGCAAACGCAGCTTGAAAGCACCCGCACGCAGGCTACGGATATTTCGGTGCAGCGCAGCCAGCTCGAACATGCGATTGCAACGCTCGTTGGAGAATCCGCATCGACATTTTCGATCGTGCCCGTCGAGCGAACGTTCACGCTACCGGACATACCGCCTGGCGTGCCGTCGCAACTTCTTGAGCGCCGTCCAGACATTGCCGCAGCCGAGCGCCGGGTCGTCGCGGCCAATGCGCAGATTGGCGAGGCGCATGCCGCTTACTTTCCCGATCTGGTGTTGTCGGCGAGTGCAGGTCTCGAGAGTTCCTTCTTTGCGCCGTGGCTGACCGCGCCGAGTCTTTTCTGGGCGCTCGGTCCGCAGCTAGTCGGCACACTGTTCGACGGCGGGCGGCACAAGGCCACGCTCGATCAGGCGAACGCGCAATACGATGGCGCGGTGGCGGATTATCGGCAGTCCGTACTGATATCGTTCCAGCAAGTCGAGGACGGTCTTGCCGCATTGAATGCGTTGCAGGACGAAGCGCTCAGTCAGGAACGCGCAACGTCTGCCGCCATCCTCGCTCTGAAGCTCACAACGAACCGCTTCCAAGCGGGCGCCGTCAGCTATCTGGATGTGGTGACGGCGCAGACCATTGCGTTGAATAACCAGCGTGCACGCGAGCAGATCGACGCACGCCGGCTCGACGCAAGCGTCAGCCTGATCCGCGCGTTAGGTGGCACCTGGCAAACCTCCGAATCGCCAATGACGGGTCGTAAAGGCTGACGCTTCCTGCTACGGTCACTTTGCCAGAGCGGCGATCTGCCTGAGGCGCCGCGCCAGCGCCTTGGAAACCACGGGCGGCTTGCTGCCTTCGCCTGCACTTGCCGCCGCTTCGCTCTCCCGCAAAAACATGACGACTTCACGGGCAACCGTCTCGCGTTCGTTATCCGATGTGATCATGTGATACGAGTCGTCGAGATAGATCGCGCGCAGAAAAGTCGACGCCACATGCGAACTGACAAATCGGGCGTTGGTGGGACTGGAGGTTTCATCGTCGATAGCATGGACGATGAGGCAGTCCATACGCACGTCCTGCAGATCCCGGCGAACCTTCCGCGCGAGCCGGCTCGCTTCGTGCAACGCGGGCAGCGAGATGGTCGCGGGTCCGACTTCGCTGAGATCGCCTTTGAGCATCGCGCGCGCGACTTTCGAACGCAACGCCTCGTTGCGAAGGCCAAAAGGCGCCTGCTCGCGATACCGCCATCGGCTACGCAACGGCGTGAAATAAGCCCAGCCCAGTAAAAACCGGTACCACGGAATGGCCCAGCCGTCGTAGTCGAGCGTGACGGAAAGCAAGATCACGGATTGCGCCGATGGCCGCTTGACGGCCAAAGCCAGCGCAAGCGCTGCGCCAATGGACAAGCCGCACACGGACACGTGCGCGTAACGGCGGCTCAATGCATCGAATTCTTCGACGGCGGCGGCTACCCAGGCTTCCATGCGCTGCTCTATGGTCCCGGCGCTATAGCCCGAAAGCACGGGCGCGGCCACGGTAAAACCTTCGCGATGCAGTGCGCGCGCGAGGAATCGCATTTCCAGCGGTGAGCTCGATAACCCGTGCAGCAGGAGGACCGAGTGGTCCCCGCCTTCGAGCGAGAGCGGTTTGCCTTCGATCAAACCGGCTCCCCGACGCGGCAGACGATGAAATCGCCGACATGCGTATTGAAACGCTCGCACACGCAATCGACTACTTTCTCGACTCCGCCTGCCGCCGCCAGATGCACGCGATACGTGCCTGCGTGGGAGATCGCGCCGAGCCGCCGTGCATCTTCAGCGGCGACTTTCTCGTACAGGAATCCTGGTGCGATAGCGGTGGGCGCGTCCGGATCTGCCTGGTTGATGACAGGCGCCGCGCCGTGCTTTCGATCAAGCGCCTTGATCAATACGATGTCGTGGTGGTAATGCGGCAAGTGGCGCAACAGCCGGTGTGTTTCGTCGTTTCCACGACTTGCGATGGCGCGCTCGTTATCCAGTCGCAGCAGCATTTCATAGCGTGACTGAGACACCTGCCCCAGAAGCTCTGCCCGAAATTGAGCACGCCGCAGACGCTCGATCAAACAAATGACGAGGATTGTGACAACGGGATAGGAAATGATCAATGCGAGATCGGATTGATCGAGGACGCTCACTTGACCATAGGGCGGTACGAACAGATAGTCGGCAATGCCGAGCCCCAACGCCATCACCATGAATGCGGGAACAATGCCAAACCAGTATTCGATCAAAGCCGCCGCAATGCAGAAGGCGGTGCCCGGCATGATCGGTCCGACTAACGGGTGGATCAACCAGCGTACGGCACTGGCAACCGCAAGCGCGATTACCGAGTAGACCCAGGGTGACGCGCCCCGAGGCGCCCAGCGCCCAGCGTTTCTTATTCTCATGATGAGACGTATGGGTTGCACTTTCACCGGCATTGGGAGGTGAAAACGCGTGGTGAAACAGAGCCCGCTTCAGCTACGGATATCCGTCGAAATTTCGATCGAGCGTAACGCGCCCTTGCTTAAGGGATGCTTATGCGGCCAGCGCATCTCGAATCCGCGTATGCCAGAGGTGATTGAACAGCAAGGCGGCGTTGCCGGTCGCCCCATGTCGGCGCAACTCCTGCAGAAATCAGGAACCCGACGCACTGGCTTGCCATGCCGGCGCCGCAGGTAACCGGCTTAGCGTGACGATCAGGCCAGGCCCATCGGCCCGATTACTTGCCGTGAGTACCGCGCGATGACGCACGGCAATGCTGGACGCAATCGCAAGTCCCAGCCCGCTGCCTTGCTCCTTGACCGATGAACCCCGATAGAACCGGTCGAAGACCCGCTTTAATTCGTCGTCGGGAATCCCGGGGCCGGTATCGGCAACCTCTAGCGAGAAGTCGCCGCTCGCGCCGCGCATCAATACAACATCAACACGGCCACCGGCCGGGGTGTATCGGATGGCGTTATCGATGAGATTGTTGAGCAGGATTCCCAGCGCCTGTTCGTCGCCGAGCACGGTGCAGGTGTCGTTCCCTTCAGCCGAAACAACGGGGCCTCGCAGATCGAGCCCCAAGTCGATCTGCTTCGCTTCGGCCAGCAGCGACAAGTCGGACACCGACTGTTCTGCAATGCGCCGCAGGCTGACGGGGATCATCGATTTCTCGTGCCGGGCATCTTCGCGCGCCATGCTCAGCAGTTGCTGCGCAAGATGGATGATGCGATTGACGCGCCCTTCAAGGCGCTCGATCACGCGCGTGTCAGTGCTGGCCAGAGCGTCACGTTTTGCGGCCTGCAATTGCAGCTTGAGCGCGGTCAGCGGCGTGCGCAGTTCGTGTGCGGCATCGGCCACGAACGTACGCTGCGCCCTGGACGCCACGTTGAGACGCTCGAGCAGATCGTTCAACGCGTCGACGAGCGGACGGATTTCGACAGGCACGCGTTCGTCGATGATCATCGGATCGAGCGAATCGATCGAGCGGTTGGCGAGCGCCCCTGACAAACTGCCAATTGGCGCCAGGCCGCGCGCCACGATGAACAACACGAGCGCGATGGTGACCGGCACGAGCAGCGCGAGCGGCCAGAGCGTGCGCAGCGCCAGACGCGCCGCGAGATCGTCCCGCACCGAATAGGGCTGCGCGACCTGTATATAGCGATCCGGCTGCTGCACGCCGAAAACCCGCCAGCGATATTCGTCGTGCTCGATCGTCCGGAATCCCTCGGAAAGCCTCGGCAGCGCGGGTTCCTTCGCCGAGTGATAGATCAGCGTGCCCGCCGGACTCCATATGTCGATGGCGATCCGGTCGTCGGCCAGTCCCTTGAAATCGTGCTCGCGCTGCTCGGCGCCGCGGGTCGTCGCAATGTTCCCGGGCAGCGACAGCGCCACGGTCCGCAACTCATAGTCGAATAGCTCGCCCGCTTCGTGACGCGCCGAATGGAAGATGCCGTAACCCGCGATCAGACACGCAGCGGCGAGACCGAAAATCAGCCAGCCGAGCAACCATCGGCGGATCGATCTCATCCGAGCCGCTTCAGGCGGTAACCCACGCCGCGGATTGTCATGATCTCGTCGGTGCCAATCTTTTTACGCAGGCTGTGCACGTGAACCTCGATGGTGTTGCTGCCGACTTCCTCGCCCCAGCCGTAAAGCTTTTCTTCCAGTTCCGGACGGCGAAAGACGCGTGTGGGTTCTTCAATCAACGCCTGGAGCAACGCGAATTCACGCGGTACGAGCGGCAGCGCGACGCCCGCTTTCGAAGCTTCGTGCGAAGCCGGATCCAGCGACAGTTCGCCATGCGTATAGACCGGCTGCTTCTGGCCGGTGCGGCGGCGCAATAACGCACGAACCCGCGCTGCGAGTTCGTCGATATCGAAGGGTTTCATCAGGTAATCGTCCGCGCCTGCATCGAGGCCGCGAATGCGTTCGTCGACTGCATCGCGCGCGGTGATGATGATGACTGGTGCCTCCCCTCCCGCACGCCGATACGTGTTCAGCACGTCGATGCCATCGCGTTTCGGCAACCCGAGGTCGAGCAGCACGAGGTCGTACACACCGTTGGCGAGAGACAAGTCGGCCGCCCGCCCATCGGCGGCGTGATCGATTGCATAACCCGCCCGGCGCATGAAGTCGACAACCGTCTCGGCAATCATGTCGTCGTCCTCCACCAGCAGCAGGCGCATCGTTTTTCTCCTTGTCAGGCGAGCATTGTCGGGATTATTTGCTTAAGGGTTCCTTAAGCCCGCAGCGTGCGAACCCGCATGCTTTCGTTTGAACTCGACAAGAGAGAACTTACACCTGCTTCAGGAAACGCGGTCTCAACCCGCTATTTTGGGTTGCGGCGAGCCGTCCAGCGTTGGTCTCGCGTCAGATTAATGCGTTAGCCGATCGAACCAGAGATGAACCACGGGCGTTAGGAATAACGTGTGTACGACGGGCCCTGCGAAAAGAGCGACTCATGCGTGCTTCGAAAGCGCGCTGTTGTGTTCGATGATGCCGGCGGGCCTCATACGCGACAGCTCTTTTCGCAAAGCATCCGTATTCAGTGCGCAGGCTTCGTACGCTGAATGAAGCGTACGCAGGCCGCCGTCGTTTATGCAGTGAGCGTCGCAGAATTCTTTCGATGCATGCCGCAGCGCCGCGAAAAAAACATACAGGCTCGTACGGGCGCGATCGAGTGCGGTGCTGCACGCGGCGTTAGGCATGGAATGAAGATCGATCTGGTCCAGGCGACGGATTGAATGATCAATCTGCGATTCGTTGTAGACGCCACGGAAATATCGTTCTGTTTCCGCTTCCACATAGAGATCACAATCGGCCTGCTGGGCAAGAGAGCAACTTGCAACGACAGCATCAAGTGTTGCTTGAGAGCTCTGACGCAATATCTCGGCAGTCATGCGCCGCGCCTGCCACGCGAGATGGATTGGAATTGCCAGCGCGACCGCGACAGCGAAAAGATCCGACAGCGCGCCTCTAAGCATCAGCAAACTTCCCGCAGACATCATGGCAATGTACGGGCTGGAGAGTGCGATAAATGTCGCCGCCCCGCCAACAGCCACGTCTTTGATCTTCAATGAGCTCACTGACATGCAGGCTACCTCTGACGACGTTGACACTAGACAGACATTAGATCGGATTACTAATAGCTTGATGCGAGCTTTGACTTTTCGGACCATGAACCAACGATACTCGATTTGAGCGCGAGTAGAATTAGCGCGGCCTTACGCATGAGAGGCGCTGAAAGGCAAATGGATACCAGCCCGTTGCTCGTAGCCGCTACCGTCGCCAGCCGAACGCCGTGACTGCTGTAGTGAGGTGATCGCACGCTACGGCGCCGCGCAAATCGCCAGGCAATGGAATATCAAGAGTACGCCAGCCCGGATTTTCCGCGCATGCACGCGTAAGACTAAGTTCGCGTGCCTGTTGCTGTGCGTCTAGCAGTGAGAAAGACGCGCGCGTCGTATCGCCCGCATTCGTGTTATCGATAAGCGGCCCTGCAACGCCTACGGCCAGCTCGCCTACGCTTACTGCGATCAAAAGCCAGGCGCCCGCTGAAACAACATCTGCGGTTATCGAACGCTTCCCGGCGCTATCCGGCGTGCTCGCGAAACACACGCCGCGTGGTGTTTCTTCCAGTTGAACTTCGCCCGGCTCGCAGCACAACGCGCGCGATGTCACCATCCGGAGTGAAGCGCGCTGGACGCCGAATTGCCGCCCGGCGGCGGTGTTGCGGCTGTTTTTCATGCGTTTGCGTTCGGACATGCTAAGACCGTTTCGACCGGTCATGGATGAAACCAACTGCCAGTCGTTGCGCAATAGCCAGACAAAAACTTCATTGCGTGCGGGACTTCGGCGCGCGTGGGCCAAATTCCCCGCAAACGCGTGGAACGTATAGTCGATGCCCTCGGCAAAAAACTCCGCCGGCCAGTGGGTGCCACGTGCATCGACCTCTCGGGTCGCGGATTCGCGGACCGAGTTGATCGCGGCCTTGTTTGCCGTATTTTCCAATCGAAGCCTGAAAGGTCTAGAAACCGGCCATCAAGCTTATTGGAGGAAACTTAGCCCAGACACAGCGCCCGAAAACGTTTAGCGCAGGCGTGGATTGTCTTTTTGCGGGGGATGATCGGGCGCGGAGTTGGATAGCAAGTGCGCGAGGGCGACGCGAATTCTCGTTGCTGCACGCACTCATGATTCGTCCTGACGCCATTCTCGCGCACGCTGAACGGGAGGATGCAGCTAGGGAAGGAACGAAGAATCAAGACAACAAAACGCATGCACGCAACATCAATTGCGTCACGCATTAATCTGGCGGAAGGCAGCCGGAGTCGAACCGACCTGAGAGCGTCTGACGCCCTCAACTGGGTTTGAAGCCCAGCCGTACCACCGGATACGAATGCCTTCCTTTTTTGAACCATCTAGTACATTTTGCGGCGTGCCCTGATCAAAGCAGTTCGAGCCAGTCGCTGTCCTTGCGCATCACATGCATTTCGCGGTGGAAGCGAGTATACCCAACGCGATCGAAAAATTCTAAAACCTGGATCGCGCGTTTGCGCCCGAGTGCGGTGGCATCGCGGAAAGGCGCTGCGGCCAGTCTCGCATCGTTGTTTTGCGCGTGCGATGCGGCGATTGTCGCGAGTTCCCGGATTGCATCGCGATGATAAAAAAGATCCCGCACCACCTGGAAAACTTCCCCTCGCCGAGCAAGCTTGCGTAGCAGCAGCCGCACGCGCTCTTCGGATACGTCGACAGAACCCGCAAGATCGCGTACCCATGGCGGATTAAAACCACCTGACTTGATAGCGGGCAATAACAGTAGCGCAAGCGCGTGATCCGTATTGTCGAGAGTAACCGTGTGATCGGGCAGATGCAGCCACGGTCCGCTCCGAACGATATCGCCTTCAGCGCACGCGTCGTTGATCAGCGCGCGCCACAATGCATCGTCCATTTGCGGCGCAACGATCCGGCGCAAGCGCGAAGCATCGGGTCCTTGTTCGTCGGGCGAACGCTCGTGGAATTGCTTCAACGCAGCAAGCAAACGAATGGTCAACGCCCGCCATGTTGCGCCTGCAATGAACAAGGCATCCTCGCCGGATAGCGGGATTATGCGGGTATCGGCGGGAAGCTTCAGCAACGCAGCCGGCACGCCGCTCATTTGCTCGAGCATCGAACTCGGCAAACCGTTGGGCGCGCGAGCGAGCAGCGCGTCGAGCGTACCGGTGTCGAGCATCGTCTGGATTGCGTCGAGCCATTCGAGGCGTTCCGGCGTGCGACGTTTGCGCGCCGGACCGAAAGGATCGAGTACATGACCGCCGCCAATCGTCCGGTTCGCCTGCGCATTCCTCACGATAAACCTGTCGCCCGGCAACGCGCAAAGCGGACGTTCAAACACGAGCTGCACACGCGCGGTCTGTTCAGGGCCCAGCGAATCGCCATCGAGCAACGCAACGTGCGCGACCTGATGCTGCGTGCCGAGATGCACATGAATCGGGGTCCAATGCTGAAGCGTGACGGCAGCATTGGCCAATAAAGTAAGCGTTGCATCGATACGTTCCGAACCCCGCGACAGGCGCGGATCGACAATCCAGTCACCACGATTGATCGCGTCCTTCTCGATCCCCGCGAGGTTGAGCGCACAGCGCTCGCCAGCACGACCGGATTCGGCGGCGCGATTCTGCGCGTGAATACTTCGCACGCGCACGCGCTCGCCCTTCGGCGCAAGCAGCAAGGTCTCGCCCGCCGTTACGCGCCCCGCGACTACCGTGCCAGTGACAATGGTGCCCTGCCCGGCAAGCGTGAACACGCGGTCTATGGCAAGCCGAAACAAGCCATCGTCGCGGCGCATGCGCCAGGCAGCGGCTGCCGCGCGCAAATGCGCATCGAGCGCAGCGACGCCGGGATCATCGCGCAAGGTCGCGTTGGTATCGAAGACGGGCGCATCGCGCAACGCGCTTCCCGCCAGAAACGCGTTGATCTCGTTGTGGACGTCGTGCAAACGATGCGCGTCGACGCGATCCGTTTTGGTCAGGGCAACCGCGCCCTGGCGCACGCCGAGCAATTGCAGAATCGCGAGATGCTCCTGCGTCTGCGGCATCACCCCGTCGTCCGCGGCAATCACGAGCAACGCGTAGTCGATACCGCTCGCACCCGCCGTCATGGTGTGCACGAGTTTTTCGTGACCCGGGACATCGATAAGACCAAGCACATCGCCGTTATCGAGCGGCACATAGGCATACCCGAGCTCGATGGAAATGCCGCGCGCCTTTTCCTCTTTCAGGCGATCCGTGTCCACGCCCGAGAGCGCGCGAACGAGCGTGGTCTTACCGTGATCGATATGCCCAGCCGTGCCGACGATCATCCTTCGAAACCCGCGAGTTGCGCGATGAACCCGGTTTCGTCGGCGGCTTCGAGACAACGCAGATCGAGCCGCAATGCGTCGTCCGCAACACGGCCGATCACCGGCCGTGGCAACTCGCGCAACTTTTTTTCGAGCGCAAGCAGTTGTCGTCCGCCGCGTTTGCCATCGGCCATTCTGATGACCACGCCATAGCTCGGCAGGAGATCGACGGGCAACGCGCCGCTGCCGATCTGGCTGAACATCGGCTCTACGGCAACCGCATAACGCTCGCCCGCCTCGCGTTGCAGCGCGGGCTGAACGCGTTCGGCGGCGGCACGCATGGCGTCGGCTGGACGGGTCAGCAAACGCAATGTGGTAAGACGCTCGGCAAGCAGCTCCGGCGCACGATAAAGCTGCAGCACGGGCTCGAGCGCGGCGAGCGTCAGCTTGCCGACGCGCAACGCGCGCTTGAGCGGATGTTTCTTGATCTTCGCAATCAGGTCTCGCCGCCCGACGATCAAGCCGGCCTGCGGACCACCGAGCAGCTTGTCGCCGCTGAACGTGACGAGGTCCGCGCCGGCGGTGATCGTCTCGCGCACGGTGGCTTCACGCGGCAATCCCCATTGGGTGAGGTCGACCAGCGTACCGCTGCCCAGATCGACCACCATGGGCACGCCACGATCCTTCGAGAGCGGCGCCAGTTCGGCGACCGTCACCTCCTTGGTGAACCCGTTGATGGCGTAGTTGCTCGTGTGCACTTTCATCAGCAACGCAGTGCGCTGGTAGATGGCTTCGTCGTAATCCTTCAGATGCGTGCGGTTCGTGGTTCCGACTTCACGCAGTTTCGCACCGGCGCGCATCATGATGTCGGGGATGCGGAACGCGCCGCCGATTTCCACGAGTTCTCCGCGCGACACGATCACTTCTTTTTTCGGCGCAAGGGCCGACAAGGTCAGCAGGACAGCCGCTGCATTGTTATTGACGACAGTCGCGGCTTCGGCGCCAGTCAGCTCGCAAATGAGTTCATCGATAAGATCATCGCGATCCCCGCGCTTGCCTGTTTCCAGGTTGAACTCGAGGTTCGCCGGGCGCGTCAACGCGGCGACGACAGCGCTCACGGCGGCATCGGGCAGTAACGCACGGCCGAGGTTCGTGTGCAAAACCGTGCCCGTCAAGTTGAACACCGTGCGAAATTTCGCGCGATTGCGCGAGCGAAGATTCTGCTCGACCGAAGCCGTCAGCGCCGGCAAATCGAGTGCGCCCACGGACGCGCAACCGGCAAGCGCGGCCGCACGCCAGGCGTCGAGCGCGCCTCGCAGCGTAGCCAGCACCTGCGTACGACCGAATTCGCCGGCAAGCATCACGAATCCTTCGGACGCCATGACCTGCTCCACAGACGGCACATGCGCCATCAGCGCCCGCAATTCAGTGCCCGTTACATCGCTCACAAGCCGATCCTTTTTAATTGGACTCGCCAGGTTGGTCGGTTTTGTCGTCGACTTGTTCCGGCCACAACCACGGATGCGGGGAGGCTCGCCGATAACCCTCCTCGCCCATCAACAGATCGAGCGTGAGGCTGGCGAGATCGTCGGCGAAAGGCTCGAAGTCATAGTCCTTGTCCTGGAAGCCGATCTTCCTATACGTATGGCATTCGTCGCACGATTCGGCTTTCAACGGCGCTTTCTTCGATTCCCGTTCCCTGGCTTCCGTATCAGCATCGGGTGTTCCCAGTGCGTGATACGCGATTCCCTTGGTCGAATCGCAATTCGAACATTTCGAGCGGACCATGTGCCATTCGGTGGCGCACAAGCCGCACTGCAGGAAGCGATAATTCTCGTACGCGCCGCCAATGCGCACCGTACTTGCGACAGGATGCGAACCGCAGACCGGGCAAAGACCCAGCGTTTCGATATACGGCACGTCTCGCTTGTCAGTATCCGCTGCAAGATCCGTCCACACCACCTGCAACGCAGCCGAAATAAACGGCGCGGCGGCCGGATCTACCTCGGCAAAACGCTGCGCAAAAATTGCGTCGGCTTGTGCTTCGAGCGTGGCGGCATCGAGCGACTTGAGCCTGACGATCAGTTGTTCCAGAGCCGGGCTCAGCGGACCAGCGGCTTTAAGTTTATCGAGCAAACGAACGAGCACGTCCCGCCATGCCGGGTCGCGCACGCCCGACAACGCGGGGATCAACGGCATGGAATGTTTTTGGGCGCTGGCAATCAGCTCGGCGCTCGGCGGCTTCGCCTTGAAATTCTGGATCACGTCCTGCTGTGCATTGGCGAGCGCTGCCATCAGGCGCAAATATCCTGCTATAGGGTTGCTGCGTTCGGCAAGCGCACGCAAGCGCGCCGCACGCGCAAGGAACACGGTGGAGCGCTCAGGCGTACGGATGCGCGGTATTGCGGATTGATCGAGCGACTCGATATCACCCGCTTCTAGAATGCGTTGGACCACGATTGTCGACCTCTTGAAACTGATAAGCCGCCGCGTTTTTTCTGGAAGCTGAGAACGGCGGCGGCCGGTTACATCGGATGCAGGTTGCAAACCGTCAGACTTACTTTCCGATGATTTCCTTGAACCATCTCGGATGATGTTTCTTCGCCCAGCCGTAAGTCACGGTGCCGCGCGTCATTGCACCGATCGATCCCTTGATCCACAAAGCCGCGTAGATGTGCACCACGATTCCGACGATCAGCACGAACGCGGCGGCGGCATGCACGACGGCCGCCAGGCGAATGATCTCGATCGGAAAATAGAACGAGAAATACCGCCGCCAGATCACAATACCGCTTGCCAGAAGCAGCAAAAGGCACGCGACCATGGTGAAGAACAGCAGTTTCTGACCCGCGTTGTACTTGCCGATTGCGGGAAGTTTCTCCTCGCGATTGTTGAGTACATCGCCAATCTGGCGCATCCATTGCACGTCGCTCTTGTCCAGATAATTATGGTGCCAGAAACGCAACGCAAGGATCAGGAACGAGAGAAACATCACGCAGCCAATGAACGGATGCAAGATGCGCGTCCATTGCCCGCCGCCCAAAAGCGCATATAACCACGACATGGCCGGATGAAACATGGCAAGTCCGGACAACGCCAGCAAGATGAACGTGATGGCGGTGATCCAGTGGTTGGTGCGTTCATTGGGCGTGTAGCGCAGGATCAGCCCATTGCCTTTCACGTCCCGCGAAACAGCGTCTTTATCGTGCGTCATCGGATGCCTCCCGTGCTTCAGCGGCTTCACGCTGTGCTTCGGCTTCTTCCGCCTCCGACACCTCGTTCGGTCCAACCCGCGTGTAGTGGAAAAATCCCGCTAGCGCGGCCACCACGATACCGGCGAGCGCCAACGGTTTTGCCAGGCCCTTCCAAAGATAAACCATTGCGCTGATCTTCGGATTTTGCGGCAGGCCGTGATAGAGGTTGGCTTTGTCGGCGTGATGCAGCACGTACATCACATGCGTGCCGCCTACGCCTGCGGGATCGTACAGACCTGCATTTGCAAAGCCGCGTTCCTTCAGGTCCACCACGCGGTCCGCCGCCTGCTGCTTCATGTCCTCTTTCGTGCCGAACATGATGGCGCCGGTAGGGCAGGTTTTCACGCAGGCCGGTTCCTGTCCGACTGCGACACGATCCGAACACAGCGTGCATTTATAAGCGCGATTGTCCTGCTTCGATATACGCGGCACGTTGAACGGGCAACCCGTCACGCAGTAGCCGCAACCAATGCAATTTTCCTCGTGAAAATCCACGATGCCGTTCGTGTACTGAACGATCGCGCCCGGCGAAGGACACGCTTTCAAACACCCCGGGTCCTCGCAATGCATGCAGCCGTCCTTGCGGATCAGCCACTCCAGATCGCCCTCGGTGTTCTCGTATTCCGAGAACCGCATGACCGTCCATGAATGTTCGGTGAGGTCACGCGGGTTGTCGTACACGCCGATGGAATCGCCCACTTCATCGCGCAAGTCGTTCCATTCCATGCACGCCGTCTGACACGCCTTGCAGCCGATGCACTTCGATACATCGATAAGCTTTGCAACAGTCCCCGTCACCGGCGCGCGAACCTGAGGCTCAGGCAGCGTGGTGGCAGAGAGACGTTTGATATCCAGTGATTGCAGTGCCATCTCTTTTCCTTATGCCTTTTCGACCTTGACGAGAAACGATTTGAATTCCGGTGTTTGCGAATTCCCATCGCCCACGGAAGGCGTCAGCGTGTTGACGAGATAGCCTGGCTTCGTCAGTCCCTTGAAGCCCCAATGCAGCGGCAATCCAACTGTTTGTACTTTCTTTCCTTCGATCATCAACGGTTTGATCCGCTTCGTCACGACCGCGACGGCCACAATGTGCCCGCGATTGGACGACACTTTCACGCGATCCCCCGCAACCACGCCGACCTCCTTCGCCAGGTCCTCGCCGATTTCCACGAACTGTTGCGGCTGCACGATTGCGTTGAGGCGCGCGTGCTTGGTCCAGTAATGGAAATGCTCGGTCAGACGATACGTGGTCGCCGTATGCGGGAAATTCTCGTGCGTGCCGAACGCAGCCCGATCGTCAGGGAACACGCGCGCCGCCGGATTGCTGACGACCGCCTTGTTGTCCGGATGCATCGGGTTATAGCCCAGCGGATTTTCGAACGGCTCGTAATGCTCGGGGAAAGGACCTTCCACCAGACCATCGCGCGAGAAGAAACGCGCAACGCCCTCCGGATTCATGATGAACGGATTCATGCCGTTCTCAGGCGGTTCATCCGCCTTGAAGTCGGGGATATCCGCACCGGCCCACGCCTTGCCGTTCCACGCAATCAGCTTGCGGGTCATGTCGAACGGTTTGCCGCTGACATCGCACGAAGCACGGTTGTACAAGATGCGCCGGTTCGCTGGCCATGCCCACGCCCAGTTCAACGTGTTGCCTATTCCCGTTGGGTCCGAGTTGTCGCGACGGCCCATCTGGTTGCCGGCCTGCGTCCACGATCCGCAGAAGATCCAGCAACCGCTTGCCGTGCTGCCGTCGTCGCGAAGTTGCGCGAAGCTCGACAACTGCTCGCCCTTCTTGGCCAGGACCTTGGTTTTATCGGTAACGTCGGTTACGTCGTCCAACGCGCGGCCGTTGAACTCCATTGCGATTTCTTCGGGCGTCGGGCTTTCCGGGTCCGAATAAGGCCAGCTCATGTTGAGGATAGGATCAGGATATTTACCGCCCTGCTCCTTGTACGCCTTCCTCATGCGCAGCCACAGACCCGACATGATCTCGAGATCGCTCTTCGATTCGCCTGGTCCTTCCGCACCTTGCCAATGCCATTGCAGCACGCGGCTCGAACTCACGAGCGAACCGCGTTCTTCCGCGAAACACGTGGTCGGCAAACGGAATACTTCCGTCTGGATCTTCGATGCATCCACGTCGTTGAATTCGCCAAAGTTCTTCCAGAACTCGGACGTTTCGGTGGCCAGCGGATCCATGATCACGAGCCATTTCAGCTTCGCGAGACTCGCGCCGATCTTCGACTTGTTCGGCGCCGCGGCCAGCGGGTTGAAACCCTGCGCAATGTACCCGTTCATCTTGCCCTGATTCATCAACTCGAACACCTGCAGCATGTCGTAGGACTTGTCGAGCTTGGGCAGATAGTCGAAACCGAAGTTGTTTTCAGCGGTCGCGTTGGCGCCCCACCAGGACTTCATGAAACTTACGTGGAACGCACGATAGTTGCGCCAGTAGCTCAACTGGTTCGGACGCAGCGGTTGCGTTGCGCGCTTCTTGATGAATTCATCGAAGTCCTGCTCGCCTTCCATGGGCAACGTCATGTAGCCCGGCAGCAGGTTCGACATCAGCCCCAGGTCCGTCAGACCCTGGATGTTCGAGTGGCCGCGCAATGCATTCATGCCGCCACCCGCAATGCCGATGTTACCCAGCAGCAGCTGCACCATTGCGCCGGTGCGGATGATCTGCGACCCCACCGAATGATGTGTCCATCCGAGCGCGTACAAAATGGTCCCGGCGCGACCGGGCACGGCGGTCGATGCCAGCATCTCGCAGACCTTCAGGAATTTCTCCTTCGGCGTGCCGCAAATCTTTTCGACTTGCTCGGGCGTATAGCGCGAGTAGTGCTGCTTCATCAGGTTGTAGACACAGCGCGGATGCTGCAACGTAGGATCGACCTTGGCATAACCGTCGTCGCCGCGCTCGTAGTCCCAGGTCGATTTGTCGTAGCTGTGCTTTTCCGCGTTGTAGCCGGAATACAGACCGTCTGTAAACGCAAAATCTTCACGGACGATAAACGGGAAGTCCGTGTAGTTCTTGACGTACTCGTGCTGGATCTTGTCGTTGGTGAGCAGATAATTGATCACGCCGCCGAGGAACACGATGTCCGATCCCGTGCGAATTTGCGCGTAATAATCCGCGACCGAAGCTGTCCGCGTAAAGCGCGGATCGACCACGATCAGCCGTGCCTTCCTGTGCGCCTTGGCTTCGGTGACCCATTTGAAACCGCACGGGTGCGCCTCGGCTGCATTGCCGCCCATTACCAGAATCACATCCGCGTTCTTGATGTCGACCCAATGGTTCGTCATCGCTCCACGGCCAAACGTCGGGGCAAGACCTGCCACCGTCGGGCCGTGTCAGACACGTGCTTGATTATCGAATGCGAGCATGCCAAGACTGCGAATAGTCTTGTGCGTCAGATATCCCACTTCGTTGCTTCCGGCCGATGCTGCAAGCATGCCGGTGGTCAGCCATCGATTGACCTTCTTGCCGTCTTGCGTGGTCTCGACAAAATTGGCGTCGCGATCGTCCTTCATCAACTTGGCAATGCGATCGAGCGCGTCTTCCCACGACATGCGTTTCCATTCGTTCGATCCCGCCGCGCGATATTCCGGATACTTGAGCCGGCTCGGGCTGTGAATGAAATCGATAAGACTCGCGCCTTTGGGACACAAGGTGCCGCGATTGACCGGGTGATCCGGGTCGCCTTCAATATGAATGATGCTTGATTTGGCGTTCTTGGCGTTGTCGCCCAGACCGTACATCAGGATGCCGCAGCCGACGGAGCAGTAAGGGCAGGTATTACGGGTTTCGGTAGTGCGCGACAGCTTGTACTGGCGAACTTCCGCCAAGGCAGGCGCCGGCGAGAAACCCATCAGGGCTAAGCTCGATCCGGCAAGCGTGCTTGCGGAAACTTTCAGGAACTGTCGCCGGGACATTTGTAACATCATTCGCCTCGGACTTTGTAGGGGACGGAACCGATTATAAAGTCGCAAAGTGAATTTCGCAGAAAGGTTGGCGCTAAGCGTTGCAGGAAGCGGTAGGAAGGCACTTTTGTGGATGTTAACAAAAAGCTTAACAACGCCTTTTGTAATTAATAAGTAATGTGATGAAGTTTTTCAGTAATAAGCGGGCATTGTTCGTGCGGATGAAGCAAATCTCTCAACTCTTCATACGCTCATGGCCCAGCAAATCAACAAAGCGGTTGCGACTTCAGCCTTTAACGCGTCATTCCGCAAGCGCCTGCTACCGCATGCGACTGCCGTTCTACTAGGCTCCATTTTGCTTGGGCTAAGCACCTACAGCCTTGCGCAAATTTCTCAAGGCAACGGAAGTTCGTCTCAGGAAAACCGGACGTCGGCGGCGGGCACCACGCCTGATGCGTCTGCATCGACGGTACACGAGTCGCTCAAACCGCAATCGAAAGAGGCCAAAGGCAATGCGCGTGGCATGACCGCCGGCAAGCAGAACAAGACAGAAGGGGCTGGCGGCTTCAACAACGGTTTGTACGGAACAGGCGCAGGCAGCAATAAATAATAAAGTCGTAAATCTACAAACCGACTGCCGCCGGATTCATTTCTATATGCAAGATCACTAGCCAAGGCTTAGGGCAATCCGATGCAATTTTGACCGCTGGATTGGTCTCGCTAACCGGCGTAATACAGCCCCGCTCGCGCGCCAGTAAATAGGCGCGGCGTGCATCGGACTGCAGCCACAGGCTAACCAGGCCGCACGTGACGAAGCTGAAAATGGTCGTGACCAAAGTCGGCGTGTCCGGATCCAGCTGGCTGACGGCGTATGAAAATAAGGTGGTCAACACCTGATTTACGACGATCGCAACGCAAATGACCTTGACCGTTCCCCTGATACGCATGGCGGTATGAAGCTTCAACACGGTTGTCTACTCTTGGTTGTTTCTGGTTTTTTTGCTTGCGGTGCGCCCAAGCAATGCAGCGCGCTTAAAGCCATTTACATTAAAGCCGGCGCCGCGTTAATTTCCCGAAGAACTCGCGCTGCTGCGCGTAAATATTTTCTCAACGCGCCTTGTACCCCTACTGTGTTCCCGCAAGCCTATAGCCCACTCCCGTCTCGGTCAGAATATGCACGGGCTGCGTGGGATCGGCTTCGAGCTTGTGCCTGAGATGCCCCATATAAACGCGCAGGTAATGCTGGTTATCCACGTATGCAGGTCCCCACACTTCACGTAGCAATTGCTGGTGCGTGATCACGCGCCCAGCGTGGCGAACCAAAGTGATCAGCAACCGGTATTCAATGGGCGTGAGATGTATCGGCACATCATCGCGTGTGACCCGTCGCTCGGATAAATCCACCGTAACCATCCCGAAGCGAACCTGCGGCGTCTCCTGCTGCCCGCCGCGATTGCGCCGTCTCAATTGTGCGCGGATACGTGCGAGAAGCTCGGACACGCCGAAGGGTTTCGTGAGGTAATCGTCCGCGCCTGCATCAAGCGCCGCGACCTTCGCATCTTCGTGCGTGCGCGCCGACAGCACGATCACAGGTTGCTCGGTCCACGTACGCAACTCACGAATGACATCGATGCCGTCGGCATCTGGCAATCCCAGGTCGACAACAATCAGGTCCGGCAAGCGAAACGCAGCTTCCCGCAAACCCTGTTGCCCCGTTTCCGCCTCGAAAACATTCATGCCCTGCGCCTCAAGCGTCGTGCGCACGAAACGACGAATCTGCTTGTCGTCCTCTATCAGCACGACGGTCAACGTCGGTTCGCTCATGGGCGATTTGGGTTCGATGCCACATCCGGAAGCGCGATGCCGCTTTCATCGGGTAGCGTTTCGAAGGGCGGCGTTTCACTCGCCGGCAACGTGAACCAGAAGCGAGCGCCGAGCACTTTTCCATCGCTGCCCTGGCGGTTTTCCGCGCCTATCTTCCCGCCATGCGCTTCAACGATCGCCCGGCAAATCGCAAGCCCCAAACCAACACCCGGTTTAGCCGATTCCTTTTCCCCGCGCGTGAATTTATCGAAGAGGATGGACTGAATGCCCGGCGGCAAACCGGGACCATCGTCATCCACGCAAACTCGCACGAAACGCTCACGGTCATGCGCCTCAGCGACCGCTGTAATAGAAAGCCCGGAACCGGCCGGCGTGTACTTTGCGGCGTTCTCGAACAGGTTTGCGAGCAGGCGCTCCATCAGCACCGCGTCGAGTTGAATCAGCGGAAGGTCAGACGGCACGCGCACTTGCACCGGGCGGCCGAGCAGCGTTCGACGACACACGGCAAGCGCCGCGCCGACCACTTCTTCGAGCATCAGCCATTGCCGGTTGAGGCGTATGCTTCCCGCCTGGAGACGCGCCATGTCCAGCAAGTTTGTCACGAGGCCGCTCATGCGCAGCGCTTCTTCGTGGATCGCGTGCACCAGCTCGCGGGAATTATCAGAAGCCGCGTCAGGCGCGCGGCGCTGTTCCTCGAGCATCGATGCAAAACCGACAATGGACGTCAACGGCGTGCGCAAGTCGTGCGAGATTGCAGACAGGAGCGAGTTGCGCATGCGCTCCGATTCCATGTTCACGAGCGCATCCTGCGCAATCTCAACGTAGTGCACACGTTCCAGCGCAAGCGCAATCTGGGAAGCAAAGGTATCGATCATGCGCTGCTGCTCGGGCACCGCAAGCTCATCCTTGTTCGCGGTGATCAGCGCCAGGACACCGCGCGTGCGCATCGGCGCCTTGAGCGGCAAGTAAAGCGCATTGCTTGCAGGCAGCGTATCAGTTCCACGTCCCGCGGGCTTCTGCTGGTCGTACACCCATTGCGCAATATCGATGTCGAGCTGCGACGCATCAAGCGTCACTTGCGGGTTGGGATCGTCCACCTTCTGACGGACTTTTTCAGCGCTGTCGGGAAGCAGGACCGCGACCTTCGCCTGGAATATCTCGCCAACGTGCCGCGTTCCTATTTCGATGATCTGTTCCGTCATCAACGCGCCGCCAAGCTCGCGCGTCATTGCATACATGGCGCCCGTGCGGCGTTCGCGCAACGATGCAACACGCGCCTGACGACGCAAATTCGAAGTAAGCTGGCTGATGGTCAGCGACGTCAGCAGCATCACGAAGAAAGTCAGCAGATATTGCGTGTCCGATACCGCAAACGAGAGTTGCGGCGGAACAAAAAAGAAATCGAATGCGGCGACGCTGAGGAACGACAGCAGCACGCCCGGGCCGCGCCCAAGCCGCACGGCGGCGAAGACCACGCCGAGCAAATACAGCATCACGAGGTTCGTCAGATCGATGTGATGCGACAAGAGCCGAGCCACCGCGGTGATACCAACACCAACGGCAACCGTATAAAAATATGCATTGGGCGGCGAGCGGTCTTCGCTCAAGACACCTGAAAACCTCGGCATGCGCTCGCCATGTTCGCCTGTTTCCTTCGCGGCGCCCGCACCGATCAGCGTCACGTCAATATCGTTGGCATGACGAATGATCGATTCGGACACAGGCTGATCGAAGACGCGGCGCCAGGCGGGCGCGTCAGATGCACCAGCCACGATCTTCGACACATTGCGCATGCGCGCATAAGCGACCAGCGTCGCGGCTGCATCCGTACCGTCGAGCGTGACCGTTTCAGCGCCCAATTCGGACGCGAGCTTCAGAGCGTCGAGCGTGCGTTTGCGCCAGATATCCGGCAGACGTTGCAGCTTGGGTGTCTCGACATAAACGGCGAGCCAGTCGGCCTTGAGGCTCGCGGCCAGACGCGCGGACGCGCGGACCAGCGCGGCGCTTTCAGGACCCGGCCCAATGCATGCGATCAAGCGTTCACGTGCCTGCCAGATCCGGCCAATGGATTGATCCGCGCGATACTCCCGCATTTGCGCGTCCACGCGATCCGCGGTGCGTCGCAGCGCAAGTTCGCGCAACGCAATCAGGTTGCCCTTGCGAAAGAAATTCTTTACCGCGTTAGCGGCCTGCTGCGGCAGATAAACCTTGCCATCCCGCAAGCGGTCGAGCAACTCCTCGGCCGGCAGATCGACAAGCGTGACTTCATCGGCGAGATCGAATACACGATCGGGCACCGTCTCCCAGACGCGAATGCCCGTGATCTGCCCGACGATGTCATTGAGACTTTCAAGGTGCTGCACGTTGACCGTGGTGTACACGTCGATGCCGGCATCGAGCAGCTCGTACACATCCTGCCAGCGCTTCAGATGCCTCGCGCCCTGCACGTTCGAATGCGCGAGTTCATCGACGAGGATCAGTTGCGGTTTCCTCCCAAGCGCGCTGTCGAGATCGAACTCGGGCAACTGGCGTCCGCGGTATTCATACGTTGTCAGCGGTACGGCTTCGAGTCCCTCGACGAGCGCTTGCGTTTCCTTGCGCCCATGCGTTTCCACGATGCCCACAACAGTATCGATACCTTCATCGCGACGCCGATGTCCGGCCTGCAACATTGCATAAGTCTTCCCGACACCAGCCGATGCACCGAAGAAGATCTTCAGCCTGCCGCGCTGTTTCTTCTCTTCGTCGCGCTGGATCTTGTCGAGCAGTTCGTCGGGGTCGGGACGGTCCATCAGCTGGCGGGCTTCAGTTCGTCAAGCGCAAGGTTCAGTTTGAGCACGTTCACGCGTGCTTCGCCGAGGATGCCGAACTGACGGCCGCTGGTCGCGCGCTGGACGAGCGCATCGACGTCGTTGTGCGAGAGCTTGCGCGCCTTCGCCACCCGGTCGATCTGGTACGCGGCGGCGGCGGGACTGATCTCGGGATCGAGACCGCTACCCGATGATGTCACGAGGTCAACGGGAACCGGCGCCGTGTTCGAAGGATCGGCGTCATGCAGGGCACTGATCCGGCCTTTGATTTCATCGGCGAGTGCGGGGTTGGTCGGGCCGAGATTCGAGCCGGCCGAGGCTGTCGGGTTGTACGGATTCGGCGAGGTTGCAGACAAGCGGCCCCAGAAGTAACCGGGGGCATCGAATTGCTGGCCGATAAGTTCGGAGCCGATCGGCTTGCCGTTCTTTTCGATCACGCTGCCGTTCGACTGACTCGGAAACGCAGCGTGCGCCACGGCCGTCACCACGACCGGATAAACGAGCCCGGTCACGACGGTCAGCGCCGCGAACAACACGATCACAGGACGAATGATGTTTTTCATGATTAACTATCCAGTTAAAATTTCAAGCTTCGAAGCGGCCGGACGCGCAATTGCAAGAATGCGAACCGGCCGCGTGGCTTCAATTTCAGGCCCATCCGAACGCGGTCAAAATCATGTCGATGATCTTGATGAACGGGAACGGCAGCAAAATCCCGCCGAGTCCGTACACCAGCAGATTGCGGCGCAACAGCGACGCGGCGCCCAGCGGGCGATACTTCACGCCCTTCAAAGCCAGCGGAATCAGCACCACAATGATCAGCGCATTGAAGATCACCGCCGACAAAATGGCCGACGATGGCGACGTCAGATGCATCACATCGAGCACGCGCAGCTGCGGATACGTCGATGCAAACGCCGCCGGAATGATCGCGAAGTACTTCGCCACGTCGTTCGCAATAGAAAACGTGGTGAGTGAACCGCGCGTCATCAGCATCTGCTTGCCGATCTCCACGATCTCGATCAGCTTGGTCGGATTCGAATCGAGATCGACCATGTTGCCGGCTTCCTTCGCCGCCTGCGTACCCGTGTTCATCGCGACTGCTACGTCGGCTTGCGCAAGCGCCGGGGCGTCGTTCGTACCGTCGCCGGTCATCGCAACAAGGCGGCCTTCAGCCTGATAGCTGCGAATGGTCGCGAGCTTCGCTTCCGGCGTGGCTTCTGCCAGGAAGTCGTCCACGCCTGCTTCGGCCGCGATCGCAGCTGCGGTCAGGCGGTTATCGCCCGTCACCATCACGGTCTTGATGCCCATCTTGCGCAGCTCGGCGAAACGCTCCTTGATACCGCCCTTCACAATATCTTTCAGCTCGATCACGCCCAGAACATGCGCGCCGTCATCGCTGCGTTCTGCGACCACCAGCGGCGTGCTGCCGCGACGCGCGATTTCATCGACCGCATTCGATACTTCCTGCGGATAGCGCCCACCGTGACGCTCCACGTACATCTTGACCGCTTCGGCCGCGCCCTTGCGAATCTCGCGATCCGGCAAGTCGACACCGCTCATGCGCGTCTGCGCCGTGAAGTTGAGGAAGGTAGCTTGCAGCGCCGCCATCTCACGCTGGCGAATGTTGAAGCGCTGCTTGGCGAGCACGACAATGCTGCGGCCTTCCGGCGTTTCATCGGCAAGCGATGCGAGTTGTGCCGCGTCGGCGAGGTCCTGCTCGGTAAGACCCGGCGCCGGGACGAAATTCGATGCCTGACGATTGCCGAGCGTGATCGTGCCGGTCTTGTCGAGCAGCAGCACGTCCACGTCACCGGCAGCTTCCACCGCACGGCCCGACGTCGCGATCACGTTCGCCTGCATCATGCGGCTCATGCCGGCCACGCCAATGGCCGACAACAATCCGCCGATGGTTGTCGGTATCAGGCACACGAGCAGCGCGGCAAGCGCCGTAATCGTCACCACGTGTCCCGCTTTCATGGCGCCTACCGAGAACATCGAGAACGGCAACAGCGTCGCGGTCGCGAACAACAGCACCAGGCTCAGCGCGACCAGCAAGATGGTCAACGCGATTTCGTTAGGCGTCTTCTGGCGCTTGGCGCCTTCGACCATCGCGATCATGCGGTCGAGGAACGCCTCGCCCGGGTTGACGGTCACGCGCACCACGATCCAGTCCGACAGCACGCGTGTACCGCCCGTGACAGCCGTGAAGTCGCCGCCCGATTCGCGGATCACCGGTGCCGATTCACCCGTGATGGCGGATTCATCGACGGAAGCAACACCGTCGATCACTTCGCCGTCGGCGGGGATCACGTCGCCGGTTTCCACGAGCACGACATCGCCCTTGCGCAAGTCAGTTGCAGTGGTGATCTGGATTGCCCCCTTGTGATCGGGCTTGTCCAGCTTCTTCGCCATGACGTCGCGCTTGGCGCTGCGCAAGGACGCCGCCTGCGCCTTGGAACGGCCTTCAGCCAGCGCTTCGGCGAAGTTCGCGAACAGCACCGTGAACCACAGCCACAGCGACACCGCGAGGATGAAACCCGCAGGCGCTTCGGCCTGACCCGATAACGCGGCGACCCACAACACGGTGGTCAGGATGCTGCCCACATACACGCAGAACATCACCGGATTGCGCAGCTGCGTGCGCGGGTCGAGCTTCCTGAACGAGTCGGCGATCGCCGGCATGACAATGGCCGGATCGAACATGGAACGTGCTGCCGAGCGTGAATGGCCGGCCGGCTCCGGATTTTTCTCCGGCGCCCGGTTGGGCGTCTTCACGGGCGGTTTGACAATAGTGTTCATACTTTCCTCTGTATCAGTGACCGCTTATTTGCCCGCAAGCATCATCAGATGCTCGACGATCGGGCCCAGCGCGAGCGCGGGCACATACGTCAGCGCGCCTACCAGCACAACCGTGCCAAGCAGCAACACGACGAACAACGGACCGTGCGTGGGCAAGCTGCCGGCCGTCGTCGCAATACGCTTTTTGGCGGCCAGCGCACCTGCAATGGCGAGCACCGGGATGATCGAACCGAAGCGGCCGAACCACATCGCAATGCCGGTCGTGATGTTGTAGAACGGCGTGCTGACCGTGAGGCCCGCAAACGCGCTGCCGTTGTTGTTCGCCGCCGAGCTATAGGCGTAGAGAACCTCGGAGAAGCCATGCGGTCCAGGGTTCGATATACCCGCCGTGCCAGCGGTCGTCAGTACGCCAATCGACGCGCCGAGCAACACCAGGAACGGTGTCAGCAGCACCACGATCGCAACCATCTTCATCTCGTACGATTCGATCTTCTTGCCGATGTATTCAGGTGTGCGTCCGATCATCAAACCGGCGACAAACACCGCGAGCATCGCGAAAACGAGCATGCCGTAGAGACCCGAACCCACACCGCCGAAGATCACCTCGCCCAGTTGAATCAACAGCATTGGAACGAAGCCGCCCATTGGCGTCAGCGAGTCGTGCGTGTTGTTCACCGCGCCGCACGAAGCCGCCGTGGTCGCGACCGTGAAGATGCCCGACTGCGCAATACCGAAGCGCGTTTCCTTGCCCTCGGCGTTGCCGCCCGCTTGCAGCGGCGATGCGCTTTGATCGACGTGAAGCGATGCAAACAGCGGATTGCCGGCTTGCTCGAACGAGATTTCGCCCCAGCAGGCCACTGAAAACGCAATGGTCATGGCAGCGAGAATCGCGTAGCCCTGCCGCCTGTCACCGACCATTCTTCCGAACACCAAGCACAGCGCCGCCGGGATGATCAGCATCGACAGCATCTGGACGAAGTTGGAAAACGGCGTCGGGTTTTCGTACGGATGCGCCGAGTTCGCGTTGAAGAAACCACCGCCGTTCGTGCCAAGCATCTTGATCGCTTCTTGCGAAGCAACCGGGCCCATTGCGAGCGTCTGCTTGTCGGCCTTGTTGTCGACCATCACGGCATTGCCCTTGGCGTCTTTCACCGCGTTGCCTTGCGCGTCCGTCTTCGGCGTCTGGTACGTCGTGGTCTGAAGCGTGCCGACGTCCTTGTAGGCTTCGAAGTTCTGGATCACGCCCTGGCTTACGAACACGAGCGCGATGACGGTTGCCATAGGCGCGAGAATGTAGAGCGTGATGCGTGTCAGATCGACCCAGAAGTTGCCGATGGTCGTTGCCGTATGACGCGCGAAGCCGCGGATCAACGCAACTACAACTGCAATCCCTGTTGCCGCCGACAAGAAGTTCTGCACCGACAAACCGACCATCTGCGACAGATAACTCGCGGTCGCTTCAGGCGTGTAGTCCTGCCAGTTCGTGTTGGTGACGAAACTGACCGCGGTGTTGAACGCGCCATCCGGTGTCATCGGACCGAAGCCTTGCGGGTTCGACGGCAACCATTGCTGCAGGCGCAGGAATCCGAATACAACGAGCGTGCCGAGCGCATTGAATGCAAGCACGGCAAGGGCGTAATGCTTCCACGACATTTCGGCTTTCGCGTCGACGCCTGCAAGCTTGTACAACACGGATTCAATAGGGCGGCCGATACGGCGAACCATTACGGACGAGCCGTCGAGGACGCCGGTTATATATCGGCCGACGGGAACCGCGAGCGCGATCAATACGACGATGAAAAGGCCCGCTTGAAACAAGGTATTGGCGTTCATTCCAGATCCTCCGCACGCAGCAGTGCGTACACGAGGTACACGAACAAGAGCAGTGTCGAGGCGCCGGCCAGCACGAGCATCCAGGTGGTCATGGGCGGCCTCCTGGAGCGCGACGCAACTTGTCGCAACCGATGGCAAGAGCCGCGCACAAAGCCCAGAAAGCGATGATGCCGGCGATATAAAGCAGGTCCATTGTTTTGATCTCCCGTAGCGGATTTGGACGTGCTGAAGGTTAGTTGATCGCGTGTAAACGGCTGGCAAAGAGAACTGCTGCGGGTGTAAAAAACGTGTAAAGACGAATGGACTGGTGTTTGGCGCGGCCAATAAAAAACGCCATGTGCGTTAGCGCATGGCGTTGGTTGAAGCCGTGAGATTTCTTAAGCTATTGGGAACGCAACCGCTGCGCTATACGCGCAAACGCGTGCCACTGCTGCGCCCACATCCCCATTCCGTAGTCACGTCCACGGCCCGCGGGCGCCGGCAACTGATCACGGATGCCTGTCGGCTCGACCGCGCGATTCCACGAAGCCGTCTTGAACAGCATGTCCCACCACGGAAACAGCACGCCGAAATTGCAGCCATAGCGTGTACCTTCGTGACCATAGCCAATCGCGTGATGACGCCGATGAAACGTAGGACTCACCAGCAGACGATCAAGCACGGGCTCGAACGGCAAACGGGCGTTCACATGCTGGATGCTTTGCAGCACATTGCTGAGCGCCACCAGCACCACGAACTGCGACGGCTCCACGCCAATAAAAAGCGAGATGCCTGCAAAGAAAGCGGCCTGCACAATGTCATCGAGAAAATGATTGCGGTCGTCGGCCCAGAGCGACATTTGCTGCTGGCTATGATGAACCGCGTGCAATTCCCACCACACGCCAAAGCGATGCTGCCAACGGTGATACCAATACCCCGCGAAATCCAGGACGATCAGGTAGATCACGAACGACACAACCGGTTGGTCGGTGACGCCCGGCCATAAGCTGTCTACATCTATATTCGGAATGCCGTGGATCACCATCAGGCTTTGCCAATGATTGAACACGGGCGTCAGCAGGAAAAAGAACGCAAGGTTGATGATGCCGAGCTTCGCAATCCACGTATAAAAAACGTCGGAGCGAACCGCCTTCCTGTCCTGCCATTTTTCGATAGGACGCAGCGCTTCGAGCGGCCGCAGAATCGCGAACGTCGCCAACACCTCGAGCGCGCCGATGATCACCCAATACAGCGCGTCGTAAGTATCTTCGTCGTAACCCATCAGGCCGACTTTAAAGAAAATCGGCTGGACGACATCGATGTAAAGCAGTGTCTGCAGACTTCCCACCGCGTTGTCGAGTTGCGCGAGAATTTCAGTGATCATGCAAATGCTCTCCTGCCTCGTCAGTGATTACGCACAGGCCTAGTCCGGATTCGGCGCATACACGGGTGCGCGATTCGCGAAATAAATCCCGTGCGGCGAACGTCCGACCGCGATGGTATCGACGAGCTTGTAAGTATTCAGATCAATCACGCCGACGTGGCGCGCGAAACGGAACGTGACCCACAAGGTCTTGCGATCCGCCGACAATTCCATGTCATCCGGCCCGGGCAAAAGACCGGTGATATCCGCGGTTTTTTGCAGCGTCGTGTAATCGATAATGCTGATGGTGCTCGCCACGCGATTGCTCAGCGCAACATGCTTGCCGTCGTCCAGGTTGCGGAAATTGTGCGCGCCCTTGCCCGTTTGAATGCGCTTGATGACTTGCTGCTTGTGCCAGTCGACGACCGCGACATCGTCTTCGCCAGTCATTCCCACGAGCAATTCCTTGTCGCCCGGCGTCATCCACAATCCTGCCGGTGTGTTGCCTACCGGCATCTTCCACTTCACTGTTTGCGTCGCCAGGTCGATGGCAGCGAGTTCGCCGGAATCCTGCAAAGTAATGAAGACCGTTTTTGCATCCGATGAAAACGTCATGTGGCTAGGCGTTTTCGCAAGCGGAACACGCTTGGCGAGCGTCAGGTCGTGGCCATCGTATTTATAGATATCGATCCGGTCCAGCCGCAAGCCGGCCGTGACGAACCATTTATGGTCAGGAGAAAATCCCAGCTGATAGGGATCCTCGATATCTTCGAGACGCTTTTGCACCTTGCCGCTATGCGGATCGAGAAAGATCAGATCATTGGAAACCGAATCTGCCACGATCAGCGAATTGCCATCCGGCGTGATCATCAGGTGATGCGGTTCCTTGCCGGTGGGTTGCGTGCCGACCACTTTATGCGCGGCTTCATCGATCAGCGTAAGTTTCGCTTCGCCGGAATCCAGCACGATGACTTTCGAATCTGGAGCGATTGCGGCGAATGCAGCGTTGGAGGCCAGTACGGATACCAGCGCCATCATTGAAAGGTTTATGAATGCAGTTCGACGCATAGTGAAAGGAATTAATTCGATAAGGTCCGGGAAGACCAAAATTGTGCTTTGATAGCTGAAATGACGGCGATTTATTCGCTAAGCACTAAAGATTCTCGCTTAGCGAGCGCAATATTAAGCTATTGACGCATTGCGTGTTCGCCGCCGTTAGCAGCCGCAAGCAGCCGCAAGCAGCCACATATATGCGAACCCTTTATCTCTAACGTATCGAGTCGATTAATGGATGACCGGGCGCGCAAGGAAACTAGCCAGTCGATGAGCGAAAGCACCACGCTTGCCATGCAGGAAGTGCTCGACGGACGCCGCACAGGCCTCGCAGTCCTGCTTCCCTTTGCTGGACCGGCGGTGGTTGTCTCTGTCGCTTATATGGACCCGGGCAACTTCGCGACGAATATTCAGGCCGGCGCGCGCTACGGCTATGGATTGTTGTGGGTCGTATTGCTTGCGAACCTGATCGCAATGCTGTTCCAGTCGCTTTCGGCCAAGCTCGGCATAGTCACGGGTAAGAACCTGGCGGAACTATGCCGGGACAATTTTCCCAAGCCGCTAGTCTATTTGATGTGGGCGGTTAGCGAAGTCGCCGCCATGGCGACCGATCTGGCGGAATTCTTAGGTGGCGCTATCGGGCTTAGCTTGCTGTTTCACATGCCGCTGCTAGTCGGCATGGCGGTAACGGCCGTCATCACTTACGGCTTGCTAATGTTCGAAAAAGCGGGATATCGGCCGCTCGAGCTTGTCATTGGCGCCTTGGTGGGAATTATCGGCTTGTCTTATCTGGCGGAGCTTTTTATTACGCCAGTTGCGTGGAGCCAGGTCGGCTTGCATCTCTTTTCGCCTTCCTTGCAGGACGCGCAAGCGGTGACCATTGCGGTCGGCATTATCGGCGCGACAGTCATGCCTCACGCACTGTTCCTGCATTCCGGATTGACGCAGCGGCGCCTGCCTGCGCGCACGGAAGTCGAGCGCAAGAAGATCATTCTGTTTTCCAATGTGGAAGTGGTTATTGCCTTGACCATTGCCGGTTTGATCAACATTGCGATGGTCATCATGGCTTCCGGCGCGTTTCATTCGGGGCATCCGGAAGTAGCCGAGATTGAAACGGCTTATCACACGCTTGCGCCGCTCTTAGGAATTGCCGCAGCCGGCATTTTTCTTTTGTCGCTGATCGCGTCGGGCATTTCGAGTTCTGTTGTCGGAACCATGGCCGGGCAGATGATCATGCAAGGGTTTGTCGGATTCCGCATTCCGCTCTGGCTGCGCCGCGCACTGACCATGATTCCAAGTTTTGTCGTTGTATGGCTTGGCACGAACGCAACGCAGGCGCTTGTCATGAGCCAGGTCGTGCTGAGTCTCGCGTTGCCATTCCCGATGGCCGCGCTCGTCTGGTTCACATGCAACAAGAAGGTCATGGGCCATTATCAAAACAGAACGCTCGTCAGGGCCGCGTCGATTGTTGCAGCCGTCGGCGTGCTGGCGCTTAACATGGTCTTGCTGCTTCAGGCGGCGGGCGTGAGCATTCCCGGTCTGCCGGATGCGTGAACGCCAAGGACTGACGTTCGGCACGCCATCGTGATAGGTGTGCGGTTCTCGAAGGTTTTAACCCCTGCTCTCTGCAAACGCGAGAAAATGCTCGTTTGCAACTTTTCGCGGAGCATCGAATGTCCGATCTAGCATCACCGGTATCGCGCCGATTCAGCGTCGATCCCAAGCCGCTCGGCATTGCCGCGCTTCTCATTCTCGCCGGCGCGCTGTATCTCGCGCAGACCGTCAATGGCCGCCAGGCCGCGCTTTATATTGTCGGGGCGCTGCTGGGCGTCACGCTTTATCACGCGGCGTTCGGATTTACATCGGCATGGCGGGTGTTCATTGCCGATGGCCGCGGCGCCGGCCTGCGCGCGCAAATGGTCATGCTCGCGGTCGGCGTTGCGCTGTTCTTCCCCGCGCTCGCCGCCGGGTCGCTGTTCGGCATGCCGGTCACCGGACTCGTTTCGCCGGCCGGAACGTCGGTCGTGTTCGGTGCGTTCATATTCGGTATCGGCATGCAGCTCGGCGGCGGTTGTGCCTCGGGCACGCTCTACACCGTCGGCGGCGGCAGCACACGCATGATCGTCACGCTCGCAGCGTTTATCGCCGGTTCGGTTATCGCCACGGCGCATATGCCGTTCTGGACGGCGTTGCCTTCGCTACCCGCCATTTCGCTCGTCAAGTCGCTCGGCGCAGGACCCGCGCTCGCGCTCAACTGGGCGGTGTTTGCGGCCATCGCGGGAATCACGGTGGTGATCGAAAAACGGCGGCATGGCCGGCTCGTCGCCGCACATACGCAGCCGCCGCACGCATCGCCGTGGCTGCATGGACCTTGGCCGCTCGTCGCCGGCGCGATTGCGCTCGCGTTGCTCAACTTCGCCACGCTCGCGCTTTCGGGGCGGCCGTGGGGCATCACGTCGGCATTTGCGTTGTGGGGCGCGAAGGCGGCGTCGGCAATTGGATTCGATGTTGCGAGCTGGCCGTACTGGGCCAGCAAGGCGAACGCCGCCGCGCTCGCCGCGCCCGTTTCCCGCGATGTGACCTCCGTAATGGATATCGGCATCGTGCTCGGCGCGATGATGGCGGCAGGCCTCGCAGGGCGTTATGCGCCGGTCTGGCGCTTGCCGTTGCGCTCGCTGATCGCGGCGATTGTGGGTGGACTGCTGCTCGGATATGGCGCCCGGCTCGCTTATGGCTGCAACATCGGCGCGTATTTCAGCGGCATCGTCTCGGGCAGCTTGCACGGCTGGTTGTGGCTCGTTGCAGCGTTTTTCGGCAACGTGGTCGGGACGCGCCTGCGTCCCGTGTTCGGGCTGGAAGTGGAACGGCTCAAACCTACGGCTTGCTGAGTGTCGATTTGAAAATGAACTAAAGGGCCGTCGCGTCTTTCGCTTCGGCCTAGAGTTTGCGCGAAAGCCGCGTCAACGTTTCGACGGGATGCCATCCGGCTTTTTGCCAGAACGCGCTGGCCGATTCGTTATCGGCGACAACATCCAGATGCACCCATCCAAGGTGATATTCCCTTAAGCGCTCGATGCAAATATCGATCATCGCGCGCGCAATACCCTCGCCGCGCGAAGCAGGCGCGACCACAACGTGCTGCAGGAAACCGCGGCGGCCGTCGTGACTTGCTAGCGCGCAACCAGCCAGCGTGTCTGCATTAAATGCCACAAGGCTTAGCCCCGGGTTCCTTGCCAGCAAGCGGCCTATTCCTTCCCTGCTGTCAGTCACCGGACGAATGTCCACGCCCGGCGTTTCGCGCCAGAGCGCGACTACCGCGTCGTAATCGTCGAGTACCATTTCCCGAATCTGTACGTTCATCGTTCATCCTGCAAAACGTCGTTTGATTGATTGTCCGGTAGCAGTTTATAAGAACATGCGGGATTCGAAAATTACCTTATCGAACGCTTGAGCTTTTATATAGTTTTGGCGACTCTATGATTGAGTTCCTGAATACATCGAGGAGATAAGCCGTGGTAGAAAACCATCGCAGGATGCTGATCAAGTCGGCCGCGGCGTTCGGCCTCGTCCAGCTTTTCGGGCTGGGAAGCCTGAGTGCCTTTGCCGCCGGCAACGCAATCAAACCGGGCAGCCGGTCGGCGCTGATCGTGGTCGACGTGCAGAATTGTTTTATCGATGGCGGCACGCTTCCGGTCAAGGGCGGCGCCGACGTCGTCCCCATCATCAACGCGCTCGCCGGCAAGTTCGAGAACATCGTGATTACGCAGGACTGGCATACGGCGGGCCACGCTTCGTTTGCAAGCGCGCATCCCGGCAAGAAACCGTTCGAGACAGCGCAGCTTTCATACGGCACGCAAGTCTTGTGGCCGGATCACTGCGTGCAAGGCACCGAAGACGCCGCGCTTAACAAGGACCTCAAGCTGCCGACGGCGCAAGTCATCATCCGCAAGGGTTATCACAAGGACGTGGACAGCTATTCTGCTTTCGAGGAAGCCGATCACAAGACCAAGACGGGCTTGTCGGCGTACCTGAAGCAGCGGCAGATCGACACGGTTTTCGTGACCGGACTGGCGACCGATTTTTGTGTTGCATGGACGGCGATGGACGCCCGCAAGGCGGGCTTCAAAGCGTATGTGATTGAAGATGCAACGCGCGCCATCGACCTCAACGGATCCTTGGCGGCCGCCTGGAAGAGCATGGAGCGGGCGGGCGTGAAACGGATTCAGTCCAGCGATGTGGTGTCGGCTTAAGCCGCAACCACTTGTCGCCGAATGTGTCCGCATGGCCGGCGGAATCAAGCTTCGCCCGGATCCGGCTCCACTCCTTGCGCGAACAATTGCGCGCAGAGATTCTTGCCGGCATCGGTCAATGCAACCGCGGGCACGCCTGCATCGCTTGGCGTGGTATCGAGCAAGCCCGTATCCGATAACGCCGTGAGTTGCCGGCGCAAGCTGCTCATGGGCAAGCCGGATTGCTTCGATAACTTCGCGAGCGACCATGCCCGCGCGGGCGACTCTTCCGCGGCGCGCCACAACTGCGTGAGGATCGCGATCAGCGCCGGATCGATTTCATCGTTCATGCTGTCTCCTGCCGGCCATGCTCGCGGCCAGTTCGCCAAGCGTTTTCAACGCGGCTTCTGTTTGTATGTTCCAAGGATAACTGTAGTTGAGCCGGATGAAATGGCGAAACGCATCGCGCGATGAAAACATCGTCCCCGGACCAATCGTGATGCCGCGATCCAGCGCTGCCTTGTAGAGCTTCATGGAATCGACATTCGCCGGTAGTTCAACCCATAAAACGTAGCCGCCCATCGGTTCGGAAGTCTGCGTACCGGCCGGAAAAAAGCGCAAGACCGTGGCGATCATGAGCCGCGCCTGCTGCCTGTACACCCGGCGAACGTGGCGCAAATGGTGGTCGTATCCGCCTTGCTTCAAATAATCCGCCACGGCGACTTGCGGCACTGAAGGCGTAGTCAGCGTATTGAGGAATTTGAGTTTCTCGACTTGCCCGCGATATCGGCCAGGCATTGCCCAGCCAATCCGGTAAGACGCCGTCAGACTTTTCGAAAACGATGCGCAATGCAGCACGAGGCCCTTTTTATCGAAGTTTTTAAGTGCCGATGGCCGGGCATCGCCGTAATAAAGCTCCTGATACACATCGTTTTCTATCACCGGAATGTCGTGCTCGGCAAGCAGTGCGACAAGGCGCTGCTTGTTTGCGTCGGACATGACAAAACCCAGCGGATTCTGGAAGTTCGGCATGACCATGCACGCAGCGATCTCATGCTCGCCGATGATATTCGCCAGCGCATCGATATCGATTCCTGCGGCGGGATGCGTCGGCACTTCGATGGCGCGCATGCCCATGCGTTCGATGGCGTGAAGCATTGCGTAGTAAGTCGGCGATTCGACCGCGACGGTGTCGCCCGGTTTGGCCACGGCCTGCAAGCTCAGGTTGATGGCCTCGGTCGCGCCGACTGTAATCACGATCTCGTCCGGATCGACCGGCACGCCATTCTCCGCATATCGCCGCGCGATCTGGCGGATCAGTTCGGGATTGCCGGGCGGCAAGTCATCAATCAGGTTCCAGCTCGAATGCCGCCGCGCGATGGCGTTCGCCAACTGGTTGATCTTGCGCCACGGAAATAGCGACGGGTCCGGATACGGCGAACCCAGCGGCGTTGCGTCCTCCGAGCGGATCGAGCGCAAGGTCGATAACACGAGGCGGCTGACATCGACCGTCGATGCCACCGCAGGCGGCTGCGAAACAGCGGGCGTCTCGGCCTTGGCCGCCGGCATCTCGCGCACGAAATAACCGGACTGCGGCCGGGTTTCAAGCAGGCCGCGGCTTTCGAGAAGCGCGTATGCGCGCAACACCGTCTTGATGCTGACGCCGTACTGCGCGCTCGCCTGACGCACGGAAGGCACCCGTTCGCCGACCGCGAACACGCCGCGCCGCATGGCTTCTTCGACCTCTGCTGCAAGCTTCTCGTAAAGCATCACGATGTAAATCGCCTTAATGATACGAATTGTCAACTGTACTCCTTGTGCATCTCTTTTTCTGTGCCCCGCGCATCCGATGGAACACAGTAGCCTTGAAACCATCGGCGAAACGCCTCCTGCATCGCGGTTGAAAGACATGAAAAAGCCAGAACCTCGCATCGAGCCGTACACGCACCCCGCCGCCGGCTGGGGCGCACTGAAATACGTCGCCATCAATCTGCTGAAAGAGAAAGTCTCGGGTGGCAATTACCGGTTGCTTCTCGGCCAGAACCAGCCTGACGGATTCGATTGCCCCGGCTGCGCATGGCCGGATCGCGAGCACGCGTCCACGTTCGAGTTCTGCGAAAACGGCGTGAAGGCCGTCGCCGCCGAATCCACGAGCAAACGCGTCACGCCTGCATTCTTCGAAGACCACACGGTTCAAGCGTTGATGGCGCAGTCGGATTACGAACTGGAACAGCACGGACGTCTGACCGATCCGCTCGTCTACAACGCGGAGCGCGACCGTTATGTGCCCATCTCGTGGGACGACGCGTTTGCGCTGATCGCCGATCACTTGAATCGCCTCGATAACCCCGACCGCGCCGCGTTTTATACATCGGGCCGCGCGAGCAACGAAGCCGCGTTCCTGTATCAATTGTTCGTGCGCATGTACGGCACGAACAACTTTCCCGATTGCTCGAACATGTGCCACGAAGCCACGAGCCGCGGCTTGCCGGTGACCGTTGGCGTGGGCAAGGGAACGGTCACGCTCGAGGATTTCGAACATGCTGATACGCTGCTTTTATTCGGCCAGAATCCGGCGACGAATCACCCGCGCATGCTCGGCGAATTGCGTGAATGCGCGAAGCGTGGCGCGACCATCGTGTCGATCAACCCGTTGCGCGAACGCGGGCTCGAACGTTTTGCGAGCCCGCAGCATCCCGTTGAAATGCTCACGGGCGGCAGCACGAAAATCAGCTCGGTTTTCATCCGCCCGAAAATTGGCGGCGACTTTGCGTTGATCAAGGGCGTGGCGAAACGCGTGATCGAACTCGACGACGAAGCCTTGAAACAAGGCACGGAACGCGTGCTCGACGTGAATTTCATCGAAGGACATACGGTTGGTTTCGATGCCTTCGCCGACGATCTGCGCGCTGAAAACTGGGACGCGATCGTCGCGGAATCGGGCGTGCCAATGGAAGACGTGCTGCAACTCGCCGATATCTACGTGCGCGGCCGCGCCGTGATTTCAACGTGGGGCATGGGGCTCACGCAGCACAAGAACTCGGTGCCGACGGTGCAGATCCTGTCGAACCTGATGATGATGCGCGGCAATATCGGCAAGCTCGGCGCGGGACTGTGCCCGGTGCGCGGACATTCGAACGTGCAAGGTGACCGCACCGTGGGTATCGAAGAAAGGCCGACGCAAGAGTTTCTCGATCGCCTCGGCGCCGCCTACGACTTCGAGCCGCCGCGCGAACATGGCTACGACGTCGTGCGTTCAATTGAAGCGATGCTCGCCGGCGACGTGAAGGTGTTCATTGGACTCGGCGGGAATTTTTCGATAGCCACGCCGGACACGCCGCGCGTCTGGGAAGCCATGCGGTCGTGCGACCTGACCGTGCATATCACGACGAAACTCAACCGCAGCCACCTGATTCATGGCCGCGATGCGCTGATCCTGCCAACGCTCGGCCGCACCGAGATCGACATGCAGAACGGCGTGCCGCAAGGCGTGAGCGTCGAGGATTCGATGAGCATGGTGCATATCTCGTATGGCATGAACAAGCCTGCATCGGCGAATCTGTTGTCCGAGATTGCGATCGTCGCGCGCATGGCGCACGCAACGCTTGGCAGCGCGAAAGTGGACTGGCTCGCCAACGCAAACGACTATGCGCTGATACGCGACGGCATCGAGAAAGTGATCGATGGCTTCGAGAACTATAACGAGCGCCTGAAGCATCCGGGCGGGTTTCATCTCGGCGTGGCATCGCGCGAACGTGTGTGGAACACGCCTACGGGCAAGGCGCAATTCGTCGTGAATTCCATCGACCTGGATTCGCCCATTCACCGGGCGCGCCACGTGCATGGCGAGCGCTTGATGACGCTCATGACCACGCGCTCGCACGATCAGTACAACACGACCATCTATGGTCTCGATGACCGGTATCGCGGCGTGTACGGTCAGCGCCGCGTGCTGTTTGCGAACGCGCTCGACATCGAGATGCTCGGCTTCGAAGCGGGACAGCGCGTGGATATCACGAGCGTATGGGATGACAACGTGAAGCGTCGTGCCGATGGTTTCCTGCTCGTTGCATACGACATTCCGCGCGGTTGTCTCGGCGCTTATTATCCGGAGACCAATCCGCTCGTGCCGTTGTCGAGTGTTGCCGATGGCGCGGGGACGCCCACGTCGAAATCGATTCCCGTGTTGCTGAGAGCGTCGGCGGCAACGCAACTGGAAGCGGCCTGAGTTGCTCGCGAGCTCAAGAAAAAACCGCGCCTGATTTTACAGAGCGCGGTTTTTTTATGCGGCCAATGTCAAGGAATGATCCTCTCCGCTTTCAACCGGTCGAACAGATCATAAAACGATTCATCGGTCGGCTGAAAATCGAGGAAGCCTAGCTTGCGGCTTTTGGCCATGTCTGTGACAACTTCCATCGGCCGGCCGAGGTCGGCATCCGTATGCCACCACGACGCAAGCTTGCCAATATCGGTTTCCACCAGATTAAAGCGACCCGCAAGCTCCTTCCATAACGCCGCGCTCTCCTGCATCCGGCTTTCGAGCGGCCGCATTTCACCGTCGAAGGGAACAGGTTCCACATCGAAGTATTCGGCAATCCGCGACCACATCCATTTCCAGCGGAACACGTCGCCATTCACGATATTAAAGTCTTCGTCCTTCGCCGCTTCGGCAGTCGCGGCCCATTCAAGCTGTCGCGCCAGCACGCGGGCGTCGGTCATGTCGGTGAGACCGTTCCACTGCATTGGCGAACCGGGGAACACGAACGGCAAACCGGCATGTTTGCAGAGCGTCGCGTACACCGCGAGCGTGGTGCCCATGTTCATGGCGTTGCCGACCGCGAAGCCAATGATCGTATGCGGACGATGCACGCTCCACGAAAATCCTTGCCGTTTCGCCGCGGCGAACACCCGGTCTTCCTGCTCGTAGTAAAAATTATCAACGTCCTGGCGGCCCTGGCTTTCGCGGAAAGGCGTCTCGGGCACGGCGCCCGTTGCATAGGCTTCGAACGGCCCGAGGTAATGCTTGAGACCCGTGACGAGCGCAACGTGTTGGAGCTTCGATGGCCCCTCTCCCAGCGCATCGAGCACGTTGGTCACCATCGCGCCGTTCACGCGGATGTTCTCGCTTTCGGTCGCCTGGCGCGCCCACGTGGTGAGAAATACGTGCGTGACGTCGATTCCTTCAAGCGCCGCTTTGACCGATTCCGCCGATGTCAGGTCGGCAATGACCGGCCTGACTTTCGACGATACCTGCGTTCGGCCGCGTGAAAGTCCGTAGACTTCCCAGCCTGAATCGATAAGCCGGTCCGCGAGATTACTGCCCGCGATGCCGCTGACTCCAACAATAAGTGCACGATTTGTCATGGGAAATTTAAATGAAAAAGAGGGTGAAAGCGCTGACTTGAACAGCAACACCGAGGCAACAACCGTTCCCAATGATGGCAGCAATCCGGAACATTTGCCGCCTGGCCGCGGAAGACCGTCTTTTTGTGCAAGCAATTAAACCGTATATACTGTTTGCACGATTATTTACACGGAGACCTCATGCACACATCCAATACGAAGAGCTCGAGCAAGAAAGCCGCTGAAATCCTGAACGCCACGCCGATTGAAACTACGCCCACGGCACCCGTTACGGTCAGCAAACGCAAGGCAAGCGCCAAAGCTGTAGAAGCGGCTACCGAAGTGCAGGCCAAGGCCGCGAAAACGCCGGTCAAAGCGAAAGCGAAGGCGGCATCGGCTGAACCCGATTTCCACGAAAAACCCAAACGCGCGAAGAAGGAAAAGGTCGTGCGCGACAGTTTCACGATGCCGAAATCCGATTACGACAAGATCGCGGCACTGAAACAAAAATGCCTCGCGAATGGCGTGCATGTGAAAAAAGGCGAGTTGTTGCGCGCCGGACTGCTCATACTCGAGGCTGCAAATATAGAACAGCTTACTGCGGCCGTGGCTGCCGTGGAAACGGTCAAGACGGGAAGACCCGGCAAGTCCTGAGCGCCAAGGCGGCGCCTCGCGGTTGCCGCCCATGATTCAATCAACCGGGCCGTGGCATGAGCACTTTACGCGTGGCATCCGAGAGCTTTGCGGAGCTCGACGATCTCAACGCCATTCTGACTGCGGGCGCCAAGCGCCTGCAAATGCGCACGGTCGGCGAGGTGCGTGCGGGCGCACGCACTTTCCCCATTCTGACGGCGACTATCGGCTCGGATGATCCACAAGCGCCCGCCATCGGATTTTTTGGCGGCGTGCATGGGCTGGAGCGCATCGGCACGCAGCTGATACTCGACTACATGCGCGCGCTTTTGCGCCGGCTCGAATGGGACGAACTGCTGCATCAGCAGCTGCAGTCGGTGCGGCTCGTCTTCATGCCGATCGTCAATCCTGGCGGCATGTGGGCGAACACGCGATCAAACCCGAACGGCGTCGACCTGATGCGCAATGCGCCGCAAAACGCCGAAGGCCGCGTGCCTTTTCTCGCAGGCGGCCAGCGGATCGGTTCCTGGTTGCCGTGGTATCGCGGGGCACGCGACAACGCGCTCGAAGTCGAAAGCGAAGCGCTGCTCGGCGTGGTCAAGCAGGAACTGATGAACCGTCCGCTCAGCTTTGCGCTCGATTGTCATTCGGGTTATGGCTGGGACGACAGCATCTGGTTTCCGTACGCGCGCACGCAAAAGCAAATGCCGCATCTTCCCGAGATGTACCAGCTCAAGCTCATGTTCGAGCAGGCGTACCCGCATCACGGCTACGCTTTCGAGCCGCAAAGTCATCAATATCTGCTTCACGGCGATTTGTGGGACTGTGCTTACGACCAGACGCCAGCGCCCAACGTTTTCCTGCCGATGACGCTCGAACTTGGCTCATGGCGCTGGATCCGCAAAAACCCGCGCCAGCTTTTCTCTCGTCTCGGCATGTTCAATCCCGTCAAGGCACATCGCGTGGAACGGGTTCTGCGCCGGCACGCTAACTTTTTCGATTTCCTGACTCGTGCGGCGTTTGCATCGAATAGATGGATGCCTTTGGGCGACGCGCGCGCGCCAATCCTCGAGCGCGCGACGGAACACTGGCAGCGCAAGTCGTCGCGATGAGCGCGTGGATCTTGTTGCGCGGACTCACGCGCGAGGGTCGCCACTGGGGCACGTTCCTGGAGCATCTGCGGCTTGAAGCGGCGATGTCGGGCGATCAGGTCACGCTGCTCGACCTGCCTGGAAACGGCCGCGAAAACGCGCTGACCGCGCCGCTGAACGTAGCCGCCATGACCACGTTCGTTCGCTCGCGCGCGGCCGCCGCGGGATTGAAACCGCCGTATCGGTTGCTTGCAATGTCGCTCGGCGGCATGGTCGCGACCGATTGGGCGCAAAAATATCCTCAGGATATCGAACGATTGGTGCTGGTCAACACGAGCATAAGGCCATTTGCAGCGGTGCATGAGCGCCTGCAATTCGCTGCGTGGCCGCAGTTGCTGCGCGCGGCTGCGTTATGGAACGATTCGCTCCGATGTGAAAGCATCATTCACGGCGTGACCTGCAATCGCACAGACACATTCGACGACGACCTCGCCGTGTGGACCACGATCCGCCGCGTCGCTCCGGTAAGCGCGAAAAACGCGTTGCGGCAGCTTTGGGCTGCCGCGCGTTTTCACGCCGGCGAGCACGCGCCTGCGTGTCCTGTGCTGATGTTGTCATCGAAGATGGATCATCTCGTCAAAGCGGTTTGCTCGGAACGCATCGCGGAAAAATGGCAAGCCGAACACAAGCAACACCCGTGGGCAGGCCACGACCTGCCCCACGACGATCCAGCGTGGACGGTCAACGCAGTCGCCGGATGGTTGCAGACGCAGCGTTAGGGATTGACCACTTCGCCTTCGGCCTTCATTTCGCTTTTGACTTCGGGCGGTCCGGCGAAGCGGTTCCTCACACCGAGTCCATACCAGCAGATCGCCATCACCGCGATCAGCAACAAGCTGATGTACAGCACTTTCTGGTTAGGCGGCTGAATGCCTACGTACACCAGCACCGCACCGCCGAGAACGGCGAGAAGCGCAATCGGCTTTGACCACACGCCGAGATTGAACGGTCCCTTGCGCACCCACGTCTTGCCTTCGGCGCCGAGTCCGGCCGCGACCGGCATCACATACGAGACATACAGGAACACCGCGCTGCCCGTCGACAAAACCGCGAACGCGTCGCCATACAGGGTCGCGGCAATCGCCAACGCGGCCGATACCCAGATCGCCGCGCCCGGCGTGTGGTGGGTATCGTTAACCTTCTTCAGCCAGTTCGACGCCGGCAGCCCGCCATCGCGCGCGAACGCATACATCATCCTCGAGCACGATGTAAGGCACGCAAGGCCGCACAAATAGTTCGACAGGAAGATGCCGATGCCGAGCGGCACGCGCAACCATGTAGGCACGGTGCCAAGCAGCGCGTTGAAGAAGCCGCCACCGGCCTTCACGCCTTCCTTGATATCGGGCATCACGAGCAGGAATGCACAGACCATGATGTAGCCGAACAACGCCGACCAGCCCACCGCGCGCAGCATGCCCTTCGGCACATTGCGGGCGGCGTCGTGCGTTTCCTCGGACGTGTGGGCGGAGGCATCGAAACCGGTGATGGTGTAAATAGTCAGCAACAAGCCCGATAAAAACGCGGCCAGCATGCCCTGCTTCGGCCACGCGCCGCCATCGAAACCGGTGAAGTTGCTGAAGTCGACCAGCCGTCCGAAGTCGAACGGCGTCTTCGAAAATACGAGCAGTGCGAGCGTTAAAATCACGGCGATCGCGAAGATGAGATAACCGGAAAGGTCGGTAAGGATGGTGACGAACTTGATGCCGCTATGGTTCAGCCACGCCTGGCTCAACGTCACGGCTGCAATGAATGCGGTCTGATGCCAGAACGTCAGCGCGTCGGGGTTGATGCCGAACAGCGGCGCGATCAACGTCTTGAAGAAGGGGTCGTAGACACCGAAGTTCACCGATGCCACCACGAAAATCAGTCCCAGCAAATTGAACCACGCGGTGGCCCATCCCCAGCCCTTGTTGCCGAGTATCGAACTCCAGTGATACAGGCCACCGGCCGTGGGATACGACGAAGCGATCTGCGCCATGGATGCCGCCACGACCATGGCGAAGAGCGCGCCGACCGGCCAGCCAATGCCGATCGATGCGCCGCCCGCAGCGCTCAATGCCTGCGGAAACGCCGTGATGCCGCCGGCAAGAATACAGATGATCGAAAACGAAATTGCAAAGTTCGAGAAGCCGCTCATGCGCCGCGCGAGCTCCTGCGTGTAGCCCATGCTTTTGAGTTGCCGCGCGTCGTGGTCGAGCGCTGCGGGGGCGTCGGCCTGATTGACTGGTTCCATGATTTTCCTCTTGCTCGGTTTGACTTCAACGTTGAAGAACGGGTAAGGGACTCGGTTTCCGATGAATCCAATCTGCTGCAGCTTCGTCTTCTTTCCTCTACTCGAATTTCGCCATGATGTGGCGGGCGCACGTGTAGTCCTCGAGCGCATACACCGACATGTCCTTGCCGTAGCCCGAGCGTTTCATGCCGCCGTGCGGCATCTCGCTCACCAGCATGAAGTGCGTGTTGATCCACGTGCAGCCGTATTGCAGTTCGGCCGCGACCTTGAAGGCGCGGTTGACGTCCTTCGTCCATACCGAACTTGCAAGCCCGAAGTCCGAGTCGTTGGCCCACGTGATCGCTTGATCTGCATCGTCGAATCGCGTCACCGATACCACCGGTCCGAACACCTCGCGCCGGACTATTTCGTCGGCTTGAAGCGCACCGGCGATCACCGTCGGCTCGTAAAAGAAACCTCGTGAATGACCGGCCTTCCCGCCTGCCGTAACTTCAATATGACTTTGCGCCGCCGCCCGCTCGACAAAACTCGCCACGCGATTGCGCTGCCGTTCCGAGATCAGCGGCCCCATCTCCACACCTTCCATATGCTGCTCGCCATAGCGGATCGTGCTGACCGCGCCCGACAGATCCGCGACCAGCTTTTCGTAGATCTTCGGCCCCGCGTAGACGCGGCACGCCGCCGTGCAATCCTGCCCCGCGTTGTAGTAGCCGAAGGTGCGAAGGCCTTCGACGACCTGTTCGAGATCGGCGTCGTCGAAAACAATCACCGGCGCCTTGCCGCCCAGTTCCAGATGCGTGCGCTTCAACGTGCGCGACGCGGCTTCGAGGACCTTTTGTCCCGTCGATACATCGCCGGTGATCGAAATCATGCGCACTTCCGGCTGCGATATCAGCGGCGCACCGACCGTTTCCCCGCGTCCGATCACCACGTTGATCACGCCGGGCGGGAAGATCGCCGCCATCAGTTCCGCGAGCTTGAGCGTGGTGAGCGGCGTCTGTTCGGACGGTTTGAGCACCACCGTATTGCCTGCCGCGACGGCGGGCGCGATCTTCCATGCAGCCATCATCAGCGGGTAATTCCATGGCGCGATCGACGCCACCACGCCCAGCGGATCGCGCCGCACCATGCTGGTATAGCCCGGCAAATATTCGCCTGCAAGCTGTCCGTGCTGCGTGCGGCACGCGCCGGCGAAAAAGCGGAAGACGTCGGCGACGGCGGGAATCTCGTCGTTGAGTGCACCAAGATATGGCTTGCCGCAATTCAGCGACTCCAGCCGCGCGAACTCCGTGGCGCGCGCTTCAATGGCGTCGGCGAGCTTGAGCAACATGTTCGCGCGGTCCTTCGGCACGGTCCTGGCCCATGCGGGAAACGCCCGGCCTGCGGCGGCAACGGCTGCCTTGATCTGCTCGACCGAGGCCTCGGCGACACGCGCGATTCCCTCGCCCGTTGCGGGGTTCAGCACGTCTTCCACATCGCCCTCGCCGGCTATGAACGCGCCGCCGATCAGAAGACTGGTTTGCATCGACTGTTCCATACGATCTCTCTTCATAAAGCGATGGCCGATTTTATGGCCGCGATTTTTTTGACCGCCAGCCCGCATCGCAGATAGGAGTCATCGGAAAAACCGAATGCTTGGCGCGAATTGCGCCCTTCATTTGCCATGCTGCAAACGCTGAGTTAAAGGATAGGGAATACCCTTGGGCCAACGCATCACGGCTGAGCGTCGTATTCTGAAAAACAGAACGCGGCGGCTTCAATATCGAAAATTCAGATGATGGCTTTCGCGTGTCCACGCGTATGTTCGCGCGCTACAACCAGGAAGTTCTGCGCCGTTTCGGACTGGGTGAGCCCGCGGCGCCATGCAATGCCAATGTCTATCTTCGGCATTTCTTCCATGATGTTGCGCACTTCGAGCCGGTCGCCGTCGAGAGACCATGGGCGATACAGCACGTCCGGCAAGATCGACAAACCCGCGCCCGTCGCAACGAGACTTCGCACCGCTTCCACCGATGCCGTGCGCATCACCGCGTTCGGCCTCAGTCCCGACGCTCGCCAGTAGGCGTTGGTGTTGTCTTCGAGTTCATCGACCTTGAGCATGATCATCGCTTCATCGGCGATCTCGCGCAAAGAGATGCTGCCCAGACCGCGCAACGCGTGATTTGCCGGCAGCCACAAACGCCACGCCGCCGTGACAAGCGATTCGGTTTCTATCGCCTGCGTGTTCTCGACGTTCGACACGATCAGCACCGCCACATCCAGTTCGCCGTTCACCAGCAAATGTTCGATGTAATCGCGCTGGTCTTCGATCACGTTCACCACGACCTTCGGGAAAACGCGTCTGAAATGATCGAGCAAATATGGCAGAAAATAACCGGTCATCATGGTCGTGACGCCTATGTTCAGGCGTCCCGTCATGGTGTCCGGCCGCGAAGACATGGCCTGCTGCGCGTTACGCACCGCAGCGAGGATTTGATGCGCGTGACGCAAGAACTGATGGCCGGCATGCGTCAGGACCATGCCGCGCGCATGCCTCACGAAGAGTTGCGCGCCGACTTCGGTTTCGAGCGCCTTGATGGCGTCGGTGATAACGGATTGCGAGATGTTCAGCGACTGGGTCGCGCCCGTCACCGATTCGGCTTCTGCAACGGCGATGAAATAGCGCACGCTTCTGAGTGACAGGCTCATGGCGGTCCGGGTTAGGATTGATGGCGAAGTATTTCAGCCCGACTGATTAGCCCGACTATAGCCGAGCCGATAAAACGCGATGAACGGGAAAAGCAAAGCCGAACGCCATCGGCGGTTAAAGTTTTCCGCGGAAAATGCCGTTAACGAACGAGCAACGTCGATATGCGCCGATCCGTTGCAATTCGCGCGTCCGGCGTTTATCCCTCGCAGCGCCACTTACCGAACCCGATATGTTGCGAAAAACCCTGACGCTCGCGGTGGGCACGCTCCTGATGGGCGCGTTTGCATTGAATGCTGTTCCGGCGGAACTGACCACGATCTCTGTCAGCCTCGTTGTGCAGGAAAGCTGCGTCATTCAGTCGGCCATGGAGCCGGCGCCCGTTCTGCGGCCGAGCGTGTCGTGCCTGCACGGTCAGCCTTACGATATCGCGCTCGTGACGGTCGATCCTGCGCAGAAACCCGTCGCGCTGTATTCGTCGGCCGGGACTGGCAATCCGTCAACACCGAGCGTGTGGATGGTCGGCTTCTGAGCCATTGTTTGCCAAAGTCGAGCTTCGCTTCAGAAGCTGATTGTCGCCGTGATGGTGTCGGTGTATGTTCCCGGCGCAGGCGTGGTTTGCGCGGGCACGCGCCCATAGACGGTGATCACCTGAGCGAGCCCTGTACCTGTTCGGGTAACGGTGGATGTGCCCGCTGATCCATCGCCCCAGGGCGTAGCGAACTGTTGATCCGTATATAACTGATAGCCGATCTTCGCGCCGCCCGGACGCAGCATGTTGCGTGCGGCGACCGTACCGTTCACGCCTCCGTCCAGCGTGATTTTGTAGGCATCGCCATTCGTACATTGCGCGGTGATCGCTCCGCTTGCCGTCAGCGCAGAGGTCAGCAATGCGGCCGGCGTGAACGCAATGTTGGTCGCGCTGATGTTGCAGTTGTTGACGACCGTCGCGTTCGCGCTGAATCCGAAGGTGCCGCTCGTGGCCAACGTAGAACATGGGAGACCGGTGCCCAGCAAATAAAACCCCACGTTCAACGATGTCTGCGCGCCGCCAAAACCCTGCGTGTAGAGCGTGCTCGCGTTGCCGGCGGTCGGTACCGTCGGCTGGTTCGCCGATATCTGTCCGTAGACCGTCACCGCCTGCGTAAGCGTGGTGCTGAGCGCCGGCTTCGACATCACGAACGAGATGGGCGTGGTGCCGGTATAAGTCGAACCCCAAATCACCGAGTGCCCTGCGTCCTGATACAAGTCGTACTGCATGGTGTTCGTGCCGTTGGCAAGCTGGCGAGGACTCGTGCCGCCGAGATTCAGGCAAATCTGCGCGTTCGGAACCAGCGTGACGGAGGGCCATGTGCATGTAACGCTCACGGTGCTGGTGGCGGCGAACGCGGTCCGACTGATCGGGCTAACCGAGCCGAAATTAAGATCTGTCGCGACCGCCGTGCACGATTGCGCGCTGGCGCTGCCCGGCATTGAAAACGACAGCACGATTGCCACGGCGAAGAGAAAGAGCATGCGCTTCATCGCATGTCTCCTATCTTGCTCAGGCAAGTCAGTGGTCCGATAGTCGGCAACGAACCATCGTCGGGACGGTTGTAGGCGAACGTCACGCGGCAATGCAATGTGCCGCTATCGACCACGAGATGGTTGTCTTTTTGCAAGCCCTCTATGAACGTCAGCCCGTCATATCCAACAATGGTTTCCTTGCCGCTTTCCTCATGCCGCACGGTCGCGCCCGGCGGCAGCACTTTGCCGTCCAGCCCCTGCAGAATTACCGACGCCGCGCTGTATCGCGTCACGCCAAAATGCGCGAGCACGCCGGATTGCGCTTGCGGCACGAGGTTCAGCGTGGTCGTGGCAATGCGCGCGTCGGCGGGAAGCTTCATGCCGTCGATGCCAACGCGGTTGTCCTGATACGAGTTCAGGTCGGGCACGAGCAAATGGCCCGCGCGATCCGTCACGCCGATCAGGCGGTTTTCATGCAGCACGGGGATCCCGGCGATGCCGTCCGTGGACACTAGCGCGAAGCCATCGTAGATCCGGCGCGAGGGTTTCACGGCGCCGTCCATGAGCACCACGGTTCCCGAGAGATCGAGCGACCCTGTCGTGCGCCCGGAAATCTGCTGCGCGAGCGCGGTCACCTCGCCGCCCGTGCCGAGGTACTGCACCTGAGCCTGCCGATACGGCGACGCGCCCGCGTTCCCCGACTGCACGCCCCATCCCCAGCCGCCATCGTAGTTCGGTGGACGGCTTGCGTTGACGTTGTAGTTCGACTGCCCGTTCTGCCGTCCGACAGTCGTGTTCACCGACGTGTTGTTGCCGAGCCCGAAGCTCACGCTGAGAAATGCGCCGCGCGAATCGCGCTGCCTGAAATCCTGGTAAGCGCTGACGTTCACCGAAGCAAGATTGCCCACGTTCAGCGTGTACGCCACCGACCCGATCTGCGACGGCTGCGCCTGTGGATATTTGAAGCCTATGTAACTTACCGAAAACGTTTGCGTGCTGAAGAAAGGAATGGCCACGGTTACGCGATCGGTCGCGGTGGGCACGGGCGTGCCGTCTCGCGCGGCCAGATCGCCATAGTTGCCGAAGGCGCGGATGCTTTGTGCATCGATGGAAAAATGCGGTTCGATCAGTTCATAGCCAAGGCTCGCCTGCGAGCCCGCAAGACGCCCCGTGCTCGCCGAGAGCGACCCGTTGAGCACGCCCGCCATTCCCATGCGCACGAGAGCGCCGGCGCCTGCGTTATACACGCCGCTGGTGGCTTCGGTATGCGCTTCGAGCGTGAGATAGTCGTTCAGGCCATGTCTTGCCGAACCGCTCAGCGCCGGTTTCGGATCGTACCGAAACGAGTCGAGTCCATACGCGCGGCGCAGGAACCCGGCTTCGAACGAATAGCTCGACAAGCCGGCCGCGAGCAGACGCGTATCCACATAAAGCGGCACGGATGTCTCGATCGTGCGGCCCAACGCATCGCGCGTGATGACAGTCGCCTGACCGCCGCCGGTAATCCCCGGCACGTTGTTCACAATGAACGGACCGCTCGGCACGTTGCCGCTGAACTGGCGCACGCTATTCACATACAGATCCACCGACGAAGGCACGACTGCGGACCCGCCGAATGCAGGCACGGGAAACGTGACGAGATCGGGACGCAACGCGAAGTTGCTGCGCCACTGGAAACCGCCGAGGCGAACCGAGCGCGACCACGCGAGCGAAGACGAGATCGTGTCGCCGATCTGCTTCGTGCTGAGGTCGACAGGGTTCGACGTGCTCCACGATGTGTCGTAGCGTGTGTATCGATGATCGTTCTTGTACAGGTATGCCACGCCGGTATTGCTGAACACGCCGGCGGGATCGAAGTAACGCTCCTCGCTCCAGATCGCGAGTTGCGCATCCGTGTTCGACTGCGCGTAGGCGTCGTAGTTGATCAGGAAGCCACGTGACGATGTCGCGGGCGGCGTTGGGGCGAGCGCGCGGGTATCGAACGTGAAGGGCTTGCGGATCGCGTCCGGCACTTGCAGCGTGACGCGCTGACGGGCGGCGTCGTAGGCGTAATGCAGCCCGTGAATGGAATCGAGCGGTACTTCGGCATCCTCTCCAATTCCGATCTTGCCAGTCGCCAGGCCGATGTTGTCGAGGTCGCGGCCACGCGCCGACAAGCGGCCGTTCAGCTCGCGAAACTGGACGATCAAGGTGGAACGCTCGCCGTTGAGCGCCACTTCGAGATACACGTCATGAGGCTGGTTCGAGCTGGCGTCGGGACGGCCCATGGATTCTTGTAGCGGTTGCGCTTGCGCGAAGCCGCGCGTGCACTCCAGTAAAGCAAGCAGCCCCGTTGCGACAAGCGCGATGCGGAAGCTCGGTGAATGACGTGTGGGGCGTCGTATTCTCATCGATTGAATTGGGACGCATCATGTCAGTTCTCGGCGTCTTTCTCGACAACAACGCAGCGATGATCCTGCTCCGCCGATCAACCCGGCGGCGCGACCGTCACCACTGCCTCGAGCGGTAATGAATTGACAGCAGCCCGAATCGTCACGGCGCCTCGAAGATCGGTGTCGGCGGGAAGCGGCACCGACCACTGGCGGGCACGCCCGGCGAGCGCGTACCCGAGGAGTCCCTTGTTGATCTCGTGGACCTTGCCGGCGCTGTCCACCAGTTGCACCGCCGCGATCTGCGCACGCCTCGCGCCCGTGTTGTCCACGCGCAGGACCCAGCCCTTCGGATCGCGCGCGAGATGCCACGACAGCACCGGCATGGCCGCCTTGCCCGCAGGCTCGACAAACACCGGCACGGAATAGCGCAGGCGAATAGTCACGCCGTCGGCGGCAGCGGTATCGGGCGCCGGCAGTTCGTCGATCAGGATGCGATAGCTCTGCTCGCTGCCGACCGGAGCCGACGCTGTCCGCACGAGCCGCACGAGCTGATCCGCCTGCGCGCCGATCTGGATCAGCGGCGGACTGGCGACGAGTTCCTGCGTCGGCGTGAGCGTGTCGTCCTGATTGGCCTGGTCCCAGCGAAACACGCGGACTTGCCCGTACAAGGGTTTATCGCCGGGATTACGCAACGTGATTCCCGTTGCGCTCTCGCTCGACTGCAGGTCGACCATCACGGGCGATATCTGCAGCGTGGCCGCCTGCACCGCACACGAGAAAACCGCGAACAGGACCGCGCCATAGCGCCTGATACGCGCCACGAAACCGCCGCGGGCGATCAAAAATAGACCGTTGCGGTGACTGTCGTCTGATAGAGGTCAGGCCTCGGCGTGGCTTGCGCGGGAACTTGTCCATACACGGAGATGGACTGCGCGGCCCCGGTGCCCGTACCGGCTACGGTGTTCGTGCCTTGCGTGTTGCCCCAGAGGGTCGTGCGGCCCGCGTCCTGATACAGCTGGAAGCCGACCGTTGTCGCGGTGTTCCCCGTGGCCGTCCCGGCAAGCAAGCGCGCCGCAACGGTCGAGCCGCTCACGTTGCCGCCGTCGAGTCCGACGTTGTACGGCGTGGTGTTCGTGCACGTGACCGCAAGGGTTGTTTGCTGATTGATCGCTGCTGCCAACACGCCGTTAGTACCGAAATTCAAGGGTGTTGCGGCGATGGTGCAATTGGCCTGCAGCGTAAGCGACACGGTGAACGTGGCGGTCGCCGTACCATTTGTATAAACGGCAGCATTTGCGACTTGCATAACCGGCGCAAAAAGCAGCGCGCCCGCAAGCAAGGAAGAAATGAATCTTCGCTTCATTTTTGGCACCTCTCTCTCATTGCGCTGACTTGATTTATATACGGCGTTGCAGCAGCGCTGAGAATCATATTACCTATCGAATTAAACAATTCCAAGTTAATTGATCAAAACGTTGTTTCGAATAACTTTATGAGGTCGGGTTAATACCGATCAAGTTGAGGGTTTGTCATTTAGATCGCCGCTAGCTGTGAGCCAGAAGCTTGCTAAGCGGTCTTTGACCAGCGTTCAATTGGCTAAGACGAACAAAAATCCAACGCGGAACCGGTGCGACTGGCGGCCGGGTTTAAAGCACTTCAAAGATCCATGCAATAGAAGATCAATAAAAACGCGCGGCGGCCTGAAATCCGCCGTCGCGCGCTGTGCCACTCACTTCAAACCAACAACATTCAATTGATCAGCGTCCAAGCTCCTTCAAATAGGCCGCACGTGCAGCCACGCCCGTATTTGCAAAGTCTGAAAATACGCCGTCCACTCCAAGCCTATAAAACTTCAGGTATTCCGCATTCGGGTTGCCTTGATAATCCGCTGCGAGATACTTCTTCTCGTTGCGGAACGTAAAGATGTGGACGAACAATCCGGCCTTGTGTGCGTCGCTTATCACCGTTGTAGCCGGCTGCGTGGTCGCCGCAGTCGTCGAGCCGGAGAACGGCGTGCCATCCGGGTTCGTCGCGGGAAACGGCGTGATCTTGAGCGGCACGATCTGCGGTTTCCACGGACCGATTCCGTCGGCGTAGGTCTTGATTTCGGCGAGACCTGCAGGCGTGAGCATTGCGTCGAACCAGCGCGAATCGCCGGCAATGGTCCAGTCGAACGGTCGGCTGTCGGTGATTTCGTTGTAGATCACAGCGCCCGTCTTGTAGTCCGTATCGTAGCCGTCGATCAGTTGCACGACTTTCGTATTCAGGCCGTGACTACGCATATATTTCAGGCTGCCCGGCTCGAAGCTCTGCACGAACACCGCAGCGGTTTTCGTATTCAGGCCGTTGTCGTTGAGAATCTTGATCAACGCGTCTTCCAGCGGATGGCCGCCAGGCGCGCCGCAACCATTCGCGATCGCCTGTGCGTTGTTCCATGTCGGGTTCTTGGTCTCTGGATAAACGGAGATCGGCCGGCCGGTCGACGCACTCTTCGCCTTGGCAATATCGATGATCTGCTGGAATGTCAGCACCGGATATTTGCCATTGAATTCAGCCGGACGCTCGCTGGCTGCATCGTAGGTCGTGCCGCCGATCAGCGTGGTCAATTCCTGCGCGGTGAAGTCGGTCACGGACCAGTCGTTGGTGTGATCTTCACCATCCACGATCAAAGACTTCAACACCGACTTCGGATCGGCGGGATTCGTCAGATCGGTGAGGTATTGCGAAGGACCCGTTGCGGGTGTAGTCACCCATTTTACGTTGACCATTACGCCCGGAACAACACGTTTGCGCGCCGCCACCGACGCGTTGGTCTTTGCAACATCGGCGATATTGGTGTTATCCGAAAGCCAGGGATTGTGACGTGCCACCAGCACGCAATCCTTCGACAGATGCAAGTCTTCTTCAAGCGCATCGGCTCCGCTATCGGCGGCGAGTTCGTAGGACGGCTGTGTTTCTTCGGGGCGCAATCCTGGCAATCCGCGATGCCCGATCACCATCGGCTGCTTCCCATCGAGCGTGGAAAAAGCGGCGACGGACGGCGGGTTTGCGTTGTCGTCGTTGCCATTGCAACCAGCAAGCACGCTTACGCCGATGAGCACCATCGCTACCGCGATACCTCTAAGCGGGAAAGGCAGGCACTTATGCTTTCGTTCGTATTTCATATAGTTTTCCGTAAGGTGTTTTAATTCTTACGGATTATTGCCAGCGGTCGGTGACGCGGATGTGACTTCTATTCCGAAGTCCCGCTGGTCAAGCTGCCTGGACGTCCAGATCAACAAGTACGAACGTAAGGTCCAGGTGCAATCGAGCATCTCAAGCCAGTGCAATTTGTATGTAGATTGATACTCATGGAAGGCCATTCTTAGCTTAATCAGCCACTTCCTCCGCGCACTGAGCCGCGACCAGTTTCGCGAGCATCGAATGCATTGCCTTGCGTTCGACTGGAAGCAGCGCCCCGAGAATCTCGTCGTTTTGCGCCTGTGCGATGGCTGCCGCGCGTGTGTACGTTTTCTTGCCCTTTGAGGTCAGCGTCACGACAACACCGCGCCCGTCAGATGCGTTCGATGTCTTTTCCACCAACCCCTTTTTTTCGAGAATGTCCGTGGCGCGGCTTGCCTGGCTGCGATCCAGATTGGACGCTCGGCCCAGGTCCGATACCGACAGCGCACCGAATGAACCGACGCTCAGCAAGACGCGCGCTTCAGTCAACGTCAGCGCTATTCCATCGCTAAATGCTTCGTTCATGGCTTTATCGGTTTGTTTCTTCAGCACGTGCAGCCGGTAAGTAAACAGGCTTTGAATCATGGGCGTACCGTTCATTTCTCTCCTCTGGCGTTTGTCTTTAGACGAAAGCGCACCGCATTGAATTTGACGATGCTTGCGCACGCATCAATTAATAGATAGCATCAGCTTAGCTCAATCCCGGGGCCTTCGGGATAGGAATCGCTTTCGGAGACACAGTCTTGAACACGCAAGATACAAAGATCACGGTGGTTGGTGGCGGCGCAATTGGCGGCGTTATTGCCGCGCGACTTGCGCGCGCTGGCGTGGCAGTCGGCTTGCTTGCGCGGGGCGCGCATCTCGACGCTATCAAACGAAATGGCCTTGCAGTGATCGAGGGCGAAGATCGTTATGTTGTCAATGTCGATGCAACCGACCAGCCCGCAGCTTTGGGCGTGCAGGACCTGCTTTTCATCTGCCTGAAAGGACCTGCGTTGACCGCGGCGGCGACTTCGCTAAAGCCGCTTGTCGGACCCGGCACGCACATTGTGTCGGTGATGAATGGCGTTCCCTGGTGGTATCTGAATGAGTTCGGCGGCGCGCTTGCAGGGCAGCGGCTCGAGTCTGTCGATCCCGCAGGCGTGGTATCAGAAGCGCTGCCTCAGTCGCAAGCGTCGGGATGCGTCGTGCATATCTCATCGGCGATTGCAGAACCCGGCGTGATCAAGAAAGGCTACGGCAATGAACTCATTATCGGGCCGGGATCTGCGCAAACGGCCGAGCGTGCGACTCGTGCCATTGAACTGCTGCGGCGCGCCCAGTTCGATGTAGTTGCATCCGACAACATTCGTCGCGACATCTGGGTGAAGCTGTGGGGCAACATGACCATGAACCCGATCAGCGCCCTCACGCGGTCCACCGGCGACATGATCCTGGACGATCCGCTCACCCGGAGTCTGGTTGTATCGGTCATGGAAGAAGCGCGGCGCATTGGCAAGGAGATTGGCATTGAACTGACCATGACCACCGACGCCCGCAACGCAATGACGCGCAAGCTCGGTGCGTTCAAGACATCGATGCTTCAAGATGTCGAAGCCGGCCGTCAACTGGAGATCGACGCAATCCTTGGCGCGCCTTACGAGATCGGATTGAAGGCAGGCATTCCAGCGCCGTTTATCAGCGTGCTGTACGGACTCGCGGGGCAATTAAATGCGAACCTGATCAAGCGAGCATAAGCCCTTCAATCAACATCACGCGGGGCACTTAGAAAATCTTGCCCGGATTCATGATGTCGTTCGGATCGAAGACTTTTCGGATCTCTTTCATGAGACGGATTTCGAGCGGATCCTTGTAGCGGCTGAAATACTCGCGCTTGAGTTGTCCAATGCCATGCTCCGCGCTGATACTGCCGCCATAACGCGCAACTTCGTCGAGCACTTCGGCGGTCAGACCTTCGCCATGTTGCGCAAAATAATCGCGAGGTGCGCCGGTCGGACGCGAAAGGTTGTAGTGCAGGTTGCCATCGCCGAAATGGCCGAAAACGATCAGACGCACGCCTTCGCGATGTTTGGCAACGCGCTCGCCCGCGGTTTCGAGGAACGCCGGAATCGACTCGATCGGCAACGACACATCATGTTTCAGATGCGGTCCGTCAGCACGTTGGGCTTCCGAAATTTCCTCGCGCAAACGCCACATTCCGTTCACTTGCGCAATTGATTCGGATACCGCAGCATCGATGCAAAGATCGCGTTCTAGCCCTTCGCCAATGACCGTTTCAACGAGTTCGCGCAACGCGGTTTCGCCGTCGGTATCCGCGAGTTCAATCAACACATAGGCCGGATGACGCTCGGCAAATGGCGCACGCATACCTTCGACGTGCGCGATTACCATGTCGAGACACTCCGCCGTGAAGTATTCGAACGCCTGCATGCGTGGGCCACCGCGTTCGTAAAGAAGCTCGAACAGTTCCAGCGCCTGTTGCGACGATTTCACCGCTGCCAGCACGACCACGCGCACGTCGTTACGCGGATAAAGCCGCAGGGCCGCAGCGGTGATGACGCCAAGCGTGCCTTCTGCGCCGATCATCAGTTGCTTCAGGTCGTAGCCGGTATTGTCCTTGCGCAGCGTGCGAAGTCCGTGAAAGATTTCGCCATTTGGAAGCACCGCTTCGAGCCCGAGCACCAGTTCACGCGTCATGCCATACCGCACTACGTTGACACCGCCCGCATTGGTCGAAAGATTGCCGCCCAGTTGACACGAGTCTTCGGCCGCGAGGCTGAGCGGCAACAGGCGATGCTGCTCTTCAGCTGCACGCCGCAAGTTGCCGAGAATGCATCCGGCCTCGGCGACCATGGTGTTGCCGACCATATCGATATTGCGGATCGCATTCATGCGATCGAGGCTCAGGATCACGTTCGTGGGGCTTGCGTCGGGCGTGGCCGCGCCGCATAGACCGGTGTTGCCGCCGCGAGGCACAACGGGCACGCGAGCGTCCGAACATAACGCAAGGCACGCGGCGACTTCATCTGTTGTCGATGGACGCACGACTGCCTGCGCCTGTCCCTTGTATATGCCGCGCCAGTCCGAAAGCCACGGGGCAATTTCGTCGGCGGACGTGATTACTGCGCCGGTTCCGAGCATGTCGGCGAGACGTTGGGCAAAGGATAGTTCGGTCATCTATGTATTGGCGAAGGGTGAGGTTGGGGCATCGTTCGGCAAGTCGAGGCCCAGCCGTGCCGCCGCGTTTTGCAAATGCGACGTCGCCGCCGAGCGCGCAGCGAACGCGTCGCCAGCGCGGATTGCATCGAAGATACGGACATGTTCCCGATGCACTTCGTCCGGCAGCCGCTCGCGCGCAAGCGAATGCGTACGCGCCGTTTGCACCGCCTGGCGGATCTGCAGATTCAGATACTGCAGCAACTCGACGTAGTAGCGGTTATGCGTGGCATGCGCGATCGCCACATGAAATGCGATGTCCAGCTCCACAGCAGTTTCGGGCGTGTAGAGGTTATCGGCGAGGGATTTCAGAATGCTTTCCAGCGCTTCGATGTCCGCCGTGGTGCGACGCGCAGCAGCAAGCGCCGCGGACGCGCCTTCGAGATCAAGACGAAGTTCGTAGACAGCACTCAAGTCCGCACGATCAGTGCCGATTGCTTGCGGAACCTGGAAGCCGCCGCTTTGCGTGCGCGCCGTGACCGTACAGCCGGCGCCCTGGCGGCTGTCGATAAGACCATGCGTACGCAGACGTTCCGTGACTTCCCGGATCACCGACTGGCTTACGCCGAAGCGGCTCGCAAGATCCTTGCCGGACGGAAGTTTTGTTCCGACCGGATAAACACCGTCTCCAATATCGCGCGTCAATTGCTGCGCAACCTGGTGCGTCAGGGTGAGAGCCTTGGTCAACGATGTCCGCTCTATCTCAATTTATCTGGTTTGCATGTTATATGAAAACTTTTTGATTGGGAAATGCCGGATTTAAAACGTAGGGTTAACGCTGACCTCACCGTCAGACGTGCGCCAGACCGCCATCGACTGTGATCTCCGAGCCCGTCATATATGAAGATGCATTCGACGCAAGAAATAGCGCCGCTTGTGCGATCTCGCGTGCGTCGCCCCATCGGCCCATTGGCACCATCTCCGCAATGTACGCATGAACTTCGGGGTTCCCGGTCGCTTCCTGCGTCAACGGCGTGACCGTCGCGCCCGGCGTGAGCACGTTCACGCGAATGCGCCTCGCAAGCACATCACCATCCATCGCAAGTGTTCTACCGAAACTACGGATCGCACCCTTGCTCGCTGCATAAAGCGGATCGCCGGGTCGACCTTTGCGCGCCGCAACCGAGCCCGTCAGAATGATCGAAGCGCCCTCGCACAAGAAAGGAAGCGCATGGATCACCGTGAAAATTGTGCCCTTGACGTTGATATTCATAAAGTCGTCGAAGGCTTGCTCCGATGTTTCCGCAATGGGCGGTGTTTCCGACACGCCTGCGTTGGCAAACAGGATATCGATACCACCTAGCTGCTTTTGAGCATTGGCAATTGCAAGCTTGAGCGCGTCCGGCCGCGAAATATCCGCCGTTACGCCGATAGCGCCCTCGCCCAGACCTTCTAGTGCCGAGTTCAGCCGCGCGCGGTTACGCGCAATCAAAACAACGCGAGCGCCTTCATCCATAAATAATCTCGCGGTCTCGAAGCCGATGCCACTGCTGCCGCCAGTGATGACTGCAAGCTTACCGTTCAAACGCATGACCGTTTCCTGGTCAAAGTCAACGACCGTAGACTAAATTCGGAAATGGCTTTTGTCAACAGCTGTTGATAAGATCCCGAATTGATACTGACGACCGGACCCTGACGTGCAGACCTCCCAAAAAACCACGAGAGATTCGGAAGCATCACGTTTGCGCATCCTCGAAGCCGCAAAAATCCGCTTCTCGCAGAACAGCTACGACGGCGTGGGCGTGCGTGAAATTGCATCCGATGCGAAACTCGACCCGGCCATGGTGCTGCGCTATTTTGGATCGAAGGAAAGCTTGTTTCGGGAAATCGCATCGCAGGCTTTCGACGTCGAAGCGTTGCTGCATGAAGGAATCGACGCGTTGCCGGAACGCGCGGCGAACTTGCTGATGGGCGAAGTCGACGAAGAAGCATGGCGATCGGGATACGATCCATTGCGCCTGCTGCTTGCCTCCATAGGCAGCGTGACGGCTGGCCCGATACTCTCGGAATACCTTCACCGCGACTTCATCGCGCCATTGGTCAAAGCAATAGGTGGCCGTGAAGCGCGTGAGCGCGGCGCGCTGCTGGCTGCGCAAATCGTAGGGTTCGCAGTCATCCGCATTGTAGAAGACTCAAACGAGAACGCGGTGCCAAGACGCAAACGGCTTAAACAACTACTGGCCGAGGTATTCGATAAATTGTCGCGCGTCGATTAACCTGTGCCAGACGGCGCCATACCAAAAGGCGGGACAACCGAAGCAAGGATCATCGCGTGTGCATTGGCCGGCGTGTCTCGTCCTCCGCGCGGACGATAAACCAGATCGCCCCGTGCGATCGCGCCGCCAGTCGCCGCGCAAATCCCGGCGCATTTTGCTTTTCCTCTGCGCCAGATCTGGTCGCCGTAATAGCCCGATGTCGAATCGCCCCACTCAACCGTTGCGGTCGATCCGCTAGGACGGTCGACAACACGCACGAAGACGTGCTGCTCTATTGCCTGAAGTCTGGTGGATCGAATCCGCGTGATTTTGGCTGGCGGTCGAACATCGCCCAGTCGGCGAAGCACGGTCACGACTTGTTGCCACGGATGCATATCTTTGATCATTAGGATGCCGTCACAAATAAGCTCGATGCTCAACAGCATTATCAATCGCGAGACACTGCAACTGTGGTCGCGAATCCGGCGGACACTGCAGATCGAGCGCCCTGATTTTCTCGGTCATATAGTCGATAAACACACGGATTCGCGCAGGCAGATGTTTGCGGCTGAGATAGCACGCGTAATGGCCGCGATCATCGGGCGAATGTTGAGCAAGACACGCGCGCAGGCGGCCGCCACGCAATAAATCGCTCACCTGGTATGCGGCGAGTTGCGCAAGCCCCTGCCCTTCAATTACGGATTGAAGGACGAGATCCGCGTCGTTGAAGGTATTGAGCGCCTTTGGAACAAGCTTGCGGCTTAGCCCGCCAACCTTGAATTCCCATTCGGCGACGCGCCCGGAAGCCGTGCGCAAGTTGATGCATCGATGACCATGGAGATCGTCTACCGTACGTGGCAAGCCATGTGAACCAACATACGCAGGCGACGCACACACGAGCATCTGCATGGGAATGATCTGCTTCGCGACGACCTGGCTGTCTTCCATCTTGCCGTCGCGAAACGCTACATCGACACGGTCCGACGTAAAGTCGGCGGGACTATCTTTAAGCACGAAGTCGATCGTTATGTCCGGGTATATTGCGTGGAAACCCTTCAGCAACGGCGCGACGACCTTGCGGCCGAATCCAGTGGTGGCAGAGATACGCAGATGCCCGCGAGGTGGGCCATGGCGCAGTTCGCGCATGTCTTCGAGCGCCTGAACAATGCGCTCGACGCCGGGATGACAGTTCTGGAAAAACAGTTCGCCTTCGCGCGTGAGCGATGTGCTGCGTGTGGTTCGCACGAATAGGCGGGCGTCGAGTTGCGCTTCGAGCTTCTGGACGTTGCGGCTCACTGCTGAACGCCCAATGCCGAGCCGATCACCCGCCTTCGCGAAACTGCCTTCGCTCACCACGGCGAGAAACGCAACCACGCCGGCGTAACTCGTGGCGAAGCTGCACGCCAGGGAGTCGTCGCCAGGACTTTGCAGCGGGAGCATTTGACTGATCGACATCATCATGTCCCCCGACGCACGCGGCGAAAAGTTTGAAGGTGGCTTGATGGTTTCATACCAGACAAGACGTTCCACCTTTCGCTTTTGTGACGCCGGCTCGTGGATTTTTTTGTACCTCCGTTTAAAGCAAATTCATCACCTGAGTAAATCCAACGCGGACATCTCCTTAACGGAAAATCGTTTGCTGAGGTTGCCGTGCGGCGTTTACGCCTCGCGGCACCATCGCTTGAAAACTGCGTTATGCCAGGTTGGCCTTATCGAGTCCGAAAGCTTTGTCGGAGGAACCGGGCACGGTCTGGAACGCCACGTTAACGCGGTTCCATCCGTTGATCGCGACAATCGCGTACGTCAAGTCGGACAATTCCTTCTCCGACAACTCGCCGCGAACACGTTCATAAATTTCATCGGGTACGCCGTGCTCGGGCAGGCGCGTGAGCACTTCCGTCCACGCAAGAGCCGCCCGCTCGCGCGGAGAAAACAGCGTCGACTCGCGCCATATTGCAACGTGATGAAGCCGCAGTTCGCGCTCACCATGAATCCTGGCTTGCTTGACATGCATGTCGAGGCAAAATCCGCAGCCATTCATTTGCGATGCGCGGATGGTGACCAGATCGCCGATCGATTTTTCGATCGAACCGTCCTTCACGAGCGTGCTGAACTCGAGATACGTCTTGAACAGTTCAGGCGATTGCTGGATATAGTTGAGACGTTTCGTCATTGTCACTCCGGAATCCGATGGGTCAGCCAGTCCTCGAAAGACAAGCACTGGCGGCGGCGACATGCCGCTCGGGAATCATCGTAGGTTTAACGCTTTTGCACCGGTAGATACGCTCAGGTGCGCACTGCGTTGACTCCATGACAACAATCTCAGCAACCGCCAAAAGCCGTCGCAATGCGAACCAGCTTGTCCGGATTGCGCTGAACGAGAATACGCACGATGCGCTCGCCGTCGGTCTCGAATGACTGCGCTGATTCCAGTTCATCATTGATAAAACGGAGCAATGCCCACTGCCCGTTGAGCAATGCAAGCTCCACTCGCACAGCGGGTCCATAACGTCTGCTCGCGGCAAAGAAAAGCTGCGCAATGCGCCTGCCGCCTTCAAGTGGTTTCCCAAAGCTCGGCACCTTGCCGCCGCCATCGCCGATGAGTTGCGCATCGGCTGCAAGCAAAGCGTTGATGGCGTGAAAGTCACCGGCTTCGACAGCTTGCGCAAAGGCGGTCACCAACCGATGATGAATCTCGCGAGGGACGGCAAAACGCGGGCGCTCATCGCGCAACTGGATCTTCGCGCGGCTCACGAGCTGACGGCACGCGGTTTCACTCTTGCCGATGGCGCTGGCGACTTCGTCATAGTCGGCATCGAATACTTCGCGCAGCAAGAACGCGGCGCGCGCCTCGGGCGTCAGGCGTTCCAGCACCATCAGGAAGGCCACCGATACATCGTCGGCCCGCTCTTTCATCTGCTCGGGCGACTGGGCCGAATTGCTGATTTCAGGTTCCGGCAGCCAGATGCCGGCGTAATGTTCCCGCTGCACTTTAGCGGCTCGCAACCGGTCGATGGCCAACCGAGTCGTGACCGCGACAAGCCATGCTTCGGTGTTCTCGATCGCGTCTTGCCGGGCAGAATGCAAGCGCAACCAGGCGTCCTGAACGACATCTTCAGCTTCGGCCACCGAGCCCAACATGCGGTACGCAATGCCCTGCAAACGCGGGCGAAGCTTGTCAAACGCGCGAGTGGCATCGTCCATGTTGCGTGGTTCCCCGGCGAAACGTGGCTGACTTCAATCCTGATGAAAAGAAGAAAGCCGATCCTCGCATTTGAGAAGGATAGATGGATGTGTACATAACAACAGACGTTCGACACACCGATTTTGTGACAACAAAAAACTAGCGCACAACGGCGGCGGTGCCAAGGCGAATGCTCGATGGAATTGTAAGTTGATACATGGCGCAGGTACGCGACCATGTTCGAAACAGCCGGATCGCTGACGGATCCGGCCTGTTCCGCAAGCACCGCGGAGCGGCGCTTATTAGTGTCCAGAAGCTAAAAGGCGATGCCGGACACGCCCACCGGCTTACTGGTTTACCAGATCCTTGAACGCTTTGCCGGCGGTAAACTTGACCGTTTTGGCAGCGGCGATCTGGATGGCATCGCCGGTCTTCGGGTTACGGCCCGTGCGCGCTGCACGTTGACCCGTGCTGAACGTGCCGAAGCCGACGAATTGAACGCTGTCGCCGTTGACAACGGCTTGCGTTACGGTGGAGATAAATGCATCGATAGCCTCGGCAGCCGCGGCCTTGCTGGTGCCTGTAGCGGACGCCACGGCGTCAACGAGTTCTTGCTTGTTCATTTCTGTTTTCTCAAAGATGGGAACGACTCACTGCCCATGCGAGCGCACGGTGGAAGCGTCACCTTACCGGACGCGGCGGTTGGAGGCAAATCAGTTTCGCCCTGATAGGGCAAGCGATTTGGGCCGATACGCTCGTCCGCTTGGCGTTATACAAGGTCGCCGCGCCGGAAAGGAAAGCGTCAAATGTTAACCCGGCTATCGCGCGTTTGGCGAGAGCGCGGCGTTCCTGTCGGCTTTGACGGACAAATGCGCCGAAATAGCGGCTAAATTCTAGATTTTTGTTATTAACCGTTGCCCTTCTTATTAGCACGACAAGCGTTCGGCCACGCGCCGGAATATTACTTTTTGCTTTCGATCAAAGTAAGGTTATGTTCGCGCGATGCGTTTTTTTCAACTATGAGGAAACGATTTGCACGGCGGAACCGAATTTCCAGCGCGGACCGTGTCAGGAAATTCCGCATCATCCATTGTTGCTGCGCGGTCACGTTTCCGCCCCGCCTTTCAATGTACAGGTGACATTGTATTTAGTTCGATATCCAAATCAATTTCAAAAGCCGTCACTCAAGTTCACACTCAGATCGAAGGGCCTGTGTGTCTGATGTTGTACAGACCATTCGCTTCGGCGATCTTCGACGGCTCGCTGTCTGTCCGGTATGCGACAGTGACAGTCTTGCTATCGGCGGCGAATGCGGAAAAAAGTAAAATTCGCCCCGAGGTCGAAGAGAAGCGCTAGCAGAGCGTCGCCTCGAATCAGATGCTTGAACATGCTTCGCAGCTCCGTCAAGAAAATGCGCTGCCGCAGAATCGTGCCCTCGTGACAGCATTGTTTAAATTGACCCGGTTAATATGATTCGGATTCCGATGCAATTTACCGATGTGTAGGTTTGAACAAAGTAATAAATTCTGAATAGCTTAGTGAATTTCAAGCTTTACCCGGCGTTTTGTGCAAGCATGGTCTGAGGTATCCTCGACACCTGATTGAACATTCCGCCGCGCGAGAATGGATTCGCTCCCTGTAGACACTCGTAGAAGACCCGCCTCATCCGCGAATGCATATTTTCCAAGCTTATCGAAGAACGCGGCATCATTCGTATCGGCCACGCGAATGTGGTGGTCGATTCAACGCTCGCCAAACAAGAACCGCGCACGGCTTTGGGACTTGACGCCGGAAAGTCTGGTGCGTCGCGTCGAGCGGCATGCCTTCGACACCCATGCAGCTCGGACTTGTTCGAAGTGCTCCACTTTCGTAGCGACACATTACGATACTGCATGCATGTCGCACGCAAGCGACCTTGAGCGCGAGGCAAGCGACATGAGCGACCTGACCCAAACATGGCCTCGCCCGCTTAGCCCGGGCGCTTCACGAGACTTCAGCATCATGATCGATTCATCGACAACACAAGATCAGGGAAACGTGGCGAACATTATCGTCATTGGCGGCGGTTTCACCGGACTTGCATTCGTAATCCACGCCATCCAGGCGCGTCCAGCCGGCGTCAATCTCGACTTCACCATTGTGGAACCATCGGCGCAACTGGGGCGCGGGATTGCTTACGGCACCACAGAACCGCTGCACCGAATCAATGTCCCGAGCGATCGGATGAGCCTCTTCGCCAATGACTCGACGCACGCCACGCGATGGCTCAGAGAGCACGAAGCGCTGGACGCAGGCAGTATCGATGAGCAGGGGCACTATTATGTGTCTCGGCAGCGATACGGCGAATATGTCGATGCAACCTTGAAACAAGTGGTGGCCGAAGCCGCTCCGCATGTCCACGTAAGTCATCGGCAGGCAAGCGCTATCGGACTTTCCAAAAGCAACGCGGGCTATATCGTCACGCTCGACGATGGTTCGCAACTTGAAGCGCAACGCGTTGCACTTTGCTTCGGACACACGCCGTCGCAACCGCCGGGACGTATCGATGAAGACGCATTACACGACCCTCGTCTGATCGCGCATCCGTGGTCGCACGATGCGTTGCACGCCATTCCGCGCGATGCAGCGGTGCTTCTCGTTGGCACCGGACTGACCATGGCCGACGTTGCCGTCACATTGCTCGGCCGCGAACATCGCGGACGCATTACGGCCATTTCGCGCCGTGGCCTGCGCGCGCAACCGCACGGCATTTTCGCCGATACCGCCGACTTCCTCGGCGACACCGCGCCCCCAAAAACCGCGCGTGAATTGGTGAAAAAGCTGCGTCAGCGCATCGCCCGCGACAAGCAAGCGAACCTCGGCTGGCAGCCCGCTGCGGACGCATTTCGCTTCGAGCTTCCGCGCATCTGGAACGCGTTGTCGGCGCACGAGCAACGCCGTGTTGTCCAGCGGCTACTGCCGTTTTGGGACGTGCACCGGTTTCGTATCGCGCCGCAGATTCACGCAGCTATCGAACGAGCGATTGAATCAGGGCAGATGAGCGTGGTGACGGCGGGTATCGGGGATATACATCGCAACGCGCATGGCTTTCGCGTGGGGCTCAAAAGCCCGGGCGGCCGCATAGAGGAACATGACTTCGGCGCCGTTGTGTTTTGCACGGGACCGGCGCGCGACATCGATAGAAATCCGCTCGTGAAGTCCTTGCTCGAAAGCAGGCTCGCGCGTCTGGATGCGGTTCGAGCAGGCCTGGATACCGATCTTCAAAGCCGCATACGCGATGCCGATGGCAACGTGTCCGCCGGCCTCTTCGCATTCGGTCCGATGACCCGGGGCAGCTTCGGCGAGATGACCGGCGCGCCGGACATTGCGCGCCATCTCGAGCGGCTGTTGAAAGACGGCAGCCTGCTTGCATATCCGGTGCAATGAACATGAGCGCCAGGAACACGCACCATGTTGTTCCCGCTGCAAGTCCGCCGCCTTCGTCGCTATTTTCATGCAACCGAAGGCGCGGGAAGCTGTAGCTTTCGGGCCAAGTCCGCTACGAAACCTAGTCGATGCTAGGAAGCGAAGGCAACAAGAAAGCTTGTTGGATTCCAATCTCGCGCTTGCCGACAATGCGCTCGACGCCATTGCACCTGGCACCGGATCTTACTAAATAAAATTTGCGAGCGATCACCGATTAAAGCTTAGTCGTCTTGTCGAGATGCCATTGCGCTATTGGTATATACAGCGACAAGCTTAAAAACCTTCCACGGCAAAAACAGCGCAAATGTTTCAGTTCCCAAGACGCAACAAATGCGTCGCACGCCGTCATGCTGCTGCAATAATTGGCTGGCTAACGCCTAAGCCGGGCTTCCTGATCGGTAAAGCTGTCTGCCGGCAATATTGCAATAAACCCACACGGGATAAAGATACCGCCGCTAAAGGACTCGTAATTGCCGCGCTAACAAAAACGTGGCTTGAGCATGCATCAACCAAAACTCCAACTCTCGCTACTGCACTCAAACTGACAAACGAGATGCTGCCCGAAAAGCTCTCGCTCAATTACCGCAGCCTCGTCGCGGTACGTACAAATGAACGTGAAAAGCCGTACGAAAAGGATACATCCGCCGCACGTACTGCCCGCCAGAGCTAAGGCGGGTCGCAGACTAGCGTTTTCAGGGCTTTAGTAAACCCGATTATTTGCGTTAAGCTGAAATCTGCACGCCGGCACGTTTTGCATTGCAGGTTTTCCGGTTTGGAAAGCTTCAATAATTATTGGCACGGCGTACAATTGAATCGCGATAATTCCAAGAGCGTCCTGCACGGCAAGGTATCTTCGTTACGGACACGTTAAGCATTTGGCGAAGTCTTGTCACAACAATGCAATGCGATGCGTCTCGGCGCCCTGGCTTTATCCTCGGTTCTACTTTCATTTTTTAGCTTTAAATTTTTTCTGGACACACTCATGGCAACCGGTACGGTCAAATGGTTTAACGATGCAAAGGGCTTCGGCTTCATCACGCCGGATGACGGCGGCGAAGACCTGTTCGCACACTTCTCGGAAATCAAGGCAGAAGGCTTCAAGAGCCTTCAGGAGAATCAAAAAGTCACGTTCGAAGTGAAGCAAGGGCCGAAGGGCAAGCAGGCGTCGAACATCGTTCCAGCCTGAGTTTCAAGCACAACCAGGTCAGTCTGCTGATCTGCACGCGGTCGTCGTAATGCACTGCATTGCGGCGACCGCGGGTTTACCTTAGCTGAGTCAAAGCAGTTAAAAGTTCTTCATTTGCCGGTTCCGGCGAATTCGTCTTGCACCACTGTTTCTTCGCCTGGCCTAAACATGTTTCCTGAGGCATGCGCTGAAGCGTGAGCCAGACTGAAACGCTCGTCTGGCGCGGTCCCGTTCAAATGGTAATTGCCAACCGCGGCTTCGCGCTGAATCGCCGGATTGTGCGAAGCGATCACGCGTGCATTGCGCCAGTGGCGATCGAGTCCGCGGGCCTCGCTCGTCGCCGATGCACCACCAACTTCGAATAAGAGCGTCGCCGCCTCCAGCACCTGTTCGAGCACGATCTGCTGCGCCTGATAAGCCTGAATATCGACGGCAATGTAATCCGCCGTAGTCACCGTCCCGGCAATACGCGCCTGATGCACACGTTCAAGCGCAGCGGCAACCGCCTCGACCAGCGCCTCAGCAGAATACGCAAGACTTCCAAGCCGTCCCACTACCCGATGCACGAGCGGATTGTCACGCGGACTCGATTGTCCGGCCACGCCAAAAGTACGAGTACGGCCCTGGACAAACGCAACGCCGTCACGCAACACCGCGCGGGCGATGCCGGCAAGCGTCGCGAGATGGACCGCCTGGTAAAAAGCGGTAAGCAAGGAATTGCGACGAGGTTCGGAGGCCTTGTATCGAGAAAGAATCTGGTCGACGGAAACGCGAACATTGTCGAAGCGGGTCGTGCCGCTCGCCGTCAGGCGCTGGCCGAAGCCGTCCCAGTCGTCGTTGCGCGCCACGCCCGGCGCGTCGCTGCGCACCAGCACGTGAAGATCGCTTTGCGTATCGTGCGCGGCCACGTTGATCCATTCCGAATAGAGCGTGCCCGTGCTGTAGTACTTCTCGCCGTTGAGCAGAACATACGCCGGGTCTTTATCGGCGGTCACGGTCACGCTGTTGTGCGTGGAGCCTGTTCGTTCCGATGTAGCCGCGCCGATTGTTTCGCCTTTTGCAATGCGCCCGAGCCATTTCTCGCGCGCTGCAATGTCATCGCTTTCAAGCCGCTGTTCAATAAACCCTGAATGCGCGCGAATGATCTGCGGCAAGTTCGAATCGGCTTCACCCAGGCGCGTCAACAAGCGGAAGTATTGCGGCAGGCTGACGCCCGAGCCACCGTATTCTCGCGGCACGCGCAGCGCCGTAAAACCGCTTTCCTTGAGTTGCTTGACCGCGTCGCGCGCGAGCTCACGGTTTTGCTCACGCGCTAGCGCGCCCTCGCCAATGTGCTTGAATACTTCGGCGAACCGCGCGTAAAGCGCAGCGTCCGACAATGCTGACGTCGTCATTCATTTCTCCGCAAATTAAACGCCATTCAAAGACGCGCGATGGACACTTCCGTGGATTTGACAAGCGCAACGACTTCGGTGCCGACCTTCAGCTCGAGTTCATCGATAGACCTTGTCGTGATCACCGACGTCACGATCCCGTTTGGCGTTTCCACATCCACCTCCGAGAGCACGGACCCGCGAATGATCTCCTTGATGTGCCCTCTGAACTGATTGCGCACATTGATGGCCGTCACGCCCATGGCGTTACCCCTTGACTGGTTGAATGAGCTTGTCCACGCGCGCTGACTGCAACGCCGACAAAATAGTCTAGCGAGGCGAACTCGCCAGCTTAACGATTGATTTGATCTAAGGTTTGACGCAAATTTGCTTAAGCAAATTTGCAGGTCAGGCGCTCCAAGCACTTCTTTCGCTTAGTGCCAAGCGATATATCGATTAGCGGATTTATTGGTCGCGCTAAGCGGCACTCGGCTTGAAAATGGCAGACGCGTCAATCAAAGCTCAGGTCTTGCGGCCTGCAGATCAAACAACGGACTGTCATGACTAACTTGCCGCCCCGCCGCCTTCATCTCAACGTCAATATCCTGCATTCGGGTTTCGTGCCGTCGGCATGGAGACTTGCGGAAGCTGATCCGCACGCGTTTATCGATGTGAAGCATTACGTGCGTGTCGCGCAGATTGCTGAGGCGGCGAAATTCGACGCCGTGTTTCTCGCCGATAACGCGTCCATTGCCGATCAGATCAACTTCCGCCCGATCACAGCGCTCGAACCGACCATCCTGCTCGCGAGCATTGCCGCGGCGACATCGCGTATTGGCGTGATTGGCACCGCCTCCACCAGCTACAACGAGCCGTATAACATCGCGCGCCGATTCGCGACGCTCGATCATGTCAGCGGCGGCCGCGCCGGATGGAACGTGGTGACGACCGCTGACCTGGGTTCGGCGCGCAACTTCGGGCGCGACGCGGTGCCCAATCACGCAGAGCGATACGCACGCGCGGCGGAGTTCACGAACGTCGTGAAAGCGCTCTGGGACAGCTGGGAGAAAGGCGCGATCGTCGGCAACAAGGCGACGGGCCTTTTCGCCGATACGGACCGGGTTCATCCACTGGCGCATCAAGGCACGCACTTCGCCGTGCAAGGTCCGCTAAATGTTCCGCGATCGCCGCAAGGTTATCCGGTGCTGGTGCAAGCGGGCGCGTCGGGCGATGGCCGCGATCTCGCCGCGCGTCATGCGGAGGCGGTTTTCTCGGCCTCGCAATCATTCGATGAATCGCTGGGTTATGCGCGCGACTTGAAGACGCGCGCAGCCGCCTATGGCCGTGGTCCGGATGCTGTGAAAGTTCTCGCGGGGCTGACGACGATCATCGGCGCAACCGAGGCAGAAGCGCTGCGCCGCCGCGATGAACTCGTGGACCTGATTCCGTGGAGCTATAGCCTGACGCGGCTGGCCGGCACGCTCGGCATCGCACCGGAGCGCCTGAAGCTGGATGAAAAGCTGCCGGATAACCTGACGTTGCCGGGTCAAGGGAATGGCAACCATACGTTCTTCCACGCGACGATCGCGCAAGCGCGCCAACATGGTTATACGGCGCGTGAGCTCATTCGCGCGCTTGCAGGTGGCGGCGGGCATCGCGTGATAGTAGGGACGCCTGAGCAAATAGCGGATGACATAGAACGCTGGTTCAAAGCCGGCGCCGCCGACGGTTTCAACCTGATGCCCGACACTTTGCCGGGCGGCTTGCAGGATTTTGTCGATGGCGTGATTCCGATTCTCCAACAGCGCGGCGTCTTCCGGCGCGAGTACGAAGGGACCACGCTGCGTGACCACCTCGGCCTCGCGATTCCGGAAAACCGGTACACGGCCGAGCGCGCTTCAGCCGTGGCGGTTTAGAGCGCTGACTAGAGCAACTCGCGTTCGAGCGCGGCCGCTGGAACAGCCACCGCCGCGCGCTTCTCCGCTTGCCGGAGCGCGGGCGTCGCCGACATCAGCAACCGCGTGTACGCATGTTCCGGCGCGGCGAATACGCGTTCGGCATCGCCCTCTTCCACAACACGCCCGTCCTTGAACACCAGCACGCGGTCGCTGACGTGGCGCACCACATCGAGGTCGTGCGAGATGAACAATAGCGCCGTGTTGAGGCGCGCCTGCAGCTCGGCGAGCAAATCGAGAACCTGCGCTTGCACATAAACATCGAGCGCGGACACGGGTTCATCGCAGACGATCAACGCGGGTTCCGGCGCGAGCGCACGCGCGATGGCTACGCGCTGTCTTTGCCCGCCTGAAAGCGACAACGGGCGACGCACAAGAAACGCCGCGTCCAGTCCAACCTGTTCGAGCAACTCGACGCTTCGCGCAAGCAGCGCAGGCCTAGACAGCTGCTTCGACCACAGCGCTTCCTCGAGCAACTGCTGCACACTATGACGCGGATCGAACGAACTCAGCGGGTCCTGCGGAATGTACTGAAGGCGCGGCCGCAACGCGCGACGTTCGCGCTCGGACACGCGAGGACCGTTCCAATGTGTATCGAGGAACTCGACGTTGCCTGCATCTGGCGCGATCAATCCGAGCACGATGTTCGCGCAAGTGCTCTTACCCGAACCCGACTCGCCGACAATGCCGACCACCTCGCCGCCATGCACGGCAAACGACACATCCTGCAACGCGGTGAACGCTTCGCCACGATGTTTGCCACGACGCACATACTGCTTGCCGATGGCATCGACACGCAACACTGCTTGTTCCGAACGTGCGCGTCTTGGCGGCAACGGTTCGCGTACGATCAAAGGCAACGCGTCCGGCGTATCGAGCGCTGCGGAAACAATGCGCGCAGAACTCAGCCGATGCCCTCGCGATCGAGCTGAAGGCTGCGCCGCGAGCAACTGGCGCGTGTAGGGATGCGAAGGATTGTTGAGCACGCTGTGCGTCGTGCCACTATCGACGACTTCGCCGTCATGCATCACCAGCACGCGATCGGCAATCCCCGCAACGACCGCAAGATCATGGCTGATCAGCAACACGCCCACGCCTTGCGCAAGACGCTCGGCAAGCACCGCGAGCACTTGCGCCTGCACGGTGACATCGAGCGCCGTGGTGGGTTCATCGGCAATCACGAGCGCGGGGCCCGCCGCAATCGCCGATGCAATCAGCGCACGTTGACGCAAGCCGCCCGACAACTCGTGCGCATATTGCTTCGCGCGATGCTCGGGGTCCGGGATGCCGACGTCGCTCATCACCGCATGAACGCGCGTGTGCCGCTCGCCGCGTGAACGTACGAGCCGATGATGCGCGAGCACCTCCCCAATTTCCGCGCCGACGGTGCGCAGCGGATCGAGCGAGACTAGCGCGTCCTGCATCACGAGTCCCGCAAACGTGCCGCGCAAGCCGCGCCATTCACGCTCGGTGAAGCGCAACGCAGGACGTCCGTCGATATCGAACTGTCGTGCATCGATCACTGCTTGCGCCCCGGCCAGTCCGATCAGGCTGCGCGCGGTCAGGCTCTTGCCCGAACCGGACTCGCCCACGAGCGCAACACATTCGCCCGCGTGAATGGAAAGATCCACGCCGCGCACGAGCGGCTGTCCGCCGTTGGCGCCAGCAAAGCTGACGCTGAGGCCGCGAATATCGACGAGCTTTTTTGCCGTTGTGGTCATCGCGTACGCACCTCGTATTTCCGTTGCAGGAACTTGCCGATGACAGAAAATGCGACCACGGTCAGCGTGATCGCCATTCCCGGAAAGACGCTCGGCCACCATGCAACGCGCAGCACGTCGCGTCCCTCGGCGAGCATCACGCCCCATTCGGGCGTGGGCGGTTGCGGACCGAGACCGAGAAAGCTCAGCGCCGATACCGCAATGATCGCACTGCCTATATCGATGGTCGCGATCACCGGCACGACGACCAGCACGTTGGGCAGCACATGGCGCAGGAACACGCGGCTGCGCGACAAGCCGTAACTGACCGCGTGCGTCACGTAGTCCGCGCGACGCACCACGAGTGTCTGGCTGCGCAGCACGCGGCCGAATTTCGGAATCCCCGCAATGCCCACCGCGATCGCGATATTCACGATGCCCTGCCCGAGAAACGTCACCACGAACAACGACAGCAACACGGGCGGAAATGCGGAGAGGACGTCGAAAACGCGTGATGCGGATTCGTCGGCGAGGCGTTTTCCGAGGCCTGCCGTCATGCCGATCACGAGCCCGATTACTAACGCCACGATCATGCTTGCAAGACCGATCAGCATGGAATAACGCGCGCCGTAGATCACGCGGGCGAAGACATCGCGGCCAATGCGATCCGTGCCGAACCAATGCGCCACACTCGGAGGTTGCAGCGTCTCGCCAATATCGCTGACGAGCGGATCGAAGTGCGTGACTAACGGCGGATAAGCAATCGCCGCGGCCAGCACGATCAGGAAAGCTGCGGCAAGCAACACACTGGGCGGCGCAGCCTTAAAAAGCGTGCGCCGGGGCTGCGTTATGGAAAGGTTATTGAGTTCGCTCATTCGCTGCGCAACCGTGGATCGATGAAAAGATATGCGACGTCGAGCAGCGTCGAGATCACGACATGCACGAAGGCCGCGAGCAACACTACAGCAAGCACGACCGGCACATCCTGAGACGTCACCGCGTTCAGCGTCACGCTGCCAATGCCCGGCCGCCCGAACATTTTTTCCGTGATGACCGCGCCTCCCAGCAAGCTGCCGATAAGCCATCCGCCTAACGTCACGACCGGCAACAATGCGTGCCTGAGCACATGGCGAAAGCGCAACGCGAGCTCGCCGAGACCTCGCGAGCGCACGGTAACAACGAACGGTTTTTCGAGCGCGGCCTCGAGCGCCTCGCGCATGACCTGCGACAGGATTCCCGCGGTAGGCAGCGCCAGCGTCACGGCAGGCAACACGAGCGAACGCCATCCATTTGCACCGGAAACAGGAAAGAGCCGCAACTGGAACGAGAACGCGATCAGCAACAACATGCCGAGCCAGAAAACAGGCGTGGACGTGAAGGTGAGTTCGAGTATCGACGCAATGCGGCTGCCCCACGCACCATGAGAGGTGGTCGTTCCAGCCGTCAGCGTTGCAATCAGGATCGCCAAAGCAACGGCGAGCAGACCTGCCGAACCTGCAAGCTGCGCCGTGGGCAGAAGCTGACTTTGCAGCACGGCCGCAACAGGCTGTTGCATCACGAACGATGTCCCCAGATCAGCGTGGCCGAGACGCAGCAGGAATTGCCCGTATTGCCACGGCAGACTGCGATCCAGTCCCCACTGCGCGGCGATCGTCTCGCGCAGACCCGGGTAGGCAAGGTCGCCCGCGAGCACGTCCTCAATGCGTCCCGGCAACGCATGTATGGCGATAAACGCAGCGGTCGCGGCAAGCCACAATACAAGCACGCCTGTGCCGAGCCGCGTGACAATCTTCGCAAGCATCTCAGCCTCCTTGCTTTTCCACCCAGACATCGTAGGAACTCGCGGGACCATCCAGTTGCGGTTCGAAACCAATCCCATGCACGTTCGATTTTGCTGCGAGGTGATACGCCGGCGCGAACAGCGGCACGATAAACGCCTGGTCCACCGCCCGCGTCTGGACCTTGGCGAGCAACTTGCGCCGCTCTTCGCCCACGGGCAAGAGACGTGCATGATTGATATCGCTCGTGATGGTCGCGTCCGGATTCTTGATCGCGTTGTAGAGAAAACCCTGGTCGCCGAGCATGTCCCAGAGTTCCATTGCAACGTCGGACGGATTGTCCGTGTTCGGATAGATAGTCCAGTTCCCGGTCGCCTTCTGGTTCGCGAAGTCGCCCGCCGTGGTGATCTTCAGGCCAAGATCGAGACCGAGGTTCTGACGCAGCGCGGACTGCACCGCGCGAATGAGAACGTCGCGGCTGTCGCGTACGTAAGGCTGCGGATAACCGACTTCAATCGACAAACGCTTGCCGTTTTGCGTGCGGAAACCTTCGCTGTCGCGCTGCGTCCATCCAGCTTCATCGAGCAGCTTGTTGGCTTCCGGGATCTTGTTGCCCCATGAACCCTTGAGGGTCGCATCGTAATCCGCGTTGTCCGGACCAATGTTCGAGTACGCGCGCCGCACGGTCCCGAGATAAACGCTCTTCACAATGCCATCGAGGTCGAAGCCATCACGCAGCGCGCGGCGCACGCGGACGTCGCTCGCTGGCGCGACCGTGTAATTGATATTGAGCGTGAACGATGTCGTGGCCGACGGTCCCGTCAGATACTGGAAGCCATCGACCTTGTCGAATACGCCGATGTCCGTTGGCTGCACGCCTTCGATCAAATCGACCTGCCCCGAGCTCAGCGCGCCGGTCCGCACGGCGGCCTCCGGCAGGAAACGATACGTCACGCGATCCAGATAAGCCGGACCCTGATGCTGCGCGTTGCCGGCTCCCCATTGGTAATCCGGATTGCGCTCGAACACGGCTGATTGACCGCGCTGATACGACTTGAACACAAACGGTCCCGTTCCCACGATTCCCGGACCGCCGCCGCAGAGGTCCTTGTTCTCGGCCAACGCTTTCGGCGAGATGAAACCGAGCTTGACGCTTGAGAGAGATTCGAGCGTCGTGGAATCGGCTTGCTTCATGACGAGTTTGACGACTGTCGGCGACACCACCTCGGCGTGATCGAAGTGAACCAGCAACGAAGCCGATGCCGACGTCGTGCTCACGTTGGCCAGAATGTAGTCGAAGTTCGCCTTGACCGCTGCCGCATTGAACGGCGTTCCATCGGTGAATTTGACGTCATCGCGGAGATTGAAGGTATAGCTCTTGCCATCGTCGGCCACGCTCCACGACTTCGCGAGCCACGGCGCGTAAGTGCCGTCGGTCTTCTTGCTGATCAGCGAATCGATGAAATTGCGGATCACCCAGAACGCATTTTGCTGCGACGAACGATGCGGGTCGAAGCACGCGGGTTCGGTCGTGACGCCCCATGTAAGCGCGCCGCCGGACACGGGCTTGGCGGAGGCTTGCGATGAAGGCGCGGCAGATTCGGATTTGCTGCAACCACTCAGCACGATGGAAAGGCCAAGGGTCGTCGCGCCGGCAAGCGCGATAAGTCGTGCATTCATCTAACTGAATTCCTGTCTGGGATCGGGCGAAGAAGCGCTGCTGCGAACCGGTCAGCAACCGGGTCTCACATGCTAGGACGCACGACGCGCATCGCAAACGTAGGAATTTTTATATGGATATCAAACGCGCACGCATATGGATGCGCGTTTTTGAAGGAGAGCCGCGCTTCGTAGGACACAGGACGCGCGCGGCGTTACTGTATATTGCCGCTGACACAGCGAGCCAAATCGGTTCGCGTAAGTCATCTTGACCAGACCAACCATAAGGAAAATCCATGCGTCTCTTGCTCGCGTTAATCTTGCCTTGGCTTCAGTTCTTTACCATCGGCCGACCGATCGCCGGGATCATCTGCCTGATTCTTCAACTCACGATAATCGGCTGGATACCCGCCGCAATCTGGTCGGTCTACGCGTTAAGTCAGTACAAGACTGACCGGAAAATCGAACGCGCGGTCGCCGGAAGATAAGCGGCTATGGCGCATCAGCCGCTGTAGTCCAGCGTCGGATACCAGTTCCTCCCGCGGCCTTCGGACGTCGTGTCGAGGATGATCCAGATCGGCATCAGGTCTGGCGCGCCGCGCGGATCTTGTCTTGGATTAGCGGTCGCAAATCCCGTCTCGCCGCTCCAGAAATAGCGAAGCACGCCATCGCGACGAGTGAACACATTCAGGCCGGCATCATCATCGATGGCGTGATGGTCGAGACTAAAATTTCCATTGGTATCGCAATACTACTTCAGGCCGCGCCAGCCGCGTTCTTTCTTGAAGGCCAAGAGACGCGCGATAGGCGAGCGCGCTACCACCGCCAGCACAACACGCTGCCCGATGTCGCGCGCCTCGCTATTCCATGCGCTCAATCGCGACGTGCACGGTGGACACGCCGATACTCGAACGGCGTGCCGTTCTCATAAAGCGCGGTCAGGACCTTCTGGCAGTAAGACGAAAATGGGTGGGCGTAGAGTTGCAATGTCATCGTCGATTACCTCGGCGCAAAAGTTGGAGCAGGGACGAAAAATACCTGCTTGATCCTGCGACGATCGGCGAGCGCGGAAATCGACATCGAAAAGAAAAAATCCCGCGAATCAGCGATTCGAACGCTGAACGTGCGCAGCCCTTAAAATCTCCCTAAGCAACGGGTTTTCAAGGCGGTCATTTGAGCGGGCACCAACACGGTTTCATTCTGACACGGCACTGGCGGGACACGCCGGATGGCACGGACGTCGAATTCTGGCTGGCGACGGACGAGGGTCCCCGCCATCTGCGGCTGCGCCCGCAAGAATCGGTGGCTTTCATTCCGGCGGTACAACGCGAGCGCGCCGAGTTCGTATTGCAGCGCGAAAAGCGCGCGGAGTTGCGGCCGCTGGATCTGGTGGATTTCAGTCATCGGCCAGTGCTTGGGCTTTATACGGCGCAATACCGGCAATTGACCGCGCTCGAACGTCGCTTGAAACAAGGCGGCGTGGATGTGTACGAAGCCGATGTGTTTCCGCCCGATCGCTACATGATGGAGCGTTTCATCACGGCGCCAGTCGCGTTCAGCGGTGAAGCGCTAGCTGACGCTCAACCCTTCTCTCCGCTCATCAATGCCGAGCTGAAACCTGTGCAAGGTTATCGGCCGAAGCTGAAACTCGTATCGCTCGATATTGAAACCAGCGCGCGCTCCGAGCTTTATTCGATCGCGTTAGAAGGCTGCGGCGAGCGCCAGGTCTACATGCTCGGACCGCCCAACGGCGACGCCGGCGGTATCGACTTCAAGCTCGAATACTGCGAGACGCGCGGGCAACTTCTGGAGAAGCTCAACGACTGGCTCGAACGTTTCGATCCCGATGCGATCATCGGCTGGAACGTGATCCAGTTCGACTTGCGCGTCTTGCAGGAACATTCGGAACGATACAACGTGCCGCTGCGGCTCGGGCGTGGCGCAAGCGTCATGGAATGGCGGCAACATGGTCTCAAGCAGAATCATTTCTTCGCGGCCGCGGCGGGACGCTTGTTGATCGACGGCATCGAGGCGCTGCGTTCGGCTACGTGGAGCTTTGCATCGTTCAGCCTTGAGTACGTGGCGCAAACGATGCTTGGCGAAGGCAAGGCCATCGACAATCCGTATCAGCGGATGGACGAAATCCAGCGCCGCTTCGACGAAGACAAGCCCGCGCTTGCGCACTACAACCTGAAGGATTGCGAACTCGTCACGCGTATTTTCGCGGCGACAGAACTGCTTCCGTTCCTGCTCGAACGCGCGTCAGTTACGGGATTGCCTGCCGACCGCATGGGCGGTTCCGTCGCCGCGTTCACGCATTTGTATATGCCGCGGATGCATCGGCAAGGCTTCGTTGCGCCCAATCTCGGCGATGTCGCCGGCGCTGCAAGTCCCGGCGGCTTCGTGATGAATTCGCGCCCTGGCCTCTACGATTCGGTGCTGGTGCTCGATTATAAAAGCCTGTATCCATCGATCATTCGTACGTTTTTGATCGACCCGGTGGGTCTTGTCGACGGCATGCGTCATCCCGGCGATGAACATTCCGTACCCGGCTTTCTCGGCGCGCGGTTTTCGCGCACGCGTCATAGCTTGCCTGCAATCGTGGGCCAGGTCTGGAAAGGACGCGACGAAGCCAAACGCGAGAATAACAAGCCGCTTTCGCAAGCGCTGAAGATCATCATGAACGCGTTTTACGGCGTGCTCGGTTCAACCGGTTGCCGTTTCTTCGATCCCCGGCTGGCTTCGTCGATCACCATGCGCGGCCACGAGATCATGCGGCGCACGCGCGAACTGATCGAGGCGGAAGGCTACGAAGTGATCTACGGCGATACGGATTCCACGTTCGTGTGGCTCCGCCATGCACATAGCGAAGACGAAGCAGCGCGCATAGGACGCGCGCTCGTTGAACGCGTCAACGCTTGGTGGCAAGAAGATGTGCGCGAACGTTTTGGGCTTGAGAGCGCGCTGGAATTGCAGTTTGAGCGGCACTATCGGCGATTCTTCATGCCTACGATTCGCGGCGCGGAAGAAGGCAGCAAAAAGCGCTATGCGGGCTTGAGCCTGCTTCCCGATGGAAGCGAAGAAATCGTCTACAAGGGACTCGAAACCGTTCGCAGCGACTGGACGCCGCTTGCGCAGCAATTTCAGCGCGAACTCTATTCGCGCATCTTCAAACGCGAGCCGCATGAGGACTATGTGCGCGACTATGTACGCCGCACTTTGAGCGGTGAACTCGATGAGTTGCTGATCTACAGAAAGCGCCTGCGCCGTCCGCTCGATGCCTATGAGCGCAATGTGCCGCCGCATGTGCGCGCCGCGCGCATTGCCGATGAGTTCAATCGTGAGCAAGGACGGCCGCTGCAATATCAACGCGGCGGCTGGATCAGTTATTTGATGACGAGCGCCGGGCCCGAGCCGCTTGAAACCTGGCGGTCGGGAATTGATTACGACCATTATTTGACGCGCCAGCTTCAGCCTATCGCCGATGCCATCCTACCGCTTTTACAAAGCGATTTTCAGATGCTGATTTCGCGGCAGCATGAGTTGTTTTAGGTCAGGCTAAACCGCAGCTTCGGCCGGTGCCCGCTTGATGGACTTCGGCGTGTGCTTGCGCGCCTGCCAGAGATCGTAGTCGAGCTGCATACCAAGCCACAGATCGGCCCGCCCTCCGCGCTCAACCCCGAGCCATTGCTCGATACGCAAAGCCATTTCAGGCGTTATGCCACCACGCTCGTTAAGAAGGCGTGACAACGTGACACGCGACACGCCGAGTTGCTCCGCTGCTTCTGTGACGGTCAGGTTTAGTGCCGGAAGCACGTCTTCCCGAAGGATTGCAGCAGGGTGCGGCGGATTGAATATGTTTGACATAGTTCTCTTCACTATGGTGACTTCGAATGTATTGCTAAAAAAAGCGGGCTTTTTATACCAATGCACCGGATCTTATTGACACTTCACAAATTAGGTTACCGACATGACCATCGTTTTTCAGTGATAGTCCCGGTAGTCGACGAGGATCGCATCCTCTCCTTCAAAGGTAAATGTCAGTCTCCAGTTACCGTTCACTATTACTGACCACACGCCTGCTTCGTTACCTTTAAGGGAGTGTAGTTTCCAACCAGGCTGATTCATGTCCTGCTGAGATTTAGCTCTATTCAGTGCCATTAGTTGACGGCTCAGCCGTTCTTTGTGTGCTGCTTGAATCCCCGCTGCCGAACCGGTTTCAAACAAGCGTTGCACACCCTTGTGCTTGAAAGACTTGATCATGGTGTGCCATTCGAATTACTACGGATCAAGTGTATCATGTATTAATACACTTAACAACCTGGGGGGGGGGAATGCAGAATCTGCCTGCACAACTTATCCCCAGTTTTTGTTGGCAAGGCTGTGGACAACTCGGCTGATTGTCGGCCAACGCCTTGATTTGGTTCGAACTTGGCACCGTGCCTTCATTACGAGGTGCGCAATGAGCAGCGGTACCGGACACGCTTCGCAACATCGCTTGGATCGCCTACCCTCCGCAAAGACCCGACAAGCCGCTGTGCCGCTAACATCGAGCAAAATATCATCGTTGCAGAACGCCAGTTTTGACCATTGCTCACATATCGGCGGCATCGAACCCGCCGCCGTGTAAACTAGCGGACTTTTTGACCTTGGCGAAATGGTGCAAGCTCCTCAGCGCACAGCTCTCAGCGGCCCGGCGCTCATTCGCTTACTTGCGCGCCTGACGGACGTCGAATTTACCGAATCCGCGCAGTCGCTTTCGGACCGGCTGAGCCAATGGCTCCACTGGACCGATGCAATCGCGCTGTCGACGGCGTTGGGTGGCATGCCGGCGGCCGGCAATCCGATGGCCGGCAATTCGGTGGCCGGCAATCCGGTGGGCGTTGCGAAAGGCGTTCCAACTTCGAGCAGCCCGGAAGAGAACGAATACGCGGCCGTGCGCGGCGCGCTGGCAAACACCATCGCCAGCGACAGCGTGTTCGGCGCCCCGAAGAAACGGCCAGGCGCGGGGGGGCAGGTTCACATCGAAACGAACGCCGACTATCCAGTCTTCCGCCAAGGCTATTTGACCTTGCAACAGTCGATGGAAACCGCCATCGGCAATTTGCGCGGCCGACTGCGGGCAAAACTCGCCTTAAGGACGCCGGCCACGAAGCGCCTCGCGGAAGTCGATGCCGTCATGGAACGCGCATTGAGCCCCCGCGAGCGGACTTTGCTCGGAACCGTGCCCACGCTGCTGGGCAAACATTTCGAGCGTCTGCGTCGCGCGGAGCAGGACACGCTGACCGGCGACCATCCCGCCGGCGCATGGCTCGAAATTTTCCGCAAAGATGCGCAGAGTGTGCTGCTGGCGGAACTGGATCTTCGTTTTCAACCGGTCGAAGGGTTGCTCGCCGCCCTTCGCACTAGCTAACTGGGACGCTATGTCCAGAAATCTGATCAATCTCGTTGTGTTCCTGGCGGGTCTTGCCGCCGTGTGCTGGATCGGCGCGGGTTATATCGGCACGAATCTGCTCGCGCTGGCCGTCACGCTGCTGATCGCCGCCTGCTACGTGGCGGGCGCGCTCGAACTGAAACGATACAGCGAGGCCACATCCGGCCTGACGCGCGCCATCGATGGATTGTATTCACCGCCCGCAAGTCTCGGCGCGTGGCTCGAACAATTGCCAGCCAGCCTGCGCAACCCGGCTCGTTTGCGTATCGAGGGAGAACGCGTGGCCTTGCCCGGCCCGGCGCTGGCGCCGTATCTCGTGGGATTGCTGGTGCTGCTCGGCATGCTCGGCACGCTTCTCGGCATGGTCGCAACGTTGCGAGGCACGGGCATGGCGCTCGACAGCGCGACCGACTTGCCGGCAATCCGCGCGTCGCTTGCAGCGCCGGTCAAGGGGCTGGGTTTTGCGTTCGGCACGTCGATAGCAGGCGTGGCGACTTCCGCCATGCTTGGATTGCTTTCCGCGTTGTGCCGCCGCGAACGGATCCAGGCCGCGCACATGCTCGACGTGAAAATCGCGACGACCTTGCGCATCTACTCGCAGACGCATCAACGCGAGGAAACCTTCAGGCTCCTGCAGCGTCAGGCGGAAGTCATGCCTACGCTGGTGGATCGTTTGCAATCGATGATGACCACCATCGAACAGCAGAATCTCGCGTTGAACGAACGGCAGGCCGCGAGCCAGGACGCGTTTCACGGACGAACGGAAGCAATCTACACGCGGCTGGCTGCATCGGTGGAACGATCCATGAAAGAAAGCGTCGCCGAAAGCGCGCGCGCCGCCGGCGCCGCGTTGCAGCCGGTCATGGAGGCAACCATGGCAGGTCTCGCGCGCGAATCGGCGGCGTTGCACAGCAATGTCGCGGCCGCGGTGCAGCGGCAACTCGATGGTGTGTCGAACGGTTTCGAATCGACGGCCACGACCGTTGCCGATATCTGGCATCAGTCGCTCGCCGCGCATCAGCGTTCCGCCGAAGGTCTGTCCGAACATTTGCGCGTATCGCTCGATCGCTTTACCGAGACTTTCGAGCAGCGTTCGGCCAGCCTTCTGGACGGCGTTTCCACGCGGCTTGAAACCACGACGGCGAGCGTATCGGCGGTCTGGAGCGACGCGTTGCTGCAGCAGGAACGTGTCGGCGAGAAACTGGCGCAGCACAACGAGCACGCGCTGAACGCGGCGGCCGCGACCTTCGAGCAGCATTCGGCAACGTTGCTGACCAAGGTCGATGAATCCCACGCGGCGTTGCAGACGAAACTCGCATCGCTCGATGAAGCGCGCCTCGCCACATGGACCGGTCAGCTTGAATCCGTGGCGGCAACGCTCAGCCGCGAGTGGGAGCAATCCGGCGCGCGCACCGCATCGCGGCAACAGGAAATCTGCAACACGCTCGCCGACACCGCACGCGATATTTCCGCGCAAACGCAGGCGCACGCGAGCGAGACCATCGACGAGATTTCGCGGCTTGTGCAGGCGGCATCGGAAGCGCCAAAAGCGGCGGCTGAAATGATCGCCGAATTGCGCATCAAGCTCTCCGACAGCATGGTCCGCGATACCGCCATGCTCGAAGAACGCAGCCGTCTGCTGGCAACGCTCGAAACCCTGCTCGATGCCGTGAACCACGCATCCACGGAGCAGCGCTCGGCCGTCGATGCGCTGGTCAGCACATCGGCGGATCTGCTCGATCGCGTAGGCACGCGATTCACCGACAAGGTCGAGCAAGAAACGGCCAAGCTCGCGGGGATCGCGGCGCAAGTCACGGGCGGTGCGGTCGAGGTCGCGAGCCTCGGCGAAGCGTTCGGCGTGGCCGTGCAGTTGTTCGGCGATTCGAACGACAAGCTCGTGGCACACCTTCAGCGCATTGAAACCGCACTCGACAAATCCCTCACGCGCAGCGACGAACAGCTTGCGTATTACGTCGCGCAGGCGCGTGAAGTCATCGACTTGAGCGTGAGGTCGCAGAAACAGATTGTTGAAGACTTGCAGCAGATCGGCGGCAAGCGAACGTCTGCCGGAGCTGAAGTGGCATGAGCGAGGATATCGACGGCGGCGTGGAACCCGCAGCGCCAGTTTGGGCCGTCTTTGGGGACCTGATGTCGGTGTTGCTGGGCGCGTTCATGCTGATACTGGTGGGTGTTATCGGCGTGCAGCTGGAGCTTTCGAGCAAGCTGGATAACGAGGTCAAGCAGCATCGAGCGGAAGCGCAGCGGCGCAAGACGCTGGAGCAGGCGCTCGCCGGACCGCTGGCCGCGGGTCGCGTGACGCTGGTCAACGGGCGCATTGGCATCAATGGCAGCGTGTTGTTCGCGCTCAACTCCGACCAGTTGCAGCCCGAAGGCCGGAAGATCCTGAAGAGCCTTGCCGGCCCGCTGACGGCATATCTGCAAGCCAACGAGCAAATCCTGATGGTGAGCGGCTTTACCGATGACCGCCAGTTGCGCGAAGGCAATCGCCGTTTTGCGGACAACTGGGAACTCTCGGCGCAGCGCGCGCTGACGGTGACGCGCGCTTTGATCGATGAAGGCGTGCCATCGTCTTCGCTGTTTGCGGCCGCGTTCGGCTCGCAGCAGCCGGTTGAATCGAATGCGAACGATACCGGGCGCGCAAAGAATCGGCGCGTCGAGATCGCGCCTGTTCCGAAACCATCGGCAGCAACGGTGAAGGCGCCATGAGCAAAGTCCGTGCAACGCTCGATGCCTGGCGCGAAAGCGGCGACGACCGGTTCGATCCGGTGCGGTTTCGGGTTATCGAAGCAATGGCGCGACGCGCAATGGCACATGACGGCGAAGCGCGGCGCGTTCTGGACGAAAAGCTAGTTAAGTTGATCGATGCGTATGCTGATGATCTTGCTGCACACGCAATGCGTGACACAGTCATTGGCGATTCAAAATCAGGACCGCTCGCCGGGTTGCTCGATTACATTGCAAGCAAGCACGCAACCAGCTCGTATCCGGAAATGGCGGCGCTGGAATTTTTCAGGCAAACGTGGAACACGATCAGCGCCGAAAAACAATTCAAGCAATCGCTCGCGCGAGTGCCTGGAAACGCGGGGCCGCTTAATTCGAGCAGCCTTGTGCATCGAGCGTTGTCGTTGATGCGCGAATCGTCGCCCGGATATCTGCAGCAGTTTTTATCGTATGCGGACGCGCTGTCGTGGCTCGAAGAATTAACGGTGGCGAGCGGCGTATCGGCCGACAAGGACACGCCGCGTGGCGCAGCTTCCAATAAACGATTGATCAAGAAAAAGAAATAAACGCGTCAAGTGATTCGCTCGAGTCAATCCCATGTTGCGAACGGGAGACATACGCGTTCAATACCAATCCCGTTTTTTAATCGACGCAAATATGATTGCGCCCGGACGACACAATCGTCCGTTGCCAGGGCCGTCAAAACCGGCCGGCGTTTATCTAAAAACTAAACATGCGGAGACACTCGGTGAACAAATTCACTGGCGCTATTACCGGCGCATTCATCGCCATCGCGGCTCAATCTTCTTTCGCGCAAAGCTCGGTCACGCTGTACGGCATTGTCGATACAAGCGTGCGTTATCTCACCAATGCAAATGCGAACAACGACAGCCAGGTATCCATGGGCAATGGCCCGATCACCGGCAGCCGCTGGGGTTTGAAAGGTTCCGAGGACCTGGGCGGCGGTCTTTCCACGGTGTTCCGTCTCGAGAACGGCTTCAACGTGTGGAACGGACAACTGGCAAGCCAGAACACGCTCTTTAGCCGGATGGCTTACGTTGGCCTGTCGAGCAATCAATACGGCACCCTTACGTTCGGCCGCCAGAACACGCCGCTCTTCGATCAGTTGGGCAACGTCTACGATCCGCTGACCGTAGGCAACTTCGATCAGGACGGCTGGTTGCCCGGCGCACTCGGCTATGGCTTGCGATCGAACAACTCAGTCAAGTACAACGGCCAGTTCGGCGGCCTGAACGTGGAAGCCATGTACGCCTTCGGCAACACCGCCGGCAGCACGGGCGCGAACAACATGTACGGCTTGACGGCATCCTACACTTTCAGCGGCCTGTCGCTCGATGCCGGTTACCAGCAAAACAGCGACGCGCAAAACAGGAAGTTCAAGGTCGTCAACGTGAGTGCGGTCTACGCATTCAGCACGGTCAAGGCCTACGCGGGATGGCTGCACGCGCAAGACAACACCGGCATGGTCGATCTTTTCATGGCGGCTGCAAACTCTCCTGCCGCCAACTTCACGGGGCCGGTGGCGAACACGAATCGCATAGACGATGGCTTCTATGTCGGCACCACATGGCAGGTCACGCCGCCGCTGCTGCTGACAGCCGCGGGTTACTACGACCACTCGCGTAATGCGCTGAACGGCGATGGCACCACGCTCGCGCGCGGCGTGCGCTACTCGGGCGTGCTGCTCGCCGAGTACTCGCTGTCGAAGCGCACGGAAGTGTATGGCACCGTCGATTTCATTCGTGGCACGGGCGCCGCGCAAGCGGACTTCCCGGGACGCAACAATCAGACCGGCGTTGCTATCGGACTTCGCAACGTATTCTGATGGCGTCTTTCGCATCAAGATAAACGGCGCGCACGCTGCAGTGCGCGCCGTTTTTTATCGGCTATTGTCAATCGCGTTGCGCGGCGTCGCCGGTCACTCCTCGCATTTCACATCCGGTCTCGGCACGACGATGATCGCCGGGTACGTCCCCTGGTCGAGTTCCACGCGCGCGACGACGGTTATCGTCGCGTTGTCCGTGTCATCGTAGACGCTGACTTTTTCGTTGCGAAAGCTCGTCATGCCCGTGCACGCCGACGCGCGGCCTTCTTCGGAGACACGGCAATTGATCGGGTTGTCCGCAAGATACCGGTATCTGTCGCGATCGGGCATCGCGAGGTATTCGCGGATGTTCTGCGCTGCGCCGCCGACGCCCGTGACATACCCGATGGCGCATTCCTGTTTGGGCGCCTGGGCCATCGCGGCGGGACTCGTGGTCACGACAAACGCCGCAATGGTCGATGCAAGGAGGTATCTCATGGCGCGTATCGCTTTAGTTGGATCGCCCTGATTTTACGACGCATATGCAATGCACGTTGATCACTTGCCGCCAGTGACATCGAGGAACGTGCCGGTGACAAAGGAAGCCTCGGTGCTCGCCAGCCACAGGATGGCCCGCGCAACTTCTTCGGGCTGACCGCCTCTTCCCATGGGGATCGAATCCTTGACGCGATCCACCCGTCCCGGCTCGCCGCCGCTGGCATGCATCTCCGTATAGATATGCCCCGGGCGAACACAGTTGACGCGTATTCCATCGCGCGCAACTTCTTTGGCGAAACCAATAGTGAACGTCTCGACAGCGCCCTTCGATGCAGCGTAATCGACATATTCGTTTGGACTGCCGAGCCTGGCCGACGCCGACGAAACATTGATCACCGATCCGCCCCGCCCATTGTGACGATTCGACATCCGTTTCACCGCTTGTTGTGCGCAGAGAATAGGACCGATCGAATTGACCGCGAACACGCGCTGCATGCGCTCGTATCCGAGATCTTCCAGGCGGGACTGCTGCGCGATTATCGCGGCGTTGTTCACCAGTACATCGATCCGGCCGAACTTACGGTCGATCGCGGCGAATAATTCCGCGACCTGCTCCGGATCCGCGCTATCCGCGCGCACGGCTAAAGCGCTGCGTCCAAGCGCTTCTACATCGGCCACCACCGCACGGGCGGCGGACTCGTTGGACGCGAAGCTGATCGCCACATCGTAGCCTTGTGCGGCAGCAAGCCGTGCAGTTGCCGCGCCTACTCCGCGACTTCCACCTGTTATCAGGATCAGCGGCGCTTGCGAAACGGTATCCATCGGGCGAACCTTCATGTAGTGGTAATCACAGGCAGAAGGTTATCGATGGTGTTCCGCGAAGACAAAGCAGATTAATTTTTGATCCGCGTTAGAAAAACTCTTTCGATGAAATGCGCGCTGATCCGCCAATCGAAACGCTCGCTGAAAAAAGCCCGGCAACCGGTGCAAGGAACGAGAAATATCCGAGCCCGAACTATACTGAGAGCCCTGGAGGGTCCTATGACCGATCAAGAAAGACTGCATCCGCTGCGTCCGTTCCTCAAGAACTGGGTTTGGGAGCACGGTCGAATCGGGACGCGATATCTCGACTGCACCAACGGCGTTATCAAGTTCGACGAAGGCAAGAAATCGCATTTCGCCGCCGAGAAATACTTCTACGTTCCCCTGGAAAAAGACGTTCCAGAAACCGTTTCCACCGATGGCCCCTTGATACAGGAAGCAGGACTTGCCCGCTTTTTACGGGCAGCGCAACTCGGCACGCCAACGGAAGCCGGTTCTGTCGCCGACGTTCAACGCGCCGTGCAGGATTGCGTGGACCTCGGCATTTTCAGCGCATATCAACGAGAAGCGCGCGAAGCGCTTGCCCGCTATGCAGAAGAAGCCATGTTCGATGACGAGATCCGCGCGGCTGTGATTGAAGACGTTCGTCGCGCTTACGCCGGGATGCGTGCGCAACTGGCGCTGTACGACTTCAGCGTGCTTTACGGTTTGCCCACGCCGCTGCTGATCAGCGAGACGCCGTTTATCGACTGGCGGATTCGTGCGAAGCCGGCGCAGCCGTTTGTTTCCCTGCCGCTTGGACCTTACTGCATGCTGGTCGGTGCGCCGTCGGGCAGGAGCAGCCGAGTTGGCCCCGTGGTCTGGAAGGCGGCGAGCGCAATGGGACCGCTGAAGGACCATAACCGGCATATCGCGGAGAACGCGTGGCTGTGGCTGGTGGCAACTACAGACGATCAACTGATCGCGGAGCAACCCCGTTTTGCTCCCGCCGCCGATACCGCTAAAGAGATCGATTCGAAGCCGCAATGACGGCGCTGCCTGGATATCCAACGCCACGTATCATGTTTCGTTGGACCTCAACCAGAAAGGTGGCTGAATGCAGGAAGCAGGGCAAAAAGCGCGGCACGAACACCGATGTGACGTCGTAGTCGTCGGACTCGGCGCAATGGGTGCGTCGACGCTTTATCAACTCGCCAGGTCGGGCGCTGATGTTATTGGTATCGACCGGTTTGCGCCGCCGCACGATCAGGGTTCGAGTCACGGCGACACGCGCATCACCCGCCTGGCGGTCGGCGAAGGCGCCGCTTATATCCCGCTCGTGCGCAGATCGCACGTGATCTGGCGTGAACTAGAAGCCGAAAGCGGCGACGCGCTTTTCGAACAGTGCGGCGTGCTCGTGATGACATCCAGCGACGCGCCCGCACGCCACCATGGCGCGGAAGATTTCACGGGACATACCATCGAACTGGCGCGCAATTACGGCATAGGTCACGAAGTCCTGAACGCCTCGCAAATTCGCGCACGCTTTCCCCAGTTTGGTCCGGTTCGCAACGATGCCATCGGTTACTTCGAACCCGAAGGCGGATTCGTTCGCCCGGAGAAGTGCATCGCGGCGCAACTGGAGACCGCGCGAAAACTCGGCGCCGCCGTAATCACCGGCGAGACGGTTTCATCGATCGAATCCGAAGGCGGCGTTGTGCGCGTCAAGACCGGCGACCGGATAGTCGTGGCCAACAAGGCCGTGGTATGCGCCGGCATGTGGTCCGCGAATCTGCTGGGCGAGCCTTTCAGCGCATTGCTGAAGGTCTGTAGGCAAAAACTCTTCTGGTTCAAGCTCGAAGAACCGTCGATATTTCCGCAACCTTCCCCGACCTTCATCCTGTCGCACGGTCGGTCGGAACTCGATATCTGCTACGGATTTCCGCCCATTTCCGGCGAGGGAAGCATGAAGATCGCGACCGAGCAATACACGGCGCTGGATGCCGTCGATGCAATCGATCGCACCGTCTCGGACGAAGAAGTCGCGCAAATGGTCCAGTCGCACCTCGCGGGAAATTTCGCGGGCGTGACGCCGGAGCTGGTCAAGGCCGCCGTTTGCACCTATACGGTCACGCCCGACTACGGTTTCATCATCGACGACCACCCGGCGCTCGCCAATGTAATCGTGGTTTCCGCCTGCTCGGGACACGGCTTCAAGCATTCGGCGGGTATCGGCGAGGCGGTGGCGCAACGCACGCTTACCGGACAGAGCGATGTCGATCTTTCCGCGTTTTCGCTGGACCGTTTCAGCGCCCCGTAATATTTGTGCACCGCCGATCGGCGTGCGCTATTCTTCAGTGAATTAGCCGTAGAATGCCGCGCTTATCGGGGAATTGCTCCGCGGACCGGAGGCTCACAATTCATCCATGCCAGTCGTTTGGCAACGTTAAAAAAACCAATCGGTTCGGGGATGAAATGAGCACGTTGATGTGGGTCTTGTCGGTGTGGGCTATGGCAGCACTTCTGGTCGTGTTGTTCGTGCATGGCGCGAGCGTGAAGTCAAAGCCGCCAGGCAAGCGCAAACCAGCCGATGCAAAGGCGCCGGCTGGTTCCGCGGAAAATCTTCGATCGGAAAATCTGCGCCGCGTTTCTTACGAAAACTGAAACTCCGATTTACACCACGTCCAGGCGAAAAAGCCGCGCTCGTTTCAAAGCGCGGCTTTTGCTATTGCGGCGGCTACACCCTTAATCGGCCGGGCGCATCTTCGCGACTTCGGCGTCCGACGGCTGAACGCTGGCGCCATCGATATACCGGTACGACGTCATCACGCCCTTGCCGTCCTTCAGCGCGGTCGTGCCGACGTACGCGCCCATGGTCGACTGATGATCCTGCGCGCGATACGAAATCGGGCCGAAAGGTGTATCGACGGACAAACCCTTGAACGCTTCCGAAAGCTTCTCCGAGTCGGTCGATTTCGCTTTCTTCAAGCCGTCGGCAATCGACATCAACGCCGAGTGACCCACCACGGATCCCACTCGCGGATAGTCGTGGAATTTCGCCTGATACGCCGCGACAAATTTCTTGTTCGCGGGGGTATCGATGGAATACCACGGGTAGCCCGTCACGATCCAGCCAACCGGTGCCTCCGCGCCCAACGGATCGAGATACTCGGGCTCGCCGGTCAGCAACGACACCACCGAACGGTCCTTGAAGAGACCTCGCGTATTCCCCTCGCGCACGAACTTGCCGAGATCCGCGCCAAATTCGACGTTGAAAATGGCGTCGGGCTTGGCGTCGGCGAGTGCTTGCGTGACGGCGCCGGCGTCGAGCTTGCCGAGCGGCGCGGCTTGATCGGCGACGAACTCGACATCCGGCTGCGCCGCTTTCAGCAAGCGCTTGAATGTGGCCACGGCCGACTGTCCATACTCGTAGTTCGGATACACCACGGCCCAGCGTTTCTTGTGCAGCTTGGCCGCTTCGGGCACAAGCATGGCGACCTGCATATAGGTCGATGGCCGCAGCCGGTACGTATATTTATTGCCGTCTTGCCAGACGATCTTGTCGGTGAGCGGTTCAGCAGCCAGGAAGAAAATCTTGCGCTGCTTCGCGTAGTCGGCGAGCGCGAGGCCCGTGTTCGAAAGGAACCCGCCGAACAGCAGCGAGACCTGCTCGCCCGTGGTCAGCTCCTGCGCCACGCGAACCGTATCGCCCGGATTACCGTTGTCGTCGCGCGAGATGACTTCGAGTTTCTTGCCGTCGATACCGCCCGCCGCGTTGACCTCGTCCAGCGCCATGTTCCAGCCGTTCTTGTACGGCCCGAGGAACGCCGGCTGCGCCTTGTAGCTGTTGATTTCGCCAATCTTGATGGTGTCGGCGGCATTCGCCATGGCCGGCGCCAGGGCAGCAGCCAGCGGTGCAAGCATCAGGACGGTCAGGCGCAGGCGCGATCCAGCACGCGTGGTCATAGTTGTTCTCTCCAGAATGGGTGCTGATTGAAAATCGCTTTATACGCTCAAATAAGCCCGCCGCACGGCTTCGTCCTGCGCGAGCTCGTTGATCGTGCCGCTGAACCGAATCTGCCCTTTTTCAAGCACGTAGGCGCGGTCGCTGACCAGTTCGGCAAAGTGCATGTTCTGCTCGGAAAGAAGAATGGAAAGCCCTTCACGCTTCAGTTCCAGAATCATGTTCGCCATCTGTTCGACGATGATCGGCGCCACGCCTTCCGAAGGTTCATCGAGCAGAACGAGATACGGATTGCCCATCAGCGTACGCGATACGGTCAGCATCTGCTGCTCGCCGCCGCTCATCTGGCTGCCGGGACGGTTCGGCATTTCGCCGAGGTTGGGAAACAGCTTGAAGAGCTTTTCGGGCGTCCATCGCGGGGCGTTTTCGCGAGGCGGCTGACGGCCGGTATCGAGATTTTCCATCACCGATAAATCGCCGAACACGCGCCGGTCTTCCGGCACGAAACCCATGCCAAGACGCGCAATTCGATACGGCGGCAGGGTGGAAATATCCTGGCCGCAGAAACTGATCGCGCCGCGCCGCGTGGGCAGCATGCCCATGAGGGCTTTCATGGTCGTCGATTTGCCGGCGCCGTTGCGGCCCATCAGCGCCACCACTTCGCCGCGCCCGACTTCCAGCCCGACGTCGTAGAGAATCTGCGCGCGGCCGTAAAACGCGTTCAGGCCCGAGACTTTCAGCATGGCCGTCATCGAGCGACTCCGTCTTCAGCCAGCGACGCACGCGGCATGAATGATTTGCCCGTTCCGAAATAGACCTCGCGCACACGGGGATCGTTGCGGACGCTTTCTGCATCGCCTTCGCCGATCAGCTTGCCGCGCGCGAGCACGATGAGTTTGTCGGCATAAGCGAACACCACGTCCATGCTGTGCTCCGTGAAAAGCACGCCGAGCTTGTGGTCGATCACGAGTTGCTTGGTCAGCGCCATGAGGTCGTTGCGCTCCTTCGGCGCCATGCCCGCGGTCGGTTCGTCCATCAGCAGGAGCTTGGGCTTGTTGGCGAGCGCAATGGCGAGCTCGACGCGTTTGACATCGCCGTATGCAAGCACGCCGCAGGCGCGGTTCGCGTGCGCCGCCATGCCGACTTGTTCGAGCAAGGCAAGAGCCTCATCCGCATGAAGCGATGGCGCCGGTTTCCACCAGTTGAACAATTCGCGATCGCGCGAGACCAGCGCCATCTGCACGTTTTCGATAACGGTCATCGAGTTGAACGTGGCCGCGATCTGAAAAGTCCGGCCCACGCCGAGACGCCAGATGTCGCGCGGACGTTTGCCGGCGATCTCGTGGCCGTCGAAAATGATGGAGCCCGAGCTGGGCTTCAACTGCCCGTTGAGCATGTTGAAGCACGTCGATTTTCCCGCGCCGTTCGGTCCGATCAGCGCAAGCAGCTGGCCGGCTTCGAGGTCGAAGGAAACATCGTCGACCGCCTTGAGGCCGCCGAAGGACCTCGCAAGATTCGATACCCGCAGCAAGCTCATAGCGCCTCCTTGGCCGGTTGCGGCGCGGCGCCATGATCGGCGTTGCGGCGTGAGTCGAGCTTGTGCTGCACGAAACCCACGATTCCCTGCGGGAACGCGATCACCAGCAGCAGGATCGCGCCGCCGAGCAGCGCTTGCCAGTAGTCCGTCTGCCGCGCGACGGTATCCTGCAGCCACGTGAACACCGCTGCGCCGACAATCGGTCCTGTCAACGTCTGTATGCCGCCAAGCAGCACCATCACGAGGCCATCGACCGAGCGCCCCACGCTGATCACTTCCGGCGAGATGGAACCCTTGGAGAACGCGTACAAGGACCCGGCCAGTCCGCAAAACAACGACGCGATAATGAACGCGACCCACTGGATCCGTTTTACATCGATACCGATGGCTTCTGCGCGCAGCACCGAATCACGCGAGGCGCGCATGGCGTAACCGAGTGGCGAAAACAACATGCGCCGGAGCATCCACACACCGAGCACCGCAAAGAACAAGGTCAGGTAGTAATACGCAATCGGCGAACTCAGCCATGCCGACGGCCACAGATTGAGAATGCCGTTGCTGCCGCCCGTGACCGCGTCCCATTGATACACGATCGACCACACGATCTGCGCAAAAGCGAGTGTCAGCATCGCGAGATAGACGCCCGACAAACGCACGCAGAACCATCCGAAAACCAGCGCGCCGACGCCCGCGAGCACGGGCCCGAGGACGACGGCGGCTTCCATCGGCAAGTTGAGGACTTTCAGGAATAGCGCTGCGCCATAGGCCCCGAGTCCGAAATACGCGGCATGGCCGAACGAATGCATGCCGCCTGGTCCCATGATGAAATGCAGGCTCGTTGCAAACAGAACCGCGATCAGGATTTCTACGAGCAGCACGGGCATGTACGGAAATACGCCAGACAACAACGGCGCGAGCAACAAAACCGCGAGCACAATACCGGCGAATATCTTGAGTCGCGAATCGGCTCGGCGCAGCGGCGTTTCAGCGACCGCCATGGTGCGAACCGCGGTTTGCGCGCGGCCGAGCAGACCCCAGGGCCGCACGACCAGCACGATCGCCATCACCACGAACTCCGCCACGAGCGTGAACTTGCTGAGCGAAAACACAACGCCGCCGATGGTGACATCGCCAATGCCGATGCACAGCGCCTTGATCTCCGCAATCAGCAACGCTGCCACGAACGCGCCGGGAATCGAACCCATGCCGCCGACCACCACGACTACGAATGCGTTGCCGATGGTATCGAGGTCCAGCGAAAGATTCGCCGACATGCGCGGCACCTGCAACGCCCCGCCGAGCCCCGCGAGAAACGCGCCGATAAAAAACACGCCCGTAAAAAGCCACGCCTGATTGATGCCGAGCGCGCCGAGCATCTCGCGATCGCTCGTTGCCGCGCGCACGAGCGTGCCGAGCCGCGTGCGCGTCAACCCGAACCACAATACGGCGAGCACGATGGGACCGATCACGATCAACGCAATGTCGTACGTTGGCAGCGAGTGGCCGAGCAGGCTGACTGCGCCGCCGAGCAACGGCGCGCGCGGACCGAACAGGTCTTCCGGGCCCCAGATATAAAGCGCGGCATCGCGGAAGATCAGCACGAGCGCGAATGTCGCGAGCAAGTGGAACAACTCGGGCGCCTGATAGATACGCCTGAGCACGATCATTTCCACGAGCGCGCCGATCACGGCCACGACGACCGCCGCCGCAAGCATGGAAAGCCAGAATCCGGCGACGGTGGATCCGAAGCGGCTCGCAATGCTGTAGGCCACGTACACGCCGAGCATATAAAACGAGCCATGCGCGAAATTGACGATACGCGTCACGCCAAAAATCAGCGACAAGCCGGACGCGACCAGAAACATGGCGCATGCATCCGCTAGTCCGTTGATGAGTTGCACAGCCAGATTCGACAACATCGACGCCTCTATTGCGTGGGTTTCATCAGGAAGACAGCGCTAGTCTCCCGGAGCACTTCATCAGAACGTCAATACACGTACACGCTCTAATTCTAAACTTCTATGCAATGTGTATGCCTGTTTCAAGCGTAGTGACTTGTACTAGGTATTTGCAGCTTCAAGCCTTCCATGAAAGGAGTTTCACGTTGCGGTCTTGCAGTCATCGGCGCGACGTGAGGTTTTGCGTTGCACCTTTAAAACCCAGCGTACACGCCACAATCTCTTTTGCGGTGCGAGGGTCCCGCTATTGGTGCAATGCCGCGATGCACGCCACTGACGGATTCATCTCGTTAATGATTATAAGAGTCGGGAGATGAATCGCCGGCGAAGCGGCGGTCAATGTGCGTGCTTGCGAACCCGCGCCGATGCCTGCTCGAGGTCCTTCCACGGCGCTTCGTTCGGCGCGAAGCTCGCGCGGATATAGGTGACGAGGTCGGCCATCTGGCGGTCATCGAAGGAATCCCTGAAACCGGGCATATAACCAAGGGCGTCAGTGGCCGGTGCATCAATACCGTTCTGAATCACCTTCAGCAAATTGTCCGGCGTGGCTTCGCTTACGCTGGTATTGAGCGACAACAACGGCCGCACGCCAAAGTTGCCGACACCGCCGGTCGCTGCGTGGCAAACGGCGCACGCGCCATCGAAAATACGACGGCCGCTGTCGAGGCCTGGCAGCGTGACCGCCGCTGATTTGGACTTCGCGACCTTGGTCGGTTCGGCGGCTTCCACCGTGAGCGATAACGACGCCACGTAATGCGCCATCGCGCGGACATCGGCTTCCGGCAGCGTCGATAAACTCGCGACAACAGGCGCCATCGGCCCGGCTGCCACACCGTGCTCGTGCGAGAAACCGGTCTTCAAGTAATCGTAAAGCGCTTGTTCGGTCCACTTGACGGGCGCTTTCGAATTGCCGACAAGCGACGGCGCAACCCAGCCCTCGGCGCTTCCGCCCGTCATGTACAAACGCCCGCCCTTTTCCGCGCCGAGCGCGTTGCGCGGCGAATGGCACGCGCTGCAGTGGCCGGCGCCATCGACGAGATACTGGCCTCGATTCCATTGCGCCGAACGCGTTGGGTCCGGCTTGAACTCGCCCTGCTTCAGATACAGCGCGTTCCAGCCCGCGACCAGCGCGCGCTGGTTCAGCGGAAAGGGCAAGCGCGTTTGCGGCGGCGCGTTTTCGATGGCCGGCTGCGACATGAGATACGCGTACAGCGCGGTCATGTCGGCTTCGCTCATCTTCGTGAACGCCGTGTAAGGGAACGCGGGATAGAGATGACGGCCATCGCGCGAAATGCCCTGACGCATCGCGCGATCGAATGCAGCGAACGACCAGTTGCCGATGCCCGTCTTCACATCGGGCGTGAGGTTGGTCGTGTAGACCATGCCGAACGGCGTTTCCAGGCCGAGTCCGCCCGCATTGACCGCGCCGCCCGGCGCAGTGTGGCAAACGGCGCAATCGCCGAACTCGGCGACCTGGCGGCCGCGTGCGATGGTGGCGTCGGACCACGTGGAAGCCAATGGCCGCGCGATGGGTTCTATCGGCGCGCGTAGCGGCCATAGCGTGCACGCGAGGCCGATCACGCCGCCCAGGCCGCCGGCTGCGAGCAAGGCCTTCAGCGCGCGTTTGTTCCGCTTTGGCGCGCCGGTTATTGACGACGCCGAGCCGCCCAACGCCGCGCGCACGCGTTCCGGCGTGAACGGCAGCGCGCGGAAGCGCACGCCGGTTGCGTCGAAGAGCGCATTGGCAATGGCGGCGGCGGCCGGTGATGTATCGATGTGTTCGGCCGTCAGTTCTGCGGGAACGTCCGCGGACGACGCCAACGCCAGTTCATGCGATACCGCCTGATCGCCAGGTGTTTCATCGTGCGATGGACGCGCGGTGAGCTGCAATCCAAGTGCGCGCGATGCAGCCGCGGCGATCAGCTTGGCCGGAACACCTGCCATGCTGCCAAGCTTGCGACGTCCGCTTGCCCGCCCCGCGACCACGCGCTTGACCGCCACGTCGCCGGTTGCACGATTGACGTCGAGATCGACGATCCATGCCGAATAGGCGGGCGTGGCGGCGTTGTCTTTGTGTTCATCGAAAGCGAAACCGCGGCCGTGGGCAATATTGTTGTTCGGTTGCCTGGGCTTGCCGCCCCACGCGGCGCGTTCGGCGACCGTGTTGATCAGTTCGCGCGCGCCGTCGTACTCCACCGGATCGAGATGATCGAGCCGGAACGACACGGGATCGCGATCGTTGTCGCGCGCGATTTCATCGATGAACGATTCACGCGCGAAGGTATGCGCCGCGCCGGGAATGAGCTTGGCGGGATCGTCGATCAGCGTTTTCGCGCGGCGGGACACATACGGAGATGGATCTTGCGCGTCGGCTTGAGCGCCGGACATTCCTGGTGTTCGCGCGACGTATTCATAGTCGAGCAATGCGCCTCGGTCGTCCAGCGAAGCCGCGACGGAAAACGTCGCCTCGCGCGCCGTCAATACACGCATAAACCCGCCGATGCACACCGCGCCGCCAACTTCGTTCATCAACGTTACAGCGGCTATGGCGGCATGTATGGCGAGCGTTGGATCAAGGCTTTTTTCGAGCGCATGGATTGCGAAGCGGTCGGCGGAAAAGCCGGTTGCGCTGACGAGTTGCGCCACCAGATCCGCATTCGCCGACGCATTCGTCCAGACCGAAATGGAGTCGCCATCAATGCGCGCAATCGCCTCGTATGGCGTGAATGTATCCGCGGAAAGCGGCCACATGTAATGCGCTTCATGCTGCAGACCTGAGCGCGGGACGGGCAACGAAGAACCTGCAGCGGAAACATCGATTACGCGGCGCGCGGCATCGCACGCGAGATCGAGACGCTCCGCCACGAACGCAGCCACGTTCCCCGCGCAAACCCAACGTACGCCTTCTGCCTGCAACGCGGCAGCACGCTGCTGCAACGCTGGATCGCCGTCCAGCACCACACACGCGTAACGCATCGACTCGGGCAACAGCACGGGTTTATTCGAATCTCGTTCGCGCATGACGTCCATTACACGGGGCTCGTTACGCGCGTCATTACATGCGTCATTACATGCGTCATTACATGCGTCATGAATTCAGCGCCCTTCTTCGCGTTTCAGGTACTCCACCGCGCGATGCACGGCCTTCATGATCTCGATGTGCGTGCCGCAGCGGCACAGGTTGAAACGAAGCGCGTCGCGGATGGCGGTCTCATCGGGCTCGGGATTGCGATCGAGCAACGCCTTCGTGCTCATGATCATGCCGTTGAGACAATAGCCGCACTGCGCCGCTTGTTCATCGATAAACGCGCGCTGGATCGGATGGAGCGAATCCAGCGTTCCAAGCCCTTCGAGCGTGACCGTTTCCCGTCCGATGGCCGCCGCCACCGGCACCACGCACGATCGCGCGGCACCGCCGTCGAGCAAGACCGTGCAAGCACCGCACTGTCCGAGGCCGCAGCCATACTTCGGGCCGTTGAGCTCGAAGTCGTTGCGCAAGACATAGAGCAAGGGCGTGTCGCGCGTCACGCCTTCGAGCGTACGCGGCGAACCATTGACGCTCAACGTCATGGATTCCGGAGCCGATGATGCGGACACGCTCATGTCTGGTCTTCGAAATTAAGCCGCCGCCACCGAAGCCTGCTTTGCCGCGGGCGACTTCAACGGCTCGTTGAACACGTCATACGCAAAGACCCACGCCGGATCTTCGTTCGTGCGCAACCAGGTATTGTTGTGCGATACCAGTTGCACCTTCGAAGCCCGTTCCGCGCGATTCGCTTCATACAACGCGAACGCGTTCGTGTAATCGCTCACGCCGATCTCGTCCAGGCAGCGCGTCAGCATGGCTGCGTCCTCGATTGCCATGGCCGCGCCCTGCGCCATGTGCGGCTTCATCGGATGGCAGGCGTCGCCGAGCAGGACCAAACGGCCACGGCTCCACAACGGCAACGGATCGCGTTCCAGCAGCGGCCACTTCGTGACTTCAGGCGTGGCGTCGATCAGCTTTTGCACCGACGGATGGTAACCCGCGAAAACTTCGCGCATCTCGTCGCGGCTGCTGGGCGCAACCGATTGTCCCGCCGGCCACTCGGCTTGCGGCACGCCGGTCACGTAATAGATCTCGTCGCGCTTGGACGTGACGTAATACACCATCATGTGACGATCTTCCGACCACCACTTCACGCACAGGTCGAACGGATCGGTGCCGAGCAGTGACGCCGGAAACACCGCGCGGTGCGCCACGTAACCGGTATAACGCGGCGGTTCCGCGCCGAGCAGATGATCGCGGATCTTCGAGTTCACGCCATCGGCGCCAATCACAATATCCGCCGTCTCCACGCTGCCATCGGCGAACGTGAGACGCACGTCTTTATCGGTTTCTTCAATATTGGTCAGGCACTTGTTGAATTCGATGGTGCCCGGCGCCACGGCTTCAGTCATCAGCGCATGAAAATCCCCGCGATGCACGGTCAGATACGTCGCACCGTATTCTTTCACCGCGAAATCGCCGAGCGGAATCTGCGCGATCGCGTCGCCGCTTTGCCAGTCGCGGCTGTACCAGAAGTCCGGATGCGATCCCATGACGTTCAGTGCATCTTCGCAACCAATGCGACGCATGATTTTCATCACGTTCGGCCCGAGATGGATGCCCGCGCCAAGACGCGAGAACGACGGCGCCTGCTCGTACAGACGCACTGAATAACCGGCGCGCTGCATCAAGGCGGCGGCCGCCGTTCCTCCAAGGCCCGCGCCAACAATCGCGATACGGGGGTGGCTCATGATGATCTCTCCATGTCTGGCGCTCGGGCAAAAAGTCCTTCAGCCGAGCCTGTTGAATGAACTGATATCGAGTGTACACATTGCATTATTTTGGGTAAAGAAAATTTTAGCGTGATCTCGGTGAGTGCGCGAAAGCCCTTTATCGGTGCGATTTATAAGGGTTTTCACCAACATAATGCATTGCTGCACCATTAAAATTTATTTGTGGAAACTTGTTATATTCCAACGTGTACACTAGACTTTCCCAAACGCATTCTCTGAACCGGACACGCTGCCCCGTGCAGCCCACGAAATACGGAGTCGAACAGATGATCAAAAACTTCCGCATCGGCCAGATCGTGCCGAGCTCGAATACCACGATGGAAACCGAGATCCCGGCCATGCTGCTCGCGCGCCAGACCATCCGTCCGGAGCGTTTCACGTTCCATTCCAGCCGTATGCGCATGAAAAAGGTGGTGAAGGAAGAGCTCGCGGCAATGGATGCGGAATCGGATCGCTGCGCGCTGGAATTGAGCGACGCGCGCGTGGACGTGCTGGGTTATGCGTGTCTCGTCGCGATCATGGCGATGGGCCACGGTTATCACCGTGTTTCGCAAAAGCGGCTGCACGAACGTACGGTCGAAAACGGCGGTTCGGCCCCCGTGATCACGAGCGCAGGCGCGCTGGTCGACGCGCTGAAGGTAATCAAGGCGAAGCGTATCGTGGTGGTCGCGCCTTATATGAAGCCGCTGACCGAACTGGTGGTGGATTACATCCGCTCGGAAGGGTTTGAAGTCGTGGATTACCGTGCGCTCGAAATTCCCGACAATCTGGACGTCGGCCGTCACGACCCGCGCCGCCTGCCGGAAATCGTGAAGACGCTGAACTACAAGGACGTCGATGCAATCGTATTGTCGGCGTGCGTGCAAATGCCATCGCTTGCTGCGGTGCCGCAAGTGGAAGCCATGACGGGCAAGCCGGTGATCACGGCCGCGATCGCCACGACCTACGCCATGCTGCGCGAGCTCGATCTCGAACGCGTGGTGCCCGGCGCAGGTGCGCTGTTGTCGGGCGCCTATTGATCGGCTCACCGGACCTTTCATTGAAAGCTTTCGACTCATCTACGGACTCCGCGATGGACTCAACTTTGCTCTACGGCGCGAACGTCAATGCCAACGGCATTCGCCAGCATTTCCTCCGATACGGCGGCGCCGACGGCGTGCGCGCCAACCGCCCTGCCGTGATCCTGATTCCCGGCATTACGAGCCCGGCGGTCACGTGGGGTTTTGTCGGCGAAGTGCTTGGCCGCCAGTTCGATACCTACGTGCTCGATGTGCGCGGCAGGGGTTTATCGGAGGCGTCCGCCACGCTTGACTACAGTCTCGACGCGCAAGCCGCCGATGTCACTGCGCTGGCGGAAGCGCTCGGCCTTGAGCACTATGCGCTTGTTGGCCATTCCATGGGCGCGCGCATTGCAATCCGCGCTGCCCGCAGCGCACCAGAAGGCCTGACGCGCACGGTCCTCGTCGATCCACCCGTGTCCGGTCCCGGCCGCCGCGCGTATCCGGCCAAGCTGCCGTGGTACGTCGATTCGATCCGCCTGGCGGTAAAGGGTATCGACGCGGAAGGCATGCTCGCGTTCTGCCCGACGTGGACCGAAGAGCAACGTCGCGTGCGTGCGCAATGGCTCCATACGTGCGATGAACGCGCCATGCTCGCGTCGTTCGATGGTTTCCATACCGACGATATCCACGCTGACCTGCCGCTCTTGCGCGTGCCGTCGCTGCTGATCACGGCCGCGCGCGGCGACGTGGTGCTCGACGAAGACGTGAAGGAAATGCAAGCGCTCGCACCCGGCTTGCTGCATACACGCGTGCCCGACGCCGGCCACATGATTCCATGGGACAACGAAGCCGGCTTCTACGAAGCATTCGGCGATTTCCTCGGCGCCAAACTTATCTAAGGAGCTGTCATGCCTATCAGCGATTACGAAATGATTGCCGCGTGGAAAGAGGTGTTGACGTTATCGAAGCTGGAGGCCGGCCAGACCGTCACCATCCTCACGAGCGCGTCCACGCATCCGCAGACGCTCTCGAGCGCGCTGATCGCCACGCAGTCCATGGGCGCGATCGTCAACCGGCTCGACCTGCTTCCCGTGAACGGCGAAAAAGCGTTGAGCCGCGATTCGCTGGCTTACCTCGGCACCACGCCGTTGACCGGCAATCATGCGGCCATCGCGGCGCTGAAGGAAAGCGATCTCGTGCTCGACCTGATGACGCTGCTGTTTTCGCCCGAGCAGCACGAGATCCTCAAGACCGGCACGAAGATCCTGCTCGCCGTCGAACCGCCCGAAGTGCTCGCGCGCATGGTGCCGACCGAAGCCGATCGCACGCGCGTGCGAGCCGCGGCGGCGCGGATCACGGCGTCGAAGGAAATGCGCGTGAAGTCGAGCGCGGGAACGGAACTGGTCTGTCCGCTGGGCGAATTCCCGGCGATCTCGGAGTACGGTTTCGTCGATGAACCCGGCCGCTGGGATCATTGGCCAAGCGGTTTCGTGCTGACGTTCCCGAACGAAGGCCAGGCGAGCGGACAGATCGTGATCGATCGCGGCGATATTTTGTTGCCGCAAAAACGCTATGTCGGCGACCCGATCACGCTGACGGTGGAAAACGGTTACGCAACGCGCATCGACGGTGGCGTGGACGCCGCCCTGCTCCGCGATTACATGGCGTCGTTCAACGATCCGGAAGGTTATGCGATCTCGCATATCGGCTGGGGCTTGCAACCGCGTGCGCGCTGGTCGACGCTGGGTCTTTACGACCGCGAGGCAACCATCGGCATGGACGCACGCGCGTTCGAGGGCAATTTCCTCTTTTCGCTCGGGCCCAATAACGAAGCCGGCGGCAAGCGCACCACGACGTGCCATATCGACATTCCGCTGCGTCATTGCGATGTGATGCTCGACGGCGACGCCGTGGTCCGCGACGGCGTGGTGATGGACCGCTGATGGACCGCTGACACACACTGAACGGAGCATTTGAATGAGCGACATCCAGAGCCACGCGGAATCCGGCGTCTACAAGCAGCAAGGATTCGGCACGCCATTGCCGGTGAAAGGCAATATCGGTTTGCTGATCGTGGACTTCGTGGTCGGCTTCGCGGACCCGAAGACTTTTGGCGGCGGCAATATCGCGCCGGCCATCGAGCGCACCACGCATTTGCTCGCGGCCGCGCGGCGCCACCAATGGCCGGTTGCGCATAGCCGTATCGTCTATGCCGCCGATGGCAGCGACGACAACGTCTTCTCGCTGAAAGTCCCCGGCATGGCGACGCTGACCGAAGATCATCCGAACAGCGCGATCGTGCCGGAACTCACGCCGGCGGCTGGTGAACTCGTCGTACGCAAGACCGTTCCGTCCGCGTTTTTCGGCACGCAACTCGCGCCGTGGCTGTCGCAGCGCGCGGTTCAGACGTTGATCGTCGCGGGTGCGGTGACGAGCGGATGCGTGCGCGCGAGCGTTGTCGACGCCATGTCGCACGGCTTTCGTCCGCTGGTTATTTCGGATTGTGTCGGCGATCGCGCGATTGGTCCGCACGATGCCAACCTCTTCGATATGCAACAAAAATACGCCGCCGTGATGACGCTCGATGAAGCGCTTTCGAGCATCGAAAATCGTTAGGCCGGTTATAAAAAAGCACGCCTGAATCACCTCGTTTTTATTTCGAAATGTCCTGCGGGTAAAGCCCGTGGGACGCTTCGTCACGGAGACACTTTGCGGGAACGCGCGGCCTTTACCACCTGTTCTGAACGTATCCGCGGTACTTGATTCGGCAACGCATATCGGCACCTTATTTCAGTCGGATTTTCAGGAGACACATCATGTCGACCCCGATCACAGACACTGCGCGCGGCACGCTGCATACCGACGCCCAGGCAGAACGCGAGCTATATCGCAAACTCACGTGGCGACTCATTCCATTCTTCTGCCTGTGCTATTTCTCGGCTTATCTCGACCGCGTGAATGTCGGCCTGGCGAAGCTGCAGATGCTCGACGCCCTGCATTTCAGCGATACCGTCTACGGACTCGGCGCCGGCCTCTTTTTTGTCGGATATATCCTGTTCGAAGTGCCGAGTAACCTGATCTTGCAGAAGGTCGGCGCGAAGCTCTGGATTGCGCGGATCATGATCACGTGGGGCATCCTTTCCGGCCTCACGATGTTCGTCAAGACGCCCGGCCAGTTCTACGTGCTGCGTTTCATGCTGGGCGTGGCGGAAGCGGGTTTCCTGCCGGGCGTGCTGCTGTACCTGACAAACTGGTTCCCCGATGCACGGCGCAGCAAGATCATCGCGCTCTTCATGATGGGTTTGCCGTTGTCGAGTCTGATCGGCGGGCCGTTGTCGGGCTGGATCCTGACTTTCTTCGATGGCATCCACGGCTGGCAAGGCTGGCAATGGCTGTTCGGGCTCGAGGCCTTGCCGTCCATCGTGCTCGGCGTGCTGGTGTTCTTTTATTTGCCCAATACCGTGGAGTCGGCCAGGTTTCTCGATCACGATGAACGCCGGCGCCTGAAGCACGATCTCGCGCAGGAATCGCACGCGGGCAAGAGTCATCGTCTGCGCGACGCATTCACGGACCCGAAGGTTTGGGCGCTGGGTTTGATCGATTTGTGCGTGCTGCTCGGGACGTATGCCATCAGCTTCTGGCTGCCCAGCATCATCCGCGATTCGGGCGTCAAGAGCGCGCTGGAAATCGGCATGCTGACCACAATTCCGAATGCGCTCGCCGTGGTCATGATGCTCGTGACGGGCGCGAGTTCGGACAAGTATCGCGAACGCCGCTGGCATATCGTCGTACCGTTTGCCTGCACGGCGTTTGGTTTGATTGCGAGCACGTTCTTCAGCGGCAGCACGGCGATCACCGTGATCCTGCTGTCGATTGCAAATGCCGGCGTGGCCGCGGCCATGCCCGTCGTGTGGGCGTTGCCCTCCACGTTCCTGCGCGGCACGGCGGCGGCTGCGGGCATTGCGTTCGCGTGTTCGATCGCGAATCTCGGCGGTTTTGCGAGCACCTACGTGCTCGGCTGGATGAAGGACGCAACGCACAGCATGAGCGCCGGCCTGATCACGTTCGGCATTCTGATGCTGGCCGGATGCCTCTTGGCGCTGGCGATGCCCAAGAGTATTGTTAATCGATAAACGCCTTTTCTGGATAACGCGTCATGCCCATTGCAGGAACGCCCGCCCGAGGTGAACTGCTCGCGCGCAACGGTTGCCTGAACATTGTCAGGCAGCCGAACGTGCCGGTAAAACCCGCGCCCGGTCAACCAGGCAGCGGGTCTTCGTACGTTCAGGACACGCCGGAAATTTTCGTTTCCATACTCGACGATGACCGCATTTTTGCGTTCAACGGTCACGTGGATCTCGGAACGGGTATTCGAACGTCGCTCGGACAGATCGTCGCGGAAGAACTCGATGTCTCCGCCGCCCGCGTGCGGATGATCCTGGGCGATTCGGCCGAAGTGCCGAATCAGGGCCCGACGATTGCAAGCGCGACGATCCAGATTTCGGCCGTGCCGCTGCGTTTCGCGGCGGCGCAGGCGCGTCTTGCGTTGATCGAATTGGCGGCGCGCGTGTGGGATTTGGATGCCGCGCTGCTTCGTACCGACGACGGTTGCGTAATCGCGCCCGACGACACCCGCCTCACGTTCGGCGCGTTGCTTCGAGGCCAATGCCTGACGCTCGCGCTCGATACCACCATCGCGGTGAAAGATCCTTCGACGTATCGGGTCGTCGGACGTTCTTCGCCACGCGTCGATATGCCTGCCAAGGCAACCGGCGCGCCCACTTTCGTGCACGACATGCGCGTGCCGGGCATGCTGCATGGGCGGGTCGTGCGGCCGCCGTATGCAGGACATGACTGCGGCGAGTTCATTGGCAAGATGCTTGTGGATGTGGATCGTGCATCGGTTCAAACGCTTCCGGGCGTGCGCGGCGTTGTAGTGATCGGCGACTTTGTTGGCGTGGTCGCCGAGCGTGAGGAACAGGCCATTCGCGCCGCGCGAGCGTTGCAGGTCAAATGGCGACCGATGCCGTCGCTGCCGTCTCTCGATGACCCCGCCAAGGCGATATCGCAAGCGGCGACCCTGATCGACTAACGGCCCAACTATCAGAGCGTCGGACCACCGGTATATTGGCACGGCTAGCGTTCCTTTCCACTCTAGATGAGCCAGCGCCAGCGCATTTAATAGCACCGCAACCACGCGTCGCGCGCCGAAATTGTCGGGCGAAAATCCCCGCTTCTTCGTACGACTCGCTGGCTCCTCGCCCCGCCATCAATAGACGCTAGCTGCTAGCGTTCAGATCATTCTCGACGCAAAACAATGCGTCTCTCGCCTTATTGACGTTCGTCAATTCGCGATGATTATTCCCAAATAACCTTATCAAAGATCGTTAATCTTGGAGATTCTGCGCGTAGCGGCAACGTTGATTTGCATAGGATACTTAAGCATGTCGGAAAAATCGGATAACAAAACAAAATACGTTTTTGCAATCATCGGTTCGCGCACAGTTCGCGGTCGGCGCGTCACGAGGGTATCGACCGAGGCGGCGTATAAAAGGATGGTGCTGACCACTGTGCCGGAAGCGGGAAATTTCCATGCGTAAAGCCGCAGTCCGACATGGTGATCCGACGACAACCCGCGGTTTTGTCATCGCTTACTCATCGACAATGCACGACAACGGGAGAAAGCTTGCGTTGCATGGAGACGAGGCGACTTGTGGCAACTGCAAAGGCTCGTTCAAAATATTCGGGTCGGGTAAGGGAATGTCCGAAAAGGGACGAGACGTTGTAGTGGATGGCGATCTGGTGCTGTGCCCGTGCGAGAAGAACAGGGCTATAGCAAGTGCAGACGCAGGCGTGTTTTTGCACTCGGACCACGATTCAAAGGTCCTAAACAGAGCGGCGGAAAGTGCTGGCATTACCGCAACTATGGCGCCGCTGTCGGCTCAATGCACAGAAGACGAAAATTCCGAACAAAATTATCCGACGCCTGTACCGGATTCGAAATCAAAGCCGGACTGCTCCTATCTTGACGGCTCGAGAACTCGCATCGACGCGCCGGCTGAGTTCTACCGACACGTGAACACCGTCGACCTGGGCTTCGCCACACAGACCACCTTTGAATTTCCCGGCGGAGGAGAAGGCGCTGCATCGCGGTACGTCGCAACTGTGAATGGACGGCCGGTCAATATCTATATGCCTGCGCAAACTCCACTTCCGGGTTATGGCGTACCCAGCCAAAAAGAAATCGCTAAGGCGCTTGAAACCATTCCGCCTCAACAGTACAAGGACCTTGAACGCGTTTCGATTAATCCAGTAGCGAATGCGCAGGACGCGATCTGGCAAAAGAAATTCAACGACCCGACATTTTCTTCTGCAGCGACTGCCAGTATCGACCAAGGCATTGCCTTCTATCCGTGGAAAGACGTGTCAACTTTTCCGCAGGAATACGTCGACAGTACGATGCTCCATGAAACCGGCCACCTTTGGAGCCAAGCATTATGGAGCGACCCAACTCAGAAACAGGGCTGGCAGGACGCCATAACGAGTGACGGGCAACCACCCTCCCGATACGCTCAGAACAACATGACGGAAGACTTTGCGGAATCCGCAAATATGTACTGGTCGAGTAAGGGGACGTCATGTGAGGCGGAGGGACGGAAACGCTATCCAGCACGCTACAGATACTTCGACAAGATATCGCAATGAATTTCGCCGTGCGATCAATCATCATCGCTGCGCTGTCTGCATATGGTTGCGGATGTACGGCAAATATTGGATCAACGAATATGACAAAGCATTTGCCACCGGGCGCGCAAGACCCTAAGTTGCCTCATCCCGGCACCATTGCAGCTAAATATTCCTGGAATCATTCCGAGGAGATGTGGACGGTATCTGATTTGCCTGACAGCTTTATTTTTCGCTGCTTTGATGAGAGCGGAAAACGTATTGGGCGAGCGAATGCCGCGTGGTGCATTCCGTTGGTTGAGATCGAAACGGTATCGGTTGATGAAAACGGAAATCCAGTCGCGCCGAAGGATGCAGATTCAATATCGATCTCGGAGTATGGACCGGCGCATACGTTCATTGAGCATACCCAATCCTTCCCGCATCTAAAACGGCAGCGCGAGCTAGACGGGCAGCAGCAAATTCCATCGAAAGTGGATACCGCGCCTTCATCATTTACCCCTGATCGATCGAACAACACGTCCGCGAACGACCAACCGCCGGTAGCCGATCTGAGATTAAGTTGGTCGGCGAAAGTGAAAGCGTGGCTTGGACTTGCTTGATGAAGTAAGGGCGATGTTACAGGCCGCTTTAACGCCCACGCATCAACCCTCGTCCGCCCGCGTCATCGCTTTCAACAGATAAACAATCGCCACGCGTTCGGCGGGATTCAATCCGCCGAACGTTTGCTCGCTGACCTGCCTCGCGAACGGAATACTCTGATCGATCAACGCGAGACCTTCCGGCGTAGTGCGAACCAAAAGCTTGCGTCCATCGAGCGGATCAGGCGATACGACGATCAGCGAACGTGCCTTCAGGCGCTCGACCACGCCGCGAATGGTCGCCTGATCGATAGCGGTCGACTTGACGATGTCGTTCAGCGAGCAGGATTGCTGCTCCTTCACCGCGCACAATGTCACGAACTGCGCGGCGGTCAGATCGGAATCGGGAATCGCCGCCTGGAAGATCGCCACGTGCCGCTGGTATGCGCGCCGAAGCAGATGGCCGATCTGCTCGGAGAAGTGATACGCGTCAGCGCCGTGAACGTTCGGGACGTCCCGAACGCTCGCAGAAGCGTGAACGTCCTTGACGACAGAAGCGGGAGGGGATTTTTTAGCCATGCGCTAATTGTAGCGTACACGTTGTACCTTCGGCGATGTTCATCGTGCCGCAATCAGCGTTTATGGCCTTGGTACGAATACCGTTCTTCGCGAACTGTCGGCATTTCTCCAATGTCTACCAATATCCGCCAGCGGCACAACCTCGGTTTCAGTCTGCAATCCGGCGGCCACGGCCGCGTTAAATACTTCCTGCATGGCATGCAGAAGGCGAGGCAATGGAACACTTCCAATGCCGCTGCCCGAAAGCGTGATCGCCGCCGATCGCAGGACGGCGGCCGGCAACTGGATATCGGCGCCGCTGATGGAACCGATCTGCACGAAACGCACGGGATGATCATCAGGCGATGCTTTGGCCGCCGCAATCAGCAACGCACGGGCGCTGGTTCCCCACAAATAATCCAGCACCACATCCACGCCTTCTGCACATTGCGATTCAAAGGCGCGGCTCAAAGCCTCGTCGTCCTGTTCCAGCGAGATGGTGACGTCGGCGCCGGCGAGTTTCATCGATTGAAGCGCGGCCTCGCGCCGCCCGGTCGCGATGATCTTCCCCGCGCCAAGATGCTTCGCGATCCGCACCGCGAGACGACCGGACGTGCCGGTTGCGCCGTTGATCAGGAGCGTCTCGCCCGCCGCGAATCCGCCCCGCTCGACGAGCGCCGCCCACGACGACATGCCCGGAATCGCAATGGCCGCGGCGTTGACATCGTCGAGCGCATCGGGAAGCTCGGCGCAGTTCGACTCGTGCGCAATACTGAATTCCGCCAATGACCCGAACGGCGCTTCAGGCTTGAAAAAATAGACGCGCTGGCCGTTTTCCAGACGCCCGGTTCCATCCACACCTGCAACGAACGGGAACGTCGCCAACGACGAATAATGCGTGCCCGATGCCCTCGCGCGCGCGACGTGACTCAGCGCGCTTGCCGTCACTTCAACCAGCCGATATCCGGCGCGAGCAGCGGGTTTACCGAAATCGGCGTAGACGGGCACTTCGCCCGGCGCCTTGATGATTGCAGCTTTCATGGCGTTTTCCTCAATCTTTAGTGTTTGTGGCGACCCACGCGCGCAAGGCGGTATCGCGAATATCCAGTACTTCGAACAAACCCGTGGCACGCAGCGCCGGCAAGGATTCGAGCATGTGCGTCTCGACCTCGATGCGCGCCGTTGCGCTCGTTGCCGGATCTATCCAGACGCGCGCATTCGCGAGAAACGCGGCAACGGTTCCCTTGCGGATCGTGATCCCGCCCAGGTCAGCTTGATCGACGTAGTCGGGGAGAATGTCTTGGGCTCGCATGGCGAAGCCTCCGGAAGCAGTAAGAACGAAGCCAGTTTAGGCGTGCGAAAGCGGCCAGTCTCCGGTATAAATGCCAATCGATACCGTGATCCAGCCATGACTTCCTATTTGATTCGACCCGACCTCGTGACGTCGCCCGATGGCCCGTTTCTCGCCGCAGCGGAACTGACGCAGGACGAGGCGCGGGCCACGCCGTCGCACAGCCACGCGCGCGGGCAACTCATGGGCGCGTTGAGCGGCCTGATGTCGGTTGGACTCGACAAGCAGCATTGGGTCGTCCCCGCCGTGCACGCAATCTGGATTCCGCCGCATTGCGTTCATTCGGTGCGCTCGTACGGGCCGTTCTCGGGCTGGAGCGTTTTCATCACCGAGCGGCGATGCGCACATCTGCCGCTCGAACCTCGGGCGATACGGACCACGCCGTTATTGCGCGAAGCGGTTCGGCGCGCTGCGACGTGGCCCGGTGCCGAGCTGGACGAGACGCAGGCGCGGATCGCTGAGGTTGTCATCGATGAACTCGCGGCATCGAAGGAAGAATCGCTGGTACTTCCGCGTCCCGAGGACGCACGGCTCATCCGGATCACGGACGCGTTGGCTGCGGATTTATCCGATAACCGCCGTCTCGAGGAATGGGCAGCGTGGGCGGGTCTCGCGCCTAGAACGCTCAGCCGCAGGTTTGTCGAGGAGACGGGCTTGAGCTTCGCGCAATGGCGTCAACAGGCGCGTTTGCTTCGCGCGTTGGAACTGATCGCGGATGGGGTTGCGGTGACGACTATCGCGCTGGAACTGGGATACGACAACGTGAGTGCGTTCATCGATATGTTCCGGCGGGCTTTAGGAACCACGCCCGGGCGATACAAGTCCGCGGAGTGATCAGGCGCGAACCGTCCTTTGATCGCAGACCAATTTCCGCAGATCCATATGAAAACTTCCTAGTCCTACCTTTCCAATGACTGAAGAAGCCTAGCAAGATTCTGGGCTTCTACACGAATGATCCCTCCTCGCGGGCTGTCTATATCCGCTATCAAAGCGAGCGATAGCGCAACCGTAATAGGAAGGACAGTGATGAGCAGACCCTTGCGCGCATTTCCCTTGGCGCCGTACCCCTGCACCGTGCAGCCGAATAGCGCAATCAAGATCATGAGAAACCATGCGCCCAGCGGAATATGGTTGATTCGCGCGGCCTCGGAGTAATCCTGAGAATTGAGGACATCGTTCATTCCCGCGACAACCAGCGCTCCTATTGGCGTTGGCTTGTCTTGCGCCACTTGCGCGGCAAGTCGCCAAAGCTCGGCTTGAAGCGCTGCCGTATCCCGGCCGATGCTGCCAAGTTCCTCCCGGTCACGCGTTCCGAAGTCGGCCAGCCGCAACTTCGTGTACCTGATCAGACCGGCTTTTATCTTCGTATTGACTGTGGCTTCGGCCAGATCCGCACGCGCATATTCGGTTCCGATCGCGTTGGCTTCGCCTTCCTCCAGCGTCTTGCGCTGGTCGTATCGCCCGACCGCCATCGACAAGCTGAAGCCGACGAGAAGCGCGAGCAATGTCAGCGTCGACGTCTGGATAATGGCGAAGTCTTCGCGCTCATGTTCGGACAGCACGGCGATACGCCGCAGGACAGTTGCACCGAACGCGACCGCGGAAACAAACAGCGCGAAGAGCACAATGAGAACGACCGCCGGATGATCGACAAACGCTGCCATGCTTTCCATCTTCAGGTAGCCTCGATCACGATCTGCTTGAACGTCGGGCTCGCATGAATTTGATCTTCACGTTGTGATCCGGAAAACGAGCGGATGAAATGCTCCGGCGCTGAAGGCGGCACGAGCGAGGACCGCGCCATGACTCGCGGGACCGACTCTTTAGAAAATTGATTGTTGTAATTGCGCATGTCGAGAGCCTCCGCCTCTCCCTTCAATGTTCCGGCAACGCATCGACCGTTCCGGACGAACACATGCGACCATCGTCCGGAACGATCTGGCCGTCAATTTCCGGTCGGCATCGGAATAGTGAAGCCACTTTGCTGCAGTTGGTCCCGGACGTATTTGAACCGCTCATACTGAGTGAGCGTGAGCGGTCCTGAATATCCCTCGCTCTGCAACTTACGGGGCGGGTACTTGACGTACGTTTGCATCAAGTCCTTCACGGCTGCGTTGAACGCCACCAGTGTCCACGTATGCTCCGTGTAACTGTTCATGAAGATGTCGTAGCGCTCCTGCGGGTCTTGGTAAAGATCGAACACTTGCGGAACCGTAGCGACGTAACTTTCGGGACCCTTCCAGCCAAGGTTCGAATCGACCGCCAGGCCGCCCGTGTCCGCGCCTCCGTCACCACGCAGGTTGAACTGAGCTTTGAACTGGGCGACCCGCACGGCACCTGGCGTTAGTTCGTTTTCCGTAAAGTAAAACCATGAGTTGCGTTTGCTCTTGCCCGTACCGAAAAGCACCGGCGACATGTCATAGCTGTCGAAAATGATGGGTTTGCCTTCACGGTCGTTCTTAGGCAGTTCAATGCCTGCTATAGCTGCGAAAGTGGCCATGCAATCGAGCCCGCCAAGAATGTCGAAGTTCTTCGAATGCGGTTTGATCTTGCCGGGCCACCAGGCAATGGCCGGGACGCGCGATCCCCCTTCGCGATCCGTTCCCTTCGTACCGCGAAACGGCGTGTACCCCGCATCCGGATACACGTCCTGCCATGCACCGTTGTCCGTCGTGAAAAATACGAGTGTGTTCTTGTCCAGCCCTTTTTCGCGCAGCTTGTCCATGATGTGGCCGACGCGCGCATCGAGCTCTACAAGCGAGTCCGCATAACGAGATTTCGACAACGACTTGCCGATGTAATCCGGGTCCGGCATATTCGGCTGATGAACCTTCATGAAATTCACGTTGATGAAGAACGGCTGTCCACGCTGCGCGGCTTCGTCGATATCGTCGAGTGCTGCTTTTTCAATGTATCGATCCACAAATGGAATGCCGACAATACGTTTGTCGGGCTCATTCTGATACTGCCCGTTTACCTTGAAATCTTCATGAGCCTTCTCCCCGGCCTTGCCAGAAAGCATGCCGGTCGTCACCTTCACAAACAAATCCCGAGTCTGCTGGTCCATGTCGGGAAACCACTTCGGATCTGAATAGGTGTACGCATTCAGGTGATACAGACCGACGTATTTCATGTCGTCGTAGCCTTGCGCGTTGGGAAGCGCATAATCCGCTTCGCCAAGGTGCCATTTACCCGTGAAATAAGTGCTGTAGCGCGCCGTCTTCAATACCGACGCCAAGGTCCATTCGGCTTTTGGAAGTCCTCCGCCCTGCCCCTGGAACGCAACGGTGGTCATGCCGCTTCTATTAGGGTTCCGACCGGTTTGCAAGGCCGCGCGTCCTGGCGTGCAACTGGGTTGCCCATAGAAATCGTAGAAGGTCATGCCTTCATCGGCCATCCTGTCAAGATTCGGCGTAGGAATTCCCCGCCCCTCGCCGCCACCGTATGCGCCAAGATCACCCCATCCAACATCGTCTCCCACAATCAGCACGATGTTCGGACGCGGTACTTGTTGCGGTTCGGTTTGGGCGCGTGCGGGAATAGCGCTACTTATCAGGCTGGCAGCAACAAGCCCGACCGATTTCCATGAAAGCATTTTGGGCAGGGACAGGAAGCGTGTTTCATATTCCATAAAGCACCCCTAACTAATGATCAATTCACTAAGTGAATGACGCCCTTCAAACGTGAGACTGCCGAAGTAGAAATCCACATTCGACGACGACAATTAAAGAGTCGCATACAGCGCTGCGGCCGTACGCGACCTTCTGCCTAAAAGCACCAATAGTGTTTTGGCAGGCAAATTTCAACTGTTTTTTTAGCGTCTGGAAGATGAGAGATACGGCGGACGACGAGTTCTATGAACTGCGGGCGTCCGCGATCAAACAAAAGATATGCGTAAATCCCGACTACAAACTAAGAGCCAGTTCGCGCGCTTTTTCGCTGGCGTCGGTACGGGATGCGTGGTCTTGCTCGGGGCCTGCCAACGTTTTTTCGACAGTGATCACACGTACGTCGGTGATTCCGACCATACGCGACCACATGGTCAGATAGTCGGCCTGAAAGTCGAACTGATCGGGCGGAAAATCCGCTCCTAGCCCAACGCCGCGCGCCGCAATCGTAACCACCGTCTTTCCGCCCAGCATGCCGTTCAATCCCTTTTCGTCGAAGGTGAACAGCACATCCTTCTGCGATATCACATCGATCAGATGTTTCAGACGATACGGAATGCCGAAATTCCACATGGGCACGCTGAAGAGAATGACGTCTGCCTGACGAAAACGTTCGGCAAGCGTGTGGACCGCGCGCCACGCGTCGGCCTGCGCGGCATCGAGCGGACGCCCTTCAATGCCCGCGTATTTTGCTTCGAGCACGGGCCCGTCGAAAACAGGCAGGTCGATTTCCCAGACGTTCAGTTCATCGACTGCTCCATCCGGATGACGCTCCTTCCACACTTCAATGAAAGCTTGGGCGACCTGTCGTGAAGCCGAGCGCCCGCTGCGTGGTGAACCAATCACGTGAAGGAGATGCATAGGCCCTCGCAGAAGATGAGTTGGGGAAATTATGTATCGGACGATTCGCGGCGCCAGGTCACGTCAACATGGGCGTCATCTCGGGATCGCCTTTAGCCATCGCGCGCTGATATGCAGCGCGTTCGCCGATGCGATGAAGATACGCCAAAATATTCGGATAAGGTTTGAGATCGACGGGATGAAACTGGCGCATCGTGGTTAGCGAAAAGACGCTCATGATGTCAGCTGCGGTGAACGCGCTTCCAGCCAGATAATCGTTCTCTCCGAGCCGTTCTTCGATCAACGCAAGCACCTTGTCCAGCCGGCTTTGCGCTGCTTTTTGAATCGGATGGTCCGGTGGCAGGCCGCAGCGCCCGATGAACATCGACCGGCCCATTACCGGCTGGAGATTGCCATTGGCGAAGTGGAACCAGTATAGATAGTCCGCGAAATCGGGATGATCGGGTCCATGCTGCAAATGTCCGCGACCATATCGGGCCAGGATGAATTCGACGATCGCAGCGGACTCGGCAAGCAGGATTCCATCGTCTTCAATAAGCGGCGCCGCGCCGAGCGGATGCAGCGCCTTCAGTTCCGGTGGCGACAGTTGCGTGACCGGATCGCGCGTGTATTTTTCAAGCTCGTAAGGGATCTCGAGTTCTTCGCAAAGCCAGACGATACGTTCCGATTGCGAGTGACCAAGGTGATGGATTTTCAGCATGAAGCTTCCGTTGAAAGTGCGGCTAATGACGTGGTTCACTCGAAGAACATCGACAGGCGTGTTAATCCGGCGATGCGAGCCCCGGGTGGGGAAGCATATTCTGTTCCTTTATCTCAAACTGATAGGGAAGGCAAACATATCGGCCAGCTTTAAACACCAGTCGGTTTTGGACGGCCGAGTTTCACCATTTGACGGAACATGAAATGCGGCGCCACGCGGCTCGCGATTTTTAGCACGTTGCTCACGCCTGGTCGAATCTCGGATTTCCCCGCTTCAATACCCGCGATCGCGCGCTTCGCCAGCACGCTGACATTCATGCCTTTTTCGCCTTTCATTTCCTCGGCAAACTCGCCCCGGAACAGCGGCGTTTCGGTGCCGGGAGGAGCCAGTTCCACCACTGACACGGAAGTGTCGGCAAGTTGAGCCCGCAAGCATTGTGTATAGGCATGAAGCGCGGACTTGGACGCGCTGTAGATTGGCGCGGCGGGGAAAGGTATGAACGCCAGACCGGAAGACACGTTCACAATCAGGCTGTTCGTCTGCTTCAAAAGCAAAGGAAGAAAAGCCTGGACCATCCATATAGGCCCCTTCAAGTTTCCATCGATTTCCGCAGTCAGATCAGTCAATGGGTGATGACGATCAAGCACGATATTGCGCATCGCCCCTGCGTTGTTCACCAATGTGTCCAACGTGGGGAACTGGTCGTATATTGTTTTGTACAACGACTGAATATTTGCCGGATCGCTGACGTCGCTTTGAATAGCATGAAGTCCGGGAATGGCTTGCTGTGCGGCCTCGATCCTGTCCGGATTTCGCCCCGTCACAATTACCGTATTCCCGCGAGCGATCAACTGCTGCGCCAGCTCCAGCCCAATGCCGCTTGTGCCGCCTGTAATCAATATAGTTCTTCCGGTCATTTTCATCAAATCACTCCCTGTTCGTTAAGCACGGGAATATTTTGACCGGCATACTCTCCGAAAGGAAGAAGGCACCTGAAAGTTACATACTTACCAAATGGAGAGTGTAAAAATGGAGCGAGTACCCGAATTCACGAAGGAGCAGATCGCCGCTGCGCAATACTATGCAACGCTGACGCCGCCTATCGATCTCGATCCTCGAATTGCTTCGCTAGTGAGAGAACTGATTGGACGCGTTGCAGACAAATGGACAATGCTGATCCTCGACGTACTCGCAGAAAAGTCGCCCTTGCGTTTTAGCCGGCTAAGCGAACTGGTCGATGGCATCAGTCAGAAGATGCTCACCCAGACCTTGCGCGCGATGGAGCGCGACGGTCTGGTTATACGCACGGTGTATCCGGTCGTGCCGCCGAAGGTTGAATACAAACTCACCACCCTTGGGATCACGTTGGGTGCCGCGTTCTGCGGCGTCTGGGTCTGGGCGGCCAATAACCTCGAGACTGTCGAGAAGGCGCGCCAGGAGTTCGACCAGCGCCCCGGATAATGCCCGCTTGATTGGACAGACCGGGGCTCAATGGCAAGTCGTGCCCTATGAGACGAACACTTTCAGGTGAAGCACGACGCTGACTCAGGCGGTGACCTTCTGCCCTCCGGCAGCCTCATCGCGGATGCGGCGGGCTTCGTCGCGCAGGAACTGCTGGTAGTCGTCCAGATCGCCGTCGAAGGGCTCCACGCCACCCTTGGTGACGAGCCAGAACTCGTCGCATACCGCGCGCAGAAGGGACCGGTCGTGACTGACGAGCAACACCGTGCCTTCGAATTCGTTGAGCGCCATGCCGAGCGCTTCGCGCGTTGCCAGGTCGAGATGGTTCGTAGGTTCATCGAGCAACAGCAGGTTGGGCCGCTGCCATACGATCATGCACAACACGAGCCGCGCTTTTTCGCCGCCGCTCATCGTTCCGACGGCCTGGTGGACCATGTCGCCGCTGAAACTAAAGGTACCGAGAAAAGTGCGAAGCGATTGTTCGGTGCCGCTCTGGCCGGGAGCACGCATGTTCGCCGGCGTGTCCTTGGCAAGGCGGATCATGTGTTCCATCGGCGTGTCGAGCGGACGCAGCACATCGAGTTCCTGCTGCGCGAAGTAACCGATATTCAGGCCCTTGCCTTCGCTGATCTCGCCGGCAATGGGCGCCAGTTCGTGCGCCACTGTCTTCACCAGAGTGGACTTGCCCTGCCCGTTCGCACCGAGAATGCCGATGCGCTGCCCGGCGAGCACGGACCGGTTGATGCCCCGCACGATGACCGTCGGCGGCGTGCCGTCCGGCGCGTCGGCCGGCGCGGGGTAGCCGAAGCTTGCGTCGAGCATCGACAATAACGGGTTCGGGACGTTGAGCGGCTCCTTGAATTCGAAGGTGAACTCCGCGTCGGCGAGCACCGGCGCGATCTTCTCCATGCGTTCGAGCGCCTTGACCCGGCTCTGCGCCTGCTTCGCTTTAGAGGCCGTCGCCTTGAAACGGTCGATGAACTTCTGCAAGTGCGCGATCTTGTCCGCCTGCTTGGCCATCGATGCTTGCTGCAACACGAGTTGCTCAGCGCGCATCTCTTCGAACTTGCTGTAGTTGCCGCCGTAACGCACGAGTTTCGCGTTATCGACGTGCACCGTCACCTGCGTCACCGCGTCGAGGAATTCGCGATCGTGGCTGATCACGACCATGGTGCCTTGATATCGCTTGAGCCACGCTTCAAGCCAGACCAGTGCGTCGAGGTCGAGGTGATTGGTCGGTTCGTCGAGCAACAGCAAGTCCGATGGGCACATGAGCGCGCGCGCCAGTTGCAGCCGCATGCGCCAGCCGCCGGAGAAACTGTTGACCGGCTGGTTGAGCTGCGCGGCACTGAAGCCAAGGCCCAGGATCAGCGCTTGGGCGCGCGCGGGGGCATCGTGTGCGCCGGCGTCGTGGAGGGCCATGTAGGCGTGCGCCATTCGCATGCCATCGTCGCTGGCCTCGGCGGCGGCAACTTCGGCCTGCGCTGCCAGCATGACGGTGTCACCGTCGATCACGAAGTCCGTCGCACTCTGCCCCGTCTCCGGCATATCCTGCGCGACCTGGCCCATTTTCCATGCAGCGGGAATCGAGAACTCGCCGCCGTCCTCGTGCAGCGTGCCGTTGAGAAGGCCGAAGAAGGACGACTTGCCGGCGCCATTACGGCCCACAAGGCCGATCTTTTCGCCGGGAGTGAAGGTGACGGACGCGCTGTCGAGCACGACATTCACGCCGCGACGCAGCGTGACATTACGGACGGAAATCATAGGAAGCTACTTCGAAGAGGACACGCATGATAGCCGACTGAGCGCGCGGGGCTGTCGCTTTTCCGGCTGCGCGGGTGAAGAGATGCTTGCGATTTGTGTTGCCTGAGCGCGGGAAAACGAGGCGGGCGTTGGCGCGCAAGGTGTTAAGGCGCACGGGCCAAGGACAGACGGTAATTGACGGTTCTTTGCCAACAGCTGTCGCCAGTCGTGTCAAAAGCATCGAAAAATCAGGGCCAGCTCGCCATCGCGTTTATGTAGACCTAAGGCGAATTGTTCGTTAGCGGACGGATGCACTTAAGGAACCCAAGCACAATTTGTCTAACGTAAAGCAACCGGTAGATGTCCACGGCAGTCGGGACAAGTGCCGCACGGTCGATGATGAAATTCGTTAAGGGAATCGAGTGAAACAATTACCGGTTGCGCCGCATACGGCGAGACTTGAGATTTCGATAAGTCCAAAACGTCAAAGGTTTTCCTGTTCCGGCGATCAGTTCGACATCATCGTGGCCTACGCCGAAAGCCACGGCTTGCTCTGTGCGCCTTTTCATTTGGTGGTATCGGAATACATGCGCTCCAGGCTTCATTGATGTAGCCGCGTAGTTGCAACTCGGCCTTGCTCAGCGAGCAATGTCTTTGGGGATGTCTTTAGAATTGGCCGCGAATGCCGTTATCACAGTTGTTCTCATCAAGTGAACAACAAAGCATTGCTTAGTCGGTCTCTTAACTCTTCATCGGTGTTGCCACATGAAAACCTTCATCCTCGCGCTTGCCGCTGCAACCGTAACCTTCGCGACTATCGTTCCGGCGATCGCCGCGCCGTACCACCATCATCGTGAATGCCATAAGGTGCGCGTCCATCACCATTGGGAACACCGTTGCCGTTAAGACGCTGTCGTCCGTTATCGGAAGAAGCTATCTGGTAGCGGACTTTCTTTACATTTGATGCGCCGCGAAGTTCTGCCAAGCGGCTTCGGTTACTTTACTGAGCGATGCGTTTGAAACTGACGTAGTAATCGTCGGTGTAATAGCAGTCACTAGTTTGCCGGCGTAGTCCTCCGCATACAATCCGACGTTTCCCGCGATCCGCAGCGCCGGGCGTACGGACTGTGTATGCGTGGTAATAGCCGCGTGGATGCTGCGGAAGCAAAGCATCGGTATTGCGGAACAGGACGCCATCCTCGGAAAAGGGATATGGGCCGCCCGCTTTGATTAGACGTAAGGTTTCGGAAGCTTCCCCGGGCAACTGGGATTGAGGGACGACGGCGAGGACGCTTGGGCCCTGCGCGTGAGATGCAGCAAGTGTCTCGCTTGCGGTTTGCGCGGGCTGGACTGCTGTCTGGCTGGCTGGTGCGGCTGGATCCTGTGTGGTGGTTCGAGAATCGTCTTTACCGCACCCTATAAGAATCGCGCTCAGAGCGAGCGTGCAAGACAAAGCCCAAGCTCGCTTCATGATGCGGTTATCTCCCGGTTGCGCAGCCTTCGATCACGAGCGATCAGGTTAGCGCTTATGGCAGAGCGAATCAACGTTTCGTGGGTATGGGGTTGGTTGTTGGTGACCCGCGGATGTGATCGGAAAGATTCCGGCTTTCGCATTTAGAGAGGCCCACGCGCTTTCAAGCGTCAACAGGCTTTCCGTAATCCGGTGCGAGTTTCCAGCGTCTTAATCTCACTACCCTGCACTTCGCAGCGTTTGGACTTCTCATGGCCCGAACGTCATTGTCACCGTCGATCATGTTTCACGCGCCAGCACATACCGTGTTTAACGCCGTAAAAATTGGAAGAAACTCTCTCGTTGCCGTATTCCAAAGGAACGTAGCAAAGACTTGAGCTCACGTTAGCTGTGTTGATTCGAGTTGATGTTCATGCTCCGTCCTTCGTGCCGTCTCATTCAACTTTCATTTCCACAACCCGGGTAAATCGTCCCTTGGCCGTCACTACCGCGTAACGAAGGCTGTCGATACCATGAAATCCAGCGTTCGGCGTATAAAAGATTTGCGTGCCATAAACCACGCCGCCAGAGCAAGTACTGGGCAGATTCACTCCTTGCGCAACGAACTGCCCCACCCTGACTTCTAGCAACCCGTGTCGCGATGCATCAAGCACAGTAACAGCAGGTGCAGCACCCGCCGGCTTGCACTGCATGTCCCAATCGGCGTGCGCAGCAATCATGGTTTCGACTTCGCTTGATACGTCGCGGCGTACGGTAGGCAATTCGGTTTGGCCAGCGGCGGGCGTGTTCTTCGCTATTGTCGTGGTGAACGGGGATTGAACAGCTGGGCCAACGCGAGTGTCCTGGGTTTCCGAGGCGTCAAATCCGCTTGTCGTGCGCTGATCCTCATTGAAATCACTCTGACTACGCTCCGCCGGCGGCGTCACCAACTGCGCGGTTGCGACTGAGGGCAATCGGCTAGTCGGAAACAGTTCGGCATAAGGGCGCTTCGCCATATGAGCGCCAAACACCCAGGCTTTTGGCATGCCGCCTTCAATGGCACCGGCGCTTTTTACGTAAGGCTCAAGAATACTCAGCACTTCCCTTGCGTCCCATCCCACGATCGAGTTGGAGATGACAGCATCGCCATTGAACATGCGGATGGTTGCATCCTCTTTCCAATGTGTTACTGGCGGCCCCGCGGCGGCAACTATTCTAGTGGTCGAATGTCCTTTCATCTTAAGCATCATCGAATGATCAAAGCCGTTGCCGCGTACGGCCATTACGGCTTGGGAACTGCCCATCGCAATTTTGGGGAGTACCACAAAGTAGCGATAGCCGGCCTGATCGGTCACTTCCGCACATCTGTAAAGGAAATACCGCTCGACCTTTTCGCGGGAGGTCAGTCCATTGCCGGAAAATTCGACGTGCACTGTTTGTTTATCGATTACACGATCACTGAAACCGCCGGTGAACCCCTTCTGCTGATATGGCGTCTGACACCCCGCAAGGCTCACCAAGACAATAAGGATGGACAGCTTGCGCCAGGAAAACTTATTGCGCGATGGAGTGACGCCGGACCATAAGCCGATCAATTTCCCTGAACTCATCCTGAACCTCGAGTAAATTTCTCGACTCTTTAACGGCAAATTACATGAGGTCTTTAAAACAAACTTTCGCGAGCGGCATCGATTAACCCGCTCGGGCTTTTGACGTTATTCGTAGGCAGCTGCGGCGTTATTTAGCCGGCCTTTAGCGCCTACGTTAGGTGATTGTTCGTGGCTGCTCACTGGCTGACAGCGTCAGGCATTGCATTGTTGCTTCGATGGCCTGCTCAATGGACACGCTTGTCGTGTCCACGACAAGAAGCTTTGATTTCCCGATACCCGACTTCAGACATCAACCCCGACAACCGCTCAACCTGCCGAATTGCCCTGACTCCAGTTGATGCGGTCGAAAATTGCCCGCAGCTTCGCACCGCGCGACGAATTGAGCATCATCGCGTGCGCGACCTGCCCTGCGAGCGACGCGCGAAAGTCTGCGCGTCCGGCGCGGTTTTGTGAAGCCGGTCCATGTTGCACGCAGTTTGTGAGTATTGCCTTCAGCATGTCGAAACGATCTCGCGCGAGATTCGGATGCCGGTTGACGACCACGCCCGCGAGCCGTTGCTGAACGCCGCGCCCCATCACACGTGTTTTGCCGAAATGAAGATTGAAGCCTTCCTCGCGAGCGATAGCTGCGACCCGGGCAGAAAAACGATCGGCGCCGCGCTTGAGACTTGCCTCTCCGGAAAACGCAAGATCATCTGCATAACGCGTATAAACCGCGTCGACCGAATGAGCAAGCGCCGCAAGGCGTGTATCGAGCCGGAACGCGCATAGGTTTGCAAGCGCGGGAGATGTCGATGCACCTTGTGGCAAATGACGTGCGCGCAAACGCTGTTGCGCGTCCCAGTCGAATTTTCCCTTTAACTCACCCAAGGTGAACAAGCGGCTTGGTACGCGGTTGGTCGCAAGCGCGGTCAACGCGCTTGCGACTGCTATGGGATAACCAAGCGTGCGAAACATCCCGTGAACGCGCGCTTGCGTTACCGATGCGAAAAAATCGGTGAGATCGAAGCGAATCACAAGCGCCTTGTCCGCATGGGGCCCGGCGAACGACACAATGTTTCGCCCGCGGCGAAACCCGTGCACAGCGTCGTGCGGAGGTACGCGATCCAGCAACTCGCGCAGAATCTTGTGCTGCGCAAAGCGTATGAGGGCTTTGGGGCGTTCGATCAAACGATATCGCCCGTCGCGTTTCTCCCGTGCGTGATATGAATAATGATGCAGCGGTGACACCGCCTCGCCCGGTTCCACACGCCAACGTGTTGCGAGCCACGACATATCGCTGCCGTCGAGTTCGAGCCAGTCCGCGAGATCACGCAGTGTCGGCAAATGAGGCAGATCGACATGCGCAAGCCGGCGGGGTGGAAGCCGCTGAACAGGAGGGCGTCGAATGATCCGGATAGCCTCGGGCCGTATATGGGTTCCGAATGCGGCGACGAACGTCGGGGTGTCTTCCACCACCCGAATCAATTCATCAATGGGCGTGTCGTTCCATCGCGGAGTGAAAAGATCTGCCGCCTTCCGGGCGACATCGTCCATCCAGGGGCTGTGTTCGCCGAAGATCAACATCAGGCGTGCGACGATGCTTGCCACCTCGGGTGGTCCCGCGAGCATCGCTTCGCAAGTAATGACAAGCGTGTCGTGAAAATTAAGTCGCATGATGAAGGCGGAGCGATGAATCAACGTGCCAGTCTGGCTAGAGCCAAGTTGCGCGCATGCGCAAGGCCGCTCTTGCGATGTATTGCGACTTACGAGTCATCGGCGGGGTAACCCCACCGTCGGGATGCACTGATTCTCCCGTTATGTGCTTGACTCATCGTCCCGCGCAAGGAAGATAAGCGCCGCGCGTCGAGTGTGTCAAGGCCGCCTTGCGGAGATCGTTGCGACTTGTGCATTGTGGAAAACGTCGGAAGCATGAGACTTGACCGATCCTGCCAGTTGGAAGGCCGCTCTCTTCCAGGCGGACCTCGGTCTTTGAGAATCGAAAGAAACCGGCCCAAAACGGGCTATCGTCACCACGCTGACGCGTTCCCTCAACGGACGGAAGGCCACACTCTCCGGCGCAAGCGAGCGCAACGACGCCGGCACCAGCGCTATACCCGGTCCGCAAGCAACGAACGCAACCTGTGAGGCGACCGAGCGCACCCGAAGACTGCTTCCTGAGCCGCCAGATCACATAGTTTCCTGACGAGCGCACCAAATATTTTTTGGAAAGTATTATCGAAAGAACCTGGCATGCACGTTACTTTTCCGCCGCGCTTTTTGCGGCCGGCCTCCGGCATAAAGTACAGGCCGCCGCAGTGAGAAGCATCTTCACGTCGATGGTCGAGCTGTCCGATAACGGCGATTTGATGCGGCGCTTCGTTTCGCTGAGTTGCCTCCGGATGTTCATGTATGGGGAGCAAAACGAAGGGCTTTCCTACTTGCCGAAATTTCGGAAGAACGGCGTGAGTATGGCGAAGGCCCGCGTTCTAGACGACCGGCCTGCCACGACTCATTGGACACACGCGCGCGAATTGCAAACGACGTATCCAAAAATCGAAGTAGAAGAGGACCGGCTATTTATTGTCCACTCTGCTTGCGCCATTCGATAAACTTTCGCACGCTCTCATTGACGAGCCCAGGCGATCCGCAATGCTCGAGTGCGGCGACGCGAGTTTCAGCGAAATCTAAGATTTGTACTTGCATGGTCAGTTGCCTAGAAAGATAAAGGACGATAAAAGTCGCGCTCCATATCTGCCAATTCGGCCGCCGTCGAAATGAACTCGGGCCATTCCAAACGCGCGGCTGAAGGCTTCGTGACTATCGGATTCCGCATCGAACGCTGCATCGAGCACCGAACAAAACTCGCGTGAAACCAGACAATGTGCGGCTCTGCGCAAGTGCGTCAGTTGCATGAGACGCGCGAGCGGCATCAACGTGATTTGGCATGTCTGGATTTGGAGCAAGCGACTTGCGTAATGGTCGCCCAAAGGTGCACGTCGCGCCTAGCCGCTCTTGCTCAATCGATGTCCGCCACAACTCAATAACCTAGTGCGCTACAGCCGCGGCATTAGCTCGCGCCTTATGCAATTTCCTGTAACTGTCGATCAAGCGATGGTGCCTGTCGAGACCCTCCAACCTCATACTCGTCGGTGTCAAACCATGGAACCGCACACTGCCGTCTACCGATCCCATGACTGCGTCCATTCGGGCATTGCCGAACATCCGGCGGAAGTTGAACACGTAGTCGTCCAGTTCCAGATCGTCGTCCAGCAGCACCTCCAGCACCACATTCAACGCCTGGTAAAACAATCCGCGTTCGACCGTGTTGTCGTTGTATTGCAGAAAGGCGCCCACGAGCTCTTGCGCCTCGTCGAATTGCTTTAAGGCGAGATGGATCAGCAGTTTCAACTCGAGAACAGTAAGTTGTCCCCACTCCGTATTTTCATCGAATTCGATGCCAATCAAAGTGGCGATATCGGAATGCTCATCCAGTTCATTGTTATCCAGGCGCTCGAGCAATCCTGCCAAGGCGGCATTATCCAGACGATGCAAGTTCAAGACATCGGCACGGAACAACAGCGCCTTGTTTGTGTTATCCCAGACCAGATCCTCTACCGGATAAATCTCGGAATACCCCGGCACCAGAATCCGGCAAGCCACGGCGCCCAGTTGGTCATACACGGCCATGTAAGCCTCTTTGCCGATATCTTCCAGAATGCCGAACAAGGTCGCGGCTTCATCCGCATTGGAGTTTTCACCGTGACCTGAAAAATCCCATTCGACAAAATCGAAATCCGCTTTGGCGCTGAAAAAACGCCACGACACAATGCCGCTGGAATCAATGAAGTGCTCGACGAAATTATTCGGCTCGGTCACGGCTTCACTGGCAAAAGTGGGCCGGGGCAATTCGTTCAAGCCTTCGAAACTGCGACCTTGCAGCAATTCCGTCAGGCTGCGTTCCAGTGCCACTTCCAGACTCGGATGCGCGCCGAACGATGCAAACACGCCGCCTGTCCGCGGGTTCATCAACGTGACGCACATTACCGGGTACACGCCGCCCAGCGACGCGTCCTTCACCAGCACTGGAAAGCCCTGCTCTTCCAATCCTTGAATGCCAGCCTGAATGCCGGGATATTTCGCCAGCACTTCCTGCGGAACATCGGGCAATGCGATTTCACCTTCAAGAATTTCGCGCTTTACCGCCCGTTCGAATATCTCCGATAGACATTGCACCTGCGCCTCGGCGAGCGTATTCCCCGCGCTCATGCCATTGCTGACGTACAGGTTTTCGATCAGGTTGGAGGGGAAATACACCACTTCGCCATCCGACTGCCGCACATACGGCAGCGAACAAATACCGCGCTGCGTATTGCCGGAGTTGGTATCGATCAGATGCGAGCTACGCAACTCGTTGTCGGGGTTGTAGATTTGCAGACAGTAGTCATCGAGAATCTCAGCCGGTAACGCACCTTTGCGACCAGGCTTGAACCAGCGCTCATCTGGATAATGCACAAACGCCGCGTTGGCAATCTCTTCACCCCAAAAAGCGCCGGCGTAGAAATGATTGCAGTTCGTCCGCTCTATATATTCGCCCAATGCCGAAGCCAAGGCGCTTTCCTTGGTCGCTCCCTTTCCATTGGTAAAGCACATTGGCGAATGCGCGTCGCGTATATGCAGCGACCACACATTGGGAACGAGATTGCGCCACGAAGCGATTTCAATCTTGATGCCCAGAGCCGCCAAAGTGCCCGACATATTGGCGATGGTCTGCTCCAACGGCAGATCTTTGCCGGCAATATAGGTGCTGGCGCTAGAAGCCGGTTTCAACGTCAGCAACGACTGGGCATCGGCATCCAGATTCTCCACTTCTTCAATCACGAACTCGGGCCCGGCCTGGACCACTTTTTTCACAGTGCAACGGTCGATGGAGCGCAAAATACCCTGGCGGTCTTTAGCAGAGATATCCGCTGGCAACTCGACCTGGATCTTGAAGATCTGCTGATAGCGATTTTCCGGATCGACAATATTGTTCTGCGACAGGCGAATATTTTCGGTAGAAATATTGCGGGTCACGCAGTACAACTTTACGAAATAAGCTGCGCACAAGGCCGATGAGGCCAGAAAATAGTCGAAAGGACCTGGCGCCGATCCGTCGCCCTTATAGCGAATAGGCTGGTCGGCTATTACCGTGAAGTCATCGAATTTGGCTTCCAGACGCAGCTTGTCGAGAAAGTTGACTTTGATTTCCATGGGGGAATCCTAAAAATAGCGCTCGAGATGTCGTAGCCGCCATTATCCGCTGCCAAGCGCAGTTGCACCTAACGTAACGTTCGCGAGCAGCGAAGATACGATGACGATAATCGCCAAGCTGGTATCCCTGGTAAGCCGCCGGACCCCTGCGGGCGGAAGGCCATGTCTTCGCTGTCACGCCCGAGCATCGGGATTGCGGAAGTGGTGCATGCTGCGCTTGCAATGGCGCCGACGCTCTGTTCCGCGGAAATTCTAGGTCATCCGGATATGCATTCGGAGCCGATCGGCCTTCATTCCTGCCCTGCAGTAGCCATCACGCCTTGGCTCGCATACTCTGCGTCCGCAACATCCCAGCCGCCGCCCAGCGCCTTGTACAGCGAGACGAGATTCGTCGATACCGTCGCCGTGCTGTCGACCCATTGCTGCTCGCTCGTCAACAACGCCTTCTGCGCCGTCAGCACATCGAGATAAGTCGACAGCCCGCGCACATAGCGCTTGTTCGCTATATCCAAAGCGCGCTTGGACGCCTGCACACTCGCATCGAGCCGATCACGCCGGCGCTGCTCGGAAGCGAAACCCGTAAGCGCGTCATCGACTTCCTGGAACGCCGACAACACCGTCTTGCGATACGTGATCGCCGCTTCCTGCTGCTGCGCCTCTCTCAACGCAAGCGTCGCGCGCAGACGTCCGCCCTCGAAAATGGGAATCGAAAGGCTCGGCCCCGCGCTATAGCTGCGCGCGCCCCAGCTACCGAGATTCGTGAATTGCGTAGCCTGAATCGCGACACTCCCCGAGAGCGTGATCTTCGGGAAAAAATCCGCTTTCGCCGCGCCGATACTCGCCGTTGCCGCATGCAGCTGCGCTTCGGCCTCGCGGATGTCCGGCCTGCGTCGCGCCAGTTCCGACGAAAGCCCGATCGGCACGCGCGGCGGCGACATTGGAACCGCTGAAGCCGGCTTCAACTCCGCCGCAAGCGCTTGCGGATACTCGCCGAGCAACACGCCAATGGCGTTGATCAGTTTCGCTTCCTGCTGTTCTTCCTGCGGGATATCGGCGGCGTTCGATTCGGCCTGCGCCTGTGCATTGGCGACATCGAGGTCCGTTGTAAGTCCATGCTTCGCGCGCTCGTTCGTGAGTTGCACCGTGCGCTGCGCGAATTCCAGATTCTCGCGCGTGATGCGCAGTTTCTCCTGCGTTCCGCGCAGATTCAGATAGTCGCGCGCGACTTCCGCTGCCGTCGAAACGATTGCGTCATGCCGCGCTTCGTTCTGGGCATCGACGGTAGCGCTTGCGTTTTCCGCCGTGCGCCTTACGCGGCCCCAGAGATCGAGTTCCCACGATGCATCGAAGCCATATTGGAACAGGTTGAACGGCGGCAGCGCGCTGCCCGTGGATTGCGTGGGCACGCCGCCCTGCCGTCCGCCGAGCCCGTTCGTATCGGTGGCGGATGGCGACCCGCTGCCTCCCAGCAAACCAATGACGCCATCCGCGCTCTGCAACTCGCGGGTGTACGAAGCGTTGCCGTTGAGCGTAGGAAATTCATCCGCTTTCGCTTGCCCGAGTTGCGCGCGCGACTCGGCAACGCGCGTCGCGGCGACCTTGATATCCAGGTTACTGTCGATAGCGCGCTTGACCAGTTGCGTCAAAAGCGGATCGCCGAAACTGTTCCACCACAACGGATCGATCGGCTCGGGCACCGCGACCGAACGAACGGCGTCGGCGGTGGACGCGGCATCGGGCCATTGCGCCGGCGTCTGCAAGGCGGGATGCTCGAAATTGGGTCCCATCGTGCAGGCGGACAGGAAGGCTACAAACGGAATCCATCGATAATCAATGCGCATTGACCTGTGCCCCCTTCGGCAGCTTCGGCAACAACAAACAAATGGGACACAGCACGAGCGAGATGACGCCCAGCATGATGAACACGTCGAGGTAACTCATGACGGACGCCTGCTGCTCGACTCTTCCGGCTATCGACCCGAGCGAATTGACAAAGCCGTTATACGGCGTGATGTGCTCGGCGAGCCGTGCATGATGAAACTGGTCCCGCCACGCAAGCTGCGTTGTCACGAGCGACACGCCAAAGCTGCCGCCCAGGTTGCGCATCATGTTGATGAGTGCCGACGCGTTGTTGTTTTCTTCCGGCGGAATGCCGATGAACTGCACGGTCGAAAGCGGGATGAACAGAAACGGCAGCCAGATGACCTGATAAAGCCGCGACAGCGATACATCCCAGAACCCGATGTTCAGATCGAGCCCGGCGGTATGCAGCAACGCAACGCCGGTGCCCGCGAGCGACATCATGACGAGCCATTTGGGCTGGAACACGCGGCCCGTCACCACGCCGGCTATCGGCATGAAAAACAGCGTGACGAGGCCGCCGAGCCCGAGCGTGAGACCCGCGTTGGTTGCGTCGTAGCCCAGCAGTTCCTGCGTGAATTGCGGCAGGATCTGCGTCGTACTGTTGATGATGAAACCGAACGCGAACATCACGCTGCAACTGATGGCGAACGCACGCGACTTGAAAAGCCGCAGGTTCACGATCGGCTGCGCAACGGTCAGCTCGCGAATAACGAGCGCGATCAGCGCAACGCAGGCCACCGCGGCAAACCAGCAAATAAAGGTCGACGAAAACCCGTCCTCGCGCTCGAACTTGTCGAGCACGATCTGCAGGCAGCCGAAACCGACCGCGACCAGGAAGAACCCGAGATAGTCGATGCGCAGCCCTTTATCGAGCAGCGCGCGCCGTTCCTGCTGCACGAGCTTGCTGTCGCTCACGAACATCCACGTCAAGACGAGCGACACGATGCCCACGGGCAAGTTGATCAGGAATACCCAGTGCCACGAATAGCTTTCGGTGATCCAGCCGCCCAGCATCGGTCCGATAGCAGGCGCCGTGACGACCGTGAAGCCGTACAGCGCAAACGCCATCGCGCGTTTTTCGGGCGTGAAGGTATCGGCGAAAATGCTTTGCTCCACGGGCGCCAAGCCGCCGCCGCCGAGACCTTGAAGGACGCGAAAGACGATCATCATGGGCAAGGAAGTCGCGAATCCGCACGCCACCGAACTGACCGTGAACAGCAGCACGCAGATCATGTAGAAACGCTTGCGGCCGATCACGTTCGCGAGCCAGCCGCTGATCGGCAACACGATCGCGTTGCTCACGAGATAACTGGTCGTGATGTACGTGCTCTGGTCCAGACTCGCGCCCAGACCGCCGGCAATATGGCGGAGCGCCACGTTCGCAATGGTGGTGTCGAGCACTTCCATGAAGGTCGCAATCGACACGATGACCGCGATCAGCCACGGGTTGTACGCCCCCGCCGCCGACCTCGGCAACGCAACATGAGTCGTGGCCATGATTACCGCACCGTCACGCGCGGGCTGACCGAGAGGCCGGGCGCGAGCGGCAGGTGGCGCCAGTCGTCGCCATCGAAAACGATCTTCACGGGCAAGCGTTGCACGACCTTCACATAGTTGCCCGTCGCGTTTTCTGCAGGCAGGCTGCTGAACACGGATCCGGTTCCGCGCTGCAGGCTTTGCACGTGCGCGTGGAGGACTTGGTCCGGATAGGCGTCCACGGTGACATCGACTGCTTGTCCCACGTTCATGTGGACGAGCTGCGTTTCCTTGAAGTTGGCGGTGACCCACATCTCGTCGGGCACGACGGCGACCAGCGCCTGGCCGGGCGTGACGTAATTGCCGAGGTTCACCGTGCGCCGCGTCACCTTCCCGGCTTGTGGCGCGAGCACTTCCGTATAACTGAGTTGCAGCCTGGCGTTATCGACATCGGCATGGTTCTGCCGCACGGACGCCAGCGCGGCATCGATCTTCGTTTTCTGCGATGCAACCTGCGCTTCGCCCGCCTGGACCGCCTGTTTGGCGCTATCGAGCCTCGCGAAAGCGCTCTTGGTCGTCGCCTGGCTTTGTTCCAGTTGCTGACGCGTAATGGCGGCAGGATCGGTTCCTGTGTATCGGGCGAGATCCTGTTTTGCCTGCGTGAGGTCGGCTTCCGCAACCCGCACTTGCGCCGTCTGCTGCGCAAGACTCGCCGTCTGGTAAAGCAGGTCGGCGCGCGCCTGCGCAACCTGCGCGATCGCGTTCGCTTCCTGCGCTTCGGCCTGTTCGAGCTTCACTTCATAATCGCGCCGGTCGATCCGAAGCAGGGGCTGGTCCTTCTCGACGTGCTGGTTATCCGACACCAGCAGTTCGATCACCCGCCCGCTTACCTGCGACGCAATCTGGCTCTGATTGCTATCGATAAAAGCGTCGTCCGTGCTTTCGTAATGCCGGCTATGCAGCCAGTACGCAACGCCTGCGGCCACGCAAACCAGCAGCACCACGCCGCCAATAACCACGTTCATGCGCTTGCGCGCCGGGCTCATCGGCTTGGCTGTTTCCTGGTCCTGCCCCTTTTCTCCAGCTTGATCTCCATCGGGCTTTTCTGCGCCGGAGGGCGTGCTGTTTTCGCTTTCACTTCCGGCCATTGCACTCTCCAAAATAATATTGAGATGCATTCTACAATAGAACGGAACGGTATCGTTCTATTAAAAAATGCTGCGATAATCGGGTCAGGTAATTCGCGAAGGAACCGCTGTGAGCCGCATCCCGAAAACTGCTGATGGAGAGACTTTGTCCTGCCCGATCAGGTCGATCTTCTCGCGCAAGAAAGGCCGTCCGTCGAACGCAATGGCGGGCGACGTCGAAGAGCGGATCCTCGATGCCGCCACGGCCATGTTCCTTCAGCACGGTTTCGGCGGGGCTTCGCTCGAACGCATCGCGGAGGCCGCCGGCGCGGGCAAGGCAACGCTTTACAGCCGGTACAGCGGCAAGGAAGCGCTGTTTTCAGAAGTGGTCAAACGAAACTGCGAACGCAGCCTGCGCCTGGTGTTCGACGCGCCGCAATCGGCGGAACTCGGTCAACGACTAGTGTTGGTGACGCAGACCCTTGTCACGCGATTGTTGAGCGACGAGGTGATCGGGCTGATCAGGATGGTGGTCGCGGACGCGCCGCGGTTTCCATCGCTTGCAAAGCTGACGAGCGACGCCGGCAGGTCGCGTGCAAGAGACGCCGTGGCAACGATGATCGCCGAACATTCCGGGCGCGACCTCGACGCGCGCGCACAAGCCACGAGCAAGCGCCACGCACACGCGCTCGCAACCCAGCTCCTCGATGCAATCGTTTCGCCCATGCTCATGCGCGCCCTGATGGGCGAAGCGCTGGATGTCGTGCGTGGCGACATTCGCACGCACGTGAAGCAAACGGTCGCTCTCTTCATGGCCGCCGGCGCACTGAAGCCTTTTCTGTAAGCGTTCGACGGCATGGGAACATGCTTGTATATTTGCGGAACAGCTTGGGCCAAGGGCCGCAGGTCACCTTCGGCGTGGGTCTAACGATTAGACGAAACAGGCTAAACCATGAAATACAAGGATTATTACGCCGTGATGGGTGTTCCGCGAACGGCGACCGAGGCGGAGATCAAGACCGCTCATCGCAAGCTCGCACGCAAGTTTCACCCTGACCTGAACAAGGACGCAAACGCGGAGTCGCGTTTCAAGGAGGTGGGCGAGGCCTACCAGGTGTTGAGAGATCCCGAGAAACGCGCCGCCTTCGATGCCCTCGGCACGGGCCTGAAAGACGGCGACGAGATTCGCCCGCGCCCGGATGTCAGCGACGGCTTCGAATATCACGGAGCGGGAGGCGCCCAGGACACGGACGATTTTTTCAGCGATCTCTTCGGCGCGCGTCAACGCCACGCGCCGCACTCCCAGTCGTTCGACTGGCGCGGCGAAGATCACCACGCGCGGGTATCGGTCAGTCTGGAAGACACGTACAACGGCGCACAGCGGACGTTCACGCTGCAAATGCCATCGGTCGATGACCACGGCCGCGTCACGTATCAAACGCGCACGCTCGATGTATCCATACCGAAAGGCATTCTCGATGGCCAGCGCCTGCGACTCGCCGGCCAGGGCGGCGCCGGCAGCGGGAACGCGCCGGCGGGCGACCTGTACCTGGAAGTCACGCTCGAGGAGCACGAGCGGTATCGCGTGGATGGTCGCGACGTGACGCTTGATCTTCCCGTGGCGCCGTGGGAAGCCGCATTGGGCGCCGAAGTGGTCGTGCCAACGCCCTCCGGTCAGGTGACCATGACGGTCCCGGCCGGTTCCGCGGCCGGCCGCCGTTTGAGGCTTCGGGGACGAGGCATTCCTGGCAACCCGGCTGGCGATCTTTACGTCGTGCTCGGAATCGTTCTGCCCCGGGCGGACACCGAAGCCAAAAAAGCGGCCTACAACGCTTTGCGCGAGGCGTTCGAATTCGACCCGCGCGCGAATTTTTATGGGTGACCCATCATGAAAGAAAGCGATCCGGTCTATCTGCAGGGCGATATTGTCGAAGAACACGTCGAGTTCACGCTGATCGAACTGTGCCGCGTCACGGGCGCGTCCGAAGAGCAATTCACGCTATGGGTGAATGAAGGCGCGTTCGAGCCTCGCGGTGCACGCATCGAAGAATGGCGATTCAGCGGCGGCGCGCTGCGCCGCGCCGTCACCGCGCAACGCTTGACGCGCGATCTGGAACTGAATGCGCAAGGCGTAGCGCTCGCGCTGGATCTGCTCGATCAGATCGACACGTTGCGCGCCCGCCTTGCGCGTCAGGACGGTCGGGGCGATACGCTCGAAACGTCCTGCAAGCCCTAATGCGGAAGAACGCCGTATTGGCTCAACACTTCGGTCAGCCGGTCGAACGCCGGCTCGATCTCCTCTTCCGGCACGCCGCCATAGCCGATCAGCAAACCGGAAACGTCGTTCCGCAGCCGCAAGAAATATCCTGACAGCGGCCGCACGACGACATTCATATCGAGCGCCGCTTTTGCGACTTGCCGGTCATCCACGCCATCGGGCAGACGCAGCATGAGATGCAAATTCGCGTAGCCGCCTTCAATTCCGCGCGGTGTTGGTGTGATGTGCGACTTCTACGCCGATCGCGCCGAAAATGCCGTCGCGCGTGCGCCTAGCGACTTCGAAAAGAAAGGCCGCGTTCTTCCCGACCGGCGAACGCCATCAAGATTGGAAACAGCCGGCGTCAATCCACTTTCTTTACAAAAGTCCCTTCGGCCACAAGCGCCTTCCCATCCGCGTTTTTTATCGCGAGCTTCGGCAGGGGCTTTCCACTAGCCCGGTCGATCAGCACCGAATGCTTCTCTCCGCGTCCGAATAAATTCCCCTCGCCCCACTGCCGCAACGTGACGATCACGGGGAACAACGCCTTGCCCTTGGGCGTCAGCACATATTCCCAGTAAGCCGATCCGTCGGATGCCGGAACGCAATCCAGCAGACCCGACTCTACAAGCTGCTTGAGACGGTCGGTCAGGATATTTCGCGCGATGAGAAGGCTCTCCTGGAACTCTCCAAACCGGCGTATGCCATCGAACGCGTCGCGAATGATTAGCAGCGACCACCGGTCGCCGACAACATCGAGTGCCCGCGCCACCGGACACGATGAATCCGCGACGCCTTTACCTCGAGCCATGACACTACCTCCATCGTTGCTTTCGAGAAAACGATCCTCTTTGCGCCATCGATCAAACTAGTTGCATTTTAAAACAAGTTTCCTTTACACTCAACCCAGTTTCATAACGCAACTGGTTTAGATTAAGAAGGAATCGCCGATGAATGCCGCAAGCTCGCAACGCTTACCTCTTCGTGTGCCGACTCCATTGGTACTGCTGCTCGCAATATGTTGCGCAGCGAGCGTTGCGAACGTCTATTACGCACAACCGCTGCTGGATGCCATTGCGTCGGACTTCAATATCAGCCACGCGGCGGTCGGCGGCGTAGTCACCGCAACGCAAGTTGGCTGCGCACTCGCGTTGTTGCTGGTCGTGCCGCTCGGCGACCTAGTGAACCGCAAGCGCCTGATCTGCGTGCAACTCGTTTTTCTTGTCGTCGCGCTGATCGTCGTCGGGATTTCGGCGTCGCCGGTTGTATTGTTGATCGGCATGGTTTGCGTGGGTATGGCAGGCACTGCAATGACGCAAGGGTTGATCGCCTATTCCGCGACCCTCGCGCACGATTCGGAACGCGGCAGGGTTGTCGGTGCGACTCAAAGCGGCGTGGTGGTCGGGCTGCTGATGGCGCGATCCCTCGCGGGCGTCGTGACGGATATCGCGGGTTGGCGCTGGGTGTATTTCATGTCGAGTCTGTTTGCAGCCATCATGCTGGTGGTGCTGGCGCGAGCGTTGCCATTGCCGCATGTTCAGCCGGTCGCGCTTACGTACCGGAAACTATTGCGCTCCATGTTCAGCCTGCTTGCCCGGGAACGCGTGCTTCAGGTCCGCGGAATAATTGGATTGCTGATGTTCGCGGCGTTCAGCATCTTCTGGAGCGCTTTGGTTCTGCCGCTGAGCGCATTGCCATTTTCGATGTCGCATACGCAGATAGGAAGTTTTGGTCTCGTCGGCGCAATCGGTGCGCTGGCAGCGGCGCGTGCGGGTCATCTTGCGGACCGTGGGCTCGGGGAATGGACCACGGGTATCGCGCTGATATGCATGCTTGCGTGCTGGATTCCGATTGGCTTGATGCCGCACAGCATAGCGTTTCTGATCGCCGGAATCATCCTGCTCGACATGGGTGGACAAGCCATACACGTTATCAACCAGAGCATGATTTTCAGCACCCGGTCCGAAGCGCACGGACGGCTGGTCGGCTGCTACATGCTTTTCTATTCGGCGGGCAGCGGACTTGGCGCCGTTTTATCGACATGGATTTATACGAAGGCCGGATGGAATGGCGTATGTGCGTTGGGCTTTACGGTTAGCGCCGTAGCGCTGGTGTTCTGGGCACTTACGCTGCGGACGAACCCAGCACGCACGCAGCCATTGCGTGCGATGGAATAAAAACAAACGTAGGCTTTTGTCACTGCAAGCACGCTCATTCCCGTCGAGTTAAACCTTGAGTACCGGTCAGTTATCGACCTGGACGCGCAAAAACTTTCGACTTTCATTGCCCGGCAAGTCTTCCAGCGATTCGCGTTACAAGGGACAAAAGGGGAAATAAACGCGATGGCCGTACGCTCATCTTCACTTAGATGCATTTCCCGAACTTGACGAGCATGAAGGCATGACGATTGTCTTTCGCCCCGGAATCGAAGCTCGTCGCGTCGGAGGTTCGCCACCAACTCTCGAGTCAATTCCTCCGCCGGACGGTGATACGCCACGAACCATCGTGTCTGTCCGGATGTTGACGGGAAGCTGCTTATCGAGCCGAAAATTCTGCTCGGTCATAACAAAGTCGCCGACGCGCGGTCTTCGGAAATCAGGATGGACGGTCGGCAGCCTGCCGAAAGCTGAAATGCTTTCGTATTCCCATTTTTTTAGTCGCAGCGCTGATAATCGTAGCGATGGGCGAGCCAACATGTGGCGGTGCCATCCGCCAGGATGAAATCTCAGCGGCTTCCGTACATCCGGCCATCACGCAAAAGCAAGCGGTCGCTCGGCACGCGTGTACCGGCGTAATTTTGTCAGCGTTGCCCGTATGAAACTGTCAGTCTGGGCTTTCGAATTGAATCCCAGTACTAAGCATTTGCTAACGCTTGCAAGTATCCAACGGAAGATGCATAGGTAAATCCTTTATTCCCGCTGCAACTGGGGGGCGCGCACCGTAGGTACTATCTTCCACGCTTATTCCTGTTGGATTTCGCGCCCAGCGCATGGATCAGGCAAAGTCTCTTGCTCGCCTGGCCGACTTCTGCCGATGAAAATGGCCGATCTTGCGAACATCGTTGACAACATGAACGTGGAATTCAAACTCACCAGCAACGACTGTTTGCTGCCCTCGAAGGTCGAAATTGATCAGTTTCAACGGGACGTTGTACCAATATCGAGGGCCACCCAGTGAGCTGATTTTTCCAGCATCTTCACCGCGTTCCATAGCCTCAAAATCCCGTTTCAGCTGTAGTGCGGCGTCAGCGGAAAGCAATGTACTTCCTTGGGCGTCGGGATCGTTCTTCATGCGCATTTTGATTTGGCTCAGATCAGTTCCTCCCGCTATGTGCGCCCTGATAAAAGCTTCCGTGAACACTTGAAGGTAAGCATCCCATTGCGTCGGATTCAACTGTCTCATGGTATCCCCAATCATTAGAACTCTTATTGGAAACACCTCGGTCCTGGAAATATTCCGTCGCGGTCGACAAATATTGTCAGCGCGTAACCTTGCCTTGATTGTCAGCATCCAGTCGAGCAGGGGCCGGATGTTTCGAAGCAACGGCGCCCATAAATTGGCAATACAAACCGGCCTCGCCGAGGGGATACCCAATCGAATGGGCGAGATACACGAGAGCGGCAACGATGAACCCCGCCTGAGCTTCGACGTTCTCCCGGACGCGCTTTGCATCGTCAATCTTTCGGCTACTGACTATGAAACACTTGAGTTGAGCACGTGCATGCATCCGCATTCGGCGCGCCGGTGTGGCGGCGGGCGTGAAGGACCTTTGAGAAGAAGGAATAAAGATCGGGCGCAGGCTGTTGTCCCGCTCATGAACCCATATCATCCAAGGGAAAATAATGACACTGACCACACTGGTCCGACGTTCAATCTTGGCCTGCGCGCTGATCTTTGGCATCGCGGGCATCGCGCAGGCGGCGTCGGGCGATATCGAAAACGCGTATCGCCAGCTTGTTCAGACGCTTCAACAAAGCCGGAACAGTTCCACTGACACCACCACGCGCGAGCAGATCACCCAAACAGCGAAGAACTTCCAGGACGCGATGCAACGCGACGGCGGTGCACGACCGGAGCTTACGGCCGACGCGCATAACATCATTGCGTCGTTATCCGATGGAACGTTCAACGCCGCCGCAAGCGTCAATGCGCTTCGCCGCGATGCAAGAGGCAGCGTGATCGAGAGTGGCAAATGGATTCCGTCGATGCCCGGAAGCCCGATCGCGAATCCCATAGGCACGCATCTGAATCAACAAAGCGAAGGCGATTGCGTGGGCATTTCTGTAGTCAAAGCGTTTTCGAATACGCAGAGGGGCGCCGCGATCTTGCATCACGCAGTCACCCAAAATTCCGACGGCAGTTACAACGTAAGCCTGCCGGGAGATCCGTCGAGCGTTTATCGCTTGAATCCAGGCGAGCTCGATCAATTCGGCAGGGGCGACCCGGGCGCAGCGGCGGTGGTCGGAGCAATGTTCAAATACTTCCACAAGGATCCGAAGCAAGGCGCGTTGCCGACCAACAAGGTCATGGAACTGCTTGCTGGACACGCTGGAGAACACGATCGTCTCGCCGATTCACACAGCACGCCCGGCCAGATCACCGCTTACCTGCTGCAACATGCGGACGGCGTCGGCAGCCGTTACGCGATGGTCTTTGGCGGCAAACCCGCGCGCAATGGCGACTGGTCGCAAGGCGACGGTCACGCGTTCGCGATCGTTCGTATCGACATAGCAAACATGACGCTGACCTACACCAATCCGTGGAACGAAGCGACCACGCGGACCATCGCGATCAACGATCTCGCGCGGCAGGCGGCGGGAACGTCGGCGGATTTCGAGACGGTGACCTTTCACTGACCATCTGCTGCCCTTGAAGTCTTACTCGGAACGAGTCAAGCGACTGCTCGCATCGCTGTCTTATGGGTAAGCAGCAATTCCCGAACTCGCTTGCCTGACGCCATTTCGTTGGACAAGAGCTCGGCTTCCAGCGCGTCCACCGCTGCAGCATGGTCGAGCAAGAGACGCAGAACCTCATCGCTGCATTCGTCGAGCATCGCGGTCGCTTTCTCGATTGAGCGCTCCATCGACGCAGTCGCAAATGAAGCGGGTAACGCGGAGACACTGAATAGCGTGGCATCTTTGCCGAAGCCGTGACGCGCCACCGCATCGAGAGCAAGTCTCGAAGCATGTTCGAGGTCTTGCGCCGCACCCGTCGATGCCTCTCCGAACGCCAGGACTTCCGCTTGGCGGCCTCCGAGCAGAAGCATTATTTCGCATCTCAGTTCACGCTCGGTGTACAAGCGTTTGTCGAATTCCTTGCTGAGATACGTGGCTCCCAGCGAACCGCCTCGCGGCATGATCGTCACATGCTCGACGAGGCCCATGCCAAGAACAGCCCCGACGATAGCGTGCCCTGCTTCATGCCTTGCGATGCGGGTCCGTTCGGTCCCGACCAGCGCGTGCTCGGCGCCGGTGGATTGACCCATACGGGCCACCTGGATTGCTTCGGTAAAGTGCGCCTGCCCTACATCGGGGGCATTACCGGACCGGGCAATCAACCCCGCCTGATTCGCTATAAAAGCAATCGATGCAGGCGACATACCCGTGGTCAAGCGCGAAAGTTTTGCGAAATCCACACTGGTGCTCACTCGAGTAAGCCGCTTGGCGTAATTTTCGAATAGAGACTGCCTATCCGTGACATCAGGCAAAGCCACGTGGATTTGCCGGTCGAAACGACCAGGCCGACGCATGGCATCGTCCATTCGTTCAGGAAAATTGGTCGCTGCGATGACAATGACCCCTTCGTTTTTTTCAAAGCCATCGAGCTCCGCAAGTACCTGATTGATGACTCTGTTGCTTTCGGACTCGCTTGCATCCCCCGATCCGTTCGTGCGCGCGCCGATGCCATCGGCTTCATCAATCCAGATGATGCAAGGACGGTTTGCCCGGGCAAGAGCAAACAGATTCTGGGCGCGTTTCACACCAGCACCAAAATATTTGGCGCTGAAATAGCTTCCGGTGATCGATATGAAATTCGCTCCCGTCTCGCCGGCAAGCGCCTTGGCGAGCATGGTTTTTCCGACTCCCGGCGAGCCAGTCAACAACACGCCGCACGGCGGCCGGATGCCAAGCGAGATAAACGACTTGGGATTCTTCAGGTATGAAGTTACATCCGACAACGCGGCCTTCGCTCCGTGCGCGCCGACCACATCCTTGAAAGACAGCTTCGGCGTATCAAGAAGCAGTCTCGCGCCTCGCGACTCCTTTCGCATATACATCACAATCCCGGCTATGACTGCCACCGGGAGCAGCAATCCAATCAGCGCTTGAAGTATGTCGAGGGCAAGAAGCCACGCACTCGTTCCTTTTGCACCCACGCCTCCATCGGGAAGCCAAAGCAGCTTGAACTCGCCATGGTCTTCGTTTTTCAGCGCGTCACTCAGGAGAGTTGTAGCAATGGTCGCATGGCGGTCAGCCACGAAATATTTTCGTCCGTCGACCGTCGTGACGAGGATGGCCGTCGAGGTCAATCCGATCATCGCGACGTCCTTTCGGCGGATGTCCATCGCCAGCGCCGACACGCCGTGCTCGACGCGTCCCCAATCCTGAGGGGCCGTTCTCATCTCCTTTTCCGGGCTGGAGAGTGTCACGTCGTTCGGATGCTTTGAGTGGCTGTGAATCCATGCCAGGGCCGCAGCGGCAAGCAGGCACAGGCCAAGCGCGACAGCAAAAGCTCTGAGCCGCATATGCAGCAATTTTTCGAGGAGTTTCATTTTGGCCGGTGTTTTCTCTTGCATCGTGCAATGAGCGATTTACGCAAGCGATACGCTCGGCTTGCGTTGTTCCTGCTCAATTTCGCATTAACTCGGAAACCTGCCTGTTGGCGAGCGCACGCTTATGTACGAAGATTGCATGCGTTATAGGACCGTTGGCCGCGTATCTGACGCATGCCAAAGGAAGCGCCTGACAATATCGAACGGCTAATCAATGTGACAGACGATCCGGGTATCAAGGTTGCGTTCGGTTTTCTCACGACACGCGAAAATGCACACCGAAAATCGTTCGAAAAGGCGTGGCATTTTTATTCATCCGAACTTTCCTCGATTGTCCGTGATAGCCGCTTTTCTTCAACAAAGCCGCTGGTTCGCTCTATCGATATAATTTTTGATCATTTGCATTTCGCATGGTCACGGCGTAAGAATGCGTTTTACGCATTCATCGGTAGCCAACCTGCCGGCTCATGGAAATCCGCCAACTTGAAGCGTTTGCCGCAGTCATGTCAGCCGGAAGCGTTACCGCCGCCGGGCGCCTGCTCGGGCGATCGCAACCGGCGGTATCGCGTTCCATACAGGAACTCGAGGCTGAAATCGGCTATCCGCTGTTCCAGCGTTTTGGGCCGCGAGTCACGCCTACGCGGCAGGCGTCCGAGCTTTACCAGGACGTGGAACGCACGCTCGCAAGCCTCAGGCAAGTCAAATCGCGCGCGGAACAGATTGCGCTGCACGCGCCGCCGCCGCTGACTATTGCCGCGACATCCGCACTGGCTGCCGGCCTGGTGCCTCACGCCCTTGCGCTGCTCAACCTGACTCATACGCTTGAGTCCGTGCATCTGCGCAGCGCCGCGCCCGAGCAGGTTGTCGATGCCGTCCTGAACGGCATGGTCGATATGGGCGTTTCCAGTTTGCCGCTGGAGCATCGCGGCGTGCTCGTACACTGGATTGGCGAGTCGGCATGCGTGGCCGCCGTGCGCGCCGATGATCCGCTGGCGAAAGCGCCGAGGATCGCGTTAAGTGATTTCGCCGGCCGCCGTCTCGTGACGATGCAAAACCCCTATCGCCTGCGTCCGCGCCTGGATGCCGCATTCGCCCAGGCCGGCGTGCGCACCGCGGGCGTGATCGAGACCAACTCGTCGCTGAATGCGCTCGGCGCGGTGCGCGCGGGACTCGGGCTCGCCGTGCTGGAGCCCGTGACCGCGCACGGTTTGCCCGTGGAAGGCGTGGTGCTGCGCCCGCTCGATATCCGCATCCCGTTCCTGTTCGGTGTCATCACGCCGGAGTTCCGGCCGCCGAACGCGGCAACCCTGGCCGCCGCCGATTCGCTGATGCACGCGGCCGCGGAAATCCTCCCCGACTTCGTTCTGCACGACGCCAGCCAGCACGGTGCGATCCTCCAGGCGCTTTACGGCGAAGCCGACGATACCCTCAATCCGACCGAAGAGCCCGCCACGTGAGCCTCGATACCAACGTTGCATCGAATCAGATCGAAGGTCTCGCGGCGCTCGAAACGCGGCTCGCGGAAGACCTGTCCTTCCTCGAATTGCCCGCGCGCGAATGGGTGACGGGCAGGACGCACGATGGTCACGAAGTGCTGGACGTTGCGGTGATCGGTGGCGGAATGGCGGGGCTGGCGGCATCGGCGGCGTTGAAATTACTGGGCGTGCGCGCGCGAATCTTCGATCGCTCGCCGCAAGGACTCGAAGGGCCATGGGCCACGACGGCACGCATGGAAACGCTACGCTCACCGAAGCAATTGACCGGGCCTGCACTCGGATTACCCGCGCTCACTTTTCGCGCATGGTTCGAAGCGCAATTCGGCGCCGACGCGTGGCAGGCGCTCGATAAAATCGATCGGCTGCAATGGATGGACTATCTGGTCTGGTACCGCCGCGTGCTTGCGCTCGATGTCCGCAACGGTCACACCATAGACGCCGTGACGCCGCGTGCGGACGGTCTTGTGGTGCTGAGCGTTCGCACGCATGGAAAACGTTTCGATGTCTTCGCTCGGCGCGTCGTGCTCGCAACCGGTCGCGATGGTCTGGGCGGACCGGCGCTACCCGGTTTTATCGATGGATTGACGCGTTCGCGTTGGGCGCATTCCTCGGATACGTTTGATTTCCGCACGCTTCGCGGCAAACGCGTGGCGGTTGTCGGCGGTGGATCGTCTGCCATGGACAGCGCGGCCACCGCGCTCGAAGCGGGCGCTGCAAGCGTCGATCTGCTGATCAGGCGTCACGATCTGCCGCGCGTGAACAAAGGCAAGGGCGCGGGAAATCCGGGCCTCACGCACGGCCATCAAACGCTTCCCGACGAATGGAAGTGGAAGATCCGCCATTACATCAACACGGTCCAGGTGCCGCCGCCGCGAGGAAGTACTCTGCGTGTGTCACGTCATCATCCGAATGTGCGATTCAATCTCGGCAGCCCGGTTTTATCGGTTGAAGAAACAGCCGATGGTCTCGCCATCCACACGCCGAAGGGCACGTTCGCGGCCGACTTTTTGATCGTCTCGACGGGCTTCAAAGTGGACTGGAGCGCACGCCCGGAATTCGCTGCGTTCGCGCCGTTCATCCGCACATGGGCCGACCGATACACCCCGCCTCCTGGCGACGAAGATGCCGAATTGTCCGACTCGCCCGATGTCGGTCCGGCTTTCGAGTTCCTCGAAAAGACGCCGGGGGATTGCCCGGGGTTATCGAATATTCATTGCTTCTGTTATCCGGCAACGCTCTCGCACGGCGCTGTCTCCGGCGACATTCCCGCGATCAGCACGGGCGCAAAACGTCTTGCGCAAGGCATTGCGAGCTTGCTGTACGCCGAGGACGTGGAGCAGCATTACGCGGCGCTCGAAGCGTACGCGGAGCCCGAGCTTTTCGGCGATGAATTCACGCCCGCCAACGCGCCGCCACAGTATGCGGAGGGCCAATGAGCGGCTGGCTGCTTCGCCGCGTCGCACAGGCGGCGTTCGTGGTGTTGCTGATGACGCTGATTGTGTTCATCGGCTTGCACGCGATCGGCAATCCTATCGACATCCTCATAGGACAGGATGTCGATCAGGTCGACCGCGCGCGGATCATCGCGCGGCTTGGTCTCGATCAACCGCTCTGGAAGCAATACCTCGCGTTCCTCGCAAACGCCATGCACGGCGATCTCGGCAATAGCTTCGTCTATAACGAGCCCGCAATCCGGCTGATCCTGCAACGTCTTCCAGCGACGCTCGAACTGGCGGTATCGGCTCTGCTGCTGGCACTCGTGATTGGTATTCCGCTCGGGCTTTTTGCGGGTTTGCATCCGCGCAATCCGCTTTCGAAGATGCTGATGACGGGCAGCATTGTCGGCTTCTCGTTGCCCACGTTCTGGGTCGGCCTCATGCTGATCATGCTCTTCAGCGTGAAGCTTGGCTGGCTGCCCGCAAGCGGACGCGGCGCGACCGCGAGCCTCTTCGGCGTGCAATGGTCATGGCTCACCATCGACGGTTTGCGCCATCTGATTTTGCCCGCACTGAACCTCTCGCTCTTCAAGGTATCGCTCGTGTTGCGGCTCACGAGTGCCGGCGTGCGCGAAGTCACGCCCATGGAACACGTGCGATTTGCACGCGCCAAGGGGTTGTCGCCGATGCGTGTGGTGCTCGTGCATATCTTGCGCAATACGCTTATTCCGCTCGTCACGGTGATTGGACTGGAGTTTGGTTCGACCATCGCATTCGCGGTCGTGACGGAGACCGTGTTCTCGTGGCCGGGCGCGGGCAAGCTGATTCTCGACAGCATCAACGCACTCGACCGGCCTGTGATTCTTTCGTATTTGATCGTGGTCGTGTGTTTGTTCGTCACGCTGAACCTGCTGGTCGATATCCTCTACAAATTCCTCGATCCGCGCGTGCGGCTGGAGGGCGCGCGATGAGCACGACGCCTTTGACCACGCGTGCTACGCCTAAGAAGCGCCGTTCTCCATGGCGTCAACTCGTGGCGGATTTCGCGCGCTCGCCGGTCGCGCTGGGCGCGTTGATCGTTGCGGTCCTGCTGATGCTCGCGGCAATTTTCGCGCCGTACATCGCGCCGCAAAATCCCTACGATCTGCTGCAACTCGATGTCCTCGATGCACGCCTTCCGCCCGGCTCCATGAACAGCGCCGGCACGCATTCATACTGGCTCGGCACCGACGGCCAGGGGCGCGATCTTTATTCGGCGATGCTCTACGGCTTGCGCCTGAGCTTGTCGGTTGGTCTCGGCTCGGCGATCATCGCAGGCGTGGTCGGTACGGTGTTCGGCTTGATCGCGGCGTACGCGGGCGGCAAGGTCGATAGCCTCATCATGCGGCTTGTCGACTTGCTGCTCGCCTTCCCGTCCATCCTCGTCGCAATGATGCTGCTCGCGTTCCTCGGCAAGAGCGTGACGAACGTCGTGCTTACGCTGGTGCTGATCGAGTGGGCCTACTACGCACGCACGGCGCGCGCGCAGGCATTGGTCGAGGCGCGGCGCGAATACGTGGAAGCGGCGCGCAGTCTTGCGATCCCGAACTGGCGCATCGTGCTGATTCATATGCTGCCGAACTGCCTGCCGCCGCTGATCGTCGTGGGCACGCTGCAAGTCGCGCGCGCGATCACGCTGGAAGCAACGCTCTCGTTCCTTGGCCTCGGCGTGCCGATCACGGAGCCATCGCTCGGGCTGCTGATTGCCAACGGCTACCAGACCATGCTCTCGGGCGAATACTGGACGAGCGTGTATCCGGGACTTGCGCTGCTCGCCATTCTTGTATCGATCAATATGGTCGGCGACCGGCTGCGCGAGTTGCTCAATCCGAGGTTCGTGAAATGAGCGGCTCGTCCATTCATACCTCCGACACCACGCTCGAAGTCCGCGGGCTGAAGACGCGTTTTTTCACGCGCGAAGGCGAGTTACCAGCCGTCGAAGATGTATCGCTGACGCTTGGACGCGGACGCGTGCTGGGTCTTGTCGGGGAATCGGGATCGGGGAAATCGGTGACGGGTTTTTCGATCATGGGTTTGATCGATGCACCCGGCCGCGTGGTTGGCGGTGAGATCCTTTTCAAGGGCAGGAACATTGTCGGTTTGGCGGAAGCCGAGATGCGGCGTCTGCGCGGCAGCCGCATTGCGATGGTGTTCCAGGACCCGATGTCCACGCTCAATCCGGTGCAACGCGTCGACGCGCAGATGATCGAAGCAGTGCGCGCGCATAAGAACGTGAGCCGGGGCGCGGCGCGTGAACAAGCGAGTGAAGCGCTCGCGGCAATGGGCATCGCCAGTCCTGATGAGCGGCTGCGCGCGTATCCGCATCAGTTGTCGGGCGGCATGCGCCAGCGCGTGGCGATCGCGATTGCAATGCTGCACAAGCCGGATCTGATCATCGCCGATGAACCCACGACCGCGCTCGACGTCACCATCCAGGCGCAAATCTTGTCCGAGGTGCAGGCGCTGGTGCGCACGCAAGGAACGTCGCTGATATGGATCACGCATGATCTATCCGTGGTCGCCGGTCTTGCCGATGACATCGCCGTGATGTATGCCGGACGGATTGTCGAGCAAGGCACCGTCGATGCGGTGCTCGATCATCCGCAGCATCCGTACACCGCAGGATTGATCGATAGTTTGCCGAGCCTCAATACGCGCCATGGACGGCTTGCGCAGATTGCGGGCATCACGCCCGACTTGCGCGCATTGCCGCCGGGTTGTGCGTTCGCGCCGCGCTGCACCCGCGCGACGTCCATCTGCGCCACGCCGCCGGCGCTCGGTCCGTCGCCTGCCGCGAAAGCGTCGGAACATGGCACGCATCTCGTGCGCTGCTTCCATCCGGGCCGTCGTGCCGATCTGCCCACGGAGGCCACCGCATGAGCCTCATAGAACTGCGCGGCATCAGCCAGCGCTTCGGCGAACGCGACGACAACGCCGCCGCACGCTGGCTTCGCGATCGGAAATTCCTCGCGCCACATGCCGTCACGCGCGCGGTAGATCACGTCGATCTGGTGATACAACCCGGCGAAGTAGTGGGTCTGGTCGGCGAATCGGGTTGCGGAAAATCCACGCTCGGCCGTATTGTTTCGGGCCTGATCGCGCCGACGGAAGGCGACGTGCTGGTCGAAGGCCACGACCGCGAATCGATGTCGGCCGATGCACTCCGCGCTGCAAGACTCGCGATTCAGATGATCTTCCAGGATCCGTATTCGAGCCTGAATCCGAGGCGGCGCGTTCGCGACATAGTGGGTGAGGCGCCGCTGATCCACGGCATGGTGGAGCGTGCCGGCCTCGATGAATATGTCGCGGCGCAATTGAAACGCGCGGGTCTCGATCCGTCGCTTGCGGACAGATATCCGCACGAATTCAGCGGCGGTCAGCGCCAGCGTATTGGCATTGCGCGGGCGCTTGCCGTCAATCCGACCATGCTCGTTTGCGATGAAGCGGTCGCGGCGCTGGATGTATCGATACAAGCGCAGATCCTGAACCTCTTCATGGATCTGCGCGAACAACTCAACCTCACGTACCTCTTCATCAGCCACGATCTCGGCGTGGTCGAACAGTTATCCGATCGCGTGGTGATCATGTATCTCGGGCGTGTTGTCGAGAGCGCGCCGGTGGAAGAGATATTCCGGCGTCCGAACCATCCGTACACGCAAACATTGCTGGCGGAAATTCCTCGTATCGATGCACGCAAGAAACATTTCACCGCCATTCGCGGCGAGATGCCGAGTCCGCTCGCGCCGCCGTCCGGTTGTCATTTTCATCCGCGATGTCCGCACGCCATGCCGCGTTGCAAGACCGAAGTTCCGAGCTTGCGCGGTATTGCCATTGAACATGTCAGCGCCTGTCATCTGAACGACGCTCATTGACTCTTCAATCCAGAACACATTTATAAAAAGGAATTGCATCGTGAATCGCCTGATCCTTTCCACGCTGAGCATGACGCTTGCCGGCGCGGCGCTGTTCAGTACGGCGGCGTCCGCGCAGACACTCAACATTGCGTTCGCCGATCCGCTGTCGTCCCTCGATCCACAGTTGAACAACTATGCAGGCGACCGCTCCGTGGATCTGCATTTCTGGGATTTGCTGGTCGAGAATCACGACAACGTGCTGGCGCCCGGACTTGCAACAAGCTGGAAAGCAACCGGCAACGACACGTGGGAATTCAAGCTGCGCCATGACGTGAAGTGGCAGGACGGTACGCCCTTCACGGCCGACGACGTCATTTATTCATACCAGCGCGCGCGCAACGTGCCGGGCACCATCGCGACGTTTGCGGGTTATCTGCGCACCATTGCTTCGGTCACCGCGCCCGATCCGTACACGCTCATCATCAAGACGAGTACGCCGACGCCCGACCTGCCCTTGAATCTGACGTCGGTACATATCATCAGCAAACACATTGGCGAAAAGTCTTCGAGTGAAGACTACAACGCCGGACGCGCGATGGTCGGCTCCGGACCGTACAAGTTCGTTTCGTACACGCCGGGAGATCGCGTGGTGATGAAACGCAACGACGCGTACTGGGGCGCGAAGCCGCTTTGGGACACGGTGAATTATCGCTACGTGAGCAACGCGGCGGCGCGCACGGCCGCGCTGCTTTCAGGCGATGTCGACATGATCGACAAAGTCTCCGTCTCCGATTTGCCGCGCCTGAAACAGTCGCCCAAGGTTTCGGTTTATGCGTATCCCGGCTTGCGCGTCTTGTTGCTGCAACCGAGTTTCCGCGAAGGCCCGAGCCCCTATATCACCGATAACGCCGGCAAGCCCCTGGGAAAAAACCCTTTGCACGACGTCCGCGTACGCCGTGCGTTGTCCCTCGCGATTAATCGCCCCGCGATCACGGACCGCATCTTGCAAGGCGCGGCAACGGTCGCGAACCAGTGGATGCCGGCGAAGACCTTCGGCTACAACCCCGACGTGAAGGACATTCCCAACGATCCGGCCCAGGCCAAGAAACTGCTTGCGGAAGCGGGTTTCCCGGACGGCTTCCAGTTGACGCTGAGCGTGCCGAACGATCGTTATCCGCAAGCGCCTGAAACGGCGCAGGCCGTCGCGCAATTCTGGACGCGCATTGGGGTGAAGACGAAGGTCGAGGTCATGCCGTGGGCAAGTTATGCGAGCCGCGCCAACAAGAACGAGTTCGCCATGAGCATGATCGCCTGGGGCAACGGCACGGGCGAAGCGAGCTACGCGCTCGTGAATATCCTCGGTACCGTCGATGCAAAGAAAGGCATTGGTTCATCGAACTGGGGCCGCTATAGCAGTCCGGCAGTGGATCACGCGCTCGATGCCGCCACCGCCGAATTCGACGCCGCCAAGCGCGAGGCGATCCTGCGTGGGTCGGTGAAGGTGGTAAGCGACGACGTAGGCATCATTCCGCTTTTCCACTATCAGAACATCTGGGCGGCCAGGAAAGGCCTGAAGGTAACGCCCGCGGTCAGCGACCGGACGACCGCGATGATGGTCACGCGCGTTGGCAATTGAGGCCGGCATGACGCATATCACGATCACCCCGGCCGACGATCTGATCGACGTCCCGCGCCGCATTCTGGTTAGTGGTGCGCAAGCGGATGCGTCGATCGAGTTGCGCACGCGAACCACGCGCGGCGACGGCGCAATCTGGACGAGCCGCGCCGTGTTTCGGGCGGATGCGTCTGGCGTTATCGACCTTTCTCGCGATGCACCCGTTGAAGGCGATTACAGCGGTGTATCGCCGATGGGACTCATCTGGTCGCAAGCGCCCGTCGAGGCGGGCAAGCGCGAGGTGTTTCCGGCGGATGTACGCGATGCATTGATCACGCACATCGACGTTTTCGATATTAACGGCAAGCACCTGGATGATGGCGTCTTGACGCAACGGCTGATGGCAGCCGGCGTTCAGAGACGGGAAATGCGCGAGGACGGTTGCGTTGGCACGCTGTTCCTTCCCGCCACGCCAGGACCTCATCCGGTCGTGCTCGTGCTGAATGGATCGGGCGGCGGCATCAATGAACCGCGCGGTGCGTTGTATGCATCGCGTGGATATGCGGCACTCGCGCTTGGCTACTTCAAGGCGCCGGGACTGCCGGATTACATCTCGAACACGCCGCTCGAATACTTCCGTCGCGCGCTCGACTGGATTGATCACGAGTTGCAACCCGCGCATGGCTTCATTGCAGTCAGCGGACAATCGCGTGGTGGCGAACTTGCATTGCTGCTCGGCGCGACCTATCCGGACCGGCTGAAGGCGGTGATCGGATATGTGCCCGGCGCCGTGGTTCATAGCGCGCAGAATGCCGCCGATCCCGCAACAGGCCGCGAAGGTCCAGCCTGGTTGCTCGATGGCAAACCGCTGCCGCATCTGTGGGAAAACAATCGCACTGCAAGCTGGAAACCTTTCGATGAAGGGCCGCCGCCGCATCGTCATGAGCGCGCAATTCGCACCGCTCTGCTCGATCAGGAAGCGGTAGAACGAGCGCGGATTCGCGTCGAGAAAATCGATGGGCCCGTCCTGCTTCTTTCCGCCACCGACGACGGATCGTGGCCGTCATCGGACTATTCGCGCATGGTCGTGGAAAGGTTGAAGCAAGAAAAGCACGCATACCCGGTAGACCATCTCGACTTCGATGAAGCCGGACACGCCATCGTCTTTCCCTTCGTGCCGACCACGCAACTTGTGTATGCGCACCCCGTATCGGGGCGCATCAGCACGGGCGGCGGACGGCCGGCCGCAAACGCGCAGGCCGACGAAGCATCGTGGCGCGCAGTTCTCGACTTCCTCAACGCCGCAGTGAGCGCACGCGCATTGGAGCAACCATGACAGATACGTACGATCCGAATACGGATATCGTTGACCGGATTGCAGGTCTTACGCCAGGCACGCCGACCCATGCCACAAGGCATAAACGCGAGAAAGTCGCCGATGCAACCCAGCGCAGCTATGAAGCGCTGTTCGATCCCGCGCTGCCCGACCTGCTGCTGAGCGATCGCTTGCTGGTCGCGCTGTATGCATGCACGTTGTCGAACGCGCCGGCGCTGGCGACGCACTACGCAGAACGGCTTGCTTCACTCGATACCGATCGCGCCGCGATCAACGCGATTGCGCAAGGTTCCATCGATACACAAGAGCCGCGTCTGCGCGCCATGCTTGTCTTTACGCGCACGCTGATCGAGTCACCTATCGATGGCGACAAGACCGCGCTCGAACGTTTGCCCGCTGCCGGCATTTCAACGCCGGCCGTGGTTGCGCTTGCGCAGTTGATCGCGTTCCTTTCCTACCAGATTCGCCTCGCCGCCGGATTGCGCGCGCTGCAGGCGTTGAATGCAACGGAGGCAGCATGAGCCGCCTGATTGAATCGCATGGTTTTACGAACCGCGTGCTGGGATGGGACGCGTGGCTGGATGTCGTGCAACTCGCCGATGCTTCCGCCGAACAAGTGGCCGTGCTCGAAGAGAGCCATCCAAAGGCGAAGGAATCCGATTATTACTTGTTCCTCGTGCATCAGCCGGAGATCCTGCGCCAACGCTCGGCCGCCTTCAACGCCATCATGTATGCGCCGGGCGGCCTGCCGCGCGCGGAGCGGGAGTTGGCGTCCACGGTGGTATCGCGGGTCAACGGCTGCGTGTATTGCGCGTCGGTGCATGCTCAGCGCTTCGAGCAGCTGGCTAAACGCGACGATGTGATCGAACAGGTATTCAACGATCCAGCAACGGCCGGAATGTCGCCGCGCGAGAAGGCGATCGTGCAGGCTTCAATCGATCTGACGCTCACACCGGGCAACGTGGAACCGGCGCAGTTGAAGGCGCTTCGCGACGTTGGCCTGAACGATGACGAGATCCTCGACCTGATTCATTCCATCGCCATTTTTGCATGGGCCAACCGGTTGATGCTCAACCTCGGTGAGCCGGTGGGTTGAATTAAACGAGAGCAAATCATTGCCGGCATTCTTTCGCCAGCTCTCACCGAAAAACAAAGGCCACGCGTTTGCGTGCCTTTGTTTTTTTGTCTGTAGGCTTTCGTGTGAGTTTTAAGCTTCCGCAAGCGAAGCCATATCGATTACAAAGCGATATTTCACGTCGTTCTTAAGCAAGCGTTCATACGCGTGGTTGACGCCCTGAATCCGGACCATTTCCACGTCGCTCACAATGCCGTGCTCGGCGCAGAAATCCATCATTTCCTGCGTCTCGGCAAGGCCGCCGATTGCAGAACCCGCCACCGATTTCCGCCCGATGATCACGCTCACGCCCGCTAGCGGTTCCGTGTCCGTCAAGACGCCGACCAAAGCCACGGTCCGGTCGCGCTTGAGCAACGCCATGTAAGGATTGAGATCGTGCCCGACCGGAATGGTGTTCAGCAGGAAATCGAAGCTGCCGGCATGCGCGGCCATCTGATCGGCATCCGTCGATATCAGCACTTCGTCCGCACCCAGTCGGCTCGCGTCCTGTCCCTTCGCCGGCGACGTCGTGATCATGACCACGTGCGCGCCGAATGCCTTCGCGAACTTGACGCCCATATGCCCGAGACCGCCAAGTCCGATCACGCCGACTTTCTGGCCCGGCCCCACTTTCCAGTGACGCAACGGCGAATAGGTCGTGATACCCGCGCACAACAGCGGCGCAACGGCTTTCAGATCGAGGTTCGGCGACACCTTGACCACAAACCGCTCCTCGACCACGATCTGATCGGAATAACCGCCAAAAGTCAGTTGCTCGCTGCCGCGCTCCTTCCCGTTGTAAGTCGGCGTCGGGCCTTCCTCACAATATTGTTCGAGATTCTCGCGGCACGCCGAACATTGCCGGCATGAATCGACGAGACATCCCACGCCCGCGTAATCGCCGACCTTCAGTTTCTTTACGTTGCTGCCGACCTCGACCACGCGTCCGACGATTTCATGTCCCGGCACCATCGGATATAAGGAATTGCTCCAGTCGTTGCGCGCCTGATGCAGGTCCGAATGGCAGATCCCGGCGAACAGAATTTCGATGCGAACGTCGTTCGGCCCGGTATCGCGGCGCGTAAAGCTGAACGGAACGAGTGGCGTGGTCGCGCTGTGAACTGCATATCCTCTGGCTTGAAACATGGTGTCCTTGTCTGACTTTGTTGAACGTACAAGCACAATAGACACGCCGATCTCTTGGCGCAAGCTTGAGTTTCCGCATGAATCGTTGAATAATCTCGCACAATCATGCTCACCGATAACCTCTCACATCTCTCCGCGTTTGCGGCAGTTGCACGCCATGGCAGCTTTCGAAAAGCGGGCGCCGAACTGGGGCTTTCCACGTCGGCGATGAGCTACGCAATCCGCGGCCTGGAGGAACGGCTGGGCGTCAACCTGATCAACCGCACCACGCGCAGTGTCGCGCTGACCGACGCCGGCCAGCGTCTGCTCGAACGCCTCCAGCCGGTTCTGCATGATCTCGGCGACGCGCTCGAGGAGATGAACAACTATCGCGCAACGCCAACAGGCACGTTGCGCCTCAACATGTCGCACGTCGCGGCGCGCCTGGTGGTTGCGCCGCTCATGCCGCGTTTTCTCACGGCTTATCCGGATATCGCGTTGGAGATAGTAGAAGACGACAGCCTTGCCGATATCGTGGGACTCGGTTTCGATGCCGGCATCCGGTTCCAGCAGTCCGTACCCGAAGACATGGTCGCGGTTCATATCGGCCCGGCGCAGCGAAGTCTCGCGGTGGCGAGCCCGGCGTATCTGCAAGGGCGTCCAGCCTTGCACCATCCATACGATCTGCTCGCCCACAATTGCATTCGTCACCGGTTTCCAAGCGGCCGGCTTTATAAATGGGAATTCGAAAAGGACGGCACGCAGCTTGAGATCGATGTAAAAGGACGCGTGACGGTGAGCACGTTGGAGCGAACGTTGCAGGCGGCGCTCGATGACATCGGTATCGGGTTCAGCATGGAAGCAATCGTTGCCGATCTCGTTCAGCAAGGCCGTCTGGTTACGGTGCTCGAAGACTGGTGCCCGTATTACCCGGGCTTCATGCTGTATTACCCGCGCCAGCGGAGAACGTCGCCGGCGTTGCGTGCTTTCATCGATATGGCGCGGGAATCCAGTTCCAACTGATCACCCGGCCGCACGCACCAGTTCGCGCAAGACCGTCTCCAGGTTCACTTCGCCTTTTACTACGCTGTCCTCAGCGCCTTCGAATTCGATCCATCCTTCGTTGAAACCATCGAGCATCTGGATACGCGGCATTGGATCGTTCATTCCTTGCGCCTTGAATAAAGCACCCCACGTGTCGCGCGGCACGGCTTTTGCACGGACACTGCGTCCGAAGATTTTTGCAAACGCCGCCGCAATATCATCCGGCCTCACACGATGCGGCCCTTCCAGTTCCACTGCACGCGTCCCGATCCAGTCCTGCTGAAGCAACTCTGCGGCCACGCGGCCGACGTCCGCTGTGGCAACCATTGGTATGGGTTTATCGAGCGGCTGCAGGAAGCTTTGAACAATGCCTTCATCACGTGCGGACGCTACATCCCACGCCGAGTTTTCCATGAACCACGCCGGCCTCAGGAACGTGACCGACATTGAACATTTATCCGAGAGCTGGCGCAACGCCTGTTCCATCAGCGAGCGCTGCGTAAGCAGGTTCGACTGGCTGGCCTGCGCGCCAATGGTCGACAAACACACGACCTTGCGTGGACGCGCGGCTTCAAGCGCGGCGGTGACTGCATCGATAACAACGCGTGCCTCGGGAAATCCCGGCGATGGATCGAAGTTCGACGGCGGCAATATGAATACGCCCGCTGCGCCCTTGAACGCCGCCGTCAAAGCGGCCACGTCTTCCATATCGGCGAGCGCGCTTTCGCAACCTTGCGAAGTCCAGTGATGCGCTTTTCCCGCGTCGCGGACAACGGCGCGCACCGGAAGATTGTTCAGTAACAACGAACGCGCGAGCGCGCCGCCGACCTTGCCGCTAATGCCTGTGATTGCGTACATGATGAGATCCTTTGATGAAGTTGGAAGGTGCAAACCGCTTGATTCGTCTGCGATTCAGTGCATCATAGAGGCGCACGATCATTGATGGAATCGACCACGCATCACTTCATTAGTGACCTTTCAGCACGAATCAAAATAGAGTGAAAACATGAGTTTCGATGGACGTACGCTTGCCAACATCAGCGTTCTTGCCGCGATTGTGGAAGGCGGAAGTTTTGCGCGCGCCGCGGACGCGCTAGGTTTGTCGCCGTCCGGAGTCAGCCGCGCCGTTGGCCGGCTGGAAACGAGCATAGGCGTGAGGCTGCTCGACAGGACCACGCGGTCGGTAATGCTGACAGACGAAGGACGCCGGCTTTATCAGGAGATTGGTCCGCTGCTGGCGAGTATCGGCGACGCCGTCACCATGACCGCCGGTGCGTCCGCCGCCGTGCAAGGTCGTTTGCGCGTGAACGTGGATGGATATTTTTCGCGACGAATGCTGGCAGCGCATCTCGCGAAATTTCTGGATCGCTATCCCGAACTTTCGCTCGAACTGGTCACGCGAGATCAACTCGGCGATCTGGTGGCTGACGGATTCGATATTGCCATTCGCTTTGGACAACCTCCATCGTCGTCGCTGATTGCGCGCAAGCTGCTCGATACGCGTACCGTGACCGTCGCTTCGCCGTCATACATCAGGAAGCACGGGCGGCCCGAAACGCCTGCTGATTTGATCCAGCACGCTTGCATCCAGATGCGCAATTCGCTGACGGGCGAACCGTTGGAATGGGAATACAAATTGGGCCGGAAGATCGTTCCGGCAAAAACATCGGGGCGTCTGCTCGTAACCGACGCCGGCACGCTGCTCGGCGCGTGCCTTGCTGGCGTTGGCATCGCGCGGATAAAAGCCAGCGGCGTGCAGGAACTCATTCATAAAGGCAGGCTCGTGCAGTTGCTGCCCGAATGGACTGGGGAATCGTTCGCGCTCTACGCACTTTATCCGTCACGACATTTGCCAGCGGCGAAGGTGCGCGCGTTTATCGATTTCGTGATCGAAATTCTGGGCGCCGATGCGTCATGACGATTCCCGTAGAATCTTGCGATACAACAGCACTGGCCATGGACCTCGCCTTGTGAACACCACGCTCGAACAACTGCGCGCTGGAATGCCTGCGGATACGCGGCAATTGAAAATGTCCTGCGGGCTAACTGAATTCCCGCGCGAGATTTTCGATCTCGCCGACACGCTTGAATCGCTCGATTTGTCCGGCAACGCGTTGTTTTCGCTTCCGGACGATCTGCCGCGCCTGCATAAACTCCGCATCATTTTCTGCTCGAATAACCAGTTCACCGAACTGCCCGAAGTGCTTGGCCGGTGTCCACAGCTGAGCATGATCGGGTTCAAGGCGAATCGCATTGCGAAGGTTGCGGGTGCATCGTTGCCGGAGACGCTTCGCTGGCTTATTCTCACCGATAACCGCGTTGAAGCGCTTCCCGCTGAAATAGGAAACTGCGGGCAACTTCAGAAACTGATGCTCGCCGGCAATCGCCTGAAGACGTTACCGCCCGAACTCGCTGCGTGCACGCGGCTCGAATTGCTGCGGCTCGCGGCGAACCGGCTTGACGAGTTGCCGGTTTGGCTCACCTCCATGCCGCGCCTGTCGTGGCTCGCTTATGCGGGCAATCCGCTAAGCGAAACGTTGGAAATCGATGCACTGACGCATACGCCGATCAGTTCTATCGAGTGGCGCGATCTTGAGCTTCAACATGTCCTGGGCGAAGGTGCTTCCGGCGTGATTTATCGTGCGACGTATTCATCGCCCGATAATGCGCGCCGAGCGGTCGCGGTCAAGTTGTTCAAAGGCGCAGTCACGAGCGATGGTCTGCCCCGTTGCGAAATGGCGGCATGCATCAATGCGCGCGAACATCCAAATCTGATCTCGGTACTCGGCAAGGTGCACGCGCATCCACAAGGCGCCGATGCCCTCGTGCTGGAATTGATCGATCCGGCGTTCAGGAACCTCGCAGGACCGCCGAGCCTCGACTCCTGTACACGCGATATCTACGCCGGCGATATCCGCTTCACGTTATCAGCCGCGCTGAGCATTGCTTTCGGGATTGCGTCGGCGGCATGTCATTTGCATGATAAAGGCATCATGCACGGCGACCTTTACGCACATAACATTCTGCATTGCGGCGAGGGCCGCGCGCTGATGGGCGACTTTGGCGCGGCTTCGTTTTATTCACCGCAAACGCCACGCGCTTTATCGCTTCAGCGTCTGGAAGTCAGGGCGTTTGGTTGTCTGCTGGAAGAATTGATCGATCGATGCGACTCTGCCGAGCCTTCGCTAAGCAAGCTGAAAGACGCGTGTATGAGCGAGAAAATCGATGAGCGGCCGCTGTTTCACGAGATCGTTCCCGCGTTGGCGGCGCTTATGAAAGCTTGACGAGCGTCCGGCTCGAAGCCCGACGCTCTTGAGTCATTTATGGAGCGACCGGGTCTTGAGCACGCTTGAGTTCTTCGCGCGCTTCATCGAGCTTGCGCTGGCGCGAAGCGATCTTCTTGGGTCCATCGCCCTTGTCTTGCGCCTTCTTCAACTCGGCTTCCCGCGAATCCACTTTGGCCTGTGCGCTTGTTATGCGGCTTTGCCGTCTCTTTTCCAGCGACGCTTCGGAACAGTTTTGCTTTGCCTGATCCAGTGCCGTCTGCAAGCCTCTCAATTGCCCCGTATTGTTGTGCGCTTTCGCGTATTCAATTTGCTGACTGATCCTGTCCTGTTTCTGCTGACAAGTCTCGCTATTCGCATTAGCAAAGGCGCTCGTTGCAAGCACGCTCAGCGTGGCAGCTAAAAAAAGATGTTTCATTTGTTTTCCTTATGAGGATGAAGAATGATGCTCAACGACCGCCGCGAATAATTGCTTTCTGGTTCGACGTATGAACGTTGTTGCGCACGTGTGTGATGACACTGCTCGCGACTATACAACGTCCCGCGCGAGATAAGCCTTCAGTGCGTCAATGAAGACACGCACTTTCGGCGCCGGATGTCGCGTGGATGGAAATACCGCATGAATCCCGGTTGGCGGCCCTGACCATTCCGGCAGCAAACGCAACAGCTTTCCTGCGGCAACGTCACCGCCGATCGAGAAGTCCGTTAGAAACGCAACGCCACCGCCCGCGAGCGTTGCAGCGCGACAGGTTGGCGCGGTATCGGCGAAAAAACCCGCGCTGAAGCGGATCGTGCGCTTGGCGCCGCGCCTGCTTTCAACCGATACCACAAGTGGTTTCGTCAATGCGGACATGGCTACGAACGGCAGCTTCGCGAGCGTTTCAGGTTTGGCCGGCTTGCCCCATGTCTCGACAAATTCAGGACTCGCAACCAGCCACTTCTGGAAGCCGCCGATTTTCACCGCGCGGTAACTCGAGTCCGCAAGCCGTCCGAGCCGGATGGCGACGTCCACACCTTCTGCAACGAGGTCGACCAGCCTGTCCGCCGATACCAGCTCGACTTTCAATTCGGGATGCGTTTGGCGCATGCCGGCGAGCATGGGCGCAATGACGTTCGTACCGTAGTCGATCGGCGTTGCTACCCGCAAGGTCCCGCGCAAGTCGCCGGAGCCTTGCGCGAGCGCCGAGATGGCGTCTTCGGCAGTGTTGAGGATTTGCCGGCTGGCCGCGTAAAACGCATGGCCTGCCTCCGTCACGCTGACGCGGCGCGTGGTCCGCACGAGCAGGCTGGCGCCGACTTCCGCCTCGAGCCGCTGCATATGCGTGCTGACCATGGTCTTCGCTATTCCCAGTCGGTCGGCGGCGGCCGTTAGCGATCCCGCCTCGACCACCGCCGCGAAAACCACCAGCCGGTTGAGATTGACTCCACTCAGATCGGTCATCCAATTGTCCACTTTAAGAGGATTGTGTTACCTCGATTATCCGTCTTCTCGCGTCGTCCGTGGCGTTCTATGCTACGAACATCCCCTCACCACCTACTTCGCCGGATTTTCACTCATGCCAGCCTCGAACAAACCAAAGCCAGATCAGCCGATCCGTTTGCACACCACGCTGTTGTCGGGACACGGACATCGCGTGAAGCTTTTCCTGACGCTGCTCGACCTGCCGTTCACGACCATCGAACTCAACATGAAAGCGGGTGATAACCGCAAGCCCGCGCATCTTGCGCTCAATCCGTTCGGCGAAGTGCCGGTGATCGAAGACGGCGATATTGTTCTGACGGATTCGAACGCCATCCTCGTGTACCTCGCACGCAAGTACGGCGATGCATCGTGGTTGCCCGAAGATCCTGTCGATGCCGCAGCGGTTCAACGCTGGTTATCGCTTGCGGCGGGCAAGATTGCATACGGCCCATGTGCCGCCCGCCTGGTCACGGTATTCGGCGCGCCGCGCGATCATGCTGTGGCGAAGCGGATTGCAGAGGATCTCTTCGCGATCCTCGAACCTGAATTCCGCGATAAGCCTTTCGCGGTCGGGCAAAAGCCCACCATCGCGGATATCGCGGCGTACTCGTACATTGCGCACGCGCCCGAGGGCGGCATTTCGCTCGAACCCTATCCGAATTTGCGCGCGTGGTTGAAGCGCATTGAGGCGTTGCCGCGTTTCCTGCCGATGCCTGTGACCAAGGCCGGCCTGCTCGCCGAGTCAGTCTGAGGTCACGTAATAACCTACTACCAACCAATCACCAACCACGGGTGAAAGATCATGTCCGATACCCTCGTCGCACCGCCTCCAGCAGGATGGAGCGCCGTTGAATCGCCCTTCCACGCTGGCGAACTGGCGGCGCAGGAACGGGCAGGCGTACGTGAGCGCATGGACGTCAACGCGCGGCGCGGGATTCGTGACTACATGCCCGAGCAGCACCGGTTATTTTTCGCGGAACAGCCGTTCATGGTGCTGGGCGGCGTGGACGGGACCGGGCAACCCTGGGCTACGTTGCGCATCGGCGAACCGGGTTTTGTTTCCACGCCCGATGAACGCACGTTGCGCATTGCCGGCCGCAGCCTGAAAGGTGATCCGCTTGCGGGCACGTGGAAAGTGGGCGCATTGTTCGGCGGGCTTGGCATCCAGCCGGCCACGCGCAGGCGCAATCGTGTGAATGGCGTGGTTTCGTCCATCGATGAACATGCAATGACCGTGGCCGTCAGCCAGAGCTACGGCAACTGCGCGAAGTACATTCAAAGCCGTACGCCCGAGCCGGTCGATTTCAGCAAACAAGCGCATGCGGATGAAACGCCGGTTATATCGGATCGTTTGAACGACGCCGATCGCGAACTGATCGCCAACGCCGATACGTTTTTCATAGCAAGCGCGAACACTGCCGACGATGCGGGATTCGGCCGAGGCGCGGACGTGTCGCATCGCGGCGGCAAGCCGGGTTTTATTCGCATTGACGACGACCGCACGCTGACCACACCCGATTTCAGCGGCAACCTGTTTTTCAACACCATCGGCAACCTGCTTCGCGATCCGCGCGCCGGTTTGCTCGTGATCGATTTCGTCAGCGGCGACCTGTTGTATCTCGCCGTGGATGCCGAAGTCATCTGGGAAGGTAAGGATCTCGAATCATTCGCCGGCGCGGAACGACTCATTCGATGGACGGTTCGTGAAGTGCGGCGGACTCGTCGTGCCTTGCCGTTGCGCTGGTCGGGCGTGCAATATGCGCCGCAGCTGGAAAAGACCGGAAGCTGGACAAAAGCGACAAGCGGATGGCGCAAGCTCAAGGTAGCGGAAGTTCGCGACGAAACGTCCGGCATCAAGTCGTTCTATTTTGAAGCGGCCGATGGCGGGCCGCTTACAGCTTTCGAGCCGGGACAGTTCTTGCCGATCCGCCTGAACGTCCCGGGCCACGCTGCACCGCTGATCAGGACCTACACATTATCCGATGCGCACGACGGCCGCCATTATCGGATCACGGTGAAGCGCGAGGGCGTAGCGTCTACGTGGTTGCACGACAGCGTGGAGGCTGGCGCCGTGATCGAGGCCAAGGCGCCAGGCGGTGCGTTCGTACTCGATCGAACGAACGCGCGTCCGGTCGTTTTTGTATCGGCGGGAATTGGCATCACGCCGATGATCGCGATGCTGAACAGCGTGCTCGCAAACACGAGCGACGGCGCTCGGCCAGAGCATGTTTATTTCATCCATGGCGCGCGCCAGGCCATCGATCGCCCGTTCGCCGATGAACTCCATGCAGCAAGGAAAGCATTGCCGAACCTTTCCGTTCATCTGCGCGATTCATCGACGGGCGGACGCGGGGATATTGCGTACTTGAAAAGCGTGTTGCCGTTCGGCGATTACAACTTCTACCTGTGCGGCCCGGCGTCTTTCATGCAGGACCTTTACGCCGGCTTACGTGCGCTCAACGTAGCCGATGACCGGATTCGTTTTGAAGCGTTCGGACCCGCAAGCGTAAAGAGAACTGAAAGGTCTGAAGCCGTGGCGCCGGTTCCGCCCGTGCGTGATCCGGAGCGTTCATCGAAAGTCGTTTTCATGCGCTCGCAGAAAACCGCCCAATGGTCCGCGGAAGATGGAAGCTTGCTCGACTTCGCCGAGGCGAACGGCGTGGCGGTGCCATCGAATTGCAGATCGGGCGTATGCGGCACGTGCTCCACGCGAGTGGTATCCGGCGAGGTGGCGTATCCAGTGCCGTGCGAGGGAGAAATAGAACCCGGACACGCGTTGCTTTGCAGCGCGATTCCAGCCAAAACAGGTCAAGGTGAAGACTCGGTCGTGATGCTGGACGCTTGAACGCAATCTCCGCAAACATGCACATTCGATATGGTTATCTGCATTTGATATTTAACCCCTGAATGCGCGAATGTTAGCCTTTGAAGCATCCACCGGGTAGCCGATTCCCGGCTGATCGCCAAAGGACATTCAACAATGAGCACCCTTCCCGCCACACCCGATCTCGCGCTTCACACGTCACCCGTCCGCAAATTCTGGTTCGACGAAGTTCCTCCTCCGGCTTCGCTAGCAGCCGAACGCCGGCACAGATTAGAACGACTTGCGGGCGCGTTCCGCCTGTTCGCACGATACGGATTCGATCAAGGGCTGGCCGGGCACATCACCGCACGCGACCCGGAATGGACCGATCACTTCTGGGTCAATCCGCTGGGCCGTCACTTTTCTCGCATGCGTGTTTCCGACTTGCTGCTCGTGAACAGCGAAGGCGAAATCGTGGTTGGCAAGGGCCCCGTCAATCAGGCCGCATTCGCCATTCACGCAGCAATTCATGAAGCACGCCCGGATATCGTCGCGGCGGCCCATACGCATTCGCTATACGGCAAGGCATGGTCTACGCTTGGCCGCAAGCTCGATCCGCTGACACAGGACTCGTGTTCGTTCTATCAGGATCACGAACTATTCGATGATTTCCAAGGCGTCGTGCTCGATACCAAGGAAGGCGCACGCATTGCAGACGCACTCGGCACGAGCAAGGCAGTGATCCTGAAGAATCACGGCATCCTGACTGCCGGCCCTACTGTGGAAGCCGCCGCGTGGTGGTATCTCGCGCTCGATAACGCGTGTCACACACAATTGCTCGCCGAGGCCGCAGGCACGCCGCAACCCATTCCCCACGATGTCGCCGCATCGACACATGAACGCGTGGGACGTCCGGGCGGTGCGCTGTTTTCATTCCAGAGCTTGTATGAAGGACTGGTCGAGGCCGAACCCGATTTGCTGGATTAGTCCCAGGCCTCAAGCGTGAACACACTCATTGTCCACGCTTGAGAGTACCTGTCTCAAGCCTTTGCGATCTGCGTGTCCGATATCGCCCGTACATCGATCCGCCTTGGCAGGATCGCATCGCGAAACGCACTGTCCGCCACTTTCTGCAAGGCAACGATATCGCTGTCCGCAACGAAGCGTTGCTTTAGCGCTGAACGTGCGGTGATGGTTTTGGCTGCATCGAGTGGAAGGCGGGTAAGCGATGCATAGACGCGCGCATATTCGTCCGGATTGGCAATCGCCCAATCGCCCGCGCGCTGAAAGCGCTGCAGCACGTCGGCTATCGCAAGCCGTTTCAACGGGTTCGCCGCGGCCTCGCCCGACGCCGTAATGAACCCCAATCCGCTATTGATTCCCGTGCCGTCGCGCAGCACGCGTGCGCCATGTTGCACGGCGGTGCCGAAGTACGGATCGAACGTCGCCCATACATCGATACTGCCGGATGCGAACGCCGTGAACGCATCGACCGGCAACACGAATCTCACCGATACATCATTGCGCGAGAGCCCTGCTTCGGCGAGCGCGCCGTAAAGCTGGAACTGCGAGATGCTGCCCCGCGCCGACGATACGAACACCGTGCGCCCCTTCAGGTCGGCGACATTGCGCAGCGGCGATTTCGCCGGCACCAGAATGCCGAGTTGCGATCCGGAACCCACGCGTGTTGCGACGATCTTGAGCGTGGGATCTCCAACGGCCGCAGCCAGCACGGGCAAATCGCCTGCCGGAGCGATATCCACGGCGCCCGCGCGCTGCGCTTCGAAGAGCGGCGCCGCGCCCTGGAAGTTGGCCCATTTGAACGCGTACGGCGCGCCATCGAGAACTTTCGCCGCCTCAGCGAGCGCACGCGTGCCGCCTGCCTGATCACCCAGCACGAGCGTGACGGACGACAACGCGGCATCTGCACCCCGCGCTGATTGCGATGTCAATCCGCCAAGCGCGGCAAGAGCGGGCGCGGCTCCCAGCAAGCGCAATGCGCGACGCCTCGCGGCAAAAACCTCCGAACCAGCCATATACATATCCCTCGTGGACGAAATCAGCGTCCAGAGTAGCGATGCCCGTCCGCGTTGAGAATTATTCAATTCCCATATGGATATGAGGCTGTACGACCTAAGCAATGCAGCTTTTCCGGCGCGCAAAAAACCCAAAAAACACGTTGACTTCGTATCTTAAGATATATATCTTAAGATGTGTTTTACGATACTACGGAGTTCCGACATGAAACGTCATCACATGCACGCACACGATTTATCGGGTTTCGAAGGCCGCTCGGCCCTTCACGCGCTCTGGCACGCAATGAGCCGCCAACATCATCAACGTCACCACCGTCACCACGGCGCCGACCGTTTCGGCGGCCGCGGGGAACATGCCGATCACGCCGGTCCCGGTGGCTTCGGCCGCGGCGGACCTGAAGGTTTCGGCGGTGGCCGAGGCGGATTTGGTGGCGGACCTGGCGGATTCGGCGGAGGCGAAGACGGCATGCCGCGCGGCCGCAAATTCACGTCCGACGACCTCCAGCTTCTCCTCCTCGCCCTGCTTGCCGAGCAAGCGCGCCACGGCTACGAGCTGATCAAGGCGCTCGAAGTCCGCTCGAACGGTTTCTACACGCCGAGTCCCGGCATGGTTTATCCGGCGCTGACTTACCTTGAGGAACTCGGTTACGCGACCGTCGAACTGGAAGGAAACCGCAAGCGTTACGCGCTTGCCGAACCCGGCCGCGAGCATCTGGCGGCGAACCGGGAACGCGTCGATGTCATGTTTGCGAAGCTCAGCCATTTTGCTCGCAAGATGGATTCGGTGCGCCGCGCGTTTGCCGGTGAAACCACGGACGAGAACGGCGATGGCGACAATACGTGGCTGCCGGAATTCATTCGCGCACGGCGTGCGCTGAAGCACGCGTTGCTGATGCGCACCGAGGCCACTGTCGAAGAACAACGCCGAATTGCCGCCATTCTTGCGCGCGCCACGGCTGAAATAGAAGGCAAGGCGCCGAGCGATCCGGCTTGAGCCTAATCACAATCAAGGGAAGACAGCATGCAAAACAGACCCGATCTGGCGGTCGTTCGCGTTCGCCACGCACTGAAATTTCGCCTGCTTCAAGTCAAGCGGGTTAAGCACGTAACGCCGCATCTCGTTCGTGTCACCATGAGCGGCGAGGAGCTGCACGACTTCGAATCCGCATCGTTTGACGACCACATCAAGGTGTTTTTCCCCGCTCCCGGCGCGGAAAAACCCGTGATTCCCATGGCCGGTCCCAATGGCCCCATCTTCGCGGAAGATCAGCCACGGCCGATCGCGCGCGATTTCACCCCACGCCGTTTCGATCGTGCAGCACGAGAACTGGACATCGAATTCGCGCTGCACGAAGCAGGTCCGGCGGCGACCTGGGCAGCACACGCCCAGGTTGGCCAGTACCTCGGCATTGGCGGTCCGCGCGGCTCGTTCACCATTCCCACGGGCTTCGACTGGCATCTTCTTATTGGCGATGAAACCGCGCTTCCCGCCATCGCCCGCCGTCTGGAAGAATTGCCTGCGGGAACGCGTGTTGCAACGCTGATCGAAGTTGAAGACCCGTCGGCGCGAATCGAATTCGATACCAAAGCCGACCTGTACGCTGAATGGCGCTACCGAAGCGAATCGGATTTCCCGGGCGGCGCGTTGCTGCTCGCGTTGCGCGAAATGTACCTGCCAACAGGCGAAGGTTATGTCTGGGCAGCGGCTGAATCCAGTGTGGTTCGTGCAGCGCGTCAGCACTTGTGCACGGAACGGGGTATCGATAAAACCCGGATCCGCGCCTCGAGCTACTGGAAACGCGGGGCGGTCGCGGTTCATGAGTCTATCGACGATTAGGCCTTGAACAACACGCGTCGCGTCCTAGAGAAAAAATTCAATCAGGATGGCTATGTATAGTCTCGACACCCATCGCGAGCGGCGTCTGCTGTGGCTGCTTGCGCTGACGCAGTTCACCATCATCATGGACTTCATGGTGATGATGCCGCTCGGCCCGCAAATCATGCGCAGCTTCCAGATTTCACCCACTGCGTTCGCCACCGCGGTATCGGCGTATTCGTGGTGCTCGGGACTTTCCGGGCTGCTTGGCGCCACGTATATCGACCGGTTCGACCGGCGTCGTTTGTTGTTGGGCGTGTATGCATTGTTTGCTTTGTCGAATCTTGCCTGCGCATTTGCACCGACTTTCCCGATCTTGCTGGTCGCGCGGGCATTCGCGGGCATCACTGGCGGCATGTTGGGCTCGGTCGTGATGGCCATTGTCAGCGATGTCATTCCCATTGCAAGGCGCGGAGCCGCGACGGGCACCATCATGACGGCGTTTTCGCTGGCGGCGGTGGCGGGTGTTCCGGCGGGCATTCTGCTCGGCGCGCATTTCGGGTGGTACACGCCGTTCATCTTGCTGACCGTGCTATCCGTGCTGATCTGGCTCGGCTGCATGCGCGTCGTACCCGGGCTTGCAGTGCATCTGGGAAGACAACAGCCGCCATTGCGAAGCGTGTTGCCATCGCTCTGGCGGCTTTTGACCAACCCTCGGTACATGAGCGCGTTCGCCATGACCTTCGTTGTCATGGGATCGCAAATGCTGGTGATCCCGTTCATCTCGCCCGTGCTGGTCGCCAATCATGGCGTGCCGCCTGCGCAATTGTCATGGCTTTATATGGGCGGTGGCGCGGCAACGTTCTTCACTTCACGGTTTATCGGCCGCCTGTCCGATCGATACGGCAGCCGCCACATGTTCCGCGTGATGGTCGCTGTATCGCTGCTGCCAATCCTGTTCGTCACGCATTTGCCTGCGTTGCCGTATATCGCGCTGCTGCTGTTTTTCCCGGTGTTCATGGTGACCGTTTCCGGCCGTATGGTCCCCATGCAGGCTTTGCTTACGACAGTTCCGGAACCCGCAAACCGCGGCGCGTTTCTCAGCACGAACAGCGCGCTGCAAGCGCTCGGCAGCGGCTGCGGCGCATGGCTCGGGGGATTGCTGTTGTCGAATGGCGCTAACGGAACCATCCAGGGCTATGGCGTCAATGGATGGCTCGCAACCGTATTCGTCGTCGCGGCGGCGATATGGGTCAGCCGTGTGAGGTCTTTTTCCGAGAAGCCGATGCAAGGCGCAGTTGCAGCCGAACCGCTTGGAGAAGCATGAAAGTGGCGCGGACCCGCTTGTTCAGTGGTCCGCGAAACCGCCCCATTAAGCGTTGCAGAACACGCGCGGAACCGGTAATCTCACGTGCACAACGCAACGAAATGCTGATTCAACGCAATGACGAAGTCCGCGCACATTTGCTTTGCTGATATCGAGTCCGACTCGATGTCCAGCTGCGTGTGCGCCGATCGTCCATCTGCTGCTTCTGTTTCTCCACCTGTCGTTTCACCTCCCGCATCTCCTCCGAACGCCGTTACCGCTGGCGCAGTTGCGCCTCCGCGTACGCACGTTCGCGGCTGATCAACAGCCACCTACTTCCGGCAAACGGCTCGACCGCTGCACCTGCGTGCTTTAGCGGCGTGACCGCGTTTGCCTGGTCATCTTTCCCCTCGACAGGTGAATGAATCATGGTCTTTTTAAAAACCGCTTTCGCGGCCTATGGCTCGACAGCGCTTTTCGTATTGCTCTGGAGCAGCGGGGCGATCGTTTCGGAAACAGGGCTTCAGCACGCTCCTGCTTTACCTTTTCTAGTCTTGCGTTTTGCGCTGGCATCAGCGGTGCTCGCGTGCCTCGGCGCATGGCGTGGCCGATGGTTGCCCGCGCCTGGAACAAGGCTTCAAGTTGCGCTTACCGGCGGTTTTCTCACCGGCGGTTATTCCATCTGCTATCTGCTTGCTCTCGACCGCGGAATGACGCCCGGCATTCTGGCCACCATCCTCGGCGTGCAACCGGTATTGACGTTGTTGCTTGTTGAACGAGGCTTGACGATGCAGCGCGCGGGCGGCCTTTTGCTCGCGTTGAGTGGCTTGTTCCTGGTCGTAGAGGGCGCGGGAGAAATCGGGCACTTCCCGGCGACGGGAATGTTGTTCGCGTTTGCGTCGCTCGGGTGCATGACGTTCGGCGCCATCCTGCAGAAGCGGCTGAAGCAGGCGCCTATCGATGTATTGCCCTTGCAGAACGCCGTCAGCCTTGCGTTATGCGTCTTGTTCTTGCCGTTGCAGCCGTTGAGCATTGCCGTGAACGCGGGAACGCTCCTGCCGTTGTTCTGGCTGGGCATCGTGATATCGGTGATTGCTCAGTTGCTGTTTTACCGTCTCGTTCAAGCGGGGAATCTGGTGAACGTGACAAGCCTCTTTTATCTCGTGCCGATATGCACAGCGCTTATGGATTACGTGTTCCTTGGTAATCGTCTCGCGCCTGCAGGCGTTGCAGGAATGGCGCTGATACTGGCCGGGCTCGTTCTCGTTTTTCGCGCGACCCCCGCCAGGAGACGCTGATTGTGCGTAGCTCGCTGGCGACCGGAAAACATATCCGGTCGCCAGCAATTGCGATGCTTAAGATTTCACCGCGATTACATCGACTTCGACCAGCCATTCCGGGCGTGCAAGTGCCGTCACGGTAAGTCCAGTCGATACCGCGTGCACGCCCTTCAGCCAGCGGCCGACCACCCGATACACCGCCTCGCGATAACGCACATCGGTCAGATAGATCGTCACCTTGCAAATGTCTTCGAGCTTGCTGCCGGCTTCTTCCAGCAGCATCTTCACATTGGACATGGCCTTCTCCGCTTGCGCGGCGGCGTCGCCGATACCGACCGATTCATAGGTATCGATGTCCTGGCCAATCTGACCGCGCAAAAAGATCATGTTGCCGGCTACGACGGCTTGTGCAAGATCGTTATCGAGCGATTGCTCGGGGTAAGTGACCTTCGTGTTGAACGGACGAATGCGAATGTGTTCCATGATGTCTCGTAGAAGTTTGAGTCAAGACTTGCTGATCTCGCCAAAGTTAATCACGTGTGGCGATGATCCTTAACGACGATTGTCGAAATAGCCTGCGCGAATGGCGGTGCCAATCAGATTCAGGATCAGCCGTCCGGCCGTCACGCAAGAGATCTGGTTCACGTCTTTCTCCGGCTGGATCTCGACAATATCCATTCCCACTACACGACCTTTCTTGACGAGCCCGTGTATCAGTTTGCGCGCTTGCAGGAACGTCACACCGCCAGGCGCGGGACCTGCAACTGCGGGCATGACGGAAGGATCGAGACCATCCGCGTCGATGGTCAAATAATAGTTGCCGCCGTCCGGAATGCGCGCGAGCACTGCGTCCATACCGACATCGTGAAGTTCATACGCTGTGATCAAGTCCGAGCCATAAGCCTTGGCCGCGCGGAATTCTTCTGGGCGACCGCTGCCCTGTGCGCGTAGTCCGATCTGCACGATCTTCGCAACATGCTTCATTTCCGATGCCCGCCGGATCGGGCTCGAAAGACCGTCACGCACGCCGTTCACTTCGTCGCGCCAGTCGAGGTGGGCATCGACATGAACCAGCGTGATAGGGCCGAGGCTATCGAACGCACGCAGCACGGGCGTGGTGATGCCATGATCGCCACCCATCACGATAGGCAATGCGCCCGCGGCCAGAATCTTGCGCACGACTTGTTCGACGCGCTCGTAATGACTGCCGGGCGCAGCGAGATCGGCGATCACGTCGCCACAATCGACAAAGCGGATGTCCGTGCGCTCCTGCAGCAACGGACCATCGATATCGAAGTCGTAGTGGCCCGGCGAACGCACCACACGGTCGGTGGCCTGACGGATTGCGGTCGGTGCATTGGTCTGGTCGTTGGTAAAGTCCGCGGCCGAATATGCCGATCCATAAGGCATGCCCAGCACGGCAATATCCGCGTCGAGGTTATCGAGGTCCATTGCCAGGTCGGAATAGAGCAGCGTCTTGTGGCCGGTCTTCGGAGAAACGGTGAGGGGTTTTTTCATGATCAGGAATCCTGTATTAAATGAGATTGTCTAGTTTTCTACAGCGGAGGACGCGCAGTATCAGACGCGCCGGTATCGAGTCGCGTATCGCTCCGACCATTGGCCGGCTATGTCGAGCAGCACGCTGCAAAGCCAGTAGATGAGCGCAGTGGTGCCGAGTACTTCAACGTAGGCGAAGGTATCGGCGGTAAGCAGGTTGCTTTGGTAGGTGAGTTCCGTCAGGCTCATCACGGAAAAGATGGACGAGTCCTTGAACATCATGATCGTGAGGCTGGTCGTAGCCGGCGCAAGAAAACCAAAGATCTGCGGCAACACCACGTGACGCTGCACCTGAAGTCCCGACAACCCCAGCGAGCGAGCAGCCTGCACCTGTCCATGGGCAAGGCTGCCGAATGCGGCACGCAGAATTTCGCAGAAGTATCCACCGGTGTAGAACGCTGTCGCCGCTACGCCGATGGCGAACGCAGGCATCGTGACACCCAGTTTCGGCAAGCCGAAGAAGCTCAGATAAACGAGTATCAGAAACGGTACGTTGCGCACGATCTCCACGTAGGAGAGCGCTATAGCCCGCAATACGCGCCATGCCGAGGCACGGAAATACGCGGCAACGGTGCCCGCCACGATGCCGAGCGGAATGCCGAGCACGCAAACCTGAGCGGTGACTTTCAGCCCTTTCAGTAACGGGAGAACGGACGATTGAACGACAGCCAGATCAATGGACATTGGGTAAAACCTTCGCCACTCGGCGTTCAAGTCCACGCGAAGCCGACGACGCGACGAACAGAATCGCGAAGTACACGGCCGCCGTTGCGGAAAACACCTGCAGCGGCAAATTGGTTTGCAGCGTGGCGTCGCGTGCGACCGTTGCGAGGTCGTGCACGGCGATGATCGACATCAGCGACGACGCCTTCAGCAGCATCGTGAATTCGTTGGTCAGCGGCGGGATGGATCGATAAAAAAGCTGCGGAAACACGATGTATCGCCACACCTGAAACGCAGGCATGCCGAGCGCGCGCGCCGCCGGAATCTGCCCGCGTCCAAGCGAGTTCAATGCGCCACGCAAGATCTCGGAAACGTATGCCGCAGTGTTCAATGCAAGCGCGAGAATCCCCGCTTGCAATGGCGATATATTCAAATTGAGCACTGCGGGCAGCACGTAATAAGCGACCAGCATCTGGATCAGCGCGGGCGTGCCGCGTATCACGCTGACATAGAGAATGACGAGCCATGCGAGCGCGCGGCCGCCATGCTGTCGCACGAGCAGCAACACGGCACCGATCGCGATGCCGAGCACGAACGCCGCCACGCTGGATAAAACCGTCGTGATCGCGCCCGCGATGACATCGTGGAAAAACGGCGCGAGGACGGCGAGCTGACTGCTTATGAACGCAAACATGCAGCGCTCCGCCTCAGACCGCACCTTCAGGCAAATAGCCGCTGGTCGGCAAGTTCATGGTGTAGCCGAACCACTTCTTCTGCATCTGCGAAAGCTGGCCGCTCTTGGTCAATTCCGCGAGCGACGTATTGATGAACGTACGAATCTCGAGGTCTTGCGGGTTCGCGACCCACGCGAGCATCTTGGGCTCGCCAATCTTGCCGATGACGCGAAACTGCCCCGGCTCTTTCTTCATCAGCACGGCGACGACGTTCGACGGCATGATGCCAACATCCAACGTCTTGTTCGTCAGCGCTACCATCACGTCGGGATACGCCTGGAACAGTTTGATATCCGCGTAACCGGCGCCTTTGGTTTTCAACTGCGCGTCGAAGGCTTGCGCAATCGGTTGCGACGACGAACCCATCTGCGTGCCGACCACATGTCCCGCAGCATCTTCGGCCTTTACGATGGCGCTATCGTTTGAACGCACGACCAGGAGTGTATCGACTACTCCAACCGGCTCGGAGAACGCAAACCGTTTGGCCCTTTCCGGATTGATGCCGACGCTCGTTGCGACGAAGTCGAACTTATGTGTCATCAGGCCGGGCAACAAACCCTGGAACGGCAGGTTGACCTGATTGAGCGTAACGCCCAGCTTGCTCGCCATGTAGTCCAGTATGTCGTGCCCGTAGCCCACTACCTTACCGTTTTCAACGAACTCATAGGGCTCGTAAGCCGCCTCGGTGCCGACCGTGAGTTTGCCCCGCTTGCGGATGTCCGCAAGCGTTCCGCCTTCCGCGAACGCAAGAGATGGCAAGGCCATCGCAAGCGAAACGCCGCCTGCGATAGTTAAGAATTTGCGTCGGTTGAGCGTGTGCATTTGATTCCCCGAATCGTTTAGAAGCGTTCATGAGGGAAATGTAGGCAGTCAAAAAAGTTTTGAAAAACCATTTTTTCGCGGTTATGGTTCCGGAAACCGAAACCTTTTTATTTCCCTGCGCCGATGAAAAAAATGGATCTGACGGAACGCGACCTGCGTTCGCTGCGCGTATTTTGCGCGGCGGCGCAGGCAAGCGGATTCGCGGCGGCGGAACGGGCTTTATCGATGTCGAAGGCGTCGATCAGCCGGCACATCAACGAGGTCGAAGCGCATCTCGGACTGAAGCTGTGCGAGCGCGGTCCCGGTGGATTTCAATTGACGGAAGGCGGTGAAGTGGCGCTCCGGGTGGCATTGCAAGCGCTAGAAGCGCTTGAGCGCATCAAGCCGGAAGTCGATGCCGTGCGCGGAATCTTGTCCGGCCCGCTGCTGCTTGGAACGTCCGAACACGTGCTCACGCATGAGGGTTGCCGGATCTCGGAAGCGCTTGGCGAGTTGCATCGGATTGCGCCGCTGGTCAGGCCGTCGCTGTCGGTCATGACGTTCAGCGACCTTGGCGCAGCGCTCACCGAGCGTCGCGTGCAGATTGCGATTCGCGGCGCATACAAGCGAATTCGCGCGTTTCGGCACTACCCGCTTTTCACGGAGACGCATCGCGTGTTTTATCGGCCGGCGGCGGCAGGCGAAATCCGCGCACATGAAAATACGCGTGCGTTACCGCTTGCATACAGGCCGCATCCGTTCGTGGAAGACGCGCTCGCGACCCAGGGCTTCACACAGGGACTCGAAGTCAGCGGGCTCGAAGCCGTTGCGATGATGGTCGCTACGGGCCGCTATGTCGGCTTGTTGCCCGAGCATTACGCGGCGCAACTTTCGCCGCGATATGAGTTTGCGGTCTTGCCCGAATCGCCCTTCTATTCAATGCCTTTCTGCGCCATCGTTGAAGAAGCCCGACCGTTGTCCCGCAGCGCGGAAGCGTTCTTGAATCTTTTGCTCGAGGCGCATCGCTGAAATCACGCGCTTTCCGCAGATAATCCAACGCTTGCAGGTTTCCCCCAACGCACGGTTGCGAGCATCGACGCCACGACGATCAGACCACCGCCGACCCAAGCCGTAAGCGAAATCCTTTCGCCAAGCCAAAGACACGCAAACAGCGCGCCGAACGCGGGCTCGCTGCCCATCAACAAAGAAACGCGCGTGGGACTGCTGCGCTTGATTGCGTAGTTTTGAGCGAAGAATGCAAACAGCGTGCACGCAAGCACCAGATAAAAGATGCTGGTCCAGAACGGCAAATGTCCCGCGAACGAAGGCACATGCTGCAACTGCTGCGGCGCGAATACGAGCGCCACGACAGTGCTGCCCAATGCAACCACACCCGATTGCACCGCTGTCACCGACAACGGCGGCAGCGCCGAATCACGCATCACACGCTTGGTGACGCAAACGTTGAGCGCTCGCAAGAATGCAGCGCCGAGTATTAACGCATCGCCCGGATTGAAGACGAACGTACCATCGTCCGCGAGCAACCATGCGCCCAAAAGCGAAAGCGCAACCGCGCCCCACTCCATGCGACCCGGCTTGCGCTTGAGCAGAAACCATTCGACCAACGGCGTCAGCACCACACACAAGCTGATCAGGAATGCCGCGTTAGCTGCACGCGTGAGCAACACGCCAAACGTCTCGCATAAAAAGATGCCGAGCAGCAACATCCCCGCGATAAACACGCCGCGCAGCGTGCGTGCGTTGGCGTAACGCAAATGGCGCAATGCAGGCGACAACATCAGGAATGTCATGCCGAATCGCAGCGTCAACAAACCGAGCACGGGGTAAAACACGAGCGCATTCTTGACGACGCCGTAGCTCGTACCCCACACCACGGCGACGACCAGCAGCATCACATCGGACAGTATTAGCAAGCGGTCTTGCTTCGGCATATTGGACCTCTATGGAAGAGTGCGTATTGTCGAGCGTTGCGCTTGCGGTGATAATCGGGCCGGCGTGCACAGCCTTCATGTCGCAGATGCATTAATCCGGAATCGTCGATGAACCCCGCAGAAATCTTTGCTTTGTTGCCGGACATGGCCGTATTTGCGCGTGTCGTCGATTGCGGCAATTTTTCGGTTGCTGCGCGTCAGCTTGGCAGCACGCCTTCGACCGTAAGCCGTCAGATCAAGCGCCTGGAAGAAGCGTTGGCCACGCGCCTGCTGGAACGGTCCACACGCAAGGTGCGGGTCACTGAATCAGGCGAACAGGTGGTTCGATATTGCCGCGATATTGTCAGCGCGGCGTCGGGCGCCGTGGATGCAGCGGGTTTGCTGGTTGGCCGGCCGCAAGGCAAGGTAAGCCTCAGCGCGCCGACTGCTTTTGCCAAAACGGTGATTCATCCACTCGTGCCGGAATTCTTGGCCACGTATGAGGATGTCGATTTGCAATTGCTGTACGTCGATCACGAGATCGATCCGCTACATGACGATATCGACCTGGTGGTCCGGCTCACGGAGCAACCGCCGCCAGGTTTGGCGGGACGCCGGATCGGCTCCGTACGTTGGGTGATATGCGCATCGCCCGCTTATTTGAAGGCGCGCGGCACGCCCGTGCATCCGCGCGATCTGGCGCAGCATGATTGCCTTTATCTCGGCGAGACCGCCGATGACAACCGCTGGCGATTCCGGCGCGGCTCCGAAACGCAAACAGTAGAAGTTCACGGACGCTATATAGCGAATCATGCAGGCGCCCGGCTCGAGGCTGCGATGCAGGATTTCGGCATTGCCAATTTGCCTGAGTTCACCGCCGCGGATGCGCTGGCGCGAGGGGAACTGGTTCAGGTCCTCGATGACTGGACTTTGGCGGCGCAAGCTTACGTGGGCGCGGTGTGGCTGCTTTATCCGCCTAACCGTTTCTTGCCGCCGAAGGTCCGCGTGCTGATCGATTATCTGGTGGGAAAAGGTGTGGGAGCTTGAGTGAACTGTCGACAAGCCATGCACTAAAGCAATCGTTTCTCTTCTATATACTTGAATCACCGACACTCCACCGCAATCATCATGGCTCATACGCTTTCACTCGGCGAACAGCGCGCGTCGTCCAGTCGTGTACGGCTCGATTCCGATGCAATCATGCAGGCACGGATCGAACTCGCGGCGTGTTTCCAGCTTGCGGCACAGCGCGGATTCGAAGAAGGCGTCTGCAATCATTTCTCGGCGGTCGTGCCAGGACATGACGAGTTGTTTTTCGTGAATCCCTACGGTTATGCGTTCGCGGAAATGACGGCGTCTCGCCTGCTTGTCTGCGATTTCGACGGGCATGTAATCGACGGTGAAGGCAAACCCGAAGCAACGGCATTTTTTATCCATGCGCGCTTGCATCGAGCAAAACCGCGTATCAAAGCCGCTTTTCATACGCATATGCCGAACGCGACTGCGCTATGCCTGCTCGAAGGGCCGCCGCTTCTCTGGCTGGGCCAAACCGCGTTGAAGTTCTATGGCCGTACCGCGGTGGACGAGGACTACAACGGCCTTGCGCTGGACGCGTCAGAAGGTGATCGCATTGCATCGGCAATGGGTGACGCCGACGTGCTCTTTCTAAAGAACCACGGCGTGATGGTAGGCGGCGCAAGCATCGCTGAAGCTTGGGACGACCTCTATTATCTGGAGCGCGCGGCTGAAGTACAGCTCAAGGCCATGGCAAGCAACCGGCCGCTCAAGTCCATACCGCATGACGTGGCGCAGCGCGCTTATGAGCAGATGCGCCTTGGAGACGCCGAAAGCGCGCGTGCGCATCTGGACAGCGCACTGCGCATATTGCGAAGCGAAGGGAACGGATTCGAGCAATAGGCTTTAGCGCGAGTGAAAGAAAATGGCGGGAGTCGCTGCCGCCATCGGTTGAACTACAACCCCCTCTGGGGCCATCGGTGGCCACGCACAAAGTTGTTGAATACCAGTGCGATCACCAGAAGCAAACTAACACCGGCCAATACAGGAACGAAGAAAAATCCGGCCGATGCATTGCCGCTCAACATGATTACCAGCGGGTCGGCGCCCGCCGGCGGATGCACACAACGTCCAAGCTGCATGAGTCCGATAGCAATGCCCACGGCCAGCGCCATCTGCCAAATTCCCGGCCCCGCTATCCAGAACATCGAAAGCCCGACGGCAGTGGAAAGCATATGCCCGAAGACAAGATTGCGCGGCTGGGCAAAGGCACTATCGGGCGCGCCGAAAAGCAAAACACTCGACGCACCGAACGGCGCAATCACCAGTGGACTGCTCGTTGCATGCCCGAGCCATGCAAGCAATCCAATTGCACACGTTCCGCCGATAAAACCGAATAGTGCCTGTTTGAAGTGGGTTGGATGATGAACGGCTGGCGCCGCTCTGACAGTCTGCTCGCTCATGGGGTCTCGCTTCGTCGTCAGGCACGCCGGGCAGTGATTGCCTGGCGTGCCAGATACGTCAGGCCTTCTTGTAACGGGCCGCTTCTTCGGAGCCCTTCGTCGCATTGCCTGCGCTGTACGAATGAGCGCCCACGCCGGCGAGACGGCCGCCATCGACGATCAGATACTCGTCGCGAATCGGTTCGTTGGCGAACCAGCATTCGAGGATCTCGCGCGTGCCTGCAGCGTAACGCGCTTGTGCCGAAAGCGTCGTGCCCGACGTATGTGGCGTCATGCCCTGGTTCGGCATGGTGCGCCACGGATGATCGGCCGGCGCCGGTTGCGGGAACCACACGTCGCCCGCGTAACCCGCAAGTTGACCGCTTTCCAGTGCGCGCACAATGGCGTCGCGATCCACAATCTTGCCGCGTGCCGTGTTGATGATGTAGGCGCCGCGCTTCATCTTGTTGATCATCGCTTCGTCGAAGAGATGTTCCGTTTCCGGATGCAGCGGACAGTTGATGGTGACGATATCGCAGACCTTCGCCATGGACTCGGCCGTCGGGTGCCACGTAGCGCCCAGCTCGCGCTCGACGGCTTCCGGCAAACGATGACGGTCCGTGTAATGCAGCTTGACGTCGAACGGCTTGAGGCGACGCAGCACGGCTGCCCCAATGCGGCCGGCCGCGACCGTACCCACGTTCATGCCTTCCAGGTCGTATGCACGCGACACGCAATCCGCAATATTCCAGCCGCCTTTCTTGACCCATTCATGCGACGGCAGGTAGTTACGAACTTGCGACAGGATCATCATTACGACATGCTCGGCAACGCTGATGCTGTTGCAGAACGTCACTTCGGCGACGGTAATGCCACGGTCGATTGCCGCTTGCAAATCGACATGATCCGAACCAATACCGGCGGTCAGCGCAAGCTTCAACTTCGGCGCCTTCGCAATGCGTTCGGCCGTCAAATACGCGGGCCAGAACGGCTGGGAGATAACAATTTCGGCATCCTCAAGTTCACGCTCGAACGTGGTGTTCGGGCCGTCCTTGTCCGACGTGACAACCAGTGTGTGACCTTGCGATTCGAGAAACTTGCGCAGGCCCAGCTCGCCAGACACGCTACCCAGCAATTGACCCGGCTTGAAATCGATTGCCTTGGGCGTCGGCGCGCTTTGGCCGTCGTGGTACTTCGTGATATTGGGTACGTCGTCGCGCGCATACTTCTTCGGCATGCCATCAACGGGATCATCGTATAAAACGCAAAGAACCTTGGCCATGATTGTCTCCACTCCACTTTGATTTGATTAACACCGGCGCTTCTGGCGAAACGCGCCGCCTCGTCGAACATGAGGTTGGTACGTCGACAAGGTTCAGTGTCTACAAGTCGCGATAGCGGGTCCAATCGTTTGGATGGATCACTTGATAAGCGTTCGTTATCAACGCCTGCGAACGGACTGTAACGTTGATCGCAGAAGATCAGACCGTCTGCGCGGCAGCGGGCATGAGTGCGTCGAAGTCGCGTTGAAGATCGAGTTGCTCGACTGAGCGCCACATGGCGGCAACAAGCGGCGGCAATGCATTGCGGCTACGCGCAATCAGGCCGATACCGCGCGTCAACTCGGGCAGCAAGAGCGACGCACGCACCGCATTACTCGAAGGGAGCACGCTGAGCAGGCTATGAGGAAATACGCTGTAAAGGCCGGCGTGCTGGATGTGAGCGTAAAGAGAGAGCAGCGAATCAGTCTCCAACACTACGCGAGGCTGCACGTTCCCCCGCCGGAACGCCGCATTGATCACCTGGCGATTCTGCATGGTCGACGTAAGCAGCCCCAGCGGCAATTCACCGACATCGCTCCACGACTGTATGGGCGCGCTAACGTCCTGCGCCGCGCTTGCGGGAGACAGCAGCATATAACGTTCGAGATAAAGCGGCAGCACGCTGAAACCGGCTTGCACCTGATCGTCGAGATAGGTCAGGCCAACGTCGAGTTCATACTCGTCGAGCTGACGAAGTATGGCGTCGGAACTCAGCGATCGAACCTCGTAGCGCATATCCGGATGCTCGCGCATGCACGGCGCAAGCATGCGAGCGGTGATCGGAATAATGGTCGGAATCGCCCCTATGCGCAGGGTCCCGATGAGTTTGACCTGCGCGGCGGAGGCATCGTGGCGCATGTTCTGAAGCGACGCCAGCGTTTGTCTCGCCCATCCGAGCACACGCTCGCCGTCTTCGGTGAAACCCACGAACCGCCGCGTGCGCTCGACAATGACAAGGCCCAGTTCTGTTTCGAGAGTGCGAATAGCCGATGACAACGCCGGCTGCGATACATGGCACACCTCCGCTGCCCGCGCGAAATGCTTCTCCCTTGCCAACGTGACGAGATACTCGAGCTGACGAATGAACATCGCTTTCCTTGGTTGACTGTTATTCGTCGAGATCTTTCACATGTCCTTGCATCGACGTGGTTCAGACAAGCAGGTCCTCTTAGAAAGCGCCGGGATTGCCCGCCTTGTAGATGACGTGCGGAAAATCGCTGGCGTGGACTTGAGAACGAATATTTCGCCGACTGCTTCCTGCGCGCTATTAACCACACCGACGCTCCATCGTTATATCCTGTTAAATATATCGATGGCCGAAAGGAAAGTCCACTATCGTCACAAATGAAGCTTGCCTCAAGCGCTGAAAAATTCCACCGCGAACTTGATCAGTTCCGCTTGACCTTCAATATCCAGTTTGCGTTTGATCGACATCCGGTGTGTCTCCACCGTCCTGACCGACAACCCATGCAGCGTTGCAATCTGCTTGTTCGACAAACCGTTCGCAAGGTCGCGCAGCAACTCCTGCTCGCGCGGCGTCAGCTTCTCGATCTGGCGGTAGCCGCCACGGTCCCGCGCGGTGCTTCTGACGGTAACACTTGCGGCCTGTTTCAACTGTTCGTTGAAATAGGCGCCGCCGCCAAGAATGATGTGAATCGCTGCAATGATCTCGGTAGCCGGGGCGTCCTTTAGCACGTATCCGCTTGCGCCGGCCGCGCGCGCTTCGGCCATGTATTCGGCGTTGTTGTGCATCGATAAAACCAGTACGTGCATGGCGGGATGACGTTGCCGTATCTCGCGCGTGAGCGCCACGCCGCTGCCGCCCTTCATGCTGAGATCAGTCAACACGAGACGCGGCGCGACCCGCTCGATGACCCTGAGCGCCTCCGGCATGCTGCTCGCTTCGCCCACTACTCTGAAGCCGTCAATGGCGTCCAGACGAAGCCTGAGCCCGTCGCGCACGAGTTGATGGTCGTCGACCAGCAAGATGTCGATAGTGCCTGTCATATGCTCGAGTCGCTCAATGCGGTTGAAGGATAGTCGACCGGAATCGCTGCGGTCAGGCCGGTCCATCCCGGTCGCGATTCGATCGTGAAGGAACCGTTGAGCGACTCGACACGTTCACGCATGTTGCGCAGCCCGATGCCTTGGCGCGGGTCCGACTGGACCGCGCCGGAACCAAACCCGATACCGTCATCGGTCACCGTCAATACAACGCGTCCCGTGGCGCAAGCCAGTGTTATCCGCGCGTTGGCCGCGTGCGCATGGCGCTGGATGTTGGTCAACGCTTCCTGCGCGACACGAAATAGCGCAGTGTTCACGGCGTCAGGCAAAGGTTGTGCGTCGCTCTTCGCGGCGTCGACCGTGACGTTCGTATGCGGTGTATTGCCTGCTTCGTTGAATTCGAGCGCCAGTTGCCGCAAAGCGGCGCCCAGACCGAAATCGTCGAGCATGGCCGGACGCAGGTCGTGAGAGATCTGCCGGATTTCCGCTAATGTCCGGTTGGTCTGCGCCAGCGCGTTATGTATGGGTGGTCCGCTAGGATCATCGCGGTTGGCATGAGCGGGCCTGAGCGCCAACGCCGACTCGAGCAGCAATTTAATGGAGACCAGCATCTGGCTAATGCCGTCGTGAAGTTCGCGCGACAGCCGGCCGCGTTCCGCCTCTTGCGACTCGACCACCTGACGCGCCATGATCTTCAGTTGCGCGTCCGAACTGCGGTGATCGGTGACATTCATTGCAACGCCGCACGCGCCGATAAACCCCATGCCCAGCGCGCCGATCAATCCGATCAGGAACAGCGTGTGGCGTATGTTCGACGACGCCTGGCGCCCGGTTTGCGACAACGCCGTATTGACGTCGTCGAGATAAATACCGGTGCCGACCATCCACCCCCATCGCTCGAACGTCACCACGTAACCAAGCTTCGATTCCATTTTGTGAGTCGACGGACGTTCCCATAGATACTCGACAAAACCGCCGCCGCTTTTTGCTTTCGCCAATAGAGACTGAATGGTAAGCGCGCCGTGCGGATCGTGCATGGACCACAGGTTCGTGCCTACGAGTTGCGCCAGACGCGGATGCATCAGCAAATTGCCTTGCAGGTCGTAGACGAAAAAATAGCCGTCGCTGCCAAACTCGAGTTTCGCTAATATAGCCAGCGCTTGAGCGCGCGTGGCGGCGTCGTCACGACCCGAGTTGTATAGCGGCGCAACCGCGCTTTCCGCAAGCGCGACGTAATTTTTAAGCTCGACTTCCTTGCTGCTGCGGTAAGCCGCTGCAATTTCGCGCTGCTCGGAATTCGATAAAGCCCTGGCCTGGAACGCCACGGCGACGGCAATCGTTGCCATTGCTCCGATGAATGGCAAGAGGGCGAGAATCAGCCATTTTCGCTTCATCCCGTGCAAAGAGAGTCGCATTGAATTTTCCCGCTAGGACGCCGGACTTATTCAGGCGTTCGGCCATTTAGTCCCGGATTGTGCCATCTCGCTGTTAGAAGAGCGCCTAAGATACTTGCGGCCTGCGTAGTATTACGTAGGGTGATTCCGCTCTTGACGCCCTAAGGACACGCGCGCCCCAAGCCTTGCAAGACCATGGCCGCCAATGGTCGACGCGTCTACGTATTACTACGGAAGTCGACGCGGGAAATTGCGCCAATACTCCGGCTCCAGTTCGAAAAGAGACTGGTTCCAGGAGATATCCATGAGTTCAGAAAGCGTTTCCCCCGGAAAACGCGCGGCCGGCCGGCTGTTGCTGTTGATCCCCTACGTCGCGTTATTGTGGCTCCCCTTCTATAACGACGCGCGACCGTCGTTTGCCGGATTCCCCTTCTTCTATTGGTACCAGTTGCTGTGGGTGCCGCTGACGTCGCTGATCCTTTACGTCATCTACAAGTGGGTCCGATAATGCCGACGACATTCAACTGGACCTCCGGTCTCGTATTCCTGGGATTCTTTGCGCTGGTCACGGTGCTGGGATTTTTCGCGGCACGCTGGAAAGCCGGCGACCTGACCCAATTGCACGAATGGGGCCTTGGCGGCCGCCAATTCGGCGCGGTCATTTCGTGGTTCCTGGTAGGCGGCGACTTCTATACCGCGTACACCGTCATTGCGGTGCCCGCGCTCGTTTATGCGGTGGGCGCGTATGGGTTTTTCGCGCTGCCTTACACGATCATCGTGTACCCGTTTGTATTTGCAGTGATGCCCAAGCTCTGGTCGATTTGCCAGAAGAATAATCACATTACGGCTGCTGATTTTGTGCAAGGCATTTACGGCGGGCGCTGGTTTGCTGCTGCTATTGCGCTGACCGGAATTATCGCTACGATGCCGTACATCGCGTTGCAACTCGTCGGCATGCAAGTGGTGATCAAGAGCCTTGGTGTGACCGGTGAAGCGCCGCTGGTGGTCGCGTTCATCATCCTTGCGGTGTACACGTATGCGAGCGGCCTGCGCGCGCCGGCCATGATCGCCTTCGTCAAGGACATCATGATTTATATCGTGGTGATTGCGGCGATCTGGCTGATTCCAAGCAAGCTCGGCGGTTACGCATCCGTATTCGATGCAGCCGATCACTTCTTTGCAGCCAAGGGCGGCGCAACAGGCATTACGCTCAAGGCAAGCCAGTTCACGGCTTATGCGTCGCTAGCGTTTGGATCGGCCATGGCAGCGTTCATGTATCCGCATACGCTGACGGGCGTGCTTAGCTCGAAGAGCGCCAAGACCATCAAGCAGAATGCAATTGCGCTGCCGGCTTATACGCTCCTCCTCGGGCTGATTGCATTGCTGGGCTACATGGCGATCGCGGCTGGCGTAAAGGTTACTTCGCCAACAGATGTCGTGCCGGCGCTGTTCCTCAAGCTGTTTCCGTCATGGTTCGTCGGCTTTGCAGCGGCGGCCATTGCGATCAGTGCGCTGGTGCCCGCGGCCATCATGTCGATTGGATCGGCCAACCTGTTCACACGCAATTTGTGGAAGCCGCTGATCCAGCCGAACATTACGCCTGCTCAGGAAGCGACCAATGCGAAAGTGGTATCGCTTGCGGTGAAACTCGGCGCGCTGATATTCATCATTTTCCTGCCGACGCAATTTGCCATCGACCTGCAATTGCTTGGCGGCGTATGGATCTTGCAGACATTCCCCGCAGTTGTGTTCTCGCTTTATACGCGATGGCTCAAGCTGCCGGCATTGTTCATCGGCTGGCTGGCAGGGATTGGACTCGGTACCACGATGGTATTCATGCAAGGACTCAAGCCCATCTACGCGTTGCATCTGGGCGCTACGACGTATCCGGTTTATATCGGCGTGCTTGCATTGGCAGTCAACATTGTCGTGACGCTCGTGCTCTCTGCGATTTTTCCGGCGCGAATTGCATCCGCAACACGCACGGCTGCTTAAGGCGGTTTGTATTGGGCGCCGAGTTTGGATCGGCTCTAGCATCGGCGCCTCATTTAGGGAATTAAAGCGCTAAGCCCAAGCGACAAATCGACGCGGTCAAATTAAAAGAAAAAATACCGCGTCTTTTACCTTCTGGCCTTTTCCGCCTGGTCCATCGCACTTTCATCGCCCTTATCCAAGCCGGGCTTTCAGGTCCGCGCGAATGTCTTGGCGACAGCGCCTTCTTCAGGCAACTGCTAACATTCGCCTCGCCAAGACGAGCGTCCATGCACGCCTGCGCTTCCTTACATTGTTCAAGCCGCCATGTCTCTATTCGATCTGCTCGTCCCTTGGGAACCATCTTTTGGGCTCGTGGCAATTTTCGTTGGGACCGCAATTCTGTTCGCTCGCGGATCACGCCGCATTCGAATCAGCCGTACCCGACAAGGTGCTTTCTGGATAGGCCTGGCGCTTTTTTATATCGCGCTGCATACGCGGCTCGACTATTACGCCGAGCACGAATTCTTCGTGCACAGGCTCCAGCATCTCGTACTGCATCACCTTGCGCCGCTGATCCTGATGGCCTCGTACCCGGGCAGCGCGCTCAGGGCCGGGCTGCCCTTGCGCTGGCGCAGCGTGTTGCGTCGCTGGCAATATCGCCGGCCCGCGCGCCTGTTTGCAGCCATTGTGCTGAACCCGACTTTCATATCGGCGGCGTTTGTCATCTCGGTAGTGTTCTGGCTGATTCCATCGGTGCAGTTCGTTGCAATGCTCGATTGGCGGATCTATACCTTCATGAACTGGTCGGTCGCCATAAGCGGCCCGCTGTACTGGTGGATGCTGCTCGATCATCGTCCGCATCCGCCTAGCCGCACGCGGCCTGGCTTGCGCGTGCTTTCGCCTGTGATAACAATGGCGCCGCAGATTCTGGTTGGCGCGATCATCACGTTCTCGAGTCACGACCTCTATCCGATCTTTACTTTGTGCGGCCGTGCGTTCACGTCGGTTCCAGCCGCGCTGGACCAGAGTCTCGGCGGACTCATCATGTGGGTTCCTGCAGCCGTGCTGGAAGCAATTGGCGCAATGATGGCGCTGCGTCACCTCATGCGACTTTCCGAATTGCCGCAGCGCGCGCAGCCGAAATCCAGACTGAAACCTCAGTCGCCTGCGCCTGGCCTCGCTAAGTAGGAAAGCTGTTTTATTTCAGCTGGTAGTCGATTAGTTATAAATTGAACCGCTAAAAGGTTGCTGCCTTTATTCGTCCAGCTAGCGTGTCCACGCACTGCGTCATTAAAACGGCCCCAAGACATGGGCCTATCACTACCTGTTCCGCGCAGGAATTGCGCTGGTTGCGGGCATGCTCGCCAAGAACCTTACCGATGACTTCATGTGGCATTCGACCACGTTGATGTTCTGGCCGTATGGCGACTGGCTGCTCCGTCAATGAGCGGTTCGCCTTGACTCGCTCGGCGTAACTACGCTTTTTATCGCGGGCCGCGACGCGCCCTTGAGACTGTGCCGTTAGAACAGCCGCTTGAACCGTGAGCAACTAAGAGTCGCCCCGTAAAATCCACGCAACACTCAAGCATTTTCTTCGCTCCATTTGAGGAAACCGCACTCGATTTATGGTAAATCTAGCAGCCGAAAAATAATTGATAAGAATCAGTAACCGGTTGCTAGCGCACCTATTCGAGAAGACCAGAAAATGAAAATGAAATTGCTTGGCTGCGCATTGGCAGCCCTTACGCTTTCCGCATGCGGCGGCGGCGGTGGTGGTAGCGACAATAGCGGCGGATCGAATTTCGTCCAGCCCGATACATCCGGCGGCGTCGCTCAGGGCTTTTATAGCGGCACCGATAATGCCGGCGACATAATCAACGGCGTAGTGCTCGATACCGGCGTCTATTACTTCGTCTACGTCAATCAGACGACCAACACCTTAGGTCTTGTCCAGGGGACCGCGAGCCGTGCGAATGGTCCGCTCGTATCGGCGGATGCACGTAATTACGTCATTGGCCAGAACAGCGTGACGCCCGACAACATCGCCTTTTCTTTGGCAGCGCAAACCAGCTTGAACGGAACGATCACGCCAGTGGCTTCAGGCAGCACGCCAGTCAGTTTCACGACTCAATACAGCACCGTCTACGACCAGGCGCCGAGTCTTGCGGCCATTGCAGGGACATACACCGGCGCGGCGGGATCGGTCAAAGGCGGTGAATCTGTGTCGGTTACGATCACAGCTAACGGCGCGGTATCCGGTCGTGGCACGAGCGGTTGCATATTCACGGGCACCGCAACGCCGCACGGTACGAAGAATGTCTACGATGCGACCGTCACATTTGGCGCCGCGCCCTGCCTGACGCCGAACAAGACGCTGACTGGCGTGCTCGCCGTCATCGACAACTCAATACTCGCGGCAGCGCCTCTCGCCGATCGCAGCGACGCGTTCGTGCTGGCTGGATCGAAGTAAGCCATCGTGCGTGGGACGCATCAACGGTACTAAGTCCCGCGCACGTATTTATCCAGTCCCTTCGCCAAGGCCGCAAACGCGGCCTTGCAACTCGGGTTGTCGCGCAGGTCTTCGTGCATGGCAAGCCATGTGTCGAGCCTGAGCGATATCCGCCTGGGGAACAACCGCACGAGATCCGGGTTGCGTCGCGCAAGACCAACCTGACAAAAACCAATGCCGAAACCCGCCCTCAGCATGGCGAGCGATGCAAGGTCGCTGTCCGTGCGTAACGCCAGTAATTCACGGCGAATGTCGGGCAACTGCGTTTTCATGCTGCGAATAAAAGCAGTTTCCTTATCGAATCCTATTAACGCATGATCCGCTAAATCGTCTATTCGCGCAGGCTTGCCGCGCCGCGCCAGATAGTCCTTGTGCGCGTACATGCCTAGTTCGATATCGCCAACGCGACGCGCGATCAGCACGCCCTGACTAGGCCGCTGCATACGCACCGCAATATCCGCCTCACGTTGCAACAGATCCTCTATCCGGTTCGACGACATCAGTTCGATAACCAGTTCGGGATAAGCCGCATGCAGTTCCGTAACGATAGCGGGCAAGACTTCGACCGTGATTACGTCGCTCGCGGTAATGCGGATAGTGCCACGCACCCCGCTCCCCTGACTCGATGCGGCGCGTAACAGCGCCGTGCTAGTCGACTCCAGCGCCTCCGCGTAGGGGCGTAATGCAAGCGCCTGCTGCGTTGGGCTTAGACCCTGTTGCGTGCGGACAAAAAGCGCATAACCGAGCGTCTCTTCAAGTGCATCCACGTGACGGCCGATTGTTGGCTGCGTGAGCCCGAGCGACCGCGCGGCGCCCGACAAGGAACCTTCACGCAGCACCTCGAGAAACGTTCTATAAAAGTCCCAGCTCAGTGCGTTTTCTTTCATACAAAAATGTATATCAGGTCTACGGATTTCGACAATTTCATTTAACCATGATTCGCGCAAGAATGATCGTCAATCGATGAACACAACAGGAGTCGAACATGAGTGAAGCCCGGATTGCATTGGTGTTGGGCGCAACAGGCGGTATTGGCGGAGAAGTGGCGCGGCAGCTCGCGAAAGAAGGCTGGCGAGTGCGCGCGCTGCACCGTCAGCCCGCGAACCTGACTACACGTGACGAACGTTTTGAATGGCGGCAAGGCGATGCAATGAACCGCGATGACGTCGTCGCGGCGGCGAGCGGCGTGCAGCTCATCGTTCATGCGGTCAATCCGCCCGGGTATCGCAATTGGGCGGCGCTGGTACTTCCCATGATCGATAACACCATTGCAGCAGCGCGGGCGTCGGGCGCGCGAATTCTTTTGCCGGGCACCGTTTATAACTATGGCCCCGACACGCTTCCGTTGCTGAGCGAAACGTCGCCACAACATCCGGTCACCCGCAAAGGGGCGATTCGCGTTGAGCTGGAGCGTCACTTGAAGGACGCAAGCAAGAATGGCGTGCGTAGTCTGGTCGTGCGCGCCGGCGATTTCTTCGGGCCTGGAAGCACGGGAAACAGCTGGTTGTCGAGCGCTTTGGTAAAGCCAGGCAAGCCGGTGCAAAGCATGTTTTATCCGGGCAAGCGCGGCATCGGGCATCAATGGGCGTATGTCCCCGACGTCGCGCGAACCATGGTGCGGCTGGTTGAACGGGAACAAGCGCTTGCCGACTTTGCTTCGTATCAGATGCTCGGACATTGGGACGCCGATGGCACCCGAATGATCGGTGCAATCAGACACGCGACAGGCCGACCGAATATCAAGGTGCGCGCGTTTCCGTGGTGGGCATTACCCGCTATCGCACCATTTTCAGAGACGTTCCGCGAGCTTCTGGAAATGCGTTATTTGTGGAAAGAGCCTGTTCACATGAACAATGCGTCGTTGCTGAGCGTGCTCGGCGAAGAACCGCACACGCCGTGGAACGAAGCAGTCAAGACGACCTTGGCCGCGTTGAAATGTCTGTAGACAACCGTTCGTTCGTGATTGCGACAGTATTGATTGACTCAGCGTATTCGCAATAAGCGCCGCTTATCTTTCCCGCTCAAGCGCCCACGCCGCCGCTTTTTTCATTTCGGCCACAATATTCCCGTTTGTAGATCGTCATCAGATGTATGCAACCGACGAAGCCGCAAGGCCCGATCATCATCGAAAGCGATAACGAGATCACCGCAACCGTCTTGCGTGAGCGCTCGAAGCTCGGAAATTTCATCCGGCGTCGCGTGCGCGATCCCAGTGACGCCGAAGACATCCTGCAGGATGTGCTGCACGAGTTCGTCCAGGCGTATCGCCTTCCCGAGCCTATCGAACAAGTCAGCGCATGGCTGTTCCGGGTCGCGCGTAATCGAATCATCGACCGGTTTCGCAAGAAGAGAGAGCAGCCGCTCAGCGAAATCGACGATGAAGCCGACGAGGACTATCGGCTCGATCTCGCGCTTCCTGCGCAGAACGGCGGTCCCGAGGCGGACTATGCGCGCACGGTGTTGCTGACGACGTTGCAAGAAGCTATCGATGAACTTCCCGGTAATCAGCGCGACGTTTTTGTGGCTCACGAGCTGGATGGGCGCAGCTTTAAAGAACTGGCGCTGGAAACAGGCGTGAGCATCAACACGCTACTTGCGCGCAAGCGTTATGCAATTTTGCATCTGCGTACACGCTTGCAGCCGGTTTATGACGATCTGGATATTTGAGGAGAAAGTAAATGAGTTTCAGACTGAAAATCTTGGCCAAGGTGGTGCTTGCGTTAGTCGCGGTCGCCGCTTTAGCGTGGCTTGTCATGACCTTGTGGAACTGGGTCATCCCGGCATTGTTCATCGGCGCCCGGGCGATTGATTTTCCGCATGCGCTGGGCTTGATGGTGTTGAGCCGGATCCTGTTCGGCGGCTTCAGGGGGCATGGCGGAGGCTGGCGCGGTCGCCGGCAGTGGCGGCGTTGGGAACAGATGACACCCGAGGAGCGCGAGCAATTCAAAAACCGGCGGTGCGGCGCTCGCAAGCCGCGCGAGGCGGACACGGTATGAGCACCGCACTTGCGTCTTCGGCGAATTGCAAGCAGGCGCCCGGTGTCATCGTGCCGGTCGTGAATCTGAAACGCTGTGAAGGCAAGGCTGATTGCGCCGTGGTGTGTCCGGAAGACGTATTCGTGATTCGTCGAATCGATACGACGGACTACGCGTCCATGAGTCCGCTGAACAAACTCAAACTGCGTGTGCATGGAATGAAGGTCGCGTACACGCCTAACGAGGACGCGTGCCGCGCATGCGGTTTATGCGTGACCGCTTGCCCCGAGCATGCAATCACCCTCGCAAGAAAGACCTGAACGTTCGATGCACCGCACATGCCCCGTAGTGCGTAATGGCCTTTGATAACGCTTCTGTACCCCGTGCTAGCATGCCGCAATCAGACTTGGAGAGCGGCGGATCGCTGTGCGCTTAGCCGGGTTTGTACCGAGTTGAATCTGCCATTGCACGGAGGTGTTCAGATGACCACGATCACGAATCTGTCCGTCAGGGACATCCGCTTTCCAACCTCGCGATCGCTTGACGGCTCCGACGCAATGAATGCCGCGCCGGACTATTCCGCCACTTACGTCATCCTCGAAACCGATTCACTCGGCAAGCTCGCAGGCCACGGCCTCACGTTCACCATAGGACGCGGCAACGAGATCTGCGTGGCCGCGGTGAATGCGCTTGCGCCGCTGATCGTTGGCAAGAACCTCGAAGATATCACCGCGAACATGGGCGCCTTCTGGCGCGCCTTTACATCGGACAGTCAGTTGCGCTGGATCGGCCCGGACAAAGGCGCGATTCATCTTGCGACGGCCGCGGTCGTCAACGCGGTATGGGACCTGTGGGCGAAATCCGTACAGAAGCCGGTGTGGAAAATGCTGGTCGACATGAGCCCGGAAGAGCTCGTGCGCTGCCTCGATTTTCGCTACGTGACGGACGCGCTGACGCCCGAGGAAGCCCTGGCAATATTGCGCCGCCACTCGGCAACACGCGCCGAACGCGAACAGGAAATGCGTGCTGAAGGTTATCCGGCTTACACTACATCGGCAGGATGGCTTGGCTACGACGACGATAAAATCCGCCGCCTCGCGCGCGAAGGCGTGGCCCAGGGATGGACGCATTTCAAGCAGAAGGTCGGTGGCAACATAGAAGAAGACATTCGCCGCGCGCGCATTCTTCGAGACGAAATCGGCGCAGATCGAAAACTGATGATGGACGCCAACCAGGTTTGGGACGTGGATGAAGCCGTCGCCAACATGCGCCGCCTGGCCCAGTTCGATCCATGGTGGATCGAAGAACCCACGAGTCCCGACGATATTCTCGGCCACGCATCGATCCGCCGCCGGATAGCGCCCATAGGCGTTGCAACCGGCGAGCATTGCCAGAACCGCGTGATGTTCAAGCAATTGCTGCAGGCGCAGGCCATCGATTTTTGCCAGATCGACAGTTGCCGGCTAGGCGGCCTGAACGAAGTGATCATCGTATTGCTGATGGCCGCGAAGTTCGGCGTGCCGGTATGTCCGCATGCGGGCGGCGTTGGTTTGTGCGAATACGTCCAGCATATTTCCATGTTCGATTATGTCTGCGTGTCGGCATCGCTCGATAATCGCGTGCTCGAATATGTCGATCATTTGCATGAGCATTTTGTCAGCCCCGTCGTGATCCGCAATGGCCGATACATGCCGCCAGAAACGGCCGGCTACAGCATCGAGATGCAGGCGGATTCGCTCGAACGCTTCCATTTCCCCGATGGCGCCGGCTGGGCATAAAGTCCCCATAGAGGCTACCGCTATTGGCGGCTTTGGAATTTTGGCACGCTATCATTCGAGCGCTATCGTGATCAGTCAGGTCTCTTGCTCGGTCCGGCGCCCAAAAATCTAAAGACGGAAAATCAATGCGAGCACTGATAAAGGCAGTCTTCGGCGACGAACAAGGCCACACGCGCCAAAAGATCATCAGCCTTTATGCCTTACTGATTGCCTTCAACGTCGGCGCCTGGATCTGGGCTTTCGTCGCATTCCATAACTATCCGCTGCTGCTCGGAACCAGCTTGCTTGCCTATTCGTTCGGCTTGCGTCACGCGGTCGACGCGGACCATATTGCCGCTATCGACAACGTCACGCGCAAGCTCATGCAGGACGGCAAGCGCCCTGTCACCGTAGGCTTGATGTTCTCGCTGGGACACTCCACGGTTGTCGTGCTGGCGTCCATCGCAATCGCCGCAACGGCCATGGCGCTGCAAACACGCATGGCCGAATTCAAGGAGATCGGCGGGCTGATCGGCACGCTGGTTTCCACGTTCTTCCTGTTCGCCATCGCGATCATGAATTTGGTGATCTTGCGCGCGGTGATCGGCGCTTTCCGGCGCGTGCGTCGCGGCGAACCGTATGTGGATGAAGACTTCGACTTGCTGCTCGCGAACCGCGGTTTTTTCGCGCGTATCTTCAGGCCGCTTTTTCGCCTGATCACGAAAAGCCGCCACATGTACCTGCTTGGCTTCCTTTTCGGTCTCGGGTTCGACACCGCCACCGAAGTCGGCCTGCTCGGCATTTCGGCAGCAGGCGCGTCGCAAGGCTTGCCGATCTGGTCGATCATTGTGTTCCCGGTGCTGTTCACTGCAGGCATGACGCTGATCGATACAACCGACAGCATCCTGATGCTCGGCGCGTACGGCTGGGCCTTCGTCAAGCCGATCCGCAAGCTCTACTACAACATCACCATCACCACCATTTCCGTGGTCGTTGCGCTGCTGGTCGGAAGCATAGAAGGATTGGGGCTGCTTGCCGACAAGCTGCAACTGGGCGGATGGTTCTGGAATGCGATCGGCGGTCTCAACGATAACTTCGGCATGATCGGTTATGTGATCGTCGGGGTGTTCGCGGCAAGCTGGCTGATCTCGGCGGCCGTGTATCGGTGGAAGCGTTTCGATGAGCTCGAGACGTAACCAGCGCTCGAGCAGACATTCAGGCCCAGGCCAGTTCCATGAACACCTTGCAGAGCGCTTCCATGCCGCGGGCATCGTCGGCATCGAAGCGATTCACAACGGGACTGTCCACGTCCCAGACGCCAACTAGCGACCCGTCCTGCGCGATCAACGGCACCACGACCTCAGATTGAGACGCCGAGTCACACGCAATATGTCCGGGAAACGCGTGAACATCGCGAACGACCTGCGTCTCGCGCGTTTGCGCGGCGGTTCCACATACACCCTTGCCGAGCGCGATGCGAACGCAAGCCGGTTTTCCCTGGAACGGACCGACGACGAGTTCTTTGCCATCGAAGAAATAAAAGCCGCTCCAGTTCAAGTCGGGCAGCGTGTGATAAACCAGCGCGGAAAAATTCGCCGCATTGGCGATGCGATCGGTTTCATCGCTTAGAAGCGAGCGGGCTTGTGCAAGGAGTTCCTGATATTGCTCGGCTTTGGAACCGGTCGTGTGCTGGATTGTGAGTGACATGAAGATGCGCGGTGATTGGTATTGAGCGTTTCAACATATCACAGCGTGCATGCACTGGCATCGACGCCGAATGCCAAGGCTGCAGCATAGCCATCGAAATCATCGAGCCGGACGAAGTCGAATCCCGATGGAATCCGGCCGTTTGCAAGATCGATAGACTTCAGGCCGTCGCCAACACCAATGCCCGCGCCAGTTGCTTTCAGCAACGCTTCCTTGGCGGTCCAGCATCGATAAAAATCATGCAGGCTGACCATTTGCGAGGCTTCGTCTTTCACGCATACCGTGTCTGAAAGCGCGCGCCAGTCGAGCGCAAAATTGATTTCTTCGATATCCACGCCGACTGTCCGCAACACTGAAACAGCGATCAAAACGCGCTCGCCCGAATGCGACACGTTGAAGGACACGTGCGGATAACCCGCCAGCCATGGCCGTCCATGAGCGCCAATTTTGAATTCGAGTTCCGCCGGATCGCGCGCTACGCGTTCACCGAGAATCTCGCGGAGACTCGATCGTGCCGCCGCAAACCGCACTTGATCGGCAGTTCGCTTGTAACGCGTCATCCGATCACATTCGTCCGGGCTGAGAAAACGTTCGAAGTCGCGCGTCTGTTTATGAACGTCCACATCCACACGCCATAACTCGATATCGGAGGGCCAGCGGCCAAGGTTGGCGAGACGAACGGGCATCGGTATGAAGGTGCAGAAAGAGGCGTCAAAACGAAGCCGGAAGTATAAATCGTTATCGTGACAAAATCACGGTATTGAGAATCATTTGCAATTAGAGCGAAATTTGTCCATCATGGATGCCTTTGGAAGGCCTGGAAATTCCTATGGAAACCATGACTCGTGCTGGCGCAGACGCATTGCAGGTATTGATGACGCGCCAGTCTCACTGGCCGCTCGCGGAGCCCGCGCCTGACGACGCACAGCTTCACCAGATTTTCGATGCAGCTTTGCGCGCGCCCGATCACGGCGGCTTGCGCCCGTGGCGTTTCGTTTTGATTCGCGGAAATGCGCGCCATAACCTGGGCGAAATTCTCGTTGATCTCGCCTCCTCCCGCTCGCCTCGCGAACCACGTTCGGCGCACGAACACCGCCGCGGCCGCGCGCTGGCGGCGCCGGTGGTGATTGCGCTGGTGGCATCGGTTACTACACGAACCAAGGTGCCCGAAGTGGAACAGTTGCTCGCTGTCGGAGCTGCCGCCATGAACATGCTGAACGCCGTCCATGCGATGGGTTTCGGCGGCTTCTGGGCAACCGGCGCGGATAGTTACGAGCCCGGAATGCACCGCGCGCTCGGCCTCTCGGACTCCGACCGTCTGCTCGGATTCCTGTTCGTCGGCACGCCGTCCGAAGGCACGCGCGTGGTCGTTCGCCCCGCCAGCAACGCCTTCGTCACCGAATGGTTCGAGGCGAGCGTCCAAACGGACTGACCATGGCAAGCTCTGCTTTAGCCGAAATATCGCGCATGGACCGGACTCGTGATTCCGAGCCGCTTTTGAGACGCGTCGATCACGGTCCGCCGCCGCAATTCGTTCCATTGCGCATGAACGAGACTTTGTCGATGGAGCCCTGCGTGCCGCCGCCCGGCGAGGTCTTCGTGTCCCGTTTTCGAAGCCAATGGCAGCGCATCAGCGCGCACGACGCCGCCACATGGCTCACGCTGGACGAGACGCGCCGCGCGGCGTTGCTGCCGAGTCCTGCGTTGCGATACCGCTATATATCCAGCCGCGCCGTGCTGAGGCTGGCCATGGCGCGCCTGCTCGGCTGCAAGCCGGATGCCGTCGATTTGCGCGACGACGCCAAAGGCCGTTTGCTTGCGCAAGCCGCGGGACGCAACGAAGTTCTGTGCGCGGATATCGGCTACGCCGGCGTGTGGATCATGCTCGGAATAAGCGCAACACATGTTGGACTCGGGACGTCGTTGCCATCGTTCGGATCGAACCCAGACGACTCGTTATCCAATACCGCCAGCGCGTTGCCGTTCGGCAAGCAGCGGGCACGTGACAACAGCTTGCTGAGTGCGGCGGGTTATCGCGCAGCGATCGACAACCCCGGAAGCGCCGATGAAATCCCCGCGCTCGAGCCTTGGTATGTGTTTGATTTGCCGATGCCGGGACAACTTTGTGCATCGATTTGCAGCTCGGCGCCGTTGAACACCATCCACGCTTTCGGATGGAGCAAGCGCAACGAGAACGGCCGATAAGCGGAGTGAGACGGCTCGCATATGCAAAGCGTCGTACGGCTTCTTCGACGCAATCAAACACTTGTTTTGCTGACGCAGATTCCACGCGTCAGCGCCTAGCGCTCACATAAGCACCGCGCAATGTTTCGAAGCATTCGCGCATAATTAAAACAACAGCGTTGAAGAACCGTTCGTGGCCCTGCGTTGCAAGAGTCACTTATAAAAAAGCAACGACTCTTCGCTCGCAATAGACAACGCGCTTAAGCGCCTACCAAAAAATCCGCACGATTTTTATCGGCGATCCAATGCGGCGCGCGTCCGCGGCCTGACCAGGTAGCGCCAGTCGTGGTGTCGCGATATTTGGGCGCGGTAGACGCTACTGGCGCCTTTACCTGAACGTTGTGTCCCATCAACTCGGACAGCGAAATCTTGTATTCGCCCATCTTTGCGACTATTTCCGCGAGAACGATTTCAGCCTGACGTTGCCGCGCTACTTCCAATTGATCCTGCAGCGCTTCGCGCTGCGCAAGCAGTTCTTTGAGGGTGGGCATTTCACTTTGCATTATAAAAATTGTTGTTCAAAAGCACTTGGTGTTCTTTGGCGCAGCACGGGAGTGTGCTGTTCCGAAACTGCTTCAAGGATTGCCGGACTCGTCCGTTGCAGTCTTTCAATACGTTTCAATACGACGCGGATAAACAGGATTCGCCAGCTTGGACCGGCACGTTCCAGCCCCGATTAGCAGCAAACCTGCGTTCATGCATGAGTCGGGAAGTACCGGCAGAGGAAGAAGTCGGGAAGCCGCGTGACGGCTTTGCGCCTCTTCGTTGCAGCGGAGCCAAGTGTACGCGTTTTTATTCGACGACGCGCAGAATGGCTTCGCAGTGTTGCTATTAAAACATAAGAACCGGCTTTCGGTTAATCCCTTATCAACGCCGCGCTAAAAGGGTTTCGTTAATCCCCGGAGACTAAGGACTTATTTCACTGATTTGGATAATCAGCGTTCGCCATCGCACTCACGAATTCGCCAGCCTTTCGATAATCAAATCGAGCAATGCGCGCAATCTGGCAAGGCGGCGCAGGTCGCGATGATAGCCAAACCACACGTCCCGTCCCGGCGGCGCCTCACCCAGGTCGATCCGATCAATGCCCGGAGTGGCATCGCCGAGAGGACACGGCAGAACGGCGAGACCCGCGCCCTGTGCGCACATCCGCGCCTGGGCATCGCGATTGTTGCTGCCAAACGCCACGTGGGCATTCGGCAACATGCGCCGCACCCAGGCGACATCGGGCAGCGTGCCAAACGCGCTGTCCATGGTGACAAGGCCGTAGCCCTTACCATCGCCGGCGCGGGGCGGAGGACCGCCGACCAGACCGTAGAGCGCGTAATCCATATGGATAAACTTTCGCTGAATGACGTCGGCCTCGTCGAAAGGCGTAATGCGAAACAACAGGTCGGCTTCGCGCCGCGCGAGACTCAACCGGCGCGAGTCCGTGACGAGTTCAATACTGACTCCCGGGTGCATCTTCAGGAACTCGGCGAACACCGGCGTCAGGACATGTACGCCAAACCAGTCCGACGACGATACCCGCAACACGCCCGTCAGTTGCCGTTCCTTGCCCGCAAGCGAACGCTCGAACGCGAGCGCATCCTCCTCCATGCGCTCGGCATGTGCAAGCACCGCGGAGCCTTCGTCGGTGAGGATAAAACCATCGGCGGTGCGCTGGAACAGGACCTGCCCCGTTGCTTCCTCGAGCGCGCGAAGGCGACGCCCCATGGTCGGTTGCGTCTGGCCCGCCTGCCTTGCAGCCGCGCTGAGCGAACCGGTGCGGGCAATCGCGAGAAAAATCCGTACGTCGCTCCAGTCCATTTTTCCTCATGCATAAATGTTTAGCTGGCGTGCAATTTCATCGATTGTCGTAATTTCTCGCATGGACGAAGATGAATCAAGCAAATTCAATTCGTCTCGGAGAAAACATCATGGACATGCAGGCTCTGGTTTTGCACCGCTACAACGGACCGCTCGAACTGACCACGCTTTCGCGGCCTGTTCCGCAGACGGGCGAATTGCTGGTGCGCATCATGGCAGCCGGGCTGAATCCGCTCGATACGAAGATCCGCGCCGGCAGCGCCGCGCATGCAAAGCATCCGTTGCCGCTGGTTCTGGGTATCGATATGGCCGGGGTGATCGAAGCTGTCGGCGAAGGCGTGACGCAGTTCAAGACTGGCGATGAAGTCTATGGAATGACCGGCGGCGTCGCGGGGATTCAGGGCTCGCTCGCCCAGTTCGCCGCTGTCGATGCACGGTTGATTGCGCTGAAACCATCGAATCTTTCGATGAAAGAAGCGGCTGCGCTACCGCTGAGTTTCATCACGTCGTATCAGGGAATCGTCGATCGCGCGCGCGTTCAGGCCGGGCAAACCGTATTGGTGCAAGGCGGCGCGGGCGGCGTGGGACACGTTTCGGTTCAGCTTGCCAAGGCGCTGGGCGCTCGGGTTTTCGCCACGGTCAGCGAGGCAGACGTTGCGTCGATGGCGCGGTATGGGGCAACTGGCATCGACTACCAGAAGTTTTCCGTCGAGCAGTATGTGAACGCGCATACGAACGGCGAGGGTTTCGATGTGGTCGCGGACACCGTCGGCGGCGCCACGCTCGACGCGTCGTTTTCGGCGGTCAAACAATTCGGGCATGTGGTGAGCGCGCTCGGCTGGGGAACGCATGCGCTCGCGCCGTTGTCGTTCCGCGAAGCAAGCTATTCCGGCGTGTTCACGCTTGCGCCGCTTTTAACGGGCAAGCACCGCGAGCATCACGGCGAAATCCTCCGAGCCGCGACCGCGCTCGTAGAAGACGGAAAGCTCGTGCCGAAACTGGATCCGGGCTCGTTCGACCTGAAAAGCGCCGAAGCCGCATATCAGTCGATGACCGAAGGCGCCGCCAGCGGAAAACTCGTGATCGAAATTTCTTGAGGCGCTTCCTTACCGCGCGGCCGCCAACGTCACCGGCCGTGCAAAACGCTTCGCGCCGACCACGCAAAGCACCACGGCCGTGGCAACGGCGACCATCGACCAGCCGACCGGTTCATGAAGCAGCGTTGCCGCGAGCACCAGCCCGAAAAACGGCTGAAGCAATTGCAATTGGCCGACGGCGGCAATGCCGCTCAAAGCGAGCCCGCGATACCAGAACACAAAGCCGATCAGCATGCTGAACAAGGACACGTAAGCAAGTCCCATCCAGGCCGGTTCGCCGATGCCGTCCCAGGACGCCGGCAAGGTGGCGAGCGCGGCCGGAATCATGACGGGCAGCGACATCACCAGCGCCCACGAAATCACCTGCCAGCCGCCGAGCTTGCGCGAAAGCTTCGCACCTTCCGCGTAGCCGAGACCGCAGACGATCACGGCGCCGATCATCAGAATATCGCCGATGGACGTGGCACCGCCGCCCTGCATCAGCGCAAATCCTGCAACGAGCGCCGCGCCCAACCCCGAAAAAATCCAGAACGCAGGGCGCGGACGCTCGCCGCCGCGCAGCACGCCGAAGATTGCGGTTGTCAGCGGCAAAACGGCGACAAAAACCACCGAATGTGCCGCCGTGATGTGCTTGAGCGCGAGCGCGGTCAGCAACGGAAATCCGATGACCACGCCGAATGCAACCACGCCCAGCGGTATCAGGTCGCTGCGTTCCGGCCGTTTTTCGCGGAAGATCAGCAACAGGAAAAGGCCGAGCGCGCCCGCGATGCAAGCACGTGCCACGGTCAGGAAAACCGGGTCGAAACTCGCGACCGCGAGCCGCGTGGCGGGAAGCGAACCGCTGAAAATCAGCATCCCGAGAAAGCCGTTCATCCATCCGCTCGCCGTCTTGTCCGTCTCGCTCATTTTTATACCTTTGGTTTCTAGCCTGCAGTATCGATTGCCGAGGCATGGCTTTTCCAGAGACAGTGCACTACAGTTCTGCAAAACTGTCTTGGCCGGAAACCAGTACACATGGAAGACACACTCCAAGCGGAATCGGGCACGCTCGTCGAACGGGTGATGCAGGCGGTTCAGCAACGCATTTCCAACCGCACGCTCGCAGCAGGCGCCAAAGTGCCGTCCATCCGCGGCCTCGCCGACACGTTGCAGGTCTCCAAGTCCACCGTGGTCGAGGCGTACGACCGGCTTGCGGCCGAAGGCGTGATCCAGTCGCGGCGCGGATCCGGGTTTTACGTCACGAGCCACTTGCCGCCGTTGTCCCTGACCGAGCTGGGTCCGCTTCTGGACCGGGCGGTCGATCCGTTCTGGGTATCGCGGCAATCGCTCGATTCCGCCGATGACACCATCAAGGCCGGCTGCGGCTGGCTGCCCGGATCGTGGATGCCGGAAGCGGGAATACGCCGGGCGTTGCGCGCCGCCGCGCGCGCGGACGTGTCCCTGCTCGCCGATTACAGCACGTCGCGAGGACTCCCCGCGCTTCGGCAATTGCTGGCGCGGCGCATGGCGGATCGAGGTATTGAAGCTGCGCCCGACCAGATCATGCTCACCGAATCCGGCACGCAGGCCATCGATCTCATGTGCCGTTTCTTGCTGGAACCGGGCGATACCGTTCTTGTCGATGACCCGTGTTATTTCAACTTTCTCGCGCTTCTGCGGGCGCATCGCGTGAAGCTCGTCGGCGTTCCGTACACGCCTTCGGGACCCGACATGACGCTCTTCGCGCAGGCGCTTGCCGAACATCGGCCGCGTCTCTACATCACGAACTCTGCGCTGCACAATCCGACCGGCGCGACGCTTTCGCCGGTTGTCGCGCATCGTTTGCTGAAGCTCGCCGATCAGGCCGGGCTGACGATCATCGAAGACGATATCTTCGGCGACTTCGAGCACGAGCCGTCGCCGCGCCTCGCCGCGTTCGACGGCCTCGACCGGGTCGTGCATATCGGCAGCTTTTCAAAGAGCCTTTCGGCGGCTGTGCGTTGCGGGTTTATCGCGGCACGCCATGACTGGATCGAAAGTTTGATCGACCTGAAGATCGCGACGTCGTTCGGGAGCGGACGCCTTTCGTCCGAACTCGTGCTGAGCGTGCTGAAGGACGGCACGTATCGCAAGCACATGGAAACACTGCGAGAACGCTTGTCCCGTTCGACGGGACCCGTCAGCGCGCGGCTACAGACGCTCGGCATAGAGCCATGGATAGAACCGCGCGGCGGAATGTTTCTCTGGTCTGCATTGCCGGAAGGAATCGATGCAGCGGACGTCGCGCGGCGCGCGTTGATGGAGAACGTGGTTCTTGCGCCAGGCAATGCGTTCAGCGTGACGCAATCCGCCAGCCGTTTCCTTCGCTTCAACGTGGCGCAATGCACGGATCCGCGCATCTACAAGGTGCTCGAACGGACGATGCGCGGATAACGCTCAACGCAAGCGTTCCAGCGTTTCTGCAATCAACGCGCGCGTCAGATCGCCCGCAGGCATCTCACGCGCGAGGCGCGCCGCCTGTCCCGACCAGAGGCTCGTAAAGTCGCCCTTGCCTGCTTCCTCGGCCTTTGCCTTCAGCGGCGCGAGCGCAGCCGATGCAAGCGGAAACGCCGGCGCCACGTCCGACAACGGCCCGACTTCGCGCATCACGCGGTTCATGATGCCGCGAGCCGGCCGTCCGGTGAATACATTGGTCAAGGCGGTGGAATCATCGCTCGATTCGCGCAGCGCGACGCGATGCAACTCCGGTACCTTCGCTTCAGGACAGAACAGATAAGCCGTCCCGATCTGCACCGCCGACGCCCCCAGCGCCAACGCAGCAACAATCCCTCGTGCATCTGCAATCCCGCCGGCCGCGATCACCGGCACCGACACCGCGTCCGCAACTTGCGGCACGAGCGCGAAGGTCCCGACCTGCGTTGCCATGTCGTGATTCAGGAACGTGCCGCGATGCCCGCCCGCTTCGAATCCCATTGCAATGATCGCGTCGCAGCCATGCGCTTCGAGCCATCGTGCTTCAGCCACCGTGGTAGCCGACGCAATGATCTTCGCGCCCGTCGCCCGGACGCGATCGAACAGCGTTTTCTCCGGGAGTCCGAAATGAAAACTCACGACCTCCGGTTTGAACGCTTCTACAAGCGCGCAGAAATCGTTATCGAACGGACGGCGAACTGCGCCCGCCGGCGTAACTTCAGGATCGATACCGTGTTCGATGTAATACGGAGCGAGCCGTGCCCGCCAGGCGAGATGACGCGCGGCGTCGGCAGCTGGCGGCGTGTGGCAGAAGAAATTGAGGTTGAGCGGCGCACGGGTTTTCGTGCGGATCAATGTGAGTGCGTCACGCGCCTGCTCGACGCTCAACAGCGCGCAAGGCAACGACGCAAGACCGCCCGCTTCGCCCACCGCAATGGCAAGTTCCGGTGTACCCGGCCCCGCCATGGGAGCGAGAATGATAGGAGCTTCAATGCCAAACAAATCGATGATTCGACGATCGCGCCAGGTGCCCATGTTCGTTCCTTTATCCGCTTCAATGCTTGATGATTCAGTGCCGTCAAGCTTAGCAAGCTTTGATCGGGCGAGCGGCGCTTTGATGTGATAATTGCTATCACTTCTTCCGATACCTGGAGTCATCATGGACGCCGCCGATCTGCGCATTTTCGAGTCGGTCGCACGAAACGGCAGCATGAATCGCGCGGCGCTCGAACTTCATACCGTTCAGTCGAACGTGACCGCGCGCATTCGTGTGCTCGAGGAAGAACTCGGCGCGGCGCTGTTTCATCGGCATCATCGCGGCGTTGAGTTGACCGCTGCTGGACGCAGGTTATTGCCTTTCTCCAGACAGATGGCGCGCTTGCTGGACGATGCCCGGACAGCAGTCCGGGACGAAGGCGTTGCAAGCGGACCGCTGGTGCTGGGCACGCTCGAAACCACCGCGGCGTTGCGTATGCCGGACGTCCTCACGCAGTTCACGCTCGGCTTCCCAAAGGTCGAACTCGTCATGCGAACGGGCACCACCTCGAGTCTCGTGGATGATGTCTTGCAGTATCGGCTCGACGGCGCGTTTGTTGCCGGTCCAATCACGCATGAAGACCTGCATGCGGAAACCATCTTCAGCGAAGAGATGGTGCTGGTTACCGCGCGTCGCATCCGATCCACCAACGATCTCGCGCAAATGGGCGTGGTGAAAACCATCGTGTTCCGGCAAGGATGTTCGTATCGGACGCGGCTTGAAAGCGTGCTGACGCGGCTCGGCCTGCAGGTCGGCACGCCGCTCGAATTCGGTTCACTCGATGCCATGCTCGGATGCGTTGCAGCGGGCGTAGGTCTGACGCTTTTGCCGAAGGGCGTTGTCATGGCAGCATCGCGTGAAGGGCGTGTCACCTTGCATGATCTCGCGCCCGAGGATGCGTTCGTGGATACCGTGTTCGTGCGCCGCCGCGACGTGTATGCAAGCAGCGCCATGAATGCCTTCCTTGCTATCGCGCGTCCGGTGGTCGAGCCGGCGCTCGTGTCCGCCTGAAGCCGTTTCAAGGCGCTTGACTTAGAGCGTGCTCCAAGCGAAGCCATGCACGAAAGGAGATCATTATGCAGATGGCAGTTTATGCGGGCTTTCCGGCGGCGCTCAACGGCCTGTTTGCTGCAAAAGAAGTATTCCACTCGCACGACATTGCCTAAGCTGCGCCGGTTCCTCGACTCGATGCCGCCCAGCGTCGTTGCATTGCTTCCACGAGTTGCCGCCATAAAAATTCGGCCGCCGGCGACAGACGCCGTCCCACCCGGCGTATGACCTGGCTGCTGAATTCGCGCGCAATCGGATGCTCGATTTCGAGCGCGACAAGGCGTCCTGCATCGAGATATTGACGCGCTGCGTCGGTGGACATGAACGCCACGCCCAATCCCGCTGCCGCGATTGCCTGAGCCGCGGAAAACAGATCGCATCTGTACGATGGCGTTACCGTCAGCCGTTCGGCGCGGATGATGGCTTCCAGATATTGCTGCACGCCGAACCGCTCAGGCATGAAGATCAAACGCTGGTCGCGCAGTTGTTCGAAGCGTATCCGGCGCTCGCCTGCAAGCGCGTGACGCGGACTGACGAGCGCGCAAAACGGCGCCGCGCGAAAGATCCGCGCGCGAATCGCGGGATCGCTGCCGCCACCCGCGCACAGGCCGAGATCGACGTCGTCGTTGCGCACCATCGAAATGATTTCGGACGTTGCGCCGCTGCGAAATTCCACCTCGATGTCAGGAAACTGCAAGCTGAACCGCTCAAGCACGGTGGCCAGCAAGTTCTCTATAAACCCCTCGCCCACGCCTATTCCCAATCTCCCGCGTCGCAGGCTCTTGAAGTCTTCGAGTTGCGCGAGCATGTCGGCGTCGCGACGCGTGCTTTCGCGAAAGTGTTCGACGAGGCTCAAACCAATCTCGGTAAGCACCGCGCGCCGCCCGCTTCGCTCGAGCAACACGACGCCGTATTCCCGCTCCAGTTGCCCGATTTGCCGGCTGATCACGGATGGATTGATGCCGAGCGCGTCGGCCGCCGCGCGCACGCCGCCGTGCGCTTCGACCTCATGCAGATACCGCAGGCTTCGAGCGCTCAATACGCTCTCGCGCGCCGACGAAATATCGATGGACATTAGCGAGTATCGTTGACATTTGAGTCAACATTATCGGTCAAGGAACGTCATTGATTGGTGGATTTTGCAGCGGAATACTGCCCCATTCCGTTTCTCCAAATACAGGCGCCACAGACCATGGAAGATACCAAGGGTTTTTGCTTACTCGAAGACACGAGCGATCTGCGCGATGAACTCAGCATCATCCGCCATCACCTGCATCAGAATCCGGAGCTTGCGTACAAGGAATTCCAGACCTCGGACTTCGTGGCGCAAAAGCTGGAAACGTGGGGCTACAAGGTCACGCGCGGTCTGGGCGGAACGGGCATGGTGGCGTCGCTTACGGCGGGTTCCGGCACGCGCGCAGTCGCCGTACGCGCCGACATGGACGCGCTGCCTATTGCCGAAGAAACCGGCTTGCCGTATGCAAGCAGCAACGCGGGCCTGATGCACGCATGCGGTCACGACGGACACACGACCATGGTCCTGGGCGCCGCGCGCCATCTGGCGCGCACGCGCGCCTTCAATGGCACCGTGCATCTCGTGTTCCAGCCAGCCGAGGAAATCGGCGCGGACAGTGGTGCGAAACGCATGATCGAAGATGGTCTGTTCGAACGGTTCCCGTGCGAAGCGATCTTCGGGCTGCACAATCATCCGGGCTATCCGACCGGCACGTTCATGTTCCGCAGCGGGCCGTTCATGGCGGCGTCGGATACGGTCAACATCACGGTGCATGGCCGCGGCGGTCATGCGGCACGTCCGCAACTTTCCATCGATCCGGTCATGATCGGCTCGGCTCTGGTCATGGCCTTGCAGACGGTGGTCGCGCGCAGTATCGACCCCATGCAAACGGCCGTTGTCACCGTCGGCGCGTTCAACGCGGGTCACGCGGCGAACGTGATTCCGGAATCGGCGCGTCTGCAAATCAGCGTTCGTTCCTTCGATGCCACCGTGCGCCGCCAGTTGGAAACCCGCATCCGCGCACTCGCCGACGCACACGCAAGCGGCTACGGCGCGAAGATCGATATTGACTATGTGCCGGGTTATCCGGTCGTGATCAACAGCGAAGCGGAGACGCAACTGGCGCTTGAAGTGGCGCGTGAACTGGTTGGCGAGGAACGCGTGGTCGATAACTTCGGGCCCATTGCTGGCAGCGAGGACTTCGCGTATTACCTGCAGCAAAAGCCGGGCTGTTTCCTGCGTCTGGGCAACGGTGAAGGCGCGCCGATGCTTCACAACGCGTCCTACGATTTCAACGATGACAACCTGACCGTCGGCGCTGCGTACTGGACCCGTCTGGTCGAACGCTTCCTCTCGCGATAAGAAAACCATCTACGGGTTCCCCATGGCGACCACTACAGTTCAACCTGCCAGAGCCGTATCGCAAAGCAAGATCGTGATCGCGGCGATCATCGGCAACTTGCTCGAGTTCTTCGATTTCACCGTCTACAGCTTTTTCGCGCTGACCATCGCCAAGCTGTTTTTTCCGGCGCACGATCCGGTGGTATCGACGCTGCTTGCATTGTCCGCGTTCGCGATCGGTTTCGTGGCGCGTCCGGTCGGCGGTTTCGTACTCGGACATTACGCCGATAAACGCGGCCGCCGCGCCGCCCTCACGCTGACCATTTTCCTGATGGCGGTCGGCTCGGCGATCATTGGTCTTGCGCCGACTTACGCAAGCATCGGCCTGGCTGCGCCCGCGCTGATCATCTTCGCACGCTTGTTGCAGGGCTTCGCGCAAGGCGGCGAATTCGGCGCTGCCACGGCTACGCTGCTCGAAACAGGATCGGCCAAGGGACGCGGGTTTCGCGCAAGCTGGCAGCTTGCAAGCCAGGGCGCTGCGGCGCTGATGGGTTCCGGCATCGCGGCGTTGCTCACGTATCAATTGAGCGCCGAGCAACTGCTCGACTGGGGCTGGCGCGTGCCCTTCCTGATCGGCACGCTGATCATGCCGGTGGGCGTTTATCTGCGTCGCCATATTGTGGAAGAGCCGCCGAAGCCGGCGAAGACCCGCGCGTCCGCGTTCGAGCCCGGAATGGTTCGCAAGTGGATCCTGACCGTGTTCGCGATCATGGGCATGACGGTCGCGACCTACGTTCTCATGTACTTTATTCCCACGTACATGATCCAGTACCTCAAGGTGCCGGCCAAGCTTTCCATGCTGGTGTCGATCAGCGCGGCGATTGCATCTCTGGCGTTGTGCCCGGTATGGGGCGCGTTATCGGACAAGATGCAGCGGCGCAAGCCGTTGATCCTGGTCGGCCGCGTTGCGCTGATCGCGCTGCTTTACCCGTGCTTCTGGCTGATGAATCAGTTCCCTTCGTTGCCCGTGGTGATGAGCCTGATCGTGTTGCTGATGCTCTTCTACACGATGGGTTCGGCCCCCGCCTATTCGCTGATGCCGGAGAACTTCCCCAAGCATCTGCGCGCGGGATATCTTGCGAGTGCGTATGCGGTGGCGGTATCGGTATTCGGCGGGAGCGCGCAACTCGTGGTCGCCTGGTTGATCAAGATCACCGGCAACACCATGGCGCCGGCGTGGTACATGATCGTGTGCGTGGTGATCTCGTTGATCGCCGTTTCCAAACTCGACGAAACCGGCGGCCGCGAACTGAGCTGATCGTCTGCGTAGCAACGTCAAAGAAAGGCCGGACGCGCAGCGCGTTCGGCCTTTTTCGTTCAAGAGTTTGCTTCGCGTCAATCGATAAAACCACGCGGTTTTATATCGCCAACACATTAACAGCCACGAGCTTCCCCGCAACGATCACGCATGCATAAAGGCCGCAAGCTCCCTGTCAGCGTCCTATAATTTTCGCAAGATGCGGATCGCACGGGCGATGAAACGAAGTGCTTTTAAAGGAGCGCATCATGGCTGTGGATCAAGCAAGACTCGATGCATTCATGGGCGGTTTCGTGCATGACCTGGGTGCCGTGATGCACGCGGCGACCGTCGTTGTCGGCGATCAGCTTGGACTTTATAAAGCACTTGCTGCAAAGCCCTTGCTTCCGGAAGAACTCGCCCGGGAAACCGAGACCGACGCGCGCTATGTGCGCGAGTGGCTCAGCGCCCAGGCGGCGAGCGGTTATGTCGATTACGATCCCGCGTCGGGGCGCTTCAGCCTGAGCGAGGAACAATCGTTCGCGCTCGCGCAGGAAGGCAGCCCGGCCTTCATTCCCGGCGCATTCCAGATCGCCGTCGCGCAGTTCAAGATCATTCCAAAGATGGTCAAGTCGTTCAAGACAGGGCTCGGCGTAGGCTGGCACGAACACGACACATCGCTTTTTCATGGCACCGAACGCTTCTTTCGTCCGGGCTACGCGGCCTATCTTGTGAATGACTGGATCCCGGCGCTCGGTGGAGTTGCGGCGAAGCTGAATGACGGCGCGCGTATCGCGGATATCGGCTGCGGACATGGCGCATCGACCACCATCATGGCGCAGGCTTTTCCAAAATCCACCTTCGTTGGATACGACTACCACGAGCCTTCAATTGCGTATGCAAGAGACGCGGCGAAGAGCGCGGGTGTCGGCGATCACGTGAGCTTCGAAGTCGCTTCATCCACGGATTATCCCGGCCGGGACTACGACCTCGTCACCATGTTCGATTGTCTGCACGATATGGGCGATCCGCTCGCGGCATCGCGTCATGTATTCGATACCCTGCGAAATGACGGGACGTGGATGATCGTCGAGCCGTTTGCCAACGATGAACTCGAAGGCAACCTGAACCCGGTCGGCCGGATCTTTTATTCGGCATCCACCTTGATATGCACGCCAGCCTCGAGGGCGCAGCCAGGCGCCATGTGCTTGGGCGCGCAGGCGGGCGAGCGGCGGATCAGGGAAATCGTGACGGCAGGAGGTTTCCGGCAATTCCGCCGCGCCACGGCAACGCCATTCAACCTCGTTTTCGAGGCGCGGCGCTGAGCGGAAACGAGCTGAGAAATAAGCCAAGGCGCGTCGGCTGCCGGGTCAAGCCGGCTTGGCGTTCTTCTTCGCTGAGGCGCTTGCCGGCCGCTTTCGCACGGCCCGCTTGACGGCCAGTTTCAGCGCGCTCTTGCGTTCATTCGCTGCGGTCTCGCGCGCCCATTTTTCAAGCAGAGTGCGTGTTTGCTCGCACACGATCGCCTTGAGAAACTCGCCCTTTTCCAGGTCGATCTCCTTCCAGCCAAGCAACGCGAGCGTGGTGCGCGGCGCTACGTGAAACATCAGCATCTGACCGTTCAGGCTGATCATCCGGATCAGGGTTTCGGGGTCATCAGGCGTGGTGCCGGTGATGCGCGCCATGAGTCGCGAGGCGACATCGTTCAATGGCTGACGCACGCGACGCGTCAAGATCTCGGTTGCGATAGTCGGCTCGTGGCCCACTTGTTCGCGCGCAAAAAACAGCCGGTGATTCGTGGTGCCACAGCCTTTTGCGAACATCCGGTCGGCAATGGCTTCCTGAATGCGAATGAAAGCATCGATCAACGTGGGCATGGCCGCGTTGTTTTCCAGCACCTGATTCGCGTGCGCAACGACAGGCTCGAAACTGGCAGCGGCTTCATCGGCCATATATTCGGCGCACGCGCGATACACGCCCTCTTTATTCTCGAAGTAATACTGCAGCGCCGGCGCGTTCACGCCCGCGCGCGCGGCGATCTCGCGTGTCGATGCGCCATCGAACCCGTGTTCTCCAAAAGATTCGATCGCCGCCACAATAATTCGCAGCCGTGTTTCGTCTCCACGTACGTAACCGCCTTCTGACGGACGACGCAGCCGTTTTGTGTCGTTCATTCCAGCCTCCCAACATTCAGGTGCAAAATATATCACTTGACACAATTCTTCCAACTGGAATAATTCTTCCGATTGGAATAATTTGGATCTAAGAAAACGATGTCAACAACAGCCGGATCACCTCCGCAGGATCGCCTCCCGCAAGACTCCGCCGTTCCAGCGCCCCGTTCCCGACGACGCCTGATCCTGATAGCGCTCGGACTCGTGGTTATCGTCGCCGGCGGAATCTGGCTTGCGCGCTGGTGGACAGTTGGACGCTTCATGGAAAGCACCGACGACGCTTATCTGCAGGCCGACAGCGTGACCGTTGCGCCGAAAGTCAGCGGTTATGTGACGGACGTGTACGTGGGTGACAACGCGACCGTGAAGGCGGGCGACCCGCTTGTTCGGCTCGACACGCGCCAGTACCAGGCTTCGCTCGATCAGGCCGAGGCGACCATCGCGGCGCGCACGGCGGATATCCAGAAGGCGCAAGCCGATATCCTGCAGCAGCACGCGAATATCGATCAGGCGAAGGCGCAGGAGCAGGTCGCACGTTTCAGCGCCCAGCATGCACGCGATGAAGTCCAGCGTTATGCGCCGCTTACCGCGACCGGCGCGGAGACCAGCGAGCGTCTCGCGCAACTTACGAATACCCGCGATCAGGCCAACGCAACGCTTGCGGCCAATACGGCCGCGGTCAAATCGGCCGAAACGCAGATTGCTTCCACTACAGCGCAAATCGCCCAGGCGCGCGCCCAGCTCGAAGCCGCGCAAGCAAGCGCGAAACAGGCGCAACTCGACATGCAGGACACCATCGTGCGAAGCGCCTTGCCGGGCAAGGTCGGCGATCGCTCGGTGCGGGTCGGCCAATATGTCCAGCCCGGCACGCGGATGATGAGCGTGGTGCCCATTCAAAGCACCTATCTGGTCGCCAATTTCAAGGAAACGCAGGTGGGCCATATGCGTATCGGGCAGCCGGTAACGCTGCATGTGGATGCGCTGTCCGGCACGGATCTGCATGGCGTGGTGGACAGCTTCGCGCCGGGCACAGGTGCGCAGTTCGCGCTGCTGCCGCCTGAGAACGCGACCGGCAACTTCACGAAGATCGTGCAGCGCGTGCCGGTGCGGATTCGCATCAATACGGGTCCTGAGACGCGCAGCGTGCTGTTGCCGGGTTTGTCGGTGACGGCGGACGTGGATACCCGTTCTTCGCGCGAAGGCGACAAGCGCATCGAAGCCGAGAACAATCATGGCTGAAGCAACCAGCACGGCGCCTGCTGCGCCCGCTGCACCCGCCGCGCCGGAGGCTGAACGTGCCAGCGGCGCGGACTGGCTTGCGGTCGCCGCGGGGTCGCTCGGCGCGTTGATGGCGACACTGGACATCTCGATCACGAACTCGGCGCTGCCGCAGATCCAGGGCGAGATTGGCGCAACGGGCACGGAAGGCACGTGGATTTCCACAGGCTACCTGATGTCCGAAATCGTGATGATCCCGCTCGCTGCATGGCTCACCCGCGTCTTCGGCCTGCGCAATTTCCTGCTCGCCAACGCAACGCTCTTCATCCTTTTTTCGATGATGTGCGGCTGGTCCCACAGCCTGCCCATGATGATCGCCGGGCGCATAGGCCAGGGTTTCGCCGGCGGCGCGATGATCCCGACCGCGCAGACCATCATCCGCACGAGATTGCCGCGCTCGCAGATGCCCGTCGGCATGACCATGTTCGGCCTGATCGTGCTGCTCGGGCCGTTGCTTGGTCCGGTGCTCGGCGGCTGGCTGGCGGAGAACATCAGCTGGTCGTGGTGCTTCTTCATCAACCTGCCGGTGTGTATTGCGTTGATCACGTTGCTGATTGTCGGGCTGCCTTCGGACGGGCCTAACTGGAGCACGTTCCTCAAGGCCGACTGGGTCGGCATTGTCGGGCTCACCATTGGCTTGAGTTCGCTGACTGTCGTGCTCGAAGAAGGCCAGCGGGAGCGCTGGTTCGAATCGAGCCTGATCGTCTCGCTGACTTGTGTGACGCTCGCAGGCTTCCTGCTGATTGCCATCTCGCAGTTCACCGCGAAGAAACCCATCATGCGGCTGAGCCTGATGAGCAACCCGCGTTATGCAAGCGTCATCATCATTGTGTTTGCGGTCGGCGCGGGACTTTATGGCGTGTCGTATTTGCTGCCGCAGTTTCTCGGCATCGTGTCCGGATACAACGCGCAACAATCGGGCGCGATCATGCTGATCTCCGGCGTGCCCGCTTTCCTCATCATGCCCATACTCCCGCGCATACTCGGCAGACTCGACTTTCGCGTGCTCGTGATCATCGGATTGTTGATGTTTGCGTGGAGCTGCATGCTGGACATCGACCTCACCGCGCAAAGCGTCGGCCACGATTTCTTCTGGTCGCAACTGATACGCGGCTTCGCGCAGATCCTCGCCATGATGCCGCTGAACCAGGCGTCCATGGCGGCTGTCTCGCGGGAAGATTCAGGCGACGCCGCCGGCCTCTACAACATGGCCCGCAACCTGGGCGGGTCGGTGGGGCTTGCAATCATCGGCACGGTGATCGATCGGCGCACGACGTTCCATACCGCGATGATCCGCGAATCGCTGACGGCAAACTCGGTGATCGGACAGGATCGCGTTGCATCGAGTGCGGCGAGCTGGTTCTCGCAAACCGGCGACATGGCGTACGCAAAGATGCGCGCGATCGGGCAGATCGCAGCGCAGATCCACATGCAGGCCACGGTGATCACGTATTCGGAAACTTTCTACTTGCTCGGCCTTGCGCTGCTCGCGTGCATACCGCTCGCGCTGTTGCTGAAGACGCCGCGCGGTCCCGTGTCGTCCTCCGCCGGCCATTGATGCCTCAAAAATGATACTGACGATGTTCTCTCGCTCCACGCCTCCTGTTTTATTGACGATGCTGGCCGTTGCCGCACTGTCCGCCTGCACCGTGGGTCCCGACTATGCCGGCGCGCCACACGTCGCGCCCGACGCCGCACACGCGGCAGGTTTTGTACGCACGCCCGCAACCGGCATGGTGACCACGCGCGCGCCGAACCAATGGTGGCTCGCGCTCGACGACCCGCAACTGAATGCACTTATCGATGCCGCGCTCGCCCACAACCCCGACGTGCATGCTGCCCAGGCGCGTCTGCGTGAAGCCCGCGCGCAGTTGCAGCATTCGCAGGCGAACGGCATGCCGACGGCGTCCTTCGACGCCGCCGCGCTGCGCACGCGTTCGCCCGACCTGAGTTCGCTCGCGTCTTCGCAAGACGGTTCGCCGGGATCGTCCGGCCGCGGTCCGCTTCAGCTCTACACCGCCGGCTTCGATGCATCGTGGGAAATCGACTTGTTCGGCGGCACGCGGCGCGCGGTGGAAGCGGCATCGGCGGAAGCGGATGCGGTAGATGCCGATCTCGCCGACACCCAGGTTTCGCTCGCCGCCGAAGTGGCCCAGGCGTATATCGATCTACGCGATGAGCAACATCGCCTGCAACTGGCGCAGCAAAGCGCCGAGCTCGAGCAGCAAATGCTCACGCTCACGCAGCAACGCCGGGCGGGCGGCACGGCGGCGGACGTGGATGTGGAACGCCTGACCACGCAAGTCGAGAACACGCGGGCGACGCTCACGCCGCTCGATCAGCAAGTGACCGAGTCGCTCGACCAGCTCGCGGTGCTGACGGGCCGGGCGCCGGGCGCGCTGGACCAAGAGTTGTCGGCATTGCGTGAGATGCCTTTGCTTCCCGCTTCCGTTCAAGTCGGCGATCCCGGTTCGATGTTGCAGCAGCGGCCCGACATACGCGCCGCCGAACGCAGGCTGGCGTCGAGCAATGCACAGATTGGCGAGCAGGAAGCCGATTTTTTCCCGAAAGTGACCTTGCTCGGTGATATTGGTTTCAGCGCCGCCGATCCGGGCCATCTTGTGCGCAAGAACAGTTTCAGCTGGCTCGGCGTGCCGTATCTGCAGTGGAATATTCTCGACTTCGGACGCACTTTGTCGAGCGTTCATAGCGCGGAGGCTTCGCGTGATGAAGCCGATGCCAAATACACCAAAGCCGTGCTCGGCGCGTTGCAGGACGCGAATGCATCGTTGTCGCGTTACGGGCATCAGCGCGAGCATCTGGTCACGCTGCAGAAGGTGCAGGCATCGGCGGACCGGTCGGCTACGCTTACGCGGCAGCGATATCGGGCTGGGGCGTCGAGTCTTATCGATCTGCTCGATACACAACGCACCCAGTTCAGCGCCCAGCAAAACGTGGTCGCGGGACAAGCAGAATTGCTGAAGGATTTCGTGTCGCTGCAGAAGAGCCTTGGGCTCGGCTGGCGACTCGACGGCTGATCAACTGCGCTGCGTTTGCTGCGCATTGTTCGGCGGCACGCTGTCGCCCGCGAACGTGCTGGACGGGCTACCATTTGATGCGCCGGGGAACTGCCGGCGCATCAGCATATCGACGCGATCCGCGTCGCTCGATACGGGCGCGGTGAACGCCCGAATCAGCACAATGCCAACGAACGCAAGAACAACGATCACTGCCGGAATTTCATACCAGATCGGGTTCATGACATCACCTCCTCCGAAAAAAGCGGACGGCGCAATTGCGTGGATCAGGTTTTATCGCGCAATGTGATGACGTCCGCGGGTTTTGCATTCGCCGCGCGTGCAAACGGCAGCTTCTTTACAACGCCTGTAGCGAGCGCCGTACCGATCAGGATGATCACGCACGCGCCCACCATTCCCGCCGATACCTGCTCGCCGAGAAACATGGCGCCCCAGAGAATGCCGAAGACCGGGATCACGAAGGTCACGGTGATCGCACGCGCCGGGCCGACCACTGAGATCAGGTGGAAAAACAGCATGTAAGCGACACCCGTGCACGCAACGCCGAGCGCGATCACCGAGCCCCATGCAACCGATGAAACCGGCCCAGCGGGCCACCAGAAAATCGCGAATGGCAACAGCACGATGGTCGCGCCCGTCATGGTGCCAGCCGCAACCGTGAGTGAGTCGACGCCCGTAAGACGCCGCTTCGTATAACTGGCCGCAATGCCATAAAGCAACGTTGCGCCCAAGGCCGCCACTGCGGCCAGCGCAGTCGTTGCCGGCGACATACCTGCTTCTTGTGGCGTCGCGATCTGGTTCCATACCAGCGCAAGGACGCCGGCAAAACCGATCGCCAGGCCAGCAACGCGCATCGTGCTCAAGCGGTCTTTCAACCACAGATACGCAACGATCGCACCCCACAGCGGCGTGGTTGCGTTGATCACCGACGTCACTCCGGCCGACAGCGTGAGTTCCGCGAAGGCGAACAGGCAGAACGGCGCGGCTGAGTTGAGGATGCCCACCACCAGCAGCGATCCCGCGTGCTTGCGCATGGTGCTCACCGCTTCGCGCGCGGGCCGTCGCAAGAACAGCAGCACCAGCAGAAACAGCGCGCCGATACCCACACGCAACGCCATCAGCGGCGCTACGCCGAAGTCGGTCACGCCAACGCGAATGAATAGAAACGATCCGCCCCAGAGGGCAGCGAGAACAAGCAGTTGAACGATGTTGGTCGGGTTCATCGGATCATCGGATATATGGCGGCGAGGGCGTCGCGTCTGTTGAGCGGAAGGCGAAGCCATCATATCGATGCCCTTGCGCATGAAGTTTCATGCCAAGGCGAAATGTCACGGACCAGCCGCGAATCGGCGATTCACGCTGTCATCGTAGACACGGAATCGAAGGGCTTCAAACGAGCAATTCTCACCGGTATGTGAGAAAAATTGCTATCGCTTCTTGCGGTTTCATTCGCGTTGCATTCGTTTTTTGTGTGAACGCTTCACTGACCATCACCGGTTATCGGCATGAACGCGGCAGATCTGAAGGCGCATATTTCCCGATGTCGCCAATACGCGCAATCCGCAAGAATCGCGCTACGGGGCGCATTGCGTTAATCAAGCGCGCGTTCCGTTTATTCAATAAAACTAAACGATACCTGAGGAACCATGCGTGCGGCGCGCTTGCCCGGGCCCGCGCGTTCATCGCCATGTTCAACAACTTCACGATACGTCGCGGTCTCACGATCACTATCGCCGGGTACACGCTTGCGCTCGTCGCAGTGCTGCTTGCCGCGGCCGCCTGCCTGCGCCAGAGCAACCAGGCGCTCGAACAGATGGTCGCAACCGATACCGCCGCCATCACGCATCTCAAGACGAGTTCGCAGCGGCTCTTGCAAGTGCGGCTCGCGCTCGGCAACTACGAGACGCTGTTCATGCTCGGCAAGGCCAGCGACGACATGTTGCCGAACGCGCGCAAGACGCTCAAGATCAGCGACGCCGAGTTCGACGCCTATCTCGCCAAGCCGCGCGACGCGCAAGAGGAACCGCTCGCGCAAGCCGCGAAGACCGCGCGTGCCGCGTTGATCGCGAAGGCGCTGAACCTCGAATTCGATGCCCTCGCGCAAAACGATTTCACGACCTTCCGGACGCTGCAGGTTCAGACGGCGGATGGTTTGTACGCAACCTACGATCACGCGATGTCCGCACTGGAAGCATTGCAGATCGCGCGTCAGCAAGCGCGTTATGAACAGGCACAGCAACAGTTCCACGCGATGGCGACAGGCGCGGCCGTGGTCGCGGCGCTTGCGCTGGTGCTCGGGTTTATCGCGCGGGGAGCGTTGAGCGCGGCCGTGATGAAGCCCATCGAATCGGCGATTCACCACTTCGAACAGATTGCGGCGGGGAATTTGACGGCGACTATCGATACATCGCGCGATAACGAAATGGGCCGCTTGTTCGCGGCGCTCAGGCGCATGCAGCAAGGGCTTGTTGGCACGGTCACGCAAGTGCGCGGCGGTACGGGCGCGATCTCGCACGGCGCGCGGGAAATTGCTGCGGGCAATATCGACTTGTCGCAACGTACTGAGGAACAGGCCGCTTCGTTGCAGCAGACGGCATCGAGCATGGAGCAATTGACCGCGACCGTGAGGCAGAACGCCGACAACGCGCGGCAGGCGAGCGAGCTGGCAGTGGATGCATCGACCACCGCCGTGCGCGGCGGCAACGTGGTGGGCAAGTTCGTGCACACCATGGACGACATTGCAACGAGTTCCACACGCATTGCGGACATCATCGGGGTGATCGAGGGGATCGCGTTCCAGACGAATATCCTGGCGCTGAACGCGGCCGTGGAAGCGGCGCGCGCGGGCGAAGAAGGACGCGGATTTGCCGTGGTCGCGGGCGAGGTCCGCAGCCTCGCGCAACGCAGCGCGGCGGCGGCGAAGGAGATCAAGGAATTGATCAGCGCATCGGCGGACAAGGTTCAGACGGGCAACGCGCTCGCGGGGCAAGCCGGGCAGACCATGGGCGAAGTCGTTGCGGCGGTGAAGCGTGTGTCGGACATCATCGGCGAGATCAGCGCGGCTTCGTCGGAACAAACGGGCGGGATCGAACTAATCAACCGCGCCGTCGCGCAAATGGATGAAGTGACGCAGCAGAACGCAGCGCTGGTGGAGGAAGCGGCGGCTGCGGCGGCGTCACTTGAGCAGCAGGCGCAACAGCTGGACGTGGCGGTGGCGGTGTTCCGGGTTTAGCGTGAGCGGTTGCGTTTCGCTGCGGAAAACTTGCGAACGCGTTCAGCAGGCCCGGATCGCGCTTCGCAATATGGAACCGGACATATCCGGCTATCGATTCAAAATACCCAGCAAGTTTGGATAATCGACAGGCTTCGTAAGATGGAAGTCGAAGCCTGCAGCAACGGCATCGAGCTTGTCTTGCTCCTGACTCCAGCCGGTCAGCGCGATCAGCAACGCGCTGTCGCCATCGGGATGTTGCCGGATCTGCCTTGCCAGGTCATACCCGTTGATGTCGGGCAGACCAATATCCAGAAGAATGACTTCAGCCGGCCACTGCCGCATGAGATCCATTCCAGAACCGCCAGTGTGAGCCGTCCGGACGTCATGGCCGTCTATCTCCAGCAGCATGGCGAGACTCAGCGCGGCGTCCTCGTTGTCGTCGATAACCAGGATGCGACGCGATTTATCGACGGCTACTTTTCCGGTTGTCTTGGCGAGTGAGGTATCGGCTTGATCGAGCGTGATGGGAAGGCGGACCACAAACTCGCTTCCCTGACCGATCCCTTTACTGGCAGCGGAAACAGTGCCGGCGTGGCGCTCGACCAGCGAGCGCACCAGGGACAATCCAATGCCGAGACCGCCTTGTGCGCGTGAAAGTCCGGGCACCAGTTGAGCAAAGATTCCGAAGATGGTCGGCAAATGCTCGTGCGAGATTCCGATTCCGTTATCTCGCACGGCGATGACCGCTTCATCACCTTCGCGAGTCACCGCGACCTCGATGGCTCCGCCGGTGGGCGTGTATTTCGCCGCGTTGTTGACGAGATTCTGGACAATCTGCGTCAGCCGCGCGGAATCGGCATCGAGGAAAATCGGACTGCTGGGTAACGTCAGCGTGAGCACGTGCGACGAAGCATCGATAAGTCCGCGCGATCCTTCAATGGACTGCCGGATCACAGCGTTCAGATCGACCCGTTCCCGCCGCAGTTCGAGCTTGCCTTCAGCGACGCGGGACACTTCCAGTAAATCGTCCACGAGCCTTGCAAGCTGCGTCACCTGCCGTTCAAGGACGCCGCGCGACCAGATCACTTGCGGATCGTGGAACTCCTTGTTCCGAAGGAGCTCGACCACTGCCTGAATGGGCGCCAGAGGATTGCGCAACTCATGCGCGAGCGTCGCGAGGAACTCGTCTTTACGGCGATCGATTGCCTGAAGCGTCAGCTCGGCCTGATGTTTCGCTTCGAGCGCTTCTTCCGCTTTCAGCCGCGTTGACAAGAGTTCTTGTTCGTACTTGTTCCGGTCGGTGACGATGACAAACGCGAAGTCATCGAACTGGGAATCGCCGTTGCCCCGGCGCACGGCGTTGATCAGCATTGGCACTTTGTGGCCGGCGCTATGGCGGATATCGAGTTTCACTTCCGATACCGAACGCTGCATCAAGAGCAGAGGCGCCCAATGTGTCTGATGAAAAACCTTTCCGCCAACAGTAAGCAAGTCCTGAATTCGACGCACGTTGATCAACGCATCGGCTTCATATCCGCACCATTCGCAAAAAGTCGCATTGGCGCGGACGATGGTTCCCTCGACCGTGGTAGTGACAAGACCGCACGGCGCTCGATCGTAAGCATCCGCTATCGAATTGAGTGTTGCCATGTATCGGTTCGTCTCACAGCCCGAGGGAGTTCAAAAAAGCCTCGGTCGCGTGCTGGCTCTGGCCCGGCACGGTCAGATGCGGACAATGGCCCACATTTTTGACCAGGCTCAAGCTGCTGTTGGCAATATGTTCATGCATGTAGTGCCCGACGTTCACGGGTGCAAGTATGTCGTCGTCCGACTGAATGATCAGCGTGGGCGTGGTGACGTTCGCCAGGTCCGCCCGATGATCGGCGAGAAAAGTGACGCGCGCGAAATGCTTGGCGATTTCCGGATTCGTGCGGCAAAAACTGTTGGTGAGTTCCTCGCCCAGTTCGGGACCGTTGGGCGCGCCCATGATGGCAGGCGCCATGGTGCTGGACCAGCCGAGGTAATTGCTTTCCAGAGTCTGCAGAAGTTCGTCGATATCGGCGCGCGTGAAGCCGCCTATATAAGCTCCGTCGTTGATGAACGAAGGAGACGGCGCGATCATCACATTCGCTGCAAACCGGTGCGGCGCCTTGATTGCCGCGAGCATGCCGATCATTGCGCTCACGGAATGCCCGACATAGATGACGGGCCGGGCGGCGAACTCTTCGATGATCTCCAGCACGTCGTTCGCGTAGCCGTGGAGGGAACTGTATTTTGTCCGGTCGTACGATGCCAGGTCGGAATCGCCGCCGCCGACCAGATCGAACAAGATTGTCTGATATTGCTCGCCGAATTTCGGGGCGAAATGCCGCCACATATTTTGATCGCACCCGAAGCCGTGCGCGAAGATGACTGTTGCAGGGCCGGAGCCTTGCACATGGACGTTGTTGCGAATTTGGACGGTCATACGCTGCTCGATAAATTTCCGGGCCCATTGTTTCACACTTTGGGCCGGCCAATTTCTACCGGGCAGCGACTTATCTGTCTTTAAGTAGGCGACAGCCGCCAATATTCACTTCCAGGCGAACTTTCGGGTTCAGGCGATACCGCCGTTGCCGCGCAGAACTTGCCCGTTGACCCAGCCCGAATCCGTGCCGGCAAGGAAAGAAACGATCGACGCAATGTCTTCCGGCTGACCGAGCCGTTGCAGCGGCGGCATCTTGGCAAAGGTCTCGATCTGCTCTTCGGTTTTTCCATCGAGGAAAAGCGAGGTCGCGATCGGACCCGGCGCGACGGCATTCACGCGGATATCGCGGCCGCGCAATTCCTTGGCAAACACGTGCGTGAAGGCTTCAACGGCGGCCTTTGTCGCGTTGTAAATGGCGTAGCCGGGCATGTTCAGCGCGAGCGTGGTGCTCGAAAAATTCACGATACGGCCGCCGTCGTTCATGCGCGCCGCCGCTTCGCGCAGCGTGTTGAAGGTGCCCCGAACGTTGATGCCGAAGGTCTGGTCGTAAAGCGCGTCGGACGTTTCGGCAAGCGGCACCGTCTTCAGCACGCCGGCGTTGTTCACCAGCACGTCGACCTTGCCGAGCTGCTGTTCGGTGGCATCGAACATGGCGTGGACATCGTCCGCCTTCGATACATCCGCCTTGATCGCGATGGCTTTCGTGCCCTTCGCGGTCAATTCCGCGACGAGCGCGTCGGCTTCGCTCGAACTCGACGCGTAATTGATGGCGACGGCAAGACCATCATCCGCGAGACGCCGCGCCACTTCTGCACCGATACCCCGCGATGCACCCGTGACAATGGCTACCTGGCCGTTCTTGATTGCATTCATGATTCGCTCCGTTCGTTGCGTTGAAAGTGGATAGCGCGTGATTGAATTATCGATCATTAACGCCAATCGATAATTACCCGTTTTTTGGTAATATCGTTCCACTTGCTTTAACAATAAGGCGCCGAACAATGGACCGGTTTCAGGAAATGCAGGTGTTTATTCGTATCGCCGAGCGCAGCAGCTTTACGCAAGCGGCCGACGATCTGCAGATTCCGCGCGCCACCGTGACCAACCTCATCAAGCGCATGGAGCAACGGCTCGGCACGCGTCTGCTCGAGCGTACGACGCGTACCGTGCGTCTCACGCACGACGGCGAGGCGTTCTACCGGCGCTGCGTGCGCCTGATTGCCGACATGGAAGAAGCCGAGGGATCGTTCCGCAATGTCGCGCCGAAGGGACTGCTGCGCGTGAACGTGCAGGGAACGCTTGCGAAGAATTTCGTGGTGCCCGCGCTGCCCGGTTTTATCGCGATGTATCCGGATATCGAGCTGCAGATCGGCGAGGACGACAGGCTGGTCGATCTCGTGCGCGAGGGCATTGATTGCGTGCTGCGCGCGGGCACGCTGCAGGACTCGTCGATGGTCGGACGCCGCGTCGCGCTGATGGAGCAAGTGACGGTTGCAAGTCCCGCGTATCTTGCGCAATTCGGCGAGCCGCAGACGCTCGAAAGCCTGAGCGCGCATCGGGCGGTGAATTATGTATCGAGCGGATCGGGTCGCGTTCTGCCGCTGGAATTTACCTGCGGCGAACGCGTGGTCGAGATGCAGTTGCCGGCGGTGGTATCGGTGAGCGGAGCGGATCTTTACACCGGCGCCGCGGTGGCGGGACTGGGAATGGTCCAGGTGCCGCGATATCGGGTCGAGGCGGAATTGTCGGAGGGAAAACTCAAGGTCTTGCTCGCGGGCTTTCCGCCGCCGCCCATGCCAGTGAGCGTGCTTTATCCGCAGAACCGGCAGTTGTCTTCGAGGGTGCGGGTTTTCGCGCAATGGCTCAGGGATATTTTCGAAGCGGCGTTCTGACCATCGGAAGACCGTTCGCAAAACCATTCGTCGAGCTTACGAACCGGCGTATATTAGGTGCCCTGAGTTAGCTCAGCGAGTCTGCGGATAAACGAACGGCCTAGCAATTCCCTGGAGAAATACCATGGCAAACTGGACACCGGATCCGAGCTTCTACCCTTCCCCACGCATGGCGATGAAAGCGCCGCCTGAAACGCTTGCTTACGTCGCGAGTTTCGACCCCACGCAGCAGGTTCCCGATGCCATCGCGGTCATCGACGTGGATCCCGCGTCCGCGACGTATTCGCAATTGCTCAACAACGTCAGCATGCCCAATACCGGCGACGAGCTGCATCATTTCGGCTGGAATGCATGCAGTTCGTGTCTCTGTCCCAACGCGCCGCACGCGCATGCAGAACGACGTTATCTTGTCGTGCCGGGTTTGCGGTCATCGAGAATCCATATCCTCGATACCAAGGCCGACCCGCGCAATCCGAAGATCGTGCGCGTGCTGGAACCTGCGGAGGTCGCCGAAAAAGCGGGTTATACGCGGCCGCATACGGTCCATTGCGGTCCAGAAGGAATTTACGTTGCAGCGCTCAGTAACGCGCAAGGCGAAGCGCCGGGCGGGATTTTCCTCATGGATCACGAAACCTTCGACATACGCGGTCAATGGGAAATCGATCGCGGACCGCAACAACTCGCGTACGACGTTTGGTGGCATCTCGGACACGACACGCTGGTCACGAGCGAATGGGGATTGCCCGCCACGTTCGAAAACGGCCTCGTGCCGGAAGTGCTGCTAGGCGGCAAGTACGGGCACAAGCTGCACTTCTGGGACTTGCATACACGCAAGCACAAACAGGAAATCGATTTCGGCGAAGAGAACCAGCTCGTCTTCGAACTGCGCCCGGCACATGATCCAACCCGCGCATACGGCTTCGTCAACTCGGTGATCAGCCTGAAGGATTTGTCGTCGTCCATCTGGACGTGGTATCGCGATGGCGACAAGTGGGCGGTCAAGAAGATCATCGAGATTCCGGCCGAGCCCGCCGACGCCGATCTGCTTCCGCCCATGCTCAAGGGCTTTGGCGCGGTGCCGCCGCTGGTGACCGACATCGATTTGTCGATGGACGATCGTTTTCTCTACGTCGCCTGCTGGGGTACGGGCGACCTGCGTCAATACGATGTCTCCGATCCATTCGAGCCGAGGCTCACGGGAACGGTGCGCATTGGCGGGATCGTGTCGCGCGAATCGCATCCGAAGGCAAACGGCCGCAAGCTCAACGGTGGACCGCAAATGGTGGAAGTCAGCCGCGACGGCCGCCGCGTGTATTTCACCAACTCGCTGTACGGTGCGATCGATGAACAATTTTATCCCGAAGGCCTGAAGGGATGGATGGTGAAGCTCGACGCGGCGCCCGAGGGTGGCATTGAATTCGATCCGCGCTTTTTGGTGGAGTGGCCTTCTACGCACCGGCCGCATCAGGTGAGGCTCGAAGGCGGCGATTGCTCGTCGGACTCGTATTGTTATCCGTGAGTTCGTGAACGTGGCCTGGGAATGGTTTGCCATCGCCGGGCTCGGATTGTTTCACGGCATCAATCCGGCCATGGGATGGCTCTTCGCCGTGGCGCTCGGTCTGCACAGGCGCAGCCGGCGGGCGGTGTTATGGGCCATTCCGCCCATGGCGTTGGGGCACGCGCTGTCCATCGGCGTGGTCGCGGGTCTGGTGCTCGCCACGGGCTTTGTCTTCAATGGTCATGCAATCAGGATTGCGAGCGGAGGCTTGCTGATTGCGTGGGCCGTCTATCACCTCAAATTCGGCCACAGGCACCGCGTGCGGGTTGGCATGACCACGGGGTTCATCGGCCTCGTTCTCTGGTCGTTCCTGATGGCGACCGCGCACGGCGCCGGGTTGATGCTGATCCCCGTGCTGATCCCGTTATGCAGCGCAATGCCGGCTCACTCGTCCGGACCATTGATGGTTTCAATTGCAGCGGTCGGCTTGCATACGCTGACCACGTTGCTCGTGACCGGCGCGATTGCGTTGCTGGTTTATGACTGGTTCGGCGTTGGCGTGTTGAGACGCGGCTGGATCAACTTCGACAAGCTCTGGACCGCCGGGCTCGCAGGCACAGGCGTGTTGTTGATCGCGACGGCCTGACGTTCGTGACACGGCCGTGCTCGATCAGTGGGTTATATTGCCTCCTGCTTTTCAGGACCCATTGTTCACGGAGTAACAATAATGATCATCGAAGAAAACAATCAGCTCATGCTCAGGCCGCTCGAACGCACTGATCTTCACTTCGTTCATGGCCTGAACAACAACGCGAAGATCATGCGTTACTGGTTCGAAGAGCCCTACGAAACATTCTCGGAACTCTCGCAGCTTTATGACCGGCACGTGCATGACTTGCGCGAGCGCCGCTTTGTTGCCGTCGATAAATCCGGCGAGCCAATAGGACTCGCGGAATTGATCGAGCTCGATTACATCCACAGGCGTGGCGAGTTTCAAATCATCATTGCGCCGAGCGCACAAGGCCAGGGCTATGCAACCAGCGCAACGCTGCTTGCAACCGACTACGCATTCTCGGTACTCAACATGCGCAAGCTTTATCTGATTGTGGATGTGTCGAACACGGCTGCCATCCACGTCTATGAGAAATGCGGCTTCAGGCAGGAAGCGGAGTTGATCGAAGAGTTTTTTGGCAACGGCAAATATCACAACGCCTATCGCATGTGCATTTTCCAGCACGAATTTCTCAACTCGGGAAAGTGATCGTCGCGTCTCTCACGCACCATCGCAAAGAATTTGTGCACCGCGAAAGTGAATTTTAAGCAGACGCTAAAGTAACCAGGTCCCAAGCCGATAATCCGCTTAATAGGCGTGGCATTATCGCGTCCAGACGCGCTTCCGTTCGAACCCGTCGTCTATTGGCAAGCGAGCCAGCATTCATGTTTGATTGTTGATCGTGGCTCGTTGCCGCAAGTAGCATGGCCCATGATCCGACACGGCTGCACACCATGAAACGGAACCTGTTCTTCCGGATGCTGGCCCGCTTGCGAGTCGGCCGAAAACTCCTGCTCATCTACCTGCTCGACTTGAGCGCGGTGGTTTTCATCAGCGGCATCCTGATTCACGAGAAGTACATTGCCATCGATTTCTCCGACAAGGAACTCGTCGGCAACGCCTACTTGCATACCGTGCGCGATGCGCTCGTCGATGTCACGCTGATCGGCGCCGGCACGCATGTGCCTGACGCCACGCTGCAACAGGACATAGCACGTCTCGCGGCCGCCGAGCAGCTTTACGGCGCGAACATGCAAAGCGCCGCGCTCAACGATCGCGTGCGCGAAACGCTGAAGGCACTCGCGCAGGAGGCGCCGCCAACGCCCCTGTCCGTTGCCGACGCGCTCACCGCCTGCCGCGAGCTCATCACGCGCGTGGGCAACCAGTCGAACCTCATTCTCGATCCCGATCTCGACAGTTATTACGCAATGTCGCTTTCCGTGCTGCGTTATCCCGCGCTGCTCGAATCCATCAATGGGATTGGCGTGCAGTTGCGCGACACGCCGGGAACGCCTGCGAAGGCCGAGCAGATGCGCACCCGCTATCTCGTGCTCGAAGGCCAGCTCGACGCCGTGCTGCAAGGATTCAAATCCGACTTCGCGGAAGCAACCGCCGCCAATCATGGTTTGACGGTGTCGCTTACGCCCGCGGTCAGCAAGATGCTCGAGGCTATCGAAACCTATCGCGAAGTTGCGCGTGCAACGGTGGACCTGGGTGCGTCCGCGGACCCGGCGCTGCTGAAGTCCGCCGATGAAGCACAACAGGCCGTGGTGGAGCTGGCGCGGGATTCATGGCGCAAGACAGGCACGGAACTGACCGGCCTGCTGCGGGCCCGCGTAAGCGGCTTGTTCTCGCGCATGTGGCTGCATCTGGGCACGGCGCTGTTCCTGCTGTGCGGCATCCTGGTGATGGTCTTCTTCGTGGCGCAACAAATATCGCGGCCGCTGCGCCATCTCGCACGCGTCATGGATACCGTTCGCCGCACCGGCGATCACTCGTTACGCGCGAGCTGGCCGAGCCAGGATGAAATCGGGCAGCTGGTGATCGGCTTCAACGAGATGCTCGAACAGCTCGATCACGAACGCGATGTACAAAAGGAACTCGCCGCAACCGCGCGCGCATCCGAGGCGCAGCACGCGCTGGTCGAAGCCACGCCGGTGCCCATGGTGGTCACCGCCATTCCCGGGCACGAGATTCTTCACGCCAACAAACCCGCGCTGTTCTGGCTGAACCATAGCGTGTCCGACCCATGGGCGCGCGGACTGGATTCCGCCGTGCGCGCGCGTTTTTTCCAGCAGTTGTCCGATCGCGGCGCTGTCGATCAGTTCGAAGTGCGCTGGCGTGCAACCGATGAACCCACTTGGGCCATGCTCTCCGCACGGCGCCTCGTGTTCCAGGGTCAGGATGCGGTGCTCACCGCGTTTACGCCCATCGACCAGATCAAGCTCATGGAGCAGCGCCTGGAGCTGTGGGCAAAGGTATTCGAGGCGTCGTCGGAAGCCATTCTCATACTCGACAGCGACTACCGATTGCTCACGGCAAATCCCTCGTTTTTTCGCGCGACGGGATATGGCGCCGACGACGTCCTGCGCAAACAACCCGACTTCATCTCGATCGGACTTGCTGGCGCGGACGAGGCATCGAGCGTCGCCACGGCGGTCGGGCGTTCCAGCAACTGGCATGGCGAAGCGCAAGTCCGGCGCCCGCATGGCGGCGAATATCCGGCATGGCTGATCGTGAGCGCGGTGCGCGATAAACGCGGCAACGTCTCGCATTACATCTGCACGCTGATCGATGTGACCGAGCGCAAACGCAGCGAAGCCCGCATCCAGTTTCTCGCCGAACACGACGTGCTCACCGAACTGCCGAACCGCGCGCTGTTTTCAAAGCGTCTCGACACCGAGTTGCACAAGTCCGAGCGCAACGGCGAGTGCGCGGCAGTGTTGTTCATCGACCTCGACCGCTTCAAGAACATCAACGATTCGCTGGGACATCATGTTGGCGACGGCTTGCTGCGCTCCGTATCGCGCCGCTTGCTGGCCGCGGTCAGATCGGGCGACAGCGTCAGCCGTCTCGGCGGTGACGAGTTCACCGTGGCGCTCAGCGGCGTATGCAGTGCTGCGGAAGCGGCGCAGATTATCGATGAAAGGCTCATTCCGCTCTTGCGCGAACCGCATCAGATTGGCGGATTGACGCTGCAGGTATCGAGCAGCATTGGCGTGGCAATGTATCCCGCCGACGGACACGACATCAGCACGCTGATGCAAAACGCCGACGCCGCCATGTACCAGGCGAAGGCCGACGGCCGCAATCTCGTGCGCTTCTTTTCGCCCGACATGGCCGAGCGCACACGCATGCGGTTATCGCTTGAAACGTGCTTGCGCTCCGCCATAGAACGCAACGAACTCCGTCTCGCCTACCAGCCGTGTCTGGATGCACAAACCGGCGCGCTCGCGGGCGTTGAAGGCCTGCTCCGATGGACCAGCGCCGAGCTTGGATCGGTCGAGCCCGCGCGCTTCATTCAGATTGCTGAGGAGACCGGCCTGATCATCTCGATAGGCGCATGGGTGATTGAAGAAGCGTGCCGTCAGATTGCGCAATGGCGCGACGAAGACGCCATGAACGTGAAGGTATCGATCAACCTCTCGGCTATCCAGTTACGCGATACAGACGTGGTCGAGACCTTGCGTCACGCGCTCAGTGCAAACGATGTGGACCCCACTTTGCTCGAACTCGAGATCACGGAAACCGTGCTGATGGACAGCGCCGAAAACTATCTCGACGCCATCGCCGGATTGCGCGCATTGGGCGTGAAGCTTTCCCTCGATGACTTCGGCACCGGCTATTCGAGCTTGAGCTATTTGAACCGTTTCCCGCTTGACCGCATCAAGATCGATCGTGCGTTCGTGCACGACATGCTCGACGCACCCGGTGACCTTGCCGTGATCAAATCGATCATCGAACTCGGTCATGAACTCGGGTTGAAGGTCGTGGCGGAAGGCGTGGAAACCGAACGCGAGGCGCAGATACTGCGCGGCATTGGCTGCGATGAACTTCAGGGATTTCTGTTTGCCCGGCCGATGGAACCATCGCTGCTTTGGGCATGGGCGGATGAACAAGCGCTTGTTTGAGAGGCGTGTACGGAGCAGTTTTATGCCGGGCTTGCAAATTTGAATCCCACTCGTTGCAACAGCCGCTGATTGCGCGCCGACAAATTGACGAAAGTGAGTTGCTTGCCCGCTTTCTCATAACGCCTGTTCAACGCTTCGAGCGCCGCTATGGCCGAATGATCGGCAAGATGCAGATAACCACAATCAATGACGATCCGGTTCGGGTCTTTGAGCGGATCGAACAGTTCGTGAAAGCGTGTAGTCGATGCGAAAAACAACGTGCCGCGTGGAACATACGTCTTGTCACCGGACGAGCTCGCGGTGATATCGGCGTGAATGTCGCGTGCGTGCTGCCAGGCGAAATTCAGCGCGGTAATCACGATACCGCACAACACCGCAATCGCGAGGTCCGTGAATACGGTGATGACGGTGACCGCGATGATCACGACCGCGTCGCTGCGCGGCACCTTGCCGAGCACGCGCAATGATCCCCACGCAAAGGTCTGCTGCGCCACCACGAGCATCACGCCAGCCAGCGCCGCCAGCGGAATACGCTCGATCAACGGTGACAGGAACAGGATGAACAGCAAGATCATGACGCCGCTGACCACGCCCGAGAGACGCGACCGCCCACCGGAACCAAGATTGATCATGGTCTGGCCGATCATCGCGCAGCCGCCCATTCCACCGAAAATACCGGACACCACGTTCGCTACGCCGAGCGCCAGGCATTCGCGATTGGGCTGACCTTGGGTACTGGTGATTTCGTCGGTGAGATTGAGCGTCAGCAAGGTTTCAAGCAAGCCGACAATCGCCATCAGCACCGCATACGGCAGCACGATACCGAGCGTCTCGAGCGTCATGGGCACGCCTGGAATCCGGAATATGGGCAAGCTCCCTGCAACATGCGCCATGTTGCCGAGCGTGCGCGTGGGTATGTGCAGGAGTTGGCACAGCAGGCCAATACCCACGATTGCGGCTAACGCCGGCGGTATCGCTTTCGTCAGACGCGGCAGCAAATAAACAATCGCAATCGTCAGCGCAACGAGGCCGCACATGACATATAACTCGGTCCCGTGCAGCCATTGCACGCCATGGGTCGTAGCGTGCTTGAAATGCTCGAGCTGGGCCATGGCAATGATGATTGCAAGGCCATTCACAAAGCCCAGCATGACCGGATGCGGGACCATTCGAATCAGCTTGCCGAGCTTGAGCAGGCCGAACACTGCCATGATTAGGCCACTCAACACGACGGTGGCCAACAGGTATTGCGCGCCGTGCTGAATCACCAGCGCGACGATCACCACGGCCATGGATCCCGCGGCGCCGGAAATCATGCCGGGACGTCCACCGAACAGCGCTGTGATCGTGCAGATCATGAATGCGCCGTACAAACCCATCAACGGGTTCACTTGCGCCACCAGCGCGAACGCGATGCATTCGGGAACAAGCGCGAATGACGACGTAAGGCCTGCAAGTACGTTGCTTTTTATATCGTGGATTGAGCGGGCTTGCCGCTGAAAAGAGCCTGGTTTCATGTGGTGCGTGGATTGTGCGGACAGCAAGACGGGATCAGCGCCAGCAGAGGGAACGCACGGTTCTCTACCGGTTGCCGAGATGACTTTTGGACAATGCCTGCGACTACATGGGTCTGATCGAGCGATGAAGGTGTGAGGAGGACAGAGAAGAAGCTATTCGAGCGCGAATTTTACAACACTCGCAGCAGACGTTTTGAACAGCACGGGCACGACGGAGATCGAGCATGATGAAGACGAAAAAAGGGGCAGCGCGCGCTGCCCCATTATTCACATGTTTGAAACTTAGTAAGCGTTCGAGTGCCGAAGCCCCTTGAACACCGTTGCCGCAATGATCTTCATATCAAGGCCGAAAGACCAGTTGCCGAGATAGTACAAATCATGCGCCACGCGTCCTTCCATCTTCTCGATGCGATCCGTCTCGCCGCGAAAGCCGTTGACCTGAGCCCAACCGGTGATGCCCGGCTTGATCCGGTATCGATGGATATAACCCGAAACAACCTTCTGATAGAGATCGTCATGCTCCAACGCATGCGGTCGCGGACCCACCACCGACATGTCGCCGCGCAACACATTAAAGAACTGCGGCAGTTCATCGAGGCTCGTGCGCCGAAGAAACGCACCAACGCGCGTGATGCGTGGATCGCCGCGTGTGGCCTGCTCCACAACACCTTCTTTCTGCACATGCAAACGCATGGAGCGGAACTTGTAGATGTTGAAGACCTGACCATCGGCGCCCTTGCGGCGTTGCGTGAAGAACACGGGACCGCGCGAGCTGAGCTTCACGGCAATCGCACAGGCAATCAGGATTGGCGAAACCGCGAGCAACGCACCAGCCGCGAAGATACGGTCGAAGATCTCCTTTTGCATCAGCGCATTCGGCGGCAGCGGCGACGCAGCAAGGTTGATCGTCGGCACACCGAGCAAGCTCGTCACACTGCCTTCGAACAGCGAAAGCGTGCGCACGTCCGGCATGAAGCGGATATTGATCAGGTCATCGCGGAACTCATCGACGAGCTTCAGGATGGTACGTTCCTCGGTCAACGGCAACGCGAGCCAGACCTCTGACACGTTTTGCGTGCGGACATAGTTGGCGAACGCAGCGTGGTCTTCATACACCGGTACGCGAGTGTTCGTCTTCGTCCCCGCCTGCACGTTATACGCAGCCGTTGCACGGAAGCCGGCAGCAGGCGCTGTGTCGATCTTGCGAATGATCGCGTCGCAATGATCTCCAATGCCCGCAACCGCAACCTGCGACAAGTTCAGCCCTGCATTGCGAACGCGCCCGAGCACGGTATGCGTCACCATGCGTCCCGCGATCATCGCGGCGCCCGCAATTCCGGTCCAGTACACGAACCAGAGCCGCGAGACGAAGTCGATGCGATGCAGCGAGAACATCAGCGCCATTGCGCATGCTTGCACGATCAACCAGCTCAGCGCGACTTGTCCGGCGAGCGCGCTTTTCGAGCGACCTCGCCAGGAATCGTACACGCCGAATGCCGGAAATACGGCAAGCGAAAACGCGGCGGCAAAGGCCACGAATGCCAGATAGAAACTACGTTGCGAGACATCGTCGAAACGAATCTGCGATGCGATGAGCGCACCGCCCACGATCATCGAAACGTCGAATAGCCTCGCCAGCAGCTTGCTTATTCCGCGCATGTTCTTCTCCCCGAGCGATTGGCTTCTCACTTAGCTACGGCCGTACTTGTCGTCGAACCTGACGATGTCGTCTTCGCCGAGGTACGTGCCCGACTGCACTTCGATGATTTCGAGCGGCACGCGGCCCGGGTTTTCAAGCCGATGCTTCACGCCCAGCGGGATGTAGACCGATTCGTTTTCGCTCAGGAGAATCTCTTCTTCGCCGCGCGTGACGAGCGCCGTTCCGGTGACGACGACCCAATGTTCGGCACGGTGATGATGCATCTGCAGCGACAGTCGTGCGCCCGGATTCACTACGATGCGCTTGACCTGGAAACGCGGACCGTTGTCGATGGAATCGTAGAAACCCCACGGACGGCGCACCTTCCTGTGCATGTCCGCTTCAGGTGATTTCGACAGCTTGATGCGCGACACGAGGCCCTTGATGTCCTGCACGCGTGAACGGTCAGCCACGAGCACGGCGTCGTCGGTCTCGACAACAATGATGTTGTTCGTCCCGACGCACGCAACCAGCCTGCCGCCTTCCGAACGCGCATAACTCGCAGTCGCGCCTTCAAACAGCACGCGGCCGCTTCCCGCGTTGCCGTCTTCGTCCTTCTCCAGTGCATCGCACACGGCGTCCCACGAGCCGAGATCCGACCAGCCTGCTTCGAGCGGCACGACCACGCCCTTGAACGGCGAGCCCGGCTTGCCGAGATGCTCCATCACCGCATAGTCGATGGAATCCGACGGCGACGTTGCGAAGGTAGCTGCGTTGGGGCGGACGTATTCGTCGGTGCGCGTTGCTTGTTCGTACGATGCCACGCATGCAGCGTGCATTTCCGGCTGGAGCTTTTCGAGCGCTGCAAGCCATACCGATGCACGCACGATGAAGATACCGCTGTTCCACCAGTAGCTGCCCGACGCAACATACTGCGCTGCGAGTTCGGCGGCAGGCTTCTCGACAAAACGCTCGATTGCATGTGCGCCGTTTTCGAGCGATGCACCGAGGCGGATGTAGCCGAAGCCGGTATCGGCGCGCGTGGGCGGAATGCCCAGCGTTGCAATCTCGCCGGCTTGCGCGTGACGTGCGGCGATTTCGATTGCACCGTGAAGCGCGGGCAGGTCAGCGATGGCGTGATCCGCGGGCATGGCCACGAGGATGGCGTCATCGCCGTCGGCAACAGCGGCCAATGCAGCGAGCGTAAGCGCCGGTGCCGTGTCGCGACGTGCGGGCTCGACCACGATACGCGCGGTCACGCCGCTTGCACGAACCTGTTCGCCCGTTGCGAAGCGATGATCCTCGCCGCAAACAATGACCGGATCTGCTGCAACTTCCCAGCTTGCCGGGAAGCCTTTCATGCGCATGACGGTAGCCTGCAACAAGGACTCGTTGCCGATCACGCCGATCAACTGCTTTGGAAAATGTTCACGCGAAACGGGCCACAAACGCGTGCCGGAACCGCCCGCAAGTATCACTTGTACGAGACGGCGGCAATCGGTTGCGGCGCCGTCTGCAACGGTTGCGCCGGCGGCATCGTCGATACCCAACTTTAGCTTGTCCATTTTCATATTCCTTGTGCTTGAGCCCGTTGCCGGGCATTTCTCTGCGCGCCCAATATTTCTGCGCGATGAAAACGCGTAAATAACTTCCCCGCAATTCGTCATCTTTTCGGCCGCGGACAATTTCCGTCCCGCATTCGAAAATGCGAATCAGCAGGTCATGAGTCTCCTGGCTTGATCGACTTGGATCGTGCCGTTGTTGTCGGCTAAACGCGTTCGCCGGAATGCCGTTCGCTTGAATCTTCGCCGAGCCGGTACGTGCGCGGCCCGACTTGCAAGACTGCGGCTGCGCCGGATGCGCCTGAAACTTTTGGCAGCGCGGCTCGAACAACCAAGGCCACGCTTATGGTCTAAAGAATGAACCGGAGGTCCCTTCAAACTTGCTAAGTTAACTTAAGTCCTGCATCGAAGACTACGGATTCAAAGCAGCAAACTCCTCGCCTGGGCGTCTCGAAAGTGTTGCACGACAAGGGCCTGCGGCGAAGAAGGAAAACCGGGACAACTGAATTTGCGAAGTGCGGTGGAGTCGAACATGAAGCTTGCAAGGACCAGACATCGGTACACCTCTCGCAGGGCTATCTCAGGTCACGCGGTATGTTGCCAAGCGAACCGGCGGCCGGGGAAAACATTCTCGATGACCGAATCATATGCAGAGTAAATTGCATTAGGGTTTTCCTGGCGTAAAGCGTTGAGGTTTTGGCGCGGATCCTCAAGTCGCCGTTGTGGCCGATGCAAGCTCACTCGAACCCAGGACGGCTTAATACGTCAGCATTGCTGATAATGTGACAGGGTGTAAATAAAATCTTCTCTGAATTACCTGTCGAACTTGACGATTAATTCAGATGCATTAAGTTACTTTCAGTAGCAATTGTTTTCAACTAAATGAATTTAAAATAGGGTGGCGGCGGAAACGAAAGGTCCCGCTAAGTAATGTGTCGTTTAGCGCCTGCGCAAATCGGAGCAAAGCGTGCTGATCTCTCTGTTGTCCGCCAAAACATCTGTGTAATACGCCCTAGTTCGTCGTTGAGCTGAACGTATCCGACCTAAGCGGCTCGAACAGATCTTGCTAAGACCCCACATTTAAATTGGCTGGTCCCACGAGACACCAAGGACCGGTAAAATCCCGCGTGATCGCGCGACGCATGCGCCCGCGCTCTCCACTCATTTGACCACGCAATCTGACCGGTCGTGCTTGACTGGTCATCCAAGAACGGCCGTGCGCCGTCTACACAATAGGACCCGCAATGGCTTACGTAACGCTCCTTGCGTTATTCCTTACCGTCACGAATCTCGTGCCTCTCAGCGCAGTTGGCTTGCTGCCAATCTTCCTGTGCGGCTGGCGCTTCTTCGGCAGAAACTATCCGCGGTTCATAACGCCGCTCGTCGCCTTCACTGCTTTCGCCGTGATCTCGACCTTGCTCTACGACCCGATCGCCCTGGTCACCTTCGAGTTCTACCGGCGCGATGGCAACTTCTTCATTTCGTATGCACCCATCCTTGCAGGCTGCCTCTACATTCATCGATGGGATCTGAACAAGGTCTTGCGTACGTTCTACCTGTTCGCCATTGTCATCAACGTTCCTTTGTATCTGTACTACATCACGCAAAGCGGGTTGCTTGGCATCTTCACGAACCCCGACCTGAGCTTTGGCAGCTACTTCATCGCGCGTAATGCAGCAGGCGGGTTCCTCGCAATGCTGTTCTGTCTCGGCCTTGCCTGCTATCTCCAGCAACGCAGCAAACTGCTGCTCGCCATGCTCGGGTTCAACCTGCTGATGCTTTTCTCCACCTATAGCCGGGGTTCCTTGCTCGGCGCAATGGCGGTCCTGCCTTATCTGTTTTTCAACCGCAAGCGCTGGTGCCTGGCTACGCTCATCGTGGTGCTTCTTGCCGGCTCGATCGCGATGGCCATTCACAACACCGATCCCACGGTGAACTACATGGGCTACACCTTCACTATCGCGAACGCGGATGCGAAGGTCGCCAACCTCAACATCCGTTATGAATGGCTGTGGCCGCGCGCGCTTACCTACTTCGAGCAAAGCCCGATCATCGGCCTTGGATTCGGTTCGTTCGACGATCAGATCCATACGGTGACGTCGTATTTCGGGCTGGTCGGCATTCCTTCGGGGATCACCGTGGAACATAGCGATTCACATGCTCACAATTCGTATCTGAACTTCCTTGCCGAAACTGGCATAGTGGGTCTCACGCTCATGCTCGCTTTCTACTGGCGGCTCATTCAGTGGGCCAAGGATGGCGCAGCGGTTTCGGCAATCGCCGAGCGAGGAGTGAATTTCACCGCCTACAGATTCGTCGAGTTATCGGCTATTTGCCTGCTTGTCATGGCTGCGACCGAGCACCGGCTGGTGTCGCCCTCGAACGTGTTGATTCTTTCGCTCGTCGTGTCGTTGTTGCTGGCATGGCGTCCACCCGCACGCTATTCAATGTAAGGAACGGGCCGACTCCTCAGCGAGGCGGCCCGTTGATACAAGGACAATTCTTTTTATGTGGCCAGTGTTTACCAACATCGGCGATGCAGCCATGACGCTGCCCGCAGCGTTCATCTGCACCGTCTGGTTTGCGAAGTCGGACCTGAGGCTGGCAATGCGCTGGGTGCTGGCGCTTGCACTCGGCATGGCGCTCGTTGGCGCGACCAAGATTCTTTACGCTGGCTGGGACATCGCGTTTCCTGCCATGGACTTTCGCGTGATCAGCGGACACGCAATGCTGTCGACCTCGGTATGGACCGTGGCGTTCGCGTTGCTGTTTCGAAGCTGGCGTCTGCCACCGGTTCTCGGTGTTATTGGGGGCTTGTTGCTAGGCGCGCTGACGGGACTTGCGCGCGTCCAGGACCATTCGCATTCGTTATCGGAAGTGGCGATTGGATGGGTGCTCGGCGCACTGGTTGCGGCGGTGGTTTTGCGAAGCGCGTGGCGTGCGGGAACCGTGCGCTTCAGTCCCATCGGCGCGACGGCGGTTTTATTGTTTGTTTCGGTGCTGACTTATGGACATACGGCGCCGTTCGAACGGCTGATCGATGCCCACTCCACCGGGCTTCATAATCGCTTTGCAGCGAACATCGCGCGTTTCTTCTAGCCAAGATGCGACGCCTTCGCGGCGTCGCAATCATGGCATCAACCGTAGTCCACCAAAGAATGCTCTTCAGCCGGCTTGACGTCCTTGACCGGATAAAGGAACGGCACGTCTGGACGCGCGCGGGGCAGCTTTGCATCGATAAAATCAACTAGCTTCGCCTTGAAGTTCTCCGCCGAAAACTGCTCGGCATTTCTGCGGCATTGCCGTGGATCGAACAGATGTGCGTTGGCTTCGAACTGGCTGACTGCATCGAGTAAAGATTCAGTCGTCTGTTCACGGAAGAACACACCGGTCGGACGTTCGCGCGGCAAGCCGATGACCGACTCCAGCGCGCCGCCCTTGCCGTAAGCAATCACAGGCGTACCGCAAGCCTGCGCTTCCACAATCGAGATACCGAAATCTTCTTCGGCCGCGAAGACGAACGCGCGCGCGCGACGCAAATGATCGAGAAGCACCTCGAACGATTGATAGCCCAGGATGGTCACGTTGCTGCCGGCAACCGCACGAATGCGTTTCATCTCCGGACCGTCGCCAATCACCACGAGCTTGCGCTCAGGCGTTTGCGAGAACGCCTTCACGATCAGGTCGATGCGCTTGTACGGAACCATGCGCGATGCGGTCACATAGAAGTCATCCTTCTCGGTGTTCAAGGTCATGCCCTTGAAATCAACGGGAGGATAAAGCACGGTTGCATCGCGTTGATATGCTTTCTTGATACGCCTCGCGATGAATTGCGAGTTCGCAAGGATGTGGTCCACGCCGTTAGCCGAGCGTGCATCCCAGCCGCGAATATAGTGCAACAAAACGCGCGCCATTACCGACTTCAAACCGTTCGCCAGGCCCGACTCGCGCAGGTACTGATGCTGCAGATCCCATGCATAGCGAATCGGCGAATGCACGTAGCTGACATGCATCTGGTCGGGGCCCGTCAGCACCCCTTTGGCGACCGCGTGCGAACTCGATATGACGAGATCGTAGCCGGATAAATCGAGTTGCTCGATTGCGAGCGGCATCAGCGGCAAATATCCGCGATAGCGCTTTTTCGCGAACGGCAGCTTCTGAATAAACGATGTCTTGACGGACTTGCCTCGCAGACAAGCGCGATCTTCCAGGAAGTCGACAAGCGCAAACACGTCGGCTTGCGGATAGCATTCAATAATGTGCTGGAGCACTTTTTCAGCGCCGCCCGACACCACCAGCCAGTCGTGAACAATAGCAACTTTCACTTCTACCTCCTGTACGTTTAAGGCCGAAAGCGCCCGTGGATGCGCCGCTCGATTTGGGTCATGCAAAGCATGCTGAAGACGGCGCCCGGCGGAGCCTCACGCCGGGTGAATAGTGCAAAACGCCCGGCGCTGGAATTGGACATGTGACTTATTCCTTGCCGCTGACAGGCGTGCGCGGACCGAAGGCAGTACGGAACATTGCAAGGGCTCGAGCCGAACCCGGCAGAAGTCCCGTCATATCCGAACGAACCATCAAGCCCATCAACATGACGGAAAGTGTGGCTTCACCAATCACGCGTGCAAACGCCATGCCGATAGCGCCGTAACGCGGCGCCAGAAACAAGGCGGCCCCGAGATTGGCCACACCGGAAGCAAGTCCTGCGATCGCGAGCAAGCGATCCTTCTTGCGCGGCACGAATACATAGAACGCGACGAATTGATTGAACGCTGCGAACGGGAACATCACGGCCAGGCATTGCAGCACGTGCGCGCTGGGCGCGAATGCGGCGCCGAGAATCAATGGCAGGATGAACGGCGACAAGGTCAGTGCGCCGCACATTGCAAGCAGGCCGTAACCCATCAACAAGGTCGCGCCTCGACGGCTCGTGACGCGTGCGCCGTCGTTGTCGCCCTGGGCGAGCTGACGCGAAATGGTCGGAATGAACACTTGCGCTGCCGGACCCATCAAGCTCAGGCCAATCGTCGCGAAGCGTTCAGCCGCACCGAAATAACCGACTTGCGGCGGCGTGGACAGCAGCGTCAGCAAATACGTCGATGACGCCGTCAGCACTGCCGAGCCCGTCGAATAGCAGAACAGCATGGTCGAGCCGCGAATCAGCGGGACAATGCCCTCAAGCTTGAAACGCGGAAATCCGATATGCGCAAACGTCAAGCCATAAGAGATCGCCGCAGAAATCGCTCCGGCAATCAGCAGGCTTGCGACAACCCAGACCGAATCCGCGGGGCCTTTTACTATCGAGAGGATCAGGACGAGGCTTAATGCAAAGCCCACGACCTCAAGAATGATCGGCGTACGAAAGCGCTGACGCCCTTGAAACAGCCAGCCAAGATTCAATGCAGACACTATGCCGAGCGCGGTCGCAAGCAACCCCATCGCGGGACGCTCGGCGAGCGCCGGCGAAGACAGCGTGGCGATGACACCTACCGCAATGCCTATTGCACACGTGAAGACCCGCGCGCTCGAATGCAAGGAGAAGACCGCGTTGTGGTGACTCGCCTCGTGCGACTTGGCGACGTCGCGCATGCCCACGAACGTGAAGCCGTAGCTCGAAAGCATCCAGATCACATTCATGAGCGACATGGCCGCCAGCACGCGGCCGTATTCAGTGACGCCAAGCACACGTCCATAGAACGGAATGACGACGATGAGGTACAAGTACCTCATCACGTATCCGCCATAAACGAACACCAGAATCTTGGCGTTTTCTTTCTTATCCATTCCGCTCCTTTCCTTTAATCAGCGTGGCACCAAGCACGTATTAGCGTGCGGCCACGCGGCGGCGTGCCAACGGATTCGCGATATAACGAACCGCATAGTCCGACAACGGCGCATACGGCAAGAGGCACAAGCTCGAGAGAACCAGCGTGCCCACTTTTTTCTTAACGCCCCAAAACGGGTTCGCCACAATCGAATGGATATAACCGTGCGATTCGCGCGTCATCCAGTGCCAGCGCGCGGCCAGTGGCGCGTGATAGACACCCGAGCAGAAGTGCGCCTTCTCGTGCGAAAAATCATGAAACGTCGCCGGCAATTCCACGTTCAGACGTGCGCGTGCAATTTCCTTGAGCGTCGTCCAGCGCATGTTCAGCGCCTTGGGCGCCTTCGTCAGGCTTTCCGAATTTGCGAACGACACGCTGGGCGCGCTTGCGTTATGCACGCGATAAGCGCCTAACGATTTTGAAATCGTCGCGACCGGGCCAAGTAAGGCAACACCGTAGATCGCATAGAAGTCGGCGCCGTACCTGTTGACGCTCGATTGCGGCACCGGAAATATCTCGCGCAGCGCACTGACGCGATAAGCATTTCCCGAAGCCGGCGGCGACGGATACAGCCAGCCTCGTCTCAGCAGGCTGCCGCAATCCGCCGGCGGCTCCGAATGCGGCACATGAGTGCCGGTCGGCTCGCCTTCCGGACCGATCACGTCCAGGCGGAATTGCACCTTCGTGTAATCGCCGGCGTCGAATGCAGCCATGACTTCCGATACCGCTGTTGGGTAAAGCAGGTCATCCGAATCGAGCAGGATGGCGTAGTCGGTATCGATGATCTCGACCGCGCAATTGTAGGCGGAAACCTGTCCGCCGTTCTCCTTGAACACCGCCTTGATGCGCGATCCGTAACTCGCGATGATCGCGCGCGAGCTATCGGTCGAGCCGTCGTCGACGACGACCACGCGTGTTGCCGGATAGTCCTGGCCAAGCGCCGACTCGATCGCTTGCGTAATGAAACGCTCGTAGTTGTAATTGCAGATGACGATGGTCACGTGTTTCATGATGCCTCTGTACGGGCTATTGATTTCGATCGGCAAGCTCAGGCGACCTGCCGCGTGGTGACGACCACATACGCAAGATGCACTGGCACTTCCGGCGGTTTCTTCCGCGCGCCGTTCACGTTTTCAGGAACCTTGAAGCGGATATTCAACGTGTCGCCGCCGCTGTCCTTTCCCCATGTAAGCGCCACGTCGCTCGCGGGCGCGGCCTGACCCGTGAGGGCATCGATAAACCTTACATCCGCACGGCTCGACACAGGCGCCTTCAACCCCGGCACCGAGATCGTCCGCCAGCCGCTCGGCGCCGCGACCTGGAACACGAGGTCCTTATTCGAATACACGGCGCTCCCCGCAACGTCGGGGCCGAGCTTCAGTTGCGCCGGCACGCGTTGCAGCGCGCCCGGCACTGTCCGGTTCAAGACGATCAACGCACGGCCCGAGACCGTGTACGTCCGCGGATTTCCGCGTTGCGTAAGACGGAAAGGTTCGACGCCATCCCAGTGATAAACCATGGATACGTACTTGTCCGGGTCATTCCAGTTACGGTCCAGCGCCCACACAGCGAAGTCGAAGAAGTACCGCGCAATGTAGTGCGGATCCTCCATGTAGCGGTCGCCAATTTCCGTCTGCCAGAGTCCCCGCGCAGGACCGTTGCGTACATAACGCTCATACAACAGGTCCAGCTCGGCAACCTTCATGTAATGAATGTCGATGTAATCGACCCAGTCGAGCATGCGCGCATTGACCACCGGACTCTTGTATTCGAGCCACTTGATGTACGTCTCGACGCCGCCCTGATCCGGCCAGCCGCCATACACGATGTAGCAGCGATACTTGCGTATGATCCGCGCCGCTGGTATGTGAATGCGTTCGACGTAGTCCTGCATGGCGCGGTCGTACACACCGTCCTTGTCGCCGTTCGCGCTCGGTCCGTGCCAGAACGTCGCCTGATGCAGACCGCCCGACAGACGTCCTGCTGCCTCGTTCCAGATCTGGAAATAGCGCACGTTGTATGGCGGGGCCGAGTACTTGCGAACCACTGCTTCAACGTATTGCGTCCACGCGTCGACATCGACGGGCGCGGATTTCGAATCGTCGGTGACAGTCGCGTTCCATCCTGGCGTATAAGCGAGCAACAAGAGCGACCGGAAACCATTGCGGTTATTGCTTAGGAGCACTGGCGACAGGTCGCTGTCATAACGCGGACCCGTCCGGTCGACGCGCATTGCATCGTGCGGGGAATCGGGCTGCCCGGGACCCGCTACGTCGCGTCCCCAGGAAATACCCATTTGCCGCCACATTGCAATGTCTCGCGGATCGCCAGCCCAACCGTTGCTGCCGATCAATTGCGTCATCCGGCGCGTGCCAGTAGTGCCTGAATCAGGAACGGCGACCGCTGTTGCGGCAACCGATGTTGCGGCCATCGCGTGAAACGGCGCGGTCGCCACCGCTGCGAGCGTCTGCAACGCGCGCCGTCTTCCGCGCTTGTACCGCGGGTCAAACATTAGGCCACCAAAAATGCGGATTCATGGAGCTCAGCCTGCAGACGTACGCGGCGTGAGATTGAACGGTCGCTGACCGGCATCGTCCTGCAGGATTCTCAGCAGGTCTCGCGCCGCGCGATCCCAACGGAATTGCTGCGCGTGTTCGAGACCGATCTGACGATAATGCTGACGCAATTCGCTGTCGCTCATCATGACGGTGATCTTCTCCGCGATGTCATCGGAGGAGGTTGCATCGCAATACATGACCGCTTGTCCACAAGCCTCGGGAATCGAAGCGTGCGTGGACGCAATCACCGGACAGCCGCAATACATGGCCTCGAGCGGGGGTAATCCAAAGCCTTCATATAGCGACGGAAAGATCAGACAGGCAGCACTTTCGTAAAGCGATTTCAATTCACCGTCGGACACGAACCCGGCCCAGATCACACGTTCGTCTTCGGTCGCCGCGTCCAGCGCGGCGCTGCTCGCGGCCTTGAATACCTTCGTGTTCTTGCCGCCTGCTATCACGAACTTGAGGTTAGGCAGATGCCCCAGCTTCTTGATGGCTTCGAGCGCACGCTGAAGGTTCTTGCGCGGATCGAGACTGCCCACGATCACGCAATACGAATCCTTGGTGAGCTTCAAACGATCGATGATCGCCGGCTCGGAAGTAATCCGGTCAAGATGATCCGCGCCGGGAGGCAACACGACCACGCGCGATTTGTCGAGCTTGAGGTGGAGACAAATGCGCTCTTGCGAGAACGTGGAGATGGTCAGGATCAGCGGCTGAAGACGCGGCAGTATCGAAAATCTGAGCTTGTACCAAAGCACGAATTTCTTGGAGAACGCTTCGGGTACATCGAAAACGGCCATGTCGTGAACCATCACGATCTGCCGGCGTTTGAAAAGCGGATTCGTATTGCACAGGTTGACGAGCGTGGTTTTTCTCGAAGCAATCGGCAACGTGATCTGTTCCCACAGATTGCCGCGAAACCATGGAAAGCGCCGCTGACGCTTGAGCGAGGTCCCGGGCGACACCGCGTCTTGCGGAACGAAGACTTCGAGCTCCTTGCCCGGAATCGCGCGCATTTGCATGGCGCGCGTCAATTCATACGCAACTCGCTGTACGCCGGTGATTCTCTGCGACGTGAACTTTCCGTTGATTGCTATGGCCATTGCACCTTTCCTTGAACGATGTAGCGCGCACCCGGCGTGGGCGCGCTGTGGATCCAGCGAACTCAGTGAACCGTTTCCACATCACCGTGGTCGCTTGCATAGTTCGTGGCATAGCCATAACCGCGGTTGCTTCGTTTAAGCGGTATTCCGTTGAACACAGCACCCGCAATACGCCCTTCGGCACGCGCGAGCTTCCTGACCGTATCCGAGATCTCTTCTTCGCTTTGCATGCCCGAACGCAGCACGAGCAACGAGGAACCTGCTTCGCTCGCGATGATCGAGGCATCGGTCACGGCGAGGAACGGCGGTGTATCGACAATCACGAGATCGAACTGCTTGCTAAGCCTGTCCAGCAACTCCTTGAAGCCGGACTGCATGAGCAAGGCCGCCGGATTGGTCGGACGCACGCCGCAAGAAAGGAACGACACGCCTTCCACGCCGACCGAGCGCAACGCGTTACGCACAGGCAGGCGGCCCGAAAGCACCTCGGCCAGGCCGCCGCGATTGCGTTGTTTGAAAAACGACGCGAGATGGCCGCGACGCATATCGGCATCGATCAGGAGAACTCGCGAGCCCGTTTCCGCATGCAGCACGGCGAGGTTCGCCGCAACGAAGCTCTTGCCCGCTGAAGGCGTCGGGCCGGTGACCATCACAATGTTGTTGGGCGCATGGGCCAGATCGCGTGTCAGCGCCGTGCGTACGGCACGCAGCGCTTCAACGGACGGGTCATGCGGGAAGCGTGCGGCAAGCACCCTGCTGCCCATGCTGTCCAGCGTACCGCCATCGCTGAAGTCGCCTACCGGTTCAGCGCGCGGGAACGGCAGCCCAGGCTTCATGGCCGGAGGCAGCGCCTTCTTCGGCACACCTGCGCTGCTTGGATCGAGACGCATCTGTTGATGACTGAACAGCACTTCGCCGAGGACCGGCACGCTCAAACGGCGTTCGACAAAACGCGGGTCGGTCACGCCGATCATCACGTGGCGACGCATGAATACGAGGAACACGCCCGTGAGCAGACCCAGCACCACACCGCCGCCCAGCACGGCAGGACGATTCGGCTTGACCGGACGATGCGGCCGCACGGCGGAATCAACCACGTGCGCGCCGCCCGACGTGCTTGCACGCCGCACGGTCAGTTGCTCGGCCTTCTGGACCATCCCGAGATAGATCGTTTCAGCAACCTTCTGCGCGCGAATCAGATCCACGCTCTGACGTTCCGACGAAGGCATGCTGCGGAAGCGTCCGTCGAACTCGCCCTTGGCCTTGTTCAACTGAGCAAGCTGAGTATCGACGTTCTGAACCCAGCGGCTCGTCGGCGTGAAGCGCTCCAGCAGTTGCGTGCGTTGCAGTTGCAAGGTCGCGATCTGGCGATCGAAGTCGATACCACCCTGGAGGAACGACTGCGCTTCAGCGGTCGGCTGCATGGAATTAGCGGTCGAGCGGTAGCTCTTTAACGCTTCCTCCGACTTACGCAAGTCGGTCAGCAGGCGCGGCAATTCACCGTTGATGAACGCGAGCGTCTTGGTGTCGTTGGATTGACGGCTTGCAACCGCTGCAGCCAAATATTGCGCTGCCAGCGCGTTGGTGACTTCCGTCGCCTTCGCGGGGCTCTTGTCCGCATATTCAATTTCAATCAGGCCCGAGTCCTTCACTTTGTCGCTGACTTTGATCGTATCGGCGAAACGCTTGACGGCATCGAGATCGTTCCAGCGGATCACCTCGAACGACGTACCCGGACGCGCAACGAGTTGCTTCATCAGAATGGATACGCCGTTTGCATTCTCGGGCACACCCACCATGCCGCTCACCAGCAATTCGTTCGACGGACCGCGCAGTTCATAACGGCCACCATCGAGCGCGATGAGCTTAAGCTTTTCTTCTTCCAGGCTTTGCGGAACGTCGAGGCTTCCGACCTGAACGCGCTCGCCGCCCCATGCGAATGACTTGAGTCCAAGCCAGGGCGCCGATGGTTCACCCGGCGTAGCAAACTTGTCCGCAATATCGCCAAGTAATGGGAACGTGTGCGGCGTGACCGAGACATCGAAGCGATACTTTTCGATAACCGGTTCGAGCACGGAACGGCTGCGCATCACGGCCATTTCAGCGCTCGGCGCGGGCGCCGGAGGCGGCAACGTCTCCTGATTCTGAAGCGCGATTCCGAGCTGGTTCTGCTCCGGCGCGTCGACGCGAATGAGTACATCTGCGGAATAGACGGGAGGCGCAATGAAGATGTAGGCCACCGCAAGCGCGACGACGACTACGGTTGCGACCAGGATTTCCCAGATGTGATCCCGCATCAGGTTGAGCATGTCCTTGGCGCTGAGTTGCCCGCGCTCGTGGCCTGCAGAGGGATTAAGCGAATTTGAAGGGTAGTAATCCACCGGCGTATTCCTTCGATGTCCAATGTATGTCGCGACCGTGCGGCGAAGGTGCCGCTGTCGGGTAGTGCCGCAAAACTTAACGGCCCGCTAAAAGTGATGAAAGGGACGACCTGCTACGTTCAAGCAGCGAGCCAGTCCGCGGCGAAGTAATCGCCTAAGGAAACGCCGAGCGGATTCTCCGCTGACCTGCCTGGAAATTTTCGAGCCATTTCACAGAACGCTCCACGATCTGTACTCCAAAACGTATGTACATCTGCCCTCAACTTGATAAATCGTTCTCGGCCCGCTTTGCGGTAAGTCCACGACGAAAACATACCGCTGCCGTCATGCGACTTCTTCCCTGGCCGGCACCCGCGGCAACAGCCTGCTGAACTCGCGCGCCACAATTCCGTAGCACGCACACGCGTGAGCATGAAGCCCTTCCCGATCATTGACGGTGATGGACCTGCGACTCGTATAAACCACGCCCGCGTCTTGCAACTTGCCGACCGCCGCACTGATACCTTCGCGCCGCACGCCCAGCATTTCGGCAATCAATTGATGGCTCACCTGAACCTCATTGCCCGGCATCCGGTCTGTTTCGAGCAGCAGCCATCGGCATACTTGCTCGCAGACCGAGTGATACCGGTTGCAGATCGCCGTCTGGGCGACTTGCACGAGCAACGCCTGCATGTACAGCAGCAGCAACCTTCGCAACCCGTCCGAGCTCGTGAACTGCTGTTGCAAAGCGGTTGCATTCATCCGATATGCAATACCTTCGAACTGCACCTGAACGCTCATCGGCATTGTCTTGCCGCCGGTTAAGACCGGCACGCCGATCATTCCTTCCGCACCGACCGATGCCACCTGGTTCGACGATCCGTCTTCCATCCGGTAGATCAGCGATACGACTGCCGTCACCGGAAAGTAAACGTGCTCTATTGCTTGCCCGCTTTCGCACAGCACCTGACCTTCCCGAAGCGAAACGGATTCCAGGAACGGATGCAACGCCTGCCACTCGCGAGTAGGTAGTGCGTTAAGCAAATGATTCGTGTGCCCTTCGTCCTCGGCTCTTAGCATTTACAGTGCCCTGTTGTGATCGACTCATGATCCGCTCGTGATCCGCTCGTTACTCGGCAATTGCGATGACTCACTTCATCACGCCGTTCAAGACCCGACGGAATCACGCTCGGATCGCAGCGATACCGCTGGCGCATGTCGACATGCATTCGCAGGTTTTGCGCCAACTCAACATGCTTGGCTCTGAAGGCATCGGGATAAATACGTCATACGCTGCGAGCGGCTAAACACCCGGATCGCGGACAACAGTTCCGATTTGATAAAAACGCAGACCCCGAACCCGCCAAATTTACCGCCGGGTTATCCGTGGCTTTCGACGTGTGTCAGGTTGGATTCATGGATTCGCCGCGGCGCACTGCATGCTGGAGGCTGATCCAGGCGTCGAAAGCGCGTTCAGAAAGGCAGTGTTTAAATCCTCTCAATCTTCTGAGGAATAAAAGCGCAGTTCCCTTTCATGTTGCGTTGAAGCATAGACCGGGGAAAACGAATGAAATTGGTCAAGGCTTAAAATCTAGAACTATTGGCCGATTATGCTGAACGCTTTACGGGTTTCATAGGGAAAGAAAGAATTGTTGCGATCTGCAATATGTGTAACAGAGATTGTATATATAGAATCTTTTCTAATTTTCTGGTCTTCTGATACATCCGGCAGGTAGCTGGATGCACCAGCTTGAGCAGGAACGAAATTAGCTAAAGTCTTGCTCCGCATAGCGCTACGCAAAGCCTGTAGTTCCGCTTCTCTGCCTGAATTCGTTTCTATATTAATAATACAGATCGGAAATTCTTTCCGTGGATTGTTAATGTACAAGCAATTCCGTTGATCAAGAGTAATTATTTCTTAATCACGCCGCTGCATTCGCCATTCATTAGGACCACTCCGCCAATCGATCAGTTGGTTATTGCGCGGAGTTACGCTGTGCTGCACAAAGTCATGCTTGCAGCTTTGGAGGAATAAATAGTGGACACGTTGACGGACTTTTATCGGCCTAGCGACATACATCACCGGGATGAATCTAAAGTTAATAAACGACACATCGGGCTGCTGATCTCAAACGAATGCTCCGTGACGAACGCCGGGGCGATCGGTGAGGCCTTCCGCCTGGCAAACGAATTCGAGCAAGCCGGCGGCGGTGAGCCGTCTTATCGGCTGTCGGTGTTGTCGGAAGCTGGCGGGTTTGTTACGAGCTCTTCCAGCATCTCCATCTGGACGCAGAAGCTCGAGACCTATGCGCTGATGGACTTCCATGCGTTCTTCGTAGCGTGCCGCGATACAGACCCTGCAGGAGGCCCCGACGACCGCCTCTTGTCATGGATGTCCCGCCCTGGCCGCGACGCGTCCCTGCGAAGCCAGCCGGGCGCAAACTCCGTCTTTGATCCAAAGAACCTGGCGCGATCCCCAGTGCCGATCTTTTGGTTCAAGGACGCACCGGTCGCAGACTGGTCAACCACCACGACGCCCGCCGACATGGCGCTTGCACAAATTGAACGCGACCTCAGCGCCGATACCGCGCGGAGAATCGCACGCGTTTTGCAACCGCACGCCATTCAGCGTACGAAGCCTGATCTCGACGACCTGAACGCGCGGACGACCACCGAGAAGATTCACGAGTCGGCCCGGTGGATCAAGGAAAATTACAGCAAGCCGATCTCGGTGGCGCAAGCGGCCGAATCCGCTGCCATGAGCAAGCGCAATTATCTACGCCGCTTCAAGTCCGAGTTTGGCGTAACGCCGCTGGAATATTTGATCCGAACGCGCTTCGAGATCGTTTGCACGTTGTTGATGGACACCGATTTACCTATCGACAAGATCGCGAGACGTTGCGGCATGGGCGATGGAAATCGGCTGGGACGTTTGTTCAGGCAGCGCTTCGGCGTTTCACCCATGCACTTCCGGTCGCGCGGGCAAATACGATCGGGAGCGCAATCCCTTAATGCAACCGATGGACGTGACTCGACCGGCAGAACCTTGCCGCCGGACTCCGAATCGCTACAACGCGATCTGGTTGCACTTAGCACGAGTGGAAAGCATGCGTAAAACTAAAACAGGTCAGTTCGGCGATTGGAGTACCGCGCCGAATCAGGGCAATTCCTCGGCGTTGCCGCTGAAGGAGATCGTGGCTTCGAATCCAACGGCTTTGACGGCTGCGGATTCGCCATTGAAGAAGCCCGCCACGATGCAATCTTCGGCTTCGATGAGCAGGAAGATCAAGGAAGGCGCGAAGTCGATGTTGCCCGACGGGCTTTTCCTCACACTGATGCATCGCAAGTTCATTGGCCGCTTTCCCAAGCTGCTGCATCCAGTGACGTTCAATGAAAAGATTTTGCAGCGCAGTCTGAAACCCGACGCGCGCTATGCAGATCTGACGGACAAGTTGACGGTTCGCGATTACGTAAGGACGAAGCTCGGCGAAGAGCATCTGGTTCCGTTGATATCGGCGCCCGACAGCTTTACGCAATCAGTCTTCGATGCACTGCCGAACTCTTTCGTGATGAAGGCCAATCACGGCAGCAGCTTTGTAGAAGTGGTCAGAGATAAATCCCAGACGTCGTTCAAAAAATTGCAGGTGCTTGCTGAACGCTGGCTGGCTACGGACTTCTATAAGGTCGGACGAGAGCGTCATTACACGAAGATCGAGCGGCGGATTTTTTTCGAAAAGCTTCTTCTCGACCAAAGTGGTCAGATCCCTGCTGATTACAAGCTGCATTGTTTCGGCGGCAACACGGGACGGCCGACCATGTACATACTCGTGATCTCGGACCGGTTCGGGAGCAACACGCACGGGGACGTGTACGACGTCGACTGGAAACACCTGGATATTGCGATCGGCTATTACAAACGCAGCGATTCGCCCAGCCCCGCGCCCGAAAACCTGAAAGCGATCCTGGACACTGCAGCCATTCTTGCAGAGGACTTCGACTACGTTCGCGTCGATCTGTACGCACCCGACAATGACGTCTATTTCGGCGAGCTGACCTTCACGCCAGGAGCCGGCGTTTTGCCGTTCACGCCAGATAAGGTGGATTACGAGTGGGGCCGTTTGCTGTCATGAAGCGCAGTAGCTTCGCTTAGCGCACCTGTAAAAACTGGAAAGCTTTGCAATTAGTACAGGATGCCTAATCATCAGATTATCGTTGTGAGAGCAGTAAGCTCGCTATCATTTGCTCCCAAAGATACTCCTGAAACACTCCCTGCCTTTACGCGTAAAGATCCCACCTAAGCTGAGCCACACAGCGGTTACGATCAGCAGAAAAATCATGACGACCATGCCGAAGAATGTCTTGGCATTGGTAAATTTGATCGGATTCTTCTGCGCGCTCATGCTTGTCTAATGATCTTGAGTAGCGTAACGGGTGAAGGCGGGAACGTGTAGCAAAAGCGGCCAATTCCAACGTGGTCCAACAGCCACCACTTTACAGCGATTGATCGAAGTATTGCACTCAATCTTCTTACGAGATGTACGAGATGTACGAGTGGCTTCGAGGGTAAGTCCAGCAAGAAACGAGCACGGAAACCTATCGGCAAGGGCACCTGATTCGTTCCCCGCAATCTGCAAATGCAAAGAGCCGGGAGAGCGCAACGCTCTCCCGGCTCCCCTGGACTTCGAACAATCAACTACGCCGAAACATCCCCTTTATACATCCGCGTGCGACGCCGTGAATCCCGTGAACGCTGCATAAGGCGCACTGAGCGGAGCACCGTTGATCATGATTCCGTACGTGCTGTTGCCGCTATCGAGTACGTAATACATCACCGAAAGAATGTTGTGCGTCTTTCTCGCCGCATAGAAGTTGCCCAACTGCGACGTGATGTAGTTCGCCCGATAAGCCTGCGTTTGCTCAGGACCCGTGTTCCACTCCGTGATCATGAACGGCACACCGTAGCGCGCCTTGCAATACGTCGGCAAATCGAAGCCGGGGCCCGCGCCGTCCGTACTGATATTGAAGATGTCGCCATACACTTCATAGTTATGCCACGTGGTGATATCCCAGCGAACCTTCGGATAACCGCGGCTTCCGTCCGGCTGCGTGCCTTCCCACAACGCATCGGCCGCACCGACGTCGGCGACACAGAAGTTGATGCCGCACTTTGAGTTCGACTGCACCGACTTGACACCGTCTATCATGCCGCGCATCACGCCACGCATGGCAGGCCAGTTCGCGTTGTTGAAGTCGACAGCCTTGGTGCCGGCTTCGGTGAAGTTCAGGATTGTGGAGTTTTGCCGCGTCAGTTCGTTGCCGCATTCGTACATTGTCACGCCGTACTGCTTGAGCGCATTCGCCACCGTCGATCCGACCATGTACCCCTGGTTGTACGCAACGCTTTCGCCCGCCAGCACATTGCCATTGGCGTCGGTCATGCCCTGATTGATCAGCACCAGCAACGTCATGCCAGCCGACTGGAATGCAGCCGCGAGTTTTGCCACGGCGGCAATCTGCTTCGGGTCGTCGCTACATCCAACGCGATAACTCTTGCAACCCATGCTCTTGAGAATAGAGATGATCTGCGCCGGGGTATAGGTATAGTCCCAGTGACCGTTCACGCCGAAGAAGCTGCCGGCGGTAGCGGCGACGGGCGTGCGCGGGTCCGACGATGCCAGCCAGCCAGCGGCGTCGGTCCATACATAGAACTGGCCGCCGGTGTTCTTGTGCCACATCACGCCGCCGTACCAAAGCAGCAGAGCCACGTTGTAGTTGACGCCAACGACTGTGCCATCTCTATAGATGACACCGCCGCTCACCGTCCACTTGCGCCCTTGCTTGTCGATGAGCACCGACCCCGACGGAATGGTTGCGCCATCTGCAGAAGTGCCGGCAGTGCGCGGATCGAGACAGGCTGACCATCCGGAACCGTTCCACGAGTAAAACTGGCCCCCGGTGTTCTGGTGATAGATGGTGCCGTTATACCAAAGCACCAACGCGGCGTTGTAGTTGACGCCTGCAACCGAACCGTTCTTGTAGACCACTCCTCCTGAGAGCGTCCAGACGTTGCCGGAGCTATCGATTATTGAGGATGCCGAAGGTAAGCTCGCACCGCTGGCAGATGCCGTGGTCGCAGCGTTCGCTATTGCACTTCCAACTGCGGCACCGTTCGTTGCACTGTTAGCGACCGCACCGGCGTTGCCGATTCCATCGCTTGAACCACCACCGCATGCGCTGAGGAGATAGCTTCCGCCGACCGCGGTAAGGCAACCAAGAAATTGACGTCGTTTGATCATGGCGAGTTTGTCCGCTGTCGAGAAAAAGCCCGACAGAAAATAAGCAAATGATTTTTAGTTTTCGACACACGAATGCTGTTGGGAGCAGTGCACCCGAAGCGCTTTATTTACTTCGTATATCTAACTAACCCAATGAATTTTTGACCCATTCCGTGCTCAGTGTCGGATGGCGCTCTAAACGATTAGGACGGCTTGCAACCTGGAAACACGAGCGCGAAGGCGTACCTGGCCATGCGGTCACTTGTGTGACCGCAAACCTCGTCGTGCATTCGGAACACTAACGTGCGAACCCCGACCCCGGTGTAGCGACTGTCGAGCAGTCGCTATTCTTAGCTGTATCGTTTATTACGCAAACGTTTAACCGAGTATGCCGCTTACTTTAGCGATTCGGCAAAGTCTACCTTTCCTGCTGACCACGGATGTAAATGTACCCGGAATGTGCGGTAGACCACAAACGAATCAGTAATATTCAGTTAAATAGCGAAATTCTTCCCATGGCCTGTTGCGACGCAAGAAAATTTACTCAAACTGAGCCGACATTAATAGGATGATTTCAGCAAGAATTATCGGTCGGTGGATAATTTGGGGTGAATTACGGTATTAAATTCGGAATTGTTTGTGCGAGGGAGTCGCGATCTGGGAGAAACGGTAAATATTATTCGTATGATGTTATTAGACGGCTGATTTATCCAGATGAATAAGTCGGCATCTCAGTATCATTCGAGGAAAATCTTCTCTTAGCCTTCCCAACCTCAGAGCTGGTGCGGCGTCGGCCGGATTATTCTTCATATAATATTAATTATTACTATTGCGCGCATATTACCGATTTTGAAATCTCGAAGAGTCAATATTGCTCTAACAAGTTTCCCTGATACTGCCGGCAAAATTGCATTTCCCGTACATTTTCCAAACAGATTAATTAGTCTTTTTCGAGCAGATTTCTTTACACATTAGTTGCCGGAACGCTGCTTCCACTAAACAACCTGACAATTAGCACGTACATGCCACGTCGAATTGCCGGCCGGCTATTCCGAGTACATCCATTTTCTTGATGAAGGCGTTCGCAAGCGAATCCGGACTTTCCTCAAAGAATCCCTTCGTTTGGACCGAATTCACGCGACGCGCGCCGTTTTTTCCGATCGGATCCGATCTTTCCAACAAGGGATTAATATCGGAATCCTGATTGTTGTCGGGATGCGTACCGCAAACGAGGCGCGCGAGCGCGCCTCTCCCGTTCGATTATTCCCCGTCGGTCTTGATGCCAAGCTCTCCCGCCATCCTCTCGACCAGCACACGCAAACGCGACACTTCTTCGGCTAACCGCTTCTGCTCCGCCTTCAACATATCGAAGTCGTTGAAAGAAACCGAATCATCGATCATTGCGCCAGCCGGCACGTCGCTCACCGCAACTTCGCCACACAACAAATGCGCCCATCGGCTTTCGCGCTCTCCAGGCGTGCGCGGCAACTTGATTACGCGTGGCGGTTCGCTTGCAGCGAGTTCATCGAGGAAGGCTTCCACCGACGATATATCGGCGAAACCATGCAAACGCGCAGCGTTCAGGCGCAACTCGGCAGGCGTTTGCGGCCCGCGCAAAATCAACGTGGTCAACAATGCCGCTGCCTGACTCGGAACGCCCAGCGAACGCGTGATGTTGTGCTCGAAGCGCGGCACACGGCTGCTGCTACCTTCGAACACGAGGCTCAGGCGCTTGAGTTCGTCGATAGCCGTGAGCACGTCGGCCTCCGTCACGTTCATCACCGGCGACCGGGCGGTCTTCTGATTGCAACCGAGTGTCAGTGCATTGACGGATAGGGGATAAGCGTCCGGCACCGTGTGCTGCTTTTCGACAAGCACGCCCAGCACGCGCGCCTCCAGGAGAGTCAGGGAACGCATTGCGGGACGTGAGGGGATATCTGGAGTGGAGTTCATGCGTGACAGAGCCGGTGCTGCTACTTGAATTCTGGTCCGGCGCGAGCCGGGCGAAGCGTCTTCGTGTGAGAACGACGATCCATATGATATCCGCCCTGCGCCGCCCCAGGAACCGGCGCCTGCATCGGCTGAATCATCAGCGGTTCAAGCGCGCTTCAATACGTGCGATCAGCCGGTCGGTCCACGCGCGCAGCATGCCATTAGATGGCTCAAGCAGTGTTGAACCAGCAACGATCCTGTACACCTTGTTGCGGCCGATCTTCGAAATTTTCGCGGGGTCGAGCCAGTCATCGTTATTGACGAGCAGCACGAGCGTTTCCAGCCCGATCAAAACCGGCCACAGACAAGAAAGCCTGAGCCGGACCGACAATGCGGGAATGGAAAACGTATAGTCGATTGCCGCGCGATAGTGATCCAGCGTCAGGCGCAACAGCTCGAACAACAACGGTTGCGCACGAAGCGACGCGCCCGGCGCGAGCAGATCCTCGGGCTTCAATCCATATTTATCGAGCATTGGCACCGGAAGATAACAACGGCCAATGCGCAAGTCCTTGCTGCAATCGCGCAGCACGTTGGTCATTTGCAGCGCTTTGCCGAAACGAACACCGTTCGCCAAGGCCATTTCAGGCGCGCCCTTCAACGTGCCCGGCATGTGCGCATAAGTCATCCGGGTCCAGAATTCGCCGACGCAACCCGCGACCAGATATGTATAGGTATCGAGTTCTTCGAGCGTATTGAGTGCGGCAATCCGGCCCGACGATTCGTCCGGGAATGTGTGCAGGTCGAATTCCATCCCCTGCGTGAGCGTGGTTACGATCCCGCGCACCGCGTTGTGGTCCGGATCGTTCAACTGAGACAGCACGGTCAATGCGCCGTCGATTGATTCGAGCAGCACTTTTTCGTCGGAGAGGCTTTGCTGGCCCGCGACTTCTTGCGCAAGACGTTGAGTCAGCGTGCCGTCATCGGGCGCACCGTTCACCAGGTTTCGCAGCGATAACAATAATTCCAGCCGCTGTTTCGGCGAGATCAGCGAGGTATCGGCGATCGTGTCCGCAGCCCGCGCCAGCAAGTAGGCAAGCCCGATGGGATCGCGCATCCCGGCAGGCAGTACACGCAGGGTGAGGTAGAAGGACCGCGAGACGCCCTTCAGGAGCGGGCCGAGAAGCACGGCCCGGGATGGATTACGCATTGGATGGAATCTGGTCGATGTTGGACAATTCAGGCGCTGCCGAATTGTATCTGCGTTCCGGCCCGCGTTCCTGATCCCGCCAATCCATCGGCCGGCATGCGCTATGAAGCCCTCGCCCACATGCGAACCATCATCGTCTCTGCGCGTTAAACGCAGCCGCCGGAAGCTTTATTCGCCCAACGCGGTCACGGTAATCTCGACCAGCAAGTCGGGCGCGGCGAGCTTCGACTCGACCGTCGCACGCGTCGGCGCGCAGCCTGGCGCGACCCACGCGTCCCACACTTCGTTCATGCCGGCGAAGTCGCGGGCAATATCGGCGAGCCAGATTTGCGCGGATATAAGCCGCGTCTTGTCGATACCGGCCTGCGCGAGAAATCCATCGATCTTCGCGAGCACTTGCTGCGTTTGCAGCTTTACGTCGGGCGTGCGGTCATTCGATGTCTGCCCGCCGATAAACACCAGCCCCGCTGCTTTCACAACCCGGCTCATGCGTTGATTGGTTTCGATCCTGACAATATCGCTCATGGTGTTCCTTTATGAAATTGAAAATGGCTGCGTTCAACTTACCGCAGCCGGGGCGCCATTAAAACCTTTGAACCGGTCGATGGCAAATGCATCCAGCGGCAACGACGCCACGCCGTCCAGCACCAGCTCGGACACCAGCTTGCCGCAGCCCGGCCCCAACTGAAAACCACTGCCGCAATATCCGAACGAGTACGTCAGGTTCGAAGCGCGCTTGCTGCGCGAAATAACGGGAAGCGAGTCGCCGGTGAACGCCTCCACGCCGGCCCAAGCGCGATTGATGCCGAGATGACGCAGATGCGGAAACAGATCGACCACGGTATTCGCGCTCTTCACCAGCCGCACGAAATCGACTTCGCCATGCCGTCCCGCCAGATCCGCGATACCAATCAGCTTCCCGCCGATCACGACCGTGCCGTTATCGAATTGCTTGAACGACAACGGCCTGCCGGTTGCGCCCAGCGTCGCGCGACAAAACGGCGCCGCGCGATGCGTGACCATCAACATCAGCCCTTCGGGATGAACCGGAACCGGTTCGCCCACTTGCGCCGCGAGTTCGCCGGCCCACGCGCCCGCCGTGACAACGAGTTGCGCCGCAGAAAAATCACCACGCGGCGTATGCGCGATCCACCGTTCGCCTTGCTGCTCGATGCGCGTCACGGGCGTGCCTTCGTGAAACACCGCACCGTTTCGTTCAGCCGCGATCCGGAACGCGGTCGTCGCGCGAAACGGCAACGCGTAGCCATCGCGCTCGACCCAGATACCGCCGGTCACGTGCGGCGTGATGGCCGGTTCGAGTTCAAGCAGCGTCTCGCGATCGATGATCTTTTCATGCGTGAAGCCATGCGACTCCAGCAGCGCCACGCGTTCGCGGCATTCATCGAGTTCGGCTTCGGTTTCCGCGATCTTCAACTGGCCCGACGCGACGAAACCGGCGTCATCGCCGACTGTCTCCACAATGTTGTGCCAGATCTCGCGCGACATCAGCGCCAGCGGAATCTCGGGCACCGGACGGCCGAGCGTGCGCACGCCGCCCGCGTTCACGCCCGATGCATGCCGCCCGATGTAATCCGCTTCCAGCACCGTCACGCTCGCCCCACGGCGCGCGAGATGGAACGCACTGCTCGATCCATGCAAGCCGCCGCCGATCACCAGCACGTCCGACTCGTTGGCTGCGGGCTTAGTCACCGGCGAGTTCTCCGAGCGTAAGTGGTTTGATCGGCGGACGGATTCGGTAGTAGCCAACCGTTTCAGGGGTCACGCTACGCGCGCTGGCGATGACTTCGGTCACCGTCAGGCCACACATGCGCCCCTGGCACGGACCCATGCCGCATCGGCCGAAAGACTTTGCCTGATTCGGTCCGAGACAACCGAGTTCCACGAACTGCCTGAGTTGTCCCGCCGTCACCTCTTCGCAACGGCACACGATGACCTCGTCTTTCGGCACGCGGTTTTCATCGCGGGGACGATAAAGGCTGTCGAGGAACGGCCGGATGCGCATCACTTCGGCAAGCCGCCGCAAACGCGGCAAGGCGCTTTGATCGCGGGTCTTGTTGTCGATTGCATGAAGTTGCGCGGCAATCGCCAACGCCGTCACTTCGCCCTGCATTTCCGCCGCCTGCGCGCCGCCAATACCACCGCCATCGCCCGCGACAAAGATGCCCGGGACATCGAGTTCGCCCCATTTGTTGGTGACTGGCGTGAAGCAGAGTTGCGCGTCGTCCCATTTGTGCGATGCCCGCAGCGACAACGAGAATTGCGTATTCGGCACCACGCCCTGATGCAGCAGAATCACCTTTGCCTCGATCCGATGCGACACGCCGCGCACCGAGAACGTCAGCGCGTTGGCGCGCTCGGCGCCGTTTTCGCCTATCGCGCCTTCCACGCGCAGATCGTCCGCGGCTTCGTGCATGGGCACGCCGGCATCGCGTAACGTACGCATCAATTGCAGGCCTTTGCTCAAGTACGGCCACGCGCGCAATGCCGACACCATGTGACGTTTCGCGCGCCAGCGATCCTCGTGGCGGGTTGTATCGACAAGCGCGCGGATCGGAACGCCCGCGCGCACGTATTGCCAGCCGAGCAAATACAACAGCGGTCCGCAGCCAACGAGAACCGGCGGTTCGCTCGGCACTTCGCCCGCGCTTTTCAGCAGGATCTGCGCCGCGCCCGCGGTCAAAACGCCAGGCAAGGTCCAGCCGGGAATCGGGAACGGCCGTTCAAGCGCGCCGGTTGCCAGCACCACGCGTTTTGCCTCGAAGCTGGCGACCTTTCCGTCCTTCAGGTAATGCACTGTCTTCTCGCGCGTCACCTGCCAGACGGACGCGTTCGGCACGTAACGCGCGCCGGAACGGGCGAACGCCGTGGCAAGCGCGCTGCCTGCCTGATAGTCCGGACCTAGGATCTCGCGGCGCTGTGCGTCGCTGCGTTCTATCGCGCGATAAATCTGCCCGCCGACCGATTCCTGTTCGTCGAGCACGACCACGGACAAACCCGCGCGCGCCGCTTGCGTCGCCGCCGCGAGGCCTGCAGGACCTGCGCCGATCACGGCGACATCGATGGATTCAGCGGCCATGAACGCTCTCCTTAGTCTCGTACGACATTGGCGGGAGATCGCTCGCGCCTTCTTGCGAGTGAATACGCATGCCGTCACGCACGGAGACGAGACAACTTTGCCGGCTCGGCACGCCATCGATTTCGACCAGGCATTCGAAGCACGCGCCCATCATGCAATACGGTGCGCGCGGTGCGCCCGATACCGGCGTCGCGCGAAAACGCTGCACGCCTGCCGCGAGTAATGCGGCGGCGACGGAGCGGCCGCCGGGCACCTCGAGCGGCTCGTCGTTGAACCAGATCTGAACGATGTCGTCGGCCACGGCGGGCGCGACCGGTGCAAGCACCCTGAATAGCGGTTTGGATGTCATATCGATGCGAAATGTCGGTGTTCTGGATGGGCTGTTTTAGCTGTCAGCACGCGGCTAATGGGCATTGGCGGGAACGTAGCTCGGTTCGAGAAACCGTCCCCCCCGAAACGCGGGAAGCTCCTCGGGAATCGCGCCGCCGGCGACCCATGGCGCGACGCGTTTCGCATGCGCGGCGGCGAGCGTGACGCCGCTATGGCACGTGACGACAAACGCGCCAGGGTATTGCAACGATTGTTCGTAGATCGGAAAACCGTCGGGGCTATAGACGCGCAGCGCGGCCCATGTGCGTACCAACCGCACGTTCTTCAGCATGGGAAAACTGCGCACGCCACGGCGCGCAATGGTCGCGAGCACGTCCGTCGTGGTGAAGTCGTTGTAGCCGACCTCTTCCATGGAGTCGCCGAATTGCACCGAACCTTCATCGGTCTGGCGCACGTTGATGGTCGGATAATGCAGAAAGGGCGCGACGCGCTCGCTGACAAGAACCTGGCCGCGGTTCGGCGCAACCGGCGCATGCAGACCGACCTGCGTGCTGAGCGCGCGGTTACCGAGACCCGCCGACAACACCACGCGCGGCGCACGCCACACAGCGTTCTTGCCATGCACCGCGAAGCCGTGCGAATCCGGCACGATCCGTCCGATCTCCTCGCCGCTCACGAGCTTCACGCCGCGGCGTTGCATCGCCTCATGAAGTGCGCGCAGCAGCTTGAGCGGATTCACGTGACCATCCATGGGCGTGTAGCTCGCGCCGATCACTTCAGGGCCCACGGCGGGCAAGCGCTCGCGCAACTCTTTTGCATCGAGCAACTGAAACGGGTAATCGCCGCCGACTTCAGCCTGCAATGTGGACAGGCGCTTTTCGCGTTCGGCGAGTTCATCGTCAGAAAAACAAAGGTGGAAACCGCCTGGCTGTTTCAGCGATACATCGATCCCCGTCTCTTCGAGCAGCGACCTGGCGAGGCCCGGCCAGAGTTGCGATGAACTGCGCGACCAGCGTGCGTAGGGCGACAGGCCGAAACCCTTGCCCTGCACCCACACGAGCCCGAAGTTGCCACGCGATGCACGAAAACCACCGTCGCCCTGATCCAGCACCGTGACCTTCAAACCTTCACACGCAAGTCCGTAGGCGACCGCGGTTCCCACCAGCCCGCCTCCGACCACCAGCACGTCGGGACTGTCGACTGCATTGCCTTTCATCGTGTTTCTCCTATCAGGACGCGGTCCAGACCGACCATGCGGTCCAGCACGAGCATCAGGATGACCGTACCCACGATCATTACGGTCGAGACAGACGCGACCAGCGGATCGATTGTCTGGGCGATCTGGTTGTACATTGCAACTGGCAGCGTGGTCGTGCCGGGCGTTGCGACGAAAATGGTCATGGTGAGTTCATCGAAACTCTGGATGAACGAGAGCACCCAGCCGCCGGCAACGCCGGTGCGGATCATCGGCAGGACGACGCGGCGGAAAGCCGTGAAGCGGCTCGCTCCGCAAGACAAAGCCGCGCGCTCGGCATCGCGATCCAGTCCGATTGCCGACGACAACGCAAGCCTCAGCGCATACGGCAACACAATGATCACGTGCGTGGCGCAGAGCGCCCAGAACGATCCGCCGAGCCCGAGCAAACTCAGGAAACGCAGGAACGCGATGCCGAGCACAACGGCGGGAATCATCATCGGCGAGAGGAAAAAACCGGTGAGCGCGCCACGGCCGGGAAATCGATAACGCGCGATCGCAAGCGCCGCCGGGACGGCAAGCGCCACGCCGATCGTCGATGCAACCAGCGCGAGTTTCAGCGAGAGAAAAAATGCATCGAGGATCTGATCGTTCTCGAGAATCGCCTTGAACCAGCGCAGCGAAGCGCCATCGAAAGGCAGCGAGATAAAGCCTTTGTCCGTGAACGCAACCGCGATCACCACGACCAGCGGCGCGGCAATGAACGTCAGGAACAGCGCATTGAACAGCAGCCCCAGGAATCCGTTTTGTTTCATGACGTCTCCCGGTTCAGTCGAAGATGTGTTTGAAGCGGCGCTCGGCGAGCCGGCTGCAGCCCATCACGATCGCCACGTTCGCAATCAGCAGCAACACCGCAATGGTCGCGCCGAGCGGCCAGTTCAGCGTGCCGAGGAATTCATCGTAGGCGGCGGTCGCGACCACTTTCAGCCGGCGCCCGCCGATCAGCGCAGGCGTTGCGAACGCCGATGCCGACAACGCGAACACGATGATCGATCCCGACAAAATGCCGGGCAGGATCTGCGGCAGCACCACGCGACGAAACACGCGAAACGGCGATGCGCCCATGGAAAGACCCGCCCATTCCACTTGCGGATCGAGCTTCTGAAGCGTGGCCCAAACCGACATCACCATGAACGGCACGAGCACGTGGGTAAGCGCGATGATGACGCCGGTCATCGTGAAGACGAGCCGGATGGGTTCGGACGTAATGTGCAGCGCCTGGAGCGCATTGTTCAGGACACCGTTGTTTCCGAGCAGGATCTGCCAGCCCAGCGTGCGCACGACCACGGATATCAGCAACGGCCCGAGCACGATCAACAGGCAGATGGATTGCCAGGGCCGCTTCATGCGAGCGAGCACGATGGTTTCCGGCACGCCCAGCAGGATGCAGAAGAACGTCACCGCGAACGCAAGCCCTGCGGTACGGCCAAAAATTGCGCCGTAGTACGGATCGGTGATTACCTCGAAGTAGTTGCGCCACGTGTAGGCGGCAAGCGTGCCGGCTGTATCGCTGAAGACATGGAAGGACAACACGAAGGTCAAGAGCAGCGGCACCAGCAGCAGGCCGCAGAACAGCAGCAACGCGGGCGCCGACAAGATCCAGGGCGCGGCGCCGGCGCGATCGTCGTCAAGCGTGGCCATCGAGCGCCTCCTTTTGCAGGACGCGCAAGTCGTCGTCCGACCACATGAGGCCGACCTGCTCGCCTTCGTTCGGCGGCGGCGCGCCGTTGTTCGGCTGCGCGACGCTGACTTGTCCAAGCGCTGTATCGATAAGCAAAAGCCATTGGTTGCCGGTGAACACGCGCGTGGTAATGCGGCCGGTCGCGCGTGCATCTCCTGCGCCGCCATATGCCAGATGCACCTTCTCCGGCCGGATATACACGTTCACCTTGCCCTGCACATGGCGGCCTTCGTGCGGCACCTTGAGCGTGGTGCCGGCAACATCGACTTCCGCGCAACGGCCGTTGCGTCGCAACACTTCGCCCGGAAGCAGGTTGGTCTTGCCGAGGAACGCCGATGCAAACGGCGTCTCCGGCCGCTCGTATGCTTCGAACGGCGTGCTCAACTGCGCAATGGTTCCACGATGCATCACCGCGATGCGATCGCTCATGGTCATGGCTTCGACCTGATCGTGCGTGACGAGGATCGTCGTGATGCCGAGACGCTTCTGGATTCCTCTCAGTTCAATATGCATTTCCTCGCGCAGCTTTGCGTCGAGGTTGGACATGGGTTCGTCGAGAAGCAGCAGTTCGGGACGCATTGCAAGCGCGCGGGCAATCGCCACGCGCTGCCGTTGTCCACCCGACAATTCCTTCGGATAACGCCCGCCGAGTCCGGTAAGACGCACGAGTTCCAGCGCCTCGGCCACGCGCTCGGCACGCGCCGCGCGCTTCATGTTGCGCATTTCCAGGCCGAAGCCGACGTTGCCGTCCACCGTCATGTGCGGGAACAACGCGTAGCTTTGAAAGACCACGCCCATGCCGCGCTTCTCCGGGCGTTCGTGCGTGATGTCGCGGCCATCGAGCATGATGGTGCCGCTGGTCGGCGTGACGAAACCTGCCACCATCTGCAAGGTCGTGGTCTTGCCGCAACCGGACGGACCGAGCAACGACAAGAACTCACCGCGTTCAACCTCGAGGTCGATCTGCTCGATTGCCGTGAAGTCGCCGTAGCGCTTCGAGATGCCTTTGAGTGTCAGAAAGCTCATGGGGGTTCTTGTCTGCTTATGAAGTTATTTTCAGCGTTCGACAGTGCGATTCCAGCGATCCGTCCATTCCGTGCGGTGCTGGTTGATCGTCGTCCAGTCCACCGCGATCAGCTTGGCGATCTGCTCGGGACCATACGGCACACGCGCCGCGACTCCAGGGGCCAGCTGCACTGTCTTGTTGACCGGACCGAGACCAATCGCCTGCGCCTGGATCGCCTGCACTTCCGGGCTCAGCAAATATTGAATGAACTGCTGCGACAAAGCCGGCTGCGCATTTTCCGCGACCGAACAGGCAGCGACCTGCAGCGCTACGCCGCCTTCTTTCGGATAGAAGAACTTGAGCGGGAAACCCGTGTTCTGCAACGCGACCGCGCGGCCGCTGCCGTACGGCGCGAGGATCACGTCGCCGCTTTGCATCAGGCCGTCCATCTCGCCCGGCGTGGGCGCCCACGAAAGCACGTCGGGCGCGACCTGTTTTGTGATCGTATTGAAACCCGGATCGATGTTCTTCTCGCCGCCGCCATTCATGCGCGCCAGCATCACGAGCGTATGCAGCCCGTAGGTATTCGTGATCGGCGGAACGCCGAGCTTGCCTTTCAGGCGTTTATCGGTGAGGACACTCCAGGAATCCGGCGCGGGCAAGCCCATTTTCTTGAAGGCATCGGCGTTATAACCAATACCGGTTGCCACCATGCCTACACCTACGGACGTTGGTCCAAGACGCGCAAGCGGGTACAGGTCCTTCATGACCGGCGCTTCATCGATTTTTCCGCACAACCCCGCTTGCATTGCCTGATACATGGGGCCGTCGTCCATCACGGCGACGTTGATCTGCTGATGACCCTTTTGCGCCTGCAGCTTGGCGAGCGTATCGCTGGAATTGCCCGCGACGTACACGATCTTCACGTCATGCGCCTTCTCGAACGGCGGAATGATTTTCTGCCGATACATGGTCTCGTTCGAGCCACCGACATTCGCGACATACAAAGTCGTCTCGGCCTGCGCGAGCATTGGGGCGCCGAGTGCGCCTGCAACGCCCAGTGCAAGCGCGCACTTTCGCAGAGATAAACGGGAAGACGACGAGCGACGGACGTGCTGCAGTTCTTTCATGTGCGTTTTCTCCAGACAGTGCGGGGTCGGACGTTCAGCGGATGTGGGGTAAACGAATTTATTTTGTTCGCCACGAGGCATATCGTCCAATACGAATAAAATAACTACCCATACAAGAATGATATGGGTTGCCTGACATGAATCTTAAGCATATCGAGGCGTTCCGGGCCGTCATGCTCGCGGGTTCCATGACCGCCGCAGCAAAGGAACTGTTCACGTCGCAGCCCAATATCAGCCGCCTGATCACGCAACTCGAACGCGAGACCGGCCTGCAGTTGTTCCTTCGCAGCGGCGTGCGGCTGATTCCCACGAGCGAAGGTAACTCGTTTTTTCGCGAGGTGGAGCGCGCGTATGTCGGCCTTCAAGGGCTGACCAATGCTGCAGCGCAAATCAAGAATCTCGGCACTGGGCGATTGCGCATTGCAGCAATGCCGTCCGCCGGAATGACGCTCGTGCCACATGCAATCCAGCGCTTCCAGGCCAAATATCCCGAGGTGACCGTATCCCTGCACGTGAATACATCGGGGACCGTCAATCACTGGACCAGTTCGCAGTTCTGCGATCTCGGCGTGGCGATCTATTCGAGCGAGGCGTCCAATTGCGAGGTTGAGTTGTTATCAAGGGTCGCGGCGGTATGCGTGCTGCCGGCGGGTCATCGGCTGGCTAAAAAAGCGTCGCTCAAACCGAAGGATTTCGCGGGCGAGCCGTTTGTTTCGCTATGTCATGGCGACGGCACACGCGCACTAATGGACGAAGCCTTCACACGCGCGGGCGTCGAGCGAGTGCTTGCAATCGAAGCGCAATACGCGGCGATCTGCTGCGAGATGGTCCGGTGCGGAATGGGCGTGACGCTCGCGCATCCGCTCGTGGCGCAAGATTTCGCCGGGCCTGAAATTGCCATTCGCCCGTTCTCGCCGGCGGTGATGTTTCCCATGTATCTGCTGTTTCCACCGCATCAGCCAAGAGCGCGTCTGACGATGGATTTCGTCGATATGCTGAGGCTTACGCACGACGAGCAGCTGGCGGCAGCGGACAAACCGCAGCGTGTGAAGCGGGCGTGATCTTCGTGTATTCACGGGTCGTCACCCGCGAATGCGGAACGTAATCAGCGCGCGATAACATCGAACAAAGCGACAGCCGGGGATAAAGATGCACGCTCGTTTCAGCAGCTTGGCACGCGGACTGATCGCGATCGGTGTTGCAGGCAGTTTTGCAAGCAGCGCATTCGCCGCTGAAGCGCAGGACGATGCCGCAAGCGCCGTGCAGGGAGAAGAACCTGCGCAGACGGCGAGTCCTCGGCCAGCGTCGGGATCGGCTGCAAATGCGCCTCGCCCGGAACGTCCACGCGCCGCCCATGCTTCGCCAGCAAGCGATGCGGCAAGCGGCGTCAAAGCAGACAACGTCATCCCCGTTCCGCCCGAAACGCAATCGGTCACGCGGCATTCCATCAAGCTCGACGGCAAGAAGGTCGACTACACCGCCACGGCCGGCAATCTGCTCTTTTGCAACAACGCGGGGCAGGCCGAAGCCAGCATCTTTTACGTGGCGTACACGTCTGACGCAAAACACGCCGCCGCGCGCCCCATCACGTTTCTTTTCAATGGCGGCCCGGGCGCCGGCACCATGTTCCTGCTGATGGGATCGTTCGGGCCGAAACGCGCGCACACGTCGAGTCCGGCCATCACGCCACCCGCTCCCTATGTGCTCGCGGATAACCCGGACAGTCTGATCGATACGACCGATCTCGTTTTCATCGATGCTCCCGGCGCCGGCTTTTCACGCATTGTCGGCCGCGCGACGGGCAAGCAGTTCTGGGGCGTCGATGAAGACCTCGGCGCGTTCGAGCGTTTTATCGAGCGATACCTCACCGTGAATCAACGCTGGAACTCGCCCAAATATCTGCTCGGCGAGTCGTATGGAACGGCGCGCGCCGCCATGCTTGCGTATAAATTGAGTCAGAACAACATTGCGCTGAACGGCGTGGTGCTGATGTCGTCGGTGCTGAACTCGGCCACGCGCGCGCCAGGGACCGATCTGGAAGCCGTGAGCTATTTGCCCACGTACGCGGCCATCGCCTGGTATCACGACAAGCTCGTGCCGAAACCGCCCGAGCTGCAGGCTTATCTCGCCGAAGTCCGCGCGTTTGCCGCAGGTCCGTATGCACAAGCTTTGGCCAAAGGCGATGCCTTGCCCGATTCCGAACGCGATGCAATCGCGGCGCGCGTCGCCGGGTACACCGGTCTCAGCGCGGAATACGTGAAACAGACGCGGCTGGAAATCTGGCCGTCGCGCTTTCGTAAGCAATTGCTGCGCGGCGAGTCCCGCAGTCTCGGCCGATACGACGCGCGCTTCGAAGGCATCGATTACGACGACGCCGCGGAGCGTCCCGACTACGACGCTTCGGTGACGAGCGTGTCGAGCGCCTTCGATGCCGCGCTGCATCAGCATCTCGTGCAGGATCTGCATTTCGACGCGCCCGATGCGTATCGCGTATTCAACGACAGCGCGTTGTCGCAGTGGAACTGGAAGCATCGCGCTTCGTGGGGCGAGCAGTTGTCGCAACCTTACGCGGCAGGCGACCTTGCAGCGGCGATGCGGCAAAACCCGCGCCTTCGCGTGCTGTCGCTCAATGGTTATTTCGATTTGGCGACGCCGTTTTTCCAGACGGAATACGACCTGTCGCACATGAACCTGGACAAGTCCTTGCAGCCGAACATCCAGCGCGCGTATTACCCGACGGGCCACATGATCTATCTGGACGACGCGTCGCTTCACGCGTTGAAAGCGGATCTCACTCGCTTTTATAAAGCCGATAACACCGCGAGCCCCTAAAGCAGCGGCAAGCCGGCATCGCGTTTTACTTCGCGCAAGGACAAGGTCGATTCCACCGCCGATACACCCGGCAGCACGCGCAGGACATCGCGCATGAAAAGGCCGTAATCGTCGAGATCACGCGCCACGACTTGCAACAGATAATCCGCCGTGCCCGAGATGTTGTGGCACGAGACAATGCGTGGAATCGCCTGAATCTCGCGCTCGAAACGGTCGGATATCTTCCGGTCGTGCATGCTGAAGCGCACTTGCACGAACGCGATCAGGCCGAGCCCCAAAGCCGAGCGCGAAAGGATTGCTCGATACCCTTCTATATATCCATCCGCTTCCAGCCGCTTGAGCCGCCGGGCGCACGGCGTTTCGCTCAAGCCGACGCGATTGGCGATACTCGCGTTCGTGGCACGGCCATCCGCTTGTAACGCGATCAGGATTGCGCGGTCGATTTTATCGAGTTCCATTCGTCGTTATCCTTCAAGAAGGATTCGAATGGTAGTGCATTCCGCGCGGATTTATGGTTTTTCCGGCGGAACACGTCAAGGAAGTGTCACGCCGGAAAGTCGGTAGAACGTTGCAGCGAGGCCCGAGGCTTGATCATTTCGTTGCTTCATACCCATCGGTCAGCGTGTTCAAAAACGCGACCACATCCTTGATTTCAGTTTCGTTCATCGCGGGTTGATCGCCCGGCTTGCGGTCGAACGGCGCTTCCGTATTGACGTTCGACCAGTAGCGCTTCGGCAGGTCGTCGAACTTCTGAACCTTGCCGTGGACTGCCGGATAGAACTTCTCCGGGTTGGTGTCGCGTTGAACGTAGAAGCGCACGACTTCATCGAGCGAGTGATAAATGCCGTTGTGAAAGAACGCCTTGCGCGTCGCGACGTTTCTCAGCGACGGCGTCCTGAAGATGCCGCAATATTCCGACTCGCCCTTCAGATCCTTGCGCTCGGGGCCGCATGCGCCGAGATCGAAAAACTTCGGATCCTTGTTGACAGGCAACGCGCGATTACGCGGCACGCCAACGGCAATCAATCCGAAGTCGCTGAACTGCGGCGGCGATCCATCCTTCGCGCGCTGGCTGATATGGCATGCGGCGCAGTTGCCCTTCTTTTCATCGTTGAAAAGCTCCAGGCCGCGCAGTTCCGCTTCGTTCAGTTTCGCCTTGCCCGCAAGGAACGCATCGAACTTGCTCGTGTACGGATAGAACTTTTGCGGCGTCTGCTCGAAGGCTTCGAGCGAACGCAGGATGGCGTCGAACGCCAGGCCCTCGTGATCGAACACGCCTGCGCCGAACGCCTCGCGGAACTCGCCTGCGTACGGCGCGGCCTTGACCGCCGCCACGACTTGCGCCGGCGTGCTGCCCATTTCAAACGATGACGTCAGCGGTATGCGCGCCTGATCCGCGCCGTGATCCACGCGGCCGTCCCACGTCAGGCCGCCGGTCGGGCCGGCATCGACGCTTTCGTCGCCTTCGTCGTCCGAGTCGTGGAAATGCTGCGTGAATTGGGGCACCGACTGAAGATATCTCAGCGATGGAACCGCGCGAAATCCCGGCCTGTGCATGTCGCTTCCGCCCAGTTGCACGGACAAGCCGTTCGGCGGACCGAACGCATGACTCGGGCTATGACAGGACGCGCACGCAAGCTTTCCCGACCCCGAAAGCGACGGGTCCATGAACATTTTTTCGCCCACCGATGTCATCAGCTTGACCTGCGCAAAAACCTGCGCGCGAGATTTCGCTTCGCTTGCACTGTAAGACCCGGCTTGCGGCACGGCAGACGCCGCGTGCGAATCGCAACCGCTCAGTACAAACGCTGAGACGCACAACGCGGCAAGAGACAGCGACAACGAAACGATGGATGACATGTGCATAAGGCTTCAGGAAGAAGGCGAAGCGTATGACGTTCATGTGTCACTCGCGTGACATGACAAACGCCCTTCGTTATTTCCGTCGAAACCTGACACAGTCTTACTTAATGAAAGCGATATTAAATGTTCCTGTCAAATCCAGTTGGGACACTGCGGCACCGGCACAAACTTACAAACGCCCGCCGGTTCCCCAACGACAGAGACCTATCGATGAACAAGAAACTCGTCCGCGCCGTGCCGCTCACGGCGTCGATCGCATTCGGCCTATACGCATGCGGCGGCAATGACGACAAGAAAGCCGACCTGACATCGGTGCAAAACATTGTCGTGATCTACGCGGAAAACCGCAGCTTCGACAACCTCTATGGCAACTTCCCGGGCGCGAATGGCTTGCAAGGCGTCACCGCCGCGAGCGCGCAGCAGCTCGACCGCGACGGCAGCGTGCTGCCGGTATTGCCGCCCATCTGGAATGGCCTGACCGCCACCGGCGTCACGCCCGCGGTCACGCAAGCCATGACGGCGAACTTGCCGAACGCGCCGTTTGCCATCGATGACCCCGCGGGTTTCAACACGCCTTTGTCGCTGACCACGCGTGACCTGTATCACCGTTTCTATGAAAACCAGATGCAGATCAATGGCGGCAAGAACGACAAGTTCGCCGCGTGGGCCGATTCGGGCGGTTTTGTCATGGGTCACTACAACACCAACGCCGACAAGCTGCCGCTCTACAAGATCGCCCAGCAATACACGCTCGCCGATAACTTCTTCATGGGCGCATTCGGCGGCTCGTTCCTGAACCACCAGTGGCTCATCTGCGCGTGCACGCCGATCTATCCGAACGCGGACAAGAGCGTGGCGGCGGGATCGATTTCATCGGTGAACGCAGATGGTGTGTCGCTGAAAGTGACGGCGGCTTCGCCGGTATCGGCTGTCACAGGCATTCCGAAGTTCGTGAATTCGGGCAACCTGACGCCTGACTTCTTCGCCATCAACACAATGCAGCCGCCCTATCAGCCGAGCGGCAACACGCCGCCGACGGGCGGGAATTCGGCGCTCGCCGATCCTGCGGTTGCGACCACGCTGCCGCCGCAAACGCAGACGCATATCGGCGATCTGTTGAATACGGCGAATGTATCGTGGGCGTGGTACGGCGGTTCGTGGGGCGCGGCGCTGGCCGATCGGACCAAGATCAGCGGCTCCACGAACTCGGTGCCGAACTTCCAGACGCATCATCAGCCGTTCAACTACTTTGCCGATCTGGCGCCGGGCACCGCGAATCGCACGCAGCATCTGCTCGATGGCGGCACGGACGGTTCGGAGTTCATCAAGGCGATCGATGCCGGCACGCTGCCGTCCGTTGCGTTCTACAAGCCGCAGGGCAACTTGAACGAGCACGCGGGTTACACGGACGTGGCGTCCGGCGATGCGCACATCGCGAACGTGATCCAGCATCTGCAGGCGAGCCCGCAGTGGAAGAACATGATCGTGGTCGTGACATACGATGAAAACGGCGGTTTCTGGGATCACGTGGCGCCGCCGAAGGGCGATCGCTGGGGTCCGGGCACGCGCATTCCGGCGCTCGTGATTTCGCCGTTCGCGAAGAAGGGTTTTGTCGATCACACGCAATACGATACGACATCGATCCTGCGCCTGATCACCGCACGTTATTCGTTGCCGAAGTTGCCGGGCCTGACGGCGCGCGACGCGGCAATGGTGGCCGCCGGCGGCAAACCGATGGGTGACCTGACGGCGGCATTGGACTTCTGATAGCACCAAGCCCGATGAATAAAAGCGCGATGTGGCTCGCAAGCCCATCGCGCTTTTTCTTTGATTTGTCGCCGCCGTTTGCGAGGCCCAAAAAAAATCCGCAGTTGGCGACCCGGAAATCCGGACCTGCCACTGCGGACATTTACATCTGAAACTACACTTAGTGCGCGAGGAACGACCTCAACTTTTCCGACCGGCTCGGGTGCACGAGCTTGCGCATCGCCTTGCTTTCAATCTGGCGAATCCGCTCACGCGTGACGTCGAACTGCTTGCCGACTTCTTCCAGCGTATGGTCGGAAACCGTGTCGATACCAAAGCGCATTCTCAGCACCTTCGCCTCACGCGGCGACAGTGAATCGAGCGCATCCTTGATCGCAAGACGCATATCGGCGTGCATGGCGGCGTCGGCCGGGGATTCGGTCGCCGAATCCTCAACCATATCGCCCAGCGTGGTGTCGCCGTCTTCGCCCAAAGGCGTTTCGAGCGAAACCGGCTGACGCGCGATTTTCAGAATGCTGCGAACCTTCTCTTCCGACAAGTCCAGGCGAACCGCCAGCACCGACGGATGCGCTTCCTGCCCGGTCTGCTGCAGGATTTCACGCGACACACGGTTCAGCTTGTTGATGGTTTCGATCATGTGCACCGGCACACGAATGGTCCGGCCCTGATCGGCGAGCGAACGCGTCACGGCCTGGCGAACCCACCACGTGGCGTAAGTCGAGAACTTCCAGCCGCGCCGATATTCGAACTTGTCCACGGCCTTCATCAAGCCGATGTTGCCTTCCTGGATCAGATCCAGGAAATGCATGCCGCGATTCACGTACTTCTTCGCAATCGAGATCACCAGACGCAAGTTCGCTTCCGTCATCTCGCGCTTGGCCTGACGCATCTTGTGCTCGGCGGAAGTCATCTGCTTGTTCAGCGCCTTCAGCTGCGAAAGCGGCAGCATCAGTTGCGCTTCGATTTCGATCAGCTTTTGCTGTTCGGCCTGAATGGCAGGCAGCGCGCGCTCGAGCGCCTTGCCATACGAATTCGATGCCGAAGCGTGACGCATGGTCCACTCGAGATCGGTCTCGTGACCCGGGAACACTTCGACGAACTTCTCGCGCGGCATGCCAGCCAGATCCACGGCGATCTTCAGGATACGACGCTCGATAGCGCGAACCTGCTCGACCTGCTCATGCACTTCGGCGCACAACCGGTCGATGGTACGCGCGGTGAAACGCACGGTAGCCAGTTCGTTCTGGATGTGTTCCTGCACGGTCGGCCAGTCGCCCGTGCGCGCGTCGTCGGCGCTGTAGGCCGCGTGGAATGCGTCGAACTGATCGCGCACGTTCACGAACAGCGGCAGGCAATCGCGCAGCAAGTGCTTCAGGCGCGTTGCATTTGCGCGCGTAGCTTGTTCGTCTTCGGTTTCGCCTTCTTCGTCGTCGCTTTCAGACGCGAGCTCGGCTTCATCGATTTCCGCGTCGGATTCGTCCACGGCAGCTTCGTCGAGCGTGCTCACGTCCTTGAAGCCATCGACGAGTTCGTCGATACGCAATTCGCCCGCCACGACCTTGTCCACCGTCGTGAGAAGCGTGACGACAGTCGACGGGCATGCGAACGCCGCCTTGATCATCTCGCCAAGGCCGTCTTCAATGCGCTTCGCAATCTCGATTTCGCCGGCACGGGTCAGCAACTCCGTGCTGCCCATTTCACGCATATACATGCGCACCGGGTCGGTCGTGCGGCCGAATTCCGAATCCACGGTCGCGAGCGTGACTTCCGCTTCTTCGTCCGATTGTTCGTCCGACACGGCGGTCGGCGTGGAATCGTTCAGCAGCAGCGTCTCTGAGTCCGGCGCTTCTTCATAGACGGCCACGCCCATGTCGCGGAACGTGCTGACGATGGTTTCGATAGCCGACGTCTGGGCAAAGTTACCGGGCAGGTGGTCGTTGATCTCCGCGTGCGTGAGGTAGCCTTGCTGTTTTCCCAGCTGGATCAACGCGCGCATCTGTTTCTGACGCTCGTCGGCCTGCTCGGGCGAGACAGTGCCTTCGTCCATGGGACGGGACATTTTGTCTGCAGACCCACGGCGGGCTTTCGATTTTTTGGCAGGAACGCCGTTTCCGGCGGTAGATTCGGTTGGATCAAAACTTGTCATACATTTCCTCGATAGCCTTGCTCTGAGAAAAGCAAACCGGTGCACAGGCGGTCAGACACGCGCAATACCGTGAAGACCGACAGGATCGTCACCTCGGGTTGAACTCATCAAATGCGTTGATTCGAGCAAGCTGAATCAGTTGGAGGCGGGGAGCGCTAACAAGCGCAGGATTCGCGCGGGTCGTACAGTCTATAGCAACTTGATTGCTGCAGGTGCGTTAAGCGCCAATTAACGGGCATTTCCGGCATATTCACGTAGAGAAACAACAACATTTAATCGGGTACGAGTTCATTTGTGGGCGAATCGGGCCGAATCAAGGCCGTAGCGGCCCTAGCAGGTTTGAATTCATTTGGTCGCACCCCGTTTTTTTTGCTTGCTCACCGTAGAAAGAGTGAAACCACCGTCCTTAGAGTCGGACCACCCGAAAAATTCCTTTTCATCGTCTGCGGCATCCTGCCGCAGCGCATCGACGCCCTTACGAAAGTATCCACAGAAACGCCTAATGTAATCGCATTGCGATTAAAGGCATTTCAATGCGATTTTTTTCTTCATATCCTGCTTCTCAGATGTCGCGCTTTAGCTGATTCGAGCGACAGCGGGCGCCTATCTTGAGGACTGGAATATGAACGACGTCACCACGTTGATCGCAGCGCTGAAAAGCGAGATCGGAGCCAGTGCAGTCTTGACAGGCGAAGCCGATCTCGCGCCCTTCACAGAAGACTGGCGCGGCCGATACAAAGGCCCGGCCGTGGCCGTTGTGCAGCCGTCGAACACGGCGCAGGTCGCGGCGATCGTCCGGCTTTGCGCCACGCATGGCGTGCCGGTGCTTCCGCAAGGCGGCAATACCAGTCTCTGCGCCGGCGCAATCCCGCGCAGCGAAGGCGCGGCGCCGGTCATCGTCAATCTGGCGCGCATGCGGCGCATCCGTCACATCGACGCCGCCAACGGTTCCATGGAAGTCGAAGCCGGCTGCGTTCTCAAGACGGTGCAGGACGCGGCGGCGGCAGAAAACCGGCTTTATGCAGTAAGCCTCGGCGCGGAAGGCTCGTGCCAGATTGGTGGAAATCTATCGACAAACGCCGGCGGCACGGCCGTCGTGCGCTACGGCAACACGCGCGACAACGTGCTCGGCCTGGAGGTCGTTCTCGCCGATGGCACCATCTGGAACGGCCTGCGCGCGCTGCGCAAGGACAACACCGGACTCGATCTGAAGCACTTGTTCATCGGCACGGAGGGCACGCTCGGGATCATCACGGCGGCCACGCTGAAACTGCATCCGCTGCCCACGCAACACGCGCTCGCGTGGTTCGCGCCGACCGATCCGGCCGCCGCGTTGCAAATCCTCGGCATGTTCCAGGCCGCGTGCGGATCGCGCCTCTCCGCGTTCGAGATGATCAACCGCCGTCAACTGGAACTGGTTATCGAACATGTGCCTGCGCGGCGTAATCCTTTAAGCGAACTGCATGAATGGCATGTGCTGGTTGAACTCGCCGATACAAACGGCGGCGAAGAAATGGCCGCCCTGCTTCAGCAAACACTCGAACACGCTGCCGAACAAGGCCTGATCCACGATGCAATCCTCGCGAGCAACGAAACGCAACGCGCGACGCTCTGGGAGATTCGTCACAGCGTCTCGGAGGCGAACAAAAAAGGCGGCGTGGGTCTCACGACGGATTGCGCGGTGCCGGTATCGGCGGTTCCTGCGTTTATAGAAAGGGCGACGCTTGCGGTGCATGCCATCGTACCTGCGCTGGACGTTTTGGTAGTCGCGCATCTCGGCGATGGCAACGCGCATTTCATCCCCTTCTTCACCTTCGATGCCTGGCGCGAACTGCCCGATCCGGCCGCGATTGCCAACGCCATGCGCCGCTGCGTGAACGACGTTGCGCACGAACTGCACGGCACGTTCAGCGCGGAGCATGGCGTGGGGCAAACCGGACTGCCGGAGATGGCGCACTACAAGTCACAGGCAGAACTCAGTTTGATGCGCGCCGTGAAAACCGCGCTCGATCCGCACGATCTTTTCAACCCGGGACGTTTGATTCCTTGAACGCCCCACGCTGATCCGGGCCGCCAAAAAAGAAGCCCGGACGTTCGCACCCCTAGCGTTTCTGTTTTCATCCACACCCTTGGAGCCGACATGAAAAAGCAGCCCGCACGCGATGAGATTCAAGCGATTCAAAATCCCGGCCGCCGCACGGTCATCAAGACTGCCGCAGCCAGCGCAGCCGCGGTCGCGTTCCCGTTCGTCTGGACGCCGTCGCGCGCGGCGAGCAAGCGCATCGTGATTCGCGACGATGGCGGCATCTATACGAAAGCGTACGGCGCCGTTTTCTACAAGCCGTTCACGGAAAAGACCGGCATTGAAGTGGTCGGCGTTCAGGCCAACGCCGAACCGACCGCGCAGATCAAGAGCATGGTCGAGACCGGCAGCTACACCTGGGACATGGCGAAGATCAGCCAGCCGGCAATCCTTCTGCTCACTGGCGGCGGCAAGGAATATCTGGAGAAGCACGGTCTCGAAGCCGACCCGATGATCTCGAAGATTCCTGCCCAATACATGTCGCCGTATGGCGTCGGCACGAACGTTTATACGACCGTGCTTGCGTATCGGACGGATGCGTTCAAGGGTCGCAAGGCGCCGTCGTCGTGGGCCGATATGTGGAACGTGAAGGACTTTCCGGGCCGTCGCGGATTGCGCAAATATCCGTTCGATACGTTCGAAGAAGCGCTGATGGGCGACGGCGTGCCGGCATCGCAGGTTTATCCGGTGAACTTCGATAAAGGCATCGCGAGTCTCGACAAGATTTCGAAGCACGTGGACGTGTGGTGGACGACGGGTTCGCAAGTTGAACAGATGCTCGGTTCGGGCGAAGTCGACATGATCAGCACGTGGGTCTCGCGCGCGCAATCAGCGATTGCGAACGGTGCGCCGGTTGCGATCGTGTGGAACCAGAATATCTGGGGCTGCGACAACTGGTCGATTCTCAAGGGCACGCCGAACGCCGCCGCGTGCCGCGAGTTCATCAAGTTTGCATCCGATCCGAAACGTCAGGCCGCGCTCGTCGAGTATTTCCCCGCCGGCGTGACGCAACCTGAAGCGTTCAACTTCATCAAGCCGGAGATCGCTAAAAATTGCCCGACGTTCCCGGAGAACATCAAGAACGGCCTGCATATCGATGCGAAGTTCTGGCAGGAAAAGCAAAGCGTCGCGCTCGAAAAATTCAATAGCTGGATCCTGACGTAAGTCATTCAAGTCACCGCGTTTTACTGCAAGGGATGCCATCAACATGTCTGCCTCGAATCTTCAAATCACGGGACTGTGCAAGCGCTATGGTGACTTCGTCGCGCTCGCTCCCATCGATCTCGACGTCGCCCAGGGCGAATTCCTGACCCTGCTCGGACCGAGCGGTTCGGGCAAGACTACGTTGCTGAGTCTTATCGCCGGATTGTCGCAACCGGACGACGGGCAAGTGCGCATCAATGGCGTCGATGTGACGTATGGCGCGCCGTATGAGCGGGACATCGGCATGGTGTTTCAGAACTACGCGCTGTTCCCGCACATGACGGTCGCGGAGAACGTGGCGTTCCCGCTGCAGATGCGCAAGACCGATGCGAAAGCCACGCGCGAGAAGGTCATGCAGGCGCTGGAGATGGTGCATTTGCCGCATGTCGCCGGGCGTTATCCGCGGGAATTATCGGGCGGCCAGCAGCAACGGATCGCGCTCGCGCGCTGCATGGTGTACAGGCCATCGATCATCCTGATGGACGAACCGCTCGGTGCGCTCGACAAGAAATTGCGCGATCAGATGCAACTGGAGATCAAGCGGATTCATCGTGATCTGGGAACCACGATTGTGTACGTCACGCACGATCAGGAAGAGGCGATGACCATGTCCGATCGCATCTGCCTGATGAACGCGGGTTCCATCGCGCAGCTTGGTTCGCCGGCCGATTTGTATTTCCGGCCGAAGAGCGTCTTCGTTGCGGATTTCCTGGGTGAATCGAATCTGCTCGATGCGGTCGTCACCGGGCGCACCGGCGATCAGGTGCAGATCAGCGTGCAGGGCGGCGCGAACGTGAACGCCATGGCGTACGACACCGTGATCCGCGACGGCAAGCCCGTGAAACTGATGCTTCGTCCGCAGAACCTGCAGATCCACGATGGACCGCCGGCCGGGTTCATCAACGGCGGCACGTTGTCGGCGAAGCTCACCGACATCATGGTCACCGGCAGCATGACGAAGTTTTATTTGCAGTCGCATGTCACCGACGCACCGCCGCTCATCGCGGCATTTCCCACCAACCGGCTTGGCAGCCAGTACGAAATCGGGCAAACGCTCGGGCTTTCGTGGCTGACTGCGGACGCTGTTGCAATCGCGGGGTAAATGATGAATCGCTCCGCACTGGTTGCCGAACAACCGCATCCCGAGATGCTCCCGAATCGTCCCGCGCGATGGCGTGCGTGGTTGCGTCCCGGCGCGATGAGTGCGCCGATCGTGATCCTGCTGCTCGTGATGCTGGTCTATCCCGTCGGGCAGTTGCTGCTTCTGAGCGTGCATAACGGCACGGGCTTCACGCTCGTGGAATACAAGCGGCTGTTTGCGTCGTCGGTATATGTGGATGTGTTGCTGATCACGCTGAAGGTCTCTTTGTGGACCACGTTCTTTTCCGTGCTGACCGGATATCCGATCGCGTATCTGATTTCATCGCTGACACGGGAGCGCAAGAACCGCCTTCTGTTCTGGGTCCTGCTTTCGTTCTGGACCAGCTTTCTCGTGCGCACGTTTGCATGGGTCGTGCTGCTCGGACGCAACGGCGTGATCAACCAGGTTCTGATGGGACTTGGAATTATCGACCGGCCGATGAACCTGCTTTACAACTTCTCCGCCGTGGTCGTGGGCATGGTCCACGCGTTGATGCCGCTCGCAGTGCTGACCATGTTGTCGGTCATGGAGAACATCGACCGGCGTTTGCCGAGCGCCGCCGCAACACTCGGCGCGCGTCCCGGCACGGTGTTCTGGAAGGTGTACTTTCCGTTGTCGTTGCCGGGCGTCGCAGCGGGCGCGTTGATGGTTTTCGTGACGGCCATCGGCTTCTTCATCACGCCGACGCTGCTCGGCGGTCGTCATCAAACGATGATCACGCAACTGATCATCGACCAGGTGATGCAGGCTTTGAACTGGGGTTTTGCGGGCGCGATTTCGGTATTGCTGCTGGCGGTCGTGCTGATCGTGTTCCTGATCTACGACCGCCTGGTCGGACTGTCGACAATGGCCGGCGGCTCGTCTGCGCGCGGCCCGAAACACGGCGGCGGATTCGGCCGCAAACTCGGCGATGTCATCCTGACAGTGCTGGGCAACGCCACGGACTTGGTCATCGGCTTGCTGCCGAAACGCCGCAAGCGCGCCGCTGAAGGTGCGAGCCTCACCTTGCGCGTGGTCGTGATCCTGCTGCTCGTATTCCTGAGCGCGCCCGCGTTCCTGATGATCCCGCTCTCCTTCGATTCCGCTTCCGGTCTTGCATGGCCGCCGCACGGATTTTCGCTGCAGTGGTATCGGCAGATCACGGAGTCGCCGTTGTGGATGCAGGCCATCACGCGCTCGATGCTCGTGGGTATCGGCACCGGGATTCTTTCGATGCTGATCGGCACGCCCGCCGCGTTCCTGCTCGTACGTGGCGGCATGAAAGGCAAGGCCGCGATGCTCGCGTTCGTGCTCGCGCCAATCGTCGTGCCGCGCATGATCATCGCGGTCGGTGTGTTTTATTTCTTCGCGAAGATCGGGCTGATCGGGTCGTCGTATGGACTCGTGCTGGCGCATACGGTGGTTGCCGTGCCCTACGTGGTGATCACCATGATGGCCGTGCTGCGCAACTACGACACACGCCTCGACCTCGCCGCGCAAAGCATGGGCGCGCGCCCGTGGGCCACGTTGCGTCGCGTCACCTTCCCGATCCTCGGCGCGGGTTTGATGTCGTCGTTCCTGTTCGCGTTTGCAACTTCCTTCGATGAACTCACCATCGCCCTTTTCTCGTCGGGCGGCTTGAGCACGACGCTGCCCAAGCAGTTCTGGGACGAAATCACCATGCAGATCTCGCCGGTCATCGCGGCGGTATCGACGTGTTTGTTTGCGTTCATTGCAGTGCTGATCTGGGTCGCCGATCGTTTGCGCCGACGCAGCCTTGCTTCTTGAATAACCTTGATTTACAGGACTCACTCATGCTTTCAGCTCAACAACTGCGTGGCGTTTTCCCGGCCATTCCAACGCCCGTCAATCCCGACGACACCATCAACGCCGATGCCGCCCGCGCCTTGATGCGCTATCTGATGAAGCAGGGCGTGGACGGCGTGGTTCCCCTCGGCGGCACGGGCGAATACGGCGCGCTTTCGCGGGCGGAACGTGTTCGCATGGCCGAGATCACGGCGAAGGAAGCGGCGGCCAAGATTCCGGTGATCGCCGGTGTGCTCGATCCTGGTTATCACGATGCAATGCAAGCCGGCAAGGATTTCGCCGCCGCAGGTGCCGATGGTCTGCTCGTACTCACGCCCTATTACACGAACCCGACGCAAGGCGGCATTCGCGACTACTTCCTGCGTTACGCCGATGAATCTCCGTTGCCGATTCTCATCTACGAAATCCCGTACCGCACGCGCATCGCGATCGCTCCCGAAGTGCTGCACGAGTTGTCGAAGCACGAGCGGATCATCGGCATGAAGGCGTGCAACACGGACATGTGGCATTTCCTGCGCACGGTCGCGGGCGTGGATGAATCGTTTGCCGTGCTGAGCGGCGAGGACACATTGTTCCCGCTGCACGTGGCGGCGGGTGCACGCGGTGGCATCGTGGTGACGGCGACGCTGTTGCCGACCGCATGGAAAAAAATCTACGACCTGGCTCGCGAGGGCAGGACACAGGACGCGCTCGCGCTACATCGCTCGCTGATTCCGTTAATGAACATGGCGTTCGCCGAAACGAATCCGGGACCCATGAAGTCGGTGATGGATCTGATCGATGTCCACGCGCCCGACATGCTTGCGCCGCTGGTTCAGGCTGACCCGGCGTTGTCGGCGAATCTGCGCGCGGAACTCGAAAAGCAACTCGATATGTTCGAACGCAAGCTTTGATCTGAACGATCAGCGCTTATAGCCGGAAAGCCGCGCCTTCGAAATAGACGTCGCGGCGACCTGCACGTGCTGCGCGAGTTCGGCTTCCACGCGCTCGATAGACCAGCGCGACGTGGGCACGGAAATGTTGATCGCGGCGACCGCCATGCCGCCGTGGTCCGTCACCGGCGCAGCCACGGAAATATCGCCGAGCACGGTTTCGTTCTCGATCACCGCGTAGCCGCGTCGCGCGACTTTGCGCACGCGTTCAAGCAGTTTGTCGGGATTGGTTTCGGTGTAATGCGTGACGGGGTCGAGGCGTGTTTGCGAAAGGATCTCGCGCACGCGGTCATCGGAAAGACGCGACAGGATTGCGATGCCCGATGCCGTGAACATGGCCGGCAAACGCGCGCCGACCACAATGTCGATGTTCACCAGATGCTGCCCCGGGAAGCGCGCAACGAACACGATCTCGTGTCCGTCGAGTTCCTGGAGATTGGTGGTTTCGCCGAGCCGGCGGCTGATGTCGAGAAGATACGGCGAGGCTTTGTCGATGAGCTCGTTCGCGCGCACGTAGTTGTACGAGAACTGCAGCACCTTGGTGGTCATGCCGTAATTGCGCGTTTCCGGTACGCGATACAGATAGCCGAGCACTTCGAGCGTATGCACGAGGCGTTGCGTGGCGCTGCGATCGAGTCCGGACGCGCGGGCAATATCGACGAGGGTCATGTGGCGGCTCGGACCGTCGAACGCGTGCAGGACCTGGAAGGCTTTTTCGGTTGATCCGACAAACAGCGACGAGCGCTGAGTCTCTTTCTCGCCTGACTCTTTTGGCTTGTCAGCAGCGCTTTTGACCATGCTTGTTTGGTTCTTGAAAGTATCGGATTGTGATTATCACAATTGTAGTGCAATCGAATCGGGGAGCTTGAATGGTTTCATCGGTGGCTGAATTCCGGCTCGTTGCGCGCCGGCGTTTGTCGCGTCTGGCGTTTGATTATCTGGATGGCGGTGCCGAAGACGGCGACGCTTTGAAGCGCAATATCGATGCATACAAGCAGTGGCTTTTCAAGCCGCGCGTGCTCAAGGACGTGTCGATCTGTTCTGCCGCAACGCAGTTTTTCGGACGTGCAGCGGCCGCACCGATGATCGTCGGACCGACGGGTTTGAACGGTCTTTTCTGGCCGCGCGCCGATGAACTCCTCGCGCAAGCGGCGAGCCGCGCGGGTTTGCCGTTCGCGTTATCGACCGCTTCAACGTCACTGCTCGAAGACGTGCGCGCCGCCGCCGCGCAAGGCGACTTGTGGATGCAGCTTTACGTGCAGCAGGATCGCGGCATTGCAGAAGACATCATGCGGCGGGCCAGCGCTGCGGGATTTTCGACGCTTCTTTTGACCGTCGATGTCCCCGTGCACGGCAAGCGCGATCACGACACGCGCAACGGCTTCAAGTTACCGTTGAAGCTGACGCCGAAACTCATTGCCGATTGCGTGATGCATCCGCATTGGTCGATGCAAATGGCGCGCTTCGGATCGCCGCAACTGAAGAACATTGCTAAGAGCGTGGGCGAGCGCGCGGATTTATCGCGTCATTCAGCCATGCTGAGCCGGCAGATGGATCTGCACCTGGAATGGACGGACCTCGACTGGGTTCGCAAACACTGGAGCGGAAACGTGGTGGTGAAAGGCGTGATGAGCGCCGACGATGCAACGCTCGCGTTGAAGCATGGCGCGGATGGCATCGTTGTATCGAACCATGGCGGCCGGCAATTAGGCAGCACGTTCGCGCCGGTGGAAGTGTTGCCGCGAATCGTGGATGCGGTTGGCGACGAGATGACCGTGTTGATCGATGGCGGCGTGCGGCGCGGCAGCGATGCGTTGAAAGCGGTCGCATTGGGCGCGCGCGGTGTACTGCTCGGCCGCGCGCCATTGTATGGCGTCGCCGCAAACGGGCTGCCCGGCGTTGAAGGCGTCCTCGCGTTGATAATGGACGAGATGCTGATCGCATTGCGTTTGCTCGGTTGCCAGACACTCGCGGACCTCGGCCCGGCGTTTATCGGCAATGCGAACGATGTTGCTAATCACGCGTCGCGTTGCACGGCACGAAGCGCGCGATAAGCCCTCTATAATCCCGCCTTTCGAAGCGATCTCGTTTGCATTCCAAAACGTCTGCACATCGCTTCGACTGTTACGATTATTTGAGGGAACATGCCGACACTTCCGCCCTGCCCGCTCTGTGCGATGGAAAATACTTACGCCGATGCAGACCGCATCATTTGCGCCGACTGCGCCCACGAATGGTCCGCAACCGACACGGTTCCCGCCGATGAAAACGAAACATCCGTCGTGAAAGACGCGAACGGCAACGTGCTCGCCAACGGCGATTCCGTCGTGCTGATCAAGGACCTCAAGGTCAAAGGTTCATCGATTACGCTGAAGGTCGGCACGAAAGTGAAAAGCATCCGGCTTGTTGGCGGTGACCATGAAGTCGATTGCAAGATGGACGCCGGAAGCTTCATGCTCAAGGCGTGCTATCTGAAGAAGGCTTAAGTCTTCACGGGGTTGCCGTTCGCGTCGGTATCGAAGGTCTGCGATTGGAACGCGAAGAAAAACGCGCGCCACGTGTTGTCCGGATACGCGATCATCAGCGCGCCGTCCTGATACGCGCCGTTGTCCCGCGCGTACTGGCCGCCGTTGCCCTGGTTCATGTGGATATCGTGAACGCCGTTGCCGGGCACGAAATGGAAATACTGATCCGGCTTGTTCTGCTCGGGTCCCCAACGTGATCCGAACGCATAGACAATCGAGCCTTCCATGGCCATCGCGGCAACGACCGCGTCCTCCAGCTTGTCTTTCAGGTCGTTGTTCACGCCGGGCTCATCGGGCGGAACGGGTTTCATCGCCTGGGTATCGACAAGACCGCCGCGCACATAGTCGATCGCAAGACCGCCGGGCGTGGATGACAACTTCGTGAAGCCGGGCGTGAGCGCGCCCAGTTTCTGGATGAATTCGTCGGGCAGCGTGTCGAGTTCCTCGAACAGAACGGTTGAAGGCGCGTGCGGCGCCGACGATTTCACATTCGATGCAATTCGAAAAACCGTCGTGCCGCCGTGGACGAGGATTTGATAATGGTCATCGTCTGCGTTTCGAAGATGGCCGGTGACCGTGCCTTTCAGCACGCCATAGTTCACTGACATGAGTTCCTCCGTGGCTGGATTTTGTTTCGCAGCAAAGTTTGCGCCGGTTCCCGGGTTTCAACTTGCGGCGAGACAAATCCAGCTTAAATGTGCGTCTGCCATCAAACCGTCAAGGAAATATGCTTGGTGGGCCTTGGCATTTCCGCAACTTCGTTGTTATGTGCGTCTGAAAACATTTCGGCCGTTAAAGCGAATGTAATGTCACTAACACGACTCTTTGATCACTTAGAGTTGCCGTTCGAAAACCGTAACCGCCCTTGGCATTGCGCATTCATGAACGCACACTCTCTTACCGACCATCACATCAGCGACAGCAGCGAAACCAGCGGCAGCCCGCGCCTGGGTCGCGCATTTGCCGCAAGACTCGACATGACCATCAAGCGCTCGCGGCTGACATCGCAGCGCGTGGCGAAATCGCTCGGGGTAACGGAAGGGGATGTGGCGTTGTGGCGGGCAGGAATTACGATGCCGCGTAATGCGGATTGCCGGCGTTTATCGGAATTGCTGCACGTGGATTGTTCGTGGCTAAGCGGCGGATCGGCGCTGGAGGAAAAACGCTGAAGCTGCTTTGAGTAAGCTTCAAGTCGCCAGGCTCCACCGGGCTTTGCCCATCGCCTTGGCTACATTCAGGGCTTTATCAGCGGCATTGAGAGCGGTCAGCACGTCGGCACCGTGGTCGGGCACGAGCGCCACGCCAATGCTCGCGCCCACGTTCACCGAAACATGCGATGTCAGCGCAAACGCCGACGACATTTCATTGATGAGCCGATCCGCAAACGCAGCAGCATCGTCATGACCTGACGCACTGATGGTCACCACGAATTCGTCGCCGCCGATACGAAACACCATGTCGTCGGGGCCTTTCAGCGCATTCAAACGGCCGCCGATCATCACGAGCAGCAGGTCGCCGGCTTCGTGACCGTATTGATCGTTGACGGGTTTGAAACCATCCAGGTCGATGTAAAGCACCGCGGTTTTCCTGCCATTTCCCGACACCGCCTTGTACCGCGTCTGCGATGCGTGAATCAGTCCTGCACGGTTCGGCAAGCTGGTCAGCGCATCATGCCGCGCACGATGATCGTTTTCCCTTTCGGCTTTCATCGTGGAAACGAGCAGTCCGTTAAGGCGAAACGCAGCAATGCTCATTGCGACCAGATAAAACGGAATCTGTATCAGCGTAAGCGTCAGGATCAGTTCCTTGGACAAGGCAGCAGCAATGCAGCACGGGCCAAGCGACAATAAAATCATGATCGCGACGAGCCGCGGCGCGCCGAAATTCCTGAAGCAAATGCCACCGACCATGGCGGCCGCCGACAAACAGGAAAGCGTCGCCGCGATCCAGTCAGTGCTCAGGATACTAATGAACGCGCCATAACCGACGCTCGCTCCCCACAGCACGCCGAGCAGCAAATACACGTCCGTAAAGGTAGGCTGTCCGCGCCGTGCGGCCCGATGCGCCGCGACCAGCAACGCCAGGCGCGTGCCGCACAGCAAGACTTCCATTACCACCCAGGCTATGAACGCGGGCGTGGGTTCACGCAGCGTGATGGCGATGGAAACGGCAATCGTGTTGAGAACGCCGCCGGCAAAAATGGGCAAGGTGCCGAACAGACTTCCGATCAACGCAGCCCGAATATCGTCGGGAACGTCAGGACCGGAATAGCACAGCCACGTTGTGAATCGCCAGCGAGGCAGACTGATGGCTCTAATTTGGTATCCATGGATGGTTGCTTTTCTATGCGACTGCTTTCGCCACGTCGGCGTCGCACCTTCTGCCTGTCATGGACTCAATCAGTAATCACAACACCAGCGGCTTTATGTTGTCCATTTGCGGCGATACGCGTGCTCTAGATTTCCCTTTAGCAAGGATGACCGCATATGCGCGTATTCTAAGCCCGCTTACTAGCTCATATCCAGTCGCTCGGGGTTAATCCATGGAGAATGGCCTCTAACGCCGGCTTAGGAAATCCGGCGTAACTTAGCTCTCAAAGCAAGGTGATGCGCAAGCCTGATTACGCCTTAACAAGCTTATCGGCGCGGGTGGGATAATCTTGAGCAATTTAAAATTCACTCGGCAAAAAGGAGAGCGATGCGCGGCCCGACCAAGAAACAATTGTCGTTGATCGAATTGATCGACCAGGGCTTGAGCGTCGAAGAAATCGCGACGCGAACAGGCAAGCTCGTGACATCGGTTCATAAACAGTTGAACCGCGTACGACGTAAAGTTCGCGAAGGCCACTATGCACCCACACGGCTTCCTATCGAAATGGCGGCTGCTACGCCGCGCATCTATCTTGCGGGTTTCGATGTTTTTCGAAGCGACGCGTCAAGTCACGGCGAAAGGCTCAAGGCGATGTGTCAGTCGCGTGGAACCATCGGCTTGTATCCGCTCGACGGAAAGGTTCCAGATGAACTCGATCAGCGTGGAAAAGCACAATGGATTTGTCGCGCGAATATGGAATTGATTCGTTCGGCGGATATCGTCATGGCAAATCTCAATGATTTTCGTGGCGTGGGCGAACCTGATAGCGGCACCGCATTCGAAGTGGGATTTGCTGTGGCATTAAGCAAGCCGGTGTGGAGTTATACCGGAGAAAACCGGACGTTGATCGAGCGTGTATCGGTAAGTGAAGAAGGTAGCGCATCGTATTGCGCCAAGGGTTTTGTGGTCGAGGATTTCGGCTTGAACCTGAATCTGATGCTTGCGTGCACGGCAAGCATTGTCGTAGGCGGCCCGGAGGATTGCCTCGACGCCATGGCCGCTGCGGGATTGATCTAAGCGCGCACGATCGTCACGCCCGATTTCTCCAGCGGTTTTGTCAGCGCCGGATCGGTCGCTTTTTCCACGATGATCGTCTGGGCAAGCGCCAGCCCACCGATCACGTATTGCGAAGCGGCGTTGATCTTGTCCGATGACGCCAGCACAACCGTCTCCGCCGCCCGCGCAGCAAGCGCGCGTTTCACATACGCCTCTTCGTAATCGCCGGTACTCAATCCCGCCGTGGGATGCACGCCGGTGACGCCCATGAAATAAATATCCGCCTGGATATGCGACATGGCTTCGATCGCGGCTGCCCCGACCGTGACAATGGAATGCTTGAATAGCCGGCCACCGATTACAAGCACTTCGATCATTGGATGATCGATCAGACCGACAGCCACGCTCGGGCTATGCGTCACGATCGTTGCCTGCAAATCGCGCGGAATTTGACGGACCAGTTCGGCGGACGTTGTACCGCCATCGATTATGACGACCTGACCTTTTCCGATCATGGCCGCAGCGGCGCCGGCTATGGCGCGCTTCGCCGATGACTCGATCTCTCGCCGCTCCGTAAACGGCGCCACCGCGCTCGATGCCGGCAACGCGCCGCCGTGCACCCGCTGCAAAAGCCCTTCGCCGGCCAGTTCGCGCAGATCGCGCCGGACCGTGTCCTCCGACACCTCGAAGGTTTCGCTAAGTTGCTTGGCAAGCACGTGTCCGTCGCGCGCCAACGCGTCGAGGATCGCTTTCTTTCGTTGAGACGTCAGCATGTCTATGAACCCGATTGCACGAAATATCTTGATATTGCACGAAACTGCACGATAACATGAACACTCTTTTCCGCGATACCGGGGCCAATAAATGGTGACCAGCACGAAAGACAGAGTCCGCATTATCGACACGGCCGTCCTCTCTAACGATTGGTACGTCCTGAAGAAAACCACCTTCGACTTCCTGCGTAGCGACGGCGTGTGGCAGCGTCAAAGCCGCGAAACGTATGACCGTGGGAATGGTGCGACGATCCTGCTTTTTAATCGAGAGCAAAAGACAGTCGTGCTGACGCGGCAATTTCGCTTGCCTGCGTTCGTGAATGGGCACGACGGCATGATGATCGAAGCGGCCGCGGGCCTGCTCGATAACGCCTCGCCCGAAGAACGCATTCGCGCGGAAGCGGAAGAGGAAACGGGTTATCACGTAGAAAACGTCGAGAAAGTTTTCGAGGCGTATATGAGCCCGGGTTCAGTGACGGAGAAGCTGCACTTTTTCATTGCTGAATACGATGCGTCTTCGCGCGTGGGGCACGGCGGCGGCGTGGAGGCGGAAGGGGAGGATCTCGAGGTTATGGAATGGCCTCTCGACGATGCGCTCGATGCCGTGCGGCGCGGTGAAATTGTCGATGCCAAGACAATCATGCTGCTTCAGTTCGTGGCGCTGAATCGGGTGATGATTTAGGGGTTCAAAGCGCTAATCAATAGTGATAGCGGCACGAGATGATATTGATCTGTGCGTCCGCGAGTTCATAGACAAGACGATTGGTTTCGTCGATACGTCGCGACCAGAACCCAGTCAAGTTAGCCTTCAGCGGCTCCGGTTTGCCAACACCTTCGAACGGCGTTCGCTGGGCGTCTTTGACTAGCTGGTTGATTCGTTTAAGCGTCTTCTTGTCTTGCCCTTGCCAATAGATATAGTCTTCCCACGCCTCGGCAGTCCACATGATATTCAACGCGCTCATGTGTCTGCTTCATCGAGCTTGTGTGGCTTGACCTTGCCCGCACGCAATTGCTTGATAGACCGTTCGAGATGAGCAACATTCGCCGGCGAGCGCAAGAGATAAACGGTTTCCATCAAACTGTCGTAATGCTCCTGTGACATCACTATTGCATTGGGTGCATCGCGGCGTGTGATAAGCGTAACGTCAACGTCATTGACCACGTTGTCGATTACCTGCTTAAGGTTGGCGCGAGCGTCGGTAAAAGGGATCGTGCGCATATGTCCTCCTGGTTATTACCCTTCACTACGAAGTGCGCCAGTCTAGCATATCCCGCCTGAACATGTACAACTACCTGTACATAAAGGCCTTCAACGTATGCGCTCGGCGCTCGGCGATTCTTCGCGAACTTCAGGTCGGTTATCTGGAGCGTTTTCCACTAATGCTGCCGTTAAACAGCGTCCACTTAGCAGGAAACCGCTAGTCAATCAGCGTCACCATAACTGCTTCGAACACAGGGGCTGATCATGGTTTCGCTGCAATTGCTTATGGTGTTTATCGGTGCGCTCGCAGTGGTCTACGCGTTGCCCGGGCCCGACATGGCGATCGTCTTGCAGATGAGCGCGTCACGCGGGCTTAGACATGGTTTGTCGACCGCTGCGGGTCTTGCAGCCGCGCGCACACTCCACGTGACGTTGTCGGCGCTCGGTGTCGCAGCGTTGCTGCGCAGCGCGCCGTGGCTTTATGACGGCGTGCGTATCGCCGGCTCGCTGTATCTGGCCTATATCGGGGTCCAGATTTTTCGCTCACCCGCATTCGGACTGGATACCAACAACGCCGCATCAGGCACGTCTTATACGCTGCGCTCGGCATTCTTTAAAGGCATGATGAGCAGCTTGCTCAACCCAAAGGCGCTGCTGTTTTGTTCCGTGCTGCTGCCGCAATTCATTCATCCCGATGCAGGCGCGGTCTGGTCGCAAGTTGTCGAACTCGGCGTGGTGCTGGTCGCGATGGGCGCCGCGTTCGATACGACCCTCGCGTTCGGCGCCACGCGAATATCCGGCTGGTTGCGCAGTCATCCGCGCGCGCAGGTCGTGCAGCGATGGACTTTTTCAGCGGCATTGCTGGCGTTTGCGCTGCGCTTGTCGATCGAATAAATGCTTTTAAACGATAGGACCGTCCGCCTGTTTAGTGAACGTAGATCAGGTCGTCACATCGCTAACCAGAATCGCGCCCTCATCCTTTAGCGCGCCGATGCGTTCATCGGAGAAACCATATTCACGCAGCACGTCCACCGTATGTTGTCCCAGGAGCGGCGCCGGCACGGGCGATTGCGTGCGACCATCGGAGAAATGAATCGGCAGACCCAGGCCACGCATTCGGCCCGATACCGGATGCGTCGTTTCCACGATCATCCCACGCGCCAAAGCCTGTTCGTGCGCGACCGCTTCCGGCACGCCGAGCACCGGACCGGAAGGCAGGCCGATGGTATCGAACACTTCGAGCCATTCGTTCGTAGTGTGTTCGACCAACCGATTCGTCAGAATCTCCACCAACACGCCACGATGCTTCATGCGCCCGGCGTTGGTCCTGAAGCGTTCGTCGTCAGCAAGCCCCGGAATATCCAGAACGCCGACCAGACGTTCGTAGTTGCTCTGATTTGCTCCGCCAATATTGACCCAGCCATCCTTCGTGCGGAACGCCTGATAAGGCGCGCTCGTCGGATTTGCCGAGCCCGCTTTTGGCAGCACGGTGCCATCGGCGAAATAATTGGCGAACGCCCAGTACATTTGCTGCAAGCCGGCCTCGAACAGCGATGTATCGACCATCTGTCCCACGCCGGTTTTGTGCCTGCCCGCATACGCCGCGCAAATGCCGAGCGCGGCGAGAATACCGGCGTTGATATCGGTGACGGGCGAGCCGGCCTTGATCGGCGCTTGCCCCGGTTCGCCGGTCATGCTCATCAGTCCGCTCATGCCTTGCGCGATCAGGTCGAAGCCGCCCTTGTCGGCCATGGGACCGCTGCGTCCAAAGCCCGATATCGCGCAATAGATCAAGCCGGGATTTTCCGCCTTGAGCGCCTCGTAACCCATGCCGAGTTTTTCCATCGTGCCGCGCCGGTAATTCTCCGTGACCACGTCGGCGGTTGCGAGCATCTTGCGCAGCACTTCCCGCCCGCCATCGGTCTTCAAGTTGATCGCAACGCCGCGTTTGTTGCGATTCACGATCATGAACGATGCCGATTCGCCTCCCTCGAGAATGGGCGCGAAGCGGCGGCAGTCGTCGCCACCGGGAATCTTTTCGACCTTGATGACGTCCGCGCCCATGTCGGCGAGCATCATGCCGCAAATGGGTCCGGACATGATGTGCGCGAGTTCGATCACGCGCATGCCGGCAAGCGGGCCGGCGTTTTTGCTGTCGGATGTTTCGAGTTCGTTCATCTCAACGCTCATCTCAACGTCCCTTGAATTCCGGTTTGACCTTATCGAGGAAAGCCTGATAGCCGGTACGAAAGTCCTCCGTGCCGAAGCATTCAAAACCTTCGTCCCGCTCTGCATCGGTGAGCGGCGCGGGGTTCATCGCACGCTTGACGAACTGCTTGTGCCAGCGCGCGACAAGCGGAGCGCCATCGGCAATACGGCGTGCCGTTGACAACGTCTCGGACGTGACCTGATCGTCGGGGACCACGCGCGTGACAAGGCCTTTGGTGAACGCCTCGTGCGCATCGAAAATCCGGCCTTCGAGCAAGATTTCCAGCGCGACGGCGGGACCGGCGAGCTTCACGAGCGCGTCGAGTTCTGCATGCGCCATCACGAGGCCGAGATTTTTGATCGGCACACCGAAACGACTCGATTCACCGCAAATGCGCAGGTCGCACATGGCGGCAATCTCAAGGCCACCACCCACGCAGATTCCGTGAATCATCGCGACGATCGGATGCCTGCATCTGTCGAGCGCACTCAACGTGCGATGCATGATCGCGCCATAGGCACGCGCTTGCTCGACGTTGGATCGATCGGTGCGGAACTCCGCGATGTCGTTGCCCGGCGAAAACGCCTTCTCGCCCGCACCGCGAAGGACGATGCAGCGGATGGCGTCATCGGCGGAAAGCGTGTCGATGGTTTCGCCCAGCGCTTGCCAGAGCGGCTTGGTCATCGCGTTGAGTTTCTCCGGCCGATCAATCACGACCGTGGCGATGCTTTCCTCGCGTTCCACGCGGATTGAAGCTTCAGTCACATCGTCTCCTGTTCTAAACGTACTTGCGCAACGGCTCGGCGTTCTCCGCGCCCGCGGGCACATCGTCCAGGACGCGATCCGGCCGCATGGTGAACGACAGCACAATACCGACCGCCATCAGTACCATCGATACCGTGAAAGGCAGGTTCCAGTTCCCCGTCCGGTCGATCAGGAATCCGCCGACGACCGGACTGATGATCGCCGCCAATGCAGACCCCGAGTTCATGATGCCGCTGGCGGTGCCGGCGTGTTTCGGCGCAATATCCATGGGCACGGCCCACATCGGCCCGATCGTCATTTCGTTAAAGAAGAAACCGCCGCTCAGGCACAGCGCGGCCAACGTGATCGACATGTTCGATACCAGCATGATGGGCGCAAGCGACAGCAGCGTCAGGAACATGCACACGCCGACCATCACGTTGCGTGCGAGGCGGAGGTTTTTACTACGCCGCAAGATGCGATCCGTCACCGATCCACCCAGCCAGTCGCCGAGCACGCCCGCAAAGAAAACGCCGGATGCGAAGAGCGCGGATTTGCCTAGCTGCATGTGATAGTTGTGCAGGAAATACTGCGGGATCCAGCCGAGAAACAGCCACAAGACCCAGCCGTAGCAAAAGTACACGGCGGTGACCGGGGCCATGCGTCCAAGGAGCGCGCGCCACGGTACCGGCGTTCTTTGCTTTACGCCGGAGAACGATGAAAGTGTCTCGCATTCGGCGTCGGTAATGGCGTGATGTTCGCGAGGGTTGTCGCGGAAATAGAAGATCCAGACAATCGCCCATAGAAAGCTCACGATACCCGTCACGATGAACGCCCCGCGCCAGCTTGTCGCGATCATCAGCCAAACGATCAGCGGCGGCGCGACCGCATTGCCAATCCGCGATGCCGCGTGCGTGATGCCCTGCGCGAAGCCGCGTTTATCGGCGGGCATCCAGTTCGACATGGCGCGCGTGGCGGTCGGGAACGTCGCGCCTTCGCCGAGTCCAAGCAAAAGGCGCGCGATGATCAGGGAAACGAAGCCACCCGACAGGCCCGTCATCACCGTTGCGCCCGCCCATATCACGGCGCACACGGCAAGCGTGCGGCGCGGCCCGAACCGGTCGCCCACCCATCCGCCGATGATCTGGAACACGAGATACGGATAAGCGAACGCGGAGAACACAAAACCAATCTGCGTATGCGACAAATGCAGTTCCGAGCCGAATTGCGAGGCGGCGGTACTGACGTTGACACGGTCCACATACGTGATGAAATACATGGCGCACAGCAATAACAAAACGCGCGTCGTAGCTCGACGGAACATCATCGTCTCCTTGATTAGTGCGTGCTTCAACATGACGCCGCAAGGGCGCCCGAAGCGAACTGCATCCGGAACTTCGATAAACCCTTACCTGATCGGCGTGGCAGCGTTGCTGCGAATCCTGGGCTTGCGCGGTCGTGTCATGCTTGTCTCCAGTGCGCGAATTTTTGAACATGTCCGCTGTGGGTGTAGAGCTTTTAGAATTCTTTTAGCGCGGACTCGAGAACGCGCGCGACATGCATTGCGTTTGCGTTCGTTCCATCCGCTATTTGATGCCGGCAACTGGTGCCATCGGCGACTATCAATGCGTCTTCCGCTTTTCGTATGGCCGGCAAGAGCGACAATTCGGCCATCGCTTTAGATGCTTCGTAGTGCTCGGCTTCGTAACCGAAGCTGCCTGCCATTCCGCAACAGGACGACTCGATCACCTTTACCTCGAGCGATGGAATCCAGCCGAGCACGGCTTGCACGGGGCGAAACACGTCGAAGGCTTTCTGATGACAATGTCCGTGAACGAGCGCCTTGGGATGCACGAGCGGTTTCAACGAAAGCCTTAGACGTCCCGCCTCTTTCTCGCGTACCAGAAATTCTTCGAAGAGAAACGATGTCTCCGCGAGTTTGCGCGCTTCGTCGCCGTAGCCGTAGTCGAGAAACTCATCGCGGAATGAAAGCAGGCATGACGGTTCGAGTCCAACGACAGGAACACCACGCTCAATGAATGGGCGCAGCGTGTCCAAAGTACGGCGCGCTTCGGCTTTCGCTTCATCTACTTTCCCGGCTGACAAGAACGTGCGTCCGCAACAAAGCGGCCGTTCGCCATCTTTCAGGTTCAGGTGAACCGCGTAACCTGCAGCCTCGAGCACGCGCTTCGCCGCGCGCGCGTTTTCGGGTTCCATATAGTTGTTGAAGGTATCGACGAAAAGCAGCACTTCCTTGCCATGCACCGAACCCGGCAACGGTTGTTCAGCCGTCGATAAAAACGGCGCAACGAACTTCGGGAATGCACGCTCAGGCGCAAGGCCGAGACGTGCCTTGACCCAACTCGCAACGCGCGGCAAACGCTCCACCGAGCCGAACAACGAAGGCACGCGGCTCGCATACGGCGCATACCGCGGCATGAATCCAACCAGTCGATCGCGCCAGCGCAGGCCGTTTTTCGCGGTCCATGCGGCGCGCGCTTCAATCTTGATCTTCGCCATGTCTACGCCGGTCGGGCAATCGCGCTTGCAGCCCTTGCACGACACACACAGATCGAGCACGTCCTTCACGTCCTGACTCGCGAGCCCTTCTTCGCCAAGCTGTCCGCTGATCGCGAGCCGCAACGTATTTGCGCGACCGCGTGTGACGTGCTGCTCGTCCTTCGTGATTCGATAACTCGGGCACATCGTGCCAGCGTCGAACTTGCGGCAATGGCCGTTGTTGTTGCACATCTCCACCGCTTTCGCGAGACCGCCGGTACGATCATCGCCGGTGCCGGCCAGCGTTTCCGCGCCCGTGAGCGGATCGCGCGTCACGTTCCATTGCGACCAGTCGAGTTGCGTTTCGAGCGCCCTTTCACGGTATGAAGGCGGAAAACGGAAGTTGCCTGCATCGTCCATTTTTGGCGGATTCACGATGCGATCCGGACTCATGCGATTGTAGGGATCGAAGAGCGCCTTGATCTCGCGAAACGCCTGATTGATTCGGGGTCCGTATTGCCACGCGACCCATTCGCCGCGACACAAACCATCGCCGTGTTCACCCGAATATGCACCTTTATATTCGCGCACCAATGCCGAGGCTTCTTCCGCAATCGCACGCATTTTCTGCGCACCGTCGCGACGCATATCCAGAATGGGCCGCACGTGCAGCGTGCCGACGCTCGCATGCGCGTACCACGTTCCCTCGGTATGGTGCTTGTGAAAGACTTCAGTCAGACGCGTCGTGTATTGCGCCAGATGTTCGAGCGGCACGGCGCAATCTTCAATGAACGATACCGGCTTGCCATCGCCCTTCATGCTCATCATGATGTTGAGCCCGGCCTTTCGCACTTCCCACAAGGACTTTTGCTGCGAGGCGTCGGGCATTTCGACAACGGAACCGGGCAAACCGAGATCGCCCATCAGCGCGACCAGTTGTGCGAGCTTCGCGAGTTGAACGGCTTTATCGGCGCCTGCGAACTCGACCAGCAAGACCGCTTGCGGCTGTCCGACCAGCGCCTTTTCGATGACCGGGCGGAACGCCGGATTGGACATCGAAAGATCGATCATCGTGCGATCGACGAGTTCCACCGCAACCGGACCCAGCTTGACGATATGCTGCGTCATGTCCATTGCGTCGTAGAACGTCGGGAAGTTCACCACGCCCAGCGTCTTGTGTTCCGGCAGCGGCCAGAGCTTGAGCGTGAGGCGTCGGCTAAACGCAAGCGTGCCTTCGGAGCCGACCAGCAACTGCGCGAGATTCGGTTCGCCATCGGCGCTGAAAGCCAAAGGACTTTGGCAATCGAAGAGATCGATGTTGTAGCCCGCCACGCGTCGCAAGACCTTCGGCACCTGCTCGCGGATTTCATCGCGTTCACGTTGCGCGATGCGTTGCACGCCTTCGACCAATGAACGTGTGCGCGCGTCGGCTGACATGGAATGCAAGGCGCCGAACGTCGCTTGGTGACCATCGGCAAGAACAGCGTCGATGGAAGCCACGTTGTGGACCATGATCCCGTATTCCATGGAACGGGAACCGCACGAGTTGTTGCCCGCCATGCCGCCGATCGTGCACTGCGCGCTCGTCGATACGTCCACCGGGAACCACAAGCCATGCGGCTTCAGCCACGCGTTCAAATGGTCCAGCACCACGCCGGGCTCGACCGTCACCGTGCGTGCATCGGCATTGAAATCGACTATGTTGTTGAGCCACTTGCTCGTGTCGATAACCAGCGCTTCGCCGATCGTCTGCCCGCACTGGCTCGTCCCCGCGCCGCGTGCGAGCACGGGCACTTTTGCGTCGCGTGCAATGTCCAGCGCGAGCAGCAAGTCGGCCTGATCGCGCGGCACGACTACACCCATCGGCGTGATCTGGTAGATCGATGCATCCGTCGCGTAGCGTCCGCGCGCGGCACGATCGAATAACACATCGCCCTTCATCTCGCTGCGAAGACGTGCGGCGAGCGGAGAAAGCGCGGCCCTGGCCGATGCCGGCATCAGGTGGATCGGCTGGACGAGTGCTTCGGGGGATCGGGTCAGCATCGTTTCAGTGTCTTCAGGCCGCCGCTTTCAGCGCAGGCGCCGCGACGTTGCTGGTCAGATAATCCATCGCCGCGAGGACGCCGCTTCCGGCGAGCTTCACGCCCGCCAGCTTGAGGCCCATTTCGCATCCGGTCAGCGTCGCCATCAACGTCAAGTCGTTGCAATCGCCAAGATGCCCGATGCGGAACATCCGGCCCTTCAACTTTCCGAGGCCCGTACCCAGCGACATATCGAACTTTTCGTAGATCAGCTTGCGGAGCGCGTCGGCGTCAACGCCTTCAGGCGTCATCACGCCCGTGAGAACAGGCGAATACACAGCGGGATCGGCGCATTGGATTTCGAGGCCCCACGCGTTTACCGCCGCGCGGCAAGCGGCGGCCAGGCGCTGATGCCGCGCGAAGACGTTGTCCAGCCCTTCGTCGCCGATCATTTCAAGCGCTTCCGACAAGCCATAGAGCAGATTCGTGTTCGGCGTGTACGGCCAATAACCGCTCTTGTTCATCTCGATGATCTCGTCCCACGCCCAGAACGCGCGGGGCAACTTCGCCGACTTGCTCGCCTCGATCGCCTTCTTCGATACCGCGTTGAAGCTGATCCCCGGCGGCAGCATCAGGCCTTTTTGCGAGCCGGACACGGTGACATCGACGCCCCATTCGTCATGCCGATAATCCGCCGACGCAAGCCCTGAAATCGTATCGACGAGAAAAAGCGCGGGGTGACCGGCTGCATCGATAGCGCGGCGCACGGAAGCAATGTCCGACGTGACGCCCGTCGATGTCTCGTTGTGCACCACGCAAACCGCCTTGATCTTGTGTTCCGTATCCTCGCGCAGACGCGCTTCGATCATGTCCGCCTGGACGCCGCGCCGCCAGCCTTCCGTGCCCGGCAAACCCAGAAACTCGGGCTTCAAACCGAGGTTCTCGGCCATCTTTTTCCAGAGGGTCGCGAAGTGGCCGGTCTCGAACATCAGGACCGTATCGCCGGGACTGAGCGTGTTGCACAGCGCCGCCTCCCAGGCGCCCGTGCCCGACGCCGGGTAGATCACCACGGGCTGCGCAGTCTTGAAGATCGATCTGATGCCTTCGAGCACCTTCAGCCCCAACGCACCGAATTCCGGCCCGCGATGGTCGATGGTCGGATAACTCATTGCACGCAAGATGCGGTCGGGCACGGGGCTCGGACCGGGAATCTGCAGGAAATGGCGACCGGCGGGATGGAAATCGAGCTTCAACATGATGCGTCCTTTGAATTTTGCATGCAAAATACTCTAGCGCACCGATGCGTTGACTGAAAGCGATAAATGCTCGTTTTGCTTAGGTGAAAACCCGTCCCACGGTTTTTTAGTTGCGTCGCGGTAAAATCGCGTCAACAGAATCGCTAGAGGTATTGCATGCAAAATGATCACGCCCATGATCGCGAGTTCACCTTGCCGAAGGTCGAGCGGCAACGGCTGCACGATACGGTGGTCGACCACCTGCGCAATTTCATCGTGGAAGGAATGCTTGCGCCGGGCATGAAGCTCAACGAACGGACCTTGTGCGAGACGCTCGGGATCTCGCGCACGCCGTTGCGCGAGGCGCTGAAGGTGCTGGCGTCGGAAGGTTTGATCGATATCCTGCCGAACCGCGGCGCGTCGGTATCGCAAATGAGCGACGCGGAAATTCGCGAGACGTTCGAATTGATGGGCGGACTCGAAGCGTTTTCGGGCGAACTCGCTTGCGAACGCATGACGCCCGCCGAACTCAGCGAGATCAAGGCGCTGCATTACGCCATGCTCGCGTGCCGCGAACAGAACGATCTTTCGGGCTATTACAGCCGCAATCAGGCCATCCACGACAAGATCAACGACGCCGCGCGCAACTCCGCCTTGCGGCAGACGTACATTTCGGTGAACCGGCGGTTGCAGGCGTTGCGCTTCCGTTCGAACTTTCAAACGAAGAAGTGGGACAGCGCAATTCGGGACCATGAAGCCATGATCGCGGCGCTCGAATCACGCGATGGAAAACGCATGGCTGAAATCATGCGCGCGCATTTGATGGCCAAGCGCGACGCGGTTCTCGCTGAACGGACCATGACAACCGTGAAGCCGATATCCGAAGGCGGGACGTTGCCGGGTTGATTGAACCGCGGCAACGCGCGAAAAAAAGAGAGCGCCGGACGGCGGCTTGAGTGTTTCGCCGCCTTCCAGCGCCCTCGACTCACACGCTTATCAGTTGCCGATCTTCAGCAGTTCCACTTCAAACGTCAGCGTGCTGTTCGGCGGAATAGCGCCGACGCCGCGATCGCCATAAGCCGTTGCCGGCGGGCAAACCAGCTTGGCTTTCTCGCCGACCTTCATCTTTTGTAAGCCTTGCGTCCAGCACGGAACGACGCGTCCCAACGGGAACGATGCCGGCGTGCCGCGTTTGTACGACGAGTCGAACTCGGTGCCGTCCGCGAGCGTGCCGCGATAGTTGACCGTGACCGTATCGGCGGCAGTCGGCTGCGCGCCCGTGCCGGCCTTGAGTTCCGTTACCGTCACGCCGGAAGGCAGCGTTTCGGTCGCGGCGGCGGCATAAGCCGATGAAGCGAGCAAAACCATCGAAAGCAAAAGCGATACTTTTTTCATAAAACGTCCGGATTATTTCGTAGGTGAGCTGGTGTGCCCGATTTCTTCGAACCTCGCGAAACCGGGCCGCTTACCATAGCACGAGCACGGCCGCGCTCAGAGATGCCGCGATTCGGCTGGCGGCTCGCCCCAGTTGTCGTGACGGCCGTCGGCGACACGCACCGGCGCTTCAATGAGCTCGATGGGGTCGGCGTTATCGAGTGAAGCCAGTTGCACCGACACATAATGGCCGCCGATTTCCTCGACATATCCCCGGGCAAATGAACGCACGCCGCAGTGGCGGCAAAACAGGTGATGTCCGACCTTGTGACCGAACTGATAGTCGGTCGTGTCCTCTTCGCCGGAAAGCAGGCGGAAGGCGTCGGGTTTGATGATCGCGTTCCAGTTGCGCGTTTTCGTGCAGATCGAACAATTGCATTTGTTGGTGCCGAGGCTCAGGTCGATATCGGCTTCGAATCGAACCACGCCGCAATGGCAACTGCCTGTGTAAGTCTTGAGCATCGCGTCCTCCCAGGAAATGGCGCCCGGCAAGTGTACAGGCGCCCGGGCGGGAACGGCTCTGGCGGAACTGCAGTAGCATCGGTGGCAATAAAACCCTTGAACGGTGCCATTCATGAACGTCACGCCCTTCCAGATCGCGATTCCCGATACCGCTCTGCGCGACCTTCAAGAACGCCTCTCGCGCGTGCGCTGGCCGCAATGCGTGACGGATTCGGGCTGGAGCGAAGGAACGGACGAGACGTTCCTGAAGCGTCTTGTCGATTACTGGCAAAACGGATTCGACTGGCGCGCGCAGGAATCGCGGCTCAATACGCTGCCGCAATTCACCTCCCGTATAGCCGATAAAACCATCCACTTCGTGCACGCGCGGGGACAAGGTCCGGCGCCCTTGCCGCTGATCCTCACGCATGGCTGGCCGGGATCGTTTATTGAAATGGAGGCGATCATTCCCTTGCTCGCCGATCCCGCCAGTCACGGCGGAGATCCGCGCGACGCGTTCGATGTCGTGGTGCCATCGTTGCCCGGATATGGGTTTTCGTCCGCGCCGGAAACGCCCGGCACGGGACCGTCGGAAGTCGCGCGCTTGTGGGCCACACTCATGAAAGGTCTGGGCTACGAACGTTTCGGCGTGCAAGGCGGCGACTGGGGCGCGGCCGTTTCCACCTGGCTGGCGTTCCAGAATCCGGAAAACGTCGCGGGGCTCCATCTGAATTACATTCCGGGTTCGTACAGGCCACCGCTCGATGGCGGTGAACCGCCGCCCTCGCCGGAAGAAACGCAATTCCTCGAGAAAGCCAAAGCCTGGGCCGACGCCGAAGGCGGATACGGGCACATACAAGGGACCAAACCGCAAACGCTCGCGTTCGGCCTGAACGATTCGCCAGCGGGTCTGGCGGCGTGGATCGCTGAAAAATTCAACAGCTGGAGCGATAACGGCGGTGACATCGAACATGCGATTTCACTCGATGCATTGCTCACCAATATCTCGATCTACTGGTTCACCGGCACGATCGGATCATCGTTTCGCATGTATCTGGAAAGCCGGCGGCGGCCCGTGCAATTCACAAGCGGACAACGTGTGGTGCCGCCAACCGGAATCGCGATCTATCCGCACGAATTGCCGATGCCGCCACGCTCGTGGATCGAGCGCGTCTACAACGTGCAGCGATGGACCACCATGCCACGAGGCGGCCACTTCGCCGCGATGGAAACGCCGCACGAGCTCGCGGAAGAACTCCGGGCGTTTTTCCGGCCGCTGCGGTGATCGGTTAAAGCAGATCCTTCGCGAGGCCCGGGGCCGGCAACGTGGAAACGGCGCCCGGACGGCGCAGCATCTTGTCGACCTCGCCGGCGTGCAGTTCTTCAACGTGGATCATCTGCCGCGCGTATTCCTCGAGCGCGATGGAACGGCTTTCAACCTCGCGCAGCAACGTGCGGTAATGACCCAGCGCGACCTTTTCGCTTTCGAGCGATTCGCGAAGAATCGAGCCGATATCGAAGGTATGGGAATCGAGCAGCGGCCCTATTTCAAGCGATGGATACGCGCCGAGCGTCGTGATCCACTCGCCGGCCTGTTGCGCGTGAAGGAGCGATTCGGCGGCTTGTTCCCTGAGCCACGCGACAATCGGGATGCGGCCAAAGCCGAACACGAGGAATGAATAGTGGGTGTATCGGACTACGCCAGCGAGTTCCGATTCGAGAATCTGATTCAGGATCACGACGACACTTTCCTGATTGATATCCGGCATCTTCGCCTCCAAGTGCGCACACGGGTTTCGCTCGGGACGACAGCGTTTTTCATGGTGCGCCTCAAACGGCGCGAGGAGCAAGTGCGCGGCCTTGCGCGCTGCAACAAAATGCGGCGTTCAAACGCGTTCAGAACTTTTCGATTTGCCGATGCGCATTTACCGCGATACCCAGCGGCAGTGCGATGCCAACAATCACACCGAGCAGCGCCCCGAACGCGTGCGCAAGCTCGGCAGGCGTCAACAGCAATACGTGCAAACCGCACATGGCGGCCCACGTCAGCACAGTTTCAAAGGTTTGTATCAGCATTTTGCTGCCCCTTGGTTTATGCCGGTTTGACCGGTTTCTTGCGTTTATCGGACGCGGGCTGCTTGAACATCGCCTTGCATTTCGGGCTGAGCTTGCTGAAATTCGCCTTCATGCATGACGTGATTTTTTCCTCGTTTGGAATCTCCGATGCACAAAATCGAATGGCGTCGCCTTTGCAAGCCGCCGTTTGTTCGTCGCGAGTGGCCGCGAAAGCGGCGCTGCCGGAAAGCAGGGCGAAAATGGAGATTGATGTCAGTGCGAAGCGGAGCATGGCGGCCATGAAGAGCGATAGTGCGCTTTTTACCGCAAACATCACGCCAGCCAGCGCCGCAAGCCTCGAACTATTCTTCTAATGATTTGTGAGGCTTGCTGAGCGGGCGTCTTCGGCGGGTTTGACCGGCGCGTGAGGCCTTATGTCCCACATGCGGCGTCGCGTTTGACCTATCAAAACGTCGCCCGGGCAGCGCTATTTTCCAAGCCACGGAGAATTTTGGGTCATCTTTGCCGATGCCTTTAGTCAGGCTTCATCGTCCAGCAGCGTGCGGATCATCCGCTCTGGATTCGCCATGAACGCGCGCATCACCTGGACGTGCTCGGTATCGTCGTAATCGACGCGCGTGACGCCGTCGGCGGTGAACTGATAAATCCACGCATCGGGGTACGCCATCAGAATCGGCGAATGCGTTGCAATGACGAATTGCGAGTCATCGTTTGCAAGATCGTGAATGCGAGCGAGCGCGGCAAGCTGACGTTGCGGCGAAAGCGCGGACTCGGGCTCATCCAACAGATAAAGCCCCTTGCCACCAAAGCGGTTCATCAGCAACGCCAGAAACGCTTCGCCGTGTGAGCGCTCATGCAGCGACTGGCCGCCGTAATAACTGATGACTGGCGGACCGAAACCGCCTCCGGCATCGAGATTTTCGATTTCCGTCGCGACGTTGAAGAAACTTTCCGCTCGCAGGAAAAATCCGTCCTTCGGCTTCTTGAAGCCTTTGGCGATGCGGAGGTATTCATCGAGCGCGGAATGGGACGAGCGGGTATCGAAGCGGAAATTTTTCGTTCCGCCTTCCGCGTTGAAACCCATGGAAACGGCAATCGCTTCAAGCAACGTCGATTTTCCAGAGCCGTTTTCGCCGACGAAAAACGTCACCTTCGGATGCAGCTCGAGCGTCTCGAGCGAACGGACGGCAGGCAGCGAGAACGGATACACATCGAACAATTCGACTTTTTCCCGCTGCAAGGTGATGCGGCTGATGTACTGGCTGGAGATCATGCGCGTGCTTCGACTTTTGGCGAAGCGCCATCTTAACGCTTCGCTGCATGGCCGCCGTTCACGCTTCCACGATCACCTCGAAACCGCCGTAGATCATGCGTTTGCCATCGAAGGGCATGGGGTTCTTCTCAGGTTGCACGCGCGGATCGGCCATCACCGCGTCCATGCCCTTGTCGCGAGCCTCGCGCGAAGGCCAGACGATCCACGAGAACACGACCGCCTCGTCGTCATTACGTTTGACGGCCATTGAAAACGAAGTCAGCGTGCCTTCGGGAACGTCGTCTCCCCAGCACTCGACGACCTTCAACGCGCCGTGTTCCTTGAAAACGCCCGCCGCCATTTGCGCGTGTTGCCGGAACGCCTCGCGGTTGGCAACGGGCACGGCCGCCACAAATCCATCGATATAAGTCATCACGCATCTCCTGTCCGTTCGTTCATCGTTCATCAGGGAAACGCGCACGGCAGCGCCATGCGCCTCCTGACTCAACGACGAGCGAACCAGCGGGAAATCGACATCAGCTGACGGGTGCGGGTTCTGGCGCCGGAGCCGGAACGTGCTGCGCGATCTGTTCGCGAAGTTTGATCAGCGCAAGCACGGTATCGATAGTCGGCGTCGCCTGCCCGACCAGCCGGCCCATCTCCTGCACGACCGTCAACAGCGGATCGATTTCCATCGGACGATTCGCTTCGAGATCCTGAAGCATGGACGTCTTGTGCGCGCCGACCGCGCCCGCGCCATCGATACGCTTTTCCACATCGACACGAAAATGCACGCCGAAACGTTCCGCGATGGACTTCGCCTCCAGCATCATGGTCCGCGAAACATCGCGCGTTGCGGTGTTGCTCGTGATCACGTCGAGCGTTGCGTGGGTCAGCGCGCTGATGGGGTTGAAGCAGAGATTGCCCCACAGCTTGAGCCAGATTTCATCGCGGATATTGTCGCGGATCGGCGCATCCAGTCCGGCTGCGACCATGATATCGCTCAGCTTCTGAACGCGTTCCGTGCGCTCTCCGCTTGGTTCGCCGATGGGAAATTTCTTGCCATATACATGACGTATCACGCCGGGTTCCGTGATTTCCGCGGCAGGGTAAACCACGCAGCCGATCGCGCGTTCGGGCCCGAGTTGTTTCCACTGCTTGCCGCCCGGGTCGATGCTGTCGAGCGTCGTATTCGCGAACTCGCCGCCGTGCTTGTAGAAATACCAATAGGGAATACCGTTGACCGCGGTCACGATCGCGGTGTCGGGACCGAGCAATGGTTGCATTGCGCCGACCACGCCCGGCACCGAATGCGCCTTCAACGCGATAATCACGTAGTCCTGCACGCCGAGTTCGCGTGGATCGGACGAACATCGGACCTTGACGGTTTTCTCGGTGCCATCGATCTGAAGTCGCACGCCTTTCGATTGCATGGCCGCGAGATGCGGACCACGCGCAACGAAGCTGACATCCGCTCCCGCCAAAGCGAGTTGCGCGCCCAGGTACGCGCCGATCGCGCCGGCGCCATATACACAGATTTTCATCGGACTCTTCCTGTTTTAAATAACGAATTCTGTCGGGCCGGATGGAACCGTGAATCCGGCTTCAGGCGATGCGAATATTCAGCGCGTCTTGCGAAGCCGCGGATTCCGGGTTCATGCCGTGCAATCAGCGACGGTCTCCACGTCGCGCGCCGGCATCCTTATGAGTGCTTTGGCGATGTCCTCGAATACTTCAGGCTGAAGCCATGATGGCAACGTTCATCCATTAACGAAAGACAAAGTTTCTTATGCGTTGAATAAGCTAATGCTTATGTATTTGGCATGCCTAATAAACTGTAGACGTGCGTGGTCAATCACGTCGAATTTTTCAACGCGCGTGGGTTTGGTGCTTAATTAATTAAAACAATTAAACGCGTGCGATGCGCAGCAAGTTGGTCGTGCCGGATTCACCGAACGGCATGCCGGCAGCGATGGCAACTTGATCACCGGATGCGGCGAAGCCTTGCCGTGCAGCGGTTCCGCACGCGGCGCTGACCATCTCATCCACGGAGCCGATGTCCGGACTCACCGTGGAATGCACGCCCCAGACCAGCGCGAGACGCCGCGCGGTCGCGAGCTTCGGCGTGATGCTCAAGATGGGCGCGGCCGGACGCTGGCGCGCGGCGCGCAAGCTTGTGTGTCCCGACGTTGTGTACGTCACGGCGACTACGGCATCGATGGTCTGGGCAACATCGCGCAAAGCGGCGCAGATTGCATCGCCGGGCGTGTTCAGCGGCAGCTCGTGTTGTGCATCGATCAGACTTCTGTACAACGGATCGTGCTCCACCTCCTTGATGATGCGGTCCATCATCGCGACCGCCTGAACCGGGAAAGCGCCGCTCGCCGATTCCGCGGAAAGCATGACGGCGTCGGCGCCATCGTAGATTGCGGTCGCCACGTCCGACGCTTCCGCGCGCGTAGGCACGGGCGCGGCGATCATCGACTCCAGCATTTGCGTAGCGATGATCACGGGTTTTCCATGGCTGCGGCACGATCGCAAGATGCGTTTCTGCACGCCCGGCACGCGCTCGGGTGGAAGCTCGACGCCCAGGTCGCCGCGCGCGACCATCACGGAATCGGACGCCTGGACGATTTCATCCAGACGATCCAGCGCCGCCGGTTTTTCCAGCTTGACCATCAGGCCGGCGCGTTCGCCGATCAACTCGCGGGCATCGATGAGATCTTCCGGGCGCTGCACGAACGAAAGCGCGATCCAGTCCGCGCCGAGCGACAACGCGAACTCCAGGTCGATGCGATCCTTTTGCGTCAGCACGGGAATCGGCAGGATGGTGTTGGGCACGTTCACGCCCTTTCTGTCCGATAAAACGCCGCCGTGCTTCACGCGCGTTCGAATGCGCTTGCCGTTGTTGTCGAGGACTTCGAGGCGCAACTTGCCGTCGTCGAGCAGCAGCGACTGACCGGCGGCCACGACCTCGAACAGCTCGGGATGCGGAAGGTACACGCGGTTCACATCGCCGGGTTCCGGGTTGCTGTCCAGCGAAAACTCCGCGCCTTCGGCCAGCGTCACCTTGCCCGCTGCAAACGGACCTACGCGCAGCTTCGGGCCTTGCATGTCGGCGAGTATCGATATTGGCCGGCCCGAAGCGCGCTCCACTTCGCGCACGAGGTCGTAACGGCGCTTGTGATCCTCGTGCGAACCATGGCTGAAATTCAGGCGGAACACGTCCGCGCCGGCGTTGAAAAGCTGCGTGATCGTATCGATATCGGATGTCGCGGGACCGAGCGTCGCGACGATCTTGGCTTTGCGTAAGCGGATCATGAGGTTCCAGTCGTTTTATCAGGCGGCGGACAGCTGACGCAGCAAGGCGTCGACGCTGGTCTTGGCATCGCCGAAAAGCATGCGTGTGTTGTCCTTGTAGAAGAGCGGGTTGTCCACGCCGGCGTAACCCGTCGCCATGCCGCGCTTGGACACAACGACCGTGCGCGCCTTCCATACTTCGAGCACGGGCATGCCGGCAATCGGGCTGCCCGGATCTTCGAGCGCGCCCGGATTCACGATGTCGTTCGCGCCGATCACGAGCACGACGTCGGTCGTGTGGAAGTCCTCGTTGATCTCGTCCATTTCGAGCACGATGTCATACGGCACCTTCGCCTCGGCGAGCAGCACGTTCATGTGTCCCGGCAAACGTCCCGCGACCGGATGAATGCCGAAGCGCACGCGCACGCCGAGCGCTTCGAGCTTGCGCGTGATATCGCTGATGGTCGTTTGCGCCTGCGCCACGGCCATGCCGTAACCTGGCACGATAATGACTTCGGACGCATCGCGCAGGATGGTGCAGACTTCATCGATGCTCGTCGCCACCACTTCGCCGCCCACGTCCGCCGTGCTCGTTCCGCTGGCCGCGCCAAAGCCGCCGAGGATCACCGACAAGAAACTGCGGTTCATCGCGCGGCACATGATGTAGCTCAGGATCGCGCCGCTCGAGCCGACCAGTGCGCCGGTCGTGATCAGCAGATCGTTGCTCAACATGAAACCTGTAGCGGCGGCGGCCCATCCGGAATAGCTGTTGAGCATCGATACGACCACGGGCATGTCCGCGCCGCCGATCGCCATCACGAGATGCACGCCGAGCGCGGCCGCAAGCACGATCATGATGAGCAACGCGGTGATGCCGTCGGCGACCACGTTGGCCGTCATGAACCGGTAGCCGAGCGCCACGCACGCGACCAGCACCGCGAGGTTCAGCATATGCCGCGCGGGCAAGACGAGCGGCTTGCCGCTGATCGTGCCTTGCAGTTTCAGGAACGCGACAATGGACCCGGTGAACGTGATCGTGCCGATGAACACGCCCAGGTAGATTTCGCAAAGATGGATGGTCAGCTCGGCACCGGCGATATCGCCCATCGGCATCAGATAGTTCGTGAAGCCGATCAACACCGCCGCCAATCCGACAAAGCTGTGCAGCACCGCCACGAGCTGCGGCATTTGTGTCATCTCGACACGCCGCGCGAGAACGGCGCCGATGGCCGCGCCAACAACGGCCGCTGCCAGAACGACCGCAAGCCCCGCGCCTTGCGCAATGAGCAAGGTCGCCACGACCGCGATCAACATGCCAACCACGCCATAGATGTTGCCGCGCCGCGCGGTGCTCGGATGACTCAGTCCGCGCAAGCTCAAAATGAAGAGCACGGCCGCGCCCAGATACGCAATGTTGCCAATTCCGTTCAGCATGTTTTTTCTCCTTAGTTGCGCTGAAACATCTTCAACATGCGATGAGTTACAAGGAACCCGCCCGCAATGTTGATCGTGGCAACCAGCAACGCGATGCCGCCGAGTACCGTCACGAGCGTGTCGGACGTGCCGAGTTGCAGCAGCGCGCCGATCACGATAATTCCGCTGATTGCATTGGTCACGCTCATCAGCGGCGTGTGCAACGCCGGCGTCACGTTCCAGACCACCTGATAACCCACGAACACCGCCAGCACGAACACAGTCAGATGCGCGACGAATGCAGGCGGCGCGACCGCGCCGAGTGCGAGCAGCGCCAAGGCGGCAACGATCAGGATAGCTACGGATATAAGAGGATTGCGCGGTTCTTGCTTGATTTCCGTCGCGGCAGGCGTCGCAGCCGCCGGTTTGTGCGGCGCGATGGCAGCCGTTTTCGGTGGCGGCGGCGGCCAGCTCACGACGCCTTCATGCACGACCGTGGCGCCGCGCATCACGTCGTCGTCCATATTGATCTTCGCAATGCCATCCTTCTGCGGCGTCAGGTCCGTCAGCAAATGGCGGATGTTGGTGCCGTACAGCTGGCTCGATTGCGTTGCCATGCGGCTTGCGAGATCGGTGTAACCGACTATCGATACACCGTGAACCCGCGCCACTTCACCCGGCTGCGTGAGTTCGCAATTGCCGCCCTGCTCGGCCGCCATATCCACGATCACGCTACCCGCGCGCATCATCCCGACCATCTCGGCCGTGATCAGCTTCGGTGCGGGTTTGCCAGGGATCAGCGCGGTCGTGATGATGATGTCGACTTCCTTTGCCTGCGCCGCGAACAGCGCCATCTCCGCCGCGATGAACTCCGCACTCATCTGTTTCGCGTAACCACCGCCGCCGCTACCTTCCTCTTCAATATCGACGGTTAGGAACACGGCGCCCATGCTTTCGACTTGCTGCTCGACTTCGGCGCGGGTGTCGAAGGCTCGCACGATCGCGCCCAGACCACGCGCCGCGCCGATCGCCGCAAGACCCGCAACGCCCGCGCCGATCACCAGGACTTTCGCGGGCGGCATCTTGCCGGCGGCGGTGATCTGTCCGGTAAACACGCGCCCGAAATGCTGCGCCGCCTCGATGACCGCGCGATAACCCGCCATGTTCGCCATCGAGCTCAACGCGTCGAGCTTCTGCGCGCGCGAGATGCGCGGCACAGAATCCATCGCCATGACGTTAGCGCCAGCCGCTGCAAGCTGCGCGAGCAGCGCCGCGTTTTGCGCAGGCCAGATGAAGCTGATCAGCGTCGCGCCTTTCCTGAGCAACGCGGCTTCATCCGGCTCGGGCGCACGGACCTTGATCACGATGTCGGCGCTGGACCACAACGCGTAGGTATCACTTACGATCTGAGCGCCCGCCGCGCGATACGAATCGTCATCGAACGATGCCGCGAGGCCCGCTTGTGTTTCCACATTCACCGAGAAACCGAGCTTCAGCAACTGGCCAACGGTTTCAGGTGTCGCCGCAACACGGCGCTCGCCCGAGCGGATTTCGCGCGGTACTGCAATGGTCATCGGCATGTCAGACTCCGCCCGATAAAACGTTCGACAACACGCCAATTCCGCCGATGGACACTTCCACCGTCGCGCCGTCCTTGATCGATCCCACGCCAATGGACGTGCCGCACGCGATCACGTCGCCGGGTTCGAGCGTCATGTCCTGCGAGATCAGGCTGACCTGCTGCGCGGGCGAATAGATCATGTCCGAGAGCGGGTAGTTCTGACGCTCGACGCCGTCCAGACGCGTCACGACATGCGCGTTGCGCCAGTCAAAGTCGCGCTGGATCGCGGGGCCGATGCAGCTGAACGTATCGAACCCTTTCGACCTGCACCATTGCGCGAAGTTGGGATCTTCATTGAGGAGTTCGGCGGCGGTGACGTCGTTGATACAGCTGTAGCCGAAGATGTAGTCGTCGGCTTCTTCCGCCGATACATTGCTGCAGCGCTTGCCGATCACGATTGCAAGCTCGCCTTCGTACGCAATCTTGCCGCTGTACGCTTTCGGACGCCGGATGGGTTCGCCGTGTCCGATCACGGATGTCGGCGGCTTGATAAGAAATAGCGGATGGGAAGGCGCGGCCTTTCCCAGCTTCTCCGACAACGCGTGAAAGTTGTTCCAGAGCGCGACGACTTTTGTCGGCACGCACGGGCTCAGCAGCGTGACGTCTTCCAGGCTCAGGAGCTTCGCGCCAGGCGTCGGTGTCCCGAACATTTCGCCGTCGTATTGCGTGATGCGATGGTTCTCCAGAACGCCGAAACCCGTCTGGCCATGCGCGTTCCGAAACCGTATCCACGTTTTCATCGTTTGTCTCCTGCAAGTTTTTATGGGGCGCGCTGACGCCGGCCGCATCCGGCCGCGTCGCGTCATCTTTTTGCGCGAGCCGGCTTCTCAAATAGCGCCGACGGCTCGCAAATGTGCAATCTGTTCAGGCTGATAGCCGAGTTCGGCCATCACTTCGTCGGTGTGTTCACCGAGCAGCGGGGAACGCGTGACCTCGGTCGGGCTATCGGACAACTTGATAGGATTGCCAACGGTCAGATATTTGCCGCGCACCGGATGATCGACTTCCACGATGGTCCCGGTTTCGCGCAACGACGGTTCATCGGCGATTTCTTTCATCGATAAAATCGGGCCGCACGGAATGTCGTATTTGTTCAGGATGTCCATGGCCTGGAACTTGGTCTTGGTCATGGTCCAGCGCTCGATCTCGGCGAAGATGTCCTTCAAATGAGGAAGGCGCGCGGCGGCGGTCGCGTAGTTCGGATCGGTCGCCCATTCTTCCTTGCCGATCACGTTGCAGATCTTTGTCCACACGGGCGCTTGCGTAATGAAATAGATGTACGCATTCGGGTCGGTTTCCCAGCCCTTGCATTTGAGGATCCAGCCCGGCTGACCGCCGCCCGACGCATTCCCCGCGCGCGGCACGGCCTCGCCGAATTCGCCATTGGGATATTGCGGATATTCTTTCATCACGCCCGTGCGCTCGAGCCGCTGCTGATCGCGCAGCTTCACGCGGCACAGGTTGAGCACGCTGTCCTGCATGGCGGAGAGAACGTACTGGCCGCGACCAGTCGTGTGACGCTGGAAAAGCGCCGTGACAATGCCGAGCGCGAGATGCAAGCCCGTGCCCGAATCGCCAATCTGCGCGCCGGTGACAACGGGCGGACCGTCATCGAAACCTGTAGTCGATGCCGCGCCGCCCACGCATTGCGCAACGTTCTCGTAGACCTTGCAATCCTCGTACGGACCGGGGCCGAAGCCTTTCACCGACGCCACGATCATCCGCGGATTCAGTTCCTGCACGCGTTCCCACGTGAATCCCATCCGGTCGAGCGCGCCCGGCGCGAAGTTCTCGACCATCACGTCGCAGACCTGGATCAGTTCTTCGAGAACCTGCTTGCCTTCGGGATTTTTTGTATCGATGGTGACCGAACGCTTGTTGTGGTTCAGCATCGTGAAATACAGGCTGTCCGCCTCGGGGATGTCGCGAAGCTGGTCCCGCGTCACATCGCCAACGCCTGCCCGCTCCACCTTGATCACGTCCGCGCCGAACCACGCCAGCAACTGCGTGCAGGTCGGCCCCGACTGCACGTGCGTGAAGTCGAGGATCTTCACACCCTCCAATGCCTTGCCCATTGTGCGTCTCCCTAAATTGATCTTTGTCTGCGTGGCGTGGCGCTATTCGGGCTGCCGGGCTTATGCCGGCTTGTACCGTCGATCGCTCATGGGTCAGCGAGGATTTGCGCCGAACGAACTACTTTGGTTCGCTCCTTCTGATATATCGTATTTTGAACATAGTATTTCTGCAACCGCTTTTGCTACTAATTTCGTCTGGCTCCGCGCATTTGTTTTATGCAAACGCTGAGTCGGCGAATTATTGGATTCATTCAGGATCACCAATCATTAAAGGCAAGGGTTTACCTGCTGGCCGTCGAGCTCAGCATGGCCATCGCCGCGCGGCGGGCGCCCGCGATTGCTGCGGCTTCGCTTTCGAACACGGCTTCATCGACCACGTGCTGGTATGGCAGCAAGCCCGTTTGCGACTGCTGGCTTTCATCGACGGTGCGAATGGCGAGATAGGCCGCCCAGCCGCCGTTGTGGATCAGCTGCATGGCGGACAGTTCGAGCCGGTATTGCCCAAGGACTTCGACGTGCATTTGGAACCTCCTGAAAGAGCTTCACGATAAAAAGACGAACGGGCGCCGCTGACGCAAGGGCGCGTAATACTTCCGTAAGGGTGTCGACGGCTGTGGCGTTGACCGACTTGTAATCAGTCAAGATTCGCCAAATCTGGAAGGGCGGTGATTCAATGCAACGCGGCGCCCGCTTTGTGACGCCGCATTGCGCGGGGTCTCGAAGAAAGAGACCCCGGTGCTTCAACTACAGTGATAAACGATCAGACTGCTTGAATCTCTTTCAGGTTGAAGATTTCCTGCTGACTGTAACCAAGGCTCGCCAAAACCTCTTCCGTATGCTCGCCCAACAGCGGCGACGCCGTCACTTCCGGCTTCAAGTCCGAGAACTTGATCGGGCTGCCAACCGTCAGGTACGAGCCGCGAACGCTGTGCGGCACTTCCACGATCGTACCGCTTGCGCGCAACGACGGATCGTTCGCAAGTTCCTTCATGGTCAGGACCGGCGCGCAAGGAATATCGAACTTGCGCAGGATATCCACGGCTTCGAACTTGGTTTTATCGGCGAGCCATTCTTCGATGGTCGCGAAGATATCGAAGATATGCGGTTGACGTGCTTCAGCCGTCTTGTACGCCGGGTCGTCGATCCATTCCGGCTTGCCGAGCGCCTTGCAAATCGGCGCCCATGCGTGACCCTGGATCGTGAAGTAGATGTACGCGTTCGGATCGGTTTCCCAGCCCTTGCACTTCAGGATCCAGCCCGGCTGACCGCCACCGCCTGCATTGCCTCCACGCGGAACTACGTCGCTGAATTCGCCATGCGGATATTGCGGATACTCTTCCAGATACCCGACGCGATCCAGGCGCTGCTGGTCGCGCAGTTTCACGCGGCACAAGTTCAGCACGCTGTCCTGCATCGATACCGCGACCTTCTGGCCTTTGCCGGTTTTATCGCGGCCGATCAGCGCCGTCAAAATGCCGATGGCCAGATGCATACCCGTGTTGCTGTCGCCCAAAGCGGCCGCGCTGATGGTCGGAGGACCGTCCCAGAAGCCCGTGGTCGACGCCGCGCCGCCCGCGCATTGCGCGACGTTTTCGTAGACCTTCAGGTCGTCGTAATGGTGACCATCGCTGAAGCCTTTCACCGATGCCACGATCATCTCCGGATTCAGTTCATTCAGCCGTTCCCACGAAAAACCCATCCGGTCCAGCGCGCCCGGACCGAAGTTCTCGACCAGAACATCGGATTCGCGAATCAGCTTCTCCAGCACTTCCTTGCCTTCCGGCTTTTTCGTGTCGAGCGTCAGCGACTTCTTGTTGCTGTTCAACATGGTGAAGTACAGCGCATCGGCATCGGGAATATCGCGCAACTGATTACGCGTCACGTCGCCCGAACCCGGGCGTTCGACCTTGATCACGTCCGCGCCGAACCACGCCAGCAATTGCGTGCACGCCGGGCCCGCCTGAACGTGCGTGAAGTCGATGATCTTGATGCCGTCGAGTGGTTTGCTCATGTCATGTCTCCTTTAGCTTCGCTTTACTTTTTCATCGCCGCGCTTTGCGGGTTGAGGTTCGTCAGACGGCCGCTTTCCGTGCCCGCGGCTTCATCGATCACGGCGTTGATCAGCGTCGGCTTGCCTGACGCAATGCCTTCCAGCAGCGCTTTCGTCAGTTCTTCCGGCGTCTCGGCGTTGAAGCCCACGCCGCCGAATGCCTCGATCATCTTGTCGTAGCGCGCGCCCTTCACGAACACGGTCGGCGCAACGTCCTTGCCGCCAGTCGGGTTCACGTCCGTGCCGCGATACACGCCGTTGTTGTTGAACACGATGGTGACAACGGGCAGGTCGTATCGGCAAATGGTTTCGAGTTCCATGCCGCTGAAGCCGAACGCGCTGTCGCCTTCGATTGCGACCACCGGCTTGCCGCTGGTCACGGCCGCGCCGATCGCGAAGCCCATGCCGATGCCCATGATTCCCCACGTGCCGGAATCGAAACGCTTGCGCGGCTCGTACATGTCGATGATGCTGCGCGCGTAGTCCAGCGTGTTCGCGCCTTCGTTGACCACGTTGATGTCCGGCCGCGTCTTCAGGACGTCGCGAATTGCGCGCAGGGCGCTGTGGAAGTTCATCGGCGACGGATTCTGTTCGAGCGTCGCGGCCATCTTCGCGAGGTTCTTGCTCTTGCGTTCCGTGATCGCGCCCGTCCATTCAACGCTCGGCTTCGTGAAACCGCCCGACTGGATTTCGTTCAGCAAGGCCGACACGCACGAACCGATATCGCCGATCACCGGCGCGGCGATCGCCACGTTGCTGTCGATTTCCGTCGGCGAAATGTCGATCTGGATGAACTTCTTCGGTACCGCGCCCCACGTCTTGCCCTTGCCGTGCGACAACAGCCAGTTCAGCCGTGCGCCGATCAGCACCACGACGTCCGCTTCCTGCAGCACGAACGAGCGAGCCGCCGATGCCGATTGCTCATGTGTATCGGGCAGCAAGCCTTTCGCCATGGACATCGGCAGATACGGAATGCCGCTCTTTTCCACGAATGCGCGGATTTCCGCGTCGGCTTGCGCGTAGGCCGCGCCCTTGCCGAGCAGGATCAGCGGACGCTTCGCGCCCTTCAATACATCGATTGCACGCTTCACGGAATCCGGCGCGGGAATCTGGCTCGGAGCGGCATCGACAACCTTGATCAGCGATTGCTGCGCCTTCACGGCGTCGATGGTTTGCGCGAGCAGCTTGGCCGGCAAGTCCAGATAAACGCCGCCAGGACGACCGGACACGGCTGCGCGAATGGCCCGTGCAATGCCCACGCCGATATCCTCTGCATGCAGCACGCGATACGCGGCCTTCGCGTACGGCTTGGCCGCGTTCAACTGGTCCATTTCCTCATAGTCGCCCTGCTGCAAGTCGACTATCTCGCGTTCGCTCGAGCCGCTGATCAGGATCATCGGGAAGCAATTCGTGGTCGCGTTGGCGAGCGCGGTCAGGCCGTTCAGGAAACCCGGCGCCGAAACCGTGAGGCAGATGCCCGGTTTCTTCGTCATGTAACCGGCGATGGCGGCCGCGTTGCCCGCATGCTGCTCATGACGAAATCCGATGAAGCGCATGCCCTCGGCTTGCGCGAGGCGCGCGAGGTCGGTGATGGGAATGCCCACCAGACCGAAAATGGTGTGAATGTCGTTCAGCTTGAGTGCATCGATGACGAGATGGAAACCGTCCGTCGTTTCCGCCTTCTTTTCTACTTGCGTATCGCTTGCAGTGGCGCTCTGCGGGTTGCTTACTACTTCGGCCATGACGTCTCCTCCTTTGGCGGGGTGTTTGTGTAGTTCGTGATATACAATATTCCACACACAGTATTAGTCAAGCGTCTTTTTGTTTCGATACCTGGTTGCTGCGGTGCCGCAAATACTTCGAGGAATATCCAGCGCGGGTTCTCGCGGTTTTATGTTTGCGTCGCACCAAGTTGCCGGGACATTGCGATTTCGTAGCCGGTCGAACTTGATTGCTTCGATACGCGAAAAACCCGTTCGTTACGCGCCCGCCTAAAGCCACGAAAAAACCGGCGCAAACGGTTGCGCAGAAACTTACGGATTACTAATGAAAGGACGCGCTAACAGCCGACGGGCTTCTTTAACTTAACGTAGCGCGTGATTCTTCAGTCGAGGAAATCGCAATTCGTCTCCACGAACAATGCGAGTTCCACCGAGTGCTGCCGGACGAGCTGTTCAACACGCTCAGTGTCCCGCTGCTCGAGCGCTTCAATAATATGCATGTGGTCCACAATCGATCGTGACGCCCGGTCGCTCTGTGCAATCGTCATTCGCCGGATCGCGCGAACATGCACGAAGAGGTTTTTCATCGTGTCGAGAATCGCTTGCGATTGCGACAGATCCAGGATCGCCTGATGAAACGCAAGGTTCGCCTCGGAATACTCTTCTATATGGTCGGCCGGCGTGGCATCGCGAAAATCGTCGAACATGCGGCGCAATCCCGCAATATCTTCCTCCGATGCATGCAGCGTCGCCAATCGCGCAGCCATGCTTTCGAGCGCGGCCCACATATAGATCATGTCGACAATCTCGCGCTTGGTCTTGCGCTGTATATATATGCCGCGTCTTGGCACCGTGCGCAGAAAACCTTCCTGTTCGAGCAGCGTCATTGCTTCGCGCACCGGCGTGCGGCTCACGCCCAGCGCTTCGGTCAGCTCTTTTTCGTCGAGCCGGATTTCTTCGCGCGACCGGTAGATATCCGCATCGGCGATAGCCTGTTTCAGTCGCGCGTACGCCTGGTCGCGCAACGAGGCCGATGCGCTGATCGGCACGAGCGCGAGCGTCAGGGGCGTCGGGCGAAGTCCAACATACGTATCAGCCATTTAGGTGGGTGTCTCCCTGTTGGTATTCGGCGCAGCATCGTTATTTAAATATATTCAATATGGTATATCAAGAACAAACGCAGCATAAACCTGTTTGTGACCGTTTAGCATGTGAACGCGACATCGGGTTTTCCCTGTGCGGATGAAGCTGATCAGCCGCAGCCGTGTGCTGTTTCTGCGTGACCTTATAATCTCGCGCGGTATCCGGCGCTATAGCGGACCAACCTTCATCCACACAGAGTGAACATGACCATTTCCATCTACAACGCGTCCGTCCCGGTCTTCAAGCAAATGCTGACGGCTTTGTCCGAGGTGCTCCGTAAAGCCGAAATTCACGCAACTGAAAAGAACATCGAGCCGAATGCGCTGTTGCAGGCGCGTCTCTTCCCGGACATGTTCCCGCTTGTGCGTCAGGTGCAGATTGCGGTGGATTTTTCGAAGGGCGTGAGCTCGCGTCTCGCCGGTGCGGAAGTGCCGTCGTGGCCCGATACCGAAGTCACCTTCGCCGATTTGCAGGCGCTGATTGCGAAGGCGCTGGCTCACATTGCTTCCTTCGATGCCACGCAATTCGAAGGCAGCGAGAACAAGGAAATCGTGCTGCGTCCGGGCACGCCCAAAGAGAAAAAGCTGGCGGGCAGCGCGTATTTGCAGCATTACGGCTTGCCGCAATTCTTCTTCCACGTGACGACTGCTTACGCCATCCTGCGTCATAACGGCGTCGAGATCGGCAAGCGCGATTACATGGGTGCTTATTGATTGTTGGACTTCACGTATCGTCTTGTCATGAGGCGATACGTGACTAGGTGTTTAACCCGAGCAGCACGCGCCATCAGGGAAAACACATGGCTGTTCGAGCAGCGTAATAACCCGCTATTACCCGCTTTTGTGTCAACGTTGCATACTGAAGCGACGCTATGACACGAGGCGCGCATGACCAAATTCCTCCACTTGATGATCCGCGTTCAAGCGCTGGATCGTTCTATCGCGTTCTATCAAAACGCGTTCGGCATGCGCGAGTCGCATCGCCTTGATTTCGATACTTTCACGCTCGTCTATCTTCGCGATCCAGACAGCGGAGCCGAGATCGAACTCACATTGAACAAAGGAACGACAACGCCTTATACGCACGGCACGGGCTACGGTCACGTGGCGTTTGCCGTGGAAGATATCGAGGCGTTCCGCGATCGTTTGCTGAGCCAGGGCATGCAGCCGGGCGAACTCAAATCGCTCACGCACGATGGCACTGTCGCCGCGCGCTTTTTCTTCATTACCGATCCCGACGGCTACAAGATCGAAGTGCTATCCAGGGAGGGTCACTACGTATGAACTGAAGCATCTGTTGTTCAAACTATAAAAGGAGACAATCATGCCCAAGGCAATCCCCATTGCCGTCATCGCTGCAGAGAACCTTCATGGTTCCGCAGCCGTTGCATCGTCTGCGCGTGTAAGCCGCAGGCATTTCCTCAAAGGTTCGGTTGTGCTGTCCGGCGTACTGGTCGCCGGCACGCCCATCGCCATGCTTGCGCCGAGTCGCGCGTGGGCGGTGGAGTTGACGCATATCGATCAGGCTCAGGCCGACGCCATCATGACGCTTGCGCGCACGCTGTATCCGCACAAGACGCTGCCCGATGCCGTCTACGCGCTCGCTGCAAAAGATGTCGATGCGAAAGCCACTGATCAGAAAACGATGGACGTGATCAAGAACGGCGTGGCGAAACTGAACGACGCGGCGCAAGGAAAATGGGCCGGCAATACTTCGCTCTCCGATGCACAACGCACGGCTATTGTCGAAGCGAATCAGACCGATCCGTTCGTGCTCCTCGTACGCGCGCAATGCGTCACCTCGCTCTACAACAACGACATGTCGTTTGCGCACTTCGGCTATGAAGGGGAAGCGTTCAGCAAGGGCGGTTACGTCGGCCGCGGATTCAACGACCTGACATGGTTGCCGAACCCGCCCGCAAGCGCGAGTCCGCCGGTCGCCTGAATCCAACCTGAACGCGAAAAACTGCCGAGGAGGCAAGTATGGCTAAGTTCGACTACAACGACGACTCGGTTGTCGTGATCGTCGGTTCGGGCGCGGGCGGCGGGACGCTTGCGAACGAGCTGTGTCAGATGGGCGTGAAAGTCGTGGTGCTGGAAGCGGGCAAACGCCAGTCGTCGGCCACGTTCATCAACGACGAATGGAAGTCCTTCGGGCAACTCGCCTGGACGGACAGACGCACGACGTCCGGCAACTGGCGCGTCGCAAAAGATTTCCCTGAATTGCCGGCGTGGATCTGCAAGACGGTCGGCGGCACCACGACGCATTGGGCGGGTGCGTCGCTGCGTTTTCATGAACATGAGTTCAAGGCGCGCACGACGTATGGTTCCATCGATAAAGCAAATCTGCTCGACTGGCCGATCACGCTTTCAGATCTGCAACCGTACTACGCGCGCGCCGAGAACAAGATGGGCGTGACGCGGACGAACGGCATTCCGGGACTGCCGGGCAACAACAACTTCAAGATCCTGTACGACGGCGCGACCAAGGTCGGCTACAAGAACTGCAACACTGGACACATGGCGATCAACAGCCGCCCGCGTGCGGGACGCGGCCAGTGCATGCAGTTGGGCTTTTGTTTTCAAGGCTGCAAGTCGGGCGCGAAATGGTCCACGCTCTACACCGAGATTCCCGCCGGCGAAGCAACAGGCCGGCTGGAAGTGCGTCCCGAGTCGCATGTGATGCGGATTGAAACGAATGCGGCCGGCAAGGCGAGCAGCGTGATCTACATGGACGCCGATGGCAAACAGCAACGCCAGCGCGCTCGCGTGGTGTGCGTTGCGGGAAATTCGATAGAAACGCCGCGTCTCTTGCTGCTCTCGGAATCATCGAAGAATCCTGACGGGCTTGCGAACAGCTCGGGCCAGGTCGGGCGCAACTACATGCGCCATACCACCGGTTCCGTGTACGGCGTGTTCAAGGAACCGGTGCATTTCTATAGAGGCACGGTGATGGCCGGCATCATCACGGACGAAGCCGAGTTCAATCCGAAGCGCGGTTTTGCGGGCGGCTACGAGATGGAAACCATCTCGCTCGGGCTTCCTTTCGCGGCGGCATTTTTCGACCCGGGCGCGTGGGGATCGGACTTTACCTACTATATGGATAACTACGCAAATACGGCCGGGATGTGGATAGTCGGCGAGGATATGCCGCGCGAGACGAATCGCATCACGCTGAATCACGATGTGAAGGATCAGGTCGGCTTGCCGGTGGCGAACGTTCACTACGACGATCATCCGAACGATATCGCCATGCGCGATCACGCGTTCAAACAGGGTGAAGCCATCTACACGGCGGCGGGTGCCGTGAAAACCTTGCGTACGCCGCCCTACCCGTCCACGCACAATCTCGGCACGTGCCGGATGAGCGCAAAAGCAAGCGATGGTGTTTGCAACAAGCACGGCCAGACTTTCGATATCCCCAACCTCTTCATCTCGGATGGCAGCCAGTTCACGACCAGCGCCGCCGAGAATCCGACACTCACCATCGTGACGCTGGCGATCCGGCAATCGGATTACATCGCGGATCAGATGAAGCGCCGAAGCATCTAGATGCTGCAACGGAGCCGCTATCCGGCGGCTCCGCCATCGTTGCTTTTTGCAAGGAGCTTGTTCATGTGCAGGATCTACGCGCAAACCGACCCGATTCTTTATGAATGCCGCGCGCGCTCGGTGCGCATCAGCGGCGTGACGACGACCATCCGCCTCGAAAACCTGTTCTGGCAAACGCTGTCTGATCTCGCCGCCGACAACGACATGACGACCAATCAACTCATCGCGAAGTTGCATGAGGAAATTACCCAGCATCTCGGCGAGACGACGAATTTTGCATCATTCCTTCGCGTCACCTGTCTTCGATATCAAGGGCTAAGAGCAAATGCATCGATGGACTTTCGCAGCCACGTTTCGAACAGCGCGGCAGACAAGGTGGCGGGCTGACCGATGAAGAAAACGCTGAGCGGGATGATGTGCGCGGTGTTCGCATTGGCAACCTCATTGACAACTTCATTGACGTCCGTAGTGGCGCACGCGGCGCCGGACGGCGCGGCGGCTCTAGCTATAGTGCAGAAGAACAACTGCCTTGGATGTCACGCGGTGAAAACGCAAGTGGTCGGGCCGGCGTATCAGGCGGTGGCCAAGAAATACAAGAACGATCCTTCCGCGCTGGACAAGCTGTTCACCAAGGTTCGAAACGGCGGCGCTGGCGTCTGGGGCGAAATCCCGATGCCGCCGAACCCGAATATCAGCGATGCCGATCTGCATACAGTCATCGAATGGATCCTCGCTGGTGCAAAGTCGTAAAAAGCACCGCGTTTCCGGCGTCTAGGTAAAACCCCTATTTCGCGTGCCCTCCTCACGCTCTACTCTCGCATCACTCGTAAACAGAACGACGTTCTGTTGGATAGAACGATATAAGTGAGACGCCCGTAGGAGGGTTCAAATGGCAAGTCTGCCAATCGATGCGACCCGTGGATCGCGCAAACCAGACGTCAGCGGCAGCGAAACCGCGCCCGGGATCAACGCGCGTATCGACCGATTGCCGGCTACGCGTTCGGTGTGGACGCTTGTTTTTCTGCTGTCCATCGGCGGCTGGTTCGAATTCTACGACCTCTTTTTCACCGCCTACGTAGGCCCGGGCCTCGTCAAAAGCGGCCTGTATTCAACAACGACTGCATCGTTCTTCGGCGTCTCCGGGCTTGGCGCGTTCGTGGCGGCATCGTTCGCGGGGCTGTTCATCGGTACGTTCTTTCTTGCCGGAATGGCCGATAAATACGGCCGCAAGACCATCTTCACCGTCTCCCTGCTCTGGTATTCCATTGCCACGCTGGTCATGGCTTTTCAGACCACCGCGCCCGCCATCAACATGTGGCGGCTGATCGCGGGCATTGGCGTGGGCGTGGAACTCGTGACCATCGATACCTACGTCAGCGAACTCGTGCCGAAACATTTGAGGGGCCGCGCGTTCGCGTTCGTGCATCTGGTGCAGTACACGGCGGTGCCGTCGGTTGCGTTTTTCGCATGGTGGCTCGTGCCGCAAAAGCCGTTCGGTCTGGATGGCTGGCGCTGGGTCGTGATCATCGGGGCGCTGGGTGCGCTGGTCGTGTGGGCAATCCGCCAGCGCGTGCCGGAAAGTCCGCGCTGGCTCGCGCAGCAAGGCCGCGCTGCGGAAGCCGAGCAAGTGCTTCACGCGCTCGAGACGAAAGTCGCCGCGCAATACGGACGCCCGCTGCCCGAGCCCGTCGCGACGATCGAACCGGCGACAACCAAGGCCGCGTTCCGCGAGATCTGGCAACCGCCATATCGCAAACGCGCGATTACCATGCTCGTCTTCAATCTTTTTCAGGCGATCGGTTTTTATGGTTTTGCGTCTTGGGTACCGACCCTGCTCGTCTCCAAAGGCGTCACGATCACGCATAGCTTGCTGTACTCGTTTGTGATCGCGATCTCGAATCCGTTCGGACCGCTGATTGGTATGGCGATCGCGGATCGTATAGAACGCAAGACGTTGATTGTGTTGTCCGCGCTCGGCATTGCCGTGTTCGGCAGTTTGTTCGCGACGCAAACATCGCCCGTCATGCTGATGATTCTCGGCGTATTGATCACGTTGTGCGGCACGCTGCTTTCGGTCGGTTATCACGCGTATCAGACCGAGCTTTTCCCGACCCGGTTGCGGGCGCGCGCCGTCGGTCTTGTCTATTCCATCTCGCGTCTTTCCGCGATGTTTTCCGGCTTCATGATTGCGTTCGCGTTGCGTCACTTCGACGTGACCGGCGTGTTCGCACTGATCAGCGCGTCGATGGTCATGGTGATGGGCGCCATCGGCATCTTCGGACCGCGTACCAACAATCGCAATCTGGACGAGATCTCGCATTGATGTGCGGCGTTGTGTGTTTCGATTTTGGCAGCTTTAAACAAGAGGGTTTGACATGACGCTTCCGTTAGCTGGCGTACGGGTCCTGGATTTATCGAATGTGCTGGCCGGACCGTTTTGCGCGTATCAACTCGCGTTGCTCGGCGCCGAGGTCATCAAGGTCGAACATCCCGAGGGCGGCGATCTTGCGCGAAGACTCGGCGCCGATAAGGAAGCCTCGGCGCGTGACATGGGCGCTTCGTTCGTTGCCGTGAACGCAGGCAAACAATCGATCACGCTGAATCTCAAGGACGCGCGCGGCAAGGAAATCCTGCGCTCGCTCGTGAAGACCGCTGACGTTCTGGTCGAAAATTTCCGGCCCGGCGTCATGACGCGGCTCGAATTGGGTTACGAAGCGCTCAGTGAAATCAATCCGAAGCTCGTCTATTGCGCTATCTCCGGATTTGGTAAGGATGGCGAATTATCGAAACGTCCCGCTTACGATCAGATCATCCAGGGCATTTCGGGCGTGATGAGCGTCACCGGCGATTCCGAAAGCGCGCCGTTGCGCGTCGGTTATCCCGTGTCCGATACAGTCGGCGGACTGACGGCGGCATTCGGAATTTGCGCCGCGCTGGTCGATGCGCGTGCGAACGGCCGCGGCCGGATGCTCGATGTATCCATGCTCGAAGCCACGCTTTCAACCATGGGCTGGGTCGTATCGAACTATTTGAACGCGGGCGTGACACCCTCGCCCATGGGCAACGAAAACTTCACAGCCGCGCCTTCCGGCACGTTCAAGACCGGCGATGGCTTGCTCAATATCGCCGCGAACGAAACCAAGCAATTCTTAAGTCTGTGCCGTTCGATCGGTCGCCCGGATCTCGCCGATGACCCGCGTTTTTCCGAGCGCAACGCGCGCAAGGTGAATCGCGCGGCGTTGAAGGCGGAGATCGAAGCTGCGTTGGCATCGGACAGCGCGATCAACTGGGACGCGAAATTTATCGATGCCGGCGTGCCGGCCGGACGCGTAATGTCGGTGCCGGAAATCCTCGCGCATCCGCATATGGTTTCGCGCGAATTTGTGCACGAATTCAACGGCGATGACGCCGCGACCCGGCAACGCGTCACGCGCGCGGGTTTTCGTTTCGCCGACGCCGACACCGCGCCCACATCGCCCGCACCGGTTTTATCGGCGGACACGCGCGAGCATCTTTCCGTACTCGGTTTCGACGCCGCGGAAATCGACCAATTACGCGCAGAAGGAGTGATCTGACATGACGCAGGATTTTGATGCCGGCACGCTTGCCGCGGATTACTGGAGCACATCGATCATCGATATCCATCCAGGTTCGATCAACGTGCGTGGTTTTCCGATTCAGGAACTGATCGGTTCGATCAGTTTTCCACAAATGATCTGGCTGATGTTGCGCGGCGAATTGCCCGATAAAAATCAGGCGAGCCTGTTCGAAGCAGCATTGGTAGCGTCGGTCGATCACGGACCGCACGCGCCGTCCATCGCCATTTCGCGCATGGCCACAAGCTGCGGTTTGCCGCTGAACGGCGCAATGGCATCGGCAATCAATGCACTCGACGACGTGCACGGCGGCGCGGGTCAGCAAGCGGTTGAACTTTATGATTCGATCGTCGCGCTCGAAACTTCGAGCGTTTCGCTGACCGATGCCGTCGCGCAAGGCGTCGATGAATTTATCAGCGAACGCGGAAAATATCTGCCGGGTTTCGGCCATCGGTTTCATCCCGTCGATCCGCGCGCCACGAAGCTGCTCGCGTTGGTCGATGCCAGTGTCGAGCAAGGCGTGATCGGCGGAAAATATGCGGCGGTTGCGCGGGGTATCGAAGCGTTGTTGAAGGCGCGCAAGAACAAGCCGGTGCCGATGAACATCGACGGCGCGACCGCGGTCATTTATGCGGAGCTGGGATTCGCGCCCGAGCTTGCTCGCGGAGTGTTTTGTTTATCGCGGGCGGTCGGGATTTTGTCGCACGCCTGGGAGCAGCGCGGCCGGAATGAACGCAACAAAGGTCCGATGCCGCGGCAAATGGCTTACAAGTACACGGGCAAATCCGAGCGTCATTTGACGTGAGCTTCTGCCGCGCGCCGTTGCGCCTGACGCAGCGCGCGCGCGTCGCCGCCGAGCGCATCGGTTGCTCGCGCCGCGCAATCGAACAACGCGCCGAGATTCGTGTCCACGAACGCCTGGTCGATACGCGAGCTCGGTCCCGCTAGCGTGATCACGCCGCGTAAGCTTTGGCGCACACCGAAGACGGGCATCGATACACCCGCGGTTTCGCGGTCGCGTTCGCCCATCGATACGTAATAGAAGTCCTCGCGGATCTGCTCGAATACTTCGCCCTCTTTTCCGCCAAACGCCAGCAACGCCATGCCGCCGGAACCGCTTTCCAGCGGCAGCACATCGCCTTCGCGCACGTGATAACGCACGGCGTGCGTCGAATCCACGCGATGCAGGCAGACGCGCACCGCGTCATCGCGAACGTAAAACGACACGCTTTCGCCGCTGATCTCGGCGAGTTCGCGCATGAGCGGCACGACGATGTCGCCGAGATTCAGGCTTCGTTGATAAACGGCGCCAAGCATGAAAGTGGATGGACCGAGTTGATAGCGGCCATCGTCGAGACGCAACAGCAAGCGGTGCTGGATCAACGCGCCGGCAAGCCGCAACAAGGTGCTTTTGTATAGACCTGTGCGGGACGCGAGTTCGGCGAGCGTGAGGGCGTCGTCGTCGGGACGGAAAGCGAAAAGAATCGCGCACGCACGGTCGATGACAGCAACGCCTTCACTTTCTTTCGGGCGTGGGTTATCGGCGGGCGTAGGCATGGTGACGTGTCGTGGTTGGATCGAAGAGGAAATTTTACGCGATGCCAGTCGGGCTAATTGGGTTTGTAGCAGTCTTGCCAGGCGTTAAACAGGCAGACAGTTAGTTGCTTTTCAGAATGGCCGATTTATCAGCCGCAAAATCCGCTGGTCGTGACTCACTTGCATGGTTTCAGCAATCTCAAGACGAGCCGCATCCGGATGCGCCGGGTTCAGCAAGAAGTTCGTCGCGGGCAAGATGGCGCTGGGCACTTTCAATAACGCAGTCGCGCCGCTGGCAAGCCATTCCGTTCCTGCCGACTGCGTCCATTGCAGATCGGCACGCCAGTTTTCGAGGGTATCGGATTCAAGCAGTTCCGCAATCCCGATGTCCTCAGGAACTTCGATACGCAGCAACTGATAGGAGTCCGGGACTTGTTCCGAGTGCCCCAGCTCCTGATGAACGAGGATTTCGAGCAGCGCCGAAGCCGGATGTTCAGCGAGATATACGACAGGCTGCCCCGCGAAGTGCCAGCGCCCCGGCGCGCGCAGTCCGCCGATGCCTCGCAGATCGGCATAGTTGCTGATACGCCAAAGCTCCATCAGCCGAAATACCCTTCGTCGAGTTGCACCAGCGCTTCTTCAACGAGCCGCGCGCCGTGTTCCGTGGAAGCCATGTCGAGCGCCGTTTTTCCGCCAAAGCGATGTTGCCGGCTCCTGAGCCATTGCATCGACTTGTCCTGATTGTCAAAAGCCGTATCGGCCTGCGCAACGATCTTGGCGAGACGGATAGCTTTATCGGATTCATCGGTCGAGAGACGTTCCTGATTCTGCCTGCGATGCGTCAGCGTTCGCCGCGGAATGATGAAGTTCAGTTCGTCCGCCTTCAATCCGTGAGCCGACAACCGGTCGATGACATCGACCGCAACGCGCTCGGCCGCGAGTTCCGCCAGATCGAGTCCGGAGTGGATAGACGCATCGAGCAACTCGGTGAGCAACGCGAATTCGGCCCGCTTTGGATTGACGGACCCGGTGGGTTTGAAAACGACGGCGGTCATGGCGAATCCTGTTTGGCAATTTGCACGTTCATTATAGGCATTTTGCCGATACAACGCGAGAGGCGTCCGAATTGTCAAGCGGCGTGTTCCGGCGAGTTTCGCGCGCTCATGATCCGCGAAAGATTGATCTCGATCCAATCGGCCAGCGCACTCACCTGCTGCGCGACTTCCTTGCCCAACGTCGTCAGCCGATAGTCCACGTGCGGCGGCAATACGTCGTACGAAGTCCGCACCACAAAACCATCGGCGGCAAGCCATTGCAATGTCTGCGCGAGCATCTTTTCGCTCACGCCATCCACCTTCCGACGCAGATCGCTGAAACGGCAAGTTTTTTCGTCCATCAGCACCATGAGTACGAGCACGCCCCATCGGCTGGTCACGTGCTTGAGGACTTCGCGCGACGGACAATCCGCGGAGAGCAACTCGCCGCGCCGAACGAGTTCGGACAAAGGCATTGCGTCAGCGGTCATTTCAACATTCGAGTTCATGGATACTTACCTTCGCGTACGTACTTACGAAAAGTTAGTTTATCCGATACCTTGCGGATTCGGTTGTTTCCCACGCCGCTTTCCATCACTCAAGGAGGTCTCTCATGATCGCAGTCACTGGCGCCACCGGCCAACTCGGCCGTCTTGTCATCGAAGCATTGTTGAAAACCGTGCCAGCCGCGCAGATCGTCGCTGCGGCGCGTAGTCCGGAAAAAGCATCCGATCTCGCCGGCCGCGGCGTTCAGGTCCGGCGCGCGGACTACGATGATCCCGCCACGCTTGACGCCGCGTTCGCCGGCGTCAAGAAGTTGCTGCTGGTTTCATCGAGCGAAGTTGGCAAGCGCGGAGTTCAACATCGCGCGGCGATCGATGCGGCGCGCCGCGCCGGCGTGGAACTGATTGCCTACACAAGCGTGCTTCACGTCGATACCTCGCCGCTCGGCCTTGCGGGCGAACATCGCGAAACGGAAGCGGCGCTGCGCGATTCGACCGTGCCGTTTGTCGTTCTGCGCAACGGCTGGTACACGGAAAACTACACGGGAAGCCTGGCGGCGGTGCTTGAACACGGCGCCGTTCTAGGCGATTCGGGCGATGGATTGATTTCATCGGCAGCGCGTGCGGATTATGCCGAAGCGGCCGCCGCCGTGTTGACCGAAGGTGAGCACGCAGGTCGCATCTATGAACTGGCTGGCGACACGGCCTATACGCTCACCGATTTTGCCGCCGAAGTGGCGCGTCAGTCGGGTAAGGCCGTGGTGTATCGGGACATGTCCGAGGCCGAGTACAAAGCGGCTTTGGTTGGTGTCGGTTTGCCCGAACCGGTTGCTGATCTGATCGCTGACTCGGGAACCGGCGCGGCAAAAGGCGCGCTCTTCGATGACAACCATCAACTGAGTAAGCTCCTCGGCCGTCCAACGACACCGCTGGCTGCTGTCATTGCTGCGGCACTTGCAAAGTAATCATCCTGAAATGAGCGCGGTCGAGATGAAGGCCGCGCTCATACATTAGCGCAAAGTTATGCGCGCTTAGGCTGCCTCGTATACTTATCAGATGTAGCGTTTTTTGTTGTCAAACGGCCGTACCGCTGGTAGCCTCCCTTCAAGCTATTGAAATCAAAGCATAAATACGCCATGTCGGCAGCCGCCACACCGCCAGTCATTCACAACGCCGAAAACCGCGCGTCGATAAAACGACTTACGCGGCAGCACTTCGCGTTGTATCGCGGGTATCTGGACGGCGTGTCGGTCGAACAGCTGCATGCCACTTACGGTGATACCACCACCGACGTCCGCGCGACGCGACGCCTCATCGGACTATTGCGCGACACGCTTTCAAGCGCTGCCCGCCGTACCCGCGATGTCGAAGCCACGCATCTGCTACGCCTCCGACCCGGCAGCATCCCCGCACGCGTGGGCGCGAGCACCACGCCCACGCTTGAGGCGTATCGCGAGGCGATCGATCCGAACGGGTTTCATAGCGAAGCCGAATTGCTGGAGCTTTATCGGGCGGAATACTCGCGAGAAAATGCGCCGCTGGATCGGCGCATATCGAGGAATGCACGGCTTCGCCGCCGTCAGGCGGACGCGCTCGCGCGGATGGAAGCCAGTCTGGTCCAGGCGCCGCAGCCCGATCACCTGGTATCGAGCTGGCTTGAACCCGCGATCGCTAGCCGGCTGCACCGAGCACATATATATACACTCGCGGATTTGCTGGGTTTTATCGAACGCCGTGGGCATCGCTGGCATAGCGGTGTGGAGCGAGTCGGGCCGAAGGCGGCGCGGCGGGTTATCGACTGGCTTTCGCTTCATGCAGATTCGCTAGGTCACACTTTGTCGCAACGGGCGGTCACTCCCCGCCGACACTTGGACAGTAGTGACCCGGCGCTTGCCCGGCCGCGGGAAATGGGGATCGTGCCGCTCGAAGCGCTCGACGTTCCGACTGGACTAAATGGCTCGGCAGGCATCAATCGCGCAAAGCGATCCGCTCCGGACGGCGATTTCAATACAGATTTGCAGGCGCTCAATGCGTGGCTTGCGGGCCATCAGCATAGCCCGCACACGGTTCGTGCCTACAGGCGTGAGGCCGAGCGGCTGCTTCTTTGGGCAATTTACGCGAAGGAAAAAGCGCTTTCATCGTTGGATCACAACGATTGCGCCGAGTACATCGAGGCGTTCTTAAACGATCCGCAACCGGCCGTGCAGTGGGTCGGTAGCGCGAAAATCGAGCGAACCCATCCGGATTGGCGCCCGTTTATTGGCGGCCTCTCCGATCGCAGCCGGGAAACGGCGCGGGCAATCCTGCGCGCGATGTGCGAATGGCTGGTGGATCGAAGCTACCTAGAAAGCAACCCTTTCTCGGGCTGCGCGAAGGTTGCAACGGGTCCGCGAATCGATGTTGCTGGCCGTTCTCTGAGTCTTCGTCAATGGAACACGGTCGTTCAGACGAACACGCGCGCCCGGTATTCGCGCCAAGAATTACGAAATTTTCTGGCGTTGCAACTGGCGTACGCGACCGGGCTTAGACGAGCGGAGTTGGCCGACTGCACTACGGGGCAACTGGTTCGTACGACACGGAGTGGTTCCGGAAGCAAACATTGGCAACTTTGGGTCGCGGGCAAAGGCCGCCCGGGCCGCCGCATTTCTATTCCCGATTCCGTGATGGCATTGCTTATCGCCTTCCTGCAGGCGCGGGATCTGCCCGGGAATCCGGCCGCTTGCGCTCCCAATACTCCCCTTCTCGCGAATTTCCGCACGGGCCAAGCTCTCACCGCAGATGGGCTCGGGCAGGTATTTCGCCAGTTGTTGCGTGGATCAAAGGCAAATTGGAACCGCGGCTTCTTCGGTCCACAAAGTGGTTTCCGCAATCCAAGCACGCACTGGATCCGCCATACGCATTCTCATCACACTCTTAAACAGGGAGAGAGCTGCCAAGAAGTTCGCATCCGTTTGGGTCATGCCCACATTTCGACGACGCGGCTTTATCTGAAGTCCTCTTCTTGAACTGAACCCGTAATACACTTTCCTCCCTAGGAATCCGGCCCAAACCCCCGGCGCCGAGCTCATTCCGCAGACCTAAAACGGGTTCTACAACCCGTTATCCCTCAAGTCGTTTCTCAGGTTTTTGCCCCGAGCCCATTACCCGCGTGCCTTTGCGGCAATTCGGCTGCGGCAAAGTTTACTTGCGTTTACTCCGTATACCTCTTAGTCTTCGGTTACCGTCGGTTCTACCTTTTGAGAAAGAATCCACGTTTTTGGTAGAACCAGCACCACCGGGAAGAAACACATGGATATCAACCTTTCGACGCCACCTATCGAGGTGACGCCGGACGATCTCGTCAATTTGGCGGCGCGCTCTGCCAAGATGCTCGAGCGCATTCGCACGCAAATGCTCCAACCGTTTCCGCGGAAGGTTGCCCCGGTGTTTCCGAGCGGCAAACTCCAGGAACTGTGCGGCATCGATAAAGCTCGCTTCTCCTATCTGATTAAGAAAGGCGAACTTCCGCAAGGGACGCAGGAAAAGCCGGGGGCCGCCCGGCAATTCACGTTGGCGGAAACCATCGAGTGGGTACGGGCAGAACGCAAACCCAGACAGCGTCCGGAAGGTAAAAAAGGCAAGGTCATCGCCATTGGCAACTTCAAGGGCGGCGTAACTAAAACTACAACGTCCATGGTTCTTGCACAAGGCTTGTCGTTGCGGCACGGACGGCGCGTGTTGCATATCGACATGGACCCGCAGGGCAGTGCTACGACGCTGTACGGGATCAACCCCCACGCGGAGATCAATGGCGACCAGACCATTTTGCCGCTGGTCGAAGCGTACGTAAATGGCGAGCCGTTCAGTATGAAGGATCTTCCAATGAAGACGTATTGGAAAAACCTCGACCTGATTCCTTCTTCGACAGATCTTTTCAATGCCGAATTCATGCTTCCGGCACGCGTTCACGCGTCGCCGAGCGCGAAATTCTGGAACGTTCTGAACGACGGATTGGAAGACCTCAAGGACGAGTACGACTACATCATCATCGATACAGCGCCGACGCTTAGCTACCTCACCATCAATGCGCTGTTTGCCGCAGACGGCGTCATTGTCCCGGTAATGCCGGACACGCTTTCGTTTGCATCGATGGTCCAGTTCTGGTCGCTTTTCTCCGACATGGTCTCCGGCATGAAGCAGTTCGGAGAATCCGCCGATGAAGCCAAGGTGTTTGATTTCATCGATATTTTGGTGACGCGCATGCCGAACAAGGCTAACGCATCCATCGTTCGAGACTGGGTAATCACCACGTACGGGGAACGTGTCCTGCCGGTGGAGATTCCGGAAACGGATCTCGCGCGCACGACAACGAACGATTTTTCGACGGTGTACGACTTCCCGAACTATGACGGGAACGCGGCGACGCTACGGCGAATCCGTGTGCCGTATGACCAAGTTGTGGATTTGATCGACAGCAAGGTTTGTTACCTCTGGGACAAGGAGTAAGCATGTCTACAGCAGCGAAACAAAAGGCCAAGGCCGCAGGTATCCGACTCGATGACGACACTCTGGATACACCGTCTGAGCCACTCGCTCCGCGCACGGCGCCGGGGCAGTTGATCGGACTGCAGGGTCGCGTACACAGTCAGCAGGCGGAGATTGAAAAGCTGAAACGTGCGCTTGAACAGCGCGCGCCCGGCAAGCTTCCACTCGATAAGCTTCACGAGATCCCCGGCCGCCGACGGAGGCTTACGGCTGCGGAGTACGCCGAACTTAAAGCCAACCTGACGACCTACCCGCTCGCGCAGCCCATCACGGTCCGTGAGCGTCCCGACGGTGAGTACGACATCGTCGCCGGCCACAATCGCGCGTCGGTTTATCGGGAATTAGGACGGACTGAGATCGACGGCATTGTTCTAGACATTGATGCCTCGATGGTTGAGTACGCCGCTTTCTTCTCGAATTTGCTCTCTCCGACGCTATCGGATTTCGAGAAATTTTGGGGATTCAAGTCGCTTCAGGATTCGACTGGCATTACGAAAGAGGAACTCGCACGGGCGGCCGGCATTAGCGACTCGCACGTTGGCCGGATCATGAAATTCGATCTTCTGCCCGACGAAAGCAAAGAACTGCTAGCAACCCGTCCTGAACGCCTCGGAAGCAACGCTGCGGAACAGATGGCAAAGGCCGTCGCAGAAGGCAGGGAAGCCAAGGTGAAGGCAGCTATCGAAAGATTGATAAGCGATGACGCCTTTACCCAAGCGCAAGCGATTGCCGCAACGAAAGCAGACCGCGTACAGCGTGAACACGCTGAACCCTTGGTGGTTCGTCGCGGCAACAAAAAGATATGCCAGATTTCCGCTCGCAATGGTGTAGTCGGTGTTTCCTTCTCGGGCAGTGCTGCAGAGGAAGCAGACCACTGGGCCGAGAAAATCCGGACATTCATCGAAATGGAACTTGAGAAACAATGATCCCTAGTAGGGAACTCATTGAAATCAACGACTTAGATAGAAAGCGGTAATTGACTCACAGAAATTTGAGCATGCCTTGAATTCTCCCTACTAGGGAAGCCTTATAAATCATGGATTTGGCTCAACGACCGAGAACAAAGATGACTTGATCTAACGCAGAAAGACAAAAGCCTTCGGCAGGAACCGAAGGCTTTTGATTTAACCGGGCTTCGCTGTCGCTTGCCCACTGCTGCACTTCTCCGACGGGAATCGGATAAAGGCCCAACACCTCGAAGTGTATCGGATAGCGATCGGCAGTCAAGCGTTTCTCTTCCATTTTCTAAGAAATGGACGTGTGACATGCTTATCGCGCAACATTCCGTTGCTGGCGAGGGGGTCCTGCACCCTCTTCCAGTTCACGACGATTCCGTCGACACCGATCAGACCGCGCTGGATGAATTTCTAGCAGGTCAATCAAATTTGCCTTGGGTCGTATTTCGGGCAGCACACCGCGCAGCGAACTTTCCAACTCTCCCGGCACGAGCTCGCGCCGTGTTGGCAGCGCTCGCACGCACCGTCGACGCCAACAATCCGTACGCATCCATATTCGCCCGCCGCGAGCTTCTCACCGGCCGCGCGATGCAGTCGATGCGGACGTTTTACAGAAGCCTGGACGACCTCGAAGCTGCTGGTCTGATTGAGCGCGCACCACAAAAACGATACGGCACTGCCGGGTTGTTTGGACGTGCCTATCTCCACTTAACCGAACGCTCTGCAATCGTCCTGGGTTATATCGCGACGGCTAACGAAATCGAAACGACTGAGATCGATCATTCGAGTGGCAACGATCACAACACCTCTGCTTCGACTTTTGGAACTCCGTGTGCCAGCGTGGCAGACGGAGCTATATATAAGGATCTATTCCCTAAGAATCAAAAGAGACAACCAGGACGCCTCCCTGCCGACCTTGAACGCTTGCTAAGTCTGGGGTTTCGTGAATTTTTGATTTTCAAACTCATGCGTGAAGCAAAGATGCATGCGAAGCTGCTTTCAGATGTGGTCGAGGCAACCTGGGTACATCTGAAACAGGCCAAGCATCCAATAAGTTACTTGCGAGCGCTGCTGCGTTCTTCCGTGGATTTTGGGCATCAGATCCGCGCAAAACGTACCGTCGAGGATAAGAAGGCGCGCGAGAACGCGCGGCGTGCGCAGATCGAAGCCACGGTGCGCCAATGCGTTGGCCAGGTTTTTATCGATGCAGACGAAACTAGACTCGTCGAGGTTTCTTGCGATGGCCAATCAATCACCGTCCACAGTCACCGGGAAGTATCGCCGCGTGTCGCGGCGGTGCAGTGGAATGAATCCTTTGCGGCTGCGATTAAAGGAAATGTCCTGAAGCAGGCAACGCCGCAACAAATCATTGGCTTCAAGGATAAGTGCCCCCAGGGCGCAGTTCATCCTAACGCTGCACACGCAGCAAAATTCACCTTCGACCAACCGCGAAACCGTACGGCCGATATCAGCGGCAGGCTTAGTGAAATGAAACGCACGCTAAGGGCAGCGTGCGCCGGAGTCGCTCGCGTGAGCAAGTCCGCAAATGCCGATAACGCCCCGTTGCAAGATCGTGTTTTGTTGCATGCCAACCTATGATGACCGACATGTCCATCGAGTCATGGACATGAATCCTGACGCGTGCACGCTGATGTGTGATTGCGAAACCGGCGACGTTTTTCAATGCAGGACTGTTATCGACTGCGAACAAAATTTACAGCCGATATCTGAATTTGTACCGCTCCTGCACACTGAACAGACTTCTTGGGAAAGGAAAAAATGAGCTGGGCAAAAACGGCACCAGGGGAGCTATTGCAACTAACGGTCGAATCGGTGTTGCCATTGAAAGCTTATCCGCAGCACGCCCCGGAAGAACAACGGCGACGTTACCCGTTGCAAACCGCGCTCTATCCAGTGGAGAGACGTGCTCTGCATACCAGCTTACCTGGCACGGGATATATATCGAAAGCATTTAACAACTCACGCATGCAAAAAATCCTAGCGGTGCCCGCGGAGTTAAATCGTGTTGCAAATCCATTCGTATCGCGTGAAGCGAAGACCAAATCCGCGACGCATCAAGAACCCGCGACAACGTGCCTGAAACAGGCAAATCTGGCGGAAACTAATGACGGTAGTTCTTCAAATGACAGGGCTGTCGCCCGACAACAAAACAGCCCTAACTCTATTACTTGGCTAGCCAGAGACACAAATGCAAACGATGGTGCGGCCAAAGCCGAAGCAATCACGACAGCTGGAATCAACGCCTTGAACGTGATCGAACCTCCTTGAATGTTGTAGCAGACGTATATGCAAACAGCAGGCCAGCTCAGTATTCACTTAAAAATTCCTGCGATTCGAACGGGTGACGCAACAATTTCTCTAAAAATATCCTCCAAACCACGGCGCCTTTACAAAGTCAGCAACCACAAATTTCCTCCGCATAAACAACACCACCTCGTTTTACACAGCCACTGCAAAATCCCGCCTAACCCCTGAGCCGCCCACGATATATCCCTGCGCCACATCTTTATTTCTATAACTTGTTTTTGAAAGTGGCCGCAAGCGCCTACGATGAATCCTTGAACGCATCAATTCGATGTCGTGAGCAGCTCACAACCTGACGGTCCTAGATGGTCATGTCCTTCGACGCTCTTGAAATCAGCGTATCCATGCCACTCGGCTCATCTAAGCCTTCAACGCCGATCGCTCGCGGCGACGACGCCTATGAGCGGATTCGTCGCGACGTACTTTCTTGCAAGCTGATGCCCGGCTCCACAGTTACGGAAAGCCAGCTGATGTCGGAGTATCAGATCGGCAAGACGAGTTGCCGTATCGCGCTCGTACGCCTCGCGCATGAAGGGTTCGTGCGCTCGTTGCCCCGGCAGGGCTACCGTATTGCGCCGATCACACTGAAGGACGTCGAAGAAGTATTCGCGTTACGCGTTCAGCTCGAGCCGCTAGCGGCTCGACTCGCGTGCGGTCGTGTAGATGTGGATTTGCTCAGACGCCTGGAAGCTGCGTGCCGCGTGCCACATCCCGAGCGCGCATTGTCAGCACAGATCGACACATTCCTCGATGCCAATCGCGAGTTTCACCTTGCAATCGCGGCGGCGAGCGGCAACGAACGTTTGCATAAGACGCTCGCAAGCCTGCTCGATGAAATGTCGCGTCTCGTGGCTTTAGGTTTCGGCGTGCAAGGCACGAAGCCCGAGATCAAGCACGACCATAACGCAATGATCGATGCATTTGTCGCTGGCGATGAACGCCGTGCCGAGACCATCGCGCGCCGTCACATCGAGACGTTCCAGAGCATGACAATGGAAAAAGTCTACGCCAGCCTTTCGAGCGCCGGGGCATCGCTGCCGCTTTACACGGTCGCGGAGTTGCGCCGATGAGCGCTGCGATTTCCCTTCGCGGCGTAGGCAAGCATTTCGGATCGCTGCAAGTACTGGACGGGGTTTCCTTCGATGTCGGCCAGAGCGAGATCGTGGCGCTGCTCGGCACTTCCGGGTGCGGGAAAAGTACGTTGCTTAATATCATCGCGGGATTGATCGAGCCGGGCGATGGCGAGCTGTGGATAGATGGTAAGGAAACCGAAGGAATAAAAGACCGCAACGCGCTGTCTTATATGTTCCAGGAAGACCGCTTGCTGCCATGGCGCACGGCTCGCGCAAACGCGGAGTTCGGCCTCGAAGCCGCTGTCCCCGCCATACCCGCGAACGAACGGCATGCTCGCGCGGACGCGGTGCTCGATCTCGTCGGCCTGAAAGGTTTCGCCGATGCCCATCCGCATCAGTTATCCGGCGGCATGCGCAGCCGTGTCGCATTGGCCCGGAGTCTGGTCACGGCTCCGCGCATCCTGTTGATGGACGAACCGTTCTCCAAGCTCGATCCGCAAATGCGCACGCAGATGCACGAGGAACTGCTGCGCATCCACGCAATGCAGAACATGACCGTGCTGTTTGTCACGCACGACGTGGAGGAAGCGATCGCGCTTGCCGACCGAGTGGTGGTGCTCGCGCCGCGTCCTGGACGCGTGCGCGAGATCGTCAACGTCGATTTGCCGCGTCCACGCAGTGCCACAGAGCCCGCCGTCGCCGAAGCGATCCGCCAATTGCGTCTCATGATCTGACCTATGTCCACTGTCCCACGAAGTTCGTTTGCCTCGACGGTCGCGCAACGCGTCACGCTCGTCGTGTTGCTGCTGGCGGCCTGGTGGCTCGCGTCGCTGCGCATGCCGCAGTTCGTGCTGCCCGGGCCGCAAAGAGTCGCGCACGCGTTTGCCGCGCTCGTGCAAAGCGGTACGTTTTTCGATGACTTGGGCGTCACGCTGTATCGCGTGGTCGGGGGATTTTTGCTGGCTGCAATCGTGGGCGCGCCGCTTGGAATCGCCCTCGGTTCGAATCCGCGCGTGGCGCATTTTTTCGAGCCGCTGCTGTCGATTGTGAATACGGTTTCGTCGGCGATCTGGGCGGTATTCGCAATCATCTGGTTCGGCATCTCGAATGCAACGACCATCTTCGTCGTGTTCATGACGGCCATGCCGCTGATCCTGACCAATGTATGGCAAGGCGCGTTGACCGTCGATAACAATCTGGTCGAACTAGCCCGCAGTTTTCGCATGTCGCAGACGCAGATCATGCGCAAGATTTTCCTGCCGACCATCCTGCCGCATTTCTTTGCGGGCGCACGGCTCGCGTTCGGGTTCGGCTGGCGCGTGTCGCTGGTCGCGGAGACCATTGGGTCGTCGAACGGGATTGGTTATCGCTTGCGGCAAGCTGCAGATCTCGTGCAGACCGATCAGGTTTTCGCGTGGACCGTGACGCTGGTCGTCTTGATGCTTGCACTCGAAGCCGGCGTGCTGAAGCCGCTCGAACGGCGCTTGTTCCGATGGAAAAAAACCGACTGAACCAACGGGGAATGAAAAAATGAAGAGTCTGTATTTATTCAGGAGAGCAGTGCTTTTTGCGGCTATTACTGCTGGCGCGACGTTAGGCGCTGTGCAGACGGCGCACGCAGAACCGATGCGCATCGGCTATTGGACAAGCGGCGTGAGTTTGGGTTTCGGCGCCGTTCTGGAAGCGCAGAAATTTCTGCAGCAACGCGGCCTGGACGTGACTTTCGTGCATTTCTCCGATGTCAACGCGCCCAATCGGGCGCTTGCGGCGAATGCGATCGACTTTGCGTTCGCGGCGCCGGCGTCGGCAGTGTTCAGCACCGCGGCCGATGGCGTGCCGCTCAAGATCGTGCTCGCAACACAACCCGCGGACGTCGAGTTCGTCGCGCCTGAAGACTCGCCCATCAAGTCGCTCGCCGACCTGCGTGGCAAAAAAGTTGGCATGTCGCCGCCGGGCAGCTCGGTTGCATCGATAGCAACAGCGGTCCTGCAGGGCAACTACGGTATCAAGCCAACTGACTTTTCCATCGTTCCGGGAAATGAAGGACGCCTCGCGCAGTTCCTCGTGCAAAAACAGGTCGATGCCGCCGCGTTGCGCTCCGTGACCATCGCGCAATTGAAGGAACTGAAGGTGAAGCGCCTCGGCAGTTTCGGCGGCGAATGGAAGAAGCTTACGAAGTCGGACGCAACGCCGTACATCGGCGTGAGCGCGATTCGTGCGGACTATCTGGCGAAGCATCCGCAAGACGTGGCGAAGCTGATTGCGGGCATGCGTACCGCTTTGCAGTGGGGTGCCGCGCATCAGAACGACGTCGCCGCGATCCTGCAGAAAAGCGCGAACTTGCCGGCCGAAGACGCGCAGGCTTATGCCGCGCGCTGGTCGGATATCAACCGCGTGACGTTCGAGCCGATCGATCTGGAAACGCTTAAACGCGAGCATCAAATCTTCGTGGACGGTGGCGTGATCAAAGGTGCATTACCCGCCGATCTCTTCGATACAGCGCCGTACGCCGCATCGAAATCAATTCAATAACGTGGAGAAGACACTGTGACAAACGCGATACCGTCGACCATGAAAGCGCTCGTATTGAACGAGCATGGCGATCTCGATCAACTGCATGTGGTCAGCGACAAACCCGTACCCAAAGCAACGCCCGGACATGTCGTGATCCGCGTGCGCGCATCGTCGTTCAACTATCACGATGTATTCACCGTGAAGGGCATGCCCGGAATCAAGGTGCCTTTTCCGGTTGTGATCGGTCTGGACATGGCCGGCGAGATTGCAGAAGTGGGCGAGGGCGTCGAAGGCTGGAAGGCGGGCGATCGTGTGCTCGTGAATCCGCTTTATCCCGAGAAAGGCTTGATGGGTGAAATGCTCGATGGCGGCATGGCGCAATATTGCCTCGTGTCTGTCGGACAACTGATTAATTTGCCCGATGCCGTGAGCTACGATGCTGCATCCGCGTTGCCGGTCGCCTACGGCACGGCGCACCGCATGCTCGTCACGCACAAGACCGTGAAAGCCGGCGACCGCGTGCTGATTCTCGGCGCAAGCGGCGGAGTGGGAACGGCGTGCATTTTGCTCGCGAAGCAATTGGGCGCCGAAGTGATCGCGTGCGCCGGCAGCGACGAAAAATGCGAGCAGCTAAAAGCGCTCGGCGCCGATCAGACCGTGAACTACAAGACCACCGATTTCTCGAAGTGGGCGATCGGACAGTACGGCAAACCGCAGCGCCGGACGTATGACGGCGGCGTGGATGTCGTCGTGAACTTCACCGGCGGCGATACGTGGGTACCGTCTTTGAAGTGCCTCAAGCGCGGCGGCACGCTGCTGGTTTGCGGCGCGACGGCCGGACATGCGCCGGCCGAAGACCTGCGATACATCTGGAGCTTCGAGCTGAAGATCATCGGCTCGAACAGTTTCTACGATGAAAACCTGCGCGCGCTGCTCGACCAGATCGCGACGGGCGAACTCGTGCCTGCCATCGACCGGACGTTGCCGCTCGAAGAAGCCGCCGAAGGATTGCGACTGATCCGCGATCGCGAAGTGCTGGGCAAGGTCGTCGTCAATCCGTAATTCAATGCTGAAAGGAACATCATGAGTGAAGCAACTTTGCCGGGCGCGCAGGAAATCGAGGCACGCCTTCGGCGTGGTCCGTTCCATGAATGGCTCGGGTTGAAAGTGGTATCGGTAGGCGAGGGCGAGATCGAGCTCACCGCGACGTGGCGCGAAGAATGGGTCGTGAATCCCGACAAGGGTTATACGCATGGCGGCGTGCTCGCCGCGCTCGTGGATCTCGCGGCGGACTGGGCGCTGGTATCGAAGACCGGACGCGGCGTGCCGACCATCGACTTGCGCGTCGATTATCATCGCGCGGCGTTCAAGGGTGACCTGACCGTAAAGGGCAAGGTGATCAAGTTTGGATCGCAAGTGTCCGTGGCGGAAGCGCAAGTGTTCGATAAAGACGGCAAGCTCGTAGCAAGCGGACGCGGCGCGTATTCCACAGTGACGGCGTCGCCGGCAACGTGATGCTCGCGCTCGATCATCTGGTCATCAACACGCGCTTCGATACCGACGCTGCTCAGGCCATCTTCGAGCAACTCGGTTTCACGGTCGCGCCGCGCGGGTACCACACGCTCGGCTCGATCAACCACGCGATCGTGCTCGGCGACCACTACCTTGAACTTATCGGCTTGCCCGCCGATGGCAAGACTGTGCGCGAGGAGATCCTGAACAGTCCGCTCGGCGCCGACGGTCTCGTCTTTCGCACGGATGATCCTGACGCGACCTTTATGAACTTGCAGCAATCCGGCTTCGATGCCACACCGCCGCAAACTTTTTCGCGGCCGGTCGAACCCTTGGGCGTTGCACGCTTCACGACCGTGCGCATGAAGCCCGGTCAACTTGATGGCGGCCGGGTATATTTTTGCCAGCATCTGACGCCCGAACTCGTGTTCCGCGACGAATGGCAGCGGCATGCGAACGGTGTTACGAGCTTGAGTGCGCTGCATCTGATCGATGTAGCGCCCGAACCGTACGTGCAGCTTGGAGAGATCGCGCCGGGATTCGGGCTGGTGTACTGGACGCGTGAAACCTTCGACGCGCATTTCGGCGCAATGGCTGCGCACGTCGCGGCGCGCGGACCGCGTTACGCCGCAATCACGGCGCGTACGCCGGCCTGGCGATCCATGGAACAGAAAGCGAATGCGGCCGGCTTGCCCGCTCACGCCGATGCCGATCGCGTACTCGTTGCCCTGCCGCGCTTCGATACCTTGCTGGAATTCAAGCCATGACGTTGCCTACCAATCTCGGCGCGCTGATATCCCGGGACGGCGCCGACCAGGACGCCGTTGCGATCATCGGGCTCGACGATGCGTTCAACGCGCGTCAATACACTTTCGCGGAACTCGATGCCACCGCGAACGCCGTCGCGCATACGCTTCACCAGCAATATGCGCGTGGTGATCGCATTGCGGTCCTCGCGGCCAACTCCGCGGAATACGTTGCCACTGTGCTCGGCATCATGCGCGCGGGACTTGTTGCCGTGCCTGTCAATTACAAGTTCCCCCGGGCGTTGATTGCGGACGTCATCGCCGATAGCGGTGCCCGGTTGGTATTCAGTGATCCGAAACGATTCCCCGACGCACCTATTGCGCTACCGCGAGTCGTATTCAATAGCGCGGATAGCACGCACGGTTTCGATGCTTTTATCGCCGAGGAAAAATCGCATGGCGATCCCTTCAAGCCGATCGTTCCGAATGAAAACGAAGCCGCGCTGTTCCTCTATACATCCGGTTCGACGGGGCGGCCCAAAGGCGTCGTGCTCTCCCATGCAAGTCATTTGTGGGTCGTCGAGACGCGCCTTTCGGCCCAGCCTCTGACACGCGAGCGCGTGTTGATCGCCGCGCCGCTCTATCACATGAACGCGCTTGCGCTCGCGTTCCTGGCGCTTGCCGCGCGCGCCACAACCGTGCTGATGCCTGCCTTCAACGCGCGCAATTACATTCGCGCTATCGATACATATCGCTGCACATGGCTCACCTCCGTGCCCCCGATGATCGCGATGATGATGCAGGAGCGCGATCTGCTTGCGCAGACGGATCTTTCGTCGGTGCGTTTCGTGCGCATGGGTTCCGCGCCGGTCAGCGGCGCGTTGCTCGACCAGATTCGCACGTTGTTGCCGAACGCCAAAGTGATCAACGCATACGGTACGACCGAGGGTGGGCCGGTCGTGTTCGGACCGCACCCGGGCGGTTTGCCCACGCCGCCGCTTGCCATCGGCGCAGCTCATCCGCTGGTGCAGCTTCGTCTTGTCGATACAACCGGGCAGCCGGTTGACGAAGGCGAACTGGAGATGCGCAGCCCAGGGCTGATGAACGGTTATCACAATCGCGCGGATCTAGTGCCGCCGATCACGCCGGACGGTTTTTATCGAACGGGCGATGTTTTTCGACGCGATGAAAACGGCTTCTATACGTTCATCGGACGACGCGACGATATGTTCGTTTCGGGCGGTGAAAACATCTTTCCCGGCGATGTGGAGAAGATGCTGGAGCGGCATCCGCTGATTCAGCAAGCGAGCGTCATTCCTGTTGACGACGCCATCAAGGGCACGAAGCCTGTTGCGTTTATCGTGCGAAAACCGGGTGCGGAATTGAGCGCGGAAGCGGTGAAAAAGTTTGCGCTCGAACACGCGCCTGCGTACCAGCATCCGCGCCAGGTCTGGTTTGTCGATGGGTTTCCGCTTGCATCGACCAACAAGATCGACCGGGCGGCACTGAAGCGGGACGCGGCGAAGCGATTGGCGGAAGAGGGCTAGGGCGCCTAGCCCGAACCCCGCTCTAATCCCTCAAAACGAGTGGTTAATACCCACATAAACGCCCGACTGGTTTCCACCTGGCGTGGGATTGTCGGCGCTCGTCTGGCTGTTTGCTTCCAGCGAAAAGTTCGCACCGTTGCTGTTGCGTACGGTCGCGGTCGTTGCATACAAAAAGGTGCGCTTCGAGAAGTTATATGTGGTGCCGATCTCGAACATGGTCGCGCGACCGCCGCCCTGCAATGCATCGCCATTCGTGTTGATATGGAACACGGCAGCCGTCGTCGCGAACACCGGCGTCCATTGATAGGTCACGCCGCCCCATTCGTGATCGCCGGACGTCGGCGCGCCCGCCACGGTGGCGTCCGCGTGCATGTGCGTGTACGCCGCCTGCAACTTGAACTTGCCCACGTACGCGTTCACCATCGCAATGTATTCCCGCGAGTACAGGAACAGGTCGGAGAACCGGCCATTCGCGTCGCGCATTTCATCGAAGATGCCGCGGACCTGGAAATACTGCCGCGTGTAAGTGAGCTGGATGCCGTCGGAGCGGCCGTAGTCGGCAAAGGTGCCGTCGGCGTTCTTCTGTCCCTGGTTGAAACTTGTGGTATTGCCAAGCGAGTATTGGCCGAGTACATCGACGCCATACCAGTTCGGCGATTGATACTGGATGTTGTTGCTCGTCTTGTTCCAGTTGCGGCTGCGCACGAGTGACGCCGATGACCACGCTTGCTGCACGAACGGATCGAAGTCCCACACGCCGTTCGATATCGCGAGCATGCGGCCGAGCGTAAATGTGCCGTATGTATCGTTGGCAAGTCCCACGAAGGCGTAACGTTGGTACAGACGGCCGTTGGTGTCGCCGGCAGTCCCGTCGCTCGTGTTGATGCCGGATTCCAGCTTGAAGATAGCCTTGTTGCCGCCGCCGAGGTCTTCGGAACCTTTCAGGCCGAACAATCCCGTGCCCCATTCGCCGCTTGCAAGCCGCCAGCGGCTATGACCGCCGACGTTGCTCATGTATTCCACGCCGTTGTCGATACGCCCGTACAGCGTGACACTCGATTGCGCTTGCACGCTGCTGACGCCCGCGCAACCGACAACGGCTGCGATCCACAATTTTTTCATCGTCCCCTCCGGATTTCGGAAGCGCTCGCCGTCTATGGAATCACTTTGTAGCGACCGCTTCAAACGGAGCGAAGGATACACGCGCAAACGAAAACCTGCATTTTCGACCGATTGAGGCCGGCGCGGACAAGCGCGGACAAATCAGGCGCGCCGTCTGAACCAGCCCGTAAGCGATAACCTCTCGCGCGTCGCAGGCAGCACTTCGTGCAGCATGTCGGTCGATAAAAACACGGCGATCCGGTTGGCGACGGGCAAGATGTCCCGAACGCTGGTGCCGCCCATCGCGTGGGCGTCGTCCAGATGCAGACGCAGTGCGCCGCCGTGCTGAGGTTGCCAGTCCGCATTCAAATAGACGATGACCGATACCACACGCGTGTCGTCATCGCGGAAACGATCGCGATGCTGTTTGTACGACGCTCCCGGCGGATAGAACGCAAAGTGGCTTTCGTATTCATCGAGTCCGAGAAAGAGTTCGCGATTCAACCCCGTCCGCAGTGTTTCTATGATCGCCAGATACTGGTCGCAGGCTTCGGATTGACCCGCTTGCAGCCACTGGATCTGATCGCCGCGAATCTCGGGTTGCAGCGTGCGCGCTGCGCCGTGACCCACGCCGGCGCGCGTGAGCGATCCTGCCGCCGCCAGCGCCGCGCATTCCTGCGCGAGCGCCACAACGAGTTCCGGCGGCAAAAAGGCGTCGTGCTCTGCCCAGCCATGTTGATGAACGGCATCGGCAATCTGTCGATGCACATCGTCTGCGTGCATTTCGGAATGCGCCGGGGAGAGCAAACGGGTCACTGCGTGTTCCATGGAACGAAGTTGCGGGTGGAAATTCGGACGTCTCGTGCAAAGCGAAAATCGGCGGGATGCGGCTTGAAACCGAGCGAAAGATATTAACACCGCGGCCTTATTTCCCTGCGCGCAATGCATAGAAGAAAAAAGTAAAAGCGCTTCGTTGACCCGCGCCCGTCGCGCCACGCATCATGCCTCGACACTTTCCATTTCGGCTTCAAATGTCCGCGAAACCTCCCCGCTTCGGCATCTGGGCGCTCGTCCACGGCAGCCGTGCAGCGCTTCAAGATCCCGACGAGCCTTACGATGCTTCCTGGGCTCGCAATCGCAACCTGATCCTTGAAGCCGAACGTCTCGGCTTCGATGCCACGCTGATTGCGCAGCACACGATCAATCCCCACGATGAAAATCTCGACCAGCTCGAAGCGTGGACGGCATCGGCGGCGATCGCGGCGCTGACCACGCGCATCGAGATCATCACGGCAATCAAGCCTTATCTCTATCATCCGGTCGTGCTCGCGAAAATGGCGCTGCAGATCGAGGAAATCAGCGGCGGGCGTTTCGCGCTCAATCTCGTCAACGCATGGAACCGGCCGGAACTGGCGAAGGCCGGTATCGGCTTCGCGGAACACGACGAACGTTACGCCTACGGCCACGAATGGATCAGCGTGGTGAGCGCGCTTTTGCGCGGCGAACGCACGACCTTCAAGGGCCGTCATTTCAATGTCGAAGACTACCTGCTGCGGCCGGCAAGCGCGTATCGCGAGCGTCCGCGAATCTATGTGGGCGGCGAATCCGAGCCGGCGCGCGCGCTGGTCGCGGACAAAGGCGATGTCTGGTTCATCAACGGCCAGCCGCTAGATGACGTGAAGCATCTGATCGCCGATGTCGCCGCTCGCCAACGTCAAGGCGCCGCGCTACGGTTCGGGTTATCGGCGTTCGTGATCGCGCGCGAGACGGAAGCCGAAGCGCAGGATCATCTTGATCACCTCTTCGAACTCGCTGCGAAAGATGCGCCGTTGCGCGCCATCGTGAAGCAGAATAGCGATCCGAAAACGGTGATGCACCAGACCTTCAGCAAGTCGGCGCGAGTGGGAACGAACGGCGGCACGGCCGCGGGTCTGGTCGGAAGTTACGCGACGGTCGCTGAGCGCATCGTGGAGTTTCATCGGGCGGGGATCGAATTGTTCATGCTGCAATTCCAGCCTTTCGAATCCGATATGCGCCGCTTCGCCGAAGAGGTCATTCCGCGCGTGCGCGAGCTTTCGGCAGCGCGGAAATCTCAGTAAAGGTCAGTCTTCAGACGGCCGGGAAGGGCGCGATCGTAGGCATCGGCATCGAAACCGCTGTCGCTCACGTTCTTGAGCATTGCGCCGGCGCTCGGCAAGCTCGCCCGATCCACGTGCTTGTCCGCATTCCACAAGTCCGATCGCACGACCGCCTTCGAGCAATGGAAATAAACCGACTCCACGTGCACCAGGATCACCGTGCGCGGCGGCTTGCCGTTCACGCTGAATGAAGCAAGCAGATCGCTGTCGTCGGCAATCGATGCGCGCCCGTTCACCCGCATCATTTCTCCCGCTCCCGGCACGAGGAACAGCAACGCAATGCGCGGGTCGTGCACGAGATTCCTGAGTGTATCGATGCGGTTATTGCCCGGGCGATCCGGAATGGCGAGCGTGTGTGGATCGAGAATACGCACGAAGCCGGTGGCGTCGCCTTTGGGCGAACAATCGAGTCCGTCTTCCCCCGCCGAAGCCAGCATGACGAAGGGCGATGCAAGAATGAACGCGGCGTAGTCTTCGCTGATGTACGAGATTTCCTTGCGCACGGATCGCTCGTTCGGTTTTCCGTAGATGTTTTCCAGCTCTTCGACGTTCGTCAGCATGGCCGTGGTCCGTGAGTGCTTATCCGCGTAGATTAGCACTCGAATACGGCATCAACGCGACACCACGGGTTCACGCCTCGCAGGCAACCTGCGCTGTCAATCCAGCGCTTTCTGGAACGTTTCGTCCATGCATGCAACCGCGATCAGGCCGAGCGCACCGCAGCCGATCACATACCACGCCGGCGCGAGCACGCTGCCCGTCACGATGATCAACGACGTCACGAAGAACTGCGCAAAGCCGCCGAAAACCGCTACGCCGAAGCTATACACCACGGCGCCGCCCGTCGCGCGGACGGATCGTGGAAAGAGTTCGCCGAGCATGGCGCCCACGCCGCCGATGTTGATCGCGTGAACCGCCGACAGCAGCGCGACCACGGTGATCAGTGTGCTGGCCGTTGGCCACTTGTTCAGCGCGACAAACGCCGGATAGATTGCGAGCATGAGGATGATTCGCGTTATTTGCGCAAGCGGTTTGCGTCCAAACCTGTCGGTCAGGTAACCACCGAACGGCGCCAGCACGAAGATGATCGCGCCCGACAAACATCCCGAAAGCATGGCTGTTGCCGGCGGCAGACCGAGCGTCTTCACGCCGTAAATAGACAGATAAAACACGATGATGAAATGCGCCGCCGTCCCGGCGATCGTCAGGCCGAGCCCCGTTAAAAGCGCGCGGCGATGGTTGCGGATTACATCGATGAGAGGAAGTTTTGGCGGCTTTGGCAAGAGCGTGCGCGGCGGTTCTTCTTCGAGCGTATGACGCAACCACCAGCCGACCGGCACGATCAAGGTGCCGATGACGAACGGCACGCGCCATCCCCAGTTTTCGAGTTGCGCGGGCGTGAGGCTGGCCGTCAGCGCGACGCCGGTCAGTGCACCGGCAAGCGCTGCCAATCCCTGGCTCGCGAACTGCCACGCTGCATAAAAGCCGCGCCGGTTGGGCGGCGCCTGCTCGATCAACAATGTAGTCGACGCTCCCACTTCGCCGCCCGCCGAGAATCCCTGTATCAGCCGCGCGATCACCAGGATCATCGGCCCCGCGACGCCCGCTTGCGCGTAGGTCGGCGCGACCGCGATCATCGCGGTGCCCAGAGCCATCAGGCCGAGCGTGAGGATCATCGCTTTCTTGCGTCCCGCACGGTCCGCATACATGCCGATCAACAATCCGCCGACCGGCCGCGTGAAAAAGCCGACACCGAAGCTTGCGACCGCGAGCAGCAATTGTCCGACCGGATCGTGCACCGGGAAAAACAGCTTGCCGATTACGAGCGCGAAGAATCCGTAGACGGTGAAGTCGTAGAACTCCAGCGCGTTGCCCACGGCCGCCGCGGTGACAATCCGCGCCCGGCTCTGCTTGCGCGCCGGAATGACGCCCGTTGCCACGTCGATATCGCGTAATGAAGGAATGCCCATGATTTTCTCGATGCGCGGTGCTGCGAATAGGGATGTCGTACGCCTTGGTCGGCTACTTGGTCGGCAACTTAGTCGGCTAAATACGCTTCGGCCAGCCGTACCCAGTAGCTCGCGCCAATGGCCAGCACGTCGTCGTTGAAGTCGTAGCCCGGGTTGTGGACCATGCAACTGCCTTTGCCTTCCATTCCGTTGCCAATCCACGCATACGAACCCGGCACAACCTGCAGCATGTAGGCAAAATCCTCGCTGCCCATCAACGGCGTGGCGTTGGTATCGACGCGTTGCGCGCCGAGCATTTTCGTGGCGACATCGGCGGCAAATGCCGTTGGGTCGGCGTGATTGAACAACACCGGATAACCCCATTCGTAGTCGATATCCGCCTCCACGCCGAACGCCGTGGCCTGGGCGCGCACGAGCGTTGCGATGCGATCGCGCAAGAGTTCGCGCACGGCGGGATCAAGCGCGCGGATCGAAAGTTTCATCTCGGCGGTCTGCGGAATCACGTTGAAGGTGTCGCCGGCCTTCACGCTGCCAACCGATATCACCGCCGACTTCTGTGAATCCACTTCTCGCGCCACGATGCTCTGCAACGCCAGGATGATCGCGCCGACCGCCGGCATGGGATCGCGCGCGAGATGCGGCAACGCGCCGTGGCCGCCAAGGCCGCGCAAGACGATGGTCGCGCGATCCGCCGACGCCATCGCGGGACCGGCGCAAAAGTTCATGCCGCCTGCTTCAAAGCCCGGCATGTTGTGCAGGCCGAAGATGGCGTCGCAGGGAAATCGCTCGAACAGCCCGTCTTCGATCATCACGCGCGCGCCGCCGTAGCTTTCCTCAGCCGGCTGGAAAATCACCGTGAGCGTCCCCGAGAATTGCCGGCTCTCCGCCAGATACCGTGCCGCGCACAGCAGCATGGCCGTGTGGCCGTCGTGACCGCACGCGTGCATGGTTTTCGGCACCGCGCTTGTATAAGGAAGGCCGGTCGCTTCCTCGATAGGCAGCGCGTCCATGTCGGCACGCAAGCCAATACGCATCTTGCCGGCGCCATGCTTAAGCACGCCGACCACGCCTGTTTTGCCGACGCCGCGCGTGACTTCATAGCCCCAATCGGCGAGCAGGCCAGCGACGAGATCGCTCGTTGCCTGTTCCTCGAAAGCGAGTTCGGGATGCGCGTGAATCTTCCTGCGAACGGCGATGAACTCTGGCGCAATGGCGGCAATGCCGGGAATGACGGGATCGACTGACAACATGACACGCTCCTTGAAGACGGGTGACTAACACCGGTCAAGCATATAAAGTCCGGGAGCAAACCAGAAGACAGCTAATTAAATTTGCGACTACCTTGGGTTGTCGGTAGAAACCCGGATTTGTCGCTAAAGAGATCCGACGCAGATGAAATACCATCAATTGCGAGCATTCCTGACGGTCGCCGAACAGGGCAGCATTCGCGCGGCGGCGCGCAGCCTGCATCTTTCGCAAGCCGCGTTGACCAAGGCGTTGAAAGAACTCGAACAGGACCTCGGCGTCCCGCTTGTCCTGCGCACCGCGCGCGGCGTGCAACTCACCGCGTTCGGGCAGCGGCTGCGAATTCGCGGGCAGATGGTGACGAGCGAAATGCGTCGCGCGGAAGACGACATCGCGCACATGAAAGGCGAGCTGACCGGAAGCGTCGCCGCGGCCATCACGCCGAGCGCGGCGTTATCGATACTGCCGAAAGCGTTCCAGATCTTCCGCGAGAAGATGCCCAACGCGCGCGTGAGTTTTATAGAAGGATTTCCGGGCGTGGCGCTGCCGCGTTTGCGCGATGGCTCGCTGGATTTCGTCGTGGCCGTCGTCAAGCCGGAACGTCTTGGTCCGGAGTTCGATTACATCGAAATGTACGAGAGCACGTCGGTGATCGTCGCCCGCGAAGGTCATCCGCTTGCGCGCTGTACGACGCTCGACGGACTTATCGATGCCGAATGGCTGCTCAATCCGTCGCCCGAAAGCTCGACGCGCGAACTGCTCGATTTTTTTGCCCAGCGCGGATTGCCGGAGCCGAAGCGGGTGATCGAGTGTCCGAGCTTCGTGATCGCGCACGGGCTTTTGCGCGGCTCGGACACCATCGCGGCTTTGCCCGCGCCGCTGCTGGATCACCCGTGGGTGGGCGATGGTCTCGCCGTGCTGCCAATAAACGATCTGCCGCCGGCCATTGCGATTGGCGTGGTGACGCGCCGCGACAGTCCGCTGACGCCAGCGGCATCGCTCCTGGTCGAATGCCTGCAGGACGTGGTTGCGCTGCGCCGCACGCTTATTTCACGAGATGCAGGCCCTTTGCCAGCACGACACCTTTCTCGCGATTGATGAGCCAGACATCGCCTACATTCGCGTGAAGTGTCGCGGTGCGCGTGGTGATGTCCGTGGGTTCTTCGTTGGTCGGATCGCTATGTTCGATGGTTTCGGTGAGGTAAGGCGGCACCACGCGGCAGATCAGGACGAGCGCGAGATCGCCATCGCCCGCAGCTTCGAACGCCGCCTCCGATAACCCGAAGCGCCCGCGCACGCTGGTCTTGTTGTGTTTGCCGGCGGTCGTATCGAGTTCGATCACATCGACATTCTGGATATACCCCTTCGCCTTCGCTTCCGCCGCGACGACGAGCTTGCGCCCGCGCGGGCCCATGATTGTTTTCTTCAGCACGACGGCGTCCGGGTGATCGCTGTCGGAGAGGTCCACGTCGACGGTCATGACGTGGATCTTCGAGCGGTACCTGATGCCATACGGCGCCGGGACCACGAATGCGAGGTCGCGGCTGAGCTTTGCGTCGTTTATAGCGGGATCGTGAAGCGTCTTGGGCAGCGCCGTGCCAATCAGGTCTTCCACGCGATGAGCAAACGTGCGCGTTTTTCCGGGCGTGAGCTTGTGGGCAAGCGCGTCCCTGACGGACACGGGATCGTCGCCGGTAAAACCTGGCGTGATGGTTACATCGACGGTTGCCGCCGAGGCCGAGGTCGGCGTTACGCCGCTGGCGGGCTGCCCGCGCGCTCCCGCCGATAAACACAAAAGCACGCAGGCGGCGTACAAGCTCGCTTGCCTGAATGGCTGAAGACGCATTAGCAGACTCCCATGGACATGAACGCGGACCGCTGGCTGTCTTCGTGCTGCAAGTGCGGCACATGAGCTTGCAATTCTATTCGATGGTGCGTGGCGCAAATAAATCGGCCGCTTGCGGTGTAGAGTTTATTTAAATGCCGCGCGAGTGCGCCGGACGCTCAAGGATAAATCGATATGAAATCGCTAGTCATTTACGTGCTGGTCCGTGGGTCCGGCAAATGAGCGGACCGCTGAAGGGAATCCGGATAGTCGAAATGGTCGGGCTCGGACCGTGCCCGTTCGCCGCGATGATGCTCGCCGACATGGGCGCCGAAGTGATCCGCATCGACCGCAAACCCACAGGCGGTCCGACGCCGTATCCCATGCAGGGCACGCGTTTCGATGTGATGGCGCGTGGCCGCCGTTCGCTGGCGCTCGATCTGAAGCAGCCGGAAGGTCGCGATCTGGCGCTGCATCTCATCGACCGAGCCGATGCGGTGATCGAAGGTTTTCGTCCCGGCGTGATGGAGCGGCTCGGGCTCGGACCGGATGTTTGCATCGAACGAAATCCGAAGCTGGTTTATGGCCGCGTGACCGGCTGGGGGCAGGACGGACCGCTTGCGAACGCCGCCGGCCACGATCTGAATTACATCGCGATGAGCGGCATGTTGCACGAGATCGGCGGCGGCGATGCACCTCCCGTGCCGCCCCTGAATCTGGTCGGCGACTTTGGCGGCGGCGGAATGATGCTCGCGTTCGGCGTGGTGTGCGCGCTGCTGGAAGCGCGCGGGTCGGGCAAGGGGCAAGTCATCGATGCCGCCATGGTCGAAGGCTCCGCGCTCCTCGGCGCGATGGTCTACGGCTACAAGGCATTCGGCGCGTGGACGCCCGAACGCGGCGCGGCCATGCTTTCCGGCGGCGCGCACTTCTACAACACGTACGCGTGCGCGGATGGCAAGTTCGTATCGGTTGGATCGATAGAGCCGCAGTTCTACGCGCTGTTGCTCGAGCTCTGCGATATCCACGATCCCGACTTCGATAACCACATGGACCGCAGCAAATGGCCGGCGCTGAAGACGAAGATCGCGACCATCTTCGCGACGAAATCGCGGCAGGCGTGGTGCGAGTTGATGGAGGGCACGGATGTGTGTTTCGCGCCCGTTCTCGACATGGACGACGCGCCTTCACACGCGCATAACCGGGCGCGCGGGACGTTCATTGAACTCGATGGCGTGACGCAGCCGGCGCCCGCACCGCGCTTCAGCCGGACCGCGCCGGAGGTAACTGCGGCGCCGGCGAGTCCGGGGCAGCATACGGAGGAGATTCTTCAGAACTGGAATGTGCCGAAGGAGATGATTGAGGGTTTGCGGCGGAAGGGGGTTATTTAGCTTCAGCCAAAAGCCCTTCACTCCACCACAGCTTCCTCGACCACCTTCCGCCGTCCCACGACCGACTCGAAGAATTGCTCATAACGACGTCGGCATGCGCGCCAACCGAATTCATCGGTGGCGAGCGTGTTGGCCGAACTTGCCGCTGGCCACGATTCGCTGATCGAACGCACGATACCTGGAAGCTCGCTAATGTCATCGAAGAGATGGACGTTGTCGAACTTGTTCGCCGCCCATTTCATGAATGGCGTCGAGCGCGAGATCACCAGCGGGACGCGTCCGATCGCCTCGAAGAATGCGCCACTCACCAGCATGGAATCGGCGGCGTGCGGCAGGATGATCACGTCCGTATTCGCGACGTATTGCGCAAACTCGGCGTCCGAAAGGAACTTGGCGTCCAGATTCACCGCGCCCCGCAGCAAGCGCCGGTCGAGTATCTCGTTGAGCGTCGCGAGATAGGCCTCGGTGCCCTGACCCGCGATCTGCAGATTGCATTCGCTCGGCCAGTTCTCGAGAACGGCGTCGATCTGCTTATAAGGGCGGATCACGCCGAGCAGCGAGAACATCGGCTTGTCACTGGCGTTCTTCGGCGCAGTCGGAGATTGCCCCGGCGAATCCCAATAGAGCGGATGAGGCAAATACGTGGCGTTGTACTTTTCTTCGAAGTTCGGCGCGTGGACCACGCGGAAATCCGCCAGGCGGCGAATGAACGACATCACCCGGCCGGCGAGCCGCCGGTTGAAGCCGGTTGTATCGTGAACGATGTGGTCGTGCACGAAATACACGGTCTTCGCTCTGGCGATCATGATCAGCGTGCAATAGAAAGCGAAAAGCAGGCTGCCTGAAATGCTGAACTGAGCGCGGCCTTTCTCGCGCTTGAATGGCCGATATTCAAGCCAGTGAAACACGAGAACGTTCTCCGGTTTAAAAAGCTGAACGAATCCGCCTTGTAGCAATCCTTTAATGGAAAGCGGCAAAACGTCGTAACCGATCTCGGTGAATAGACTCTTCTGAATCTCGATATAGCGATTGGTGTAATTCGTGAAAGGACACATCAGGATTTTTGTCCGCGATGCACCCGACGGTTTGCTGTCCTGGTTATTGATCTCTGGCATGTGCACGTATCCGGTTGGACTGATTCGAAGGGGATTGTCGCGAGCGTCCGCTGAACGGTAAGGCTCGCCGTTCGGGGCTGCGGATCGGTAAAACAATCTTCTTGGGAAGGCGCAACGGCGACGCAACTATTTTGAATTGGCTTTAGCTTAACATCGGGAAAACCCGCGCGCTGTATCAGTTTGTATGTCCGATTAAGTCGAATCAATTAATGGCCGATTATGGTGGCCGATTATGTTGATTAACACGCGGCTTCAGCCCGGCGCGAATTTCACCACGATCCGGCTATAAGGCACATCGCGATCCACGGTTACCGATCCTGCTCCCTTGCCCGCATAAGTCGTCACCAGCCGCATGCCGAGACCCGTGCCCTGAGGTTTCGGAAAGTCGTTCGGAAAACCATTGCCTTCGTCTTCGACTGCCAGCAGCAGCGCATCGCTCGCGCGCTCCAGCCTAACGCGCACCTTGCCACGGCCGTACTTGAGCGCATTGGTCACGAGTTCCGCCGTGACGAGCCCGAGCGGCGCGAGCCGCGCGGCTGGCAGCACGATGGCTTCTCCTTCCAGCGTGACCTCCCGCCCGGCCGCAAGCTCGGCCAGGTCGGCGGTCAGGCCGCGCAAGTAGCTGGTTGCATCCGTGGCTTCGGCACCATCGTCCTGATAAAGCCGGTGATGCACCGATCCAACCGTCCGCACGCGCGTGGCGGCGGCCTGCAAATGCGTCGCGACGGACTTGTCGCCGGCAAGGTTCGCCTGGAGCGCGAGCAGCGTCTGCACGAGTTGCAAGCTGTTGCGCACGCGGTGGTGGACTTCCTTCATCATCAGCGCGGAGTTGCCAAGCTGGATTTCCTGGCTCGATACCAGCGCGGCAAGCTTTTCCTCGTTCTCATGCCGCTCGGTCACGTCGCGCATGGTAAGCACAACGCGCTTGACGCGATCGTCGGAATCGCGAACGGGCGCGACCGATACATCCCACCAGCGCGCGTCGCCGGCGCACGTCGGACAAGGGCCTTCGAAGCGCGTGGGTTCGCCGTGCACTGCCGTTTCCAGCGCGTGCAGGACTTTCATGCGTTGGCCGTCCGGCCACAAGTCGACGCATTGCGTGCCGCCGATTTCCGCAAAGTCATCGATCTTCAGCGCGGCGAGCCCGTTGTCGTTCATGAACTCGATACCGCCATCCAGCGACAACACCTGAATACAGTCGACGCTCGCATTCAGCACGCTGGTCGAGAACAGCTCGTTGGCATCGGTCTGCGATTCCGCCATGAGCCGCTCGCGGCTCATCGAAATCACGTTTGCAATGCCTTCCAGGAAAACGATATCGGTTTCGCTGAAGTCTTCGTCGTCGGAACTGTCGGCTTCGAGCACGCCAAAGGTTTCCGGAATACCGCGAATGGGCACGTTGATCGCGCGCTTGATGCCGTGGCGCGTCAGCAGTTCCGGCGTGCGGAACCGGTGTTCGGCACCCAGATGATTCGACAACACCGGCTGGCCGCTCGTAAACGCGTGACCGGCCGGGCTGGCGTCGTCGGCGCCGAGTTCTGTCGTGCCGATATCCGCCGGATCCCAGCCCACACCGGCTTCCAGCACGAAGGTCTGGCTTTCCGGCTGATAACGCAGCACTTTGGCGAAACGCGAATGCAATCCCGCCGATACCGCCTTGCACGCTTCGTCGAGCAGCGCATCGGCGTTATGCAGCCGCAAGACCGAGGTCGCGAATTGCACGGCGATCTCGTGTTGCAGGCGCAACCGGCTCACCGAACGGTCGACGGCGCTGCGAATGGTTTCTTCGGGTGGCAATGCGTCCATCAACTCCTCCTCGGCGGCAGCGGCGCGGTTGTCAGTGTGCATCAACTTATGACAACTTCGGCTTAGAACGCGATTCTAACCGCGAGATTAATTCTGAAGGACTTTGGCGGATTTACGGGATTGCCTGGCGCGGAATGTTGAGCAGTTCAACACGGGGAGCGACGTCTGTACGCGTATTCCCGGATGTTACGATCGTAACAAGGGAATGTTAGAATGCTGTATCGATTAACCGGAAAATGTTGTGCATTGCACAACCGGCCCTACTCATGCTCGATGTCGCTTCTCAATCCGTCGTCCCCTTGCGCGGCAAGGCACCCGTCGTTCACGCCGAACGTAATCCCGGCGTGCCACTGGATTTATCGTGGATCGACGCCTTGCGCGTGAATCAATCGGCGGTCGGCCGCCGTGTCGGCACGCTCGGCACCCGCCGCGCTGTGAAGAAGGACGCGCAAGCCGCGTGGCTCCTGAAGGCGATCACGTGCATCGACCTGACAACGCTCAATGGCGACGATACGGCATCACGCGTCGAACGCCTGTGCGCAAAAGCGCGCCGTCCGGTGCGCGACGATTTGCTCGAATCGCTCGGCATGCCGCCGGGTTCCATCAAGACGGGCGCGGTTTGCGTGTATCACCGTTTTGTCGCAACCGCGGTCGCGGCGCTCGCCGGTAGCGGCATTCCGGTCGCGGCTGTATCGACAGGATTTCCAGCCGGCCTGATCCCGCATCCGCTGAAGCTGAAGGAAATCGAGGCGTCGGTGAAAGACGGCGCGGCGGAGATCGATATTGTCGTCACGCGCGAGCACGTGCTGACCGGCAACTGGCAAGCGCTCTACGATGAAATGCGCGACTTCCGCGCGGCGTGCGGCCCGTCGCATATCAAGGCGATTCTCGCGACGGGCGATATCCGCACGCTGTCGAATATCGCCAAGGCTTCGATGGTCTGCATGATGGCCGGCGCCGATTTCATCAAGACATCGACGGGCAAGGAAGGCGTGAACGCCACGCTCGACGTGTCGCTCGTGATGGTCCGCATGATCCGCGATTACCTTGAACGCACGGGCGTGATGATCGGCTTCAAGCCAGCGGGCGGCGTGTCCACGGCCAAGTCAGTGCTCGAATACCAGATCCTGATGAAGGAAGAACTCGGCCGCGAATGGCTCGAGCCGGAGCTGTTTCGGATTGGCGCATCGAGTTTGCTCGCCGATATCGAGCGGCAACTCGAACATCACGTCACCGGCCGTTATTCCGCTTTTCATCGGCATCCTGTCGCCTGAATTTTTCGCATCACTCTCTTACACGAGCTCCCAATGAGCGTAGCCGACTACTTCTCCTCGATGGATTACGGACCTGCACCGGAAGACGACGGCGCCGCGCGCGCCTGGCTGGATCAACACACGAACGGTTTTGGTCATTTCATCGATGGCGCTTATCGCGAGCCTTCGGCCGGCGAGCGTTTCGATTCCTCCGAGCCCGCCACCGGGCGTTTGCTTGCGAGCATCGCGCAAGGCGATCAGGCCGATGTGGACGCAGCGGTCGACGCCGCGCATCGTGCGTTGCCCGCGTGGCAAGCGCTTGGCGGCGCAGGTCGCGCGCGTCATCTGTATGCGTTGTCGCGCATGGTCCAGCGCAACGCGCGCCTTTTTTCCGTGCTGGAATCGCTCGATAACGGCAAGCCGATCCGCGAATCGCGCGACATCGATATCCCTCTCGTGGCAAGGCATTTCCTGCATCACGCAGGTTGGGCGCAATTGCAGGATCGCGAGTTCGCGGACTGGGCTTCGCTGGGCGTGATCGGGCAGATCGTGCCGTGGAATTTTCCGCTGCTGATGCTTTCGTGGAAGATCGCGCCGGCGCTCGCGCTCGGCAATTGCGTGGTGCTGAAGCCGGCTGAATACACGCCGCTGACCGCGTTGCTGTTCGCCGAACTGGCGGCGCGCGCGGGTTTGCCGGCGGGCGTGCTGAATGTCGTGACCGGCGACGGCCGCACGGGCGCCGCGCTGGTCGATCATCCGCGTATCGCGAAGATTGCGTTCACGGGTTCAACGGAAGTCGGCAAGCAGATTCGCGTGGCGACCGCTGGTTCGGGCAAGTCGTTGACGTTGGAGTTGGGTGGCAAGTCGCCGTTCATCGTCTTCGATGACGCCGATCTCGACAGCGCGGTCGAAGGCGTGGTCGACGCAATCTGGTTCAATCAAGGCCAGGTGTGCTGCGCGGGTTCACGGCTGCTCGTGCAGGAAGGCGTGGAGAAGCGCTTTATCGATAAACTCAAGCGGCGCATGGACACGCTGCGCGTCGGGCCGTCGCTGGACAAGGGCATCGACATGGGCGCGATCGTCGATACGGTTCAGCTCGAACGCATTCAGTCGCTCGTGGCGCGCGGCGTTGAAGAGGGCTGCGTGATTCATCAGCCCAAAGCGCTCGAGATGCCGGGCGGAGGCGCGTTTTATCCGCCGACGCTGGTGACGAATGTCGCGCCGGCATCCACGCTTGCACAAGATGAAATCTTCGGACCGGTGCTCGTGACCATGAGCTTTCGCACGCCCGACGAAGCCGTCGCGCTGGCGAATCATTCGCGCTACGGCCTTGCCGCGAGCGTGTGGAGCGAGACCATTGGCCGTGCGCTCGATATTGCGCCGAGACTTGAATGTGGCGTGGTCTGGATCAACGCAACCAATCTCTTCGATGCCGGCGTTGGCTTCGGCGGATATCGCGAATCGGGCTTCGGCCGCGAAGGCGGGCGCGAAGGAATCTACGAATATCTGAAGCCGCGTGCGTGGTCAAAACTGGCCGTTCGCTCTTCGGCTTCTGTCGCGCCTGCAGCTTCCACTTCAGTGGCTGAATCCAACGTCAGCGCGCTCGATCGCACCGCCAAATTGTTTATCGGCGGGAAGCAGGTTCGGCCCGACAGCGGTTATACGCGGCTCGTGCATGCGCCGTCGGGCAACATTGTCGGCGAGGTTGGCGAAGGCAGCCGCAAGGACGTGCGCAATGCGGTCGCGGCGGCGCGCGGCGCGGGAAAGTGGTCGCAAGCCAGCACGCATAATCGCGCACAAGTGCTGTATTACCTCGCGGAAAACCTGTCGGCGCGCGCGGATGAATTCGCGCGACAACTCGTTGCGCGGACCGGCGTTTCTTCCGCGCAGGCCGAGCGCGAAGTCGAGGCATCGATCACGCGTTTGTTCACGTATGGCGCGTGGGCCGACAAGTTCGACGGCGCGGTGCATTCGCCGCCGCTGAAAGGCGTGGCGCTCGCGATGCACGAACCGCTCGGCGTGATCGGCGTGGTGTGTCCGGACGAAGCGCCGTTGCTGGGCCTGATTTCGTTGATCGCGCCGGCGCTCGCGTTGGGCAATCGCGTGGTCGCGGTGCCGAGCGAAACCTGCCCGTTGATGGCGACGGATTTCTATCAGGTCGTCGAGACGTCCGACGTGCCGGCCGGCGCGCTGAATATCATCACCGGCGAGCGCAAGCCGTTGGCATCGACGCTTGCAAAACACGACGATGTCGATGCAATCTGGTCCTTCGGCGGCGCGGATTTATCGGCGATGGTGGAACGTGAATCCGTCGGCAACCTGAAGCGCACGTTCGTGGATCACGGCCGCGTGTTCGACTGGTTCGACGCGGACGTGTCCGAAGGTCTGCCATTCCTCAGGCACGCCGTGCAAGTGAAGAACATCTGGATTCCGTACGGCGATTAAAACGCGGCAGAAGCAGAAGAAATAGAATCTGAGCGCTTGACCTCGCATGAAGCGGGGCCGCTCAACTGAAGGAGACACAATGCTCAAGAACCTCGATCCGCTGCTGAACGCCGACATCCTGCACGCGCTTTGCGCCATGGGTCACGGCGACGAAGTCGTGATCTGCGATGCCAATTTTCCCGCCGATTCCGTCGCGCGCCAGACCGTCCTCGGCCATGTGCTGCGGCTCGACGGCGTCAATGCGCCGCGTGCGATCCGCGCGGTTTTATCGGTATTCCCGCTGGATAGTTTTGTCGATCATCCGGCCGAACGCATGGAAGTCGTCGGCGACGCAAACGCGCTTCCCGCCGTGCAACGCGAAGCACAAACTGAAGTCGATGCCGCCGAAGGCAAGTCGACGCCATTTGCTTCCGTCGAACGATTCGCGTTCTACGAGCGCGCGAAAAATGCGTATTGCGTGATCGCGACCGGCGAAGGACGCGGTTATGGCTGCTTCATCTTCAAGAAGGGCGTGAACCTCGCGCCCGATGCGCCTTCAGGGAATGACAAATGAGCCGCAGCGTCGTCATCCTCGGCATCTACGTCACGGACCTGACCTTTCGCGCGGCGCGCATGCCGCTCCTGGGCGAGACCATCGCGGGAACGGCTTTCGCAATGGGGCCCGGCGGCAAGGGCTCGAACCAGGCGGTGGCCGCTGCGCGCGCGGGCGCCGACGTCATTTTCTGCACGCGGCTAGGCGCGGATGCGTTCGGGGAAATCGCCCGCTCGACGTGGGCCGCGGAAGGCATCACGGCGCGCGCGACATCGACTGACGGCGTGGCCACGGGCGCGGCGCATATCTTCGTGGACGACGTCACGGGCGGCAACGCGATCATCGTGGCGTCCGGCGCGGCGGCGCATTTGTGCCCGGAAGACGTTGACGCCATCGAGGCGGATATTGCGTCCGCTGCCGTCTTCGTCACGCAGCTCGAACAACCGGTTGCGGCGGCGAAGCGTGGGCTTGAAATCGCGCATCGGCATGGCGTGACGACCGTGTTCAATCCGGCCCCGGCGTTTCCGCTCGATGACGACATCTTCCCGCTCTGCGATTACATCACGCCGAATGAAACGGAAGCGACAGCGCTGACGGGCGTGGCAATCGCTTTGGTGGACGATGCCCGCAAAGCCGCCGATGTCCTGCTCGGCAAAGGCGTGAAAGCCGTGATCGTGACGCTGGGCGAGGCGGGCGCATTGCTGCATACATCGAAGGAATCGGTGTTGGTGCCGGCATTCAATTGCGGTCGTGTAGTCGAAACGGCCGGCGCCGGCGATGGTTTCACCGGTGGTTTTGCCGCAGCACTCGCACGCGGCGACAACGCGCTCGACGCCGTGCGTTTCGGCTGCGCGCTTGCAAGCTTGTCGGTCACGCGCGCGGGCACGGCGCCGTCCATGCCGAAGCTCGCCGAGATCCATGCCGTGCTCGGCGAACCAGCTCAACATTCCTGAACGGAGGAGCGCCTGGATGTTTGCATCGAAATTGCTCGCTGACCGGCAGCTCAACTTCCTGGTCGCGGTGAACCTGCTGGTCGTGATCGTTGCGACGTTTTTATCGCACGGACAGTTCGTCGATATCGACAACCTCCAGTCGATGGGAAGCCAGTTGCCCGAGCTCGGCCTGCTCGCGCTCGGCATCATGCTTTCGATGGTATCGGGCAATGGCGGCATCGACTTGTCGGGCGTCGCGCTCGCCAATCTGTCGGGCATGGTCGCGGCGCTGTTGCTGCCCATGTTCATTTCCGCCGACAACTCGCCCGTGCTTTACACCGCCGTGTTCTGCGCGATCACGGTGGCGCTCGGTTTGATTGGCGGCTTGATGAACGGCGTGATCATCGCGAGGCTGAAACTCACGCCTATTCTTTGCACGCTGGGCACGTCGCTGTTATTTACCGGCATTGCCGTGGTGCTGAGCAACGGCGCGTCGGTGCGCGTGGAATATCTCGATGCACTTTCCGCCATCGGCAATGGCACGTTCCTGCAAGTGCCTATCTCGCTCTGGATTTTCATCGCGACCGTGTTGCTGCTCGGCTGGTTGCTCAAGCGCACGCCGTTCGGCTTGCGGCTCTATTTGATGGGCACGAATCCGAAAGCCGCGTTTTATGCGGGCATCCCGCGCGACCGCATGCTGATTCTCACCTACGGCATGTGCGGCGTGCTGGCGTCGCTGGCGGGATTGATCAGCGCGACGCATACGTCGAGCGCGAAGTGGGATTACGGCAACTCGTATTTGTTGATCGCGATCCTGATTGCGGTCATGGGCGGCGTGAATCCTGCGGGCGGTTACGGCCGGATCGTATGCGTGTTTCTCGCCGCGACCGTGCTGCAGTTTTTGTCTAGTCTTTTTAACCTGCTGGGCGTTTCGCAGTTCTTCGGCGATTGCGCCTGGGGCTTTTTGCTGCTGGCGTCGCTGGCTTTGGCCGGTGGAGAACGCGTGCGCGCAATCTTCGGATTGGGCGGCGCCGCGCCCGTCGCCAAAGTGCCGAAGCCACCGGCTGCATAAATTTTTCGCTTCATCTCATGTGCTGTACATACAAACCATAACGGAGACAAACGCATGAAACTCAATCGAATTGCCATCGCACTCGCCGGGCTCACGCTGACGGGCGGAATCATTGCCGCCGCGCAAGCCGCGACGAACGAAACCATCGTCACGGTGGTGAAGGTCACGGGCATCAACTGGTTTAACCGCATGGACGACGGCGTGAAGGAATTCGCCAAGGACAACCCCGGCGTGAACGCGTATCAAACGGGTCCGGGACGCGCGGACGCGGCGCAGCAACTAAAGATCATCGAAGACTTGATCGCGAAGAAGGTCACGGCCATTGCGGTCGTTCCCTACGATCCGCCGACGCTCGAACCCGCGCTGAAAAAGGCGATGGATCGCGGCATCAAGGTCGTCACGCATGAAGCCGACAACGCCAAGAACACGATGGTCGATATCGAAGCATTCGATAACACCGCGTATGGCGCGGGCCTGAACGAACGTCTCGCGAAGTGCATGGGTTCGCAAGGCAAATGGGCGGTGCTGGTCGGCTCGCTCGGCAGCCGTTCGCAAGTTCAGTGGGCGGATGGCGGTATCGGCAATGCGAAGCAGAAGTACCCGAAGATGGATCTGGTCGAGCCGAAACTCGAGACCAATAACGACGGCGAACGCGCTTATCAGGTCGCGAAGGAAGTGTTGCGCAAGCACCCGGATCTGACGGGCTTTCAAGGATCGTCGTCGCTGGATGTGATCGGCATCGGCCGCGCGGTGGAAGAGGCCGGCAAGGTCGGCAAGATCTGCGTGTACGGCACGGGCCTGCCAACGGAAGCCGGCAAGTTCCTCGAAAGCGGCGCGGTCAACGGCATTGCGTTCTGGGATCCGAAGCTTGCGGGTATTGCGATGAACAAGGTCGCGAAAATGCTCGTAGATGGCAAGACGGTCGAGAACGGCGCGGATCTGGGTATTGTCGGCTATAACAAGGTGACCGTGAGCAAGGGTCCGGGCAAGGGCATCATCGTGCGCGGCACCGGTTGGGTCGACGTCGACAAGACCAACTACAAGCAGTATCCGTTCTGATCTTGGCTGGCAGGACGCAAGGCGTGCATGGTGTCCCGAAGGGCGCCATGCGCGCTGTCATCAGGAAGCTTGAAAGGGTAGAAGGTTCAGTGATGAGTACAGTGCCGCTTCTCGAAGTCGTCGATATCCACAAGCGTTTCACGGGCGTATACGCGCTGCGTGGCGTGAGCCTGTCGTTCGAGCGCGGGCAGATTTATCACCTGCTCGGCGAGAACGGCTGCGGCAAGAGCACGCTGATCAAGATCATCTCGGGCGCGCAACCGCCCGACCAGGGCGAGCTTGTTATTGAAGGCGTGCGGCATGCGCGGCTTGCGCCGCTCGAAGCGTTGTCGGCGGGTATCGAAACGGTTTACCAGGATCTCTCGCTGCTGCCGAACATGAGCGTGGCGGAAAACGTGGGCCTGACTTCGGAGCTCGCCGAACATGGCGGCCGGCTCGCGCGGACGTTCGATCGCAAGGCATTGGCGCGCACGGCGGCGCGCGCGCTGGAAGCCGTGGGTCTTCCCGGCGATGCCGATTTTCAGGCGACGCTCGTCGAGCAGTTGCCGCTCGCGACGCGCCAGCTCGTGGCTATCGCGCGTGCGATTGCGAGCGAGGCGAAGTTCGTCATCATGGATGAACCCACAACGTCTCTTACGCAAAAGGAAGTCGACAACCTGATCGCGGTGCTCGCGAAACTGCGTGCCGATGGCGTTGCGGTGCTGTTCGTGAGCCACAAGCTCGATGAGTGTTATGCGATCGGCGGTGAAGTGATCGTGCTGCGCGATGGTCAGAAGATGGCGCAGGGTCCTATCGAAAATTATACGAAGGCGCAGATCGGCGAATTGATGACCGGCAAGCAGCTGTCGAACGAACGTTACAGGAAGGCCGAGGTCTCGGAAGGGCGCGAGATCGTGCTCGACGTGAAGGGTTTGTCGCGTTCGCGCCAGTTCGCCGATGTCACGTTCTCGCTGCATCGCGGAGAAATTCTCGGCGTGACCGGATTGCTAAATTCCGGGCGCAACGAACTTGCGCGCGCGCTTGCTGGCGTCGCGCCGGCGGACAGCGGAACGGTGACGCTGGATGGTTCCATCGTGCGGCTTAAAACGCCGTCCGATGCCAAGTGGCAACGCATTGGCTACGTGCCCGAAGACCGCCTGAATGAAGGCCTTTTCCTCGATAAATCCATCCGCGACAACGTCATCACCGCGTTGATTTCGAGCTTGCGCGACCGCTTTGGACAAGTCGATAAAAAGCGCGCGCGCGAACTTGCCGAGCGCACCGTGAAGGACTTGCAGATCGCCACGCCCGACGTCGATAAACCCGTGCAATCGCTTTCGGGTGGCAACCAGCAACGCGTGTTGATCGGCCGGTGGCTTGCCATCGATCCGCGCGTGTTGATCCTGCATGGACCAACCGTTGGCGTGGACGTGGGATCGAAAGACATCATTTATCGCATCATGCAGCGCCTGGCGGAGCAGGGCATTGGCATCATCCTGATCAGCGACGACCTGCCCGAACTGCTGCAGAATTCCGACCGGATCTTGATGATGAAGAAAGGCCGGGTATCGGATGAGTACAGAGCCGAAGACCTGACCGAGGCCGATCTTTATCACGCACTACTTTCAGAGGCAGCATGAGCGAGTCAATTCATCGCGTTGCTCAGACATCGCAGGTCAAGGCGCCGTTGGCCGAAGTCGCGCCGCAAGTGCGGAAGTTGGGCTTTACCGCGCGGCTGGTGCGCAATCCGGAGTGGTTCACGCTCGGGCTGATCATTGTCACGTGTCTTGTAGTGGGCACGCTCAACCCGCGTTTTTTCCAGTTCGCGACGATCTTCGATTTGCTGCATTCAGGCACGACGGTATCGCTTTTTGCGCTTGGAACGCTGGTGGTGCTGGCGTCGGGCGGGATCGATGTATCGTTCACCGCGATCGCCGCTTTCACCATGTACTCCATCACCAAGGCCGTGTTTGCGTGGTGGCCCGATGCGCCGTTTGCGTTGATTCTTTTATGCGGCGCGTTGGGCGGCGTGTTGCTCGGATTGATCAATGGCGTGCTGGTGCATCGGTTGAAAGCGCCTTCGCTGATCGTGACGATCGGCACGCAGTATTTGTATCGCGGGCTGTTGCTGACGTTCGTGGGCACGCAGTTCTTCATGAACATTCCGCACAGCATGGACAGCTTCGGGCGCTTGCCGCTTTTCTTCTATCACACGAACGACGGGCTTCGGGCAGTGTTGCCGGTGTCGGTGATTGCGCTGTTTCTGGCGGCGGGCGTGACGTGGTGGCTGCTGAATCGAACGATGATGGGACGCGGCGTCTATGCAATGGGCGGAAGCCTGCCGATCGCCGAGCGACTCGGCTACAACCTGCGCGCGATCCATTTGTTCGTGTTCGGCTACACCGGGATGCTTGCCGGGATTGCCGGGATTCTGCATGTATCGACGAATCGATTGGCGAATCCCTTCGATCTGGTCGGGACCGAACTGGATGTGATCGCGGCGGTAATTCTGGGCGGCGCCCGGATCACCGGCGGGACGGGAACGGTTGTCGGGACGTTGCTGGGCGTGGTGCTGGTGACGCTTATCAACAGCGTGCTGATTCTGGTCGGCGTGCCGAGTACCTGGCAGAAGGTGATCATCGGCGCGTTTATTCTGGTGGCCGGAACCTTGTTCGCTTTGGGGAGAAGGGCGAGGTAAGACCTCGCGCCCCTCGATAACCCTTCACTATTCGACCTTGGCCAGATCCTGAAAAATCAGATGTCCCCAGGTGCGGCCCCTTGCCTGGACGAGCAGTCCGCCTTCGCCGATCTTCCCGAGCTCGACCGGTGCAAACCCCAACCGGTCGACGAGCGTTGCCACTGACGTGCTGGCCGCGTCGTCATCGCTGGAAACGAACACGACGCGCCGGCCGCCTTGAAGCGTCGTCGGCCCTTGCGCGAGGACAGCCGCCGGCAGATGATTGAACGCCTTCACCAGTTTCGCACCCGGAAACGCCTTCGCAACCACCGCGGTCGAAGGCAGCCCGCCCAGATCTTCCGGCGGGACATCGTATGCATTGGTTGCATCGATCACGATCTTCCCTTCCCAGCTTTTCGCCGCACGTCCGATCTCCCGATGCGTGGCAAATGGCACGGCTAGAACGATAACGTCGGCTAGCGCGGCGTCCTCGATCGACTGCGCAACGAGCGACGGACCAATCTTTGCCGCGAGCGTGTCCAGCGGTCGCCTGCCCGCCACGGCCACTTCGATGCTCTTGGCGGCAAATGCTTGAGCGATAGCAGTTCCAATCTTGCCAAGCCCGACGATTGCATAGTTCATGTAACTCTCCTTTGATTGCGTAGGTTTCTCAGACCTGGCCAACACCGCCGTCGTCCATCAAATCCGCGCCGGTCATGTAGGAACTCTGGTCCGACGCGAGAAACAGCGCCGCGCTGGCCATCTCGTCGGCACGAGCGAGCCTGCCGAGCGGGATCATGCCCAGGTACATGTTCACCAAAGCCTCGCGCTCTTCCGGCGACGCCGCCTGGGAATCGAGAATCGGCGTATCGGTGACGCCCGGGCTGAGCGTGTTGACGCGAATGCCGCGATCCTTGAATTCCGCGGCCCATGTGCGTGCATAGGAACGCAACGCGGCCTTGGTCGCCGCATACGTGGTGTGCCCCGGAATGCCCATGACGTGCATCGCCGATGAAACCAGCACGATCGAGCCGCCGCCGGTCATCAACGGCAACAGTTTTTGCACGAGAAAAACCGGCGCGCGGGCGTTGAGGTTGAAGGTCTTGTCGAAGTGTTCGGGCGTGAGGGTATCAATGGAAGCCTGCTCCGTCAGTCCCGCATTCGACACGACGATATCCACCACGCCCTTTTCCTCCTTTACCGCTGCGGCGACACGGTCGAGATCGTCGACGCTCGTGACATCGGCCTGGATGGCGGTGACGTTGCGTCCAATGAGTTTGGCGGCTTCGTCGAGCTGTGCTTGACGGCGGCCGAAGATAAATACGTGAGCGCCTTCAGCGACGAACCGCTGGGCGATAGCTAATCCGATACCGGTCGTTCCGCCGCTGATAACGGCGATCTTCCCTTCGAGACTGGACATTTAAGGACCTCCTGGTGCTGTGCGTAATCGACAGAACCAGCATAATTCCCTTCGCTGTGAATGATAATCCGCAGAATTTTCATAAGATCTATTCTCCGAACGAATGGAACTGCCAAAAGGAATGGTATGGACAGGTTTCACGAAGTGAACGCGTTTATCGCCGTGGTGGAAGCGGGCGGGTTCTCCGCGGCGGCGCGCAGAACGGGCGATTCGCAGTCCGGCGTCAGCAAGGCCGTCGGCGCGCTGGAGAAGCGTCTGGGCGTGATGCTGTTCAACCGCAGCACCCGCAGCGTCACGCTGACTGACCAGGGCCAGCGATACTACGACCGGACAAAACCGCTCGTGGAAGAGATGGATGAGGCCGATAGCGAACTGAAAAGCAGCACGTTCAAGGTCTCGGGCACGATCAGGATCGCGACGTCCTCGACTTTCGGACGGCTGCACATTCTTCCGTTGATCCCCGAGCTATTGGCGCTCAACCCCGGCCTTCAGGTCGATCTCGTGCTTTCGGATTTCGTGCGGGATATGGTGGAAGACCGGATCGACCTGGCAATCCGCGTAGGTCCTGTCGATGAACCCGACGCAGTGGTCAAGCGTGTGACCACCACGCCGCTCGTGTGCGTAGGATCGCGGCGTTACTTCGAGCAACGCGGGATACCGAAAACCCCGGCTGAACTCGCCGATCACAATTGCCTTCTATATGGCGGCCTCGTGGAGTCGGCGAATTGGCCGTTCGTTGGACCACAAGGCCGCTTCAGCGTGGCCGTTCGCGGCAACCTTTCGTCGAATAGTGTGGAGACGATCCGCTCCGGCGTGCTGAACGGCGTTGGAATTGGCTTGTTCGCGAAGGTTTCCCTAGCCGATGAACTCGATCATCCGGACGTGATCGCGATTCTCGAGGAGTTCATTGGCGATGCGAGAGACGTGAGCCTCATCTGGCCAAAACGCCGGTTTGTCCCCGCGCGCGTGCGCCGTGCGACCGACTTCTTTGCCGCGGCCTTACTGGAGCGTCTTTGATTCGCCGCGGCTCATACCTTTCTCCGTGATCACGGAATCGAACTTGTCGAGTTGGGAAAACCGCAGGGCTTTGACTTTACCCAGCTTGCTGGCATCGACTACCAGGTGACGTTCAACGGCGCTGTCCATGGCCGCCTGTTTGATCGCCACCTCGTGGAAATTCCAGCACGTCACGCCGCGCGTTTCATCCACGCCGCCAGCCGATATGAACGCCTTGTTGATACCCATGCGCTTGAGCGTTTCGATGCTTTCATCGCTGGAAAATGAATCCGATGACGGCGCATAAACGCCGCCCAGCAAAATCATCCGCACGTTGGGCTTGCGCCGCAAAATCTCGGCCACGTTCAGCGAATAACACACGACTGTCAGATGCATGTCGGCGGGAGTCAGCCGCGCGAGCGTGGTCAGCGTCGTGCCGCAATCGATGAAAACCGTCTCGCTGTCCACGAGCAAACGTGCGGCGAACGCCGACGCCTCCGCCTTGGCCTGCGCGAAGTGATCCTTTTCTTCGTCGATGGTATAGCCCGAACCGTTGGGCACGTCCGACGCGCGGACAATGTAGCCGCCGAGGTAAGTGAAGGTTCCGGGATTCGACGAGATGTCGCGGCGAACCGTCATCTCCGATACATCGAGCAAGGTCGCGGCGTCGCGAAGACGCATGACGCTCTGCTCGCGCAAAGCTTCGGCAAGGACACGCAGACGATCGTTTTTGGTCATGGGAAATACAGGGGCGCGGTTGTGATTCTTGTTAGTTTTTGTTCGCCTGATGAGACGATTATAACAAGCAGCGCGCCGCGCTGGTCTCGTTCAATCGGCGGCGCGCGCGTTGATCAACGCCGCAGCCGATGTGATCGACATCTGTTCGACCGCCACTTTTGCGATGCCGGGCAACGCTTCGTCGGCGAGCTGGGTCAGCGTGCGTCCGGGCGGCATTTCCACGAACACCCGCGCGCCGAGTTCGCTCAGCACGACGCTCGAGTCGTGCCATCGGACGGGATAACGCAGGTTCGTAGCGAGATCGAGGCGAATTGCGTCGGCCTGACGCAACGGACGCGCTCCGCGATTGCCGATGTACGGAACCGATGGCGTCCTGAACTCGACTTTCGACGCGGCTTCGGTGAGTTCGCGGGCGGCATCGTCGAGAAGGATGCAGTGCGAGGGCACGCTCACCGCAAGCAATTCGGCCTTGCGTGCGCCTGCTTGCAGCGCGTGTTGCCGCACGAGATCGAGATCGGCGTTGGCGCCGGCGACCACGATCTGCCGCGGCGCATTCAGGTTCGCGATAAACGCGGCCTTTGCATGTGCATGGGCGATAACGGCATCGACTTCACGTTCGCTCAAGCCCGAAACTGCAAGCATGCCGAAGCCGTGCGGATAAGCGCGTTCCATCAGCTGCGCGCGCAGTTGCAGGAGTTTCAGCGCGTCGTCGAAATGGATTGCGTCGGCCGCCACTGCCGCGCCATATGCGCCCACCGATAATCCCGCAACCGCATCGGGCGCAATGCCTTCATCGCGCAACGCACGCATGGTCGCAACGCCCGCGATAAACAAGGCGAGTTGCACGGCAACGGTCGACTTCAAGGCATGGGCGTGATCGAGGTCGAGCACGTTCATATGCAATACGTCCGACGCTTCCTCGAAAGTCGCTACGATCCGCGCATGGGGCGACGTACCGCCGAGCGTGTGCAGAAAGCCCGTGAATTGCGAGCCTTGACCGGGGAACAGGAACGCGATCATGCGGCGCGGCTCGTTTGCCACGGATCGGCGATGAGCTTCGGGCCATCGGCGGATCGGAGCATCACTCGCGCGCCGGGATGAACGAATTCAGCGAGCGAGAACGCGCCTTCGTGCGTTTCGATTTGAACATCGATGCGTATGGCGCGTTCGAAAGCAGCGGCCGAAAGGGCATCGAATAAAAGTTTTGCTTCTGGGCGATCGAGCGGTTCCGGCGCACGCATCAGAAGGTCGAGATCGCTTTGGTCAGTTACGGTCGCGCGCTCGCTCGCCAGCTCGAAACCCACGCTGCCCGCAGGTCCCCATGCGAGTTCCGACGCATCGCAGATGGACGTTATGGCCTGCAGCAAATTGAACGCCGGCAAGTCTGCGCGGTTTTGATGCGGCTTTGCCGATTTCAACATCTCTGGCGTAAGCACGGCTTCGACATGCTGCAAGCCGATCCACGAACCAAAACGCTCGCTGCGTACCGCGCCGCGAATTCCAATGGCGACGCGTCCGTCGATCGCGCGCGCACGGCGAACCACCACGAACGGCGCGCGTTCCAGCGAAGCCGCGACCCACGCGGGTGCATCTGCGAAAACACACGCGTCTGCCTTCAGCCGCAGCAAGTCGTGGGGATTCACGAGACTTCCCATTGCTCCGCCATGCGCTTGCGCACTTCTATCGACGCCGCGCGATTGCGCTTCGCATCCGCCGATTGCAGGCGCGACGAGAGATCGTTCGGGCCTTGACGCGCGTCGTCGATAGCCGCGATCAACGAAGCCTTTACACGTTCCACGTCTTCGCGTCCGGGTGTATCGGCGTTGATTCCTTCGATGAGTTCATGCAGCAGCCCGAGCTTCGCGTAGGAACTCATCTTGTAGGACATGGGCAGCACGCGATCGCCGAGCTCATCGAGTCCTTCCACGCTGCGCCGCGTGACGCGCGCGGCCGCTTCCTTGCCCATTGCGTGCACGCTGATGCCGCTCGCGTCCAGCGCGACAATGCGGTTCGCCTGATAACCGTGCGCGAGAAACGCGCCGGACATGGCCGGACCGACGATCAGCGCGATCACCGGATGCCCGGCGAGACGCGCGCTTGCGTAGGCATCGACGCCCGCGGCGCAAGCGAGATGAACGCCGAGCAATTCCTCGCGACGGCCATACGCCTGACTCTTTACATCGACGATGGCAACAATCGGGCGCTTCATGGTTGCAGCGCGATCCGCGTCCAGCACTTCGCGCACGGCACGCGCGAGCAGCCATCCTTGTTCGAGGCCCACGACGTTATCGGTGGCGCGCGGGAAGCGGTTGTGCGGGTCCGGAACCACGGCGATGAACCGCGCGCTTGCAGTGCCGAGCTGTGCGTCTGCGCTGCGAATCGGTCCCTCGCCGGGTACTTCGCGTGAGCTCAATGCGTCGATCCAGATCTGTCCACGTGTTGCGCTCATCATGCGTCTCCTTGCCAAAGCGTGCGCAGAACCGCCGGGTCGATCGCCGCTGGATCGACACGCGAAAGACGCGCCAGTTGTTTATCGATTTGTTCCGTCCGATGACTCGCCGGCACACCGCTTTTGAAGGCGTCGAGCACGGCGTTCAGGACCTGTTCCGTGTCGTCTTCAACGAGGGTATCGACCAGACCGACCGCCGCGCGTTCCTCGCCGCCGATCATCGACCAGATGAGCTTGCGGTCGCGCGAATCGAGTTCCTCGACGCCCGCTTCCTGCTCGATCACTTCCGGTCCGTTCATGCCGAGCCGAGCCTGACGCGTCATCACGAGATAGCTGCACAAGGCCGCAGCCAGCGACATGCCGCCGAAGCATCCAACCATTCCGCCGATAACACCGACCACCGGCACGTATCGGCGCAACGCGACAATTGCCGCCTGGATCTCCGCGATAACGGCCAGCCCGAGATTCGCTTCCTGAAGGCGCACGCCACCGGTTTCGAACAGGATCACGGGACGGATGGTGCGGCCCGCTTCGAACTCGCGCAGCGCAAATTCGAGCGATGCCGCGATCTTCGCGCCCGACACTTCGCCAATGCTGCCACCCTGGAACGCAGGCTCGATTGCAGCGATCACAGCAGGCTCGCCGCCAAGCGTGCCGCGCGCGATCACCGCGCCATCGTCGGATTGGCAGACCACGTTTTGCATGCCGAGCCACGGGGATTCTAGCCGGTCGAACGGTCCGAGCAATTCGCGGAACGTGCCCGAATCGAGTAACGCGCGAGCACGTTCGCGCGCCGTCAATTCGATGAAACTATGCCGCGCGATGAAACTGTCGTGAGCGTTCATGGCGTCTCTCCTTCGCTGGCTTCCACGGCTTCGGCAAGCCGCAGCATCACGACTCCCGGCGTCGCGCCGAAGTCGTTCAGCTCGAGCTTCGCGGCGCCGTCGTATCGCGAGAAGAAGCGGTCGAGCACGCTTTTCCAGACGGTTTCGTAGCCATCGACGCTCGTGCGGATCACGACTTCCGCGTGATCTTTCTCCGATGGCGACAGCAGTATTTCCAGATCTCCCGAGCCTACGACACCCACATGCGCGCGTTGCGGCACGGGGCGTGTGGCGGGGTATTCGTAGCGCAGGTTTTCCATGGCGGATCTCATAGCGTCAGCCGACGCAGGGCAGGGTATCGAGAAAAAGCGTCGCGGCGAGCAGGTCCGCTGCGCCACCGGGCGATGCGTTCAATTGCAATAACTTTTGATCGAGGCGCAAGAGTGCGGCATAACCTTCAGCTTGCGATGCGCCGCCTGCTTGCAGCGCTTCGCGCGCGCCGGATTGCGCGGTCTCGAGTGCGATGCGGCCGCCGCGATGCAGGAGACAGGTGTCGTCGAGTGTTGCGATGATCGCGAGCAATGCGTCGAGGCGTGCAGCGTTTTCCGGCGCACCTTTGGCGCGGGATTCACGCAACGCGGGCAAGCCGATTTCGAGCACGTGGGGAAAACCTTCGGCTGCCTGACCACGCGCACCGGCAACGCCGAATTTCTGAATCACGCGGGCGCCGTGTGTTTGCGTCACTGCGGAAGGTGCACAGCGATCTTCGAAACGCGAGATTGCGGCGGCTTGCGAACAGATCGTCGCCAGATTGGCGGACGGGTTCATTGCGGCTCCGGCGACGAGCAAGCCGACAATCCATATTGCCCCGCGATGCGCGTTGCTTCCTCCGGTTGCGCGCATCATCGCGATCTCACCCTCGCGGCCGATGCGTGCAAGTTGCTCGCGCAAGCGCTGCGAAGGTTGAGCGTTCGAAGACGCGCGAGCCAACGCAACGAACGCGGGTTGCAGCGAGCGCGCGGAGCGCAGCATGATACTGAGGTCGAGATCGCGATGTGCGCCGCTGCCACGCCGATCCACCAATGCGGGTTTCGGCGTGAGGCACGCTTCATCGATCAACGCGTTCACTGCGCGATCGGCGAGCGCCGCCGGATCGCAAACAAGGTCTTTGATTAAAGCCTGAGCGCAACGCATGGCGCTCACCAGCCGCGAAATTTTGCAGGCGGCTGATATAGACCGCCGGACCACGCCACCAGATCGTCGATACTGCGCGCCGCGAGCAACGACCGCTTTGCTTCGCCACGCCGGATGCCGAGGTCTTCCGGGTACGCGACCACGCCACGACGACGCAACTCGGCGGTCTTGGCAGGATCCGCGCGCATGCCGATAGGTGTCACGCCCGCAACCGCGCGCAACGCCGCGCGGCGCTCTTCAACGCCTTCTGCGGCATGCAGATAAGCGATGCCTTCCTCAGTGACGACATGGCTGACGTCGTCGCCGTAGATCATCACAGGCGCGATCGGCATGTTGCTTTGCTTGCCGACCGCGATGGCATCGAGTGCATCGACAATGGTCGGCTCGCCGCCTTTCTTGAACGTCTCCGCCGTTTGCACAACCAGTTTATGACCCCGGCTGATCTCGCTATTGGGTCCATCGTTTTTCATCAACGATAACCACGCTTCGCTCGAATGCCGGCGTCCTCGCGGATCGTGTCCCATGTTCGGCGCGCCGCCAAAACCCGCGAGACGCCCGAGCGTCACGGTCGATGAATTGGCATCGGCGTCCATCTGCAACGTCGAACCGATGAAGAGATCGACGCCATATTGCCCCGCAAGCTGACACAGCACGCGGTTCGAACGCAGGCTGCCATCGCGTCCGGTAAAAAACACGTCCGAGCGCGCTTCAATGTAGTCTTCCATTCCGACTTCGCTGCCGAAGCAATGCACGCTTTCCACCCATCCGCTTTCGATTGCGGGAATCAAGGTGGGATGCGGGTTGAGCGCCCAGTGCGTGCAGATCTTGCCCTTCAGGCCGTGTGCCGCGCCATAGGTCGGCAGCAGCAATTCGATGGCGGCGGTGTCGAAGCCGATGCCGTGATTCAACGCCCGCACGCCGTAACGTTCGTAGATGCCGCGTATGGTCATCATCGCCATGAGGATCTGCAGCTCGCCGATGTGACGCGGATCGCGCGTGAACAGCGGCTCGACCGCAAATGGCCGGTCCGCCTGCACGACGACATCGACCCATGAACCGGGGATATCGACGCGCGGGAGTTCATCGACAATCTCGTTCACTTGCGCCACCACGATGCCATGCCGAAACGCCGTGGCTTCCACGATGGTCGGCGTGTCTTCCGTATTCGGTCCCGTATAAAGATTGCCATGCCGGTCGGCTTGCACCGCGCAGACGAGCGCCACTTGCGGCGTCAGGTCGATAAACATGCGCGCATATAGTTCGATGTACGTATAGATCGCGCCGATTTCCAGCTGACCGTCCTCGAGCAGTTGCGCGACGCGCAAGCTCTGCGGTCCGGCAAACGAGAAGTCCACCTTGCGCGCGATCCCGCGTTCGAACAACGTCAAGTGCTCGGGCCGGCTGATACTGGAGATCAGCAGATGCACGTCATGCACACGCGAAGGATCGAGCTTCGCAAACGCACGCGAAAGAAAATCCGCCTGCTTCTGATTGTTGCCTTCGAGCGCGACGCGGTCGCCGGATTGAATCAGCGTTTCCAGTGCATCGACAATGCGCTCTGACTTCAGCACGCCGTTATCGAGCCAGCCTTCGATTGCTTTGAGTCGCCGCGCTTTTTCGAGCGCCCGCGTGTTCCATTGGCGCGGTGCTGGAGCGGTATCGGCGTGTGCGGGAGAATTCATGCGATGGCCTCGGTGTCTGTCTCTCGAAGATCCGCGTTCAGGCGGATTTCGAAGCGGTGGTAGAGCGGCGGCGCTTCTTCGGCTGCGAGGCTTGTGCCTGCATTTGCGCGTCGTGAAGGAAACGATAAACCAGTTCGCCCGTCGCAAGCAGATGACGTGCAACGAGCGTTTGCGCCGCTTCGGTATCGCGGGCATGCAACGCCTGAAGGATGGCTTCATGTTCGGCGTCGGACCGGCCCTTGAACGTCGGCATGCCGAATTTCAGGCGCAAATATCGTTCGCCGCGGCGGTGCATGGTGCCGATCAGTTCCATCAGGTGCGGACGGTCGGCTGGCGCATACAAACTCATATGAAACTGCTCATTGCGCACTACATACAGCGCAGGGTCGGGCTCGTTCGCAGCGGCTTCGAGCAATTCGCGGGCTTCCGCAAGCGTTGCATCAGTATGACGTTCAATCGCGATACCAATTGCAAGGCTCTCCAGCGACGCACGGATCTCGTAGATTTCGCGTGCCTCGTCAGGAGATTGAAGGCTAACCGAAGCCCCGCGATTCTGTTCGATTGTGACCCAGCCCTCGGTGTCCAGTTGCCGGAACGCTTCGCGCACGGGAATGGCGCTCACCGAGAACTGCTTGGCAATAGCGTCCTGACGCAGCGGCTCGCCAGGCAACAACGTTCCTTCGACAATGGCCGAACGCAGCGCGTCCGCAATATAGCGGGACGTGCTCTGGCGCGGTTCGAACTGCGCCTCGCGGAAGGTCTGATTCAACTCATTTTTCATACGCTTGATTCGCCGTTGCTAGGTAGAAGTGCGGAGTGGTCAACCGCGCAATTTCAAATATTATATATGAAACTGCACCTTTGAGGATTTTGAAGAAGACCCGGTGCTTACCCGCAGACGCCCGATCCACTGAACAGAGCGCGTCGCTCTCAACCAGGATGACATTCATGCCACGCACGCTGGAACCATCGATAGCCGCCGCCCGGCGGACACGAACGCCTTTGAACCGGACGCAGATAGTCGGCTTTTGGGGCGCCTGGGCGGGGTGGACGCTCGACGGAATGGACTCGTTCATCTACGCGCTGGTGCTGGCGCCGGCGCTGACCGAATTGCTGCCCCGATCCGGATACCAAGCGACGCCCGCGAACGTGGGTCTTGCGGGATCGATCCTGTTCGCGTTGTTCCTGGTGGGTTGGGGGCTGTCGTTCATCTGGGGGCCGCTTGCCGACCGGTTCGGGCGCACCAAGGTGCTCGCCGCCACCATCTTCACGTTCGCGATTTTCACCGGGCTTGCGGCGACATCGCATACCGTTTGGGAACTGGGCATTTACCGGTTTCTCGCAGGCGTGGGTATCGGCGGGGAGTGGGCGTTGGCCGGCACGTATGTGGCCGAGGCGTGGCCGGAAGATCGACGCAAGATGGGCGCTGGTTATTTGCAGACCGGCTACTACGCGGGATTCTTCATTGCTGCAGCGCTGAACTACACCATTGGCGCAACATTTGGATGGCGCGCGATGTTCCTCGTCGGTGTGGTGCCGGTGGTGGTATCGATCATCGTGTTGCTGCGCGTGAAGGAAACCGAAAAGTGGCAGAAGGTCGAGGCAACGGCCGTCAAGCAGGCGAGTTCTCTGCGTTCGATTTTCTCGGCGCAATACCGGCAGCGGACGATTGTTGCGACTGTGTTGCTGACGGTGGCGATCATCGGCTTGTGGGCCGGCGCGGTCTATGAACCTTCGGCTGTGATTCAGCTTGCTACGAAGGCGGGGATGACTAAGCCGGAAGCGGCGCGGATGGCATCGATAGCGACGGGATTGTTATCGATTGGCACGATCGTCGGATGTCTTGCCTTACCGCCGATGGCCGAGAAGATTGGGCGCAGGCTGACGCTGGCGGTTTATTTCATCGGGATGGCTGCGTCGATTGTGCTGGCGTTCGGGTGGGCGTTTTATCTTGAGAACGGGTTGGTGCCGTTTATTGCGTTGCTGGTCGTGTTGGGGTTTTTTGGCGGCAATTTTGCACTGTTCAGCCTTTGGTTGCCGGAGCAGTTTGAAACTCGGGTGCGGGCGACGGCGTTTGCGTTCTGTACATCGATAGGGCGCTTTTTTGGGGCTATCGTGAATTTTGGTATCGGCGCGATGGTGTTGCATATGAAGACGCTCGGTGTGCCGATTGCGCTGACGGCGATCGCGTTTGTCATCGGGTTGATCGTGATTCCGTTTGCGCCGGAAACTAAGGGGCAGGATTTGCCGCACTAGGGCGGGGGCGCTGGCGCGGGCGTTTGTAGTGGGCGGGGGTGGTCTTGGGTTGCTACTGTTAGGGCCTACGCGGGTTTTCTTGCTATCTGATTTCTTTAGCACTATTGGCCACTGTCCGTGGCGGGACTTCATTTTCACGAGGTTTGACGCTGGCGCTCGGGCGAGTGTTTTGTAGCGGTCGGGGTGGGTGCCGGGTTGCTGCTTTTCAGGTCTTCGCGGGTTTCATGCTGGCTGACTTCTTAATCACTATTAGCCACTGTCCGTGGCGGGACTTCATTTCTTTGTCCAACGGCGACAAAGAAACGAAGCAAAGAAAACGCCTCTCCACCGCTAATTCTTAAGTGGCGGGACTTCATTTCTTTGTCCAACGGCGACAAAGAAACGAAGCAAAGAAAACGCCTCTCCACCGCTAATTCTTAAGTGTCCACAGCGTGCAGTGAGAACTGTATGGCACGCAAGAAGCACCCTTAGCGCATAACCCCGTCCTGTTGAAACCCTCCCCCTCCGTTCGCGGATACCCACACGCTTCGCCACCTGAGTAGGAATCCACTAACCAGGCCTCCGCGCTGCGCGCGCTAGCGCCCAAACGGAACAAATCGCGGTACTGGCGGCGAAGTTCGCAGTTCAAGATGCTTTGAACTGGTTGTGGGCTCAACCCGTCGTTATGCGTTGGACGGGTTTCCGTATTAACGGATTCCAACACTGGTGGCGAAGCGTGTGGGTATCTGTTGCCGGAGGGGGAGGGTTTCAGGAGGACGCGGTTATGCGCTGAGGGAGCTTCTTGCGTGCCACACAGTTCTCCCTGCACGCTGTGGACACTTAAGAATTAGCGGTGGAGAGGCGTTTTCTTTGCTTCGTTTCTTTGTCGCCGTTGGACAAAGAAATGAAGTCCCGCCACGGGGAGAGGCGTTTTCTTTGCTTCGTTTCTTTGTCGCCGTTGGACAAAGAAATGAAGTCCCGCCACGGACAGTGGCTAACAGTGATAAAGAAGTCAGCTAACACAGAACTCGCGAAGACCTAAGCAGCAACAACCCGGCATCACCCCCAACCGCTACGAACAACCGTCCACGCGCCAGCGTCAAACCTTGTGAAATGAAGTCCCGCCACGGACAGTGGCTAAAAGTGCTAAAGCGATCAGCCAAGCCAGAACCCGCGAAAGCCTAAGCAACACCCCAGCATCAACCCTGCCACCACGCGCCACCCTAGTCCGCCCGCGACAGCTATCAGCCACCATCAAAACCAAAAATCTCAACCCAGACGCGGTGCGTCAAAAAAAACCTGTGGCCGATGTCCAACAATCAAATTTTGTTTTTGTCTCGTCATACATCGGCATTTTAGGCTATTTGAAATGTCTGAAGTATCAAACCTTAAGAACATTTAACCGATAGTTAAGACAAAACGTAAAGCACCATCCGGCAACGCTTCGGCGGCCAACGAACAGTCTTTATCCGCCACGCCCCGCATTGCGCGAATCAAGCGCATCCCACTGCGACCCTAAATAACTATTAATCAGAAGATTAGCCGCGAAATCCAAATCTCACAAAATGTCACACTCTTGGGTTCGAGTAATCAATTCGATACGTTTAGAATCCCGGCGCAAAGACGTTATATCGCTTTTTGAATTTAACGTGAAATGGCGGTGCATTAAAGCATCTCTGCCATTGTCACGCGCAATACATGTATATCCTCGGAATTTGCACGATCCGACATATCGCGCAATGTCGAATTTGATTCGTGCAAATCGTGCAACGTTATTATTGGCTTTCGATTGCGCAATTTTTACTTCAAATCGACGGTATCGAAAATATTTTTTCATCGATTGAACAAGCATTTATGGTTTAGTAGCGTATTCTGGTCTGACTATTTCGCGTCGATCGCCCAGCCTTGCAGGGCGTGGTTTCCCGTCTAATCCGCATTGAATCCAGACCACTTTTGCGTGGAGGTAGAGCCTATGCCGAAACCAGCCGGCCTTGAGACGACACGTCGTAAAGCAGCCAGCTTTCCCAATTTATCTGACGAATAAGTTGAATGGATTATTAACGCACGGCTTTCATCGCGTTAATCACGTTCGCCGCTCTTGGCAGCATGCAAGTGTTCGCTTCCGCGGAAATCATGCTTCTTCCGAAGACATCAAGCCTCATAGCGTTTTTTTCGTGAGGTTTCTAATCTTTTCCGCAAAACATAAATAATGATAAAACTCAACAAGGCATTGTTAATTTGTTTCGCATCCAGCGCGGTGTTGAGCGCCTGTGGCGGTGGTGACAGCGCCGATACCGCCGCAGTAACCAATACAACTGCAACTGTAGCCAGTGCATCGCCTGATTCCGCCAGCAACGCGACTGTCAACGACAGCAGCGTGGCGGCCGCTGCACGCAGGCGCAGGCCGTCGAGCACGACGTCCACGACCCCGGCCACGACAACTCCACCCGCGACCACTACGCCGGTTACATCCACAACTCCCGCAACGCCCACCACGCCCACAACCACGCCTGCCACGCCTACTACTCCGGTTGCAGGCGCCTTGGTCATGCCGCTCGAAGTGATGGGCGCAGGCAGTGGCGTCGTGGTCCCGGCTACACTGACGGTTCCCGCAGGCGCGTCGGCCACGACTTTGACCATGCAGGTCAACAATCTTTCGTACGACGCGAAGGGCTCAATCCAGATCAACGGCGGCAAGTGGATCGATCTGACGAATGCGAACGTGACCGTGCTGGGCAATGCAAAGGCTTACGGCGGCATCGGCGGCGGTTACGACACCATCAAGCTCAACGTTCCCGTGACGGGCGGTATCAACGGCAGCAACACCATCAACTTCCGTTTCAATACCACTGACGGTGTGAGCTCGGGTTATCGTGTGCTGTCGTTCAATCTTCTCGATGCGTCGGGTAACGCGCTGATCGCCAGCAGCAGTTTCACGCAGGACGATCCGACCAAATGGACCGCGCCGCTCGCAAATACCGCGGACATTTCCGCTGGTCAGAAGTTGTGGCAAACCGCAACGCTGATCGACTCGCCGATCAATTCGGGCAAGCAGTTGAAAGCGCATTGCATGGACTGCCACAGCGCAAGCGGCAACGACTTGTTCAAGTTCAACTACTCGAATAATTCGATCGTCGTCCGAAGCGAATATCACGGCTTGTCGCAAAATCAGGGCATGCAGATCGCCAGTTATATCCGCAGCCTGGCGAGCACGAATCCCGTGCCAGGACCCAAGTGCCGTCCGTGGAATCCGCCGTATCAGCCGGGTCCGGGTCTCGATAGCGCACCGGTAAGCGACTGGACGTGCGGCGCGGGTATCGACGCGGTATCGGAGAACGACCTCGATACGCTCGCCACCGTATTCCCGAGCGGCGTCAATAAAGCAGCGATATCGACGAAGGGACAAATCAACCTTCGCGAGATCCCGATCGGCTTTCAATTGCCGGACTGGAATCATTGGGTTCCGCGCATTCATCCGAAAGACGCATGGGGCGACTACTTCACGAATAGCAACCTGAACAAGGAATATGCGGGCGAGGGTTCGGGCACGGCTACATACAACATGCGAAGCCAGCTTGCGAATGGCGGCACGAACTACGCGCAAGGCAAGGCCGGCGATATCTTCGGCGACCTGTATTACTGGGGCGTTGAATTCGGTGAACGGTTTGCACCGCCGAACGAAGGCGTAAGCGGCAGCTACACGATCGCGCAGCAGAAGAACTTGTACGGCACGGCGCAATGGCAATTGATGAAATCGTGGGAGCTTGCGCAGGACTTCTCGCTGGAAACGAGTTGCCCGACCGCGTGGGTCAACACGCAGAAAGCGCCCAAGGCTGAAAAGCGCGGCTGGTGCGGATACTGGCGGTTCGTCTTCAACGTGTCGCCGCATATCCAGGGTTTCCCCGTCGACAACAGCATGTTCGGCAGCCCGGTGGCGCATTACGTGAAGGCCAACCAGTGGTATTACCTGCAAATCCTGCTGAACCCGGGTTCGGGCGCGCATAACGTGCATTTGCCGACCGACTGGCAATACGCGTATGGCCTGCTCAACAACCTGTCGCAAACCAGCGGCCGTCCCGAGCCGATCCGCAACTTCCTGTACGTGTTGAAGGGCGCGCAGGAAATGGACAACGGCGTGGGCGTAACGGATGTCACTCGCGGCTGGACCATTCGCGACAGCAGCCCGCTGGATGTCTGGAATGGCGGTCAAGCTGGCGTCTGGAAGGGCACGAGCCCCGCGACGGAGCAAGCGGTCGTCAACGCGTTCTTGTCGAACTGGATGGACACCACGACCAGCTTCAACATCAACACGTGGCAGCGCGAAGGTCAGGCCAATGCGGTAGCCGGCGAGACGACCTGCGGCTGGAGCATGCGAAGCCTGTGCGACATTGGCTATGTTCACGGGACGGTATCGGGCGGCACGGTCGAGAACTTCCCGACGTGGACGTGGAACCAGATTCCGCAGATGCAGGCGGACGGGATTGACAAGACGCAGGTGAATCGGTTGTCGACGTGGCTGAACACCGCGTACCCGAGCGGCAATTACCTGAGCCTGATCAAGTAGGCGGCAAGGTATAACTGAAGTGCATGAGAGAACGCGAGGCGCCCGAGATGTTCGGGGCCTCGCGTTTTTTTATGCCTGCGCGTATTTCAATGAACGCTCGATCAGGCCGTCGCCGCGTTCGCCGTCACCGGTTGAAGCCGCTTGAGCGCGTCGCCGTTCTCGCGGAAGAGATGTGTGTGACGCAGGTTGAAACCTGCATCGATGGATTGTCCATCGACTGCCGTCGATTCCCCTGAGCCTTTTACCTGGATCACAATATCGCCGTCCAGGTTCACGTGCAGCAAGGTCTCGCCGCCAAGGTGCTCGACCACCATTACCGTGCCGGACAGCTTTCCTTCCGCACCGCTCGCGGTGGTTTCCATCAGATGCTCGGGGCGAATGCCGAAGCTCAGCGTATCGCCCGCTTTTACGTCATTGGCCATGAAGGGCAAAGTAATGGATGCGCCTCCCGGCAAGCCGATCATGACGCCTGTTGCGTCTGCCTTCTGAACTTTCGCGGGCAGGAAATTCATCTTCGGCGACCCGATAAACCCCGCAACGAAACGGTTCACCGGCGTTCTGTAAAGTTCGAGCGGCGAGCCGATCTGCTCGACCTTGCCGTGGTTCAGCACCACGATCCGGTCCGCCATGGTCATGGCTTCGGTCTGGTCGTGCGTCACGTAGATCATGGTCGCATTGAGCTGCTTGTGCAGCTTGATCAGCTCAAGGCGCATTTGCACGCGCAATGCGGCGTCAAGATTGGACAACGGTTCATCGAAGAGAAACACCTTCGGTTCGCGCACGATCGATCGTCCTATCGCAACGCGCTGACGTTGCCCGCCCGATAACGCGCGCGGCTTGCGTTCGAGCAATTGTTCGATCTGCAGGATTTGCGCGGCGCGTTGCACGCGCTCCTTGATCTGCGCTTCAGGCAGCTTGATCATGCGCAGCCCGAAGGCAATGTTCTCGTACACCGACATATGCGGATAAAGCGCATACGACTGGAACACCATGGCCACGCCGCGCTGGGAGGGTTCCAGGTCGGTGACGTCTTCGCCGCCGATCAGTACTTGCCCCGAGTCGCTGCGTTCAAGGCCAGCGATGGTGCGCAGCAACGTGGACTTGCCGCAACCGGAAGGCCCGACGAAAACCATGAATTCGCGATCGGTCACGGCAATGTCGACGCTCTTCAACACTTCCGTTCCGGCAAACGCCTTGCGGATCTGATGCAACTGGACTGCACTCATGCGTGTCTCCTGCAGATGCCCGCGCCCTGGGTCAGGGTTCGAGCAAGGTAAGTTGCTGTGCATGCGGTTTGCCTTGCAACGCAGCAAGCGGTGCTTTTCGATTTTGTTCTTGACAACCTGTTCGCGTCCAAATATACAATTGTAAAACTGAAATTACAAGTGAAACGGCAGCGGAGTCGATAGCAAAGACTGCCGGGAAACTTGCAACGCGAGTGGAATCACAAGTCGGACCTTCAGCACGCTTGAACGGCTCAACCGGCCTCGACCGCTTTGGGCATTTTAAAAAGAACTACCCAGGAGACAGGCATGAAGAAGCATTGCACACAGGCTGCGGCGTTCGCGCTGCTGGGCGTTACGGCGTCCTTGATATCGGTATCGAACGCGTCCGCCTGGACGCTCAAGGAAGCAGCCGAGCCTTATTCCGGCACGACCATCAAGGCCGTGTTTCTCGACCGGCCGGGCTACAAGGCCGCATCGAAACTGATTCCGCAGTTCGAGAAAGAGACCGGCATCAAGGTGCGTACGGAGGTTATCCCTTACGAAAATACCCGCGAAAAGCAGGTCCTTAATTTCGTTGGCGGCGGCGATCAGGATGTGGTGCTCGTGGACGTGGTGTGGATTGGTGAATTCGCGAGCAACAAGTGGCTCGTACCGATCAAGACCTTCACCGACAACCCCAAGCTCGCCGATCCCAAACTGAACCTGCCGGGCTTCTTCCCTATTCTGCTGGACTCGTTCGGCACCTGGGACAAGACCACGTACGGCCTGCCGTTCGATAACTACTCGGGCCTGATGTTCTATAACAAGTGCATGTTGAAGGACGCGGGTTTCAACGAACCGCCGAAGACGTGGGACGAGTTGCTGAACGTCTATGCGCCGAAGCTGACCAAACCCGAAAAGAATCAGTTCGCCTATGCGCTGCAATCGCGCCGCGGTGAAACGCAGTCCGCTGACAGCTTCATGCGCATGCTGTGGCCCAACGGCGGCTCCTTGCTCGACGCCAAGTTCAAGTCGAATCTGATGTCGCCGCAATCGCAGGCGGGACTGGAGTATCGGCAAAAGCTGATGAAGTACATGCCGCCGGGCATTGTCGATTATGACCATGCGGAAGCCGTGAACGCGCTCGCGCAAGGACAGGTTGCAATGATCACCGAGTGGTCCGCGTTTTATCCCACCCTCACCGATCCAAGCAAGTCGAAGATCGGCGATTGCCTTGCAATCACGACTGAACCTAAAGGTCCGGCCGGTCTCAAGCCTGCGCTCGGCGGTTTCTCGCTGGCCGTGAATGCGAAGTCGAATGCGAAAAAGCAGGCGGCGTCGTGGCTGTTCATCCAGTGGATCACGTCCGAGGAAATGGCGAAGCCTTATCTCGATGCAGGCGGTGTCAGCGGACGCACGGCGGTCTACAAAGAAGCGGATGTACAGAGCAAGTATCCGTTCGTGAAGCCGATGGTCGAATCGTGGCAGGGCGGCGTGCCTGACTACCGGCCGCGTTTCCCGGAATGGCCGGCTGTGTCGGAAGTGATCGGCGAGTGGGGCAGCAAGATCATGCTCGGTCAGGTATCGGTGAAAGACGGTGCGCAGACTATCGGCACGAAGACGGAAGACATCCTGAAGAAGGCGGGTTATTACGACGGCAAGAAGCCCTTGCTCAAGTAAAGCCGGTGAGAGAGGCATTGCGTGTGCAATGCCTCCTGCTCACAGAGCCAACCTGCGGAGAAGTTCATGCTCAAGACCACGGTTCCACCAGCGACCGGCGCAATGCGTCCGCGTCCGCGCGCGCGTTTCCGGTTCGTGCCGCGTTCGCCCGCGTTCTGGTTTTTGTTTCCCGCTGTCGCGGCGCTGGCGATCATCGGCATCTATCCGCTGCTGCTCGCGGTCTACAACTCGTTTCACCAGTACAAGCTGGCGGATCTGGCGTCCGGAACGCCGTTTGTCGGTATCGATAATTACATTGCCACGCTGACCGATCCGTCCTTCTGGGGCGCGCTCGGCCGCACGGTGCTGTTCCTGTGCCTGACCTTGCCTGTGGAGATTGCGTTCGGACTATTCGCCGCATTGATGCTGCATCGTACGGCGTTGCCGTGGCTGCGCGTGGCGGCCCGTGTTGGTCTCGTGATCCCGATGGCAACTACTTATGCAGTGGTTGGATTGATCGGCCGTCTGATCTTCAACCGGCAGTTTGGTGTGGTCAACTATCTGTTGAGTTTCTTCGGAATTCCGCCGCTCGACTGGCTCGCCGATCCCACGCTTGCGTTCGTCTCCGTGATGATCATGGACATCTGGCAATGGACGCCGTTTTGCGCGCTGATCCTGCTGGCTGGCCTCGCGATGGTTCCAAAAGAAGCGGAAGAAGCAGCGCGCCTGGAAACGCCCAAGTGGAGCAAGATCCTCTGGCATCTGCAACGTCCTTACTTGTTGCCGGGCCTCACCGCCATCCTGATCCTGCGTTCCGCCGACATGCTCAAGATGTTCGATGCCGTCTTCACCATGACCCGCGGCGGACCGGGCACGGCGACCGAATTCATCAGCATTTACATCCAGCGCGTCGCGTTCCGTCTCTTCGATCAAGGCATGGCATCCGCCCAGGCGGTCTTGCTGCTGATCCTGACAATCGTGCTGTCGCGGCTCTATATTCGTTTTGTTTATCGGGAGGCCGTGTGAGCACTTCTACTGCTACCAACGTGGCCGTCGCGCCGCTTTCCTCGCGTGCACGGCGTGCAAGAAACGCGCGTCGCCGTGCAACGGTCTGGCATGTGATCGGATTGTTGATCGTGTTCCTCACGTCCGTGTTTCCGTTCTACTGGATGGTCACGACGAGCCTCAAAAGCCAGGCCGACGCCCTCGCGGTTCCGCCTGTCTGGGTCTTTACGCCCACGCTCGCGCATTACACCGACGCGCTTTTCGAACACGATGTCGCGGCGAGCTTGTTGAACTCGCTGATCGTGGCGAGCAGCGCGACCTTCCTCTCTATCCTGCTCGGCACGCCCGCCGCATACGCGCTTGCGCGCTTTGAATTTCGTGGCAAGGAAGACCTGTGGTTCTGGTTCATTTCGAACCGCATGGTGAGTCCCGTGGTGCTCGCCGTGCCGTTTTTCCTGATCGCGACGAAGCTCGGTCTCGTCGATACACACATCGTGCTGATCCTGCTGTATCTGACCTTTTCGTTGCCGATCGTCGTGTGGATTTGCACCGATCAGTTCCGCAACATTCCGGTCGAACTCGACGAGGCCGCGCGTCTGGATGGCGCGTCTCCATGGCGCATTTTCTGGCGCATCAACCTGCCGCTGGCGATGCCGGGCATTGTGGTGTCCGCCATCTTCGCGTTCATCTTTTCGTGGAACGACCTGTTGTACGCGCTGGTCCTGACGCGCACGGACGCCATTACGTCGCCGGTCGCTGCAACCAGTTATATGAGCGGCTACGAGTTGCCGTGGGGCGAAATCATGGCGACAGGTACGCTGATCGTGTTGCCCATGGTCGTGTTCGCTCTGGCGGTTTCGGGCAGGCTCGTGCAGGGGCTCACCATGGGCGCGGTGAAATGAAAGGTGACGTGAGGGACCGTGTATTACTATCGCGCCGCCCTCATCGAAACCCATCACGCATATGAATAATTCCGCACCGTCCGCCGTGACCGCGTCAGCCGAACCTTTAGCCGATACCGAAGAGGAGTTGCAGGCGCGTGTAGCGTGGCATTACTACGTCGGCAATCTGACGCAGCAGGAGATCGCGCAGCGCATTGGCAGCAATCGCGTGCGCGTGAACCGGTTGCTCGCCGCGAGCCGCGAATCCGGCATGGTGCAGATCACCATCAACAGCCGGATTGCGCCGTGCGTCGCGCTGGAAGAGGCGCTGACCAAACGCTTCGGTCTGGAGGCCGCGGTCGTGGTCCCGGCCGGCGCGAATACCGAAGCGAACATGGCCGCAATCGGCATTGGCGGCGCGAATTATCTGGCGCGTCAGATCGAGGCGGGGCAGACCATCGGGCTCGGTTGGGGCCGCACGATCCGCGCGGTGCTCAGGGCGTTGCCGCAGCGCGCTTACGGGCCGGTATCGGCGGTATCGCTGCAAGGCGGGTTGTCGCATTGCCCGAGCATCAATACGTTCGATATTGTTTCGGACTTCGCGAATTTGTGTCAGGCCGATGGTTTCCTGTTCGCGGCGCCAATTTACGTGAGCAGCCAGAAGGTGCGCGACATGGTGCTGCAGGAAGATGCCGTGCGCGAGACCTACGATCGCGCGCGTCAATCCGATCTCGCTCTGCTGACGTGCGGCGACCTGACGGAGTCGCTCGTGGTGACATACGGCATCAACGATCCCGAGCAGGTTCGCACGCTCGAGAAAGCGGGCGCGGTGGGCGACATGCTCGGGCATTTCATGGACGCCGATGGCGAGGCGATCGATCATCCGCTGAATCGCCGCACGGTTGCGATCACGCTCGACGATCTGCGCAAGATCAAACGCGTCGTGCTGGTAAGCGGCGGCGCGAAGAAGTTCGTCGTGACGCGCGCGGCTCTGCGCGGGCGGTATCCGTCGGTGCTGGTGACAGATGAAGAAACCGCGCGCCGTCTCTGCGACGAACCTTGAGAAGGCAATGAACATGGATCGTAATCGTGAGTTCGATGGCAAGACGGTGCTCATCACCGGCGCTGGAAAAGGCATTGGCTACGCGACCGCGTTGCTGATGGCCGAGCGCGGCGCAAGCGTAATTGCGTTGAGCCGCTCGCAAGCGGATCTCGATGCGCTGAATGCGTTGATCGGATGCCGGACCATAGCGGTCGATCTTGCGGACGCAGCGGCCACGTTGAAGGCCGCGCAAGAAGCGCAGCCGGTCGACTTGCTCGTGAACTGCGCGGGAATCGCCGAGCTAGGCGCTTTCCTCGATGCCACCACGGACGCGTTCGATCTCACAATGGCAGTGAACGTTCGCGCCGCGATGATCGTCGCGCAAGCGTGCGCACGCAGCATGATCGCGAAAGGCAAGGGCGGCGCGATCGTCAATGTATCGAGTATCGCGGCGCAAGTCGGCACGCCCTTGCATGCGTCGTATTGCGCTTCGAAGGCCGCGCTCGATGCACTGAGCCGCGTGATGGCCGTCGAACTCGGCGAGCATGGCATCCGCGTGAACACGGTCAATCCGGTTATCACGCTCACGCCAATGGCGGAAAAGGTCTGGAGCGAACCCGCCAAGTCCGACCCCATGCTGGCGCGCATTCCATTGCGCCGGTTCGTGCAGCCTGATGAAGCGGCGCGCACGATTGCCTATCTTCTCGGCGACGATTCGAGCATGGTCAACGGCGTAAGCCTTGCCTTGGACGGCGGTTTTCAGGCCGGCTGATTTTATCCACGTAATCCTTTGCAGAGGGCTTCAATCATGGAAGCACTGGTTCTTGAAGAAGCGCGCCGCATCAGCTTGCGGCCGTTCACGTTGCCGCAAGTCGTCGGTCCGCGCGATGTACGCATTCGCATCAACACGGTCGGCATTTGCGGCAGCGACATCCACTATTATCAGCACGGCCGCATTGGCCCGTTTGTCGTCAACGAGCCCATGGTGCTCGGTCACGAAGCGGCCGGCACGGTGATCCAGATCGGCGATGAAGTCACGCATCTGAAAGTGGGCGACCGTGTTTGCATGGAACCGGGCGTGCCGGACATGGAATCACGCGCGTCGCGCGAGGGGTTGTACAACCTCGACCCGAGCGTGCGTTTCTGGGCAACGCCGCCGGTTCACGGATGCCTGACGCCGTTTGTCGTGCATCCGGCCGCGTTCACGTTCAAGCTGCCCGACAACGTCACGTTCGGCGAAGGCGCGATTGTCGAACCGTTGGCTATCGGCATGCAGGCAGCGACGAAAGCGAAGATAAAACCGGGGGACGTGGCGGTCATTCTCGGTGCCGGAACCATCGGCATGATGTGCGCGCTGGCGGCGCTCGCCGGCGGTTGCAGCCGCGCGATCGTTTGTGATCTCGTGCCTGAGAAGCTCGAACTGATTGGCGGCGTGCAGGGCGTGACGGCTGTGAATATCCGCGATCGCAAAGTGAAGGACGTGGTCGCCGAGCTCACCGATGGCTGGGGCGCGAACATCGTCTTCGAAGCGAGCGGCAACGAGAAGGCGTTCGACGGTATCGTCGACTTGCTGTGTCCTGGCGGTTGTATCGTGCTCGTCGGCATGCCGCAGAATCCGGTGCCTATCGACATAGTCGCCGTGCAGATCAAGGAGGTGCGTATGGAATCGGTGTTCCGCTACGCCAACATGTTCCCGCGCGCGATACAGTTGATCGCGTCTGGAAGACTCGACGTCAAGCCGTTCATCTCGCGTTCGTTCGCTTTCGCCGATGGCATCCAGGCCTTCGAGGAAGCCGCGAGCGGCAATCCAACCGACGTCAAGGTTCAGATCGTCATGGAATGACGGAATGACTTTCAGGTCCATTCCTTGAGCAACGGACCATCGTGCCCGGACACAGGATCGCTGCGTGGAAACGGCAACGCTTCCATGGCAGCGAGTTCTTCCTTCGATAAAGCATCGCGCCGGATATCCCATTGCTGCCCTTTGGGATATGCGCCGACAACCTGAAAACGCCCTTCAGTAGATTGCAGGCAGTGTCCCGTTCCGGCTGGAAGCAGCACCACGTCCCCGGCCTCGATGAACACCACTTCGCCGCCCGGCCCGCCCACAATCACGTCCGCTTTTCCCGATATCACCGCGAGCGCTTCATGCGCTGTCGAATGAAAGTGATGGTAATCGAAGATGCTGTCGCGCCATTGCGGCGGCCATTCATTGCGTTCGAACAATGCTTCGAACGTCTTGCCAAGATCCTTCGCAGATGGATCGAGCGCTCGTCTGTAGATCAGCACTGGCAAGCGCCTGTTGTTCGGCACCCAGGCGTGCGGCGCAAGCCTTAGCGTTTCAAACGCGATATCCGCCGGATTAAATGCCGGGTCGAGTTCGTGTCTCATGATCGAGCTCTCCGAGAAGTAGCTGCCTTTACATAGCGTGCAATGAACGTCCTCGTCTCGCCGTCCGGAAACGACACCGCGACGCGGTCGCCACTCACCATTTCCACGCGGCCGCTGCCGTATTTGCGGACCTGGACCGGATCGCCGGGATTCCACGATTTAGCGAGTCGCTTCGGCTTCGAAACGGGTTCATGCAATTCACGCTCGGTTGGCGTGACTGTGGGCGGGGAAACGCAGTTGTCGCATTTGCAGCAGGTGCCGCCATCGAGCTCATCCGGCATGCTCGAGACATCCTTGTGCAAGCGTGCGGCGTCCAGGTGCGCATGAAAATAGTCGAGCAGGGTGCGCCATCGGCATTGGCCGCTTTGCGCGTAACCGATCATCCGTTCGAGCACATCGCGATCATGCGCGGCCATTTCCGTGAAGCGTTGCGCTGCTTCCTCCATGTCGGGCGGCGCACCCTTGTCGAGCACGGTCACGCTGCCTTTGCTGGTGCGTCGAAGCATCCGCATGTCGTGCAGCACGGACAGTACCGTCCGAAGCTTGTTGACGCCTATATCAGGCAACGCTTCATGCAACGCTTCGATGGGTGCATCGATCAGCTTGCGGTCATTTTCATGCGAGAGTTTGCGCAATGCTTCGGCGCAGCGCGTAAGCGTCTCGACGCTCGGATACCGGCCGCTGAGAAAAAACTGCTGCACCTGCTTGTCTTTCAACTCGAATAGCAGGATGCAATGCGCTTCGCCGCCATCGCGTCCTGCGCGACCGGCTTCCTGATAATAAGCTTCGAGGCTTCCGGGCATCTGGTGGTGAATCACAAACCGGATATCCGGCTTGTCGATACCCATGCCAAACGCGTTGGTCGCGACCATCACGCGGCATCGGTTATGCATGAACGCGTCTTGCGCAGCGGTGCGCTCCGAGCCGGCCATCTTGCCGTTGTATCGCTCGGCCTGAATTCCCGCTTCCACGAGTTCCGCGTGCACCGCGTTGCACTCGGCAACGGTCGAACAATAGACAATGCCCGTTCCTTCGAGCGTTTGAATCCGTTCGAGCAATCGCGCGCGTTTCTCTTTCGGATTGGTCAGTTGTTCGACCGCAAACACCAAATTATCGCGATACACCCCTGTATTGATGACCTTCGCGTCCTTCATGTCGAGTTCGCGCAAGATATCTTTCACGACCGCGGGCGTTGCCGTTGCGGTCAGCGCGAGAACAGGCGGCCTTCCGAGCGCCTTGATGGATTGCAGCATTTCCACGAAAGCCGGCCGGAAGTCGTGTCCCCATTGCGAAATGCAATGCGCTTCATCGATCACGATCAACTGGACCTCGGGCTTGCCATGCTCACTCAGCATCTCGGCGAAATCCGCCTTCGCGAGCCGCTCGGGCGTCAGGAACAAAAAGCGGCTGTCGCCTGAATCGATATCGCGGATCGCCTGCCGTTCGTCCGCCGCCGAAAGCCCGCTGTGCAGCGCGACCGCCGCAATGCCGGATTCGCGCAGCTTGTCCGACTGGTCTTTCATCAGCGATATCAGCGGCGACACCACCACCGTCAGGCCGCCAAGCTCCAGCGCTGGCAGCTGATAACACAGCGACTTGCCAGCGCCCGTTGGCATGACGGCGAGCGTGTCCCGGCCATCGAGCACGCTTCGGATCACCTCTTCCTGACCGGGCCGCAGTGCGTCGATGCCAAAGACATCGCGCAAGGACGCCTTCAGGCGATTTTTCAGCGTGCCCTTCCGCGTTCCCTGAAGCAGTTCCGCGATGGGTTTGTCGAGTTTCGTTTCGGTCGTCACATGCGTGCCTGCGCTGGTGGGGAAAGGAGGGCGTGTCTTCCCACAGCATTTAGCAAACGCGGTGCCGCGACATCGACCCTTCCAAATTCGATACCACTAACTGTCATATTGCTTTCACGCACAAAACTTACACTTCGCCTTCATCCCGTGCCGGTGAATGCAAAAACCGGACGCGACCTACCCACAAAACCGGACAAGAAGACATGCAAGAGCAGCCCAACGAAGCCAATCTGTCGCGCCGTAAAGCCCTGAAACTTCTGGTGGGCGCGCCCATGCTGCCCCTGGGCGCCTTCTCCGTCTCCACGTTGCTGGCAGGTTGCGGCGGCGGTGACGACGCGGTTGCCGGCACGTCGGCATCGTTCAAATCGGCGGCGTTTTCGTCGATGGCAGCGCCTTCTCTCACCAATCCCGCGGCCATGGCGACCACCACGGTTGCATCCACGCTGACCGTTTCCTTGAGCGACGGCAGCACGCAGGACTTCAAGCTCGCGTATCAGCCGTTCTTCGTGACGGGCGACATGGTTCCCAACGGCAACGGCGGCACGATCCTCTCCGGCGGTTATTTCGATATCAACAATCAGCCGATCATCGACCGGTCGGTGCCGGGCAAGGAGCGCCAGTTCTTTTCGGATTGTCCGGACGGCAGCTCGCTGCTTTCCCTCGATAAACCCACGGTCGCCGGCATCAAGGGCCGAGCGGTGTTCGCCGTCGTCCAGTTCGAATACGCAACGCGCGACCAAAGCCTTGTATCGGCATACGGACAACTGCCTTCGCCCATCGCGGTATTGACGCTCGATCAGGACCAGACCACCGGCAAGCTCACGCTCGTGAAGTATCACAACGTGGATACGTCGAAGGCGAACGGTTTGTGGATCACGTGCGGCGCGAGCCTTTCGCCGTGGAACACGCATTTGTCGAGCGAAGAGTACGAACCGGACGCAACGACCATTTCGAGCAACGCGCAATTCAAGGCGTACAGCACGGCGCTTTACGGCGATGCAACCCGCGCCAATCCGTACAACTACGGCCACTTGCCTGAAGTCACGGTGAACCCGGACGGCACGGGCACGATCAAGAAGCATTACTGCCTCGGGCGCATCTCGCACGAACTGGTTCAGGTGATGCCGGACAAGCGCACGGTCATGATGGGCGACGACGCCACCAACGGCGGCTTGTTCATGTTCATCGCGGATCGTGCGGAAGATTTGTCTTCCGGCACCTTGTATGTCGCGAAGTGGGCGCAGACGTCATCGGCGGGAGCGGGAGCGGCGAACCTTACGTGGATCAAGATCGGCAGCGCGACGAGCGCGGAGATCGAGTCGATGGCCTCGCGCCTGAAGGCATCGGACATCATGGATGTCGCGACCAAGGATCCGCTCGATACCAGCTTCAAGAAAATCAACTACAACGGCACGTTCAACTGGATTCGCATCAAGCCGGGCATGGAGAAGGCGGCCGCGTATCTGGAGACGCATCGCTATGCGGCGTTTATTGGCGGCAGTCTCGGTTTCACGAAGCTGGAAGGCACGACCATCAACGCGAAGGACAAGATTGTCTACACAGCAATGTCGCGCGTCGAGAAGTCGATGGTGAAGGGCAACCCGGCATCGACCGATGTCGCCGTGGACCGCGCCATCAGCGCCGGCGCGGTGTATGCGCTGAACCTGAAATCGGGGCAAAAGGACACGAGCGGCGCCGCGATCGACAGCGAATGGGTTCCGGTCGATATGGCCGCGCCGTCCGCGCTCGTGGGCGAAGACCTTGCAACGCCCGATGCGTTAGGCAACACGGCGAACGCCGCGAAGATCGCGAATCCGGACAACGTGAAATTCTCGGAGAAGCTGCGCACGCTTTTCATCGGCGAAGATTCGAGCATGCACGTGAACAACTTCCTGTGGGCCTACAACGTCGATACGAAGACCTTGTCGCGCGTGCTGTCGTGTCCGGCCGGCGCGGAATCGACAGGCCTTCATGCCGTCGATGAAATCAACGGCTGGACCTACATCATGACCAACTTCCAGCACGCCGGCGACTGGGAAAGCCCGGTCCACGACAAGGTGAAGGCCACGCTGGACCCGCTCGTGCGGGCCAACTACAAGGACCGCTTCGGGGCCACCGTGGGGTATCTCACCGCGGACACGACCAGCATCAAGCTCGGCAAAAGTTAAGAGCCTTTTCTGTAGCCGTCGTCGAGGGTATGCAGGAACGCGATGATGTCCTTCATTTCCTGGTCCGTCATCGCGGGCTTGTCGCCGAGCTTGCGATCGAACGGTGCATCGGCTACGTCGACGTTTGCGTGGAACTGCGCCGGAAGATCGTCGTACTTGTTGACCTTGCCGTCGGCGCCCTTCGGATAGAACTTTTCCGGCGCGGTGTTGCGCTCGTTGTAGAACGCCATGACGTCGTCGAGCGAATGATAGACGCCGTTGTGGAAGAAGACCTGGCGCGTCGCCGCGTTGCGCAGCGTGGGCGTGAGGAACATGCCGCAGTACTGAGTCTGTTCCTTGATGTCGCTGCGGAAGGGGCCGCACACGCCCATGTCGAAGAACTTTGGATCGTTGTTGATTGCGAGCCTGGTGTTGCGCGGAACACCGAGTGCCTCGTATTGATAGTCGGTGAACATCGGTGGCGTGCCGTCGGAACTCGGCTTCGACAAATGGCAGCCGGCGCAGTTGGCTTTGTCGGGATCGTTGAAAAGACGCAAGCCGTGCAACTCAGCCTGTGTCAGACGCGCCTTGCCTTCGAGCCAGTAATCGTACTTGCTCGAATACGGATGGAACGCCTGCTCTTCGATCTGATAACGCGCGACCGCGAACATGGCCTCGGCGGTTGCCAGTTCCGTGCTCTTGAATATGTTCGGACCGAACAGGGTCTTGAAGTCGCCCATGTAGGCGGTGCGCTGAAGTTTGGCGGAGACCTCGTCGAGACTCGTGTTGGCCATTTCAACCGCGTTGAGCATCGGGCCCGACGCCTGTACCTGCAGCGTATCGGCGCGGCCATCCCAGAAGAAACCGCCTTGCGGCACCATTGCGGGCGCGGCGGGCGCAGCGCCTGCGTTCTTTTGGGCGCGCGCGGTTCCGGCGGCTTGCGAGGCGAGGGCGGCGAAGTCGGGCGGCGCTTCGGCTTCGCCGGCATCCGGACCGATGCTGAAATTAGGCTGCAAATACAGGTACATCAGCGAAGGCGGAGGCCGATAACCCTGCAGCGTCATATGCGGTCCGCCGAGCTGCACGGACAGGTTATTGGGCGGTCCGAACGCATGATCCGGGCTGTGGCAGGAAGCGCACGATTGCGTGCCGGATGCCGACAAGGATTTATCGAAGAAAATCTTCTGGCCGAGGAGCGCGACGGCGGATAGCGGCGCGACCGGCGGACGGCTCAGCATCACCGGATTGGGATTGGCGCCTGTCAGGTCTTCCACGATATCGCCAACCCGCGCGGGCACGGTCGCCGGATAAAGCACAGCCCAGATACAGAACGCGATTGCGGCGGCGAGCGCCGCGGCGATGCACCAGAGCAGGACGGTTTTTGCTCGCGGCAGACGGGGTTTCTGCCCGGCATTCGGCGACATGGAAGGTGTGGCGGTGTGCGACATGGGACCTGAGAATACGTGAAGCAGTAGTGAAAAAGTCGCCGCCCTTGAAGGGACGGCGACGAGGCACGAACTTGGCTAAATGCTCAAGCTCGCGTCAGACCGCGACGCGAGCCTTGACTAACAATCAGATTGCCGGAACCGATGCGACCGGCGTCCCCAGGTTCTGATCGATGAACACCTTCGGGTTGTTGCCCGCGCCGCTGAAGTTGAACATGCTCATGATGCTGCCGGCAGTTGCGTCGAACGAACCGCCGCCCAGGCGATTGCCATTGAGCCAGTTGTCTTCAATGAAGCGCGTGACCGATGCCTGGCTGATCTGCGTGTGATCCACGAAATTCACCTTCGCCCACGGCGAGATCACGATGAACGGCGTACGCGTGCCCGGACCGCAGCGGCCATTGACCGGCGCGCCTTTCACGCCCAGCGGAGCCGTGCCCGTGCCGCACTTGCCGGCGCCGTTCACCTGATCCGCAATGGCGTCGAACGAAGCCGACGTCGGCGTTGCATACGCGTGGTCGTACCAGCCGTCCGAGTCATCCCACGCCACGATCACAGCGGTGCTCGCCCAATCCGGCTGCTGCTGCAGGAAGTTGACGACCTTCGAGGTGAACGCCTGTTCGTCGAGCGGATCCGAGTAGCCAGCGTGGCCGTCCTGGAACGCCGGCGCCTTGATGAAGCTGACGGACGGATAGTTGCCAGCCTTGACCGATGCAAAGAAGTCATCGGTGTCGTACTGGTGGTTGGCGGGTTCCGGCGTCTTGCCATCGGCTTCGAGCGACAAGCCGATCGCCGCCTGCGAGCTCGGACGTGCGTGCGTCGGGTTGGCCGTCGAAGCGAAGTACTGGAACCAGTTGTGATGCGGCACGTAGTCGGCCGTTGCCTGACCGACCACCGGCGACAGCGTGCTGCGCTTGCAGGACGTCGTGCCGTTGCTGTTCGTGGTCGCGAGATTAAAGCCGCCCATGAAACCGCCCCACGAGATGTTCGCGGCATTCAGCAGATCGCCGATGTTCTTGCCGGCCATCAGCGCGGTGTCCGTCGTGCTCGAGCACACGTCGTTCGCCGGGTCGACGTCGTTGATCATCGTGAAGCCGCCCTGGCCGTCGTTGACGTAGTAGCCGCCGGTGTTCGTCGCGCTGACCGGACCCTGGCTCGCCTTGACGACCTGCATGCCGTTGGTCTGGCCCGAGACCACTTCCAGTGCGCCCGGCGTGGACGGACCGTAGGTGTCCGTGTACGCGTTGTCGCTCATCGCGAAGTGCTGTGCGTAGTTCCACAAGGCGCCGACCGTATTGCCGTCGTAGTAACCCATGACCTGGCCTGCCGTACCGAACGATCCGGCGCCGCCCGCCGTGCCTTTACCCGTGAACTTCGGAAAAAGATCGGCCAGGCCGTTGTCATAAGCCTGTTGTTCCGCACGATATGCGTGGTTCTGGTCGGCCGATGCCGCTTGCGTACGGTCGAGACGGAACGGGTTTGCAGCCGCTGCGCCGTTCGCCGTGTTCGTGAAGTTCGGGTTCGCCGTCAGCAGCGCGCCGGAAAGTCCGTTCACCGTCGGCGTGCCAGCGGCGGCCGTGAACACCGGCTCGCCGGCCGGGTTCGCTGCGTTCGGGTAGGTCGCGAAGTAATGATCGAACGAAACGTTCTCGTTATAGATCACGACCACGTGCTTGATCGGGGTGGCCGTCGCGAGACGGTTCTGGATCGACTGTGACGAGTCGGGGTTGCTGTCGTTGCCGCCACCGCATGCATACAGGCCGATGGCCATTGCTGCAGTGGGTACGCCAACCAATAAGGCTCGACGAAACATGTGTGAAGCTCCGATGTCGTTTGTTGTGTGTGAAGCATGCGGCCGCGAGGCCTTTGGGGGACGAGTCCGGACTTGAAGGCCATTTTTCGTTTCCGAGCGCATTGGAACACCTGCACATGAAGCGCAAAAGGCGCTCCGCTTTCGCCATGGTTACTTGCACATAACAGGCAGAAAGAGTCGGTAAGGACAGGTTCCAAAAAGATGACATCGGACACGTCGGCCAGTCATGCCAGCGTCACACGGCGCTCAGATAATTCGTTCGCTGTAACCGTTTTCATTTCTTGGCAACCACAGGCTCATGCACTCCACTATCAGGGACGTCGCCGCGCATTCCGGCGTGTCCATTGCCACCGTATCGCGCGCACTCAACACGCCGGAGCTGCTCAATGCCGAGACGCTTGCGAAGGTGCGCGAGTCCATCGAAGCGCTGGATTTCATGCCGAGCGCGCGCGGCCGGCAGCTTCGCGGCGTGCGTACGCGGCTGGTCGGCGTGGTCGTGCCGACGCTCGCGAACCCAGTGTTCGCCGAGTCGTTGCAAGGTATCGATGAAGCCGCGTGCGCAAGCGGTTATCGGCTGATGCTGATGACGACCGCGTACGACAGCGCGCGTGAGCGCCGCGCCATCGAGACCTTGCGCGAGCAACGCGTGGATGGCCTGATCGCGACCGTCGCCGACGCCGAATCCAATCCGCTGCTCGACGAACTCGACCGCATCCGGCTGCCGTACGTGCTCGCGCATAACGACACGGCTCGCCGTGCGGCGGTATCGGTGGATAACCGGCGGGCGGCGCGCGACGGCGTCAACGCGCTCTTGCAGCGCGGCCACAAACGCGTGCTGATGCTGGCCGGATCGTTCGCCGCATCCGACCGGGCGCGCTTGCGGTATCGCGGTTATGAGAACGCGATGCTCGATGCCGGCCTCACGCCCTACGCGCCGCTCGAGATGGACTTCAACGCGGAAGAGCTGCCACCGGCGTTGCTCGCGCATCTCTCGGACCCGTTGCGCCGTCCGACCGCGCTTTTTTGCAGCAACGACCGTCTCGCGATGATCGTGATTCGCGGTCTGCGTCATGCAGGTTTGTCGGTGCCCGGCGATATCTCGGTGCTCGGTTTCGATGGCATTCCGCTTGGCGAATGGTTATCGACCGCGCTTTCGAGCGTCGCCACGCCCAATCGCGAGATTGGCCGGCATGCGTGGCGTCATCTGGCGAAGCAACTCGAGTTGCCCGATGGCGAGCCAGTTAGCGAAACCGCCAACCAGGCCGACGAACCCATTTCCTTCAAGTTGCCTCATAGCGTGCGAACCGGCGCGACCATCGCGCCATACATCGAACCCGCGGCCCGGATGGCCGCTCTCGAACCGGAGAATCCTGCATGAAAGTCCGTCAGATCCTCGCCACGTTGCTTGCAGCGACGGCTACTTTTTGCGCGGCCGGCGCGGCCTATGCCGACGGCACCGCGATCTGCTACAACTGCCCGCCGGAATGGGCGGACTGGGCGAGCCAGATTGAAGCGATCCAGAAGCAAACGAGCATTCGCGTTCCCTTCGACAACAAGAATTCAGGACAGGCCATCGCGCAAATGATGGCCGAGCAGAAGAGCCCGATCGCGGACGTGGTGTATCTGGGCGTGTCGTCGGCGTTCCAGGCGAAGGACAAGGATCTCGTGCAGCCTTACAAACCCGCGCACTGGAACGATATCCCCGCCGGCATGAAGGACCCGAACGGTTACTGGTTCGCTATCCACTCGGGCACGCTGGGCTTTTTCGTGAACAAGGACGCGCTCGATGGCAAACCGGTGCCGCGTTCATGGGCCGATTTGCTGAAGCCCGAATACAAGGGCATGGTCGGATACCTGGATCCGTCGTCGGCATTCGTGGGGTACGCGGGCGCCGTTGCGGTCAACCAGGCGCTCGGCGGCACGCTCGATAATTTCAAGCCCGGCCTCGACTGGTTCGCGAAGATGAAAGCCAATGCGCCGATCGTGCCGAAGCAGACTGCATACGCGCGCGTGATGTCCGGCGAGATTCCAATCCTGCTCGACTATGACTTCGATGCTTATCGTGCCAAGTACAAGGATCACGCGAACGTGGAGTTCGTGATCCCGGCAGAAGGGACCATTGTCGTGCCGTATGTGATGAGCCTCGTGAAGGGCGCGCCGCATCAGGCGAACGGCGAGAAAGTGCTTGATTTCGTGCTGTCCGATGCCGGTCAGCGTCTCTGGGCCAACGCATTCCTGCGCCCGGTTCGAGGTGGAACGCTGCCGCCCGATGTCGCCGCAAAATTCCTGCCGGCGTCCGACTATGCACGTGCGAAGGACGTCGATTTCGCGAAGATGGCGGCCAAGCAAAGCGCGTTCGGCGAAGAATATCTTCGAGTGATGCACTGATTTTCAGCCATGCAAGATTCCACCTTCTCCACGCGCGCACGCGTCGCCTTGCTCGCGCCCGCGCTCGCCGTGTTCATCGCGTTCTGGTTGCTGCCGCTCGTTGCGTTGCTGCAGGCGAGCGCCGTGCCCAATGCGTTCACTGCGTATCGCGAGGTGCTGACGAACGCGCGCTATTTGCATAGCCTGTTTGCGACGATAGCGTTGTCGGTCGCTGTCACGGCGGCGACGCTGGTGTTATCGACGGTGGCGGGTTTGTTCCTCGCTCGCCGCGATGTCCCCGCCAAGCGCTTGCTGGTCGCGCTGCTGACGTTTCCGCTCGCGTTTCCAGGCGTGGTGGTGGGGTTCATGGTGATCATGCTCGCGGGGCGCCAGGGTCTGATTGGCGCCATCTCCACGCGGCTGACGGGCGACCGCTGGGTGTTCGCGTATTCGCTCAGCGGCCTGTTTCTCGGCTACCTGTATTTCTCGATACCGCGCGTCATCGTGACCGTCATGGCTGCTGCAACCAAGCTCGATGCATCGCTGGAAGAGGCAGCGCGTTCGTTGGGTGCATCGCCGTGGCGGATTTTCGCCGATGTCGTCCTGCCCGCGCTGATGCCCGCGATGATCGCGGCCGGCGCCGTGTGTTTCGCCACCGCGATGGGCGCATTCGGCACCGCGTTCACGCTTGCCACCGACCTCGACGTCCTGCCGATGACCATCTACACCGAGTTCACGCTCAACGCGAATCTGGCGACGGCGGCGGCCTTGTCGATCGTTCTCGGACTCGTGACATGGGCCGTGCTGGCCCTCGCGCGCAGTCTCACGGGCGCGACGGTCGCGGCCACTGCCTGAGGTCATGCGATGCCTGAATTCATGAAGCCGCGCGGTCTGCTCGTGGCGGCGCAAACGGTGGTCACGCTCGCGCTCGTTGCGTTCATGGTCGTGCCGGTGGTGATGTCGGTGATGGCCGGTTTGACCGTCAACTATTTCCGCGGTGTATCGAGCGGACTTACGCTCAGGTGGCTCGAACAAGTGTGGGCGATGTATCAGGGCTCTGTCTGGTTATCGATAGAAATCGCGCTCGCCACGCTCGCCATCACGCTTGCGATCGGCGTGCCCGCGGCCTACGCGCTCGCGCGCAGCAACAGCCGCTCGGCAAGGTGGATAGAAGAACTGCTGGTCTTGCCGATCGCGTTGCCGGGACTCGCCACTGCACTCGCGTTGCTATCGGTATATGGCGGCTGGAGCGCCTTTCGGTCGAGCATGTGGTTCATCGTGGCGGGGCACGTGGTTTTCACGCTGCCGTTCATGGTGCGCTCGGTCGCGGCGGTGTGCGCCGGCACCGATTTGCGCACGATGGAAGAAGGCGCGGCGAGTCTGGGCGCGTCGTTCACGCAGCGGTTTTTTACCATCGTGTTGCCCAATGCACGGCCCGGGATCGTTGCCGGCGCTTTGGCGGTGCTGACGTTGTCTATCGGCGAATTCAATCTGACGTGGATGCTGCATACGCCCGATACCAAGACGCTGCCGGTCGGACTCGCCGATGCGTATGCGTCGATGCGCCTTGAAATCGGCAGCGCGTACACGATACTTTTCCTGTTGATGACGCTTCCCTTGTTGATCGCGATGCAGTGGCTCGGCGTCGATCCAGCCGGCACGCAAAGCGCCCGCGCGGCGGCGAAGCGCAGACGTGCGTTGAAACGTGCGCCTGAAGTTGCCGACGCGAAATTTGTCCAAACCCCAACCGCGAAAACCGCACGATGAGACTCGAACCCGTTCCCGTCACCCTCAGCCGATGCGCGAAAACGTTCCGCGGACAACGCGTGCTCGAACCCGTGGATTTATCGATAGAACCCGGCGAAACGCTCGTGCTCCTCGGGCCGTCCGGCTGCGGTAAAACCACGACATTGCGCCTGATCGCCGGGCTCGAAAAGCCCGACGCCGGCGGACAGGTCCGGTTCGGCGCCGACGATGTCACCGCGCTGCCCATCGAACGTCGTCAGGTCGGCATGGTCTTTCAGAACTACGCGTTGTTCCCGAACCTGACGGTGCGCGGCAACGTGGGTTATGGCCTGCGGATTCAGAAAGTGGAAGCGTCGGCGGCGCGTCGCAGAGTCGATGAATTGCTCGACATGACCGAGCTCACCGCGCACGCCGACAAGCCAATCACCGAGCTGTCCGGCGGCCAGCGGCAACGCGTTGCGCTTGCACGTGCGTTAGCGCCGAGACCGCGCGTATTGTTACTCGATGAACCCCTGACCGCACTCGACGCACGTTTGCGCGAAACGTTGCGCGCCGAGATGAATGCGCTCTTGCGCGAGCTTCGCGTGACGAGCATCTACGTCACGCACGATCAGTCCGAGGCAATGGCGCTTGCCGATCGTATCGTGGTGATGAGCGCTGGGCGGATCGAGCAGTGCGGCACGCCGCGCGAGATCTACTATCAACCGGCGACGCGCGCGGTCGCGCAGTTTATCGGCACATTGAATCGCGTTGCGGGCGAGCGCCGCGATGAAACGTTCATTGCGCCGGGCGGCACGATCAATGTGCAGGGACTCGTCGCGCGATTGCGTGTCCAGAATGGCGCGCGCACAGAAGTATTTTTCCGGCCGGAAGACGCTGAACTCGTCAATCCCGAGTCCGCGCAGTTGCGTGGCGCGGTCGAGTCTGCGATGTTCCTCGGCGAACGCACGCGCCTGAAAATCAAGGACGCCGCTGCCGATGCGTTGATCGTTGATGTCCCCGGGCGCGTTGAACTGGCGCAAGGGACTATTGTAGGGATCTCAGTACGCGACGAAGGTTGGGTCGCGCTGCACTAAAAACATCAGGAGAATGTTGTCATGCTGTTAGCTCAAATTTCTGATCTGCATATCAAGGTTCCTGGCGCGCTTGCTTATCGCAAAGTCGATACCGCTGCGTGCTTGCGCCTGTGTGTCGAGCGCCTCAACACCATGAGTCCGCGACCTGATGCGGTTTTGGTAACCGGGGACTTGACGGACTTTGGAACGGTGGAGGAATACCGGCATGTCGCTGATTGCCTGAAGCCGCTGACCATGCCCGTATATTTGATGGTTGGTAATCACGACGATCGGGCTGCGTTGCGCGAAGTATTCCATGCCGATTATTTGCGAAAAGCGGGTACAGGTACCGACTTTGTGCAGTTTGCCTTCGACCTCGGCGAGTTGCGTGTCATCGCACTGGATTCGCAGATTCCCCATTCGAGTCCTGGCACCTTGTGCGACGCCCGGCTGCAATGGCTCGAACGGCAACTGGACGAGGCGCGCGGGCGACCGGTTATTGTCGCGTTGCATCATCCGCCGTTTGCGACAGGGATCGGACATATGGACGATATGGCGCTCGACGCCGAAGCTGCCGCGAAACTCGAAGCGCTGATTGCAAAGCATCCGAACGTGGAGCGTATGGTGTGCGGTCATGTGCATCGGCCGGTGCATCGACGCTTTGGCGGAACGATTGCGTCTATTGCGCCATCAACCGCGCATCAGGTCGTGCTCGATCTGCACGCCCATGCGCCATCGCGATTCGTGCTGGAGCCCGGCGCGTTCGCGCTGCATTACTGGAACGCGGAGGTCGGGCTGGTTTCACATCACGCGTATGTCGAGCAGTTTGATGGGCCGTATCCGTTCTTCGATGACGACGGCGCGTTGGTGGACTAGCCTTCTTCATGCGTGGTGAGCCGCGCTCTGCCATCGGGCGCGAAATGCGTGCCGAAACGCACGAGCCCCGATTTATGCAAGTGACAGGTCATCGTGAAACTGAGCAGCATGTCGTCCTGTTTTTCGGCCGCTTCAATTTCGATGGCCTTCAAACGCGGCTCGTATTTCAGCAGAGTATTTTCGATCTCGCGCTGCAGCGTATGCGCTGACGCGGGCATGTGCCGATAAATCGTCGACAGATCACCCAGCCCATAGTCCGGCAAATGCGCGATGGAATCGCGGCGGCTGTTCAAGATTCGCTGGATGTTGTCACGCACTGACAGGAAGGTTTGGTCGTTGGGTTTGTGCAGGTGAATGGGATCGCCGTTAGCAAAATGACCCGTTAAAACTTCGAACAATCCGGGGCTGCCGCGGGTCGTCACTTGGCGGCCTCGACCATGCTTTGCGTGGGCATTTCAAACTCGACGCCAATTCCGTCTCCATCCGAATACGAAAGTCTGACCGCGTCAGGCTTGGCTTCCTGCGCAGCCCGTAAAAGCAGTTCGCGCGAGAGCACGGGCAGTATCTGCTGATCGAGCAAGCTGTCGATATTGCGCGCGCCGGAATCCGGCAAATGGCATGCGCGCACGAGTTCTGCAATGAGTGCGTCGTCGCAAAGCAGCGGCAAGCCGAATTTGCGTTCGATGCGCTGTGCCACTTTGGCGAGTTTCATGCGTACGATTGTGGTCATCGCTTCAGCGGACAACGGCCGATAGACAACCGTCTGGAAGCGCGCGAGGAGCGCGGGTTGGAAATGCGCGATCAACTCGGGCCGGATTGCTTCCATCAACATGCTCGTGGTGATCTCGGTGATCTCGGTGACCTCAGTGACATCGCCAACGGCTTCCGTCACGGCATCGTGCGCGGCCATGATCTGTTCGCTGCCCAGATTCGATGTCATCACAATCACGGTGTTGCGAAAGTCGATGATGCGTCCTTCGCCGTCGCGCATGAAACCGCGATCAAAGACCTGATAGAACACGTTCAGCACATCGCGATGCGCCTTCTCGACTTCGTCCAGAAGGATCACGCTGTAGGGCCGGCGACGCACGGCTTCGGTGAGCACACCACCTTGTCCATAACCGACGTATCCCGGTGGCGAGCCCTTGAGCTGAGACACCGTATGCGCCTCTTGATACTCCGAAAGATTGATGGTGACGAGTGCACGTTCACCGCCGAACATCAGATCCGCCAACGCCCGGGCCGTTTCCGTTTTCCCGACGCCCGATGGTCCCGCGAGCAGAAACACACCCAGCGGTGCCTCTTCAGACTTCAGTCCCGCTTTGGCGGCGCGAAGACTTTTTCCCAGCGCGTCGAGCGCGTCGTCCTGACCGACAACGACTTGTCCGAGCCGGCTTTCGAGTTCGAGCAGCGTCGCGAGTTCATCGGAGAGAAGGCTGCCAACCGGGACGCCCGTCCAGTCCGCGATCACGCGTGCAATCGCCGCTTCATCGACTTCGGCGTAGACCAACGCGTCGCTGCCGTGCTGCGAAAGTTGATCGTGCGCGTGCCTGATCGCAGCTTGAACGTCGCGACGCTCGCTTTCATCGGTTGCAGCGTGCCACTGGGTTCGCAAATCAAACAACGTGTGGATGGCATCCTTTTGCTGCGCCAACTCGACTTCAAGCTGCACCAGTTCGCGGGTGAGCGTTTCGAGCCGCGTTTCGATAGCCGCAAGCCGGTCGCCATATTCCTGCGATGTCGCGCCTTGATCGTGCGTCAACGCAGTGCGCTCGACTTCAAGCGCCGCATGTTCCGCGCGACGTGTCGAGATGGCGACGGGCGTAGCGTCGATGCTCATGCGAACGCGCGCGGCTGCGGTATCGAGCAGATCGACGGCTTTGTCCGGCAACTGGCGGCCGGTGAGATATCTGCGCGATAAACGCACTGCCGCGCCCACGGCCGCGTCTGTGATGTGCACGCCGTGATGTTGCGCGTAGCGTTCCTTCAAACCGCGCAGCATGAGGCAGGCGTTGTCGTCGTCGGGTTCGTCCACCTTGACCATCTGGAAGCGTCGTTCCAACGCTGCATCGCGTTCAAAGTATTGCTTGTATTCCGACCACGTGGTTGCAGCGATCGTGCGCAATTCGCCGCGTGCGAGCGCGGGTTTCAGCAGGTTCGCTGCATCGGCGCCGCCAGCCGTGTTGCCTGCGCCAATCAACGTATGCGCTTCGTCGATGAACAAAAGTATCGGCGTTGCGGACGCCTGAACGGCTTCGATCACGTTCTTCAGCCGTTGCTCGAACTCGCCTTTAACGCCGGCGCCCGCTTGAAGCAGACCGAGGTCGAGCGTCAGGATAGACACGTTGCGGATGATGGCGGGCACGTCGCCTTCAACGATTTTCAGCGCGAGGCCCTCAACGAGCGCCGTTTTACCAACACCCGGTTCGCCCACGAGAATTGGATTGTTCTTTCGACGACGCGCGAGGATATCGACCATTTGCCGAATTTCGATGTCGCGCCCGAACACGGGATCGATCTTGCCGTCACGCGCTTTTTGCGTGATATCGATGGTGAAACGGTCGAGCGCATCAGAATTTGCCTGAAGCTTCGGCGTTAGATCTTCAGTCGGACCGACAGCCGCTGCCGTGTCTTTAACCGATGCATCTTTCGGCGCTTCAACCGACACCCGATCCAATTCAGGCATCAATCGCTCGATCTGCACCGCCGATACACTCAGCAACTGCCACGCGTCGGGCGCGCGCAAAAAATGCGGCGTGTCGGCCAGGACCGCCAGCAAATGCGCGGAGCGAATCGCAGGTTGCCCTTCTTCCAGCGAAGCGCGCAACCATGCCGCTTCCAGTATTTGCCCCAAACGCTGCGACAAACCCGGCTTGCCTCGCAAATCGTGCGGTAACCGTTCGATGCTCTTCAGCAATCCGTTCCAGATCCCGTCCATCTCGAGTTCGTATCGCCTGGCGATTGCCACCAGATCGCCGTCGCCGAGTTCAAGCAATTTGATCAGCCAATGCTCGATTTCGATCTCGCGATGCGCGCGCGTTTCACACAGGCTTGCAGCGTCGGAAAGTGCGCGGGCGCAGTGTTCGTTCAGGCGGCGCAGAAAGGGCGAGAGGTCGCGAGCAGTCATGGATGATCCAGGAATAAGATGTAAAAAGCGCACGAACCTGCGTGTCTGCAAATTCGTGCGCTCAAGGCCAGGCGCCGGCGAATAACCGGTGATCGGCCGTTCAAACGCGCACTGTGTTATGAGCGCTCGTTCCAGCTATCGGCGTGGATGATGTTGCCGTCCTTGTACGCCCACGTGATCTTCTCGTAGCGCAACTCGATCTTTTCCAGATGGTTGTGCTTTTCAAACGCCGGATTCTTGATGTCGAGCATTTCCGGCTTGACGCTTACAACCTTGACGTTATCGAGCTGAGTGTTGAAGTACTCTTTTTCCTTGCCTGCATCGTCAATCTTGTACCACTTGATTTCAACCGACTTGAGCGTCTGGCCGCTCGTCACGGCCTTGTACAAATACGGCGTCGACGCGTCCGTTTCCTTCGTGAACGTGACCGCGCTGTGCACGCGCGTACCGGTCAGCTTGCCGGTGTTGCCATCGGTCGGAATGTGAATGCCGTGATTGAACGCAACCACTTCAACGCTGCCTTCACGGCCCGCGACGGTGACGGAACCCTTGACGTCTGCGCCGCCATCGTCCTTGATCCACATGTATGACGGAATTGCCATTTTTATTTCCTCTCTTTAATTGAATGAGCAGGCCACATTGCCCCGATGTTCCTCATGGCCCTCGGGAGATGCCCCGTTTTTACGATCGTCACGACAGTCGGGAACGAGCGTAATTTCCACGCGGCGGTTCGCAGCGCGCCCCGCCTCGGTTTCGTTGCTGGCTTTGGGACGTGTATCGCCATAGCCCTGAATGGCAAATCGTGTTGGCGAGATGCCGGATGCATCGGCAAGCCAGTCGCGCACGGACGCCGCGCGCGCTTCGGAGAGCGTCCGGTTGCTCGCCGCGTTGCCGACGTTATCGGTGTGACCTGCGATCAGCACCCGCTTCGCCGCGTTTGCCTTGATCAATTCAACCGCGCCAACGAGTACGCGATTCGAGCCGGGATTGAGCACGGCCGAGCCGCTTTTGAAGAGCGAGAGGCTATCGAGTTCGATCATCGATGGCGGCGGCGCGGGCGGTTGATAGCTCGCGATCAATGTGTTGATGCCCGGCAGCAAAGCCGACGCACGATAGAAACCAAGGCCGAGTCGCGGTGGCAAGCCATTGCTTGCATACGCGGCGAGTTGGTCCCGATCACGCTTGACTATGCTCAGCGCGTCGATCCGTGCTTCGTCCATGCCCGGCGCGAGGGCGGCGTATTGCGCCATGTCGGCCCGCACGCGTTCAACCAGATTGCGGTTTTGCCACGCCGACGACGCGGCCGCCGCACAGAAAAGCGCAACCAGCGCGATAAAGCCGTGAGCAAGGGCGCGTGGCATTGGCCGATGTGCGTGTTGAGTTGCAATGCCGCGGATCAACGGCGCAGGCAGCGTGTACCGTGCGGGTGTTCCAGTGAGATTCGTGCCGCGGTCCGGTAGCACAAGCTTCGTCCGATCCGTCGCATAACGCGCAAGCAGGGACGCTTTCGCCGGATGTCCTTCGACGGCCACGACTCCGAATGCGTGGATCTGGAGCGAGCGCGATGTGCGCTGACTGTCGAGCAAGACCGGCAATATGGCCGCGGCAGTCCATTGCGTGAGGACGTCGAGCCGTGCCGCACGATGAGCGCGCGCTTCGCGGTCTTGCGGAATCGCCATTCCAGCATAGAGGCCGAGCCGCGTCGCGATTGCATCGTGAAGCGTTGAAACGTCGATCTGGTCTACGCCGGACACGCCGAACCAGGGACACTCATCCGCGGTCGACGCCGATTCGTTCGCGTACATGGCGACACACACCGGCAGCGCATATCCGACCGCGCGATTCGCCTCCCCAATAGCCGCGCGCCAGCGTCGCAGACCTCCGACCAACGTTGCGTGATCGGTGGCCGCGTCTGCATCGATCAAATAAGCGACAGCGTCCGGACCCTGTCCGTCCCGCCAGCGCTTTAGCGCATCCGCGAAGTGCGCCAGGCGCGTCGGGTCGTTCACGCGCACCCAGATTGCGGTATCGGTCACGCGCACGGCATCGGCCGAAAAGACGCCTGCAAGCAGCGTATCCGTTGACGCGATGACAATCACAAGCGGCGTATTGCGCCTGATTTCGGAGGGCAGACCGCTGAGCGCGGTATCGATTTTCCGCAGTACCTGTTGTGTCGCCTGCGTGCGGGCGACCGCGCGCCGCGTAGCAATAAAGATCGCCGCTGCCGCGCCGATCACAGCCAGCAAGCCAGCGAAGATATTCCACCCGATAGTCCACGGCGAGCACAGTGCGAGCCACACGACGACAAGCGCCGCGATCCAGGCGAAGATCGATCGATACGGGTATCCGGTCGGGGAGGTCATGACTTGTGCGCTCAACCCGGTAGGCGCGCGATGGATGCCGCGAGCCACCGGTCAAGCGCCAGGTACACGAGCGCGGCGACGATGATCCCGCCGACAACATAGCCAAGCGGCGAGATGCTCATGCGCCAGCGCGCGTTCGCGCTGCTCGATAACAGCACCGTGCCCGACGTATCTTGGGACTGGCCCGTACGCTGATCAAGCGCGCGCATCAAATCGATCCGGGCGTCCGCGCCGTTGAGCGCGAACTTGCCGGTGAAACCGAGGCCGAGCACCGCGTTGAAAATGCTCAGCAATACGAGCTTGGGCGCAGGTTCTTGCAGCCGCCGATGAATCCTTGCGATCAACTCGTCGCCGGCATCGTTTGTATTGAATTCCTGGACCGGAAGCGGCTCGCGCTCCCACGCATCGCGCTCATGGTCTTTCAGGCGGATCAGCGCGGTTTCGTCGAGCAACGCGCACTGCGCGTAGGTTGCGTCCGCTACCACGTCAGAAGGATGGCCTGCCGCCGTGAGCTCGCGGCGCAGGGCGTCGACTTGCTCCAAACAATCCTTCCGGAAGTCAGCGAACGTGGTGGACGTTGCGTTGTCAGCGAGCGTCGCCACCGTGAGGGCGGTGTCGCGGAACGCATTCGGCAGAAGCACGATCGGTTTGTCGGTCATGCTGGCAGCACCGCGTAGAGTTCGAGTGCAACCTCGGGAATGGATGACGGGATATAGAACTGGCAGGCACGTGCATCGATCATTCGCTTGAACGCCGGATGCACGCTGTCGAGCGCAAAATACTGGCTCTCGATACGAATAGGTATGGCCGCAGGCAGCCGCGACATTGCTCGCAACGGGATGCCCGGAAGCGCGGAATTCACGATCTGCTCGACGTCATCGGGCGCGCCCGCTTTGCACAAGCGTGGTAATTGCTCGAGCAACGCGTGCGCAGGTAGCGACGACTGCACCGAAAGGTAGTATTCGGCACCGTCCACGAGACGCTCGTCGTTGATCTTTCCCGCCCACACAGTCTGTTTCACCCGATCTAGCGCAATTGGAACAACGCGCGATGGAATGACGGTATCGAGCAGCACGCGAATCAGCGATTCGAGCTCGGCGAATACCGGTTCGGGCGCGTGATGATCGTACGCAGGGATGGCGTGCAGCGTTTCGGTCGTGGAGAAAGTAAGCAGCGATCCAGCCAGCCGGGCCAACACACCATAAAGTCGTTCGGGATGTTGTTGAGGCGCCGCGCATAAGCGCGAAAGATCCGGCCACGTGCTGTTCACGCTATGCAGCAACCAGAACAGAGACACGTCGGACACTGCGTAATCCGCAATCTGATCGGAGCGTTCGCGCCGACGTACCGCAAGGCTCTCGCTTTTGGCGCCGAGAATTTCTGAAAGCCGTTGCATCCGCTCAACAAGCCGCGCGTTAGCCGATAAAAAAAGGCACGGCGGCACAAATGCCGAATCCAGCTCGAAGAGACCTTGCGTATTGCGGATGAGGCGCCCGATCGCGCAAGTAACATAACTGCCGGGTTCCTCGAAGTCGAACAACAAGGCGAGCGCATGGCGCTCGACGCTGATTTCTTCAACGCCTTCGCCGTTGATATCGGCGACATTCATATATTCGCGCACGAAGCGGCGCGGGCGCGCATGACGTTCGCCTTCTTCTATGCAATTGCCACCTTGCGCATCGACCAATGCCAGTCCAATGGATACAACCGTGCCCGCGACGTGCAGCGGGATATCGCTGAGTTGCCGCGGAGCTGGCAAACGGTCGGCAGTTTCCGAATCGATAAACGTACCGTCCGGCAAACGCACGTCGATTGCGTTGAGTTGCAAACGGTTGATGCCGAGCGCTTGCTGATCGAACACGACGCGGCTCAAGCCCCACGGATCGGGGCTTGTCATGCGCGCGAGGCGTTCGTCGGCGAACTGATTCCACATCGCCTGTTGCTGGAAATGCTGCGGCGTCATAAAAATACCCTTGGCCCACAGCGGTCTTGTTATTTTCATTCGTTTGTTTTGTGCGCAAAGGGGAAGGCTGCACGGCTGTTACGCCGTGCAGAGGTAGTGGCCTCTTACCGTGATGCAGCCTTGATTAATTTAGCTCTTGGCCTTCGGCATCTGTGAGACGAGTGACAAATTCAGATCCATTCCTTCAATCTGAAAGTGCGGCACGATAAAAAGCTTTACGCGGAAAAATCCCGGGTTGTCTTCAATATCCTCGACCGTGACTTGCGCTTCACGTAGCGGATGCGACGCTTGCAGCGAATCGCCCGGATCGGTCATCTCGGTCACGAGCGTCTTGATCCACGTATTCAGTTCGAGTTCCAGCACGCGCCGATCTTTGGTCGTACCGATGTTTTCACGCTGGATGAGTTTCAGATAATGCGCAATGCGCGACAGCAGGAAGATGTACGGTAGACGCGCGTTCACGCGACTGTTCGCGGTTGCATCTTTGGTGTCGTAGATCGCGGGTTTCTGTGCTGAGTGCGCGGAGAAGAAACACGCGTGGTCGTGATTCTTGTAATACGACAACGGAATAAATCCCAGATTCGCAAACTCGAATTCGCGCGTTTCCGGAATAAGAACTTCAGTTGGAATTTTTGCCTGATTGCCCGTACCGAGGTCATAAAGATGAATTGGCAAATCAGCAACGAGACCGCCTGCTTGCGGCCCACGGATTTGCACGCACCAGCCGTTCTTGATGAAACTCTTCACCATGTTCGCGGCAAATGCGAACGAAGCGTTGGCCCACAGATACCGGTCATGATCGGGTCCTTTAACCGCTTCCGTGTAGTTGAACGCGCGCACCGGCACCGTTTCGGGACCATATGGCAGGCGAGCGAGAAAGCGTGGCAGGGTCAAACCAATATAACGAGCGTCATCGGAATCGCGAAAACTCTTCCACTTCAGGTATTCGGCGCGATCAAAATAGTTGCCGATGTCGCGAATGCTCGCGACTTCTTCCATGGATTCCTTGCCGAAGAACTTTGGTGCGACGGAGCCAATGAACGGCATATGCGCGGCTGCGGAAACCTTCGATATATTGCGAAGAAGCGCGATGTCCTGGGGGCTCCGGTCGAACTCGTAGTTCGAAATCACCGAGCCAATCGGCTCGCCGCCAGGCGTGTCGTATTCCTGGACGTAGGTGTGCAGATACAAGCCGCTCTGGATAATCTCGGGCGTGTCCTCGAAGTCCTGACGAAGCGCATCCTTCGAAATATCGAGCACTTCAATCTTGACGTTTTTCCGGAAGTCCGTGCCATCGACGAGAAACTTCAAACCGCGCCATGCCGACTCGATTTGCTGGAACGTCTCGTTGTGCATGATTGCGTCGAGCTGTGCACTGATACGCTGATCGATGCTCGCCATATGATGATCGATCAGCGTCTTGTCCAGACGCTCAACGTTTTGCGACGAATCAGCGATCATGTCCAGGAAAACGCGTAAGGCTTGAGTTACGCGTTCATCGGTCGACGACTCCGAGAGCGAATCCGGATTATGAAAGGCGTCGACCGGGCGGGCCGAGGCCACCGGAGCGAGCGAGATTTTGTCGAAGAGATTCGCGTAGACGCCATCTTTCTTAGCAGCGGGCGCGGTCGCAGAGGGTTTATCCAGGACGAGCGTTTCCGCCGCAGCCTCGTGGACGCGTGATTCATTCTTTGCCATGGTGTTGAGTCTCGATAAGCGGGTTTTGGACTGAAAGCGATTCAGCTAGGGCGCGTTCTCTACGCCGATGGTGCGGCTTGCGCGATGCCCTGAAGTTCAGAGCGCAAGCTCGCCGACATGGCCGGGTCCACGAGAATCTTTTCGAGTTCGCGGCGGAACGTGGCGTTGTCCAGCAGGTTCGATTTCAGATCGCGCAAGAGGTTGCGCGCCGACATCAGTGCGCGAAGTTCAGGCACGCGCGCGGCCACCCGTTCCGGCGAGAAATCTTCCATGGTCTTGAAGTCGAGATCTACAGGCAGTTCCGAGCCATCGCCCACAAGCGTGTTCGTCACCGCGATCTTAGCCTTGGGATTCAGTTCCGATAGGACGGAATTGAAGTTGTTCTTGTTGACCGATACCTTGGTGCGATCGCCCAGCGCGTCAGTGTTCTGTCCGTTGCTGTAGTCGCCCATTACCAGCAGCTTCAGGGGCAGTTCAACTTTCTTTGAAGCTCCGCCTGTGTGGAGGTCCAGCTTGATATTGACGCGTGCCTTGGGCACTTCATTCTGAAAACTTTCCGCCATTTCATTTTTCCTTGTTTTTGACAGTAGTCCAGACGACCACAGCGGTCGCCAGATGGGTTCAAAGCATCGTGCGACAGGGCGTGCGCTAAAGAAAAAACATCCACGCCCGGATCATAAGTTTGCTGACGCCGGTGGATTGCCAACCCCATTTGCGGTTGAAGGTTCACACACAAGCGCCAAAATTCTTTTTAAACATTAGCACGCTCATACCTCGTTTTTTCTCAGTAAATTCCTAAAGACAGACGCGTTCAAAATAAAATTTTTAGTTTGCGTCTGCGCTATTCACATTCCGAGAAAAACTGGTTATCGTCCGACGCCAGCGGATGCGCGAAGCCTTATCTTGGCGTTCGACACACACGCGCACAAAATGTGAAAAAAATAGGATGACGAAACATGGCGGATTCGATTGGTCGTGCGTTACGCGTAACCGGCCAACAGGCCTATCACCTCGATGTACCCAGCGCGTCGAATTCCAAAGACATTTCGGTGATTTCGTATCACGCGCGCGAGGGCATGGCATCGCCTTACGAAATCACGATTGAGTTCACNGATGTACCCAGCGCGTCGAATTCCAAAGACATTTCGGTGATTTCGTATCACGCGCGCGAGGGCATGGCATCGCCTTACGAAATCACGATTGAGTTCACGCATCCGGATCAGCTTTCGCGCGCCGATTATCTCGGACGCGACGGACACTTCACGATCACTGCCGAAGACAGCATAGAGCCGCGTGTTTATCGTGGCATCGTGACTCAGTTCAAGCGGATTAAAAAGACCAAAGATTTTTATCGATACACAATCGTCGTTGCATCGCAGATGGCGCGTCTTGCGCTTTTGCACCGATGCCGCGTGTTTCAGCAGCAAAGTGCGAAGCAAATCATTGAATCGATTCTGCTGAACATTTCGCTCCACGTGTTCACGACGGCGATGACGGGTTTGCCCATGTAGTCGGACGGGTGATAGCCCATTTGCGCGGTGCGCGAGCGGTGGCCGAAAGAGCCGACGGCGTGGGCGTTCTGGTCGAGCTGAACTNGTCGTTGCATCGCAGATGGCGCGTCTTGCGCTTTTGCACCGATGCCGCGTGTTTCAGCAGCAAAGTGCGAAGCAAATCATTGAATCGATTCTGCTGAACGACAAGTTCATGGATCACCAGTTCGAGTTCAAACTGCGCCGGGAATACCCGGTGCACGATTTTCGCCTGCAGTATCAGATATCGGATCTCGATTACATCCGCCTTTTGTGCGAGCAAGAAGGGATTTATTTTTATACCGAACAAGGAAAACATGGCGACGTAGTCGTATTCGGTGACGATATCGATCACTACGTCTACACGCCTGAATTGAAGGTGCCGTATCGCGAGAATGCGGGGCTTGAAGCTGGAACTGAAGCCGTGTTCGCGCTCGAGACGCACACCGAAGTGGTGCCGCAATCGGTTCTGGTCGCCGACTACAATCCGCTTGTGGCATGGGAGCGCTTTAAGGACGAAGCGAATGTCGCGATTAACGATACGACCACGTATGGTCAGCCTTATATCTACGGCACGAATCATTTGAGCCAGGACGGCGCGCGCTGGGAAGCGCAGTTGCGTCACGAGGCGGCGATCGCATGGCAAGTCGTGTATCACGGACCAAGCAATGTGCTCGAGTTCCGACCGGGCCGCATTCTGCGTATCGATGAACCGTTACCCGATGCGCCTAGTGGACAGGTGATTATCGAAGTAACGCACTCGGGCGGCCGGGGCGTGGCTTACAGCAATTCGTATAAAGCGATTCCGTCCGATCGCCGCTTCAGGCTGAAAATCGACGAAAGCAAATGGCCGAAAATCCATGGAGCGCTAAGCGCACGCGTGACGTCGCCNGTGATTACATCGAACGGAATGAGTGGCTTACAGCAACTCGTATAAAGCGATTCCGTCCGATCGCCGCTTCAGGCTGAAAATCGACGAAAGCAAATGGCCGAAAATCCATGGAGCGCTAAGCGCACGCGTGACGTCGCCGAATAAATACCCGTATGCGTATTTAACGAAAGCGGGCCACTATCCGGTGCGATTGGATATCGACTTCGATAAGTGGAATCCGGGTGGCGAAAGTGTGCCCTTGCGCATGGCCAAGCCGTTCGCCGGCGCGTTGCAAACCGGCTTTCATTTCCCGGTGCTCGATGGCACCGAAGCGGTCATCATGGCCCGCGATGGTGATCCGAACAAACTCTTCATCTCGCAGTTCCATCACAACAGCATTCAGTCCGACCTGGTTCACAACCAGGAACGATGGATGTCGCGCAACGTTATTCGCACGCAGTCGAATAACAAGATCCGGATGGAGGACTGGGAGGACGAACAGCACATCAAGATCAGCACCGAGCATTCGGGCAAGAGTCAGCTCAATCTCGGGCATTTGGTCGATAGCAAGCGGCAAAAGCGTGGTGAGGGGTATGAGCTGAGGACGTCCGGGTATGGCGCGATTCGCGCTGGCAAGGGCATGTTTATCTCGGCGGACGAYCAGCCTGCGGCTAGCGGTCAGCAGCTTGAAATGAATGCCGCGCAAGGACTGCTGGAGCAGGCGCTCCAACAGATGCAAGCGCTTGCCGAAGCGGCGAANCAGCCTGCGGCTAGCGGTCAGCAGCTTGAAATGAATGCCGCGCAAGGACTGCTGGAGCAGGCGCTCCAACAGATGCAAGCGCTTGCCGAAGCGGCGAATGCCGCACAGGCCGTTGCTGCCGATTACGAAAAGCAAAAAGCGTTGCTCGAAGGCACGTTGAAGGACCTCAAAAAAGCCGGAATTTTRGTTAGCGCGCCTGCGGGTATTGCACTCGCATCGGGCGAGCATTTGCAACTCAGTGCGGCGGSCAATTTGATTGCGACGGCGGGCGGTAACGCGGATATCGGCACCATTAAACGGTTCACGGTGGCAGCAGGTGAGGCCATTTCCCTCTATGCGCAGCGACTTGGCATGAAGCTGTTTGCAGCCAAAGGAAAAGTTGAGATTCAAGCGCAAAGCGATGAGATGCGATTGCTGGCCGACCAGAACATGACGATCANAGCGACTTGGCATGAAGCTGTTTGCAGCCAAAGGAAAAGTTGAGATTCAAGCGCAAAGCGATGAGATGCGATTGCTGGCCGACCAGAACATGACGATCATCAGCGTAAATGGGCGGGTGACGATCGAAGCTAAAGAAGAGCTTCTTCTTAAGTGCGGCGGTTCCTACTTCCGCATGTCGTCAACGGGCATCGAAGATGGTACTCGTGGGGATAGGTCGTTTAAGTCCGCTTCATTTGGCAGGCAAGGGCCTGCCTCGCTTGGCGAATCAATGAACACGTGGACGCATGCAAAGTTCGACGAGCAGTTTGCTTTGAAATGGCCTTTTAGCAATAAGCCTGTAGCCAATCGTGCATTCTCAATAATCATGGGAGATGGGAGTGTAATCAAAGGGATGACCGACAAAGCAGGAACAACCGGATTGCAAAAAAGCATATTCGTGGAGGGCGTTAAGTTGCGTATAGGCCCAAAGTAGCAACTACTAAAAATCTTCAACGGGACTCTACAACTAACATTCTCAAGTGAATAGCATATGTGCACTACAGAACGAATTCTTAAGCCCCAAGTACTCGACGATGGTTCGGTTCATTACGCGTCGACCACATCGCTATCTGATAACAGCATTGCAGTGTGCCATATGGTGCCAGATCGCGTTATCCCCGTGATTTTTGTCCCCGGAATAATGGGAACAAACCTCAAATCTTCTGAGTCGGGCGATCCCGTTTGGTTAATCGATAGTGCGCTGGGTCTAGCGACGGATTGGGCTTTCGCCGGTGCTGCGACCCGCAAGACTCTGCTGGATCCTCGCTTAACAGAGGTTTTTCCGGAGGGCAAAATATACAGCGGAACGGGCCAGACCGAGAGCGAGCTGCGTTGGCGTGGATGGGGCGAGGTTGCAAGAAGCAGTTACGGTAAGTGGCTAGTTTGGCTTGAAAACGCACTTAACGATGTCGATAGTTGTAAAACTGGACTGCGCGCCCAACTACTTGAGAAACTCATTTCAGACGAGAACGGCCCGACGCTACTTAAAATCGAAGAGGTGGAGCTATCGTACATGTATCAGTTGCCTGTTCATGTTGTCGGTTACAACTGGCTCCAATCTAACAAAGCTTCGTCGGAACGGTTGGCATCAAAGATAGACGAGTTTGTCGCGAAATATTGCGCTCAAGGGAAAGTATGCGAAAAGGTCATCCTAGTTACCCATTCGATGGGTGGCCTCGTAGCACGTTACTATTCCGAGGTTTTGCCGAATAACAAATCCAATAATCAAGAAGACCAAGTGATTGCTGGGTGTCGCGATAATGTTTTGGGGATCGTGCACGGCGTAATGCCGGCAACCGGATCTGCGACCGCGTACAAACGAGTCAAGGCCGGGACCGAAGGCATAGCGGGGTATGTACTCGGAGCGGATGCTGCTGAGATAACTGCCGTTTTTGCTCAAGCACCCGGCGCGCTGCAATTATTGCCAAGTACAGAATACGGATCTGGATGGTTAAAGATACAAGACGGAGAATCCATTCAAGCGCTCCCACATTCCGAGCCGTACACTGAAATTTATATACAAGAAAAGAAATGGTGGGCGTTGGTAGACGAATCCTTAATTAACCCACTTGACCCAGAGAAAGTTTTTATTACGAAAGACTGGGGAAAAATTGTTGAATTAATTAGAGAGGAAGTATATCCATTTCACAATTCGATCGCTAATGCCTACCACAACCAGACGTTCGCCTTCTTCGGAGATGATCCGAAGCACGCAACTTGGGGTGATGTTATCTGGAAACGAAAAGCGCGTCGTTTTTTTGAATCTAAAGCTTCGGAGAATACGTTCCCTGACCTCTTGCAGCAGCCACCGGGCAAGGGAAAGGGGACCGGTACGTACACTATCGTTGACCCGTATAACAAAAGCTCCTCGACGGCAAAGTTTGTTTTGCAAGCGCCTAACGAAAACGGCGATGGAACAGTTCCAGTCCGATCGGGGCGATCCCCTTTTGGTAAGCCGGGTGTTCAAATGTGTCTCGCTTTTTCCGGTGTCGACCACGAAAGTGCCTATAAAAAAGAAACGCAGAAACTGTTCGCGCTTTGGGCAATTACTAAATTGGTAGATCGTGTCAGGGGCACATCATTAGAGTATCAAGAGTGTTAGACACAATAGTAAAGCGCTGGTTTCCAAGTCTTGCCCTTAGCGTCGTTATGGTCGGCACGAGTTTTCCCAAATCAAATGTACAAACCGAAATGAAAATAAGCGATCCAATTAATTTCGAACTGACGCCGCGTTGTGTTGGGCGATTTATGCTTTCGCTCCCCACAATGGCAGCTATGTCAGGGCGAGCGAGCATCCAGGGTGTTGAATTTGATGCTCAGTTGATGCCAGAGGAGCGGTTCGAAATATTTCTGGACGAGCGAGCAAACTCGATTAGGCAAACTAAAAGCAAATACAAGTATTCATACGCGGACGGTGAGGCAGGATCTAAAGGGACAAGATATTTTATTACCCTCGGAGATCCGAATTCTTTAAGCGACGGTACTCGACTCATAGAAGCGTATAAATGGGATCGCGGGTATTTGATTAAGCTTTGGAGCAACGCTTTTGATTGGACCGACTCTGTCTATAAAGAACACCCTTTGTATAAAAATAACCCAATAAAAAGCAACCTACAAGAAAAGACTAGAGTTGTAGGCGCCTTATTGGCACGTGTTCAAGGTCGCGCCCACAACAACGTTCCATCTGGGCCAGGCGTGTGTTTTTTAGGCGGATTTTTGCCGGGCAGTGCTACCAATTCGGAACGCATACAAAATTTCTTCGTTCTACAAGATCACCCGGACGTCACTATTAACGTCACAACTGATTCAGGAATTAAGGAGGCAGACTCCCTTTTACAGAGAGCTAAAGAGATCGAGCAGATGATTAAAGCAACGCCTGGCGGTCGAACCCTGCGCAAAGGAGTTGTTGAACTTCCAGATGAGTTAATCGCAGAAGAATGGCTGATTTCGGGCACTATGCCAAGCGGTGTTCTAGGAAACATCTTCCATTTGGAGGGCAACTCGCTGACGGGAAGCGCTCTCAATCCACTAATTACGTTGAATCTGCATAACGGGGGAACGTCTCCGGACGCAACGCCAGAAGCAAGACCAAGTCACTCTTCACTATCCGAAAGCGAAGCCATCGCACTCTGGGACGCAGTTTCGCGGACATTACGTCCGCGACCGAATGGCTTCTAAAGTGAACACTTATGCCCGTTGATTTTCGGCAATTACCTAAGGAACAACCGGAACCGTCTACTCCGCCGTCGAAACCCGTTTGGAGCATTGTCTTCGTCATACTGCTAGTGGCAGGCAGTGCGGCGACGGTGCTGCTATGGCCCNAACCGGAACCGTCTACTCCGCCGTCGAAACCCGTTTGGAGCATTGTCTTCGTCATACTGCTAGTGGCAGGCAGTGCGGCGACGGTGCTGCTATGGCCCAAACACATGCCGACCAATGATTGGCGGTTCTGGACAACGSTYGTCGTTCTTCCGACTGCGCTAGCTGGTTTTGTCGTCTCGCGCCGGTTTAGCGCATACGAGGCAGYAAGGTTAGACATCCAGGCTGGAAATGAAGTGGTTCGCGCGTACAACCAACGCGTTTTTGACGCTGCTAGTCAGCCCTTCGCCATACTCGCTACGGCGTACCGCTTCTCGTGCGACCCGAAAGAAAACGCATTGGATAAAGTTTGTGATAAGTCGATGAAGCTTGTCTCGCAGATCGGAATCGCGGCGAATGCACCTCCAGTCCACGCACGGTGGCTGGTCGTGCCGTCGGTCAAGCTTGCACCCGGCTCACTCACGGCTGACAAGAAGCGGCACATTGAAGTCGCGAAGTGGCTTTTCGAAGGTTTGCTTGTCGAGCTTGCACCGGCCATCAAAGCGCTGCATCAAAGGACAGCGCTTGAAATTCATTTTGTTACGTCCAGTCTACTTTCCGCCGCGGAGCGGAACGAAATTTGGAACGATCAATGGGGGAAGCTCGAATTACCTCGAGCAGACATTGCGATCAAGGATTCCGGTGTCGATTTCACGATGCTTGACCAATGGTTGGATCGAACAATAGAAATGGATGACACCAAAGCTCGGTTAATCGTAGCCATACAACTCAATGTCTTACAAAGCGCTTCGCCGTCACCCGGTTCAGCGGAGGCAGCGGCTTCGCTACTTTTGCTGCCGGAGGTTGAGGCAACACGGCGCGCAATGAAGTCTGAAGCAAATCTTCATCGACCAGTTCGTGGAGGATTCGAACAAGCACATGAGGCTTTACTGACCGCGTTGAAATGGGGCAAATCGGCAGCGCGAGACATCGCCGGCGTTTGGGAGACAGGCTTCGCGGCGACGCAGTGGGGACCAGTCGTTTCCGAAGGCAGCTTGCTCGGTTTACCGAACAACGTAATCAAGATCGACCAGTCGATCGGTTTTGCAGGCGTTGCTGCACCTTGGCTGGCGCTCGCGTGCGCCGCGAAGTCTTTGTCTGACACTGCACCGAGGCAGATGGTATTTGCCGGTTCGGAACATACGTTCGACTGTGCCGTGCTCGTCCGATCTGCGACCGTGAATGCGCCGTCATCATCGGCTTTGGTCGAAACGTCAATTTGAGGCTCGCTCGACAAACCTGGCTGCATTGTCGATACCCAAATCTAGCAACCTTAGGAAACGCATCACCATGGCAAAGCGTTATGACCTCATGCAGGGCGATAAGACCACGACAGGGGCGACGATATTGAACGGCGATTCAACAGACATGTTGGGCGACCGGGAGCAAGCTTATGAAGGCGATCCTGTGGCATGTCCCGTGTGTAAAACGATCGGCCGAATCGTATGCGTCGGACCTCGTCATTCAATGACTGCTCCGGATGGACGCGAAGCCGCGCTCAGTGATGACATTTGCCTGTGTCTGTGCAACCCGAGCTCGTACTTCCTTCCCTCCCAGTACACCTCGTACATGGAAGTGTGACAGGTAAGTGTACTTGTGATCCACAGATATCTGGGTCGCCGCACCACCTACCCACAGGAGGTTCGCGCAAACATTAAAGAAAGCATTGCTATGAAAAAGCTGTCCCTAGACGTACTCGGTATCACAGCGCTGGCTTTGGTCGTCGCTCTTTTTGTCCTTGTATGGGGCAAAGAGATTGGCATCACGACGCCCGAAGCGCGGAGCAACTGGATCGCCGGGATTGCGTTGTGCGCGCTCGCTTTCGCTTTTTTATTCGCATTCGACAACCGAGCGAGAATAGGTAGTGCCGCGCGTAACCTCGCAAGATGGTTGCATATCCGTGCTCCCGAAATGGTTGGTACAACCCAAGGTTCACTGGCCACGTCGCCAAGCGCGACAAAGCAGACTGGAACCGGTCTGAGCGCGCTTCGCGAATACTTGCGCGCGGAGAATGGCGTGCATTGGCGCTACCGCCAATCTTGGCTTTTGCTGACTGGCAACGAGGCAACCTTTACCCGCGCTCTTCCGGATCTGGCTCAAAACGGTTGGCTCGTCACTCAAGATGCGGTGTTGTTATGGAACAAGCCCCAGCCTGACGGACGACCGGATGAAGGCTGGCTTCGCGAACTCCGCTCGCTTCGTCGCAGTCGTCCAATCGACGCGGTGATCCTCACCCTCGGCGAAACCGTGGATGCCTTGCCTCAGCACCAAGGCATTGCTTCTCACAGCGTGAGTCTGGCGCGCATCGCAGCCGCACTGCGTTGGTCCGCACCCGTCTATGTCCTCGACATCGCTAAAACGGACGAGTGGAACGACGGCCGGACGGCGTTAATCGGCTGCGACTTCGCGCCTGACGCAAACGCGCGAACGATCGAATCGACGCTACTGGCGCTACGTAACCGCATTGGACATGCGAGCATCGAACAACTGATTCGAAGCGTTAAAGACCGCTACTCGGCGGAGTTGTCGAAGCGACTCGATGACCGTAGCGCGCTGCTTGCGCAGCTGATTGCAGTGCTAATGAACCGGAAAGATCGGCACCAAGGTGTATCCGGCGCGTTCTTTGCGCCATTCCCTCGCGCTTATGTATCACGTGAAGCTAAAGCCGCGTTGGTATTGCCGAGCATAATTGATCTGCCGCTATGGGCTCACCTCGCCACGATCTCGCGCAAAGCGCACGGCAAGCGCATGGGCTTGCATCCTGTCACTGTGTTTTCAACCGTCGCGCTTACGGTGATCGGTATCTGGACCGCGGGCATGTTGATCTCCGGCATGACCAACGCACGCAACCTGTTCAACGCGCGTGCAACCGTCCAGGCGCTCGACTCATCGCCTGACGCGGCAACACGTCTGAACGCGTTACTCGCCTTGCAGCAGCAAATCGGCGGCTATGAACAGCGTGTCGCGCACCAGTCTCCACTATGGACCCGCTTCGGTCTCAACCAGGACAAAGCGATCCTCTCCGCCTTGTGGCCATCCTATTCCGCCGCCGGCAAATCGGTTTTAGTAACGCCAATCCAGAACAGCCTCGAAGCAACGTTGATCGATCTGAGTCAGATGCCCACGGGCTCACTCGATGACCACGCGAACAGTGCCGCGCTCGAAGGTCACAAAGCGCTTAAAACGTATCTGATGCTTGCGAATCCAAGCCGCGTCGATACCAGTTTCCTTACGCCGCAACTCGTGCGCTACTGGACGACGAGCGCAAACGTTTCCGCTGGCGCAAAGCTTGATCTCGCTGAACAGCTGCTGGGGTTTTACGCTCAACATCTCAAAGCACACGATGCATGGCGCATTCAGCCGCGTGAGGAATTGGTCAACGCGTCGCGTCAGACGTTGCTCTCGGTGATCGGTGTGCGTAACTCCGAAGACACGGTCTATCAAAGCGTGCTCGCGGGCGTGGGCAACAAGTATCCTGACCAAACGCTGGCATCGTTGACGACTGGCACCGACACACATGGGCTGGTCCGAAGCAACGGGACCGTACCCGGCGTCTACACGCGTCAAGCGTACGAAGGTTACGTGGCTGCAGCCATCACCGAAGCCGCTAAAAGCCGCGACGTCACGCGTGATTGGGTGCTCGCCAATAACGACTCGTCCGCATCTCCTGTCGACTCAACGCAAGCGTCGTCGACCAATACGCTCGAAGCCGCGCTGACCACGCAATATTTCAACGACTACGCCGAACACTGGCAGTCGTTCATGAACGCGCTGCAATGGCAACCCGCGCCGAACATTCCCGCCGCTATCGAGCAAATGAAACTGCTTGCCGATGCACGCCAATCGCCGATCATCGCGTTGATGAAATCGCTTGATTACCAGGGCAACGCGGGCGTGCATCAGGCGTCGCTCTCCGACACATTGGTCGCCAAGGCGCAGAACATGTTCGGCAAGAAAGACGATCCGCAAGGCGCGGCAATCGCCAAAGATGCGGGACCATTATCGGCATCGTTTGGGCCGGTGCTTCGGCTCATTGGAGAGGTCGGAGAAGCGACCGCGGGCAAGCCGAGCGCCACCAGCGATGTCAGCCTGCAACGCTATCTCGAACGCGTCACCGCGCTGCGTTTAAAGCTCCAGCAAATCAGCAACGGCACCGATGCCGACGCCCAAGCGCGTCAACTCGCTCAAGCGTTATTTCAAGGCAAAGGCTCCGAACTCGCCGATACCCAAGCCTACGCGCAGCTCGTGTCTGCAAGCCTCGGCGCGCAGTGGTCCGGCATGGGCGATGCGCTCTTCGTGCGGCCCGTCGCGCAGGCCACGCAAATCGTTCTGCAACCCGCGCAGGCGAGTCTGAACGATGCTTGGCGCCAGACCATCGTCGCGACCTGGAACAAGTCKTTCGCGG
>NZ_LMPF01000022.1 GCF_001424345.1 Burkholderia sp. Leaf177
TGGATGGCAACGCCGGCAAGCCGATCGCGTCGAAAGCGCTCGTTGATTGCTGCAATGTCGCTGTCAGTCAACGCGAAGTAACGCTCCACGTCGAATTCCGATAGTCGAGCGGGCAGGCGATCCTGTCCCATATAACGAAATTCTAGCTTGGCATTTCCGCCTCCCGTCAAGGTGGCGCGATTTAATCACGGGCAGATATTTTATCCAGACGCATTTTGAGCCTTCGGACAAAAGTCGGAACCTCTTGGCAGCCCATAAATTAAGGTGCTTCAGAGATAACCGCCAGATCTAGCACGAAAAGAACGAATACCCAGGCTCGGATACCCCACGCGTCGCGGACGGCAGGAGGTGTGATCAGGGCTTATTAGCGGTCTGTAATGTTGATTAGATATTTTGCCTTGTTACCAACAATCCACTTCGGTTGCCGACCTGCGCCGGTCCAGGTACGCCCAGTTAAAGGGTCTTGGTACTTTGGGGCGCGGGTCCTTTTGCGTGGCGCACCTATACTATCTTCGGTATGACTTTCCTTGCCCGCATTCTGATCAAAACCTAGCTCCTCTGCGGTAAATCCAAATTCCTTAATTCCCCCAAGAATGAGAGTTAACATCTCGGCGCGAACAAGTCGCATTGCTTCGTCCGCTTGACGGCAAAGCGCGTCTGCTTGCTCTCTGAGCTCTTTATAGGTCGCCACATAATTCCCAATATCAATGATCCATTAAATCCAAGGATCACTGTACGTGTTAACTCCCCGCTTATGTATAAAGCCATTAAATTAAAGGTCATATGGAGAAATTGTTGGGTTATCAGACGCACAAAGGTAATTGCGCGTTGAGCGTCGGACGTCCAAAAAACGATCGTTTGCAACGATTTTCGTATTGATAGGATTAGCCGCCGCTAGTCACCTTTTGACACGATCCAATGCGAATCTGAGCGAGGCGTGAGAATGTCTTCACGGCGCTTTTTTACCCCAGGCGCCTGCGCTTCGGGCAAAGGTGCATTAAGCACTGCGAAAATCGGTTGAATATGCCCGGCCAAACGCCACCTGTAAAAGGCGCCGTAGCATGCCGCGTGAGGCGGAAATCGGGATGGCAAGCCCGCCCAGCTTGTCTTGTACGTTCCTAACCAAAGCAACGCATCGATCATGCACCGTAGGCGGCGGTGCCGACAGTAAGCTGCACCTACCTTGGTCAACTCGTCCCTGACAAAGATCCATTCAGCATCAGTCAGTTGGCGGGATTCGTCGTTTTGCATATAAAAGGAGTTAATTGCAGAACGTTGAAGATTCGTTGATATTTTCCAACATCGATCTATAGCTGCTGCTCCGCATCTTAAAGCGAATTTTTTATCTCGAACATCTTTTATAGGTAAACAGCTTTTCCATAGGGCAGATCTACTTATTTTGGGCCTCGTTCGATAGAGATTGACTTCTTCACTCATCTTCTTGTTTAGATACACGGCTAACTGATAAATAAGAAATTTGCAACATTTTGTACTTAAAGCATCCAATGCGGACGAAAAGTCACATAAAATTGCTTGAAGTCCTGCGATTCTAGATCAATTGCTGATTTAAATCGGACGCGGAATGTACCAGCTTTAAGATTATTTAAGAGTCGTCCTACTTAAAAAAACAACTTCCCACTTACCGCCTGTGGCTGCTCGTTTGACTGAGCAGTTGCGACGTACACTAAAGTTATGCGGCCGAGGTCAAAAATCCATTTTTAAATGGAAGGCTAGCTATAAGCGCGTTGTAAGGGTAAATACCCTCTCGCGTCGAAATATTGGAACCTGAGAGATTCCTATGAAAACCAGTGCGTTGATCCAGCAGTTAACAGACGTTATGAACGCGTTGGGTGACCCTGTAGTTGTTGTTCCGTCATACGTTGAAAACAGATATGAAGCGCTTGAACGCGTTGAAATCACAACGATGGTCCTGTGTACATCTGAAAAGCCAAACCGCAATACCAACCGTTACCGCACACGTTATGCTGCTGAGCCCGTCTCCGCAGCGATTGTCTTGAGAGGATCAAGATGATCGATCTTAGCGAAGACCATTTGAACATCATCGAAGCCCGAATCGATGCGTACAGCGTTCACCACGATCATCCCAATGGTGCCCAGCATGTTTTCGAGTTCGTGCTAAAGGATGCAAGCGGCATTGACAAAATTGGTTCCGTCTCGGTTCATGCCGCGCGGCAACTGCGGCGACATCGCAATCTTGGTCTGGCGCTCTCGCGAATGCTTCATGCGATAGGGTCTACGCCGCCCCATGAACTTTCAACATTAGTCGAAATGCGGTTTGCCGGGGAGAACTGAGCACGTTGTCCATACGTGCCAGGCTGCTACCCAGCGTCTTGTCCAAATGTTTGCGACGTGAACAATTCCAATGCACCCCGCGTAAGCGGCTCATTCACGCGGAGTCATAATGAGTGTTCGTGCTTACGAAGGCAGTTCCCTTCAATGCGCGTTGTGGAACCACAAGTCGATTCGTGTCGGTCAAAACGAACGAAGAATACTTGTAATCCACTCGGACTGGATGGTCGGCGACACCATCGCATACCTCCTTGGCCTAAAGGGATTTTCGGCGACGCTCGCAATTGACGTGTTTGCCGCGCGAGGGGATATTGTCGGTTCCAATCAGCATGCGATCCTTCTTGATACGCGTGTCGGGGCAACCAAAAACTACGAGTTCGCAAGAGAGCTAGGCACGAGCGAGCGAGCGACTAAAAGACTGCTGATTGCGATGAGTAATTTTGCTCCAGAGGAGTTTGTCGAGGCCCTTAAAAATGCAGGGTACGACGGACATTCGCGCAGGCCATGTCCCATGTGGCAGATCGCAGATCTGCTGGACAGCTTCTTTCTAATTGAGTCATGACAGGCAAGCACGACATAGATACAGGTTTTCACACGTTCGCAGCCATGATTTCGCAGTAGCCAACATTTGTGCTAATTGCATAGATTGAAAAATTGTTTTAGCTCAAAGTGTGAACCGTGGACGCCTGCAGGTCACAGGTTTAACGAACACTGTTGTTTGTCGTTGCGGCTTCGATCACGTCGCTATTCATCGACACTAGACCAAATCCGTAGGAAGATGTCTTACTCGCTCGAAATTGGGCTCTTCGTTCAGTTGTGCAGGTCTTGCACCGCCGCGCGCTCCGAACGTTAATCCCGGTTTTTGAGAAAATGAGCAAACGCCTACCACACGACGACCAGACGGAATTCTCGGTCTGGAACAAAAAAAGATCCGTCCAGCCTGGCATACAGCGAAAGGTGCTCGTTGCTCATACGGATCCTTCCATTGGCGAGTCAATTGTCCTGATGCTCGGATTGCGGGGCAATTCGAGCATGTACGCGCCCGACCTCGAAAGCCTTCACCTACAACTCGATTTTTGGGATCCCTCGGTCGTTTTTATCGATACCAGGTTCGAAAACAAGATCGATTATGCTTTCACGCTCGCTATGAGATCGGATCCGCAGTATTCCGCACGTCTATGGATTGCGATGCGTGATATCGCGAAGGAAGAAAGTGCTGAGACCCTAAAAAACATGGGTTTCGATGGGCTATGTCGGCGGCCATGTCCTGTCTGGAAGCTGTATGAGATTCTGAACGATTTCTACGCCCCTATCGCCAAATAACATGACCGCTTCGGCCGCTCCGAAGTGCGCCTGTTGTTTCCTTCGTGGTGGCCTACCGAGATGGTGCGCCCCATGAGCACCTACGTTGATTAAGTGCGCTTATTGCTATACGCGACCCGTCGCGACCGTATCGAACAGCAAGCCGCATTAACTATTTTGACCATTTAGTGTTTCGCAGTCCTGTCAAATGACATGAGTGGCGGTACGAACTAACATTGAATTCGCTATGTCTTCAGTATCTTCCGGACGTTTTCTGCAAGCTTTCAATGCAACATTTGCACGATAAGCACCGCAGTTTTGTTAACATGCGCTGAAAATTGCGGGCTCGCGCCAGACGAAAAGTACGCATCATGGCAAATGAGCTAGGCATACTTTGGAGGGTAATTTGTGACCCTATTCATCTATATAAACACAAGCGGCGATCGCCCGGTCCGCGAGAGGGACTTGTTTGAGATCGATGCAGCCGGATTCCTGGTCGACATGGGCTCAGTGCTGGTCGATCACTGCAGCAACGCGATGGCCGCCGCGTCCCGTCAGGCATTGCAAAAAGTTATCCGGCGCATAAAACCTGGGGATACACTCGTCTTCTCGCGCCTAGGCTACCTCGGCAACGGCATCAGTGACGTGGTGTCCATGCTTAATGCCATCGCGGTAAAACGCGCTCATGCCATCTGCCTGGAAATGGGCCGGAACGATCTATGTGTCCCGGGCGACAGCTCGCCTGTGCGCATGCTTGAACTCGCCGCAGAACTGGAACGCGATGCCAAGCGCGCCCGCGCGCTCGACGCTGCGGCCCTGGCCAAGCAAGTCGGCGCACCGCAAGGCCGGCCAGCGTCCCTGTCTGCATCGCAACGCCAACAGGCGCTAGGCGCGCTCGCGGCGGGCAGCACCGTATCGGCAGTTGCAAGGAGTCTCAGCACTTCGCGCCAGACGATTATCCGGCTTCGCGACGCCGCTGCGACACAAACCGCGTCAAACGACAGCGCCGCCAGTCTGAGCGTTACCTCGCGCGCAGATCACTGGTGCGAATGAAAGCGCAAGTTACGCGTGCCACAACATGCGGGGCAGTGCAGAATTGGCGTATTGAATCTGCAAGGGTTACGCAGGTCGTGCGCAAACATTGCCAGGAATTGGTCCGTGCGGTGGTCCGCTTGCCGTAAGTCTTCGGCCGCCATTTCGCGGTCTGCTAGAAGAGTTCGCGCATCATATTGGCGGCGGCGAGCCCTTAATGCCGATAGTGCAGTTCTCGCCAACGTATCGCCGCTGACAGGACGCTCGACCACGATTACGTTGCCAAGGGTTGTGACATGTCCCGCAATGAGGTTGATGCCTTAACCGAACGCTTAGCGGTCAGAACGACGAAAGGAAAATCGAACCACACAGGTTGTGCTCCGATCCACTGTTCTAAGCACGCCAATGCGCTTGCGTCGATGGCCTCTTCAGTGACGATCGCAACCGCCGCTCCTTGACTCAGGGCCTCAAGCAATCCGTTCGTATCTATACAGGCCACGCTCCCCAACTTGTGAACTGATAGCAGCTGCTCGATCACCTGCGCATCGCGCCCCCGTGGCGCCCATATCAACGCTCGATGTTACAAGTCTTACTCCGCGCGCACTTGAGGATCGAGAAGAGGTACGTCACCCGAATATTTTGGCAAACCCGCCAGCACGCCTTCGAAGTCTGAAAGTGGCGCGCCCACCTGTACTCCATTCACGCCGACCTGAAACTCTCTAACTGTTCGTTCATGGGCACTGGTTCGGCTTTTCAAGACAGAGATCGCCGACAGCACCTTGCCAGTCGACTCAAAGAACCGAAAAAGAATGATCGAATCACTAAGGTAGCTTAAGTCGATTTCCGACTCAACATTGCCAATAAGACCGTGTTGCCCAAGCGCGATCAATGTCGTCACGCCCTGCTGGTTGAGGTAGCTAAGGAGTTCGTGCATTTGAAGCAGCAGGTAACGCTGGCCCGGCATCGATTGGAGATAAGCGTTCAAGCTGTCGATGACGACCATGGTCACGCCGTGTTGCTCGACTGCAATACGAAGCCGGCTGGAGAATTGGCCCGGTGTCATCTCCGCCGGATCGATCTGTTGAATCGTAAGACGGCCCGATTCGATGTGCGGCTCGAGGTTCATGCCGAGTAACTTCGAACGGGTAAGCATCGTGGCCAACGTCTCGTCGAAGAGAAAATAGACGGCCTTTTCGCCTCGCTCCAGGGCCGTGAGAACGCAACGCGTGTTCGTAGTTGTCTTGCCCACGCCTGATGGACCAATTAGCAATGTATTGGTGCCCGGAACTAATCCGCCGCCAAGAAGCGTATCAAGCTCGGCAACACCGGTAGAGGCGGCCTTATTCGAGAATGCCCGATGGTGTTCAGCCGCTATTAACCGCGGATAAACCGTAATTCCCCCGTGGCCTAGGTCGAAATCGTGCATGCCGCGACGGAAGTCGATGCCCCGCATCTTAGCAATTCGAAGACGCCGACGCTCCGAACCGTATTCCTGCAGGACCTGATCTAATGAGATGACGCCGTGACAGATACTATGCAGCTGAAGATCGCCTGGCTCCGACGTCTTGTCGTCAAGGAGCAGTACCGTACAACCCTTGTTGACAAGGAACTGCTTCAGAGCCAGAACCTGCCTGCGATATCGCAGCGCATTTTGCGATAACAGACGCATTTCAGACAGGCTGTCAAAGACTACTCGGTCCGGCTGTATTGAGCGTACCTTGTTCATTACGTCGTTTACGGTCTCACCAAGCTCGACCTCCGACGGATGCAATACCGATTGCTCTGCCTCTGGCTCGAGACCGTCCTCGCTTACGAGTTCGTGGATGGCAAGCTCATCCAAAGACCATCCGTGCGAAGCGCCAACTGACTTTAGCTCCGCAGCGGTTTCTGACAATGTGATGTAAAGCGCTTTTTGCCCGCGGCGCGCGCCCTCTAGAAGAAACTGCAAACCAAGCGTGGTCTTACCCGAACCTGGCGAGCCCTCCACCAGATAGATGCGATTTGCGGTCAACCCTCCGTTGAGCACCTCGTCAAGACCCTGTATTCCGGTGGCTACCTGAGCATCAGCTTCAGAATTCTTGAGCGCTTGCTGTTGCGTCATGGCTTTCCTTGTAAATCACGTTGAAGTTCGGTCCCCGGGCGGACACTTCGATTTTAACGTGGCAAGTTTGCCAAAACCAAACAATACGCTATGGACAAACGAGTGATTGTTGCCGGCAAGCGAAACAGCGCCGACTTATTGACCGAACCCCATATGCATATTAGATGCTACTTTTGTCCACCAATGCCCGCATTTTCGCAGGTGGCCGACGTAGAAGGTTGCGAAAACATCTTTTGCGGCTGGCTGCAGAACCGCTACCGTTATAAAAATTAAGCGCTTCGGCACGCGGTTTGCGACGTCAACTTACCTTCTATCGAATGCTAAATAATGACGTCCGCCGCTATCCTAAATAATCCGATCCGAATAGCGAAATTGCGGGCACTCGGTGTCAACGAGGAAGCTGCTACACATTTTGACGGATTGGCACGGCTAGCCGCTCAAATGATGAGCGTGCCGGTTGCTTTTATCAACATCGTCGATAGCGCAAAAACGTGGTGCAAGGCCGCGTGGGGTGGCGAGCCAAAGAGTCTGCCGCACAATCAATCACTGTGCGCAAGCGCGTTAGACGAAGGTGCGCTGCTCTTGATTACGGATGCGCATGCCGACGAGCGATTTTCACAGCATCCAGAGGTGATTGGAGAACGGCAGGTCGCCTTCTACCTAGGGATCGTTCTCAAAACTTCGGACGGCCATGCAATAGGAACGCTGTGTGTCATGGATCGGAAGTCATGCATGCCGAATGCCGCAACGATAGACATGTTGCGGCTGCTTGCGGAGCAAGTCGTCAAACATATTGACAGCGCCTCCAACAGCCGTGCTTTGATACTTCAAGCGCAAGGCAGCCGCGATCAGTTCCTCGCCATGCTTGCCCACGAACTCCGTGCACCGCTCGCGCCTATACTGAGCGCTGTGCAGTTGTTGAACCGCCCGGAGATAACGCCCGAGCAGCGTGCATGGTGCCAAAAAATTATCAATAAACACGTGAAGTTCATGGGGGCGATCGTTGACAACCTATTGTCGGCATCGCTTGTCTCATTCGGCACAATCGAACTCGAGCTTGAGCCGTTACAGATCCAAGTACTGTTGGACCAAGCTTTAGAGATAAATGCTGAGGTCATCTCCCAACGCAAACATCTCGTTACCGTGACTCTGTCGGACGACCTCTGGGTTTGCGCAGACCGGATCCAGTGCCCGCTCATCGTTTCAAATCTGTTGCTGAACGCAGCAAAGTACACAGCGCCAGGTGGTCAAATCTTCGTTGACGTCGAAACCATGAACGACTTCATCACGATTAGGGTTAAGGATACCGGTGTCGGAATAGCAGCATCAGACATGCAAGAAATTTTTCAGATCTTTGGGCAATCCAAGCAACCGATAGACCGCGCGAAAGGAGGGATGGGGTTAGGGCTTCCTCTTGCTAAGCGGCTGGCTGAATTGCATGGCGGATCACTTAACGCTCATAGCGATGGCATTGATAAGGGAAGCGAATTCATACTTAAATTGAAGCGGGTGCTGCCGGCCACGTCGGCGCCTGACCATAGCGGGACCAGCGACCACCCGGTTCGATCGCTTGACTTACTGATCGTCGAAGACAGCGTTGATACAGCTAACGCTCTTGCGCTCTACTATCAGCTATCTGGACACACGACTCGGATCGCTTATTGCGCAGCCGACGCAATTCTTATGGTGACGGAGCGCCAGCCGGATGTCGTGCTGAGCGACGTTGGACTGCCAGACGTGGATGGTTACACGCTTGTTGCGAACATCCGCGATATTAGTTTGATACCGAACCCCACTTTCGTTGCCCTTACCGGATACGCAAGCGATGCCGACAAAGCTGCAGCGCTTGCGGCCGGCTTCGATGGCCATTTATCAAAACCAGTGGACCTTGCACAGTTGGACGAAATGCTGATCCGTCTCCGGGGTACTAACCGATAACAAGGGACTTCGCAATCGTCGATGGGGAGTGCTGAAGCCGGCATCTTTTCATTAAACGTGGACGAGGTGTTGAAGAAAGTAGAGGTGACAAAGATTACTGGCGATCATTGGACGTAGCTGGCAGCCTCTAGCAAGCCCAAAAGATAAGATCCTTGTTAGAGCCGGCCACATTGCGTCCAGCTTGTAAAGCCCCGCCTTTACCAGGCACTCGATATTCAAAAAGGGCCTGTCGCTTCGTGGATTGATCCGGCTACACAGCGTTCTGAATTGCGAATTGACAGAACACATCAAACAACGGCCGCTGCACGAACAGATTGCTGTGACGACCTTTATCATCACCCTCCCTGCTTAAACTCTCGGTAATTCACATGGCTTCAGCTATTGCTTGCGCAAGCGTCTCGAAATCGACCGGCTTCGTAAAGTGCTTATCAAAACCCGCCGCGGCAGAATTTCGTCGATCTTCGGGCTGACCCCAGCCCGTGATTGCTATCAGTAACGGCCGTTTAGCCCAAGATTGAGCGCGGATTTGTTGGGCCACCTGATATCCGGTTAGCTTTGGCATTCCAATATCTAGCAGGGCGATATCTGGTTGTTCGTTGGCGGCTACCCGGCTTGCCTGCTCGCCGTCATGTGCCACGCTGACTTCGTAGCCGCTTAGCCTTAAGAGTGTCGCGAGTGCTTCAGCTGCGTCTTCGTTGTCATCGGCAACAAGCACGCGTACTCCTGAGCGCTCAGCTATTAGAGTTTTCGCCGCAATCTCAGTCTCGGGCGCACTCACCACCGTATCGCTTAACGGCAAGCTGATGGTGAACACACTGCCGGCACCTAGGCCCGCGCTCGTGGCCGACACTTGACAACCATGCAGAAAAGCGATCTGCCGACACAGCGATAAGCCTACTCCAAGGCCGTCTTTCGACAGATCATTTGTCCGGCCGACCTGAGCGAACATCTCGAAGATCCGTTCTGTATCATCCGTGGATAGACCGATACCTTCGTCTTCAACGGATATCGTAATGTGCTGTGTTCCCACAACGATACTGAGCCGAATCGTCGATCGAGGCGCCGAGTATTTGGACGCGTTGACAAGCAGATTCGCGACCGCTTGCGAGAGGCGCGCTCCGTCGGCGTGATACAACGGTATCCGCGCTGGCCTGTCTCGGCATCGCGAAGCAGCGAAAGCAACCGTTCTAACCCGATATGCAAGCGATGCGACTTTGCCACGTCTGCTTCGCTGCTGTAGAGACGCTGCGTCCCGAAGGCCCCAGCAAATGCCGTTGCAAGCATTAAGATCGTCACAAAACACGCGGCCCAGCCAGTCCATCTGGATGTCTTTGCTTCAAGGTTGTGAACCACACTCGACATTGCCACCTCGTATTTTGTACGGAGTAGCTACATTATCAGCGCAATATCGTTGGCGTAGGGAAGATTGCGGTTAGTCGCTTCCAGGCCACGACGAAGGCGTATGCAAGCCATTCGCGAATTTGCGATAAAACCTATGGGTTAGGAAACTCGTATTTCTTAGGCAAGCGACCTACTCTTTTTGATAAGCAATAAGCAGTAACCGCACCGTGTTGAACAAGCGCTGGATGGGCTCTTAACCCACCTTGATATATGGCCAAACATGAAAACTAGTGAAGAAAAAATAAGAAATTCAGCGCTATTAAGATAACTATCCTTATCCTAATAGCTATTCCTTTACGCTAAACTCGTGCTTATGGAAACGCACGGACCTTTGATATATCCCCAATTATTGGTACAAACTATCGATCTGCCCGGCGACGATGCGCTTGCCGCCTTGCGATGCTGGTATGAAGGTGTGCCCACACGCGAGGCCGTCGTTCGTTACCTTCCTCATCGGCTCACCTACGGCACATCCGCACGCGGCGTGCTCAGTGAGATTCGGCGCCAGCTTGTACGCTGTGCCCTCGCCCGTCATCGGGACGACCTTGCCAAACTCTTCGATCACCGCACGACCGAACGCGTCAAGCACGCACGGCTTGTTGCCAAGGGCATTGAGGCCCTTCGGGTCGCCACAGTGGCGATACCTTCGATTACTGACGACATTGCCCGCTGGCTGCCGCCTCGCGCCGTGCACGCGCTTCACGCTCACGGCATCATGACGCTCGCCGAACTCACGCTTCGCATCCCGCGGCGCAAGCAATGGTGGACAGCCATTCCCAAGCTCGGACAAGCCAGCGCCAAACAGATTGAAGCGTTCTTTGCCGCCCACTCGGCGCTTACCGATCGCGCCCGTGCATTGATCAAGTCCACGGGGTCTCCCATTGTGGTGCCCTGGGAGAACGTGCGACTGCCGCATGAAATCGACGGATCATGCGGCGTCTTCAGAGCGCCGCGAGAAAGCTGCGCGCTGGACGCCAACAACGACTACGACGCGGTGCAAACGTGGTTGTCGCTGCACGAGTCACCCTCGACGCAACGCGCCTATCGGAAGGAAGCCGAGCGCCTCATCCTCTGGGCGATCGTCGAACGAGGCCGGGCGCTCTCTTCCCTGACCACCGAAGATGCGATTGCGTATCGCGCATTCTTGCGCCGGCCCACGCCCCGTGATCGATGGGTTGGTCCAACGCGCGCGCGTACGTCACCGCAGTGGCGGCCCTTTACGGGCAACCTAGCGCCGCGCTCGGTGGCCTATTCGCTGATGGTCCTGGGTGCGCTGTATCGATGGCTGATCGAGCAACGATATGTGCTCGCGAACCCGTTTTCTGGCGTGAAGGTGAAAGGTACGGAGCGCGCTGCGCTCGACGCATCGCACGCATTCACCGAAGGCGAGTGGCAACTGTTGCGCACCATCGCCGACGGACTTGAATGGTCGTATCGCTGGAAACCAGCAGCGGCCCAGCGACTGCGCTTTGTGCTGGATTTCGGCTACGCCACGGGGCTGCGCGCAAGCGAGCTCGTGAACGTGACGCTCAGGGACATTCGCACCGATGCACAGGGAGATCATTGGGTCGAACTCGTCGGCAAGGGCCAGAAAGCGGGAAAAGTGGCGCTGCCGCCCCTTGCTCGCAGGGCGCTAGAACGCTATCTGGTGGAGCGCGGCCTACCCGTGTCGCCCGAGCGCTGGACACCCGGAATCGCGTTGATTGCCGGCCTGAATGAAAGCGATCGCCAAGGGCTGAGCACTGTGCGGCTGTGGGCGATCATGAAACGGTTTTTTGAGACGACAGCGGCCCTGATCGAAACGGAAAAACCAGCATTCGCGGTAAAACTGCGGCTGGCCGGCCCGCACTGGATGCGGCACACGCACGCGACCCATGCGCTTACACGCGGCGCGCAACTGACCTCCGTTCGAGATAACCTCCGTCATGCATCGATAACGACAACGTCCACCTATCTGCACGGTGACGAGGTAGAACGAGCTCGACAGTTCCGGGATGCATTCAAGGCGACCTAGTCCGTTTCACTCAATTTAACGCTTACTTTATTTATGCCGCTCAACCCACAGTCTTCGCTCACCCGCCTCTTCAATGCGCCCATCAGATCCGGTGTGCTCATTTGGATCGGGGCGCGGCCCGAGCGCCGTTCCTCTATGCGCCCGGTTGACGAAACGATCCTTGATCCGCACGATGGACTAGGAGGCGATCACTACAGTCGCGATTCCGGAATACGGCAAGTCACGCTCATCCAGGCCGAGAGTCTCGCAGCCATCGCAAGTCATCTTGGGCTGGAAACGCTTGCTCCGGAATGCCTGCGTCGCAATCTGGTGACGCGCGGCATCAATCTGTTGGCGTTGAAAGACCGGAAGTTTCGCATCGGTGATGCGGTGCTCGAGATGACGGGAGAATGTCATCCGTGCTCGCGTCTTGAAGAAACGCTTGGCGTGGGCGGTTACAACGCGACGCGAGGTTTTGGTGGCATAACGGCGAAGGTCCTTGCACGAGGCCGCATTTACGTCGGCGAATCCGTTGTGCGTATTGACGACTGATCGCTCGTAGCGTGCTAGGAGTATCCTCCCAAGCTCATCGAGCTGAATGCCAGAACAATCACGAATTATCAACTCCATCGCGTTGCTGGCAGCCTTTTAATCTGAGATGTGCAGCCCCTTCCCGCCTATCCCTCTTTGCTAGTCCGATCGGATTGCCGGCTCTTTGATGACGAAACAGACCCGGTAGCAACACCTCAGTTGTGTGATGATGAAATGGGTCGGCCAGACCGTTAGTTGATTTTCTGTCCGACGACTCCGACTGGTCGTGATCGACCCTAAGCAGTCGCGGGCATTCTCCAAACACATAGGGCTGCCAGCAAATATATTCGGACATTCAATACACGCTTCGCTCCGTGTTGCACGGCCGCAACGTAAGCAGGTCCTCCATTTCGCGCAAAAATTGCGTTTATCCCTTGCCCTCAGGAAAAAGGCAACCCCCATTCCGGACCAAGGCTTTCACCTCTTCGCTCACTCCCGCGGGATCTTGGCTCAAGCGCGCGACAAGTGCCTTACTTCGTCGCACGTAAGACTTCGCATCGTGCTTTGCACTCCAGATCACAATGCTGATTACGATAGGGATGAGGTCCAACCCCTTCTCCGTCAACGTGTAGAAGTCCTTGCGTTTATCTTCGGGGTTGGGCGACCTCGACAGTATGCCCTGCTCTTCTAGAAATGCGAGACGCGAAGCAAGGACATTGGTTGCGATTCCTTCTTCCGATTTCAGGAATTCACCGTACGTTTTCTTTCCAACAAATACGATGTCGCGAATAATCAAAAGTGACCAGCGGTCGCCGAAAACTTCCACGCCGTAGTTCACCGCACAGTGGGACCGAAGCTCATCTTTTAGCGTTATCTTCATGAGAGACATAATAACATCACTTGCATAAGACAAGTAAATATCACGCTTTTACTTGTTTTTTGCAAGTGATATGGTTAGCATGGTCTGTAGGCGATTTGATTAGTAGCAGACTCACTTGGAGATTTCATATGAGCAGGATCACCATCATCGGCGCGGGAGGTATGGCCACAGCGATTGGAGGCCTTGCCGTCAAAGCCGGACACACCGTCGAGGTAATGAGCCGTGATGCGACGAAGGCGCAAGCGCTCGCCCAAAAGCTTGGTGATGGCGCAATGACAGGCACGTTCGGTGAGACACCGGCTGGGGACATAGTCGTGCTCGCGGTCCCCTACTCAAGCGTTCTCGAAGTGGTGAGGCAATACGGCAGAGCGTTAGGAGGAAAGCTTCTTGTTGACATCACCAATCCTATCAGCTCGAACCTCAAGGGTTTTGTGACGCCCGTGAACAGTTTCGGCGCATGGGAGATTGTCAAAGTTGCCCCTGCCGATTCGGTTGTCGTCAAGGCTTTCAACGCGCAGTTCTGTCATGTCTTGGCGAGAGGTCCAGTCCCAGGTTACACGTTGGCTGTTTTTGTTGCCGGGGATGACGTCAACGCGAAGGCGCGGGTCTATGCGTTCATCGAAAGTCTCGGATTGCGCTCGATGGACACTGGCTCGCTCGAAATGGCGCGATCGCTGGAGCACGTCGCCTTGCTGACGCTGGGCCTCGTCGCTCATTCGATTCAACACACCAACTTCTCGCTGGGCATCAGCCTTCTTGACTGAGTTCAACGTCAATAATCGTTTTTTCATTTCAATACTTCATAAGGATTACTTACATGCGAGTTTTCGTCACTGGCGGGACCGGTCACGCAGGTTCCCACATCATCCCTGAACTCGTCGCGGCCGGGCACGAAGTCACCGCTCTCGCCCGATCGGATAAAACTGCGGCTATAGTGTCCGCCCTGGGCGCCAAAGCGCGTCGTGGTGACCTTGACGACCTTGAAGGACTCAAGGCGGCAGCAGCTGAGTCCGACGGCGTCGTTCACGTCGGATATCGTGCCGATCTGCTTGCGTCCGGCGGGATTGCCGCCTTGGGCGACTCGGAGCTCGCGATCGTGCTCGCGTTTGGCGAGGCGATGGCGGGTACTGGCAAGCCTTTGGTCGTCGCAGGTAGCATTGGCGCACCCATGAACGTAGGACGCGAAGCACCTGTCGTCGCGCCGGTCAGTCTGGGCCGACCGGCAACCGAGGATGACCTCGCCCTTCCCACCAGACCCCTGGACGCAGGCACGCTACGGGCTCGCAATGTCGTGGAGGGCGCTGTCATTGGTCTTGCAAATCAGGGCGTCCGGTCTTCCGTCGTGCGAATCCCTCCGATTGCACACAGTGCGAGTGATCGCGTCGGGTTTCTCCAGATTCTGATCGGGCTGGCGAAGGAGAAAGGCGTTGTCGCCTACGCCGGCGACGGCCAGAACCGCTGGCCCGCTGTGCATATTCGCGATCTGGCTTCTTTGTTCCGACTCGCGCTGGAAAAGGGACCTTCCGGTAGGACTTGGCACGCAGTTGCGGACGAAGCCATCCCATTCCGCGCAATTGCTGAAGGGATCGCCGCTAGATTAGGCATGCCCACCGCGAGCATTCCCGCTGACGAGCTGATGGTACCCGGCTATTTCGGGTTTCTCTCTGCCGTAGTCACAGCTGATTTTCCAGCGTCTAACGCCATTACTCGCCGAGTCCTCGACTGGGAGCCCGTACAGCCTGGACTGCTCGAAGACATGGATAACGGCCACTACTTTCCTGCTGGCTGAATCGATCCACCCGCACTGAGCCGGGTCACACGATTCCGGCAAACAGCCAGACCGTCACACTTGAGGACACTACACATGAGCACCATAAGTATTATTGGATCGGGGGGCATGGCGACTGCGATCGCTGGCCGCATCGCTCAGGCTGGACACACGATAGAAGTGATCGGACGCAACGTTGCGAAAGCACAAGCACTGGCGAGCCAGCTCGGTGCCAAAGCAAGCACGGCAAAGTATGGCGTGGTGCCAGCAGGCCACATTGTCATCCTTGCGGTACCGTACCCCAATGCTGCGGCAGTCGTAGCCGACTTCGGGGAGGCGCTCGACGGCAAGGTAATCATCGACATCGCCAACCCTGTTGCCTCCGACCTCTCGGGTCTCGTCACTCCACACGGCAGTTCCGCTGCGCAAGAAACTGCCAAGGGCCTGCCTGCCGGCGCGCATGTCGTGAAAGCTTTCAATACCCTCTTCGGTCATGTACTTGCCAAAGGCGGACGTCTCGATGCGTTTATCGCAGGCGACGATGCCATGTCCAAGGCAGCGGTCTCGACCTTCCTTGAAAGTCTCGGTCTTCGTCCGCTCGATGTAGGCGGCCTACCGATGGCGCAGACGCTCGAAGCAGTTGGCCTGATGATGATTGGCCTGGCAAAAAACGGCGCGGGGACCTGGGACATTGCCTTGAACGTCGATATTGGCTGAACCGGCGCCGTTCTGAGCTAACCCACCGTTCAAGAGCGTGTCCGGTCATATCGGATACCCCAACGTTAAGGGATTGGAGAGATTGGCATGAGCATCGATGAGAACGTTCAGGTCGTGCGGGAGTTTTTTGCAGCCTTGGGCCGCGGCGATATACAGAATCTTAGAACGTTGTCTGCCGAAGATATCGAATGGGTCATTCCCGGCGAGGGCTGGCCGCTGGCTGGCACGCACCGCGGACATGTTGGGTTGACAGATTTACTTCAAAAGCAGTCCGAATCAATGGAGACTTCCGTTATGGAGTTTCATGAGTTCATAGCGCAAGGAGACCGGGTACTCGTAGTCGGTTTCGCCAAGGGGAGTATCAAGGCCACGAATAGAACTTGGGAGGACAATTGGGTCTTCGCCATAACTCTTCAACAAGACAAGGTGACGAACATCCGGGAATATATCGACACGCAAGCTTTGTCGCAGGCCGCTGAACCGCGCTGAGTGCCAGGCCTTGGCCGATCAGTTAAATATCTGTGGCCGTTCCCCGCCCGGCGTTGAACCGGCAGAGTAAGCGCCACTGATCGGGGCTGCGTCTGGCAGAAACCGACCCACAACGGCCAGCCGTGGTTTCCCGAAGCGGCCGTTCACGCTCTCCGTCGCTCTTCAGTAGGTTGGAGCTTGCGCGCACAAAACTATAACCGAGATCGTACGAGTAACCATTTGTGGTGATCGTCGACATGTGATGAACGATTAGGCCTCCATGCGCAAACCGCCAGACTTGGTCTGGGTGTCGCGATGCTGGCGCTTCCCGACGTACTGCTGCATCTGGCCGGCGGCAAGCTCACACGTTTGCTGCCCGAATTGCATTCAGACGCAGGCATGACTCTCCTTTACTAGGCTTTGCGGCGGCTTCAACCCCGGGAAGACGCGTGTGTTCATCGACTTCGATGGAGAATTTTCAGCAGCTCACTTAAGGCGCAAAGATTCAATGCGACGAGGGACGAGCGTGTGACGGAGCGCATATCCAACCGATGACCGCGTATTCCTCGACGACAAGCACTAGGAAGCGTGAGCCTGCACCAGTACGTCCCAAGGCGCAGGGGACGGAAAGATGTCCTGCAAAAATCCGACAAACGCTCTCACCGCCGGATTGCTTCGCCGGCTCTCGGGCCACACGGCATGCAGATGGAATCTGTCGTAGGCGAACTCATGCAGCACAGGGACGAGTTCGTGCCGTCGAACGAATGGCGCCGCGATATACGTCGTCGAAATCCCGATACCGGCGCCTGCCGCCAATGTCGCGGCAATCGCGTCGCTGACGTCGATAATCAAGCTCGACGCGGGCGTGAACTCGATGAGCTTGCCTCCCACGTTGAATGGCCACGCAGCCTCCTGGCCCGTCGACTGATATCTGAAGTTCACGCAATCGTGTTGCAAGAGATCGTTCGGATGCTGCGGCACGCCTCGCTCACGCAGATATTCCGGCGACGCGAACGCGCAAATCCGATGCGGTGCGAGACGGCGCGCGATCATCCGCGTGTCGCCGGGATCGCCGACGCGAATGGCGACATCCACGCCCTCCTCCATCAGATCGACGTATCGATCGCTTAGGCGCACATCGACGGTCACTTTCGGGTGCTGCCGTCGAAAAGCAGGCAACGCGGGCGCAAGGATGTTCACGCCGACGGGCAGCGGCGCCGTCACCTTGAGCGTTCCGGCCGGCTCCGCGCGCGCGGCGGCGACGCCTTGCTCGATACCTTCCGCCTCGCGCAACAAGCGTTGCGTGCGCTCCAGAAGATCGCGTCCCGCCGGCGTCAGCGTCAGCGAGCGCGTGGTCCGGCTGAACAGCTTGAGTCCGAAATGCTGCTCCAGCCGCTGGATGCTCTTGCTGATAGCCGATGGCGAAACGGACAGCGAACGCGCCGCGGCCGTATAGCTGCCAAGCGATGCGGCACGCGCGAAAGCAATCAGACCAGTCAGTCTTTCTACGACGATTTGTTCCATGATGGCATCATTAAAGCGAACGACGGCCCGATTATCAAGCACAGTTTCGTGAATTAACCTTCTTCCATCGACGCCACACCGGCGAAGGCAAACAGGAGAAGGACATGAACGCAAATACGAAAGCGCAGGACGCACAGGCCACGGAAGATGCCAACGGCGCATTGGCAGGCAAGATAGCACTGATCTTTGGCGGAACGTCGGGCATCGGGCTCGATGCGGCTCTTCAGGCGAAGCGCGCGGGCGCCGCAGTCATCGTCGTGGGCCGATCGGCGGATACGACTCAACGCGTCGCCGCGCAGCATGGCTTCGCCGGATGGCGCGCAGCCGATGTGACCGACGCGCATGCGCTGCAGCAGGCGGTAAGCGACATTCCGAAGGTTGATCACCTGGTCTTGCTGGCCGGCACCTTCGTAGCGGGGACGGTGCGCGAGGCGGACGTCGCCCATCTCCGGAACGCGTTTGAGGAACGCATCTGGGCGGCCGTGCACGTCATTCGCGCCCTAGGAGACCGCTTGAGCGCCGATGGCTCGATCACGTTCGTCTCGGGCAGTCTCGCCGACCGTCCGAACGCCTACGGCACCGCGGTGCTCGCGGCGGCATCGGCAGCGATGGAAGCGCTCGCGCGCGGCCTGGCGCTAGAAATGGCGCCGGTGCGCGTCAACACGCTGTCGCCCGGTCCGATCGACACCCCGATTCTGCGTAAGGCGCTCGGTGACGCGCGCGATACGGTCGTGGCAAACATGGAGGAAGCGCTGCCGTTGCATCGTCTCGGCACCGCCAGCGAAGCCGGCGCGGGCGTGGTGTTCCTGATGACCAACGGCTTCATGAACGGAGCGACGCTCAACGTCGATGGCGGCGCGCGCCTCGTGTAACCCCACAGCCAACGGAGAAAGACATGACCACGCTTTTCGACCCGACCCGGCTGGGTGACATCGAAGCGCCCAATCGCATCTTCATGGCACCTATGACTCGCGCGCGGGGTACGCGAGATCACTTGCCGACGACGATCATGGCGAAGTACTACGCGCAGCGCGCGAGCGCCGGACTCATAATCAGCGAAGCGATCGGTATCTCGCAGCAGGGGTTGGGATGGCCCTTCGCAACGGGCCTCTGGTCCGACGAACAAGTTGCAGGCTGGCTGCGTGTAACCGACGCCGTGCATTCGGCCGGCGGGCGCATCATCGCGCAGCTTTGGCACATGGGCCGCACCGTGCATCCCAGCTTCAATGGCGGCGCGCAGCCGTTATCGGCTTCGGGCACGACAGCGCCGGGACACGCATATACCTATAGCGGCAAGCAGCCCTATGTCGCGGGCAGACCCATGCACGCGAACGAAGTGCCTGCGCTCCTCGAGGATTTTCGCCGCGCGACGCGAAATGCACTGCGCGCCGGGTTCGATGGCGTGCAGGTGCATGCCGCCAACGGGTATCTAATCGACGAGTTCTTGCGCGACGGCACCAACTTCCGCGACGACGCCTACGGTGGCAGCATCGAAAATCGCGTCCGGCTGCTGAAGCAAGTTGCGCAGGCGGTGATCGAGTTTGCCGGCGCTGGCCGCACTGGGGTGAGGCTCACGCCCAACGGCACGGACCAGGGTGTGCGCGACAGCGATCCGGAGCCCGTTTTTGTCGCTGCGGCTCGGACACTGTCGGCGCTCGGCGTCGCGCATCTTGAACCTCGCGAGCCGCCGATGAACGGGACTTTCGGCGCATCCGATCGACCGCCCTTCGCGCCTGCCATCAGAAGGGCATTCGCAGGCGTGACCATCCTGAATTCTGATTACGGTCTCGATCGCGCGGCGGCGGCTATCTCCAGCGACGAGACGGATGCCATCGCCTTCGGCCGACCGTTCATCGCAAATCCAGACTTGCCGCAGCGTTTCAGCGCAGGCGCTCCGTTGGCGGCCGATAAGGGGGTGTTGTGGTTTACGCAGGGGCCCGAAGGCTACCTCGACTACCCCGCGCTTGCCTGAACAGAGGAAGGTTCGCTCTTGGGCGGCTCGAGGCAGTGCGCGAGGGAATTAGCTTACCGAACAACCGTGATTCGGGAAGGGCGGACGAGGCCTCCGTTAGCCAACTGGACGACGACCTCGACCGGCCGCTTATGGCCGGTCACTGCCTGACGCCGATCGGCAGCAGGCGACCCGAAGCGGTCTCAGCGCATAGCGTGATGTAAGCGGCGGTTAAGTGGTGTGCAACCGCCATTCCCTTAGTTGCCGGGATAATGTTGAACACAACTTACGTAGGGCCGGCGCCCGCGCGCTACCATTAACGATATAAGTAGTTGTTGCGCCGCCCGTGTTTGCTTGATTCGAACAGCTTCGATTTTTAATTCGACTGCAGTTGAACGGCGGTGCCGATTTTTTCTGCGTCGCGCGGAGCAATGACCAGATATCTTTGCGTGCTTGCGGCGCTGTTCGCTTCTGGCTGGACGATCTGACGGATTTGCCCGATTGCGTTGACGATCGCTGAACCCGCCGGGTTGCTCATGAAGTTCGCCAACGGTTCCAGCTCGCCGCTTCCATCAGGGTGGTCTGAAAGCGCAATGACATAGGGTTTCTTGGGCTGCAGTCCCGTGACCGACGCTTGCAATACCTGAACTAAGCCCTGATCAAAAAGTGACACGCTCGTTGGCGCGGTTGTGCTTGCTGACGTGGGCGAGTCTCCCACCGCCGTCATCGTCAGATGCGCCGCTTTGCCTGCCACACCGAGCGGCTGCGTATTCTGGATGCCATCACCCATTCGAACGGCATTCGGTACATAGGTAACCGCTTGTGGCGCTTGTCCGATTGGCACGGTGGCAATCACCTGGTTCGTCAACGTGTCGATCACAGTCATCGCATCGGCGTTTTCAAGACCGACGTACATGCGTGTGCCGTCGCCTGATGGCCAGATGCCGTGCGGAAGTTTTCCGACGGGAATCGTCGCGATCTGGGAGAAGTCATCGGTTTTGAACACCTTGACTTCATTGGTACCGCCAATCGTCACGTAGGCAAAAGAGCCGTTGCTATTGCGTGCGAAGTTGACGTGATTGCTGATCGGACCGGTATCGATCGTCTTGAGGATATTGAACGGTGGTCGGGCGTTAAATACCTGCGTCTTGCCCGTATCCTTCAAAGTGAACCACACCTGCTTGCCATCAGGCGTTGCGGCGATATTCGGACAAAATGGACTGGCCTGCGTAACGTGGCCGACTATCTTATGACTCGCGACATCGATCACGACAGTCTCCGGATTGAACGACGAGCAGACATACCCGTATTTCCCATCAGGCGAGAAGATCTGCATGCCGGGTCCCGCCGGCACGACAATGCGAGATTTCTCTTCGTAGGTCGAACCATCCAGCACGGCGATGTAATTCTCACCTCGCACCGTGACCCAAACCTCCTTGCCGTTGGGCGTGAAGAACGCCTCGTGCGGGGACCGTCCGACATACGTCACGTGCTTGACCGCGTTGGTCTCGGTATCGATGAACGAGACTGAATTGGAGCCGATCGAGACCACCGCGATCGTTTTGTGGTCCGGCGAAAAGCCCATGCCATGAACCAGCACCTGACCTTTGTAGAGCGGGCTGAAATTGCCGGGCGACGGATCGCCGAGCTTGATCAGGCCGACTAGCGTATTGCTGGCAGGATCGATGACGGAAACGGTATTAGAAAACTGCTCGGCCGCGTAGACGCGATCCTGATGGCTGATGGGTATGTCGGCGGCAGAAGCCTTTCCAGGTGCCTGCCCTGCGAGGGCAACTAATGCAAAGACGAGCGCGATCAGGGCTGAAAGCGTCGAGACTGCGGGAATGCGGTTCATTGTGGCTCCTGGTTCATTTTCATGGACATGCTGTTATGTTTAGGGGACTGCGTTTTTCCATGTGCAATATCGGACGCCCGGTCTGCGCTACCCGCAGTGCCGGTCGCTGACGTTGAAACGCTCGAACCGATCGCCAGATGCATCGCAACGATCTCTTGCTGCTGCTCAACCACGATCTCTTGCGCGATGCGGCGCAACTGCTCGTTCTTTCCGTATTGCAGTTCGGCGCGCGCCATATCGATAGCGCCCTGGTGGTGTGGCACCATCATCGCCACGAAATCATTGTCGATATTCCCACTTGGCTTGACCGCCATATTGGTCATCATGGTCGACATCGCCGTATCGTTTTCGGATAGAAATGAAGCCTCCGCGGCCGAAGCATCCGTCGGTGCATCGCCCGCAAAAGCGGCAACGCTTGCGGGCAGAAAAATGAGGGCGCCAGCTAACGACAGCGTGGCGGCTAGCCAGTCCGGGGAATTCGAAGCCATCGTGCATGTTCCTGATTAGGTAAGTGGCAACGGGCGAACGCCGTTTATGGGCCGTTTATTCCCAGATATTTTCAAACAAAGGGTTTACCACTTGTGGCAAGCCAAACGTCTGCGCCTGCACCGCTTGCGTCGTTTATCGGGACGCGGCTACTTGTGCGGCCCGCTCGAGCGTTTCGACTATGTTTGTCGCAACGTTCGGGAATCGGCACACGGCGAGAGGACTTGGATGAGGCGTCGTAAGAATCACAGGAGAGCCCGGCAACTGTTTGAGCATAGAGAACGCGCGTTGAGCTTTGCGACCTGCCAATACGATCACGCGCAGATCAGGCAACAGGCCGATCAACGATGGCAATTCGTCGATGCCCTGCTTAATCTCACTGATTGTCAAAGTTTGGCGCGGCCCATTGAGCGCCGGCAGCCAAGGGAAAACGTTCCACAATACAGTCTGACGGCGAGACAGCCCTGCTTCACCAAAAAAGCGCTTGAGGTTTCGTTGCGCGGGCACCGGATTGTCCAGCGATACAAACCGGGGGCGAGACGCAAGTCTTGCCGGCGACTCGAGAAGCACAAGCACCTTGGCCTCACAGCCGCCGTCAAGCGGATCGAAATAGGGAACTGCATTGCTTCGCGCGGACAGCGCGTCAGCGTATTGCGTCAAGGGGCCGATATGCGCTTGATTGAGAAGCGCGATTCGTCGCTGAAGCGCCTCCGGGTCCCGAAGCGACTCACGTGCTTCTGAAGGCGCCACGGGTTCTTCATCGAAATCGTTCATAGAGCGCCAACGGGTGCCTGGTCCTGGAGTAATCCCATGTTAAGCATCTTCGCCCTGCTCCGGCTCACTCCGATCCGCCCGGAACAACCGTTTCATTTCCTAGGCGTTGCGAGGCAAGGTGCCTGAAAGAGGTTGCCGTGCCACATTCCCTTGAGCGTCTTGCTCACCACGATCAGCCAGAACCCGATCAGCGCGACCGTAAGCGCCGTACCGATGACTGCAAATGGAAAGAACTGCGTGAGCCGATACAGCGCGAAGGTCGTAGCGGTGTACACGCCGATCGGAAACGTGAACCCCCACCATCCCATGTTGAACGTCATGCCTTCGCGCTGATAGCGCACAGTCAGGATGACGGCAATCACGAGCCACCACACGCCCACGCCCCACAGAAGCAGGCCGCCTAGCAGTCCGAAGTCTCTAGCCACGATTGCCACTTGTTCGAGCGCCGTGCCGGCAAATGCGGCAGGCGCAGCTTGACCGAGCAGTAACAGACCGAGGCTTCCGGTGCCAATTGGACCCAGTGTCAGCCACGATGAAGCCGCCGTATCGCGATGCGGAAGCTTGTGAAGCGCGAGGCGCAAAAACACGATTGTCAGGATCGAAAATGCAAGGGGCACGGAAATCGCCCAGAGCACATAACCCGTTCCGACCAGCAACTGCGCGGCAGTGTGCGAAAGATGCGGAGCGAGCACGCCGGCACTGGACGCAGTCACTTCCGGTGCAACGATTGGCAACAGCCAGACGGCAGTCATCTGTTCGGTCGAATGCTGCTGCGTCGTGAACATGCGATACGGCACGAGACATGCAATCGATACCGCCAGTCCTGCGTCGATCCACCACAACGCGTGCGCCACGCTCAGTGCTGCCGGGCCGAAAAGCTCCGGGCCAAACACACTTAGACCATTCACGATCGGAATCAGCCCCATCGGGATCGCGCCCAAGAACATCGACTGCACCGGATGGTCGAGCATGGGCTTGATCGTTTCCGGAAACCGGACCAGGCGCGCCATAAAAAGAATCGAAAAAACAGTGAAGAACACGATATCGATCATCCATAACGCCTCCGCGACCGTGTGTTGACCGGGCAAACGAAAAGGCGCGGCGAGAAGGACGAGAAAGACGATCCCGGTTCCCATCGTCAACGCAAACCAATTGGGCGTGAATTGCCGAACGATTTCACGATGGCGAGTGACATGCCTGAACGGCTTTAAAGCATCAAATGCTGCTCTTTCCGGTAATTTCACCTGCGTCTCGGTCATCTTGGTCGACTCCTCGTTGATCTACGTATCCAGAATAACGAGATTGTCGATATACTTAAAATACATATTACGTATCTCTCCCATATCAAATAGGCATGAATTTCGTTCACTTGCTGGCTTTCCACGAAGTCGCGCGCGCAGGCTCAATCAGCGCTGGCGCACAACGTCTGCACGTCAGTCAGCCAGCTGTAACTCGCGAGATCAGGGAGCTCGAGGAGCGTCTGGGCGTGACCCTCTTCGACCGGTTGCCACGAGGCGTTGCGCTCACTCAAGCGGGTAAAACGCTGCAGGAATATGCGACCCGGATATTCGCGTTGTCGGAAGCAGCGGAACGCGAGTTGACCGAACTGGCGGGATTAACTGCAGGTCAGTTGCTGATCGGGGCGAGTGCGACCGTCGGTGTATATCTGGTGCCCGCAGTGATCGCGCGGTTCAATGTCCTTTTTCCCAAGGTCACAGTGGAGCTGACGGTGGCCAATACCGAACAAGTCGAACAGGGACTCCTGGCACACACTTTCGGACTGGGCTTTATCGAAGGCCCCTACGATGCCGCCGTCTTCGATGCTAACGTTATCGGTGCGGATGAAATCATTGCGGTGGCTGGAGTCGGGCATTCACTGGCGAAGCGGAGTTTTGCCGCATGCGAACTGGCCGACAAAGCCGTGATCCTGCGCGAGCTCGGCTCCGGAACGCGGGCTGCCGTGGAAGAGGCGTATAAACGTGCAGGCTTGTCGATGACGCCACTCATGTCGGTCAGCCATACCGAGGCCATCAAGCGGATGCTGTTATCGGGCCAAGCCATCGCCTATGTTTCGTCGTTGAGTGTCGCAGATGAGATCGCGCGGGGCGATCTCGTCAGGCTAAAGGTCATCGGCGTCGATATCAAACGCTCGCTGCATGTGGTGTGGTTGAAAGGCCGGTCGTTTGGGCCCAGCACGGAGGCTTTCGTCAAACTACTCGATGAACAATTTCCCGCCCGCTTCAGCTCCGTTATTGTGCGGTGACGGTAATCCGATGCCACGCTGTACTTAGATAGCCTTTGAAATTCCATACATCGGCTACCTGCGATACCTGGGTCTGCCCGGCCGAGTCCCATGCCCGCACTGAAAGTTCATGCGTGCCCTTCGGCAGCGCCAGCTCGGCGTTCCAGAGCGTCCAGCTCCACGGGGTGCCAGGCTCGACGTGGAGTGCGGCTTGTGTCCACGTGACCCCGTCATCTGACGACACTTCTACGCGCGCTACCGATGTTCCCGTCGCCACGGCGTATCCGGCGACCCGGACAGGACCTGCGCACAATGTCGCTCCTTCGTTCGGTTCGCAAATGGCCGAGTTCAGCGGCATATCGTTGATCGTCGTCCCGTTCTCCCAGTCCGCGCTGCTTTCATCGACGGAAGCGGGGAACAATTTGTACTCGCGTTGCTGCATGTGATTGTCCGAGGGTTTGTCGCGCACCTCGATCGATGCCAGCCACTTCGGACTGCGCACGCCCGCGTAACCCGGAACGACCACGCGCAACGGATACCCATGGTCCGGGCTCAACACTTCGCCGTTCATTTCGTAGGCAAGCAGCACATCGCCGGATAGCGCTTTGCTCGCCGGAATTGACACACCATAGCGGAAGCGTTTGCCTTCTGCTTCGCAGTCGTCGCACGCTGCAAATACCACGTGCATTTCTCCACCGGACATGATGCCGGCCGATTCGAGCACGTCCTTGAGCCTCACGCCGGTCCAAACCGCATTGCCAATCGCCCCCGGTGCCCACGGGTCACCCGAGACGGGTTTCACCGACAGCAGGTCAGCACGCCGGTTTCCAGCGCATTGCATCACCGCACTGACGGAAACGCGCTCAAAGCGGCTTTTGAGATCGTTCAGTGAGAGGCTGATCGGACGGCTTACTCGGCCTGAGACCGAAATCCGGTGGAGCGTCTCGTCAATTACCGGCACATTGCCGTGGTTGCGAACGTAGAAGTCGTCTTGAATCGTATGCATGCCGGCGATCAAGCGCTTGAGTGCAGGCTCTGCGTTGAGCGGCGATGTGGAATGGATTCGCTTGTCGAGCGCAGCTGGTGTCATTCGTATCTCCGGCGTTGAATCTGCGTTTGGGAAGAGGGGCTACGGCCCTCTGCGCAGTGCAGGAAGCGCGCCCGGTGCGGAATTCCCGCTCGACAGCCCACTCCGAATTCTTTTACAATTGCGCTACGGAGATGGCATTCCTCCTGCAGCTCATCGCAAACCGCTGGATTAGTTACGTAGCTGACTTATCTGATTGAGTCGCCTAATTAAGCCAGCTAATGATGCCTACGCGTTCCTGGGTCAGGAATCCGTAGGCATGCGCGTTCGGCGCACTTCCCTCGCGGCTTTCGCCGCCCAGGTTTGAGTTCTTCAAACTCGGAAATTCATGAAACGTTTCGTCTTTCCCGAGCAGCTCCTAATGCTGCCGCATGTGGCGCGCTGGCTTTTGCTGTCGGGTCTCGTCGGTGCCTTGGCGGGAAGCGCCTCAGCCTTGTTTCTTTGGGCGCTCGATATCGCCACGAACACTCGCGTGGCGAACCCCTGGCTCATCGGGCTGCTGCCCGTCTCCGGCTTTTGTGTCGGCTGGGTTTACTTGCGGATCGGGGCCAGTGTCGAAGGCGGAAATAATCTGCTGATCGACGAGATCCACGATCCGAAGAAAATCGTTCCAAAGCGCATGGCGCCGCTGGTGTTGATCGCAACGGTGATCACTCATTTGTTTGGTGGCTCAGCGGGGCGCGAAGGCACGGCTGTGCAGATGGGCGGCGCACTCGCCGATCAGGTGACACACCGCTTCGGCCTTAGCCGCGAGGACCGCCGGATACTGCTAATGGGCGGCATCGCAGCAGGATTCTCGTCAGTGTTCGGCACCCCGCTCGCAGGCGCGCTGTTCGGCCTCGAGGTCCTGGCGATTGGACGTTTGCGATACGACGCCTTGCTCAGCTGCTTTGTTGCGTCAATTTCCGCCGATCTGGTTACACGCGCCTGGGGAATTCATCACACGGTTTATGCGATCCCGTTCATTCCACCGGTCAGCCTGAGCGGATTGGGATACGTGATCGTGGCGGGGATGATTTTCGGGATCACGGGGATGCTGTTCGCCGACGCAACGCATCGTCTGTCGGGGTTGATCAAGCGAATCGTCAAGTACGCGCCGGCCCGTCCGTTCGTGGGTGGCATCGCCGTCGCGCTTGCTTCGTTGATACCAGGAACATCGCCGTTTCTTGGGCTTGGCATACCGACAATCGTGGAAGTTTTTCACCGGCAGCTTCCACTCTACACGTCGGTCGGAAAATTTGGCTTTACCGTGATCACGTTGGCGTCGGGCTTCAAGGGGGGCGAGGTCACGCCACTCTTTTACATCGGCGCGACGCTCGGCAACGCGCTCTCTCACGTTCTGGCCCTGCCCTTTCCAGTCCTCGCCGGGCTCGGTTTCGTCGCCGTATTTGCCGGCGCCGCGAACACGCCTATCGCCTCGACGGTCATGGCCATCGAGTTATTTGGGGTCGATATTGGTGTGTATGCAGGGCTTGCATGCGTGGTGGCCTACTTGTTCTCCGGGCACACGGGGATTTACCGGTCCCAACGCGTCGAGCACAGCAAACATGCTGATCTGCCACGCGGTATCCGACTATCTGAACTCGCCGCACTTCGCCGACAAAAATCAACCGCCAACACGGAGAACAAATGACACCGGACCTCCAAGCGGGTAAGCGCAAGATAATGGTGCTCCGTCTTTATTTTCCGCACGCGGCGCGCGTCGCCCATAGCCGGTTGTGGCACCACCTGAGCCGGCCGTCACTAGCGAACCACCTGCTCCATCTTGCAAAGAAAGACGGCGTCGACCAGGCCCTAGTGCACCTCGTGGATGCAGGCTATCTACACGGAGATACGAGAATTCGTCATCGACATGTGGAGCACTCGCACCGCAATCTGCCGCAATGCCTCGAACTTATCGACACGGAAGCTACGCTGCGCGCATTCTGCAAGACGCATCGGCACCAACTGGCATTGGCGCGCGTGCTTCTGCTCCCATGCGAAGTAATCGACGACCACGGCTTGGGACTCGATTGATGTCGGTTTTGCATTGCTTAGTTATCGCCGAAGTTTCTCAAGTGAAAATACGATCTTGAATCAACGGAGCTTACGCATGAAGAAGATCAACCTGTTGCATAACGATCCCGAAGTCATCGATCCGTCGGACCCGTCCTTGGGGATGCGTGGGTCGATCGAAATCGATGGCAACGATTGTGGAATATGGGAACAGCACGACAACGGCACATGGACTGCAACGCTAAATACTGGAGATGAGACCGTCCTTCGCGCAGATGGCAAGGACTTACTTATCGGCATGATCGCCGACCATTGCCATTGCTGAGCTCCAAGCAATCGACCGAGGCGCTTGCGACGTTGACTAAGGGAGTCGTCCACTTTGCTCGATTTGACATGATGTTTTTACCGGCGACAACGCGAAAGTCCTGCATGGATTAGGTGGCGGTATCGGTCGTACTTTGCTCAAGGGTAAGACGCGGGACCGCGATTGACCCTACTCTTTCTGAAGTGCAGCGGTTTCCGGCAGTCATTAGCCTTGTCGTGGCAGGTCCCCACGACGCGCGTATCGCATATGGCCCGGCTCAATCGCAATTTGTCGAGTTGTTTCGGCGACCGGCGCAAACGCGCATTTCAGGCCGACAGTCTATTCGACTGTCAACCGATCTTACTTGTGCGTCATTCCATCCAATGCACGACTTCGTCAGTAGTCACCACACCGTGCGCGAGAAACGCATAGTTGATCATCGCCGCCTTATATCCGTCGCCCCAAACCGGATGACGAGGTCCGGCAGTGGCGTCGCTACCAACATGTACCTCGAAGCCCTGTTCGAGCAGATCACGCAGATGTGACTCGACGCACATATTGGCGAGCATGCCTCCCAGTACCACCTTTCTCACTCCTCGCTTGCGTAGTTGAAGGACCGGATCGTTGGTTTGCGGTCCGAAGACCTTGTGCGGACTCACAACAACCGTCTCACCGTCGTTGATGTACGGTTTGAATTCGTCGAGCCAGTCAGCGCCGGAGCCTTCAAATCCTTCCAGACTCAACTGACCACTACGCGCAAACGTGCCGGTAGCGAATTCATCTGCCTCCAACGGTCCATTGATTTTTCATACACGATCAGTCGGGAAAAAGTAATGTGGCGAGATAAAGACCGCGAACTTCGCGGACTTTGCCGCCTTAAAGATTCGCAACATGTTTTCTACCGTCTTGTTCTCTGTCACGCTTGCTCCCACCGCGCCCCAATTCTTGCCACTCTTGCTTAAAACATCGACTTGCGGGTCGATGAAAACCACGGCTGTCTCAGTTCGATCAAAGGACACTTCGGACCTCCCTTAGAGTGTTGACGGCTACCCGTAGTCGACCCCAGCCTGTCCGATCAGATTAGGAAACGGCGGACTGAAATGCAACGACGATCTGACAGATTTCGATGGCGCATCCAAGTTCTTGCGCGGGGGCGCCGGCCGACATGGCGTTTGAAGAATTCTGTATGTTGGCGCCGCGGGCATGCTATTAACAGGCTAACGATTGAAAAGTCAACGCGACCGATAGAATCAGGCTGCAAAATGCAATCTCCGAGATAGCCTCTCCGCGACGAGTCCTGCGAGCCCTTTCCATCTGGAGGCAACACTGTGACTTTCCTGCCGGACGCAGTTAAAGTCCGCTATCGAGAGACGAGGCGACGCCCGAATTACCGACCAATCGCGCGAACGAATGGCGGCAGATGGCCGATTGCGGGCAAACACTGACAGACAGGGCGGCCTGCCGCTTATCGTATCGTAACCGGCGCAGGCCGTCCCTCAGGCGACATTCACAGCCCTCGGAAGGGCCACTGGCAGCCGAAACACTGCCTTTACTGTACGGCCGCCGGTCTAACGTTCTCTAGCCCTTTTGCCCCTATGCATCTGAGGAATAGTGAGCCAGGTCCGCTGATTGACCCGGCGGGAAAATGGTAGCGCAAGCTGAGATTGGAAAACTCAAAGTTGTAGTCAATTGAAAATTGCCCATCGATCAAACGTTCTGCAACCCGAGTTGCACTTGTTCCTGAAAATTGCCCCCTTACCGCCATATGATCGTCGCCTGTTGGCAGAACACCATAGCCGTCGGCGCCACTAACATCTGCTGAAGTTAGGATCAGCCGTTGAGCGGTGGCCAATGGTTCGGCGACCCAAAAACGAGTTGACATGCTGGCGCAATTCGGGAGCCCTTGTTTTCCTTGAACGCATTGATCGCTAGGCGCATCAATTTCGATCCCAAGCTTTTTGAACCTCCCCCCGTGATCTCCGGTCATCACCAACCGGCATACGTCGCCGTTTCTGCGGATGTCCTTAGAAAACGATGCGGCTACATCAGCATGGAGGATCTCGTGAACGCTTTCATGAGCTAGTTTGGCGGTGGCTTCACTAGCCGATATGGCAGGGTGCGGGTCCATAGAAATGTGCACCCCTTTTAGCTCGCTTTTAGTATCAGGGCGACCGCCTGCGCGAAAGTTTGGGCTGAGAATCTGAAGGTGCGTATCATCAACCCATCGAAAAAGAATGCTCGGATCGGGCTCAGCGAGATCAATTTGAGTCTTCGAACCCTCATAGCGTTTTTCCACGACGATAAGTCCCGTCGCGCAACTTCCACCGCAACCACCGACCATGAAGTTTTTTGCGACTAGCTGACCATTCGGCGATCTGTTGGAGCTAAAAAGTTCTTCACCCGGCGATAGGAACGTGAAGTAACCCACAGTTAGCAGAAAAACTACAACAAGAACGGTCACTATTTTTTGCAAATGAGTATCTTGCGCTTTTAGCCATTGCTCCTCGCGCAGTGAAGTACGTGGCGCTTTCATTAAGAGGTCACTTGGATGTCGTTGGCCTTGTAACTGGCGGCAATTGCCGATTGGAATACATAGCTCCGTTAATATCAGTTACGGACGAAGTGGCAACTGCGGCGACAACTGAAATAATAGCGAGTTCCTTCACCAAGCATATTACAAAATCTCGATTGTTATTTGCTTGATCGGACCTAACAACTCCGTCTACGAATTTGTTGGATTGTCAGCGAATGAAAGTCCTTTCTCGAGCGCCTTATCGTTCCGTGTGCAGCAAAGTTCGACCCTTTAGGGTTTCTCAACTTTCCCAACGTCAACATCCGCGTTTATTGTGAGGATCCTGCCGACCTTGCCGCCGACCTTCTGGAAAACTTACCGCCGCCTCCTGCTCAAACGCCAGTTTGTTTTCTTCTTAGACGACTGCCGATGAGCAGCGGCTTAAGCGGAACTGAATTCTGCTAGCGAGGTTCAACGCGTTAAATTACTTGTTGGTCGGCTGGTCTGCGCTTTTTCCTTGAGACGTAAGCCAATGTAAATGCGCCAATTGGAAACATCATCAATATTACAGAAATCATTAATAAAACGTCCTAAGGTGCCTCTAATCCTATTCGCGATTTTCGCGTGCATCCTGCTAGCGCTCGCGCAGTGATGGAAACTCAACGACGCCTCGGACGCCTTGATAGCGATGTACCTTGGGACCAGGTCCCTTTGGCGGGAGGACCGCCTAATATATCCCCTTCACCGTGTCGACCTGTCCGAAGCTCTGGTTAGTGTTTTTGCATGTTCAGTTCAATCCCGACCTGCTCGATTTGAAATTTGAATAACCGGTCTGGAAAACACACAATAGGTCTGGCCGGGTGCGAGGGTTCATTCGTTAGCTGCGTGCATCGCAACGCACGCCGTCCAGTCAACCGCGAGACAGTCAAATGTTGATTTGACCACCCATCTCGACGACGCGGTTCGGCGGCAAGCTGTAGTACTCAGCAGCCTGCGCCGCATTGCGACCAAGAAATGCAAATAGCTTCTCTCGCCAAAGCGCCATGACGTGGCTTTCGCCAGTCGCACGAATGGTGTCGCGAGCCAGAAAGAATGAAGTGTCGCCGACGTCGTAACTCCAACCAGGTATCTGTTTTTCCAAAAATTTTAAGAGTGCCGGGACGTCCGGTATTTCCATGAACCCGTGGCGCACCGTGACAGCATAACAACCGTCGCCAAGCTCCTCCACGACAGCCCTATCCGTCTTCTTCACATGAGGTACGTTGTCCGTTGTGCCGGCCAAAAAAATATTGGTTTTATGCAGCACCCGATTGTGCTTCAGGTTGTGCATGAACGCGGTCGGTGTCATACCAGCTACGCCACCAGGGAAGACCGCGGTACCCTCAACGCGAGCAGGTGGGTGACTACTTCTGCATAACGAATGGATAATTTCCTCGAGAGGTAGATTTTCGGCTTTCATCCGTTCGATAAGTGTTTCACGCCCACGATGCCACGTCGTCATTACCGTAAATAACGCAGCGCCTGCCAGGAGAGGAAACCAACCGCCATCCAGTACCTTGCTGACATTGCTCGATACGAACATCGCGTCGACGACGGCGAGCGGTCCAATCACAATCGCCGTCATCAACGGCTTCCAGTGCCACAAGCAGTGGGTGATGAAGTACATAAGCAGGGTTGTCAAAAGCATGGTCGATGCAACAGCGATGCCATACGCCGACGCCAGGTTATCGGACGATTTAAAGAAAACCACCAGGAACACGACAGCCGCGTAAAGCGAAAGGTTAATAAACGGGACATATACCTGCCCTATTTCATGCGTCGATGTATGAACGATGGGAATTCGGGGTAAAAATCCGAGCTGCACCGCTTGCTTGGTCATGGAGAACGCCCCAGAAATGACCGCCTGGGACGCGATGATGGTCGCAGCCGTTGCCAAGACGACAAGCGGCACGAGTGCCCATCCGGGCGCCGACTCGAAGAACGGTTGTTGCACAGCCTTCGGGTTCGAAAGCACGAGCGCCGCTTGACCAAAGTAATTCATCACGAGACTCGGCCACACGAGGAATACCCAAGCAAGCCGAATCGGTTTTTTTCCGAAGTGGCCCATGTCCGCGTACAGGGCCTCGCCACCCGTAAGAGCCAAGAAAACAGAACCAAGTACAACAAATGCGGTTCCGGGACTGTGCGCAACAAATTTCATCGCGTAGGTAGGAGAAGCCGCCATGAGAATACCCGGATGCTGGGCAATATGAAGCACGCCCAGCGCGGCAAGAGTAATGAACCAGACCACCATGATAGGGCCGAACACTTTCCCTACCGCGCCAGTCCCACGCTTCTGAATGGCGAACAAGCCAGTGAGGATGAGAAGGGAAATCGGAACAATCCAACGAGTCAGGTTGGCGTCGACGAGCGTCACGCCTTCGACGGCCGAGATGACCGAGATTGCCGGCGTAATCATGGAGTCACCATAAAACATGGCCGCGCCGAAAACGCCGAGTGTTAGCAGGACGCTGCGCAATTTTGCTGGTGCAACGCCGGACGCAAGTGCCGTGAGAGCAAGAATGCCACCTTCCCGGTCGTTGTCAGCGCGCATCACGAAGCTTACGTATTTAAGCGTAACCACGACGACAATCGACCACAAAATTAGCGATACGATGCCGAAGACGTTAGGCTGGGTAACACCGCCGGCGGCTTTCAGGCACTCCCTCAGCGTGTAGAGCGGACTTGTTCCGATATCTCCAAAGACCACGCCGACGGCGCCCAGAACCAACCCGGGCGCTGCTTTACTCATCTTGCCTTTACTGCTTAAAACTGATGCTGACATGTGGCTTTCTTCCCGTTGGTGTCATCAGCTCTGCGAGGTGGCGCTTAGGCTACTCGATTCCAGTGGAATGGACCAACAAAATCGGTCGCAACGTTGAGACCGATTTATTCAATCACGGTGCCTATCGCACCGCTAACTTGATGGCCATCGTTTCATCCAGTACGCTCGACGCCTTCGGTAAAGAAAGGATGAACGTCATGGGAAAGATTTTAAGGCTGGAGCTGCAGCAAATTCATCCGACGCAAGTCACAGCTGGAATGCTCGAAATTGAAGAGAAGCGCAAGCACTTCGCTTCGCTCTCCGCGGACGAACTCAAACATGCCCTGAAGGCGACGCCTATACCGGTGGTGGTTGGTCGCAATGGCACGCACTTCGCGACCGACCACCACCACCTTGCGCGCGCACTTTCCGATGCACAGATTGAACACGCTTACGCCGAGATTATCGCGGACCTCTCAAGTATTAAAGGAGACGCCTTTTGGCTTGAAATGGCGACCAAGGGATGGGTGCATCCCTACGACGAATTCGGACTATTGCATGGAGTTGCGGCTATTCCAACTCACGTGTCGGGCCTTATTGACGACCCATACCGCAGCCTCGCCTCGTTCGTACGGGATGCAGGTGGCTATACGAAGACACCAGAACCCTTCGCAGACTTCCAATGGGCAGCCTTTTTTCGGACCCGAATTCGTCTTTGGACTACGACATTCGAATTTAACGCGGCAGTGCAGCAGGCCGTTCATCTGGCAAAAAGTCCCGATGCCCTCGTGTTGCCCGGATTCAATGCGCGCTCAAAGGTCACAAGGTCGAAGCCATAAAGAAATCAGTTGGCGACGTCCGCACTACTCCTTATTCGTTGGCAGCGGCCGGGGCCATCCGGCGCCGCCGTCAACAAGCATGGCTGCATCGGCGCAGGTATGGTCGACAGAATTTCAAAGGTACGCTATCCCGATAGCGTACCGCTCAACTGGCGGCGCTGCGGCTGATTCGCCCTCATTCCAGCGCCGACCGGCAAACAAAAAATCTGAACGCGCCCTAAGCATGTGGAGCGGGCGGAGGAATTGACGGAGGCATCTCCGGCAGGTGGCCCGCAACGAAGCAGCAACCTGGGTTATAAAGCTGAGGAACCTTAGTCCTTCCTGGCAGCGAGGACGTTAACAGTCTTCGTCGTCTCTATGACAGCGGCGTTCGTTGCCCCTTCGCCAACCATTGTCGCGCCTCCCGCGATTGTCCCAATCATCACGACGATATCTATCTTGGTAACCATAACCATAGGCGCCCGGCGGCTGACCGTACACAATGGGTGGCGCTTGGTAGACCACCGGAGGCGCCTGGTAGACCACCGGCGGCGCCTGATAAACAACCGGCGGCGGGTACGATTGATAAGCACCTTGCGATGCATAGGGCTGGTAATAGACAGGTGGAGGCGCGGCGTAAGCAGGGCCGCCGAAGTACACACCAACGCTTGCGTGCGCCTCGGCTATTGTCGATGCGCATGTAGGGGCGGCTGCCACTAGAAGCAATAAGAGTGCACGTTTCATGGTTAACTTCCTGAGCATTTTTCGCCAGTTCACTACGGTATGACGGACAACACTGCAGTAGCGTATCCGTTTGTTTAAACGGTGTGTGAAAGCGCCTATGGGCTTCTGTAACTGCCGGTAACGCTTTGGTTTCTCAGGTGCGTGAACGTGCTGCCACGGTGGTCGCGGCGCCTGAAAGTCGAGCGGAAGGGCTTCCGCCCGAACCCGAAGAGCTAACAAAAAAATGGGGCAGTGCCTGCGTCCAGTGGACGGTCGTCGTCCATTATTCCCAGACCGGGTTACCAATGATTCCACCTGCCAGCAGCTCCGCGAAAAGCGCCCAACGTCCCGCCGCCTGGAGGTGCCGATGCAGGACCAACGCCGGCCACGCCGATTACTGCATCGCCCTCGCGGTCAGTCATATGGTTTGCATGGGCTCACGCCGACTAACGTCGATACACCAGAAGCGCGATAAGTGACGTATTCGTCGTTCTATTCAGATAAAAGTTCTAGAAACTCGATAGTCTTGCGAGTTGCCTAAGCGAACTCGCCGCCAAGCCAAACGGCGATAGACTTTCGAAACTTATTGTGACGATTTCGAGGCCTGCGCGGCGCTCTGCCTTCGCGTTTGCGCAGCGGCGTCCTCCTTCGCCTTCTGACTCGCCATGTGATGTCCAACGAGGCATCCACCCGCAGCGCCAACTACCGCGTGGCCCTTTCCGACGAAGTGACCGCCGACACCGCCTACCGCAGCTCCTTTTAAACATCCCGCAGCCTGCGCTCGTCCCGCAGTCGCGACAGCGAGGACAGATATCGCAAACATCAACATTTTTATTTTTATCTCGCGTCCCATTTTTAAGCAGTTTAAAAAACCATGAAAGTCGTTGGGAACAAGCTCAAGGTTTGATGCAAACCTGCAGCTCGAAGCAACTTTCAGCCAATGGCTTCGAATTCACGCATTCTTAACGTTTCATAGCCCCGAGTGGATGACCTCCGGACATCGAATATTGCAACAGGATGTTGCAATGAAACTGCTGTACATTCATTTTTGAGGGTAAGACGGTGACTTAGCTTTAGGACTTCGCCATGATTCCAGCATTGCAAAATCGGTCCTAGCCGGTTGTGAGGACGCAGCGCATCAAGGCCAAATTTTCGAGCAAACGCAGGACGCGGAATGGATGGACCGGACACCGAATACTGGAGCTCACCCGCGGGACGAAGTTAGGCGACCAAACAGTGGAACCCGATAAGACATGGCCGTGGCGTTGACGGGCCTGACATCGCTTACGCGAGTTACATCGTGCTCCTACTTAGCAGAACTGGGTGTCCTCGACCCACTGCTTGAGCGTTGGAAACCGAACGATGTACCTGTCCTAAATTCCACGACCACTTGGGTGTTGGTAATACCTGGCTGAGTTTCGCCTCAATGCCGTCACCCTCCCGAACGTGCGCGAGCGCAGCGACTGCTCGACGAGCGAACGCGTACGCGTGAGGCCATTGCTCAAGGCAGTAAAGCATTCGCGCGCCTGCGCCCGCCTCTCCGACACATCCAGCCGCTCTGCCTGCAGCAAGCGGCGTAAGCGGCGAGCGCAATTCATGCGCTGCGTCGGCTGTGGAACGCTCTAGAGCGCAACCGAGTGGGCAACGCGCGCGAGCATGCGGTTATCGGCAACAAAAAATGGCACGATCTCGGCCGGAAGCTGCGGGCCGCGTGTAACCCGTATTTCTCAAAGATCGTGTTCAGGACGGACATCAAGTTTTCCGGCAAGCCGCGCGAGGGGCATAAATATACGCCTCACCAACAAGAACACGAGGCCGGCCAACATCGGCGCCAGTACAAGAAACGGAATCAATGTAGCGGCCGCACTATTGCGGGCGATTTCGTTTCTATCGGAAGTCTGCTGGCCAACAGCTACGCGAGTAACCGGCGCCACTGTGCGGACCACAACGCGCCATTCGCGGTCGCCGAGAGTCAGCGTCCTCATGCCATCAGGCAGGGGTGGGGGCGAGTCGAGCAGGCGGTGCATGTTGACGTTGCCTGGCTTTTGCACTACAACCTTCGCCTCCGGCTCGAACTCCGGCACATAATGCACAGAGCCTTCCGCCATGAAGTCCACATTTTTCGCCGTGACAAGCGTAGCCACTTCCTTTAGCTGCTGATCCTGGATCTCGTTGGTTTCGTAGAACGCGGCCTTGAAAGAGAAGATGGCCGCTGCGACAGCATTCAAAACAACGGCAATTGCGAGCCACGTGGACAACCGCAATTGGAGCGACTGCCCTAGCCGTCTTTCGATACCATCCATCCGACACCCCTAACGTTTTTAATCGTATCGCTGCCGAGCTTTCGCCGCAGCGAGTGAATCAGAAATTCGACTGCATTGCTTTCAACTTCTTCGTTACAGCCGTAGATGCGGTCCTCGAGTTCCACGCGCGACAGGATCGCACCAGGACGGATCATTAACGCGTGCAGCAGCGCAAATTCGCGCCCGGAAAGCCGTAACGTTATCCCTGGCGAGTGCGCTTCATGCGTGGCAGGATCCAACGATATGATGCCATTCGTTAGCACAGGCGCGGCGACACCGGCACGGCGACGCACAATCGCTCGCAAGCGCGCAAGCACTTCGGACATTTCGAACGGTTTGAGGACGTAGTCATCGGCGCCGCTGTCCAAGCCGCGAATACGGTCGGCGACCGCGTCGCGTGCGGTGATGATCAGTATAGGGATGCAATTGTTGTTGGCGCGAATGACGCTCAGAACGTTCATTCCGTCTACCTTTGGCAAACCAAGGTCAAGCAGGACGGCTTCATATGAGTGAATCATAACTGCGCTCAGCGCCTGCTGTCCGTCGCGCACCCAGTCAACACCCCATGACGCTTCCTTCAACGCGTCCTTTACGACCTCGCCGATCATCCAATCGTCTTCAACCAATAGCACTCTCATCGGGTATCCCAGAACGCGCGGCACGTGCCGATTGCCGCCATTCCGACTTGCCGCATCTTCAGCATTCGCTCACCTGCGGTGTGGACCTCTTGCAGATCGCTGGCAAGCCGATCGAACAACGCGCTCAGTGCGGACGGCGAAGACGTCGTCAAAATAGCGGCCGTAAGGTTGTCGAAGAAATCGCGTGTGCTGATTTGAGCGCGCGCCGTCGCAATGACGAAACCGGTTGCGTCGTTGGGTGCGCTTTTAACCGCGCTATTGGCGGCGGCATCCACGCGTCTCAAGACATGCTCGACGTACGAACGATTGTAAGCCGCAGCGAAAACGGCGCGTTCGCCCGCCGCCCCGCTTACAGCGCACAGCGCTTGTTGCGCGAGTGCGGCTGCAACATCGAATGCATCCGTGGTTTCTCGGATGCGATCGGCCAAGTGCGCGCCTATTGCTTTACGCGTGCGCATGGCCTCCTGTGCAGGAATTGCGACGCCGAGCAAAATCCCGGCGATGGCTCCTATCCCATCCAGCCAACCGTTTGACATGACCCCCTACCTTCGAACCTGTTGAAACATTGTGCTTGCAACATGCCGCTGCGCGGCGCGTCGGCGGGATATGGGTGGGCCGACCTATCTCACCGCGACAATCGGGGTTTGTATTCATTTGTTGGCCTCCCCACTTCGAAGCCGACCCACACCTCAATAATAGGTTCAGGAAGCGTAACAATAATTAGCAGGGGCTTACATAGCATGCGCAAAGCATCCGGGTTAGTTGATCTCACGACATCGATACACCCAACAACTTGCCGACACCGAACGTAAAGCCTGCGGCTACCATGCCTATCAAAATCTGCCTTACCGCTGAATACACTGCCCCTCGGCCGTTGAAAAGCGGCGTGAACACGCCGATGGCAGCTAATTCCACACTGCTGAGCACGATGCACTGGATAACCCCGCTCACGCCGTCCCCCCAGACAAACGGCAGTGCGGGAAACACGGCGCCAATCGAAAATAAAAAGAACGAAACAAGGCCTGCGGTCCACGGATTGCCGCCGAGTTCGGCTGGGTCGAGTCCGAGCTCCTCGCGAGTTAATGTATCGAGCGCTTTATCCTTGTCCCGCATAATCTGCGCTGCGACGCGCCGTGCTTCTGCTGCGTCGAGCCCCTTCGACTGATAGATCAGCGCGAGTTCGTGTCGCTCGGCGTCAGGCGTGTGTTCCAATTCGTCGGCTTCTTTCGCGATCTGGGTACGCGCGAGTTCGCGTGCATTTGTAACCGACAACCATTCTCCAAGCGCCATGGAACACGCGCCGGCCACGAGTCCGGCAAAGGCAGTCAGTAAAATGGTACGGGCTGGTGCTCCCGCCCCTGCGACACCCATAATTAGGCAAAAATTGGACACGAGCCCGTCGTTCACACCAAGTACCGCCGCGCGTAAATCGTTACCCGACGATACCCCTCGATGCCACGATTCGGCCGCTGCAATCTGACTGCCGCGCGACTGCCCTGATGCCCCGCGATTTGCCACCTCCTGCACGATGCCGGCATGACGATGCTCTTCCTCCGACATGCCCACGGCGTCTGGCTGACCGGCATATTTGTCCCGATCTGCGTACTCGGACGCAGCGACCGTCTTGAGCACGAAGTCCGGACCGAAGACTCGCACCAGCGCGCGCATCATTTGCGTCTTGGCGCTTGCCCGATGCGTGCGCACATTCACGCCGTTAGCGCGCAATTTCTCGGACCAGACGCGCGCATGGTCGCGCTCCGATGCTGCGAGTTCCGAATAGACCTGTTTGCGTTCGCTATCGCCTTCGGCGCCGGCAAGTGTTTCGTAGAGCGCGGCGCTGTCGAGTTCATCGGACAGGTTGTTGCGAAATCGTTTGAGCTCCGATTTTGATGCCATGCTCGATCTCCGCCGCTGTGTGAATGAACGACTCGCAGAATAACGTTCATGCATGCGTCGAGACGCTATAACCCTTCGACCGCGGTTGAGTGCGAATGCAACTATTTCTCATCCCGCGTTAAGCGCTCCGCTATTGGCTTTCACGCGATGCGGAGAGCATGCGCCGAAGCGTGGCATCGCGAAGAACAAAATGATGAAAAAGCGCAGCCCCTGCATGCAATCCAACAAGCGCGAGCAGAACCCAAGCAAAAACACGATGCCAGTCGCCAAGCGAATGTCCGAATGGCGATCCTTCCGGTGTCAAGGACGGCAACGGCAAGAGGGTGCCCATAAAGGTCGGCCAACCTCTGGATGAAGCGTTGGCCCACCCCATCAGGGGCAGTGCGATCAGCAGAAGGTAAAGCGCCCAGTGTGTGAGGCGTGCAATAACCGCTAGCGTGCGGGGAATGTGTGGCAACTCGGGTGGTGCCGGATGGGTGAAACGCCATACGATTCGCAGGACCACCAGCAACAAGATCAGCATGCCCACCGACAAATGCCACGCGATCAGCCCGACGGGCTGGGTGCCGCGATGCACATCAGGCATGGTCCACGCGATCGTGAATTGGCCTGCGAGAAGAAGCACGGTTGCCCAGTGAAAGAAGCGTGCGGGGGCGCTATAAACAGACGGTGTGGTCGAGGAGTCCTGCCGCATATGAGTATGTCCTTATAGGTTTGGACGGAGCAACCTGAGCTCGGATACTTAGTTGAGACTTAGTGACACGCTTGCGCTTCACGATTTGCACATGGGATATCACAGTATCAGTCCATTTCACATAGCAATGCTTACGTTCACGCAAACCTACGTAAGCGCGCGCTAATTGTATTCGATGAATGTCTATTTATGATCGGACGCAGCCAGGTTCAATCGAGGTGTTGGCGAGTCGCCTCCCGACCTGATGACATCCTGGATTCCTGGTCATTCGTGCCTGCCGGCGCGATGAACGGGGCCCTCAACGATTTGACGGGGATCGCGATGACTTGGACGCCGCTGCCCGCGACGGAATGGATTCTGATTGCGCTATGCTGTCTTTCGGCGTGCTACATCACCGTGGTTGCACTCGTTCGACACGGATGCGCTGCTCCAATGATGAAAGGCGCCGTTGCGGCAACGCCGCGACCAGTCAGCGTGCTTAAACCGTTATGTGGATTTGAGCCTCGGCTGTACGCGAACCTCGAAACTTTCTGTGAGCAAACCCATCCCTGCTTTCAGCTCATTTTCGGTGTGTCTTCGCATCGCGACCCGGCTGTCGCAGTGGTGGAACGATTGCGAGTCATCTATCCCGACGTCGATATCACGCTAGTTGTGGACGCAACACTCCACGGAGCGAACCACAAGGTCAGCAACCTGATCAATATGGAGCAGCACGCGCGCCATGACGTGTTTGTCATGGCCGACAGCGACATCGCGGTTCAGCCGGATTATCTGGTGAAAGTCACTGCGCCGCTTGAACAACCGAGCGTTGGAATTGTGACTTGCCTGTATCGCGCGCGCCGGGTCGGAAACTTCTGGACGCGCCTGGGTGCACTTTTTATCGATGAATGGTTTGTGCCGTCCGTTTATCTCGCTCATGCCACCGGTTCGCAGCGCTTTGGTTTCGGCGCGACGCTCGCCATGCGCCGCGAGACCCTGGATACTATCGGCGGACTAGCGGCGGTGAAAAACTGCGTCGCCGACGACTATTCAATCGCTCACGAAATTCGTCAACTGGGGCTATGCACTTATTTGTCTGAAGTCGTTGTTTCGACCGACGTGACCGAGCGTGATTTCGTCTCGCTCTGGCAACGCGAGACCCGCTGGCTTCGCACGATCCGAACAGTTCATCCACTCGGCTTTGCGTTTATTCTCATCTCGTTTTCATCTCCTTGGCTGCTGACGAGTTTCATTCTCGGCCTCGGTGATGACGCAAACGGCGGCTTGAGCTCGGCAGGGATGGTAGACATGCTTGCGGACCTCTGCACGTCGCTTGGCGTCAGCGCGCGCGTCTTGTTGCATTGGCGCCGGGCGCGTGACTGGCGCGCTTTTCTGCGCGACTTGCCGCTGATTCCTCTGCGCGATTTGCTCTTGTGGGCCGAGTGGGTAGTCGCAGCATTCGGATCGCACGTGATATGGCGTGGGAGCCGAATTCGCATTGATGAGAATGCTCCGGGCAAAAACCAGCCGGATGGTCCCGAAGCCTTTGATCGAACCTAGCAGCGTGAAAAAAAGTCCGCATGAAAATGTTGCGCATGCCATTAGACACTCGCCTCGCAAGCACTAGCCGTGTATCGCGCGCGCTTATCATCACCGCCGACGACTTTGGCTTGCACCAACGCGTCAACGTCGCCGTGGAGCGTGCGCACAAACACGGCGTGTTAAGCGCGGCGAGCCTCATGGTCGGCGCAAATGCAGCGGCAGACGCCATCGAACGCGCGCGGCGGACACCGGATCTGCGCGTGGGTTTGCATCTGGTCCTAGCAGACGGACAGGCAACGCTGGCGGCAACGGAGATACCCTCCTTGGTCAATCGCAACGGGCGCTTCGGCGACGCGATGGTCCGGGACGGCATACGGTTCTTCTTCCTGCCGCATGTACGCGCTCAGCTTGAACGCGAGATTCGCGCGCAATTCGAGGCGTTTGCTGCAACCGGCCTTGCGCTCGACCACGTGAACACCCATAAGCACTTTCACCTCCATCCGACAGTGCTTACGATCATCCTCAAGGTTGGCCGCGAGTTTGGCATGCGTGCAATGCGGCTGCCTCGCGAAAATAATATCCCTGCCGCGCTGGTTCCATGGATATCGCTGGTCAATGCACGGCTCGACCGTCACGGCATTGCGCACAACGATCGGGTCATTGGTATCAACCAAAGCGGCCGGATGGACGAGGCAGCGCTGATCAAAGCGCTGGAACACTTGCACGATGGCGTCACAGAGATCTATTTGCACCCCGCAAGCGCTGACGAAAGCGCTGCGCCCGTAACGCCATCGATGGCCGGCTATCGCCCGGCCGATGAACTCGCCGCTTTGCTCTCACCGCGCGTGGCGGCAGCGGTGCGCACCACCGGCGCTTTGCGCGGCGGTTTCGCCGATGTCTTCGCACATGCCACACGCGTCGCGCACACGTCGTAAGTCAGGGACTGATGCGCGCGCCGGCGGGACGGCTTTCTGGAGGATAGGATGCGCCGGTTGCTTCAGCGACTTGCCACGCGACCAGTCCGGGTAGGAACATGATGAGGTCGCGGATGCGCCGTGAGCCCGCAAGCGCGAGACTTGTTGCCGGATCGAACCCCAATGCGCCACCGATCAGCACGAACCCGCCTTCCTGTACCCCGAGCGCGCCGGGTATGAAAAACGCAGCGCTGCTCACAGCCTGAATGAGCAGTTCCAGCACGACCGCTTTCCCGAAACCCGCCGTAACACCGAGGAAATACAGCGCAAGCCATAACTCGAGTGCAGTCAGCAGGCACTGAACCGGCTGCCAGAAAAAGACATATCGGAGTATGACGCCGCGGCGGCGCCAAATCAGTTTCATCGATTGATCGATACGGCCAGAGTGCCCAACGAGTTCGGCAAGCTGACCGCCGCACATCCGGTTGACGAACCGTGCCATGCGTTCAAACGGACGCGCGTGCTGAACCAGTGCGAAGAGAATGAGAAATGGCGCGAGCACGGCCGCGCCAAGCGCGAGTTCGGCGGACAGTCGCAGCATGCTCGAACTCGACTGCGCCGCAAGATACCCGATGCTGCCAAGCGTGAACACGAGCTGGCTAATGACGGTCAACTGCATATCGACAATGATGCTCGCCGCTGCTGTCGCTGGGCGCAGCCCACGGCGCGCCATCAATCGGAACGACACGACTTCGCCGCCAATCCGCGCGACGGGCAGCATGCTGTTGACCGACTCGCGAATCCATACGAGGTGCAGCATGCGGCACAGCGTGGGCCGGTTTGCCCCGCGAATCAGCGTTTGCCAGTCGCGCGAGTTTGCGATCATGGGCAGCACATGCGCCGTCGCCGCGATAGACAATCCCCACCCAGCCGTGCGCATGAGCGCGACCACCGCGCCGGGGTTCTCGTGCGCGACCAGCCATACCGCGGTGATCAATCCGGCGAGCGCCGCCGCGCCTCCCAAATAACGCTTCACCACATTCATTCCTCGGTGACCGGAACCAGCAAGCCATCCCGTCCCACCGTGAAATTGAAACCACGCCACACTACACGCGATGAAACAAAACTCAGCAGGTAGACCGCGAACAGCACAATATCCCAGATCGGCAACAGCGCGATGCCCGCAGCCGGTCGCCTTAGCGCCTTGTTCATCTGAAGCTTGAGCGCAAGCCGCGCGATGATTGCCGTACCGACGGTGGTCCACGCCCATATTGCGCCGCCCGACACCACCACACTCAGCAAGGCAAAGGCCAGCGGATGCGTCAGCACCGAACCCAGGTGACCGGCAGGATCGATGGTGCGGATCGTTCGGCTCCATCGCAACTCGTGCGCGACAAATTCAGCCGCGTTTTTTTCCACGCACGCATGGGTCACCGCAAATGCAGGCACGACGACTTTCTCCCCGGCAAGACGTACCGCCTCGCCAATGGCATGGTCTTCGGCAAGATGATGGACGAACTGCGAAAAGCCGCCAATTTTCTCGAGCGTAGCGCGGCGCATGGCGAGCGTCTGTCCGAAACACGGCTGCGCCAGACCTGATGCCAGTCCAAGTACAACGCCCGGCAGGAACTGATAATTGCTGGCATCGGCTGAAAGACTGCCCCAGAAACCGGTGTCGGGTTTCCCCCAGTACAAGCACGTTACAAGACCCACGCCAGGTTGATGCAGCTCCCCGACCACGCGTCGTAGATAGTTCTGCTCCACGGCCACGTCGCTGTCCGCGAAGACAAGGATATCGTGACGGGCCTCGGGCAGCATGTTGAGGACGTTGCTCATCTTGCGGTTCGGCCCGTACAAGCGGGCGTCGGACACTACGGTGATGTCCGCATCCGGAAAAAGCCCGCGTACGTGGCGGACCACGTCGAGCGCAACGTCGCGTGAATCATGCACGCCGAACAGAAACTGGATAGGCCCCGGGTAGTCTTGCTCACAGAACGAAACCAGGTTTTGCATCAGCGCGAGTTCCGCGCCATGCAGCGGCTTTACGATAGTCACCGCGGGAAATGTCGTGGCCTCGACCACCGGTCGCGCAAAAAAACGCCTCACCAAAAAGGTAGCGACCACGGTGTAGCTGACGCCGAAGACCACGCACGACGCGGTGATCCACATAGCGGGGCCCTGCACCCATTGTGCGAAATCGCCCGGAAGCAGATAGGCGAGCAATGCCGTCGAACATAGCATCGCGACAACGCAGGCAATCCAGAGGGAATGCTTCATCGCCCAATGCCGAGCCGGGGTACACGAACCCTCATGCTTTGTGGGCTCTGAGGAAGCTGAAGAACTCAACGCCTTCGCGCAATCGCCGACTCATCATTTCCCAGCTCATGAGCATTTCCCGCACGATTTCCCAAATCTTCGACGGACGGAAATAGAAGCGCTTATAGAAAGTCTCAAGCCCGTGATAAATCTCATCGCGCGACAGATGCGGATAGCCAATCGCCGCAAGCTGAACACCCTTCGAACTGACGAGATTAATGACCTTGTTTTCCTGCATCCAGCCGTTTTCTATTGCTTGCTTATAAAGCGTCGTGCCCGGGTATGGCGCGGCAAGCGACACCTGGATGGTATGCGGATTGATTTGCTTCGCGTACTCGATGGTCTTTTCGATTGTGTCGCGCGTCTCGCCTGGCAGGCCGAGGATGAACGTGCCATGGATTTTGATGCCGAGCTTGCGACTGTCCTCACTGAACCGCCTCGCGATATCCGTGCGCAATCCTTTCTTGATGTTGAGAAGAATCTGGTCATCGCCCGATTCATAACCCACTAGTAAGAGGCGAAGACCATTCTCCTTCATGATCTTCAGCGTGGAAAAAGGGACGTTCGCTTTTGCGTTGCACGACCATGTCACGCCGAGCTTGCCGAGCCCCCGCGCGATCTCTTCAACGCGCGGCTTGAAGTCGGTGAAAGTATCGTCGTCGAACATTATCTCCTTCACTTCAGGCATGTTGTCGCGAATCCATTTCACCTCTTCCAGCACGTTATCAACCGACCGTGTGCGGTAACGGTGCCCGCCAACGGTTTGCGGCCACAGACAGAACGTGCATTTGGACCGGCAGCCGCGACCGGTATAGATTGATACATACGGATGCTTCAAATATCCAATGAAATAATTTTTGATTTTCAGATCGCGTTTATAGATCGGCGCGACGAACGGCAGTTCGTCCATGTTTTCCAGTATCGGGCGTGCTTCGTTGTGTTCAAGCGAACCATCCGCTGCGCGATAGCTCAAGCCCTGGATATTGGCCAAGGGAATCCCCTGCGCAACATCGCGGCAAGTGAAATCGAATTCTTCCCGGCACACGAAGTCGATAGCATCGCTCGCCGCCAGCGAATTATGCGGATCGACTGCGACCTTCGCACCCACCATGCCGATCACTACAGTCGGGTTCTTCTTTTTCAGGTCTTCGGCAAAAAGCGCGTCAGTGGGGAACGAGGGCGTGCTGGTATGAATGACAACGAGTTCATAGCCGGCCGCAATTTCAAGCGTGTCTGCTACCGACAAACCGTCGGCGGGCGCATCGAGTACGCGGCTGTCCGGTACCAGCGCTGCGGGCTGCGCAAGCCACGTGGGATACCAGAATGATCGTACTTCCCGCTTGGCCTGATAGCGTGATCCGGCTCCGCCATCGAAACCATCATACGAAGGCGCTTGCAGAAAAAGCGTTTTCATGAACACTCCGGGTTTTACCGATGACATGTTTGCTTGAGGTAATACGAAAGGGATTGTCTCCACGCTATTCAGCATGACTTATTGATGCCATACAAACGTGTGGCGTCGGGCCGAGTTAGTTAACACGTAAGGCGCCACCGGCTCTGAGACGTGCCGTTGCCGATGGCAGGATACTTGAACAATGGCTGTACTAACTTAGCGGGAAATTACGACTTTCACCAAACCGAAAGCTAGAAGTTGCCGACATCGGGTCAAGAAAGAGCTCAGTTGAACGCTTATCTCTCCTTCGCGGGCGCGTTCGATCCGTCGTTTCGCTATAGCGACGAACGTGGATTCGTCCGGAACGCATCTGGTACAAGCGGCAAGCAGCCGCTGAGTTGGTCCGCTGCCGGCCACCGCTACGCCACGGTAGCAATGGACGCTTTCCGCAATGGGTTGTGCGGTTTCAAAGTAAACGCTCTGTCGTTCGTGAAGCATACTGCATTGACGACGAGATATTTGTGGATGGAAGTGACAGCATTGAGTAACCTTCACGTGTGCACCGAAACGCAATAACCCTTTGATCGCACTTGAGTGCGAACGCAAGTATTTCTCATCCCGCGTTTGGCAGCCTTCTATACGCTATGACGCGATGCAGGTAGCATGCGCCGAAGCGTGGCATCGCGTAGCACAAAATGGTGAAAAGGCTCAGCCGCTGCATGCAAGCCTACAAGCGCGAGCTGAACGCAGGCAAAAACCAACTGACAGTCGCCGAGCGGATGTCCGACTAGTTATCCTTTCTGCGCCAACACAGGTAACGGCATTACGATTTTCAGAAAGCTGTGCCAACCTACGGATAAAGCGGTGCGCCCGCCCATCAGCTGAAGGGCGATCAGCAAAGAATAAAGCGCCCCGTGTGTGAAGCGCGCAACCGCCGCGGGTAGACAGGGAATGCTTGGCAATCTTTTGAGGCGGCCGATGGGTGAACCGCCATCCGATTCGCATGCCCACCAGCATCAATATCAGATGCCAACCGACACATGCCATGCGATCCCAAACTGCCCCACGAGAAGCAACACGGTTACCAAATGGACGAACGCGCGAGCCTGTTATACGCAGACGGTATCGTCAAAAAATTCTGCCGCATGTGTGTTTGTCCTCGTATATCTCAATCGAACAACCTGCAGCCGGATACTTAGTTAAGACTTAGTGACAAGAAAAAGCGGTGTCCTTCGCACATGGAATATTAGATTTTCGATCCATCAAGTTGTAATGCCACGCCATGCACCTGCGTAGGTGCTCGGTGACTGCGTTTGCCGAAACTGTATGTTGACATGAGGTGACAGCAAGTAAGTTGCCCAGCGATCGGATGACAACCTAGGATTCCGGGCCATTTGCGCTGCCGCGCGAATCAGTGGATTGCAACGGTTTGACGGGAATCGAGATGACCTGCACGCTGCTGCCTGCAACCAGATGGATCCTGTGTGCGTTGTGCTGCCTTCCAACGTTCGATATCGTCGAGTTTGCGCTCGTTTGACATGTACTTCCCAATTGCGTGGTAAATAGCGCCCCCCTGCACGAGCCGCGACCAGTCAGCGTGCTTAACCCAATACACGGGTTCGAGCCACGTGATTACAAAACCTCACTTTCTGCGAACAAGACTCACCATTACTTTCACTCCATTCAGGTGTCTCTCTGCCTTTGCGAAGTAGCTTTCGAAGCCGTTAATCGCATGGGGCCAACTACTCATCGTCTACGTCATGAAGGTCCTGTACGCAAAACTCCGCGTGTTGAACCACAAGTCCGGCAATTCGATTAACAGGGAACAATACATACGCCGCGAAGTGATGAAACGAAAATGCTGCGATCGGTCCTGTCGCATTGGCCGCTATCATCAAGCTCAAGACAACAATATGACGTAATGCAATGGGAAAACGCCCAATAAAGCGTTTTCGCTTGCAAATTTAGAACTTATAGTCGAGCCCAACCGAAACGCCCATCACCCGTCCGCCCGCATAACAAAAAGGTGCGCCGTTCGCGATGGAGCTGCCATCATGACAATCAGTCGCCACGGTCCGTCCGCCCGCTCCGAGATCGTAATGCGCTGCGGACTGATTGATCGTTACGGCGTAGTCTGCATAGACGGTCGTGTGTTTATCGACGGCATGCTTGTATAGCGCGGTCAGCATGTTGGCTCCGTTGCTAGGGTTGGCGACGCCAATGGCATTCGGGTCAGCCGGTGCCGTATTGTGCTGACCAGGATCCCCCGGCGTACGGTTGGCGTGCGCCCAGCCGACACTAACATTGTCCTTTGGAGTAAATTCCTGCGTGACGGCGAGCCAGAACCCGTTTCGGCTACGCTCGTTCTGAATCTGCAAATACGCAGGCACGTTTCGGCGCAACACTTCGTAGATTGCACTTAGCGTGGTTTTTGTAGGTAATACATACTGCGCACCGAATTTAAGGGCCCATTCGTTGCCAATATCGTTGGGGTCAGTACCATCGGGTGATGCCTTCGCTGCCGCGCTGTTAAGCACATCGCTCGAACGATTAACCCCCTCATGGAGCTCGTAGGCAGTCGTAAAGTACAGCGGACCGTTCGTATATGCAATGTTTGCGCTATACGCATTGCCGTAACTGCCGTCGTTACAGGCTATCGGATTGCCTCCACTGCCTGGAACATTGCCGCCCGTACAATTCGATTCTCCCGACGCCTGCACCGAGTTCTCGTATCCGCGATTCTGACCCGGGGAAAACAGTGCATTAAAACTCCAGCCGTGGAACGTTGGCGACTCGAACCAGAGCGCATGATCGAGGCGAGTTCCGAACTCCACACGATTGTCACCACCGGTGTTCCCCATGATCGCCGAGTAATCACCCAGTGTTCCGTAGAAAGGGTTCATGCGTTGAGTGGAGTTCTTATATGGTGCATCGGTCTTGCCGATCTTGAGCGCGCCCCACGATGTCGACGCCACTCCGATATAACTGTTGCGAGACGTCAAAGCACCCTTGACACTTGAGTCCTGCGCCGAGTTTGAGTTGCTGGTACCCGATGTCGCGGAAATATCGAGTTGAGTTTCAAGCTGGTAAATGAACGCTAAATCTTTGCTCGCCCCAAAAGGCAGCTTGCCCCGCAAACCTACGTACGAGATATTCGATGATATATCGGGTTGCCAGCTAAGATGTCCTGCGGGAAAGACGCGATCTCCCCCAGGCGTTGTGTATTCGCTTTTGATGCCCTTCGTTACGTAGTCAACCGAGAGATCGAGATTCCCGTAGAACTCAATGTTGCCGAGCGCTGCTAGCAACGATCTCAGACGCGGTGGCATGCTAGCGCCCCACGACGAGGACCCATCGTCCGACGATGTTTGCGCGTTTGCTGCCGCGCCCGCGCCAGTGGCTGAGCTGATGCTTTCCTTGGTGATACCTGGTCCCGTGGCAGCGAGTGCATGCGCAGGTGCAGCCTGCGCAGGCGGTGAGGCGGGTGTCTGCAATTGCTGTGCGGATAGCTCGTCCAGCTTCCGGGAAAGCGCCTCCATTTGTCGCTTTAATAGCTGTATTTGCTGGGCTTGAGATTCGGATGGCAGCGCCTGCGCCATAGCATGCTCAGGTAATAACCAGCCGCTTGTACCGAGCAGAACCAATGGCACAGCCGCGAGCTTTAGCTTTATTTTAAAACTTCTCATAACAACGTCTCCGATTAATAGTTGTACTTATTAATGATAAAAGTTCTTATAGAAACGATCGGTTTTGAAATAGCCCGGCTGCGCAGGTCTAGACTCAGCAAAAGCTGAGACGCATAGGGGCAATTTTTAAAATCTCCTACTAGGTGAATATAGCGAACCAACTCTGCCAATTACAATGCACACATGATCGCCCTGCTTGACAACAACTATGCAAGCGCAAATGTGCTATTTGGAACTTATTTAGGATAATAAAATATTCTTATAGTAACCATTTGTTATGGAACTCACGCATTGAAAAGGCAGGGCAGACGTGCGCAGGTCCACAGAATTATTCGACCAGACGTCATGTGATTGAAATTGATATGAATGGCTACGCTAAGTCTTGATTGTCATATAACTTATATACTGCGTCTAGGTAGTCTGGATCTAGTCTTTTATTAGGAACCCTGATGTTTTAGCTTTTCTTTCCTCCTACGCAGTGGTGCGAACGCCAGCGATCCGACGTCGATGCGTCGACACGTACGTTGTAGCGCGTAACGGGGACGCAATTCTGATTAACGACAGACAACTCGAATAGCCCGTCTATTAGCACGTGCTAATTTTTTACGACATATCGGATGCCACACGCCGCGCTTGGGCCATACCTCCGATAGTCTGTTCGAAAAGCTTGAATGGGTTCAAGCCTCTTGCATATGCGACGTGTGCCGCGAAACGTTCAAGCTCCTGCAAAATCGAGCGCTTCGCGCATAACATTAATGCGTGGGGAAATTTGAGCTCACGGTTATCGGGCAGGGAAGTGGCGTCTCAATCTACTCGCCTGCCCGAACCGCTTTTAGTTGCGGCCGTGATTGTTGTCGTGGTCGTAAGTTTCGAGCTCCGTACCTGGCGTGAACGACACGCCACGCAGCACTTCCCCAAAACCGGCCGATCGCAACGTCACAAAGCGCGAATGCTTCGCCGCGGTTTTATCTTTCAGTGCGTCTTGCACGGCAACGAGGCGGTTCGGATCGGCACCCGTATCACCATTGCCGCTGACCGTGGAAGTGGTCGCCCACACCGTGACAATGCCATTGTGGTCTACGTGACCCATAATATTGCGCAGCCCGTCAGTCGCAGGCGTCCAGGGTAGTCCGGTCGCGGAATTGCTGCCCATCGGGTAACCGTGCACTGAGTACGGCTCTCCGAGTGCAAGGCCATCGGCCAGCGTATAAGCCATATTCCACGTGCGGCTCCCCGGATTAAATACCCATTTCTGCAAGCCCGCGCTCTTCTGGGCTGCGGCATGCGTGAAAAGGTCGGCGCCGCCGGTGTAACCGTCGCCTTCATCCGCCACATAAAGCGTATTGGCATCGGCGAACCACAATCCGAAGGGGAACGTGGTAGCCGGTGTCACCTTGTTCGAAGTGGAAGGAAATCCCGCGAGAATGCACATGTTCGATGGCAGGCCGCTGCTCTGCAACGTCGCCGCATCGAAAGCCAGCTGCGCGTCCGGCAGCTTCGCGTGCAGCGCGGGCACGCCTGTGCCGTTCGGACATGCGTTGCCGGTCGTATCAACGAAATACACGGTGTTGACGCCGTTGCTGCCGCTTCCTTTCGTCATGTAGACGACATTGTTGAACACGGTGAGACCACGAAAGTTATCGTCCTTGCCGATCTTGTCCGCCGGCACGCCAAGCTTGGTTACCGAGAAGCTAGCAAGCGGCGTGGGCGCGGCAGGAGTCTGGCGCGCCTCAGGCACGTTGGACTGGACGATAAACTGCGCACCCGCACCCAAAACCACGCCCGTGGGCTGCGGATTGCTGCCGTTGCCCGCGTTGCCGGTGGTAAAGAAAAAGCGCTTGTTATTTTGTTCGATCAGCACAGCAGAGCGACCGTTGTTGCCGCTATATGCATTCGTCTCGGTGAAGCTAAAATGTCCTTCGCTATCCACGGTTGCAACCGCACGATAAAACGCTTGGCCGTCAGGATTGGTCGGATCGGCCGCACCCGGCGTATTAGAGTTGGATACGTCGATTTGATTAATCGGTGCGACATAACCCATGAAGGTCAACGTCTTGCCATCGGGCGTGAGGTGCAGCGCGATCTCTGATTTCGAGCTGAAGCTTGTTGCGAGGTGATCGCCCTTTGCGAACGGTTCTGTTGTGTAAGGAACAGCCAAACTGCTGATCGGCAAACCCCCGGCCGTCAATTGGTCCAAAAATATCTTCGACGAAATGCCGAAGCTCGGATCGTAGAGGACATTGTTCCAGACATACGGGTAGGTACCGTCGTTCGTAGCGCCGCTTGGGCCGCTGCATCCCGCGGTGGTCTGTTGGCAACCGGGCGGAAGCACCGTGCCCGGTATCACAGTTGCCGACTGGTTAGTATAGACGCTCCGGCTCACTACCAGATTACCTGGAATGAATCCGCGCGCATGCTCATCGGCGAATGCGTTGGAAGCAGCGCTAGCGATAATCGAGACGGCAAAGAGAAACTGGACGGGCCTGCGAAGGACCGGCCAGTCGAATTGACGGGACATGGAAACACCTCTTTGATGTACTGAGCAGTACGAGTGGGGAAATAGCGAGTACCTCACAGTCCGCGAGTGGAATGCAACTGCGAGGTACTTATCGATTAGCGATCCGGTTAGCGATCGATATCAAAGCCCGGCAGCACGCGCGTACCTTCGCGCGCTACCGATTGCAGCAAGTCCGGATCAATACCAAGCGACTGCAGGATCGTCGGAGCGACCTGAGTGGTGGTGACGGGCAACGTGACCGTACTTGCGTGGCGCAACCCGGCGTAGGACACGACAAGGCCGAGATGACCGTCGTCGGGTGCGTTGCCGCCGTGCTCTTCATCCTTGGTTTTGCTAGATGTATAGATCACACCAGGATTCGGTTGCACGATAATGTCCGGCGTGCGGCCGCGCGCCGGATCGCCGAATGCGTTTTCCATGCGCTCACCCGAGACGATGTAGGCTTGCGGTCCGTCGGCGCAGATGCCGGGCGCGTTGCAGCTCAGGTTTGCGCGCAGTGTCTTGACGGCGGCGGCAGTCTGACGCTGATCGCGCAACCAGATGAGACTGACGTCGTCGCTTTGCACGAATCCGGTTCCGGAAAGGCCGCTGCCGTCGTTGAGGTTTCCTGTCTTGGTGGCATTCTGGCCGAAGTTGCCGTTGGCATCGATGAAATTGTTGGCCTCAAGCAGCGCGGTAACGGTGTCGCCGTTTTTTACGAGCTTCGTGTGATCGGTTGGTGACTGGNAGTTGCCGTTGGCATCGATGAAATTGTTGGCCTCAAGCAGCGCGGTAACGGTGTCGCCGTTTTTTACGAGCTTCGTGTGATCGGTTGGTGACTGGCCGTGTTTCGCAGTCACTATGATCATGGTCGACGAATACAGGTTTCGCTGCTTGAGCTCGTTGACAACGCGCCCGAGCGAGTCGTCAACGTATCCGATCGCGGCCGCAACCTGCGGGCCCGGCGTGAAGCTCGCGTCGAGATAACCGCCACCGGTCGCAACCGTCGCTTTCTGGGCGACGCTCAAAGTCTGAAAATTGGTGCCGAACAGCGTCGGGACTTTTTCGCGGGTTGTCCCCGTTGAATCCCTGCCGTCGATTTGATTGATCAACGCCGTCACATGAAAGTCGTCAAACTTTTCTGTGTGCGAATAAATATCGGTGTAGTTAGTTTTTGTTGCCGGATCGATGGAATTGATTTCGGTCCGAGCAAGATCATCCACGCCCAATCCCGACGGACCATTGAGCCAGTCGTAACCCCATGCATGTTTATCCGCCCATGCTGTCCGTGCGTCGCGTTTATGTTCCTTGATGACTTCGAATACGGTGTTCGTCTTGATGTAATCGTGCGGATAAACCGGCGTGCACACGCCCTTGACCATCGCGTGTGGGATTGCTTGCGGATTGAACGCTCCGCCTCCATCCAGATGAACCAGAGCGCCGCCATTTTCTCCGTCTATACCCGTGGTTTCGTCGAAGACCACATTCCATCCTTGCTTGCCCGAGCAGGTCGGATCGCCTGGCGCGTAGAGCGTGCGATCGTAGGACACGTCATAAAATAGCCCGGCAGTCTTGGGCGAGCCGCCCGTTACGAGAGCGGCCAAGCCTGGGAATGAATCGGACAATCCCGGCGTATGCGCGTTCGTATAAGTCACGCCCGACTTGGCGAGGAGAGCCAGGTTCGGACAAGTGTTCGCGCCCACGCAACGCGCGACATCCTGCTCATGCATTCCATCCACGCTGATCAATAAAACGCGTTTGGGAGAATCGTTGTCGCGAGCGTTTGCATTCATGCTTGCCACTGCCATGAGCATGGTGGCGAGAAGGGTTCGTGTGCTGGACTTTCTTGCGGCGCGTTTCATGGATCGTCTCCTTGAATGTGATATTCGGGTTGGATGAACCCTCGAATAATTCTTACCGGAACTTTCACCGGCCGCGCCAAGGTAACAGTCACTCATGAAGGATTGGTTACATATTCCCTCGTATTCCTAATGTTTACGTTTAGGTTTTTCGTCGACGAATAAAACGAGTTTATTTGTAATCCAATGAAAGCCGTGGCTAAGTTGAAATGCTAGGCGCTTGGAGTAAGCAACTCGGCACTCATGTTGTCGTCCTCAACCAGTAGAGAACGCATCAAGCTTCTTCTTTTAAGGCACGCATTGTCCAAACTTTTAAGTTAAGCGTTCCTTAAGCACGCGATTCGTAGACTCGGTCCGTTGACTCGTCGACGCGCCGTCGCGCCGTCACGGCCCGTTGTTCTTCTGTATCCAGATCTAACTTGGCAATCTATTTTCATGTTTGTGCTTCGATTGTTGTGCCTGTGCGGATCTGCCGTGGTCGTGGCGTCATTCGCGGCTTGTACGTGGTATCACGCGGATCCTCTAAAACCTGTCAACACCTCGACTAGTCAAGACAACGTCGAGCGGATCCGTATTGATCCCGCCAGTATGCCGCTCCCGGAGCTTGCTACGCATACCTTCGATCCATCTGACGGTCTTGACATCGGCGAAGTCGCAATGCTTGCAGTCGCCAACAACCCCGATCTGAAGCTTGCACGCGACGACTTGGGAATTGTCCGAGCGCAAGCATTCGCGGCAGGCTTGCTGCCCGACCCGCAACTGGCTGTTTCCAGCGATTATCCGGGCGCGGCAGGTGCAACACGCGCATTCAACTATGGGCTGAGCATGGATGTGCTTGCAATCCTCACGCGCAGCGCCAACAAGCAGTCCGCCGATGCCACCGTGGCGAAGACGGATCTTGGCCTGCTATGGCAAGAGTGGCAGGTCGTGGCGCAAGCACGCCAATTATTTGTCAAAGCACGTTTTGCACAGAGCACGCTGCCCCTTCTCCGGCAGCAACGCGACCTGTCCCGCATGCGTTATGAACGCATGGCTGCCGCACAGCGCGAAGCAAACCTGACCGAGGACACGCTGACGGCAGCGCTTACCTCTTACTCCGATGCAAGAAAAATTTTTACGGACGCTGAACGTGCAGCCGAACAGATCCACCACGACCTGAACGCGCTGCTGGGGTTGTCGCAGACGGTGCATCTGCACCTCGTGGGAGACTATAACGACACCACCCTCACCGTCTCGACCCTCGACGAGGCGCTGGAGGCTTTGCCACAACGCCGGCCCGACCTGCTCGCGCTGCGCGCGGGCTACGACGCGCAGGAACAAAAGTACCGCGCGGCAATCATGAGCCAGTTTCCGACGCTAACGGTCGGCTTCAACCGGGCGCGCGACACCTCGAACATCTACACAACCGGCTTCCAGATCAACCTGAGCCTGCCCATCTTCAATCGCAATCGCGGCAATGTGGCGATCGAGCAAAGCACCCGGCAACGGATGAAGGACGAATATCAGGTGCGCCTTAACCAGGCGTTCGCAGACGCGGACCACCTCCGCGCCGATGGCGAGATCCTTTCCCGCCAGCTCGCAGAGGCCGAAGCTGCATTGCCGGATGTCGAGCACATAGCGCGTAACGCAAGCGCGGCCTTCGCCGAACACAACTTAGCGCTCAGCGCTTACACCGACGCGCAAGCCGCTGCCATAACGAAGCAAGTCGATATCGCCACATTGCGCGAATCCCTGACCGAGCAGCGCATTGGCCTCCAGGCGCTGCTGGGCGGCGCCATTCCCGACGCATTCTCAAACGATCATTCGTGAGCGCTCTCATGCAGACAATTTCTTTCGCCATCCGGCGGGCTCTGATTTGCGCGCTCGGCGTGTCACTCGGTGCGCACGCTGATGACGTTACCGTACAGGTGCAGACCGTCCCGGTGCAGCGAGGCCCGATTGCCCAGCCAGTTCGCGGCTACGGCGTCGTTGCCGCCACGACAGCGAATCTAACGTCAGTCAGCGTTTCTTACGTCGCGCGGATCGTGCAGCTTCGCGTCCAGGCAGGAGAAAAAGTGACGCGCGGCGATCCGCTTTTCGTGGTGCAGGCCGATCCTGCTGCCACACTTGCGGCCACGCAGGCGAAAAGCGCCGCGACACTCGCCCAGGGTGAACTCGCGCGCACGCAAGCGTTGTACGACCAATCGCTTGCCACCACCTCGCAACTGGCCATTGCAAGAAAAGCACTAGACGACGCCCGGCAAGCGCTCGCCGCGCAGATGGGCACGGGCATTGGCAATGGCAATGCGACCGTGAAGTCACCGGTGGACGGTGTTGTCATCCAGGTCACCGCCGGGCAAGGCGAGCAGGTTGCAGCGGGCGCGCCCGTTTTGCAACTGGCGGCATCGAATAGCCGGGACGCAATGCGTTCGAACGTCACACTCGGCGTAGAGCCATCCGGCGCCACGTGGGTCCGTGCCGGCGACGCCGTGACGCTGCATCCCCTGTCAGCTTCCCTCGCGGACACCGCCGTGACCGGCCGCGTGGTGCTGGTTGGCGCGGCCATCGATACCCAGACGCAGTTGCTCGATATCGGCGCGGCCGTGCCGGTCAACGGTACGCCGCTGATCCCGGGAACGAAGGTTTCCGCCGATATCGCGACCCGCACGGGCGTCCACTGGATCGTTCCGCGCGCTGCCGTGCTGAAGGACGACAAACACACGTACGTCTACCAACTCGCGAGAAACAACAAGGCGCACCGGATCAACGTCGCGACGGTGATTGAAAACGGCGATCGATACGGCGTTGACGGCGCACTCGACGCCACAATGCCGCTCGTTGTGAGCGGCAATTATGAGTTGAAGGACGGCATGAACGTCCACATTGCCGGGGGCGCCGCCCAATGACGTTTGGCTCCTGGATGCAAGCTCACAGGCGTTCGCTGCTGTTCGTGATCGCCCTCGTGGCTATTGCGGGCACGTTGACGGGGTTGCAGTTGCCCACCTCGCTCTTTCCCAACGTTGCGTTTCCGCGCGCGGTGGTTTCACTCGATGCCGGCGACCGTCCCGCCGAACAGATGACCACGCTAGTCACCACGCCAGTAGAAGAAGCATTGCGACGCGTGCCCAACGTGCGCGATGTCACATCGAAAACGAGTCGCGGCGCAGCCGAAATCTCAATCAACTTCGACTGGGGGACGGATATGGCCCAGGCAACCCTGCAGGCGCAATCGGCGATCAGTGAAATCCTTGCGACGCTGCCCCCGGGCACCTCGATGCAGGTTCGCAGGATGGACCCAACCGTGTTCCCGGTGCTGGCATACAGCCTGACCTCGCCCCAGCAGTCGCTGACCGTGTTGCACGACCTGGCGCAATTCCAGATGCGTCCGATGTTGTCGTCGATTGAGGGCGTCGCGCGCGTGGAAGTCACAGGTGGTGCGCAAGACGAACTCGAAGTCGCCATCGATCCGGCGCGGCTGGCAGTCTACAAGTTATCCGCGGCGGACGTCGCCCGGGCGATAGGCGCGAGCAACGTGCTGATGGCGACCGGCCGTATCGAGGACCACGACAAGCTATATCTCGTCATTGCAACCTCGACCGTCGCAAGTGTGGACGCGTTGCGCAATGTGGTCGTGTCGAGCCCCGGCGCCAGCCAGATCCGTCTCGGTGAGATTGCATCCGTCACGCAGGGCACGTTGCCGCAATGGTTGCGCGTGACCGCGGACGGCCATGATGCAGTTCTGCTAAACATCTATCAGCAGCCCGGGGCGAACAGCGTTGCGATGGCCGCCGCAGTCCGCGCCCGTCTTCGGTCATTTCGGCAACAGATGCCGTCCGGTGTCAAGCTGGCAAACTGGTACGACCAGAGTGAACTCGTAGTGGCCTCGGCAACCAGCGTGCGCGATGCAATCCTGATCGGCGTGGTGCTGGCAGCGCTCACGCTGTTCGCCTCCCTGCGCAACTGGAAGATCACGGTCATCGCGGTGGCCCTCGTACCGGTCGTGATGGCGTCGACCATCCTGTTGCTCGACGTTTTCGGCATGGGCTTCAACATCATGACGCTCGGTGGAATGGCGGCGGCGGTTGGGCTCGTGATCGACGACGCGATTGTGATGATCGAGCATATCGTGCGGCGGATGCGCGAAGGCGGCGGACGGCCGTTCCAGGGCCGCGTGATGGCCGCCGCGACGGAGTTCACGCGCCCGCTCGCCGGATCGTCGTCGGCTACGCTGATCATTTTTGTTCCGCTCGCGTTTTTGTCGGGCGTAACCGGAGCATTTTTCAAGGCGCTCTCGGTCACCATGGCAAGCGCCCTGTTCATTTCTTTCCTCGTCACTTGGCTTGCCGTGCCGATACTATGCGATCACTGGCTCACGGCAAAAGACGCGGAAGAACATCGCGAAACCCTTTTTTCACGGTGGATAAAGCTGCGATACGACAAGCTCGTGAAACGCGTGACGACGCGCCCTTTGTTTGTTCTCGCCGGATTGATCCCGCTTGTGGTTGTGGCTGCATTGGCCTTTACGCGGGTCGGCAGCGGTTTTATGCCGTCCATGGATGAAGGCGGATTCGTGCTGGACTATCACACTGAACCCGGAACCTCGATCACCGAGTCGGACCGGCTGATAAAACAGGTCGAGACAATCATCAGCGCGAACCCCAACGTTGCAACTTACTCGCGACGGACCGGCGCCGGGCTTGGCGGCGACCTGCAGGAACCCAACAAGGGCGATTTCTTCGTAAAGCTGAAGCCGGGCAAGCGGGAGCCTATTGATACGGTCATGGAAGAGATTCGTACGTCCATCGAATCACACGTTCCCGGCGTTTCGTTTGAACTGGCGCAACTCATGGACGACCTGATCGGCGATCTCACCGCCGTGCCTCAGCCAGTGCAGATCAAGATCTTTTCCGATGACCAGACTACGCTTGACGCCACGGCCAGGAAGGTCTCCACGGCCATCGGCAAAGTACAGGGGATCGTGGACGTCAACGACGGCATCAATCCGGCTGGGGACGCGCTGGAATTGCATATCCTGCCCGAAGCTGCGGCCGCCGAGGGCATGGACATCCAGAGCATTGCGCAGGCTGTGTCGGACATGGTGGAAGGAAACCTGGCAACGCAATACCAGGTTGGACCGAAGACCATTGGTATCCGCGTGCGCGTGGCGGGTGCTCTGCACATGACCGATACCGCGCTCGGCCAGCTACAGATCCGTGCGCCCGATGGTCATCTCTTCGCGCTGTCGCGCGTGGCCAAGCAAGTGGTGGTCACAGGTCAGCCCGAGATCAGCCGCGACAACCTCAAGCGCATGGTCGCGGTGACGGCTCGTATCGATGGACGTGATCTGGGCTCGACCGTCGCCGACGTGCAAAAGCTGCTCGATGGCAAACAACTATTGCCCGCTGGCGTGTATTACGAACTGGGCGGGCTTTATCAGCAGCAACAGACCGCGTTCAAGGGTCTGATGACCGTGTTCAGCGCTGCCGTGGCGCTGGTGTTCGCCCTGCTTCTATTTCTCTACGAGCGTTTCGTGATTGCGCTCTGCGTGCTCGCCATGCCTCTGCTTGCGGCGGGCGCGGTGTTCATCGGCTTGTGGCTGACAGGCATCGATTTGAATATCTCGGCCATGATGGGGATGACGATGATCATCGGCATCGTGACCGAGGTTGCGATTTTTTATGTCTCGGAGCTGCAGGGATTACTCAAGGAAGGTATGTCCCTGAGTTACGCCATCGTGACGGCAGGCGGAAACCGTTTGCGCCCGATCGCCATGACAACGATCGCAGCAATCCTTGCGCTGCTGCCGCTTGCGTTTGCACTCGGCCAGGGCTCGGCCATGCAACAGCCGCTCGCGATTGCGATCATCTCGGGGCTGATCATCCAGATGCCGCTTGTGCTGTTGCTGCTACCGGCGTTGCTGAAGCTGTTTTTAAAAGAGAAGACTGCCTTCTGAGTTGAATCCGCAATATCAAACGGACTGTTCAAAACTCGAAGAAGCCGAGTCGTTCAGCCGCAGGATTCACCGACACTCGGTTTGGAAATAAGACCGTGGGCTGCAAGCCGCTGTGCTCATCGGGCCAGCGCGATCCGACCGCTAACAATTAGATGCGGATCGCATCAAGGACAAAGCTATTTCAGCAAGATCGCTAATCACGCTCGCCTGCCGGTACTTGCGTGACGGATCGGGTCAGGTCAAGTGCGTCGCCCACATACAGCGCGAGGCGACGCACCCACGTTACATTCAATGCACAGAGAACACTGAGATACCGCCGTTCGGGAACGCCGCGCTGCCCGCTTGGAACGGCACATAGACCTGTCCTGACGGACCATCGACCGCGACCGAATGTGCACCTGTGCCAACAGCGACCTGAGCGACGATCGTCCGACTCGTGCCATCTACAATTGCCATCTCCGGGGTAAATCCCGATGCCGCCGCCGTGCCGTTCGTCACCCAATGTCGCGCGGGCAAGAAATAGCGGTTCAATGTTTTGTCATAGGCGATCTGGTCCACGCCGCCGAACGGTAATTTGGCCAGCACGGCGCCACTCGTGCGGTCGAGGATCAGTGTTATCAGCGGATCGCCGGCGCCAGGATCGCAGCCCACCATGACATCCTGATTCGGTCCGAATGCAAGTCCGGATGGTGCGCACGCGCCGAGGGGAAAAGCTTTGGTCACAGCTGGTTGTCCCGCGGTCACCGAGCTCAAGGGAATGACGTCAAGCTCGCCGTCCGGATTGACTGCGGTACCATCGTTGTTGATCAGGAAGCTCTTCGTACCGGCGTCGTACTCGCACGCCTCGAGGCCCGACGAACCGTTGAAGTTCAGCTTCGACACGACAGCCTGCGTATCCGTGTTGATGAACGTAAGGAATGGTGGCGTGTCTGCCGGATTCGCTACTGCAACGAGGTGGTCGTCCGGATCCAAGCACCCTTCATCGGTGCGATTACCCGTGATCGCGATCGGGATGGACTTAGTAAGAGTCTGACTAGAAGTATTGAAAACCTTTACGCCATTGACGTCACCCGCATACAGCGTGCTTGTCCCAGGCAAGCCAATCAGGCCATCCGGCCCGGAATCCGTGGTTGTTGCGCCATTGCCAGCGAAACCGCCCGGTATCTGTGCGATGAGCTTGTTCGTGGTCGTATCCACAACATCTATGGCCTTGTTGTTCCGGTCGGCCAAGAAGTATTTGCCTTGGTCTGCGTAGCTGATGTCGAAACTGAACGCAGGGCTTGCTGAATTGGGCACCGCAATGTTGGTTATCAGATGGGGCGTCGAACCGTCGCCGTTGTCCGAGCCACCGCACGCGGCGAGCAGCAGAGCGACCATCGATCCGGCGGCGACTAATGCGCCGTATTACTTTATCCGTCTTTTCATTTTTGTCTCCTGAAATGGCAATTGGGTATTCTCAGCTGACCGGCATGCGCGCCTGCCGTCAAATCGATTAACTGGAAGCATTGGATCAACACTCAGAAAAAATGCTCATGGTTATTTAAAAACTTCGTGACGTTAATGCGTTTGATACATCAATCGCTTATCGCCGATCAGACCCGACAATTAAAAATCCGGGACAATCCTCTGGTTGTCCGGAAAAAGACCATCTGATAGACGTCACGCAAGTTGATCGGATCAGGGATGTTGAAGCAGCGCAATAGACAGTGCGCCGACGTACGATGCTTGAGGCTCCCTTAAGGAATGCTTAGCTCAATACGGGGGCGTTAATGTTGCGATAATCAAGCTGAAAGAACACGACACGCGCACGTAACCGGACGTCCCTGATTCCCGGTAAACAGACGACGTCGACGCTCGCATCATCGATGCCCGTCACGGCCTTTCGCAAGTAGGATATGCAGTCAAAAGCTCTCTTGTTGTAACGCTACACACACCACCTTGGATGCAGCGCCATGACTCGAGTCTAAAGATGCGCCTACGGATCATCCCCGTAGTCCATAATGCCGACGGTCCGTTTGAAGTGATTCACCGGCTTCTGAGTTGCTCATGGCCTCTTCGACTCGCCCAAGCAAGATTCGACGACGAAGCACACTCGACTTAGTGAATGCTAAGGGCCGGGGAATATACCCACCGGCAGCAAAAGGACCACAGAAAAACGGCGTGCATTTTCCACAACGAAACGTGTTAGCCGAACTGAGAGGCGCGGACAACTGAGAGAAAACAAGTCTAGAGATTTTGTTAGGGTTGCGATCGCGCTTCTCGCCTAAGTGGCAACCCTCATTGAAGAATCAACGCGTCGGGATTTCAACAGTTTCAGCAAGCGAATAAATTGAAGCTGGATATCTGCACCATCGTTGGCTTCGACTACGATCTCACCTTGTATTATTCGGGATACTTCCAGTTGCTTGGCCCGACTCATCACAGACAGCAGGCGGTCCGAAACTGCACGGTGCCTGGATGAGACCAACATCTTTGCGAGGTCATAGGCGTCAGTCGCCCTTACAGTATCAAAAAGGGTAAGGTCGTCAATCAGCAATAGATCGGCAACGGATTCGATCTGGTCTGCGCGCTGCCCCGTTATTCTTGGTGCGGTCAAACCAGGGATGTCGCCTTGCAACAGCTTTTCGCTCAGCAGTACCCTTTCAAGGTTGATCAACGTGTCAGCAGCGGTCAACTCCGCACAGTTTGTTTCTTTCGGAGTGTGGCCATTCAGGTAGTACTCAACCCAACGTCGTGCGTGCTCAACGATATGCAAATGACTGAACACGAGCGCTTGCCGCACGCCAGCGTCGCTCGTTAGAGTAGGCGCATCCTGATAGATTAAATCGTTTCCGGATTTAACATGCACAAGCCCGAGCGTTTGCATGCATCTCAGCATAGCCATAATTCGCATTTCTGCGTGCCCGGTGATGCCCTGACATTGCCGCAGGAAGTCCTCAATACTAACGCTTACGTTCTGAACGTCTTCGACATCATGTTGTTCAGGCTGCGCCATCAAGCTTAAGATGTGCGAATACGAAACAATGTCGGATTGAGCACCACCCCGACCGTCCATCGAGTAATGGTGTTCGGTGCGGTTATTTTTGCGAATTAAATACCGCGTTAGATAACGAAGCACCGGCGATACGCGATCAAGCTCGTCATTAAGCGTTTGGGGATCGATGACCAACAGCCGACAAAAAGACAAGGCTCGAGCCGTCGACCCGCGCGCCTTCGACACGAGAAGCGCACCTTCGCCGAAGTAATCGTCTTTTCCCAGGACGTCGACTACGACTGCTCCCATCCCATCGCGCTTGGTTGTGATCTTAACTCTACCTTCAGCGATGACATAGATGCATGCGTTTCCCACGTACCCCTCTTGGTAAATCACCTCGCCCGCTTCTACGTTCTGAAACGTCGGCGTACCCTCGTTGATCAATTTGATCCTCTCATTATCGTTGTGCCGCGCGGCTTAATTTTTTTTAACTCGCTGCAAGGCCTGACCCACACGATCTCTCCCACGATATAACGGCGATTTCCAACCTTCCTTTAACGGACCGAGATAGAAAAACGCCCCCGCTATGATTCGCGAGTGCTTCAGTACGCTTGACTATATTGTTCCGGCTGCGGTCGCCGCCGGTTGTTCAGCTAAACGCCGCTAAGAGGGGATCGCACAAATGCCAAGTAGAGCCCTTTTGGTTTAAAGCGTGACGCTACAAAAGCAGCGTTATACCCACCTAGAACCACCTCAAGGGACGGCAGACGCCCATGCGCCCAATTTTCAAAGCAAAATAATTTAATGCGAAGTGTTAGCAGTTGGCCGCGCACCGGTCAGCGGCGCGTCGCTTACGTCCGCGCGCAAACCGTGTGCTGTCAGCAAACGATACAGCGTCACCCGTGAGATGCCCAGCTCCTGCGCAGCATCCCCGAGACGTCCACGATGACGCAAAAGGGCCAGTTCGATCGCCTGCCGTTCCGCAGATTCGCGCGCCTGCGCGAGCGAGACTGGCGCAACTTTCACATAATCGGCGAGTTCGAGATCGCTTGCGCTGATCTGCTGTCCTTCGGACATCACGATCGCGCGACGAATCCGGTTGATCAGCTCGCGCACATTGCCAGGCCAGCCATAGTTATGGAACGCGGCGATCGCGTCAGGCGCAAAACCGCGCACTTTCCGACTTGCGTCCTTCTTGAAGCGATGGAGCATGTGCTTCGCTAGCAATTCAATGTCCTTACCGCGCGCACGCAGCGGCGGTTCATCGAGTTGCAGCACGCACAAGCGGTGGTAAAGGTCGGCACGAAAGCGTCCTTCGATCATCGCCGTCTGCATGTCGACGTGCGTGGCCGAAATGATGCGCACGTCCACGGGCGTTGACGCATGTCCGCCAAGCCGCTCGACCTTGCGTTCCTGCAGGAAACGCAGCAGGCTCGCCTGGCTTTCGAGCGGCAGGTCGCCGATTTCATCAAGGAAAAGCGTGCCACCGTTCGCCGCTTCCACGCGTCCAATCTTGCGTTGATTCGCGCCGGTGAAAGCACCGCGCTCGTAGCCGAACAATTCCGATTGCAAGAGATGTGCGGGAATCGCGCCGCAGTTGATCGCAACAAAAGGCTGGTCTCGACGCGTCGAACGTTCATGAATGGCAACGGCCGTCAGTTCCTTGCCCGTGCCCGATTCGCCCGAGATGAAAACCGGGGCGTCGGTCATTGCAACCTTTCGGATCGAGCGGAACAGGCCAAGCATGGCATCGCACGATCCGACCATTTCGCCTTCCAGATGTCCGTCGCGCGCATCGTCTGCCGTGTTCACCTGCAACGCCACCATGCCGAACGCACAGCCGACGGCATCGACCACGCGGTCATCCGATGTTGGCAGCGTGATGTAGTCGAAACAATAGTCGCGAATCAACCCGCGCGCGGTAGCGTCTTCGAGGTCTTCCCGATAGCCCACCGCAACCCATCCCGTGAGCGAGCTTGCCAGAAGTTCGTGAAGGTAACGAAGATCCGCCGAAAACTCAAGCGATGAGAAGTCGAGGATTCCCGCCGAGAGTTGCCCCCGCCTCCTTCTTGGCACCGCGCCTGGTTCGAGCACCTCGACTTGCCACGAACGCTCGCTAAGGCTCGCCTGCAATGACAACAGCAGCGCTCGTCCGACGTAGTAGAGCGACCTTTTGTCTTGGTGCATTTTCGTCTCTCAATGCCTTATTTAGAATATCAAGTATGCATTTGACCGGTTGCTGCGGGTATCGTGGGCAAACGTTTCATGACGCAATTCTTTAGATGATTAACCAGATCTAAAAGAAATAGAAGTGGCACGTATTACGCACTGAAAGAATCCTCAATGAACAACAGGTAATTGCTGCGCTATGCCCGCTTTCAGACATCTGGTCGCTTAAATCGCACCTTATGTTGCATCGACAAAAACGTGACGTACTGCGAAGTCCTTTCGATTAACGGAGTATGGCCACACGCAGCGTCCGTCACAGGAAAAAAACGAATGTCAGGTTCACTCATTAGTTATCGGCAGTAAAACATCAAACTTGAAATTGTTGAACACTGCGCGGGTGTACAGGCGCGGTCATGTTTCGAATTCTCGACATCACTTTATTGCCTTGCAAGTCGATACACAACCTAAAAAAGGGAAGGATCAACATCAATAAGCATTTTCTCGGTCCATGAAGCATGGTTCGCTGAATGCAGTAACTATCGAACAGTAACTGCGTCAGACGATCGCTGCCCTCCAGCAGAGCTTGAGCATTCGTACTTTTGAGATCGAACATCTGAAGCTGCAAATTGCCAAGCTCAACCGCGTACAATTCGGCCGTAAGTCGGAGAATCTGGACTGGCAAATCGGACGGCTCGAAGCGCGCCTCGAGGATTTAGTGGCGGAAGAAGGTATAGCGGATGCCAACGTTCGCAGTGATCCACCTAGCGCTTCAACAGAACAACAAGGTCGACTCACCAGCCTTTGTTGGAACACCTGCCGCGTGAGGACTATGTGCTCGATTCCGTCGAGGAGAAGTGTCCTGCGTGCAATCGCCATCTCGAGCCGTTGGGCGAAGATGACTCGGAGCATCTGGATACATTGCGACAGCATATGCTCCCATAAACCGATCGTGATCCGCAGGAAGCGCATCCGTGACTATGTCGGTCATACCACTATCTTTTTTGCTGGTCTTCACCTACTACCCCTGCCTCTGAAGGCTCTTGATGACAGTGCTTGCGCTCCGTCAACTTCGGCCAAGACCGAGAAAACGCTAGTCTTTAGTAACCCAAAATCATTCGGAGCTAATGGCGAGCACAGGCGTTGCGATGAACTGCCTTGCCCCCTTTTTCCGCGACACGTACGCTTCGATCAATAAGACTTGAATATTGATACGCTCTAAAGTCAGCACAAGCAAGAATCCGCAATTGAGACTTGAGACGACGAATCCTCAACGAACATGGTAACGCTCATTTCTAGTCCGTAAGAAGCAAATGAGCAGCGGATGCAAAATGATCGGAGTGACTGCTACAGTGAGATTGGTTTAAACCGATAGTGGTGTTCACTGATTGCCGTAAAGCTTTTCCAGACGAGCACGCAATTGCGTGCAGGAAACCTGACGTAAGATGCCAATATGCTCTCTACTAGCTTTGCAAGCATTTTCACAACAATCCAAGAAACAGCTGGAGCAGACGCGCGTAATCAGAATCCCTTGCATCGAACTCCCATTCATTTTACATACAGCATTGTGGACCGGCAATTCTTCGCACCGCACCGGCATGCGTAGGTTGCTTTCAGTGCTTTGCTGGGTCGGCTTCCAGCATCCAGACGATAATCAATGAAAATTTCGTCGCCAACTTTGATCTTTTTGATCGCACGGATATAGACGCGGTCGTTGTCCTGCTCGGCCTCGCAGTTCGGTGCGCAGCTGTGATTAATCCAGCGCGCGGAGTTGCCGGCAACAGCACCGTCGATCACGCGGCCATCGCCGATCCCGAAAAAGAAAGTGTGCCCCGCTTCCGCTTCTGATCGCGCAAACCGTCGATTTGCTTCGCGTTCAGACAGTACCTCGCCCTTGTATTCAAGCAAATAGTCGCCACGCGTCATGACCGCCGAGGCGAATACCCCGCGCCCGTGAATAGCTGACCGTCGTACGTAGAACCTGCGCATGCCCTGCTCCGAAAAATGATGCTTGACGAATGTCCCTCCGATGCAAAATCATACCGTTCCAGACGAGATCACAGCATGCGGCTCATGCGAAAGCGCACCTATTATTTGAAACGCCAGCCCGCTCGAGGTACGCTGGTTCGTTACGACGACCGTGTGGCTGAGGTATTGGGTGGTGCCAGGGGCAATCGGGTCATGATTAGATCCGTGCACGGGGACGGGACGACGCGGATCACCGCGGTGAAGTGGCGAAATCTTGCAGCGCTGGGCGCATCCCTTTTGAGTGACCCGGGATTGACGCATTGTTCTCGCAAGTTCGCAAAGGCTCGTTCATCATGCACAAGCTCCCATCCGAAGCATCGATTAGGGCGTTATTTCGGAACATACGTCGACTCTGGTTAGGTAAGTCACTCAGCCGTTGTCAGCTCTCACCTGCTCCCCAAATCGTGCCACATCTAAAGTTCACCTATGGTCTCAGGGTCAGCACGCGTCGGCTAGATAATCCGCGTTTTTGGGAAATTAATCCGGAGGGTATGCGCTCACCAACGAGGTACGCTGCGACGCGCGGACTCGCTTATCGCATGCTCGATTCAGGGAGGCAAAACGGTATGTTGGAAGCGAAGACAGCAGCGCTAGAGCAGATCGGCACGCCTCAGTGGACAGACAGCGAGGTTGAACGATATTTGCGGACAGGCGAATACGACAGTTTTTTCATAGGATGGCCGGGGTCTAACTTGGCTGATATAGCGACACGTGCGTCCCAGCGCCTTCGAAGCGCCCTTTTAACAGAGACGTTGCGCCGCTCAAGAGGCTCCGAGTCTGTCTCGCGTCTCCCTGTCGACCTCCACGCATGGAGGAGTGAAAAACTGAAACCTATGGTGGATGGTATTTTCGACCCGAGTGAACGCGCAACCGTCATTCGCCTGCTTTCAGATAACGTTGTATTCGTCACCCGATCAAACCTACAAAAAATTCTGCTGACTGAACGGTGGCTCTCTACAGCTTGGGATGTGGCCAACATATTTTTGGAGAGCGTTAAGGCCCCAACGCTATCTGGACAGCCCTGCAATATAGTCGGCTTGAGCCAAGAAACGAGGTGCTACGTGTCAATGGTTTACTTCGACGAAACCGACCCATTTGCCGATTTCGTCGTTCACGAGGCCGCGCATGTCTTTCACAACTCCAGACGCGTGGCTTGTGGGCTAGCCGCAAGCGCTCGCACCGATTACATTCTCAACATTGACTATCGTATGCGGGAGACGTTTGCATACGCCTGCGAAGCGTGGAGCCGGATCAGTTCGGCCGCCCATCGTCGTGATGATAGAAAGGCGTTGATTTTGCAGCATGCCGATAGGGGGTTGCCGAGCGACGACCGAGTGAACCATGACGAATACCTCGATGTCCTTTTTGACGCCGCTCGCGCTCATAACGGTTGGCAACGGATCGCCAAGCGGTGCGAACCAAGACAGCGAGCTTCCAAATCGTTTCAATCCGCTGTCGACTGACTTGGCAAGCTTCTCGGACGTCGGCAGCGCCTAGCAACCTAGAGCCACCCGGCTTAGGAGAAAAACGTAGTGGCTGCTCCAGCATATGTTTATACGATTGCGTGCGTTGCCGTGATGCTGGGCGAACCGGAGGCCTGGTTGGAGGAAATCGCGCTCATGAATCTGGAACCAGAAGACGGGTGTCTACAGATCGTTGATAAACTCGGTCCAGATCGCGAGGAATCGAACACGGTAACCGCTCTTACAGAAGCGGGTATCGAAGCTTTGAGAGAGGCGATCGCAGAGGTGAAGCATGGTCAACGCCGCACGCTTTAGTCGCGCTTGGGATGTTAGCTGACGGGGACGTTACTGGCGTTTCAAAGCGACCTTCGTCCCGCTTTCTAGCTAAAGATCGCGATCCCGACGGTCGTATTGCTTGACAATGCTGAGCTTCGCTTTCCCGTCGCGCCGCGTTTGCTGCGTCGATGACAACCGCTAAAGTTCTCCGCGCATCTTCAAGCTCTTGAACAGCGGCGGTCAACCGGGCAAGCTCAAGCGCAGAGGCTTGTCGTTCACCCGCTTTAGCGAAATGCGCTTCTATGGCAGCAGACGCCGCCTGTACCTCGCGTGCAGCTTCCGCCATCCTTTTGAGCGCCTCCGCTTCACGTTCATTAAAACTCTTGTTTGCCACGGGTTATCAGCCTTAAGACGTGTAAGAGGCTAGCGGGTGCTGTCCTGCATGATCAGCTCGACAGGTGTCAGAGCGATATGTATCGGTACATGCTACTTTTGGTTATTCTATCTGCTGGAAGCGTTCATGGAGGCCAACGCGACACGTCATTATGCCGCTGCGGCCGTTATCTTGGCACCAGGGCGCGACCAAATGGCAGTCGTGCCAAGGCTCTCCGAGACGGTTCTAACTAGCGGACGCCAGCACGGTGACGCTGTCCCTAAACCAACGTACGAGTGATCATAACGAACGACAGGCCGGAATATATTGGCCCGCTTACGACTCGACTTGACTCGCCGCGCCTGCCTGCCTGCCGGCGACCAGCGTCAGATACGCATGACCACGACGGTACGAAGCTTAGTCAATCGCTTCCGCAGTCACACAGTTCCAATCGCTGTTCCGCAATTCGACAAAATTTCGTGATTTGCGTGTCTGTAGAAGCTGCCGCATCTCTCCCAAACCTTGTCGATCCGAAATATGGCCGGAACAAAACGTAAGTCCACCCGCCTGAGTGTTATTCGTAAGCCACTGAGCAAGTCCGCGCTTTTGCCGATGTCGGCACAATCAGCACGGGAGTTGTCGCTCGCTCACCATCTTGCGTTGGTTGCCTGCCGCGGCGACCATGCGAATCGGCATCAAATCAACGAATTGGTCCGTTCGGTCTATATGGCCTACTACCTTCAACGCATGGGGTTCGGTGAGGTGCCGTTTGAGTGCTATGAACACGCAGAAGCGGCGTTCGAAAATGCACTAGCAATTGCTGAAAAAAGTGCCAAGTGGACAATTAGCGAGCAGGACGCGCCCGTCATCGAACGCGTGCTCGCGCTTCACGACAAGCAATTGAGTGAGGCGCCGATGCACCGGGTGGTGGAAGCTGAAAAACAACTGCGCCAGTTCTTGGCCGGCGAGAGCGCTTCGCCGCTGGTTCGCCCGAGCCCGAAATAGCAGCTGGTTTCCTTTTTGATGCGCGTTGAGAACTCAGACACGCCGAACACTAACGTCTTGGTTGCAGTAGACGAAAGTTAAAGCCGTTACTCCTACAGGAATGGATTTGACACTCGAAACCATTTTTTGTGGGCTGTTCTGGCTGACTTCTAAACCCTTCATCCAACGGAACCAATCGATACCTTTGCTGTCAAGAGGAAAGAGAGATCGCAGAGATTGGGCCTTCAGCTGCACAGGGTGTGTTTCCGTCCATCTACGGATTGGTAATGTCCTCGTTCGACCTCGAAGGTACAAGAACGGCAACTATTGACGACGCCTGGTCGACGGGAGCTCTTTACGGGCAATGTTGCGCTCTGCATCGGGGACGAGCGGCCAAGAGGCCGCCCTACTACTCTAGCGCGATTAAACTGCGGGCGCTTCAATGGCTGCTTGGTTAATGCCATTGTCGTTGGCTACAGTCGCTGCCTTCGCAGCATTGCCTGAAGCACTCACCTTCTTTGCAACTCTCTTTTTCGCAGCTGGTCCTGTCTTCTTCGCAGCAACCTTCTTGCTAACAGCAGCGGATTGTATTGGCGTTGATTCCTTCGCCTCATTTTTTGTGGCGGCGGCCTTTTTCACGGTGATTTTCTTCGCTGCAACTTTCTGCGTCACCTTCTTTGCCGCATTCGCCTTCTTGGCTACAGCAGACGCTTTACTCGCCGCTTTGGTCGCGACTTCAGCAACGGGCGATGCACCCTCTTCCTCAATCAGGAATTTGGTGCGATCTCTGACGTTCGCAAGCCATGTTGGCGCGCGTCCTTTGCCGCTCCACGTTGCACCTGACTTGCGGTCGCGATACTTAGCCGGCTGCGGTCCCGTTCTGTACCCACGCGGTTTCGCTGTTGTCGTTGCATCCGCGTTCTCAATTTCGGGAGATGCGGCGTGAGCCACCACCGCATTACCTTGAATCAGGAACCGAGTGCGGTCTTTCGCTTTAGCGATCCAAGCCGGTGCGCTTCCACGCCCGGTCCACGTGGCACCGCTCTTTGGGTCTTGGAACTTGGGCGCGACTTTGGTGCCAAGGGCTTTGGATGCTTTGCGCTTTGTCGCAATACCCAAACCGCTGTCCCCTTTTGCTTCCGGCCTTGCTTTCGCTTTTTCTTCGATATCTTCTGTCGTCAATCCGTGTTCCACCATCAGGCGACGGATTAGATCCAACGCGGACTGCGCTTTCTTTGCTATGAGCACGTCGGCTTGCGCCTGCAACTTCTTAAGCTTTTCTTGAATGACTTCGAGTGTGGGCATAGTGGCCTCCAATAGTGAATGCTTGCACTATGCCACGACGCTTGATTTACGCAAACAAACTTGTCAATTCAAAGCATTACATCTGCGTTCAGCACTACTTTCGGTCCGCAGAGACACCAATCATTTGCCAAGCTCTAATACTTGGGCACGAAGTTGATATTGATTGTCAGTCAAAAAAACAGCGGCACCGTGTCCACTATTCGACACCTTATTTAGACTTTGTGGTTCATTCCTTTGTAGACGCGAGATACGTTGCGCAATCTCAAGGCTTCTTCTTACGTCTATCCTGAATCGAGGATGCGCACATTCGCTGCTGTCCTTCGGATAATATAGGCAAAAGAAGCCTGCCCTGGAGCTTTTGCCGCCGTAAGACCAGACGTTTTTGGGAAGGGTCATCCGGTGAATTAGGTAAGTCGTAACAGAGACCATCATTCACTCAAGCACCGCTTAATCGAGAGTAATATATCGCGCATCTGTTACGCGGGGAAATTCATATGGCTGAATTGAGTTGGTTTAACCAGATCCATCGGGAGTGGCAAGCGCTTAAGGGTCACGATGCTACGCTCGACATCGAACAGTTCTATCGACATGTTGTATCCGCGTACAAATCGGGCTTTGCCCCGCTTGAGTCAATTGCCACGACCGCCAACGCCCTGCTCCTATCTCCAATCCCCGGCGCTCCGTATTTGGGCCGTAAGCTCCTCATGCAGATCGGCATCGACAAGCATCCCGCATTGCGCGTCACCTATGCGCTATCGCTCTTTGCAGGCACGGGCGGAAACAGCGACCCGGAATTGGCCAATCGCATCCTCGTCGATGTATTGAAGGATGAAAACGCGCAAGACAAACTAAAGGGACTTTCAGCAGCGGCGCTGGGCGATAGTGCCCGGCTCGGGCGGGGCGAAGCACTTGATGTCGAGCTCGCGAAGGCAAGATACGAGATGGCATTCGGTTTTGGCCATCGCGACGCTGCGCAGACACTTGCTCTCTACTGGGAGAATCGCTGGGGATGTACGGCGTCAGGGGACTCGGTTCCTAATCGCGCCATTGCCCAGAAGTGGTACAAGCGCTGCGGTGAAAACAATCAAAAGATCTTGCAAACAGCGAGCCCCGTCGGTTCATAGTTGGTGAGCTGAGGTAGAATTTCGGCTCCGCATACTTCGTCGCGCGATGCTGGGTTTGAATGCCATACCGCGAGCCGACTATATCGCTGCTGGTCTTCAATTAGCCCTGGATGCGACGCATCAATCAATAACGGCGTCTGATCCGGCGCAGATTTGCATCAATCTATTTGTGCCGCCCCACACCGCATCCGGTCCATCTAAACGAACCTCATGTCATGATCAATCGAACAGTTGGTCCTTGACCAAAGATTCAATCAGAGCAAAATTATTTGTTGCAAGAGCTCCAACGCCTTGCTTTCGTTCAGAAGCCCAGTGCGCGCCTTCGCAGCAATTGTCTTCAGCAATGCTTCAGCGATGGGTGGAATCCCACGCAAATGCGCAAGGTCGCTCGCCACTGAAATCGAAAGCGCTTTATCGGCCAAGTCTTTCCCGATATTCGACGATTGGCTGTTCTGGTTGGCACCATCAACCGCATCAACAGGTTTGTCGGGTAAGTTTGCAGCGTTCACTACAGTGCTGACATTTTCCATTGGCTTACTTGTAACGTCTTGCTCTGGGACGCTGACGGTTTGCGGTTGAGGCACCGCGCTTGTTTCGTCCACAACATTTTTCGCTACCGCCGCTTGTGGTTTATAACTAGTTGCTGTGGGCGTCGCAGTCTTGCGCTTTCTTGCGGTCGGTGCGAGGAGCTCGTTCACGTGGTCAGGCACATCGTCCGTCTGTCGTGGCGTGTCGAGCCACCCCACCGGGAGCTCCAGTACATCGGTAAAGCGTTTTGCCTCGACGTCGTCCAAACGCTTTTTCCCGTGCAACCGATGCGCCATGTTTGACTGGCTTAGGTTCAACATTCGGCTTAGCAGCGCTTTCGATCCATTGCGGGCAGTCAAGATATGAAGGTTCGCCTGCCGAACCTCAGGAATTGAAGGTGTGCTTGCCAGTTCAAGCGACTGTTGATGCGCTGCCTTGGCCGCTCTCGAAACGCCCTTTGACTGATCGGTCTTCGCCATTGCGCCGGTACCTTTCGGCTCGATCACCTTGCCCTTCTTGCTGGCTGGTGCGGGTGCAGTGCTGGTCTTTCTCGGCATATCGACATCCTTGGCTGTTACAGCTCCGCTCAAAACGGGGTGTTTTGTTGGATCGGCCGACTTATGAGTTGGCGAAGGGTCCGCTGGGTCATCAAATACGCTGTCCGTCGGCCTATTTTCCAGCGGAGAGCGCAGTCGTGCGATCACTTCTGGTGGCAACATGGGGTTTGGATGATCGAAGAAACCATCGGGAAGACCAAGCGTCGTTTCCATGTGAAACGCTGTCTCGGGTGTAAAACGCTCTCCGCTGACCAATTCTGCGATGCGGGCCAGATTCGAGTCGAGACCCAACGCTACATTTTCTGCACCAACAGCGTCGACCAGTACTTTGAACGCTCGAGTCTTGAATATAGATGCCGTCTGGGCGGGATCCTTTGACTGAACGGGTTTCCGGTAATGCTTCTTTTGCGTCTGCGATGCGCTGGTTGGCGGGTGCTGGCGCGCTGGACGTGGACCGCTGCCTCGCGAATCTGGACGTCCAAATGTACGACTCATAGAATTAAACTCCGAATGTTGCGCTCGCAATTGCAGCAGGAGCGAGAGTCCAGTAAGCAGTCAGACTGCTGCCAGGAATCTAGAGATGGCTACAGCAATAAATCGCATCTAAAATTCGCCGAGCCTAAGCATCACAGCTCAACGATTAAACACTCAAACTTATAAAAATTTGGGCGGATTGGAAAATGTAAGCGCCCTACGACGCAAACTCCTCTGCATCAAGGCGGACTTCGGTCGCGCCGCTGCGTAAAGCCACGCGCTGCGTGACGGCCGTTATACGCTGGCGGCCGTCAGCAAATATACGCAGCACGCGGCCTTCGCTTGCATCAGGACCCAACCAGAAGTACTGCTCTAGCGCCGTCCTCGTAATTAGGGCCTTCACCTCGCGACCAGCGGTCACTACCGTGAACATAACGGCTTGGCCATTTTCCACGAGGGATGGTTCATGTGCGTGTTGCGCGCCGTCCATTTCTTCGTCACTTGTCAGATCTAACCCGAATCAACCGAATTATAGGTGCAAATGTATCAAGCTCCGAGTAGCACTCTAGACTGCGAAATGAGCACACACGGAGTGACCAGCAATGATGAACAGTCGAATACGGAGCGTTACTGATTGACGCTGTCCTTGAACGCTTTTCCTGCAGTGAACTTTACCGTCGTAGCGGCCGCAATCTGGAGCGCTTCGCCGGTTTTCGGATTGCGCCCCGCACGAGCGGCACGTGCTCCCGTACCGAACGAACCAAAGCCAACTAATTGAACCGTATCGCCGGACACCACCGCTTGCGTGATCGCTGCCAGCACCTCATCGATGATTTCGCTGGTCAGGCCCTTGCTCGCGCCGGTTTGTGCTGCGACTGCATCAACAAGTTCTTGCTTGTTCATCAGAGGTCCTCTCAACAGTTAAGTTACGTTGATCAAACTTTACCATCATGTATTCGGTGGGCACCACAAGCAGCCTTAAACTCGTCCTTTTTCCTGCGCAGCATTGTCGCCTCGAGTCCTCGCCACCCGTGACATTACAAATTTCATTAGGAATACTATCAATAGCGCTGCAGTCATCAGATAAGGGACCGAGCACTACTTTTAGTCCCCGCTGACACGGCTTAGAAGCTGGCGGAATCTGCTCAATCAGGACAATATTAGAACCCTTAACTTCTCAACGTAATCATTGCGATTGCCGGAATGTGGACAACGACGCTGCAGCGTTCCAACAGATGTAGCAAGCAATGATTCAAAAGTGAAGTCGATGAATTTTTGCCCTCCGTTCCCAGCGACTACAGGATCTATTGGAAGAGAGTGTAAGACCGTAGACTGCAACGGGTCGGGTCAATTATCTGCTTGCCTGGTCGATGGTCGCTTGTTTCAGCGTTCCAATAACGACATTGGTCAGGACTACCGAGGCATGCTGTGGCGCGCGTTTAATTTTGTGGAGGCGTTGAACTCGCATACTCGCCCCTTCGCTCAAATTTTCTGCGACCCGTTGCACATGGAGCATTTTCAGCCAACGACTTTTAGCACGAACGACACCTACACGTCGCTTCAACTCCTTGGTCGGACCGCTACCGGTCGATCGGCTAATCTATTATTTTTTTCTTCATCTGGTCTCATTTTCGCAATGGCCCAGATATATTTGATCACGGTCGTGTTCGGATCTACTGCTTGATGCACAACTGTGATCGATCGAGCTCGGTGCATCCAACCACGGTGCCATCAATCATTCAACCCACACTTAAGCCAAAACGGAACCTGTCGCCCTCCACTGCTTTCATACACGCAAACCGACGATTTACCTCGCGTTTAGAAAGCACTCGCGCTTGTATTCCAGCAAATAGTCAACATACGGTACAACAACGGCAGCGGCCGTTATTCAGCGTCCGGGAAATCGAGGATTGCCATACGCAAGATCTGTTTACGGGTTTGATTCTTAAAACCTCACTGACCCGCATTACTCAAACGCACAACCACGCAAACGGACACGCGTGGCTTTTGACCGAAAGTACAACACCTTCCTGGTTAAGCGACAGCTGCGTTGTTAGATGCTAGTGCGTTCTGACGATCGCATTGCCGGGGCGCGAATTGGTCAATACAGATTAGTGCAGTCGAATACCAAATCCTGGAATCGCCTCGCGGAACGCTTTTTACTGGTGTAATTCAATCGTTCGACCGTCACTGTTTGCTTTTGCACCATTACCCAGTCAGCCAGCCTCGAAACACGGCGGTACGATTCATCAAGACGTTGATGCCACACGTGCTCGATCTGCGATTTTCGTCGTCGAAACAGGGGTTCACAGATGTACGACTCAGTCTCTGTTCGGAAATCGGCGGTACACGCTTTAAAGCCTTCCTCTGTTTCGGCAACTGAGCGGCAGCGGTTAGATTAGTTGAATGGCATCTAGTATGCGGGAAGAGTAGGAACAACAAACCCTACTGTTCCAAGAGCGTGGGTAAATGCTCCGCCATGCTTTGAGCTCGCGACGACGTGGACACATTCTCCCTTGCTGGATCCCACTGGCTCCCGATAGCCAAGATAGGCGACCAATCTTATTGCTCGCTGAGATTAGGCTGATGAATTGAGACAATCGATCAGGCGAAGTCATCAGAGTAATGATATCGATTTGTACACATTGCCTAAAAAATGTATCTTTTGATACGAATTGGGCTTCTTGGCACGGTTAGTAAAATTAACATCTTTATATTTGCTTTTAAAACCGCTTTGCTGGAATCTCGATTTATATTTGCGTGAAACAAACTCAAAATTTTCCGATAACTAATTGATTATTATAGATTTAATTATATTTTTGTCCTCTCGTGTATGTTCCACGGATTTGCCAAGGCTTTCTCTGACCCAGCGCGGCGCCATGTTCAGTCGCTGAGCAGCGTGTTCTTCTCTACCGCATTCCTTAGGTTTTCCAAAATGCGCATTGGTACTTTTGCGGATCTCTAGAGGATGCGATCAAAAAATACCAGCGTGCCAAGGCATTCTTTACTTAGAATGCGGCGCAGGCTACGCAGGCGTCGTGTTTCATCTATATGCGTCATCGAAGCGGTGTGTTTGAGGTAACTTTACCTCGATACTCACGTCGTTTCTGGGACTGATTTGTTTGTCGGTGGTAGCTGAGCTCAGTCACCGGGAGTCTGCGATAACACCGGCTTTTTCGCAGCAAGTTGCGTTATCGTTCTTATCGGCTATTCATTGACGCGCTGAGTCATACCTTCGACTTTTCCTACGTATTAGCTTAGTTATGAGAAGCAGAGCTAGCAACATCCTCGTGACACCAAACCTATAGTCCAATTTGGCACCAATACTTCGTCAAGGTGGTATCGATTGCGGGTCGAAGGACCGGGCAGGCGCGCGTTGGTCGTTGTTGACAGACACTACCTGCGCAGGTTGGCGCCGAGCTGCCCACTCCAGCTTTTACACGAACGTAATCTTTCTGGAATGTACTTGGCAATTACACGATTGAGTGCACATTACAGGTAGTGCCCTTCTCCGAAATGCGTGCTTCTGGTGTGGCTAAACGATCCATTGGTTTGCCTCAGGAGGCGCCAAATTTCTCTGTAACAACTTTTCGCATGCACCGATTCCCCGCATTTAATCTCGGGCTCTTGAGTGCAATGTAATTTGCTCTTCGCCGTCTAATTGCCACCACACAACCGGGCTGCATTACTTCGATCAGTCTTGATATTTTTGTCAGAATCGGTGGGAGACGGATACAAACATCCTGCACAACCGGATTGCCGCATGAGGAAGTGCGCGAGCACGTCTGACTTAAACGCTGTACCTGACCGCCCTCATGGCGTGTCGTCGCCCTTGAGCGATGATAACAAGTCCTGCAATTGTCGTTGCCGCGAGTTACAGAAGTCAGAGTTGGAAAAGCTATACAGAAGGGATCTAGCCGCTCATCGCTGATAAGCGCTGAACAAGATTGGCGGCCACGAACGGTCTGCCCTACGCCGCTGCAGTGGAGCATGCCCCTCCTTTCGATGTCAACTGCATGCCGGCCACGCCTAACGCGAGGCGGCAACTGTTTTGATTTTTGCATCCGTCGGCCTGAACGATGTGCTGTTTTGATACTGATTTACCGCCTTGCCCCAAATTAACGGGACTGGACCGGCCCATTGCCCCTGGTGGGACATTGCCGATTGACACTGTTCAGAAAAATCACGGCGCCAGGAGCACCTTTTGGCGTTCTAAAGGGATCGAGCGGAGTCTGTCTATTGGTTTGCTGTCTGTTTAACGCGGCCGGCTCGGATTAAAAGAGTCGATGGATGGCTTGCGGCAGATGATCTGATTTTCCTGCGCAAGCGCGCAGGCTGCCTTACGAGTCACGCGTCCTACCTGTCGTGCTTCTGCCGAGCACAATAACGGCACTGGTCGCTCATATAGCTGCGACAGACCATTCTACGCGATTCAAGAATTCAGCATCGCGGTCCGGCTTGTACAGGCAACCTCTATTACCGCCTGGGTGGCTGCACTGGGGTGCCGTCGATGCCAAGAGTTGCGCGACAGCTATCTAATTATTGATTGCCCGTGTGCCCCGTCGAAATTCGACTGCGGGAATCTGAGCACGAAATACTAAGCAATCGTAGGGGGTCTGAATAAAAACAGGTTCGCCGGCCTGCAATTGGTTACTCATCGGCAACCGTTGTACCAGCAAACCGGAACCGATCAACTGTGATGCTCATCAAGTGATTGTGCTTTGGCGGGGCGCGTATTCATATTTCTAAGGATTGTTCTAGCTGCAAACCGCGAATCATACATTGGTTTTTGCACCCTAATTGTGAGTTGCCTGATCAAGTCCCAGAAAGAGTTCACCCGGGTGAACCTGCATTCGAAAGCGACCCTATAAATTGTCGAAGAGCTTTTATCTCGGCATCAGACAACGACGTCTTCGCTATCTCGATAGTTATACGTTGAGTGGATTCCGTCCACACGGCCGCTGGAAAGTTCACCCGGGTGAACTCTTCAGCCTGGCGGTTTATCAGCGATTCGAATACCGCCCGAGCCGACATCTTCTTTCCTTTGAGGCTCTTAGCAGCCTCAAGCACGGCCGCCGCGTCAGCTTCAATTACTCTTCGCAATTGCTCCGCCCATTTCGGCTGAATGTCGTTAGGCGATTCAAAAGAATCCACCACGGCTTTAGGCAATTCCGCCAACGCGCTATATCGACTAACAAGGCTTTTGGTCTTGCCCAAAACGGCAGCGATTTCAGACCAGTTTTTGTACAGCTTCAGATCGATCCCGCGCTTGTAGTGCAACGCTAATTCATAAGCCGAGAGATCCTTGCGCAGCTCATTTTCGCGGCTCATTTCTTCGAACAACGCCTTGTCCGTCATTCCGTCTTGAATAAGCGCAAGCACCTCGATCCCAAGCTCAAGGCAAGCACGATGACGCCGATGACCAAACACTATCTCAAATAATCCATCGGCTGCAGGCCGGACCTTTATTGGCTGAACGTTCGTTCCTGCGCTCGCAATCTCTTGCTTGAAAGCAACGAAGGAAGCGTCATCAAACGAACGTTCCGTGCGATTCGCAAACCTAGAAGGTCTAATTAATTCAGGCCGGATTTTTCGCGTAGGAAGAGAACCTTCGTACAGTGCCAATTTTTGTTGTGTATCCGCAAGGTTCTTTTCAACCTTCCCAAGCTCGCCAGTAAAGTCGGTGACTGCATTCATCGCAACGCGAGGTGCCCTTCGTCCAATGCGCGGCAACATATCCGGATCCAACGCGGCCGCGGCCAACTGCATCGCCTCTTCCTTTTTGCTTGTCATCATTTCGTGTCCTTTATCCTAACGCCCAAACGCGACGGATCTGAGCTTCAACCTGGTCAATTGCGGCGTCATACGCGACGCGCGCCGTCTGGTAAGTTTTTGCGCTTCCCGTGTATTTTGTTATGTCGTAAACAGTCGAAAATTTCGTTCCTGAGGAACTAGAAACAACAGTTTTAGGGATCTCGCCCGTCATTAATTTGTCGCCGTAAGCGACCTTGATCCACTCACGCACCACGCTTTCATTGACGTTGCCTTGGCCTTCAGTCATGCACAACAAAACGTTTATAAACTTCCAAATTTTTTCTCCACCCGCTTGCTCCGCGATCGAAGTTGCCAGCCCCGAGAATAGCGTCCAAAATTGACTCGAACTCGCGAAATCCATTCCCCGTGGTGGAATAGGCATAATTAATCCGTCAGCCGCGAAAAATGCGTTTAGCGACAGATACGACAAAGTAGGGGAGGTGTCGATCAGAACAACATCGTATTCAGCCCGGAGGTCTTCAAGTCCCTTGTTTAGCACGTCGTAAAAGCGGAATCCAGATTCTCGTTTTGATTGCCGACTCGGGATGTGAAATTCCGCGGCAAAGGCTACAGGACTGCAGCCGACCACATCCAATCCGTCCCAGTAGGTCGGCTTGATTGCGTACCGAAGTGAAGTCTCGTCGCCAGCACAAAGAGGCAACACGGTATCCTCCTCCTGCACCTGCGTATCTGGAAGATAGCCGCACAAACTAGTCAAAGACCCCTGCGGGTCTAAGTCAATACACAGCACCTGGTATCCCAATAACGACAAACCTTGGGCCATACACATCGTCGTGGTAGTTTTGCTAACACCACCCTTACTGTTGCCCGTAGTCACAACAACGGCACGGTCATCTGGCTTACGGCGATACGATCTGCCATACGCCCGCGCCCATAGACGGGCTTCCGCAAGCGTAAAATCACGTTTAGCCTTATTGATTTCTTTTCCTGCTGGAAGATCTCCTTTCGCGATGCGTCGCATCAACGCGCTTCGATCGATCCTGCATAGTGCAGAAAGTTGCGTTACAGAAAAAGTCGGCGCTTTCTTTAAGTAGTCAGGTGAAAATATACTGTTTCTGACCCGTTCAACGACATCTGCAACCCGATTTGCCTGGTCCTCAATGTCGCTAATTGTGTAGCCGATGCGTAGAGGATCTATCATTAGTTAACCCGATCAAAAATTGTTGTTGTCGCTTTAAAAAGTAATCGCCACTAGAATACTCGATCACGAGCACCTATCAAAGCCAAATGAGCCTAAAAAAGACTTCCAGCCTCATCTCAGCCGAGTTTTTCGGGGATGCTCAGGCGATCGAAACAAACTTGCCGAAGGAAACGGCATTGGATATCGTTGCGCGGCTGGAAAAGTCGATGGTTCAACGCAGAGCGATGCCGACCGAAACGCCGCGGGTCCATACGCGCGTACAAATTCCGTTGTGGTCCGAAGAGCATCGTCCAGTGCTTCATGACCTTGTACGGTCCGCGCTTTTTACATGCGGACAAAAAGATGCACGCATGGACCTGAAGGCCAAGCCCATTTATGCCTTAGAGCACATTCGCATTACCTATACTGGCGAAGAACTTCGGCAGCGAGACTATGACGTCTACCTGCAGATCCTTCACTTGTCGCGTGGCATAACGGTTGATAGCCGGCAGGAATGGGTTGAATTCGATGCTCGGGCGCTCATAAAACTGCTCAGATGGACGCAAAACTCCCGAAGTCTTCTCGAACTGCGGGAAACCATCCGGCGTCTAACAGCGTGCGCCCTTGAAGTTACGCGTGCCCGCACAAAAACCAGTGTCCCCGTGGTGTACGGTGGCCCACTCTTGCTTAAGTACGCTGGAGCTCAGGAAGGCAGCTTCGACGAGGTAACATTTTGGAAGGTTCAAATCAATACCGAGGTTGCTGCCCAACTTAAACCCGGTGACTACACTCGAATTGATTGGAAGATACGTTCTCAGTTGTCGCCACTCGAGAAATGGCTCCATGCCTTTTACTCAACAAATCAGAATCCTTATCCCATGAAAGTCGAAACGATCCACAAGCTCTGCGGATCGCGAATGGCCGAGATCAAATTCTTTCGACGCGCCATTAAAACAGCGCTTACGCACCTAACTGACGTCGGCTTCCTCAAATCTTGGCAAATAGACGACACCGACAAAGTGAAGGTTACTCGTAGTCAATTAGTCACCGCGGAAGGCATGAGCGCTGTCGACCCCGGCTAAGTGAACAATTTCCCCCCGCGCTGTTCAAGTCAACTTCAAGTCGAATGGTCACTACAGATGTAATGGCAGGTGAGCATTTGACTCGGTGATCCCCTGAAAGTAGCGGACAAGCTGTATATTTCTAGTCAAATACTCACCAAAACCCACACCTTGACGTTCAAATGGAAAAATTTCGTGCAGATCCACGTGGCACGTCGCAAATGGCGGGCGCTAACAGCAGCTACGAATCGAAACTTATGTTATCCACAAGCTAATTAGTCGGATGGTCACCTGATTAAGTCAGATGAACACCTAAGCCAGTCAAATGGACACCCGGGCCAGTCAAATAGACACCCACGCGAGTCAAATACACACTGAATAATATTCTAACCAATTGATTATTAAGTATAAAACAAGCAGTTTCTACGCAGCTAGAAGGTTTTAAGAAGGTTCTAGAAACTCTTAAGTTCGCTACGCGATTTTTTAAAGATATACGAACATGCTCCAACCCATGGTGCATGGCTGCACTATTGCTGTGTCCTGCAGTAGCCTGCTGCACAGTCTCGCTACCGTACTCATTTTGCGCAGGTTATCTTGCTATTTGCCGTCGCACTTGATCGACGCTGCCGGACGGTACCAACACTCTGTACAACAGCCGCTTAGTGTGATTGCTGTACATGAAAGGAAAGCCGCAGCTTATGCAGATCTTGCGACCACTTGGCGGCGCGTTCGTTGCTGGCTGCCGGTAGCCACAACCCGATGAACACCGACGATAATCTGAATAAGCGTTCACTTCGTGCGATCGTTTCAAGACGGATCGCCGCAGGACTGCAACGTGACGACTTGACGATTGCGCGTCGAGAAGGGCTCAATGGGCCTAGGAATACCCATAGGCCTCAAGCCGGTAGGCAAGGGCAAAGACAGACTTCGAATGGCCCCGCTATAAGGGTATTGCGGAGTCACATCACACGGGTGCTCACCGGCATAGTCAGTGTCGAAACGCAAGGGTAGATAATCTGCAACTAACGGTCTGACGCACCTTTCGCTGACTAACAGCGTTTCAGAACGACTAACGGGGCGGCCTGCTAAATTAAACAGCAACATCTGCCCCATTGCTGATCCCGTTAACGCACGGCTCTAATTTGTCGAGATCCAAGGGCAGACGATGTCGAGCAAAAATAACGCCATCGAAGTCGATCGAAAAGATTTCTCGGGGGCCGCGTACGATTCAAATGAGGCCAACATGTACGTGAGATGGGTCGATGAATAAGCAAATAGCGCCGTCAAATCCAAGCAATGGTTACAGCCTCGGAACCGTTATGCTTAAGTTCAGGGGATTTCTAAGCCGGCTGCCGGACATTCTTTTACAACAGTATATGACCATCAATGACTGAGATCGTTTTAAGCGGCGCTGACTACAAAGGCATTCACAGCGATATCATCGCGATTCTGGAGAGTAGCCGCCGAGCCGCAGCACGCAGCGTGAACGCGGTGATAACCGCAACTTATTGGGAAGTTGGCCGACGCGTTGTCGAATTTGAACAAGGTGGAGAGAACAGGGCAGCGTATGGCCAAGCGCTACTTGTTCGACTATCTGGCGATCTAACCAAGCGGTTCGGCCGCGGTTTCGGGGTAGACAACCTAGAACTGATGCGCCTGTTTTATTTGACCTATCCACCATTGGCAATTTCCGAATCTCTGATTCGGAAATCCAAAGATAAGGGTGTAGGCACAAATTCCGAGTTGATGATTCGGGAATTCGACCTTGAGCAATTGGCAACGGTCTTCCCTCTCTCGTGGACGCACTACGTGCACCTGATGCGACGCACTCGTTCGACTGACGAGCGCACGTTCTACGAAACCGAAGCGCTTCGAGGCGGGTGGAGCGTGCGTCAGCTCGACCGGCAAATCGCCTCCCAGTTTCACACCCGCGCCATGCTGTCGAAAAACAAGCGAACAATGTTAGAAAAAGGGAGCAAGGCACAACCGAGCGACTTCGTCACACCCGAAGAGGCGATTAAGGACCCCTATGTTCTGGAGTTCCTGGACCTAAAGGACGAATACTCGGAATCCCAATTGGAAGACGCGCTCGTCCATCGCCTCGAAGATTTCTTGCTCGAGTTGGGCGGCGACTTTACGTTCGTCGGACGTCAGCGTCGCTTGCGAATTGGCGAAAGTTGGTTTCGGGTCGATCTACTGTTCTTTCATAGACGCCTGAGATGCCTGGTCATCATCGATCTGAAACTAACAGAACTGAACCACGCCGACGTAGGGCAAATGCACATGTACTGCAACTACGCCCGTGAGCACTGGACTTTACCTGGGGAAAATCCGCCGGTCGGATTGATCTTGTGCGCTCGCACCAATGCTGCAGTCGCACGGTACGCGCTAGAAGGGCTTCCAAATAAGGTTCTCGCCGCGGAATATCACACAGTGTTACCGGATGAAAAGCTCCTTGCAGAGGAACTTGCGAAGGCGCGCCTCGAATGGGAAGCGCGACGTGTGAACGAACTTGCGAACCTAAGAGCTGGAAATTAACCTTTTCATCATGATTTCTTGGTCCTGTCATACGGCAGTGACTACAAAAAGACTTGGGTCACGCCGAGTAAACTCGCACGAGGTGCGATAGATGCTCGCCATAGATCGCGCGCGTCTTATTCAAGGACCCACGTCATCAAAACTGCAGGCTGTAGGTCTACTGCAGCGCTGGCAGAACGTGTGTCAGATTCGAACATAAACACGGTTGGCATTGGTGACGTAGGGTGCAAAGTAACTAGCTTTAATAGTTATTGAGTGCTGAAGCGAATCTGCCTGTACAGGCCAACACATACAATCCTAGACGCGCGAAGTCACATCTCTTGATGCCGGGCCTCACGACAAAAAATATGGACTGCTAATTGATATTAGCAGACAAGCGTTTAATGCGTAAAATTAAGGTAAATTCACTTCGCGCCTCTCTCAGAGCTAATGATCTGCTTTAATTTGCGGGTTTTCCCGAATTCGTCGGCTGATGAGCAGACGGGGAGGGCGCGTGGCTAATCAGGCACAACAACTCCCGCTGCCGACGCCGCGGACCTATACGCGCACCGATTTCGCCGCACTGCGCGCGTTTGTACAGCACATTGCGCCCTCGGTCATCGCGCACCGGTACTACGATCCGGATGATCGAGCGGTCTCGCCGCAAGCGGCGAGCGCCGATGCAATGGAGCGTTTTCTGCGCGCCATGCTTGACGACCTCGTGCACCTTGCACTGCGCAACGGCTCAGCTGCGCTCGCCGCGCACCTGAAAGCATCGATCAAGCAGCACGGCAGCGCGAAGCTCACTGCAGTTACGTTACGCATGGTCGAGCAGGCCTCGGTACTCGCGGCCGCGGCTCCCGCGGCGGATCATCACGTTGGCCTCTGGCTGCGACCGCTGGTGACCAAACGACTGACGGCCGAGCGGATTACGACACTCGGCGAACTCGTTGCGTATTGCAATTCGCACGGCGGCAGTTGGTGGCGCTCGGTGCCGCGCATCGGCGCGCACCGAGCGAGCGTCCTGGTTGCCTGGCTGCGTCGTCACGAGCCGGCGCTCGGAATGCGAGTTGATGACGATGTAGATGCGGGTCCGCTTATGCCGGCGATAGGTCTCGGCAACGTCGTTGTGATCGGGGGATCGATCGACGCGCCACTTCTGGCACCGTTCGAACGCCTTGCCATTCCGACCGTCTTTTCGGGTGCACACGGGACCAATCGCGCGCGTGAGTTCGCGTTCATCCGGGCGGACCACGACCTCGCCGCAGTCCATGCTTATTTGAATCGTTACCGCGATCGGCCGCCAACTTTGCGCGCGTACACGCGTGAACTGGAACGCCTGGTCCTGTGGCTCGTGATTGTGCGCGGCGTCGCGCTCTCGTCGATGACGGTCGAAGACTGTGAGGCGTACAAAGATTTTTTAAAGGCGCCGAGCGCGACCTTTGTTGGGCCAAAACGGCCGCGGTCGAGCGGGCGATGGCGACCGTTCGCATCGAGCAGCTTGTCGCCCGACAGTCAGGCGTACGCGGTGCGTGCGATCCGATCAGCGTTCGCGTGGCTGACGTCGGTCCGCTACCTGGGCGGCAACCCGTGGAGCGCAGTGACGGATCCGGCGACCCTCACGCGTGAGGTCGAAGTGCAGGTCGAGCGAGCGCTGCCCACCGATCTCTGGACGCGGTTGCGCGCAGAGTTGGATGCTCGATGCAACGACGAGGAGCTGGGGGGTCTTACACCAACCAAGGAAGGAGCGCGCCAGTGGCGCATCGCGCGCGCGGCAATTTTATTAATGGGAAACTCGGGCGTGCGCCGTGACGAAGCAGCCAATGCCCGGCGTGAAAATCTGAGTGTTGCTATGGTTACGGCGACTGGCTCGTCGATCGACTCGTCAGCCAACTCAGCGAACGAGCAGCGCTCGGTGTGGGCTCTGACCGTCGCAGGCAAACGCCGCAAGCAACGCACGGTACCCGTGAGCGTGACAACCGTCGCAGCGCTACGCGCGCACTGGGCAGACCGGGGACTGGACTTTAACGAAGCGTGGGCCGAGGGTCCCTTGATCGCTCCGGTGGTGATCAATGGGACTGATGCGTCGATAGCGAAGCATGGCGACGCATCGCATGGCAAGCGCGCGGTTGATCACGAAATTCATGTCCCCTACGCGGCAGACGCACTGGCGAGACTCGTGCGCGAAGCGATCCGACGCATCGCGGAAGCGTTGTTGCGAGAAGGTGCACTGTCACACGGTGCGCACGTCAAACTCATGGCCACCTCGGCTCACGCGTTTCGGCATACCTTTGGTACCCAGACGGTTGCTCGAGGTATGCCAATCGATGTAGCGCAACGGATTTTGGGACACGCGTCACTGCAGACAACGTCGATCTATGTGCGGGCCGAGCGCCAGCGGATGCTTGATGAAGCGGCGAAATATTATTCGGAAGACGAGGGCGAGTACGCTTTGGCGAATTTTGCGACGAAGTAAATACGCCGCGGCTTCCAAGAGCGGTGCCGCTGCGAACAACGCGGTTGTTTGGGTAATGTATCCTGGTGCTCGGCACGCATTGCGGCTCCCACTCAATCAATGGAGAAGACGGACATGAACAAGCAGGAACTGATCGACGCAGTAGCAAATCAAGCGGGCATCGCGAAGTCAGCAGTAGAAGAAACGATCAACGCATTCTTAGAGACCGTGACCAAAGCGGTGATCAAGGGTGATGCGGTCCAGCTAATCGGTTTCGGGTCGTTCGGCACGGGCTCACGCGCTGCGCGAGCCGGACGCAACCCAAAGACCGGCGAGCCTCTGCAAATCGCTGCGTCGAAGACCGTCAAGTTTACCGCCGGCAAAGCGTTCAAGGACGCGGTGAACAAGTAGGGCAATGAGCAGGTGTTCTCCCTGCGCCGATGCGGACCACCCCATTAATTGAAGCCTTGGGTCTTCTCTCACTCGTGTTCGGTGAAATATAAAGAGACCAGGCATACGGCCTGATCTCCTGAGTCGCAGTTGCTTAGTGACAGGAATTCCCAGTACTTGCTTGCTATTGCCATTTCGGACACTGCAACCAGCAGGACCATCAACCAGACTAACCTCATATTGTTCACCATTGGAACGAGTGGCTAGGTTAGCAACATAGCTGGCAAAAGGATTCGTTTTTTTAGCGAAGTCCTTGTGACTTGGTGGTGGCAGTACCCTTGTCTGAACGCGACTCTTCACCATTGGTGAGCGCACCGAGATCGATCTTTCTTGCCAACAGTTCGAGCGCTCGTGCTTGATGCAGACCGTCTCGACCCAAACAAATGCCCTCTCGACCAGTTACGCAATTGTAGTCACCCTAGAAGGGAGCGTGCTGTCATCATTTTCTTGGATCTTTTACGCCGTTTCCGCAGTCAGCTACCCCTGCCCATATCAGCTTGATGTTTGTCTTCGTCCACCAACTTGGTCTCGTCGTAGGGGTAGGTCGATACATCGATACATAAGTCGGTAGGCATGGGTCCAGAATTAGAGCGGCAAGGGCTGCATGGCGTCCTACGCGGTCCTTTAGGTCCTTTTCAATGCGTCATTGATAGTCGTGGCTTTCGGCACAGAACATTGTGTGCTTGCAGTAATGAATCGGATATCCAGGATTCGTCCCTCTAGTTTTGAAAGCAAGAAAGGGGCTTTTAATCTTTTTATAGCCGTTTAGCAAATGCAATTCATAACGGTTCAGGTGCGCTCGCTTAACGACGCGCTTTATTCGACAAGAGCAATCCTATCGCCTTGATGAGAGCGGGAAGCGGGACAGGTTTGCCAATATGCGCATTGAATCCGGCCTGCAACGCTTTCGCCGCATCTTGCTCGCGTCCGAATCCAGTTAGCGCAATAGCGGGGACCGCGGCATTGCGTTCCGATTTACGAAGCGCGGCGATGAATTCGTAACCGTCCATCGTTGGCATGCCAATGTCTGACAATAAAAGGTCGAAATCCTGCACTGCAGCCTCGGCAAGCCCCTCTATTGCAGATGACGGTGCGCAGATGTGTGCGCCCTCGAGCTCGAGAAGTGCACGAAATGCTTCCAGAGCTTCAGTCGAGTCGTCAACTAGGAGTATGCGCAAACCCTGCAAGATGCGCGTATCCAATACCGTCGTCACGAAAGCAGAGATAGAACCTTTTGAATTTGTTGGAAGCACAAGCCGGAAAGAGGCACCTTTGCCAACGCCTGCCGAAGTCCCGTCGACTTGGCCGCCATGCATTTCAGCCAACTGCTTAACCAGGGAAAGGCCGATTCCCAGCCCGCCATTGTTTCGTCGGCCTCCGCCATCCGCCTGGCTGAACATGTCGAAAATATAAGGTAGAAAATCCGCTGAGATGCCTTGGCCGGTATCAGACACTTCGATGCACACTGCCTCAGGCAACAGACTCAATTCGACGTTGATCTGACCGCCGCGTGAGGTGAACTTAAGAGCATTTCTTAACAGATTCCATAGCATCTGTTCGAAGCGCACGCCGTCAGCGTGTATGATCACTGGGTTAGCTATACCCACTACGTTCAATTTAATATCGCTTTCCAACGCATCACGCAAACTCGCCTCGATCACTGATTGTACGCAGGCAGAAACGTCTACCGGTCCCAACTGCAGGGCAAGCTTGCCCGTCCGTACTCGCGAAAGATCCAGTAAATCATCAATGATCTTTGCCTGACCAACAACTGAGCGTTGGATTGCATCGGCAGCGTCTTGCACAACCGCGATTGAACGGACCTCAGGTGAGCGTGCAAGCAATTCCGCCTTCACGTGGATCAGATTTAATGGGTTCTTAAGTTCGTGCGAAAGGACTGCAAAAAACTCATCTTTGATGCGTAACGATGCCTCCGCTTGTGCACGCACTTCCCGTTCCGATGTTAGAAGCCGGAGCTGTTTGCTATCGGCAATTTTTCGTTCGGTGAGGTCACGTAAAATTTTCGCATACCCTTCAAAGTTATTCGCCTTGAGCAAGGTACTGACACCCGCACAGTAAATCTTCGTGCCGTCACGACGGACATGCCAGCGCTCGTCTTCTGCCCGCCCATGAAGCGCCGCATGGCGGCGTTCGGACGACGGCACACCGTCAGTGACATCGCCAGGCAGAAAAATCAGATCAATGGGTCTTCCCACGACTTCAGCCTCTTCGTACCCGAACACGCGAGCGGCGCCTTTGTTCCAGCTGACGATCATCCCATCGAGCGACTGGACTATGATCGCGTAATCGTCGGTCGTCATGGCTGCGAGCTTTAAACGGTCTTCGGCCGAGCGGACATCTTGCTCCGCTGCTCTGCGCGCTGTTATATCAATCAGTGTAAGTACGGCCCCGTCGATGTGATCATCTGAAGTCCGGTACGGAAGAAGACGCGCAAGATACCAGCCTCCTGCTTTCGTACTGACTTCCCGCTCTATTACCATGAGGGTTTCGAAAGCAGCAGCGGCGTCAGTTGCAAGCTCCGGATAGTTGAGGCGATGAGTGAGATCGAGCAAGGGACGGCCAATGTCGGAATCGATTAGATTGAAGAGGCCAACAGCGGGCGCCGTGAATCGTTTAATACGCATTGACCGATCCACGAAGATCGTCGCAACACCGCTCGAAGCAATCAAATTACCAAGGTCATCGACGGCCTTAGCAGTTTCTACGACCTTGGCTTGTAGTTCGCCGTTCACGGTCAACAATTCTTCGTTTACCGATTGAAGCTCTTCTTTGCTAGTTTCCAGCTCCTCGGTCGCTGACCATAACTCTTCATTGATGGCCTGCAGTTCTTCGTTGGATGCCTTTAGCTCTTCAGTTGATACATTGGCATGTTCAAGCGTTGATTGTAATTGATCCCTAGCCTGTTGAAGTTCGCTTTCCAGATTGCTTACTGTTGCGTTCTCGGTCGCTGATAACACCGAGAGCTCCTCAAACTTTGGTTCAGTCTGCTCATCGAATGAAACAAGGATAACGTCAAGGGCCGACTTTGTGTCGCGATATGGGCGTGCCGACATAGTGACGAAAGTCCATTCTTCACGATATGAAAAGCGCACCTGCGGCGTGGTGACTGTCTTGCCTTCCTGCTGCGCCTGAAAAAGCGCCGTTCGCAGCTCCAGGCGCAACTGAGGGTTTATCAGTATCAACGCGTTTTGCGTCGGCTCTCCTGCCACGTGCGACAAAAATCGTCCTACGGCCTCAGATGTATGCAAAATTTTTGCATCGCGATCGACGAGCAAGCTTGGGGCTGCGTGTTCGCCGATCACGCGCAAATGGATCGCGGAGAATGGGTCGGATGACGCGGAAGGAACATTTGGCAACGTAGCGTTGTTCTCAAAGGCGAATGGACCAAACGATCTAAGTCGTGGTGTCGGCCGCTGTCTAATGGCAAGCGCCTTCGCCTTAAAAATTCGGTGCTTCTTGTCGATGGGCGTGAACAGATCGTTGGCGATCTCAGCGGATTCGGAACTTCCGAGAAACAAATATCCGTTTGGTCTTAGCGCAAAGTGGAAAGTTTCGAGAACTTCCCGTTGTACCGATCGGTCGAGATAGATGAGAAGGTTGCGGCAGGAGACCAAGTCAATCTGAGAAAACGGGGGGTCGCGCAATACATTGTGCTTAGCGAACAAGATCTTTTCACGAAGCTCAGTGTTTGCAACGTAACGCGACTCACGGTGATTAAAGAACTTGTCCACGCGCGCCTGAGTAACATCCGTCAGGATCGAATCAGCATAGTTACCGGCGCGCGCAAACTGGATGGCGTTATCGTCAATGTCTGTAGCGAACATCTGGATCAACGGTCCATTGGAAGCCGCCGCCACGAGCTCGCCGAGCACCATTCCCAACGAATACACTTCCTCACCGGTCGAGCACCCCGCTACCCAAACCCGCAGACGATCATCAGCCGATTTTTCGGCAAGGATCTTGGGGAAGAGATTGTGCTCAAGCGCGTCGAAAGCAGCGCGATCTCGAAAAAAGTTGGTCACGCCGATAAGCATGTCCTTTAACAGCGCCGCCGTTTCGCCAGGATTTTGGTCAATGTAAGTTTTATATGCGGGCAGGTCAGTTAAGGAATTGACATGCAACCGCCGCTCAATCCGACGCAGAACCGTTGCACGTTTATAGTGATGAAAGTCGTGGCCCGTGCTGGTCCGAAGCTGCTCCAGCACTTGACGCAACGTGTGTTCATCTTCTGTCTTCGAGTAATTAGGCGCGAACCGCTGATCTGGGCCTTCATTCTCGATCGGCGGCAACTTCATCGCATGCGAATTTTCCTTAAGCTCGACAAGCTTTGCCGGAATACGGGCGACAGGAAGAATAATATCGACGGAACCCGTAGCAATAGCGCTTAGCGGCATTTCGCTGTATTCCGCGTCCTCCGGTGCTTGTACAATAGTAATGCCGGCCTGCTCCTTGATGCGTGCGATGCCAAGAGCGCCATCGCTCCCGGTTCCCGACAGAATGATGCTAATCGCTCGTGACCCGTGGGACTCGGCAAGGCTACGGAAGAGAAGGTCAATCGCGACTGGACGCCCACGCGGACGATCATCTGCAGAAGCAACGAGAAATTCTCCGTCAATGGTCAAGTCACTTGCCGGCGAGATCAAATACACGTGATTTGCCTGCACTCGCGTGCGAGCAACAACCTGCAGCACCGGCATAGCAGTCACACGCTGGAGAACCTCATCCGCTTTGCTGTCGTGTGTCGGCGAAAGATGGATAACTAATACGAAAGCGATGCCTGCATCCGCCGGCATGTGCTCAAAAAAACTCAGCAACGCTCCAAAACCTCCGGCTGACGCACCTATACCTACTACGGGAAAATCGGGGTCTGGCTTCGCCAAAATTACAGAGCCTGGCTCGGGGGGATCAAGTGTCAGCGAAGACTGGGAGGTCATCAAAATTTTCCCGCGGAACAAATGACGAATTTGCTTCATACGAACATTCACGGCACGTAGAGCAAAAACAGGTATCGCGACTCACGAAGATCGCGTCAATTAAAGCCTTTAGACAAAAGGGTGCACATTCTCGCAGCCAGCATAGTCTGTTGGCGGGTCTTAAGGAACAGGAAGATGCATTCATTCGATGCGGCTCAAGTTAATCGGTCATTCATTCTTACTTAAGCCGCGCATGTTGGATTTAATATGGCGTTATCGGTCATTGTGATGCCATCCAAACTCAATCAAAGTCTGAGTGCGCGACCCAAGCACTATGTCCGCGCTCACTGTCGAGTGTCGACTATCCTTGCCGGCCCTCGACCGTTCGGTGATAGTGAACAACGAGCTTCAAGTGGCTAACGTCCTTTGCACTCGCATTCCAGGAGTATTGAAGGTTTAAGAGAATTCGCTGCGCTCGCAACGGCTTATCGGTCAGCTCACCGAATTCGGCGACTCGGTCATACGCGAGTTTTGAGAATGGTGTTCGTGTGCGCATAAGACCAGCGGGGATTGTGGTCAACAGGTTTGGGTACCTCTATCCGTTGATTTTCTGGCTTTTCTAATCCGACGATGGGTAGAAAAAGCGCAATATGAAAAACGTCATGGTCTAGTGAAAACGAGCATAGCTAACGATGATCTGATTTGCCTGATTCTACGCCGCCCTCCGGTTAGTCGACCGCGAACGATGCAATTTTGCTTGACGAATAGGCGAACATCTCTTTTAAATTAAAGTTACTAAGTCGCATTGATCATCGAGAATTACCGATATGGAAAGTCGGGTAGCTGCAACGGCGTTTCGAGGCAATAGATCGAGCGCAGCTGTCGGACGTAGGCGGAACAAAATAGCTACTAGGCTCAGAAATAAAAAAATGTTTTAATGGAAAATCGATTTTCAGCAAGTAGCATGGATTGAAAAAATCAACAATGTTATTTTTGATGTTATAAGCTTAAAAAGCTTTTTAACCGACGAACACCTACTCGAGCTAGGATGAAGATAAGTATTTGCTTATAAAACTATAATTACAACACTAACCACCGAATAAGCGCTAAAGTGCTTCTGGGGTGCGTATAGAGGAAGGCTAATTCATTGCTCGCTGACAAATCTTGGCCAAATCATGGCTATGATGTCTGGCCGCTTTTACGCGTCGATAGCAAATTTTCGTAAAGTACGGATACGGCATGTCTACGATGGGTATAAGTTTAGTCCAAAGTTAGAAAACAAATTGGTAGATTAGATATAAAACTGTTTCTATAAACAATGAACATTTAAAAGTACTTACATGTTGGTTATATGGGGCCGTCCGTTCCTTAAGAGATTAAATGGTTACAAAGTATTTAAAATCTGACTTATTGGTGTTTCACTTATTATTCTTGTTTTTGGATTGATTTTTCAGTTTGTTGAGGTTTAGCGCTAATAGCTAAGATTCAATCTAGCTATCAAAAGGTGAAAGTCCACATAAGATTTCTGATAAAGAGGTCGACGAAACTATGAGCCCTATTAAGCCTAAGATGACGGCGCTCAGTGCCGACGCCGCTCTCGATCATCTTGCACTGGCCCTACGACATTTGGAGCGCCGTGGGCTTAAGATAGAGCTGAACCAAGGGATGGACTTGAACTATTGGTCAAACAGGATCATCAGAGTGATTGATGAAACTTCGCATTTGTCGATGCAGCATGGACGTGCGCAAAACTTGTTAAAGCAGCTTACAGCCGCTAACAAATAGGCTGCTTTCATCGCTCGTGGTCGAAGTTCCAACCTCACCATGTCCGAAGACCTTTAGCAGCGCCTTATTAGTGAATCAGTCATTCGGCATTCGCCTCCGCAGCGTCAGACGTGTTACAGACAAGCGCTCGCCTCTTTTGCTAGGACGGCTGGTCGGCGGAATCCAGTTCACCGAACATCTCCACGAGCCAATCGATGAAGATGCGCATACGCTGGCTGAGATGCCGGTTGCGCGGATATACCACATGGAATGGATATGGCGGCGGCTGCAACCCGTCGAGGAACGCTACGAGCTGACCGGTTGCAAGATAAGGCCGGACCTTGAACGAAAACAGGTGAATGACACCGACTCCCGCCAGACCCGCTGCAAGATGCGCATTGCCTTCGTTCACACTCAAAAACGCGTTCGGCTGCACTTCAATGGCGTCCGTTCCCACGCCGAACGGAGAAGGAACAACACGCCCTGTTCGTGGCGAGATATACCTCACGAGTTTGTGGTTGCGTTTTAGATCGTCGATGCTGGATGGTATGCCGTAGCGGCGCACATATTCCGGCGATGCACACGTCGTCCATCCTGCCCGGCCAACTTCTCTGGCCACGAGTGATTCGTCGAGCATTGGCCCCCCACGAATCGTGCAGTCGATGCCGTCCTGGATCATGTCGTTAAAGCTGTCGCGCACGCACAAGTCCACTTCAACATTCGGATATCGCGCGTGGAACCGGGGAAGGGCTGGAATGAGAAAGCTACTTGCCAGCGAGGCACTTATGCCGATTCTGATCGTTCCCGCAGGATTCGCGTTCTCGAACGCGAACGAACTGTTGACTTCATCCAGGGCCTGCATGATCGGTAACGTTCGATCGTAATAAGCGGCGCCTTCGTGCGTGACCGCGACTATGCGCGTCGTTCTCTGCAAGAGCTTGACGCGTAGCTCCGCTTCAAGGTCCTGTATTAGCTTGCTGGCTGTGGCAAGAGGAATGCCCAGGGAATCTGCGGCTTTGGTGAAACCACCGGTCTCCACCACTCTTGCGAAGACCCGGATCGCCAACAGGTTATTCATCGGTAGCCCCAAAATGAGGTGCATGCCAGTTCATCGAATCACCGGCGCGATTTTAAGGAATTAACGCCAGCTTGCCTTGTGTACTGCGGCTCTCGATTGCGCGATGAGCCGAGCTTGCATCATCAAGCGGAAACCGCGTGGTCGGCAGCGCACTGAGCCAACCCTCTTCGATGCCGCAGATCACTTCCGCCGCGCGTTGTTGCATTTCAGCAGGGTCCTGGATGTAGGTGAAAAGCGATCCGCCCGCCACGCGCGCGCCTTTGAGAATTAACGGATAGATCTGCACGTCGGGCGCGACGCCCGATGCCTGGCCATAAGCGATAGCTGTGCCGCGAGGAGCAAGCGCCTTTACCGTTGAAGAGAACGTCGTTGCTCCGACGGCGTCAAAAGCAACGTCTACTCCACGACCTTTGGTGATCTCGAGAACTGCATCGAGAAAATTACCATCGCTATAGTTCACCGCATGATCAACGCCCAGTGACCGAATCGTTTGCAGCTTGGCCTCGGCGGAGGCCGTCCCGATCAGGACCGCCCCTAGGCGCTTCAGCCACTGGACCAGGAACTGGCCTACTCCTCCAGCCGCCGCGTGCACAAGTACGATGTCGCCCGGCTTGACCTGGTGATACTCGGCCAGCAAATACTGGGCAGTCACGCCCTGGAACAGCAATCCTTCGTCCGCCGTAAAGCTTGATGGTATCCGGATTGCCCGATCAGCGGGCAAGACGAGTTGCTGCGCATAGGAACCCGGGACGTTAATCCATGCAACGCGGGTGCCTATTGGAAGTGCCGACACTCCGGGACCGGCCTCGCGCACCGTACCGACCCCCTCATACCCTGGCACGAACGGCACCGGTTGGTAGTCCACGGCGCCGTTGCGCTGATAAACGTCCACATAGTTGACGCCTGCGGCCTCCACATCGACAAGCACCTCGCCGCGCCCGGGAGATGGCGGCGGCACTGAGACCATCTCGAGTACTTCAGGGCCTCCCGTTCTGCTGACCAGAATCTGCTTCATCTCGCACCTCTGTTTGACGACATCAAAGGGGAGGGCGTCGATCACCGAGGCCGCCAGTGCGTTCCAGGAGTGCACCCAGGCGAAGGATCGTTGCTTCGTCGAGCCACTTCGCGACCAGTTGGATTCCAATAGGAAGGCTTTCCGAGCTAAAGCCGTAAGGCACTGAAAGCGCCGGGAGTCCTGTCACGTTGAATGGCGAGGTCGCGCGCATCACGTGCATCCATGACACCGTTTCACCATTGACGACGAGCTCCTCCGCGCCATGAGGCGTGGCGGTCATCGGATTCACGGGACAAAGCAGGACGTCGTACTTCTGGAAAAATCCGGCGAATGCCGAGCGCAGCGCTTCGGCTCTTCCTTCTGCGGCCAGGTAATCACGAAATGAAGGATCGGGAAACGAGACAATGCCTTTACCGATGTCGTGCAGCTCGCTCTCACGTCCTGCGGCAAGCTCTTTGATGTATGGCACGATTTCTCCATAGACCGTCGTCATCAACGTGGCAAGCGGGTCTCCAAGGAACGGCAGGGTCACTTCCTTGACATCGCATCCAAGCTTCGCAAGCTGTGTTGCAGCTGCCTTCACGGCGGCTGTGATCTCAGGATCGACGGGACCGAACGCGGCATCTGAGACCCAGCCGACGCGAATCGGCTGACCGGCCCGACTGACGTCGCCAGAGTCGGCGTTGCGTGTGTGTACCGCGTAACCGTCGACGCCGTCGGGTCCCTTGAGAATCGAATAACCTAACGAGACGTCGCGAATGGTGCGGGCCATCGGACCGACATGCCACCACTTCGAGATCACCGCTGGATAGTGGCCGGTGTAGGGAATGCGGCCGTGCGTTGCCTTGAGTGCAGCGATCCCGGTGAACGCAGCTGGTCCGCGAACGGATATTGCCACATCGCTGCCAATGCCGATCGGCGACATACCCGCAGCGATTGCTGCCGATTCTCCTCCGGACGACCCACCCGGCGTGCGGTCGAGGTTCCATGGGTTGTTGCTGCGTCCTGTCACAAGGTTGTCGGTTTCCGTCCATGCGGAGAATTCCGGAAGGTTGGTTTTCATAAGCGGGATACCGCCGGCCGCCTTGAACCTTGCGACAGCCGTGGCGTCTTTCGCGGGGATGTTGCCGGCAAACAATTTCGAGCCACGCTGTGTGAGGACGCCTTCGGTATCGAGCGCGTCCTTGATTGAAAACGGCACACCGTGAAGCGGCCCCAGCACTGCGCCATTCAGTACTGCAGCCTCGGCGGTTTTAGCAGCTTTGATCGCATCATCGCGCATCAAGGTCACGACGGCATTGACCTTTGGATTGACCGCTTCTATGCGGTCAAGATGCGCCTTGACGACCTCGACTGGCGACAGCTCCTTCGTCCGGATCAAGCGGGCGAGTTCGGTTGCATCGCGATAAAAAATCTGAATGTCACTGTTTGAAAAGCTCATGGTATCCACCTGTCCGGTTCGTTCGTTCGAGGGAAATATGCGCGTTGTCCGGCGTCGTCGTGCAACGCATGTTGCGTTTATCTTGTTGAGTCGGACGAAGTGTAGGAGCGCGGTGGACGAAGATAAACGCGATTTAGTGGAAACACTCTCCAGTCATCTGGATAGTCCGAACTAAGGCTTCTCGGCGGTGGGCGAAGTCCCCAAGGATTGTTGTAGGCGGCGGTATCGTTGCCTCGTGTCTGCACATGAAAGTACGGAGATTTATGTTTTTTTTGGAGAGTGGCGTACTTCGAGCCAATGAATTTGCCACCTCGTGGTAGTGACCACCCCTGGAGAGTTGCTGCTCAATCCATTCGTAGATCGACTAGCAGAGGAGACGATCTCTGGTGGGATGACTCGGAGCGGGCGCGGACCGACCGCCGGCCGGAAACATCAAGTTTTCGTTCGCCCGCTTCCGGCCATGAAGCGACATTCACTGGAAGACGCAGTTGGACATTCGAGCGTCGGTAGCACTCTGGAAGCGGCCGCTGAACCTGACAGAGTTGATGGCGGTTCATCGGCCTTAGCCGACGATCGTTGCTCGTGGCTGGGACGGCCGCTCAATGAACGGGACCGGTCTCCCAAAGGCGACCATGTCGGACCGTACCGACGCGGCGGCGACTTATAATCCTGCCACGCCGACGGTTCAGGCTCTAATCGAAGAAAGACTATTGGAGGGGATCATATCTGCACTTGCACCTCGCCTGCCCGACCTTCGTCTAAGGTCACGATTTGCGGTCGCACTGGTCGCTTTAAGATGCGAGTGTTCACGTCGGTCGTCGTCGAACGTGGTTATTTACAGCGCAATGCCAGCGACCACAACGGGCGACACTCCGACCGTTGTGCGCGAACACATCAGACATGGCTCGAGTTGAAAAATGAATAAGGCAGAAGCTAAGGGCTGGCTGAGAAGTCGCTACGGGTCAACGGAGTTGTACGCTCAGACTTCAGCCACAACGATCCCAACGTCCGAATTGCTCGACGTTCTCTCGCACATTCCCTCGATAGTGTGTGGCTCGGAGGCCGACAAGCAGGCGCGTCAAGCTTTCCTCTTTGACTTCTGTGCACGTCAGGACAGGTGGCGGATACCGACGCCGTTCACCGTGAAACTGGAGCATCAGGCCAGCTTCCGCAGATGTGTCTCGATGTTTAGTGGATATGAATCCAAGTCCCCTATGAACTCGCCTGTCTTCGTCCTTCATGCGCTGCGCGACGAACTTTACGAGAAGTTCGCTGGTGTGCCTTTGCCCATGACCAGTGAGCGACTAGCGCTACTCGATGAACTTTCACTCCGCATAGGTGCCATCGTTCGGCCTCATACCTCTATAAAAGCTGCGGAATTCGATTCTGAGATTGCGGTCGTCACGAGCATACTTGACGGATTACGCGACGGGACACTTCGCACGATTTTTCGCACGTCGCTACCTTACGCGATGTCCGCACAAACTATCGAACTCAGGACTATTCATCGCGGAATTCAGCTTACAGGCTCGCTCATTCCAAAAATTTCTCAGCCTTCCAGCGTTTTCAATTCGGGCGGCACCGAAACGGTCGCTGCAGAGATGAACACCTCCAGGTGGCCAAGCGGGGCAACCTCTGTGGATCTCCACTTTGCCGCCCTTGTCGACCCGAGCGTTGAGGCACCCGCGCTTCGGATTCCATCTGCTGGCTCCATCCTAGGAGAATCGTGGCCAAACGGCTTCAATGTGGTTTTCGACGTGATCTACGAAGTCTGTTGGCACGTCCGCTATCAGCAGGGCGAGGCCTTTGGATGGATTCCCTCACCTAGCGATATCGGCCAGCTTGAAAGTCGGATGTCCTGCGGTTCAACAAAGGATTTCGGGCTCATCTGGCGCAACAATCCCGCAAGCTTAATGAAGGCGTTCGTACCGCCGTCCGAGCCGTTGGTCGTCGAAGGTGAGATGCGCGCGATGCCGTGGCACCGCAAGTGCCGTGAACTTGCGCAACAACACGCGCGCGTCGGAGATACACGAGAAGCTCTCTTTTGGCTGAACGTCGGCACGGAGTCGCTGATTAACGATAGGATGAGAACCGAAGTCGCGAAATATGGCTCACCGATCGGCCTTGATAGCTTAGACAGCAGCGACGCATACTGGGACGACGCCCGACAATTGGTTGAGACAATCAACAAGGCAGTCGCTGATCAGATTGATTGGCCTACCGATACTCGAAAGCCAAGTCGCTTCAAGCAACTCAAGTACGTCTGCCGCAAGATCAAGGGGGCACCGTCGTTATCGAGTGTTCAGTCAAGCTACTCGAAGGTATCGAAGGACCGCAACGCGCTTTTCCACGGCGAGAACGAATCACCCGTATCCGTAGAAGCATTTCGCGAGGCGACTGCTGGCTACGACTGGCTCGATCAGCATTTCTTTCCTGACGCTGAAAGGCATTGACGGATCGTATAGCTGTCCGCTTTTTACCTAGCTGGTCCACGCGAACTTTGAGAATCGTAGCGCCCATGGCTCGTTCGTGCCGGAGGAGCAATCATCAGGGCGATTTGTCCATCGCCGCGCGCGAGCGGATCTGCCCAGCTGCTTGTCAGCACGAGCGCATGGCCGGCGGCGGTCGTCATAATTACGGGCAGTTGCGTGCAGTGCGGCGCAGACCGAGCGTCAAGCTCTTGTGTGGCACGACTTAGGCGCATAATCGCCCATGATCTGCCAATCGGCTGACGCCTACTCAACGAATTTTTCCAACTATCGATGGCGCAATCACCCGAACTCGCCGGGGGCGAGGGCTTTACCTTTGAGGGCGACGCGGCTGCGTTCTATCTCACCGCGTTGCTAGCCGAGGCGTATGCACCGGGCATTAACGATCGAACTGTTGTCCGAGTGTCGGTTCAGCAGCGCGATTTCGGCGAACCCCTCGACGATGTGATTGTTGATTTTGAGGACTCCACGAAGGGTCCCGCTCGGCTAAGCCTCCAAGTGAAGCGATCGCTCACTGTCAGTAAGGCGAACACGAACACTGACTTTCGCGACATCATTCGCGACAGTTGGGCCACGCTCAAAAAGTCTGATTTCCGCATCAATACCGACCGCTACGGGGCAGCGGTGGGTACGGTTACCCCTGTCAAAGAACGGGCACTAAAGACGCTTTGTGATTGGGCACGCGAAAGCCTAACGGCTGAGCACTTTGAAGCACGTTTTGTGCCGGGTGGCAGCGCCGGCGTCGACATTAAAGCGGTAAACGAAGATGTCGTTTTTCTGCTGGGAGAAGCGAAAGGGGCGCCGTGCACACGGGAAGAAGTGCATCAGTTCCTTGCACACTTCGTACTCGTCCAATTTGACTTCCTTCGAGAAGGCGCTACCGATCCCCCTGACGCAATCAATCGCATCCGAGATTGCCTAGTGCCCGACGATGCGGGCAAAGCTCCTCTTGTCTGGTCGCGCGTCGTTCAACTCGCCCGTGCATCGGCAGGCAAGTCAGGTCAGTTTGATCGTGCACGGCTTGTACGCTCGATTGCATCTGTCGCGCGTTTGCTCGGCGCGACCTCATTGCGCCGCGACCTCGAGAAGTTGATGGAGGTCGCGAAGAGCTACGCGAGCCTCATTCCGGACGATGTTGGCGGAACAAAGCTTGATCGAATCTCGCTACTTGAGGATTTGGACGCAAAGCTCGCTGCAGCCCGAGTTGTCCAGATCCGCGGTCTTCCTGGCAGCGGCAAATCAGTATTGGTGAAGCGAGCAGTACTCCGCGCGCTCGAGCGCGGGCCGATCCTCTTCCTCAAAGCTGAACAGCTCGAAGGCACCAACTGGATCAGCTACGCGGCCTCGCATGGTCTTTCGGATGTGCCATTAGAGCTACTTCTTGTGGACGTTGGAGCCGCCGGCATTCCCATTTTCTTCATTGATGCGATCGATCGCATTGAGAAAGAACACCAGGCAATCATCCTCGACGTCATTCGCACCATCGTAGAGTCGCCGCTGCTCGATCACTGGCGCATCGTCGTCTCTCTTCGGGATACCGGCATAGAGGTGTTGCGCAATTGGTTGGGCGACTTCCTTGATGAGTTGAAAGTCGAGACGCTCGGCGTTGGTCAACTAAGTGGCGAAGAAGCCGATACGCTTGCAATCGCCAAGCCACATCTGAGGCCACTTCTGTTTGGGTCGGCCCAAGTGCAAGAGATCGTCCGACGCCCATTTTTTGCGAAGGTACTGAATCAAAGTTACATCGCTGCCCCGAGCGAGCCGACTTTCGCCCCACAATCGGAAGCCGATCTAATCGGGAATTGGTGGCGGCGAGGCGGTTACAACGAGACCGGGCAAAGCGCGATTGAACGCCAACGCGCGCTGCTTGATTTGGCACGCGTTCGCGCCCGCCAGCTTAGCCAGCCGATCCGCTTTAGTCAGCTCACCTCGGTCGCACACATCGACGACCTTCGATCGGACGGCATACTTCAGAATGCTCGCGAAGGTATCTCGGTTCGATTTGCGCACGATATCTTCTTTGAATGGGCCTTCTTCCATGTCCTGGCCGATCGCGGAGCACAATGGATGGAAGAGATCAGGGCGTGCGGCGAACCGCCGGCGGTCGCACGCGTAGTCGAACTCGTCTCGCAGTGGGAGTACGCCCACGGAACAGACTGGCGGGCGTTCCTCACGCAAACTGAAGGTTCGGATCTGAGGTCACAATGGCTGCGAGCGTGGTTGGTCGGGCCGCTCGGCACTGGGAGGTTCGAAGTTGACGAAGACCAGTTCGCGACTGCCGTGCTTGCCGACGACTTCCGACTTTTCAGGAAAACGCTCGTCTGGTTTCAGGCTGAGAAGACCTCGTCGAATGCGAGCATCCTCGCTGGTACGCTCCCACTAGAGCAACGTCAACGGGTCGCTGATTTCCTCGGTTGGCCTTCGGACTTCGCCGCCTGGCGCCGCCTTATCGACTTTATCCTCCGGCGCATTTCAGACATTCCGCAGCGACTCTATCCCGAGATCGTCGCGATTTTTGAGGTTTGGCAGAACGCCCTAGCTGGCATTAGCAACCCGACATCTCGCGCGCTACTACAACAATGTGCTGCCTGGCTCGCCGCTATCGATGCAATCAGCACCGCTGACGGGCCTGATGAAAACTCTGCATACTGGAACAGGGTTCCCAGCTTGGGCGATTTCGGAAAATCGCTTGGCCGGCTCCTCTTGAGATCGTCCAAGGCCGAGCCGACCCTTGCGGCTGACTATTTGCAACGGATCACCAATTCTGAGCGCATCCGCGACGACGACTTTCATGACATCATCGCCTACTCACCCATCCTAGCCCAATCGCTTCCTCAGTCGGTTGTCGACCTATCGTTGATGTTCCTGCGAAAGGAGTTACCTGACGACGAAGTCGCCCGCGAAGAGAGCGAGCTTCACGACGCAGCCGAGTGGCGCAAATCTGTTTTGGCAAAACCGGAAGCCGAGCGCTCGCGTCAAGAGCAAAGGGCACTTTCGGTTGGGTTTTCCCTGCGAACCATCGGCGATTTCAGCTATCACGACTGGGATAGACTCTCGATTCACGACGACTACCGAAGTTTCTCGCCACCTTCGCCGCTTCGAGAGCCCTTTCACTCACTATTCCAAGCATCGCCCGGCGAGGCACTGCGACTGCTTCGGGAACTCTGCAATCATGCGATGGCCGCATGGCTGCAGTTGCATCGTCACTCGCGTGAACGTGGCGGCAGCCCTATACCGCTCGAACTTACGTTCCCCTGGGGTACCCAAAGATTCTGGGGCACCGACCGGGAGTACCTTTGGTTTCGGTCGACTAGGGCGCCGAAGGCCATCGGCTGCGGGTTTATGGCGCTAGAGGAATGGTGCTTCGCCGAGCTTGTACGCGATCGGTCCGTTGACGAGCTGATACAGCAAATAGTCGAGGGGAACGACTGCATCGCCATCCTAGGTATCGCTGCGATGGTCACGCTCCACTCTGAGACGGTGTCAGAGGCCACATTGCCGCTAATCACCTCGCAACGCCTATTAGCGGCAGACCACAACCGAATGGTGCAGGACCTCTCGCCGACCGCGAGCCTAATCGGGTTCACGGGGCGGACCGACGAGCCGCACGTTGTGGCAATTCAGTCAGCAAATACCCGGCCAGTCCGTAAAGCACAGCTTAGCTGGATGGTGCCAAGGTTCATCTTCACGACCGAGCCACTTCACGACCGAGCCCGCGAAGCGATCCTCAATTTCAAGAATAATTTGCCCTACCAGTACGAAGAGCATCGCAACATTTCGGAGGCTCGGGAGCATCTCACAGCTCAGGCTCTCGGGTATGCCGAGTTGGTGGAACCGGGGAACTATCAGGCCTACCGCACGAACGAGCATTCAGACGAGATTGCGATCGTGCACGTCAGCCCTTCCGCCGCTAAGCCTGAATACGTCGCCCGAGCTGAGGAGGCCTCTAGGCACCTTAGAGAGGTGGCTCTCTGGACGTGGGCGTCCAAATACCTCGAAGAAAAGACGCTGGGCGAAACCTTCACAGTCGAGGCAGCCATCGCGTTGGCAAGCGAAACTGACGCCGGCAACTTGTTCGAGCATTCGGACAACGAGAACGACGACGGGAGGTTGGGTATGCGTCGAGGTGCGGTCGCCGCTACAGCCGCCGCCGTACTCAACTTCCGAGAAAGGCTCACCGAAGTAGACCTTGAGTGGGCTCGTGACGTTCTAGCGCGTGCAATCCGTCTGCCAGAAAAGCCCGGATTAATGTGGTCGCCTGGCTCCATTATCCCGTGGCACCAAGCGATCTACGTGGCGCGTGGCCTCGCAGCAGATCTTCGCGAAGGCACATCGGTGGAAGGCACGGATCACGACCTCCTTGGGTTGATTGCGCATCCGCTTGAAATCGTCTCGTTAGCCGCGCTCGAAGAAGCCTGCAAACTTTGGTCCAAGGACTCGAAGCTGACCTGGGCGGCACTAATTTTGGCATTTTCGCTCTGCCACGTTTTACCGCGGCCGCAGGATCAGCTTCGTCAACACGACGAAGCTCTCCATTCAGTAAGCGAAGCGCAGGGGGCGATTGGCGCGGCACTTGCGTTCTATGAGAATGCCGATGGATGGTCGACCCTTCCATTGCCACCTCCAGCCTGGGTGAAGGTCGAACCCAGCAAGGACCGACAATGGCATCAGAGCCATGACGACTACAACGAAGATGATGCGGCGGATGCAGATGAGGTTTGGAATGAACCGGATGTTTTCTGGCACTCAAAGCAAGCCGCGGAAATTCTAAAGCGCGTCCCGTTCGATGAGATCCTGAGTAGTAGCGCGAAGAATGCTCTGCTCGATTTCCTCGCCAGAGTCCTCGACTGGACTAATCAGAAGAATGCGCCTCCCTGGGTAAAACCAGGACGTCGAGATCGTTCTTCGACACGTGTCTTTGAATGGACCCGCGCGCTAGGCTCTAGCCTCGGACGAGTGGCTGGGCTGCTCCCGCTCAGCGACTATCAGATCCGCTTCCTTCACCCGATATTGGGGCTCGAGGGCGAAAATTGCTGGGCTCTCCTCTCACCATTCGCGAGCACCTACGTCTGCACCTACGTGTACGATGCCCGGGTCGTTCCAGCTGATGCAGTCAAGATGCTCGATCTCTGTCTTGGTCGACTTCTCGACGACCCAACGTTCGATCGCGACGCCTACCGAAGCGGAGAATTCTCAGGCTTCGATCAGCCGGAACTTGTTCGCACATTGATGTTTGTCTCAGTCGAACGCGCGGATTTAGCCGCTCGCTATGTCAATGGAGACTGGTCGGAAATTAGTCGCATCCTGTCCCTGATTGACCGATTCATTCGCGCCGGTGGATGGGCTGCCTCCGTGATGGCCCCGTTCTTGACGTTGTGTGAGCGAGCAAAGACCAACTACCCCGCCGAAGTCTTCGCGGACCAGATGCTCGCGATCATCAGCGACGGGCCAGACAGCCTGAAGGGGTGGCATGGAACATTTATTCCTGCGCGTATCGCTGAACTTGTGCAGCATTTCGCACATCGCGACGCACCGATGAAGCTTGGTCTTGCTCAGAAGTTTCTGCGAATTCTCGACATGTTGGTTGACATGGGTGACCGGCGAAGTGCCGCGCTTCAACTTGGAGAGGCCTTCCGCGAGATTCGTTTGGCTTCCTAGCGTAGCGGCGCCTAACTAAATGTAAATCCCTTGTGTTGTTGCAGTTGGGTGCAAAAGGTTGGTTCCAACTGAGTGAAAGAAAATGCTTCATGCCTCAGGGGCAGACGTATCGATCGCCGGGCAAAAGTTAGTGGACGCCCCCAGCGAGGAAGCAGACGTCGGGAGCAAGCGCAGCTGGTAATCGCTCACGGTCGAGACTAGGAGTTCGCCCGCGCACAAAGCGGCCATCCTGCTGCTCGATGTTGGCGCCGTCGGCAATCTGCCAGATTGCCGACGTTGAAACTACACTCCTCGACTGTCTGCTTTGGCCGAACTCCTGTCTTCCAATACGACTGACGAGCGTCCGTTGTACCTTGAAACCTGCCCTCTACGTCGCGCTGGGTCGACCGGCCGCAGCGGGTCGGCTACGGGCATTCGGCCCGCTTGGAAACGACCAGGCACAAATTTCTATAAGCCAATGCGATGTCGAATCACGCTGGTTTTCCGGACACGGAAACCTGTCAAAGATCAAACCCGTTGATTCATAAAAAGCCTTTGCATTCAATCAACTAGAAGATAATCAAGCCTGCTCTCTCGTATTATCAGGATTGCATTTGAGAGGTAAAATACGGCATTTTCCCATCGCGCCTCTTTGCAGGCCTTGAGTTTTCATGACCCAGACACCGCCCGCAGCCCCGCCCGATAAGGACGCACCTGTCGATCCGGTGACCGCTCGCATCGTCTTGCGCCTGGACGACGCAATTTCGGCGTTCCGTGCAGGGGAGGGGACGGGTCTGCACGCCTTAGATTCGGCCAGTCGCCTCATGGGCGAGCTGACTGACGATGCAAGTACGACCGCGGCGGCTCGGCGGGGTGAGCGACCCCGCGTTCCTCGACGGCCCGACCGCGTAGAGCTGGCAATCCTTACGGCGCTCGCCGATACGTACGGCAACGAGATCCTGACCAACGCATCGCTCGGCTATGCACTGCGACTAGTCGCGCAACATGGAGGCGTGGCGCTAGTGCAGCGCGTCTTATGGGGCGAGTCCGCGTCCGATGTGCAACTGGCCACGATGCTCGGTGCGGCCCGCGCGGCATTCACCCAGATCGCCTTCGCGTTCAGTGACGATCTCCTCGCAGAAGCGAACGGCGTGCTGTCAGGATTCCGACCGCAGCCACCGGGCGGCCCAAAGTCGACCCGAGGCAAGCGTGGCTGAAAATCTCACGCTCACCTACGGCTACACCGCGAAGGATCTCGCGGCGGTGCGCGCGTATGTGCAACGGGTCACGCCGGCGATCATCGCGCGTACTTACTACGACGTCGATGAGGATAGCTTCGCGGCCACGCCCTCGGCGATGGACCGGCACCTTCGCACCATGCTTGATGGCCTGGTGAAGGTGGCGATCGAGCACGGGTCGGCCGCGCTTGCGGAACATCTGCGCTCGTCGATCAAGAAACACGGGCAGCCAAAGCTCACCACGGTGACGTTTCGGATGGTCACTGAAGCAGCGGCACTGGCGACAGCTTCCCCCGCGGCGAACCACGCGATCGGACGATGGTTTCGCCCGCGCATCGCATCGCGCTTGAAAGGGGAGGGGATCACAACGATTGGCGAATTGATCGCGTTCTGCAATCGGCGCGGCGGCAGCTGGTGGCGCTCGGTGCCGCGCATCGGAGCCGGGCGCGCGGCCGTCGTCGTGGCTTGGCTGCGCCGGCACGAATCGCACATCCAACTGCGCGTCGACGCCGACGTGGACACGCGCGATCCGCTGGTCGCCGATGAAGTCGTCCAGGTGTGGCCGGCCGAACCGGTTCTGACTGATGGGGATGGGGTAGGGCAGTCGGAAAAACCTCAGAAGAGGTTGTCGGATCGGCTCACCCTAGCGCCGCTCGAACGGATGGCCGTGCCGCACACGCTGTCGGGCGCCGAAGGTGAAAACCGCTCGGTTGCCTTCTGTTATATCCAGGCGCGCCACGACCTTGAAGCCGTGCGCGCATACCTGAATAAATACCGCGATCAGCCGAAAACGCTGCGGGCCTACACCAAGGAAGTCGAGCGCTTTCTCTTGTGGTCAGTGGTCGTGCGGGGCAAGGCGCTGAGCTCGCTGGTGGTTAATGACTGCGAGGCGTACAAGGATTTCTTGAAAAGTCCGGATCCGCGTTTTGTTGGCGAACGGTTCAGCCGCAACTCGCCACGTTGGCGCCCATTCGCTTCTGACAATCTGTCGCCCGAGTCGCAGCGGTATGCCGTGCGCGCGCTGCGTGCGGCCTTCACTTGGCTGGTGGACGTCCGCTACCTCGCGGGCAATCCCTGGAAAGCGGTCAACGATCCGAAGATCGTTCAGCGTGAGACGGCGATGCAAATCCATCGTGCGTTGCCGGCGGACCTGTGGCGGCGCCTTCGCAATGAGCTCGATACACGCTCCGACATGGACGGCGATACCAAGCTTGCGGTGCAGTGGCGCGTGGTTCGCGCAGCTCTTTTGCTCATGGGTGACTCGGGCCTGCGCCGCGAAGAAGCCGCGGATGCGCAGCGCGGCAAATTGCGGGTGTCGATCTACGGTACGCTCGAACGGCCGGTGTGGGAGCTGACTGTCGTCGGCAAGCGCAACAAGGAGCGGACGGTGCCGGTGAGCGTCTCGACGCTCGAGGCGCTCAAAGCGCACTGGTCGGATAGGGGGCGCGACTTCATGGCGCGGACGGATCTGCTCAATCCGTCCGCGCCGTTGTTGTCGCCGGTCGCCATCCCCCAGACGCCCGCCTCACGCGTCAAACATCATCAGCGCAGCACCGAAGGCGAGCAGGGCTATTCGGCCGACGGAATTAACCGCCTGATCTCACGCATGTTGACGATCATCGTCGAGACCATGGATGATCTGAGTTTGGATGAGCGCGTGATCCTGGGCTCCGTGAATGCCCACGCGATGCGTCACACCTTTGGTACCCAGTCGGTCGCCGACGAGGTGCCGGTCGATGTCGTCCAAAAAGTGTTGGGTCACGCGTCGCTGCAAACGACGTCGATCTACGTGCAGGCCGAAAAGAAGCGCGTGCTCGAGGAGGTCGCCGGCTACTACGCTCGGCGCTCGGAAGTGCGCGCTCCATCCGGACGAAACGAGTAACCCGCTGTTTGCTTGTTCCCCACAAAGGAGACAGCAGTCGAATGAATGGTGGTTCAGATCCGGATGGCTAAGCTACGAGCAAGAAAATCCCCTCAAGAGGACAAACTCACGTTCGTCCCAACAGGTTGGTTTGCGTCGCAGCGAGTGTTCGGTAAGGTGGGGATCATGCATTTGCCGGATGTTTATGCCAGTTTGATTAATGTGAAGGGAATTAAATGAACAAACAAGAACTTGTCGACGCCGTTGCAGCCAAAACCGGCGCGAGCAAGGCGTCCACTAATGAAGCAATCGATAAAGTATTTGCGGCCATCATCCGCGCGGTCGTTGCCGGTGATACCGTTCAGTTGATCGGTTTCGGTTCGTTCGGCACTGGTGCACGTGCGGCTCGCACCGGTCGGAATCCAAAAACCGGCGAGGCTCTGCAGATCGCGGCGGCCAAAACGGTGAAGTTCACTGCGGGGAAAGCCTTTAAGGACGTCGTCAACAGCTAATGCACAATGCGTTTGCCGTTCAGGATAAAGCGTCGCTGAATGAATTGGACGTGGCCTGTCGCTTCATCCGGAATGGGTGGCGTCAGAGTTAAAAAGCTCGCGGTCGAGCCCTGCGGTAGCGGTCCATTTCCGCGGGCCGATCGGCTCCAAATTATTTTACGAACAGAGCGAATCATGAGTCTAGGATCTAAATCCTCACCGAGGAGCTCGACGACGCGTCATCCGTCTTATACTTGGCTCAATCTTAGAGGGGGCGTCCCTCTAAAAAATTTTCCACCTTAATGGATACCACGTCATATCCGGTCTTGGTCAGCTCGCATTCCCACAAAATTAAGCATTCCCATCCCATCGCTTCGAGCGCAGTGACGGCTCTTTGGTCGCGAATTTGGTTTTTACTGACCTTACGAGACCAATAGAGCGTGTTACTTTTTGGGATCCTTGCGCCTCGGCGGCAAGTGTGACTGTGCCAAAAGCAGCCATGCACGAAGATCACTTTTCGGCGGCCCGGGAAGACAATGTCCGGCGATCCAGGCAGGTCTTTACGATGCAGCCGAAACCGGTAGCCTCGCGCGTGCAAAAGACGCCGCACGAACAATTCCGGGGCGGTGTCCGTGGAACGAACCGCCTGCATGATCTTTCGGCGTGACTCGTCGGTCATCATCTTTGTAAAGGGGCTGCTGATCGAAGAGGTTTTTCGATTCGGTGACGCGGCTAGTTGTCCGGCCAAACGCAAAAGTCAACAAGGCCATAAATTGCGCCAATGTTGCAAGGTATCGAATAACTGTAAACCCGAGGGGGCAACTACTCGACAGTCGCCGGGCGATTGGACCAAGAAGTCAAAATGCAAGGGTGCCGTTTGTTGTACGCCCGGGTGATTTTTTTGGCGCAACCGTAGATTGCCGCCTCACGGGCATCGCCTAGATCGACCATCTTGACCAAGGGCGCTCATAAGCCATTGCGGCTGCGAGCTTCTATCGGTTCGGCGGCGTCCAAGCCTCGATTTTGCAAAGTGCTTACCGCCTGAATAAATGAGCCTCTTGGCCGTCGAGGCGATCCTCACGCGCTGAGCTTATTTTAAGTTTCCGGCATGTCTGCCGATAACTGGAATGGAGGTAGTCTTACGCTTCGTTTGAACATACGTGTCTCGTTGGTCGATCGGGATCCCAATATCCCGTTTCGTCCCTATTCGACATGGACGCATCGACAGCCCGCCGGCTTAGTCTTACACTAAATTCTGCGGAAGAAAATCGAGGAAAGTGACCGAGCTGGCTTTCGAGACGCGCGCGCGTGAGACGTGCGCGGGATTTGGACTAAACGTTTTATCTGGAAATGGATTGCCAGGTTGCATCGCAATTCACGAGAGTATTTGGGGCGATCGATGCCGGACTGAGAGCGGCGTCAGATGACGGAGTTAAAAGACAGCAGGACAACCGTGTGCTCTAAAAATAATGACTTGGCAGCCACCAATCACGTTCGACGCGTGGGAAAAGCATTTAGTTGAGCGGTTTTTAAAGGTCGATGACAGCGGCGATTCGACTGACATTCGTTCCTTCGAAGTAACGGCGACGACTCTGGCGGATGCGCTAGGAGCGCCCCCGAATTCTGAAGCCGCTGTCGTTGACGCATTTCAAAAACTGCTTCACCGCGATCCACTTCTCGTAACATCGCTCTCGACGCAATCGCAGCGGGTTTCGAATGCAAACGTACCCTGTTGCTTCGTTTATCTTGCCGCGACGCTTTTCGTCGACAGCATGCTCGACGGCGAAGATCTCGGAGTAGGCGCATTTCGCGAAAAACTCGCTAAATGGCTCGACATCGACAATAGTTTTCCTCAACTCAAAGGTATTGCGAGCATGTGGGAGATGTTGCGCGACTGGATAAATCTCAGGTTGAGTCTCGGTGAGCCCTATAGACGGGTGGTCCTCCCCGATCCGGGCGCATGGACTCACATAGGGTATACGCGGCGGTTATCATTTCCAAATCGATCGGATGCTCGGGCGCTTAGACAGTTCATTGCAGACCACCCGACAGTTCGAGACAGGCCGCTCGCGACAATAAACTTATTCGACAATTATCGACTCAACAAGCATATATCGTGGGGATTGAACCGAGCGTTCGAGGACTTTAGGGACGCCTATTTCAAACAGCGGCGTGCGCTCGCCGACCATCGTTTTTGGCGGTTGATGTGCCGAGTATCTAACAACGGCGATGCTAAACAAGGGGTGGCGGTTGAAATTGACATGTTATTCGAGGAGGACGGAAGTCGTCTCTTCGTCAGCCCGGATCAAGGCGTTAAAGATGGGCGAGCTTATCAAAATCTAACTGACGCTTTAGTCGGCGAAAAGGCAGCTCAGAGCATAAATCTCTCGACGGGCGTTAAAAAGGGAATCCTGTTTTTTAGAGCTTCGGGCCTTGGTCGTTGGTCTATCGAAACGGACCCTCGCGAATCGTATACCGGTATCTATGTCGCCTTAGCCTTGAGCCATGAAGCGAAGATCGGTACTCGATTGGGGCCGCTACGCTCAGAGAAGAAATGGCTTGTCACCTCCGACCCAATTTCGGTAAGGAAGGCCGTAGACGCGCTCATTTCAGCTCGCCTGCTTACCTCCTCAAACGACCACGTCTTTCGAACATCGGCATCTGACGGAATCCGGGTTGGAGGCGCTTGGCTCGGTAGACCTCGCTTCCTTCCCCGGCTCGACTCCGACACGGAACGCTTCGCTGTTACGTCGAATGATCGCGAATCGGAACTACGTGTATCTGCAGACGGGCAATTTTCGTCCGAAGGAAGCTTGAACGGATCGTTCACCATTCGGCCGGCACTTGTACACGGTGAGTCTCAGCCCCAGTGGAGTCTTCGACTCGCCTTCACATCAAAAGCAACTCCACATGCAAAAGCGGATGGAGCTCGATATCGGCTTGATCTTTTGAAGGATTGGCCCTCTGAGTCCAAGGCGTTGCGCTCGATCGGAATCAATCATCCGCTCACTTGGGAAGAAGGTGAGATCGAGTGTGGGGATTTGATCGAAGCTTTGTATGCCGACGGCGCTAGTGGATGGGAAGAGGCGGCTCTGATCCAGCTACTAGTGCGAGCCTGCGACAGCCTCGACGGCTGGTCTTTGTTACGAATTTTGCACGATGCGGGGCTTGTCGAGCCTCGCTTGCGAGGCGGATGGCGAGGCCGGAATTGGACTCTGATTGCACCGCATCTTCTTGTCGTTCCCTCGGATGCCGGAACCTTAATTGTTATCGAAGGCGCCGTGTGTGAAAGCCTCGTGGATAGCTTTCGCTCAATTGTTGATGCGGAGGGCGGGACATGCTTCCGACGCTTAGGCGTGGGACCATGGTCCCCACCCACGTTCGGCGCGGTTGATGTTTCGGCCGAGAGGATAGCGGAACGCCTGGACTGGCCGATCGTCACGCGGCCCGCGTTTGCCTCGGCTTATCCCCTGGGATTTGAAAAGACGGAACGTCTGGCTTTAGCGTACGAGCCTGCCGATTTCTGGGATTGGAGAGCGAAGCGATTTCTAAGTCGACCCATTGAACCTGGAACAACAACACTGTCTCGTCTCGTGCACGTTTCCCGACGAGACCACGACTTGTTCAAGGTGGCGAGTGACAACCGGACTGTTCTATATCTATCTCGTACCGCGGCGATAGTGGCGGCGCATGCGGCGGCAGGCATTCCTCTATTTCGTCAACGAGGCGAAGTGCTTGTTCGTATTGCAAATGACGGAGGCCTTCCTGACGCACTTGCGAACGATTTAAGACGTCGACAGATGCGGACTGCCGGTATCGTAGAGGGCGTCTACGCTTACCCGTCAGCAAACGAAGATGTGCAACTATTAAGGCGGCTGCTTCCGAGGTGTATTGAAAGCATCGAAACGGTTAGTGAGATATCGGCAACGCGATTACTTGGGGCGTCTCGACGTTCTGAGGGGCGGACTCGGCCTGTTTGGCGCAATGGAAAAATAATTTTATGATCGACAATAGGCTGAACCGGCCCACGGACTCATCGTTACAGGTCTACGCCGGTCGGTGCACAAATCGACACGATATCATCGCGAATATCGCGATTACCGTCCGCCGCACAGATTCCGTATGGACCGCAATCGACAATCCGCAAAAGCTTTTTCCGAAATCGGGAGAGGTCGAGATACGTGGTGCCGAAACGAAATCAATTCGCTTGCATGATTGGGTCGCACTACAAGTTTCAAAGATAGGACTAGGTGGCCGCGCGCAATGGAGGGGCATTCATCATTGGCGCCTTTTCCCCATTGTTGACCTGTCACATCTATCGTCCTTAGACGACGTTCGCCGGGTTTTAGTAGTTGACGGACTGCCTATTTCTGGAAACACAGGGTCCTGGATCGTTCGCACCCGAGAAGACGCGGTCACGAAGGTAGAGCTGGTTCGCGCCGGAAACGTCATGCGGCTTGCGGCAAACACAGTCGCCTTAACCGTATTCGCATTTGATGCGGAGTGCCAGATTCAAATGCCCGACGTTGGGACAGAGGTGTCGCTGTACGGCATCGCCCCGGATGCGCCTTCGATCGCAGTCTACGACTGGACTCCGGACAATGGACATGTGTCACGCATAGTCCAAGCGCTATCGGGAGCGAACGACGTACGTATTGACGAAATAATCAAGTGGCTCGAACTGTATTCCGATAGGCGAAACGGTCGCTTATCGGTGAACGGGTCAGATTTGGCGGAAGCTCATGAAGCGCTACGGTCCGGAGAGCTCGCAAAGCAATTGTTAGCAAACAAACAGTTGCTCAGAGCTTACGCTAACGCGCTGCGAGCGACGCCTTCCGTTGCGTTTCTGATCGACGAAGAGATAGCTGCGATTGCCGACGAAGAACGTTCGTTAATTCGCGCACGCGCGGAGAAAGAGCTTGCCGCCGAGCTCACCAACGCGCGCAAAGCGCGACTCGTAGATCTAGGAAAAGAGTTGGCAACATATGAAGAAGAAGCGAAGGCGGCTCTTGAAGCCAAGCACGAAGCGGCGATCGGAGAAGTCGAAAAAGAAATTGCCGAAATGCGAGCCGCGAAAGAGAAGCTTATCGACAAAGATTTGCGAGCGGTTAAGAAATCCTTAGGCCAAGACATTGAAGCGATGTCACAGCAAAGTTCTCTTCTTAAAGAGGGTATTGATCGGCTTACGCTCGAAGAAAGGAACATTGAGGAACAGCTCAGGGCACTAACGGATCTGCACGCTATAGCATCGACCAGATTGCAGGAAGCGTTGATGGCGGAAGGCGCGATAAAGGCATTAACGAAAGTGGCGAAGCCAACGGGATACGTTACGGCGAACCTTCCCCACCGTGCAAATCCAGTAGCAGGCTCGCAAATACGCGATGTCATTGACGCTTGCGTGCTCTTGACGGACGCGGGAAAAACTCTCATGGCTCACTTTGTGGCGCTGATCATGGCTGGAGATGTCCCAATTTTGACTGGTCCAGAGGCCAAAGATTTCATCCGTATAGCGGAAGCGCTGATTTCTTCGGGTAGGTCGGCAAGGTTGGTCGCTGACCCAACAATGATCTGTTTTGAAGATCTATGGACGCGCGCTGGATTACATGTGTCAACGACACTTGGTCAGGCGCTGGAGATGTCATCCGGAGAGAATCCGGTCACCGTATTGGCGGTCATTGAAAACGCGGAAGCATCCGGCGCGCGATTTTGGTACCCGGCTCTTGCGGATAACGCGCGCGGAGGCAAGTTGCCTCGACATTTTTTCGTCTGCATTACTGTCGGAGACAGCGCGTGCGAGGAAGCCAAAGTGATTGGTGACGAAGGCGTGCAGCTGGATATTCGGAAAGCTATAGTTCCGAATGCCGCCGCGATTTCGCCAGCGTTATTGGGACCGGCACTGTTTCGCGAGGTTCGGCCAGCGGAGTGGATAGTAGATATCGCCCCGGGGGTGGGTGCGATTGGCTCGATCACGGCACATCTCGATATCGACACTGCCATCCGAGCAGCTCGGGCCGCCCTAGAGGCAATGCGCCTAACTAGTTCAAGTGCCGCAGAGTCGGCCGCAAAATCCGTCGTAGCGTTGTTCGCACAAGAAGAGTCGCGCGGTAATTCATCGCTCTCGTTACTTTCCCGAGGAAATACAGGTGCTTGATCCAATCGGCGGTTTCGCCCGCATTAAGAACTTTTTTATCTCCTACGTTGAGACGAACTTCCGCATCTCCGACGCCGACGCCGCCGATCATCGACGGACCCTCCTGGAAACGGTCAACGTTCTTGCTACTGAACCGTATCTAGAACCTGTCCTTCGATATGAATCGCATGAAGAGAAGCTTGAGGAAATGGCGGCACGAGCAGACGGGCCGCTTGCCCCTCTTTCTGGCGAGGGCCGCTGCGCGTTTGCGGAACTAGCGCTTTCCGGGTTGTTCGAAGGAGAGGATCAAGACGGGCCGATCCGACGCCGGTCCAATTACGCACCCTACCGGCATCAAGTGGAGATGCTCGCGCGTGGACTGCAATCCGGTCGTCCCGGCATCGTCACATCAGGCACCGGTTCAGGAAAAACCGAAAGTTTCATGCTACCCGTGCTTGCTGCGCTTGCGAATGAAGCGGTTAATTGGAAAGCGCCCCACGATAAATACCTTCAAGATGACTGGTGGAAAAAGCCAGGCTCCAAATGGTCCGGGAGGCGAGCAGGCGAGACGCGTCCTGCGGCAATTCGAGCGCTGGTGTTATACCCCATGAATGCGCTAGTCGAGGACCAAATGGTTCGTCTACGAAGAACTTTGGATTCCGAAGACGCGCGACATGTAATGGCCGATCGGTTCTTGGGAAATAAGATATTTTTTGGTCAATACACCAGCGCAACGCCGGTGACGGGTCATGAGACCCATCCGCGACTCGCGTCTGATAAAAAAGAGAAGGAACGACGCTCCCGTCGGGGAACTAAGCTGCGTGCGGCCATGCATGAAATCGAGCGTAACCAGTCCGCGGCTCGAACGCATGACGAACGGCAAAGGATACAGTCGCAAGAAAGCGGAGATCGAAGACCGGATCTCACACGATACATATTCCCGTCCGCGGACGGAGGTGAAATGTCCTCGCGCTGGGACATGCAAGAGGCACCTCCAGACATATTGGTAACGAATGCGTCGATGCTTGGGGCAATGCTCTCACGCGAGGTAGAAGATCCTATCTTCGCTAAAACGCGCGATTGGCTTCTCTCGGGCGACCAATCCTATTTCTACCTGGTGTTTGACGAACTGCATCTTGTAAGAGGCTCCTCGGGGACCGAGGTTGCATTCCTCATCAAGGCGCTTATTGAGCGCCTAGGCTTGGATGCTCCGGAGCACCGCTATAAGCTTAGAATCCTTGCGTCATCGGCGTCGCTCCCGATGGACGGTGATAGGGGCACACAATCGCGCACATATTTGCGTGACCTATTCGCTCCCTTTGGAACGAGTCGAAATGCCTTGGACGCGGGATCAACGTCGCCAGATTTTTGGGCCGATTGTGTTGTGCGAGGTGTTGCATCAGTTCCTGAGTGGTCAAAAGGCAAACTCGACGCAAGCCCATTCGCAAAACTTTACGAGTCCGCGGCAATCGGTGCAGACGGATTTGTGGGGCGAATTAAGGATAGCCAACAGCTTGACCAGCCCATCCGTGACGCCGCGCGTGCAGTTGGCATCGTAAGCGAAACAATAGAGGACGTCGTAAAAGAGCTCGCGGTGGTCGCCGCCACGGTTTTAACGCAGGCATGTAGGGACGGCGCGGGCGTTCGAGCTACCGCCACTGACATCATAGCGAAGAGTATCTTCGGTGACGAAGTTGGTGAGCGTGCTACCGCGCTACGTGGTCTGATGCTCGCGCGCGCGCTGCCTGAATCGGATCTTTGGTCCGCACGGATCTCGGCCGAAACGCCGGCCTTCCGAGTTCACACATTTATCAGGAACATTGAAGGATTGTTTGCTTCTCCCCAAGAAGTCGGTGGGAAAGTCGAATTTATCAATCTGACCGTTGAGCGAGGCATTTCGCACGCGGCACGCTCAGACGATACCAAGCGTGGAAAGCGACTCTTTGAGTTGCTTTACTGTGAAGCGTGCGGCGACCTCTTTATCGGGGGACAGCGCGGTCAGAAGAGTGCATCTACTGCCGCCACGGAATTGCTGCCGGCGTCAGCTGATCTGGAAAATCTACCCGAAAAGGCTGCGTCGGAATACTACGACAGCATGAAGTTGGACGAATTCGCAGTTTTTTGGCCAAGGCGTAGTGATTGGGCACCTTCTGAAAAGGACTTCGACAAATGGGAGATGGCTCATTTGCATCCTGAAACAGGGGTCGTAAGGCGAGGCATTCCTATCCCCGAGGGAAACATCGGTGGATATTTGTATTTTCAAAACGACTCGGCTGTGACCGAGAAGGGCAAGGTCGTAAGACGCCCGTCAGCGCAACCGTTCTGCTGTCCAAAGTGTGGGACTGACTATTCCAATCGACCAGCGTCGAGCCGGTCTCGCTCCCCCATCCGCGCATTCAGGACCGGTGTGACAAAAGCCTCTCAGCTCGTCGCAACCGAGCTGTTCGAGCTGCTACACGCGATTGGCGCAGAGCCGAAGGGCATCGTATTTTCAGACAGTCGTCAAGACGCAGCGAATCAAGCATTGGAAGTTGAGCGTTTGCACCTAAGAGACCTCCGTCGAGAAGTGCTTGTCTCCGTCGCTCGTGAGGCGGTAAGAAGGAACGCAGACGAATGGATGACGGCCGAAGAATTCACCGCGCGTTTTCAACAGTTCGCGATCGCGAACAAGCAAAAAGAGATGGGTGAGCTGGCAGGTCAGTTCGCAAAACAGGGCGGTGGCTCTTCCAGGCATAGCTCCAAGGTCCGACTCAACCAATTGCTCCAAAACGACGACGGAAGCCAAAGAGTCGGCGATCTCGTGGGCGAATTCATCAGAATGGGGATCCACCCGTTCGATGAAGCAGGACTGGAAAATTTCGAACGTAAGCCATGGCATCGGCTTTTTGAAAAAAACGAGAACGGATACTCTTTTTCGGGAACTCTCTCCCATGCATCGAGAGCGACTCTAAACGGAAAATTGCTTGAAAAGCAATACGAATTAACAGACGACGTTATCTTCGCAAACACGTTCTTTGCATTAGAAGAGACAGGTCTCGCCTATCCGTCGTCCTCGAGCGAATCCGGAAATGAGATAGATGAGCTTGATGCCTGGCTACGCCTGTTCGCAAGCGCAACGCGGGTCAGGAACAACAAGTTTGTAGATCACGACCGCCTTGTAGAGTGGACATCAGGAAATGACGTTAAGCACAAGCGGACAATTCGATTTGCTCAAAAAATCTTCGGTAATCTTGATTACGTCGACGGACTGTCTTCGGTTCTTCAACGTTTGTCAGATAAAGGTCACAAGAGCGGATTGTTTGAGATTGGCGACTTGTATCTGAAGGTGGCGAAAGAAAACGATCCGTTCTGGAGGTGTCAGAATTGTGGCCGAGTTCACATGCACTTGGGCTTAAGGCGATGCACTCGTTGTGCTGAAGACCTCGTATCAGAGCCATCAGGCACGGTTCAAGAGCTTTGGAAAACTAACTTTCTTGCGAGACGCATCGTTCGAAGCGACGACGAGAATGTGGGCAGGTTTAGGCTCAGGGTAGAAGAACTTACTGGGCAGACCAACGATTTCGCAGCCCGACTACGTCGATTTAAGGGAATCTTCGTGGACGGTGAAAGTGATATCCAAAGACTGGCCTCCGAGATTGATATGTTGTCTGTCACGACGACAATGGAGGTCGGTATCGACATCGGTGCATTGCAAAGCGTTTATCAGGGAAACATGCCGCCTCAGCGATTCAACTACCAACAACGAGTTGGTCGCGCTGGTCGTCGGGGGCAAGCTTTTTCGTTCGTTGTGACCTTCTGCCGAGGCCGCAGCCACGACGCATATTATTTCGCTCATCCCTCCGCCATAACCGGCGACGCGCCTCCGCCTCCGTTTCTTGCCGTCAGTCACGATCCGATTCCGCTTCGGTTACTCAGAAAAGTTTGGCTCCGGGCCGCATTCTCGGAACTACGCGAAGAGTGCAAAGCGAAGGGACTTTTATATCCTGGCGATTTGCTTGTTCCACCCGATGTGCACGGGGAGTACGTTACGACAGGTGACTACTATTTTGATTTGTCGGGGAATTGGCCCGCCCGGTTGCGAAATGCGCTCGAAAATACGATTGGACACCGCGACAACTATCTGCAAACAGCGACCTTCAATTCTCACCAACGCGAACGATTACTTTCACGAACATCCGTCGACGAGATATTGCGCGAGATCGATTTGCTCAAGCCGCAAGCTCCTAGCGCACCGTTCGGATTGGCTCGTTTCTTTGCCGAGCAAGGGCTTTTGCCCATGTACGGAATGCCGACTCGCGTCCGTGAACTCTATCTGGGACTGCGATCAGACGACGATGGTTCTTCCTCGGACTATGAATGGTCGACGATGGACCGCGACCTAGATCTTGCCGTCTTTGAATTCGCACCAGGTTCGATATTGGTCAAAGATAAGCTTAAACATCGCGTTGTCGGATTCACGGGAGCTCTGACCGAACCACAGCGGCGCAAAGGCGGTGCCGCGGAGGTGCGAACAGTTTCATACTGGAAGGAGTCCGAAAACTACGTAGCGGTATGCCGCATGTGCGGCTCCGCGAAGCATACCGACCATATGCCACCGGCTGCGTTGACCTGCGACGATTGTGGTGAGCAAATTGAAGCTGACCATTTTCAACTCTACGTGACGCCGGCGGCCTTCCGAACGGACTTCCATCCGAAGAGTGATTTTGAAGATGGAGGTCGAATGGCCGTCCGTACTGTTGCAACCGTGTTACACGAAGGGGAACGGATCGATTGGGGAGGAATAACGATTAGGCGTGGTGCAGACGCGACCATCATGCAACTGAATGACGGCGTACTGGGGGAAGACGAGGTTGGTCTACGCTTCGATATTGACATTGCCGAAGACAACGCGGTTCCTACCCCATTTGGCACTCGCCCGATTACGATAAGCGGGGATCAGGCAATCGACACCGCCTTCTTGGAGAAGCAACGCAATGGCCGATGGGCAGTACAGCCGAATTCGCGCGAGAGATTCGGGTTAGTTTCAAAGAAAAAAACCGAGGCCTTATATCTCGAGCTTCGAGAATTCGATCAACGCTTAACGCTCGATATGGTGGCTCGCCTCGGACCTTTGTCGCATCTTCCGACCCGGGCGGCGGCAATTAGCGCGACTCAAATTCTTGTACAGAAAGCGGCACTAGAGCTCGACGTCTCCGCCGAAGAATTCGAGGCGCTGGAACCTCGATTGCGTTCGGGGCGTCCAATGCTCCAGATGGCCGACGCGCTAATCAACGGGTCTGGGCTTTGTCGTCGGCTCGGTGAGTCGGTTAGTACTGGCCGACCACCACAGATTGTTGAGATGCTAAGTGCAATCCTAGCCAATGAGTCTGCGTGGCCGCTACAAGATTTTCTTAAGATAGACCATGACGGAGCGCATGCGGAACGCTGCCGCTCATCTTGCTATCGCTGCATTCAGCGTTACGGCAATCGTCGATATCACGGTCTCCTTGATTGGCGTTTAGGATTATCCTATCTAAGAGCAATGACGCTTCCATCTTATAGCTGCGGGCTCGATGCAAGCGATCGCGACTACCCGGAAATCAAAGGCTGGATGAACTGGGCCCATGAGATAGCGCAGACGGTGACCGATATGCGTAAAGGCGCACTTGCCTACGAGTCGCTAACGCGTTCAGGGTTACCATGCCTCATTGAGAGTGATCTGCAGGGCAATGAAACGGCGAGAATTGTCGTCGTGCATCCGCTTTGGCGAATTGATGAGGCTAACATGAAGGCGTTGCTTGCAGACGACTGGTCCTGCACCTTCAAATATGTCGATACCTTTAATCTGGAACGTCGTCCCTTGAGAGCGCTAGCAAAAATTTCCAACAACGCTTCTTCAGTTTGAAGGGCCGTTGTATTATGCAGATCCCGGCAGTGACATCGCTCGCAACAGCGGTGTCACTGCCGGATTTTTTTAGGGTCTTGTCATCGTTGTGCAAGTAATAAAATGTCATTAACCGATGCGTCTCGCAGCTTCGTGGCGAACATCCCTATGACAATATTTGCGTAATTCGCGATGCTTAAGACCTTTGTTCACCCGTCGAAGACACCCTCTACGAACCTGACCGCACGTGGGAACAGCGACACTCAAGACCAAGTTCGATGCAAGCCCCGGAACATGATCTATGGCGTTGGCTTCTATGGCATGGAGGCAGTTCGCATCCTGGCTAAAAAAGGATGGCCGATCGTCGCGGCCGTTAACCGTGCGCGTCCCAAGATCGGACATGATCTAGGACGCCTCGCTGGTCTGAACGAAGATCTAGCGATCTTGTTTAGGATTGCGAAGTTACCGACTATGCCGCGTTAGGGGCGGACATCGCGCTCGTTGTTCAGCCTGAAAGGCTGAGTCTGAACTTGATGGCCTACCAACGTCTTCCAGGCGCTGGCATCAACGTTATCTGCCACGGTTCCCATTCCTACTTCCCACATGGCGCTGGTCCGAAACTGGCCGAGAAGATCGACGCCTTGGCCAAGCAGGGCAGTGTCACGTTCACGGTCACCGGTATCTGGGACTTCTCGAGTATCTGGCCGGGCATCCTAATAGTTCCTAATAGCAGGGCCTTGCAGTGAACTTCGCTCGCTCAAACATCACAGCCTCACAAACGCTGAGCCAGCGAATGAGCGAATGAGCGGATGATGCGAGCCGATGGCGTGGACATGACGCAAGCCGAGTTTGCGCAAAAGGTGACCAAAGACCAAAGTGCCTGGCCAACTAGGTGAATTGTACAAAGGCATTCCGCACCACGTGATGCACGCGTTTGGCTTCACCATTACGAACGTGGTCGAACGGTGCGAGCCGGTGCTATCCGATCAACCAGTGTGGTGCCGCATTCTGAATAGGTTGCTAGACCCCGGCACCTCGCTTGGCCTAAGGATCGTCGCGTCAGTCGAAACCGCCGCAGGTCCAACGGCAAGCGCGCATATCGAATTGCGCATCCTGGCAGAGGGCGAGGCCGAACACTTGATGTGGGCGGTCGACGGAAGACCGTCATCAAACATCCGGGTCGACCGCGCGGACGGAGTGCACACCTCGGCCGCATGCATGGTGAACCGCATCCCCGAAGTTATAGCCGCTCCGCCACTCCGCCGGGTGTGAGATTGATCTCGCAGCATGGTCCCTTGCGGCCTTCGCTCACGTGGCTGCGGCCATCCGGCCCCTCGCTGTAGCGTCTCGCGCGCTATAGCGAAGGAAAACGGCCGGTTTTTTTGCGAAGTCCGGATGCCGTTGAACAGAGCTCGGAGAGCGCTAGAAAGCCCGTTGCGGAAATGAGAGCGAGATTGCAGGCTAGGCATAAACTTGGATGGTTACTACTATTTTGCATAGCCGGTAGCCGCCTGGTCTACGTCCAACGCGAAACTGGTAGGCTCTTCACGCAAACGAAAAAGCTCGCGATGCCTTGCAAGAAACTTCGGATTTGGCCAGTCCTCACGCTTTGCGGGAAGATGAATAATCTCGCCTTCTTTCACGAAGAGGGATCGAAGCTCCTGGGGTATTTTGTCCCTATGTGAGGTGATGCGGTAATCGTCCGACAACGTCACCAAATGCCTGTCGAATAGCCAGTGCACCGTTGCGGATAGCGCTAGTCCATTCTGCACTATGTCTGGACCACCATCAGCAACTGGCCAAATATGCGCCGCTTGGGCCTCCGATCGCCCGTAATGGTCAGTTATGCGGAGGCCTGAGATGGCGCAGCGGTGACCATAGCTTAGGCATACAGAACGTCTGAAATTGGCATCCCGGACAATCCTATTGGTAAGGGCTGTCTCGATGCGCCATATCCGCTCTTCAGCTTCGCCTTCGGTGTTGGTAACAGTTTCTGCAAGTACGCGCGGAAAATCGCCAAGACTTTGAAAGAGACCCGTACTAACGATGACGATGAAGTCTTCCTCATCCAAAAGACGGACCGAACGCCCTCGCAGGTAAACGCCTACCTCGGCTTTCGGCAATGCGCGGAGAGCTTGTTCTGCGTACGCACCCTTACTCATCCATGCCACTGGAGCGTCGAACGGTAGGTAGTCGGCCAAAAAGGCGTAGCTCATGCCAGCCTTGCTCGTGTCGGGCTTGACCGCCGTGACCTTAGCCGTGGCGAAATAAGCCAGATCTCCACCATCTGCGCGAGGTCTTCTAAGTATGATCCAGTCGCCGACACACTTTTCGACGGTGGCAAGATAGCGCCGAGGAAAATGGTAATGCTGCGACGTATCGTCGTCGTACGATGAAGTCGGTTTAGTATCGAATATAGCTTTCATTTACGAACGAATTTAGAACGTACGTTTTTATAGCAAAGATTTTGGCAGCCTTGTGTTTAGCGCACTCGACTGCCTAGTCTCGCGCTCCTAGAGCACCTCAACACTCCACGCCGCTTAGTTCAGAGCATTGCTATCGCATCCGACGCTCTTGGCGAAATCTTGGTTCCCGAACTCAGACCATGATTTTGCCGTTAGCCATGCATTCAGTATCGTGCTACCAATTTCCGGTACGGGAACCTCGGGCGGTGAATGTGCGATGCGTTGCAGTATGCCCCCCAAATTGGCAACGATCGCAAGAGAGCGTGCGAGCCGGTTTGCTTGGGGGGATGTGCGCCGTGCGAGATGCAAGAACTGTCCATGTTCCGGAAGGACGGCTGTCGCGAACTGCTCATCAAGGCCGTAACGGCCGCCGAGAATCTGCCGGAGGTGCGCAGACCGCACGACGTTGCGGTCTCAATGAACCCGCTCATGTCAGACACGGCGATTGGTGGCGAAGAACGGACGTTCACAACTTGGAATATCGTGTTCGTGACTGAAAGCCCGCGAACATGTTATTTTCACACTTGTAGCTTAGTCGGGCGATGTCAGCGTGATCATACATCTTCGTCGGTGTCTTTCCCCTCCTTACTTACGGACGTTGCGCCGCCCAGCGCTTCGTATCTACGCTGCGCTAACCATTGAAGTCGTCGAGCTTGCGCGAGTAGAACGCGCCGCAACCCGCCCTGAACCTTCCGCTCGGAAATAACTTGAGCGAGCCGGGAGATGATTAACGCGCGGCGAGCAAGCCGAAAATCAGGATGCGACCTGAGTTCCCACACCCTTGGCGAAACTATCCGGTCCCGATACGAGGGAGGGATTTCGGTCGTATCGATGCCAGGTGGAGGATCCTTCTCATTCAATATTACCTTGAACTTCGACATCTCGACCGCTCTTGCTGTGATGACGCGCTCTAGCGTGTTGAGATGGTGTCGGGCAGCAGAGTCACCGCTCGGTGTCCTTTGGAATTGTGGAAGCGGCCAAACTTCAATTTCGAAAACCTCAAACGGATCAAGGACGGACATTGCGACAGCGTCGGTCCGTTGATTAGTGAGATGACGTCGAATGCGAGTACGCAATGCTTCGTTCGTTTGGCCAACATAGATTGGCTCGCCGTCGTAGTCGAAGAATGCGTAAACACCCCATTTATAATTCCCGACCTTTATCAAGGTACCTGAGGGGTCGGGAAACGACGCGTCGAGAAAGCGCACGAGGTTGACGCGAAGGTCCTCAGTCTCAAACGGAGGCAAATTTACGTAGTCTGGATCGAATAAAGTCACTGCTTACCTTTTAGACGCGACGGATAGCAACCATCTTCGATTCTCTCTGGATAACTCCCGCTCGCCGTACGGTTGTTTTGCGAACTACCCCACTGCCCCGGGACGATAAATCAAAGTCGACATAGCTTAGTTCTTCTGCTCTTCCAAAAAAGCAGGAACTAAATGCGCCGAGCAATTCGACAGAAGAGAGGGCCTGCGCTCTCGCGCTCGGAGCATCTTGAGTAGGTATGGATGCGGGGAAAAGATAGATGCAAGGCGGCGGTGTTCTAAAGGGACCGACCTCTGTCATGCGCGACGACGAGGGTCCTTCGTTGACAACCTTTGGGCATGGGCGTCCGATGGTGCCGCACATCATGTCCCAGACCACTAAGCCGTCTACTCGTTGATTACGAGATAAAATTTCTGCGCTCAGACGCGTGTGTATTCCGGACCAAGCGTTGCGTCGTGGATCAGCACCCGGATTCGTACAGATGCTCCAAATGACGAACTCGTCAGCGATCGCCGGTCGCTCAAAGATGTTGGTGTTGTTTCCGTCAAGGCAACCCTTAAGGTCGATGATCGCTATCTTTCCGCTTGCTAAATTGACCAAATAATCATTTCGATTAGCATCTTCCGTCTTTTCCCATCCGGCGATGAACTTGCCATCTTCCATGTGGTTGAGAACGTGCTGGACAAACTCGCGCTTGCTGCGCATCGTTGCCGAAAATTGTCCGCGCACGCGCTCAACAGCTCCCCGAAAAAGCCCGGAGTTATAGAAATCTTTTTCATCGAGGCCGTGCTTGCCGAGCTTGTGAGCTTCAGTTTTCAATACCTCGGCAAATGCTTCGATTTTAGCCGTCAGCGCCTTATTTTGATCGCAAGGAGTAACACTCATGCGGCAGCTTGTTGCTGAACTTCGACCGAAACACCCAAGAGAGACTCAAAGATATGGTGGGAGAGGTGGCGGACGACAGGAACGGCAACACCATCACCTGTGAGGTGGTAAGCCTCGTTGTAGTTTTTTGGCAATTTATAGCTCTCGTCCAGGCCCATCAAACGAGCCGTCTCACGAGCGGATATCAGCCGCGATCTGACACGATTGCCATCAACCACGACAATGACTTGTCTGCTAGATCCCCCGGACGGCGTCCGTAAGCATCCGGCAACATCGTCAAAACGAATCTCCGCACGTTGAAATTTGACGCCACCTTCGACTCTAGTGCGCCGGTAAACGCATCCAACCATCCTTCGACCAGAACGCTTCGCTGCCTCGAGCTTCGCCCGGTGAATCGGTGCCATCATTCCAATAAGCTGAGAAGTTTCGGCTGCCGTATGCCAGACGACACTTGCGGGGCGTTCTTCAATAAGATCAGCAAACGTTGAATTGCGATGTGCTGGGGTTGGTACATTCCACCACAGCCACTTTTTCTGAGTTTTGGCTGAAATGCAATCGAATGCATTACGGAGCCCACGCGTGTGGAATGGTTCGATTGGTCCGGGCGAAATTAACGCTGGATCAATCTCGATATCTTTTCTAACGCCGATAAAAAAGAGCCGCGGCCTCGATTGCGGAACAAACAGCGCCGCGTCAATGACCATGGCGCCGAATCGGTAGCCGGCTTTAGCAAACGTATCGCAAATCGCTGCGAAGTCCTGGCCGCCGTGGGAAGTGAGGGCACCGCAAACATTTTCGAGCGCGATGATTTTGGGCGCACGTTTGTCCGCAATCAATCCGTTAATTACATCCCAGAAAGGATAAAACGTGCCTGACCGTTCACCTTTCAGACCTGCACCTCCGCCAGCAAGAGACAAGTCTTGGCACGGAAACGAGCCCCAGATGAGGTCGCCGTCACCGGGTATGTCGGCAGTCTTAATCTCTTTGATATCGCCGATTTTTAGCTCGCCAGAGGTGCCCCAATTAGCCTGGTAGGTCATCGCCTTTTTGTGATCGAAATCATTCGCGAAAAGGCAGCTCCAGTTGGTACCCAAGCCGGCCCTTGCCATGCCTGCACCAGCAAAAAACTCATAAAAGCTAGCCATGAGACTTTTGCCCTCCGCTGTGTAGGTTGACTTCGATGTGTTCGCGAGCAAGCTTTTCTCTTATCGCCTCTGCAATCCACGTGTTACGAGAAACGATGCCTGCTCGGTGGGCGCGCGCCGCATCAATCGCTTCAACCGTATCTTCCGGTAATCGAAGGTTCAGACGATCCAAGGTGCACACCGTTAAAGGTCGAGATTCGAGATTCATTGCGCCATTTTGGCGCCATTTTGGCGCACTGTCGAGTAGCTCCGTGCGAATAATCTCACTTAGCGAAACTGTGATTGGGCGGTGGCTAACGATGCCTGCATCAGGTTAGCCGCTTCCATCAAATGCAGACCGCTTTGTAAAGCCGTGACTGGCTCGATAGTGGGTCGACCGGCGCCGGCGACGGATTTACGCGCGGTAGGACGTATCGCCAGTTCGATGCTCGTCTGTGAGACGCGGCCATCCTTCTCGTCGGCGGGTACCTGGGTTATAGAGGGAAGGCTCGCATTCGTTGCCCAAATTGCAAAGGGTTTTTGTCGCTGCGCTCTTTCAATCTTGCAAATGTCTCCTGCTCACCACTCAAAGTAACGACAATGATCGGAATTGGAGGTGGTCGATCTGCCACGCTCTCAATGTTGAACGGTGGAAAATCCCGATGTCTATCGCCGCGCATCCACCTAACATAAAAAGGTTGGTGAGGTAAAAGTGCGATGAATGCCGATGCGGCGAATGTCAAGAATGCTGATCCAATATGGATTCTACCCTGACCGTATTTCGGCATAGCGACTCCGGCATATGCGCCACGCAAATCGGACACAATGTCAGACCATGCGTCTATTGGCTGGGGCCGGGGCAAGACCAGGCGGCCTGCGGTTTCTTTTACGCCAACCTCCGAGACCGCTTCCGTAAAGCCTATTGGTCTCTTGAGAAAGGGGGTCAGCATAGAACTCGGCCAACCCACTTGATAAGGTGGAAATGCGCTTTTTGCATTGCTCTACAACGCACCTTTTGGCGCGAGAAGATAACGAGCGCAGTCGTTCAGGCCGATTGCCGCCCCGGACGCCTCAGCGCCCAGCAAGTAAGTATTGATAAGGTTGGTCCGCGCCGTGTCTCTATGCAAATGAAGAGGTATAAGCCGATTAACTTTTTCAAGAAGTCGCCGCTCAAGCTTTGTAGACGACCCGCTTGTTAGTCGATTAGATTTTGGAGTGATTTTGGCTTGGAGCAGCAGCGCTCGCTCGGATAACAAGGTCCCATTCGTCTCTTCCTTCCTGACAATCAGCAAAAGGTCGGCAAGTTCGCAGTTCGCCACCTTACCCGCTGAGTCAGTGAAAGTCGTCTGAGGGGTCCCATCCACCCAAATAGATTCTGCTTGTACTACGAGACCTGGACTCTGCGCGGCAACGCGGGCTGCAAGGACGGATAGTGACGAGCGTCGGTGAAGAAATTTTAAGGCCTCTCTTTCACGTCCATGAGGCAGAAGACCTGCCACTTGTTGAGTGTGCAGTCGATTCCAGTTGATCCATCCAAAATGAGCCACGAGTTCTTCCAGTTATCATCGACGTTGCAAAAGCAATCACTTTAACGAAAGGATTGCCCGGGAAAATGTTTGGCCTTGAAAGCTGCGGTATCCCCAAATTATCTCGATCGGCAGGAGCGGACAAGCCTAGGCCGTAATACAAAGGCGACGCCGACGAAGGTTCACGGGGAAGTCTATTTGAACGACGTGTCCACAGCACCAGGACCGCACCCCGACGATCTTTAATAGGGAAATCGATGCTTGTCTACAAATACGTCCCCAACGAGCGCTTTTTTGAAAACTTTATGTTTCGCTTTACGCCTGCCGAAGACCTCAACGATATGCGCGAACTCGTTCCTGATATCCGTCTGAGAGACCCTTTTGGTTACGCCAGAAACATAGTAGACAGGAACATACAACACACTTACCTGAAGCTCCAGATTGCGCACCCGCACTTGACTTCTGAGGAGGTGTGGCAGATGTGCCGCAAGCTAACCGACGAGCATATGCAGCGATTCGACGTTGACGCCAATAGGGAGGAGATCTTCGATAAGTTTATGACGGTCACGAATGCAAACGTGGGCGTGTTGTCGCTAACGGATGGATCCACAGAACGATGTAATGTGGGGGAACTACGCTGGTAGCAACCGCGGTTTCGCCATCGCGCTTGACTCTGAAAGCGACTTCTTCCAGCGAAAGCGGCGCTGCTGGCGCGGCTTGCCATTGGTAAGATGATTGACTGCTGGGAGTTTGAGGAGCAAAGCCGCACTGTAGATTAACCAAGGATCAACCAATTTTTGGTCTTCACTCCTTGTCAGTCGTACCGCTTCGTCACCTGTGCGATTCTGTCAACGAACGATCTCGCGAATCAACGCACGAAGTCATCCGTGCGTCTGTCGGCAACAGCACGTTCCAGCCCGGATATTTCTCACAATTCGCTTTCGAAATGTTCTATACCTTAATCATTCGGAAAGGTTACGCGACCTAATTTCTCATACTTCGTATGTATCGTCTCACGTTCGGTTAGTTCGCGACTTGGATAGGAACCCTGAAGAAATTGCGAGCGATCACTGTTTTGCTTTCTGTTCGCCGTGGCGCGGCTCTATCGTGACTGGGCCGCACGGAGTTGTCGGCACAAATGGTGTTTTAATTTCGCTCGCGGTGACGTCTCCCTTCGCACGCGAAATTCGATAACGGTGCGTTGGCCTACCAGAGGCGAGTGTGTCGCCATTACGAGTCTATTTGCGGTGGTCGCAAGCAAGGATGGCTTCACATGGTGGGCCTGCCTGATTGGCGTTCTCGGCGTGGGTCAAAGCGTAACGATGAGGTGGCCCCACGCGACACAATGAGCGGCGTGAGCCTTTCAGTTCGCCACGCGCATTTGCTAAGACTTAAAGATTTGCAGCGCACGGTCGAAGCGCCATTAACGCTCCCAATCTGAGGTTTCCAAAAATCGACTTGGCTGGATCAAGGAAGAAACGCATGCGCACAACGATCTTAATGCTGTCCGTGCTTGTCCTAACCGGCATTTGCACGCAAGCCGATGCAGTCGATTGCTTTGGGCCGCTAAAGACTGATCTGGGTGTTAAAGGCCTGTCCCGGGCGCTCGACGACGGCGGCTATATTGCGCTTTCGACGATGAACATTAACCTCGATGGCGCGAGCAAGGCCTACCAACGCCAAAATAAGGACGGCGGTGCGTTGATCCATCTCTGCAACGCAGGTCGAGTCTACTTGCCTTCGGGCGAGTCTTACAATCCCGCGATGAAGACACACTGCACCGGCCGCTTCATGGACGATCTGGCGCGCATCGAGGCAGCAGGCTGGAACGATCCGTCAGTTGGAGCAATCCACTGGTTCGGAATCGTTGGCGAGGGAAAGACTGTCGTGGCCGGGAAGGTTGTCAGCGACGTCAAGCCTTTGACAAATTCGTCGGGATTTTATGTCTCGCCGACCTCTCTCTTCGATTTGTCAATTGCCAATCGAGGCGATCAGAAGCGTTACGTTGATTCGATCGTCGTGCGGTCAGCGGTTGTCCCCAAATCAATCTTGTTGTACGCCCCGTTGGGAAGCTTCGGCGTCGCGATCGACAACACCAAGCGCATCGCGGTTCCATTTATCGTGGGAGACGTCGGTCCGAGCGTTGGCGAAGGAAGTATCGCGCTAGCGCGCGCGGTCGCGGGGCTTTCGCAGAAATTGGATATCACTTATTCCGAACGCTTGAGCGGCAGCCAAAGCAAACCGAGGGTTCTGTGGGTATTTTTCGGCCCGAAATACGGCATCGGGAAATACGACGGCACTCAGCCTCTCCAGTCAAACGAAGCTGCGCAAGCCGCTTACGATCGATGGGGCGGAGAGCAGCGACTGGAAGCCTGTCTTGTCAGAGTACCCCATTGACGTCGTGACCGGCATGTTCGCTGCGGGGCATTTCGGAGCGGCCAAACGCGCAGATGTATCGGTATTCCTTCGACGAGATCACGCATTTGAGATGGCCCACGAGGTGAAGATGATCTTTACGACAAAACTAGGTAGGGCTCTTGCCAGTCCGGTTCACCACGTTTTAACTTGTTTTCTGTTGGCAAGCGCATCTTGTCTTCATGTCGCCCACGCAAACGCAAACGCTGGGACGTTCGAACCAGATCGAGAATGGTTCTTTAAAAAGTGCAAGACAATACATAACTTCAAGAAAATTTCGGATAAAGAAGCCATTCGGATTTCCGCTAGCCGGCTTGACAACAACGCGATCAAGTCGATCAATGGACTCTTCGACGTCTGGCGCAGTTATGGCGACAACGACAAACGGAAGCTCGCGTACATTCTCGCCACAGCTCGGAGAGAGTCGGACGGGACATGGCAGCCAATCAGGGAAGCACCGGGTTGCAGAACTGACGAGATCTGTCGTGAAAGGGCGATCGGAGCCCTCCTTCATGATCGTGCCGCCGCCAAAGGAAAACCCGACCCCTGATAATTATGCGAAACCGGCGTCGAATGGCAAACGTTACTACGGGCGGGGTTTTATCCAGCTGACTTTCCCAGGCAACTACAAGAGAGCAGATGAACGCCTTGGAACGGGAACCAGTCTCTATGACAATCCCGACTCTGTGATGGAAGAGAACACAGCTCAGACGATTCTAGTGAGAGCGATGATGGAGGGATGGTATGGCGCGAAGAAGCCTCTTTCTCAATGGTTGAATGCGAGTTCGGAAGACTGGCTGAATGCACGGAACAATGTCAATCCGCATTCGCCGAACAAATCGATCACCGCGGAATCCGCAAAAGAAATCAATGGATGCCTCGAGGCGGTGCAGTGAACATGCTCGTCGGCGAATGGCGCGGGCTAAGCGTCACGTCCTTGCGTGCACGACTAAGGGACAATGGATGCGTGCAAGCGGAGGTCGACGTGTCTCGCGTCGCGACTACGGAGAAGAAGAGTTCGAAGCTAGGTACGTTTGGCGCCTCCGCTTGATTTGATCAATCTGTAAGTCTGACTGGGTCCAAAATCGATAAGGTCGATTGTCGACCAGTCCGTTTCGTCGATTGAGCCAACTGTTGAACTGACGGTTCAACGCGGGTTTGAGGTCAGACTCGACCCATACTGCATGAATGTGGCGCGGTCCTTTCCAGCTGTCTGTTCCGGGGTTTCGAAACCAGGCGACGAAGCCTGCATCCGCCAACCGGCCAAGCAACACCCGAATGTTTTCGTCGGACAGACACCGCACGCTAAGGTCGACCGCCGCCGTGTAAGCGACCCCGAGAAATTTACCATCGGGTCCGTGCACGTTCCCGCGATTCGACGAAAGATTGATCGTCTGTGTAATTCGCTGCCGTAATTCCAGTTGGTCGAGGGAGGCTAGCATGGTCGGGTTTAGCCCCGCAGTCCGTGATCGTTGTAGCGCACATTTGTGCTCAGGTGACCATGGTGAGGCGACCTGCTGACTTTGGCTTACGCTAGACCAAGCTAGGAGGAGGGCTACGACGGCAAATCTTGTCAACATACAAGCTCCTCGTCCAAGGCTCCTGAAGGTCACACGCGAAAGCGGCATTGCTCACTGCGCCCAACTGGTAATGCAAGCCTCAACTGCACTCGCTGAAACTGGAGCCAGGGTTACTGCAGGGCGGTGTTCGAAAGCCTCCCGGATCGCTTCAACGCGCCGGCGCTCACTTGATCCATCCTTCTGCGGCACGCGGCACTTGTGAGCGATGTATTGATCGAGTATGCAATCGACCCGCGACTTTTCGTCACCTTTGCTACTGCACGCTGCCAGAAGATCTGTTGCCTTGCAGTGGAACTGATTCAACAGAACAGCCATCGCCACATTGCCGTATTCGGACTCTAGTCCCAGTGCCTTGGCTTTCCCAATGCGCTGGTTAAAAGACTTGATTGCAAAATCGAGTTGTGCTTTCTTGAAATCCGGCTCTGCAAGACCCCGCTTAAACGCGGCCCGGAAAGTCGGATCGCAATTCAGATAGCCATTGCGGTTCGCGTCACATGCCCATTTCGGGTCCACGCAGCCGTCTTTCATCGGGATCCCCACCGGGCCGAAGATCTGCGTATATCGTTCGCGATTCCGTCGCTGGAACTGTTGCAGCACCGTGCCGAGGTTGGTCTGCGTCCAGTCAAGAATTCCAAAAGTCATCCCGTCTAGACCGTAATATCCCTCGAAGGATTTCTGTGTGCAGCTATCGGATACGGCTTGAATAAACGGTCCGAACGCACCGGCTGTGGTGCATTGCGCAATTTGTCTACACACGTGGTCGGTTTCTGGACCATAGCTGTACGGATTTGGAGGGCACGCCGTGATCCACTGACCACCTTTGACGACCAGTTTTCCGTCGGGAGCGGTCGCTTTGCATCGGCTATCGGGGAGGGCAACGCAACTCCTGGCGACCGGAGTCGGCTGCGCAACTTCTGCTGCAAAAAGCGCGCTGCAAAAAATTGCCGATCTCCATCTGGCTAGCGCTCTCATGGTCGGCCTTTCCTTGCGCGGGTCGGCCAAAGTCGCCTACCGTGCGCTATTGATCTCCTTACGGTATAGCAGATGTGGAAAGCAATCAGTCAGGTATTTCCCTGGCGAACTGTTCGGTATAGCACTGACGGAATGAATGTCGTGAAGAAGTGAAAACTGGAAGCGCGATTAAGAAAGCCACCCGTACTTCGCACCACCACGCGCAGTGAGTGGCGCCTTCCTCGAGCGCCTTCAGCTCTTCGGGTGCGAAGACAACGAAGTTGCCTTTTTCAAACTCGTAGCCTTTTTTCATGTCGGCACGAGCGACGACCTCGCCGGTGGCCTCGGAAATGTATTGCTGCTTGACCCTTCCGCCTTCAGGCGTCAGAAGGTTAAAGCCGACCCCGGAGGCGCTCTCGGTCGCTGAATACAGCTTGACCGGGATGGAAACCAGGCCGAAAAAAAGCGTCAACGAAGCAATCGAGCGCGCTGCCATGGTTTTCTCTCCTGGTCGCCGGCGACAGAGCGCGCGGCTGCGGCATACGAGGGACGGGCGAGCAACCGAGCCCGTTGGCTGTTTAGTTTCGATTTTCTTGATTATTAGCGCAACCCGAGAGCATGCAATATGCCCGGCACTGGTCCTGCGCCCTGACGGGCACGGACTGTGCACTTCCCCTGGACCGAGGAGAGCCGCCATGCCAGGACGATGGAGCACGACGCAAAAGCGCGAACGCCCGGTCGCCAACGATCCGCCTGGCGCGATGCCTTCGATCATTGAACCGGAGCTCGCGACACTGGCGAGTCGTCCACCGGCATCCGGTGACTGGTCCTACGAAATTAAGTACGACGGATACAGGATGCTGATTCGCATCGAAGGCGGTTCCGTCAAACTCTTCACCCGGAACGGACACGACTGGACCGATCGGATGCCGAAGCTACGGGCGGCGGTTGAATCGCTTCCTGTCGAAAACGCATGGCTCGATGGAGAGGCCGTAGTGCTGAACACCAGCGGAATGCCAGACTTCAATGCGCTGCAAAACGCGTTTGACCGGAGAAGCACGGCCAAAATCGTCATCTTCCTCTTCGACATCCTTTGGCTCAATGGGGAAGACGTTCGCAGCGAGCCTTTGCGCGCAAGGCGCCAGTTACTCCACGACCTGCTCGAAGAGGTTCACGATCCGCTTATCCGATACTCCGCGGACTTCGCTGAGGATCCGCAGTCGCTGGTCGCCTCCGCCTGCAAAATGAATCTTGAGGGAATCATCGGCAAGCGCGGCGATGCGCCGTATCGCTCTGGACGCTCAACCAACTGGGTCAAACTCAAATGCAATCTTCGCCAAGAGTTTGTGATCGCTGGCATCTCGCGCAACAAAGGCGCGAAATCCGGGGTCCGCTCGCTTTTGCTGGGTGTCTATGACGCCAGTGGTGTACTTCATTACGCGGGCAACGTCGCGCCTTCAGTCAAAGCATCACGCAACGACGCAATCTCCAAGCGTATCGAGCCGTTAAAACAGAAGAAGGCAACATTTTCCGTTGCTCCCGAGCCTGACCAGGACCGTGACTACATATGGTTGAAGCCCGAGCTCGTATGCGAAGTATCGTTTCTGGAATGGACCCCAAGCGGCGAGATCCGGCATGCGGTTTTCTATGCAATGCGCGAGGACAAACCTGCTCACGCAGTTGTGAAAGAGCAGGGCGCGGTGATACCCGGCGAGGAAGCAGCGCCTGACGACTTGAGGTCGTCTCGAGAGCGGACGGGTATGAAAGGGTCTGTCTTCATCGCGAATATCAAAGTAACGAACCCCGCCCGGGTTATCGACGGCACTTCTGGCAAAACAAAGGTCGAGCTTGCTCGATACTACGACGACATCTCGGAGTGGGCGCTTCCCTATCTTCACAACCGGCCACTCACATTGGTACGGGCGCCCGACGGCATCAACGGCGAGCTGTTCTTCCAAAAGCATTCCGAGCGTGTGCGCATACCGGGTGTCGAAGAGCTTCCGGTTGAGCTCCATCCGCGTCATCCGCCGCTGCTCGTTGCAAACAATGCAGAATCGCTTGTAGGACTCGCCCAGATGAGCGTGGTCGAGCTGCATTCTTGGAACGCGGTCGCACCAGACCTAACCCATCCGGATCGCGTCATCTTCGATCTGGATCCTGACCCGTCGCTGCCCTGGTCGGCGATGCTCGATGCGGCCTCGCTCACCAAGCTCGTGCTTGACGAAATCGGACTCAAGTCATTCGCCAAGACGAGCGGCGGCAAAGGGTTTCATATTGTCGTTCCGCTCACACGTAAGCAGAGCTGGGCGGAAGTTAAGAGCTTCTCGCAAGCGCTTGCGCAACACATGGCGAAGGTCTTGCCCGATCACTTCTCAGCAGTCTTGGGGCCGCGAAACCGGGTTGGCAAAATCTTCATCGACTATCTGCGGAACAGCCGCGGCGCAAGTACGGTTGCCCCGTTCTCTGTTCGCGCGCGGCCCGGTCTGGCGGTGTCGATGCCCATTGCGTGGGACGAGTTAAAAGACGTCACTGGTGGCGATCAATGGTCGATGAGCTCGGCACTTGCCCGGCAACGCTCGCTTAATGCTGATCCGTGGGAAGGCTATTGGCGAACCCGGCAGGGCATCACGGTAGCGATGCGCCGCGCCATCGGCATGCAGCGTTGATATGTTTGGTCACACTCGTCGGTAAGCAGTTGCATACGGCTACGAGCGCTGCGCGATCGCATCCGCGCAGATGGCCAAGACGCGCTGCACCATGGTACTTGATAGATTCAATGCCATATCTCCCGTGAATAACGCTTGAACGTGCGCCTGCCGGATCACGACCTTGGCTTTGAACAGGTCGCGTCTCGCGTCGTAACGCGAGCTGCCCCAGGTTGACTCGCTCAAGCCACGGCATCTTTACAGCGTTTTATCTGAGCCAGAGCCGGCAACTCTCGACCACGTGGTCGACCCGCCATTCACTGGTTAAGCTATGCGACGCTGCAGCGGTCACGACCAGGAAGCACAACAATTCGGCGCGCCGTTCATTCTCTACAAACATGCAACTCCTCGTCTAGCGTTTCTGTTGGTCTTGCATCGTCTGGGTCATGCGCTGACTGCATCTGATCGCGGTTCCGATGCAACTTCCGTTACACCCGTCGCAATAGTGACGATCGCGAACGTCCTCGGACGCCTTCCATGCGTTGTGATGGTCGGCTGGCGGCGTACCGACCGTGCGCCCGTTTTCGCGCGCGTAAAACGTCGGCTCGCCGTTCTTCCCGCGAGACACCGCTTCGTCCACCGAATCGCCGAAGGCCGCTCGTAGCTCCGCGACAAAGGCCGCCATCTCCGGCATGGGATGCGTTCGCCGAACAAGCATATCCATAACAGCCTCCACAATCGACTAAAAAGGGGCAATTCAGCGGTTCAAAACCCGATATAGAATACTGTACATCCATACAGTGTTGTCTGTCCATGAGCCGCCCGATCCCGATTACCGCCGACGCAGCAGGCTCATTTCTCATCGAAGTGCTGGCAAAGGTGCCGGCAGGGTTTCCCAGTCCGGCGCAAGACCATACGCAAAAGCGCATTGATCTCAATGATGTGCTCGTCCTGAATCCGATCGCTACATTCCTGTTTCAGGTCGAAGGGGACTCGATGATTGATGCCCGGATTTTTGATGGCGACCGGTTGATCGTAGACCGTTCAATCGAGCCGGTGCATGGTCGAGTGGTCCTTGCCTGTGTCGATGATGAGTTCACGGTCAAGCGCTTGTACAAACGCTCGGGTGTCGTTCGTCTGCATGCCGCGAACCCGCTCTATCCCCCGATCACGTTCGTCGAAGGGCAAGAGATGAGCGTATGGGGTGTGGTCACGTGGAATTTGCGTCAGCTGCTGCATCCGCAGAAACGTCGATGACCACCTTTGCCCTTATCGACGGCAACAACTTCTACGTCTCGTGCGAACGGTGTTTTAAGCCATCGCTCGTCGGAAAACCTGTTGTCGTACTCAGCAACAATGATGGGTGTGCAGTCGCGAGATCACAAGAAGCCAAAGATTTGAAAGTGGGAATGGGGCAGCCGTATTTCCAGATTCGCGACCTCGAGCGCACCAACGGCCTCATCGCACTCAGCTCAAATTACGCCCTGTATGCTGATCTCAGCGACCGCATGATGTCAGTGATCGGCCAGTATTCGCCGGTCCAGGAGATCTACTCGATCGACGAATGCTTTCTCGACCTGGGCGGGTTTCGCTGTGACCTGACAACCTATGGCCTTCAGATCCGCGCGCAGGTGCTGCAATGGATTGGCATTCCCACGTGCATCGGCATCGGTCCCACGAAGACGCTCGCGAAAATGGCGAACCACATCGCGAAGAAGAATGTGGGACGCGTCTGGCATGGTGTATGTGACATCGGAATACTGACGGCAGAAGAGCGCGACAGTATCTTTGCGAGCGTGGACGTTGGCGAGGTCTGGGGCGTCGGCCGCAAGATTGGCGCCCGTCTGCATGAGATGGGTGTCGAAACGGTGCTGCAATTCAAACGCGTGAGCCCCTCGTTCATTTGCAAACAGTTTTCCGTGGTGCTCGAGCGGACTCTGCTCGAGCTCAATGGCATCGCGTGCTACGGCTTTGAAGATGCGGGGCAGCCGCAGGAGCAAGTGCTTTGCTCGCGCAGCTTCGGTCATGTCGTTTATACGCTCGATGAGCTGACGCAGGCCGTCACGCAATTTGTCGCGACAGCGGCCGAGCGATTGCGTCGGCAAGCGTTGCACGCCAATCAGGTCCAGGTCTTCATCCGAACAAGCCCGTTTAAACGCGACGACCCGCAATACAGCCGTGCCATCAATGTTCCGCTCGTTTCACCGACGTCGGACACCCTGACGCTGGTCGACTCGGCGTTGTTCGGGCTGCGTCAGATCTATCGGCAGGGTTTCCGGTATGCGAAGGCCGGGGTGCTGCTTCACGAATTGCAATCGATCTCAATTGAGCAAGGCGAGCTCTTCGGTCGCGATGCCAGTCGGCAAGCGAAGATGATGATTGCACTTGATGCGATCAACGACAAGTACGGACGTGGGACGTTGAAGATCGGCGCCGTTGAGCAGCGCAGAACATGGCACATGAATCAGGACAGGCGCAGTCCCGCCTACACGTCTGACTGGGCAGCACTTCCGATTGTGCGATAGGACCGGTCGATGGAACGGTGATCACCTCTTCGACCAGCGCTGGCCACGCGGGTATCATGATTCTCGAACAGGAGATGGAGAGCATTCATCATGTGTTACTCGGCTCAGATCACTGCAGACTATCGCAAGTACGTGCACGTCTATGGCGCGGACATCGACATCGATGAATTCTTTCGACTGTTTTGGGACCGTCGCAGCGGCAGCAAATCGAAAATCCCGAAGGCCATGGAAGCGCCTTTCCTGACGCCGCAAAACGATGCAGAGGTGCGCATCAAAGAAGCGATCGTCGAGTTTTCGGCTGGCAAAACGGCGAAGCTTGAAGAGGACCTGTTCAAACAGCGCACGCGCTTGGCCGACGCCGAGCGTACGCTGCTGACGAAGACCACCAAAGCAGCGACCGAAAGCCAGCGGATTGCGACCGATAAGATCGCTTGGATCCGCAGCAAGCTGGAAGACTTCAACCGCACCGAACTGAAGGACCGTGATTCACGGATATTTCCTGGCCAATACGCGCCGGTGATGGTTGTCGAAAATGGTCAACTTGTGGTGAAGCCAATGCGGTATCAATGTCGACCCGCCGGCAAGCCGGCGTTCTACGACACCAAGTATCCCGGAACGTACAACGCGAGGCGAGACAACCTTGAAGGGTTCTGGAAGGGGCTTTTCGGATACACACACGGCGTGATGCTGGTGAGCGCATTTTATGAAAACGTACCGCGTCATCGCGTTGAGGCTCGTGAGTTGGCTGAAGGCGAGAAAGAAGAAAACCTCGTCCTTGAATTCAAGCCAAACCCGCCGCAGGACATGTTGATCGCGTGCCTATGGTCGAAGTGGACAGGCAAAGGTGAGCCGGACCTGTTGTCGTTTGCGGCCGTCACCGACGATCCCCCTGCGGAAATCGCGCTTGCCGGTCATGACCGCTGTATCGTGCCGATCAAGCCCGGGAACATTACCGCCTGGCTCAATCCGGACCCGGCTAACCTGCCGGCTCAGTACGCCATTCTCGACGATCGTCATCAGCCGTATTTCGAGTATCGCCTCGCAGCTTGAGCCGAGGACAGTCACGAACGCGTTCGGCGAGTGAGGCAACCAGCAGCGTGGCTGCGGGATAAGTTCAAGAGCGAGCGCGTCTGATTGCTTCCACTGCCGTCGCGCTGGCGAGGTCCGCGTAGAGTTCGGCGCACTTGCCAAGGAGCGATGAATCGTCGATGAGGAACAGGGGGTGTTCAGCCCATACACTGACTATTGGTCCCTTCCAACCCAGTTCGAAAATACGAAGGTCTTCGTCGTCGCTCACGCCCGAATCGACCAGGTCGACGAAGGACGCGAGGTTGTACAGAGAGACTTCGAGCGGCTCGATGTCAAAGAGCGCCGCAAGTACCGATGTCGCCCGCTTGGACGCGGCTTCTCGGCTGCCGGCCATCAGGAAGACGATGCGTTCGTCGTTACTGTTGGGCTTGCCGAATATCACACGGTATAGGGATGTCCTGCACCGATTGCTTAATTGCGTGCTCATTTTAATTTTTGTCCCGACCTAATGTCGAATCGTCCAAGGGTCGATTGCGCTTCGCCGAAACACGGCCTGGTCAAAGTACAATCGGCACAGAGCGGCGCACTTAATTACTTTTGCCATATCTTCGTTTTCGGAACGGCCGGAGCCATGATCGGTCGAACTCACATTACTAATCATAGAAGAAAACACGACCCACATGACGGACACTGGATACCGCGCCCTGCTTGCGCAACGTGAAGCACTGGAAAAGCAGATTGAAGAACTAAGAAACGCCGAGCGCGGTGACGCGATCGAATGGATCCGCGAGCAAATGGCCCTATACGAAGTCAAGCCCGAAGACCTCGAGCCACGCAGTAGCCGCGGCCCGCGGAAGCAATCGGCGCCTGTCGCTGCGAAATACCGTGATCCCGCATCGGGCGCGACCTGGAGCGGTCGCGGAAAGCCCCCTCGCTGGATCGCGGACCAGGATCGCGACCAGTTCGCTATCACTGACTGACCCTTGCCACAATACCGAGCCCACGATGTTGTCCACACAATTTGTGGACAGCGTTGTGGACAACATCACTCGAAAGCCCATAAGTCGTTGTAGTTCCAACATTTATCGAACCCGCCTCGATGTGCGTCATGGGCCCCGTCAGTCGACCAATGCAGGTTCGGGCTCGGGCGGCTCAGATGGCTTCGTTCCCTTGGGCGCCGGCTTGATCTCGGCGAGGACGGTCTGGCGCAGGTGCTGCTTGACCAACACAACCCGCAATTTTTCGATTGCGATCAATTCGCCGAGATTTTCCTGTCGTTATGTGCGATGAATGATCTTGAAGTAGTCGTCGATTTCGTTGATCACACCCCGGCTGAACTGAACCTCCAACACGAGCCGCTCGATATCTTCGTTGCTCCGGTACTTCTTCCAAAGCGAACGCAGTTCCTTCAGGCTCAGTGGCGCAAACTCAGGGAGGGTTTTGGCCATCGCATCGATCTCGGTACGAACTATTCGGTGATCGCGGTGTGCTCGACCGCAGGCACGGGCAATTCGACGGTGCGCCGTTGGACGCGACGATGCTCGCTGATCAAGTTGGGCGACGGAGAGAGTTTGACCATAATCGGCGCCGGCGCCGCGGGACCTTTGCGCTTAATCAGTTCGACGGCGACGCCTTCAGCGACGCCCCGAACAGCAAGTCTAAGGGGCGCCGGCGACGAGTCCTGGGCACGCGCCAGCGGCCGCATGACGACAAACAGCATCTCGGCGCTCTGCGCGGCCAGCAGCAGGCGCCTGAGCGACTCGGCGCGAATATGTTGCTGCCAGAGCACGAGGGCGCCGCAACTGCCTGCCTTAAGGATCTGTTCCGCGGCCCACAGCGCATCGGAAGACTTAGCAGGCTTCAGCCATATGAGCTTGCTCGGATCTATGCCCATAAAGGCGTAGCCGTGCGCATTGGGGATCTGCTGCGGGGCGATCAGTGCAATCGAGCGCTTATCCGATACTGCCGCCATGGCAGGAGCCAGCAGGCGCATTTCGCCGATCCCCGGCTGCTGTAAAAGCAGCTCGGTCGTGGTTCCCAACGGCCAGCCGCCGCCAGGCAGCTCGGCTGATAGCGCTGCGTAACCCGTGTCCACGGTACGCCCATGGGCACGCGCCAATTGCGTCCCTCGCCAAAGGCTTGGATGGATCGATTCGATATGGTTTGGTAAAGCGCTCATGCAAAGTACTGTACATATATACAGCTTATATAGCTACGGGCAAAAATAGGTCCAAATGAGAGTTATCGGCTTGGGGCGCTGCTTTCTCCTGTTCCACACTAATACTTGCCTACAAAGGTTTTGGGCAGATTTGCCTCTAGCTGCGCCCAGCTGATCGGCGGAACGTCAAGGGCGCCTTGTTGAACTTAAGCCATTGATTGTGCAGAAGAAACAGTTGTAGTCTGTTGCATCATTGGCATTCTTTTTGCGTAACGATGCATCTGCTTCCAACAACCAAGGACACCACATGCAAATTCTCATACTGGATGATGACCGCGATCTCGCCGCCAGTCTTGCAGCGCTTGCTGAGAAGCTTGGACATGCTGTCACGGTCGCGCACGATTGTGAAACCGCGCGCGTTCTTGCTTATTCACGTCCATTTGATTTCATCTTGGCGGATGTCGAGCTGCCCGATGGTGACGGCAGAGTCGCGTGTGAGAGCCTGCGTAGCGAAGGAGCCTCCCAAGACGCATATATGATTGCCATTACAGGCCGGGCCGATCTAGGCGACGCCGATTTTGCCCCATTCGACGGGTATCTTCATAAGCCCATTACCTTCGATTTGCTGGCGCGGGTTCTGCAAGAGTGGCAAACAGCAGCAGGTTTGTCTCCCACAGCGCCCGGGGCAGCAGAGGGTTTGATTTAGCCGCAGTGTTGCGCTGCAACCTTCTGAAGATGGAGATCGAGGAGATTAGCGAGGCGGGGCCACTGAAAGTGGCCTGCTATCTTGGTTTGATGGTGGGCCGAGCCGATGCGTGGCAGATGTATGGCGCGACGTGCTTGGTTGGAAGACCTTCCTCGAAATAAAACGAAATCGATCGACGCGCCGTGTGGCTATGGAGCAGTGTGTTTGAACTTGCTGTCGACGCTTCGCTCGTGAATGATAATACCCGACAGCATCTCCAGATACTCATCCAACTGAACTCTCATTCGCTGGCAAATTCTTGTCCTACCAAGCGATGAAAATCGTGGGTGGCGGTCCCTAGGATCGCCTTACACATGGCTTGAAATGATCCGACCGAATGCTTTTGTGAGACCGTTCGGACAGTCCCTATGTCGATCGTGTCGTACAGAACCACACCGTTCGAATCGACGAGGGAGAAATCAAATTGCCAGTGGTCAATATCACTGTCGTTGCCGACGCTTGGATAGGCACGATTAAGTACTGCTCGCATCTTTAGTGCCCTGACGATTGTGCTGCTTGCGTAAGACCCACCTCGACGGCACGAAGTTGTTCTGCGGTGAACGTACCTGCGGAAACCGATGACGCATGGTGGTAGATCATTAGTCCGTAGACATCGGCTAAGACTCGCGCACTTGCGCAGAGCGCGGCATCTTCCCCAGTCGCATCGTGAACACGCCAATAGTTTATCGCTGCTTCGACCTGCTCAATCGTATAAACAGTCATAAGGCACACCGTCAATCTTCATAAATACTGTATGGATGTACAGTACATTATCGAAAAATTCGGGACCTGCATAGGTCGCGGTGAAAATATGATGACAGGTGCAATCTGGCGCGCCTGATGAACCAATTGCCGGTGTATTGAAAGCCCGCATCGTAGAAGTTGTATCGGCAGCGGTTTCCCCCGAAGCCACCGTTTGCTCGCCGCGATAAGGAAGAACAAGGCCGCAGCGAACGCCCAGCTTCGCATTGGCGGTACCAGCTGGCTTCCGAAGGGCTGACAAAGCTAGAAGCATCGGAAAGAACTGCAAATGAGAACCGGATCAAGGAACGGGCATATATGAAGGATGACCAATTCCGTATTGATCGCGTTAGTAGCGTAGTCAACAAGAAAGCACCGTACGCGATTCAGTAGTGTAATACCTTAGTGCCGACTAACCTACTTGCCAAAATTAGCCTATTAGGTTAATGTTCTTCATGGGCAAGAATACGCCCCATTGCAAGCTATCCATCGTCAAACAACTCGTAGAGGCGGATCAGGTTCGTACCACACGGTCGGCGCGTGAAGGCGCAGCAGCTTTAGGTTTTGATTTTGATGAAATGCTGGCTGTGGTTATCGCACTGACGACCAAAGATTTTTTAAGAGCATGACAACATATGATGATCACAAGGTATGGCAGGACGTGTATCGGCCCGTGACGAGCGCCGGGCCGGTGTACCTCAAGTTGACCGTCACCGGCGATGTGCTGATCGTATCGTTCAAGGAGTTATGAGCACGAAATGCCCGTCTTGTGGTGCGGCAAAGCTGGTGCATGAGACTCGCGACCTACCGTATGTGTACAAGGGTCAAACGTTATCCCTTGAGCAGGTGACCGGTGACTTTTGTCCGGCGTGCGACGAGGCAGTTCTCGACGCTGCGGAGTCACGGCGCACGATGGCGCTGATGAAGGAATTCAACGTAAAGGTGAATTCTGAGCTTGCCGATCCTGCGTTTATCTTGAGCGTGCGAAAGAAGCTGAATCTTGACCAGCGCGAAGCAGGAGAGATTTTCGGCGGTGGCACGAATGCATTTTCTCGCTATGAGACCGGAAAAACGAAACCACCTGTTGCATTGGTGAAACTGCTGAAGGTGCTGTATCACCATCCCGAGTTATTGCAAGAGGTAAGGGCCGCGTAGGTTAGTCAGTCAGTTGGCCGCCCAAGTTACTTAGCATCGAGTTTGTCGTAAGGCGTCGGATGAAAAAGCCTGTCACGCGCTTTCCGGCGCTGTTGTTTTTGTTCTGCAGATAATGAGCGCGATTGAGCCGGTGTCAATTCGGCAGTGAGCCAATCGTTCGGCAAGTGTATCGACTCGCTACGCTTCACCAACTCCCCCCGCTGCAAAACCGGTTTTTCCAAGGACTGATTGCGCAACGGCGCATTTTCTAAAATAGCCGTTGAAGATAGGCCGTCTGCGGACGGCCTATCTTTCTTTTCGGCTCGTTCTTTACGAACTCGCATCAGCAACACATTGAATGTGTTTTGTTTAATCTCGAGTCCCAATCTCGCCAGTTCGTCTCGCGCCTGAGCGCGGGTCACGCCTGCCTTTAGGGCGAGTTCGATTCCTTCAAATGCATCTCGAAATCGCGAGGCAGTCGACCGCTCCGTTTTGGCAGCGAAGGCTGCAAAGTGATCGCGATATGCAGATTTGTCCATTGGTCGAGTAGCAAATCAAAGTTAAGTTGTACTCTATCTGAATCTCTCTTGTACTGGAATCAAAACCTCTAGTCGCTGGAATGTACTTGGTCTATGACTGATTTGAATCCGATGTGTACCTCTAGTGCAAACTCTGGATCGGCCGGAGGCACGATGCATGTGTAAACAAAAAATGCTCCGCACTTTTTCTTTCCACATGGTGCCCAAAGGGAGAACCCTTTGGAAACCCCGACGGCTACGCCGCCAGGAGCGCGCCCACTGGTCGCTTCGATGGGCCCATCGGTGTTCTGCAGAACGGCAGCAGACGGCGAGACGGCTATGGATGCAATTCGCTCCCAATAGCGCCTGCGGTACTAAGAACCCGCTTGCGTGGTGGAGATATGCTCGCAGGGAAAGTTAGCAGCGGCGGATTCTGTCGGCAGGGACCTACGCCGCAGGCATTTGCCAACAGCGGAAGTTGGACAGCGTTTTCGAACGCATCCGCATCCGCGTCTGCATCGGGAAATGCATAAGACGGACGGGGTCGATCAGAGCCGGTGGTCGTCCGCCCGGGTTCGGCCAGAAGCGGCCAGTCGCAAACGCCGTTCAAATCTTCGAGACCGCTCTAGGTCGCGATAGGTAATGCTTGACAGAAAAGCCTGCACGGAAGCTACACGCGCAGATCACACCTTGGACAGCGGCGCGTATGCCTGTTCCGGTATTTCCGCGAGTCGGGACGGGCGCACTTGGCCGCTGAGGCCGTAAAACTTTTGAAAACTCATGATTAACGGTGACCACCTGTCCAGATCGATCCGATTGGCATGACCGTCCACAAGCAGATCGGGATGGACGTGAACGCGTTGGATTTGCACCTCGATCAAGCTTATGAAGCCACGCAATTGGTCGCTATCCTCGCCGATGCCGTGGACTGCCGCGACGACAGCCTCGAGTTGAATTGGACATTCAAGTGCCCGTGCGGCCGCTACCGTATCGGATGCCACCCTCGTCATTCCAGCACGGCCGAATTTGTCGGGTTCGTAAACGTAGCCCATCGCGCGCCTGAATTCAGGAACAGGATAAACGCCCGTAGTGCGTGCAATCCGATCGACAGCGCCTACCTCTGTGGCAGAGGGGAGATTTAGCACGCATTCGCGGGTGCGAACCAGGTTGCGCGTGGTCTGTGAGCCGGACGCAATACCAAGCACGCCTCGCCAGCCCAACCAGAACACTGAAGAAATAGGTGCGAGGGAACATGCGATATCTCGAGCGTAGTGCCCAGTCACCAGCAAATCTGGGTCGACTTGGCGAATGCTCCCGACTGGCCGTACCCGACCTGACGCTGAACGAAGCGAGTCGGTCGCTGCAAGTCATTCGGCGGCTGGCGGAAGTCGGCCACCTACGGCCATTGGTTGGTGCTTTCGCGCGACCATCCGCGCGTCGCTTCCTCCCCAGACAACGGACGTTCACACCTCGCTTTTACATGGCACGTCGTCGGTCCATAGCGGTCCCTTTTCTCTAGCCTGCCTTTGAAAGCCACCTCAACCCTTGCGTCTCGCGACATCTGTTCGAACCTGCTGCAAAAGCACGCCCCTTAACGCTCGGTCCGCGAATGAAGCGATGGCAGCGGGAAACGGCAATCCGAGCACCTCGTCGAAACCATAGGGGGATTTGTGTTCGCTAACAAACAGACCGCATACCTTGCCAAGTGAGACCGTTAGACATCAGAGAACGTTTGCGCACGCTTAAAAGAAATTTAAAAAAGATTGTAGATTCGTTCATTTCGACCATCAAAGTTGGCCGCAGTTTGACATCTGTCTTTCAGTGGTGGTATTGGTTCTACCGATTAATGAGCTGTTGACTTAATCAACTATCCAAAGTGCGCGTAACTCAACTTCACCGGAGTACAAAAGCGCACAATCGTACAAAAATTTTATCAGACGCCAAGTCGCTGGTAGCACGCAAAATCTAAATTGTCGTGCATAAAACGCCATGGTGTCGATAGTGAATTGATGAAATGGTTATCGGAAGAGCATCTTTTATCTCCAAAGCTTCTGACGCCCTCAATTTCGCTAGTTATTCGAAAGCCGCACGGCTTTCGAACTAATAATTATTGTTTAACGGACGCTCGCTTGAGGCTGGCTTAATGTTTAGATAAAAAATTTAATGAATTGAAGCTAAGAAAAAAGCGAGGGATCACTATGCGGTATCTAGTCCGTTTAGCCTGCTACTCTTTAATACCTACGACATTGTTGGGATGTGTGAGCATCGAACCCCTTGATTATGTAGATTCGTCGAAAATGGCTGACGTTCTACACGCAGTAAAAGATCGCCAAGAGAAATATCTTACAGCAGCAGCAAGGTATAGGTACGCAACAGCAAGTTACGATGTCCCTCTAATTGTTCTCGCAGTTGGCAGCGTTGCCGCCGCGATTTTTACTCATGGCGCCGCTCGCGGGAACTGGCTTGCCGGCATTGGTATCGGAGCCGGCGGCCTCACACTTGGCTCAAGTTTGGTCAACGCGCAGGCCAAAATGGATGCCTATCGGGTAGGAGCGACCCAAACCAGTTGCCTCTACGCGAGCGCTCTGGCATTTGATCCAAGCGATCAAACAATCATAAATGCTGTGACACGGGTAGAAGGAAAAATAAGCATCATTAACACCGGCATCGCGGATGCATCAAAACAATTGGAAAAAGTAGCACCCGATGCTCTTAGCGAGGGGGAGGTTGTGACTGTTCGCAATGCTGAGTCGGCAATTGCTCTCGCTCAACATGCGATCGCCAGCGGCGAGATAGAACTATCTGCGTACCGCCGCTCCGGTGCAGTTGTGTGGGCCGCACTGACGCAGATTGATGCCACGGTGAGCCAACTTAGCAAGGAGACACCAATTACATGGAACGCGGCGGTGAGTTTAATCACACAATACGCAACCGTACAAGCATTGGTTCCGCAAACGTCGCCGATTCCGGTGGCAAAGTCAACCAGTCGCAACCTTAATGCCGAGCCGATCGTAGAGTTAGAAAGATTAACGTTGCACCTTACTGAAGAAAGCAAATCCCTTGAGGCGGAAAAGCCGTTTTCTATACCGACAGCAAAGATAGCGGCTTGCACGATTCTAAGTAATTAATCTAAGCGAGGCAACCAATCTAATTTCTCGATTGTTATATCGACAGGGAGTACAAAATGAAACACAAGAGTCTGCTTTACCACGACCTGGATATTGGTGGAGCCACGTATAGCCCGGCTCAAAAGATTTTATATATTAAAATAGAATTATTCAAAAAAATCGTAAATATGATAATTGCATGCGGAATATTCTTGATTGTCAAAAACGCCGACGCACAATCACTTAATATGGTAGCGCTTGTGATAGGGAATGGAAATTATCAATCTGTTCCGCAACTTAGTAATCCGACAAACGACGCTGATTTGATTGGAACCACACTGCAACGCATCGGCTTTCGTCTTATAACCGGGGGGGTCGTGCATGATGCGGATCTACAAAATTTTAATGCAGAACTTAACTCGTTCGCGTCTGAAGCGCAAGCTGCGGACGTTGCAATTATCTACTATGCTGGTCATGGCCTTCAAGTCAATGGCACAAATTTTTTGGTACCGATTGACGCGAACCCGAACAACGTCGGGGATGTGGCGGTGCAAATGATTAACGCTGACAAGGTTCTTGATATCTTGGATAAAGCGAAGATTAGACTGAAATTTCTGATTTTGGACGCATGCCGAAATAACCCGTTCGCTACGCGTGACTTATCTTTGTCCGGTAGCGGACTTGCCAACATGTCGAGGGGATTGGCAGCCCTCAATGTCCCTGAAGGAACAATGATTTGGTACGCAACGCAGCCTGGCAATGTGGCACAAGATGGGACCGGAAATAATGGCCCTTTTGCAACCGCGATAAGCCGCAACATCGGTATTCCAGGTCGGGATGTGTATGCTGTCTTTAACGCAACGGGCACCGATGTCGTCAAAGTGACGAAAGAGCGTCAGCACCCGTGGATCGCAGCTTCTTCAATAAAAGGGGATTTTTATTTTATAAATAAAAGCACTGGACGAAGCATATTTACAGACGTAGACAGCGATCAGCCAACAAAAGACCGAATTGCCGATATCTTTCTGAATAACGCGTCTTCGTCTAATCGAGCGTTTTCTTTTGGGGAGAATTATGTCGACGTAAATAAGTCCCTCGACGCGCCATTCGCATTACCCAAATATTCAGGGCTTCCGCAGGCCAAAGAATATCCTGACGCCGACATACGCTATTTGGCCGTCCCAGTCAGCAATCTCCCTTCGTTCGCGAGTGCATTGTTACCAGATGGCGTCGGCACGCATTGCATCGCGCCGGGCAGCTTCTTCATTTTCTTCTTCAAAGACGAAAAACTGTTCCATGTGTCAATAAGGTTTGCAAAGAACAATGCTTGTGCGCCTTACGACTGGGCATGGAATCCATTGTTCCCGGACAACAGCAGATCGCGAAAAATTGACATCGGGAACGATCAAATTTCGATTCTTTCCCATGAGCTTCCCACGTATTCAGTTTTGGAGATAACAAAGATCGGAGTGGCAAACGAATCGGCCTCAATTTTTCAGGAGTGATTTTAGAGTGAGTAAAACAGTGTTGGAAGTTTTTGAATATGCGCCATGAACAAAGACGTGGTCTGTAGCAACGCACAACTTCGCTGTTGCATTAGTATTTTTTGATGAATTTAAAATTTTGACACACCCTTCAATTTTTTGAATAATTTTATGACTACAGCAATGCTTGCAGTGTAACAACCAATATTTTGGTGTATCTGACGTGTTCATAGGAGCGCTGCAATGGGTTCACTCTCATCCAAGTTAGTCTCTGTTTTGATTTTTTGTGCGTCGTCTGTCTCATTCGCAGACGAACCCCTCGTGAATGATTGGTCGCGAGGCCAACTCTTTTCCACATATATTTTACCGACAGCGGCCGGCGGCAAAGCGGTACGCTCGCTCGATAGAGACTTCGTATTCCCAGATGATGTTGCTGTGTACGCAAAAAATGGAGATGCGGCGCAAATCGGTATTGACGTATCGCATCATAACTTGGATGGATGTAATTGTTCGATAAATTGGTCTACTGTATATGACCAAGGCGCACGCTTTGTATATATTAAGGCGTCCCAAGGCATTTCAGGCTATGATCCGCGGCTTGTTGATTACTGGAAAGGCATCGATGCACTGCCCCCTTCAAAAAAGCTTTATAAAGGTGCCTATCATTTCTTGTCGGCAGACGGGAGTGGAGAAATGCAGGCGAAATGGTTTCTCAAAAATCTTGATGCCCGACTCGCTTCGATAGGAAACCAACGCAAGATCGATGACTTACCTGCGGTTGTGGATCTGGAATGGGACCATCGAGTAAATAAAAAGGGACAACAAGTGCCCTGCGCTGATGGGAAGATACATAACGATTGTTGGCAGATCGTTGCTCCCAATGAGATCATCGCCCGCTTGACCGCGTGGGCTACAGTGGTCGAAGCTGAGACCGGGAAAAAACCGGTTATTTACACCGCTAAGTCATGGGTTCGAGAACGTATAAAAGATGAAAATAAATTCTCCAAAATCGGAACCGCAAAAATATGGATTGCCGATTATGTTCCACATGACAAAAATGGCAGAGATACCCTCTTAACTGTAAAACCACGAGTACCGCAAGGAACCGTAGCTTCGCTTTGGCAATTCAGCGATCGAGCTCAATTCTCTAACAAAGCGAAGCCACAAAGGGTTGACGCCAACCTTTTCAAAGGCACGGTCGATGATTTTAAGGTGGCGTTCCAACTACCAAAGTAAAAACCAGGCTCAATGATCAGGGTGCCTACGCTTATCCGAAAAATGTCCTGGCACGCTTACCCGCACAGTCCGCCGGTCACTTCGAGGAGCTTTTGCCTCATCGCTGGTGCCCGGCCTCGCCGTCGTAGCGAACGTTCGAGTTTATTAGGCGCGGACGGGCACGGATCGTCCAGTCGTCGGTCCGCCGAACGGCCGCTGCGGCCAACACTGTGACAGTAGCTGCGGAGGTACGGATGACTGCTGCGGTTCGTTCTAAAGCTGCCGTTCATTTAATGAACATCGAACGGCAGAAGTGGGTCGACTTCCGCCCGACGCGGACCGATCAATCGCCCCTACTCTGCCAGTTCAACGTCGGAACGGGTTCGGCCATCATCAGCCGTTCATCCGGCACCGCCGCATACACCTGAACGTCTTATTCGCATCTCACTGCGGTCATTCGGCTTGAGAACCGTCGGTTTCCTTCCGCGAATTGTCTTGCCGGCAGTCAATGAGATCGCCGCGTACGGGCTGAGTATCTTTTCGCATCCCAGAAAAGCGTCGCGTACAGCAAGGCCGTGGCTTTTTTCGAAGGCGATGGATCTGAAGGCGCGCCGCGGTAAAAATCTAATTCCACTCCTTGAAGTCGCATGCCTCTCGCGGTTATCCCGAAATATACTCATCCGCAGCATTTTTTATTATTCTTGATCGAACATCCTTAATGTAGTCAATAGCCATGAGCTCTTCGCGACTCGCTTGAACTACGTGACCCACTTTCGGGAACCGAGGGCGAATTCGCTTCTTCATACTCGGTGATATCGACAACTCATCAACACCATCCTCTAACAAACCGGATATTACGGAAATGCTGTCGTTGACCTTGCATCCGCATTGTGCACAGAACTTTGCATTGGGCATTAAAGGAGTCGAGCACTGAACACAATTTTCACCCGACGTATTTAGCTCCGTTACGTACGAGTCGAGGTTCGCGTCAGAAGCAGAAAATTCGCGGTAGTCCGTTAAGCTAATAGAATCAAGGTTCTCTTTGAGGCCTCCCATTGAAAACACTCTTTCACTAAGCAACAAAGCAATGTTAACGACGTACCGCTGCCCGGTTTTTTGATTCGCAATTTTCACGGTTCCCTTGCTTAGGAGGGTGCCCGAATAGCATAAAATGTCTATAGCGAGTCGGAGATTTGGCGAGACATCTCGGATCGGTAAGGTAAAGGCCGCTGCTTGATAGCGACTTTTTGTCTCTGAGCGATTTTTTTTCCTGATTTCGGGGATGATATAGTGCCTGAGCATCTCCATTCCGACGCGAACATGAGAGCTGTATTTTGGAAGCCTTTTTTCCAAATTTGAATGATAGGGAAGCAGTTCTTTATCGACATAGTCTTGCGCTGCCAAGGAAATCGCTCGAGCGCTGAAGCCAGTCCGAATTACTTCATTCAAGATGTGCAGGAAAGCGCGTGGGTTTCCGGTCGAAATATCGACACACAGATCCAGCAGCTCTCCGCGGGCAAAAATTTCCTTGCGTTTCTTAGAATGCGGCGGCAGCCGTTTGTCGACTATCTCTCGAAATTGCTGCCTATACAAACGTCGAGCAGTGCCGGCTGGCTCGTAACGGTCCATGGAAAGAATTAAAGCATCGTGCCCAACTTCAAAGTTTCGTCCGTAGGAAGTTACCGTTGGATATACGGCTGCTTTACACGATATCTGCCCGCCCTGCAAATATTTGAACAACTCAAAAAAAATCTCCTGTTGCGACGGAATGAATGTGTGAGCGGCCTCGTCGAACAGCAGAACGGTCCGATTTAACGAAAAGCGCTCGGTAACTTCCTTTAGCACAGATCCTAAGAAAGAAGGATCAAATAAGTTATCGAGAAAATCTTCGCCCAATTCGCGCTCGACCGCTGCCCGGTCCGTTGCAAACGCAAGTTTTTGAATTTGATGTAGCTTTGTGGTAAGGAAGGTGCCTGTCTGTTCTACCCCGGAAATACCAAACACACGCTCGTATGGGTCGTGGGTGTCTTTCCCGCTCAGCAGACTAAAACTGACTAACTTCTCATGAACACTCTGAAGTATTTTCGTATTAACCCAGATTTGGAATGCGTTCTTCTGCCCCGCGGAAATACCCTCAAGGAGGGTACTCGTTTTGAAATTTATGTAAACTGCCAACACCCGACTGTGCGCGAAGTCGAAATCTATCTCCGTTTCCGCCAATCTCAACAATGTGGTCTTTCCGACACCCCGAGCACCCTGAAGCAGATGTGCGCCAGGCCCTTTCAGACTGTCGATAATATCCCGTTCAAACGCTGTTACTACACCCAAATCACGAACCTCTTGTGATTTGAGATCCTCAGATCGGGCGGCTTCAAGATAGTCTGGAGGCGATGAGTTTGTGGCCATTATTTTTTGGGTGCGCTGGTCAATATGTCGTTAAAGTCGGGAAAACGCCAACAAAGGATGGTTGCAATGATTTGTTGCGTCTCCACCGCATAACCAAGGGTCTTTCGCACTTCTTCGGGATCGGCCGTATACATCCGCTCCTGCGTTGTCGAAAAATTGTATGGCTTCGGGTGAACGACGTTGCTGAGAACAGAATATAGCCGCTCTAGCGTTTTGATGGTCGGCTTCACGTCTACCTCTTCCGACTTTCCTTGCTTGCGACACAGCGTCGTGTAGCCGTCGCTCTCAATATAGGCGCACAGTGTTGTGAAGCGGATATCCCCATCGTGTTCGCGCCAATTCCAAAAATCGACCGGAGCATCCCAGTAAGCAGCAACCACCAGACCGAGTTCTAGCGATCGGCGCAATAGCATCCGAGCAGCGACGTCTAATCCGCAGCATGAGAGATAGGTGGCGCACATCGAGTCGCCGAAGATCTCGTCGATATATTTTGCTAGCTCATGCTGATGAATAGCATCGCCAGCCAGGCTATCAAGCCGCTTGCCTGCTAACGACAAGGCGCGGGCACGTGCTTCGAGGGTACCCGCCAGAGAGTGGATCGTGCGGGTGTTGGAGAAATTTGCCGAGAACTTGGAATGAAGCGCGGCCAACAACTCTTCTGCGGAAAGAGGCCGCGCGTCAGGTTTTCCGTTGACATTGTGGGCTTGATGGTCCAAAGCAAACCTCGGTGTCGGATGTTGGGAGGCTGGAAGTATCGCAGCCATGCAAGCCGATCAGCAAGCGTGGTTTACCGATTGCAATCATTCATTGATGCCGTTGTCCGCCGTTACGCGAGCAGTAGCGATAAAGCGCCCATCACTTGCAATCTTCTGCCACTCGTTGCAGAAGAAAGTGAATCCGGTGCGAATGCTGCTAAGCCCGGCGGCATTTGCCTTCAACCGGGTATTGTCAGCGAAGCAGGAGTTATCATATGGCCGAGAATTCTTGAAAGCTGCCACTCGCCCGTCGAGACCTTGCACGGCACCTGTGGGTCGACTTCTGCCAGCCGCTGGCCAAGGGGAACCTAGCTCACAGCAGACTCGAAAAACTTGCCGCTCGCTGTCGACCAGACGACAATGGAGGGCAAAGATAACCTCCTTTGTCGGCGCGCCCATCGTCCCTTGCGCAGCCGATCACAGCAACTCGCGGCAATGATTTGATCGGCTTTTTAAGCGGCGAGCTTGCGCAATCCGTACCGTTATAACGTATGACCAGACCGGCTAGACAGCCGTAAGTCTTCATCCGGCGGTGAGTTCACGCCAAGGACGGGATCAGGCGCATGGTCTTTACCTGCCGGCGTCGGCTTTGCTGGCGCGTCGCGCCTGCGTGAGCGATCTTTCGATCGCGTCTCAAGCACCGTCGCACGGTCTGCTATCAACTCGACGCGCCGGGCGTACATGATGTCGTTAAGCAAATTGTCGGAAAACTCCACGTATAACCCCGCTTCGGCGGCGACTCTCGCTGCTTCCCGCTGCATCTCCACGGGCCCTTGCAACTTAAGCACGGGTCCGAACTTCGCTTGCGAGAGGCGCAATGCCGCTTCGATGGCTGCAGGATCCGTTTTCAGCACGCGAACAGCGGATCCGTGATCGCGAACCACGCTGCGCCCATCATGTTGATAGGTCACGACGCCGTCCCGATGCACTTCGTAGCTCAAGTGCGGCACCCGGTAGATGATTTGGTTGTCATAGCCGGATTCGCTCGCGGTTGCTTTGTCCTCTGCGGTGGGCGCTTGTCGCTTCCCGCGCGCGTGCTCCTCGCCCACTGGCATGATCCAGTTTTCTTCGGGCTGAGGTGGCTCCGGGGTCGTCGGCCGTATCCGGCGCAGCTCGACCAATGCGCGGGTGTCGCCGGCTTGTGCACGTGCTTGCAAGAACTCGCCAAACGACGCGCCTTGACGCGGACCGTACTTCGCTATCAGCGCATCGCGCTCGAGTTGAATCTGACCGCGCAACGTTTGTTCTGCGTCTGCCTTAGTCATTCGGGCAATCGACACCAGTGCGCGTCGGCCGGACGGCCGCAAATCAAGATTGTTGCGTGCTGCGTCGCGAGCAATATTGAAGGTCTGCTTGATCTGAGCGCGGCGTGATTGTTCGCTGGTTTGCTGTGTCGCCATGGCGTCCTGTCGCGCGCGCCTGAATACGTCTCGGTCGGTCGTGTACTCGCGCCAGAGTGCGGCCCGTGGAAGCTCGTGGGTCATGGGGATCGCTGCGCCCGAAATCTGGCGCTGGTACGAACCACGGAGGATATCGGACGCGTCGCGCCAGGGCAGGTGAAGTTCCTTGGTCAGAAAATCCGAGACGTTTAAATGCCGTGCCCCGGCGCGAATCCGGCTCGCGCCATCGCGACCCTGCGTGATCCCGTATTTCTCCGGCCGCACGCCGTGGCTGTGCGAGAGCTCAGCAAGAAGACGACGCGGATCCAGGTTCGAGCGAATGACCGAATACTCGTCGCCGGCGGACCGCTGCACGATCCGTTCGCGCTCGTCGCGCATACGCTGGGACAGCACGCTATCGGCGCGTCGGCCGGTTTTCCTTACGCCTGCTCGCTCGCGATGGCTATTCCGTCGCACGCTATCCGGTGATACGGCGCGTTCGTGCTCCAGCTGGTGAAGTGCATGATGCGGCACCAGCACTGCACGTCGTAGGGTGAAGCGGTCCACAGGGACGCCGGACATACCTCGCATACCGTTGAGGGCCGGGGTCGGCGTTCCTTGGGAATCTGGGAAAGCGCCATGCTGCTGGCGTTCGGTAGCGCCGCGTGGTCCGCTTCGGACGTCGCGACGGGCATCGGGCGGGAGTCCCGCAGGGCTTCCTGATCCGGGGCCGCGTGGGTATTGGGCATCACTCCCGCCATCGAGCAGGGGATCGACTCGAGATCTGATTTTAGGACCTCGGTCGAATTCATGTAGTCGTCCATCGCCGCGAAAACGTCGGTCGCCGGCGCCGTGTTCGTTGACTCTTCGCGGACTGACTCGCGTACTTCCGCCAGATGCGCTGCTTGGCGTGCCACCTGATCGTCCGCTTGATGGTCGTTCTGATCCTGACTCATGAAGATCCTCCAAATGTTTTGAATAGAAAGCGTCGCGCCGTTGTTCGAGCATGGCCATGCGTTCATTGACGGACGCCGCCTGATACGCCGGGAAGCTTTTGGTGTTGCCGTTATTCAGATATTTCACTTCGAGCGCGCGGGTCATATGCCACTGCGCGAGCGTTTTGAGAATCGCCGGCGCCGTCTCACGCGAAGTACCGCTCGACTCGTATTTAGGTTGAATATCGGCCGACAGCTGCATAAGCTTTTCAGCGGTCGGCAATTCGACGAACGCGCGCGAGAACACGTGATCTTTCAAGTTCACGCCTTTCAACGCATCGGCCACTTTGACGTTCGGATACTCGTTTTCGCGCCCCTGGTTGCGCAGGCGCGTCTGTCCATGCTCAGCGAGCAACGCCATGAAATCGTCGTACTGCTCGATCTTCCTGTCGAGCATCGAACCCAGAAGCGTCTCCTTTAGATCACGGCTCGAACCTTTAAAAAGATCACCCTTGTATCGACTGATCATCTCGGACGCGTCCGAGAATTCGATACGACGGTTATCTTTCGGGCTGGCTAGCCCATATTTCGCGTTGATGTGCTCTTGAAACGCATCAATGAAATCGATGTTCGACTTAACGAAGCCCAACGGTTCAAGATGACCGCCAGAGATGAGATTTGTTTTCGGTATCACCACATGGATATGCGGTTTGCGCTCAACAAGCTTTCCCGACGCATCGTCGAGATAGCTTTTGACCTTCGGCAAATGGGCTTCAGCGTAGAAATTGATTTCGTCCGGGCGATAGGCGGCAGAAACGAACGCACGAAATTCCTCGGTGATTGCGAGAAGTGTTTCGCGACTCACTTCGTCTTCCTTGAAGCTCAAGGTGACAGACAAATACCGGTCAACATTTGACGCGACGTTGATCGACTGAATGATCGAATTGGTTAGCTCGAGATCGCCGACGAGAATGACGCGCTCATCCATCTCATCACGTTCGAGCTCGCGGCCAAGTTTGCGCCCGTCCTCAAGATATTTTTTCACGCCATCGTGGCGCCCTTGCGGTCTAATCAACATTCTTCAGGTGCGCCCGTAGCAGCAATTCGATGCTTTCCAACGTATCGAGCGCAGCCAGATACGTGGTCTCAGAAGCACTTTGATCAAGTCGGGCAGCGTTGAGCACGTGAGCGATCTGGTTCAAATTATTTCCCGCCTTGTTCACAACAAATACGGTGCGATTTCGATCGATGCTAGGAGCCGCTCGTGCGATAACCTTCGTGCGATTCGTGAGCACGCACTGACGAAAGAATTCAGCCTGCGTTAATCCCGACTCATGAACCTTCACGAGAAAAGCAGTACGATCCGCAAGTGGCAACCTGAAAGCGATTGGCTTATCAAACTTTGTTTCTTTGCGTGGCCGACCGCGCTTGATCTCAGTCGTCACTCGCTGAGCCGTCACTTGCTCAGCCGTCACTCGGTCGGCCATCACACGCGCCCCATGTTGACTTCGCGAATACCTTTGGCGTCGCGCCGCGCGATCGCTGCAAGATTCATCCATTCTCGCAAAGCCTCGACATCAGGCATGCCACGCAAGATCCATCGCGGATGATTGACGTCGCTGCTCTCGACAACCAGCGTCCCGAAGCCCATCAGCCGTTCCCACCAACTGCTCACGCACTCAACGTTTTGGACCCGGTACATCTCAACGCTTGCGACGCGTCGGCTCAAAATGCCATAGCGCATGGTCATGCGAACGCTATCTATCGCGATGTTCGTCTGGGCTGTCGTCGCCGCACGCAGGCCGATAGCGATAGCGATTTCGATCGTCCCCGCCATCAACAGAAAGAGCGGAACGAGCGTGGGCCACGCGGCTGACTTCCACACAACTGCCAAACCAATGAACAAGGCCAATGCGCACTTCAAATAAAATGGCAGGTTTACGGCCCAGCTTGGCGATCCATGAAACTCGACTACTGCGGGCTGATCGATGGACAGCGGGATTGCGATGCCGCGAACGTTTGAACGACAATCATGGTCGGTTCGTTTCATTGTTTGTTGGTCTTCAAATATGGGGATCAGCGCTCGCTACGACGGTTGGTAATCGACGCCTTGATTCCAACGGCTTTGCCAGTGATCGAGGAACGCCTTCGCGGTCGCAGGGCAATTCCAGATCACCACTGCGTTCTCACTGTTGCACCGTGCGGCCGAGTCGTTAAAGTTGCATGAGTCGGTTTCGACGGTCTCCCCGTCAACGACGAAATCCTTGTCGTGGACAACGCGATAAGCAGCCAGCGCCCGAGTTGGAATGCCAGCGGCAACCAGTGCATTGAGAGCTGCATGGGTGCGGCCCGAACGGTCATACTCGACGTTGCTGCGTTCATCGACCACTACTGCGACATCAACGCCACGGCGCTTTGCATTGATGAGCCGGCGCACAACCTCACGTGAGGTGAACGAGTACGCCGCCAAGCGAATCGAGTGCTGCGCGCTTCCGATTGCGCGATAGACCCATTGCTCGGCACTTCCTTCTGGCGAGAAGCCCGAGTCAAGAAAACAAGCAGGCTTATCAGCGGCCGACACCGGTTTTGAGGCGGCGGCGGGCCAGTCTAAATAGCCTGCCCTCCGCGCAATGCGCTGCACGGTCGCGCTGGTTTGAAGCGCTACACACGCGACCACGGCACCGACACCAGATAGAGGATCTTTCACTTTGCGGTACCCTGGGAAACCGCTGCATCGTCATACGCACGAACCCAGTCGTCATCGTCGCTCGACAGTGACGGGCCCGCGTCGGTGTCGACCTCTGACACCGCTTGACCACGTGGTGCACCGATCATTTCGAGGGATTCGACAACGATCTCAGTTGTATACCTGTCCTGTCCATTGCTGGACCATTTGCGGGTCCGCAAGCGACCATCTATATAAATCCTTGAGCCCTTCACCAAAAAGTCTCGTGCGATCTCGGCGTGACGCCCGAAGAACACAAGGCGGTGCCATTCCGTCGCCTCTTTCATGGTGCCGGTCGCCCGGTCCTTGTAGTAGTCAGTCGATGCGAGCCGGCAATTTGCTACGACGCCCGCGCTGAGGTCTTTCACGTCCGGGTTGGCACCCAGGTGGCCAGTCAGCGTTACTCGATTCACCATGATTTGCTCCTTGTTAACTACGTTGAAAAACTACTTTCGCGTTATGGCGTTATCTTCTTCACGCGGTTCTACCGAGTCCGGGATTGCCCACTGCGGCAGTGGTGCGTTCACGGTCCACGGTTGCAATTCAGCGTATGTGCTGAACTGTTTTTTAGTAAATCGGGTCGTCCAAAAGTCAAGCTCCGGGCGCAGCTGACGTATGTAGATGTACGTCAGGAACCAACCGTCTCCGGCGCGCGCCATATCGGCCCATGGGCTCGCGTGGATATCCGATGAGTACGCTTCCCACGCCACGCCCACCGCATCCACGCCCTAGCCCTCGATGCCGGCGTGAAACGCCTGCAGGGTGGCGATCGTCGCGCGTTGAGCGACCGACCATGCGTGACCCGTGAGGGCCTGCGCGTCAAACTGGAATCCTGCGCGCGTCGCATCGAACTGGAATGGCATAGATGGGTGCATTAACGAAACATCATCCAGACACCGGCAAGCGTGCCCGCCAGCGTAATCGCACCGGTCGCGACGGCGACCACCGACAGCTCGACGAAGCGCCGTTTTGACAGCATGGAGACTGTCCGAGGCACGTCCTGCAAGGTGTTTTCAAGCTTGCCGAGTAGCGCGCCCATCGACTCCTTGAACGCTTCTTGCGCTTGAGTGCGCGCTTGCAAAGCGATTTGCGCGAACGCCGCTTCACGGGCGTGGGAGAGCTCACCACTGATTGCGCGTAGCTCCACGACGCGGGTGGCGAGCCGCTGGTCGGTGTCGCTCACGATTGACGAAAGATCTTTCACGGATTTGTGCAAAGTGAGCACATCGCCCAAGAGTTCGCCAATCAGCGCATCCTTCTGCTGCTGCGATAGCGCTGTCGGACTTTTCGTGTCGTCGGAATGTGTCGGAACCGCGCTCATGATCAGTCCAGCAGGGCGAGGTAAGCGCGATCAATTTGGGCACTGACGCCGGCAGCCAGCGCCGAGTCGGCAAGCAACTGGGTCCACTCGAACCGCTCGTCGGGGTCCGTTATCGTGCTCAGTTTTGCCTTCAGCTCATCGCGGCTCGCGGCGAGTTCACTCACCGTTTTTCCGGCAGCGCCCGCCGCACTGTAGGCGGGGCTTTGCATCAGGACGGCTTGCTGGTTCAGGACAAACGTGCGCGCACGCTTGTGGTATTCGAACAGAGGTGCAAATTCATCGGAGAGCACACTGTTTTTCTTCGCCCGATTAAACAGGAGACGAATTTTCGAAGGTTCGACATCGAATGCGGCAAGCTCTTCAATGGTCGAACGCGTGTCTTTCTGTTGCTTCGCATCGGGCACCGTCGGCACGACGTACAAGTCGAATATTTCCTGCGATCCCGCATAGTCGGACATCAGCCCAATGAAATCCTCTACATTCGATGCGCCGACGTCGACCACGGCATCGTCGACCGACAGCAACCATGCGTAGAGCTTTCCGAATTCTTCACCACGCAGCGTTTTTTGAGTCGCATCCTTCGTCTCATCTGAGTTGATTGACTCGATCGCACGCACTTGCGCGTGCGGCATATGGGGAGCAAGCATGTGACGTACGACGGTGCTTTTGCCGACGTTTCCAGAGAAATTGATGACAGCGATTTTCATTACATGTTTCCTCGTTAGCCAGGCGCCAGAGCTATCTACAGTTGCGCCCGGCGATCATCGGGATTAGCGAGCGACGCTCGGCGCGCTTTGCTTGGCAACGTCGCGCTCTGGGTTGCGTTTTGGTTTGGGCACTTCGGTGACCATTTGACGAGCCTCGCGGTCAACATCAACTTGCGCTAAGCGCGTGTCGATCGCAGGCTTCAGGTCCTGCGCGGCAGAGCCGGCTTTTTGATGCTCAGCCTGCACCGCGACTCCGGCCTGTAGGCGTTCTGCCAGCCGGTCCATCACTTCGCGCACGACGTTATCGGGCTGACCCGCAAGCGCCTTCTCGACTTGCTCGCGCAAGCCTGCGACGTTCATCGCGACGGCTGCTAGGTCCTGGCTTCCGGGTAACTGCTTTTCTTGCTTCTGTATCTCCCAGACGTTCAGGCGCGTATCGATCTGATCGATTCGGATGACCTTTCCGTCGACATCCTTGACTGGCCGGTTGACGGTGACTGGGCGGGAGCCAAGATTTTCAAGTGTCAGTGCATCGCCTGGTTGCACGCCTGAGTCGCGGACTGCTCGCTCCAGATCCTTTCCCCACACGGTCTTCGTTGCCCCGTCGGGATCGCTATAGGAAACGTAGTAGCTGTCAGCGTTGTCCTTGTCATTTTTATATGGCGCGGCACCATGCCCCAACAGCACGCTTTGACCAACTTGCTCTGGCGCGGGGCGCGTTTCGTCAGCGGCGCGTCTGACTGGGGCTTCAGGAACGGTTGCCGCCGCTGCCACTGCCTGCGATGAATGAGCCACAGGAGCCACAGGAGCCACAGGAGTTGCACGGGAGGCAGCAGCGGTCGCGGCATCAGTTGATTGCGGCTCCGGAGATATCGCCGCTTCGGATGTGGCTACGGCTGGCGCGACATTAGAGGGTCCGCTGCGTGCGTCGTCCGGGGCCTGTTTCGGCGCCGGTGTGGGTGTCAGCGCGAATGTCGATGGCGACAACGGCTGGGGGGCTGAAGGCGAGCGCTTGCCGGCCGTGATGATCAGCGCGTCGCGTTCACGCCGTGCCTCTTCAAGCATCGCTCGATCCTGCTCTTGAGGCTCAAATCCGTGCGTTTTCATGCCAGCCAGCGTGGCTTCCATCCACATGTTACGGCGAAACACTTTGGTTCCCTTCAGTGTGACCTGTTGCCAGCCCTTCGCTATCGCGACGGTCACCATGTCAGCTGCCGTACCCCGGTCCTCTCCACCCGTGGCCAAGCGGGGGCCTTTGTCGGTGAACTTCGGCTTGTGGTTATCGGAGTTACCGGGATCTTTTTCGTCGAATCGCCAGAAATCGCCATCGCGCACGACGTATCGCGAGGCAATAGCCTCAGGTATGGCGTAGCCGTCCTTGGTCATGACCGCCGGCGAAAATATTTCGTTACCGCTGTCCGGGCGGTCACGACCAATAAGCGAGCGCGTAAATGCGTCCAGCAACCACGCTCCAGCATTGCGACGCGGCGCCTTGTCTTCCGCCTCACGACGCTTCTCAGCGTCCGACACCTCATTGGGTGACTGTTCGAGCTTCGGTGCCGGTACCGCCTCTATGGCGTTTTCTTCGACTGCCTCGCTGGTGGCCGCGGCCGGAGTTCCGCGCGGTATTGCTTCCGGTGTGGCATCTGTGGCATTTGTCTCCTGCAAATTCGCTGGGACGTCGACAGCTGAGACGGGATCGGAGGACGCGGCGACCCCTAACGGTTCAGCCTGCGGACCGCTCGCATCAGGTGTCAGGGTTTTCGTGGCTGACTCCGACAGTACACCGCTCGGCGTTGTGTCCGCCACTTCACGAGTTGCCTGGGTTGGCGCAACGGGCTCATTCGAGTCGACGCTGTGCACCCCACCGGGGGCGGCCGCAGCAGGTGCTTCCACAACGCCGTCGATCCCCAACGCCGGTCCTTCAACATCGACTTCTCCGCGTGCGATGAGCACCCGCAGTGCCTCGCGCTCAAGACCATAATCGACCAGCGACAACGCTTCGCGGTATTGCGGCATACGCATGTTGTCGACAATCGTTTCAAAAGCTATCTCGCGCGCTTGCGGATCGGTGATCGCCTTCAGATCTTCGGAGTCCCCTGACGCCCACACCCGGTAGGCTCTTTCTCCTCCCAGGTCCGATAACACACCGACGGCCAGCAACCCGTCGCCGCTATTACGCGAAGCGATCCGCTCCTGAGGGGACGCGATAGCGTCCGGCAAGCCGTTCGGATCAGTTTGGCGTGCTGGCTGAAGCGCTGGTGTTACATGTGAATCATCGGGGGCGGCACCTTCAGGTGCTACGCGGCCGTCGCGAGCCCTCGCAAAGAAGGCTTCGCGGGCCTCCCTCACTGCGACCACTTCGGGCGTTTCAGGTGTGTTCGGCGCTGCACCGGTAGCATCGTTGCCTTCCCTCGATGCATTAACAGGATTGTTTTCAGCCATGAGTCAGTTCCTCTTGGATAGGCGAACGCGTGCCATCAGGCGCACTCGCCCGGCTAGCTGTATCCGCAAAGTTAAATTGAATGCCGGTCAGTTCCAGCAAGTCGGCATAAACGCCTTCAGCGAGCGCGGCCGCGAGCGCAACCGACACCTCGGCATCCCGCATCGCAACGAGATCCGTCGCACGCGCGACGCGCGTACCATCCGCACGGCGTGCTACGGTTGCGGTGCGCCGCTTCGCTTGCCATTCGATCGGATCAATGACCGGCACATCGCTCGTGCAGAGCTCGTTTGCGCCAGCGGCTTGCTTGAGCTGCGCCTCAGTTGGCAGTTCATCGCCCAAGGCACGGAGCGATGGGCTCATTTCCTTGAGACGGTCGACAAAGAGGGGATCGGTATAGTAAAAAGCCTTCTTACAGCGAATCGGCTTGCCGAAGCCCATCAGGATCTGCTCGTCCTGCGACATCTCCTCGAGCTCCTGCGGCATCATCAACGCGCGCTTTTGGTCGGAATGGTTTTCGCCGCGCGGCTTGCCCGGGGTTCTGCTTTTCGATACCGAGGTCTCGGTGAAAAACCCAAGGGCGTCGGAAAGGTCCTTCGCTTCGCCATGATCCTTGGGTGGATAGACGACTTTGGCTGCATGGTTCACCACCAGCGTGCGCGTGCCTTCTTTGCCATACAACGAGGGCCGCTCCATCTGCGAAATCGCCTGGATAATCGTCAGCAGCCGCAGGTTAAAGCCCGCGATAAAGGCGTTCGATGTATCGATGATGTTCACCTTGCCGATCGCCGTGAACTCGTCCAAAACCAGCGTGCACTGGTATTTCAGCGAAGGGTCGTGCTCAGGTAGGACCGATGTGTTCAAATCGGTCAGCTGCGAGAAGAACAGGTTCACTAGCAATCCGGCGTCGTCGAGCCGGTTCGGCTGAATGCCGATGTAAATCGTCATGCGTTGGCGGCGCACTTCGTTAATGTCGAATGATGAATGGCTGGTTGCGGCGTCGACGATTGGGTTATCGAAGATCAGCAGCGGCGCATTGAAAGTCGACAAGATCGAAGACAGCACCTCATCGCCCGACGCGAGGAAACGGTTCAATGCACCGGTGCAGGCCTCAGACAGACCTTTGGTGGCCCGCAACTGCGTGATGTGCTCCTTGATCGGCTTGCCCATGCCGGACGACTGACGGAAGATCTCGCCAAGCGTGCAATAGCGCTCTTGGGTCGCGGTCTCCATGAGATAGAGACTCAGACCCACGAACAGATTGCGCGCCAGGTCATTCCAGAACTTGGTTTTAGCCTCGACATTGGTCGGATAGAACTTGAGGCCAATCGCCTGCACATCACCAATGCGAAGATGCTCCGGGCGATGCGCGATCGAGTCGAACACGTTCCACCCGTGCGACTTGCCATCTTCCGCAAAGGGCGCCCACAGGAATACCTTCTGCCCATACTTTTGCCGGTAGGCGGACGTGTACTTATAGTTCTCCAGCTTCAAGTCCAGGACGACCATCGAATCCGGATAGGTGAGGAGATTCGGGATCGCCACTGCCACGCCTTTCCCCGATCGCGTAGGCGCGGCGAGCATGACAAATTGCTGGCCCGGAAAAGTCAGATATTTGCCTCGATACTTGCCGACGATCAGCGCGGGCTTGCCGTCTTCGCCATCGAGTAATCCGGTCTTGCGGATTTCATGCGCCTTCGCGAACCGAGCACTGCCATGAAGCTCGCGTTTGGCCGTACCGAACGCAGCAAAGCAAGCAGCCGTGATCGCACCAACGGGAATGGCCATCGACACAAACGTACATGCGGCAAGCGCTTTCTTGACGGCAGGTACATCGCCATAGGCATGCCAGTAGTCGCGCAACGTAAAGATGCCAACCACCGACGACGGCAAGTGCTGCATTTTTGCGAAGAGCGCAGCGCCCGCGTACTGGCCGCCCACCGCAACGGCCGCTACGCCAACGGCCGCCAGCGCGCTCACGAGGATTCTTGAATGGTTTCTCATAGGTGGCCTAGAAGAAGTTGACGGCCACGCCGGGACCGAACTGGCGAAATTGGCAAGCCGATATGCAAAGCCCGTCAATTTGGTCGACCACGCTGCAGTCGAGGCGTTCTCCCGTACGAACCTGCGCCGGCGTCGGCAGTTCACGATGGCCACCACTACGGAAAGTCAGGCAGAGACCTGAGCGAGTGCCGACGACATCAAATGCGACGGCACCGACCATGCCGGACTGAAACAGGTTGCAGGTGACATTGATTACTAGTCCCACCACCGCTTCGATGCTCGCAGCCATCTCTTCAATTTGAGCGGCCCAATCACCGGCAGCGATCAAACCAATGGCAGCATCGAAATCGAACATGGGCGTTTCGGACGTTTCGCACCGGGTATTCATGCGAGCCCCCTCAGGAGCTTCCACTTCTCCACCGGGTCATAATGGATCTGGGTCAGGCGCTTTTTCTCCATGAAAAGCACGAGGTCAATCGTGGTCTTGACCTCGTGCAGGATGTAGTTCCAGTCGAGCGTTTGACCGACCTGGCTTGCCTTTACCAGCGTCGCGATGCGTGAGAACGCAGACGCGCAGTCGTTGGCGTGAACCGAGGTCATGCCGCCATCCGTACCGGTATTGAGAAGCGTGAGGTAATCCCAGGTCTCGTCGCCGCGCAATTCGGTCAGGAACACGCGGTCGAACTTCATGCGCAGCGTCGAGCGGACGATCTCTTTTGCCGGCAGGTTGTCACTAAAGAACATGTGCACGTGATTGAGGTGATTCGGCAACGACAGCTCATGCGTGTCTTCAATCGTGCCAATGCGCGTCGTGGCTGGCACGAGGTCGGCCAACATTTTCATGAGGGTTGTTTTGCCAGACCCGACGCCACCCACGGTCACAATGTTGAGCTTGTGCTTGATCGCAAGCTCTAATAGCCGTGCGACGTTGCGCGACGCTTTGGCCGCCAGCATCTCCAGTTCAAAGTGCGCGAGGGCGACGCCGGCCGGCACGAAGTCAATCGGCGCGGCATCCTGAAAACTGTTCTCCAGCAGATCCGGCAGTTTTCGCGCAGCGATTCTCGACGAGAGAACGGAAGGGGACATATCGTCAAAGCCAGCCAGCGTTCCCGCACGCACATAATCGTCCATTGAAAATCGAACCGTGCTCGGAATCCGGATAGTCATCGAGACGGTGCCCGACTCGCACGCAGGTGCAATCATGACTTGACCACGTTCGCCATCCGGTAGGCGCACCGGCTTTATCGGCGCTAACACCGATAAGGGCGGCGTCGCCTTGTTGTAGATCGCCAGCGCGTCGGCCAGTTTCTTGCAAAGATCAAGCGAGAGGGCGGGCGCTGCGTGCTGCTGCCAGCCGCTCACTGACTCGGTCCAGATCTCGTGCGGACGGTTGATCGATACTTCAGTGACGCCTTGTGTTGCCATTAAGTTGGCGATGCCGGTCGACGCCAGATAACTGCGGACAGTCTTGCTCGAATCGTAGTGGGTTGTCGGCAGGACGTTACTCACCACGTTACTGTTGATGTTCGAGGTCATAGACGCTCCTGAAGTTCACATCGCGTGCCACGAAAATGTTGAGCGCGGAACCCTGATTCGAATACGCGGTCGGCGGGATATCGACGGTGTTTTTGAGGGTGTCGTCGGCCAGACTCTGGCCCGCAGACGAGGTATTAGAAAATTGGATTTGATTGTTGCCACTGCCGAGCGACCGATTGCTCGCGGCCTGTCCGAAGTCGCCAATGAGGCTCACCATGATGGCGCCGCCGAAACGGTCCCAGAAATGATTGTCGACGTAGGCTTCGAGGCCGCTTGCGCCAAGCGAGTCGGAACCAGGCGAGTCGAGCGGGATCGTGACGCCATTGGGCATATCGATGCGCGACCACAGGACGAAGATCCGCGCCTGACCCTGCATGAGGGCGGTGCGCTGCTCGCCAGTGGCCTCACTGCCACGCTCAACCAAAAGTGTCCGGCCGTCAGCGGAATACACGTCTTGGGTGACGATGCACGAGGTCATGCCAGAGTAGGTCGTGACGATCTTGGTCTTCTGGGCACAGGGAATGATGATGCCGCGCTTGAGGAGATAGTCCAGATCCGGCAGGAAGCTCGCCTTGACGCTGGGCAAGGCCGAAGGGGTGAGCCGGTCATCCAGTCCGCCGGCGACACCGCGCGCGACGACAGGGACAAGGCTTGCGCTTTTGCCTTCGCTATTTCTGGCACCATTTGCCCCGCCTTTGTCGTCGCCGTTGTTCAGCAACACGTCTCCATCGAGGCGGCGCTCCGCAACGGTCTCGATGTGTGGCGCGCTTTGGGCGGCCGCCCCCGCATGACCGCCAGCGCTTGTCACGGCGACAGCGCTTGCTGGTGCACCGCTTGGCACGGGCATCGACGCCCCTGACTGGGTGGCTGAGATCGACGCCTGTTCGGCGGCCGCCGCCTTCTCGCGCTTCAAGCGGTCTGCATCCACGGAAAAGTCATGCCCCGTGTCAGCGCCCATTTCTTTCGGCGCCGTGCGCGCATCGGCCTTCGCCTGGTTGTGCTGGTCCTGCAGTCGCTTGGCGAACATCGCACCGCCTAACGTCACCGTAGCAAGTGCGATTACGGCGATTGCAACGGCCGTCAATTTGTTGACATTCGCTTTCTTGCGCGTCTGCTTGAGGTTCGGCATTCCGCGGTCGCCGGCCATGTTCGCTGCGCCGGCCGCACCCGCCTCATTGGATATCGAAGACATGCCCGATGCATCGCTGTCGTTCCCATGACCTTCGCCTTCATGCCCCGATCCAGCTTCAATTCCGTTCATTACTCGTGCTCCTTCGTAATCCGCACGGTGCCGGGAACCGTGGTGCCGGTCGTATTGAACTGACCATCTGGCGTATAACCGTTGTTGCGAACCCCCAGCACCGATTTCCCCAGCCGCAACATGAATTTGGCCGCCGTCTCGTGCACCACGACCGTGTCGCCATCGACATGCGAATTAACCAACGCTTCGGATCCGTCAGGCAGCACGCGGTTGATGTCGGGTAGGTCGCGGGTGGTGGCGTAACGGAAATACGTGAAGCGACCGTCATCCCACATCGACGTGGGCGCGAGCACTGTGTCGCCCTGCATTTCGTAGTTTTCGTTCGCGTGAAGGGAGGTCGCCGCGCTGCTGCGTGCACGGTCGGCAGCCAGCGCCTGTTTCCTGGCTGCTGCGCGTGCCTCGCGCGAGCGCGTGTCCGGATACGTGAAGTTCAACGACCACACGGCGGCTTCGCCTCGATCAGCACTCACGAGCTCGATTGCATAGCGCCGGCGGTCTGTGACCACGATCAGATTGGTATCTGCATGTGCTTCAGTAGGCTTGAACAGGATCCAGTTGCTCTTTGCGCCCACCTTCCAGGCTTTCGAATCGCCCATGCCCATTCCGGACGCGGGACCATCGATCACTTCACCCGACTCCAGCTGTATAAGCGTCGCGGTACCGGCCCGAAATGGCACGCGGTAGACTTCGCTCGAATCGAACACGGCACATCGGATATGAGCGTCGGCGCCACAGGGCCCAGGCGTGGTCAACGCATGGGCGGGGAGGGTATACAGGGCGGCCGCAATGGCCGACGATGCGGCCAGCGCGTTCGCGCAAAAGCGGCATTTCGATCCGCGCGATTTCAATCTGATGGTCATTGCGCAGTACCTCGCAGACCATTGGTAGCCGCAGCGCCAGCGGCTACCGGGGACACGGGCTGCAGGCCGGTTGAAGCGGGTAGCACAGGGGCAGGGGCGTCAGACGCACGCGTCCAGTCGCGGTCGACGACGTAGCTCGTAACGCGAAAACCTGTCGGATCCAGTTCAAGCTCACTCGCCTTTTCAGGGAGGTGGTCATGCCGGTACGCAATGGTCGCAACCCAATACTCCGTTTTGGGCGGCACGGTGCCGCTCAGCGAGATCAGCTTGCGCGAGAAGAACACTTGCGCTGTGCTCCCGACGAACGTGATTGCACCCACGCGCGCGATGACGCGGTACTGGTCTTTCAGCACCTTTTGCGGGGCGTTAGCCAACGCGTACATGGAGATGAACTGGTCACGCTCCTTGTCGGCCGACATCAGCTTGACGGCATCGAACATGTCCTGAATCGTTTCCCAGTCGTAGCTTTCGCGCATCTCGACATAGCGGCGCAAATCAGCCCGATCGTTCTTCTCGGTGAAGATCTCCCGGGTGTTCGGTGTCACGTTCAACACGTCGACGACACCCGTCGTATCGTTCATGCGCAAGACCGCAGGTGGATTCGGTCTCTTTAGTTGTACTAAAGCAGCCGAGCCAATAATAGATACGACAGCGATTGCACCCATGCCGATCGCAACACGCCACGCGAGTTTGGTTTGCTTGGCTTGTTGCTCCTGCTTAGACGTTTCGAACTTCAACGCCTGCTGCAAGTACCAACGCCCGGTTGCGATCGCAGGTCCGTTCTTGTCGCTCGTCGGAGCTTCCCCGGCGTCGGGTGCGGTAACGGCATCGCTGCTCATCACAAGCTCGGAACCCGGCGAGTGCTTGCGTTTTGAAAACATGGTCATACTCCCTTGGGCGCGGTCGACAATGGCACTGAGGATGACGACGGCAACGACGACGGATGATTGACGGGCACCCATGCCCCCGACGGTTGCGGTGGCTGAGGCGGAGAGCACCCCGCTAGGAACGCGACGACGAGCGCGCTGATCGATAAGGATTTCATAGGTCCAAGACTCCATGGGTGAGCAGAACGAACTTACGGTGACCGGCGAAGGCTAACGGAGTAATCCCTGCCGACTAATCGCTTATTTCGACATGTGTTCCAGCTCCTCGCCGGGGCGAATCAGATGACCATTGGTCTTATCGATAATGAATCGCTCGGTGCTATAGCCCCGGTTTGCAACCAGTACATCGCCGTCCATCTCACCCGCATACGTCGGGTATTCACCGGTCAGCGCCTGCACAGATTCCTTAATGACAAAGACGTTGTCGTGCTTGAGGATCGACAGATCCGGGCCATTTCCTGATACCTTTGTCCAGGTTCCAACGTACTGATCACCGGATTGCTTACATCCGGCGAGCACCAGGGGAAGTGCAACGACAAGTGAAAGGAGGATTTTTGCTTTCATGATGATTGAGTCCAATGTGTTAGAGATGGAGCATGCGAGCCTTCGCTGCTCATTGGGCAGGCGCGGTGTCGCCCATCATTTGCGAGCGAAACGATTCGGCGGCCTGCTTCTGCGCAAGCGTGGTCTCAACGTCCTGAAGGTGCGATGCAAGGTTCAGCCGGGTTTGCTCGTTCTGAATCATCGCGTTTTCGGATTGCAACCGATTTTGTAGATCCGCTTTTGCCGCTGGGTCTTGCGTTAGATCGGATTGCTGCATCAGGTTTTCGATGTTCTGTAACCGGTCTGCCGACGACTGATATGCCTGCATCGTGATCGCCTTGTTCGTGGCCAATACGTCGTTGTAGCGTTGCTGAGTCGGAGAACTCGCCGTCATGCCTTCCTGATTTTCGACCTGCTGCGCGGCACTGGTTAACCCCTGCAATTGCCCTGACTTAACCTGCGTATAGACCGATTGCCATTGCAACGGTAGGTAGCTGGTCAGCGACGGATTGTTGAGGATCTGACCCAGACCGCGATTTCCCACGAGCGAGGTGTACTGGCTTTGCATCGTGACAAGCTGTGACTGGAGGCTCTTCGCCATCACCAGGTCCTGCGCCAACTCGCTCACGCTAATAACAGGGATGCCTTGCGCAAAAGACGGTGCGCCGTGGAGTGCGACCATACACGCCGTAAAAAGCGCAATTTGACGAGCATGTCCAACGCTTTTCAAAAGGTTTTGCCTCATATCCATTTGCCTTTTCGTTCAGTACTTGATTTGGTTAGCCATCGATTGAGCCGCCGCTCCCGCGGCCGGCTCGCATCTTTGCGGCTTGAAATGCCTTCCCGATGCCTTTACCCGCAAGCTTCGCAAACGGCCCAGAATGCTGTGCCATCGCGGATATACCGACACCGCCCGCGAGTGCGGACGCAAGTGCGGGCAGATTCATCGAAACGATCCAGAAAACGATGCCCATCATCGCCATCTTGGCCGTGGTGAGAAGGTCACTGAACGACCCAGCGGGCATATTGTTGAGCGCGAAATTCACCTCGATCGCGCCCGCCGCAGCAAAGAGTGCAGTCAGGATTGCGTAGTTCAGACACTGCGCGGTCCATGCCTCGAAGAACTTACGCGTGCCAGGAAATAGCGCCGAGGCGATGAACATGGGCCCGATCGCAAGCAAAAGCCCTAAGGCAAATTTCGCAAGGATGATGTACGCCGCAGCAATGGCAAGGAATGGCATACCCACCAGCAAAATCACGAGCGCCATAATGGTGGCGGTGATGTACCCGCCGATATCGCTCCAGGTCAACGCCCCGAACATGGTCTTGATCGCGGTGAGGTAAGCGTTTAGCACCGTATCCAACGCCGTGCCCGACGTAGGACTGTTCGTAATCGCTTGCGCGACGTCGTCACCCAATCCATTGAAAAACGGTACGACATACTCGGTGTAGTACTGGATGTTCATGCCGGCAGTGATAATGAGTCCCCACGCGGCAAAGCGCATGAAGAAATCAAGCACCGGCTGGTCGGTCGCACCCCGCCAATACGACGTCATGATCAGCAGCATGTAGACACCAAGCCCGGCCGCGACCAACGGGCTGATGAGCGAGATCAAGTTCGCAGATCCCGTCACAATGGTCTGATTCACCGTGTTGTCGAACATGATGATCAACGGCTGAAAGACGACAACATTGGTCGGAGTGACACTCATGAGGTTGCGTCCTCCTTGATGCCGGCAGGGTGCGCGGGTGTCTGCGAATCAGCCATCGCATGCCGATCGAACCTGGCAGCCTTCTTCTTTCCCTTGCGCCGTATTTGAAAGACCGCCATACACTTGTCGATATCAGGCCCATATTCCGCCCATACTTCATCCCAAATTGGGATGTTGTCCGTTGTGCCGGAGAGAACTGCAAGCGCGTCTGACATGCCGTATAGGTCAAGCGTGGCGAAGACTGATTGATTACTCTGTTTGATGAGAAACGTCCGGGATTCCTTGTCGAGGCTCTTGAGGACGTCGAACTCCTTTCGGTTCATGTTGCACACCTCGTAAGCCTCGAACCGCGCGTCGGGGTTCGGCAGATAGATCTTGGTGGCCGTCTGCTGTTGAATTGCGGCAAAGATCGGGCTCGCAATGGCATCTTCCGGCGACTGCGACACAAGCAGCACGAACTCTTCAATCTTTCGACCGGTTTTGAGCGACTTCAAAATTAACTCTTGCGTCACGGGGTACTGCGCTGGCAACCAGAATTCCTCGACGATCGTCACCAACAAGCTGCCGTTCTCCTGCATCAGCTTTTTCAGGTAGAAGAGGTAGGCAAGGACTGGCTCAGTTGGCTGATAGTTTTTCTGCAGGAAATCGGTGACGTCAAAGCCGATGCGGTGCTGCTTCGTCACATCGATCATCGTGTTCGGCACGTTGTCGAGCGCCCACGCGAATTCGCCGTCGGCCGCATGGCACCACTTCGACAACCGCGTCCAGAGCGAATTGGGCGTGCCGTCATCCGCAACGTTTTCGAGCAGACGGCTGAACACGCGATCTTCGACCCGCTCGATCGCATAGATGGCGTCGACCGCGTTCTTGACTTTGACCGCATCGGCGTCATTAATCTGTCCGGCCGCGTCACGCCCGCACGACCTCACCAAGCTGTACAGGAACTGCAGGTTCGCTTCGGTGGGCGGCAGTTCGAAAGGCGCAAGCCCCGTTTCGACACCGGCCTTCAACGGCAGATACACACCGCCTAAGTTACGAATAAAGATCTCCATGCCTCGGTCGAGGTCGAGTGCGAAAATCTTCGGATCAAACCGCTCGAGAAATCCCACAAGCGACAGCTGCAGCGTGGTCTTACCTGTGCCGGTCGCACCGAGGATCAGGGTGTGACCTGCGAATTTCTCGCCGGTGTTGTCCTGATCAGGCAGCGACGCATGGAAATTGAAATCAAATCGACCTTTGCCGATGGTCGAAAGCGGCATGACCGCAGTACCGTCGCCGATCGGATTGCCTCGTGCCTTGCCGGTCGAGTAGTTGTGCATGGAGGACGTCGACGCCAGCGTGCGCGTAGACCGCGGACTGGGTCGCGGCTTCTTGGTCGCGCCTGGCACCTGACTGAAATAGGTCACTGGCGCCGACAAGGTCGCAGGCATCCAGCTCACACCGCATTCATTGAGCGACTGCGCGGCAACGTAGGTCCCGTTTTCGATTGCCTTCTGCGCACTCGATCCGTATACCACGAGCGCACCATGGTAATCACCGAACGCAAGCTCACGCGCAGCGAGTAGGGCCTGCGCGTGACTTAAGTCGTCAATTTGATGAACGGCCTTGTCTTGCACCGACGTAAGCTTGCCAATCTGTGTTTCGATCTTCGCGTTCGCCTGATGCGTGCCCAGAAATCCGAACGATTGCGTCAAGGTGAACTCGACTGGCACGGTCAGCAGCGAATTCATCTGGCCCCAGCCGCTCTTCGGCAAATCCTTCAAGTCATAGCAAACTGCGTATTTGGTGTTGTTGTCGGAGCGCACTTCCAAAACGTCGTAGCCGAAGTGCATCCACGCATTGGGAATTGCCTGGTAGCCTGGCATCTCGGTCACCGGCACCCGACGCTCGACGCCATTGATCAGCTCGCCGATGAATTCAAAGGTTTCGGAAAACATCACGCCATTGCGCTCGTAAGCGCACAAGATCTCCGGGTCGTACGCGTTCAGGGCCTTTACGATGGTCTGCAAGAGCTCTTCCATCTCGGCCACGCCTTCCGCGAGAGCGTCGTGCTTAAGCACTACGCTCAAAAAGTAAGTGTTTTCGAAATAGTCGGTTTTCTTGAAGCGCGCGAGATACTGTTCGCTAAAGTCCTTCATAAACGACGAGCGAAACCCGTACGTCTGGTCGTGCGCCATGCGCCGGCGCTTGAGCGTCGTAGTGATCGACAGTCGATTGCCTTTGGTCGCGCCGAGAGACGACAAGAAGCGATTGAAGGAGTCGAAGCGGTTTTCCAGAATGGAGTCCGTCACCGACTCGAACGGGATGCCCGGCAGACGAATCACGCCCAACGTTCGATCATTTCCGCAGCTCGTTACATGCTCAGACACCGCATGGCCGACCTTGGGCATCTTGTCTTCGACCGCCGGTTGACGTTTCATTTTTTCGTAAATGGACATCAGTTTTCCTTGTGCTGCGAGAACGCGACGCGAAACTGCTCATGGGCCACCAGCGAAGGCGTGCGCTCAAATGCCGCTCCGAACGTGTCGAGCCGGTAGCCATACTTCATCGGACTGAGCGTGTAGGTGTTGCCAAACATTCGGGCGTTCGTGCGTCCTAGAAAGCAACGCACTTCCAGCAATAAGATGTTGAGCGCCTGATCATCGGTCGCACACACCTGTTTGATGAACATCACGGGTGCGAGGCAGGGGACGAACAGGAGAAATCCTGCTGGCCCGAAGGCAAAGCCGCCAACCATGGCAACGGCGACGCTGATTCCGAAAAGGATCAGGCCGGCCATGAGGGGAACGCCCTTAATCATGGCAACGCGGCCCAACCCCGCGTACGACGAATACAGGGCTTTCTCGCTCATGATCCGAAAACGGTCCAGGCCCATGCGGCGAGAACCGGAACGGAGCCGACGGCCGCGACCTTGGCAATGGCGCCACCAAAGTCATGCACCCAGTCGGCCTTGTTGCTCCAGCACTGAATCCCGACCCAGAGCAGGTAACAAATCGCGAGAATCCCGCAAATCGTAAAGAACCAAACTTCAAAATTGGTGATCGCGCTGGTCCCGGCTGTCAGGCCGCCTGCATGCGCGCTTGCGCTTACCAGCGATACAGCGAAGCCAATCAACGGCGATACAAGCAGGGATAATAGTTTGGTACGTTTCATAGTTGTCCTGATAACAAGTTAGTCAGTTGGTTGCGAAAAAAGAGTGCTGGATCAAACAATCAAAAATCTCCGAATGTGTCCCAGGATGGGTGGGTATGCTCGGATTGCGCACCCCGTGATGTCGAAGGCGTTTTAATTGCTGCCGGTGCCCCTGTATCAGGGTCGAGTCGCGGCACGGTTTGCCGCACCGTCTCGGGCGCAGCGACTGGCACGACAGCAATGGGCCGAACATCTCCCTTAGCCGTTTCCGGGCCTGTCGACGCTACGAAGGAAACAACGCGCTGTACGTAGCTCGATGTTCCGGAATCACGGACAAACCCACGCTTGAAATTCCCGCTGTAGTAGCAGCTGAACGCCGCGCGCAATGCGTTCTGGCCAGCACCCATACGGGCCGACGCACGGCTATAACAGTCCGACAAGATCGCCGAGCCGGCGCGCAGATTTGTGCAAGGATCGAATGCAGCATTCGCGTCCATGCCATAACTCGCAAGGTTGTAGCGATTCACTTGGCTTAAGCCCATGCTGTAGTTCCAGCCTCCCGCGTCGAACGCCTTAACAGTGGCCATCGCTTCATCGCGGTTCTGCGGCTGACGCACGAGGCGACCTCCTACGACACCGATCGCAAAGGGGTTGAAACCCGACTCGGCGTGAACAATCGCCTGTAAAGTCGTCGGATGAACTCCAGGAGCGCATTGCTGCGCGAGGCTATTGAAGTCGGCGGGCATCATTGGGTGGATTCGCTGTCAACGTCCGGATCTTCGTCCGGACGGTCTAGTTCTGCATTCAGGAGCGTGTTCAGAGACGTCGTTTTTTCGACGCCAGCCGCATCCGAAACCATCGTGTTTCCGGTTGCTGGCTTTTCATCATCTGACGGCAGGTAAGCTTCTGTCGCAAAATCCCACACGCGGCCTTTTTTAGGTTGCTCAGCCATTACATCGCTCCCACTTTCTTGAAACCAAAGCCCTTGCTCCTGGGCTTCAGTTTCGACGTGAAGTCTGGTGCTCCGTCACGGTCCGGATAGGACGCGGAGCACTTCGGCTCCGCCTGGAAATTCGAGCAACCCCAAATGTGGTCGTCATTGCCCGGGATTCGCCGCAAGCGGCCCGATGTACATTTCGGACATGCTGGTGCGGGTGCCACGGGCAAGTTCATCTTCGAGGTCCGCAAGCCCGCGATCACTTTGGTAATGAAAGCGACGTTGCGTTCAATGAACTGGTCGTACGTGATTTGCCCGCTCGCTACCGCGTCGAGCGCGATTTTGAACATGCCGGCCATTGTTGGATCCGTGACTGGGCCGGGCAGTGCCGTAAGCAACCCCCGGCCGCTTGCGCTGCACGTCAGCTTGTTTTTAGTGCCCTTGGCGATCTCGAGGAAACCACGCTCGCGCAGGTCCTTGATGATCCCGGCGCGTGTGGCGCTTGTACCAATGCCTTTTCCCTCTTTCAGACGCGCTCTAGCAGCCGGGTCGGTCGTAAATTTGTGAAGGTCAATCATGGCGGTCAACAACGATGCTTCATCAAAGCGGGAAGGGGGCTTCGTCGTACGGCTCGTGGTGTCACATGTCGTGCACATCGCGGGGTCGCCCTGCGCCATGTCCGGGAGTGTCTGTTTGGCATATTCAGTTTCGCCGTCGACCGGCGTTTGCACAGCCGCTTCCTCGTGCGGCGCATAGACCTCACGCCAGCCGGCGGACACGGGCGTCTTGCCGTTCGCAGTCAAGCGCTCGCCGACACATGAAATTTCGATGCGTGTTTGCATAAATACGGCGGGCTCAAAGAATTGGGCGAGATAGCTGCGCACGACCAGGTCGTAGACGTTGCGCTCAATCTCATTTAGCGCGGATAGGTCCGTTACGCATACGGTCGGCACGATGCCGTGGTGCGCTTCACCATTCATCTTCTTGTCGTCGAACGCAGCCGATTTGCGTTTCGTGTCGGCGCAGCTGATCAATGAGCCGAGCCCGGGCAGGTTTCGGCTAACCGACGCCAGAATGGTCGGCGCTTCATCGTGCTGCGCCTCCGACAGATAACGGTTCTCCGTGCGCGGGTAGCTTGTGACTTTGTAACGTTCGTACAGCACTTGCGCCGCGGCCAACACTTCGTCACCCGTGTAGCCAAACTTGCCGCATGCGGCCACCGTCAATTCGTTCAGGGACAAAGGCAGCGGCGGCGCCTCTCGCTTGGGCGACTTGTCATACGCTGATATCTCTGCCGGCTGGTTTCGCATACGGACAACAAGCGCACGCGCAACGGATTCGTCCATCAAACGGCCCGCATCGTCGAGACCGGCTTGGTCTTCGCGCGCCTTCCAGTTGGCGACAAACAGGCCGTTCTCATGCTGCATCTTCGCCGCGATAGTGAAATAGCCGGCCGGCTTGAATGATTCGATAGCCCGATCGCGGCCATATACGATCATGAGAGTCGGGGTTTGGACGCTCCCGACGGTCAATACGCCGTCGAATCCGAGCTCACGAGCGCGTAATGTGGCGGCACGCGTTAAGTTCAGACCGAAGAGCCAGTCGTAACGCGAACGCGCGAGTGCCCACACAAACCACGCGCGAAACTGCGGCTCCTCGTTGCTGTGCATCGAGTCAAGTGCCTGACGGACCTTGGCCGGGTTGTAATCGTTGACGAGCAGCCGTAGGACGGGCTTGGCGTTGCTTAGATAGATCAGAACTTCATCTACAAGAAGCTGGCCTTCCTCATCCGGGTCACCCAGATGCACGACTTGATCGACCTCGGACAAAAGTTTTTCTACCGCGCGGACGTTGCGCTGCAGATCGCCGCGGGGAGCCATTAGCCAGTCGGTCGGCACGATTGGAAGGTCTTGATAACGCCAGATCTTTGAACCGCTCTTGCTGCGTGGTAGGTCATCGGGAAGATACTCGTCTGGCATGGCCTGTTCGAGTGCGTGACCGGCGAGCGGCACGAACGCATCGTCGCCGATATAGGTCACCACGCCGTCGCGACGCGGCGTGCCCGGCAAGACTGCGACCACAGCTTGCACGAGAGATGACTTTTCACCGATGAACAATCTTCGCACCTTGCATACCTTTCAGTTGTACTAATTGCATCATCGAAAATTTGAAGTGCTTGTTCTCAACTTTGAATTACCCGCCGCAGGCCTACTGGTGATGACAACGGCAGTTTGATTCGGAATGTGCAGAGTTAGTGGTTGCCGCCGCTGCCTACGGCAGTCGCGCTACCAGACCCTGGAGCATCTGTTTTTGACAAGAACTGCTGCGCAGATGAGGCCGGGTCATAGGGCACTGTGGTCGATCCTTGCCCATAGAACTCAGTAACGGTGGTTTTGCCATTGATACCCCACCACACGCGCGTAAAAAGCTGGTTGTCGATGGTGATGTTGATCGCTCCACGTGCGCCGCATGTGAGCATGCTTTGCTCGGGCGGACCCCAGAAGAGGAGATTTGGGCTGCAATAGTTTGGCCCTGCGCCTACATTTTGGGCGCCAGTGCCTTGCCCAGCATTACGCGCACTCGCGGGCACCGAGCTCCTGACATCGGGCGACAGATTCGCCGCGCTGCTATTCAGGTCGCAAGTGGGAAATGATTTGCCGTGCTCAAGCGCATTCCAGAGCTTTTCGATGGGGGGCTTGCATTCTGACTCGGTCTCCGGCCCGCGGGGGTCGGCGAGGCACAACAGCACTTGGCAGCCCCACTCATCAGCAAAGACCGGGGAAGGCGACGCAATGTAGATGGCGCCAGACGCCGCAACCCAAAGGAACTTACGATCCAGTTTTTGTGAACGAACGTTCTCAACTATAATGGTTTTAGCCATTTCGATTCCTCAACAGTCCTGCAATGGTCAGGCCGATGGTGGTGTTGGTAGCACTCTCATCGGCCGCTACAACTTATACACGCCTAGGTTCGACTGGGCTGGCGCTGCATGCGCCCCCACGAGTCGCGCTGTAACCCCCACGGATGAGTAGAAGCTCTTCGTCGTTCATCCTCTGCATGAATCTCATCGAAAACTTCCGAGGCATTTCCCGCCTCTTATAATAGCGTTGGAATGGACCATTAAGGCCATTCTGGGTCGTTTTGAACCCAATGTAAATAATAGGTACGTTATGACGCAAAGTATTGGTGCTCGTCTGCTGAGCGAGAGGGAGCGCAAAGGCCTAACACAAGGGAGAATGTGCGAAATCACCGGGGTGAGTCGGAAGACCCAATTCACATATGAGACCGGCGCACGTCTGCCAGACGCGTCATATTTGGCTGCGATTGACGCCGCGGGGCTAGACCTCTTATACATCGTGACCGGTCGCCGCACTAACGGGTCGATCAACGACGCATTGCTGCAGGATGTGCTGACCCGCGTCGATGAAGCGATCAATGGGTTAAAACCTAATATGGCTATCGAGGTCAAGGCGCGACTTATATCGTTGGTTTATCTGACTGCGTCCGAGAGCGGACGGGTGGATCCTGAAGTGCTTAACAAAGCGGTTCAACTGATTTCCTGATTGCTCGCTTGGCGTAATGAAGGCGTGCCGTCAACCACCTCGACACCCTAGCGCACGGACCACACGCATCTCGACCCGCATGGGCATGATCTCTCCAAGTTCGGCGACTGCATCGTCCAGCCGCAACCATTTCCGCGGCTCTTCCCCAACATTCGAGAACAGCATCTGACCGTCTCTTGCGACGACTAGCGCGTGCCATCTGATTCTGTTGCCGTGTCGCAGCTGGAGAAAATCAACATGGGTTATGACGGCCGTTTTACCCCACACGCTTTGAAGCAAACTGAAGTTGCTGAGTGGCATTGTTATGAGCCTCGCGATCGCTGATAACTCATCGTAGATGCGAAGCACCCCCGAGGTGTACCCCCTTGACCTCGGGGGGCGATATGTAGTAAGCGCTGAATGCAACCCTTTGTAACATCGGATGAATTCGTTGCGACTCCGCGTTTACATTGATGCGCAAGTAATCGCGCAAGGGATGAGATGTCGATGTTGAACGCAGAGAGTGTTACGTTTTCGGCTGGCCATGAGACGGTTCATTTAAGGGCACGGCTGTCGCAGTTTGGAGGTCTCCTCGAACGCGAATCGTTATTGCGCCTCGGGCGCAACGGCGAGACGCGATTCACACAGGTTGTCCTAGCGAACGAGGCAAATGTCCAAGATCTACAGCGTACCGAGCCACACGAAAAGATAAGAGACGCTATCCCGCGTATGGCGCGCGAGCCTTTGGCTGCAAGCGCGAAAAAAGTGCCGCTTGGTCACGATGAAGACGTGATCGAAATGATTCGTCATCTTGCCAACGCGCAAGACGAAGCAGCTCTCCTCAGGCAACTTGAAGATGTCGTTCTTCGGCTCGGTGCCCGAACAACATTTTTCTGTTTGACGGAGAAGGGCACAGATGGTGCCCATCAGTCATACCGGGTGTTGTCGGCTTCCGGTGTAGACCTTGTTCAGAAGTATGCGGAAAAAAGGTGGTACGCGACGGACCCCTTCATGACGCATGGGGCACATTCTCAGCAGCCTTTCTTTTCCTCCGACGTCGGTTCGATTAAATACCTGGATGGAAGCCGGCGTGAGATGGCCGAATTCATGCGCAGTTTCGGCGCCTCCAGCTGGATCACCATCCCGGCACACGGCCCAGAAGCGCGTTTCTTCGGCGTGCTCTATGTGGCGATGCCGGACCTGCCTGAAGATGGTGGGGAAGAACCGCTTCGTAAAAACCGCTTATTGTTCAAACTAATTGCTGGTGAAATTTTTGATTGGTACGACCGGGGAGAACGGGCATCCTCCTGGAGCAGTAGCGGATTAACCCGGCTTGAACTCGACATGCTGTACCTGTCGGCACAAGGTGCGTCGTCAGCCATGATCGCTGAATCGCTGGGCCTATCTGCCAATGCCGTAACACGGCGTCACTTTAAGTCGATCAACGCTAAACTCCGCACTAACTCGATCACCGAATCGGTCCGTCTAGCCGCAGCTCGTAACCTTCTGCCGATTGCGAGTAATCGCAAAGTTGCCTACGTTCTACATAGTCCTGTCTACGGCATCTTCTTGGGCTGCGACCATAGCGTGCCATTTTGGTCAGGTGTCATGCCCTCGGGGATGGACGAAGCGGCGGTTTTTGCAGACATCGAATCAGCCGAAGCCGCCTTGTCCGAACTCGGGCTCCCGCATGGGCACGACATAGAACTCAAACGCGTCGATATTCATCAAGCTGCCCAAACGGCAACAATCAATGACTGTTTGCGTGCAGGTTTGCCAGCTTGGGATCCGCTTGTACAAACAAGTGGCGCACCAGCGGATGATTCCGCGACGCCTGGCGAAATCGAAGAAGGACCGCCGCCGTCTTACCATTGATAAAATTTACGACCGAAACTGGCAGTTGCCATGACGTGCCGTCAGTAAAGAATTCGTTGACGGTGAGACATGCGCTCGCAAGGAAATTTTGGTTTAAATTACAACCCTGCTTGCGCCAGCGATTGTAGCTGCTCGTTCGCGTGTTTTTATCACGTGCATCTCTGATGGAAAGAGCGGTGAAATCAACGTTGCCTGTTACTCCGGACAGTCGCTACTTTGTTGTCAGAGGACGCCTCTGGCGATGTACAAACCCGTTCTTATCAGCCGAGGTAAAAAAGGTTTTGGTAGACGAGTTGATGCAAGCCCGCCGCGAAAAGGGTTCAGCATTACGTTGTGGCGATAACGCGGGACGCGAAGTCGCGCGTCACAGAATCGATGAGATCAAAAAGCAGCTGGGTGAGCGAGGTCCCGTTTGGTGGTCGGACGGCGCGCCTGACTGGAATCGGCAAATGGCAAAGAACACCCCATATGCCGATTGGTATGCTGGGCTACCTAGCTGATACCCTCATCAAGTCGTAGGTATGCTCTTGCGAATTTTGTCGTTTATTTCGGGCTGGCCGATCTTGACCGGTTCAGCCGCTTTGCGACTTGGGCCATTTGGGGAACGGCCAAATGACTGCAGCTGGCTCAGTTTTCTTCACGGCAGTGTCGGAAGTGCGGCATCCGCATGACGTTCGGAGGCCGCTCCTTACGTAACTCGATGGGAAGATTTTCACGGATCCGCAATCGCACTGGAAAGACCAACGCGCCCCGTTCTTGCCGTGATTCACGTAATGGGATGCAGTGAGACGGCCAAAGCGTTGGCCGGGCGCAATGTCGATCTGGCGCAAGCAGCCACACGACAAAGTCTTGCGGTACCTTACGCTACGAACCTCGATAACCTTTTCGATGCCGCACGCGCACTTGAAACGCCAACGAGAACCGTCCTCGCGGGCAATCGCAGTGAGCCTGCCAAAGGTCCGACCGGTTAGATCAACTGCCATATCAAATCAGGTCAAAGCAATACGGCTTGCCGCAACAGTTCCAACGCTTTCAGTTCGTCCAAGCGACCGGTACGTGCCTTGCCCGCGAGCGTCTTGAGCAGCGCCTCCGCGATTGGTGCAATGCCGAGCAAATGGTCCAGACTAGTCGCAGGAATGAGAGCGTACGGCTGCCTGCTGCCTTGCGCTTCAGGGGACGCTGCGAACTCCTGCTGAGCAGGGGACGACGAGACGCGACTATCGACGGGTTGCAGAACTGCTGATTCGGCGACGGACGGGACCGCTTGATCCTGGTGCTTAACGACCGCCGCTGTCTCAAAGACTACGCCTGTTGGACGGCCCGTGCCATTCGCATCATCGACCTTGGCGATTCGAGGCTCCGCCTTCCGCGCTTTGATATTCGCAGGCGTCTTCGCCACTAGCGCTTTTGGTTCGGCCACAGGCGGCAGTTCTTCATGACTGACCGCACGACGATCCGACGAAGGGATCAGCAATTCCGACACCGACTTGGGAATGTCCGTTACTGTCCGGGGAACGTCGAACCAGCCAGTGGGCAGACCGAGGCGTTCCGTGAACCGGTTCACTTCAGCATCGTCCAAACGCTTTTGCCCATAAAAACGATTGGCCATGTTGGAGTCGCTAAGTTCCATCACCGCGCCGAGCCGCGCCTTTGATCCTTTGCGGGTCGTGAGCACATGAAGGTTCGCACGACGGATCTTCTCCAAAGCGGCGACATCATTCAACGGCAGTGATTGCTGAGATGCCGACTTGGATGGCACTTTCGTTTTCCCAGGTACCTTCTGCGGTGGCGTGACCTTGCTAGGCTGTGCAGCAGTCGTGTTGCTCTTCGCGACGGCCTTAGGCGACCCGCCATTTGTTTTCTTTGGCATTTCCGGGTCTCCGGGCGGATGATCAGTAAGGGTAGGGTGGTGATTGAACTGTGTAGAAGGAGCTGGCCAAATCACTTCAACGTACGCCGATTCCGGTTCAGCGTTCACGTGAATAAAGTCTAGGGGCGACCTCAAGCGAGCAATGATTTCAGGCGTGAGGACCGGATTGGGTTGATCGAAAAAACCATGCGGGAGGCCAAGCGTCGTTTCCATGTGAAAAGCTGTCTCGGGCGTAAACCTCTCGCCATTCACCAATTCGGCTACGCGCGTTAAATTAGAGTCGAGTCCGAGTGCAATGTTTTCTGCGCCCACTGCATCAACTAGCAATTTAAACGAACGCGTTTTGAAGATGGACGCCGTCTGAGCCGCGTCTCTTGCAGGCGGCGCTTTAACGTAAGGCTTGTTTGTTCGGCGCGGTGTTGCATCTGATTGTTGGCGCGATTGATACTGGCCCTTATCTCGAGATCCAGAGTATCGCCCGTGTGGTTGACTCATAAAGTGGGCTCCCGGTCGTCAAATCACTAACAATTTCCCATTATAGGGCGAGGGTGTACCTACAGCGGATTCCCTATAGGGAAAGAACCCGTCCTCAGGATTTCACTTTCACTGTGCTGCCGTTGGCGCCAGTTGATACCGGATCGAAGGCAGCGCCCCATTAAAGATACAAGATGTCGAACCTCGCCGACGCGGGGCCCAACGTTTAAGGATGAGTCGACTACATACCTGGGAAGGGCGTACGCAGTGTTCGCTGGCGGTCCTGATGCGCTCGCTGGGCTCAGCAACTAAGCGAGACGGGCGTCAAGATACGAACCGTCTAATCTACACGACAGCTATCGGAACTGTTGAGGGAAGCTCCCATCTCAGATTTCGTCACTTGGATCGCGCAGTTCGAGTTTGAACTGCCATCCTTCAAACGTCATTAGCATGCGCCCGAGCTCGTCCCATTCAACACGGCGCCCATCTACGACGACGCATGGCATACGCGAATGCTCGTCACCGTCCCATTCGATTCTGCCGCGGATTGTCTCGTCGACAATTTGCAACCCGAGATCACCATCTCTTACGTGCACAACCGCAAGCAAACGACGCATCTTTTCAATCAGCCTTCCAAGCAAAACAAATTGATCCGCTTCCGCATCTCCAAGAATCTGAAACCGGTAGCCCGATGGTTGATTCTCGCTAGTCGCGTCGAATGCCTCCAGAGAAAGTTTGTCGCCAAACAGCAGACTTCGAAAACGAAACTGGTGAACATTTCCGCTGGCGTCTGACAGGTGCATCGGATCAAACTTTGTTTGTTCAAAATTGTCGATACCGGCGTGCTTTGCCATTTCGCGGTTAAAGCAGGCGGTGCACAGCAATCGGTCGCTGTGCTCGTCGCTTCCAGTATGGATGGTGTCGTACTGTGGCACGGTGGCTTTGCAAGCTGCGCATTGACTGACGGACATGACGGAACTCCACGAAATCAAATGAGCGGCGCGTTTTGCAACCGATGATACTTCGCGGGCCCGATGCGGTACGAAAGATCGGCTTTGTTCGCGACGGGCCCATTTTGTCATGCCAGAACGGCCCTGCAACTATATGCGGCCGATCTATTTTCCTGAGAGCGCTTTTGATGTACAAATTTGTTGTAGCTTAAGTGGCATACAACGTCTCACATCAATCAGGTTCCGCCTTAACAGATTGTCTGACTGCCGAGAGATAATTGCTCATGTTACGAGTTTATTGCGCGGGTCCGCTTTTTAACCCAAGCGAGCGCGCTGAGATGGTCAGCATTTCCAGCACACTGGAGCTGTCTGGCTTTTCAACCTTTCTTCCGCATCGCGATGTCGTTGTGGCGAACTTGAACGGCAGAGTACCCGATGAGGGAACAATCGTCGAGGCGACGCTCGCGTGCCACTCCGGCAAACCGCTTGTGCTGTACAAAACGGACGTACGCTCGATGCTCGGCGGTTCTGACAATCCGATGGTGACAGGACTTGGCGACTTCGAATCAATCAACGATTCGTCCGCTTTGCCGGCTGCCGTAGAGCGAGCCGTCGCCATTCACAGCTCAGAAAATTATCCGAAACCATGGAATTTGGCGCATCCATAGCGACGCTTCGGGACAAAAACGACAGCGTCTGCGCCGTCGCGGCGGTACTTTACCAAAATAAGCTTTCGAAAAAGTAACTCGAGGCACCATACCTATGTTAAGGACCTCTGATAACACTGGCGGTATTTAAGTAGTTATGCAACACGAACCGAACGTTGTTGATCTTTGCAGATCAACTGTTAGTACAACGGCTACAAAAAGAGGATCACCTTACAGCTGTGCCGCGTGCGCTACGACACTTATCCGAGCAGTATTTGACGCTGCTCCAATCGCGCTTCCATTTCTTGCGCCATGTGAATGTGCGCCCACAACTCGCACAAACCTTACTTGGGAGGGTATCTTTTTTCTGCATGCGCATACGGGACCTCCTAAAACCGTTGTTCAATGACACTCATTCTGAATCACAAGTCATGCTTGTGCAAAGAACTGCAATATCCATACGCCCGCAATAGCCAGTCGTTCAACGAAGAAACCTAAGCGAGCCGAGGTCAAGTAAAGTACTTAGGAATACTTATACAAATCGCTAATTATAAGCTTATGTAAAGTTCGAATCGACCTATGTCGTTCTGTTCACGTGCTGCTTGCGCTGGGCGCTGCTTTGAACTGGCGCGTGGTCCGCCGCACTAGTGGCGCGACTGGACAACGTCTAGCAAGAAAGTATGCACGTACGTTGCGGCAAGCGAAGCCAAGACTGTGTCAGCAGTCATAGCAGCTTTGCCGCGGCATGTTCTGATACTCTGAAATCATCAAAGCCACGGTCGTTGACTTATTCTCTTTTCTTCGAACGCTTTTATTTCTTCCGAGAACAACAAGGTAGCACCTACTTCGTCGACGCCTTCCAGAAGATTCTTGCGCAGCATTTCCGGCATGTCGAATGAAACGTGCTGACCATTCGCCCAGCTCACCTGACGCGTTTCCAGATTGACAGTGAGACTAAACCCGAGGGTGTCTTCAATCTCCGCTCTTAATGCCTGTATTTGTTCATCGGCCAATATGACTGGAAGGATGCCGTTCTTGCAGCAGTTATTGAAAAAAATGTCAGCAAAACTGGTTGCGATCATCACCCGAATGCCGAACTGATAAAGCGCCCACGGTGCATGTTCACGGGAACTTCCGCAACCGAAGTTTTTCCCAGCCAGCAGAACCGACGCATGGGCGAAGCGTGGGAAATTGATTGGGCATTTGGGGTTGGGAATGCGCTCGGATGAAGCCTTGCCGTAATAGCCTTCGTCCAGGAAACGCCATTCGTCAAATAGATAGGGACCAAATCCGGTCCGCGCGATCGATTTCATAAACTGCTTTGGAATGATCGCGTCGGTATCGATGTTGTCGCGGTCTAGTGGCAATACAATTCCGGTGTGTTCGGTGAACGGTGTCATGGCTGTACCCTGCTTTACCGGAACAAGGCGCTGACGTCGGTGAAGTGGCCTCGCAGCGCGGCTGCTGCGGCCATCGGCGGACTGACCAGATGAGATCTGCCGCCGGCGCCTTGCCGGCCTTCAAAATTACGATTTGATGTCGACGCAACGCGTTCGCCCCGGTCAAGCCTGTCGGCATTCATTGCCAGGCACATCGAGCATCCCGCTTCACGCCACTCGAACCCGGCAGCCATGAAAATCTTGTGTAGCCCCTCCAATTCCGCCTGGCGCTTAACGGAAGTGGAGCCCGGTACTGCAAGTGCGAGCTTGATATTTGGCGCGATCCGTCCGCCCAGTTTCGTCAATACTTCAGCCGCAGCGCGAAGGTCCTCGATGCGGCCATTGGTGCAGGAGCCAATAAAGATCTTGTCCAGGGCAATGGAAGTTATTGGCGCTCCGGCATCGAGACCCATATAGTTGAGCGCGTTCATATACGACGTGGACTTGGCATGGTGTCCGCCTGCAATGGGATCGGGAATGCGGCCGGACACATCGACTACCATTTCGGGAGACGTTCCCCAGGTAACCTGAGGCAAAAGTGCGGTGACATCCATGCGCACCTCCGCATCGAACACGGCGTCGTCATCTGAATGCAGTGCCAACCACTCGGTTTGCGCACGCACCCAGTCCTCGCCACGGGGTGCACGCGCACGCGTTTCGCAATACGCCAGCGTGGTTGCGTCCGCCGCGATCAGACCGGCTCTCGCGCCAGCTTCAATGGACATATTGCACAGGGTCATGCGTGCTTCCATTGAGAAAGCGCGCACCACCGGGCCCGCGAATTCAATCGCGTGTCCTGTCGCGCCATCGGTTCCTATATGGCCGATTATGGCGAGGGAGACATCCTTCGCTGTGCAACCCGCAGGCAGCGTGCCGTCAACGGTGATACGCATTCGTTTGCTTCGGCTTGTGACCAGCGTTTGCGTACTGAGCACGTGTTCGATTTCCGACGTGCCAATGCCGAATGCGAGAGCACCAAACGCGCCATGCGTACTGGTATGAGAGTCGCCACAGACAATCGTCATGCCGGGAAGGGTGCTGCCAATCTCCGGTGCGACAACGTGCAGGATGCCCTGTTCGGGATGAGTCATGCCAAAGTGATCAATGCTGGTCGCGCCAGTATTTTCCTGCAAGGTTAGGACCTGCGTGCGGGAAGTGGCGTCTTCAATGCCGTGGGAACGGTCGGTCGTGGGCACATTGTGATCTGCCGTCGCGAGATTGGCGCGCGGACGCCACACCACACGGCCCTCCTGACGCATCGATTCGAACGCCTGGGGGCTCGTGACTTCATTCACGAGATGGCGGTCGATGTAGAGAAGGGCGGTGCCATCAGCCCGGCTTCGGACTACGTGAGCGTCGAAGATCTTGTCGTAGAGCGTTCGGCCCATTTTCGCTCCTAGCCTTGAACAGCGTTCGAATTTTCAGGGAGCGCATCTTCTGGTAGACCGAGGTCCTTTGTTTCAGGAAGAAACCAGGGAAGAATCATGCCGATGACATACACCGATCCAAACATTAATGCCGCATGAGATACGCCGCCCAGCGACTTGATCATGGAGCCGGACAGAATCGGGAATACCCAGGCAACCAGGCGGGCAGAGTTGAAAACGAAGCTCGTCGCGGTCGAGCGGACAGACGCATTGAACAGCTCGGCTGGGTAAATGGCCAGCCAGGCGAACGTACACCCCAGGGTGAAGAAGCCGTTGATCGCGGCAATGGCCAGCATGCCTTCGACGGAACTAATCCAGCCGTAAGCCAGGACAGTGGTCGCTAATGACCCGGCAAAACCCAGGAAGAGGAACCATCGGCGCCCCACGCTATCGATGATGAAGCCTGACAGCATGTAGGCAATGATCGCGCCGACCGTGTAGACAATCGATACCGAAGATATCCAGTGACCGGCGTTGACAACATGTTCCTGCTTGGCCAACTCTGCCGTGCGTGCCGGAAGCCAACTGGAAACAGCCCACCAGCCCACGATCGTCACAATGGACAACACGGTTGTCAGGACGATCCGGCGAACCGACTCTCGCTCGCTGAATACCTGCTTGAGGGTGAACGGGCGCTTGGCGTGTTGGTCGCTCACGGCGGCAGAGCCGGTTGCGCTCCATTGCTTGTTGCGCACGGCTTCCTGCCATTGTTCCGATTCGTCCACGCCGCGCCGGATATAAAGAACAAAAAACGCGGGCAACGCGCCAATCACGAATATGACGCGCCAATTGTCTGCACCGAACGGGTCGGCGCTGGTCAAGGCATACCAGGCCACGGCTGCAATCAGCGTGCCCCATCCAAAACCCGACTGCAGAAAGCCGGCGCCCTTTGCCCTCGCTTCACGCGGCCACGTCTCGGCAATCAGCGCGATACCTGTGCTCCATTCGCTGCCCATAGCAAGGCCCGTCAGGAAGCGCATTGCGCACAAATAGACCAGGCTGCCTGAGAACGCTGTGCATCCTGTCAGTATTGCGTATGCGAGAACCGACCACATCATCATCGGCTTGCGTCCGACATAGTCGGCAAGAACGCCGCCCACCAGGCCGCCAATACCCCAGCCGAGCAGGGTGATTCCGATAACCAGTCCTGCGTAGAGCGGCAGTGAACTCATCTGGCCACGCGTCAGCACCGAATGCATCAAAGCGGGCAGCACCATGATGAGCGCGAGCGCCTCATATCCGTCAAAGATCCATCCGAGAAACGCACCATTCAGCGTGAGCCAGTGTTTCCTCGTCAATTTTGCATACCAGCGGGAAGATGGTGCAAGTTGCGTCGGAGAATCGTTCGCCATGTCATTCACGGATTTGTCTCGATTTTATATTTTGAAGGGTTTGCCAGATGTCCGCTCTTTGGTTTAGAGCGTGCCAGCCCTTGGCAGCGTTGGAATTGAATGCGGAAGTGCTTGCCGAGGCTGGATTATAATGTTGACAAATAGTCAAAACTATTGCTCTCTCACGAACAGAGCCATCGTCCATGACGATGCGTGACACTGTTCTTTCCAAGGGATCCATGCGCATCGATATCGAGTCCCTGAGAGTCTTCCTGGCAGTGGTGGAAGAGGGGAGTATTGCAACTGCATCCCGGGCATTGCATCTGGTGCCTTCTGCCGCTAGCAAGCGGATCTCGGATCTCGAGAAAGATGCTGGCTCGGCCCTGTTTTACCGCCATAGCCGCGGTGTTTTGCCTACGCCAGCCGGCATTGCACTGTATGGCCATGCAAAGCAGATTTTCGAGCAGATCAGGCACATTGATACGCTGTTAAGCGAATACTCTGGCGGTATCCGGGGCCATGTGCGGCTGTCCGTGACGTACACAGCCATGGTGCATTACTTGCCGGCAGATTTACGCCGTTTCGCGAGCTTGCATCCGGAAATCAAAATCGATCTGATTGAAAAGCCAAGTGATGTGGTGGTACGAATGGTTGAGAACGGGGTCGTCGATTTCGGCATCTGCGCCATGCCCGACCCGTCCTTGAGGTTGATTTGCTTGCCGTACAAGGTTGACCGGCTGTTCGTGGTGGTGCCAGTCGATCATGCTTTTTCCAAAAGGAAGTCAATTGGTTTTGAAGAGACGCTGGATTGCGACTATGTTGGCATGCAAGAGGGCGCGTCGATTCATACGCTTTGTACACGCGCGGCGGACGCTGCCGGCAGACGACTGAAGCTCCGAATTCAGGTAACGAATTTCGAGGCTGTTCGCAACATGGTTGCCGCCGGTCTGGGGATAGGCATCTTGCCCGAGGTGGGAATACCCAAGCACGCGAAATCACGATTAGTCAGTATTCCTTTGGATGAACTGTGGGCTGAGCGTCCCTTGAGTATCGTATGCCGTGAACTTGAGAACATGCCAGCTCCCGCTCGCATGATGGTTGAGCAATTGATGCAGGAACCACCTGGATTCGGCGCTGCCGGTGCGTTATCGATGATGTAGATTGGGAAGCAGGTCATCGTCTTGCTTTTGTGCAAACGCCTCCGCAAACTACTGGATATCGGTTTTCCGTTAGCTCGGAAACCGTGAAATCGAAAAACCCAATCTACGCTACATGAGACGGTTTTCGTTAACTCACGCTCTTCGCGTCTTGAATTATGCTGGAAACTGACCCACTGGGGTTGCGACTAACATCTCGGACTGGTTTGTATTGCAATTCCATGACATTCACAGTATTCGGGGAGGCTGAAAGAGTTAAGCGAGACCTGATACGCGTTGCGCTGTACCAGCGGATGTCAGAGTCAAGGACCTGGACGTATTGATCAATGGTCGTATCCCGCAAGTCAAGAAAATAAAACAGTTCCGTCTTGAGTCTCCCGAAGAAGCCTTCACAGGCTGCGTTATCGGGCGAGCATTCTTTGCGTGACATCGAGCGAACAGGCCTGACATCGCGCATCCAGATAACAGTGTCGTCGATTTCTGCCGTTGGAGGAGCCGAGAGCAACTTTGACACGCTGCTCTAGCCTTCGCCCCTTGGCACCGCCCACGGCAAAGCAACATTTAACTACGAGTCCGGGAAGTCTCCAAATTTCTGTTTTTCCAGTCTTACCAAAAACGCCTCAGTCTACCCAATTCCGTTTTCCTGCAAATCATATTGTTCGAAAGCGACGATGAGCAACTAACGCGATCACGTTGCGGTCTGCTGGGGCGAAGTCCTATGAGTGCACTTTTCTGGCTTCGTATACTGCCGCGACATTACATCTCTTAGTTATCCTACTAAAAATTGTTAATGTTAGTTACGTTCAATCCGTTGGCTTGCCGAGTTACGTTCTCGTGGACGCGTTCTACGCATTTTTTGTTGGTTCAGATTTAGATGCAGATCAACACACAAGCTAAGCCTCCTGTCCTGTCATGAGGCGTTTGGAGCGTAGGCATCATGGGACGCGGTATAGCTCAACATACGAAGCCCTTTCCGGTCGAACCAAATAATTCACCTTTTAACTGCACACCGCTGCTAGGTATCGTGATCGTGTTCGTCGCGATCGAACGCACAGTTTTGGGAAACATGATGGCGTAGGGGTAATTTACTGGAAGTCGGTCGGCTGGGCACTGTCGAAGTCTTCGCGCTCTTATTGAGAGCGGCATGTTCCGCGTGGCTGTATCGTCAGCTATTCTGCGCGATTCTCCAAGCGACGTGACCGAGTGCGGTTCGGAACCTACAGGAGGAAGTGAGTTGCTCTTGGTCGTCGGCTTTGAACCACACATACAGCGGACTTCGTCTGTAGGAGAGAGAAGGCAGAAGATCACGCAGTGCTTAGCTTTTGATATCGCGTTGACCGAGCCATGCCGAGCCTCAGGCAAAATTTCTAGCGTCAGCACGTTGCGTTGAGGCCGTAACATGATGCACAAAGCCCACAGTGTGTCTGCCGCTCAATAATCGAAGTCATACCTCTACCTCTTAGCTGGTAGGCAGCGGGGCCACATCCAAGGCTGCAGCGTTATCTGTAGCCCCTAGACGGTCTGCGCCAATTTTTTGGTGCGCCTCTGGTTTTCCCTAACCGCCTATTTTTTCGTTGACAGCAATTTTCGAGTTCCGTAAAGTCCAAAGGTAAATCGATTTACCGAGCAGTTTTTGACATTTTTAATGCTGCCAGAAACCTTTTAAAGCGAGTCCGCGATGTTTGGAACAATCATGGAAAAACGGCAAACAGTTATGCCGGTTGGCTTATCAGACGAATCGCAATATCAGCATGTGCCCCGACGTTATTACGGGCGCATCGTTTCGTCCGTGGTCGTCTCGGCACTCCTTGCCTGGTTGGCAGCAGCATTTGCGCACGGCCAAGTCGAATGGTCCTATGTTGGCCGGTTTTTCACCGCGCGGACCATCACGACCGGATTAGTGAACACCATTGTCATGACTGCTTTGGCAATGAGCTTAGGAATACTGATTGGTGTGCTAGTAGCGATTGCCCGGCTTTCACCGAATCCCGTATTACGGACTGTCGCGTCCGGGTATGTTTGGTTTTTTCGCGGCACGCCAGTTCTCTTGCAATTGCTGCTTTGGTTCAACCTCGGACTCATATTCCCAACGCTCGGAATACCGGGGCTATTCCAGGTGCCAACAGTTGACATCATGACGCCCTTTCTGGCGGCCCTATTAGGATTGGGCATTAACCAGGGCGCCTATACGTCCGAAGTAGTGCGGGCTGGTCTCCTCTCGGTTGACCCCGGTCAATACGAGGCTGCGAAGGCCATCGGAATGCCACGTCTGCAGGCGCTGCGCCGAATCATTCTCCCTCAAGCCATGCGAGTTATCGTGCCGCCAATTGGTAACGAACTCATTGGGATGGTCAAACTTACGTCTTTGGCAAGCGTCGTGCAGTACGCGGAAATGGTGCATAGCGCTGAAAACATCTACTACGCAAATCAACGAGTCATCGAATTGCTGATTGTGGCCGGCATTTGGTATCTCGTGGTGGTGACAATCCTCTCGGCTGTCCAAGCGCGTATCGAGCGTCGCTTCGCTCGCGGAGCCGGACGCGCCCCGGCCAAACAGTAAACGGGAGAAATTATGTCGTCCATTATTAAAGCAGTTGATATTCATAAGTCGTTCGGGAGTACTGAGGTGCTCAAGGGTATCGACTTGGAGATGGCCGAAGGCGAAGTCCTTTGTATCATTGGTCCTTCAGGGTCCGGAAAGAGCACCTTTCTACGGTGTATCAATCAACTCGAAACCATAAACAACGGTGCGTTGTGGGTTTGCGGCGAACTCCTGGGTTACCGACGGGTCGAGCGCAAGCTCTATCAACTTTCAGAGAAGCAGGTGGCCCGTCAACGCCTCACGACAGGGATGGTCTTTCAGCGCTTCAATCTCTTCCCACATAAGACGGTCCTCGAAAATGTCGTCGAGGGTCCGGTACAAGTATTAAAGCGCGATAAAAGCAGCGCCACCCGCGAAGCACGGGACCTTCTGGAGCGCGTTGGACTTGCACAAAAATGTGATGCCTTTCCCGTCGAGCTTTCGGGAGGGCAGCAGCAACGCGTGGCGATAGCTCGTGCGTTGGCAATGCAGCCGAAATTGATGTTATTCGATGAACCGACGTCGGCGCTCGACCCAGAGCTGGTGGGAGAGGTTCTCACCGTTATGCGTGACCTCGCTAAGACGGGGATGACGATGATTGTCGTTACACACGAGCTTGGATTCGCTCGCGAGGTCGCTAGTCGCGTTCTCTTTATGGACCAAGGTCGGGTTATCGAAAGTGGGCCGCCCGACCAGGTGCTATCTCACCCGCAGCACCCGCGCACGCAAGAGTTTATTTCGGCGGTTATTGCTTAGCAGCGACTGCCCAGAGCCAAGACTGAAGCTAACTAAGCATGGAGTTTTATGATGCATAAGCATGTCTTTCGAGCCCTTGCTGTGGCTGCGTTTACTTGTCTATTAGCAGGCCCAGGTAGCGCAACGGCACAAACCACAAAGTCGGCTGGCGGGACGCTAGTCGTAGGGACTGCACCCAAATATCCCCCGTTTGAGAGCAAAGACCCCGAAACAGGCAATACGGTCGGTTTTGACGTAGACATTATTGAGGCGGTGGCCGCGAAGATGGGCTCGAAGGTCGAATGGCAGGATACCAATTTTGACCAACTGCTCAGCTCCATCACGACAAAAAGACTAGATTTGATTGTTGGCGGCATGGCGGACACGCAGGAACGGCAAGCCAGCGTAAGTTTTCTTGACTATCTGCGGCTTGACTCCATCTTTTACACGCTGAAGACGCAAGCATCGAAGTTTCCGAGCATGGATGCGTTGTGCGGAAAGAGAGTTGGTACCGCGCGAAGGACAATCTGGCCAGATGCAATCGCGGCTTGGAGCGAGGAGCACTGCGTTAAGCAAGGCAAACCTGCCGTCGTGGTGGTCGGCACCGACGGCTCCCCTGACACCCGTCTACAGCTTAACCAGAGCCGCATCGATGCTGCAGTTCAGGGTGCACCAACTCTCCCATATCAAAATAAGCTGGAGGGCAATAAGTACGTCCAGGTAGGTACGCCCTTTCTGCCTCAGTTGATGGGTATGGGATTCAGAAAGAATGACGCCGAGTTCGGGACGAAGCTGAAGACAGCCTTCAACGCAATCATTGCCGACGGAACCTACAAAAAGATACTGACCAAGTGGGGGCTGGAGGGCAGCGCTGTCGACGCCGCACGTATCAACGGCAAGCAATAGCCGAGGCCGTTTTAAAGTAGCAATTTTTTCGTGATCCGATAAGGAGTACTTATGGATAGGGCGACTGCGAGGAAGCAATCGACGCGCGCAGCTGCGGCTGCGTTTATCGGGACGATGATTGAATGGTACGACTTTTACCTCTACGCGACCGCTTCAGCGTTGGTGTTCGCAGAGCTTTACTTTCCATCTCACGATGTTTTCATAAGCACCATGGCGTCATTCGCAACGTTCGCTGTCGGATTCTTCGCTCGCCCTATCGGCGCAATATTGTTCGGGCACATGGGGGACCGAATTGGGCGAAAGAGTGCCTTGATGACGACGCTTATCCTCATGGGCTTGGCAACCATCGGTATCGGTTTACTCCCCAGTTACGGGAAATGGGGATTGGCGGCGCCTTTGGCGCTTGTCCTGTTGCGCATCTTGCAAGGCATCTCAGCGGGCGGAGAGTGGGGAGGAGCGGTTCTTATGGCTGGCGAGCACGCGCCTACTGGTCGACGTGTGTTTTATGCGTCATTCGCTCAACTTGGAAGCCCCGTCGCTCTCATTTTGTCGCTCGTGGCTTTCCGGCTGGTCATCTCGATGCCGCACGATGACTTTATCCGGTACGGCTGGCGCTTGCCCTTCCTGGTTAGCATCGTCCTGCTCATTGTCGGTGTGCTGATACGGAAAGGTGTCGATGAATCCCCTGAGTTTGAGGAGGAGAAAAACGCGGGCAGTTTGCCTAAGATACCAATTGCAGAGGCATTCCGGGGCTCAAGCAAGTTGATAGCGTTGTGCATTGGTGCAAATACGCTGGGAATCGCATGCTCGTATTTTACGAATACCTTCATGATTACCTATGCGACGCTAACCCTCGGCGTCCATAAGACAATTATTCTTGACTGCCTCTTCGCCGTTGCTATCGTCCAGGCCTTAGTTCAGCCGGTTGCAGCCTGGATTTCAGAAATGGTCGGCGCTACTCGCTTCCTCCTCCTAGCTTCGTTCTTGGCTGTGCTTTCGCCTTATCCAATGTTTGTACTCGTCAGCAGCGGACGACCGAGTCTCATGTTCCTTGGGATATCCATCGCTGTCGTTTGTATGGCGAGCTTTTACTCTGTCATCGCAGGGTTCGTCAGCAGGGTCTTCCCGATAAGGGTGCGTTACACGGCCATTTCCATCTCGTATCAGGTTTGCGGCGCTGTTGCGGGTGGTTTAACTCCGCTCGCCGGTACATGGCTTGCACATGAGGCCGGCGGCAGATGGTGGCCCCTTGCTGTCTTCTACAGCGCACTGGCCGCGACGTCTTTCGTCTGCGTGTGGGCACTCGGCAAACATAAGCATCAGAGAGCGGATGCAACGGACCGCTCCTTTTCCGACATGTACAAAGGATTGTGAACCATGAAAATCAACGATGAACGCTTGTGGGACAGTTTGATGAAGATGGCCGAGGTTGGCGCTACCCCATTGGGCGGCGTTTGCCGGCTTGCACTCACGGACGAGGAACGTCGTGGCCGCGACCTGTTTATCACTTGGTGTCGTGATGCTGGATTGACCGTTCGCATTGATGAAATTGGAAATATTTTCGCCCGGCGTGACGGACGTGATTTGACTGCCAAGGCCGTCCTTGTCGGCAGCCACTTAGACACTCAGCCGAAAGGTGGACGTTTCGATGGAGCGTATGGCGTATTAGCAGCCCTTGAGTTGATACGGACCCTCAACGACGCAAGCGCCGTGACCGATAAGCCCATTGAAATTGTGTCGTGGACCAACGAAGAGGGAGCGAGGTTCACGCCTTCAATGGTTGGTTCGGCAGTCTTCGCCGGAGCAATCGAATTGGGCAAAGCATATGGATTAAAAGATAGCGATGGCGTTTCCATCGAAGGCGCGCTCACCCTTTGTGACTACAAGGGCTCGGGCGCACTAACCAAAGACGATGTGGACTCGTATTTCGAAGCTCATATCGAACAGGGTCCAATCCTTGAGCGTAACGGCACAGAAATCGGCGTCGTCTCAGGCGGCCAAGCGGTGCGTTGGCTCGACATCAACGTGTCGGGCTTCGCTTCGCATGCAGGAACGACGCCGATGGAAGCCCGCAAAGACGCGATGTTTGCAACCGCAGAGATGGCCTCTTCGCTTGAAAGCATCGCGAAACGATTTGGTCTAAAAGGTCTGGCAACAATCGGTGAAATCTCCATAGCAAACGCGTCCCGAAACACCATCGCGGGGCAGCTCTATTTCAGCGTCGATATCCGTCACCCTGAACCCGCGAAAATTGACGAGATGGAGGAGGCCGTGCGGCAGGCGTTCGAGGCGATAGCTAATTCTCGAGGCGTTATCGTCAAAATCGATACCTATCTGTCGATTCCGGTTACTACGTTTGACCCCGTCTGTGTCGAACTCGTCCGGAAGGCAGCGGCGGACCTCGGCTATTCGCACGAGCCGATTACAAGCGGCGCAGGGCATGACGCCATAAACCTGAGTCGCTGTGTTCCGTCCACCATGGTTTTCATACCGTGCGTTGACGGTTTGTCCCATAACGAAGCCGAGGAAGCGCTGCCGAACGATGTCAGCGCAGGAGCGAACGTACTGCTTCACGCAGTCGCTTCAAGGGCGGGCTATCAAAACCAGGCGGGTGCTTAAGTGAAACGACAGCCTTCAGTCGATATAGGCGTTTAGCTAGTCCACGACGCTGTCGAGTTGCATCGTTACCAGTTTAAGGAGTTTGAAATGAATCAGTTCGACCCAAATACTATCAAAATTCCGCGTGGACACTTCATCGGAGGTGAACTGGTTGATGAGGGGGACGAGCGAATTGACGTCGCTCGTCCATCTGACGGCGTTGTGTATGCGTCCCTTCCCATCGCAAATGCTGCGATGGTCGACCGAGCCGTCGAGAATGCGTGGCAGGCATATCAAACGAGCGATTGGGCGCGTATCTCGCCACGAGAGCGCGCAGCAGTCCTACGGCGATTTGCTGACCTCATTGTTAGCGACGTGGAGGGTCTGGCGCCCCTGGAGTCGCTCGGGTCGACGCGTCCGATACGCGATTCCACCGCGTGGGACATCCCCTTCACTGCCGAAGGTTTTCGCTTTTACGCAGAGTTTGCGGACAAGGTCGGCGGAGAGGTTATTGCAACGGACCAAGACCATCTGGGGATGACGATTGCCGAGCCGTACGGTGTGGTTGGAGCAATCGCCCCGTGGAATTTCCCGCTAGTCATGGCGTCTTGGAAGCTTGCTCCGGCATTGGCTGCAGGTAACGCAGTGGTGTTAAAGCCGTCGGAGATGACGCCATTTTCCGCGATTCGGCTGGCGGAGCTCGCTGTGCAGGCAGGCGTTCCAAAGGGCATCTTCAACGTTATCCAGGGCGATGGTCGTACTACAGGCGACGCGCTGGTGCGGCATCCGAAGGTAGCGAAAGTGACGTTCACCGGCTCTACAAGGACCGGTGCGGCAATCATGTCTGCGTGCGCCGAATCGGGAACGAAGCCGGTCACGTTGGAGCTTGGCGGAAAAAGTCCTCAAATCGTATTCGCCGATGCACCCCGACTCGATGACGTTGCGCGTCGGATTGCGGGTGCAATCTCGGCGAACGCTGGACAAGTCTGTGTTGCGGGGTCGCGACTTATCGTGGAGCGTTCTATCGCCGAGTCTCTTGCCGACCGAATTGCTTCACATTTTGCGCTACTGAAAGCCGGCAACACCTGGTCGTCAGAAACGACACTCGCCCCCATCATCTCTGAACCACAAATCGCGCGTATCGAATCGATTGTCGACCGGACGAAAGCGTCGGGTGCATCGGTTCAATGCGGCGGCCTCCGTGTGTCAAATCAAGGTGCTGGTACGTTTTTTATGCCGACCCTGCTAACTAACGTAACGCCCGCTTCGGAAGCGGTGACAGATGAAATTTTCGGACCCGTTCTGACGCTACAGGTGTTCGATAAAGACGAGGAAGCCCTGTCACTAGCGCAGCACCCGGACTACGGTCTGGCAGCGGGGGTGCACACGGCAGACATTGGTCGAGCACTTCGGTTCGTGCGCCGGTTGGAGGCGGGAACCGTGTGGGTGAATCGCTACGGACGTACATCCGACTTCATGATTCCCACAGGCGGTTACAAACGTTCCGGTATCGGAAAGGACCTTGGACGACAGGCGTACGAGGCAAACCTTCGGTTCAAGAGCGTGTTGATAGATATGCGTCAGTGAAGCGCGGGCAACCACTATCCCATCCCCGGGTAAGCACGGGGCAGAGCATTGGTTGAAGCGTTGACACATTTGCTGAAACCGCATTCGAAGACAATCTGAAATGAACGAAATTAACGCATTACTTAGCACGGACCGCAGTCACTTTATGCACCCCTCGACGCATGCGCACGACCATGCGAGCGGAGCCCTTCCGGGACGCATTATCACGGGCGCGGATGGCATCCGGATTCGCGACCATGAAGGACGTGAATTCATTGATGGTTTTGCCGGTCTTTACTGTGTCAACGTTGGGTATGGGCGCGCTGAAATCGCAGAGGCGATTTACGAGCAGGCGAAGAAGCTCGCTTACTACCATACATATGTAGGTCACTCGACCGACACCATCATTGCGCTGTCGGAAAGGGTAATCGAGTGGTCTCCACCCGGCATGAAAAAAGTGTACTACGGCATGTCCGGGTCCGACGCCAATGAAACGCAAGTGAAGCTCGTCTGGTACTACAACAATGTGCTGGGTCTCCCAAAGAAAAAGAAAATTATCTCGCGTGAGCGTGGCTATCACGGTTCGGGTCTGATGACGGGTAGCCTGACAGGCCTGCCTAGTTTCCATGAGCATTTCGACTTGCCGTTTGACCGCGTCAAGCACACCGTATGTCCGCACTGGTATCGCCAAGCGCCCGCTGGGATGGGTGAGGAGCAGTTCGTCAGCTACTGCGTGGACCAACTTGAGCGTCTCATTGCCGCAGAGGGCGCGGAGACCATCGCAGCATTTATCGGCGAGCCGGTAATGGGCACCGGGGGCATCATTGTTCCGCCCAACGGCTACTGGCCGGCAATTCAGTCCGTACTCAAAAAGCACGACATCTTGCTCATTGCCGATGAAGTTGTGTGTGGATTTGGACGGCTTGGCTCCCCGATGGGGTCGCAGCATTTCGATATCAAGCCGGACCTCATTACCGTCGCCAAAGGTTTGACGAGTGCCTATGCGCCCTTGTCGGGGGTCATTGTTAGCGAGGGCGTCTGGGACGTTCTTGAGCGCGGCTCCATCGAAAATGGGGCATTGGGTCATGGCTGGACGTACTCCGGCCACCCGCTATGCGCGGCTGCCGCGCTCGCAAACCTAAACATCCTTGAGCGCGAAAACCTGACACTGAACGCAGCGGATGTCGGCGCTTATCTGCAACAGCAGCTACGTGCGACGTTCTCTGGCCATCCGATGGTTGGCGAGGTCAGAGGCACCGGCTTGCTCGCAGCGATTGAGTTTATGGCGCAGCCGGTCGAACGCATTGCGTTCGACCCATCTATCAAGGTCGGACCCAAAGTTGCGGCGGCATTGTTTAAGCGCGGTGTCATCGCTCGCGCAATGCCACATGCAGACATCCTCGGATTTGCCCCACCGCTCATCCTCACGAAAGAGGACGTCGATACGATTGTGGCGCACACGCTTGGCGCGGTGAACGAAGTCGCGGACGAGGTGTTGGCGAAATAACGCGGTGCGTTTGACGGAAGCGATTTGAGGGGTGGTGCGTAAAACGTTCAACACGACCATGTGCAACGATCTCTCCTCGAGCGCTAGGGAATAAAAGGGGAACGCGCACGTGCTACGCCGGTCTCTTCGACGTTGCATAGGGTACATGCGCATGAACCTCTATGCACCCCAAATCTCTAAATTCATTCAATTAGTACAACAAATAAAAATGCGTTTCTTAGTTAGATAGTTTTTTCGACAACATTGGAGAATGTCATGAAAATAGTCTGTATCGCAGTGTCAGCTTGCGTCGGCATAGTAGGGTCGGCTCACGCTCAAAGCAATGTCACCCTGTACGGAATCGTTGACGCTGGATTCCTATATAGCAACAATAGTGGCGGCCAAAAGCTCTACGAGACAAGCGGCGGTAACATCCAGGGAAGTCGGTGGGGCCTTAAAGGAAGCGAGGACCTCGGCGGTGGACTGTCAGCAATTTTCGACTTGCAGAACGGTTTTAATGCTTTCACCGGGCGTCTTGGACAAGGCGGCGATGAGTTTGGGCGAACGGCATATGTCGGGTTGTCGTCTGCACGATACGGAGCTGTTACGTTTGGTCGCCAATATGACTCCGTAGTGGACTATGTTGGGCCATTCATGGCCGCCGACCAGTGGATGTCGTTCTACGGAGCCCACCCAGGCGACCTGGACAACATGAACAACACTAACCGGGTCAACAATTCCGTTAAATACGCAAATACCATTTTCAGCGGCCTCTCATTCGGCGGCCTTTACAGTTTAGGCGGCGTAGCGGGCCAGTTCAATCGGAACCAGATTTTTTCGCTTGGGGGTAAGTATGCTCAGGGACCGGTTTCTTTTGCCGCCTCTTATCTTAACGTCAAAGACCCGAATTATTCGTTCTTTGGCAACAACGCGGCCTCCAATACCGCCACATCGAACATGACTGGAAGTCGGGTTTATTCCGGCTACGCCTCGGCGAAGACGCAGCAAGTTATCGCTGCTGCGGCAGCTTACAACTTCGGTGCCGCCACTGTTGGCGCTACGTATAGCAACACGCAATTCAAGGACATCGGCACGGAGGTAGGTTTGCCGCGTGTTGGCGCTGGCGGCGCAGCTAAATTTCATAACGCCGAAGCTAACTTCAAGTACCAGTTGTCCCCGGCCCTCGTTCTTGGCGTCGCGTACGACTACACCAAGGGCTATGGCGTGAACGACGCCAAGTATCACCAAGGCATGTTGGGTGCGGACTACTTCCTGTCAAAGAGAACCGACCTGTACCTGAATGGTGTGTTCCAGCACGCGTCTGGGCGTGATTCGAGTGGAACAACGGCGGTGGCCAATATCGCCGGCCTGTCCGCTTCGTCCACGTCCAACCAAACTGCCGTGATTGCTGGCATCCGTCACAAGTTTTAAGCGGGTAATAAGCACCTGATTCCGAGTGAGCACCTTTCGTTTGACGCTACCCCGGTTCAGTGGTATTTTCAAGTAAATCGTTTTACTTCAGCCATGACTAAATCAGAAATGCTTGCGGCTATCGATGCCGACCGAGATGCCCACGTCGCGTTTTTGCAGGAGTTTATTCGCACTCCATCTCCGAATCCGCCAGGAGATACGCGTGACGTTGCGGATGTTGTTGCGGGGTATTTGAAACAGAAAGGTGCTGATTCCTCAATTGTCGCGCCCAATCCCGACATGCCGAACGTCGTCAGTGAATTTAAGGGCGGAAGCGACGGCCGTCGCCTCGTGCTCAATGGCCATATGGACGTGTTTCCGGTAGGGGCAGGTGAGGGTTGGACAAAGGACCCATGGTCAGGAGAGGTCGACGGTGGAAAGGTGCACGGTCGCGGCGCAAGTGACATGAAGTCTGGCACAGCAGCTTCCATCATTGCGTTCACGTATCTTCATCGGTTTCGCGATTTGCTCAAGGGCAGCGTTGGTCTGACAGCGGTATCGGACGAAGAGACCGGCGGCAAGTGGGGTAGTCGCTGGCTGCTTGAGAACGACACGCGCTGGCATGGGGACTGCATGCTGAATGCAGAACCTGGCGGTATCGGCACCATACGTTTTGCCGAGAAAGGCACCCTTCGATTGACGTTTGTTGTTCGTACCGAAGGCGCTCACGGCGCTTACGTGCACAAGACCGAAAGTGCTAGCCGCATCGCCGCCGAGGTCATCTCGAAACTCGGCGCAATTGAGTCCGTCGTGCCGAACTTGCCCATCGACTTGGCCGCATATTTACAGCGCAAGGACGTTCAGGCTGCGGCAGATGGTGCGATGGGTGCAGGTGCCGGCCTGATTCTCGCGCGTCCCACCCTCAACATTGGAACTATCCATGGTGGCTTGAAGGTGAACATGATTCCGAGCTCATGCACATTCGAAGCGGATATCCGGCTGCCAATTGGTTTGGATGCGGACCGTGCGATGGCATTTATCCGCGAAATTCTTAAAGGGTATCCACAAGTCGAAGTATCGGTTCAAGAGGCCGCCAGTAATCCGTCGAATTCATGTGCGCACGACCATCCGATGGTGGGCATCCTTGCCGACAACGCATTTACAATAACCGGAAATAAACCGCTGGCAATCCCTTCGTTGGGTGCCACAGACTGCAAGTTCTGGCGTTACCACAAGGTTCCTGCCTACATCTTCGGCCCGTCCCCGAGTGGCATGGCCGCACCTAACGAAGCCGTGTCTATTGATGAGTTCATGACGGTCATCAAGACGCACGCCCTGTCGGCGTGGGACTACTTGGGAGGGGGGCGATAAGGCGTTGGGGACGTTATGTTCTTTCCGCGTTCTCGCTCAACCAGCTTATGATTGCGGTTTCTGGTTACGAAGGTCCACCGGCGCCTTCTCGAAGCGAGGATTTGAAGTATGGCCGCGAAGCGCGTCACCATCTCAGATGTTGCAAAAGCAACGGGCGTCTCGGCCGGTGCGATTTCGCGCATTCTTAACAATGACCCCAGTCTGAATGTGCGCGAGGAAACCAAGACCCACGTCCGGGAGATGATAACGAAGCTCGGTTATTCTCCGAACCCGCAGGCAAGAGGGCTTCGCATGTCTCGCTCCGGCACCATCGCCATGATTGTGCCGGAAATAAACAGTCCGGCATTCCCTGCCATTATTCTCGGTGCGCAAACAGCCGCTCGAGAGTTAAGCTACTCCATGCTTCTCGGCGGAATCGGCGCGGAGGGCGAAGACCCTACACTTGCCGCAAGAATTCTGGAACGCAATCGAGTCGATGGGTTCCTTGTATCAACAGGGTTCCGGGAAAAAGAGCAGTTTGCCGCTGTAAAGAAGCTGAGCGCACCAGTTGTGCTGGTCAACCGATATGTCGATGATTCGGTGCCTCACGTCATCTTAGACGACGAGGACGGCGTGCGGGCCATGATTGTATATTTATTCAACCTTGGGCACAGGCGGATTGCGTTTTTAGGCGGGACTCTTCGATTTCTTGGAAGCAGACGCCTTAATGGGTACAAGCTCGCGCTGAAAGAACTTGGTTTGCCATTTGATAACAGTCTCGTCATCGATGCCGGTTACGACCGGGAAGGTGGTGAAAAAGCCGCAAGCCAACTTCTACAATTGCGACGACGTCCGACCGCTTTATTTTCAACAAATCAGTTGGTCGCTGCGGGCGCAATGCACGAGGCACACCGGCGCGGATTCAAGGTTCCAAATGACGTGTCCGTGGCAAGCCTCTACGACGGTGCGGTCGCAGAGCTGCTAAATCCAACAGTCACTTCAGTATCCTATCCTCTGGACCGACTGGGCTACGAGGCGGTATCTCTGCTCGTTGCTTTGGTGAATGGACGCTCACCCGGTGAAGCCAGCATAACGATTCGGCACGAGAAAATTATAGAACGACAGTCAACTGGCCCCGCGCCCGAATAACCGAGGCCGAGTTCGTCCCTGCTTAGTAGTATCAAGAGAGGCTTCGACCTCTGCGCATCAGCCAACCCAAAAATCAACGCGCTGTGACCGCCCCCATTGTCTGAGCGGCGGCATAGGGGTCGATCACGGTCAATCATTGCTCGCGTGGAGATCAGCACTCTAGGCACATAGCCAGACCCTCAAGATGCAAACCTCTTATGTATCAACCGCGGTTTAAGAACGAGATACCCTATTATTTAGGTTTCCTACTAAAAAGTGTTAATTCTATTTATGTCAATTTGTTAACGAATCAATCTGGTGGTTCGCGTATTCGCGCAGTCGTGCTCCACACGAAGGATGCCGCACTCGAGTTACGTGAGCGCATCCTGGCCACCGCCGGCAAGGCCGTCAAGAAACGTTTGATTGCCGGAACCTTCCACTCGCTTGCATACAAGCAGTTACAGCGGCCTGGCAGCCGGCCGCTCGATATCGCATCCGACGGCGACCGACTTGGATCGCTCATCCGCGTGATGCAAGAGATAGGGCGGGAAGGAAAGGCAGAAGACGTCATTCCAACGATCGAAAAGATCAAGACGAACTTCGGCGAATTCGATCCGCAAAGTGAAGACGGGCAACTGTACGCGGCCTACCAAGACGCGTTGGCTAGAAACGGCAAGATCGATTTCCAAGACATGCTGCGCTTGGCGGTCGAGGGCATGGAAAACGGCACGATCCTCCCGTATCCCTTCACCTTTCTCCTCGTTGACGAGTTTCAGGATACCGACCCGCTGCAGTATCGCTGGATCGAGCTGCATGCAAAGGCAGGCTCGATCGTGACGGTCGTCGGCGACGACGATCAAAGCATCTATGCATTTTGCGAAGCGCTGGGCTACCGGGGCATGGAAGCGTTCATTAAGCAGTTCGATGCTAAGCCGGTGGTGCTTGGCAGTAACTATTGGTGTCGCTCCGAGATCTTGGCGGCCGCCGACCGCGTCATACGCAACAACGTCGATCGCATCGCGAAGGTGTTGCGCGCGGAGAAGGGCATGGGTGGCCGCGTGACGGCTTCGCGGCACGCCGACGAATACGACGAGGCCGTCGCTGCGGTCGAGACACTGGCACCACTTCTTGCCGCGAAACAGTCGTGCGCCATTCTCGCTCGCACGAACCGCATTCTCGATCCGCTCGAAGCGGTTTGTCGTTCGCATGGCGTGAAGTACTACCGTGCGTCGGGGTCTTCTGTGCTGAGTCGGCCAGAAGGTGCGCTCATGTGCAATTTGCTGGAAATTGTCGAGCGGGTCAAAGAAACCGGGCTGGACTCGGTGCTGGCTCACCTTGGCCTTCGCGCCGAGCAATTGCGTGAGCTCCACGCAAACATGGGCGCTGAGCTGCAGCAGCGCGGCAGGGCTGATCTGGTCGAGTTGGGCTTGCCGGAAGACGTGGCCACGAACTATCGCGAGTTCATGAAGCGGCTCGCAGAGTGGCGTGGCTTGTGCGATCGAAAGTTCTACTCGTTGACGCTTTCCGGGGTCAGCGAGTGGATGTTGAAGTACGCGAAAAAAGAGCAGGCAATCCGCGCAATTCAATCGACGTACGACGTGCTCTCAAGGCTCTCTGGAACGTTCACCGAACGGCTGCTGTTATGCGTCAGGAGAACAACCACCCCACACCCGGCGCACTAATTCTCACGACGATGCATAGCGCGAAAGGCTTGGAATGGGACCACGTGTGGATTGCGCGCGCGGAAGAAACAATCGCGCCCGATGCCAAATCAACTGAGCCCGAGGAGCGTCGGTTGTTTTACGTCGCGATGACGCGTGCACGTGAGTCGCTGATGATTTCGGGTACGGCCAAGAACTTCGCGTCCAGGTTCGTGACCGAAGCACAAATCGAGGCGCCAGCTGAGCCGGCGCTTGCCGCATAGCAAGGGCATTCGAGCAGCGAAGTGCTACACAAAAACACGGGAAAAAAATGAAACAGAAACTAATTTTTGGGCAGAAGGCAATCGGCGCAGCGCTTGTCGTGGTGGCCGGGGCAACCGTGATTAGCTCCGCAATCGCTTTCACGTCCTTTGCCTCGAGTTCGGCCGCCACACTGGCAATTGTTGGCGAGGCGGCCAACTCCTCCCAAGATATGCGCACGTTGCAGATAGTTCAACGGTTGACGGGCGATGAGCGGGAAGCTGTTCTCGCGCAGTACGGTTTTCAATCTCTCGCCGAGTTGAACCAAAAGCTCGAAAAGCGGCGCATAACATTCCAGCAGCAAAGAGAGAACGTCGTACGCGCTCAATCCGCATCGCAGTCGTCGTTAATATTCTTTGTAGCGGCCCTCATCGCTTTGTCGTTCTTGTCGGCGAGGGCCGCTACCCTCTTATTTAAGAATGCAAACACGCGACGTGCGGTCCCCACGTAAACGGCGGAAATGCGCGACAAATCGATTTAAAAATTTCGAGTCAATCGACTCGATCTCGATACCGTAATTGTGGATACAAGGCTACCTGATGAAAAAAAGTTTCTTAATCGCGCTTTCCGTTTGCTACGCGTCGCTTGCCTGCGCGCAGACCTTGCCTTTACAGGACACAACGATATCCGTGACGGGGACGCCCAAAATCGCACCTGCGGACGGGCAAAGCATCCAGGTTGTGAACACCAAGGGAACCGTGACCCAAGTTAAGGTGTCTGCTGGTGATTCGTGCTCAACCACTGGCCTCCTGACGGAAGGTGCGGCCGGGAACGCTTTGCTCACCTGCGCCAGTGGTAGGTGCCGTGACTTCAGGAATCTGGATCAAGCCGCCATTCAAATGACAATCGATGGGCCCGACGAAGGTACGGTTTCCAGACATATCCAGTACGCGTTCGTTGCCCGGGTTGGGATCCCGACCCTCCACACAACCGAGGAAGCCGTAGTTAGGGCATTTCGCTTGCAATCGGGGTTTGTCCAGCCGACCGAGACTGCCAACAGCCTTTATGTGGATACGAATGTATTAACTTTTAATCCGGATAACAGCGCCCACTTGCTCATCAAGCTCACGTCGGTGGACGCTGGTCATGACTGGACGCAACGGGTTGATGTGACGGTGCCGGTTGGCGTCAAAACAACGATTGCGAAAGATGCGCTAGGTGCTGAATACGCCGTTCGGGTGACCTAACAAGCATCGTAAGGCGCAATGGAAAAAGGCCCGGACGATGCCGGGCCTTCAAACCAAGGTGGGAACCCCCGTTACCGCATTGGTGGTATTTCTCTCGTAACTGACCTGTTGCCTCTGCGTATTGGATTTATCGTCGGGCGTTTGTTGTCGGACAGCCAGTACATAGTAATTGGCGCGGAATGGGTGCTATGTGGGTTACCCCACACTGCGTTTACTTTTCGTTACAGGTGTTGCTAAATGTGTACGGAACGCTGGCAAGCACTTCAACGTTTAGTCAGCGTGCTCCTACAGCAGGGCCGAAACCGAGGCGCGGCATAAAAAACGCCCAGGCACTCGCGCTGGGCAATCCACCGGCGTCTAAGCCAATGGGGAGGTCCTAAAAAAGCAAAATGGCTGCTGTCGGTTTCGACAGCAGCCATTTTTTTGCAGTCAAAGCCGAAATGCGGGGTCGCCTTAGTGGGCGCGGTAGACGGGGTCGACCTCGGTAGCACCTGTATGTGCAGGCGCGTGGTAGCTACCTGAAGCTGAGGTGCCGTCAGCAACACCACCATAGCTCGATTGGCCGTTCTGCGCGCTAACCTTGGCTTCAGCCGCCTGAATTTGCGCCGGATAGGTTGTGTGATCGCCCGTGCCCGGGTTGTAGCCTGCGTTTTCCAATTGAACCAGCTCCGACTTCACTTGAGCGCGCGTAACCGGCGCTTGGCTGGATTGAGCGAACGACGACACAGCAGGGATTGCGAGCGCTGCGGCTACGATGATGGATGAGAGTTTCATGATATTTACCTCCGGATCTTGTTTTTCGCGCAAACACCCGTTTGCGTTATAGTGATTCGAGTGTAGGTAAACGCTCGCTTAAGATTAACCGCGAAAATGACAAAGGATTATTGCCGTTTACGTGTTAACCCTTATATCTCTGCCGGTCGTATCGCGAGGCATAAGGATCAGCTAGAGAGTGCGACTTTGCGCAGCGCAGAATAAAAAACGCCGGGAAGCCCGGCGTTTTTTTACGAGCAAACATCCGCTTACGGCTAGCGCTTCTGCGCATCCTTTACGTCTTCCTTCAGATTGCCATATTGTTTCTGCGCCTCGCCGGCACCCTGCTGTAGCTGGCCTTTCGCCTTCTGGCTTGGATCGTCCGTGGCGTTGCCCACAGCCTCGTTGACCTTGCCCTTCACCTTTTCTGCTGTTCCTTTCACTTGGTCCTTATTCATAGCAAACCTCCGATTTGGTTATGCGCCTGAATTTGGCAGCGAGGAGAATGATGCAAAAAGCGATCCCGACGAAGCAGATACGCTAGACAAAAGAAAGCCCGCTCAGGTGGCGGGCACAATCCATATCAGTGGAGACATGGAGGAGACGGGGTAAGTATAAACCCTACTCCTCCAAGTGCAAGGCTTTTTCCAGCAGGTCGGCCAAAAACGTTTCGGGCAGGACGAACGGACTGCGGTGGGCGATTTTGTAGGGCATCGCATGGCGGTTAATAAATCGCCCGTCAGCAAGCATGCAAAAACACACATCCGCGAACGCCGCTTCCTGCGCTGCGGCTTCCCAGGTCTCGCATCGGTAGTCGGTGTCGGGTTTTGTAGTCATTGTGATTGCGACCAGGTGTGAGAGGCCGCGATCCACGGCACATCTTTCAGGCGGATCGTCGCCGACGCGGGCTTACTGGTCCGTTCGACAAGGCACGGTTCAGAACGCTGCGGTGCGGTGGAGCTCAGTCACATTCGAATCGGCTTTTTCTGCGGCGCCGACGATAGGGGCAGTTGGAGACGGTGCTGCGGCCTCTTCTTGTTGCAACGCCGAGTTGCTTCCTGGAGCCGCATTGATCGTCAACATTCGAGTAACGCGCTTGAGCGTGCCGTTAAGCGACGCGTTGGGCCCCAAGCGAATCGTGCCGCTATACAGGATGTCGCCAGATACGTGACCGTTGACCTCGAGCGAATCGCGGGCGTGGACATTGCCGTCGACGCGCCGGTCGATGCGTACGTGCTCGCCTTGCGTGCTGCCCTTGACCAAGCCGCCTTCGCCGATATGCAGCAACCCGCGCGTCGAGATCACGCTGCCCGCGCACAAGCCAAAGCAACTGACGCCATGATCGACAATCATGTCGCCGTTGATTGCACAGCCGGGGGAGATAAGGGTGATGCTAAGTTCTTTTTTCATGTTCAAGCTCCCTAGAACATCTGTACTTCGTTCGATCTTGTCCGGGCCGCCGGAGCGGATGGCGTAACAGCGCGCGGTGACGTAGTCGGCTCAGCGACGCTTTCCTGTTCCACTCGCGGCTTCGAGATCCGATGACGGGCCGGATGCGTCTGTTTCGTTGCGGGTACGGCGGGTGTTGTGCTGACAACTGGAGTCGCCTCGCTCGCCGCAACGGGCGCGACGCTAACCGCTTGCTGAGGCACTTGTTGCACGACGACAGGATCCGCTGGCTTTGCTACTGCAGCAGGAGCGGGTGAAACCATCGGCGCGGCCGAGTTCATCGTTGTACTGGGGATAGACGTTGGGGCGACAGTGGGTGCGCTGCTGGTGCGCGAAGTGCTGCGGTGGATGGGGGAGAGCGCGGCGCGCTCAGACTCGGCTGTCAATTGTGCGGGTGTCGAAACGATTGAATCTCCGGACGCAACCGTCCAGATCGTTTCATCACCGGCCTCGTGGCTCAAGGATGATCTTTTTGCAGCGTGAGCTGCCAATCCAGTGAGAGAGGCCATTACGGCTCTCTCACTTGTGAACACGAGCCGTGTTCCGATAGCCCGCGAGGTTATCGAAACAAGGTTTCACCGCGTCCTGGCCGCATCGATGTAAGCAACACCCTTTCTCAGCAGTTTCAATTTTCTTCACCCTGGCGGGGAGCGATCCCTAACGGGCGCACTCCGTCATTTCTTTCTTAACGGAGTGCAATCATGTTTGGCCTTTATCCTGCCGGATCCGATTGGATTCGTACCTTTGCGTCCGAGCATCGTCCGGCGCGCGAGATTCAAAAGTTGTTAGTCGACCACGCCGGTTTCACCGCGGCGATTTTTCATCAGCCGTTCGGCGACCACCGCGGCGCTGTCATTGCGCAGTCCGGAAAAGTGCTTGTGATGTCTGCAACTGCCCCTGGCATTTGCAACATCGCCGTGACGCCAACGGTAGAGCTGCAGCACCTTCTCTGGTCGTATCGTGAAGGCTACGCAACCCAGTGGTCCGCGATGGAGATTCGCACCCTGACCGGTCACCCGGGCTGGGATGAGCTTCTGATTAGCGCCCGACGCGAGTTTGCGAAGGTCTGCGATTTGGTGAGCGCCTCAATCGATGGCACGTTGAGCGCGCCTCGCTTGCCCGAACCTGTTGCCGCACCTGCCGTTGGGACCGTTCACGACGCGTTTCCGGACGATGACAACGACGGGTTCTATGCGCAATGGGTTGAGATGTCGCAACAAGCATCGGAGATGCCGCCATGCGCCCACTGAAACTCACGTTGGAAGGGTTTTACGGTGTGCGAGATGGTATGCATCGCGACAGCCTCACGCTTGATCTGGAAAGCTTGCCGGAAGGCCTGATTGCGTTGACCGGACCCAATGGGGCCGGGAAAACGACGATCATGGACAACCTGCATCCGTATCCGATCATGCCGTCGCACGCCTCGAAGATGTCGGTCGATGCGTTCTCGTATTGGGACCATATCTGCGCACCCACTGCGCTCAAGGAACTCGAATGGGAACACGATGGCATCCGCTATCGATCCTCGTTTTCGTTTCGAAAGCCCTGGAAGACTGGCAAGGCCGAGTACTACCTGGCTTATCGGTCGATGGACGGCACGTGGCACCCGGTGTCCTTACCGGATGGCACCGTCTCGGACGGCAAAGCGGATACCTACAACCGCTGCGTCGAAGCGATCAATGGCTCACTCGACACGTTCTTCACAAGTGTGTTTTCGGCTCAAAACCGGCGACCGCTTGCGTCCTACGGATCAGGTGAAATCAAGACATTGCTGGCCGAATTGCTCGGGATCGAGAATCTGAAGGCGTTGTCGGCGAAAGCTGCCGACGTTGGGAAGATTTTAGGTCGTGCGCTCGACGCGACCAACGCTGAGATCTCGGCTTTGGTGCTTAAACGCGAACGCGTGTCGGATGTTCAGCGTTTGGCGGACCGCGACTTTGAAGCACTTCGATCTACCCGCGCGGAGCGTGATAAAGCGGTGGCCGTCACAACAAGCCTGACTCAGCAGCGCGCGACGCTTGCCGCCAAGCAAAGTGAGTCGGCCGCAATCGAGGCTCGCCTTCGGCAACTCGGCGTGCGGCGAGACGAGTTGAATGGAGCCCTGAAGACTCTGATTGACGACGACACGGCTGCAAGGACGCGCGCGCAACAACGTGTGTCGGCGCTGAACCGGTCGGTTGCCACCCATCAAGCGACGTTGACCCAACGAGAAGCAATTCTTGGAGCGGCAGCGCAGCGTGATGAGGCGCAACTTTTGATTGGCCGGGAGGCCGCGCGAGTCGAGCCTTTGCAAATCGAGATTGCAGCGCTGCAGGCGAAGCAGGTCCAGCACGCAGAGTTGCAGGGCAAGTTGCAGGGTCTTGAGAAGGAAGGGCCGACCAAAGCGGCTCATTTTGAAAACCTCAGGCAGCAAGCTGCGGTGGTCGACTCCGTTCCCTGTGCTGGCCACGAGATGCACACGAGATGTCCGCTGTTGTCGCAGGCACGTGAGGCGAAGGTACAGGCAGAGGTTCAGCGGATCTCGGTGGCCCAACTACGAACGACTTATTCGGAAACGAGGAAGTTGGCTGTGGAATTGGCGCCGGCGCTCGAGCAGCTTGCTGCAAAGCGCGCTGAGTTGAAGTCGCTAAACGACGCGATTGAAACGACCCGTCAGAAGCTTGAGAAGGCGACCGAACTGGCTGCGAAGAAACCGTTGCTGGAGGCTGCAATTAGTGGCCTCGAGGCGGCGCAAACGGAACTCAAGGCTTTGGCCGAAGAGGAACGGGCACGCCTGCTTCGTGTCGAGGCTGATAGGTCTCGCTTGATGGCGCAGCTCACGGAGATTACCGAGGAGGTTACGCGCCTGGGTGCAGTCGATGTGACCGCCGCGATCGCTGATATCGACCGCCAACTATTGGTCAATCGCGAAGGTGTTGTGGCGCTGGATGCCCGAATTGAAGATCTGATTCGGTCGCAAACGACGTTGCAAGCTGAATGCGAAAGGCTGAAGACGGAAGTGATCCCGTTTGTCGCGACAGAAGTCCGCGCCAATCGCCTCTCCAATGAGATTGCACATTGGAAGCTGCTGGCAAAAGGTCTGGGCAACGATGGTGTTGTTGCTCTGACGATCGACGACGCGGGGCCGGCGCTGACGCAAACCGTGAACGAGCTGCTGTTGGCGTGTTACGGCAGGCGCTTCACGGTTGAGATTCGTACGCAACGAGCGTTGGCCAGCGGTGAAATGCGCGAGGGGTTTCAAATCCTTGTGCACGACGCCGACAACGACAGCACCAAACTGGTCGAGGTGATGTCGGGTGGCCAGAAGGTATGGATTAACGAGTGTTTGACGCGAGGCATTGCGTTATACCTCGCCCAAAAAACCGGGCAGCCGTACCAAACCCTCTTTAGCGACGAATCGGACGGCCCGCTTGATCCGCAACGAAAGCTGCAGTTCATGCGTATGAAGCGTGAAGTGTTGCAACAGGGCGGGTACCAGCGGGAGTTTTTTATCTCGCAAACACCCGATCTTGTCGCGGAGGCTGACGCGATTATCGACGTCCAGGCGCTTGCAGCCTGATCAACTTTTTTAACCCTTGTGGGGAGCTTCCCTGCAAGGGGTGCTCCTCGTTTTCCTTTAGGAGCACCCGCATGCAATCCCTCGAAGGCGGCTGCAAGCTGGAGCCGTCGCTTTTAACTGAAAAGGCTTCCGTCACCGAAACACCTTGCGTACGTGAGTACCGTTTGAACGGCTCTCTCCTGCGGGACGTGATGGTGCAAGGCCAATGGCTCACGGTCGGCGTGTTGCCGTTGCTTAACTAACCGTCGACTCATCGGCGGCATAACCCCCTCTGGCGCCCACTGCGGCGCCATTTTTATTGGTGAAAATCATGGCAAATCTTTTGATGCTGCTCTTGGCTGTGTCCAGTGGTCCCTCGCATTCGCATCCGCCAAAAGCGCCGCGTCCACCCGTTGTTTCGCCGCACTCGGATGCACGCGCGGCGGTACCGCTCCGACACACGCTGGAGCGTGCACATTCATTGGACATGCAGCGACTTCGTCGCTGCTGAGACCTGCCGAAGCCCCGCGATCCATTTGGACGCGGGGCTTCGGCAATAAACCTTCCACTTCAAGGAATGTTTATGAAGAGCTTTCGTTCCTTCTGCGTTGCTATCGCGCTTGCAGCTTGTGCGGTCTTTCCGGCGTCTGCATTTGCGGGCGATGCGGATGTGCAGGTCGCCTTTTCTCCCGATGGCGGTGGCGAGGCACTTGTTCTTTCAACGATACAAAGCGCGCGGCAATCCATTCGGTTACTTGCCTATTCGTTTACGGCGGCGCCCGTGGTCCGGGCGCTTATCGCGGCCAAACGGCGTGGAGTCGATGTGGCCGTTACGGTCGACTATCGAAACAACATTCAAGAGGATCGCAGCGGCAAGGCGCGTGCTGCGCTCGGTGCACTGGTCAATGCCAGCATTCCAGTGACGGTGGTGAGCGCATACCCCGCTCAGCACAGCAAATTTCTGACCGTCGACAGCGCTGTAATTCAGACAGGTTCGTACAACTACAGTCAGCAGGCAGCTTTGTACAACTCGGAAAACGTGATGGTGCTTCGCGGTCGGCCAGACATTGTGCGCGCTTATCTTTCGAACTGGAACGATGTAACCGCACGAGGGCAGCGGTACAGCGTCCAATAACTGGCCATACACCTTTTTAACCTATTAACCCAGCGGGTTCGCAGCCCGTTTGGGGCTGCTCCGCTTTTTTCATGGAGCAACAATGGCTTACTCGTGCAGTGATTTCACAGATGACGTGCTCAACACGCTCATCGGCCTGGGCTTGGTTGATCGTGATGCGATCGCAGACAACGATCCGCAGGCGCAGGCGGAAGTCGCGCTGAAGGCGATCGTTGAGCAGGCTCGTAGGTCTGCACACGCAGATCGCATTCTTGACGGAGCGGGCAAGGATGTTCCGAGGGGACTGTCACTGCCATGACCACCGAACACTCTATTCCGCAGTGGCTTGGGCCTTACGCACGTGGTGAAAAGGCGGGTTGGTCGCAAAATCACATGGCGTACGCTGAGTAACCGTAACCTTTGATGCTGTTACATAACGATCTGAGCCTTAAGCGCGGTTCCGAGCGCAGTAGTTTTCGCATGGTGAGCTGCTATTTCGATAACAGCGGTTATCAGAACAGCGCCGTTGGCGATGCGGGATAGGCAAGGTAGCCGCCATGGCATAGTCTGTGGAACCGCTGTACGCGTCGGAGGCGAACGTGAAGCAGTCCCATCGCATCGATCAACACGGGCAAACGTATGACGCGTTTCCCGACTACGCTTCCCTCGCGGCACTGCGCGCGTGGTGTGAGGGCCTTCCGGCGCGCACGGCCGTCGAACGCTATTTGTCGCACAGGCGAGTTCAGGCGCAATCCTCTCGCGGCATGCTTGGCCGGATCGGACGCCGCTTGATCGATATCGCGGAAGCAAACGGGCGAGACGATCTTGCCGCTGTTTTCAGGGATCGGTACACGAAGCACGCACGACGGGGTATGAACGTTCACCGGGCGATCGAGGCGTTGCGTGAGTTGCAGGACCGCGAGCCGCAGATCAGCGACGATCTCGATCTGTGGTTGGCGCCGCGAGTGAGCCTGGCGTTGAGACGAATGGGTGTCAGGACGTTTGCCGAGCTGACATTGCGCGTACCTCGCCGTAATCGCTGGTGGAGTGAGATGGTGGGCATCGGCCCGGCGTCAGCACACCGTATCGAAGCGTTCTTTTTGCGTTACCCGGCATTGACCGAATCGGCGCGCCGGCTGGTGGAGCGATCGGAACGGACGCAACGCGTTATTTGGAGTGCTGTCATGGTCGCCCGCAGTCGAGATGGTTCTAGAGGGCGATATCGCGCGCCCAGGGCGAGGTGCCTGCTCAGTGTCACGACCGACCGCGAGGCGATCGAAGCATGGCTGTCCTTGCATGAAGCCGCCACAACGTCTCGGACGTATCGCAAGGAAGCCGAACGGCTCTTACTCTGGGCCAATGTTGAGCGCAAGCGAGCGCTTTCATCGTTGAACACCAGCGACGCCATTGCCTACCGAGCGTTCCTGCGCTCCCCGTGAGCCACGAGATCAATGGATCGGTCCGCGGCAAACGCGTCTGTCTGATGGATGGTGCCCGTTCTTCGGACGTTTAAGTCCCTCATCTGTTGCCTACGCATTGTCGGTGCTCTCAGCCATGTTCCGGTGGCTGGTCGAGCAACAATACGTGGTTGCCAATCCGTTCGCCGGCGTGAGCGCAGGTTCCACGCGAGCAACCGTTTCCAGAAGCGTGCGATCGCTTCATGACGATGAGTGGCAATTCGCTCGGCATGTTGCCAATGATCTGTCAACACAACATGGCTGGTCGCTCGAGGCAGCTCAACGGCTGCGCTTCATCCTTGACTTCCAGCTGGCGACCGGCCTTCGTGCGAACGAGTTGATTCACGCGCGGATCGGCGACTTGATCTTCGGGGACGCTGCGGACATCTGGCTTCGCGTGGTTGGGAAGGGTCGCCGCAGCGCACGAGTCGCTTTGCCCCCACTTGCCATGCAAGCCCTTCAAACCTATCTTCATCAGCGAGGACTGCAGGATGACCCGCGCCATCGCAGTCGGAGCCTACCGCTTGTGCCCGCACTCGGCCGCGATCATTCGGTGAGCATTTCCGGGACGCGCCTTTGCGCCGTGCTAAAGCGATTCTTCCGTCTTGTTGCCGAACAGATCCGACCGATGGATTCCGTTGGGGCTCGTAAAATCGAGCAAGCCAGCCCCCATTGGATTCGACATACTCATGCGACGCGCGCGCTCGCTCGTGGCGTGGAACTGCGCAGCGTTCGCGATAACCTTCGGCATGCATCGATCGCGACGACCTCGCGATATGTGCATGGTGACGAGCGGCTGCGCATGCAGCAAGTGAGCATCGCGTTCGCTGCCGAGGGGTGAGTTCGGCTCACTGAGATGCTTTTTTCAGGCGAGCGGTCAGCTGTTCGTTTTCTTTGGCTAAGCGAAGGTTGATCGACTGCGATTTCACCAGATCGCTTTTCAGCTGCTCGATCGCCTGGCGTGCTTCTTTGAGCTTTCGTTGAAGCACATCGGTACTGTCGGGAAGCGATTTTCTCTGGTGTCTGCTAGTCTTAACATGAAGTGCGTGCACGCGTTCAGCGATGTCTGGATATCGGTTGTGTATCGTCGAATTGCTTAACCCGGCCTCTCGCGCAACAGCCGCGATGCTAATCCGTTCACCGGTGCCGGACTGCATCCTGCCAAATTGCAATCGGCGAAGTGCGAGCTCCAGGCGACGCCGGGTTGGGCTCTTGCGCTCAGTTCGCACGACGTATTTTTTTGGGAAGTTTGAAGGGCGGCACTTCGGCACCGAGGTCTGCGAGTACACGTTCGGCTTTACGAAGATGATCGACACTGCGCTCACGTGACGGCCTTCCAAGGTCAGAGCATTGCAGCACGTCAATCTGCTGTTGCCGGATCCCTTTCCAGATCTCAATGGGAGTCGAATCAATCACGCCTTCACCGCACGAGGTACATCGCACTGCATCGTAGAGACCTTGACCCCCGCAACCGTTACCGCTCGCCATACACCATGAATGCCCGGTTCCTCGGATGAAGACACTTTCGCCAAGTTTGCGGCAGAAGTCGCGCATATCGCGAACGGTCTTAACTTCGCCCCGGCTACGGAATGCCATGATGCGTTGACCGCCCATGCCCGAGAGGCCACTGTGCGGATGCATCCAGCTTTGAATGATCATACTTTGCAGTTCATCACGCTCCGTCATGATGTCGTTAATAAGCGTGCGATCTGCGCCGCTGTCATACCGGGCGTAATAGAGGGTCATGTCGAGTGACCAATGCTTGAAGTGTTCGCGCAGATACCGGACGTCGCCGAGCACGTGCCGGGCAACATAGACTGCAAAGGTTCGCCTAAACTCGTGCGGAGTGAGCGGCCATGGATCCCCAGGTCGAATCCGATCTCGCTTGATCACGCCGTCCATGTCCTGCTGTTCGACGAGCATATTTGCCATCTTGCTGAACGCCCTCAAGCTATATCGGGCACTCACACTTCCTACAACAGAAATACTTCCATACTCCGGGTTATATACGGCCATCAAAGCGTTGCGATTACGGCGAGCCCGTTCAAGATTGACTTGGATCTTTGCGCGGGATTGCTCATCGAGGTCAGGTGCCTTCGCTGCGCGCTCCAAGACTTTGATCCGTTTGTCTCCCCGCGCACGTTCGGGCTCGCCACACCGAGTTGCTACGGCAACCGCTTTTCCAACAATCTCAGGCACCATCCACTCGGCCGGCCGCGGTTCATGCTCGTGCTTGTATGTCGTTCCCCGGAGCCAGAAGAACGTCTCACCGTCGAAACCTTTTCTTTTAACGAAACATCCAACTTCGAGCGACGCCAGTTCCGAGTCTCGCATGCCTGAGAAAGCAGCGCATACGATGTAGCAGGCGGTCCGCAGATGGAGGAGGTCGGCCGTTACCTCCAGCCGCTGCTTATAACCATGCGCGGCGATCAGTCGTCGCTCCTCCGGCGAACTTTGATGGTTCGCCTTGCGACGAAGGTATTCAGCTTCAGTGGCATATACACTTGAGAACCCCTTTGGGTGGGTCTTACGGTGAGCCGCTTTGACCCGGGTCAACTTGCTAGCTGCGTGCGCGGCCAGCTGGTCACGCAAGGTCAAGAGTGAATCCGCCCGATTTTCAATGTAGTCAAGCGCCGTACGCACTAGCCTGCTCATCAGCCGCTGAGGAATGACTTCTGTTCTCGCCTGCTTCCAGCTTTGCAGTCTTGGTTGGCGACCGCCCCGGGCAAGACGTGTCGTACCGCCATGTTGATATTTCCATGGGTACTCCGGGATGCGATCAACGAGGTGGTCGCCAAGTTCGTAGTAGCTTGTAATCGTGCCAAGAATACTAGCAGCTGTTGTTGGCTGCAGTGCTCCAACGAGGGTTGACGCAAAGCGAGCACAGTGGTCGGGCGTCAACTCACTGAAGGCAGTCAGGTCCTCATCTGTCATCCACACAAGCAGTTTTTTGAGCTGATTCCAGTTACTTATGAGCGTACCTGCCATTACGGGCCTACCACGCTGTCCACTGGCTGCACGCCATCGCGTGTACAAGAAGCGTTTCGCCGATGCGATCAGCGGCGCGTAAGCGGGATCCGTGAGTCGACCGTCTTTGTTAAGCTTGGAAGAGAACACGATCCGAACGCCCGTCGTATTCTTTTGTGCGACGTATGGCGCGAGATTCCAGACCTCGTCGCCATAGCGGGAAATGATCGTGTTGCCTTGCCGACTGACGATGACCTGATTCAGTTCGTCATCGTTGATTGAAGCCAAGTCTACAAGTTGGTGGGTCGAGTTAGCCATGGTTTTGCACAAGGAGCATTGATCGATCGCGCCACATCGGGTGAGGTTCGACGAGCGCTTTTCCCTTCGCCTGCTTCATGACTGCCGCTGGAAAGCGGGGCGCAATGACCCGGTCGATTTCCCTGATCACCCACCCGTACACCTTCTGCCATTGACTCCTGCCAATCAGATTTCTTTCCTTCACAAGCAGCCAGTAGAAGCTGTACATACGGTAAAGGTCGCTCTCCATCACTACCTGGTTGGGACACCGGAAGCAGTGAAGGAAGGCTGAGCATGCGGTGTGGCCGTCTTTGGGTGCATACCGGCCATCGAGTGGCGAGGAGCATCGGCCAACACCTGTATTGTTTTCTCCCGCGACGATACGTTTTGCTTCGTCGAGGGCGACGTTCATTTCCTTGGCCAGTCGCGCTAGCGTTGGCGCATCCTTTGCGGTCCCGCGCAAATCTATTTCCAGACATTTGCCGAGGAAGTGATGGTTGCGAACCATCTCGGGTGTCACAGCCAGGTAATGGGTATCCGTGACATTAGGTCGGTTGCCGAGCAGGTTCGCAGTCATGGCGACGTCACCCCCGGTTAAATGCCATACCCGAGATGCAAACGTCTTCCGTAGCCGCATGACAGACAGCGCTAGTGGGACTTGGCCACCTGCCCGTTCGTCTGCGTCGTTGACGAACAGTTGATGTCGCCCGACGAACCGTTTGATGGACGTGGAAAGGACTTTTTGGGAGAACACCGACACAGCGCCCCAGCGTGCCAAATGGGGAGAGCGACGATACAACCACAGGTAGTTGCGCAGCTCTGGCGGAGCGAGGACGACCAGCTCGTGAGTGAGGTCCAACACATCGCGTATAAGGGCGCTTGTGTGTGCAGCAAGTACGCTGATCTCTTCGACCTTGTGGGGCTTGCCAATCGACAGCGTCAAGATGCTGTTGCCGCGGCGCTTATAGGTAGTCAGCAGCGAATGCGTCTGCGGTTTCAGAGGATGAGCCCGCACGGCATCGCGTGTCATCTCAAAGAGGGAAGTCGGATTCCGGCCGGTTCTGGCTGCGACGAGAAGGAAGTACACAAGCAACCGATCAGCTTCATTGCCAGAAAAGAACCCGGCCCGGATCGATCGGAGGTCATTTGCTAGCGCACCCAAGAGTTTCTGCATTTCTTCCTTGGTATACGGCGAGGGTGCCTTGCAGGCGCGTCGAGCGTTTGGAAACGGCTGTCGCGGGAAGCAGTCCCTTCGAAGCTCGCCCGTCGCAACACATTGCACGAGCACGGTTTTCAGGCCCCCGTATAGCGATCGTGCAGTTATCGGAGACAGTCGCCCACTCTTCGTGTTGGCGGGTCGACTTTGTAGCCAGTCAACGAAAGCCTGCAGCGAATGACGATCGATATCCGATATGCGGTGCATAGAAAGACGTGAGCCGATGGTTGAGTCGAGGAAATCGAACCATCCTGTTAGACTGTTCCAGTAAATGGCCGTGATAGTGTTATCAGCAAGAATCGGCTGGAGACGTCGCAGCCCTTTTGTCATCGACAGTAAGAGTTCGTCGCGACCAGCGTCGATCTGCGTTCCTGTACGACATCGCCACCGACCGAAGTCCAAGGTCGTCTTCGCTGTAACGACCCGTAGATCATCGTTTGTCGCGCCAGGCGCTGCACGCTGCCTCGGGACCCCGGTCGAGTTGATAATTCTTCCGTTTCATCGCGTATCTCCCGCAAAAAGCAGTTCGTCGATTTCTTGCTCGTACCGGTTCAGATGCTTTTCGCCAAGCATGTCGAGGCAGTGAACGTATGCAGTTGTTGTCCAGATAGATGCATGCCCAAGTCGGTCACGTACCCACGCGAGTGCATACCGAAGGTTACGGTGCTGACTCTCCCCGTACAGCTCGAAGGTAGCGAAGGTGTGGCGCAACATGTGCGGCGTCACCTTGAAGTCGAGCACAGGCCGCGCAGGCGCAGTCGGCTTCCACAGCTTTCGATAGGCGTTACACAGTCCTTTCTCGCTCCAAGGCGCCCCAAACCGGTTGAGAAACACATATGGGGAGGCTGCACCTTGAGCCGTTCGATAACGCTTAGCCCGTACAGCGCCTTCGCCGAAGTTGGCGAAGTCGAACAGATCCTTCATGAGTTGCCCGGATGCGTAGACGCGGCGAGGTCTGCTTCCTTTGATCTTCATATCAGACGGTGACAGGTCGATCGCGACCTTGCGCCAACGCCTTTCGGTCGCTGGGTCGAAGAGGTATTTCATCGGAAACGTTCTACATTCCTCGCTGCGCAAGCCGGTCTGAAGCATCAGCTTCGTCATCAACTGCACAGTGCTGCTATTGCAGTTCTCAAGAAGCGCGCGGCACTGCTCGGTCGTGAGGAACCGGATCGGCTGGCGGGGTACCCGGGGAAGGGTCGATGCCCTGATCGCATCGCGAAGCGATTCGTCTCCAGTGCGCGATAGATGAACGTCCCACGGAACATGGGCGATACGATTGTGCGTCGCGGCCCACTCATAAAAGCGCATGATCTGCGACAGCCGCTTGCGTACCGTACTCGGCTGCATGGAGTGTCGGCTGGAGTTCGCGTCGAGCACGCCGAGCGACCAGTTACGATACAGCGCAAGGTTCGATATTTCGCCGAAATCTTCAGAATCGATTTGCCATGCGTCCCAGTCAAAAAAGTTAGTCTCAAGCCAAGCGAAATAATCGTAAATCGCTTCTGCGTAGCTTTTCCACGTCGCGTGGCTTCGCGTTCGGCCGTTTTCGAGTGCAACCCACAGCAGATAGTCGCTCGCCGGTTTGACGAGTTCCATGCCTTCCGAGCATAGGAAAGGTATGCCCGGGTACGACCGCCCTTTGTAGAAGAAATCGTGCGTCGTGTAGAAGAGTCTCATCAGAGCGTCCCATCGGTACTTTCATGGGCATCGATGCAAATCTTTACGGACCGGACAAAGTCGAGCCCAGTGATATGGGCGGCAAGATCGATCGCTCCCGCACCGCCTCTCCCTCGTTTGGTAGGCGGTGTCAGTTCGTTGACCCATTTTTCGTTCGTGAAGACAAACCGAAAGTCGCGGCCGCGGTGACCGACCAGGACGGGAATGCTGTCGCCAGAGGTGGCGGATCTATATTCGCGATCCAGCTTGTAATACGCGCCTATGAAACGCAGCAGCACATAAAACGGCACCGCTCTGGCTAATTCAATTTCCTCTGCAGTCCAAGGTCCCATAAAAAAGCACTCCTGAACAACACTGTTGCAATTGAATATAGGCGATGGTTGAGCCTTTTGTGTAACTGTTACAAGGTTACAGTCCTGAGTATTATGGAGTTGATGGATCAGCCGACGATGGCGAGTGTGAAGAGCGCATCGCGATGCACCGCCCGCCTATGGTGGGCTATGCGAGCCGTACGGGGACCCGACGGAACCTGGCTGCTTTGCGCGATGCCGGGTGGCGGCTTCTCGTTTCCGCCAAAGGCGAGCTTCGCACCGAGGGCATGCGTTACGCCCTGGACAATGGCGCCTGGTCGGCGTTCGTTCAGCAGCAACCATTTGATGAGGACGCGTTTCTCCTTGCCGTAGATCGGCTCGGTGAGGGTGCAGATTGGATCGTGCTGCCCGACATCGTAGCGGGTGGTCTCGCATCGTTGGAGTTTTCGTTGCGCTGGAAAGAGCGGCTGCGCGGCATGCCAACAAGGATGCTGCTCGCCGTGCAGAACGGGATGCAAATCAACGATGTTGCAAGCTTGCTGTCACCGGCTATAGGCATCTTTATTGGTGGCACGACCGAGTGGAAGGAAGCCACGGCGCAAGCCTGGGGTTCTGTTGCGCGACGGCGGCACTGTCACCTGCACGTCGGGCGGGTGAACTCAGCTCGTCGGATTCGCATTTGCGCGGCCGCCGGCGCTGATAGCTTTGACGGTTCTGGCGTAAGCAGATACGCAAAGGCGTTGCCGCGACTCGACCGTGCTACACGGCAAGGCGATATGTTCGCCGCCGCGGACGATTCGCTTGAGGTAGCACGGCAAGCAACTGCTCAGCTGTTTTTGTAGCAACTTTCGACAATCCCCAAGGCGCTTGCCTCGGGGATTTTTCTTGCAGGCGTAGGTGCGCTGCATGTGCCTCCAGGTACTTTCCGAGGTTCACTGACCCTTCGCTGACCAGCGGGCGGAAAAGCGGCCGTTATTGAGTTTCGCCTCTGAACGCGTACTGAAACCATCGTGTTGAAGAATTGCGCCAACACCTAGCATCCACTAAATTCATTGTAGCACGTAGCGATACGCGCTACAATTCACGCATGATAATCAGTTTTCGCCACAAGGGACTTCAAGTCCTCTACCGAACCGGGTCAGCTCGTGGCATCCAAGCGGCGCACGCTCCGAAGGCGTTACGTATTTTGGCTGCGCTCGATGCAGCCAGTTCGCCGGCGGAGCTTAATCATCCGGGCTACAAGCTTCACCCATTGAAGGGCGAATTGAAAGGATACTGGTCGGCATGGGTCAACGGGAACTGGCGCATAACGTTCCGCTTTGTCGGAGCCGACGTCGAGCTAGTTGATTATCAGGACTATCGCTGAGGGAAAATGAAAAACATGATGAAGAATCATCCGCATCCCGGCGAGCTGTTGCGCGAAGATGTTTTGCTGCCGCTCGGGATTGAAGTTACAGACGCCGCAACTCGGCTTGGAATATCGCGCACGACGCTCTCGCGAGTCCTTCATGGGCATGCGGGTATCAGTCCGGACCTCGCTGTGCGTCTTGAGCGAGCGGGTGTGAGCACCGCGCGATTTTGGATGACCTTACAAAGCAACTACGAACTAAGCCTGGCTGAGCAACGCGGCCAGCCAAACGTGATTCCGTTGCAGTCCGTCGGGTCGTCTGTTTGATCGGAAAGCTTGGAGAATGTATGAGTCGTAAGGTTCTTTTTCGCGTCTCTCTATTCTGCGCGATCCTGATGACCTTTGCCTTAAACGTTAATCTTGTTGCGTACCTCAAAGGGTTCCCTGTGCCAAGTCAATCGTTCGCCGTCGCCTGCATGGTCGTGCTACTGGCGTTCTTCATCTCAGGTACTTGGAAATATCGCTGAGAGGGCTCAGCAATCAGTAGTGCCCTCAATCTGACCTGGACCATCGAACGCATCAGCAACTGGGGCAATCTGTAACAAGGAGAAGAACATGCATAAAGGGTTTCGGTTCGCGTCGGCCATTGTTGCAATGAGCTTATGCAGTTCAGCGAACATCGCAGCTAGCAAACGAGGCGCACATATTGGATGGCAGGTTCGTCAACCCGTGCGTTTCATGATCTCTGCTGTGTTGCGTAAGAACGGAACAACTGACGTTATAAAGCCCGTTCATGGGATTGTTACGGCGGAAACGAATGAGTCTGCTGTGGCAATTTTTGTGAAGACCGCATCTGCGCAATACTCTGGCTATACCTTAATCGCTACTCTGGCATCGCCAGTGCCCGCTACGGGAAGGTGCGAGAACAGCATTTGATGTCAACACGGAAATTACTGTCTTGAATTCGAACTATGTATAGCCTAGATCTGGACAGATAACGGTTCGCCGCAGATAGACCTGCCCACCATAGGGCAAGAGAGGCAATGGCCGAAATGGCAGGTTTTCTCATAGCTTGGGGCGGAATGGTTACAAAAGTTGATGTTGGCTTGGCTACGGAACGATATGTTGTCAAGGATCACAGAGGAATAGCCATTGAGGAGGAGCAAGCGTTCGCCTGCAGAACGCAAGTATCCGGAGAAAACAAGGCGATTGCGAAAAAGATTAAAGGTTTTTGCTAGCTCGTCGTTATAACGAGTCTCACTGACTTACGACCATCGCCACTGCCTTTGATAGGCGTTTTTGACACGGACCGAAAAATGCGTCTCTTACTAGCAATTATCCTTCCTTGGCTCCAGTTCTTCACTATTGGTCGTCCAATCGCCGGAATCATCTGCCTGCTTCTTCAGATTACCCTCATAGGTTGGATCCCTGCTGCGATCTGGTCGGTATATGCTCTGATTCAATATAAAACGGATCAAAAGATTGAACGCGCGTTGGCTGCTCGCGGTTGATCTACCCGCAATTCTCGCAGCGCGCGGCAAACATCGCCGCGCTCATGTCGATGTCCTTGCGGGAGGCGTCGTTGAGCTGAATACTGCTCTCGCGGCGATCTAGTTTCTTCCGGCGAATTAACGAACGGAAAATTTATGGGTGAAACGGATTCAAGTTCGTCTTTGAGCGCTGTGTCTTGGGTGGGGCCGCCGGCGTTGGGCTCTAAACCGAGAGTGTTCAAACATACTGCACAAGGAACAACGGTCCCTACTGGCTGTGTCAAGACGAAAGAAGGGGATCTCACCGAACATAACGCCAACGTTTTGCGTCACCGTGAACTTGCAATGAGCACACGAAGATAAAATCGAAATGGACACGTCCACGGCCCAGCTCTCACCATTAGCTATCGTTCAGCGTCATAGCTCAATGACCGCGTCGACTAGCACATCGTCGTTGACCGCAAAAACCCTGCCGCCTGAGATGGCAGTCACGCACCGGACTACTCTTGCGCCGAACGCAAAGTGGCCAAGCGACGCGCAATAAGTTCCGCAACAACCGAAGGGTGCATTGAGCGATAATTCAGGCTTTGGAAGGTAATTGTCCGGCTACGCTCACAAGGTCGTTGCGTGGGTTGTCATTCGTTGCAGGCTACGGTTTAGAAACGGTCAAAATTCGTGAAGGGATTATTTAAAATGAGCAAGATCGCAAGACTGTTAGCTATTCTAACGGTGGTCAGCCTCTTAGTCCCATTGACGGGTTGCAACACAATCGCGGGGGTGGGGGAAGACATATCCGGCTCTGCAAGGGCCGTTCAGCACTCACTGTAAGTCTGCGCAGTGATTATGAAATACGCATTGAAAAAGGATTTGGATTGAACTACAAAGAACTTTTGGCGCAAGCTGCGGAACTGGAGCGTCAAATTGCTGCGGCTCGTGAAATCGAAGCAGCAGGCGCGTTGGCTGAAATCAAAGCCAAGATCGCCGAATTTGGCTTTACTGTAAAGGACGTATTTTCCGAAAAAAAGACGCGGAAACTGCGCGAAGCAAGTGGCCCGAAATACCGCGATCCTGACACGGGCGCAACTTGGTCGGGCATGGTACTTGAACCCTTGTGGCTCAAGGGCAAGGATCGGGCGTCCTTCGCGATCTAAAATAACTGACGACCGCCCGAGAAACGTATCCGTTTCTCGTGTAACTATGCAATCGTCAGGAGAGCTGGCGCCGAGCATCGTTATGATCGAAGACATTCAGAGAAGAGAGTTCTTATGCGCCGCCAAAGCGAATTTCAAATTGTGTGCGGCTTGTGGTTATCTCCCGACTTCTCTGATGCGCTTGCGGGACGGAAAGAACCACCGTGGGTCAATCATTCAAACGTCGATTTCTCCGCGCTGCATCGTACCTTGTCAGATCTATTTCCTGCAGGTCTTCGCGTTGAGATCCAGGTACCAAACGACACTATCGATCAAGTCGCCGTCCACGTCCGGCAAGACGGCCGAAGAGGGAGGTCGATTCGCTGTGAAGATTTTGGTACCGCACTTCTGCAGGCAGCAAAGCGAGAACACGAGAGCGTCATCGACGTAAGGGAATCCTGGGCGCCGCTGCATGCGCTTAAGACGCGTTCCAAAGCTCCTCCCCCGGCAATCTTTCCTTTTGTTGTGACGGCTCCACATTTTGACAACGCGATGATTTGGGTGGCAAGCACCCGTCCGTCGTTGGGCTTGCCTGCGGTGCCATACCCCGACCAAGAGAACAAATACAACGGTACGTTGCCGACGGCGTTTACTCAACGACTCGGCAAGATCTTTGGTGTACCGTATGAGCCGATGTGCGTCCTCGATTGCATGTGAATGGACGAACCGCCCGCAGGCACGAGCTAGCTTGTCACGGGAGCGCCGAGATCGAATTTCACTGGCTTCCGAACGCAGGCCTGTTCAAAGGGCCGCGTCCGTTTGTGTGTGGCAATGGAACCCGCTCAGAAAGTTAGTATGTCTCGCCTTCGCAAGTCGGTTGGCGCAGGCGTCCCGGTAGATTTACTTTGTTTGATCTCTGACTACAGGCGACTTGCACTGGAACTTGACTCCTTGCCCGCGCAGCGGACTGATGGTATTGCGGTCTAGCCTAATCAAAACATTTCGACGGCCTTCCGAAGGCTCGTCCAGCAGCCTCAAGTAGGAGCTGTTACCAACTCCTTGCCACACGGCGCGGACGTCTTGCGTGCCCCATTGTGAGGTTTCGGGAACGCTGCGGAAGGACACTTGCAGACCGCTAATCCTCGCGGCCGCAGTCAACTGTGTGTGTGCCGAGTCGGAGAAAAGGATCATCTCGCCTGGAACTGAACGTACGCCAAGGTTGACCATGGCCAGGTTCAAAAGCCCGGGGTGAGTCGGGACGAGCAAGGCAAAAATGGAGACCACACAAAATCCTGCGGTAAAGCGCCGCGCACGCGGCTCCACCGTGAGCGGGAGTACCCCAAAATAGTCGTGATGAGCATGCCGGCCGCGATGAAAAATAAGAGTGTCCCTCGAAAATTCATATCGGGTGCGGCTCGTCCGTACAGCAGCATTGCAACAAAAGGTACGGCTACTAAAAATGACATTACCGACAACGACGTGTTGCTGATCGCGCTGTGTAACGTCGAGTTTGCCGACAAGCCTTTCCTCGCTCGCTAACGGGTTTGTATGGTCACCATCAGTTTAACCAGCCAAACGGTTGCGAACGCGCCATAGCCCAATCCGACGATAGCGATCGCTGCGATGGACATCGCAGCGGAAGCAAGGAAGAATGCGTCGCCTGTAGTTAGACCGTCAGGCAAGATGTTTTCAAAGTAGCAATAGGTGACCAGCACTAGGCCACCTAGCACGATGACAGCTTTCCAAGCGAGACCGAACAGATGTGGGATAAATGTAGCGAGTGATTTAAATGGTTTCGCGTAAGCAAAGGCGTGAACAAGGTCGGCAACGACGAGCCGGCGTTCAATGAGCCCATCGACCAAGGCTAGACCATCTCCATAGCCTCGGGGTCTTCCTCCCCGCGGCGATTGGTCGGGACATACAGCCCTTGGAGATTGCCAAAGCGCGAGCGCTCCATCATGTAGAGCAGACGCGTCTTTTCCATCGCAACAAGCTGGCCGCGCCCTTCGGCCTGCCACACCTTGAGGATGGTCTGGAAATAGTCCTCGAGCTCGTGGATGAGGTTGCGGTTGTGCTGGATCTCAAGCAGCAGCCGCTCGATGTCCTCGTTGCCGCGGTATTGCTTCCAGAAGCGGCGCATTTCCTTTAAATCAACCGCAGCAAAGTGGGGAAGCTTCTTAGGCACGCCGGCATCGAAAACCTGTATGGATGAACAGTATGCAGCGGCATGCGGATGTGAATAGACGCAGCATCTGAAATGCACGGAATGTCTACGAGGCCGGCGCACATCCAGCAATACATACCGCTTAAGGGTTCGCTTAATAAGATATATTTTTCAGCGCTGTTGCGTAAAGATCAGACGGAACGGAGAATGAGCTATGTTACGAAATGTAACGAGATACTGGAAAAGTTGCCGGTATGCCCAGGCTGATCTCGAAGTGAAAGGTAATGACATGAACTCCGGAAATGATTCTGCTGACTCCATTCGAGAAATTAACCTCTCGTACGTTCTGCTCGCGCAAAAATTGCTGCGCTTGGACCGTTCGGTAGGCGAGGCTCGACTTGGCCTGTCAGGCCAGGTGGCCGATATCCTCGTTAATTTGACGATGGCACAAATCGTGAAGCTTGCAACAGCGCCGCATTTGCTGTGCGCTTTCCGGTTTGATGATCAGTCTATGCTGTCATCCTTGTCTCGGGCCGACGATCAGATGAAAGCGGTGCCTACCGAATCAATGTTGGAATTCGCCCACTAAGCCCCTGAGAATATGGGGTTCTGCGTGATTTGATTCGTGGGTGGCAGGGCACTAAGCGGGGATGGAATGGACAGTGAGTTGCCATTGTTTGGTGATGCCGAGCTAACCGCGCAGGCGACCGCTCTCGCTGAAACTGTCGTCGCAATTCGCATTGCACAGGGAAAGACCATACCCCGAGATCTGCCGGTTGATTCGCCCGATTGGGAAACAATCGCGCTTGAATTTGCTAAAGACGTCGAACGGGTCTTAACAGCTGAGGCAATCAAGACCAGTGTTGATCGTAGTAGGTGATAGCCCATTGCCGAGCACAGTTCACCGCCTCGTCCAAGGTTGAAAAAATTCCTAAGTCCGGCGCGTACTTTTCCTGCTCAACCATATCGTCCACGCCAACACGCTTAAGTCGAGCGCGCGCACGAAAGCCCGTAGCGGTGATTTGGGGCGACGCATCAATGCTGGCCTTCTCGTACGAAAATTCACGGTCAATCACTGAAAGTTTAGAATTTTTATGCAAGCCTAAAGGTTGCATTACTTTTGCATATTGGCGCTCCTGCTCGGAGCACAGGCGGTGGACTTCTGCCGGCGTCGTCGCTCGCCGCAATAATCCCGCGTCAATTTGAAAGTGCTTAGCAATCGCCTGACAGGCAGTGCTGGCGGGAAAATATACCGCGAGATACCGATCTTCGTCTTCGACGTCATTCCAGACGATGATTGCCAAATCCCACGGGTTAACAGCGTCCAATTCCGCGATCGCGCGCGGATCCATGGCGGCGGCTTCGATTTTCCCCTTGGCAATATCATGCTGCAGGCTCTTCTGGAACACCTTCACAAGGTCCCATTCGGCCGTCATGACTTCGACAGTAACAACATATTGCTTCATCGCAAACCTTTCTCGTTGTGAAAGCGGCGAATCGAATCGCCGCTGGTCCGCCCGCGCCATTGAGGCGACGCGGCCGAGTTAAATGGCGCCAACTATCGCAAAGCGCCTTCAACGGCGGCGCTCAACGCGTGACGCGCCCCTGGCAACGCGATGAAGCCAACGGAGCCCCCGACGACGTCCTTCCTGTCGATGCTCACGGCCTGGGTCGTGCCCGAGCCATGAACAGCGGAAGCGTTGCCGCGTTGATGAAACTCGTTCGCGTCGAAGTCGATCGGGTATTCAACGACGCCATCGTCTGTCTCAACTACCAGATGCACGTGATCCACGCGTACGCCGATGAATTGTAGGTCAATGATCTTGTTCAGCGCGATGTCAATAGCGGCGTCGATCCCTGAGAAGACAACGCAGGGTTCGCGAAACGATCAAGATATGACCAGTCCCCGTTAGTAGGTGGACGATTGACGAGCTTGTTCGGCTGCGGCTCGATCAGTAAAGGAGTTACGCCTGGCGGTTCCTTCGCGGCGCGTCTGGGCGGTTTCTTGTTTGCGTTATTCCATCGCCCGACCATGGACTAGCGCTCCGTGGTTTTGCTCATTCCGGAGTTTGCCCAGGCGACGAGATCCGGGCGTGACAAAAATTCAGGATTTTCGAACCAATGCGTTAGATGCTCGTGGGCATCTCCAAGGAAGTGTTCCTCAAGTTCGAAGCGGCCCTCGAACTACGGATGATCGGCGATCAAATGCGCGCCTACTACTCCTGGCCATCGCAAAAAATCGCGGTATGCTCGGTGATGTCGGCAGTCGTGCCGGGCGGCCGATCTTTGAGGGTTGCCGTAAATTCGTCTTAAACGTGAGCGAGATCCATGTTCAGCGGTGGGCTCCGCAAGCAACAAAAACGATTGTTAACAATGGCTGCAGCAGAGACCCACTACGCTTGCAGTTACTTACCTTCGCTACCCTTCAAATCGCCATGCTTGTGCGAATGCGTTGCACCATATTTCAGCTCAAAGTGAGCACCTTTGCCGCTTCGGGTGGGCGGAAAGTGCTCGCCTTCCACACACGTCACTTCAAACGTTCCCTTTCCGTCATCGTGGACCACCGAGTAAATTCCGGAAACTTTCACGATGTCGCCGGGCTTATAAGAATTGTCGCCTGCCATGATTTGTAACTCCGATAGTTGGTTCAGGGCATCAGCAAGCGCCGTTCCGAGGCCGCTGGCGTTTATAGCGGACACTTCATTGCATGGCGGATGGAAAGAGACAAAAAACATAGCCGCCCGATTTTTATATGCGGGCATGGAAGTCGCTTGGCTACAGCGAACTAAGTGAGGCTTCCATGACACTATTTCACAAGCGCAAAGCGGTTTCCCAGGGAATTGCTAACAGTCGGTCTGATCGATGGATTGCCGTTAAGTTGGTAGGAGCCGGCATGGCTGTACCGATCGCGGCTCTCGCAACGCGGGCCATCGGACACTTATGCTGATGGATAAATGCGGCAGATGAATACCCACGCTTTTATAGTCGTGTGGGGACGGTGGATTTAAGGTCGTCATCGCACTTTCGGAAGCGCGGCCCAGTCGGTTGTATAACAGGGACTGCGCCGGTCTTGATTCATGTGCCACGTCCGGCGCTGCTCAATCGCGCCAATCTTCATGGTGCCTCGGCCATACTTGTCGTTGATCGCATCGAGCGCGACCATTAGCTTGGCCTGACGTGTCGCGTCCCGTCCAAAGAGCTGCCCTTGCTCGACCGACGTCGCCTGTAGCTCATGAAGCAGCGCGCCTGCCTTCGCGTACCGGAATCCTTCGCGGTATATCTGGCGCAGTCCGAGAAGGGCAGAGTCTACGAGAGTAAGGGTGTCGGACGTCGGTGACACAAGCGGAACATTGATCGCGCGGCTGTATTGCGGGTCGTCTTTTTTGAACGGGCTTGTGCGAATGAACACCTGTACCTGGTTGGCCTTTAATTCTTGGCGACGTAACCGTTGCGCGGCTGTCGCGACAAATTGCGTCACTGCCTGGCTAAGCTCGTCGAATGTATAAACGACGTGGCCAAAGCTACGCGAACACAGGACCCGTTTTTGGGGCTGGTTGGCATCTTAGAATCCATAACACGCGATGCCGTTTAGTTCGAACAACGTTCGCTCGAGAACGACCGAGAATTGCTTTCGGATGAAAGACGGGCTCACTTGCTTGAACTGCAAGACTGATTCGATGCCCATTTCTTTCAGGCGCGCACCGATCTTACGTCCCATGCCCCAGAATTCATCGACATCAACAAGTGCAAAGATGCTATCGCGTTCATCGGCGTTGAGCGTACCGATATCAGACACTCCGTTCCAGGCGCGGCCGACGTTTTTCTTGGCTAGGTGGTTCGCCATTTTTGCCAGCGGTTTTGTGGGGCCAATCCCGATGCAGGTTGGGATGCCCACCCGTTGCAACACCTGCGCACGAACTTGAAGCGCGTACGCTGTCAAGCCGAAGCGGAATCCGCCAAGGTCGAGAAAACATTCATCGATCGAGTAGATCTCCTGCACCGGTGAATACTAGCCAATCACCGACATCATTCGATCGCTCAAGTCTGCGTAGAGCGCGTAGTTCGAGCTCAATCCAATCAAACCGTGGGTCCGCTCCAGTTCACGAAGCTGGAACCACGGTTGTCCCATCGTTTCTCGAGCGCTTTGGCTTCTTGAGACCTTGCGACTGTACACCCGTCGTTGTTGCTAAGCGCAACGACCGGTTTTCCGATGAGCGATAGATTGAAGCACCGCTCGCAAGAGACATAGAAATATTGCCGTCAATCAAAGCGAACGTGGTCATCCTTGCTTTCAAGGATGAAGCAACGGCCGCATATTCCACGTGACCACGCCCCAGACCGTCCATCTCTTGACTTTCGACAAACGTAATCGGTGCATACGCCCGGTTCGCGGCGTGCACGCGCACGATCCCAGCCCGTTTGTACAAGCGTTTCACCGTGAACTCATCGTCAATGCATGCAAGGACGATACGTCCATGTGCTGCTTCGACCGATCGATCAACGATCAGACGGTCGTCATCGAAAATCCGGCGTCGACCATCGAATCGCCTTCATCCTGAGATAGAAAAGTCGCGATGAGATTCAGGACCAGCACGTCGTTCAGGTCAATACGATTTTGCGTGTGGTCCTGTGCGGGGCTCGGAAGCCCGCAGGCACCTTGGCGAGCACTTCAATGAGGTATGAGCCGTCAGCATCGTCGGTAATCGGGATAGGGCGGCTAATAGACGAGGATTACTGTATGGATGTACAGTATTCTATAACGACGTTTTGCTTCAACGATTTGGCTCCTATTACAGCGTATTAAAGTTTTTTCATGCATGGAACTGCGCAACGCAAACCATAACTAATGGCCGAAATGACTGCTTTCTTGGCCTATCGGCCGCAGTCGTTCTTGCGTGTTGGTCGACGACGCGGTGGCTTGACTGAAAGCTTGTAAAGCAACTTTTATACGCGGTGAGAAACAAGTGGCACGTGTGGGTCGGATCCGATTTTTCTCAGTCCGAGCCTCTCTTATCGTAATCCCGTCTGTCTTTTCGAGACGGCGCGTGTTGGCATTGCTTATCACTTGCCGGTTAGGAACACAGATTGCGGCTTAGCGATTTACTATCCTTTTACCCTGCAATGCTGCGCTATGTCGACCGTCTCTGTACTTACCGATTTACGTCGGCTTTCGCAATTGAAATCGTTGGACATTCTTGGCAAACCAGCTGAGGCACACTTCGATTCGTTAGTTGAGCTAGTCGCGTCGGCCTTGCATGTACCAACTGCCTTTATCAACTTTGTGGATGACGTGCAGACATGGTGTCACGCTGCATGGGGAACCGAGCGCAAAAACCGCACCAACGCACATTGCCTTTGTCCCGCGGCCATAGAGTCCGACGATGACCTTTTCATTTCTGACACGTTGCGCAATCCAATCACTGCAAATCACCCCATTGTTACCGACGAACGCCAGGTGCGTTTTTATGCGGGAGTGATACTTCGGTTACCGGGCGGTCTGCCGCTCGGCACGCTGTGCGTGACTGACCAGCACGCACGTGTAGTGGGAGACAGAGATATTCAGATTTTGCGCAAGTTCGCGCAGCAAATTATAAAGCACCTTGAAGGTGTTCAGGCCGAACGAGAAATCCGCTCGTTACGCGATCGCCTTGACCACGCCCAGCTTAACCGCGATCAGTTTCTCGCGATGCTTGCTCACGAGCTGCGTGCACCGCTTGCGCCGATACTGACTGCCGTCCAGCTTTTGCAACAGGTTGAGGTGACGATCGATCAACGGATCTGGGCTAAGGCATTGATTGACCGACACGTGCGGTACATGAGCGAGATCGTCGATCATCTGCTTTCAGCCTCTTTGGTGTCGTTCGGCGCAGTGGAGCTTGAACTCGTGCCTGCTTCGACCAAAATGATTGTGGATCAAGCCGTCGAGATGAGTCAGGGATTCATTCTGGACGGCCGCCATGCCTTTTCGTGCACGATCGTGGACGACCCGTGGGTACATGCGGATCTGATTCAGTGTCCGTTGCTCGTTTCGAATTTATTGACCAATGCAGCGAAATACACGCCAGAGGGCGGCAACATCGATCTTACCGTGCAGGCATCTGAAGAGGGCGTCGAGATTCGAGTCCTCGACTCTGGCATTGGCATCGATCCCAAGGACATTGACGAAATCTTCGAAGTGTTTGGTCAGAGCAAGCAGCCCCTTGATCGAGCCAAGGGGGGAATGGGTTTGGGACTGGCGCTTGCACGTCGCTTAGCCGAATGGCACGGTGGCTCGCTAAGGGTAGAGAGCGCAGGGCGCGGACAAGGCAGCGAGTTTATTTTGACACTTAAAGCAGCGGATAAATCGACAAATACATTAACCGAAGTCAATGCCGATTTCACCTACACCCTAGACATTGTCATCGTTGAAGACAATGTTGATACCGCTGACGCGTTGGGGCTTTACTACCGCATCTCCGGGCATTCGGTTCGGGTCGCTTATCGAGCACAGGATGCGTTGGCGATGATGATCGCCAGGCAGCCTGACGTGGTGATTAGCGATATTGGGCTGCCCAGTACGGACGGTTACGAGCTAGTGCAAGAGCTCGCTAAAATAAACTCTATGTCGCGCACGGCGTTTATTGCAGTGACTGGCTATGCGAGTGAGACGGATCGGGAACGAGCATTTAGAGCAGGTTTTGATGCTCATTTTGCAAAGCCAGTCGATCTGAAGGCGCTCGATACAGTCCTCGCGCGCTTGACACAGGCGAAACATGACCACCTCCGATGATATTTCGAGCGTAGTCAACTAGATAAACCAGACAAATCAATCAGTATTCCGCAAATTGGTATCGTACAACCATCTATTTACGCATTTGGCCCGCGCGCACGTCATGACCAGACCGTCCCAAGCAGAACATCCAAACGTTAGCGATACAACCCAGTCAATCGACGATCATCACAACGACATTTTCTTCGCTGCGGTGTCGAAAACACGTATGCCGATGATCGTAACGGATCCTCATCAGCCCGATAATCCGATCATCTTTGCCAATCACGCATTTCAAGCGATGACCGGCTATGATCAAGACGAGCTTATCGGGCACAACTGCCGATTTCTGCAAGGCAAGGATACGGATCACGAGACAATCCGGGAAGTGCGCGAAGCGATAGCCGCAAAGCGAGATGTCTCCACCGAGATCTTGAACTACCGAAAAGATGGTTCGACGTTCTGGAATGCTCTCTTTATTTCACCAGTGCACAACGAAGCTGGCGACGTCGTCTATTTCTTTGCCTCGCAACTTGATGTGAGCCGCCGGCGTGACGCTGAAGACGCTTTGCATCAGTCGCAGAAAATGGAAGCGCTGGGTCAGCTGACGGGTGGAATCGCGCATGACTTCAACAATTTGCTGCAGGTGATGACCGGGTACCTCGACATTCTCGACTTGGGCGTCGATCGCGGTACGCCGGCGTCCACATTACATGGTGGAATTGATAAAATTCGTGGCGCCGTGTCTAAGGCCAGCACCTTGACGCAGCAACTGCTGGCATTTGCCCGAAAACAACGGCTAAGCGGCCGAGTGGTGAATCTCAACGCACTTGTAGGTGGGATGGTCGAACTTGCGAGTCGCACCTTAGGCGGACATGTCACGCTTCATACTATCCTGCAACCGAACTTGCGCAACTGCCGGGTGGACACGACGCAACTTGAAGTTTCACTGCTGAACGTGTTGCTCAATGCCCGCGATGCCTTAAGCGAACAGTCGGATGCGCGCGTCACGGTGCAAACCAGCGATGTGGAACTGGAAAAACGCCAAGTCGTCGGATTTGCAGATTTGCCTGCTGGCCACTACGTGTCGATCGCCGTCTCAGACAATGGCCCAGGCATTGCGCCGGAGATTATCGATCGAGTCATGGATCCATTTTTTACGACCAAAGAAGAAGGCAAAGGAACCGGCTTGGGGCTATCGATGGTGTACGGCTTCGCCAAGCAATCGGGGGGAGCCGTCAATATCTATTCCGAGGTCGGTATCGGTACAACGCTGCGGTTTTATTTTCCCGCAGTTGCGGACGACGAATTAGGCCACGCACCACCTGTCAATTTAATTGAACAAGGTGGAACAGAATCCATCTTGATTGTTGATGATCGGCCCGAAGTCGCGGAGGTTGCCCAGGCGATGCTTGATCAACTCGGGTACGCGACTCATATCGCTTTTAGCGGAAAGGAAGGGCTGCAAATTCTTGACGAGCACCCAGAGATCAACATGGTGTTCACCGATTTGATCATGCCGGGCAATATGAACGGTGTGATGCTCGCGCGCGAAGCCCGTAGGAAGAATCCTGCGATTAAAATCCTGCTGACGACCGGATACGCGGACGCGTCGCTCGAGCATACGGATGCGCGCGGCTCCGAGTTCGACGTTATTCACAAGCCGTATGGTCGTGCTGAACTGGCGCGTAAGGTTCGTATCGTCCTGAACGGACACACAGGTGTCGCGTAGAACAGCAAGTAGCGGATGAGCGGGGCGGATCAGATTGCCTCCTAGCGCGTGTCGAGCAAGAGTGCGCGCAACTGAAAATTGAAATAAACCTAATGACCGAATAAAAACCACCAAAATCATGGGCGGGTAAGCTTCAATGCGTTCTGCCTGACGTCGCGCCCGCCACGACGATCATGCGGAAACGCTCCAGGCGCCAAACAATCGAAAACCGCATTAAAACTTTCGACACACTCTGCTGTACCTTTGTGAGATTAGAATCTGTACTGACAGAACCATTGCGGTACGTGTGCGGGGCTTGGGAAGCCCGCAGGCACCTTAGCGACCGCTCGATGAAGTGTGAGCCGTCAGCATCTTCGGCAATCTGGACAGGGCAGCTCATAGACGGACCTAACTGTGTGGATGTACAGTATTTTAAAACGACGCTTTGCCGCCACGGTTTGGCCCTTTGCTTATCGCAGTTTCTCACGGGTGGATCAGCGCAACGCAAATCACATTCAATGCCTGAAATGACTGCCTTCGCTGCTGGACTATGCAGCGCATTTGGGGCTTCGGTCGACGAGGCAGTGGCTCGGGGGAAAAGCAGGAAAGCCGACCTTCTTTTGCGCGTGAGAACGGCCGTCTCGTGGGTACGCCATCGGTGGAGCGTTACAACACGTGGACTGCCGGTACGGATGTGTTGAACCGCCGCTTCTGCCGACGGTGTAACGGAAGCTCCGTCGGTACCTCCATGCGATGCAGTCGGCGAAACATCCCGGCTAACTGCACCACGTACTGCTGTTATGGGGCAGGCCCCTTTGTTTGTGCTTTTGTGTGATAGCGACAAGCCGGCGCCCCCTGAAAATTGAGAACATACGCAGCCTTGAAAACAAACAAACTCACTACGCCGGACGGTCGCTACTTCGTTGTTAGAGGGCGGCTGTGGCGATGTACGAATCCGTCCATACCGGATGAACTTAGACACACGTTAGTTGATGAGTTGATGCGAGCTCGCCGCGAGAAAGGAATAGCGATTCGCCTTGGCGACCACCCCCGCCGCGAAGCAGCGCGACAGCAAATTGACCTGGTAAAGAATCAACTTGGGGAGCGAGGTCCCGTCTGGTGGTCGGACGGCGCGCCGGACTTAAATCGACATTTGGCTAAAAATACGCCTTATGCCCAATGGTTGGCTGAGCTTGACGTCGAACAGCACGACCGTTAGGGGGAGCACGGTCCGCGACTTGGTGCAGCTCTACAATTACGACACCTTATTCTTTCTATTTCGAGAGGAATTTGTTGGATGGCAAGCAAGATTGAGCTTTACGTGACAGATCATTTGCCGGCGCAAAAAGGTTGGATCATGATCGACGGCAGAAATCGTGGTGAGTGGAGAGTGATCGATAATCAGGTCGTCGCACAAGTCGACCACGGCCCAGTGTTCCAGGGAACGATCAAGGAGGTTATAGCGCAAATTGAAGTTGCATCTAGCAACGCGACAAACACGCTGAATTAAGACCGGATTGACCGGTCTGAGCCCTTCGCGAGACGCTGCTCTGGTGAAAATTAAGCGTCTGGCGCAATCTTGCGGCGGTCCGATGGCTCGACAGCCCGAGCACATTACTGTCTTGCTCGTTGGTGCATCCCGTTGCGATATGCTGGCGCCCATACGTGTTTCGAGGAAGGTGGGGGCTCATATCGGCCGCTGTAACGTTGATCGTACCTAGCGCGCTTTTGACGCACTTTCCTAATGTGTCGTCTTTCATCGGTTTGCTCGTTGCTGTTGCCACGACAAGTAACGAGTCGAGCATGCAAGCAACAGCGGGCTGAAACGTATTCGCGAAGAACATCGACGCAGAATGGCTCGAGTGGCACACGCCGAGCGATGCGCGGTCCACGTTTCTCGATGTACACATCAGATCGAAGACCGGCAATGTCCAGGTCATAAAGGTCAAGTTGCCTGCATTCGGCCGACGCAATACCGGTAGCTAAAAACAGGGCGACGATCACCACGCTTCGAAGCTTTTTGAACGGAGCATCCGCTGGCGCGACACACACATTTTGCGGGCGTTCGTGGTCTTCCTCCGATGGAATACCGGAGTGGACTCGTCTTCTGGCCAAGCCTGGCCAACGAGCATCAACGAAGCGGGGTTGTCTTTGCGCACCTCCATTGCCACCAGATGACGCAGGACGCGGTCAATCAGCTTGAGGCAACGGAGCTGCGTCGTCGTATCTTGGCGCGCTTCACGGACAAGCGCGTTAAATAAACTTCCTAAAAGGAGATCGACGCCCGGTCGAATTATCGTTTTCAAATACGGCGTCAATCGCAAGCACCGCTTCGTCTCTGCCACACCCGTTGTGGCTGAGGCGGTGCGCCGGGCCCCAGAGCTGAATACGAATGACGATGCTGACAGATTCCAGCAGCTTCGCGTCGCTTTTAGAAAACTGAGGGCGGTGTGCCGGGCATATTCGCCCTACGTTGGCAACTGATGCGCCGGTCAGCAAAACTAGGCTTCACGACATTAAGGCCCCGGTCGCCACGCGTGGTGTCGACTTAGCAGTCTGCGCGGTGAGTTGGGAGTTGCACAACACGCTGATCCACCTGCTATTACAAACGCAGCGATTTAGACGTCACCCGAAACAGCAGCAGAAGTTCTTGTTCAAGCGCAGCCGGGACGACTACGAGATCGAGCTCGACGTAGTTCCCTTCGGCCAAATCGAAGGGCCACCCGGTGAGATCCACTGGCCACCGGGCGGCGATATTCTGATGACGGTTCATGGATTCCAGGAGGCGGTCGATACAGCAGAACCCGTGGACGTCGGCGAGGACCTCGGGGCGCCCGCGGTGACACTTTCCGCCTCGTCCTGCTCAAGCTCTTCGCGTGGAAAGACCGTCGTCTGCAGAAAAACACGGACGCTGGGGACATCCTTTTCGTCCTGCGCAATTACATCCAAGCCGGCAATATCGAACGGAGCTTTGAGCAAGCCTGGACCTTCTGGAAGCGGTGGGTTCCGACCCAGCGCTGGCAGTCGCTGAACTGCTCGGGCGCGATGTACGCAATCTTGCAAATTTAGAGACGCAGGCAGCGCTACAAACGTTGCTCCACGCGCCAGAGGACGCAGAAAGCCTGCGGGCGGACCTTAAGGCACGCGCCGCCACGCTGCTGGGCGGCTTTGTCAGTGATTCCGACGCCCTCCTCGCAACGTTCATAAAGGAACTTTTGTCGATGGGCGACGCGAACGGGGACCGCGCAAAAACGAGGAGCCTAGCGGGCCGGCGGCTGGCGCCTGAGAGGCGTGGCGCGGACTGCGCTCGAACCGGCTACCCACTACGCGGTTCCAGACCGACGGAGGTCTTCTCTGAGGGAACGTTTTCCGCACGCACGACGGTCCGTTTAGCGGTCGGAACCAATCATCCATTGTGCAATAATAAGGATATCTGAATAGGGACTATTAACGAGTCTGCTTATTTAAGCTGAAGTCAATTAGAGTCTGCAAGATGTGCTTTGCAACCGGCCCTGAATGCATCAGATGCTTCCGAAGGGTCATTCGTTGCGATTGCCACCGCTGCGAGGACCGCTTCTGCTCCAAGGTGTGCGCATGCTTTTGCTTTCAATAGGCGCGAGGACCTGTCGAAGCCCGCACGACTAGCTTCGGCTGCGGTGCGATCACCATAGATGGCGGTTCGCCGCGCGCGTCGATCAGTTTGATGAGACTCTGGACCGACAACTCTGCAACTGCCTCCGCGTTGATTGCGATCGTTGTTAACGCTGGATGGACTTGATGACACAGTTGAATGTCCGTTATGCCAATCACCGAGACGTCGTCAGGTACGTGCAATCCCTGTGACAAAAGCGCTTGAACTGCGCCAATTGCGAGTAAATCATTGGTTGCGAATAGAGCGGTCAGGTGCGGCATAGCGGTCATAAGTTGCATACACGCGGCGTAGCCTGAGTCAATTGAGTCGCGTATGGTAAGCGTCGCGCGCACGTCGACAGACAATCCGGCTTTATGCAGCACTGCTTTAAATCCGCTTGAACGTGCATCCTGCAGACCACCTGAGCCGTCGCCAACGAGCATGCCAATGGCGCGGTGTCCAAGCTCAAGCAGATGACGCGCCGCGAGCGCTCCCGCATGCGCAAAATCTACAGCGACGCAAGGCAAAGCGGGTGGATCCTCTGGATGCTCCCACATCGAGAGCAGGATCGGGGCACGGTGCATAGCGGAGACACAAAGTTCGTTGATAGCAATGTCCGTGTTCATCACCAATACACCGTCAGCAAGCGTGCCGGCAATCTGATTAAGATAGGCGCGCCCAATATCGGCATTGTCATCCGTGTTGCACACCATCAAAAATCGGCCCGCGCGGCGCGCTTCGCGCTCGGCTGCAAGCACAAACTCAGGATAAAACGGGTTCGATAGGTTGGAGAGCATCAATGCGAGCATCGACGAGCGTCCCTCTGCTAGGGCTCGCGCATTAAGGTTTGGCCTGTAACCAAGTTCATTTATTGCGTTGAGTACACGCTCCACAGTTTCAGGGCGGACCTTGTCGCGGTTGCGAAGGACATTAGAAACTGTCGCTGCAGTTACCTTTGCTAATGCAGCGACTTCTACGAGCGTTACCATTAATTTCCCACATATAGGGATTGCTATTCAAATGTTGCGCAACCGGTGGCGCGTTGCTAACTTTCTACGAAACACATTGGAGACAAAAAACGATGACTTTCCTTCTAAACCTCAAATTTAAGCGCTTAAACTCGCTGTCCGCAACCTAAATTTTCCGCGTCGGTAATTTAAGCGCTTAAATTCGGAGGTGATGTGGCAGCGATTTTTCTTAAAGACGTTCAAAAATCTTACGGAACGAACGCACCGGTGATTAGGCGGCTAACTCTCGACATCGGTCAGCATGAGTTCTGTGTGTTCTTGGGCCCGTCCGGCTGCGGAAAGTCGACACTGTTGCGTATGATTGCGGGCCTCGAGGAGTTGAGCGAAGGCGAACTGCTCATCGATGGTCGGCGAATGAATGAAGTACCTGCCGCCGAGCGTGGGATCGCGATGGTGTTTCAAAGCTACGCGTTGTTCCCGCACATGACGGTGTTCGAAAACATGGCGTTCGGGCTACGGATAGCAAAACAACCGAAGGACTTGATAGAACGCCGTGTACGAGAAGCCGCCCGCGTCCTGCAACTTGACGCGCTCCTTAACCGACATCCGAAAGCGCTATCGGGCGGTCAGCGTCAACGCGTGGCTATCGGCCGGGCAATCGTGCGTAAACCCGGTGCGTTTCTCTTTGACGAACCGCTGTCCAATCTGGATGCGGCATTACGAGGCCAGACACGAGTAGAAATTGCACGACTTCACCAGCAATTCGCGAATGCAAGCGTGGTGTATGTAACCCATGACCAGATTGAAGCCATGACGCTCGCCGACAAGATTGTGCTGTTGCACGCGGGCGCCGACGCGGAACGGTTGGGCAGCATTGCACAGTGCGGTACGCCACTTGATCTGTACCACCATCCGCGCTCAAGGTTTGTTGCCGGGTTCATCGGCTCACCGCGCATGAACTTTATCGACGCGGTCGTGGACGCTACCGAGCCGGGCAGCGTAAGCGTGAAGCTCGCACAAGGCGAAGGCCGCCTCGTCGCGCATGTAAATGGTGAGCGCCTGCGCCGCGGCCAGCCTGTCACAGTCGGCGTGCGGCCCGAGCATCTGCGCCTAGAGGGAGACGATCCCTTGATAAATACTACGGTGGCGCTGGCTGAGCGTCTTGGTGAACATAGCTACATTCATGCCGAGCACGCGAACGGCCTTTTGATTACAAAGGCACCGGGAGATACAGCCGTGCGAGCGGGCGAGCGCATGGCCATTCACGTGCCGCCCCAAGCATGCCATTTGTTTGATTCTGACGGCGTCGCGCACACGCGCGCGTTGCGCACCCCAGCACTGATTGCAGTGTAGAAGCAAACGCATACTAAATTGACAGCCATCCGCCATAGAGCGGGTTCACCCGCCGCGTGCATTCGCAACCGGCAAACAAAGTAGTACAGGAGACAAAAAGATGATTGCAGACCGGATTGAAGGCCGTATTCGTCGCTTAGCCGTTGCGTCGGCCGCAGCGACTGTCCTTTTAGGCTTTGCGCCTATAGCGTCGGTCGACGCTGCTACACTAACAGTGAACGTATCAGCACGCGGAAATCAGCGCTCGACGTGGCAGGACGCGTTCGACAAATTCAAGAAAGCCAATCCTGATGTTGATCTTAAGGTGACCTATATCACCGAAGAAGCATACAAGGTGCAGATGGGCGGTTGGCTCGCTACCGATCCGCCCGACGTGGTTTCATGGCACGACGGCGAACGCATGGCGTATTACGCACAACGTGGCCTGCTCGAAGATCTGACGCCGGACTGGAGCAAAGGCGGATGGTCGGAGCAGTACAAATCAGTCAAAGAGGCATCGACATACAAAGGTAAGCAGTACGCAGCTCCTCTTGGTTACGATGCCTACGGGTTCTTTTATCGAAAGGACCTTTTCGAAAAGGCAGGCGTCAAAAGCGAGCCAAAAACCTGGGAGGAGTTTCTCGACGCTTGCAACAAGCTAAAGGCGAGCGGTGTAGCACCGATCGCCGTCGCCGCGCGCGACAGTTGGACCCTTGCCGCATGGTTTGACTACCTTGACCTACGCATCAACGGCAACGCGTTTCACCAGCAACTCATGGCGGGGGAAATTCCGTACACAGACGCGCGTGTGAAAAAAGTCTATACCGTCTGGAAGACGCTCATTGAGGACCACTACTTCATCGATAATGCGCTCGCCTTCGACTTGGACGCTATCGCGCCGTTCCTGGCCAATGGCAAGGCGTCCATGATGCTAATGGGCACCTTCTTCTCGGCGAGTGTTCCGGCGTCGGTCAAGTCGCAGACTGGATTCTTCCGCTTCCCCGTGATTGACACGAAAGTACCAATGGCGGAAGACGGTCCGGTCAACGTGTTGTTGATTCCCGCTAAAGCGAAGAATAAGGCCGACGCACACAAGCTTCTAGCATTCATGGAACAGCCCGAGATTAACGCCGGCCTCGCCCAGGGATGGGGGCAGTTACCGTCGAACAGTAAAGCGGCGGCGCCAGACGATGCGATCTCCCGCGTGGGCTTCCAGATCTTATCAAGCACGCAGGGTGGCATCGCGCAGTTTTACGACCGCGACATGACGAAAGAAATGGCTGACGAAGGCATGAAGGCGATGCAGCAGTTCTACAGCGATCCGTCGCAACTTGACAGCGTGCTTGCCCGGCTTGAACAGACGCGCAAGCGCATTTACAAGAAGTAGCTCTACGCGCCGCGGGTGTCGTCACGATGCTCGCGTTCACCTTTTGTCCTCCGCGAGGCAAATCTATGTCTGCACCCATGGCCGCCCGGTTGCCGGCGCAACAGCGTCCACGCACGTCCAGTACGCGGCACCGTCAGCACCGTGCCGCGTTTTTATTCTTGTTGCCAGGCTGCTTGCTATTTTGCTTGTGCGTGATCTATCCAATTGTAAGCAGCATCTCGCTTAGTTTTTATAACTGGGACGGCATGACGCCGAAGAACTTTGTCGGTTTAGATAATTACATTGAGCTGTTTCATTCAGACACGTTTTACACGGCGCTTAAGAACAACCTCATTTGGCTAGCGTTCTTTTTGCTCGCACCCCCGCTTGGGCTCATGTTCGCGCTGTACTTGAACCAACAGATACGTGGAATGCGCCTTGTGAAATCGTTGTTCTTCGCGCCCTTCGTGCTTTCGGGCGTGGTGGTTGGGCTTGTATTCAGCTGGTTTTACGATCCAGCTTTCGGGCTCCTACGTGTGCTTGTAGGGCACGGAATCCCAGTTCTTGGCGACCCCCACACCGTCGCCTTTGGCATCATCTTCGCCGCGCTTTGGCCGCAAACACCCTTTTGCATGGTGCTGTATCTGACGGGCCTCACGTCGATTAACCCCGAGGTCGTGGAGGCTGCTCGCATGGAGGGCGCGGGAGGGTTGCGCCTTCTCTGGCATGTAATTTTGCCGCAGCTGCGCCCGGCCACATTCATGGCTGTGGTGTTGACTGTGATCGGTGCGCTGCGCAGTTTCGACCTGATTGCCGTGATGAGTGGGGGTGGCCCCTTCGACAGTTCCACCGTGCTTGCTTATTACATGTATGACCAAGCTATCAAGTACTACCGAGAAGGTTTTTCAGCCGCAATCGCCGTCGTGCTGTTCGCCATCATGCTTGTCTACATCGTGTTCCACCTACGCCGCATGCTGCGCGAAGAACGTTGATTAATGGAGTCATCCTATGTATCCACTTCCTGTTGAACGTTGGAAACCGATCAACCGCACGCTTTACAAGGTGTCGCTTCCGATCGCGCTCGTGATTTGGCTGCTGCCAATGCTCGCCGTACTGGTGACCTCTATCCGTTTGAGCGATGAGTTGACCCAGGGCGACTACTGGGGCTGGCCCAAGCACTTCGCACTGTTTGAAAATTACGGGACAGCCCTGGCGCAGACTCCAATGCTGCATTACTTCGCAAATAGCGTGTTGATCACCGTGCCGTCGGTGATCGGCGCGATAGTGCTGGCGTCTATGGCAGGTTTTGCGCTTGCAACGTACCGCTTTCCTGGCAACACCGCGGTTCTATTCACGTTCGTTGCTGGGAACTTTGTTCCTATTCAAATCCTGATGATCCCCGTGCGCGACATGGCGCTGAAAGTAGGCCTCTTCAACACGGTATGGGCCCTTGTAATTTTCCACGTCTCGTTCCAGACGGGCTTTTGCACGCTCTTCCTGCGTAACTTCATTAAGCAGTTGCCATTCGAGCTGATCGAGGCTGCGCGTGTAGAAGGCGCGAGCGAGTGGACGGTTTACGCGCGCATTGTGCTGCCGTTGATCCGGCCCGCACTTGCTGCGCTTGGCATCCTGGTTTTCACATTTGTGTGGAACGACTACTTTTGGGCGTTATGTCTCACACAAGGTGATGAAGCCGCGCCGATTACGGTCGGGGTGGCCGCACTTAAGGGTCAGTGGACCACAGCATGGAACCTTGTCGCCGCGGGCTCCGTGCTTGCTGCGCTACCTTCGGTATTGATGTTCTTTGCGATGCAAAAGCACTTTGTCGCGGGGCTGACATTCGGTGCGAGCAAGGGTTAAAGGCCAACCTTTTCAATTACTGTGAGATTTTTTATGCAACTTGGCGTGTGCTACTACCCGGAACAATGGCCCCGCTCAATGTGGGCCGACGATTCAAAACGGATGGCCGAAATCGGCATCACTCATGTGCGGATTGCGGAATTCGCATGGAGCCGGATGGAGCCGAAAGCAGGCGAGTACGTGTGGGCTTGGCTTGATGAAGCCATCGAGACGCTTGCCGCAGCCGGCCTCAGAATTGTGCTCGGGACACCAACGGCATCACCGCCAAAATGGTTGATCGACGCATACCCGGACGTCCTGCCGGTCCGTGCCGATGGTACGTCCTGGAATTTCGGCTCGCGCCGTCATTACGACATCACAAGTGCAAGTTACCGGCGTGAATGCTTGCGCATTGTCACAGAGATGGCAGGACGTTATGGCAAGCATCCAGCAGTCGTCGCCTGGCAAACGGATAATGAACTTGGCTGCCACGAGACGGTGCCGAGCTACTCACGACAAGCGCTCACGCGCTTTCAGGCGTGGCTAGAACAACGCTATGAGCGCATTGAAAGATTGAACGAGGATTGGGGCAACGTGTTTTGGAGCATGGAATACCCGAGCTTCGGCGCGATCGGCCTACCAAACCTCACGCCGACTGATGCCAATCCTATTCACCTGCTCGACTTTCGCCGCTTTATGTCGGCCGAGGTCGCGAGCTTCCACCGGGAGCAGGTCGACGTTTTGCGGCGGCTCGCACCGGCAGCGGATGTGCTGCACAATTTCATGGGCTTTTTTACCACGTTCGATCACTACGAGTTCGTCAAAGACAAAGCGATCGACGTGGCCGCCTGGGATAGCTACCCGATTGCGCGCACCGAATCAATCGGCTTGCCTGAAGAGCAGAAGGCGCTTTACGCCCGCACCTCACACCCCGATGTCTCGGCTTTTGACCATGACCGCTATCGCTCGATTGGCGGTGGACGATTCTGGATCATGGAGCAGCAGGCGGGACCGGTGAACTGGGCGCCGTGGAACCCGGTGCCCGCGAAAGGCATGGTGCGGTTGTGGGCCCTTGAGGCGTTCGCTCATGGCGCGGAACTCGTCTCATATTTCCGATGGCGGCAATGCCCGTATGCGCAGGAGCAGATGCATTCGGGCCTTAATTTGCCGAACAACGAGCTGTCTCCGGGCGGATTAGAAGTCCAAGAGGTGGCGCGCGAGATCGCAGCGTCTAGCGTACTGTCGCGCCTTCCTGCAACGACACCAGCGGACGTCGCATTGATCTTCGATTACGAAACGCAGTGGATATGCGAGATACAACGTCACGGCAAAACTTTTGACTATCAAATGTTGGCCTTCGACTATTACGAGGCACTTCGCGAAATGGGACTCGACGTCGACATCGTTTCGGCACACGCGGACCTCTCTGCGTACCGCATGGTGGTCGTGCCGAGCATTGCCGTCATCGACGATGCGCTCGTCGAGCAGATTGAACGCAGTTCCGCGCAATGGGTGTTCGGTCCACGCAGCGGCTCTAAGACGCCACAGTTCGCTCTTCCTGCCGGTCTGCCGCCTGGTGTCTTGCAGCGCGTGCTACCCATGCAGGTACTTGAAGTTGAGTCGCTACGGTCGAGTCTTGCGCCTACAACGTCGATAGGCGCGACGAAGGGCACTGCGGTGCATTGGCGCGAACATGTAAGGGCCAATTCGGACAGCGTAGTGAAAGCACGTTTTGGTGACGAATGGCCGGCGGTCGTTGCGAAAGGACGGATTCGCTACGTAGCTGGTTGGCTCACCCACGCCCTGCATCGCGCCTTGCTGGAACAGGCGGCGAATACGGCAGGGCTACGTGTCACCATGCTGCCCGAGGGCGTGCGCATCCGTCGCCGTGGATCCCTTACTTTTGCGTTCAATTTTGGCGCGAAAACGGTCTCTTCGCTAGCGCCGGACGGAGCGCACTTCGTGCTCGGCACAAATCGCCTCGGCACTGGGGACGTGTGCGTGTGGGAAAACGGATCCGCAACGTGACTGCAAGCCGAGCACGACCTTCCCTGTGTGCGCCGGTTGATGCTTACTCGCTGCCGACGTCCTCCGACGTGCAAACGCTTCTTACGATAGACGTGAGTGCGCCAATCGATCCACCGCGCGCCGGGCTGCTCCAGCTGGGAACAAACCGCGCGCCGGGTGGTGCAACGATTGATATCAACAATCGGTACCTTCTCCGTGACGGCAAGCCGTGGCTCCCCGTGATGGGCGAGTTTCACTATTCGCGGGTGCCTGAAAATTTATGGGATGGCGCATTGGCGAAAGTGAAAGCCGCCGGCATCGAGATTGTCGCAAGCTATGTCTTCTGGAGCCACCACGAGTCCGAGGCAGGCCGCTTCGACTGGCGCGGGCGACGTGATCTACGGCGCTTTGTAGCGGCATGCGCGCGGCAAGGCTTGCTAATGTTTGCACGCATTGGCCCATGGGCGCATGGAGAAGTGCGTTTTGGCGGTGTACCTGGATGGGTTGTTGACCAGACTCCCACGCGATCAAACGACTCGCTTTATCTTGGGTTTGTTGCGCGTTTCTACCAGCAGATTGCGGAGCAATTGCACGGTGAACTGTGGAAAGACGGCGGACCGGTAATCGGCGTGCAGCTCGAGAACGAGTACAACTTGACTGGCCCGGGGCAAGGTTCCGTACACATTGCCAAGCTAAAAAGCCTCGCGCTTGCCGCTGGACTTGATACACCGCTCTACACGATTACGGGCTGGGATCAGGCGGTATTTCCACACGGCGAGGTGGCCCCCGTCTTCGGCGGGTATCCGGATGTTCCCTGGGGCATTTCGCCAACTATATCCGCTCCCAATGAGGTTTATGCCTTCCGATTCACGAGCCGCGTGGGCGGGGACCTGGGCGCGCAGACGCAAGGTGCAGGCGAAGGCGACGCCGACAAAGTCGTCAACGACACGCCGTTCCTCGGCGCTGAATACGGGGGTGGCGTGCCAACGATGTACCGGCGGCGCCCGGTTATCAATGCGGACGACATTGCCGCGATGCTGCCGGTTCAACTTGGGTCGGGGGTGAATCTCTACGGCTATTACATGTTTCACGGTGGCCGCAACCCGCCAGGTGAGCGTGAAGGCCAAGAGTCCACTGCAACTGGCGGATGGAACGATCTGCCAATCATTAACTATGACTTTCAGGCGCCATACGGTGCAAATGGCGAGGCACATCCGGTGCTCGGCAAGCTGCGTCCGATGCATGCGTTTTTGCATGAATGGGGCGAAATGCTCGCGACCTACGCAGTTCATGCGCCCACTAAGCAGCCAAAGGGGGCCAATGACCTTGAGACACTGCGGTTCTCGGCGCGCTCCGATGGCAAGCGCGGGTTCCTTTTTGTGAACAATCACGTGCGGCAGTACGCGATGCCGACTCAACAGGGCGTGCGATTCTCGGTACGGCTGAAAACCCGCACCGTGTTATTACCGAGTTGCCCCGTCGACGTCGGATCGGGTGTCTACTTTGTTTGGCCTGTCGCATTTCAGATGATTGACGCAGAGCTACGCTATGCGACCGCGCAGCCCATGACTCGCCTTGCCACACCGGAGGGCGATATCTTTGTGTTTAGGGCAGTCGAGGGAATCCCGGCTGAATTTGCTTTCGAGCCTGAGACGTTGCACGAGTTGTCACCGGATTTGGAGTCGCGGCTTTTTGATGGCGCTCTAGTCGTGACCCTGATACCGGGTGTTCGCATCAAGGTGATCACGGCGCACGGTCACACCCTTACGCTGCTTCTTCTTTCAGCGCACGATGCCGAGCGCACATCTGTTTTGCCCTTTCAAGGCATGCGGCGGCTCGTGCGAACCAACGCCGAAGCGTTCGTGTTGAACGGTCAGATCGTGCTTCGCACGACGAATACGGCGCTGCAAGTCGACTTTTATCCGCCGCTACAGGTCATACCACCCGCAACGCTTCCGCTTACGCGTGAGGCAACTGGCGACGGGTTCGATAGTTACGCAGCGCAATTCAACTTGAGGTCGTTTGATGTTCAAACGATTGGGCTCCGGCAGGCGCAGAACGTGCCGCCAATAAAGAAGGGTGGCCCAGCGAACGCGAGTGTTGAACCTGCGCCCGAAGCTTTCGGCAGATCGGCGGCATGGCAGATCAATCTGTCCCGAAACGCGCTTGACGGATTGAGCAACGTTTATTTATCGATCCAGTATCGAGGTGACGTTGCACGCCTGTTCGCAGGCGCTACGCTCATTGACGATCATTTCTTTAACGGATTGCCGTGGCGAATTTCGCTTTCAGATATTCCGAGTGACGTGTTGTCCGTACCGCTCATGGTGACCATCCTGCCGCTGCGCACAGACGCGCCGATCTATCTCGACGCGCGTTACGATCCTCGTCCCGAGGCAAAACGTCAAGGAGCCTCTCAAACGGTGGCACTTGACGACGTATGCCTTGAGCCGGAATACGAACTTCTTATCGGCTCGCCTATATAGCACGTGTCATGCACCGGCTTACTTACAGTATGGCTCGCTGTTTCGCATTCATGAGATAGCATGCATTGTGAGCCGTCAGACAGGACGACTGTAAGCGCGCAGTGAAGGCGTATTCAATAGAGGACCGAGAGCCGACGAACGAACGTCCGCAGGGTTACGTGCAGCAGCTAAGCAGCTTGCCGCAGTAACGCCCGGCGATAGTCCGATCGAAGTAGCAGGTCCGGGACGGGTGTCAAGACTTCGGACATAAACAGCAGTTCGACACAGGACGCGACTCCGTGGCGCGGAGCAGCGCGGTTAAACGCACGGCGCGCAGAATCGAGTTGGGACCGGTCGCCTTCAGCCACTGCGCGGATTGCCTGTCGTTCAGCTTCGCTTAGGATTTGCATATCGGGGCTCTTTGCTTGGTGTTCATGGGTGCATTGTACTTGTCGTCTAGCGAGCGGGGACCAAAGAGTTGGGGACGTTACGAACGTGGTCAATTTTCAAGGTACCCATTGCCATATATGCGATAGCAACTGCTCGATACGGCAAGCCGGTTGTGTGGGAAGTCGGTTTAAAACGTCTTTCAGTTAAACATACGTTCAGCTTGGCCGATTGGATCAGACTCATCACTGCGGGCTGACGCCGGCCCGCGCGAGCTGACCCCGCGAAGAGCAGTTTGCCCGTTTATGGAGAACTCTGCATATAAGATCGAAATATCGCAAGCGATTGGATAACGACGTCCCCAACAGGGTGGCGACAGATCAGAATTGACACGCGCCGACTGAACGTAGAATAGTCGCATACCGCACGCAAGCGGCCATCGACTACAAAACACATTGGGGAACCTGGCGTGTCAACGTTACTAGAATGTCTTAAGTCGCTTCCTGACGACTTGGTGATGCGTGATCTTGCAGCCGTGCGCAACGAGGTTGCCACTGTTGCGGAGCACATAGCTCGGCTGCATCGAGATGAAGATGGATACGAAGTGCGCAAAGAATCGCGCAATTACGGGCGAAACGAAATCACAGCGGTCGGCCTTATCGGTGGTCCGGCCATGTATAGGCAGGTTTGACAGTGCCCCGCTTGGCCTAGAAACTCTAAGGAAAAAGCGCGGCATAGTCATCGGGCGTTGAAGTGAGAGGTAACTTCACGAACAGCGAGACGCGAACTATCTGTTTGCCGGCGCCGACCAGAGCGACGAAAGTGCGGCCGCGATCTACAGTCTTACCAGCACGGCAAAACTCAATAACGTCGATCCCGACGCGTATCTGCGTTTCGTGCTCGCCCACATCGCTGACCTCGCGATCAACCGGGTCAATGAACTTCTACCGTGGCAAGTTCCCAAGCTCCACGACGTTCGTTCAAAACAAAGTGTATCGGTTAGAACAATGGCGCCGTGATCAACGCCTCCATCACTGACAAGTCAAGCCGCAATTTTTTTCCCCAAGCGCTTGCGGTTTTTAAAACGATGGGCGCACTGCGGCACAAATCAGCTTCCGATTAGATCTCGAATTAGACTTCTAGAGGCGGCTCGCCCAAGCTTACAAATCGAGCGAGCGCTTCGATATCAAACGGTTTGGCGAATACCTTGAGGCGCATTGCCCGCGCACGGGCCATCTCGTCCGTATAGCCCGTCATCAAGCCAAACTGTTGTGCTGGCCATTTTGCGCGCACTCGAGTCGCCAAGTCGATGCCGTTGAGGTTGCCTGGCATCTGGACGTCGGAAAGAATCACGTCGAACTTCTCCCCGCTCTCGAGCGCAGCGTACGCGGCATCTGCCGTAAGCTGATGCTGCACCAAACACCCGAAGGTCTCCAGTACAGCTTGAATGCCCGCAGCCACACCTTCGTTGTCTTCCACTAGCAAAACCGACCTAGTGGACGGAACAATTTCGGATCCCAAGTGTTCAGTCGTGGGTGATTTGCACAGTGTTGCTGGCTGCCGGCTTTTGGGCAGATATAGGCGAACGGTTGTACCCTTGCCGACCGTACTATCGATTCGAGCAGAGCCGCCCGATTGCTCGCAGGTTGAGAGGACCTGCGAGAGACCCAGTCCAGTTCCCGCATCTTGCGACTTGGTTGTAAATAGCGGCTCAAATGCTCGCTGACGCACCGCCTCGGACATGCCTACGCCATTGTCCGTGAATGACAGCAGCACGTATTCACCAGCTGGAAGGAGCCCATCGGTTGTCGTCATGCTGATGTTCTGCGCACGGATCACCAGCAGGCCACCGCTCGGAATAGCGTCCCGCGCGTTGGTAGCGAGATTAAGCGCGGCAGATTCAAGTTCCGTAGCGTCACAGAGCACGCACCATAGGTCAGGCGGCAGGTTGACCTGGACATTAATGCGCGCACCGACGGCCGCGTTCACGAGTACACGCGCGGTTATGATCCAGTCATTCAGGTCGATGGATTCGCGTTTAAGAGGGCGCTTCCTCGCCACGCTGAGCAGACGGCGGCCAAGAGCTTCGCCGCCTTGAACCGACGTTTCTATGGCATCGATCTCGCGCCTTATATCAGAGAAATGCCGGCGCTTGATGAGTGTCATGTTCGCCGTGACCACCATCAGCAGATTATTAAAATCATGGGCCACGTTTGCAATCAGATTGCCAAGCGCACTCATGCGCTGCAATTGCCGGCTGGACGCTTCAGCAGACATCCGCATCGCGACTTCTGCTTGCCACCGTTCCCAAGCAGCTTGTTCCGTAGCAAGCTGACGCAATGAGAAGAACACAAGCAACGATGAGATAATGCTGGGCACTAGAGCGATCAAGGATGCTAAAAGCACATCTTGAAGCCATGCTGATCTGATCGCGGCAATCGACATTCCCGCCGACACATACAGCGGGTAACCGGCAACTTTTCGAAAGGATACATATTTTTCGAGGCCGTCTATGCTCGAAATCAATTGGAATTGACCGTAGGCCTGGCCTTCGCCAAGCGCGTGAGCAAATTCCGATGCAGGATTCTGAATTTTGTTATCTGCTTGTGCAGGAAAGCGGGCGAGGACATGTGCGTCTGAGCGAAACAGTCCGAGCGCGAGCGCGGGATTGCCATTTTGAAGCTCTCGGTAGAAAGTGGAAAAATACCGCCGCCGCAAGGCAATCGTCACCACACCCAGAAACTTTCCGTGCGCGTCCATGCGGGCAACAGTGGTACAAAAAACAGATTCGCCGTCAGGGGCATGTGTGGAGTGAGAGATGTAAGCCGGGCCTTCCAATTCGCGTGCATGGACAAAATCTTCGCGATTGGCTACCGAAAATGGCGGCGCGGGAAATATTCTGCTGGTTACCAAAAGTGCCCCATCAGCATCAAAGACCGAGATGGCGCTTACTTGCGGGTAGCCACCGCCCAATTTGTTAAGCCGTTCGTACAGTTCTTTCTGTTTTTGACGTATGGCGGTACCGTCGTCGTTGTTTAACACATCCACAACTTGAGCCTGAATGACGCTATTGAGGTCGAACACTTTGACCGCCTGCTCCTCGGCGACGCGCGCAAGCCGGTCGGTTGCGTCGTTAGCGTCGTCGAAACGTCGTTCATGATCAAGGTAAGTAAATAGGAGGAGGCAAATCAGCGGAACGGCAATGGCGCCAGCGAGAATCAGCTGTAGCACGCGTCGCGTCGTTCTGAAATTTCGGATGGGAAGCTGAAATTCGGTGTCGTGAGAATACGCGATAGGCACAGTGCACTCTAAGTTAAGAGTAGCGTTCTAAAAGACGCTATTCGCGATTTTGCGTAAGGCTGTGTCCAGGCCACCGGGGTCGAGAATCAATGCAATTACCTTCTGACAAAAGTACGATAACACGATGTTTGTCGATTACCAACTTGTAGTGACTTGCCGTGTCATAGGTAAGGAACGGATCAGCAACTCGGGGTCTTAACCAGCGAGACTACAAAACCGGAACTTCTGCGCCTGTCGCACCCAAATTCGGAATCTTAAATCGCATTGGGCGAGGGGTCTATGACTGAAGTTGGGCGCCGGTTATCGCGTAGCGCCGACGGGTATACCACCTTCAAAAAATGGCAGGCATGGTCGATGGTATCCGCCAATACGAAGACCTGACTACAGCCTTAACTATTTTGCAGGCACGGTCCGCCAATGACGCCAATATTTCCACGTCTACAAGCTCTTTCTCCCGAGCTTCGAGCAGACCACGTCGCCTATGGCCACAAGTGACGTTATCATCGACGCAACGGTGAATGAACAATTGCTTTGCAACTGTAAAAAGTGCATTTCACTTGTGGCTCACTCAGCGGCGAATATCTAAGCGCTAGGGCTGAATACGATTTGTACTCGATGAACACCTCGACGCGAACGCGGATCGCTTAATTTGCGCACGCGTTTGTGGGAATAAACTTTGTTTCTGCCAAGATGGTCGGTGTTGCTGCGTTGATATGGCAAAATCCTGGTATCACTATCAGGATACGCCATGTCAGATGTCGTCTCGAATGTATCCGCAAGCGCAGACCAGGCTTGCGCCTCTGAACCGATCCATACTCCCGGTGGTATCCAGCCGCATGGTGTCCTGCTTTGCGTGAACGATGACGGCGACGTGCTTCAGGTGAGTGGAACCGTTGAGCCAATCTTGGGAATAAGCCCGGTCGATGCTTTACGCAAGCCGTATGCTGCTGTGATTGGGGAAACGGCTGCTGGGATGGTGCAGACCGTAATTCGCGACCGCTCGATTGAACGGGCTCCCCTGTACGCAGGTGCGATCGAAAAGATCGGCGAACGTGTACTTTTGGGCGGCCCTTTTGCTGTTGTCGTGCATCGCTTCCACGGAAAGACAATTATCGAATTAGAACCCGCGCGGGGGACGGTGGACGTCTTCGCTTCGATGTACCCGCTTGTTCGTAACTTCGTGAATGACTTGCAGCAACAACGCTCTGTCGTTCAACTGTCTCAACTGGCCGCAAACGAAATCCAGCGGATTACCGGCTTTGGCCGCACTCTAGTCTATCGCTTTGACGAGCAAGGCCATGGGCATGTGCTTGCTGAAGCGCTGGAAGGGGATTATCGATCATACCTGGGTCAACGCTTCCCAGCTTCAGACATCCCTTCCCAAGCACGTGATTTATATCGCCTCAATCGCATCCGCCTCATCGCGGATGCAAACTATAAGGCTGCACGTCTGGTTCCCGCCGATCATCCAGACGACGGCAAACCTGCCGACCTTACTTACGCCTCCTTGCGCAGTGTCTCGCCCGTCCATTTGCAGTACATGAAGAATATGGGTACGCTCGCGTCGATGTCGATGTCAATCGTGGTTAACGACCAGCTCTGGGGGCTTATCTCGTGCCATCACGCCACGCCTCGCTTGCCGCATTTCGAAGTTCGAACTGCATGCGAACATATTGCTCAAATCCTCTCTCTGCAGGTTGAAGCGCGTGAAACGCAGGCTGAATCAACCTACCGTTTGGAACTGCGTTTGACCTTAACCCGGTTGCTCGCGTCGATGGCCGACCGAGACAGTTTTGTTGATGCGCTGGTCGAAGATGCTGCGGATTTGCTGAGTTTTACCGCTTCGAGCGGAGCGGCAATTGTGTTTGAAGGCCAAACGCACCTCGTTGGACTAACACCGAGCGCTACCGAAGTCGATTCGCTGGTGAGCTGGTTGGATGCGCGTACCGCGGATGTCTATTCCACCGATTACCTGACACAAGATTGCGATGCATTCGAAGCGACCGCCGACTACGCAGGATTTCTTGCTGTGTCCGTATCGAAGGTTTTTCGCAATTATGTAATTTGGTTTCGAAAGGAAGTGGTTCGTACGGTCGATTGGGCAGGGGACCCGCGGTCGAAACTCTCGGACCTTCCAAGCGCGCGATCACCTCGCGAGAGCTTTGAGACATGGACCGAGACGGTGCGTAAGCGAACCTTGCCCTGGCGCCGTGCCGAGATTGAGATTGCAACTGAGTTTCGCACGGCGCTCCTTGGCATAGTGCTAAGGCGTGCGGAAGAGCTGGCGCAGTTGGCGCTGGAACTGGGGCGTGCCAATAAGGAACTGGAAGGCTTTTCTTACACCGTGTCACACGATTTGCGCGCACCATTGCGTCATATCACTGGTTTCGCCGACCTGATTGCAGAGATTGCCGCAGACGATCTCTCGCCGCGCGTGAAGGGCTACTTGAGTCGCATCCGTGATGCAGCGATGTTTGGTGGTGAGTTGGTCGATGATCTGCTAGCGTTCTCTCAATTGGGTCGTGCGTCGTTGAAGTCGCAAACAATCGACGTTCGGGCAATGGTCGAGTCGCTTGTTGCGGAGCATCAGGTCAATGCTGAAAGCGCGAAGATTGATTGGCAGATTCGCCACCTGCCGCCGATCAAAGCCGACCCAGTGTTTTTCCAACTCGCCATGCGCAATCTCATCGGAAACGCTGTCAAGTTCAGCGGCGAGCGGCATGATCCGGTGATCGAGATCGGTGGTGAAATGGTGAACGACAGTGGGCGGCCTTGCGTACGGTATTTTGTGCGCGACAACGGCGTGGGTTTCGACATGCGCTACGTGAACAAGCTCTTTGGCATCTTCCAGCGCTTGCACAACGACAAACAATACTCAGGTACAGGCATCGGATTAGCGACGGTTCAACGCATTGCGGAGCGGCACAGTGGAACTGTACACGCGCAAGGAACGCCTGGACAGGGCGCGACCATAGGCTTCACATTGCCATGCAACGCGAAACCCGAAAGTGGGGCGAAGTTTGAAACAGCCGCCGCAGCATTTGCTCGACTTTCTGCTGCAGGCAACGGCGCGTGGATCCAGGGTATCCCCAAAACCGGCAATATTGAAGGACACTAAAAATGGCAGAGCTACGACCGATACTGCTTGTCGAGGATAACGACAACGATATTGAGCTGACGATGGTGGCGCTGGAAAAAGCGAACGTCTCTAACCCAATCGATGTTGTGCGAGACGGCGTGGAAGCGCTTGAATATTTGCGGTGCGAAGGCGAATGGGCCGCCCGCTGCGACATTTACCCAGCAGTGATCTTGCTCGACAAAAAGTTGCCGCGTCTTGATGGCCACGAAGTTCTTCAGAAGATCCGTCAGGATGGCATGCTGCGACACATTCCGATCGTGATGCTAACGTCATCGCGCGAAGAGCTCGACCTCACCAAGAGTTATGAGTTGGGTGTCAACGCCTATGTGGTCAAACCGGTAAAATTTAACGACTTCATGGACGCCGTGCGGGATCTAGGGGTCTTTTGGGGGGTGCTAAACGAAGGGCCTCCACTAAGCTTCAAGAAATAGCCGCTACCTTAGGTGCCACGGGTTAGCGGTTCTGAATCGAGTAGCGGCAGGTGGACACGAAAAGTAGTCCCCTCACCGATCCCGCGACTTAGAACCTCGACGGTGCCCTTGTGCATTTCAATCAGATTCTTGACGAGCCAAAGCCCTAAGCCAAGACCTCCGATGCGCCCTGCCACGTCGGAACGCGCTTGTTCAAAGCGATCAAAGACGCGAGAGACCACATGGGGCGCAATACCGCAACCCGTGTCCTCTACGCTCAGGATAGCCATGTTCGCATCATGTCGAACCGACACAAAAATCGCGCCCTGATCTGTGAATTTGATTGCATTAGACATCAGATTCCATACAACCTGCTTGAGCCGCGCCTCGTCGCCCAGAACTGAGCATGGTTCCCACTCGCTATTAATGCTTAGGCCTTTGCGTTGCGCGTCCCACGCAAGATCGCTGACCACGTCATGCGCCAAAACATTTAAATCAACGGGGCGGCGGTGGACTGAAAGTTTTCCTGACACAATTGCACCCGTATCCAATAGGTCGTCCACCATCAAATGCAGTTGTCGAGCATTGCGCTTCAGGGACGACGCGGCTTGCTGCAAATGGGTCGGATCCTGAGTTCGGTCGAGCAATTCCGCCCACGAGGTGATTGCACTAAGAGGCGAGCGTAATTCATGAGTTACCGCACTTACGAATTGATCCATTGCTAGAACATTTCGATCACTTTGCTCACGCGCATCGCGCTCCTGCATGGCCTCCGATGCAAATCGCAATTCTGTTTCTTTACGTGCGGTGATGTCGATTGTAAAGCCCAGAATTGAAGCGAGGGAGCCGTTTTCCCTATATTTGCCTTGTCCCCGCACTAATAACCAACGTGTTTCGCCCACGTTGTGTTCAAGTCGATATTCGGCTTCAAAGTGTTGATGTGCAGCGTAGTAGAAGACAAAAAGTAAGACGATGACGGGCGAACTGCGCCAAAACTCAATCACGGATGTGACAGCGCCCCTGCGCATTCCTGTTGCGCTGTATTGCAGGATGCCGAAAACCAATGCGAAAGGAACACCGTAGGCGAGGCTATATAAGGTGACTTCCACCGTAACGCCAAAGCCCTCCCAAATTCCAGCGAGGATTGCGAAGAAGCTCACTTGACGCAGTCTCCTAATTCTTGCTAGTGCAAATGGCGGAGGCAGTCAATCCATCCGGGGCTTTTTCTTCAGGAGCGAAACCATATCGCACCAGGATCTTGGCGATTGTTCCGTCCGCCTTCAGTTCGGCCAGCCGTTTATTGAAAAGCTCCCGCAGATCATTGTCTTGCAACCGGAAAACTGCCGCTTCGAATGACACGACCGGTTTGCCCGACGAGTCGGTGCGACCGGTAAAAGGTTTCGCCCGCTCCACAGAGGCAGCAAGTTGAGGCGTAGCCAAAAGCGCGTTGACTGTCCCCGAAGTAAATGTAACGCCGTCAACGCGTCCCGCCAGTAACGCGGATACGGTCGACTCCGTATTTTGGAAAAGCTGAATTTGGTCTGGCGGCACGCCGGCAAGTGAGACGTTTATAGCTTGTTGGCTACCGCGGCTTCCACCTATTTTTAGCGCGGAATTCTTGATGACATCGCGATAGCTGGTGATGTGCTGTGGATTTCCCTTCTTTACCAGCAGGGCGTCGATGCTAGTAAGCTCCGGGTTGCTGAAGCCCACCAACTTGCAGCGTTCCTGGGTGATCACGACGCTCGAGTCCACGATATCAAACCGGTTCGATATAAGTCCCGGAATAAGAGAGCCAAAATCACCAACGACAAAATCGATATCTTTCACACCGAGAGGCTGAAAAACCGCCCGAACAATATCGACATTGAAGCCCTCTACACTGCCGTTGGGCAGGCGATAAGCCCACGGCTTCCCATTGTGTATCCCAACCGTCAACTTTTTTTCGGCAAGGATCTTATCTTTGGTGGTGGCCGCATGTACGGGCGTCAAGAACGAGCCAAGGGCTGCAGCGATAAAAGTCGCCGCAGCAAAAGAAGACCGCAAGCCCATAACCATATAAACCTCTTTGCCCGATGGGCATCTGTAGCAACGTCGTATGTCGGTTCGATCGATGAAAGAATCGATATGCATCACCTTTTCAGTGGGTCTTCACCGTATCCCACAAGTACGGCTTTACCACTTCTTGAACCAAATTGATTCCAAGTCCGGGAAGATCCGGGATATCTACCTTTCCGTTCTTGATGCGCGCCTCGGGCGGGTTGTCGGTCAGCTCGACGTAGTCTGAGGCGGTTTGCCAATAAGGATAGACTTCTTGTATCGCAAAATTGGAGATGCAAGCACCGAGTTGAAGCGCTGCTGCCGTTGCCACAGGGCTCCCGCAGACATGCGGTTGGACCCGCATGTTGTACGCTTCTGCCATAGCGGCGATCTTCTTGGTTTCCATCAGGCCGCCAGTGAGACAAATGTCTGGTTGTACAATGTCTACAGCTTGCGATTCAAAGACCTTACGGAAACCATATCTCGTGTAAAGGCGTTCCCCGGCTGCGACCGGTATGCGCACCTGGTCAGAAATCTTCTTGAGCGCGCCAACATCGAACGGATCACATGGTTCCTCGATGAAGAAGATGTCCAGATCTTCCAATTTTCGGCAGAATTTGATTGTTTCGTCCGAGCTGAGGCCACCGCTGAGGTCGAGCATAATGTCAATATCCGGCCCAACCGCCGAGCGCAGCGCCTTCACCTTTTCAAAGGCTAATTTCAAAACGTGCTTATCCAATGATCGCAACGATGGGTGCTTTGACGTCGCACGCGGATCCGGGTCTCGATAGGCAAAGGGATAACATTTGAGAGCGTCATATCCCTCCGCCACTGCGCGTTCGCCAGCATCTGCGAACGGTTTCACTTCCATGTGATCCTGTCCAAAACCGTTGTTGTAGACCCTTACTTCGTTGCGGAACTTTCCCCCGAATAGTTCGTAAATCGGGACACCAAGCACCTTTCCCTTGATGTCCCAGAGCGCCATCTCAATAGCGCTAATTGCTGCGAAGACGATAGGTCCTCCGCCTTTGGCCCAAAACGTGTGGTCATACATTTCAGACCAAAGGGGCTCGATTCGAGACGGATCTTGTCCAATAAGGATGCGTTCGGCGATGTCTTTAATCATACCTGCTGCAGCCGACTGGCCCAGGCCGTAAGCGATTCCCGCTTCGCCGACACCGACTACACCATCGTCCGTGATGACCTCAATTAAAACTGGGTGCAGGCGAGCCATCTTGGTTCTATAAATCTTGACTTCATTGATCTTCATTCGTACTCCAACGTGATTTAGTAGGGCTTAGTGAGCTAGCTGCAAAATGCGGATTGCTCGTCGTCCCTAAGACTCGCTCAGTTCATACTCGTCAACGTAGGTAACGCAGCCTGCCGGCGCGGGGCAAGGGGGATTTTTTCGCAGTCGCTTCTTTGATTTCGGTGTTCCCTAGTTGCTCGCTGATATAAAGAAATCTGAAGCAGCCGAATGCCAAAGGCTTGAGCGCCGTAACGGGTAAGGCCGCGACCTGCGAGGTAGATCGCCCGCTTAACTCAACTCGGACAAGCAAGCCTGCAACTGCCTCAGATCGCCGTCATCACGCAGCCGCTCGATGGCGCCGAACACCGACCTCCGTTGATCATCGCTCAACGCTGACTGCGTAACCGCGGTGAACTTGTCTTCAAGCTCTAGCCAGCTAAGGGGATCGCCCCCTTCGCCTCGTGGCGCAGTAATCTCGGACGTGAAGCGCTGTCCCTTGCTGGTGATCGTGACACGCGCGAGCGTTTGTGCCGGAAATTTCGAGTCAATCTCCGCGTCAAGAGTCACTGAGACTTTTCGCGCCAAGTCAGGCAAAGCTTCAAGAGTCAATACGTCCGATGCAAGAGGAAGGAGCGCGGATGGACCATATACGGCAACTAGGGCGAGGCAGAATGGAATACTGTATTGGACATCGACGAGACTGATAGGGTGAGTCTTGTTCGTGATCCGCAGTGCGCCGCTGTATGTCTCAACGTCTATTTTTTCGATATCTTTCGCATCGATAGAATGTTGCCGAATTAATTGCAAACTTGCATCTATAGGCGGGTGGATGTGTCGACAGCATGCATACAGCTTGAAGTAAGAGGTACAGATGTGCTGCGCCTCGCCCAAAGCGGGTGCGTTGCGGAAATTATAGAAAAGGGTGCTTTCCAATAGATTTCGAGGGCCGGTAAATCCCTCCTCGGCCAACTCGAGTGCAAGCATGCCGGTGACCACTGACCATGGAATGCCTTCTTTCAGGTCGCTCCCTTCAGGCGTCGGTAACGAGAACGGTGGCGCGCTGCTGAAAAGTTGGTTGGGCGCGCTTTCCCCGGCAATCGCCAGTGCATGCTCAAGCACATCTTGCGGAGTTCCGCGCAGAGCTGCGCATGTGGCAACCACGGCATACGTTGCCCAGGTTCCGGTACTGCCGTACGCGGTACGGGCAAAAGCTATAGTCACACCGACTTCGTAACCGATAACAATCGCGGTGATCAGCTCCTCCAATCCGGCACTGGTCTCCTCTGCTACGGCAAAAGCAGCGGGAATCACTGCAGCCCCAGGATGCCCCCGTGCTAGCCGATGACCGTCATCCAGGTCGAGTGAGGAGGCTGCCGCACTATTAGCCCATGCTGCGGCTAAAGGCGATCCAGTCACGCCCGCGAACCATACAGGAGCGGAACCGGCGCCGAGAAGCTTCGTAGCTGTAGCTCGAACTGCGATTACTCCTGGCTCCGACTTGCCAGCCGCCGCTGCGCTCAACAGATCATAGATTCGCTTCAGCGCGGATTCCCTTGCGAACTCTGAAGAGCGCTTGCTGCGGTTCTGGACGACGTACTCCGCGATACGGCTAACGACGCCGTGGTCGGGAAGGCCGGCTACTCCGAGGTGATTCGATGGATCGTTCATTTCAACACACGGGATTAGTTAATAGTGATGTGTGCTGTAATGCTACGAACGTCCATTTTTGGCGTCGAATTCAATTTTTTCGGTCAGGCATAGCTCGAGGCTATACACATCGGATCCGCCTCAATTTGGCTACCAAGCTTCCGTGATTCATCGGCGAATGCTTCCGCCAATCGTGAGAGCTTGCGCGAACGGGGCGATGCCATCACGATTTCTTCATTTAATGTCGGGACAAGGGGGCGAATTGATAGCAACGGGGCGCACATTCCTATATGAAGAGGGTTTACGATAGCTACGCCCAGACCACGGGCTACGAATGCACAAATCGGAGGGGCCGTCATGGATTCGAGAGCAATGACGCGCGAAACCTTAGCCCGTTCGAAAGCTAGGTCAGTGAGACCACGAAGCTGAGTCCCCAAGGTGAAGCATGCAAGGCGTTCATTGCGGAGATCCGCGAGACGGATCTCTTTTTTTTGTCCTAGCTCGTGGCCTTTCGGCAAGATACAGACAAGTGGCACGCGGCATATCCGTTCCACTCTGAGGTCTGCATGATCGATAGACCTTGATGTGTATAGCAGCTCGATTTGCTGCATTGCTAACTGCTCGACGAGCTTAGTTGTTTCGCGTGAGTGAAGTTGGGTCTTAATCCCAGGGTGGGCTGATTCGAGGCGGGATAGGACTTCCTGCGCAAATCCAAACGCCATCCCCGGCATCATTCCAATCGAAAGGGTACCGCGTCGCAATGCCCTTATTTCGGCGACGGCCTGATTGATTCGTTCTGCGCCTTGGAATACTCTTTCAACTTCTTCATAAAGCAAGTGAGCCTCGGCGGTCGGTGTGAGACGACCGCCTTCACGGGTAAACAAAGGCATGCCAACACTGCGCTCACACATTTGCAAGAGCTTGGTGGCGGAGGGCTGCGCGATGTGAAGGCGGGCCGCAGCTTGCGTTACGGTGCCCGTTTCCATTACGGCTTTAAAAGCTTCGATCTGGCGTAGGTTCATGCCCATAGAATACGCCAATGATCAGTCTTCGATACCTAGAACCGTGTGCTTGCTGAGTTCAACTCGTAGCTACGGTGCCCTTGCAGGGGACGAATGTGACGCCCAAAAATATCGATCTTAACCTTCTTCGAATCTTTGATGCGGTGATGTCGGAAATGAGCGTGACGCGCGCAGCGCGGAACTTACATATGTCGCAGCCTGCAGTCAGCAACGCGCTAAACCGACTGCGCTACCTCACGAGTGATGATCTCTTTGTAAAGACACATGGTGTATTTTCCGCGACTCCACGCGCGAAATTAATGTGGCCGGCAATTCATGAGTCTTTGGCAAAGCTTGATGCGGCTGTAGATCCGGATATATTTGATCCTGCATCAGCAATCGCGACACTCAAATTTGGAATGTCAGATTTTGTTGCTTCACAAAGCGTCATCCCGTTATATGTAATTTTGGAAAAAACGGCTCCCAACATAAGTATTAACCTTTTGCCCCATAACGTGGAGGATATGACGCAGTCGCTCGAGAATGGATATTTGGACATGGCCGCTGGCGTGCATCGAAATATCGAAGACTCTGCGCTTCGTACTGCTCCGCTCGGGGCCGTCCCGTATGTGTGCGTAATGCGACGTGACCATCCGCTGGCTAAAGCAAGATTCGATCGGGAAGTCTTTTTAAATGCACGGCATTTAGTTGTCAGCACTTCTGGGCGTCAGGGGTTTATCGATCGACAATTAGAAGAGCAGGGATTCAAGCGCAAGATTGGTTTGATTGTGAATCATTTCGCAGTTGCGCCGCATGTACTATTGCAGACCGACCTTATAAGTGTGCTACCTAAGAAAACTGTTGAAACAAGTAATTGTTTTGAACAGTTAGTTATTGTTCAGATGCCTATAACTATCCGTCCAGGAATTATTCGGCTAGCGTGGCATGCACGTACCGAAAATATTCCGGTCCATCGGTGGATACGAGAGTCTCTGTTTGCGCTATGTAAAGTGGCGGCGGTGAAAGAAATTTAGAACTGTACCAGACGCAATTCAATGAAAATTATCGGTTGTTCGAATTAAATTAACCGCAACGAAAAACGTAGTGTTTCCATAACTATACATGATAGCTGGCTTACTGCAATCGAATTAGCTGCAATCATATATTTTGCTTTGAGTGGGCAGTTCAAGCTGTGAGACTCAAACCTATTACATTGCTCAAATGCGCTGTCGCAATCGGTAACGGCGCGCTCTGATATTGCCAAGCGCCCTCCGTAAGTTATCGGTTGTCGCTACGACGACGTTTTAGAAAAACAACGCCCCTGAAGCACGGTCAGGAATTCTAAGTCTACAAACGCCACTGTTAGCCGGCACGCCGCCGATCTTGCGATCCGGTGTCGAGCTACCCCGCCCAAAATGCGCATCCTCATTCATGAGAGTGATGAGGCACATGTTTTTGCCCTATTAGACGTTATGAGGCGAGGCGGCTAGCATCGTAGGCAGATGATGTTGCGAAAAAAATGCGGTCATTCCTCGTTGGTTTGCCGCGAATCGACAGATGCCAGATTACAAAGGTAACGGTATGCCCCATGACGGATCGGTCGCGTTTATCAACGTGACCAAGCGATACGACGGCAGCGACGCGGTGAAGGACGTATCGCTGGACATTGAGTCGGGCGAGTTCTTAACGCTCTTGGGCCCGAGCGGGTGCGGAAAGACTACGCTGTTGCGGATGCTTGCAGGGTTCGAAAGCATTAGCAGTGGCGAAATCCGGATTGCAGGGAAAACTATGAATGTCGTGCCGCCCTACAAGCGGCCGATTGGCATGGTCTTTCAGAATTTGGCTTTGTTCCCGCACTTGAGCGTTGCGCAAAATATCGCATTCGGCCTGAAGGTGCAAAAGGAGAAAGGAGACGCGGTCCGCAAGAAGGTTGATAAGACATTAGAACTTGTCGGCCTTCCTGGGTATGGCGATCGTCGTATTGCTCAATTAAGCGGTGGACAACAGCAGCGCGTGGCACTGGGTCGTTCTCTCGTCCTTGAGCCATCCGTGTTGTTGCTTGACGAGCCTTTTAGCGCGCTAGATCTCAAACTTCGACGTCAGATGCAAGTTGAGTTGAAACAAATTCAGCGCCAGGTCGGCACTACCTTTGTGTTTGTCACCCACGATCAGGAAGAAGCGCTCACGATGTCTGATCGTATCGCCGTTATGAAGAATGGCTCGGTCGAGCAAATTGATACGGCTGAGAACATATATGCGCGACCAAAGACTAAGTTCGTCGCCGATTTCGTCGGTGAGACGAATTTCATGCAAGCCAGTGTGATTGCGCACGCAACAAATTGTCTCCGGGTTTCGCTTGATGATTGCAATGTGGAATTTGACATGCCTTTAGGCGCATTTGAGGCGTTCCAAGGGAAGGGCGCATACCCATCTGTCGGAACTCGCCTCGCAGTGTGCGTCCGCCCAGAAGCTATCGTACTTGGAGACAGCGCTAGTCTTTTGCCTGTTAATTTCGAAGTTGCTGTTACGAACCGCCAATTTACCGGAGCCTCAGCTCGATATGACGCAGCCGCGGGTACACAAAAGTTTATTGCGCGACTCCCCAGCAGTATGACTCCTATCCGGGTGTCTGACCGTGAACGAATGGGATTTTCGCCAGAAGCGGTGGTTGCGCTTGAAACTGCTGAGAACTGCTAATGTCGAATATGATGACTGCTCAGCCACGTGAGGTAGACGTTCCGTACGCACCGCCTCCGACAAATGTCTCTACGATGGTCTACCGCGCGGCCTTGCTGGCCCCGGTTTGTCTGATCATCGGTTATTTTGTTTTTGGTCTGGTCCACATCTTTTCGCTTACGTTCGCCGACGGCATCAAGGCTTACGCCGATCTATTTACTCGCCGCGATTATTTAAATGCTCTCATCAGAACGCATGAGCTTTCCGTCGTATCCACATTTATATGCGGAGTTCTTGGTTATCCTCTTGCATTGTATATAAATCAATACGAGGGAAATAAGAGCAGATTAATCGTTCTAGTGATCACTCCGTGGTTGGTCAGTATAGTGGTCCGGTCTTATGGATGGGTCGTGATCCTCGGATCGACCGGCTTGGTGAATAGCCTTTTGATGCAGATGCATCTGATCGAAAGCCCAGTGACGTTAATATTCAATTCAATTGGTATTATTGTAGGGATGGTGCACGTATTCTTGCCGTTTATGGTGTTGTCTGTTTTAGCAGTGTTGGGGAAGATTGATAGTTCAGTTGTTGAGGCTTCTATGAGCCTTCGAGCTGGACCATTAAAAACATTTGCTAAAGTGATTTGGCCGCTTTCGCTGCCGGGCGTACTTTCTGGAGCAATCTTAGTTTATCTAAGCTGCACCGGCGCTGTTGTGACCCCCCTGCTTCTCGGAGGCATAGGACAAAATACGCTCGGCTCGCAAATCTATGTTGAAATCTTTTCGACTTTTGATTTCGCCAAAGCTTCAACGCTTGCTGTAGTCCTCGTTATTACGTCCGCAGTCATTGTTCTACCGTTGATAATCGCTGAAAAATTAGTTATACGTCGACAAGCCCAAAGTTGATTAGGATCAGATATGAAAATTCGGAAACCGTTGCTATCTGGGATCGCTTGGTTAACCATAATCTTCCTCCTTATTCCGGTTGTGGTTGTAGTATTAGCCTCGTTCAGCCCGAACGCTAACGTACGGATTCCGCTTCAGCCTCTGAGCCTAAATAGTTATCGAGCGGTATTTAGCGATAGCAAATGGGCCGAGGCCCTCGGGGTAAGTCTTTTATTAGCCACCGTCGGTTCGATAATTTCTTGCGGCGCCGCGACAATGGCGGCTTTGGCGAACAACAGGGTTACCTACACCGGAAAAAACCTTGTAGAAGGGGGACTGCTTGCGCCGCTTATTTTTCCGCATGCAGCACTTGCGCTTGCACTCTACAGTATCGCCGACCAACTCAATTTGATCGGAAGTTTTATCGGGGTATTGTTAGCCCATATTGTATTAACAGTGCCTTTCGCATATCGCCCAATCAACGCAGCCGTATCGAAAAACGACAAGTCGATGCAAGAGGCCGGTATGAGTTTAGGCGCGCGTCCACAATATGTTTTCTGGAAGCTGACTTTTCCTATGCTTAAGTCGGGCATTATTACCGCGCTCCTGTTTACATTCATTATTTCTTTCGATGAAGCAACAATAACTTTGTTTCTGAAAGGTCCAGATTTTACAACGCTTCCCGTAGCGATAATGACGGATATTCAGGAGGGAACAGGACTAGCCGTGCCGGCTATCTCGGCCATGATGGTCGCTTTCACACTGCTTTTTATCTTCCTTGCAGATAAAACGGTCGGACTCAGTACATTTTCTGAAAAACGATGAACAAGCGCTAATTTCGGCGCTGGGACTACCGAGCCTGGTTGTAGGCTAATTTTTAAGCACTAACTACGCGGGAATGAAGATATGAATCGCAGAGAAAGCATCCTCGCCCTTGCGGCAATTACTGCCGGAGCTGGCGTCGGTCCTGGCCTAACAGTTGCGCGCGCAGCTGACAAGCCGTCGCTGCGCTTTTGCAGTGACTCGTCCGCTGTCTCGAAGGATTGGAAGGAGGCTTATGCTGACGATTTCACCAAAGAACAAGGTACGCCGATTCTTTTTGTGGATGTCCCGAACTCAGCTGCCGCCGTGATCGGTGCAAAAGGGCGGGGCACCTATGACCTAGCGTATTTAACCTATATCTCTGCGATCATGCTTTCGGACATGGACGCGCTTGAACCTTTGGACGAAAAGCAGTTTCCGAAGCTCAAAAATATTCCCGAGCGGTACAGACTCAAAGATAAGGCGGGCAATCTGATTGCTATTGGCGCTTATCAAGCCTGGTACGGGATCGCGTATAACCACTCTGTAGTAAGTCCAAGTGAGGTCGACTCATGGAAGAAACTTGCAGAGTCGAAGTGGAAAGGTAAGCTTGCACTTAACCGACCGCTGTGGACTGCGGCTTATGACTTGACGATTCTTTCGCACGCAACCGGCGGTACTGACGCAAATGTCCAGTCTGCCATCCCGCTCTTTACCTCAATCGCAAAAAATGCTGTTACGTCATATTCTTCTAACAGCCAAATGGCGCAACTTTTAGAACGTAAGGAGATTGTTGCCGGCCCATACTATTCGCATCGGATCATGACGCTCCAGCGCGAAGGAAATGTCGACTTGGCGATAAGCGTTCCTAAAGAAGGCGCCTTATCTTTGCCTTATTGTATTGGCATACCGAAAGGTAGCAAAAATAGAGAAGCTGCTATGGATTTCCTTCGCTACATGATGGAGGAAGGTCCGATTCGCCGTATATCGAAACTCGAATCTGTTATCACAATGGATCAAACATTATCGTTCACCGCGGAACAAGAACAAAAGATCGGGATGAAGTTAGAAGACCTCAGTGCCAGGATCTATGCTCCGGACTGGCGGGTTATCTATCAGCAGTGGAAAGATCGCACCTCAACTTGCGAACGAATTTTTGCTAGCTGAATGATAAGAAAAAACCTTTGTTTGCACCAGTTTGGTACTTAGGATACCTAATGTACAACGTAACGGTATTCCAAAAAATCAATTGGATTTGAAATGATCAAGCTAAGCAACGACTCATCCGAAAAATATCGAATTGGCTTTGATGTTGGTGGAACGTTCACCGATTTCACTCTCTTGCGCGAACGAGATGGTACGTTGAACTACTTCAAGGTTCCGTCAACGCCACACGATCCCTCGATAGCTATCGCAGAAGGCATTGCCCACTTGATAGACGCGCATAGCATCGTGCCTCGCAACGTCACTCATGTCGGCCACGGAACGACTGTTGCAACCAACATGGTCATCGAACGCAGAGGGGAAAGAACTGCGTTACTCACAACGCGCGGTTTTCGAGATGTGCTTGAAATTGGGCGCCAGAGCCGGCCGTCCTTGTACAACTATGATGTCCAAAAGCCGATTCCTCTGGCAGCGCGAGAGTTGCGGTTCGAAATCGATGAGCGTATCAACGCGGCCGGGGAGGTACTTCGCCCCGTCGATACAGAGTCTGTTATCAGAGCTATTACGGAGATGAAACGGACGGGAGTTGGAGCTATAGCAATCTGTTTCCTCCACAGCTACCGAAATGCTAGTCATGAGCGTGCAGTAGCGGAGATGGTTCGTGCCGAGTTGCCTGACGCTTACGTATGCATTTCCTCTGAGATTCTCCCTGAATTTCGCGAGTATGAGCGCATGTCGACCACGGCGCTTAATGCGTATGTTGGGCCGCGGATGTCAACGTATATGCAGAAGCTCCAGGGATCGGTCGAAAGGATGGGTATCAATGTCGAGCCTCAAACTGTTCATTCTAACGGGGGCCTAATGTCACCGGCTGCAGTCTGCGTTGCCCCTGTCCGGACGTGCCTCTCGGGACCCGCCGCCGGCGTCGTAGGAGCTGTCGAACTTGGCCGTGTGGCAGGTTTTCCCAACTTGATCACCTTCGATGTAGGTGGAACAAGCACAGACGTCTCACTGATTGCTGAGTCGGCGCTCCTATACACGCAGGGTCGCACGGTGGCCGATCACCCAGTGAAAACACAGATGATCGACATCCATGTGATCGGAGCCGGTGGGGGCAGCATCGCGCGGGTCGATGAGGGAGGGGCCCTGAAAGTCGGCCCTCAAAGTGCAGGTGCGTTTCCGGGACCTGTTGCTTATGGTAGAGGTGGCGAGCTTGCCACCTTGACGGATGCGCACGTCGCATTGGGTCGGCTGGATCCTGTTTCCTTATTAGATGGAAGGATGAAAATATACTCGCAAGAGGCTCGTAAGGTGATCCAGCATCAGATCGCTGAGCCGCTCGGGCTGACTGTAGAGGAAGCTGCTTATGGAATGCTAAAAATTGCGAACGCAAACATGGCTCGGGCGGTACGTTCCGTGTCAATGGAAAAGGGCTATAACGTTCGGGATTTCGCGCTGTGTTCGTTTGGAGGCGCAGGGGGCTTGCATGCTTCCGAACTTGCCCGCGACTGCGGGTTGCGGAAAGTACTGATTCCGCAGGAGCCGGGAACGATGTGCGCGAGAGGTATTCTCTTGTCAGATATCTCGATGGACTTTGTGAAAACGCTGCTTGCCCGGGGGGACGAAGACGGTTGGGAAGCGTTGTCTAATGCGTTAGCAGAACTCCTTAAGAACGCTAGTCAATGGCTTGAGCACGAAGGGATCGAGCTTTCAGCGCGTAGGATACTTCGCCAGGTCGAAGCACGCTATCTCGGCCAAAACTTTGAAATCGCGATTGATTTTGAAGACCGAGACCTGCCTACTCTGCGAGACTTCCTAGGGCAGTTTAGCGCAGCGCATATCCGAGAGTACGGGTACGACGCCGATGCGGGCGTGGTTGAGCTGGTGAATTGTCGGGTACGTGCAGTGGGCGCTGTCTCCCGAGCGCCCTGGAAACGGGTCGACAGTAGTAACTCTTTAGAAGCTGCGAAGAAATCAGAACGCCCGGTGTTTTTTGAGGAAACAGGGTGGTCCGACACGCCTGTTTATCACCGGCCGCTTTTGCCGATCAACTTACCTTTTGATGGCCCCGCGATTATTGATGAGATGAGTTCGACTGTCGTCATCCTCCCGAGACAGACGGTCGAAGTTGATGATTTTGGCAACCTTATTGTGAGCGTGAGTATCTAGATCATGAAAAGAAAAGCAGAGCAGGCATCAGCCAGAGAATTTGATCCGATCGCAATGGAGGTATTCAGCAATCGTTTGATGAGTATCACCGAGGAAATGGGTAATACGCTGATTCGATCGTCATTCTCCAGCAATATCAAAGAACGCAAAGACTGCTCGGTTGCGCTATTCGACCGTATGGGGAGGCTTGTTGTTCAAGCCGCACATATTCCGATTCACTTAGGATCTCTTTCTGGGGCGGTCGCATCGGTCATTGATAAGTATTCGGTAGGTATGCTAAAAGAAGGAGATGCCTTCGTCTCAAACGATGCGTATCTTGCTGGCGGTAGCCACGCGCCTGATATTACTGTCGTAACACCGATATTTTGGTCTGGACAGGTAGAGTTCTTTGCTGCAAATATCGGCCACCATAGTGATGTAGGCGGGGCAGTCCCGGGATCAACTGGATCAAACCTAAAAACTGTTTGGGAGGAAGGCCTTCGTATTCCGACAACCAGGATCGGGATAAATTATTGCCCAGATTCCGATATCATCGAATTGATTGCCCACAATTCTCGTGAACCGGAAACTCGCGTTCATGATCTCAATGCTCAGATCGCGACCAATACACGAGGTGAGAAGCTCGTTCATGAGCTGATCGGAGCGTCTGGTCTCGAAGCAGTGAAGGGTTCAATAGACGACATCATCGCCTACACCGAGCGCCGACTGCGCGCACAGCTGCGCAAGCTGTCTGGAACCAATTCGTTTGTTACCTATATGGACGACGACGGTTTAGGAGGTGATCCAGTTGCGATCAAAGCCACGGTAACCCTTGAAGGTGATCAAATCCTTGTTGACTTTGACGGGTCGGGTCCGCAGGCGCGCGGCGCCTTCAATGTCCCACGCAACGCGCTATTGGCCAGCGTGTATTTCGCAATCAAGGCAATGATTGATCCCGAGCTGCTTCCTAATAGCGGGATGTTCGCTCCAGTGACCGTCACCGCGCCAGCGGGATCCATCCTAAATCCTGATTTCCCAGCATCTGTTGGCGCGCGAGCAACCACATGCCAGAAAGTCGCCGGAAGTGTAATTGGCGCGCTCTGCGGATTGCTTCCGGACCGAAATCGGATGGCATCGAGTAACGACGTTATGCCAGGAGTGGTCTTTTCTGGTCCGTCTCGTGTGCAAGGCAAGGGAACATTTGTTTATCTCGAAGTGATTGGCGGTGGCGCAGGTGCGCGCGTTTCTGCAGACGGAATGGATGGGATCCAAGTTCACTGCACCAACTCATCCAATATGCCCGCTGAGGCTTTAGAGATCGAATATCCCCTGATTGTGGAGGAGTACGCGCTTGTTCAGGACAGCGGGGGTGCAGGCAAGCATCGCGGCGGGATGGGAATAGCGCGCCAGATCCGAGCGGCGGGCGAATCTCTCATATGCTCGGTGCGTTGCGACGGCGCTCTCTTCGGCCCGGCGGGAAGCGATGCGGGCTTACCCGGGCGCCCAGCCCACGCATATCGAAATTTCGGGCAACAAAATCAAAAAGATATTGCAGCGAAAACTGTAGGTATGACATTGATGCCGGGTGATTCTATCCGGCTCGAAACGCCGGGAGCAGGCGGCCTCGGTGCGCCCTCGGAACGTTCGATCAGCATGCTGGCCGCAGACCTTAGGGGCGGAAAAGCTTCACGAGAGCGGGCCGTAACTGACTACGGGATCGAGCTTGTTTCAGCAGCAGACTCCTTCAATGAGGCTTATTGGAAAACCAGAGGCTAGTTTGACGCGACCGATCGTTTGGAAGTGGCTAGCCAAGCTCTAGAAAAGGCAGGCATGGTCGTCAACTGTCGCACCACCCTCGGACAGTAGCAAGCATGACGACCTTGACTTCAATGTAGCAAATGGCCTATCCAACTCAACGGCAGAGCTGTGGAGTATTAGCCAGATTGCAAAACGCTGTATTAGAGGCGCTGATACCTGAGAGATACGACATGGCCTGGACGCAATTGTCGATCAAATAATAAATCCATACGATTCGGGGTTCTCCGGACCCGAATCGATCCCGTACAAAAATTTCTGCTTAAAATGAATAGGAGTACAGAATGAAAAAATGGGTTTCGACTTTAGCTTTGGGGACAATTGCTAGCGCGGCCAATGCGCAGAGCTCGGTAACACTTTATGGGACTGTTGACGACGGGCTCCAGTACGTCAGTCGTTCGGGCGCGCATGATTTGTTCAACACGCAGAACGGAGCGCTCGGAAGCAGTAAGTGGGGTTTAACTGGCGCGGAAGATATCGGTAGCGGCACGAAGATTATTTTTAAGCTCGAGGCAGGCTTCGATCCAAACTCAGGGAAAGCTACCGCCTCGGGCTACGAATTCAACAGACAGGCCTACGTCGGTGCAGAAGGCGCTTTCGGAACCGCGAAATTAGGCCGTCAGTACGATCTTTCTTACCTTGAAGGGGTTGGAAGGCTTGCCGCTCCTGTCCGCGTTGCAGGCGGACTCGGAACTCACGCCGGCGACATCGATGATTTGTTTGGAACAATCAACTTTTTTAACGCAGCATCGTATATAACACCCGATCTGGGAGGCTTTCGCGTCGGTGGGCTTTACAGCCTTGGCGGCGTGGCAGGCGCGTTCAGCGCACGGCAAGCGTTCAATATTATTGGCACGTTCACCCGCGGGCCAGTCTCATTTGCCGCAGGTATCACGAGAATAAACAATCCGGCCACCTCAGTATGGGGCGGTGCGGCCGATCCTGTCGCGAACACTGCGTTTGCAAACCCGCTTACCAATCCAATCAGCAGTGGGTATGCCTCAGCTCATTCTGTGCAGATCATTGACGCTGCAGGATCTTATAAATTTGGACCCATGTCGTTTGGACTGGTCGCTACGCAGGTGAATTATCAAAACGTTGTACGTACTACTACAACGCCGTTTTCAGGCACCGCGATTTTCCGAACAGGGGAGGTAAACGCAAACTATTTTGTAACGCCTTCTTTGAATCTAGGAATAGCCGCGAGTTTTACACGATCGGATACTGCTCATTACACCCAATTAGATTGGGGTCCGAAGTATCTTTTGTCAAAACGTACACTATTTTATGCAGTCGGAGCATGGCAGCGTGCGTCCGGGACAAATTCGATTGGTAAGCGAGCCGTTGCGGACATCTCTTCACTTACCGCATCTAACACTCCTAATCAGGTCGCGGTACGCGTGGGCATCCGACACGATTTTTAAGCAAAGAGGCGCACTGTCTTGCCTGCAGACGCCTCGGATCTTAAAGACGGGTCGCTGGATTGGAGGTGATGCTGCGCGCTAACAGCAGATCACCTTTCAATTTAGGAAGTCGTTGCTCTGGTCGTGTGCTGGAATTAAATTCGCAAGCGCAACTATAACTCGTAAGCAACATTGCTTATGCACCAAGCATCATTAGTTGAAAATTCAAAGGAGATTCCAATGGCAGATCTGCCCTTTCGCGATCCGTTGCACGTCTACATTGAGAACATTCGAGGACGTAACCCAGCCTATCGTGTAACGGAGGAAGCGGTTCGGCTCGCGTTGACAGGCGTGGGTGAGCCTCTTGTAATCGTTGAACGGTATCGAGATGAGACCGACGCTGAGGTTTTACGTAACAGCAACCTATTTATTGGTTCGGCTTTTAACACCAAAGTGATTAGCGAGAGCGGACAGTCTCTACGCATGATCCATTGCACAAGTGCTGGCGTCGAAGGCTTGTTTCCTCTCGATTGGGTGCCAAATGGTTGTGTTTTAGTGAACAGTAGCGGCGTGCATGCCGAGAAGGCCGGTGAGTTTGGCCTGCTGGCTCTGCTCATGCTCAACGATAAGATACCGCAGCACGCGTCAAGTCAACGTGCACATTTATGGAACCGCACACTTAGCACGCCAATTAAAGGCAAGCGCGTTCTTATCTACGGCGTTGGCGCGTTAGGCCGCGCAGTGGCGGAAAAAGCCAAACTGCTCGATATCGAGGTTTGGGGAATACGACGATCGGGGAAAGCCGCACCCTTCGTTGATCGTATGTTTTGTCCTGAAGAAGTTGACGCAATCATCGGAAAGGTCGACTTCGTAATTGTGACGGCCCCGCTTACAGACCTGACACGTGGAGCAATTGGTGCAGACCAGATTGCACGCATGAAGTTGGGTGCGGGCCTGGTTAACATGGCGCGCGCAGCTATCGTCGACTACGACGCAGTTGCCGCCGCTTTACGGGAAGGCCGTTTGTCCGGGGCGGTGCTCGATGTTTTTGACACTGAGCCTTTGGCACCTGAAGCTATTTGGTGGGACGTTCCGAACCTTTCCGTAATCCCGCACGTGTCGTCCGACAGTCCCGTAGATTATGTGCAAAAGTCGCTTTCAATCTTCGCAGAAAACGTTAGGCGATTACGCGCAAGGAAGGACTTGATGAATGTCGTCAATGGCGAATCAGGTTATTAGTTGCTAGGGGCATGCCCGCGCGGCCGTCCAGTTGGATAGGAGGAGTCTTTGTAAAAACGCGAGCTAAGTAAGCTGGAAGCCCTGCACATTGCCCTGATCGAAATATAGCACCTAAGAAATTTTAAACTTGGTGGACTAGTGAATACAAAGATACAGACGCTTATGTCTTTTAGATCGAGATCAGGCAGTTTTGGGAAGGGTGGAGCGTTGATTCCGCGAATGCGAGTGGCGACTGATGAATCGGGAAAGATATTTTCAACCTTGGCTACTGGGGGTCACAAATTTTTCACCCGACCTGACTCCAAGTGGCGCGCACGCCTCTGCGCTATTCAGTCTCAAGCTTATCAACCTGAGACGTGCAGATGAAACGCATCTCTCTGAAAGTGAAGCTATGGGCGACGATGCTGTTGACACTTATCGGCCTTCTGCTTTTGGTGAGCTGGGCCGCGATAGAGTCCCGAGCTACGCTGCTTGCTGAGCGCAAATATGCGGAACAGAATGTTGTTGACGCGGCCTACGGAATCGTCGCTGACTACGCTAAACAGGTCGATGCTCACAGGCTTACGCTACAGCAAGGACAGGACGAAGCAAAAGCGCGGTTGGCAGTCATGCGGTTTCCCAACCTCGGTTACATAATGATCACAGATACGAAGATTGTCCTCATGCATCCAACGATGCCTGAACTCGTGAACAGCGATTTGAGGAACTTCAAGAATTCTGTGGGCGTACTCAGTCTCGTTGAGATGGTCAAGGCGGCTCACGGAGGGGAAGGGTTCACCACTGGAGCGGCACGCCTTCCGAATGGGCGGTTGACATCAAAAATTTTTTTTACCAAGCGATTCGCGCCGTGGGACTGGTACCTTAGTTCTGGCGTGTATGTGTCCGATATAGACGATGCCTTTATAACTGCACTCCGGAACTACATATTGGTTGCGGTTGGGATCGCAGCGTTAATCTCGATTGTTATGGCCAAGATCATCAATAGTGTGATGGCTAGCCTCGGCGGTGAGCCGATGGATGCGGCGCGCATCGCTTCTCGCATCGCTGCGGGAGATCTGACTCAAAATATCGTCCTGAGAGCTGGGGACGATTCCAGCATGCTTCGCGCAATGGACGACATGCAAGGCCGGCTCGGGAGCACTGTAGCGACTATCCGCCGCGGTGCTGAGACAATATCGGTTGCTGCTGGGGAGATAGCGGCTGCCAATCTTAATTTGTCCGCTCGGACCGAGGAACAAGCGGCCGCGCTATCCGAGACTGCAGCAAGCATGGAAGAGATTACGGCAACGGTCCGCCAGAACGCAGGCAATGCGGGTGAGGCCGATAAAATGGCTGTCAAAACCTCTGAAATTGCTGACGCAGGTGGGCGTGTAGTGCAGAAAGTTGTCGATAGCATGCAACGCATCTCTGCTAGTTCGGCACGTATTGTCGACATCATCTCCGTTATTGACGGAATTGCATTCCAAACGAATATCCTAGCTTTAAACGCTGCGGTCGAAGCTGCTCGCGCCGGTGAGCAGGGGCGGGGATTCGCCGTCGTGGCGAGCGAAGTTCGTAGCTTGGCGCAGCGGAGCTCTTTGGCTGCGAAGGAAGTAAAAGACCTTATTGGAAGCGCAGTGCAAGACGTGGAGAGCGGGCGTCAATATGCCGAGCACGCTGGAAACACGATGAAATCAGTTATTGAATCGGTTCGTCAAGTTACCCATCTAATAGGCGAGATATCCGGCGCATCGGATGAACAAACCAAGGGTATTGAACAGGTTAACGTCGCAATTATTCAAATGGATGGAGCCACACAGCAGAATGCCGCAATGGTGGAACAGTCCGCGGCAGCGGCCCAAGCCTTGGAGGAGCAAGCAGTAACGCTTAGGGCTGTTGTTGACAAATTTCGGATCAGCCCAGCTCACGTTGATCCCTTAGCTTGAACGCCAGCGCTTTTAACTCGGAATCGATGGGGTCCATCCGACCAGCCCACTAGCAACAAGGCCGAGACTCTAGTTTGTTACGGGGCAACGTATCCGGATATGTAGGGCGGGAATAAAGACACTACAAACAACAATTTTTGCGTTTTGGAAGGAACCGAGTTGCAGCTTTCGTGTTGACAACTGCATTTAAGATATTACGAATGTTCACAAGGAAATTGAAAAATGATCATTAAGTCGATTTTTTTAGCTACGCTTATCGCGTCATTACTAGCTGGAGCGAGTGCATCAGCAATTGCTCAGGGATCGGCCGCATTGGAATCTTCATCGAGCTTTAAGGCTGCGGTGAAAACTCAACATAAGTCGGAGCGGAAGGCGCGGCGCGCCAAGAAGAATGCCGAACTGAGCGTGCTGGAAAAAAACGGGTATCAGCCCGGAGGAGACCAGGCCAACTACCCCGAGAACCTTCAAAAAGCGGAGAAGGATGCGGAGACAGCGAAGGTGAAGGGTGCATCGTCGCAGTAGCAGGGTTGTTTTTCGCTGTTTGTACGTTCGCCGGCAAGGTGTCAAAGGATGCGAGGCGTGAAGAGGCAGGGTTGCCTCGCGTCAATGTCTCGGCTCCAGACGGACAGGCCCGTCCGACGCATCTGGGGGCGGCGACCTTACTGTTTGTCTCCCGGTAACAGGACACGACGAAATTACGGGAATATGCCAGTCGTTCGACAATTTCGCGGAAGCGCTTTTGAGCCTTATGAGACGTGTTCGCGAAAACAGCGAAGCAATGAAGATCGCTGCTACGCAAATTGCAGCGGGCAATCAGGACCTATCAGACCGCACGGAAGCAGCTGCGTCAAGCGTCGGTGAGATTTCATCTTCGATGGAACACATAGTGCGGATGGTGGAGCAGTCGACACGCTCCGCATCACACGCCGAGGAGCGATCGCAAAATGCGTGTCTTTCGCTCACGAAGGCGGGGGTGCCGTAGGAATCGCCGGAGTGAAGATGAAGGAGATTGTTGGCGCTTCGAACAGCATAAGCGCAATCACCGCGGTGATAGATAGTATTGCATTCCAAACCAATATTATTGCGTTGAACGCTGCAGTAGAGGCTTCGCGCGCAGGGCAAGCCGGGAGGGGCTTTTCAGTCGTCGCCAGCGAGCTTAGAGATCTTGCAACCCGTAGCGCTCAGGCCGCGAAGGAAATTAGACGTCTGATAAAGGAAACGACTGTCAGCGTTGACTCTGGCGCCGGCTAGTGCCGTCGAAGCGCGCGCGCAGGCGGATAAGGCGCGGGCCTTCTTTCTGTCGGGCGATGGCGGTCCGGATATCTCCGGCTTTATCGTCGAGCAGGCGACGAAGCAGCAACAAATTTGGTCGATTCGCGAGACGTGTGCATCTGCGATTGCGTTATCAATCGATTCATCGAAGCCCGATCCAATCATCGGCTGGGAAGATGCTGCCGTCGATCCGTTACGCCTTGGTGACTATTTGCGGCGCTTTCAGGCGCTGGTCGACCGATATGGTTATGAGACGAGTCTCTATGGACACTTCGGCGATGGATGCGTGCATGCGCGTATTACCTTCGATCTGCGCAGCGTCGAGGGTGTGCAGACGTGGCGGCAGTTCCTCCGCGAAGCCGCGGAACTTGTAGTGGAGTTTGGCGGCTCGCTCTCGGGCGAGCACGGCGATGGTCAAGCCAAAGCAGAATTCCTACCGATCATGTACAGCGCCGAGATCCTTTCTGCAATGGAACGGTTTAAGGAAATTTGGGATCCAGCTAACCGGTTGAATCCCGGCAAAGTCGTGCACGCGTATCGCGCCGACGAAAATCTTCGCATGGGGCCGGCTTATAAGCCGGTCCAGCTGCGCACGAAGCTTGCGTTCAGAAGCCAAGAAGGCGACGGTATGCAGCGTGCGGTCGAGCGTTGCATCGGAATGGGTAAGTGCCGTTCGCGAGATGGCGGCACGATGTGCCCGAGTTATCGAGGCAGTGGTGAAGAGCGGCAGTCAACGAGGGGCCGCGCACATCTGCTTTGGGAGATGATGCAGGGCGATATCATCAAGGACGGCGGGAACAGCGATGATGTGAAGGAAGGGCTCGATACGTGTCTGTCGTGCAAGGGCTGCCGCAGCGATTGCCCGACCCATACGGATATGGCGTCGTACAAGGCTGAATTTCTCTCGCACTATTACGAGCAGCACCGACGGCCGCGCCAGGCGTGGCTCATGGGACGTATTGGACAATGGGCACCGCTCGCGGCACGCGCGCCTAGGTTCATCAATTTGATGACGTCGTTCAAGCCGCTTGCCGCAGTTAGCAAGTGGATCGCAGGCGTCGCATCCGATCGTGCGTTGCCAGTGTTTGCGCCGCATACGTATCGTTCGATGGTTTCACGCGCGAACGCGTCGGCCCTTGCGGACGCGAAGAGATCGTCCAAGGGCAAGGTAATTCTTTGGGTTGACACATTTAACGATCACTTCACGCCGGAAGTCGCGGTGGCCGCGCATGACGTGCTGAGTGCGATCGGTTATGAGGTTGGCTTGCCGTCGAAGAGGCTGTGCTGTGGCCGTCCGCTTTATGACTACGGTCTCCTCGATGAAGCGCGCGACTTGCTGAGGGACGCGCTCGACATCATGGCCGACGACATTTGCGCAGGCGTGCCGCTTGTTGGACTGGAGCCTGGTTGTTTGTCCGTTTTCAAGGACGAACTGCTCAAGCAACTGCCCGATGAAGCGTTGGCAAAGTAGCTAGAACAGCAGACCTTCATGTTCGCTGACATCGTCGCGCAGAGCGATTTTCCTTGGGCGAAGCTCGATGCGGATGTGATGCTGCACGGCCACTGCCATCAGAAGGCGCTGTTCGGAATGAAAGGGGAAGCGACGCTACTTGATCGTATTGGCGTTCGCTGGACGCTGCTCGATACAGGCTGTTGCGGCATGGCCGGTTCATTCGGCTTCAATGCGGCCCACTACGATCTGTCGATGAAGATCGGCGAAGACAAATTGTTCCCGCTTGTCCGCAAAGCCTCTCCCGACACCCTGATCGTGACAAACGGCTTTAGCTGTCGAGAACAAATTGAACACGGTGCGGGACGGAAGGCGCTACACATTGCTGAACTTTCGCGGATTTCGCTCGGCCGCAAATTCCCCCAGACGTGAAGCAAAACCGGTCTAGCGAAAGTCGTTAGTCTTGAGCACGCTTCCACTAGCTTTCGATTCCGAGAAAAATGGAAATTTTTTCCCTATTAACCAACTTGTCGAATTGTACAAACGAACGATTGCCAAAAGACGAATGTTTACTGTGCCATCTACGGTGTTTAATGCCTTGTGCGGGGTGCAAAGGCGATATGAGAACAGCGGCCGAATTCCTTAAACCTCGAACGAACGAAAAGCCTGTTGTAGTCGATATTTCAAGCGTTTTCGTTCTTTGGTTGAGCTGTTCGTGCGCTCATAACGCCAAACGGGCTTTGCAATTGTCTTCAAAAACCTCAAAAGAAATTACGGCCGGCTGCTCTTCTGCGAATTTCCCTGGGCACGAATCCACGTACGGAATACTGAGAAAGCAGGGCGGTCCAGGCGCGCACTCTCGAAGCACAAGTAGTGCCCGTGATCAAGTTCTAAGGGTTGTCCAAGGGTCAATAGAACCCGATGGGTAACCTCTTCCTCGACCAGAATTTTAGGGACCAATGCCATGCCAAGTCCGCTGATAGCCGCCTGGATAATTGCTGAGTATTGGGCAAATCTGGGCCCGGCCAAGGTCAGGGTTTCGTCGATTGAATGAACCTGCGCCCAATGGCGCCATGCTAGCGGTGCCTGCTCGTGGTGCAGCAAAGTTTCTCCGGCTACGTCTCCAGGATATTTCAATAACCGCCCTTTGACTGGAATCGAGGGTGAGTACACGCATACAAACTCTTTCCCGGCAATGTAGTCGGACTGAACCCGAGGCCAATTTCCGGATCCGTATCGGATCGCTGCATCAATATCCGATGGGAGCGAGTCCGACTCACCCAAGTGTTGACTAAAGCTGAATGTGACATTGGCATGAAGTCGCGTAAATTCGTTAAGCCTTGGAATGAGCCATTTGGTGAGGAAGGTAGGGACACTCGCTAAGGATATGACGCCGGCCCCGTTACGACCCGCACGAAACTCAAACGTCGCAGTCTCGAGGGATCGCAAACTGGGGGAAACCCTTGCCAAATACTCACGTCCCGCCGTGGTCAATTTTATGCCTCGCCCATGCTTTTCTAACAGCGGGCGACCTAAATATTGCTCTAGGGCAGAAACTTGTTTGCTCACCGCGCTGGCCGACACACAAAGGGAAATGGCGGCTCGCGTCAGGCTTTCGTAGCGTGCCACAGCATCGAACGCAAGGAGTTCTTGGATTGTTGGACAGGTCCGTTTCATGACAGGAGTATGCCTTCATTGCTTCCATTTGCTCAAGTGTTTGATCCCAATATTCACTAGTCGAAGGTTGCTCTAGACGTTAAATTACCTCCTCGATCTTGCCGGCAGTAAGCGGCCGTAAAGAGACTAAGCCCGTGGAGAAATCACTGTGATTCGTGGCATTACCGTAGCGTACGGTATCTATCTTGTCCTGCCGATATTGTTGCTCGTTTTGGGCAGCGGGGGGGCGACTTGGACCAACACCATGCTTCCAGTGGGACTCACGGGGCACTGGTACGCAGACTTGTGGCAAAACTCGTCTTTCCGCAAGGCATTTACAACCAGTTTAATTGTTGCGTTATCGACATGTGTTATCGACACTTTTTTGGCAGTGCCTCTTGCATACAGCCTCTACAACGGTGCCGGTCGACGTGGAAGTGTCGCCGCGAAGATTGTCAGTGCGATGCCTGTAGCTGTGCCAACGATCACACTGGGATTTGGCTACATCATTGTTTTCAACACTGACGCCATGCCCTGGCTCGGTACGCTTTGGTTGCTCATTGCTGCACACGCAGTCCACACACTGCCATACCTGACCAACACGCTTCTTGCCGACCTGCGGCACCTCGATCTTGGGCGGTTCGAGCGTGCGGCCGCCACCTTGGGGGCACGGCCCAGTCAATCATTCTTTGGCATAGTCGTGCCAAACCTACGGCAGAGTTTGATGAGTGGTTTAGTTATGGTCGCGGCGATCTCAGTCGGCGAGTTCGGGATTTCAAACCTACTTGCCAGCTTCCAGAATCGCACCTATCCCGTCGTCCTGCTTCAGGCGTTCTATGGCGCGACGGGATTCGCCTGCGCAGCAACCGTTGTTTTGCTTCTGCTGGCAAGCGCATCTGCCTTCCTGTCGTCCACCATCATGAGAAGAGCATGAGTCTTGTTCTGAACAATGTCAGCTACCGATACCCTGGAACGAATCAGGGGTTGTCGAATGTCAATATTGATATTCGTACAGGCGAGCTTGTCGCGATAATTGGTCCAAGTGGATCAGGTAAGTCAACACTCCTCAAGCTCGTCTCAGGTCTTGAAAGCGGAAATACCGGTTCAATCCTGCTTGATGGTGATGATCTATCGAAAAAGCCGGTTCATACGCGCAACATTGGCATGGTGTTTCAAAGCTACTCTCTGTTTCCGCATCTGAACGTAGCGGAGAACGTAGCGTATGGGCTAAAGCTGAGGAGAGTCCCGAAAGATGACCGGTTGCAGAGAGCGAACGAGTTGTTGGAACTTGTCGGCCTTGGCGAATTTTCAACCAAATCGGTGGCAAAGCTATCGGGTGGTCAGCAGCAGCGGGTGGCTTTGGCCCGAGCGCTTGCGATCAATCCCAAAGCGCTGTTGCTCGACGAGCCTCTAGCGGCTCTTGACGCCGGCATTCGAGGGCACCTGCGGGACCAAATCAAAACACTTCAACAGCGCTTCAATGCGACGACGCTTCTGGTAACTCACGACCAGGAGGAGGCTTTAACGATGGCCGATCGCGTTGCAGTGATGAAAGACGGGAAATTATTGCAATTAGCTACTCCACGTGAGATTTATGAGAGACCAGCGACAAGTGTAGTTGCGGAATTTGTCGGCCTTTCGACGATATTTCCCGGCATAGTAGTGGACGACCGTACGATTGATCTCGGCTTTGCGAGGGTTAGTACGCAAACGGAGGGGCGGGCAATTGGAAAATCGATATTTGCGATGATCCGTCCGGAACATATCGTTGGTGATCCCGTAGCTGGTGCGCCGAACGCGTTCCAAGGAAAAGTGGCAACGCAGCGCTTTCTTGGTTCGGTAGTGCGATATGACTTTTTGATCGAGGGTGCACCAAAACCCGTATTAGCGGAAGCCAATTCGATCGCCAAAGCGTCAATTTCGTTTCCTCCCGAACACATCCGGTTACTAGATCACTAAGCACCTATTCCACTCAAAGCGAATGACAATGAAACGACGCCAACTTCTTGCCGCTCTTGCAGCCTCACCGCTGGCAGTGAGCATGCCTGCGTTCTCATTTGAGGGCGCCGAACTTTACCCAGGTGAAAAAACGCTTTACGAGGCTGCAAAGAAAGAGGGCTTTGTCGTTTCTTTTGACACGGGGCCAGAATGGGTCAACTGGAAGGGGCTCTTTCGGGATTTCAAGCAGCGTTACCCCGAAATTGACCTTACTTATAATGATATCGGATCAGCCGCTACTGTCTTCGCGCTGGAAAAGAGCCGTCGTAGGCCCCAAGCCGACACCGCGTACTATTTTGCAGCTTCGGCAGTGGACGCGGTCAAAAAGGATGTGGTCGCTCCTTTTCAGCCCATCAATTTCGAGAAGCTCCCGCTGGTGTTCCGTGAAGCAAGCGGGAAGTGGTTCACGATCCATACGTTGAACGTCGCATTGTTGGTTAATAAGAAGCTCGTAAAAAGTGTCCCCACTGGCTGGGCTGACCTCCTTAAACCGGAATATCGTAATAGCATCGTCTATCTCGATCCTCGTTCCACGGGTGTTGGCCAAGTCATAGTCTTTGCAGCTGCTTACGCAAACGGGGGATCAATAGACAACATAAAACCCGGTATCGAATATCTAGGAAAGCTCCACAGCGGTGGCAATGTTATGCGCGTCGAAGGTACGACGCCCTACGCCAAATTTCTTAAGGGCGAGATACCCATCTGGATCGGGTACGAGAACGATGGCCTCAAGGCTAAATACGTCGACGGAATGGGCGACGCCGCTGAAGTGATTATTCCCAAGGAAGCTAGCGTCGCTGCGCCGTACGCAATCAGCTTGGTGAAAAATGGCCCCAATCCCAACGCAGCCAAGTTATGGTTGAATTTCACGATGAGCGATGTTGGCCAAAGCCTTTTTGCACAGGGCTTTGTCCGCCCGGCGATTCCTAACGTTCGCCTGGCACTCGATGCGCAATCCAAGATGCCACCGGCCCCACAACTTCGGCCCCTGGACGTCGTGAAGGCCTCTGAACGCAATTCTGAGGTTAGTAAGCTTTGGGCTCAAGCTGCGTTGGGGAAATGATCATGATCCGTTTCGGAGGTATTCCGGCTTGGATCTTCATGCTCATGTTTTTTGCGCTGCCGGTTCTGGCGTTGGCGCCAGAGGCTTTCAGTGACGGTGGCTCCGCTTTTGGCCGGATATTCGGAGATGCGCTTTTCATAGGTGCCGTGCGCAACACGGTCTTGCTGGGTCTGATTGCCGGCGCGCTGTCAGCACTGGTCGGCGCCGCTATAGCGGTCGAGCTTGCTCGACAACCCGAAGGCCGACGGCAATGGATGATGACGTTTTTGGGACTGCCGTTAGCGTTCTCTGGCCTTGTAATCGCGTACGGGTTTATTTTGGCTTTTGGCCGTGCGGGTCTCGTCACGCAGTTGCTTGCTGTGCTCGGGGCCGATCCCGCGCGGGTGGGTAGCTGGATTTACTCTGTTGGCGGACTGGGTTTTGCATATGCTTACTATCTGATTCCCAGGGTTGCACTATCGCTCTATCCAGTGTTTGCGAACCTGGACGACCGTCCTTTGCTGGCTGCTCGAACTTTAGGCGCATCCCGGCCGAGAGCTTTTTGGGACACCGTTGTTCCCGAGGTAGCCCCATCCGTTCTTTCAAGCGCGTGTTTGGTCGCCGCACTTGCGATGGGTACATACGGGACTGCATTGGCTTTGGTGGGTACTCAACTCAATATCGTACCTTTGTTGCTGTTGGCGAAGGTGTCCGACTCGGGTGGCGATTTTCCTGAAGCGGCTGCCATGTCTATTGTGCTGCTTGGTATTTGTATTCTTGTTTTAGGGGTAGGCGATGTCATTACAAGTCGGCGCGAGCAAGCATCTCTCGAACGCGGGCATTAAGGCTCTGGAGATGTTGGCTGGAATCCAATCCGGGACACGAAGATGTCCGCTACCGGTCGCTATCATCGGTCCAGGCGATGGGGGCTCGAGAGAATGCACGGCTGCATATGACGTCGCGACAATTCTCGCTTCGGGAGGCGTCCCGATCATATGTGGGGGCCGGGGCGGGGTAATGGAAGCGGCTTCACGGGGTGCGTCAGATTCGAGAGGCATCGTTGTGGGAATATTGCCTGAAGAAGATTTATCTGGTGCGAACCGGTACTTGACGATTGCTATCCCAACCGGCATCGGCGAAATGCGCAACGCCCTGATCGCTCGAAGTGGCATCTGCTTGGTGGCGATTGGCGGAGGTATGGGTACGCTTTCAGAAATTGCGCTGGGGCTCAAATGGGGTAAGCCTGTCTTCACGTTATACGAGGACGCACCTTTGCCGGGGACTCGCGCCGCTAAAAATGTGAGTCAGCTTCTTGATTGGGTTTTAGAGTGTCTAGTCTCGAAATTAGACGTTATCGATTGAGATTCGTTCGCCTCTAAGTGCAGCGAACACGCGGCAAAAGCCGTTACAACACGCAATGTACGGGCCAGAGATGTCTGGGCTGCATAGCGGATTAACTGTTCTTCTTGCTGGGCCGTGTTTTGTCTGGTGGCTTGCAGCCGCCTGGGAACATCGCGCACTTATTCATCACAGGGAGAGACGAAGGTACAGTTATATCGCACGTATGTGCGGGTGATAGGCCTGCCGTCGCGAATGCTTGATGAAACCGAACTGCGGCTTTCAACCTGGAGCTCGTCGTCTCGTCCAGTTTAATCTGTTATTGAGGCGTTATTTACACAATGCAGATCGGTTCGAAAATAGGAGTTAAGCTCGCTCATTCTTGGTTGTACCCTCGCACTTTGTAGCGTCATTTTCACAAACTTGCCACGTATTTTTTAAATAGGATAACGAAGGAAAAGACATTCATTTGTTTTTACATCGCTGCATCACCGCCCTTTTCAAAGCCTCTGAAAAGACAGCAAGCAGATACAAAACTGTGCTTGCGGATGCTACAGCAAGAAGGGTGTTAGGGCAGGTTCCCAAGATTGTTGATTTTTTGCATGGGTTGACGGGAAATCATGGCAGGTGTGACGCTGCGCAGGATCCCGACGAAGCTTTTTAACCAAATAGGTAGGATTGGAAGCCATGAACAGAGCAATCATCTTGTCGTGCGTGCTTGGCGGAGCCTGCGCGGGTGCGCAGGCTCAGAGTAGCGTTACGCTTTACGGAATTGTGGATAACGGTCTGTCGTGGCAGAACAGTTCCGCCTCACTCGGATCTACGTCAGGGGGCCGATCGCTCGTGAAGATGACCGCTGGTGTGTGGGCCGGCAGCCGCTTCGGCTTAAAGGGCAGCGAAGACCTTGGAGGTGGCACGAAAGCAATCTTCGCACTTGAGGCAGGTTTTAACAGCGCAAACGGTACGTCCCAGTTCACAGGCGGGTTGTTCACGCGACAGTCGTGGGTGGGTGTGACGAACACCCGCTTTGGGACACTGACAGCCGGCCGACAATACACCGCGTATTACACAATCCTCGCGCCTTGGAGTCCAACCACATGGTTGACCGGCTACTTCGGTGCGCACCCCGGCGATGTCGATTCTCTTGATAACATTTATCGCGCCAATAATTCGCTCGTCTATCAGTCGCCCACAATCGGGGGCTTCACGCTTGGCGCGTCTTATGCTTTGGGAGGCGTGGCCGGCAGCGTCAATGCAGGTTCGACTTGGACTGCGGGCCTGCAATATGCAAACGGGCCGTTTGGGGTGGGCGCTGCGTTCGAACGCATCAACAATTCGACGCCAGGTGGAGGCACTTGGGGCCCGGCTTCGACAACATCAAATGGTGGCGCGGAGCCGGCTGTCTCGGCAATCAACAATGGCTACCAGACCGCGCAAGCGCAGCAGCGTTTCGCAGTAACCGGTGGCTACCAAATCTCCGCTGCGTGGGACGTGTCGGCTTCATACTCCAATGTCCAGTACATTCCAGGCATCGGATCAGGGTTTCGTACTACGGCTATCTTTAACTCTGCCGGAGCGGTGTTGCACTTTCGACCGTCGACATCGTGGGACTTCGCAGGCGGGTATAGTTACACGCGCGCAACGCTTGCGAATGGCGTCTCTAATGCTGCTCAGTATCACCAGGTCACGTTATCTCAGTACTACGCTTTGTCAAAACGGACTGGTCTCTATGCCGTCGAATCAGGTCAACGTGCCAACGGCAACACTCTTTCGAGCAACGGCAAGGTCATCATTGCAACTCCATCGCTTGGCGATGGATTCAGTAGCACTCCGGCATCCTCGCGAAGCCAGATTGCTGTCGGCATAGGCTTTGTGCACCGCTTCTGATGTCGAGCAGGTCGGCCCGAGGATTTATAACCCCGCTGCCGACCCGCAGTTTGCTGCTTGCGCGTTATCGTCGCGCGGATCCGCCGACGCTATCCCACAGGAACGGGGCAAGCACGGCTCTGTTCAGTTCGGCGCCGAGACCAGCGCCTTCGGGCAGTGCTAGGTACCCATGGCGGATTCAACTCGGGCGCATTGGTAATCGTTTCAATGGCGCCATCGTGAAGGCGGAAGTATGGGTAAAGCCAAGCATTCGGCAGAGGCGCCGATGATCTGTGTCAACGTATTAACATCGGGCTTGCTGATGAAAATCGCATCAATCGCTTCTGTTAGGCTTTGACAGACTGTTCCCGCCTATTAGGTCGTACGCCGCGCGAACGCGACGAAGACAGGAACTATCTGGTCCCTATTTTCGTGGCCGATCTGCGCTGCGAGCGCATAGTTTTCGGCCGACGCTGCGCGAGGTGCGCTCAGGATTTGTACGATAGGGTGCACTTCCCGTAAAGCCTCACGAGGAGGGGTCTAACCCTTCGCACGAACCATATATGGAAGCCTGCATGCGGCAACACCGCTGCGTGCCGTTCAGTGGGTAGAACTGTTAATGACACGCAAGACCGACCCACCTCGGCAAAAAGGTAGCAAGACAGTAGGACGAATTCGACAAGTGATGTATCGGGGACAAAAAATGGGTAGCTTTTCAAGCTGACGCGGTCGGCTATTACCTGAGAGTATGCGCACGCTTGCCGCTGAGGTGTAGGAAGTAATGGATAACACCGATATGGGAACCGGCGAGCAACGTCGAAATGCCCGCAAACGTGTTCCGCGATTCAAAGTGCGCACCTGACATCCGTTGGAATGCTCTGAGCGCGTCAACGACCCATATTTTCAGCTGCCCGCCAATGATCAAACTGTCCAGTCAAGAATGACCTTTCCGCTTTCGCCCGAAAGCATCGTGGCGAACGCCTGCTCATAGTCGGCGACGGGGAAGCGGTGGGTGAGGATCGGCGAAAGATCGAGGCCGCTCTGCAGCATCGCGACCATCTTGTACCAGGTCTCGAACATTTCTCGGCCGTATATGCCCTTGATCTCCAGCCCCTTGAAAATTACCTGGGTCCAGTCGATTGCGGTTTGTGATGGCGGAATTCCGAGCAGGGCTACCTTTCCGCCATGATTCATCGCGTCGAGCATGCTGGTGAAAGCGCTTGGCACGCCCGACATTTCTAGACCAACATCGAAGCCTTCTATGATGTGCAGGTCAGCCATTACGTCGCGCAAAGAGTCCCGCGATACATTCACAGCCCGCGTCGCGCCCATTTTGCTGGCGAGTTCAAGGCGGTAGTCATTAATGTCGGTAATCACCACATTGCGAGCGCCCACGTGCTTCGCGATCGCCACCGCCATTATTCCGATCGGGCCTGCGCCGGTAATTAGCACATCCTCGCCGACGAGATTAAAAGAGAGCGCCGTGTGCGTCGCATTGCCGAATGGGTCGAAGATCGCAGCGAGGTCGTCCGAAATTTCGGCAGGGATTCGGAACGCATTAAACGCGGGGATCACCAAGAATTCCGCAAAGGCCCCCTCACGGTTCACGCCAACGCCGATCGTATTGCGGCAAAGGTGGCGCCGCCCCGCACGGCAATTGCGGCAAAAACCGCACGTAATATGCCCTTCGCCCGACACACGGTCGCCAATTGCAAAACCGCTTACCTCCTGGCCCATGGCCACAATTTCACCGACATACTCATGACCAACATGCATCGGGACAGGGATGGTTTTTTGCGCCCACTCGTCCCATTTCCAGATGTGGATATCGGTACCGCATATAGCAGTACGCGTGACGCGGATCATCACGTCGTTGTGGCCGATCTCAGGCTTATCGACGTCGGTCAACGTGAGGCCAGGTGCGCGTTCGAGTTTCGCCAATGCTTTCAAGGTCGTCTCCTGTCAGATGATGCCGAGCAAGCGGCCGACGCGCGCGAACGCATCGACTGCGAAATCTATTTGCTTGAATGTGTGCGCCGCACTCATTTGCGTGCGAATCCGCGCGCGTCCCTTTGGCACCACGGGAAACGAAAACCCGATCACATACACTCCTTCCGAGAGCAATGCCTCGGCCATGCGTGACGCCAATTGAGCATCGCCCAGCATGACTGGGATGATCGGATGCTCCCCAGGCACGAGCGTGAAGCCGAGCGCGTTCATGGCAGAACGGAATCGCGCGCCGTTGTCGCGCACCCGCTTGCGAAGCGCCGCACCTTCGGTGTTCGCGAGCAGCTCGAGCACCTTGAGTGTCGCTGCGGCAATGCTGGGTGCGAGCGTGTTCGAAAACAGATAAGGCCGTGAGCGTTGGCGCAGGAGGTTGATCACCTCTTGGGATGCGGCGACATACCCTCCAGAAGCGCCCCCAAGCGCTTTGCCGAGCGTCCCCGTGATAATGTCCACGCGCGACAGCACGCCGCAATGTTCGGGCGTTCCGCGCCCATGCTCACCAATGAAACCGACCGCGTGTGAATCATCGACCATGACGAGCGCGCCGTAGCGATCGGCCAGATCGCAGATGCCGGCGAGATCGGCGATGATCCCGTCCATGGAAAAGACTCCATCGGTGGCAATCAGCTTGAAGCGCGCGCCGGCGGCATCCGCTTCGCGCAACCGGGCTTCGAGATCGGTGAGATCGTTGTTCTTGTAGCGGTATCGTTTTGCTTTGGACAAGCGCACGCCGTCAATAATGCTTGCGTGGTTGAGCTCGTCGCTGATGATCGCGTCCGACTGGTCAAGCAAGGTCTCGAATAGTCCGCCGTTGGCATCATAGCAACTGGAGTACAAGATGCAATCGTCGGTTTGTAGGAACGCCGCGATGGAGTGCTCTAAATCTTTGTGGACCTGTTGCGTTCCACAGATGAAACGCACTGACGCCATACCAAAACCGTCTTGGTCAAGCCCCTCCTTGGCAGCGTCAATTAGACGCGCATCGTCCGCGAGACCCAAATAATTGTTCGCGCAGAAGTTCAGGACGTTCGAACCGTTGGCAAGCCGGATATCCGGGGATTGCGGACTTGCGATGACACGTTCCGTCTTGTAGAACCCATCCGCGCGGATTTGTTCGAGCGTGCCACGCAGATGGGTCAGATACTGGTCGTGCATTGAATAAGCTCCTAAAAGAGCGGTTGCCGATGCCTGCTATAGTGTAACGAAATCCACCGGAAGTAAACGATATATCGAACAGATTTCCGGTATGCCGAACATATTATTTAGATGGGTCCACAAATGGCAAGTTCCGGAACCCGGCGCGCAGTGAAAAGCGGCGTGGCGGCAGCCATCGAATTCGCAGCGGCTCCGCCTCGAGTGGGCGAGCAGATCGCGCGCTTGCGCGCTGAGCGAGGCATGACTCTGGACAACTTGTCCCGGGCAGCAGGCGTGTCGAAGTCGATGCTCTCAGAGATCGAACGCGACAAAGCCAATCCCACGATTGCGGTGGCGTGGCGGTTGACCAACGCGCTTGGCGTGAGCCTCGACTATCTGTTTGCGCAGCAACATGCGCCAGAAGCGATTGCGGTATCGAGTCCGCACGATATCCCGACGTTAAATGGACCAGAGGCGAAATATCAACTGCGTGTATGGGGACCAATCGAGCTAGCGGGAAAATTCGAGTGGTACGAGTTGTTGCTGCAACCGGGCGGAGCACTGGTATCGAATCCACACGAACCAGGCACCCGGGAACATCTAACAGTGCTGCAAGGCACTATAGAAATCGAAGCGGCGGGGACGACCAAACGCCTGAAAGTCGCAGATACGGCCCGATATGTTGCGGATGAGCCGCACTCAATCCGCAATCCCGGGAAGACGGAAGCAAAGGCGCTGCTGGTCGTGATCCACTTATGAAACAGAGCATCGGAGCCATGCTCCGGAGTTGCATGTGTTCGATGCAGGGGCGCAGAAGCCTTTGCAATGAGTTAAGCGGGCAAAATTTCTTTCGTGCGCCTGCTCACGACTTGAGGCGTCAGAGAGCGGGCGTTTCCTCCAAAGATCCGATTCGCGGATTTAGTGCGGCGCACCTTTATCATTAGTACCCATTGCAGAGGCTGCTGCTGCCGCCGAAGCGCCGTGCAAATGCATCGCCTTGTCTCGCTTATGAAGCGTCGTTCCGATGTCGCCCTTATGCAGTTGTCCTGCTGCGGTGGACGCGGCCGTGTTGCCGCTTGAAGCTGCGTTTTGAGCGAATATAGGTGGCGCAAACGCGAGCGTGAGGACCCCAAGCAAAATCAATTTTTTCGTTTTTTCCATGAAAGATCTCGTCAGTGGCAGGGATAAACCGTGTTTCTTATTCAAACACATTCGTTGGTCTCATGTAACTCTGGCCCGATAAACGACCTCCATCCCATCGTGCAGATGGGCCGAATGACAAAGTACCTCGACGTTGCTCTGTCACGGACATATTGGTTCATCGGAAAATATCTTAAGATATTCTAAGTTAAGCTGTGATCGGGATGCGTCGAGCAAACGGAAACGCGAACACGCAATGCGCTTCCAGCCCTTGCCATCACGTCACATTTACTAGAACTTATGTCGGATACCGACAATCGCAGCCATCTGGTTTGAAGTCGATGACGGAGAAAGGAAGTTGATATTGGCGACGGCAGCCGTTCCGGTCGAATCAACCCCAGACGCATGCTGGTACACGGCATTAGCGTAAAGGTCGGTTCGTTTCGACAAAAAGTAATCGGCACCCATCATTCCTTGATGATATTTCGCATCGTTGACACCATACCCCTTCGTATAGTCGTATGCGATACCGAGGACCAAGGCAGGAGTGAGCTGGTACGCGAAGTTCACTTCGGCATTATGAAACTTCGCGGCGCCCCCGGCGCCTACCCTCGGTAACCCTGCTTCCGTTCCGATATCCTTGAACTGAGTGTTACTGTATGTCGCCCCAACCGTTGCCGACCCGAATTTATAAGCGGCGGCTGCACTTATAACTTGCTGTGTCTTCGCAGAAGCGTAGCCCGAATACACTCGACTGCCCGTCATGTTGCTGGCGGTCGTGCTCGATGTCGCATTATTTCCAAAGAAAGAATAATTTGGATCTTTCACATTCAAGTATGCAGCGCCAAGGGAAAGTGGCCCTTGTGAGTACGCGGTGCCGACTGACCAGATCTGGTTTCGGTTGAACTGTCCGGAAACACCGCCGAGGCTGTAGAGGCCGCCAAAAGTGAAGCCAGCGTAGGAATTGCTGGCGTACTTGATTGCATTGTTAGCCCGGAGCGTATTGTTCATGTTATCTAGGTCACCAGGATGGGCGCCAAAATATGACATCCACTGGTCGGCAGCGATAAAGAGGCCAGTGTAGTCAACCACTGAATCGTATTGCCGACCCAGTGTGATGGTGCCGAACTGTTTCGAAGAAATTCCGACGAAGGCCAGTCGACCAAATTCATCGCCGCCTTGCCCCAATCTTCCATTATAGGAGTTGAACCCATTCTGAAGATTGAATACAGCCGATAGGCCGCCCCCGATGTCCTCACTCCCGCGTAATCCCCAACGACTACCATTCAAATTACCGCTGCTTGCCTCATAAAGTTTCTGACCAGAATTGTTGTTACTGTATAGGAACCCCTGATCGACAATACCGTAAAGCGTAACATTGCTCTGAGCGTACGCCACGTTGCCAAGCACTGCAGTCGCTGCCATTGCATAAATCGCTTTTTTCACAGCAGATCCTTATTAGTAAGAACATGTTGGGCCGATACGGAAAACCTAAGGACAACTTAGCGTATCGTTTTGAGAAACTAAGATCCCAAAGGGAAGGTTGGGAAATCTACAACTCGCCAATTTATACTTTGGCTAAGGCTTACATTGCACGAACGTAAATACTACAGACCGAGGTGAAGCTGATGAATAAAGGAAGGCTTTTCAATGACATCCTTTTTTCGAAACAATCGAGTAAGCGAAGCCGCACTCTTGGGATACCGGACCGTACGATGTGCGCAAATCAGTGTCCGCGCTAATCCTCGAGACATGCCGCAAGTCTTGGCACCGCCGCGCGCGCTTCACATCCAGTCGGGAAAACGGAGGCGAAACTGAGAAAGCCGATCTTTGCTCCTGCTCGCTGGATGATCGTCGCCGCCCTCGCTTCTGACAGGCTAGAACCGGCTCCGACTGTTGAAATACCTTGGGACCGCAGCAGCTTCATCGTGTCTGCGAGGCCTTCGTATCCAGCATCGAGAATGTGATTGTTTGCTAGCGCCATGACGTCGAAACCGGCTAGGGACAATTCGCTGCCATTTTTGCCGGCGATAAAACGCGACAAAGACAAGATCGAATTTCTGCAATAAGTCACTAGATCCCCGGAAGGCATCACTTGAGTGCTGGCGTTTTACAAATACGTCACCAACTGCACCGAACATCCATTTAGTCATTACTGCTCCAACCCAAGCTCAATCGGGTTTCGAGATTATTGAGATGCGAATGACATTCAGTCAACGAGCAGGTGCGAGAATAAATAGTAAGGGTATCTTGTATCGCTCCAGCACAGTTCGCCATTTTGTACTATGAAACCAGGGCTTACTAAGCGAGCGCATATGTCGTCGATTCGTTGACAAGTGCGCGAGTGTTCTAAGTGACTCGTTTAAATATCCCAAGTGCCTTAGCTATCTTCGATTTGCTTAGTATCATCTAAGCTACGAAGCCTTCTCCACATAAATGAATGATGAGAGTTTGGATTCGATACAGCAGGGCACCCTCTAAACCTTTGAGGGTTACGCCTTTTCTTTTCGCTGCTAGAGAATGCTTGGCAGACTGCTACCTTTTTCAGACAAGAGAGCGTTTGTAGGTTTCCGGCAATACGATTAAATAGGTGAAAATCGAAACAATACAAATAACGCCTATGTAAGCTGCGAGATACAAAGTACCGCCCTTCCCCTGTAACCAAGTCGCAACGAGCGGGGCAGTGCCTCCGAAAATCAATGCGGAAATCGCATACGGTACGCCAATTCCCGATGTTCGTATGTGAGTGGGAAACAGCTCCGCGAAGACTGTTCCGATCACCGAATTATTCATCGCAACGAAGAGCGAACCTACAACTGCTACAAGCAAATAGGTACGAAAAGTTGCGACCCCTACTAGCATTGAGAGAAGCGGATAAGTGAAAAAGAGAAAAAGGAAAGCGGCTGATATGAGCATAGGCTTTCTGCCTATCCGATCAGAGACGGCCGCAAGAATCGGAACCGCGACGCAAAAAACGACGTTCGCGATCACGCTGCCGGTGAATGCCTGCGCAAGGTTCATCTGACCGACAAGGTGCGCATAGGTAGGAAGAAAAATCATCCACATAAAATATTGAACTGTATTCATTTGAATCACAAAAACCGTAAAAACCTCTTTCGGGTAAGCTCTCAGGGAACTCAGGATCGATACGATTCCTACACGCTGTTGATCAACGGCCTTTGTAAGTCTCTCAAACGCGGGGGTTTCTCCGATATCGCGGCGGATATAAAGCCCAAAGAGAGACAAAATCGCGCCGAGCACGAATGGCAAACGCCATCCCCAAGAGGTGAGTGTCGCGGGCGCGAAGCTTGCGGAAACCAGACCAGAAACGCCGGTTGCCATAAGGATACCCAAGCCGATGGCCGCCATTTGCGGCGAAGCATTTACAGCCCGATGTCGGTTCGACGCATGCTCGTTCAGGAAAGTCACTGCAATTTGAAACTCACCTCCGGCAGCTATACCCTGTAGCAATCTTGCAAACACAAGAAGAAGCGGCGCTACAAGCCCTACTTGCGCGTAGGTCGGGCAAAGCGCAACAATAAGGCATCCACCACCAGACATAAGAATCGTGGCAGACAATAGTTTTCGGCGGCCGAGTTTGTCGGCAAGCGGGGATAGTAGAAACGCGCCAAGTGGCCTTCCAACATAGCCAATTGCGAAGACGGAATAGCTTGCGATCAATGATGCGGCAAGGCTGCTAGCGGGAAAGATCTGTTGCGCAAAGATGGCAGTCATTAATCCATAGATAGACCAGTCGTACCATTCAATCAGGTGGCCGACCGAGCCGGCCAAAAGTGTCTTGAACCGGTTCCCCTTGCGCTGTTCGGACGCTATCTCGAGACCATGTGCCGAGGGATTTTTCATGCCTTTTCCTGGTTGTGCTACCGCCAAGCCTAACGACAGTCAATGTCGGCCATGGGAGTCGATAGCGTTGTGAATAGCTGAACGGCTGAGTAAATTCACTATATTGAACTCAAAAAATTTCGTCAACAAAATATTGTGCTTTTGCAGCTTCGGCGATCGCTTTCGTATGTTGATGCCTCACCTACCTTTTCGAACTGGCCATTCGAGTTGTCCTGAATCACCCGTTCCCTTTGCGTCTTTGATCGTATTTGAAAGATAGGACCGGTGAATGTCGTAAACCCCTATATAAGCCGTAAATACTTGAGTAGCCATCTTTCGGTAGTGGAAACCCTGAGCGGGTAATCTCTTAGAGGCCTATTGATATGGTGGAAACCGTATGAATTGAAAAGCAACCTTGAAAAACGAGTTTCTGAAAATAAACTGACTACCGAGCTTCTGTGTCTCCGGATAGTGATATCTGAGGTTCTACCGAATACTTCGCACTACCGCGACAAGCCTGATAGTCAGTATTGTGGGCTACTGGCGCGAGCATAGAGTCTTAGGAGCGGTATCGGTCTTGCCATAAAGGCGCTCAGGTTCTCGTCGAACGTGATCGCTTTTCATCCCACGGCAACCTTGGGGTGAAATCAGAGATGGATGAAATTTTGCTTTGTGTTCATAATCCATAGGCAACGAGCTTCCGCATCAGTTTCGTTACAGATGGAGTGTGGGAGTGCGCTTTTGAATTGGAAACTATCGCCAGTAATGAGTTGTCGTTTCACTCCGTCGATAGATAACGTGATGATTCCTTCTAATACCAATCCAGCCTTTTCTCCGGCACCTATAAGCATTTCTTCGGCCGAAGAACGAGGTGGGAAGCTTACAATCATCACTTGAAGGTCGTGGTCCCCATGGGGTGATAGCAGCTGCTTCTTAACGCCGGTATCACCCACTCGGAAGAGTGGCCCTTCACCTCGCTTTCGAACGGTCTGATGATCAGAAGGGAGCTCAAAAACGAAATTGTCTTCTAGAAGCGTGGTCAAAGGCACTAATAACGCTAAGCGCAACCGTTCAAGAATTCGAATCGAGGGATTTGACACGCCTCGTTCGATCTGACTAATCATCCCGGTGGAAACGCCTGAAAGGACCGAGAGTGCGACAAGAGATAAGTTTTTTTGCTTTCGAAGCCTCAATAGTCGCTTGCCAACTCCACCGCTTGCATTCATTTTTTGTTTTACAAGATAAGGACGTTCTCTAAACCCGGGAGCACTGCGACCCATTGCCATGACGCTCAGCTTTGCAAACCTCCGAGACGGTTATCCGCTGCTCAAAGAATGCTTTACACATCATTCGCATCCTCTTCGATGGCATCGAAATCGATCAGAATACTTTTTTGGCGCATGCATGCCTCCATTGCTTGTCGGCCGAGGTCTTTACCTACGCCCGATCGTTTAAATCCGCCCGTTGGAATGATCATGTCGCCGCTACGGCCATAGCGATTGACCCAAATAGTTCCAGCAGCAATGCCGCGCGTCGCACGCAGTGCCTGGCCGATGTCGCTTGTATGTATCCCCGCTGCTAGGCCGTAAATTGGATGCCCAGCGAGCGCTATACCTTCTTCTTCTTCTTCGAAAGTTTGGACCGTTAACACTGGGCCAAAAATCTCTTCAACCACCGCGGTATTGGTTTCTGTCACATTGCCTAGTAGAGTAGGACGATGATAAAAGCCCTTCCCAGTGCCCTCGAAGAATCCTCCGCCATGGAGCACTTCAGCACCTTCATCGCGGCTTTTCGAGACTAAGAAGTCAATTCTGGAGGCTTGGGCTTGACTGATGATTGGCGAATAAGTCGTCCTGCTGTCCCACGTAACACCAGCCTTTATGGGCTCCAATAAGGCCGTCACCGCTTGAATCAATGGGCCTGCAATCCGCTCGTGAACAATAAGACGTGTTCCGGCGACGCAGGCTTGGCCTCCGTTACTCGTGAACCCACGAACAATGCACTTTGCAGCATGTGCAAGGTTAGGCACATGCTCAAATACGAGTTGTGGGCTTTTGCCTCCAAGCTCGAGAGTTACCGGCTTCACTCCGTGCTCTGCGATATCGCGCATGATCGCTGCGCCAGTCCGAGTAGAGCCTGTGAAGCTTACTTTTGAAACGTCTGGATGCCGTACAAGCGATGCGCCAGCCGTTTGCCCCCTACCATGGATAACGTTAAATATCCCAGGCGGTATCCCCGCCTCAATTGCCAGTTCGGCAAGACGAACCGTCGAAAATGGCGTCATTTCTGATGGCTTTAATACGACTGCATTGCCAGCCGCAAGGGCGGGACCGCATTTCCACGAAGCCATCGAAAGTGGAAAATTCCAAGGTGTGATCGCACCTATTACTCCGTAAGGCTCCGTAGCGATTAGCCCGAGGCTGTTAGTTCGTGTCGCGGCAACGTCGCCACCCAGTTTGTCCGCCATTTCGGCAAAAAAACGAATGGCCTCGGCAGTAAAAGGAACGTCGTCGGAAAAAGCGGCATACACCGGGCGTGTTGAACTAACCGCCTCAAGCTTCGCAAGATTTTCTACGTCACGATCAATGAGTGACGCCCAACGGAGCAAGATGCGCCCTCTTTCGCGAGGAGATCTAGTGCCCCAGCCGCTGATCCGAAGTGCTTCAATCGAGTTTGAAACTGCGAAATCAACGGTTTCCTTGCTTGCGTCTGGAATACTCGCTAAAAATTGACCGTCTGAAGGGCGCACCACGGCGATTTCGTCTTCTGCAGTAGGCGCACTGTAGGCCTGTCCTCCAATGTAGTGAGCAGAATTAAAAGTCAATGTGACAGGGTCGAAGTCCAAGAAAGTGCTAGTCATGTTGGTTCCCAGTGGAAAGCGCGCGTGTTTTCATTATATTGAAGTTTAGACCTTCGGTCGCAGCTTAGATGAATTTTTAAAAGGGTCTTTTCGCGTGCAGCTGACTTCTTGTTTGTAAATAGATCGGCACGTGCAGGTCCCCGAGATGCAAATAGATATAGACCCACAAAAGACAGACTGCGTTGAGGCCCACTTTTCAGGCCGTTCTTTGGCCTCCGCTCTAGGAGATAGGAGCCGAGCGGCCGATCGGCGAGACGCCAGAGATGCCGACTTAGCTCGCACGCTTGCACCTAGGCCGACATCCCCGGTCTCGGAACTGATGTGGTGTGGCGCGGTGCTTCGGGCTAATCGTGCGATAGCTATCGTCGAGACTGGTGAAGCTTAAAAGGCGGGCTATCAAAATGCCTATATCAGCAAGGGTGGTTTGCGTAAGTCGACAGGGTTGAAGCAATACTTAGCAGATCTGCGGCTGCTTTTGGAATGTGCGTGACAGCTACGCTGCTGGGATGGGATGACCCGAGCCGCGTCATGAGGAATGAAGTTTCGGGGAACATATGTGCGTACGGGATCACGGCCGACACGATCCAGGCGCATTACTCGCTGACAAAAACCCGCAGAAACTTACTGCGGAAAACAAAATTTACCGCTATTATTTTCAATATATTGACGATAACGAAATTTTGTTTTATAAGTAGAGCCGCCTCGGTATCCGTCGGATGCCGTCAATTGTTAACGTTCATTTATCATGCCCAAGAAGCAAGTAGTCGCTGTCAAAGAAAATTCCGTAAATGAGGGTCAAGTTGGCCAGCGACTTCGTGCGATTCGCATGTTGCGCAAATTGTCTATCAATGAGCTGTCGTTGAAGGCGGGCGTCTCAACGGGCATGGTTAGCCAAATTGAGCGGGGCCTTGCTAATCCGTCCATAAAAATGCTTGAACGATTAAGGCAAGCGCTTGATGTTCCACTGACCTCGTTTCTTGAAGACAGCGTACCTGAAAGACAGAGCGCACTTGAGAACGGGTTCGACGACGTCGAAGCTGCGATTCGGCGCGTCAACGACAGACCAGTCTTTCAGGTTGGCCCAAACGGAATCGTCAAGGAGCTCCTTTCGCCACGTCGAGATCACGATCTGCAATTTATGATTGTTCTCCTTCCCGCTGGCGTCGGCTCTGAAGAAGTGCTCATCGGCAGCGGGGAAAAGGCAGGATTGGTACTTGAGGGAAACGTCTTGCTGCAGATAGCTGATCAAAGTGCGGAGCTCTTTACAGGCGATAGTTTTCAGTTCAGTAGTACGCTGCCCCATAGCCTTCGAAACGGAAGCGATAGGACCGCACGTATTCTTTGGATCATGAACACCAAGCGTCCTGTCGTACACATTTAAGCTAACTAATAAAATGCCGCCGCTGCAGGCGTAAAAGCCTGAAGGGCGGGTTTTCGGTGTGCGCAACTGTCAAACGGGAAGGGCGCTTTTGGTCTCCTGTAGGACAAGCGCCGGAAACCGTTCGGCTAAACTGGCGAAGATCCCTTGCATCTGCGCCTCGAGCGTTGATGTGGCATGCTCGCCATTTGATACGGCTTGGAAAACCTGGCGCTTCAAGAAATGCCGCCAAAGGACTGGTGCACTCGCGAGGAATGAAGTAAGCAGATCGTAGCGTTCGGCGGACCACACTTGCTCAAAAGCGTGACGGGTTTCGCCATGGTCAAAATGTTTCGATTGCTGGACTATATGGCGACGAGCGCGCGCTGCGTCGGTCCGAACTTCATCGACCGAGCCTTCAGCAATCACAACGCCATATAATTCGTGTGCTTTTGCCTCAGATACAAATCCAGACCGAACATCTTCAAGCACACGTGCGGGATCACGTAACAATGGGTTGCCGTAGCCGCCGGCTCCGGGGCCAATCACGCGGATCACATCACCAGGGTCACAGGCGACTACATCGATGTTACCCAGCTCTAAACTATGTGGAGTGTCCGGATTTTTTTGAAACGTAGATACTGTTCCCGAAAGGCCGCCTAACACGCCCCATGACGCGAACAACGAGCGGTTACGGTTGCGGGCTGTTACTACAGTGTTGGGCGTGGATATCCGGAACTCCATTACTATGGCGGATCCACCCCGATACTGGCCTGCGCCGCCTGTATCAGGCTGAAGCCCATACCGCAAGAAATGGATCGGTACCTCGGCTTCGTTGATCTCAATGGGCGTATTCTTTAAAAAAGCCGAGGCTCCGCCGCAGCCTTCGATTCCATCCGAGCTCGGCGTCGCACCGCCGCCCCCGCCTACAGGTCCGATCGACGCCATAACCGGCCTGTCGTTGCGATCGGTAGTTTTCACATTCATCATTGCTGTACCACCTGGCGTCGTCACAGGCATCTTGCCTGGCAACGCGAGGGAAAACGCGCCGAACGTTGCGATCTGCGTGATTATGCAGGTCATCGAACGCATGCCGACGGCTGCGGGCGCTTCGCAGTTTACGACTGTCCCAGGCGGGAGGATCGCGCGAGCAACGCGCAGCGTGCCAGCATTCAGCCACAGTCTCGGGTCGAGGGTGTAAAGGACATAGGTGAGTCCCACTAACGCAAGCGGATGGCGTTCACGTCCGCCTGTCGGCATGTTCAAAGAAGATGCGAGCTGCGGATCGCTTCCGGTATAGTCAAGTATCAACTCATCTCCCTTGACTTTTACGGTAAGGGCAATACGGCAAGGAAACCCGCCGTCAGCGTCCTCATCGGCATAATCCGCGAAGAAGTACTCACCGTCTGGGATCTCCCGCACGATGTTGCGGGCTTGCTGCTCGGCGTAATCGAGAATAGCTAGAGCGCCATCTTTAAAATCTTTTACTCCGAACCGCTCAATGATTTCCTTGATTTTTCGTTCGCCGATATTCACCGAAGCAATTTGTGCCGTGAAGTCCCCCCAGTTCTGGTCGGGGGCTCGAACGTTAAGGCGCAAGATGCTCGCTACATCTTCATTGAGTTGGCCAGCTTTAAAGATTTTCAACGGAGGAACGCGGATTCCCTCCTGAACTGCCTCCGTCAAAGCACGAGACAATGATGCGGGAACAGCACCACCCATATCCGTATTGTGAATGTGACCACCTACGAAGCATACCAACTCACCTTCAACGAACACCGGCTTCCAAATGTGGATGTCGGGCGAGTGGGTCGCAACATGGCCGCTGTACGAATCGTTGGTGATACAAATGTCACCATCTTCATAATCATCGATCATGTCAATGATCGGCGCATAGTCTATGCCGCTATACCAAGGTGCACCAAAACTTCTTGGATTGGCGAAAGCCATACCCGTGGAAGTCAAAATCGTGCACGAGAAGTCCTCCGTTTCCTTGATGAAAGTGGAATGTGCTGTACGCATTAGGGTGAACGCCATGGCATCCGCAGCAGCAGTGCAATAGTTGGCTAGTACGTGCAGGTTGCGACGATCGATTGTCATGATCCGTAATCCCGAGCTTAGTCTTGGAGGGTCGAAATAATGAGATTGCCGAAGTCATCGACGTTCGCTGTCATCCCGGGCAGAATACAAGTTGTACAGTCATCTTGGGCGACAATAGCCGGCCCAGAAAACTGTTGACCAGCCAGCAGGGTTGCTCTTCGATAAAGCGGCATCGATAGGTTCTTGCCATCGATGTAGGCTTCGACGGTCGACTGCGGAGCAGGCGGCAAAAGACTGCGTTCGATCTTTGCCATCACGGGCTTCTGGGTCGCACCGGCAATCACTAATCGTAAGTTGATGATTTGTACAATTGCATTGCTATCGCAGTGACCAAAAAGTTTTTCATGTTGGGCGTGGAACGCTGACACGATGCTTTGAGTGTCGCCGCTCAAGAGCCATTCAACTTCAAGGGGTGTTTCAACTTCAAACGATTGGCCACGGTAACGAAGATCAGCTGAGCAAGTCACCGTCTGCTCGCCTTTGAAGCCCTGATCGTCTACCAACCAACTTTGCGCGCGCTCGTGCAACCGATTAAATGAGTCTTTTAGGTCCTGCGCAATGCCGACGTCTAGGTCACGGTAGATGGTTTGAATAAAGTCGTTTTTGAGATCAGCAATCAACCCACCTAGCGCACTTAATACACCAGGCGTAGGGGGCACGACGACGCCACGGACGTTCAGTTCGCGAGCCAAAAAGCACGCCATCATTGGCCCAGCACCGCCGAATGCGAGCAGGTAGAACTCTCGCGGATCAATACCGAATCGCGATACGAGGCCGCTCGTGTCCGCAAACATACCCGAAACTGCAATGCGGATGATGCTCTCCGCGGTCTCTTGCAGACTCAATCCGAGTTGGCTGGCAAGTGAGTTTACCGCAGCGTCCGCTTTGGAAACATCAACGTTAATCGCACTGTAGCCGAGCTCGCTATGACCAATAAGTCGACTTACCGCAAATGCATCAGTGACGGTCGCCCGGTCTCCCCCTTTGCCAAAGCACGCGGGTCCAGGAGACGATCCAGCGCTTTCGGGACCAACGTTGAGTACGCCCAATTCATCAACCCAAGCGATGGATCCCCCACCTTGACCGATAGAGGTGACCGAAACCGAAGGAATGAATATTTGAAATTCACCAATGATTTCGCCCGTACCATATTCGGCTTTCCCGTCAACAATGACAGCAACGTCCGCGCTCGTTCCGCCAACGTCGAAACTTAAAATTTTGGGTAGCCCCATCGTTTTCGCCAGAAACCCAGCGCCTATTACGCCAGACGCTGTTCCCGACAAAATCATCTGTACGCATTCCTGCTTGGCTTGCGCTGCGCCCATGACGCCCCCGTTGCTCTTGGTAATGCGCGGAGGTACGGGGACCCCAAGCTCAAGCAACGCATTCTCAAACGATGTCAAGTAGTGCGCTACTTTCGGCTGTACATAGCCACTAATGACCGCAGTAACAGTTCGTTCGTATTCCCTGATAATGGGCCATATTTCGCTAGAGCAAAAAACCGGTAAATTTGGAGCGAGCGAATTCAGAATTTCTTTAGCTCGCTCCTCGTTCTTGCTATTGCGATAGGAGTGTAAGAAGGAGATAACGATGCCTTCGCAACCGTGCAAGTTTGCCGATTCAAGCGCGCGCACGACTGTCTCGTGATTTACTTCCGTCAGTACCTCACCTGTTGCATCAGTTCTTTCCCTGACGGGAAACACTCTGTCTCGTGAGATCAGTGGTGCGGGACGACGAGAATAAAGGTCATGAAAACGCGGAATTTTTAGTCGGGCAAGTTCCAGAACGTCTTCAAAATCCTCGGTACAAAAGAGTGCCAGCTTTGCACCCTTACGTTGGATTACAGTGTTAATACCTACCGTCGTTCCATGCGTGAAATAGCTTATGTCAGTCGGGCTAATGCCATCCCTCGCCGAGAGGACGCCAAGGCCCTTTAGAACCTCCGCGCCAGGTTGATCGGGACGTGATAACACCTTGAGGGTTCGGATGCTGCTGTCAGTTTCGTCCAGCACTGCGAAGTCTGTGAACGAACCCCCTATGTCTACACCAACTCTGTAACCCATGGCATCTCAATAAGTGTGTGAAGTGTGGAACGAGTATTCACTATAGTGAATATTGTGTCAAGGCGATGTAGGCATCGTTTTCCTCTTCAGTTTCTCCCGAGTAGGCGATGCGGCGGGAGGCGCCGTATAAAATTCTGGTAGATGCATCCGCCATGCAACATCAACTGCCGCGTGCTCACGAAACGAGGTTCGTACAAGCACTACATCCTCACATGATTTCAATTGGGATATACGATGACACATATGCCGTTATCGACAGAAAGCAACACGCGAAAGTGATCTTTCAAATCAACTAAGTACCTCTTTTGCTCATCGCTATGTATAAATGTGAAGCGCCTCCTCGCTCTGCACAGCTTTGCCGCTGCAAGCAATCTTATGAGGTCGGCGATGATCATTTGATTGGTAGAGAGGTCGCACCGGTCGAAGATGGCAGACCTATAGCGTTCAATATATTGCTTGACACTCCGCTTTGTTGATTAAACAATATATGCTTTGTTGCAACACGCAGGCGATTGAGGCACTCGGCGCATCGGACATTTGATGAGGGTTTGCCCTTGGTAGAGGATACGCATGCAAATCGACTTGAAAGATTTTCATCAGCTTCATCAACTATTGGCGCCTCGAAGCGTCGCACTGTTCCTGAGCAACGGCCTGGAGTCTCGATGCGTATTTCACACCTGAGATCGGCAGTTGACCCAGCGTGACCCCCCGCAACTAGTGGTGAATTTGACAGTCCAACGAGACTTCACCATCGATGTGGTGAATAACCAGCTTTACTCCAGCAGTGAGCTTCGCATCGGTCAGCTTGGTTCAGGCCACGTTAGAAGGTCATTTTGGTATGAGACAAGACGTCGATTGTGCAGTTTGAAAGAAATCCAGGCGGAATTTATGTTGAGAGTGAATGAGGTTGCGGACAGCGATGGCTTTCCGGACAACGTAGACGTTGCGATCATAGGCGGAGGCATTGTTGGCGTAGCAGCGGCTTACGAGCTTGCCCGGTTCGGAGTGTCCGTGGCGCTCTTCGAAAAAGGATACATAGGTGCCGAGCAGTCCTCACGTAATTGGGGTTTCGTTCGGCAACAGAACCGTGATTTGCTTGAGTTACCCTTGGCCATGCGGAGCTTGCGTCGATGGGGCGAACTCAGCGACGAAATCGGATTTGATCTCGGGTTTAGACGAACTGGCATCTTATACGGAAGCGACAATCCGACCGAGATCGAGAAATGGGAGGAGTGGGGTAGGGCTGCACGTCAACAAGGTTTCGTTAGCCACATGCTTTCAGCGTCCGAGATTCGAGAGATCAGTGGTGTGCAACATCCAAATTTTAAGGCTGGCGTGTGGTCCCCTGACGATGGTCGCGCTGAGCCTTCAATGGCAGCTCCTGCTATCGCCGAAGGAGCGAAAAAGTTCGGTGCGAATATTTACCAGACCTGTGCGGTGCGAGGGTTTGACATTAGTGCAGGCCGTATATCCGGAGTTGTAACAGAGCGCGGACTTGTCCGCTCATCCACGGTTATTTGCGCTGGAGGGGCTTGGAGCTCGCGGCTGTGCCGTCAATATGGCATTGCGCTGCCATCAGCGAACATTGTCGGCTCTGCTATGCGCACTTCGGTGGCGCCCGAAGTTACAAATGGTTGTCTAAGTGCTGGCAATTTCGCAATGCGTCGACGCATTGACGGGGCCTATACCTTAGCGGTTCCCGGTCACGGCCGAATGGAATTGACGCCGCAAGGTCTTGGTTACGCGGCCAAATTCTATGAAGTCTATCGTAGCAAGGTAGCAAAGAAATTAAAAATCCGTATTGGAAAGAGTTTTTTTAACGGTCCTGAAGCAGCCGGTACGTGGTCATTGGACGATATCTCGCCGTTCGAAAAACAACGTGTACTGAATCCTAGTCCTGATCACGAGTGGGCAGCGATCGCTTTGCGTAGAGTTATTTCTGCTTATCCGGTCCTGTCACAGGTCCGGGTGGTACAGATGTGGGCGGGATTGATTGACACTACTCCAGACCTCTTTCCGGTGATCTCTACAGTTGATCAATTGCCGGGACTTGTGATCGCCTCCGGTTTTAGCGGACATGGCTTCGCGACCGGTCCAGGAGCGGGGCAGCTAATCGCCGAAATGGTGACTAATCGGCAGCCGTTCACTGACATATCTGACTACCGTCTTTCACGCTTTAGTGATGGCTCGGCAACGAAGCGCCCTGAAATGATGTAAAGCTGCAACCGGGCGCGGGCGGGTTGCTTGTCGCATCTGATAATCAAAATGAGCCTATGAGGGCCTGAGATCCAGATGGTCAAAGGACTTGATGATTGAAACGGCTGGCGCCTAGTCGACCCTTACTGATCGAAAATTGCCGAGGCTTATAACGATGAGCGTTGAAATCTATCCCATTGAAGTGGCGTTTCCCAGTATCGGTAGGCACGAGCATTCAAACACCGGCATTCCTTTCGTACATACATTCGAGTCAGGCGTCGCTGGGCCTCACGTGATGATAAATTCGCTTACACATGGAAACGAAGTGTGCGGTGCGATCGTCATTGACGCTCTCTTGCGCGGCAAATTGCGTCCGCGACGCGGTCGGTTGACGCTTGCGTTCGCCAATGTTGCTGCCTATAAAAGCTTCGACCCATCGTCACCCGACGCGGCTCGTTTCGTTGATCAGGATTTTAATCGCGTTTGGACGTCGAGTATTCTTGACGACGCGGCCAATATATCGAGCGAACTCTGTCGTGCTCGCGACATGCGCCCGCTCATCGATACCGTCGATTTATTACTCGACCTTCATTCAATGCACGAGGCTAGTTCGCCATTGATCGTAGCGGGACCTCTCGAGAAGGGCGAAGAGTTGTCGTGTCAGGTTGGCGTGCCAGCTACCGTCATCTGCGACCATGGTCATCCCGAAGGACGCCGACTGCGCGACTATGAGGGATTCGGAAATCCCGACAGTCCGAAAAATGCGTTGCTCATAGAATGTGGACAGCATTGGGCTGCGGAAGCCGTGGTTGTCGCAAAAGATGTAACTGCGCGATTTCTAGTATCGACGGGTGTAGTTGATACGGTAGACCTCCCGAGCGAATGGACAAGACCGTTGGAACCAGTGATGCGAGTCGTACGCGTCACGGAACCGGTTGTAGCTAACAGCTATGACTTTCGCTTTGCCGATGCGTACACAGGGTTGGAGCTCTTTGAAAAGGCCGGCACAATCATCGGTTGGTCAAACGGCGAACCGGTGCGCACCCCCTACGATCAATGCGTGCTTGTCATGCCGTCGCTTCGACAACTACGCCCTGGCGTCACAGTTGTGCGGTTTGGAAAATTGGCAAAAGAACTCAGACTCCCATGTTGAGTAGGATATTTGAGTCGACGCCTGAATGGTGCCCAAGGCACGAATAGAGCGTCTCGACGATACATCATCGGGTGACTCAGCGAGGCCGGCGCCGCCGTCTTTGTTTTCCCCGAGAGAGTTCGTATTACCGGTCAGGCGATGAAGTTCTTGGAAGGGTCAATTTATGTTTAATCGTGCTCAGGACGGCAGCGAAGGGGTTGTGATCGCATGCAATGTTGTAGCCCGCAACGTTACTGGCTGCATATTTTCATGTAACCAGTGAACATGATTTATAAAAGAGCCATTTCTTTGCCTTTCCCCGGCGCCGCGCCGAGTTTTACTCGAGCAGGGGACGCAAAAAAGATGTGTCGATAGTCCAAGCTCACGGTGATATTGATCTGGAGAAAGTCGCACAATAGCGCTCGAATCCTACGTGGCGGGCAGATGCGTGCTTCTACCACGAGAGTACTGCTATGACGAGGTGTTCGCGCCCGTACAGTCGAACAAATCGAGTCGTTAAACGTGCGGGTCAAGTCATCTTGGCAAGAAAGCGCCACACGTGATGCTATGTAAAACCACGATCGCGTTTAGCAATGCGTTAACGTTAGCTTTAATCACCATCTCCCGAGGTCAACCTCAGAGATCGGGAACACCGCTGACGATCCGTTTTGCAATTGGGAACAATAGCAATACGACTCACACTTGACGGAGACGGAAATGGCTGACTGGAATTTCGCCGCTGTGGGCGATGTCTTGATTAACCGAGAAAATCCCCGAGACGCATTTTTTGGGTCAAAGGATTTGTTGGAAAGATTCGATCTGGTGTTCGGCAACTGCGAGGGAGCTTTCACTGATTGTCCGCATTTTGCACCGAGTGCCGGGCTCCGAGTTTACTCTGCAAAAGCTAACGGAATGGGCCTAGCCGAGGCCGGTTTTAATGTTATGGGGCTCGCGAACAACCATATTCTTGATGCCGGGTACGAAGGGCTGGCGGATACTTTGGAGCTTCTGCACTCGCAGGGGATTAAGACAGTTGGGGTTGGTGCCAACTTGGCGGAGGCAAGAACGCCGACGATTGTGGAAAGGGACGGAGTGAAGGTTGGCTTCCTTGCTTTCGCTTCTGTGTACCCTACGGGCTATGAGGCTCGTGCGTCGGTCCCTGGCTTGGCCGCTATGCGAGTGCATTCGTTTGTTGCTTCCCTTAACCATCAGGATCCCGGCGTACCTCCTGAAGTTCGCACTATCCCGTATCCAGAAGATGTCGAACTGCTCAAATCGTTGATCATGGATCTGCGCACGAAGGTAGATGTCGTCGTTGTCAGCCACCATTGGGGACAATTTAGACCAGTCTATTTGACTGAATACGAGCGTGTGTTGGCCCACGCTTCTGTAGAGGCCGGCGCAGATATTGTCTTAGGACACCATCACCACTTCCTGCGCGGCGTAGAGATCTACATGGGCAAGCCGATCTATTATGGGTTGGGCCATTTTGTCTTTGACACTTTTGGCATTGAAATGACCGGCTATCTGCGTAAAGAGATGGGTGAGTACGCGATATATCCGCGCGATGGCTACCCCTTGCTTCCGTTTCACCCGGACGCCCGCATGACCTTGGTCGCATCGTTTGATTTCGACGGGAAGGTGATGAAATCATTTGGGTTCTTCCCGTGTCTCATTAATCAACAAAACCACGCTATTCCCTTTTTAGCGGGGGATCAGCAGGCTCAGGAAGTTATAGATTACGTTTCAAAGATTACCGATGAAGTATCGCTAAAAACACTGTACGGGCCTGTGTCGGAGAAAAATGGCTTCGCGTATTGTCGCTTATGGGAGAGCTAATTTCGGCGGGTCGAATAAGTGCGCTTGCGAGTAAAGAATTGACCTAAGCTGGTAGTTTCGATTGTTAGGCGGCTTAGGATCCGGTTGCCGTTTCCTTCGGTTTCTGGTTCCCGCTAGGCTTGCAGCTGACCGACAGCTCTGTCGGTTTTGCGCCAACTAGTCACCCTACCGTATAGCTTTTAGGTTGAAATTGAAGTCGTTGTAAGTTGCGGATCTGTATTGAACGGAAACACCTGTTTTGTACCGCTCTGTATCCCCGGGGCTTTCTGTTCTATTTCGGAAAATCCGGGGGCATTTTTTAATTCGCGGTGCAGCGAAACCATATGGCAAAGTTGCTTTTACATTATTTACCTTAAAAATTAAAAGGTCTTATATGGTTTTGTCCATACGTATCCGGATTCTTATTACTTGCACAGCTATCTTGGTCGCATCACTGGCTATTACTAGTGCTGTGAACTGGGTGATAGCACGCACCTATAATCATAAAAGCATCGACGAAAATCTTAATGCAATATCAGCTGGCCACTCCCTTGCTATCAGCGACTGGATTGACGGAAAGTCCAGAATGGTTGCTACAATTGCACCCGAGCAATTGAATGGCGATGCAACGATAGCTCTCACCCAACTTAAGACAGGCGGCGGATTTTCCGCGGCGTATGTAGGCTATCCAGATAAACGTTACATTGCTAATGCCGGAGAACCACGACCGGGGCCAGGTTTTGATCCGACTATGCGCCCTTGGTTTAAAATGGCGGTAGAAGCTGGAAAGTTGACCGTGACTAAGCCCTATATGGCATTAACGCTAGATAAGCTCGTCGTGACGTTCGCTAAGCCAGTGACTCTAAATGGCATATTCGAAGGCGTACTTTGTGCAAATGTACCACTTGATACGGTAAGCGCCGACATAAGGGGTATCCATCCGACCCCAAACAGCTTCGCTTTCATCACCGACAGCAGTGGCATCATCATTGCGCATCCCGATGCTAAACTTGCTTTAAAGGCTGCCACATACATAGTTCCGAACTTGACCGCTGAGACGCTGAATGGGCTTGCTGACACGTCGAAGCCCATGGCAGTCATAATTAATGGTGCAACGAAGTTGTTGCATGCAGAAAAAATCAAAGGCACTGACTGGAACTTGATCATCGCACTTGATGAATCGGAAGCAACAGCTGGAATGCGCGCAACGGCAATTGCGAACGTCATCACCCTGTTAGTCGTTGCTCTAGCAGCTAGCTTACTTTTAGGCGCCCTCACAGCGCCGCCATTTAGGCGCTTGTCCCACGTCCGCGATGCAATGCAGGAAATCGGCTCTGGCAGTGGAGACCTTACTAAACGCTTGCCAACGAGGGGCAATGACGAGGTCTCGGCTATCGCTAGTTCGTTTAATCTGTTTGTCGACAAAATGACATCGGTGCTGATCGACATCCGCAATAGCAGCGAATCCGTAAAAAATGCTGCGACTGAAATCTCCCAAGGCAACCAAGATTTGTCGGCACGCACCGAACACGCTGCGTCATCGCTTCAGCAAACGGCGGCCTTAATGGAAGAATTGCATGGTACGGTGCGGCAGACGGCCGATTCAGCGAACCATGCTAACCAATTGGCCAACGTGGCATCTCAGGTAGCCTTACGGGGTGGCATTGTTGTTGATGAAGTCGTTGCAACAATGGAAGCTATCTCGGATTCGTCAGGGAAGATCGCTGACATTATTAGCGTGATCGACGGCATTGCCTTCCAAACTAATATCCTCGCCTTGAACGCGGCGGTGGAAGCGGCGCGCGCCGGCGAGCAGGGCAGAGGTTTCGCGGTGGTGGCTGGCGAGGTTCGGACACTGGCGCAACGCAGCGCGCAAGCCGCAAAAGAAATCAACCAATTGATCTCCGACTCAGTAAGCAAAGTCGGCTCAGGTACACAACTTGTATCCACGGCTGGCGCCGCGATGCGCGAAATCGTCGATAGCGTACACAGGGTTAGCAATATTATCGAGGAAATTTCGATAGCGACGAGCGAGCAAAGCACCGGCATTGGACAAGTCAATCAAGCCGTGACGCAACTTGATGAAGTCACTCAGCAGAACGCAGCGCTGGTCGAAGAATCGTCGGCCGCTGCAGATTTTCTTAAAGAGCAATCGTTTAAACTGGCTGAAGCAGTGGGACGCTTCCGTATGATCGATCTCGGCCCGTTGCCATAGTAAGCTCGGTTTCGGATTAAGAAAGCTTTGGGCTGAGTCGCACAAGAGGCAGCGCGCCGTCTTGCTGATATTTCCGAGCTAATGCCTCAAGACTGGAGCAGCGGTTGGTGACACGGCGCAGCCTGAACTACCTTGGGGCTCTATAAGGCAGGGACTGCACGAAGCTTGATGCGTACTGTCCAGTGTTCCCACTCGCGAAAGCCTTTTCGGTGTGGGCCGTGCGGTTTTGCGGTTTGAGTGGCCGAGCGGGTGCGTCCAGCACCGCAAGCATGTTTCAGAGTGCCCGCGAAGTGAGGTATTCGGGCGCCCGTACAGCGGGTTTGCCCAATGGTAGCGCAATTTCCGTGGGACTTTAGCTTGCCGCACTGACGCTTCGTTATAGCGGACTGACCGCGGATACATGCCGATTCTGCCGAAACCGCGCGGACCGAGGATCCTATAACCGCCTGCCGCTTGCGAGATGTTTCGAAGCGGAAAAAGAGGGGAGAAGGAAAATGTCAACGCAGATGGCCCCAAGGGGCTTCAGCAGATGACCGACGAAGGACTTCGTCTCGCAAGGTACGCAGATAATGCCTGTAGCAAAACCGAAATGGGGTGTTAGCGATCATCACAGCTAAAACAGTCTGAGGAACACTTTAGTCATCCGCAGGAAAGCCAAAGGAACATCACCTCCGGACCATCGGCGTATGAATGGGTTATTACCGATGTAGGACGCCCGTCCACAGTCTGAACTTCTTCCTAAACTTAAATCTGTGCATAACATACTGAAGAGAGTTAACTAAAATAACCTCTTGTTGAAGGTTTAGTTGTCATGTACTGTTACAACGTTCCAAATATGCAGCACGGGAGAGATCGTTCGACAGAACGGCGCCGACGGAGCAACCGCCCCGGAAACTCTCAGGCAAAAGGACTGTTGCTGCAGGAACATCTGGAGAGTGGCGCTGCGTGCGTCCACCGAAGGGGAGCCTCGATCCTGAGATGGGCGGGCGAAACTCTCAGGTACAGGAACAGATGGGGCATCGCCGCCGGAAGCCGCAACGCGTAACGAACGCGTTCAGTTGCGACCAGCGATGCTCAACTCATCTGGACCACCTCGTATGCCACGAATTGCCATCATCGGCGCCGGGATTACTGGCGTCACCAGCGCTTATTCGCTCGCGAACCGCGGGTTTGAAGTCATTGTTTTTGAACGGCATCGCTATGCCGCCATGGAAACATCGTTCGCAAACGGCGGACAGCTTTCAGTAAGCAATGCCGAGGTCTGGAACCATACGGCGACAGTAATGAAAGGCCTGCGTTGGATGTTTACGCGCGATGCGCCGCTGCTGCTTAACCCGTCGCCCTCGTGGCACAAGTATTCATGGATGGGCGAATTTCTTCGCCAAATCCCGAATTATCGTGCCAACACCATTGAGACCGTGCGCCTTGCGCTCGCGGCGCGTGAGCATCTGTATTCGATCGCCAGTTGTGAAAGTATCCAATTTGATCTTGAGAGGCGCGGCATCCTGCATATTTATAAAAATCGGAACGATTTCGACGCTGCGGCGAAGGTCAATGAGTTGCTGCGTGAGGGCGGACTCGACCGGCATGCGGTTGGCGCAAATGAAATAGGCACTATCGAGCCGGCCTTGCACGGCGACTTCCATGGCGGCTTTTTCACTCCTTCGGATTCAACGGGCGACATCCACAAGTTCACGCGCGGTCTGGCCGACGCATGCGCGCGTCGCGGCGTCGAGTTCCGGTATGACACTTCTATAACGTCGATCAAACAAGACAGCGACGGACGTTTTTGCATCGAAGCGTTAAACGGTGGTGAGCCGGCCGAAGACACGTTCGAGCAAATTGTTGTGTGTGCAGGCGTGGGCAGTCGAGCGTTCGCCGCTATGCTGGGTGACCATGTTAACGTCTATCCGGTGAAGGGGTATTCGATCACCGTTTGTCTTGACGACGAGAAGAGCCAACGTGCTGCGCCCTGGGTGAGTCTCCTTGACGACAAGGCTAAGATTGTTACTAGCCGGCTTGGAGTCGATCGCTTCCGCGTGGCGGGCACGGCCGAGATCAACGGCATCAATCGTGACATACGCGCCGACCGTATAGCGCCGCTGGTCGGGTGGACGCGTCGTTTGTTCCCGGAAGTCTCAACGGGTCGCGTTATTCCGTGGGCAGGCCTGCGCCCGATGCTGCCGAGCATGTTACCGCGCGTCGGACGCGGTAAGCGTCCAGGCGTTTTCTACAATACCGGACACGGGCACCTTGGTTGGACACTTTCCGCCGCGACGGCCGAGTTGCTTGCTCAAAATGTCGAAAAGATAAAACGGCAATCGACCTCTTGAGTTTTCTTCGCAAATCGGGTCGACAGAAACGCCCTTATGATTGACTCCGCAACGTGGCCGATAAGCGTGACCATGTATCCCGTCATGCATATACAGGTCTTTCCGATGGGAACGATGTACTGAAGCAACCGGCGCTTTTTGGGCCGTAAGCGCTCGGCAATCTAAGGGTTCGGGAGCCGATGTCAGCCTACTGTTGAAGCTGAGGCTGCCAGAGGTGCGGTAACAGCTCATCGAGCCGACTGGCGGGCTGCGTAGGGAGCCGCGTCAGGAAGTCTTCAGATAGGCACAAAGATCGTGTCCATTAAGCTTCACAGACCGGATGAGACTCATCACTGCAACTTGGCGCCGACCGGCGCGAACTGAGCCTGCGAAGAGCAAATTCCGCCGGTTATGGAGAACTTCGCATAACCGGCGTCATGTGCACTTCCGTATTGTGCAGCGCGCGTTTCGTCTCCCAGTTCCTTTACCGGCCTAAACGTTTTGCGTAGCGGCGCCGAAGGGCTCAACTCCGCATAATAAATCGTGATCCGATGGTGTTCCGCAAACCCCTCCTGCGGAGACCGTTTTCTGGAGCATGCCTGAACCGTCTGGCCGGCGAGACTGGTTGTTAAATGGGCCACTGAACCAATTCGTCGATTCCTACATTGCTGAACTGGAGCGCCGACATTATGCACGAGATACCGTTGAAGCGCAGCCCCGGTGCCTCGCTCAATTCAGTTATTGGATGAGACGTAAGCGCCTTTGCGCTTCGGCTGTTGATTAAGCGTACGCACCCGGTAAAGTCATTGGCGGCTAGGATCAGGCGATAGCTTGTTTCAAGGCCGTTCGTGCAGTCGACCGGGCACATCACTGCACGACGTCCTCCACGCTGCGTAAGAGAACACAGCGAAGCCCAGCGCGAACATGCTTAATGGAGGCGATCATCGTCCATGCTGTCGTTGGAAGCTGTAAAAAATGCTGGGATGCGTTCTGCTAGGGCCACGTAACACGTCGCTGTCCAATCCGTGAAAATTCTTGTAGAGCGAGTTCAACAAATCTTGGTTCAACAGCGCGACCCGCACTCGCACGGACTGTTGCAATAAGAATGGATAGGCGCGCAGAGACGATATGGTAAATCAGCTGGTTGCGACGGTAGTACTTTTACGGGAGCGAATTTTGCCGTCGATTTGCGGAATGAACTCTTGTTTGATGAGTTCCCGCATGACGTGCATGAAGTCTGTCACGATCCTAGATCGCGGCTGGTGTGCTGGAAGTACCATAGAAACCTCGAACGGGATGGGAGGCTCAAGCCGACGAAATACCGCGCCGGGGTATTTAGCGTAGGTGGCCGAAAACAGGTCGATTACTGTTAGGCCCAGACCGCCGGCGGCCATGCTGCAAGCTGAGGGCGCAAGGGTGGTTTCTACCGGGCGTTCGCACGTAACGCCTGCCCCGTCCATCGCCATTTCCAGGCGCATGCGCAAAGGGTTGTTGGGGCTTAGGGAAATCAGGGGCTGGCCCTGCAGGTCGGAAATCTTGATCACTTTTTTGCGAGCAAGCGGATGAGTGCTCGGAAGCATACAGACGGCCTCGACAGCGGTGAACGGGATAATATCGACACCTGGGTATTCGTTGCCCATGATATGGACAAAACCGATGTCAAATTGATTGGCTGCGGTCAGCTCCAGAATGCTCAGTGAATTCCGCATGTCCAGCGACGTAGTGACGCCCGGCCGGTCGTGGGAAAAGCGGCGGACGCCTTCGGTCAACACACTAAGGCCCAGCGTAGTCATCGAGCCGATGCGCAAGGTACCTGCACGAAGTGTTTTCAAGTCCTGCGCCACGCGCTCAACGCGTTCAATTCCTTGGTAAAAGCGATCAACTTCGCTGAATAGACGCCGCGCTTCCGCGCCCGGTATCAGGCGATTGCCTTCTCGGCGAAACAAGCGCACCTGCAAGGTCTGCTCAAAATCCTTAATCAAACGGCTCACCGCAGGCTGGCTGATCTTCAACATCTCCGCTGCAATCGTCATGCTGCCGGTCACCATGACCTTGCGAAACGCTTCGAGTTGCCGCGGGTTCAGTTGCATGGCTGCCACCAAAGAAAAGGAGGATTAAAAGTTTCAGCATAACATTTTGTTATGTGCGTCCAACACTGTATGGGTTTGCGTTTGGAATATCGGAGCGGAATGATCTTCACCGTTGCCTTCATTGTCATCGGCCCGCCACATCATGGGGACGAGCCAAACTACTTCAAAAGATTAGAGAGCCGCCGTGCTGAACTATGCTATCCGACGCCTGTTGCTGCTGCCGCCCATGCTCCTGGCGATATCTGTTGCCGTGTTCATGGTGATGCATTTCATCCCCGGTGATCCCGCTAGGTTAGCGGCAGGTCCGGATGCCACCGAGGCAGATGTACAGCAAATTCGAGAGAACTACGGCCTAAATCGCCCGTTGGTTACACAGTACGTGGTCTATCTCAGCAAGGTTTCTCGAGGCGATTTTGGCGAATCGTTTCAGACCTACACCCCTGTGAGCGAGGGCATCGCGCGAACCCTTCCCGCAACTCTTGAATTAACAACTGCAGGAATGTTCCTGGCAGTCATTGTCGGGGTACCTCTTGGTATAGCAGCGGCGCTTAGGCCGCATAGCGCCCTAGACAATCTTCTAACAACGTTAGCTGTATTAGGAATTTCCATGCCAGGATTTTTTCTAGGCTTGCTGCTGATCTTGATATTTGCAGCGACGCTGGGCTGGCTTCCTCCAGATGGTAGAGGCGGGCCCCTTCACTTGATAATGCCAGCGATCACCCTTGGTTTGCCCTATGTCGCGACTTTCGCTCGTTTAACTCGTTCCACCATGATGGACGTCCTAGACGAAGACTTCATCCGGACCGCCTATGCCAAAGGGGTTCCGCGGTATCGCGTCGTTATTAAGCATGCCCTGGTGAATGCAGCCATTCCACTCATCACAATTTTCGGTATGGATTTTGGGCGGTTGTTGGGCGGTGCGGTGATAGTGGAAACCGTCTTTGCTTGGCCTGGACTCGGGAGATACATGCTGGCTGCGATCATCGCGCGAGACATATATGTGGTCCAAGGAACAATCCTCGTTTTTGCGACATCAGTTGTGCTCATCAATCTTCTAGTGGATCTTGCATATGGAATCATCGACCCTCGCATCGCATACGCCTGAGGCAGTCGTGTCGGCCTCTCGCTCTCCGCGTCGCGGGTTTATACGCTTCCTCGTAATCAGACGCCGATGGGTCGCGTTATCGGCCTTGTTGATCATCACGCTGATCGTGGGTGCGGCTGTAGCTGCGCCGTGGCTTTTTGATTGGAATGCGGTGACGCGAGTAAGTTTGGAAAAATCGTTAATACCACCAGGAGCCACCTACTGGCTCGGAACGGATGAACTAGGAAGAGACCTGTTAGGGCGTGTGCTGTGGGGCGCTCGCATTACGCTCGCCGTTGCGTTTGGCAGCGTTGTTATTGCGATGGTAGTTGGGATTTCATTAGGCGCAGCGTGCGGTTATTACTCCGGTGTAGCCCCGGCGGCCATCATGCGGCTTATGGATTTCTTGATCGCGTTTCCCCGCACTTTGGTGGCGATAGTTGTGGTAACGGTGGCGGGTAACAGTATCTCCAGTCTCACGCTGGCAATCGCAATTTCCACAATTCCAATCTACGTACGTTTTTTCGCGGGACCGATTAAGGCATTAAAGGAACGGGAGTTTGTGCTGGCATCAAAAACGATTGGGATGGGCGACTTTAAAATGCTGGTTACCCATATTCTTCCCAACGTTGGCTCGCTGATTATTGTGCAAGCGACTGTTTCTCTAGCGGAAGCGATCTTGATTGGATCGGGTCTAAGTTTTCTTGGCCTGGGTCCACCTCCTCCAATTCCGGAGTGGGGAGCGATGATCGCCGCGTCGCGCCCACTTTTAGTGATCCACCCATATGTCTTAATCGCACCAGGTGGAGCCTTATTCATTGTCATCCTTAGTTTTAACTTGGCCGGCGACGCTTTACGGGACTATGTAGATCCAAAGTCGCGGTATGGTCATTGACCTCATCAGACTCGATCGAGCAGCAATGAAGGCAGTTGATGAGCGAATCGAAGGGTTTGCCTTACATATCTAGGGAGCAGCAGCGCATGAAGCACCGAAGCATAAAACTGATGCTAGCGATGGTCCTGAGCATTACGACTGCTGCTCTCGACATAACACTGGCACATGCAGATACTGCGCTGACATACGTGCAGGGCACCGATATTGACACGCTCGACCCTGCGATAACACGTAGCACGACCTCGCAAATAGTGATCGCGCATTTGTTTAACCAACTGGTGATGTGGGACGGCCCGCAACTGAAAAAGATTGTGCCAGATCTGGCTGAATCATGGTCTACGTCAGCCGATGGTAAAAGTTGGCTTTTTAACTTGCGCACGAATGTAAAATTTCAAGACGGCACCATATTCAACGCGGCAGCGGTAAAGTTTAACCTCGATCGTATTCGCAATCCAAAGCTGGGGTCCCCTAATCGCTCCTACTTTGCCGATATTGAATCAGTAACGGCACCTTCGGAATTTGTCCTTGAGATTAAGACAAAGCGTCCCTCGCCGGTGTTACTTGAGACTCTCGCACAAAGTTGGGCGGCGATGAGTAGTCCGACTGCGATCCAAAAGTATGGCCGAGCTTATGGGCATCACCCAGTTGGAACGGGGCCATACGAATTCGAAAGCTGGATACCTAACGATCGGACGAATATCAGGCGCAACCCAACTTACTTTGGCCAACCTGCTAGCGCTGACGAACTGATCTTTCGCCCAGTACCGGAGGATTGGGCACGCGTTATCGAAATCAAAACGGAAAATGCTGACATGGCCGGCGATTTGTCGCCAGAGTCGGCATCCCAAATAAAAATTGACGGCAAAGTTTCGCTAACTCAAGTGCCCAGTTCGTATCAAGTTTTTTTTGAACTAAATGTCACAAAGCCGCCATTCGACGACGTCCGGATTCGACGTGCAGTGAATCTCGCAATCGACAGGCAAGCCATTGTTAGTAAGGTACTAATGGGCTACGGGAAGGTCCCCACAGGTCCGTTTCCTGAAGGCACTCAGGGCCGCAGAGTCTTTTCACCTGAGGCATTTGATCCTGAGGCTGCGCGTAAATTAATACGCGATGTCTATCCAAAAGGCTTCCCTGGAACGGTCGTAATCTGGACGCCTTCAGGGCGTTACACGAAAGATCGGCAGGTCGCTGAGGTAGTGCAGGGATACCTAAATGCGGTCGGCCTAAAGACCGAATTTCGAGTTTGGGAGTGGGCGTCTTACCAAAAAACGTTGTACCGACCTGAGACTGGAAAGGGTACGGGCAAGGGAACTAATGACGCCAACATGTGGCTGCTAGGGACTGGAATAAACGTGGCTGACATCCGCTTGCGACGCAAGCTCTCGACGGGAGATCCATCAAACCTGACCGGCTACAGCAATCCAAGGGTGGATCACTTATTGGAGGCGGCCGCCACAGAAATGAACTACGACAAGCGGTTGGGTTACTACGGAGACATTCAGGAGATTTTGTGGAAGGAAGCGCCCAACACAATCCCATTATTTGACGAAGTGCAGTTGTTCGGGACACGTAAAAATTTGCAAGGCTTTACTGTTTACGACGACGGAATTGTCGACTTAAAGCGGGCCGTACTAACAAAGTAACTGAGAAAACTGATGACTACACATATTGCTGAGAACGAAACCCTACTGACCGAAGCGCGCTTGAGTGCTCCCCCGGCTGAGCGTTTAGTCAAATACCACGACATCCCTGGCCTGGAACGTGAGAAAAGCCAGTACCGAGAGTTCCTAGCGGTCGATCTTGCACACACCGCAATGCTGGTCGAGGAAGGGATTATCGGGCGTCCGGTGGGACGTTCAATCTTAAAGCAACTGTTGCGGTTGCGGGAAATGCAGGCTGATGATTTTCCGACTGATGTTCGAAAAGGTAGCTTCTTGCTGCAGGTCGAGTCGTTTCTTTTGGCCGCAATTGGAGAGGATTTTGCCGGTCAGATGCATACCGGACGAAGCCGTATTGACCAAGGCGCCACTGTCCGGCGCCTCTACGATCGTAATCGCATGTTGGACGTCATGGATCGGCTAAATGTCCTTCAAACCGCGATATCCAATCAGGCTGCTCGGCATTCGCGAACCATCATGCCTGGGTACACACATATGCAACACGCTCAGCCCTGGGTTTTTGGACATTATCTGCTGAGCTTCGCAACACGTTTGCACGATAGTTTCGAACGGCTGACGCAAGCCTACGCGAGGGTGAATCGCAATCCGCTGGGGGCCGTAGGGCTTGCAGGAACCTCGTGGCCCTTAAATCGAACACGAACCACCAACCTTCTTGGCTTTGATGCTGTACTCGAAAATTCCAAATTGGGGCGCGAGGCGTGGTATGCCGCAGAAGCTATTGGTGCCCTTTCATTTGTGATGGCTGATATGAATGACCTCGCTACAGATCTGCACTTGTGGTCGAGTATTGAGTTCGGGCTGGTTGAAAGCGACGACAGCTACTGCGGAACCAGCAGCATATTCCCGCAGAAAAAAAACCCGGCAGCTTTGGAGACAATCAAAAAAGCGGCCGGAGAGGCGGTGACTTGGCTAGCAACTGCCCTAGCAACATTTCGGGCAGAAGGCACTGGAGACCAGGCGATGCGCGATTTGCCGCTCATTCATAGTGCATTGCAAACTACTGAAGGCATGCTCGACCTTTTCGCAGGAGTGATCGACACTCTAATCGTACATGACGCGCGGATGTCGGAACTGCTTGCCGGCAGTTGGTGCACGGCGAGCAACCTCGCTGATGTGATTGTGCGTGAGACGGGGATCTCGTTCCGACAGGTACACCATATCGTTGCACGCGTAGTACGCAATAGTTTGGCAACAGGCGTCAGACCGGCTGAACTAACGGGTGCTTCGCTTGATCGGGCGGCGATGGAAACGGCCGGTTTTTCTTTGAATCTCAGCGATGAGATTGTGCGCGACGCGCTTGATCCGCGTCGGTTCGTCGAAACACGAGTAACAACCGGAAGTGTCGGGCCTTCTCAGGTTGATCGGCTGTTAGCCGATGCATGTGTGGAACGCGAAAAAGATCGAAAATGGGTTGAACTTGCGCGGTCTCGACTGTCCTCAGCCGGCGCCGAACTGGATAGGGCAGTAGAAGCAATTTTGGCATGATGGAGCCTGTGATGGACGAGCAACTGGTAGCCCGAATAAAAAATCTACGTATTGCTTTTGGGGCTGGAGGTGCCGCGACGCCGGTAGTTCATGACGTCTCGTTCGATGTACGCCGCGGGCAGACGCTCGCAATAGTAGGAGAGTCCGGATCTGGTAAATCAGTCACCTCGCTTGCAATGATGCGCCTGGTAGAACTAGGAGGTGGCCATATTGTATCGGGCAGTATTCAGTTACGCACAAGGTTGCACGGTGTAATTGAACTGGTGAACGCCACCCAGGATACGTTGCGTAAGGTGCGGGGTTCCGACATAGCAATGATTTTTCAAGAGCCGATGACATCGTTGAACCCAATTTTCAAGATTGGTTCTCAGCTTGTTGAGGCCATCCTATTACATCGGCCCGAAGGCCATCGCGCCGCGAGAGCACGGGCTTTGCGAATGCTGGACCTTGTTCGTATTCCGGATTCTCGACAAGTCATAGACCGCTATCCACATCAACTTTCAGGCGGCATGCGACAGCGGGTGATGATCGCAATGGCGCTTGCGTGCGAGCCTGCCCTGTTGATTGCGGATGAACCAACAACGGCATTGGACGTAACCGTTCAAGCTCAAATCCTGCAAATCATCCGAGAACTGCAAAGCGAAATGGACATGGGGGTTATCTTCATAACGCATGACATGGGTGTTGTGGCTCAGATAGCCGACGATGTCATGGTGATGCGTCAAGGAGACACCTTAGAGCGTGGTACGGCCAAAAAGATATTCGGCTCTCCGGACCACGCATACACCCGGGCACTACTAGCTGCTGTGCCTAAGCTAGGAGCGATGAAAGGAACCGATCGGCCTGCGAAATTCCCTGTCGCTGACGACAGCGCCTCCCAAAACCCTGATCCGACGGCCGTGCCCACACGGTTGGTTCCGCAACGCAACAGCGACCCGTTGCTTCGAGTAAGGAAACTTGTTTGCAGGTACGACTTGCGCGGGGGGGTATTGGGAAGAGTGCAGAAACGGGTCCACGCCGTTGAAAGCGTGAGCTTTGATCTGCACTCAGGAGAAACCCTTGCGCTTGTCGGCGAGTCTGGTTGCGGCAAGTCGACAACAGCGCGCACGGTAGCTCGGATTATAGCGGCGCAAGGCGGCAGCATCGAATTCGGTGGCAAGAACATCGCTGATTTGAGGGGTGCCGAACTCAAAGCAGTGCGCCGCGAGATACAAATGGTATTTCAGGACCCGTACGCTTCTCTAGATCCGCGGCGAAGCATCGAGCAAAGCTTAATAGAGCCGCTTCTCGTTCATGGGATCATGCACGGCGCAGCAGCTCGCACTCGCGCAGGCGAATTGCTCGAACGAGTTGGATTACCGGCGTCATCCGCGCATCGGTATCCCCATCAGTTCTCAGGCGGGCAACGGCAGCGGATTTGCATCGCGCGGGCTCTAGCGTTGTCTCCTAAATTGGTCGTCGCTGACGAATCCGTCTCGGCACTTGATGTTTCTATCCAAGCGCAGATTATCAACTTAATACAGGACCTTCAGGCAGACCTCGGAATTGCCTTCCTTTTTATCTCGCATGACTTGGCTGTCGTAGAGCGAGTTAGTCATCGCGTGGCAGTGATGTACCTAGGTAGGATTGTCGAAATCGGGACTAGGCGCCAAATCTTTGAAACGCCGAGACATCCCTACACGCAGAAGCTGCTATCTGCAGTCCTCGTTGCTGACCCCGAAAAACGCACACTAAGTCGATCGTTGATCAGCGGAGATATTCCTAGTCCGGTGCACAACTTAACATATCGTCCAGAAGACGTTCGTCTAGAGGAAGTTGCCCCGGGCCATTACGTAGCCGCAACCTTATGACCCTTTGATCTACTACTCTCTAAGCGGAGTTTAAGTTTTCTGGTTTTTTTGGGCGCTTTTATTGACCCATTTTTTCAGTACGTAATCTGAAGTTCCGTCAACTTAAAAAATCAAAACGATTAGGATAACAAATGAAACGTTCCTTGTTTGCGCTTGCCGCACTGGTGGCATCAACCGGCGTCTCACATGCTCAGAGCAGTGTCAATCTGTACGGCATCGTCGACGCTGGGTTCTTATACACCAACAATTCAGCAGGGCAAAAGCTGTATTCGACGTCCGCCGGCAACCAGCAGGGCGATCGATGGGGCTTGCGTGGAAATGAAGACCTTGGTGGTGGTCTAAAGGCACTTTTCGTCCTCGAAAACGGTTTCAATGTGTTTACGGGTAGATTGAATCAGGGTGGAGACGAGTTTGGACGTCAGGCCTATGTGGGTCTTTCAAGCAATAATTTTGGTGCAGTTACATTAGGTCGCCAATATGACTCGGTTGTAGACTTCGTCGGGCCACTAGAAGCAGCGGATCAGTGGGCTACCTTTTATGGGGCACATCCGGGGGATCTTGACAACCTTAACAATTCAAACCGCACCAACAATTCAATCAAATACACAAGTTCGAATTACGGCGGTATCAAGTTTAGCGGCCTTTATAGTTTGGGGGGCGTCGCTGGCTCGTTTAACCGCAACCAAATCTTTTCGGGGGGTGTTGGATACACGCAGGGCCCTCTGATATTAGGGGCGGCGTATTTTAACGTAAAAAATCCTAACTATTCGGCGTTCGGGAATAACGCTTCATCGTCAGCCACTTCGTCGAATATGGGAGGCTCGCAAGTGTACTCAGGCTTCGCGTCAGCGCAGGCACAACAGGTGTTCGCGGCAGGCGGTGCTTATACGCTTGGTGCTGCAACCGTGGGCGGTACTTACAGCAATATACAATTCAAAGGGCTCGGACAGACCGCTGTAATGGGTCAACCTACTGGTGCGCCCAAGTTCGGCAATGCCAAGTTAAATAACATCGAAGGCAACTTCAAGTACCAAGTGACACCCGCGTTACTGTTAGGCATTGCTTACGACTATACGAAAGCTTACAGCCTTAATAACGAAAAAATCCATCAAGGTATGATCGGCGCTGATTACTTCTTGTCGAAACGAACGGACTTGTATGTGACGGGGTTATATCAACATGCATCCGGCAACAATTCGTTCGGTGCGCCAGCGACCGCTCAGCTTGCAGGTCTTTCAGCTTCAAGTACGTCAAATCAGGTCGCGGCGCTGCTTGGTATTCGTCACAAGTTCTAAAAAAGCGTGTTGCGATGCGACGCCATGCTGACGAAGAGTATGGCGTCAACGCTTTTGGTGGTTGTAAGAAACCAGCCCTTGTTCGAAAGACCCTGATCATCTTGTTCCTGTAGTTCCATAGCCTAATTAAAGACAACGTCAAGCAACCCATGTTCTCATCTATTCGCGTTCGTATCTTAATGATCTGCGTCGCAACTCTGGTCGCTGCTTTGTCGATAAGTGGGGTTCTAAATTACTATGTTGCCCGTTCCTATGACCAGGAGACGATTAACCAGAATCTTGCCGCCATCTCGGCCGGGCATTCATTGGCTATTAGTGATTGGCTGACAGAAAAGGCTACGATTGTCAATGCCATCACTCCGTTGCAGCTTGACGGCGATGCTGAAAACCTGCTTACCCAGGTAAAAGCGAGTGGCAGCTTTGCGGCTGTTTATATGGCATTCCCTGATAAGCGCTTCACATCGACGTCAAGCTTGGGCCATCGACCTTCCAGCGCCGACGTTGATCCCACAACACGACCCTATTACAGACAGGCTTTGGCAACTGGAAAACTCAGTGTGACTGATCCGTACATTGCACATACGTCCCGTAAGTTGGTTGTAACGCTGTCCCGTCCTATTCTAGAAAACGGCGCTATAAAAGCGGTCCTGGGTGCTGATATTGCCTTGGATTCGGTCAGTGCGAATGTGAACGCCATCCATCCGACTCCTGCAAGTTTTGCATTTCTAGTAAATCAAAACGGCACCATCATTGCTCATCCTGACGTAAAACTGAGCATGCGACCTGTTACTGACATTACGCGTAGTCTAACCGCAGAGACGATCAAGAGGCTTGGCGCCGCTTCGGAGCCATTGAATGTCAAAATCGGTGACAGAAATAAATTGTTGCACGCAGAAGCAATCCCTGGCACGGATTGGGAACTCGTCATTGCCCTCGACGAATCTGACGCCACAGCGGGTATGCATGCGCTAGCTCGAACGGAGTTTTTTGGCACGATGATTGTCGCTTTGGCAGCCATTTTACTTATTGGCATGCTTACAGCACCGCCTTTCAAGCGATTGTCTCATGCTCGGGATGCGATGGAGGAGATCGGTTCCGGAAGCGGCGATCTAACTAAGCGATTGTCTGCTGAAGGCGACGACGAAGTCGCCGCTATAGCGCGGTCGTTTAACCTTTTCGTCGACAAAATGACTTCAGTTTTGGTCGAGATAAGAATTAGCAGCGAAGCTGTAAAGAACGCTGCGTCCGAAATTTCACAAGGGAACCAAGACCTATCGGCTCGCACTGAGCATGCAGCCTCTTCTTTACAAGAGACAGCCGCGTCAATGGAAGAAATTCATGGCACGGTAGGACAATCAGCTGAGGCGGCTACTCAAGCTCACCGTCTCGCAGAGGCGGCTTCACAAGTGGCTCTGCAGGGAGGCGTCGCTGTTACTGAAGTAGTTTCAACCATGGCGGCGATATCTGCATCCTCGGGTAAGATTGCTGCCATCATCGGGGTCATCGATGGGATCGCTTTTCAGACTAATATCCTCGCTTTGAATGCTGCGGTCGAGGCTGCACGTGCAGGCGAGCAGGGCCGGGGATTTGCTGTCGTAGCCGGAGAAGTTCGAATTCTTGCTCAGCGCAGTGCGCAAGCTGCCAAAGAAATCAAGCAACTCATTGACGATTCGGCGAACAAGGTTACTAGAGGTGCACAGCTCGTGACAAACGCTGGTGAAACGATGGATGAAATCGTCAAGAGCGTTCGACAGGTGAGCACGATAATCGCAGAAATATCCGTGGCAACGAGCGAGCAAAGAACTGGCGTCGGGCAGGTCAATCAAGCCGTTACGCAGCTTGACGCAGTCACTCAACAAAACGCTGCTCTTGTCGAGCAATCGTCTGCAGCCGCAGATTTTCTGAAAGAGCAGTCATTTAAACTGGCGGAAATTGTAGGCAGGTTCCGTTTGGCCGATATCGCTTCGGCGCGTTAAGTCAATCTACTGCGACTGTCGTACTCCAGATAATCCACGGGGGTGTGCGCAGTCAACTCGTTTGACCCCATCCACGGTTATTCACCAACGGATTGCGCTTGCAAACAGCTTTTTATTAGGTACTCGTCGTATCCACTAAGCAAGTTAGAAGTACGCCTGAAACTAACCGTTAGGGAAAAGCATGGCAGTCAGTGTTCTAGATATATTCAAGATTGGCATCGGACCTTCGAGTTCACACACCGTCGGTCCCAAGCGCGCGGCGCCCATGTTTGTGCAGTCTCTTGAAGTGATGGGCTGCTAGAAGATACGGTTTCGGTAAAGTGCGAACTGTACGGCCCGCTGGGTGCCACCGGCAAGGGCCATGGGACAGACCGCGGTGTAACGAAGACGACATTCGGCCCAAACTACTAAGGATATGGAACGTAATGCAAGCCTGCGTGAGACGCGGTTGCGGGATCGCAAATGCCGACGCGGATGGGCTTCTTTCTGGTCCTTTCAGAGTAAAGCGGCGAGCCCCCGCCTTAACCTAGCGCTCCTTGACAGGCCGTAACAGGCGCTGACCGATCCCCCGTCCACCATCGATTGGATTAATCTGTACGCAATCGCAGTGAATGAAGAGAACGCGGCTGGTGGGCACGTCGTTACTGCGCCGACCAATGGCGCAGCGGGCATCATTCCAGCCGTGCTGCACTACTACGATCGATTTGTACCTGGGTCCAATTTAGAGGGCGTGAAAGATTTTCTATTAACGTCTGCCGCAATTGGAACGCTCTATAAGCTGAACGCTTCGATTTCAGGCGCTGAGGTTGGGTGCCAAGGCAAGGTTGGTGTTGCTTGTTCAATGGCGGCCGCCGGATTGACCGCTGTGATGGGCGGACCGCCCACCGAGGTATGTAATGCTGCTGAGATCGGCATGGAACACAACCCTCGGCCTCACATGTGACCATGTTTGGGGAATGGTCTAGATTCCTTGCATTGAACGCAATGCGATGGGTTCAGTAAAGGCGGTGAATGCGGCGCGCATGGCTTTACGAGGGGATGGCACGCACTATGTTTCGCTCGATTCGGTCATCAAAACAATGATGCAAACAGGCGCGGATATGGAGACTAAGTACAAAGAGACATCGCGCGGCGGTTTGGCAGTTAATATTGTCGAGTGCTGAACCTCACGGCGATGAAGTTCATCCTCGCTAATCGATCCATCGTACGTGTTCAACGCGTGCATTCTCGAAGCGCTTTCTCTTTGCTGCGTCTGCAGGAGGCGCTTTGGCAGCCCGTTCTCAATCTCGAATCCGAGGCCTTTCCGCAGGGAAGGGCGAATTGCGATCACTTGTCGGGGCATCGCTCGAGGTCCCGAATGAGCGGCTTGCCTATGCATTTTCAGTCGGCAGCTTTCACGTTAACTCGGTGTGCGAAACCGGTTTCTACCCAAAAACGGGTGTTAACACATTTATACGCGCAACGGTGAAAGAATTATGTCGCTGCACCGTTTCTGATATTCAAGCCGTACGGATGCCCATGCATGTCCCAAAGTGTTGGTGATGTCAAAGGCAAGTCGGACCCGTACGCACATACACATGCCTTCACTCTCAAACGTGATGGTGTTGCGAATCTAGAAGCGACAGCTTCGACCTAGGTTGCGCACAATAGATAATTGACGTTTTTCTGGAGAGCTTTTTTATGTTCCATTCTCGTTTCGTCGCCGTGGTCGCTGCTCTATCAATAACTGCTGTTGGGATGATTCCACCGGTCGCAATGGCGCAAAATGCTGAAACGGCTGCATCAACACCCAAGCAAATCAAGAATTTGCAACGCAAGGAAGCCCGAAAAGCTAACCGCGAACGGAAGGACGCAGAAATAGGCACTCTAGAAAAGAACGGTTACAACCCCTCTGCCAACCAGACCGACTATCCGCAAAACATCCAAAATGCGGAAAAGAAAGCTGCCGCTGCGAAGGCTTCGTCGACACCCTAATGCTGGCTTTCCCGCGCGCGGCCGCTTGCTCCGGATCGAGTAACCCGCCGGAGTGGGCTTCTCGAAGTCGGGGAGGTCCCAAGATTGAGCGCGTCGGCAAGTGCCTGATCACTGTTTAAGCTGAATTTCGGGAAGTGAGCGACTCTCTGTGAAAGTGCCGACTAGCTAGCCCGCCCGCGCGTGGGTCACCAACCTCTCCATGCGGTTGCACATCTTCCGAATGGAAGATCGCGGCTCACCTTTGTAACTAGGTCCGCGGGACAGTAATGGTTCCCACAGCTTAGGCCGTGGCATCGAGTCACCCGCGGCATGCGTCGCTCGACGCGGTGCGTGCAGCGAGTCGTTCTCGTGCTCATCTCGCATGCCGCTGGGGAAAGCTCGCGCAGATCTTATACGGGTCCGCTGACGCTGTCCCATAAGAACGGGGCGAGCACGGCTTGGTTTAATTCGGCGCCAAGACCCGCGCCCTCGGGCAGCGCCAGGTAGCCATCTTTTATCTTCAACTCCGGTGCGTCGACGATCGTGTCAATGGCGCCATCGTGAAGTCGGAAGTAGGGGTAAAGCTCAAGCATGGATACATTCGGCAGATTAACCCCTAAATGAAGCGCGACCTGCGTGGCAAGCGCACTTCCACAAACGTGGGGAGCAACTCGCATCCCGAATGCTTCGGCCATTGCAGCAATCTTTTTCGTCTCCATTATTCCGCCGGTGTTGCANAAGCGCGACCTGCGTGGCAAGCGCACTTCCACAAACGTGGGGAGCAACTCGCATCCCGAATGCTTCGGCCATTGCAGCAATCTTTTTCGTCTCCATTATTCCGCCGGTGTTGCACGGATCGGGCTGGACGATGTCGACTGCTCGCGTTTCGATTAGCGCGCGCATCTGATGACGCCCGTAATTGCGCTCGCCCGCAGCCAACGGAATCGACGTGCGTGCGGCGACCCACGCCATTGCTTCGGCGTCGGATGGATCAGTGGGCTCTTCGACGAAGAGAATATCGTAAGGCTCGAAGCGGCTGCAAAGTCGCGTGGCTTCTGCCGCGGTGAGCCCGCCACTCAGATCCAGCATCAGATCGACGTGAGGCCCGATCGCGTTGCGCACCGCCCTAACGCGCGCAACTGCCAGGTCAGCCTGTTCACGTGTGATCGCCCGTTGGCTCACATGTCGCATATTGGCTCCGACCATCTGGCCGAGCGGATAGAACTTGAGCGCGGTGTAGCCATCGTTAAGTGGACGTTCGGTCGCGCGAGCGAATTCATCGGGCGTCTGAGCAGATTCGTACCAGCCGTTTGCATAGCAGCGAACGCGGTCGTTGACCGCACCACCTAGCATCTCGTAGACCGGAAGACCGCAGGCGCGGCCTTTGATGTCCCATAAGGCCTGCTCGATTGCACTCAACGCGGCGAACACGATCGTGCCACCACCTTTGCCCCAGAAGGTGTGGTCATAGACGTGCGTGGAAAACGCTTCGATGCGAGCGGGATCGCGGCCAATCAGATCAGCGGCGAGGTCCTTTAACATGCCGGCGGCGGCTGTCGCGCCACGACCGTATGCAACGCCTGCTTCGCCGATGCCGCGCAACCCTTCGTCGGTTACTACTTCAACAAGGATGGGATGCAGTTTGCCGCTTTGGGCCAAATAGATGTTAACTTGCGTGATTATCATGGGGATCGGAAGAGAATTTATAACGTCGATTTAAAGAATGGGCGTTTCACCATCGAACTACACCACTACATAGGGCACTGGGTTAGCCCCTAGATGATCCCCCGATTCAAGCCGCCATTGGCTAATAGCAACTGGCCCGTGACGTAGGACGAGGCGGGACACACCAGAAAGCGACGGTGTCTACTATTTCCTCTAGTTTTCCTCGTGCGGCCCATTGAGATTGTGCGTGGCAATTGCAAATCAAAATTGAGTACAGCGCTCTCCATCAGCCTAGGAAGCACGCAGTTCTTGCGTATGGCCGATGCAGCGTTTCGGGCGGCGTAAAGACGCGTGAAGCCGTGATGGGCTGAGCGCGCAGGACCAAGCAGGTTCCGGAGCCTTGACCTGAAGGCCTCCATGCCCGATAACGCGACGATTGCGCCGCCTCCCGACCCAGTGGATGAGGCGTTGTGAACTTAGCGGTACTTACCGTTCCGTCAACCAGCAAGTCGACGGTTTTTTGCCAGGCCTCGCGGGTAATCGCAAACAAGTCAGGTTTGATTTCAGGTTCGAACCTGAAGCCTTCCAAGCTAATCGACGGAGCCGGAGTGATCTCAAGATTGTTCAGTATGGACGCATAGCGGTCGGTGCTGCTTACTTCCGCGTCCAGCAGGCCACATTGGGCAATTGTGTCTCTGACGAAGCCCTTCAGATCGCTCTTTTCTGTCAGTGAGCCTGCGAAACTCCATGCATGGAGCTCGGCAGCAAGCCTCTGGCAGCCGGAGCGCAACCTTAAAGCCAGCCGATAGACCTGGTGGGCAAGTAAGCGTGCCGTCGCAGCTCCAATGCTGCAGCTCGCTCCTGTAACCATGGCAACAGAAGGCTCCGCGCGGTCCGACACGCTTGCTATCCCAATTGCTCTACGATCGGCGTCTCCGGCCACATTAATCTCCATAAAGATTGGCTTTCATCAGTCGACACAATAATCGCCGTCAGGGGTTTCGATGAAGTTCAAAGTATTTCTAACCGCGCAGACCGGATGCTCGTCATTTCGCCGATACTGCCGGGCCATCCAGGAGGCCGTAGCCGGAAGGAGGCGCAAACAATCCACCGCGCTGAACTTCGAGCGCGCGTCCGATTTGAAAAGCCATGGGGTCGGCGTAGCGACGAACAACTATCTGAACAGCAGTGGGGAGGCCCTCGACATCTCCCATAGGTATGCTCAGGGAAGCGAGGTCCATCAGATTAACGAAACGGGTGAAAAGACCAAACGGCGCGGCTGCGTCGTGCGCGCCTTCTATGGGCTTTGCCGTAATCGGCGATGAGGGAAGCAGTATGGCATCCGCACCTGCGAAGTAGTGATGGATCTCTGTTTGCAACAGCCGCCGCTGCGCTTCGTAGCCAAGGTAGTCCTTGATGTTCATCGTTTTGCCGCGCGACATTCGCTTCGCAATTTCCGCGTTGACGAGACTGTTCTCCATGTCGACAAGATCGCCGTAACGGTCCCAAGCTTCCACGGTCGTAATGTTGGCACCGAGGCTTGCATATGTTTCTAGCGAGCGAGGTAGTGGCTTCTGCTCGAGGACCGCGCCCATCGCTTCGAGATCAACGATCGTCGTCTTGAAGCGCTCAAGGATTCCGGGTTCTGCGCCTTTGAGGTCATCCATGGTCGGATAGCGCAAAGTTAGCCCCGCAACACCCTTGTTGAGATTCACAAGAGCGTCTGCCCGCTGAACCCCAAATGTTGCCGGATCGTCTGCATCCTCTCCTTGCAACGCCGCTTGAATGAGTGCCGCGTCCTCGACCGAACGGGTCATCGGCCCGACTGTGTCGAAGATTAGGGCGAGCGGCTGCACCCCGCCGCGTCCGACCAGCCCGAGCGAGGTCTTCATTCCTACAATGCCACACAATGCCGAAGGGCTGCGCACTGAGCCGCCCGTATCGGTGCCTAGCGCAACGGGGACCAGCCCGGCAGCTACCGCCACAGCTGATCCGCTGGATGACCCGCCCGGCACTCGTTGAACTAGAGCATCCCGTGGGTTGACCGGAGTGCCGACGCTTGGATTCGTTCCCCAACTGCCGTAAGCGAATTCGACCGTATGCGTCTTGCCAACAAGGATCATGCCCTCGTCCAACAATCGCCGGACAGCCGTGGCCGATCGAATTGCGGGCGTGGTTGCGGAGGCCTTCGATCCGGCCAACGTGGCATATCCCTCGACGTCAAACAGATCCTTGGCCGCGAATGGAACACCGTCAAGGGTGCCCCTTGCCTGGTTGCGGGACCGTCTTTCGTCCGATTCCCTCGCCGCCCGTAGCGCGTCATCCCCGTAGACCTCGACAAACGCGCTCAATGCCTGGTCGTACGTATGGATGCGAGCAAGCAATTCGATCACCAGTACTTCCGATGTGAAATCGCCTCGGGCCAATGCCTTGCCGATACCGGTAGCGGAAAGAAATGCAAGGTTCATGTCAGTCCGTTTTCCAAGGATGTTTGTTAGAACTTATAGGCGCGCCGTTGCTTCAGCCTTACGGTGAGCCTAAGGATCAAAGCGGATTTTAACATGATACAATCGATTGCATCAGAAAAACAATCGATTGTATTTTTCGAAGTTCGCCGCGGGTTCTTAGTGCGGGGTTAACAAGGCACAAAACGTTGGTGTTCGTTCCGACATTTGTAAAACCCATAATTTTGGCAGCAAGCTTGTTTCCGTGAGTGCTTTGGATGCATCCAAAGCAAACGGATAAACTGGGTCTGCTAAAAAGGCATCTTGAGCGGGGCAGAAAGATCCTGGCTCCGCATGAGACGGTGATGATCGACAACGGTGCGCCGAACAAATGCTCAAACTTGGGAATCACAGGGTGACTTCGTCTTGACCGTTGAGACCTGGCGTGACCCAAAGGCTGACTAAAATTGTGAAGTGCTCGCATGCCAGGCCTACGAACCAATCAAGCTGAATTAGGCACGGTCAAAAGCGTCATTTAAAGAAACTCTTATATTCTAGTGCCGTCAGTCGGAATACGGCAGCGCGAAAATTATCTTCTACGGTATACCGCTCTGAAACAAGTTCAAACGGTCTTTCTACAAAGGTTTCGAATGGAACGTTCAGCCGATGCCCCTGTTGCGCAGTAGCTCAGGCTCCGCACATGTGTATGCTACGCCCTAGAAAAGCGTCGTCGAGAGATCCGAAGATGCGAAGAAGAAGGCCACTATGTCGGCAACTCTTTGAATGAGGCCTAAATTTATCGAACCTTGCGACCCTCTGAGGATATTGAATAAGTTCAACCCAGCTATTACTCTATGAGGTTGCGCCTTCGGGAGCCGCTGGGTCTTTTCCGAAACCGCTGCTAAATGCGCTCGTGAGCAGCAGCACCTTTAAAGTGATCAACCTACAACCTTGGACTCATTGAAAGAACGGAACATGCCTACTTCATCAACCGACGACACATCGCTACGGCAGGCCGGGAGACGACCAAGGATGGCCGAGATCGCGCGCTTGGCAGGTGTCGATATCTCGACCGTCAGCCGCGCCTTGGCGGGAAGCCCACTAGTTGCCAAAGAGACTCGGGCGCTGATTGATCAGATTGTGCGCGATACCGGATACGTGGTGAATGAAGCAGCCCGCAATTTGCGCGATGGCCGCGCCAATCAAGTGCTTGTCATTGTTTCAGACATCGCCGCGCCATTCTATTCTGATGTTCTCCAAGGCATTGTCGAAACACTTGCGGAACGGGGAGTAAATGTTTTGTTGGGCGTTACGTTGCGCCAGCCCAAGCGTGAGGAAAAATTGGGGCAACAACTGCTGACCGGCGTCGTTGATGGCATCATCACCATTACAGGAAGTGCCCCAAAGGCGATCCTTAACATGGAGGGATTCGATCGGAAAGTGGTCGCGATATCGCGACCAGTACCACACGATGGCGTTACATGCGTGACCATTGATAACTTTGCTGCCGCCAATGAAGTGATGGCACATCTTTATGCGATGGGGCATCGGCGCATTGTCCACATCGGCGGCCCTAACCACTCTGAGACATATCGTGATCGTAGCGCGGCGTACGTCGATTTTATGCGCGATCACGGCCTCGCAGAGCTAACGAACGTACGCTCGACGGGCTCTTTCAAAGACGACGCTGAGTCCGGTTTTGAGATCATGAAATCTATGCTCGAAGATGGGTTGCATCCTACAGCGGTTTTCTGTGCCACCGATGAGCTTGCCATTAGCGCTATGGCCGCTGCACGGCAGGCCGGCCTTGACATACCGGGTGACGTGTCGTTCTTTGGTTTTGATGACCTGAAACTGGCGGGGCTCATGTATCCCGCATTGTCGACAGTGTCCGTGCCGCGCTTCGAGATGGGGCGACGGGGGGCAGAAGTGCTCTTCCGCCAGATTTACAAGGGCGCAAGAGCATCCACCAGAATCGCGCTTGAGCATCGTCTGGTTCTAAGGAAGAGTGTGGCGCAAATCTGAATTGGCGTGGATTGCTCGGCTCGGCAACACCTGTGTAGATGACGATCAACAGCAAGGCCGCAACTGATGTTGTAGCTGGGTCGTCGCCAGGGCCCCCGGACGATCTAATAGCGGCACGCTTGCCGTCTATGTGTGAATTTCTTTTCCATCGCCGTACTAGCGAGGACCTAGCTTTGCCGCGCTATCTCGGTCAGGCAGGCGCTAGAGTCTTATCGTATTGAACGGTTAAATCTAAGCATGGTATTAGCCCAAAGTAGATTTATAAGGTTCCTTGCAATCGCATTGGCTCTTCGCAGTCGCCACGCCAAGACGCTTCTGTCTTCGGACGTCTAGGTCTTTCGAGCCAATGACTTCCGGGTTGACCTTTTCCCGTAGTCGCGGCCACAGTTCCACTGACACAAACATTCCGCCACTATTTTCGCACCCGTCGCGACCGTGCAGAAATAAAGGAGATTCGCTACTGACTATGCAATCGATTGCATATCGGATACAATCGATTGTAATCCGTATTGTGACTTGTCAGGCGAAATTTTCAAACCGATGCCCGGGGCAAAGGGTGCCTAGACGATGATAAAAGTCATGGGACTTTTTCGCTATAGGTAAACCCTTATTAAATCGTCGCGTGTGCCTACGTGATAAGGCCCCACAAACCATTTCTCAGAGAAAAGCATGCTCTTTACCACGCTGCGTAGCCGGTTAATCGCGGTATGTGTCACCACGGTTATGTTTGCAATGCTCTCGCTCATCGCGACGAACTATTTGACGACAAAATCACGGATGGTGGACACGCTGGACAAGCAGATGCGACAGTTGTCTGAGAGCGATTCAGCAACGATCGCCGAATGGATTTCTTCGAGGAAGTCGGTGGTCTCATCGATTAAGCAAGCGATTGCATTCCCAGATCCATCGTCTGCAGTTAAGGCTGCGAGAACGGCCGGTGGCTTCGACGACGCCTATATCGGGTACGCGGATAAACGCGCAGTATTCTCGCAACAGCGACCTCTGGCGCTTGGTTACGATCCAACTAAGCGCCCTTGGTATATCAAGGCGTCTCAATCGCCTGGGCCTGTAGTCACCTCACCTTATGCAAGCGCAAGCACAGGCAAGCTATTGGTGACCTTTGCAGAGGCCGCCACTGGTGCCGGTGGCGCTGTCAGCGCTGTCGCTGCTGCTGATGTTTTACTCGACACTGTCATACACACAGTGATCGAGATTAAGCCAACATCGAACAGCTATGCCTTCCTTGTTGATAGCGCTGGAAAAGTCATTGCGCATCCCAATGCGAGCCTGACATTAAAGCCAATTTCAGACTTAGATGGAGCTCTCTCGGCTACCTCTTTAGCTGGAATAGAGGCTTCACATCACAGTAAGATGGCCAGACTCGACGGACGGGAACGCTTGTTGCAAGTTGCAAAAGTTGCGGGAACGGATTGGATGCTTGTTATTGTGCTCGACCTGTCCGACGCGATGCTTCCCCTAACTGCGATGCTAACCTCATCAGCGCTTATCGCCCTAGTTTTAGTACTTGTTGCATCTTTGCTTTTAAGCGTGCTCATTGCGAAATCGTTAAAGGGCCTGGGATTGGTGCGTGATGCTTTGCAAGAGATCGCGACTGGAGACGGTGACTTGACGCGTCGTCTAGATGCGAGCGGTGCGGACGAACTGGGACAGATCGCAAAAGCTTTTAATCGTTTTGTCGACAAAATCGCTTTAGTGCTGTTGGACATTCGTACTGCGAGCGAAACGATTAAAGCGGCTTCCCGTGAAATTGCAGAGGGCAACAGCAATTTGTCTTCTCGAACTGAAACTCAAGCCGCTTCGCTTGAGGAAACCGCGTCTGCAATGGAAGAGCTTACGTCCGGTGTGAATCAAAATGCCGGCAATGCCGAACAAGCAAATCAACTCGCACTTTCAGCATCTAATGTTGCTTTCCAAGCAGGAGCGATGGTGAATGAAATCATCAATGTAATGGGAGCAATCAATACGTCGTCAAAGAAGGTCGCCGATATTATTTCCGTTATTGACGGAATTGCTTTTCAAACCAACATTCTAGCGCTTAATGCCGCTGTTGAGTCTGCTAGAGCAGGCGAACAGGGGCGTGGTTTTGCTGTGGTGGCGAGTGAAGTACGTAACCTTGCTCAGCGATCTGCGACAGCTGCGAAGGAAATAAAATTGCTCATTGTTGAATCTGTAGGGCAAGTAGAGCAGGGTAGCCAGTTAGTCGAACAAGCTGGGGCAACAATGACAAATGTCGTCACCAATGTTCAGCGTGTCAGTGATGTAATTGCGGAGATCACTGTCGCAAGCCAAGAGCAAAGTCGAGGGATCAACGAAACAAATCAAGCCATCTCGCAGATGGATGAAACCACGCAGCAGAATGCTGCTCTTGTCGAAGAAGCCGCTGCGGGTGCCCAATCGTTGCAAGACCAGGCAAACCATCTTGCAAAGGTGGTGAGTTCTTTTAAGCTCGAGTAATAGGGATTATTGCATTGCGCAACCTTGATCGACGACTAGTTGGGAGTCCGCGTATCAAACCATGCAAGACGGTAATTGGACTTGAGATCAGGTTGTGACTATATATGCCCGAAGCATGATGCTTTATAAGCGGTTTTTGGCATGTGGGCGACGTTCCGCGCCGGCTCGATAGCGAATGCTGTATGCGGTTCAAACGTCTGTCTTTTGATTCGATTTTCGATTTTTGCGCTTGATGCGTCTCGTCGTTGCAGCAAAACGGTGTGATCTTGGGCATGAGGTTGCCGGGTTCACGGAAACAATAGGTGGTTTCGCCGCACGAACGAGTGCTAACGAGGCGTCGCTCGGTTCGCACTTGATCGTCGCTCATTGCGCAAATCGACTATGGCTGTGGCAAATAACTTTGGCATCGAACTAGACTTTATGCGGCCGAAAACCTTTGGCATAAGCTCGACGACTTAGAAACACGAACGTCTCCGGCGTGTCGTGCACGTATATGCCGCGCAAAATATGGCTAACATCAGAGCGCGTCTCAGTCATTTAACGGCTCCCGTCCCGTGCGGCGGCGCAGCTATCAATTTTAACCGACCGCTCGAGCCGCGTACGCGGATCGTGAATGACAACAACGCTTTGCCTGCCCGCCTGCCCGCTGCCTAGCCGCCGCGTGCTCGTGCCGTCAGGCGCATGCACTTTTTCTGTCTGTTTCCGAACAAGATAGTCTCGAAAATTTATTTTGAAGGTTTGACAATACAATCGATTGCATGTCAAATACAAACGATTGTATAACTATTCCTGGAGATGACGTAATGACCGAAAGCTCAGCAACTACCAAGCTGACTTTGCCCACCGATATGGATTACCGCACGCGCATCGAACGCGCTCAAGCTGCGATGAAGAAGCATGGCATCGATGTTCTCGCGTTGGCAGGCATCGACATGCATCGCTTTTTTACCGGACTTAACGGCTTGCCGCTCACTAGGCCAATCTGGTTGGTCCTTCCGAAAGAAGGTAACGTCGGATTTGTCTCGCCCGGCAGTGAAGTCAAGGAAATACGAGCGCGGTGCGGCGCGCCGGTAGTTGCCCGGTGGGTCGAATGGAAGGAGGCCGTGCCAGCCCCCCTGACGCATCAGGATGCGCTCGCCAAATATCTCGAACAAATCGCACCCGCCGCGCGTTCCATTGGCGTCGACTTCAATGGAACGAACGGCGGAAACATCGGCCTGGTGACTCAAGCGCTCGGCGCCGAGCGTGTCAAAGACGTCACGGCGATGATGCGAGATTTGCTTGCAGTAAAAGATGCGGCCGCGCTTGGCGTTATTCGGCTTAGCTGTGACGTCATTGCTCACCAGTTCAACGCCAGCTGTGCTGTGATCGCCCCTGGCGTCCCGGAATGGGAAGTGTCGCTCGCTTCTTTCGTCGCTGGGACCAGACGAGCTGCAGAGCTATGGAACGGGGACGAGGAGCAGTCACCATTAGCGCTGGGCCTGCATATGACAGGAAGTGGGACCGACCGCACGGCGCGCTGCCATGCCGCAGGAGCGGGCCGCAGAATGCAGGACGGCGATATTGTGCAAATATGCCGTTGTAGTACCGGTTTCTTCGGACACCTGATTGGCTTCGACCGTCCTGTTAAAGTTAGTTCGAAAGAGCCGTCTCAGGAATTGCGCAAGATCGTTGATTTCGCGCGTGAATCACAAGAGGCGGCGTTGGCCGCGGTGCGTCCCGGTGCAACAGCCGGCGAGGTGCATGCTGCCGCAATGGAGGTGATCGAACGCGTCGGTTGGGAGAATCCTATCCTGCACCGGACGGGGCGTTCAATCGGTTATTCTGGTTGGGACGGCCACGAGATCAAAGCGGATTCGCCTACCATTCTTGAACCGGGCATGGTGTTTACCGTCGAGCCGGGAATCTACGTAGATGGCGTTGGCGGTGCGCGCTTTGGCGACACCGTCGTTGTGACTGAGAATGGATGCGAAGTTCTTACCCCGTTCGACCTTGGCAGAGAAGTCAAATGAGTAACCAGTCGTCCGCCGCAGTTTCTTTCCAGCGGGTTACCCGACGTTATGGCCACGTCAATGCGGTAAGCGATGTCAGTCTTGACATCTCACCGGGCGAGTTTTTCGCGCTGCTCGGATCGAGCGGTTCGGGCAAAACAACGCTTCTTATGCTCCTTGCCGGCTTCGACAAACCAACCGAAGGCCGCGTACTCATGTCGGGCAAGTCTGTGTCCGACGTACCGCCGCATCGGCGGCAAATTGGTGTCGTCTTCCAAAACTACGCGCTTTTCCCGCATCTAACGGCTGCCGAAAATGTTGCCTATCCCCTAAAGATGCGTGGCGTCGGGCGCGCCGAGCGCGAAACCCGTGTGAAAGCGGCTCTTGGCCTCGTCAATCTTACTGATCGCTGGTCATCGTATCCGTCACAGATGTCTGGTGGACAGCAGCAACGTGTGGCGCTCGCCCGCGCTCTTGTCTTCGGACCCGACCTTCTGCTCATGGACGAACCATTGGGTGCTCTCGACCGAAGGTTGCGCGACCAAATGCAGCAGGAGCTGAAGCGCATTCAGGGTGAGCTTGGCATCACAGTTATCTACGTTACGCATGACCAGTCGGAAGCCATGGCTATGGCTGACCGTATTGGCATCATGGCCGAGGGGCGTCTGCTTCAGGTTGCCGATCCGACCACCATCTACGCAGCGCCGACCAATCATTTTGTGGCACGTTTCCTCGGTGAATGCTCGATTCTGCGCGTCTCGTCAATCGATGGCGGACGAGGATATGAGATTTGCGGCGTACGTCAGTCGTTGCCGTCGCCCGCAACGGCGCCCTTCGATATTGTAGTGAGACCGGAAAATGTCTCCATCCATTCCGTCAACGAAGCCGTGTCAGGCGATGTCCGCGGTGTACCCGCATCTATACGAAACATCACATATCTCGGCGCGGGCTGGCACGTAACGCTGGAGCTTCCTGACGGGCAAACCCTGCTCGCCAACATCGTGCGTGGAGACCATCTGACCGCAAAACTAGCGCCTGGGGAATCCGTCGTCGTCCGATGGGTGCCGAAAGTGGTCGCAATTCTTCCGGCTGAAAAATCTTCGTGAAACAAAGTTTTTTGGGGGTAGGACAAATGAGACAAATCGGACTGAAATTGAATACCTTCGCTGGGTTAATCGTTGCGGCCAGCGCAATCTTCCTGCACCAGTCGGCATTTGCGGCCGACCCGGCTAAGGTCGTGGTCGCCGCTTATGGCGGCTCCTTCCAGGATGCACAGACAAAGGCTTTCTTTGATCCTTACGCCAAAACGACTGGAGCCAAAGTCATTGGCACGACCGGCAGCGGTCATGCCAAGATCAAAGCCATGGTCTTGAGCGGCAACATCACTTGGGACGTGGTCTCGGCTGACGCTGCAGCCTACGAGAGCGAGATGAAGGATAACCTTCTTCAACCACTCGATTACTCAGTTATTAAGGCCGATGGCATTCCTGCCAATCTCCGCACGAAATACGGCATCGGCTACATGAAGTTTTCCGAGAACCTTGCGTGGAATAAAAGTAAGTTTCCGAATGGACTAACCCCAGCACAATTTTTCGACCCAGCGGTAAAAGCGCGTCGCGTGCTGCTGGCGTTGCCGTATTACAACCTCGAGTTCGCACTGTTAGCTGACGGTGTGAAGCCGTCTGAACTTTATCCTTTGGACGTAGCCCGCGGTCTCAAAGTCATCGATCGTATCAAGGACCAAATCGTCGGTTTCAAGCCGCCGTCAGATGTCCAAGCGCTCATCCAGCAGGGCGAGGTTGACGCCGCGTTCGCTCCCGGCGGGCGCGTCAATAATGCCATCAAGGCCGGGGCTAACTGGGCTTATACGTACGACGGATCGGTTACTGTTGTCGAATATTGGGCGGTAGTGAAGGGCGCTCCTAATGCAGCGGAGGCAATGAAATTCATTAATTTCGCCGTTCAGCCGAAGCAGCAGGCGGAACTTCCGCGCCATATCTTCTATGGCCCGACTAACATCGACGCGCTTAAGCTTATTGACCCTTCCGTTGCCAAGGATCTGCCGGGCACACCGGAGAACGAAAAGCGCAGCGCAATTCTCAATTCAAAGTGGTGGAATGAGAATCTTGATTCTGTGACGGCCCAATGGAACACGTACGTCATGCGCTAACAGGCGCGTAAATAAAAAATAGGAAACACGAAGATGAGACGCAGTAGCGGGTTCATAAATTGGAACGTAAATGGGGATTTGATTCTACTGTTGGCGCCAGTAACTATTTTGCTTCTCCTCGCTTTCGCTCTACCGTTGCTGGCTATCGTGCCGGAGGCGTTCGGAGGCGATGCCGCTGCGCGCTTTATGCGTATCTTCGGCGATCCAGTGTACCGAACGGTGATCTGGACAACGGCGCGGATCAGCTTGGAGGCCACCGCGATAACTCTGGTGGTCTCCTTTCCACTGGCGTGGATTTTAAGCCGGGCGACTGGAATGAAGGCGTTGCTGCTTGGGCTTTTAGTGTTGGTTCCCTTCCTGACAAGCGTGTTGGTGCGAACGTTCGCCTGGCTGGCGATCCTCGGACAGCACGGCCTTATCAACGCGACCCTTCTGAGCTTGGGGTTGATTTCGGAGCCGCTTCCCCTTCTGTTCAGCGAGCTAGCAGTCTTGCTCGCACTCGTGCAATGTTCAATCCCAATGATGGTCTTCGCTCTCGTCACTGTTCTCCGGCGCATTGACGGACGCATTCTCTTAGCCGCTCACACGCTTGGGGCGGGCCCGTTGCGCATCTGGTCAGGGGTCATTCTTCCGCTTTCGATCCGCGGCATCCAATCTGGCGTCACTATCATCTTCCTGTTCACCATGGCAAGCTTCATCGCGCCGGCTTTTCTTGGCAGTCAGCGCCAGCAGATGCTTGCTCAAGTAATTCAGTCGGAGATCGATACCGGAGCGGACTGGGCTTTGGCAGCGGCGCTTGGTATCACGCTTGCATTAATAGGAACAATCTTCGCCACGGCATTCTCTTCGCTAGCCCGGTATGTGTCGCGTTGGCAGCGTCCAGGTTTGTTACCAGTGACTGCTCCGTCAGTACATGTGGAGCAGGCGGACAAGTCACTTCTTCGGAAACCTGTAAAGCTGTCACCGTCCCGTTTCCGCGTTTTTGCGGGTCTTCGCGTCGACGGGCGCTTGGTGAAACCGATCTACCTGTGTGTCATCTCTTTCTTCATCCTCCTTCCGCTGGTCGTGCTCATCCCGGTGTCGTTCAGTTCGGCAGAGGTTCTCATTTTTCCGCCTCCCGGCTACTCCTTGCGATGGTTTGAAACGATCTTTCATAGCCAGGAATGGATTGCGGCAGGGCTGACCAGCCTTCGCATTGGTACCGCGACCTGCGCTGCGACCTTGGTCATTGCCACCTTAACGGTGCTCGGCATTGGCCGTACTTTTCGTTACGAGAGTGCTGCCGAAGCGCTACTGCTGTCGCCCTTAACGGTACCAAGTGTTGTCTTCGCATTAGGTGCTTATCTCGCTTTCTCCCGGGTGGGACTTGTAGATACTGAGATAGGGATCATCATTGCTCATACCGTTTTGATCTTCCCAATTGTCTATCAGGTTGCATCGGCAACATATAGTTCCATTGATTCTCGCCTGTCCCTTGCAGCGGCGAGCCTTGGGGCGAACCCGTGGCGCATTTTTCGAACGATTGTTTTTCCTTTGCTCCTTCCGGGCCTCGGAGTCGGAGCCCTGCTTGCGATGCTTCTATCGTTCGATGAATCTGTCGCTTCAATTTTTCTCAGCAATTTGTCGGTGAAGACCCTACCGCGTATGTTGTGGGAAGGCATTCGCTTCAATACGAGTCCCGAATCTGCGGCCGTCTCCGTGGTGCTAATGGGCATGACATGCACCTTGGTCGTCGTCGGCATGGTGGTTGTTCTGCGGCGCCGCCGAAAGAACGCGCTATTGCCGGTATAAACGCACCTGGTGTTTTTGAGCGTCGTAGCGGCGGGAGGTGGCCACACTATTGCGATGTGGCGGAATATTCCTTTCGCCGTATGAAAGCAACTGGGCGGCCGCATCGCAGTAGACGGCGCGCTGCTGGATTTTTCTATCGACGGAAGGGCAGCGTATCAACCTAGGCAGCTGCTTGTATGAGATCAAAGCATACATATCCTGCCTTCTCATAGTAGTTCGTCGAGAACGTTGACCTTAGAGGTTGTACATCTTGGCCTGGGCGACAGGCCTGGTGGTGGTAAATAGACCGCGCCTCAATCGACTCGAAGTGTAATTTTTTTGTTTATTGCCTTGTGGCCAGGGCGTCTGGCCGAGCCGACTTTAACAGTAGTAGCTTGTTGGTCGTTGCACCGTGTTTTGGGTGAAAGTGAAGTATTAAATCTCCGCCGATTCATCGTCTTATCTAGACATTTAGGATTACACATGAAAAAATCGCTTCTTTTTATAGCAGCGCTAACCTCATTCGCCGGTGCTGCCCACGGACAGAGCAGCATCACATTGTATGGCATTGTCGACGCGGGTCTTTTGTACAGCAACAATTCCGCTGGCCAAAAACTTTATGCGACAAGTGCCGGCAATTTGCAAGGCGACCGCTGGGGCCTGAAAGGGACTGAAGATCTAGGCGGCGGGCTGAGGGCTGTGTTTTTGTTGGAAAACGGTTTTAATGTTTATACGGGAAGGCTGAATCAGGGCGGGGACGAGTTCGGCCGTCAAGCATACGTTGGTATCAAGAGTGACCAGTTTGGCGCGGTGACCCTCGGTCGTCAATATGACTCTGTAGTCGATTTTGTGGGTTTGCTTGAAGCTGCGGACCAATGGGCGCCAGGTCAAGCGGCTCATCCGGGCGACCTCGACAATTTAAACAATACTAACCGAACTAACAACGCCATCAAGTACACGAGCGCTAACTATGGGGGGATAACATTCGGCGGCGTGTATAGCCTGGGAGGCGTTGCTGGCAATTTTAATCGCAACCAAATCTTCTCGGGCGGGATCGGCTACTCCCGAGGTCCGCTGGTGTTTGATTTAGCGTATTTGAACGTCAAAAACCCTAACTATTCATTCTTTGGGAATAATTCAACGTCGTCTGCAACCGCAACTAGTATGGGTGGCTCGCAAGTCTATTCAGGCTTCGCGTCTGCGCAGACGCAGCAAGTGATCGCTGCGGGCGGGGCGTACACGTTCGGCCCGGCGACGTTGGGCGGTACGTACAGCAACACCCAATTCAAGGGTCTGGGGCAGACCGGTGTGACAGGCCAGCCGACCGGGTCGCCAACATCCGGGAACGCAAAACTTCACAACGCGGAAGTGAACTTTAAGTATCAGTTGACGCCGGCACTGCTGCTCGGTGTTGCGTACGACTACACGAAGGCGTACAGCGTAAATAATGAAAAGATACATCAAGGGATAGTTGGTGTGGATTACTTCCTTTCAAAACGTACTGATCTATATGCTACAGGCTTGTATCAACACGTTTCAGGCACCAACTCTTTCGGAGCTCCAGCCACCGCACAGTTGACAGGCCTGTCAGCGTCAAGCACGTCAAATCAAGTTGCAGCAGTTTTCGGAATCCGACACAAATTCTGACATCGATGAATAGTTTGAATATGGGTGCCACTAGCCGTTAGCGTGAAGGCACCTATAGCAACTTTGTTGGAAAATCGACGATAGAAATTTAGGTTTGGACGCTATCCCACTATCCAAAGTTATAGACTTCCTTTGTTGACTTTTGATTGCCTGGGTCGCTAATGGCGCTCGCGACAATCGGAGTTGGTCAAGCAGGAGTGTTTGGAGATAGTGGTATGTCCGGGATTCGGGATAAATTCCCGCACGGCTTCGCGCATTGTGGCCTAGACCTCGTTTGGATCAAATCTCGCAATCGTTGATCACGTCACGCCGGCCTCTCATCCTCGTCCGTGGCTTCGGGTGGCATATCCGCGACCGCTTGGATCGACTCCGCGGTTGCGGTAATCGAGCGAACTCGCTCGAGGTGAGCGGCTTGACCAGAAAGCGCAGCTCAGTGCGTATAGAATTTGCGAGCGGTCGCTGCCCGCCTTGACGAGAAGCGCGTCGGCGCAAGGGTCGCGCGCGTCTGTTGCTGGATGTCGGATGTCGCTGCTCCTTTTGCTGTCTGCCCACAAATATAAATCACTCCTGCGTGGCGCACGATCTTGCTTATGCGTGGCTTCACGTCATTACGGTCGATTTGATTGGTCATCTAGACTTATCCTTATTGGTCCCCGGCGTATCGGAACCAGAATTCAGTGCAGCAAGTGAGTGCAGCGGGATCGGTTTGATCGGTGCGCGCACGTGGTACGCTCCAATTTGCTGCGGCGTCTCATGCCGGGCTTCTGCCAATATTTGCGTGACAGTAATCCCACACAGCCGGCCTTGGCATGGACCCATGCCGCACCGGCTAAAAAATTTGGTTTGGTTGGGCCCGGCACAGCCCATACGGGCCATTTCGCGCACCCGGCCAGCGGTCACTTCTTCGCATCGGCAAACCATCGTGTCGTCGGCGGGAGAACCGATCCACAGCGGCGGGCGATAGAGCGAATCCAGGAACGGGCGAACTGCGTGCTCGCGTGCGAGTGTCCGCCGCCAACGCCTCGCATAACCGTCGCGCGCTGCCTCGCTAATTCGGCCCGAGAGGTGCGCGATTGCCAGCGCCGCCAGGGTGCCGCTGGCCTCGGCCGCTAGTGCACCCTCGACGCCGCCGCCATCCCCTGCAATCCAGACTCCATCAAGAGTGCTCACTCCCCAGGCATCGCGCACCGGGCGCCAGGCAAGTTGAGTATTGCTCCATGTATGCTCTAGCTGAAGCAGGCGGGTGATCTGCGAGTTTGGCACGACGCCATGGTGCAAGAGCACGACGTCGGCTGGCACGATAACTTCGTTTCCGCGATGGCGGAAACGCACTGCTTGAGCATGCGTTGCTCCATCGACCGCAAGATCGGTGGCGCATTTATACCAAGGGATTTTTGCTGAGCGCAACTTAGCGAGCATGCGCAACCCTTTGACCAAGGGCCCCGGCGCCCGCATTGCGCTCGGTAATGCGCGCAGTGCCGGAATCCTGTTGGCACGAGGTGCAGTTTCCACCAGCGCAGTCAGTTGGGCTCCCGCGTCGAGCAGTTGACATGCAACCAGCAACAAGAGGGGACCGGCGCCTACCAGCACGACACGCCCATCAGGTATGGACGGTCCAGACTTCAAGGCGATCTGGGCGGCTCCAGCATTCATAACGCCGGGCAGCGTCCAGCCGGGGATCGGTGACGGCCGCTCAAGCGCGCCAGTTGCAATTACTAGATGTGGCGCGCAAATCCGCTCGGATCGGCCGGCCGCAAGAAAGGTTACGGTGCGATCCTCCCCAATGTCCCACACGAGCGCCCCCGTTCGAACGTCGACGTTGGTCTGCTTAAGCCGTTCCACCAGATTTCGCCCGGCAGCGTAATCCGGTCCGAGAAGCGTCTTGATGGATTCATCCAAAGTCCCAACGTTCCGATAGATTTGTCCGCCAGGGCGTGCCTGTTCATCGAGAAGTGCCACCTTAAGACCGATCTCGCTAGCCGTAATGGCCGTAGCCATGCCGGCAGGACCGGCGCCTATTACGATAAGGTCATGAGTCATTTCACTTCTCCCGGCGCGCGTGGCCCGTTCTGCAACCGTACGGTCATGCCGTCTCGGACTTCAATCATGCAAGCCTGCACGTTTGCCTGACCGTCGACCTCGACGAGGCACTCGAAACACGCTCCCATTAGGCAGAGCGGCGCGCGCGGGGCTCCCGAGACGGGCGTGGTGCGAGTATGGTTGAGCCCTGCTTCGAGCAGTGCGAGCGCGATTGTGTCGCCGTCACGGGCGTAAATGGTCCGGCCCTCGACCTTCAATGCGACGGGTCGTCGCGGTGTGTCAACGTCCAGCGGTCGGAACATGGAATCGCTCTGCAGTAAAGGTCTGAATTCCTGCCGGCCGGGACACGCCGCGGATCCAATCCGCGATATCACCCGCGTGCTGCGCGGCAAGCGTTATCCCGCTGTGGCAAGTGACCAGAAACGCGCCGGGACACGAGCGCGACTCTTCGTAAATCGGATACCCGTCGGGCGTCATTACCCGTAGTGCACCCCACGCACGGACAACGTTGACGTTGGCGAGCAGAGGAAAATAGCGCGCGGCGTCACTCGACATTTGGGCAAGCTCAGGCACCGTAGTGCGTTTATCGAAACCGACGTCTTCCTTTGAGTCTCCAATCTGGATCACGCCTTCACCGGTCTGACGTACATGCAGCGTCGGATAGCGGAGGAAGGGCTGCAGACGTTCCGTGACAATCACCTGCCCCCGCACCGGGTCGACTGGCGCAAAGAGCCCAACCTGCGGCGCGAGCAGGCGATTTCCTAGTCCGGCCGCCAGCACGACGCGACTTGCGATATGCGTAGCCTTGGCGGTCTCAGCGTAAAAATGGCCCTCTCGAAAATCTAGTCGCTCGACAGTTTCTCCGGTGCGTAACGTTCCATGTAGATTCGCGAATGCCTGAACGAGCGCTCGAAGCAGTCGCAATGGGCTCACGTGCCCATCGAGGGGCGAAAAAATTGCTCCAGCTACCGCCGGTCCACTATGCGGCACGCGCTCGCGCACCTCGGTTGCGCTCAGGTGTTCAAACGGATACGCCTCCTCAATTGAGTCGCGGATGCGCGCCATGTCGCCAGCGCGTTTGGCAAGTTCTTCATCACTAAAGCCCATGCGCAGGCCACCGATTTGCGACAGCTCGAGGTCAACACCGCTGAGCGCGGCCAGCTCCGTAGCAAATGCTGGCCACACCTTAGCGGATCCGACAGTCCAGCGCGCATACTCCGGTCGATTTAGCCCCTTTCCCTGGACCCACACAAGGCCAAAGTTACCGCGCGCCGCGCGAAATACGTCGTCGCCCTGATCAAGCACAGTAACATTTTGCCCCGCGCGGCAAAGTCCATACGCGACGGCCATGCCGATCACACCGCCGCCGATCACGAGTGTCTCAGCAGATAGAAGAGGTTTCATGTGTTCCCCGAAAGAATGCGATCAAGCCCGAACAGACGGTCGAGCAAAAGCATCAGCACGAGCGTGAGTACAATCAACACTGTGGACACTGATGCGAGCATCGGATCGATTGTGTTGGCGATGTAGTTGTACATTTTCACGGGCAGGGTTTCGGAGGACGGTGACGCGACGAATATAGTCATCGTCAGTTCGTCGAAACTACTAATGAACGCAATCAGCCAACCGCCCGTGACGCCTGACGCAATAAGAGGCAGTTCAACGCGTCGAAAGGCGGTCCATCCTGACGCACCAAGGGTCTGCGCTGCGTAGCCTATCGACCGGTCGAATCCAGCCGCGGAAGCAATCACCAAACGCAAGACGTACGGCAAAACGACAAGCGTATGCGCGAGAATGAGGGTCGACATAGAGCCGACCATGCTGAACTGCGTGAAAAAGCGTAATAAAGCGATCCCTAGCACGACATTAGGAACCATCAGCGGCGACATCAGGAGACTCATCAGCGTTTCGCGTCCCGCGAAACGGAACCACGCGATTGCGAGTCCCGCTGGGAGCGCCAGCAGCGTTGCGAGCGTGGCGGCACCGGTAGCAAGCCCCATGCTGCGCCAAAATGCATCTATGAAGTCGGGCGCTTCGATAATCGCGCGATACCAACGCAAAGACGCGCCGTCAAACGGCATCGACACGTAGCCCTTGTCAGTGAACGACACGAGCACAACGGTCACCAGTGGTGCGAGCATGAATATCGCAAAGAGTGTGTGAAAGACAAGCAGTGGGAAAGTTGTACGTCGCATCAAAACACCTGTTTGTAACGACGTTCGACAAAGCGCCCAACAGCGATCGATGTGGCGAACACCGCCACCATCAATACAACCGCGAGCGCAGTGCCCAGTGGCCAGTTGAGGTTGCCGAGGATTTCGTCGTAGATAGTTGTTGAAACAACCTTAAGGCGCCGTCCGCCGATGATCGCCGGCGTCGCGAACGCACTCGCTGTCAAGGCGAACACGATCAGACTGCCGGACAGCACACCTGGAATAACCTGAGGTAGAACGATGCGCCGCAGTACTGTGACAGACGCAGCTCCAAGCGTTTCGGCAGCGCTCTCTGCAGCGGGATCGGTCTTCTGTAATGACGTCCACACAGCGAGCACCATGAATGGCACCTGGACGTGGACAAGCGCTATCACGACGCCTGTGAACGTGAACATCATCGTGATCGGATTATCGATGATATGAAGGGCTAGCAGCGTGCGATTTACGATTCCCTCGTTGCCAAATAACACCGCCCAACCGAGCGTGCGCACGACGACCGACATCAACAGTGGACCGAGCACGATGAACATCGACACAGCGCGCCAACGCTTGGACAGGCTAGCCAGCACATACGCCTCAGGCACGCCGATCAAGATGCAGAGGAAGGTGACGATTGCGGCTAAGCCCGCCGTACGTAAATAGATGTGCTGGTAGTAAGCATCACCGAAAACCTGCGAGTATTGCGTGGCTGACAAATGCGTCACGCCATTCGACGCGGTGCCGTACAGGCTGAGCGACAGCGTCATGAGGAGCGGCACAACTACAAACCCGAGCATGACGAGTGCCGCTGGGCCAGCGAGCCCGTAGGGAAGCGGACTGCGGATAGAAGGCGTCATCGCATGCTCCTTGCGACTACGCGAACATGTTCGCACTCCCAACTCAGCCCGATGCTAGCGCCTTCGGGAGAGGGCGCTATGCCGTTGTTGATCTGGGCATACTGAATCATCCCAAACGCAGTATCAACGTGTAAAAGCCAGTGATTGCCGAGAAACAGGCGTCCCGTGATCTGTCCCGTCACAAGGGCGGAATTTTCCGTCTGGCGGATCTTTTCCGGCCGAATAATATAGTCCACCTCGCCTTCGGGCGCGTCTATTGGACAGGGAAGCGTGCGGCCGTTAACCTCCAGCACGCCATCCCGGCTCCGACCACAAAACACGTTCGCCTTGCCAAGAAATGTGGAAACGAACCGCCCGTTGGGTGACTCGTACATTTCAAAAGGGCTCGCGACCTGTTGCACCGCACCTTTGTTCATCAGCACGACGCGGTCTGCAAGCGTCAAAGCTTCGGCTTGATCGTGGGTAACCATCAAGGTGGTGATTCCGAGCCGATGCTGCAACGCGCGCAACTCTATCTGCATATCGTCGCGCAGCTTCGCGTCCAGCGCACCCATTGGTTCATCGAGTAACAGCACGCGTGGCTCTATAACGAGTGCTCGCGCCATTGCTACACGTTGACGCTGCCCACCCGACAACTCACTCGGATAACGGTGCTTGGAGCCGTCGAGATGCACAAGTTCTAGGGCCTCGTCGACCCGCTTTTTACGCTTCGAAGCCGGCGTTTTCCGCATTTCAAGGCCAAAACTCACATTTTGCTCAACTGTCATGTGCGGGAATAACGCGTAGCTTTGAAACACTACACCAAGGCCGCGCGAACTTGGCTTCATGCGCGTGATGTCCTCGCCATCCAGCATGATGGTGCCCGCACTTGGTAATACGAGTCCCGCCAGCATCTGCAGAGTTGTTGTCTTGCCGCAGCCTGATGGTCCAAGCAGACAGACGAATTCGCCACGCTCGATTGAGAGCGTGCAATCCTGTACCGCAACAAAATCATCGTAGCGCTTCACTAGGCCTTCTAGTCGCAGGTAGCTCATGCTGAAGCAACCTCCCGACAATGCCGCGCCGAAGCAATTTCTGCCGCGCTTATGATTAAAATGTAATGCGCCATCAATCATGTCTCCGGTATTGTTTTTGAGCTTGCATCAATGCTAAAACACCCAAAATGCCATGAACATGCAGGATTTAGACGCTGTATATGCCCACAGGTTATATGAGAAATATTCCTAGTTTTCGACACATTGAGGCGTTTCGGGCGGTCATGCTAACCGGGACGGTTGTCGGTGCGGCAAGCCTTCTGAGCATCACGCAGCCCGCGGTTAGCCGAACAATCGCGCTGCTTGAGCTGCAACTCGGCTTCAGCCTATTTCTAAGGCGCGGCCGGCGGCTTTTGCCAACTGTCGAGGCGCAGACGCTGTATCGTGAGATTGAAAAGGTGTATATCGGCGCTGAACGGATAGGTCAGGTCGCGCAGGACATCCGCTTTCAGCGCGCCGGCGCGATACGCGTGGCGACATTACCTGCGCTCGCGCTCTCTATAGTGCCGCGCGCAATCTACGCTTTTTTGGCGTCGCGGCCGTCAGTCACAGCGACGGTCCACAGCCTTCCATCGCGCCAGATTGCTGACCTAGTTTCGACGGGCCAGTTCGACGTGGGACTGGTCGAAATGCCGATTTCGAGAGCCGCGATCACCATGGAGCCGCTCCAGCCCGTCGATTCGACCGTGATCATGCCGCCGGGCCATCGGCTCGCCGCAGCCCAGTCCGTACGAATTGCTGACCTCGATGGCGAGCGCATGGTGATGCTCTCCCAGCACAGCTACGTGCGCTACCAGATTGACGACGCGTTTGCGCAGGTCAACGCGTCAGCTAACGTCGTTGTGGAGACACACAACTCTTTAGTCGCGGCAGGACTGGTCGCGGCGGGAGTCGGCGTCTCGATCGTCTCGGCGTTCACGATCGAATCATTCGACGCAAGCAAGGTGATCGCCAGGCCGCTCGAGGGCGGACTTATGTCGCGCTACGCCATCATTTTTCCGGACTCCGCAACAACTTCATCTCTCGCGAAAGCTTTCGCGACAGAGATTGAGAAAGCGATGTCTACGGAGTGACCGAAGTTTGCGTGCACTGCGGCGATCCATAACATCTGGGCATAAGCAGCCCTCACAATTCCTCTTTTCGACCAGGGCAGCCGTCTCTAATATTTCATCAATCTGGCCATTGAGCTGGGCAACCCGAGGGTCGGTGCTACGCTGACCTTCACTGTAAATATAGTGAGACGCCGATGCGCGCACATATCAGTTTTCTGGGCATTCTTGCGATGACGGCGACGATCGGCGTGCATGCGGCGGATTCGACGTTGTACGTCGCCGGTTTTGGCGGTGACGTCGAGAAAGCGTTCCGCGACAAGATCATTCCACCCTTCGAGGCGAAGACCGGCGTTAAGGTGGTCTATGTGCCAGGCAACTCCACCGACACCTTGGCAAAATTGCAGGCACAAAAGGGCAGGCAGTCGATCTCTGTTGCGATCATCGATGATGCGCCGATGAGTCTCGCGATCCAGGCGGGTCTGTGCGCCAAGGTTGAAGACGGCCCTAATTCTGCGAACGTGTACCCGAGCGCGAAACGTGCAAACGGCGAAGCGATTGGATTGGGTTATGGCGCAACGGGCTTGGTGTACAACACGCAAGCGTTCGCGAAGAATGGCTGGCCGACTCCCACGTCATGGAAGGACCTCGAAGACAAGCGCTACGCCGGCAAGATCGTCATCCCGCCGATAACGAACGGTTTCGGCTTGCTCGCGCTGGTGATGGAAGCACGCCTAAACGGGGGTGGCGAGGACAATATCGATCCCGGCTTTTCAAAGATGAAGAGCATCGCACCGAGTGTATTGGACTGGGAACCGTCGCCAGGCAAGATGGCTGAGTTGCTGCAAACGGGCGACGCGGCGCTCGGCGTATGGGGCAACGGTCGGGTGCGCGCGTTGGTAGCGCAGGGCGCGCCAGTCAAGTTTGTCTATCCAAAAGAAGGCGCCCTGATGATTCTGAGCGAAGTTTGTCCTGTGCAGGGTGCGCCGCTGCAGCAACAGGCGCAGGCTTTCATCCAATATCTTCTAAGCCCAGACGTCCAAGCCATCTTCACGCAAGCGACGGGTCTCGGCCCCGTCAATAAGGACACGAAGCTGCCACCTGCAGTTGCCGCAGATGTTGTCTACGGACCGGAGAACGTCCAAAAGCTGATCAGGACCGACATCATCGTCATCAACGCGAATCGTATGGCGTGGACCGGGCGCTGGAATCGGGAAGTCGAAAAGTGAGCGATCGGACGAGTGATATTGTCGGCCATCGCTGCTCGCTGACCGTGGTCCAACGGCTCGCTGACTACGTGGACACGGCGCGAGCGCGGCCCGCATCGGCGACGGCCACAAACGCTGCGGTTCGTTGCTTACTCGACCTGCTCGGTGCAGCGGCTGCGGGCATGTTTGAGCCGGGCGTCGCGGCTGTTCGACGCATGGCCCAAGCGGCAATGCCTGGAGGCTGCGCACCTATCTGGTTCACGGGCGAACGCGGTTCTGTGCTGTCTGCGGCATGGGCCAACAGCGCCGCAGCCGCGGCGCTCGATCTCGACGATGGCCACCGTCTGGCGCGCGGTCATCCAGGCGCTGCGGTGATTCCAACAGCCTTGGCCGTTGCAAGTGAAACTGGCGCAACGATTGACGTGCTTTTAAATGCGATTGTGATCGGCTATGAGGTCGGGATATCGGTGGGTGCTGCGCGCCTGTCTTACGGCAACACGGGCACATGGTCGGCGTATGCGGTCGTAGCAGCCGCAGCCGTTCTGCGCGGGACATCTCGCGACTTGCTGGCACACGCGTTTGCGATAGCAGGCGAAAGTGCCCCGAATCAGCTATTTTCGAGCGCGCCAGCGCAGACACCATTGCCCGAAGGCAGCGACGTCAAGGAAGGGATTCCATGGTCTGTTGTTACCGGGCTCGCAGCCCTTGGTCTCGCCGAAGCGGGCCATACAGGACCGCGTAACGTCCTGGACAGCGCGCTGCATTACCGTTTCGCAAAGAACTTCGAACCGGGCTCCGCGCTGCACATTGGCAACGTATATTTCAAACTTTATGCCTGTTGCCGTCACGTGCACGCGCCGCTCGACGCGCTGCTCGCACTGATCGAAGCGCATTGCATTGACCTGCGTAGGATTGAGATGATTGAGGTCGAAACCTATAGTGGCGCTTTACGCATCTCGAACAGCGTGCGTCCCGCGAACTTGGCAGATATTCAGTACAGCATTCCCTATTGTCTCGGGCTCGTCGCGACGCTTGGACAGCAATCGTTACTTCCGCTCACCGCCGAATCGCTCGGTAACGAACAGGCAGCCGCGCTTGCAGCAAAGGTCAGGCTCAAGCTGGATTTCGACCTTGAAGCGCGCTTCCCGGCGGAAACGCTGGCCCGAGTGGCGATAGTGTGTGGCGGGGTGCGTTATGTCTCGGCGGTGACCGCACCTCGCGGGGAAGCGAGTGCGCCTCTTTCCAACGATGCATTGGAGACGAAATTTATCGCCGCAACGCGCAAAGTGGCAACGGCTACACAGCAACAACGTCTCTTGAACGCGCTGCGTGATGTCCGTAGTGAAGATTTATGTTCACTCGACGCCTGTCTCAACGAGTTGACGTTGACGTGTCAGTGAACATGACTAACGACCACATCAAAGTACTCCTGCAACGCGCCGGTCTGCATTTGTCGTCAGTCCAGAGTGAGCAGATCGCTGGAGGCTGGACACTCATCGAACCGATGCTTGTGCGCATCCGAGTTGGCAAGCCTGGCTGCATAAATGAACCGGCGCACATTTTTCGCGTTGACGCCTACACAGCCAGCGCGACAGATACGGAGAAGCTGTGATGGACACGCCGACGATTGCGGAGGCCGCCGCCCTAATAGCCGCGCGGAAGCTCTCTCCGGTGGAGTTAGTCGAGCATTGCCTTGCCCGCATCGAGGCACTCGACGGTGTGCTTCACAGCTTTATCACGGTAACAGCCGAGCGCGCACGGGACGACGCTCGCGCTGCGGAAAAACGCATGATGGCCGGCACGTTGCGCGGCAAGCTCGACGGCGTTCCAATCGCGCACAAGGACATATTTTCCACGAGGGGTATTGCGACGACAGCGCATTCGCGGCTGCTACAACACTCGGTGCCGACCGAAGACGCCCATATCGTCGCGCGTCTTGCCGATGCTGGCACGTCACTGCTCGGCAAGCTGGCTACGCATGAGTTCGCCCTGGGCGGACCACCCTTCGATCTTCCTTGGCCACCAGCGCGTAACCCGTGGAACACTGATTACTTCACCTCGGGCTCTTCGAGTGGCACCGCTGCGGCCATTGCCGCCGGTCTGATATTAGGTGGTACTGGTTCGGATACCGCGGGATCTATCCGCAGTCCTGCGTCTTTGTGCGGCATCGCAGGCATCAAGCCGACCTACGGGCTATGCAGTCGGCGCGGTGTCCTGCCGCTGGCGTATTCTCTTGATCATGTCGGGCCGATGGCTGCAACTGTTGAGGATTGCGCAATCTTACTGCAAGCGATGGCTGGGCACGACTGCTACGATCCTGCAAGCGCGGACCGTGCGGTGCCCGATTTTAGCGCCGGGATCGGACGAAGCGTGGAGGGTCTGCGCATCGGCGTCGTTTCAAATTGGCACGAAATCGATCACCCGATCAGCGCCGCCGTTCTGAACGGCATCGCAGATGCGCTCGCAATCTGGCGCGCTCAGGGCGCCGACATTGTCGAAGTCCAGATGCCATCGCTCTTTGAGTACCAGGCCTCGAGCTTTGTCGTAATGCTGAGCGAAGCATATTCCGTGCACGAAGCCACGATGAAAAAGCGCTTTGACGAATATGGCGAGCGTTTGCGCAATCGTCTTTCGATAGGCGCATTGATTTCGAGCGCTGATTACATTGCGGCGCTGCGCAGCCGCGAGCACTTGTGCGCCAGGACGGCCCGCTGCGCTGCGAGCGTCGACGTTCTAATCACGGCAGGCGCACCAGCTGAGGCACCGCGCATCGACAGTGTGCCGGAGTGGGGCGACCTCTCGTCGCCAGGATTCAACACGCCCTTTAATCTTACTGGCTGGCCAGCAATGTCCGTGTGCTCGGGCTATGGCGAAGGTGGATTACCGGTGGCGGTGCAAGTTGCCGCAAGACCTTTTCAAGAGGCAGCGGTACTGCAGGTCGCACATGCGTTTGAGCGGACAGCCAATCTGCGCGAGCGGCAACCGTCGATGCGTACACAATCTAGGCCGACGCCGTTAGGTACCGACCCGGTGAAACACCTGATAAGACATTAGATACGTTAAGCTCAACGCTCTAGTTTGCTTTCTTCTTAAACGGAGACTCAAGCTTCCATAGCGCCAGGGGAAATCGCAGCCGATAACAATATTCAGTTGCTGGTATGACGATGATTTCGTAGCGAGCGTTCAAACGTGAGAGCATGCCGGGCAACAGTTCGGTAGTTAAGAACCTCACTTGCGGCTACGCTCTCACTCCACGGTGCGCCGCCATCTGGAAGTGGCGTACTTCGCCTGTGCATTCAACCATTGGCGCGTTATGCGCATGCGCCAGGCAGACGAATAAATAGCGCTCCGTGTGGATTGATGAAGGGACAGGACTATTTGCACTGGCTAACGCTGCTCGGTATACGCGCTTTCAGCCTCGGCGACGCTAATTAAGCGGGTCGTGAATGTGTTTGTACGTTTGAAGTTTGCGGATTCGCTCGTGCCGACTCTGAACTTTATTTGTTTCGGACAAGGCAAGGTGCATTTTGTAATGCCTGCGGTGGAGCGAAACCATATGGCACGAATTGCTCGGAAGTGTTTTTTCAGAAAATCAAAGGTCATCTATGGTTTCATCCATACGTATCCGGATTCTTGTTACTTGCATAGCTATCGTGTTCGCAGCTTTGGTGGTTACCGGCTGCTTGAACTGGGTAGTAGCGAGCACCTATAACCAAAAGAGCATTAACGAGAACCTTACCGCGATTTCAGCGGGCCACTCGCTGGCTATTAGCGACTGGATTGAAGGGAAGTCGACGATGGTTGCGTCGATTGCACCTGAGCAATTGCATGGCGATGCAACGACCGCCGTCACGCAACTTAAGCTAGGGGGCGGATTCTCTGCGGCGTATGTCGGGTATCCAGATAAACATTTTACTTACAATGTTGGAGGAAGTCGACCGGCTGCGGGCTACGATCCGACCCTTCGCCCTTGGTTCAAGCAGGCGGTAACAGCTGGTGAGCTGACAGTAACCAAACCTTACATGGCATCAACACTACATAAGCTGGTAGTGACCTTCGCCAGGCCAGTAACCTTTAATGGAATATTCGAAGGCGTTGTTGGCGCGGATATCCCACTGGATACAGTGAGTGCTGGTGTTACCGCGATCCATCCGACTCCAAATAGCTTCGCTTTCGTAACCGACCGCAATGGCACGATCATCGCGCATCCGGATGCGAAATTAGCTTTAAGGAAATTCACAGACTTAGTCCCTGACGTGACCGCTGCGACTCTTAATGGGCTTGCCGACGCCTCCCAGCCCCTTGCGGTGGTGATCAACGGCGCAACAAAATTGTTGCACGCAGAAAAAATCGCGGGCACTGACTGGGTACTGGTTATTGCGCTCGATGAATCGGAAGCAACAGCCGGAATGCGCGCAACGGCGATTGCGAACGGCATTACTCTTTTAGTCGTCGCGCTAGCAGCCAGCCTATTTCTTAGCGCCCTCACGGCGCCGCCATTTAGACGCTTGTCCCAAGCCCGCGATGCAATGCAGGAAATCGGCTCTGGCAGCGGAGATCTAACCAAGCGCTTGCCAACAGTGGGTAACGACGAAGTTACGGCTATCGCACGTTCATTTAATCTGTTTGTCGACAAAATGACATCAGTGCTGATTGAAATTCGTACTAGCAGCGCATCCGTGAAGCATGCCGCAACTGAAATCTCGCAAGGCAACCAAGATCTGTCGGCACGCACCGAACATGCTGCGTCGTCGCTGCAGCAAACCGCGGCGTCAATGGAAGAACTGCACGGTACGGTGCGGCAGACGGCAGAATCAGCTAGTCATGCGAACCATTTAGCCAACGTTGCTTCTCAAGTAGCGTCACAGGGCGGCATGGTTGTTGAAGAGGTCGTTGCAACAATGGAGGCGATCTCGGATTCGTCAGGGAAAATTGCTGCGATTATTGACGTCGTCGAGGGCATCGCCTTTCAGACTAATATCCTTGCTTTAAACGCTGCGGTGGAAGCGGCGCGCGCCGGTGAGCAAGGTCGAGGGTTCGCGGTCGTGGCTGGCGAAGTTCGAACACTGGCGCAACGCAGCGCGCAAGCAGCCAGAGAAATCAAACAGTTGATCTCCGACTCAGTAAGCAAAGTTGGCTCAGGTACGCAACTTGTATCCACGGCCGGCGCCGCGATGCGCGAAATCGTCGATAGCGTACATAGGGTTGGTAATATCATCGAGGAAATTTCGGTAGCGACTAGCGAGCAAAGCACCGGCATTGGACAAGTCAACCAAGCAGTGACGCAGCTTGATGAAGTCACTCAGCAGAACGCAGCGCTGGTCGAAGAGTCGTCGGCCGCTGCAGACTTTCTTAAAGAGCAGTCGTTTAAGCTGGCTGAAGCAGTGGGACGCTTCCGCATGAGTGATCTCGAGTCGTTCCCTTAACAAGGGCAGACTTAAAAGTGAAAGTTGGCTTAAGCCTCAAGTCGGGTTTCACAAAGCATAAAGTGATAAAAGGGAACGGGGCGAGCACGGGCCGGTTCAGTTCGGCGCCAAGACCCGCGCCCTCGGGCAGCGCCAGGTAGCCATCTTTTATCTTCAACTCCGGTGCGTCGACGATCGTTTCAATGGCGCCATCGTGAAGTCGGAAGTAGGGGTGAAGCTCAAGCATGGATACATTCGGCAGATTAACCCCCAAATAAAGCGCGACCTGCGTGGCAAGCGCACTTCCACAAACGTGGGGAGCAACTCGCATCCCGAATGCTTCGGCCATTGCAGCAATCTTTTTCGTCTCCATTATTCCGCCGGTGTTGCAAGGAGCCCCATTCGGAGATGAAACCGTGGCCGCCGTAGNTTAACCCCCAAATAAGCGCGACCTGCGTGGCAAGCGCACTTCCACAAACGTGGGGAGCAACTCGCATCCCGAATGCTTCGGCCATTGCAGCAATCTTTTTCGTCTCCATTATTCCGCCGGTGTTGCAAGGATCGGGCTGGGCGATGTCGACTGCTCGCGTTTCGATTAGCGCGCGCATCTGATGACGGCCGTAGTTGCGCTCGCCCGCAGCCAACGGAATCGACGTGCGTGCGGCGACCCACGCCATTGCTTCGGCGTCGGATGGATCGGTAGGTTCTTCGACGAAGAGAATATCAAGTGTGCCCAATATACTGTTTCACTCACGCGTCCGGCTTAATAGGTGGCCTGGTACCCGCCATATGCATCAGCTTGCAATGAGCCACTGAATGCCTCGAGATGATGTTGCGGATGGATGCTTGGAGTCTGGCGTGTAGCTAAACCATACCGCCCGACGACGTCTTATCAGCCAAGCAAGATCATCACGCATATACACCAACAGGCACCCTGTCTTAGTCTTACCGTTGCCGGGCGCGAGCACTGTACAGCCGTGTCACAGGCATTGCGTCTAGACGCCGCCACCAAATGGCGACGTAACGCCTCAACGAGCCGTTGCAGGAACGTCGCGCAGTGATCCGCCGACTTCGCGAGCAAAGAACGATCAAGCTTCACACCTTTGCATGCCTCTAGTTAACACTCGACAATGTTAACAGCTAAACCGCCGCGAGAAGTCTCTTTGTACTTCGTTTTCATGTCCGCTCCCGTCTCCATCATCGTCTTGATCACAGAGTCCAGTGAAACATAATGGGTTCCATCTCCAAGCATCGCCATACGTGCGGCGTTTACCGCCTTAACCGCACCCATCGCGTTGCGTTCGATACACGGAATTTGAACCATACCGCCCACTGGGTCGCAAGTCAGCCCAAGATTGTGCTCCATGCCAATTTCTGCGGCATGCTCGACCTGCGAAGGTGTGCCACCAAGTGACGCGCAAAGTCCGCCGGCGGCCATAGAGCATGCAACACCTACCTCGCCCTGACACCCAACTTCTGCGCCAGAAATCGACGCATTCATCTTGTAAAGAATTCCTATCGCCGCCGCGGTTAGCAAGAAATTACGAATGCCAGATTGATCTGCTTTAGGGACGAATTGGGCGTAATAATGCAAAACGGCCGGAATGACTCCTGCCGCTCCGTTTGTGGGTGCTGTAACTACAGTACCGCCACTCGCATTCTCTTCGTTGACCGCCAGCGCGAACAGATTTAGCCAATCCAGCGTGGCCAACGAGCGGTCGCCGTCGGCCTGTTCGCGAGAAAGCAGCTTCTGATATAAGCCGGCGGCCCTTCGTTTGACTTTTAATGGCCCAGGAAGATGCCCCTCTGTTCGGCAACCGCGCACCACACAGGCCTGCATAACCGTCCAGATACTCTGGATTTTGGCATCAATCTCCTCTCCCTGCCGCCAGGTAAGCTCATTTTCAAACATTAGCTCAGCGATCGACAAATTGTCTCGTTCACACAACTTAAGAATATCGCTTCCACTTGTGAAGGGGTAGGGTAACCTTTGCGGAGCTGCTAAAACATGGCTATTCTCCGAACCGGCTGTAACGACAAAGCCTCCACCAACCGAAAAGTATGTTTGCTGTCGGACGACTGCGCCCTCTTTGTCGTATGAGAATAGCTTCAAGCCATTAGGATGTTCCTTCAAGACTCGACGATAAAAAATCACGTCTTCATCGACCAAAAAGGTCACATCACGCATTCCTCCAAGTGAAAGCTCTCGTTGTTCCCGGATCATACTGACCTTGACATCAATGGTATCGGCATCTATTTTTTCTGGGGCCTCGCCCATCAAGCCAAGCATTACCCCTTTGTCTGTTCCATGGCCTTTTCCCGTCGCACCAAGCGACCCATATAGCTCTACTCTCAGTCGGGAAACACTCTCGAACACGCCTTCATCTTGCAAATGCTTGACGAACAACAATGCTGCACGCATAGGTCCAACTGTGTGCGAACTGGATGGGCCAATACCAATCTTGAATAGGTCAAATACACTGACTGTCATTTTATCTTCCGGAATATGCGACGGATAATGCTGCCCGCTACGCGCCTATGCGCAAGGAATGTGTTCACTCGAATAATTCGGGGCGTTCTTCGCTAAAGCGGAATGCCCTATAGAAATCGTATTTAATTGGTGCTTGGGTTTTTAACAAAATGTAGCCTGCGCCGGCGCTTCTGTTTGCACTCCAGATCACTGTGCGGAAATGAGCTGACCACGAAGCGCGTAGCGTCCAAATTTAATAAGTGAAGCTAGCGTGCTTTAAAATCCGCTACGGTGTCGCAATAGACTCATCGTTCGTTGCGCAAATGCGCAATGGGACTTGCGAATTGTGCCACAATCGCCCGCGCCAAATCTAATTCATTAAAGCTTAGTTGCTATCGAATTTCTTGATGCCACAGGCTTCTTCTGTATTTAGTCCAGCATAGGGAAAAGAAAGTCTGGCGCTCTTGTCAGCTGTGCGCAAGTGCTTACGGTTAGATCAATTGAAAGACAGACACCGCAGAGCGGAGCCGGCCAGCTTGTTCGTCCAATGAAGATGCGGCAGCTGCAGCCTGCTCAACAAGCGCCGCGTTATGCTGCGTGACCTCATCCATATCTGTTACAGCGCGGCTTACCTGCTCGATCCCGACGCTTTGTTGATCGGACGCTGCAGTGATTTCGCCGATTATCGTTGAGACTCGGCCAATCGATTTAACAAGTTCGGACATCCGCTCGCCTGCTATTTCGACGAGCCGATTGCCATCAGTTACCTTTTCGGCAGTAACTTGAATCAGTTGCTTGATATCGTTCGCCGCACTTGCACTGCGCTGTGCAAGCGTACGCACTTCGGAGGCGACCACTGCAAACCCGCGGCCTTCTTCGCCGGCGCGCGCCGCTTCAACTGCCGCATTAAGCGCAAGAATGTTTGTCTGAAAGGCGATGCTCTCAATTACCGAGGTGATGACTGCTACTTTCGTGGATTGGTCGGCAATTTGTTTCATCGTTAATACTACTGCTTCTACAGCGGATTTCCCACGCAACGTAGCCTCCGTAGTCGAGTTAACAAGCCCCTTCGCCTCACGAGCGTTGTCGGCGTTCTGCTTAACCGTCAAGGTAAGTCGCTCCATGCTCGAGGCCGTTTCCTGCAGAGAAGCCGCCTGCTCCTCCGTGCGCTGGGACAAATTAAGATTGCCCTGCGCAATCTCGCCCGAACCGAGTGCGATTGATTGACTGGCTGCGTGAATCTCAGCAATCATCGTGATTAGCCTTAACCTCATCTCGCCAAGCTCCGCAAGCAGGCTGCCTGAAGGCGCGGATCCTGTGTCGAATTCGACGCTTAAGTTGCCGTTGGCAATTTCCGATGCGACCGCCATTGCATCCGCCGGTTCGCCACCGAGTATAGACTTAACGCTGCGCAGCACCGTCCATGCGATCGCAGCAACAGCCGCGACAATGACGACAGCAATAACGCCCAGCCTTAGCATCAGCATGTTAAACATAGCATTGATGTCGTCATAGAAAAATCCTGTGCCAACCCACCAGTTCCAATCCCGAATAAAGACAACGCCTTGCAACTTGGGCACGGGGTCACTACCTGGGCTGCGCATAACAGGTTCGTCGACCAGTGCAAAGTGAGATTTGGCCATCGCCGTGCCATAAGCCGAGCTTTCGCTTAAGCCACTCCGGGCTTTCGTACCAACAAACTTTTCGTTCTGATGAACCAAAACAGTCCCATCGGCGCTGTGCACCCAAAAGTAGCTCTCTGGATTTGCGTTCAACCTACTCAGTGATTCTTTCGTCGCCTGCTGTGCTTGATCATGCGACATTGTCCCGCGGGTTTCCAAATCCTTATATGCGTTGACCAGATGCTCAGCTTTCGTAAGGAAGACCACAATTTCGTCGCGGCGACTTTTGACCAATGCCGCATGCAGGGTCTGTAAAGCGGTCCCTGCAAGCAGCACAATGCCCAGCAGGGCTATTCCCACCAAAATCAACAATTTCGTAAAGAGTTTCATTCCAATCCTACTTGTTAACGGATGACCTGCTTGAGGTCATTTTTTGCGTCGCGACTAAGTAAATTTTGATGCAGGTCTCATAATAGAGGCCGTTCCTCGATGAGACCTACCATCTAATTACTGGCCGCGGCGCTTCTCCCAGTGACAACAGTGGAGTTTTTTGCTGACGGCTCTCGACAAGCTTCCAGTCCGCTTTGCAAGCAATTGACGCTTCGCCTAACCACCGCATTCAATCTAAAATTTGTGTCGAATGCCTACACGCGCAGCAAACTGATTCTGGGTTGCAGAAGCCGTAACGTTTGGCAAGGCGGCGACCACGGCGACAACACCGGTACCTGCCGGGTTTGCTCCATAACCGCTCGCATGTTGATACTGAGCTGTAATATAAACGTCAGTTCGTTTAGAAAGGAAGTAGTCAAGCCCGGTCATGCCTTGGTGATACTTGGCTGCCGAAGAACCGTTGACGCTGGTTCCACACAAATAGTCGTAGGCAAGCCCTAGAAGAAGAGCGGGTGTCAATTGGTATTTGAAGTTTGCTTCGACATTATTAAAAGTCGCCGTTCTGCCTGAAAAGGCCGAGGCATAAGAAGATCCCAAATCGTAGAACTTGATGTTCGAGTAGGTTGCGCCTATTGTCGCTGCACCTAAAGCGTAAGCGCCACCTGCGGCAGCTACTTGGTATGTGTGCGCCGAACCATAACCGCTATACACGGCCGATACGGCGTTTGATGTCGTTGTGTTAGGTGTGCCCGATGTCGAATTCCCAAAATATGAAACATTTGGATTTCTTACATTTATATAAGCAGCAGATAGCACGAGTGGTCCGCTCGCGTATTGTCCACCGACTGACCATATTTGGTTGCGAGAGAGATCACCCGAAACGCCTCCAAGGCTATACAAGCCATCGAAAGTAAATCCGTGAATTGTAGGACTTGCATATTTAACAGCGTTGTTCACGCGAAAAGAGTTATTAAAGTTGTCGATATCCCCCGGGTGCGTACCGATCGAAGTAGCCCATTGCGTACCCGCCTCAAGCGGACCAAGAAAATCTACGACCGAGTCGTACATACGGCCAAAGGTGACCGTACCATAAGTACTCTCTAAGCCAACGTACGCTTGGCGACCGAACCCAAGGCCGCCTTGTCCAAGTTTGCCGGTGCTTGCGTCATACCCCCCCTCAATTCTAAAAATGGCTTTCATGCCGCCGCCCAACTCTTCCGATCCCTTCATGCCCCAACGGTTTCCCTGCATGATCCCGCTATTTACGAGATATTGGTGTTTACCGCCGCTGTTATTAACCATGGTCACGCCTTCATCGATAAGCCCATAAAGGGTCACCGTGCTCTGCGCGCACGCGATCGTGGAAGAAGAGAGCAAGACCACTGCCGCAGCGCACACACAGTGTATTTTGATTTCTGTCGTCATTAAATTCTCAGTTTGGTTAGGATAGCTGATTACAAAGCTTGAATGCTGGCTCTTGATTCGTCCCTCCGCACCCCACAGTCCGCTAAGGGATATTGAGTCACGCGACGGCAAAGGCTTATCAAGCGCCTTGTTGAGGAACCTAAAACTAGCGGGATTTATCTGTTCTCAAAGCCGGAGATCGTGGTCGAAGTGAGAATGACCTACGAGCATCAGGTTTTAGGGATATTAGAGGCGCCTGAAAGCGTTGTTTTCAACGTGCTTTGAACGATAGTGCTCCACCCTTCCATGACGAAAGCGTGCAGATTACTAGCCCGCTAACTAGGGCGGCCGGAACGAGCAAGAAGGCAGGAGCAGCCGGCATGTGCGATTTAGCGATGAGCCATGTTGAGAGGAATGGCGAAAATCCTCCAAATATAGAGACCGATAATGTGTATCCAACACTCATCCAAGTAGTGCGAAGCTTCGTCGGAAATATTTCGCAAATGGTTGCTGGCGCAGGTCCAGAGAACAATGAAAACAAGGCGCCGAAGCAACATTGCAGTAAAATCACCTGACCGAAACTTGTTCCGCTGGACATAACATGGAGGATGGGATAAGCGACCACCGCGGTGATTCCGCAGCTCAGGAGGAGAAGCGGTTTTCGTCCGACCCGGTCAGATAAGGCGCCCGCAATCGGCAATAAGATCGCTTGCACGAGAAGAGCTACATCACTGGAGATCAACGCCTGATTACGTGTTAGTCCAGCTTCCCGTTGCGTATATGTGACCATGTATGCATTGACGAGGTAAGCAAGAACGGTCCAAAAGATCGTAAATCCAAACGCTTTAAGTCCAAGAACCAAGGCATCAGACGCTTTTGTCAGCGGTTGCTTATCCTTTTTACTCTGGGTGTATTCGGGCGTTTCTTCGATGTTCGAACGTAAGAAGATGCTAAAAAAAGATATTGCCAACCCGCCCGCTATGAACGGTATGCGCCACGCCCACCCTTGAACTACCTCTGCTGGAAGGAACGAAAGCATGGACGCAACTAAAGAAGCGAGCAATGCCGCAGTTGTCGCACTTAATGTTTGAAAGCTACCAAAGAAACCTCGTCGCTCAGGCGGACACGATTCGACTATGAACGCTGTAGACGTACCATACTCACCGCCGGCTGCAAAGCCTTGTAAGGCACGCAACATAACGAGCAGTGTCGGGGCTGCCAGACCGATCGTCTCAAAGCTCGGTACTAGACCAATGCCGATGCTGCCGATAGCCATACAAGTTACGGTGAGGATCATTGCCGGTTTGCGCCCTTTGATGTCGCCAATACGGCCGATGACAAGACTGCCGATTGGACGCGCCACGAACCCGACGCCGTAGGCGGCAAACGTCTGTAATAACGAAACTATTGGATCGGCATTGGGGAAAAACAGTTTGGCAATAGTCGAAACAAAGTAGGCATAGACTGCAAAGTCGTAAAATTCTAAAAAGTTTCCGCTTGCTGCTGCAATCACGGCAACCCAAGTCTTTCGAGTTGCATTGTTGGGCGGCGTCATAGATGTCCTTTCACTCATCGCATTTCTCGCGTCACTCGGGATTAACTGCTTGGAGTTCGTTGATAATTAGTTCAGGCGCAGCGAAACGCCGATTTGAAAGCACCGGCAAGATGGATCTAGCATATGCAATACGCTTAGGATCTATTTCTGCGAAAATGAGTGCCTCGGTCTCACCGGCGCGCACGATAGATACTCCCAGCGGATCAACGACAACACTTGCCCCAATGTTGCGCGGGCCACATTCTCCGCTAGCTATAACGTAGCAAGTGTTATCTAATGCGCGAGCAGTCGTTAAAACTTCCCAGTGCCACTCTTTCAGAGGGCCTCTCACCCAGGCTGCAGGCAATACGAGGGCGTCAGCACCGTCGAGGGCAAGCTTCCGAGCTAACTCAGGAAAACGGATGTCGTAGCACGTCATCATGCCAAATCGCATTTCATCTATTTCGACGAGTGATGGGACCTCATTACCGGGCGCAACACCCACTGACTCCTGCATAGAGAAAGCATCGTAGAGGTGCAACTTCTCGTACTTCGCGATAACCTTTCCGGTACGGATCGCAACGAGCACATTTTTGACACGTTTTGTCCCGGTCGAAATGTGAATGGTAAGCATGGTGGTCATGTCATTGCTGCGACTCGCGTCGAGCAGCGCTGACAGGAATGGGCCGTCGAGCGGCTGCGCGGCGCTTAGCACGAGGTCTGGGTCAGCGATGTCACGTGCGAGGACGCCTTCCGGTAAAACCAAAAGGCGGGCGCCTGACCCCGCCGCAGTTTGCATAACGTCAACGCACGTACGTTGATTCTTTTGCCATTCGCGGTTTACTGCAATTTGTCCGATCGCTATTTTCAATCTCGTCTCCTTAGTTATACAAAATGTCTTTTCAACGTTGAAATACCGCTCTAGCCTCGATGGGTCTATCGATAATGCGCTGCTCGAATAACTCAAGTGCGAAGTCGCCAATCATTTTTTCATTGTGTTCCAATCCGTTAGCGTTCCAATCTAAAGGCAGATCGCGACTCGTTCGCACGATGTCATCAATCAGCCAAGGTGTGGTGTCTTGGTACTTAACACGTTTTTCTCGCCAGAGGCGTGCCGATTCGTCTAGAAGCTCACTAAGCTCATCGACAAGGGTGGGAAACATCCCAGTCAAGTCCCTCTTAATCCCGAGCAAATGGATTCCGGGTACGTAACCAACGTCATGAAAATACTGAACTTCGTGTTTTCGAAAATCTGATAGTAGAAACCGAAGTTTCGTGTCTGAACGCATAAATTCGGAAGGGAGAAATGGCGTGAAAAGGGCGTCGAGTTCTCCAGTATCCATCAATGCCGTTAACGGGCGCTCTCCGGACACAGCTTCAATATGTCCCTTCTCTGCAAATTTCCCTAAGCGGTCAAAAACCGGGTCGTCTGCTGACAACCTGCCAGCAAACCAACGGACATCATCAATGCTCACACCGACGCGGCGAAGTAACGTACGTGTCCATGTATTGCCAGAGTCGGCCCAACCGGTCACTCCAACGCGCTTACCTGCCAATTGCTCTAAGCTGACGACATCGCTGTCGGTGCGGGTAAGGATGCAACGTTGACGGAAACCCCGCATCAGGAAGTGTGGAATGCACTCTAGTGGGTAGCCACCGTGCGAGATACCTTGTACAAATTTACTAAAGGAAACCTCGCCCGCGTCGTATGCGTTGTTAAGAGTCCAATCCTGCACAGACTCCATGCGATGGACCTCTACCTCCAGCCGCTCTGACTGCACATCTCCTAAAGCAAGTGGCGTCAGGTAGTCCCAATCTCGAACCGCTAGCTTTATCTTTACCCGCATTTGCTTTTCCTTTATCGCCTTACTAACTCATAATTTGAGTGTATGAACGTCACAATAAATGTACAATCTGTTTTTTGTACTTGCACAAACTATTGCTATGCGCGACGACGAAAGAATTGCTGACCTTGCTGCACGGATCCAAGACCGTAGCCCGCGCGGGATCGCGGTTGAGATTTCGAACCTGATCCGCTCTGGCGATCTGCCGATCGGCACCAAGCTTCCCGCAGTTAGGGATCTCGCCGCTGCGCTCGAAGTAAGCCCGTCCACCGTGTCTAGTGCTTGGCGTCAACTACGCTCATACAGAATGGTTTCGGGAACACGTCGAAACGGTGTCTGGGTACAGGGCGACCAAACTTCTTTGCGGCCCATCCGGTATGAAGGTCGCGGCAACTTCGGTCCTTATGTCGTTAAAGACCTACGCCTCGCCGCGCCTGACCCGGATCTTCTTCCTGACCTATCACAAGCTCTTGTCCAAGCAACCGACGCTCCGAATCTGCATAGCTATACACGCGAAATCATCACTCCCGCATTGGTTGAGGCTGTTACCAATGTCTGGCCATACGATGCGCCAGCGTTTATCGCGACCAATGGCGGATACGATGCGCTATACCTCGCCCTTATTTCAGCAGTGCTTCCCGGGGCTTATGTAGCGGTCGAGGATCCGGCTACAGTACGCATACTCGATATCGTCGACAAAATCGGGGGGCGCTCTATCTCTGTCGAATGCGATAACGAAGGACCGCTTCCCGAATCGCTAACGGCGGCTCTCGAACGCAAGCCTGCAGCTTTCCTATTTCAACCAGGGACGCATGCAACAACCGGGCGTCAGCTAACCGCAAAGCGTTTGGCTACCTTGGCTGCTCTTTTAAAAAAAAGCGGCACTTTGATTATTGAAGATGATGGTCTGAGCTTCGTTGCGCCCAAACTCGCAGCAAGCCTAGGAAAATGGTATCCGGACCGCACTGTTCACATAAAGTCTTTTTCCAAGTCCCATGGTCCCGATTTACGTCTGGCGGTTATGTCTGGTTCGGAAAAAATAATCGATCAAGTTCGCGGCTATCGTAATTTTCGCGAAGGCTGGACAAGCCGCATCCTGCAAAACGCAGCGGCGTGGCTATTACAAAATCCTGAGTCGGTCGCCTGCGTACAGCGAGCGCGCGAAATCTACTTCGAGCGCAGCGCCGCATTCTCACGCGCGCTTAGCGAGCGAGACGTTACGCATACTGCCGGCGGACTTGTCGCTTGGGTCGCTGTTCCATCTGAGCAGAGCGCCCTCGTTACACTTGCTTCGCGTGGGATCGCGGTGAATGCAGGTAGCCCAAACGCACTAACTAAAACGGCCTGCCTCCGCATCGCTACGGGCCAACTGGCCGACGGAGTCGAAAATATCGCAGATGCGGTTTTTGCCGCCCTAAATAATTCAGATTGGCAAGGACCAGCTAATGTCGATTACTGATCATTTAGAAGCATTCGAACTGTTTCACGATTGCCTAAGGCATACTTCCTGCCGACAAGTCCATCCAATACAAGGCGTTCAATATTTATTCAGTCAACTTACTCGCTATCGTCGCGATCCTGGCGAGGCGGGTGTACTGCCACAGGTCTCCCTTAAGTCCAATGTTCACCGTGCAAGTAGGTGTTCGACCGCGCGGTATAAGCCATAAGGGATCTCTTGAGGATTCCCTTTAAGCGCTACTGCAGCTTCCAGTTGAACGATCCTATCAGTCAATGCCGCATGCTTATCTAGAACACCATGCTCGTCCAGTCCTGACGGCGCAAGGTCGAACGGGTCGCTAATACCTACAGGTATTTCCAGCTCGGAGCCGCTGCCGGTACGCAACTTGATTGCTTTTCTCTCAGAGTGCTGATACCGAAAAACTCTTGTAAAGCGAAGATGTTCAGAAGTTGAGCTGATCGAGTCCCATTCGGGACCTGGTTCAATGTCAGCGACTAAAAGACTGAAAGTTGCGGGAAAGCTAAACGCAATGTCCGCCGACCCAAGTAGCTCGCCCTCGCAAAATTTCTCCACGTTGGACGGTCCATAAAGAACGATCTCTACTATCTCCTCGCATTTAGCCAGGGACATGAGCAAATCCGCGAAGGCCTTTAAGTACTCCTGCATAAACCAGCAGACTGGGAAACGTTTGAACCCTACACGCATTACAGCAGGTTTGTTGTTTGAAAAATCCGCGCACTGCCATTGATCGGACCCAGCCATCCGCCACATGCCATTCTCGCCGTCAAGCGGATTAGTTATACCCGTTTGTCCTTCGGCGGCAAGATCCGCTGCTAATACGGCCCCGGCGGCGACCCAGCCGAGGTTGTTTTTTAATGACGGTACCGGTCGTTCATACCATTTTGCGGTGTACGGAAGCACCGAGTGGGCAACAGCTACTCCGATAATCCGATCGATCATCATGTCGGAGACGCCGAGAGCAACGGCTATTGCAATACTCGCCGCGACGGTATCCCATACACCAACTGATCGAACCAGAGCGGCTTGTTCGGACGACGGCAACGCGGCGGAACTCAATAGCCAGTGTGCCTCATAACCTGCAGCTATACCGCGTAAAAGATTTTCAGTAGGCAAAGCGCCACGCGCCCCAACTGATAATACCGCTCCGACAATCGGCGAGCCGGGATGGCCAAGCAGCGTATCGTCGTAATCCAAACAATTAGCCGCTTGTCCATATAAGTAGGCCATTCCAAAAGCCGAGACGCAACTAGCAAGACCAAGTCCCTGTATCTTCGTTGCAAACAGCGATTGCGCAACAATCGCGCTTGGTTGGAAATGTTTCAGAGAGAGTCCTGCACAAAAGCACGAAAGGCTGTCTAAGAGGCACAACTCGGTCCGGTGTCTTAGATCCGGAACCAAAGCCTTATCTCGAAAAGGCGTAACACGCGCTATCAACTCAGACGTCGCTTGCCCGTAATAATCCATTCCCAATTCTCCAAACATGAAAATTTTAGGGTTGCTGCCTCGGCGAGCGTCAACCATCGTGAAGGATCTGGTTTATTGCGCTGCGTCGCAGCGCGCGTTTTAGATTGGTTCGCTATCTTCAAAACACTGCACTTCAAGCGTGTCAACAGCTGACTCGACCATCCAAAGAATATTGATAAATAAAAAGTTGCACAATGACGATTTTGTGCTTGCACAAAAATATTGCGATTTTTAGGGTTTTCCTTAGAACGCTTGAGTCGTAAAAGCACGAGAGGAACAATGGGCGAGCTTACAAGTTAAGGGATGGTTGTTTGGGGAAAAACCTTTCGGGGAGCAAGGGGCTGGGCGGTATTTCGCCGCTGCGTTGCTTGGTGCAATCACTGCCTGGCGACGTGGTCACTCATCAAAGTTTTCGATAACCCTAACGCGAGGGTCGATTGGGCAAACGGTCTTACTCGCGCCACAATGAAATCCCCACGAACAAGGCACTGTCCCCCCAACGGTCGACATGTCGGACCGGGGTTACCCCACAGTGTTTTCGAATTCCATATTGATAGGTCAAACATGAACTTTACCGTCACATCGCTCGTTAAAGAATTTGTGGCTGAAATTCCCGACTTTCCATTTGACAGATACAACGACGAAACCATTGCCCAGTTCCGTGAGGTTTGGAAGCAATATCCACTTATTCGTTTCCGCAATGTTAATATCGATGACGCGACACAAGTGAAATTCAGCAAACGACTTGGGCCGCCAGTTATCCATCCTCGTCAGCTACAAGAAGGTAAAAATTCAGAATTTCCCGAAATTCTTGTTATCAGCAACAAGAAGAAGGCCGATGGCTCGGCGGCCGGTGACCTAGGCGACGGCGAAGTGAAGTGGCACACTGACACATGGTTTGTTGAACAACCTCCTTCGGCGGGCATCCTTCGATCGATAGAACTCCCTCCTGAAGGTGGCAATACGTATTTTGCGAACATGTATGCGGCGTACGCGCAGCTACCTGAAGAACTTAAGCAAAAACTGAAGGGTTTGCAAATTCATCACCAAGACGTAGTCGACGGTCGGGGCGATGTCCGCCTTGGCAAGCAAAAACCTAATAACGACAATTACGAAACTTGGTCGGGAATTGACCATCCAATCGCGCGTCTCCACGCTGATTCGCGAAAACCTTGCATCTATCTCGGTGGTGAACGCAATCGCCAGTCTATCGTCGGGATGCCATCGGCCGAAGCACAAGGGTTGCTTTCTGACCTTTGGGAGCGCGCTACTGACAAGCGGCATGTTTGGGTTCAGCAATGGCAAACAGGCGATATGATGATGTGGGACAATCGTTGCCTAATGCATTATCGTGACTCTTTCGATGCCAATGCTAGTCGGTTAATGCATCGCACAACAGTTGAAGGGGAACGTCCCATCGCCGCTACTTGAGGTATCTAACCCTTAGCCTTATAAAGACGCGAATAGTTGGTACGCTAACAAACCTACGGTGAAGCGATTACAACGTCGCTTTGCGGTGTCGTCTTGACTACTCCAAATGGTTTCGTTGTTTTGACCGTTTCTACGGTGCTCCCCATAATGGGACTAAAACTTAGACAGATTGAAGCATTTCGCGCCGTAATGCGTGCTGGCTCAATGACAGCAGCAGCTGAAACGCTCGCCATAGGCCAGCCGGGAATAAGCTATCAGATATCGACTCTTGAGACTGCAGTAGGCTTTGCGCTTTTCAATCGAGCCAAAGGGAAGCTCACCCCCACTTCAGAAGCATTTCAGCTGCTGTCTGAGGTAGATCGACTCTATGAAGGCCTTACGGGAATCGAGGCTGCCGCGGTAGAGATCGCGGGGCACCATCGAGCGGTCTTGCGTGTGCTGCTCACGTCAGCTTTCTCAAATACTACACTCGTAGGCGCGATCGGACGATTTGCCGCGAGTCATCCCGGTTTGCGCATAGACCTCGATGCCGCACACAGGCCCGCAGTAGTGCGCAATGTTGCGAATGGGCTGGCCGACATTGGTATCGTTTCGCTTCCGGTTAATGTAAGCCGGACTCTTGCAGAGCCACTTTTTACAAGCGCATTAGTTTGTGTTCTACCGCAAGCACATCCGCTTGCACAAAAATCATCTATTTGTCCGGACGACCTAGCGTCGGTGTCGCTAGTCGCAATGAAACCCGGCGGCGTGATCCGTCCAATTCTAGAGCGTTGGTTCAGCGCTGCAGGCATTCATCGGGTTTTTGACTATGAAGTTCGTGACGCATGGGCCGCAATTGAACTCGTGCGGGTTGGACTCGGGGTCACGGTCGTCTCTCGAATCAGTGCGGCGTCTCAAGCTGTAAGACGTGACGACGATCTAATAATGGTTCCAATTGAAGCTATTGAGAACATAGAAGTCGCAGCTATCATGCCCGAGACTGGGGCAGTTAACCGGACGGTTGCGTCGCTCGTTGCTTTCCTAAAGGAAAACTTGCCAATGTATGGGTGACGCGTTTCGTGCAGGTTTGAAGCGTTTCTCCAAACAGGCGGATGGCGAAATGTAGGGATACGGGATAAGTTAGACTAGGGCGCTTGTCGTTAGACTAGACAAGCGGAAATTTTTAGACCAGCCCGGACTTGGGCGGAATGTTGAGTGCAGCGGGCGGCGCCATGGTCGGGGGGCAGCCATGCTACATGGCGCTGACACATCTTCCAACGTCAAAAAATGGCCGAGCAACCCGAACGTTCGGAGCGCATCCGAACGGTCAGCCGACGGCTTCCGCTGGTTGGTAGCCTTCAGTGGCAGGAAGCACAAGACGGAACACGATGCGGGCTTGCATTCTTCGGTAAATCTCCTGTGGGTTAGGTTTTAATCGGAGTTGACATAATCTTATTTATCACCGAAATGGGTGTAGCAGCTAAGTTGTAATGTCCGCTTCTAGCCATATTCAAATGTCCGCTTCTCGGCGGCTTAAGCTTAGCCGGCGTCGATTCCCACGGCGCTGGAGGCTACGATGGCGGCGACGGACAGAATCACCATGACGATGCGCGAGTTGGACCGGTTCAAAGTGATTCAGTCGGTGGTCGACGGGCACCTCAAGCCGTGGCGAGCCGCCGAGCGATTATTGTTGACGACGCGCCAGGTTCGACGCCTCGCAGCACGTCTGCGCGAACAAGGACCGCCAGGGTTGATCTCGGGCAGATGCGCCAAGCCGAGCAATCACCGGATTGATGCAGGAGTCGCGGTGCGAGCCGTAGCCATCATCAAGGAGCGCTACGCTGATTTTGGCCCGACTTTGGCCTGCGAGAAGCTGCGCGAGTGCCACGACCTGAAGCTGGCCAAGGAGACGGTCAGGCGCTTGATGATCGACGCGCGCTTATGGACACCGCGCCGACAACGTCCGCCCAAGATCCATCAGCCGAGGAACCGGCGTTCGTGCCTGGGCGAGCTGATCCAGATCGATGGCAGCGATCACCGGTGGTTTGAAGACCGGGTGCCGGCGTGAACGCTGCTGGTGTTTATTGACGACGCGACCAGCCGGTTGATGACGTTGCACTTTACTGCGACCGAGTCGACCTTCAGCTATTTCGAAGCGACGCGGCGCTATATCGAGCAGCATGGCAAGCCCATGGCGCTCTACAGCGACCGCGCCAGCGTGTTCTCGGCCAATCAAAAAAGCACGGCTGACAAAGGCATAACGCAGTTTGGCCGGGCCTTGTACGAACTCAATGTCGACACCTTTTGCGCCAACAGCAGTCAGGCCAAAGGCCGCGTCGAACGGGCCAATCTGACTTTGCAGGACCGGCTTGTGAAGGAATTGAGGTTGCGCGGAATCGACACGCAAGCGGCGGCGAATGTTTATGCGCCCCACTTCATTGCCGACTTTAACAACCGGTTTGGCAAGGCACCGAAGAGCGACTACAACGCGCATAGGCCACTGCGCGACGACGAGGACCTGGATTCGGTCTTAACGTCTCGTGCATCGCGCTGCGTGTCGAACACACTGACCGTGCAATACGATCGCGTGCTCTACCTGCTCGATGATTCGCCCGTGACCCGAGCGCTGATTCATCACTATCTGGACGTGTACGAGTACCCGGATGGTCGCATCGAAATCGTGGCCAACGGCACTGCTCTACCCTATCGCCAGTACGACCGGCTCTCGGATGTAGACCAGGGTGCCGAGATTGATAACAAGCGCCTTGGACACATCCTTGCGCTGTCTAGGCAGGTGCAAACAGAGCGCGACAACCGACGTATCTCGGGCTCGCCATCAAGGACCAATCAGGGCGAACCGGTAAAACCGAAGATGCGGGCCAACAACACGCGTAAGCAACGCGAGCTCAAGCAGATTGACCTGGATGCAATGATCTTGCGAACCTCTGAAAGGCAGGCAGCCGCGGTGGGGAAACTACCTTCTACAGAGATAATTCTCGACCTAAAACCGGACATTTCAACTTAGCCCGAACCCCGACATCTGAACTTAGCCTCGACAGTGGGGCCACATCATTATCGCTGTGTTACTGTCCGAACTGAACGCCAATGAGGCGCTCATATGCGCCAACGTCGGCGGATTTTATCGCGCGGCAAAGCTGATAAACGGCGCCTTCTTTTTTTGCGTCAGCTATGAGTGAAATAGCATCTGCCGAAAGAATTTCGATAGGTTTAGAGACGTTTCCATCGACGATTTCAATTTCAAAATGCCACCCGCCAGAACCCTCGGACGAACCGGCAAATGAAAAGCTAAGGAGACGAGCGAGCGTGTTCTCTCTTTTAGGAATCGAGCGGTCTTCAAGCGCGGAGACGGACTACGCCACTCATCAAGAATAGTTCACTGTTAGCGCTTTAGAGCGCGAAACGTAGCTAATCCAGCTCGGGGTTCGCGATGTCAGCACGAACGATCGACTGTCCCATTTCTTCAGCGGCTTGAGTTGCCTTTTCTCGGGACGCAAAAGGACCTATGCTTTCGGCGCCCATTTTATCGACAACTCGGTTTGTTCATTTTGCGCCCCGAACGCCTGGACGAGATCAAGATACTCGCGAGTCATCGCCTCTGCCTGATCTGAAGACGACGCGGTCTCGCCCAATACATCGACGGTTGTTCGGAAACCTGCCGCATGAAGAGCATGGATGCGCGCGCGGGCACCGGAAAGCGTCTCGTCGGCGATATACCGGCGAGAGATCTTACGTATCAGTGAACGGGGGACGAGCGGGATGGCGTGAGCAGCCATCGTATTGAAAATACGCATGTTGTGGTCTCTTGAAAGTGCAACCGCGCGAATCTAAATGTGGGGAGTCGATTCGAGCGGCATCTCCGGACTATCGTTGACAATAGGTCCGGGACGAACACCGAGGTGGATGCAACGACTGCATCAACTCAGGTTTCAGTGCGTTCTCGAGGGAGGCCAGGCAGCTGCATACATTGTTCAATGTGGACTTGATGCTGGATTGATTAAAGCCTGTTTCGCTGTTTGAAGCAGGTGAGGCGGATCGTAGCACGAATGAGCCGTGCTGGATTCGACCGTGATTGTTGGCGATCGCCGCGAAGACCTAAAACGCTTGATAGTGGCCGAGCACGATCAGGTATGGCGTTCGAGCGACGCCAAATAACGGCGTAGCGTAGCGACACCATCTACCTGGAAGCCGTGCTTTGTATCGCTCCAGGGAGCTGACGAAGGTTCCTTACGATCGCGTGGAACGTTCCCGTTAGCGCCGTATGCACTGCTTTAAGGTGCGCCATCTGCTCACGACTTGCGCCGAGATCCGTCGAGTATGGTAGATCCATCGGCCACAAAACCCCCGGGGAGTCGGCAGTGCAGGCGGTATTCGCAACATCCAGCCTTATACCGACCGTTCGATTTGATCAAAGTATGGCTTCGTAACATTCAAATATTCGCGAACACCCGGCTGATATAGGCTGTGTTCTCCATAGCGGCCATGAACTGCAGATTGAACGGAGCCAATCATGCCATTTATCAACGTCAAAATCGCGGGCCCGACCCTTGCCATAGAGCAGATTTGTCGACTTCAGCGTGGGCTGACCGACCTCATATCAGAGGCATTTCACCAAGAGCGCGAATCGACGTCCGTCCTTGTCGAACAAGTGCCAACGGGCAAATGGTCGATTGCGGGTGACATCGAGCCTGTTCTTGCTCATGTCACAGCCACTGTCAATGCCGCCAGCCACGCCGCAGACAATAAGGCGCGATTTATCGCCGAAGCACATCAGCTCCTCAAGTTGATCCTGGGCGATGGCCTGCCTTCGGCAACCTACGTGGTCGTCAACGAACTTCCAGACGATTCCTGGGGTTACGGCGGGATCACGCTAGAACATCGAGCGAAATCTGCACACCTCGGTACTGCATGATCTTGCTCGGCTAAATATCTACCTTCGGAAGGAGTTTGCGATGCCCCTCGTACGAATCTCAGTCGTCAAAGGCAAATCGCCAGCGCAGTTACGCGCAATGGCGGACGGTATTCATCAAGCACTGGTCGAAACCTATAACGTCCCTCTAAAAGACCGCTTCCAAGTAATCGAACAGCGAGAGCCTGGGGAGATTATTTACGACAGCGACTACCTAGGAATAGATCGAACTGACGACTTGGTCATCGTACATATCATTGCCGGCCGTTGGCGCGACACTGCAGCCAAGAAGGCGCTTTACTCGGCGATTGCTCAACGGTTGTCTTCCGACCCTGGCGTGCGCCCCGAAGACGTACAGGTCATCATTTCATCCAATGACAAAGACGATTGGTCTTTCGGGAATGGCATCGCGTCTTATGTCCCGGACACGCAATCATCCTGAACCATTCAAACAGCTCTCTCTTGGAAAATAACATGATCGTTCTCGTAACCGGTGCTAGCTCGGGCTTTGGTGCGGCTATTTCACGACGTTTCGTGTCGGCAGGTCATCGAGTCATTGCGGCAGGACGTCGTCAATCGCGGCTTGAAGCACTTGCCGACGACCTAGGGCGAGACCACGTCTACCCCCTCGTTCTGGATGTTCGAGATCGAGATGCAGTCGAAGCTGCGATTGTCGGTTTGCCCGTGGATTTTGCCGAAGTAGATCTGCTGGTGAACAACGCCGGTCTCGCCGCGGGCCTGGATCCGGCCTATGCAGCTGACGTTGAAGACTGGGACACGATGATTAACACTAATGTGAAAGGCGTCATGTATCTCAGCCGCTTTGTACTGCCCGGAATGGTCGCACGCAACCGTGGCCACGTGATTAACCTGGGATCTACCGCAGCAACATATCCCTATCCTGGCGGTAACGTGTACGGAGCCACAAAGGCATTCGTGCGTCAATTTTCTCTGAATATGCGTGCCGACTTGTCCGGTACTGCGGTTCGCATAACAGTAGTAGAACCGGGTCTCGTCGGCGGCTCTGAATTCTCGACGGTGCGTTTCCGGGGCGACCAGGATCGTGCGTCCCAGGTGTATGAGGGGACTAACGCCCTCACACCTGACGACATCGCGGAGACGGTCTTTTGGGCCGCAACACTGCCTGCGCACATGAACATTAATGCTATCGAGTTGATGCCGGTGAGCCAGTCATTCGGGACGCTGCCGGTGCATCGCGCAAGTGGAAGCTGATTAATAGATATCCACATCGATCCGATAACGATGGGCAAAGAGCAACTCAATGCTGTTAATGCGCGGCGACGCAAAACACTCGCAGGCTTCGCCAGCCTGACGCTTGTTCCATGGGTGAACGCATGGGCACGCGATCAAACAATCCAGTCCAATCCGTTAAATGTAGGGAGCAACACAATGCCTGGCAATCAAATGAATGGTGTACCGAATATGGACGGGATTCGACAACTTACATTTGACGACATCAACGGGCTTTCAGTCCGTGTTCTGGAGGCGGGTTATGAGACACCCGGGCGCCCCGCCGTGTTGCTTCTGCATGGTTTCCCCGAGACGGCGTACAGCTGGCGCAAGGTCATGCCCGCGCTTGCCGCTGCGGGCTACCACGTCATCGCTCCGGATCAGCGTGGCTATGGGCAAACCACCGGTTGGGACGATCGATACGATGGGGATGTCTCGTCTTTTCGCACTCATGCGTACGCACGAGACGCTCTGGGTGTTGTCATGGCGATGGGTTACCGGACAGTATCGGCGGTGGTTGGGCACGATTTTGGCGCGATGGTTGCGGCGTATTGCGCGCTTGTGCGTCCGGACGTCTTTCGTTCGCTCGTGCTCATGAGCTTTCCGTTCGACGGACCACCTTCCATTCCCTTCAATACACTTGAAAAACCGGCAGCACCGGCCCATCCATCACTCGACGAACAACTGGCCGCGTTGCCCCGACCCCGTATGGACAGCATGACCTATTTCGGGACGCGAGAAGCGAACGACAACATGCAATTCTCCGCTCAAGGCCTGAACAACTTTCTGCGAGCGTATTACCACGTGAAGAGCGCTGACTGGCCGGAAAACCATCCTCACGCACTGGTGTCTGGTTCGGCTCAAGAGCTTGCTACGTTACCAACGTACTACATCATGGACCGTGGTATTGGAATGGCGGAAACCGTCTCGCCCCACATGCCTACATCGCTTCAGATTGCGGACAACCATTGGCTGACCGACAGCGAGCTGGCCGTCTATGTAAATGCATTTCAACGCACGGGCTTTCAGGGTGGACTCAATTGGTTTCGCTGCCACACCGGGGCGATTGGCAAGTCGGAGATCGAGTTATTTTCTGGACGCACCATCGATGTGCCGTCGTGCTACATCGCCGGGGTGGCGGATTGGGGGACCTACCGCAAAGCGGGCGCTCTCGATCGAATGCAGACCCATACGTGTACGCGCATGCACGGGATACACCTGGTCGAGGATGCGGGGCACTGGGTACAACAGGAGCAACCTCAACGCTTTACGCGCTTGCTGCTGGACTTTCTGCAGCAAAGCAAAGGCGAGTTGAGCAAAGAGACCGTATGAGCAAAAGCCTTTATTCAAGCAGCCGCGCTAGCGCGACACGCTTGTTTGCCGCTGTCTTTTCATACGCTTTCCCCGCGACAGCCGCCAACAGAAACGAGGAAGAGAGGTTTCACAGCAGTGGGAGCCAGCATGAATAAACCGGTGCTCGTGTTTGACATCGCCGAGACGATTCTGGATTTGCAAGGGCTGACGCCAGTGCTTGAACGGATATTCGACCACACCACGATCCTGCGTACTTGGTTCGACGAAGTGATCCTTTACTCGCAAGCGCTTTCGATCACCGGCAATTATGCAGACGCAGGCCGCGTGGGGGTCGCGGTTTTGGAGATGTTGGCGAGAACACGCGGACGCACCGTTAGCGCGGCGCATTTGGCCATGTTCAAGCAAACTGCCTGCTCGTTGCAGCCCTATCCAGATGTGAAGTCGGGGCTTGCGCGCCTTCAACTGAATGGCTTCGACATGGTGACCCTGAGTAACAATCCGCGCGCAACCTGCGAGACGCAACTGACGTACGCTGGTATCCGCCCCTTTTTCAAACATGTGTTCAGTATTGACGACGTCGTGCGTCGTTACAAACCTGCGCCGGAATCATATCTCGCCGTGGCGAAAGCGCTTGACGCGAGTCCCGCTAACTTGTGGCTCATCACCTGTCACGCCTTCGATGCAATGGGCGCAAAATCCGCAGGCTTGCATGCTGCGTTTATCGAGCGGCCGGGCAAGGCATCGTTTATGGTCGGTGAACAACCGGACCTGATGGGCGATGACCTGGATGAGCTGTCGCATTTGCTGATCAATCAATTCGCAAGCTGATAAATTGCGCGAAAGGGAGCAATACCATGATCATCAAGCAATATCAAATTTCCTTGCCTGCCGACTATCGCATGCAGGTCATTCGCGATCGTGTTGCAAGCAGGGGAGCGTCCTTTGACACCTTCGCAGGGCTCGGCCTCAAGTGCTTCCTTATTCGCGAGAAAGGAAAGTTTGGCGCTATGGCCAACGAGTACTCGCCCGTTTATTTGTGGCCGCAAACCGGTTCTATGTGGGATTTTCTCGCTGGCCCTGCTTTCGAAGCAATCAAAGAATCATTTGGCGTACCACTCGTCAATGCTTGGCCCGGGCTGGTCTTCGCTCAGAGCGAAAACTCGACCGATCCAACGACCATTGCATCCGTTACGCGCGAAGAGGAATGCTTGCTACCGGACACGAATCTAACGGAGCTCCGACATAGAGAGGCCACAATTGCAGCAGAGCGTGTCAATGCCACGAAGGGCTTGTTCGCTCGTGCCGTCGGCCTTGATCCACGCGGCTGGCGTCTCGTTCGGTTTGACTATTGGACACAGCCGCAGGCTGATCTGTCCAGTGAACTTCTTAGCTATGAAGTCCTGCACGTTTCGGCTCCGGCCTTTGATGACCTGATGGCGCCCGCGCGAGATTGACATTACCAGCAGGGCAATCTTGCCGCACCTGCCTGCCCGATGTGCGATCACGCGCGACTCGCACGCGCGACTCGTTTTGCGCCCCGTACACAAATTACGAAGTACCATCCGGATAGGGCCCGACGGCCAACCGCACTTTTCGCCGGACGAATCATACGAATAGCGCCTTGATCCAGGCAAGGTCGAACAGAATAATGGTCCGCTTAAAAACCGCATCTTTCAAAAAGTTATTTCGGGGTTAATAGACCATGGCCGGTCGTACGAATCTTGACATGGATGTTCTGCGCACGTTTGTCACCGGCTTCGAACTCGGCAGTTTTGCAAGGGCGGCAGACAGGCTTGGTCGTTCGCAATCGGCCATCAGTACGCAGTTGCGCAAGCTCGAAGAGCAGATTGGCGTGCCGCTGGTGCAGAAATCTGGCCGGGGACTGGCGCTTACCACGGCCGGGGAAGCGCTGCTCAGCTATGCAAAGCGTTTGCTCGAACTCAATGACGAAGCCGTGGACACTATCCGCGGCTCGGATCTTGGAGGTTGGGTTCGAATTGGCATACCCCAAGATTTCGCAGATACGTTTTTGCCCGCTGTTTTGGGACGCTTCTCCAAAGCGCATCCTAAAGTCAGAGTTGAAGTTCAAGTCGACCGAAGCGCGCTTCTGATCGAAAAGACAATCAAGGGTGACCTGGACATCGCGCTGGTTTGGGGAGATAGCGGAGATGCGCCGAACGCCCAGCGGTTAGCTGAGCTTTCGATATCCTGGATCGGTCGTCCTGATTGGGGTGGAAGGCAGAGTTTGGGACTCGAGCCAGTTCCATTGATTGCATTTGCCCCACCCTGTTCGTTTCGTGCCTCAGGCATTGCCGCGCTTGACGCTGCCGGGATTCCCTGGCGGCTAGTCGTCACTTCTCCAAGTCTTTCCGGACTCTGGGCCGCTGCTGGGGCGGGACTCGGCATCACAGTGCGCACGACGATCAATATGCCCGGTACGCTGTCAGCGCTCGATGCAGTAGCGACGGGCTTACCGCCGCTGCCCTCCGTACCGCTTGTGCTACATCGAGCAGAATCAGAGCCTGACGCCGCGGTAAAGAAGCTGACGAAGATCGTCTTACGCGCTATACACGACGAGATAAGACATTTGCACGTGGGATCTCTGATAGTAAGTGGCGAAGCAAGCTAATCGGGATCCTTGAGCCTGGCTATGAACCTTCCCGCCAGCTCGAACTGGAGGCGCTTGCCGAGTCGCCTGAACGCGGTCAGGGATGAACATTACGCTTCTGAGCGCGTTGATTGCGATAGTCCGAAAGCGGCAGCCCGCCCTGTCCGATGTCCTCAATCCCATGTTCGTGGAAAATAACGGTTGTATCTTCATGCGGCTTGCCCATTACGGTAAAGAGAAGATCGGCAATGCCTTTGTACACTGCGGCTTTCTGCTCGCGCGTCGTGCGCTCTGCGCCAGGACTGGTGCCCTCACGGGTCACCAGGATATTCACGATTGGCATACGGTTCTCCGGGAAAAAAACGGTGGCGCCGCGTTGCGCGCCTCCTATGCATTTATCGCCCGGCGATCAGTCCGCCATCGACGTGAAGGATTTCCCCGGTCGAGAAGGCTGCGTCCTCGAGGTAGAGCACCGCTCGAACGATATCTTCCACCTCGCCTAGCTTGTTCATCGGATGGAAGGCGGCCAGCTTCTCCAGCATGCTCGGATCGTGCATGGGCGTGCGGATGACGCCCGGCGCCACTGCGTTCACGCGGATGCCGCGCGTGGCGTACTCGATCGCCATGCTTTTGGTGGCGGAATTCATCCCGCCTTTCGTCAGCATCGCGATAAACGCAGGAGAGAGCGAGCTGGCAAATTCCGCCGTTGAGGCCGTGATCTGGACGACATGTCCGCTGCCTTGCTTCAACATCACCGGAATAACCTGCTGGGTGGTGAAGAAAAACCCGTCGAGATTGGTCCTTACCTTGAGCCGATAATCTTCTTCTGTATATTCAGTAAATGGCTTACCGATAAAGATGCCGGCATTATTCACCAGCGTGTCAATGCGGCCAAACCTGTCCATGGCTGCCGCGACCACCCGCTTGCCCGTCTGCGGATCGCCGATATCGCCCGCGACGGTCACTATGTCCGGATCGGCCGATGGCTGGATCGAGCGCGACGTCGCGACAACACCGTAGCCACGCGCACGAAAACCATTGACTATGCCTTCGCCCATTCCCTGTGAAGCGCCAGTGACAATGACTACCTTTTTTTGACTCATGATATTGCTCCTAGCAGTTGACTTGACCCGGATGCCCTAGGCATCTCGTGGCATGGAGAGAAGGTTATCGCTGGACTTTGGGAATTGGGAGTCGTTATCCTTGCGCAATGACTGATAAAAAACGCACAGAAATCGATTGGCAGGACATGCGGATTTTCTTGGCGCTGGGACGCTACGGGAGCCTGTCTGCTACGGCACGCGCACTGCGCGTAAATCACGCGACGGTCGCCCGCCGTGTTCAGTCTCTCGAGGAGAGCGTGGGCAAGAAACTGGTCGAACGCAGGCCGGAGGGATACGTACTGACACCTGCCGGACACGATGCGTTGAAGGTTGCAGCAGAAATGGAAGTTGCGGCGCAGACAATGAAGCATGCCGGTACGAGCGATGGCGACGGCAGCCTTCGAGGCCTGGTGCGCATAAATGCGCCGCCTGCGCTGGCGCAGGGTTTCATACTTTCCCGGCTCACCCAGCTGGCCGAGTCCTATCCTGGCATCGACATAGACCTTGCGACGAACCTTCGTTCGGTTAGTCTCGATCGGCACAAAGCAGATATCGCGGTGCGCGTGGGCCGTCTTGTCGATGCGGACCTGATCGCGAAATCACTCGGCGGGATGGCGTTTGGCTTCTATGGCGCACAAGCGCAGTGTGAACGAATTGAACGCGGAGAGCCTCCCGTATTTGTGAATTTCAACGAGGAAAGCGCTGACATGCCGGGCACAAGCTGGCTGACGCAGCATTTTCCCCGCGCTCGCATTTCACTTCGTGCAGAGAACCACATCCTGCAAGCCATTGCAGCGCGGGACGGTGCAGGACTGGCTTTGCTTCCTCATTATCTGGGCCGAGCTCTATCTGGACTAAGCTTATGCGCGCTCGGGCCAGTGCCTCCTTCGCGAGATATGTGGCTGCTCATACGCAGGCAGGATCGGAACGTCCCGACGCTACGCGTGGTAATGCAACACTTGATCGATTCCTTCAAGGAAAACGAAGCGCTTTTTGGCGACTGAGCGTCCGGTGTGTCAGACCCGCAAAGCACCCATGCCGTTTATGCCGAAATCCGGTCTGACGCTAACCTAACTTTTAGGCTTGGTTACTTCTGTCTCTGTCCTTTTTTTGGGCCGCGAAGCCAAATACGCATTTTCGCGCGCCCAGATCACTACCTCGCTACGACTGTGAAGATCGAGTTTCGCGTAAATGGTCGCCACGTGGTTGCGAACGGTATTCAAAGCGAGATCCAGGTGCTTCGCGATTTCCTTGTCGGCGAGTCCTTCACATAGAGCGTCGAATACGTCTCGCTCCCGTGCAGTCAGATCGTCGAGCCGACCCTTAGACGTTTCCGACGCATTCGAACGCCGGACATTTGCCAGTTTTTCGATAAGCGTTTTACTGAACCAGGATGCGTCCTGCATGACTGCTTCGATGGCATCGACCAGTTCCATTTCCGAACGCTTTCGCTCACTGATATCGAGCCACGCCATCAACACGCAATCCTGCCGATTGATGCTGACCGATTCGGCCGATACCAGGCAGCGGATCGTCTCCCCGTTCTTTTTGCGTACGTCGAACTCCACGTTGCGAACCCCGGTGCCCGTTTCGAGCAAATCTGCAAGTCGGCTGCGCACATCGCCGATCCAGACGTTGGCATCTGCACCCGCACGGCCAATAATATCTTCCGCCGCGTAACCCGTTGTTGCAGTGAAGGCCTCGTTGAGATCGAGAATCACAAACCCGTCCGCCGTCACCACCGCGCTCGGGACCGGTAGCATGCGAAAAGCTTTCTGGAAACGTTCCTCGCTTTGACGAAGCGTACTCTCCGCCTTTTTGCGTGGCTCGAGATCCATGAAGGTGAAGAGCATGCAATCCTCATCACCTATATCGATAGGTTGCCCCGCCACCACGACCGGCTTCAAACCGCCGTCCGGAAGGCGAAGCTCAGCTTCCATCTGCGGTATTGTCGCGCCTTGACTCAGGCGTTCGATCGCGATGCCCCGCTTTTCAGCGTTCTCGAACACATCCAGTTCATACACTGATCGTCCGATGACATCTTCACGAACATACCCCGTCATCTCCAGGAACCCCTGATTGACCTTCATGTAGCGCTGATCGCTCAACCGGCAGATCACGGCAGGTGCGGGATTTGCATTGAAGGTCTTCTCGAAGCGCTGCTCGGCGCTCGCCCATTCAGTTGCATCGTGAACGATCAAAGCAAGACAGTCCGGTTCGCTCTGGCTGTTCGTCAGCACAAGACTGCGCACCCGATGCACCCAGTTGACCGAGTCGTCATGTGCGGGAAATACCTCGACCACGACGTCGCTGAAACATTCTCCCGCGATCACGCGTTCGATTGGATATTGCCCGTTTGAAAGGGTATGGTTGTTGCGATAGCGAAGACGGAACCTCTCGCGATATTCCGCCACGTCTCGACCGAGGTCGCTGACATTTTCTACGCCATGCATGCCGAGGGCCGCTTCATTCGCCCACAGGATGCGTTGATCCGGCTCGATCAGGATGACGCCCTCGGTCAGTCCGGTGATAATCTGCTGAAGTTGACGCCTGTCCGTCTCGGTACGCAGCACGCGGTCGTTCATGGTTGATTTCTTCCTGGATAGCGATGCAGCTTTACCGCCGGCATTGTTAAGAACTGCATGGGCAAATCGCGCCCTCGGCGCCACACGCAAAAAAGATCGTGGCATCGACGGCGCGGGGACACTCAATCACTTGCCATTACACCACGACTTCCTCACGCAACGGATTGCTGCGACGTCCCAGAAACCCGGCGAATCCGGACACAAGCGCACCCAGAAGCAATATCACGACGCCGGCCCACGCGGCATGACTCACGCCGCTTGCGGCCGCCTCACCGGCTTGACGCGCCTTCTGCTCGGCCTGGATCTTCAGGCTTCGATATTTCTCGAGCGCCTGGTTATACGTCTGCTCGTAGTTATCCGCGATGGTCTGCGCCTCAGGCCGACTTTTCCCGGTGCGTGCCATGATGACGTTCACAAGCGCTTCCTTGTCCGCCGCGTTGAGCGCGGGGTACGCCTTCTGTTTCAACCTATCGAAAAAGCTGCTGAGATCATTGGCGGAGTCCTGCGGCGCCGCGGCAGCGTTTGCAGCCGCAGCAGTCCCTTCGCTCGCTGCGCCCTGAGCAGACGCCTTGAGATTTGACGGGTCGAGCGCCGGCTTGCCGGTCTGGCGCAGCAGCGACTCGAGTTGCCCCTGGACGTCGGTCATGTCTATGTCGATGCCATTATCCTTAAGCGCCGTTTTCACGCCGGATGCAATGCCCGGAGCAGCTGCTGCTACGCCCTGACCTGCCACCGATAGTCCCGCTCGAGCCATCCCGGATGCGGTCCCGAGCGCGCCCCCCGCCAGGCTTGAAAGCATGTAGAGCGTGACCAGCGTGGTCATCGACCAGCACAGGACGCCGTGAAGCGCGCCGCGCCGTGGCGCAGACCGTCCCGCGAAAAAACCGCCGATCGCAAGCGACACGAGGGTGGATACGCCGACCCAGATCCCCGCGCCAGTGCCGAATCCGGCAAACGGATTGCGCTCGCCCATCGGGTCTAGCGCGCTTGCACCGATCGCTGTGCCCAATACGCCAAGGAACAGATAAGTCATCATGGCCAGCAACAAGCCGACGAACACAGCACCCCACGATACGCGCAATGCGTTCATTGGCGATGTGTCGAGAGAAGCATTGATTAGATTCATGGATCACCTTCTTTTAGCAGATCAGGGAGCACCCAAGTCGGGGTCCCATTTCGACGTCTCTGTCGGGCGGACTAGCGCCCTGCCCACAGGACACCTGCGATAAAACTTACGGCTGCGACCAGCGCCAGCGACGCAACAGGATTGCTCTTGGTCGCACCACGCACGGTGTCGAGCGCTTCGCCGTAGGTCTGCTGGGCTATGCCGGCAGCTTGACGAGCATGACCTTCGAACTGCGTGCCGTTATCGCCGGTAGCGCTGCCGAGCGTGGCCTGCGCCTTGCCAACGGCTTCTTTGACCGATCCTTGTGTTTTCTCAAACATACAATACCTTTTTAATGATTTAATTCGGATGACGAATCATCGATGGCTTTCGATGGTTGTCTTTTCAACAATAGTCATGTGCCGGCGTTTAGTCTTTGCCGGTAAATTTATCGCCGATGTCCTTCGCCTTCTCCTGTGCTTTGCCCACGCCTTCCTGCACTTTCCCCTCGGTCTTTTCAGCGGCTCCTTCGACTTCCAGTGACGTGTTGCCCGTCACCTTTCCCAGCGCTTCCTTCACCGAGCCCTTGACCTGCTTCAGCGTTCCATCGACCGTATTCTTGTTCATTTCACTGCTCCGTAGGTATATTTAGGAGGTAGGTATCGACACGGGCGACATGGCACCGTGTAGACAAAAGTTTAGGGTTAGGGAGCAAGGAGGCGCCAGATACAAACGCGCTATATAAAGTAGTGCGTTTGCGTACCATCACGCACTTGGATTAGTAAGGTTCAGATAAGCCGTGGGCCATTTGGTAAAAACGCCGGCAAGCGCGTCCGCTGCGGCGTTCACCCGCGGATTTCCAAGGCAAACGCACGAGGTTAGTCGAAAACATGGCGTTGGCGATTGATGTCTTGCGTGTTCGAGAAACGTGGACTGCGGGTGACACGCTGCGCGGGAAACGATAAGATGTCCTTCAAACTTCATCACAAGGGCCACGCCGCTCACCATAAGCACGGAAGTTCGCGCAGATGGTCAGCCCGTTGATCGCTCCAACACCGACCTTCTGGACCAGCGTCAGGCCTGCAAAAACAGCTACCGCGCCCACGATGCCGCCTAAAGGCGACCACCATTTCTTATAGCAAAAACACATGCGTGAGAATTACAACTCGCGTCGCGCAGCTGTCGGCATAAATGCCATCATCTATATGAGGCAAGCCAAGGTCGAAGAAGATCGCATCGTAAATCGGGCAGCTGTCAGCTCCAACGCGGGCCACCGTCGTAGGCAACATCAGCGTGATGTCCAAGGTTATCCACAAGCGCTCCTAAAGCCTCAGCAGACGGAGTCATCCTCGACAAATAAAACTCGCATAATTACGCCAACGTTTGGTCAAATCTGCATACCTTCAACTTCACCGAGCTGGGTCGAAGACTCAACTGGAATCCGGTAGCTTGGTGCATGGTTAGATGCCTGAAAACGCTCAGACGCGAAACTTCAAGGCATGGCGAGCATTCAGGCAAATGCCGCTGAACTTATAACACGTGCAAACCGCTACACCAGCAACTTGATTAACTGACTACAAATCAAGTGAGCCTACGTTTAACGTTGGAATAGCCATAAATGCAGGTTTAGCAAAAAAGAACCCTTGCATGAGCGTGACACCGTACGCGGCAAAGAAATCGCGCTCGCCGCGTGTCTCAATGCCTTCGGCAATAACTTTGATGCCTAAACCTTCGCACATGGCGAGCACGCCCCGGGCAATGATCTGCCTCGCCGCGTCCGTATCAATGTTACGTACCAATCCCATATCGAGCTTTATGAAGTCCGGTTGGAAGTCCGCTAGCAACGTAAGGCCTGAATAGCCGGCTCCGAAGTCATCAATGGCGGTCTGGAAACCGAACTCTTTGTATGCCTTGAATATATCTACCAGATGAGGTCGGCTAACGATGTTTTCGCCCTCGACTGTTTCGAAAATTATCCGCTCTATAGGAAAGCCATACTTTTCTGCAGCGGCGAATGTACTTCGGATGCACGCTTCTGGCCGGTAGACCGCGTTCGGCATGAAATTAATTGAGAGCAGCGACTCCATTTGAATGCTAGCGGCCTGTCCGATCGCTGTTGTTCGACATCGCTGGTCGAACTGATACCGGTTGGTCTCACTGACCTGCGACAAGACCGATCCGGCGGATTCGCCGTTAAGGCCGCGAACAAGCGCCTCGCATGCAAATATTGTCTTCGATGCCAAGTCAACGATCGGTTGAAACGCAAAAGCTAGTTCGATAGGATTTGGGATGTCCGAATGACAGCCAACACAACCCGAGTTTTGTATGGATTGGAAACCTTTCGTAACCACCGACATAGCACAATGCTCCTTATCTATTCATTCTCTCGCGCTCCGACAAGCCGCGATAACACACCCTTAACGACGAGAATCCCGCCAAGCTTTAGGAAATTACTGGGTCGGCAATCCTTACTCTGAAGACGGTGTCATACTGCCTTCGCCTACGCTCCCGTGTTTAAACGCAATCACTTGGGGTTCAAGCAGTTTTTGCCAATTTAGGCCCGCCATGCAGCATGCGTGATCGGATCATTTACGGCTTTTACAGCATTTGATGATTTCACTTCGTGTCGCTCACTGCCTTAGCGGCGAGCTGGCGCTCCCGCATTCTTAAATTAATTCGATCGGATGTGAGTTCGGCCAGTGTTTTGAGCGTTGCCCGCTGCTCCTTACTGATCTGTCTTGGCTTGTTGTCGATTACGCAGAGCGATCCCAGCGCATAGCCTGCATAGTCCCTGATCGGCGCGCCCGCATAAAAACGAATTTGGGGCGTTCCGGTGACCAGAGGATTGCCGCGAAAAAGATCGTCAGCCGCCGCATCTTCGACCACGAAAACGCCGTTTTTCACGATCGTATAGTTGCAAAATGCCCAGAGGCGCGGCGTCTGGCGTTCGGTCAGGCCGACCTGCGCTTTGAACCACTGCCGGTCATACGTTAGCAGACTCATCAGGCAGATCGGCGTTTGTAATACGTTTGCCGCTACCTGGACTATTTTGTCGAAGGCATGCTCCGAAGGAGTATCGACTAGGCCCGTCCGGTTCAGTGCCTTGAGCCGCTCGTTTTCGTCGGCAGGAACCGGATATCCGCGGATGCTCTCCGACAACGCAGGTATCTGTTTCGATGGATCGGGTTCGCTTTGCCCCAGGATTGCCTCGACGATCGCGCGCAATTCTTCGTTGCCCGACTGCGGCGACGCGACAGTTACCTGCTTGTCTGCAGCGAGTTGCGTCACGGCCTGCTCCGCCGTCATGTCGCCGAGTAGGAGCACGTGCATATGCCCGAGCAGCGGATCGCTAAAAAGATGCGTGAGCATTGCGAGCTGTTCGCGTTTCGTACCTCCCAGTTCAATCACTACGACCGACGGCATGGTGCGGCCAATGATGGTCAGAGAAGAAAGCGGATCGCCTTCATCAATCGCGATCACTTCACCGAGCCCCGATAGTGCTTCGCAAATTCGCGCACCGTTGGCCTTGCCCACCTGAACCATAACTACCGGTCTGCGCATTGGCTCCGACGGCCCCAGCCGTTCGCGCAGCGAGATCACCTCGCTTCTACGCACGCGCCGGTGTCCGCCGGGCGTCTTCCAAGACTCCAATGCGTATTGCTCGATCCAGGTTTGCGCGGTGCGCGTCGACACTCCCAGCAAGGCTGCAGCTTCTCGGGGGGTGATGATTGGATCGTCCATGATGCGGGAAAAAAGTGGAATGGGCATGGACACACGCTGGGAAAACGATTGCGCGGTCGTTTCTCCATTTTACCTGTTCCGGGAGGCTCAATCAGTAAAAATGCGAAATCTGGCAAATTCGGAAAAATTGTTAAAGTATCCCGCCCATCCATCGTTAACCATCTATGAATGGTTCCGCGGACTCTCTTCCGCACTCGGAAAACGCGAGACTCCGCGGCCCCAAAATAACTAAAGAGGTGTTTGATGAGATGGAAATCCTGGACAGTTCGCGGTCGGCTTGCAGCTTCTTATGGCATGCTGATGATCCTTCTCGTCGTAGTCGCGGGACTCGCGCTTATTGAGCTCAGCGAGGCAAACCACCGACTGAAAACATATATCGACGGCGTGAGCGAGCGCGCAGATCTCGCCATGCGAGTGCGAACCGCCGTGGACCGGCGCGCGATCGCGGCGCGCAATCTCGTGATCGTCGTTTCAGCCGATGACATGGCGGCCGAGAATGCAGCGGTCCTCGCCGCCCATGAAGATGTCTGGTCGAACCTGACAAAACTCAATAACTCCGTCGCCAGATCCGATGACCCCGACGCTAAAACATTGATCGACGCAATTGCATCGGTCGAGCGTGAGTACGGGCCGGTTGCACTGGACATTGTGAAAGACGCGCTCGAAGGCCGCCAGAATCAGGCGCGCGTAAAGATCACGTCAAATTGCCGCCCACTTCTCGCTGCACTTGTGAAATCGACCGATGATTTCGCGCTCTACACGCGAGAGCAAGCGGGCAAGCTAAAAATGCAGTCCGACGGCGCGTATGCAACGCAGCGCGCGATTCTTGTTGGGCTTTGCGCCCTGGCTCTGGCGCTGGCGCTCGCAGCCGGTGTGCTCATCACACGCAGCCTCACCCGCGCGCTCGGCGCCGAGCCGGACATGTTGCGCGCCGAGGCCGAACGGGTGGCCCGCGGCGAACTTACGCTCTCCCACGCGTCGCACAACGCGCCGCAGGGCAGCGTGATGGCGTCAATGGAGAACATGCGCGCGAGCCTAATTCGGCTGATCGGCGAAGTGCGCGGAGCGGCGCAGAATATCGCGAATGGTTCGACAGAAATTGCTGCGGGCAACATCGACTTGTCCTCGCGTACAGAACAACAGGCCGCGTCCTTGCAGCAAACCGCCTCAAGCATGGACGAACTGACCTCGACCGTGCGCAGCAATGCAGAGAACGCCGTGCTTGCCAGCACGCTTGCGTCGGACGCATCGAACGTCGCGACGCGGGGCAATGAGGTTGTCGGCCGTCTCGTGAACAGCATGTCGGCGATCAGCGACAATTCAGGCCGGATTGCGGAGATTACCGGCATTATCGAAGGCATCTCGTTCCAGACGAATATCCTGGCGCTCAACGCTGCCGTGGAAGCCGCACGCGCGGGCGAACAGGGTCGGGGGTTTGCGGTCGTTGCGTCCGAAGTGCGTAGTCTCGCCCAACGTTCATCTAATGCGGCCAAGGAAATCAAGGGGCTGATCTCAACGTCGGTTGACACCGTCCGTCAAGGCTCGCAATTTGCAGACGAAGCAGGCGTCACCATTTCAGAGGTCACGGCGGCCGTCTCGCGCGTAACCACCATCCTTGGCGAAATCTCATCTGCCTCGGGCGACCAGAGCCGTGGCATCGAGCAGGTCAACCTCGCAATCACTCAAATGGACCAGGTAACGCAACAGAATGCTGCGCTCGTGGAGGAAGCCGCGGCCGCTTCGCAATCTCTTGAAACACAGGGCAAACGGCTTATCGAAAGTGTGTCGCAGTTCCGGTTTGCTGTCGTGCCCGGCGAACACATGGTACTTTAAGACCCGATGATCGAGTCGTCGGAACTTAAGCGTACAGCGTCCGGCTACATGCATTTTATTCGGCCGGCCCCCCTGACACGTCTGCGGGGCGCCCTATGACCGTGTGGCCCACATTTTGGCAAGAATCTTTGGCGCGCCAACAGCGTTGGTACCCCAATCGAACACGACCGGTGTTGTTTAAGGTGCGAGTCGAGCCCGACTGAACCGGAACCCCGCAAGTGCCCAGCCCTGCGCGCATGCAATCGAAAGGACTGCTCCGCTGTTGGTGAACGAGGCCACCAAAGACGAATACCGACTTAATTCTGTCACCGTTGCGCGTATAAAACTGTCAACTCGTGTTTTTGGGTTGAACGCCGGTTTTGCGCATCGGGTTAACACTGAAGCGCGAACGAACGAAAACGCTTGAACGGCCCCGTCATTCGACGCCTCTAGCAATGCTCCGGCGGATGATCGCTATGCGCACTTCCCTACGCAACGGCTTCGGATTCAAGATTGAGAACGGACCACCGTAGCGCGCTCTGCAAAAGTCGCAACGGAATGGTGCTTCTAGAATGCACGCATTGATTACATAGGGCGTTTCATGGCCACAACGGCGGCACTCTGTTTCCAAGGGAAGCTTATGGACCGGACAAATGCTCTCGCTCGGCCGCTGAAACAGCACGCTGTGATAGCCAAGGCTTGAGCATGAACGGCAGTACCTGAAATGCTCGCAGCACTGTCGATGCTCAGAGCCCGCCAGAAGCGAACGTCGCAAGAGTCGCACCGAAACACCCAACGTACTCGACAGTTTCCGGATATCGACGAATGCGAGATTTGGAGGCACCCCCTCGTAGGGATCAAGCTTCGCATTCACCTAATTGGCCACAAGATGGCCCGGCAATCGGTTGGCGAGGACGAACTTCCACAATATCGACACGATGGATTCGCGCGGCCAGATCCACCTCGGATCAAACACGTAGCCGAGAGCAGGAGCGAGCAGTTCCTCGTCTAGGGACAGTATTGGAAACCGCGACCATGCCCGCTCATCAGGCAGTCGCGAGCATGTTGCCGGTGGCATGGCGGGTCATCAGGCAGTCGCGAGCACGTTGCCGGTAGCATGGCGACTCTGCACGTAACCACAGTGGCGCACGGCGTGAGCCCACATCGCCGAACCCGGACGGTAGTGAGGATCGTCGCGAAGCTCGCTTTCTTTAAGACCGATTTCTACCGCTCGAACGAAGGATTCCATCGGAATCTCTAAACGACCCGGAAGACACGCTTTGTTATGCGCTTCCTCGAAGGCATTCCATAAAACATGAGCGTCGTCCATCAGGCGATATCCAGCGTCGAACGCTTGTGGAATGTAGAAACGCGTGAACGTCCAATCGTTGCCTTAAGGATACGTTGTCTCGTCATAACCTAGCAGGCACGTTGCGACGTCGTCGGCGTTCCTGACCCCGTAAAACGCCATTTCCTCGACCATGAGGCGCGCGACAATTTGCGTCTTGTTGGCGATTTGAAGCCCTGTCTTCTGCGCGAGCAACTCTTGCTGACCCACCAGGAACGTGAAGAGCTTGATTTGTTGCCGGTCAAGTGCGTCGTGGACGTCGCGAAGCCACTCATATTCATTCTCGTTCAGGCGCTGCGCCTCGTCGCAAAAGAGCACTACAACGCCGCTACCGGCTCGTGCAGCGGCTTCGCGGATCTTGGCGGTCAGTCGCATGCGTTTCGACGGGTTCCCGCCCGTGTCCGGCTGTGGATAACCCACCGCCGAAAGGAGGTTGGAAAAGAAGGGGCCTTCCGCGTGGCGCGGCTTGTGTTCACATTGCGCGTGGTACGTCGTCACCTTCGGATAGTTTCGGGCGAACAACAGGCGTACATACTCGATCGCTCGCGTCTTGCCGATCCGAGACGGGCCGTAGATGAGAGCGCCCGTGATTCGATAGCGAAGGCAACGAGCGACGAGGTCGTAGAGTTCCTGGATGGCGGGCGTTGCAATACGATAGTTACCGGTGGCCAGTGGGTGAATCGAGGGGTCGATTGACCGTGGAATTTCGATAGACATTGCACACCCCCTTCACTATCTCGTCCTAAAAGACCTGCCCTGTCCCGATGCTGAGCCTACGTGCGTGAGCAATTGGCGTCGGCAGCGTTTCCCGGTCCACGACTTCTGCAGCCATCGGCGATAACGCCTCATTGGCACCGCTTGCGGTGCCTCTCACCCGCGGCGGCCCGGCTGGTGTGCGTATCAACGGCGCTGGCGTCATCGCGCGCATCGCCTGCACTAATTCGGTTGCCGCCTTTCGCTTATGTTTTGCTTGCGCCAACTTCTGCTTCAAGTACGCTTCGATTGGATTGGAATCGAACGTCCCGCTGTAGCGTCTGGTGTCGGAGGCCTTGCGGATCTCTCGTCGTAGCTTCAGATTGTGGGGAACAACTCGCCACATCCCCTGCGCTTCGAGGACACCGAGTTCCGAACCGTCAGGCAGAAACGCGCGGACGGAACGAAGATCATCCGAATTGATGTAGACCAACAGCTGGCGGCCAATCAAATGCGTGCTCGATGCCAGGATCGCATTGGTGTAGCGGGCACCGTACAGGTTGATATGTGGCCGCACCCCCAGTTCCAAATACGCTCTTACCCGAGAGCGTCGCGCGCTCTGCATCAGGCACATGGCTTCGAGAGGCGTCACGTTATTCAATCCAGCGTGGGGCGTGCCGTTGTAGTTGGCCATGGCATATTCGATCAGCTCCTCCAATTCATCGAACGAGACATACAAGCGAAGGCCGCCCTTTGGATCGGATAAGGCGCGCCGCAGATCCCTCGGGTGTGACCCGGTGTAACCCGGGAGGCGGGATGAAAACCGCGTGTGCACGGTGCCGAAAAGACGTTCAACGTAGGGCCGTTCATCCGGGCTATGCCGAGGACCGGCATCGACACAACAGCCGACGAATTCGCAAAGCGCCGATAGCGTCTCGTTTGCAAGGTTGGCTTTCGCGTTATCCAGCTTGATCCATTCCCAGGTCGCGTAGCCCAACTCGAGCAGGCGTTCCGATGGGAACCCTTCTTGCGGCCCGTATGAGAGGCCCGGGATCGTGAATATCCGGGATCTGTGCGGTTCCAATGCTTTCTCGATCGTCTTGATCACGTCGTATCGACTGTATTCCCTGCCAAGAACTAGGTTGTATCCGAGCACCGCTCGGGTACATACATCGATGATAACCAGCAGCCAGACCCTTTCGATCTCAAACTCGTGCTCTAAGCCAAGAGGGTCCGCGATGACTACTTTAAGACGAATATCGAGGCGGTGACCGTCGAACTCAACGACCTGATAGGGACGCGTCGCCGTCGGCGAAGAGATTAGGTCGTCGATGCGCGGGAGCCCCTTGAGATGAGTGGCGCCAGCCGCATGCGCGGCCACGCCGAAGTTGCGCAACATCTCTGCCTTGAGACGTCTCGACAACACTCGGAGCGCCTTGTCTGCGGTGTTGAAGGGATAATCGGCTGCGGTCAATCCGGCGGACCTGCATTGCCGCAGGAATTCGTCGTGAACAGCGGCCAGCCCGCTTAGCCGCGTACGCAACGCCCCGTCGGTGTGAATCTGTTCAAGCAAAACTTTGCGTCGCTTCACCTGAAGCGCAAGCCACGCTGAGAGCGCCGGGTAACGCTCTAAAAGGTATGAAAATGCGCCGGCTGTTCCGCGAGATCCTTGCTCACCACGCACAACGACCGGATTTATACGCTCATATCGATTGCAATGGACGCCAGACATCAACCCGCGATAACCATTGATTCGCCCATCGTCATGTTGAGCAAGCGCTCGGTCAAGCCATCGATAGAGCTGGCGGCGGTTAATCCCATGCTCGAGCTCGATGCCTTTGATGGCTCGCCCGTTTGCATACTGCTGGACCGCAAGCATTCTTGTCTGAAACGCCGCCTTCGCCCTGGGTTCAAAATCCGTGTAGGCCACGGTTGGCCATTGACCGAGGTCAATCGCTTGCAGCTCGGCTTTACGCCGATTCACGATGGCGCTCCGGCCACGACGAACGGCGTTAGCAATGACAGTGATTCACATGCATATCTGGCGCAGTTAGCCGACCCTCGTGCAGCAGCTGGAAAGTTGCTGCGCGCACAACGGTTGGGTCACCCGTTGAGAACTCACGCTCAATCGTCACCAGCTGCTGTGGCTTGTTCGCGAACCGTTCGATACCCGTGAGAAGAGACCTCGAGATTAAACCTCGTGTCGCTACGATGCTGGGAAGCATGCGATGCCAATTATCGATCCACATACGGGCAGCGACCAATTCTACGTGCGGAATGAAACGCACCGGTAATGCCGACGTATCAAGCGTGTCACGAACATCGGCATCCTCCTCTCCGGGCGAATCTGCCGCGATCAACAACTCGGATTTGTCGGCATACCGCACAGAGAAGTCGACTTGATGGTAACGCTCGCCGATCAAAATCGTCCCCGGACGTTCGCTAAACGTAACAACTGATGGATCCGATTCAATGAGCATCCACGCATCCAGTACGACGCGGCGATAGATCGTGAGCCTGCGGCTAAGCTTGGGGGCTAAAAACCTCAAACCGGTGCGCGCCTCGGGCGCGAATCATCGCGGTTGGCGCTCTCGAATGAAGGGAATGTTCCATAAGATAAAAACCTCATGGACGGGCTTTGAATTTTAAAACGCGAATTGACAAAATCAAGTCGCACTAACGCGAGTTGACGATTTTAAGTCGTTTGGAGTGTGCTTAACAATGTCAACTCGAATCAGCGCTTCATTGCTGTACATGGTTTCCGGATTGACAGAATTCTGTCGAACGACGCCTGCCGAGCACCCGTCATTGAGCGCTTTGTGCTCCTTAGCCCATAACCGATTATTTAGGCACTAGGGATGGCGCCGGTACGTCGAGCATACTCAACTCATCAGCCGCTTCGATCGGCTTTCTCACCATCACGAGATAGATCACCGCAGCCGCTGCGGCAACTCCTGCACTAATAAGCAACGCTTGTACAAAAGAGTGGGTCCGGTCGACCACGATACCCGTTACAAGCGGTGCAAGGGAGCCGCCGAAATACCCCCCAAAATTCTGAATGCTGCTCAGCGAAGCAACCTGGTGTCTCGGCGCCACAACTGTCACGAGCGCCCACGCTGAGCCGCTCGCCATTTGCACGAAAAACATCGCGGCACAGATGTACACAACGGCTAGGGTCGTGCTTGGCGTATATGCAGCCGGAATGGTGAACGCAGCGCCTCCAAGGAGGCCAATACACAGAGGCCACTTGCGGCTCGCCAAAGGAGCCAAGCCGCGGCGCAACAATCTATCTGCAATATGCCCGCTTAGCAAAACGCCAATGGTGCCAAACACGTATGGCACTGAGACAAGCCATCCGGTCCTTGCAATCGACAAATGGCGCTCATGTTCGAAGTATGCTGGCAGCCAAGCGAGGTACAGCCACACCATATAGATGATGCCAATGTTGCCGAGCACCATGCCCCAGGTCGTACGCATGGTAAAAAGCCGCCGCCATTCCGGCCAGGTCAAACGTCGGGACGCGCCTTCGGCAGCCTGTCCTTCGGTCAGGTAAGCAACGTCGGCAGCATCCAACAAAAGACCGTTTCGATTGCGATAGATCGCATACCAGCCAATCGATATTGCAATGCCTACCACGCCCATTGCGATAAACATACCGCGCCATCCGAGCGTGAGCATCGCGATGGTGAGAACGGGCGGTGCAAGTCCTGGCCCGAGCGTCGTTGCTGCTGCGAACAAGCCGGTCGGCGCACCGCGGTCACGCAGTGCAAACCATTCGCTCACCACTTTCGCCGATGCAGGAAATTGTGGCGCCTCACCAATCCCGAGGAACACCCGCGCGACGAGAAATTGATGGAGTGACTGCACGAGCCCCCCCGCGAGTTGCGCCACGGACCAGACGAACATGCCGAGCCCGAGCATCAGCCGCGCGCCGAACCGGTCGACCATTACGCCGATAGGCAGTTGCGATATCGCATAAGGCAACGCGAACGCAGAGAGCAGCAAGCCCATCTGCGACGCGCTGAGTCCAAGCTCGCCCGCGACCGAATGATTGGCGATCGACAGCGTGCTGCGGTCCATGTAGTTCACGATTCCGGCGACCGTGAGAAAGGTCATCGCGATCCATTGGACGCGACGAAGCCTGGACGTCTTCCGTTCCATGACGAGTGTCTCCCCGACGATTGATATGACTGGTTTTTTTACGGATCTAGCGCGAATGTTCGGGCGTGGCGTCTTCGCGTAGACGTCGCGGTGTCGGCTTTACGTGCTTTTCCGACATGCCGTTGAAGACCGTGCCAATCAGACCGCGCTTCAAGTCCGACGTGCCGAACATCCAGTCGGCGAGAGGCAATGTGAAGTTCATGTTGTGTGTCATCATCCATTGCGGATTGTGGTGGGCAATGTGATGACGCCGCATGGTGTTGACGAGGGGAATGCGCCGGACGGTGGCGTTGTCCGGAAGATGCGCACACAGGTGCATGGCTTCAAACAGCAGATACATGCCGACCACCGTGGTCATCACCAGCCAGCCGGCATTCGCCGATACGACGAAGCCCGCGATCACCGCCGGAATGGCGGTCAGCACGACAATGCCGGGCAACGCAAAAGTGGGAAAAAACACAATGTTGAGATCGCGTGAATTGGCAAGACGTGCGTCGTCGTGGGTGAAAAACTGATGATGCGTCAACGTATGACGCTGATACAGCGCGCGCGTCACCGCGTTGTTGCCAGGCTTGTGCAGGAAGTTCACATGCACGTACCACTCCATCAGGTTCCACGCGATTATGACGATCGGCACGATCAGCCATTCGAGCGGACGCACCGGTCCGTGGATGCGCCATATGCAGACAGCCACCACGATTGCGCCGATCGCAAGAATGATGCTGCCGTGACGGACGCCGCTGTAATCAGCCGCTATCTTTGATCGGTAGTCCGATTGAAACGCAGCCTGGCGTGCCGAAGGTCGAGCGGGCTTGATGGTGGGGTTCATTGTCGTCTCCTTAGCTTACTTGTATCTTGGTGCCGTGCATGCTTTCAGGTTCAAGTCTCGTTCGCGCGCCGCGGCGGCGCTGCGGCAGGAAGCAACAGCTTGTCCGGATTGAACAGCATGCCCGGATCCAGGACCGCCTTGATCTGGCGCATCAGATCCAGTTCCACCGCCGATTTGTAATGCGCCAGCGCGCCCCGCTTCGTCCGGCCAATTCCATGTTCCGCGCTGATCGACCCTTCGTATTGCGTCACGAGGTCGAAGACCGCGCGATCGAAGTGCTCGGTCATCGGCACGAACCGTTCGTCGCCACCCGCGGGCGCGGTGAGATTGAAGTGGACATTGCCATCGCCGAAATGGCCGAAGGCGAGCGGGCGCACACCCGGCAATAGTGCACGGCACGCGGCAATGGCTTCATCGACAAAACGCGGGATCGACGTGACCGGCACCGACACATCGTATTTGATCGATGCACCTTCGGCCTTCTGCGCCTCGACCACGGCCTCGCGGATTTTCCAGAGCGCAAGGCGTTGCTGCTCGCTGACTGCAACCACGCCATCGACCACGCCGCCCGCTTCCATCGCTGACTCGAAGAGCGTCTCCATTACGCTGTTGAGTTCCGCGTGCGGCGACGACGTCGACATTTCCAGCAGCACGTACCACGGATAGGCAGCGGGCAATGGATCGCGGACTCCCGCCACGTGCTGCGACGCAATCTCGATGCCAAAGCGCGGAATGAATTCGAACGCGGTCAGCAAGTCGGCGGTCTGCGCGCGCGCGAGCGCCAGCAGGTCGATAACGGCATCGAGCGAGGTCAGCGCGAACAACGCCGTTCCTGTGCACACTGGCTTCGGAAAAAGCCGCAACGTGGCCGCGGTGATGATCCCGAGCGTTCCTTCCGCGCCGATAAACAAATGCTTCAGGTCGTAGCCCGTATTGTCCTTGCGCAGCGCGCGCAGGCCGTTCAGCACGCGGCCATCGGGCAACACCACTTCCACGCCGAGCGTCAGTTCGCGCGCGTTGCCGTAGCGCAGCACTTGCAGACCGCCGGCGTTCGTAGAAAGATTGCCGCCAATCTGGCAACTGCCCTGCGCGCCGAGACTCAGCGGAAACAGGCGGTCGTATTTATCGGCTTCTTGCTGGATATCGGCCAGAATGCAGCCCGCTTCAACGGTGATCGCAAAGTTGCCCGGATCGATGCTGCGAATCTGGCGCATGCGTCCCATCGACAAAACGATGTTGTCGCCATCTTCCGGAGGAACGCCCGCGCCGCAAAGCCCCGTGTTGCCGCCTTGCGGGATGATCGTCACACCCGCCGAAGCGCACAGCGCAACCACTTCGGACACTTGCGCGGTGCTTGACGGCCGCACCACCAGCGCCGTGTTACCGCGATACAACCCGCGATGCTCGATCAGGTGCGGCTCGATATCGTCCGCTTGCTGCAGCCAGCCAGCGTCGCCAACGATCGCCTTGATCCGTTCGACAACCGCGTTGAGCGCGAGCGAACGCAACGCTGGCTCGACGGCGTTCATGGTTTGGCCTCGGGCGTGCCCGAATATTTTTGCGCGCCGCCGACAGCGAAATTTTCCGGCTTGATTTCGCGGATGATGATCCGCACGTCTTCGCGTTTTACGCCTGCCGCTTCAATGGTTGCATCGGTCAGCGCGGCAATCAGCCTGCGCTTGATTTCCACGCTGCGTCCTTCAATCAGGTTCACTTCAATGATGGGCATCAGATCGTCCTTGAGTCGCGTGTCGGAGCATGGAATCGAATTTATCGAATAAATTCTGATATGTAAATGGTGTTATATTTGCGACCGATATCGGAACAAAAAGCCGCCAATCTTCTTTTCCTGACCTGGACACGCATGAAAATGACGACATCTCCCGACACTTCGCCCGACGAAGACACGCTCGACGCCTCCGGGCCGCCGCGCTCACCGGTGCGCAGCCTCAATATTCTTCAGCGCCTCGTGCGGTCATCGGGCGGACTCACGCTGTCGCAATTGAGCTCGGCGCTCGACGTGCCGAAAACCTCGGTGTTCTCGTTATTGAAGGCGCTCACGCAAGCCGGCTACGTACAAACCGACGGCACGCGCTACGAGCTCGGCCCCGAGGCGCTGCAACTCGGCACGCTGATCGCGGCGCGCGGCAGCGCACCGGACGCAAGCCAATTGCCGAGCATCGCGCAACCATTCCTCGAATCGCTCGCCGAGCGCTCAGGCGAAACCGTCTTCGTCCTGACGCGTACGGAAGACGCCCAGTCGGTGGTTTATGTCGCTCGCGCCGAAAGCGCGCATCCAATCCGGTTCATGGCGTCGATTGGCGAAAAGCGGCCGCTTTATTCGTCGGCGGGAGGACGCACGGTGCTTGCGTTCATGCCCGACGACGAACAGGAGCGCTACCTGAAGCCGCTGAAAACCATTGCATTCACAAGCAAGACCGTCACCGATAAAACCCGTCTGCGCGCGATGCTCAAGGAGATTCGCCGCACGGGCATTGCAACCACGACCGACGACACGCATATCGGCGTCTCCGCCTACGGCACGCCCGTTTATTCCGCCAACGGCGCGGTGATCGCGGCGCTGGTCCTCGCCGCGCCGACCGAGCGTGCGTTGCCGCAAAGCGAGCGCTTGATTGCGTTATTGCGCGAATACGCGGCAACACTTTCCCGCGCGATGGGTTACGTCGCGCCTATGCGTTGAGCGTTTGCCGTTGCTTCAGGGTGTCGGCGACTGACAGCGCGCTGGTATCGCTTGTGGTCACGCGGCGCAGGTCGCGCGGGAACGTTTCGTCGTAAGCGCGGCCGCGATGCATCGTGCAGCGGTTGTCCCAGATCACGAGATCGCCCACGCGCCATTCATGAACATGGACGAACTCGCGCTGCGTGGCGTGATCGAGAAGGTCGCGCAAAACCATGCGCCCTTCCGGCACGGGCAAGCCGACAATATGCGACGCATGCGAACCGATATACAACGCCCGCCGGCCATGCGCAGGCGATGTACGCACCAGCGGATGGCGCACGGGCGGCAACGCATCGCGTTCTTCCTGCGAGAAATCGGTAAAGCCCAGTTGCTCGCGCGAATACATCAACGCGTGTTCGGCGACCATCTCGCCAATGCGCGATTTCATCGGTTCGGGCAGGTGATCGTAGGCGCTGCGGGTATCGGCGAATTCGGTTTCACCGCCTGCGGGCGGCACGGTGCGCGCGTACAACATTGAAAGCGCGCCGGGCATCGCGCGAAACGAGCTGTCTGTGTGCCACAGCCGGTTCCCGAGCAACAGCATGCGCAAGCGGTCATCGACTGCGCGCGGCGCGCCGCTTTCATCGAGATTCGATACATCCACAATCTCGCGCCGCTCGATCCGCTGCTTCGTCTGCGCGTTGTAGCGCGTGACCGAAGGTTCGAGCGGTCCGAATCGCTCGGCGAATGCCACTTGCTGCTCGTTGGTCAGCGTCTGGTCGCGGATCACCACGACGCCGTATGTATCGATGGCGACAGCGATTGCTTCGAGCGCCTCGTGATCCGGCTGCGCGAGATCGACGCCGCTCACCTGCGCCGCGAAGTTTCCGTGCAGGATTTCGGTGACAGGATGCATGACGGCTCCCTCCTGATTTTGGGCACGGCGAATTCAACGGCTCGCCGATGTCTTCGTGATCATGGGACATGTGGAACTGGATAGCGGCTGGAACGCATCCGCAGCCGGTACGGTTGCCCGGATGTTGTAGTAGTCCCACGGTTTCTTTGATTCAGCGGGCGTCTTCACCTGCACCAGATAAAGATCCTTCAGCAGCCGTCCGTCCTCGCGGATCGTGCCGTTGTGCGCATAGATATCGTTGACCGGCGCGCTCTTCATCTGCTTCATGACAATGGCGCTGTCGTCGGTTCCTGTCGCCTTGACGGCCTTCAGGTAGGTCAGCGTGGCGGAATAACCGGCCGCTTGAATTGCGGTTGGCATCTTGTTCATGCGTTTGAAGAACCGCTCGGAAAACTTGCGGGTCTCGGCATTTGCGTCCCAATAGAAGCCCTCAATCGTGTAAAGGTTCTGCGCGAGCGGCAAGCCGAGCGAATGGACGTCAGTCAGGAGAAACGCCATGGCGACCACGCTTTGCTTGCCTGAACGCGTCACGCCGAATTCATTGGCTGCCTTTACCGCGTTGATCATGTCGCCGCCAGCGTCGGCAAGCGCAATCATCTTCGCGCCCGATGCCTGCGCCTGAAGCATGAACGACGAGAAATCGGATGCATTGAACGGATGCTTGGCGCTCCCGAGAACCTTGCCCTTGTTGCCGACAATGACCGCCGTTGCGTCCTTTTCCATCGCCTTGCCGAATGCGGAATCGGCGGTGATGAAAAACCACGAGTCGCCGCCGCGTTTCACGAGGAGCTTGGGCGTGCTGGCAAGTGCGACCGTATCGATCTGATAATGAACGGTATAGGGCGAACACGCGTCGTTCGTCAGGCGCGACGAATACGCGCCCGTCACCATCACCACACGCTGCTTTTGCCGGCCGATCTCGACCACCGCCAGCGAGGGCGATGAGCCCACCAGATCCGTGATCATGTCCACGTGACCCTGGTCGAACCATTCGCGCGCCTTCGACGACGCCACGTCCGCCTTGTTCTGATGATCGGCGTAGACCACATCGATCTTCTTGCCGGCAACCGTGCCGCCGAAGTCCTCGACTGCCATGCGCACCGCCTCGACCGATCCTTTGCCGGAGAAGTCCGAGTACAGGCCGGTGAGATCGGTCAGCACGCCGATACGGACGACGTCGTCGGAGATGCGCGGGTTCTGGGCAAATGCCGCCGTGCATGAAAGGGAAAGCGACGCCAGCAACATGCGCCTGGCGTTGATAGGGTTGGGGCTCATGTAACTTGTCTCCTGAATGTGTTTTTTATGCCCGGCGTGATTTTTGCAGCACCTCCGGATTCAGGATGTTTGGCGGACGTCCGGCGTCGTGACCAACGTCGAGCGCAGCCAGCAGATTGTCCACGGCGAGATTCGCCAGTGCACGGCGCGCGGCGGTTGTCGCGCTGCCTATATGCGGACTCATCACGAGGTTCGGTGCATCGAATAAAGACGGATGCAACGCCGGTTCGTTCTCGAAGACATCCAGTCCGGCACCCGCCAGCTTTCCTTGTCTGAGCGCATTTGCGAGCGCGGCGTCATCCACGATTCCACCGCGCGCCACGTTCACGAGCGTGGCGGTTGGTTTCATTGCCGCGAGTTCGGCTGCGCCGATCGTGTGATGCGCCTCCACGCTGTAGGGCAAGGTCAGCACGACATGGTCAGCCTCGTGCAGGAGTTCATCGCGGGGAACGTAGGACGCGTTGCACGCCTCTTCGATATCCGCATCGAGCCGCGTCCGGTTGTGATAGATAACCTTCATCCGGAACCCGGCTGCGCGCCGCGCGATGGCCTGCCCTATGCGCCCCATTCCCATGATGCCGAGCGTTGAATGATGCAGGTCCACACCAAGGAACAGGTTGTACGCAAAACCCTTCCACGTGCCGGAGCGCACGTGGACATCGCTTTCGGGAATGCGCCGCGCCGCGCTGATCAGCAAGCCCCAGGCAAGATCCGCGACGCTTTCGTTCGATATATCCGGCGTGTTCGTCGCGATAATCCCGGCCCGCGTAATAGCGGCCAGATCAAAGTTGTTGTAACCCGCCGCGCAGTTGGAAACCGCGCGCAAATGCGGCGCGTGCTCGATCAGCGCGCCGTCTATACGCTCTCCGCCCATGAGCATGGCGCCGGTTTTATCGGCGATACATAGCCGCAGTTGCTCAGGCGTGAGCGGCACATCGTCCATATTGCGATCGAGTTCGAAGTGCGCTTCGAGGCGTTCGAGTATGTCCGGAAAAGTCGCGCGCGCGACCAGCACCTTGGGTTTCACTGCGGCTCCTTCGAGGTAAAGTCCGGCGTGAGCACGGTGCGTCCAATGACTTCGCCCGCGCGCATTGCGTCGAGGACCGCGTTGACTTCTGACAACGGGCGGCGCGTGACGGGCAACGCGGGCAGGCCTTTTGCGGCGACCAGCGTCATCAGTTCGCGCATCTCGGCAGGCGAGCCGACATACGATCCTTCAACCGACAACGCGCGCAATACGAGTGTGGGAATGGGAATGGAAAGCTCGCCGCCGAACATGCCGACGATCACGAGCTTTGCGCCTTTTCGCAGCACGCTTGCGCCTCGTTCCACCGATGCCGGCGAACCGACAAAGTCGATCACGGCCGCCGCGCCGCCATGGGTTGTTTCGATAATGCCGAGCGCATCTTCCGCCGATGTTCCAAACGCCGCGCTTGCGCCGAGTTCGAGCGCTGCATTGCGTTTCTCTTCGTTCGGCTCGATCACGATCGCAGGCGGCAACCCCATCAGCTTGATCAACGCAAGGCACATCAGCCCGAGTCCGCCCGCGCCGATGATCACAACCGGTCCGCCGTTCGCGTGGGCGCGCGCCCTGGTGAGCGCGCTGTAAGCGGTAATACCCGCGCAGGCAAGCGGCGCGGCGCGGGCGGGATCGGTATCCGGAGTCAATGGGAAAAGAAAGCGCGCTTCAGGCACGTGCAGATGGGTCCCGAACCCGCCGCTGCGGAACACGCCGAGAAAGCGCGGATTCGGGCACAGATGATCTTCGCCACTCACGCAACGTTCGCACGCGCCGCAGCCAATCCACGGATAAGCCAGCACGCGTTGTCCTACGGTTATTCCTTCTACGTCCGGTCCCATTGCGATGACTTCGCCAACGCTTTCGTGACCGAGCGTATGCGGCATGCGAATGCCTCGATCGGCCATGGAAATGCGCTTGCCGCGCCCGAGGTCGAAGAATCCATCGATGAGATGCAGGTCTGTATGACACACGCCCGCCGCAAGCACGCGCAACGTCACTTCGGTTCCCTTCGGTTGCGGCATCTCGACCTCGGCGCGTACGAGCGCCGCGCCGTTCGCGACCATCTGGAACTGATGGGGCCGGGTGTCCAGCGTCATTTGGATTGTCTCCTGCTTACGATGTGCTTGCGGTTTGGTCCAAGATAGCACGCACAATCTCATAACGGAACGTAATTATATTTGTTCTTATATCGGAATAACAAAGACGCAAAGATGCAGCTTCCCGTATCCGGCCAGTATCAGGAAGCGGGACGTTTTTCGAAGGTGGGAATGCCGTCCGGCAAGCAATGGAACGACTGCTTGTCAGCGAGATTGATGATGCGATCCGGCATGCCGTAGATACCGGGGTCATCGAGCGTGCCGACCTTGATCAGCATCAGGCCTGGCATGCGCGGCGAACGGGTCAGGATATGCGTGCCGCATTCAGGACAAAAGTCACGCGTGACGGGCGCGGCGAGGTCAGGCCGTGTGAATTGTTTCGGCGAACCCGCCGTGTACGTAAAAGCGCTTCCCGGCATCACGATCAACACGTTCGGACCACCGCCCGACAAATATTGGCATTCGCGGCAATGGCATTGAAGCCGCATGAGCGGCTCGTCTTCAGCGCGATACGAGAGATGCCCGCAATAACAATGTCCGGTCAGGGTCATGAGGAATGTGCAGTAGATGAAGCGGCAGCAAGCAAGCCGGAAAACCCGGCGCGCAACATGCTTTGGTCCGATCCAATGATGAACATGGTCACGCCGAGCGCCGCGAACCGGCCGACTTCGGCGCCGTTGGCAAGGAACATTGCGACCGGTTTGCGAGCGGCGCGAGCGCGCACGCAGATTGTTTCGACGTGGCGTTGCAACAGCGGAGCGTCGAGTGAATCCAGGCCGCACGACAACGCCAGATCCGCGCGGCCGATAAACCAGCCATCGACGGCGGAAGCGCCGATTTCATCGAGGTGATCGAGCGCTTCGGCATCCTCGATCTGCGCCAGGCTGATCGTGGCGGCATCGGCGGTATTCACGTGCGTTTTCATCTGTACCGAACCATAGCGCCCAGCACGCGGCGAGTTCGAAAAACCGCGCGTGCCGCCGCGGTATCGGCAGGACCGGTCGAACGCGATCGCATCGGCCGCATTGCGCACATGCGGCGCGACGATTCCCGCCGCGCCCAGATCCAGCGATTCGCCAAGATGAGCGCCTTCGAAAGATGGCACGCGCACCAGCGCCGGCAAATCCGCGCTGCGGGCGGCGAGCATGCAAAGGTCGAGCGATTCACGCGAGAACGGCGCGTGCTCGGCGTCCAGCACAATGAAATCGAGCGCCGTCTCGCCCAGCACTTCCACGGTCTGTGGCGACGTCGTCTTCACGAACGTGCCAATCAGCCGTTCGCCACGCAGCAATCTGCCGCGCAATTCAAGGCTGCGGTTCATTGGCCTGTTGATACTCCACCAGATGCAGATAATCCGCGCGCACCGGCGCGAAGATATCGAGATTCAGCGCGACTTCCGTGCCGAGCGGTTCCGCGTAGTGCTGCACGTTCGGCGGAATGCGAATGATGCTGCCCGGACCGGCGTCGAAGGTTTCATCGCCGACATGAAAGCGCACCTGTCCCTGTACGATCATCACGACCTGCTCAAAAGTATGGCTGTGCGGCGAGACATCCATGCCCGGCGACAGCCAGTTCATCACGGCCATGAAATGGTCGCCGCGAAACGCCGCGCGTTCCACGCCTGGGCGCACGGTCTCGCGCGGCAAGTCGTTGAAGTTGTAGAGGGTGGTCATCAAGCTGTCTCCGGTTTGAGCATCACATCTCGCTCACGAACTTCGTATTGAGAAACGCGTCGAGTCCTTCCTGGCCGGCTTCCGACCCGTAGCCGCTTTCCTTGATGCCGCCAAAAGGCGCTTCAGCTATGGATACCGTCAGGTTGTTGATGCCGACAACGCCTGCCTCCAGCGCACGCGCGACCGCAATGGAGCGCTTGTTCGACTCAGTGAACGCATAGGCGGCGAGCCCGTAGGGCAGGCGGTTGGCGTGATCGACCGCTTCGTCCAGCGTACTGAACGGATTGGCGATGGCAAGTGGTCCGAACGGTTCCTCGTTCATCATTTGTGCGTGGTCCGGTACTTCGGCGAGGAACGTGGGTTGCCAGAAATGACCCTTGTTAGCTCCGCGCTCGCCACCGGTGAGCACGCGCGCGCCTTGCTTCGTCGCATCGGCGACCAGACGTTCCATTGCGTCGATCCGCCGCCCGTTCGCCATGGATCCCATCTGGTTCGCCGGATCGAGACCGTTGCCCACGCTGACACGTCCGATCGCCTCGGTAAATGCCTGTACGAACTGCTTGTAGATGCCTTCCTGCACATAAAAGCGCGTAGGCGCAATACAGACTTGGCCCGCGTTGCGGATCTTGCCGATCACGAGCGTTTTCACGACGTCTTCCACATTTACATCGTCGAACACGATCACCGGGGAGTGGCCGCCGAGTTCGAACGTGGCTTTCTTCATGCCGTCGGCGGCGAGCCGCGCAAGATGCTTGCCAATACCGGTCGAACCTGTAAACGTGATCTTCTTGATGACCGGCGATGCAATCAAATAGCGCGAGATGAAATCCGGCACGCCGGTGACAATATTCAGCACGCCGTTGGGCAAACCCGCATCTTGCAGCGCCTTGGCAAAAGCGAGCGCTGCAGACGGCGTTTCCTCCGCCGGTTTCAGGATGCAGGTGCATCCCGCCGAGAGCGAGGCCGCGATCTTGCGCGACGAGAGCATCGCTGGAAAATTCCATGGCGAGAACGCGGCAACCGGACCGACAGGCTCCTTCATGACGAGCCATCTGTGCCCCACGTTACGGGACGGCACGATTCGCCCGTATGCGCGCCGCCCTTCTTCCGCAAACCATTCGAACGTATCAGCAGCGCCCAGCACTTCGCCGCGCGCTTCGACAAGCGTCTTGCCTTGCTCACGGGTGGTCTGCGCTGCGATCAGTTCAGCCCGCTCGCGGATCAGGTTAGCCGCGTCCTTCAGGATTCGGGCACGGTCATACGGTGCGACGCAAGACCAGCTCTTGAAAGCCCGTGCGGAGGAATCGAGCGCGGCGTTTAGATTCTGTTCCGACGCATGCGGAACACGTCCGATTTCTTCTTCTGTCGCCGGATTGCGCAGCGGCTGGGACGGGTTGCCTTGCGCTCTGATCCACTCTCCGTCGATGAAAAGATGCGGTTCGGGTATGAAATCTTTCATGAACGGGTCCCCTATTGCGACGCAGGAAAATTGTGATCATCGGATGACCGCTAGTCTAATGCGTCCGTTCTCATAAGAAAACAATATATTTATAGTTCCGATATCGGACCCATTTAGCCTCTGGGTATTGGCGGAGTTCTTGCATGTCGTTGATTCATCCAGGGTCGATGACTCGCTGCTCTCACGACTTCGATCAGCGCAAGGTGCGCAAAACGACCTCTACCCAGCTCGGTTGCCTAATAACGAAGATACCTGCAAGGCACGAGTCTAAAAAATTCTTTCGAGCGGCGACGTGGAATGGGATCAGCGCATACATGGACATGAACATGGACGACATTAGTCGCATACAAAGAAGCTTGACGCGATGTGGAGGCTTAATCCGACTGGCTCGCGCTCCTCGCAGTACATCATCAAAAAATGCGGCGACCGATCTGCCAGTACAGCACGGTGAGTTCCGCGTTCACTGCAGCAGCTGCGCGGGCACGTGCGCCATCGATCAGCTGTCGAACGTCGTCGAGCAAGGAACTGAAAATCAAATCAGTCATACGTAAAAGCCAAAGGAATTGCGTGCACCGCGGATGGATCGAGGGGGCACCTTACCGGAAACCATGCAGGTGCGAAACCCCGCCTTATCGATCGTCAATTCTCTTCGCAGCTCGGAGAAAATCTTGTTTCTCTATTGCTTGTCGCGCGATGGGCGACGGCACGAACACGCGACAGATGATGTGCTGGCCATCTTCGGTAATATGTATATATCGCGAGTACTGTACTATTAAGAATCGTCAGGAGCAAAAATGGAGCACTAGGGGTTTCGGTGAGCGTCGAGGGACTGTGTCGCGCTGGTGGCGTCTTCAGCCATTCGAGCACTCTCATCCCAGAAGTCCCCATGCTGGGCGGAGAGGACAGAATCGGCATGAACCAACTGTGCTTTCGTCACTGTTGCCTTGATAAGAGCGAGCAGACGACGCTCAATATCCGATCAGATCGAACGGCCGAGGTCCCGCAGTTTCCGTTCGGCGGGTATCAGGATGCGACGCTCATACGGCCGGCAATGAGCGTGCTGGAGCAGCTCATCAAGGGTAAGGGATTCGATGGCATTCTGTCGCATCCACGCTTCCAGTCCTGCCCAGTGGCTCGGTCCGATGGACGTCAGGCCGAGATATTCGCAGATCCAGACCTGATGCTCGTACAGCGTCTWATAGCGCCGATAAAGTGTGCGAAGGGACGCGATAGTCGGGGTGGGCAGGCCGAGCCGCTCGCCAATGTRGCGCAGTAACTGGCGCGGGAGTGTGCCGACATGATCCAGGGTGCGGCCACTGGACCGCAGAAAGACCAGTTGGATGGCAACGCCGGCAAGCCGATCGCGTCGAAAGCGCTCGTTGATTGCTGCAATGTCGCTGTCAGTCAACGCGAAGTAACGCTCCACGTCGAATTCCAATAGTCGAGCGGGCAGGCGATCCTGTCCCACATAACGATATTCTAGGCTTGGCATTTCCGCCTCCCGTCAAGGTGGCGCGTTTTAATCACGGGCAGATATGTTATCGCAGACGCATTTTGAGCCTTCGGACAAAAGTCGAAACCTCTTGGCAGCCCATAAATTAAGGTGCTTCCGAGAAAACCGCCTGATTTAGCACGAAAAGGACGAATACCCCGGTCCGAGGCCCGGACTATCGAGTGCCGCCTTTTGCAATGTCTAGCTTCCAAGCATTTTGATTAAAGACACTGGCTGCTGCAAAAAAGTTTTTAACGGTATACCTGGATCGACAAGACGATCGGGCGAAATCACTTTTCGGGCGATGACCAACCGGCGGCACACTCCCATATCCCGTCCGTTGTTCACCGTGACCGCGGCTGCCAATGATCCGTTCGAGTCCAGCGCCAGCACGCAGAAGGAGCCTTGCACAGGATCGCCGCGAACAACCTTGGTCTGATTCGCCGTGAAGAACCCAAGCGTTTGTACGTTGCAGTCGTATTGATCCGACCAGAGCCACGGAGTTTCCTCGTAAGCTACGTTGTCGCCGAGCATGTTTGCCGCGGCAACGGCTGGCTGGTTCTCGGCAACTTGCCAAGATTCCACCCGAACGTGGCGGCCAACCGAAGGGTTAAAGTGATTCGTTACCTCGCCGGCCGCGTAGATTGCCGGGTCGGATGTGCGGCAATGTGCATCGACCAAGATTCCGTTGTCCACAGCAAGACCCGCCGATTCCGCGAGTTCCACATTCGGAAGCACGCCAATGCCCACCACAACAACATCGGCATGGATGACGGACGGGCCGCTTGCATCCATAGTCACGATCGATGCAACCGCATTAGCAGATGCATCAATGGCGACCGGTGTGGTTGCAAGCTTGACATCCACGCCGTGACGCCTGTGCAGCTCAAGCATGAATGCGCCGACTTCAGCTGGCATGGATCGTTGCAGCAAGCGGTCAGCAGGTTCGATCAAGCTCACAGCACAACCGCGTGTCCTGGCCGATGCCGCCACCTCCAGTCCGATGAACCCGCCGCCGAGAACCGTGACACGCGCCCCCGGAACGAGCGCCTTACGCAACGCACGGGCGTCAGCAACGGTACGCACATAATGAATATGCACTGCCCCGTTCACAGGCCCGCCAAAACGGCGCACCCGCGATCCCGTTGCAAGCAGCAAGCATGTGTAGCCAATGCGCGACCCATCGTCGAGAATCACGCAGCGATCAGAACGATTGACTTTCGCCACGCGCATGCCGAGACGCAACTCGATGCGCTGATCTTCGTACCAGTTCGCATCCCGAATGAATGCACGATGCTCGCCATCGTCCATGAGCAACGCATCTTTCGACAATACCGGCCGGTCGTAAGGCAGCTCTGTCTCTTCGCCGACCATAACGATACGAATATCCGGCGAGCGTTCGCGTAGCGTTTCAGCAGCTCGCCGCGCGGCGTGGCCCGCGCCGACAATCACATAAGCGTCGTTCATTCAACCTGGACCTCGACGTTGTCGCCGTTGATGCGAACCGGATAGCTACGGACCGCCTCCACAATAGGCGCGCACCGTGGCGCACCTGTGCGGATATCGACCAGACCTTGATGCAGCGGGCACTCCACGCATCCGTCTTCCACGAAACCATCCGACAGCCGCGCGTGACCGTGCGTGCAGAGATCATGCAGCGCGAAGATATCGTCGCCAAGACGAAACATTGCGATAGGCTTGTTGGCCGCAACCACGGCAACAGGCTCGCCTTCCTCGAAGTCATTGAGCACGCCAACAGGATGCCAGGCGTTGTCGATCTGGTTCATCGCAGGCTCCATCAGATTGGCGTGGCGAGCAAAGTCTGCACGCGCGATGTGTCATAGATCACGCGTTTGGACCGGTAGCGCAAACCGTCAACTGTCCTTACTACTTTGTCGTAGTACTTTCCGGCCTGATAGACGTTCGATTCGCCATTCGTACGTGTCTGAACCACGACGTAGTTGCTTTCTGTTTCGATCACGCCATCCTGTTGTCCGATCACGCACAGACCGGACGTCATATGCCGGTAGCTGTGTTCCTCGAAGATATTGGCGTTGCGCAAGGACACCACACGGTCGCGCAGCATCTTCTGGTTGTTGCAGAAAATGATGCCGATAGGCAAGCCCATGTCGGCGTTTTCCTTCGGGACGATCTCGTACAGACAATCTTCGGTGAAGAGCGCCGGCCACATCTCCAGCCGGTCGTTGTCGAGGGTGTTGATGTACTGGTCCTGCAGCAGGTGAAGCTGGAACCACAATGTCATGTCTTCCATGATGCTTGGCGTCTGCATGGATTAGTACCCCATCAGTTTCTGATATCCGACCCAGAACTTGCGGATCAGGCTTTCGGTGATGACGGTATCCTGCTGGTCGGGATTGCCGCGTGACATTTCGATTACCGATGTCGCGCCGGCGTCGCGAATGGTCCCCCGCTGAACGAGTTCGGTCGCTTCAGTATCTTCCATCGATATATAACCGGCGGGCCCGACCAGATTGGCCTGCTTGATACGCAATTCGCGCATTTCGGGCGTGTCGTCCGCATAGCCGAAGAAGTGGAAAATCAACTCGAAGCTATCTGGTCCCTTCGGCAACAACTGGCGTGCAACCAGCGTGTTATGGATCTGCTGAATCACGAGCTGCGGAAAAATCGGCTGGATATGATTGGTCGTGTCTTCTTCGAATTCCGAAATCAACCCGAGGATGGATTCATCTTCAAGCGCAAATCCTTCGTCGAACGAGCGGATGTTTTGCTGCTTGTATGCGGCCGAATTGTCCTCGCCTGTTTTTGTCACCGTGATGATGCTGTGAAGGCCATGCGTGGCGTCGGGAATGGATCGCGCTTTCATTCCGACGCGGAAAATATTGAAAGTCGTATGGAACAGGTGGAGCATGCTCGCGTGATACGGGTCCTTCACGTTCTCGAAATAAAGCTTCCAGTTCGACTTCGAAAACTGACGCGTGCACCCGAGATATTCAATTGGCTTATGAAAAATCCGGTCGATCCACGGACGCATTTCCGCGCCGAGATAATTAGGCAACGGTTCCACGGTGTCACTGAACGTGGCGAATACCACGCCGCGATAACTCTCCACGCGAAGTTTCCGCAGACCATGATTTTTCGGATCGAAGTCGGCGGGCATTCCGGTCATGCTTTTCTGTCCCCGTCGAAACGGCACGCCGAGCAGGTTGCCGCTTTTATCGAAGCTCCACTGGTGATACACGCATGTGTGCGAACTCGCATTGCCGCGCGATTTGCGGCACACGGATGCGCCGCGATGCGCACATCGGTTGACCCACGCCGCCAGCGTTCCGTCGTCGTTGCGCGTGACAACGACCGGGGTATCGCCCACGAACGTGCTCTTGAAATCGCCCGGCTTCGGAATCTCTGCTTCGAGCGCGACAAAATTCCAGGTCGGCCCGCGATAAATCCGCTCCTGCTCGCGCTCATAAACGGCTTGCGAACTGAAGACCTTGTACGGCACGCGCGATCCGTCGTCGTGAGGAAAATTGACCATATCGGTGTCGAGCGCGTTCATGGGGCGCAGGGGCACCTCGCGCAGCACGTCCGGCGCATCGAGCGCATTCAATCCGTTCGGTTCCATGGCGGATAGTCCTTTTTGTGGGGATTTCGTATGGAGCGATTTTTGGTGCGCCAAAATAGGTGGTCTATCCATTAATGGCTGCATTCATGGCGCGTTATCCACTTCCGGCACTTTTCCACCGGCACGGTCAAACGCCGGTTGCAGTACCATTGCTAACACTGTTTTCCGCTTAACGGACACGTCCATGTCACCCGCCGCTTTTCGTGCCGATGCACTGCGAAGCTACCGATTATTCGAATCGAACGATCTCGATGAAACACGCGAACTGATTTCGCGCGTGATGCAGCCGCACGCGCTCGTGCCTGCGGGTCTTGGCGGCGGCCGCTCGCATATGGATTTCGTGAAGCTCGGTGGATTGGGACTTGGCACCATCGGCTTTGGCGAAGCCATGCGTGTGGATGTAAAAGCAGTCGATGGTTATTACCTGCTGATGTTTTGCGTCGCCGGCGAAGCCGAAGTTCGCACCATGGGCCGTTCCATGCAGGTGAACCGGAAGCAAGGCGTGCTTTGCGCGCCCGGCCAGGCATTTAACGCGCATCTATCGCCGGGATGCGAGCAGTTCGTGCTGCGTATCGATCCGCAGGCGTTCGAAACGCAGACAGGGTTCGCCGCGAGCAGCCTTGCGTCGCTGGTACCGGTTGGTGGCGTTCATCTGCGTGGCTGGATGCAGCAGCTTCAACTCGTCGCAAGCTCGACCGAATTGCTTGCGTGCGCGCGCGCCAATCCGAATGTCGCCACGCAACTGGAACGCCTCTTGATCGATTTGTTCGCTGCGGGACACGTAAGCGACGCGAACCACGCGACGGCATCGAATGGCCGCGCTGCGATGAGCGTTTCGCCGGGGTTCGTCAAGCGTGCGGAAGCGTTTATACAAGCGCGCTGCACGGAACCGCTGGAACTCGCCGATATCGCCATCGCAGCAGGCGTTTCTTCAAGGACCTTGCGTGACGGCTTCCAGCAATTCAAGGGCGTCAGTCCCATGCAATACGTGCGGACGCTACGTCTTGACCGCGCTCGTGAAGCTTTGCGGGAACGACCGTCAGACGTGCGTGTCGCGGAGATTGCTCTAGATTGCGGATTCACGCATCTTGGTCGTTTTGCGATTGCCTACAAAGAAATCTTTGGCGAATCGCCGTCGGATACCTTGCGCATCAGATAGCGTAGCGGCAACGTTCCTCTAAGCTTTCCGCTTACCTCAACGATCGTCCGCATGCACCGACGACGGGTGCCGGCAAAGCGCCCTCACCTCCACTTGCATATACGGAAACAGCGGCAACTGGCTCAAGACTTCGTGCAAGTGCGAAGGACTTTCGACGTCGAAAATGCTGACGTTGGCGTACTGTCCGACAATGCGCCACAAGTGCCGCCACACGCCGCTCTGCTGTAATCGTTGCGCCATTTCTTTCTCTTTGGCTTTCAATGCAACGGCTTGCTCCGCGTCCATATCGACGGGAAGGTTGACGATCATCTCAACGTGAAACAGCATCGCTGCTCCTGGATTTTTGCATGCTCAAGAAAGAAAACCGTGAGCGCGTCAATCGCGCCCACGGCCGGAGAGATCACGCTTTTGCGCGGAGACGCTCGACTTCCGTTGCGGGCACATTGTCCCGCTCCTTGAAGAGCGTGAAATCAAAGTCGATCAGCGCAAATTTTCCTTCGACGCCGTATGGCTTGCCCGCATCGCCCGCCGATTTTTTAAGCTCGGGCACGAGGCCATCGCGCGTAGCGAAAGCGAAGTCGTCCCACAAGTAGGGATCTCCGTCGATATTGATTTGTGTCGTCAGTTTTCTGGAGCCGGGCGCGGAGATAAAAAAGTGAATATGGGCGGGACGATGCCCGTGGCGTCCCAATTGGTCGAGCAGAAGTTGTGTCTTGCCTTGCGGCGGCACGCTATAGCCGACCGGGACCACGCTGCGGAAACTGTAGTTACCGTCGCGATCGGTTTGAATCGAGCGGCGCAGGTTGAACGCCGGTTGCGACTTGTCGAAATGGGAGTAATTACCCAGATGATTCGCGTGCCACACTTCGACCAGCGCACCGCCGAGCGGCTTGCCGTCCTCGCCGAGAACGCGCCCGCGCATGACCAGCGTTTCGCCCGGGTCCGTACCGTCGTCCAGACGCGCGAATCTCTCAGAAAGCGGCGCGCCCGCAACGTACAGCGGCCCTTCAATAGTCCGTGGCGTGCCGCCTTCGAGACCCGCGCTGGCTTCCGCCTCGTCGAGCCGCAGATCCAGGAAGTGCTCGAAACCGAGCCCCGCCGCGAGCAGACCCAATTCACCGCTCTGTCCGGCTTCCGCCAGGTAATTCACCGCGGTCCAGAATTCACCGGGCTGGACGTCGAGGTCTTCGATCGTATAAAACAGATCGCGAATGATGCGATTGACAATAGCCCTCGTGCGCGGATTGCCGGCCTCCGTGGCACTGTCGTTGAACTTTTGCAGCAGCGAGTCGATTGCTTGATGGTCCATGCTTGTCTCCTTTGCTTTGGGGGATTCGATATGACGCGCAGCCTCACAGCGCCCGCTTTCAACTTGCGCCGATGCTCACGCTTTTTGTTGCATCGCGTCGCAGACGGCCAATCTTTTCCCAGTCAAGCGTCACGCCGAGACCTGGTCCATCGGGCAGGTGCAGCGCGAAGTCCTGGTATCGCAGCGGCTCGGTGAGAATTTCTTCCGTGAGCAGCAACGGTCCGAACAGCTCGGTGCCCCACTTCAGCGAAGCAAAGGTGCTGAAGAGTTGCGCGGACGCAATCGTTCCTATCGCGCCTTCCAACATCGTGCCGCCATACAGGTCGATCTGCGCAGCAAGCGCGATTGCCGCCACGCTGCCCGCGCCGGACAGTCCGCCCGACTGAGCAATCTTTATTGCGAACACATCGGCTGCTCGCAGGCTTGCAAGCTCGAACGCATCGGCCGGACCGTGCAACGCTTCGTCGGCCATGATCGGTGCACACGCCAGTGCGCTCAGACGCTTGAGCCCCGCCTTGTTATGGGCGTGTATGGGTTGTTCTACTAAGGTAATGCCCGCGCCTGCCAAACGAGGCAGCGCCCAGATTGCATCGGATTCGCGCCAAGCCTGATTGACGTCCACGCGCACTTCACCCCGCTCGCCCAACGCTTCCTTGATGGCGATCACATGCGCCACGTCGTCAGCCACTTCGCGCAGACCGATCTTCAGCTTGAACACGCGATGCCGCCGGCTTTCGAGCGCACCTCGCGCCTCTTCAATGTCGCGTGCCGTGTCGCCACTTGCAAGCGTCCACGCGACTTCCACGCTATCGCGCACGCGACCGCCGAACAGTTCGGAAAGCGGTACGCCCAGACGCTGCGCCTGTGCGTCGAACAATGCAGTTTCGAGCGCGCATTTGGCAAAGCGATTGCCCTGGAAAAGCGTGTGCAGCTCCGCCATTGCCGCGCCCGGTCGCGTTGCGTCCCGCCCCATGAGGCGCGGCGCGAAGTAGGTATCGATATTGACCTTGATGCTTTCCGGACTCTCCTCGCCGTAAGCAAGTCCTCCGATTGTCGTGCCCTCTCCCACGCCTACAATACCGTCGGCGCATTGAATGCGAACGAGTACGAGCGTCTGGCAATTCATGGTCGCAACCGACAGCCGATGCGGCCGGATAGTCGGCACATCCACGAGAATGGTCTCTACTGCCTGTATTTTCACGGGTGTTGCTATCATGCGTTCCTCCTGAAGGCCCCCATGTTACGAACGAACCTGCAGGGACGTCCAACACCTATTTCGACTACTTCCATACCTTAGGGGTATGCATGGAACTTCGCCAGCTTCGATACTTCGTCGCCGTCGCCGAAGAGATGAACATCACGCGTGCGGCGGACCGGCTGCACATGACGCAGCCGCCGCTCAGCCGGCAGATACAACAGATCGAGGAGAGCATCGGCTTGCCGCTTTTCGCGCGCGGTGCGCGGCCCTTGCGTCTCACCGAAGCAGGCCGGATCTTCTACACGCAGGCCAAACGCCTGCTCACGGAAGCGGACGAACTCGCACCGCTCACGCGCCGGCTCGCGCAACTGGCAGAGCGCGTGGTGATCGGATTCGTGCCTTCGACTTTGTACGGCGCGTTGCCCGCTGTGATCCGCGCTTTTCGGGAGAGCGCGCCACACATCGAGTTGTCGCTGATTGAAATGTTCACGATCGAGCAGCTTGCTGCGCTCAAGGGCGGACGTATCGATGTCGGATTCGGCCGCCTGCGTTTCGACGATAATCAACTTGCACGCGAAGTGCTGGTGGAAGAGCCGCTGATCGCCGCCTTGCCGCAAGACCATCCGCTTGCGAATACCGATGGGCCCCTGACGCTTGCGGCGCTCGCACGCGAGACGCTGATTGTTTATCCGAGCACGCCGCGTCCGAGTTATGCGGACCAGCAGTTATCGGCAATGCGCGATCACGCGCTCGAACCTGCCGCGGTTCACGAAGTGCGCGAGTTGCAGACCGCGCTCGGCCTCGTGGCGGCGAACGTGGGCGTGTGTCTCGTGCCCATGAGCGTCGACGGCCTGCGTGCGCATGGCGTGGTCTACAGAGCCATTGCGGAACATTCCACGTCGCCGATCATCATGAGCCGCCGCAGCGAAGATAGTTCGCCTGCGACCACGCTGCTGTGCGCGCTTGCCCGCCAGTCGTTCCACGCGTGACGAACCCCTACCGCTCGAAATCGTTCGCTGCGATCTTGATCACGATGTCGTTCGGACGAACCAGCCTGTTCGATACCGCAGCGTAGAGCCGGCCGGGCCGCACGGCGCGAATCTGCGTGCGTGCCGTGGCCGGGTCGTCGGCGGTCGGATCCACGATTTCCGCGATGACATCGCCCGCGTTCACGTCCGTGCCGAGCGCAAACGGATAGACGATCACCCCGCCCACCGGCGTGCGCATCATCGAGATGGCTTCGTGCGGCGTTTTCTCGCCCGACCAAACCGCGTCGGGATTGAAGTTGCCTTCCACCACGCCCATGCGCGCAAGGTAGCGGAAGATTGCCTGCGCGTCCGCACGAGCGAGTTCATCAGATACATCGGCCGTGCCGCGCATCTCGATGGTGACGCTGACATTTCCCTGCGCCACAGGAAACTCCTCGCCGAACTTTTGCGCCAGATCGTGCCAGGGCTTGCTGCAGGTTCCATCGAAGAGAATGGGGGTATCCGTCACATGCACCAGCGCCGGATCGATCTCCGCAATCAACGGGTCGAGCATTGCCTCGCACCACGGCGCGACGACCATGCCCGCGATTGCAACCAGTTCGGAATGCGAATCGATGACGAAATCCGCATCGATTGCCAGCTTGAGCAAGTTGTTCTGCAACGACTGAACCTCGGTCGCGGGACGCAGCGCTTCGAGCGTGTCTTTCAGCGCGGCACGAATGACGTCCTTGTTCGTATCGATATCCGCGCCGAGCTTGCCTTCGACGCGCACCGCCAGGCCCGCGCTCAGATCAGGCCAGCCACGGTTGTAATTGCCGCCGCCATCGAGCGCTTCGCGGCCAATCTGATTGCCGAGCACGTTATCGGACAGCCCGATCGGATTGGCGAAAGGCACGATCACCAGTTCGCCCTTCATTTTTCCCGCCCGGTCGGCGGCCAGCGCGAGATCGAGCAAATGATGGCCAATCAGAAGGCCAGGCGTTTCGTTCGCGTGAAGTGCTGCCTGATAATACGCCTTGGGCCGCGCTCCGGCCTTCCCGACACGATGCACCTTGAGCGTTCGCTGCGTGCCGGGGCTTGAGGAAAGAAGAGAAACGTATTCGATCAGATGTGCCACAGAAATCCTCTTTAATGCTATTTTCTCTTTACTCGACGGCGCGTCATTTGACTTCACCGGTCGCCGGGGTTCTGAAGCTTACTTTCGCCGATGAACTAGCTTCTTTGCTCTCGCCCTCGAAGCGGGGATACCGGCCAAGCAGCAACAAGACTCCAGCGCCCGCTACGACAACCACCGCGTTGATGATCAAGACCGCTTCATAGCCATTCAGCGTGACGAGCAACTTGCTGAACGAGAATGGCCCGAGACCCGCGCCGACCGCAAAGCCGATGAACACGCCGCCGTAGATGGCGCTGTAGGCGCGCATGCCGAAATAACGCGATACCAGGTAGGCCAGTGCATCGTACTCCACGCCCGACGACGTCCCGACAATCAGGACCAGCAAAGATGCAATCCAGAAACTGTTCACGCCGTGTGCCAGCAGCAGAAACGAAAGCGCGCACGGCAGCAACATGCCGAAGATCACAACCGGCGCCCAGATACGGTCGAGGAACCATCCCGTCAACAGCCGGCCGATCACAATCCCGATTCCGTACCACGAAGCAATGCTGACGGCATCGCTCATGCCGAAACCCGACTTGGTCCAGAAACGCTCGAGGTTCGGTGCAATGCCGGCAAGCGCTAGAGAGAGCAAAAAGAAGCTGCCGGTCAGGATCCAGAACGCCGGCGTTTTCACAGCCTGGATAAACGGCATGCCGGGAACGTCGGCAATTTTTGTATCGACAGCACCAGCGTGAGCGGCCGGATCGATCTTCGGCTCGCGAAAGAACGCAATGGCAATCGGCAGCGTGATCACGAGCAGGAATGCACCGAGACACACGTAAGCGATACGCCAGCCGAACATCGAGATCATGTGGAACGCATACAGTTTGATCATCGCGCCGAAGATGCCTGTTCCCACCAGACAGATGCCGAGCGCCATGCCCCGGTGCTGCCTGAAATGCACCACTACGCTCTTGGTCCACGTCACTGGCAGCGTGCCTGCGCCCAAGACCGTGATGACCGCATACGTGAGGTAGAACCGGACGATTGAACCGTTCGTGAACGCGAGCAGCATCCAGCCAATGGCAAGACCAACAACGGAGACCAGCACGATACGGCGCGGCCCGATCCTGTCCGCCAGCGTGCCAATATAGGGTCCCAGAAGGCTTGATCCGAAGAACAGGATCATGAAGGTCAGCATGACTTGCGAGTCGGCCCAGCCGAACGTCTTGGTGAGCGATGGCAGGAACACGCCCGCGCTGTATGACGCCATGGTTGTCATGCTGGTACCAATGCCGATGGTCGCGGCAACGATGATGCCCCACCCCGTTTTGAATTCACTTGCGCTTGACATGACGTTTCCTTGGTCCCTGCATTCATGGCTGATGATGCGCCGCGTAGGCGTCGAATGATTTGATCAAATTATTCTTTGATCGGATTCGATTTTTTGCGAGCAAAATTCCCGTGTCAAGCCAAAGGGCCGTTCAGCGCGAAAAAAATCCGGTACCGCATGTTCGGAGACACCATTTCAATGATTCAAATTCGGCGCGCAGAGCCAAATTACTTTGGTTTCCTTAGCGTATTCACGGCTGGGTTCTGGCCGGATTAGATACCCGCCTTTTCGCCTGCGCAATCCGCGTAAAGCCCCTGCAATTCAAGTGCGCTTCGTCTTCACCGGCGCATTGCGTCCTGCACGATTCCGACCGGTAACAACAGCTGCGGGGCAAACCGTGCGAACCCGTGCGCCTTGATCGGCGAAGCGCTCGTAATTGGCATAGGCAGGATGGATGGATCGTTCTCAACGAGGAACCGGCCGAGCCGCGCGCCCATGGAAGTCGACATGGCAATGCCCCGGCCATTGCAACCGAGCGGAGCAAGCCAGCGATCATCGATACGAAAAAGTCGCGGCAGGAAATCCGGCGTCAGCGCGGCAGACCCACGCCAGATGTAGTCGAAACACACCGTCCCCAGTTGCGGAAAGATGCGCTCCATGCGACGCGCGAGCGAGCGCAGCAGTCGCGGCTTGGCAAGCCACTGCGAAACCGGCGCCATGCCGCCGGTCACAATGCGTCCGTCGGACGTGTAACGCAGCGCGAAAAGATTGTTTCGCGTGTCCGAAAGCGCCTCGTTGCCCGCAAGCACCTGCTTGCGAACGAGATCCGCGACCGGCTGCGTGGCCAGCTGGAACACCGTGAGCGGGACGATGCTTTTTCGGACCGCGGGCGTGAGGTCGTTATTGGCGCCTTGCATGGCGTTCGTGCATTGCAGGACCTGTTTCGTCGTCACCATGCCATGCCCTGTACGCAAACGACGGCGCTCGCCGTCAGCCACGACGGACTCCACGCGCGTGCCGGAAAAGATTCGGACTCCTTTCTCCGATGCCACCCGCGCAAGCTCGTTCGTGTACGCGAAGGGATTCAGGTGGCCACCGCTGGCATCGAACAATGCGCCGTGAAATTGCGCGCTGCCCACCCGTGCGCGCGTCTCTTGTGCGTTCAGCCACTGCGCCCGGCCGCCTGCGCGCTGCCAGTCTTCGACTCTTCCTGCAAGTGCTGGCGCAAGTTCCCGGGCGTGAGCGGGATTGAGCCAGCCGGACTGGATGGCATCGCACGAAAGACCATGGCGCGCGATCAGATCGAAAACTGTCTGCGCGCCCTGTGCAACCATGGAAACCATGCGCTCGCCGTGCGTGTCGCCCATCAGGCGAAGAACATCGCGAGGACCGAGACGCGGCAAGCTCGGCACGATCAACCCGCCGTTCCTGCCGGACGCGCCCGCAGCCGGAGTGTCCGCTTCCAGCACGATCACGCGACGTCCAAGTTCGGCCAGCGTCAGCGCGCAACTCAAGCCCATGATGCCGGCGCCTATGATAGCGACATCGCAGTCGAGCTCTCCTTGTAATTCATCGAATGTCACTGCCGGCGCTGCCGCGACCGGCCAATAATTTACATCCAGCGCTTGCGTGTCCATGCCGAATCATTCGCCCCGCGCGAGACGCAGCGTGCATGCGCCGCTTTTTCGAATGGCTCCGCACGCGCGCGCGAGTTCAGGGACATCGGCTGGATCGGCTCGGGCAATCACACTGCCTGCCAGCCAGCCGATCGGAAACAACATGCGTCCGCCGGGTGCGTAGAAAAAGCCCAGGTCGAACACGGGATTCGGATTGCCGCCCCACATCTTTGCGGGCACGTAGGCGAGCACGAGATCTCCGGCCTGTGGCGTGACGGTCGCGTTCTCCGGCGCCAGCGGCCGCGAATTGCGCTCGGCGCCGATCATCGCCGATGGAATCGGGCACGAAATCTCAGGGCCTGTCCACATGGCATGGATGGCCGGCATCTCGCGCGGCTGGGCGAGCAAGTCCCACAGAAAGCTCGTGCCTTCCGGCGCCGCTTGTTCCAGCAAGCCGAACCGGATTGCCAGGCCGCTGCCCGATTCTGAAACCACCACGCTTTTGCTGCTCATCGATCATTTCTCCAGGGTCCGTCGTCTGGCGCGTTCAATGTCGCACCGGCCAAAAATAATTTGATCAAATCATATCCCACCGATTTTTGCGATGGCAAGGATTAGTTTCCTGAGGGCTCAATTAGACGGTTAGCTGTGGATTGAGCCCGAAAAAACTTGACACCGACTTATCGTCAGAAAACACTAGCGCACCTCGTGATAATTTGATCAAATTTGGATGCGACGCCGAAACCCGAGCTGAATCATCCGCCGTTCCAGGAAAGGAGTTCTAGCAATGCTTTTATCGCCAGGCATGTCGGTGCCTGATTTTCCGATTGTTATCGGCGGGTCGTCGCGCCAGTTTCACGATTGGATGGGCGAAGGCTGGGCGCTGGTTGTCGCGCTCAAAGCCATGTCGCCAACCTGCAGCACGGAAGTTGCCGCGCTCGACGCGCTCGTGCCGTCGTTCGCGGGTTGCAATACGAAAGTGCTCGGCGTGACCGCTGATGCGCCTGCGCTGATCCAGGCGTGGCTTGGCGATTTGAGCGAAGTTCTGGGATGCGTGCCGAGTTTCGACCTGGCAACGGACGCTTCGCCTGCAGCGTCCACGGCGCTGGGTTTCGTCGATGAAACCGCGCTCAACACCTTGCATCGCACGGCGCTTATTGTCTCGCCCGAGAAAAAGATCGTGGCGACGGTGACGTATCCCGTGACGAACGGGCGCAACTTTCCGGAACTGCTGCGTGTATTGCGGGCGGCACAACTGACCGCAGCGAAGCGCGTCGCGACGCCGGCGGCATGGAGCGACGGAGAACCCGTCATGCTGCCTCCGTCGCTTTCACAAGCCGACGCCGAGCGGCTTTATCCGGCAGGCGTCAGGGTGTTACGCCCCTACTTGCGCATGGTCGCGCAGCCGCTGCCCTAACCGCCTAACTTGCAGGATCGAACCAATGACTGGAGTCAAGCGTTTCGAAGTCGTCTCCCGAGAGACTGTCTTCAACGGCATGGCGTTTGGAGAAAACGGCAGCGTAGGCGCATACGAGTTGCTTTCGGGCCGCGCGCATTGCGAGATCGATCCGGCGCACGCGCTGAACGAAGGTATCGTTAATCTTGCGAATGCGCCTCGCTCGGCCAGCGGCCTGGTTGAATACGGCGTCGATTTTCATATCTACAAGCCAGTCGAGCTTGCGCGCGGCAACGGCTGGATGTTTTACGAGTTCCTCAATCGCGGGACTCAACGCGGTATTGTGCGTATCAACAATGCGCCGGTCGTGGCGTTGCCGAAGCAGCCTGAAGATATCGGCAATGGCTTTCTCATGCATCAGGGATTTTCGATTGTCTGGACCGCGTGGCAAGGCAACGTGGAACCGGGCGGCGGACGCATGCTCGCGCAATTTCCAGTAGCTACGCGAAATGGCGAGCCGGACGGCAAGCCGATCATCGGCACGGGATGGGAAGAATTTGTGCTCGACGCGACCGACTCCATTCGTGGCGCGCAACTGAAGGAACTCGACGATACACACGTACTGCTTACATTGTCGTATCCAGCGGCGAGCCTCGATCCCACAACCGCAACGCTGACCGCGCGCCAGCACGAGCGCGATCCGCGCGCGATGCCGCCGGGAATCGCATGGCATTTCGTCGATGAAAACACGATTTGCGTCGAGCGTTCGCCGGAGTGCACGCTGGATCGCGGCGCGATCTTCGAATTCATCTATCGGGCGCGTGATCCGGTCGTGATGGGACTCGGCTACGCCAGCGTGCGTGACGTGATGGACTTTCTCAAGCACGAGACCACTGATACCCACGGCAATCCCAATCCTCTGGGCACGCTGCCCGGCATTCCGCCAAGCCGGGCGCTCGGCTTCGGTTTGTCCCAAAGCGGCCGGGTGCTGCGCGATTTTCTGTATGAAGGCTTCAACGAAAGCACGTTGCACCGGCAGGTATTCGACGCGGTCGTGCCGATCATCGCAGGCTCGCGTCGTGCGTGGATCAATGCGCCCTTCTCGCAACCGGGCCGATATTCGCGCCAGCACGAAGACCATTCGTACCCCGGCGATCAGTTCCCGTTTGCTTATGCCACGCTCGCAGATCCCGTCAGCGGACGCACCGCGGGCATTCTCCAACGCGCGCGGGCGTCGAACACAGCGCCCAAGGTCATGCACATGGATACCGATTCGGAAGTCTGGTCGGCGCGCGCGTCATTGGTCGCCACCGACTGCGAAGGCCGCGACCTTCCCGACGATCCCGACGTGCGCCTCTATCTGACAAGCGGTATTGCGCACGGCGACTATCCGCTGCCAAGCGCCCCTGTGACGCTGCACGCGACCAATCCGCTGACCTACGGCGCGACGCTACGTGCGCTTTTCGTGGCGATGGTGGATTGGGTCGATCGCGGTATTGAACCGCCGCCGAGTGTGTTTCCATCGCACAAGGAAGGCACATGGTGGACGCTCGACGCCTTTACCGAGCATTTTGAAAAGACAACCGGCCTTGCAAGTCCGGGTGTCATGAACGAACTGCGGTTGCTCGATCACACACAGGTACCGCCGCTCGAAGGCGCGCTTTATCCGGCGTTCGTGCCCGCCGTGGATACAGACGGAAACGGCAGCGCGGGCATACGCCAGCCTTTCGTTCAGGCACCGCTCGGCACGCACGCGGGCTGGGCGCCGCGAGCGCCGGGCTTTGCGAAAGGCGCGCTCTACAGCGTGTACGGCTCGTATATTCCGTTTGTAGCCGATGACCCAATGCGTGCATCAGGTGACCTCCGGCCGTCGCTCGCCGCACGATACGCTTCCCGCGACGAATGGAAAGCGCGGCTCCTTGCATCGGCGCAAAGTCTCGTGGATGCCCGGTTAATGCTCGCTTCAGACCTCGAACAACTGCGCCGCGAACTCGATATCTCAACCGATCCATTTCATATCCTATGACCATGAAGCCGCACGACTGGAGCAGCACCATAGCGCTTGTCACGGGCGCGAATGGCGGGCTGGGCACCGCGTTTATCGACGAATTGCTGCGCCTCGGAGTCCAAAAAATCTACGCGGCGAGTCGCAGCGCAACGATCTCGCATGCCGATGAACGTGTGGTGCCGATCACACTGGACGTGACCGATCCCGCTCTGGTCGCCGCTGCGGCGCGTGCTGCCTCGGACGTCACGTTGCTGATCAACAACGCGGGACTCAACACGCAGTCGGGAGCATTCGCACCGGATTGTGCCGATGCCGCCTGGCGCGAGATGGAAGTCAATTACTTCGGTATCCTTTCCATGGCGCGGGCGTTCGCGCCCGGTCTTATCGAACATCAGGGCGCGATGATCAATGTGCTATCAATACTTGCACGCATTGCGCTTGCGCCCATGGCTACACTGTGCGCGTCCAAAGCGGCCGCGCTGCGCCTGACCGAAAGCCTTCGTGCCGAACTCGGCGCGAAAGGCGTGCGTGTGTTGGCGCTGCTGCCGGGCGCAATCGATACCGCCATGAGCCGCCATTATCCCGGCGAAAAGCTCGCGCCGGCTGAGGTGGTGAAAGCCGCCTTCGAAGGTCTAGTGAAAGACGAAAGCGAGGTCTATGTGGGCGATATGGCCCAGGGCGTAGCCGCTGCGCTCGCTACGAACCGCGCCGACGTGCAGGCTCAGTTCCTCGCCGCGGCAACCGCAACATGAACATCCGGGAGAAGTCAGTGGGACATAACATCGAAATCACGAGCAGCGGCGGCAAAACGTTTTCGGCCTACATGGCTGCGCCCGCGCAAGGATCAGGACCAGGCCTCGTGCTGTTGCAGGAGATCTTCGGCATCAACGACTACATGAAGTCGATGGCCGAACGATTCGCGGAAGAAGGATATGTGGTGCTGGTTCCGGATCTGTTCTGGCGCATGCAGCCAGGTGTCGAGCTCGGTCACGACGATGCCGGATTTGCCGCCGCGCTCGACTTCAACGAGCGGCTCGACATCGACCTGGCGGTGAGGGACATCGCCTCCACAGTCCAGGCTCTGCGAGCGCTTCCCGAGCATGCGGGAAAGGTCGGCGCTATCGGCTATTGCCTCGGCGGCAAGCTCGCCATGCTCTCGGCTGCGGCAATCGATCTGGATTGCGCAGTCAGTTACTACGGCGTGGGACTCGACGCCTATCTGGACCGGGTCGCATCGATTTCCTGCCCGATGATCTTTCACTTTGCCGGCAACGACGGGCTGTGCCCGCCTGAAACTCGCGCGACCATACAGACTGCGTTGAAGGCGCGGGATGGCATTGAAATGTACGTGTACGAAGGTTGCGACCACGCGTTTGCAACGCCATCGCGCGAGAGCTTCGACAAACCCGCATCCATGATGGCGTACTCGCGGACCATGGGAATGCTGCGCAAGATCCTTGGACCGGTCTACGACCTGAACGCGCTGTGGGAAGAGCACTGCTATTACGAATTCGGCACACGCGACGTCGACGCGGTCATGCCCACAATGGTTGCCGCGCCGTATGTGAACCACGTGCCGACCATGACGGGCGGCGTGGGCCACGACGAATTGAAGCGCTTCTACAAGTACCATTTCGTCGATGCCAACCCCGCCGACACGCGCCTCATTCCAATTTCGCGCACCATGGGCGCAGATCGAATCGTCGATGAATTCGTTTTCTGCGCCACGCACGATCGCGAGATCGACTGGCTGCTGCCGGGCCTTGCGCCCACCGGCAAATACTTCGAGATTCCCATGCTCGCGGTGATCTGCTTTCGCGGCAACAAGCTGTACAACGAACACATCTATTGGGATCAGGCATCGGTGCTCGTGCAAATTGGCGCACTCGATCCTGCTGGCTTGCCGGTGGCCGGGATCCAGACAGCTAAGAAACTCCTCGACGAAATGCTGCCCACCAATGCGCTGATGCCGAACTGGCAATCGAGCGAGGGCCGGCCCGTCTAGTTCCTTCGAACAACCGCGTTGCTTTTCTTCGTCGTAACGCGCCGTTTGCGCGGGGACGGCGTTCGTCTATATAACGGATATTGAATACTCATAACGAGCTTCATCATGAAACTTGCCAAGCGCATTACCGGAACGTCGAAGAAATCCTTCGGCATGTATGAAAAAGCTGCCCGCATGGGTGGCGATACGTCGGACCTGATTCATCTGGAACTGGGCAGCCCGCATGCCGACACACCCGACCTGATCAAGCAGGCAACGGTCGACGCCCTCATGCGCGGCGACGTGCATTACAGCGACCTGCGCGGGCTGCCCGCACTGCGCCGCGCGCTCGCAGCGAAGCTGCAACAACAGAATGCGCTCGATGTCACCGAAGACGAAGTGATCGTCACGAACGGCCTCACGCATGGCTCGTTCGCTGCGTTCTTCGCGCTGCTCGACGAAGGCGACGAAGTCATCTTGCTAGCGCCGTATTATCCGCAGCATGTCGGCAAAATCGAGCTTGCGGGTGCGCGTCCGGTACTCGTGGACCTCGACCGCAACAACAATTTTTCCATCGACGCGAAAGCGATCGAAGCGGCCATCACGCCGAAAACGAAAGTGATCGTGATCGTGAATCCGGCGAATCCCACAGGCCGTGTCTACACGCGCGAGGAACTCGAGCAACTCGCCGACCTTGCAATCCGCCACGACCTGGTGGTGATGTCAGACGAAGTGTATGAAGAGATCGTGTACGACAGCGCGCGTCACATCAGCATTGCAAGCTTGCCGGGAATGAAAGCGCGCACGATCTCCATGTTCGCATTCACGAAATCGTATGCCATGGATGGCTGGCGCATTGGTTACGTGGCCGCGCCCGCGGACGCGATTGGCGCAATGCTCAAGATCACCGCGAACGACGTCACGCACGTGAACACGTTCATTCAGGCAGGCGCGCTCGCGGCCGTCACCGCGCCGCGCACTGCGCTCGCTCATCTTCTCGACGATGACCGCGAAAAGCGAGACCTGGTTGTCGAGAGTTTGAACGACATGCGTAACGTCACGTGCGCGCAGCCGGAAGGTGCGATCTATGCATTTCCGGATATCGCCAGGACGGGGTTGTCGGCGCAAGCGTGCGCTGACCGCATCCTGGAGGAAGCGCGTGTCGTAGTGGAAGCAGGCAGCTTCTATGGCGCGGCGGGCGAAGGCCATCTTCGCGTGTGCTTCGGGTCGGAATCGAAGGAGCGCGTTGCGGAAGCCATGACGCGCTTGCATCAATTCTTCGAAACGCTTTAGAGAATCCAGCGGCGTTCGAGCACACTAAAAAGCCCGCTGACCTTCGAGTCAGCGGGCTTTGTCTTGCATGGAACGTTTGCACGTCCCATGCTGCCTGCATCAGAAACGATGCCGGATACCAATGTCGCCCACCACCTGATTCGCCGACGACGACGTGCCAATACCAATGATCGACGCGCGCGCATTGTCACCCTGGGCGTGCTCGGTCAGCACCATTGCGTAGACATCGGTGCGCTTGGATAACGCATAGTCGATCGTCGTGCTGATTTGATGCAACTTGAGGCCGCCAAGCGTTGTAAGCGTGTAGCCGGCTGCGCCGGTCAGCGCCGGCGTGAACGAGTACGTAAAGCCCACCTGGCCGTTGCGGAACATCGCGTTTTCTACGTTTTTGCCGCGCACACCTGCGTACAGCGCCTGCGTGTACATGGCATAGACGAAGGTCTTTGCGAACCTGTAGCTCGACGCAACGCCCATGGTTCGCAGATAACTGCCGCCTACCACATTGCGCCCTGTTGGCAGACCTGTCAGCGACGAGACGTCTAGCAGCGACCCCGATCCCGCGACCTCCGTATAGGCGGCTGCTACGTTCCATGCGCCAAGGTTGTAGCTTGCCGAGTAGCTGTATGAACGGCCATCGCCATTGATATCGCCGGGCAAATTCGAGAAGCCGTACATGGCGCCGAATTGCAGGCCCGACCAAACCGGCGTGAGGTACTGCACCGAGTTCGTCAGGCGCTGCGCATTGGCGCGATCGTTGGCGAGCGGATGGTCGGAAAACTGGCCTAGAAGCCAGGTCGAGGTCTCATACATACCCAGCGTCGCGCCCATGTAGTCGTACTGGTTGCCGAGCGTCAGCGTGCCGTATGTGTTGTCCCTCAGGCCGACATACGCCTGGCGGCCAAAAAGCTTGCCGCCCTGCCCCAGCGCGCCGGTGCCTGTGCTGTAGCCGTTTTCAAGCACAAAAATTGCGCTCGTGCCGCCACCCAGATCCTCGATGCCGCGAAAACCTACGCGGTTGGCCTGCATGACGGAGTTGGTGAACTCGTATTCGTGCTTGCCTCCGACGTTGCTTACATATCCCACGCCGGCATCCACGATGCCATACAGCGTGACCGAGCTCTGAGCATGGGCGGCTGGCGAGAGCGCGGTGACGCAAGCTGCGGCGACTGCGGGAGCGATTACCTTCGAACGGCGCGAAAAGAAGCGTCTGGTCATGTGCTGGTTTCGTGAAAGAGTAAGGATCGACCAACGCCGTCCGGGAAGACTATCCGGTCATGGCGGGTTCGAATGACAATTCAGATAATTTGATCAAATAATAATTTGATGAAACGAATTGTTTTTGAGCCGAAATTCGCTGTCAAGCATTCGATTAGAATTTCGGCTGGTGTGCCACACCGCGTGCTTGTGGCGGGCGGTTCGTATCGCTGATACGATATGGACGCTGTTTTGATCGAACGATCACGGAGCTTCGATGTTAGGAAACCAGATACAACGCGTCGTCAAGCGGGGCACCTTGCAGGAGTCCATTTATGGGCAATTGCGCACGTCGCTCATGCAGGGACGGTTCGAGCCCGGGCAACAACTCACGGTCGCCGTCCTGGCGGAAGCCTTCGGCTCGAGCGCCATGCCCGTACGCGAGGCGCTACGGCAGCTGGTAGTGGAAAAAGGACTCATCGCACTTCCCAACGGCACAATCCAGGTACCGGAGGTCAGCGAAAAGCGGCTGCGAGACTTGTGTGAGGCCCGGCTTGCGCTCGAAGGACTTGCAACGGCCATGGCCTGCGAGAACATGGATGCGTCGTCGCTGCGTCGGCTCAAGCGGCTTATTTCAGAGCACGAACTCGCAATCAAGCATGACGGCATCCACGAGAGTCTGGAGAAAAACCAGGAGTTCCATTTTTTGATTTATAACGGCTCCGGCTCCACGGTGTTGCCGCAACTCATCGAAACCGTGTGGCTGCAATGCGGTCCGTATATGCGTGTGGTGACCGAAGAGGTCGAACGCAATCAGGACGTGCCGTATCATACGGCGGGCACCAATTATCATCATATCGTTGCTGAAGCGCTCGAAAAACGTGACGCACAAGCGGCTCGCAGCGCGATGGAAAAAGACATCAAGCTCGCCTTCGATTTTCTTATCGATGTGATGCGGACTCGAGAGCCTCACTCGGTCGTTTGATGCCTCAACTAGCGAATCCCATTGCGCTGCTAAACTGATGTTTGGTCCAGCGAGGTAGGCAATGCCCTGATACTGGTCTTGTTCATTCTTTGACCCCGGGCATTACAAAACTTAACTATCCACTTGGCCCATCGCGCGCCCGTTTAGCCGCGATCAAATTCCCTTTAGATCAAGTGTTTCGATGCTTACGGCAGTCTGAAATTCCAGCCCGTCGGGCAGGACTGTCATGCGCAGGCAGGGCCGCATCTCGCCGTAGACTTCCTGTATGCCGACGTGGTGGACAGCAACACGGCCCAGCCGGTGCCCGACGGCACGCCGGGAGTGCTGGTTCTTACGCATCTCGACAAGCAGGCGGGACCGCTCGTACGCTGGTGGACCGGCGATATCGTCGTGAGGACAGCACGCCCTGCACGTGCGGGCGCACGCATGCGCGGCTCGCCGGCGGCGTCCAGGGGTGCGCGGACGATATGCTCGTCGTGCGCGGGGTAAAGGTGTTCCCTCATCGGTGGAGCAGATCATGCACGGTTTCGAAGAACTCGGCAGCGAGTATCAGATCGTGCTCGACCCCTCAGTGCGCGACGCAAACAGCGGTTTCCTAACCGGCATCTGCCTGCGCATAGAAGCACTCAACTGATCGTCACGAGCATCATCGAATTCAACCTTGATGCCGTTGGGAAATCGAATCTCCAAGCGAGGTGCAGTCTCCCTTGGCTGGGCCTGAGTTGGAAGCACGGGTATGAAAGCCGCTGCCGCCGGATTCAAGGTCTTAGCCACCGGCACGATCCCGGTGCTCGCCCGCCGTTTTTTGTCGGCCGTAACCCACGTACGCAACAAGTTCGCGTTTAATCTGTGGTTCAGTGCGAGACGTGCGACGGACACGCCCGGCGCCATGCAGGCCTCGATCAGTTCTCGCTTGGCTTTCGGGTCGTACACGCATCGACCGTCCTGCTTGCGGCCTACAATAAGCCGCGCTTTTAACTCTGAGGTGATGTCAGTCATAGATGTCCACGTTGATTTACGTGGACATATGGTCGCCACTGTGAGGCGCTTCCGCTAGACGCTGACAACGGACCGCTTACGAAACAACGTAAGCGCTCGGCGATCTCAGGGGTTCGGGAGCCGATGTCAGCCTACTGTTGAAGCTGAGGCTGCCAGAGGTGCGGTGACAGCTCATCGAGCCAACTGGCGGGCTGCGTAGGGAGCCGCGTCAGGATGTTTTTCAGATAGGCATAGGGATCGTGTCCGTTAAGCTTCGCTGACTGGATAAGACTCATCACTGCAGCCTGGCGCCGACCCGCGCGAGCTGAGCCCGCGAAGAGCCAATTCCCTATGTTAGAGAAGCAATTCCATAACAGAGGGAACTGGCTCTTCAGTGACACCGTCGTCGGCGCAAATGCCGCCGCCAATCTGTATTCGCTCGTGCAGACTTGCAAAGCCAATAGCATCGAGCCGTACCATTACCTCATCGCGTTGTTCAAAGGTCTGCCGAACGCGCGCACCGCCGACGACTACGAGGCTTTGCTGCCCTGGCGACTAAATCCTCACGTGGCCTGACGCATGTCGTACGGCAATGCGCAAGGGACACCGTCTAATGCGCGCTTACGAAACTCCGACGCAGCCGATACACCGTCGTCCAATGCACGCCGAGGAGAAGCGCAGCGAGAACTGCCTGTTCTCGGGATAGCGGTCCCCGACCCAATGGTCGAAGCACCGATGCGACCTTCTCATTGCGGCCGCTCCTCTCGTTAGCGTCCGTCACCGCCGCTCCTTTCCGACCTTCGTCCAAAGGCATTAGCAGAATTAAAGGGCACGGCGGACGCGCTAGCAAATAACGATTGCTTATGTCAAATTAGTACTTGAATTGTCCAAACGCAGGGTCGAACACCGCGCGCACGGTCGCATATCCGGCTCTTTGTTTGCACGACGCCAGCTACCAATCACAGTCTATGCGCATCAAGCCGTAGCTGTCGCGTTGTGTCGGCCGCCTCATAACCCCGCATTACTTTGGCAAAATCTGCCAAAGCGTGCTAGAGCTGTTTTATGACGACTATGAACATTTCCCTACCGGATTCGCTGATGGTCTACGTCCACGAACAGGTTGGCGAGGGCAGGTACGGCTCGAGTAGCGAATACGTCCGCGAACTGATCCGAAAAGACCAAGATCGCAAGCCTCTGCGCGAAATAATCCTGCAGGGTGCGATGTCCGGCCTCGCCGCCCCTGTTGACGCCGACTACTTCAAATCGCTGCGCGCTCGCGTGCATACTTTTCGCAGATAAGGGCTGAGCCCGTCATACCGACAAGGCTAGCTAGGCAGGACGAGGTGACGCACTACAATGTAGACGAAGGCTCGCAGGAGGCTGCGCTCGGATTCATCGCGGAGATCGAGCAGGCTTGCCAGCGCCTTTCCAAACACCCGAACATCGGGTCTCCCCGTTACGCGTACGAGCTGGGTATCCCAGACCTGCGGTCGTGGCCACTGATCGCTATCCCCACCTAATCTTCTGTATTGAGCGCGAGGCCCATGTGGAAGTCTGGCGCGTGCTCGACGGCAAGCGGGATATTCCGGCTTGGCTGGAAAGTAACGACGATGAGACTCATTGACAGCCTCTGCACTACACCAGGTCCGTGAGGAGCATTCACGCACTTTCCCCTTTTGCCGCTTCATCGTGCATCTAACCGGCAGCACTCCCCGCCATGCGCAAACTGTCACGTCGCATTTCGGGGGTACCATATATCCGAACCAGTGCAGCGGCCCGCTGCACAAATTGATAAACCGCTAGCTTTAATACGCATAGGAATGCGTACTATCGTTAAGGTGCATCTCCCACATATTATGTTCACTTCCGAAATTAGTGAACTGCAACAGCACCTACTCGAGGCGAGCGGGTCGCTGGCCCGCCTCGACACAACGCAATCCGCTCGAACGACAAATGATGCCCGTTGAACGCTAATTTGAACTCTCGGCGCAAGGCGGAGGCGGTTTCCTTGTTTTGGTCATTGACGAAGCGCGGGATATGAGTCTGCGCAAGTGACTGTGGCTCGTGGAGATTCACAGTCTTCTTGGGAAGCAGTGCGTGCGCTCGTGAGTATTTCTGATCGCTTCGTTGCATTTCCTCGATGAACCACTCGGCACCGTGACAATGCAGCCATTCTATTTTTGATCTGCTGAGCAGACATTCGCCGATTTAAAACTAAGGCCAAGACCCTACGCGCGTGTATTCATAGGTTTCGCGACCCGTTCAATTTCGTTCAACGGGTCATTTTTTTTTTGAACTGGTGGCCGTTCGCTCCCCTATCTAAGCTGCCTGTATGTTTATGACGAGCGACTGGACGCTGCATCGAGCGCCCGCCGCGTCCGCCCATTCATTAATAGGATTCAAGATGAACGGAATTAAAAAACTGACTGCAATCCTCGCGTTTGCGACCACGTTGACGATGCAAACGCGCGCCTTCGCGGTGGAATGGGATTTTGCAAGCGCAAACGCACCTGGAAATTATCAAACGAAACTGGACGAGAAGTTTGCAGCAGAAGTTGCTGCCGCCACGTCCAACGAAGTGAAGATCACGGTACATGCTGGTGGACAACTGGGGTTCAAGGGACCGGAGATGCTTGGCGTTATCCGCGATGGACTTGTCCCAACAGGAACGTTCATGTTTTCGCAGCAGGTCGGCATCTCGCCTGTGCTGGGTGCCGGCGCCCTGCCCTATCTGGTGTCGGGCTTTAATGAAATGAAAGTCTTCTGGACCATCGCGCGGCCAGTTTTCAACGCCGAATTCGCGAAGTTCAACCAGAAGCTGCTTGTCACCATCCCGTGGCCCGGGCAAAACGTCTTTGCCAAAACGGAGTTGTCGAGTCCGGACACGTTCAAGTCAATGAAAATCCGTACCACCGACCGCAACGGTAGCGACTACTTCCGCACGCTGGGAGCATCGCCCGCGCAAATTCCCTGGGGCGAAGTCGTGCCCGCGCTGTCGACAGGCGTCATCAACAGCGTGTCCACATCGACCTCTTCCGCCGTCGACGGACAGTTCTGGGACTTCCAGAAAGTCTGCAACGTCGTCAACTGGCAATCGAATCTGGATGTGATCTCCGTCAATCTGGATGTCTGGAACAAGCTAAGCCCCAAAAACCAGAAGGCGATTGAAGCGGTCGCCGCGCGGCTCGAGCCGGAGTTCTGGAAAGCCGCGCAAGCAGAAGACGCGCGAAACTTCGAAACGCTCAAAGGCCGGGGAATGGAAATCTACTCGCCTCCGGCAGGCGTGCGCAGCGCCATGGCCGAAAAAGCCAAACCGAGCTGGACAGCCTATGAGCAATCGGTTCCCGCTGCAAAACCGCTGCTCGACCAGTACCTGAAAGCCGTCGGCAAATAATCAATTCTGGGCCGTGCTTGAGCACGAATATGGCACGGATACGGGCCCGGATCCGGCCAGTACAAAGAGCTTAAGGCGGAGCGCTTCAATGGAAAACATCGATACACACGTCCCGGTAGCCAACTCGCGAGTACGCCTGCTGATTCAGCGGGCGCTCCTTGCAATCGATACGGTGGCAAAGCTGGATGGCTGGCTGGGCGCGCTATGCCTGTTTCTTCTCTGCCTTCTGATGATTGCGGGCATTGTCGTCAGAACGCTGTCGAGCGCGGTGAGCTGGCTGCCGAAGGACATTCCGATTGCATGGGAGTACAGCTCCTATCTGATGGCCGTGACCTTCACATTCGGCGCCGCGCTCACGCTTCGAGCCGGCGGACATATCCGGGTCAGGGTGTTCTTGTCGAATGCCTCGCCCGCAGTCGTGACTGCGCTCGAATGCATCTCGAGTGCCGCCGGCCTCGCCTTCGCCACGTTTTTCACCGCTGCAATGACGCACTTTTCGTACAGGGCGTATGCCATCGACGAACGTTCGCTTGCCAGCAATACGCCGTTGTGGATACCGGAAGCGCTCGTCGCGTTCGGCGCAATGCTGCTCGCCTTGCAGTTGCTCGCGCGTCTTGGCCAGCTCTTTCTCGGCGAGCCGGTCGAAGACAAAAACATGGTTCGCTGATCGCGGACGGCACACCACAGACAGAGGTCGGATATGGCAATGATATTGACGACGATGGGCGTGCTGCTGTTCGGCGGATTGTCCATCGGCATCTGGGTCGGGCTGACCCTTGCAATCACAGGTTCGCTGACGCTGTTCATCTTCAAGTCGATTCCCGTGGACCGGCTGGTCGCCCAGTACGCGTGGAACATCATGACGACGCAGGAGCTGCTGGCGCTGCCGCTTTTCATCGTGATGGGCGAGATCTTGTTTCGCACCCGCATCTCGACATCGCTCTTCAAGGGACTCGCGCCATGGGCGAGTTTGTTGCCGGGCAAGCTGCTGCATTCGAATGTCATCGGATGCTCGATCTTCGCCGCGATCTCCGGTTCGTCCGCGGCGACCACGCAGATCGTCGGACGGGTCACGCTGGCCGAGCTGGACAGGCGTCACTATGACCGGCGTATTTCGATGGGCAGCCTGGCCGGCGCGGGCACGCTCGGCTTTCTGGTGCCGCCATCGAACATCATGATTGTGTATGGCGTGCTCGCGCAGGTCTCCGTACTCAAACTATTCGCCGCTGGACTAGTTCCCGCGATCCTTCTTGCGTTGTGCTTCATGGTGTGGATCATGATCCACACCACGTTAGACAAGAGCCTGATTCCCGAAGAAGAAAGCCTCAGCACCTTGCCGTGGAGCGAACGCTGGGCGTCGCTCCGACATCTGGCGCCGGTGTCGCTATTGATCCTGGCGGTGCTGGGAAGCATGTACGGCGGGCTGGTCACGCCTTCCGAAGCCGCAGCGGCGGGCGTGGTCGGCGCGCTTGGAATTGCAGGGTTTCAGAGAGATTTGAGCCTTGCGAAACTCAAGGAAGTCGGACTGGGTGCGGTGAAGACCTGCTCGATGATCGCGCTGATCATCCTGGGTGCGTCAATTCTGGGAAGCGCCTCCGCATTTCTTGGCGTGGGTCAGGCAGCCGCGAGCTTCGTGCATGAACTGCACCTCTCGCCATTCGCCCTGCTGTTCGTGCTGTTCCTCGGCTATATCCTGCTCGGCTCGTTTCTCGAGGGCTTTTCGATCATCGTGATTACGCTCCCAATCGTATTACCGATGGTGGTAGCGGCCGGCTTCAACGCAATCTGGTTTGGCATCTTTCTAGTGATCGCAGTCGAGATCGTGCAGGTGCATCCGCCAATAGGCTTCAATCTTTTCGTGATCCAGGGCATCACGGGCGAGAAGCTGTCGGTCATCACCAAAGCCACGCTGCCTTATCTTGCGTTGCTCATCTTGTTCGGCATCACCTTGATTCTGTTTCCGGAGATTGCGCTCTGGTTGCCCGAACACCTTGGCATGAAGTGAGCGTTCGTGGTTCGAGTTAGAGACTCACGCCGCCACGCGGTTGTTTATCGCAGTTGAAAGGGAAAAATAATGACGTCAAGGTTTGCTGTTTCAGTTGATATCGGCGGAACGTTCACAGACTTTGTCGTGCTCGACAGCGCGAAGAGGAAAGTGACGACAGCCAAGGTGCTAAGCACACCGCACCGCTCGGAGGAAGCGATCTTCTCCGGTTTCGAGCATCTGCGAGAGCAGTCGGAACTGGATCTGGCGGATTGCGATGTCTTTCTGCATGCCACCACGGTGATCACCAACGCCGTCATTGAACGGCGGGGACATGACTTCATCCTGCTTCACACGGAAGGATTTGGCACGACACTCGAAACTGGCCGCGAGCACCGCTACAACGTATCGAATCTCAGGCTGGCATTTCCGAAGCCGCTGACCCGGCACCGGCTCAAGATACCGGTCCGCGAACGTATCGCGCATACGGGCAAGCTCGTGCAGCAACCAGACAAGACCGCATTGATCGGCGATGTTCGCCGTCTGGTCGACGCAACCGGCATTCGCAACTTCGCCATCTGTTTCCTGCACGCGTTTCAGAATCCGGAGAACGAGCAACGCGTGGAACACTGGCTCACTGAAGCATTTCCGGATGCGGTCATCTCGACATCCAGCGCGCTAGCGCCGCGATCCGGCGAATACGAACGCTGGATGACCTGCGCCGTCAACGCATTTACCAAGCCGTTGCTTGCGCAATACGTGAAGCGTCTGGACGAAGGCGTGCGCGACAGGGGTTTCGCGGGCCGGCTGATGATGATGACGTCGTCCGGCCTTCCCCTTCCGATCGACCATTGCGTGCATGCGCCCGTTCGTTTGATTGAGTCCGGGCCCGCAGCGGGCGTGCTTGCCGCGCGGGAGATTGCTGCCCGCAATGCACCGGAAGGCAACGACGCGCAACACCCTACGGTGCTCGCCTATGACATGGGCGGAACGACCGCGAAAGGCGCGTTTCTCATCGAAGGCAAAGTCGATGTACATGCCGGTCTTGAAGTGGCACGCGAGGGCGCATTCGAAGCCGGCAGCGGTTTCCCGTTGATGATTCCCGCGCTCGATCTGATCGAGATTGGCGCGGGAGGTGGCAGCATCGCGGAGGTCGATGAGCGCGGCGCAATTTCCGTCGGGCCTCGAAGCGCAGGGGCGGCGCCCGGTCCCGCCTGTTATGCGCGAGGCGGGCTGGCTGCAACCGTCACTGACGCGAATCTTTTTCTGGGCTTCCTTGGCGAAGAAAACTTCCGCAACAGCGGCATCGATGCGTCACGAGCCGAAGCGAAGCGCGCCATCCACGACAACATCGCCGCACGCCTCGATATTCCGGTGGAGCGAGCGGCAATCGGCGTTCATCGCACGATCAACGAGAACGTCGCGCGCGCGTTTCGCGTTCACGCGGCCGAGCTTGGCGTCGACTATCGCAGGGCGACGCTGGTCTGCACCGGCGGCTCGTCGCCAGTGCACGCGTTGCCTATTGCGCGGCTGTTGTCGATTCGCCGGGTGATCTTTCCGTTCGCCGCGGGCGTTGCATCGGCGATGGGCCAGTTTGCGAGCAGCGAAGGCATCGTCCTGCAGCAAACGCGAAAAAGGAATTTTGCCGAAGTCGACCGTGACACGATCGCGCGCGAGGTCGATCAACTCGTGCAAGCGGAACCGTATGCAAGGCAACTGGTGGAAACGGGCGCGCGAACGGTCGTGAAACTTGGCATGCGCTACGAAGGACAGGATTCCGAAGTAACGGTCGATATCTCCGATGCGGATGGTTTTCCGGACACGGGCACGATCCGCGAGCGCTTCTTCGACGCCTACAAAGAGATTTTCGGACTGAGCTTCGCGAACTACGGCATCGAGATCAGCACGTGGATCGTGGAAGTCTCGCTGCCGGACCAGCTCAAGTCGGTCCGCGAGTTGACTTACGATGCCCTGACGCCATCGGCGAAACCGGAGAAGAACCCGCGCTCGTGCTACATCAGCTCCGACGAAACGCAGACCGAGGAATGGACCGAAGTCCCGGTCTTCAACCGCTACGCATTGCAGGCCGGCTGGACCCATGCGGGTCCAGCGCTGATAGAAGAGAACGATACGACCATTTATATTCCCGCGTACGCCCGCGTTCAGGTGGCGGCAACGCTGGATCTCATTGCGGAGATCAAGCCGTGACAGCTATATCAAGCATGGACCCGGTGGACGCCGGCATTATCTGGTCACGCTTTGTTTCCGTGGCCGACGAAATGGTCTCGGCCATGGAACGGACTGCATTTTCCACCATGGTGCGGGCGAGCGGCGATTTTTCGTGCATGTTGTTCGATGCGCGCGGCAAGCTGATCGCTCAGGGCGCGACAAGCGTGCCGTCATTCACGGGAACGGGTCCAAGCACACTCGGGCACATGCTCGAAGCGTTCAACGCGGCCGAACTGCAGGACGGCGATATCGTGGTGACCAACGATCCGTGGATTGGAACGGGCCATACGTTCGATATCAACGTGATGAAGCCCATCTTTTTCCATGGCGCGATCGTGGGCTTCTGTCTGACCGTATCGCATTTGGCGGACGTGGGCGGCGTGGGCATGGGATCGGTGGCACGGGACGTTTATGAAGAAGGCTTTTCGCTTCCACCCGTCAAGCTCTTTCAGGCCGGCGTCGAGAATCGCTTCGTGATCGACTTCATCCGGCATAACGTGCGCACGGTCGACTACGTGCTGGGCGACATCTACTGCAATGTGGCCGCCTGCAACGTGGGCGCGCAGGGCCTGATCAAGATTCTTGCCGAGCACAGGCTGTCGAGCACCATCGATGCAGCCGATGCCATCTTCGCGCTCACGCGCAAGTCGATCATCGCGAAGCTGGAAGCAATGCCGAAAGGTCGATACACGGCCACGATCCCGGTTGAAGGCGGCGGCGATTTTCCGGACATCTCGCTGTCGGTCGCCGTCACGCTGGACGATACGGGCTTTGGCTACGACTTCGCCGGAACAGACCCGGTCGTGGGCCGCGGTGTCAACGTGCCGCTCTGCTATACGCGCGCATTTTGCTACTTCTGCACGAAAGTGCTTGTCGCGCCCAACATTCCGAACAACCAGGCCATCCTCGATTTCGTCACCATCCAGGCGCCCGATAATTGCATTCTCAATGCGCTCAGGCCCAACCCCACGGGTGCGCGTCACGTGTTCGGACATTTTGTCGGTCCGCTGATTTTCAATGCGCTCGCCGATGCCTTCCCGCACGACGTGCAAGCCGATTCCGGCATGGTGTTTCAGATGAACCTTCGCGGCCAGACGCGCGCGGGCAAGCACTATTCGTCGATCTATTTCTCGGCGGGCGGATACGGTGCATTGCTGGGCTACGATGGCCGCGCGGCATTGCCGGCACCGGCCAATATCATCGGCGGATCGGTCGAGTTCTGGGAGCAGCAGCTCGACTGCACATTCCTCAAGAAGGAAGTCCTGGAAAACACCGGCGGCGCGGGGGAATTTCAAGGCGGCAACGGGCAGGTCTTTGCCATCCGGAACGACACGGGGCATCCGCTCGAAGCGTCGTTCATGGCATCGCGCACGCGCATTGCCGCCAAGGGATTCGCGGGCGCCAATGCGGGCGCGCACCGGCTTGTGCTCGTAGATGGCGTCGAGACCGATCCCAAGGCACGCGTGCTGATTCCGCAAGGGGGTATCGTGGAGATTCGCGATGCGGGCGGTGGCGGATTTGGTGACCCCGATCTGCGTTCGTCCGACAAAATCAAAGCGGACCTCGAAGCCGGTTTGATCAGCGAACGGTTCGTGGAAGCGCATTATCCAAAACAATCGCGTCAGATCGAATTGGCGGAGCATGCGGGCGCTTCTCGCGCGACTTTTTGAAAACGGTCTGACTCAAACATGAAGAGGGAACGACATGAATGGCGTGACAGAACTGGGCGGCAAGACATTCAAGCGGCGCTTCGTGCGGAGCGGTGACATCCGCTTTCATATGGTCGATGGCGGTGTGGGACCGACTGTTGTGCTGATCGCGGGCTTTCCGCAAACTGCTTACGCGTGGCGTCGTGTTCAACCCTTGCTGGCCGGCGCGTATCGCACCATTGCAATCGATCTGCCGGGCCAGGGTTATTCCGACAAGCCAACGGACGGCTACGACACACAGACGGCCGCCCGTCGTATCCATGATCTCTTGCAGCAATTGAGCGTGGGCCGGCACTTCTATGTGGGGCACGACATTGGATCGTGGATTGCGTACCCGTACGCTCACGATTACGCCGCGGATCTGGACGGCATCGTTTTTATCGACGGCAATATTCCCGGCATTACGCTCAAGGCAGAGGTCTCGGTCACCGCGCCGTCGAACTGGAAAAGCTGGCACTTTCTGTTCAACGCGGTGGACGATCTTCCCGAGGCGTTGATCGCGGGCCGAGAGCGCATTCTGATCGAATGGTTCTTTAACCGCAAAACCGCCAACGCAATGGCCACGTTCGAACCCGCCGACGTCGATCAATACGTCAAAGCCTATGCATCTCCCGGCGGCCTGCGCGGCATGCTCGGTTATTACCGGGCCGTCGAAGAAGACATGCGCCAGAATCAGAAGCTCTTTGCCAACCGGATCAAGCCGCCCGTCCTCGCGCTTGGCGGCGACGTAGGCAGCGCGCCGACAATCCACGAGTTGATGAAGCCACTTTGCGAGAACCTTCAGGGCGGCGTGATCGAGGACTGCGGACACTACATTCCCGAAGAGCAACCTGAGGCGCTCGCAGCCGAACTGATGCGCTTCTTCAACGGGTGTCTCGGATGATTTTTTGAAACGCGCTATGCTGGCCGTCATGCAAAGCAACGGGAGGTCGAATGACAGCCGGTTCGAAAAAGCAGGTTCCCGGCGATGCCGATTCATCGCCGGATTTACCGTCTCACGCGTCGCCTGAATCGCCTGCATCGCCTGAATCGCGTCGTGCCCGTTTCCCGCCGCTCAAGTCGCTGATAGCGTTCGAAGCAGCCGCCCGTCATGGCAGCTTCACCCAGGGCGCAGATGAAATCGGCATCACGACTTCAGCGGTCAGCCATCACATCCAGCAGATCGAGGATTTTCTCGGCGTGCCGCTATTCCAGCGTCACGCCGGGCGCGCCGTGGTAACCGTGGCAGGCCGAACCTATGCGCGCGAACTGGAGAAAGCTTTCGGGCTGATCGCCAATGCAACGAGCCTGATTGCGCCACGATCATGGGGAGGCGATCTTTCCATCGCCGTGCCGAACAGTTTCTCAGTGAAATGGCTGCAACCGCGTTTGCGAACCTTTCTCAAGGCCAACCCGCTTTTCAGGGTCCGACTCGCCACGCTGCACACGCATGAGCTCGACGCCAATCGTTATGATATTGCCATTGCGCATGGCCCTCAGACGCCGGGACTCAAGCTCGCCGAGCCGCTACTGATCGAGCGGCTCAGGCCGCTGTGCAGTCCGCAACTCGTCCAGGAACTAAATCTCAAAAGTCCCAAGGATCTCGCCAAGGCAACGCTCATTCATTCGAACAATCCGCTGAACTGGGTGGAGTACTTCCGGCGCATCGGCAACTTTGTCGTCAAGCCGGCTCACGATCTCTGGCTCGATCGTTCGGCGATGGCAGTAGAGGCCGCCGTGGAGGGGCTGGGCGTGGTGCTGGAGAGCGAGATTATCGCGGAAGAAGAGTTGCGCGATGGCAGGTTGATCGAACCGTTTCCTGATCTGAAATTCAGCGTCGAAAACATTTCCTACTACTTGCTGCGGTCCTCGAGTTTGCGCAATTCCGCCGAGGCGGCTGTGTTCGAAAAATGGCTGCGTGCCGAGCTTGAACTCGCCAATCTGCGCACGATGGTCTGAAACAGATGGCACGCGCACGCCGCTGGCATTACGTCGCGGCCTGCTCAAAGTCGCGTCGCCATCCCAATCCCTCAATGGTGGTCGAACGCGGCAGGTATTCGCAGCCGATCCACCCCCCATATCCGCTGTTCGCGATTGCCTGGGCGATATCGTTCCACGGCAGGCCGCCTGTGCCCGGTTCGTATCGTCCAGGCACGTCCGCGACCTGAATGTGCGCAATATCCTCCCGGTAAAGCGCGAACGCCTCAAGCACGTCAAGTCCGCTCATTCCCGCGTGATAAAAATCGAAAAGCAGTTTGACCTTACCTTGCGGCATCTGGCGGATTATCGCGCTCGCTTGAGCGAGACTTCGTAGAAAATAACCGGGCACGTCATGCTGGTTTAGACACTCGAGTACGAAAGTCACGTTGGTTCCTTCCGAACGACGCGCGGCCCAAGCCAGATTGTCGATGAAAACAGCGTCGGCCTCCGGCATCGTGCACTCAACAGGCACCTTTCCGGCCATCAGATGAACCAGATTGCAGCCAAGTGCGTCCGCATAATCGAGCGCCTGCTCAACACCATCGCGAAACATGTCCGTGCAACCTGGAATGCAGGCGTAACCGTTGGCGCCGACTTCTGCCGAGCCGGGAACAGGCGTATTGATCAGCACTTGCGTCAGATCCCATTGCTTCAGCGCATCTCGCAGCGACACCAGATCATAGGCATACGGTGAAGCGTATTCGACCGCCGCGAAGCCGTTTTTCGCGGCGACCTCGAAACGTTCAGTGAATGGCAGCTCCGTGAAAAGCCACTTGAGATTGGCAGCGAAGCGGACGTTCGCATGGGCTTCGTTCATCGACGTGGCGCTATCGGCAGCATTAAATTCACGATTCATACCAGTCCCACGATCATTTCAACTTCGACGGCCGCGCCGTGCGGAAGTTGCTGCACGCCGATAGCGCTCCGTGCATGCTTGCCGCGCTCGCCAAGCACATCGATAAACACACGCGACGCACCGTCGATCACTGCACCCTGCCCGACAAAATCCGGCGTTGAAGCAACGAAACCCGTGATCTTCAGTATCCTGACGATACGTTCATACCCGCCTAGCGCAAGTGCGAGCGAATCGAGACAAGCCTGCGCGCAAAGCGCCGCCGCGTGTTGGGCGTCTTCCGCTGAAACGTCGGCACCGACCCGGCCGGTATATTTCAGCGCGCCGTTCTGACGCGGCAACTGGCCGCTTACAAATGCCAGATTGCCGAAGATCGTGACAGGGGTAACGAGTTGATTCGGCGCTTGCTTTGCAGCCGGATGCGACATGAGATTCTCCCTTTTATCGGATGAGATAGCGTTGCCTGCTTATTGTTCGTAGAAGTCATAGAAGCGTCAGTCCGAGACGGCGATACGCCTCTCGCGCGGTCTCCGAAAACAGCGACTCGATCAATGCGACGCCGTGCGCCGATGACATGGATTCAGCGAACATCGCCACATCGAAGTCTGTATAGCATTGGCATTCTTCGGGAAGCGGCCCGATTATTTCGATGCCATCGACCATGGCCAGCTCGCTCATTTGCTGGATGGCAACATCGGCTTCGCCTCGCGCCACGCATTCGCCAGTGAAGCCTTTGTCGATGATCGTGGCTCGCTCGTTGACGCGCGCGGCAATCCCCAGCTTCTCTATCAAGGCCGCAAAGTAAACCCCGCTTGCACCTGTCCTGGAGTACGCGACCGAGCGCGCGCCCAGCAGCAACAGCCGTAGTTCGTCGACGCTCCCCACTGGCTTTTGCGATGCCCGCGCTGAACCCGCGATGCCTACGCCGGTCCTGGCCAAAGGACGCACTGTCGATGGATTCACGATCTGCGCCGCGCCGAGATCGCCTACGTACTCGCGCGTGGCGATCAGCACATCAGCTCTTTCACCACGGGACACGCGCTGCCGAAGCATATTGGTGGGATCGAACGTGCATCGCACGTCAACGCCGGCACGCTTCTCGAATGCGGGGATGATGACCTCGACAAGCGCGCTTTTCACGGCAAGCGTACTCATGAGTGACACGGTCTGGTTGCGCGGCTCAAAAGACATCAGCGGTTCCGTTGTGGAGATGGGCGAGCGTCACGTCTCAATCCAGCAGACCCAGCCGCCTTTTCAGATCGGCTACGGCACTGCGCGGCGCGGAAAACACCGGACAACTCGCCACGAGCGAGACAGCGTCGAGCGCTTCGGAGGTCGAGAAATGCGCCAGCATGATTGCGTCGTAGCCGTGCAACTGCGAGGCCTTTTCAGCGACGAGACGGTTATGCGTGGCAGTGTCGCCAGCGCGCAGACTATCGATTGCGCCATCCACCACGAACGTGGCGAGCGTGGCCTCAGGATTGATTCGCGATGCTTCCTCGAAAAATTCCGCCACCATCGTGGGAAGCGCCGGAGCAAACGTCGCAATCATGGCGATGTTTTTTCCTCGCGAAAGCGCGTCGGCAAACATCGCGGTATTTGGCTTGCAAACGGGAATGGGAAGCGCCGAAGCGGCTGCGTCGACGGCGGGACCAAATGCCGAGCACGTGGCGAGCACGGCATCCGCGCCTGTTTCGAACCCATAACGCGCGAGGTTCACGAAGCGGGTTCGCAGCGCGTCGGGCAGTTCCTTGCTTTTGCCTCGCGCTGTTGTCAAACCGTCGTCAAGCAGATTGGTGAGTCTGGCCTCGGGCCAGTCGATCGCGAACGCCTGCAGGACAGGCGCCATCGCGACCGGCGTAGCGTGAAGCAGCACGATAGAAACATCAGGTCTCATGGAATTGTTGAAGCGCCTTGTTCGAGTAATGCTGCGATCAGCGACGGCTAAACCTTATCGGCTGAATCGACCCTGTTCAAACGCAAAAAATTCAATGCGCGTTGAGTCTCAATCAAGTCGGGTGAACGTTTCCCACCTTCGTGGTTCGTTTTTACCGTGTAGGACGCGACAGAACCGCATTTCCTCACCCGCGTCGGCGCACGGCGTCCATCATGTACACGCACGTGATGGACCGCTGGGGGATCTTCTACGATCAACCCATCATCCTCAACGAGCTGCAAGCAGGCGCAGCGATCGAAGGCGTCATTCGACAAAGTGCACGAGGGACGTGGCACAACTCGCCGTGGACACTCATGGGTATACGGATTTCGCAATGGGGCTTGCCCGGGCGCTCGGCTTCGACCTGTGGCCACGAATTGCTCATCTGCGCGACCGCCGTTTGCATGTGCCACGGCATCACGCCGTGCCAGCGGAGCTTGTGGCCGTGAACGACTGTGATGTGCACCTGGACCTCATCGAAAGCATCTGGGACGAATTCGTTCGGGTGGCAGCGTCGATTCAAAGCGGTCGCTGTACGGCGGTCGAGGCGTTGACCCGGTTCGGCGCAGCGGCGCGTGGACAGTCCGTGTACGACGGTGGCGTTCATATCGGGCGACTGTTCCGTACGGTTTTTCTGATCGACTATTTCACCGATCCGATATTCCGCAGCGAGCTTCAGCATGTCCTCAATCGTGGTGAAGCCGTACACGAGTACCAACCGGTTGGCAGATCATTGCGCTGTCTCTGGCAGGCGAGACAACTCGCGGATCAACAAGAGCAGCACGCTCGGCGATACCTCTCCCCGCACGCGAAGGCGCGCATGGTCGAAGTCGACCTCGCACACGCCAGATTCGGTGCGTGCATCCTCCGTTACGGATGCGCGTGTCGCTGGCGTCACGGTCGGCGCGTCCTCGACCATTGAAACCAGGCAAGCAATAACGTAGGCGCGTGAATCTCAGCAACCGCCGCCGCCAGCTGTACCGTGGGCAAACCGAAGGCACCGTCCAATTACTGATGGCGCCACTTAAACAGCAGGTCTGCGTTGACGTCGTTCTTACGGGCGCTCAATGCCAAGGAAGCACCCGGTTCGAACGATTGTTCGGCAAGCTATCGCTTGAATTCCAATGAGAAATTGGGCCGCTTATAGCGACCTTCCATGCCGCGCCCACTCAATGACTTATCCATGTATTGCGTCCACCAACGATTTGGTGGACGCAAAAATAGCCGAAGCCGCTTGTCTCGTAAAGACGGCCCTGATGCATCGCTTACGTATCACAGGTCGATTTGTGAGGCTCTAAGAAAGCGTGGACGAGGCCGCCTGACTCCTTAAGAATTTGGATATGTTCAAAACGTGGATCAGCATTTGTTCGGCAACGCACAGGCAATTTCGCAACTGTTGCCACAATTCGCCAAATGCAAGGACTAACCCTGATATGCTGAAGGCCTCTCAGGTTCCGTGCCCTCGGCGGGAACCTTTCAGCCCTGCCGACAAGGTGGGGCTTTTTTTCATGCTTGTCCGACCGGGAGCAACGCTTGTTTGGGTGGCACGCACCTACGTGGGCGCGTGCCTATCTTGCTCTCAGGTTCCATCCCCCGGTTACAACGTTCGCTCCCGGTAGGCAAATAGTATAAGCGACCAACCTAAGCGTCATTGTTTTGTTTACCCAATTCGGGAAATTGTGCAGCAACACAACGATTTACGGGTAACTGTTGCCGAATCACTGTATAAGGTTGTGCGCCCGCGTCTAAGATGCATCTTTGTGGGACAGCGGCTAGGGTTTGCGCTGAAGGACGGGATATCTATCCCCAAGAGCCTTTAACACCTAATCACTAGGAAAAAGCTTCCCGTCTATTCCACTTAACGGGTGGCGTTGTAGCTCTAACGTATTGAAGATTGGGCGATTGTCCTTGTCTTTTCCGCATCGGCGGAGACATAAAGTGCGTGTCCTTTTCAATGTCACAAAAGTTTAGAAAAAACAAAGACCCCGCAAAGAAACAAGATGCAAGATGCAAGATGCGATGCTCGACCTTGACTTGCAAGTCAGATGAAACCATCGCGTATTTCTTCGAAACATTCTAACGGGTAGGCTCAGCCCGTCAGACAGTCAAGCTTTCAAGATGAAGATCTTCGGTTTCCATTCGGCACCGGCAGCGAGGAACACAACGTCATCAGTTGTCGCGGATGTTCGAAGCGCGACAGGTCACCCAGCTCGGAGACCAGGCCGATCGCCGACGTGAAGTTAATTCCGCGCATAGCCTGCAATGCGAGTACGACTGGGTAAAACCGCCAGCTGATGACAGATTCACGCAATGCCAGCTCCAGCCTCTCACATTGCGCGAGTCGATCTTCGATCGTGCGCCTGTGTTCATTGAACGTCAGCTGTTGCCATGCGCTGTCGAACGAGAACGTACTTATCCAGCGTCGGTGGGTGGGCCCCCAGTTGGCCCGGCCAAAGTAATGAATGCCGTGGGCAAGCAGAAACGATTTGAGCCTGCAGCGTGCGGCCTTCAGATCTTCCCTAGCAGCCGACCAGGCGCGTGCCAGGTCTCGGAACGATTCGTCTTCGACCGATGGCACATGTACGGCCGAGAGGTCTCCGGCGCGTGGAGAACGCACCAGTTTGATCGCGTCGCGACGGTCTGTTTTGACGCGATCTCCCGGTTTCCGTGGAATGAGTGACGGTGCGCAGACCATGCAGTCGAAGCCTTTAACGACCAGCCTCCTGTACAACCCATATCCGCAGGGCCCTGCTCCATAGACAAAGCAAATGTGTCGCGCCTTTGTTTGCAACCTCTTGCACAACCGGTCGATATCAATTTGCATGGTGCCGACCTTTCCAAACAGTTTAACTTCGCTCATGCCGATCGGCGTACGCAACCGTGATCGAATCCTTATGGACATCCAGTCCTAAGTACAACGTGCTATCGTTTTCCACGCTGGCCTCCGTGTCGGAACAGTCCATTGAGCGGAAACTCCGTCCCCACTCAATGCGGGTCTGGCAGCAATGCTAACCCGCGCTCAATTCCCTCGGCGGCCAGCCTTGCCGAAGGGGAGTCATACTGACTTGCTTATCCTCTGGAGTTCCATCTTGCTGCCCGAACCTGTCTGTCCCGGGACGAGACCGAGCCACGCGGCAAATTGACGGCCCGACTTGAAGGCTTTGGCTTGGCCCATCGTTGCCACTGCGGCCGTAGCGGTTAACAAACCAACGCCCGGAATCTCCGCGATCGCCTTGGCAGCCTCATCATTCTTCATCCATTCCTGCAACCGACGCTCGATCTGGGCAATCTGCCGATCCAGATCCTCAAGCCCGCTCCATTGCTCCCGCAATATGTCAATCAAACTCGCAGGCAAGCATCCTGCCAACCTTTCCGGAACTCCCGCGACCGCCCAATTCAACACCGCCCGACCAACGCCCATCACCTCGCCATATTCAGTTGGCAACCCACGCAGGCTGTTGATCTGCATTGTGCAAAACTTGACCAACTGCTGACGCACGCGATGTAGAGCGAGGACCAACTGCTGCGCCTCGGTCTTCACGGCAACCGATTTGCTGGCCATCTGCGTCGCCATCCAAATTGCTCGCGCGTCTGCCGCGTCGTTTTTGTTGCAATGTTAAAAGCCTTGTCCAACATTGCGCGCATAAGCTTTACCAGACGGCCCATCTCGATCAATCGTCGGGCCCAGGGTTGCGAACCGCTGCAAGACTCCATCCCGATGAGGCACGCATTGCGATTGGCGAAGTACTCAAGAAACGCCGCGCGCTTAACAGGCCTCTTCACGATCTCGCTGGTCTCTGGATCGACCCAGTGAACCTGCATCACGTTTTTTTCGATGTCCACACCAACGATCGTATGCGTCATGACGGAAACCTTCCTAACAGCAGTGAGCCAATATAATTGCCGATTTTCCAAAATCGATATCGATCAGCGCGCACCGGTTGATAGCTAACGCGGTTATTACCGATGGGTGGGGGTCTTTCATATCATTCAACTCGACTCAGTCCATCCCCGTTTTACCTGAATTCCCGATTGACAGAATTCCGTCTAACGACAGCGAAGGGTCAGTCTGCAAGGGGCCGCTCATCATTCGGGAAGAGATGTTCGCTCAAGAAATCGACAAACACGCGTACCTTGGGCGGTGTCATGCGTCCTGACGGCCATAACGCGCGAAACGGGATATGGTCTTCGAGGAACGCATTTAGCACCGTGACGAGCCTGCCATCCGCCAGTTGGGCGCGCACCAGGTAATCGGGCGCGTTGGTCAAACCTAGTCCATGCTCGGCCATTGCGATAAGCGGTTCTACCGCGCTTGCGATGGCTGTCGCCGGAAGCTCGACTTCCACGGGCGCGTTATCGCGTACGAAGTTCCATCGACGCAATCGGCCGCTGCGCGAGAGACGGTGTTGCAGACACGCGTGCGTCGTCAGTTGTTCGGGCGTCGTAGGCATCCCGCGCTCCTTCAAATAAGCCGGCGATGCAACGATCAGATGCGCGTAATGCCCGAGCATCCGCGTGGTGAGTTGTGAGTCCGCGGCATCGCCGGTGCGCAACACGACATCGAGACGATCGTCAATTACATCCACGATACGGTCGCTGAAATCGATATCAAGTTGAACGTCGGGATATCGAAGCATAAACGCAGAGATGACCGGCATCAGCAGCGTGCCGACCAGCGGAATGCTCACGCGCAAACGGCCTGTCGGCTTCGCGCGTGAGAAAGCGAGCTCCGATTCGGCTTCCTCGATCTCGCCGAGAATGCGCTGGCAGCGCATAAGAAAGAGTTCGCCTTCGTTCGTAAGCCGAACGCTGCGCGTGCTGCGATGAAACAGCCGCACGCTTAAACGCGCTTCGAGTCGCGCAATAGCCTTTCCGATGGCGGACGCCGAAAGCCCGAGTTGCCGCCCCGCCTCCGCGAAGTTCAGCACTTCCGCCGCGCGCGTAAAGATCACCATGCCGCTCAAGTGATCCATCGCGCCGTTCGATGCACTCGCCGGTTCGGCCTTGGCCATCGCGCGTGTCTCCGTGGTTGCGCGTCTATTCGGTGAACATGAAGCGGCGCGTCGAGAATGACGCAAGCGCGCCATCGATCAGCCGATGCATGCGCACTGCATCCGCGAAATCGGGTGCTTCGTGCGTGCAGTGCGAAACATCATGCGCGTATGCCCAATATAACTCGCCTAACTCGAGCACGGCCGAAGGTAGCTCTGACGCCGGCAGACGATGATAACCCTGCGGCACGTCGAGCCGTGCGAGCGGTTGCTTGTCGCCATGTGCGCCGAGGATCACATAATCGTCGCCAACATCGCCGAAAGCCGATTCGTTCGTGATGCGTAAATCGCCTTCCGTGCCGGTGATATCGATCTGCACGCCCGACCCGTTGCGCTTTCCGCCCTCAATATGCACCGACAGCACCGCGCGCTCGTCGAGCATGCCCATGAGCACGAGCTGATCGGGCGCGGTGGTGTTCATCGACACACCGGTTTCCTTGATGGTGACCGAAGGAAACTGATTCGGCGTAAGCGCTGCAATCGCCACGGGCCAGCCCGTGGCCGCGAACACCATGTCCATGAAGTGGCCGCCGTAGATCGCCACCACGGATGAGAAGTTTTCCGGCGGCACGGTCCATTCGAGCGCACGCGAACGCAGCGCCTGAAGGTAATTCATGCTCACATGCATACGCACCGAACGCAATTCGCCGACAAACCCCTGTGCGAGTAGATCGCGCACATAGCGGTTATGCGGTGCGACACGTCGTTGCAAACCGACCATATGACGCACGTCACGCGCGCGGGCGAGTTCGAGCAATTCCTGCGATTGCGCGACCGTTGTCGTCAACGGCCACTCGCAATACACGTCCTTGCCTGCTTCGATCACACGCTTCACGGTCTGTGCGTGCTGAGGCGCGGTATTCAAAACGACAACTAGATCGATGTCCGCACTATCGATCAACTCATCCACCGATGATGCCACTCGCCCGATGTGATATTCGCGCGCCGCCGCTTCGGCTGCTTCCCTCCGCTGGCTGAAAACCGCCTGAAGAGCGTATTGCGGCAGCAGGTCGAGCACGCGCAAATGCCCATGCCGAGCCCAATTGCCAACGCCGATCACGCCGACGCGCAAGGGCAATTTCTGGTTCGTTTCCATCATTCGAATCTCCAAGGAATCGAAGGGCGAAGCGCCTTCGAGATGGATCGGATTATCGGAATGCGCCTCCACGCGATAAATGCGGGCAAAGCGAATGAAGTGTTTGCCGCGGTCGAACAATCGCTGAAGCCACGCTGCGACAGGCTTCTGCGGATTGCGGACACGGGTGTCCGGTGTGACCGAACGCATGAAGCGTTTTTCGCGCGGTCGCCGATGTCTAGAGTTCAGTCCAGAGTCGCAGCCAGCCGGCGCGACACAACAGCTTCCCCGAATGCGGAGATCGTCATGTCCAGTCTCTTTTCCAGCGTCAAAGTCGGTTCGTATGAATTTGCTCACCGCGTCGTGTTGGCGCCCCTCACCCGCATGCGCGCCGAAAGCGGCGCACGTCCCGGCCCGTTGATGGCTGAATACTACGCGCAACGTACCTCGCCCGGCGCGCTGCTGATCGGCGAAGCGACCATCGCCGCCGCGAACGGCAACGGATATCTCGGTGCGCCCGGTCTTTACGATGACAGCCAGATCGCCGGATGGAAGCTCGTCACCGATGCCGTGCACGCGCGCGGTGGCCGCATGTTCCTGCAGCTCTATCACGCGGGACGCCAGTCGAATGCGCAGTTGCAGCCGGATGGCGGCCGCCCGGTCGGCCCGTCCGAAATCGAACATGGCGGCGTGGCGTACACCGAATCCGGCTGGGTGCCGAACACGCCGAATCGCGCGCTCGAGACAGCGGAAATTGCAGGCATCGTAGAAAGTTTTCGTGATGCCGCGGCGCGCGGTGTAAAGGCCGGTTTCGATGGCGTCGAACTCCACGCAGCGAACGGTTATCTGTTCGACCAGTTCCTTCAGGACGGCAGCAACAAGCGCACCGACGAATACGGTGGTTCGATCGCCAACCGCGCGCGCCTGCTGCTCGACGCTACGCGCGCCGTGATCGGCGTGTGGGGCGCGGACAAGGTCGCGGTACGCATCGGTCCAAGCGGCGCATTCGGCGATATGTCGGACAGCAATCCCGAAGCCCTCTTCACCTATGTGACCGATGAACTCGACAAGCTCGGCATTGCCTATCTGCATCTGATTGAACCGCGCATCGTCGGCAATATCGAGGACGAAACGCGCGATCAACGTCCGCTCGCTGCGCAGTCGCTGCGTCCGCATTTTCATGGACCGATCATCGCGGCAGGCGGTTTCGATGGCGACAGCGCCGATGCAATTCTCCAGGCCGGCGATGCGGATCTCGTCGCCTTCGGGCGGCATTTCATCGCGAATCCGGATTTGCCGGAACGGTTGCGCCAGCACCTTCCGTTGAACAAGTACGACCGCGAGACGTTCTTCGGCGGCACGGAAGCGGGCTATACCGACTATCCGTTTTATAGCCCGCAAGCAGTAGCGGCTTGATACCGTTTCTTTACTTGTTTCGGAGCTTCTCATGAATGCCGATCAAACCGCGCCCGTTTGCGACGCCATGCCCCCCTCTTCCGCTCCACGCGCGCGTTCGTGGCTGGCGGTGCTTTCCATCGCGCTCGGTTCGTTCGCTTTCGTGACGACCGAATACATGCCGGTGGGCGTGCTGCCGAAGATTGCATCGGATCTCGCAGTGACGCCCGGCACCGCCGGTTTGATGACGACAACCCCGGGCATCATCGCGGCGTTCGCAGCGCCGCTCTTGCTGCTCGCAGCGGGCCGTCTGAACCGGCGGCTGATTCTGCTTACGCTGTCGGTCGCGCTCGTCGCGTCGAATCTCATCAGCGCGTTCGCAACCAATTTAACCGTGATGCTCGCCGGGCGCGCGTTGCTTGGGCTCATTCTCGGCGGCTTCTGGACGGTGGCGCTCGGCGTGTCGGGCCAGATCGTTTCGGAGCGTGAAAACGCGCGGGCGAGCGCGGTTATCTTCATGGGGATCACGCTGGCAACAGTGATCGGCGTGCCGTTGGGGACGTTCATCGCTGAGATTACGTCGTGGCGCATATCGTTTTACGGGACGGCGGCGCTTGCGCTGGTCGCGCTGGTGTCGCAGGCTTTATTGTTGCCCGATTTGCCGCCACGCACGGCCGCGCGGGTGAAGGATTTCGCGCACATGCTTTCGCGTGGGACGGTGCTTCGCAGTCTATCGCTGGTGGCGCTGTTGTTCGGTGCGCATTTCAGCGCTTATACATATATCGCGCCATATCTCGAGGCAAACGCTGCGCTCGACGCCCGGTGGGTAACTGCATTGTTGCTGGGCTTCGGCGTCGTGGGGTTTCTTTCGAACTTCGTGGCTGCGCGGTTCGTAACGTCGCATCCGCGTGTTGCGTTGTTCGCGATGACCGTATTAGTAATGGCTTCGTTGCTGGCATTGCCCGTGGTCGCGCAGTGGCTGCCGGGCGTCGTAGCGGGCGTGTTCGCGTGGGGCGTTGCCTATGGCGCCATCCCACTCGCCCTGAGTGTGTGGATGCAGATGACATCGTCTGAACGGCCGGAAGCGGCATCGGCGTTGTTCGTGAGCGCCGTGCAGACGGCGATAGCCGCGGGATCGCTGGCAGGCGGTGTGGCGTTCGATCACGCAGGCGCGGTCGGTGCGATGCATTTGGGCGTTATGCTCGGTGTGGCGGGTCTTAGCGTGCTGGCGACATTTGCGAAGGGCCAGACGTTGGAGAAGTCTTTGCGTTGACGCGAGCGGACGAACGCCGCGCTTAAGCTCGTCAGAATCGACGTTCCAGTGCGGAAACCGGCTATTGTCACGGCACGGTTCTGGCCTCGCCTGCGACACCTCGCTTTTCGACCAATTGCAGTCGGCCGACTCACCGTGACGTAGCGGATGGCTTTCATAGTGGGCACGAACGTTGATTTAGTCGCTTACGCTGCGGCAGACGTGTCCAAATTCGGGCAAAAAACTTGGAAGTCTAAAGTACTCACTCTCCAGGCGCATCTCAACGTCGCACAGCAGTATTATTCGTAGCCGTAAGCAGCGCGGTAATACGGGCAGGCCAATCGGCGAAATGCAATCGAATAGCTTGAGTTGCTGAAACGTTCGGCGTGAGCCACAAGGAGCGCGTGTATCGTAGCGTAATCGTAATCGTCCAGAGTTCACGACCCCAGTTTCACAAGCTCATCGCTAATGCTGGTGCGCGTCGAGCATTTTTTCTGCGCTATCTGCGCGCCGGCCGAGCTGACAAGACAGTCACTTCGACAGTATCCGCAGACGATTTTGTGCGCTTGCTGCTAAGTACGTTAATCGGGATGCGGGTACTGGCGCGGGAGCGACTTGAGCGCGTCCTACTGAAAGGCTAGTGCGGCCTCTGTACGCGCTGCTCGACAGTGTTGCACACTCTGCCACGCCAATCACAACTGAAACCTAAGGCGGGCTGCGGTCACAATTAGCCGCTCCGACGCAACCTCAGCCAAAACGCTTTCCGACGGTCCGCCTGAGGCAGGAGACCGCGGTCGGTACGATTGAATTCGCACATCCCATCGCTGCGCCGCGGTTTTCCTTTATTTATTTGGAAACTTTTAAGCAACCAGTGCAGCCATTAATTCTTTGCTGCGCGCGCGCTCGACACACCTTCCGACAACACTAAACAGTCAAGGCCGACAACGCTGCGGTATCAACAGGACCGAAAGTCTACATCCGTGATCGCTGGTCGGTGGTGCGCAGGGGCGTGAGCTTAATAGCGACAAGCACCGAAGATTCCAGCAAGCTCCGCACGCGATGGGTCAGCTCTGGGTAGGATGAAATTTTGGTTGTTCGGCAAGCTGATCCTTACATTTTCAGTGATCACAATAAAAATTACGGACGTCTGTAACCGGTAGTTCACGCGCGGCGAATTAGTCAGTACAGGGCAGCTATTCTTTTGTCTTGAATTTATCTAACCGCTGGCCCGACCGGCAAACTTAATCTAATTGGAGTTACAAATGAAAAAATTTGCTCTCGCAGCAATCGCAGCCGGCTTCCTCGCGTGCGGTGGCTCGGCATTCGCCCAAGCAAGCGGCGCGATGTCTAACGACGCCATGAGCCACGATTCGATGGCAAAGGATTCGATGGCAAAGGACTCCATGTCGAAGGACGGCATGAGTCATGACGCAATGAAGAAAGAAGGTACGACCAACGCCATGAAGCATGACGACAAAATGAAGGACGGGATGGCCCACGAAGCATCCGGCGCTATGTCTAAGTAAAGGCTGCAGAAAGGCCGTCCTCAATAAAACGGCGTGATTTTCGTAGCCTTCGCTGTCCCCGAGTCCGTCATGCGCGCACCATTATCCCGTCCACTGCGCGCTTGTTGCGGTAGTTCAACGAGGCTGCGGCCAAGGCGAGCACATAAGCTGCACGAGACACGTCGGGTCTGCCTCAGCTCGCAGAGCTTGTCGTGTTGATAAGCGTCGAAAGAAGCAATGATTGGTTGCCGAGCGACAAGCGGTTGAGCTATATCGCTTGCAACCATAATGCGAAGACCGTCGTGACGCTCACAATGCACGCGGGCTACTAGGTCATCTTTGCATAGAAAGACGGGTTTGCCCTCTTAGATTTAAGCGCCACTTTCAGAAGCCCACATGAGCACGACGATTCAGCATCAACATAGTTCAATTTTACACGCTGTATGGGTGCGCTTGGCGCACTGGCTAAACGCGCTAGCCGTTGTGCTCATGCTGATGTCGGGATGGCGAATCTATAACGCTTCGCCGGTTTTCAAGGGTTTCATAATTCCCAATAGCGTTACGCTTGGTGGATGGTTGGGCGGTGCCTTGCAATGGCATTTTGCAGCGATGTGGCTGTTGTTCTTTAACGGCCTGTTCTACCTCGGTATGAACATCGCCACGGGCCGTATCAAAACAAAATTCTTTCCGCTGTCACCGCTCGCAGTCTTGCACGATCTCGGCAAGGCATTAAAAGGGCATTTGTCGCACGCCGACCCAAGCAAGTACAACGCCGTGCAAAAAATTGCTTATTTATTTGTCATGCTTGATATCACTGTGCTCATCTTGTCGGGGCTTGCGATCTGGAAATCCGTGCAGTTTCCGATCCTCCGTGACCTGTTCGGCGGCTATGACTTTGCACGGGTCGTGCACTTCAGCGCAATGTCGCTGATCGCAGCATTTATTGTTGTGCATCTGGTTATGGTCACCCTCGTGCCACGCTCGCTGCTGACAATGATCCGCGGCCGATAATTCTCAAGGGAATCACTCGCATGAACCCGCTCAAACCTATTAAGAAGCCACGTCTGAACATCGATCGTGAGTCGCTGATCATCGACGTGCGTCGTCAACTCGACAAGCCGTCACGTCGCTTGTTTGGCCAGCGCATATTGACGCTAGGCGGCCTTGCCATGATGACTGGCTGCACGCTGGTCGATGATAAATCTGTCGATACATTCCTTACTCGCATATCGCACATGAATGACACCGTGCAAGGATGGCTCTTCGATCCGAATCGGCTCGCTCCTACCTACACGGAAGCGCAGATCACCCGGCCGTTCCCCTTCAACGCGTTTTACGGCGTCGATCAAGCGCCCGAAGTGGACGGCGGAAGTTTCCGCTTAAAAATAAGCGGACTGGTGCAGAACAAGAACGTGTGGACCTTGCAGGATCTCAATGCGCTGCCGAAGGCTGAGCAAATAACGCGGCATATCTGCGTAGAGGGATGGAGCGCGATCGGGCGCTGGGGCGGCACGCCATTCTCCGAATTGTTGAAGCGCATCGGCGCCGATACATCGGCAAAATATGTGGGCTTCAAATGCGCCGACGACTACTACGAAAGCATCGATATGCCCACGGCCTTGCACCCTCAGACATTGCTGACCTTCACTTATGACGGTCAGCTTTTGCCAGCCAAGTACGGTTATCCGATGAAGCTCAGGATGCCGACAAAACTAGGTTACAAGAATCCGAAGCACATCATGGAAATCTTCGTGACAAACACGTTTCCAGGCGGCTACTGGGTCGACCAAGGTTATAACTGGTTCGGCGGGTCCTGAGTCATATAACAGCACAGGCCGAGCTACCTCAGTGGAGAAAGATTGGGCGTGTTCCAGGTTACGAGACGCCATTCACTCATAGTGGCCTTGGCGGCAACGAAGGCATCGATCATGTCAAGCGAATGGACGCACCGCCTGAAGATCTTTCTCCAGCGCTTCTGCCAACCAACTACCGCGTGTATGACGTGTATGTCTGGAAGCTGGGGTATTATTCTCAGCCCTATCCACTGGACGATCGCCATCCACACCGGCCTACTTACCGGACTGCTGGCGATATTCCTGACGTTCACGCCTGCAAGTAAAATACTTTACCATCGATATGGTAACGCGCTGATCGTAGGATTATTGACGACAGCGGGCGACGCTTACTCGCATATGGGTCACTACCATATCGCCGCGGCGGAGCATATTATCACGGGCATGATTTCCGGCATCCTAACCTTGGGGATGTCTTATCTGTTCGAGGACAGAGCGCGTCGTCTTCGTGCGGCATGGACGCGAGCGCTAGTATGAAGAAAGCCCTGCCCAATTGTCGATTGTTTCCAACGCGAAATTCGCCGTCGAAGTAAGTCGAGTGAGCCATCTGGCCACATCGTCACCAGAGGCGCACGCCAAGACCAACTGTCACCTACACAGCTATAAAGCGAAGTTTGGAAACCCTTCGTCCTGAGCGAGAAGTTTTTGTAATCGATGCTTAGCCTTCTCCATACGATGCATTGGCAATGACGATAGCTGGTCGTCATGAAGCAGAAGCAGAGCCGCAATAGAGAGCGCGTCCGCATCGGAGATGCGTCCACATTTCGCTATCCGCTGCGCGGACAATGCTTTATTTCAGTGCTTTCTTGCGCTTGGCGTTGGTCGGTCTGGCCACTTTGGTCCCGTTGAGATACCTCTGCTTCTGGACTACATCTTCAGTGTCTTTAAGCCCTTTTTAATGATTGAGGGGATGTGGGGGGTTTTCCCGAGGGTTGAAAAGACGTCTACAGCCTCTCATTCCTCGGAACAATGTTACGCTCGGTTATGGTGCAGTGCGTACGTAGGTCCAGTCGGCTCGCTTAATTAGCATGGCAAATGGCGTAGCGGAAGCGAACAAGCCCATTTTTTGGACTCTAAGTCCGAACTCCGTGGCCATCAGCCATCGCGATCAGAATTTGCCGAGGAAATTCGCAAAACGCAGATTTGATGCTAAAATCGATGCATGAAAGCATCAATCAGGGGTTAAAAGCAATGAGGACCACTGTCACGATCGATGACGCTCTCTATCAAGAGGCATTGGAACTTGCCGATCCTGGGACCGAAAAAGCGGACTTATTCCGAGTCGCGATGCAGACATTTGTCCGTATCCAAGCTGCAAAGCGTCTTGCTACGCTTGGCGGTACGATCCCACAGATGCGCGAGATCCCTCGACGTCGCTTGGAAACGGACACACCGTGAACGTGTTGGTCGACACCTCGGTGTGGGTTGACCATTTTCGGCAGCGCAATGAGACGCTCGCTTACTTGCTTAGCACGGATCAAGCGCTTACCCATCCGCTGATTCTCTTTGAGCTGGCGTGCGGAACCCCGCCCGCACCACGAGCACGGTCCCTCCACGATATCGGGCTGCTTCGTCAGGTTGTTCAAGCGACATGGAGCGAGGCCATGCGTTTCATTGAAACGGAGCGGTTGTATGGCCAAGGATGCGGCGCTGTTGACTTGATGCTGCTCGCCTCGACGTTAATGACTCCAAGTGCCGAGATCTGGACGCTGGACAACCGACTTGCCACGCTCGCCCGCAAATTTGGCGTTCTCTATCCTCGCGACGCGCATTAAATTTGCGTTTGCTCATCGAGATCGGTGAAGCGTCGACTTCAAGATATTGGATCACAGCAGCAATCGCAAGAACCACCAAGGCGGCTTATTTCGAACATATTGCCCTGTGCTTACAGCACAGTCGATGATTTCCGCCGATGCCACGGGCTTTGAAGCGATAAGTCCCCGTGTTCATTGTTGCGCCCAAGGCGTGGAGACAGGCTCCGCGCCCATATCCCGCGTGTTCCTTAATCGTGTGCGGGTGGGATACTGTTGCTCCACCGGTGGATATTCACAGGTCTGTATTTAGCAGACACGTACGAATTGCACCCTCCATCTTTGACTTGATACTTGTTAAATGAAACGTCAATCCATCGCGATTGGAGTAATTTGAAACAACGGACATGTATCTCTGTCCGTAATCTTTATTTGTTGGCTAGCCCCGATAGTAGGTTGACGATCTGCAGTCATACCCGCATCAATCGCTTGTCCCAAAATAATCGTCCATCACGCCAACGTTCTCGCGAAGCAGTGTTTCACGTCATCGGTGCCAGAGGCGCACGCCGATACGAAACCAGAAACTCATACTTTCAAGCTACTTTGAGCAGCAGCCGGCGAGATGAACGGATGATTTGTATCTGATCGTGATCGATTTTGAAACGGCGCATTTCGCTGCCGTGGCTATGCGTGTCGCCAATTAGCCACTACCATCAACACGTCCTTTGCAGTGGCTTTCTCTTACCGGCCTCATGCTCGCCCGCCGGTTTCATCGCGGGCTTTTTTACGTTTAGAGTTTCTCCTTAGGACAGATCTGTTTTCGTCGTGTTACGTACAGATCATGCCTACCGGAGAAACGTATGCCTACGCGGACATTCGAGAACCTGCCAGCGGCCGAGCAAGATGATTTTTTTGCGATACGTGATAGGGCGGATCTCGATCCAAAAACCTCAGCGCCTCGTTCACTGAAAAATAGCCGGTACAGCGAAGTTCGCACTTGCAGGCGTTCGGAAGTCGTTTAATTAACAAGCATCGCGTGTGTACGAAGACGGCAAAGCGTTGCCATGGACAAAGCCTCAAGAGGACGTTTGCGTACGCGCGTTCGGCGCGACCAAGTCGAACTAGGCTCGAGTCTCGCAGATCCCATCACGCGGTTACCTAACGTGCACGGCAAGAATTGCCGCTCTCTGCGCAACGACGTTTGTCGGTCTGAGCGCAGGCAGCGCAGGCGTGTGCGAAAAAAGATCGTCGCCAGGCCCATGGCCCTTTACCGAGCGCCAGTACGCCTAAAAGCGATTGACGCCCGAATATCCGAGGCAGCAATAAAAACATTAACGTTGGCTCCTTGCGGCCAATCTTGCAGCTGAGATTTCCGAATAGGAGGCCATCTAACCAACGCACTCCGAAAATCGCCAGAATTAATAATGAAGCAGTGTGCAAAGTGACATCAAACGACCTCGCTATGTCCGCAAGTACGAATGTAATAAAGAGAAAGTCGACGGCGTCAAATGCCCATAGGCACCACGTTCACGGAAGCGGCGCTAAGGCGCAGGTTTGATATCGCCATACGAAGGGAGGTACCAGGCAGTGGCCAGTATCAGACGTGGCCACCTTTCCGGGAGTCAAACACGGTCATTGCGAGTCCCGCGCTGATTTTGCGATCGGGCGTCAAGACCGTTGAACAATTGAGTAACGAAACCTGGTTGACAAGCGAAACCCGTCCGGGCGACTGGGAAGCATGGGTCAAGGCAACGGGGATGCCCCACGCTTCGAGCCAATCGTACGTTACGGTTCGATCATTTTTTTGTGACTTTGCAAGCCGATGATCCGCCGGTTTTATAGCTCCACAGGGCATACGGAGCGATAATTGTTTCCCGTCCAAGAAAAGTCATTTTTTTTCCCAGCGTGTCGGAAAAAGTAATAGTCGGATTCTACGCGGCGCGTCTTCCACTAAATGTCGTTGCTCCAAGGGCTTTGAAAATCTATCTCAAGTGTAGACCAATTTGTTAGCGTGATGCTTACATAAGTACGGACACACCTTTTGGGCATCGTACCGATTCACTATGCTCCACGAGACTCGCCGTTAACATTTTTTGCATCAGAACCGCTCTTTGAGGTGCTTCACGGCGATTTGACCCCGCATTGAAATTTCCGTGCTTCTGCTGTTATCAGTTGCATGTTTGAAAAATCATCTTTATTTCAGGCTGTCCGGTGGCACGCGTAGCTCGCAGCCTGCTGCTAGGGTGCTTGTAGGATGAACGATTGCAATGTGTAATTCAACCAATGCTGGGGAATGCAACAACCTCGGAAATTATTTGACCTCAATTTACGACTATAAGAGCAATGGTTTGCAAAGCATGGATAAATGCCCAAAACGCCTATGGTGATCAGCCATGATGCTCAATGTATTGTAATGTTACTTTTACGGATGCGAATGGCCTCGTTCAGAGCAGTTCCATCTCGGATGACGCCGCGCGGCGACTGCGGCGGCATCTTAAATTCAACCCGGCGCTATTGCAGACCCGTCACGTAAACGCATCCGCCTTAGGCGAAAACTTCAAATATAGATTGGTCGAGATGCGCTGCGTCGGTTAAGCCTAGTTTGATCTGTCCGTGCGCGATTTAGTGCCGTTAGGCACCGCATTACGTCACCGACACTATTTTGGCCTATTAAATATACGGGGTAAGCAGTCATTCACGCGGAGTCGTTCTGAGTTTTCGTGCTGGCGAAGGCAGTTCGCTTCAATGCGAGTTGTAAAACCGCAAACAGATTGGTATCGGTCAAAGCGAACGAAGAATACTCGTAATCCACTCTGCGGATGGTTGGTGACAACATTGCATACCTCCTTAGCCTAAAGGGATCTTCGGCGATGCTCGCAACCGACATGTTTGCCGCGCGTGGGGATATCATTGTTTCCAATTCGCTTGCGATCCTTCTTGATACGCATGTCGGGGTAACCAAAAACTACGACGCTGCAAAAGAACTTGGCATGAACGAGCGTTCGACAAAAAGACTCCCGATTGCGATGAGCAGTTTTGCTCCAGAAGAGCCTGTCGAGGCCCTTAGAAGTGCATGGTACGACGGACATTCGCGTAGGCCTTGTCCTATGTGGCAGATCGCAGATTTGCCGGACAGCTTTTTTCAGACGGAGTCATGACGGGCAAGCACGACGCAGATACAGGTTTTCACACGTTCGCGTTCATAAATGCACCGTATCCAACATCTGTGCAAGTTGCATGATTAACAGAATAGTTTGGCTCAAAGTGCGAACTGTGAACGCCTACGGGTCACAGGTTTACCGAACACTATTGTTTGTCGTTGCGGCTTCGATCACGACGCTATTCATCGACACTAGACCAAATCCGTAGGAAGATGTGTTACTCGCTCGAAATTGGGCTCATCGTTCAGTTGTGCAGGTCTTGCACCGCCGCGCGCCTCCGAACGTTAATCCCGGTTTTTGAGAAAATGAGCAAGCGCCTACCACACGACGACCAGACGGAATTTTCAGTCTGGAACAAAAAAAGATCCGTCCAGCCTGGCATACAGCGAAAGGTGCTCGTTGCTCATACGGATCGTTCCATTGGCGAGTCAATTGTCCTGATGCTCGGATTGCGAGGCAATTCGAGCATGTACGCGCCCGACCTCGAAAGCCTTCACCTACAGCTCGACTTTTGGGATCCTGCGGTCGTTTTTATCGATACCAGGTTAGAAGATAAGACCGATTATGCCTTCATGCTCGCTATGAAATCGGATCCGCTGCATTCCGCACGTCTGTGGATTGCGATGAGCGACATCGCGAAGGAAGAAAGTGCCGAGACCCTAAGAAATATGGGTTTCGATGGGCTATGTCGGCGGCCATGTCCTGTCTGGAAACTGTATGAGATTTTGAACGAGTTTTATCTCCCTATCACAAGACAACATGATCCCGATCAAGACAAATGAGCCTGATCACCAGCGTTGGTGTTCCACGATACAAGAAAATCTACGCAACTCATTTCAAGGTTGGCCTGCTTAGGCAAGTGGCAGACGTACTCAACGTCGATATGTTGATGCTGCTACTCGATATGGACATCGTTGCCATCGGATGAGTGGATAACGAGATGGTTCAGCGGTAGAATAATCCGAGATGTACCACCGTCCTAAGCCGTGCCGATAGCGATCATCACGTACGCTTGACTTTCGGCCGACAGACCTTCCATGGCGAACGGCCATTGTCAGCCGCGCGATCCGGGATCGCTGTGTTCTCACAAAGATCGAGAGAGGACTTCCAAAAAATCAATGCGGGCCGCGCAATCTGCAGCCGTCATCGACTAAAGCGCAACGCTGCACACACCCATCTGCTATAGAACGAGGCGTTAAAGCCCGCGGGTCTTTGCCGAAGAATCAGATCACATGCACTCGGCAAGCTGAAAAACAACATGTACGCCGACTATGGAAGGCTACCATGTGTAGCCGCACCAAATCTAAATGATATTTAGAACATTAAACTGAAAAAGATTTATAAATCTCAACGCGCGGCAGAAACTTTTAAACCGAGCGCCTCGTCGATTGCCGCGGCAAGCGTCTCAATCTGAAACGGCTTTTGAAGTAAGATGGCGTCATGCTTTAAAGTACCTTTGATAACGTCCATGTTCGACTCACCCGTCATAAAAATAACTGGTAGCAACGGATCGTACTCGCGTAGAACGACTTGCAGCACTGGCCCACTCATGCCGCGCATTGAGAAGTTGGCCACGACGGCGTCTGGAAGCATATCTTCGATGGCGTAAATAGCAGCCGATGCCGTTTGCGCTGATCTCACCGCGTATCCGGCATCGACGAGGAGCTCGACTAAAGTCCTGTGTGTCTCGACGTTGTCATCTACGATCAATATGTTCGCTTTTAATGCGGCGGACGTTATGTCTTCATCAGCTAATTGAACATTCGGCGTCACATCCGCATACGTCGCCACCGGCTTCAAGAGAAGCACGATCGATGTTCCTTTTCCTACATTGGTCTCTACCATCGCAGTACCCGAGCACTTCATCGCCAATCCATAGACTTGCGACAATCCCAGACCGGTTCCCTTATTGCCTTTTGTCGAAAAAAACGGCTCGAATACTCGACTTGCAACAGAATACGGCATGCCGGGGCCGGTATCGGTGACGCGCAGTTCAAGATACTGCCCATCTGTCACGCCAGGCTCGCATACAACATCGCGCATACGAGTCAAAATGCGTATTTCTCCGGAATTTTCCATCGCGTCGCGTGCGTTGATCACCATGTTCAGGATCGCCGCTTCAACTTGCGTCGCATCACAAGTCACGCGCACACCGCTTGTCTCTAAATCAAATCGAAGCCGAACATTTGCGCTTAGCACACTGGTAAGAAGGTCGCGCATGCCTGCGATCTGCTCGGACACAGAAATGGCTTCGCGAGCAGGCGTTTCGTCCCGTGAAAACGCAAGCAGTCTAGCAATAAGCTTGGCACCACGTTCAACAGATTGCAGCCCCGTGGTTGCGTATCGTTTGATTGCAAGATTGTCTGCCTTGCGCTCAATCAGCTGCAAGCTAACGCTGACCGATTGAAGCAGATTGTTGAAGTCATGTGCTAGTCCACTCGTCAACTGACCAATAGACGCTACGCGTTGTCTTTGTCGAAAGGGTGCATGTTCGCGCTCGTCGTCGGCAAGAGCATCAATGATTTTATGACGTAGGCTCTCGGTCTGGGCAGCTCGCTCAATATCCAGTATCCGAAGCTGAAGCAGTGCTGCGGTTTGCCGTGCCAACGCTTTTAATGCGCGCTGCTGTTCTTCGGAAAGCCCACGCGGGACAGTGTCAATCACGCATACCGTGCCAAGGGCATAACCGTTCTCAGTCACAATCGGCGCACCTGCGTAAAATCGAATTTCTGGGCCCCCTACTACAAGCGGGTTTTCACTGAAACGCTCGTCCTTGCTGGCATCCTCAACGATAAACAAGTCGTTTGGCTGAAGGATTGCGTGCGCACAAAAAGCCGCGTCACGGTGTGTTTCGCGTACGTCAAGACCGATACATGCTTTGAACCACTGCCGCTCACGGTCAATAATGGACACAAGCGCAATTGGCACTTCGCAGATACGCATCGCGAGCGCAACAATATCGTCGTATGCTTGTTCCGGAAGCGTGTCAAGCACGCCAAGCTTTTCGAGCGCACCTAGCCGTGATGCTTCGTTCGGTAGGATCGGCGCTGTTTGGTAGCCCATAAAAATAGGATAGTAAAAAAAACAAAAAAGCCCATTCCAAAGGCATGATCGAGGTGGTCCCGGTTTGCGGACCACAATGGAAATAGGTTAAGCAGTTAAGGCACAGCAGTTTGCAAATGAAGCGATTTTCAGGGTCAAGCAACCACATACTATAGCCGACCACCCAATACGCGAGTGTTTTGTGAGTAATATATATCTATATGATGAAAAAGATCGCGTTTGAATTCGGTCATAATATTCGCTTTTTAGCGGTATTCTGCTAGCACGGATTTTTGTGGGTCAGGGCAAGGATAAGCGTCACAAGGTGGACCGGCGATTGGCCCTTCTGACAGTACCCATCAAACTCGTTGCCTACAGCGTGCCGACGTACTTCGTTTTCATCGAGCGCGGTAAAAGCAATGATGGCGATTCCCAGAGTTCGTTGGTCCTGGCGCAACGCAAGCGCGGCTTCGAATCCTGTGCATTCGGGCATTGAAATATCCATAACAACCGCGTGCGGGACTGAGCTAGTAGCCATCAATATAGCTTCACGTCCGCCGAATGCCACACGGCACTGCATACGTTCGAACGTCAGGTAAGCAGCCAACGCTTCAGCTGCGTTGACGTTGTCGTCTACCACCAAGATCTGAAGCGGCGTGTGGTGCACCATCACGCGCCGGTCAGTCCATGGAACAATAAATCGGTCGAGAACGGCGGTCATATGGGAACGAGTATTAAGTTGCTGCTACTGCAAGCAATCCGCAATCCCGACTCATTGATCTATGACAATGCCCCATTTTATATAACGTCGAGGAACGCCATGGGCGGGATGTGAACCTAGGCGTTATGTCATTTGGTTCTCGTAACGGCGACAACTTTTGGACCCATGACGGCATCCATGTGGGCTGTTTCACTAGCTCCGAGATTTTCGCTGCGCCGGCGCCTACCTTGGCGAAATGATCGGCACCACCCATCTGAACACTTGCCAACCTTAGTCCATGTTGATGCAGCAAGGCTTCGATCCCATGAAAGACGGATCATCTCCACATCTTATGCGAACAGCAGTAGCGACTTGGTGCTGACAGGCTACGAGGATTTTCCTGAACCGTAAATGCTGCGATAAGGCGAGAGACAAACTGACTTGTGATGGGATGTACTGCCTGCACATTTAAAGACCGTGTGGGAATCAATAAGTATTCTATGCAATACCAATTGCAAGAATTAACGACTGCTAGATCCTCGCGCCAAGAGCCACGCGATAGCGCGGCGCGGGCAGTAAGTGGCCGCGCCGCGAGACTGGCGTCGTCGGTCATCCAGTAAGGCACACTGATCTGCGCCGACAGGTGTGCCCTGCGTAGCGTGAAACTTCGTTCTTCCGTTATTCCTAAATTTGCGGTCCTGCCATCGTTGCGGATCTATGGGCGAACGGGCCAATTGCACCCGAAGGTCGGCGTTGTGGTCGAAGTGACGACGATGCAGGAGTTTTGAGCGGCCGCGTTCTGCGCGAACACCGCCGAGGCGCGAACAACAAGCGTCCGCTTCTCGGAATTCTTCGCAGTAGCGATTCGAATACCGTCGCCCCCGGTGCGCAAGCTCCCGGTAAGCCAGTCCGAACACGCGGCGGCGATGTACTCCATTCAGTGGGTGACTATCGCGTGGTGCGCGCAGACCGGCGTAACAACCATTACGGGCGCAGCCGCTGGATGTGGCGGCCTTGATAAAATGCAAACAGGGACGCAATCGGTACTGACCATCAGGCCGTTTCTGACCGCGATTCGCAATCTCTTTGACGGGCTAATAAATGGCCAAGCGATACCGCATACTTCGGTGCCTCCAAAACTTCTGCTCGAAGAGCTGAACGGAACTCTTTATGCATGTCGCCATCCGAAGTCTGCTGTACTGCGAACTCCGGTCGTTTCGATAACGCGAGTTAGGGGTCTCCTGGCCACCGATCGTCCGCAACGGCCCGCAGGACTTGCCCCCTCGGAGAGTCGACCATGACTTCGGAGCGGGTATTTTCCAGATCAACATTTGCAACGGTTTCTAAATTGCATTCGCGTTGGCGGCCAACAGCCTTTGCTTTACACGGACCTGTCTGAGCACGTGATCTTGTTCTCGGACTGTATCCACAAATGCTTCATTAACCCGAACGGCTCTCGCCGCGGCTTAACGCCCTACAAGCTTGATACCTGCGCTCAGGTGCTGCAATGTCGGTCTTTAAAAATTCCAATCTGGTCGTTTATCAGGTTTATGCTTTCGCGACGCAGTGTTTCACTTGACCGGCAATTCCTGAGGCGCACGCCGTTACGCTGAGCGAGGAGCACATACCTTTAAGCTAATCAAACGCAGCAGCCGACGAGATCAAGAAATGATTTGTACCCTATCGTAATCGATTTTGAAACGGTGCATTTCGCTACCGTGACTATGCGCGTCGCCAATTAGCCACTACCATCGAGTCGTCCTTTGCAGTGGCTTTCTTTTACCGGCCTGATGCTCGCCCGCCAGTTCCATAGCGGGCTTTTTTACGTTTGAGTTCTCCACAGCAGCGTCGCCTACGAAACCGGGATTGCAGACAGAGAGCGCATGCGCCGCGCGTTCGTCCGGACGTTCGGCGTTCCTACGGACGTGCTACGGAGAAATGCTGGATCGGTGGCAGACGCGGTTTAAACAAGCTCAACTTGGATCTGATGCCAATTAGGATTGCCAAGTTTTTGGTTATCAATGTGGATACCTTAACGATTGAACAAGGCAACACACAAGATGGAGAGCACAGCGGTGCCCTCAAGGGCGAGTGCGGACTGCCCTTTGCGGATACAGTGCATCGATTCGATGCCTTCAATCGTGATCGCGGCACTTCTGAACCGTTTAAACCCGAGCATCACATCCGCTCTGAACCTGATACGTCTTTGGGCCTGTTTGATCAGATTATCTAGATACGTCGAACAACGCAACGTTGCTTCCTCGGGGCAGCAAGTCATCAGCCCTCATCTCAGACACGGCCCGATGCAAAGCTGCGTAACCATCAAGCGTGAAGGGCATGAATGGCTGTCCCTGATTTTATGGCCTTTTCGAAAAATGCTTTTGTTGCTCTCACGTCGCGTTCCGGCGCGCAGCATAAAGTCTACCGTCTGACTGGCCCCATTCACCGCCCGATGTAGATAAACCCATTTGCCTCGGATCCACATCTACGTCTTGTCAGCGGCCAGGACCGTCCCACGGGTGTCGTGAAACAATTCGAGCGGTTGATGAACTCGGTTGTATAGCGCTGCACCCGAAGCCGGATCGTCGTGTGACCAAGCGATAACCTTCGCTCACTACCATCTCGACCAGATCGCGCAAGCTGCGTTTGTAGCACAGAGCGGAAGTTGACCCACAGCTAATCATTGCTCTGAATGCTTAACCTCATCAATGCTCAAGGTGATGACTGATCAGCGCCGTGCCTAGCGTGTTTAGAGCGAAGATGTTACTAAGGGCCGCATATGAATGCCCACTAAGCGCATACCCACTGCCATTCCATCACGACCGCAATGACCGCAGAAACCGAAGGCATTGGCGCACCAATGAACGCCATAAAAGCGGCTGATCCTGGGTGCCGTCAAGAGAACGACTTTTTTGCACGCTAAGCATCGGACCTGATGCCTAATATGTCTCTACGCGACCTAATTCTGGCACTCGCAATTGGATTGCCCAGCTTCTGCGTCGCACTGCAAACCAGACTTGGCGTGCTCTCGACTATGGTGGGCGATTGTAATTAGAGCTCGGTAATTACGGTCCCCACGATGTTTTCCGCAAAATCGTCGCCGAACACACTAGCCGGTGTCTCAAAGCCCGGTCGATGATCTCCGCCCAGCACCCGCAGCGCCGCTTCCACGGCCGCAAGCGGCGTGTACGAATAACCGTTCACGGTTTCGATGACCGCTCTGACCACCGCGCCGTCCGCACCAGTGACTTCCACCACCGCGCGGGCACACTGGATATCCCGTTCTGCCTGGCTTGGTCCATCGGGAAGCTTTGACAACTCGCCGACAGGAAAGGCTGTACCAGTGACGTTCACGAACATAGCGATGTTGGGGATGCCGGTCGAGTGCCATGCGGTGACGAGGTCACCGAAGGACAGCGGCGCGCACGTGACGGGTCCATTGCCGAAGTCGAACAGCGCCGAGGTGGCCTCCGGTGTGGCAACCAATTTGCCGTCTACACGTGCCATCAGGCCCGCGCCAACGATTTCTCCGGCACTGATGGCCGATCCGCGCGACATGGAGCCGGCAACTTGGAGGGCGACCCGCAGCGAGACGGGCTGCGCGACCCGTCGTGAAAGCTGCAGTGCCAGGCAGTCGGTCGGCACCACGTCCCAACCCACGCCAGGCAGCAGCATCACGCCGGCGCGGGAGGCGTCGGCACCGAGGCGTTCGGCCAACCGATAAACATTGATTTCCGCCGTGATGTCGAGGTAGTGGGAGCCCGCCTCGATGCACGCGCGTATCAGCGGCTCCGCGGTTTTGGCAAATGGCCCGGCGCAGTTCAGCAAGACGGAGACGCCAACAAGAGACTCGGCTAAGTGGCCGACGTCGAGTGGAAAGGTGCTGTAGGGCACGTCCAGTTCGCGGGCGAGCGCCGCCAGCTTGGTTGTGTTGCGGCCCGCGATGGCGAAATCGAGCCCTGCGGTCTTGGCCTGTCTGGCCACCAAGCTGCCGGTGTAGCCCGTGGCGCCGTAGATGAGAATGCGGCTCAAGCCCGGGCCTCTTGTGTGTCCTGCGCGTTCTGCCAACTCTTAAAGACGAACTCAAGGCTGTAGCCGTCCGGGTCGAATACGTTGGCGGCATAGTAGCGCGGGTCGTAGTACAGCCGCGCTGCTGGCGCACCGTTGTCCGTGGCACCAACGGCCATAGCGGCGGCGTAGGCCGCGTCAACCGCAGCGGTGCCGTTCGCCACAAAGCCGACGTGCACCGCCTGCCCCTGCACCACGCCTTCGCGCAGCCAGAAGAACACGCGCCCGTTCGCCCCAAAGCCTTTGAGGTCGGGGTGACCCGGCGGACCGTCTTTCCCGTAGTAGTCGAGACTGTGAGTGATTTTAAGTGGCGCGAGCGCGGCGGTGTAGAAAGCCACCGACCGTTCGACGTCGCTCACCGAAAGAAAGATATGGTCAAGCATGGAATGGAATCCTTTGTTCAGATGTTGTAGCCGCCGGCGACTTCAATCGTCTGCGCGTTGATCCAGCCGCTGTCCGCAGACAGCAGGCTGGCAATGACGCGACCGACGTCGTCGGGCTCGCCGATGCGGCCGAGTGCGGTCTGTCCGGCAAGCATAGTTACGAACTCCGACATTTGATCGAATGTCCCGCTGGTCATGTCGGTGCGAATCGCGCCGGGGGAAATCGCGTTTGCTCGGATACCGCGCGAGCCGAATTCCTTGGCCATGTAGCGCGTCAGCACTTCCAGCCCACCCTTGAATGCCGCATAAGGGGCCGCACCCGGTGTCGCCACGCGCGTCGTTGCACTGGTCAGGTTGACGATGTGGCTACCATCGGCCATCAGCGGCAGCAGCGCCTGGGTCAGAAAGAAAGGGCCCTTGAGGTGCACGTTCAACAAGCCGTCGAACTCGGCCTCGGTCACCGATTCGATAGCATTGAACGCGCCGTAGCCTGCGTTGTTGACCAGGGCGTCAAAGCGATCCCTACTCCAGGTGGTCGCTAATGTGGCGGCAACGCTAGCACGGAAACCGGGGAACGATGCGACCTTGCCGACATCGAGCGCCAGCGCTACGGCTTTGCCGCCCTCACTTTCGATTTGACGAACGACTTCCTCAGCGCCAGCCCGATGGTTTTTGTAAGTGAGGATGACGCCCATACCGCGCTTCGCGGCTTGAATGGCGGTGCTGGCCCCGAGGCCACGGCTTGCGCCGGTGATGATGACGATGCTCATGTGTTTTCTTCGTTGGTAGGTGGCGCCTGAACGATAGGGCCCGGATGCCCTGCGAGCCTGCCCGTTCCTGCCTCAAACCTGCCTAATCCTGCTTTGAACCTACTTTTCTTCTTGCACATCCAGGGGTATTGCGATCTGATGTGGTCCATGGACGAACAATTGAAAGAACTCCGAAACCTGGCAGCCAAGGCCAAAAACCGCCTGACTGAGACGGGCATTCCGCGGGTCGCCATGGTGCAGGGCAAGATTCCAGAGCACGAGCTTAGTGCCGTCTATGACCCTATGGTTAATCTGATTCTGCAGGGAAGCAAATCAATGACCATCGGCGACCGCACCCTACACTACTGCCCGGCAAACTATTTCGTCATGTCCGTCGACCTGCCTGCAGTCGGCACGGTATGGCCGGCAGCGACCGGCGAGCCCTACTTGGCCGTGGCCCTGACGCTGCAGCCGACGTTGATTGCCGCCCTCATGGCGGACTTGCCTAATTCCGCTTACGCTGAGAAAACGACAACCAAAGCGGGAAACGGGTTTTCGGTCGCTGCCGTTACCCCGGATTTGATGGATGCATGGGTCCGCATGTTGCGCCTGATGGAACGTCCCGCCGACATACCCGCGTTGGCGCCCGTGTATGAACGCGAAATTCTTTACCGGGTGCTGCAGGGGCCGCACGGCGCGATGCTGCGCGACATTGCGACGCCAGACAGCGCCATCGGACGGATCAGCCTGGCCATCCAGTGGATACGGCGCGACTTCGCCGAACCGATGCGCGTCGAGGCGCTGGCACAAAAGGCCAATATGAGCGTCTCAGCGTTCCACCGGCATTTCAAGGCGGTCACGGCTATGAGCCCTGTGCAATACCAGAAGCGCATCCGCTTACTGCAGGCCCGCACGCTACTGGTGGTGGGCAGAAAAAGTGTTACCAGGGCGGCCTTCGAGGTCGGCTATGAGAGTCCCACCCAGTTCAGCCGCGAGTACGCCCGCGCCTTCGGACTTTCACCGGGACGCGACGCCGAACAGATACTGTCCCGGTATGCGCCGACTGTCGACCTCGGTGCACCGACCCAACGTCCAATGGCGTCGTATGCTGCAAGCAACTGATCCTTGCGATCCGGCACACGTGTAGCCCTATGCTCGTCAAACGATTGCAGCCACGGTTGCGCGCTCTGCCGGAGATTTAAACCTGGCAACGTCCCGCGCAGGCGGCATTCCGAACATGCGCGCGTATTCGCGGTTGAATTGCGAAGCGCGTTCATAACCAACGGCGAAAGCAATCGAAGCGGCATCGCGAGGCTCGAACAGTAGCAGCCAGCGAGCCCTGAGCAGACGAAGACGCTTTTGATATTGGATGGGCGTCATGGCGGTAATCGACCTGAAGTGGCGATAGAAAGCCGCGACGCTCATATTGGCCATCGCCGCGATGTGTTCCACACGGAATGCTTCCGTATAGTGTTCACGAATCCAGTGGATCGCACGCCGGATTTGCGAGAGCCGTCCATCGGGGCTCGCCATGTCACGCAACATGCCTCCGTACGGTCCCTGCAAGGCGCGAAACAGGATTTCTCTCTCAATCATGGGCGCGAGCACCGCCGCTTCAAGTGGGCGATCAATCAGCCGCATCATGCGCAGCCACGCGTCGATCATTTCAGCAGGCGCCGGCACGCTGGAAAAGCAACTCGCTTTGGATGGCTCGCCGACTTCGACATCACCCTGCAGCAAACCGGCGATGACATATGGGTCGAGGGTCAGGCTGATCGCGAGATAGGGTCGCCCCGGCCCGCCTTGACGAATCTGCCCAGTGGCGGGCACATCCACAGGCACGAGGAAGTACGTGGCCGATCCGTAATCCAGAATCCTATCGCCAATAGACAGGGTTTTGGAGCCCTGTAGCACCAAGTGCAGCATGGGTTGATAAACCTGATCGGCGCACACCTCTGCCCGGACCATGGCCACACGCGGTATCCCGATATCTGTCCACTTGTTTTCAGCGCGCATCACGATGCCGCGCAGTTCATCCATTGCATGAGTCATGTTGCCGATCATGGTGCAGACCTGTAAGCAAAGCAAGCATATGAGAAGAATAGGCAAGTATGCGAGAAGAACTGGCACCCAGGGAGTCTCGGTTGGCTGAATACTGGAATCCAGCGGACAACACATTCAAGCACCAACGTCTGCCGTATTGACCTGTGCAAAAACTTACTCAATTTTAAAAAAAGTATGCCATGAAGCTCAAAGGAAAAATTGCTATCGTCACCGGCGCATCAAGCGGCATCGGTGCCGGCATTGCCAAGGCACTGGCCGCTGAGGGCGCTACCGTTGTCGTGAACTATGCCAGCAACAGGAAGGGCGCCGACGCAGTCGTCGACGCCATCGAAGCGGCGGGTGGGAAGGCGCTCGCCGTACAGGCCGACATAAGCCAGGCCGCGGACGTCGTCCGCTTGTTCAACACCATCAAGTCCGATCACGGAAAGCTGGACGTGCTGGTGAACAATGCAGGCGTCGCGGTATTTGAAATGGTCGCCGACATGACAGAAGAGGCCTTCCACAAGCAGTTCAACGTTAACGTGCTGGGTTACTTCCTTGCGATCCGGGAAGCGGTAAGCATTTCAGCGATACCGGCGGCAGCATTATCAACATCAGCTCGATCCTCAGCACCGATCCCTATTTGGCCTCTAGCGTCTATGCGGCGACCAAGGGCGCCGTCGACACGATGACATTCGCGTTGGCTCGCGAGCTAGGTCCACGCGGGATTCGGGTCAACTCGATCTTGCCCGGTCATACCAACACGCCCGCCACTGAAGGTAATTTTGCCGGCGAGCTCGGCGTGAAACTGATTGCCGGTACGCCGCTCGGCCGCTTTGGCGAGCCCGAGGACATTGCGCCGGTTGCGGTTTTCCTGGCATCGCAAGACTCGCACTGGGTAACGGGCGAGTCGCTTAGGGCAGCAGGTGGCGTGCGCGGCGTCGGGTACTGAACATTGCAGGCACAAGTAAAGATGTGATTAGAGAAAAAATGAAACCACTGTGAAGGGTCGCACGTCACCTCAAAAGCCGAAATAACATGCCATCCTGCCGTCAGGAAATCCCTGCTATCGCTACGTGAAAGCTGAGAGCACAATCATCCTGTAGCCAGGTTATCTTTTAAGATATGCGAGCTTTTTTGTGTGGTGCTTGCTGCGGAGGAAACGAACATCGACAACCGCGAATGACGAAAGAAAACGGCCTGCACTGAGTCCTACCGTCTACGTATATCTTCTATCAACCTATTATTTAAGCGTTTGACAAAACTATTAAAACCTTCATACCGGCTGCGATTTTCCGCGGCGCTTTGGCCGCACATGCCCTGTAGATAGGCGGTGGCGCTTCGGCATCACGGTTTGCTGACAACGCGGGAGCTTAAATGCATCACGTACAGATCGAAGCAGACATTCGCCACCTAGAGCGCGTGATCGAGATTGTTGTTGCCATAGACGCCTTCCCATCGTCCTATTGGAGCGATCGGGTTGATGCAGTAAGGCTGAACAACTTAATTCCCTCCCAGAAAGCGCGGCTGGAGAGAATCAATAAGCGCCTCGAACAGCACAGACCGCTCAGATGAGCCGTGCCGACGCTAGCTGTCCGATCAACCGGTGATCGAGCGCTCGTCTTGCAAAGGTATTTTGTTGCGGCTTGCCACTCAAACCTCGATGCAGCTTTCTGACTCAGATCAAGTAGGGTGGGCACAATTAGCTGGCGATTTGTATGCCCGCAGCATTGCAGCCGACGGCGTTCTTGACGCGAACCGATTCTCGCTGTTCTGTAGCGACGTTCTTTTTTAGGAATATTAATGACTGTGTGTGCCTGCGCACGTAAAGGCTATATTTCAAAACATAGGGTCCGTAACTTTAGCCCAAACTTGATGACATGTTCCAACGAACCATATTGATTGGCCGTTCAAACCTTAACTCAGCCATGGTTGTTTGGGAGAAGGTAGGAGGCCGACACTAACAGCAGGGAGTGCCGTTGTGTCCTGGCTAGATGACTACTTCGCTTCTGGTCATGACTTGATCGTCAACATGACCGCCACGACAGTGGAAACGTCGCGATGTGGCGCTTCACAAGGAATCACACGTTGGAATGAGAATGGACATGGTCTAGTGCCTGGCTCGCCCTGCATTTCGGTCTATTTTGCGACGGCAGAGCTAAAATTCCACGAGGAAGGCATCTTCCCATCACACTATATAGGGCGATTTGAAAGTGTCAGTGTTGCGCCCAGCTTACACACCAGAAAAACGCGAATCGAACCCAGTACCTTCCAAACAATCATTATTGGTAAGAAGCCAGGCGATGGCTGTTATCTACTCATTGCTCCCGACAACATCCTTGAAGCGACGGTTTGCCTCCCTAAGACTGACGAGATCGATGCCTGTAGCATTCGTTTCTTATATACGTTTAAAATTTTTCATAGCGCTCTACCGATAAGTGTTCCGTGATGCGTCAGCTTCAGCGTAGACAGTTCATAGATCTACCGGTTTCCAGCCCCTCGGGCATTTCGCTATACCCGCTTTCTTTTGATGTACGCACCAGTCAATCCCTCAGCGGTCTTACGGTCAAATCGCGCGGCTGTCGCCGACTCCAGCTTCATGCAGCTACGCGCTACCATGGCAATCCTCGATTGTATGCAGGTCGTCATGCTCACCTAGATAACGAACAAATATCGTCTTTGGTCAAATCGGAGCGGAGCGCTCCTCTCTTGATCGCCTAAGCTGGCGGGAGCGTCTCGTGCTTGCGAGGTCTACACCACGCGCACATACTCATGTTGATTGAGGCGCGCAATCGATAAACAGATCCGTGTCTACTGCTGGATACTAGACTGAAGCCGGTAATGTGATCAGCTATCGTCTAGCCGCGCGTGGATGCATCCCAGAGACAAGAGGGCTGTCGCAGCATTGTCTTTGGCAACCATAACGAACTTTGAGACTCGCGAAAAGATGCGGCACACTAATTGCCATTCGAGCAATGCAGTCGTTGCATCGCGCTTCTCATTCACCTGTCGTTCTGATTTAATTATCCATCTGGTTCGCGCAAGGGTGCAGCGCATCGCGTACAACCAAACTTTCCCAGTAGGATTCGATCTTGAACAAGCAAATTTTAACGGCAAGTGAAATCCAGCAAGCGATCAACCAAGACCTCGAAAAGGCTGGGCTTGGCTCATCCTATCGGGTTGGAGTTCCGGTTCGTCTAATGCCGGGTACGCCGGATGGACATAACTGGCACTTCGTGGATCTGCTAAGTGGCGACAGCAAAGCCATGGAGACGGTTACAGGCATTCTTTCGGACGCGCGAAATCGATATGCATTGCTGGAAGAGTGAAGCGCTGCGGGGCAAAGTGCACGCCCTATCCACATAAAAATCAGTCGCCCGCACCGAATGCGCGCACGAGAACCAGAACAGCTCATAGGTGGGCGCGTTTCAACCTGAGGTGAAGCCGTCATGATTACGCTTGAAGCGAACACGCCGCTTCCCAAATTGCTCGGCTACGCTGGCGCGATCCCATTTATCGCACTTGCACTCCTTGTGCACATGCTCGCCAACCATCAAGACGTGGTGAGGCATGCGCTATTGGGCTACGGCGCGTGCATCGTGTCGTTCGTGGGCGCCGTTCACTGGGGTATATGGCTTGCAACAAATGGCAAGCGCGCAGCTGGCATTTTATGGAGTGTTGTTCCGTCGATCGCCGCCTGGGTCGTCCTTAGCGTCAACGATCGACTCTCTTGCCTTGCGATGGCAGCAGTACTTGTATCCTGCCTCATTGCAGATTTTCGTTTCCGCCAGCTTGGCGACCTTCCGCAATGGTACGTGCAAATGCGGATTACCCTGACCACCGTGGGCGCGCTTTCGTTGATAGCAGGGACCTTTGGCACGTAACCCTCGTGAGACTGAACGGGTGGCAGCCACTGTCGTCGACCCACGTTAGACATCCAAACCCTTAACCTAAACCAGCGAAAAAAGCTCATGAAACGCGCAACCTGGAACGGAACGGAACGGTAATTGCATCGGCCGCCGATGACGAGATCAAGATGGTAGAGGGCAATTGGTACTTCCCACCCCACGCGTTGAAACTGGATTATTTGAAGCCAAGCGAAAAGGTTTCGACGTGCGGACGGAAGGGCGAAGCACATTATTACGACGTAATAGTAGACGGTCAGACAAATGCGGACGCGGCGTGGTACTACGCAACCCTTCTCGCCACAGCACGCGAGATCGCCGGACACGTCGCATATTGGCGCGGCATCCGTATTGAGGAATAGCATCGTCTCGAGTGACTGGCGCAATGCTCGATCACCTTGAACCCGCGCCTGCGATTGCTGCTGTCTCTTTGTTGGTTTGCACGCAATCCTGACCCACGGGGGGTGCGGACAAAATCTCGGACTACCAAGAGGTAGTTCATGTATTCATACGAAGACCGCATCTGTGCCGTCAGGCTGTACATCAAATTGGGGCGACGTGTCGCTGCGACCATCCGACAGCTTGGTTAGCCGACCAAGAATTCCCTCAAGAGCTGGCACCAGGAATTTGAACGGAGTCTTGATCTGCCTGCTGGTCACGCACGTTCAAAGCCGAAATATTCACAGGAGCAGAAGCAGCACGCTGTTGAACACTATCTTGAGCAGGGTCGCTGCATCTCCTGGACACTCAGGGCATTGGGCTATCCCGGCCGCGCATCACCCTACGCCTGGATCCGGGAACTGACGCCTGAAGAGCACACGCGTGTCGTCGGTCGATCTGAAGCAGCATCGCTGGGCCTCAAGCAGGCAGCTGTCATCGCCCTGTGTACAAGACGGGAAAGTGCGCAGGCGATAGCGCAACAGCTTGGCGTTTGCCGGCCAACGTTGTACAACTGGAAGAACCAGCTACTCGGCCGCGAGGCTCCTGCATCCATGAAGCGCCATCACGATAAGCCGTCCGTTTGTGAGCGGGAAGCACTGGAACAGCAGCTCGAGGAATTACAACGCCAGGTGCGACAACTGCAGCTTGAGCAGGACATCCTGAAGGCGGCAAATGAAATTCTAAAAAAAGACGTGGCATCGACCGGAAGTCCCTGAGCAATCGGGAGAAGACACTACTGGTTGATGCCCTGAAACTAACATATGGCATTCCGGATTTGCTGAGAGAAGTGAGCCTGGCACGCAGTTCCTACATCTACCATCGGGCACGGCTTGAGGCTACGGACAAAGATGTTGAGGTACGTCGTGCTATCGCAGACATTTTTGAAGACAATCATCGCTGCTATGGCTATCGACGCATTCCGGCGTCGCTAGGCAGGCAACACCTCATGATTTCGGAGAAGGTTGTTCAACGTCTGATGAAGCAGGAACGTCTGGTTGCGAGCACACGGAAACGTCGTGGCAACGACGTCAGCGCTAGAGGTTTGCAGAACATCACGTCGCAGTTTACGGCTGGAAAGATGTCAGATGGTTTTGCTCCGTTGGGTCCCTGGCTGGTTACTCGCGATCTTGTTCCTGATCCGAACAACCTGCGTTTGCAAACTCGCATGAATGGTGAAATCAGGCAGGACTGTAACACCAGCGAGATGATATTCAATTGCAGGAAAATTATTAGTTACGTCACCGGGATTATGACTATCGAAGCGGGCGACATCCTTTTTCACTGGCACTCCCCCGGGAGTGATTTGGGGCCAAAAGGTTCCCCGGGAACAGCGCCAGTGGTTGAAAGCCGGCGACAGAGTCGTCTCCTCCATTGAGGGGTTGGGAGAACTGACTGTTGACTTCCGTTAATACGAGGTAACTCATGGGAAATGACGCGACAATCGAACGGCTTTACATTCTCAATGGGGGTATCGCACAGGTCGACGATGCTTCAATCTACTCTCCTGGGGTCGATGTAGGCGAGCCGATGACCCTGAGCTGCAATGCGTATCTCATTCGTCATCAAAATTCGTGGATGCTATGGGACACGGGCACCCAAGACGATCTGATTGGTGAGCCAGGAGGGCGCATCATCGCTCACGGAATTCGTGGGACAGTCAGCAGCACTATTGCATCTCAGCTTGAGGAAATCGGCGTCAAGCCGGACGAAATTGCGACGTTGGCACTTTCACATGCGCATTACGACCACGTTGGTAACTGCCGCCTTTTTCGAAATGCACAGTGGATCGTCCAAAGGTCTGAATACGACGCGATGTTCGGCGTCCATCCTGACGAGTACGGGTTCCGACCTGAACTTTACAATTCCTTGCGAGATAACAAAACGAAACTAATTGAGGGCGATTATGACGTTTTTGGGGATGGCTCGGTCCGTATTATTTTCACACCAGGCCACACGCCTGGTCACTGCTCGTTGTTGTTGCACCTTCCACGAATGGGCAAAGTGCTACTAAGCGGGGATGTCGCTCATAACCGTCGAAATTTTCAGTGCAGGTGTTTCCCGTCGTTCAACTTCGATAAGCTTCAATCGGTTGCGTCCATGAATAAGGTCGAAGAGCTTCTTGAGACTGAGACTGCGACGATGTTTGTCAACCATGACGTTTTGCAGAATGCAACATTGCCCCACGCGCCCCGGTGGATCGCGTGAAGTCGATCTTTAGGACAATGAATATCATAGGCAGGAGCGTTCCCGTCAATTACTGCTAGAACGTATGGGCCTCTTTTGGATTTGAAGTGGGTGAGCGCGCTTCAAGGGTTCGCTGCGCCGGGCTCTCGCCCGCCCTTGACCCGCAAAACCACCCGCTGAGGATTCAAAAGAGGCCTAATAAAACGTATTAGATGAGCACCACACATTCCAAAGGCGAAGGGGATAGTTTTTTTCAAACCCGTGGCTGACAGCTTAGCCCAACTCGCGCCCGTTAAGCGACATGGCACGTGCGTAGACTGAAGTCGTGTTTTGGTGACTGACATCACCAGGTAAAGCGAGCATAACCAACCAGTAGCCTCAACCTTATACAGGAATTGACCCTGATTCGGACGAGCTTAATAGCTGCGGCAGCATACATTTTCGTTTTTTAGCGCGCCCTCCTTCGCACAGGGTACGAGCACCACGTCGCAACCTACGATCGCCGCGTCGAGTAACGATAACAGTGCTGTTGGCATGGACACCAGCGGGCGCAGTGATGCGGGTGTCGGGGCGGGACTTACACGCGCGGAGGTGCGCCAGGACTTGATTCGTTCGGAGCGTAACGGGCAAATCGCTTCACTGAACACGACCATTTATCGTGGCGGAAGCTGAAACATTTGTTGGAAGCTATCATTCATGGGCCGCTAACCTGCAACGCGTGCAGATTTTTGATAGGTTAGCCCCGTAACGATCTCGCCAATCGAATACGGGTCTTGAAGCGTCGGCCGGTCCACCGTCTGTCTTCGCGATGATTAAGGAATGGAGCAAGATCATCGACTGTTTCGCATGCGTGACACACCGTATCGTCTTTCGTCCGGAACAACCAGACAGCCGCAGGGACGTGGATACCAATCGCTTAGTCTTTCAATAACGTTTGTGGGGTAGATCGCGAAGGCTTTGATCAACATTTTCTATATGGCGGCATGGAACATGCGGTTATAAGATCTCGCTACCGTAATAAATGCAAGATATTCAATGTCAAATCAACTGCTCATGCAATCGCGTCGACGCATACTCAAGGCAGCGGGCGCTGCCGCGGTACTCACTGCTTCACCAATGCGATTCGCTTGCGCAGCCGAATCCAGCATCACGGACAAGCTCGCGCGATACATGGTCCTGGCCCGCGATACCGCTCTCCCCGATACAGTGATTACCGAATGCAAGCACCGCATCCTCGATACATTCGGCGCCATGGTCTCGGGTTCGCGGATGAGACCGGGCATGGACGCGGCCAGCTATGTACGCGCGCTGGGCGGCACGGCGCAGTCATCGGTGATCGGTGCGTCGTTCCAGACTACGTCGATCAATGCCGCGCTTGTTAATGCAATGTGCGCGCACTCCGATGAAACCGACGACTTCGAACCCGTGACAAAGGCGCATCCGGGAAGCTCGGTCGTGCCGTCGGCACTTGCCGTCGCAGAAAAGGAAGGCCGCAGCGGCCAGGAGTTCATCCGGGCCGTTGCGCTGGGATACGATCTCGCCTGTCGCCTGCTGATGGCGCTCGGCCCCGATGAAGTGCGCGGGTCGCACAGAAGCGCGGAAGGCACGGCGTCGACGTTCGGCTCGCTCGGCGCGGCTGCGTCGCTTGCACGGCTCGATGAGCAACGCACGCGATTCGCCATTTCCTATGCGGCGCAACAGGTGTCGGGGTTGTGGAGCTGGGTCAAGGACAAGGATCACATCGAGAAGGCGTTCGACTTTGCAGGCATGGGCGCACGCAACGGCGTGACGGCGGTCACCATGGTCCAGGCAGGCATGACGGGTGTCGACGATGTCCTCGACGGCACCAACAACCTCTTCATCGCGTTATCGACGCATCCGAATCCGCAAGCCATGCTCGATGGTCTTGGCAGCCGCTTCTACGTGACGGAGACAGCGATCAAGACGTTTTCGGTCGGCTATCCGATTCAGTCCCCGGTCGATGCGTTCCTCGCGCTGCGCAAGCAATACTCCCTGACGCCTGATTCGGTGCGCAGCATTCTGGTGAAGATTCCATCGGATGCTCAGGAGATCGTTGGCGATAGCGCGATGCCGGACGTCAACTGTTCGCATCTGGTGGCATTGGCGCTGGTGAAAGGCGAGGTATCGTTTGCCGACAGCCACGATGTGTCGCTCATGCGCGACCCGGTGATTCAGGCACAGCGTGCAAAGGTCACCGTTACACCCGATTCGGCGCTGATGGATCCATCGGCGCCTCGCGGGGCGATCGTCGAAGTGACATTGTTCGATGGCCGCAAGGTCCAGCACTTCACAAAGTATCCTCCCGGCACTAAGGAGAACCCACTCAGTACCGAAGCAGTCAGTGCCAAGGCACGCGACCTGATGGTCCCAGTTCTTGGACAACGCAAGACCGAACAACTGATCGATAAAATCAATGCGCTCGAAACGGTGAGCGATATCCGCGAACTGCGGCCTCTCTTTATCGCTTGAGTTCCTTGCAGCTATCCATCAATAAACCAATCGAGTGTGACAACGTGAAAAATGTCGTGGCGGTGATTGCTCCAGGCGCAATGGGAAGCGCTATTGCGAAGCAGCTCAATGACAACGGGGCGACGGTGCTGACATCGTTGAAAAATCGCAGCGATGCCGCCCGCAAACGCGCACTGGATTCGGGCATGCAGGATGCCGATGATATCGACATCGCCAGCGCGGACTATGTGCTGTCGGTCGTACCGCCGTCGGAAGCGCGTGGCCTCGCGCAGCGACTCGCGCCGCACTTCGGGCGAGCAACGCGGAAAGCGTTGTTCGTCGATTGCAATGCGATCAGTCCGCAAAGCGTCACGGCCGTTAGTCAGGTCACTACCGATGCAGGTGCTCGGTTTGTCGATGGCTGCATCATTGGTTTGCCTCCTGTGCCAGGCGAACCGGGTCCGGCGCTCTATGTATCCGGTCCCCATGCCCAGGACGCGATGCCGCTCGCACAACTCGGCATGGACATGCGCTTCCTTGATGGCGCGATCGGCGCGGCATCGGCATTGAAGATGAGTTACGCGGGCATCACCAAGGGACTGACGGGGATTGCGGCGGCCATGATCCTGGCGGCAACCCGTGCCGGTGCCGCTCCGGCACTAAGAGAAGAGTTGGAGAAGAGTCAGCCGGCGTTGCTGAAGCGATTTTCCACCGGGCTGCCCGATATGTTTCCAAAGGCTTATCGATGGGTAGCGGAAATGCGGGAAATCGCTGCGTTTGCAGAGAGCGGAAGCGGTGCAAGCGAAGTCTATGAAGGTCTTGCACTTTTATATGAAGCCTTGGCCAAGGACTTCGAAAACGATCTGGCTTTAATCGACTCGCTAAACGCATTCCTTGAGCCGCCGCGTTCTAGCGACAAATAAGCAAGGCGTCTTAGTAACCGACATTTCTGACAGCTTCCCGTTGGCTTACTGACTGGCTGCGTCGGGTAGGCTATGTGCATGTCGATAGGCACGACCCTTCAAACCCATCGAGCGCTTATGACCACATGGTATGGACGAATGACACGAGTCCAGAAACTGACGTTCTGGGCGTGTTGGGGCGGATGGGCGCTGGACGGCATGGATGTGCAGATCTTTGCGTTTCTCATCCCTACCCTCGCCACCTTGTGGGGCATGACCAAGCCTCAAGCAGGATTGATCAGCACCGCTGTGTTGATTACCTCTGCTGTAGGCGGAATCATTGCGGGAGTGCTGGCTGATCGCATCGGACGAATGCGTGTGCTGCAAATCACCATCCTCTGGTTCGCGACATTTACCGGCCTTTCCGCATTTACTCATGATTTCCATCAGTTACTGATCACGCGCAGTCTCCAAGGCCTCGGCTTCGGTGGCGAATGGGCAGCGGGCGCCATCCTGATTGGCGAAGTCGCAAGCAAGGAATCCCGTGGGCGCGCGGTCGGCAGCGTGCAAGGTGGATGGCCAGTCGGTTATGGCGTAGCAGCACTCCTTTACTTCCTGAGCTTTACCTTTCTTTCGCAGCAGTGGGCTTGGCGCGTCCTGTTTATGGTGGGTGTGCTACCCGCGCTATCCGTGCTATGGCTAAGACGCAATGTGCCGGAGTCACCCGCGTTCGTCGAGGCGGCAAGCGTCACGGAGAAGACCAAGGTCACCGAGACTATGGCACTTGTCTTCCCGAAGAAGATGTTTCGCAGTACGGCTACTGCGTCTCTACTCGCAGCAGGCGCACTAGGCGGCAATTACACCATACTGACCTGGCTCGCGACCTTCCTTAAACAGAACCACGGCATGAGCGTAGGCACGACGACGATCTATGTCGCTGCAAATATTTTCGGATCGTTTTGTGGATACATGGGCGCAGCGCAGTTAAGCGATGCGCTTGGACGGAAGAAGACGTTCGTGCTCTCGGCGCTTTGTGCCGTAGTGACTATCCTGCTCTATACGTTGACATCGGTTCATGGTCCCGTGATGTTTCTGCTCGGATACTTACTCGGCATGTTCCAGTCGGGCATCGTGTCGGGCATGGGAGCCTGTTTCTCGGAGTTATTTCCTGCGCCGATACGCGCAAGCGCCGGTGGCTTTTCATACAACTTCGGACGGGGTGTCGGATCGTTGATTCCCGCGGCCGTGGGGCTCACGAGTGCCCGGTTCGGACTTGCGCCCTCTATTGGTGTCTGGGCAGTCGGCTCTTACGCATTTGTTTTCATAGGCGCTCTATTGATGCCGGAGACTCGTAACAAGGAGCTCGAATCGAGCTTGTAGATTTGAATACTCTTATCGTCTGACACATCTTCGATTCCATGCGAAGACACTCTTAGGGAGAACACAATGCAAGTAAACATGAGTGGACGCGTTGCCATCATAACCGGTGGCAGCAAGGGACTCGGGCGTGCGATCGCCGCGAGAATGGCGCAAAGCGGTGCCGATGTTGCTTTGCTCGCACGTGGGCCGGAAACGCTCGAAGAAGCGCGTGCATTCGTGTTGAAAAACGCTAAAGGCCGTGTCCATATGTCTCCGTGCGATGTCACAAAAGCAGACGACATTGCTGCAGCGTATTTGGATGTGATGAAAGCGTTCGGGAGAGTCGACATCGTCGTCAATAACGCGGGCGTCGCACAGACGGGACCGTTTGCGTCCATATCGGATGAAACCTGGCAAGCCGACCTCGACCTGAAGTTATTTGCTGCCATCCGTCTCACCCGCCTCGCCTGGCCGCAAATGGTCGAACGGCGTTGGGGGCGTGTGATCAATGTACTTAACATCGGGGCCAAGGCCCCCAAGGCGGCATCGGCGCCTACTTCCGTCTCTCGCGCAGCGGGCATGGCGCTGACTAAAGTACTTGCAGGCGAAGGTGCGCCTCACAACATCCTCGTGAACTCTCTGCATGTCGGACTAATCGATAGCGACCAGTGGGCGCGCAAACACGCAGACGCGGGAACCGGCTCTTATGACGATTTCCTTGCGAAGATGGCCGAAGGTATCCCGCTTGGACGGGTAGGCACGGCAGAGGAATTCGCGAACGTAGCCTGTTTTCTAGCCTCCGAGCTCGCAAGTTACGTAACAGGAACGTCGATCAATGTCGACGGCAACCTGTCGCCCGCGATGTGAGCGTAACGGGCAAAATCAAATCGATTAAAACTGAACGAGATACCTTCATGCCAATTGTAAAACAACGATTTCACCGCTTATTAGCCACTCTATTATTGATCTCTGCATCGGGATTCGCGCAAGCAGAGCCATCGGCGGGATCACCGTGGACAGAGCCATCGACGGGCGTGCAGTTCGTCTGGGTGCCGAGCGGTTGCTTCAATCAGGGTGCGACCGATGGCGCTAGAAAGGAACGGCCCGTGCATCAAGTGTGCGTTCGTGGTTTCTATATGGGCAAGTATGAGGTCACTCAGGAACAATACGATAAATTGATGGGAAATAATCCCAGTGACTTCAAAGGTCCGAAGCATCCCGTTGAACGGGTGGCGTGGACGGACGCAGTAGCAGCAGCGCAAAAGTTGGGTAAGCAAAGCGGTAATGTGATTGGCTTGCCCAGTGAATCACAATGGGAATATGCTTGTCGGGCCGGCGCGCAGAATAACACCTATTGCGGCTCTGGCGACATCGCCGATTTGGCATGGTTTTCGGACAATAGCAACGACACCACGCATGACATTGGCGGCAAACGGCCCAATGCATGGAATTTATACGATATGACCGGCAATGTTTGGGAATGGACGCAAGATTGCTACAACGACAACTACGAAGGCGCGCCCAAGGACGGTAGCGCGTGGACGACCGGCGACTGCGAAGACCGCGTCACGCGCGGCGGTGGTTGGAACCGCGCGGCTTCGCGTGCGAGGGTTTCTTATCGGGGTGGCGACGGAACGGATCACCGCGACAACAATATCGGCTTCCGTTTGGCCAGGACCGTACCCTGACCATTGATAAAATCGCTTGATAGGTCAAGGGTACGGTGCGGCATTGGATGCGTCGCACGCATTTACTGTGGGCAAGTGGCTATTGCTCAGGACGATCGCGGAGGAAGTCCGCAATGTTGTCGCGGCGGGCGCGGACTAGATCCATTTCAACACACCTCGCGCAAAATGTCGGTGGCGACCTGGGCATAGAGCGCAGTAGTTTCAAGCCTATTGACAGCAGCAATAGGCTTGACTATGTCCTGCTCAGAAATACGTCCCGTGGCGGACGAGGCTGCCAGAATGACATCATGTCAGCGCGCATCGATCGACTGTCGGCTCTTCGGCAACGAGAGCCTATAGGAGACGCTTGCGCGCATTGCAGCAAACGAGCAGTTTGGCGCCCGTCAAACCCTCCGCATAGCAATACGCTGCACTATCGCTACCACGATCTTGCCGTTTTGGGTTCACCGTCATCCGCGTTTCAATCTATCCCACGCACGATCCGCCCCGATAAATCGCCATAGCAGTGAACGTTTCGATCACATCGGAGCACTCCGTGGTTTTCTCCCTCGGGGCTTGTAGGACGCCTGCCCGCCGGCTTCTGCGCGAGTTCGCTTGCACGCGGATTGGGGCAGGCGTCATACATGCCTAAACATGAAGAGACACTCGCTCCGAGGTAACCGGGTCACTCAACAGTCCGCTTCCAACCCGCAAAGGAACACTCGATCGCTGCCCTCATCCGGCGAGTGGCGTCGATGATGGATCGCCGCATCATTGTGTATCGGTGCTTGAAGATTGCGGATGAGCGTCGCCACACTACCCATAGAGAACGCCAAGACGCCGATAGTGGTGAAGTCTAAAGCGAGTTGCTTTCGCGACGACGTTGACACTGGGCCTCCCTGCGATGTGCGGCAATAGTTGCGAGGGCCCGCCCCACTCTCGGTTTCGCGACCGATCTCACTTTGTGAGGTGCTGCGCGATGAAAAGCGCTGCACGGTCAAGCGCATAGTCGGCTTCTTCGAGCATGCCGGTGAACGCCTGGAAGACATGCGGCACATCGGCGGTGATGTCGAGAATCACGTCGACCCCGGCATCGCGAGCGCGTGTCGCGAGACGCACGGAGTCGTCGAGCAGAAGCTCGTTTGTGCCTACCTGAAGCAAGATGGGTGGAAAGCCGCTCAGGTCGGCATGCACCGCAGGGGCAAGCAATGGACTGTCCGGGTTCTTGCCCGCGAGGTACATGGCGCCTGTGTGTCCCATGCCTTCGCGCGTGAAGAATGGATCCACGCCTTCCTTTGTGATCATCGTCGCTCCCGATCGGGTATGGTCCAGACCGGGAGAAAACGCGACGAGTGCGGCAGGTAGCGGCACACCGGCGTCGCGCGCGCTGAGGCTGGTCGTCACGGTCAGGCCGCCTCCGGCCGAGTCGCCGGCGAACACGACAGAAGACGGATCGATGCCATCGTCCAGCAAGCTCCGGTAAGCGGCGAGGCAGTCTTCAATGCCTACGGGAAAGGGATGCTCGGGCGCAAGCCGATAATCGAAGGAAATTGCCCGCACGGAAGTACGGCGGACGAGTTCTGCGGTAAGGCACATCGCGGTCTGTGGCGATCCGAGCGAGAACGAACCACCATGAAAATAGAGGATCGTCCCCGAACGTGCCCCGGATTTTGGCTCGACAAGGACGGCTTGGCGACCGGCGAGCTCTATGGGAACCTGAGTCACCTCGTCAGAAACAGGGAACCTGCCCATCATTTTAGAAAAGCCCTCTCGCATCTCCTCAACCGGTAGCGGCTTGAATCCCTGTGGTACTTTTCGCAACATTACATCAATTGCGCGGCGCTGTTCCTTGCTCATCGAGTATTTCCATTGTTAGTTGAGGGTGCGTTCACGCATCCATATGCATCCGTTCACTGGCACATTCACTTCCTACGTTGCACTCGCTCGAATCCGAACGCAGCGCATATAACAGAAAAAACTTAGCAAACGAATGCCACCAGACGGTTCTCGATTAAGTTCAGCTATTCGTCCACGGCGTGGGCGCGGGAGTTTCGCAGTACGGTTCGACGTCTTCTTCCGGAATCATCCCGTCGTCCGTACCCGCCATGGCGATCTCAAGGAAGCACATGTCTTGACTGTAGTCGAAAAGATAATGTGTGATGCCTGGCGGCATGTTAACGAAATCGCCGGTCTCGACGAAGGTTTGCTTGCCTTCGTACATGAAACGAGCCCAGCCGCTCACCATGTAGATGGCGTGGAAGCCAAGCTTGTGGCGATGCCAGCCCGTGCCGTATTCCGGAGCCTCGTTGGCGCGGACAAGATGGACGTCAAGGCGATTTCCGGTTGCGTCCCGGATGCCGGGATCGGCGTAGCGAAAGAAATTGCGGAGGCCGGCCTGTGTCCACACCAGGTCGCGTCCTTTGGCGTGGTGGAATCTGTTCACCGGGCCGGAACCGTTGAGGCCAAGCGAGTATTCGGTGGAGCGGGCTGAAAGAGCCTCGTTCTCTTCGTTAGTGAAAGTCGTAGGTGGGGTGTCAGGGTGATGCATCAGAAGCTCCTTTCTTTTGCGACGCTGCCGGTTATATTCGACAAGTGGATTTATTTCCGGCCGCGCTACCGTTTAAAAATCCGATCTATGAATCTACGGTGTCCGCGGACCGCATAGCTTCCGCAGCGACTCGTATGTTCCCCGGCGTCCGCGAAAACTTCGTAGGTATGCCGACACCCCGAAGCCGACCTTCGGTCGGATGGTCGTACTCATAGACCATGCCGGTCGCATTCAGATGCTTGTCGTCGATTAGGTCGTCGAATTTCGCGATCTGCGAATGCGGAATGTCCGCCGCCTCCAGCAATGTGAGCCATTCGGCCGTCGTACGCGTTGCTACTATTCCGGCCAACGCCTCATACAACGCGTCGATGTTCTTGCTTCGATTAGTGGCATCCGAGAAATTCGGGTCGCCGGCGAGATCAACCCTGCCGGCAATCGTGAAGAACCTTTGCCATTGAGCCGTTGTGTAGGGGAGAAGAGCGAGATAACCATCAATTGTCCGATATGGGCGCCGGTGCGGTGACATAACACGCGCGTAGCCAGAATCGCCTAACGGTGGAATAAACGTTTGACCGGCGAGTTGCTCGACCGCAATAAATGACACAAGGGTTTCGAACATCGGCACCTCTACTGCCTGTCCTTCCCCAGAACGTTCCCGCTCGTAAAGCGCCATCGGAATCGCGTACGCAATGGTGAGTCCGGCGACTTTGTCCGCGAGTATCGTGTTTACATATTGAGGGGTATCATTGTTGCTGGCACCCTGAAACGCAGCCATTCCGCATTGAGCCTGAATGATGTCGTCGAATGCGGGTCGACCCGCGTAAGGGCCCGCTTCCGAATATCCGTAGGCCCCGCAATAGATCAGTCGCGGGTTCGACTGCTGCAGTGATAAATAGTCAAGGCCGAGTCGTTGCAAGGACTTGGGACGCACATTCGAAACGAAAACATCGGCTGCGCGAATCAACTTTTTGAGCGCGGCTAAGTCTTCTGGCACCTTTAGATCAAGCATGATTGCGCGCTTGTTTCTATTCAGATTCAGAAACGCAGCACCCATCGCGGAATGACGCGCCGGCGCCGTATGACGAAACACGTCCCCCTCAGGCGATTCGACCTTTATAACAGAGGCACCCATATCGCCGAGGATTTGCGTCGCGTACGGACCCATCCCAACCGAGGTCATGTCCAACACGCGGACCCCCGCGAGCGGGCCAGTCGCCCGCAAGCCGTCTTCGTCAAACAATGTCGTTATATCATTCCCTTGGTTACTAGCCTTCATATGTTGCCTTCCTTCATTGACTCGCGGGTTATCAGTGCAGCAGGTAGCAAATCAGATTGGGAATATCCCGAGCAATACGCATGCGATGGACATCACGACAGTTGCTCCGAATAAAAACGGTATGGCGAACTTCTGGTGTTCCGATAGTTCGACGCCCGCGAGTCCAACCAGCAAAAACGTCGCAGGCGTCAGCGGACTGACGGGAAAACCGGTCGTCATCTGCCCAAGCAACGCGGCTTGAGCGACCTGAATCGGCGGAACGCCTAACTGTTGGGCCGCTCCAGCGATGACCGGCAATATCCCGAAGTAAAACGAATCCGGATCGAAGATCAGGCTTAGCGGCATCGATATCAGGCCCATCGCAAATGGAATGTGCACCGCATGTCCTGCAGGAATGAAATGAACCGCGGCATTCGCCATTGCCTTGAGCATGCCAGTTCCGGTCATGATTCCGGTAAAAGCGCCTGCGGCAAGCAGCACGCTCGCCATCATCAGCGCCGCTCTCGCGTGTGCGTCGATTCGGCGACGCTGTTCGTCGGCGTCTGGATAGTTCAGGAACAGCGCAATCACGGTTCCAATCATGAACATAACGACGGGTTCGACCTTGCCGCTGATCATCACTGCCATGACGGAAACGGTAAGCAGTAGGTTCGGCCAGAAAAGAGCCGGCCGGCGTAGTCTGCGTTCCAGTTCGGATAGTTCGCGCCGTGGCATCTCGAAGCCGACTCCGTCAAATACGAGACCCAGACGGCGTTCTTCCCTTTTTCCAAGAAGATAGGCGGTCGTGAACACGAAGATCAGCCCGATGCCTTGAACCGCCAGAATGGGACGGAAGATCGTGGTTGCGGGGATGTGCAAAGCTACAGAAGCGCGGATCATGACACCCGTCCAGGGCAGAAAGTTGACACCCGCCGCCAAGGCGGCCACGCAGGTCAGCAGTCGCTTGTCCATCTTCATGCGTTCGAACACAGGAAGCATTGCGGGAATCGTAATCAGAAAGCACACTGCTCCAGAGCCGTCGAGATGGATCAACAGAGCGAGCAGCGCGGTGCCCATCAGAATGCGCGTGGGCCGACCCCGCATCACCAGCAGAATGCGCGTGATAATCGGATCGAGCATGCCGGCGTCGGTGACAATCCCGAAGAACACAATGGCAAAAATGAACATGCCGACTACTGAAGAAACACTCTCGATACCTTTTACGACGAAGGTTGCCGTTCGTAAACCAAAGCCGCTTACGAGTGCGGCAACGATCGGCACGATAATCAGCGCGGCAAGTGGCGACATACGCTTCGTCAGAATCAACATGAATAGCGTCAGTACAGCTATTAGTCCGGTAAGCGCAAGCATTATGTCTCCTTCAAACGCTGTTTTATATCGAGCGGTCGGCAGCGAGGTCGACGTCGCTTCAAAGTGGTATTTGCGGCTCAATTAGGCTGAGTCGGGGGCTCTGCGAAGCGCTTCGCGCAGTATCAGGCGCTTGCCGGACGGACCACACGCCCCGGATTTTCTTCGTAGGGCGGCGAGTAGATCACCAGAATTTTTGCGGGCTTGTCACTGACGACTGTGAAGACATGCATCGAGTCTGCGGGGAAGTAGCAGCAGTCGCCCGGCCCAAGTTCTGAACGTTCGCCATTGACTTCGGCAATAGCCCGGCCTTCAAGTACATAGCAAACCTGCTCAATGCCAGGGTGCGCATGCGGCAACGCGCCTTTGCCTTTTTCGATAGTTCCATGCAACACTTCAAGCTGTTTAGCGCCAACGATTTCGGGTCCAATGAGGCGCCGGTTCAATGTGCCGACGTGATTGGCGGGGTGATATCCGGGCACATCGTCCAGTCGAACAAAATATCGCTTGTCTGCCATGGTAATACTCCTTGCTGGTCTTTCGCCTTCGGTCACGATTTTGTCGCGTTTAGGTTGGGGGACGGTGTTACTCGCCGGAATTAGCGGCAACCGCGGTAGTCGCAGTCAGGATGCGCGTCGCGAGTTTGTGATGAGGGCGATCCAGCATACGACCGTCGAGCGTAGCGACGCCATCGCCGGATCCGAACGCTGCTATCACCCGAGTGGCCCACGCCCGCTCTTCTGCTGAAGGCGAAAATGCTTCGTTAATCACGGCAATCTGTGCCGGATGGATTGCCGCTTTCGCAGCGAATCCATCGCGCCGTGCAATGTCTGACTCCGCGCGCAACGCTTCGGCGTTATGGATCTCCACAGGTATTGTGTCTATCGCAGTGACGCCTGCGTGGGAGGCGGCGAACAAACACATCGAACGGGCAAGATCAAACGCCGGCGTCCATTGCCCGTTCAAATGTGCGGTTCTGGCGCCCACATCGGCGGATAGATCCTCCGCGCCCCACATCAAGCCGTATAAGCGTGGCGACGCATCCTTGTAGGTGTTCAGGCCGAACACAGACGTTGCCGTTTCGGTGGCAATGGCAACGATCGCGGTCGCGATCGAGTCGTCCGGGTATGCTTTTTCGAAGGCATCCAGATACAGCCCAAGCATTCGAACGTCGCACCCGCCACGGCTTTTGGGAAGCACATAGCCATCGGGACGAAACGGCATCGTAGCCGCAAGGTCATCTAGCGTCAGGCCAGTTGCGAGACCGTTGAGCCGAATAAATACGCGCTTTTCGATTGCATGTCGTTTCTCGCCAAGAAACTCTGCAAGACAAGATCTTGCGTCGACTTTTCTCTCCGGTGCGACTGCGTCTTCAAGATCGAAGATGACTGCATCCGCTGAACTGCTGAGCGCCTTGTCCATCTTGCGGCGGCTGTCGGCGGGAACGAACAGGAATGAGCGAATCACGTCGACCGCCGAAGCATCATGGCCGTCCGGTTGCATCTGCACACTATATCGCCAGTCTGTTTCGTAGCGACGTGTTCAAACTCAACAAGGCCGGCGTTAGGACGCGACTGGCTTGACCGGATGGCGACGACGGTCGTGCGCGCACGGACCGTGTCTCCTTGGAAGACGGGCTTTGGAAACGTAACCTCCCTCAAACCGAGGTTTGCCACTGTCGTGCCCAAGGTCGTGTCGTTCACGGTAATACCGACGAGCAATCCGAGCGTGAATAGGCTATTGACCAGTGGCTTGCCGAACTCCGTCTTCGACGCGAATTCGGCGTCTATATGCAGAGGTTGCACGTTCAAGGTTAGACAACTGAAGAGCATATTGTCCATCTCGGTGATGGTTCTGGCCCATCCGTGCTCGAACGTTTTTCCTACCTCGAATTCTTCGAAAAAAAGGCCGGCCATCTCATCTCCTGCTGCGACGGTGAGTATCAGAGACAGCCGCGCCGGACAGTTAGGCGTCTCACTGCCGGAAAGAATGGACTCAATCGTGAAACACGTCCAATATATAAGCTCGACGGTTTGATATGTATAACGTCTCACCATGATTTCAGCTCGCTTGCTAGTCCAGTTCGTTGCAGTCGCGGAAGAATTGCACTTCGGAAAGGCTGCGCTGAGGCTCCATATGGCGCAGCCGCCGCTTAGTCAGGCAATCAGAAATCTGGAGGAGATTGTCGGCGTGGCTTTACTAAGCCGAAACAAGCATTTCGTCGCCCTCACACCGGCGGGGGCAGCGTTCCTTCAAGAGGCTCGAGAGCTTCTGGAGCGCGGACAGAGGGCTATCGACGTCGCTCGTCGCGCGAGTCAGGGTTTGACTGGCACCATCACCGTGGGCTTCGTGGGGTCCGTGAGTTACGCGCTTTTGCCCCGAATCCTGCTGGATTTCCGGAAGCGCTTCCCGTCGATCCACATCGATTTGAGAGAGCTAACATCAACCGAACAGATCGAAAATCTGCGCGCACACAAGATCGATCTCGGCATTGTTCGGCTTCCACTTAACAACGCGGCTGACATGGAGTTGAGCACGATCGCGACGGAGCGTCTGATTGCCGTTCTGCCGCGGAATCATCGTCTTGCCGGAGCAAAGACCTTGCAACTCAAAGATCTGGCTAACGACGCGTTCATGATTTTCCCCAGCGACAAGATACCGAGTCTGCACGCGAAGTTTCTCCTTGCCTGTGAAACGGCAGGATTCAGTCCTCGCATTGTTTTGGAGGCGTGGCAAATGGCAAGCATGGTCAGTCTCGTGGCAACGGGGGTGGGCGTCGCGTTATTGCCAGCGCAAGTGAGCAGCAGTCCTCATCTGGGCGTGGTGTATAAAGATCTGTTCGATCAGTCCGAGCACCTTGATCTTAAAGTTGCCGCGGCCTGGCGACCGGGTGTAGTCTCCGGCCCAGTTCGCTCGATGCTGTCCATTTTGGAGCACGAGAAGGAACGCGGTCCCTCAGGTCGCCCTTAAATTGGGCAGCGAGCAAAACTCATTCACAGGCTCACCGGCTGCCGACGTGCGGTTTCGAAACGAATATGTTCATGACTTATTGTTGGCGGAACCAAAGCGTTACCTGACAGCCCGCAAAAGGCAATGACCGCATCGAATCCACTTCATGAATGGCGGCAGTACTCCAAAATGCGCCTCACGAGCAGCCAGATCGAACCGACCGCTTCGGGGTCGCGTCCTGCCATTAGCCCTAGACCGACATGATTTTGTCAACAGTACGTGTATAAACTTGTCTACATGGACGCCCCCCTTTGCTATACATGGATTCCGGATTGACAGAATTCTGTCGAACGACGTGAATGTAAGCGTTGATCATGCGCGATGTCACTCGACCATACTACGGCGAGTCAAGGAGACTCTGCCGGGACTCAAAAACCGTCCGTGTGGGATTGGTACGGCATATCGGCTTATGAAATCGAGCGGCATGGTAGGTTGCCACCGCAACCAAGGTCGCCCGGAGGCATGACGCGACTCGTTTTTGCAGAGCTATCAAGGCTGGCAAATTTCTAGGATGAAGCCGTCATTCTCTTTGACAACCTACTCAGCGAAGCCAGAACGGCTAACTTGAACACCCGCTGCCTGCAATCCTGCAATGTTAATGGCAACTCCCATGTTAATCGCCAGTAGCACTTGTACGTGTTCTGGACCTTCTGGACCTGGACGTGGTCAATAGTGCAGAGTTCCGTAATTGGATGCGTGCGCTGGAATTCGACCACGCGGTCGTTTGCACGTGGCAGCCGACCGGGCATCTCAAGGAGGCGCATTGCGGTCGAAATGTGCGCTGGGTCCAGTTTCGGGATCATGGCGGCGACGTTCTTCACTTCCATTTCAGTGCCGTGAGCGATCAACGCAGCGTACAGCGAGACCAGTTCATTCGCATCGCGCGCCTTGCGTGACCGGAGCACTTCACTGAAGCCAGTGTGGGCGTCCATTTCCGTGAGCATGTCGGCGAACTGCACGGCTCCGATCTGCTTGAATATCAGATCCCGCGTGCGTTTCGGTATGCCGTCGGGCGGCAATGCCTCAATGCCGGACAGGTGCATCACGCCGTCGGTGCCGATCGTCACGCGGCCTGCCTCGCGCGCTTCCTCCAGCGCAGCCAGGCCTACCTTCAGGTGTTCTGTCAGCCGTTCAAGAAACGGCGCTGCGGTCCCCGGCAATCCGAGCAACGAAAGATAATGGTCGCGATTGCCTGCCCATTGGGCAGATGGTATCAGTAACTGATCGCGTTCCCGGAACGACAGGCTGTGGTTGACCCAGACCGAGCCGCGGCGAAGCCCCTTACGCAGCCCCGTGATTGCCGATGCTTCCAGTGCCGCAACGCTTGCACCCGATCGCCACCCTTGATGAGATCGCTCCAGGCGGCGCTGACCGGCACGTCACTGTCGGGCGGCAATTCGCTCGCGCCTTTGTCATGCAGTGCGCTGATGAGTTCGAATTGTCGCAGGCTTGGTTCCGCTTCTCTGCCTACGAAGCCTAGCTCGCGTAACGGCCCGAGCAGATTGCGGATACGGTGATGATCGTTGGTGAGCATTTCGCGTACGCTGGCTGCGTGACTTGCGGGTGGTTTGTCTACGAGATCCTCGAGAACCTTGCCAATATTATCGAGACGTCCTTGCGCCGTACGCTTGTTATCCTGAACCAGCGCCTTGATCGCGCCCAGTTGCTGCCGATATTCGACAGCCGAGCGTGCCTGCCTGACGGTCGTGTGGTCGTAAGCCTGCCGCACGAGGTCTGAGACCCGACGCCCTGTTTGATAGAGTAGCGCGTCCGTCAACTCGAGCAGTGTGACGCGCAGGAAAAAGATCAGCTCGATGGTGCGAGTCGACTCCTTGAGTTCGCGGACCTTCGCAGGCCGGCGCGCCTGGATGCGCTGCGCGTACGCACGCTGCTTTTCGAATGGAACGGCGTCGAGTATCCACGTATGCGCACCGAGTTCCTTGAGGAAGCGGACCTTCATATGGGTTTCGGTGAGCGTCGAGGGACTGTGTCGCGCTGGTGGCGTCTTCAGCCATCCGAGCACTCTCATCCCAGAAGTCCCATGCTGGGCGGAGAGGACAGAATCGGCATGAACCAACTGTGCTTTCGTCACTGTTGCCTTGATAAGAGCGAGCAGACGACGCTCAATATCCGACCAGATCGAACGGCCGAGGTCCCGCAGTTTCCGTTCGGCGGGTATCAAGATGCGACGCTCATACAGCCAGCAATGGGCGTGCTGGAGCAGCTCATCAAGGGTAAGGGATTCGATGGCATTCTGTCGCATCCACGCTTCCAGTCCTGCCCAGTGGCTCGGTCCGATGGACGTCAGGCCGAGATATNAAGGCTTGCGCTTGCTCATCGGTCGCGCCTTGCTGCTTCTTGTAACCCCACGCCGCGAGATACGGCAATGGGCGTGCTGGAGCAGCTCATCAAGGGTAAGGGATTCGATGGCATTCTGTCGCATCCACGCTTCCAGTCCTGCCCAGTGGCTCGGTCCGATGGACGTCAGGCCGAGATATTCGCAGATCCAGACCTGATGCTCGTACAGCGTCTWATAGCGCCGATAAAGTGTGCGAAGGGACGCGATAGTCGGGGTGGGCAGGCCGAGCCGCTCGCCAATGTGGCGAGTAACTGGCGCGGGAGTGTGCCGACATGATCCAGGGTGCGGCCACTGGACCGCAGAAAGACCAGTTGGATGGCAACGCCGGCAAGCCGATCGCGTCGAAAGCGCTCGTTGATTGCTGCAATGTCGCTGTCAGTCAACGCGAAGTAACGCTCCACGTCGAATTCC
>NZ_LMPF01000023.1 GCF_001424345.1 Burkholderia sp. Leaf177
CACCACGCGGCCAAAGCCACCACGCGGCCAAAGCGAAGCAACTCGTAGCCCGCACTGGCGCAATCCGGGTATTGTTTTGTCGCAGTTTTATAGAGATCGTATTCATAATTGGGCATGGCAACGCCGTCGACCGACGTAATCAATGTAGGTGCCTTTCCGTTACCCTCATCGCGCCAAACAGTTGTGTACTTCGTCCCGCGATCAAAACGAATGCGCACGAACAACGTGTGCTCGGTTCTACCGGCTTCGGCGCTCGACTTATCCGGCTTCGATAAAAACGGACCCGGTGGAATCACGAAATAACAATCGCCCCACGGCTCTTCGCTACTGGTGGCACTGATCGCGCGATTGTCCAATTGAGTCTTATCGAAGTACGCCTTGAAGTCGGCATCGGTCATGAAGATTTCAAAATGAATCATGCGATGCCCGAACATCTGGCCCGGATAGCCGAGAATATCCTTGCGGTTGACCTTCGTTTTGCCATCGGTTACAGCTTCGTCCGTAGACGTTTGCATCGGCGGAATCAACTGCTTCTTGAGCTCAGGCTTGGTCTTCATATCTGCCTGATTCATGAGGTGCATGTACAGCGAGTAGAACATGATCGATCGTCCGACTCCCGTTTCGGTTTCGTGCTTGAGCAACACAAAACCGGTGTCGTGACCATCCAGAGGTTCGGATGCAACGCGGTACGCGACGACGACACCATCCGCGATAGCGCGAACCGGTTCGTTGACGAACTTSGGCGTCAGRTGCACRCCACCATGCCACCGGCGATCCCGGCTAATCGGGTAGATGCCGTGGGCTGATTCGTAATCGTCAAGGTTGACGGTTTCGTTGAGCGCCGCTTGCTCATACGTGTCTGCGCCGCCGTTGTTGGCCGTGGGCAGGAAAGGAAAACTAATCAACATAGAAATAATCCTGTGGTCACACGGAGAACGGAAGCTTGTCGCTGTACTTACGATCGTGCTGGTGCGGCGAATCTTCGCCTGCAGCTGGATCACGCCNGTCTGCGCCGCCGTTGTGTCTGCGCCGCCGTTGTTGGCCGTGGGCAGGAAAGGAAAACTAATCAACATAGAAATAATCCTGTGGTCACACGGAGAACGGAAGCTTGTCGCTGTACTTGAATTCGCCTTTTGGCAGATGAAGTGCTGGCTGACTCATGCTCGTCGCCCCCGGCTTATCCCATGAAGCGCACTTCTCGAGGATATCGCCCGCGGTTCCGTTCTCGATTCCCTCTGCGGTGTAACGGCTGTAGGAGCCGCCAGCGCCAATCCACACTTCCTTTTCGGCGGAAATTACGACCTTCCCTTCCACGCTAACTATCTTGAGATCCCTTAGAGCAGTCAGCAGCATCTCGTCGCGCTGCGCTTGAATCTCCAGCTTGCCGCTCGCCGCAATGAACTTCATTCCAAGTTTCTGTGCGAAGAGCGAAATTGCTTCGCCGGCAGCGACAGTAAACTTCCTGACCACACCAATATCGGCACTCCCGCTCGCCGTCGCGATCAGATTTCCTTGAGCGGCTAACTGCAAATGGTTACCGCTCGTGAGCGCTATCCCGGCTGGAGCGCTTGCAAGTACTACCGCCTGCTGCAGTTTGTCCAGCCGCTGCTCCATGAACTGTCGCTGCGTTTCAACTTCCGCGACATGCGCCTGGGCGATCTTCGCCGCGTCTCTCAAAGCAGTCATTTGGGCGACGGCCGCGCCGAGTTGCGTTTTGGCATCGGCCATATCCAACTGTTGCCCGTTCGCATGCGCCTGCCCCTCGGCCGAGATCAATACCCCCTTCGCCCCTCTCACCGCCACATGCGCATCCGAACGCAGCTCCCCACCGTCCCCTCGCTTCTCCCGCGCGCCATTCACCATATGCCCCAGGTTCAACTCACTGGTCTGATGCGGCGTTGTCAGGTGAATATGTTCCGAACCCTCACGATCCTCCATCCGCATTTCATTACGGCTGGCGGTGCGAAGAATGTTGCGGGTATTGTTTTCGTTGTTGACGTGGTCCTGGTGCTCGCTGTCGTGCATCGCACCGATGATGATCGGCCGGTCCGGGTCGCCGTCCGTGAAGATCACAGCGACTTCCGTTCCGTCGATCAACGGAAAATGGTAGCCGTAATCACGCCCCGCATAAGGCTTCGCCAGCCGGACCGGCCGGCTCGTCCCACCCGGGCTCCACTCATCGAGATCGAACGGCAGCTGGATCCTGTACCCGCTTTGCGGCGTCATGTACGCATACTTGTAGTGATCGGGGGACACAATGCGCGCGGGCAAGATGCCGGAAATCCGCGGTTTCGCGACAGGATCAACCATCGGCCGATAAACACGATCCGACGGAATTGCCACGAACGTGCAGGTATAAGCCTCCTTGCGCGACGCCTTGTGCTCCACGCGCGTGAGCATCAACCCATGTTCGGCGTTGTCGAGTACGCGGTTGGTAAAGCGAAAGACAGCGCCCGGCGTCATGCCGACAACGTTTCCACTTCCCTCGAAAATAACCTGACGTGCGAGTTCAGCTTGATGCCGCAAAGTCGCAACGCGATTGCCAACATCGGGCGCGGCGTAATGCTCGCCCCAGAGGTACTGGTTGCCGGCAGTGGTTTCATCGTCGCGTGCGGTGTTCGCCTGAGACAGTAACGCGACTGCAGCGGTGCGATGGTTGTAGTCATCGACCGTGATCGATTGCGTCACTCGCTTGCGACGCTCAATCAGCGTCATGACCGAATCCGCACCGCGGCTTGCAAAACCGCCTTCCTCGCGATAAGGCGCCGCGAGGTTCGGATCACGCGCGTACGCATCGAGGTCGTCGCCAAAAACAATGACTTCGTGCTCGGGCGTCTGCTCGAAACGAAACCAGATGCCCTCTTCGGCCGCAATACGCTGAATGAACGCCAGCGCTGATTCGGCATACTGGGTGATGTATTCATGAGCTTCATATTCCGCTCTGAGCTGGAACTTGAAATCAACAGCGGTGTACCCGAAATGCCGCAAGGTGGCCTCGATGATCGACGGCACCGTCTGGTTCTGGAACAACCGGCTCCCGACCTCGCGTTCAAGATCGGCAATTCGCGGTTCGAGCTTCACGCTGTAGCGGGTTTCATCGGTGGATGAACTCAGTTCATCGAAGGAAGTGATGATTCCGGAAATCAAGCGCTCGGGCGGTTTCGCAACGCGCGCAGCCAGTTCCGCCGCCAGTCCCGCGCTGGGATCGATCGGCTCGATCGCGAACTTGGCGCGTTTGCCGAGCACTTCTGCAATAGGAATTCGCGCGCGAGTGGACGTGAACTCAATTTCAAAATGATAAGGTTCGCTAATCGTTTCAGTGCCTTCGAAAGAGAGCACGGAGATCGCAGCTGGCTGCTTCGAGATCCGCAAGCTATAGGCCTGCGTGGGTAGAACCATGATTCCCATTGTTGGGAGTCTCCTGTTTTTGATTATTGGAGCGTTAGGCAGCGTTTAAGCGGATTGGCTTTTGTCTCTCGGCATCTGCGAGATCATCGAAAGGCCCACATCCATGCCTTCCACCTGAAAATGCGGAACAATGAAGAATCTGACTCGGAAAAACCCCGGGTTATCTTCGATGTCCTCTACCGTCACCTCCGCCTGGCGAAGCGGATGCGAAGCCTGGAGGTCGTCGTAGGGATCAGTCATCTCGGTTACAAGCGTCTTGATCCAGGTGTTGAGTTCGACTTCGAGCAGACGCCGATCCTTGGTTGTGCCAATGTTTTCGCGCTGTATGAGCTTCAGGTGATGCGCAATGCGCGACAACAGAAAGATATACGGCAGGCGTGCATTGATGCGGCCGTTTCCCGTAGCTTCCGGTGTGGAATACAGTGCCGGTTTCTGCGCGGAATTCGCGGAAAAGAAACAGGGGAAGTCGTGGTTTTCATAGAACGACAACGGAATGAAACCCAGATTCGCAAATTCAAATTCCCGCGTCTCGGGTATCAACACCTCGGCCGGAATCTTGTTCTGGAATTCACCACCAAGGTCGTAGGCGTGCAGCGGCAAGCCGATCACTTTGCCGCCCGCGCGCGGTCCGCGAATCTGCACACACCAGCCATTGCGCACGAAACTATTCACCATGTTCGCGCCGAAGGCGAACGAGGCATTGACCCAAAGGAGCCGGTTGGGATTTGTACCCTTGACCGTTTCTACGTAGTTAAGATTGCTGACGGGCGACGGCCCGGGTCCATACGGCCGCCGACCGAGTACGCGCGGCATCGTCAGGCCTATGTAGCGTGCATCATCGGTCTTACGGAACGCCATCCACTTCAGATACTCGGCACGCTCGAAATAGCCGCCGATGTCCTGTATGGCAACGACGTCGTCCATCGACTCCTTGCCGAAAAATGCTGCGCCGACCGACCCGATGAACGGCATATGAGCGGCCGCCGATACCTTCGAGATATTGCGCAGTAGCGCAATGTCCCTTACCGAGTTGACGAACTCGAAGTCCGCGATGATCGAACCGATCGGCTGGCCGCCCGGTGTGTCGTATTCCTGAATGTAAGCGTGGTGATACAAGCCGCTTTCTATCAACTCGGGCGTATCGTCGAAATCCCGTTGCAATGTTTTCTTAGAACAGTCGAGCAGCTCGATCGTCACGTTCTCGCGGAAATCAGTTCGGTCGACAAGGTACTTCAATCCACGCCACGCCGATTCCACTGCCTGAAATTGGGCCGAATGGAGTACGGCATCCAGGTGATTGTTCATCTGTCGATCAAGCGCATCGATATGAAAATCAAGCAGTGATTTGTCCAGTCGATCGACAGGGCGCCCCGAGTCGGCAAGGACTTCGAGCAACATATCGAGCGCAAGAAGCAATTGCGGGTCTTTGGCGCTCGGCTCCAGCTTCTGCAGGAGATCAGCGAGCACGTCTTCCTCAACCTGCGGTTCGTCAACGTGCGCCGCGTTCATGTTTCACGCCCCGGGCAGTCCGGCCTCAGGCCAGCTTTCAAGCTTGAGACAAGGGACGGATTCTTGAGGATCAGTTCGAGTTGGTTTCGAAACGTATCGTTGCCAAGACATTTCACCTTGAAATCGCTCAGCAGAATGCGCATCGCCAATAACCGTTGTAGTTCTGGGATTTGTTCAGCTACGTGATCCGGCTCGAAGTCGTCCATGGTTCTGAAGTTCAGCATCACACTGGAAGCGCGGTTCTCGTCTTCGTTCTTACTCGCCAATTCAACGATTATCTGCGGATTGAGTTTCCCCAGAACTGCATCGAAATTGGTTTTGTTGACATCGATCTTCTTCCGCTCGGCGAGCGATTCAATTGCGCGGCCTGCGCTGAAGTCACCGAGTACGAGCAGCTTGAGAGGAAGCTCAGTCCGCGCCGACGCGCCCACGTGCGAATCTACCGAAATGGAGATCCTGGTCTTGGGAATCTCGCGTTCAAAGTTATCTGACATGACTTCCTTACCCTGGATTAATTCGGCACGCCAGCCAGGGCCGAAGCGATCTTTGATCAACTGGACACGATTCGACTGCGCCGAACGTTCATATCGCTTCGACTAGTGATTCGGTTCGATAATCGATTAAAACAGGTCGGCTCTTTATTCGTCAAGAAACCCAGGCGCCAATAATCTATGAATTGCCTGTTTTATTATTGAGATAATAAAACTATTCGTTGATATTCAGAGGGTTTGGCACCTATGTAACATTTCCACGCGGCCAACCACCCCGAACTCCTTTCTGGAAAAGAGCGGCGCACCGAAACAGGTTTCCGTTTTTTCACCGCAAAGACGCTATCTCTTAAATAGACGAAGCGGCTTTCTTTATGTTTAAAATGCCCTCCTTCTAGTTCAGCCAAACCAATTACAAACCCTATGCGGACATTTAAACCGCTCTGGCATGAAGGTCTAATACTCACGCCGCAGCATTTTCAGCAGCAGGAACAGTCGATTAATTTTTCACACCGGCAATTCGCGTCGCTGACGGTGGCGGAGCCGTGGGGCGTTATCGATGTACAGATTGACGAAGAAATGCTCGACGCCGGCCGGCTGTCTCTAACTCGCCTGAAATTGCGTTTTCCTGACGGAACGTTGATTGACTCATCGGTTACCGATGTACTGCCACGCCCACGCGACCTTTCCCGCGATATTGCAGCAGACACGCAAAGTATTGTCGTTATCGCCGCGCTGCCGCTGCTTAATGCCGATGGCAATAACTGCCGTTTCGACAACGAAACGCTGTCACGGCCCCGTCGCTATTTCCGCGAGTTCGTGGAGGTAGCTGACTTGAACGGGACCGGCGTAGAAGAGCTTTCCGTCGAGCGACATGCGGTTCACCTGTTATTCGACTTCGAGCCGCAAGCAGACGATGTCGTATGCATCATTGCGCGTCTAATTCGCGGAACACGCGGACAGTTCGAAATCGATCGAGCATTTGTACCGCCGTGCATTACGCTTGCCGCAAATAACCGACATCAGGAACGGATCGCGCGTCTGTCCGATATCCTGCTCGCGAAAAGCACGACACTTGCTGTACGACGCAGCGAACGCGTTGACCAGATCGCCGAATTCGGCGTATCCGATGTCTCGCTCTTTTGGCTTTTGCACTGCATTAATACGCACTGGCCCAGGTTATCGTTTCTTGGTTCTCATCCCAACCAGCCTCCGGAAAGACTCTACGGAATCTTGGCGGAACTGGCCGGCGCGTTGATGACGTTTTCGACAGGTATTGGGCTCGCTTCAATTCCAAAGTACGATCATGCCGCGCAAGACCAGGTTTTTTCAGCGCTCGAATCGACCATACGCGATCTTCTCGATGCCATCATTCCGTCGCGTGTCATTCCGATAGGCCTCGTGCGCAAGACCGCAACCACGTGGACCGGGCAGTTCAAGGACGATCGTTTGCTAGCGGGTGCGGACTATTATTTGTCGGTGAATGCGTCATCACCTGCTTTCCAGATCGCCGAGCAAATACCGAAACTGTGCAAAGTGGGCGCACCGGACGACATAGAACGAATCGTCAATTCCGCACTTGCCGGCATTCCGTTGAAAGCGGTTTCGCGTGTTCCGGCCGCTATCCCCGTGCGTCTGGAAAATCATTACTTCGCGCTCGACGCCAGTGATCCCGCCTACGCACGAATGCTCGCCGCACGCGCGTGTCAGGTGTATCTGCCGACCACCGTGCCTGATGCCTCGTTCGAACTTTATGCTGTGCTGACATCGTGAAGGGAACGGTCCCACATGAACCCGGCACATTTTCAATTCGCGCCCTGTTGCGCGATACGGCACTTGAAGTTTCCATGCTCGCCCGTGACGACGCCGCCGAAAGATCAGTGGTCGAATTGCGCGAACAGTGGCTGAAGTTGGTCGATGACTTCGACCAGGCGCTGCGTGCGAAACACGTTCGCGACGACGTAAGAGAAGACGCGGTCTATGCGCAATGCGGCCTGCTCGACGAAACCGCTTTGCGATATCTTTCGGATGTCGAACGATCGGACTGGGACGTCCAGCCACTTCAAGTTGAACGCTTTGGCAACCATGATGCTGGCGCGCGGATTTACGAGCGGATCGAGATCCGCCGACGGGAGACGCGTCCTGACGTCCTCCTCCTGGAATGCTATGCCGCAGTGCTAGGTTTGGGATTCCAGGGACGCTACGAACACGACAATCAACGCGCTCGGCTCGATTTGATTGCCGCGCTGGACACGCAAATCGGACAAGCAAAGCCGCAACGAAATAGCTTCGTGATCGATATGACGAAGACCAACTGGCTTGATCGGCTTCGTCATCAATCTCCGTGGTTTATCGCGGGAGCTGGGTGCGTGCTGACGGTACTGATCTGGATCGCACTCGACAACTCGCTCGATTTACAACTCGTAAATCTTCCTCGGATCAAGCCATGACGCGACCCGGACCATCGCTTTATGACATGCTGCTGGGTCACATCGATGGCGTAGCGCTCGATGATCGGGACGACAATACGCTCGAAATCCTGAGCGTTCTGGAGAATTTGAAAAGGATCCTGAACACGCGCGCCGGAACACTCAAGCACATGCCCAATTATGGGCTTCCTGATCTGACCAATGTGTATCGGAACTTACCGGTCTCAGCGCATCAGCTTAAGGCGCAGATGGAGGCCACGTTGTTGGTCTATGAGCCCCGCATTCGTTCCATCGATATAAAAGTGATGCCTGCACAGCCGGGCATGGTCGTCAGCTACGAGATGACGTGTCATCTGAAGAAGCGTGGCCTCGTGCGCTTTGGAACCCACTATCAGCCTGAAGGGCGCACAGTCCTTGCCTGGCAACCGGCGGCTGATAGCGGCGTAAAGTAGAACGCGAAGGCATCCGGCTCAATGCACCCAATCATTCCAAAGCACGACCAAAATGGTCATCAACGCCGGACCGATAAACAATCCCACCAGTCCAAACGTCTCCGCTCCGCCCAAAATCCCGAATAGCACCAACAGAAACGGCAACCTCGCTGCCCCGCCGATCAGCACCGGCCGCACTGCATGCTCGGCAACAAACACCACCACAAATCCGAACACTGCAACGCAGATCGCAGCAACCGTCGCGCCTTGAGCCAGCAACCACAACGCCGCACCCAAAAACACGATGGGCGCGCAGAACGGCAGCATGGCAGCAACAGCGGTCAACATACCGAGCAAGGTCGCATGCGGCACACCGGTTACGGCATACGCCACGCCCAGCAACGCACCTTCGCCAAGCCCCACCACGACCAGACCCGTCACCGTGCTGCGAACCGAATCGGCCATACGCCGCGCAAGCGATGCACCCTCCGAACCAAACGCGCGCCGCGATGCTTCAAGCAACTGCTCACCCAAACGCGAGCCTGCCTTGAACAGGAAAAACAACGTAACCAGCATGAAGCCAAACACGATCAAACCATGCGCCAGGCGCCCGCCGAAATGCCGCGTCATCGCAACTACCGTTGCGCTATGAAAATGCTTGACCGCGGGCGATGAACCCAGCGGCGTCGCAAGGTTCTCCTGCCACCATGCGGCGATCTGCTTCGATCCCATTGGCAGATGGTTGACGAGATCGGGCATGGCAATGCCGCTTCGCAGCGATTCCTGGAACCATCGGATCAGGTCGTTGGCTTCGCTGCCCGCTTGCGCTGCAACGATAATGAACGGCACCACGAACACCAGCCCGATCACCACCGTCATGCCGATAGCCAACCATGTGCTTCGATGCCGGAATAACGGCCGTTCCTCGAGCCATGTCAACAACGGCCACAACGCAATGGCGATCACGGACGCCCATACGACGGCCGGAATGAAGTCGCGGATCATCCAGATGGCAACGGCCACCAGCACCGCATACAGCAATCCCGAGGCGGTTCGTTGCAGCCGCTGAGTGCGATCCTTTTCGTCGTCTGAAGTCTGATCGCGTGGAATCATGAAGCGTCCTTTAATTGCTCTTTAGTGGTGGCACAAAACTGCTCTCGCGAAGCTGCTTGTAATCTGCGTGGCACTTATGCCAATGAAGCATTGTAAATCGTGCGCGGACTGGCCAGAATCGAGAGGCCTTTCAAGCCGCCGTGGCTCTTATCCGACACCACGCCTTTTGTTCTAATTTCACACTCACCCATTTCCGTTTCCCTATAATCGGTTCCCTTGCCCCGGCATCCGTTCACGAGACTTGCAGTGAAAGCTATTCGAACCATTGTCAACGCATGTGCAACAACGGCATTGCTCGCCGGTTGCGCATCGGGCCTGAACCGGTCGAAGGAAGAAGCAATCAACGAGAAGGTTGGCATCGTCGTTCATCCGGCACATGGCGGCGTGGAGTTACGGCTTCAGGAATCTGCGCTGTTCGATTTCGACGAAGCGTCCATGCGACCCGAGAGCATCGCCGCACTCAACCGTGCAGCGGTGCTGCTCAAGCGCAGCACGCGACCGATCATGGTTGAAGGACACACCGACAATGTAGGACCGCTCGACTACAACCAGACCCTGTCTACCGCTCGCGCGAATGCCGTAGCCGATGCCCTGGTCGCACGTGGCGTTCCTGCTGCGCGCATCAAGACCCGCGGCATTGCATTTGCCGAGCCGATCGCGTCCAACGCCACGCCCGAAGGGCGTGCGCTGAATCGGCGGGTTGAGATTCTGGTCAAGACCGAGACCGAGGAAACGCTGCTGGGACGCGTCAAAAAGAAATAACGCCGAGCGTTATTTCACTGCCTGCACTTCCATCATCAGAAGCTGGGCGCCGTCGGTGACTTGATCGCCGACGTTGAAAAGTATCTCTCCTACCGTGCCGCTCGCGGGCGCGACTATGGTGTGTTCCATCTTCATGGCTTCCATCACCAGCAACGGCGCGCCCTTCTCGACCACGGCGCCCGCTTCCACCAGCACAGCGATCACTTTGCCAGGCATCGGCGCTGTCAGGCGGCCTTCGGCGTGCTCGGCATCGGCGGCATGAGCAAGCAGGTTCTGCCATTCGAACGCCATCGATACACCCGCGTAGAACACATGGAACACATCGCCGTCCATGACGACGCGCCCTTTGATTCGCGTATCGTCGATCAGCACCACGAATGAAGGTGGTTCATCGCCATGCGACCAATCGAACCTGAGCGTTTCGCCAAGCAGTTCCAGTTGCTTGTTGTCCGCACGACCCGATGTCGAGTCGCGTGTGAAAACGGCGAGGATCTCGTCGTCGGAACCGGCGAGACGCCAGTTCAACGCCTGCGTGTAGCCACCGCTCATGCGCCAGTGCGACAGCGCATCCCACGGCGACGCGCCGCGTGCGTCCCCGCCTTCACGCGCAAGCGACGCGGCGCAAGCCAGGGCAAGTGCATGTGTTCGCGATACGGTCGACGGCGCAAACAACGCGTCGTGATGACGCTCGATCAATCCGGTATCAAGATCAGCGGAAGCAAACGGTTCGCTCACTACAATGCGATGCAGGAATTCGATGTTCGTCGATGGCCCCACCACCTCGCATTGTTTCAACGCGAGCGCCATGTGCAGCAAAGCATCGTCACGATCATGTCCGTGCACGATCAGCTTGGCGATCATCGGATCATAAAACGGCGTAATGGTGTCGCCTTCGCGCACGCCGCTGTCAATGCGTACGTTGCCGTTCAACTGGAATTCCACCGCTTCGGGCAGGCGCAAGTGCTTCAGCGTTCCCGTCGATGGCAAGAAGCCACGCGATGGATTCTCGGCGTAGATACGCGCTTCGATTGCGTGGCCGTTCACCTTCAGTTGATCCTGCATCAGTGGCAACTTTTCGCCGCTCGCCACACGCAATTGCCACTCCACCAGATCGAGGCCCGTCACCATTTCGGTCACCGGATGTTCGACCTGAAGCCGTGTGTTCATCTCCATGAAATAGAACTGGCCGTCGGCGGTCATGATGAACTCCACCGTGCCCGCGCCCACGTAATTCACCGCACGCGCCGCGGCGACGGCGGCTTCGCCCATCGCTTTGCGGACTTCATCCGAAAGGCCGGGCGCAGGCGCTTCTTCAAGAACTTTTTGGTGACGACGCTGCACGGAGCAATCGCGATCGAAGAGATACACGGCGTTGGCATGCTGATCCGCAAAGACCTGCACTTCCACGTGCCGCGGGCGTTGCAAGTACTTTTCGATCAACACGCGATCGTTGCCGAAACTGCTCGATGCCTCGCGCTTGCACGACAAAAGCGCCGAAGCGAAGTCCGCGCTTCTCTCGACTATGCGCATGCCCTTGCCGCCGCCGCCCGCGCTTGCTTTGAGCAGAACGGGGTAACCGATTCCATCGGCTTCTTTCTGCAACAGCGCAGCGTCCTGGCTGTCGCCGTGATAACCCGGCACGAGTGGCACGGCCGCCGATTGCATCAACGCTTTCGCTGCGGCCTTCGATCCCATCGCGGAAATCGCCTCGACCGGCGGCCCGATAAACACGAGTCCGGCCATCTCGCAAGCCCGCGCGAAATCTTCGTTTTCCGATAAAAATCCATATCCCGGATGCACGGCTTGCGCGCCGGTTTTCAGCGCAGCACGGATGATCTTCTCGATTTGCAGATAGCTTTCGGACGCCGCTGCGCCGCCGACGTGGACGGCTTCATCGCAAACGGCGACGTGTTTGGATTGTGCATCGGCGTCGGAATAAACGGCTACGCTGCCTACGCCCAAGCGTTTGCAGGTCGCAGCAACGCGGCAAGCAATCTCGCCACGATTCGCAATCAGTATTTTGTTGAACATGTCGAAGCCTGGGAAGAAGTGAACGCTTTGCGTTGAGCAGCACCAAGAGGCGCCGTCACATCCGGAACACGCCAAAACGCGTGTCTTCGATAGGCGCGTTCATCGACGCCGCCAGCCCGAGCCCGAGCACATCGCGGGTCTGCGCAGGATCGATCACACCGTCGTCCCACAGACGCGCGCTCGCATAATAAGGATGCCCCTGCACCTCATACTGCTCGCGGATTGGCGACTTGAACGCCTCCTCTTCCTCCTTCGACCAGGAACCGCCTTTCCCTTCAATACCATCGCGGCGCACGGTTGCAAGCACCGAAGCCGCTTGCTCGCCACCCATCACCGAGATGCGCGCGTTCGGCCACATCCACAGGAAGCGCGGCGAATACGCGCGACCGCACATGCCATAGTTGCCCGCGCCAAACGACCCGCCGATGATCACCGTGAACTTCGGCACCTTCGCCGTCGCCACGGCCGTCACCATCTTCGCGCCGTTACGCGCGATGCCCTCGTTTTCATACTTGCGCCCGACCATGAATCCCGTAATGTTCTGCAGGAAAACTAAAGGAATTTTGCGCTGACAACATAGCTCGATAAAATGCGCGCCCTTCAACGCCGACTCTGAAAACAGGATGCCGTTATTCGCGATGATGCCAACCGGATGTCCCCAGATGTGCGCGAAGCCGCAAACAAGTGTCGTGCCGTAACGCGCCTTGAATTCGTCGAAGGCGGAATCGTCGACAATGCGCGCGATCACTTCGCGAATATCGAACGGCTTGCGGGTATCCGCCGGAATCACGCCGTAGATGCTGTGCGGATCATGGCGCGGCGGCGTCGGTTCTTTGAGCGCCAATGACGCCGGCTTCACACGATTCAGATTTCCGACAATGCTTCGCGCGATCCCCAGCGCATGCGCATCGTTCTGCGCGAGATGATCGACCACGCCCGAGAGCCGCGTATGCACGTCGCCACCGCCTAAATCTTCGGCGCTGACTTCTTCGCCGGTCGCGGCTTTCACGAGCGGCGGACCGCCCAGGAAAATCGTTCCCTGGTTCTTCACGATGATCGATTCATCGCTCATTGCGGGAACGTATGCGCCGCCCGCCGTGCACGAACCCATCACCACGGCGATCTGCGAAATACCCTTCGCCGACATGTTCGCCTGGTTGTAGAAGATGCGGCCGAAGTGATCGCGATCGGGGAAAACGTCGTCCTGATTTGGCAGGTTCGCGCCGCCCGAATCCACGAGATACACGCACGGAAGATGGTTCTCTTCCGCAATTTCCTGCGCGCGAAGATGCTTCTTCACCGTCACCGGATAATACGTGCCGCCTTTCACGGTGGCGTCGTTGCAGACGATCACGCACTCCTGTCCCGCAATCCTGCCAATGCCAGTAATCACGCCCGCGCCGGGCGCGTCGTCGTTGTACATGCCGTACGCGGCGAGTTGCGATAACTCCAGAAACGGCGTGCCCGGATCAAGCAATTGTGCGATGCGATCGCGCGGCAACAGCTTGCCGCGTGACAGATGTTTATCGCGTGCAGCCTGGCCGCCGCCCAACGCAATCTTCGCAATTTTCTCTTTCAGATCCGCGACCAGCACTTCGAGCGCGGCGACGTTGGCGCGAAATTCGTCGCTGCGAGGATTCAGTTTCGATTCGATGATCGGCATAAGTGTCTGCGCTCTCAAGCCGTTTCGGCGAACAGTTCACGCCCGATCAACATGCGTCGAATTTCGCTCGTACCCGCACCGATTTCATACAGCTTGGCATCGCGCCACAAACGGCCGACCGGATACTCGTTGATATACCCGTTACCGCCGAGAATCTGGATCGCCTCGCCAGCCATCCACGTCGCTTTTTCCGCGGTATAGAGGATCACGCCCGCGCAGTCTTTCCGCACCTGACGGCCGTGGCCGGCGCCGAGCGTATCGAGTTGCCGGCCCACCGCGTAGAGGTAGGCGCGGCATGCCTGCAACGTGGTGTAGAGATCCGCGACCTTACCTTGAATCAACTGGAACTCGCCGATCGCCTGACCAAACTGCTTGCGGTCGTGGATGTACGGCACGACCGCGTCCATGCACGCAACCATGATGCCAGTGGGACCGCCGGCCAAAACCGCGCGTTCGTAATCGAGGCCGCTCATGAGCACCTTCACGCCGCCGTTCAACTGGCCGAGCACGTTTTCCTTCGGCACTTCGACGTTCTCGAATACGAGTTCGCCGGTGTGCGAGCCGCGCATGCCGAGCTTGTCGAGTTTCTGCGCAACGGAAAATCCCTTCATGCCCTTCTCGACAATAAACGCCGTGATTCCCTTCGCGCCCGCTTCAATATTGGTCTTGGCATACACCACCAGCGTGTCGCAATCCGGACCGTTAGTAATCCACATCTTCGTGCCATTGAGCACGTAGTGATCGCCCTTTTCATCGGCGCGAAGTTTCATGCTGACTACATCCGATCCGGCGTTCGGCTCGCTCATGGCCAATGCACCGATGTGTTCGCCCGAAATCAGCCCCGGCAGATATTTGCGTTTCTGCGCTTCCGTGCCATTGCGATGAATCTGGTTCACGCACAAATTGGAGTGCGCGCCGTACGACAAACCCACCGAAGCAGACGCCCGCGAAATCTCCTCCATGGCCACCATGTGCGCGGTGTAACCCATGTTCGCGCCGCCGTATTCCTCGGAGACCGTCATGCCGAGCACGCCCAGATCGCCGAATTTCTTCCAGAGATCCATGGGGAACTGATCGGTTTTATCGATTTCAGCGGCGCGCGGCGCAATCTCCTTCGCGGCGAAATTGGCGAGCGAGTCGCGCAACATATCGATGTCTTCGCCCAGGGCGAAATTCAGACCAGGTACGTCGTTCATGCGGGTCTCCTTCCTCGAGTATCGGTAGAGCGTGATTGCGTGGTGAGTGGTACTCACACGCATAGCTTTGCTTGATTGTGGGAAGTTTCATGCTGAAATGCGCTTCCCGTCAATAGGGATTTGAGCTACGCTCACATTTACTGAACTCGCTTACCCAACTTACTTCTGAAACTATGTCCTCGACGCCCATAACCGGAAACCGCCGCACGCCTGCAAGTCTCAAGTCGCAGCAGCGCGTGAAGGACATCCTTCAGGCCGGGCGCGACGTCTTCGCCGAGAAAGGCTACGACGCCGCCACGAGTGCCGAGATCGCCCAGCGCGCGGGGATTTCGGAGGCAACCGTATTCAGCTATTTCAGCGGCAAGCGTGAGTTGTGCGCACGCGTGATCGCGGATTGGTACGACGAGATCATCGATGCCTTCGAATCAGGCCTTCCCCGTGACGGCAGTGTGCGGCAGCAGTTTGCGTTTATCGTGAGGACGCATTTGCGGCTGATGCTGGTCAACGGAACGGGGTTGTGCGCGCTGGTTTTATCGGAGGGACGCACGAAGCATCACGACCTGAGCGACGCGCTTACCGACCTGCAACGCCGCTACACCGCGCCGCTGATGAACGTGCTGGCGCATGGGCAAAGCGTGGGGCAAGTGCGGGCGGACTTGCCGCTACGCCTGATGCGGTCGCTGGTGTTCGGACCGATGGAGCATGTGTTGTGGGACGCAACGCTTGCCAAACGCCATTTGAGCCAGGCTCAGATCGATACGACCGCCGATGAGCTCATCGATGTACTTTGGACCGCGCTGCAGCCACCCGCTGCAAGCCTGACTGCGCTTGCGCAGTTCAGACAGGATGTGGAGGAGGCGTCGCGCCGGTTCGAGGCGGCGCGGCCGACAAAGTAACAGGCGCTGGCCGGCTTCAAAGACGCCGACGCGGAAGACAGTTAGTTGCTATTTTCAGCGTTATTTAATGAATCGCCGCGCGATTCCGGCGAGCCAAGGCACTGTCGTCGGCCTGAGAAGACGCGCATCGTAACCGCCCATGCGGCGTTCGTTCTCGGTCAGACACAGCTCGATCAATGCCTTCGCCGATATCCCGCCGCCCACGGAATCCCCCACGTTCGCGGGAAAATTGATGTCCTGCGCGGCGCCGCTGGTATCGAATCCTTTTGCCAGCGATATCCGGTCGCGGATCAGCGTGACCCATACACTCGCGGTCTTCATCAGGAACCACGGCTTTTTGTACCAAGGCAGATTCCACCGATACCACGCGACCCAGTTTGCAAAGAACAGGATATGCCGGGCCTCTTCCTGAATCACCGGCTCGAACGTTTCGACCAGTTCTTCGGGGAAATAGCCTGTCTGCTTCGCGGCTTCGAACAAACCGAACGCAAAGAAACTGTCGATGCATTCGCTGTATCCCGTGAGCATCCAGGCGCGCAACGCGTCGTCGGGCGCGGGATAGGGCGGCTCGGGCGCGAGCTCGATGCCGTAAGCCTGTACGAGCCTCGACAACACGATCTTGTGCCGCGCTTCCTCGCCACCGTTCATGGTGACGGCCTCGCGCAGCAATGGGTCTTCGATGGTGTTGGCATACGTCGATACACGGATCGACGCGCGCCCTTCCGTCTGGACCGCAATGTCCCAAATGGGCAGCGAGGTAATGCGCTTGAGCGCGCTGGCGCTGAGCATCGGCCAGTCGATGACTGCAGGTTTGTAGGGGTTGTGAGTCGTGAGCAGCATTTCGCAAAACATGCGCTTGTGCTGCGGAGAACCAATCTGAATCTTGCCGGTGGACCCATACGACCAATGGCGCATGGCATGGTCGGCTTCGGCAGGCGTGAGCGTGTCGGACATGGCAAACGGAGAGTTAATCGCGTTATGCAGATTTTGGCATAACACGCGTCATCTTGCCGTCACGAACGCCTGCAGGACATGCGTCCGACGCTAACCGTATAGCGTCCTATAGCGACAATATCGCTATGAAAATCATCATCTTGAGATCTGTTCCAGCGCGAGATCCCGCGTCTTCGGACCCATGAATCCGATTGCCAGCATCACGACGATCATTGCCCCGGCGATAAAAACAAACACGCCCGTCGTTCCCGCAGCCTTCAGCACACCGGCGATAAAAAACGACGTGAAAATAGCCGAAAACCGGCTCCACGAGTAGACGAATCCCACTGCGCGCGCCCGGATGCTGGTCGGAAAAAGCTCGCTCTGATATGCATGAAAACTGTACGACATGATGTTGCTTGCAAGCGTCAGACCCACGCCCATCGCGACCAGGAGCGCCGCGCCCGAGACCTGACTGAAGACCAGGCCGCACACCACGATCATGCCGGCCATCGCCACGATCACGCTCTTGCGCTCGAATTTATCCGCGATAAACAAGCCGATGATCGGCCCGACCGGCGCGGCGATCGCAATGATGGTCGAGTACATGAGGCTCGTGGTGATGGTGATGCCCTGGCGGATCAGGAGCGTCGGCACCCAGTTGGCGAAGCCGTAGAAACCGACCGTCTGGAACACGTTGAAAATGATCATCATGGTCGCGCGCTTGCCGTATGGCGCGACCCACATGTCGCTGAACGCGCCGCGCGTGCTGACGGGCTGGGGCGCGGCGGGCGTTGGCAACGGCCGGCCGTACTCCTTTTCGGCCTTGGCTTCGAGCGCGGTCATGATGGCATCGGCTTCCGCCAGACGGCCTTTTTGCGCGAGCCAGCGCGGACTTTCGGGCAACGCGCGGCGGATGAACCACACGAACAGCGCGCCATGTGCGCCGATCAGCACAACCCAGCGCCAGCCATCGAAGCCGAACGGTTTGTTCGGGACCAATGCGTAGGAGAGAAACGCAACCACCGGCACGGCCATGAAACCAATCGCCTGTTCGCACGCGAAGGCGCGTCCGCGAATGTGCTTGGGCACGAGTTCGGAAATGTACGTTCCGATCGTCACCAGCTCAACGCCGATCCCCAATCCCGCCATGAAGCGCCAGAAATTGAGTCCGCCCGCTGTGTCCTGGAGCGCCATGATCACGTTCGCGGCCGTGTACCAGAGCAGCGAATACGTGAAGATCGCGCGCCGTCCGAAACGATCGGCGAGAAAGCCGCACGCAATCGTGCCGATAAAAAGCCCGAGAAACAGCGACGCGATAAAACTCGCCACGCCCGTGAAGCCGAACAACCCGACGGTCGTCGATGTCAGGATGCCGCTCTTCACCAGCCCCGGCGCCACGTAGCCCGAATACAGCAGGTCGTAGAGTTCGAAGAAGAAACCGAGGCTCAGCAATACGACGAGCGTCCACATCGAGCGTGTGGCGGGCAGGCGATCGAGCCGCGCGGAAATCGTCCCCGCCGATAAAACGCCGGTTGCGGTCTTTGGGGCTTCATATTCCTGGCGGGTGCTCATCGATTCCTGTCTCCTTGGCGTGGCCGTTTTGTTTTGGCGCCGGCGCGCATTTTAACGGTCAATGTGCTTATTTGTTGCAAATGTTGAAGATCGTCGGCGCTTTGGCGTCTTGCGTCTTTCGTGCCAAAATTTGAGATAGCCGCCTGCTCCACCCGTCCTGCCATGCTCACCGCTGAAACCGTGCAACACGAACCCTCCCCGAACGCTGCGCACGAACCCGAACGTATCGACATTGCGGTCATCGGCTCGGGCTTTGCCGGCATATGCATGGCAATAAAGCTGAAACAGGCCGGCATGAACGATTTCTTCGTCGCCGAGCAGGCGGCTTCTCTTGGCGGCACGTGGCGTGATAACGATTACCCCGGCTGCGCGTGCGACGTGCAAGCCCACGTCTATTCGTTCTCGTTCGCGCCGCATCCCGGCTGGACGCGGCTGTACGCGCCGCAAGCGGAGATTCGCGCGTACCTGGAGGATTGCGCTGCGCGATTCGGCATCGGCCCGCATTTGCGGTTCAACGAAACGCTGCAACGCGCGACCTTCGACGAATCCACGCAACGCTGGATCCTGCGTTTTTCCACGGGCAGGAAAGTTTCGGCGCGTGTGTTGATCGCGGGGATGGGCGGCTTATCGCGGGCGTCGGTTCCGGTGATTCCGGGCATCGATACATTCGATGGAACGTGTTTTCATTCGCAGCATTGGGACCACGATTTGCCGCTTGCAGGCAAGCGTGTCGCGGTGATCGGCACGGGCGCGAGCGCGATCCAGTTCGTGCCGGAAATCGCCGCGCGCGTGGCGCATCTCGACGTGTTTCAACGCACGCCGCCCTGGATCATGCCGAAGAACGATCGCGCGCTGAGCAAGCGCGAACGATGGCTGCTGAAGCATCTGCCGCTCGCGCAACGACTTCTGCGCGCAGCGCTTTACTGGATGCTCGAAGCGCGGGTGCTGGCTTTTGTCATGCATCCGTCGCTTATGAAGGTGATCCAGAAAGTTGCGCTCAGGCACCTGCACAAACAGGTTGTCGACCCTGAGCTGAGGCTCGCGCTCACGCCGGATTACACCATCGGCTGTAAGCGCATCCTGATCTCCAACGACTATTACCCGGCGGTATCGCGCAGCAATGTGTCCGTGGTGACGCAAGCTATCGTGCGCGTGGAAAACGACGCCGTAATCACCGCCGACAATGCCCGCCACCCAGTGGACTGCATCATATTCGGCACGGGTTTCCAGGTCGCCAAGCCCTTCACGCGCGGGGTGGTTATTGGCCGCGGCGGCGTGCGCATCACCGATACATGGCGCGACGGCGCCCATGCCTATCTCGGCACGACGCTGCCGGATTATCCGAACTTTTTCATGCTCGTCGGTCCAAACTCCGGACTTGCACATAATTCGATGGTTTACATGATCGAATCGCAAGTCGCGTATGTCATGAAAGCGCTCGTTTATATGCGCGAGCACGGCGTTGCGACCATCGATGTAAAACAGGAAGTCGAAGCCCGTTACAACGTGCGCATCCAGCAGAAATTGAACCGCGCGATCTGGGCAAAAGGCGGCTGCAAAAGCTGGTATATCGATCCGGCTTCGGGCAGGAATACCGCTTTGTGGCCGGGTTTTAGCTGGAAGTTTCGTCAAGCGCTGAGCGTGTTCAAACCGGACGATTACGTCATGCAACCGGCAGTTGCGCGTCCGAACGCATAAGCCACTTTTGTAGCGCGCCGAAGCCACGCGTATACTTCGACGCTATCTATTTTTGGGCCTCGCGCTCGCCACGAGCGCGAGGATCCATTCAACAAAACCGCGTCCGTCATGGATGCGCGTATCGAGGAAACCGAGAAATCGCCAGCATGAGAAAGCTCCGTTCGTTCCCCGCTGTTGTCATCGCATTGTTGGCTGCCGCTGCCGTGATTCCTGTCGTTTACGCACAGGAAACCCCGGATCCGTCGAAGGAAGACTACGCGTATCTCACACGCATGCACGTCCCGCAACCCGTGGTCAGCTGCGTTGCCGCCTTCGACAAATGGGTCGCGCTCACACCCAAATACGACACTTTCATCGTGCCGGACCGGCGTGTTCTCAATGCAAAGATCGACGACGAAACAACCATCTTCAGCGCAGGCAACCCGGTTCCCGTGGACGAAGTCATCGTCATGCGCGCCTTTGCGAAAACGCGCGGCCATTCGCAATGGACCCGCCTCGACAGCCGGTGCGGCGTGAAGGACGGCCGCGTGGTCGGCGTGTCGCTGACGCCAAATGTAAAGCCGCAGATCGTTCGGTAACCGTGCGGGCGCACGCGCCCTTTCACATCCTTTCCCAAATATTTCCCAGCACACGTTTCCTTACAAAGGCATACGGCTTGTCATTTATCTAATTGCTAAATTGATTTCACGGATTCACTTGGAGAAACCGATGAAACGATTAGCACTTATTGCCGCGCTCGCAGTCCTCGTCGGCAGCTCACTCGGCGGTTGCATCGTCGTGCCGGATGGTGGCGGATATCACCACCATCGCGACTACTACGGCGGCCGCTACTAAAGCTCACGACCACGCACTAACGGCGATTCATAACTGACAAAACGCGAAGGAAACCATCATGTTGAACTTCAAGAAAGGCTTGTTGCTTGCATCGATTGCGGCGGCTGCCGTGACGAGTCTGGGTGTATCGAACGCAGCGTCCGCCGATGAGCATTTCCGCCCGGGTTACGTGCATGTGGACAGCCGCGGCTGGCACGGCGACCGTTATTACGATGGCCATAGGTACTGGGAACGCCGCGAGTGGGAACGTCGCCACGCGCCGCGCCACTATGCGCCGCCGCACCGCTACTATTGATCGCGCGGGATCGCGTTAAAAAAGCCAGGGGACGTTCCCCTGGCTTTTTGCTTTGCGCGTTTCGAATTCCGGCCTACGCTCCGGCCGAATCACGCCATCTGCGGGTATCGCGTAACGGCGGCGCGCCGAACAACCGGCTGTACTCGCGGCTGAATTGCGACGCGCTTTCATAGCCCACACGATGCGCGGCCGTGGCTGCATCGGTCATGTCGATCAGCATCAGCCGGCGCGCCTCTTGAAGCCGCAACTGCTTCTGGTATTGCAGCGGGCTCATGGCCGTCACCGCCTTGAAGTGATGATGCAGCGACGACACGCTCATATGCACGTCGCGCGCAATGGATTCCACGCGCAACGGCTGGTCGAAGTTCTGGCGCAACATCATGATTGCCTTCGCGATGCGCTGCGTCTGGCTGTCCTGCAGCGCAATCTGGCGCAGACGCGCGCCCGAACCGTTCATCAAAAGCCGGTACAAGATCTCGCGCTTGATCATTGGCGCGAGAATGGGGATGTCCTCGGGCGTGTCCATCAGGCGCAAAAGCCGCAAGACGGCGTCGAGCATGGGCGTGCCGAGACGGTTCACATACAAACCGCGCGATGCATCGGCGTGCGTGGGCGGCGGCAGACTTTCGTCGCGAATCAGCGCGGTGATTTCCTCCACGTCCATGTCAAGACGCAGCCCCAGATACGGCTTGTCTTCCGTGGCGCCGGTCACTTGCCCCATCACCGGCAAATCCACCGACGAAACCAGGTAATGCATCGGGTCGTAGACATACAACTCGTCGCCGACCATGATCCGCTTCGACCCTTGCGCGATCAGGCCGAGCGCCGGCGTTTGCATGCCGTGACTCGGTCCGCCGCAATGCACGATTCTATGCACGTGCAAACCTTTCACCGCGGTCTCGTGCGAGCCTTCGTGGTCGGCAGTGAGCCGCTCGAGCAAGGCGACCAGATCGAGGCGCGCGTGATCCAGACCGGGATCGAGCGGCGTATTGTCGTGACCGTTCACCGGTTCGCGGTATGCGGCCTGATTCATGTGTTCAGCGTGATTCGATGGATCGATGGCGGAATCCGCCGTCTCATTCAGGGCCATGATTCGCATTTAGTGAGTTGGCGTCTGCACGGGGAAAACGGGCAACTACGGCGCCGGGGATGAAGAAGGATAACCGTCAGCCGAACTTCAATGATGCATGAATATGCATCCAATCGCCCGTATTCTCGTGCTTCTTCAGGCTTGCTGGCACGTAAGACGTTTGAAGTGCTGCCGGTGAATTGCACTTAGCTTACTCGCGCGCGGGGGTTTTCGCCCAGAGCCACGCGCGGCGTTTGCAGAATCGGGCAATGATCCGACAGGATCAGGCTAGCCGTCCGGCACGCCACAGGCAGATACTGATTTGTCGCGGCCAGATAAAACCACGCCGAACGGGCGTTCGTCTTTGCTGTTCAAGCCGCGCGCGGCCTGGGCCAGATGCGTTTGCAACCGCATCGCACGCCGGCCGCTCGATCCTAGTACGAATTCCAGTACAAATCCCAAGGAACCCAGCATGCGCAACAAAAAATTCGGCAATACCGGCTTGTTCGTCTCCGAACTTTGCCTTGGCACGATGACCTTTGGCGAAGGCGGCATCTGGACGAACATCGGCGGGCTGCAGCAAGCGGACGCGGACAAGCTCATCGGACGTGCGCTGGATGCCGGCATCAATTTCCTCGATACCGCCGACGTCTACGCCGACGGCACCTCCGAAATCATGACCGGCCAGGCGCTGAAGAACCTGAAAGTGCCGCGCGAGAATGTGGTCGTGGCGACCAAGATTCACGGCGAAACGGGCACGAAGGGCGTCAATTCACGCGGCGCGTCGCGCTTTCATATTATCGATGGCGTGAAGGCGAGCCTGAAGCGCCTGCAACTGGATCACATCGATTTGTATCAGCTGCATGGCTTCGATCCCGCCACGCCCATGGAAGAAGCGCTGCGCGCGCTCGACACCCTGGTTCAGCACGGCCACGTGCGCTACATCGGCGTGTCGAACTGGGCGGCGTGGCAGATTGCGAAGGCGCTGGGCATTTCCGAGCGGCTGGGCCTTGCGCGATTCGAGTCGCTACAGGCTTATTACACGATCGCCGGGCGTGATCTCGAACGCGAGATCGTGCCAATGCTGAAGAGCGAAAACGTCGGTCTGATGGTCTGGAGTCCGCTTGCGGGCGGCCTTCTGAGCGGCAAATACAAACGCGACGGCAGTTCCAGCGAGCAAGGACGCCGCACGAACTTCCAGTTTCCGCCAGTCAATATGGAGCGCGCGCATGATTGCATCGACGCCATGGCGAAAATGGCCGAAGCCAAGGGCGTGACGGTCGCGCAAATCGCGCTCGCGTGGCTTCTGCATCAAAAAGTGGTGACCACGGTGATCGTGGGCGCGAAGCGTATCGAGCAACTCGATGACAACATCGCGGCCACGCAAGTCAAGCTGAACGACGACGAACTCGCGGCACTCGACGAAGTGAGCCAGCTTGCAAGCGAATATCCAGGCTGGATGCTGGCGCGTACGGGCGAGTACCGGGTGAACCAATTGAAGGAATCGAACGGCTGATCTAGCCTTTCAGGTCGAACGGCAAGGTCATGAGCACTGAATCGTGATACTTGCCGTCGACCTTCAGCGCCCGGGGTTCGCGCGCGTATTCCACGAACCCCGCTTTCCGGTAAAGCCGCAGCGCCGCCTCGTTATCGGGCGACACCGTCAACTGGATTTCCTCGACAACGCCGCGAGCGTGGTCCAGCACGGCCTGCACGACTGCCGCTGCCAAGCCCGTTCCACGCGCAACCGGTCGCACGTACATGCCGAACAGCGCGCCTTTGTGCTTCACCTTCGTCCCGTGCGGCACGATCAGGCCAGCGGTGCCGTCCAGGCTTTCGGCATTCGAGTCCTCCTGCTTTAAAAACCCGCCGAATACCGTTGCGTCCGTGAGGCGCTGGCCGAACCACGAAGCGGGTTTATCGACCTCGTCCTCATACGCTGATCCGAAACCATCGGGATGCTGCCGAAGCCCTTCCAGTCTCAGTTCGCGATAAGCAGCGGCATCGGCGGCAGTCAAACGGCGGACGGTGAATGACATGGACGTTCGACTCGAAAAAGTGCGGACTCGTAGTGTCGCACGCGCGCTTCAGATGATCGGCTTGCCGCCCGTCACGGCGATCGTCGCGCCAGAAATGTAGCTCCCGTCATCCGATGCCAGCAGCACATATGCCGCCGCCAGTTCAGCCGGTTGACCGGGCCGTTTCATCGGTACTTGCATGCCGAAATTCTTGACCTTTTCGGGGTCCATGGTCGATGGAATCAGCGGCGTCCAGATCGGCCCAGGCGCCACGCCGTTCGCGCGAATGCCCTTTTCGGCCAGCAACTGCGCGAGTCCGCCCGTGAAATTCTGGATCGCGCCCTTGGTCGTGGCGTAGGCGATCAGGCCAGGATTCGGGCTGTCCGCATTCACAGATGTCGTGTTCACGATCGCGCTGCCCGGCTGCATATGCGGCACGGCGGCCTTGGTAATCCGGAACATTGCGCCGATATTCGTCGAAAAAGTCTTGTCCCATTCTTCGTCGCTGATCTCTTCCAGACTGTCGTAGGTCATCTGGTACGCGGCGTTGTTCACGAGAACATCGACACGACCGAAGGTTTCGACGGTCTTCGCCACGAGCGCGCGGCAATGCGCGGGATCGGTGATATCGCCGGGCAGGAGGAGCGACTTGCGCCCCGCTTCCTCGACCCATCGCGCGGTTTCTTTCGCGTCATCGTCTTCGCTGAGGTATGAGATCGCGACATCCGCGCCCTCGCGGGCAAAAGCGATTGCGACCGCCCGGCCGATGCCGCTGTCCGCGCCCGTTATCAGCGCGATCTTGCCGGTGAGTTTGCCCGAACCCTTGTAGGTCTTTTCGCCGTGATCAGGCTGCGGATCCATCGGGCCGGTTTGGCCCGGCTGCTGACTTTGCGGCTGTTCGGGGAAAGGCGGTTTCGGGTAGGAAATCTGGGCCATGTGCGTGGCTCCTTGTAATGACTGGCTGGGAACTCAATCTCAGCAAGCACCGGACCCAGCAGCGGACATTGAGCTTTATCGATGATCGGAATAGTGCTTATCCACGTTATCGCGTTGCACGATATACAAGGCAAACGCAGACTGTCCCGACAAAATCAAAACTCAGGAGACTTTCATGCGTACACAAGTCGGAATTATTGGCGCTGGCCCAGCCGGCCTGCTGCTTTCCCATCTGCTGCATCTTCGCGGTATTGAATCAGTTGTGCTCGAAGCACGAAACCGCAGCGATATTGAATCCACCATTCGTGCCGGCGTGCTCGAACAAGGCACGATGGATCTGCTCAACGAAGCCGGACTCGGCGCACGAATGCTGGCCGAAGGTGCGGTGCATCACGGCTTCGAACTTGCCTTCGAAGGACAACGCCGGCGCATTGCGCTGACCGAACTCACCGGTCATTCGATCACCGTCTACGCGCAGCACGAAGTCATCAAGGATCTTGTTGCGGCCCGCGTGGCGGCGGACGGTGCGTTGAAATTCGGCGTATCGGATGTTTCGCTGCACGGCTTCGAAGCCGGCGGCGCAAGCCATCCGCGCATCACATATACGCATGAAGGCGACCGGCATCAGCTCGAGTGCGATTTCATCATTGGATGCGACGGATCTCAGGGCGTTGCGCGCGGGTCGATGCCGCAAGCGCAGCGGCACGATTACCAGCGCATCTACCCGTTCGGCTGGTTCGGAATCCTGGTGGAAGCGCCACCTTCATCGGACGAACTTATCTACGCGCGCCACGACCGCGGCTTCGCCCTGATCAGCACGCGCTCGCCCACTGTGCAGCGCATGTATTTCCAGTGCGACCCGAAAGATTCAGCAGATGCATGGTCCGACGACCGCATCTGGTCCGAACTGCACGCCCGCGTTGATACGCACGATGGCTGGCAGATCACCGAAGGCCGGATCTTCCAGAAAAACATTGTCGGCATGCGCAGCTTTGTCTCCACGCCGATGCAATCCGGCAAGCTCTTCCTGGCGGGAGACGCCGCGCATATCGTTCCGCCGACGGGTGCAAAGGGCATGAATCTCGCTGTCTCGGATGTTCGCATTCTGACCGCCGCTTTGCGCGAGTTCTATGAGACAGGCACGAGCGACCAGCTTGATCGATACACCGAAACCGCGCTGAAGCGCGTCTGGCGCGCAGAGCATTTCTCGTGGTGGATGACACGAATGCTGCACAAGCTCGACGATACGTCGCCGTTCGAACAACGCCTGCAAGTGGCCGAGCTCGAACATGTGACAACCTCGCGGGCCGCCGCCACGGCGCTGGCCGAGAATTACGTCGGCAGCGTTGCGGTTTAGGCCCGAGCGAGGATCCTTAAAGAACCGCCACCACGCGAACGTCGCCTTCCACCGACGGCACGACCTGCCCGCCCACGCGCCGGAACGTTATGGATACGGTCTTTTCACCGACCCGCAACTCGCCGATCTCAAGCCAGTCGATACCATCTGGCAGTTGCGGCCGGTCGATGCGCACTTCCCCGCGCTCGGCGTCGATTGCTATTCCAAGGCACGCTTCAAGGATCATGAACGGCGAACCGGCTGCCCACGCTTGCGGCAAACACGCAACCGGATAGCCGATAGGACGCTCGCCGCGCTGTCGCGTGAAGCCGCAGAACAGCTCGGGCAAACGCATATCGAAGGTGACGGCGGATTCGAACAGCGCCTGCAGCAAGCGTACGGCGCCGCCGCGATCGCCGTATCGTGCGAGACCGCGTGCGCACATGGCGGTGTCGTGCGGCCAGACCGAGCCGTTGTGATACGACATCGGATTGAAACGCGGCTGGCCTGCAGCGAGCGTGCGAACGCCCCAGCCCGTGTGGAACAAGGTCGATTCGAGTTGTCGCGCAACTGCCTCGCCACGGCTGCGTTCGACCAGATCGAAGGCCAGCAAGTGTCCCGCGTTGGACGACAACACCTTACACAACTGGCCCTTGCCATCCAGCGCAATGCCGTAGAACTCCGACTCGGGCATCCAGAACATGGTCTCAACACGTTCGCGGATATGCTGTGCGCGTTTATCGAACGACTTTGCGTCTTCCGGCATACCGCGTTGCCGCGCAAAACGCGCCATGGTCGCGAAAGCCGTGGACGCATAACCCTGCACTTCGATCAGCGAGATCGGCCCGACCGGGAAGCTGCCATCGGCGTGAAACACGGAGTCGTGGCTATCTTTCCAGCCTTGGTTGGCCAGCCCGTGTTCGGTTGCTCGCTGGTAGCTCAGCAAGCCATATTCATTCTTGTCGCAATGACCCGCGATCCACTTTGCCGCCAGTTGCAGCGAAGGCCATAACTCGTCGATAAGCGCCGTGTCGCCCGTCCGTTCGGCGTATGCCCCGGCAAGCGCAACAAACAGCGGCGTACTGTCCACGCCGCCGTAGTACATGGCAAACGGCACTTCGCCGGTCGCCGCCATTTCGCTGTTGCGCGTCTCGTGCATGATCTTGCCGACTTCCGCGTCGCGAAACGCCGAATCCTCACGTGCCTGATTCGCCGCGAGAAAACGCAGCACGCCGCGCGCAAGAGACGGATCGAGCCACAACATTTGCAGCGAAGTGATGATCGCGTCGCGGCCGAACGCGGTCGAGAACCATGGAATACCGGCGTACGGATATGGCCCGGTTTCAAGGTCGGTGGTCAACAAGCCCAGGTCGGCAAGCGATCGATCGATCCATTCGCTAAAAAGCGGATTGCTCGAACGCACCCGCGCAACCGAACGGCGCCTGTCGCGCATGCGCCTGTGGGCATCGACCAACGCTTCACGTATTGCCGGGCGACCCGACTCCGGCGCGCATTCCGCACCCTCTTCGGCAATTTTCTTGCTTTCCGCGCTCGCGTCACTCAACGCATGCGTGAGCGCCGTGACCGACAGATAAATCGACATCGCCGTTTCCGGCTGAATGCGCAGCGCATAGTCGGCGCGATTGACCGTCAGCGAATGGGGTGCGGGCGAAAACTGGATGCGCGCGGTCCGCTCGACTTCATCGAGCCCCGTATAGCGCAGCACCACTTCCCCATTTTCGATAACCGGCTCGCGCATTTCCCCGCGTTTTGGCCGCGTTGAACCGCGGACCTCGAACATGTCGTGGAAATCCGCCGCGAAATCGATGGACAACGGCACCGTTGCGGGCTCCGTGCCGTAGTTGGTCAACACGATGGCTTCGTGCAGTACATGCCGCGACAACACGCGCCGGCGTTCGACGTGAAGCACCCCTTCCGGCGTGGTCGCGCCACCGATGGGCGGCAGCGGCCGGTTGGTCATGTGCGCGGTGAAAACGGCGTTGTCGCTGGACACGCTCCCCGAAAGCAGGGACGGCGCGCGGCCGCCGAAAGTCAGGCGAAGTTGCGACAGCACGCGGGTGTCGTTGACGAAAAGGCCGTCGTCGTTGCCACGGATATCGCCGTTCGCGTCGTTGACAACGAACGTGTTGCCCGCCTTGAGCACGAACTGGCGCTCGTTTGCGTAATTCGAGTGTTCTGTCGCGATAAACGCGCCGTCAGTCACCGCAACGGGCGTAGTGGGAGCAACTTCCCGCACACCGACCGTGCTGCGCACGGGGTCGGGAAGATCGTCATGTGCGGGGCTTCGGCCAGCATTAGCAGCCTTTTGGTCATCGAGCGCCTGATTTGCCTGCTGTTGTTCCTTCGTTTCCATTACACCTTCCTGAAAAAGAGTTGCCTGGACACTCGGCCTGCCCCGGCCATATCAGCCACTGTCGGCGATTGTACGGCCGGAGCCTGCGAATCAATTTGCCGGGACCGCAGACATGCGCACTGCGGACCCGCTATCATCGACCGTTTTTCGACCGACGCTCACCTAACCGGTTCTCCAGGCTGCATGTCTTTTCCACATATCGACCTACTTTATTCGGCTTCGGGTCTCGCCGTCGGCTTTCTGGTCGGGCTCACCGGCGTGGGCGGCGGTTCGCTGATGACCCCGCTGCTCGTACTGCTGTTCGGCATCCATCCCGCTACCGCAGTCGGCACCGACCTGCTTTACGCGGCCGCGACCAAGTCTGCCGGCACGCTCGTCCACGGCCTGAAGGGGTCGGTTGACTGGCGCATTACCGGACGGCTTGCGGCAGGAAGCATTCCCGCCGCGGCGATCACCCTCGTCCTGCTCCACCGCTACGGCCTCAACACGCCTGCGGCCGCGCGCGTAATTCAGCTCGTGCTGGGCTGGGCTTTGCTTTTTACCGCCTTGTCCCTCGTGTTCCGCCCTCAGCTTGCGCGGCTCGCCTACAAGACCGGCATGGCCCGCGAGGCTCGCGGCGACCCCGACGCAGCGAAGCGCGAAATGCGCACCGTGGCCTGGACGGTACTAACCGGCGCCATTCTCGGCGTGCTGGTGTCGATCACCTCGGTGGGCGCGGGCGCAATCGGCGTCACGGTGCTCCTGTTGCTTTATCCGCGTCTCGCGACGTCGCGCATTGTGGGATCGGACATTGCGCACGCCGTGCCGCTCACGCTGATTGCCGGCACTGGTCACTGGCTGCTCGGTTCGGTCGACTGGTCGCTCCTGATCTCACTGCTGGTGGGCTCGCTTCCCGGCATCGTGCTGGGCAGCCTTTTGTCAGCGCGAGCACCCGAAGTCCTGCTGCGCAATCTCCTGGCCGCGACGCTCGTGCTGGTCGGCGTAAAGCTCGTGTTGAGCTGATTGCCGGCCAGTTCGATCGATAGTAGTCGCCAGACGTGACGCTTTCCAGTCGGCCAAATGGTATGTGAGGTGAGAACGAGATCATTTCCGGGGCCGCGATCTGGTTTTCCAAGTCATAGGCCAATTGGCCGGGTATCGAAATCCGGGCAAAACGTGCACGATTCAGGTGAACGAAGAGTGAAAAAGCAGCGCGCCTTGCGTTGCGCTCATTTTTTAAATTCGACACTATTTCCGCACGATTTACCCGCGCCGCAGCCACTGAGGCGCTCTTGTCGAGAACCGCAAGGAGACTGCGCATGAGCCAGACCGACGATCCGCGTGACGAGCAAACCGCTTCCGACCTTCCCCACGACCCATTTCGCCGGCGGCTACTGGTCGCCGGCATGGGTCTGGCTGGCCTGAGCGGACTGTCGCTGAGCGCCTGCCACCTGTTCGATTCCCGCCCTGACGCGCCGAAATCCGCCGCCGATCTCGCGCTCGACCAAACCCTGCGAGCAAAGGTCCGACACATCGTCGTGATCTACGCGGAAAACCGCAGCTTCAGCAACCTGTGGGGCAATTACCCCGGCGTGCAATATCCGCTCGAAGCCGTGCCTGCGTCGCGTTACGTGCAGCTCGATCGTGACGGACGCACGCCATTGCCGGTGCTGCCGAAAATCTGGGGTGGTTTGGTGCCGCAGGCGCAGGAAGTGGACGGCAAGCGCTACATGATCTCGGAAAAGCAGATCGACGGCATTGCCAACGGCCCCTTTCATCTTGTGGATACCGAAGGCAAACCGCTGCCGAACGGCGTCATCACGCGCGACCTCGTGCATCGCTTTTATCAGAACCAGATGCAGATCAACGCCGGGCGCAACAATCAGTTTGCCGCGTGGGGAGACTCCGGCGGCCTGGTGATGGGTCATTACCGCAACTCGGCAGAATCGCTGAAGCTGTGGAATATCGCGCAGCAAAATGTGCTGTGCGACAACTTTTTCATGGCGGCGTTCGGCGGCTCTTGGCTCAATCACATCTTTCTGATCTCGGGTCAGGCACCGTTGTATCCCGATGCGCACAACGGCCCCGGAAAAAAGTTGCTGTCTGTGCTGGACAGCGACGATCCCTTGGGCACGCGCCTCAAACTCACGCCCGACTCGCCGGCCTCGGCGCTGGACGGGCCGCCATCGTACGTAAACGACGGCGCGCTTACCGCCGACGGCTACGCCGTCAACACCATGACGCCGCCCTATCAGCCGAGCAACATCAAGCCGGCTGAAGGCGGCGATCCGGCGCTTGCCGATCCATCGAATTACAGGGTGCTGCCGCCGCAGACTTACGCGACCATTGGCGACCGCTTGTCGGATAAAGGAGTGGACTGGGCTTGGTACGGCGGCGCGTGGGAGTTCGCGCTCACGCATCGTGACACCGGTATGACACCTGACTTCCAGTATCACCATCAGCCGTTCAACTATTTCCGCAGCTTCGCGCCCGGCACGCTTGCACGCACGCAGCACTTGCGGGACGGCGGTGTAGGCGAGGATGCGTCGACGAACAAGTTCATCGCGGATATCGATGCAGGCCGGCTGCCGCCCGTGACGTTCTACAAGCCGCAGGGAAACCTGAACATGCACGCGGGTTACGCGGACGTCGAGTCGGGCGACCGGCATCTGGCGAACGTGGTGGAGCGGATTCAGCGCGGGCCGCAGTGGGACAACACGGTCGTGATCATCACGCACGATGAAAACGGCGGCTGGTGGGATCACGTTTCGCCGCCCAGAGGCGACCGCTGGGGACCGGGATCGCGCATTCCGGCGCTCGTCATCGCGCCGTTTGCGAAGAAAGGTCTGGTCGACCATACCGTTTACGACACGAATTCGATCCTGCGATTCATCACTCGCGTGCACGATCTCGTGCCGCTCGATGGCGTCGTTGCGCGGGACCGGGCGTTCGCGGCGAACGGCGAAGCGCCGCTGGGCGATCTGACGGCGGCGCTGGATCTGGCGTGAAGCGAAGCGCGATCCCCACACGCTTTAAGAAGCGCGCGAGCCGTCCATTCGTCCTGCGCGCGCATCGGCGGCATCGGACGCTTCCTGTCTCCATTCACGCCGCGAGCGCAGCATCTTGCGCACGGCAAGGCGCGACATCTTGAGGTAGCTGAACGGACGGGGATCGGCAAGCATGCTGAGCGCCCGCGCGTAGTCGAGCGTAAGGCCTGGTGTCCACGCCATCGTCGCAGCGCGTTTGCGGATCTGCGCCGCGACCCAGAGTTCGGGCGTGACCAGGAGACGCAGGAAAGCGCGCCATCCGGTATCGTGGCCGTGGAAGGTCCCTACCGTGCCTTCCAGAGCAGCTTCGAGCGCATTGGAAACAGTGCTGGAGCAATTCCGGTAAGTCAGGTTGTAGGTGGGATCCTGGCGGTACTTTTCCCAGAATGCATCGAGCCTTTCGGGACGATAGTTGCGGATGCGCACGCGCGTCGTGGATTCGCACCATGCCTTCGATTCCGTCGGATAGTCCGGCTGGAACACGCCGGGCACGTTGTTCTCGCGCGTCGCTCGAAGGATGCGGCCGAACTCGTCCGGTGAACGATCGATTTCCACGCCCGGATACAGGCTGATGTAAATGCCCTCCGGCGATTCGAGCGCGGCGTGACCAGTTGAAATGACGCCGTTGGCATCCACGGCGGCAATGTAGCGATCCACGATTAGCCGCCGGTTCGCCTGCGCTCGCGCGGAACCAACCGGAGTCCATACGTGCACGGTAAGGGCTTTCTCGTCGGCGGCGGGCGGGCCGTCCCATTCGAACGGAGCGTCGGCTTCGGTCGCGCCGGCGTTCGCCACGGCCTTCGCCGTTGCAGATTTCTCGGCGATGGTCGGATCAGTGATGACATCGTCGGAAAGGGTCAAAGTCTTTTTGCTTTCGGGCGGCAGACTTTCCATGCCGCGCACGCGCAATGCAATCAGCAGCAGGTTCCAGCCGCCGAACGCAAGTCCGAGTCCAACGGCGTAAGGCGCTGTCCCCACGTAATGCGTCGGATACGGCTGGAAGAAGAAGACCGCGAGCAAAATCTCGATAACAGCCAGCGCCAGCACCACTCTCCACCGGCTATAGCGGACGACGATCGCCGAGACCGATTGCAGCAGGCCATCGGCGAGAAAAAGTATGCCGAAGATCATCGACAACACGAAGTTGCCGTGGTGATGACCCGCCATGATGAGCAAGGCCGCGAACGCGAACGCCGCGCCTTTCACGTAACGCAGCGTGCGCTGTCCGCCAACGCCCGTGCCCGCTGCGATCAAAGTCGCGAGGCCTTCGAACAGCAATAGCCACGCAAAAAAATGGATGGGAAAATAAAGGACACCATCGAGGGCATCGATAAAAACAAGCACCCCGATCACGAGCCAGATACTGCCGGCGAGCGCCAGCGTTATCCATCGGCGACGCAAATAATCCACGCCCAGCAGCAGCAACACGAGTTGAATCATGACGTTACCTTTGGTGGACCCGCGTGACCGATATTCCCCGGCCATCGTAAAAGCGATGCAGCCTCACGCCAGCTCGGGATCTACTTTTCAACCCATGCGCGGGCGGCAATCTCGATCAGATATCCGTAGTGCAGCGCGCCCACCGGCACCACGGCCCGCGCGGGTTTCCAGTCGCCGAAGTGACTTGCATAGATTTCATTGAACGCCTTCCAGTGATCCACGCCGACCAGATAGACGGTCACCTCGATCACGTCCCGCAAGCCCGCTCCCGCCGCGGCCAGGACCGCGCTGACGTTTTCGAGCGTTTGCCGGGCCTGTACTTCGAACGGCAGGTCGCCGGTGTGCGTGCCGTCGGGGCGCATCGGCAACTGTCCTGAGACGCAAACAAGGTTGCCGGCGCGCGTGGCGTGACTGTAATGGCCGGCCGGAACCGGAAGGCCGGGCGCATTGATTCGTTCAATTGGCATGGAGAGATCTGAATGACAACAAAAGTTAAAGGATACGTCCACCCAATCAAAGCACCAACCGTCCAGCCAGAAAATCCAGGAAGGCCTTGGCGCGTCCGGCCATTGAAGCACTCTGGTAGAAGACCGCGCTGATCGGTTGCCTGACGTCGAGCCACGCGCTGTCCATGACGGTCCGAAGGCGTCCGCTCGTGACATCGGCGTGGGTCATGTAGGACGCGAGACACACAATACCCCCGTCGGCAAGCGCAAGCTGGCGCATGGTCTCCCCACTCGATGCCGCGATGTCCGGCACGATCCGGAAGCGGGCGTCGTCATCGAGCAAGGGCCAGTCGTTGAGGCTATCGGGCGCGGTAAATCCGATCAGCCGATGCCCGCGTAATTCCGCCACGGTCCGCGGCTCGCCATGCTCGGCCAGATAACCGGGACTCGCCAATATGCGCAGCCGGCTGCTGCCGAGCGAACGCGCGTGCAGCGTCGAGTCCTGCAGCGCGCCAATGCGGATCGCGATGTCCACGCGCTGCTCCATCAAATCGACAAAACGCTCGTTGCTACTTAATTCCAGCACGATTTCCGGGTACGCCACCGCGAACGCCTGCACGTGCGGGACGATGCAATGAAGCATGAACGGCGACGCCGCGTCGACCCGCAAGCGCCCCGCCGGGCGTTGCCGTTGCCGGGCGATGGACTCCTCGGCGTCTTCCATCGCGGCGAGGATGGCGCGGGCGCGCACGAGGAACAGTTCGCCTTCGTCGGTGAGCTGGAGCCGGCGCGTGGTGCGGCGGATCAGCGTGGAATCGAGCTTGGTTTCGAGCCGGGTCAGCGCTCGGCTCACGCCCGAAACCGTTTGCTGCAAGGCCTCTGCGGCGGCCGTGATCGAACCGCTGTCGATCACGGTTACGAACGCGAGCAATTCCTCGGTGGTGGTTTTCATCGAAGCGATTGTTGATGCGTAGTCAAGATTGATTTGAGACTAACACCGTTTTTGCGAAAGTAGAACCGGGCGATACTGCGTGCATCGATTCAATACTGATTAAAGGAGAGCGGACATGAAGGTATTTTTGACGGGCGCAAGCGGGTTTATCGGCGGCTCGATTGCGGCGCATCTTGCGCGCAGCGGGCATCAGGTACGCGGCCTGATCCGCCGCGCCGATCAGGCGGCCGAGCTCGAGCAACTCGGCGTGGAACCGGTGATCGGAACGCTCGATGACCGCAACTTGCTGATTACAGAAGCCAAAGCCGCCGATGGCGTCATCAACGCCGCGAACAGCGATCATCGTGGCGCCGTGGAAGCGCTGATCGAAGGGTTGGCGGGTTCCGGCAAACCGTTGCTGCATACGAGCGGTTCGAGCATTGTCGGCGATGCATCCGGCGGCGAGGGATCGGACGCAATCTACTACGAAGACGCGTTGCCCGAACCGACCGCCGACAAAGCGGCACGCGTAGCCATCGACAATCTCGTGCTCGATGCAGCCACGCGCGGCGTACGCGCCTCGGTGCTGTGCAACACGCTGATCTACGGCCATGGCGCGATGAAAACCGCCAAAAGCGTGCAGTTGCCGCGGCTCTTTTCCCAGGCGCAGAAAAGCGGCATCGTCCGGCATGTCGGACCGGGACGCAATATCTGGTCGAACGTGCATATAGATGATGTCGCCGACCTGTACGCCCGCGCCCTCGAAAAAAGTCCGGCGGGAACGTTCTATTTCGTAGAAAGCGGCGAAGCGGCGTTCCGCGACATGACCACGGCGATGGCCAGGGCAATGAAACTTGGTGAACCGCAGGACTGGCCGCTGGAAGATGCCAAGAAGGAATGGGGTTATGAAATGGCGTCGTACGGGCTGGGATCGAACAGCCGGGTTCGCGGCAAGCACGCGCGTGAATTGCTGGGATGGACGCCGAAGCGCACGTCGGTGACCGACTGGATTCGCGACGAGATGATCAAGTAACTGAAAACACGCGCGGCCGGTCAGCAAAAACCGGCCGCGTTTTGCCAATCTCAAGCGCTTATTGGAGCGCCTTCAGATATCCATCGATTTTCGCAGCCGGCATGCCGGCCTTCACCGCCGCGTCGTGAATCTGCTGCCACGTGGTCGGATCGACCGGCACGCCCTTCGCTTCCAGTTCCGCGCGGCGCGCGCGTTCCGGCTCGCCCGGCACGAGGATCCTTTCCGTATTGGCGGCAAGCGGCGAAGCCTTCACCCATTCCACGAACGCGTCCGCTTCGGCTTCGGCGTTGGGTGCATCGAAGGCTTTCGGATTGACGATCACCGACGTCATGCAATTGATGATGGCGTTGGTTGTATCGAGCGTGCTTTCGTGCGTTGTGTAACCGCCCGACAACGCGCCGCCGAAAATCTCGCACATGGCGGCGAGGCCGTAACCCTTGTGTGCGCCCATCGCCGTCAACGATCCGAACGGGGCTTCGTGCATGACTTTCGGCTCGACGGTCGGCACGCCGGCATGATCGATCAGGTAACCGGAATCGACTTTCACGCCCTTGTTGTAGGCCACGCGCGTCTTGCCGTAGGCGATGCCCGACGTCGCGAAATCCAGCACGAGCGGCTCGCGCCCTTCTCGCGGAAACGCAGCGCAGAACGGATTCGTGCCGAAGCGGCGATCGATACCGCCGAACGGCGCGACCAGCGGATCGCCCGCCACGTTGACGAAGTGAAACGACACGAGCCCGGCTGCCGCACATTGCTCGGCCCAATGCCCGATGCGCCCAATGTGATGCGCATTGCGCAAGCCGACCGCGCACACGCCGAGCTTCAAGGCGCGCTCGATACCATGTTCCATCGCCTCGAACGCAACGACTTGACCAAAGCCCTTTTTCCCGTCGATGGTCAGCACCGCGCCGGCATCGCGGACAATTTCGGCGTGCGTGTTGAGCTTCAGTTCGCCGTCGCCGAGCGAGGCCATATAACGCGGAATCATGCCGACGCCATGCGAATCATGGCCCGACATATTCGCCATGACGAGATGATCGGCGACCAACTGCGCTTCACGCGGCGTGCTGCCGGCGTGCGTCCAGATCGCGCTGACATACGCGTGCAGGGTATTGCGGGCAATGCGTGCTTCGGGCTTGTTTTCGGTGTTCATGCGACTACGTCTCCTGACATGAAAATGCTGCACGACAAATTCGATGGCGCGCTCGCCTTACAAAATGAAAAGGGCGCGCTAGAAGCTGCGCGCCCTTTTATTATCGATGACAAGCGTTCAAGGCGTTGCGGCGATCACCTCGGCGACCGTCGCGGTCAGTTTCTTTGCGAACGGCACATGCAGGAATTCATTCGGTCCGTGCGCATTCGATCTTGGTCCCAAGACGCCGCAGACCATGAATTGCGAACGCGGAAAACCTTCCTGCAACGTGCTCATGAGCGGAATGGTGCCGCCTTGTCCGAGGAACGCAACGTCCGCGCCGAAATGCCTGCGCGATGCGTCGTTCAACGCTTCGTCGAGCCAAGGCGCGAGTTCCGGCGCGCTCCAGCCCGTCGCCTCGCCACGCTCCGCCTTGAACGTGACCTTCGCGTTGTACGGCGGATCGGCTTCGAGCAAGGACTTGAGTTCGGCGAGCGCCGTGGTCGCTTCAACGAGCGGCGGCAAACGCAGCGATAGCTTGAACGCGGTGCGCGGGCGCAGGACATTTCCTGCATCGATCAACGATGGCAAACCCGCCGCGCCCGTCACCGCCAGCGACGGCCGCCAGGTGGAATCGAGCAGCGCCTGACGTGGATCGGTGGTGACCGGCAACACCGTGCCGCCGTTCTGGCCGCAACTCCAGGGAAGCTTTTTCCAGACGTCGTCACCGAGAATCCTGGCCGTTGCTTCCGCTTCGGAAAGACGCCGCGACGGGATATCGCAATGAAAACCCTTCGGCAACAAATTGCCCGTGCTCGAGTCTTCGAGCCGTTCCAGCAACCGGCGCATGATCCGGAAAGTCGATGGCGCAATGCCGCCGTTCGTGCCCGAATGGATACCTTCGTCGAGCACCTGCACTTCCAGGTCGCCTGCAACCAGACCGCGCAGTGACGTGGTGAGCCACAGCTGATCGTAGTTTCCCGCGCCGGAATCCAGACAAATCACAAGGCTGACATCGCCGAGACGATCACGCAGTGCATCCACATACGGCAGCAAATCGTAGCTACCCGATTCTTCACATGTTTCGATGATGCCAACGCAACGCGGCCGCTCGATACCTTGAGCATCGAGCGCGGCGATTGCGCTAATGGACGAATACGTGGCGTAACCATCGTCCGCACCGCCGCGGCCGTAAAGCTTGCCGTCTTCGAACTTCGGCGACCATGGTCCAAGGTCGCGACGCCAGCCGTCGAACTCGGGTTGTTTGTCGAGATGGCCATAGAGCACGATGGTGTCGCGGCTATTGGAACGCGTCGCGGGCGCTTCGAAAAAGATGACCGGCGTGCGTCCGGCGAGGCGAATGATTTCGACTTTCAGGCCGCGCACAGGCTGACGCTCGGCCCATTGCGCTGCATCGGTAATCACGCGTTCGATGAAACCGTTCTTCGCCCAGTCGAGATCGAACATCGGGCTTTTTGCGGGCACCGCGATGTAATCGGTGAGCGCGGGGAGAATCTCGTCGTCCCACTTCCGGTCGATAAAATCACGCAAGGCGTCACGGTCGATGCGCTGTGTTTCTTGTGTAAGGTCGTCTGAAATCATGACGGGCGTCCCGGCCGTTTAAAAATGAATGATAGCCGGGATTCGCGGCGTTTCGGTCGCGGAATTTCCTGGGGACCCGATATGTGCATTTGAATTCCGTGGGACCGCTTCCAGTGGAAAATGCGCGACGTCCGGCGTCCCGGTATGCTGTTGTCCCGTCCAGTCAGGACCCAAGCCAAAGGAATCACCATGTCCGTTTCAATGTATCGCGCGAGCGTCCCAGTTTTCATCCGCGGGCTCGACGTGCTCGTGTCCCTGATCAACAAGGCCGAAGCGCACGCGAAGGAAAAAGGAATCGCGGAGACCGACGTCACGGCGGCGCGCCTCTTCGACGACATGTTGCCGTTCACGGGACAAATCCAGCGCGCAAGCGATACATCGAAGCTCTCGGCGGTTCGTTTGTCGGGCGTTGAAGCACCGAGTTTCGACGATACGGAAACCACCTTCGCCGAATTGCGGGAACGGTTGACGAATACGTTGTCGTATCTGAAAAGCATCGACGAAACGACGCTCGAAGGGAGCGAAACACGTGAGGTCACGCTGAAGCAACGCGCGGGCGAATTGACGTTCAGCGGCAGCGATTATCTGTTCTTGTTCGCGCTGCCAAACTTCTACTTCCATATAGTCACGGCGTACGACATCCTGCGCCATCTCGGCGTGCCGGTCGGGAAACTCGATTATCTCGGCGCGTTGCAAAAGGCCTGATCGGCGGGACCGAATTCAGGTTCGCGCGGCGATCTGTTTCTGCCAACTTGTCAGAATGCGTCGCGCGAGCACGGCGTAGTCACCGCCAAAATGGTGATCGCCGCTTGTCTTGATCACTTCTATGCCCGTCTTGGTCAACGCCGGGCATAACGTGTCTTCTTCGGCCTCGCCATAAATACACTGGACGATTCCGGGCGGCAGTTTCGCCAGTTCCGGGCGCACCTTGAACGCGTCCTTGCTCGCGGGCATGCCGAGCCAGCCGGTCACGCGAATCTGAAAATCGGCGTCGGGCGCGAAGCCCATCAGCGAGACCATCGATACCTTCGCGCGCACCGCGTCGGGCAGACGGTTGTAGGCAAACGGCATCACGTCCGCGCCGAATGAATAGCCGATCAGCGCGACGTGCTCCGAGTGCCAGCGCGCGCTGTACGCCTGGATCACGCGCGACAGATCATGCGCGGTCTGTTCGGGCGTTTTTTCGCTCCAGAAATAGCGCAAGCTGTCGATGCCGATCACCGATACCCCGTCTTTCTGCAACGATTCCGCGACGGTTTTATCGAGGTCGCGCCAGCCGCCGTCGCCGGAAATCACGATTGCGAGCAGGTTCGTCGGATGCGCGGCCGGAAGCTCGACCAGCGGCAGATCGGAGACGTCTTCATCGTGCGCCGGCTCGATCTTCAGATGCGGCGCGGCGAGTGCCAGCAGCGCATCGGACCGGGATGCAGCGGGCGGTTGCGTGGTTTTATCGAAGAAACCGGGCAAGCCTTTCGCGTGCGTGATGGTCGGATCGGGCGGGCACAAGTTGAAACGCGCGTCGAGTTGCGCGTCGGCGTTCAGCGCGAGCGCGCCGGCCACGGTGTTGTCCGGCGCCTGCGACAAAATCTTTGAAGCGAGCACGCCGCCCTGACCCGTGCCCATCAGGATGGGCGCGTAATACCGGTTCGATTGCACTTCGCGTTCAAGCTGATGGCTAAGCGCCTCGGCGTCGCCCACGAGGTTGTGGCAGCTTTCCTTGTCCAGCGGCAGCTTCGCGGCGTAACGCGCAGTGTCGACGCCTACGACCATCGCGCCGTTTTTGGCGAGCGCATCGGCGGCTTGAGTGTCGGCGGGGGTCCAGGTTTTATCGGAGAAGAGCACGACAAAACCGCGCATTGGACCCGTGGGTTTGGTGAACTGGACATCGCCGTAACGGCCGCCGGAAATCGTGGCGGCGTGCGCTGCTGAAACTGCGAACAATGAAACAAAAGCCAGCTTGCTAACAAAATTCATGAACGCCAGCCTCCCGCCAGCAACGAGAGATCCGCGAGCGTGAAAAACACGCCCACCGAACCGGATGCCGCGAGATAACGCGGTTCCCAGCGCGGCTGGAACTTGCTCTTAAAACCGCGCAAGCCCCGGAAGTTGTAGAAACGTCCGCCGAAACGCCAGACCAGACCCGCCAGCCGATGCCACGGCGACGCAAGCGGCGTGGGCTGCATGCCTGAAAGCGGCGCAATGCCGAGACTCAACGTCTGGTAGCCGGCCTGCTTCAGGTGCAGCGCGAGCTTGGTGAAGAGATATTCCATTGCGTACGGCGACGCGTCGGGCACGTGGCGCATCACGCCGACCGTGGCTTCCGTGTTCATGTCTGTTGTCATGAACGTGACGAACGCCACCGGCTTGCCTTGCTGGCGAACCAGCAACACGGATTGCGCCGCGAGGTATTCGTCGTTGAACGCCGCCACCGAAAAACTTTTCTCGCGCGCTTCGCGGCCGTTCAGCCAGGCATCGGACACTTCGCGCAGCATGGGCATGGCGTAGGGAACCTGCGTGGCATCGATGACTTCCACGTCGAAACCATCGCGTTCGCCACGTTTTAGCGCATAACGCAAATGCGCGCGATGCGAGCCCTTCAGGTCGAAATCTTCCAGCACGACGTGCGCTTCCTCGCCGAGTTTCATCAGCGTGAGGCCGGCATCGAGGTAAAGCGGCAAAGCGTCGGCGCGAACCTGATAGAACGCGGCGCGGCCACCGTGCGCGTGCGCCATCTCCACGAAACGCCGGATCAGTTCAGCCCATTCGCGGCGCGGACCGACCGGATCGTGGAGCGCCGCCCACGTGCGGCCGTGCTTGGCGTACATCAGGAAGGCTTCGCGCGACGTGGAGAAGAGGAAACTCTTGTCGCCCATCATGGCGAGGCCGGCGTCACTGCGTTCCTGCGCGCGGAAAATGCGGGCGGCATCGAGGAGATCTTGCGGCGCGGGTTTCTCGAAACGACCAGCAGCCGGGCGCAGCAACTGCCATACGGCGAACAGCGCGGCGAACAATCCGGCGGCCAAGGTGGCGCGCAAGGCGCGGGGCGCGCGTTCATCGAAAGCGAATTGCCACCAAAGATCGCGGCTGTAGTTGATATCGCGGAAAGCGAACAACATGATCCAGACGGCCAGCACGATCACGATACCCACCGAAACCAGCCAGCTTGCCGTGAACCGTTCAGCCAGCAGCGACGAACGCCGGTTGAAGCGGTCGCGCGTGGCAAGCAGCAGCACGATCAGCAACGCGAGAACCCCGGCTTCCACGAACGCCAAACCCTTCGCAAGCGACAACGCCAAGTTGGCCACCGCGAGCGTGATCGCGAGCCACCAGGCGGCATCGAGCCGGCGCAGCAAACCGCGCGCGACGAACAATAAAACCACGCCGAGCACGCTTCCCAGCAATTGCGAGCTTTCCAGCACCCACAACGGCAAGACCGCCTGCAGCACGGCGATGCGCTTGCCGAACGCAGGCGTTGCGCCCGAAATCACCAGCATGCCGCCGACCACGAAGGTCACGACGCTCAGGAACAAAGGCGCGAGTTGCGACACATTCGATGGATTCAAGAACGTGAACCGGCCCTTCAGCGCGCGGCCTTCGAAGCCGGCCAGCACGGCCGTCGCGACGATCAGCGGCAAGCCAAAGTAGATTGCCCGGTACGCCAGCAGCGCCGCCAGCATGGCCGGCGTGTTGACGCTGTTGCCGAGCGCGAAGACCATCGCCGCTTCGAAAACGCCGACGCCGCCAGGCGTATGGCCGATCATGCCCAGCAACATCGCGGCGGAAAACACGGTCAGGAATTCGCCGAAACCAACTTGCGCGTGCGGCAATACGGCCCAGAGCGCAAGCGCGGCGGCGCAGACATCGAGAGCGGCGAGGACGAGTTGCGCGACCAGGTCGCGTCTCGACGGCACGGTGACGGACAGCCACTTCCAGCGCGATTGCAGCGTTTTCGACGATTTGCCGCACAGCGCGATCATCAAAGCAAAAGCAACAAGGATCGCAGCGCCGCCGATACGCAGCATTTGCGGCGATGCATGCAGCATGGCGGCGAGCGTGTTCGCGGCGCAAACCATGCCGACGGCCGTCATCAACGCGAGCGCCAGTGCCAACGTCACGCTGGTAAATACGGTTAGACGGCCGACCTGCGCCGGCGTGATGCCCGACACGCCATACACGCGGCAGCGCACGGCGCCGCCAGTCAGCGCGCCGAATCCGGTCGCGTTACCCAGTGCCGATGCAACCGTCGCGCCCACCCACAGCACGGAATGCGGCACTTTGGCGTCGAGGTATCGGAGGCCCACGGCGTCGCGGCCGACCAGCGCCGCGTAGCTCAGCGCAGTGGCAAGCAGCGCGCCGGCCCACGCCTCGAACGAGAGCGCGAGCAGTTGATGAACGACTGTCTTGTAGTTGACCGCGTGCGACAGATGCTGGAAAACCACGAGCAGCAACGCGCATACGACCAATGCGAGGACCGGAGCGGTAAAACGCTGCAATCGCCACGACCGCGTTCTGCGGAGCAGCGATTCCGGCTGAAAAACTGAATAAACGACATTTCTGCGAGACATGCGAATTACCGGACTTGCTCCAACGCTTTCCAGCCTTACACCGGCTAGGTAACGTTGTTGTTGGTTCTTGGTTCTGATCGGCTGTGCGCCGGACCGTTGTCGCTAATTCCCCGCGTCCCCAGATTTCATAAACCTGAACGGAACGTTACGGTTAGCAACGCCTGTATATCGGCGATGGTTGACGGGACTTAAGAAAAGTCGGCGATTCTAAGCTTTTTATCGGCGGCGGTTTCCGTTATTGCGCGGTTGCCGAAGCTTTCCGGGCGCTTTCTTTACGCGGAATCAGCCGAGCGGTTAGCATCTTGGCTCCAGTGCACGCCCCGGGCGACGCATTTATCATCGATAAAAAAGGTTCTACCGAATGAAAACGCCACGCTTTGCTGCCGCTCTTGCCTTGACTGTCACCGTCGCCGCGACGGCGTTCGCCCTGGGCGGCTGCGTGACGCAATACGATTCGCTGGTGAAGACCGTGCCGGTGGGTTCCGGAACGTCGCATCTCGGCGTGCTGCCGTTTGCCGCCTGCGTGAAGGCGAAATGGGCCGCGCGGCCGCTTAAGACAGGCGAATATTCGCCGAACGCCGATGGCGACGTGATCACCGTGCACGGGCCGAAAGGCGAAACCCTGCTTCTGATCGATGCAGAACCATCGGCGAGCGGCACGGGATACACCATTTACGGCGATATCGTGGGCGCGGCGGCGTATGTCGCCGACGCCCACAAGTGCGACTGACCAACACGCGGCGTCAGCTCACGCCTTTCATATCGACAAGAGCCTGATGCGTACCCACTATCCGTCCGATCAGGTAACCGTCGGACGCGCACGCATTCACGCGCTGGTCGCCGTTCCAGACAATCTTGTATTGCTCGTCCTGCAGGCGGATGCCGGCGGGATCGAATTGCCCTTTCGGCGGCGTGGACGGCTTGCCTGAATCGCGGATCTGTTCCATGACCAGCCGGTTCCACGTGTACGCGTAACCGTATTCGACGCCATCGGCGAACGCGTCGAGATCGCAGACCTGCTTGGGCGGAGTGATCGAAACCTCGGTTTTGTAACCGCTCGGGCCGCCTACATCGATTTTTTGCACGCCGGGCACGCCCGAAGCGCCGGCCGCGATGGCTTCGGCCGAGCGGTTGCGCGACTGCGGTTTGGGCTGGGCCGCAACGACCGGCGCCGAGGCTGCGCTGGGGAGCGCGGTGGCGGCGTTATCGGCGGAAGGGATGGGCGCGCAGGCGCTTATGAGAAGTATCGATGCAGTAAAGAAGGCGCCGGAAGCGGCTTTGGGAAACTTGAATTCGGTGTTGAAAATCACGCTTTTACTGTCCGTCTCAAAATAAACCGGACCCTACCTTAACATTTTGAGACGACCGCTGAGATTGTGTCGGATTTTGGTGTGATCTTTAGCCGGCGATCCGATGCGTGCTACTCCGAAATAAAATCACGGGCCGCGCCGGTGTGTTACCTGGAGCGGCCCTGACGAATTGACTCACGCGATCATGGCTGCCTGACTCAAGCAGTCTTCAGCGGATGCTCGCTCAGATAAACCCGCAGTGCATTGTTCATCCGTGTTTGCCAGCCGTCGCCGGTCGCGCGAAACGCAGCGATCACATCCGCGTCGTAACGCACGCTGACCTGCTCCTTCGGATGCTCTTTTGGCGGCCGCCCCATACGGCGTTCAGCCATGACCTCGGGGAACGGGCGCAACGTCTTGAACTCCTCGGCCGACAACTCGTACGTATCCGGATCTTCAGCGATACCGCGGTTGATTGCAGCTTCTTCTTCCGGCGTATTCCGGATCAATTTAATCTTGCTCATATTCTTTAATCTCCCTGTTGTTCGCCCGGCGAAAACTGATGACTCGAACGGCGCCGTCTCGCGGTGTGAACACCACGCAGTGAAGACGTTGGTGGAGCAAGCCGTGTCCGACAAGCCGCTCTTCACGATAGTCCCGCCGTGTATCGGCTCGAATTCGAAGCTCGTTCCAGTCAAGCAGCCCGGCGTCGGCCAGTGATAAACCGTGCTTGCGCCGGTTAGACACGTCCTTCTCCAAATCAAACATCACATACTGTTTCATTTATTGTAGATGCAAAAAGTCTTTACGACAAGGTTGTTGCCGTGCGGGCGCCGCGCGATGGCAAAAAAAAACCGTTCCGCGATATGCGGAACGGTTCTTTAAAACTTGGAACCACTGTACCCGGTCGATGCTTTGGCCTGTCAAGCGCCTTCTTCGAGCACGAGCAAATTCTCATGCGAGAAACCCAGCGCCACCGGCTGCCCTCGTTCGGGCAAACGTCGATTAGGATCGTTGAAGACATCGAGTGAAATCACCGACTGATCCACGCGCGTTCTGATGCGCACCACCGCGCCGAGGAAGTTCACGTCCTCCACGGTTGCGGCGAGCGTATTGCGCCCATTCGCCGGCGCTTCGAGCACGATCGCTTCGGGGCGCACGGCAAGCGTGCGTTGCTTGCCGGTATCGCTGGAACTCAGCGCGTGCGAGGTGCGCAATTCCTGCCCGCCAACCACAATTCGGCCACTCGCTGGATCGATCACCTGCCCCGACAGCAAATTCAGCGTACCGACAAACGAAGCCACGAAGCGCGTGCGCGGAAAGTTGTAGATCTCCGACGGCGTGCCGATCTGCTCCACGCGCCCTTCGTTCATCACGACGATCCGGTCCGATATAGACAACGCTTCTTCCTGGTCATGCGTGACGAATATCGACGTAATGCCGAGTTCGCGCTGCAGGCTGCGAATGTCCTCGCGCAAAGAAACGCGAATCTTGGCATCGAGCGCGGACAACGGTTCGTCGAGCAACAGCACTTGCGGTTTGCTGGCGAGCGCCCGTGCAAGCGCTACGCGTTGTTGCTGGCCACCCGACAACTGCCACGGATACCGGTCGGCCAGCTTCGGCAACTTGATGAGCGCAAGCATCTCTTCCACTCGCGCCTTGATCTCGGCTTGCGGACGGCGCAGCACCTTCAGCCCGAAGCCGATGTTGTCCGCCACCGTCATGTTCGGAAATAGCGCATATGACTGGAACACCATGCCAACCTTGCGTTGCCGGGTACGCACGTACGTGACGTCGCGGCCGCCGAGCTTGATCAAGCCGCGCGTCGGCGTTTCGAAGCCGGCGATCATGCGCAAAACCGTTGTCTTGCCGCAGCCCGACGGTCCAAGAAAGGTGATGAATTCGCCGCGTTCGATCTGCATATCGAACTGATGCAACACGGTGTGGGTTCCGAATGTCTTGCTGAGGTTTTCGATCTCGAGAAGTGCCATGACAAACCGACCTTTTAAGTTTTTTTTCCGGCGATGGACCGCGCCGAGCCGAAGACCTGGATAAGCCCCATCGACGCCCACGTGATGGCGAACGCAATGATCGCAAGCGCCGATGGTTCGTACGCCCGGTTCGCGCCGATCAATTGCAGATAAGGCCCGAACGCCGGACGGTTCAAGAGGCTGGCGAGTGTGAATTCACCGATCACCACAGCGAACGTCAGGAATGCGCCGGAAAGGATTCCCGAGCGCACATTCGGGAAGATGATCCTGAAGAGGATTGTCGGCCAGGTTGCGCCGAGGCATTCGGCGGCTTCCGTCAGCGAACGGACATCGACGGCACGTAAGCCTGCATCGACAGAGCGATACATATAGGGCAAACACAGCGTGACGTAGCCGCAGATCAAGAGGAAATCGGTTGCGCGTTCGTTACCGGTTAGCGGCAGAAACGAACTGCTGTTGTAGATATGCAGATACCCAAACACGATCACGATCGCCGGAATCACCAGCGGCAACAGCGTGATGAATTCGATCAGCGGACGCAGCTTCGGCAGGCGCAGCTGGACCCAATACGCGGTCGGAACAACAAGCAGAACGCCGAGCACGATCGCGAATACGCCCATCAGAATGGAGTAGCCGAAAGACGCCTGGAAATGCGGATCGGTGAGCACGACGCGGTAGGCATCGAGGCTATATTCGCTGCGCCGCATCTTCAAACTGAACTCGATGGTCGCAAGCAGCGGCAGCAGAAAATACACCGCGCCGATCACCATCGCGATCCACGCGCCCGCGCGGGTTTGCGCGCGGACCTTGTTGCCGGGAGTGACTGCAACGGCAGCGGCGGTGCTCATCGACGTCCCCTTTCGGCGCGCGAACGCAGCCAGATATAACCGCCGTTGGACAAGCCGGTGACCAGCACCATGCCGAGCGCGAGCGCGTAACCAAGGTTCTCGTTGTGCAGCACGTCGCCGCGAATCTGCGCATACAGCACGATCGGCACGATGTTCAACGAGCTTCCGGTCAGCGCATAAGCGGTCGCAACCGCGCCGAACGCATTGGCGAACAACAGCAACGTGGCGCCGAGCACACTTGGCCAAAGCACAGGCAAGGCCACATACATCCAGTAATGGTAAGCACTGCCACCCAGGCAATCGCACGCTTCGCGCCACTCGCGTTTGAGACCATCGAGTGCGGGCGTGATGATCAGAACCATCAGCGGAATCTGGAAATACAGATACGTGAGCGTCAGCCCGGTAAAACTCAAAATGCTGAAGCCCGTGGAATACAGGTTGATGCCCACATACTTTTTCAGCAGCACGGTGACGAGACCAACGCGCCCTAACGTGCAGATGAACGCAAACGCAAGTGGCACGCCAGCGAAGTTCGATGCCACACCCGAAAACGTCATCAAGGTCGGGCGAATCCATACGGGCAATTTTCCCTGCACGGCGGCCCATGCAAGCAAGAGCCCGAGGAATCCGCCACCCAACGCAGAAGCCGCGCTGACCTTGAAGCTGATCCAGTAGGCATCAAGTACGCTTGGCTGCAATAACTCGCGGAAATTGGCGAGCGTGAAATGGCCTTGTGCGTCCTGGAACGCGCCGACCATCAGCCACGCGGTGGGCAGCAGCAGGAACAAGACTGCGAATGCGAAAAACGGCAGGACGCCAAGGTAATTCCACGCGGGCGACACACGTCGCGCCGCCTTCATGCCAGGTCCCAGCGACGGGTCTTCGTGCGCGGACATGGGCGCGGCGATCTTCGATGAAGTACTCATGATGTCGCTCTTGACTGACAGGCCGCCCTGGATAAACGACTCGAAGCGCGAGCCGGGAGGACCGCCAGATCCTCGATGAACCCGAGGTCCGGCCGCGTCCATTCGTTGCGTTACTTCATTGCGTTACTTCATTGCGTTAGTTCATTGCGTCACTTCATTACGTCACTTCACGTTGGCGCCGACCACTTGATCCCATTGCTTCGTGATGAGCGTTTTCGAAGCATTCTGCTCGTCGAGCGTAGGGAACACGACGTTCTTGTAAGCCGACGGCGGCGGCAACTTGGCAAGCAGCGCAGCGGGGATCTTCTTGTTTGCTTCGAGATCCTTGAAGCGGATCGGATGGCAATAACCGGCGAGCCAGCCAAGCTGGCCTTCATCCGAATAAAGGTATTCCATCCACAGCTTCGCCGCGTTCGGATGCGGTGCATAAGCGCTAATGCCTTGCACGTAGACGCCCGCGACCACGCCTGTTTTCGGCACGACGACCGCGACCTTCGGGTTGCCCTTCAGGGTATCGCGGTCGGACAAGGCGTTGTAGTCCCAGCGCACGATGACAGGCGTCGTGCCCTGCGCCAACGAAGCCGCCTTGCCGATCACCGGCACGAAGTTACCGTTCTTGTTCATGGTGCCGAAATAACTCAGGCCTGCGGCACCCGCTTTCGATGCGTCGCCTTTCGCTTGCGACAATCCTGCTGCGTAGACGGCCTGAATCGCCTGGTTCGCCGAACGCGGATCGCCAGCAAGTGCAATGGCATTCTTGTAATCCGGCTTGAGCAGATCGGGCCAGTCAGCTGGGACCTTGTCGATCATGTCGGTGTTCACTTCAAACGCGAGCACGCCGTAGTAATCACCGTACCAATAGCCGTCTTTTTCCTTGGCCGAATCGGGAATCGAACTCCAGGTCGAAACCTTGTAAGGCTGCAGCAAGCCAGCTGCTTGCGCTGTCGGTCCAAACGATAAACCCACGTCGATCACATCCGGCGCCTGCGGCCCCTTGTTGCCCTTGTTCGCCTTGATGGCTTCGACTTCATCGCCCGAGCCCGCATCCGGATTCAGCTCGTTGATCTGGATGCCGTACTTCGCCTTGAAGCCCGCGATCACCGCGCCATAGCCGCACCAATCGTGCGGCAACGCGATCGTGGTCAATTGCCCTTCTTTCTTCGCTGCCTCGATCAACGCCGCCGACGGCGCCGCTACGGCATGGCCCGCGAGCGCAGTGAATGTGGCGATGGCCGCCGTGATGGCTCCCTTGCCCAAATGCCGGCCGCCAGCTGCGCGGCGAAAGGTCGAAGTCACTCGCAACCCGTCTTGATTCATGGTGTTTCCATCCTCTGCCTGGCGTGCTTACGTTTTTGGAATGTTGCTGCAGCGTACAGGCTGCCTGCGTCCGAAACTTGTTGTAATGCGCACATATCTGGCGCGCACGCGACTCTGGCGGCCAAATATTTAAGAACTATGACGACGGCTAAAAAGACAGTGATGCAGGGTGAATTCCATGCACCGAAGAAAATCGGTTAGAACGCGATCAGAGCGATCCGCGAGTGTGACGCAGAGACTAAGTTCAAATACCCAAATTCGCAAGTATCCAAAAAAATGCAACCTGAAAGGCGCGCGTTCTTGTTAATCTTTCAAATGCAGGAATGGATGGAACGCTCAAGAGCATCCGCCCGGCGAATATTGGCGACATGCGAGTGACACATAGTCGTGGCCGCATGCTCGAGGCGTTGGTAATGCTGCTGAATTTCAACCATCGAGGGAAACCGCATGTGGCAGGAAGATCGTCATCAGAGAATTCGAGCGCTGCTTGCAACGCTCGAACGCGTTTCGACCGAGCGCATCATGGCCGATCTCGGCGTGTCGCGCGAGACGGTCAGGCGCGATCTGGTGGATCTGGAAGCGCTCGGTGAACTGAGGCGCGTGCATGGCGGCGTGACGCGCCCCGCTGACGAAGCGCCCATTGCCGAGCGCAGTCACACGCGCGTCAAATCCAAGAATGCGATTGCGCGCGCGGCGACGGCGCTGGTCAGCAGCGGCCAGACTTTATTTATCGATGCGGGCACGACCACCGCGATTCTCGCGGAAGAGCTCGCGAAGCTTGCCAACCTGACCATCATCACGAACTCCATCGATGTCGCGCAAAAGATGCGTTCGACTGGCGAGAAGACCGATACGAGCAACGAGATCATCCTGCTCGGCGGTTCGATCAGCGACCGCGCGTTCGCGACTGTCGGCGGCACGACAGTGGCGGAGATCCTGCGTTATCGCGCTGACGTGGCGCTGCTTTCGCCGGTTGCCATCGATCACCGGCACGGCGCGACCAACTTCGATCATGCCGAAACGGAAGTCGCACGCGCGATGGTCTCGCACGCGGACCGCGTGGTGATACTGGCGGACTACAGCAAGATCGGGCAATGCAGCCGGATCGCGTTCTGCCCCATCAATCGCGTGGATACTTTGATTACCAACAAGAAAGGCGCGGAAGGACCGGCGTTGCTTTCTCTACGCAAGAAGCTCGCTCAAGTGATCCTTGCCTAGACGCTGTCGTTGCCATACGTTGCATCGAGTACGCGGCGTCGCAGACGTGTTTCACGCAAGGCGCCGGCGGCATCGAGCACCGGATACGCCGTTGAACAGAACAGCGAGTTGAGCCGCTTCAGGTCGCTGATGATATCCAGGTGCAAAGCGCTGGTTTCAATACTGCGCGCGCTTTGGCCCGCGAGCCGGTCGAGATGCGCATAGGAATAGCTTCGCTCCAGATCGCGAAAGCGTTCCTTCTCCGCCAGCAAGCGCTCCGCGCTACGCAAATCGCTATTCAGAAAAACGCTCAGGCCAAGCTGCAGATTGAGAATCACGCGGGCATGCAGGTCCTCGAGTTCGCTCAAACCTTCGGGCGAAAACGCCAGCCGGTGCATGATCTTCTTCTCCTGGATATTCATCACCACCCGCTCGATGATGTCCCCCGCGTGCTCCAGATTGATGGTCAGCGTGATGATGTCGGTCCATCGGCGGCTGTCGGCCACGTCGAGCTGTTCGCGGGAAATTCGCGCCAGATACGTCTTCACGGCCGCGTATAGCTGATCCACGTCGTCGTCCATGCGGATCGTCGCGCGCGCCTTGACCGGATCGTTCGCACGCATCAGGTCGAGCAGGTTGTCGAGCATGGTGCGGATGATGTCGCCAATGCGCAGCGCCTCGCGCGCGGAATTGGCGAGCGCAAGTGTGGGCGTGGACAGCGCGACCGGGTCCAGATAGAGCGGCCGCAGTTCGGGATTCACGTCCGGCCTGTCCGGCAGCAAGCGATAGCAAAGACGCGCAACCGGTTCGATCAGCGGCATGCAGGCAAGGCAGCGAATCAGGTTGTAGACAAGATGAAACGTAATCACCGACTCGCGCGGATAAGCGATCAGCGCGCCGAGCCCTTGCGCAATCCACGGCGCAAAAGGCAGCACGATCAACGCACCGACCAGTTTGAAAAGCAGATTGCCAAGCGCAAGCCGGCGACCGGCCTGGTTCTGGCTCATCGTGCCGATCACCGCGAGCAGGCCGCTTCCCAGGTTCGCGCCGACCACGAGACACACGGCCACCTTCAACGAAATCACGCCCGACGAAGCCAGCGTCGCGGTCAACAAAACTGCGGCAAGACTTGAATACGAGATCATGGCGAACGCCGCGCCAACCAGCGTGTCAAGCATGGAGTCGCCGGTAAGCGCGCCGAACATGACCTTGACGCCCTCGCCCTGCATGACCGGCTGCGCGGCTTCCACGATCAGATGCAGCGCCAGCAGGATCAGCCCTAGCCCGATTATCGTCCGGCCCACCTGCCCCACGCGCGTCTGCTTGAAAGACAAGAACGCAATCACTCCGCCGAGCAGCAAGATGGGCGAGAGCCACGAGAGATCCAGCGTCAGCACACGCGACATCAGCGCTGTGCCCACGTCGGCGCCAAGCATGATGGCCAGTCCCGGCGCGAGCGGCAGCAATCCTTGCGCGGCAAACGACGAAGCCAGCACGGCCGTTGCATTGCTGCTCTGGACGAGACTGGTTACGCAAAGGCCCGCGCCGAACGCGCGAAAGCGGCTGTTCGTGCTGCGCGCGAGCACGCGCCGCAGTTCAGCGCCGAGCACCCGCAGGATGCCGGTACGGACAATATGCGTGCCCCATACCAGCACCGCTACGCCTGACAGGATATTCAAGAGAGTCAACATAGGGCCACTTCCGTTATTCGTTCCAACTGTCATGCCGTTGACACATGATGCCATGCAAACGAGTTGTACAATTTTGCAATGTTGTAGTTTTGGGTATTCACCGATACGATCGACCGCACTTGTCAATGCCGGCGCGGATCATCGAATGGCTTCGCGTTCTGTCGCGTTTTTCATCTGCAATTCAAGGGCCGCAAGCATGAACAAAGACATGAGCCGAACTCTCGCGCTGTTTGATCTGGACCATACGCTGCTGCCGCTGGACAGCGATCAATCGTGGGCGCGCTTCTACGCCACGCTCGGTTTCGAAGGCAGTGCCGATCACGCGAAAGAGATCGATGCGTACTATCAGCAGTACGCAGCCGGCAAGCTCGACATGGACGGTTATCTGAAGCTGACGCTTGCGCCGCTCGCCCGGCATTCGCGCGCGGATCTCGATGCGTGGCACGCCACGTTCATGAAGACGGTCATCGAACCCGCCATCCGCCCGGAAGCGCTCGGGTTGGTGCGCCGTCATCTGGATGCAGGCGACCTCTGCTGCATCGTGACGGCAACCAATGCGTTCGTCACCGCGCCAATAGCGAAGGCGCTGGGCATGGAGCATCTGCTGGCTATCGACCTCGATACCGAACACAACGATCCACTCGGGCGATACACCGGCCGTTCCGTGGGCGTCGTGACGTTTCGCGAAGGCAAGATTGTCAGGACCGAGCAATGGCTTGCATCGCAGGGATTGAAGCTGGACGACTTCAAGGAAAGCTACTTCTACAGCGATTCAGTCAACGACGTGCCGCTCATGGAACGCGTCACGCATCCGGTCGCGACCAATCCCGATCGCAGGCTTCGAGCGATCGCGGCCGAACGCAACTGGCCGGTCATGGAACTCTTTGCGTAAGCCCGGTTTTATTCATCCGCCATATGGCGTAGCATCTCGGCCATTCTTACAACAGACGTAAAGAGACATGGCCCTGATCGCCCGCAACCTGCTTGGCATTGCCGTCCTGCTGTTCATCGCGTTTATTTTTTCCAACAACCGCCGCGGCATTCGGCTGCGCACCGTCGTACCCGCGTTGCTCGCGCAGATCGGCATTGGCGCGTTCATCTTGTTCGTGCCATTCGGCAAAAGCGTGCTGGCCGCAGCCGCGGCAGGCGTGAATCACGTGCTGGGGTATGGCAACGCCGGCATCGAATTCCTGTTCGGCGGGCTGGTGCAATCGAAGATGTTCCAGATCTTCGGCGACGGCGGATTTGTCTTCGCCGTGCGTGTCCTGCCGGCCATCATCTTCGTGACCGCATTGATCGCGGTGCTCTACTATCTCGGCGTCATGCGCTGGATCGTCATCATTCTCGGCACGATCTTCCAGAAGCTGCTGGGAGTGTCGAAGCTCGAATCGTTTTCGGCCGTGACCACCATCTTCCTCGGGCAAAGCGAAATGCCCGCCGTCGTGAAGCCGTTCGTTCGCGACATGACCGGCGCGGAATTGTTCGCCGTGATGTCGAGCGGCATGGCGGCGGTGGCCGGTTCCGTGCTCGCGGGCTACGCGGGGCTCGGCGTGAAAGTGGAATACTTGCTCGCCGCTTCGTTCATGGCGGTGCCCGGTGGATTGCTGTTCGCGAAGATTCTCCATCCATCGACCGAAGCAAGCCGCGTCACGCTCGAGCATCTCAGCTTCGATGAAAAACGTCCCGCCAACGTCATTGAAGCGGCGAGTTCAGGCGCGACCGTGGGCCTCAAGATTGCGGTGATGGTCGGCGCGATGTTGATTGCGTTCGTTGGCCTGATTGCGTTGTTGAACGGAATCGTTGGCGGAATTGGCGGCTGGTTCGGCGCACCGCATCTGTCGATGCAATCCGTGCTCGGCGCCATCTTCTCGCCGCTTGCGTACCTGATTGGCGTGCCGTGGGACCAGGCAGCGCTCGCCGGGAATTTTCTCGGCCAGAAAATAATTCTGAACGAGTTCGTGGCGTATGCATCGCTTTCGCCGTATTTGAAGGACTCCGCAAGCGTCGCCGCGGCTGGCTTGCAGGTGCTCGATCCGCGTACCATAGCAATCTTGTCATTCGCGCTGTGCGGCTTCGCGAACTTCGCGTCCATCGCCGTGCTGACCGGCGGCTTCAGCGCGGTTGCGCCGGAACGGCGCGCGGAAGTGGCGCGCTACGGCCTGCGCGTCGTGCTCGCCGCCACGCTCTCGAACCTGATGAGCGCGACGATCGCGGGCATGTTCCTGACGCTTAATTAAGGAAGAAATCATGACCATGGAACAATTGCTCGAACGTGCGAAAACCGCACGCGAACGGGCCTACGCGCCCTATTCAAAGTTCAAGGTCGGCGCTGCGCTGCTGACAAAAGACGGCCGCGTTTTCGATGGCTGCAACGTGGAAAACGCATCGTACGGATTGTGCAATTGTGCGGAACGCACCGCGTTTTTCAGCGCCATTGCGGCGGGTTGCAAACGCGATGATTTCGCGGCGCTTGCCGTGATCGGCGACACCGACGGCCCCATTGCGCCGTGTGGCGCGTGCCGTCAGGTAATCATTGAACTGGGCGGTCCCGATCTGTTCATTCGCCTCGGCAATCTCGCGGGCGTGATACGCGACACGACCGCGCGCGAACAGCTTCCGGACGCGTTTTACCTATGACACGACACAAGGTTATCTACGACACGGATCCGGGTGTCGATGACGCCATGGCGCTTGTTTTCCAGACGCTGCATCCGGATATTGAATTGCTTGGGATCACGAGCGTCTATGGCAATGCCACGATCGATACCACCACGTCCAACGCGCTATATCTGCGCTCGCGCTTTTGCCCCGGCGTGCCGGTCGCGCGTGGCACCGCGGCGCCGTTGCATCGCGCGCCGCCTGCGCCACTCGGCTGGATTCATGGCGACAACGGGCTGGGGAATATCGAGCTGGGCGAACCGGGCGATACGTCGTTGGACGCTCGCTCCGCGCATCGATTCATTATCGATACCATTCGCGCCCAACCGGGCGAAGTGACGCTGATCGCGGTCGGTCCGCTGACAAATCTCGCCCTCGCGCTCGAAGCCGATCCGCAAATCGCAACACTCGTGAAGCAGGTCGTGATCATGGGCGGCGCGTTTGGCACGGCAGGCGTGCTCGGCAATGTATCGCCGGCAGCGGAAGCCAACATCATGTGCGATCCCGATGCCGCCGATATCGTGCTCGGCGCTGCGTGGCCGGTAACCATGGTCGGTCTCGACGTCACACAAGAAACGATCATGCCGAACGCATGGCTCGAGGACTTCGGCGAGCATGACGACGCCGGCCGTTTCGTGTGGGACGTATCGCGTCATTACGCGCAGTTTCACAAGGACAGCGCGGGACTTGAAGGCATCTATGTGCACGATTCATCGGCGGTGGCGTATGTGCTCGCGCCGCATCTGTACACGGTGCGCAAGGGTCCGGTGCGCGTGGTGACGAGCGGTATCGCGACAGGACAAACGATTCAGAAACCGATGACCATGAAGGCGCCCGCGCCGGACTGGGATGATCGTCCGGCGCAGTCAGTGTGCGTTGGCGTGGATGCCGCCGGCATGCTCGACTTGTACAAAAAGACCTTCTTTAAAGCGCTCTAACTGCTCAGTTGCACGCCGAACCACGCGCGCAACGCCTCGACTTCCTCGGCGCACACCGAATGGGGCATTGGATATTGATGCCACTCGATCTTGCATCCATGAGACAGCACGAAGTCGCGCCCCTGCTCGGCCAGTTCCAGCGGAAGCACCGGATCCTGCGTGCCATGCGCGGCGAAGATCGGCGTGTCGCGATTTGCTTCGCTAAACGTTGCATCGATCAAACCCGGCGACGGCACATATCCCGACAACACAATCAAACCCGCCAGCTTTTCCGGATGCGTCAGGCCCGCTGTATAGGTCATCGCGCCGCCTTGCGAGAAGCCGGCGAGAAAGATCTTCGATGTCGGAATGCCGCGCTCGTTCTCACGCGCGATCAGATCGCGAATACGGTCGCACGACGCCGTCAGGCCGGCTTCATCGACACGCCGGTTCACGCCTTCGAACGACAGGATGTCGTACCACGCGCGCATCACATAACCGTTGTTGCCGGTCACCGGCATTTCCAGGGCGTTCGGAAACACGAAGCGCACCCCCGGCAAATCGCCCAGACGCAATTCGGGCACGAGCGGAATGAAGTCGTTGGCATCGGCGCCCAGGCCGTGCATCAGGATCACGGCGAACTCGGGATTCGGCGCGGTTTCCACGTCGATGGTGGACAACAATTCGGTCATGAACGGGACTCCGGTTTAAATAGCTTCAAATGATGGGAACAAGAATGAGCATGATGCCGACCAGGGAGACGACCCAGATGAGCGAGCGCAGGAAAGGAATTCCCGCTGCGTACACAGGCACGTAAGCCACCCGAGCGATGATGTAAATCCACGCGCCCGTGAGCGTCAGCGGGCCTTCGCGGCCCACCATGTGCGTAATCAAAATGGCGATGGCAAAAACAGGCAGCGTTTCGAACAGGTTCGCTTGCGCGCGCATGAGCCTGCCGGTCAGCTTGCCGGGCGGCGCTGCCGGCTTGTCGCGCGCACTGGCGTTATAACCAAGACCGGTCTCGCGGCTGCGCAAAACCGATGGCAGCAGCACCTGGATCAGCGCAAGCACCAGCGCCCAGGCAAGGATATGGAGTTCTGTTGTCATGGTTGCTCTTCAGGTTGATTGCGGGCGAAACCGGATTCATCATGCCATCATTGAAGCACCTGCAGACACGCGGAATTGACTCATGCAAACCCTTCCAGTGCGACTCGTGCCCGGCGACGACCTGCGCAACACGCTCGAAGCCATCGCACGAAACCAGGCAATAAACGCGGCGTTCGTGCTTCAAGGTATCGGTAGCCTGAGCGCGGCGAACCTGCGTTATGCCGGTATCGATCAACCCACGCTACTCGAACGCGACCTTGAAATCCTCACGCTGGCCGGCTCGCTTGGTCCCGACGGCGCGCACCTGCACATGTCCGTCTCGGACTCCACCGGCCGCGTGTACGGCGGCCATGTATCGCCGGGATGCATTGTCAGGACCACGGCGGAGATCCTGCTCGCAAGCCTCGACAGCTTCCGCTTTTCCCGCGAGTTCGATTCCGCCACCGGCTTCCCGGAATTATCGATACACCGTCAAACCTGACGCGTGCGCCAGTATCGGCGCATGAGTTCAATGCTCACGATGCACGCCGCCAGCCACGCCGTGCCCGATGCGAAACCCGCCAGCACGTCGCTTGCAAAATGCACGCGCAAAAACACGCGGCTGCTTGCGGTCGTGACGGCGATGACCGTAGCCAACATTGCTGCGGGCAGACGCCAACGCGCGGGCATGACGGTCATCAGCACGTACGCGATCATGCCGTAAGTCACGAGTGCGCCCGATGCATGGCCGCTCGGAAAACTCCAGCCATCGGCGGTGACGATCTCGCGGTCGTGCACCGGCCGCACGCGCTCGAAGATGCGCTTGAGCGTAGTGTTCAGCACGCCATTGCCGGCGATCGCAATCACGAAACCAATCGCAACCGCGCGCTTCTTGCGCCAGACCAGCAGCGCTGCGCCAAGCACGCACCATACGGCGAGCAGCCATGGATCGCCGAGATGCGTAACGCGCGCAAAGATCCTGATTACATCGATAGGAACGCTTTGCGCGATCCCGTCCGCGAACGCCTGATCCGCAAATCCGAGCGTCTCGCCGTCGCCAATTTCATCGGCGATAGCAGCAAACAATGCGGCCGCCCCGACGATGATCGCAAAGCTCGCCGCCAGATGAATGACAAGCAAGATACGCGGCGACAATCCGCCCTTTTCGCGCGGCAACCCGTAGCGGCGCACGAGCTGCCATGCGCCGAGAACGACAAGAATCGCTATCACAAGCGCCGCGCCATACACCGCGAGCGCGTGCTCTCCCGCCACATGCGCCGCGTGTATCGCGCCGGCGTATCTCGGGTCTGGCTGGTTCACGAGAGCGTAGCCACGGGTAAGTCGAGCGTTTCGGTATCGAAATCCAGCTCGTGCCGCGTAACCGGTTCAAACGATGAAAGCTCGCTATTGAAGTCCCATCGAGCGATGACCGCACGTCGATTGCCTGCAGCCGAGGCGTTATCGTATTCGATCAGGTTCACCGAATTCGGCACCGCACCGCGAACGCGCGAGGACAACGAAGTCCCCGCCTGCACGGCCCACATGCGCCGCGGCAAATCCTTGTACGCGGCATGCAACGGCAATACATAAGGCAGGTGAATATGTCCGCCCATGATCAGATCGGCGCCCGCTAACGCCCAGCGCCGGACCGCATGTTCGCGGCCATGCAAAAGGTTATGCACGTCGTTCGCGCGCGCGGCGAGGACCGGCTGGTGCGTGACGATCACGCGCAATTGCCCGGGCGCCGCACGCTCGAGCCGTCGCGCCACACGCTCAGCCTGTTCCACCGATACTTCGCCATCCTTATGACGATACGGCCGCGTCGTATTCACCCCGATCACTAGAACCGCGTCGGACTCGAACACGGGTTCCAGGTCGTGCCCGAACACGCGCCGATGATTTGCATACGGATGCATCGCGCGCGCGAAAACGTTGAAGAGCGGGATATCGTGATTACCAGGCACGATCACGAACGGCGTCGCACCGAATTTATCGACGAAAGCGCGAGCCGCGCTAAATTGTGCACGCCGCGCGCGCTGCGTAATGTCGCCGGACATGACCACGAGATCCGGACGATGAAGGTCTGCAAGACGCAGCAACGCTTCCACGACCGGCGGTTGTTCGGTGCCGAAGTGGGGATCGGAAATTTGCAGCAGCAGGGTCATGAGCGGTTAGCGTTGGCGACATCGGCCTCGGGTTTGAGCAGAAACAACGGCTCGGAGGCGACGCGAAATTCGAGCGGCATGTTCATCCAGGTCACTTCGCCATCGGTCGCGATCTTCACGGGCCGAGGCCTTTTTGTTGGATGCGTCACCGTGATGTGATCGAACGCGAAGCTGACGACATTGTCTGCATCGCTCATCCTGCCCGTCGCGCCGCGCAAGGTCAGCGCGATCTGCGCAAGCCGCCCGATCGCGCGCGGTGCAATGGCGGCGAGCAACCCTCGTTCCAGCTGCGGCGCTTCGGCCATGCCGATCTGTTCGAGCTGCAGACGATTGTTGCCGACAAACAATGTCGAAGTCCGGATCTCCTGCATTGTGCCATCGTGTTCTATATGCAAACGCAAATGCCGATGCGGCCGCAACAACGTCACAGCGGCGGACCATAGGGCGATCAAGCGGCTGCGGCCGAACTGCTGTTTGTACAGTTCACGGTCCTCGAGCAACTTCGGATACAAGCCAAGGCTTGCGTTGACAAGGAACATGCGGTCGTTGACAAAACCGACCTGCACCGGATGCGCCCGCGCGTTCAGCAACAAGGGAATGGATTCGGCCGGATCGGCGGGAATGCCGTGGTCGCGGCTGAAGTAATTGAACGTGCCTCGCGGCAAGACGGCAAATGGACATCCGCTGCCCAGTACCGCGCTTGCAACGGCACACAGTGTCCCATCGCCGCCGGCGCCAACAACCACGCCGTCTTGCGCCTTCGCGTCGCGGACCGCGTTCGTGGCGGTATCGACGAGCTTCGACGGGTCTTCGACCAGCCTGATCTCGAACTGCCGCCCCGCGCGGCCCAGGGTTTCTTCAAGCGCTGCGCGCGTTTCGTCGCTTTGCTTGCGCCCGGAACCCGCGTTCATCACGATGAAAAACGGCGCATCGCCAGCGATCACTCGCGGCCGATGCGCCTCGGGAGCAGATTTCGTTATTGACGGGGAAAGTTCGGCGGGCGTCATGAATGGCGCTCCTGTCAGGTCGGATCGAGCATGACTCGATGATTGAACGGGCGCGCCGCCCGGCAGATATCAGCCGGAAACCGGGCAGCCGAGCAGCGCCCGTTAATTATAACAATTAGCTTACATTTTGATTAAGGAGTGAAGCCGCGTGACACGATGTGCCATACGGCTTCTTAATAAAGATTGCGGCTACATATGCTCGCCGCGAATATAGCCTTCGAGCTGATGAATGGTGAGCTGCTGCTCGGAGATGATGTTTTTCACCAGATCGCCGATCGAAATCATGCCGACGAGTTTTTCGCCATCGATTACCGGCAAGTGCCGCATGCGTTTCTCGGTCATGAGCGCCATGCAGTCGTCGGTCGTCTGGTCAGGACGCACGAACCGCACTTGCGACGTCATGATTTCATGCACGGGAGTTTGCCGCGAAACCCTGTCCATCAGCACGACTTTGCGCGCGTAATCACGTTCGGTCATGATCCCGACGATAGCTTCGCCGTGCGTGACGACCAGCGCGCCAATATGCTTTTCCGCCATCATGACGATAGCGTCGTAGACCGAAGCTGTATCGGCAATCGTGAAGATGGTGTGATCGGGTTTCGAATTAAGAACTTGTGCGACTGTTGCCATCGAACGCCTCCGTTGAACCGCGCAACGCCTGCCGGCTGGCGGACGTTTGACTCGGGGCCTTGGCTCACCTTACGACCAAATTACCCAGCCCATTCAAAAAGTATAGGCCACCTGCCCATCGTCCGGACGCTCGAAAACATGGGTTTTACCCCGTCCGAGGGTCAATCCCGATACAGCCGCACGCATGTCACGCGGCGTTGAAATGCCGGTGCCATAAACATTGCAATTGGGCTTCAGTTTCCTGCAGGCGCGCCGCTAATCAGAAACCGGCTGGTCAAAGCCCGGCATAAATCGATCAGGAGAACATTTTGAGCAGCTCACAACACGATATCGAACAGCGAGTTCGGCTCGCCGGCAACAACATGTTCGAGCTGCTCCTGTTTCGCCTGGGCGAAGCGCCCGGTTCGGAGCAGCGCGAGCTTTACGGCATCAATGTATTCAAGGTGCGCGAAATTCTCGCGATGCCTGAAATCACCGTCGTTGCCGGCGCGAATGCCGAGATTCTCGGTGTCGCCGATATCCGCGGCCAGATCATTCCAGTAATCGATCTCGCGCAAGTCACGGGTTGCCGGCCGAAAAACGGGCCGAAGATCCTGCTCGTGACGGAATTTGCGCGCACCACGCAAGGCTTCGCCGTGGAAGAAGTCGACGATATCGTGCGGCTCGAGTGGAACCAGGTTTTATCGGCGGAATCGCATTCGAGCGGACGGACAGTGACGAGTTTCGCGCGGCTCGACGGCAACGTGGACGGATCGCGGCTCGCGCAAGTGCTGGATGTCGAGCAGATCCTGCGCGACGTACTGCCGTCAACGGAAGACGAGATCAGCGAGTCCAGCACGGGGCGTCTGGTCTTGAAACCCGGAACGAAGGTGCTCGCCGCCGACGACTCCGGGGTCGCGCGCAGCCTGATCGAGCAAAGCCTGCAAGCGATGGGCGTGTCGTTCATCATGACCAAGAGCGGCCAGGAAGCGTGGAACGTGCTTGAAGAAACGCAGCGCAAGGCTGAATCGGAAGGCCGCCTTGCATCGGACGAAATCGCGCTCGTGCTGACCGATTTGGAAATGCCGGAAATGGACGGCTTCACGCTCACGCGCCGCATCAAGGCAAACGCCGGCATGCAAGCAATACCGGTCGTCATTCACTCGTCGTTGTCGGGATCCGCGAACGAGGAGCACGTGCGAAAGGTGGGTGCAAACGCTTACGTATCGAAATTCAAGCCGGCCGAACTTGCATCCGTGATGCGCAATGCGCTGAAAACCGGAACCTGAAGCACTTTTGGCAGAACAAAACGGCAAAGCCCGCTGGACTTACGTCCAGCGGGCTTTGTCGCACTACACAGTCATTCAGCCATGCTTTACGCGATCAGGACGGCGGTGCTTTTGCCGGTTGTGCGCGTAGGAGCGTTCTGAAGCCTGAAATTACTGACCGAAGAAAACGGCTTGCGACTTGTTGCTGCCGTCACGGTTACTCGAACCTGATTGCGTCAGCGACTTCGCGCCGCCGTAGGCATTGACATCGGCATTGCGGCTTTCAGCAGCCAGCGTTTGCGTGTTCTGGCCTTGTTGCGAAGCCGGAGCGCCAACCGACGGACGATACGACGGTGCCGGACCATAACCGCTGGCGAAAGCCGGAACGGCGATAGAAGCGGTAGCGGCGATAAGCAACGATGCGAGAAGATTCTTTTTCATGATGAGCTCCGATATAGGGTGGACGGTACGACCATTCACAAGGCGTTGCAGCGGTCTTGCTTTGAGTCGTTGCTGCTTCGTCGATGAAAGCAGTGTATACCCGTACTATCGGTTTTTTATCCCCATAAACTTCAATACACAATTCAGGATAGAAGAATAATGAGACAGCTCATAGACCGTCCGGAAACGCTAGAAGCAAGCCTGTAAAAGACTTGCGCGGCGGGAAATTGGGGACAAAGAGGCCGGAAAAACACATCCGGCTTAAAAAATTAATGAACCTGAACGATCTGACTAATCAGGTGAACCAGAACGCCGGGCGCGTTGCCCTTCTGGCAATAACCATCGAAACCCGCATGCACGCCCTTCGACCGGACGTAATCTTCGCCCAGCGCCGTGAACGCGATAATTCCCGCGTTGCGCGTTGGCGAGATTCGACGCAGAACACGCGCTGTCGCAAAACCATCGTGCTCCGGCATGCTGATATCAAGCACGACGACATGCGGAACCCAATTGTCGATCGACTGTAATGCGTCAACGCCACTCAGCGCATAACGCGCGTCGCAACCATCGGCGTTGAGCGCCGCCGCGAGGCCTTCAGCGCTCGCCGCGTTGTCGTCAACAACGAGAATTCGCCATCGTTCATGGTCCGCGTCGACGTTCCGATTCGTCCACAGGGCGCATTTCGGAGAGAAAGATACTGAAAGCATTGACCGCTCTATATTTTGCAAGTGCAGCAAACGCAGCATTTTTCGCGCCAACCCACTACTTTGTCATGCGCGATTCATCCGAACGTGTTGGCGACAGCGGAAAACGTATGATCTGGCAGTGGCTCGAGCGGTTTTTAGCGGCACGCACGACGAATCGTGGGACGCAGGTAAGGCGGACTTTCAGGACTTCGTTTTGACTTTCTTGCCGGAAGATTCGTCCGTTGACCGTAATTTTGCGTTCGCGAGAACCAGCAGGTTTGCATCGGACTGACGCAATGCCTCGTCCAGTTTGTCTAACGCTTCGCGCATCGTGCGTTTCTGCGTTTTGTTCAGCGGTTGCGGACCGTTCTCCGCCACGAGCTTCGCTTCCTTCTCCAGCCGTTTGAGTAATTTCGTGCCGAGACGGCTGTCGATAGCCTGCTCGCCCACCAGTTCGACAATGCTTGCCGCCAGCCGCATCAATCCGTCGGCCGTAGTCTGCGTGGGTTCGTCCTGTTCGACGCGATCTTCCATATGTATTTCCCCGTGATGCGCAATGAAGCGAGAAGGGTCAGGCTGCGCGCGACGGCCTTCTTGCACCGCGCGAGTCTAACGATTTGCCGTGACAGCCATAAGTCCGTTGCGTGTCACGCTGCAATCGCCCAACAGTATCGCAAATCCGATACAAACGATGCTCGCAATCCCGCATTTGCCGCCGACAATCGACGGCTGAACCGTTTTTTTACTCCAGCCGCCAATGACCACCGCCCTGCCTTATGCCTCCGATTTCTCCGGTCTCGTATGCGGTTTTCGCTTCGCCGGAGACGCGGCGGGCGTTGCCATCGATTCCGCCGGCGCCCTCGACTGGCTCGCGCAATGCAGAACGGGCCAAGACGCGGGCGACTTCATCTGGCTGCATTTCGACCTGGCGAACAATGCGAGCGAGCGCTGGATGCGCACACAACTCGACCTGCCCGACGCCTTCTTCGAAACGTTGCGCGACGGCTCGCATTCCACGCGCATCGAACATCAGGAAGGCGCACTGCTCGCCGTGATCAACGACGTGATGTTCAATTTCGACGTAACGCCGTCCGAGATCGCCACGCTCTGGGTCTACACGCGTGAAAAGCTGCTGGTCACGGCGCGGCTGAAACCGCTGCGTTCCATCGATACCTTGCGGGAAGCCGTGCGCGCAGGCGAAGTTTTCCGCTCGACGGTCGAACTGCTGATCCACCTTTTGCGCGATCAGGCCGAATTGCTCGTGCAGATCGTACGGCGCACGAGCATCGACATCGACAAAGTCGAGGACCGTTTTCTTTCGATGCGCGCGCCCGCCACGCGTTCCGAACTGGGAGCGTCGCGACGGGTGCTGGTGCGCTTGCAGCGGCTGCTGGCGCCTGAGCCGGGATCGATTTTCCGGCTGCTGGCGCGTCCGCCGCGCTGGTTGCAGACGCTCGACTTGCAGGATCTGCGCGATGCGACAGAAGAATTTTCCCTCGTCCTCGGCGATCTTGCCGGGCTCGTTGAACGCATCAAGCTGCTGCAGGAAGAGATCGCCGCGCGTCTGGACGAGCAAAGCAACCGCACGCTGTTCACGCTGACGCTGGTCACGGTGCTGGCGCTGCCCATCAACATTGTTGCCGGGATCATGGGCATGAACGTGGGCGGCATTCCGCTCGCGGAAAACAAGCATGGCTTCTGGCTGATGGTCGCGATCGTCGCGACATTTACCGTGCTTGCCGGATGGTGGGCGTTTTATCGGAGGCGGGGAAAATAAGTCCGATAAGCATCTGATCTGTCTCCAAATTTTCACCTTGCATTCACCCATGCCGAACGCAGATACTGTACACATATACAGTATTGGCGATCCGAATGGAGCTGTCTGAAAAGCTGGAAATCCTCGCCGATGCCGCCAAATACGACGCTTCCTGTGCAAGCAGCGGCGCGCCAAAGCGGACATCGCGTGGTCTTGAAGGGCTCGGCGCCAGCACGGGCTCGGGAATTTGTCACAGCTTCACGCCGGATGGACGCTGCGTTTCCCTGTTGAAGATTTTGCTGACCAACTTTTGTCAGTACGACTGTCAATATTGCGTGAACAGGCGGTCGAGCAATGTGCCTCGTGCTCGCTTCACGCCGCAGGAAGTCGTCGATTTAACGATGGATTTTTATCGGCGAAATTATATCGACGGGTTGTTTCTCAGCTCCGGGATCATTCGCTCGTCGAACTACACCATGGAGCAACTGGTTCGCGTCGCCCAATCCTTGCGCGAAGACCACCAATTTCGCGGCTACATTCACCTGAAAACCATCCCCGACGCCGATCCTGGTTTGATCGCGCAAGCGGGTTTGTTCGCGGACCGGCTGAGCGTGAACATCGAATTGCCGACCGATGGCAGCCTGCAACGCCTCGCGCCCGAAAAAAGCGGACGCACCATCAAGATCGCGATGAGCTCCATTCGCGTGGCGCAAGAGGAATCGGAAGCCGAACCGAAGGCGCCGCGTTTTGCGCCGGCCGGACAGAGCACGCAAATGATCGTGGGCGCCGATACCACCGACGACCAGACCATTCTCGCCACCGCCGAGACGCTATACGGATCGTACAAGCTCAAGCGCGTCTACTATTCGGCCTTCAGTCCGATCCCGGATAGTCCGTCGGCCGTGCCGTTGCAGGCGCCGCCGCTGTTGCGCGAGCATCGGCTGTATCAGGCGGATTTCCTGATGCGCGGGTACGGCTTCAGCGCGTCCGAATTGCTCGAAGGCCCGGGCAATCTTTCACTCGATATCGATCCGAAGCTCGCCTGGGCGCTCGGGCATCGCGAAAGCTTTCCGGTCGATCTGAACCGCGCGGCGCTGCGGCTGATCGCGCGAGTGCCGGGCATCGGCATGAGGAATGCGAAGCGTATTGTCGACCTTCGCCGGTCGCGAAAGATTCGCTACGACGACCTCGTGCGCCTTCGATGCAGCATGGACAAAGTGCGGCCGTTCATCACGACGGAAGACTACAAACCGCCGATCCGCGATGTCTCGTCCGCGCATCTGCGCCGCACGCTCGCGGCGGCGCCGGTTCAGCTTTCGCTCTTGTGAGCCGCTCTCGTGAGACGCTCTTGTGAGACGCTCTTGTGAGGCGGTGCGCTGATGCTGATGCGGACAATTGTTATTGATGGAGAATATGCGACGTGGCGCACCGCCGCGCTGTCGGCGCTTACGCAGAAGTTGCCGCCGGAGACCATCGAATGGCGGGAGGCCAGCGACCAGAGCGCCCCTTCTCTTTTTAGTGATATCGACGCGATCGAATCGGTCGAGGGCACGCCTGCGTTGTCCATTTCGAAAACTTTCGCGACTTTGCTGAAGGACGCTGCGCTGTTCCGCGATCCCGAACGCTGGGCCTTTCTCTACAAACTCATCTGGCGATGGGCGCAAGGCGACCGCGCGGTGGAATCTGCCGCCGACGAAGATGGCGTTCGTCTGCACAAGATGGCCAAGGCAGTACGACGCGCGAAACACGACATGATCGCGTACGTGCGTTTTCGCAAACGCGATCCTGCCCTCGGCGCGCCGGAATATGTCGCGTGGTACGAGCCCGATCACGATGTCCTCGCCTGGAGCGCGGACCATTTCGCGCAGCGCATGGGCCGTTCGTCGTGGATGATCACGACGCCGCACGGCGCTGCCATGTGGAGCGGGACGGAAATGCGCATCGAGCGACGTCCGGCGCTCGCCGCCGATCATCTTCCCGAGAACGAAGACGATGCCGAGAATCTCTGGCTGACCTATTACAAGAGCACGTTCAACCCGGCGCGCCTCAACGAGGTTGCGCTGGAGCAGCACATGCCGGTGCGATTCTGGAAGGGGTTGCCTGAGGGAGCGCTGATCCCGCAAATGATCAGCGAAGCGCGCAGCGGCGCCAGAAAAGTAGCGCAGACAAGCACGGTCGGCGCGATGAGTCTGACGAGCGGCAAGGCAATTGTTATGGAAGCCGCAAAGGCGCAACCTGCACGCGATGCAACCACGTCACTCGATGCCTGCCGCCGCTGCGAACTCTGGCGCGACGCCACGCAAGCCGTGCAAGGCGAAGGTCCGGCAGATGCCGCGATCATGCTGGTCGGCGAGCAACCAGGCGATCAGGAAGACTTGAAGGGGCGGCCTTTCGTCGGCCCGGCCGGACAGTTACTCGATTCAGCCATGCAACGCTCGGGGCTGGATCGTTCCGGCGTGTACATGACCAACGCGGTCAAGCACTTCAAGTGGGAACCGCGAGGCAAACGGAGGCTGCACAAAACGCCGGCCCAGCGTGAAGTCGATGCCTGTTCTGTCTGGCTCGAACAGGAACTCGCGACAATCAAGCCGCGTGTAATCGTCGCGCTGGGCGCTACGGCGCTGCACAGCCTCATTGGAAAACAGGCCACGCTCGGCAGTCATCTGGATAAAACCTTGCCCTTCAACGGCGGCTGGCTGGTCACGACTTATCACCCTTCGTTCGCACTTCGCCAGCAGGACGACGCCGCGCGCGATCGCGCCATCGACGTGATCGTCTCGGCGCTGGAGCGCGCGCAACAGCTGGTCTTGGCGGATGGTCCGGACTGAACGTGCTTCAAAATCCGAGGTCGCTCAGGCCAGGATGATCGTCAGGGCGACGACCCAGCGGCCAATGGTATTTACGTTCGGATTCCTTGATCGGCAAGTCGTTGATGCTTGCATGCCGATGCGTCATCAGCCCTGCTTCGTTGAATTCCCAATTCTCGTTTCCAAAGCTGCGAAACCAGTTCTTCGAATCGTCGTGCCATTCGTAGGCGAAGCGCACCGCAATACGCGAACCGGTAAACGCCCACAATTCCTTGATCAGCCGATAGTCGAGTTCGCGAGCCCATTTGCGGGCAAGAAAAGCCTCGACTTCCGCGCGTCCAGAAACAAATTCCGCACGATTCCGCCAGCGCGTGTCTTCGCTATACGCCAGCGCAACGCGCTTCGGATCTCGCGAATTCCAGCCGTCTTCGGCCAGGCGGACTTTCTGCCGGGCGGTGTCGGCATCGAATGGGGGAAACGGCGGTTTGCTTTCCATGACGAGTCCTTTGCGAGGTTAAGTAACAGGTTCTATTTGAGTAGACAGGTCTGTCTACCGGCGTACTCTAGCGCAGGGAGACAGACCTGTCTACAATGATCGAATCATGAATCTACTTGCTTCCACTACGGACCTCGCGGCCGATCTTTCTCCCGCCGAACGGATCCTCGTCACCGCCCACGATCTCTTTTATCGCGATGGAATTCGCGCTACGGGAATCGATCGCGTGATCGCTGAATCGGGCGTCGCGAAGAAGACGTTCTATAAATACTATCCGGCGAAAAACGATCTGATCGTGGCGTTTCTCGAGTACCGGCATCGGAACTGGATGGATTGGTTCGAGGCCGCCGTCAAACGTCATGGCGGCCACGCCGACGCACTCGTGCCGGCGCTCGCGGAATGGTTCAAGAGCGATGTGTATCGCGGTTGCGCATTCATCAATGCAGTGGTGGAAGTAGGCGGCACCTTGCCCGAAGCCGTCGATATCTCGCGCCGTCACAAGCTGGATATGGCGGCTGTCATCAGGACGCTCTTGCCTGCCGGATCGAGAACCGCTAAAGCCGATGCACGCGCGTTGGCCATGGCGGTGGATGGCGCGATTATCGGTGCGCAGTTCGAGGATTCGCCCGAAGTCGCGTTAAAAGCGCTGGCGCGCGTGGTGAAGGCAATTACGGATATTGGCAGAACGTAAGCGCGCCTTGAACACCAACAGAAAAGGGGCTGTTCCGGGTCATCGGAACAGCCCCTTTTGCCACGCTTCGCGCGCTTTGCAGCACGCGCCGCTTGGACTTAATGTCCGCCGCTAAGCACGATCTGAGCGATAACGCCCGTCGCGACTGCTGCGAGCACGTAGTCGCCTCCTACGCCAACCCAATGGTATCCGCGCGGCGGCTGCTGCAATCCGTATCCGCGGTAATCGTCCACCACGTACTGGCGATCGCGGTAGTCGCTGGGCAACCTGTCTCCACGACGCCATTCGCGCGGGCTGTCGCCGTGCATGCCGGGGCCGCCGCGTCCCGGGCCGTTATCCGCACGCGGAGGCGGACGGTTGTCGTCATGGTGCTGGCCGCCAGGCATTCCCTGCGGACCGCGATTCTGCGCCTGATTCTGATCCTGATGACCGTTGCCGTGACCTTGCATGCCTTGCGGCTGACCGCCAGGACGTTGCTGCGGACCGCCGTGATCGTCGTGACCGCCGGGATTGCCCTGTGCAAATGCCGCCGATGCCAGACCCAGAGATGAAAACAGAACTGCTGCAGCGATATGGCTTCTCTTCACGAATACCTCGTTCAGTGTTGTTAGTAGGTAGCCAGTATGCTGTCCGCAAGAGCTATTCCACGGCTTTCTCGCAAAGTTTGACACCTTACGGTTCGCCCACAAATCGTTCGCAGAAACACCGCGCACTGAATGTCGAGCAAGAAATCTTCGCGCTATCGCAATAATTAAAAGTTTCAATCGTCTCCAATCACTGTCGGCGCCGCAATGCAACATCGGGCAAAGCCTTATTGCATAACGCTCTGTTGCGATTATTCGCGCTAACAAGACAGTGTATTCACCTGAACGGTATTTATCGGAACACGCTGAATGCGTAAGTTCGAGCGTGAACCATGCCAGGAACGAACCATGACAGCGTTAGCCAGAAGCGCGGACCCGTGGCAACAGACGGTCCGCTCGTTGACAGCGACCCACTCGAACGCGGCAGAAACTGCCCCGCGACAAAGGGCCGTGCACCCGTTTTTAGAGCGGCTCACGCGCGCGTGGGAGCGCGATCATCCGCATGTCGTAGCGGCGCCGGCGCAATCACGCAGGCCTTTTCCCGAAGCCGTCGTCCGAGTAATCGAGCGGCCGAGCAGCGCTACGGCCATTGTTTATTGGTCCGATGCAGCAACTTGCCATTACGGTTATCAGGGTTGGCGCGTGACCACCGCGACGAGCGATGGCGCCTGCGCCCTGACCGGCGAAGCGATTCATCGTGGTGATGCGGTGTATCGGCCATCGCAGCGGGATCCGAAACCGCAAAATGCATCGGCGATGATTCTCGCGGCTTCCATGCCACAAAATGAAGCGTGCGACGCCGACTTGCAGGATCAACACGCGTAATCGAGCAGCCGAGTCGCGAAAAGTTGCGGTGAAAACGCCGCCGCACGATGCGAATGGAATTTCCGCAATGTGAAAAGCAGCGCCCCGTCATGCTCATGATGAGACGCTGCTTTAACTTCTCGTCGGCGAGCATTTATCCGCCTACGCGACGTCTTGTGTGAATGCGCAGCGTTGCAAGCGCCAACGAAAAACCTTTGCCGCATTGCCGTCAGCGCCTTCAACTCCGTTCTTCTCCGATGGCAAATTCCACGCCAAATTCCGCGCTAGGCGCTGATATTCACTCCATCGTTTCATAAGCCATAAGTACGATTGCAGTCATGTGACAGCTATTACACTGTAGAGCCGCACCATGATTGCTCAATGCGCAACGCCGAGCGGCAAGCGGCCTGAGAGGGCTGACGGCGCGCGCCGGCAAGACATGGTCGTAAATCTGTCATCGCAATTGCGTAGGATCGCAGTCTCCCGCCGCTCCATCACTGCAAGGAGTTCATCGTGAAGAGTTTTCAAGCGCAGCGCGCCGTAGCTCGTGACACCATCCGGTCAGCCGACACAGCGTACGAGTCGCAAGTGTTCAGCGAGCCGAACGAGGCACGTGCAAAGACGGCTCAGGACGTCTACGCCGATTCACTCGACATTCCGCTCAATCATGGCGGCATGATGGATGCCGTGCGCGACGCAGTTCGAGCGAATCTATAAAGCAGCAGCATCGAAAAAAAGCGGCGCCTCGGTGAAGAGAGCGCCGCTTTTTTTCGTCTGCAAAGCCTTCAGAAGTTCGACGCAGGACCTAAACGACGGATCAAATCCGCGTGTTGCGGATTCGCTTTGACCAATACGTCGATATCGGCGAGTTCGAACTCGCTAAATTCGAAGCCCGGCGCGACCGTGCAGCCGACCAGTGCAAAGGACTCCGGATCGCGTAATTCCGCCGCGAACCAGTGCCCTGCCGGAACGACCGCCTGGAACACGGCATCGGCATGAACCAGCGCGTTGCCGAGCCGATGCGCATGCAAATGGCCGGTTGCGTCGATAACGTGAATGTTGATCGGCTCGCCGGCGTAGAAGTGCCAGACTTCGTCCGATCGAATCCGATGCCATGCCGAATGCGCGCCGTCGCAAAGCATGTAATAGATCGAGGTGGATGCCGAGCGTCGCTCCTCCGGCGATTCCTCTCGCGAAACCGCGTCGGCGCCACGAAAGGTTTCGCGAAAAAACCCGCCTTCAGGATGCGGCTGAAGCTTGAATTTTTCGATCAGCACGTCGCGCATAGTTCGCATCCTTTACGATTTCAGCTTGTAGCCGGTCTTGAAAATCCACGCGACCACGCCGATAAACACAGCAAGAAACACCAGCGTCATGATGAGGCTGACTTCCACGCTGACATCGGCGATACCGTAGAAGCTCCAGCGAAAACCGCTGATCAGGTACACCACCGGATTGAACAGCGCGACGGCTTTCCAGAATGGCGGCAGGATATCGATGGAATAAAAACTTCCTCCCAGGAACGTCAGCGGCGTGATGATCAGAAGCGGAATGACCTGCAACTTCTCGAACCCGTCCGCCCAGATGCCGATAATAAAACCGAGCAAGCTGAACGTGACGGCCGTCAGCAGCAGGAACACGATCATCATGAACGGATGATCCACGTGCAGCGGCACGAACAACCGCGCGGTCGCAAGAATGATCAGGCCGAGAATGATCGATTTGGTCGCGGCCGCGCCGACGTAACTGATGACGATCTCCAGATATGACACGGGCGCGGACAACAGCTCGTAAATGGTCCCGGTGAACTTGGGAAAATAGATGCCGAACGACGCGTTCGAAACGCTCTGGGTCAGAAGCGAAAGCATCACGAGGCCAGGCACAATGAACGCGCCATAACTTACGCCGTTCACTTCGGGAATGCGCGACCCGATGGCCGCGCCGAACACAACAAAATATAGCGACGTGGAAATCACCGGCGAGATAATGCTGCCCATGATCGTGCGCCACGTGCGCGCCATTTCGAACTTGTAGATAGCCCGGACTGCATGAATATTCATTTCTTCTCTCCGACCAGGCTCACGAAAATGTCTTCCAGCGAGCTCTGCGTCGTTTGCAGGTCCTTGAACTGGATGCCGTTATCGGCGAGATCTTTCAGCAATGTGATGATGCGGCCGGGTTCGTCCTGCGCGTCGTAGGTATAGGTCAGCTCGCAACCATCCGCCGACAAAGCCAGCCGATACCCGCTCAAACCCGCGGGAATCTGCGTGATTGCATCTTCCAGTTGCAGCGCGAGTTTTTTCTGGCCAAGCTTGCGCATCAGTTCGGCTTTTTCCTCGATCAGGATGATTTCACCGCGATTGATCACGCCAATGCGATCCGCCATTTCCTCGGCTTCATCGATGTAATGCGTCGTCAGGATGATCGTCACGCCGTTCGCCTTCAGGCCGCGCACCAGGTTCCACATGTCGCGGCGCAATTCGACGTCGACGCCGGCGGTGGGTTCATCGAGGAAAAGGATTTCCGGTTCGTGCGACAAGGCCTTCGCAATCAGCACGCGCCGTTTCATGCCGCCGGAAAGCGTGACGAGCTTGTTGTCCTTCTTGTCCCACAGCGACAGCGAGCGCAGCACTTTTTCGATATGCGCCGGATTCGGCGGTTTGCCGAACAGGCCGCGGCTGAACGAAACGGTCGCCCATACGGATTCGAAGGCGTCGGTGGTCAGTTCCTGCGGCACGAGGCCGATCATGGCGCGGGCGGCGCGGTAGTCGGAGATAATCCCGTGACCGTTGACGCGCACGGTGCCTTCCGTGGGATTCACGATCCCGCACACAATGCTGATCAGCGTGGTTTTGCCCGCGCCGTTCGGTCCGAGAAGCGCGAAAATCTCGCCGCGGCGGATGTCGAGCGAGACATTTTTCAGCGCCGTGAAGCCGGACGCATAGCTCTTCGACAGATTCGAAATTTCGATGATGTTTTGCATGGCCGCCAAGATAGCAGAAAGCGGCATATCGTTCGCAAGCGGGCGGGATTACTGATCGGCCGATCCACGCCAATCCGGCGGGAACGTGGCTTGCAACATTTTCCGGCAACGATCTGGAGGCGGTCATGACCGATTCACCCAAGCAATTCGATCTGCAACGTTTTGTCGATGCCCAGAATCCGCTGTTCGAAACGGTGACATCGGAGCTCGAAACCGGCAAGAAACGCACGCACTGGATGTGGTTCGTATTTCCGCAAATTCAGGGACTTGGACACAGCGAAATGGCGCGCCGCTACGCCATAAATTCAGTGGACGAGGCGCGTGCGTATCTCGATCATCCCGTGCTCGGGGAACGCCTGCGCGTGCTGACGCAAATTGTGAACGCGCTCGAAGGGCGTTCGGTGGAGCAGATTTTCGGCTATCCGGACGATCTGAAATTCCATTCGTCGATGACCCTGTTCGCCCACGCCGCCACCGACAAAACCCCGTTCGAACTTGCGCTGAACACCTATTTCGGCGGCGAACCGGATGCGGGAACGGTGGCGCGGCTGAAGTAAATCGACAAGGTCTGTAAGCCAAAACGTTACAATTCGCGTCGGCGTTCTTATTCGTGTCCGGCAGATCTCACAAGGATTCGCGGTTCGGTGCGCCTCTGGCCGCATTTATCGATGGCATGGTCAGCACTTTCCATTTTCGCCGCCTCCTTTAAATCAGCCAGGATCGTCCCAGCATGCTTTCGCGTGTCACCTGCCTCTTTCCCCTTTGGGCCGTGCTTATTTCGGTCGTCGCCTACTTTTCGCCAGCCTCGTTCACGGGCATTGCGCCTCACGTCACCACGCTGCTTACCATCATCATGTTCGCGATGGGCGTCACGCTCTCCTTCGCCGATTTCCGGCGCGTGTTCACGCGGCCGGCGCCGGTGATCGCGGGTATCGGGCTGCATTACCTCGTGATGCCGCTCGCCGCATGGGTGATCGCGAAGGCGTTGCGCATGCCGCCCGACCTGACGGCCGGCATGGTGCTGGTCGGGAGCGTCGCGAGCGGCACGGCGTCCAACGTAATGATCTATCTGGCGCGCGGCGACGTGGCGTTGTCCGTCACCATCAGCGCGTTATCGACGCTCGTCGGCGTATTCGCCACGCCCTTGCTCACGCGGCTTTACGTGGATGCATCGATTGCCGTCGATGTCCACGGCATGCTGATGAGCATCGTTCAGATCGTGGCGCTGCCGATCGTCGCCGGCTTATTCATCAACCAGTTTTTCAACAAGCTCGTGCGCGCGGTCGAACCAGCTTTGCCGATCATTTCGATGCTCGCCATCCTGCTCATCATTTCCGCCGTGGTCGCGGGGACGCAAAAAAGCATTGCGTCGGTCGGCCTGCTGGTGATGTTCGGCGTGGTGCTGCATAACGGCATCGGCTTGCTGGGCGGATATTGGGGCGGCCGTTTGCTTGGCTTCGACGAAGCCGTCTGCCGGACATTGGCAATTGAAGTTGGAATGCAGAACTCGGGCCTTGCGGCGACGCTCGGCAAGCTTTATTTCACGCCGATAGCAGCGCTGCCGGGTGCGCTGTTTTCGGTGTGGCACAACTTGTCGGGTTCGTTGCTCGCCGGGTACTGGGCGGGACGCCCGGCGAAGGGATCGACGCAGGAGCTGGAAGCGGCGAAGGGGTCGCGGTTGGAGGTTTGAATCCAGAACGGCCGATACAACAAATTGTCGTATCGGTCCGTCTCCTCTTGCTTACCCTCCCTGCAGCGTCTTCACCACCTCCTCCGTCGACCTCACCCGCCCCATTCGCGGGAAAATATTCGCAATCACGAACGCGTGAGCCTCGGCGTTCAGCGACGTCATTGCGTCTTCCGCGAACACGAGTTCATAACCGCGATCGAACGCGCCACGCGCCGTGGACTCAACACCGAAGTTCGTCGCGATACCGCTCATGATCACAGTCCTGATGCCCTTGCGGCGCAGGTGCTGCTCCAGATCCGTGCCATAAAATGCGCCCCACTGCCGCTTCGTCACCACCACGTCTCGCTCCTGCACGCCAAGCTCCGGCGACAACTCGGATGCGTTTGCCGGCGGCGGCGGAGAACCCTTGGGCGGCGCGGTGGAAGCATCGGCGGGAAGATGCAAAATCCCGGCGAGATCGACCCGCACCCAAACGACCAAACCTCCTTTCGCTCGCACCGCGTTGGCGAGTTGCACGCTGTTCGTGAGGACATCGGCGGCAGAATGCGGCCCAAGCGGCCGCGCCAGAATGCCATGTTGCAAGTCGATGGCAACCAGCGCGGTGTGCTCAGGATTGAGTTCGAGACGAGACATGTCAGCTCCAATTAAGAAAACGTGCGGGAAACGTGCGCAAAACAAAACGCTCGAAAATGTGAGGACAGTCTCATATTTTACGCGTTTTATCGAACGGCCGCAGAACGCGTGATTTCACCTTATATTAGCGATTGACGATGGTTCGAAAGGGGAACGAACATGGAACGCGACGACTTCATCGAAATGCTTGCGCGCGAGGGTTTCCAGACGACCGTGCTGGTCGAGCGCGAGGCCGGCGCTTCCATGGACGATCACGTCCACCCGTTCGAAGCAAAGGCGTTGATCCTGGAAGGCGAGTTGACGCTCGAGGTCGCGGGCCAGGAAACCCGCTATGAAACCGGCGACGTGTTTCATCTTATGGCGAATGAAGCACACAGCGAACGATACGGACCCGAAGGCGTGTGTTATCTCGTCGGGCGAAAATAGGCTTTCTCCAAAACGACAGATGGCCGGCTATGCGGCCGGCCATCTGTCATGTCGCGCTAACTTCGCTTCGTTACATCAATCCTTCACCACCGATGCAAACGGCATATCCACTGGCGCGGATGAGTGCTTCTGCTTATGCGCTTGCCGCATTGGCTTGAGCACGAATAGCGCAAGAAGCGCAGACGCCGCAGCCATCCCCGACGCCAGCATGAACACCGCGTGCCAGCTTCCCGTGGCCGCCGTGATCACGCTGCTAAAAGGCACCAGCAACGCGGCCGTTCCCTTCGCCGTATAAAGCAGACCAGCATTGGTCGCAGCGAACTTGGGACCGAACGTATCGCCGCAAGTCGCCGGAAAGAGGCTATAGATTTCGCCCCAGGCGAAGAACACGATCCCGGTCAGCACCACGAACGCAACCGGACTTTGCCCGTATTTCGAAAGCAACAAAATACCGATTGCTTCGATGGCAAACGCCATGAACATGGTGTTCTCGCGCCCGATCCTGTCCGATATCCATCCGAAAAACGGCCGCGTCAGACCATTGAGCACCCGGTCGATGGTCAGCGCGAACGTGAGCGCGGGCAACGTCAATCCGAGGATGGAAACCGGCGAGTCGTGCAAGCCGAAGTCTTTCGCGATCGGACCCAGTTGCGCGGTCGCCATCAATCCGCCGGCTGCCATCATCACGAACATGAGGTACATGACCCAGAAGATCGGCGAGCTCATCACCTGCTTGGGCGTGGCGTTGTAGACCGCTTTCTTTAACGCGCTCTTTGCGTTTGCGAGCAAGCTGGCGGGCGGCGCGAACAACGCCATGCCCAGGAAGAAAACGATCAACCCCTGGCCCAGGCCGAACCAGAGGAAGGTCGCTTCGTAGCCGCTGCTCTTGATCATGTGCGCGATAGGCACAACCGTCGCCGCAGAACCCGCGCCGAAACCTGCTGCGGTGATGCCGGCCGCCAACCCTCGTCGATCCGGAAACCACTTGAGCGCGTTGCCCACGCATGTGCCATACACCGCGCCTGCACCCACGCCACCGACTGCGGCCGCGAAGTACAGCATCGGCAAGGAAGCCGAGATCGAGTTGAGCACCCACGCAGCCGCGCACAGCAAGCCGCCTACTACCACCACGGGACGTGGACCGTATTTATCGACGAGATAACCTTCGATTGGAACCAGCCACGTTTCAGTCACAACAAAAATCGTGAACGCTACCTGGATGGCCGCACGGCCCCAGTGATGCTTTTCATCGATCGGATTGACAAACAGCGTCCAGCCGTACTGCATGTTCGCGATCATGGCCATGCAGATCACGCCGAACACGAGCTGCACCCACGGCGATGCCAGGCGCGACTCTCCTACCGGGCGATTCGTTTCCATCACTGTCTCCTTGGCATTTGCTGCCTTGTATTCGCGACGCCGAATTGACGTCTGCCTCATCGTCATCTCAAATTACGAGTGGCGATGGGATACACAATATGTGATATATCAAGTAAGTCAAGTGAAAGAAAGTTCAGGGTTTTCACCAGATCGGGTTACTACTGAAAGAAATATGAAAGATAAATGCAGATTATTGCGACGACTATTCGATGGGCAAAAAAAAGCCCGCAGGCATGCCTGACGGGCTGAGGCGTGGTACGCGACATGGCAGTCCGCAACACGTAAGTTCGTTATATACGAAAGCAAAACGTAATGTAAGCTATTTTTCGTTATTATTTTGTAAGACGAGATCGAAAGTTTTGCCGGGATAGGGAGGGCGATTTTCATGCATTGAACAAGGTGCTCCTTGCGGCATTCATGATCGATGAAATGGCGGGATGGCTGATGCGCTTCTCTATCGAGATCGCGAAGAACTCCTCAACGATCGTCTCTATATGACCAATCTCCCGCAAGCCGTGTTCACGTTTAAGTTGCGCCGCGAGGATTGTCGGAGCGAACAAAACGCCGCGACCTTCACGGCCAAAGGCGAGTGTCAGCGCGCTGTCATCGAATTCCCCGACTATGCGCGGCGCGATTCCCTGCGACTTGAGCCAATGATCCAGCTTTCTTCGCACGGCAGAGTCGTTACCCGGCAGAAGCATCGGCATATCACCGAGCGACGCAGGGTACGACCTCGCGCCACGCACGGCCAGCGTCTTGGGCGCGAAGCAGCTCAATGTGGATCGGCCGAGCAAATGGTTGAACGCCTTCACGTTCACGTCGGGAGGAATCGGCGCATCGGCAATGATCAGGTCGAGTTTATGAACGGCGAGTTGCGACAAAAGCGCATGAAGCTTGCCCTCATGGCAGATCAGTTTCAACGAGTCAGAAAGGTTCAGCGCCGGTTCGAGCAAGCGGTACGCGACCGTCTTCGGCACCGAATCCGCCACGCCCACGCGCAGTTGCGTGCGTGCCGCTTCCTTCTCCTGCCTGACCGCGCTTTCGAGTTCGGCGCCGAGCGAGAAGATTTCATCGGCGTAATCGAGCGCAAGGCGCCCCGCGTCAGTGAGTTCGAGATTGCGGCCGCTTTTCTTGAAGAGCTTTTTGTTGAGCGTGTCTTCAAGCAATTTGATCTGTCCGCTGAGCGTTTGCGGCGTGATATGCAACTGCTCACCCGCACGTGCGATGCCACCCGCGCGCGCGGCCACCCAAAAATAATATAAGTGCTTGAAGTTCATTCCGGCCTCGTAAGCGTCATTCGATACATCGCTTTTTCCGAACTATAAACCTTGAAAATACGAATTTTACATTAAGCTTACTTGCTATACATTGAGGCTTCGTTATCGATCAGGACGAAGGAGCCAGGAGAATGAAATGTCCCGTATGCAAGACCCCGGATCTGTTGATGACAGACCGGCAAGGCATTGAAATCGACTATTGCCCGACGTGTCGTGGCGTGTGGCTCGACCGTGGCGAACTCGACAAACTGATTGACCGGGCCACGGAAGGAAGCGCAAACAACACCGTTTCGCAGCCGGCCGCGGTGCTGACCAACGCGGGCGTCGAGCGCAGGCGGGACGAACGTACGCGCCACGACGAACATGACTATCGCGACGACGAATATCGCGAGCGTCGTCATCCATATAAAAGAAAAAAGTCGATGCTCGGCGAGCTTTTCGACTTCGGTTAAGCATCGACGCTTCGTATTTTTCGATCAATCAGCAATGGCCGTTCAGTGGACGGTCACACATCTTCGAGGTTTCGAATGACAACCGTTGCGCAGTTACTGAGTTCCAAGCCGGATCAATCGTTTCACACCATAGAGGCCACGGCCAGCGTGTTCGAAGCGATCAAACTGATGGCGCATAAACAAATCGGCGCTTTGGTTGTGACATCGGGCGAGCGGATCACCGGGATCTTCACCGAGCGTGACTACGCGCGCAAAATTGTCTTGCTCGACCGGTCGTCGAGAGATACGCCAGTCGGCGACGTGATGTCGCGAGCGGTGCGATACGTGCGCCTGAACCAGACGACCGAACATTGCATGACGCTCATGACGGATAACCGCATACGTCACCTTCCAGTGATCGATGGTGGATTGCTGATCGGGATGGTATCCATTGGCGATCTGGTCAAGAACTTGATCGCCGAACAGCAGTTCACGATTCATCAACTTGAGCACTATATTCGCGGCAATAGCCACGACAGCCAAACTAGCCACACGAGCCGCGCGAATGTGCCGGAAGTCGAAATACGATAACCACGTCGATCCTTTTAGCGAGGTCAGGCAACATGAGACGCGCGAACGAACTGGAAGTCCATCTGGAAAGAAACACGCATTCGGACCGGTTCCGGAAACTGTTTTCAACGAAACTGGACATGACGATCAAGCGGGCACGGATCACGACCCGCCTGGTTGCATCGTATATGGGCGTGAAGGAACACGAGGTCAACTTCTGGCGGGCCGGGATCACGCTGCCGGGCAGCGGACAATGCCGGCGTCTCTCCCGGCTCTTACGGGTAGACGTGGCGTGGTTGTGTGGCACGCCCGGAGCCATTGCGTGAAAAAGGGGCGATACGCGGTATCGCCCCTCGGTGTTTTACCGCGCAAACCAAGGCTTAGCGAACCTTGCCCTCCTTCCACGCCGAAAGCAGCTGGTCGTACTTCACGGTCTCGCCCTTCGGCCGCTCGTTTGCCAGCTTTTTCCACGGCGCGTGCTGATCAGACAGCCATTTCGCCGGATCGCTTTCGGGATTCAGCTGCGGCGCGCAGACCTTCATGCCGGCACGCTGCAGCCGCCCGAGCACCTGATCCATTTCTTTTGCGAGATTATCCATTGCTGCCTGCGGCGTCTTTTCGCCGGCCACGGCCGTTGCCACGTTCTTCCACCACAACTGCGCCATCTTCGGATAATCCGGCACGTTGTTGCCTGTCGGCGTCCACGCGACGCGCGCCGGGCTGCGATAGAACTCGATCAAACCACCGTACTTGTCGGCGTTTTTCGTGAAGTAGTCGCTGTGGATGTCCGAGTCGCGAATGAACGTGAGTCCCGTGATCGACTTCTTGAGCGACACCGTTTTCGATGTCACGAATTGCGCGTACAACCAGGCGGCGGCGCGTTGATTCGGCGGCGTCGACTTGAAGAACGTCCACGATCCCACGTCCTGATAACCGTTCTGCATGCCGTCCTTCCAGTACGGGCCGTGCGGCGACGGCGCCATGCGCCACTTCGGCGTGCCGTCCGCATTCGTCACGTTGCCAGGCTTGAGCATGGATGCCGTGAACGCGCTGTACCAGAAGACCTGCTGCGCAATCTTGCCTTGCGCCGGCACCGGTCCCGCTTCGTTGAACGTCATGCCGGACGCTTCGGGCGGCGCATATTTCTTCAGCCACTCGATGTACTTCGTGGTCGCATACACGGCGGCCGGACTGTTCGTGCCGCCGCCGCGCGATACCGACGCGCCCACTGCATGACATCCGTCGGGCGTCACGCGAATGCCCCATTCATCGACGGGAAGGCCGTTCGGAATGCCCTTGTCGGCTTCGCCCGCCATCGATAACCACGCGTCAGTGAAACGCCATCCGAGCGACGGGTCCTTCTTGCCGTAATCCATGTGACCGTAGACTTTTGCGCCATCGATCGTCTTCACGTCGTTCGTAAAGAACTCGGCGATATCCTCGTACGCCGTCCAGTTCACGGGCACGCCGAGGTCATAACCGTACTTGGCCTTGAACTTGTCCTGCAGATCCTTGCGCGCAAACCAGTCGGCGCGGAACCAGTAAAGGTTCGCGAACTGCTGGTCGGGCAATTGATAAAGCTTCTTGTCAGGCGCAGTCGTGAAACTCGTACCAATGAAGTCCTTTAAATCCAGCCCGGGATTCGTGTACGCCTTGCCCTCGCCTTCCATGTAGTCGGACAGCGGCACGATCACACCATAGCGATAATGCGTGCCGATCAAATCGGAATCCGATATCCAGCCGTCGTAGATACTCTGGCCGGATTGCATGGACGTCTGCAACTTTTCAACGACATCGCCTTCCTGAATGATGTCGTGTTTCACCGATATACCCGTGATCTCGGTGAACGCTGTCGCGAGCGTCTTGGATTCGTACATGTGCGTGTCGAGCGTCTCCGACACCACATGCACCTCCTTCACGCCTTGCGACTTGAGCTTCGCGGCTGTGTCGATGAACCACTTCATCTCGTCCGCCTGCTGCTGCTTTGAAAGCGTGCTCGGCTGGAACTCACTGTCGATCCATTTCTGCGCTTCGGGCGCCCCCGCCAATGCCAGCTGGCTGGCGAAGATGCCGCCAAGCGCGAGCGCGACGATCCGTCTCCTGTGATGCATGATGTTCTCCTCTGTCTCCGCCCCCTGGATCATCTGCCGGTCCTCGCTCGGGGTGACCGCGGAACCGGTGCTTCCATATTCTTATGGATTCCTTGCTATAAATTCCGTGTCATCCTTTCCACATGATCAGCACGAGCACCAGCATGGATGCCGCAAAACCCGGCCATGCATTCGCGTTCTCGGCGCTGATTCCAATCCATGCCAGATTGATATAAGCCGCGCTCAGCAAGCCGATGAACAAACGGTCCCCGCGGGTGGTCGCAATCGGCAGAAAACCTTTGTGTTCGGACGTGGGCGAACGGATTTCCCACACCGTCATGCCCGCCAGCATCAGCACGATGCAGCCGAAAAAGATTGCCACTTCGGGCGTCCAGTACATCCACGTGATCATCAGACTCTCCCCATCGCAAAGCCCTTCGCGATGTAGTTGCGCACGAAGTAGATGACGAGCGCGCCCGGCACGATGGTCAGCACGCCGGCAGCCGAAAGCACGCCCCAATCCATGCCAGCGGCGGACACGGTACGTGTCATCACGGCTGCGATCGGCTTGGCGTTCACCGAGGTCAGCGTGCGTGCGAGCAACAACTCGACCCAGCTGAACATGAAGCAGAAAAACGCCGTGACGCCCACACCCGACTTGATCAGCGGCAAGAAAATCTTCACGAAGAACGATGGAAACGTATAACCGTCGATATATGCGGTTTCATCTATTTCACGCGATACGCCCGACATGAACCCTTCAAGTATCCAGACCGCGAGCGGCACGTTGAAAAGCATGTGCGCAAGCGCGACAGCTATGTACGTGTCCATCAATCCCACGCTCGAATACAGCTGGAAGAACGGCAGCAGGAACACGGCTGGCGGCGTCATGCGATTGGTGAGCAGCCAGAAGAACATGTGCTTGTCGCCGAGGAAGCGGTATCGCGAGAATGCGTACGCGGCCGGCAACGCGACAAGCACGGACATCACCGTGTTCATCAGCACATAGACAATCGAGTTGATGTAACCCCAGTACCACGATGGATCCGTGAAGATCACCTTGTAGTTTTCGAGCGTCAGGTGCTGCGGGAACGTGGAGAAGGAAGCGAGCGTTTCTTCGTTCGTGCGTAGCGAGATCGACAACATCCAGTAGAGCGGAATCAGCGCAAACAGGATATAGACTATGAGCGTGACGTTGCGCATCCAGCGGCGGTCTTTACGCATTGTCGTCTCCCGTGGTGGCGGGACCGCCCTTGCCTACCCGCTCCATCCAGTTGTAGAGGATGAAACACAGAAGCAGGATGATCAGGAAGTAGATTAGCGAGAATGCCGCCGCGGGTCCGAGGTCGAATTGCCCGACCGCCTTCTGCGTGAGGTACTGACTCAGGAAGGTCGTCGAATCACCGGGACCGCCCCCGGTCAGCACGAACGGTTCCGTGTAGATCATGAAGCTGTCCATGAACCGCAGCAGCACCGCGATCATCAGCACGCCGCGCATCTTCGGTAATTCGATGTAGCGAAATACCGCGAAGCGGCTTGCACCATCTATTTCCGCCGCCTGATAAAACGCGTCCGGAATCGCGCGCAAACCCGCGTAGCAAAGCAGCGCAACGAGGGGCGTCCAGTGCCAGATGTCCATTACGAGCACTGTCACCCACGCCGCCGATGGACTCGCCGTGTAGTTGTAGTCGATGCCGAAATAATTGAGCCAGTAGCCGAGCAGACCAATATCCGGCCGCGCGAAAATCTGCCAGATCGTCCCAACGACGTTCCATGGAATAAGCAGCGGCATGGCGAGCACGACCAGCGCCGCCGATGCACGCCAGCCCGATGCAGGCATGGCAAGCGCCAGGCCCACGCCGAGCGGAATTTCGAACAGCAGCACGCACACCGAAAAGATCATCTGCCGGCCGAGCGCGCCGCGCAGGTCTTCGTCGTTCATGATGCTGCGGAACCATTCCGTGCCCACGAACACATGCTGCGTCGGACTGATAATGTCCTGTACCGAATAGTTGACCACGGTCATCAGCGGCAATATCGCCGAGAACGCGACGCAGATAAACACAGGCACGACCAGCAGCCAGGCCTTCTGGTTGACGGGCTTGTTCATCGTCCGATCCTCTCGTCGTTATTGAAGAACACCGTTTCCGGCGCGGCGAGTTTCAGCCAGACAGGCCCTTCTTCAAGCGATGCATGCGGGTCGGCCTTTGCCTTGATGACCTGGCCGTCGCAGTCTGCCGTGACGAGCTGGTAATTGCCGAGGCTCTGGGCGCGCAGCAACTGCGCCCTGACGGCGCCAGGTTCCTGACTATCGGAAAGACGCACGAATTCCGGACGGATGCCGAGCGTGAGCGTGCCGTTGGCCGCCTTCAACGTGGCAAGCGTATTGGCATCGACTTGAAGATGCTGCTTGCCGATCTTCACGCCTTCGGGATCGAGCGCGATCGGGCACAGGTTCATGCCCGGGCTGCCGATGAAATACCCCACGAACGCATGATCCGGATGCAGGAACAGCGCCTCCGGCCCGCCCTTTTGCACCACGCGGCCGTTGGTCATCACGACCACTTCGTCCGCGAACGTGAGCGCTTCAACCTGGTCGTGCGTGACGTAAATCAGCGTGAGCTTCAATTGCTGATGGATCTTCTTCAACTGCCGCCGCAGCATCCACTTCATGTGCGGGTCGATGACAGTGAGCGGTTCATCGAAGAGAATTGCGGCAACGTCCTTGCGCACTAGGCCGCGTCCCAGCGATATCTTTTGCTTCGCATCCGCCGAAAGATTGCTTGCCTTGCGCCCGAGTTCGCGCGTCATGTCGAGTATTTCCGCGACCTCATGCACGCGCGCCTTCACTTCGGGCGCCGCGATCTTGCGATTGCGCAGCGGGAACGCGAGGTTATCGAACACGGTCATGGTGTCGTAGATGACCGGGAACTGGAACACCTGCGCAATGTTGCGCTCGCGTGCGCCGAGCGCGGTGACATCGCGGCCATCGAAAAGGACCTTGCCCTCCGATGGCGTAACCAGACCAGAAACAATATTGAGCAGCGTGGACTTGCCGCAACCCGACGGCCCAAGCAGCGCGTACGCGCCGCCGTCTTCCCAGACCATCGACATGGGTTGCAGCGCGTAGTCATCCAGGCTCGCCGGATCCGGCCGGTACGCATGCGCGAGATTCTGGAACTCAATACGCGCCATGACTCGCCTCCGGGCCCGATACGCGTCTGGCGTCGGCGCCGAATACGAACAGCTCGTCCGGGTCCACGAACACATCGAGCGACGTACCCAGGCGGATCTGATGCACGCCCTGCAATTGCGCGACGAGATCGACCCCGCCTTGCTGCGTGCGCACGTGGAGGTAGGTCTCGGAGCCGCTGAGTTCAGCAAGTTCGAGGCGGCATGGCACGGCGATCGACTCAGGCGTGCGCGGCGCGAGCCGCAAATGTCCCGGACGAATGCCGATGCGGCACTGGCCCGTCTGGTTGTCCGCGCGCCGCAACGCTACGTCGATACCAATCGGCAAATGCGCGACCCCGTCCGCGCTCACATCGCTCGCAAGCATGTTCATGGGCGGGTCGTTGAAGACGGCGGCGACATCGACGGTGGCGGGCGCGTTGTACACGTCGAGCGTGCGGCCGGTCTGCAGCACGCGGCCTTTATCGATCACGGTGGTGTAGCCGCCCAGCAAAAGCGCTTCCAGCGGATCGGTGGTTGCATACACCACGGTGGTCTTGCCATCGGCGAAAAGCGTAGTGAGCTCGGCGCGCAATTCCTCGCGCAGCTTGTAGTCGAGATTCACGAGCGGTTCGTCGAGCAACACGAGCGATGAACGCTTCACCAACGCACGCGCCAGCGCACATCGCTGCTGCTGGCCACCGGACAATTCACCGGGCCGGCGCTGCAACAAATGCTCGATATGCAGCTTCGCCGCGACTTCGTTCACCCGCTGCGTGATTTGCGCGGTATCGATTTTCTGCAGCTTGAGCGGCGACGCAATGTTGTCGTACACGGTCATCGCCGGATAGTTGATGAACTGCTGATAGACCATCGCGAGATTGCGCTGACGCACGCCGATACCGGTCACGTCTTGCCCGTCGACGAGCACGCGCCCGCTCGCCGGCCGATCCAGCCCCGCCATCACGCGCATGAGCGTGGTCTTGCCCGCCTGCGTGGGACCGAGCAACACGTTGATGGCGCCGGGCACGAGGCGCAGATCCACGCTGTACAAATGCGTCTGGCCACCCGATACCACGGCGACCTTCTCCAGTTCCAAAACCAAGTTGCTCTCCTCTTCTCAATGCTTTTTCTTGTCGGATGCTTGTCAGGAACGCTGAATGTTTTGCGTCGCCGGTTTTTTCAAAAAGGAAACTAAAGCAACAACACGCATGTTCCTTTTTGTTCGTTTACGTTTAAATCGGGGTTAACCATACAAATTATTACCATCTGCCCGACTAACGCATAACCGAATTACAACTATAGAAAGGATAGAGAGGATTATTGAAGGCAAGCGCTCGGTTTCGATAAAAATTCCGGCAACCGAAGGCTTCCAAAGGCGGGGACGCGAGAAGCGGAACGAACGGACGGCGAAGCGCGCGGGATCGCCGTCCTGGTGTGAGTTGACGCGAACCTCAGCTCGCGCCTAGATACGCTGCTTTAACGGAAGGATCGTTCTTGAGTTGCCCGGCCGGTCCGTGCGCCGCAACGCGCCCGTTTTCGAGCACATAACCGTAATCGGCCACGTTCAGCGCCGCAGCGGCAAACTGCTCGACCAGCAACATGGTCACGCCTTCATCCTTCAGCCTTGCAATGATGCGGAAAACTTCTTCCACGAGAATTGGCGCAAGGCCCATCGACGGTTCATCGAGCAAGACGAGATCCGGGTTCAGCATGACCGCGCGCGCCATGGCGAGCATTTGCTGTTCGCCGCCCGAAAGCGTTCCCGCAAGCTGATGGCGCCGCTCCTTCAAGCGCGGAAACAGCTCGATGGCGCGCTCCAGATCCGCGTTGACATCGCCACGAGGACGCGCCCACGTCAGCCGTGGAAACGCGCCGAGGATCAGGTTGTCGGTCACCGACATGGTCGCGAACACCCGGCGTCCTTCCGGCGAATGCGCGAGACCAAGACGCGCGATCTTGTGCGAATCCATTGCGTCGATACGCTTCGATTGCGCGCCCTCGCCCATCGTGATCTCGCCTGACGTGGGGCGGATCATTCCGGAAATCGCGCGCATGGTCGTGGTTTTTCCGGCGCCATTCGAACCGATCAGCGTGACCACCGACGCCTTCGGCACATCCATGGAAATGCCGTGCAGCACCTTGACCTTGCCGTAGCCCGCATGCAGGTTTTTTATCGATAACATTATGTCTTCCCTATGCATGCGTGGCGGCTTGACCGCCGAGATACGCCTCGATCACGCGCTCGTCGGCCTGGATATCCGCGGGCCGGCCCTCGGCGATCTTCTGACCGAAATCCAGCACTGAAACCGTGTCGCACACACTCATGACCACATCCATGTGATGCTCGATCAGGATCAGCGTGATGCCGTGCGCGCGCACCTTGCGGATGATCGCGACGAGTTCCTTGATGTCGGGCGCGGTCAGGCCAGCGGCGGGTTCATCGAGCAGAAGAAGCTGGGGATCGAGCGCCAGAGCGCGGGCAATCTCGAGCAGCCGCTGCTTGCCATAAGGAAGATTGCGCGCTTCCTCGGAAGCCACCGCTTCAAGACCGACGAAGCGCAACATGCTGAACGCACGCTCGCGCGCCGCATGTTCCTCGCGCCGATACCGCGGCGTCATCAGGCCGACATCGGCGAGATTCGCCTTGAACGTATGGTGCAATCCGACCAGCACGTTTTCCAGCGCGGTCATTTCGCCGAACAGTTGCACGTTCTGGAACGTGCGCGCGATGCCCGACAACGCGATCTTCGACGACGTCTTTCCGGCAATCGATTCGCCGTCATAGTCGATAGACCCGGCCGTCGGAACATAGATGCCGGTCAGCACGTTCATCATCGTGCTCTTGCCCGAACCGTTCGGTCCGATCAAGCCGTGAATGGAGCCGCGCCGCACGCTCAGGTTCACGTTGTTCAGCGCTTTAAGGCCGCTGAACTGCATCAGGATCCCGCGCAGATCGATGATGTTTTCCGTGCCTTGCGAACGAATGGCAATCACCGCGTCGTGACCTTCGCCCGAGAGTTCATCGGTCTTGATCGTGACGGGACGGCGTCTGCCGTGCAGCACGATCTTTCGCACGAAACCGACCACGCCGTCCTGCAGGTAATACACCACCAGCAGGATCATCAGGCCGAAGATGGTCAGCCGCCAGTCAGTGAGTGCATCGATCCAGAACGAGAAGATGGCGAGACCCGCCGTGCCTGCAACCGGGATAAACACCTTTTGCAACGTGGTCACCTTGCGCGACAACGCAACGACCGCGCCGATGGCGACGACCACGGCGAGCACGGTCGCGACGCTGCGGAACATCGCGATGTCATCGAGCAGCTTGGGCAGCAACACGATGATCGTGGAACCCAGTATTGCGCCCGTGCGTGTTTTCCGGCCGCCCATGATGATGGCAAGCAGGAACAGGATGGTGAGTTCGAAGTTATACGTATTGGGCGAAATATATTGTTCGGAATACGAATAAAGACACCCCGCGAGGCCCGCGAAACCGGCGCTGATGACGAACGCATAAACCTTGTATCGATACACTGAAACACCCATGCAATCCGATGCGATCGGTGAATCCCGAAGTGCTTCGAACGCGCGGCCGAGATGCGACTTGAGTATGCGATGCACCACGATCATCGATATCACCAGCAGCACCGCGACGAGCCAGTAGAAACCGTCTTCGCTCATGCTTTGACCGGCGAAGATGGGCTTTGGAATTTTCAGTCCCATCGGACCGTTGGTGAGAAAATCCATCTCGTTGATCAGGATCTGGATGATCGTGCCGAACGCGAGCGTGACCATTGCAAGGTAAGGCCCGGAGACGCGCAACGCGGGCAACGCGAGGATCGCACCGAACCCCGCAGTCACCAGAATCGCAAGCGGCGCGGTCACGTAAAACGGCATTCCGAGCTTGATGAACAACACGCCCGCCGTGTACGCGCCCACGCCGAACAAACCCGCGTGACCGAGCGATACCTGGCCCGTGTAGCCCACCACGATATCGAGCCCGAACAACAGGATCGCGTAGATCATGATGGTTTCAACGAGGTGAATATAGTAAGGATTCCCGGACGCTATGGGAAAGATCGCGAGCGCGGCGAGACCGAGCACGGCGGCCGCGAGTTTGACTGGCTTGGCGGAATTCATCGCGGTCCTCATACCTTCTTGATCGCGGTTTTGCCGAACAGGCCGGCCGGTTTCAGCGCCAGCACGATCAGCAACAGCACGAGGCCCGGCACGTCCTTGTAGCCGGTGGAAAGATAAAAGCCGGTGGTGGTTTCGGCTATCCCGAGAATCATCCCGCCCACGATGATTCCCATGCCGCTCGACAACCCGCCAATGATCGCCACCGCGAAAGCCTTCAGTCCGAGCACGGCGCCCATGGTCGCGCCCGTCAGTGTGAGCGGCGCGATCAGCACGCCCGCAAATGCGGCCGTCAGCGACGACAACGCGTATGAAAACGTGATCACGAGCCCCGTGTTGATGCCCATCAGCGCGGCGGCATCGCGGTCATTCGCGGTCGCGACCACGGCTTTGCCGAAGATCGTCTTGCGGTTGAAGAACTCCACCGCCAGCATCATCAGAAGCGCACCGCCGACAACCAGGAGTTCCATCGGCAGGATGTTGGCGCCGAGGACTTTCATCGGCGCTTCGGGCAACGGCGACGGGAAGCGCAGGTCGTCTCGTCCCCAGACGTTTTCCGCGACGTTCTTGAAGATGATTCCAAGCGCGATGGTCGACATGATCCAGCCGAATTCCGACTTGATCTTGATTGCCGGGCGCACGCCGATGCGTTCAACCAGCGCGCCTTGCGCCAGGCCGAAAATACACACGATCGGAATCATCAGCCAGTAATTCACGCCGATGGAAACCAGCGTCAGGCCCACGAGCGCGCCGAGCATCAGCGCATCGCCTTGCCCGAAATTGAGCGTGCCCGAGGTCGCGAAAGTCAGCTGATAACCGAACGCGATCACCGCGTAGATCATGCCGAGCGCGATGCCGCTATAAATGAGCTGCAGAAGGATGGCCATGTGGCGCGCCTTGAGATTGAAGGTGGCTGACGAAAGTCGCTGTTGCTCAAACGCGGCGCATAAGCAAAGCCGCGCCCGCCGTCAGGCGGGCGCGGCTCGTGATTGCGCCGTGACCTCAGTTCGCGGCGGTCGTCGTCTGCTTGGTGCGCAGCTCGCCGCCGCCTTTCTTGTCGGCGTCGTAGGCGAACACCACACGTCCGCCCTTCACCTCGCCGACCACCGGCACGTTGGCGCTGATCGCCTCGTGATCGTCCTTCGTGAAGGGTTTGTCGTAGACCATCACCACGCCCTCGACCTTCTTGTTCAGCCCTTCGAGCGCGGCCTTGACCTTCGGACCATCGGTCGATCCAGCCTGCGTAATCGCGGCCGCGAGCAAGTAGACGGAGTCGTAACCCTGTGCCGCGGAGACCGGCGAATCGATGCGGTTGTTCTTCGGCTTGAACTCGGCCAGATATGCATCGATAAACGCCTTCCTCTTGGCCGTGTTCGCTTCCTGGATGAACGTCTGCGGCATGCGCGCGCCTTCGCCGTTCGCGCCCGCGTTGTCGATGTAGTTGGCCATTGAAAGCGTCCAGCTTCCGATCAGCGGCACCTTCCAGCCGAGCTTGGCCATGCCGTTTGCAATCTGCGCAAGCTCAGGCCCGATGCCATACGTCAGCACCGCCTCCGCGCCGGCTTCCTTCGCCTTCAGCAACTGGGCCGTCATGTCGACGTCCTTGATGTTGAACTTCTCGGTCGCGACCGGCTTGACGCCTTTCGCCGCCAGCGCCTTCTCCAGATCCTCGCGGCCAAGCTGACCATAGTTGGTCGAGTCGGCAAGAATCGCGACTTTCTTGAAGCCGCGTTTCGTAACGGCTTCCTCGACGATCATCGGCGCCTGGATCCTGTCAGACGCAGCGTTGCGGAAGACGTAGTTCTCCGGCTGATCGGCGAACTGCTTCGTAATGACGGAACCCGTCGCCACGTTGTTGAAGACCGGGATCTTGCCTTCCTGGAAGAAGCGTTGCGACGCGAGCGCCACGCCCGTGTTGATGTACCCCACCACCGCCACGACCTTTTCCTTGTTGATCAGCTCTTGCGCGATCTGGACGCCGCGCTCGTTCTTGGCTTCATCGTCACGTTCGACGAGCACCAGTTGGCGCCCGAGCACGCCGCCCGACTTGTTGATCTCGGCGGTAGCGAGGCGCACGCCGTCGCGCATGCTCACGCCCATGGATGACGAACCGCCGGTGAACGGTCCGTCGACGCCGATCTTGATCGGATCAGCGGCATAAGAAGTCGATGCAAACGCGAACGTTGCATAAGCAATGCAGGTCAATCGGGCGAGCATGGTGGTCTCCACAGGGGTCTCGGTCTTTCGTTGTGCTTTTGTATGGAAGCTTTCCGAGTGTAGGAAATGTAAGATTTATTCAATATTCGGAGTTTCCCGGGGCGGGTTTTGGCGCATGCCAAGGCGTGCTGACGCCGGTTTCAGCCTGAGCGTTTGGCATGTCGCAGCACGACGTTCTCTGTCATAATGAGCCGCTTACGATTGCCACTTTTTGCCAATCAACGCCTTACATCGCCACGATCAGTTTTTCGCATTTGCAAATCCATGCAGCCTTTTATCGTTCTGCTCGTACTGTTTTCCGCGCTGCTGCATGCAACCTGGAACGCGTTCCTCCACACCAGCGAAGACCGCGTCTGGCAGTTCGGGATGATGTCGTTTCCGTATATCGCGTGTTCCGCGGTTGCCCTGCTGTACGTTCCCGCGCCAGCACGCGAAAGCTGGCCATACATTGCCGCGTCGGCGATATTGCAATTCGGTTATTGCGTCGCGCTCGCGAAGGCCTATAAAGCCGGCGACTTCGGACAGATCTATCCGATCGCCCGCGGGCTTTCGCCACTGCTCGTGTTCGTGGGCGCATTCGTTTTCGCGGGTGAACACCTTCGACCGCTCGCGTTGGCCGGTGTGATGCTGGTCTCGGTCGGCATTATTTCGCTCGCATTTCGCAAGCGCCGTTTCGCAACCGCGAGCGTACCGGCGGCGCTCGTGACGGGCGCGTTCATCTCGGCCTATACCATCGTGGATGGCATTGGCGTGCGTGTTGCCGGAACCAGCCTTGCGTACATTGCGTGGGTGTACTTGCTGTTCAACGTGCCGTTCGCGGTGTTCGCACTGTATAAATACGGCGGCCCGCGTCAGCTGTTTTTAAGCGATACACGCCGTTCGATCCAAGGCATGGCGGGCGGCGCGATTGCGATGATTGCTTATGGCATCGTGGTTTTCGCGTTTCGTTATCTGCCGATTGCAATGGTCTCGGCGTTGCGCGAGCTCAGCTCCATCTTTGCAGTGTTGATCAGCTGGATATTCCTGAATGAAAAGCTGACCGCGCGACGCGTAGTGGCGTGCGCGCTCGTCACGGCCGGCGCGGTCCTGATCAGGATTTAGTGCTTCTGGTTTTTCTTCGGCTTTATTTGGCGACCGGCGTTACTTCAACCGCAGTCGCGGAAATGAAGACTACGTGAACGGTATCGCCGGCTTTAAGCTTTTTGGCGGCCAGTTCAGGCGGCAAACCAAATGTATCGGTATGCCATGGTCCGCGGAGAGTAATCGTTTTCTTTTTCTGATCGATACTCTGCACCGTTGCGATAATCTCGACTTCCTTTGCCGCACCGAAACCTGCTGTACCGGAAGCGGACGCAAACGCAGAAGTATCGACACGTTTTCTTAACCCTGCATCTTGAACCGTTGATTTTACCGCTCTGAGCAATAGCGCTTCCTTGATTAACACATCAACGCGATCGCCGATTTTAAGCGTATCGAAATTTGTAACCTGCGGTCCGACTGCCACTGGAATGACGTGGCCCTTGCGCCCTTTGAGCGAAATAGTCCGCGCGCCGGAATCAATGCCGACAATTTGAGCTTGGAGATGACGCGGCTCCGACGCCATGGCTGTCTTGATGGCGTCGTTAGTAAGCTGATCATCGTTTTGCGCGTTGACGTGCGCGCTCGCAAGCAAACACGCCAGCGATGCAGCCAAAATCCATTTTGCGTTCATGTATTCTCCGGGCGATAAAATCAGGAATCGCGCTCTGAATCAATTACATTATTTGATTCAGATACGCGAACGCATTGAAGCGCTGACGATATTTATACCGTGCGCATCGTTGCGTTGTCCATGAAACCCGGCTGCAAGAATGGATAGTTACCGATTATCGAGCGAACCGGTCTTATATTTTTATAATCGAATTGATTCAAGTAAATGAATTATAGGAAAGGATATGAACTTGAAGTCGTTAATCCTTTCCCAGACGAGCGTTGAAATGCTCAGCGTTCACGCAGCCCGGTTGTTACCTTGAAGTCGCAAGCGCGTGATTTCGGATGGCGCGGCAATCCGGATCGGCGGTCCCCAATATCCCGTTCCCCGGCTTGTGTAGACCCATAAGTCGTTGAGCTTTTCGAGGCCGGCTACGAACGGCTGTTGAAGTCGCACAAAGAAGTTCCAGGGCAGGAATTGGCCGCCGTGCGTGTGGCCGGACAATTGCAGCGTAAAGCCCGCTTGTGATGCCGCCGGCGCGCTGCGCGGCTGATGCGCGAGGAGCAGCCGGAACGTGATGTCGGCAGGCGCGCCGAAGATCGCCTTGGCCGGGTCGCTTTTATGCGCGGGATCGAAGCTGCCAGCGCCGTAATCAGTTACGCCCGCGATGACCGCGCGCTCGCCGTCGTGATCGACCACGACGTGCTCGTTCAGAAGCACCGTCAGCCCAAGGCGACGGAACTCTGCAATCCATTTATCGGCGCCCGCGTAATACTCGTGATTCCCGGTCACCAGAAACGCGCCATGACGTGCCTTCAAATCGGAGAGCGGGCGGGTGTGCGCAGCGAGTTGCGGCACCGAGCCGTCGACCACGTCTCCAGTCACGGCAATCAGGTCGGGCGTGAGCGCATTGACCGCGGCCACGATCTTTTCCACGTACCCGCGCTTGATGGTCGGGCCAACGTGAATATCGCTGATTTGCACGATCGTGAATCCATGCAGCGCGGCAGGCAGGTTATCGATGAGTACATCCACGTTTTTCACAGCCGCCCGCCGGCGCGCGCTATAGATGCCGAACAACGTCACCAGCACGGCGAGCAATGGCACGCCGAGAGCGCTCCACGCCCTGAATCCCGGCCACGGATTGACGGCGTTTTCGCCGCTGCTTGCGAGATGCAATACAAGCAAAACAATGTCCCGAAGGAACGTCAGGACGAGCAACGAAGAGAAAAAGCCCATCACCAGGAGCCCGACCCATGCGAGACGATCCGACAGCGGTTGTTGCCCGATATTGCGCGCGATCATCCCAAGGGGAATCAGCACGATGGACGCCACCAGCGCGATCACCGCGAGTATCTTGAGTGCGGGACTGACCGGCGCCACAGGAATCAGGCGCAAGCCGATATACACGTGAAACAAAATACCGATGCCGATTACGCGGATGAAAAATGCAGAACGTCGCATAGACCGCCTGGTAGAAGGTGAGGCCGGCTATAACCGGCGCGGGGCGCGCTGCAACTACGGCGACGTGTGAGATGCAAGTCGCCTGGGAACAAGGCCATTACAAAATGGCTTCTGATTCTACCGGTTCACTAAAAAGCCTGCCGGTGAGCGGGAACGGGACGACGACCCAAAAAAATAACCCGCCATGAGCGGGTTATTTAATTCAAACCGAGTTCAGACGCCGCTCAGGGAGCCGATGCCGCCTTGGCTTTTGCCGCCGCGGACTTTTTCTGTGCGTTCTGGATGTTCTGCGGATAGTTGGTCTGGTCGCCGCTCGGGTTATAACCGTTCTTCTCCAGGTCCTTCAGTTCCGCATTCTTTTTAGCGCGGGCTGCTTTGCGATCGGCCTTGCGCTGCGCCTTTTGCTCCTGCTTCGGAGTAGAAGCGGCGGCATCGGCGGTTTGCGCCATGGCGACCGGAGCGGTCAAGCCAGCAGTTGCCACTGATACGACGACAGCCAATGCAGCCATGCGGATTCGATACATGTCGAGATTCTCCACGGAAAGCGGTTTTTTTAGTGCGGCAGCGCCGGCGGCGTCCACCGCGTTTTGTCCTGCTGAAACTAAATGACTCAATGCGAGCCAGCCGGTTCCATGCTTTCGGCTTCGTAAGCCTCGTAAGCCATTTGCGCGGGCCGACTGATACGCGAACGTATATTAACCAACTCTTGTAACTCGGTGTAGCGCAAACGTAAGATGAAAATCAGCATTCGCGATATACCGGCGGGTTGGAAATACGGCTCCTAGGTTTCGTCTATCACGCCAGGCAATGCCGGCAATCATCTTTAATTGGTGATCCTTATCAATTTTAAAATGACGTCGCGCAATCGATTTTCCTAAGCAAAAAAAATCCACCCGGTTTGCGCCGGGTGGATCTTTCTTGCGACACCGCTTTGATCTCAGAGGTACTTCGACTGCTACGCCGCCGCGCTTCCAGGGAAGCTAAAACGGCCGGAAAATCCGGACGATTTATCGTTTGTCATCCAGCGGGGATCCAGATCACTCACGATAGAAACATCATGAAGATTTGATGGGCGACGAGCTATCGGACGAATCCGACTGATCAGCGGAGGACTGCGCCGTTCGTCAGGGAAGCGGGATTCACCGCGTTCACGAGCACGCGCGTACCCGGCACGACCGCGCTGACTGCTGCAGGTGAATTCGCCTGCACCGTCAATTCGGCGCCCTGCTTGTCCCTGATTGTCATTGAACCGCGCTGGCTATCCACGCTCGTTACCTGCGCAATGGTTTCGTTGCCGTTTTCGGAAGGCAGCGCAGCGAGTTTGCTTGCCTCGAGCACGGTGAGACGGATGGGGCGCGCTGTCGTTCCGACCACTTTGGTGCCGGCCTTGAGCTTACCGAGATCGGAAACGTTCGCGCCGACCTGGAATGATTCCGTGGCGCCCTGTTCGTTCGTTACCGTCACGCGATGCGTATTCAGGTCGACCGATTGCACGTTGCCGCCGACACGAACCATCGTAGTGCCGTCGATAGAAGTTGCGAATGCGCTGGTCATCAGGATTGAGGACGCTGCCGCAATCATCGCGGCCTTGATGGATTTTTTAGACTTCAATTTCATTTTGCTGCTCCTGCCGGACATGGAGGATTGCTCGTGCGCCGTCCGGTATTCAATCGCACAAACTGTTCAAAAACGTGAACCCAGTTTGTTTTTCGAGATGAACGATGTCAATTGAATTGAGGTATTTTTAGGTATCCTCCTATTCACGATTATCGAATGAGTTGAGCTTTAAAACAGTCAATTTCATAGCGCGATGAATGACATTACTTGCAAGCGTCGTACACTGTTGCAATCACGCCCCGCGTACTTATTTAGGATGACGCAGTCCATTACAATACGCGCCTGCAATCTTTGCCCGGCATCGGGCGCTGGGGAAATACCATGTCTCTTGTCGACGTGGACACTATCGATTACGTCGGCGTCAATATCCTGTTCAAGCGCGTGTTCGTCGGCATTTTCGACGACCTCGACTGGGATGACGAAGCCACGCATTTTTCGCTGCTGACCAAAAAGATAGATCGTTACACGCAGTACGTTCGCTCAGGCCAATTGCTGGCGGCTTACCCAGGCGTGCGAGGTTATCCGGTGATCATCGAGTATGTCGCCATGCGGCCCATGACGCGCGCCGCCGAGGCATTCTGGAAGACACGAGAGACGATCATCCGCTCGGTTGGATTCGACGTCCGTTGTCGCACTGTTGATGTGCGTCACGCAACGGCGTCGGATGCAATGGTCGAGCACATGACGAACGGCCAAAGCAACGTCCTCGCCGATACGAGACTGGAGTCCGTTGCAGATGTACTCGATCTCACGCCGCCGGCAACAGTTGGTACAAAACATACGAACGAGATCGTGCGAGTCGATCATCATCCGGTCCTGGTGATGCGCAAAAAAATATCATCGGGACGATAAGCTTTTCAACGCGTGCTTTCGGATTGTGACGAAACCGTGAATCGAACAGGAAATAAAAAAGGCGAAACCCTCACAGGTTTCGCCTTTTTTACTTTCTTAGCCAGCGTGTATTTGCTCGATGCAAATGCACGCTTATCAACTTACTCGCCGCCGACGTTCGTCGGCAACCGGCGTTTATGCGAGATCGCGACCGGACGCTTTGAATCTCCATCGCGCGGGGCGCCCGAACTGGCGCGCGGGCCACCTGCCGTGAACGCCTTGCCGGTATCTTCCTGGATAGTCGAGATGGAATGCTTGTAGACCGCCTGGATGCCGGCAGCCGAGCTCAGCATGACCAGATATTGGTCGAAAGATTCGATGTGACCAACCAGCCGCACCCCGTTCACGAGGAAGATTGCGACGCGTTTGCGCTCTTTTCGGGCAGCGTTCAAAACGTCGCTCTGACTTTGCTGCTGGGATTCTGTAGCCATTCTTATTCGACCTGACGTTAGTATTTCGGGCTGTTTCCGGCGGATGTTCGCCGGAACATTGGGTCAATGATGCCAGATCATCGATCGTCGCACCGGTTGCCCACTTTCGAGCGCTCGCGCTCCACAGAGTTCAAATTACGCTGAAATCGTGGTCCCATACTACCGCGCTGGAATTCGCGACGCCTATACGCGCTCGACAATAGCCCTCTAAAAACGGACAAAGTCTCTTGTTTCGTCGCCTTTCGGCGTAGTTGTCCGAGAAACGAGTATCCAAAAAATAAAGCTGTCATGACCGGCGATGCCAGTCGTGACAGCTTTTTTGTTGCTTAAAGGATGACGCGCGGCAAACTCGCCGCGCTGCCAGCCTGAATTACTGAGCAGGCGCCGGAGCTGCCTTCTTTTGCTTGTGCTTGAACAGATGCGGCTTGCCGCGCGTGCTGCCCGGCGTCGACGAGTTGTCGCCACCCGTCGTGGGTGCAGCCGTGGCCGCACCGTGCGCGTTACCGCCACCGCCGCCACCGTTACCATTGCCGCCGCCGCTCTGGGCCATGGCCAAACCGGATGCCGCGAGCAACAGTGCGGAAAGGGAAACCAGTGCGATCGCTTTCATGTAAATCTCCAAGGAACGTCATTTTGTAATGGTTTGCGGATCATCCGGATTTGTGCCGGAAGATCGACATCTGGACAACGCGTCGAATGTAATGGATTGCCCGGCCCGCTTCAACAATAGTTTCTACCGACCGTCGTAATTCCCTTAGCAGGAATCAAGCCGGGGGACCGGGAAGCAGCGGGAGCAATTGTCCGGCGACGCTATCGAGTATTTCCTTCGATAAAACCGGGTCCGATACCGCCCGCGCTAATCCGATTGCGCCAAGACACGCGGTGAACTGCAAAATGGCGCGGGCGCGGCGCTCGGCGGGATCGGCGATATCGAGCAGACTCTCCGAAAAACCAATGTTGTGCCTGACCCGCTCGGTGTAGACGTCGCGCGTGGCTTCGCTGCTGCGCGCAACGTCGCCCAGAAGCGCACCGAGCGCGCAACCTCTGCCCGGTGAATCCCGATGCGCTTCGCTCAGGTAGTCGCGCACGCCAGCCTCGAGCGTCTCGACGCGCGCTTCCCACGCGTCGAGGCTTTCGAACGCGACGTCGAGCGCTTCGGTCACCAATTCATCGCGCGATGCAAAGTGCTTGTAGAAACCGCCGACCGTCATGCCGGCTTCCTTCATTACATCGGCGACGCCGATACCGTCGAGTCCAAGCTCGCGAAAACGCCGCGCCGCCACTTCGACAATCCGCTGATGCGTTGCCGCCTTCTCTGCCTGTGAATGTCCCATGAGTTGCGCTTGTCCTTTGGCGGGCGCTGAAAACGCGCCCTAAGGAGTCGATTTTATACGCTGTCTTGTCTGGAGTTTCGCGCCGCGTCATCGTTCGTTTTGGAAGAAGCGGTTCTCCGGCCGCGGCAAACCGAGATTTTCCCGCAACGTACGGCCTTCGTACTCGCGCCGGAAAATGCCGCGTGCCTGCAACTCGGGCACGACTTTATCGACGAAATCGTCCAGGCCGCCCGGGAGGTACGGAAACATCACATTGAAGCCATCCGAACCTGCCTCGACAAGCCATTGCTCCATCTGGTCGGCGATCATGAAAGGCGTGCCGATCATCTCCAGTCCCGAATAACCGCCCACCCGTTGTGCAAGCCGGCGGATCGTCAACTTGTCGCGGGTCGCCCATTCGATCACGCGCTCGCGGCTGCTTTTGCTCGCGTTCGTCTCCGGAATCCCGGGCAACGGACCGTCGGGATCGAAGCTGGAAACGTCGTGACCGAGCAGAATGGAAAGCGATGCAATACCGCTGTCGTAGTGCACGAAAGTATCGAGGCGCGCGCGCTTTTCCTGGGCTTCATCGAGCGAATCCGCGACCACGACGAACGCCGCCGGCAAGATCTTCAGATGTTCGGGATCGCGGCCGAGCTTGGCCATGCGGCCTTTTACATCGGCGTAGAAACGCTGGCCCTCGGCGAGCGTTTTCGGCGCGGCAAACACGGCTTCGGCGGTCTCGGCCGCGATCTGCCGTCCCGCTTCCGACGACCCCGCCTGCACGATGACCGGCCAGCCCTGCACCGGCCGCGCGATATTCAGCGGCCCGCGCACCGAGAGGCTTTCGCCCTTGTGATCGAGCACGTGCATCTTGGCGGGATCGAAGAACGTACCGCTTTCCACGTCGCGGATGAAAGCGTCGTCGGCCCAGCTGTCCCAAAGCCCCGTCACGACATCGAAGAACTCGCGGCCGCGTTTGTAGCGCTCGCCATGTTCCACGTGTTCGTCGAGGCCGAAGTTGAGCGCGGCGTCGGGATTGGCCGTGGTTACGAGGTTCCAGCCCGCTCGTCCGCCGCTCAAATGATCGAGCGATGCAAATCGCCTAGCCACGTGATAAGGCTCTTCGAACGTGGTGGACGCCGTCGCAATCAGCCCGATGTGCTCCGTCACCGCGGCGAGGGCCGAGAGCAACGTAAGCGGCTCGAACGAGGTTGCCGTGTGGCTTCGCTTCAACGCTTGCGTGGGCATGTTGAGCACGGCGAGATGATCGGCCATGAAAAACGCATCGAAACGGCCGCGCTCGAGCGTCTGCGCGAACCGCTTGAGGTGAGCGAAGTTGAAGTTGGCATCGGGGAACGCGCCGGGATAACGCCACGCCCCGGCGTGAATGGTGGCCGGCCGCATGAAAGCGCCCAGCCGCAAGCGACGTTGCGTGGTCATAAAACTCCGCTCGAGCGTTGATAAGAATGTCTTTGCGTGCATCTTCGAAAAGAGGCGCGCACACCGTTGGTGAACGGTCGCCATCCGTAAAATACGTCGGGTGGCAAAAACGTGCACAAACGGCGTTCAACGTGAGAGCCACACGGGTTTAATCACGCAGCATGGACTTCGAATGCATCGACACGATCCTGATAAAACGCGAGATGACCCTTGATTTCCGCGACGGCCGGATATGTGTCTTCGTAAGTCCAGACAGCATTCGCCGAACGTTCGCCGCCAAGCGGAATGCTGTAGTACGAACACTCGCCTTTGTACGGGCAATACGTCGCGTGATCGGTGCGTTCGAGCAGCGACATGTCCACGTCCTTGCGCGGAATGTAATAGACCGGCGGATACGATGCTTCGCGCACGGTCAGCGCTTCGCGTGTATCGGCGAGTACGCGCCCGCCGATGGACACCGTAATGCGCGACGGGTTCGGCTCGATCGTGATCGGATGGTCGGGCCCTGGAATCTTCACTGTCTTGGTCATGGCTGCTGCTCCTGGACTGCGGGTTAGGTGATGCCGCGTTTTTTAGCGTATCGGAAAGTCGATTTTTCTGCCGTACATGGCGGTTTCCCAGGCCTGCCAATGCTCCGACGCCGGATGTTTTATTCGTCGGATCACAACAGTGTATTTACTATTTAAGGGTATTTACCTAGATCGCCGAGGAATAAGATCTTTTCACGGATCGAAACAAGCGATGCCGATCAGCGATCTGCCATAACGAACGCCGACACCGCAAGCTTCGTAATCGATAACCATTGGAGGTTCATCATGTTCAAGGCACTCATTCCCGCAGTCGTGATCGTTTCGGCATTGGCCGCGCCGAGTTTTGCATTCGCGCAAAGCAACGGCACGGTCACGCGGACCCAGGTTCGCGCCGAGCTGGTTCAACTCGAGAAAGCCGGCTACAACCCGGCATCGGATCGCACGCAATATCCGGCGAACATCCAGGCAGCGGAGCAGCGCGTTTCCGCACAGGATGGCGTTGCGCAAAGCAGCTATGGATCGTCGGTGAGCGGCACGTCGGCGTCGGGCGCACCGGCTTTGTCGGTTGGCAACGCGGCGGATTACAACCGTCCGTAAGCGTTAGTAGCTGAGCATTGAAAAACCCCGCGCCGGATTTCGGCGCGGGGTTTTGTTTTGGTGGAACGCGAACGCCGGTGAGCTTTTGCGGGAGTTCGTGGTGAGGGTTTGCGGGAGAAGCAATTCGGAATAACTTAACCGCTTATAGCTGGCGCGCAATCACCAGACGCTGCACTTCGCTCGTGCCTTCGTAGATCTGCGTGATGCGTGCATCGCGATAATGACGCTCTACCGGATAGTCTTCCAGATAGCCGTAGCCGCCGTGAATCTGAATGGCTTGCGAGCAAACGCGCTCCGCCATCTCGGACGCAAACAGTTTTGCCTGCGACGCTTCGCTCAGGCACGGCAAGCCTTCCGTGCGCATGCGAGCCGCGTGCAACACCAGCAAACGCGCGGCGTTGAGGCTGGTTTGCATATCGGCAAGAAGGTTGGCGACCGACTGATGTTCCCTGATCGGCTTGCCGAATTGCACGCGATCGTGCGAGTAGGCGCGCGCGGCGTCGAACGCAGCGCGCGCGATGCCCACCGCCTGCGCCGCGATGCCGATGCGTCCACCCTCCAGATTCGCCAGTGCGATCTTCAAGCCCTCGCCGCGCGCGCCCAGCAGATTGGCCGCGGGAATCGTGCAGTCGTCGAGGGTTATCGGGCAGGTATCGGAAGCGCGAATGCCCATCTTGTGTTCGGGACGGCCGACGTTGAAACCCGGCGTGCTGGTCGGCACGATAAACGCCGATATCCCCTTCTTGCCGAGTTCCGGATCCGTCGCCGCAAAAACGATTGCCATGCCGGCGCGCGCGCCGTTCGTTGTGAACTGCTTCGAGCCCGACAACACCCATTGCCCATCGCGTTCAACGGCGCGCGTCTTCAGGTTGTTCGCTTCCGATCCGGCTTGCGGCTCGGTCAGGCAAAACGCGCCGATGATCTCGCCCGTCGCGAGTTTCGGCAGATATTCGGCCTTCTGTGCGTCGGTGCCGAACGCCAGTATTGGACCGCAGCCCACCGAGTTGTGAACGGCCATCAGCGTGGAACATGAAGCACATCCGGCCGCGATTTCCTCGATCGCCAGCGCATACGCCACGTAGTCGCTGAACGTGCCGCCCCACTCCGCGGGCACGATCATGCCGAGCAGGCCGAGTTCGCCGAGTTGCCGCACGACGGCGTCGGGCAATTGGGCGGCGCGGTCCCATTCGCCTGCGTGGGGCGCGAGCACTTCGGTGGCGAAGTCGCGCGCGGCGTCGCGGATCATGCGTTGGTCATCGGTCAGGAAACTGTCGATCATGGCGGTCTGGCTCGTGTGGAATACTTGAAAAACGCGGCTGAAGGTCGGTTTAAAATGCGTGCGCCGTCGAACCGGAGTGTAGGCGTTGCGACCCGCTTCGACGATGCCTCGAACGATCAAGCTTCCTGAGCGATTTCGCCACCTAGTGACTACCCGAATTACGGACAAACCACGGCTGAAGATTGCCCACGATAGAAACGGCGAACGCGGCACCATCGCCGTGGATTTCGTCGAAGAAGCGCTGCGTTGCGCCGAGCGGCGCGGCATTGGACGCAATGTGCTGCTCGAGCAGGCGGGCATTCTGGCCGCATCGCTTGCGGCGCCGCTCGCGCGTGTGTCGGCTGCGCAATACGGGCGTTTGTGGAGCGCGATTGCCGACGCGCTCGACGACGAATTTTTCGCCCAGGACAGCCACCCGATGCGCCGCGGCAGCTTCGCGTTGCTCTGCCAGGCCGCGCTCGATTCCCGCGATGGCGCTCAGGCTCTGACACGCATAGCCGGTTTCCTGCGGCTCGTGCTGGACGACCTGCGATGCGAGTTCGAAGTCAGTGCCACGCACTTGAGAATCCGCCTCGTCGATACCCATGCCAGCGCCCCGCGCCCCATGTTCGCCTACGCGACCGCGTTCATCATGATCTACGGATTGTTGTGCTGGCTCGTGGGCCGGCGCATCCCGGTCCTGACAGCACATTTGCGCTGTCCGGTACCACGCGCCGCCGACGAATATCAGCTGATGTTCTGCGAGGACATGCGTTTTGGACAAGCGGCATCGTATGTGGATCTTGCGCCGGATTGCGTGCGTTTGCCGGTGGTCCAGACAAGCGCCTCACTGAAGGTTTTCCTGCGCGAGGCGCCGGCGAACTTCATCGTGAAATATCGCAATCCGGATTCGCTTGCGGCACGAATTCGCCGCAAGCTGCGCCAGTCGGCGCCCGCCGAATGGCCGGACAGCGAACGGCTCGCGGCCGCGTTGAACATGGCGGAAGCCACGCTGCGCCGGCGCCTCAGGCACGAGGGTGCGACCTATCAATCGATCCGCGATGCACTTCGGCGCGACCTCGCCATTGCGCGTCTCGCCGATACCACCGAGACCATCGCGGAAATCGCGCATGCGTTGGGATTCGCCGAGCCGAGCGCGTTTCATCGTGCGTTCAGGAAATGGACGGGCGTGCGTCCGGCGGCTTATCGTGAAGTGCGCCGAGCGCGCGGCGCATCAGAACCGCTATAGTGAAAACCTGCTGGTTCACTCAAGGAGCCGCCATGCCGCAAGCGAAAACGAAACCGCTTCAACAGCCCGAGCACGCGTCCGAACAGGCCGAAGAGGCCGAACACGTGGAGTCCGCGCTCGACGAAGCACTGGACGAAAGCTTCCCGGCGAGCGACCCGATCGCCATTTCATTCGATCCGGAATCCGGGTCGCACAAAAAGCCGCCGGGCTAATCTTCCAGGCCGGTCAGCAAGACCGCCAGTTTCTCGACGTGCTGCATCAGCATTGCCCGATGTTTGTCGATCTGTTCAATGCGACCCGCCAGATCAGCGCGCACGGGCGCGTCGAGCTTATCCGACGCGGCGAGGTCCTCGGCACGCGCGTTGATGTTGTCGAGTTGCACCATCGACAGTTGCCGCTCCACGCGACGCAGATCGGTCAGCAGCAAATCGCGGTTGCGCCGGAAAATCTGGTCACGACGTAGCGTTTCGCCCTGCTGCAGGGCTTGATCGGCAATGCGCCGCGTTGCTTCCGTCTGCGACAACAACGGTTCCGGCCCGCGCAAAACCGGTCGCTTGGGCGCGGGGTGCGCATTGCCGCGAAAGACGGCGGCCGGCGCTTCCTCGTCCATCGCGCGCTGCGTCTCGGGCGGAATGTCGCGTCTGTCGTGGCGATCGTCCATCCAGCGCGGCGGCAAACCGGTCACCGTTTCCACGCCGCGGATGAACTCCTCGCTGAAATCGCGCCGGCCGGCCAGGATCAGTTTCATGTGCGACGGCGAAAAGCTCATCATGCGCGCGATCCGTGCGCCGCCCGCCGGCGATCCCGCGAGCACGTTCAAGTTGGCTCGCCACACGACGTACAACGTTTCATCGAAATCTTCCATGGGCTAGTCTCCAAGCAGACGGACTCGCAAACGTCGCGCAGCGGAGCACATGCGCTCAACGCTCGGGTCCTGGCGAGCCCGTCATTGCGGCGACGCGCCGAACGTGATCAATGGCGTCGCCTGAGGGCATCTGACCGCATCTTACCGTCATCTCGATATTGTGCGTTTTGTCTGAAGAAGCGTGAAAACCCGCAGGTTTGACACAGAGCGCTCGGTTTCACGAGTTTCTGTCTTTCAGCAGACCTGATGCACCGTGCCTCTCCGGCCGATATCTGCCACACGAATGAACGACGATTATTCGTGTGGCAGATAAATTGCATTTATTCGCCACACAGATATTTGACAGATATTCGCCACACGAATAAACTGCATTTATTCGTGTCACAGATAAATCGCCATGCGGCAAACCATTGCTACCTCCCATCAAATGGGCGAAATCCTTGCAGCGGGACGGCGCCGCGCGAGCCTGACGCAGGCCGAAGCCGCTGTCCGTATTGGCGTGAGCCAAAGCCGTATCTCCGCTATTGAAGCCGATTCCGGCACATTGACGCTCAACCAGTTGCTGGCGCTTTTCGGCGCATACGGACTGCAACTGCAGGCCGAGGACCGCGACGCCCCCGCCGAAACCTTTTCCGGATCCGCAGCGGAATGGTGATGACCGGGCGGAAGCCACATTCCCGCGCGTTGTCCGTATGGGCCAACGGCGTTCGCATGGGCGTCTGGCGGATTCCCAACCGCGGTCCAATGGAATTCGAGTATGACGCGGTGTGGGCCGACTCCGACATCGGACGGCCGTTGTCGCTTTCACTGCCCATTCCGCTCGATAACGCCCCGCTCAAGGGCGAGCGCGTGCTGAATTACTTCGACAACCTCCTGCCGGACAGCGAAGCGATTCGCCAGCGCATCGGCCGGCGGTTCAGGACCGACACGCTCGACACCTTCGACCTGCTGCAGGCAATCGGGCGAGACTGCGTGGGTGCGGTCCAGCTTCTTGGTATCGATGAAGAACCGTCGGGCGTGCATCAAATCGACGGAACGCCGCTAACCGAACGTGACATCGAGGCGTTGCTGACCCAGACGGCCGGCAGCTTTGCTTTCGGCGCGCAGGACGACGAAGACGATTTCCGGATCTCGCTCGCCGGCGCGCAGGAAAAAACCGCGCTGCTCTGGCACGACGGCCAGTGGATGAAACCGCACGGCGCAACGCCGACCACGCACATCCTGAAGCTTCCGCTCGGTCTGGTCGGCAACCGGCGGGCTGACCTGACTGCATCGGTGGAAAACGAATGGCTATGCATGCATCTATTGCGCGCCTACGGTTTGCCGGTCGCCGAGACGAGCATCGAGACATTTGGCAAGCAACGCGTGCTGAGCGTCAAGCGCTTCGACCGCCAGATGCATTCGAGCGGCAAATGGTTGATGCGTTTGCCGCAAGAAGATTTCTGCCAGGTAATGGGTCTGCCATCGCACAAGAAATACGAAAACGAAGGCGGCCCGGGCGTGATCGATCTGGCTCGCGTGCTGCAGCAATCCAATGAGGCACGTGACGATGTCGAGACCTTGCTGACCGCGCAGATCCTCTTCTGGCTGCTTGCCGCGCCCGATGGTCACGCGAAAAATTTCAGCATCCGCATCCTGCCGCGCGGCGAGTTCAGAATGACGCCTCTCTACGACGTCATGTCGATCTGGCCCGTGGAAGGCAAGGGCGCGAGCCAATGGTCGTGGTTCAAGGCGAAGCTGGCAATGGCCATAAGCGGCAAGAATCGTCACTATGCTTTTCGCGATGTCCAGCGCCGCCACTTCAACGCCATGGCGCCGAGGTGCTCGTACGGCAACACGGCCGAACCGATCATCCAGCGCCTGATTGAAGACACGCCGCGCGTGATCGAGCAAGTCGCGGCGCAGTTGCCCGAGGGCTTTCCGGCCAAGGTATCGGATCGCATCTTCGATGGACTTCGCAGAACTATCGCCGTACTCGAAGCCATGCCACGCACATAAACGAACAGGACCCGAAGGTCCTGTTTGCTTTACCCGTTCATCAAGGGACGTCGCGCAAATAACCTTCCTTCGACGAATCGCGCATCCGGAACGAGACAATGCCCGCGATCGCGCAGAGCGCCGTCACATACCAATAGAACGTCGATTCGCTGCCGATGGATTTGAGGAACAGCGCCACGTATTCGGCCGAGCCGCCGAACACGGCGTTCGCCACCGCGTACGACAAACCCACGCCCAACGCACGCACTTCAGCGGGAAACATTTCGGCCTTGATCAAACCGCTGATCGACGTATAAAGACTCACGATAGCCAGCGCGATCACGACCAGCACGAACGCCACGATGGGACTCGTGACGTCCTTCAACGCATGGAGGATGGGCACGGTGCAAATGGTCGCAAGCGCGCCGAACCAGATCATCGATGTACGCCGCCCGATCCGGTCCGACAATGCGCCGAACGCCGGCTGCATGATCATGTACACGAAGAGCGCCGCGGTCATGATGTTGCTCGCCGTCTTGGCGTGCATGCCGGCCGTGTTCACCAGATACTTCTGCATGTACGTGGTGAACGTGTAGAAGATCAGCGAGCCGCCAGCCGTGAAACCGAGCACCGTCAAAAACGCGGTCTTGTGCTGCATGAGGCCGCGCAGCGTGCCGGCTTCCTTGAGCTTGCGAGTTTCGGCGGTCGTGGTTTCATCGAGCGATTTACGCAGATACAGCGAAACAAGCGCCGCCATCGCGCCGATGCCAAACGGAATGCGCCATCCCCACGCCTTGAGTTCTTCAGTGCTCAACACTTGTTGCAGCACGACCAGCACCAGCAACGCGGCAAGTTGCCCGCCGATCAGCGTCACGTACTGGAACGATGCGAAAAACCCGCGCCGCCCCTGAAGCGCCACTTCGCTCATATACGTTGCGCTCGTGCCGTATTCGCCGCCCACCGACAAACCCTGGAACAGCCGCGCGATCAGCAGGAAAAACGGCGCCCATGCACCGATGCTCGAATACGTCGGCAGGAAACAGATCACGAGCGATCCCGCGCACATCATCAGCACGGAGATCATCATGGAAGTGCGGCGGCCGTGTTTATCGGCGATACGGCCAAACATCCAGCCGCCGATAGGCCGCATCAAGAAGCCTGCCGCAAACACGCCGGCGGTATTGAGCAATTGCGTGGTCGGATTGCCGCTCGGGAAAAACGCCGGCGCGAAATACAGCGCGAGGAACGAGTAGATATAAAAGTCGAACCACTCGACAAGATTGCCCGACGATGCACCGACGATCGCGAGAACACGACGCCGGGTATCTGCTGATTTGGAGAGGGCTAGTTCGGCCATGCTGGTTGGACTCCTGTCGCTTAACGAAAAACGGCGGCTTGTGGCCGCTCTTGAACCGGTCGGATGCCGGTGGAGAAAATGACGCCATGCGTAACAAAGAAGCGTTCGGGCGCAAGTTTATACGACGTGCAGAAGCTTGGCGCGTTATGACAGTCACCCGTATTAATGCTTACGGCGCAGTGCTTAAAGAAAGAATGGTGTCAGGACCGGTTCGGCCATAGTCCTTTTTGCAGCGGGCATTTCAGGCATATCAACGGTTCGCGGCCGTTCGAGCGCACAACCGGCATCAAGCGAATAAACCTTACAACCTGAAGCCGCGCAAGCGCCTGGTAATTACCCTGATCGAGGGAAGCAAGCAGGACAAACAACACGCCCAACTATTGCCATAATTGCGGACGCCCGATTTTCCTGGAGAACGCAATGAACCCGCAGTCATCGAATCAGACGTTCGACGCCGCCCTTGCATCGAAATTCGCCACGTTGGCCCTCGGTCACCTGACGCGCGAATATCCGAACAAACTCGAACACGTAATGGGCAGCGCCGCCGATGTAAAAGGTCCGCGCGCGCTTCACCCCATCTTTTACGGCAGCTTCGACTGGCACTCGTGCGTTCACGGTTACTGGCTGATCGCGAGGCTGATCGCGCGGTTTCCGAATTTGCCGGAAGCATCGCAGATTCGCGCGTTGATCGATGAACATTTCACGCCGGCGAACGTTGCCGCCGAAGTCGCGTATCTGGAGCGTCCGGAAGCGCGCGGATTCGAGCGGCCCTACGGCTGGGCGTGGCTGCTCGCGCTTGCAGGCCAGCTTGAATCGATGAAAACGCCGGAAGGCGAGCGCTGGGCCAGCACGCTCAGGCCGCTTGCTACGGCCTTTGTGGATCGCTTCACGGAGTTCCTGCCGAAGTGCACGTATCCGCTGCGCGTCGGCACGCATTTCAATACGGCATTTGCGCTGACGTTGTCGGTGGGTTACGCGCGGGAAGTGGGCAATGCGTCGCTCGAAACCTTGATCATCGATACCGCGCGCCGCTGGTATTTGAACGATGCCGCCTGTCAGGCGTGGGAGCCGGCCGGCGACGAGTTCCTGTCGTCATCGCTGATGGAAGCCGAGTTAATGCGGCGCGTGTTGCCCGCGGCCGAGTTCGAAGGATGGTTCGACCGCTTCCTGCCGCAACTGGCCGCGCGCGAACCGGCGACGCTTTTCACGCCCGCAACGGTCACGGACAGAAGCGACGGCAAGCTCGCGCATCTCGACGGCTTGAACCTGAGCCGCGCGTGGTGCCAGCGTTCGCTCGCACGCTCACTGAAATCCGGCGATGCACGCATCGGCGCGCTCGAATCCACCGCCAGCGAGCATCTTGCAGCGGGTCTGGCGCACGTGGCGGGCGACTACATGGGCGAACACTGGCTTGCCACGTTCGCGCTGCTGGCACTGGAAGCATAAGACTTCAACCACGCGGCTGGAACGCGATCACGCTCATGCCCACCAGCGCGATCGCCATTCCGGCCCAGTCCCAGCTGGACGGGCGAATCCGCTCGACGGCCCACAACCACATGATCGCAACCGCGATATACACGCCGCCGTACGCTGCATAAACACGTCCGGCCGCGCTTGCATGCAATGTAAGCAACCACGCGAACAGCGCCAGCGACAACGCGCCCGGCACGAGAAGCCACGGCGAGCCCTCTTCCTTCAACCATCGATACGGAAGATAACAGCCCACGATCTCGGCGATGGCGGTGAGGACATAAAGCAGGAAAGTCTTCATGGATGGAAACTCGAGCGAGGACGCAAAGCACGCGAAGGACGCAATGGACGCAAAGGAACGACAGCAGAACCCAGCGCGCGGCCTGACGCAAGTAAATTCTGCGTCAACTCGTTCCGTCCTGCTCCCATCCGCCGCCGAGCGCCTTGTACACCGCGATCAGATCGGTTGTCACGCTGACCGTCGATTGCGCGAGTTGCTGACGCGTGGACGCGAGTTGCCGTTCGGCATCGAGAACCGTGATGAAGGTCACGAGCCCTTTCCTGTAGCTATCGGTGGCGAGCTGCAGATTGATGCGGTTCGCCTCCACGGTCCGCGTGAGCGCCTCGCGCCGATCCTGATCCGTCCGATACGAAACCAGCGCATTGTCCACGTCCTGCAGCGCCTTCAGCACCGTCGATCGATACTGCAACGCCGCTTCCGCAGCCTGCGATTTCGCGATCCGCACATTCGCCCGTAACGCGCCGCCTTCGAATATCGGCAAGGAAATGCTCGGGCCCACCGAATAAAACAGGCTGGACCAATGCGCGAGATATCGCGCGCGTGTTGCACGCGTTCCGACGCTTCCCGTCAACGATATATCCGGGTACATCTGCGCCACGGCCACGCCGACTTCGGCCGTCGCCGAATGCAGATCGCTTTCCGCGCGACGAATGTCCGGACGCCGCCGCGCCAATGTGGATGGCAAACCGATCGGCACGCTCGGCGGCGCGGGCGGCACGGCGCCGGGCGTTTCGAGTTCGGCGTCGAGCGCTCCCGGCGCGTTGCCCGTCAGCACGGCGAGGCCGTTCATGGCCTGCGCAATCTGTGCATCGAATTGAGGAAGCTGTGCTTGAAGCGATCCGACTTGCGCCGTCGCGCTTTGTACGTCGCTTTGACTCGTCAAGCCGACACGCGCCTGCTCCCGCGTCAAGTCGAGAATCTGCTGCTCCGAATCTATTTCCGCAAGCGTGATTTGCTTGAGCAACTGCGCGCCGCGCAATTGGGAATACGTCTGAGCAACTTCGGCTTCGAGCGAGACGAGGGCATCGTTACGATTTTCGATAGCGGATTGCGTCTGCGCGTTCGCCGATTCCACGGAGCGGCGCACGCGGCCGAACAGATCGAGTTCCCACGATGCATCGAAGCCATCCTGGAAGAGATTCACGGGACCGGTCGCCGAATCGATCGCGCTGCGCACGCGTGGCGCATTGGCTCCGAGCGCGTTGACCTGGTCGAGCGCGCCCTGCGATTCGAGTATGCCCTTGAGCCCAAGCTGCTCGCGCATGTAACTCGCGTTTGCACTGACCTGCGGCAAACCCTGCGCGCCGGCCGCGACCGCTTGCTCACGCGCGCCCGTGATCCGCAGCACGGCGCTCTGCAAATCGAGGTTGCCCGCCGCCGCGCGATCGATCAGCGAGTCGAGCGTGGCGTCGTTGAACGCGCGCCACCAGCGCGGATCGGGATTCGCGTTTGTATCGATGATGGTCGGCACGCCCGCATGCGGAATGCGCATGTCGTCGGGCGGGTTCTGCACGCGCTGCAGGTCGCGCCAGTTTTCAGGGGCTTTCGCGTCGGGCTGCGTGAAGTTCGGGCCGACCGAACACGCGCTCGTGACCAATGCAAGAACTGCAAGCGACAAGGAAGTCAGGCGTTTGCTCATCTCAGTGCCCTCCTCCGCCACCCGACGCTTTCACAGGTGAAAAGAAAAACGTCACCGGGACGAAGCACAGCGCGAAGATCGCGACGGCGCCGAATACATCGAGGTAAGCAAGAATGGTGGACTGCGATATGAACTGCTTGTACATGAGGCCCGTTGCCGTCGTCATGGCTTGCTGCATGGTCTGGCCCATGTCCATCAACGTGCGTGTCAGGCGCTGTATCGAATCGTTGTAGTTGGGATTGAGCGTGGTCATATGCACCGACATGTGGGCCATGTTCGCCTGCGTGCGCTCGACGATCATCGCGGTGGAAAGCGAAATGCCGATCGATCCCGCGACGTTGCGGAACATCGTGAAGAGCGCGGACGCGTCCGCATTTTCCGATGGCTTGAGCGTCAGATACGCGAGCGTGGTGATCGGCACGAACAGGAACGCGATGGCAATGGATTGCGAACTTCGCATGATGGTCAGCGTCTTGAAGTCGATGTTCGGCACGAGGTGGTGCGTGAAGAACAATGCGCACGCCATCAGGAAGAAACCGAACGCAACCAGGAAGCGCGTTTGTATGATCGGCATCAGCTTGCTCACGATGGGAATGATGGCGACGATCAACATCGCTCCCGGCGACAGCACGAGCCCAGCGAGCGTCGCGGTGTACCCGAGTTGTTGTTGCGCGAGCTGCGGAACGAGCACTGCGCTGCCATAAAGAATGCTGGCGAATCCGACCATGCAAATGGAACTCAACGCGAAGTTCTTGTCTTTGAGCACGCGTAAATCCACGACCGGTTTCTTCGCATAGAGCAGCCAGAAGATCGCGCCCACAATGCCGATCAAAGAAAGGATCGCGAACGTGGTGATGAAGCCGGACTTGAACCAGTCGTCGTCTTCGCCGCGATCGAGGAACACTTGCAGGCAACCGAGGCCAAGCGCAATCAGACCGATGCCGATGTAATCCAGCCCGAGTTCCTTGCGGTCTTTTTTCTTCTCCCACGGCGGGTCTTCCACGAACTGCATCACGGCAATGGTCGTGATCACGCCGATGGGCACATTGATCAGGAACACCCAGCGCCACGTGAGGTTGTCGGTGATCCAGCCGCCGAGCGTCGGACCGACCACGGGCGCAACGACGATCGCCACGGCGGATATCGAAAACGCGCGGCCGCGTTGCTCCGGTGGAAACGTGTCCAATATGATGGACTGCTGATTAGGCTGCAATCCGCCGCCGAAGAAACCCTGAAGGATCCGGAAAACGATCAGTTGCCACAGGTCCGTGGCAAGGCCGCACAGCAGCGAACAGACGGTGAAAGCTGCAATGCAGATGAGGAAATAACGCTTGCGTCCCAGCAGTTTCGAGAAAAACGCGGAGATCGGCAACACGATGCCGTTGGACACCAGATACGCCGTCAGCGTCCATGTTGCTTCGTCGTAGCTAGCCGACATGGCGCCTGAAATGTGCGGCAGCGCGACGTTGACAATGGTGGTATCGAGCACTTCCATGAACGCCGCGAGCGTGACCACAACCGCGATCAGCCACGGGTTGGACTTCGGCTTCCAGTCGGCGCGCTCGCTCATTTCAGCATCACCTTCGGTACGACGGAAAGACCGAGCGGCAATGGCAAGTCGGGTTGCATGCCGTTATCGATCACGATTTTCACCGGCACGCGCTGCACGATCTTCACGAAGTTTCCCGTCGCGTTTTCAGCGGGAAATGCCGAGAAACGCGAGCCGCTGCCAAGCTGGATGCTGTCCACGTGACCGTGCAGTTTCAGGTCGGGATAAGCATCGACGGCCACGTCCACGGCGTCGCCCGGACGCATGCGCTCGAGTTGCGATTCCTTGAAGTTCGCGGTGATCCAGACGGTCGTGGTCACGAGCGAAAAGATCGATGTGCCCGCTTGCAGGAAGCTTCCGTATTGCACGTTGCGCTTCGTGACCCAGCCATCGGCGGGCGCTCGCAACTCCGTGTACGAGAGATTGAGCGCGGCTGCCTCAACCTGCGCTTCGGCTTGATGAACCTGTTCGCGGCGTTCGTCGACCGTAGCCTGCGCCTGGCTGATCTGCTGCGGCACGAGACTCGCGGTCTTGACCTGCGCGCGAGCTTGCGCCACGTTGGCGGCTGCGCTTTGTTGCTGCGCGGTCGCGGTATCGATGTTTTGCTGCGACGTTGCGCGCACGTCCACCGAACGCTGGCGCTCATAAGCCGCGCGGCTTTGCGTCAAGTTGGCTTGCGCCGATTGTTCCTGCGCCTTGGCTTGCGTCAATTGCGCCGGGAACTGCACCCGCGCGATAGCGAGCTGCACTTGCGCCGCGTTGAGCTGGGCCTTCGCCAGGCCAAGCTGCGCGTTGGCCTGATCGAGTTGCGCCTGATAGTCGCGAGGATCGATCTTGATCAGGAGGTCATTCTTATGGACGAACTTGTTGTCGCCCAGATTCATGACCACGACATAACCCGAGACCTTCGGCGCGATGGTGACCGCATCGCCGTCGGTATAGGCGTCGTCCGTGCTGACTTGATTACGGGTCGCGAACCACCAGATCAGCCCCGCGATAATGATAAGAATGACGATGACAGCCAGAATGATGAGCGGCTTTTTCCCGGGGCCTTTCTTCTTGCCATCCTTCTTTTCCGTGTCGTCGCCCTGCTTTTTATCGTTGCCGGATTTGTCCTTCGCGTCTTCGTTTTTATCGGCGGGATGCTCGGCGTCGTGGTCGGGTTTTTCGTCTTGATCAGGCATCAGGCTTCTCTCACTCGTTCAAACCTGAAGCGCGCAGGAGCAACTCCTCACGCCAGGCAAGAGGTCGACGGAATGGGTACTGTGCGCTGAAGATGTTCAGCCAAGTGGATCAGCGCCAAGCGCAGTGCAGTAGCAAACCTTATGCCTCGGCGGTGCGCATGCGACGCCTAATGCCACGAGCGTTCGAGATTACAGATAGTAAGCAGACCTGCGTGGTGCATCAAAGCGCCGACAAATGCGCGATCAGCGGATAGTGATCCGACGCAACGCGCGCCAATGCGCTTTTATGCACCTCGACCTTCACGAGACGCTCGCCCGGATGCACCCAGATCCGGTCTAGCGCGAACAATGGATATCGTGTGGGAAAGGTCTTCGGCGAACTTGCACGATAAAAATGCGAGACCAACCGACGCAGCGTGCGCCCATAAATAAACCATTCGTTGAGATCGCCCAGAAGAATGACGGGCAACTCGGGCGTATCGAAACGTTGCAACACTTGCTCCACTTGCGCGCGTCTTTCACTCGATGCCAGCCCGAGATGCGTCGCCACGACCCGCCACGTTTCCCCGCCGCAATCGATATCCGCATCCAGCGCGCCGCGCGGCTCGCGGCTCTTGAACGAAAGGTCGAGCGTGCGCACTGCGCGCACCGGAAAGCGCGTCAGCACGGCATTGCCGTAGCGCCGCGCGGGGGTATCGAGTGTGGGACCTTCCACCGCATGAAGGCCGGTAAGACGCTGGAGCAGCGTGAGCACGTCGGGTGAATCGCTGCCGCCTAAAGGCACTTCCTGGAGCGCGAAAATATCGGCGTCGATTTCGGCAAGCACGGCCGCGATCCGTTCCGGCGCGAGTTTGCCGTCCACGCCGACCGCGCCGTGCACGTTGTAAGTCGCGATCCGCAGGCCGCGTGTAGCGAGCGATGCCGAAGGCGGTTCGATACGAACCTCATGCATCGATGTCATTGACTCACCTCGCGTTGCGCTTCTTTCGGCGCTTCGACTTCCACATCCACAACGCGTTCATGCGGCGGCTGCACTGCGCGTTTGCGCTGGCGCTCGCCTTCCTCAGCGCGTTCCTTACGGCCGAGAAAGCGCTGCAACAGCACCGATATCGCCACGAGCGTCACGCCTATTCCGATCAGCACGCCAAACGACATGGCTGTCGGATGCTGCAGCGATGCCACCAGTTGATGCGCGAAGGCGACTGTCAGCAAGATTCCCGGCCCCATGCCGATCAACGTGCCGAGCATGAAATCCCGCAAGCCGATCATCGAAGCGCCGGCAACCAGATTCACGATAGTGAACGGCGCAACCGGCAAGATGCGCAGGATGACGACGGCGACCAGTCCGCGCTTCGCAACGCGCTCGCTGAGCTTGTTCACGCGCGCGCCGGCCACGCGGCGCACCACGTCGCGGCCAAGCCATTCGCCGAGCAAGTACGTGACGGCCGCCGCTACAAGCGTTCCAACGAGCGCATAGAAACTGCCCCAAGCGGCGCCGAAAACGAGGCCAGTGGTTGCGATCAGCAAAGTGACGGGTATCGATACAACCGCGGCAAGCACATACGCAAGCAGGATCCACAGCGGCGCAAGCGGCAGCGTATCGATACGACGCGTCTGGCGCGCGAGCGCCGCTAGGTTGAGATAGTCGCCGAGCGGCGTCCAGTGCCAGGCCGCGGCGAACCCTACGATCAGCAGCGCCAGAACGCCGAGCAACGCGAACCTTCCAATCAGCCGATGCGGTTTTTCCACCGGCACGAACTGTCCGACAAGTTGCTCGGCCTCGACCGGCTTCTCCGGATCGATCAACGCTTCCGGCGGCACCAGCCGGTCGACATCCGGCGTGACAGTCGGGTTCAAGCGCTCCAGCGTCCTGTGTTCGGCGGCGTCTTTCATCAGCGCCGCGATTGCGTCGTTCATGCCGTGGCGTGCGCCGAGTTCGCCCTCCAGTTCGCCGATCTCGCAGCCGAGATGTTCGGCGAGCAGCGAATTGCGCATGCGGGCAAGCGCGGCCTGGATGCGTGGATTACCGTTGGCATCGATCGCAATGTTGCATTCGGTGTCGAGCACCATCGAGCGGTTGTTGAGATTCGCCGATCCGACCAGCAACAAGTTGTCATCGACGATCATCAGCTTGCTATGCACATTCACGCAGCCCGAATCCAGCCCCGGCACGCTCGGCGACATCAAGCGGTATCGGTCGTGCGCATCGGCTTCCTTTAGCATCCGGTGCAGCCGCGCGCGCAACACGCCCATCGTCATTTCCTGGAGCCAGCCGCTTTGCATGCGCGGCGCGACGATGGTGATATCGGGACCATCGGGCTTTTCGAGCATCGCCTTCAACGCCCCGCCGATAGAACCCGCCGTGAAATATTGGTTCTCTATATAGATGCTGCGTTGCGCGCACCCGATGGCATCGAGATATTGCTGGCGGATTTGCTGCACGGCTGGCCGGCCGCTGAACGCGGGCTCGGTCAACGAAATCGCCACGTCCACATTCTCCAGATCGACCGCGCGCGACGGCGGCCATGGATCGCTGTCCGACATCGCCCGATGCGAGCGGATCGCAAACCGCCGCCCGCAAGCGCGCTGCCAGCGCTCGCGCGCGAGCAGGCCCATGGCGCGCGCGGCGTCGCCGTCGAACATCGTGTGGACGTCGTGAAACGGTTGATATGGCTCGCTGTTTGCGTCGCGACGCAAGGGGTCATCGGCATCGTGTCGCGGCGTGTCCCAGCGCGAACGCGTGAGATCCAGACCGCCGACAAACGCGAGCTTGTCGTCGATCACCACGACTTTCTGATGATGCGAGCCGCCCATTGGATGCTTGCCGTCCATCTGAAAAGCGACCCGCCGATGCGAACGCCAACCCATCTTGTAGACCGGCAGCCACTCACGCTCGAACGCATAAAGCATCGCGAAATCCCACGCGAGAATGTAGATGCGCAGCCGTTTATGCGTTGCCGCGACGTCGTGCAGGAAATCGCCGAGAGCATCGGCGTATCCGTCGTCGTTGCCTTCCGGCGTCAGTTTCATGCGGCTGTCGATATCCCAGCCGAGGATAAAAACCGTGCGCTGCGCGCGCGTGATCGCTTCGCGCAGCACGCGGAAGTAATCCGAGCCATCGATCAACAAGCTGAATCGATCGGCATGGCGAACGCTGTCGCAATTGTGGCCGGGCTGAGAAAACGCGGATGAATCGCTGGAGAGAGGGTCGGGGCGCATCGAAAGTTTTTTGCAAGCACCGTGCCCGGCATTGCACTGCGGCAAGAAGAGCGCCGAATTCTTAAGCACCGTATAGGAAATGATCCGCAAATCTGTACCGGTACTGTACCGATCCATTCTCATAAACTGGCGCAATTGATCTCGAAATTTTGCCCGACCAGGAAATGCCATGCATCTCGATGCCGCTTTGATGACCGCGCTGCCCGCCGCCCTCCTGTTCGCACTCGTGACGTCCATCACGCCTGGCCCGAACAACACCATGCTGCTGGCATCCGGCGTGAACTTCGGACTGCGTCGCACCATGCCGCATGTGTTCGGCATCAGCGCGGGCGTGGCCATCCTGATGATCCTGGCGGGTCTCGGCGTGGCGCAGGCGCTCGCGCATTTCACCTGGGCTTACACGTTGCTCGAAACGCTGAGCGTGGCGTATCTGTTGTATCTAGCGTGGAAGATTGCGACGTCATCGGCGGTGCAAGTACGCGACGGCGAGCGCCGCCCCATGCGTTTCATTGAAGCCGCCGCGTTCCAGTGGATCAACCCGAAGGCATGGATGATGGTCCTGACAGCCGCAACCACCATCCACTTGCACTCCAGCATTTCGATGAACGCCGTGCTCATGGCGCTGGTATTCATCGTGGTCGGGATGCCTTGCATCATCTTGTGGGCCGCGTTCGGTACGTCCATGCGCAATCTGCTCACCAACCCGCGCTGGCTGCGCGTCTTCAACTGGACCATGGCCGCGTTGCTCGTGCTGTCGCTTTATCCGATTCTTGAACGCGCATTTGTGTAGAGCGTGTAATCAGCGAGCCACACGTTGCAGCAACAGATTCCCGTTTCATTTTCAATATTAGGAATCAGCCTATTTTGTCTTAGGCGGCGCATACTGAACCTGCCTGCCGCCGCGCAAAATATGCAGCCTCATTGCAACTTTAGCCGTTCATAGCGGCAAGACTTGCGCCCATTCCGCCGTACCGGGGGATCGACAGGCATGTACGAAGCTTGCTTCCCGATCAACTCGCGCCCTGTTGGCGCGGCTTTGAAATCTCCCAAGGAGTCGCCATGTCTGGAGCTAACCGCCCGTCCGGTCCCGCAACACGCAAGTCCCTCGACCTCGCCGATCAAATTGAACGCGATGAACTCGAGAACAACCTGCCGGACGCGCTAAACAACGTCGACGAAGACGATCTCGACGACGAACCCGACACCGGCACGTCCCGCCGATAACACGCCCCAGCCACTTTACGCGCCCTGACCGGCGCGCCGCATCCGCCGCACTTGCGCAACGCAGTGCGGCTTTTTTGTACTTTTTTGTTCATGCTGCCCTTTTTATTGTTGTGAAGCGCTTTTGGGCACGAGGGTTGCTCTACCTTCGGCGCTGCAGGACACAGCGGCATTTCAAGCAATCAAAGCGGCCGGGCGTCAAGCCAGCACGCAAACCAATCCGATAAATCGACCCTTTGGAGGGCTTCATGCTTCGATACGCTGTCATCTTTTTCATCATCGCGATCATCGCGGCGTTTTTTGGCTTCGGCGGTATCGCTAGTGGCGCAACCGAGATCGCGAAGATCCTGTTCTTCATCTTCATCGTGATCTTCCTGGCAACGCTGCTGCTCGGCGTATTCAGGCGATGAAACCCCGGTGCCGCTGAATGCAGCGGCATCGTCGGGAATAAAAAAGCGCGAGCATGCTCGCGCTTTTTTTATGTGTTGGTGCTTGGGCAAGCACCTTCCGCTCATGCTTTAAACCGCCCTTTCATGCCTGCCAACGCCGGTTATCGGATCAATGAACGACGACCTGAATGTCTTGCTGAGCGAGCAATTCAGCGTGGGCACCCGAATGCTCATAGACGTTGTAAGTAACACCGCTCACCTGCGCAGTGCCGTGCTGCTGCCATTCGCCGTCAGCAAGCCCGGCGACATGTGCATTCGACAGATCGACAGTGTCGCCTTCCTTCCCATTGACAATCAGTTGCTGCTTGCCGTCCTTGTGGAAAAGATCTTGTTCGCCGGCGTTGAGCACATCGGCGAGCGAAAGTTTGAGGATGGCGTGCTGGCTTACACCGCTACTTGCTTCACCGTTTAGCGGCTTCGACTCGATTGGTTTGGCCGCGAACGAAGTCAGATCGATGATGCCGTGATCGCTCGTAACATGGAAAGCACTTGAAGCCTCGGTTGTACCCTCGCCTGGTGTCACCGCATGTACCGACGTTTCGTGTCCTGCTACGTTTGCAGTGTCGCTGTGATCGAGCACATCCGATATATGCATGCCCGACTTGAGTACCGGGGTTTCAATCAAGAACAGGAAGTGCTTGGACGTTGCACCCGGAACGCCAGCGCGGGTCAGTTCAATAGCGCTCAAATTATGCACATCTGCGCTCAAGGCCGCGGCTGGATGGACTGTCCAGTTTCCGTAACCGTCCACGTAGCTGCTGCCAATGAGCGTCGAGCCATCGTACACATTGACAAGATGACCCGGCTGACCGCTGCCGCTGATGACCGGCCGCGTCACGTCGGTGGTTCCGCCCGGTGCAATCAAAGACCCAAGCCCGTCTGAAACTCCGGTGATCGCAGGGGCTCCAGGCGTAGATGTGTCGATCGTGAACCAGTACAGCGATTTGGCCCAAGAGCTTTCCGTTCCCGCCGCGTTGGTCGCCATTGCACGAAAGCCTGGATAAGTACCGTCGGACATGATGGCGTCTGGCCGGACTGCCCATGTGCCATCAGCACCAACAACTGTTGAACCGACAACGGCCATACCCTGCAACAAGCTAATGACTTCGCCGGGCTGGCCCGTGCCAAACACTGTCGGACGAGAATCGTCGATGACGCTGAACCCCGCTACCAGACCCTGGACGGGCCCAACGTGATCCAGCATTCCCAGGATCACAGGAGCGGAGGGTGTCGAAGTATCGATGGTCAGCGCCACATGATTCGACTCCGCGCTATGCGCTCCAGCCGTATTTGTTTCGATGGCGTAGAAATCATGCCGGCCATCAACGAGTTCGTCGGGGGTTGTAACCGACCACTGACCCGAAACGTCGACTACCGCTGTGCCGATGAGATGCGTACCGTCGTACAACGAGATTGTGTCGCCTGATTTTCCCGTACCGCTCACGCTGGGTGCTGTGTCATACGTCGCGCCACCAATCGGAACAGCGTCGCCGTCCGAAGTCGCGATATGAGTCACAACCGGCGCCGGCAATGTTGCTGCACTAATTGCCACGTGCACAAGCGCTGACGAAGCCCCGAAGTTTCCCAAGGTATCGTGCGCAATAGCGGCGAATGAGTGCGAGCCGGTCTTGATATCCGCTACCGTAGCGAGTTCCCAATAGCCATTGCTGTCCGCCAGCGTCGATCCAAGTGGCCGGATACCGTCATATACCTCCACGATATTGCCCGCGTCCGCCGTCCCGGTGATTACAGGCTTCGTGCTGTTCGCTACGCCGCCGCTTGTTGCAGTTCCGACGGAAGTGATGACAGCGGTAGAAGGTTCGTAAGTTTGTAGTGTCATTTTTTGCCTTTTTATTTGCTTATGTGGGAAGCGTGGACCTGCCCCTACACGCTTGCTGGCAACTAAACACCGGTCAATATGGCGCTTGCTGCCAAATCCAGTTTGTCGGCAAAAGATGAAACTAACTACACGATTATTCCTAAATGCGAAACAGTCTTACAGATATGCCGTCGACTGGCCTCTTTAGAACTGAATTCCCGTCCGCAGGAAAGTTCTATCTCGAAATCGAATTTCATGAACTACAAAGTGAAGCCTTCCGTCGTTTGCTGGATTGCAAACATCAGCTCTCTTTCCACCTCCCAACAAACTCCCACAACGCGTCGTCCGTCGAATACGGCACGTTGAATCGAAACCACTCGCTTGCGGCATCGGCGGGACGGAAATAAGAGCCCGGAGCCAGCCAGATGCCGTCTTCCAGCGCCTGCGTCGCGAGCTCACTCGCCTGCGCCGGTTCAACCGGCAACCGCGCCCACAAAAACAGTCCGGCGCGCGGTCTGCAAAACACCTCGAGCCCCAGTGCATCCATGCGCTCCTCCACGCATAAATGCGCGTCCTTCAACTTCTCGGTCACCGCCTCCACGTGCCGCGCGTAGCGTCCTTCAGTCAGCACCTTCTCGACGATCCGCTCCGTTGCCGCCGATGATGTCAGCCCGACAGCCATCTTCGTGCGCGCAAGCTCGCGCAGCACATCGCGCTCGGCGATCACGTAACCGCAGCGCAGCCCCGGCGTGATCGTCTTCGAAAAACCGCCTATATAAAGGACACGGTTCAGCCCTTCCATCGCGGCCAAAAGCGGTGCGCCGGGAGGCGCGAGCTCGCGGCTGACATCGTCTTCCACGACCCACAAGCCGTGGCGCTCGGCAATCTGCAGCAGGCGAAAAGCTGCGGCCATGCCGAAGGTGGCGCCGGTCGGATTTTGCAGCGTCGTGTTGACGAAGATCGCCTTGGGCTTGTGTTCGAGCACGAGCTGCTCGAACACGTCGGTATCGATACCCGCCGGCGTGCGCGGAACGCCCAACACAGTCAGCCCGGAAAGCCGCAGGATCTGAAGCAGATTGCAATACCCCGGATCTTCGACCACGACCCTGTCGCCAGGACGCAAAAGGGTGCGCACGATCAGATCCAGCGCTTGCGTGGCGCCCGCGGTCAACAACACATTGGCAGCAGGGTCCGCCGGCAAACCGTGACGATCGAGCTGCTCGGCGATGCGTTCGCGTAGCGGCGCGAAACCATACGGATGCCCGTAGTCCGCCATGCGCGCGGCCGGCACGCGGCTCACCGATCGCAACGCGTGATGCAAGCCGCTTTCGTTCACCCACTCGTTCGGCAACCAGCCGCAACCGGCTTTGATGGGCACGGAATGATCCGCGAATACGTCCGACAACAACCACGTCGCGGTGAGACTCGGCGGCTGCCACGTCACGCTGCGCCGGGGCGCGGCAGCCGTGCGCGCCGCCACCCGGTAACCGGAGCCGCGCCGCGCGACCACGAGTCCCATCGACACAAGGCGTCCATATGCCTCGGTTACTGTGAACGTGCTGAGGCGTTCGGTCTGCGCGAGTTGGCGCACCGATGGCAGCAGCGCGCCGGCGCGCAACGTCTGCTGCTCGATCGCGTCGGAAAACGCGTTGACGAGTTGCTCGACGAGCGTCGCCTGCGTCCGGCCACGGTCCAATTGAAGTTCGATCATGAGTCGCGGAAAAGAGGATGATCAGATAAGTGCGCGTCCAGAGCAGTCTGCCGCATGCGCCGACGCTCGGCCGATACAGTTCTTGCCATTCTGCCAGCACAGTTCTTCACGCGACAGGACAACTGTCTATGCCGCGCGTTTTTATCGAGGAATACATTGCGTGTTCTAACAGGAGATTTCACATGACTTCGCGCCCCGTCATCGACGACCTTTCGTCGTTCTGGATGCCTTTTACCGCCAACCGGCAATTCAAAGCCGCGCCGCGCCTGATCGAAGGCGCGAAGGGCATGTACTACAAATCAACCGATGGCCGTGAAATCCTCGACGGGTGCGCCGGCCTGTGGTGCGTGAATGCGGGCCATTGCCGCGATGAAATCGTCGCCGCCATCCAGCAACAGGCCGCCACACTCGACTTCGCGCCGACGTTCCAGATGGGCCACCCGCTCGCGTTCGAGGCGGCCACGAAAGTCGCGGCGATCATGCCCGAGGGACTCGACCGGATCTTCTTCACGAACTCGGGTTCCGAATCCGTCGATACCGCGCTGAAAATCGCGCTTGCTTATCACCGTGCGCGCGGCGAAGGCCAGCGTACGAAGCTGATCGGCCGCGAGCGCGGTTATCACGGCGTGGGTTTCGGCGGCATTTCGGTGGGCGGAATCGGGCCGAACCGCAAGACATTCTCCGGCGCGTTGCTTCCGGGCGTGGATCATCTGCCGCATACGCACGCGCCCGATCACAACGCGTTTTCGAAGGGCCAGCCGGCGTGGGGCGCGCATCTCGCCGAAGAACTCGAACGTATCGTTGCGCTGCACGATGCATCGACGATCGCGGCGGTGATCGTGGAGCCGCTCGCGGGATCGACGGGCGTGCTCGTGCCGCCGCAAGGCTATCTGCAGAAGCTGCGCGAGATTTGCACGAAGCACGGCATCCTGCTCATATTCGATGAAGTCATCACGGGTTTCGGCCGTCTCGGCAAGGCGACGGCCGCTGAATTCTTCGGCGTGACGCCGGACCTGATGACGCTCGCCAAAGCCATCAACAACGCCAGCATTCCGATGGGCGCCGTGGCCGCGCATCGGAATGTGCACGACACCGTCGTCAACGCGGGCGCGGTGAATGGCATCGAGTTGTTCCATGGCTACACCTACTCCGCGCATCCGATGGCCGCAGCCGCCGCCATCGCCACGCTCGACCTGTATGCACGCGATCAATTGTTCGAGCGCGCGGCATCGAAGGCCGGGAAGTTCGAAGCTGCGGCCCATGCGTTACGCGATGCACCGCACGTGAAGGACGTCCGCAATCTCGGGCTGGTCGCGGGTATCGAGCTGGAATCCCGCGATGGCGCACCGGGCGCGCGCGCGTACGAAGCGTTCGTGAAATGTTTCGAAGCGGGTGTTTTGGTGCGATACACCAGCGATATTCTCGCGTTCTCGCCGCCGCTGATTATTGAAGACAATCAGATCGACCAGATCTTCAGCACGGTTCGCAAGGTGCTCGAAACGGTGAAGTAACGCGGCTTGCACGACAGCAGAAAGGCCGTTCCGGCGATGATCGGAACGGCCTTTTTCTTACCGAGAGTACCTCGCTTTAGCGTGCGTGACGTGCTGCGCCCGCCTTCGATGACGCCGTTTTACGCCGCGTGGCCCAGCCCTTTTTCGCCGATGCCGACCGGTCAGCCGCCGAACGCCGGCTCGCGCTTGCGTGCGTCTGCCGCGACAGCGCAGCGTGCGAAGCGGCCTTCGTGCCTTCACGCTTGAGCACGCGCGTGGACGTGGCCGAACGCTTCGCCTTCGACTCCGTGCTCGCGCTTCGTTTTGTCTTGTGCTGACCTGCTTGCGTATCCTTCGCGGCTTTCTTGCGCGTGGCTTCCGACGCCGTACCCTTCTTCGGCGCTTTCGCCTTCACACCCGATCTGCGCGCCTCCGACAAGCCAATCGCAATGGCTTGCTTCGCCGACCTCGCGCCATGCTTGCCTTCGCGCACGTGATCGATCTGCTCCTTCACGAACGCGCCGGCTTGCGTGCTCGACGACTTGCCAGCGCGTTTCGCCGCACGCGCTTGTTCGATGGTTTTCTTCTCCGGCATGATGAACTCCTTTGAAAACACCTCGTTGGTCCGACACGCTGAGCTTTGCAATGCTTATGCCAACGCAGTGGTCATATGGCCGCGAGATGGGCCACGCAATCCGCGTAAGCTATATGTTAGATTGATGGGTCATCAAATTTGAATCATTAAGGAGAGCCAATGTTGAAGAAAACAGGTATTGCGATCGCAACCGTACTCGCCCTCGCAGCAAGCAGCGCAGCCGTGGCGCACGATCAGCCGGGCGCGGACTGGATATCGAAGGACGCTGCCATTGCCAAGGTCAAGGCGCTTGGTTACGACGCAGTCCGCCTCGAAGCCGACGACGGACATTGGGAAGGCGAAGCCACCAAGCAAGGCCAGTTCTATGACATCCACGTCGATCCGCATTCCGGCGCACTGACAAAAAACCAGCTTAAGCCATGAGTCTGTTGTAGTAATTACAGGTCCGTGTGCACGGAGCGCTCGTCCAGACCCAACCGTTCCTTGAGACCTTCCCAGCCTTTGGGCGTGACCTGAACGGCGCGCGATGCCTTCACGCGCCGCATCCATTCCATCGAACAAAAACGGCTCATCAGGGCAACACCCAACGGCCCCGCAAGATGATGCCGACGCTCCGTCCAGTCGAGACATTGCCGCGCAAGTCCTCGCCGCGTTGCCTTGAGCGCGAGCACGTCCAGCCCCAACTCGCCGAACCATTCGATGCCATCCGGCGTGACTTCAAATTGTTTGTCCTCCGCCGTCACGATCAGCGCGCGCTCCTGCAATGCACGCGTCACAGCCACACCGAGGCTGCCGGCTAGATGGTCGTAACAGCATCGCGCGAACTGCAATTGTTTTGCGGGTTCGTCCCGCGGCATCCGGCGTATCGCGCCCGCGGGCGAAATCGATGCAAGGTTTTCGAGCGCCAGCGCGACGTGCGATCCGGCGAGCCTGTAATAGCGATGCCGTCCTTCCGTTTCCACCGCCACCAATCCGCCTTCGAGCAGCTTGGCAAGATGCGAGCTGGCCGTTTGCGCCGTCACGCCGGCCGCATGTGCAAGTTCGCCGGCTGGAAGCACGCGGCCGTCGGCGAGAGACATCAGCATAGTGGCGCGCGTCGGGTCCGAAATAAGAAACGCCGCCGATGAAACCGCGGGAAAACGAGACATGAAACCCTCCAGATGACCTCGCCATGATAGTCGCGCCGCGCGTCCGGATGCTTCGATACGCACCGAAGCTTCCAAGGCGATCGCAAATTTACACTGGCGTTCCCGTTTTCCCTGGAATGTCCGCCGTGTCCGATCATCAGGCGCTTCAGCGCCGCGTGCTTGCCGCGACCAGCATCAGTTATATCGTCGTGATTCTGGATACATCGATTGTCAATGTTGCGCTGGGAAGCATCGCGAACGCGCTTTCCACCGATACAGAAGGCCTTCAGTGGGTCGTCAACGCGTACACGCTCACGTTCGCGAGCCTGCTTCTTACAGGCGGCGCGCTGGGGGATCGTCTTGGCGCGCGCAACGTCTATTTCGCGGGGCTGGCGTTGTTCACGCTGTCGTCCGCGTTTTGCGGCGCCGCGCCCAGCCTTGCTTCGTTGACGCTCGCGCGGGTCGCGCAAGGCGTTGGCGCGTCGATGCTCGTGCCCTGCTCGCTCATGCTGATCAACCGCGCCTATCCTGATGCCGGCGAACGCAGCCGGGCGATCGGGTTATGGGCAGGCTTCGGCGGCGCGGCAATGGCGGGTGGGCCGCTCGTGGGCGGTATTCTGATCCATGCGTTCGGCTGGCGAAGCATTTTCCTGGCGAACGTTCCAGTCGGTCTGATCGGCGTGTGGCTGACGTCGCGAATAGCGCGCGATAAACACAAACCGGTTACCCGCCATATCGATCTAGCGGGTCAGGCAAGCGCCATTGTTGCGTTATGTTTGCTGATTGCGGTGCTGATAGAAGGCGCGTCTTTGGGATGGCGCTCGCCTTGGATTATTGGTGGCATCACCGCTGGCTCACTATCGGCGTTGGCCTTCATCGCGATAGAAGCAAGGCGAGCTCATCCGATGCTTCCTTTATCATTATTCAGGAATCCGACGTTTTCCAGCGCGGCCTTCATTTCGATGATTTCTGCCATGACCTTCTATGGCCTTCTCTTCACATTAAGCCTTTATTTCCAGCATATTCGCGCATATTCGCCGCTTTTTACGGGCCTCGCATTTTTGCCGTTGACCGCCCTCGTGACTATCGGAAGCATGTCGGCGGCGCGCGTTGTCCGAAGGTTCGGTGTGCGCGGGCCTGTCTGCATCGCACTCGGAATTTATGCAGGGGGCTTTTTGTGCATGTTGGGATCGATGGGTAATTCGCCGTATTGGGTGATCGCGCTTCCCATGCCCGCAATCGGATTCTGCGCCGGCATGATCACGCCGCTGGCCACGACCGCGCTGATGAATACCGTCGATAAAACCCGCGCCGGCATCGCGGCCGGCGTCCTGAATTCGGCACGGCAAACGGGCGCGGCGCTCGGCGTTGCGCTGTTCGGCGCCATGCTTGCCGCAAACCGCCAGTTTGAAAATGGCATGCGGATGGGTTTATGCGTGGCAGCGCTTGCATCCGCATTCGCCGCAGCGGTCTGGTGGCATGCGTCGAGAGGAAATGAAGAACGGGCGCAGCGAATGCAACGGCGCGATTCTTGTTAATGTGACGACTCCGTTCAAGCCAATTCATCGCACATGACCTCGATCACCTTGCGCGCCGCAACCGCAGCCGATTTCAATGCATCGTCCGAAAAGGTCGCCCGCCGTTTGATCGGCGCGATTTTGAGCGTCGATGGCGTCGGTGGCCGGATCGTGGAAACGGAAGCCTATGATCGCGAGGACCCGGCATCGCATAGTTTTTCCGGACCCACGCCGCGCAACGCCGTGATGTTCGGGGCGCCCGCGTACGCCTATGTGTATCGGTCGTATGGGATTCACTGGTGCCTGAACTTCGTGTGCCGGGAAGCCGGACATGGCGCGGGAGTGCTGATTCGCGCAATCGAACCGCTGACCGGACTCGATGCCATGCGGCAACGGCGTGGCGTGGAACCCACGAAACTCCTTTGCTCGGGACCGGGCCGCGTGGCGCAGGCGCTTGGCATCACGCACAAGAACAACGCGATGTCGCTGCTCGAAGCGCCGTTTTACATCGAAATGCCGGACGAAGAATATCCGCTGGTCACGGGACCACGTATTGGAATCACGAAAGCGATGGACGTGCCCTGGCGTTTTGGCCTTGCCGGATCGAAATTCTTCAGCAAACCCTTTCCAAAAGATGCGAAAGACGCAAACGACGCCACAAAGTAAAAGGGCTGCCAAACCTCGGCAGCCCAAATCATTCTTATAGTCGTTTTATAAATAACAGCAGCGAGCCGGCAGTCACCCCGTCAAAAAAACGGTCCTCGGGACTACTGGCGCCGCTCCCGTCAAGCAGCCTGTGCAATCAGGCTTTCTGTGCGCGGCTGTAGCATCGCCGCGTTTTCGAGCACCGTCGGTTCCGGCACTTCATTGGTCGATACCACACTCAACTCCACCAGCGCGGTCTGCTCGCTCGCCTGTCTGGCGGCCGCCGCTTTTTTGGTCTTCCCCGCGCGTGACGGCGGCTGGCAGGCCCCGCACACCACGTTTTCTTGCAAATCATGTTTGTGCGCAATGAACTTTCCAGTGCAGCGGCAGCATTTGGTCAACTGCAGCATGCCTGCATCGAAAAAGCGCACAAGGGTCCAGGCCCGCGTTAAATCGAGTACCGCCTCGACATCGCTATTCCTGCAATGTTCGAGATACAGCCGATACCCCTTGGTCAGTGCATCGAGGTGCGAGCAACCGGCTTCTTTCTTCAGGAACACATACGTGTTGTAGAAAAGCGAAGCATGGATGTTCGCGAGCCACGTCATATACCAGTCCGCCGAGAAAGGCAGCATGCCCTTCGGTGGCGAAACGCCCTTCACTTCGCGATACAACCGGATCATCCGGTCACGCGAGAGTGTCAGTTCACTTTCGAGCACCTGCATCCGCGCCCCGAGTTCGATCAGTGCGATCGCGCGGAAAACTTCTTGTGCATCTTCGGTGAGGCTCTTCTTAAGCATGGCGCGCTCTCGTGCTTAGACGAACTGTTCTGCTGGCTGGCCAGCCAGCAAGATGGCTGCGTGCGTCGGCGCAATATCCGCATGTTTCGCGGGCGCCGTCAGTGCAGTCAGCATGGCGTGATCGTTGAAGCGGAAGAAACACAGCAACTGGTCTGAAGACGCCAGTTTGACGACCTGTGCGAGCGTGAGCCCGGACAGTAGGTCGGCGAGTTCCTTTGACAACCCGAGTCGAAACATCCCGATGGCACGGTCGTCACGCAGCATGCGCTGCGCAAGCATGATGTACGACAAGTTGATTTCTCGAATCGAATCCAGCGTTTCGCGACCGTTCATGATGTTCCTGCGTTCGATATAAACCCCGAGCACCGTGCCGAATTTTTACCGGCTTATCTTTGCCTAGCCAAACGTTTGTTCTGTCGGGCTACATTCAAACTTGTTTCAGCGAGTTACATCTTGTAACAACACTGTGAAACGGATTGTAAGTAGCGTGCATCGGGAAATCAAGCGCATCTCAATAATAATTTTCCGTAAAACAACACTGACGATCGGTACTTATTTCTTAAGTTTGTAACAGGAAAAAGTGACCGGATTTTCGCGTCGTTTTTGCAGCGCTTCTTTTGACAGATAAATTGCTTGTCGATTGATTTTGTTAAGGAAAAAACGCACGACCCATTGAAGCGGTTGACAAGGTTTCACATTTAACAGGTTTATGTTTAGGGAGACTTTGTTACAACTTGCCGCCGAATCTTTGGAAAGCGCTGTCAGGAAAACCCGCATACCGCTTCTGTCGATCGGCTTACAAATCTTTAGTCGGGATTAACGTAAAAAAATTACCGAATCGGCTATGGGCGCACTTGTTACGAGGGGTTTGTAACAAGCCTCGAGCGTTTGGCGTATATGCGTTGTCGTTGAGGCCAAGCTTGATCGGGGCGAATGGCGGGCGCGTGAAGCGCCCGCGCGAATGAAACAATCGGCGATCTCAGCGCTGCGGAACACCTTCGCGCCATTCGCTCCAGTGCGTGGCAATGTCCTGAACCAGAGGATTGCCGGCTCGGTACAGATTTTCGATAGCCGGCGAAAAACCGCCTTGCGCGGCATAGTTCAGGAGGTTATCGGAGGCAGATTGGCCCTCGTACGGCCGGTCGAAATCCGAACCTGCGCGCACGGCGGCCACGCGGTTCAAATCCACCTTATGCGCGCTCGCCGCCCGTTTCAGCGCTTCGTACGTCGCGTTGTCCTCCTGTTGCGTCGTGCAATAGGTGCCTTTGCCATCGGTGAGCAATTTGGTCCAGTCACGGGCGCGCTCACCAATATATTTCCCTGACCACCACGTATCGCCCGCGAGCGTGTCGCACTGGATCACCTTTGGTGGCCGGTTGGCCGGCGCATAGTTGAATTTCGCGCGCGCGGCCTGCGCTTCGGCGCTATCGGATAGAACCACGTTCTTCGATAACGCAAACGCCGCATCGGCGAGCGCCGGGTTCAACTGGAACACTTCGGTCCTGTAATCGAGCGGCGGCTTTTCGCTCGGACTTTTCGTATTGATGCCGAGAAAACCGCTCGGCCAGCTATCCGGCTTTTCGCGGGCATCGAGTTCCCATTGAATGCCGAAGTCGACCAGATACTTGGCCCACGCCGCCGAGCCGACCGTACCCTGGATCGGATCGATGCCGGCAATGCCCGCGATCATGAAATACGTACGGCGTAGATCGAATTTATCGGAGAACGTGAGCGCCATCAGCGACGCCGCCGCGTTCGTGTGCCCCATGCCCGTGGTCATCACGCAGATCTCCTGGCGGTTGCAATGAACGACCGGATAGTCCGGCGAAAGACCCGGCACGCGGATCGTCTTCCAGGGACCGAGCTTGTCGAGCCATACCTGGCCCTCGGGCCCGAACATGGAGACGATCATGACCTTTACGTCCTGCCCTCCGCGATCGTTGCTGCTGCGAAAGTCATCGGAATCCTGCGCAAACGTTGACGCGCACGCGCTGAAGGCGAGCGTTGCGGCGACGGCGGTCAGACTCGATGTGGGAATGCGCACGCGCAGGCGCTTGGAGATGCGGGAGGAAGGCGAGGAAGGCAAGACAGGAAGATTTGATTTCATCTGGGCGGCACCGTAAGTGGAGGTGGAAACACAAGGTGAAACGCGAGGTGAATCGTGGAGGCTAATGATGATTGCAACTGGTGAAAGCACAAAGCGCGTGCCCGGTAAGACTATGTAAGGATCACGCGCTGACCGCATTATAGAAGCGCCGCGCGCGATACAAATTGCGGCAAGTACCAATTTCGCACTACCCTGCAGGGCATCGTCCACGCGCTCAAAGGATCTTCATGCAGGCAACCGCGGCTTCAAGAATGATCGATGCGTTCCATGCGAGCCATGTGGAAGAACGGCAAGAGGTCGAGATGTGGCTGGAAACAAACGGCGATTGCGCCGTCGCGCTCGAAGCGGTGTGGTCGGAAGGTGAGCATCATCGTGGACATGCGCGTGCGGCTATGGAACGGCTGGTTGCGCTGGCCGATCGGCATGGCGTGATGCTGTCGCTCGTGCCGAGGCCGTTGACGCCGAAGGGTCAAGATGTGGATCGCGCCGCGCCCGACGGCGCGGCGCTCGAAGCGTTCTACGAGCGGCTCGGTTTCGAGCGCTCCGGAGGCGAGTTCGAAGGCTCGCCGGTACTCGTACGGGCGCCGCGCTGAGTGGGTTGATCGGCATCGCTGTCGACGGCGGCATCGTTATAAGGATCACGCCCTGCGCTGTCCGTCGGCTGGGTCCGTGCAGGCGCGTTGAGCAACTCGCCGGATTCGTCGGCCTTTGAGCGCGCCTGCGTTTCCTCGCCTTCTGCACCGTTGAAGATCACGAAGTTGCGCTGCGGATTGGCAATTTCGATCCCGGCTTCCGTGAAGCGATCCACAATGCGGCGGTTGAATTCGCGCTGCACGCCCCATCGCGCGGTATCGCGGCATTGGATCTGGCCGGCGAGCGTGACCGTCGAACCATCGACCGCATCGACGCCCCAAAGGCTGAAGTCCGAGAGAATGCCGTCCTTGAAGGCATCGTCCTCACGCAACGACGCGCCGATCTCCTTGAGCGTATCCGACGCCAGCCCGATGTCCTGCCCCAGCGCAATGCTCACGCGAACCGCCGCATTCCCAATGCCGCGATTCGTGTTGTTCACCGTCGATACCGAGCTGAACGGCACGGTGAAAAGCGAGCCGTCGCCGCCGCGCAAACGCACGGTTCGGATCGACAGGTATTCCACTGTTCCTGACACCCCCGCGAGCGTGACGGAATCGCCGACCTGCATGGCGTTCTCCATAAGCAGGAAGATGCCGGTGATCAGGTCCTGCACGAGTTTCTGCGAGCCGAAACCCAGCGCCACGCCGAAGATGCTGGCGCTCGCCAGCAAAGGCCCGGTATTCACGCCGATCTCGCTCAAGCCCGTCATGACGACGACCATCGCGATCACGATAAACAGCGCCGTGCGCATCATGGGCAAAAGGGTTTGCAAACGCGCGGCGCGCAGGCGGTCACCGCTCGCGGTCCATCGTTCGAGCCGCTGCTCGACCAGCACGTTTGCGCCTTCCCATACGACCACGGCGAACAAAGCGGCAACGGCAATGGTGATCAACGCCGACGCCAGCCGATGCCCCACGCCGCCCGCCGAAAACAGCGCAAAGACGTTGAGGCCCCAGACCTGCAGCAGCGTCAGGATCAGGCCGATGACAATCAAGGTCCGCAAGATACGCCGCAGCAGCGGGTAGTATCGATATGCATGCCTGTGGGCGATCGACTTGTTGATCGGATTTTCATCTTCCGTGGCCGCATGAAAGATCCGCCCAAGCGCGCCGAACACCACGATCGCAATGACGCGCGCGGCGACCAGCACGAGCAGCGATACCCCAAAAAGATGGAACAGCGTGCGATAACCGTTGCGCACGTCGAGCGCCCAGACGAACCACAGCGCCATTACAAGGAACACCGCGGCGACCGCCCACATATCCGCAATCCAGTTGCCGAACAACACGAACGCACGGCGTCCGCGCATGCTGTCGCGAATCCATGCCGCGACCGTCGCACGGCATTTCAGTATCACGACGGCGATCAACACATGCACGACCAGCGCGACCGCTTTGATGATCGAATCGTGGGCGACGTCGGTCAGTCCGAGCGGCGCGGCGCCCTCCGCGAGCGCGATGCCAGCGCCCGCAACCGCAACAATCGCGACCAGCCAGCGATGCGTGAACGCGGCGGATTCGTCGCTCATCTGGATCAGGCGCAAACCCGGCGCGCGCGGTGCGAAGAAGAATCCACTCGCGATCACAATGCCGCGGCAGATCAGATAAACGTCGACCAGCGCGCCGACTGAACGGCCCTGAGGCGTGCCTTCATCGATGAAAATGGACATCAGCACGGCCGTCGCGACTGTGAAGATCACCAGCGGCAAGACCGCGAGCAAGCTGTGCAGCACGGCGCTCGGCAGACGCTGCAACAAGGTCCAATGGCGCGCGGCGTGGCGCACGCCGCGGGCGGTATCGACCTTGTGCTCGGCAATCTGGATGGCGACCTCGTTGCCGGATTGCTCCGCGACGACTTCAGCGCGCACGGCAGCACGCTCGTCGCTTTTGAGCTCGGGCTGGGTGTCGTCGACATCGACAATTCCCCGTGCCGCGATCCGCCTACGCAACCCGCGTACGAGCCGCGCGGTCAGGTATTCGAGCAGCAATGCAGGGAAAAGCGATATCAGGATGGCCCAGAACACCTGGCCGACCAGCGCCCGCCCGCTGTCGGTCGCGGTGCGCTGGCGCCACCACTGGATCACGGAACCATAGTCGAGCAGCGCCGTGACCGAGCGGCGCAAGCCGCTGCTGATTTCCACCATCCAGGAGCTGGCCTGATGCGTTATCTGCGATGCAAGTCCGTTGCTGGTCAGCGATTTCGCCAGCACGCCTGCGGCGCCGGATGCGCCTGACGCTCCCGATGCCGCCGACGCGTCGCTCGCGGCAGTTGCGTCGCTTGCCGATGCGGGCGCGGCGAGCGCTCCTGCTGCCGCAACGGCGCGCAGCGTGTCTTCAATCTGGCTGCGCCTGGCGGGATCGTTGAGTACGGCCAGAGCGTTGCGCGCCTGTTCGGGCGTCAATGCAACGGGCGCCGGTTTTACAGCGCTGGACGCCGCACTTGCTGGAAGAGATATCGCGCTGCTCAGGGCAAACGCGAAAAGAAGGGATACCAGGAAGACAATTTTGCGCATAGGCGGGACGAGGAACTCTGTTAGGGATTCCGCAACGGATGCGCTCGGACATCGAGCACGATTGAACCTGCGGTCATCGCAGCACAAGCTGGAATACTTCGTGCATTAAAAGTCTGATCAAAACCACCGGACCTTCGCATGCGAGTCCAGACCCAGCAAACTATCAGGATTTTTACGGCCGCCGCGCTGACAGCGGCCGGATTGGTTTTAGCACTTCTCGCGCCAGGGAAAGCCTTCGCCGCCCGTACGCCGGGCACTGAAAGGGCTTTGAAAACCACGCCGCCGGTGGCTGCGTCGGTTAGCGAACCTGGCAGCATGATGACACTCGATGAAGGCACCACGCAGCTTCCGGCAAGCGGCAATACGCAATTGCCCGATACACCCGATACCCCGCGCCCGCATCACGATCGCCCGCCGGCGCATTTGCCATAAGCGCTGTGCTCAAGCCCGGGCTTCGGTCCGGTCCTCGGTTTTCATTCCCGGCGCACGCGCGATGTCCGGCTCGAAGAACACCCAGCGCGCTTCGGGAAACGCGCGTTGCAGGTCTTCCTCGATCAGGTTGATGGCATCGACCATTGCCCGGCCGCTTTCGTATTCCACCATTTCCGCCTGCACGGCGACCACGATCTGCTTGCCCCATTGCAACGTGATTAGGTTGAGCACGCGTACGATTTCCGGACGCGCGCGCAAATGGGCATCGATCGCGCGACGCACTTCCGGACTCGCCGATTCGCCGACGATCATCGACTTGACCTCCCGCGCCACCAGATACGCGATCACCATCAGCAATACACCCACGCCGATGGAACCCGCGGCATCGTAGACAGGATTGCCGGTGATCATGGTCATCAGCACCGCGCAGAACGCGATCGCCAAACCAGCTAGCGCCGCGACGTCTTCGCCGGTCACGACGATCAATTCGGATTCGCGCGTTTCGCGGAACCATCGCCAGAGCGATTTGCTGCCCGATGTCTTGCGGATCTCCCTCAACGCGCCGGCAAGCGAAAACGCTTCGAGCACGACCGAAATTCCAAGCACGACCAGCGCGACAATCGGATTGGTGACAGGCTCGTTCGCCGAAATCCGGTGGATGCCTTCGTACACGGAAAACGCGCCACCGACAAAAAACAGCAGCAGCGCAACGAGCATCGAATAAAAGTAGATCTCGCGGCCCGAGCCGAGCGGATGCAAAACGTCGGCGGGCGCTTGCGAGCGCTTGAGGCCAAACAGGAGCAGAAGCTGGTTGCCGCAATCGGCGGTCGAGTGAATCGCTTCGGCGAACATGGAGCCGGAGCCCGTGAACGCCGCGGCGCCGAACTTGCAAACGGCAATGCCGAAGTTGGCGGCGAGCGCGTAGAAAATGGCCTTCGGCGATTCTTCTTTCATCGGGCTCCCGGCGAGTGTTCAGACGTTGTGAACGTTGGAAATCAGACCACTTCGACGCGACTTTCGCCGTTAATCATTTCTCCGATCACAGCAGCGTCGTCGAAGCCGTCCGCGCGGAAGATGGCGAGGACTTCGTCAACCGCTTCAGGCGCGCACGATACCAGCAGGCCGCCCGAAGTCTGCGGATCGGTGAGCAGGGTTTGTGCCACATCGTGCAAGGACGACGCGAGCCGGATGTCCTTGCCATAGGCCGTCCAGTTGCGTCCCGACGCGCCCGTGAACACGCCCGCCTTCGCGAATGCCTGGACGCCAGGCAGCCACGGAAAGTCGTCGAAACGAATCCGCGCAGTCAGCTTTGCGCCGCGGCTGAGCTCGAGCGTATGGCCGAGCAGGCCGAAGCCGGTCACGTCGGTGAGCGCGTGGACCGCGTCCAGCGCGGCGAGGTCCGCGCCCGGCCGGTTCAGCTTGGTCGTGGCGGCGATCATCGCGGCGTAACCGGCGGCATCGAGTTGATCCTTTTTTAGCGCCGCCGATAAAACCCCCACGCCCAGCGGCTTGCCGAGGATCAGCACGTCGCCGGCGCGCGCGGCCGCATTGCGCTTCACGCGCTTCGGATGGACCAGCCCGATAGCGGCGAGACCATATATAGGTTCGACCGAATCGATGGAATGGCCGCCCGCGACGGGAATGCCCGCTTCGGCGCAAATGGATTCGCCGCCTTTGAGCACGGCCGCGATCACATCGTGCGGCAAGACGTTGATCGGCATGCCGACGAGCGCGAGCGCCAGGATCGGCTTGCCGCCCATTGCATAGACGTCGGACAGCGCGTTGGTCGCGGCGATCCGGCCGAAATCGTAGGGATCGTCGACGATCGGCATGAAGAAATCGGTCGTGGCGACAATCGCCTGCTCGTCGTTCAGCCGATAAACCGCCGCGTCGTCCGCCGTGTCGTTGCCGACCAGCAGATCGGGAAACACGGCCATGGGCGTACTGCGCTTGAGCAGGTCGGCGAGCAGGCCCGGCGCGATCTTGCAACCGCAGCCGCCGCCATGGGAAAGGCTCGTCAGGCGGGGCGACGGATTGGCGTTCAGCTTGATTTCAGTCATTCGGAAGGTCCGGCAAAGTGGCGTGCGAACGACATTATGGTGCGTGTTGCCGATCGACGGGGAATGCGGTCCAACGCAAAAACCCACCCACTCCGCGTTTACCTTCACTTATAAAAAACATTTTCATATGTGAAAATTGGCGCAGAAATCGGACGGAATGCTTCGTTCGATCAAACCTGACAACGTGAAGGAGCGGATATGGTCAAGCGGGTCGAAGGCAAAAATGTGGTGGTGACGGCGGCTGGAAACGGTATTGGACGGGCCTCGGCGTTGATGCTCGCGGCCGAAGGCGCGAACGTCTGGGCCACCGATATCAACGAAGAAGCGCTTGCCGAACTCGCGCGCGATGCGGGCGAAGGTTCGACCTTGCGCACCGCGCGCCTGAACGTTCTCGACGCCGCCGACATTGCGGCGTTCGCTGCGAAAACCGGACCTATCGACGTGCTGTTCAACTGCGCCGGATTCGTGGCCGACGGCAACATCCTCAAGTGCGACGACAAGGACTGGGATTTCAGCTTCGACCTGAACGTCAAGGCGATGTACCGGACCATCCGCGCGTATCTGCCCGGCATGCTGGAATCCGGCAAAGGCGCGTCGATCATCAATATGGCGTCGGCGGCATCGAGCGTGAAAGGCGTGCCGAACCGCTTTGCATATGGTGCATCGAAGGCGGCCGTGATCGGGCTGACCAAATCCGTCGCCGCTGATTTCGTCGGTCAGGCAATCCGATGCAACGCAATCTGCCCGGGAACCATCGAATCGCCGTCGTTGCGCGGACGCATTGCGACGCAAGCCGCGGCGTCCAACGTGGACGAAGAAAAAGTCCGCGCGGCGTTCGTGGCGCGTCAGCCTATTGGCCGGGTCGGACGTGCGGAAGAAGTCGCGGCGCTCGTCACCTACCTCGCCTCCGACGAATCCGGTTTCACGACCGGCACCATCCACATGATCGACGGCGGCTGGTCGAACTGACCCGCGCTCCCATCAATAACAACTACACATAGAAAGAGACCACCCATGTCGGGATCGATTCCACTCGCCGGGAGCGCGGCAGAAGCCAGCGCGCTCGAAGAAAACGCGTATCGCAAGGCTGTCTGGCGGATCGTGCCCTTGCTGATCGTCTGCTTCATCTTTGCGTACTTCGACCGCGTCAATATCAGCTTCGCCAAGCTCCAGATGCAGGGCGATCTCGGCCTCTCGAACGCGGCGTATGGATTCGGCGCGAGCATCTTCTTCGTGGGTTATTTCATCTTCGAGATTCCGAGCAATCTGATCCTTAGCCGCGTCGGCGCGCGAGTCTGGATTGCGCGCATCATGATCTCGTGGGGCATTGCGTCGGCGGCGATGATGTTCGTCACGTCGGAGACATGGTTCTATGTGCTGCGCTTCGTGATCGGCGCGACCGAAGCCGGGTTTTTGCCCGGCATCATTTTGTACTTCACGTACTGGTTTCCGGCGAAACGCCGCGCGCGGATCAACGCGCTTTTCATGACTTCCATATCGATATCCGGCGTGATCGGCGGCCCGTTGTCGGGCTTCATCATGACGCGCTTCGCGGGCGTCGGCGGACTTGCCGGATGGCAATGGCTGTTCTTGCTCGAAGGCCTGCCGACGGCGCTGCTCGGCCTGCTCGTGCTCGCGATTCTCGATGACCGCATCGGCAACGCCAAGTGGCTCACCGCCGAAGAAAAAGCCGTGCTGCAGGCGAATATCGATCGTGAAGACACAGGCACGTCGCACAGGTTTATCGATGCAATGCGCCAGCCCGGCACCCTTTTGCTCTCGCTGATCTATCTCTTCATGCTGATGGGTTTGTACGGCCTCACGTTCTGGATGCCGCAACTGATCAAGAACACCGGCATTACGAGCCCGATGACCATCGGCTTGCTGACCGCTATTCCTTATGCGGCAGCGGGCATCGGCATGGTTGCGCTCGGCAAGAGTTCGGACCGGCATGGCGAGCGTCGCTGGCATCTCGGGCTCGCGGTGGCCGTGGGCGGAATCGGCTATGCATTGAGCGCGTATTTTGCGCACGACACCACGCTCGCCATGGTCTCGCTCGTGATTGCGTCGGTTGGTGCGATCGGCTGCTTGCCGGTGTTCTGGACCTTGCCGCCGGCGTTTCTGAGCGGCACGGCAGCGGCCGGCGGCATTGCACTGATCAACTCAATCGGCAACCTGGGCGGCATCATCAGTCCGTATCTGGTCGGCAAGGTAGTCGATCTCACCGGCGCCACGTCGGGCGGTCTTTACGCCATTGCGACCGTGCTGATTCTTGCCGCATTGCTGATCCTGTTCGGCTTGCCGGCGCGGATCGCGAACCGGGATCAGGCGCTTTGAAATTTTCTGACTTGCCATGAACACCGTCCTCAAGCCATCGAAAAATGCATCCGCCGATAACGCCGAAAGCCCGCGCTACGCCGCCCCTGCGCTCGAAAAGGGACTCGATATTCTCGACGTTCTCGTCGATACCGCCGACGGCTACACGCTTAACGAACTTTCGATGAAGCTCGGGCGCACGGTCAGCGAAATCTTTCGCATGGTCGTGACGCTCGAGCGGCGCGGTTATGTGCAAGGCGATCACAACGACCGCTACACGCTGACGCTCAAGCTGTTCGAAATGGCGCACCGGCAGCAGCCGATTCGATCGCTGACGGCCATGGCCCTTCCCTTGTTGCGCGATCTTGCAAACGTGACGCGTCAGTCGTGCCACTTATCGATTTATCACAGCGGACGTGTGGCAGTGATCGCGCAAGTCGACAGCCCGGAGCGATGGTCGTTCGGCTTGAAAGTGGGCGCGGTCATGGGCTTGACGGATACATCGTCGGGCCATGTGCTGATGGCGTTTCGCGATCCCGCCGAGCGTGAGCGCATGCTCGCGGCGCATACGCGCGTGGAAGGCGAAAACGATGTCGAGCCGTCCGCGCTGCTTGCATTGCTCGATGAAATCCGCGCCGCCGGACATGAGATCGTGCCGAGCCGGCAAATGCGCGGCGTGACTAATGTCGCGTTTCCCGTGATCGGCAGTAATGGCGATGCGATCGCCGCGGTCAACGTGCCTTACCTTGAACGCATCGATCAAAAGCTCAATCCGGAATTCGACGACGTCTGCAGAATGGTCGGAGAAATGGCATCGCGTTTGTCGGCGCTAATGGGCTTTAGCGGCTACAACCTCGAAGGTGAATGAGCGGCGCTCTTTTTAAGCAAGCACGGGGAAATAAATAAAATAAATCGTCGGCGCTTGGCTTTGATTTAATCGCGTTGACGAAAAAAATTCCCATCCGTATAAGAGTCGCACCAGGCAACCTCCGGTGACGACATCATGAACACGACGAAAATATCCATATGCCTGCCGACGTGCAACCGGCCCGAGTTGCTTGTGGAATCGCTGACGTCGTGTCTTGCGCAAACGCACGAGAACATCGAAATATTGATTGGCGATGATTCCTCGGATCACCGCACGCAAGCTTTGATCGATTCGACTTATCTGCATGAACCGCGCGTGATCTACGTGAGGAATGAACCCGCGCTCGGTCAGGCGGACAACATTGCCAGCCTCTTCGATCGCGCAACGGGCGACAAGATTTTGTTGATCCACGACGACGATGCGCTGAAGACCGATTGCATAGAACGCTTGTTGTCGGCTTGGGATGTTTATCCGGATCTCGAGATTGCGTTCGGCGATCAATATCAGATGGACGACCACGGCGTTGTGGATATCGACGCCAGCAAAAAGCTCAACACGGACTATCACCGCACGGATGCCGTGGTCGGATTGCAAACCGATCCGGGCAGAACCGGCCTCGTTCAAATGATGCCGAATAATGGCTGGCTCGCGAACGCCGATCTGGTCAAGAAAATCAGCTACAGAAAGCAATACGGCATCGGTTGCGAATACGTATTCGGGGCGCAGATTTGCATTGCAGCCAGGCAGGTCTATTACCTCAAGGAATACGTATCGTATTACCGCAAGACAGATGTATCAATGTCAAAGACAACCGCGCGATCAACAACCGCGGCTGCCGTTCTTGCATACGATTTCCTCAAGTCGCTCAAGCTCGACAAGAGCCTTGAACCTGCGCGTGAACTCGCGCTCAAGCGAATTGTGCCGATTGTGGTTTCCGTTTATGCGCGAAACCATCAACCGGCACTGGCGCTTGGCATCGCGCTATCGCATTTATATGCTTACGACTACGGCCTTAACAAACGTCTTTATTTCCATTTGATGCTCGTCCTGAAAGGACTCGCCGCTAATGGAAATCTCAAGAGCAGCACGCAGAACGGCTAAGCGCGCACTAAAACGTTTCTTCCTCGGGATCGGGGCCGCGCGTCGCACCTTGCGGCTTCGATATTTTTACCACGCGTCCTGTCCGCGCCGATTCATAGATCGCGTCCATGATCCGCTGATCCTGCAAACCCTCTTCGCCAGGCGTGTGTGGGGTCTTGTCGTTGATCACGCAAAGCGACATGTGATCGATTTCGCGCGCGAACTGATTGTTTGGATCGATGGTAATTTCCGTGCTCGCCGTCTTGCCTTCCACAAGCATGCCATGACGCATGCGCAAGCCGTTATAGCCGAACGCCGGGTCCATTTCCGCCCAGCCATCCGTTCCCTGCAAACGGAAAAAACGTGACTCGTGACACGCGTAGCTCGCCATGCACGTCGCCGTGAAACCGCTCGGAAAACGCATCAGGAAATGTACCGATTCTTCGACTTCCTTGAAGCGTGGATCGGCAGCGGGTTGCGTGAGCGTGGCCGAGACCTCGAAAGGTTCTTCGCCGCTCAGGAAACGCGCGGCGTTAAGCGCGTATAGACCGATGTCAGGCAACGCGCCGCCGCCTGCAAGCGCCTTGTTCAACCGCCATTGCGATGGATCGCTTTGATTCTGCGAATTGCCGGCCATGAATTCGCGCAACGGACCGAGCTTGTTCTCCTTCGCCATCTTCGCGATCATGCGGTCCATCGGCTCGTACTGGCTTCGGTACGCGATCATCAGCTTCCGATTGTTCTTGCTGCATGCATCGATCATCGCTTGACAATCGGCCACGCTGGTCGCCATCGGCTTTTCGCATAACACGTGCTTGCCGATCTTCGCGGCCCTCAGCGTGAACTCCTTGTGCATGCCATTGGGCAAGACGATATAGACAACGTGAACGCGCGGGTTATCGGCGAGACGCTCGAAGCTCTGGTAATCGTGGACGTCGGTTTCACGCACGCCGTACTGATGCGCGATCTTCATCGCCTTGTCGCGATCGCCCGAGACGAGTGCCGCCACGCGCGAATACTTGCAGTTCGATAACGCCGGCAATATCTGATCGAGCGACAGACGTCCCAAGCCCACGATTGCATATCCGATGCGATCATCGGGCGGCAAATTCGCGTCCGGTGTCTCTTCCTTTTGCTCGGTTTTCGGATCCTGAATCAGCGAAAGCTTGACGGAATTCGCCGCTGCAGCGGGCGCTCCCGCGGCCCATGCCGTGCCGGCCGCGCCCGTTGCGAGCGCCGCTGCGAGGCCCGCGCTGCTGCGCTGAAGGAACGTGCGGCGTCCGGGCTGCGAAGCGGGTTTGTCGTCGGAAGTAAGGTCTGAAAGAGGTTCTTGTGATTCAGGTTGGTCCACGCGGTCCATATGTGCTCCTTGCACGCCAGGCTATCGGTCAGGTCGATGGCAACAAAGCATTTGCCATTCCTCACCTGTCCATGACCTGCGTGCACGCACATAGACGCCTTCGTCACAAGCCGGCGAGCGTATCGCGTTTGAGCTTCTTTGCGAGTGACCACTTATGTACTTCTGTTGGACCATCGTAAATACGAAACGCACGGATCTCGCGAAACACTTGCTCAACAATCGTATCCCGCGATACACCCGTGCCGCCCATGACCTGCACGCAGCGATCCGCGACACGGAACAGCGCGTCGGCAACGGCGACTTTCGCCATCGAACTTTCCGATGTCCCGAGCGATCCGCCGTCGAGCACCGCCGCGCACCAGTCGATCATTAGTTCTGCCTGCTGCAGGTCGATCGCGTTCTCGGCCAGCATGAAACCAACGCCTTCATGGTCGATCAGCAACTTGCCGAACGCGCGCCGCGTACATGCATATTTCGTGGCGATTTCGTGCGCGCGTGTGGTCGCGCCATGCCAGCGCATGCAATGCGACAGGCGCGCAGGCGACAGCCGGACCTGCGCGTATTTGAACCCTTCGTGTACCTCGCCCAACACCTGATCGACCGGCACGCGCAGACCCTCTATGCGCACGACCGCGTGACCACCCGGCATGGAACTGTCGATTGTGTCGAGGATTCGTTCAAGACGGATGGCCGGATTCGGCAGGTCGACGAGAAACATGGTCGCCTTCACCTTGTCGCCATCTTCGTGTGCGTTGCTGCGCGCCATGACGATGCCGACCGACGCCCCTTCCGCCCCCGTGATGAACGCCTTCGTTCCATCGATCACCCAATGATCGCCATCGCGCCGCGCCGAGGTCTTGAGCATCGACGGGTCGGAGCCTGCGCCACCGTCTGCTGCCGGCTCGGTCATGAAAAATGCCGAGCGCGCATCGCCCGCGACCAGTGGCGCAAGAAAGCGCGCCTTCTGTGCTTCCGTTCCTATCTTGCCGATCAGCAGCATGTTGCCTTCGTCCGGCGCTGCCGTATTGACGGCAACCGGACCGAGCGGCGACAAGCCTGAACACTTCAAGACCGTTGCCGTTTCAAGCTGCGTGAGATGACTTCCGTCGGCGAGGATATGCGGCGTCAGCACGCCCGCCGTCCTGGCCTTGCCTCGCAGTTCGCGCACGAGTTCTTCACTCGGTCCGTGGCTGCCGCAACGCGGATCCCGTTCGTAAGGGACGACGACTGTTCGCACAAACGCCTCTACACGCGCTGCAATTTCCTTGGCGCGTTCCGTTTGTACAACGTCCATGCTGCTCATGATTTTTTCCTTTTCCAATGCCTGGTGATCCGGGACCGCATAACGTGGGCTGGCTCAATGATGCCCCATTGCCCCGCGTTTGAACCATAGCGACAAGCACGGTGCCGGCAAACGTATGACTGATTCCGCGGTCTCGGACGTTCGATACCCCACGTCGAAATTCGCCATTTTCGCGGAGCCGATCGCCAAAACGAACCGAAAGGAAAATCCGGTAATTCATTCATTAAATGTCGATGCTACGCTGCGAATACGGTAAATTCCGGACCACGGGAGACAGCAGTGCATGCGCCGATATCCAGTTCGGGCGGGTCGTTACCCGCGCTGACGAGCATCCGTTTTATCGCGGCAATTACTGTCGTGATCTCGCATTACTCCGAACTCGGCTTGCTCGATCTGCCGACGCAAATCTTCAATTTCATCGATGGCGGCCGCCCCGCAGTGTCGCTGTTTTTTGTGCTGTCGGGATTCATCCTGACGTTCACTTATCGCGATCAGCTCGCCGCAAAAGGCAACGCAGCGTTTTATCAGGCGCGTTTCGCACGCATCTATCCGGTGGTCTTGCTGGGTCTTGCCTTATGCGTGCCGACGACCATTTATTTGCTCAATGGCGACAACCCGTCCTTGCTGCTGCAGTGGTATGCGCTCAAAAGCTCCGTGTATCTCGCATTGGGCGCGAGCCTGATTTGCCAGTTGCTGCTCTTGAACGCGTGGTTCCCGTTTGCCGCGATCAACCAGCCATGGAACGGTCCGTCAGACAGCGTGTCATGTGAAGCCTTCTTCTATCTGCTGTTTCCGCTCATGCTGCGCAAGATGCTATCCACGACCATGACGCGGCTGACCTTGGCTTGCATTACGTTCTTAGTGCTGCAAGGACTATTAATCCTCTTTCTGCAAAACTTCCTGCCTGCATCGCGAAGTGGTTTCCTGATCGTCGGACTTCCGCTCACGCGCCTGTTCGAATTCGTCGCGGGAATCTATTCCGCCATCCTCTTTCTGCAACTGCGCGAAGCCCGCGCGGACCGGCATGCGTTAGCGCTCAAATTGATCAGCGGGTCGTTGGCCGCGCTGGTCGTGCTTGCGTTGTGGCAACCGTTTTCTCCGGTGTTTTATCTGGCGTCCCCGCTATTCGCCGCGTTGATACTCGGACTCGCGCTCATGGAGCGTCCGGTGATCAACGTTCTCAATCGACGCGTGATGATCAAGCTAGGCGAAGCAAGCTATTCGCTGTACCTGATTCATGTGCCGATTGCATATCTTGCTTATCTGGCAGGCTTCCGGCAATCGAACGGCTGGCTGGTGATCGTGTTCGCCGTCGCTGCCAGCGTGGTGATCTTCAGGTTCTATGAAGAGCCCTTAAGAAAGCGCTTTCGCGCACGATTCGCCCGGGCTTCGTTAGCCGAAGACATCATCGACAATCAGGCGGGCGCAATGCCGCAACGCTAGTCCTGACTCGCGGAACTCCTCCCTTCCATCTCTATCCGACGAATTCGATCGCACCAGTGCATGGCGCAGACGCGCATGCGCGGCGTATAGTTAGCCCTCGGTTTGCTCATCGTTCAAGCTGGCTGGCCCGGCTTGAGCAGCTCACGCCTTCGATTCAATCGTCCATGGAGAGATGCAATGACGTCCGTCTTATTCAGGAACGGCTCGCTGCTGGACCCGACACAAGCTGAGCTTCTCAGCGGCCACGAAGTACTCGTGGAAGACGGGCTGATCAAGGAAGTCTCCGACCAACCCATCATATCGAGTAGCGCCCGCGTGATTGACCTGAAGGGCCGCACGCTGATGCCCGGGTTGATCGACTTGCATGTTCATGTCATTGCCGTGGAATTCAACCTGCCACGCGTGGCGACACTGCCCAACGTGCTCGTCACGCTGCGCGCGGTGCCGCTGATGCGCGCGACGCTACGGCGTGGTTTCACGACCATTCGCGACGCTGGCGGCGCAGGATATCCCTTTAAACAAGCGGTCGAAGCAGGACTTGCCGAAGGCCCGCGCATGTTCGTGTCCGGACGTGCGCTGAGCCAGACCGGTGGTCACAGCGACATGCGCGCGCGCACCGACTACATGCCGCCCGATGCACCCTGCGGCTGTTGCGTGCGTGTCGGCGCGCTTGGCCGCGTGGCGGACGGCGTGGATGAAGTGCGGCGTGCCGTGCGCGAAGAACTGCAGATGGGCGCGGACCAGATCAAGATCATGGCATCGGGCGGAGTCGCGTCACCGACCGATCCCGTTGGCGCGTGGGGCTATTCCGAGGACGAAATCCGCGCGATCGTCGCCGAAGCACGCGGCCGGCAAACCTACGTGCTCGCGCACGCTTACACGCCCGAAGCCATTTCACGCGCGGTGCGTTGCGGCGTACGAACCATCGAGCACGGCAATCTTATCGATGAATCCACCGCGCGGCTCATCGTAGAACATGACGCGTTCGTGGTGCCGACGCTCGTAACGTACGAAGCGCTGGCAAGCGTCGGCGGCAAATATGGCTTGCCCGAAGCCAGCCTCGCGAAAGTTGCGGACGTGCATCAGGCCGGCCTGCGATCGCTTGAAATCATGAAACGTGCAGGCGTGAAGATGGGATTCGGCACTGACCTGCTCGGTGAAGCACAGCACATGCAAAGCGATGAGTTCCGGCTGCGCGCCGAGGTGCTCTCGCCTGCGGAAGCCATCGCCTCCGCCACGCTGGTCGGCGCCGAAGTGCTCGGCATGACCGACAAACTCGGCCGCATCATGCCAGGCGCATTCGCGGACGTACTCGTGGTCGACGGCAATCCGCTGAAGTCCGTCGACTGCCTGCTGGGTCAGGGCGAACACATTCCGTTCGTGATGAAAGGCGGCCATGTCCATTTCGATGAACTCGAACGTGCCTGATCCAAGAGTCTAAGCAGCACCGCAAACACACGATAACCGCAACTCCTGCCAGCGAGGCGTGCAAGCATGTCGACGATTTCCGCCCGTATCGAGCGTATGCCGTTTTCCTCGTTTCATAGAAAGCTGCTTTTGATGGGTGGACTCGGCTACACGTTCGACGCAATGGACGCCGCTGTTCTCGCCTTCCTTCTCCCAGTGTTGCGCAAGGAGTGGGCGCTCACCAGCGTACAGACCGGCGTGCTCGGCAGCGGTACGTTCATCGGGTATTTTCTCGGCGCGATGCTGGCGGGCATTCTTGGCGACCTGATCGGCCGCAAGCGCGTGATGATGTATGCGCTCGTGATCTATTGCGTCGCGTCGCTTGCGAGCGCCGTCGCGCACGACTGGACGTTCTTCCTCGCGACGCGGATTGTCGCGGGGCTCGGCACGGGCGCGGAAAGCGCGATCGTGGCACCGTTCCTTTCCGAGTTTGTGGCGCGGCGTTATCGCGGGGCGTTCACGGGCAGCCTCGCAGGATTTTTCTCGTTCGGTTTCGTGGCGGCTGCGCTGCTCGGTTATCTCGTGATTCCGCTTTCGCCCAACGCATGGCGCTGGGTCATGGTGATCACGGCAATGCCGATCGTGATGTTGCTCTGGTGGCGGCGAGCATTGCCCGAGTCGCCGCGCTGGCTGGTCGCGCGCGGCCGGCACGATGAAGCCGAAGCGATCGTGGCAAGAGCCGAGGCCGAACTGATGGCGGCGGGCGTCAAGCTGGAGCCGCTGCCGGAAACCGACCCAGCCGCTGATTCCGTCGTGCCAGTCGCGACACAACGCGCGTCCGCGCTGGCGAACGTAAAGGCCTTATGGTCGCGAAAACTCGCACGCATCACGGCGATGACCTGGCTGATGTGGCTCTCCATCACCTTCAGCTACTACGCTTTCTTCACATGGATTCCCAGTTTGCTCGTGCAGAACGGCATGACGATCACCCGCAGTTTTTCGTATTCGCTCGTGATTTATATCGCGCAGATTCCGGGCTATTTTTCAGGCGCGTACCTCAATGAAAAAATCGGCCGACAGGCGACCATTGCATCGTATATGGTCCTTGGCGGCATCTCCGCGCTCGGCCTTGCACTCACGCGTAGCGACGCCGGCATCATGGCGTCCGGCGTGTTGTTGTCGTTCTTCATGAACGGTACCTATGCCGGCGTCTATGCGTACACGCCTGAAGTATTTCCAACGGACGTACGCGCGACAGGCGCGGGCATGGCTTCATCCATCGGGCGGCTAGGCGCAATCGCGGCGCCAATCCTTGTTGGTTATGTTTATCCCATACTCGGATTTGGCGGCGTGTTCGGTGCGACAACGTTCGTGCTGGTGATCGGCGCGCTGGCAGTCGTGCTAATGGGCGTGCCAACGCGCGGGCGCTCGCTCGAAGACATCGCGGCCACGCAATTGCGCAGTTAGACCCTAGCTTTAGATGGATGAACTCGCGCCGCCATCCTGCGACTCATAGGATGGCCGCAAGCACGATTCCACTTAGCATTGGCGTCTAAGCGAATCGTCTTTCAAAGGAATCACTCATGGCTCTCGTGCTAGGGCGGACGGAACTGATCCGTTCCAAAAATTTCATCGATGGACAATGGCTTGCCTCCTCGAGCGGTGACCGATTCGCCGTCACCAATCCGGCGACCGGCGAACTGATAACAGAGGTCGCGGACAGCGGCCCCGACGATGCACGCGCAGCCACCGACGCCGCCGCGCGCGCACTGCCCGCGTGGCGCGACCTGTTGCCGAAAGAACGCGCCGCGATCCTTCACAAATGGAACGCGCTGATCCTCGCGCATCAGGACGACCTGGGCGCGCTCATCTCGCTCGAGCAAGGCAAGCCGCTCGCCGAAGGCCGCGGCGAAGTGGCGTATGGCGCGTCCTACGTTGCATGGTTCGCCGACGAAGCCACGCGCATCTACGGCGACATCATTCCGCAGCAGCAACGCGGCAAGCGCATGACGGCGGTGAAAGAGCCCATCGGCATTGTTGCCGCGATCACGCCATGGAACTTTCCGCTTGCGATGATCGCCCGCAAGATCGCGCCGGCCTTGGCTGCGGGATGCACCGTCGTCGCCAAACCTGCAGAGGACACGCCGCTGACCGCGCTCGCGCTGGTTCTGCTTGCGTTTGAGGCAGGCGTCCCGCCGGGCGTGCTGAACCTGATCACTGCATCACGCGAGAAAGCGGTGCCGGCGGTCGCCGACTGGCTCGACGATCCACGCGTGCGCAAGATCACCTTCACCGGTTCCACGCCCGTCGGAAAATATCTCGCGCGCGAATCTGCGAACACGCTGAAGAAACTGTCGCTCGAGCTTGGCGGCAACGCGCCGTTCATCGTCTTCGATGACGCCGATCTCGACGCCGCCGTGACCGGCCTGCTCGTCGCGAAATTTCGCAATGGCGGACAGACATGCGTGTGTCCGAATCGCGTGTACGTGCAATCGGGCGTCTATGCGAAGTTCGCGGATCTGCTGAGTCAGCGCGTCGGGCAACTCAAGGTCGCGCCCGCTTCCGATCCCGCCGCGCAGATCGGCCCCATGATCAATTCACGCGCACTCGACAAGATCGCGCGGCATGTCGACGATGCAAAATCCCACGGCGCGAGCATCCTTGCGGGCGGCAAACGTCTGCCCGAACTCGGTCCCAATTATTTTGCGCCGACGGTGATATCGGACGCGACTTCCGACATGTTGCTGTGCTCCGAGGAAACCTTCGGTCCGGTTGTCCCGCTGTTTCGTTTCGATGACGAAGCCGAAGCAATCAAAGCCGCCAACGACACACCGTTCGGGCTGGCATCGTATTTTTATAGCCAGGACGTCAAGCGTATCGACCGCGTTGCGCGGGCTTTGGAAGCCGGCATTGTAGGCGTCAACGAAGGCGCGCTTGCCAGCGAAGCGGCGCCGTTTGGCGGCGTGAAGGAATCAGGTTATGGTCGAGAGGGCTCGAAATACGGCCTGGACGATTACCTCTCGATCAAGTACGTGTGTCAGGGTGGATTAGACTAGCGGATCAATTTCCTTTAGCTAGATTCTTATGAAACTCACCGACTTTAAGGCACTGACATTCGACTGCTACGGCACGCTTATCGACTGGGAAAGCGGAATCATGAATGGCTTGCAACCGCTGATAGAGCGTGCTGGCCATCCGCTTACACGCGACGTGGTGCTCGAAGCCCACGCACGCCATGAGTCATCGCAACAACTTTATACGCCGGCGATGCGCTATCGCGATCTGCTGCCTATCGTCTACAAGCGGATTGCCGAAGAATGGAACGTGCCGGTCACGCGCGAAGAATGCGTGACGTATGGACAGTCGGTTCAACACTGGCCCGCGTTCGAGGATTCCGCGGAGTCGCTGCAATACCTGAAGCAGCATTTCAAGCTGGTGATCCTGTCCAATATCGATAACGAGAGTTTTGCCTATAGCAACGCCAAGCTCAAAGTGGCGTTCGACGCCGTGCTTACCGCCGAGGACATTGGTTCGTACAAACCGTCGCCGCGCAACTTCGAGTACATGCTGGATAAGTTAGGCGGCATGGGCATTGAGAAGAATACGATTCTGCATACGGCCGAGAGCCTGTTTCATGACCACAAGCCGGCGAATGCGTTTGGATTGGCATCGTGCTGGATTTATCGGCGGCATGCGCAGCAGGGCTTCGGCGCAACGATGAATCCGGGCGAGCAGCCGCGCATCGATTTCAAGTTCACGAGCATGGCCGAGCTTAGCAAGGCGCATCGGGAAGCGTTGGCGAAAGGTTGATCGACTGACAAACGGGCCGCTGCCGCGCAAACGGCCCGTTCAATAAACATCTCGCACGTAACGCTTTTCCTTGATCATGCGGCTCACGTAGTCTTGCGCCTTGTCGTCGCTCAGGGCGCCGTGCTGGCTCACCACGGATCGCAAGGTTGCATCCACGTCCTTCGCCATCCGGCTCGCATCGCCGCAAACGTAGAAATGCGCTCCTTCTTCAAGCCACTTCCACAACTCCGCGCCCTGTTCTTGCATCCGGTCCTGCACGTAGATCTTGTCGGCCTGATCGCGCGAAAATGCCAGGTCGAGACGACTTAGCAATCCCTTGCGACGCATTTCATCGAGTTCATCGCCGTAGTAATAATCGGTCGCCGAATGCTGCTCGCCAAAGAACAACCAGTTGCGGCCGCTATCGCCGCGCGCCGCACGTTCATGCAGGAAACCTCGGAACGGCGCCACGCCCGTGCCGGGACCGACCATGATCATGGGTGCATCGCTATTGCGTGGAAGGCGAAAGTGCGCCGACTTTTGCACGAACACGGGAACGTTGATATCGCCTGCGCGATCGGCGAGAAAGGTCGACGACACACCCTTCCGATGACGCCGCCCATTGTTATAACGGACCGCCGAAACCGTGAGATGAACCTCGCCCGCATGCGCCTTCGGACTCGACGCAATGGAATACAAACGCGGCTGCATGCGCTTCAACATTCCGGTCAATTCGTTCGCGGAAAGCTTCACCGGAAACTCGTGCAAGACATCGGCCAATTGCTGACCCCAAAGCCACTTCTTGAGATCGGCCTTGCGATCGTCTCCGAGCATGTCCTTCAAGGCGCCGTTCTCCGTACGCGCCGCGATGAACGCCAACGCATCGGCGCTCGGCCGCGCAATCTCGTAATGCTTGCCGAGCGCATCGGCCAGACGCATTTCGCCCGCGCCCGCCACCGTCACCGGCGCGTCCGCTGAAAGACGACTCAAGCTGATGAGTTCATCGACGAGTTCAGGACAGTTGCTCGGCCACACGCCCAATGCGTCGCCAGCTTCGTATTCAAGACCCGCATCCTTCGATGCAAACGAGAAATAACGCGTGTCCTTCGTTGCGCCCTGCTTGTTCAGCCGCAAGTTTGCAACGAGCCGCGAAGCAGCCGGATGCGACTTCGAAGCAACCGTTCCGGGCAGGACGGCGGGAATCATTCCATCGGCGGCGACGGCGTGCAGCGCTTCATCTTCCGCCTTGATACGGGCGACGATCCGTTCGAGCCACGCATCGGCATCGCGTTGATATTCGACGTCGCAATCCGCGCGTTCCGCCAGACGTTTCGCGCCCCGTTCCAGCAAACGCGCATCGAGCTTGCGGCCGTGTCCGCAGAACGCATCGTAGTTTCGATCGCCAAAAGCGAGCACTGCGTAATGCACATTGTCGAGGCGCGGGGCGTTCGCGGCTTGCAGATCGGTCCAGAAAGCCTGGCCGTTGTCGGGTGCGTCGCCATCGCCGAACGTGCTGGTCATCAGCAACACGTATTGCGCTTTCTCCAGACCCGATACCGCAAAATCATCCATGCACGACGTGCGGATCTCGAAGCCCGACTCCATCAGTTGAGTTGCATATTGCTCCGTCAATGATTCGATGTTTCCCGTTTGCGATGCCCACAGCAACGTCACTTTCGGCCGCGCTCTCACGATGCGTACCGCTGATTCGTGTATCGGTTGCACAGCAGAAACAGGAGCGCCGATCTCCGTGCGGCTGAACATGCCGGCAAGCAAGCCATCGAACCATAGACGGGTCTGCGGAGCACAAGGCGCACCGACAGGCAGCACGGGAACACCCGGAGCCGACCGGCCACCATCAGAACGCAAACCCTTCATGAATCCGGCGATGTACAAACGTTCCGCGTCGCTGAGTTGCGGCGCCGGCGTTTCCCGAATGCCGAGCAACGCGGACAGATTATCTAGACGGGACATGTCCGGTTCCTGAATGGTGCTGGCATGATCGACGGTTCGAGCATCGGTGGATTCATCGTGCGTATCGGGCAAGACGTCGCTGGTTTCCGGCGCCACACGGCTCAGGGCAACGGGGCAGAACTTGAATTCGGGTTGCTGCGATATGGGATCGATTGCATCGTTGGTCACGGCATTGATGCACAGCTCGTCGCCGTAGGCATCGTTCCAGTGCATTGGCGCAAAACAATTTCCCGCGCGAACACGGTCGGTCACGACGGCGGGCAGGACGGCACGACCGCGAAGGGATTTGATCTCGACGGAATCGTTCGTTTCTATCCCCAAAGCCGCCGCGTCTTCCCGATGAATCTCCACGAATGGTTTCGGATTGAGCTTGTTGAGCATTGCAACCTTGCCGGTCTTCGTCATGGTGTGCCACTGGTGCTGCAAACGTCCCGTGTTCAACACGATCGGCCTCTCCACATCCGGCATCTCGGCGGGCGGCACATGCGGCCGCGCGAAGAACACGGCCTTGCCGCTGGCGGTCGGAAACACGAGTTGCGGGCGAGTGCCATCGGCCAGAACCTTCAGCGTTTGATGCACACCATTGTTGATGTAACGAACAGGATTGCGATCAGATAAAGCAGCTTGTTCGACGGGCCATTGCAACGGCGATTCGCGAAGCCGTTCATGGCTCGCGCCGCGAAGATCGTAACCGGTCTTCACGTTCGAGGTCCGCACGATCTCCGCAAAAACCTCTTCAGCCGATGCATAGCTGAACGCATCGGCGAAACCCATCTCGCATGCCACTCGCGCCACGATCTGCCAGTCTGGCATGGCCGTTCCGGGCGGTTCGATTGCCTTTTGCGTGAGCGTCATATTGCGCTCGGAGTTGATCATCACGCCTTCGGCTTCGGCCCATAAAGCGCCAGGCAGAAGGACGTCCGCGTATCGATTGGTCTCGGTATCGAGGAAAGCATCCTGCGTGATAACGAGTTCAGCCGCCTGCAATCCCGCTATCACGGTCTGGCGATTTGCCACGCTCGCCACCGGATTCGTGCAGATGATCCAGCACGCCTTGATGCTGCCGGCGGCCATGCGCGAGAACATATCGACGGTGCCGTTCCCCAACGATGTCTTGAGCGTACCTTCCGGAATTTTCCACAGGCCCTCGATGAACTTTCGGTCTTCGTCTACAAGTACCGAGCGCTGCCCGGGCAAACCCGGACCCATATATCCCATCTCGCGGCCGCCCATGGCGTTGGGCTGGCCGGTGAGTGAAAACGGGCCACTTCCGGCGCGGCAGATTCTGCCCGTGGCAAGATGCAGATTGCAGATGGCGTTCGTGTTCCACGTGCCGTGTGTGCTCTGATTAAGCCCCATCGTCCAGCAGCTCATCCACTCAGGCGCTTCACCGATCCATTGCGCGGCACGCCGGATATCGGCTTCGGCAATGCCGGTGATCGCGGCTACTTTTCCGGGCGTATAGTCCGCGAGGAAGGCGGGCATGGCGTCCCAGCCTTCAGTCGCTTCATGTATGAAAAGCGCATCCGTATGACCGTTTTCGTGCAGCAGATGCAGAAGCCCGTTGAGCAGCGCGAGGTCCGTGCCGGGCTTGATCTGCATGAAGAGATCGGCTTTATCGGCGGTGGCGTTGCGGCGCGGATCGACCACGATCAGCTTCGCGCCCGCTTTCACACGATCCATCATGCGCAAAAAAAGGATCGGATGGCAGTCGGCCATGTTCGCGCCGATCACGAAAAAGAGATTGGCTTTATCGATGTCCTGATACGAACCCGGCGGTCCGTCCGCGCCCAGCGAAAGCTTGTAGCCGCTGCCCGCGCTCGCCATGCAAAGCCGCGAGTTCGACTCAATGTTGTTCGTGCCCACGAACCCCTTCGCGAGCTTGTTGACGAGATACTGCGCTTCTATCGACATCTGCCCGGACACGTAGAACGAAAGTGCGTCGGGGCCGTGTTGATCGAGTATGGCGCGCAGGCGGCGAGCGGTATCGGACAGCGCCTGGTCCATTGGAAGTGGCACCGGGTCCTGGCCGCGCGCATGACGAATGAATGCGCTTTCCAGGCGGCCCGACTTGCGCAACGCGACATGCGCGGATTGCCCTTTCGTGCACAGACGCCCGAAGTTGGCGGGATGTTCCTTGTCGCCCGATATCTTGACGACTTGCCCGTCCTCGACGTGCAGGACCATTCCGCAGCCGACGCCGCAATAGGGGCAAACAGACTTGACGCTGCCAGCATTCATATCAGCCTAGACCGCAACCCATACGTGTCCATCTTCAACACGCGTGGCGAAAGCATTGACCGAGTTTGCGGGAATTTCGAGGCACTCGCCGGTGCGCAAATCGAAGTGATGTTTGTAGATCGGCGATGCAACCACGATGCGATCACCCAGGTTGCCGATCAGTCCGCGCGAAAGCACGGATGCCTGCGAGCCCGGATCGAAGTTGTCGATGGCGAACACGCCGCCGTCGCCATCGGCGAGATGGAACACGGCCACTTGTGCACCGTTGATCAGCGCGCATACGCCGGTGTTCGGCAAGATATCGCTAAGCGCGCAAACGGGCGCCCACACTGGCGGAATTCGGTCGATGTTCATCAGGCTCTCCATCAAACAGTTTCGACGACAACGGGTATGCCGATCAACTTGCGCTCGGCTGGCGTGGCAGGACGGATCTGTCCGCGCTCCTCGACAAAACTCACGTTGTTGTCGGACGCGTCGCTATTCACGAAGTGGCGGAAGCGTTTGCGCGTGTCCGGATCGGTGACGGCTTTTTTCCACTCGCATTCGTAGGTATCGGCAACGTGCTGCATCTCCGCTTCGAGTTCGGCGGCAAGGCCGAGCTTGTCGTGCACGACGACATCGACCAGATAATCGAGACCGCCTTCCAGGTTGTCGCGCCATACGCTCGTGCGCTGAAGTCGATCAGCTGTGCGCACATAGAACATCAGGAAGCGGTCGATATACTTCACGAGCGTCACTGCATCCAGATCCGACGCGAGCAACTCGGCGTGGCGCGGTTTCATGCCGCCGTTGCCGCACACATAAAGATTCCAGCCCTTCTCGGTCGCGATGATGCCCACGTCCTTGCCTTGCGCTTCCGCGCATTCCCGCGTACATCCGGAGACGCCGAACTTGATCTTGTGCGGCGCGCGCAGGCCCTTGTAGCGGTTCTCGATATCGATAGCCAGGCCAACCGAATCGCCCACGCCGAACCGGCACCATGTCGATCCCACGCATGACTTCACGGTACGCACCGACTTGCCGTACGCGTGACCCGATTCGAATCCCGCTGCAATCAACTCTTCCCAGATGAAAGGCAATTGCTCGACTCGCGCGCCGAACAGATCGACGCGCGCGCCGCCCGTCACCTTGGTGTAAAGCCCATACTTTTTCGCGACCTGTCCAACGGCGATCAGACCATCGGGCGTCACTTCGCCGCCTGCCATGCGCGGCACGACGGAATACGTTCCGTCGCGCTGAATGTTCGCGAGGTAGTAGTCGTTCGAATCCTGCAGGCTCGCGTGTTCTTTCTTCAACACGAACTCGTTCCAGCACGATGCAAGGATGCTGCTGACCGTCGGCTTGCAGATATCGCAACCGAGTCCATGTCCATGTTTGGCGAGCAATTCACCGAAGGTCTTGATACGCTCCACGCGCACCATGTGGTAAAGCTCCTGCCGCGAAAACGCGAAGTGCTCGCACAAATGATTGTTGACCGCGAGCCCTTGCTTTTTCATCTCGGCCTTCATCACTTGCGTGACGAGCGGCACGCACCCGCCGCACGAACTGCCCGCCTTGGTCGCAGATTTCAATGCGCCGATACTCATCGCGCCCGCACAAACGGCCTCGCAAATCTTTCCCTTCGATACATCGTTGCACGAGCAGATTTGCGCCGATGCCGGCAGCGCGTCGACGCCAAGGCCGGGCTTCTGCTGGCCATCGGAGGAAGGGAGAATCAGGAACTCCGGCGACTCCGGCAACTCGATGCGATTCAGCATCATTTGCAGCAACGTGCCGTATTCGTTCGCGTCGCCAACCATCACGCCGCCGAGCAGAAACTTGCCGCAATCGGACACCACGATCTTCTTGTAGACCTGCTTGCGTTCGTCGCTGAACTGGTACGCGCGGCTGCCCGGCGTCTTGCCATGTGCGTCGCCAATGCTCGCAACGTCCACGCCCATGAGCTTGAGTTTCGTGCTCATGTCCGCGCCCGCGAACGCATGCGCTTCGCCGAGCAATTGCTTCGCGACCACGCGCGCCATGTCGTAGCCCGGCGCAACGAGGCCGAACACCTGTCCTTGCCACAGCGCGCATTCGCCGATGGCGTAGATGTTTTCGTCGCTCGTCACGCAGTTGTCGTCGATCACGATACCCCCGCGCGCGCCCACTTCGAGGCCGCTGATACGGGCAATTTCATCGCGCGGACGAATGCCGGCCGAGAACACGATCATGTCGGTATCGAGATGCGTGTCGTCGGAAAACTGCATGCGATGCGTGGCCGCTTCGCCGTCGACAATTGCCACCGTGTTCTTCTGCGTGTGAACGGTCACGCCAAGCTCTTCAATCTTGCTGCGCAGCACGCGCGCGCCGCTGTCATCCACTTGCACGGCCATCAGGCGCGGCGCAAATTCGACCACATGCGTCTGAAGCCCGAGATCGCGCAGCGCCTTCGCGCATTCGAGTCCCAGCAAACCGCCGCCCACGACCGTGCCAATCTTCGATCGCGCGCCGCATTCCTTCATGGCTTCGAGGTCTTCAATCGTTCGATACACAAAGCAGTCGCCCCGGTCGTTGCCCGCAACCGGCGGCACGAACGGATAGGATCCCGTAGCAAGCACGAGCTTGTCGTAGCCGAGAACCTCGCCGCTCGATACGGTCACCGTTCTCGCCGTACGATCAATCGATACCGCTTTCGCATTGAGTTCGATTCGCACATTCTCGCGCTCGAAGAATCCTGCCTCGACCAGCGACAGATCCTGCGCGGTCTTGCCGGAGAAAAATTCCGAGAGATGCACGCGGTCGTAGGCCGGCCGCGGTTCTTCGCAAAGCACGGTGATATCGAGTTCATGCCCGGCTTTCTCAGCGATGCATTCCAGAAGCTTATGCCCCACCATTCCATGCCCGATGACGACGATTTTCATGATGTTGAACGCTCTCAGTTTGCAATGCTGTTGTTGATGCCCAATGCATCCGCGCGCAATTCGGCTTCGCGTGCCTTGTGCTCGGTGCTGAAGCGCACGGCCAGCGCGCACAACGCGGAGATCGAGACGAGCACGCCGAGCATTGCCAGCGTTTGCTGAACGTTGCCAAGGCCTTTCATCAGGAATCCTGCGGCAACCGCGCCCACGTTTCCGCCCGCGCCGATGATCCCGGCCACGCCGCCAAGCGCCTTCCGGTCGATGAACGGCACTAGCGCATACGTCGCGCCGCAAGCCATGTGCGTGAACAGGCCGAAGCAGAGCATCGCGACGATAGCCAGTCCTACGCTGGTTTCATGCGAGAACCAGAACAAGCCGAGACCTTCGCCTGCGATCAACACGAACAGCAAGGTCGAGCGCACATCGAGTCCGCGGCGCGCTGCGAACTTGTCCGAGAGCCAGCCGCCCAATGCGCGCGCGAAGAGCGCCAGCAAGCCGAAGCTACCCGCTGCAAGTCCCGCCGTTTTCAGCGAGAGATGGAAATGATTGACGTAATAGATCGCAGCGATGTTATGGATGAACACCTCGACGCCAAAACACGCGGCGTAGGTCACGAACAGCATCCATACGCGGTAGTTGGCACACGCCGCGCGAAAGCTCGCCCAGCCGCCTTTCTTGCCGCCATCGATGGTTATTCCCTGCGCGCGCAATTCATCGAAATTACCTTGCGGGCAATCTTGCGTGAGACGCCAATAGAACACTGCCATGAGCGGCATTGCGAGGGCCGGGACCACGAGCGCGTAGCGCCAGGCGGATGCATCGCTTGCACCGAAGGCCAGCATTGCCGCTAGCAACAATGGCACCAGCGCTTGCGCGGCGCCCGCGCCGGCGTTGCCCCATCCGGCGCTCGTCGCGTTGGCGGTGCCGACCACGTTCGGCGCAAACATCACCGACGTGTGGTACTGCGTAATGACGAAGCTCGCGCCTACTGCACCAATTCCGAGGCGCGCAAGCAGGAAGCTCGTATAACCGCCGGAGAGCGCGGCCGCGAGCACGGGAAATGCACCTAATACAAGCAGCGCTGTATAGACCTTGCGCGGGCCGTATCGATCACACATCGGGCCGATGATCAGGCGTACCAGGATCGTCGCCGCGACCGCTGCAATGTTGATGTTCGCGACCTGATCGATCGACAAACCGAACTCGCGCTGGATTAACGGCATTAGCGGCGCGCATGCGAACCACGCGAAGAAGCACACGAAGAACGCCATCCACGTGAGGTGGAACGCGCGCATCGGCGCCGTGCGAAAACTGAAGAGGTCGATCCGTGTTGCTTTATCTGACATGGCCGTTCCACAAAAACAAAAAGGCGTCCCGTGAGTCCAGCCAGTTGACTGAAATCAGGGGACGCCGTTGTCCAGGAAGCCCGTTAGGGCCGCTGCAATAAGGTGATATTCGAAACAAAGAGACGGGATCGTCGTTGATCCGTTGCCGACATTAAATGCAAGGCGTATGCCATGCGAGCTTCTGCAAGGTGCGGCGTGGCTTTGCGCGATTTCGTGTCATTTCCAGCGACCAGGCGCCGACGCTTTTTGATGCAGCGAAGCACAGGCACGGTGCGCCGCAGCACTGCGCACGTGCGAGCCGAAGATCAATCAACGACTGGTGCATGAGCCCGTATTGCGCCACATGTCATGGCCTGGATATTGCATTTGCATAAGAGCGCCTGGCAACGATGTCGAGCGCTGACCCTCTTTCGGCGATCCAGGACAACGGCGTCCCTTCGTGCACGAGCACGAGCGGATGCCGTTTTGTTTTGGAACCGCCAAAGGACATCAACATGACTACCGGCAAAGTGACTCTGCTCAGCGCAGGCCCGGGCGACCTCGATCTGCTCACCATCAAAGCCGCGAAAGCGCTGGCACTTGCCGATATCGTCCTGCTCGACGATCTCGCGAATCCCGAGATCGCTTCTCTTGCGCCGAACGCGCGCGTGATTCGCGTGGGCAAGCGCGGCGGATGCAAGTCGACGCCGCAGGCTTTCATCGAAAGGCTGATGCAGCGATACGCGTTGAAAGGCTTGCATGTGGTGCGCGTGAAAGGTGGCGACGCGCTGTTGTTCGGCCGCGCTGGCGAAGAGCTCGCTGCGTTGCGACGCGCGCACATTCCGGTCGATATCGTCAACGGGATCTCGTCGGGCTTCGCGGCGGCGGCGAGTCTGGGTGTATCGCTGACGCATCGCGAGCATTGCCAGGGCGTGACCTTCGTCACCGCACACAAGCAGGACCACGGCGAACCGGACTGGGCCGCGTTGGCGGCGACCGGTACGACGCTCGCCATCTATATGGGCATGACGCGCATCGAAAGCCTTTGCGTTTCGCTCATGAGCGCGCTGCCCGCATCCACGCCCGCGGCGGTCGTCCAGTGGGCAGGAACGCCCGATGAACGCCGTTGGCTCGGAACGCTGGACAGGCTGGCAGTCGATGCGGTTGACGCCGGCTTGAGCAGCCCCGCGGTGATCCTCGTTGGCAACGCAATTGGCGAAGCGGCGCAGTGGATCGAGCAACCGGCGCGCGATGTCCAGCGTGCCGCTTGATCGGAGTCGAAGGGATTTGCCGTTGAAGTGCCTCCGTTGTTCCTGAATAAATAATCCGGCACTTGTGAACCGACCCCATGCTTCGCGTGCTTCTCGTCACCGACACCGACAAACCCATCGGCGATTTGCGCCAGGCGCTTGCACGCCTCGGCTACGACATGCTCGCCGAAGTCGCGACGCCCGCCGCGTTGCCGAGGGTCGTGGAAGAGCAGCGGCCGGACGTGGTGATCATCGATACGGAATCGCCTTCGCGCGACACGCTCGAACACCTGGCCGTCATGAACGAGACCGCGCCGCGCCCTGTCCTCATGTTCAGCAACGACGCCGACCAGCAGCTGATCCGCGATGCCGTCGGCGCCGGCGTCAGTGCGTATCTCGTCGAAGGGCTCGAAGCGGAAAGGCTCGCACCGATTCTCGAAGTGGCGCTCGCGCGTTTCGCACGCGAAGTGCAATTGCTCAAGCGCCTCGCCGACGCCGAGACGGAACTCGCGGACAGGAAGCTCATCGACCGGGCCAAGCGCCTCCTGATGGATCGGCGCAAGATGTCCGAGCAGGACGCGTATGCCATGCTCCGCAAACGCGCAATGGACCAGGGGATGAAGCTTGCTGAAGTCGCCCGGCAGTTGGTATCGATGGCCGATCTATTAGGGTAGCCCGCACGACATGAACACTCCCTCGCCCTCTTCTTTCGCCGGCAAGCCCGAAAAAACGCATATCCGTCTCGGCTTCGTGGCATTGAGCGACGCCGCGCCGCTCGTCGTCGCGAAAGTGCTCGAGTTCGGTCATCGTCATGGGTTGACGCTCGAACTGTGCAGGCAGCCGTCGTGGGCCGCGGTGCGCGACAAGCTGCTGTCGGGCGAGATCGATGCGGCTCATGCGCTTTACGGGCTCGTATGCGGCGTGCAGACGGGCATTGGCGGGCCTCAGGGCGACATGGCTGTGCTCATGGTGTTGAACCGTAACGGGCAGGCGATCACGTTATCGAACCGATTGACGCACGCGCTGGAACAGCACGGCAATCTGCAAGGCGCGCTTGCCACGCTCGGCCGGCGTCCGGTGTTCGCGCAGACTTTCCCGACCGGCACGCACGCCATGTGGTTGTACTACTGGCTCGCGTCGCAAGGCGTGCATCCGTTGCGCGATATCCGCAGCGTCGTGATCCCGCCGCCGCAAATGGTCGATGCATTGATCGACGGCGAACTCGACGGCCTGTGTGTCGGCGAACCGTGGAACGCGGTGGCCGAAGCGCGCGGTGCCGGCAAGACGGTCGCGGTGACCAGTCAGATCTGGCCGGAGCATCCGGAGAAAGTGCTCGCGAGCCGGCGTGATTTCGTTGAGCACTATCCGCGGACATCGTGTGCGTTGATCCAGACCATGCTGGAAGCTTGCCGATGGCTCGACAACCCGCAACATCGGACGGATATTTCTGCCTGGCTCGCCGCACCCGATGTGGTCGGCGCGCCGCAAGAGCTGATCGCGCAGCGGCTGCTCGGCCAATACGACGCGGCGCGATTCCCGATTCAGCCGCCAGGCGTCAACTTTTTCAGCGAAGGCGCCGTGAATTATCCGCGCGCGTCCGATGCGCTGTGGTTCCTCACCCAATTTCGCCGATGGGGAATGCTTCAGGGCGATCACGACGATGCGGCCAGCGCCGCCGCGCTCTGCCAGACGGCGTTGTACCGAGAAGCGGCGGCGCTGATGAATGTGCATGTGCCAGAAGGAAAGCGCGCTGATGTTTTTATCGATGGCCGTGTGTGGGACGGGCAGAATCCGGCTGCTTATCTCGATGGGTTCACGCTGCGATATTTACCTTCTGCCAAATAATCTCCGCCACGCGTTGCTTCGCTGATAATTACCGCTAATCATCTAATTAATACAAAAACGCGGTAGTGAGCGGCTAAAGTATCGCGGGCGCGTCCGCAACGACCTCCAGCTCTTCTCGGCAACCGGTGGAACGCAACGTGCTCCAAGGCATTACAAACCGTCAGATCTGACTATCAAACGAATTTGGGGCTGTCATGAGCACGATGTCGACCGAGAAACTCCAGGCTGTGGTCAAGAAGGACGCGTCCTGGGTCATGGGCGCTCTCAAGAAATTCGGCGAGGACCGGTGCGCGGCAATGGCAGCGAGCATCGCGTTCTACTCCGCGTTTTCGCTCGCGCCGACGCTTGTCATGGTGATCGCAGTCGCCGGCTGGGTGTTCGGCGCGGAAGCGGCGCGCGGACAGCTATTCCATCAAGTCAACGGCATGCTCGGCGACCAAGCGGCCGCAAGCGTGCAAAGCATTGTTGAAAATGCCCATCGCAGCGGAGGGACGGGCATCGCGGCTGTCATCTCGTTTGTATTGCTGGCGGTGGGTGCATCGGCGACGTTTTCATCGCTGAATACCGCGCTGAACCTCGTCTGGCCGCTCTCCGGCGAGCCGAAGTCGAGCGTATTCGCCATGGTGCGCGTCCGGCTGATTTCGTTCGGCCTCGTGCTGGGCGTGGCTTTCCTGCTGATCGTCTCGCTCGTCCTCGATACCGCCATCCAGGCTGTCGGCAAATGGCTGTGGGGCGATTCGTCTTTCGTGATCATTGGCGACGTGGTTCAACTTGCGGTCGGCCTCGTCATTTTGTCTCTGGCGTTCGGCGCCTTGCTGAAATTCCTGCCCGATGCCCGCGTGCAGTGGCGCGACGCGTTGGTAGGCGGTCTGGTCGCGGCCATCCTGTTTTCCGTCGGCAAGAAACTCTTTGCTTTCTACCTGACGCATGCGGGAACGGCCAATTCCTTCGGTGCGGCCGGCTCTCTCGCGGTGTTGCTGATGTGGCTGTACTTCTCGGCGGCGGTCCTGCTGCTCGGCGCGGAGTTCTCAGCCGCACGCGCTCGCCTGCACGATCCACGCGGCGCGTGGGGTCAGCAAAGCGGCCGCGTGCCGCCGGGCAGCCGCGCCAAGATTGGATCGATGCTGGCTGGATCGACAATCAGCGGACGTCCGGACGACGGCATTGCAGCCACGCTGGAAACATCCGCAGTCGTACCCGGACCATCCCGTACATCGATAGAACAACGCGCCGGGCGCTCGCAAAAACTCACGCAACAAGCACGGAAGAAGGTTTCCGCTCTGAGCACGGCGCTCACGCTCAGCCGGAAACTGGCTCAAGCCGAAACGACAGCCACGAAGGCAACGGCTCAGGCCATGCTCGGCTGCGGTAGAAAGGCCGTGCAAGCAAACGACCTGGTGCGGCGTCATCCATGGCGCGCCGTGTTGCTCGCGGGCGGTGCCGGCATCGCGCTCGCACTCCTCTCCGGGCGCGACCAGCCGCCGCGCATTGATTAAAGACAGCGCAGCCCGCCCGGGCTGCTCTTTCGCCGGCACTCAAAAAGCCCGCATCTGGTAATAGCTCATAACGTATTGCTATATCGCCGAATTAGTAAAAATCTAATAAAGATTCGAGCGAAATCCCGTTGACTATTCATTAACGGGAACTTTGTCCAGAAGAGTATGTCGCTCTCCTTTCAATAGATGAATCCCGCGCTAAACCCTTGACAGGCTTGACCGCAACGCCATTTCGAGATGACGTGCAAAAGTGTCTGATTTTTGAGACAGGTTTTATTTTCTGGTTCTTCCCTTTTGTAACGCTGCGTTATTCTCTGCGCCGGCAACAACGAATTTAAATCTTCGCGTGGAGAACTCGATGAAACGTTTCGCACTGACTTCCCTTTCGCTGGCACTGCTCGGCACAGCTGGCGCAGCCCAAGCGCAAAATAGCGTGACGCTGTACGGCGTGATCGATTCGGGCATCGGCTACGTGCACAACGCACAAGGCAATCAGAAGCTGGTCGGCATGATCAACGGCAACCTGTCGGGCGATCGTTGGGGCTTGAAGGGTCAGGAAGACCTGGGTGGCGGTCTTAAGGCGATTTTCCAGTTGGAAAGCGGTTTTGACATCGGTACGGGCCGTCTGGGCCAAGGCGGCCGCGAATTCGGTCGTCAAGCGTTCGTTGGTTTGACCGCTGACCAGTACGGTACGGTCACCATCGGTCGTCAATACGACCCGCTGGTCGACATGGTGCAAGGCATCACGGCTGACAACTATTTCGGTTCGGCCTTCGCAACCCCGGGCGACGTAGACAACTACGACAACAGCTTGCGTACGTCGAACGCTGTCAAGTACGTGTCGCCGAACTGGGCAGGCCTGCAAGTCGAAGGTTTGTACGGCTTCAGCAACCTGGCTGGCACGACGGGCCAAGGCCAGACGTGGTCGGGCGCCGTTGCGTATAACAACGGCCCGTTGGGATTGGCTGCTGGTTACTTCTACTCGAGCAACCCGAGCGCTGGCCGCGGACCGGCATGGAACAGCCCGTCGTCGGATTCGCTGTTCGACGGCCCGATCAACAACGGCTACACGACCGCTCACTCGATCGGTATCGCTCGCGCTGCTGCTCAATACGCAATCGGCCCGGTAACGGTCGGCGCGTCGTACAGCAATGCGCAGTACGCACCGGACGGCAATTCGGCCTACACGTCGACGCAGAAGTACAACATCGGCAACGCGTTCGTGAACTTCCAGGCTACGCCGGCTCTCTTGTTGGGCGCAGGCTACACGTACGAGAAGGCAAGCGGCGATACGTCGGCCAAGTACCATCAGGCTTCGCTCGGCGCGGACTACTCGGTGTCGAAGCGTACGGACTTCTACGCTGTAGCGGCTTATCAGCACGCAAGCGGCACGCAAGCTACGTACACCACGAACGCTGCAGGCCAGACGGTTCGTGTCGATCAGGCTGCGCAAGCTTCGATCGGTTCGTACGGCTACGCTGGTACGAGCAACCAGGAACTCGTGATCGTCGGTATCCGTCACAAGTTCTAAAGCTGGATCTGAAGCCGGTTACGGCTTCGATTCAAAAACAGCCATCGGCTTCACGCGATGGCTGTTTTTTTATGCGCGATGACCTCAGCACGAAGAAAAGCCCGCTGTCTTTCGACAGCGGGCTTTTTCATTTCGGCTTGGTTCGCGAAAAACCGTGCAGAGGAAAACCTACTGTTGCGATCGCCCGGTATCCGGCTGCATGAGCGTTTGAAACGGCGGCACCGATGTATCCGGCTGCGTCAGCGCGTCGCCGTGCACCACCCGCGGCACGCTCGATACCGTTTCGCGCGCCCGCAGCGGAACGTTCGCCGGATCGGCCCAAGTCGGATTTGGAATCTCGCCGAAAATCTGCCGCAGCCGCTCGCCCCACGTGCGATGAATCATCTGGAAATACTGGTTGTCGTGATCTAGCGTGGAAAAGCGCGTGACCCGCAGCGAGTCTTTCTCGTAGACCAGCAGATCGAGCGGCAATCCAACGGACAGATTGGAACGCAGCGTGGAATCCATGGATACCAGCGCGCACTTTGCAACTTCATCGAGCGGCGTGGCAGGCGTAATCACCCGATCGATAATCGGCTTCCCGTACTTCGATTCACCAATCTGGAAATACGGACTCACCTGCGACGCTTCGACAAAATTCCCCGCCGAATAGATCATGAACAACCGCGTGTTCGCGCCGCGAATCTGTCCGCCGAGAATGAAACTGCAGTTGAAGTCGACGCTGAATTCCGCAAGCGTCGCCGCGTCCCGCCGATGAACCTCGCGCACGGCATCGCCGACCAGCCGCGCTGCATCTGCCATGGAAGGCGCGTTGTAGAGCGTGAGTTTGTCTTCGGGAGCCGGTTCCGATAACAACTGCATGACGGCCTGCGTCAGCGCCAGATTGCCCGCGACGAGCAACACGAGAACCCGTTCGCCCGGTTGTTCGAAAACCGCCATCTTGCGGGCCGCACTGACGTGGTCGACCCCGGCGTTCGTGCGTGTATCGGACAGGAAAACCAGCCCTTCGTCAACGCGCATTGCCACGCAATAAGTCATCCGTGAATCCCTGAAAGAAGCAAAGCAGTATTGTAAGCGCGCTCTCGCCGGACCGGCCAGAAAGGTGCTGAGAAAACGTGTGCTCGAACTCACCGTTCGTCTACTTCCGACATAACGGCAAATCCGCGCTGCGCTTGAACAAAACCGTCGCGTTACTGATCGGCCATTGCCTGCACCGATACATCCACGCTCATTCGCTCCTCTTTCCCGCCCACGCGCGAGCCGCGTACCGGCGCTGCTGCTTCGTAGTCGCGCGCGACGGCCAGGCGACAGTATCGGCCGCTGGCGAACGCAGCGTGCGTCACGTCCACGGATACCCAGCCATCGTCGATCCACACATCCACCCACGCGTGGCTCGCGGCATGCGGGACATCGCCCGGATCGATGTAACCGCTCACATAACGCGCCGGCACGCCGCGCGACCGGCAGCAGGCGAGCATCAAATGTGCGTGATCCTGGCAAACGCCATTGCCGAGTCTCAGCGCTTCGGCCGCGGTGCTCGTAACGGCTGTCACGCCCGTCTTGAAATGCACTTTCCCTTCTATATTCTCAGCCAGCGCAATCAAGGCCGCCGGCGAGTCGATCTTCGATACCGAATGCGCAAGCTCGCGGATCGATGCATCGGCTTCGGTCAGCGCCGTGTGACACGTGTAGTGCTGCAGCGGGATCCGGCCGGGACCGTCGTTGAGGCGGCCGCCATCGAGCAAGGTGGTCTCGACCTGCCCCGTCACCGACAAACTGATCTCCGTGTGCGGTTTGGTCAGCACGAGCGTATGCAGGGTGTTGGAATAAGCGTCGCGCGTGACGTCGAGCTTGCCGATGGTATCGATATGCCAGCGCCGCACCATCTGCGCCGAGCCGTTCGCCGGCGTCATGCGCAGTTGCTGGATGGAATACTGCACGGGCACGGCGTAGCGGTAGCGCGTGTGATGCCGAATGGTCAGAAGCATGATTTTTCCCAGTACGGATGCGTTCAGGCGAGAGGCAACATGAGGAATGTGCGCATGACACGCACGCCCAGCTCATCGACCCGTTTCAGGAATTGCGTCAGATAAGCGTGCACACCCGTTTCGAGAATCTGGCGGATATCCGTGTACAACACGTCCGCGCGCAACTTGCCGGCGAAGCGTTCGCAATCGTTCGAACCGTCCGTGCGGAGTTTGTCGAGCGTTTCGCAAACGCCATCGAGCGACGCCAGCAGCGAACGCGGCATCTGCGCGTTGAGGATCAGCAACTCCACCACGCGCGAAGGCGTCACAACGTCCCGATACACCTTCCGGTAGATTTCCAGCGCGGACACCGAACTCAATATCGATGTCCAGTAATAGAAGTCTTCCAGTTGACGCGCGGCTTCGCGGGAATTCGGTTCGGCATCGGCGAATCGCACGTCCAGAATGCGCGCCGTGTTGTCCGCGCGCTCCAGGTACATGCCGAGCTGGATGAACCAGAAGGCGTCGTCGTGAAGCGCGGTGCCGACCATAACGCCACGGCACAGATTCGAGCGGTATTTGACCCATTCGAACAGCGTATCCGGACTGTTTTCGAGTTCTCCGGCCGCGAGCTTTTCGCCGAATTCGAGCCACGTGAAGTTGATGGTTTCCCACGCTTCGGTGGTCAGCGTGCCGCGCACCGCGCGGGCATTTTCACGCGTTGCATGCAAGCACGAAATGATGCTCGACGGATTGCCCGAATCGGCAACCATGAAGTGCAGCATGTCTTCGAGCGAATCAGAGCCCGGGAAACGCTGCTCGAAAAATGATTCGAGTTCCGAAATACGCAGCACGGAACGTTGCGAGCGCGCGATCTGCTCCGGCGTCTGCGGCAGCAGCATGCCCTTCAGGTTGATGTCGAGCATGCGCGCGGTGTTCTCTGCCCGCTCCATGTATCGGGCCATCCAAAACAGGTGATCGGCAGTACGGCTTAGCATCATGATGGCGTTCCGTTGTTATGCGGCGCTTTTGAACCAGCGCCGCGCTCGAGGCCTTGGCCTTCCGAGTGATTAATCCACCATCCAGGTATCTTTCGTGCCGCCGCCCTGCGACGAATTCACGACGAGAGAACCCTCCTTCAATGCCACGCGCGTGAGGCCGCCGGCGGCCATCGTCACTTCCTTGCCGGACAGCACGAATGGACGCAGATCGATATGGCGCGGCGCAATCCCCGATTCCACGAAGGTCGGGCACGCGGACAGCGCGAGCGTCGGCTGCGCGATATACCCATCGGGCCGCGCGATCAGCCGCTCGCGGAACGCTTCGATCTCGGCCTTGGTCGACGCCGGACCGACCAGCATGCCGTAACCGCCCGCGCCGTGAACCTCTTTCACCACGAGTTCCGGCAAATGCGCGAGCGTGTACGCGAGGTCGTCGGGCTTGCGGCACTGGAACGTCGGCACGTTGTTCAGGATCGGCGTCTCGCCAAGATAGAACTCGATCATGTCCGGCACGAACGGATAGATGGATTTATCGTCGGCAATGCCCGTGCCCATGGCGTTCGCCAGCGCAACCCGTCCCGCGCGATACGACGTCAGCAAGCCTGGTACGCCCAGCGCCGAATCTGTACGGAACGCAAGCGGGTCCATGAAGTCGTCGTCGAGCCGCCGATAAATCACGTCAACGCGCTTCGGCCCTTGTGTCGTGCGCATGAAGACGTAGTTTTCATCGACGAAAAGATCCTTGCCCTCGACCAGTTCCACGCCCATTTGCTGCGCCAGGAACGAATGCTCGAAGTACGCCGAGTTGTACATGCCGGGCGTCAGCACGACCACGTTGGGATCGTCCACACCCGCCGGCGCGATGGAGCGCAGCGTCTCCAGCAGCAGATCCGGATAGTGCGCCACTGGCGCAATGCGGTTCTGCACGAAGAGTTCGGGGAAAAGCCGCATCATCATCTTGCGGTTCTCGAGCATGTACGACACGCCCGACGGCACGCGCAGATTGTCTTCCAGCACATAGAACTCGCCGGCGTCACCGGCGCGGACCACATCGACGCCGGCCACGTGAGCGTAGACATCCAGCGGCACATCCACGCCCTGCATTTCCGGCCGATATTGCGCGTTGGTATAGACCTGTTCGGCCGGAATTTTCCCCGCCCGGACAATGTCGTGATCGTGATAGATATCGCGGATAAACATGTTCAGCGCGCGCACGCGCTGCCTGAGACCCGCTTCGAGCTTGCGCCATTCGTCGCCGGGAATGATGCGCGGAATCATGTCGAAGGGAATCAGGCGCTCGGTGCCGGACAAGTCGCCATTCACGGCGAACGTGATCCCAACGCGCCGGAACAATAGATCCGCTTCGGCGCGTTTGCGCGTGATGGTTTCGGGGCTTTGCGTTGAAAGCCACCGTGAGAATCGTGCGTAGTGCGCCCGCACGGTTTCTTCGTGACGCATTTCGTCGTAGATCTGCATCTGTGCGTCCTTTTTTGATCGCGGCGCGAATGCCGCTCGTGGGTGATTTGACGACACCGCTGCTCGTCGCCCTGCCACGCCTTTTGTCCGACGCTCTCGTAGTTTCAGTATCCTCAATAAAGCAACAGCCGTGCCATTTTTTTAATACTTGTTTTTACTCATTGTTTTGGCGGGGTATGCAAGGTGGCTGCTTCAAATGGGTGCGGCAGATTTTCGCTAATGCCAAGCGCGATCCGCACGATGCCCCCATGTGGTGCACGGTAGGTTATATCGCGGGTTGGATCAATGGGGTATTTGAGATGCAATGCGACGCGCGGCGCGGCTGTAAAGCGCGCCGCCTGCGGTTCGATGCAAAATCGCGTTTGGTCGCGGGGCTAGTTACGTGCCGCAAGACCTTCGAGCAAAGCTTTGTGGAAAGCCTTCGGATCCTGCATCTGCGGCGCATGTCCGAAATCCGGAAACTCGACCAATGTGGCGCCGGGAATTGCCGCTGCGGCCTGCTTTGCAAGTTCGGGATATCGCCCGAGCGTCGGCCGGATATCCGGTGGCGCGAGATCCTTGCCAATGGCGGTCGTATCTTTATCGCCGATAAGCAACAGCGTCGGCGTCCGGATCTGCCCGAATTCATAAACCACCGGCTGCGTGTAGATCATGTCGTAGAGCAGCGCCGAATTCCAGGCCACAATATCTTTCCCGGGCCCGCGATACATCCCCGCCAGCATCTGCACCCACGGTTCATAACGCGTGTCCCAATGACCCGCGTAGTACGTGGACTGCTCGTACTTGCGAATACCGTCGGCGGTCGTCTTCAACTCGCGCGTGTACCAGTCGTCGATGGAAATCGACGGCACGCCCTTCGCCTTCCAGTCCTCGAGGCCAATCGGGTTCACCAGCACGAGCTGCTCGGTGTCTTGCGGGTACATGAGCGCGTAACGCACGGCAATCATTCCGCCCGTGGAATGCGCAACGAGGGTCGCCTTCTTGACGCCGAGCGCTTCGAGCAGCGCGTGCGTGTTGCGGGCAAGTTGCTGGAATGTGTATTGATATCGCGTGGGTTTGGTCGATTTGCAGAAGCCGATCTGATCCGGCGCGATCACACGATAACCCGCGTTCGTCAGCACATCGATGCTCTCCTTCCACGTCGCCGCGCAGAAATTCTTGCCGTGGAGCAGGACCACCGTCCGGCCGTTCGGGTTCTTCGACGCTACATCCATGTAAGCCATGCGCACGATCTGCCGCTGCGATGAAATCGCAAAGCGGCCGACGGGATACGGATAGTCGAAGCCCTGCAACTCGGGACCGTAGACGGGGCCGTCGTTGTCGTTATCGGCGGCGGCGGGTGTTGCAGATGTCGCCGATGTCGCGGGTGATGAAGCGGTTTCATCCGCGAACACGGGCGATGCAAGCAGTGAAACCGAAGCCAAAACAGCGCAAAACAGGCGGCTGAACAAAGTCATGGGCGCATAAACTCGCGGATAAAAACAGGAAGGACCGGCACTCACGGCGCTTGAGCAGGAATACCGCGGCGAGGGAATTTTATCGTGTGCGGGCGTTGATCGTTGAGCGCTCGTTCGCGTGCCGTGCGCTTATACTGCCGCCTCGAACAAATGACGCCTCGCTTTCCGCATGCAAATCCGCATTTCGCAGTTCAAGACCCGCTTTACGCTTTTCCTGGCCGCTCTCGGCTGTACGCTGTCGCTGAACGTCCTTGCCGCCGATTGCCCGCAGTTCAGTCCCGATGGCCGCGCGCCCGTCGTCGTGAATGCGAAGATGCGCGCATCGACGCAACAGCTTTGCTATTCCGATTTCTCGGTTCTCCACTCCGGCATCACGCACGGGCCTTTATGGTCGGCGGAACATCTGACGCCACAACATATTGACGATGCCCGCGACAACGCGCGCACGAACCGCTTTTTCGTCGATAAAAAACTGCCGCCCGGCGACAGCGCCACGCTCTCGGACTACAAACGCAGCGGCTACGATCGCGGCCACATGAGTCCCGCCGGCGATCGATGGAACAAGAAGGGCATGGCCGAGTCGTTTTCGCTTGCGAACGTCGTGCCGCAAAATCCGTCGAACAACCGGCGCATCTGGGCGCGTATCGAGCAAGCCGTGCGGCGGCTGGTGGAAGAATCCGGCGATGCCTACGTCGTGACCGGACCGATCTTTTCAGGACGGCAATTGCAGACTATCGGCGAGTCGCGCGTGCTGGTTCCCACCCAGTTATATAAGGTGGTGTATATGCCGCAACGCAAGCTCGCGTTTGCGGTTGTCGTCGACAACACGCCGACGAACGAATACACGGTCAAGACGGTCAACGAACTGGAAGCCATGAGCGGCCTGCAATTCCCGGGCATTCCCGGCTCGCTGAAAGATCAACGCATTGGAGGACTGAAAGGTGTTTAAGCCATTTTCAAACGATACCGACACGCTCAACATCAACGGCGACGCCCTGGTTATTGCCAATGATCCCGCACGCCTGTCGGTTTCCGGCGACTTGACGATCACCCGCGACAAAGCCGGCCTGACAACCGCGCTCGCCTTGCAAAAAGCAGTGAACGCGATCGTCGATGTATTGCAAGGCGATCCTGCGCTGCCCGTCAAGCTCGCCGCCGAACCGGTGAAACCGGCCGGCAAGACGGATAATCCGTTCATCTAGGCAGCACGCACGTTGCATTTAAAGTAGGGAGACGCTGTTGATTGAATGTCACATTGCACCGAGTCCGCTGGGTCATCTTGCGTATCGCGCTGAAGACGAACACCTCACGGGGCTTTATTTCGTCGGGCAGAAGCACTTCCCAAAAGGTCTCATCGATACCGGCGCGCCGCAGTCCCGAGTCATTGCTGAAGCAATGGAACAGATCGCCGACTATTTCGCCGGCCAGCGCACCGTGTTTTCGGTGAAGTTGCGTTTGAACGGAACCGAATTTCAGCAAAAGGTCTGGGCTGGGTTGCAGGAAATTCCGTTCGGGAATTCGTGGACTTACGGCGATCTCGCGCGCCGCATGGGCCATGCGCCGGGGGCATCGCGCGCGGTGGGCGCGGCGAACGGGCGCAATCCGGTGTGCATTATCGTGCCGTGTCATCGTGTGATTGGCGCCGATGGCGAGTTGACGGGATACGCCGGAGGCATGGAGCGCAAACAACATTTGCTCACGCTTGAAGGCGGTCCCGGACGCGCGCAACTCACGTTGTTCTAACCGATCAAAGTTTCACCAGTTCCGAAAGCACAAAAACCCCGCAAGCGCTGCGCGCTTGCGGGGTTTTTTACACGGGGCGTTAAATGAAACGCCCGACGCGATTACTGCGTGCTGACGCGAATTTCAACGCGACGGTTCTTTGCGCGGCCCGCTGCTGTCGAGTTCGGAGCAACCGGGTTAGCTGCGCCGAAACCTTGCGCCGCGAAGTTTTGCGAGCGCAAACCGTTGCTCTTCAGGTACTGAAGAACCGATTCCGCACGACGCTGCGACAAACGCAAGTTATGCGATGCCGAACCCGTGGAGTCGGTGTAACCCGCTACTTCGACCTGACGCAATTGCACGTTCTGACCGGCAGCCACGAACTCGTCGAGCGTGCTCTTTGCATGCGGCGTCAACGTGGCGCTGTCGGTTGCGAAGTTCGCGTCGCCGCTCAGGTCGATCTGACGTGGCATTTCCGGCGCGGCTTGCGGCACGGGTGCCGGAGCCGGTGCAGGCGCTGCTTCCGGCTGAGCCGGCGCGCCGCACTGGAATGTCAGGACGCGCGGATCCTGAGCGTCGTCAGACGGTGAACGCAGGCGTTCCATGGTTTCGAGCTTGTATGCAGGCTTGTCGCCGCAAATCTTTTGCGCCTGCTTCACGCATGCCGCGACGCCTTCAAACAAACCATGGCATTCCACGCGATAAACCTGCGCGCCATTGGCGGTTTGAATCTGGTTCGCGTTGAACAAGGGACCCGACGCGCTGGAGCAGCCCGCGAGGGCGCCAATCGACAACAAGCATGCAGCGATTAATTTATTAGACATCCTGTTTACCATTTCGAAATTACGTGTGACTGAGATATCGAGACAAATGCGTACTGGTCGGGCCATCAGACACTTACCCGATTTCCACAGCCACCTTATTCGCCTCAAGCCTTCGATTCGGATAATCAAAAATCAATCTGGAATCCGAAATCGCGCGGAATGTTAGCATGCGAAATCAAGCATTCCTTACTGGATAATTCCTAATTAATGAAACAGCTTTGGACGATTCTGGAAATAACCGCCAAACGTAAATAATCAGAAAAGCTTTGGCCACTTATAAACACAGAAGGCAATAAAAAACGGCTGCAAATGCAGCCGTTTTTGCAAAGCTCGAAACGCTGCGCGATCTTCGCAGCGGCTGCTGCATCTGCAGCGGTCGACCCTTCAAACGCGGATCATTTTGGAAATGGCAGCGGCATGAGGTCGGTATCGGACTGGCGTTGCAAGTCCTGCACCTTGGTTTGCAAAGCGCGCAATTGCGCTTGCGCCGCATCCTGCTCCGCACGCAGCGAGCGAATCGCTTCCTGTTGCTCGGCCTGACGATCGACCACCTGGCTTTGCTGAGCGCGCGCCACTTCCAGGTCTGCCTGCAAGCGGCTCGCGCGCGATTGCTGAACCGCGATCAACCGGTCGGCAAAGTTCTTCTCGGCTTCGAGCTTCGTGCGGCGAATCTCTGTATCGGCAAGCGCAGCGCTGTTCTTGGCGAAGTCTGCATAAACTGTTTCCGCGCGGGCGTCGGCTTGAGTCTTGATTACCCGCCAGAATTTCTTTTGCTGGAACAAAGCAATATAGAAAGTCATTTCGTCCGGGTAAAACAACATGCTCGCGCCATAACTGCCGTTATACGTGGTGCGCAATTCCTTTACCTTTCCGTCGCGAATCATTTGCTGCAATTCCGCGATGTTGCCATTCGCCGTGGCCTGAGGTTCGTCGGCCGCGCCGTTGGTCAGAAGGCTGCGCCGTGTTCCCGAGCCACCCAGGGGATCGCCTGTTGTTGCGCTGCCTTGTGCGTTCGCCGCAGGGCCCGCCGCGTACGTTGCGCCGCACAGAATGAACCATGCCAAGACCAGCGCCCCGCCTCTCGTTGTTTTGTTGGAGTTCATGGAATTTCCGGGTTGAACGCATTAAGAATGCGAAAGCACCGGAATTATGGCAGATAGAAAAGGCAAAGCGGAAAATGCGTGAGGCTGCTTATTGCATCTACTTCATTGCCCGAAACATTGCTTGCTTTACAACGATTCCTGGAGCAATTCTTTAACGCTTCTATGCGCATTTTCTAAAGCGTTTCGAGCCGCGCTTCATAAGTCGTGGCGCAAACGGGGCCGATCCGGATTAGGGCGGCGCGGGTTCAGATCGCCCATGTCGCTGACAGGCAAGAGAATGCGATTATCGACGGTCTGGTCGGGCACCGCCGACATGATCCCGCGATCGGCCTGATACGCGAAAGGCGCACCCGAATAGATGTGTGGATCGATGGATGTTGCCGCCATGCCGGACTCGGCGTGCGCCAGACTGCTGAGCGCGAGCAGGCTCGCGGCTATCAAAACGAAACGGGAAGAAAAACCAGGGAACATGAACGATCTCGCAGCCGGATGCCTGCGCGAACGGCCAGATAATTGCGGACTCGAACAGGCGTGAAAGGTGAAAAGAACGCGTGTGCCTGAAGTGATGCAACACGCGTATGGCAAACCAAGATGAGACCATCCACGCGTTTTTCAGACCATGAGCAAGTTCTTAAATCGTTCCCGGGGAAGATGACGCCGGTCAAAACGTAGCAATACCGCGAAGTCTTCTGGTCCGGGATCGAAATCTGCGACCCAAGCTGAACCGAGCGCTGCGCGAATAAATTCAAACAAATTCACAAATACCGACATCGTGCGTCTTCTCGGCGATAATCCCGTTTTACGCGCCATCCATGCCGGGCTACGCACCCGAGATATTCATGACCGATCAAGCCTTCCCGCAGAGCCCGCCAGAAACCGATCCGAACACTGTCACCACCGGCGTGCCCGGCCTCGACGACATCCTCGGCGGCGGCCTGATCAAGGGCGGCCTCTATCTGATAGAGGGCATGGCGGGCGCGGGCAAGACGATTTTGTCGACGCAGATGGGATTTCATCGCGTGAGCGAGGGCGATACGGTGCTCTACATCACGCTGATCGCGGAATCGCATTCGAAACTGCTGTCGCATCTCAAGGCGCTGTCGTTTTATAACGCCGACGCCATCTCGGACAAGATGCTCTTCGTGTCCGGCTATCACGAATTGATGCGCGACGGCCTGAGCGGATTCCTTGCGCTGATCGCCTCGACCATCAAGACAAGCCGGCCGCGTTTCATGGTTATCGACGGATTTCGCAGCGCACGCGAATTCAGCTCGACTGAACTCGAACTGTCACAGTTCATCCACGAATTGAGCGCATTTGTATCGGCTGCGGGCTGCACCACGCTGATCCTCGCGCCGCTGTCGGGCAACGAGCCGCATCCGGAACACACGCTGGTCGATGGTCTTATAGAACTGAACCGGTTTGCGACCGGCATGCGGCGCGCGCGGGAAATCGAAGTGCACAAGTTGCGCGCTCGCGATCATCTGCTGGGGCGGCATTCCTTCAAGATTACCGTCGACGGCCTCGTCACATTCCCCCGACTGGAAGCCCGGCCGTTACTGCGCGAAGGCGCGCCTGATTTGAAAACCAAGCTCGCGTTCGGCCTGCCGGACTTCGACGCCATGCTGAGCGGCGGCGTGGTGAAGGGCTCCACTACTACGCTGATCGGGCCATCGGGGATTGGGAAGACGCTGATATCGATGAAATTCCTGGAAGCCGGTATCGCCCGCGGCGAGCGCTGCGTGTACTTCGGCTTTTATGAATCGCCGGAACGCCTGATCGCCAAGGCGGAATCCGTATCGATCAAAGTCGCCGAAGCCGTCGCCGATGGACGCCTGATCATTGAATGGCGCCCGGCGGTCGAACTTGCGATCGATGAACTCGCCGCCGAGCTGTTATCGGTCGTGAAACGCGTTGGCGCGTCCCGGCTCGTGGTCGACGGCATCGAAGGTTTCCACGATTCGGCGAACCGGACCGAGCGCTTCGGACTTTTCCTGAACGCGCTGACGCATCGCTTGCGTCAGGAAAGCGTCACCACGCTGCTGACGGAAGAACTGCCGCTGTATGGCGACATTTCGCACGGCGGTTCAATCCGGGCATCGGCGATGACGGAAAACATCGTCCTGTTGCGATACGTCGAGACGGCAACGTCCTTGCATCGGATCATTTCGATCGTCAAGCAGCGGGAAGCGGCACATGATCCGTCGATCCGGCGCTTTATCATCGACGAAAACGGCTTGCATCTGAGCGATGGATTTGTCGGCACGACCATGCTTTTGTCGGCGCGCGGCACCATTCCGCCGACCTTGTCCCCACAGGACGCCGGCACGCGGACATGAAAAAAATCCTCGTCGTCGACGATGAATTCGACTTGCTCACCACCTGGCGGCTCGTGCTGCAGATGGAAGGCTATGAAGTCGGCACCGCGTCCAATGGCTTGCTGGCGCTGGATTCGATCCGTGCAAATCCGCCCGATCTGGTCATCACGGACTGGATGATGCCGAAAATGGACGGACTTGCACTCTGCCGCGCGCTCGCAGCCGATACCAGCCTCTCGCAGATTCCGGTTGTGCTCTCCAGCGCTGCCGCGCGCACGCCGGAAATCGAACATCCCAAACTGGAGTTTCATCGGAAGCCGCTTTCCATCGATGCGCTGATCGATATCGTCACGCGGCTGATCGGGCCGGCTTGAAGCACGACGCCTGGCGTTCTCCGAAAGCCTGGGCACGAACCCTGCTCAAATGAACTCTCCGGTACGCCGGATTATTCGATAAACCGCTTCACAGAACGGGAGGCACCATGGTGCAGGATCAGGTAGAAGGCGCGGCGCAAACCGTCGTTGGCAAGGTTCAGGATGCGGTAGGCGGACTTACCGGCGATGCTTCGACGCAGGCAGAAGGCAAGGCGCGGCAAGCGCTTGGCACGATTCAAAAGAATTACGGCGAGACGCTCGACAACGTGCGCGAAGCGGTGATTTCGCAGCCGATCAACGGCGTGCTGGTCGCCGGCGCAATCGGATTTGTGCTCGGCGCAATCTGGGCGCGGCAACGGTAATTGCGTTCGTCCGGGAAAGACCGGCTGTGCCTTTGGGTGCCGCCGGTTTTTTTTTCGTCCGGATTATTCGTTGGGAAAGGCCGGGCGCAAATGATGCTGCGTCGTAAAGATCAAAATCTTCGGAACACCACCATGACAATCACCGCGAATCGTTTATCCGACACTGAAGTGGCTGTAGAAACGACCATCTATATGTTCTCTGACAAAGTGGTTGCCGACGCGTTTCTGCTGTGCATCGGGCAGGAATCTCTTGAAACGTGCAGTGCGAATCACGCGCCAATGTCTTCGCGTGCAGCCAACGAAGACAAAGTCGATGATCTTCCGCCCGGAAGCATCATTTCGCCATCGCTGGGCGGCATGCCCTGATCGCGGCCGCTGCAAAGCGGCCATATCATTTATTTTTCGGGCTTGTCGGCTACGCGTTCGGTGGCGGGCGGGCTCGATTTGCTGGACGTCCCCTTCGATACCCCTTCCGGCTCCGAACTATGCGAGCCAAAACCGCCAGTGCCACTTGGTTCCGGCGCGCCGCCGCTGCCGAGCGGGACCTCCGCGGTTTGCTTTGGGTCTTGCTTCAGGTTGCGGTTATCGGGCTCGCCCGGTTCCAGTTTCGTGGATGCGGTCATGGTTTTTCTCCTTAGTTTGACGATGTACAGGAGTTACCGAGCAACACGCGTTCCCCTTCCGATGGCAACCAAACTCAGCGCGTCGGGTTCGAGCGCGCATTCGCGTTCCGCTGGTTCTGCCGAACCACCCAGTCGGAAAGCAGATTCGGCACGCGTGGCAGCGCGTGCGGCCAGTGCACTGCCTCCTTGACCACCTGCGCCATGACGCCGTGCGAGCTGAACTGATCCAGCGCCAGACGCAGGATTACGCGCCGGGCAATTTTCCAGACATCGATATCGGGCGAAATCCGCTGCGCCATTTCCTCGATGCTTTGCGCCGAACGCGCCAGCAATGCCGCCCGCGATGCAATCCCGGTATGGGTATCGGCGAAAGCGTGTTCCAGCGCGCCCTTGCCGAGCGCGGTGAACAGATCGGCAACAGTGCGATGTCGATGCGCATTGCCAGCAAAACGCTCCGCTTCCCGCCGATATGTCGCCTCCACTCGAACCGCGTGCTGCGCGTCATGCCGGTGTGGCGTGCCCTGCCGCATGTGTTCGCGCGCCGCCGCTTTGTGGTCGCCGCGCAAGAGCGCGTCTGCGCCGGTCAGCAAAAAACCGCGTTCGTGGGCTGGGAGAAACGTGAGCGGCGAGTCGCCGTCGAGCACCAGACGACCAAACGTATCGGGTTCGATGCTGACCGCAGCGCCCGCTGCCGCAAGCCCGGCGTGGTAGACGCCCTCGCCGAGCGCGATCTCGAAAAAGGCTTCGATCCACGTCGCGATCAGATCGGCCGGCTCGATCCCGTGCGCCCGTAACGCGGCGGTATCCGATAGTGGCACGTGGCGCACGGCTCGGGTTACGAGCGCGGTATTGCTGCAGAAATCCCAGAGTACTTCGGGCACGACCACACGGGTATCGTTGTTCACGTCGCGCAGGCGATACCGCAGGAAACTTTGATCGGCGGCGCGCTGGCGAAGGTCCAGCATCGCACTGACGGCGTCGCCCAGTCGCGCTATCAATGCACTTACGTTCTGCGCGCGCACCTCGCGCGAAAACCGCTCGGCGAGGCGCGCGGCAGCAGCCGCGACATCGAGATCCTGCGCCAGCGCCTTGCATGTATCCGCGCGCAAAAGGGTAACGCGGGCGCTGAAAGGCGAGCCGCCGGCATCCGGTCGGATCAAAGCGCGATTCGATTGCTCTGCGATCCCGCAGCGCTCGGGCTCGTCGTCCACTTCGATCAAAGCCGCGGCGCGCCCGGAAGGCAACGACACCTCGAGGGCCTGACGCAACGCGCTCCCCTTCAGTGGTTCCCTCAAAGCAGCAAGCTCGACGAATGCGACACGCAGCGCTGTCTCGGACAGAGCGGGATGCTGCGCGAGAACATTCGAAGTCATGCTCAGCACGCCGGAGAGATTCTGGAGCAGCGGTACTCGCTGGGAAAGGCTGGTAGCGCCGCTAACGCGCGCGCCGGCCGCGAACGAGCGGATAACGCGATAGAGCGGCTCGTTCCGGCCGGAATGGGTCACCCGGCTCTCACGCAAGAACAGCAAAGCAAGGCGCCAGATGCTGGAGAAACGCGGCGTCACGAGTCCGTCCGAATAAGGGAGTTGCTGATGATTGTTGCTCCTGTCGAAACGAAGGTTCTGCTGCAGCAACGTGGATTAAACCCCATGGACGTTCATCACGCAATTTGTAGTGATGCTCGCTACGCGGCCAAGCGATTGGTAAGGCGATCGGACTTAGGACATTCCAATTGGATTGCATTCCATGCGTACCGAATTGAAAAGGTAATTCGAAAAGTTAAGTTGTCGAGAGTTTTGCCCACCTAATTCTCTGAACAGCTGGCGTGGATTTAACGTACATTGGAATGCCGTTTCAGTGGCGCCGTAATTAACTAGCCAATTCCCCACAACGCTCATACAGTGAATACATAACAAATTGCAATGAAGTTTGTACGTTTAGCATGCTTTTCGAACAATAAAATAGCGTGCTTTCCCCTCGGGAATTCGAGCTTTCTTCTATTCAATTCAGCATGCCAGCCGTAATATAGTTATTGAAACGATTGGTCGGACTCATTGACAACATAAGGCCATTAGCGAAAATTAGGTTTCAATGTCCAACTGCACAGAAAAGCCACGACGCGCATAAAAAGTAAGCTTGCTGGGCACCGCATTTAACCGCAATGCTTCCTCTGAAAGCAAACACAGCATGCGTTGACGGGTTCGCGCTACGGACCAATCTCAAAAGTTGCACAGGTCCCGATCTTACGCAGATGAAGAATTACTAATTACAAACATGACCATATTAGGGCAACGAGAATAACCCGACTTACTCGTGCAAGTTTTGACGTTTTTTCCGAAATGAAATGAAGCAATCAATTATTCCGCCTTCTAACAAACAGAACAGTTCCCCCCATATGCAATTGTCAAATTTATACAAATATTGCTCTTCTGTAACAGACTGCCTTTACAGTTGTTTGGCCTGCCCTTGCAAAAATATAAGGTTGAGAAGTCCCATTAAAGATCATTGTTAAACCGCAGTAAAAACCAGGGCAACTATTCGCTCCTATGACGCCTGAAATTTGGCACGGTTCATGCTAAATTTTTAGGACTTCCTCGCCTCATTCCGATCACCTATATGCCAACCATTCAAGTTATCGAAACACATATGACAGCCCTGAGCGCGGTACTCGCCGAGTGCGCCGAGCTTAAATGTCGCGTCGAGACGGAAAGAGTGGCGGTATCGGCCATAACAGCCGCGCTTGTCGACGCCAGCGAGACGCTCGTGCAGCGCGGCTTGTTGACCCCGCAAAAGGTCGAGGGGTTGACGGTATCGATGGAAGAAAACGCACTCGATCTCAGGGCCGCACTGGACGAAGTGGATGCGTCGATCACCACTGCCATCGCCCCGGTGGAGGTTTTCACTCAGGCCACCGAGCGACTTAGAAACGTTGAAACGAGCGAGGTCTTGTCGCTGGACGCAAGCGCCGGTGAGTCCGCCGAGACACTGCCCACGCTGCTCGACACCATCGCGGCGCAGTATTCAGCGTTGTGCGAAAGACTGCTGCGCAACGTTCGCGAGCTGGCCGCCATCGCGGCTCTTCGCCTCGACGATCTGCGAGAAAAAATAAGCCTGCTGCAGTCGTCTTTCGGCGAAATCACGGCTGCAATGGCCGCGCCGGAATTCCGCCGGCGGCCGGCTCGGCATGTTGTTACGCATCATTAGCGGTTTGCCGTAACACCTGGGCCGTAACGTAACATCGACGCAAAAGCTCAAACGCCGCCGCCGTCGTGCTGCGACGCTACCAACGCCTGCGGCTGTTTGCGCGGCCTCACACGTTCGGCGGAAATGGTTGATTTCGCATTGCACTGTGGCGTGATATCGTTTTCCTGTCGGAGTTAAAACTTCCGGAAAACATCAATCATCTTCGTGAGCAATGCCATGAACGATGTACGCCACAACCTTGGCCCCAATGACCGCGTCGAATTGCTCTGCTGGCTCACCTGCGGGAGCCTCGGCGCGTATTACCTGAACGGTTCCTGGCCCACCGCATCCTTCCATGTGCAGGCTGCGCATAAATGGCTCGACCGGCATCATCGGCAAGCGGAATGGCTCGCAATTGCCAAACTGTCGGCGATTGCGTCGGACCTCGCGCAGCGGCATTCCGAACTGGTCGATGCCGATTGGGCCCGCGATGCCGTCGAAGAAATTCTCGACAGCGACGACCTCAACTACCAGTCGGAACTCGTCATGCGCGTGCTGGATGAATGCCGGCGCGCGCTCGCCGACAAACGTCCGGCGGATTGATCGAAGGCGGGCAACCGGCCTTGCACGGAACCGGCGACTAACACAAACGTATGGCGGTTCTGCGCTTAGTTTCTGCGCTTAGTTTCCGCGCTTAGTTCCTATGCTTACATACGAACCCACATGGATCGCCTCGCATCGCAAACGTTCTCATCACGCCTGTCATCTCCCGCACACATCGCAGCGACGGGCGATCGCGAATCGTTGCACATTGAGTACCGCTGGTTGAATGCCGCGCGGACCGAGGCGCCCATTGCGGTGTTCCTGCACGAAGGTCTCGGCTCGGTGGCAATGTGGAAAGACTGGCCGCAGGCGCTTTGCGATCAGCTCGGCTTTCGCGGACTGGTTTATTCGCGGCCCGGCTATGGCGCGTCCACGCCGCGCAAGCCCGGCGCCAAATGGCCCGTCGAATTCCTGCACGTTCAAGCGCAAGATGTCCTCCCGGCTCTGCTCGATGCCCTCCAGATAGACCACCTCGAACGCGCCCGGATGTGGGTGATCGGACACAGCGACGGCGGCTCTATCGCCCTGCTTTACGCGGCGGCGTTCCCCAATGCACTCGCGGGCGTCGTTGCCATCGCGCCGCATGTGTTCGTGGAGGATATATCGGTGGAGATGATCGGCCAGGCTGCGGTTCAGTACGCGCAAGGCGACTTGCGCAGCCGTTTGTCCCCGTACCACGCGGACGTGGATTCGGCCTTTTATGGATGGAACGATATCTGGCTGAACCCAGCCTTTAGAACTTGGGATATAACGGGGCTTTTATCGTCTATCGAGGTGCCACTTCTCGCGGTTCAAGGCGAGGACGACGAATATGCAACGATGGCGCAGATAGATGCCATTCCGTTGCACGTACCAAACGCGACGCTCGTGAAATTGCCCGCTTGTGGTCACTCGCCGCACAAGCAACGTCCTGAAGCGCTCGATGCCGCGATTACCCGGTTCATTATTGGGAAGCGCGAGTAAAGCATTGAGGCACAATGCGGGCAAATCCTAGTCGGGAGTACCAAATGAACCCACGCCAACCAGTCGATATTGCCCGGCATTTGCTCGTAATCGTCATCCTCATGGGATTGATGATCGGCAGCCTCTATATTCTCCGGCCATTCATCCCGGGCCTGATCTGGGCTACGACCATCGTGGTTGCGACCTGGCCTGTGATGCTCGCGGTGCAGCGCCGCGTCGGCAACCGCCGATGGGCGGCTACCGCCATCATGCTCATCATGCTGGTGATCGTGATCGTCCTGCCGCTTTACAAGGCTATCTCGACACTCGCGCTGCACGGCGGCGAGATCATGGCGGCCATCAAGAGCTTGCCGAACTATGCGCTTCCGCCACCGCCCGGCTGGATATCCGACGTTCCACTTGCGGGCCATCGCATCGCGCGTGAATGGCAGACCTTGTCCGACTCCGGTCCGGGCGGCATCCTGGCGCGGCTCGAACCGTATGTGACCATCGCCGCGCGCTGGCTGCTCGGCCATGCGGCCATAGTCGGCGTGTTCGTGATCCACATGTTCGTGACCATCATCATCTCGGGCATTCTTTATAGCCAGGGCGATCACGCGGCCCGGTTCGTCACGCGCTTCGCCGTGCGACTCGCCAATCAGCGTGGCGCCGAAGCGGTCAAGCTCGCGGGACTTGCGATCCGCGCGGTAGCACTTGGGATTGTGGTGACGGCGGTGGTGCAATCGGCTTTGGGCGGAATCGGCTTGTGGATTGCGGGCGTTCCGGCCGCCGGCATTCTGGCTGCGCTGATGCTCATGTTGTGCCTTGCGCAGATCGGCCCCTTGTTGCCCTTGCTCGGCGGCGTGGCTTATCTCTTCTGGCACGACTCGCAGCTCGCGGCCATTCTGTTGCTGGTCTGGTCGATCATGGTCGCCATGCTCGACAACTTTCTGCGGCCCATGCTGATCAAACGCGGCGTCAATCTTTCGATGCTACTAATCTTGTCCGGTGTCCTCGGCGGCATGTTCGCGTTCGGGATCGTCGGGTTGTTTATCGGGCCGGTCATTCTGGCGGTGACGTCCACGCTGCTGACAGCGTGGATCGATGAACCCGCGCCGGTGGCGCGCATCACCACGGACGAAGAGCGCGCCGTAACCTCGGAACACGCAAGAAAGGTCTAGCGCTTCGGCGCGTAGTTCGCCATGTGCTCGAAAAACCTGAGTGCGCGCGGGTCGTCGGCGTGGGCCGTATTGATGCGGACCCACGCCGAGCTCTCCCCGTTCGGCCGATAATAATTTCCTGGCGCGAGCGTGATCCCGAACTTGAGCGCCTGCTCGACCAGCACCATGGAATCGTCGATGTGCGGCACGCGCGTCCAGATGAAATTGCCGCCGCTGGGTTCATCGAATACTTCCCAGCCATGTTCCTCGATCCGCTGAACGGCCGTGGATAACGCATCGCGCACTCTTCGCCGCAGCCGCTCCAGGTATTTTCTATACGTCCCGCGCTCGAGCAGCGCCGCCACCACGCATTCGCTGAAACGCGAACCACCGAGACTGGTGAGCACTTTTACATCGACGAGATCCTTCACCAGCTCGCGCTTCGCGGCCAGATACCCAATGCGCAGCGACGACGACAAAGTCTTCGACAACCCGCCGAGATAGATCACGTGATCGAGCTGATCGAGCGACGCAAGCCGTTGCGTCGGCGTTGCCTGGAAGTCGGCGTAGATATCGTCTTCCACGATGGTGAAATCGTGCTGCTGCGCCAGCTGCAGCAACTTGAACGCCACTTGCGGCGCAATGTTGGTCGCGGTCGGATTATGAAACACCGTGTTGATAAAGAACAGTTTCGGCTTGATGGTCTTTAACAGATGCTCGGCGAAATCGACATCGGGCCCGGTTGCAAGACGCGGCACGCCGACAATCTTCATGCCCTGCAGCTTGAGCAATCCGAACAGGTTGTAATAACCGGGATCCTCCACCAGCACCGTGTCGCCGGGCTTCAGCATGAAGCGCACGATCAGGTCGAGTCCCTGGCTCGCGCCGCTCGTGACGATAATGTTCGAAACATCCGCCTCCACGCCGACGTGCGCAAGGCGCATCTGGATCTGATAACGCAGGTTTGCGTCGCCATGCGGCATCGCGTAATCGATGATGCTGCTCGGGTCTATCCGCATCACTTGCCGCACGGTTTGCGTGATGCCTTCCAGATCGCGCCATGCTTCCGGTACGAAACCGCTGCTGAGTTTCAGCGTCTCGCCGGGATAGTTGAACTGTTGCAGGATCTGGTTCGATTCCTCTTCGGCGAGGCGCGGATCCGACCCGCCGCCCGGCTCCTCGCTTCCCATGTGGTTCGCTACAAAAAATCCTGAGCCGTGCTTGGGCACGATCATTCCCAGCGACGAAAGCCGGTCGTATGCCTCGATCACCGGAAAGCGGCTGATCTGCTGGCTCGCCGCGAGCGCGCGGATGGACGGCAGTTTTGCGCCCGACAGCAACTGGCGCGTGCGGATCAGGTTCGTGATGCCCGACACGAGCTGGTCGGTCATCGGAACGCCGCTGCTTGCGCTGATTTCGAGGTTCATCGTCGTCTGATCTTTGGAAGTGTGCAGGGAAAATCACTGAACAGTGCGGCACAACTGTTCGTGACTGTACATTTTCAAGATTGAAGTTTAAATAAATAATGCAGTCAAGAGGCCGTCTCTTTCTGAGCGGCCAGGATGGGAGAGCGACATGCGTGAAATCCGGACCTTGGAGCAGCAACCCAGCGAGGCGCCAGCCTGCTGGCTGATCGACCGGCCTCATACCTTGACTGTGTGCCGGGGAACAGTGTGGGTCACCATTGAAGGCGACACTGCCGACTGGTGGCTGCGAGCAGGCGATACACTCGAACTTCCGCCACGATCAAAAGTGTGGATCAGCGCGTCGGAACCGGACAGCCGTTTCATGCTGGCATCGGCGCCGGTGTTTTCGAGCATGCGCCGCTTCGCATTGCCGCTTTACTGGATGCTGGCGCGTTTGGGTCAGCGCAGGACGCGGGCAATGTGAATGCATGGGGCCGGCCAGCCCTGACCATTCAATGAATGCAGATAAAAGAATATGAACGATCGAATTCCGTCCTTCAACTCTTCAGGTACATCCAGCGCATTCGGCGTGGCGTGTCCTTCGGTGCTGCCGCTTTCATCGATCCTTCCCGAAGAGCCGCTCCTCATGATGGGCGCCGGCCCCGTGCCGATCCCCGATGCCGTCGCGAAAGCCAACGGCGTGGTGATCAACCATCTCGGTTCGACCATGGCCGCGGTTATTGGCCAGGTTAAAACCATGGCGCGTTACGTGTTCCAGACGGAATCGAAATGGGTGATGGGCGTGGCGGGTCCGGGATCGGGCGCGATGGAAATGGCGATCACGAACCTGGCGTGGAAGGATTCGCGCGTGCTCAGCATCTGCAATGGCTTTTTCAGCGAGCGCATGGCGGAAATGGCGCGGCGCACGGGCGCGGTCGTCGAGACGCTGAAAGTCAGCGACGGAAGCGCCGCCGATACGGCAAAAGTCGCGGAGGCAATCGAGCGCTTCCGGCCGGAAGTCGTCACCATCGTGCATGGCGAAACGTCTAACACGGTCTGGAACCGCAGCCTCGAATCCATCGCGGCGGTGGCGAGCGCGGCGGGTGCGCTGGTTGTCGTCGATGCCGTCTGCACGCTCAGTACCATGCCCCTGCCGATGGACGCGTGGGGTATCGATGCGGTCATCACGGGCGGCCAGAAAGGTCTGTCGTCCATCCCGGGCGTGTCGCTGCTCGCGTTCTCCGAAAAAGCGTGGGACCGCATCACGTCGCGTCCCGTGCCGCATACGCACTGGTGCTTCGACGCGTCGCTCGCGGCCAACTTCTGGCATAACGCGTCTTATCACTACACGGCGCCCGTGTCCGGCGTGCTCGCGCTGCATGAAGCGTTGCGTTTGGTCTGTGCTGAAACTTTGGAACGCCGTTTCGCGCGGCATCTGCGATGTTCGACGGCGCTGCAAGCAGGCGTCGAAGCGCTTTCCTTGAAGCTGTACGTGCCGAAAGAGAGCCGCCTGAATTCGGTTGTCGGTATCGAGGTGCCGAAGGGCGTGACCGGCGCGGATATCTGCGCGCATATCTCGCGCAAACATCATGTGGAAATTGCGGGTTCGTTCGGTGCTCCGATCGTGCGGATCGGGCAGATGGGCGAGCAATGCCGCGAGCATCATCTGTTCCGTACCATTCACGCGCTCGGCCGCACGATGGTCGATCTCGGCGTTCCGGTCGATCTTCCGAGCGGTGTCGCGGCATTGGAAAGGTCGTTATCGGCTGCTTGATGATTTTGCTGGTCTCTTTATGAATCAAAGCCCGCTGAATGCGGGCTTTTGCATTTCATGACTATCCCCGATTGAACGCATTAACAAAACAATTGAAGCGCGCCATATCAGTTACGGTCATCTGATTTCTAAAATAAACCGGGTCATTTAATAACTTCTCGTCGATCGATAATTAAAGGCTTGAAGAAGCGCTTGCCAGTTGTTAAGTTAGGCGAATTCCCAACCGATCCGTAAGCCGCTGCAGATCCTTGCTGCACATCCTTACCACGTATGCCACACAGGCACGAAGGCTGAACCGCACCATTCAACAAAGAGCAACGTACCGCATTTAATTTCGCTCATGAAAAATCCGTAACCAATACCGTCTTCGCGATTAATTCAACGCCTTATCGGCGTGAAGCTCCGGAATATTTCTAATTCATTTTAAATTGCGATCACCCGATCGCGGAGTTGCTTTTCGCCTGGAGAAAGTCCATGAACACGGTTTCATCGAAACAAACATCGGCCGCCACATTCCAGCTCGGTGGTCCGCGAGCCTGGTGGATATGGGCGTTGTCGGTCGCGTTCGTCATCTATCTTTTCAGCGTGCAAACGGGATATTCGATCGTCAATCCCGAAGTGAAAAAAAGCGCGTCGCTGAGCGTGGATCAGGTTGCCACCATCGCGGCTGTCTATACGTGGGTCTTCGCGGTTTGCCAGTTTTTCGGCGGCGCATTGCTCGACCGGCTGGGCGCGCACAAGGTCTTGCCCATATCCGTGGTGCTGGTCACCGCGGGCGTGTTCCTGTTCGCGAACGCGCAGAGCTACGGCACGCTGCTCGTCTCGCAGTTCGTCATGGCCGTGGGCGCGTGCACCGGCTTCGTGGGCGCCGGTTATATAGGCGGGCAATGGTTCGGCATGGGGCGCTTCAACTTCATGTTCGGGCTCGTGCAATTCGCGGCGTCGCTATCGTCGGCGTTTTCGGTCAACGCACTGCAATGGGGTCTCAGCGAAATTCCATGGCGCGAACTGTTCAATTTTGTCGGCGCGGCGGGCGTGGTGCTGTCCGTGCTCGCGTTCCTCTTCCTGAAAAATCCGACGCCGGTTGAATCCACCGGCGCCGGTGGCGCGGCCGCGTTTGTTCATTCCGTGCTCGATGCGCTTTTGCAAGTCGCAAAGATCCCGCATGTCTGGTTTTCCGCGCTGATCTGCGCGGCATTGTTCGGCAGCATGCTCGCCGGCGGCGTGGTCTGGACGCCGATGCTCATGGAAACACTCGGCGCGTCGCCCGGAACCGCGGCGTTCAGTTCGTCGCTGCTGTGGCTGGGACTTGCAGCAGGCTGTCTCGTCATCCCGGCTCTTTCCGACAGAATCGAACGGCGCAAGTTGCCGATCATCGTCGGCATCGCGGTGCAACTGGCTTGTCTGGGCGCGCTGTTATACGTGCCGTCCTTGCCCATTCCCGTTGCAATGGTGCTCAACTTCATTTTTGGCTTTGCCAACGCTGCGCACATGCTTACGTTCAGCAGCGCGGCCGACGTGGTGCCGCCGCAACTGATCGGTACATCGGCGGCATTTGTAAACGGCCTTGCGTTCATTGCGGGCGGCATCATGATCGCGGCGCCCGGCTCGAGAGTGGTGTCCGGCGTCGCTGCGGGACTGACCGACCATACGCTCGCCATTGCCGAATACGCCGCGGCGCCGATCCTCTACGCGCTGATTGCCGCGTTTGTCATCTCGCTGATCATGAAGGAATCGCATCCGGCCCGTCGCCACTGACCTTTCCCCCGACACGAAAGCCGGCCGCCCGGCCGGCGCACTTTCCAGGAACTCGACATGACTTCACTCAAAGCATTGCGTGCCGACGTGGTGACCTTCAACGGCGACCCGTTTCTTCAGGCGCCCGAGCAATGCCTCGTGCACATCCCTGATGCCATCGTGGTGCTCGACAACGGCAAGATCGTCGATATCGGCCCTGCAGCCGAAGTGACACCGCGTCTGCCTGCGGGAACCCAGGTTCAGCACTATCCGGACGCGATCATTTCGGCGGGGTTTATCGATACTCACATTCACTATCCGCAAACCGAGATGATCGGCGCGTATGGCGAACAATTGCTGGAATGGCTCAACACGTACACGTTCGTCGCCGAGCAGAATTTCGCCGATAAAAACCATGCCGACATGGTCGCCAAGGTTTTCCTGCGCGAACTGCTGCGCGCGGGCACGACCACGGCCGCTGTGTATTGCACCGTGCATCCCGGCTCGGTGGATGCGTTCTTCGAGGAATCGTCGCGCTTCAACACCCGCATGGTCGCGGGCAAGGTGCTGATGGATCGCAACGCGCCCGCCGCATTGCTCGATACCGCCGAACTCGCCTACTCCATGAGCTCCGACCTGATCGCAAAGTGGCACAAGCGCGGTCGCCAACTCTATTGCATCACGCCGCGCTTCGCGCCTACGAGCACCGACGCCCAGCTCGATGTCTGCGGCACGCTGCTCAAGGAAACACCCGATGCCTACGTGCAAACGCATTTGTGCGAGAACGTCGATGAAATCGCGTGGGTCATGTCGCTCTTCCCCGAGCGCAAAAGTTATCTGGACGTGTACGCGCACGCGGGCATTGTCGGGCCGCGCTCGATATACGGCCACGGCATTCACCTCACCGAAGACGATCTCTGCACGTGTCATCAGACCGGAGCGGCGCTGGCGCATTGCCCGACATCGAATTTCTTCCTCGGCAGCGGCCTGTTCCGTATCTTCGATGCCAAGAATCCGAAGCGCCCCGTTCGCGTCGGTCTGGGCACCGACGTGGGCGCGGGCACGAGCTTTTCGCAACTGCAATCGCTCAACGAAGCCTACAAGGTCGCGCAGATGAACCAGACGAAGCTCAACGCAATCCAGGCGTTCTACCTCGCCACGCGCGGCGGCGCGGAAGCGTTGTACTTGCAGGACAGGATCGGCACGGTGGCGAAGGGTTTTGAGGCCGATCTCGTGATCCTCGACAAGAAGGCAACGCCGCTGATGTCGTTCCGCTCGGGATATTGCAAGGACATCGTGGAACAGCTTTTCGTGCTGATGACCCTCGGCGATGACCGCGCGATCAAAGCCACGTACGTGGCGGGCGAACAGGTCTACGAACGCAGTCCGTCAGGCGATGGATTCCGTTATCCGCTGGCTGCCTGAGTCCAGGCACGACTTATTTTCTTTCATGCAGGCTGGAACGGCGATCCGCACCGCGCGGTGCGATCCGCGTTCGTTCGCCTGCTTTTTTGCTGGTCGGGGGACGCGTGAAGAACTGCTTCAGTTTTGGTTCAAAGGGGATCGCGGCGCTCGCGTCCGTGCTCACCACAGGAATGTTCTATAGCGGCGCCGCGAGCGCGCAATCGAGCATCCAGCTTTACGGACAAGTCGATGCCTGGGTTGGCGCACAGAAATTCCCCGGCGGCGAGCGCGCGTGGACGCTGGGCGGCGGCGGCATGTCGACATCGTATTGGGGCTTGAAGGGCGCGGAAGACCTCGGCGGCGGATACAAAGCCATCTTCGCGCTCGAAGACTTTTTCCGGCCGCAAAACGGCGCCTACGGCCGCTTTCAAGGCGACTCGTATTTCTCGCGCGATGCGTACGTCGGCATTCAGTCGCCGGATGGAACCGTGACGGCTGGACGGCTTACCACGTCGCTGTTTGTATCGACGATCCTCTTCAATCCCTTCGCCGATTCCTACACATTTTCGCCGATGGTCTACCACGTGTTCCTCGGCCTGGGCACGTTCCCCGCCTACGCGACCGATCAGGGCGTGGTCGGCGATTCCGGCTGGGACAACGCGATCGCATACTCAACGCCGGACTATCACGGCCTGAGCGGCACCGCGATGTACGCATTCGGCAACAAGGCGGGCGAAAACGGCCAGCACAAACTGAGCGCGCAATTCCAGTATTTCAGCGGGTCGCTCGCGGCAACAGGCGTCTACCAGTACGTCAACTTCAATACCCAACCCGACGACCTCAGCTCGCTGGTTTCCGGCATGCAAAGCCAGGCCGTGGCGCAACTCGGCGTGTCCTACGACTTGCGCGTGGTCAAGCTTTTCGGCCAGTACATGTACACCGACAACACCGTGCGCACCGGCAACTTTCATATCAACACGGCGCAGGGCGGCGTGACGGTGCCGCTCGGACCTGGCTCCGTGATGGCGTCCTACGCGTATTCGCGCGACGGAGGCGGCCTCGACCAGACGCGGCAAACCTGGGCGCTGGGCTACGACTATCCGTTATCGAAACGCACCGACCTTTACGCCGCGTACATGAACGACCGGTTCACCGGGCAATCGACGGGAGATACCTTCGGCGCCGGCGTGCGCGCGAAGTTTTAGCGTTCTCCGCGAACCGGCGTAAGGTTCGCCGCGGGGTTTTGCTCGCATTTCGCGCCAATCTGCTGCGCCATGCGCGCAATCGCGATGCAAATCCGCTTCTCGCGGCGCGCGTCCATGCGTCCCACCGGCACGCTGGTGCTCACCGCCAGCCGCTTGCCGTGCGGTGTTTCGCCAACGTACGCCGCAAAACATGTCAGCCCCGCTGCCGCTTCTTCACACTCGCTCGCAAGCCCGGTTTCGCGGACGCGCGCAAGTTCCCGCAGCAAGGCCGCGCGCCGCGTGATCGTTCGCGGCGTTGTGGCCGTGAGCCTGTCGGGCAGCAACTGGAGCAATTGTTCGTCGGGAAGGGTCGCGAGCAAGGCCTTGCCGAGCGCGCATGAATGCGCGGGCAGCCGCGATCCCAGATCGGATACAAGCCGCACCGCCCGTCGCGAATCTTCCCGCGCGATATACACCACGTCGCGGCCATCGAGCGTGGCAAGCTGCACGACCTCGTTGTGCGTCGCAACAAACGCCGCTGCCTGCAAGCGGAACGCGGCTTGAAAACCATCGTGGCGAACGAACGCGTTTCCCAGCTCGAACAGCTTCACGCCGATGATGTAACCATCGCCCCGCTTTTCGATCCAGAACTGACGCTCGAGCGAATCCAGTAGCAGATATAACGTGCTGCGCGATAAACCCGTGGCCTCGTGCAACGCCGACGCACGCACGGGCGTGCGCGCATTGGCAAGGACTTCGAGCACGTCGTTGGCGCGCCGCAGCGCGGGCACTTCGTAGGGGCGGTCAGGGGTTTCGGTTTTCATCATGAGCGTCCACTTTTCTGTCCAACCAGTTGGAATTATCTACAACATAATGGACAACTCGATACCCCGATAATACGATCAAGGCCCTGATTTCCACCAGCCCGGACCACTATTCATGGCTTCGTTTTCCCCATCCGCCTGCCTTCCCGATGATCTCGACCGTGCCGTGCTGATCGGCCGCGTCTGGCGTCCTGCGCCCGTCAATGGACCGTCCGTGGTCTGCGTTCGCGGCGGACAGGTTATCGACATCACGTATATTGCGCCGACGACAGCCGACCTGTTCGAACGCGCCGATGCACTCGATATTGTTCTAAATGCCGACGGTGAATCGCTGGGTTCGGTCGAAGACCTCGTGCGCGCGAGCTTCGATCCGCAATCAACCGGCGTCAAATTGCTCGCCCCGTGCGACGTGCAGGCCGTCAAGGCCTGCGGCGTGACGTTCGCGGTCAGTCTGCTCGAACGCGTGATCGAAGAACAGGCAGGCGGCGACGCAAGCAAAGCGAAGGAAGTGCGCGAGACCATCAACACCTTGATCGGCGCGGATCTTTCGAAAATCGTGCCGGGCTCGGAAAGCGCGGAGAAGCTGAAGGCGGAACTCGAGCGCCGCGGTGCGTGGTCGCAATACATGGAAGTCGGCATCGGTCCGGACGCCGAGGTGTTCTCCAAATCGCAGCCGATGTCTTCCGTTGGGCTCGGCGCGGATATCGGGCTGTATCGGACATCGGTATGGAACAATCCCGAGCCTGAAATCGTGCTGGCCGTGAACAGCGCGGGAACGATCGTTGGTGCGACGCTCGGCAACGACGTGAATTTGCGGGACATCGAAGGGCGTAGCGCGCTGTTGCTCGGCAAGGCGAAGGACAACAACGGATCGTGTGCAATAGGCCCGTTCATTCGCCTTTTCGATGAAAAATTCACACTCGATTCAGTGCGCCAGGCGAGCGTGTCATTAAGAATCGAGGGCGCCGATGACGGCTTTACGCTCGACGGCATCAGCCATATGAGCGAGATCAGCCGCGATCCGGCCGATCTCGTGGAGCAGACGATCGGTGCGCATCATCAGTATCCGGACGGCCTGATGTTATTCCTCGGCACCATGTTCTCGCCGATCAAGGATCGCGACACGCCGGGCGGCGGTTTCACACATCACATGGGCGATACCGTCACAATTTCGGCGCCCGCACTCGGCGCGTTGGTGAACACGGTGCGCCGGTCGGAGGAGATTACGCCGTGGACATTCGGCGTCCGCGCGCTGTACGCAAATCTGGCGAAGCGAGGCATTTCGCCCAGCCAGGGTTAAAACGCGCTGAAAAGGCTGCGCCTTATTCCTTGGGGCGCGGATTTTTATCGATAGTCGATGGCAGCGCGGCTTCGGTCGATGTCTGGAGACGTGGGCTGTTCGCCGAATCTCCAACGCTCGAGGTTGCGCCTTCCGTCTCTGACTTACGGTAACCATTGCCTTCTACAGGTGTCGTTCGGCGTTTGACCTCGTCGACCTCTTCCGCTGGTTTGTCGGTTCTCCCATCGTGCTCGCGCAACGGAGCGTCAGGCGTGCGCACGCCTTGGTGAGCGTCGCCGCCAGTCGCTGCTCCGCCAGGCCCAGGCAGGTTGCCAATCGAACCGCCGCCGCTCGCGCCCGATCCGCTATCGCCAAGCGGCTTGCCACTATTCTTCTCGCGTTCTGTCTGGGCCATGATGAAATCCTGTTCACTGTCGATATTCAATATGAACAGCAACTCACATTCCACTACTTACTGAATATCGCCGGAAGCGCTACGCTTGGTCTCTGATTTTCGATTTCTCTTAGAACATGCCAGTTTACGATTACGAATGCACCGAATGCGGCCATTTCGAAACTGCACGGCGGATCGCCGAACGTAACGACGCAACGGATTGTCCCAACTGCGGGTCGACCGCACATCGCGTGGTCGTGGGTGCGCCGTCGTTATCTGGCGAAGCGGCTGAACCCAGCGGGCGATATGGAATGTGGCACGTCGGCGGATGTGCGTGCTGCAAGTGACGAAATTTTGCTTCGTCGGACGCGCTTAGAACCGGCGCGGGTTCATCGTCAGGACACGCGAAGCGGCTGCGGATTGAATGGCGAGCGAGGCATCGGCTGTCCATCGACGAACGCTATCGCGCAACGAACTGCAAACGCGTAAGCGCAGTCACGGTTTGCAAAGGCGCCCAAGTCTCCAAGCGATGTGGCTTCGCCGTCTTCTTCAAGCAGCGACACACGCGCAACGAATGTGTGCCCACGCTTGATCACCGAAGGTTGAATCGCAGCTCCACGATGGTAGAAAATCATCGAACGCTCCTGCAATCAAAGCGACCACGCTTATTACGGTTTTTATGCGGCAACGCTTCCGTGATTCACTAAGCTAATAACTAAAAACGAGCGAATAAATACCGCATTTACCTTTTTTATTTTGCAATCTTTGAAAGCACTTTGTGTCCATTTCTGTTGCCCACATCCTGCGGTTTCCGTACATGCCAGAATGTTTGCTTGAATGGGACACCACGCGTTATTACTGACTGGCGTAAAGAACACGCGCACGACCAGGCGCGCTGAAGCATCGCAGCAGCGAGAGGCAGGCTAAAGCCAAGTGTGAGGATGAATGGTGGGCCGGGTGGGATTCGAACCCACTATCGGTCGATTATGAGTCGACAGCTTATACCAATTAAGCTTCCGGCCCTTTGTGCAGCTGCGGGCGAACATACGTTGCCGCAATGACGAAGTGCGTTCGCAGCCAAGATTGCGAAGGTCTGCGAGTTTGCCTTGAAACGGGCTATAAAACAAGCGCGGCGGTCCAAAATCGGGCCGCCGCGCTCAGGTGCTACGTCCACGCCGCTACGATCAATTCCCTTCCAGGAAAGACTTCAGCTTGTCCGAACGGCTTGGGTGACGAAGCTTGCGCAACGCCTTCGCCTCGATCTGGCGAATCCGTTCGCGCGTCACGTCGAACTGCTTGCCGACTTCCTCGAGCGTATGGTCCGTACTCATCTCGATACCAAAACGCATGCGCAATACCTTCGCTTCACGCGGCGTCAACGAATCAAGCACGTCTTTGACCACGTCACGCATGCTGGCATGCAGCGCGGCGTCGGCGGGCGCGACCGTATTCGTATCTTCGATAAAGTCGCCCAGATGCGAATCGTCGTCGTCGCCGATCGGCGTTTCCATGGAGATCGGTTCCTTCGCGATCTTCATAATTTTGCGGATCTTGTCTTCCGGCATTTCCATCTTTTCGGCGAGCGTTGCCGGATCCGGCTCAAGACCGGTCTCCTGCAGGATCTGCCGCGAAATACGGTTCATCTTGTTGATCGTTTCGATCATGTGAACCGGAATCCGGATGGTGCGCGCCTGGTCGGCAATCGAACGCGTGATGGCCTGGCGGATCCACCACGTGGCATACGTGGAAAACTTGTAACCACGGCGATATTCAAACTTGTCCACCGCCTTCATCAAGCCAATATTGCCTTCCTGAATCAGGTCGAGGAACTGCAGACCGCGGTTCGTGTATTTCTTTGCAATCGAAATCACGAGACGCAAGTTTGCTTCCGTCATTTCGCGTTTTGCCTGACGCGCCTTCAGTTCGCCGGCCGCCATTTGACGGTTCGTTTCCTTCAAGTCCTTGAGCGGCAACACAACACGCGCCTGCAAGTCCAGCAAACGTTGCTGCTGCTCGCGAATCGCCGGAACGTTACGCGCGAGGATCACGCTGTATCCGTGATTTTCGGCAACGACCTTCTCCGACCACTCGAGGTCCGTTTCGCTGCCCGGGAAACGCGCGATGAACTCGGCACGCGGCATGCCGCATTTATCGACGACAGTATGCAGGATTTGACGTTCCACCTGACGCACTTCGTCCACTTGCGCGCGCAGCGTGTCGCACAGGCGCTCGACAGTCCGGGCGGTAAAGCGGATGGTCATCAGCTCGCTCTGAATGGCTTCCTGCGCCTTCAGGTAAGCCTTCGACTTGTAGCCTTCCTTCTCGTACGCGCGTCGCATCTTGTCGAACCACTCGCTGATCAGCGAGAACTTTTCGAGCGATGCACGCTTGAGCGCTTCCAGCTGCGCAGCATTTGCGTTGGCCTGCGCGGTGGTTTCGTCGACTTCCTCCTCGTCCTCGCTGCTTTCGTCGGCTTCCTCTTCGTCCTCGCTTTCAATGGCTTCCGCTTCCTGCTCGGAGAAACCATCGGCATCGGCGGCATTCGGATCGATCAAACCATCCACCAGCTCATCAACGCGCGTTTCTTCGTTCTGCACGCGTTCGGCCATGGCGAGGATATCCGCGATGGTCGTCGGGCATGCCGAAATGGCCATCACCATATGCTTGAGGCCATCTTCGATACGCTTCGCGATCTCGATTTCGCCTTCGCGCGTCAGCAGTTCGACCGTTCCCATTTCGCGCATGTACATACGCACGGGATCGGTCGTGCGGCCGAATTCGGAATCGACGGTGGACAGCGCGACTTCGGCTTCCTCCTCGACTTCGTCATCCGACGATGCCGCCGGCGCATTGTCGTTGAGCAGCAGCGTTTCGGCGTCCGGCGCCTGTTCGTAGACGGCCACGCCCATGTCGTTGAACGTGCTGATGATCCCTTCGATAGCTTCCGTTTCCGTGAAGTTATCGGGCAGATGATCGTTGATTTCCGCGTAGGTCAGGAAGCCGCGTTCCTTGCCGAGCTTGATCAGCGCGCGCAGCTTTGCGCGACGCTCTTCGAGCTCTTCAACGGTACCGGGCGCGCTTGACGCGAACGCGTCCTTCAGCAGCGCTTTTTCCTTGGCGCGCCGGTCGCGCGCCTTGACCTTTTCGACCTTGACCGGAGGCGCGGCTACGGCTTCCGCTGCGGGCACCGCAGGATCGGCCTGGACGTTTTGCGCGTTTTGCGTTGCGTCGTCATCGACGGGTACTTCGTTCAGCTTTTTCGTCATGGAGTTCGCCGTACCGGCATTAGTCTCGACTCGCGGCTGCTGGACGACAGCCGATGGAACCGTGGATACTGAATGTGTGCGCGCTGCCTCGTCCTGCGTCGACACGACCTTCCGGGCATTACGCCGTCCGGGGTCCTGTGCCGGACCTCGCTTCACGACGCGCATGCGAGTCTGCTTCGACTCCTGCTTCGTGACGCGTTTCCGGCCCGCATTAGCAGCCGCTTCCGTTGCACTCGCTTGCTTGCCGGCCGAACTTCCGGCCTTCTCCGCTTCGCCCGCCGCACTTGTCTGGCCAGAAATGCTGCCGGCCCGGCTTGTCGACTGACCCAGCGTCTTTTTGCCTGGCGGCCTGACGGCTTGCGCCGCCCGGGCCTGTCCCGCACTCACTGCCGATGCAACCGAGCTTTGCTTCTTGGTACTCAAAGCAGACGATCTGGAAGGTGACTGAACGGCTGTCGCGCGATTTCTGGACGCTCCGGAGGAAGGAACTGACCGGCTTTGGGCCACTGCCCGTTTCGACTCGTTCGAGCCGCGTGCCGTCGTTTTCTTCCCGCTAGCAGTCTTAACCATGCGTGCCTCACCTCATTTCGCAAATGAGCACAAAAGTCAAAAAAACAACTTGCTGAAAACCTTTAATTGTAGCATGCGTGATTTATATGTCCCGACTCACCCCGCGTGCAGCCTTGATTTGAGCAGCTTTAACCGACAAATCCGAAAATTCGGCAATTTCTTCCGCCGTCAGGCTTGCCTGCTGCGCCAGCTGGTCCAGCCGGGTTCGGTAACTGTCTTGCCGAAGCTTGACAACCGTTGCCTGCAATTCTTCCGCCAGCAACTTCTTTTGCTCCTGAACCCGTTCATTGGCGGTTTCATCGGCTGGGTCGCGCATCAGCAAGTCCCGTACATTTTCATCATAGGCGAGAATTTCCTGGAAGATATCCTCGTAAGTCGGGGCGTTCGCGGCGTTGCGCAACAGATCGGACAACATTTGAAACTCCGCTGTCTCGCCCAGTTCCCGCGCGTGGCCGATCACCTCGCTGAATAACTCGCCATGTTCGGTCATGGTCACGAGCGACTGCTCGCTTTCGTGATCCAGTGTTGAATAGATGGATGGATACATCACCAGATTGCGCAGCGCCCGTTGCTCATGCCCTTTCACGCGACGCCGCTCGCTCTTGGGCAACGCGGCCCGCGCGACCGCTGCAGCGCGTGAATCGATATCACACAATGCCGCAATTTCACCGAACGGCGTATTCAGCCGATCGGCCAACATGTGCAGGATCTGCACGCGCAAAGCATTGGCCGGCAGCGCCTGTAACAGCGGTTTGGCATCGAAAAGCGCCTTCGCGCGGCCTTCCGGCTGATCAAGTTCCTTGTCGTTCAGGATTTCGTTGAGCAGGAACTGCGAGAGCGGCATGGCGCGATCGACCTGTTCTCCGAAACCGTCCGTGCCGAACTCACGCACGTAGCTGTCCGGGTCGTGCTCCTTTGGCAGGAACAGGAAGCGGATGGTGCGGTTATCCGCGGCGTGCGGCAAACAGGCTTCGAGCGCCCGGCGCGCGGCGCGGCGGCCGGCAGAATCGCCATCGAAGCTGAATACGACCGTTTCAGTCTGGCGAAACAGCTTTTGGACGTGGACCGGCGTACAGGCCGTGCCGAGCGTAGCCACCGCGTTCGCAAAACCAAGCTGGGCGAGCGCAACGACGTCCATATACCCTTCGACGACCAGCGCGTAGCCGAGTTCACGAATGGCCAGACGTGCTTCGAAAAGCCCGTACAGCTCGCTTCCCTTGCTAAAAAGCGGCGTTTCCGGTGAGTTCAGATACTTGGGTTCGCCGCCATCCAGCACGCGCCCGCCAAAGCCGATCACATTCCCCTTCACGTTGCGGATTGGGAACATCACGCGTTCGCGAAAGCGGTCGTATCGGCGGGATTGGCCCTGGTTGTCGCTTTTTTCGCTGACGATGATCAGACCGGCTTCGACCAAGTTGTCGTTTTTATAGTCAGGAAACGCGCTTTCCAGGTTCTGCCAGCCGTCCGGCGCGTAGCCCAGCCCAAACCGCAGCGCGATTTCGCCAGTGAGACCGCGTTTTTTCAGATATTCGATAGCGTTAGGCGCACCGCGCAATTGCTTCTTGTAGAAGTCGGACGCGGTTTGCATGATCTCCGTCAACGCGACGCTTACGGCCTTGCTCGGCGCGGGCGAATATCCTTCGCCGGAACCGCCCGCGAGCCGCGAAGGTTCTTGCGGAACCGTCAAGCCGACCGACTGGGCGAGTTCCTGAACGGCTTCCGGGAAGGTGAGCGCCGTGTGCTCCATGAGGAAGCTGATTGCCGTGCCGTGCGCGCCGCAGCCGAAGCAGTGATAAAACTGCTTGGTCGGGCTGACCGTGAACGACGGGCTCTTTTCATTGTGAAACGGGCACAAACCCATGAAATTCGCGCCGCCCTTCTTCAACTGGACGAACCTGCCCACCACGTCGACGATATCGACGCGGTTCAGCAAGTCCTGAAGAAACGAATGCGGAATCACTAATTAGGTCTTTGCTAGGTCTTTATAAGAAGCTTATTTGGCGAGCGCCGCTTTTACCAGGCCGGATACCGCCGTCATGTCGGCACGTCCGGCGAGTTTCGGCTTCAGCACGCCCATCACCTTGCCCATGTCCTGCGGACCCGCCGCGCCCGTTGCCGCCACGGCCGCCTGGATCTCGGCGTTGATGTCGTCGGCTGATAACTGTTCCGGCATATAGGCGGATAAAACCGACAATTCGGCTTGTTCCTTCGCAACCAGGTCGTCGCGCGCAGCCGTCTGGAACTGGCTGATGGAGTCCTTGCGCTGCTTGATCATCTTGTCGATAACCGCCGTGATCGCCGCGTCGTCCAGCGTGACGCGTTCGTCGACTTCACGCTGCTTGATCGCCGCGAGCAACAGCCGGATGGTTCCGAGGCGCTCGGTTTCGCGGGCGCGCATCGCGGTTTTCATGTCGTCGGTGATCTGGTCTTTAAGGCTCATTGCTTGGGAACTCTGCTAATGCTGGGTTAAAAATATTCTGCCATTCACGGCTCAATGCAAAAACCCGCTTGGGACGTTTCCTCAAGCGGGATCATGAACAGGGTGTTTCGAATGCGTGTGAAGCTGGCCAGCGATGAACCGGCAAACGCTTGCCAGCGTGTTCTCGGAAGGGATCGAATTGTCTTTCATGGATCACCGCCCCCGTTTGCACTCTGTTTGAGTTGCGCCGATTGTCGTTAAATTGTCGCTACGAACGAAGCAGTATAGCAGGTCGAAAACAGGTTTTCTCAGCCGAAAGCTCCGTTCCGCCACGCCTGATTTCGTCGCCAAAACCTATGCTGGCCGTGGGTTTTCGGCTTTACCCCGCAACCATCCCGGCCGCCGCCCTTCCCGCTGCCACGCCGGACGCCCACGCCCACTGGAAGTTGTATCCGCCGAGCCAGCCGGTAACATCGACGGCCTCGCCGATGAAATACAAACCCGCGACGCGCGCGCTCATCATGGTCGCCGACGAAAGCTCGCGCGTGTCCACGCCGCCGCGCGTGACTTCGGCTTTCCGGTAGCCTTCCGTGCCGTTCGGCGTCAGCGTCCAGCGCGACAGGGATTCGCCGATCTGGCGCAGGGTTTTATCGGCGAGATCGGCGAGACGCGAATCCGCGCGCACGCGCTGGACGTCCAGCCAGGTTTGCGCCAAGCGCGTCGGGACACGTTCCGCGAGAAACGTTCCGACCTGCTTGCGCGATTCGCGTTTGGCGGCGATCAGTTCGTCCGTGGCGTTCACGCCCGGAAGCAGATCGATGGAAATAGGCTCGGCAGGATTCCAGTAGCTGGAAATCTGCAATACGCCAGGCCCCGATAATCCGCGATGAGTAAGCAGCAGATCTTCCGAGAATTCGGTCCGCTGGCGCCCGGTGCCGGCGCTCAGCTCCACGGGAACGGATAGCCCGGATAACGCCGAGAACGGCTCCCAGTCGGCCGGCGCAAAGGTCAATGGCACGAGAGCGGGACGGGTATCGATAAGTTTATGACCAAACTGCTTGGCCACCCGATACGCAAAATCCGTGGCGCCGATTTTCGGGATCGACAGACCGCCCGTGGCTACGACGAGCGCCGCACACGACATTGCGCCTGCGGTCGTTGCAAGCGTAAAGCGGGCGCCGTCGTGACTGATCGAATCGATGCCGACCGGTCGCCGCCATGTCACGACGCCAGCATCGCATTCGCTTTTCAGAACGTGAATGATCGATTCGCTGGAATCGTCGCAAAAAAGCTGGCCTTTATGCTTTTCATGCCACGCCACGCGATGCCGCTTGAGCAGCGCCAGAAAATCCTGCGGGGTATATCGGGCGAGTGCGGAGCGGCAAAAATGCGGATTTGCCGATAAAAAATTGGCCGGCCCCGCGTTGATATTCGTGAAATTGCAACGTCCGCCGCCCGAAATGCGGATCTTTTCGGCGAGCCGTTCGGCGTGATCGATCAGCACCACGCGACGGCCGCCCTGCGCGGCCACGGCGGCGCACATCATGCCGGCGGCGCCCGCGCCGACGACGGCGATATCGTAAGTTTCCATGGCGCGCATTGTAGCGTTTTGACTGTCACCGGCGGTGGCCTTGCCTGGGTCGAAATTCCCGCCGCTGGTATACTGGTTCGTTACCCAGCAACCCCCGAGACGTCCTCCGCCATGCTCGTTCTAGGCATAGAAAGCTCCTGCGATGAAACCGGTCTCGCTCTCTACGACACAGAGCGCGGCCTGCTTTCGCACGCACTGCATTCGCAAATCGCCATGCATCGGGAATACGGCGGCGTCGTGCCCGAACTGGCGTCGCGCGACCATATCCGGCGCGCGTTGCCGCTACTCGAACAGGTGATGGCGGAGGCCAAAACGTCGCCTGCGGATATCGATGCCATCGCGTTCACGCAAGGCCCCGGCCTCGCCGGCGCGCTGCTGGTCGGCGCGAGCGTGGCAAACGCATTGGCCATGGCGTGGGACCTGCCAACCGTAGGCATTCATCATCTGGAAGGGCATTTGCTGTCGCCGCTGCTGGTGAGCGAGCCGCCGCCTTTTCCGTTCGTGGCGTTGCTGGTATCGGGCGGACACACGCAATTGATGCGCGTCACCGACGTCGGCGAATATGAGACGCTCGGCGAGACGCTCGACGACGCCGCCGGCGAAGCCTTCGATAAAACCGCCAAACTCCTCGGCCTCGGCTACCCGGGCGGCCCCGAAGTCTCGCGCCTGGCGGAATTCGGCACGTCGGGCGCAGTCAAGCTGCCGCGCCCGATGCTGCATTCCGGCGACCTCGATTTCAGCTTCAGCGGGTTGAAGACCGCGGTGCTGACGCACAGCCGCAAACTTGGCGCGAACATCTGCGAACAATCGAAGGCCGATCTGGCGCGCGGTTTCGTCGATGCCGCCGTCGATGTGCTGACGACCAAGTCCATCGCGGCGTTGAAGCAGACTGGCCTAAAGCGGCTGGTGGTGGCGGGCGGCGTGGGAGCGAACCGGCAGTTGCGCGATGCGCTGTCGGCGGCCGCGAAAAAGCGGCGCTTCGAAGTGCACTACCCTGACTTGTCACTGTGTACCGATAACGGCGCAATGATCGCGCTCGCCGGCGCTCTGAGGCTCGCGCGCTGGCCCGATCAAGCCGTGCGCGACTACGCGTTCACGGTGAAGCCGCGCTGGGACTTGACGTCTCTGGCGGCTGCGTAGTTCCTAGCCGGATCAGGCGATCCGCTTGTCACGTTCGATCACGGCGTACGCGCTGTGATTGTGTATGGACTCGAAATTCTCCGCTTCCAGCACATACGCCATGATCCGATGGTCGGCGTTCAGGCGCGTGGCGACATCGCGTACGAGATCTTCGACGAATTTGGGATTTTCATATGCGCGCTCGGTCACGAACTTTTCGTCGGGGCGCTTGAGCAATCCCCACAACTCGCACGACGCCTCTTCTTCCGCCATCCGGATCAAATCTTCGATAGCCAGATCGCCCGCGAATTCGGCGCTGATGGTCACGTGCGAACGCTGGTTGTGCGCGCCGTATTGCGAGATCTGCTTCGAGCACGGGCACAAGCTGGTCACCGGCACGAGCACCTTCAGCGACGTCCGTGTTTCGCCCGCGCGAATTTCGCCCGTCAGGGTGACCTCGTAATCCATCAGACTCTGCACGCCCGAAACCGGCGCGGTCTTCATGACGAAGTACGGAAACGACACTTCGATGCGGCCCGAATGCGCCTCGAGTTTCTGCAGCATCGCGGCGAGCATGGCGCTAAAAGAAGCTTGGTCGAGCGGCGCGCGATGTTCTTCGAGCAACGCGACAAAGCGAGACATGTGCGTGCCTTTCTGATCGGCGGGAAGGTGCACGTCGAGATTCCAGAGGCCCACACCGGGCTGCAATTCTCCAGTCGATGTCCGCACGGTCAGCGGATATCGGACCGCTTTTACGCCCACGCGCTGGATTGGGATTTGCCGCGTATCGAGTGAGCTCTGGACATCGGGCATCGCAAAGGCGGGATTCATCTGATTCATCGTATTTCCTTGTCCGTCGCGCGAATTGTGATGTTTGTCACGCGAGGATCATGCCGGGATGCAAACGGCGGACGTCACCGACGCCCGCCGTCTCAAACCATCCGCTCAAATCAAGCGACGCGTTTGGTCAGCTTGCCTGCGTTGTGCGCGACATCGTTCTGGACATCGTGCGACACGGCGTCTTTCAGAAAGCGCTCGCGAATCGACTTGGCGATACCGGCGCCGTCCAGTCCGCATGACGCCAGCAGCTTGACCGGATCGCCATGATCGATAAACACGTCCGGCAAGCCAAGCTGCAAAACCGGCTTGATGACCGAGCTGGCCAGGAGGCTTTCAACGCAAGCCGAACCCGCGCCGCCCATGATCGCGCCTTCTTCGACGGTCACGAGCGCGTCGTGCGTGGCGGCCAGTTCGCGCAGCAAGTCGGCATCGATAGGCTTCACGAACCGCATGTTGGCGACCGTTGCGTCCAGTTCCTCGGCCGCGGCCAGGGCGGGCGCAACCATGGTGCCGAACGCGAGGATTGCGATGCGCGATCCGGAACCGGCTTTTTGCGTCGATTCACGGCGGACTTCACCCTTGCCGAGCGGGAACGCCGTCATCTTCTTGACGGTTTTCACACCCGTTCCCGCGCCGCGCGGATAACGCACGGCAGTGGGATTCGGCTGCTGCAATGCCGTGTACAGCATCTGGCGGCATTCGTTTTCATCGGACGCAGCCATCACGGTCATGTTCGGGATGCAGCGCAGGAACGCCAGATCGTAGTTCCCCGCGTGCGTTGCGCCATCCGCGCCGACCAGACCCGCACGGTCGATGGCAAACACCACCGGCAGGTTTTGCAGCGCGACGTCGTGGATCAGCTGGTCGTAGGCACGCTGGAGGAACGTGGAGTAGATCGCGACGACCGGGCGCATGCCGTCCGCGGCTAGACCGCCCGCGAAAGTCACGGCGTGCTGCTCGGCAATGCCGACATCGAAATAACGATCCGGGAAGCGTTTCTCGAACTCGACCATGCCGGAGCCTTCGCGCATGGCCGGCGTGATGCCTACGACGCGCGAATCCTGCTCGGCCGCGTCGCATAACCATTCGCCGAAAACTTGCGTGTACGTTTTCTTCGATGGCACCGTCGACGGCTTGATCCCTTCTGCCGGATTGAACTTGCCGGGACCGTGGTACAGGACCGGATCGGCTTCAGCCAGCTTGTAGCCCTGGCCCTTCTTTGTCACGACGTGCAGGAACTGCGGCCCGCGCAATTCCTTGATGTTCTGCAGCGTCGGAATCAGCGATTCGAGATCGTGACCATCGATAGGTCCGATGTAATTGAAGCCGAACTCTTCGAACAACGTGGCCGGCACGATCATGCCCTTCGCGTGTTCCTCGAGCTTGCGGGCGAGATCCAGCATGGGCGGCGCAACGCGCAGAACACGCTCCACGCCGGCGCGCGCTGCCGCGTAGAAACGACCCGACATCAGCCGCGCCAGATGGCGATTCAGCGCGCCGACGGGCGGCGAGATCGACATGTCGTTGTCGTTCAGGATCACGAGCAGCGGCACGTCGTCGGCAACGCCAGCGTTGTTCATGGCTTCGAAGGCCATGCCGGCGGTCATGGCGCCGTCGCCGATCACCGCGATGGAATAGCGGTTGTCGCCCTGCAACTTGCTCGCGATCGCCATGCCAAGCGCCGCCGAAATGGACGTGCTGGAGTGCGCTGTGCCGAAGGTGTCGTATTTCGATTCGCTACGGCGCGGGAAGCCGGAGATCCCGCCCGCCTGACGCAGCGATTTCATCTGGTCGCGCCGGCCCGTCAGGATCTTGTGCGGATAAGTCTGGTGGCCGACGTCCCAGACGATGCGATCGTTCGGGGTATCGAAGACGTAATGGAGCGCGATCGTCAGTTCGACCGTTCCGAGATTCGACGACAAATGCCCGCCCGTCTGCGACACGCTGTCGAGCACGTAAGCACGCAGCTCTTCGGCCAGCGGTTTTAGTTCGTGGCGGTCCAGCGCTCGCAATGCGGCTGGATCGTCGATGGTTTTCAGCAAGTCGTACATCGTCGTCCCATTTAGGAAAACTGGCGAAACCGTTCAGGTTGCAAGCATCTTGCACGCCCGCCGGTTTCGCGTTTTATCGTATGTTTCAGTTCACCCGGTTCACAACCAGGTCGGCCAGTTCGCCCAGTCGGGCGGCCCGCGGGCCAAACGGCGCTAGTGCAGCATGGGCGTCGCGGCCCAGTTGAGCTGCCAGTTCGCGCGATGCATCGAGTCCGATGATCGACACGTACGTTGGTTTGTCGTCCTTTGCGTCCTTGCCCGCCGTCTTGCCAAGCGTGGCGGAGTCCGCGGTGACGTCCAGAATGTCATCCACGACCTGGAATGCAAGGCCAACTGCAGCCGAATACGCGTCTAGCGCGCTCATGGCGGCAGCATCCGGCGCTTCGCCACAGAGTGCACCCATTCGCACGGCTGCGCGCAACAAAGCGCCGGTTTTCTTCCGGTGCATGGTTTCAAGTTGCGGGCGCGAAAGCTTGCGGCCGACACTTTCCAGGTCGATAGCCTGGCCACCCGCCATGCCAACCGAACCGCTTGCAAGCGCCAGTTCCCGCGTGAGCGCGGCCTGCTGGACGGCGCTCAAGCCGTTATTGTCCGCTGTCAGCGCGACGAACGCCTGGGACTGCAGCGCGTCCCCAACGAGGAGTGCCGTCGCTTCGTCATATTGCACGTGTACCGTTGGTTTTCCGCGACGCAGAGCGTCGTCGTCCATGGCAGGCATGTCGTCATGAACCAGCGAATACACGTGGATCATCTCGAGCGCCGCGCTCGCGGCATCGAGCGCAGGCGCAGGCGCACCCGTCAGTTCGCCGGCGGCGTGGCACAAGAGCGGGCGCACCCGCTTGCCGCCGCCGAGCACGGCGTAACGCATGGCTTCATGCAGCTTCGCGGGCGCGATGTCCGTGCCCGGCAGGTAATGCTCCAGCGCCGTTTCAACGCGATCGAGGCTCGCGTGCATCCATTGGTCAAAGGTCATAAGTCGTCCCCGTTATCTGCCGATGTGCCTGCGCCCTGGGTCGCGCGCTGCAGGTCGGCGGGTAGCGGTTTTAGTGTGTCGCCATCGAGCACGCGAACCTGCTGCTCGACCTTTTCTAGTTGTTGCTGGCAAAAGCCGACGAGCGCAGCGCCACGGCGATACGCGGCAAGCGACTCTTCGAGGCTCAGCGTGCCGCCTTCCATACGTGCTACAAGCCCTTCCAGCTCGGCTAGCGCCGATTCGTAGTTCTCTGGAAGCGGTGCGTTGTCCGCACTCGCCGAGCCTTCCTGCATTGCGGTTTTCGCCATGAATCGTGGGTGTGATGTCTGTTTTCGGGAAACAAGTCGGACATTCTACGGCAAAAGCGGCTTTTCCGGCCTCCACCATGCGCTCACCCGCGCCTATGGCGCGTCCCAGACTTTCATCGCTCATCTCAAAAAATCTCGAAACTCCCGCAAATGCCCGGAACTCTGCGCCGGGATTTGACCCAAAACAAGTCCTCGGGCGCCCCATTGAAAGGGTTTTCGTTATAATTCGCGGTCTCCCTAAATCGAATTTTCGATGGTTGGGTTGTTCACTGCTTTCACGTCTTCACGGGAGTGGGAATGTCCAATCTGAGCAATGCATTGCAACTGAACGCAATCCACAGCCAGTTGCCAGTCACGGCTTACTTTGACGAAGCGCTTCTCAAGCGCGAAATCGACACGCTTTTCAAGCACGGTCCACGCTATATCGGCCACGAACTCATGGTGCCCGACGCGGGAAATTATTTTGCTTTGCCCGGCGAGGGCGAAGGGCGTCTGCTCGTCCGCAACAAACAGGACGAAATCGAACTGCTGTCCAATGTCTGCCGGCATCGCCAGGCCATCATGCTGAATGGACGCGGCACGGCGGAGAACATCGTGTGTCCGTTGCACCGGTGGACGTACGATCTCGACGGCCAGTTGCTCGGCGCGCCGCATTTCGCCGATAAACCTTGCCTGAACCTCGGCAAATCGCCTCTGCAGAACTGGCAAGGCCTGCTATTCGAAGCGAGCGGACGCAATGTTGCGGCCGATCTCGCCCGACTTGGGCCGGCCAAACATTTCGACTTTTCGGGCTTCATGTTTGATCACGTCGAAGTGCACGAATGCAATTACAACTGGAAGAGTTTTATCGAGGTGTATCTCGAGGACTATCACGTCGCGCCGTTCCATCCGGGCCTGGGAAGTTTTGTTTCCTGCGACGACCTGACCTGGGAATTCGGCGACTGGTATAGCGTGCAGACAGTTGGCGTGCACAAGAATCTGGAGAAGCCGGGCAGTCCCACGTACCGTAAATGGCACGACGAGGTGCTCCGTTTCCGCGACGGCAAGATGCCGGAGTTTGGCGCGATCTGGATGGTGTACTACCCGGGCATCATGATCGAGTGGTATCCGCACGTGCTCGTGGTGTCGTGGCTGATTCCGCAAGGGCCGCAGAAGACTACGAACATCGTCGAGTTTTATTATCCTGAAGAAATCGCGTTGTTCGAGCGTGAGTTTATTGAAGCTGAGCGGGCGGCGTATCTGGAAACCGCGCGCGAGGACGATGAAATCGCCGAACGCATGGACGCAGGACGGCGCGCACTGATGAATCGGGGCGAGTCGCAAGTCGGCCCGTATCAAAGCCCGATGGAATCAGGCATGCAGCATTTTCATGAGTTCTTGCGCCAGCAACTGGGCGAGATTTGAAGATGCAAGTTGTGACCGTTGAACGAAGAATGCCCATCGATTGATGGGCATTTTTTTGCCGCGGTTAGAACAGCGCGGTCTGCAGCGGCGCACGATGTTCATGAACCTTCAAGATGCGGAAATCCGTTTTAAGCGCACCATCGGCAATGGTTTGTATGTGTTGAAGATCCACAACCAGCACGTCACCCTTTCCAAAGCGTTCGCCTGCATTGACTTTCGCAAGGAAATCGCCATCGTCCATCGACGTAAAAAACGCTGACTGGCCGTCGTTCACGCGCCACTTGTTCTGATCCTTGAATGTTACAGACTCGATCTGGAGCAGCTTTCGACCGGTAAAGTCGGAGACCACCTCTTCCCGCGTGTCGGCAAACGCAAACGCTGGCAACTCTTCCTGGTCAATGTCCAGATCGATGTCGTTGCCGCGGACCACTCCGAAGCTCGTTATGCCCTCGCGTTCGAGCGGCGACAACATCTGCTGCAAAAATACTCTCACTGCCCGCGTTTTATAGAGCCGCAGCACCGGTCCCGATACCTCGATGACTTCGGTTTCCGTCATCCAGACAGTGCAAGACTCGCCGTCGACCTCGACGTGCTTGGGCCGACGACCTCGCAGCTTTCGTAGAAAACCAATCAGACCGCCGCCGCCGACGAGTCCCACTACAGCAAGAATCGCCGACGCATTGGAGACAGCCGTCGCGGTGGAGCTTGCAAACATGTCGCGCAACTGCGCAACTAACGCTTGCATGAAGATCAGCTCGATCTCGAACGACCCCGATTTGAAATTTCCTTTGACCTCGACGCGAACCTCCGCAGACGTTCCGTTCAACTCCGTATTAGCCGCGGAGAATAGATCGGCTATTGCGATCAGCGCTGGTGCGAGATCGCGAACGTTCATCCGATGCTCATCGAGCGCCGGGCCGTCGTACACAACGTGGAATTGTTCGTGGTTGCTCATTGGACCGGAGTTTATAACGGGCAAGGCGGGGAGGCCGTATGATTTTGTCGCCATGCGCAATCCTTGGATTTCGGCCGATAAGGCAGCGGGAAGTGCAACGCTGCGTGACCAACCATACTGGCGACACGCTGCACTTCATGACACGCGAAACGTCCTAATTCAGGGTCGATTTTTACTAATACCAGTTGAGAATTAAGGCATCGCGCGAGGTCGGGCGAGAGACACCGTTCTTCCGCCATTCGCGACAATGAATGGCGATAAGCACAACAGTCGCGCGTTTTTTGTTTAGACTTGAATTTCACTTTTCGCCGCGCGCGATATGCCATTCAAAGCATTCATAAGCTAAAGCGCCGCGTTGCCTCAGGAGTCGTCATGCCCCACACCCACTACACCACGCTTATTTCCGCGGCCAACCTCGTCGAGCGGATTGCCGCTGCGCCTGGCAGCGTGTTTATGGTCGATTGCCGCTTCGACCTGGCCGCGCCCGAAGCCGGCGAAGCCGCTTATGCCGCAGGACATATCCCGGGCGCGCATTATTTGAATCTCGATCGCGACTTGTCCGGCGCCAAGACCGGAAAGAACGGCCGTCACCCGTTGCCGGAGCGTGCAGCGTTCGTCGCCAGGCTCAAGAAAACTGGCTTGAACGAAGGCCAGCAAGTCGTCGCTTATGACGCTCAAGGCGGCATGTACGCGTCGCGTCTCTGGTGGCTGTTGCGCTGGCTCGGCCACGATTCCGTCGCGCTGCTCGACGGCGGTCTGCAAGCGTGGCAGGCGGCCGGGCAACCGCTGGATTCTGCAACGCCGTCCGCTTCGACGGGAACGTTCAAGGCGGCCGCACCGCTGTCGGTGACTATCGATGCAGATAGCCTGCTGCGCAATATCGATACACACGAGCGCGTGGTGATCGATGCTCGCGCGGCCGACCGGTATCGCGGAGAAAACGAGACGCTCGATGCCGTCGGCGGTCATATTCCCGGCGCGTTGAACCGGTTTTTCAAAGACAACCTGACCGTCGATGGCCGCTTCAAGACGGCGCACGAATTGCGCGAGACGTTCGGCGCGCTCATCGGCGCAATGCAGCCGGATCGCGTGGTGTTGCAATGCGGATCGGGCGTAACGGCATGCCATAACGCGCTGGCGATGGAAATCGCCGGCTTTCACGGCGCGGCGTTGTATCCGGGATCGTGGAGCGAATGGAGTTCGGACGCGTCGCGGCCCGTGGCGACCGGCGCGACAGCATAAAAACTAGCCGTGCCGAGGCGTGGGCTACGAAGTTACTTGACCCCGTGGTCCTTGAACCACGCAACCGCGCGCTTCCAGCCATCTTCGGCATCGGCTTTGCGATAACTCGGCCGGTAATCGGCGAAAAACGCGTGCGGCGCGTCGTCGTAGACAACGAATTGCGAGCCGCGCGCGACCTGTGGCCCAGTCGCGATCGCCTCTTTCATTTGCGCGAGCGTGTCCTGCGGAATGCTTTGATCGAGCTTGCCGTATAACCCCAAAACCGGCGCCTTCAAATTGGCAGCAAGGTCGAGCGGATTCGCGGGATTGTTCGCGGTTTTCGCGCCGACAACGCGTCCGTACCACGCGACCGCCGCCTTGATCCGCGGATTGCGCTCGGCATAAAGCCACGTGATCCGGCCGCCCCAGCAGAAACCCGTGATTCCGAGCCGGTTCAGGTCGCCGCCATGCTCGCCCGCCCATGCCACGGTCGAATCGATATCCGATAAAACCTGATCGTCCGGCACCTTGGAGACAAGCTGGTCGTTGAGTTGCTGCATCGACGGATATTTGGATGCGTCGCCTTCACGCACGTAGAGATCGGGCGCGACCGCCAGATAACCGAGCTTGGCGAAGCGGCGGCAGACATCGGCGATATGTTCGTGAACGCCGAAGATTTCGTGAATCACGATAATCACCGGCAAGTGCGTCTTGCCTTTCGGCTGCGCGCGATAAGCCGGCACGAGCGTGCCGTCCGCGGCCTTGAATCCGACGGGGCCGGCTTCGAGACCGTCGCTGTCGGTGATGATGGTTTGCGCCGAAACCGGCAAGACGCAGGCGGCAAAACCGCTGCCGACGGCCGCCTTGATGAACGTGCGTCGGTTGAATGGAACATGCGGAACGAGGCTGTCGATTTCAGGCGTAAGCATGCAGAGCTCCAGCGGCGTGAGGCCGCAAGAGGATGGCCGGCGGCGAGCAGTAAGCAAGCAGTAACGCGCCGGTCCATCCAGAACGGGTACGCCCCGATGTCCGGTCAAGCGCCGGACATCGAGGCACGGCAAGGACTTCGACTACGACCGCGCCTTGAACGAACCGCTTCCAAAGCGTGCCGCTCATTCTAAACAGCTTTATGCTGCATGCTCAGTTCGGCTTCAGGCTGGTCAAATCAATCGATGAATCAGTGCAGCTTGACGCGCGGCGCGGTGGAACGCCGCAACCAGTGCGCAATGGTGTCCAGCGCCATGCGCGCCCAGCCATGCAACGCGGCAATGTGCATGCGGTAAAGCGACTGGTACATGAACCGCGCGAAGAGTCCTTCTATCAGCATGTTCCCGCCAATCAACCCGCCCATCAGGCTGCCGACCGCGCTGAAGTGTCCGAGCGACACGAGCGACCCGAAATCGCGATACGTGTATTCCGGCAACGGCTTGTCTTCCAGCCTGCGTTCCATCGATCGCAGCAAAAAGCTGGCTTGCTGATGCGCGGCTTGCGCACGCGGCGGCACGGTGCGCCCTTCTTTCTCGCCGCCCGGCCAAGCGCACGCCGCGCAATCGCCGATGGCGAACACGTTGTCGTCGATCTCAGTTTGCAGCGTACGGCGCACGATGAGCTGACCGAGACGATTGATCGGAAGTCCATCGAGTTGGGACAACACAGCCGGCGCGCGAATCCCGGCGGCCCACACCGTCAGATCCGCCGCGACGGTCTTGCCGCTCGCCGTGCGGATTGAATCGCGCGACACTTCGGCCACTGTCTCGCCGGTCATCAGCTTGACGCCGAGTTTGCCCAGCAATTCGGCGGTCGCCGTGGACACGCGTTCAGGCAGCGCGGGCAGAATCCGCGGTCCTGCTTCAATCAACACAATGCCGATATCGTTTTTTGGGTCGAGTTTGTGCAGCCCGTACGCGTGCAAAACTTGCGCCGTATTGCGCAATTCCGCCGATAACTCCACGCCCGTCGCACCGCCGCCAACAATCGCGACCTGGATGCGCGGTTCCCTGGTGGCGGCGTCGGCGGGATTCAGCGTCGCCGGATCGGGCGCCCTATATTCCGCGCGAATACACGCCGCGATCAACCGTTTGCGGAACAACTCGGCCTGATCGACGGTATCGAGCGCGAGCGAATTTTCCTGCGCGCCCTGCACGCCGAAAAACGCCGTCGTGCTGCCAATAGCCACAATCAACGTGTCGTATTCCAGATCGCGTTGCGGTAACAGTTCGCCGGCTTCGTCGTCGAGAAGCGGACCGAGCGTCACCTTCTTCGCCGTGCGGTCGATGCCCAGCAAATCGCCCTGCTGGAACTCGAATCCGTGCCAGCGCGCCTGCGCCGCATACGGCAATTCCTGCGAGAACGGATCGAGGCTGCCCGCCGCGACTTCATGCAGCAAGGGCTTCCAGATATGCGTGGATTTCCGGTCGACAAGCGTCACTTGCGCACGCGCCGTGCGCTTGCCGTCGGCGCTGCCGAATTTGTCGCCCAGACGCGTAGCGAGTTCAAGCCCGCCCGCCCCGCCGCCGACGATTATGAAGCGATGCATTCAACCTCCGTTGTGACGCAACCAAAACCTGCTCAGTGCGCTTCTTCCCAGTTGTTGCCCACGCCGACTTCGGCGACGAGCGGAACCTTCAGCTGCGCGACGCCGCACATGAGTTCCGGCAGGCGCTTGCGCACTTCCGGCAGCTCGGCTTCGGGCACTTCGAGCACGAGTTCATCGTGGACTTGCATGATCATCTTGGTGTTTATCTTCGATGCTTCCAGCCAGTCCTGCACCGCGATCATGGAAAGCTTGATCAGGTCGGCAGCCGTGCCTTGCATGGGCGCGTTGATTGCCGCGCGCTCGGCGCCCTGCCGGCGCGGACCGCTGCCGCCGTTGATCTCGGGCAACCACAAACGCCGCCCGAACACCGTCTCCACGAAACCGTCGCGCTTCGCCTTGACGCGCGTTTCGTCCATGTAGTTGGCGACGCCCGGATAGCGCTGGAAATATTTATCGATATAAAGCTTCGCTGCATCGCGCGAAATGCCGATATTCGATGCCAGTCCAAACGCGCTCATGCCATAGATCAGGCCGAAGTTGATGACCTTCGCGATGCGCCGCTGATCGTTCGACACCTCGATCGGCGTCACGCCGAAAATCTCGGACGCCGTTGCGCGATGCACGTCCTCGCCCTCGGCGAACGAACGCATCAGCGACGGATCGCCGGAAATATGCGCCATGATCCGCAACTCGATCTGCGAATAATCCGCCGAGACAATCTTGCTTCCCGGCGGCGCAATGAACGCCTCGCGAATGCGCCGGCCTTCGGCGGTTCTCACCGGAATGTTCTGCAAGTTCGGTTCATTCGACGACAAGCGCCCCGTCACCGCAACGGCCTGCGCGTAGTTCGTATGCACGCGGCCGGTCTTCGCGTTGACCATGCGCGGCAACTTGTCCGTGTACGTCGATTTCAACTTCGACAAACCGCGATGCTCGAGCAGGATCTTCGGCAACGGATAGTCTTCGGCGAGCTTTTGCAGCACTTCTTCGTCGGTGGAAGGCGCGCCACTCGGCGTTTTCTTGACCACCGGCAACTGCAATTTCTCGAAGAAGATCTGCCCGATCTGCTTCGGCGATCCAAGGTTAAATTCGCCGCCCGCGAGCATGTACGCCTCGGCTTCGAGCTGGATCAGACGCGTCGCGATCTGGCCGCTTTGCACGCGCAGCAATTCGCCGTCGATCAGCACGCCATTGCGCTCCATCTTGCGCAACACGCGTGAAGTCGGCATCTCGATATCGCGATACACCTTCAGCAATTGCGCTTCGTCGGCGAGTTGCGGATACAGCGCCTGATGCAAACGCAATGTGATGTCGGCGTCTTCGGCGGCGTAGGGCGCGGCCTGATCCAGCGCGACTTCGTCGAAGCCGATCTGCGACGCGCCCTTGCCCGCGACCTCTTCGTATTTGATGGTCTTCGCGCCCAAATGCCGCAGCGCGAGGTTGTCCATGTCGTGCGGCCTGTGCGATTCGATCACATACGATTGCAACAGCGTGTCGTGCTCGACGCCATTCAGTTCGATGCCGTAATTCGCAAGCACTTGTTCATCGTATTTGAGATGCTGTCCGACCTTCTTCTTCGATGAATCCTCGAGCCACGCCTTCAATTTTTGCAGCACTTCGTCGCGGGGCAATTGCACCGGCGTATCCGGCCCGCGATGCGCGACCGGAATATAGGCCGCGCGTCCCGGCTCGACCGATATCGACAAACCCACGAGTTGCGCGAGCATGGGATCGAGCGCGGTTGTTTCGGTATCGAAGGAAGTCAGTTCAGCGGCGTCGATGCGCGCGAGCCATTCATCGAACTGCTCCCACGTCTGCACTGTTTCGTAGTGCCGTTCCATTTCGGTGGCGGCCGCGGGCGGCGTGTCCACGGGACCTTCCACGGCGTCGGCAATTTCGACTTCGCGCAACCACGTCTTGAAGCCGTGACGCGTAAAGAGATCGCGCAATTCGTCGCGCGCTTCGGGCCGCGAAGGCAGCGTTTCCTCGATCGATGCGATCTGCGCCGCCAAATCGCATTCCGTATGTACGGTAACGAGCTTTCTGGCCATGGGCAGGAAGTCCAGAGCCTTGCGTAGATTGTCTCCCACCGCACCTTTGATTTCGCCGGCATGTGCCACGATGCCATCAAGGGAATCGTATTGTGTGAGCCACTTCAGCGCCGTCTTCGGCCCGCACTTCTCGACGCCCGGTACGTTATCGACCGTATCGCCGATGAGCGAGAGATAGTCGACGATCCGCTCCGGCGGCACGCCGAACTTATTCAGCACCCCGGCGCGATCGAGCGTCTCGTTCGACATCGTATTGATGAGGGTGACATGATCCGTCACAAGCTGCGCCAGATCCTTGTCGCCCGTCGACACGATTACCTTCATGCCGCGCTTTTCGGCGGCGACTGCAAGCGTACCGATGACGTCGTCGGCCTCCACGCCTTCGATCATCACGAGCGGCCAGCCGAGCGCCCGAACGGTCTCGTGGATGGGTTCTATTTGCTTCGAGAGATCATCCGGCATGGATGGCCGGTTTGCCTTGTAATCCGCGTACCAGTCGTCGCGAAATGTCTTGCCCTTGGCGTCGAATACGCACGCGCTATACTCTGCATTGATGTCCTTCCGCAGGCGCCGCAGCATGTTGATCATTCCGTACAACGCGCCTGTTGGTCCGCCATCCGGCCCGCGCAGATCCGGCATGGCGTGGTAGGCCCGATACAGATAGCTGGATCCGTCGACCAATAGCAGGGTCTTACCTTCAAGATTAAGTTCTTCAGGCATTATGAACAAAAGAAAAGTGATTCCGAGTCTGCGATCGCTCGCAGATCAAGAGCGCGCGACGGCCAAGAAGGCTCGCGCATCGTGGCAGATGTTCACGATTATGGCAGAGTTTATCGAGGCGACCGAGTACCTCTCCGAGATCCGACCTGCCATCAGCATCTATGGTTCGGCGCGCCTGAAACCCGAGTCGCCGTACTACAAGCTCACCATTGAAATCGCGCAGAAATTCTCCGACGCGGGCTTCGCCGTGATCTCTGGCGGCGGTCCCGGCATCATGGAAGCCGCGAACAAGGGCGCGCATGCGGGCAAGTCGCCTTCGGTGGGATTGAACATCGAGTTGCCGCATGAGCAGTCGGGCAACCAGTGGCAGGATATCTCGCTGCGTTTCCGCCATTTCTTCACGCGCAAGGTCACGTTCGTGAAGAATTCGGACGCTGTGGTGGTCATGCCGGGCGGCTTCGGCACACTCGACGAAATGGCTGAAGTGCTGACGCTGATCCAGACGAAGAAATCGCGGCATGTTCCCATCGTGCTGGTGGGCGCCGAGTTCTGGGAAGGTCTGCTCCTGTGGTTCCGCAATACGCTGGTTCCCACCGGCGTGATCAGCGAGAAAGACCTGGATCTGATGCAGGTTATCGACGATCCGGATCAGGTGCTCGAAGCGGTGCTGCAGTTCTACGAAGATCGCGAAACGGCGGAAGAACAGCCGGCCGAAGGCAAGTCCGACGAAGACAGGATGTTCTATCTTTGATAGCTCGGGCGATTGAAAAGCGGCTCCCTGCGGAGCCGCTTTTTGCATCACTGGAACGCCACTTCAGCGAACCCGCGCAACTTGCGGCTATGGAGTTTCGATAGCCCGTTCATGCGCAGCAGTTCCATTGCCATCACGCCGATCTGCAAATGCTGATCCACTTGCGCGCGATAAAACTGATCCGCCATGCCGGGCAACTTTAGTTCGCCGTGTAGAGGTTTATCGGAGACGCAGAGCAGCGTTCCGTATGGCACGCGAAACCTGAACCCATTCGCGGCGATGGTCGCGCTTTCCATATCGAGCGCGATCGCGCGGCTTTGCGATAAACGCTGCACGGGCTCGCGGTGATCACGCAACTCCCAGTTGCGGTTATCCACGCTCGCGACGGTCCCGGTACGCATCACGTGCTTCAAATCCACGCCTTCGAGCTTGGTCACCTGCGCGACGGCTTTCTCCAGCGCGACCTGAACCTCGGCCAGGGCGGGGATCGGAATCCAGAGCGGCAGGTCGGCGTCGAGCACGTGGTCTTCGCGTACATAACCGTGCGCGAGAACGTAGTCGCCGAGACGCTGTGTATTGCGCAATCCGGCGCAATGCCCGAGCATGATCCACGCGTGCGGCCGCAGCACGGCGATGTGGTCCGTGATCGTCTTTGCGTTCGATGGTCCAACGCCAATGTTGATCATCGTGATGCCGCTGCCGTCGGCGCGTTTCAGGTGATACGCGGGCATTTGCGGCAAGCGCGCCGGCGCCACGCCTTGCGGTTCTTCCTGCAGATCGCCGAGGTTTTCGTTGCCGGTGATCACGTCGCCGGGTTCCACAAACGACGTGTATTCGCTTCGATACTTCCGCGTTTCTTCGTCGTCCGTTCTGGACATGATCTTGCGGCCGAGCTTCACGAATTCATCGATATAAAACTGGTAGTTCGTATAAAGCACGTAGTTCTGCGTGTGCGTGGGCGAGGTCGCGGTGTAATGCTTCAGCCGATGCAACGAGAAATCCACCCGCGCCGCCGTGAACAACGCGAGCGGATGCGGTTCGCCTGGCGCGGGTTCGTACGTGCCGTTCACAATGCGGTCGTCGAGCAGCGCGAGATCGGGCATATCGAAGATATTGCGCATGGCGAGCAGCCGGTCGCGATCCAGGTCGCCTTCCAGGTGAATGCCCTCGGCAAACGCGAAATGAATGGGAATAGGTTGCGCCGACACGCCGACTTCAATTCCGACATGATGATTCTTGGTAAGCAGGCGCAATTGCTCGCGATAATAATCGCCGAACATGTCCGGCCGCGTAAGCGTGGTCTCGAAAATCCCGGGCCCCGCGACGAACCCATACGAACGGCGAGAATCGATCTGCGTGTTCAGCTCGGTCCGCACGCGCACGAACGGATAACACGCTCTAACGCGATGCGAAAACGGCTCGTTTTTCCGATACCGCGCGAAGGCGTCGCGCAGGAATCCGGTGTTGGCTTCGTAAATGGCCGATACCCGCGCGACCGCTGCCACGGGGTCATCGAAAGATTCCGTGGGGAAGTTGCTGGCGGGCGTGGAATGAGTGGCTTGAGTCCGGTCGTTTGTCATGTTCTTCATGCGCTCTTGTGGTGAATCGACATTAACACGGAAGAACCACACGCCCATGAACACCCCTCCCGCCGATGCGTTTCTTCAACACATCGGGACACATCGCCATGCTTTATTTGAAACCAGCGCAAAATAAGGCTTTTGCGACGATTCAAATGTCCCTTAGCATCCCTCAAGCGGGTGCGGTTTGCTAAAATTCGGGGACTCATCTGGAGAAACATCATGAAGTCGCTTCAATCTGTCGCCATCACGGCTGTTCTGGCCGTTGCCAGCATTGGCGCAAACGCGCAGAGCCTTCCCGCTCAATCGGCGGCCGCGACGGATGCAACTCCGGCGCACGTCATGTCGCCCGAAGAGAATGCCGGCTTGCCCGACCTGAAGGCGATCAATCGCCCGGCGGCGGAAGTCAGCTCGAAGGTGGAAATCTCGCCGCCGCGTCTGCCGAGCTATCACGAGACCAGCACGAACGGCACGGAAATCACGGAATACCGGGACAAAGGCAAACCTGTCGAAATCAACGTGCGCTCGAATTTCGGCACGCGCTATCAGATGAGCGCGCCCGCCGACGCGTCGCCGACCGTGCGCGACAACGGCAAGGCGAGCACGCGCCTGCCTTCGTGGAATCTGCGCTACTAAGCTTTTTTATGGCCGCCGGGCTTTGCATCGACTTATGCCCGGCGTTCGCCGTTGTCCCCGCCACTGATCCGCACGCCGGTCCGCGCGCCTTCCAACCTCACCGACGCACTCCCGCATGGCCGTATTCACTGCTGTCTCCGATTCCCAGCTCACCGACTGGCTCCAGAACTACGAACTCGGCGAAGTCACCGAGTTTCGTGGCATTGCATCCGGCATCGAGAACAGCAACTTCTTTTTGACGACCACGCGCGGCTCGTATGTCCTCACGCTCTTCGAAAATCTGACGGCAACCCAGTTGCCGTTTTACCTCGATCTGATGCGCCATCTGGCGTCGCACGCGGTGCCGGTTCCTGATCCAATGCCACGTCGCGATGGCGCGTTGTTCGGCACGCTGAACGGCAAGCCGGCGACCATCGTGACAAAACTCGACGGCGCGCCGGAATTGTCGCCGGGCCCGGAACATTGCATCGAAGTGGGCCATATGCTGGCGCGGCTTCATCTGGCGGGGCGTGATTTCGCCACGCATCAGCCGAATTTGCGCAGCCTCGCGTGGTGGCAGGAAAACGTGCCGGCCGTTTTGCCGCATCTTACCGGCGACCAGCAAGCGCTGATCAAGAACGAACTCGCGCATCAATCGGCGTTTTTTGCATCGGCTGAATACAAAGCAATGCCGGAAGGCCCGTGTCATTGCGATCTGTTCCGCGACAACGTGCTGTTCGCGCATCCCACGGCGGACGAAACGCGTCTCGGCGGGTTTTTCGACTTCTATTTCGCCGGCAACGACAAATGGCTGTTCGATGTCGCCGTCTGCGTGAACGACTGGTGCGTCGATCTGGCAACGGGCGCGCTCGACGCGGCACGCACGGACGCCCTGCTGCGCGCATACCAGACGGTCCGCCCGTTCACTCCGGCCGAAGAACACCACTGGAGCGACATGTTGCGTGCGGGCGCTTTACGTTTCTGGGTATCGCGTCTTTACGACTTTTACCGGCCTCGCGAAGCCGAAATGCTGAAACCGCACGATCCTGGCCATTTCGAACGCATTTTGCGTGAGCGCATCAAAACCGCGCCCCTTCCCGCTGATGGTAATTAATCAATGCATTTGATCGAAGTCCCCGCTAAAACCGGTTATGTGTGGTTCCGACAGGGAATCTGGCTGTTTCGCCGGAATCCGCTGGCGTTTCTTACGGTGTTCTTCGCGTATCTGTTTGCCATGACGCTGATCTCGCGGCTGCCGTTGATTGGGCCCGTGCTGCCGCTGCTGCTGATACCGGGCGTGGCGGTGGGATTCATGGCGGCCTGCCGCAATACCATCGCGAAAAAGCCAGTGTGGCCGACCGTACTGGTCGATGGTTTCCGCTCGTATGGGCAGATCGTCGCGCGCCGGTTGCTCGTGCTCGGCGTGGTGTATGTGGTCGCAATGGGCGCTGTGTTCGCGTTGTCGGCGCTCGTCGATGACGGCGTGCTGCTCAATCTGATGATCGGCAACGGTCCTGCCGGCGATCCGGAAACCATCGCGGCAAGCTTCAATCCGCTCGCGGTGCTGGTTGCGATGGGCTGCTACATCCCCGTCGCCATGCTGTTCTGGTTCGCGCCGGTTCTCGTGGCTTGGCACGACGTGCCGCCGGCGAAGGCGCTGTTTTTCAGCTTTATTGGCTGCTGGCGCAATCGGGGGGCGTTCGTGCTTTACGGCGCGTTGTGGATTGGCGTGGCGCTGGCGGTATCGTTTGGATTGAGCGCGTTGATGCAAGTGCTTGGAGTTGGGCAGGAAATGGCGCTCGCCGTCCTGATGCCCGCGTCCATTCTCGTCACCAGCGCGTTGTATTGCTCGTTTTACGCGACGTATCGCGGCTGTTTTGGCTTGCAATCAGAGGACTCGGCGGACGATATTCCGGACCTTTCCGGACCTGCAGCCTGATTTGCGCGAAGGCTTACTAAAGCGCCGGCGACCGCCAAGGTCCCCGGCGCTTTTTTTCGCGCGGTTCATTTGATTCGTGCGCTAACGATTCGCGTGCAGTATCGTTACGTATCGTCCTTAGCATAAATAATGCGATCGCCATGACTTCTTCGCCGCAAATCCCGCTCGAACTCGATGCCCAGCTTTGCTTCGCGCTCTACTCCACGTCGCTTGCGATGACAAAAACGTACAAACCTATGCTGGATAAGGTCGGGCTGACTTATCCGCAATACCTGACAATGCTGGTGCTCTGGGAAAGGGATGCGCTGACTGTCAAGCAAATGGCCGAGCGGTTGAATCTCGATTCGGCCACCATGACGCCCTTACTGAAACGACTTGAGGCGCAGGGTTTTGTACAACGCGTGCGCAGCAAGGAAGACGAGCGGCAGGTGCATATCAATCTCACAGATGCCGGCCGGGCGCTCAAGAAATCCATCCGCGGCATTCCGGCCGAGATCTTCTGCGCTGCCGGATCGGACGCAGAACGCCTGCTCAAATTGCGCGACGAACTCGTGCAACTGCGTGCATCGCTGATGGAACACAACGAAACTTAACAATTCGATAGAAATTACCAATCGCGGATCACTTCTATTTCATTTGCACACTAATGATTATCGCGATATATTTCTCTCCGTGGTCAGCGCATTCCCAAACACACTTTCTGCCGCCAAGCGGTCACCATTGAACAGGAGAACATCATGAGCGTCCTTTACACCGCACACGCAACGAGCACGGGCGGCCGCGACGGCCGGGCAGTATCGTCGGACAAGAATTTGGATGTGAAATTGAGCGCTCCCAAGGAATTGGGTGGCGCGGGCGCAGAAGGCACTAACCCGGAACAGCTTTTTGCTGCCGGTTATTCGGCTTGTTTCCTGAGCGCAATGAAGTTTGTCGCCGGTCAGCAAAAGAAGGCAATTCCCGCCGATACAACCGTTTCCGCCGATGTAGGCGTCGGTCCGAACGACAAAGGCGGCTTTGCGTTGGATATCGAACTGCGGGTTTCGCTGCCTGGACTTGATGCAGCCGAAGCGCAAACACTGGTCGATACCGCCCACCAAGTGTGCCCGTACTCGAACGCAACGCGCGGGAACGTAGACGTTCGCGTCAAGCTGGTTTAATCCAGCGTAACCGGAAGGCAAAAGCCTTCCGGTGTTTTTCAGGCAGAAGACGCAAAAATGCCGGCCAATGGAGCCGGCATTTCTTTGCTTCGATAACACCGCTTTCAGCGTATCGAATCCTGCTTGTATTTCTTTACGGCCGTTGAATTACTGCGCGAGCCACGAAGGATGACGTGTCGTTGCACGGCGATCCAGCTTCTTCATGCGGTATTCGAGGTCGTAAATGTCAGTGGCTTCGGCCAGATAAGCGTCGTTACGTTCCTTGTCACGCTGGTCGGCGGATTTCGTCAGGAACAGGAAGAGGCGGCTGAGCAGATACATGGTGAACCTCGCTGGGTGATATAAGGGTAATTACCTAGTGCTTGAACGAAGTATAGGGTAATCCCTAGTCACGGGCAAGTGTTCAAAAGAACGTGTTGATGCAAAAGGCTTTTTTACAACACTGGATCAAACCAGCGTCTCGTCGCGAACCGGCGACTGCACCCGGCGTTGATGCTTGAAGAACTCCCACAGCATGGCTGAAGCCTCCGGACCCTTGGCCGAATGGAATGGCACGGTATCGTCGCCACCGCTCCACGCGTGGCCCAGTCCGCGCACGATGCAAACGCGCATGACGCGCCGGCCATTTCTCACATAATCCGTCGTCACGCTGGTAGCCTGGGTTTCTTCGCGGCGCTCACCGTTTTTCCAGGCACCGTTGGCATCGACGAAACGATTCAGACGCAGGAATTCCGAAGTCAGCTGCTCGGCATTGACCTTCGACACCACTGAATCCAGTTCGCCATGCAAGATCACAGTTGGCATGCCGGGATAACTGGTGACATCGACGGCGGCATCGATCAACGCTACCGGGTCTTTCCGCGAGCCTCGACGCATGATGTCCATTGCATCGATACCGGAGTTGGCATCGCCGAAAACCACGCCCGAATGCAGGCCCACGGCCGCGAAAACGAAGGGATATTCGACCGCAAGCCGGGCCGCGAGCCCAGCGCCGGCCGACATTCCGGCAAGATAGACGCGTTCGGCATCCAGGTCATGCCGGCCGACAATCTCATTGATCAGCGATACGACCGAAGCCGCTTCCCCGTCGCCTGCACCCTCATACCAATGCCAGCATCGATGAACATGCGCTGTTTTCGACTGCTCGGGATACAAGACCGCGAATCCATACCGGTCAGCAAGCAAATTGACGCGTGTGCCCTGCGCGAACTCTTCGGCGGATTGCTGGCAGCCGTGCATCATGACCAGCAGCGGCATATGGGTAGGTTCGGCGTTCGCGGGCAAGTACAGCGCATAGGCCAGGTGATTTACAAACCGGCCGGCCGCGGGGGGCGCCGAGTGGAACGATCGCGCCCACTTACCCGCGGCCCATGCAGATGCACGCGGCCGGACGCGCGATTCACGCACGGCGCGCGCCTTCACCGTGGTTCGCGGCTTGACTGGCAAGCTCGGGCTGATTACGGATTTCGCAGCCTTGGCGCTTACAGGACGCACTGCAGTACGCGGCTTCGGTGATCTTGGCGGCGCAATTTGTGTGGCGACCAGGCGTTTCAAGCCTCGTAGCCACAATTTCGTCAGACTTTTAGGCATCGAATTTGGTCCCACACGTTAGAAAAGTGATCCGTCAAAACGCATCAAAATGACGGAAGTTGTGCAGTGCACAATAGCATCTATTGGGAAGCTGCGTGCGAGACACAGAATTTCACCTCGACACGTATTGTTGACACGTAGATGCCAGAACAGCGCTAATTAAGCGAAGTTGAGCTTTATCATCGAAATTCATGGTGACCGCTTCGTTAAGTTTGCAGCCTGAACCGCCCGGTATAATGTCTGCTTTTTCCCGCTATGCAGAACAATCTTCATGCCTGACTTGCCGCTATCTCTCTGGCTCACCATTACTTCGATCGGCAGCGTCGGTGTCATGATCCCGCTCGCCCTCGCGGTAGCAGCCTGGCTCGCGATCGGATACCCGTGGCGTTACGCCGTCTGCTGGCTTCTTCTGCTCGGCGCGGCAAGCGGGCTGGTCTTTCTCACCAAGCTTGCGTTCATGGGCTGGGGCATCGGCATACGCGATCTGGATTTCACAGGAATTAGCGGCCACGCGATGATTTCGTCGGCGGTATTGCCGGTCGCGTTGTTCGTGGCGTGCCTGCCCGGTCGGCAATGGGTAAGAGGGCTCGGTGTCAGTGTTGGCGTGCTGGTCGGAGTCGTGGTCGGCGTGTCGCGCATTCTGTTGAACGCGCATTCAGTGTCGGAAGTGGTCTCGGGCTGCGGGCTCGGCGCTCTGGCGGCGCTTCTGTTCGTGGCGTACGCGTGGCGTGCGGAAGCGGGCAAGCTGTCGCCAGCGCCTGTTGTCGTAAGTCTCGCGCTGGTCGCAGTCGTGCTCCACGGGATTCCCGTGCCTACGCAGCGGTGGATCACCGATATCGCTTTGCAGCTATCCGGCCGCGAGCAGCCGTATATCCGGGCGCGCTGGAAAGCCGGCCAATACGACAAACCTGCCGTGAAGCCGGCAAGACATATCGACGTCCGGTTTGGTGGCCCAACGGAGTCATGAAGCCCTGAGTAATCGAGTGCGCGCTTCCCGTTATAGCCGCGAATATATTACGATGCGCTTTCCATTCATTTCGACCTGGCCATCGTGTTCAAAATCAAACAATCGCTGATCGTCGCCGCCCTCGCCGTTTCTTCCATCGCGCTGCAAAGTGCGGCTCATGCCGATGAAATCGTCGTCTCCGCAGCCGCGAGCCTGACCAACGCGTTCAAGGCCATTGGCGACGCCTACGAAAAGCAGCACCCGGGCACCAAGGTCCTGATGAACTTCGGCGCGTCCGACGTGCTCATGCAGCAGATCGTGAAAGGCGCGCCCGCCGATGTCTTCGCGTCCGCCGATCAGAAAGCGATGGACAAGGCCATCGGGGAAAAAGTGATCGCAACCGAATCGCGCCGCGACTTCGCCGCGAATTCGCTCGTGTTGATCGTGCCGAAGGACAGCGCTTTCACGCCTGCCAGCGTGAAAGACCTCACCGAAGCCAGCGTCAAGCGCGTGGCATACGGCGATCCGGCTTCTGTGCCGGTCGGCCGATACACGGAAGGCGCGCTCAAGGAAGCCGGCGTTTGGGATGCGGTCAGCGCCAAAGGGGTGCTTGCATCGAACGTGCGCCAAAGTCTCGACTACGTGGCACGAGGCGAAGTGGACGCGGGATTTGTGTTCGGCACCGACGCCGCCGTGATGCCGGATCGCGTGAAAGTGGCGCTGACCGTGCCGACGCAAACCACGATCACCTATCCGATCGCGCAGGTCGCGCAAAGCAAACATGCCGCCGATGCTCAATCGTTTATTGCGTTCGTGTTGTCGCCGGAAGGCCAGAAGACGCTGGCGCAATTCGGCTTCAAGCCGCCGGTTAAGTAAAACTTCATGGATCACGCGTGGATTCCGCTGCTGTTGTCGCTGAAAGTGGCCGGCTGGGCGACGGCGATCGACGTCGTGCTCGGCGTCGCGGTGGCGTTCGGTTTGTCGCGATGGCGGTCGTCGGCGCGCGAGTTGGTCGATTCGTTGCTGACGTTGCCGCTCGTCATGCCGCCTACAGTTCTCGGTTATTACCTGCTCGTGCTGCTCGGCCGGCGCGGCGTGATCGGCGCGTGGCTCGATAAATTCGATATCCAGCTGGTCTTTACGTGGCAGGGCGCCGTGATCGCGTCGGCGGTGGTCGCCTTTCCGCTCGTCCTGAAATCCGCGCGCACGGCGTTTGAAGCCGTTGATCCGCAGTTCGAACGTGCGGCGCGAACGCTCGGTATCGATGAAACCGCTGTGTTTTTTCGTGTCACGCTGCCGCTCGCCGCGCGCGGCATTCTGGCCGGCGCGCTGCTCGCGTTCGCGCGGGCGCTGGGCGAGTTCGGCGCCACGCTGATGATCGCGGGCAATCTCCCCGGCCGGACACAAACGCTTTCGGTCGCGGTATATGCAGCCGTGCAAGCCGGCGACGACAGCACGGCGAACGTCCTGGTGATCGTGACATCCGTAACGTGCGTGGTGATTTTGCTCGCGGCCGGGCGCTTGTTGCCCCAGCGGTCGATGGCATCGGTACGTTGATATGACCGCCCTTTCCGTTCGCCTGCGCAAGCATTTCATCACGCCCGAGCGCGATTTCCTCCTCGATGTAGCGTTCGAATCGACCAGCCAGCGCATCGTGTTGTTCGGGCCGTCGGGCGCGGGGAAGAGTCTGACGCTTCAGGCTATCGCGGGATTGATCCATTTGGACGAAGGCGCGATCGTGCTGAACGGCACCACGCTGCTCGATACAACCAAGGGCATCGACCTGACGCCGCAGGCGCGGCGGATCGCTTATCTGTTCCAGGACTACGCGCTTTTTCCCCATTTGAACGTTCGGCAGAACATTGCGTTCGGCCTGAAGCGCGGCTGGTGGAATCCGTCGAAACACGTGGCGCACGCGGACATTGATTACTGGCTGAACGCGTTCGATTTGAAGCCGGTCGCGCGGCAATATCCCGCGCAATTATCCGGCGGTCAAAAGCAGCGCGTGGCCCTGGCGCGGGCGCTGATTCCGCATCCGCAATTGTTGCTGCTCGACGAGCCATTCTCCGCGCTCGACATGGCGTTGCGTCAGCGTATGCGACAGGAACTCGCCGATCTGCAAAGCCGCCTCGATATCCCGATGATTCTGATCACGCACGATCCTGACGATGTCGCCATGTTCGGCGATCAGGTCGTGAATCTGCGCGAGGGTATCGTGCAGATTCACGATGCCGGCAGTCTCAATCCGTCACGCCAAGAATCACGCTCGACGCCTTGAATGCCGCGATCGCGTTCTGACCTTCCGCGAGTCCGAGCGTGTCCACGCTTTCGTTGGTGATGACGGCGGTGACCGTGGTCGCGTCATCGAGTGCAAGCGAAACTTCCGCGTTCACCGCGCCGCGCGTCACCTTCGAAACCTTCCCCTTCAGCTGATTGCGCGCCGAGATCCGGACCGGTTCGTCCGCCATCAGGATCACCCACGACGCCTTCACCAGTGCAAACGCGCCACCGCCTTCCTTGAGGCCGAGTGACTCGGTGCTTTCGTGCGTGACGATCGCGATAATCGATTGGCCGCCCGACAGCGCGAGTTCGATTTCATCGTTGACGGCGCCGCGCGTGATCTTTTTGACCGTGCCGAATAGCTGGTTGCGTGCGCTGGTTTTCATGCCGATCCGTCCAATGAGTTGCCAGTCGTGCTCGAAATCTTCTATGGCCGCGCCCGCGCGATCGAGAAACAGCCGGTGTTCCCGTTCGATGGCGCCATATGTATCGATCAGCTTCAGCGCCTTCGGCGTCAAAGTCGTTCCGCCGCCGCCCTTGCCGCCAGTTGCACGCACGACGAGCGCGGCGCCGGCGAGGTTGTTCATGGCATCGATAGCGTCCCACGCCGCCTTGTAGCTCATCCCGACTGCTTTGGCCGCGCCGGTGATCGAGCCGGTTTGCTGGATGGCCGCGAGCAATGCAATGCGTGCCGCGCCGCCGAGCGTCTCGTTGCCACTGCGAAACCAGACGGCGCCGCCGACTTCGATGGGTTCGTCACGCATTTCGTGGGTCATGGCTGCATCGCCGGCTTGTTAAACAGAACGCGATTATATTGGGCGCTGGAATTACCTGATATGCGGCTTTTTTATCTTGCGCAAGATACGTTCGCCTTCGGCCGCGTGCATCTGCTGAGCTGCGACGGCGAAACCCTTCGCCAGACCTTTCTGGAAATCATTGGCTTCTTCCAGCGTTGCAAGGCGTTGCGCGGCGACGGCTGCGTCGTTGCCATCGCCGAGAACGGTCTGCAAATCGCCCAATGCTTTCTCCACGTCCTTGCGCGTGGATCGCGTGACGATCGAGCGGAAAAACTCGAGCGCGTAACGCAAGCGCTTGGCATGGATGCGTACTTTGTGGCGCGTGCTTGCATCGATGCTCGTCAGATCCGGCGTCCGCGCGATCTTCCGATAATGCTTGGTGATGCGCTTTTGCGCGTGCTCGCCAAGCGTGCGATCCGCGAGCTCGGGCGGCGCTTCGAGCGTGCTGAACCATTGCACGAACGCCACGGCGAGGCTCGCGTAACGTGGCGAACTCATTGCGTCGACCAGACGCTTGCGCGCGGCCATGCGTTTTGCATCGGCGGCGCGGTTTAACACGGACCACGAATCCTGACGATGTTCGTCATCGGCGGCGGCGTAGGCCGGAAGCGTTGTGTCGGTGAAGACATCCCAGTCGCGGGCATCGGCGAGCAAGTCGCCAAACCACTTCAGATCGGGCGCGACTTGCGCGTTCCAGGTTTCATCGATCCATTCGGGGAAAAGTTTGAGCGCGGTCTTGAGCCGCCGCTGCGCCACGCGCAGTTGATGCACATGTTCAGCTTCAAGACAGACGCGCGACGCCCCGTCGTTACCGAACCATTGCGCCGCCACGGACTTGCCGATCTCATCGAACGCACCGGTCGGCGTGATGTGGCGCGGCAACTTCAGCTTGCCGGCTTTCACGGGCTCGTGCGCGGCGGGATCGATGTGAACCGGTGAGATCACGAAAGGCAGCGTCTTGGCTATCTCACGCGCGATCTCGAACAGCGCTTCACGCGATTCGGGCGTGGCGGTGAGCGTTAAGGTCGCCGGGTTATTGGCTTCTATTTTCAGGTTCGCGCGAACCGATCCCGGTAGATCCCATTCGATCATTGGCGCTTCGGAGGCTTCGCCAAGAATGGCGTCGGTATCGCCGAGAAGTTTCTGCAAGTCAGCAAGGGTTTGTTCGGACGCAATCCACGCCTTTAAATCATCTTGCGCGTCAGCGGCGGCCTCTTTAAGCCAAACAAAAGGCCATTCCCACCGGCGCGCCGCAAACATCTTTTCCTGCCCGCGCGTTTCGATGCTCACGTCAAAACCCTGCAAATCCGCTTCGACTTTTTGCGTTTGCAACATGACATCGCGGCGGCGTGCTCCGGAAAACGAAGCGAGTTCCGACAGCGCCTTATCGGGCGGCGTGTTCGAAACATCACGGGAAATCATCACCAGCTCGACGAGTTGCAACATAAGTTCTCCATCATGAACGCGACACTCATCAAGGCAGCAAGTCCCAAGCCGCGCTTTCAAATCAGACGAATTTCAATGCTTTCGCGTGTCATCAAAACGCAATAAAGCGCGTGCAAACATGGACAGCGTTACTGCCAGATGCCCACTCTCCGCACCATTCGCTGCTTCCGCACAAAGGACGTTACATGCCTGACTTGACCCTTCCCGATAGCAACGACACGCAAGGGCGAACGCTCGGACGGCGGCTCAGCATGCCGCTCTTCCTGATCGTCATTGCCGGCGGCATCATTTATTGCGTCACGCACTTGCTGCACGACCTCGAAGCAGTCCAGCAATCGTCGATATTGCCTTACGTTCTACTCGGCGTTGCGTTGATGATCGCGCTGGGCTTTGAGTTCGTAAATGGCTTTCACGATACCGCCAACGCCGTCGCGACTGTGATCTACACCCATTCGCTCGCGCCCAATCTCGCGGTCGTCTGGTCAGGCGCGTGGAATTTCCTGGGCGTGCTGGTATCGAGCGGCGCGGTTGCGTTCGGCATCCTGCAATTGCTGCCCGTGGAACTGATCCTCGGCGTGGGGACATCGCAGGGATTCGCGATGGTCTTCGCGCTTCTGATCGCCGCGATCATCTGGAACCTCGGCACGTGGGCGGTCGGGATTCCGTCGTCGAGTTCGCATACGCTGATTGGATCGGTGATCGGCGTCGGGCTGATGAACCAGATGTTGCATGGCACGTCGGGAACATCGGGCGTTGACTGGGGGCAAGCGCTCGCGGTCGGCAAGTCGTTGCTGTTTTCGCCGCTGATCGGCTTCGTTCTGGCCGGCCTGCTGCTTTACATCATGAAGCTCGTGGTACGCGTTCCCGCGCTTTATAAAGAGCCGAAGAAAAACACGCCGCCGCCCTTCTGGATTCGATGCCTGCTGATCCTGACCTGCACGGGCGTTTCGTTTGCGCACGGTTCCAACGATGGTCAGAAAGGCATGGGACTCATCATGCTGATCCTGATCGGGACGGTCCCAACCGCTTACGCGCTGAACAAGGCCGTGACTCCTGCCGAGACGCAGACCTTCTTGTCGGTCGGACATCATGCGTCAGAGGTGCTCGGCAAATACACGAATGGCGCGGCGCCGGTCGCCGATCCGCGCGCCGTCGTGCAGCACTATGTGCAGACCAAGACGGTCGAGCCGAATACGATCGTCGCGTTGAAGCAGCTCACCGATCTCATCGACGGACAAGTCGGCACGTCGGATTCCATGGCGAACGTGCCGCAAAATATCGTGGGCAACGTGCGCAACAACATGTACGTGAGTTCGGAAGCGCTGCGCCTGATGGACAAGCAAAGTGCGCCGGCTTTCGCGCCTGAAGATGCCGCCGTGCTCAAGAACTACAAAGGCCAGCTCGATCACTCGACGAAGTTCATCCCGACGTGGGTAAAGGTCGCCGTCGCGGTGGCTCTTGGGCTCGGCACCATGGTCGGCTGGAAGCGCATTGTGGTGACGGTGGGCGAGCGCATCGGCAAGACGCATTTGACCTACGGGCAGGGTGCATCGGCGGAACTGGTCGCGATGGTGACCATCGGCGCCGCCGATATGTACGGCCTGCCGGTCAGCACGACGCACGTGTTGTCGTCGGGCGTGGCGGGAACCATGGCCGCGAACGGCTCCGGGCTGCAATGGAAAACCGTGCGTAGCCTGGCGCTTGCCTGGGTGCTGACGTTGCCGGTTTCCATCGCGCTGGCGGCCGGATTGTTCTGGGTGTTCCGCGGCCTGTTCTGAGCGTTTGCGGTTGTTCAGCTGTCTCAGTTCTTCTCCAGCGGCAGCGGGTTTTTGATCTCTCTAAAAACCGCTGCCGCGCTTGCAAAATTTCCCGATCGCTGACCGGCTTTTGTTCGTGCGTCAGCATCGCGTCGATCCCAATCCATATCCACCAAGCCTTTCCGCCGATGGCACAGCGTTTGCTCATAGGATCGGGCAATCGCGAGGGTATCGGCGATGCGGGACACAACAAGCTTCACCATCCGCCGATACTCACGCCGCCCCGCTCGCGGCATCGCCATTCACTCTTCAGCAGAAGCCAATAATTAAGGAGAAGTGGAATGACTATCGGAACAATTTTGCTCGTTGTGTTGATCCTGTTGCTGCTCGGCGCTTTCCCGTCGTGGCCGCACAGCCGCAGCTGGGGTTATGGCCCAAGCGGGATTCTGGGCGTGGTGTTGATCATCGTGATCGTGCTGCTGCTCATGGGCCGGCTATAAGTCGTTAGCCGCTCTAGACCGTTGCGTCATCGCCCGCGTGCAGGGGAACATTCCTGCCGCGGGCGATTCACATTTCCAACCCTCATCAAGGAGTAAGGATTCCATGAACCTCCATCTCGAAGGAAAGCTGGCGCTCGTGTCGGGATCGACGAAAGGCATTGGACTGGCTATCGCCACCGGCCTTGCACGCGAAGGCGCGCATGTGATCGTGAACGGACGCAAGCAGGAATCAGTCGATGAATCCATCGCCAAGCTCCGCGCCGCCGTGCCCGATGCAAACGTGGAAGGTTTCGCCGGCGATCTTTCCGATGCCGCGCAAGTCAAGGCGGTGGTCGCGAAGTATCCGGCGGTCGATGTGCTCGTGAACAACCTCGGTATTTTCGATCCCAAGCCGTTCGCGGATATCCCGGACGAAGACTGGCAACGTTTCTTCGATACCAACGTCATGTCGGGCGTCCGTCTCTCGCGCGCTTATTTACCGAAGATGAAGGAGAAGAACTGGGGCCGCGTGGTGTTCATCAGCAGCGAAAGCGGCATTCAGATTCCCGTGGAGATGATCCACTACGGCGTGACGAAGACGGCGCAACTGGGGTTATCGCGTGGACTTGCCGAGGATTGTGCCGGGACGGGCGTCACGGTGAACGCGGTATTGCCGGGCCCGACGCATTCGGATGGTCTCGATGAAATGGCGGCCAAAGGCATGGGCGACAAGACGTTCGCGGAATTCGAGAAAGGCTTCTTCGAAACCGAACGGCCGAGTTCGTTGATCAAGCGTTTCGCCACTACTGAAGAAGTCGCGAACATGGTGGTGTATGTGTGTTCGGAAGCTTCATCGGCCACGAACGGCGCTGCATTGCGCGTGGACGGCGGCGTGGTGCGTTCGGCGTTTTAGGCGTTTTAGGCGTTCTTGGCGTTTTAGGCGTTCTTGGCGTTCTTGGCGTTTGGCGTTCTTGGCGCTTCAGGCAGCCGCGATCACACCCGAAGTACGCGTCCGTCCGGGCCGATCAGCGGCGGCAGCTTCGGCAATGAATCTGTCGATTTCGGTGCGGTCTTTGCGCGACCGACATTTGACGGCGATGCCGAAGGCGCAACGGTCAACGCGGGCGGCGGGGTCGTGGTTCTATCTGCGACTTGCTTGACGGCCGGACCGCTCTTGCGCTTTTTCTTCGACTGCGCCGTGACTACGCTGCGCGCCTTGGTCTTGGGCGTATGCAATTGCGACTCAGGCGGATTCCAGACTTCGACATAACGTTCGGCAGCCATTGCGGCGGCGGATCCCGCACTCAGGGATCCAGCCAGCAAAGCCAATACGACGCTCGATGAAAGTGCGGATAAAACAGGTCTCACAGCAACGCTCCAGATTGTTCAGTGTTCTTCAGCGCGCGAAAGTATAGCGTCGAGCGAGCGCTGCGATGTGTCGAGTTCGAGCAACGCGCTGTCGAGCCGTTGCAGCGCCAGTGCGACCTTGCCGCCGCCCGTGCCGAGTTCCGGCTCGGCACGAGTGGCATTGAATGCCGCCGATACCGCGCGCGTTGCCTGCACATACCGCGCGAGCGCGGCGGCTTCAGCAGAAGATTGGATGTCAAGGCGATTCATTTCGTGTCCATGCAAGAGCATCAACCTGTATGAATATACAGTAATGCCGTGCGCGCGAGAAGTGCTGTGGCGCGTCCTTGAGCAAACACATGTGCGCGACAAAGCATGCGCGTAAACCCGCCGCGTTTAAGGTGCGCTTAATTGTCGGAGGGCACATTTCAAAACGCCAGCTTTCAATACCGCCACCATTCGGCGGCTTTTCACCGGAGCTTTCACGCGAGGATACGCCATGGCCGCCAGCGCATCGTTTCAGAACATCAAGTCGACGATGAAAACCGAGCACGCTTTGCCGCTGCATCAATGTCGTTTATCGGAAGCCGTAGAACGACCGTGGGGCAAGGCTTACCGCATGGTGGAATGGGCGCGCAAGAGCGACCCGTGCAGTCAGTTGAGCGTGGTGCCGGCGGAATTCACCACATCCGAGATTGCCGAAGTTTTGCGCGCCCACATATCCGGCCGACGCTACGGCCCCACGGATTCTGACGGCAGCATCTGATAAACGCAGCGCGGGCATTTCTCGATAAAACTTTGATAAAGTCCACAAATGGACTATTATACGACTCAAGTTCAAAACGAGACTCATGCCATGCCCCGCGTTCAACGCGTCCCACGTTCTGTGCCGGCGCCCCGACCGTCTATCGCCGATATGTCCGCAGCCGGTCTGCGCGCGTTCTTCAGCATTGCGACCGACTGGACCCTTTCCGCCGACGAACAAATCGTCCTGCTCGGCTCTCCCGGCCGTTCCACGTTCTTCAAGTGGAAAAACGCGCCGCAAACCGCGCGCCTCGGCCGCGATACGCTGGAGCGGCTTTCGCTGATTCTCGGCATCTACAAAGCCCTGCAAATCCTGTTGCCTCAACCCGAAGCCGCCGATGGCTGGATCAAGCGCGCGAACACCGCACCGCCATTCGGCGGCAAGCGCGCGCTCGATCGCATGCTTGCGGGCAATGTCAGCGATCTCGTGGCGGTCCGGCAATATCTCGATGCAATGCGAGGCGGCTGGGCGTGAGCGATCTATCCAATGTGCCCGAGGCGGAAAACGACTGGCGTGCTCGCTGGCCGCACGCCGAAATCGACTGGTCGCCCGCGTATCGCGTGATTCCAACGCGTTTTCCGGCCGTCAATCTCTTTGACCGCGTGGCGTCGCCGCAAGATTTCGATGCCCTTTACGCGCTCGAAGCCATGACCAACGACCGGTTGCGAACGGAAGTGGGCGAACTCGACCTCGTTCCGTCCGATGAACGCCGATACGGCGCCGGTTACGGCCCGATCATGGCCGCGTTCACGCATCTGAACCCGAACGGCAGCCGCTTCTCCGACGGTACTTACGGCGTCTTTTATTGCGCGCGCGAGAGGCGCACGGCTATTGAAGAAACGCGCTACCACTCGGCGCTTTTTCTCGCGCATACGCAACAAGCACCGCTGCGCCAGCAAATGCGGCTTTACACGGTTCTGGCGCAAGGAGAAGTGGTCGATCTCTGCGGCGGCCGCTTGACGCAAAGCGCGCTCGATCCGGAGATTCTGTCGCCATCGAATTACGCTGCGGGCCAAGCGCTTGGGCGCGCGGCGCGCAAGGCAGGCGCGCGCGGGATTGCGTATCCGTCGGTGCGGGACGAAGGCGGCGAATGTCTTGCCGCGTTCCGCACGACCTTGCTGCGCGATTGCCATCACGCTGCGTATCTGGAATACGAGTGGAATGGCGAAACCGTCACGAACGTCTATGAGATGAGCAAGGTCGGTTAGTTTCTAAAGCCGATCAGCCGATCAGCCAATGGCAACCGCTGTCGGCGAACGCACCCGCGAAATTTTTTTCGTTGCCGGCCGCGCGGCTTTTGATTTCACCTTCGGTTGCGCCGCTTTCCCCGACGCAGCTTTGACGGCAGCAAGCGCTTCCGCCTTCACGTCCTTGCCCGAGCTTTTCAAGGCGGCAGCTTTCTGGCTGGATTTGGTCAGCAGCCGGGCGAGACCGGGATCCGCCGTGTTCGACTTGCCCTTGCGCGCACGAGCCGCTTCCCGAGCGCGGCGCTTTGCATCCTGTTCGAGAAAGATGGCGAGCGTGGCTTCATCGGATTTAAGGCCCGAACGGCGCGAAGCCGGAAGGTCATCGGCGAGCTGGCCTGCTTCGAATGCCTCGATCACCGCCGGATGCACATAACATTTGCGACAGACGGCCGGCGTATTGCGCAACATCTTCGATACTTCCTTGATCGTCCCCACCACGTGCTTGCGCGCCTCCGTCACCGTTTCCCACGCGAGCTTGCGCAGCGCGGCGAGCGCGAACACGCTGCCCGCCCACGTCCGATAATCCTTCGCGGTGAAATCGGCGCCGGTGATCTCGTGGAGATAATCGTTGATGTCGGAGGAGCTGATGGCGTGACGTTGACCGTCGGCATCGAGATACTGGAAGAGCTCGTGTCCCGGCAAATCCATGCATCGCTTGACGATTTTCGCGATGCGCGGATCACTCACCGATACATCGTGCTCAATCCCGCTTTTGCCGCGAAACTGGAAACGCAGCGTGCCTGATTTGACGCTGAGATGCTTCTTGCGCAGCGTCGTGAGGCCGTAGGACTTGTTGTCGCGCGCATATTCCTCGCTGCCAATTCGAATGAGCGTGGTGTCGAGCAACCTGACGACGGTGGCAAGAACCTTGTCGCGCGGCATGTCCGGCAAGTCCAGGTCGCGTGCGACGCGTGCGCGCAGCTTCGGCAGGACGGCGCTGAAGGCAAGCATGCGTTCGTATTTGGTGGCGTCGCGGGTTTCGCGCCATTGCGGGTGATATCGGTATTGTTTGCGGCCGCGAGCATCGCGCCCGGTGGCTTGCAAATGACCGCGCGAGTCCGGACAAATCCAGACGTTTGTGTAAGCCGGGGGGATTGCAAGAGCGTTGATGCGCTTGATCTCGGCTTCGTCGGAAAGCTGTTTGCCTTGCGTGTTGAAGTAGACGAACGCGCCAGATTTCCATTCGCGCGTGTAGCCGGCGCGGGAATCGTCGACGTAACGCAAACCCGGTGGCAAATCTTCCGGGCAACCTTTGATATCGGTGGACGGCTCGGCGATTATTTCTGTGACTGGGGAGGTCGGCATTGTTGCTAGTCTCGCAAGGGTCGCCCGTCGGGCGTTTGAGAGAACTAAGCAAGCCTGATGCCGCGACCGTTCGCGCGTTCTAGCGGAATCCCTCGGCGAGTGACCCGGCGCCCTTCGCCCAGCCCTGCTTGACCGACCAACGCTGATCCGTTCCGGCTTCGACAATCGTCAGCCTGCCATCGTCCGTGTACGCGCCGGTATCGATAAAAATCTGCGCCCCGATCTGCTTGATCGCCTTGACCGGAGTATGTCCGCAATAGGTCGGCGATAAACCCCGTTGCAGGGAAGTCTTTCCCGTGCCGAGCGCGAGCGAACGTCCCCACAGCAATTGCTGCCGGACATCGTCGGGGAAATAGGCAACTTCCAGATCGGCGTCGCTGCCAAAAAACTCCGCGTGCAGCACGTTGAAGCGCGTCGCGCCGTCGCCGACTATGCGCACCAGCGGCACGCTCGCCAGCTTTCCGGCGAGGCGTTGCAACTGTTCGTCGGTCAGATTCGATGCCCACGCGCCGCCAATCGAATACCAGACATGACGCTGCATGCGCCCGCTCGCGACGGCGCACAACGCGTCTTCATGATTGCCGAGCACCGGATAAAACCACGGCTGGTCGAGCAAATCGAGCGCTGCGAGCGAATCGCTGCCCCGATCGACCAGATCGCCGACCGAAAAAAGCCGGTCGCGGGCGCCATCGAAGCCGATCTCATTCAGCAAGTAACGCAATGCATCGACGCAACCATGCACGTCGCCAACCACGAGGTCACGGCCGAGTTTGTTCGCCGGATGCCAGCAAACGACGGGATGTGTAGCAGCAGTCATAGCCAAATCTTCTTCGTACACGGCGCAAAAGCGCGCCAAAACTTAAAGGCAAGTTCACATTCTGAAACGCGCGCCGCCGATACGCAATCTCTGCGGCGCGACAAAGCAAAATTTGCCGTGCCGCACCGCACAAACGTGCATTTACTACGCGACTTCGCATCTTTACTGCGGCGTTCCACGCAATTTCGTGACCTGAGCGCCAGTTGTCGTCGATTGCGGATTTCCGAACGTCTTCGTCACGTAGTTGCTGATGGCGGCAATTTGCTCGTCATTGAGCTGATCCGCGAACGCCGGCATGAAAACATGAGCCGTTTTGGTCTCGCGATTCACGCCGTGCAGCATGACCATGGTCAGATTGTTCGCCGCCGATGCCCCGACCACGCTGTTATGAATCAGCGACGGATACGCGCCCGCCGCACTGCCTCCGCGTCCTTCACCAGTCCAGCTATGGCAAGTCGCGCAATTCGCGATGAACAATTGCTCGCCGTTCACGCCGCTTATCCGTGTGCCGCGCATCGCGATCACGTCTTCGCTGGTCGCCTTGCCAAAAGAATCGCGCGGACGCGTGTCGCCGGCGCTTTGGGCAGGAACCGTGCGCAGATACGCGACCATGGAACGCAAGTCTTCCGAGCTCATGTATTGCGTGCTGTTCTGGATGACATCGGCCATCGGGCCTGCTGCGTTCGCGCGGCCATGCACGGCGCCGGTGGCGAGATATTGCGCGAGTTCATCGTCCGTCCAGTTGCCTACGCCCGCGTTCTTGTCCGGCGTGATGTTGTACGCGTGCCAGCCGGAAAGCTCCGCGCCGCTGAAGCGTTCGCTCGACTTGAGGCCTTGCGTGACATTGCGCGGCGTATGGCATTCCTCGCAATGCGCAAGACCTTCGACCAGGTAAGCCCCGCGATTCACTTCGGCGCTCTGCTTCGGGTCAGGGACAAAACGGCCTTCCTTGAAGTTGACCATGTTCCAGAACACCATCAGCCAGCGCTGGTTGAACGGAAACGACATCTCGTTGCGCGGCGGCGAATAGTGGATCGGCGCGAGCGTGTTGAGGTAAGCGCGGATCGCGAGGACATCGCTGTCCGTGACCTTGGTGTAGTCCGCGTAGGGGAACGCCGGATACAAGCGCTCGCCGCCCTTGCCGATGCCTTCGTGCATGGCGCGCAGGAAATCGGCGTCGGTCCATCGGCCGATACCCGTGTCCGGATCGCTCGTGATGTTCGGCGTGTAGATGGTCCCGAACGGCGTGTTGATGGGGAGGCCGCCGGCGAAGGGACGAGCTTTGTCGGCGGTATGACACGCAATGCAATCGCCCGCGCGCGCGAGATATTCGCCACGCTTGATCAAGTCGGCACTGGCCTGGTTGTCTTTGACGATCGTCGCCGTTTCCGCGCCGTTCGTCGCGCCCGCAGCCGTTTGTGCCTGCGCGGGTTCGATCAGGGAATGGACATTCATCGCGCCGGCTATGGCGAGCGCCAGCACGGCAAGTGCGGCGCCAAGACGTTTTATCGGTCTGCGGGCGTCGCGGGGTTTCTGGTTCTTCATCGTGGCTCTCCGTCGGCGCGCAATCAAAGTTCTTTCTTCAGTTTGTCGGCGAGACGCAGCGACAACGCGGACAGCGTCAACGTGCAATTCACCGATGCCGCCGTCGGCATCACCGCGCTTCCGGCCACGAACAGGTTCGGATGGTCGTGCGTGCGGCATTCGGTATCGACCACGGAATCCTTCGGATCGGCGCCCATGATGGTCGTGCCCATGATGTGATTGTTCGGGGCGAATTTATCGTCGAAGGTGATCTCCGTGCCGCCGAACAATTCCGCGATTCGCGCGTAGTGCGTGCGGGTATCGGCGGCGCTTTTCTTCACGTAGTCGTTGATGGAGTAATAGATCTCGGGCTGCGGAATGCCGAGCGAATCCTTATGGTCCGACGACGGCAACACGCGGTTCTGCGGTTCGGCCAGATGCTCGTGGAAGCTGTTGATGTTCATGGTGCGCGCGGCGCGATCGCGAATCTGGCGATCGAGCTCGGCGCCGCTCAAACCCTTCGCGATGAGATCCGCGGTGATCGCCATGGTCGGCACGCCATTCGAAAGATGCAGCTTCTTCGCCGCGTATTCGGAACGGAAGGCGCCATCGCGGAAATTGACGATGGACGTCATTTCCATCGGCCCGCGTCCCGGCCATAAGGTTTCATTCGCGAGGAAAGTCACGCCGGTTCCCGGATGGTCCATCAGGTTTCGGCCAACCTGGTCGGAGCTGTTGCCAATCCCGCTCTTGAACCTGTCGGACACGGATTGCAACATCAGCTTCGGCGTTTCGATGCCGTTCGCCGCCAGCACGAACAGCTTGCCCGTGACGCGCGTGCTGTTGCCGTTCGGGTCCTTGTAATGGACGGCGGTGATCAGGCCTTTGTCGTCGGATTCGATCTTGTAGACGACCGCTTGCGGAACCAGCCTGGCCCCTGCGCGCTCGGCTTTCTCGGCATGCGTGACGCCGTTGTACATGGCCGCGATCGGGCAGATCGGCATGCAGTTGTTATTGCCACAACACGTCGGGCGTGAATCGTACGGACGGCTGTTGCGCGCGACCGGTTCGGGCACGACATGAAACGAGTCGGCGTTGAGGACATCGGAGAAACGCTGGTCCATGTACGAGAGCGGCAACATGTCCATGGGATACGGCTTCGAGCGCGGCGAACCGAGATCGACATCGCGCCCGGGACCCGATACACCCAGCTGCACCTCGGCCGCCTGATACCACGGCTCGAGCGTCTCGTACGAGATCGGCCAGTCGCGGCCCACGCCATACAGCGTCCTGATCTTGAAGTCAGCGGGCAGCAAACGCCACGCGGCCGCGGCCCAGTGCCACGTCGTGCCGCCCACGAGCCGCAAGTATTGCGATGCATACGGATACTCGCCCTTCTGAATCAGATAGTTGTTCTCGGGCGAATACTCGGGATGCGGCGCGTAAGGCGTGGACGGATACGGCGTCGCGAAATCCGCTTTTGCGGGCGAGTTGCGAAAGTTCTCGACGATCTGCCAGCGCGGAATGCGCGGCCCGGCTTCGAGCAGGATCACGGATGCGCCCGCGCTTGCGAGCTGATGGGCGACCAGACCGCCCGCGACGCCGGATCCGACGACCACGACATCGGCCGAATTCGAATTTGCCATTTTGTATTGTCCTGTGAGGTGCTTATGTGCTTCGGTCGCGCTGATCAGCCACGCGCCGGCGTGATTTTTATACGGCCTGCTTCAGGCGGCGTTCGGCGCGCCGACTGCCGGCGGCTTTTGCGTCCAGTAGAACGGGACATCGCGGCAATAGGAAGGAATGGTCAGCACGTCGTTGACCGGATCGAACATCAGCGCGCGTTCGTAGGCCACGACGCTCGTGCTGGGTCCATCGCCGACGAGACCGAGATACCACGCGCGCATGACAGCCGTGACCGTGCCGGCGAGCCTGGGGGTATCGGCCTTCAATGCTTGCGTGACCGTATCGGATGGCACGCCGCCGTGCGCCGCGAGCCATTCGTTGAGCGCGGTGACATTTGCCACGAACTCGCTATCCGACTTCGATAACGCGTCGTACACGCGCTGCGCCAACGCGGGATCGAAGCTCGTGCGGCCGGTGAGCCTGCGCGATAGCAGAAGGAAACCTTCGAGGCCGGCGGGAGGGGTATCGGCGAAAGCCTGCGTGAAGAGCGAAGGAAACCCGAGTCCCGCCGATGTGAACGCGAGCGCGACCGCCGATGCACACGCGCCGAGGACGAACCGCCGGCGCGCGGCCGAGTGTTTGTCCGAGTGAGCGGGCAACGAGGGATGTTGAGGCTGTGTCATTGGTTGATGTCCCGATTCGCGTTTGTTGCGCAAGAGCGATGATCGACAAATACGCGGCCGGTAAGACACGGTCTGTCGATATCTTTGAAATGGTTGAAGCTGTACGTCAGAACGTCAACGCGCGTGAGACTGCACACTGCGCCGAGAGTCCGTTGGAATTTGAAAGCTGCCCGGGCAATAATCGCGGCGCTACAACTTGGCGCGATGACCGCCGATAACCGCCAATGACCGCCATTACCAGGCCACGATAAAAATGAACCTGATGCTTCCCAACGTAGTTCGATATCGCCCGAGGGCAGTCATTGCTTTGGTCATTGGTGTGATTATCGCAATTTTGGTTCCATATGACTTGCGCCCGCTCGTGCGCGGACTGATTGGCTGGGACACTACCGTATGGCTGTATCTCGTGCTCATATGGATCCAGATGTGGAGGGCTCATCAGGACGACGTCCAGAAGCTCGCCGCGCGCGAAGACGAAAACGCCGGCATGGTCCTGCTGATCGTCAGCCTCGCGGCCATGGCGAGTGTCGTGGCGATCGTCGCCGAACTGGCGGCTGCCAAGAACATGGGATTTCGCAGCGCCTTCCCTAACTATCTGCTGACGGGTATCACCATGTTCGGCGCGTGGTTCCTGATCCCGACCATGTTCACGCTCCACTACGCACGACACTACTATCAGTCGCAAGACGAGACATCGCTGAAATTTCCCGATACGCACTTGAAGCCCGGCTATTGGGACTTCCTGTATTTCTCGTTCACGATCGCGGTGGCATCGCAGACATCGGACGTGGTGCTGCGATCAACCGAAGTCAGGCGAACCGCATTGGCGCAGTCGGTGTTGTCGTTCTTCTTCAACGCTGCCGTGCTGGGTTTATGCGTGAATACCGCTGCCGGATTATTAGGCTCATAAATCTGGCCATAAACACGCGCATAGCAATAATTGCTGGAAACAAAAAAGCCGTCGGTCTTATTTTCCTGCATTCGTTTCATATAACCATTCCCAATTCCGCTGTGTAAAAACGCCGTTACCAACGCGTGCTTTTTTACACAGCTTCAAATGTCTGTCTTCTTCCGAGCGTAACGTCATCTATTAAGTGCGGCCTGCCTAACGCTTTCCCGCGGTTTTGGGGAAAATCATGCTGCATGGCACAACGTTTGCTCTAAAGAATTCGCATCCCCTCTTCCCCTCCGATAAAAGCACCGGACGCGTGCGCCGCCTTTTGAACAGGCCGGGCGCCGCCCATCGCTTTTCATCTTTCAAACGCCAGGAGTCAGCTTTGTCCTTGAACGTATTGCTTGTCGCTTCAGAGGCCGTGCCGCTTGCCAAAACTGGCGGATTAGGTGACATGGTCAGCGCATACGCCGCAGCGTTGCGTGAAGCGGGAGTGGATGCGGCGATACTTTTGCCGGCTTATCCAAACGCATTGCAATTAGTCGATGGTTTGCAGAAGGTCGCTTCATTGACGGGCCTTCCGGGCGGTGACGGCGTTTTATATCGTGGCCGCATGCCTGATACGGGCGTACCCGTAATCCTGTTGCGCATGGATCATCTGTATGCACGCGACGGGCTTTATCAGGACGCCAGCGGACGCGACTACGAAGACAACGCCATCCGGTTTGCATCGTTATCGGCGGCGGCGGTTCGGCTGGCCGAAGGCGTTCGCGGCTTCAAGAAGCCGGACATTGTCCATGCACACGACTGGCACTCCGGCCTCACGCCGCTCTTGATGAAGCACGCCGGCGTGCACGCAAAAAGCGTTTTCACGATCCACAATCTGGCGTTCCAGGGCAACTATTCGCTCTCGCTTGGTGCAGCGCTCGGCGTGCCGGCGAAGTGGCTCGTGCCTGCGTTGACTGAACAGAAGAGCATCGAATTTTATGGCGCGTTGAGTCTGATGAAAGCCGGCATTGTCCACGCGGATCATGTCGCTACCGTCAGCGAAACCTATGCGCGCGAAATCCTCACGCCGCGCTTCGGCCATCTGATGGAAGGCGTCCTGCAATGTTATGCAGAGAAGCTGTCGGGCATCATCAATGGCATCGATGTCGGCGCGTGGGATCCCATGACGGACGCACAAATCGCGCGCAACTATTGTTTCGACGATATGCGCGGCAAGCACGCCTGCAAGCGCGAGCTTCAACAAATGTTCGGGCTTCCTGTCGATCCTTTCGCGCCGGTGATTGCAATCGGCAGCCGCATGACATCGCAGAAAATGGCCGATGTCGTGATCGATGCAATCCCCGCCATGCTCGAGCAGCATCCGCGTTTGCAGATCGCGGTGATCGGCAAAGGCGAAGCGCACATTGAAACGGCGTTCCAGCGTTTGGCGCAAACGTGGCCGGACCGGATCGGCGTGCATATTGGTTACGACGAACGTCGCGCGCACGTGCTTCACTCCGGCGCAGATATCCTGCTGCACGGCAGCCGCTTCGAGCCATGCGGCCTAACGCAAATCTACGCAATGCGCTACGGCACCTTGCCGGTGGCATCGCGAGTTGGCGGACTGGCTGACACCATCGTGGATGCCGCCGAAGCTTCGTCGCTGCAAGAAGGTTTCCAGTCTTCGCCGGTTGAAAGCCTCGGCAGCTTTGAAGGCGCGACATCGTCGCGTGCGGCCACGGGTTTTCTCTTCGATGGCGAAGCGGCTCAAGACATGGTCGCCGCCGTCACGCGCGCCGTTCAAGCATTCATGCGCCCGCAACAGTGGCGCACGCTCCAGCGCAACGCAATGGCGCGCGACTATGGCTGGAGCCACGCGGTTGCAAAATACGTTCAGCTTTACGCAAGCCTGACGGACGCACGTCCCGCGAAAACACCGCTGCGCACGCGCCGTGTGCCGGTCCATACGCCCGCGGTTCCGTCGATCGCCGTCATCTCCGCCAAGGCAGCGCCCGCTGCCGCTGCATCCCGACAGGGCACAGAGCGGCCACAACTCATCGCGCGCAGCGCCTGAAGGCGTTCACATCGCGCCGTTCAATGGTACGGTTACGACGTTGCTGCCCGCCGCACTGATTTACGTGCGGCGGGCAGCGGTCGTTTGACCTGAAGCAAGGCTCTCGACACCCACGCCAGATCCCGCGAACGGCGCGGCACGTTACGTGCTGTGACCACAAGGCGACCCTGGCGCCGCACTGAACGACGTATCGCGCATGACAGCTTCATGAAGATACGTACCGCACTCGTGACCCCGGAACTGGTGCTTGAAGACTGTCTGAGGCTCGTCTGCCGTAGCCGTTCTTGCGGTTGGTTATTGCCTGGTTGAGCGCGATCGCGTTTTCCCGCATCCACGCCATAGCAGGACGAACTGGAAAAGACGACCGATGGAACACCATCACATGCTTCAAGCGTATGCGCCACGAATCTATTTCATCGACCCGCTTCTCGTCGGACCATTGTCTCAGTGGCCCGCGCAATTCGAACACGCCGCAGCCCTCGGCTTCGATCACGTCCTGATCGGTGCGCCTTTCCTGCCCGGCAAGAACGGGCATCGACAGGCAGTGGCCGATCATCACAAATTGCACCCCGCATTCGAATCCGACCTGCCGGCAAGCGAAGCCTTGCGACTGCTTTCAAGCCAGGCGGAGAAGAGCGGGCTGACACTGCTGGTCGATATCAACCTCGATCGCGTCAGCGCCGAAGGCGGCCTGTTCCAGGACAACCGCCATTGGTTTCATCCGTTCGAAGCCGCCGAAGCGCGGCTCGACCCGCGCACCGCGCCGCACGAAGAAAGCGTCGCGCATGCCAATTTCGGCGATGGCGAAGCGGCCCACGCGCTGACCGAATGGTGGGCGCGCGAGTTGATGCTGATCGCCGATGCCGGCGTTGGCGGCTTTCGCTTCGAAGCGCCGCACAAGGTGCCCGCGCATGTCTGGCGGCGTTTGGGTGCGGCCGTGCGCGAGCGTCATCCGCAAACCAAGTGGCTTGCGTGGACGGTTGGCATCAGCCGCCAAGACATTGCGAATCTCGCCGATGCCGGTTTCGACTCGGTGTTTTCATCGGCGAGATGGTGGGACTTTCAGAGCAACTGGCTCTTCGATGAACACGCGGCGTTGTTCCGCATCGCGCCGCCGATTGCGTTCCCCGAAGAACCCTACGGCACGCGCTTGCTAAACGACCTTCCCGATACCAGCGATTCGTCGCTCGTGGAACGCGCTTACCGACGCGCGTTGTACACGGCGGCGGGCATCGGCACGGGCGTGCTCGTGCCAATGGGCTTCGAATACGGCGTCACGCAACCGCTCTCGTACAACCACGGCAGCGCGGAAGAATTCAATCGCGCGAAAGAGAATGCGCGCTTTAATGTCTCGGCGGAAGTCGCGCACGCGAACGCGCTGCAACGCAATTCCGCTGCGCTCGCCAGCACCGGCGAGTTGCGCACGCTCACCGGTCCCGGCACGCCGTACGCTGCAATCTTGCGCGGCAGCGGCCCGGACTTGCGCACGGCGAGCGAAGCTGCGCTGATCGTGATGAACGCCGACCTGACCAAGCCGGTTTATATCGATACCCGTCATTTGCTCGATGGCGCGCCGGGCAACTTCACGCGTTTTCGCGCGATCGATGAAGACACGACCGAGACGCCGTTGCCGCTCAAACCTTTCCTGCTGCAGCCGGGCGAAGTCCGCTTGTTGCGCGGCGCGTCCGAACCGCCCATTTTGCTTGCCCAGCCGCAAGTGAAGCGCGGCGCCAAATCCGCCGATAGAAAATCGGTGAACGAGGCGCTCGTCGCGGCGCGCGTGATGATCGAGAGCGTCGAACCATCAGTTGATCACGGACGTTTCCCGGCGAAGCGGATCGTGGGCGAAGCCGCCGAGATCACCGCGGCGATCTTCGCCGAAGGCCACGACAAGATCGCGGCCGCGGTCCAATGGCGCGCCGCCGATGAAACCGACTGGCACGAAGCCAAGATGGTTCCGGTCATTCCGCTCGGCAACGATTTGTGGACGACCAGCATTCCGCTCGATCGTCTTGGCCGTCATGAATTCACCGTGATCGCATGGCGCGACGATTTTGCATCGCTGATCGATCACATGCAGAAAAAGCTCAAGGCCGAGCAGACGGTCGAACTCGAGCTCGAAGAATTGCGGCACTTGTTCGCGCTGATCCTGGCCGAGGTGAAGACCACGGAAGGTTCACAGACGGAGCCGCTGGAAGGCATCGTCAAGCAGTTCGCGAAAGCCGATGGCGAAACGCGCCTTGCGCTGGCTTTGTCCGCGGAGACGGCGCAGGCGATCGAAGCGGCGCGGCATCGTCCGTTCTTGTCGCGCGATCCTGTGATTTACCGGATCGACGCCGAGCGCGCCGCCGCGCGATTTGCAAGCTGGTACGAGATCTTCCCGCGTTCCATGAGCGACGATGAAAACCGCCACGGGACATTTATCGATGTGATCGGCAAGATGCCGCGCATTCGCGAAATGGGTTTCGACGTGCTGTACTTCCCGCCGATCAACCCGATTGGCATTGCAAACCGCAAGGGCAAGAACAATACGCTGACGGCTTTACCCGGCGACGTGGGCAGCCCGTATGCGATCGGCGGCAAGGAAGGCGGGCACGACGCCGTCCATCCGGAGCTTGGTAATCTGGACGACTTCAAGCGCATGCTCGAGGCCGCGCGTGCGCACGGCCTTGAAATTGCGCTCGACTTCGCGGTGCAATGTTCGCCGGACCATCCGTGGCTGCAGGAACATCCCACGTGGTTCGCGTGGCGCCCTGACGGCACGCTGCGTTACGCAGAAAATCCGCCGAAGAAGTATCAGGACATCGTGAATCCGGACTTTTATGCGAAGGACGCAAAGCCTGAGCTGTGGCTTTCATTGCGAGACGTATTTCTGTTCTGGATTGCGGCAGGCGTGAAGATCTTCCGCGTCGATAACCCGCACACCAAGCCCATGCCTTTCTGGGAATGGGTGATCGGCGACGTGCGTGCGCGCCATCCCGACGTCATGTTCCTGGCCGAAGCGTTCACGCGTCCGCGTGTCATGAACCGCCTCGCCAAGCTCGGTTTCTCGCAGTCGTACACGTACTTCACGTGGCGTGAATCGAAGCGCGACTTTGTGGAATACATGCACGACCTGACGCAAACCGATGCGAAGGATTTCTTTCGTCCGAATTTCTTCGTCAATACGCCCGATATCAACCCGCGTTTCCTGCAGCGTTCGGGACGCGCCGGATTTGTGATCCGCGCGGCGCTTGCCGCAACGCTTTCGGGACTTTGGGGCGTGTATAGCGGTTTCGAGTTGTGCGAAGCCGCGGCGCTGCCGAACAGCGAGGAATATCTCGATTCGGAGAAGTACCAGATTCGCGCGTGGGATTGGAACTGGCCGGGGAATATTGTCGGCGAGATCACTGCGTTGAACCGAATCCGGAAAGCAAACCCGGCGCTGCATTCGCATCTCGGCGTCAACTTCCTGCCTGCGCACAACGACAACATCCTCTTCTTCGAGAAAGCCAACGCCGCGCGTGACAACGTGGTGCTGGTCGCGATCAACCTCGATCCGTTCAACGAGCAAGGCGCGGATATCGAATTGCCGTGGCAGACCCTTTCCGGCTGGGGCGTGCAGGAATGGGACGCGCTGGCGGTAGAGGACCAGATGACGGGCGAACGTTTCGAATGGCGCGGCAGACGGCAGCACATTCGTCTCGATCCCAATACGCGGCCGTTTGCGATCTGGAGAATCGCACCGACGTGGGGCCTGCCCCGCAAGGACACCGCAGCCTGAAATCAACGAGCCCGCGGGCCTTACAAAAAGCGCGCGGGGCATCATCACGAAGGCATTGGCCGACGTGACACAGAACAACTCACGCAGCCGGAAACAGTGCGCACACGCGCACCTCGCCGGCTCAAGGAGCGACACGTGAAGCGCAACAAGAATTCGACTGTCAGCAACGATCCGCTCTGGTACAAAGACGCGATCATCTATCAGATCCATATCAAATCTTTCTTCGATGCCAACAATGACGGCATCGGCGATTTCCCCGGTCTGCTCGCCAAGCTCGATTACATCGCGGAACTCGGCGTGGATTGCATCTGGCTGCTGCCGTTCTATCCATCGCCCCGTCGCGACGACGGTTACGACATTGCCGATTACCGCAACGTGCATCCGGATTACGGCACGCTCGCCGACGTCAAGCGCTTCATTCAGGAAGCGCACGCACGCGGCATTCGCGTGGTGACGGAACTCGTCATCAACCATACGTCCGATCAACACCCGTGGTTCCAGCGCGCGCGTCTTGCGAAGCCCGGCTCGAATCACCGCAACTACTACGTCTGGTCCGATACCGACAAGAAATACGAAGACACGCGGATCATCTTCATCGATTCGGAGCCGTCCAACTGGACGCATGATCCGGTCGCGGGTCAGTATTATTGGCACCGGTTCTTCAACCACCAGCCCGACCTGAACTTCGATAATCCTTCCGTGCTGAAGGAAGTGCTGTCGGTCATGCGCTTCTGGCTGGATATGGGCATCGACGGGCTGCGGCTCGACGCCGTGCCGTATCTCGTGGAACGCGAAGGCACGAACAACGAAAATCTGCCTGAAACGCACGCGATCCTGAAGACGATCCGCGCGACCATCGACAAGGAATATCCGAACCGCATGTTGCTGGCCGAAGCGAATCAGTGGCCGGAAGACGTGAAGGAATATTTCGGCGATGAAGACGAATGCCACATGGCGTTCCACTTCCCGCTGATGCCGCGCATCTATATGTCGATTGCGAGCGAAGACCGCTTCCCGATCACCGACATCATGCGCCAGACGCCGGACCTCGCGCCGACCAACCAGTGGGCGATTTTCCTGCGTAATCACGATGAACTCACGCTCGAAATGGTGACGGATTCCGAGCGCGATTATTTGTGGAACACGTATGCAAGCGATCGCCGCGCGCGCCTGAACCTCGGCATTCGGCGCCGTCTCGCGCCGCTGATGGAACGCGATCGGCGTCGTATCGAGCTGATCAATTCGCTGCTGCTTTCCATGCCCGGCACGCCCGTGATCTATTACGGCGATGAACTCGGCATGGGCGACAACATCCACCTGGGCGATCGCGACGGCGTGCGTACGCCGATGCAATGGTCATCGGACAGGAACGGCGGATTTTCGCGCGCCGATCCCGAGCAACTCGTCTTGCCGCCGGTGATGGGATCGCTTTACGGCTACGACGCGATCAACGTGGAATCGCAAAGCCGCGATCCGCACTCGTTGCTCAACTGGACGCGCAAGATGCTCGCCGTGCGTCGCGCGAAACATGCGTTCGGCCGCGGCACGATCCGCTTCCTGCGCCCGAACAACCGCAAGATCCTGGCGTATATCCGCGAGATCGAAGGCGAACCGCCAATCCTGTGCGTCGCGAATCTTTCGCGCGCGCCGCAAGCCGTTGAGCTGGATTTATCCGAGTACGCCGGTTCCGTGCCGCTGGAAATGACCGCGGATTCCGCTTTCCCGCCTATCGGCCAGTTGACGTATTTGCTGACGTTCCCGCCGTACGGTTTCTTGTGGTTCCAGCTTTGCCCGGGCAATCAGCGGCCGGCGTGGAGCCAGGCGCCGTCAGAACAATTGCCGGAATTCGTGACCATGGTGATCCGCGCCGGCCAGACCGGCCCGACGCCGGAGAACGTGCGCCTGCTCGAGTCCGAAGTGCTGCCGTCTTATTTGAGCAAGCGACGCTGGTTTGCATCGAAGGATCAGACGTTGAAGAGCGTGCGGCTCGCCGCGTTGACGACCATTCCCGAAGCAGGCTTCGCGTTCACCGAAGTGGAAGCCGATGTCGGCGATCACACCGAACGCTACGTGCTGCCCCTGACCATTGCATGGGGCACGGAAACCACGTCGCCGCTTTACATGCAACTGGCGCTGGCCCGCGTGCGCCAAAGCCGCAATATTGGTCACATCACCGACGCGTTCGCCGTACCGGCGTTCACGTATGGCGTGTTGAGGAAACTCAAGCAGCGCGCGGTGGTTCCGACCGTGCAGAAAAGCGAGATCCGCTTCGTCCCGACCGAGCGTCTGGATGCGCTGAATTTCAATTTCAAGCCGGGCGAACCGCTGCCCGAGATCCGCTGGCTGGCGGCAGAACAAAGCAACAGTTCGCTCGTGATCGGCGATCAGGTCGTGCTCAAGCTCGTGCGGCGTCTCGTTGGCGGCATTCATCCGGAAGCGGAAATGAGCCGCTACCTGACCAAGCTCGGTTACGCGAACACGGGGCCGCTGTTCGGCGAAGTCGTGCGCGTCGATCCGGAAGGCGTGCCGCATACGTTGTGCATCTTGCAGGGATTCATCGACAACCAGGGCGATGCCTGGAACTACGCGCTCGACTATTTGCGCCGCACCGTCGATGAACTGGCGCTCGCCGTGGACACCGAAGATCATTCGATGGACCGCGAGAAGGAAATGCAGGGCATCGAGGGATACCGGAAGATCGCGGGGATCATTGGGCGGCGTCTCGGCGAACTGCACGTCGCGCTCGCCTCGCCTTCCGACGATCCGGCGTTCTCGCCCGAGACGGCATCGAAGGAAGATGTGCGTGCATGGAACGACGGCACGCACACGCTGCTCGTCACCGCGCTCGACATTCTCAGCGCCAAGATCCGCGACTTCAGCGAGCACGACCGCGAACTCGCGCAAAGCCTGCTCGATCGCCGCGATCTGCTGCTCGCGGCCGTGCAGAAACTCGTGCCGGAAAGCGCCCAGGCGCTGCGCATCCGCATTCACGGCGACTTCCATCTGGGTCAGGTCCTGATGGCTCAGGGCGATGCATTCCTGATCGACTTCGAGGGCGAACCGGCGCGGCCGCTGGAAGAGCGCCGCAAGAAGTCGAGCCCGTTGCGCGACGTGGCCGGCTTATTGCGTTCGCTTTCGTATGCCAGCGCCGCAGCGCAGCCGACGACCGAGAACGCACCGGCCGCTACCGCCGATCGCAAACGTGCACTGTTCGAGCGCCTGCGCGCGCACGGCGAAGAAGGTTTCCTTGCCGAATACAACGCGGCGGTCGCGACCTCCCCGCAACCCGTTGCCGGCGATGAATCCACCCTGGCTGCCTTGCTCGATCTTTTCCTGATCGAAAAAGCCGCCTACGAAATCCGCTATGAAGCGGCCAACCGTCCGACCTGGATCGGCTTGCCGCTGCGTGGCCTCGCGTCGCTCGCGAGCCGCTTGCTTGGCGATACCGGCGCACCGCTCGCGCCCGGCTCGCGTCCCGCGGACGCCGCACAAAAGGACACATCCGATGGAAACGAACATGAATAAGCGCACCGACGACCGCAGCCTGACCGAAGGCCTGCATCCGCTCGATATCGACGCGCTCGTCGAGGCGCGGCATCCCGATCCGTTTTCCAAGCTCGGCTTGCATCAGACCGATACCGGCCCGGTAGTGCGCGTGCTGCTGCCCGGCGCGACCAGCGTGCAGGTCCTCGCGCGCGACGGCAGCGCGCCGCTCGGCACGCTCACGCAGATTCATCCCGCGGGGCTTTTTGTTGGGTTTATCGACGAGATGCAGCCTTACCGGTTAAATATCGACTGGCACGGCACGCCGCAAGAAGTCGCCGATACCTATTCGTTCGGCCCGGTTCTCGACGAAGACGCGCTCAACCGCATTTCATGGGGCGATCCGTATGCGGTGCTCGAATGCCTGGGTTCGCGGCCGGTCGTGCATGGCGGTGTATCGGGTGTGCGTTTTGCCGTCTGGGCACCAAATGCGCGTCGCGTTTCCGTGGTCGGCGACTTCAATTCGTGGGACGGCCGGCGTCACCCCATGCGCCTTCGCCACAACGCGGGCGTCTGGGAATTGTTCGTCCCGGGCCTCGGCGCGGGCACGCGCTACAAATACGAAATCATCACGCGCGAAGGCCATGCGCTGCCGTTGAAAGCCGACCCGTGCGCGATGCAAAGCGAACGGCCGCCGGCGACGGCATCGGTGGTTGCAGATGCGGATGCCATCGACGGATACAGCTGGACCGACAGCGAATGGATGAACACCAAGCGCGGCCCAAAGCAGACCGTCGACGCGCCGATCTCGATTTACGAAGTCCACGCGGAATCGTGGCTGCGCGTGCCTGAAGATGGCAACCGCGGTTTGAACTGGCATGAACTTGCCGAGCGTTTGATCCCCTATGCAAAGAGCATGGGTTTCACGCACCTTGAATTCATGCCCGTTGCCGAGCATCCGTTTGGTGGATCGTGGGGATATCAGCCGTTGGGGCAATTTGCGCCATCGGCACGATTCGGGACGCCTGAGCAATTCGCGGAGTTCGTGAACCGCGCGCATGAGGCTGAGCTCGGGATCATTCTCGACTGGGTTCCGGCGCATTTCCCGAACGACGCGCATGGTCTTTATCAGTTCGACGGCACGCCGCTTTACGAGCATGCCGATCCGCGCGAGGGTTATCACCAGGACTGGAACACGATGATCTACAACCTCGGGCGCAACGAGGTGAGTGCGTTCCTGGTGGCGTCCGGGCTGGCGTGGCTGAAGCGTTATCACGTCGATGGGCTGCGCGTGGACGCGGTGGCATCGATGTTGTATCGCGACTATTCGCGGAAAGCCGACGAATGGGTGCCGAACATTTACGGCGGCCGTGAAAATCTCGAATCGATTGCGTTTTTAAAACGCCTGAATCACGAGGTCCGCCAGATCCCGGGCGCGATCACGATTGCAGAAGAATCGACGGCGTGGCCGGGCGTGACGGCGCGCGTCGAAGATGGCGGATTGGGTTTTGATTTCAAGTGGAACATGGGCTGGATGCACGACACGCTGCATTACATGGAAGAAGATCCTGTGTACAGGCAGTACCACCACAACATGTTCACTTTCGGGATGGTCTACGCGTATTCCGAGCGCTTTGTATTGCCGCTTTCCCACGATGAAGTCGTGCATGGGAAGGGATCGTTGATCGGCAAGATGCCGGGCGATCACTGGCAGAAATTTGCCAATCTGCGGGCATATCTAGGTTTTATGTGGACGCACCCGGGCAAGAAATTGTTGTTCATGGGTGGTGAATTTGGTCAGTTCGCCGAGTTCAATCACGATGCATCGCCGCATTGGCATTTGCTTGATGATCCGTACCACGGCGGATTGCAGAAGCTCGTTCGCGATTTGAACAAGGTGTACGGGGCGGAGCCGGCGCTTCATAAGCTCGATAGCGATCCGCGTGGTTTTGACTGGCTCGTGGGGGATGATTCCGGGAATAGCGTGTTTGCTTTCCGGCGGACGGATGGTGAAGGGCGTGAGTGTGTGGTGATATCGAATATGACGCCGGTGCCCCGGCAGGGGTATAGGGTTGGGTTGCCGTGCGGCGGGCGATGGACGGAGATTCTTAATTCCGATGCTTCGGTTTATGGGGGATCGAATGTGGGGAATGGCGGCGTTATTCATGCCGAGGAGATTTCTAGTCATGGGCGAGAGTTTTCTGTTGCGCTAGTGTTGCCACCGTTGGCTACGATTGTGTTGAGGCTGGACTGAACGGGGGGTTGGTCGGGGTTAGTGCTGGGTTGCTGCTGTTTAAGCTTTCGCGGGTTTTGTGTTTTCTATTCTCTCTTGCACTGTTAGCCACTGTCCGTGGCGGGACTTCATTTCTTTGTCCAACGGCGACAAAGAAACGAAGCAAAGAAAACGCCTTCCAACCGCTAATTCTTAAGTGTCCACATGTCCGTGGCGGGACTTCATTTCTTTGTCCAACGGCGACAAAGAAACGAAGCAAAGAAAACGCCTTCCAACCGCTAATTCTTAAGTGTCCACAGCGTGCAGTGAAAACTGCGTGGCACGCAAGAAGCACCCCCAGCGCATAACCCCGACCACTTGAAACCCTCCCCCTCCGTTCACGGATACCCACACGCTTCGCCACCAGTGTGGGAATCCACTAACTCGGAAACCCAGCGCCCACCAGTTCAGGGCAACGAAGACTTAGCCGTGTTGGCGGCAACCAGACGATAACCCTGCGCGGAGCGTACGCACGGTGAGGTCTTGGACGAATTTCGAGATGCGGGAAATGGTTACGAGCTCAAGCCGAAAATATGTGTATGCCGGGTTTCCGTATTAACGGATTCCGACGTTGGTGGCGAAGCGTGTGGGTATCTGTTGCCGGAGGGAGAGGGTTTCAAGAGGACGCGGTTATGCGCTGAGGGTGCTTCTTGCGTGCCACGCAGTTGTCGCTGCACGCTGTGGACACTTAAGAATTAGCGGTGGAGAGGCGTTTTCTTTGCTTCGTTTCTTTGTCGCCGTTGGACAAAGAAATGAAGTCCCGCCACGGACAGTGGCTAACAGTGATAAAGAGAACAGCTAAAACAGAACCCGCGAGGACCTGAAAAGCAGCAACCCGGCACGAACCCCGACCGCTACTGTGAAACAGGCCCGCCACGGCCAAAGCGAACAGCAAAGACAAAACCCGCAAAGACCCAAACAGTAAAAACCCACCCAAACCCCAACCCCAAAACCCCATCGAGTGCGAACGAAAATTCTATGCCGAATTCATTCCCCGACAAGTTACTCCCGGGCGCGCCCTACCCGCTCGGAGCAAACTGGGACGGTTTGGGTGTCAACTTCGCCGTCTTCTCCGCCAACGCGCAAAAAATCGAAGTCTGCCTCTTCGATACAACCGGCCGCAAAGAACTCACCCGCTTCGAACTCCCCGAATGCACCGATGAAATCTGGCACGGTTACCTTCCGGGCGCGCACCCCGGCACGGTCTACGGCTTCCGCGCCCACGGCGCCTACCAGCCCCAACACGGCCACAGGTTCAACCCGCACAAGCTCCTCCTCGACCCGTACGCCAAAAAACTCGTCGGCCAATGGCGATGGTCCGACGCACTCTTCGGCTATCGCGTGCACTCGAATCGCCTCGACCTCTCCATGGACCGGCGCGACTCCGCGCCCGCCATGCCGAAATGCGTCGTCACCGACGACGCTTTCGACTGGTCCCGCGACACACGCCCCGACGTCCCCTGGGGCGAAACGGTCATCTACGAAACACACGTACGCGGCACCTCCATGCTGCGCCACGATATCCGCCAGCACGAACGCGGCTCGTTCGCAGCGTTGTCGTCACCGTGGTTCATCGAACATTTGCAGAAGCTCGGGATCACGGCTGTCGAATTTCTTCCGGTGCACGCGTTCCTCAACGACCGCTTTCTGGTCGAACGCGGCCTGAAGAACTACTGGGGCTACAACACCGCCTGTTTCTTCGCGCCCGAACCGTCCTACCTGTCAACGAACCGCTTGAACGAGATGCGCATCGCCGTGCGCCGGCTGCACGCGGCGGGCATCGAGGTGTTCCTCGACGTGGTCTACAACCACACGTGCGAAGGCAACGAACTCGGCCCGACCATGTCATGGCGCGGCCTCGACAACGCCAGCTACTACCGCCTGATTCCCGGCGACGAACGCCATTACATCAACGACACCGGTTGCGGCAACACGGTCAACCTCTCGCATCCGCGCGTGCTGCAAATGGTGATGGACTCGCTGCGCTACTGGGCAACCGCGTTCAACATCGACGGCTTTCGTTTCGATCTGGGCGTGACGCTCGGCCGCGAAGGCCACGGCTTCGATCCGGGCTCGGGTTTCTTCGATGCCATTCGTCAGGATCCCATCCTGAATACGCGAAAGATGATTTCGGAACCGTGGGATATCGGGCCCGATGGCTATCAGGTCGGCAATCATCCGCCGGGCTTCGCGGAATGGAACGATAAATTTCGCGATGGCGTGCGCCGTTTCTGGCGCGGCGACGCAGGCGTGCGTCCCGACCTCGCGGCACGGCTGACGGGATCGGCGGAGCTGTTTTCCCGGCGGCGCAGGAAACCGTGGGCATCGGTGAATTTCGTGGCGTCGCACGACGGCTTCACGCTCGCCGACGTCACCGCCTACGACCAGAAGCACAACGAGATCAACAAGGAAGGCAACAACGACGGCCACAACGAGAACTGCAGCACAAACTGGGGCGTGGAAGGCCCAACCGACGACGCCGAAATCCTCGAAACACGCGCTCGCGTGGCGCGCGCGCTGGTCGCGACCAACCTGCTTTCGCTCGGCACGCCAATGCTGCTCGGCGGCGACGAATTCGGCCGTTCGCAAATGGGCAACAACAACGCGTATTGCCAGGACAACGAGATTTCGTGGATGGACTGGCGTCTCGCCGATACCCCCGCCGGCCGCACGATGACGGACTTCATCGCGCGCGTGATTGCGCTGCGAAAAAACTACCCGCTGTTACGCGAAATGCGTTTCCTGCACGGCGATAAAGAGGTCCTCCCCGGTCTCTACGATGTCGGCTGGTTCGACGAACGCGGCGCCGCGCTCACCACCGACGCGTGGCAAGACCCGGAAGGGCGCGCGCTCACGCTGCGTCGCGCGGGACCGGGTCTCGACGGGACGATCGACGTCATGCTCATCATGATGAACGCGTCCTCGGCAGCGCTGACTTTTGTGCCGCCCGCACCGCACTTGGAATGGAATGTGCTCATGGATAGCGCTGCGCCCGACGCATTGCAGTCCCCGTTGATTGGCGCGGAACTGGAGGTGCAGGCCCATAGCGTGGCCGTCCTGCTCGCGCAGCCAACCGGCGACGCCGACTGGCAAGCCGTTTGGATGGCCGGTGCGCACGAGGGACCGCGGTTGCTGACCGCGTTGCCGCCGGACCCCGGCACGATTGGACCCAGACGCACGCCGGAACCCTGGAAAACGGCTGGGAATCCGGCAACACCATTGGCGCCCGACGAATCCGAAACTTGATTGACGTAGCGATAAATGCGGCGAACGTGGCGAATGATCAAAGCCTACGCACCCTAGCCAAGTATCTGAAAGCGCACTTGAAGGCAAAGAGACCATGTCTGAAACTCCCATTGACCCGCACAAGCGCCAACACGCTCATTGCCTGCCGTTCGGCGCCCACCTCACCGACGCCGGCCACACGCGGTATCGGTTCTGGGCGCCATCGCTCAAAGCGGTTCAGCTCGAACTGCTTGAAGGCGACCAGCAACCCAGGCTCATCGATATGAACGCGACAGGCGACGGCTGGTACGAAGCCGTGGCCGAAGGTGGCGCGGGTACGCGCTATCGCTACAGACTGAACGACGATCTGGCCGTGCCGGATCCCGCATCGCGTTTTCAGCCCGAAGACGTCAATGGCCCGAGCGAGGTCATCGATCCACGCGCGTTCCGGTGGGAAAACACGAGCTGGCATGGCCGGCCGTGGGAAGAAACCGTGCTCTATGAATTGCACGTCGGCACGCTCGGCGGTTATGCCGGCGTGACGAAGCGCCTCGAAGAACTGGCGCATCTCGGCGTGACGGCGATCGAGCTGATGCCGCTCAATGACTTCAGCGGCACGCGCAACTGGGGTTACGACGGCGTGCTGCCTTACGCGCCGGATTCGGCATATGGCACGCCGGAAGAACTGAAGACGCTTATCGATACCGCGCATGGTCTCGGCCTGATGGTTTTCCTCGACGTGGTCTACAACCACTTCGGCCCGGACGGCAATTACCTGAGCGCGTACGCAAAGACTTTTTTCCGCGAAGGCGTGAATACGCCGTGGGGCCCGGCGATCGATTTCGAACGCCCGCAAGTGCGCGATTTTTTCTTCGATAACGCCATCTACTGGCTCAACGAATATCGATTCGACGGCTTGCGTCTGGACGCCGTGCACGCCATCAACGACGACGAATGGCTGCGCGAATTGGCGGACCGCGTGCGTTCGTCGGTGGAACACGGGCGCCATGTGCATCTTGTGCTCGAGAACGAGAACAACACGTCGAATTTGCTGGAATCGCATTTCAACGCGCAATGGAGCGACGACTCGCACAACACCTTGCACGTGTTGCTGACCGGCGAAGACGAAAGCTATTACGGCGCCTACAGCCAGGATCCGATACACAAACTCGCCCGCGTCCTGAGCGAAGGTTTTGTGTATCAAGGCGAGCCATCGCCCATTCACGATGGAGAACCGCGCGGCGAACCGAGCGGTCATTTGCCGCCGACCGCATTCGTGATGTTCTTGCAGAACCACGACCAGGTTGGCAACCGGGCGATGGGCGACCGGCTGCGCACGCTGACCACGGAAGACGCGCTGTACGCCGCAACAGGCTTGATGCTGTTGTCGCCGCAAATCCCCATGTTGTTCATGGAAGAGCAGCACGGTTCCACGCAACCGTTCCTGTTCTTCACGGATTATCACGACGAACTCGCCGATGCCGTGCGCGAAGGACGCCGCAAGGAATTCGCGAAATTCACCGTTTTCACCGACGAAAAGCGCCGCGCGCAAATTCCGGATCCGAACCATATCGACACGTTCAAGATGTCGTCGCCGGACGCATCAAAACTTGCCGCCGATCACAACGACTGGCTGCATTTCTATCGCTCGGCGCTGGCTGTGCGCACGAAGCTCCTGATGTCGCGCCTGAAGAATTCGAAGGCGCTGGGCGCGAAGGTGATCGGTGAAAAGGCGGTCGTCGCGAACTGGCGGCTTGGCGATGGCAGCACGTATTCCATCGCGCTGAATCTCGGCCGCGAACCGGTTCAACTCGCGGGTCATCCGCCAGGCAAGGTCGTCTTCGAAACGCCGGCGCGCGCACGCGATTCCGCGGATAAGGGCGAGCTTGGCGCCGAGACTTTTATCGCGTGGCTGACGGGCGATTTCGCCGATGCCGCGTTCAATCATGACGCCCGCCGCGTCAAAGCTTCGGGGAAAACCTCGTGAGCACGATCACCACACCGCCGGCCACGTCCGGCCAAGCACCCACGCCGCCCACGCCCATCGAGGCGCTTGCCATCAAGGCCGGTTTCGAAGTCGAGTGGCAGGACGCGCACAAGCAAACGCAACGCGTGCCGGAAGAAACGCTGACTGTGCTGCTGGAACGACTTGGTCTGCCTTGCGGCAACGCCGCGCAGTTGAAGCAAAGCACTGCCACGCTCGACGCCGAGCTGGCCGGCCGCAAGCTGCCGCCGCTGATGACCGCTGAAATCGACCGCGCCATTGCGCTGCCGGTGGCGGCTGTGAAAACCGGCGCGCGGTATCGGATAGAGCTTGAAAGCGGCGCTGTGATCGACGGACGATTCACGTCGCCACGCGGCGAAACCGCGTTGCTCTCGCCGATCTCCGAGCCGGGATATCACACGCTCGTGATCAACGAGCAGCGCACGACGCTCGCCGTGGCACCGGCGCGCTGCTTTACCGTCGACGACGCCTGGCGCGCGATCGAATCCGACGCGAAAAAAGCCCCGCCGATGTGGGGCGTCGCCGCCCAGGTTTACGGTTTGCGGCGCGCGGGCGACGGCGGTGTCGGCGATTACACCGCGCTTGCCACGCTCGCCGCCGAGAGCGCGAAGCGTGGCAGCCACGCCGTTGCGATCAGCCCGATGCACGCCATGTTCAGCGCCGAGCCGAACAAGTTCAGCCCGTATTCGCCGTCGTCGCGCTTGTTCCTGAATATCGCGCATATCGATCCGGCGGCGGTGATGGGCGCGGAAGCTGCGCAGAACGCGATCGAGACAGCCAATGTCGCCGATGAATTCGCCAAGCTCGAAGCGCTGCAACTCATCGACTGGCCGCGCGTGGTGACGGCGAAGCTGGCGGTGCTGCGCGCGCTTTTCGCCCAGCTGAAGTCGCAAACCGACAACTCGCTGCACCAGGACTTTGCGAAGTTCGTCAAACATGGCGGACGCGCGCTGGAAGACCACGCGCGTTTCGAAGCGCTGCAGGCGGCGCAGTTGAAGGAATCCGGCGAAGGCCATTGGCGCAACTGGTCGAACGATCTGGACGATCCACGCAGCCACGCCGTCGCCGAATTCGCCGATGCGCATAAAGAAGAAGTCGAATTTTTCCTGTTCGCGCAATGGCTCGCGGCGAAAGGTTTGTCGCATGCGCAACACGTGGCGCGCGATTCCGGCATGGCGATCGGGCTGATCGCGGATCTCGCCGTGGGCTGCGACAGCGCGGGAAGTCACGCCTGGTCGTATCGCGATGAAATGCTGCAAGGCGTGTCCGTCGGCGCGCCGCCCGATCTGTTCAACCAGAAAGGGCAATCGTGGGGACTCACCACGTTCTCGCCACGCGCCATGCGCACGCAGGGCTTCACGGCGTTTATCGACATGCTGCGGGCCGCATTCACGCTCGCGGGCGGTATTCGTATCGATCACATTCTCGGCTTGCGCCGTTTGTGGCTCGTGCCCGATGGCGAAAGCGCGAAGAACGGCGCGTACCTCCGCTATCCGCTTGAAGATTTGTTGCGCCTGATCGCGCTTGAATCGTGGCGGCATAAAGCGATTGTGATTGGCGAAGACCTCGGCACCGTCCCGCCGGGTTTTCGCGAGCGGCTGCAAGAACATGGACTGCTCGGCATTCGCGTCCTGTGGTTCGAACGCGCCGAGGAAGGTCCCGGTTTCAAGGCGCCCGCGGATTGGGACCACGATGTTTCCGCGACCACGACCACGCACGATCTGCCGACCGTAACCGGCTGGTGGACCGGCGAAGATATTGTGTGGCGCTCGAAGATCGGCCAGACCGCGGTTCGCGCCGATGGTAAGGACCCCGTCGAACTGGCGCAGGCGGAACGCGGTGAGGATCGCGAATTGCTGTGGACTGCTTTTCAGGATGCCGGCGTTGCCGCGCCGGATGTCAGCATTGCCGCCGATATCTCGCCGCAAACGGCGCCGGTCGACGAAGCGCTTGCGTTCGTGGCATCCACGCCCGCGCCGCTCGTCACTTACCCGCTGGAAGACTTGCTCGGGCTCGCCGAGATGCCGAACCTGCCCGGTTCTATCGACGAGCATCCGAACTGGCGCCGGCGGCTGGCCGTTCCCGTACCAGAACTGTTCGATGACGATTCATTCGTTGACCGGCTGCTTGCCATCGATCAGGCCCGACAGAAATCCGCCCATACGAAGGCGGCCGCGCATGACACCGCGCATAACGCATCACCCACTGACTGAACACCATGACCGTCCCGCGCTCCACGCTTCGCCTGCAGCTTCACAAGGATTTCACGTTCGACGACGCCGCGCGCCAGGTCGACTACATGGCGTCGCTTGGAATCAGCCACGCATATTTATCGCCGATCACGACCGCCACGAGCGGTTCCACGCACGGCTACGACACCGTCGACTACACACGCGTGAACCCTGAACTCGGCGGCGAAGAAGGCTTGAAACGCCTGGTCGAAAAGTTACGCGAACACGAGATGGGCGTGATCGTCGACATCGTGCCGAATCACATGGGCGTGGGCGGTTCCGAAAACCTTTGGTGGATGGATATCCTCGAATGGGGCCGGCACGCAGCGCATTCGCGTTATTTCGACGTGGACTGGCACTCGCCCGATCCCGCCTTGCGCGGCAAAGTCCTCGCGCCGTTCCTGGGCGCCGCCTACGGCGAGGAACTGAAAGGCAACAAGATCAAGCTGACCTTCGACGCCGCCGACGGCCGTTTCAAGGTCACGTACTACAGCAACACGTTCCCGGTCAGCCCGCTCGACTACGCGTCGATCCTGCAGGACAGCGCGCCGGACATGGCGCAGCGCTTCACCGGCCTCTCGACGCAACCTGCCGATCAGCCACGCGCCGACGAAGCACGCGCGGCGCTCAAGGAATTCGCGGCAACGGATGAAGGCAAGAAAGCGATCGATGCCGCCGTGCGCGCCCATTCCGGCGAAAACGCAATAGGCCGCGACCGTTTGCACCGCTTGCTCGAACGCCAGCATTATCGCCTTGCATGGTGGCGCACGGCCGCGGACGAAGTGAACTGGCGGCGTTTCTTCGACGTCTCCACGCTCGGCGGCATGCGCGTTGAGCGCCCGGAAGTGTTCGAGGCATCGCACGCGCTGATTTTCCGGCTGTTCACTGAAGGGCTGATAGACGGCGTGCGTATCGATCACGTCGATGGCCTTGCCGAGCCGCGCGAATATTGCCAGCGCCTGCGCAGCCGCCTTGAGGATCTTGCGCAACAGCGGCCCGAACATCTGCGCCAGCCGCGCACGTATTTTGTCGTCGAAAAAATCCTGGCTCGCGGCGAGCCGGTGCGCGATGACTGGCAAATCGATGGCACCACCGGCTACGATTTCATGAACGACGTCGGCGCGTTGCTGCACGATCCGCGCGGCGCCGAACCTTTGGCCCTGAGCTGGGCCGAGTTGTCCGGCCGTCCCGCCGAGTTCGCAGTCGAAGCCGAAGCCGCGCGCCGCAAGATCCTCGCCGAGAATCTTTCCGCCGAACTCGACCGCGTTTCGCGCGCGCTGCACCGGATCGCACGCGACTTGCCCGCCACGCGCGACTTCACGTTTTCATCGTTGAAACGGGTCACGACTGAACTTGTCGTGCATTTCCCCGTGTATCGGATTTATCCCGTTAGCGGTCAGCGCAGCGCCGAAGACGAACGCTTCTTCTCAATGGCATACGAAGGCGCGAAAGCCGCGCTCGCACCTGCGGATCACGGCATTCTGGATCAAGTCGCGCAATGGCTCGGCGGTCCTGGCGGCGAAGAAGCCGTTGAAGAAAAGCCGCGCGAACGGCCGCTCGATCGCCACGGACGCGAGCGCCCGGTCAGCGCGTTCAACAACCCGCCGGCAAGCGTCAACGGCTCGAATTCAATCGGCTCGCACAGGCGCAATGCGCAAACCTTGTTCTCGCAGCTGACGTCGCCGGTAGCGGCCAAGGCTGTTGAAGACACCTCGTGTTATCGATACGGCCGGCTCATTTCACGTAACGAAGTCGGAGCGGATCCGGGCGAGTTTTCGTTATCGGTCGAGAAGTTTCACGCAGGCAACGAGGAACGTGCCGAACGCTTTCCGAACGCCATGCTCACGACCGCGACGCACGATCACAAGCGCGGCGAAGACGTGCGCGCGCGAATCGCGGCGCTGAGCGAGATCCCCGATGAATGGGCGGCCACGCTGAAAAGCTGGTCGACGCTGAACACGCCGCATCGCCGCATCCTGAACGCCGATGAAACCGCGTGGGCGCCCGGCGCCGGCGCCGAAGCAATGCTGTATCAGACGTTGGTCGGCTGCTGGCCGCCGACGCTTTCCCTCGACGACGAAGCCGGCGTCAAGGAGCTCGCCGAGCGTGTGAGCGCGTGGCAATTGAAGGCAATGCGCGAAGCCAAGTTACGCACGAGTTGGTTCGCGCCGGACGAAGCGTACGAAAACGCCTGCCGCGATTTCCTCTTCGATATCCTCGCGCCTCAGCGCCGCGATGGTTTCCTCGGCGAGTTGCCCGCGTTCGTTGCGCGCATTGCGAAGACCGGCGCCATCAACAGTTTCCAGCAGACATTGTTGCGGCTGACATCGCCGGGCGTGCCGGATCTTTATCAGGGCACCGAACTATGGGACTTCAGTCTCGTCGATCCCGACAATCGCCGGCCGGTCGACTTCGATCAGCGCCGTGCGTGGCTTGCCGAAGGCGAGGCGCAAGGTGCGCCATCGGAACAATTGCAGAACTGGAAGGACGGTCGCGTGAAGCTCGGCATCGTGCGCCGAGCGCTTGCGTTGCGCGCGCATGCGCAGTCGCTGTTCGAGCGCGGATCGTATGTGCCGCTGAAAGTGGAAGGCGCTCACGCCGACAACGTGATTGCCTTCGCGCGGCACCTGGGAAGCGCGTACGTGATCGTTATCGCAACGCGCCTGGCTGAGTCGTTGCTCGCGGAAAACAACACCGGCCTGCCTTTGGTCGATGCCGCCGATTGGGGCGACACGGCGGTCGTGTTGCCGGAAGCGCTGGCATCGCGCGCGTTGTTCGACTGGCTGAGCCCGAACGCGCCCAAGTCCGACGGTCAGCACCTGTTCATGCGCGACGCGTTGGCATCGATGCCGGTTGCACTGCTAATGGAAGAAGGCGTGCCGCGCGTCTGATAAAGCCACGCTTCAGGAAGGGGAAGAAGCGGACGATCAGTCCGCTTCTTCCGCAACCTCTTCATGCGGATACACACGCACGAGCACGATGCGCGGCCCGTTCATCTTCTTCACGACAATATCGAAGCGATCGAAACCCACGCGCTGGCCTTCGCTCGGCAGATCGCCCAGCGCGTTGATCACGAGTCCGCCGACCGATTCGGCCTGCCCTTCATCGATATCGATCCCAAGCGCGCGTTCAAGCGATACCACCGGCAAGCTGCCCTTGCCCATCAGCGTGCCGTCGTCCATGCGTGACCAGTCGGCGTCGCCCTGACGAAACTCGTCGTGGATCTGGCCGACGAGCGCGCCCAGCAGATTGTCGAGCGTCAGAAAACCCATCGGCTTTTCACCTTTGCGACCGACCAGCGCAAAGTGCGGCGCGCCCTTGCGAAAACGCCGGAACAGTTCGAGCGCGGACAGATTGCCCGCCACGTACTGAACCGGGCGCACGTGCCGCGCGAGGGTGTCCTGCTTCGTGTCCTGGCGCGTCAGGCCGTGAAGCAGGCCGCGCCCGGCGCCATCGCGTGCGAGCAGCAGGTCTTTCAAGTGGATCATGCCCAGCACGCGTTCGTTGCTGGCATCGGCGAAAAGCGGATAACGGCTGAAGCGATGCCGCGCGATCACCTGCATGTTGTCGCGCATGGGCACGTCGTTGCGCAAGCCAACCATCTCATGGCTCGGACGCATCAGGTCGGAGACCGTCATGCGGCTGAAATCGAGCGAATGCGCGATGGTGTTCCATTCGTCGGCGTTATAGCTGGAGTCGGCGTTCGACGTGGAAAAACCGAAGGTATCCGGCGTAGTCGATGCGCCGGTCAAACGGCGGCCGCGCAGGATCAGCTTGAGTTCGTCAGTGGAATAGTGCGCGTCGCCGCCGTGTTCCGCGCTCAATCCAAAGAGACGCAGCACGAAATTCGCGCTCGAATTGAGCACCCAGATGAACGGGTACATCGCCCAGTAGAAGCCGTAGAGCGGCATGGCGACCCAAAGCCCGACCTGTTCCGCGCGACGGATTGCCCAGGATTTCGGCGCGAGTTCACCGACCACGATATGCAAAAATGAAATGCAGGAGAAAGCGAAGAACAGGGAGATTGCATCGATCAGCTTTGCCGATTCAATGCCCACCAGCGCAAACAGCGGATGCAGCAATTCGGCGAACGCCGGCTCGCCGAGCCAGCCGAGTCCGAGCGACGCCAGCGTGATACCAAGCTGACACGCCGACAAATACGCGTCGAGCTTGCCATGAACCTTGGCAAGCAGGCGTCCGGGCAACCCGTTCGACCGCGCGATTGCCTGGACGCGCGTGGCGCGCAACTTGACCAGCCCGAACTCGGCCGCGACGAAAAACCCGTTCAGCGCGACGAGTAGCAAGGCACCAATTAGCGCGACAACCTGATTCAAAGCAACTTGCTCCGCAAGAGAAAACGCCAGTATAGAGGCGCAAGCTGATCGAAAGTTAAATCAGGTGCCGCTCAACGGCACGCGAAGTTTGAGCGTTACGTTGGCGCCATCGGTTATGTCTTCGTGTTCGAACGTACCACCGTGTCCTTCCGCCACGCGCTTGCAGAGCGCCAGGCCCCAAGCGATGCGCGCCGCTTCGCGCGGCGCGATCGCCTGCTTGCGCGCGAATGCTTCGAGCGCGTGAGGGAGATCGGGATCGCCGAGCGCTTCTGCCGACGCCGTGAAACCGACCGTCGCGACAAACGCGCCGTCCTCCACGCGCACTTCGGTAATTACGGTTGAACCGGCCGAACTGGCTTCGGTAGCGAACGCGAGCATCAGCCAGAGTGCCTGGGTCAGCCGTTCGTTATCGCCGATGATCTGCTCTTCCGCCAGCGTCGATTCCACTTGCAGCGTCACTTTGCGCGCCGTTGCGAGGCTTGCGCGCGCTTCGCCCGCCGCGTGCTCCACGAGCGGACGCAAGGCGAGCGGCCCGCGGTTGAGCACGAGCGTCTTGGTCTCGGCGCGGGTTGTATCGATGGATTGCTCGATCAGCTTCACCTGCTGCTCCACGCCGGAGCGAATGCCGCCCAGGGCGCGCTGAGCGGAGGCATCGGCGGAATCGACCTTGCGTTCCAGCACGTAACCCCAACTGTGGATTGCATTCAGCGGTCCGCGCAGATCGTGCGACACGACGCCCAGCACGTGATCGCGCATGAACAACGCCGCCTCGGCGCGCAAGTGCGCGGTGCGCTCGTCCGTCTGCTTTAGCGAGCTTTGCGCGGCCGTATCCGGGCGGCACGGCGACACGATCAGCGTCACCGTATCCGAACTGGGCAGCGCGAGGATGTCGAAGGCCCGCGCGCCGCCCTCGCCGATCGATACCCGCGCGCGCCGGACGCTGCCGGCTGCAAGCGCGGCGTCGGCGGCTTCGGCCAAAACCGCGATGAGCGGCTTGGGCAGAGGGGTATCGGCGAGTGCGCGGCCATCGACCGCGTGAGCGTCGAGATCGAACAAATGGGTGAGGACGGTATCGGCGGAAAGGCAGCGTTGCGCGGCATTCAGGACGAGCACGCCATCCGTGCCCGCGACCGGCGCTTCAGGACGGGGAGCGCGCCCCGTTTCGACCGTGCCGGAAAATGACGTTGTCACGATTGGAAATCCTTGAGCGTTGATAAATGCGTGGACCTTGCCCGGTTTTCGAGATGACCGGCCATTATAGGAGAGTACCCGACGGCCTTTCGTTTCGGGGCAAGTCATCCTCACGTAAATGTTTACAAGATAAACGGCCTGACGGTGCAGCAAACGTCGTGCACGCTTCGCCCGATGTAACGATGCGTCCGAAAGCCCTACAATACCGGTTTCGATTTCAGCCGGCGATGAAGCCGGCGATTACAAGGAGAGTGAGATGGCGATCGTGACGACAGATTCGGGCCTCAAGTATGAAGACCTGGTCGTGGGTGAAGGCGCGGATGCCGTCGCCGGGAAGACGGTCAGCGTGCATTACACGGGCTGGCTGACCGACGGCCAGAAGTTCGATTCGAGCCACGACCGCAATGATCCGTTCGCGTTCGTGCTGGGCGGCGGCATGGTCATCAAGGGCTGGGATGAGGGCGTGCAGGGCATGAAGGTCGGCGGCAAACGCAAGCTGACCATCCCGCCGCAACTCGGTTATGGCGTGCGCGGCGCGGGCGGTGTGATTCCGCCGAACGCCACGCTGGTATTCGATGTGGAATTGCTGGACGTTTGATTTTTTACCGCAGCGCGGACCGGAATCGATTTCCGGGCCCGCTGCCGGATCATTGCCCGTTCAGGCCGCGCTCCAGATCTCCACGAATATCGGCGGCGTTTTCCAGCCCCACCGCGAGCCGGATCAACCCTTCGCGAATTCCCGCAGCTTCACGAACCTCCGGCGTCAAACGCCCGTGCGTGGTCGTCGATGGATGCGTGATCGTCGTGCGTGTATCGCCGAGATTGCCGGTGATCGAGCAAATCTTCGTTGAATCGATCACGCGCCACGCGTTCGCCCGCTGCTCTTCGCGCGTCGCGCCCTTCAGCTCGAACGACACAATCGCCCCGCCCGCCTTCTGCTGTTTCTTCGCGATCGCATATTGCGGATGCGATTCGAGCCCCGGATAAAACACGCGCTCGATGGCCGGATGCGTTTCCAGCCAGCGCGCGATCTCGAGCGCATTCGCCGACTGCTTTTCCACACGCAGCGAAAGCGTTTCCATTCCCTTCAGCAACACCCACGCGTTGAACGCGGACAAGGTCGGCCCGGCGCTGCGCACGAACGGGAACACCTTTTCCATGATGAATTGCTTCGATCCAACCAGCGCGCCGCCCAGCACACGGCCTTGTCCATCGAGGAACTTGGTGGCCGAATGCATCACCACGTCCGCGCCGAGCTTCAAAGGCTGCTGCAAGGCCGGGCTGCAGAAGCAGTTATCGACCACGAACAACGCGCCCACTTCCTTCGAAATCTTGCCGATCGCTTCGATATCCGCGATCTCCGTCAGCGGATTCGAGGGCGTTTCGAGGAAGAACATCTTTGTTTCGGGCCGGACGGCGGCCCGCCATTCGTGGAGATTGGTTGGATCCACGAACGTGGTCGTGATGCCGAACTTGGTGAAGATCTGCGAAAACATCCCGACCGTCGATCCAAACAGGCTCTTCGAGCTAACCAGATGGTCGCCCTGCTGCATGGAACACATCACGACCGACATGATCGCGGCCATTCCCGACGCCGTCGCCATGCACGCCTCGCCGCCTTCGAGCGCAGCCAGGCGCTTCTGAAACATCGCGACGGTCGGGTTCGTGAAGCGCGAATACGTGTAAGCCTCTTCGGCGTTCTTGAAGCTTTCCGCGGCGTGCGCGGCGCTTTCGAACACGAAACTCGATGTCAGGAAAATCGCCTCCGAATGCTCGTTGAAGTCGCTGCGCAAGGTTCCCGCGCGTACGGCGAGCGTGTCGAAGTTGAGGTTGTCGTCCATGTTCGTATCTTCCATTCTTTCCATCTCTTTATTCGTGGTGACCCGGCGGCAGCCAAAACCGGGACGCAAAAAAGCCCGCTTCTGCGTCAGCATGAGCGGGCTCGGTGCGGAAAAGCCTGTAGCGTCGCCGGGAAGTGTCGAGTGAAATGAAACGATCACCACCGGTTCGCTTTAGCTGTTTCGGGTTCCGATTGATAAAACCATCAAAACCCGCGTCCGCAAGCTGATCTCAAATCGACGCAAACCCAATCCTATCACGCGTTTTCACGCGTTGCAGCCAACCGCGTCATTCCACCGACAACTGCAAGTGCAGCTGCGAACGCGATACGCCGCCTTCCATCGCTTCACTTGCAGCGTCGCGATCCGATTGTGCCGATGGCGCGAGACGCGCCGTTTCCAGCCGGTCGAGATACGCCTCGTTGATGTCGCCGGTGATGTAGTTGCCGTCGAAGCACGACGCATCGAATTCCTTCAGCTCCGGGTTGATATCGCGGATAGCCTGCTTCAGATCGGCCACGTCCTGATACACCAGATGATCCGCGCCGATCATGCGCGCGACTTCATCGTCCGAACGGCCATGCGCCACGAGTTCGCCGCGCGTGGGCATGTCGATGCCATACACGTTCGGGAACTTCACCGGCGGCGCAGCGGACGCGAAAATCACCTTCGCGGCGCCGGCATCGCGCGCCATTTGCACGATTTCGTGAGACGTAGTTCCACGAACGATGGAATCATCCACGATCAGCACGTTCTTGCCCTTGAACTCGATCGCCATGGCGTTGAGTTTCTGGCGCACCGACTTCTTGCGCACTGCCTGGCCCGGCATGATGAACGTGCGGCCAACGTAGCGGTTCTTGAAGAAACCTTCGCGATATTCCACGCCCAGCTTCGCGGCCACTTGCATGGCGGCAGGACGCGACGAATCCGGAATCGGCATCACCACGTCGATTTCCACGCCGGGCAGCACGCGCTTGATCTTCTCGGCGAGGTAATCGCCCATGCGCAGACGCGCGTTGTAGACCGGCACGCCGTCGAGGCACGAGTCCGGACGCGCGAGATACACGAGTTCGAAAATGCAGGGGTTGAGGCTGGGATTATCGGCGCATTGCTGGCTGTGCAGATTGCCGTCGTTATCGATGAAAATCGCTTCGCCCGGCTCCACGTCACGCACGAACTCGAAGCCGATCCCTTCGACCGCGACCGATTCCGACGCCACCATCCATTCCACGCCCGTGGCCGTTTCCTGTTTGCCGAGAACCAGCGGACGAATGCCGAACGGGTCGCGGAAAGCCACGAGGCCGTAACCCGCGATCAACGAAACGATCGCATACGAGCCTTTCACCCGGCGATGAACGCCGCTGACCGCCTTGAACAGCGCAGCCGGATCGAGTTGCAAGCCGGAGCTCGACAACTGCAGTTCGTGGGCGAAAACGTTGAGCAGGACTTCGGTATCGGACGCGGTGTTGATGTGCCGGCGATCGATCCGGAACATCTCTTCCTTCAGCTGCGGCCAGTTGGTCAGGTTGCCGTTGTGGGCGAGGATGATGCCGAACGGCGCGTTCACGTAGAACGGCTGGGCCTCTTCTTCACTCGATGCCGACCCGGCCGTCGGATAACGCACCTGGCCAATGCCGACATTACCCGGCAGGCTGCGCATGTTGCGCGTGCGGAACACGTCGCGCACCATGCCATTGGCCTTATGCATGTGGAAGTTGTTGCCGTTCGCCGTCGCAATGCCGGCTGCGTCCTGGCCGCGATGCTGCAAGAGCAGCAAGCTGTCATAGATCAGCTGGTTGACGGGAGTCTGGGAAACTACGCCTACGATGCCGCACATGGCATTGGTCCTTCAAAGAGTCGAAACGGGTCGAAAGGGCGTATCGATGCAACGGTTCAGGCATCTCAAAAAATATCCGAACAACGTGGATGTTGCGCCGAGCCTTCACACAACTCCCGTGTAGCGCGCCTTGGCCGTTATTGCGCGGGCGCCGTCGACGGTTCTTGCGAGCCGTCCGGCGGGGTGCGCACATACGCGGCGAGCGTATCGGGAAGCAGCGGTTTCAGTTCTCGCACGCCTTGTTCGACCGCGGGCCGGAACAACGCGTTACGCCAGAAATCGTGTTGCGGCAGTTCGGTCAAGCCCGCCAGGGCGACCAGGATCACTACCAGAATTGCGCCTCGCACGAGGCCAAACAAAAGTCCAAGCGACCGGTCTATTCCGCGCAACCCGACTACTTCGGTTATGCGTGAAAACAACGCGCCCGCCACACTCGATACCACCAGCACGGCCGCCACGATCAGCAAGAATGCAATCAGCCATTGTGTCAGCGCGCCGCCCGGCCAGTTCGCGGGAATGTACGGCACGACCAGGCTGACAAAACGTCCCGCGATCAACAACGCCGCGATCCAGCCGATCAGGCCGAACACTTCGGCCAGCAGGCCACGCCACATTCCGCGCAGCGCGGAAAGGCCGATCACGGCCATCACCGCGTAGTCAAAACTCGTAAACATCAAATGCTAGTTCGCCGACGCGTTATTGCCGCCGCCAAGTCCGGCCTGGCGCACTTTGCTCAGCGCCGCCGATGCAGCCGCCCGGTCGGCAAACGGTCCCGCGCGCAACAGCGCTCGCGTGGTGCCGTCGGCTTCCTTCCGACGTTCAACATATGCGGGCACTCCGGCCGCCTTCAACTTCGTCACCCAATTTTGCGCAGCGGCGTCTTCGTCGAACGTACCGATCTGGATCACAAAACGGCTGCCAGCTGGCGATGCCGGCGTGTTTTTCTGAGCCGCGGCGGCGGTCGCCGGTGCGTCTGCGGGAGGCTTTGCGGCTTGCGATGTTTGTGCCGGCGTCGGCGCGACAGGCGCCGCTGTAGTGGCCGGCTTCGGCGCTGTAGGTGCCGCAGCAGTTGCCTGTTGTTGCGCTTGATTTGGCTTTGAAGCCGGCTTCGTTACGGGCGCGGCGGCAGTCGGCGCGTTATCCGTGCCGGTAACCGGACTATCCGGCGCTACGCCAGCCTGTGTATCGGCGACGGAATCGGTTGCCGGGCCGGCCGCCGCGGTATCGCCATGCGTGGTCTTGGGCAATGGCGCTGCGGGGCGCGTAGGGATATCGATGGAAATGTCGTCGGTGACGGGCTTCGGATGCGAATCCAGAACCATTGGCAGAACGATCACAGCCGCCGCGACCAGCGCAAGTGCGCCCACCAGACGGCGACGCGCGCGCTGCTTTTCCGGCAGCGTGGGATCGAGCATCATTGCGTCGGCTTCAGGACGGTCGCTGCGGCGCGTCCGGCGTTCCGTACGGACGGTCTGACGCGAACCGCGCGGGGAGTCGGAATAATCATCGCGACCCGAAGGCGCGTCGTCTTTCTTGCCGAACGAAAAAAAGGACATGGTTGGCTTGTGCGAGAGGCTGGCCGGCCGTCCGTTCAATGACGCTGCGATTTACGGTACGCCATTACGCCGGCGACCGTATGGAAACTGCCGAAAACCAAAATTCTATCATTTTCGGACGCCCGCTTTAACGCATCTTGAAAAGCGTCGGCCGGATTGTTGAATTGAGTAACGCTGCTGTCCGCGCTGTCGTTGACGCCGGCCTCGCGTAATACGCTTTCGAGAACAGCAGCCGATGCCGCGCGCGGCAATGGAAGCGCCGTCACGTTCCAGTGATCGACCTCGCCTTTCAAATGATTCACGACGCCCGCGATGTCTTTATCCGACATGGCGCCGAAGACGGCATACGTGTACGGGAAAAAGCCCATATTGCCGAGGTTTTGCGCCAGAACGGCCGCTGCGTGCGGGTTGTGGGCGACATCGAGGATCACCTGGGGCTTGCCTGGTACAACCTGAAAGCGCCCGGGCAACTCGACGTTTGCCAATCCGAGACGAATATCCTGCGCGGAAACCGGAATGCGATCGCGCAACGATTCCAGCACGGCGAGCGCCGCCGACGTATTGATCAGCTGATTCGCGCCCCGCAGAGCCGGATAAGCCAGCGCGGAACGCCGTTGCGTTCGGCCGATATAACTCCATTGCTGGCGCTCGTTGCCGCCCTGCGCTTCGTACCGGAAGTCGCGGCCAACCAGCCACAGATCTGCGCCAATCGCCTCGGCGTGATCGATCAACGACTGTGGCGGCGATGGATCACCGCAAATCGCAGGCGTATCGGGGCGGAAAATACCGGCTTTTTCGAAGCCGATCTTCTCGCGTGTATCGCCGAGATAATCCGTATGGTCTATGTCGATGCTCGTCACGATCGCGCAATCGGTATCGATGATATTCACCGCGTCTAGCCGCCCTCCAAGCCCAACTTCGAGAATCACCGCGTCCAGTCCGCTGGATGCAAACAGCCGCATGATCGCGAGCGTCGTGAATTCGAAGTACGTCAGCGACACCGGTTCCGCGAAACTCGTCCGCGCCTTTTCAACGGCCTCGAAGTGTTCGAGTAGCTGGAAATCCGTGGCATCGACGCCATTCAGCCGCGCGCGCTCGTTGAACGCCAGCAGATGCGGCGACGTATGGCAGCCCACGCGATACCCCGCGCGCAGCAAAATGGTTTCGAGGATCGCGCACGTAGAACCCTTGCCGTTCGTGCCGCCCACGGTGATCACGGGGCACGAAAATTCGAAGCCAAGCGCCTCGCGGACCCGGCCGATGCGCGTCAAACCCATATCGATACCGACCGGATGCGCCGATTCCAGATGCGCGAGCCACGCGTCGAGGGTAGGAAAGCTATACGAAGAAGTCGTCATGAAAGAGTGTTGAGCGCGGCGCTTTGCATGTTCGCGCCGTAAAGCTGCTCGGCGGCCGCGAGACGTGCTATGTCCTGTCAATCGCTGCTTGGAAGGCGCATTAAATCAATGCGCTACGACTTCAAGCGACCGAATCTGCCGGTTGCAGCGTCAGCAATGCGATCAGGCGCGCGATCTCTTCGCGCATTTTCCGGCGATCGACGATCATGTCGATGGCGCCTTTCTGGATCAGGAACTCCGAGCGCTGGAAACCTTCCGGCAATTTTTCGCGCACGGTCTGCTCGATCACGCGCGGCCCTGCAAAGCCGATCAACGCCTTCGGTTCCGCGATTACCACGTCGCCGAGAAACGCGAAGCTCGCCGAAACGCCGCCCATGGTCGGATCGGTCAGCACGGAGATGAAGGGCAACTTGGCTTCGGCGAGCTTGGTCAGCATGGCCGTGGTTTTCGCCATCTGCATCAGCGAAAGCAGGCTTTCCTGCATCCGCGCGCCGCCTGATGCCGTGAAACAGATGAACGGCGTGCGCTGTTCGAGCGCGTTGCGGGCGCCGCGGGCAAAACGTTCGCCGACCACCGAGCCCATCGATCCACCCATGAACGAGAACTCGAAGCACGCAGTAGTGACAGGGATGGTGTGGATCGCGCCGCCCATGACGACCATGGCGTCGGTCTCGTCCGTGTCTTCCATCGCCTCTTTCAGGCGATCCGGATATTTGCGGCTGTCCTTGAATTTCAGGGCATCGACAGGAAGCACTTCCTGGCCGATCTCGTAGCGGCCTTCCGGATCGAGCAGGCCATCGAGCCGTTCACGCGCGCCGATCCGCATGTGGTGGCTGCACTTCGGGCAGACGTGCAGGTTGGCCTCGACGTCGTTGCGGTACAGCACCGCTTCGCACGCGGGGCATTTGATCCACAGCCCTTCCGGAATGCCCTTGCGGCTTTTCGGATCGGTTTGCTTGATCTTCGGCGGTAACAGCTTGTCGAGCCAGCTCATCGTGTTTCCTTCATTTTTCTCGTGTTTCGCGGCCTTTTTAGTTATTCGGGCCGCCAATACGGGTTATTTTGCAGAATCCAGCGCGGTACGGATTTCGGCGATAAAACTTGTCAGCTTCTCAGCTGCCGCGTCCGGCGACGCTTCTTCGAGCAATTGCACAAGACGGCTGCCGATCACGACCGCATCCGACACATCCGCCACCAACCTCGCCGATTCCGCGTCGCGAATCCCGAAACCGACGCCTACCGGCAACGCCACATGCTTCTTGATCGCCGGGATTTTACTCGCGATACTCGCCACGTCCAGATTTGCCGAACCGGTCACGCCTTTCAGCGACACGTAATACACATAGCCGCTTGCCACTTTGCCAACAGCGGCAATGCGTTCGTCCGTCGACGTGGGCGCGAGCAGAAAGATTGGATCGATGCCCGCTGCGAGCATCGACTGGCTGAATTCCACCGATTCTTCCGGCGGGTAATCGACGACCAGAATGCCATCCACGCCGGCATCCTTCGCCGCTTTTGCGAACGCTTCGGTGCCCATGCGCTCGATAGGATTGGCATAGCCCATCAACACGACCGGCGTTTGTGTGTTCGTTTCGCGGAAGCGTTTTACATCGGCGAGAACGTGTTTCAGCGATACACCGCGCGACAAAGCGCGCTCGGACGAACGCTGGATCACGGGACCGTCGGCCATTGGGTCGGAAAACGGAACGCCTAGTTCGATGACATCCGCGCCGCCCTTGGCCAGGGCGTGCATGAATTCAACTGTCTGTTCAGGGTTCGGGTCGCCGGCGGTGATGAACGGGATCAAGCCTTTTTTGCCCTGCTCGGCGAGTGCCGCAAATGTACTTTTGATACGGGACATGATGATCTCTCTGCGCAATGTTGGCGCGATTTAGCGTTTTATAGCAGTGACTTAGCGACGTTCAGGCTTGATCGATGGAAACATCTTCAGCAACGGCCACGGGCTTTTCGACAGGCACAACGGCCAGAGGCGTTTCAGCTACTCGCGCTTCTGCAATCGCATGATAGTCGGCGTTGATCTCATAGCCGACAAACTCACGCCCGTGCCGCGCACACGCAACCGCCGTCGTGCCGCTACCCATGAATGGATCGAGCACGCGGCCGCCGCGTGGACAACTCGCCAGCACCATCCGCTCGATAATCTCGAGCGGCTTTTGCGTTGGATGATCGACCCGTTCAGCGTGTTGCCTATGCAGCCTCGACACCGACCAGACGTCTTTCGGGTTGTATCCAAGCTCGAGCCACTTGCTGCCTTCGAACAACTTGCGCGAACGCGCTTTCTTCGTCACTGCATCGTAAGGAATGCGGATGGGGTCGAGATCGAAGAAGTAATCCTTCGATACCGCGAAATACCCGATGTTGTCATGCACCGACGTGAATCTGCGCACCGTTCCGCCCATGCTCGGCACGCGCCGGTCCCACACAATTTCGTTGACCATGGTGAGGCGACGCTTGAGGAACACGAAAATCTCGGGCGCATATTGCCATGTGCAAAAAATGTAGAGCGAACCGCTGGGCTTGAGCTTCGGGATTGCAAGCTCGAGCCAGCCGTAGGTCCAGTCGAGGAAAGCATCGCCGGAGCGCATATCCGAGTCGTTGCCGTAATCCTTGCCAAGACCGTAAGGCGGATCGGCCACGATCAAATCGATCGAGCCGTCCGGCAGATTCGCTGCATCGGTCAGGAAATCGCGGTGATGCAAGTGGATGCCAACGTGCGACTTGCCTTCGGCGGCATCCGTTCCTGCATTGACGATTTCATCGCGCATTGGCTGCGAGCTCAGAACGTGATGCCGGTGCGCTCGGCGACCGTATGCATGTCCTTGTCGCCACGGCCCGACAGATTGACGAGCAGAAGCTTGTCTTTCGGCAGCGTGGGCGCAAGCTTCGCGGCGTAGGCCAGCGCGTGGCTCGATTCGAGCGCGGGAATGATCCCTTCGATCCGGCAGCAATCGTGGAAACCCTTGAGCGCTTCTTCGTCGGTGATGCCCACGTACTCGGCGCGGCCTGCGTCCTTCAACCACGCGTGTTCCGGGCCAACGCCAGGGTAATCCAGCCCAGCCGATACCGAATGCGTTTCGATGATCTGGCCGTTGTCGTCCTGAAGAAGATACGTGCGGTTACCGTGCAGAACGCCCGGGCTTCCGCCCATCAGCGACGCAGCGTGACGGCCCGTATCCATGCCGTCGCCAGCAGCTTCAACGCCGATCAAGCGGACGTCCTTGTTATCGATATACGGGTAGAAGATACCCATCGCATTCGATCCGCCCCCAACGCACGCAATCACCGCATCGGGCTGACGTCCGGTCATTTCGGGCATCTGAACCTTGCATTCGTCGCCGATAACCCGCTGAAAATCGCGAACCATCATCGGGTACGGATGCGGACCCGCCACCGTGCCGATAATATAAAACGTGTTTTCGACGTTCGTAACCCAGTCGCGCATGGCTTCGTTCAACGCGTCTTTCAGCGTCTTCGAACCGGATTCGACTGGCACAACCGTCGCGCCCAGCAGCTTCATCCGATAAACATTCGCCGCCTGACGCCGCACATCTTCCGAACCCATATAAACAACGCATTCCATGCCGAACCGCGCCGCAATGGTCGCCGTCGCCACGCCGTGCTGCCCCGCGCCGGTTTCCGCGATCACGCGCGGCTTGCCCATCTTCCGCGCCAGCAACGCCTGGCCGATCACGTTATTAACCTTGTGCGCGCCCGTATGGTTCAGGTCTTCGCGCTTCAGATAAATCTGCGCGCCGCCGAGCATTTCGCTCCAGCGCTTCGCGTGATAAATAGGCGAAGGACGGCCGACATAATGCTTCAGCTCATACTCGTATTCCGCGATAAACGCCGGATCCTTGCTCGATTCTTCGTATGCGTCGCGAAGTTCATCGAGTGCGTGAATCAGTGTTTCGGAGACGAACGTGCCGCCATAAGGGCCGAAATGGCCGCGATTGTCAGGTAAGTTGTACATGTATGCCACTCTCTCGGTACGTGGAAGCGTGGTGCTTGCTCACGTTGATCATCCGGCATCCGCTACGCGCACCGCGCGTACGAACGCCGCCATTCGGGCGTGATCTTTCACGCCCTTGACCCCCGCTATTTCAATGCCGCTGGAGACATCGACCGCGTAGGGCCGGACGAGCCGGATGGCGTCATGGACGTTTTGCGCGTTCAACCCACCACTCAAAACGGCCCGATGCCCGAGATCTGTTGGGATAAGTGACCAATCGAATACCTTTCCACCGCCACCGTAGCCATCGACATGGGCGTCGAGGAGCACACCGCTGGCTGCTGAATAATTAAGAGATGATTCTACCAAATCGCGTGGGTTGGCATCGGGCCCTACCCGAACGGCACGCCACCACGGCAGACCAGCGACTTCGGCGAGCGCGGCGCATTGAGCCGGGGTTTCGTCGCCGTGGAACTGCAAGAGCGACAATCTCACATTCGATGTCACCTCGCGAATCCATTCCGGCGTCGCGTTGACGAAAAGCCCCACAGCCGAAACCAGCGGCGGGACGCGATCCGCCAGATCGATCGCCTGGCCGACGCCGACCGAACGCGGGCTGGGCGGATAAAACACGAAACCCACGGCATCGGCGCCGAGGTCGACGGCCACATCGACATCTTCAGGCTTCGATAAACCGCACAATTTGATGCGCGTTCTATGCAGATCGTTGTTATCCATTATGTTTTGCACGTTCAATTCCTTGCCAGACTGCGCTCCACGGATAGCTTCCAAGACGTGGCGCGGGAACAGCGAAGTTCTCAGGATAGCCGACCTCGGCCAGATAGAGGCCGTCGGGCATGAAGGTCGGCGCGGCGCGCTTGCGGTCGCGCGCTTCGAGCAGATCGCGCATCCATGAAGGCGGATGTTTGCCACGGCCGATGGCGACGAAACATCCCATCAGGTTGCGCACCATGTGATGCAAAAACGCGTTCGCGCGAAAGCGAAAGTGGATGAAATCGCCCTGCTCGACAATATCGATCTGATGCAAGTATTTCACCGGCGTCTTCGCCTGGCATTCGGACGACCGGAACGCCGTGAAATCGTGCTTGCCGATGATCAGCGCGGCCGCTTCGCGCATGGCGTTGGCATCGAGCGCCGCGTAGCACCAGCCGGCGTGGCCGGTGCTCATCGGCGAGCGCACCGGATGGACGTACAGCGCGTAGTAATACGTGCGCTCGAAGGCGCCGAAACGTGCGTGGAAATCGTCGGGCATCGGACGCGCCCATTGAACCGCGACGCTTTGCGGCAGGAAAGCGTTCGTGCCGCGAACCCACGCAAAGTCAGTACGTTCGAGTTCGGTATCGAAATGCACGACCTGACCGAGCGCGTGCACGCCCGTGTCGGTGCGCCCCGCGACGACCGTCTGCACGCGCGTCTGCGTGAACTTGCCGAGCGCGCGTTCAAGCACGTCCTGCACGGTCGGAACGTCCGATTGTGTCTGCCAGCCGCTGAACGCCGAACCGTCGTACTGGATACCCAGGGCAATGCGCTTCAAAGCCATATCAGGAAAGCGGCGCCAACGTGGATAACAACGTGGCGGCGGGTTGTCGCGTAGCTGGATCGTTCGATTCGATGACTTCCTGGAGCAGCGTGCGCGCGCCGGACAAGTCGCCGAGCTCGATGTATTCAACGGCCAGTTCCAGCTTGTTGCGCGCGATCGTCGCAATCTGCTCGGGCGTGAACGCGGGCAGCGGTTCGGTCTGGCTCGACGGCGAATCGTAGTCGAAATCGAGGCTTAACGGGCCGAAGCGCGACGCACCCAAACCGGCTACCGATGCCGCGCCGGCTGTGCCTGTTTCGATTTGCTGCGCCACGGACGCGGCTGGCGGCTTGGACAGGGCATCCGGGTGACAATGCTGCTCGTTTTGTTGATCGAATACGGCCGGATCGGCGATAGGTTGCGGGGTTATCGCTGAAGGGACGATCTCCGGTTGTTTGGGCGTTTGGGCTTGTTCCGCTTCACGCGAAACTTCCCGGCGCGGCGGCAAGCCGAAATCGAGCGCACTCAAGGCTTCTATGGCTTCTTGCGGGAATTTGGGCTGCGGCAGACGCGACGCTGCGCTGGAGGGTTCGTCGTCGTAGGAGTCGTCGTTCGGGGAGTTTGCGTGGTCGGCGGGAGGCGCAGCATGCAACTCGGCTTGCCGTTCGGAAGCCTCGCGCGCTGCGGCTGCTTGGGCTTGAGCCTGAGCTTCGGCTTGAGCCTCAGCTTCGGCTTCGGCCTGAGCTTCGGCTTGGGCCTGAGCCTGAGCTTCGGCTCGGGCCTGAGCCTCGGCTTGCGCTCGCGCCTGAGCTTCCGCTTCGCGTGCTGCCGTTTCCCGCGCCTTGGCCTCACGTACTTCCGCTTCTCGTGCCGCGGCTTCACGGGTCGCTACCTCGCGCGCTTCTGCTTCACGTGCCTCCGCCGCTAGTCTCTCCGCTTCACGCTCTTGCGCCTCGCGTTCCGCCGCCTCCTTCGCCTCCAGTTCGCGTTCCGCAGCTTCCCGCTCGATGGCCTCCCGCGTTGCTCGCTCAAGGGCCGCCGCGCGCTCCGTCGCAGCACGCTCGGCCGCCAGCGCAGCCTCTACCGCACCCGGCCGGGGCGGCGTGAAATCGCGATGCAGCGCCGCCGGCGCATCCGGCATGAATGGCGCGCGCCGGGTATCGGGTTCGGGTTCGGTCGGCGCAACCGCGGCGCTCAGTGTTACGCGAGCGGCATCGTCGTTATCGACGCCTGGAGTCGCTTCCGTCGGCGTAAGCGGCGTGTCTTCCGTGGGGGTATCGAAGGATTGAGCGGCGTCGTAGTTTTCCATGCTCGCCGCGACCGCGTTCAGCTCACCCTGCCCGCGCTGGACGGCAACGCCTTCAAGGTCGGCCGCGCCGGTCGCGGGATGCGAATGCGTGTCGTGCGCCGCGGAATGCGTCACCTCTGGCGCCGGCGGCACAACCGCCGGCTCCGGCGTCACGCGATCATCCTCGGGCGCCTCAGCATTACGGCGGCGCTTGCCGGCTCGCATAGCGATCAGAAGCAAGCCGATAGCCACGATCACGCCGATGATCCAGCCAATCGGCCCATTTCCGGACGTCGGCCCAGCGCTCGCCGTCGAGGCGGGTGTCACAGCCGGCGCAACGGGCGCGGACGCGGGCACTGAAGCCGCCATCGGCGCCGAAGCCGTGTCGCTTATGCTCGACGCAGGCTGCGTTTCGGAACCAGCTGCCGCGCCACTCGCCGTGCTTGCGGTCACAGCACCGCTCACCTCGGCGCCGGATGCCTTGTCCGTAGAACTGGACGCCGCGTCAGCAGGCGCGGCAGTCGTAGCCGAAGCGCTCGGTGCAACAACCGGCGCCGCAGTAGCAGGCGATGAAGCAACAACAGCAGGCGCAGCCGGCGCAGACGCAACCGAAGCCACCGCCGAAGCCGCCGATGCGCTCGCCGCCTCGTCACCCTGCGGCACGTTCAACACCGATCCCAGCTTCAGCCGGCTTGGATCGTGACCCATGAACGCGTTCGGATTGGCATCGAACAACGCGCGGGCCATCTTTTCGCGCGTGGCGCGATCAGTCGATCCGGTGATCTGCGTAGCGATATCGCTGAGAGATTGCCCGGGCTTCACGCTGTATTGCGTCACCGCAGCCGAGTCCGACGCAACCGTGGGCGCGGATGCAGCGCTCGCCTGGGCCGCTGCATCGAAAGAAAACAACGTCCCGAGCAGCACACTCGCGGCACTCGCCGCGATCAGCGCCGCACGCCGCGCACGATGGAAATGGCGGCGCTGCGAACGAAGTGGCCGACTCGGACGAACGATCATTGAAACTCCAGGCGAGTGGACAAAAACGGAAGAACAGGACACGACGGCAAACCTTGCCGCACAACGAAAAAGCGCCGCGCAAGCGCGACGCTTCAATCGGACTACCGCGCGTCGTGGCGCGTAGTTTACTTTACTTGTCCAGCAGGATGCGAAGCATCCGGCGCAGCGGTTCGGCCGCGCCCCACAGCAACTGGTCGCCAACCGTGAACGCCGACAGATATTCGCCGCCCATCGCAAGCTTGCGCAGACGGCCGACCGGCACCGTCAACGAACCCGTAACGACTGCCGGCGACAAATCGCGCATGGAAGCCTCGCGTTCGTTCGGCACGACCTTCACCCAGTCATTCGCCGACGCCAGAATGCCGTGCACTTCGTCCAGCGGCACGTCCTTCTTCAGCTTGATGGTCAACGCCTGCGAATGACACCGCATTGCGCCGATACGCACGCACAAGCCATCGACCGGAACCGAGCCCGGCTCGCCCATGGCCGGCAGTCCGAGAATCTTGTTGGTTTCCGCGCCGCCTTTCCATTCTTCCTTCGACATGCCGTTGCCAAGGTCTTTATCGATCCACGGAATCAGCGCGCCGGCGAGCGGCACGCCGAAGTTGTCGATAGGCATGCGTTCACTCGACATGGCCGCCTGAACGCGCTTGTCGATATCCAGAATGGCCGACGAAGGGTCCGCCAGATCTTCCTTGGCCGCGCCATACAGCACGCCCATTTGCTGCAGCAGTTCGCGCATGTTCTGCGCGCCCGCGCCGGAAGCCGCCTGATACGTCATGGCGGTCGTCCATTCGACCAGCTTGTGATTGAACAAACCGCCGAGCGCCATCAGCATCAAACTGACCGTGCAATTTCCGCCGATGAAATTCCGGCCACCTTTAACCAGCGAATCCTTGATGACGTTCAGGTTCACCGGATCGAGAATGATGACCGCGTCGTCTTTCATGCGCAGCGACGAAGCCGCGTCGATCCAGTAACCCTTCCAGCCGGCCGCGCGCAGCTTCGGGTACACGTCGTTCGTGTAGTCGCCGCCCTGGCACGTGATGATTGCGTCGCACTTTTTCAGGTCGTCGATGCTTGTCGCGTCTTTGAGTTTCGTCTCGTTTTTCGCGAACGACGGCGCATTGCCGCCCGCATTGCTGGTGCTAAAAAACACCGGTTCGATCAGGTCGAAATCGCCTTCCTGCTGCATGCGCTGCATCAGCACGCTGCCGACCATGCCGCGCCAACCAACGAGACCTACGTTCATGACTAACCTTTAATTTGGACACTTCCCCGCTTGTCCGGCCCTCCGCCGGCGTGACCGCGCGGGGAAGATGGGCGGGCACGACAGGCGATCAGCGCAACGTGATCGTTTTGAGGGAAATGGTTTTCGTAATGCGTTTGAGGCACGTGACCGTGCTCGAACGCGTCATGGCGAGACGAATCGTGCGGGCGCCTTCAATGCCGCCGCATGAAATCGAGTCCTGAGAGATTTTGGAGATCTTCGCCATAACAAAAGAGTCTACACGATAACCCGCATATTCGTCCCCGGGCACGAGCGAAACACGCTGTTTCGACGTGGTTCGTGCGTCAAAAGCGACGAATCGAGGTGAAAGTTCGCGATCGGCCGTATCTTGATAATGCGCCGATCGCGTGACGCTTTTCCACCGGAATTTTTCGCCGAAGCGTGCAGTGGAAAAGCGCGTTGCCGTTCCGAACGATTAAAGCGCTGCGAGAACCGCGTCGCCCATTTCCTTCGTGCCGACCGTCCGGCCGTCTTGCGTGGCAATGTCGCCGGTACGAAAACCTTGCGCCAGCACCTTCTTCACTGCCGTTTCCACGCGATCCGCCTGCTCAGTCTTGCCAAGCGAATAGCGCAGCATCATGGCGGCCGAAAGAATGGTCGCCAGCGGATTCGCCACGCCCTTGCCGGCAATATCCGGCGCCGAACCATGCGACGGCTCGTACAAACCCTTGTTGTTCTTATCGAGCGAAGCCGAAGGCAACATGCCGATGGAACCCGTCAACATGGCCGCTTCGTCCGAGAGAATGTCGCCGAACATGTTGCCGGTGACGACCACGTCGAACGCTTTCGGCGCTTTCACCAACTGCATGGCCGCGTTGTCCACGTACATGTGCGACAACTCGACATCCGCGTATTCCTTCGATACATCGATCATCACGTCGCGCCACAACTGCGACGTTTCGAGCACATTGGCCTTGTCCACGCTCGTCAGCTTCTTCGCGCGCTTTTGCGCCGCCTGAAACGCGACGTGCGCGATCCGGCGCACTTCCGGCTCGGAATAACGCATGGTGTCGAAGCCTTCCTTCGCGCCTTCGAACAAACCATCCGGCGACGAACGCACGCCGCGCGGCTGGCCAAAATAGATATCGCCATTCAGCTCGCGGATGATCAGGATATCCAGCCCGGCCACGATTTCCGGTTTCAGCGACGAAGCCGCCGTCAATTCCGGATAACAAATCGCCGGACGGAAGTTCGCGAACAATTGCAGATGCTTGCGCAGACCCAGAATGGCCTGCTCGGGACGCAGCGCGCGCTCGAGCGAATCGTATTTCCAGTCGCCCACCGCGCCGAACAAGATTGCTTCCGATGCCTTCGCCAGCGCAAGCGTTGCGTCCGGCAGCGGATGGCCGCTCGCCTCGTAACCCGCGCCGCCGACCGGCGCTTCTTCGATCTCGAACTTCTCGCCGAGCGCGTTCAAGACCTTGACGGCTTCCTTGATGATCTCCGGACCGATGCCATCGCCGGGCAGCACTGCAATCTTCATGGTATTTCCTTATCTTTGTTGGTTAGTTTTTAGCGCACGAGGCGGTTATTCAGCCACGGCTGCTTCACGAGGCGTTCGTTTTCGAATTGCTTGATCTTGTCGGCGTGACGCAGCGTGAGGGCGATATCGTCGAAACCGTTCAGCAGGCAGAACTTGCGGAAACCCGGCACTTCGAACGGATATTCCGTGCCGTTGCCCGCCAGCACGACCTGGCGCTCGAGGTCCACTGTGAGCGTGAAGCCGTTGAACGCGTAGGTTTCGTTGAACAGCTTGTCGACCTGGCTGTCCGTCAGCACGATCGGCAGCAGACCGTTCTTGAAGCAGTTATTGAAGAAAATATCCGCGAAACTCGGCGCGATGATCGCGCGGAAACCGTACTGGTCCAGTGCCCACGGCGCGTGTTCGCGCGAGCTGCCGCAGCCGAAATTCTCGCGCGTCAGCAAGATGGAAGCGCCCTTGTAGCGCGCCTGGTTCAGCACGAAATCGGGGTTCAGCGGGCGTTTCGAGTTGTCCTGGCCGGGCTCACCGACATCCAGATAACGCCATTCATCGAACGCGTTCGGGCCAAAACCCGTGCGCTTGATGGACTTCAGGAACTGCTTCGGAATGATTGCGTCCGTGTCGACGTTTGCACGATCCAGCGGCGCCACGAGCCCGCTATGTACAGTGAATTTTTCCATGATCCGTAACCGGTTGGTTTATTTGACCGCGTTGCTGATTGCGTTGCCGGTGGCGCGAACGTCCTCGCCAAAGCCGTGGACGGTGTTGCAGCCCGCCGCGCTTATGGCAATGCCCATCAACACCAGCAAACTTGCGATGCGTTTCATGCGAGTTCGCGGATATCGACAAAATGGCCTTCGATAGCCGCTGCCGCCGCCATCGCCGGGCTCACCAGATGCGTGCGTCCGCCCGCGCCCTGACGTCCTTCGAAGTTACGATTCGACGTAGACGCGCAACGTTCGCCCGGATCGAGCCGGTCGGCGTTCATGGCGAGGCACATGGAGCAGCCGGGCTCGCGCCATTGGAAGCCGGCGTCGATAAACACCTTGTCCAGCCCTTCGCGCTCGGCTTGCGCCTTCACGAGGCCCGAGCCCGGCACGACCATCGCGAGACGAATATTCGATGCCACCCGGCGGCCGAGCGTCTTCACCACATACGCGGCCGCGCGCAAGTCCTCGATCCGCGCATTCGTGCACGAGCCGATGAAAATCTTGTCCGGCTTGATGGATTGCATCGGCGTGTTTGGTTCGAGCGCCATGTATTTCAACGCGCGTTCGATTGCATCGCGCTTGACCGGATCTTTTTCACGCTCTGGATCGGGCACGCGACCGTCGATTGACACCACCATTTCCGGCGACGTGCCCCACGTCACTTGCGGCACGATTTCGGCGGCGTTCAATTCCACCACGCGATCGAACTTCGCGCCTGCGTCGGAGGTGAAACCGCGCCAGTAGGTTGCGGCCTGCTCGAACTCCACGCCCTGCGGCGAGAACGGGCGATCCTTCAGGTAGTTGATCGTGGTTTCATCGACGGCGACCATGCCGGCTCGCGCGCCCGCTTCGATAGCCATGTTGCAGACCGTCATGCGCCCTTCCATGGAAAGCGAACGGATGGTCGAGCCGCCGAATTCGATGGCGTAGCCATTGCCGCCGGCCGTCCCGATCTTGCCGATGATCGCCAGCACGATGTCCTTGGCCGTGCAGCCGCGCGGAAGCGGTCCTTCGACCTTCACGAGCATGTTCTTGCTTTTCTTTTGCAGCAGCGTTTGCGTGGCGAGGACGTGCTCCACTTCCGACGTGCCAATACCATGCGCCAGCGCGCCGAACGCGCCATGCGTGGACGTGTGCGAATCGCCGCAAACGATGGTCATGCCCGGCAGCGTCGCGCCCTGTTCCGGCCCGATGATATGCACAATGCCCTGGCGCAAGTCGTTCATCTTGAACTGCGTGATGCCGTAGGCGTCGCAGTTGTCATCGAGCGTATCGACTTGCAGCTTGGAGATCGGGTCCGCGATGCCATTCGAACGATCGGTGGTTGGAACGTTATGGTCCGAAACCGCGAGGTTCGCGCTGATGCGCCACACCGGCCGTTCGGCCAGTTTCAGTCCTTCGAAAGCCTGCGGGCTGGTCACTTCATGCAGCAAATGGCGATCGATATAAAGAATGGACGTGCCGTCGTCCTCTGTATGGATCACATGCGAATTCCACAACTTGTCGTAGAGAGTCTGGGCCATGGTCTTTTTGAACGGTTGTAACTGCGGGGTATGTTTTTTGGTTCGATGATTATGCCACGCGGAATGCGGCGCTGCGCTATTGCCCGAGAAAAAACCGATATAAAACAGTGAGTTAGGGTGGTAGTCGCGCTACCTGTATGGGTAATACCGGGCTCGCGGGATTATGAATGCGCGCGGCGCCAGAACGTAAAACGGGTGTAAGCGCTTATTGCGCTTACACCCGCTCTTCAACCCCTTGCAGTTGCCTTTTACAACGCTCGCCCCACAATCAACGGATCAACCGTTCCAATTGCGCGCATATCCCGGTTCGTGTACGGCAACTTGTGCAGAATGTGCCGCAACGCGTTAAGCCGCGCTCGCTTCTTGCAATCGGAGAGAACAACCGCCCAGGGACAATCGGCTGTGTCTGTTTGCGCGAACATCGCTTCCTTGGCTTGCGTGTATTCGTCCCATTTATCCAGCGATGCCAGATCTACCGGGCTCAGTTTCCATTGCTTGAGCGGATGAATCTCGCGCTCCTTGAAACGCCGCCGCTGCTCTTCGCGGCTTACGGAAAACCAGAACTTGACCACATGGATTCCGCTTCGAACGAGCTGGCGTTCGAACTCGGGAACCTGCTGCATGAAATCGTTGTATTCGTTTTCCGAGCAAAAACCCATTACACGCTCGACGCCCGCGCGGTTGTACCAGGATCGATCGAACAGAACGATTTCACCCGATGTCGGCAAGTGCTGGACGTATCGCTGGAAATACCATTGGCCGCGCTCGGATTCCGACGGCTTCTCAAGCGCGACGACACGCGCGCCGCGCGGGTTCATGTGCTCCATGAACCGTTTGATGGCGCCGCCCTTGCCGGCTGCGTCGCGTCCTTCGAATACGATCACCAGGCGTTCGCCGGTCTCGCGGACCCACGCTTGCAGTTTCAGCAGTTCCACTTGCAGCGCGTACTTCTGCTTTTCATATCCGCGCCGAGACATCAGATTTCGATACGGATAACCGCCCGTGCGCCAGTTGCGCGACAGCTCGTTATCCGGATGGCGCGAAGCGCGCGTGTGCCACAACGCCGGATCACCCTCGAGCATGGCACTGCGCAAGGCGGTTGCCTCGTCGGGCGAGAGCCCGCTCATCAGCGCCTTGATGGTTTCCATCAAGGTTCCAGCGTCTTGTGCATCACTAGTCGAGAGCACATGCTGCACGGTGCTTGCAATGTGTTCATTGGCTGCGTCGACGGCGCGGCTTGTTTCATCGATTTGCGCAGCGCGCGGCGTATTACTGGGCAACGTGTCGCCATGTGCGACGGGTCGAACGGCCGAGTGGCGAGTGTTGAATTTGTCGTGCGGTGATGTCAAATCGTTATCCTTGTGACGAAGCACCCCGGCTTTAAGAAGCAACGGGGCGCTTCCTGCTCAAGCTGTCGCTGCGGCTTTTTTCAGAACTACATAGATCTTGTCCTTCAGCAGCAATTTCTCTTTCTTGAGCGTTTCGATAGAACGCCCGTCCGCGGGGACCGGACCGTCCTCCATGTTTTTGATTTGCTGATCCAGTTCGTTATGGCGCTGGAAAAGCCGGGAAAAATGGGCGTCTTCAGTTTTGAGTGTGGAAATGAGATCGCGGAATTCTGGAAACATCGGAAGCTCCTCAAACAATATGCGGGTAATACCCACAGGGTCAGTAAGCCTGAATATCTTGGCATTACTACATAAATTGGATGTTGATAAACATCGTGTTTAAGTGAGTTTTGCCTTGGCTGCGATGTTTTCATGATCTGTCGGCAGCACAGGTCTTACAACGGCGCGTTGTTTCGCATCAGCCAAAAGAAAACGCCCCGACTGGCAACCAGTCGGGGCGTTTGTCCATCTCTCTACTTCACGTTTCGCAAAACCTTGAAAATCGTGCGAAGCGCAAAACAGCTTATTGCTTACCGCTTGTCAATCGACTTTGCTTCACGCGGGGTATCGCCGATAAACAATTGACGCGGACGGCCAATCTTCTGTTCCGGATCAGCGATCATTTCGTTCCACTGCGCAATCCAGCCCACGGTACGCGCCATTGCGAACACGCAGGTGAACATGGCCGTCGGGATGCCCAGCGCGCGCTGAACAATGCCCGAGTAAAAGTCGACATTCGGGTACAGCTTGCGCGACACGAAATATTCGTCTTCCAGCGCGATCTTTTCCAGCGCCATGGCGAGCTTGAACAGCGGGTCGTCGTGCAGACCCAGTTCTTCGAGCACTTCATGGCACGTTTCACGCATCAGTTTCGCGCGCGGATCGTAGTTCTTGTACACGCGATGCCCGAAGCCCATCAGCTTCACGCCGGAATTCTTGTCCTTGACCTGCTTGATGAACTCGGGAATGTTATCGACGGAACCGATTTCTTCCAGCATGTTCAACGCGGCTTCGTTCGCTCCGCCGTGCGCCGGGCCCCACAAACAAGCGATGCCGGCAGCAATACACGCAAACGGATTGGCACCCGACGAACCTGCCAGACGCACGGTCGAGGTCGATGCATTTTGCTCATGGTCTGCATGCAGGATCAGGATGCGATCGAGCGCACGCACGAGCACGTCGTTGACCTTGTACTCTTCGCACGGGTTCGAGAACATCATGTGCATGAAGTTCGCGCTGTAGGACAGGTCGTTCTTCGGATACACGAACGGCTGACCGATCGTAAATTTGTACGCCATGGCCACCAGCGTCGGCAGTTTCGCGATCATGCGAATAGCCGATACGTCGCGGTGACGCGGGTCGTTGATGTTCAGCGAGTCGTGATAGAACGCCGACAATGCGCCAACGGCTGCCACGAGCACGGCCATCGGGTGTGCGTCGCGACGGAAACCGCGGAAGAAGAAATGCATTTGTTCGTGAACCATCGTGTGCTTCGTGACGGTTTCGACGAACTCTTCCTTTTGCTCGGCAGTCGGCAGATCGCCGTGCAGCAATGCGTAGCAGGTTTCCAAAAAGTCGGCCTTGACCGCGAGTTCCTCGATCGGATATCCGCGATACAGCAACTCGCCCTTGTCACCGTCAATGTACGTGATCGCGGAATTGCACGCCGCCGTCGACATGAAGCCCGGATCGTAGGTGAACTTGCCGGTCTGGCCGTACAGCTTGCGGATGTCGATTACGTCCGGGCCCAGGGTGCCCTTGTAGATCGGCATTTCGACGCTCGGCGAGTTGTCGCTGAACGATAGCGTGGCTTTAACATCTGACGGGGTCATAGCACATCCTCAATCGAAGTATGGAAACAGGTTTTCGATAATTCGCACGACAATTGCACGACTCTCGTGGCTGGCTCAAGCTGAGCGCAGCATCTCCAGCACGCGAGTCATATCCGGCGAGGCCAGTTCGCCATCCGGTTCCTTGCGTGCCAGCAGCAAGTCCATCAGGTCGTTGTCGCTCAGTTCCAGCAGTTGCGTCAGCACGCCGACGTCCGTGTCACTGAGGTCATGCTCATATCGGCTGAAAAAACGCTCGAAGATCAGATCGTTTTCCAGCAGACCGCGCCGCGCCCGCCATCTCAGGCGTGCGCGACGTAGAGGGTCGGACTGATGCCCGGAGTCATTCATGACACAGTCCCTATCAGACAGCGCGGCGCACCATCAATTCCTTGATCTTGCCAATTGCCTTGGTGGGGTTCAGTCCCTTCGGGCACACATCCACGCAATTCATGATCGTGTGGCAACGGAACAGACGATACGGATCTTCCAGGTTGTCCAGACGTTCACCCGTCGCTTCGTCGCGGCTGTCCGCAATAAAACGATAGGCTTGCAGCAAGCCCGCCGGACCCACGAACTTGTCCGGGTTCCACCAAAAGCTCGGGCACGAGGTGGAGCAACTGGCGCACAGAATGCATTCGTACAGGCCGTCAAGCTCGTCGCGTTCTTCGGGCGTCTGCAGACGCTCCTTTTCCGGCGGCGGCGTGTCGTTGATCAGGTACGGCTTGATCGAATGATACTGGTTGAAGAATTGCGTGAAGTCGCAGATCAGGTCACGCACGACCGGAAGACCCGGCAGCGGACGCAGCACGATCTTCTGCGGCAGGTCGTTCATGTTCTGCAGGCACGCCAGACCGTTTTTGCCATTGATGTTCATGGCGTCCGAACCGCACACGCCTTCACGGCACGAACGGCGGAACGACAGGGTTTCATCGACGGATTTCAGCTTCAGGAGCGCGTCCAGCAACATGCGTTCGTGCGAGTCGATTTCGATCTCGTACGTCTGCATGCGGGGCGCCGCGTCCTTGTCCGGATCGTAGCGGTAGATTTCAAAAGTACGCTTTGCCATTTCGATTCCTTTGCCTTAGAAGGTCCGTGCTTTGGGCGGCACCGATTCGACCGTCAGCGGCGTCATGTGCACCGGCTTGTAGTCGAGCTTGTCGCCTTCGCTGAACCACAGCGTGTGCTTCATCCAGTTTTCGTCGTCGCGATGCTCGAAGTTGCTGTGCGCGTGCGCACCGCGGCTTTCCTTGCGCGCTTCCGCCGAAATCATGGTGGCGCGGGCCACTTCGATCAGGTTCGCAAGCTCGAGCGCCTCGACCTTCGCCGTATTGAAGACCTTGGACTTGTCCTTCAGATGCACGTGCTTGACGCGCTCGGACAGTTCCTTGATCTTGCCCACGCCTTCTTCCAGCAACGCGGACGTGCGGAACACACCAGCGTGTGCTTGCATGGTCGCGCGGATATCGTTGGCGATATTCTGCGTGTATTCGCCCGATGACGAACTTTCCAGCACGGCGAGACGTGCGAGCGCTGCGTCGGCTGCATCGGCGGGAAGGGGCTTGTGCTCCTTCATTTCCTGCGCGTGCTTGATGATGTGATTGCCGGCCGCGCGGCCGAACACCACGAGGTCGAGCAGCGAGTTCGTGCCGAGACGGTTCGCGCCGTGCACCGACACACACGAGCATTCGCCGACAGCGTAGAAGCCGTTCACCGGTTCTTCGTAGCCGCCCTTGAGCGTACCGACAACCTGGCCGTGAATGTTCGTCGGGATGCCGCCCATCTGGTAATGGATGGTCGGCACAACCGGAATCGGTTCCTTGATGCAATCGACGTTCGCGAATTTCATCGCGATTTCGCGGATCGACGGGAGACGCTTCATGATGGTCTCGGCGCCGATATGCGACAGGTCCAGCAGCACGTGGTCCTTGTTCGGACCCACGCCGCGGCCTTCCTTGATTTCCTGGTCCATGGAACGCGAAACGAAGTCACGCGGCGCCAGATCCTTAAGCGTCGGTGCGTAGCGTTCCATGAAGCGTTCGCCGTCCGAGTTACGCAAGATGCCGCCTTCGCCGCGCACGCCTTCCGTAATCAGCACGCCCGCGCCGGCAACGCCGGTCGGGTGGAATTGCCAGAATTCCATGTCCTGCAATGCAATGCCCGAACGCGCCGCCATGCCGAGTCCGTCGCCGGTATTGATGAACGCATTGGTCGATGCCGCGAAGATCCGGCCCGCGCCGCCCGTGGCGAACAACGTGGTCTTGCCTTCGAGAATGTGGACGTCGCCCGTTTCCATTTCGAGCGCGGTCACGCCGAGCACGTCGCCGTCGGCGTCGCGGATCAGGTCCAGCGCCATCCACTCAACGAAGAAGTGCGTCTTGGCCGCGACGTTTTGCTGATACAGCGTGTGCAGCAATGCATGACCCGTACGGTCAGCCGCAGCGCACGCGCGCTGGACCGGCTTTTCACCATAGTTCGCCGTGTGGCCGCCGAACGGACGCTGATAAATCGTGCCGTCGGCATTGCGGTCGAACGGCATGCCCATGTGTTCGAGTTCGTAGACAGCGCCGGGCGCTTCACGGCACATGAATTCGATCGCGTCCTGGTCGCCGAGCCAGTCGGAGCCCTTGATGGTGTCGTAGAAGTGGTAATGCCAGTTGTCTTCGCTCATGTTGCCGAGCGACGCGCCAATACCGCCTTGCGCGGCCACCGTGTGCGAACGCGTGGGGAATACCTTCGACAGCACCGCGACCGACAGACCTGCGCGAGCGAGTTGCAGCGAAGCGCGCATGCCGGAACCACCTGCACCTACGATGACGACGTCGAAACGGCGACGCGGCAGGGACGTTTTAATTGCAGCCATTCTTTACACTCTCCAGAGAATCTGTGCCGCGTAGCCGATACAACCGACCAGCCAGAGGATCGTTACCACTTGCAGGAGCAAACGCAAGCCGACCGGCTTCACGTAGTCCATCCAGATGTCCCGAATGCCGACCCACGCGTGGTAGAAGAGCGAGAGCAAGGCTACGAAGGTGGCGAGCTTCATCCATTGCATGGCGAAGATCGACGCCCAGCCGTCATACGAAAAATCGCGCGCACCGAAAAACCAGAACAGCAGCACCAGCGTGTACAAAGCCATCACAACGGCCGTAATGCGCTGCGCGAGCCAGTCGCGCAGACCGTAATGCGCGCCGACTACGAGGCGCTTGGGACCAATTCGATTGTTGTTATTCACGGCCATTGTCAGAAGGCTCCGAAGAGTTTAAGCGCAACGACGATTGTCAGCAGAGTCGACACCGTCAGCACGACGATGGACGTCTGCTTGCCGCCTTCCTTGCTCACTGCGCGGTGTGTATCGAGGAGGAGGAAACGGATGCCGGCACAAAAGTGGAACAGGAAGGACCACGACAGCACGAGCACCACGATCTTGACGAGAGGATTGGCGAGAAAGCCCTTGAATGCATCGAAACTGATTTCCGATGTCAGGCTCTGGTCCAGCAGATAAAGCAGAAACGGCAGCGCTACGAATAGAAGCAGACCACTGATGCGGTGAAGAATCGAAACCTTCCCCGCTAGCGGCAGCCGGTAGGTTGCGAGCTGAGCAAGTCCGATATTCCGGTACTCAGGCCTTGGTTTTTTTACAGCTTCAGCCATGCTAGACCCCAACTTTGTTATCACACTAGTCCGCGATTTTAGCGCCTTTTCATATCGCGCTGCAGCGAAATGCCTCACAAGAAGCTATTGCCAATCGCGTGAGAAAGGCTTTTATGTCGACCCTGCGGGTTCGTCATGCAGCCGTCCACGTTCTGTTTCAACTCAAATCGTTTTGATAGTAATAACCGTCCGTGACATACCAGCCGCGCCGGACTTCTACTGGCCGGTCGCCGTAGGTATAAGACACGCGCTCGACCGATAAAAGCGGCGAGCCCTCGCTTACTCCCAGCAATTGCGCGACCGCGACGTCGGCTCCGACCGCTCTTATTTTTTCCGATGCCCGGATCATCCGCGTGCCGAACTCCGTTTCGAACATCGCATAAAGCGGGCCTTTGTAATCTGCCAGCCGCTCGGCCGTAAGTCCGCGGAACACCGCGCCGGGAAGCCAGATCTCGTCAAATACGGTGGTTTCGCCGTCGAATTGCAGCAGGCGTTTTATGCAAACGACCGGATCGGAAGGTTTTAAATCGAGCTGACGGGCGATTTCGGCGGGTGCGCGCAGGCGGCGACACTCCAGCAAACGGCTGACGTGAGGGTGGACATCGCCATCTTCCGGCAGCAGCCGCAGAAAGCGGAACTGTACGCGATCTTCGTTGTGCGTCGCAACAAACGTGCCCTTTCCCTGACGCCTCACGAGCAGGTTGTCGGCCGCCAGTTCGTCGATAGCCTTGCGTACCGTGCCTTGGCTCACCTTGTAGCGGGCGGCGAGTTCGACCTCGCTAGGGATGATTTCGCCAGGTTTCCATTCACCCGTTTCGAGCCCTTGCGTGATGAGGGCCTTGATTTGCTGGTACAGCGGGCTGAACGTCGGCGACGAAGCGGGCACGCTTTCAGCCGCGTTGGGCGTGCCGGAAGGGTTCGTCGTGCTCGCTGGGTTCGAATTCATCCGCGCATTTCATCATAAAGCCCCGAGCCGCGTCCAGCGGTTTCCCCGACATTCCTATGTCTTATATAAGACATATGATATGGTTGACTTTGACTCATTCGAATCCTACACTCCTTGGCGAGCAAGGGTTTGCGGGGTGACGCGCGCGTTTGCCGGCGTAGCCTGTATGTCATTCGGTAAGGCGCTTTTGCGGTACTTTGCGTCAATGTGCCTTCGCTCATCGCTTCAAGCCGAACGGCTTTCGTGTTCGCTTGGCCGCTGCCAGTGCCCCGCTCTTGCAACGCCCGCGCGCAGAACGAACCCGCAGCGCTCGAAGCGTTGAACGGCGCTGATGAAGCTGATCCCAGTGCAAACTCCCGCTCGCAGGACCCGATTTCCAGCATGTGGGTCGGGCTGCGATTGCCGGCATGCTACCGGACAGTCAGTGACAATCTCGCTCCAGGCGCGTGGTTATTGGCTTTCCAGGGTTGCCCGCGCAGTTCGGATCACTTGCTTCATCAACGCTTCGCGTAACGCGCCTAAAATGGCGTTTTCCCTAGCGTTTCACGCACCGTTCAGGAGTGTTCTCAATGGCTAAGTCCGCAAAGCGCGTTGCCGTCACCGGCGCCGCAGGTCAAATCGGTTACTCGCTGCTGTTTCGCATCGCCAATGGCGATCTGCTTGGCAAGGACCAGCCGGTCATCCTTCAGTTGCTCGACCTGCCGCAGGCGCAAGGCGCCGTCAAGGGCGTAGTCATGGAACTGGAAGATTGCGCGTTTCCGCTGCTCGCTGGCGTGGTCGTCACCGACGACCCGAAGGTTGCGTTCAAGGACGCAGACGTAGCGTTGCTGGTCGGCGCACGTCCCCGCTCGAAAGGCATGGAGCGCAAGGACCTGTTGTCCGCCAACGCCGAAATTTTCACGGTGCAAGGCAAGGCGCTCAACGACGTGGCAAGCCGCGACGTCAAGGTGCTGGTCGTCGGCAACCCGGCGAATACCAACGCCTATATCGCCATGAAGTCGGCGCCGGATCTGCCGAAGAAGAACTTCACGGCAATGCTGCGTCTGGACCACAACCGCGCGCTGTCGCAACTGGCATCGAAGTCGGGCAAGCCGGTCGCCGCCATCGAAAAGCTGGCCGTGTGGGGCAATCATTCGCCGACCATGTACCCGGATTTCCGTTTTGCAACGGTCGAAGGCGAGTCGCTCACCAAGCTGATCAACGACGACGAATGGAACCGCAACACGTTCATCCCGACGGTTGGAAAGCGCGGCGCGGCGATCATCGAAGCGCGTGGTTTGTCGTCAGCGGCGTCGGCTGCCAATGCGGCAATCGATCACGTTCGTGACTGGGTGCTCGGCACGAACGGCAAGTGGGTGACCATGGGCATTCCGTCCGACGGTTCGTACGAAATCCCGGAAGACATCATCTACGGTGTGCCGGTGACGTGCGAAAACGGCGAATACAAGCGTGTGGAAGGCCTGGAAATCGACGCGTTCTCGCGCGAGAAGATGACCGGCACGCTGAATGAATTGCTGGAAGAGCGCGACGGCGTTGCGCATCTGCTGGGCAAGTAATTAGCAAGATGTAATCGCGCGGACGCCTTTGTACAAGGGCGTTCGCGGCCGATTCGAGTGCGTTTGGGCGGGCTTTGTTCGCATCGAACGTAATCGAATCCGCAGTTCCCATTCTCTTAAAAGCAAACCCGACGCCGACGATGCGCGCTCTCACCCCCGCCGAAGTGCTGTTTGAAGGCGACGTGCCCCCCGCTGTGATGCCGCCGTGCGATCACTACGCCGGAAGCGAGAAGCTGATCCGCAAATCGCTCGCGTTGCAGGCGCAACTCGGCCCGGTTTTCGATATCACGCTCGATTGCGAAGACGGCGCACAGGTCGGTCAGGAAGCGTCGCACGCGGAGATGGTGGCATCGTTTCTGGGTAGCGACGACGACCGCTTCGGCCGCGTCGGCGTCCGGATTCACGACTTCGAAAACCGCGCGTGGCGCGACGACGTGCGCATCATCCTGCGCGCCGCCAAAAAAGCGCCCGCCTATATCACGCTCCCCAAGATTCGCAGCGTCTTCGATGCCGCCGAGATGGTCGCGTTTATCGAAGCTTCGCGATGCGAGTTCGGGATCGAGAGTGCGATCCCGTGCCAGTTGTTGATCGAAACGCATGGCGCGCTGGCCGAAGTGTTCGACCTTGCCGCGCTGCCCGGCGTGGAAGCGCTGAGTTTCGGGCTGATGGACTTTGTATCGGCGCATAACGGCGCGATCCCCGATACCGCCATGCGCTCGCCCGGCCAGTTCGACCACCCGCTCGTGCGCCGCGCGAAGCTCGAGATCGCGGCGGCTTGCCATGCGCACGGGAAAGTGGCGTCGCATAACGTTTGCACGGAAGTGCGCGACATGAGCGTGGTTACAAACGACGCCCAGCGCGCTCGCAACGAGTTTGGCTACACGCGCATGTGGAGCATCCATCCGGAGCAGATCAGGCCGATCGTCGATGCCTTTCTGCCACGTGGCGATGAAATTGCCGTGGCTACGGAGATTCTTCTTGCTGCGCAGAACGCGCAGTGGGGCCCGACGCGGTATCAGGACACGCTGCATGATCGCGCGAGTTATCGGTATTACTGGTCCGTGCTGCGGCGCGCGAAGGCGTCGGCACAGGCTATCCCCGAAAGCGCGGAGACGCTTTTTTCACAAGACAGAGTAGCTTGACCTACCTATCAGGAGACCAGGTCGAATGAGCGATACCTTGACGAAAGAAGCACCCGCTGCAGGCGGGTTCAAGCCGAAGAAATCCGTCGCGCTATCCGGCGTGACTGCGGGAAATACCGCGCTGTGCACCGTCGGCAAGACGGGCAACGATCTGCATTATCGAGGCTACGACATTCTCGATATCGCCGGGACGTCCGAGTTCGAGGAGATCGCGTATCTGCTCGTGCACGGCAAGTTGCCGAATGCGGCCGAATTGAAATCGTATAAAACGAAGCTCAAGGCCTTGCGCGGTTTGCCCGCAAATTTGAAAGCCGCGCTCGAATGGATCCCCGCTTCCGCGCATCCGATGGACGTCATGCGCACCGGCGTCTCCGTGCTCGGCACGCTGTTGCCCGAGAAAGACGATCACAACGTCCCGGGCGCGAAGGATATTGCCGACCGTCTGATGGCATCGCTTGGATCGATCCTTCTGTACTGGTATCACTATTCGCATAACGGCCGGCGCATCGAAACCGAGACCGACGACGATTCCATCGGCGGCCATTTCCTGCATTTGCTGCATGGCGTCGCGCCATCGAAGTCTTGGGTCGATGCCATGCATGCATCGCTCATCTTGTATGCCGAGCACGAGTTCAACGCATCCACGTTCACGTGCCGCGTGATTGCCGGCACGGGATCGGACATGTATTCGGCGATCACCGGCGGTATCGGCGCGTTGCGCGGCCCGAAGCACGGCGGCGCGAATGAGGTCGCGTTCGAAGTCCAAAACCGCTATCAAACGCCCGACGAAGCGGAAGCCGATATCCGTCGCCGCGTGGAAGCGAAGGAAGTGGTGATCGGCTTCGGCCATCCGGTGTACACGATCTCCGATCCGCGCAACAAGGTGATCAAGGACATCGCGAAGAAGCTGTCGAAGGAAGCGGGCGATACAAAAATGTTCGACATCGCCGAGCGACTTGAAACGACGATGTGGGACGCGAAGAAGATGTTCCCGAACCTGGACTGGTTCAGCGCGGTTTCGTATCACGCCATGGGCGTGCCCACCGCCATGTTCACACCGCTTTTCGTGATCTCGCGCACGTCGGGGTGGAGCGCGCACATTATCGAGCAACGCATCGATAACAAGATCATTCGACCGAGCGCGAATTACACCGGGCCCGAAAATCTGAAGTTCCAGTCTCTAAATAAGCGAAAATAGCGCGCTGCGTGCGCCGGATGGTCCAACCGGCACGCGTGCTTTCGCAAAACGGGCCAATGCGGCGCACCATTTCACACTGAAATATCCCGCCGATAAAGACCCGGGTTGAACACTTAAACGATATCTAGAAAGGCTGTCATTGATGAACAAACTCCTGATCGCCGCCGTAGTCGGCGCCCTGTCCATGTCCGGCATGCTCGCCACCACGAGCGCGCTGGCCGCGGATGCATCCACCGCACCTGCAAAAACCACGGCTAAAAAAGCAGTTGCAAAACGCCCGGCCCCGGCGCGCCGTCTGATCAAGCGTAAACCCGGCACCGAAGCCAAACTGGCGGCCAAGGTTGACCCCGTTCCCGATGGTTCGACCAAATGGTCGTGCAACGAAGGCCTCGCTTTCTACCTGAAAGGCGACATGAAACGCGACCAGATCGTCACCGTGAACTGGGCGAAGAAGGATTACCAACTGCCGCGTCAGGCCACGACCACGGGCGCTGACCGTTTCCACGATTCCGCCACGGGCCTCGATCTGGTCGTGATCCCGACGAAGGCCATGCTGTTCTCCGACAAAGACGAAGCGCGTCTCGCCGACGAATGCAAGACGGCTGAAATGGCAGCAACGGGTGCTCCGGCGCCTACGCAAGCAAACGAGTTGATCAAGAACGTCAAGTAAGTTTCCAACTGGGATTTTCGATGTCCGCACCGATTTCAAACGTCCGGCCCGAGCCGGATCGCGTACTGGTCGACATAGTCGACTACGTTCTCAACTATCAGATCGACAGCGAACTGGCGCTCGATACCGCTCCATTGCTGGCGCTCGTTGCCGCCCTGCGCTTCGTACCGGAAGTCGCGGCCAACCAGCCACAGATCTGCGCCAATCGCCTCGCCTATATGAGCCATATTTCAAACGTCCGGCCCGAGCCGGATCGCGTACTGGTCGACATAGTCGACTACGTTCTCAACTATCAGATCGACAGCGAACTGGCGCTCGATACCGCGCGCAATTGCCTGATCGACACCCTCGGTTGCGGACTCGAAGCCCTCACCTATCCCGCYTGCACCAAGCTGWTGGGACCCATCGTGCCCGGCACGATCGTCCCCAACGGCGCCAAGGTTCCAGGTACATCGTTCCAGCTCGATCCGGTTCAGGCCGCGTTCAACATCGGCGCGCGACCCATCGTGCCCGGCACGATCGTCCCCAACGGCGCCAAGGTTCCAGGTACATCGTTCCAGCTCGATCCGGTTCAGGCCGCGTTCAACATCGGCGCGATGATCCGCTGGCTCGACTTTAACGACACGTGGCTCGCCGCCGAATGGGGTCATCCGTCCGACAATCTCGGCGGGATTCTGGCGACTGCCGACTGGTTGTCGCGCAACGCCGTCGCCACAGGCAAAAAGCCGCTGACGATGAAAGACGTTTTGATCGGCATGATCAAGGCGCACGAAATTCAAGGCTGTATCGCGCTGGAAAACTCGTTCAACAAGGTCGGGCTCGATCACGTGTTGCTGGTGAAGCTGGCATCGACGGCGGTCGTCGGGCAACTGATCGGCCTCACGCGCGATGAACTGATCAACGCGGTTTCGCTGGCTTTCGTCGATGGTCACTCGCTGCGCACGTATCGTCACGCGCCGAATACGGGTTCGCGTAAATCGTGGGCCGCAGGCGATGCCACGTCGCGCGCCGTGCGTCTTGCGTTGATCGCGAAGACCGGCGAGATGGGATATCCGTCGGTTCTGACCGCTAAAACGTGGGGCTTTTACGATGTCCTTTTCAAGGGCAACGAGTTCAAGTTCCAGCGTCCGTACGGTTCGTACGTGATGGAAAACGTGCTGTTCAAGATTTCGTTCCCGGCTGAATTCCACTCGCAAACGGCGGTGGAAGCAGCGATGACGTTGAACGCGAAGCTGGCTGAAAGCGGCAAGAAAATTGAAGACATCAAGAAGATCACGATCCGCACGCACGAGGCGGCGATCCGGATCATCGATAAAAAGGGTCCGCTCGATAACCCCGCCGATCGCGATCACTGCATTCAGTACATGGTCGCCGTGCCGCTGATTTACGGTCGTCTCACGGCTTCCGATTACGAAGATTCGATCGCGATCCGATAACCCCGCCGATCGCGATCACTGCATTCAGTACATGGTCGCCGTGCCGCTGATTTACGGTCGTCTCACGGCTTCCGATTACGAAGATTCGATCGCGAAAGATCCACGCATCGATACCTTGCGCGCGAAGATCGAGTGCGTGGAGGACCCGCAATTCACGAAGGATTATTTCGATCCGGAGAAGCGTTCGATCGCCAATGCGCTGACGGTGGAATTCAACGACGGCAGCACGTTCGACGAGCTGGTCGTTGAATACCCGATCGGACACAAGCGCCGCCGCGAAGACGGCATTCCGCTGCTGGTCGAGAAGTTCAGGACCAACCTCGCACGACGCTTCCCGGCGAAACAGCAAGAGGCGATTATCGCGGCATCGCTGGATCAGGCAACGCTCGAAGCAATGCCGGTCAATGAATATGTTGATTTGTACGTGATTTGAGTCAGCATCCGTGACACGTTCTTTAGATTGAAAGTACTGAAGGTGTTTCCTCGTTTAAACCAAGGAAAAAAAACATGGCCCACAATCTCCATAAAACGCTCAAGGAATTCGACAGTGGTTCCGGCAAAGGCAAGTACTACTCGTTGCCCGCGCTCGGGAAGGCGCTGAACATCAAGATCGAACGTCTGCCGGTATCCATTCGTATCGTGCTGGAATCGGTGCTGCGCAATTACGACGGCAAGAAGATCGGCGAAGAACACATCAAGCAACTGGCGAACTGGAAGCCGGTCGCGGATCGTACCGACGAAATTCCGTTCGTGGTCTCGCGCGTCGTGCTGCAAGACTTTACGGGCGTGCCGCTGCTCGCCGATATCGCCGCAATGCGTGGCGTGGCGAAGCGCGCAGGTAAGGACCCGAAGGCAATCGAGCCGCTCGTGCCGGTCGATCTGGTGGTCGATCACTCGGTTCAAATCGATTACTTCCGTCAGAAAGACGCGCTCGACCTGAACATGAAACTGGAATTTCAGCGCAATAACGAGCGCTACCAGTTCATGAAGTGGGGTATGCAAGCCTTCGATACGTTCAAGGTCGTGCCCCCGGGCGTCGGCATTGTTCACCAGGTGAACCTGGAATATCTGGCGCGCGGCGTGCACAAGAAGACGCTGGAAGGCGACACCGTGTATTACCCTGATACGCTCGTCGGCACGGACAGCCACACGACCATGATCAACGGCATTGGCGTTGTGGGCTGGGGCGTGGGTGGTATTGAAGCTGAAGCCGGCATGCTCGGCCAGCCGGTGTATTTCCTGACGCCGGACGTAGTGGGCGTCGAACTGAAGGGCAAGATTCGCGAAGGCGTGACGGCAACCGATCTCGTGCTGACCGTCACCGAAATGCTGCGTAAAGAGAAGGTCGTCGGCAAGTTCGTCGAGTTCTTCGGCGAAGGCACGGCTTCGTTGTCGCTGCCGGACCGCGCGACCATCGGCAACATGGCACCGGAATACGGCGCGACCATGGGCTTTTTCCCCGTCGATGAAAAGACCATCGATTATTTCAAGGGAACGGGCCGTACCGACGCTGAAATCTCCGCGTTCGAATCGTATTTCAAGGCGCAGAACCTGTTCGGCGTGCCGAAGGCCGGCGAGATCGACTACACGAAGACGCTAACTCTGGATCTGAGCACGGTTGCGCCTTCGCTGGCGGGTCCGAAGCGCCCGCAGGATCGTATTGAAATCACGAACGTGAAGTCGAACTTCACCGACCTGTTCTCGAAGGCTGTGAGCGACAACGGTTTTGGCAAGAAGGCCGCCGACCTGAACACGCAATACACGACCACGAACAACGTCAACGTGAAGAACGGCGACATCCTGATTGCCGCGATCACGTCGTGCACGAATACGTCGAACCCGAGCGTCTTGCTGGCTGCCGGATTGCTGGCGAAGAAAGCGGTCGAAGCCGGTTTGACCGTTGCGCCGCACATCAAGACGTCGCTGGCTCCGGGATCGCGCATTGTCACGGAATACCTGACGAAGACGAACCTGTTGACGTACCTGGACCAGCTCGGTTTCACGCTGGCCGCTTACGGCTGCACGACGTGTATTGGCAACGCGGGCGACCTGACGCCGGAACTGAACGACGCGATCACGAAGAACGACATCGTGGCGGCCGCCGTGCTGTCCGGTAACCGTAACTTCGAAGCGCGTATTCACCCGAACATCCGCGCGAACTTCCTGGCATCGCCGCCGCTGGTCGTGGCTTACGCCATCGCCGGGAACATGACGGTCGACCTGATGACGGAACCGGTCGGCAAGGGCAAGAACGGCAAGGACATTTTCCTCGGCGACATCTGGCCGACGAGCGACGAAGTCAACGCGCTGCTCAAGTACGCGCTCGACGCCGATGCGTTCCGCAAGAACTACGCGGAACTGACGAAGACCGGCGACCTGTGGAGCAAGATCGAAGGCGAAGCGGGTCAGGTTTATGACTGGCCGAAGTCGACGTACATTGCCGAGCCGCCGTTCTTCGGCAAGGACTTTTCGATGACCCCGGCCGACAGCATTCCGGCCGTCAAGGGCGCGCGTCCGCTGGGCATCTTTGGTGATTCGGTTACGACCGACCACATCAGCCCGGCTGGCTCGATCAAGGAAAGCTCGCCTGCGGGCGTGTGGCTGAAGGCAAACGGCGTGCAAAAAGCCGACTTCAACAGCTACGGCTCGCGTCGCGGCAACCACGACGTCATGATGCGCGGCACCTTCGCCAACGTGCGGATCAAGAACCTGATGATCCCGCTGAAGGCGGACGGTTCGCGCGTGGAAGGCGGCGTGACGATATTCCAGCCGAGCGGCGAAGAAATGTCGATCTACGATGCAGCGATGAAGTACATCGATGCAGGCACGCCGACCATCGTGTTCGCCGGCGAAGAGTACGGCACGGGTTCATCGCGCGACTGGGCCGCGAAGGGCACGCAACTGCTCGGCGTGAAGCTGGTGGTCGCGCGCAGCTTCGAGCGGATTCACCGTTCGAACCTGGTCGGCATGGGCGTGTTGCCGCTGCAATTCAAGGGCTCGGACAGCGTCCAGTCGTTGAACATCACTGGTGAAGAAACGTTCGACCTCGAAGGCCTTTCGTCCGATATCAAGCCGCAGCAGGAAGTGACGCTCGTGATCCATCGCAAGGATGGCAGCGAGCAACGCGTGACGGTGCTGCTGCGTATCGATACGCCGATTGAAGTTGATTACTACAAGCACGGCGGGATTCTGCCGTTCGTGCTGCGGTCGTTGCTGGCTGCTTGAGGTTTAGTTGTTGCAGGTGACCGCGCGTTTTTTTGGATCAACGCGTGATTTGGTCGTATTGCCGGTCACTTGAAGCAATGAATAAAGCCGCGCTCATTTATGAGCGCGGCTTTTCTGTTTTTACGTGGTCACCGCAAGGCCACCCGCACCGGATCGGAGAGTTGTCACACAGCCTCCATAAAATCCCCTCGTCCAATGAGGGGAATTCCATGGCTATCGATATTCGCGCATATTTGTCGCCGACCTTGGTGCTGCTGGCATTCGACTGGGCAGAAGGCAAGTCGAATCCCGATTTCCTCGGTTTCGCGATCAAGCGTTCACCGGGTTTCTGGTCGGCCGATGGAAAAACGCGCGATGCACAAAGCTGGCTTCCCAATCGGCTCACCTTCGAAGGACCTGTTCCAGCGGGCAAGCCGGACGCTCCGTCGAACATCGCGCCGATTCAGAAATTCATGTGGTGGGACGCGAAGATCGATGAACCCGATCGAGGACAGACGTTCACGTACACCGCTTACCCTGTTGTCGGCAATTCGCACGCCCCGGCGCTCTGGGAGGCTGATGCTGCCACGCTGCAAGTGACGCTGCCCGCGCATGTGGAAGATGGCATTGGAACGTGGTTCAACCGCGCGGTGCTCGGCTCGCAGGCGTTCTCCCGCAAGCTCGCCGCGATGGGGCTCGACCCAAAGAAAGCGCCCCCTGCGAACGAAGCGCGGGAACTGCGCACGTGGCTTGCGAACGATCTCCAGGACAGTTTCCAGTTTGTCTTCGATAACGCCACGCGCGCGGCCACTGCCGTGTATCACCTGACCGATAAACTTTGGGTGATCCCCAAATTCTCCCAGTTCGCCAAGGCCAACGGTCCCGCATCTTTAGCCGTGGTGTACGACGCCCATGGCGACGCCGGCAGCAAGACACGTCCGCCCGCATCGTCACCGAATCAACAAGCGGTCCAAGAGCTTGGTCCCATTGCCAGGTTGTTTCCGCGCAAGGCGACCAACATCATGCACGACAAGTTCATTGTCACGGATGCACCACATGGCTCGCAGGCGCCATCGCGGCTGCTCACCGGCTCGGCCAATTTCACGACCGAAGGCATCACCCAGCAAGCGAACCTGCTTCACTCGTTTGATTCAACTGAACTCGCCAAGCTATATAGCGATCGTGCCGCCGCCATTTCGTCCGATCCGCCGTTGGCGGCAACCGCGAAGTTACCGCATGGCTGGACAGACCCGGTGGCAGTCGGCGATGCCCTCGTCCGCGTCTCTTTTTCTCCGGAGCCGACCGCCGAACATAGCCAGATCGCCGCAATTGTCGATGCAGTTTCGAAGGCCCGGCATTCGGTACTGTTCTGCCTCTTCTCGCCTACCGACGAATCCTTGCTTAGCGCTTGCTTCGAAGCCGGCGACAAAGGCTTGATGATGTTTGGCCTCGTCAATTCCATATCGGAACACGCGGCTGAAACAGCGGAAAACAAAGAATTGCAAGGAGGCCACTTGAGCACGTCGGAACTGGCGAGCATCGAGCTTTATCATCGGAACAAGAAAAATCGTGATGTGGTCGATGGCAAATATTTCACGAGCGCAACTGTGCCCGAAGGCTTCGATGTCGAAGTCCAGTTGTTCCCCGGGGACAAGCGACCGCCTTATCCGCCGGTTGTGATCCATCACAAGTTCGTGGTCATCGATGCAGAGGGAACCGAACCTGTCGTGTTCACGGGCTCGGCGAATATGAGCAATAACTCAGAGCACAAAAACGACGAAAACCTGCTTGAGATTAGAGACCGACGCGTCGCCAGCATTTATATAGCGGAGTTCCTGCGGCTGTATGAGCACTATCGTGCACGCGCGCTGGCTATTGAAAACAAGCTGAATCCGACTAAAAAGATCCATTTGGCGCTTCAGCCGGATCGGCATTGGGCCGACAAATACTACGTCGATGGAAGCGCGGAATCGAAGGCGCGTGTGGCACTTGCTGCTCCTGTAGCCGCACCTTCGAAATAAACGCGCGGAGCGTTTGGCAACGACGGGTTTGAATTCACATCGGTGTCACTGCACCGAATTAAATTTCGTCCTGATAAATTACGAAATATTACCTGCAAGAAGCGCGGGCTGCGCGGCCTCGCCTATACCTATCCCATCCTCGGATTACCCCGACAAAAATATGACAACGATTGATCGCCGTACGTTCTTACGCACCGCCGCCAAAGCTGCGGGCGCGGCAGCAGCTACCGCCCTCCCGGCGTCTATTCGCGACGCGTTGGCTATTCCGGCACACAACGCAACACGCTCGATCAATGACGTCAAGCACATCGTGATCTTGATGCAGGAGAACCGTTCCTTCGATCATTACTTCGGCGCGCTGCGTGGAGTGCGTGGATTCGGCGACCGCTTTCCCATACCGCTCGAAAGCGGCAAATCGGTCTGGCATCAATCGAACGGCGTGAAGGAAATCACGCCTTTCCATTTTGACGAGTCGAAGATGAACGCCGCGCTCATCATAGACACGGCGCACAACTTTCCTGATCAACAAGGTGGGTGGGCTCAGGGCAAGTTTGGTCAGTGGCCCATGTACAAGGGCGACACATCGATGGGCTATTACAAGCGGTCCGAAGCGCCTTTCCAATGGGCGCTCGCCGACGCATTCACAATCTGCGACGGTTACTTCTGCTCGCTGCGCAGCGCCACCGATCCGAACCGCACCTTCCTCTGGTCGGGATCCAATTTCGATCCTGCGCGCCGTGAAGCAGGACTGAACAGCGACATGTCCACAGCCGAAGTCGTCAATCTGCGATGCTGGATCACCGGAACGTTTCCCACCCCTGGCTACACTTACTACGGTTCGGCGCTGCCATGGAAAACGATCCCCGAAGTGCTTCAGGACGCAGGCGTGAGCTGGCGGATTTATCAGGATCCGAATGACAACTGGACCGGCGCCATGAATGGCGCTCTGGCATTCGAAGGTTTTCGCAACGCAAAGCGTGGGACGCCGATCTACAAAAATGGACTGTCGCACTGGTCTCTTGACGACCTCAAACGCCATGTGATGAAAGGCACGTTGCCTTCCGTGAGCTGGATATGTCCGTCGCAACTGCAATCGGAGCACCCCGGCGCTCCATCGAGTCCGGCGCGTGGAGGCGACTTCACACAGCAAGTCCTGGAAGCGCTGACGGCCAATCCGAAGAGCTGGAGCAAGACGGTGTTCCTCGTGACCTTCGATGAAAACGACGGGCTCTTCGACCATCTGCCGTCGCCGGCGGTGCCCTCTTACAACCTCGACGGCACGCTTGCAGGGAAATCGACAGTTGATCTGCGGGGCATGTATTTTGAAACAGACGGCAGCCCTTACAGTGATCCGCTGTTCGCCCGGCTGGGGGGTGTGCCATCGGTCACCTATCCGTTGATCGATCCGCGCGACACCATCAGCGGCAATGTACGGCCATGGGGCATGGGCGCGCGCGTGCCCATGTATGTCATTTCGCCATGGAGCCGCGGCGGCTGGGTCAGTTCGCAAGTGTTCGATCACTCGTCCGTAGGGCAGTTCATCGAGAAACGTTTCGCCGTGACGATACCGGCCATCAGCCCATGGTCGCGCGCGGTCAGCGGCGATCTCACGTCCGCGTTTAACTTCGTCACGCCAAACGATCCGTCGGTGCCCACGCTGCCCGACATGAGCGATTACGCCGCGATCGAAGCCGCGTCGAAAAAGTTGCCCACGGTATCCGTGCCCGGTACGCCGGAGCCGCTATATCAAGAATCCGGGACCCGATTTTCGCGAGCATTGCCATATGAGTTGCACACGAACGCGCGTCTCAAGGCGCACGCGCAAAAGGTGACGCTGTCATTTATCAACACCGGGCGTGCCGGCGCGGTCTTCCATGTCTACGATAAAAAACATCTCGATCGTATTCCGCGTCGCTACACCGTCGAAGCTGGAAAAGCGCTCGAGGACGATTGGGACGTGCATTACGACGCGGGCAATTTCGAGCTGCTTGTGTACGGTCCGAATGGCTACTATCGCGGCTTCAAAGGGCATGTCGGCGCAACTGACGAGCCGGTCGTCCATGTGGGTTACGAGGTGTCGCGCGGAGGCGTGCAGCTTAAGGTCAGCAATACACAGGGAAAGCCCATCGATATCACCATTACCGACAACGCTTACCGCCTGGGTGGCCCCTGGACACACAAAATCCGCGTGGGCGACGACTTCGAAAAACTGATATGGCTCGCGACGAGCGGGAACTGGTACGACTTCACGATCACGTGCGCGCAGACCAGCGGTTTCGAACGCCGCGTTGCCGGGCGAGTGGAAACGGGCAAGGACAGCTACAGCGATCCGGTATTAGCTATCGGCGGAACGTTATGAACTATCAGAACCGCCTAATTTATATTGCGACGAGCTTATAAATATATTTCGGATAACTTACATATTGCACCGTAGGTAAGCTCGACGATTTAGCCAACGATGATCTAGCGCAGCTTCGGCTCATTGCAGGCGATGTAAATCCCTCAAAAAATATTTCTAGACGACTGGTCTACTATGAGCTAAAGTTCATGCATGGCTACCGCAAACACATCCGAAACCGCCGACGTCCGCGAGAACATTATTGCCGTTGGTCAGCGGTTGATCGGCGCCAGAGGTTTTTCAGCTGTTGGTTTGAACGAGATTCTGTCAGAGGCAGGCGTTCCGAAAGGATCGTTCTATCACTACTTCGGTTCGAAGGATGCGTTCGGCGTGGCGCTGCTTGAAAGCTATTTCGATGAATATTTGGAGGATCTCGACCAGACGCTTGCTCAGCCGGGTTTGAACATGGCGCAGCGGTTGATGAACTACTTTCGGATATGGCAGGAAACCCAGTCGTTCTACGATTGCCAAGGCAAATGCCTCGCGGTCAAGCTGGGAGCCGAAGTGGCCGACATGTCTGAAGCGATGCGCACGACCTTGAATCGAGGCACGGCGGGGATTGTCACCCGGCTGTCGCGTGCTATCAAAACTGGCGTAAGCGAAGGTTCGCTTTCTATCGAAGGCGATACGGCAAGCGCCGCACAAAGCCTTTACCAGTTGTGGCTCGGCGCCAGCATCATGGTCAAGATCGTTCGCAACCTGCAGCCATTCGAAATGGCGATGAAAACCACGCAGCAGATGCTTCACCTCGTGCCTTGATTCGATTGGGCAACGAACGCACTTCTCCGGAAGTGCTTTTTTTAGGCATTTTTACTAGACGACTGGTCTACTATATGTAAGTAACCCGTTCACCAACTTACTCACCCCGACGGAGAAACAACATGAAAGTACTGATGGTTCTGACCTCGCATGACCAGCTTGGCAACACAGGCCGCACGACGGGTTTCTGGCTCGAAGAACTGGCCGCGCCCTATTACGCGTTCAAGGATGCTGGCGCGGAAATCGTCTTGGCTTCGCCCAAGGGCGGTCAGCCGCCGCTCGATCCGAAGAGCAATGAGCCGGCCAATCAAACCGAAATGACACATCGTTTTGAAGGCGACGCAGATGCCAAGGCGCAACTTGCGGCCACGCTGCGACTCGACAGCGTCTCGCAGGAAGATTTCGATACGGTGTTTTACCCCGGCGGCCATGGTCCATTATGGGATCTGGCAGAAGACAAGAACTCGATCGCGTTGATCGAATCCTTCATTGCCGCCGGCAAGCCCGTCGCGCTGGTCTGCCACGCGCCCGGCGTGTTACGGCATGTCGTTACGAAGGATGGTGCGCCGTTGGTCGAAGGCAAGAAAGTCACTGGTTTTACCAACTCTGAGGAAGCCGCGGTTGGACTGACCGAGATCGTGCCATTCCTCGTTGAAGACGAACTTAAGGCAAAGGGCGGCGTTTATTCAAAAACGGAAGATTGGGCGCCGTACGTCGTCAGCGATGGCCTGCTGATCACGGGACAAAACCCCGCGTCATCGGCGCCGGCCGCGGCCCTTCTGCTTAAGCACCCTGCGCTCGCCACGAAGTAGAGTTATTGGTGAAGTGAAATGGAGTGAAGCTAACCGGACGATAAAAAAACGCGACGCAGCCAAAAGCCACGTCGCGTTTTCACGTGCAACGACTGCCAAGCGACTATCGCGCTTCGCTCACGAACTTCGTGACCAGATACGCTTCCATTGCTTCGCTGCCGCCTTCCGAACCGTAGCCCGATTCCTTCACGCCGCCGAACGGCGTTTCCGGAATGCCCAGACCGTGGTGATTGATCGACACCATGCCGCTTTCGATATCCTCACCCACCGCCGCCGATGTCGCGCTCGAACGCGTATAAGCGTAAGCCGCAAGGCCAAATGGCAAGCGATTCGCTTCGGTGATGGCTTCGTCGTAGGACTTGAACGTCGAGATCGGCGCGATCGGGCCGAACGGCTCTTCCGTCATGATGCGGGCCGACAGCGGTACATTGGCGAGAACCGTCGGCGCGAAGAAGAACCCTTCGCGACCGATGCGCTCACCGCCCGTCAGGACCTTGGCGCCGTGCTCGACGGCATCGGCGACAAGACGTTCCATGGCTTGCAGGCGACGGCCGTTTGCCAGCGCGCCCATTTGCACGCCCTCTTCCAGTCCGTTGCCGACCTTCAGCTTCTTGGTCGCCGCGACAAAATGCTCGGTGAACTCCTCATAAGCCGATTCCTCGACGATAAACCGCGTCGGCGAAATGCAAACCTGACCGGCATTGCGGAACTTGGCGCCAGCCAGAAGCTTGGCCGCGCGCGGGATGTCGGCATCGGCGAAAACGAGTGCCGGGGCGTGGCCGCCGAGTTCCATCGTGGCGCGCTTCATGTGCTCGCCGGCCATCGCGGCCAGCAACTTGCCAACCGGCGTGGAGCCCGTGAACGAGATCTTGCGGATCAGCGGATGCGCGATTAGGTACTTCGATACGTCGGCAGGAACGCCAAACACGAGGTTCAGCACGCCGGCAGGCAAGCCTGCATCCACATAAGCCTGAACCAGCGCCGCGCAGCTCGCCGGCGTTTCTTCCGGTCCCTTCAGCACGACCGAACATCCCGCAGCGAGCGCCGCCGAAACCTTGCGCACTGCCTGGTTGATCGGGAAATTCCACGGCGTGAACGCGGCGACCGGGCCGACCGGCTCGCGCGTCACGATCTGGCGCACATTCTCGGCGCGTGCCGGGATCACGCGGCCGTACGTGCGGCGCGCTTCCTCGGCGAACCAGTCGATGGTATCCGCCGCGCCCAGCACCTCGATGCGCGCTTCGACCAGCGGCTTGCCCTGCTCCATTGTCATGATGGCGGCAACTTCTTCCGCGCGATCGCGCAGGTTTTGCGCGGCGCGGCGCATCAGCTTGCTGCGCTCGAACGCCGATACCTTGCGCCACGCCTTGAAGCCGCGGCCGGCGGCATCAGCAGCTTCCGCGAGTTGCTGTTCGCCGGCCAGCGCCAGACGGCCGATTTCCGCTTCCGTCGCCGGATTGACGACAGCCGTGTCGCGAGCGCCCGCGCGCCATGCGCCATCGATATACAACTGCGTGCTCGGATATTGGGTGTTTTGGCTCATGCGTGGCTCCTGATTAGTGTGATCGATGAAACGGGTAACGATGCGCGCCAGCTTCAAAAGCGCGTTTTACCGAACCACTTATGGTAACGCGACCAGCGCGATGCTGCAGGCTGGTGTTTTGCACGTGGATGAACGCTCACACAGGGAAAGTGCGCGCGCTCGGCCATAATTCAAGCATCCAATCTGGTATTACTCCATGTCTTTAGCTGCCTTTCACGATCTACGCCGGTTATCGTTCAAACCCGGTGGAGCGGAAATCCGGCGATTTGCGCGAACGCTGATCGGTTGTTTGCTGAGTTATGGCGCGGCCAAACTCGCGACGCTGCCCGAACTTTATTGGGCCGTTATCACGACGTTGATCGTGGTCACGCAACCGAGTCTCAACCAGGCGCTGACGACGGGACGCGATCAGATTATCGGCGCGGTGATCGGCGCGATACTCGGCGTGCTCGGTTTGCTTGCCATCGTTCGCGGGGCGCCGCCGTTGGTGGTTTTCGCGGTCGAACTCGTGCCGCTTGCAGCGCTCGCCGCGTGGCGCCCAACGTTGCGGCTCGCGTGCGTCACGCTTGTTATCGTCGTGCTGATTCCTGCGAGCGGCGTTGGGTCGCCGTTTTCGAGGCCTATCGATCGTGTGCTGGAGATTTTGATTGGCGCGGGCTCGGCGTTGGTCGTGGCGTTTTTGCTGCCGAACCGGGCGATTAATGCCGCGCACAATCGCGCTGGGGAAATTGTGCTGGCGCTTGGCGAATTGATCGCGCTTTATCTGCGTAAGCCCGACGATGCGCGCACGGCGGAAGGGTTGCATCGAAAATCGGCGGCGGCGGAACAAGCTCTCGACGATGCAATTACCGAGGCCGGAAGGGAGCACATTATCGTGCCGGTTAAGAGGTCGCGCGAGAATGTCATCGATAAGGTTGCGCCTATGCTGACGCGCTTGCATCGCGATGCGCTGTTTTTAGGGCAGGCGTTTGTGGGCGATGTGAGCTTGGCGCGGCGGTTGAATTCGGTTGCTCGAAAGGCGTTAAGCGAATGCGCGGATGCGTTTGATGCGTTGGCGAAAGCGCTGGCGGCTACGCTCGATGCCGATAAACGATCGCAGGATGAGAATGTTAAAGCGGCGCGGGAGGCGTTTGAGAGGCTGAGGGAAGCGGCGAATAAAGCGACCGCATCGATGGAGAAGAATACCGTGCTGGCGTTCGTGCTGAATCTGCTAGTGACGGATTTTGGGGAATTGGTTACGACGGTGGAGAGGACGGACGAGTAATCCGCGCCGCGAAAATCAGGACTTATTGTGTGAGTTTCTGACCTCACCCGTGACCTTCGTGATACGCAACGCAAGAGCAAACGCCAGGAGTAAAGGTCCTAATACCTTCATCAGGTTTTCCGTCTTATTGGGCATGCTAGTCGCTCTATACATGGCATACCGGCGCTGCTCACGCTCGTAAAAATCAGCGGCTTGGTTGATCTCCGCTATGTACTGCATCTGATAATGAGCATTCATCCCGAATCGCTCGAAACCTGTGTCAGCAAGCGGAGGGAGATCGTGGTCGAAATCCATGGGCATCCGCTTCGCGATTTCATTCGACTTCGCGCACAATTCGCGCGCTTCCTTCACTCTAGCGTCAAAGTCCGCAGGCGAGTTTGGCCCTTTGGTGTAAGCGGCGCAAACGCCGGCCGGATTGATCAACGCCTCTCTCAAACGATGGTACGCGGACCATGTAGCAGGACCTTGCGAATGTTCTGCGTATCGTCCTGATAAAAAATGCTCCGCTTCCCTGCTGCTCCCAATCAATCCCAATGTCGCCGCCGCAAGCCATATGTAGTCGATGCGTTTCCACGAACGGCTGGAAAGTGGCCGCCAGTAGACGAGTGTTGCGTGCATCAATATCAACAGGAAAACAAAAAAACTAGCCAAGTACGCGGGTGTCGCGCTAAGTTCTTCTACTAAAGTGCTGTAACGCATGAACCCTCGCTGTCCTAAGGAATAGCAAAAAATCTCAGGCCAGATTGTAGTTGGTCGTTGGGGCGCATTTAGTGACTATTTGTCGAAGTGTGTCACTGATCTGGACGACGTTACTCAATAAAAAGCCGACCTCCGGTCGGCTTTATCCTTTCCTACGCCTACGTCCCAACCTCACATCGGCGGCGCAACTCCATCCTTCTCCACCACAACACGCGAAGCCGCATACTCCGTGCCCTTGACCGGTGTGGCAATAATGAACACCTTCTTCCCCGCGAGCAAATCAGCGCGCGCAGCCGGCGCAAACGTCACGACAGGCACGCCTTCCGGCACCGTCACGGTATTCGAACCACCCTTATAAGACAGCTTCAAATCCCGGCCACTTGTTCCGGTAACAACCTGATCCACATTCGCATTCGTCATCGTGCTATTCGGCGACAAGTCCCAGGCGTAATGCCCTTCACCCGTTCCGCGTGCCGCTTCCGGGAATACCAGCACTTCAGTCGCCGTCATCTTGCCGTCGGTGCCAGTCGTGGCAGCGGTTCCAATAAACGACCCCGCCTTGATATCGCCGAGCTTGATGTTCTTGACGGCCGTAACCGGCGTGTCCTGCTTCATGTCGATGGTCACGGTATCGCCGCTACGACGGTGCACGGTGAGTGTATCGCCGGAGATCGAGACGATATCGCCACGAATGCGCGCGGGCTTCGCAGCCGGCGTTTGAGCCAGCGCGGCACCGGCGAATGCGAGCGCTGCAATCGATACACCCAGTTTCATGCGAATTGACGCAGATGCCATGGAAACTCCAATAGTGATTAGTGAAAAACCTTAAGCCCCACCGAACCAGTTGTAACCCTGGTTCTCCCAGTAACCACCGGGATATTCGTTCGTCACGGTTATCGCGACGATGTGCTTCGGATTCTTGTAGCCCAGCTTCGTGGGCATGCGCAGCTTCATCGGGAAGCCGTATTTCGGCGGCAAAATCTGACCGTCGTAAGTCAGCGTCAAAAGCGTCTGCGCGTGCAGCGCGGTCGGCATATCGATGCTCGTGGAATAGTTGTCGGCGCAATGGAACGCTACGTACTTGGCTGTCGTATCGGCGCCCGAACGCTTGAGGAAATCGGCAAAACGCACGCCGCCCCATTTGCCTATCGCGCTCCATCCTTCAATGCAAATGTGCCGCGTCACCTGGCTTTCCTGCGGTAACGCATGCAATTCATCAAGAGTCCAAATGTTCTTGCCCTTCACCAATCCGCCAATAGGCAGCTTGTAACTGGCGGCATCGACTACCGGAACTTCGTCGATGTCATAGAACGCGTTGAACGGGAACGGCCGCGTGATCATCGACTCGGGATAGGTCGGCGCGAGTTTGTTGGGATCGAAGAGGAAGGCTTGCGCGTCATCGTTGAAACGCGACATGGTGCGCAAAACGGTGTCGACGGATTTATCGTCGGAGATATTGCAGCCCGACAACAGCATCAAACCGCCCAACGACAAAATACGCTTGCCGAAGAGACGCCGCGCGGGCGCTTTCAATTCGTTGCGCGCATCTTTGAGGATGTTGTCGACATCGAGATGCTTGGCTATGAGTTCGCTCTTTCTATTCAACATGGTTCATCGGCCCCGGATCATCAGTAACAACGAGCGTGGAACGAGCGCGACCATCACCACGTGCAGAACGAAGAACGCAACAAGGAAACTCATCGCGAAGAAATGGACCACGCGCGCATTGTCGTAACCGCCCAGCAAGTCGCGCAATAACGGAAACTGCACTGACTTCCAGATCGCGAGCCCCGACAAAATCACGACCACGATGTCCACGATAACCGCAAGATAAGCCGCCTTCTGCACGGCGTTGTAATGCGACAGGTCGTCGTGCTTGAGCTTGCCGGTGAGCGCTGCGCGCAAATCCCCAATGAGGCTTTTCGCGCTAAGTGGAAACAGCTTGCGGCGGAATCGTCCGGACACAATGTTCATCGCGACGTAGATCAGGAAGTTGGCGACCAGCACCCACATGGCCGCGAAGTGCCATAGCAACGCGCCGCCGAGCCATCCGCCTAAAGTGATGCTGGCCGGAAAAACCAGCGCCGGGAAAATGGGTGAAGCGTTATAGACCTGCCAGCCGCTCGTGACCATGACCACGACCGCAAGCGCATTGATCCAGTGCGTGATGCGAACCCAGCCGGGTTGCATCGCGCTCGCCTTCATTGATTGAGTCGAAGATTGAGCCAAACTCGCCTCGTGGAAATGGTTGTACAACGCAATGAAGCCGCTGCTTGATCGCATCTTAACGATCGCACGCTGATGAACGCATGACACGTTAATGACTTTTTTGTCATTCTTCAGGCTTACGAGAGATGGATCGTTAGAATAAGGTTCTTCGCAACCTGATCGCACTCGCACGCAACATACCCGCTGCATGACCATTCTCGTTATAGAAGACGACCGCAAGACCGGCGACTATCTGAAGAAGGGACTGACGGAGTCCGGGTATCAGGTCGACCTGGTTCGCAATGGCGCCGATGGCCTGCATCAGGCTCTGGCGCATCCGTACGAGCTGATCGTGCTGGATGTCATGCTGCCCGGCCTCGATGGCTGGCAGATCATGCAGGCGTTGCGCGCCAAACGCGACCTGCCTGTCATCTTCCTGACGGCGCGCGATCACGTCAGCGATCGTATCCACGGTCTCGAACTCGGCGCGGACGATTACCTCGTCAAGCCGTTTTCGTTCACGGAACTCGTGCTGCGCATCCGCACGTTGCTGCGGCGCGGCGTGATCCGTGAATCGGATGTGTTCCAGGTTGCGGACCTTCATGTCGATGTCTTGCGACGTCGCGTGACGCGCCAGGGCGTAGATATCGCGCTGACGAACAAGGAGTTTGCGTTGCTGCATCTCTTTTGCAAACGGCAAGGCGAAGCATTGTCGCGCACGCTGATTGCGTCGGAAGTGTGGGACATGAACTTCGACAGCGATACCAACGTGGTCGATGTCGCTATCAAGCGCCTGCGCGCCAAGCTCGATCAGCCCTTCGATATCAAGCTCATCCACACGGTGCGCAGCATCGGTTATTCATTCGGCGCGACCGGGGAGTCGCATTGAATCCAATGCGTTCGCGCTCGCTCGTTGTCCGCATCACGGTCCTGTTTGCGTTGATCGTGTGCGTGGTGGTGAGCATGGTCGGCGGCTCGCTTTATCACGCGACAAGCCTGACGCTGTCCACGCGCGCCGATTATCAGCTGATCGGACGCGTTGAACATTTTCGCTCTCTGCTGCACGACCTCTACACCATCCAGGAAATCGAAGCGCGGCCGAGGCTCTTCGAAACCATGCTCGGCGATCGTCAGGACGTGATCATTTTTCGACGGTCGGGCGTCCCGCCGTTCATCAACGTGAATCCGGAAAACATGCCGTTGCCGCCGCTGGTTCCCGTGCCGGTGCAGCGCGCGGTGGGCCTCGATGCGCTTTACGAAGGCACACGTTCCGACGGCGTGCGCATGCGCTGGGTTGCGGCTCAGGCGCAAGTGGGCGATAGCGGCGAAGTGGTCGAGATCATCGCGGCGCACGTGATGACGCAAGAGGCGCGGGTGTTGTCCACCTATCTGGTGCGGGTCTGGATCAACGTGGCGATTGCCGTTCTGGTCACGGCGCTGCTGGCGTGGTGGGTATCGAGCCGCGGTCTTACGCCGTTGCGAAAAATGGCCGATAAAGCCGCCGAAATCACGCCCAATACACTTTCCGCGCGGCTCGATGTCGAAAACACGCCGACCGAATTGCAGAGCCTGGCGGTATCGTTTAATGCGATGCTCGATCGATTGTCGACGGGATACGAACGGCTGCTGCAATTCTCGGCGGATCTGGCGCATGAAGTGCGTACGCCCATTGGCGTGTTGATCGGGCAAACGCAGGTCACGCTCGCCCATACGCGCAGCGAGAGCGAATACAAGGGCGTGCTGGAATCGAATCTGGAGGAGCTCGAGCGGCTGGGACGCATTGCGCAGAACATCCTGTTTCTCGCGCAAGCGGATCACGAACGGCAGGAAATCGAGCGCACGACGCTGAACACGCGCGAACAGCTCGAAACCATCGCGACTTACTTCGAAGGTCTCGCCGATGAACGTAATCTCCACTTCGACGTTCAGGCCGAAGGCGAGATGTTCGTCAACGAAATCATGTCGCGGCGCGCGATCAGCAATGTAGTGGTGAACGCGGTTCGATACGCGCAACCCGGCACCACGATCCGCCTGACCGGCAGCGAAGACGCGCAAGGTGCGCGCATCGTGATCGGCAATCAGGGCGAGCGCGTGTTGCCGGAAGAACTCGCGCGGCTGTTCGACCGGTTTTATCGTGGTGATGCCGCGCGCAGCGAATTTACGGAATCGAGCGGACTCGGCCTTGCGATCGTGCAGGCAATCATGCGCCTGCATGGCGGATCGGCATCGGCGAGTTGCTCGGCGGATGGGTGGATCGAGTTCACGCTGCGGTTCGCCTCAAAACCGCGCTGAACTTAACACGCTGAACTAACGCGCAAACCTTTATTCCACCGCGCCGGCCTTCAGCGCGAGTTCCTGCCGCACCGCCAGCAAACCGTGAATCTGCGACACGACCGCCGCGCCCTCGCCAACCGCGGCGGCGACGCGTTTTGTCGATGCCGACCGCACATCGCCGATGGCAAACACACCCGGCACGCTCGTTTCCAGCGCAGTCGAGCCGTCCGTGTGCCCGCCGTGCGCCTCGGGTCCCGTGAGCACGAAACCCTTGCCATCCGTGCTGACGTTGCATCCGGTGAGCCATGCCGTATTCGGATCGGCGCCGGTGAACAGGAACAAATGCCGCGCGTCGAGCGTGAGCGGACCGTCGGGCGTCTTGCAATGCACGGCGGCGAGCGTGCGGCCATCGCCTTCGAGCGATTCGATCTGCGTGCGCGTATGCACCGTCACGTTCGGCAACGAAGCAATCCGGTCGATCAAATACCGCGACATGCTCGATTCCAGCCCCGCGCCACGAATCAGCAAATGCACGCGCGCCGCGTGCGAGGCAAGATAAACCACCGCCTGTCCCGCCGAATTGCCACCGCCGACGAGCACAACCTCCGAGCCCTTGCAAAGCTTCGCCTCGACTGGCGACGCCCAATAATAGGTGCCGCGTCCTTCGAATTTCTCCAGCCCTTCAATCTCCGGCCGCCGATACGCCGCGCCCGTCGCGATCACCACGGTGTGCGCGGTGACGCGCGTGCCGTTCATCAATTCGATCTGGATGGGCGTGCAATCGCAATGCAGCGCCTTGATCTCGGTGGGAATGGCAATATGCGCGCCGAATTTCTGCGCCTGCACGAACGCACGTCCGGCCAGCGCCTGACCGGAAATGCCGGTCGGAAAGCCAAGATAATTTTCGATACGCGAACTCGCGCCCGCCTGGCCGCCCGGCGCGCGGCAGTCGAAAACGGACACCGACAAACCTTCGGAAGCCGCATACACGGCCGTCGCCAATCCGGCCGGTCCCGCGCCGACGACGGCGACATCGTAGATATGCGCCGGATCGAATTCCGGCAGCCAGCCCAGTTGCGACGCGAGCTGGTTTTCATCGGGGGCGCGCATCACGGTGCCATCGGGACAAATGACGAGCGGGAAATCCGCCTTCGACGTCGAAATCCGTTCCAGCAGTGCAATGGCTTCGGGATCGGTGCAGGCATCGATCACGGTATGCGGATAACCATTCCGGCTCAAGAATCCTTGCAGCGATACCAGCCGTCCATCGTCCGATTGCCCCACAAGAATCGGCCCGCTGCCCTTTTCGATCAAGCCCACGCGACGCAGGATCAGCGAACGCATGATCCGCTCGCCGAGATCCGCTTCCGCCACGAGCAACGCGCGCAGCCGGTCGGGCGCGATCAGGATGGCTTCGACGTCATCGATTGCGTGGCCATCGACCAAAGCGGGTTTCCCCGATAACTGACCGACTTCCGCGAGAAATTGGCCCGGTTCCGATTCGACCACCAGATGCACATGACCCAGACCGTCGCGCCGCGTGATACGCACGTGGCCGTTGAGCAGGACGAACATGCCGGGACCGGGCGAACCGACTTCGAACATCAGTTCGCCGGCGCGGTAGTGCTTGATCGAGCCGAACCCGCGCATGCGGTCGATTTCCTCGACCGTGAGATGCGGGTACATCTGGTGACGGCGGCTTTGAAGCGGGGAAAACGGGGCATCGGCAGGCGTTTCCGCCGGCGCGGCGCTGCCCGCGTCGTTAGTGATGGTGTTGAGGTTTTCGCGCGGCGGCGGCGCGTTGTCCCGCCATTCCGCTCGGGCGTGATTCGATCCTTCGTTCATGCCTTCGTGGGCAGTACTCATGCGTGTCGATCTCCGTGAAGGTAGACGGCGTCGTGCAACGTGCCTTTGCCGGCGGCCGGCGCTTTTGCGGGCCACGGGCACATGGCGGCCATTTCACCCAAGTCCTCGCGCGCGCCGCCGAAGTCCGTCAGCGGCTTGAGTTCGAGGCCCGCGAGCCGCCATGCGTCCAGGCCGCCGGTCAGCGGCACGACGTCCTTGAAACCCGCGTTGCGCAATGACTTCGCCATCCACGCCGCCGATACCTCGTTCGGGCACGAGCAATAAATGATGATCTTCTGATCAGGCTGATAACTTTCGACGATCTTCTGGAGTTCGCGTTCATCGGCGAAAACGGAACCGGGGATCACGAACGGATCGAGCACGCGTTTCTCGGCCGAACGGATATCGAAGATTGCCGGCAGCGGCTCGTTTTCCATCAGGGCATAAAGTTCATCGACGGTGATGCGCGCCGTTTCCAGCGTTTTCATCAGCATCTTCCGGCGCCAGTAGCGGTACGCCACGTAGCCCGCCAGCGCAATTGCCACGACAATCAGCGCCTGCCGCCCGAGTTGCGCGATCATCGCAAAAACCATGTCGAGCTGCGCCGCGAAGACTACGCCGACCAGCAAGCCGACCGCGGCCCACAGCGCCACGCCCACGCCGTCATGCGCGATGAACGAGCGCGTGCGCACGCCCATGGCGCCGGCCAGCGGCACCGAAACCAGCGACAAACCCGGAATGAATTTCGCGACGAGCAACACGCGCACGCCCCATCGGCCGAAGAAGCGTTCAGTCTTCTTCACGCAGGTATCGCGCGAGAGCGACAACTTGCAGATGGTCTTGAGCGTGCGGTCGCCATAACGCCTGCCGCCCTGGAACCAGACCAGATCGCCCAGCACGCCGCCGAGCACGGCAATGCCGAGCATCAGCGCGAGATGCGGGAACACGGCCTGGCCGTTCACGCCCATCATGGCGACCGATGCGCCTACGACAATCAGCGTAGGCATTGCGGGAACGGGCAGGCCGAGCGCCGCGCCCATCACATTGAAAAACACGATAGCCGGACCATACCGGTCAGCCAGATCATGCAACAGCATGAGATTCTCCCTGCGGGTTGTGCAGCGCTGGATTCGGTGGGGAATGCCTGATGCTGGAAGTCGCCCGGAGGCGCGTGCTCAGCGGCAGTTTTTACGGCTCTGAAACGAAGCGCGGGACGGATTTGAAGCAGCGCCCGCAGCAGTCATGCACGTCGCCCGGCGCCGCTGCATTAATGAGATGAGTGTAGCGCGGATTGACGAAAATGCCATGAACCGCGCGCCTCGCCTTACCCCATATGACGGCGCTGAATTTCAGCGCACGCCTAAATAATCAAGTCCGAGTCCAGAAATCAAAAAGGCCTTATTGCAAACCAAAATCCACGCGCGTGGGCGCGCCTTTGTCCTTGATGCCGTCGGCGTTCATATGCGGTGAAACAATGAAAATCCGCTTGCTGTCGATCTTGCCGTCAAAGTAAGTCTTCACCGCTGTCGCCCGTTTTTGCGCCAACGCGCCGAGCGCGCCTTCATCGATAGGCGCATTGGCCGCGAGCGCCGCTTTCATGTCGGCGTCGGGCAAGGTCTTCGTCAAGCCGATCATGTTGCGCGGCTTCTTGAAGTCCGCGTCCTTGTACGCCTTGGTCAGGAACTTCGTGTATTCATCCGCGGAAAGCGTGATGGTCGACGGGCTGATGTTCGGGTTGTCGTCGCTCGAATCCTTCATCTTGGCAAGCTTCACCTGGCGATCCACGTATGCCGCGCGCAAGCCGGGTTCGTCGACGGCGGGATCCACCCGCGCCGACAAATCCATCTTGATGGACGGCTTGTCCGCCAACGCCTTCGCGATCGTGTCGAGCTTTTCCTTGCTGGCGTCGCTCAACGTGGACGAACCCGGGTCGAACTCCACATAACCGAGTTCCTCGGCGTTCTTGCCGCCGCCAAACGCGTTTGCCAGCAACGAGAACGGCGCGGTCACGGCGCGTTCCAGCAGGTTCACGATCGCTTTCCAGACCAGCGCGCCGACCGAAAACTCAGGATTCGAAAGCGAGCCGGAAATCGGGATATTTACATCGATCTCGCCGCGCGAATTCTTCAGCAAGGACACGGCCAGCCGCACCGGCAACTTGGTCGCGGTCGAGTTATCGACGTGATCGCCGAACGTGAGTTGATCGATAAAAAGATGATTGTTCGCGCTGAGCTTGTCGTCGGCGAGCTGATAGTGCAGGTCGACGTTCAACTTGCCCTTTGTGATCGGATATCCGGCGTATTTCGTGGAATACGGCGAGATATTCGGCAATTCGACGTCGTGCGCGCTCGCCGTCAGATCCAGGGCGGGTTTGGCAATCAGCGGATTCACCGTTCCCTTGATCGATACCGGTCCGTTTGCGTTGAGTTTCGCGGCGACATCGACGGGCGCGGAAACGGTCGAATGCGTCCCGAATGCGCCGATAGTCCCCGTGATCGCGACCAAATTCGCCGTGAAATTCGGCTTGATGAAGTTGTCGGTGTAAGTCACGCGGCCGTTTTGCAGCACGAGCTCGCCGAAGCGCAGATTAGGTGTAGGTGAGGTCGAGGTCGAGGTCGATGCCGGCTTGGACGTAGCCGGCGCGGAGGCAGCGGGCGCGGGCGTGGCGGCTACGGTCTGAATTCCCGTCTTGTCCTTCACCACGACGTCGCGCAGGTTCAGCTTGCCTTGTGCATCGAGAAGAACGCGGCCGTAGAAGTTGGCGAACGTGACGCGCGCGGCTTCCACGTCGGCGCCTTTTTCGTCGTAACGCGCGTTGAGCTTCGTCAAGCCGAGCAGCTTCCATCCGGCGAGCGGCTGGGAACTTACCCGGTCGATCAAACGCACGTTCGACAACGACACATCGCCCTTGTAACCCGCCTTGAGCGTGCGGCCCTCGCCCGAGAACGACGCGTCGCCGTTCGCGGTAAGCAACGCGCTGGAAAGCGATGCGTTCAGCGCGCTTCCGAAATAGGGCTCGAATGCCGCGGCGTCCAGCTGGCTTGCATCGAGATGCAGCGCGAGACTCAGCGGCTTGATCGTCAACGTTCCCGCCGTGGCAAGCGCGCCATTGCCGTTCAAGGTCAGCTTGCCATCCACGGCGAGCGGTTTCGTGAGGTCGTCCGTGACCTGCTTCACGTTCACCTGAAGCGGCGCAATGTGCAGCTTTACCGGAGTTGGCGTGGTTTCGTCGGTGAATTCGGCGGTGCTGTCGGCAAGCGAAACCTGCGCGATCTGGTAGCGCCAGGCCGGACCAGCGGCGTTCGTTTTTTGGATCTTGTGGGTTGCGCTGACTTCCGGCGCGGCTTCGTGCGGTCCGGCGAGCGCCGCGAGGTCGATGCTGCCGTCCTTCAGGCGTTTTGCATCGATGGACAGGCCGTTCAGCGTCACGCTTTCCAGTGCGGCGGTGCGCGCGGCGACATCGATTTTCGTAATTTTCGCCTCGGCCGAAGCCAGCGCAACCGGCGCCGTATTCGCGGTTGGCACGAGTTTCAGCGACTTGAGCGAGACATCGCCGGCGCTTACCTGAATGGACGCTTCGGGCTTCGACCAGTCAACGTGCAGCGGCAAGTTCGCGCTGAGCGCGCCGTCCGATACCCGCGCGGCAAGCGCGTTCGCAACGTACGGTTGCAGCGGCGGAAGCGGCAGACCGGCGAGCGCGAGTTTTGCGTCGGCGTTCTTGCCGGGTAATGTGAATCCGCCCGATGCCGCCAGCGTCCCGCCATGATCCAGCGCGGTTTTCAGCGTATAACGCGCCGGCGCTTTTCCGAGTGTGGAGAAGTCATCGAGCGTGACGTCCAGCGCCTTCAGGCCGAGCTGGGCGGGTTGCGCCATCAGGTTGTCGTTGAAGGCAATCTGGCCTTGGTCGATAGCAACATGTTTGATCGATAAATCCAGCGGTTGCGTCTCAGCCGCGGCCTTGGTTTCGGCGGCCGGAGGATTATCCGCGGGTGGACCGCTCAGTTTCTGGAAGTTGAAGGCGCCGGATTTATCGCGGGAAAGTTTTATATCCGGCTGAGCTAGTTTTATCTCGGTCAATTGATAAACATTGCGCAATGGCTCCAGATTCACCGCGTTCACATGCAGCGACTGCGCGGCAAAAAGCGGCGCGTCCTGCTTGTCCGTCACGTCGATATCCGCAAGATCCGCCGTGCCCTTGATGCGCACGACGGGTGCGTCGCCATTGAGCGAAAAACTCACGTCGAGATTGGTCGAAAGCTTGCCGCTTTTCACTGCGACGGGGAGCGAAGCCGGCGCGTACGAAACCAGTTGCGGCACATCGAGCCCGTCGAGTTGCAGCGCGACTTCCGACTCGCGCGACTCGGCGAACGGCTTCGTGCGGCCCTTGATGAACAGCGGCGATCCGTCGATGCGCGCCTGCAACGACGGCGTCACGAACAACTCGGTCGTGGAAGGCAGGTTCGCGATAAACGGAATCCCGACCGACCATTGATCGATCACGTGCTGCGTCTTCTGCAAGCGGTCGTCGAAATCGATGCGCCCGTTCGCAATCCGGATATTCGATACGGAAAACCGCGCGGGTTTATCGGAGGGCTTGGCGGACGGCTTTGAAAACTTTTCGATGAGATCCGAGAAATTGAAGCGCTGCGCGTCGTAACGGACGATATGAAAGCGCGGCGAATCGATCTTCAGCTCGTTGATCACGGGCGCGAGCCGAAACAGCGACGACCACGAAGGCAACACGATCAGCCGTTCTATATCGATAAAATCGCCGCCCTTGGCGTCGGCCGAAAGATTGCCTTTCGCCTCGCCAATATGCACGCGGTCGGCTTCGAAGCTGAGCGTATAAGGATTGAGCGCAATCCTGCCGATGCTGGCCGGACGGCCAAGCTGCGCGGAAATCTGCTGCTCGGCGATATGACGAATGAGAGGCGGCGCCGCGAAAAAACCGAGCAGCCCGATCACGATGACAAATAAAACCAGGCCAATTGCGACACGGCGCGTGCGGTTCGAACTGGCAACCGCATTTGCTCGACCGATCAGGCCACGGCCAGCGGATGTCAGGGAAGTCTTGTTCAGGCTTGCCATGCGGGCCTCACAGCGCGGCCACGCGCCTTGAAACCGCGCGTGACCTGGGGGAAACGGAAGGCCCGAGTATACGACGCGAAAGCGTCAAATTGAATCGGCGATGGTCCGTAGGTCCCTCGCTTAATACCGCGCTTAGTGCCTGTTTACTACCGTTCTATTGCCGTTCGATGGCCGGCGGCGCCCACGCGCCGGAAGTCGCTTCGGGCTTCGGCGCGTACAGACGCATCATCAACTGGAAGTCGCCATCGGGCGCGGGCAACCAGTTCGACGCGCGCGCCTTGCCCGGCGACGTCGCGGAAACGACTACATCGGTGGAACCATCGCGATTCTTCTTCAAGCGATCGCGGTCGCTGAGCGAAAGCCGCGGCGCTTTGTCATCGATCAGCGCGCCGTCCTTCGTGTACGCCGTCAAGGTCCAGAAACCGCGCACCGGCGGCAACTGATTGGGCGCGAAGTGCAGCACATAAGTATTTGCGCCGTTGAGCGCGTGGGCGTCGCTGTCCAGGAACGCGACGGGTTTCACCTCGCTCTCCTTCGTGCCCGTGCCCGGCTGACGTTTGGCGAGGAATGCACGCAACGTGTAGTCGGTGTCGTAATTGCCGACGGCGTCGCCGAACCAGACCCAGCCGTTGCGGCTCAACGCGTTCGACGGAACCGTGTCGACGCGCGCGCGGCCATCGGCGAGACCGGTTGTGAGCAAACCTGCATCCGACGGACGGAACTGAACCGGCTCGCCCGCCTTCACGCCCAGTTGCGCCAGCAAGCTCACCGCGTGCGGATCGTCGGGCACGGGCGGATTGTCTTCCAGCGACTTGGCCAGGCGCGTGAAATACGCGGTGGCGTCGAGCGACTCGGGTTTGTCGCCGCTCGAAATCACGCTCGGCGTGTTGGCCGTGACGTTCGGCCACGCGGCGCCGGCGGTGGTGGGACTGGTTTTATCGGCGGAAGGCGCCTCGATGCGCATCGCGGTCTGGAGCTTGCGCGCCTCGCGCACGTCGCGCTGACCGTTCACACGCACTCGCACCGACAACCACACGTAGCGCGTTGGTGTTTCCACGCGCGTCACGCCGTCGGGCAGCGTGCCGGTATAACCCTTCGGCACGAACGCGAGAACGCTGGCTTGCTCGGCCGCCGCGCGCGCCGCCTTGCCACGTTTTTTCACGATGAGCGCGGGGGCATCGGGCGTGGCGCCGATGCTGGAATAGATCACGTTGGTCCAGGCATCGAAGGCGCGGGCATCGAAATAACGGCCGCGCAACGCACCCGATGGCGCCGATTGCATGGACGACAACGCGGGCAACGAAACCAAAACCGGTCCACTCGATACATCCAGCCAAGCGGTCGACTCGAGCGTATCCACGCTCGGCCGCCCGGTCGCGCCGACCGGCGGCAACGCCGTGGTGTGCCGCAAGGTGTTCACGGGCGCTTGTCCCGGCTTCGATGCATTGCCGCCCGTCGCTTTTTCGCGCGCCAGGTCGGAGGCCACCAGCGGATAACCGAACACATAAGCATCGGCGACCTGATCTTTTCGCCAGCCGTCGCCGTTCGTCACCACGGGCGCTTGTGTAGAGCAACCGCCCAAGATTGCCAGCGTGCTCAAACCGGCAAGCATCCAGCGTGTCCCACTCATCGCAAACAACGGCACTGCCCAGCGTCGGTTATTTTTCATTCGAATTAGGTCTGTTTAGGCTTTTTTACTTCGTTCGGCGCGCGCGCCGGCTAGTCCTGGAATTCATGTCCTGCAGGTTCGCTCGCCGACGTTCAAACTATCGCTCAAGTTATCTTGAAAACGCGTTTTATCTTATCCAATGACGATAGGCAAGAAGCGCGTAACGATGTCAGATAATTAGTCAGATGTTTCAGAATTTTTGCTGCCTGTAACTGCCTATATAGTGCCGGTTTTTTATTCCCGCGCCATGGCAACGCAGGTACATCTCGCTTGAAAATACGCCTTGACCTTCCAATCATTGGAATGTCGATACTGGTGTTATCGGCCGGAAACTGATGGCCTGCAATGAATCGGGAAGGTTTTATGTCTGTTAGTACGGTTGAAAACATCGCTGTTGCATCGAATACCGCTGAATTTGCGATCGGCGGAATGACATGCGCGTCGTGCGTGCGGCGCGTCGAAAAAGCGCTCGCCAAAGTGCCGGGCGTGGAAACCGTCTCCGTGAACCTCGCCACGGAAAAAGCCACCGTTCACGCCGAATCGACCGTCTCGCGCGACCAGTTGCTCGCGGCCGTGACCAAGGCGGGGTATGAAGCGACGTTTATCGAGCCGGAAGCCGCGCCGGTCGTCGGGCCCGCGCACACGGGCGAGCTGGTCGCCGTGGTCGTTTCGGCGCTGCTGACGCTGCCGCTCGTCCTGCCGATGCTCGGAATCGACCTGAATCTCGGCGTGTGGGTATCGCTGGCATTGGCGAGCATTGTCCAGTTTGGGCTCGGCGCGCGATTTTATGTCGGCGGCTTCAAGGCGGTGCGCTCGGGCGAAGGCAACATGGATTTGCTGGTCGCGCTGGGTACATCGGCGGCGTGGGGTTTGAGCGTCTATGAATTGTTCGCGCATCCGGGCGAGTCCGCGCATCTCTATTTCGAAGCCGCGGCGGTCGTGATCACGCTCGTGCGCTTCGGCAAATGGCTGGAAGCGCGCGCAAAGCGGCAAACCACCGACGCCATTCGCGCCCTCGACGCATTGCGCCCCGAGCGCGCGCGGATTCGCGACGCCGCGACCGGCCAAGAACGCGATATCGCGCTCGCCGATGTCCTTAACGGCGACGTGGCAATTGTCCGGCCAGGCGAGCGGATGCCGGTCGATGGCGTGATTCGCGAAGGCCGCACGCACGTGGACGAATCGCTGATTACCGGCGAAAGCCTGCCGGTCGCGAAAGAAACCGGTGCGCGCGTCACGGCGGGATCGATCAACGGCGAAGGTGTGATTGCCGTCGAAACGACCGCGACGGGCGCGGAAACCACGCTCGCGCGCATCATCCGGCTGGTTGAATCGGCGCAGGCGGAGAAGGCGCCGATACAACGGCTTGTCGACCGGGTATCGGCGATCTTCGTGCCGGTGATCCTCGTGATCGCGCTCGTGACGCTGATCGGCTGGCTCGCGGTGGGCGCGGGCGCGGAAACGGCCGTGCTGAACGCGGTCGCGGTGCTCGTGATTGCGTGTCCGTGTGCGCTCGGGCTTGCAACGCCCGCCGCGATCATGGCGGGAACTGGCGTTGCAGCGCGCCACGGCGTGCTGATCAAGGATCCGCAGGCGCTGGAAATGGCGCATCGGATCAGGATTGTCGCCTTCGATAAAACCGGCACGCTGACCTTTGGCAAGCCATCCATGACCGCCTTCGATGCCGCCGATGGAATCGAACGGAACGAAGCGTTAGGGCTGGCCGCGGCCGTTCAACGTTTCAGCGATCACCCGTTGGCGCGCGCGGTCGTGGCCGCCGCCGATGCCGAATCGCTCTCGCCCGTCACCGCAAGCGATGCAAAAGCGGTCGCCGGGCGCGGCGTGGAGGCGCGCGTGGGCGAGCGTCGCCTGGCCATAGCGAGCGCGCGTTGGCTCGAGGAACTGGCCGTTGCCGCGCCGGATGGGCTCAAACAGCGCGCGGTGGAACTGGAAGCGCTTGGGAACACGGTGTCGTGGCTCGTGGACTTGAGCGTCCCGGCACGCGTCCTTGCTTTGCTCGCATTCGGCGATTCCATCAAACCTGGCGCGCGCAATGCCATCGCCCGGTTGAGCGCAATGGGCATCCGCAGCGTCCTGATTACCGGCGACAACGCGGGCAGCGCGGCGAGCGTTGCAAAGTCGCTCGGTATTGCCGCCGAAGACGTCTATGCGCAAACTCTTCCCGCCGACAAAGCGCGTGTCATTACGGAGTTGAAAGCGCGCACGACGGGCGCGGTCGCGATGGCCGGCGACGGCATCAACGACGCGCCCGCGCTCGCGGCGGCGGATATCGGCATTGCGATGGCGACCGGCACCGACGTCGCCATGGAAGCAGCCGGCATTACCCTGATGCGCGGCGACCCGGCGCTGGTGGCGGATGCTATCGATATTGCGCGGCGCACGTATCGCAAGATCCAGCAGAACCTGTTCTGGGCGTTCGTGTACAACCTGATCGGCATTCCGCTCGCCGCGTTCGGCCTGCTCAATCCGATGCTCGCCGGCGCTGCCATGGCGTTCTCGAGCGTGAGCGTGGTGACGAACGCCTTATTGCTGCGGACGTGGCGCGCTCAGGCCGGTCTGGTCGATGCCGGCGAACCCGACCTCGAAGGCAAGCCGATCACGCGCCCGGCGTAACGCGCGTCCGTGATCGACTCACGATGCATCTCTTCAATGCGGGCGGCAATGTCCGTATCGAAGAGCGCCGCTTTCGCGCCGTTCGTCATATCGACGTGAAGCAACATCTGCTCGCTCGCCGAGACGGGTTCCGAGCCGTCGCCCTCGAACATTTCCATGTAGAGATGAACGCGCTTGGCATCGAACGCAAGCACCGATGCCTCCACGCGAACCGCCGCGCCTTCCTTGATCTCATGCAGATAATTGATGTGCGCTTCGAGCGTGAACAACGAGCGGCCACGGGACGCGCGCCCGGCCTCGTCGAGACCGATGCGATCCATGAACGCATCGGTCGCGAGGCTGAAGATCAGCATGTAGAACGCGTCACGCAAATGGCCGTTGTAGTCGACCCACTCCGGCTTCACTATGTCACGATGAATGGTCGCGTTTTGCATGGTTGCGCGCTTAATCCTTGATGCCGTGGCGTGATTTCGCTTCGGCTATCGCGGTGAGTACGCTGGTAATGCAGTCATCGCGATACCGTTCCAGCTGCTTGATCGAGTGCGAACCTTGCTGTTCGGTCGTGCCTTCTACCACGCGGCCGATGAGTTCGTCGGTGAGCTTGGGCGCAACCAGTTTGGTCCACGGCAATTCTAGCGCCGGGCCGAATTGCTGCATGAAGTGGCGCATGCCAGCTTCGCCGCCCGCGAGCGTGTAGGTCAGGAACGTGCCCATGAACGACCAGCGAATTCCAGCGCCAAAACGGATGGCGTCATCGATTTCACCGGTCGTCGCCACGCCTTCGTTTACCAGATGCAACGCCTCGCGCCACAACGCTTCGAGCAACCGGTCCGCAATAAATCCCGGCACTTCCTTTCTCACGCGCAACGGCCGCATGCCGATGGATTCATAGAACGCAGACGCCGCTTTCAACGTGTCTTCGGACGTCTGCTCGCCACCTAGAACCTCGACCAATGGCAACAGATAAACCGGATTGAACGGATGGCCCACGATGCAACGCGACGGGTTTTTCGCGCTCGCGTAGAAGTCCGTTGGCAACAATCCGGATGTGGATGATGCAATGATCGCTTCCGGTTTTGCCGCCTTCGATACCCGCTCGTGAAGACTCAGCTTCAGGTCCTCGCGCTCGGGAGCGCTTTCCTGAATGAAGTCGGCTTCGGCCACACACTCTTCAATTGCTTCGACGAACCTCAATCTTTCCTTCGATGCCCCGTGCGCCAGCCCGACACGCTCAAGCGCGGGCCACGCATTCGCGACGTTCTTCCTTAGTTGTTCCTCGGCGCCCGGCGCCGGATCCCACGCAATCACGTCGAGCCCGGCCGCCAATGCCCGCGATACCCATCCACTGCCAATCACACCAACGCCCAACGCCGCAAACGTTCTGACTTGCATACAACGGATTCCTTATTAATTGTAATTCAAGCAAACTGCTCGATCTTGCGACGATCCAGCAAACGTTCGCCGCGTGCGGGCAGCTTGAGCTTCTTGCGCCCTTCAGCAGGTGTCAACGCGCGGCCGCCCAGACGTTCGATGATCTCGACCGCGCGCTGCACGAGCGTCCCGTTGCTCGCGTGCACGCCGCGATCCAGATACAAATTATCTTCCAGTCCAACGCGAACGTGGCCGCCTAAAAGTATGGCTTGCGCGACCATCGGCATCTGCATCCGTCCAATACCAAACCCTGCCCAGTGCGCGCCTGTCGGCATGTTGTCGACCATCGACTTGAACGTGCCGACATCCGCTGGCGCGCCCCATGGAATGCCCATGCAAAGCTGGAACAAGGGTGCGTCGTCGAGAAGGCCTTCCTTTTGCATTTGCTTCGCGAACCAGAGATGGCCGGTATCGAAGATCTCGAGTTCGGGCTTTACACCGAGTTCCTGAATGCGTTTTGCGCCGGCACGAAGTTGCGCGGGAGTCGAAACATAGATGGTGTCGCCATCGCCGAAATTCAGCGTGCCGCAGTCGAGCGTGCAGATTTCCGGCAACAGTTCTTCCACGTGCGCCAGACGCGTCAAGCCGCCGACGAGATCAGTGGCGGCGCCGAATTCCATCGGCGATTCGCCTGCGCCGATTTCCAGATCGCCGCCCATGCCGGCCGTGAGATTGATGATCACGTCCACGTCCGATGACCGGATGCGGTCCACGACCTCGCGATACAGCGCCGGATCGCGGCTGCCGCGGCCCGTTTTTGGATCGCGAACATGGCAATGCGCGACGGTCGCGCCTGCACGCGCGGCTTCGATTGCCGCTTCCGCGATCTGTTTCGGTGTGACCGGAATTGCCGGATGTTTGCCGGTGGTGTCGCCTGCGCCCGTTACCGCGCACGTCACGATTACTTCGTAGTTCATGTCACGCCGTCCTTTCAAAGGCCAAGATATTGCTTGACTGCCGGCAAGCCATCCTTGCCGTCCACCGTCTTCACGCCCGCAAGCCATGCGTCGAGCACTTGCGGATTTTTCTTCAGATAAGCCTTCGCCGCGTCGGCTGGGCGTTCCTTCGCCATGACGGGAATCATCAACTGGTTCTCGAGTTGCGTTGTGAATCGAAGGTTCGATACGAGCTTTCCGGCATTCGGGCAACGCGTCAAAAAGTCCGGGTTGGTGAGCGTATAGACGCGTGCTTCGCCATAGTTCGGGCCGAAGACTTCGTCGCCGCCGGCGAGGTAATTCATCTTGACCTGAATGTTCATGGGATGCGGTTCCCAGCCAACGAACACGACCCATTTTTTATCGCGGACAGCGCGATCGACCGTCACCAGCATGCCCGCTTCGCTCGATTGCACGAGCTTGAAACCGCCGAGTCCGTACTGGTTGGTATCGATCATCTTCTGGATTTGCGCGTTAGCGCTGCTGCCTGGTTCGATGCCATAGATCTTGCCGTCGAGTTCGTCCTTATGCTTCGCGATGTCCTGGAAAGTCTTCAGGCCCGCGTCGTATTCGTAGCTCGGCACGGCGAGCGTGGCTTTTGCGCCGGAGAGATTCGGTGGATCGAGTTTGTCGATGGCCTTTGAGTCGATGAATGGTTGCACCACCTTTTCCTGCACGGGCCACCAGTAACCGAGCGATACATCGATTTGTTTGCTTTTGAGCCCTGCGAGCGAGATTGGCACGGAGGCGACGGTGACTTTCGGGTTATAGCCCAGGCCTTCGAACACGACTGACGCGAGTGCGGTGGTCGATGTAATGTCGGTCCAGCCGATATCGACGAAACGGACCGTATGACAGGTTGCGTCTTCTTTGCTCTGGGCTGCGGCGCTGAGTGAAGTCAGCGCGAAAAACAGGCAGGCGAAGAGTTTTCTTGTGGCCGGGAGAGTGGGCATGGCTTCCTGTTCCGATGGTTTTTGTTTGGACGTTGGGTTGGGGTTCGGTCCCAACTGACCGTGTGTAAAAGTACTGCCGCAGAATACCGGGCGGGCGCCCGGGTGCGACCGGGTTTTGACTGCATGCGACCAGGGCCGGTCGTTCGCACTTGGTTTTGGGGGGCGGTTGGTAAGGGTTTGAGGGTGGGTTGCTGCTTTTTAGGTCTTTGCACGTTCCGTTCTAGATGTTCTCTTTAGCACTGTTAGCCACTAGCCGTGGCAGGGCTTCATTTCACGAGGTTCGACGCTGGCGCTTGGGCGGTTGTTTATAGTGGTTGGGGTTGGTGCCGGGTTGCTACTGCTTGGGGCTTTGCGGGTTCTGTCTTAGCTGACTTCTTTATCACTATTAGCCACTGTCCGTGGCGGGACTTCATTTCACAAGGTTTGCCACTGGGGCTCGGGCGGTAGTTTGTCTTGGTCGGGGTTGATGCCGGGTTGCTGCTTTTTGGGGCTTCTCGGCTTCTGTCTTAGCTGTTCTCTTCAGCACTGTTAGCCACTGGCCGTGGTGGGCCATATATAAACCGCACCGGGGCACGCGCCTTGCAAATAACCTCGAGCGCTTGCTGTAGCTGTCGAATCAGCGCGACAAGGTTAGCCATGTTCGACGCCGTATAGGTCACACTCTTGGTGCCGTCGCCTTGCGCGTACGAATACGACACACCCTGCCCGCCGTCGAGAGTCGCAAATATCGGCTTGCGCTTCGGAGAGTTGCGCTTCAAGTTGCGCTCGCGTTATGCCGCTAAAAAGGCTCGTCGCGGGGTCGTTACAGCATGGGCGCATGTACGGACACATGAGAGTCCTTTAAAGTCGTGCGGCGAATCCGCGGGCCTTTTCTTGGATCACGCGGCGCGCGCACACGCGATGCACGGTGTTATGTCCCGTCGCTATTGCTTGCATCGTTCGCCGCTTGGCCGGGATTGCTTCCTTTCCCATTCGTCGCACGCGCGTTGCGTAATGCGGATTGCACCTCACATTTGAAGATATGACATTGCGCCTATTTTGAGATTGATGCGCGCAAAAGTGCGTTAGCGTAGCGAGCCATGCATTAACAAAAAATCAGGATGACAACCGAATTGACGCGGTACGACAGATTCCGTTATGTGATGCGCAAGGCGCAACGCTTCAGTGTTGGCGATGACGCCGATAAAACGAAGGCTGGGCGCGCCATGTTGATGAACGCCGACATGCACATATGGGAGTCGAACACAGCGCTTGTGGCGCGCGTCGAAACGTTTCTGCGCGGCGGCTTTTCGTGGTATTCCCAATCGGACAAGAGCGCGCGGGACACGCTGCAGACGTTGCTCTCATACGTGCGTGATGGCGCGGTCGACATCTTGCAGGAAAGCGGCGCGACTACAAACGCGTTCGAGAACGGCGGCTTCACGCTTGACCCGCCAGCGCGACAAGAAAAACCGGATGCGCCGCCGTTCGATTACAACGCGCTCCTAGAACCGGATCGTCAATCGCTACGCGAATACAACGCAGCTATTGACGCGCGTATCGAGCAGGAAGCGCGATTGAACCCGTTGCCCTTCGAAACGGTGAAAGAATCGGAAATGCCGTTCCTGCTTTCGGTTGTGAGCATGGTTGCGCGTAGCGCAAACCTTGGACGCCAAGCGGTGCAGAAGGCAGCGTCCGGGCTTGGCGATATAGCAGACAACGCAAGTACGCCGTTGGGCCACGCGGCCCCGTTTGAGTACGTTAAGAGCATGGCGCGCGATGATGTATTGTCTATAGCCGCGCGCGGAGTGAGTGAATCACACGAAGGGGAATGCTTCGCAGATTACGAGAACGACTTAGAAATGTGCAATTTCGCAGGTGCACTGTATAAAGACCCGCGCACATTGGCTCTATGCAAGCAAAGGGCGTTTTCGAATTACCAATCCTGTAGGGGTTACTGAATGAATCTACGATACTTAGTTACCGGCTATGATCCGGCTACAAAAACACTTCGTCAGTTTTTTGTAGCCGCAAACGCGATAAGCGGTATTAGTGATGCACAAAACCGAACCCTTATCGAAGTCCCCGTGGATGATGAAAATGTGCTCGATGATGAGGCGGCGCGACGAATCGGAGGTATGGTTTTGATGTCGCTAGTTTCACAATACCCCGAATTGCGCCCGCTCGCGTTGATAACGGACGGCGACGGGAAAACGCTAATAGAGCGGACGGACGGGGGGCGAAAGTCGCCGTTTGAGCCGTAGAAGCGCCGTCAAGCGCTTAGTGGCCCAAGAGTTGGGACTTGCTATCACCGCGTTATGCCGCGTGTTGGTAGTTGTCATCCTGCCCGTCTAGATTGACGTTAGACCATTCGAGCGAGAGCATTTCTGTTAGCCGCATACCCGTATTAAGCGCGGTCAGTACGGCGAGTTTGAGGTAGCCAGCGAACACGCCGTCGAGCGCTGAAAGCGTAATCCTACGCGCGTTACGAGTCATGCGGCGCACTCTGCGCGCACCTGCGATTCGTGGTCTTCGAGCGCTTGCATAAGCCCGATACGTTCGTCATCGGTTGCCGCTGGGGTTAGCGGAAAACTCAGGCAAAATCCAGCGTTGAACTGTTCTGCACAACGGAGCACACTGTAAGACGTGACTTGCTATTTAAAAGAGGATTCGCACCGTTTAGGATATCAGCGCATCGCATTTTTTACCCCGGACAGAGTGGCTAACAGTGATAAAGAGATCAGCTAAGACAGAACCCGGGAAGACCTGAAAAGCAGCAACCCAGCATCAACCCCCGACCACTCCCACCCAACCCTCCCGTCCCCCGGTAAACCTCCCCATTGCGCCAGCAATATCCTCTTGCTACCGTCCCCGGTGCCACCAAAAAACCCACCCCTGATGCCACCGATCGAAGACTTTCATTTCTTGCTGCTGCCGGAGTTTTCGTCCATCGGCTTCATGTCGGCTATCGAACCGCTGCGCGTGGCAAATCGCTTTCGCGGCGAACTCTACCAATGGCACATTCTAACCACCGACGGCGGCCCCGTTTGCGCCAGCAACGGCATCTCCCTCAACGCAGAATGCGCCCTCGCCGACGTCAAATCAGCTCAGAACGTCATCGTGGTCGCCGGGTTCAACCCGCTCAGCCAATACTCCCGCGAAGTCGCCGAATGGCTGCGCAAGATGGACCGCGCAGGCGCAACCCTCGGCGGTATCGATACAGGCAGCTTCATCCTCGCCGAAGCCGGTCTCCTGCAGCACGAACGCGTGACCCTGCACTGGGAAGCGGCATCGGCGTTTCAGGAACGCTATCCCTCGCTGGCTGTAAGTCAGGAACTCTTCGAAATCGATGCACGCCGCATCACGTGCGCGGGCGGCACGGCGTCTATCGACTTGATGCTGGACCTGATCGGCCGCGGCCATGGCGTGGAACTCGCCGCGCAAGTGTCAGAACAGTTCGTGCTCGGCCGCATCCGGCAACGCTCGGACCATCAGCGCATGCAGATCGCGGCGCGTTATGGCATCCACAATCGCAAGCTGATTCAAGTGATCGGGGTGATGGAACAGCACATGGAGGAACCGCTGTCGCCCGATGCATTGGCGGAAGAAATCGGCGTGACGCGTCGTCAACTCGAACGCCTGTTCTGCTCTGCGCTGAAAGACACGCCGACGCATTTCTATCTCGGCCTGCGCCTTGCGCGCGCCCGCGAATTGCTGCAGCAAACGGATATGTCGATCACCACGGTGTGTGTGGCGTGCGGCTTCGAATCGCCATCGCACTTTTCTCGCACGTATCGCACGCGCTTTGGTTCCAGTCCGCGACAGGACCGCGCTTCGCCACGCGCGGCACCCCCACTTCAGGTCTCCGCCGCGGTGGCTTGAACGTCTTTAGAACGAGTGCCGCAGACCGATACGTACATCGCTTTGCGTATTCGATGTCGATGGCGTGAAGCTATATCCAATCACCGCATCCACTCCGTTCGATGCCCTCAGGTAATCGCCGGAGATGTAGACATCGGTACGCTTGGACAAGAGGTAATGTAACGCGAGCGAACCCATGTTCCACTTGTGCCCCTCGAAGGCCGTGAATTGATAACCGCCGTAGAGAATGAGCGCCGGCGTGAAGTTATAGGACGCGCCGCCCTCGCCCACATGCATGTGCGACGATTGTCCAAAACCCTTGATCGTGGTGTACGTATAGTTGCCGAGCAGCATGAGGTTGCCGAACGCATACGATGAACCAATGCCGTAAGTCGCCTGGCTATCGACAGCAAGCGGCGTGCTGCTGAACAGATCGTTGAATGCACCAGTTGCCGGGTCCACCGTTGCAACAGTCTGGCCGAGGAAGGTCTTCGTGCCGATCATCGCGTAGGGATCGAACGCGTAGATGCCGTTCGGGTTGTTCAGGCGCGTGTATGCCGTGCCAATCGTGAAGTCGCCATGCGCGTAGTGCGCGCCTGCGCTATACGCGCTTTGCTGATGAAAATTGCCGGAGACATTGCCGAACGAATACATGCCGCCGAACGTGAGACCGCTGATGTCGGGCGACATGTATTTGATCGCGTTCGGCAAACGGTCGCCGTTCATGCGGTCGAAGTCGCCTTGGTGGATCGCGTAGCCGCTTGCGAACGCGGAGATATTGTAGCCTTCCATGAACTCGTTGGTCATGTCGAGCTGGTTACCCAGCGACACCGTTCCCCACTGGCTCTGCAATCCGACATACGCCTGACGCCCGAACTCCGCGCCGCCGAACGCGTATCGCCCGGTGCCGATATGAAAACCGGACTCCAGCGCGAAGATCGCCTTCAATCCGCCGCCGAGATCTTCAACGCCCTTGAACCCCAGCCGGTTGCCGTACGAGATGCCGTCCTCGAAGCGAAAGGCGTGCGAGCCGCCGGTGTTGTTCACGTAGGTGATACCCGCGTCCAGAATGCCGTACAACGTCACGCTGCCTTGTGCGTGGACCACGGCGGGTGCGGATACGGCGCTTGCGCTCAATGCAAGGGCCGCCAGCTTTGCGGCATTTCGCTTCTTCATCGTTGATTCTCCCTGATGCCCGGTTGCTCGTTGCGTTGGATAAAGCGAGTCCCGCGCTGCTCCGGCGAAGCCGTCCCGAAGGGCAGCCTCGCGCAACGCTCCCGCTCGATTTTTTATTGCTGAGACTTGTTGGTACGGTGATCTGAAGCTAGTGATGCCGGCGCTCGCTGCGGCACTTTCAAATGCGCGCACCAGCCATGCAAAAGTACGGGTCCATATTTAACGGGGCTCGACGGTTTGCGACGAAAACCTGCCCATGTGCGACGTATGTTGTTATTTCGATCCAAGCGCGGTTTGCACGGCTTGCAAACCATTCGCGCCTGTGGCCGTAGTCACACCATCGAGCCAACCCGTCAAGACATCGGGATTGCGCTTGAGCGCCGCGGCGGCAGCGGTATCGATGTTGGTCTTGTTTTGCAGCACGTCCGCGATGATCCCGTTTTCGAGGTCCACATTGAAGGTCATCTGCTTGAACAGGCGTCCGACGTTAGGGCATTCGCCGATATACCCCGTGCGTGCCACCGTGTTCACCGTCGCGCCGCCGAAGTTCGGGCCGAAGTACTTGTCGCCGCCATCGAGGTAAGTGAGATGAAATTTCGTGTTCATCAAATGCGGTTCCCACGCGAGAAACACGATCCATTTCTTCTCCCGCACAGCACGCTCGACCTGCGTCAGCATGCCGGTTTCGCTGGATTCAACGAGCTTCCAGCCATTGAGTCCGAAAGCCTTTTCATCGACCATTTTCTTGATGTTCTGGTTCGCCGGCGCACCCGGTTCAATGCCGTAGATCTTGCTTTCGAACTTGTCCGCGTTCTTCTGCAAATCGGCGAAGGTGTGGACGCCCGCGGCGGCCACATAGTCGGGAACGGCAAGCGTGAACTTGGCGTTGCTCAGGTTGGGATGCACGACCTCGATTGATTTTTCATCGACGAAAGGTTTGACCATGGGTGCCTGTGCAGGCATCCAGTTGCCGAGGAACGCGTCGATCTGCCCTTTCTTCAACCCTTGATACGTGATCGGCACCGATAGATTCGATACGGTCTGCTTGTAGCCCAGCGCCTTCAGCACCACGCCGGCCATGGCGTTGGTTGCGTCGATATCAGTCCAGCCCGGGTCCGCCATCTTCACCTGCAAGCAGCTTTGAGGTTCGGCCGCGACCACCGAGCTAATTGATGCGCAAAGCGCCGCAATGCAGAATAGTGCTTGTTTCAAGGGCTTTTTCATGGTGCCTTCCTGTGGGTGTGTTTTTTTAAAGCGCCTGAATCACTTCTTAACGGCGGGAAAACGCGCCATTGCTTCGAGCGTGTCCAGGTCGATGTGATTGCGCATATAACGCTGGCTGGCATCGACCGAGGGCTGCCAATCCCATGATTCGATCACGCCTTGCGTGGTGGCATCGAAATGAAACTGGCGGCGTCGCTGGCTTTGCACCACGTCTTCTCGCAGCTTCGCGAGATCCCAACGTTCCGCGATTTCCGCACGGAATGCAGCGACCTGCGCCGCGTGTTCCGGATGCGTGGCCAAGTTCGTTCGCTCGAGCGGATCGGCGGTGACGTTAAAAAGCTGATCGGGATCGGCCGGCGTATGGATGAACTTGAAATCGCCGCGACGCAACATGACGATAGGCGCAATCGCCCCTTCGGCAAGGTATTCGCCAATGGCTTCATCGTGCGCCCGAGGCTCGCCGCGAAGATGCGGCACGAGGCTTCTGCCATCGAGCGTATCGGGCCACACGGAGCGTTCGGAACCACGGCCCAGCTCGACCAGCGTCGGCAACACGTCGAGATGCGAGACCGACGCCTTCACATGTCGCGCCTCGAATTGTCCCGGCGCATGCACGATCAGCGGCACGCGGCACCCGCCTTCGAAGAACGTCATCTTGTACCAAAGGCCGCGTTCGCCGAGCATCTCGCCATGATCGGATGTCACGATCACGATGGTGTCATCGGCCATGCCCGATTGATCGAGCGCTTCGAGGATCGCGCCGAATTGCGCATCGACGTATGAAATCGCGCCGTAATACGCGTGACGTGCGTTGCGAATCTGCTGGTCGGTCGGCGGCGTCTTGTCGGTTTCGCAAACATAGCGGAGACGCTTCGAATGCGGATCGGCCGCTTCCAGCGAGTCGCGATACGCGGGCATCTCGATGTCTTCATCGCGATACATGTCCCAGTACTTCTGCGGAATCGCGTAAGGATCGTGCGGATGAGTCAGTGACGCCACCACGCAAAACGGCCGCGCATCTTTGCCGGCCTGACGCTCACGAGCAATATCGAAAAGCTTCTGGCGCGTGGTGTACGTGACTTCGTCGTCGAAATCGAGCTGATTGGTGCGCACGCACGGCCCTGCATCGATTACCGAACTCATGTTGTGATACCAGCTCGGGCGCGTCTCGAAGTCATCCCAGTTCGGCGTCCAGCCGAAATCGGCCGGGTAGATATCCGTGGTCAGCCGCTCTTCGAAACCGTGCAACTGATCGGGACCGCAGAAATGCATCTTTCCCGAAAGAACGGTCCTGTACCCCTCCGCGCGCAGATAATGTGCGAACGTCAATGTTTGCGATGGAAATTCGGCGGCGTTATCGTAGGCACCTATGTTGGATGGCAGCTTGCCGGACAAGAATGAAAAGCGCGAAGGCGCGCACAACGGACTCGCGCAGTAAGCGGAATCGAACACCACGCCGCGCGCCGCGAGCGCGTCCATGTTCGGTGTTTTTGTCACGTGGTGACCATAAGCCGATAACGCGAATGGCGTCATCTGGTCGGCCATGAGGATCAGGATATTTTGTCTGGGCTTAAGCATCGGGTGAGGCTCGAATAGAATCAATGGGTGAAACGCGGAACGCATTGCATCGCGTATCACTATTGCCGTTCAATTCGCGGCTGTGAAGAGAGCAAAACGTTATGAGCTCATAAGGGGCGCTTATGTCGAGACAGGATCGTTTGCCGCCAATGCAGGCGCTCTCCATGTTCGAGTCCGCCGCGCGTCTTGCCAGCTTTACCGCGGCCGCGCGCGAACTCGGCTCCACGCAGCCGGCAGTAAGCCAGCGTGTGGTGCAGCTCGAAGAAAATCTCGGCGCGCCGCTGTTCGAGCGAGGGCATCGCGGCGTGACGCTGACCGAGGACGGGGCGCGCTTGTTCGAAGCCGTGCGCCTGGGCCTGGAAACCATTCGCATCGCCACAAACGATATTCGCGCGCGACACTCGGCGCCCGCGCAGCAGTCGCTCAACCTTCTGACGGACTTCGGCTTCGCGACCTACTGGCTGATGCCGCGTTTGTCGCAATTCAAGGCGTTGATGCCTGACGTCGATGTGAAGATCACCACCGCGCAGGACGTGCTCGCGGCGGAACACGATCATGCGGATATCGTGATCGGCTTTGGTCATGTCTCCATGAACTGGCCTGGGCACGGCACGCTCAAGCTGTTTCCCGAACAGGTCACGCCCGTATGCAGTCCCGCGTTTCTGGCGCGGCACGGCAAGCCGGTGACTGCTGCAGACTTGAGCGAATTACCGCTGCTGCATCTCGAACCAACGAATCCTGAACGCTGGCTTTCATGGCACGGCTGGTTTGCAGCACACGGGCTGGCCGCGCCGCCTGCGCATCGCGGCATCACGTTCACTAGCTACGGCTTTGTTGCACACGCCGCGATCATGGGCCAGGGCGTGGCGCTTGGCTGGGCGCCGCTTGTGGATGAACTCGTCGCAAGCGGGCAATTGATCCGGCTATTCGATACACCCGTGATCACCGACGGAGGATATTTGCTAAGCGCTCCGCGCGCGCAAACAACGACCGTCTGTGCATTCCGCGATTGGCTGCTCGCGGAATGCGGCGTTGCATCCTGACGCTCATATACCAGCATCACGGCGCGTAGCTTCTAGCCGGGCGCATACGCGATTTGCTCTACTGGCATTTACACGCGCCGTGTTCGCGGCGCTGCCCTTTGCTAGTGGAGAAAACCGCATGGCCGGCGTTACAGTCAGTGAAACCCTTCCTCATCAACTCGTGCTGACGGTCGCTTGTCCAAGCGCCGCAGGACAGGTCGCCGCCGTGGTCGGCTTTCTCGACCGCCATCATTATTATGTCGATGAACTGACCGTTTTCGACGACGACCTCAGCCAGCGCTTTTTCGTGCGCTGCGTTTTCCATGGCGTGGATCGCGATGAAACCCTGCCGCTCGCGGCATTGCAGCAGGAATTCGCGCCGATCGCCGAGCGTTTTTCAATGACATGGGCCATTCATAATGTCGACGCGCGGCCGAAGGTTTTGATCATGGTGTCGAAGCTCGAGCATTGCCTCGCCGACCTGCTGTTCCGCTGGCGCATGGGTGAACTAAAGATGGATATTGTCGGGATTGGATCGAATCATCGTGACCTTGAACCGCTTGCCGTTCAGCATGGTCTGCCGTTTCATCACCTTCCTGTTACCGCCGAAACCAAACCGCAACAGGAAGCGCGTCTGCTCGATTTGTTCGAGACGTCCGGCGCGGAGTTGATGATCCTTGCGCGCTATATGCAGATTTTATCGGGCGAGACGAGCCGCAAGCTCGCCGCGCGCGCGATCAACATCCATCATTCGTTTCTGCCTGGATTCAAGGGTGCGAAGCCTTATCATCAGGCGCATACGCGCGGTGTGAAGCTGATCGGCGCAACGGCGCATTTCGTGACCGATGACCTCGATGAAGGTCCGATCATCGAACAGGTGGTCGAGCGCGTGGATCATTCATACAAGCCCGAACGCTTGCTGGCGACCGGACGCGATGTGGAATGCATCACGCTTGCGCGCGCGGTTAAAGCGTTCATCGAAAGGCGAGTGTTTATCAACGGCGATAGAACGGTAGTGCTGTAGCAACTTCGAACTGCCAAAAAGAAACGCCGCTTGATACAAGCGGCGTTTTCATTGAAGCGTTGAAACGTCCAGCATTGGAACGATTTAGTTCGTCCAGCTCGTCACACGATCTGCATGCGCATTCACCCATGCATCGGCAGCGGCGGCCGGCTTTGCGCCGTTCGTCGTTGCGAGCATGACGCTGTCAATCTCACCCGGTTTCCACTGGAACTTCTTCAGGAACGCGACAACCGTCGGCGCTTTCGTTTCCAGTCCAGGATTGACCACGCTGTCCACGTGCTCGGCTTCACCGAATACCTTCTTCGGATCGTCCAGGAACTTGAGCTTGTACTTCGCGAACATCCAGTGCGGCTTCCAGCCCGTCACGATGATCGGCTTCTTCGCATTCTCGGCGCGCGCCAGTTCCGCCGTCATCGCGCTGCCCGAACTCGGCATGAGCGTGTAGTCGAGGTTATAGGCCTTGATTGCCTCGCTCGTCTTCGACATCACGCCAGCGCCTGCGTCGATACCCACAATCCGTCCGCCGAAATCAGCCTTCTTCGCTTCGAGATCCGTGAGGCTCGTGACAGGCGCATCTTCCGGCACGATCAAGCCGATCTTGGCGTCAGGAAAGTTTGCGCCGAGGTCGACGACCTTGGACTTGAAGTTGTCCCAGTACGCGCCGTGCGTGACCGGCAACCACGCTGACAAGGTTGCGTCGAGGTCGCCGCGCGCCACGCCCTGCCACATCACGCCCGCTGCCACGGGCACGAGTTGCACGGGATAACCGAGCTTCTTCTCGATGATCTGAGCCGCGACATTCGACGTCGCCACGCTGTCATCCCAGCCTTCCACGTAACCGATCTTGATGGTCGGTTTCGCATCGGCGGCGATAGCGGACACGCTGGCCGCAGCCAACGCTGCGCTCATCGCGCTCACAACAAACAGTTTCTTGATCAGTTTCATTGTCTTCTCCCCTTCGCGGTACAAACGATATTGAGGCTTTAGAATCACTTGCCAGAAATACGCCGACTGGTTTTTTTTCGACACCCAGTTGTCCGGATGCGACCTCGTTTTATCCCGGTGCGTCGCCGGTCCTGATGAATACCCTTACTTGTCTACGATGAGATCGCTCAAAGGCTTGCTGCAACACAGAAGCACCATGCCCTGATCGATTTCCCGCTGACGAATGCCGCCGTTGTGCTTCATCTGCACTTCGCCGGAAAGTAGCTTGACCTTGCAGGTGCCGCACATGCCTTGCGTGCAAGAAGCGGGCAAGCGCACGCCGGATTTTTTGGCGGCATCCAGGACGTGTTGTCCGCTACCGCATTCAATTTCGCGATTGCTCTTGGCGAAGCTGACCTTGAACGTGGTTTCCGCAGGCACTGCCGCCGGTTCGGGTGTCGGCGCTGGTGCGGGTGCGGGTGCAAAGCCGACCGCGGTTTCACGCGCTTCGACAAACGTCTCGGCTGACTGCAACGCATCGGCGACATGAGCCGTGGTGAGTTCGGCTGCAAGCTCGGCGATCGTCTCGAAGGAAAAGCTTTCCTCGTGATAATGCTTTGCGTTGAAACCGCCTTCCGCGAGCAGATCGCGCACGGCTTTCATGTACGGCGCGGGACCGCACGTGAAAATTTCACGCTCCATGTAATCCGGCGCGATGAGCTTGAGCAAGGGCAGCGTAAGGAAACCCGTCACGCCCTGCCAGTTCGTTCTTGCGCCGACGCGTTCGCAGACGAATGCGGTACGGAAGTTCGACTGGTTCGACGCAATCAGGTCGAGCTCGCGAGCGAAGATGATGTCATCGGGCGTGCGCGCGCTGTGCACGAACACAATGTCGCGGTCTTCGCCCAGTTCGTGATGCGCGCGGCTCATGGACATCAATGGCGTGACGCCCGATCCCGCCGATAAAAACAGAAACTTGCGCGCCGGGTGCCTCGCGCAAGTGAACTCGCCAGCCGGTCCGAGCACGCGTACCTTGCCGCCGATCTGAAGATTATCGTGAAGCCAGTTCGATACCTTTCCGCCGGGTACGCGCTTCACCGTGATGGAAATGGTATGCGGGCGCGTAGGCGGTGACGAGATGGTGTAGCAGCGATTGATCGACTCGCCGTCTATCTCCAGCTCGAGCGTAATGAACTGACCCGGCTCGAAAACGAACGTGCGCTCACTCGGCGCGCGGAAGAAAAAGCTTTTGACGTCATGCGTTTCCTGACGCACGTGACAACAAACGAGTGTGTCGTCGGTATCGCTGTCCCAGCGTGCTGGAAGCTTGCCCCAGAACTCGGGCTGGGTGACTCGGTTCGGGGCGGGCTCGAACGTCGCCTGATCGCGCATCATCTGTTTCTCCGCTTTTAGCCTTGGTACGCGTTGTAATCAGCGCTTGAACGACACAACTTTTTCGCCGTGCGAAGAAGGTACGGCGACTTCATCCGGCGTATTCGCGTAGTCCTCCAGACGCCCGATGTACCACTCGCAGAACTTCTCCACCAAGCCTTCGGTGTAGGGCGAATACGGACCCGGTTCATACGCGCTGCTCGTCACGCCCAGTTGCGAAAATTCAACCAGCGCACGATCCTGATCGTTGGTCGCGCGCCAGACGGCCGTGAGGTTATCGACGTTGTAGTCAATGCCTTCGCGCGCGTCCTTGTTCACCAGCCACTTCGTGCGCACGAGCGTTTCTCCCGCCGACAGCGGAATCACCGAAAAGCTCACGATGTGATCGCTCATGAAGTGATGCCACGAGTTGGGTTGCGTCCAGAACGACAGGCCGCCGAGATCGGCTTGCTCAAAACCGCCGAGCAGTTTTGTCGATGCAACCTTGGCGTCCATGGTTTGCGATTCACCGCTGCGATCGAGCGGCAGGCGTTGCGTGCGAAAGCCGGTGACGAGATCCGCAAGCCGGTCGATTTCCTTCGACGGCAGGTTCATCGCTTCCCATTGCGCGGTACGTTCTTCCACGGTCTTGTCGAACGCGGCCATCGCTTCTTCGTTATCGGCGGAACGTTGATAACCGAAGCCGTATTCGTAGAGCGAGATGGTCAGTTCGGGATGATTCGCCACGCAGTGATAGCACTCGCGGTTGTTCTCCATGGTGAGCTTCCAGTTGCCCTTTTCGATGATGTCGATCGAAGCGGCAACCTTGCAATCAGCGAGACCATGCGGCAACAAATACGGTTCCATGGATGCACGCAGCACCGCGAAATCTGCAGGCGGCGTTTCGGCGAGACAAACGAAGATCAGCCCGGCGAGGTTCTCGAGATGAACCTTCTTCAGGCTGTGCTTGCATTTGTCGAACTGCTCGCCCATGTGTTCGGCGAACATCAGGTCGCCGTTCAGGTTGTACGTCCAGCTGTGATACGGACACACGATATTGCCAAGCGAGCCCTTTTCCGAGCTGCACAGACGCGCGCCGCGATGGCGGCAAACGTTATGGAACGCGCGGATCTGCATGTCGTCGTCGCGCACGATCAGAATTGAATCGTTGCCGAGTTCAACGGTCAGATAGTCGCCAGCTTCCGGCACGTCCGGCTCCACCGCCACCTGAATCCAGTGCTTGCGGAAGATCACCTCCATGTCCAGCGCGTGAATTTCCTCGCTCGCGTAGAAAGGCGCTTCGAGCGTGTGGCCCTTCTTGCGGCGTTCGATCATTGCGCGAACGTCAGCCGAAACTTTCATCGTGTACTCCGTGTTTTGGTGCCCCGGGCGACCTTGAACGCGCGGGAAATTTCATATCGCGAATCAGTAATCCACGAGTTGATGCTCGCGCAAATACGCCAGGATCACTTGTGCTTTTTCGACGGAAGTCCCTTCAATTACGACGCTTCCGCCACGGCTTTCGGTAGTTGTTGCAGAGAGCATGCGCGCGTGGCCCGAACGCTTCTCGGCCGCGGCCAGGCGCACGGGTTTTGCGGTCGCGGGTTTGACGGTCCATGCCGCGTGATCGGTCGCGCTCGCCGCACTGACCAGCACTTTTTCGATGGCGCCTTCGCGCAGCTTTGCATACGCGTAGCGCGGCGTGACGTTTGCCATCGGATGCACGGCGACAAGCGCCGGAAGCCTTGCCTGAACCCGGCGACGCAACCCTTTTGGCAGGAATTGCCGGACCGTCACGTGATCCGTTTCAATATCGATGTCCACCGCCGATGCAATCAACGGCAAGTCCAATGCATCGGCAAGCTGGTACGGCAGCATGCCGCTGTCTTGCGTGCCCTCCGCTCGCGTGCCGGTAAGGACGAGGTCATAGCCTTTCAAGCGAACGCTCAGCGCGGGCGTGATTTCATCGCCGTCGGCCACCGAAAGCACTTCGACTTTCGTCGCGCCCAACGCGAGATATTCGCGCAACGCGGGGTTCGTCGGATCGCCCGCGTGGATCACGTCGAGCGTCGCCTGATGTTTGACGGCAAGCGCCGATGCGAGCGTGAGTGCAGCGGCGTCGTTGCGGCTATAGCGCTGCGTTCCGCTGACCGGATGACGGCCGACCGATACCAGCACCGCAATCCTGCCCGCGCGTTTCGTGGTCGATGCGTTGACGTTCATGCAAGCGCTCCTTCCAGCTTTGCGGCATTTGGCACACCGCCACCGTGCGCGGACATTGCGCCCGGATTTGCGCGAGCGCTGCGCGCTGCAGCGGCAGCATCGGTCAGCGCTGCGATGGTTTCGGCCGCATCGCCGATGATCGTCAGATTGGCCCGTTTCGAAATCGGCGCACTTGCGTCCAGGTTCACCGCGATCACGTGGCGGCAATCCTTGATGCCCTGCAAATGCTGCACCGCGCCCGAGATACCAAACGCGATATAGATGCTGGCATCGACGGTCTTGCCTGTCGCACCGATCTGCTTGTCGCGCGGGAACTTGCCATCATCGACCGCGACCCGGCTTGCACCGATCGCGGCGCCAACCGTGCTGGCAAGACGCTCGAATGCAGGGACGTCGGTGACGCCGTTGCCTGCCGACACGATGAAATCCGCTTCCTCGAGTGCGACCTGCGCGGCATCGATTTCTTCAATGCCGAGGTCTTTGTACACGCTTGCGCTTTGCGTGCTTGCGCTCGCGAACTGCGCGGCATCGACATGCTCGCCAGCGCCTACAAAAGGCAAACGGACATCGACTGCATTCGGTGACAGCAAGATCACATCGGGCAATGTGCGAACCGCGTAAGCCTTGCGCGCCTGCGCGTAGACCGAAACATGCGCGGCATCGATCTCGACTACTTGCGTTGCGACCGATGCCTTGGCTTGCGCCGCGTATCGACGTCCGAGGTCGCCGTCGCCGGTGGCGTTATCGGGCAGAAAAATATGCGCCGGCGAGTACGCCGCGACACATGCAGCAAGCGTGTCGAGCGCAGCGTCGGGCGTGAACGCGCGGCGATCGAATGTGGGCAGTGCGATCACTTTGTCTGCGCCGAGCACGGCTGCGTCGTCTTTCAATTCGCCGAACACGAGCAATACGACTTGCGTCGCCGCATCCGAAAGCAATGCTGCAGCGGCGAGCGTCTGACGTGCGTGGTCATCGAGCGAACCGCGATCGCTGTGGGCCGCCACAAGCATGGACCGAAGCGCGGCAGATGTCGTGCGACGCGGCTTTGCCTGTTCACGATGCCCGCTCAGCGCCGCGAGATTGAGTCCACCCGCCGTTCCGATAACACCCAGCGTTATGCGTTTCAGTCCCTCGGCCGTAACCGAAAACGGCCGGCGCGGATCGATTCGTTTGATTGTGTGCATTGCTTACTCCAGCGCCGCTGCAACGAGTTCGGCAACGTCGAGCACCTCGGGACGCGCACCCACGACACCTTCGAGCATCGCCGTGCAATTCGGACATCCGACCGCTACGATCTCCGCGTTGACTGCGCGAGCGTCGTTAATGCGGATGTCGGGAATGCGCTGCTTGCCGGGAATGTCCGTGAGAGGCGCGCCGCCACCGCCGCCGCAGCATCGTCCGCGCATGCCATTGCGTTCCATCTCGACCACCTTGATGCCGATGGTCCGCAGCAACGTGCGCGGTGCTTCGGTCTCGCCGTTGTATCGGCCGAGATAGCACGGGTCGTGGTACGTGACGGTCTTGCCTGCCGCGAGCGCGCTTTCTGCCGATGGTTTCAGCTTGCCGCTTGCCACAAGCTCCGCAATCAGCGCCGTATGATGCTGCACTTCATACAAGCCACCGAGCGCACGATATTCATTGCGCAAACTATGCATGACATGCGGGTCGGCGGTGACGATCTTCCTGAACGAATACTGCGAGAGCGTTGCGATCAATTGCGCGGCGAGCTGCTGGAACGTGGCTTCGTCGCCGAGACGACGGGCGGTGTCGCCCGTGTCCGTTTCCACGCCGCCAAGTACCGCGTAATCCACGCCGGCCTTGTTCAGCACTTTGACCAGCGCACGCAACGAGCGTTGGTAGCGCATATCGAACGCGCCTTCGCCTGCGATCAGCAACACGTCGACCGGACGCCCGGGTTGCGCAACCTGAACTTGCAGATCGACGGCCCAGTCGTAACGCGCGCCGATATCAAAGCCATTCGCGCTGCCCGTCTCGCGCAGATTGGCAAGCGTTTCCGGACCCTTGCCCGGCACGATGCCTTCGACCAGCGTCTGGTTGCGCCGCATATCGACGATTGCATCCACGTGCTCGATCAACATCGGGCACTCCTGGACGCAGGCGAGGCAGGTGGTACACGACCAGATGGTGTCCGCCTCGATCATCGTGGAGATCAACGGTTTCGAAGGCGCGCCAGAATGTTCGCCGAGGGGAATGCCGGGCGTCGGGCTGCCTGCATACGCGGCGTCGGTTCCGCCGACCATGCCGGTCACCAGATCCTGAATCAGCTTCTTGGGGTTCAACGGCTGACCTGCCGCGAATGCCGGACATGCCGCTTCGCACTTGCCGCATTGCACGCAGGCATCGAAACTGAGCAACTGGTTCCATCGAAACTCGACCGGCTTGGCGACGCCGTATTCCTTCGCATCGAGAACGGGCATCTTGAGCGCGGTCGGCGGCACCACATCATGTTCATGACTGCGGCCGGTAAAGCGTTCCTGGCGCGGATGAAACGCCAGATGCAGCAAGCCTGCAAGCGCATGCTTCATGGGACCGCCGCGCGCAGCACCGAAGGTCATCGTGAACGCACCCGCTGCAATCAGCAATGCAACGATGATCGCCAATGCGCCGGACATCGCGGCGGCCGGCAGCACGATAAACAGCACGAGTCCCAGCGCAAACGATCCGAGCAACAACGGCAAGCTGTCCCACGGACCACGCGACAGACGCGCCGGCACCGCTTTCGCACCATGCCGGCGACGCCACACGAACACCGCGCCCACCAGCATGATCAACGCCGCGAGGAAAATCAGCTTGTCGATCCACGCCGAATAAATCGCGAGACCGTAGTTGATGAACACGAGCCCCATTGCGGCAATGGCGCCACCAGCCGTTGCCACATGGGTCTTGGCAATGTACGGATCACGCGCGACCACATGATGCAGATCGACAAAATAACGCTTCGGAATAGACAGCAAATTGCCCCATCCGTATGCGCCCGCGGCTGTCGCGCGGCCTTCGCGCCAGTACGCCGCGCGCTTGAACAATGCGAATGCCAGACCCGCCACCGACAACCACAACAACGCGGTAATGACAAACACCGGGCTCATTATCAGAAGTCCTTGACGAGGCGCAGCGCGTCGTAGATCGCGCCGTGAATGTTGTGCATGGAAATGCAATCGCCAACGCGGAACAGCAGGAAGCGACCATTGCCAAGCTCTTCGCTCAACGAGGGTTGCGGCTCCGATGCAAAGAGCTTGTGGACATCGACCTGTCCGCGATTGAGCGACTCTGGCTTGAGCTTCCAGTAGAGATCGTCGTTCGGCGTAATGCCGTTCTCGATCACGACCTGATCGACCGCCCGCTCTTCCTGCTCTTCGGTGTATTCGTTGCGGATCACGGCGATCTTCTTGCCGTCTTCCTCGTAGACTTTATCGAGCCAGTAGTTAGGCGTGGAGATCACACCTTGCGCATACAGCCGCCGATAAAAAATCGGGAACGTCGTACCGCCCACGTCGTCGGAGACCTTTACGTCCGGCGTCACGATCTCGACATTCGCACCACGGCTCGCGATGAAATCCGCCACGCCCGCGCCCGCGTGCATGCTGACACCGTCATACACCAGCACGTTCTTGCCGGGCTCGACCTTGCCTGAAAGAATGTCCCACGAACTCACCGCGAGCCCTTCTTCGACACCCCACGCCGGAACCTGCTGCGTGAACGACGAACCCCCGGTCGCCAACACGATGATGTCCGGCTTCTCCGCCATGATCATCTTCTCGTCGGCGGCAACGCCCAGGCGGCGATCCACGCCAAGGCGCTTCGTTTCCATATCGAACCAGCGCACAATGCCGGCCATCTGTTCACGTTGCGGCGCCTTCGCGGCCAGCATGATTTGCCCGCCGACGTAGTCGTTCTTTTCGAACAGCACCACGTCATGGCCGCGCGATTTCGCAACCCGCGCGGCTTCGAGTCCTGCAGGACCCGCGCCCACGACCACCACCTTGCGCTTCGGTCCGCGCGACTTTTCGATCACGTGCGGCATGGTTGCTTCACGCGATGTCGCCGCGTTCTGCACGCACAATACGTCGAGTCCGTTGTACTGGCGGTCGATGCAATAGTTCGCGCCCACGCACTGCTTGATCTCGTCTTCGCGGCCATCGCGAATCTTGATGACCATGTGCGGATCGGCGATCTGCGCGCGCGTCATGCCGACCAGGTCGATCATGCCGGATTCGAGCAGACGCTCCGCTTGCCCGGCCTCGCGAATACTTTGCGCGTGCATGACCGGCAGCTTCACGACCGACTTGATACCGGCAGCCAGGTGCACGAACGGCTCGGGCGGCAACGCCATCGGCGGCATGCAGTTCGCGAGCGTGTTGTGCGTATCGGCACCGGATCCAATCACGCCGATATAGTCGATCAGACCCGACTCCGACATCGACTGAGCGATCTCTTTCAGTTGCGTGTGATCGAGTCCGTCTTCGTGAAATTCGTCGCCGCACATGCGCAGGCCGACGCAGAAGTCAGGGCCTACCGCTTCACGCACGGCCTTCAACACTTCGTTCCCGAAGCGAAGGCGATTCTCGAGCGAGCCGCCCCATTCATCGGTACGAAAATTCGTGCGCGGGCTCCAGAATTGGTCAATGAGATGCTGGTGCGCCGCCGAGATTTCGACGCCATCCATACCCGCGTCTTTCACGCGTTTCGCGGCCGCCGCGAAGTCGGTGATGATGCGTTTGATTTCCTCGACTTCAATGATCTTCGCGTTACCGCGATGCACCGGTTCACGCACACCCGAAGGCGACATCAAGTGCGGCCAATGTTCGCCGTGATACGCCGTACGACGGCCCATGTGCGTTGCCTGGATCATGATCTTCGCGCCGTGCTTGTGCATGGCTTCAGCAAGACGCGCAAGCGGATCGATGATCTGATCCGTCGACAGGTTCACCGACTTCCACCATCCTTGCGGACTATCCACCGACACCGGGCTCGAACCGCCGCACACCGCGAGTCCAACACCACCCTTCGCCTTCTCTTCGTAATAGCGGATGTATCTGTCGCCCGGCAAACCACCCGGCTCCGCGTAGACCTCCGCGTGCGCGGTGCTGACAATGCGATTGCGCAGCGTCAGCTTGTTCAACGTGAGAGGCTTGAAAAGGTTGGGGTAACGCATCGCGGTCGACCTCGGATTTATCTATGTACTGTGCGGCTTGCTACGCGTTCACGCTGCCAGCGGCGTCACTTCGAACACGCAATGCGGATAACCTTCCGCGGCGCATTGCGTTTCGACCGAGAACGACTTTGGTCCCTTCTTCGTGCCTTCCGGCGCGGTGTCGTTGACCCAGTCCATCGCACCTGAAAACCAGCCGGCGAACATGTAGCAAAGCTTGCCTTCCCTTCCCGGCTGCGCAAGCACGAACGACGAGTTATGCAAGTGCACGGTTGCCGTCGATGCTGCCGGATCGCTCTTTACGATCGAGAACAAACCCCAGCCGCGCTGCGACAGGCGCTTCAGATAATGCTCGAACACCGCCATGCCGCTGATGCCGTGCTGCTTGGCTTCCTTGTCGCACCAGTGATACGCCGACTTGTGGCCCGCCGTGTACAGGCTTTTTGCGTACACTTCGCGGCCCAGTGCTTCTTCAACGGCAAGATGATTGTTCGTGAAGAAATGGCGGGGAACGTACAGCATGGGCAGCGAATCCGTGGTCCAGACGCCGGTTTCCGGATCAACGTCAATTGGCAATTGCGGTTGCATTGTTTAGTTTTCCTGGGAATGAGGGCTTAGACGTTCCAGACGCTGTCGAACACGCGTACCCAGTTCTCGCCCATGACCTTCTTGATGCGCGACTCGCTCCAGCCGGCGCGTTCCATCGCGGCCGTCAGGTTCGGGAATTCGCCGATCGTACGGATTCCTTCCGGATTGACGACCTTGCCGAAATTCGTCAATTGCCGATAACGGCCCTTGTCGTGCGTGATCCAGTCGAAGAATTCCGTGCTGTAGCCTTGCGTGAAGTCCGTGCCAATGCCCACGTTGTCTTCGCCTATCAGATCGACCACGTATTCAATCGCTTCGAGATAATCCTCGACGGTTGCATCGGGGCCGCGCTTAAGGAACGGCGCAAACATCGTCACGCCTACAAAACCGCCTGCATCGACAATTTCCTTGAGCTGCTCATCCGTCTTGTTGCGCGGGTGTTCCTTCAGGCCCGAAGGGCAGCAATGCGAATAGCAAACCGGCTTGGTCGACGCCGCGATCGCTTCAGAAGAAGTCTTGCCGCCAACATGCGAAAGATCGACCATGATGCCGACGCGATTCATCTCCTGGATCACTTCGCGGCCGAAACCGGACAGGCCGCCATCGCGTTCGTAACATCCCGTACCCACCAGGTTTTGCGTGTTGTAGCAGAGCTGCACCACGTTCACGCCAAGCTGCTTGAACGTTTCGATATAACCCAGGTTGTCCTCGAATGCATGCGCATTCTGGAAGCCGAAAATGATGCCGGTCTTGTTCTCTTTCTTCGCGCGGCGAATGTCGTCCGTGGTGCGTACGAGCGTGAGAATGTCGCTGTGTTCGCGCATCATCTGGCGCATTTCGGCGATGTTGTCCACGGTCTTCTGGAAGCTCTCCCAGACGGACACGGTGCAGTTCACCGCGGTCACGCCGCCCTTTCTCATGTCCTCGAACACGGAAAGCACGAACTTCGAAATGTTCAGCCCGTCGATGATGATGCTGGTGTCGTGCAATGTGCTCATCTCATGCTCCAGAATGGGAGGACGTATCAATTGATCAATAAATGGGGAAGCGTTCGCACAGCGCGAAAATCTCGCGGCGCACGCGATGTTCTGTATCGGCATGGCCTTCCGGGTGGTCGCGCAACGCGTCGAACACTTCCACGATCAAGCGGCCAATATCGCGGAACTCGGCCACGCCGAAACCGCGCGTCGTGCCGGCCGGCGTACCCAAGCGCACGCCCGAGGTGACGGTGGGCTTTTCCGGATCGAACGGAATGCCGTTCTTGTTGCACGTGATGCCGGCGCGCTCAAGCGCGTGCTCGACCTGATTGCCCTTCAAACCCTTCGGACGCAGATCGACGAGCAGCAAGTGGTTGTCGGTGCCGCCTGTGACGAGGTCCACGCCGCCCGCCTTCAGCACTTCGCCGAGCGCCTTGGCGTTTGCCAGCACGTTGTCTATATACGTCTTGAACGAAGGCTGCAGCGCCTCGCCGAAGGCCACGGCCTTACCGGCGATCACGTGCATGAGCGGGCCGCCCTGAAGGCCCGGGAAGACCGCGGAATTGATCTTCTTGGCGATATCTTCGTCATTGGTCAGCACGAATCCGCCGCGCGGACCGCGCAAGGTCTTGTGCGTGGTTGAAGTCACCACGTGCGCATGTTCGACCGGATTCTGATGGCGCCCCGCCGCGATCACGCCGGCAATGTGCGCCATGTCGACCATCAGCTTTGAACCGGCTTTTTCGGCGATGGCGCGCAGCCGTGCAAAGTCCAGTTCACGCGGATAAGCCGAGAAGCCCGCGATCAACAACGTCGGCTTGTGCTGCATTGCGAGTTCTTCGATTTGCTCGTAATCGATCAACATGGTCTCGCGGTTCACGCCGTACTGAACCGCGTTGAACCACTTGCCCGACATTGCGGGCTTCGCGCCATGCGTCAGGTGACCGCCCGCATCCAGCGACATGCCGAGTACCGTATCGCCCGGCTTGGTCAGCGCGAGCATCACTGCGCCGTTGGCCTGGGCGCCGGAATGCGGTTGCACGTTCGCGAACTGAGCGTTGAAGATTTGCTTCACGCGATCGATCGCAAGCGTTTCGATTTCATCGACGAATTCGCAACCACCGTAATACCGCTTGCCCGGATAACCTTCCGCGTACTTGTTCGTCAGCACCGAGCCTTGCGCTTCCAGCACGGCGCGCGACACGATGTTTTCCGACGCGATCAGTTCGATCTGCGACTGCTGGCGCTCCAGCTCCTTGAGAATGGCGCTGCGCACGGGTGTGTCCCGAGAGGCGAGCGGTTCGTCGAAGAAAGGCGCAGCGGGACGAGTGGTGGAATTTGACATTGAAACATCCGTGAGTTCGGGGACAAGTCGTATTTTGGAAGGTGGACTTGCGATGCCGGGGCATTCAAAAAGCGCTTCCCAATGCGTCTATTCTTGACTTTCGTCCAATCCGCCAATTTATGAATTTAGACGTGTTCTTGGCCTTTTCCGACATGAGCGTCCGTTTTACACAAGTCGCACTGAGCGCTTTCAGATAGGCCGCTCCTTGCTGCACTGCGGCGGACATTTCGCGCTCTCGCGCGGTGCGCATTCATCGCACTATCCCCGTGCCGGTGCGCTATCGGCGACTTTCATTTGCGTAAGCTTCAATGCCGATAGGGTTTAGCCTGATGGCATGCTAGTTGCAAACATCTACAAAATGTCCATAGTCGTGTCCCCACGACACAGCAACCCACGATTCGAAGGAATCATTCCTCTCATGTCCCCCGACCGCACCGCGTCGCTCGCGCATTTTGCGTTCATGCCGCTGCCGAACTTCACGATGATCGCGTTCACCAACGCCATCGAAGTGCTGCGCATGGCGAACTATCTGACGGGGCAGAAGCTTTACACGTGGTCTATCGTGAGTCCTGAAGGTGGCCCGGTGTCGGCGAGCAACGGTCTTTCCGTCGATACAGGTCCGGTCGATAGCGTAGGTCAGCCGGACATCGTGTTCGTGGTTGGCGGTATCGACGTACAGCGCGAAACCACGGCGTCGCATCTTGCCGCGTTGCGCCGATTCGCGCGTCTGGGCAGCGCCCTCGGCAGTCTCTGCACGGGCACCTACGCGCTTGCACGCGCTGGCCTGCTCGCCGGTTATGCATGTGCAATCCATTGGGAAAACATGTCGGCGCTGAAAGAGGAATTTCCCGACACACGCTTTCTCAAGGAGCTGTTTGTTATCGACCGGGATCGCGTGACGTGTACCGGCGGCGTTGCGCCGCTCGACATGATGCTCAATCTCATTGCTACGCGCGTGGGTTCCGCCAAGGTCACGCAGATCGCGGAGCAGTTTATCGTGGAGCATGTTCGCGATACCAGCGCACAGCAGCGCATGCCGCTGGTTGCGCGCCTTGGGTCGGCGAACAAGTCGTTGTTCGAAGTGATTTCGCTGATGGAAAACAACATAGAGGAGCCGTTGTCGCGGGAAGAACTCGCGCGGCTTGCGGGGATGTCGCAGCGGCAATTGCAGAGATTGTTTCGCGAGCATCTCGGCATGACACCCACGCACTATTACCTCACGCTGAGGCTGCGGCGTGCGCGCGAATTGCTACTTCAAACCGATATGTCGATCATGCACATCACGATGGCTTGCGGCTTTCAGTCGGCATGCCATTTCAGCAAGAGTTATCGCGATGCGTTCGGGACGGCGCCCACGCGCGAACGCCGCCGCCAGTTGCCTCCGCTCGCCGTTGTTCCTGCAATGGCCATTGTGCAAAGCGCCGCATAAGAGCCTGTTTCAAGCCTTATGCGACGACCGCAGGACTCACGCTTCAAGCGGCTTTCAGCAATCCGTGCGGATCGATCACGAACTTGCGCGGCGCACCGCCATCGAATTGACGATACCCATCCGGCGCCTGATCGAGCGTCACCACCGACACATTCACAATATCCGCAATCGGCAAGCGGTCCCACAAGATCGCCTGCATCAGGTTCTGGTTGTATTTCATGACAGGCGTCTGCCCCGTGAAAAACGAATGCGATTTCGCCCAGCCCAGACCGAAGCGGATGCTCAACGCGCCCTTCTTCGCGGCTGCATCGGCGGCGCCTGGATCGTCGGTGACATACAGGCCCGGAATCCCGATTGCGCCCGCTACCCGCGTGATCTCCATCAGCGAATTCAATACTGTCGCGGGCGCTTCCTGTTGGTGTCCGCTGCTGCCGGTGCCGTGCGCTTCGAAGCCGACGCAATCGACCGCGCAATCCACTTCCGGCGTGCCGAGAATCGCGGCGATCTGTTCGCTGAGCGTTGCGTCCTTCGATAAATCCACCGTCTCGAAGCCCACCTTGCGCGCGTGCGCCAAACGCTCTTCGTTCATATCGCCGACAATCGTGACAGCCGCGCCCAGCAGGCGCGCCGACGCCGCGGCGGCCATCCCCACCGGTCCCGCGCCCGCGATATAAACCGTCGATCCCGGTTTCACGCCCGCCATCACGGCGCCGTGATATCCCGTCGGCAAAATGTCCGAAAGGCATGTGAGGTCGCGGATCTTCGACATCGCCTGATCGCGATCAGGAAACTTCAGCAGATTGAAATCCGCGTACGGAACCATGACGTATTCAGCCTGACCGCCAATCCAGCCGCCCATGTCCACGTATCCATATGCGCCGCCCGCCCGCGATGGATTCACGTTCAGGCATACGCCGGTGTTCTGCGCCTTGCATGTCGGACAGCGTCCGCACGCCACGTTGAAGGGCACGGAAACCAGATCGCCGATCTTCAGTGTCTCCACGTCGCGGCCGATTTCAATGACTTCGCCGGTGATCTCGTGTCCGAGCACGAGCCCGACCTGAGCGGTCGTCCGGCCTCGGACCATGTGCTGGTCGGACCCGCAAATGTTGGTGGTGACGACCTTGAGAATCACGCCGTGGCCGATTTGCCGGCCGGCTGGATCGACCATCTTCGGATAGTCGATGGATTGCACTTCCACCTTGCCCTGCCCTAAATACACAACACCGCGATTGTTGCTCATGCCTGTCTCCGTTCTCGTGGACGATCCGCATGGCTGACAGCGCCATGCACCGTCATACGAGCGTAGTCCCGTCCCGCACCCGAGATGCGCCTGAAACGCGACATGGGTTTGCCCGGAACCGACATCGCGGTTTTTTATTGATTGACCGTTCAATATAAAATCCATAGCATCCGGGTCATGCATCTGGTAGCCGCTATAGAGATAACGTTTATGCCCAAGCTTGGAATGCGCGAGATCCGCCGGGCGCAGCTGATCGATGCGACCCTGCTCACCATCGACCATGCGGGTCTTCCCGGAACCACGCTGGCATCCGTCGCACAGCGCGCGAGCATATCAACGGGTATCGTCAGCCATTATTTCGGCGATAAAGACGGCCTGCTCGAAGCCACCATGCGCCATGTTCTGCGCGATCTTTGGAACGCGACTTCGCGCAAACGCCGCCTTGCGAAAGACGAACCGCGAGCACGTTTGCGCGCTGTCGTCGCCGCGAATTTCGATGCGGCGCAAGTCAGCAATCCGGTCACGAAGACATGGCTCGCGTTCTGGTCGGAGAGCATGCACAAACCGCAACTGCAGCGCCTGCAACGCATCAATACCCGCCGGCTCTACTCCAACCTGTGCGCCGATTTCTCCAAGGTCCTGCCGCGTGTTGCAGCGCGTCGTGCTGCGAGCGGCCTGGCCGCGCTGATCGACGGTTTGTGGCTGCGCGGCGCATTGTCGGGGGAACCCTTCGACACAAAGGCCGCGGTGCGGCTCGCCAACGACTACATCGACCTCGTGCTCGATACACGCGGCCGCACATTCACCTGAGGACTACGCCATGCCCGCATTCGAATTGCAGCGCCTGTACATAGGCGGCGCTTACGTCGACGCCACCAGCGGCGAAACCTTCACCACGACCGATCCCGCCACCGGCGAAACGCTTGCAAGCGTGCAACAGGCGAGCGAAGCCGATATCGATCGTGCCGTGCGATCAGCGCATGACGGGCAGCGTGAGTGGGCCGCCATGACCGCCATGCAGCGCTCACGCATCCTGCGTCGCGCGGTGCAGATTCTGCGCGAACGCAACGACGAACTCGCCGCGCTCGAAACACGCGATACAGGCAAGCCGATCGCGGAAACACGGGCGGTCGATATTGTCACGGGCGCCGATGTGATCGAGTACTACGCCGGGCTTGCAACGGCAATAGAAGGCCGGCAAATTCCGCTGCGCCCGACATCGTTTGTCTATACGCGCCGCGAACCGCTCGGCGTTTGCGCGGGCATTGGTGCGTGGAATTATCCAATTCAGATCGCGTGCTGGAAGGCAGCGCCCGCCCTCGCCGCCGGCAACGCGATGATCTTCAAGCCAAGCGAAGTCACGCCCTTGAGCACGTTGAAGCTCGCCGAGATCTTCACGGAAGCGGGAGTCCCCGCGGGCGTGTTCAACGTCGTGCAAGGCGACGGCCGCGTCGGCGCAATGCTCGCGGCACATCCGGACATAGCGAAGGTATCGTTCACCGGCGGTGTGGAAACGGGCAAGAAGGTCATGTCGACGGCGGGCGGTTCGTCGTTGAAAGAAGTCACGATGGAACTCGGCGGCAAGTCGCCCCTGATCGTTTTCGATGACGCCAATCTTGAACGTGCCGCAGACATTGCCATGAGCGCGAACTTCTTCAGCTCGGGCCAGGTTTGTACAAACGGCACGCGCGTATTTGTTCAGCGCGAGGTATATACGAAATTCGAAGTGCTGATTCTTGAACGCATCAAGCGCATTCGGATTGGTTCACCGACGGACGCCAACACCAATTTCGGGCCGTTGGTCAGCGCAGCGCAGTTGCACAAGGTGCTGGGGTTTATAGAGAGCGGCAAGAAAGAAGGCGCGCGGCTGCTGGCGGGTGGATCGCGGATCGAGCACGGTGGGTTCGCCCAAGGACAATATGTCGAACCAACCGTCTTCACTGATTGCCACGATGGCATGCGCATTGTGCGCGAAGAAATCTTCGGGCCTGTCATGAGCATCCTGATCTTCGATGGGGAAACCGAAGTAATCGACCGGGCGAATGCGACATCGTATGGGTTGGCCGCGGGTGTGGTGACCGAGAACCTTGCACGTGCGCATCGTGTGATTCATGCAATCCAGGCTGGCATCTGCTGGATCAATACGTGGGGCGAGTCGCCTGCGGAAATGCCCGTTGGCGGCTTCAAGCAATCGGGCGTAGGCCGCGAGAACGGCATCACCACGCTCGAACACTACACGAGCATCAAGTCCGTTCAGGTCGAGATGGGTCCCTATCAAGCCGTGTTCTGAGGAGCGGTCAATGAGCGCTAAGGAGTTCGATTACATCATCGTGGGCGCGGGTTCGGCGGGTAATGTGCTGGCGTCGCGTCTCACAGAAGATGCCGACGTGACCGTCCTGCTGCTGGAAGCGGGCGGTCCTGATTACCGCTTCGATTTTCGTACGCAAATGCCGGCGGCGCTGGCCTATCCGCTACAAGGCCGCCGATACAACTGGGCCTACGAAACCGATCCCGAACCGCACATGAACAATCGTCGCATGGAATGCGGACGCGGCAAGGGACTGGGTGGATCGTCGTTGATCAACGGCATGTGTTATATCCGCGGCAACGCGCTCGACTACGACGGCTGGGCCGAACGAAAAGGCCTTGAAAACTGGACCTATTCGAATTGCCTGCCGTATTTCCGCAAGGCCGAGACGCGCGATGCCGGACCCAATCCATACCACGGCGGCGATGGTCCGGTCCACGTGACGACATCGAAGCCCGGCAACAATCCCCTGTTCGCCGCAATGGTCGATGCCGGCGTGCAAGCCGGATATCCGCGCACCGACGACCTCAACGGCTACAGCCAGGAAGGCTTCGGTCCAATGGACAGAACAGTTACGCCGCAAGGACGCAGATCGAGCACTGCGAGAGGTTATCTCGACCGCGCGAAAGGCCGGCCGAATCTCACTATCGTCACGCACGCCGTGACAGACCGCGTGCTGTTCTCGGGCAAACGAGCCATTGGCGTAGCGTATCTTCATGGCGGCGAACGCGTGAGCGCGCATGTGCGCCGCGAAGTGCTTGTATGCAGCGGCGCAATTGCATCGCCCCAGTTGCTGCAGCGCTCGGGCGTTGCTCGCTCGACATGGTTGCGTGAACTCGATGTCCCATTGGTCCACGACCTGCCAGGCGTGGGCGAGAATCTTCAGGATCATTTGGAGATGTACATGCAGTACGAATGCCTCGAACCTGTATCGCTGTATCCTGCGTTGCAGTGGTGGAACCAGCCGCAGATCGGCATGGAATGGATGTTCAAGGGCACCGGCATTGGTGCAAGCAATCAGTTCGAGGCAGGCGGTTTTATCCGCACGCGCGACGACGATCTCTGGCCCAACATTCAGTACCATTTCCTCCCGGTCGCAATCAACTACAACGGATCGAATCCCATCAAGATGCATGGTTTCCAGGCGCATGTCGGGTCGATGCGCTCACCAAGCCGAGGGCGTGTGAAATTGAAATCGCGCGATCCGAATGCGCATCCAAGCATCCTGTTCAACTACATGTCGGACCCGCTCGACTGGCGTGAATTCCGCGATGCAATCCGCATCACGCGCGAGATCATGCATCAGCCGGCACTGAAGAAATATCGTGGACGCGAGCTCCATCCCGGCGCTGACCTGAAGACCGACGATCAGCTCGATGCTTTCGTGAGGCAGCGCGCGGAAACTGCTTACCATCCGTCGTGTTCGTGCAAGATGGGTTACGACGACATGGCCGTGGTCGATACCGAAGGCCGCGTCCATGGAATTGAATCGTTGCGTGTGGTCGATGCGTCAATCATGCCGCAAATAGTGACTGGCAATCTGAACGCGCCGACCATCATGCTCGCGGAAAAGATCGCCGATGCAATTCGCGGTCATGCGCCTCTGGCGCGTGTGGACACGCCATATTTCGTCGCGCGTGGAGCGAAGGCGCGGCAGATGGAAACGGTCGCGGACGACTAGCGCCCAAGCCGTGTCCGAGCTGCTTCGGCCAAACGCGCGATGGTCTCCGTGCTCAAGCGCTCGGCGATCTTTTGCACGTAATTGTGATGCCGCGCGCAAAGCGGTGCGTCGAGATATTGCGCGTGCAGGTATCGGATCAAGGCAATGCGCCGGTGCCCAAGCGCAATACTGCGATCAAGCAGCGCGAGCGCCGCATGCGCGTCGTGTTGCTCGCAGGCAAGTTGCGAAAGCCCGGCGGTTTCAACGCGCGTGGAAGACATTGTTGTTTTAGCGTAATGCCGCCGCGTGCGACCCGGACGATACACACCACGCGTCGAAGTCAGCGCGATGCCAGTCAAGCTCGACCCCGACACGTCGCGTGCCTTCGCGGATCTTCGGCTTGTACAAAAGCAGCGTCAACGCATCGAGCGCGGGCCATTCCGTGAAGGACAACGCCGCGACTTCGAGCGCAAGGGTTTCAAGCAAGCGCGTGTGCGGCTTGCTTTCCAGATACGCCGAGACCCGCGCGCACCATCCTTCATAATCGATCAAACCGTCCGTATTCCCTTCAACCGGAACGCCACGATAATGAAGGCTTGCGTCGATACCTACTGGTTGCGGCGCAAGATACTCACGATCGTATAACCCGATGCGCGTGTGCACGACCAACTCATCGACCACGATGCGCCAGCCGCGTCCGGCAGGACTGATTGGTTCGTAGAGTTTCACGACATCAGCGGCTCTGCCGCGTCGAGCATGATCTTCACGAAATAGTCCGCGAAGCTGCGGCGGATCACCAAGTCGAAGCTGTCCGCTCCGGTCGGAATGATCGTCACCGATGCCTTGAAATAATGGCTTTGCGCGCATTGGCCTAAACCAAACAAACGCGGATGCAAATCGAGCGGACAACCGCGAGCGAGGACATCGCGGGTACGTGGACCGCTGATTTCGAGCACGGTGTAGCCGCTGCCGATATCGACGGCAGCCGCATACAAGCCTTTTATTGCATTGCGCAGTTTTGCTTCCATTGGCGCGGCTTGCGTGGCCGAGTGCGATGCAACCGAGCGCACGAGCCATTCGTCGGGACCCAGCCACAACACATCGTAGCCGTTTCCCGTCGCCGTGGTATTCGCCTTCTCGGGCGGTTTGCAGCCAAGCACGTTTTCAACCGCGGCGACAAACGCGGCGTCGCGCAGGTCACCCCGCAAATTCACGAGTTCAAGGAAAGGCCGCTCGACCAGACGAAACGCCTTCGACGTTGCCGCCTGATGTTTCTTCAGCAAATTGTCGGCCCCTACCAGCGGAGACTCCTGCCACACACCCTGCCCGATTGCGCGATCCACGACCGTCTGGTTACTGCCGTTTTCATTCCACATGTTGACGTGCTCCTTCGCTGTCGTAGAACACCGAGCTGGTGATTTTTGCGGGCATCTGCTTGCCGCCGGCGAGCGGGATCATCACCGATTCGCCGATCTTGTCGAGACCGCCCTTGATGACCGCCATCGCGATCGAGCGCTTTAAAATAGGGCTGAAATAGCTCGATGTGACATGACCGAGCATCGGCGCCGTCTCGCCGCTGAACGGACCCGCGACAATCTGCGAGCCTTCCGGAATGACGAACGACCCGTCTTCGGCGAGCAATCCGACAAGCTGCTTGCGTCCCGCTTTGGCCGTATCCGAGCGCGTCAGCGACCGCTTGCCAAGGAAGTCCTTCGACTTCGCGACAAGACCGCCCATTCCGAGGTCGTAGGGTGTCATGGAACCGTCCGTATCCTGACCCACGATGATGTAGCCCTTCTCCGCACGCAACACGTGCATGGTTTCGGTGCCGTAAGGCGTGATGTCGAACTCGGCGCCGGCCGCCATCAAGGCTTCCCACACTGCACGGCCTACGTTCGCGGGCACGTTGACTTCGTAGGCGAGTTCGCCGGAAAAGCTGATGCGCATGACGCGCGACGCCGCGCCAGCAACGGTCCCTTCCCGATAGCTCATGAATGGAAACGCAGCGTTCGCAAAGTCGATATCGCGGCAGACCTTCTGCAAGACCTTGCGGCTGTTCGGGCCTACTACGGCGAACGTCGCCCAGTGATCCGTGACCGATGCCAAACGCACGCGCATGTCGGGCCACTCGGTTTGCAGCCAGCGTTCCAGCCACGTCAAGACACGCGCCGCGCCGCCGGTCGTGGTGGTCATCATGTAATGCTGATCGGCGAGGCGAACGGTCACACCATCGTCGAAAATCATGCCGTTTTCGTCGAGCATCAAACCGTAACGGCACTTGCCGACTTCCAGCTTGCTCCACGGGTTCGTATAAACCCAGTTGAGCAGCTTGGCTGCATCGGGACCTTGAATATCGATCTTGCCGAGCGTCGATGCATCCAGAATGCCCACGCTCGTGCGCGTGGCAAGCGACTCGCGCGCGACCGCCGCGTGCATGTCTTCACCCGGACGCGGGTAGTACCACGGCCGTTTCCAGTTGCCGACGTCCTCGAACGCGGCGCCGTTTTCAACGTGCCATTCGTGCACCGCGGTCTTGCGAACCGGATCGAGAAACTCGCCCAGTTCGCGTCCGGCAAACGTGCCGAACGTCACCGGCGTGTAGTTCGGGCGGAACGTCGTCGTGCCCGTTTCAGGGATGGTCTTGTTCAACGCCTGCGCAAGGATCGCCATGCCGTTGATGTTGCCGAGCTTGCCTTGATCGGTGCCGAAGCCCATTGCCGTGTAGCGCTTTACGTGCTCGACCGACTCGAAGCCTTCGCGTGCTGCGAGGAAAATATCGGCGGCGGATACATCGTTTTGATAATCGATAAATTGCTTAGGACCCCGTGTTGCCAACTCGCGGCCACCGACGAGCCACAAAGGCGTCAACGGCGCTTCGCTGATCTCCGCGACTTGCAAAGGCGTGGGACGAGCGACGATCAAGCCAATAGCGCGCGCTGCATCAACGCCGGCGTCAACGGCAAAGCGAATCGAACGGGCAAGCGTGAATTCACCCGCGCAACCGCCCACGCTGCTCTCGGCCTGCATGGCCTTGCCCGGTACGAAACACAATTTTTCATCGTGCCAGTGCGCTTTGCCACCGGACTGCGCGAACAAATGCAGGATCGGGCTCCAGCCGCCGGACATGGCGAGCAGATCGCAGGACAGATCCGTCTGCTTCACGCCCACGGTGCCGCTGGAATAAGCGCTGATCTCGACCGATGCCACCCGCAGCTTGCCGTGCGCAGCGGTGACGACCGAGCCATTCAGCACCTTCACGCCATAGCGTTTTGCCTGAGCTTGCAACGCGCCTTTTTCATCGGCGAGACGCGGGTCGACGACCGTGACTTGTGCGCCCGCTGCCTTGAGATCGAGCGCGCATTGATAACCACTGTCGTTGTTCGTGAACACGACCGCGTTGCGTCCGGGCAGCACGGCGTATCGATGCAAATACGAAGACACCGCCGACGCCAGCATCACGCCCGGAAGATCGTTATTGCCGAAAACGATGGGACGTTCCTGCGCGCCGGTCGCGAGAATCACGCGCTTGGCGCGGATTTTCCAAAGCAGTTCGCGCGTGCCCTTCCTCATCGATACCGGCAGATGTTCGGTCAGACGTTGCGTGACGGTGACGAGGTTATGGTCCTGATAACCGAACGCCGTGCTGCGGCACAGGATCTTCACGTCCGCCATCTTGCGCAGTTCGGCCTCGATCTTTTGCACCCATTTCAAGCCCGGCGCGCCATCGATTTCCGCACGGCACGAGAGCAGTGATCCGCCGAGTTCAGGCTGGTCGTCGACCAGAATCACGCGAGCGCCCGACAATGCCGCCGCGTGCGCCGCGGCAAGACCCGACGGCCCCGCGCCGATCACCAGCACGTCGCAATGCGCGAAGCATTTGTCGTATCGATCGGCATCGACCTGTTCCGGCGCCTTGCCGAGACCGGCTGCATCGCGGATCACTTCTTCGTACTTCGGCCAGAACTTGCGCGGCCACATGAAGGTCTTGTAGTAAAAACCCGCCGGGATGAAACGCGCGATCTTCTGGTTCACGGCCATGCGATCGTTTTCAATGCTCGGCTTCGCGTTCACACTCGTCGCGACCAGCCCCTGATACAACTCGATCTCGGTAGCGCGTGCATTCGGCACGGTGTACGCGCCGGTTTCGAGCTGAACAACCGCATTCGGTTCGGCCACGTCAGCAGTCACAATGCCGCGCGGCCGATGATACTTCCAGCTGCGCGCCACAAAGTGCACGCCGTTGGCGAGCAGCGCGGACGCAAGCGTGTCGCCCTGATGACCCTGATACGTCTTGCCATTGAACGTGAACGTGAGCGAGATTGCGCGGTTGATGCGCCCGCCCGTGGCGAGTCGGTCTTTCTGGCTCATTTCGTTTGTCCTTCTTCTTTCGATTCCATCACGGCGAGCGGCCGCGCGAACGTGTCGTAACCCTGGAACGCGTAGCTCACGGTATCGCGCTGCGCCATGAACCAGCGGCGGCATCCTTGTGCATGCATCCATTGCTCACGATGCACACCGCGTGGATTCTTTCGCATGAACAGGTAGTCGCCCCATTCTTTGTCGGTGAGCTTTTCGGTGTCGAGCGGGCGCGCAATGTCTGCTTCGCCGCCGCAGGAGAATTCGGTTTCGGCACGCGGTCCGCACCAGGGGCATTCGATCAGCAACATGTCTTTTATCTCCGGGCAGATTAGTGGGCGACAGCGGCGGCGCCGTGCTCGTCGATGAGATGACCGGTATAAAAACGGTCGATGGAAAACGGTGCGTTCAACGGATGCGGCTCGTCTTTGGCAATCGTGTGGGCATACGCCCAACCGGAACCCGGCGTCGCCTTGAAGCCACCCGTACCCCATCCGCAATTGAAATACAGGCCTTTGACGTCGGTCTTGCTGATGATCGGGCACGCATCCGGCGATACATCCACAATCCCGCCCCACTGCCGGTTCATGCGCACCCGCGAGAACACAGGGAACATTTCGACGATCGCCTCGAGCGTCCCTTCAATGATGTGAAAACTGCCGCGCTGACCGAAGCCCGTGTACTGATCCACGCCCGCACCGATCACCAGGTCGCCCTTGTCGGACTGGCTGATGTACGCGTGCACCGCGTTCGACATCACTACCGTGTTGACCACGGGTTTGATCGGCTCGGACACGAGCGCCTGGAGCGGATGGCTTTCGAGCGGCAAGCGGATGCCGGCCATATCGGCGAGCGTTGAAGTGTTGCCTGCCGCGACCACCGCGACTTTTTTCGCCTTGATAAAACCCTTGGTCGTATCCACGCCCACGACCTGACTGCCGTTGCGCCGAATGCCCGTGACCTGGCAGTTCTGCACGATATCCACGCCGGCCTGATCCGCGCCGCGCGCATAACCCCACGCAACGGCGTCGTGCCGCGCAACCCCGCCGCGACGCTGGATGGACGCGCCGAGCACGGGGTATCGGCTATTCAGGTTGATGGTCGGCTCGATCTGCTTGATCTGCTCGGGCGTCAAAAATTCGGCATCGACACCATTCAGGCGGTTTGCATTGACACGACGTTCAGTATCCCGAACATCCTGCAGTGTATGCGCGAGGTTCATCACGCCGCGCTGGCTGAACATCACGTTGTAGTTCAGGTCTTGCGAAAGGCCTTCCCAAAGCTGCATTGCTTTTTCGTAGAGCGCCGCCGATTCGTCCCACAGATAATTCGATCGCACGATGGTCGTGTTGCGCGCCGTATTCCCGCCGCCAATCCAGCCTTTCTCGAGCACCGCGATGTTGCGCACGCCATGCTCTTTCGCGAGGTAATAAGCCGTGGCAAGACCATGCCCGCCGCCGCCGACGATCACCACGTCGTACTCCTGCTTCGGCTCCGGACTCTTCCACTGGCGTTCCCAGTTCTCGTGGTACGACATGCCGTTGCGCAGCAGGCTGAATATCGAATAGCGGCTCATGGTGTTTCCTTGAACTTGTTAGTATCGCAAACTACTTTGTTACTCTATGAATCAGCATTCGATGACGTTCACGGCCAGTCCGCCGCGCGACGTTTCCTTGTATTTCGTCTTCATGTCAGCGCCGGTTTCGCGCATGGTCTTGATGACGTTATCGAGCGACACGTAGTGCGTGCCGTCGCCTTTCATCGCCATGCGCGCGGCGTTGAGCGCCTTGATCGCACCCATTGCATTGCGTTCAATACACGGAATCTGCACGAGCCCGCCGACCGGATCGCAAGTCATGCCGAGGTTGTGTTCCATGCCGATTTCCGCGGCGTTTTCCACTTGCGTCGGCGTGCCGCCCATCACTGCGGCAAGCGCGGCGGCGGCCATTGAACACGCCACGCCCACTTCGCCCTGACAACCGACTTCGGCGCCCGAGATGGATGCCGTTTCCTTGTAGATGATCCCGATTGCCGCAGCCGTCAGCAAGAACGTGACGATGCCTTCATCGGTCGCGTTGTGCATGAACTTCACGTAGTAATGCAGCACGGCGGGGATTACGCCTGCCGCGCCGTTCGTAGGCGCTGTGACCACGCGCCCGCCGGCGGCGTTCTCCTCGTTCACGGCCATGGCGTACAGGTTGACCCAGTCGAGCATGGAGAGCGGATCACGCAGCGATTCCTCCGAGCGGTTGCGCAATTGCGCCGAGAGTTCGGCCGCGCGGCGCTTGACGTGCATCGGTCCCGGCAGCTCGCCGCGAACCTTGCAACCGCGCTCGACGCACGCCGCCATCACGCGCCAGATGGCGAGCAAGCCTTCGCGCACTTCGCTTTCCGGACGCGATGCACATTCGTTCAGCATGGTCACTTGCGCAATCGATAAACCCGTTTCCCGGCACACGCGCATCAGGTCGTCACCGGTGCGAAACGGATGCGGAACTTCGCCGCCGGATTGCACGCCGTTCACGCGCGTTCCCTCGCGATTGATCACGAAACCGCCGCCAACCGAGTAGTACTCTTTTTCAACCACGAGCTGGCCGTTTTCATCGAAGGCCTGGAAGCGCATGCCGTTCGGATGCACGACGCTCGATCCCGGCGCGCCCGGCATCAGCTTGCGAAAAAAACCGAGATGCTCGCGTTCATCGAATTTCACTTCGTGCTTGCCGAGCAGCATCAGCGTCTTGCACTCGCGGATTGCGCGCAGACGCGGTTCAATTGCATCCGGATCGATCGAGTCGGGAAGATAACCTTCGAGTCCGAGCAGCACGGCTTTGTCGGTGCCATGACCTTTGCCCGTTGCGCCGAGCGACCCGAACAAATCCACGCGGACGCGGCGCACGAACGCCAGCAAATTCGCATCTTCAATGTGCGATGCAAACCTGCACGCCGCGATCATCGGGCCGACCGTGTGTGAACTCGACGGACCAATGCCGATCTTGAACAGATCGAAAACGCTGACGTTCATGGCTTGCCTTGTGAGTGGAATGCGAGGGAATCACCAGGTAGCCATTGCACCGCACGCCGATTTCCTCCGATAGAACAAAAACGGCATGCATGTGGGACGGCGGCGTCAGCGCAAGAAGTCAGTTTGATGACGCGGCGCGAGCGGGCGTTTTAGCGATATTCGACGTCGGAAACTGGCAAGTGAAACGTCATTTGCGATGGTGGTGGCACGTCGCATGCTGAATGACGATTGAGCAAGCCAGTGAGCGTCCGCTTGTTCGGTATCAAACGATCCATGGACGTCTCCCGCCTTACAGAAAGGAATCCAGGCATGAAGCACTTTTCAATGGCATGCGCGATCGGCGCCGTACTCTGCGTTTCCAGCACGGCATTCGCCCAAAACAATCCGCCGAGTTCCGCCACCGGCTTACAGGCAGGTGACAACGCCCAGACGACGAATCAGTCGGCTGGAACGGGCACGACGGGAATGACCCACCACAAGACGATGAAGCACAAGAGCTCGACGTCGATGGGCAAGAGCAACACGCCCGGCCTTGGTACCGCAACCCCGAGTGGCCCGGCAGCACCGGTCACGGCAAGCGGTTCAGGCTCGTAAGACTGTGGCTGAAGGGAGCGTTGCATGGCGTTCCTTTCGCCATGCAATTGCAGAGTTCAAGGCATCAACCCGGCTTGATGAAGGCTAACCGCAAGTTTGTCGTCGGCAGCAATACAACACTTTGGCAGCATGCGTTATAGACCATTTCGGGTTGAAGAAACGCTGCGCTACACTGTGTTGGCGTTTTGCAATGCGCCTAGTAAACCCTCGTCAAACTCTCGCCATCAGGTTCGCCTCATGAACAATCTTCTGAAGAAATTCCTTGCCGTTTTGATCGTTGCAGCAGTTGCGGCTCCGGCTGTTTCTTATGCAAAACCGCATCATCATCACAAGTTTCCTAAAGCCAAGCACGTGACGCATACGGCTCATTGAGTTACCGGCGATGGTTTATTAACCTCAAGCCGGAGCAGTTCGCCGGCTAGCGGTTATAAATGAACGGCTTGCTCCTTACCGGGCAAGCCGTTTTCTTTTCTACAGCCTGGAATTTCAATGCCTTTAATGTCAGTGATATCCTGACCTATATTACTGCGTCGCTTTTCTTTATCCGCATTCCCCCGATTTTGGCTGCACATCCACGGCAAGCGCATGAATCCCGCTGACCTTCTTCCCGCTCAATCGCCCGATACGGCGTCCAAACAGCGCATCCGCTTTGGCATTGTCCTGTTGCCGAATTTCACGCTTACGGCATTTTCCGGCTTTGTCGATTTACTGCGTCTTTCCGCCGACGAAGGGGATTTCAGCAAACCGGTAAGGTGCTCGTGGAGTGTGATTGGCGAGACGCTCGCGCCCGTGCGCGCGAGTTGCGGCATTCAGATCACGCCATGGGAAACCTTCGATCGCGCCGAGCCATTTGATTACGTCGTGGTGGTGGGCGGTTTGCTGCATTCCGGCGCGGGCGCAAGCGACGCCACGCTGCAATTCATCCGGCGCGCCGCCACCACGGACGCTACCCTCGTCGGCATTTGCACGGGCGTGTTTTCGTTGATGCGCGCGAGCGTGCTCGATGGTTATCGGATCTGCGTCAGCTGGTTTCACTACTGGGATTTCGTGGAGCGATTTCCCGGCGTGAACGAGGACATGCTCGTAGCGGATCGTTTGTTCGTGATGGATCACCGGCGGATTACATGTTCGGGCGGACGAGCATCCATCGACGTTGCAGCCGCCATCTTGCTCCGCCATTTCGAGGCGGCGACGGTGCAGAAAGCGCTGCGTATTTTGCTAGTCGATGACATGCAAAAAGGCAACTCGCCTCAACCGCATCCGCCGGGCCTTGCACCCGCCACGCATCCCAAGGTGAAGCGGGCGATCCTGCTGATGGAGCAGCACGTAGGGCGTTCCCTGACGCTCGATGAGCTTGCGCACAAGCTGGATTTATCGACGCGGCAGTTGGAGAGATTGTTCAAAGCCGAGACGGGAAAAGCACCGCAAGCCTACGCGAAGCAAGTCAGGTTGCGCACGGCCGCGTGGCTTTTGACCAGTTCCGATAAAACCGTCGCGGACATTGCATCGAGTTGCGGATTTTCCGATGCTTCGCATCTTGGGCGCGAGTTCAGGAAGCAGTTCGGGCTGGCGCCAATGATGTATCGCGAGCAGCGTGGCACGGCCGCGCCGGAAGATGCGACGCTCGAACTAGCCGCGGATTTCGATGAAACATTTCCAGGACGCGCGCGGGCTATCTAAAGCCGCTCGAACGCGCGCGGCCGGAGATTACTGCGCTACGTATGTTTTGACCGCGGCCAGGCCGTCCTTGCCATCGAACGTCTTGACGCCGGCCAGCCATTTATCGAGCACGGCCGGATTCGCCTTCAACCAATCCTTCGCGGCCTTGTTCGGATCGGTCTTGTTCATGATCGGCGTCATGACGTGATTTTCGATGTCCGTCGAGAACTTCAGGTTATCGACCAGATGCGCCACGTTCGGGCATCGCGCGGCGTAATCCGGCGGCGTTACAGTCAGCACTTTTGCTTCGCCGTAGTTCGCGCCGAACACGTCGTCGCCACCGCTCAGGTAATCGATCTTCATCGATACATTCATTGGATGCGGTTCCCAGCCCAGAAACACAATCCACTTCTTCTCGCGAATCGCGCGGCCCACTTCAACCAGCATGCCGGCTTCGCTCGACTCGACCATCTTAAACTTGCCGAGCCCATACTGGTTCGAGTCGATCATCTTCTTGATCAGCGCATTGCCGTCGTTACCCGGCTCGATGCCGTAGATCTTGCCGTCGAGCTTGTCGTAGTTCTTGGCAATATCCGCGAACGACTTCAGCCCTCTTTGGTACGCATAATCGGGAACGGCCAGCGTATATTTCGCGCCGGTCAGGTTGGGCGTGGGCAAGACCTTGATCTGACTCGCCTTCGTGAACGGCTGAACGATCGGGTCCATCGTCGGCGACCAATAGCCGAGAAACACATCGATCTGCTTGTTCTTGATACCGGCAAATGTGATCGGCACGGAGGCAATCGTTTTCGTGGGTTTGTAACCAAGACCCTGCAGCACGGTTGTCGCCAGGCCCGTCGTAGCGGCAATATCGGTCCAGCCGACATCGGCGAAACGAACGTTCTGGCACGCTGCCGCATCAGCCGCATACGCGCCGCTGGACAGCGTGACATTCAACAAAACCGCCAGCGCACACGACGACGCTATTCCGTGAAGTTTCATATTTTCTCCATGTTGTGGAAACTGCAGACATGACAATGCCGCGCTCGACCTCGCGCGTCACGATTGAAACGGCCAATCAAGCTGATTGCCTGCGCTCGACGCTCGGCGCGTGGCCGAACTGCGCGCGATACGCCTTGCTGAAATGACAAGGCGAATGAAAACCGCAAATGGCGGTGACGCGCGAGATGGATGCATCGCTGTTGCGCAATAATTCACGCGCACGCCTGAGGCGCAGCGTCAGGTAATAATGCGTCGGCGATACGCTCAGGAACATCTTGAACATGCGCTGTAAGTGCCGCTGCGAAAGCTTCACGAGCCGCGCGAGTTCTTCGAGTGAAAGCGGCTCTTCAATATTCGCTTCCATTAGCCGGACGACTTCAATCAATTCGGCGCGTGAAAATCCGACGCGTGCATCCACGGGTATGTGCTGATGATCGGTCGTGCCGCGAATGCGTTCCACGATGAACTGCTCGGACACCTGCGCCGCGTGCGCCTGTCCAAGCCGCATGCCGACCAGGTTCAGCATCAGGTCGAGTGGCGCGGTGCCGCCCGTGCATGTCACGCGATCCCGGTCGATGACGAAGATTTCATCGGCGAAACGCACGTGGGGATAGCTCTTGTGCAGCGGCGACATGTCTTCCCAATGCACGGTGCACCGGTAGCCATCCAGCAAATTCGCCGCGAGCAGCGCGTAAGCGCCCGTGCAAATACCGCCGAGCGGTTTGCCTTGCTGCGCAACGTGTTGCAGCAGCGCGATCACCTTGTCGTCCACGTAATCGCGCACATGCCAGCCCGCGCACACGATCAGCACGTCGGGCATGCCTGCTTCGGCGAGCGTCTTCGTAGGCTTGACCGTGATGCCGTTGCTGGCGCGCGCCGGTTCGCCGTCAGGCGTGATGACCGACCACGTGTAGTGCTCCGCGCGGCCAACATAGTTCGCCATCCGTAATACTTCGATAGCGCTCGTGAACGCGATCATCGAAAAATTCGGCAGCGTCAAAAACCCGAAGTGCGACAGCTTCGATAACGGCGAGTCAGGCGGCTGACTCGCTGGATAAATCCGGTCCGGCACCATCGCGTCGCGCTTCATCGGGGTTTTATCCTTGGCTGATTTGACCGCGTGCCTTCATTTGAAACCTCAACCTTGTTGCGCAGCCGGCGCACGCCGCACGCGCATGACGCTGCGAATGCCCGAGAGCAACGGTGCGCGCGCCATGCCAGGCGAACGGCCGAAGCTTTCCGTGATACGGTCCAGGATGATCGCGAGCAACACCACCGACAAGCCGCTCTCGAATCCCAAGCCGATATCCAGCCGCTGGATACTGGCGAGCACGTCGTTGCCGAGACCGCCGGCGCCGACCATCGAAGCGATGATCACCATCGACAACGCCATCATGATGGTCTGGTTCACGCCGGTCATGATGGACGGCAGCGCGTTCGGAAATTGCACCTTGTAAAGCAGTTGCCACGGTGTGCATCCGAACGCCTGACCCGCTTCCACGATCTCGCGGTTCACGTGCTTGATCCCAAGCGATGTAAGACGCACGGCGGGCGGCATCGCGAAGATCACCGTCGACAAGATGCCGGGAACGCGTCCAAGACCGAACAGCATGGCCGCCGGAATGAGGTAGACGAACGCGGGCATGGTCTGCATCAGGTCGAGCACGGGACGCACGATAGTCTCGATAGTCCTGCTCTTCGCCGTCCAGATCCCGAGCGGAATGCCGAGCAGCAAGCTGATCAGCGTGGAAGAAAGCGTGAGGCCGAGCGTGATCACCATCTGATCCCAGAAGCCGGTCGCGTAGATCAACAGGAGCGACAACAACACGAACAACGCAAATCGCCAGCCAACCCGCCACAAGCCGATGCCGACAAAAATCGCCATCATCAGCCACATTGGAATGGCCTGAAGGCCGTGTTCGACCAGCGCCGCGAAGCTCTCGATAACCCGGCCGATGGCATCGAAGGTTTTTGCGTCGTGGTCCAGCAAATATTTGACGCCGTGATCGACCCAACTGCCGAGCGGGATAATTTCAGACATGGGAGCCTCTATGTCGAGTCAGAGCCTTGAGGACGTTCGTCTTGTTGACCGAACCACAATACGATCCGTCCGCGTCCACCACCGGCAGCGGCGCGCGGCTCGCGACCACGCGGCTGACGACGATGTCGAGCGGCGTGGTGCGTTGAATGCATTCAATCAGGTTGATTTCCGGCGATGCCTGTCCCACCGAATCGCGGCACACAAAACCGCGGATCTTGCGCTCCTGGTCCATCACGAACGCATAGTCGGCGCTGCCGTTGAGCGCTTGCGAGACACTCGATGCGTCGATTTGCGAGCCGTGTTTCATCAACGGAACGGCGTCGGTTTGCATGAGATCGCCGGCGGTCAGGTAACGGCTTGTATCGATACCTTCAAAAAACGCCTGCACATAAGCGTCGGCGGGATTCGAGATGATTTCCTGCGGCGTGCCGATTTGCACCACGCGGCCGCCTTCCATGATCGCGATGCGCGTGCCGATGCGCAGCGCCTCTTCAAGATCGTGCGAGACGAACATGATCGTGCGTTGCTGTTCGCGCTGCAGGTCGAGCAGCACGTTCTGCATTTCCTTGCGCTTGAGCGGATCGAGCGCGGAAAACGCCTCGTCCATGATCATCAGCGACGGGTTCACGGCCAGCGCTCGCGCGAGCCCGACTCGCTGCTGCATCCCGCCCGACAATTGCGCCGGCAGTTTCTGCGCGAACGGCGCGAGACCTACTTGTTCGAGCACGGCCATCGCGCGTTTTTCGCGTTCCTTCCGCCCAACGCCCGCCACTTCCAGCCCAAACGCCGCATTCGATAAAACCGTGCGTTGCGGCATCAGCGCAAACGACTGGAACACCATGCTCATGTCCTTGCGCCTAAGCGATGTCAGTTCCGAGCGCGGGACGGAGGCCACGTCGCGTCCATCGATCAGGACCTTGCCCACGGTGGGTTCGACCAGCCGGTTGATCAACCGGATAAGCGTTGATTTGCCGGAGCCCGACAAACCCATCAGCACGAAGATCTCGCCCTCGCGCACGTCGAAAGACACGTTGTGGACGCCGACAATCTGGCCGGTCTTGGCAAACACTTCTTCTTTCGTTGCGCCGCCCGCAAGCATGTCGATCGCCTGCTTCGGGCTCGTGCCAAAGACCTTGCAGAGGTTTTCGACCACGACCTTTTCGGATTTCATCGAACGCTCTCCTGGTTGGCGGACGTGCGTCCGCGCTCTCTATACATAGTTGCCAGAAAAAAGTGCGGGTTGCCGACTATTTCCGACGCTCACATGTGGAAATACGACACCCTGATTTGCTTTTTCTAGCAGATGGAAAGACGGAGCCTTGCGTGGCAAGGGTTTGCGAGCAGTTACTTGGGATTTTTGGCGGTTTTTGGCATGTCGCGCCAGAGCAAGTGCCAAGCGTTTTTATTCGATTTCGCGATGCACGCGACGTGTTTCTAGCGCCCGTTCATCGTTTTAGAGCACTGCGGACGGCTTCTTCGGTAAATGCGAACGGTTGTCCGGAGTCAAGATTCCTGCCGCGCCGCCGTTAACCATTCATCTTCCCTACATGCCTTTCAGAAATCAACTATGTCGAAATTCAGCCTCCGCCGTGCAAGTGTCGGCGCGAAGTTCGCTGTTCTAGCGTGTGTTTTGGCGGCCGTGGTCGTGGCCGGTTTTACCATCGCGGTGACGCATTCCGCCGGGCAGGAGATCGACGCCCAGGCGCTCGCCCGCATGGACGACGACAACCGTGCGATCGGCACGATGATCCATCTCTACGATAAATCCGTCAGCGCCGAAGTCGAACGCGCCATGACGCTGTTCGCAAGTTTCCTGCCGGCGGATTTCGCGCTCGATGAAACGCAGAAAGTCGATATCGGCGGAATGGCGACGCCGACGTTCAAGGCCGGCGACAAGCCGATGAACCTCGATTTCTCGATTCCCGACCAGTTTCTCGAACGCAGCGGCGCGATCGCGACGGTGTTCGCGCGCACCGGCGACGACTTCGTGCGCGTGACGACATCGCTGAAAAAGCAGGACGGCGAACGGGCGATCGGCACATTGCTCGACCGCAAAAGTCCTGCGTATGCGCTGATGCTCGGGGGCAAACGGTTTATCGGCATGGCGTCGCTGTTCGGCAAGCAGTACATCACCGAGTACAAACCTGTCGCGGATGCATCGGGCCGCGTGATTGGCGCGTTGTTCGTAGGCGTGGACATCAGCGCGGAAATCGCCACACTGCAGCAGAACATCCGCGATCTGAAAGTGGGTGAAAACGGCTACTTTTTTGTGATCGACGCATCGAACGGGCCGAACCGCGGCAAGCTTCTGGTTCATCCGGGCCTGAGCGATTCGAACGGCACAGCGGCCGCGGCCATTCAATCCGCCGATGAACGCATTGCACCGTTCAAGCAAATACTCGACGCCAAGCAGGGCAGCCTTTCCTTCGATGCCCCTGCCACGTCCGAGATCACGAACCCGCAAGTGCATGGCGGCGCGAAGGAAATCGTGTTTCGTTCCGTGCCCGAGTGGCAATGGGTGATCGGCGGAATTGCGTATCGAGATGAACTGCTCGCCGATATGCGCGCCATGCGTTTTCGCTTTCTGGCGCTAGGTTTGCTCGTGATCGCGGGCTTTGTCGCCGTGCTGCTTTTTGCGGTGCGCAAGCTCGTGACGCAACCGTTGGAAGCCGTCACGCACGCATCCGAGCAGATTGCGGCGGGCGACTTGAGCGTGCGTCTTTCGACCACGCGTGCAGACGATGTCGGCCGGCTGATGACAGCAATCGATGGAATTGCGACAGGACTCGCGCGCATCGTCACGCAGGTGCGAAGTGCATCGGCGGATATGTCCGATGGCACCGGCCGGATCGCGGCAGGCAGCAGCGACATTTCGCAACGCATCGCGACGCAAGCCAGCAGCCTCGAAGAAACGGCCGCAAGCATGGAACAGATCACGTCGACCGTGCAACAGAACGCCGCCAACACGGCGCAGGCGGATCAACTGGTGGCATCGGCATCCGATGCTGCCCGCGCCGGCGGCGAAGCGGTGAGCCGCGTTGTCACCACGATGAGCGAAATCGATGCATCCGCGCGCAAGATCTCGGACATCACTTCGGTGATCGAAGGAATCGCGTTCCAGACGAACATCCTCGCTTTGAACGCCGCCGTGGAAGCCGCGCGCGCGGGCGAGCACGGTAAGGGCTTTGCCGTTGTGGCCTCCGAAGTGCGAGGCCTCGCGCAACGCAGCGCCGCCGCGGTCAAGGAAATCGAGGCGCTGATCGCGGAATCGGTTGGCCGTGTTGCCACGGGGTTCCGGATTGCCGAAGAAGCGCGCGGCACGATGACTGGAATCGTGGAACGTGTGGCGCGGGTGAACGCGATCATCGGCGAAATCAGCGTGGCGTCGCGCGAGCAGTCGACCGGCATAGAACAAGTGAATCTCGCGGTTGCGCAGATCGGCGAAGCAACCCAGCAAAACGCGGCGCTGGTTGGCGAGGCGGAGCAATCCACCGCGGAATTGCTCGAACAGGCCGAGCAACTCAGCCGCGCGGTGAGCGTGTTCCGGCTTTAGGCAAGCGCCGGTCGACCGTTACGAACCCGGCCGGATCATCTCGAACATTTCGCCGATGCCCGCGTAATCCCCTCGATACCCCGCACGCATGATCGGCTGAGCGGCGGCGGTATCGAAGATGCCGTCCTTCAGGAATTCACGGCGAATATGAACGCCGACGACCTGTCCAAGCGCGAGCCAGTTGTTCATTGGCGTGCCGTCGAGCGCCTTCAGCCGGATGATTTGCAGCAACTTGCATTCGAGCGCAGCCGGAGACTCGGCCACGTGAGGCACGGCGACATTCACGCCTGGCGCCTTGGTCAACCCGGAAAGTTCGAACTCATCGGTTTCATGAGGAACGGGCGCCGATGTCTTGTTCATCTGCTCGGCGAGCGGTTTGCTCGACAGATTCCACACGAATTCGCCGGTCTCCTCGATGTTCCTGATGCTGTCCTTGTACCCCTCGCTCGAGAATCCGATGATGTAGGGAAACGTCGCGAACGCGCCAAAGAAGCTGTACGGCGCGAGATTCACGCGACCGTTGGTATCGCGACTCGAGATCCAGCCGATAACCCGCGGTGCGACGATTGCCTTGAATGGATCGTGGCGAAGCTGATGGCCTTCGTCGGGATGATAGAAATGCGTGCCGGAGTTGCTGCTGCTCTCACTCATGGTTCTTCCTGGTCTTCTTTGCGGTGTGGTGAATCAGGCGCTTGCGCCCAGCCTTCACGCGCGCATGGTGCGCGTCGTTCCAGTCGTAAAAGCCCTGCCCGCTGCGCACGCCCACGTGACCTTTTTGCACGCGCTCGCGCATCAGCTGCAGGACGTCTTCATCTTTTGCAAGCTCGGGCATGAGATGCAGGCCGATGTCGAGCAGCGTATCGAGTCCGCCCAGATCGGCGCTTTCCAGCGGCCCGACCACGCCGTATCGGCGGCCGAGCGACGCTTTCATGACCGCATCGACAACTTCCGGCGTCGCCGCACCCGACCTCACAATAGCCAGTGCTTCGCGCAAGACTGCAAACTGCAGCCGGTTGCCGACAAAGCCTGGAATTGCCTTTGTCAGCACAACCGGTTCCATACCGATGGCCGTCATCAAATCCGCCGTGCGGCGCGTGACTTCAGGATCGGTCTCGGTGCCCGGCACGACTTCAACGAGTGGAATGGTATGCGGAGGATTCCAGAAGTGCGCGATCACAAAACGTGCTTTGTTCCGCAGCACTTGCGCCAGGAGATCGGGCGGAAAACCGCTGGTATTGCTGGCAAAAATGGCGTCGTCACGCAGAAGCGGCTCGAGCGCACGATACGTCCGGTTCTTCAGTTCGAGCACTTCGGGAATCGCTTCCACGATAAACCCCGCCGTCGCCACGCGTTCCAGCTTTTCGGTGGTTTCAATGCGCCCAAGCACGCCGGCTTTATCGTCCGCATGGAACACGCCGGCGTCGATCAATTCGTCGAGAACCGCTTCTGCTTTTGCATGCACCGACGTCAGCCGCGCGGCATCGATGTCATGAACGATGGTCGCATATCCGTGAAGCGCTGCTTGTGTTGCAATGCCGACGCCCATCAGGCCGCTGCCCACCACGCCAATAGTGATCTGATTCAAGTTCTCTCCGCTATTTTCCGAGCTGATCGCAGGTTTAATTCACCCGCCCAAGCCAGCTAGGATAGCGCAGCAGCCTCGAATACGCGCCTCGGCCAAATGGGCTATGACGTGAACCTAAACGCCGGATTCATTGCGAAAAAAAACCGGCTGCCCCTTTTGGGCAACCGGTTCTGTCGTGCGTCTTTAGTCGGGCCTTAGCCGTAGCGATCAGCCGTGACGATGATCGTCGTGGCGATCGGCATGCGGCGGCGGCGCGTGATGCGGACCTGCATCGTGCGGATGATGGCGCATCCATTCGTCGCGCTGCCAATAACGGTGTCCATCCCAATAACGGTCGCCGTGCCAGCCCAGATTGATGACCACGGCCGTTTGCATCATGTGCGGTTCGCCGTAGCTTTGCTGGATTGCCGGTCCCTGAATCATGCCGTTATCGACTTGAGCGAATGCGGCCGTAGCCGTCATCAGCGCGCCGCCGGCCAGCATGGCGGCAATGATCGTGCGTGAGGTTTTCATGACTGTTCTCCCTTGTTCAGCTGGATCTTCTTTAAAGACGCGCGGTGAACTGGTGATGTGCTGTCAGTGCCGCGTCGTTGAGAACCACTTTAGCCACGCCGCAGATTGCACGACGTGAGCGCTTGTAAGTGTTCGTATCAATCGCGCGGACGATTGAATTCCTGTTCACGGCGTTGTAAACCATTGAATCGACTGATTTTTGTCGCAGTTTCGCAATGACGGTGCGGCAGGTTTTGTCGCGCGCCGTGTAAGCAACGAAAATATGAAACCACTCGCGGGGTTACGACACTTTACGAACGCGTTTCAGCCTTGCGCGGATTTATTGATTTGTAATGAACGAGCGTGCTTGATCGCGGTAGGCGAGCGCAAGTATCCAGGAGCGAAGGGAGACGCGCGTAAAAGCGCATTGAACAACGAGGATGGCAGATATTTGAAGACGATTGACCAAGCGACGATCGATCGGTAAAACAATTTAAGCTAGAAAAACTACATAATCCCACACTCGAGAAAACAGGCGGACCGCACTACGAAAAACAGATGTCAAGCCGCAAAACAAAAAACGATCTATTTCCCTATGCCATCCGCGCTGCTTCCACGACAGCTCACAGACGAATTCCGAAAACCGTGCCGCGTGCCTTACGAACGCGCTCTGCTTCGCGTTGACGGGCTTGGTACGAGTAGTCCGAGTCCATCGGAAGATGCGGCGATTCGAACAACGAGGCGATTTTTTGCAGCAGTGCGAAGAGGTAGCTCATGTCAGACTCCGGTGGGTTGGTTCAGGGTTATCCCTTAGTCATGATTATAGGGTTTTCACCGAGCGATTCCTAGCGCAACGCAACATTTTTCCCGTAGTTTTTCTACATCAATGCGTTTTCGCAACAGATATAGTTGGAGGCGGAGCGCGATGTCAGTAGGTGTTACCGGCTTTCGTCGCTTTTTTCATAAGGCAAAATTTGGGGTTGGACCAGAAAGTAGTCATGCGCGCCATGTCAGAACTTGGCGCGCGGCTCATCGAACAAGAGATCAAGCGTTGGTGACGCATTCTCGGCGGTGCTCTCGTTAGGTAAGACACACGCGCCGGCATCGTCCGAAACAGCAGCGCGCCGCGACGTCGACCGCAAAACCGAAGCCGATACCGCAGACACCGCCGCCATGAACACATCGGGTAGCTCGAAGCCCGGCAACGTGGCCTGCCGAATGTCCGTGTTCAATGCCTGGAGCGTGGCCCGCTCGGCATCTTCGGCGAAAAGATCGAGCGTCGGCGCGCCGTATGGGCCAGTACACGGAACGCGATCCGGCGCCGAACCGCGCTGCGTCTGCCGCGCGGGGCGAGGCAAACTGACGGCAGGGTCATCGGCTAAAGGAGCGAGGTCGTTCAAACGGGCGGGATTTACAGCGGAATCGGGCATAAGTCGAGAATGAACAACAACACGCCAGTGAAGCAAGCGGCTAATAAAGCGCTTGGCATCGAACGTCAGCGGAATTTTCGAGCGCGCATTGTCGCACGCCGCTACCGATAATTTCACCCGCCGCAGCACTACAATGCGCCCTCTTCCTTGAATTCGCGCACGGTTTCGAGCGCGCGCAGCCGTGAACAAATCGCCTGGTATTCCGCCGATGAAACCCGCGATAACGAAATCTGCACTTCATCCAGATCGGCGGAATCATCGCTCTGCTGCACGACGAACTGCTTGACCCGCACGCTGCCCGCGCCCAAGACCTCGTGCAGCGCGTGAAAATTCAACGTGCCGCGGTCGACGAGCAAGGTCAGTTGACGCCGCTGTTTCACCGATATGAACCGCCGCTCCAGCGGTTTGATGCCCGCGAGAATGATCAGGATGATGATGGTTGCAGCTATGGACGCGGTGTAGAGCCCGCCGCCGACGGCAAGCCCGATCGCGGCGACCGACCATAGACTCGCTGCCGTCGTGAGACCGCGGACAATCTCGCCGCGCAGCAGGATGGAGCCGGCGCCGAGGAAGCCGATTCCCGACACGACCTGCGCGGCGATCCGCGACGGGTCGAGGACGATGTGCTCGCTGCCGAGGACATCGGCGAAACCGAACGCCGAGACGATCATGATGAGCGTCGATCCAACGCACACGAGCATGTGCGTGCGCAGTCCGGCCGCCCACGAAAGCCGTTCCCGCTCGAAGCCGATGACACTGCCGAGCGCGGCGGCCAGCACGAGCCGCGCGATGAGTTCCATATTGCCTAACATGGGTGGTTTTTCTCCTTTGCGTGGGTTTTATGGTGGCCAGAACAGGACTGCGATGGCCTTCGCGCGCCGATGTTGGTCCGGCAAGCGGCCGTTTTGATTTATCCTTGGTGCCCGCGTCCGGTGGCGAGCGCCGCCGGGCTCAACCATTATCAATAAAGCCGTATGCACGACCCAGATTCCACTGCTGGAACATCTCCGACCGGCGCGACCCTGAAAGCACATTATGAGCGCGTCGTGCTGCCCATCTGGCGCGGACCGGGCTTCAATCCAGCCATGCGTCTCGCCTACGAAGCGGTTGCCAAGGACGGCGTGACGCCTGTCCCCGCACATCGATACCGCGCCATGGCATGCGCCCGGCAATTGTTCGTGTTTGCGCACGCGGGGGACATCGGCCACGCCGATACGCTGTTCGATTCGCTTCTGACCTATTTTCAGGACAGGAAAAACGGCGGTTGGTTCTATAGCGTCGATGCAGCCGGCGCGCCGCACGAGCGTCAAAAGGACCTCTATACACACGCGTTCGTGATTTTTGCGTGCGCCGAATACGCTCGGCATGCATCGCCGGCCGCCGCGCAAAAAGCGTTGGCAGTGCTGGAGGAAACGTCGGCGATCATCGAACGGCAAATGAACGCCGGTGGCGATCTGTTCCATGCGGCGATGAGCGAGGATTTTTCGGCATCGCTCAATTCGCCGCTTCAAAACCCGTTGATGCACCTGACCGAAGCGTGGCTCGCCGCGCGTGAAACCACTGGCTTCGCAGTCTTCGATCATCGTCTGGAAAAGCTCGGCGCGGCCGTCGCGCGTGCTTTCGTGCACCAGGAAACGGGGTGTATCGCGGAATTGCCGATTGGAAGCGCGAACAATTGGCTCGAACCCGGCCATCAATTCGAATGGCTGTTTCTGGTGGAAGGCAGCGCACACGCGGCTTTCGAAGCGGTGGGACTGAACCGGGCGTTATATCGCGCGTTCGATTTCGTGCAGCAATCCGGCGTTGATCCGGTGACGGGCGGCGTGGCGGCGTCGGTGGATGAACGCGGCGGTGTTATCGATTCGACGCAACGCATCTGGGCGCAGACCGAATATCTGCGCGCACTCGCTACGCATTCCGGCGCGGACGTGCGCGCGCAATTGCCCGATCAGATCGGACGTTTCACGAAACGTTTTCTTCGGCCAAACGGCTGGATTGAAAGTCAGGCGGCAAATGGCGCAATCGTCCGCGCAGAAATGCCTTCGACCACGCCTTACCATCTCGCAACCGCGTACGACGCGTTGCCCTGAAACTCCAAGCCCGTTTTCGGCGTGTTCAAACGCCTCGCCATTCGCGCGAGGCGTTTTGCATTTCAGCCTGAACAACCGCCGTTTTAAATTCGAATCGCCGATAAATCGTCTTTAAACCAGTAATTTGTCCGCGAATTCGAGATCGTCCTTGCAGAGTGGAGATGCGCTACCTACAGTCCTTGCAGGACCGCGACGGCGGCGCTTGCCTCGATGCGGATTGTGGGACTCAAGCTGACTGGACCGAAACCAAATGTAGGAGTGTCCGAATGGCCGAAATTGTCGATATCGCACGGGGCGCGTTGAACGCGCAGCCGTTTAGCGCCCTGCTGGGAACGAAACTCATGCAGGTCGACTCCTCGAGTCTCACCCTATGCCTGACCATCCGCGATGAACTCAGGCAGCAACACGGTTTTGTGCACGGCGGCGTGGTGAGTTATCTCGTCGATAACGCCCTGACCTTCGCCGGCGCGCTGCGCCTGGGCCCGAAGGTGGTCACCGGCGAGTACAAGATCAATTATTTGCGGCCCGCTGTATCGGGCACATTGCTGGCCCGCGCGCGCGTGATCTACGCGGGAATGACGCAGGCCACGTGTCAATGCGACGTTTATGTCACCGATGGCGGCACGGAACGCCTCGTTGCGGTCGCGCAAGGGACGATTCACCGGATCAGCGAGATGGCTGCGGAGCTGGAACCGGTGAGCGCCTGATACGCTTTCTCTTGCAGTAAAACGAACGAGGGGCCGTTCCAACTTATGCCGGAACGGCCCCTCTCTTTTATCGGTTCGTGCTTACTTTGCGTCGACCGTGCGTTGCTGTTGCTCGCCCAATCCCTGAATGCCCAGGCGAACCGTCTGGCCCGCTTTCAGGTAAACCGGCGCGGGTTTCACGCCCATGCCAACGCCCGGCGGCGTGCCGGTGGAGATGACATCGCCAGGCTGCAAGCTCATCACCTTCGACAAATACGCCACCAGTTCTGCGACGCCGAAGACCATCGTCTTGGTATTGCCGTTCTGATAACGATGTCCGTCGACGTCGAGCCACATATCGAGATGCTGCACGTCGGCGATTTCGTCCTTCGTGACAAGCCACGGGCCGATCGGGCCGAAGGTATCGAAACCCTTGCCCTTGTCCCATTGCGTGCCGTGCTCGATTTGCCATTCGCGCTCGGAAACGTCGTTGATCACGCAATAGCCCACCACGTAATCCAGCGCGTCCGCTTCGCTGACGTACTTCGCGTGCTTGCCGATCACCACGCCGAGTTCGACTTCCCAGTCGGTCTTTTTCGATGCACGCGGGATTTCGATATTGTCGTTCGGGCCGCAGATCGCGCTCGTCCATTTGCCGAACAACACCGGTTCGGTCGGAACCGGCAGATTCGATTCGGCGGCGTGATCGGCGTAATTCAATCCGATGCACACGAACTTGCCCACGCGCGCAACGCACGGGCCGATGCGCGGTTCGCCCGTCACTTCAGGCAGCGTGGACGGATCGATTGCGCGGAGTTTCGCGAGCGATGCATCCGATAGCGTTTCGCCGGCGATGTCGTCGATAACACCCGACAAATCGCGAATCTTGCCATTCTGATCCAGCAAACCCGGTTTTTCCTGACCGTTCGGCCCAAAGCGCAGCAGTTTCATCGTGAGTGATCCTTCAGTTTCAGGTTTTGATTCGGTTGATGAGGTATTCGGTGCAGCCCGCGTTTGGCTGGCTTCGCCGGGAGCGGCGTTTCAAATATCGTGCGACAGAACCATACCATTCACGCGATACATCTTTTTACCATCCCCGGCTTTCGTTGCGATTGCTGATGCGAAATTCCGTGTATACCTTGCCGATTCTTCACGCGTTATAAGCGGTAGAACGTTTTTGCCGTATCGCAGAAGATCGCTTGCTGTTGAGTTGGGTCGAGATGCGACGTCAATTGCCGCGCTGCGTCATTCCACTTTGCATAGTCGCCGTTTAGATTCAGTACCGGCCAGTCGCTTCCCCACATCAGCCGGTCCGCCCCAAAGTGCTTCAGAAGATGATCGACGTATGGCTTGAGCGTTGCGATCGTCCAGCCGGACGCGGCTTCCGTCGCAAGGCCCGACAGCTTGCAGCGCAATCCTTGAGGCAACGCCGCCAACTCTGCAATGCCATCCGCCCAGATTTGCCATCCGGCGTCGCCGTCCTTGATTTGCGGTTTCGCGCCGTGATCGATGACCATTCGCAAGTCAGGGAAACGCTCTGCAAAAACCTTCAGCGATGCAATGTGGCGCGGAAAGATCAAGGCATCAAAAGCAAGATTGTTCTTGATCAGCGCATGGATTGCCGGCGTCAATGCAGGATTCTCGATCCAGCGATCATCGGGAAGATCCTGAAGCATCGGGCGCACGGCTTTGAACTTCGGCTCGCGCGCTAAGCGATCGATCAATTCAACCGCATTGGGCGCGTCGAGCGGAACCCATCCGACTACGCCCGCAATCGATGGATCATTGCGCGCGAGATCGAGGAGATATCGTGTTTCATCCACAGTTGGCGCCGCCTGGACGACGACCGTCCGCGCCACGTTCGCGGCTTCGCGAAGCGGCTTCAAGTCATCCGGACCAAACACGCGATACAACCCGCTCAACTCAGGCGTCAACCAGCCATAGTCGCCGCGCGACGGATCCCAGAAGTGCTGATGTGCATCGATAAATTCAACGCTCATGATTACGCTTCGCCGGAGGGTTCGGGTACAGGCGCCGATGCATGCAGCAATCCCGCTGCTCTCAACGCGTCCCATAAGTCTGCGGGCAAAGGATCGGCGAACGACGCGGCGTTCAACCGGACCTCGTCCGGGTTGCGCGCGCCCATCAGCACGGTGGCAATAACTTTATGCGCATAAGGAAACTGCAAGGCAGCGCTCGACAATGCAACGCCATGCTCGCGACAAATCTGTTCCAGCGCGTCGACACGCTCGATGATCGACGGCGGCGCATCGCCATAATTGAATTTCTGGTTGATCGCTTTTGGCGGCTTATCGTGCGTCAAACCGCGCGCAAGAATGCCCGAGTTGAACGCACCGCCGAGCAATATGCTGACATCGCGTTTCTCGCATTCAGGCAGCAAGTCGTCGAGGACAGCTTGTTCCAGAAGCGTGTATCGGCCGGCGAGCAGCGCGCAATCGATATTAAATTCCGCCATTGCTTCCTGCACCGCCGCGCCTTCGTTCACGCCAAGTCCAACGGCTTTAACGCCTCGCGACGCGCGCAGTTCATCGAGCGCGCGAAAACCGCCTTCGTTCGTGAGTTGCCGCCAATAAAACGCATTCTTTTCGCCGTGCGTGACGCGGCCAATGTCGTGGATCAGCACGATGTCGATATCCACGATCCCCAAGCGCTGCTGGCTGTCTTCGAATGAACGAAGAATGCCGTCGTAGGTGTAGTCGTAGATTGCCTGGAAAGGCAGCGGATTCGCCCAGCCTTCGCTGCCGTCATACGGCGTTGTGCGAGGGACAAAGCAGCGGCCGACTTTGGTGGACAACACATAGTCTTCGCGCGGATAGCGCCGCAATGCGTCGCCCAGGCGATGTTCGGCTTTCGTGTGGCCGTAGTGCGGCGCGGTATCGAAGTAGCGAATGCCGGCTTGCCATGCGGCGTTGACGGTTGCTTGCGCGTCTTCCTCCGACAACTCGTGATACAAACCGCCGAGCGGCGCACTGCCCAGCGACAACGCGGTGACTTCCAGCGAAGTCTTTCCAACCTTGCGCGTTTTCACGACAGGATTTCCGGTGATTGGGTTCATCGCTTTGATCTAGAAGCGTGTCGATAAGTGGGTCAAATCGAAGCGATCGGCACGGCATGCCGCGGCGTCGCATTTGCGGGCAAACAGGCGGGCCCGACTGGATCGAATGTCTTGTAGGTCAGGATGAACTCCTGATGGCCTAGCGATTCGGACTTGGACGCGGCGCCTGCCGCGACTTTCACGGTGACATCGAATACTTCGCGGCCCACATCGTCGAGCGTACCGCGGCCTTCGAGAATCCGGCCGGCATCGACGTCCATGTCGCCGGAAAGATTGCGATACGTCGCGGGGTTTGCGCAGATCTTGATCACGGGCGAGATGGCCGAGCCGACCACCGACCCGCGCCCCGTCGTGAACAGGATCACGTGCGCACCGCAAGCGATCAACTCGCCGATTTCCGCGTTATCGCTGATGTTCGGGAAGCCGAAACGCGGTTCGCCGTCGGGCACGACATCGAGCAAATACAGGCCGCCGACTGGCGGAATGTCGCCCGGTTTGATGATGCCGACAATCGGCGACGCGCCGCTTTTCGCGTATGCGCCAAGCGACTTTTCTTCTTGCGTCGTGAGGCCGCCATCGGCGTTGCCGACCGCAAACGAACCGTGTCCGAGAATCGAGTAATAGCGCGCGGCTTTATCCACGCACGCGACGATTTCCTGCCCGAGTTCCGGCCGCGCGGCGCGGCTTTTCATATGGAATTCGCAGCCGACAAGTTCCCCGGTTTCCTCGAAAATGCAGGCGGCGCCGGCATCGATGAACGCATCGAACGCGCGTCCCACCGCCGGATTCGCCGTGATGCCGCTCGTGCCGTCGGAACCGCCGCAAATCGTGCCGACGATGAGTTCGTCGAGCGCCATCGGCACTTTTGGCTGGGCTGCGAGCGTTGCGCGCGTTTCGCGAATCCAGTCGAGACCATTCTGGATGGTGCTGCGCGTGCCGCCCTTTTCCTGGATCGTCAGGACCTCGGCGGGACGGCCGCTTGCGCGCACGGCATCGACAAGATAGTGCTTGTTCATGCTCTCGCATCCCAGCGATACAAACAGCACCGCGCCCACGTTCGGATGCGTGGTCAGCCGCTCCATCATCTTCTCGGCATAACCGTTCGGATAGCAGCCAGGAAAGCCGATCAGATGAACGGGTGGTTCCTGCTCGGCGTTCGGGTCATCGAAGGCATCGAATGCCGGACGAAACTGCGTGACGATCTCGCGCGCCACGTGATGTGCGCACTCCACGAGATACGCGACCGCGATCACGTTGCGAATGCCCTTGCGGCCATCGGCGCGCAAAAAACCTTGAAGCTGGGGAGCGGTGGAGGCTGTCATTGGCTTGGCTGTTCCCGATGATCCACAAATGCGTGGCGGGCGTCGTGGGTATAGGTCGGGATGTAATCACTCTCGAGATTGTGGGTGTGCAAATGGTCGCCTGGCTGAACGTCTGCATTCACGTGGCCGATGATCGCGCCGTAACGCAGTACCTTCTGATCCGTTTGCAGCGCGTAGCGCGCGACTTTGTGTCCAAGATCGATGGTTTTTGCAAGCGTGACCGTTTCCCCTTCAATCTCGACGCGCTCGCCCGCCTCCAGACGGGCGCCCGCAATCAGGCAATTGTCTTGCGGGCTTTGCAAAATCAAACGTGAGTCGGTGGGTTTGTGCGGGGTTTGCGGCACGCAGACGTCCTTGAATTCGTTTCGACGTATATCGAAGATACGGGTTTGTATCGGTACAATCGTTTATCAGTGAACGTATTATTCATATGCGGACAAGTTCAAGTCAAGCTTACTGCGCCCCGAAACGGTCCGTGTTTTCCCTTAGCATCTGCGTTTATCGCTGATCGATTGTTCTTAACAAGGCTGACATGCAGGCAGAAGATCCGACCGACGCCGACCGATACCGCGCGCCCGCGCTGGACAAAGGGCTCGACATTCTCGAGTTGCTCGCCGAGCAGAAGGACGGCTTGACGCGCGCCGAGATCACAAAATCGCTTGGGCGAAATGCGAGTGAGATGTATCGGATGCTCGAGCGGCTCGTCGCGCGGCAGTACGTGGTGCGCTCGCCGGCGGGCGACCGTTATTCGCTGAGTCTTAAGCTGTATGCGCTCGCACATCGTCATCCGCCGATGAACCGGCTGATCACGGAAGCCCTGCCGATCATGCAGCGCTTCGCCGACCGCGCCGAGCAATCCTGCCATCTCGCGACCTATGACCGGGGCAATCTGCTGGTGATCGCGCAGGTCGACGGGCCCGGCACATGGGGTATTTCGGTGCGGCTTGGCGCGCGCATTGGTTTGATCGATACCGGTTCGGGGCGCGTGACGCTGGCGTTTCAAAGTGCTGAACAGCGCGCGCACATGCTCGCCGAACACACTCAGGTCAAGGGTGAAACAGCGTTGGACCCTGCCGCGCTCGAAAGTGCGTACGCCAAGATCCGCGCGGACGGTTTTCTCCATAAAGAAAGTCAGCAGACGTTCGGCGTGATGGACGTCAGCTTTCCGCTGCTCGGACCGTCGGGCCAGGCGGTCGCGACGCTGACATGCCCGTTTCTCAGGCGTATCGACGAATATGTCGCACCGTCCATTGACGATGTCAGCGCAATGCTCGGCGAGGCGGCGGCGGCGCTCTCGATGTATCGCGAGCCTGAAGTTGAACTCGATGGCATGCGCGACGCGCGAGATTCCAGCGCGGCTTGATAGAATGGCGCCCCTCTCAAAAAGCGGCTGGTCGTTGTGCGCGACCTGCTGCGTCTTTTTCTACGCAATCTACGCAAGGCCATGGCGAAACTTCTGTCCGATCCCGAATTCCAGCGCTTCTCCGAACTTCAGCAAAAGCAGTCCAGCTTCACGATCACAAGCGAAGAAGCCGATGAACTGCGCGACATTGTTGCCCGCGCCCAGAAAAAGCGCGACGACCGCGCGGCGGCAATGCAAAGCATTGAAACGTTTATCCAGCAATTCGATATCGGCGCGGACGAGCTTTTCACCGCGGACCAGATCGGCGATGCCGCCCGCAATTTCGGCCTGATTCCCGCAGCGAAAAAAGAACGCGTGATGCCTCCGCAGCTGTCGTTCAATGGAAAGCCTTATCAATGGACGAGCCGCGCATTGCCAGACGATATCCGCGTGCCGTTGTTCGAGGCATTCACCTCGGGCGCCTCAGTCAAGTCGTTCATCGCAACGCCTAAGGACACGACGCGTTGCGCGGCGACCATCGCGCGGCTGGAACGCGAAACCGGCAGCGTTTATGCCGATGCATGGCTGGAAGAGCTGGCGGTATCGCGAACACAAGTCGATGAAGCGCTCGCCAAGCTTGCGGCTTAAGCGTTAAAAATCTATGGCCGCGCCGGATCGGCGTCGGTCAGCCGCATGCGGAATCCCACTACGCCCGGATCCTCAGTCGGCGTGATCTGGAAACCGCAGCGGCGCGCAAGAGCAATCATTCCTGTGTTTTCGCGCAACGCCTCGCCGGCGAGCCACCGCGTCCCGCGCGACTTGCAATACGCAATGATCCGCGCCAGCAGCAACATTCCCAGGCGCCTGCCCTTCTGGTCGGAACGCACCGCCACCGCAAACTCGGCCGTCTCGTTGTCCGGATCGGCTATTGCGCGGGCCACGCCCAGCGTCTGCATCGCATTGCTTTCACCCGTCACCGCTATAAACGCCATCTCGCGGTCGTAATCGATCTGCGTCATGCGCGCGAGTTGCGAGTGATCGAAGCTGCGCACCGAGCTGAAGAAACGTAAGCGCAAGTCCTCAGGCGTCATTGCCGCGACAAACGCGCTGTGGGCGGTTTCGTCGTCGGGCCGGATTGGACGCACGGTCACCTGCAAGCCGTTCCATTCGAGCGTTTCTTCCAGCCGGCGCGGATATGGCTGGATGGCCAGCGGCGTTCGATGCGCGGCCAGCGTCAAATGCGGCTCGTACACAACTACCGCCTGACGCGTGACGCGCACCGTCAAGCGCAACGCAACGATTTGCTCGATTTCACATACCGCATTCGATAAAGCCGTCAGTGCATTCAGCAAACTCTCGGCTGGAAGCTCGCGTGCACGCGGTGAGCGCATCACTAGATCACGAGCCAGCAAAGGATTCAACGGCGGAAAGGCGAACTCGTGAAGCGAGTCCGGCAGACCAAGCGCGCCGGCTGTCCTGAATTCGAACACCGGGCCGAATACCCGATGGTTGAGAAGGCGGACATCGATTTCGATGGCGTCGTCACTGCGCGTGCCCGGCGGCCCCGCCTTCACCACGATTCCAAACTGGCCCAAGACCCGTGATGCACGTTCGCCGTCCAGCTCGGCAACGCCCGCAGCCAACGCGGCCGAAACCTGCGCTTGAGCGCTGTCCAGCGCAGCCGCCGCCTGGGGCAACGGTCCGTCCGGCGTCTGCATCAGCAACTCGCGTCCCTGGCGATAATCGACCAGCCGGGCAAAGGCCCTTGCTAGCCGCTGCGGCGTGGTGTGAACCGGAATTCCCTCGGCGTGCAGCGCGTCGCGCGTCGCTACATCGACACAACCAAAAAAGCACGCCAGCAATCCGCGATACGCGTGACTTTTTTGCGCGATCAACATGCGCGCGACTTCGGCGACAGGCGCGGAATGCGTTGGTGCGTGCACCACGAACGCAGTTCCAGTCTCACGATGCGGCGCCAGCGCTTCGAGCGCGGCACCGAAGTCGCTAGCGGTGGCGGTATCGCCGAGTTGCAGCGGATTGCCGAGATGCGCCTCAGGCAAGGCTGCAGCGACCGCCTTGCGCGCCGCGTCGGACCAAAGCGCAAGCGAGTCACCAGCGGCGGCGAATGCGTCCACTGCGAGCGCAGAAACGCCCCGGTCGCTCGTGATCACGGTCGCGCGATCGCTCGCCGCGACGCGACCAACACCAAGCGTTTCGATTTCATCGAGCAGGTCATCGAGCGAATCGACGCGGACCAGACCGGCACGCCGGAATGCTGCGCTGTAAAGCGCGTCGAACGGATCGTTGTATCCGGTTCGCAAAACCAGCACGGGTTTGTTGCGCGCTGCGGCACGCGCCGCCGACATGAACTTGCGTGCCATCCGCACCGATTCGACAGCAAGCAAGACCGCGCGCGTGCGAGCGTCGCTTGCGAGGAAATCGAGGATATCTCCAACATCGACATCCGCTTCGTCTCCGAGCGCGACCACCCGCGAAAAGCCAAGACCACGAGCGTTCGCCCATCCGAGCACGCCATTGGTCAGCGCATTCGACGCCGATACCCACGCCACCCCACCCACCGCAACCGGCGACGAAGGCGCACCGAGAATGGCGCCGGTCGAGGGCGTCATCACGCCCAGGCTTGCCGGGCCGACAACACGCAGCAAGAACGGCCGCGCAGCGATGAGCGTCCGGCTTGTCCAGCCGTTGACCGCCTGATTCTGTTTATCGCCCGCCTGACCGACGATCACAACCGCTCGCGTGCCGCGCTCGCCGAGTTGCCGGACCAACTCCGGCCATGTTGACGGCGGCGTGCACAACACGGCCACAGTCGGTGCGTCCGGCAGGTCGTGGATGCCGGCGAATACAGCGACGTTATCGAGCTGGCGATGCTTCGGATTCACCGGCCAAAGCGGACCCGCAAATTTTGCCTGGCTGAGCCGCGACCACACCATTTCGCCGATGCTGCCCGCGCGCAGCGACGCACCGATCACGGCGATCGACTTCGGGCTGAACAGTGCATCGAGATTGCGTACGGTCATGCGGCCTCCTGGAACGGAATGTATCCAGCATAGGCGATTCAGGCCTAGGTAACTACTAGCCGAATGGCCTATTTCCTGAAGGTTTTTTCGGTGTTCCGACCTTTCCTGATAGCTGATTATGAGAATTACTGATGGCCCAACGTTGGCCGGAAGGTCTATTGTTTGGCACCCGGAATCAAGGTAATTTTATCGAACGCGAGACAAGAAGTTTGCCTCGCGATCGGGAAGGCGCGTGCATCGGGCTGACTACAACAATCGAGGAGACGAGCTGTAAGGAATCACTATGCGACACCTTCCATCGTTAATTGCGCTGCGGTTTTTCGAAGAAACGGCGCGTCATTTGAGTTTCAATCGCGCAGCGCGAGCGCTGTGCGTCACGCAAGGTGCCGTTAGCCGCCAAATCCGGCTGCTGGAGGAATCGCTAGGCGTAAAACTGTTCGAGCGCGACCACAAGGGAATCCGGCTGACGCAGGCCGGCGTGATGCTGATGCCGTCGGTGACCGAAGCGTTTGATGTCATCGAACGGGGAGCCCGGCATTTGACCGGCGCCGTGGAGCGCAGGCGCCTTGTTGTGTCGCTGCCCCCGACCTTCGCGACGCAATGGTTCTCTTCGCGGCTCGGCGGGTTGGCAGAGCAACTGCCGGACGTGGATTTATCGATCCGCATTCAGGAAAGTGGCGAGTGCCATTGCAGTGTCCGGTTCGGGCGCGAGTCGGCTCGCCACCTGGCCACGCAAGGAAGCTCAGAACTTTTGTTGATGGAGCGACACGTGCTGGTCGGCGCGCCGGAATTCGCGGGCTTGCCGGTCGAGCGCCTGCTGGACGAGTTGCTGGCCTTGCATGTATTGCACGAAGACGTCCGTTTGAAACTTTGGCCGAACTGGTTGGCTAAAGCAGGAATGCCGGCGCGCTATGCCGATAACGGAATGGAATTTTCGAATCTGCAGCAGGCAATACATGCCGCGCGGCGAGGTGTCGGACTGGCGGTTGTCGACCTGAACATGATCGACGACGAACTGGCCGAGGGCGTGCTCGTGAGAATGTCGGACGTGGAGATAGTCGGACCGTTTGGATATTGGCTCGATGTGCCCGAAGCGCATCGGGAGGCTGAGACAGTGAGCGCGTTCGCCGCATGGTTGCGCGACGAAGCGCGTGGATCAGGAGGCTGATCGTAGCCGGCCAGATTGCACCAACACGTTCGTGCGTATCTCAGGGGAACAATGCATATGTTCAATCGCCGCTTTTGTATCAGCGAACGGCCGTTGCCGGCGCGCCTGGTTGCGTAACACCCGCCGCCTGCATTTCGCTGCCGGGCACACAATGCGATTGCACCGATAAATACCCGGGGTTATAAGCCTTTGGGTCTTTCTTTGGCAATGTATAGCTGATCCGGCATTGCTCGACCGGACCACTGCCCCACTTTACCGTGAGCGCACCCTGATCTTCGAGACCCCGTGCAAAAACTCTGCTGTCCTGACCAACTACGCCCACCATCTTTCCTTGTTCGTCTTCCACACTCGCTCCAAATGGTAACGATCCACCACCCAGTTTCGGCGCTTGAATCAGTGCCGCCCGGCCACTCACCGTCTCATACTTCATCATCACTATAGAGCCTGCACGAGGTGCCACCTGTGCTGATGTCGATTTAAATTCGACATCGGTAGACGTGCCCTTCGGATCGATATCGACCACGTTCATGCTGTATGGCGACAGGTACGGAACCACTGCATAGCCACGCGAATCGACCGTGGTTCCCGGTGCATTCGTCACACTCGCCCCGGCGGCTGCGGGCGCATTGACGATGCCAAACGTATCGCCCACTGTTTGCGAGAACGTCACGCCCCCCGGGTGCGCACGACCGATCCCTGCACGCCCGCCGATACCTGCCGTGTGCCGCCGCCACCGCTCGCGGACGCATTCACCGTTGCGTATGGCGCGCGATAAGTCGCGCTCACGCCGGCATTGCCGTTATCGGCAGAATTGCCGCCGACGTTGTACGTGCCGTAACCGTTGTAGGAAAACTGGTTCGCGGCGCCCAGCGAACCACTCACGTTTGCCTGCATGTTCGTGGCGCCGTCCGAGTTGTGCGAGGCGTTCGTGGTCAACATTGGCGTGTGTGCCGAATGTCCGAGCGGGATAGTCGTGCTCAACAAGAATTCGTTGGATAACTGCCCGTCCATGGTCCGTGTGCGGCCGGCCGTCAAGCTATACGTTCCGTACTTAAAGGCGTTGGTGTAGCCGGCCTGGAACAATGTATCGGTGCCGCCGCGATTCCAGTAATTCTGCGATGAACCCGTGACGAACATCGTGCCGTGATCGCCGAGCTTCTGGTTCACCGAAACCTGCATGCGGTTGCGCTGCCGGTACACGGCGTTCATGTCACCGCCATGCTCCGCGATATCGCGAATGGTGGCGGCGTCGTTCAGGTTCAGGTAGCCCGCCGTCGAGAACCGGTAAGCCGCGACCGAAACATTCGTATTCGTCGCGCCGACGAACTTGCTGTAGCCCACGCGCAAGCTCGTGCCGCGCATGGATTGCGCGTCGGGCACGCTCGTCATTGCACCCGTGACATCCATCGAAAAAGCGCCGACGTTCGTGTTCAACGCGCCGCCGAAATTCAACGCGCCATAACCGTTCGATGCAACCGCGCCGCCGTACGCCGTGACCATGTTCGTCAGCCCGTGCTGAAGCGTGAACTGGGCGAAGACGGGTTTTGTATCGAGGGAATCGTTGCGCAACTGGCCGGCCGTCGCGCTGAAACGCGTCACGCCAGGACGCAGCAACTGCGCCACCGACGCGAACGGCACGGTGAACTCCTTGCTGCGGCCATCGGCTTCGGTCACGGTTACGACCAGGTCGCCACCATAGCCTGTTGAATACAGATCATTGATCTCGAACGGTCCGGGAGCCACGTTCGTTTCTTCCAGCACCTGGCCGTTCTGCCGGATCGTGACGCGCGCGTTTGTTTCAGCCACACCACGTACGACCGGCGCGTATCCACGTATTGAATCGGGCAGCATGCGGTCATCGGTGGCGAGTTGCGCGCCGCGAAACGACACGCTGTCGAAGATCTCGCCGCCAGTGCTCGTATCGCCGAGAGTCAGTTGCGCGCCGAGCTTTTCGACGTCGCGTTGCACATAGGTCGCGATATTGTCGAACTGGGTGGACTGCCCCGTCGCCGCGGATACCGACGATTGATGGCGGAGGTGCCATGCGCCAAGGTTGATGCCGGCGTTGAGGCCAAGGTAGCTTTGTGTTGAGCCCGGCGCCGAGCCGTCGGTCCGGAATGTGTTGGCGTTGTAGCTCACGAATCCGCCGTTGACGCCCTGATCCCATTGATCGGACGGGACGGAACCCCGTGCCGAGTTGCGCATGTACGCCTGCGGTACGTTGAGTTCGAGCATTTGCCGCGAAAAGTCGAAATCGACCGTTGCGCCTGGCACAAGCGTGCCGATTTCATCGCAAATGTCAGCATTAACAGCAGGGGCCGATGCCGATGTTTTTCCCAATTCAGGCCGCCCGCTGGCCGCGTCCGCTTTGACCATATCGATGCCCGCGTGATTCAGGATTTCGCGGCTGAAACACGGCTTCGATCCGGCTGCGCCGCCTTTGCCGACAAACCGAATGTCTTCACGGCCCAGACGCGCGCCGTTCACGAAGAGATCGACTGCATACGTTCCCGGTGAAACTGCGTTACCGCGCGTGAACCGGCTGGTGTCGATCGGCGCCCCGCTTTCCTGGCGCAGATATGTGTTGTCAAAACTAAATTCAGCGACAGGTCCGTTCTTGTTTTGATCCGTTCCCGCCGCCTCGGCTATCGCTGGCGGAATCGCGGCGCACGTCATCACTGAAAAAGCGATTGCGGCAATGGGCTTCAGACGAAGCCGGAACGCACCCTGGCTTTGGCGCGTGAAAGCGTGTTGAGCAGCTTGTTTCATGATTCGGCCTGCGTTTGGTTCTGTCTATTCAGTCGATTCGGGCGCGAGTTGACCCGCCGGGCTGTTCGGACAGACCGTTTGGCAACGCGTGATGGTTTTCTTGAGGAAGGCGCCGGCCAGTTGATGCCCGCGACGCCTTCAGTTACTCGGGATGACGGTTGCCCCGATCAGGGCGACGTCTTATGGCGCGAGAGGCGCGTCGAGCGGCACGGCGCCCCCAAAATCGCTGATGCTCGAAAATTTGACACGGGCGTTAGCGGGCGCCGTCTTCATATTCTTGATGGGAAACTGCGCGCTTCCATGAGGCTCGATCATGCCGCCCACGTCGTTCCCGAAGGTTTGACCGGCACCGACGACATCGATTTTGCTCAACGACACGTAGTACGCCGTGGGATTGGTTGCCTTCACCTCGTAACCCTTGTTATCGGCGGCGGACACGAGCTTCCATGTCAATTTCGCGGGTGCTTCGTCGGGCGTTCCGGGCAAGCCCTTTGGACGCGCAAACACTTTGATCCGGGTGCGGAACGCAAACTGCAGCGTGTTGACATCGGAATCTTTAGCGGCTTTCGGCGGTACATCGAGTACGTTCAGCCAGAACACCGATTCACGGTCTTGCGGCAGTGCATCGCCCGTGTACATCATGCGCAGCGTCTGCGACTTTCCGGCATCCATCCGAAAGATCGGAGGCGTCAATACGAAAGGCGCACTTGCCTCGCCGGGTTTTGCCGCTGCATTGCCTTTGTCCATCCAGACCTGGACCAGCGACGGTTCGCTGCGATCGTTAGTCAATTTCACCGTCGTCTCACGATTTTCAAGGGGATACACCACGCGTGTTCCGCCCACAGTCACGCTTGCGCCCGCACTTCCGGCAAGCAAGGCCATGACGACGCCCAAACCACATGCAATTTGCCTAATGGACTTCATGATTGATGCATCTCCGTAAAAATCGTATCTCGAAAATTTGGGAAAAAAGAGGCATCTGCGCCTGCAGATGCCTGTTGAGACGATTTATTGGTAATCGACTGTGTACTGAACTGATGTGTTGACCGGACCGGCTGTGGCCTTGCCCGTGGCGTAGTACTCGGCGAAATACTTGAGGTCAGCGTTACCTGAAACGATGGTCGAACCGTTGCCGGCGATATCGTTGTTCTCACCCGTCACTACATTGATGGGCAGGTGCGAAGCGTTCAGCAAACGAACCTGGACGTTTTCGGCGCCGGCGGGTGCCTGGTTTTCAAGGTAGCCAGTAGTCTGGTTGATCGTCGGGCCATTTTCGAAACGTGCGACTGCCTTCGTTTCAGTCGAGCAACCACTCAACGCAAATGTGAGGTCCGCTGCGGCAGTCGTTCCAGCCGTCGAGCCCTTAGCACCGAGCGTGCTGTTCGTTACGCTTGGCAGCGTGACGTTCTTGTCGGCTGCACCGACGGCTTTCGCATCGATCGAGCACGTTGTGTCGGTCACTGCGCCAGTAAATGTGATCGTGCCGTCAGAAGCGTTCGCGCCAGTCGATGCCAGAGCAAGGGTTGCGATGGTTGCAACAGCAGCGATGGTGGAGAAGAATGATTTCATGAAGTTTTTCCAATAAAGAAATTAACGAGGTTTCGAACACTTGCGGCGCGGGGACTGCGTGTCCTTGATGCCAACCGCGCAGTGCGAGCCGCTTTGCCCATCGTCTAAATCCTTTTGAGGGGCGATGCACCGGTTCGTCTGCGAGTGAATGAATATTAAGACTCGACGCTTAGGTTTGCGCTCGGAACTGTCCGAAAGAATTAGGACAAAATTAAGAATTCCTAATATTGAAACAGCACGATTTTTTTATGGATGTGACTGCCGATCCAAATAGAAAGGCGTCCGCAAGCGGACGCCTTTTCAAGGGTGAGAGTTTTCGGGAGTTAGCGTGCGGTACTGGCGTTTCCGGTAACACGCATCAAGCTGGTCATGACCCGCTGGCGGCTCGCAATGTCAGGTTGCGTGTTTCGGGAGCCCAGGCAATCGAGACGATCATGCCGATCAACAAAACCCCGGCGAGGATCATCATGGTGTAGTGAAACCCGATCTGCGCAATGCCGACCGGCAGCAAGAACGTACCAATGGCCGAGCCGAGTCTGCTGCATGCAATGGCGAGACCGACGCCCGATGCTCGCACCTCGGTCGGAAAGCATTCGGGTGGAAATACGCCAACCAGATTGCTGAATGCCGACATGGTTAGCGTGAAGACGGCGAACGCCATGATCATCGCAAGCGTTGCGGAAGCCGGGAGCAAACTCATTGCCACGAGCATGGCGCACGTTACGGCAAACGATCCGATCAGGAAATGCCGCCGAGGCAACTTGATGGTTAGCCAGATTCCAAATATTGCACCGATCACCAGCACCGCATTAAGCAATAAATCCGCGCCGAAACCATCGCTCAGGCCGATCACCTTCAGGATTCCCGGCAGGAATGTGTAGATCGCGAAATATGGAATGACGAGACACACGAAAAATCCACAGTTGAACAGGGTCCGGCGAATCAAGTCGGGTTGGAAAAGTCGAGCATAGCCCTGCTTTCCGCCAATAGTTCGAGTGTCCGGTTCAGCTTCAAGGGCTACGTCTGGCCCGAAATGCTTTAGGACCACTGCGTGCGCTTCCTGCACACGCCCTTTGCCGAGGAGCCAGCGCGGAGATTCCGGCGTCCCAATGCGCAACAACAGCACGATAAACGCAGGGAGACTCGCTGATGCAAGCAGCCAGCGCCACGCGGACGGTCCCGCATCTCCATATGACATACCGAGGACGTTCGCCACCACATAACCGATGGTCCACACAACGCTGAATGATCCAAGCAAAGCCCCGCGATGCTTGCGTGGCGAAAATTCCGCAAGAATGGCGTGGCCCACGGTGAAGTCCCCACCCATGCCAAAGCCGATCAAGACCCGAAGCGCGAACAATTCCAAGGGTGAAGTGGCGAAGAACTGCAGGAATGCGGCCACCGTGATAATGACGAAGCTGGTAAGGAAGATTCGCTGGCGGCCGAGCCGATCGGACAGACGCCCGAAGATCAAGCTGCCCAAAAAAATGCCGATCAACGCCGAGCTGCCGATCGCGCCCATCCAGAAGGAATCGAGTGGCATCTGCCGGTTCATCGATGCCAGTGCGTATCCCACCGTGCCCAACGCATAACCTTCGGTGAAATGCGCACCGAATGTCAGGCCCGCGATTTTCACGTGAAAGCGGTTCAATGGAATGTCGTCGAGCAGAACGGGCTTCGAGGCGGGTGCGTCGTGTTCGCGAATTGGCGCAATGCCTGCGTGTGGCCCGGAACCGATGGGCAATGCACTGCTTGAAATGTCCTGATGACTCACTGCGTCTCCTTACCTATGTGTTCTTTACCTGCTTGCGCTGTTGCCGGTTACACAAGGCAACAGCGTGGCCCCAGCTGAGCAGCGACGATCAACGTCAATCAACCTCAGTCGACACCAATCAACGTGCGGATGCCATCAGGCCGCTGATCATCGTGTATTTGAGTTCCATGTATTCGTCGAGGCCGTATTTGGAGCCTTCGCGTCCCAAACCTGATTGCTTGATGCCGCCAAAGGGCGCGACCTCAGTGGATATGATTCCTTCGTTCACGCCGACCATACCAGTCTCGAGCGCGTCCGCGACCCGCCACGCACGGCCCAGATCACGTGTATAGAAATACGCCGCGAGTCCAAAAGGCGTGTCGTTGGCAAGCTTGATCGCTTCGGCTTCAGTTTCGAATTGGAAACAGGCAGCAACCGGCCCGAAGGTTTCTTCTTGTGCTATCGACATGTCTTGCTTGGCGTTCGCCAAAACAGTCGGTTCGTAGAACGTCCCGCCCAATGAATGCGCGCGGCCGCCGGTCATGACAATCGCGCCTTTGGTTACGGCATCGCGTACATGATCTTTCACCTTCCTGAGTGCTGCATCGTTGATCAGTGGGCCTTGGTCGACTTCATGTTCCAGTGCATTACCTACACGGAGCCCGACAACGGCGAGGGTCAAGCGTCGGGTGAACTCGGCATAGACGCCTGCTTGAACGAAAAATCGATTCACGCAAACACACGTCTGCCCGGTGTTTCGAAATTTCGATGCCATGGCGCCCTGCACTGCCGCGTCCAGATCGGCGTCGTCGAAAACAATGAACGGCGCGTTACCGCCAAGTTCCAGCGAGAGCTTCTTCAGCGTCTCGGCTGATTGAGAAGCCAATAGCTTGCCGACCCGCGTGGAGCCGGTGAACGACAATTTGCGTACGACCGGCGATGCAGTCAGCTCTGCTCCAATTGCAATCGCGTTGCCCGAAATGACGTTGAAAACGCCGGCTGGCACGCCCGCTTCTTCAGCGAGAACCGCCAACGCCAGCGCGCTCAACGGGGTTTCCTCCGATGGCTTGAGGACCATGGTGCAACCCGCGGCCAGCGCAGGTCCGGCCTTGCGCGTGATCATGGCGAGCGGAAAGTTCCAGGGCGTGATGGCCGCCACGACCCCGACTGGCTCCCGCGTGACAATGATCTTCGATCCGGCCTTGGAACTCGGAATGACATCGCCATAACTGCGCTTCGCTTCTTCAGCGAACCATTCGAGAAAACTCGCTGCATAAGCCACTTCACCCTTTGCTTCCGCAAGCGGCTTTCCCTGCTCTCGCGTAAGCAACGCCGCGAGAGCGTCGCAGTGTTCGAGCATCAGTTCGCCCCAGCGCCGCACGCGGGCGCCCCGTTCCTTCGCCGTCAACGCGCGCCATGCCGGAAACGCGGCTTCAGCCGCCCGCATGGCCTGCTGGGTTTGAAGCGCACCTGCCTTCGCTACATTCGCGATAACGTCCCCTGTCGCAGGATTGAAAACCGCGTAAGTCTCGGCACTGCTCAGCCATATACCATTGATGTGATGTTCTGTTCGAAGTAGGTTCATGCCGCGTCCTTCATTGCCTGGTTGAGACCAGCTTGTGGAATACGTGGTTCGCGAGCGATCCGCCGACCAGCCGTGTAGTCATTAATGACATCACACGGCGTGTAGTTACGCTCGAGCTCATACAGTTCGTCGGCGTCGAGGTGCGTGCCGAGCGCGTTCAATGCGCTGTCGAATTGAGCCGGCGAATCGGCGCCGACCAGCATGCTGGCCACACCTGCGCGTTGCAGCACCCAGGCCTGCGCAATTTGGGCGGCGCTCACGCCGCGTTGCTTGGCGACGCGCTCTACCGAGCCGGCGATCTCGCGTGACGCTGTATCGCCATACATTTGCGATGTGAAAAAGTCGGTCTGATTGCGCGTAGACGCCGTGTCGCACGTCAAAAGACCACGCGCCAACGGGCTGAAAACGGACACGCCCAAGCCCTGATCCGCGCAGTACGGCATCATCTCACGCTCTTCTTCGCGGTACGCCAGATTCAGTTGCAATTGCATGTTGATCGGCTTGTGCCAGCCATTTCGTTCGCAAACCTGAATGATTTTTGCGAGCTGCCACGTGTACATGGTCGATACACCGATATAACGCGCCTTGCCCGAACGGACGATATCGTCCAGCGCCGCCATGGTTTCTTCAACGGGCGTGGAAGTATCGAAGTAATGCAGCATGTAGATGTCGACATAGTCCATGCCCAGCCGCCGCAGCGAAGCATCGATACTATCGAGAATATGCTTGCGAGAATGGCCGCCCGCGTTTTGATACGCGCCCATGTCGTAGCCAACCTTGGTGGTCACCACGATTTCCTCGCGTCGTGTGAGACGACCGAGGATCCTGCCGACCACTTCTTCGCCAATGCCCGCCGAATAAAAATCAGCAAGGTCGATAAAGTTCACGCCCGCTTCTAACGCATGGCGGACGATAGGCTCGCTCTTCTGTTCGTCGAAGATCCACGGTTTCCATTGCGGCGTGCCCATATTCATGGTGCCAAGACACAGGCGAGACACTTTCAGGCTGACTGGCCTAGTCGAACATATTCCATAATTCAAATCTCCGGGCGAGCGCCGGCATGCAGCGCCCGTATGCGTTTTAGAGGACGGCCTGCAGAAAACGCGGCGTATAGAAGGGATTCGAAACTTGGCGTGCGGCTGCAAATACGTCGCTTTTTGACGGTAGTCCGGCCATGGCGGCCTTGATGGCGTTCTTGGTCGCGCGATAGTTGTTTTGGAATACAGCGTCCAGGTCGTCGGCCGCCGGGTTCACCCAATTCGCGGATACAACCACCCAATCGTTTTCCGCTTCCGGCGGCAACGTGCCGTCTTCGAGCGACTCTGCAACGGCCTTCGCGATGCCCGCCTGCGAAGCACCCCAGGTCGCGTTTCCGTGGAACTCATTGGCGATTTGCGCCTTGTTCACGTATAGCGTAAGGGGCTTTGTTGGAATACCCGGCTGGGCGATGACAACGAACGGCGCGTGTCCCGCCGACGGCGTGGCAAGCGCGGTGGCAAATGCCTGTCCGGCTGGACCGTTGCGAGGTCCGACGAGCACGTTGATATGGGCGAGATTGACGCCCGGCCCTTCAAAGCCTTCGCCAATGTGAAGGTTGCGCTCGGATTGAGGTGCTGACATGTTGTCTTCCGTTCAAGGAGTGGATCGATGAACAGATTGTGCGAGCGCGCGGCGATAAGGAGGAATCGATGATTCCTGCGTCAAGGGTATGAGCGGCGCTCAGATCAGTAGTTTCCCTGAGCAGTAGCAGTTGTCTATCGTTCGGCGGGCGGGATGGCGACGTAGCGTTCCAGGAACGCGCGATGTTGTTCCACGTCTACGCCCGCGGCGTGGACCTCAGTCGAGGCCGGGCGGCTTGCTAATCGTGCTTTTGGACGTATCGGGCGGAATTGAAAGCCGCCGCCGCAATTCGGGCAAACGTTTTGAAGCTGCGAGAAAACGCACGACTCGCAGAATGTGCATTCGAAGCTGCAGATCATGGCGTCGCGTGCGTCTGGAGGAAGCGGCTTTGAACAGCATTCGCAGGTTGGGCGCAGGGCAAGCATTATCGAAATCTCCTTTGCTTGCATTTTAGGTTCAGAGATTCGCTTGCCGCGCCAATCTGTCCACAATTCACGTCAGCATTGCGTCGGCAATTTATGTCAGTACGCCCCACATCACCAACGTGAGCGCCAAGCCGACCACCGAGACGATGGTCTGAAGCACCGACCAGACGTACACAGTTTGTTTCAGTTGCAAGCCGAAATATTCGCGGATCATCCAGAAGCCGGCATCGTTGACGTGGCAGAAGAACACAGAGCCCGCGCCGATCGCCAGCGCCAACAATGAGTTATGGGTGGCGCTCAATCCCGCCACGACCGGGGCGATGATGCCCGCCGTTGTCGTGGTCGCGACCGTGGCCGAACCGGTTGCCTGACGCAATGCCACGGCAATCAGCCACGCGAGCAGGATCAGCGGCATGTGCGAGCCGATTGCGATCTTGCCGATCGTAGTGCTGATTCCACCGAGCACCAGCGTTTGCTTCAGGCCTCCTCCAGCGCCGATAGTCAAAAGTAGCGCGCAAATCGGCGGCAAGCTTTTGCGCAGAATGCTGCTCACTTTGTCGCGCGGCATACCACGAGTCCAGCCCAAGGCAACAATTGCGAAAAGAACGGTGAGTCCGAGCGCAATTAACGGCTCACCTAAAAAGTTGAGCGTATCGAACAACAGGGTTTCAGGCTGAACCGCCAATTTCGCCACCGTGCGACCCAGCATCAACAACACCGGCAGAAGAATTGTTAGCAACGAAATTTGAAAACTAGGGGCGTCGAGCGCGCCGGTTTCATCGACCTTCGATGCAAACAACTTGCCCATTTCTTCTGGTTCATCCACGTGCATCCGGCGCGAAAGCCACATTCCATACACAGGACCGGCGAGGATAACCGCGGGAATCGCGATGATGAAGCCAAGACCCATCGTGATACCAAGGTCGGCGTGCAGCGCGCTGACGGCGATCAACGGACCCGGGTGCGGCGGCAGTAGCGCATGCAGCGTCGTCATACCCGCGAGCGCAGGAATTGCAATACGCAAAATCGGCTGTTTCGAGCGGCGCGCCATCACAAAGATGATCGGCACCATCATGACGAGGCCGACTTCAAAAAAGAGCGGCAAACCGATGACGATGGCGACCAGCGCCATCAGCCAAGGCAAAGTTCGTGGCGTGGAGTGATCTAGGATGCTTGAAACCAGTCGATCAGCCGCGCCTGACTCCGCCATCAATGCGCCGAGCATCGCACCAAGCGCAATGATGATCCCGACATCGCCCAACAAGCCGCCGGCGCCTTTGCTAAACGCGCTGGCCACTGCTTCGAGCGGCAAGCCCGCAGTGAAACCGGCAACAAAAGTACCTACGAGTATCGATAAGAACGGTGCCAGCTTCAGCACACTAATTAAAACGATGATCGACGCCAAACCGAGCGCGCATGCGATGAGAAGGCGCGTGTCGTGGTCGGACCACGCGGCGATAGTCGAAGTCAGATGCACTGAGATGCCCTTGGCTGATTAAAAGAAGAGGCTAACGTACTCGCGACTGTTTGCCGCCGCGTAGTGGCGGCGATTTTACGAGTGCTTGCTTACGGGTTGCTTGGAGTGGGATGGAGTTTGGCAACCTCTTTGATATATGCAAATTACGCGGGACTGGCGTGGAGACTAGTTCTAGTTCGTGTTTTGATTTTCTATGATTGCGATGGTTATTTATTTCGGGACTCCCAAACCCGCACCGCGGTCGGTGTGGAACGGTGCGATTGCGAGCTTGAATTTGCTCACCGCAAATTCGACTTCGAGCGCGACGAACCATCGCACACAACTTAGCCGGACGTTGTTTAGCACCAAAAATAAACGCGCGCTAATGACGTCACCCAACGCTCAGCTGAGATGAGATTAGCTCTCCTGGTTTCAGAACGCGGTGCCAAGACTTTATGCGCATAAAGTAGCGAGAGTCGGCTTTTGCTTGCTTGCTTGCTTGCTTGCTTGCTTGCTTGCTTGCTTGCTTGCTTGCTTGCTTGCTTGCTTGCTTGCTTGCTTGCTTGCTTGCTTGCAATTACATATCCAGAAGAAGTCGCGTGGAAGACAACTCACAACGATGTTCCACAGCGCTACCGAATGAGTCTTTAATTGAAAAAATAAAGTTTCGTCAGTCCTAACGTTCTTGATTGGTTGACATTTCTCTAAAGTAACGCGAATGCGGCCGGAAGGACCTCTAGAGATCATCGAGGCCCAAGTCTGACTTTATGCGCATAAACTTCGCCACAACCCTGACCAAATGGCTAACCAACGTGATTTCCGATAGAGAAACTCCGGCTTCAATGTAAAATTCAAGAAGCTAAATTTGGGAGCAAAACGTGGCAGCTGAAATTATCGCGATCACACAGCAGAAGGGCGGGGTGGGGAAAAGCACGATCGCAATGCATTTGGGCGCTGCGTTCCACGAAAAGGGTAAGCGTGTCCTTGTTGTCGACGCCGACGGTCAGAACACCTTGGTGCACTGGGCCAGTGCCGCGTCAGATGAAGCCAGCGGTATCCCCTTTCCGATCGTCAATCTCTCCGAAGCCGGGGGTCAGATCCATCGAGAGATCAAGAAGTTCGTCAACGACTACGACATCATCGTGGTTGATTGCCCACCATCTATTACCGAAAAAGTATCGGGCGTCGTCCTTCTCGCCGCGACGGTTGCAATCGTCCCGACATCGTCGTCGCCGGCCGATTACTGGTCAAGTGTGGGTTTGGTCAAGCTGATTCAGCAAGCGCAGGTCATGAACGAAGATTTGCGCGCCGTATTTCTACTTAACAAGACTGAAGAAAAACGAATGCTGACGCGAGAGCTAAAACGCGCGTTGGAAGAGCTGGGATTCCCCTTACTGAAAACTCAGATTCCCACGCGGGAATGCTATAAGCAAGCGATGGCCTTGGGCCAGACCGTTCTTCAGATGACCGACCGGGGATCACGCCTCGCTGCAGCCGAAATACGAGCGTGCGCAGAGGAAGTTCTCGCCATGCTCCCCTGACTTTATGCGCATAAAGGACGTTGAATGAAACCAAACCCATTCGCCAAGGGCTTCAAGGCCCGCCCCGATACAACGAGCAGCGAGAAGCGCACGGCCCTTGACCGTATCAACGCTATTGACGACATCGTCAATCAGGAAGTCGGCAACGATAAACAAGTAACGGGACGATCCAGCGCACAGTCCGACGATGAAGTTGTCGACGATATTGAAAGTTCTGAGTCAGATGAGTTCAAGAGCTGGCGGCGTAAAAACCGTTACGTCAACGGTCAAGTTATCGACTTACCCCTAAAAGCCATTAAACCGAGCCCGTTCAATCCACGCCATTTTTACTTAAAGGCGTCCATTGCCGAACTGGCTGTCAACTTGGCCAAGCAAGGTCAGCAGCAGGCCATCCATGTCATTCCGGACCACGAAAATCCTGGCACCTTCTTTGTAAGCGATGGGGGCCGGCGAGTTCGAGCGCTCAAAGAAGCCAACAAGGAGACGGTGAAGGCAATAGTTATCGATCTCCCAATCGGGATCGAAAGCTACAAACTCGGCTACGACCTGAACGTGCAACGGGATTCACAGACGGTGTTCGATAACGCCATCGTCTGGAAACGCTTCCTGGAGGAAAATCACTTTCAAAGTCAGCGGGAATTGGCTGATCACCTCGGTCTGGATGAATCGACAATCGCTGTTGCGCTGGCAATTTCGAAGCTGCCCGAGAATGTGATGCATGAAATGGTGGCTCGGCCAGACCGCTTTGGCTCCAATATGGCTTATCAGGTTTCGCGTTTCCATAGCGCCCGCGGCGCTGACGCGACATTACGCCTGATCAACAAGATCGCGTCCGACGATCTCAGCACGCGCCAAGTTGCCGATATTGTGAAGGGACGGGCAAGCGTCCAAGAAACGCCGAAACCCGCGGGTCGCCAGCGATATGCGCAACGTCTGGAAATCAAACTGGAAGGGATCGCGGTTGGAGATCTGAAGACTTACGGCGATGACCGACTTGAATTGCGCCTGCGAGGTCTTTCGAAAGAAAAGCGCGACGCGCTCCATCTGCAAATCGAAAAGATGCTGAAGACGGAACCCGACGAAAAATAAACCCAGCTAAAACTGCGACGCGACGCTACGACAAAAGAATGCCCGTAGCGTCGGAAACCACTAAGCAGCGCGGTTCTGATTTAGCGTGAATGCAAGGAGATCACCATCGGTTGGCTCACCCCAGGTCTTGCGCGCCAGCCAATCGAAGAACGACGTTTCACCCATCTTCGAGTCCAGTCCCCGCTTGCGCCAGTCATCGCGCATGTGACCGCCAAGTTCCGGCAACACATCTTCCTCGAACGTTTGGCGCGCCAGCTCCCGCTCAGACTCACCCTGTTCTTCGTACAGCGCGCGCGCTTCCTTACGGCGATAAACCGAAAACTCACTTAGCAAGCGAGCCTTGAGATCGTCCGCCGGTGCACCGTTGGCTTTCGCCGGGGCCGCAACCGCTGGAAGCGCCTCGAGCTGCGGTGCATAACCCTTCTTCAAAGCATCTTTGAACAACGCCGCCGCGCTTCGCACCGGGGGCAACGATGTACTTCGCATGCGTTGCTCGGTCATTTGCAAAGCCGACCGAATCCGATTTTCCTCGCTATCGGCGTAGAGCGTCTGCGCGTCTTTCAAAGGTATCCCAATCTTGACCATTCGATCGACGAGCGTGCTGTCAAAGACATTTGGATGTTCATCGAGTGCAAGCATGGGTTGCTTGCGTTCGGTCACGCGGAACTGGATTTCGGCGACCCGTCGTCCTTCCCGATGTTCGATCAACTCGACAAAAATATTGGTTACCGCGTTGACCTCGGCGATTGCGGGCCGGAGATAATCACGCTTGAAATACTTATATTCGCGTTTTGCTTCGTCGCCGGCTTCCGTATCCGGCGTACCCGAGAGAATCGGTCGCCACCACTCCCACGTCTCACGCATGGTTAGATGACTTGGATTCGTCAGGTATCGAACGCAGATTTCGTAAAGCGCCAGGCCTGCGCTACTGCGCAATTGACTCTGGAATTGCAGGCTCAAACGGGCGTACTGAACCGGGTCGAGGAGCTTTTTCTTGATTTTCGGAGCAAAGGAGAACTCAACCCAAACGCGCCTTGTAGCCGGATCCTCGAGAATTTCGGCGTCTGCGATCAACGTCGATATACCCCATTTGCGTCCTGGCTTCTGGCTAGACGTGCCCGTACTCCACTCAACCTGAACGGACACCATTCGACGCAAATGCTCTTTGACTAAAGCGGTATCGTTGGAATCGAACGCCGAATTAGCGACAATGTCCGATAGCAACGCGCGATAGGTATCGCCTGACTCGTCGGCCTGTTGCGCAACCGCGAGCAACACGTTGAACAATTTGCGAGTCAAAAGGGTGATTTTTCCGCTCTTCGGCTGGATTGCGATGGCTTCGACAGCTTTTCGCAATTCCGCTGAGCTCGGACTCACCACGTCAGTCTTCTTCGCGCGTTTGGTTGCCATGCTGGGAGTCAAGGAGGATTTCGGGAAAGGATACCCATGACGGTGATGCTCGTCTACAGGCGCAAGCTCACCCTCGTACGGTGATGCGCCTCTTGTCTCTCGGACTCACTGAGGTGCTCTCCCGAAAGTTCTCACCCTCACCGTTAGGCAGCATCTCGTTTATCCCCGCGCCAAGCGGGTAAACGATCTGACTTGCATTCGAACCTGCTTTAAACGCTTTGTTAGCCCTCCCGTATTACCTCACCTAAAAATTATTTGGCGACTGGGATTCCACAAAATAATTTTGAGATCCGAACGTGCGAATCCGGGAACGCGAAAAGAAGCCGAAATAACACTGCAAAATATCTAACGCGTGACTTCGCATGTCGAACATTGCTATCGGAGTCCTGAAAAAGCTCACTATTGCTTCGGCAGAAAGCCTTGTTGTACCGTAGACACATGACCGTGCACACTCCACCAACACTCTTTGTAGGTCCCGAATTCCCTCACCTTTGCGTCAAACAGCGATCTGACATCGCCGCCGTTGGGGTTCATGCGTCCCGTAAAGCCTCACCTGAAGACCGAAATCCGTTGGTTTTTGGGGATATAGAAGGGGCAAAGGCACTTCGCCGCGGGTTTATCGCCGAGAGCGGTCCTGCAAAAGCTCACCTATGCCACAAATCTTCTGTTCTTCGCGCTCCAAAGATTCGAAAATAGCGGCTCCCGAAAAGTCTCACCTTCCGATCACGATGCAAGTGAACGCGCCAACAAAACCCTTTATTTACCAATGACTTAAGCGATCGCGCGATCTATCCAGGTTTGTCGAGAGATTAATGCAAACTCCTGAAAAACCCTGAACAACTCCCGAATTGGCTCACCAGTGGATACTTTCGGGGCAGATGCGCAGGCCAAGAAAATGACGCAGATACTTCCCGAAAAAGCTCACCTTTGCTTCTGTTCATCGAGAATATCCTTTGAAATCAGGGAGATCGAGAGTAGAGCCGCCTCAGAACGTAGCTGTCAATCACTCCCGTAAAGCCTCACCTTCAGTCACAGATCCGGTGACGCCTCGGCCTTTTTGATGTTTAAGCGCCCGTATAACCTCACCCTAGACATCGTTGCTCGCCTGCAAAAGCTCACCTATAAGTAAATATTACCGTATCCAGGTCGAAATTCATGTGTTTTTACGGTCCCGTAAAGGCTCCCTTCGCTGATCCACGGATTACGGACTCGATATCCGCTGGCTGGGCCTAATCGGGATTTGTAGTCCCGAAAAATCTCACCTATCAAAACTATTCGGCTCCCGAACCCGCTCACATTCGCTCCCGTGATGACTCACTATCACCCCTGAACCTCATCACCTCCCGCCCCTGCTAGCGCTCACCTTCTATCCCGCAAACACTCACCCAAGCGCCTGGTGAGCCTTATTCCGTAGGGCTTTGCCGTGGCGTTAACGTCTTTAACTAGGTTTCAAAGGTGTTTACTTCTAATACTCTCAAGCCGATGAGTATTCGGAAGAAATACAAAAACACCGATCCGCCTTCGTGAAACATTACTCAGCGGACAAAATGGCCAAGAAATCGCTAGTAATCAACAACTTGAACGACTAAGCTCTACATGTTTCACGAAAAGAATTACCGCGATTAAGTGATCTTGTGCAAATAGATTGGTACCGACCGAATCCACGAACCTGATTTGAAAGTTTGACCAAAATCGTAGCATTCAATACGTAATGTATTATGTATCGAACGAAATTGTGTCGGGAGTACAAATGAACGATGTAGAACGTCTTGCATTGCGCGCTGAACTTGCCGAACTGAGATCGAAGGGAGCGCGACGGCAAGAGCTATCGCAGCATGCATGTAAGCGACTCTTCTTTGATTTCGGCATCCGCCCTTCAATGGCGACCGTCAGGGATCTCACCCAGACGGGTAGTGCGAGTGACATTCCGAAGGACATCGATGCGTTTTGGGCTCGGATCAGATCCGCATCTCGGATTCGTATCGACGGTGGCGCGATCCCCGAAGCGCTGCAGGAACGCGCCGGCGACTTACTCGGACAGTTGTTTCAGGAAGCACGTCAGTTGGCAAGCGAATCGCTCGAGGCTGAACGGATTGCCGCGAAGGAAGCGACCGATGCCGCGCTTGTCCGTCTGCATGACTCCGAGGTTCGGTTTTCCACTATCGAAGAATCGCTTCGACGGAGCGAGGCACGTGCCGATGCTGCGTTAGCACGAAATTCCGCGCTGGAAGCTGAAATGCGTGCTCGCAAGGATCAAGACTTGGATGCTCACGGTGGCCTTCAAACGTTGATTCATCGTTTGGAAAATGAGAACGCCGCCCTGACCAAGCGTCTCGATGCTGAACAAACGGCAAATGCAGCGCTGCGTGATCGGCTGGATGTACTGAACGCCGAGCTACGGCACAACACTGAACATTACGCGCGGCAGATCAAGGATGCCGTTAGCGAAGCCGAACGACGTGTCAAACCGATGCTGGTAGAACTTGACTCGCTCCGAGGGGTTGCAGCGACCTATCAGACGGGCGTGCGCCAAGCGAGCCAGAAAGAATTCGATTTTATCCAACAACTTAGCACCGCCAAAGCACGCGCGGATCGTTTGGAGATGCAACTGCGCGAGAAGTCGGATGAGATAGACGAACTGGCGTCCGAACGCGATGCGTTGCGCGCGCAGGGCGGCATCAGCACGAGTGCGGCGCGACTGATCTGCGCGATGATTGAAGATGGTCGGCTATCGGCCGAGGAACTCCTCGACTTGGGAACGGAAGTAGATGCCTTTGTCGCCTTGCCATCGTCCTGTCCGACGTGCACGGCGGGCGAACCGGAGCTCGCCCAACATGGAAACGAATTCGAACTGTCGTGCCCGGATTGTGAGAGAACATCGGGTCCGACGTTCTCACGACTTATGGCCGTCGCATGTTTCAAGACCGCGGACATACTCGATACAAGCCAACAAGGCGAAAGGTGAGGATATTCGGGAGCTGGCGTTTAGGCTGAGCGACCGTCCGAAAGCCCAGCGTCATGCCTTGCGTGCGCCAAATCCCGCTCCCGTATTTCCTCACCTGTCCATCGTTCCCAAGCGCGATACAACCTGTGAGCCGAGATTTCCTGCTGAAATCCCAGCCACTCTCCGACCCGTTCGGGCGCCGTCCCGCTTTCAAAAAGATCAGCGGCAAAGGTGTTGCGCAAGGTCTGAGGACTTGCACGTGCCGTTCTTGATTCCGCGATGCCCGCAGCCAAAGTCACTGCATCGATAGCGCGCAGCATCGTCGCCTTGTGCATGATGCGTCCCGATGCAGTCGCCGGAAACAGCAGATCACCGGGCAATTTAGCCGTTTTTCGTTCGCTGACCCATTGGTCGAGCAGCGCGATCGCGAAAGGCGCAAGCCGGGTTTGCCGATTTAATGCGTGGTTCGAGGCTTCCACTGTCAGCCAAGGCTGATTCCAATCAAAGTTACTAACGGTCAGTGCAGCCGCTTCTCCCGTTTTAACTCCTCCTCCAAGAAAGACGCCGACAAGCGCACGATCCCGGCGTTCGCGCCAACTTTGGCCAGCCGATAAATCGCCGATTGGGGAAAAAAGATAAGCGATCAACGCCGCGCGCTCCCCATGCGCAAGAAAGCCGGTTGGCTCGTTTTCACGTGCGTCACGCCAAGAAGCTTCTCCATCCTGCGCAATAAATCGCGCAGGGTTCGTGGAAGCAAGTTCGATTTCGCGAACGTGATCGAGCACTCGCTCTATAAGGCGCAGATAACGTACGCGCTGCGGCTTCCGAATATCGAGCTGAGTCACGAATTGTTCGATGGCAAGCCTGTCGACAGTCTTGAGATTCACGTGTTTGACGTTTAGCCAATCGAGAAACAAACCCCATTGCGCACGATAGACATCCGCCGAAGATGCCTTGAAGGCTTGGCTGACCATCCAGGCGTCGAACGCGCTTGCCGGATCGGTGTACCAACTGGCGCGCTCGCGGTCAAAGATATCGTCGGTTCCGGCGTGAGGCTGCATCGCATTTCATCCGTTAGAAATTGATCAAGCTCAGGCGAAGCTTAGTGAACAGCTGCAACGGCCAGCTCGGGGTGGCCCGCGCGTGCCGCCTGATCGTAGGCGTCGACCGCGAATGCAAACACGGGCGGCAGTGCGTTGGACGTCCCAAAGTCTACAAGGTCGTCGGTTTCTGGAAAGCTCAAGTCGTCCGGACGTGCGAAAAGTGCTCGAAGCGCCGCCTCGTGCCGACCGGCAAATCCCAAATCCGCCAGCGCTTCGGCTTCAATTGCGAGCAATAATCGCCACGTCAGTGGCACCCCTTGCACGATGTATCGATGAGCGACTTCACGCGTAATGCGCTCAAGATCCTTTACGACGCGAGCAAATTCGGGGGTGTCGATACGATCTTCTTCATTGTCCATTTTTGTCTCCCTCTCGGCGATAACCACCAGGTACGATACTGTACAAACATACAGTATTTATCGCAATCTTCGTCTAGCCTCGCGCTGAACTGGAGTCGCGTATGTGCGATTCCGCCTACGCGGGAATCAGACGTCATCGGCTGTTGAAAGCATCCAGGATTTGCGATCCTGAACTCACGGTCAGGGACATTTCCTGACATGACGCCGCGAAATTCATTACATCGGATTCGCGCTTTTGATACGAAAGGAGATGAAGATGAACAAGGATCAGAAAGACGGCGTAGTCAAGCAGGCTAAGGGCAAGGTCAATGAAGTCGTCGGAAAGGTGACCGGTGACCGCGCTCAAGAAGCGAAGGGCGATGTTCAGCAAGCCGCCGGCAAAGTACAGAAAGGTGCAGGCGACGCCCGCGAAGACATGAAGGACGCATTGAAGAAGCACTAAGCGACTTGGCTGTGTTGGCGAGAATCTGCTAACAGTCGCCTATAAGTAGCAGTTGAGTTGCAACGGAGGCCGCGCCCGACGAAAGTCGGCGCGGCCTTTCTCTTGCGTAGCGACGGAGCGGAAACTTTATGCGCATCAAGTTTTCTGTCGGAGTGCAGCCGACCGTGATCCGCTAAAACGCAAGCGACCGAAAAGACAAGCCATTGGTCCCGACTTTCGACTAGAAAACCAACCCCCGCATTCACACAAATGAACTTAACGTTCATGTACAGTTTCGCTCGCACTTCGAATCGATAAAACGTGGCCGCTAAACAAGCGGCGGCGAAACGTACAGGTTTGGGCCGGATGAAAAAGTCGACGTTATTCGCACAAAAATCGATACTCCCAACAGCGTTGTTTGCGCTTGCTGCCTTCACGGCACCGTCCTGTTCCAACGCAGCAGAAATCTGCGGCGACGGCCTTTGGGCCGATGCAATGATTGGCTCTTACCATGTACATCCGAAGAAACACTTCGATCAATTCAATCCCGGTCTTGGCCTGGAATGCTGGGTTTCTCCGCAGTGGGCCGTGACGGGCGGATATTTTCGAAACTCGCTTTCGGCGCCATCTTTTTATGGTGGTGGCGTTTGGGCGCCGGAATTCACGCATTGGGGTTATGTCCGCCTCGCGGTAATGGGCGGCGTTATCTCGGGATATGACTACGGCAAATGGGGATTTGGCCACGATCACAAAGTCGGCCCGGTGGCCGCGCCGTTGATCATGGCCGAGTACGGCCGCATCGGCGCGAATATCATCTTGATCCCGCCGATACCATCAAGCGATCTGCCATTCACGCTCGGCTTTCAACTACGTGTCCGCTTTTGGTGAGCCAACCGCAAAGGTGAGCTTTTACGGGAAACGATGGCACCTCAACCACTCAGCTTTCCCTGAGACAACTGCCCATGAACCTCGAGCGTCAACGCTTCAATGCGCGCACTCATCTGTCGCGTTATCTCGGTGAGCTGCGTGTTTTGCTCGAGTAGCGCAACAAGCTGATCCGCCTGTTTCGCGGCCTGTGTCTGGCGCTCCGCGTTGGCGGCGGCGAGATCTTCGCGATGCCGCGCATCGGCATCCGCGTTTACCTTGTCGCGATCGGCTTGTCGCGTTTGCGCCAGCAAAATCAGTGGTGCGGCGTATGCGGCCTGCAGGCTGAACGCGAGATTAAGCAAGATGAACGGATAGACATCGAACTTCGTCAGTCCCACGACATTCACGCCAATCCAGCACGCGACGATAACCGTCTGCCCAACCAGGAATGTCGGCGTGCCGAAAAACCGCGCGAAACGCTCGGCTTTAAGTGCGAACCAGTCATCGCCGAAGACAGACGAGAGATGCATGTAGGGCAGATGAAAACGCAGGTGATGGCGTTTGTCCCGACCTGGTTCGCCGGGAGGAATAGGATTGCTCATGGTCGCTCGCGATGAATGGTTAAGTGTGAAAGTTATACACATCCAGGCAAACGGTCGCATTACAACAACCCTAAAACCGTGACTACGCTCCGCCGATTTCGAACTGAAACTCCGCCACACCTTCAACGCCGCCCGTGACCGTGTCGCCACGATTCAAGGCGCCCACGCCCGCGGGTGTACCGCTGAAAATAAGGTCGCCCGGTTTGATCACCACCGCGTGCGACACATGGCTGATGATGTCCGCGACCGGCCAGATCATATCGGCGAGATCGCCCGTTTGCCGTGTTTCGCCATTCACCGATAACCAAATTTTCCCCGTGCCCGGATGGCCGTGTTTTTCGGCGAGATGAATGGGCGTGACGGGCGCGGATTCATCGAAACCCTTGGCCCAATCCCATGGCCGGCTCATCTTCTTGGCGATCGCCTGCAAGTCGCGGCGCGTGAGGTCCACACCGACGCTGTAGCCGAGCACGTATTCAAGCGCATTTTCGGGATCGATCCGGCTTCCCTCTTTGCCAATGGCAATCACCATTTCGATCTCGTGATGCAGGTCTTCGGTCAGCATCGGATAAGCGAGCGTTCCCGCTGCGGGCACGACCGCATCGGCGGGTTTAGTGAAGAAGAAGGGCGGTTCGCGATCCGGATTCGCGCCCATTTCACGCGCGTGATCGGCGTAGTTGCGCCCGACGCAAAACACGCGGCGCACTGGAAACGAAGCGGTAGATCCAGCGATACGAACTGCCACGACGGGCGAGGGAGGAAAGATGTATTCGGCCATATCGGTACTCGAAGAGTTGAGGATAAAGGTGCAGATTCGCTGCATCGCTCCGAAACGATAAACTTCGAGCAGAACCGATAGCAGGACAAAACCGGCCCGCGCCTTGGACTAAACGGTCCTAAACGGGCGAGACGTGGCTGGTCGGACGCTTGAACTGCGTCGATCGGAATTCTGTCGGCGATGTTCCTTCTGCCTGGCGAAAGCGTCGCGTAAAGTAGGCTTCGTCACGAAAACCGACCAGGTAAGCGATGTCCTTGACGCGACGGGTATCGTCGGCGAGCAGCGCCTTCGCGCGGCTGATTCGCTGGTCCGTGACCCATTGCACGAAGCTACGTCCCGTCTCTTTCTTTATCAGACGGGCAACGTAACCCGGCGTCAGCGCGGCGGCCTCCGCGGTCGATTGCAGGGACAGCGCGTCGTCGTCCAGATGCTTGAGCACATGGCGCATCACTTTGCTCACGGAATCGCGGCGGTTCACGGCTCGCTCGTTGAGCGCTGCGAGTTGCAGCAGCGGGTCTGCGTAGTGTGCGCAAACAAGCCCTATCAACTGCAGAAGGTATCCACGCAATCGGCTGACGGCGCCAAATCCGCGCGCGCTGTCGATGTCCATCATGATCCGCGCAACGCGTTCCACTTCGGCAAGGTCCGTTGGCGCAAGCTTGAAGTCCAGATCGCCTTGAAAGCGAAACGGCGCCAGCTCCGGGAATCGGGCGATGGGAACGTTGCTCAGGTCGATACGGCCATCGTAGGCATCGAGATCCAGGCCCAGGAAATCCAGCGCGAAGTTGATCACGATAAACCGCGATTGCACCGGATGCGGAATCATATGCGCGAGATGAGGCGCAATAAACGCGATGGCTCCAGTTGGAAACGGACGGATTGCATTGCCGATATGCTGCTGCGTATCGCCGCCCAGATTGATCTGGATCTGGAAATAGTCGTGCTTGTGCGGTTCCGTAATGGCCGTGCGCAAGGTCTGGTCGCGGATGTAGAAGTCGAGGCGGTCGCTGCGCTCGGGCATTGCGTAAGTACGCGATGCGCGTCTGGCAATGGGATTCATCGGGATGGACTCGGGCGGTTCGGTAGAAAAGTTGCGCCCATAGCATAACGCGCGTTGAGCCAATTCGCCGGTAACGTACTGCGCGACGCGGCCAGAATTGGCCCCCTAAAATGAAGGGATTGTTTGCGGAAGAAAACAATCCATCGACTAAATCAAAAACAAACGGCGTGCATACAAAAGCCATGCCGCAAGTAGGGTGGCGAATTGGCAGGCGCTGCAAGCGGTAACATCGAATGAATGCCAATTGAACGGTGTCCATTCATCCGGCGCCGCTCAACTACGCTCTGGACTTACTCTTGCCACTTGCCGGGCTTAAAACGCCCAGGTCACCAATCAGAAAGCGCTCCATGACTTCTGTTCTTTTACTCGAAAATATCCACGACACCGCGGTCGCACGTTTCAGCGAGGCAAAGCTCGAGGTTGAGCGACGCGCGGGCGCTCTTGCAGGCAACGAATTGTTGAGCGCGCTCCAGGCTCACAACCTTGTCGGCATTCGATCCGCGACGCATCTGAAGCGCGATGAAATCGAAGCCGCGCGTCATCTGCTTGCGATTGGCTGCTTTTGCATCGGCACGTCGCAGGTCGATCTGAACGCCGCCGCGCGCGCGGGCATTCCGGTGTTCAACGCGCCGTTTTCGAATACGCGTTCGGTGGCGGAACTGGTCATCGCCGAAGCGATTTTGCTGCTGCGTCGCGTGCCGGAGAAAAGCGTTCAGGCGCATGCCGGCAAGTGGGCGAAGGGCGCGAATGGATCGTTCGAAACTCGCGGCAAGACGATTGCGATCGTGGGTTACGGGAACATCGGTTCGCAGGTCGGCGTGCTTGCCGAAGCAATGGGAATGCGCGTGGTTTACTACGATGTCCAAGCGCGTTTGTCACTGGGATCGGCGCGTGCATCGCAATCGCTTTCAGACGCGGTATCGCAGGCCGATGTCGTCACGCTTCATGTGCCGGCGACCGCTCAAACCAATTACATGATCGATGCAGAAACGCTCGCGTGCTTCAAGCCCGGTGCAATCCTGATCAATGCATCGCGCGGGTCGGTCGTAGATATCGAGGCACTTGCAGAAGCGTTGAAAGCAAAGCGCTTGGGCGGAGCGGCGATCGATGTATTTCCGGAAGAGCCCAAAACAAATGCCGATGAATTCATAAGCGTGCTTCAAGGTTTGCCGAACGTAATCCTCACGCCGCACGTTGGCGGCAGCACGGAGGAGGCGCAGGAGAATATCGGCACGGAAGTCGCGACCAAGCTGATCTCGTTCCTGACCACGGGCGATACGGTCGGCGCGGTCAACTTCCCGCATGTGAATCCAGGACCGCTCGACGCCCCCGCGCGCCTGCTCAACGTTCACGGCAACGCGCCCGGCGCGCTGGCTACGCTCAACACCAGGCTTGCCGCGGAGGGCGCCAATATTGTTGCGCAACATCTGCAAACGCAGGGCGAAACGGGCTATGTGGTCACCGACCTGGACCGCGCGCCATCGAAGGAACTGATCCAGGCGCTCGCGAAAGAGCCCGGCTTTATTCGAACGCGCTTGCTGCTGAAATAAGCTCGCAGGGCAGGTTGCACAGGTGAGCTTATTCGGGAGCTGACCGCGATTTCACGATCACGCAATGCGGTCAGCCCTGCAGCCTAGAACGATTCCTTGAACGGCCGCAAATCGATCTCCTGCGTCCATGCCGACGGATGCTGCGTGTGAATGGCCCAAAACGTTTCGGCGATTGCGTCCACGTTGAGCAAGCCGTTTTCGCCGCGCTCGGCAACGGCTTGCGGACGTGAAGTCCGGAGCTTTTCGCCATCGATACCGCCGTCCACGACTACATGCGCAACGTGCAGTCCAAGCGGTCCGAATTCACGCGCCATACTTTGGGCGATCATGCGCACACCTGCCTTCGATGCCGAGAAATGCGCATATCCGGGTTTGCCGCGAAGGCTCGCCGATGCACCCGTAAAGATCACAGTGCCGCGTCCGAGCGGCGCAAGCCTGCGCGCCGCTTCCCGCCCCACGAGAAATGCTCCAACCGGTCCCGTGCGCATGAAGCTTTCAAATTCGTCCAGCGACAACTCGCGAAAATCAACGCGCCTGTTGTTGCCGACGTTGTAGACGACAAGCGACGGCGGTTTGATGCCATCGCGCGGGGTCATGGCTTTATTGAAGAGACTGAGGACGTCCGATTCCGACGTTGCATCGGTTACGATTGATTCTGCGTGATGTCCGTTTGCCGTAATCGCGCGTACGACGATGTCGAGTTTTTCGGACGAACGGCCTGCAACGAACACGTGATAATTTTGCCGCGCAATCAGCTTGCAGAGCGCGGCGCCCAGACCGAGTTCCGCGCCTACGCCAATTACGATCGCACTTTTACGCGTCATGAAAGCACCTTGAGGTTGGTATCCGGAATCGAAAACGTGGTTCGATTCTATGCGTCTAATCCGAGGCGTGCTCGAACCGGTCGCTGCCGAGCGGCGATCGACAAGATGGAGCAATTTCACATGCCGAGCCATGCAGGAAGCTGTCATTGCGGCGCAGTGAAATTCCTGGTCGATGCCGAGATCCAGGAATTGACCACCTGCGATTGCTCCTTGTGCGCGAAGAAAAACGCGCTGATGACGAAGGTGCATGAAAGCCAGTTATCAATTACGGAAGGTGAATCGTTCCTCACGCTTTATCAATGGAACACGCAGCGGGCGAAGCATTATTTCTGCTCGCGCTGCGGTATCTATACGTTTCATCGCAAGCGCGCTGCGCCTGATTATTTCGGCTTGAACGTCCGTTGCCTCGATGACTTTAATCCAGCGACCGTGCCGGTTCGCGTGACGCCGGGCGCGTGCATGTCGGTGGTATCGGCTACTCCGCGCGACGAATGGCCCGGACCGCGCGAACCGCTTATTTGAATTTCCGCACTCGATGAATCCGTTCATTCGCTCCGTCACGTGCTGCATCTTGCTGGCATTCGCCGCCAAGACCGCGACCGCCGCGGGTCCGCGCACGAACCATGGCAACGATCCGTTCTTCCAGATCTCGACGGCCATCGCGCATTGCCCGACGCCCTTAGGTCCGCTGCAAACTGACCAGGAATGGCTCGACGACGCGCATTACCGCATCGAACGCGGCAATAGTTGTTGGATCGAGGGGCGATGCCGTTTGTCGAATGCGTATCTCTACGACCGCGAAATTGCCGAAGCCGTGCAGCGGCGTCTCAACACGATCAACGCGGCTTTGCACTGGCTTGAAAATTCGACGTTGTGGCTGACGCTGCAACGGCGATTCATTTACGTGCAGGGATGCGTATCGAAGGAATTCGATACCGCCAAGTTCCTCTCTGAGCTCGGAAAGACGGCGGACGTGGATCAGGTTATCGACAACACCACGACAACGCCGGGTTCGTCGCCGTTGCCGTACAAGACGCCGGACAATTGATGGATTAAAAGGAGGAGACGCATGCAGGTCAGGAGAATCGTTGCGAACATCTCGACGCAGGACGTCGCGCGCGCGAAGCCGTTCTATCAGGACGCGCTCGGGCTCGATCTGCTGATGGATCACGGCTGGATCCAGACTTACGGAACAAACGCCACGATGAGCGTTCAACTCAGCGTGGCGTCCGAAGGCGGATCGGGCACGGCGGTTCCGGATTTATCGATAGAAGTCGATGATCTCGACGCCGCCCACGAACGCATGACAGCGGCGGGTTTCCCGATCGAATACGGTCCCGCCGATGAACCCTGGGGCGTCCGGCGTTTCTACGTGCGCGACCCGTTCGGCAAGCTCGTCAACGTGCTCGAGCATTCCTGATCTCAGGCCGTTAATTGCTCTGCGGCACATTCGCCTTGCTTCCCGCGAGCGGCGAGCCGTAACCGCCGCTTTGCGTATTGTTCGGCAAGCCGTTGACCAATTGCGCACGTGGATCGGTCGGATTCAGGTTCATTTCGCCGGCCTGCGCGTTGCCATGGCTGGGATATTCGCTGCCCAGCGGCGCGTTCGGCATCAGGCGCGGGTTGTTCGCCGGCGCGCTCATGTCGTCGTTTGGACTGAGACCGTGGCTCATGCCCGGGGTTTGCGCCGTCGCTGTCTGCGCTGCAAACGATGTAACAAGCAACGCCGCCGATACTGCCAGAACGCGGTTCAACTTAACGTGATTAACCATGACTGAACTCCCTTTCGTTGGGTTTTCGTGTCCGTGATTTATTGGATTCGCGTTAAGCCGGCACGCGTTGTTGTGGGCAAATCAGCTTGAGAAAATAGCGGCCTTATTTGCGCGCTTTCTTGAGTTTGTCTTCGCGCTTGGGCCGTTCATCGATAATTTTCGTTCGAGCCTTGTTCTTCAGCTTCTTCCACTTTTTGCACTCATCCTTCGTGCGCAAGCAGCCAATGCAAAGGCCGGTTTTGCTGTCGAACTTGCAAATGCTGATGCAGGGCGAATCAACTGCCATATCAATCCAATGGTAAAAATGCGAGATGTTGAATGCACGAAATCTCGCACGATGCATGCCCGAATGCCAAAAACATAATCCCGATCAGGCCAATAGCCGACGCAGCGCGGATGTACACGAATTGTTCATCGGCGAAGCTGATCCGTGGCGCGCGGGGCTCAAGTGCTAAGATTTGGAACATTTCGTGGCATCGTGCAGTAACGCCTACGTGTCGCCATGCGCGGCCTATCGGCTTTTTGCTTTGAACCATGCAAAAACCCCACTTGTTCTCGACGTTGAGCCAGCTTGAATTCGAGCGCGCCGTTTTGGGCCGCGTCGTGTCTGGCATGCCGCTCGCCGAAGTGCTCGAACACGTGATTCATCGGGTGGAAAACCGCTCGGAGCAGCCCATGCGCGCCTCCGTGCTGTTAGTCGATGCCACCGGCAAACGCCTCATCCACGGCGCGGCGCCGAGTTTGCCCGAGGAATACAACCGCATTGTCGATGGCCTCGAAACCGGTCCGTTGATGGGATCGTGCGGAGCGGCGGCGTTTCGCGGCGAACCGGTGATTGTCGAGGACATCGACACGGATCCGGTCTGGGCTGCTTTTCGCGATATCGCCCGGAAATTCGAATTGCGCGCGTGCTGGTCCATGCCCATTTGCGCCGCCGATGGCCGCGTGCTCGGCACGTTCGCCAATTATTATTCGATGCCCAAAAAGCCGTCGCCCGAAGAACTGGACGACATTGCCCAGGTGGCGAGCGTGACGGCGCTTGCGATCGAGCGGCACGCCGGCGACCGCGCGCTGCGGGAAAGCGAAGAGCGGCTGCGCATTGCGCAGCAAGCGGGTGGAATCGGCACATTCGAGCTGTTTCCGGAGAGCGGGCGCATGGCGGTATCGGAGGAACTTTGCCGGCAATGGGGCTTGACGCCGCGTCACGAAACCCATCTCGACGTTCTGCTGAACCTCGTGCATCCCGATGACCGCGGCCGTGTTCTAGCAGCGCATCAGGACATGCACACGGGCGCGCTGGATTATCTCGAATATCGAATCCGCCGCGCGGACAACGGCGAAGAACGCTGGATGGCGCGTCGTGGCGAAGCGATCGCCGACGGCAGCGGCGGGCTGCGTTTTCTCGGCGTGACTTACGACATCACGGACCACAAACGCTTCGAAGACCGCTTGCGCGTGAGCGAAACGCAATTGCGCCGCCTGAATGATTCACTAGCCGCCGAAGTCGATGCCCGCACCCGCGAGCGCAACAGCATCTGGCGCAACTCGCGCGATCTTTTTATCGTGGCGACCAGTTCGGGCGTGTTGCGCGCGGTCAATCCCGCGTGGACCGAAATCCTGGGTTTTCGCGAGGACGAACTGATCGGCAAGTCGTTCGCGGAAATCGTTCATCCCGACGACGTGGAAGCCACCGAAACCGCGTTGCAATCGGTCGCGCATGCAGGGCTCGTGCGTTACGAAAACCGCAATCGCCACAAGGATGGATCGTATCGATGGGTATCGTGGGTCGCCGCGCCCGAAGGCAATACGCTTTATGGCAACGGCCGCGATGTCACCAGCGAAAAGGAAACCGAGCGCGCGCTGCAGCAAACCGAAGAAGCCTTGCGTCAGGCGCAGAAAATGGAAGCGCTCGGGCAATTGACGGGCGGTATTGCGCATGATTTCAACAACCTTCTGCAAGGCATTACCGGCCCGCTCGAACTGATCCGCCGATACACCCAGCTCGGCCGGACGGACGATATCGACCGCTTTATCACGATGGCGACCGGCGCCGCGAATCGCGCGGCGTCGCTCACGCACCGGCTGCTGGCGTTTTCGCGGCGTCAGCCGCTCGACCCGAAGCCGGTGAACGCCGACGAGTTGCTGCATTCCATCGACGACCTTTTGAAGCGCACGATGGGCGAGGCGATCGACACGCGCGTGATTCCCAACTCGAAGCTGTGGCTCACGCGTTGCGATGCCAATCAGCTCGAAAACGCCCTGCTGAATTTCGCGATCAACGCGCGCGACGCCATGCCCGAAGGCGGCCGCCTGACGCTTGAAACGGACAACGTGGAGCTTGGGCCCGAGTTCGCCGCGTCTCATCCTGATGTGGCGCCGGGCCAGTACGTGGTGGTATCGGCTTCGGACACGGGCGCCGGCATGCCCGACGACGTCAAGGCGCGCGCCTTCGATCCGTTCTATACGACAAAGCCGCTGGGCCAAGGCACGGGGCTGGGTTTATCGATGGCGTACGGGTTTGCCAAGCAATCGGGCGGAATCGCGACCATTGAAAGCGCGCTCGATGCCGGCACGACCATCCGGCTGTATCTGCCGCGCTTCACCGGCGGTGCGGGCAAAACCGAGGTGACGACGGAACTCACCGAAGCGCATCGCGCGGCCGGGCGGCACGTGATCCTGGTCGTCGAGGACGATGCGTCGGTGCGCGAACTCGTGTGCGAGATCTTGCGTGATCTCGATTACGAAGTGCTCGAAGCCATCGACGGCCCGTCGGGGCTGGCAATACTCAATTCGCCCGCGCGTATCGACTTGCTGGTCAGCGATGTCGGTCTTCCGGGACTGAATGGCCGTCAACTCGCCGATGCCGCCCGCGCGACGCGTCCCGCGCTGCGCGTGCTGTTCATGACGGGTTATGCAGAATCGGCGACGCGCGCCAATGGTTTTCTCGATACCGGCATGGAGATGATCACCAAGCCGTTCACGCTCGAATCGATGGCAAGCCGGATTCGCCGCATGGTCACGATGGCGGGCTAGTTCGACCCGATCGGCTCCCGTATTCCCTCACTTCAGAATAACCGTCTGAATGGCATGGCCTTTGCTCTTATGTAACGGGCGCATGCGTTTCCCGAGACCGCTGGACACAGGCTCGCGGCTTACAACTCGGCTTACAACCCAACAAACCGACGCATCGCCGCACCGGCAATCCTTGATGGATCGCCGGTGCGACCGCATCATGAACCCGCTAATGCCCCATACGAGAACGATGTCATGACACCAAATCCCGTCCCGCGCCGGCCCGCGTCGAAGGTTTTGCCGCCCGAGGCGCCGGGAATGCGGGCGCTGGTTTCGATCGTGACCGGCGTAGTGGTGATCTGCGCGCTGTACTTCGGGCGCGCGGTTTTGATCCCGATTATTCTTGCCGTTTTGCTCAGCTTCCTGGTCGCGCCTTTCGTCGATTTATTGCGGCGCCTGAAACTCGGGCAAGTGCCGTCGGTGATTCTGGCGGTGCTGGTTGCGTTGTCGGTGCTGACCGCGGTTGGCGGGTTGATCGGCGCGCAAGTGGCGCAACTCGCGAGCGATCTGCCGCGATATCAGGTTGCTGTCGAACGGAAAATCGATGCCGTTCAGGAAAAGACCGTCGGCCGTGCCGATGCCTTTTTGGGCAAGGCCGCGACCGCGCTGAAACGGATTTCGCCGAATCGGCAAGAGGAAATCCGCAAGAACCAGGAAAACCAGACGGCGTCTCCTATCGATGCACCCATGCCCGTGGAAGTGCACGAGCCGTCACCATCGCCGGTGGAACTTGCCCAGCGGTTCTTGTCGCCGATCATCAGCCCGCTTGAAACCACGGGCATCGTTCTGGTCGTCGCGATATTTATCCTGTTGCAGCGAGAAGATCTGCGCGACCGGCTGATCCGCCTGTTTGGATCGCGCGACCTGCACCGTGCAACGACCGCCATGGATGAAGCCGCGCGCCGCTTGTCGCGCTATTTCCTGGCGCAGCTCGGCATCAACATGGGCGTGGGCATCGTTATTTCGATCGGGCTCGCGATCATCGGCGTGCCGGGCGCTCTGCTGTTCGGCGTGCTGACCGGATTGCTGCGCTTCGTGCCGTACGTGGGTACGTGGATCGCGGCGTTGCTGGCGGTTGTGTTTGCCGCCGCCGTCGGCCCCGGCTGGTCGATGATGATCTGGACCATCGTCCTTTTTGGCGTGACGGATGTCGTCGCCGGCCAGATCGTCGAACCGATGCTTTACGGGCACAGCACGGGTTTATCGCCATTTGCCGTGATCGTCGCGGCGATTTTCTGGAGCTGGATCTGGGGGCCGATTGGACTGGTTTTATCGACGCCACTGACCTTGTGCCTCGTGATTCTCGGGCGTCACGTGGATCGGCTTGAGTTCCTCGATGTGCTTTTCGGCGATCGTCCAGCCTTGACTCCAGCCGAGAATTTTTATCAGCGTTTGCTCGCCAACGATCCCGACGAGGCGCTCGTTCAAGCCGAATCGCTTCTCAAGGAGCGCTCGCTCAGCGCGTATTACGACGAAGTCGCGCTCGAAGGCTTGCGGATCGCGCATCAGGACGTGCTGCGCGGCGTGGTGACGGCGGATCAGCTGAAACGTATCAACGAATCGGCGATGGACATAATCGAAGGGCTGGAGGAAGTCGAGGACGTGGTGGTGATGGCCGCACGGCCCGAAGATGAACCGCCGGCGAGCCTGGAAATGTCGGATCGCGAGGCGGGCATTCTGCACGAAACGCCGCCGCCTCATTTCGATGCCGCCAAGGAAGGACATACGTCGTCGGTGTTGTGCATTGCCGGGCGCGGCGTGCTGGACGATCTGGCCGCGGCGATCGCCGTGCAGCTATTTCGCAAACATGGACTGGGCGCCGATCTCGCGCCGTATGAGCGCTTTTCGCGCACGCGCTTTGACGAAGTCGATCTGACCGGCGTGTCGCTGATCTGCGTGATTTCGTTCGATGCCGCCGAATCGCCGCCCTATTTGCGCAATTTGTTGCGCCGTTTGCATCAACGGGCGGGGGCGGCTGATTTGATCGTGGGCCTGGTCGTGCCGGACAGCGCGCTGGAAGGCGAGGCGGTGATCAGGAAGACATCGGCTGCGACATCGTTCAAGGAACTGGTCGAGGCGTGCGTGACCGCGGCGCGGCGTCAATCCACCGATGGCGTTTCGTGGGAAGGCCTCAACCCCGAAGAACCCGCGCCCGCCGCCGATTCAGCGAAGGCGCCTGCGCCGGTTCCCGTGCTTCGAGGCGCCTGAATACGGCTTAACGATTTCCGTCGAAAAGATCGTTCAGCATGGTGTCGAAAGCGCCTTGCGCCTCTTCGAGTTCCTGCAATGCGGCATCGAAAGTCTGCAACGCGATCTGGGAAGGACGCCCGTCGCCGTTCGGCGGAAATTGCCCTTGTAAAGCCGTGAACGCCGCCTGCACCTGCCGCGTGGCGTTCACGATGCGCTCCATCGCCTGCGCTTCTTCTGTTCGATTGTGTTCAGCAGTCATCGGAGTCTCCATTCTGGGAACCCCGATATTACCAACTGATGTGAGAGCCGGCACGCTCACTGAGAAGTCCAGCCGCCGTCGATCTGAAGCGCCGAACCACGCATTTCATCGGCGGCTTCCGAGCACAGGAAAACCGCAAGCTTGCCGATCTGTTCCGGCGTCACGAATTGCTCCGACGGCTGTTTCTCGCCGAGCAATTTCGAGCGCGCCGCGTCCGATGAAATGTTTTCCTTCGCGGCGATATCGTCGATCTGCTTTTGCACCAGCGGCGTCAGCACGAAACCCGGGCAGATCGCATTCACCGTCACGCCCGTGCGCGCGTTTTCGAGCGCGGCGACTTTAGTCAAACCGACAATGCCGTGTTTTGCGGCCACATACGCCGATTTCCCCGCCGATCCAACCAGACCGTGCGCCGAAGCGATATTGATCACGCGGCCCCAACCGTTATCGCGCATTTTCGGCAACGCAACGCGCATGGTGTGAAACGCCGACGTCAGGTTGATCGCGATGATTGCGTCCCACTTCTCGACCGGGAAGGTATCGATGGTCGCCACATGCTGGATGCCCGCGTTATTCACGAGCACATCCACGGCGCCGAATTGCTCGATGGCGAAGGCGATCATCGCTTCGATCTCGGTCGCCTTCGACATATCCGCGCCATGATGCACGGCCTTTACGCCATGTTTTTCGATCTGCGACTTGGCGTTCTGGATCACGGTGGCATCGCCGAAACCGTTCAGCACGATATTCGCGCCGGCTTGCGCGAGCGCGTTGGCGATCCCGAGTCCGATACCGCTCGTCGATCCGGTGACGAGCGCGGTCTTGCCGGCGAGCGGCGTTGCTGCGGATGAAGTCATGAGGCGAGTCCTTGGAAAGGGAAGGTCGATGGCAACAGCCAGATAGCCATTGCCAAGTTTGCCAGATGTCGTGCCGGGGATTAAACCAGCCCGGTCGTGTAGTACACGGCGATCACGAAAAACACCGCCAGCGTCTTGATGATCGTCACGGCGAAAATATCGCGATACGACTCGCGATGCGTCAATCCCGTCACGGCGAGCAACGTGATCACCGCGCCGTTATGCGGCAACGTGTCCATGCCGCCGCTCGCCATGGCGACCACCCGATGCAGCACGTCGAGCGGAATATGCGCCGCTTCCGCGCCCTTGATGAACGTATCCGACATCGCGGCGAGCGCGATGCTCATTCCGCCCGACGCCGATCCCGTAATCCCGGCGAGCGAACTCACGGAAACGGCTGCGTTCACGAGCGGATTCGGGATGCTTTTCAACGCATCGCTCACCACGATAAAACCCGGCAACGCCGCGATCACGCCACCGAAACCATATTCGGACGCGGTGTTCATCGCGGCGAGCAGCGCACCGCCGACAGCCGCTTTCGTTCCCACGGCAAAGCGTTCACGCACGCGCCCGAACGCCGTCAGCATGACCAGCAAGATTCCAAGCAGCAGCGCACCTTCGACGGCCCAGATCGCGACCACTGATTTGATCGGCGTAACAACCGCTGCATGAACGCCCGGCAAGACGTCGGGCGCGACCGAATAACTCGCGCCGTACCAGACGGGGATCAGCTTGGTCAGCGCGAAGTTCGCGACGCCGACGAGCACAAGCGGCGCAACTGCGAGCAGCGGGTTGGGCAACTGCGCGTTTTCCACGCGATCCGGCTCGTTCACGAGCGACGTGCCATACCCTTCGCCGGTCGCCATCACCGAACGTCGGCGCCACTCCAGAAAAGTCAGCCCGACCACGATGATGAACAGCGAGCCGATCGTCCCGAGAATTGGCGCGGCCCAGCCCGTGGTCTTGAAAAACGTCGTGGGAATGATGTTCTGGATCTGCGGCGTGCCGGGCAAGGAATCCATCGTGAACGAGAAGGCGCCGAGCGCGATTGCGCCGGGCATCAAACGTTTCGGGATATTGCTTTGCCGATACATTTCGGCCGCGAACGGATATACCGCGAACACGACCACGAACAGCGACACGCCGCCATAGGTGAGCAGCGCACACACCGCGACGATCACCGCATTCACGCGCGTCTTGCCGATATATCGAATGGCCGCGGCCACGATCGATTCCGAAAATCCGGACAGTTCGACGACCTTTCCGAACACGGCGCCGAGCAGGAACACAGGGAAATACAGCTTTACGAAACCGACCATCTTCTCCATGAAGATGCCCGAAAACACTGGCGCGACGGCCGCGGGTTCGGTGAGCAGGACGGCGGCCAGGGCGGCGAGCGGCGCCACCAGGATCACGCTGTATCCGCGATAGGCGGCCAGCATGAGAAACGCCAGCGCGGCGAGGACGATGATGAACGACATTGAGTCTCCGTTACTTGTTGTATATCCCGGCACGCCGTGGGCGGTTCGGGTAGGGCGCGCCTTTAATGCAGCATCCGTGCCAATCGCCGTAGATCAAGGTGTTACAGGAATAACTGACGTATATGACGGCGCATAGATGAGAAAAATCCATGAATCGAGACGAAAAGCTGCGGAAAGGATTTCGAAATCCGTGCGCGAACTCGGCCGAACGGTCGGTAAGGTAATGCCTTGCTGAGTTTCCACGTTTCGAGATACCCTGTCTCGATATCGAGAAATTCCCACGAGACACGAATGCTTAACGACTGGACGCATGTCCCCGTCGACTACAGCGACGTTTTACGCCGCGCGATGGATTCGCTTTTCAAGACCTTCGAGAATTTTAGCGAAGGCACGTTTATCGTCGATAAAGATGCGCGCGTAGTCTGGATCAACAAGCGCTATGCGGCGCGTTTTGGATTTGCGGACCCGGAAGATGCCATCGGCCGCGATTGCGAAGCGGTGATTCCAAATAGCCTCATGCGCGAAGTCGTGACGACCGGCAAGCCGATCTTGCTCGATTTGCTCGAAACGGATCGTGAACCGCTGGTCGTCACTCGCTTGCCGCTCAAGGACGATTTCGGCGAAACGGTCGGCGCGATCGGCTTTGCGCTCTTCGATGAAATGAAAGCGCTTACGCCGCTGTTTTCGCACTATTCGCGCGTGCAGCAGGAGTTGATCGCGACGCGGCAATCGCTTGCGCAGGCGCGGCGCGCGAAATATACGTTCGCGAGTTTTGTCGGCACGAGCACGGCGAGCCTCGATGTCAAACGTCAGGCCCGGCGCGCGGCGCAAGTCGATTCGCCCGTGCTGCTGTCGGGCGAAACGGGTACGGGCAAGGAATTGCTCGCGCACGCCATTCATGGCGCGTCGGCGCGCTCGGCGCGACCGCTGGTATCGGTGAACGTGGCGGCGATTCCCGATACCTTGCTCGAAGTCGAGTTTTTCGGCGCGGCGGCGGGGGCGTACACGGGCGCGGACCGGAAAGGGCGCGTTGGCAAATTCGAGCTTGCCGATGGCGGTACATTGTTCCTCGATGAAATCGGCGATATGCCGCTCGCATTGCAGGGCAAATTGCTGCGCGTCTTGCAGGAGAAGGAGTTCGAGCCGCTCGGGTCGAATCGCATCGTGCGTGCGGATGTGCGGATTATCGCGGCGACGTCGGCGGATTTGCCAGCGCTCGTGGCGAGTGGCCGGTTTCGCGCGGATCTGTTTTATCGGCTGAACGTGTTGGCGATTCATGCGCCGCCGTTGCGTCAGCGCGTGGGGGATATCGAGGCGCTCGTGTACGCCATGCTCGAGGAGCTTTCCGCCGATGCCCGCCCGCGTCACGCCGGCCAGTTCGTCCTTCACGACGATGCGCTGCGTCTTTTGTGCGCGTATTCGTGGCCCGGAAACGTCCGCGAATTGCGCAATGCGCTGGAGCGGGCGGTGATGTTGTCGGACAGCGAGCATATCGATGCCCGCGCGCTCGGCTCGTTTATGGGCGCGGAAACTGTGGCGCCGGAGCCGGAGCCGCCGAGGGCATCGCCGGAAGACGAGATCGTGCCTTATGCGGACGCGATGGCATCGTTTGAAAAGCAGTTTCTCTCCGATGCCCTGCATGCGAGCGGTGGCCGGGTGGCGGAGGCGGCGCAGCGGATCGGTATTGGCCGGGCGACGATGTACAAGAAGATCGTGGCGTTGGGGATTGCGGTCTGAGGGTGGAATTTCGAGTCGGAAGATTCGCCACGAGATTCGCCATGGGTCGGATATCTATTTGGAATATAATGGTTTTTTTGGATATTTATCGACCGAAAGATCCGCCACCAGATCCGCCACCAGATTCGCCAGACCAGCATTCATGACACTTATCGAATCCAAGTATCCGTACTATGCGGTTCATCAAATGCATCCCATGCTGCCATCGGCCGTGAAGATGGATACGTTGCGTCCGCTCGCAGCCGACGTTATTGGGCAGGCGAAGGATCTCGCGGCGCACGGCATGCCTCATTTGCGCGATCTGTTGCGTGAAGCGCTGCGCCCGATGAACTCCTACTATACGAACAAGATAGAAGGGCAACATACCGAACCGCTGCTGATCGAGCGTGCGCTGAATGAAGATTTTTCGGCGAAACCGGGGGAGGCGCAAAAGCAGCGCATCGCGGTTGCGCATATTGGCACCGAGCGCTGGGGCGAGGAAACCTTTCCCACATTCGATTCCACCACCTTTTTCGACGGATCGGTCGTTCAGGCGATTCATCGACATTTGCACGACCAGTTATCGCCGCAAGATCTGCTTCAGATCGGCGAAGACGGCCAAGAGGAAAAGATCTCGCCGGGTGACTGGCGGGAAAGAGGTGTCAAGGTCGGCGCGCATATCCCGCCAGACCCGGCCACCGTTCCTCGATTCATGGAAGAGTGGACGCGCGGATATCGTTATTCCCGGGCTGGAGAAACGGCCGTTATTGCGTTGACGGCCGCGCATCACAGGCTGGCATGGATTCACCCATTTTTGGACGGCAACGGACGCACGGCGCGATTGCATACGCATTTGGGCCTATCCGCGCTTGGACTGACGCAAGGGCTTTGGTCTCCCATGCGCGGGTTTGCGCGCGAACAGGCGAATTACTACAAGTATCTGATTACGGCGGACCAACGCCGGAAAGGCGACCTTGACGGCAGAGGCGTCTTGAGCGAAAGCGGTCTGGTGGAATTTATAGATTTCTGCATGAGCCTTTATCTCGATCAGATCCGTTTTATGGACGGCATGCTGCAAATGCAGGCTTTCGAAGCAAGACTCGCCCAAATGCTGGCAGCCGAGGCGACCAAGGCCGAAACCCGTTTTCTGCGCGTCGAGGCTGCGCAAGCGCTGGCTTACCTGGGAACTGTGGGATCTCTCGACAGAGCCCGTTTCAAGGGAATGACAGGGCTTACAAGCCGAACCGCCGATCGCGTGCTGGCTGATCTCTTCAAGCTTGGCATCGTCAGTTCGAAGACGCCGAAAGGACCTATCGAGCTTGCATTGCCGCTCAAACTGTTCCGCTACCTCTTTCCGCGTCTGTGGCCCGAAGCTGAAGTCGATACGGCTCGCCATTCCTGACCTTCGAGCGCAAGCCCTGAAGGCAAGCCTTGAAGGCAAGCCGAAAACGCCGCGTGGCATACTTGCGGTATCAAAAAAACAGCGATAAAAAAGGGGTATCGGATGAAGATTTCGAGCGTATTTGCAGCGCGTTCTCTGGCGCTCGTGTCGCTTCTGGCGGCCGTTTCGGCATTGTCCGCATGCAGCAGCGCGCCGCCGCTGTTTTCATCCGATGGCCGCCCGACCTCCATGATCAACTGCCCGGCGAGCGGCGGCTGGAGCAACTGCCAGGAAAACGCGCGCGCGATGTGCGCGGGCAGCTATGACGTGCTCGATCAAAGCACTGAAAACGGCCAGAACGGATTGTTGATCGCGTGTCGCGCGAAGTGAAGACGTCCAGGGTTTTAAATATATCCGCGTGAAGGCGCCGCGGATTAAACAATAGATTACTTGGAGTATTAGCCGAAAACCACTTCTAAATCAAACCGCGCAAACGATTCAATCGCGGTTTGCTTTCTTTTACTGGCTCGCCCGATGCCATCCGCGTGTTTCTCCAAGTTAAAAAAACATAATAGCAACACTGCCATTATTTCCGCTTAGCTTGCATTCGCCGAATCGAATGCTAAGTATTCACGAATATTTTTCCGATCCAAACACGCGAATCATTTCGCTAGTAATCTCGCCGATTCGCCCGCGATACACATCGCTCATTAATATGGGTTATGCTCATGGATTGCTTCACGGCCAGCGTCGTTCGGGATAAAACGGCGCCACGGCCAAGCTGCTTACCTTAGCTTCTATTATCTGTTGTGGACCGGTTATTCGTTCCACTCGACAGAGCACTTTCGTTTCAAAAAAGTAAAAACAACGCATTGATCGGAGTCGTGAATGAATCATCGGCAGATAGAGACAGATATTCTTCATCTTGAGCGCGTTATCGGCAGAATTTCCCCTGAAGACCGTATCCCGTTGTCTTACTGGCGTAATCGCGTTGATTCGATTGCTTCAGGCGATCTCGTTCCCGCGCAACAAAGCCGCATGCAGCGGATTCATGAACGGCTTACGCAACTTGAAGCGTCGAATTGATTATCCCGGCATTGATTCCCGAATAAGCCCAATCGATATTGCTTCTCAGTAAGTCTTCCTTGGCGGCCGCATTCCGTTCGTGTTAAATAAAGCGCCTAAACAGCAATCAACAAGGATCCCGGATGTCCGCCGCAGGATTTAGCGCCGCGCGCCTCGAACGCACACGAATTGCCATGCAGGATTTCGTCGATAAAGACGATGTCGCGGGTTGTGTATCGATGGTATGGCGGCACGGCGAGATCGTCATGGCCGACGCACTCGGCTATCGCGACCGTGAGACGCGTGAACCCATGACGCGCGACACGCTGTTTCGCATTGCGTCCATGACAAAACCCGTGACCAGCGTCGCGGCGCTCATGCTCGTGGAAGATGGAATCATCGGGCTGGACGATCCAGTCTTGCGGTGGTTGCCTGAACTTGCAAAACCGCAGGTTCTTGTCGACCCGAACGCATCGCTTGAGCGCACCGAACCCGCGCGAGCGCCGATCACGGTGCTCGACCTGCTGACGCATCGCGCCGGATTTGCGTACCATTTCACCGCATTTGGCGAGCTTGCCGATGCCTACAGCGAAGTATTCAACGGCATAGATGCAACGGTCCATTCCAGCGTGTGGCTCGAACGCGTCGCCAGTTTGCCGCTGATGTTCCAGCCCGGCACGCGCTGGCATTACGGCATTTCAACCGATGTCCTCGGTTCACTGATCGAACGTGTCAGCGGCATGCCACTCGAAACGTTTTTCCGCACACGCATATTCGATCCGTTGGGCATGACGGACACGAGTTTTGTCGTGCCGTCAGAAAAGCTCGACCGGCTTTCGGTTTCGTACGCCATTGATCCATCGACACAAAAGCAGGTCGTGGAAGACCATCCTGCATCGAGCCGCTTTGCCAAAGCCGAGCGTTTCCAAAGCGGCGGTGGCGGATTGGTATCGACGGCCGATGACTATCTGCGGTTCGCGCGCATGCTGCTCGGACGCGGCCGTCTTCAAGGCGATGCCGCCGAGCGCGCAAACGGGCCGCGATTGTTGTCGCATCGTTCTGTCGATTTAATGCGTACGAATTTTTTATCGCGCGAGCAGCGGCGCATTCCCGCGTTCGGGCAGATCGTCTGGGCAGGGCAGGGTTTCGGGCTTGGCCTGGCGATAGTCGATGATCCCTCGCAACAACGCGCGCTGACTTATCGGTCCAAGGGATCGTTCGGCTGGCCGGGCGCGCTGGGCACAAACTGGTTTGCCGATCCCGTGGAAGACATGATCGGCATATTGCTGATCCAGCGGCGCGGCCTCGTGCCCTTTCCAATGGCCACGGTATTCGAGCGCCATCTTTATGACGCCATCGATGACTGACGTTCAGTGCAAGGTTTCGCGCAAAAGCGTGACGTCGTAACCCAGTTTGCGCGCACGATCGATCAACGCCGTCCGCAGTTGCGCTGATGGCTTTGCTTCACGCGTAAGTATCCAAAGATATCGTCCGCTCGGTTCACCGACGATGGACCACGTGTAATCATCGGCGTGATCGAGGACCCAATAGTCGCCCACATAAAACGGTCCGAAGAACGAAACCTTCAGCTTCGCATTATTCGAATCCGCGACAATCTTCGCCTTGCCTTCGACCGATTTCGGCGCGCCGTTCACGCTTCCCTTTCGGCATGAATTGATCACCGATATCAAACCATCTTCGCGCTTTGCATAGTTCGCGGTGACCGCTTCGCAGCCGCGCTCGAAGCGGTTTTCATAACGCGCAAATTCGTACCATTGCCCGAGATATCGGTCGAGATCGACGGCTTTCGCGGGCTCGGGTACGTCGTCGTTACCGCTCTTGTTATTCCCCGCCGAAGCGCAAGCCGCCAGCACGCCCAGTCCGCCGATCACCAGCAAAGCCGCGGCGCCGATGGTGACGGATCGTTTGAAAGTCATGTATGTCCTTGTTGTGTTCAATCAGTGGCGTGAGACTGTTAGCAAGCTTTGTTCCGTTGTTTGATCGTCCGCGTCAGGTCCCGCATAAGCTCACCTTAACCATTGGAATTCATGTGTGAAGGGTAGCGCGGAAGGCTGTTAGCAAAGGTATTGATGTGTATCAACTGTTTTAACAATAGCCCGCAAGCCATTGATCGCGAACGCTTTAGTCGAGCGGCGTCAATGTAGATCGAAAGGTTACGCGAGACTCTTCATGTGTTTTCTCATGACCGCATAACGAGGTCCCGTATTGCCTCACCTATAGATACCTCGCACCAGATGCTGGCTCATGTGGAGGGTTTGACTCATCGCACTGTTTACCGTCGCAGCCAAGATTAATGGCTCATGGATAACACACGCACAATCTCGCTAACCTTTATGCATAAAGGCTTTTCAGCCGATACCTAACCCTTTCGATGAACTCCGCGCCGCCCACAAATCTAGTTAGCGATACTTGCAATCGGCGTTAGCGTGAGCTTTTGCACATGCTCGAAGCTCACCTCCGCGAGACTCCCGAAATCGCTCACCTTTGGATTTTGACGCGCAGCGCCGACGTGCATCTGCGGCTATGCTTGGCGCCCTGTCAATCCGTTGCGCTCTGCTCATGCCGTCGTTGGTCTCGTCTCTATTCACGCCGCTTCTCACCATCATCCTTCCTGTGTTCGGTCTGATCTTCGCCGGTTATGCATGCCGCAAGATGAATCGGCTGGGGCCGAATGCGTCGTCGGAACTCAATCGCTTTGTTGTATATCTCGCGTTGCCCGCGCTGCTCTTCGACATCATGGCAACCACGCCCTGGCACTCGCTCGATCAACCTGCGTTTATTGCCGCGTTCGGAATCGCAGCCGGCGTGATCTTTCTGCTGACCTTGCTGCTAAGCCTGAAGCAATCAAATCATCTCGCCGATGCCAGCCTCGATGCGCTCAACGCCGCGTATCCGAATGCGGGGTTTATCGGCTTGCCTTTGTGCGCGCTTGCGTTTGGTCACGCGAGCCTCGCACCCGCTGTAATCGCGTTGATCCTGACCGTATGCGTGTTGTTCGCGGTGGCGATCGTGTTGATTGAACTCGGCTTGCAGACTGAGAAGAACTTCGGCGCGACGATCTTCAAGGTGATCAAGTCGCTCGTAACCAACCCATTGCTGTTCGCGCCATTTGCCGGATGGTTGTGCAGCGGCGCGGGCCTCGCCATCTCGGGCGGCGCCGATACCTTTCTCAAGTTGCTAGGCGCGGCGGCGAGTCCATGCGCGCTGGTTGCACTTGGATTGTTCCTTGGCGAGAAGTCGAAGGGCGGCGCTATCGGCACGACATCCTTGCTGGTCTTTGCCAAGCTGATTGCGCAGCCGTTGCTAACGTGGTGGCTGGCGTTTCATGTGTTCGAGCTGCCCGTCTTGTGGGCGAAGACCGCGGTTATCCTCAGCGCGTTGCCGACCGGAACAGGGCCGTTCATGCTGGCGGAGTTTTATCGGCGGGAAGCGGCTGTGACGTCGAGCACAATCCTGTTTTCCACGCTGATATCGCTTGTGACGGTGACCTTATGTCTTGCCGCCATCACTTGACGATGCACATAAAAAAGCCCGGTACATGACTACCGGGCAAGCCTCATCGGAGCGAGGTGAGAGAAGACGTTGTTGAAAGCGAATAGCTTATTGCGTGCTGATACGCGCGCTATTCGCTTCGACCACTGAAGGTGTATGCGATGCATTGCGCGCCGCCGCCGTTTGATACGGTAGCAGTTGCGGATAACTTTCTGTATGAATGGCATCGAGTTCACCGCTGTTTCTTGCCGCAATGAGTTCAGCCTTGACCTCGGCGCGCGTTCTCGGCGCGACATTGGAAGATTGAGCAAAAGCGCTAGCCGACGATGCCAGCGCAACCACAAGCAAACTATTCATAAGCGTGCGTTTCATATGAACCTCTGATTCGTAAGACGGCGCGTCTTGCGCCATCGATATGAATCAGTTTATTCGCTTAACTATCGACGACCAATGTTGATTGAGAAAACATATTGTTGTGGTTATCGCATGAATGTGACTTTGTATGGCGATCTGGCGGTGTTGGAGCGTCCATCCTTGCGGGTTTCGTAAAAGCCATTTCTTGTCTTCGATGTTTTTCCAGCGTCTCTTCCTCCTTATCCTCGATTCACCGATCCAGCCCGACACCTGAATCATCATTTAGTTAATCGAGGTATCACCATGAAGCGCGTTCTTTCCATTCTTGCTGCTGTTGTCCTGTTTGCTGCCGCCGGCGCGGCTAGCGCAGCCGATTCGTCGAGTTCACAACCCACGTCGTGCCAAGGTGCGGCATCGCAATGCAATGTGTTTTTCGGTCATTGATCGCGGGATTTGCATCGATCAAGTGTTGTTCCGCCAAAAAGTTGGCGGTTTAGTGCGAATTATTAAACACATACAAAGTTGTCCACAGAATCTGTGGACAACTTTGTGGAAATCATCTCAAAAAGGGCGTGAAAGGGGCATGTCAGGCGGCTTCCGCTTGGATTGCTCAAAGCGATGCCAAAGTGCGCGCTAATTACGCTTCTCAAATCTCGCTGCTTCGCGCGGCTCTCCCGCCGATTCCGGCTCATCCCAAAATAGCCGCTTCGCCATTTGCGCGCCTATGATGTTCGCGAGGCGCGTTGTCGTCGTTTCCACATCACTTATCAACTCAGTCAGAAGGAAGATCCATGGCCTACAAGATTGCGGTTGTCGTTGGCAGCATCCGGCGTGATTCGTTCAACAAGCAACTCGCGCACGCATTGATATCGCTGGCGCCGCAGGATTTCTCGTTCGAGTTTCTCGATATCGCCAGCCTGCCGCTTTATAGCCAGGACTACGACGCCGATTTTCCGGAAGCGGCGCGAACCATGAAGCAAAAGATATCGGAGGCGGATGGCTTGCTTTTCGTCACGCCGGAGTACAACCGGTCAATTCCGGGCGTGCTGAAAAATGCGCTCGATTGGGGATCGCGTCCCTGGGGGCAAAGCGCGTGGGCGAACAAGCCGGGCGCGTTGATCGGGACGTCGGTGGGCGCAATCGGGACGGCGCTTGCCCAGGCGCATCTGCGTAACGTGCTGGCGTATCTCGATGTGCCGCTGATGGGCCAGCCGGAGATGTTTATCAAGCACGATGAGAGCCGTATCGATTCAAGCGGGAAGATCGTGAACGAAGATACCCGCAAATTCCTGCAGACTTTCGTCGATAAATACGTGGCGTGGGTCAAGCGAATCTCGGCGGTTTAAAAGCAAAACGGCCCGCATGAGCGGGCCGTCGATTTTGCGGCAATTGAAATTACGTGTGGTGATGTCCGGTCACGCGATCCCATCCGTGGCGCACCGCGAGCTTGAAGCGTTCCCACGTATCTTCGCCCTGCGGATTGCGGCTTTGCCAGTCGCGCTGCAACTCGGTTTCCATCGAATCATCCCAGCTACGACCGCGATAACGCTCGTCGGCGCCCAAGCCCGCGCCGTAGTGGTAAGCACCTTCGTATTCCTCGTAGCGCGCGCCCGTTGCGGCATAGCGTGATTCGTAGTCGGTGCGGAAGTCGTCCTCGTATTCCATGTATTCGTCCGGCATGGAGTTGCGGGATAACGGCAAATCCGGGCGTAGTGGATCGCCAGCCGACTGGCTCAACGATCCCGCGACAGGCGTACCCAAGTCGTCACGATGCGCCGATGTTTCGGTGTTATCGAGCGGATCGAGCGACTTCACGGGACGCCATCCCTGCGTGGTCTCTTCTTTAGCCGGCCACACCGAGCCGCTGGTCATGGGATCTCCACCCGTTGCGCGATACGTCGAATCGCTACTGCCAGCGAACGGATCGCGCGCAACCGGACTGATCGGATCGAGCGAGTCCACCGCGGCCGGTTCGCTCAGGTCGCCACGCGGATACGCGCGGGCACGCGATTCGTTGCGCGCCGTGGCAAGCGGATCAGCCGCAGGATTCACCGGCGCGCGTCCTGGAACGGCGCTTCCTGATCCCAGGCCGAGTTTATCGAGAAGCGAATGATCGCGGTCATCTGCGGCCGAAACCGTTCCGAAGCCCGTACCCGGATGATTCAACGCGCCCCAGCTGGCGGCCCGTTCATCGATATCGATTGCGCCCTGTTCAGCGAGCGTCTGGCGGGCTGCATCGGCGCGTGCTTCCGACGGCGTGTCCACTGCCACCAGAATTCCACCGCGTCGCACCGCTTCCGAGTAATGCGCGACTTCGGGCGGTTGATCGCGGCCACCGAACAGCATCGAAAAGAAACGTTCGATGTTCGCCAGCACGCCACCCGTTTCCGGCGGCTGCACGGCGCCGGCCGTTGGTTCGAACGCGGGATCTGCTGGCGACGACGGTTCCGGCGCAGCCTGCAATTCGATGTCGCCGCGTGCGAAACCCGACGCCACGAGCGCGCTGCGCGCGACTTCGGCCTGGTCGTATGTGTCGAAGATACCGATAACTGTGTGTCGCATGGCTGCCTCCCTGGGTGGCCTTGGAGTAAGTTGCGACGCGATATTCGTATTCGCCGCAAGTCCCGATGAGGTTCGCAACTCCCGTGCCGGGTCATGCGCCGCGCGCAGCAAGGCGACGCGGGATATGGCCAATCCCGGCATGCACATTAAAAGCGCGGAGGTTTTTACAACGACCTGCGAGAAAAGTAAGCGCCGAAATCAGTGCGGCGCTTCGCCGTGTTCGGCGCGTGCCGTCAGGCCTTCGCGGATAGCTTGCAAAAGGGAATCAAGCAAGCCGATATCGAACGGTTTTGACAACACGCGTGCATCCACATGCCGCGCCCGGTCGAGTTCTTCCGCGTAGCCGGTGACCAGGATCACCGGCACGCGCGGCGTCCACGTTTGCAGGATTTCGGCCAGATCGATGCCGTTCAGCTTGCCCGGCATATGGATATCGGAGAGAACGACATCGAATGGAATTGCGCCGTTCGCCGCGGGATCGAGGCGCGCGGTATCGAGCAGGGAAATCGCGCCGTCGGCATTGAAGATGTGCGTGACCTGATGATTCATCATCGATAACAACGCTTCCGTGCCCGCCGCCACTTCCTCGTTGTCTTCCACCAGTAGCACGCGCAGGCCGGTCGAATCGCCTGGCATGGCGGCGTCGTGGGGAAGATCGGGCGTTTGCGCCGCGGCCGCACTCGCTCGCGGCAAATAAAGCCGCACCGACGTACCTGCGCCCACGGCGCTGTCGATGGTCGCCACGCCTCCCGCGCGCTCGCAGAACGCGAACACTTGCGGCAGCCCGAGACCGGTGCCCATGCCCTTCGCCTTGGTGGTGAAAAGCGGCTCGAACGCGCGGCCGAGGATTTCGGGACTCATGCCCTCGCCGGTATCTTCGAGCGTCATTTGCACGAATTCGCCGACGATCGGAAAGCCGTCCTCATGGCGAAACTGCACGTTGTCCGCGCGGACCGAGAACGTGCCGCCGTTGGGCATGGCGTCGCGGGCGTTGACGGCGACGTTGATGAGCGCGAGTTCGAGTTCGGCGGCATCGACGCGAATTGGCCAGACATCCGTATCCGATTCGAGATTCAGCGCGACTTTTGCCCCAAGCGATGCCTTCAGCAATTCACGGCACGCCGGCAGCCATTTGCCGATGGATATGGTTTCGTTGCGCAGCGGCTGCTTGCGCGCCACGCCGAGCAACTGGCGCGTGAGCGACTGGCCGCTCTTGAGCGCGCGTTCCATGGCCGACAATTCGCGGTCGAGCCCGGTCGCGCCGCGTCTGCGCGCAATCTGCACATTGGTGGAAAGGATCATCAGCAGATTGTTGAAATCATGCGCAACGCTGCCGACCAGATTGCCGAGCGCTTCCATCTTGCGCGCCTGCCGGTAAGCCGATTCGATGGAACGGCGCATGGACGCTTCCGCTTGCCATCGTTCCCACGCGTCTTCTTCGTTGGCAAGACGGCGCAGCGACAGCAAGATCACGCCCCACAGGACGACGCACGGCGCGAACAGCGAAAGCATCAGCACGCTGACGTGCTTGTACCAGCCGTCCCAGATGGTCGCGATCGGGTATCCGCTCGATACAAACACCGGATAACTCCCAACGCGCCGGAAGGCGACGACTTTCATCTGGTTATCAAGTCCGGAACGCATGCGCACGACGCCCGCGTGGCGATTCGATAAATACGCTTCGCGCAGCGGCGAACTCGCGGCGAGCTCCATGCGGTTTGCCGGGCGCAATGGATACCACGCGAGCACGGCGCCGTCCTCGCGTGTCAGGCCAAGTGAGACGCTGGTGTTATCGCCGAGTAGCTCGCGATAAAAACCCGCAAAATAACTCGGTCGCAGCGCAATGGACACAATTCCGGCAAATCGGCCGTCCGGCGTCTTGCGCGGCACGGCGGTGTTGAAAACGGTCTCGCCCACGACCTTGCCCTGCATTACGCTCGAAACGTTCTCGACTGCCGGGTGATCGCGCACGGCAACGAAGTCTTCGCGCGTTGCTATGGAAATATCCGGCGCAGGGAAAACGCGGCTGGTGGCAATCAGCTGTCCATCCACGCCGATAATGCTCACCGACGCCACTTGCGGATAACCGCCGCCCATCGTTTTCAGTTTTTCATGGATGGACGCTTCGTCGCGACGCAGCGTGGCGTCGTCCACGCCGTCGATCAAATCGATCACGCGGGCGTTGAGCGTCTGGTTCATATCGAAGACTTTCAGCGCATGTTCTTCCGCGACATGGGCGTTGCGCTCGGCGACTTCGGCGGCATCGGCTTCTCGCGCTTTCAGGTCGCTCCACGACATGACGGCCACATAAAGGCAAGGCAGGACGATCGCCGCGATCAGCAAGACGCGCAATGTCGCGCGCTGAGCGGCGAAGTTGCGCTCGGGCACCACCGGGAACGGCGGCTCGTCTTGCCAGTGATCAGCGCCCGATTCCTCACGATGCGGCGTCATGGGTGGTCTTTAGTGAAGTCCAGATATAAAGCCGCGCGGGATACGCGCGCGACAGAAGGCGCGTGCATAAATCATGCCTTTGGTCCATTGACGGCGCTTGACGCGATTCTATTTGATTGATCAACGTTTATGCTAGAAATGCGGCCTAGTTAAATAGGTATGCGCGCTGTGGGTTTAAATCGCATGCAGTATGAGAAACGGTTGCGCGATATGGCGCATTTCATCGAACTGACTCATGAGTTCAAAACAAACTACAAACGCAAAAGCGCCGGACGGTCGGCATTTGGAAAACGTCGCGCGCGACGCGCCACAAGGAAACACGTGACAGCAGCCGTTTTGTACGAAGGTTGACGCGCTTTTCCAATGCGCCGATGTCGCCCGGGGGCAATCGGTCACAAACATTGATATACTTTTCGCCGCTTCTGGCGTCGTTCGAGCGCGATTCTTAAAGCGTTTGAATGCGGCAAGAAGCCGGTTTGCGCCGGATTTGCACGAACGCGCGCTTCGCCATTGCAACGCGGCTGAGCAGTTCACGCACAGCGCCCGATCCAACACTACTGCCCTTGGGGGCGCCACAGCGGAGTCCGTCTTGGCCGTTTCCAATCTTATCGCCGATGAACCTGCGCCCGACGCCGCCAAAGCGTCCTCGGGCAGTTCGTTCTATCTCGCCATGCGCATCTTGCCGGCTGCGCAGCGCGATGCGATGTACCAGGTCTACGCGTTTTGCCGCGCGGTGGACGACATAGCCGACGACGGCACCATGCCGCGCCACGAACGCGCTGCCGCGCTCGAACAATGGCGCGCGGATATCGACGACTGTTACGCCGGCAAGCCGCGCCCGTCGCTGGCCGCGCTCACCCGGCACATCCACGCATTCCATCTTTCGCGCGATGACTTTATCGCCGTGATCGACGGCATGGCCATGGATTCCGAAGACATCGTCGCGCCCGACGAAGCCACACTCGACCTTTATTGCGATCGCGTGGCGAGCGCGGTGGGGCGTTTATCGGTGAGGATATTCGGGATGCAGGAAGATGCCGGACGGCGTCTCGCGCATCATCTCGGCCGCGCGTTGCAGCTTACGAACATCCTGCGCGATATCGACGAAGACGCGGCCATTGGCCGGGTTTATCTGCCGCGTGAGCTGCTCTCGCGCGAAGGCATTTCCACCACTGATATAGCATCGATTGTCGGCGATGCGCGTTTGCCGCGCGTTTGCCTGACCATCGCCGAGCGTGCCCGCAGCCATTACGCGCAATCCGACGCCATCATGGCAAATGCGCCGCGCGCGCAGGTCAAGGCGCCACGCATCATGTCGGGCGCGTATCGCTGCGTGCTCGAGGCAAACCTGAAGCGTGGCTTCGATCTGCCGCGCAATCACGTCCGCACACCACGTTCACGGCTGCTGTGGATCGTGGCGCGCAACGTGTTCTGATGCCGCGGACAGTTCATGTCATTGGCGCTGGATTATCCGGGCTTGCCGCCGCGGTCCAGTTGCAACGGCGCGGCGCGCGCGTCGTCCTGCACGAAGCCGCGCCGCACGCGGGCGGCCGGTGCCGCTCGTACTTCGACATCAAGCTCAACGCCACGATCGACAACGGCAACCATCTGATCCTGTCCGGCAATCACGCCGCGCTTGGGTTTGCCAAAGCCATCGGCGCCGCCGATGAACTGACCGGTCCCACAGAACCCGACTATCCGTTCATGGATTTGCGTAGCGGTTCGCGCTGGACCGTGAAGATGTCGCCGGGACGTTTCCCTGGCTGGATCTTCGATTCCGCCACGCGCGTTCCCGGCACCATGCCGGCGGATTATCTGGCGCTCGCGCGGCTTTTTTTCGCCAATCCGGGCCGCACGATCCAGCAGACCTTGCGCGCGAATGGCCGGTTATGGGACGCCATGCTCGATCCGTTTTTGCTTGCCTTGCTCAACGTCGATCCGCGCGAAGGCAGCGCCGTGCTCGCCGGCAACGTACTGAAAGAAACGGTGCTGCAAGGCGGACAAGCATGCCGTCCGATGACCGCGCGCAATGGTCTCGGCCATGCGTTTATTGAACCGGCGCTGCGGCTTTTGCAATACGGTGGCGCGGAAATCCGGCTTGGATCGCGGCTCGGCGCAATCGGTTTCGCCGGCAGCGATTCGAAGACGCGCGTGACATCGCTGGCATTTGACGAAACGCGCGTGGAGATTGCCGCCGGCGATGGCGTCGTGCTCGCCGTGCCCGCGCAAGCCGCGCAGGCGCTCGTGCCGGGGTTGATCGCGCCGACCGAATTTCGCGCAATCATCAATGCGCATTTCGCCATCGATCCGCCGCTCGCGTTCGAATCCATGACCGGTTTGCTCAACGGCACCGCCGACTGGCTTTTCGCCTTCGACGACCGCCTGTCCGTGACCATTTACGACGCAGACAAGTTCACCGATACCCCGCGCGAAACCCTTGCCCAGACGTTATGGCAAGAGGTGGCGAAAGCCGCGCGTTTGCCGGTTGAACGCATGCCGACCTGGCAGATCGTCACCGAAAAACGCGCGACGTTCGCCGCGCTGCCGAGCCAGGAAAATCTCCGGCCGGCAACCCGCACCCGCTGGCCCAATCTCATGCTGGCGGGCGACTGGACGGCCACCGGGCTGCCTGCAACCATAGAAGGTTCGATCCGCTCCGGCCAGAAGGCCGCGGACCTCCTCATGAATCCCCCGACGGAACTCTGATGAACGATTTTGTCCAGCCACCCAATGCCTCGACCGCGCCAGTCAGCGCGGCCGCGTTGGAGGCGTCGGTATCCCGCGCGGCCGACGCGCTGCTCGCCGATCAGCATGCCGAAGGCTATTGGCTCTACGAACTCGAAGCCGACGCCACCATTCCCGCCGAATATGTGCTGCTCGTGCATTACCTCGGCGAGACGCCCAAGCCTGAACTCGAAGCGAAGATCGGCCGATATTTGCGCCGCATCCAGCGCGAGGACGGCGGCTGGCCCTTGTTCACCGATGGCGCCATGGACGTCAGCGCCACCGTCAAGGCGTATTTCGCGCTGAAGATGATCGGCGACTTGCCCGAAGCCGAGCATATGCAGCGCGCGCGCCGCGCGATCATCGCGGCCGGCGGCGCGGAAAAATCGAACGTGTTCACGCGCATCTTGCTCGCGCTGTTTGGCGTGATTTCATGGCGCGCCGTGCCGATGATGCCCGTCGAAATCACGCTCTTGCCCGAGTGGTTCCCGTTCCATTTGTCGAAGGTGTCTTACTGGGCGCGCACGGTCATCGTGCCCTTGCTCGTGCTCAACGCAAAGCGGCCGAAGGCGCGTAATCCAAAGGGCGTGCGTATCGATGAACTTTTCTTCGATGCCCCCGTGAACACCGGCATGGCCGCACGCGCGCCGCACCAGCATCAAGGCTGGTTCGTGCTGTTCCGCTGCGTGGATGCGCTGCTGCGTTCCGTCGATCCGCTGTTCCCGCGCCACACACGTCAGCGCGCGATTGAAGCAGCCGTACGTTTCGTCGATGAACGCCTGAATGGCGAAGACGGACTCGGCTCGATTTTCCCCGCGATGGCCAACTCGGTGATGATGTACGACGTGCTCGGTTATCCCGAAGATCATCCGAATCGGGCGATCGCGCGCAAGTCGATCGAAAAGCTTCTGGTCATTGATGAAGCGCCCGATGGCGAGGCGTATTGCCAGCCGTGTTTGTCGCCGGTATGGGACACGTCGCTGGTTGCACACGCGTTGCTCGAAGCCGATACACCCAAGGCGCGCGCGGCGGTATCGCGTGGACTGGACTGGCTCGTGCCGCTGCAGATTCTCGATGTACGCGGCGACTGGATATCGCGCCGGCCGAATATCCGGCCTGGCGGCTGGGCGTTCCAGTTCGCGAACCCGCATTATCCGGACGTCGATGACACCGCCGTTGTCGCCATGGCGATGGAACGCGCCGATCGCGAAAACGGCACGGCGTTGTATGGCGAGGCGATTTCGCGCGGCCGCGAATGGGTCGTCGGAATGCAAAGCAGCGACGGCGGCTGGGGCGCGTTCGAACCTGAAAACACGCAGTATTACCTCAACAACATTCCGTTTTCGGATCACGGCGCGCTGCTCGATCCGCCTACGGTGGATGTGTCGGGACGGTGTTTATCGATGCTCGCGCAGCTCGGCGAATTGCCCGCCACGAGCGAGCCGGCCAAGCGCTCGCTGGACTACATCCTGCGCGATCAGGAACGCGACGGAAGCTGGTACGGGCGATGGGGCTTGAACTATATCTACGGGACGTGGACGGCGCTATGCGCGCTCAACGCGGCCGGGTTGCCGCTGACCGATTCGCGGATGCAGCGCGCCGCGCAATGGCTCGTCAGCATTCAGAACGCCGACGGCGGTTGGGGCGAAGGCGGCGAGAGTTACAAGCTGGATTATCGCGGGTACGAGGCGGCGCCGAGCACGGCATCGCAAACATCGTGGGCGTTGCTCGGGTTGATGGCGGCGGGGTTTATCGGACATCCGGCGGTGGCGAAGGGGATTCAGTATTTGACCTTGACGCAGCGCGAACATGGGCTTTGGGATGAAACCCGATTCACCGCGACCGGTTTCCCGCGCGTGTTTTATCTGCGATATCACGGCTATAGAAAGTTCTTCCCGTTGTGGGCGCTGGCTCGCTACAGAAACATGCTGCGCGATGGCACCACGCGCGTGACGGCGGGAATGTGAGCTTGCCCGTCATCGCGGTAACCGGGATGGCGTTCGAAGCGCGCATCGCGCGCGGGCCAGGCGTCGAGGCGGTATTTGCGGCGCGGGCGGATTTGCTCGAGCGTGCGTTGAGCGAAGCCTTGGCGCGGGGATGTTCCGGCATTATCAGCTTTGGGACGGCCGGCGGACTTGCGCCGAACCTGGAGCCGGGGACGGTGATTATCGCGAGTGCGGTGACGGGGCCGCTTGGGGTTATCGATACGGACCCCGAATGGTCTGCGCGGATGTTTGCGGCTTTCAAGGGGACGCCGGTCGAGGCGAAAGCGGTGCGCGGGAAAATGGCCGGAGTGGCCGCGCCGCTCGCGGGGGAGCAAGAGAAGAGTTCGCTTTACAGATCGACGGGCGCGTTGGCGGTCGATATGGAATCGCATATCGCCGGGGCGATTGCTAAGGCGAGAGGGCTGCCGTTTGCGGTTTGCAGGGCAATTGTGGATCCGGCGTGGAGGAGTTTGCCGAAGGCGGCGACGGTGGGATTGCGCGATGACGGAACCACGACGGTTCTGCCGATTCTACGGGAGCTTTTACGGGAGCCGAAGCAGCTCGGAGCGCTGTTGAGGATTGCGGGCGATGCGAGGGTGGCGAAGGGCGCGTTGGTGCAGGCGCGGCATGCGATGGGAATGGCGAAAGTATTTGGAACGTAGCATTGCGGTGCGGCCTAAAACTCTTCATCCGTCGTTCTCCCACGACACACACTCAGCACCACCTTCCGCAACCACCGATGAACCGCATCGACTTCCAGGCGCGGATGCCACATCTGCGATACCGTGATCCGCTCGGTTTTCACGGGAAGCTCGAACGCATGAATGTTAGCGGCTGCGGCCTCACCAACAACCATAGACTCCGGCACGAGCGCTATCAAATCAGATGCCCGCGCCACCGCCAGCGCGGCGGGAAAACTCGGAACGACCGCAACAACCTTCCGCTTCAGCCCTAAAGCGGCCAGCGCGTCATCGACGGGTCCATTCGAGCGACCGTGGCGCGAAGCCACAACGTGATTAAACGCGGTGTACCGTTTCGCCGATACCCCGCGCTTCATCTCTAGCGGATGCCCTTTCCTGACAGCACCCACAAAGCGATCCCGGAACAACGCCTGCACGCGGACTTCCGGCCCCATCTCGCCTAAAACGCCGATCTCCAGATCCGCAGATCCGTCCCGCAGATACGTCGCCGTCTTCTCGAGCTTGGGCGCAAAACGCAAACACACATGCGGCGCGGCCGCCGTAACCGCCGCGATCAGCGAAGCGCCGAAAGCCTCGACAAAACCATCGTTGGCGCGAATGGTGAAGGTGCGTTGCAAAGTGGAAAAATCCGGTTCCATCGTCGATGGACGAAGTACCTCGCGTGCTTCGTGAACCGCGTTTTGTGTACGTTGACGCAGCGCATCCGCGTGAGGCGTCAAGACCATCCGGCGCCCCGCGCGAACCAGCAACGGGTCGCCGGTCGTCTCGCGAAGCCGCGTCAAGGTCCGGCTCATTGCCGATGCACTCAATCCCAGCCGACGCGCAGCGCCGGCCACGCTGCCATCGGCGAGCAATACGTCGAGCGCAATAAGAAGATTGAAGTCAGGTTCGGACATGCGCCGATCGTAACATGGCGTTTCGTGCAGCTTATAAATGCAAACGCTGCGCCTTCCGCCATGTCTCGCGCGTCGATATATTGGTTGTATCGAAACGAAGGGAGCTAAACATGCAGAACATATCTACACAGAAAACCGTCCTGATCATCGGCGCATCGCGCGGTCTCGGATTTGCGATGGTCGAGGAATATCTCAAGCGCGGCTGGCGGGTGATCGCGACCGGCAGGGATGGATCGATAGAAAAGCTACGCCAACTTTCGGACAGCACTGAAGGCGCGCTGGAAGTTGAAACCGTCGACATCACGATTCCGGATCAGGTCGCCGCGTTGCACGACCGTCTCAAAGACCGTCGGCTAGACGTTCTATTCGTGAACGCGGGCGTCAAGAACGATGATCGCGAAACGATCGCCGATGTCTCGACCGACGAATTCGTGCGCGTGATGGTGACGAACACATTGAGTCCGATGAGGGTCATCGAAGCGTTTCAGGACCTCGTGCAACCGGCCGGAACGATCGGCGTGATGTCGTCGGGGCAGGGCAGCCTGACGAATAATACGAATGGCAATTACGAGGTTTATCGAGGAAGCAAGGCAGCGCTCAACATGTTCATGCGCAGCTTTGCGGCGCGTCACAAAGACGATGCAAAAACCTTGCTGTTGATGGCGCCGGGATGGGTCAAGACGGACATGGGCGGATCGGGCGCGCGTCTGACTATTGAGGAAAGCATCCCGAATCTGCTGAACACCATGGATGCTTACGAAGGGCGCTCGGGCTTGCATTACCTCGACTACCTGGGGCGGGTCGTTCCCTGGTAAGCAGCGATCAAGGCCGGCGCAAACGAGCCGGCCCTGATCAACAACTTATCGATCCGCTAATTTCCCCGATATCGTCCTGACCAGCAACGCGCCGAGCACGAGACACACGGCCACGAAATAAAGTCCCATCCGGTTATCGTGCGTGGTGACATTGAGCCAGCCCACCACATAAGGCGATACAAACCCCGCCAGATTCCCCACGCAGTTGATCCCGGCAATCCCGACCGCCACCGACGTCCCCGCAAGAAACGACGACGGAATGCTCCAGAACAGCGACAACGCCGACAAGATCCCGGCCGCCGCCACGCTCAGCCAGATCACCGCAAGCGCGGGGTGATGCCCCACATATCCGCTCGCCGCAAATCCCAGCGCGCCGATCACGGCCAGCACCGAAAAGTGCATCCGCCGCGAACGGAAACGGTCCGAACTCATTCCGGTCAACACGATCGCGGGGATTGCGACGAGATAAGGAATCGCCGATAACCATCCGATCAGCGATACATCCGTGAGCCCCGAATCCTTGATGATCGATGGCAGCCAGAAACTGATTCCATACAGCCCGATGATCTGGCAGAAATACACCGCGCAAAGCTTCCAGATATGTTTGTCGGAGAGGATTGCGCGCAGGTTGTGATGCGTCGTTTTCTCGGCATCTTCGCGATCGATCTCGCTGGTGACGAGGCTCTTTTCGGTATCGGTGAGCCACTTCGCCTGAGTGGGTTTATCGACCATCAAGGCAAGCACGGCGATGCCGCATACAAGCGCCGGCAACGCTTCGATAAGAAACAGCCACTGCCATCCCGCCATGACCGTGGAATGCGCGAAGCGGGTCAAAACCCAGCCCGACAACGGACCTCCAACCACGCCCGACAGCGGGATCGCGATGTAATACACGCCGAGCGCAAAGCCGCGTTTTCGCGCGGGAAACCAGTACGTGAGGTAGAGCATGATGCCGGGCGAAAATCCGGCTTCCGCCACGCCCAGGAAAAAGCGCGCGGTGTAGAACTGCATCGGCGTCTTGACCAGCAATGTGGCGGCGGAAATGATCGCCCACGTGATCATGATCCGCGCAATCCACAGCCGCGCGCCGACCCTGTGCAGAATCAGGTTACTGGGAACTTCGAAGATGAAATAACCGATAAAGAAAATGCCCGCGCCAAGGCCGTACACGGCGTCGCTCATGTGCAGGTCGCCGAGCATTTGCAGCTTCGCAAAGCCAACGTTCACACGATCGAGATAGCCGCACAAATAGCACAGCACAATGAACGGCATGATGCGCCAGCTGATCTTGCGGTAGACGTCCGTGCGCGCCGATGGCGTGACCACGATGGTGTCGCTGATATGGCTCATGTCTCCTCCGTCGCCCTTTGGCGGGCGTTATAGAGAGCGATTTGCGCGGGACTTTGCCCGCGCGAATCACGGATGCCTACGATGCAAGCTTGGCTGCCGCAACCTCCACGCCGAGTTCCTTCCTGAACATCGCTTCCATTTCCAGGCGAACTTTCACGGCTTCCTTGGTGGCGTCGAAGGCGACATCGGTCCAGCGAACCGGCTGACCGGCGGCAACGGGCCGCTGCAGCACCATGTTGTGCGCGAGCCCGATGGGCAACGCGCCTTGCATCAGCGAGTCCGTTGCGGGCATCAGCTTGCCGTAGACGGTGTGCCCGCCTTCGCCGTCGAGCCGTTCGCCGGCCCGCAAGTCGCGCTTCGCGGTGGCGGCGACATCGCCGTGAAAGCCCGTCGTCGCGCCCGTTGCTTCGCCGCGCACGGCAATGCTAGCTATCGATATCCCCAGTTCCAGTCCGATCAGGTGATACGGCTTGTACATGGCCGCGAAGCGTCCGCTGCTGTCGGTCTTGAGGCCGTATTGCGCAAAGCAGTCGCGCACATAATCCGATGGCGCTTCGAAGACCGCATACACGCCCCATCGCAGGTCGCGGAAGACGGGGCGTCCATCACGTTCCAGTGACGACACCACTTCCACGCTGCCGCGATGCGGGAGAATGCCGCCATCGGACGCGGGTTTCAAGAGATTCGGAAGATCGTCCACGCCGCAAGCGGGAAACGCGAGGCCATCGGAAGGCGGGCGCAAGTCGCATGCATTCGATACCGCCGCCATCTCCAGCGCAGATTTCGTGCCGTCCAGAAACGAGTTGAACATCTGCGCGTTGAAGTCGCCGGACCCGACCTGTTCTTCGGTGAAGCCGTAGTAGCCCCACACGGTATCAGGCGTCGACTGGTGATACGCCGGCAGATACTTCGTGCCTTTGCCGGCGCAGATCACTTCGAAACCGATCGTACGCGCCCAATCCACGAGTTCCGCAATCAACGCGGGTTGATCGCCGGATGCCATCGAATAGATGATGCCGGCTTCGGCCGCGCGTCGTGCAAGAAGCGGCCCGGCGAGAACGTCGGCTTCGACGTTGACCATCACAATGTGTTTCTTGTATTTGCAGCACAGCAGCGCGTGGTGAATGCCGGCGGCGGGGCTGCCGGTTGCATCGATCACGATATCCACGTGATCGCTCGCGATCATGGCGTCGGCGTCATCGGTAATGAAAGTCGAGCCGCTGCGCAATGCTTCGGACCACGAAGCAGCGGAATAACGCGCTTCCTCCCAACCTACGCGATGCATCGCGTTGCGCGCCCGTTCAGGCGAAATATCCGCAATGCCAACCAGATGAATACCCGGCGTGCGCGGCGCTTGCGAAAGATACATCGAACCGAATTTCCCTGCGCCGATCAATCCGACGCGAACCGGGCGGTCTGCCTGAGCGCGTGCTTCTAGTTTCGCGATTAGCGACATGCTGTCTCCTTTGTTGTGATGTTCCAGAGGCGTTTGAAGCGTCCTTGAAACCAAAGATAGCAGCATGCTTTTTGCAATAGAATGGGCAATTCCACAACCGCGCTGTGCAAAAATCCCCATGCGCAAATTCGACTGGGACGCGCTCCAGGCCTTCCTTGCGATTGCGCGTGCAGGACGCCTGACTATCGCGGCGCAGCAAATGGGCGTCGATCATTCCACGTTGAGCAGACGGGTGGCATCGCTCGAGGCGAGCATTGGCGTGACCTTGTTCGAGCGCAGTTCGGTCGGGTTTCTACTGACGCCCGAAGGCGAACGCCTGATGACCGACGCCGAAGCCATGGAAAGCCTTGCGATGCGTATCAACGCGCGTCTCGACGACCCTTCAGGCGGTTTGACCGGCACCGTCCGCGTGGGAACGCCCGAGGGTTTCGGCACCTATTTTCTGGCGCCGAGGCTCGCCAAACTCACGGCCGCGCATCCCGATCTTGAGATCGAGCTGGTCGCGAATCCGCGCATGTTCAGCTTGTCGAAGCGCGAAGCGGACATTGCGGTGACCATGACGCGGCCAACGCGTGGCCGGGTTTATGCACATCGGCTTAATGATTACGCGCTCGGCGTTTTTGCATCGAGCGAATATCTGGAATCGCACGCGCCCATCAACACGTTTCAGGACATCTTCAGGCATCGATGGATTGGGTATATCGATGACCTGATGTGGAGCACGGAGCTCGATTATTTATCGCAGATATCAACGGCGCTGATGCCGTCGGTGCGGATATCAAATGTGATCAGTCAGGCCGCTGCCGTGAGCGGCGGCGCGGGGATTGGCGTGTTGCCGTGTTTTATCGCCCGCAACGAGCCGGCGCTCGTGCGCATATTGCCCGATGAAATCGCGCTCAGCCGTTCCTATTGGCTGGTGTCGCACGCCGATACGCGGGATATCGCGCGGGTCAAACTGCTGACCGATTTTATTCGTACGGAATGCAGCGGCTCGGAAGCGTTCTGGGGCCGGTGGCCGTGATCAATCGCCAAACGGATTTCCTTTCTTTGCGGCTGGCGCTTGCGTCTTCGTTGCCAGATGGTTTTGCAGCCAGAACATCGCCTTGTTCAGGCCGTGCGTGTGCCAGTCCTGACCTATCTCGCAGATGAATACGCGGTCGTCGGCCGCAGTGGCGCGTGCAAACGAGCTCGATAATTCCCGCGCGTCACGATCGGTGTTGAGCACGAGAAATGCGCCCATCTGATGAAGATGCAGGAATTCGTAATCGCCGCCCGACAACTGCACGGCGATGTCCTTGATCTGCGCGTGCTGCTGCGTCGGACTGCCGATAAAGATGCTGACCAGATAGGTCACTTTCTTGTTCATGTGTAGCCGCCGCGATGTGGTTGTGAGAATAGGGAAAGCGGATTGTCACACGCGGCGTGTCCGGGTCTTGCGCGCTACATGCAAAGACGGCCGATTATTCGGTCACCCGGCGCCCAGCGGCTTATGTTGTTCGTCTCCCGACCCTGGGAAAAACTTGTCCCAGACCGCTCTCACGCCCTCGGCGGCGACGACTTCAGCGCTGATATTTTCCGTTTCTTCAGCGGCGCTCGGATCCGCAACCAGCCCGCGCCAGTGCGTGAAAACCAGCAGCGGTTTTTCGGTCCACTCGTCCGCGCCGAACTTTGCGAACGCGGTTTCGCCGCTGGCGAGTTGAACCTCGTACCAGCCATCGCGAACGGGAGCAAAGTCACTCAACGGAAACCATTCGGTCGATTCGATTTTCACAAGTCCCCCAAAAGTCGTGTGTCGGATGAAGTGGCTACAACAGTTACGTGTTGTTCAGTTAACGTCGATGTCGAAGCAAGCATACGCCAAGATAAAAAAGGTCTGCACAAGATACAAGCCCCTGCAGAAGACTTTCCGTCGGCATCGCGAGGGAAATGTTCGTCGCCATGCAATAAATCGGTGTCTCGATCGTTATCGATAACAGCGGTTGCAAATTGATTAACCTAGCCGACCTTGAATGAAGTATTGACTGCGTTAAAACCGCGGTGAAAACAGCGAACCATATCGAAGCTATTAAAAAATTTCGAAATAGGGCAAATCCTGATGACTCGGTTATTTTGTTTATTGATAATGCCTAAACACAAATTTACGTATTCGTCCGGCCCAACATTCTGGACGGACGGAACCGCTTACTGAGAGGAGTTCGATATGCGCGACGGTGAAATCGCCTATAAGAACGTTGTTCTGATTCCCCTGGCGGCTTACGACGACGGCACGTACGCCGCCATGCTGATTGTCAGGGAGTTCGATGGTCTTCAGCGTGCGAGCGGCATTCTGGGCCACTTTGCGTGCGCTCTGGATGCCCGGAAGTTTGCGCTCGCTTATGGCATGACCGAGATCGACGCACGGCGCGACGCGCAGCCTGATCCGGCAAAAGTGCATGAATGGAACGCTCATTCGCAACCGGCTTTTGAGCGCGCTGCGTAATTCAATTTACTTTTAATATTCAGCAGAATAATTAAGGCGCTGTCACAGCGCCTTAATTATTTTCGATTAAAGGTATCGCGATTATCAAGCCGAAGGTTCTTGCAATTCCTTTCCGAGAAACTCCACAAACGTCCTCAGCTTCGCCGACAACTGATGCCGTTCCAGATAGATGGCGTGGATATCCGCATTCGGAAGCGCCCAGTCGTTCAGCAGCACAACGAGTTTTCCATCCTGCACTAAAGCCTCGGTTTCCCATTGCGAGCGCACGGCAATGCCGCGTCCGTCGAGTGCCCATTCGAGCACCGCGCTGCCATCGTTACTGCTCAATGGTCCATCGACTTTGACCGTCTCCGTCTTTTTCCCGCGCGTGAAGTGCCACGTACCGTAAGCCGACTCGTTTTCCCGAAGTACGAGACACGCATGCCGCGTCAAATCATGCGGCATCGCGGGCGCGCCGAATTGCTTCACATATTCCGGCGATGCACACACGACCCGCCGGTTCTTCAGGAGCAATCGCGCGTTGATCCGTGCGTCGGGGACATCGCCGAAACGGATGCCCAGATCAAACCCTTCTTCCTGCAAATTCACCGGTTTGTCCGATAAATGCAGCTGGATCTTGATGGCCGGATACCGCGCGATGAACTTCGATACCGCCGGCGCCACGCGTCTGCGTCCAAACCCGAACGACGCATTGACGCGCAGCAACCCGGTCGGTTCTCCGCGGCTTTTCGTGACGAGCTGCTCGAGTTCCGCGAGTTCATCGAGGATGCGCGAGCCGTTCGCCAGATACAGCTCGCCTTCGGGCGTGAGACTGACGCGCCGCGTCGTCCGGTTTAAAAGCCGCACGCCGAGGCGCCTTTCGAGCTGCGCAAGCCGTTTGCTGATCGATGGCGGCGTCACACCGAGATCGCGCGCCGCAGCAGCCAGATTCCGATGCCGCGCGACCAGCGTGAACAGGTTGAGATCGGAAAAACCGTCCATCGGATTCGTTCCAAAAAGTTAAGTCTGGATTGCCTGAATAGAAATTGTATCGGCAGACGCATGAATTAAACTTCATAAAACTGCTGGAGACAACGATGTTCGATCAATTCAAAGACGTATCGGCGACCGTCGATGGCGTCAAAATCAAGGCAATCACGGGCGGCGCCGGCCCGGCTTTATTGCTGCTGCACGGTCATCCGCAAACGCACGTTATCTGGCACAAGGTCGCGCCTGCGCTCGCCGCGCATTTCACGCTCGTGATCACGGATCTGCGTGGTTATGGCGACAGCGACAAACCCGAAGGTCTGCCCGATCACAGCAACTACTCGAAGCGCCGGCTCGCGCAGGATCAGGTCGACCTGATGCGTTCGCTCGGCCATGAGACCTTCGCGGTGCTGGGCCACGATCGCGGCGGCCGCGTTGCCGTGCGTTTGGCGCTGGATCATCCGGACGCGGTGACGAAACTCCTCACGCTCGACGTCGCGCCGACCCTCGCGATGTACGAAAAAACCGCGTTCGATTTTGCACGCGCCTACTGGCACTGGTTTTTCCTCGTGCGTCCCGCGCCGTTCCCCGAAACGCTGATCAACGCCGACGCCGATCTCTACCTGAAGCAGACCATCGGCGCCCGCAGCGCGGGGTTGAAACCGTTCGCGCCAGAGGCATACGCCGAATATCTACGCTGCCTCCAGCTTCCCGGCACCGCGCATGGCATCTGCGAGGACTATCGGGCGAGCGTGACGATCGATCTCAAGCACGATCGCGAGACGCTTGCGAAAGGGCAGAAGATCGCGTGCGAATTTTTGGCGCTTTGGGGCGCGTATGGCGTGATCGAAAAGTGCTTCGACCCGGTCGCCGAATGGAAATCCTTCTCCGACAAAGTCACCGGCCACGCGCTGCCATGCGGCCATTACATTCCTGAAGAAGCGCCCGAGTTGTTGATCGAATGCGCGTTGCCGTTTTTGAAAGCGTAGAGCCCGCCATGTCGATCCCCACAACCTTCTATAAAAAGCTCGTCGATTCGCACACGGTTTCGCATATCGATGACCAGAACGTCCTGCTTTACGTCGATCTGCATCTGATGAACGAGTACACGAGCCCGCAAGCGTTCAGCGGTCTCGCCGATAAAAACCGCCCCGTGCGCCGCCCGAAACAGCAACTCGCGGTCGTGAGCCACATCATTCCGACCCACGCCGAATCGCCGCGCGTGATCCGTGACGCGGCGTCCTTGCTGCAAGCCGATAACCTCGCGCGCAATTGCAATAAAGCCGGCATTCGCCTCTTCGCCGCGAACGATCCGCTGCAAGGAATCGAGCACATCGTCGCGCCGGAACTCGGCCTGATCCGCCCGGGCATGGCCGTGCTGTGCGGCGACAGCCACACCACGACCTATGGCGCGCTCGGCGCGCTGGGCTTTGGTATCGGCACGTCGGAGGTCGAGCACGTGCTCGCAACGCAGACGCTCGTGTATCGCGTGGCGCAAACCATGCGCATCACAATCGATGGTGCGTTGCCTTACGGCACGTCGTCGAAGGACGTGATCATCTGGGTCATCAGCCAGATCGGCGCGCAGGGCGCACGCGGTTTCGCGGTGGAATTTGCCGGATCGACCATTCGCGCGCTTTCCGCCGAAGCGCGCATGACCTTGTGCAACATGACGGTGGAAGCGGGCGCGCGGGCCGCGCTGATCGCGCCGGATCAGACCACGTTCGACTACGTCCGCGCGCATGCAAAGTCGCTCGATGAAACCGCGTGGCAAGCCGCGCTCGCCGACTGGACACAGCTGAAGTCCGACGACGACGCGACCTTCGACGCCGAACATCGCTTCAATGCAAGCGACATTGCGCCGTTCGTCACGTGGGGCACGAGCCCCGACCAGGCGATGCGCGTGGATGCGCTCGTCCCCGACGCCGCATCCCAATGCACGCCCGAAGCTGCGGCCGCGTTACGCCGCGCGCTGGAATACATCGGCCTCGAGTCCAATAAGCCAATAGCCGGGACGCCGATCGATCGCGTGTTTATCGGTTCGTGCACGAATGGACGGATCGAGGATTTGCGCATTGTCGCGGAAATTGTTCGCGGGCAAAAAGTCGCGCACGGCGTTCGCGCGATGGTCGTGCCGGGTTCGGGAACGGTGCGTCGTCAGGCCGAAGCAGAAGGCATTGCCGACACGCTGAAGAACGCCGGTTTCGAATAGCGCGAACCGGGTTGCTCGATGTGCCTCGCGATGAACGACGACTTCCTGCAAGCAGGCGAACGGTGTGCATCGACGACGAATCGCAATTTCGAGGGCCGGCAGGGACGCGGCGGCCTCACCCATTTGATGAGCCCCGCAATGGCCGCCGCCGCGGCGCTGACCGGAAAGATCACCGATGTCCGCACGCTGGAGAAGCGCCATGTCTAAGCTGAGCACCATTGAAGGCCGCGCGATTCCGTTGCCCATCGAAAATCTCGATACCGATCAGATCATGCCGAAGCAATTCCTTCGGATCATCGATAAAGCCGGCTTGAGCCATGGTCTTCTCTACGATCTTCGCTTCGATGAAAACAGCGACCCGATCGACGCCTGCGTGCTGAATCAGCCGCAATACAAAGCGGCGCGCATCCTGATTGGCGGATCGAATTTCGGTTGTGGATCGAGCCGCGAACACGCGGTCTGGGGCCTTCAGCAATATGGATTCGATGCGGTCATTGCGCCGAGTTTCGCTGAAATCTTCTATTCGAACGCGATGAACAATCGCCTGCTTCTCGTGCAACTCGACCGTGAAGCGGTGGATATGTTGCTGCATGAATCCTTGAACGATCCGGAATCCGAACTAAAGATCGATCTCGAAGCGCAAACCGTGACGTCGGCGACCATCGGCGAGGTCTTCGCATTTCCGTTAAGCGCGAGACACAAACGCATGGTGATCAAAGGCATGGACACGATCGATCTGACGTTCACGCAACTCGCCGATATCGAGGCATTCGAAAAACGCCACTTCGAGCGATATCCGTGGGCTGCCGTGATGTAGCCGCGCAGCGCGGGATGCCGCGGCTGGCTGCAGTGTCATCGCCGGCCTTGGTCGCCCGCGAAGAAAACGAATTCGCGATACAGCTTGATGGCTGTATCGCGAGCTCGGTGCAACACGATTACTTCGATGCAGGATCTTCGTATTGCGGCACGCTTTCGTCGCTGCTTTTCTGCGTATCGGTAGCGGGCGCGGCCGGTTTGGCCGATGGCGCTCCCGGGTCCGAATAGTCAGGCAAACCTTGCGACTTGCTGCTGCCTCCGGCGCCCGGCTGCGCCGGCGCGGTCGTCGCGCTCGCGCCTTCCGGCGGCACGGCGGTCGCGCCGCTTTCATCGCCGTAATCGGGCAACGTGGCGTTCGCCGCGCCCGTCAGCAAATACTGGCGCCGCTGCGTGTAGGCATCGCGAACGAAAGCGTATTTATCCAGCGCCGCTTGCGACAGAATGTCGGTCGCGCCCAGCAAATCGGCCCGTGCACTCATGAAACGCACGCCGAACAGCGCGGCGTTCGGACCTGCCGCCAGATACGTGCCGGGATTGAGCGGATAACCGGCAATCCAGCTCGTGGAATCACGCACCGAACTCGGTCCGAGCAGCGGCAAAACCAGATACGGCCCTGACGGCACGCCGTAATGCCCGAGTGTCAAACCGAAGTCCTGGTTGTGCTTCGGCAAACCGGCCGGCGTTGCCCAGTCGATCAAACCGCCAATACCAAAGGTGGAGTTGAACGCGAAGCGCATCAGATCCTCGGTCGCGTCCGTGATCCGCAGTTGCAGCAGGTTGTTCGCGAAGTTGCCAATGTCGCCGATATTCGAAAAGAAATTGCTGATCGCCGTGCGCAGCGGGCTTGGCGTGACCTTCACGTAACCCTGCGCGATGGGGCGGGCGACGTATTTATCGGCGGCGTCGTTGAACTTGAAAATCTCGCGGTTCATCGGCTCGAGCGGATCGCCCGGTTTTCGGTCGGGACCGGTCGCGCAGCCCGCCAGCAATAAAGCGGAGGCGATTGCGGCGCCACTGGACCAAGCGCGCAAGCTGCGGGCGGCGCGTGGCGTGATTGCCATCGTCATGAGTCGTTTCCTTGGATCTTGCTGGTGATCAAACGAATTAAAGAGTGTCGGCACCTTTGCGCTGCACCCGGGGTTTGCCCATTAGAACCGGCTGAAATACCACTGCGCCGATCAACGTCGTAAATAGCGCCAAAACCAGCAGGCGGCCCATGCTCGACGTGCCCGGATGATGCGAGAACCACAAACTGCCGAACGCCGTTGCCGTGGTCGCGGCGCTGAACATCACGGCGTGCGTGAGGCTGGAATGCAGCAAACCGGTCTGCCCGGAGCGCCATGCCATCACGAAATAGATCTTGAACGCCACGCCAATACCCAGCATCAGCGGCAACGCAATGATGTTCGCGAAGTTCAGCGGCATGTCGAACACGACGCACAACTCCAGCGTGACCACGGCGGAAACCAGCAAAGGTATCAAAGTTCTTAAAACATCGCCCACACGACGCAAGGTGATCCAGAGCAGGATCGTGATCGCGATCAGCGACAACACCGCCGCCTGCTCGAAAGCCTTGATGATCGTGTTGGCCGAATGGAGTACCGAAATAGGACCGCCGATGGCATTCGGCTCGGCCTTCTGGACGGCATTGGCGAAGCGGGCGAGCATCTGGTCGTCGTCGCGATTCTTGCCTTCCAGCGCTTTCGGCGATGCCTCCACGAGCGCATGGCCGTCGGCGGCGAGCCAGCCTTCGGTCATCGACTTCGGCAGCGAATCCTGCGTGATGGGCGACGGCTGCAGCAACGCGCGCATCTGGCCGAGCGCGATGCGAAGCGGCGCCGACATGGCATGTTCGGCACGATCGCGCGTGGCGACATTGGCGGCAACGAGCTTTTTCAGCGTCGCGGCGAGGCGTCGCGCTTCGGTTTCGCCGGGGCCCGGGTGTTCGTCGGCGGCGAGCTCCAGCGAGTTCGACAAGCGTTTCAGCGATGCAACCCGCACGGCGTCGTTGGCCGGCTCGGCGACACGCTGATTCAACGCCGGCAGAAGCTGCGCCGCGGCGGCAGAGATCAACGCGAGCTTTTCAGGCTGATCGGCGGGAATCAACGACGACAGCGTCGTCGCGCGTTCGACTTCCGGCAATTTGGCTAGTTTGGCGGCTATTTTGTCCGCTTCCTCGAGCGACGGCGCCAGCACTTTGACGTCGTTCACCGCTGCCTGGGGCGCGTCCTTCAGTGAGATCAGCGTGGCCATCGACTCCGTTTTCGGGTCTTTCAGGTTCAGCGGATTGAAGTCGAAACGCAGATGCATCAAGAGCGGCAGCGCGCCAATCACCACGATCAGCGTGCCGATCAGCACCGGCTTGCGGTTGCGCGCAAGGTATTCATCGACGGGCGCAAGCTTTGGAAACCCCGGCGAACCCGCTTCGCCCGGCGGCCCGAACACCTTGATCAGCGCGGGCAGCAGCGTCATGTTCGTGAAATATGCGACCAGCATGCCCACGCCCGCGATCTGCCCGAGTTCCGACACGCCGCGATACGCGGTCGGCAAAAACGAGAAAAAGCTGGCGGCGGTCGCCGCGGCGGCGAGCGTCAAAGGCACGCCGACGTGCCTCGCGGTGCTGACGAGCGCGACATCGAGCCGGTCGTCCTTGAAGCGTTCCTCGCGATATCGGACGCCGAACTGGATGCCGAAATCCACGCCGAGCCCGACGAACAGCACCATGAACGCGACCGAAATCAGGTTGAGCGCGTGAACCATGAGAAGGCCGAGCGCCGCCGTGATCGCGAGCCCGACGAACAACGTGATGAACACCGCGACGATCATCTTCCCCGAGCGCAGCGCGAGCCAGAGAATCACCAACACGACGATAAACGTCAGGATGCCGTTCAACACGGCGCCATCTTTCAGCGATGCAAATTCTTCATCGGATAACGGTTGTTCGCCCGTAAGCCGCACCACCGCGCCATATTTCTCCGCCAACTTCAGATCGACCGCCGTCGCGCGGATCGCGTTCGAACCGCTCGCGCCGGGCTCCAGCGCGTTGTAGTCGACCACGGGCTGCACGGTGACGAACGCGCGCGCCGGCTGGGTGGCGGAAGTATCGACGAGATTGCGCCACGAGAACACCGCGGGCTGATTGGCGACGACTTTATCGAGCACGTCGGCGCTTTGTCCAAGCAGCTTCGACATCTGGCCGAGCGTCACCTGGCCGAGTTGCAGCGGAATATTCAGGCTGGTGTTGAGCGTACCGGCGAGGCCCGTCAGCGTGGGATCGTGGGCCAGCGCGTTGATCAGCGGGCGCGCCTTGACGAGTTGCTGGGTGGCGTCGGCGACTTTATCGGCGGAAAGATACAGCAGGCCGTTGTGCTCGAAGAAATCGCCGCCCGACGGTTGCGAGACGGCCGTGAACTTCTTCGTGTCCGTGGCTAACGCGGCGGCGAGTGCGTTGGCGGCGGCATCGGCGAATTCAGGCGCTTGTGCTTCGACCACCACGAGCACGGTGGAACCGCGCTGCGGGAACGCGGCGTCGATAGCGTGGCTGCGCGCCGCCCAGTCGGGTTCCGTCTCGATCAGCTGGCTGATGTCGGTGCTGATCTTGAAGTGATGCAGCACGTAATAGCCGCTAAAAATCGCAGCCAGCAGCGACAAAACGATAATCCACGCCGGCCGGCGGATGGACAAGGTAACGAGACGCGCAATAAGAGGCGTGAGCATGAAGACGGATGCCTCGAAGGGCTTGTTCGGTGTTTCGTGTGGAAAAAATGCAGAAGACGCCTTTTCAGGCGACTTTGGGCGACGCGTGAGTATACCGGTCGTAAGGAGCGGACAGCAGGGAAGGGCGCGGGCGGGGCGATTTGCGCGCGTTTCCAATAGATACAACGATTAATGACAATAAGCGGCGGCGGCGTGTATTACCGTCGCGTTCCTGGTGAGAAAGGAGGAAAGATGGAACCTGAGAACGACGAAGCCGTTTCCCGCGAGCAGACCAAACCTGCGCGAGAAGGCTGGGCCGAGGCAAGCAAGGGCATTGCAGAGACTGTCGACGACGCGCTTCTCGTAGGCGAATTTGGAAATCTTATTGACGCGGAACTCTCCTGGTAAAAGCTCCAACCCCGCTCAAGTCTCGCTCCAGATCCTCAGCAGATTGTGATAACACCCGACCAGCGTGCGGCGGGCGGCATCGTCGGCATTCTCGGCGTTCAGCCTTTGAATCGCCGTATCCATATCGAATAGCAAACTGCGCCGCGTGTCGTCGCGAACCAGGCTTTGCGCCCAGAAGAAACTCGCCACCCGCATTCCGCGCGTCACCGGCCGGACCTGATGCAGACTCGTCGCCGGATAAACAATCGCGTATCCCGCCGGCAACTTCACTTCCTGCACGCCGTAGGTATCCTCGATAACCAGTTCGCCGCCGTCGTACTCGTCGGGCGGCGTGAGAAAAACCGTGATCGATACATCCGTGCGCACCCGCGTTCCATGTCCGGGCACGAGACGAATGGCGCCATCGACATGACTGCCGAAGTGCATCCCGCCTTCATACCGGTTGAAAAGCGGCGGATAAACCTTGTTCGGCAACACAGCGCTGATAAACAGCGGGTGCCGCTCGAGCGACGCAATGATCGTGTCGCCGAGTTCGAACGCAATCGGCGCTTCCTGCGCGATCTGCTGATTGCGCTTGACCGGCGCGCCCTGATAGCCGGCGGTTGCGCGGCCGTCTACCCAGGCATCGGAGGCATCGAGCCGCTGGCGCATCGCGGCGGCGTCCCCGGGGCTGAGGACGTCGGGTATCGAAAGAATCATGATTTATATGCAGCGCCGCCGCGCCTGACCAGTGGAATCAATAGAACCGGTAGTTTAGCGTTGCCAGGAACGTGCGGCCGTAACCCGGCACCGCGCGTCCGCCATCCGATGGAATCAACGCATCGTAGTAATGCTTGTTGGTCAGGTTCTGCACGTTCAACTGGATGTCGTAACGCTTCTGGTGATACGCAGCCATCGCGTCCCAACGGGTGTAGGCGGGCACCTTCACGAAGTCGGTGCTGGCTGCATATCGCGACGACGTGTACACCGGTCCGCCGCCGATCGTCCATTGCGGCGTAAAGTCGTAGGTGGTCCAGATAGTGATCATGTTGCGCGGCGTGTTGGCGAGCGTCTTGCCGTTCGTATTGTCCAGCGCCTTCACGACTTCGCCGTCCATATACGTGTAGCCGCCGAACACTTGCCACTTGTTCGTGATGTGGCCGGCCACGCCGAGTTGATAACCGCGCACGCGGACATCGCCGTCGAGCGTGTAGCTGCCGTCGGGCTGGGCCGTGCGGGCATTGGTTTTATCGATATTGAAAAGCGACTGCGTCACCGACAAACCGCCGTTCAGCAAATCCCATTTCGAGCCGATTTCATACGAGCGGTTCGATTCCGGCGGAATGTTCTGCTGGTTGTTCGTGAGCGTCAGCGCTTCCAGCGAAGGGTTGAACGACGTGCCGTACGACACGTAGTACGACTGCCAGTCGGTCGGCTGGAAAATAATCCCGGCGCGCACGCTCGTGAAGAAGTTGGTTTGCGTGCCGTACGAAGGCGCGTTGATGGTGTTCTTGATCGACGCCTCGTACCGGTCCCAGCGCACGCCGCCCACGACCTTCCAGTATTGCCCGATCGAGACCGTATCGTTGGCGTACACGCCGATACCGTTCGCGCTCGATTCCGCCAGGTTGGTCGCGACTTCCTGCGTATTGGCCGGCCGCGTGGTGTATTGCGGATTGAGCAGCGGCACGATTGCGATGGTGTTCGACGGCAATCCCGGCGTGGTCGCGGTGAACGACTGGTTGCTGTAGGTCTCGTGACTCAGGTCGACGCCCGCGATCACTTCATGCTTGAGGAAACCGGTATTGAACTTGTAGTCGATATCGGTCGTGTTGTAGACCGAATGATCGTTGATGTTGCGGTCCTTGCCCTGCAGCCTTACGAACAGCGACGAAAGCGGCAGCGACGTGAAGTTGCCGTTTGCGAGCGCCGGCGAGTTCCCATTCGGCCCGGTCAGCACGGCGGCCGCGTTGGTTGCGCGTGCTTCGGTGCTGTAGTGGCTGAACTGCGTCTGGTTGCGCAGCGTGAGGTCATCGCTGAAACGATGTTTGATACGCGCCGAAACCGTCTGCACGTCCTGCATCGTGCGATCGCCTACGAAACCGTAGAACTGGCTTTTGCTGACCGGCGCCGGCGCGCCGTTCACCGGCGGAATGCCGTAATCGGGCTGATCGCGATTGTGCTGGATCAGCGCGGACAAGGTGATTTCGGTTGGCGTGCCAATACCAAAGGTCGCCGTCGGCGCAAAACCGTAATCCTTGCTTTTCATCACGTCGCGCGTCGAGCCCAGATCCTGGCCGAATGCGTTGAGGCGGATAGCCGACGTGCTGGAGAGCGGCTGGTTGATGTCGAACGTGCCGCGATAACGGTCGTCGGTGCCGATCATCGCGGAAACCGATGCGTGCGCTTTCAGTCCCGCCTGCTTGCTCACCTGGTTGATCACGCCGCCCGTCGAGCCTCGGCCGAAATACAGCGACGACGGGCCGTACAGCACGTCGATGGATTCAAGATCGAACGTATCGCGATAATACTGGCCGCGATCGCGGAAGCCATCGAGGTAAATATCCGTGCGCGCCGAGAACCCGCGCAAGTTGATGTTGTTGCCAATCTGACCGCCTTCCGCCGCGCCGATGGTCACGCCGGGCACGTTGCGAAGGGCATCGGAGAAAGACGTTGCGGCCTGCGATTGCAGCACGGACTTGGGGACGACCACGGCTGCTTGCGGGATATCGCGCAACGCGGTCGGCACCTTTGCGCCGACGCTCGATTTTTCCGGCTGGAAATCATTCGATGTATCCACCTGGCCTGTCACCTTGACGGGCGGCAATGTCGCGTTTTCTGCGGGTGTGACGGCTTCTGGCTGCGCCTGAACGGGCGCCTGGACCTGAGCGCTCGGCGCGGTTTGCGCGTAGGCAAAAAGCGGCGCGGCTGCGGGTACGGCCGCGAAACTCATGATCGCGGCAGCAAGCGGTGTCTTCCTCATTATGTGCATCCCCGGTACTAAATGGTTGATGGCCGCGCGTGACGCGAGCCGTGAATGGAACGTCGCCAACGCGCGACGGTTTATGACGGATCTGGAGCAGACAAGCGGCGGCCGGCCAGCATCTCGCTTGAGCGATAGATGCAACCTAAGCAGGCGATTGTGTAAATGCGAATCGATATCATTACATAAGTAACAATCGTTTTCAATTGAATAAAGTGAACTTCTCAGATGACCGATGGACAAAGGCCCGCGCTGGCGAAAACGTGGTCTTGTCTGGAGAAAGGAAAGGAGCGAGTGGGATGGCGCGCGCTAGGCCTTTGCATTCAAATTTTTGATACCCAGCCGCGGCAGCAAGAGCATTGATAAAAGACGAATCACATTTAATTCTGAGTTACGCTCAACTTTCAGGACGTGTCGATACCAGCTTTACAGGTATCTCCCAACTTGACGTACAGCAGAAATATGAGTTTTACTCAAACGCTCCTACCAGGCGAATCCGACATGCAATCCACACATCGATACCGCTCCGTCTTTCGCCCCGGTCTCTTCGAAAACAAGGTTGTCATGGTCACCGGCGGCGGCAGCGGACTCGGTCGATGCACGGCGCACGAACTGGTATCGCTCGGTGCGTCGGTCGTGCTGATCGGGCGAACGCTCGCAAAACTTGAAGCCGTTCGTGACGAACTCGCCGCGGATTATCCGGAGAGCGCGGGCCGCATCGGCTGCCATGCGTGCGATATCCGCGACGAAACCAGCGTCAAGCAAGTCGTAGCGGCCGCGCTCGCCGACTACAAGCAACTCGATGGCCTTTTCAATTGCGCGGGCGGCCAGTTCCCCGCGCCACTCGACAAGATTTCGCTCAACGGTTGGGACGCCGTCGTGCGCAACAACCTGCATGGCACTTTCCTGATGTCGCGCGAATGCTTCACGCAGTACATGCGCGATCACGGCGGCGCGATCGTCAACATGCTCGCCGATATCTGGGGCGGCATGCCCGGCATGGGCCACTCCGGCGCGGCGCGCGCGGGCGTCTGGAACTTCACTGAAACCGCGGCGTGCGAATGGGGCTATGCCGGCGTGCGCGTGAACGCCGTGGCGCCCGGATGGATTGCATCGGCGGGAATGGACAGCTATGGCGAGCGTTATCGCGCATTGCTGCGCGAGCTCAAACACAAGGTGCCGTTGCAACGATTTGGTACGGAATCCGAACTTGCTGCCGCGGCCGTATTTTTGTTATCCGAGGCGTCGGCGTTTATCAGCGGTTCGGTGATACGTGTCGATGGCGGCGTGCCCAACGCCCGGCATTCGTGGCCATTGGCCGCGTCCGAGCGTACGCTCGAGTTCAATGGTTTTTCGCGCTACCAGCCGCCTTCCGGCCTGCAACAAGCCGACGAATAACCTTTAAATCAAGGAAGAAACAATGCTTCCCGCAGCCGATTCATACGATGCCCTGAACGCCGCGTTCGCGTGGCAAGTGCCCGCGCAATACAACATCGGCGTGGATGTCTGCGACAAATGGGCTGACGGCTCGGGCCGCATTGCGCTCATCTACGAAACGCGCAATGGCGAGCAAACGCGTTTTACCTTCGATGAACTCAAGTCGCTGTCCAATCAATTTGCCAACGCCTTAACGCGCGCAGGGTTGAAACGTGGAGATCGTGTCGGGATCTTCCTGCCGCAATCGCCGGAAACGGCCATCGCGCATTTGGCGATCTACAAAGCCGGTTGCATCGCGGTGCCTTTGTTCGCGCTGTTCGGCGTGGATGCAATCCAGTATCGCCTCGCCGATAGCGGCGCCGCCGCGCTCATCACCGATCACGCGGGCTTCCAGAAGCTCGAGCAGATCCGCGACACGCTGCCGGACCTGAAGGCCGCGTATTACGTGGGCGGAGAGCATGACGAGCACGCGCCTGAATATGCCCACATGTTCTGGGACACTGTGCGCGGGGAAACGGACGCATTCACGCCCGCAGATACCGCCGCCGATGACCCCGCCGCCATCATCTACACGTCCGGTACAACGGGCAAACCCAAGGGCGCATTGCTCGCACATCGCGTGTTGCTGGGTCATTTGCCCGGTGTGGAAATGTCGCAAGGGCTCTTTCCGAAAGACGCAAAGCTGATGTGGACTCCCGCCGACTGGGCGTGGATCGGCGGTTTGTTCGATGTACTTTTGCCATCGTGGCATCACGGCGTTGCGGTGCTCGCGCGCCGTTTCGAAAAATTCGATGGACCCGCCGCGTTCGACCTGATGGCGCGCCACGGCGTCACGCACACGTTCCTGCCGCCGACCGCGCTGAAGATGATGCGCTCGGTCGCGCGTCCCGAGCAGTGGAAGTTGTCGCTGCGCGCGGTAGCGAGCGGCGGGGAATCGCTTGGGGAAGAACTGATCGCCTGGGGACGCGCAGCGCTCGGCGTGACCATCAACGAGTTCTATGGGCAGACGGAATGCAACGTGGTGGTGTCATCGTGCGCGAGCTTGTTCGAGCCGCGACCGGGCGCGATCGGACGTAGCGCGCCGGGACATCGCGTCATAATCGTCGACGATAACGGCACCGAACTCGCGGCGGGAACGCCCGGCAATATCGCGATCGAGTCGCCGGATCCGGTCATGTTCCTGCGCTACTGGAACAACGAGCCGGCCACGCGCGATAAATTCCGCGGCCCGTTTCTGCTCACCGGCGACCTCGGTCTTTGCGATGCCGATGGTTTTATCCGCTTCGTCGGGCGCAATGACGACGTGATCACGAGCGCGGGATATCGCATCGGGCCGGCGCCTATTGAAGATTGCCTGCTGCGCCATCCGGCGGTGAGCATGGCAGCGGTTATCGGCGCGCCCGATGCTGCCCGCACGGAAATCGTGATGGCGTTTATTGTGCTGAACGCGGGTTTTGTCGGCGGGGAAACGCTCGTGAGCGAGCTTCAGCAACACGTGCGGACGCGGCTCGCGGCGCATGAATATCCGCGCGAGATTCGTTTCGTCGATGCACTTCCCATGACGCCAACCGGCAAAGTGATGCGCAAGGAATTGCGTTCGCAGTTGCCCACGGGAACCTGAAGCGCGCGGTCAGCGCGGTTTCGTCGCGCGCCTTAATATGAAGCATCAGGAGGCGCCGCCATGAAACTTTCCCTGTTAGTACCTGTTCTCGCTACAGCTTTTGCAAGCCATTTTGCGTTCGCTGCCACTTCCGTTTCCATCGATCAACATACGTGGCACGATCGCCTGCTCGTGATCTTCGCGGCCGATTCGCAATCGGCGGATCTCGCTGCCCAGCGGGCGGCCGTCGCGGAAACGGGTCCGGGATTCAAGGAGCGCGATCTGGCGCTGGTCGAGGTGATCGGCGACACGGTCAAAGGCGCGAGCGAAAACGCCAGCGCGCTCAGGCAGCGTTTCGGCGTGGGCCAACACGGTTTTCGGGCGTTACTGGTCGGCAAGGATGGCGGCGTCAAGATCGATTCGCCGCGTCCGATCTCGGCGCGGGAATTGATATCGACTATCGATGCAATGCCGATGCGCCGTCAGGAAGCCGGCTCGAAACTTCCATGAACTGTTCACCGATGCGCCGGTCGATATACTGACGCTGCATCGAATCCAGGCTGATACGAAGATCGTCAGGTAGGTGACTTCGCTTCCGGCTGGACATCGCCCTCCAATACTCGAACTCTCGGTCGTATGAAACGCTATTTGCCCGCTCGTATTGCCCTTGTCGCCCTCGCTTTTTCGGCGATGTTTTTTTCCAGCGCGTCGTTCGCGCAAACAAGTCCTGACGCTGTGGTGAAAGGCGCTGTGGAAGGAACGGTCAACGCGATGAAGGCCGATCCGCAAGCGCGTGGCGGCGACATGGCCAAGATCACGCAACTGGTGCAGACGCGCTTCGTCCCGGCGACGGATTTTCAGCGCACCACGCGCATTGCCGTTGGGAAGGCGTGGAGCACGGCGACGCCGGAACAGCAAAAACAGCTTTACGATCAATTTCAGACGCTGCTGGTGCGCACTTACACGTCCTCGCTATCGCAATTACGCGACGAAGACGTGAAGTTCAAGTTCGATTCCCCCACGCTCGATGCAGGCGGCAAGGACGCTGTTGTCCAGTCCCACGTGTATTCGACAGGCGGCGATAATCCGGTGCGGTATCGGCTGGAAAAAACGCCGGACGGCTGGAAGATCTATGACATCGACATGATGGGTGCCTGGCTGATTCAGGTGTATCAGACGCAGTTCGCCGGACAGTTGCAAAAGGGCGGCGTGGACGGCCTGATCAAATTCCTGACCACGCATAACGCACGGACGGCTGAATAAGCGTCCACGAGGTAGACGGAAAAAAGCAGCCGGCGATAGCCGGCTGTTTTTTTTTGCTCACTAAAAGTCATTCACGGCTAAAATGACCATAGACATATGACTAGGGGCATAAATATGCCGAATCGGCAAGTTTCGAAATCGGAATTCAAGGCGAAGGCGCTTGAATATTTCCGCCAGGTTGAATCGTCGGGCGAGAGTTTGATCGTGACTGATCATGGCCGCCCGACGTTAGAGGTGCGTCCTTATAGAGACGATGCACGGGATCCGCTCGATCTTCTTCGCGGTTCGCTTTTACGCTACGAAAATCCGACGGACCCAATCGGGGAAGACGATTGGGAGGCTGCTCAGTGATCGTCCTGGATACGCACACGCTGATCTGGTGGGTAAGCAACGATCCTTCGCTGAGCAAAAAAGCCAAATTGGCTATCGAGCGCGAACGGGCGGGCGGCGAGATAGTCGTGTCCACGATCACCGCCTGGGAAATCGCGATGCTGGTAGAGCGAGAGACGCTCGCGTTCTCAATGGACGTCGAACATTGGCTGGCGCAGGTGCAGCAGATTCCGGGTGTTCGGTTCGAGCCAATCGATGTGGAGATTTCCACGAGGTCCGTCAAACTACCGGGCGAGTTTCACAAAGACCCGGCAGATCGATTGATCGTGGCAACGGCAAGGAAGTTCGGTGCGCCCCTGGTAACAAAAGATTTAAAGATCAGGGCGTACGCGCATGTAAAGACCATCTGGTGAATTCTGCGGTGATGCGTTTTCGCCGGAATCACATGCACGCGAACTTTATGCGCACCAAGTTTCTCTTGAGCGCACTCAGCACTCCGATACGAGCACCATCGCTGCAGAGGAAACATTCTTTGCGGATTTCAACGCTTTCTCCCTGACTGCGATCATGTCTTCAGTGTTGCTCGAATATCGGAACGATGCCGGCAGCAACCGATAATCCGCCGCTACTTGCGCAGCCTTCGTCTCGCTGAAGCCAGATTTGCGCAATGCTTTTGCAAGAAGCAGATAGTCGTCGAGGTCGGCTTTGCCGAGGTTGATCATTACGTTGAAGTCGGCCATAGCGTCCTGCTGGTTTGCCTGAAACACGCGATGCTACACGGGCTCGGCGAAAGCGCGTCTCGAAAACAAGAACGGGTGGAATACGCTGCTCAACGCAACGTTATCCACCCGTCCTTTTGCTCGCCGTTTCAGCAGCCAGTCATCTAGCCGATAAAACACAATCTGCTAAAAAACTCAGGCCGCAGCCGTCGTCGTTTGCTTGCCGCCCTTGTTGGTCTTGGCGCGGCCGATTTCTTCCAGCTTGATCTCGACGTGCTTCGAGAACACGAATTCCGCCGGGCGTTGGTTGTCGACCGGCAAGTCCTTCGCATAGGCGCCTTCGGTGCGCGGACCACGCAATGCGACGCGTGCTGCCTTCAGCGGATGCGCAACCGTGTCCATCACGGCGGTCGCTTCGAAGCCACAATGCACCATGCAGTCGGCGCATTTTTCGTATTTGCCCGTGCCGTACTTGTCCCACTCGGTGGTTTCCATCAGTTCCTTGAAGGTCTTTACATAACCTTCGCCGAGCAGATAACACGGACGCTGCCAGCCGAAGACGGTGCGAGCCGGGTTGCCCCAGGGCGTGCATTCGTACGTCTGGTTGCCGGCCAGGAAGTCGAGGAACATGCTCGACTGGCTGAAGGACCAGCGCTTGCCGTTGTCGCCACGCTTGAAGATGTCGCGGAACAACGTCTTCGTTTTTTCGCGATTCAGGAAGTGTTGCTGGTCCGGCGCACGTTCGTACGCATAACCCGGCGAAACCGTGATGCCGTCCACGCCCATGGGTCCGAGCGTATCGAAGAAATTCGCCACGCGTTCCGGATCGGCGTCGTTGAACAGCGTGCAGTTGATGTTCACGCGGAAACCGCGGCGCTTTGCTTCCTTGATGGCCGCAACTGCCTTGTCGTACACGCCGTCTTGCGACACCGAATGGTCATGCGCCTGCTTGTCGCCGTCGAGATGAACCGACCAGACGAAATACGGATTCGGCTCGTAGTCGTCCATCTTCTTTTCCATCAACAGCGCATTCGTACACAAATACACGAACTTCTTGCGCGCGATGATGCCCTTCACGATCTGCGGCATTTCCTTGTGCAGCAGCGGTTCACCGCCGGCGATAGAGACCACTGGCGCGCCGCATTCATCGACGGCGGCGAGGCAGTCTTCCATGGAAATACGCTGATTCAGGATGGGATCCGGATAGTCGATCTTGCCGCAGCCATTACAGGCCAGGTTGCAGCGAAACAGCGGTTCGAGCATCAACGCGAGCGGATAACGCTTGTTGCGCATAAAATGCTGGCGCGCGATATATGCGCCAACCCGGACTTTTTGCAGCATCGGAATAGACAATTGCGTGTGCTCCTTAATCTTCGCGAAGGGCGGTGGCGGAAGCCGTTGCCACTGCAAGCGGCTTCGTCAACTTCGCGGGGAGTTTGAATTCAACTTTTTCTTCGCGGCCGGACATTGTCGTTACCTCGACAGGACCCAGCGCGCGCAGTGCATCAATAACGTGTTTGACCATTTCTTCCGGCGCCGACGCGCCAGCCGTGATGCCGACCGCCTGCGCATCCGCAAACCATTCGGCCTTCACTTCCGAACCATCCGCTACCAGGTAACTCGGCACACCGGTTTCGGCGCCGATCTCACACAGGCGGTTCGAGTTCGAACTATTCGTGGCGCCGACCACCAGCAACACGTCCACTTGCGTGCTGAGTTCGCGCACCGCAGCCTGGCGATTTTGCGTGGCGTAGCAAATGTCACGCGTGTCCGGCCCGACGATGTCGCTGAAACGCCGGTGCAGCGCGTCGATAATGCCGCGTGTATCGTCCACGGACAATGTGGTTTGCGTGACATACGCAACGGGTTCGTCAGCCGGCAGCGAGAGCGTGGCGACTTCGGCTTCGCTCTGCACCAATACCACGGTGCCCGGAATCTGCCCGATCGTGCCTTCCACTTCGGGATGGCCGGCGTGACCGATCAGGATCAGCGTACGACCCTGCGCAACGTATTGCCGACCTTGTACGTGAACCTTGGTGACGAGCGGGCAGGTAGCATCGAGAACATCGAGCCCACGTGCTTGTGCGTCCGCTTCCACTGTTTGCGCCACGCCGTGCGCGCTGAAAATGGCGACGGCGCCGTGCGGCACTTCATCGAGTTCCTCGACGAAACGCGCACCCTTGCTACGCAGATTGTCGACGACATGCCGATTGTGAACGATCTCATGACGCACGTAGACGGGCGCGCCATGTCGTTCTAACGCACGATCGACAATCTCGATCGCACGGACCACGCCCGCACAAAAGCCGCGGGGTTGAGCAAGGATAATACGCATATTCGGGCGAACTCCGACTGGCGCGGGTTTCGAATGGAACCGGCTAAGCTTCGATCAAATCCGGTCGATTTGTTGTAAGCAAAATTAAAGCTTCTCCGAAAAGCTTCACGAAACAATTGCCTGATGACAGATCATTCGTTTCAACTTTAAGGCCGAACTTGACCGCGTATTCTAACGCGTTCGCTTTTTGGATGCTTGTCACGCGGTCGTTTCCACTTCGCACGGCAGGGTCGATTTTTTTCGTGCTCGGGGATGTCGTAAACTCATGGCCGCTGGATTTGCATGGAAGGTGCGAAACATTACATGGCGAACCATCGAATCAATTGCGCAAATAATCGCGGTAAATCCAGCGTTAAATAGGCGTATAGACGACGCATTGGCGTTGCAATAGCGAGCGGCCAGACACAAGCCGACGGCGTGGCGACGATGCTAAATCGCACGCGAGTGACTGATTTGTATCGTTTTTTCGATTTGCGATGGCTGAATTATCCGTCGCCGGTCGTTGCGTCCAGCCAACAAAATTTACATCGATGAAAGCGGCGAACCGCGCGTGCTCGCTTTTTCGAACAAATTAAACGTGCGCAAGCGTTTCATATTGGCGCGTTAGCCGAACGGTATATCGACACGAAGCGCTGCGACGATGCATGCTTGGTGCTCGGCTTCGAAGCCCGCAGGCAACCCTTTCACCGAGCCTGCATAAGCGTTTGAGCGTACAGTTGCGCCCTGCCGAAGCGGTCCGCCGTGCACCGGTGGTATTGCCTTTATCCAACCCGTACTGAACTTGTAGAACCGAACTGACGATGCTCCTGATTGCCTGGTTGTCCCTTCTCATCTGGATTGTCCTGCTGTTCGCCCGCGGCGGTTTCTGGCGTGCCCAGGCCATCGAGCGGTTGAGCGAAAGCACCGTTCACGCCGTTGGACAGGCCGAAATCGCACGTCGTGGCGCGTGGCCCGCAGTGGTCGCGGTCGTGCCGGCGCGTAACGAAGCCGATGTAATCGGCCGCGCAGTCGCTTCTTTGCTCGCGCAGGACTATGCGGGCTCGTTTCATCTGATTGTTGTCGATGACCATAGTACCGACGGCACTGCGGACGTCGCGCAAGCCGCAGCACGTGACTTGGGCTTGGAAGACCGCTTGACGGTGCTGACCGCTGCGCCTTTGCCTGCCGGCTGGTCGGGCAAGGTGTGGGCGCAATCGCAGGGGATTGGCGCTATCGACAAATTGGGTTTGCCGGCCGACTACCTGTTGCTTACCGACGCCGATATCCAGCATCCTGCCAACGCCGCGTCGCAGCTTGTTGCACGCGCAATCCTGGAAGACCGCGATCTCGTTTCGCTGATGGTGCGCCTGCGCTGCGATTCCACGTGGGAAAAGGCATTGATCCCGGCGTTCGTGTTTTTCTTCGCCAAGCTGTACCCGTTTTCGTGGGTCAACAACGTGCAAAGCCGCACGGCGGGCGCGGCGGGCGGCTGCATGATGGTCCGGCGCTCGGCGCTGGTGGAAGCGGGTGGAATCGAATCGATACGCGGCGAGCTTATCGATGACTGCAGCCTCGCTTCGCGCATCAAGTTTCGCAATGGCGTGAACGCGGCACGCCCTATCCGTCTGGATCTTGCCGCCGACAGCGAATCGCTGCGTCCCTACGACGACTGGCGCGAGGTCTGGAACATGATCGCGCGTACGGCGTTCACGCAGCTTCGTTACTCGGCGCTTTTGCTCGTGGGCACGTTGATTGGCATGTGTGTGATTTATCTTGCGCCGCCCATCGTTGCGCTTTCGTTGGGTGCAAAGGGTTGGCCGGCGTGGCTTGCGTGGATTGCGATGTGCTGCGCGTACGCGCCAATGTTGCGTTATTACCGTCGCTCGATCTTGTGGGCGCCGTTGCTGCCGTTGGTCGCGCTGTTTTATGTCAGCGCGACGGTGGGATCGGCGGTGCGGTTCTGGAGCGGGAAAGGCGGGCAGTGGAAAGCACGCGTCCAGGCGCCGTAAGAAGCTGAATCGCGTAGGCCCGGTGCAAACGACCGCGGCCCGCGAACTCTGGCACTTACCGCTGGGTCAGCATGGCGTACAGCTCGATCACCATATCGGGCGAAAACGAGAACGGCACCCAGCCGTGGCCGGTATGGCGCAGCACCAGCAAACGGTCGCCATTCGGATATCGCTGCGTGGCCATCACGGGGTTTTTTGTCGCGACATAACGCCATCCGGGTGGCAATTCTTTTGGCTGATCGACGGTCATTGAAGCGCGCGCGTTCGAGAGTTCCTCGATCAGTTGCGACACGCCTTCCGGACTCAACGCCACGGACTTCCCGCCGATATTCATCTCGATTACGTTCTGCTCGGGGCGCGAGACGTTCAGCGTGGGTTTTGCATCGGGCGCGGGCGCGGGATCAGCCACTGCGGCCACCGCGTCCGCAGCGGAATCGGCCGCGGAATCGGCCACGGAGCCAGCTTCAGGAGCAACAGAAACGGAAGGAGACGGGGAAGCAGCGGCCAGAATCAGTTCATCGAGGCTTGATTCCAGCGCGCCGAGCTGGTCGGTTAAATTCATGCGGTGTATGCCTTTTCTTGCCTGCATCGAACGTGCGATTTTAACCGCTGCGTTCTCTGCGGCGCGCCACGTGTTGTAACAAAATGCGTGTTGGTGCGCTTGAAACGCAACGTATGCTCGAAGCTCAGCGGTTCAGATAACCGTTCTCGCGGAACCAGTCGAGCGCGTGACTGAGTCCTTCGCCGTAGGGCCGCGCGGTGTATCCGAGTTCGCGTTCGGCTTTTGCCGACGTGAAGTACATCTTGTTCTTCGACATCCGCAATCCGTCGATAGTGACAAACGGCTCCTTGCCGCTGAACTTCGCAAACAGTTCCGCGCCCGCCGCCAACGGATACAACGGGCCGCGCGGCAACTTGATGGTCGGAGGCTTGCGTCCGGCCAGGCCGGCGATATCGGCGAGCATTTGCTGAAGCGACAAATTCTCGCCGCCCAGAATGTAGCGCTCGCCAATCACGCCGCGTTCCAGTGCGAGAAAGTGACCGTTCGCGACATCGTCCACATGCACGAGATTCAGGCCGGTATCGACGAAAGCCGGGATCTTGCCCGTCGCCGCTTCCACGATGATCCGCCCGGTCGGCGTTGGCTTCACGTCGCGTGGGCCGATTGGCGTGGACGGATTGACGATCACCGCCGGCAAGCCGTCGCTCGCGACCATGCGCTCGACTGCGCGCTCGGCCAGGACCTTGCTGCGCTTGTACGCACCGATCGTCTGATGTGCTTGCGCGGGCTTGGTTTCATCGACGATATCGCCTGACGGATTTACCTTCAGCGTCGCGACGCTGCTCGTGTACACGATCCTTTCGACGCCTTCGGCAAGCGCTGCGCGCATGGTGGCTTCGGTGCCTTCGAGGTTCGCGCGCTCGATCTCGCTCGGGTCGCGCGCCCAGATGCGGTAGTCGGCGGCCACATGCATCAGGTAGCGCACGCCCTTCATGGCGGCGCGCATCGACGCTTCATCGCGCATGTCGCCGAAGACGACTTCCGCATCGAGGCCTTCCAGATTCCGCCGGGAACTGGTCTTGCGTATCACAACGCGGACGTCGAGGCCGCGTTCCCGCGCTAGTCGCGCGACCGCCGATCCAACAAACCCGGACGCACCCGTAACAAGGACGATTCCGTTGGGCACATGCGCGCTGCGACCATGTACAGGGTCAGTCATTTTTTCCTCTAATTCTGTCTTGAAAGGTAACAGTTGCGCGTCTTTCGAAGCGTCCTGATCGGCGCAAGCCCATATGTGACAAGGGCTCGCGGGTCGTGCTATGGTCCGGTGCTGCCTTTTCGGCGCCTGACAAAATCTTCAAAAATATCCAATCGCCAATGCGTATAGACAGCCGAAACCGCTCCGTGTGGCTCTATTTTGCGATCGTCCTGATGCTGACGATCGTGTTCGCGGTCGACTGGCTCACGCCGCTGAGAATCGCCATCTGGGTGTTCTATATGCTGCCGGTCGCATTGTGCATGTGGGTCGACCGGCCGAGCGTGCCGTTCCTGACCGCCGGCGCAGCGTCTGTGCTGACAGTGCTGGGTTTCTATCTCACGACCGGGGATGCGGTCGTCGCCACGTTCGTGTTGCAGATCAACCGGGTGATCGGCGTGATCGTGATGTTCGTGCTTGCCGGCGTGGGGCATCTCTATATCAAAACGCGGCTGAACCTGCAACGCAGCGCGTGGCTCAAGCAGGGCGAAGTCGAGATCGGATTGCAAATGCGCGGCGATCTCACCCCTGCTTCGATTGGCGAAGGCATCCTTCGTTCGGTCGTGCCATATGTGGGCGCGCGCGTCGGCGTGCTGTATGCCCGCGATGGCGACGCGCTCGTGCGCATCGCGGCTTGGGCGTTGCCCGCGGAAAGCGCCGCGCCCGAACGGATCAAGCGTGGCCAGGGCTTGACCGGCCAAGTGCTCGATGAAAAACGCGCCATCGAGATCACGGGGGCATCGGCGGAATTTTTGAAGGTCGGCTCGGCGCTTGGATCGGCGTCGGCGAGCCATTGCGTGGTCGCGCCCATGATGGCCGACGGCAACGTGACCGGTGTGCTGGAACTGGGTTTTATCGGCGAGGAAAATTCCTTCAGCGATACACGCGAGTTGCTCGAAAACGCGTCCGAAGCCATGGGCATGGCGCTGCGTTCGGCGCAGTACAGGGCGCGCATGGTCGAGTTGCTGCAGGAAACCCAGCGGCAAAGCGAGGAATTGCAGGTCCAGCAGGAAGAGCTGCGGGTATCGAACGAAGAACTCGAGGAACGCGGCCGCGCGCTGATGGACACGCAGGCGCGGCTGGAGACGCAGCAGGCCGATCTCGAGCAGACCAATGTGCGGCTGGAAGAGCACACGCACAGCCTCGAGCGGCAAAAGGCCGAACTCCTGCGCGCGCAAAAGGAGCTCGAGACGAACGCGCTGGCGCTTGAGCGCGCGAGCCAGTACAAGTCCGAGTTTCTCGCGAACATGTCGCACGAGTTGCGCACGCCGCTCAACAGCTCGCTGATCCTCGCCAAGCTTTTGCAGGACAACAAGCACGGCAATCTCAGCGACGAACAAGTGCGCTACGCGGCGACCATTCATTCATCGAACAGCGATCTGCTTTCGCTGATCAACGACATCCTGGATTTGTCGAAGGTGGAAGCGGGGCAAATGGACGTGCAGTTCGCGCCGGTTGCCATCGACGGAATGCTGCAGTCCTTGCGTCAATCGTTCATGCCGGTCGCGGATTCGAAAGGGCTGAAACTTGTGACGGAACGCGCCGAGAGCGTGCCGGAGTATTTCGTCACGGACAACCAGCGGCTGCAGCAAGTGCTGCGCAACCTGCTTTCGAATGCGTTCAAGTTTACCGAGCGCGGGCAAGTGACAGTGTCGGTGCATAAAGCCGATAACGACGACAACGCCCTGCGTTTCGATGTCCGCGATACCGGCATCGGCATTGCGCGCGACAAACAGGACCTGATCTTCCAGGCTTTCCAGCAAGCCGATGGCACCACCAGCCGCAAATATGGCGGCAGCGGGTTGGGTTTGTCGATATCGCGGGAATTCTCGCGTTTGCTCGGCGGCTCGGTGAGCGTTGCGAGCGAACCGGGCAAGGGCAGCGTGTTTTCCGTCACGCTGCCGTTGAGCGTGCGCGAAGGCACGGTCACGGCGAAACTCGATGTGATCGGCCATATGAACGAGCCCGCGGAAATTTCCGAAGCCGTGGTCGAAATCCAGGACGCGTCCGTGCAGAGCCACGCGCCGGCGCATCTGGCGGCGCAGGCGGCATCGAATATGTCCGATCCCTCGTTGTGGCGCGCGCCGGTCGCGAGCCATCACGTGCCGCAACCTATTCCCGATGACCGCGCCAACCGCAAACGCCCCGATCGCGTGATTCTCGCGATTGAAGACGACCTGCGGTTCGCGCATATCCTGCACGACCTCGCGCACGAACTCGAGTTCGACTTCGTCCATGCGACGACCGCGACGCACGGCGTGGAACTCGCGCGCGAGTTGCAGCCGAACGGAATCTTGCTCGATGTCGGCCTGCCCGATCAATCGGGCCTGACCGTACTCGAATGGCTCAAGCACGACCCGTTGACGCGCCACATCCCGATCCACGTGGTTTCATCGACGGATCACGCCGACGTCGCGCTGCACCTCGGCGCGATAGGCTACACGCTCAAACCGAGCGCACGTGAAACGCTCGCGGGCGCAATCCGCAAGCTCGAAGCGCGATCCGCTCAAGGCACGCGACGTGTGCTCGTGGTCGAGGACGACCCCGCGCTGCGCCAGAGCATCCACGCGTTGCTGCAAAGCGAGACCGTGGAGATCGTGGAAGCAGGGACGATCGCGGAAGCTATCGACGAGATCAATCGCGGCACGTTTGATTGCGTCGTGATGGATCTGGCGCTGCCCGACGGTTCCGGTTACGACTTGCTGGAACGTGTCTCGACGGCGCAGGAACATGCGTCGCCGCCGGTGATCGTGTACACGGGACGTGTGCTGTCGCCAGACGAAGAGCAGCGCCTGCGCCGCTACTCCAAGTCGATCATCATCAAGGGCGCAAAGTCGCCGGAGCGCCTGGTCGATGAAGTCACGCTGTTCCTGCATAGCGTGGAAAGCGCGTTGCCGCCCGAACAACAACGGATGTTGCGCGCGGCCCGCCAGCGTGACGACGTGTTCGAGGGCCGCACCATCCTTCTCGCCGAGGACGATGTCCGCAATATCTTCGCGTTGTCGCACGTGATCGAGCCGCTTGGCGCAAAGCTCGAAATTGCGCGCAATGGCCGCGAGGCGCTTGACGCGCTGGCCCGACATCCGGATATCGATCTGGTGCTGATGGACATCATGATGCCGGAGATGGACGGCTTCACCGCCATGACGGAGATCCGCAAGGACCCTGAACACGCGCGCCTGCCGATCATCGCGCTGACCGCGAAAGCCATGGCGAGCGATCGCCAGAAATGCCTGGAAGCGGGCGCGGACGATTACATTTCGAAGCCAATCGATGTGGACAAGCTGGTTTCGCTGTGCCGCGTCTGGCTGCGGCAACGGTAGGCGGAGTCGAGATGCCGAACCGGACCCCAAAAGACGCGGACGAAGCCATCTTCGACATCGAGTTGAAGCTGCTGCTGGAAGCCGTCTACTTGAAATACCAGCACGATTTCCGCCATTACTCCGTGAGCTCGCTGCGCCGGCGCCTGGGGCAGGCGTTGATCGACCTTGGATATCCCACGCTTTCGCAATTGCAGGAACGGATTCTCCGCGATCCAACCTTGTTCTCGCGTTTGTTCCAGTACCTGACGGTGCAGGTCAGCGAAATGTTCCGCGACCCCGCGTATTTCCGGACGATCCGCGAACAGGTCGTGCCCATTTTGCAGACGTATCCGTCCATCAAGGTCTGGGTTGCCGGATGCAGCACGGGCGAGGAACTGTGGTCGCTCGCCATTCTGTTCGCGGAAGAAAATATCGCGGACCGTACGGTTTTGTACGCTACCGATATCAACGCCGGCGCGCTCAGGCAAGCCGAAAGCGGCATCTATCCGCTGGATCGGCTGGCGGGTTTCAGCCAGAATTACCTGGCGGCCGGCGGCAAGCGTTCGCTCTCGGACTACTATCACGCGGCTTACGGCGCGGCGAAATTCTCGCAGACGCTCAAGTCGCGCGTGGTTTTCGCCGATCACAGCCTGGCTACCGACAGCGTGTTCCTGGAGGCGCATCTTGTTTCTTGCCGCAACGTGCTGATCTATTTCGATCGCGCATTGCAGGATCGTGCGCTGGGCCTTTTCAACGATTCACTCGTGCGACGCGGTTTTCTGGGCTTGGGCAGCAAGGAAAGCATCCGTTTTTCGAAACACGCGGACAGCTTTTCTGACTTCGATGCGCGCGAGCGCCTGTATCAGAAGGTTTAACCATGAAAGCACCGGAAGAGTCTTTCAGTGCGCTGGCCGCGATCGACGTCATCGTCATAGGTGCGTCCGCGGGCGGCGTGGAGGCATTGAGCCAGTTGTTGCCGGCGCTGCCTGCGGGTTTCCGGCCGGCTGTGCTGGTCGTGGTTCATGTGCGCGCCGACTCGCCGAGCCTGTTGCCGGAGTTGTTTGCCGCGCGTTGCAAGTTGCCGGTTGTCGAGCCCGACGACAAAGCCGCGATCGCTGGCGGCACGATCTATCTCGCGCCGCCGGGTTATCACATGCTGGTCGAGCCCGACGGCACGATCTCGCTTTCCGTCGATCCACCCGTGCGGTTTTCGCGGCCATCGGTAGATGTGCTGTTTGAGTCGGCGGCGCTGTGTTTCGACGATTCACTGCTCGGCATCGTGCTGTCCGGCGCGAACGACGACGGCGCCCGCGGCCTTGCGGCGATCAGGCACGCGGGCGGCCGATGCTGGGTGCAGGACCCGCAAACGGCGGTGTCGAACGCAATGCCGCTCGGCGCCATCGCGCGCGGCGGCGTGCACGATGTTCTTACAATTGACGCGATGACCGCGCGCTTGCGTGGCATTGGACAAGGATCTGCGACGTGAACCAGGTTGACTTGGAGCTGACGCGCTAATGGAACTCCGCTAATGGAACTCAACAAGCAACCGATTTACGTTCTGATCGTCGACGATGTCCAGAACAACATCACCGCGCTCGAAGCTTCGCTGGCGCGCCCGGACATTTCCGTGCTCGCCGCCAGTTCGGGACCTGCGGCGCTCGAATTGCTGCTCAAGCACGAGGTCGCGCTCGCCATTCTCGATGTCAACATGCCCGGCATGGATGGTTTCGAGCTGGCGGAACTGATGCGCGGCAGCCCGCGGACCGCGCACGTCCCGATCATCTTCCTGACCGCGACCGCGCAAGATACCGGACGCACATTCCGTGGCTACGAAGCCGGCGCGGTGGATTTTCTTTACAAGCCGTACGACTCGCGCATTCTCAATTCGAAGGTGGACGTATTCATCCAGATCGAGAAGCAGAAACAGCAATTGGCCACGCAGCTTGCAACCGTCCAGCAACTGCTCGATGCCAACGAAATGCTGATGGCCGTGCTCGGCCACGACTTGCGCACGCCGTTGTCGGCGGTGATTGCATCGGCGGAATATCTGGCGCGTTTTGTCCCCGATGAAAACGTCGCGAACATAGGTACGCGCATCAAGAGCAGCGGCATGCGGATGGTGCGCATGGTCGACCAGTTGCTCAACCTCGCGCGTTTGCGCGGTGGACGCGTGACGCTGCAGCCGCGAGCGGTGGAACTGCTGACGCTGGCGAAGAATATCGTCGAGGAATACGAGGCGCGCGTGGGCAAGGGGCGCATCTTTATCTTTCGCGAAGGCGATACGCTGATTCAAGGCGATGGCGATTTGCTGTCGCAAGTGTTTTCGAATTTGATCGGCAATGCGCTGACGCATGGACGCGAAAGCTCGCCAATTCATGTACGGTTGAACGGCGAAAACGCCGACGAAGTGACGATCGTGGTGCAGAACGCCGGCGAAATTCCTTTGGATGTTTTGCCGACGATTTTCGCGCCGTATCGCTCGGGACGGCCGCAGCATGAAACTGGCGGATTGGGGCTTGGGCTCTACATCACGCGCGAGATTGCACAGATGCACGGCGGCCGCGTGGTAGTGCGCTCCGACGCTGAAAATGGCACGGTCTTCGAAGTCACCGTGCCGCGCGAAGCAGTGGCGCGGCGCGCGACCAGCAACGTCGGGGAAACCGCGCAGCCGTTCCGCCTGGGATAGTTGCGCGCGCTGTCCGTTTTTCTGGTCTTGTCTAGAATGCTGCCTGATGGGCGTCGGCCGGTTCAAGGCTGCCGCTCGAAAGCTTTTGCCTCGAACGGCGCATCAGTCAGTCAGTCAAGATCATTCAGGAGAAGCAAACATGCCGAGTCCGGATCTGGATACTCGAATAGAAACGTATTACGTGCGTGTGAAAGGCGTGGTGCAGGGCGTGGGTTTCCGTCACGCGACGTTGCGGCGGGCGCATTCGCTAGGCGTGCGGGGCTGGGTCGCGAATCTCGACGACGGCTCCGTTGAAGCGATGATCCAGGGGCCCGCAAATCAGGTCGATCTGATGCTTGAATGGCTGCGTCGCGGACCGCCGCATGCGCGCGTCACGGATTTGATGAGCGAAGAGCGGTACATCGAAAAGCGCTTTGAGCGCTTCGAGCAACATTGATTTTTATGTCCTTGCTCAGCTGATTTAAAGCGTCCCCATTGTCCGATGCTGCTCGACCATGCAATCGGCCAGGCAGTTCGTGACGCCAGGGACGTTAGTGCCGGCAATTATCCTTACGAAGCCACCAGCAAACTCTCCGCAAATCCCCATTCTTTATCGATCCATTGCCGGGCGCATTGAAATCCCGCGTCCGATGCCAGCGGTCCCACTTCATCAGCGCTGTATTTATGGCTGCTTTCTGTCCAGATCGTTTCGCCTTCGCGGAACTCCACGGTCAGTTCGGCGGCGCGAATCGTCGCCTTCACCGGCCGCGTTGCGCGCAGATGCATTTCGATGCTGCGTGCATCGGGATTGAAGCGCGCGACGTGTTTGAACGCGTCGAGCGGAATATCGGCGTCCAGTTCGCGGTTGATTCGTGCAAGCAAATTGAGGTTGAACGCGGCCGTGACGCCGATCGGATCGTCGTATGCGGCAATCAGCGTTTCCAGCGGCTTGAGCAAATCCATTCCGAGCAGCAACGCGTCGCCGGGTTTCAGCATGCCGCGTACCGATTTCAGGAACCGCGTCGCCGCGAGCCGCGAAAAATTGCCGATCGTGCTGCCCAGAAACAGCACGAGCAACACTTCGCCGTCGCGCCGGTTCGCGCTGACTTCGGCGAGGCCGGTGAGATAGTCGCGTTCGTAACCGACAATCGATACACGCTCTATGTCGCCGAGTTCCCGCTTGCACAATTGCAACGCGGCAGGCGAAATTTCAATTGGACAGTATTCGGTCGCGCCATTCGGCCGTTTCTTCGATAACGCTTCCAGAATGCGTCGTGTCTTGCGCCCGCTGCCGCTTCCCAGCTCGGCAACGGTCACCGTGCGCGGCAATTCAGCCACGATTTCGGCAGCATGCGCCATCAGCACGCGCTCTTCCGCGCGCGTCACGCCGTATTCGGGCAACGCGGTGATGACCTCGAAGAGCGCGGAGCCGACTTCGTCATACAGATACATCGAGGGCAATTCTTTCTGTGGCGAGTGTGTGAGTCCGTCGTGAACGGCGGCGGCGAATGCCGATGAAAAACGCGGTAGATGAGCAGCGTGAGTCGTTGCCAAAGGCATGGGTGTCTCCAGATGTCGCATCGCGTGAACGCGGCCGGTTATGAATGACAGGCTGAACATCGGATGCCGGTCATGAGATCAGGCCCCGCGTGCAACGCTTCGCGGGGAGCATCAGGGCGAGCAAGAAGCGCGCGCGCCACGGTCTGTAGAGCAAAACAATTGAGCGGCAAGCGAGCTTGTGGCGTCAATGCAGGCGCAATCAGGGAAATGCATGACATCCTGCTTGGTTGCCGCTGTCGCGGCTGGCGCTTCCCAAATATAAAACCGAGCAAGAAATACAGCCCGGCATGACGTTTTTTACACGTCGCAGATGAAATGCAGACGTCTGCGTCTCAGTGAAGCGCTTGCTGCAGAGCCTGAACCGGTCGCGCCGCAGCACGCCTTCCTCTGGCGCAATGCTTGCTTCCATCTACCGTTCACTCCCAGCGCTGTGGTTCGTTTTTGCATCGCGCTGATGCCGCTGTTCCCTCGCCTGCGCCGATTCATGACCGATCCAGTTAATCCCGATCCCGCGATCGCACGTCTCGACGACACCGGTGCGCAATGCTTTCCGACGCCCGAACCCGCAGCCCGCGCCGACATTCCTTTCGGTTTCCCGCTCGGGCCTCAGCCCGCGGAGCCGGAACCAGCCCCAAACACAGACTTGGGCAATGCGCCCGCCCATCAGACCGCGCACGATTCCGATCCGTTTTTCCTCAGCGTGCTGAATGGCAGCACCGATTGCATCAAGATCCTGAAGCCCGACGGCACGCTCGAGTTCATGAACGCGAACGGCATTTGCCTGATGGAAATCGACGACTTCGCGCCGTTCAAGGGCAAGTCGTGGGTATCGTTATGGCCGGCGGAATCGCGCGTTTTATTAAGCGATGCCATCAAAAACGCGCTGCAGGGAAACCATTCGCGGTTCGAAGCGCTTTGCCCGACGGCAAAAGGCACGCCGAAATACTGGGAGGTCACGGTTTCGCCGGTGAAGGGTTCAGCGGGCGTGGATTGGCTTGTATCGATTTCCCGCGATATCACCGAGCGCGTGCTCAATCTGCGTTCGCTCGATACAGCGTTGCAGGAACAAAAGCGTCTTGCCGAAGCGCTCGAGCAGCACAAGGAGACGCTGGAACAGCGTATCGATGAAGTTGCGGCCGCGCTGCGCGCAAGCGAAGCGGAGCGTCGCGAGACGGCGGCGGTGCTCGCACAGTCGCAGAAAATGGACGCCGTCGGCAAGCTGACCGGTGGCGTGGCGCATGATTTCAACAATGTGCTGCAGGTCATCGGCGGGAATTTGCAGCTTGCGGCACAAATCGCAGGCGGAAACGAGACGTTGGCGCGGCGGCTCGCCAGCGCGCACGAAGCGGTCGAGCGCGGCGCGAAGCTCGCGTCGCAGTTGCTTGCATTCGCGCGCCGCCAGCCGCTGGAGCCTGTGGCGCTGGACATCGCGCGCTTGCTGCGCAGCTCGGACGACATGTTGCGCCGCGTGCTGGGCGAAACCATCGAACTGGAAACGGTCGTGTCGGGCGGACTGTGGAACACGCTGGCCGATCCGAACCATTTGCAGAACGTGATCGTGAATCTCGCCATCAATGCCCGCGATGCAATGGACGGCGCCGGCCGCCTGACCATAGAAGCCGGCAATGCCATGCTCGACGACGAATACACCCGCCATTACGACGAAGTTCGCAGCGGCCAGTACGTGATGATCGCCGTGTCCGATACTGGCGCCGGCATGGCGCCCGACGTGCTGGCGCAGGCTTTCGAGCCCTTCTTCACGACCAAGCCGGAAGGCCGCGGCACGGGACTGGGCCTGAGCATGGCTTACGGTTTCATGAAACAAACTGGCGGCCACATCAAACTCTACAGCGAACCGGGCGAGGGGACGACGGTCAAGCTTTACCTCCCGCGATCGATGGAAGAAGAAGCGCAGCGCGTGGAAACTTCGCACGAACCGGTGATGGGCGGCACGGAAACGATCCTCGTCGTGGAAGACGATCCGAACGTGCGCGCAACCGTCGTCGATACGCTGACCGAACTCGGCTACAACGTCCTGAAATCCGCCGACGCTCAAAGCGCGCTCAACGTGCTGGAAAGCGGCGTTCACATCGACTTGCTTTTTAGCGACGTGGTGATGCCCGGGCCGCTGCGCAGCGTCGATATGGCGAGGCGCGCGCGGGACATGCTGCCGTCGCTGGAAGTGCTGTTCACTTCCGGCTACACCGAAAACGCGATCGTTCATGGCGGCAGGCTCGATCCCGGCGTCGCGCTGATCAGCAAACCGTACAGGCGCGACGCGCTCGCACGCAAAGTACGTTCGATGCTGCGCGCCGAAGCAAGCGAACCGGAAGCCGAGGAAGTAGAACAAGTGGCGCAAGCAGGGAACGCAGGAGACTACGCAGGTCCGCTGCGCGTGTTGATCGTGGAAGACGATGTCAACACGCGCGAAGCCACGCGCGAGTTGCTGGAACTGCTCGAAGCCGAGGTTCAAACGGTGGAAAGCGCCCAGGCTGCGCTCGATCTGATCGGCAACCAGACATTCGATGTCCTGCTCACCGACGTTCGCATGCCCGGCATGTCGGGCCTCGATCTGGCGCGCGCGGCGAAGCGTGTGCAGCCGCGCGTGCGCGTGGTGCTGGCATCGGGTTATGGCGCGGGAATCGCGGCGGAACTGGGCGATGATTTGAACGACGCGACCTTGCTGCCAAAACCTTTCAACTTCGATCAGCTCGAACAGGCCGTATTCAAGAAGCCATGACGGCTTGCGGCGCGCGCGTGGTTTGAGATACCGCGCCGCCGTCCGCGCCGGGATAACCGGCCATCACAGGAACCACGATCCGCACGATCAAGCCGTGCTCTGGCGCGTTGCTTATTTCGCATCGGCCGCCGAGTTCGCGTGCAAGCCGGCCGACTATCGCCAGGCCAAGTCCGCAATGGCCGTCGCCGGCGCGCGCCGGATCGAGACGCACGAAGGGCTTGCGGGCATCGGCGAGACGCTCGGGCGGAATACCGTTGCCATGGTCACGCACTGTAATTAACCATTCGTGGCCGCGCCGGGCCGTGCTGATATCGACGGGTGGCGCGCCGTGTTCGAGCGCGTTGTCGACCAGATTTGTCACCAGCCGGTCAAGCGATGTCCGCGGCAACCGGAATCCTTCGCCCGCCAGCAATTCCAGCCGGAACAACGCGTTGTCGCCGGCTTCGTCGTGCGCAAACTGTTCCGCCAGGAAGCCATCGACGCCAACTGCCGGTCCCACCGAAGGCGTGCTCGCCGCGAACTCCAGAAACTGCTGCACGATACGCGTGAGCGAATCAATATCGCGGATGAAATGGGCGCGCTCCGCGTCGTCATCTACCAGCACGCTCGCCCGTAATTTCAGGCGCGTGAGCGGCGCTTTCAGATCGTGCGCGATACCCGCAAGCATCACGGCTTTTTCGTCGTCGGCGTCGTTGATCTGCCGCATCATCTGGTTGAACGCGCGGATCAGATCGCGCAATTCGCGCGGACCGCGCTCCTCGACAGGCACCGGACGCTCACCTGTGCCGAATTGCCGCGCGCTTTGCGCGACACGCGATAAAGGCCGCTGCAACTGCCACGCGGCCACCAGCGAGAGGATCACGGCCGCCAGCAACATGCCCACGGATTCGACCAGAATCGGCGCCGCCTCGGGCAAGTCCACCGGCGTCACGATCCAGTTCGGATTATCGGGATAACGGACCCACAGACGCGGCGAATGATTCGGGCCATCGACGGCAATCTGGGCGCCGCGCGGGAGCATATTGCGCAACTCCCGCACCAGATGCACGACCGGGCCGTGATCCGGCTCGCGCAAGGCGACGCCGTCGGGAAGATTCGCGGCCAGAACGAGCTTTGCGTTCAGCGCCGGCGCGATACGCACGCCCTGGCGGGCGTCGTCGTTCGCGGCGGCCAGCACGAGCAAGAGACCGCGCGCGTAACCTTCGGCATCGTGATGAGGACGCTGCACGGTCAGCACCGCGAACCAGCAAGCCTGCACGGCGAAAAGCACGACGAGCGAAATGAGCGCCATGCGCCCGAACAGCGAATTGAACGGGTTGTTCCGGCCAGAAAAGCCGCGGGCCGATTTGCCGAAAAGCTTCATACCGGCGCTGCGGAATCGGGGCGGTCGCGGACTCCGTCGGGATCGGGAATGAACACGTAGCCTTGGCCGCGCACGGTCTGCACGTGACGCGGACTGGCCGGGTCTTCTTCGATGATCCTCCGCAAGCGCCAGATGGGTACGTCCAGGCTACGGTCGCTGAAAGTGGCGTCGTCCCGATGCACGAGATCGTGGATCAGCACCCGCGACAAGATCTTGTACGGATGTTTGACCAGCACCTTGAGCAACGCGAATTCGCTGTCGCGCAAGGAGATGCGCTCGGTTCCGCTCACCAGCGCGCGCGTGACGAAGTCGAGTTCGAAGCGGCCGAAACGCTCGCTGGCGCGGGTTTCGGGACGCGCGGAGGAAGCGGGCGCGCGCCGTCGCAAAACCGTATCGATACGCGCAAGCAGTTCGCGCGGATCGAAGGGCTTGGAAAGGTAATCGTCGGCACCGAGTTCAAGGCCTTCCACCTTTTCCGTCACGCTGTCGCGCGCGGTGACGAAGATCACCGGAATGTCGTCGCCGGCGGCGCGCACCTGGCGCAACGCGGTCAGGCCGTCCACGCCGGGCATCATGATGTCCAGAACCACAATGGACGGTCGCTCGACTTCCAGCCTCCGGCGCAAGGCGGTGCCGTCGTGCAGGACGGTAACGTCGAGCCCGCGCGTAGTCAGGAAGCGGCTCAGCAGGTCGCACACTGCCGGGTCGTCGTCGACGATCAATACCGATGTAGTCATGCCGGAAATTTTAGCTGCGCAGGATAAGGATGCGGCCTTTCCATGACACTGGCATGGTTACGGATTCTTACGCGACAAGGCGCGGAATATCGCCGTTTCTCGTGCGCCGATCGGCCGGACCCTTAGGCGGCGCGGCTTGCCGTTCTGGAGTGAGCCGGGCGTCCATCTACCTTCCGTGCAATCCGATGAAAGGCGCGGAAAGGAATCCCTGTCGCGAAAGTCACGTTGCGCGTCTTAGAATTCATCGCATGACCCAACACGTTCTTCTCGTCGACGACGACCCCGTAGTGCGCGACCTCGTGCGCGAATACTTGCAAGGCCACGGCCTGGCGGTATCGGTGATGCACGACGGTACGGGCCTCAAGCGCCGCCTGGACGCCGAGCGGCCGTCCATTGTCGTGCTCGACGTGATGATGCCCGAGCAGGACGGCATCAGCGCGCTGCGCGAACTGCGTGCGTCCGGCGACGATATCCCCGTGATCTTCCTGACCGCGCGTTCCGACGTGATCGACCGGGTGATCGGCCTGGAACTCGGCGCCGACGATTACCTCGCCAAACCCTTCGATCCACGCGAACTGCTCGCGCGTATCCGGACGGTCTTGCGGCGGCGCGATGCGGCGTCGCCGGGAGCGCCGGAGGACCGCCCGCCATACCGGTTCGGTCCGTACGAGGTGGATTTCGCCGCGCGCGAATTGCGTCATAACGGCCAGCGCGTGCCGCTTCGATCGGGCGAATTCGCGACGCTCAAGATCTTCGTCAAGAACGAGATGGTCGTGCTCACGCGCGCGCAGCTCAACGAAAAGCTGCGCGGGCAGGCCGGAACGTACAGGGATCGCAGCCTCGATGTTTCCATCTGGCGCTTGCGGCGTTTGCTCGAAGCCGATCCCTCCGATCCGCGCTATGTGCAGACCGTATGGGGACAAGGCTATATCTTCGTGCCGCAGGGCGAGACCGGCGCGGTCGAGCGGGCGTTGCGGCGGGCATCGACGGACGATTGAGCTTTAAGACGCGTTCCAACGGCGCGGATTGATATGTATCCGCTGAAATGATCCGTTACCAACTGCATCAGTTATTTCTTCGCTACCCGCATAAGATCGTTCCCATAGTCCCGAACACGGGAACGGAGAACTCAAATGAAACGCGTAGCTGCAGTGTTGTTGATGGCCGGTAGTCTCACTGTTGCAGGTCAGGCGTCCGCGCATGGCGGACATGGAGACGGCGGCGCCGTGGTGGGTGCGTTGCTGGGCGGTGCGGTGATTGGCGCGCTGGTGGGGTCCGCAGTTGCGCCACAGCCTGTGTACGCAGCACCCGTTTATGCTCAGCCGGTCTACGCGCAACCCGCTTACCAGCCGGTTTATGCGCAGCCAGGCCCGCCGCCTGGATCGTGCTACGACAGCTATCGCGGTGCATATGTGCCGTGCGCGCCGCCGCCCCCGCGTGGCTATTATCAGCAGCAAGGCTGGTAAATACGAGCTAAGTTGGATGCTGGAAACGAACCGGGCGCACAGCCCGGTTTTTTCATTTAAGCCCTCTTGAATCTTGCTGACGATGACTTGTCCACGCATGCCGAGGTCACAAGTGCCGCGTCGTACGTAAACACCCGGATGCCCGTCTGGCAAGGCTTACCGGCCTTCAAATATATGCTTGAGCGGCACGCCGCTTGCAGTATTGGAAGGGCGGGCGTTGCGACTTTGTCCTTCGCAACGCAATCAACGGAATATCCAGGAGGTTGTAGTGAAACATATATCGAAGAAAATCGTGGTGTCGGCTCTTGTCCTCGGCCTTTCAGGTGGTGTGTTCGCGCAAGCGGGCGGCGGCGGTGGAGCAGGCGGCGGTGCTGGTGGCGGCGGTGGCGCTGCAGGTGGCGCCGGCGGTAACGGCGCGGGCGTCGGCGGTGGCGGCAGTGGCGGAATGGGCGGCGCGAATTCCGGTGGCGCGAACGGCGCGGGCATGGCAACGGCGCCTGGCACCACGGCAACCGGCGGCGGCGTAGGCACAGGCACGGGCAGCGCGCCGAATATGAAGGCAAACGGCAGCAGCACGAACAACAACGGTCACGTTGCAGCGCCGAGCGGCGGCGCCATGTCCAAGCCGCAATAAGCGGAAAGTAGAAGCTGGCCGGAAGTGAGCTGCTAGTGAGCTGCTAGTGAGCTGGAAGCGGGCCGAAAGCGAGCCGGTTGCGTCGATGGATGCAGCCGGCTCTTTTTTCGTCCGTGACACGCTGGAATGTCGTTAGCCGCACACGGCCTGCTTATTTCCGGCACATAATGCAAAGCATGCGAAAGCCTTGCCCCCCGTGCGATTAGCTGCGCCTTAGCCTTTGCCTCGTGTGGGCTTTAAAACGCAACTGACATGACTGGAAGGCGGCTCTGTTTTTAAAGTGCCGCTTGCTTGTCCGGATGACCGGGCTACCCGATTGGAGACATCGCGCTTTGCATTCGTCGGATTCCGCGGCACTCGACTTGCCTCTGCCTTTGCGCAATTTCGCCGGAACGCGGCGAATCTTGCTGTTGGTGCTGGCGGCATCGGTTCTGTTTCCGGTCGCTTTCCTGCTCGGCTACGGTTATTACGATTACCAGCGCCGGATGGAGGACGCCGACGATATCGCCGATCGGATTGCGCGCGTCGCCAATGAACACGCGAGCAAGGTGCTGGACCTGAACCGCCAGATGTCGACGCGCGTGGTGGAAATGCTCGGCAATAGCGACGACACCCGCATTCGCGCAAACCAGAAGCCGATCCATGAACGCCTGAGCGAGATCGGCGAATCTTTTTCGCACGTGGCCGGAATTACCGTGTTCGGCGTGGCGGGCGAGATGCTGGCGAGCAATCGTTTCTATCCGGTTCCCTCGGTTTCCATCGCCTCGCGCGATGATTTTGTCACCGGCCGCGCCATTCGTCCCGATCCGTATTTTTCGCTTCCGCTTATCGGCAAGGTGGCTCAAAGCGATGTGTTCACAACCAGCGTAGGGCGAAGCGCGAACGACGGACACTTCCTCGGCCTGGTATCGATTGCGCTAAAACGCGAGTATTTCTCGAGCTTCTACAACGATCTTTCGAACGGCGATCCGGGCGTGACCGTGGGTCTTTATCGGCGCGATGGCGGCATTCTCGTGCGCGAACCGCCGGGACCATCGAGCATTTCGCACGCACGCAATTCGGCGTTCACGTCCGCCATGCGCAGTAACGAGCTGTTCGGCCGCGTCCGGCTGAATTCGAGCGTGGACGGCGTCGAGCGCATCCTGGCTTTTCGGCGCGTGGGCGATTATCCGCTGTACGTTGCAAGCGGTTTTCCCACGGCCGTCATCTCCGCGAACTGGCGCAGGCACTACGTGCTGATCGCGGTGATCACGGCCGTGCCGTGCATCGCGGTCTGGGTGCTGGTGCTGTTTTCCCTGCGCCAGTTGCGCGCGCAGCAATCCGCCTGGGAACGTTGGCAGGCGGAAGTTGCGATGCGGCTTTCGGCGGAAGCGTCGAGCCGGCAGTTGCGGCGCATGGGCGCGCTCGGCAATCTGGTTGCCAACGTGGCACACGACTTCAATAACTTGCTGATGGTGGTATCGGCGAATATGGAGCTGGCCCGCCGCAAGAATTTCAACGGGCTGGAGAGGGAAGTGCTCGCGGTGGAACGCGCAACCGCCGGCGCCGAAGCGCTCGCGCGGCGTTTGCTCAGCGTCGCGCGCAAGCAACCGCTCAAGCAGGAAGCCATCGATCTCACCACGTGGCTGCCCGCCGCGGCCGGCCTGATTGAAACTGCGGTTGGCGACAAGATCCAGGTCAAGGTGCAGGTTTCGCCCGACATGTGGGGCGTGCGCGCGGACGCCACGGAACTGGAATTCGCAATCATCAACATTGCAGTCAACGCGCGCGATGCCATGCCGCACGGCGGCCGTTTCGCGATTCGCTGCCAGAACGTGCGCGTAACCGCCGACAACGCTCTTGCCGACGGCGATTACGCGCTTCTGGCCTTTACCGACAGCGGCGAAGGCATGAACGAAGTCACCGCCCGCCGCGCGTTCGAACCGCTTTTCACGACCAAGCTGAGCGGTGCGGGTACGGGACTCGGGCTGGCGCAGGTTCTGGCGGCTTGCGAGCAGGCGGGCGGAACCGCGCGGCTGGATAGCGTTCCCGGACGAGGCACGACCGTGCGCCTGTATTTGCCGCGCTGGAACATTGCGCCGCAGATGCCGCTGGACGGCGCGGATACAAACAGCGAAGGCCTCGCATCGATCAAGTCCGATGCGGCGCTCACTCCCGGTTCGGTCTTGCTGGTGGAGGATAATGAAGAGGTTGCGGCCGGCGTCGCGGCGGTGCTCGCCACGTTTGGCTGCGACGTGCGTCACGAGCTTACCGCCGACAAAGCCTTCGATGTCCTCAATGAAGGCGGACGCTTTGACCTGGTTTTATCGGATATTCAGATGCCCGGGCGGCTCAACGGAATCGACCTGGCGGAGAAAGTGCGCGGCACCTGGCCCGCGCAGAGAATCGTGTTGATGACCGGTTACGCCGATGAATTCGAACGCGCGCGCCACACGGGCGTGACGATCCTCGCGAAGCCGTTCAATATCGATGAATTGCGGGAACTCGTGCACGGATAAGACCGGCTTTCAAGCGCCCGTTATTCGCCGTATATCTCAATAGCCCACTTGGGCACCCGGAGGTTCGGTATCGAACTGGGATGAGATTTTCTTGACCTGAAGGCTGACTTTCTCGGCATACGCTTTCGATCCGCCGTAGCTTTTCAGCGCGGCATCCACGTCGCCGCGCGCCGACTGCACATAGCCATGGAGAATGGCGGAGCCGGCTTCAATATTTGCATCGGCTTCCGTCAGGTCGATATTGCGCACCAGTTTCTTATGCGCCGACGGAACCACCTGCATCAATCCGGTCGCGCCGTTCGCGCCGCGCGCGTTTTCCTTGAAGCGGGATTCGATCGAGATGATCGCGAGCAACAGCGCGGGAGGAAGCGAATATTTCGATGCCGCCGACATCACCGCCGACGAAATCTGCTCGGCTTTCGCGCGCGCAACACCGAATTTCTGCGAGATGAGGCGGGAAACCTGATGTTTCGCCTGAGCGTCGGCATCGGCTTCACTGGCGGCGAGAGTCTGGTCCATGACGGCCGCAGTCCTCTCCATGGAGCGTTCCTGAGCCGTGGCGTTCTGCATCGCGCCTAGCGACAGGCTGAACGTCAGCGTCATCAAGAAGAGTAGTCGGCTCATGGAGGAAGTGCCATCGGAAGGAAGGTCGCATTATACCGATGGAAAAAATCCTTGCAAATCATGCGCTTGGTCGAAATGGCGAATTACGCTGACGAATATCGAGATGCGCGACCCAGGCGCACGGTTGTCGCTGCGCTTCAGGACTGGGCGATTTCCACCTTCGCAAGCGTCATTGGACGGACGCAATCGCGGCCTGCGGCCTTGGCTTCGTAGAGTTGCTGATCGGCGTCGCTGAGCAACCCGTAGGCGCCGCCCAGACCCGGCGGCGCAGCGGTTGCGCAGCCGATACTCACCGTCAGACGCCCGATCACACTGCCCCGATGCGCAATCGATCGCGTCTTGATGCGCGCCCGGATTGTCTCGGCAATATGGAGCGCGCCTTCGATCTGCGTGTCGGGAAGAAGCACGACGAACTCCTCGCCGCCGTATCGCGCAGGAATGTCGCCGGGACGCCGCACCACCAGCGAAATGCATTCCGCGACGGCCGCCAGTGCGTCGTCGCCGAGTGCGTGGCCGTAGTTATCGTTGTAAGCCTTGAAATAATCTACATCGATAAACAATACCGATACCGCCGTATTGGTCCGTCGCGCGCGCCGCCATTCCTCGTCCATGCGTTCGTCGAAGGCACGCCGGTTCGGCAGGCCCGTCAGCGCGTCGGTGCCGGCCAGCCGAACGAGTTCTTCCTGCGCGCGCGCCCGTTCGCGCAACGACAGCGCCAAAAGCCATGACAACGCGATAAAACTCAGCCCGAACAACAGCGTCAGGACGCCCACGCCGGTGCTGCGCATCCGCCAGGAATACAGCACGTCGTCCTGCGCCGGCGCCACGCCCACTATGAACGGCGTGCCCGGCACGTGCGCGAAGGTGTAGATGCGCTCCACGCCATCCACCGGCGATTTCGCCACGTACGAACCGGAGCGCGTGCGCGTCATGCGCGCAAATGTGGCCGAACTGGATACGTTGCGCGTAAGTTCGTTATCGAGAAATGGTTTGCGCACGATCATCGCGCCGTCATTCTGGACGATAAAAATCGATCCCTTCGGCCCGACCTCGACCTTGTCCAGCAGCGAGCGGAAATATTGAAGGTTCAAAGTCAGCAGCGCGATGCCGCCGAACGAGCCATCCGGCGCGTTGATACGCCGGCTCATGCCGATCGCCGCAGTGTTCGCGTGCGTCATGTAAGGATGCGAAAAGAACAGTCCGACCGATGGATTCCGCCGATGAACCTGGAAGTATTCGCGTCCGGTGAACGTCTCGAAGGGCACGGCCATGCCGTTGTTATTGACGATGACGCGGCCACGGGCGTCGATCACGTAACCGCCGCCTATGTAGGCCGCGGTGGTCGCGCGGTCGAAGAGAATCCGGCGGCGAAGTTCGGGTGCGAGCGCCATGACGGCGGTGTCTTGTGCGCCATCGACCACGGCGCGAAGCGAAAGATCGTAGATTTCGACGTTGCGGGCAATATCGCCGCCAATGATTGAAACCAGATTCGCCGATGTCTCCCGGGCGTGACTGAGCGCTTCCTCGCGCCCTTGATACAACGTGGCTAGGGACAAGCCCGACATCAATACAGCGACCGCGCTGCCGGCAAAACCGGCGAGTAGCGGAAAGCGCGACAGGGAATTCGCCATGCCGAGCGCGGTCCATCTGTATCGGCCGATGCGGATTCGCCACATCGCTCCACGAGGCGGACCGGATCTCATGACGTGCGCCTCGCGCGTCGCGCGGGACATCGTCTGCTGCGCGCGGTATCGGACGGTTGCACGGGAATCGGATTTGGCATCGCGGCGGTGTCGGGTCGAAGGCGCCAATCGGATGTTCTGGCCGCGTTGCATCGGCGAGAACACGGTGGATCGTTCGGATGGTCAACAGGGCGATTCCGCATCGGCTGTGCCTGATCAACAAATCCGTGACAATTTTCGCTTTGAAAACGGCACGAAAGATTACAAATGCATTTCGAACGTGATAGCCTTTGTCCGTCTTTGGGGAGTAGCCGGCTTCCAGCCATTGGAAGCGCTCATGTCAACACGCTTGGTTCTCTGGACCATGGCATGAGCAACCGAAATGTATTCTGGTTGGCAAGACCATCGATGTAACGCCGCGACCGGTCGGGCTCGGCGTCACATCGCATGTTCCTGTCCCGACCCGAACATAATCATTGCCCCATGAATATCGCATCCACCATCCTGCTCGCCTTCGCCATGTCGACGGACGCCTTCGCCGCTGCCGTAGGCAAAGGCGCCACGCTCAAGCGTCCGCGCATGCGCGAGGCACTGCGCACGGGTCTGATCTTCGGTGTCATTGAAGCGATCACGCCGCTGGTTGGCTGGGCGCTCGGCAAGGCCGCCGCGCCATACGTCATGTCGTGGGATCACTGGATTGCCTTCGGCTTGCTGCTCGTGCTCGGGCTGCGCATGATCCGCTCGGGTTTCAGCACGCCTACGCCTGAAGCCGAAAAACCCGTGCGTCACAGTTTCTGGCTGCTGGCCGCGACCGGCTTTGCAACGAGCATCGACGCCATGGCGGTGGGCGCGGGGCTTGCGTTTATCGATGTGAATATTTTCTCGACGGCCGCAACCATTGGACTCGCGACGCTGATCATGGTGACCATCGGCGTGATGGTGGGACGCTTTTTGGGGCGTGCGGTCGGACAGCGCGCGGAAGTGGCGGGTGGTTTGATCCTGGTTTTGATCGGCTCGGTGATTTTGGCCGAGCATCTGGGGTATATGAGCTGATGCCGTCTGCCGGACCCGGTTTTTTCGGCCCACCATGTTGCTCCTTTCCATTTGATAAGGGTTCCGAATCGATCAGCCTCACCGTCCTTACCGCACTCAACTGGAAACGGGCGTAGTACTTGCATGCAGAAACCAGGTTGCCGCGCCAAGCCGGCACCTGGAGGCGTGTCATCATGCTGCAACTGCGAAGAGCGTTTGATCGTGTAGCACTGTGTGTCATTCTCGTAGCGGGGTTTTCGCCGGCGGGGCAAGCGGCGGCGACTCAACGTTCGATTGCAGTGATGGACTGCACGCTGATCGACGACAACGCGTCCTACAACGACGCCGACATCAACCGCACACAGCAAGCGCGCCTTGAGCTCATCAGCAACGACTTGCGCGCGCAATTGAGCGACCGCCAGCTCTTTCGCGTCGCCGATAACGCCGGCGCCAGCGACATGATCGCCAAGCTTTCCGGCGCACAGGATTTGAACGCGTGCAACGGTTGCGAACTGCAGATCGGCCGCAAACTCAACGTGGAACGCGTCGGCGTGTGCTGGGTGCAGAAAGTCAGCAACCTGATCATCAACATCAATCTGCGCGTGGAAGATGTCGCGACGGGCAAGGCCGTGTTCCAGCGTTCCGTCGATATCCGCGGCAACACGGATTTATCGTGGCGTCGCGGCATGAAAGGGCTGGTCAATCGTCTCGCAGACGACGCCGATGCCACCCGCTGAGCCTCTTTCGGGAAAATCTCCCGCCCTCATCCATTGTCAACACGCCGCTCGATGGGCTAAGTTGACCATGTCGTGGCAACGTGCCGATGCATCGGCATGTTCCTGAAAGCTCAAGCGACGAACCAATAAAAACAAGCGGAGACGATCATGCAATCGAAGAAAGCGGCGGCGCGGCTGGCGCTTGCATCGGTGACGACGTTTAGTGCGGCTGTTGCGCTGGCCGCCGCGCCGGTTGCGTATGTGTCGAGCGAAACGGGCGGCGTTGGGGTTATCGATCTGGATCAGATGACGATCGCCAGAACCTTCGCCGTGGGCGACGACGGTCCGCGCGGCCTGAGCCTCACCGACGACGGCACGCGCCTGCTCGTCGCGAACAAGAAAACGGCTGACCTTTCTGAAATCGATACCGCCACCGGCAAGGTCGTGCGCCGCGTGAAAATCGGTCAGAATCCGGAGTTCGTGCGGGTGTATCGCGGGTATGCGTATGTGACATACGAGCCCGGCGAAAACGGCGGTCCGCCCAAAGGAGCCGAAGGGCCTCCGGGAGCATCGGGAGCGGCCGGAGCATCGGGCGGAGCCGCAGGCCACGGCAAGGACGATGACGACGCCAACAGCCCGCCGGCGGAGATCGCGATTGTCGACTTGAAGACACTGCGCGTCATACGCTCGGTGAAGAGCGGGCACGAGACGGAGGGCGTTGAATTTTCCGCCGATGGCAAGGAGTTGCTCGTCACCAACGAGGGCGATGACACCGTGTCGGTCTATCACGTGGTTACGGGCAAGCCGATGCGCGGCATCAAACTCGATCATGGTTCGCGGCCGCGCGGCATCAAGCGTTCACCCGATGGCAAGCAGTACGTGGTGACGCTCGAGAACACGAACAAGTTTGTCGTACTCGACGCGCGCAGCCTCAAGCCGGTGAAAACCGTCGATACAAAAATGGGCCCGTACGGCGTTGCGTTTGATCCATCGGGTAAGCATTTGCTGGTCGCGGCGGCGCGCGGCAAGACGCTTCAGGTTTTCGATGCCACGTCCTACGATCACGTCAGCGACGTGCCCGTGGGTCAGCGCTGCTGGCACTTCAGCTTCACGCCGGACGGATCCAAAGTGTTGCTTGCGTGCGGCCGGTCGAACGCGGTGTATGTGCTCGATGCAAGCAGCTATCAGACAGTCAAGCAGATCGAAGGCTTGCCGTTGCCCTGGGGCGTCGTCACTTATCCGCGAAGCTCGGGGTCGATCGAGTAGTTCGGTTAAAACTTATTTCCACGCGTATCGCAATCCAACCCATGCGCCTCGCGGCGCACCGATCCCAAGGAATTGCTCGTTGACGGGATTGGCGCCATCGAAGGTATGGTTTGCGCCGTTGAAGAAGTTTTGGCCGAGGATGGCGAAGCTTGCATAGTGCTTGTTGAGCAGGTTCGTCACGCTCGCGAACACCTGAAGCTGCTTCGTGATGTTGTAGGTCGTGTCCAGGTCGATCAGGAAATACCCTGCAATCTTTCCGTTCACATCCTGATTGTCTTCATCGCCGCGAGCAAAGATGGTGCCCCTGTACGTCAGGTTGCTGCCCACATTCCACTTCGGCGTGGCCGCGTAATCGAGCCGCAGCTTGACCGTATTTTGCGGAATGCCCGGAATGCGGTCGCCCTTGTGCACGGTGATGTTGCCATCGGCGTCCGCGCTCGAATTGCTGGCGCTGCTTTCAGTCCACGTCGAGCGATACGTCGCGTCCACGTAGCTGTAACTCGCGCTCACGCCAACCGGTCCGTATTGCGTGCGCCCGGCAAGCTCGAAGCCCTGGCGCTGAGTCTTGCCCACGTTCTGGAAAAAGCCGAGCGTGCTCGCCGCGCCGTTGCTGCTAACGAACTGGATGTCGTTATCGAGCGTTGTCCGGTAGATCGCGGCGCTCCATGTGGTCGCGTGTCCGAGTTGCCCGCGCGCGCCAATTTCGAATGTCTTCGATATCACCGGCTGCAGCGCCGGGTCCGCAATAAAGTCGTTGGGCAGCGAACAAGGCGAGGCCGGATCGGCGCAAGCAAGCTCGATAGCCGTTGGCGAGCGCATGCCTTCGTTATACGTGGCATAGGCCGTAAACGTGGAGGTCGGATTCCAGTTCACGCCGACCGCCGGGTTGAAGCGCGAGAACGTATGGTTGCCATCGAGCAAGGGCTGCACGCCGCTTTCATCGCCGATGACAGACTTCGACCAGTTATAACGCCCCGCCAGCGTCAGCGACCATTGCTGCGTGATCGACAACGTGTTTTCGAAGTACACGCCGAAGTTCTGATTGCGCGTGGCGGCGTCGGTCTGAGGCTGGAATCCGCCGATACCCATGGTCGCGCGTGAATCCGTGAACTCGGCATCCTGCGACGATTGCGTGAAGTGCGAGTTGGCGAAATCCGCCGCCACGCCCGCGACGAACTGGTTGTCGTAGCCGGCGAGCTTGCCGAGCAAGGTCATCTGCAGGCTTGCGCCGTAGCTGTCGGTGACGATCACGGATTGATCGTTGGTCGCTTGCAGCGTGTTGACGTTGCCGTCGTCATCGACCGTGCCGAAGTCGTCGTTCACGTTGCTGCTGACATTCGTGTTCCGATAATGCCGGTAGTACACGTTGCCGCTCAACTCCAGGTTCGGCGTGAAATAATGTTCGCCCGAAAAGGTCAGGTAGCCGACGCTGTTGTGGTTCTGGTCGGGGAATGTATAAGCCTGTTTGCGGTTATCCAGGAACGAGCGCGGAATGGTTTGCGAACCCTGCAAGGTGTTGTCGGCGCCGCCCATGGATAGCGACAGGGTGGTGTCGGCGTCGGTGTAGCGCAGCTTGCCGAACGCCTGGCGCATGCGGCTGGAATTGTGGTCGGCCCAGCCGTCGTCGTTGGTTGCGTTGGCGGTGAAGTAGTAGTCGAGGTTGCTGCCGATCACACCGCCTTGCTGGATCTGCGCGGTCTTGCGTCCCCATGATCCCGCCGATATTTCCGCTTCGCCGCCCGGATTGCTGCGGCCGTTTTTTGTGGTGATCGCGAGCGCGCCGCCAAGTGTGTTCAGGCCGAATGTCGGGTTGGATCCGGGGATCAACTGGATGGTGTTGATGGCCGCTTGCGGGATCAAGTCCCAGTTGACGACGTCGCCGAAAGGCTCGTTGACACGCACGCCGTCGAGGAAAACCGATAAACCTTGCGGTGTACCGAGCAACGGCGATGCGGTGAAGCCGCGATAGTTGATATCGACCTGGGACGAATTGCCTTGTGCCTCGTTGATATCGACGCTCGTCAGGTTGCTTGCGAAGTAGTCCGTGAGCGTGGCACGATGTTGCTGGTCGATGTCCCGTCCGCGAATGGTTTGCACGTTGGCGGGCACATGTTCCAGCGGCGTGCCGATGCCAAGCAGCGGCGTTGTTCCGATCACGACGATCGGCGCGAGTTGCGTGACCGCCGTGTCCGATGCCGCTCCTGGCGCCGCCGCTTCCTGCGCCCAGCTCGTGGCACTCAGGCCAGCCAGCGCGCCGCCGAAGCACAAAATCCGCACGCGGCCGTAGCAAAAAAGCCGCGCGAAGGGACGCTTGTTCATGGTTGTCTCCTGCCGTTTATCGTTATCGATTTGCATCTTCGGTGCAGTAGATGAAAGCGTCCCACAAGATGCACCCGATGCCATCGGGAAGACCTCCCGATTTCGTAAGGAACCTTTCCCAACCCTTGTTTTAGAGGCGCGACGCGAACGCGCGCGCTGAGTAGAATGAGAGCGCCATGCGACCCGATCCTCAACCCGACTCCACGACTTCTTCCACGAGCGAGCGCCCGTCCCGCTCGGCGGCGTGGCGCGATCTCGTTTGCGTGTTTGCGCTGACCATACTCGCGGCGCTGATATGCATGCGATTCGAAGTCGGCGAGCTGACGTATTCCCTGACGCGCCGCTTCGAACGTTTTCAACTCGATGAATTTCCGCCCACGCTGGTCGTCTTTGCTATCGGGCTTGCGTGGTTTTCATGGCGCCGGTATATCGAGTCGCAACGCGAATTGCTGCATCGCCGCGCGCTCGAAGAGAAGGCTGAGCGTCTGCTTGCAGACAACCGGCGGCTCGCAAGCGAAAGCATTGGTGCGCAGGAAAACGAGCGTCGTCACCTTGCGCGCGAACTCCACGACGAACTCGGCCAATACCTCAACGCGATCGCACTGGATGCCGGACGCATACGGGATCTTTCGACTCACGGCGAACCCGAGGTTCATCGGTTGTCGCTCGCGGTCATGCAAAGTGCAAGCACCGTCTACAAGCAGATTGGCGGCATGATCCGGCGCTTGCGACCCATCGGTCTCGACGAATTCGGCTTGCCGAGCGCGCTTGAACATTGCGTGGAAAGCTGGCGCGAGCGCTTGCCGCAAGCGTCGTTCACGCTGACCGTCGACGGCGACTTCGCTAATCTGGCAGATGTCGTGAACATCACGCTTTATCGGCTGGTGCAGGAAGGGCTGACAAACGTGTCGAAGTTCGCGAGGAATTCGCGGGTGGAGATTTATTTGGTTCGGACTTCAGACGATAAACACGCAAGCCACGGCGAGATCGTGGTGACCATGACCGACGACGGTCCGGGGATCGATCTGACAAAACCGCGTGCGGGACTTGGGTTGATCGGCATGCGCGAACGTGTCGAGGCGCTCGGCGGCGAATTTCATGTCGCGAGCCAGCCGGACAGCGGGTTTCTTTTTTGCGCGCGCGTACCGGTTCAGGCCGGATTGCCCGGGCTGAACGAACCGAGCGATCCAAGGGATCCAAGCGAACTCGCGGAACTGGCGAAATCGGAGAAATGAAGACCCAGGCGATTCGCCATCTGCGCGAGTTGCACGCCGTTATCCGCGCCGAATTTTTGCCGGATCACCGATTGATGGTTGGCTACGGTCTTTTGGCTCAGGCCCAGTCTTTCCGCGATGCTCGGCAATGTATAGCCTTGCACGAGCAAGCGCAGCACCTCGAATTCACGCGCCGATAACTGCCGTCCCGGCGGCCCTTCCTGGAAAGTCTCGCGCAACGCGAGCGCCTGCGAGATGTCGGGGCTCAGATAACGCGCGCGTCTGGCGACGGCGCGCACGCCTTCCACCAGGACGTCGGGCGCGCTTGCTTTCGTCACGTAGCCGCGCGCGCCGGCATCGAGCGCGCGCCGCACGAAGATGGTCTCCTCATGCACGCTGAAGATCAGCACATGGGCGTCGGGCTCGCGTGCGAGCATGCGCCGCATTGCCTCGATACCGCTCGCGCCCGGCAACGCAAGATCCATCACCACCACGTCCGGTTTCAACGTGCAGAAGCGCTGGTAGGCTTGCGCCGCGTCGGCGGCTTCACCCGCCACGCTGATGTCGGGACTGAGCTCCAGCAAACGCCGGTAACCTTCGCGCACGACCGCGTGGTCATCGACGAGAAGAACACTGATATCCGCGATAGTCATTTGCGTGCTCCCGCAAGAACGGCGACGTCATGATGTTCGGGCTCGCCGCGTTCCTTCGATGCCGCCAGCCGGCGAGAATTGCTGTCGTTGCGAAACACGATTGGATGCTCTTCGGGCTCGCGTTTTTCCGCGGCCTTTCTCACCACGTTGATCACCATTTCGTGATGGGGTGATTTATCGCAGACCGGGTCCGCGTTCGCCGGGTCGCCCGTGAGCAGATAAGCCTGGCAACGGCAACCGCCGGCATCGATGGTTTTCTCTTCGCAACTGCGGCACGGCTCTTTCATCCAGTCGAAACCGCGAAAGCGATTGAACGCATCGCTTTCGTACCAGATGTCGCGTACCGATGTGTCCTTGACGTTCGGAAAGCTCAGGCCGGGAAGCGAGCGCGCGGTGTGACACGGCAGCGCGGCGCCGTCGGGCGCGACGCCCAGGAACACCGAGCCCCAGCCGTTCATGCATTTCTTCGGACGCGTCTCGAAGTAGTCGGGTACGACGAAGTAGATCTTGCAGCGATGCCCGATCTTCTCTCGGTATCGCTCGACCACGGCTTCGGCTTCTTTCAGTTGCTCCGCTGTCGGCATCAGTTGCGCGCGGTTCGCGTGCGCCCAGCCGTAGTACTGCGTGTTCGCAAGCTCGAGATATTCGGCTCCCATCTCAAGCGCCATGTCGATGATCTTGTCCACATGCGGCAGGTTGTATCGATGAAGCACGCAGTTCAGGACCATCGGGAAGCCATGCGCCTTGATTGATCTGGCGACGCGGTTCTTCAGGTCGAACGTGCGCGTGCTGCTCAAGAAGTCGTTGAGTTCCTGAGTCGAATCCTGGAACGACAACTGGATGTGATCGAGTCCGGCGTCCTTCAATGCGTCGAGTCGTTTGTCGGTCAGGCCAATACCCGACGTAATCAGGTTTGTGTAGAAACCGAGTTGCCGTCCTTCACGAACGAGCACTTCGAGGTCATCGCGCAGCAGCGGTTCACCGCCCGAAAAACCGAGTTGCGCAGCGCCGAGCGCGCGTGCTTCGCGCAGCACGCCGATCCATTGGTCGGTCGTGAGTTCGCTGCTGTGGTCTGTGTAATTGACGGGGTTGTAGCAGAACGCGCAGTGCAGCGGGCACCGGTAGGTAAGCTCCGCGAGCAGCCACAGCGGCGGCGCAACGACGTTGGCGGTCATGACGCTTCCTCCAGCCATCCGCGCCGCCCGGCCTCGGCAATGAACAGCCTTACTTCGTCGCCGAGATCCTGCGTGTTGAACGCTTGCTGCAAGTCGGCGATCAACGTGTCGATATCGCGTGTGCCATCACAGCGTTTCAAGATTTCGCCGGCGCTTTGATTGAGCTTCACCATGCCTTCGGGATAAAGCAGCACATGCGCGTCCTGCGCCGGCTCCCATTGCAGCCGGAAGATTCCCTTGAGCTTGAGCAGAGGCGTGGGCGATGTCATTGCGGAAAGGCCTTTTCTATGGCGTCGAGCATCGACCACAAGATGTCGAGTTTGAATTGCAGGATCTCGAGCGCGCGTTCCTGCTGCTCGCGCGTCTGGAAGTAATCGAGCGTCACTTGCAGGCCGTGTTCGACGTCGCGCTGCGCCAATGAAATACGCGAGCGGAAATACGTGAGGCCGTCGGCTTCGATCCATGGATAACACGTGGGCCACGTTGCAAGCCGGTCCTTGTGGATTTGCGGCGCGAAAATTTCCGTCAGCGATGAACACACGGCTTCTTGCCACGGCGCGCGGCGCGCGAAGTTGACGTAGGCATCGACGGCGAATTTCACGCCCGGCGCCACGTGTTCCAGCGACCAGAGTTCGCCGCGTGTCAGCCCGACTGCATCGCCCAAGCGCGCCCATGTTTCGATGCCGCCTTCGTCGTCGCCATAACCGTCGTGATCGAGAATTCGCAAGACCCAGCGCCGCCGGGTTTCGCGATCCGGACAATTCGACATCACCGCTGCGTCCTTCAGCGGAATGTTGATCTGATAATAAAAACGGTTCGCGACCCAGCCGCGAATCTGTTCGCGCGAACAGCCGCCTTCGTTCATCTTCACGTTGAATGGATGATGAATATGGTAAGCCGCGCCCTTCGCGCGCAATTGTGCTTCGAACTCTTCGCGCGTCCAGGGAGTCGGGCTTGCATCTCGCGTTACTTCAAGATTCGCTTCTTGATTTGCTGCATGAGTCGGGCCGTTCACATGTTTCTCCTGCAAAGTGCTGATGCATGTTCAAAGATCGAATGACATGCCGTCGAACGCGACTTCTATGCCGTGCTCCGCGAGCCGCCGCCGTTCGGGACCGTCTTCAATCAGGATGGGATTCGTGTTGTTGATATGAATGAGGACCTTGCGCACGCCCGCACGTTCGATGGAATCGAGCACCTCGATCATGCCGCCCGGACCTGTCTGCGCGAGATGACCCATGTCGGCGGCGGTCTTTTTCGACAGGCCGAGTTCGATCATTTCGTCCGGCGTCCAGAGCGTGCCATCCACGAGCAGCAGGTCCGCGCCGTTCATCGCTTCGAGTACGTGCGGTTCGAGTGCGCCGAGGCCGGGCGCGTAGAACGCGCGCTTGCCCGTGGCTTCGTTTATGAACGTCAGCCCGATGTTGTCGCCGCGTTGCGGTGCCGCGCGATGTGGCGAGTAGGGCGGCGCCTTGCTCGACAACGGCAACGCTTCAATGCGGATTCCGGGTAGCGCGGGAATGCCGAACGACGATCCGTCGAGCGGGACCGTATGGCGTTCGACGCCGCAGTAATGCGCGAGTATCGATACAACCGGCAAGCCCGTGCTCAGGTCTTGCAGGACGGCGTCGGTTACATAGAGTGGCAGGGGCGTGTCGCGCTCTCGCAGCATCAGCAAGCCGGTGACATGATCGATCTGCGCGTCCATGGTGATGACCGCGGCAATGCCGCTGTCGCGCGCGCGCCGCGCCGGCTGCAGTTCCGGATGCGCCGCGATTTGCGCGAGCAGATCGGGAGACGCGTTCACGAGCAGCCAGTCGTCGCCCGTCGCGCTGACAATGATCGATGACTGCGTACGACGCTTGGCACTGACCGTACCGTTGCGCACGCCGGCGCAATTGCGGCAATTGCAATTCCACTGCGGAAACCCGCCTCCCGCCGATGAACCCAGCACCTTGATTTTCATTAGCCGCGTTCCTCGATAAAAATTCTCATGGCAGCATTCTCGCCATCAGCCCGTCGCGATCGACTAGCTGATGTTTCAATGCGCCCGCCACGTGTAATGCGATCAATGCGATCAAAGCCCATGCGCAGATTTCATGAATGGTGAAAAAGATCTTGCGCAAGCCGGGATCGTCCCAGCCCCACATTGGCAGCGCAATGCCCCACAAGCGCGTGCCGAATTTGTTGAACGACGAACCCAGATATCCGGTCAGGGGCATTCCAATCATAGCGATGTATAAAAGACCCTGCGTCATGCTCGCGGCGGCGCGTTGCCACGCTTGCATCGGCGGAAGCGGCGGCCTGCCTGCGACCAGACGTACCACGATGCGAATCAGCACAAGCAGGAAAACGGTCATCCCGAGCGATTTATGGAAGTTGATCAGGCTCGACTTAAAAGGCAGGCCTTTCGGCAACGCGACCATGTAGAGACCAATGCCGAGCATCGCGATGATTGCGAGTGCGATGAGCCAGTGCAGGACGATCTGAGCGCGGGTATAGCGCTGCGCGCCGGCGCCGGTTTCGAGCGTCGCTGCATGCGGATGCGCGGTGTTCATGGCGTCTCCTTCGCTCTTGGTCTCGAGGTCTCTCACATTACGCCGAATGTCATGATTCCACGATCAGCACTTCTCCGCGTCCGTCCACGGCAAGATCGCCAGCATAGCGGCGCGGCAGCGTGTCCGCACGGAAGCCGGAGAACGGCGCGAGTTCCGTCGCGAGCGAGCGCGTCAGCAAGCGCCAGAACACGTCGAAACCGCGGCCGCCATCGGTGAACGTGGGGGGAATCCGCTCGGGCGCCTGGGCCAGCAACACCGTGCCGCGCCGCATGCCGTAGCCGAGATTCGCGCCGGTTTTCCCCGCGATACCGATCGTTCCCGCAACGAGCCGCGACGCCGCGCATTCCCCGGCATCGCCGCCGACCAGCACGAGGCCGCGTCGCATGCGGTCGCAGAGGCGCGCGCCGGCGTTGCCGTGGACAGTCAGTGTGCCGCCAGTCATGCCTTCCATGTCGCCCGGCAATGCGCCCGCTGTGAAATCGCCCGCATTGCCGCCGAGCGTCAAGCGGCCACCTTTCATCTGGCAGCCGGTGAAGTGGCCGGCGTCGCCATCGATTCGCAGCATGCCGCCCGCCATTTGAAAGCCGGTGTAATCGCCGGCGGAACCTTGGACATCGATACAACCTTGCGTCATCTTCGCGCCCAGCCGGTCCAGCCAATGCACGTCGCCTTCAATGACGAGAGCCGGATCGGTTTCATCGTCCGAGCGAGAGACGTCGAAAACATCGCCGACCGCGCGGCTTTCATTGCTTGCAGGCAACACGAGACGCGCGATTTCATCCGCCGATAACGCCACCAGCGCCGCCGGCAATAACCGGTCGGCGTTGATGCGAAAACCGGGTGCATTCCGGACACGCAGCGTGATCGTGGTCATGCGCGCCTCCCGGCCACGTCTGCTGCGAGCTGGTGCAAATGGAAGTGATACGGGCCCAGTTTGCCGCCATAGTTTCCCGCCGATACCCGCAGCACGCCCGCCGCGCGCCCAAGCTCCACGGCGGCTGCAATGCCTGCAGTCATCGCAGCGCCAACGTCGGCATCGGTCAAGCCGTCGATCACGATTTCCAGCACGCAGCCTACGTCGGCATCCAGTTCACTCTTCCTCGACAAACCGGTCAGCGTCGGGCAAAACGCATCGTTTGTCGATGCAGGCGCTGCAGCATATTTCGAGCCTACTTTCGAACCCGAGCGCACGACGCCGCCCGGAAACGGCATGATCACGTTCGGCAGGCGGCGCATGGCGGCAACGGCGGTTTCGGCGACGCGCAACGCGCTGCCGGTATCGCGGGCGAGAAACAGCAGGTTGCCGCCGCCGACCGCCTTCACGGTGACGGTGCTTTCCTCGCAGACGAACTCGCCGTCCATGACCGGGACGCGCCAGTATCGTGTGCCGCCGATCATCTTTGAAATTTGCCAGCCATCGCCAAAAAAGCGCAGGCCGCTGCCAAGAGGCGCGTTGTCGGAAAGCGGCGCGCGGCTCGTAGCGGGATCGATACCGCTAAACACAGCCGTGGTCGGACACGTCAGCACGCACTGGCCGACGCGCCGCTCGACTTGCTTGGCTAGTTCTTTTGTCGATACCGCGAACATCAGCACGGCGATTCCGGGCCGGCCGTCGGGTGTTTCGTCGGCAGTCAGAACACGCTCGATACCCGCCTCGCAACCGCATCCGATCACAGACGTCGCAAAACCCGTCAGCGATTGCGCCGCGTGCTGCGCCCAGACAGGCGTATGCGCGGTGATGATGAGGCGCGTCGCCTTCATCGGGAAGGCTTCGGCAAAGGTATCGTCGATGAGTGTGTCGTTGATTTGCATGGGCGTGTACGCGCTACGCCCCGCTCAGGCATGCAACCGGCAGCAAGCGGCCGCCGCGGCAACACGCGCAGATTTCGTCGTCGCTGATGGCGACATTCGCCGGATTGCCAACCAGGTTCGCGGCGGCGTACGCCTTCAGCGTCTTCTCTATTCCGCGATCGAATTCCGGCGACACGTAATGGATCCCGCCCGTTGGCGTTGCGATCAGCGTGCCGTCGCGCGCGACGAGTTGCCCGTCCTTGAACACATACGCCGGCGACGTGAACATGCGCTCCTTGTCCGCATGTTCGCGATACACCGCGATATCCGCCGCCGCGCCCACGCCTAGATGTCCGCGGTCGTTGAGTCCGAGCAGACGCGCGGGTCCCGCGCGCGTGATGATCGCTATGTCGTAGAGCGAGAACTCGCGCTTCAGTTCGGACAATGCGCTTGCAACCTGCGCTTCGGGATTCAGCGTCGCGAGTTGTTCGTCGCGAAAGCCCTTGTCCATCAGAAGGCGAATCAGATGCGGATAGCTCGTGAACGGTCCGCCGTTGGGATGATCGGTTGTCATCGATACGCGCCACGGGTCTTCGATCAGCAAGAAGATTTCCAGTCCGATAATCCATTGCAGCGCGTTCACATAACTCTGCTCGCGATATTTGAACGGCACGATTCCGCATCCCGCGTCGCATTCAATGTCGCCGACAATCCACTTCTTCGGATTGCCCAGCGGCGCGTTCTTGAATTGCATCATGGTGTCGCCGGAAGCGGTGACGGTCTGCCCGAAAATGATCTGCCCCACATCGATAGACACGTTCGGCCGCGCATTCACCGCCTCAGCAATCGCCATCGCGCCCGATGAAAACTTGCGCGGCCCATCCACGCCATAGCTATGAAACTGGATGTGCGTCAGGTGAATCGGCAGGCCATCGGCGGCGTCCATGGTTGCGATCGTCGAGTCGATATTGCCCGGCACGCCGAGATTGCTTGCGTGAACATGAAGCGGATGCGGCACGCGCAAATCAGTCAGCGCGCGCGTCAACGTGTGGAGCACATCGCGCGGCGTGATGCCGTAATGAACATGCTGTTCGTCCACATTCAATGAACGCTGGTTGAACTTGAACGCCGAGATGCCGCCGGGGTTGACCACCTTCACGCCGAGCGCCTTGCTTGCATGCATCGTCCAGCCGACGTAATCACGCAGGCGCTCGTAACTGTCGCGTTCGGCGAGTAGTTGCAGGAACAGTTCGTCGTTGCCGAGCATCACGTATGCGCCGTGATCGATGATCGGCGTGTCGCCCATTTCCAGGTGCGTGTGGCGCGCGTTGGACGGCATCATCGCGGGTTCGAATGCGGCCGTGTAACCCATCTCCGCGTATCGATATCCGGTCGCAAGCGTGCCGGGCGTGCAGACGCCGCACGAGGGCAGTTTCAGATAGCGGCCGTCGGCGCCCGGAGGTTCATCGGCTGCGCTTGCGTTGCGATGATCTTCCGGCAGAAGCAAGCGCGACAGATTGGTTTTGCCGCCGCCAATGTGCGAATGCAAGTCGATACCACCCGCCATCACGACCATGCCCTCGGCGTCGAAATCGTGATCGATTGCGGCGCCGGGTTCTTCGGCAACGATACGTCCGTCGCGCAGATAGAGGTCGCGGCGTTCGCCGTTGACGCGGTTCGCCGGGTCGTAGAGCGTGCCTCCTTTAAGCCGCGTCAGGCTCATGTCGGACTCCCGGCGTTCGCCGATGTGGCGAATGCTTCGTGCAGGCGCTCGGCGATAAACGCAACCGTTGGCAGTTCGCTTTTGCGCGTTGCAGTGAGCGATGCAACCACGGAGCCATCGATACGAAAAACGTGTCCGCCCGTGTCGATTCCCGGCGTCGCGACCGGGATGAACACCGTTGGTGCCGTGCGTTTACTTATCCGATTTTTTAGCGCCGGATGTCCCAGCACGATTACCGGGATGTCATCGGAAAGTGCTTGTGGCAAGGGCTCTGGTTGATACGCCGATACCCAAAGCAACGCATCGACTTCGCGCGTTTTTAGAAGCCGGCTCGTTGCATAACGCGTTGCATCGTGATCGAGTGGCGGCTCGCCGTGAAGACGCGTCGACATGGACACGCGCGTGCGCAAGGGAAAGCCCGAGAGCCACGTCACGGCCTGATTGACCGTCAGCGCGCCGTCATCGCCGCCAAGTGCCAGGGCGCCCGCACGCGTGGTCCAGTTCATGGCCTTGACGATGCGGTTCAACGCTTCTATCAACAGCGCCGCATGCGGTCCGGGCAGCGCCGCGGGTTCGTAGATCACGGCCGTGTAGCGCGCGGCGTTCACGCGATCCACCAGTGATGCGAGCGTTTGGGACGTGGTTGTATCGCTGAACGATGCAGCGTCGCGGCCCTCCATCAGCGCCGACCAGATGGCGAGAAGATCGAACGGATCGGCGTCTTTCAGGACGCACTGCGAACTGATGTTCTGCAGATTATCGGCGGCGGGATCGGGATCGCAGCCGACGAAAATCAGCTTGCGCGGTTGGTCCGTGCCGCCGAGCACGCGTTCGTAAAACCGCGGATATTTCGCCGATGGCGTGCTTCGGAACACGATCAGCAGATCGGCTCGAGCGCGAATCTCGGAGAGTGTGGTGAGGAACGCGCCGCGATCCTGCAATGCCGCATTCGATGCCGCCATTGCATCGCCATGAAGATGATCGAGGATCGCACCGCAATCGGCGGCAAAGGGATAGAGCGCGCGGACGCCGGCGACGTCGGTGGCGAGTCCGCCGAAGAGCGGGCGCCTGGTGCCTTGCAATATATCGATGACGCGGGTTAGCGCTGAGTCGAGGTCGGTGTCGGTGTTATCGATCGATGGGGTTGGTGGCAGGTTGCCGGCGAACCATGTGAGTGCTTGGGTGAGGCGCGGGCAGTGGGTGTCGGGGGCGCTGAGGGTGCCGTCATCGTGGACGATGGTTGTGATGTCATCGCAGAGCAGCGGGCAAAAGGGGCATGTCCAGTCGTGGACGCCCGGCGTGGCGGGTGACCTGATGGCCTGCGTTCCGGTGTTCAGCGTGGGGGCGGGCGAATGGGGCATGGGGCGTTTAGTGCAAAGTCCATGCCGGTTGGGGGTGCTGGGTTTAGCCTCCCAGCGGGCTTGCTCTTATTGCGATGGCGGTGGGTGGGGGTGGGTGTTGTTTCTTGCCAGAGGGCGCACAGATTGTGCATTGCCGGGACAGTGTGTCACGGGGCGGGTTCTGCTTTTTTTAGGTTTCGAGTGTTTCGTTTTGGGTGTGGTGGGTTGTTGCTGCTCAGGCTTTCGCAGGTTCTGTCTTAGCTGATCTCTTTATCACTATTAGCCACTGTCCGTGGCGGAACTTTATTTCACAAGGTTTGACGCTGGCGCTAAGTCCGTAGCAGTTGGGTTTAATGCTGGGTTGTTGCTGCTTAGGTCTTCGCGGTTCTGTCTTAGCTGACTTCTTTAGCACTGTTAGCCACTGTCCGTGGCGGGACTTCATTTCTTTGTCCAACGGCGACAAAGAAACGAAGCAAAGAAAACGCCTCTCAACCGCTAATTCTTAAGTGTCCACAGCGTGCAATGACTACTACGTGGCACGCAAGAAGCACCCTTAGCGCATAACCCCGTCCTGTTGAAACCCTCCCCCTCCGTTCACGGCAACCCACACGCTTCGCCACCAGTGTGGGAATCCACTAACCAGGCCTCCGCGCTGCGCGCGCCAGCGCCAAAATGAAAAGCCGCGGTACTGGCGGCGAAGTCTGCGGTTCAAGATGCTTGGCCTGTTATCGGCTCAACCCTTCGTTAACCGTTGGACGGATTTCCGTATTAATGGATTCCGACACTGGAGGCGAAGCGTGTGGGTATGTGTTGCCGGAGCGGGAGGGTTTCAACTGGTCTGGGTTATGCGCTGAGGGTGCTTCTTGCGTGCCACACGGTTCTCGCTGCACGCTGTGGACACTTAAGAATTAGCGGTTGGAAGGCGTTTTCTTTGCTTCGTTTCTTTGTCGCCGTTGGACAAAGAAATGAAGTCCCGCCACGGACAGTGGCTAACAGTGCTAAAGAGAACAGAAAACAAGAAACCCGCGAAGGCCTAAGCAGCAGCAACCCGGCATCAACCCCGACCGCCACAACACAATCATACGAGCCCACGCATCAAACCCCGTGAAACGAAACCCCGCCACGGTCAGTGGCTAAAGCAACCGACCAGCCCACCTCCGCCCATCCCCTTGGCATAAATATTGTGTAATCAATCAAGATTGATCCACCTTGGCAAAACCAACCCTCCGATCATGAATCGCCGATGCAACAAGCCATCCCGAAGCGCCACTTCCCGCCGCGGCGGACAGATCCCCATCATCCCGGATGCCACCCGCCCCAATCAACTCGCGTGCTCCCGCCCGCTCCCGCACGGCGCCAACCGTCGCCAGATCCGGCCCCTCATAAGCGCCCACCTGATCGAGCGTCATCACAATCACCCGCGACGGCCACCACGATGTATCGGAACAAGCAGCTGGCGCATCCGCCATCAATCGCCCGCCCCGATGATCGAGCGATAACACCGGCTCAAAACCGGCAGATCGAGCGTCACGCAATGCATCGACATTAACGAGCGTCTCAGTGCCAAACACAGGAACAAGCTTGGAAAGACGAGTATCGATCCGATCGAAAACCGCACGCATGGAGGCGAAATCGGTATAGCCCGCGTCGAGCCAGATCTCGACGTCGAGCGCATCGAGCAGCGCAGCAATATGGGCGGCATGATCTTTCTGCCCGAGGATCGCGCCGAGGTCGGCAATGTAGAGCGTGCGCGAACCGGTCGCGGCCAGCAACGCACGCGCGACGTTCAGCGGTTCACTGGTCGCGCACAACAAGGACTTGATGGGCCGGTAGTGTTCGCGCTCACCGCGCACGGCACGAACCGCGTGGCCATCGAGCAGATCGAGTACGGGTATCACTTGCATGGAAGGAACCTTGACCAAGTTATTCGTGTACGAGTATCTCACCGGCGGTGGCATCGACCCGGCACTGGCCGGCGAACCCAGCTTGCTCGATCTCGGCGCGCTGATCGTCGAAGGACGGGCCATGCGCGATGCCCTGGTCGCCGATCTTATCGAACTAGACGGCGTGCAGGTCACGTTCGCCAGCTCGCGCTTCGAAAAAGTGGAGCCGACGCGTTCTCATTGCATCGCGATGCCCGGCGAATCGATCACGGCTTTCGTCGCCCGCGTGGCGCGACAGCACGACCACGCGTGGATCATCGCACCGGAATGCGACGGCCTGTTGCTGCATCTGCACGACTCGGTGGGCGCGGCGCGCTGGCTGGGATGTTCGAAAGAAGCGATCAGAACAACATCGAGCAAAAGCGCAACCGCCGCGTGCCTCGAAGCGCATGGCGTTCAGGTGACGGCCGCGCTCGAACCGGATGCGTTTGCACCGGAGACCGGCGCGGACGTGCGCTGGGTCGTCAAACCCGACGACGGCGCGGGCGGTCTCGATACGTTCGTGTACGACCGCATTGCAGATGCATGCGCCGAGTACGACGCCCGTGCGGCAGCCGGGCGCAACCCTGTGATGCAGCAATGGGTCGATGGCGAGCCGCTGAGCCTCTCGCTCGTATGCAGCGCGCAGGGCATGGAACTCGTCAGTATCAATCGCCAGCGGATCGGTTTGCCGGATGCCGCCGCGATGGGAAAAACCGCGCGCGTGGTCGAGTTCAGCGGAGTCGAAATCAACCAGATCGATAAGCGCAGCGAGCAAGGCGTCGCGCTTGAAACGCTTGCGCGCAAGGTTATATCGGCGATACCGGGATTGCGCGGGTTTGTCGGCATCGACGTGGTCTGGAATGCGCAGCGCGGACCTGTGGTGATCGAAGTGAACCCGCGGCTGACGGCGGCTTATGCGGGTCTTTCGGCGCAACTCGGACGCAATCTCGCAGGCGATTTGCTCAAGGCGCACGGGGTGGCGTGTGCGGCGGGGGCGCGGGCATGAACGCCGATCACGCAATTTTCGGCTGGGACGTGGGCGGTGCGCATATCAAGGTCTGCATGCTCACTGAGTCGGGCGAGCTGCACGATATCGTGCAATGGCCGTGTCCGCTATGGCAAGGGCTCGAACATCTGGAACGGGTTATCGATTCGGTATTCGAGCGATGGCCACGCGCTCGCGGCTCGCATGCGCGACACGCGGTGACCATGACGGGCGAGATGGTCGATCTCTTCGCGGATCGTGCGGAAGGTGTCCGGGTTCTCGTCGATACATTGGCGCAGCGGCTCGGACCGAATACACGGTTTTTCGCGGGCGCGGCGGGCTGGCTGGAAGCGAAGGCTTGCGAGGCGCAATGGCGCGCGGTTGCATCGGCGAACTGGCTGGCGACCGCGCAATGGGTTGCGCACCGTTTGGAAAATGCCGTGCTGATGGACATAGGTAGTACCACGACCGATATTGTGCCTATCGTCGCGGGACGCGTTGCAGCGCGCGGTTGCAACGACGCAACCCGGCTCGTCAGCGGCGAGCTCGTGTATCAGGGCGTCGTGCGCACGCCTTTGTGCGGCGTTGCGCATCGCATTGAATTTCGCGGCGAAGAGGCCAATGTCATGAATGAGTGGTTTGCCACCACAGCCGATGTTTACCGGTTGACGGGTGAACTCTGGCCGGCGCACGATCAGCATGCAAGTGCCGACAACGGGCCGAAGACACTAGTCGCGAGCCGCGCGCGGATCGCACGAACCATAGGACGCGATGCCCGCGACGCCAGCGAAAACGAATGGCGTGATTTTGCTTTCGAATGGCGTGAAAAGCAGATGCGGATCTTGGCGGCAAACCTCGATGGCGTGATCGCGGCGCATCCTGTGTTGCAGCGCTCGCCGCTGGTCGGGGCGGGTTGCGGACGCTTCCTGACAGAAGTTTTGGCGCGCGAAACGGGCAGGGCGTTTATCGATTTCTCCGATCTCGCCGATGCACCCGGCGCCGGCAAGGAGCAGCGCGAATGGATTGCAACGTGCGCGCCGAGCGTGGCCGTTGCGCTTCTCACGCAACATGAAAACACGGTCGCGCATCCGGGCGCTTGAACCAAGTGCAACTCAAAGCGGGGGACATGTCATGTGGGTGGTGAAAATCGGGGGAAGCCTGAGTCACGACCCGGCGCTGCGCGAATGGCTTACCCAGCTTTGGGAAGTGGGCGGCGGACGGGTTGTGATCGTACCGGGCGGCGGGGACTTCGCCGACACGGTTCGCCAGTATCAAAGCGAGTGGCAATTCGGCGACCTTGCCGCTCACAACATGTGTCTGCTCGCGATGGCGCAATACGCAATCCTGATGCAAGGCGTGATGCCGGAACTCGTGCTGGCATCGAATGAAATGCGTATTCGCCGTGCGTTGCGCGATGGCCGCGTTGCAGTGTGGGTTCCGACAGATCTGATGCGCGACAAACCCGACGAGATGACGAACTGGAACACGACATCGGATAGTCTGGCTGCGTGGCTTTCGACCACGCTCAACGCGGAGCGCCTGATGGTGGTCAAGTCATGCGTGGTCGAAGCGGGCACGCCTGTGGAGACGTTGTCCGGCAGAGGCATAGTCGACGCCAGTTTCGCGAAGCACGTGAAGGATGCGAACTACGTTGTCGAGATGTTCAACAAGGGCGACGCAGCATTGATGCGCGAGAGGTTGCTGCATATTCCAGTCGCGTGATTCAGGCGACGGCATGATGATGAAGCGCTTCCGCCCACTGCGCGACGCGCGCGGGATCGAGTCGTGACACGCGACCGTTATTGCATAACGCGGTGCGAAACCCTGCAATGTCCGGCGCAAGTTCGTGAATCAGGGCAAGGTGCGTCCAGTTCATGGAACCCGCGAGGCCCGTCATGCCACCGCTTGCGCGTGCGGTGCGCAAGCATGCCGTGAGCGTCTCCAGATTCACGCAATCAAAAATGGTCTGGCCGGTTTTTTTAGCGGTATCGAAGACGATTCCTGCAAAGCCCAGTTCTGCGGCGAAGCGAACGAGCTCCGGATCGATACCTTCGTCACACAGCAGCACGGGCACTACAGCCGCCGGCAAACTCGCGAGCGTAGTGAGGCAGGCGTGCGCAGCGGGTCCGGGCGTCACGCCGACCTTCACGTAATCCACGCCCGTATTGCTTACTTCTATAACTCGCCGGGTGATCTCGTCGAGCGCTTCCGTGGGGACGTCGCCTATGGTTGCGCTGATCGGCTTGACCGGAAATCGTGCGCGCAACAGGTCCACGATTACCGCGATGTCGTCGATCGACACGCCGCCCAGCGCGCCCGCATCCGGCTCTTTCAAGTCGATCAGATCCGCTCCTGCCTGTGCGGCATCGAGCGCTTCTTCAGACGAACGGACGCTCGCCAGCAATGCGGTCATGTCAGGCTCCGGAAGATTCAGCGCCGCTCGGACGCGGATGTGTCTGGTTCGCGCAGTGCATCACGCGTTGCATCGGATTGCTTAGTGTTTTCCCGATGGCGTGCAACTGCAGCCGTGATCCAGTCCCACGCCATATGTTCCCGCTCACCCGCGGTTTTATCGATGGCAATCTGAAGGTATGCCATTTCGTTGTCGACCTTGTCGGCGGGCAACATGAAGAGCCGGCTGACGAGAATCGCACCTTCGACAACCGCGCTCTGCGCACGATTGAACCCTTCAAACGGACCATGCGTTTCGCGATAAACACGCTTCAAACGCAGCACCGGGCGCTGTGGATCGTCATGAAGAGAATCCAGTTCGAGTTCGGTATGTGCAAGCGAATCTGCAAGACGCACGCTATTCACTAAGGTGGCGGGAAGTGTCTGCCAGTCCTTTTTGGATCCTGTCACGCAGCCCGCGAAAACGCGGACATCGGTCGTGAAATTGATGACGGCCGCACGCGTCGCGATGATGTTGTCGAGTGTCGCCGACGGACGGAACGGCGCGAGGATCGCCAGCCCGTCTTCGAAGCGCACGCCCATGGGCGCGATGTGAGGCCGGCCGTCGCGCGCCGCGGTCGTGACGATGGTTTCGTGGATCATGGCGGAAACGCTGGTCAACGCAGCGCGCTCAGGGCCGGCGGTTATGACGTTGAAAAGACTTTGAATCGATATTGCATGAAACGAACAACCGTGAAAGCCGCGCGTCAGATTTAAGCTAACGGCGGCGCCAGCGCTTAACGCGTTGCGATATACATCGTGATTTCGAAACCAAAACGCATATCGGTATAGCTCGGGGTTGTCCACTGCATAGTCGTCTCCATCAAGTTGTCCAACGGATACCGGCGCAGCGACGCTTTCGCGCGCGTACCGGCAACTTCCTCAATGCAAACACCGTGCCTGGCAAACACAGCCCGCACAGGCGCCTGTTTGAAGCGCATACCGAACAGCGCGACGGGTAGATGGCAGATTTTGCCGGCGGAATTTACCGCGCAACGTGCACACCTGACTGTCGCGGTTCTGCATCAAAGTGTCCCACGTCCTCGTTGATGACGTCCTCAGGGTGTTCCCGACGTTAACGGATTGCTTAAGCCTGGCGAAGAGAATCGTGAATTCCTCTTGCCACGGGTCGCGCCTACATTGCATTCACAGCGCAAGCATTTCCCCACGCTGCCCCAAACCATCGAGGAAACGCTATGAACGAGTTCACCCAGGCCGCGGTCGCGCCGGCATCCACGACGCAGCCCACCCGTTCCCGCTATTCCGCGGGCGTCATGAAGTATCGCGAGATGGGTTACTGGCAGCCCGATTACGTTCCGAAAGATACCGATGTCATCGCGCTCTTTCGCATCACCCCGCAAGCGGGCGTCGAGCCCGAGGAAGCAGCGGCCGCGGTTGCAGGGGAATCATCGACGGCGACATGGACCGTGGTCTGGACGGATCGTCTTACCGCTTGCGACATGTATCGGGCAAAGGCGTATCGCGTCGATCCGGTGCCTTCATCGAGCAGTGCAGAGCCGCAGTTCTTTGCGTATATCGCTTATGAACTCGATCTGTTCGAAGAAGGGTCGGTGGCGAACCTGACGGCGTCGATCATTGGCAATGTGTTCGGGTTCAAGCCGCTCAAAGCGCTGCGTCTGGAAGACATGCGCATGCCGGTCGCTTATCTCAAGACATTCCAAGGGCCGCCGACTGGCATCGTGGTAGAACGCGAACGGCTCGACAAATACGGACGTCCGCTGCTCGGCGCAACGGTCAAGCCGAAGCTCGGGCTCTCGGGCAAGAACTACGGACGCGTCGTGTATGAAGGGCTGAAAGGCGGCCTCGACTTCCTCAAGGACGACGAAAACATCAACTCGCAAGCGTTCATGCACTGGCGCGACCGCTACCTCTTTTCAATAGAAGCCGTGAATCGCGCGCAAGCCGCGACGGGCGAAGTGAAGGGCCACTATCTAAACGTCACTGCTGCAACTATGGAGGACATGTACGAACGCGCCGAGTTCGCCAAGGAGCTCGGGTCGTGCATCGTGATGATCGATCTTGTGGTCGGCTGGACGGCAATCCAGTCGATGGGCAAATGGGCGCGCAAGAACGACATGATCCTGCATCTGCATCGCGCGGGACATGGCACATATACGCGGCAACGCAATCACGGCATTTCGTTTCGCGTGATTGCGAAGTGGCTGCGCATGGCAGGCGTGGATCATGCACATGCTGGCACGGCGGTCGGCAAGCTCGAAGGTGATCCGCTTTCGGTACAGGGTTATTACAACGTGTTGCGCGATTCGACCAATGCAGTGGATCTGTCACGCGGCATCTTCTTCGAACAATCGTGGGCGGGTTTGCGCAAGGTGATGCCGGTTGCGTCGGGCGGCATCCACGCCGGGCAAATGCACCAGTTGCTCGATCTCTTCGGCGACGACTGCATTCTTCAATTTGGTGGCGGCACGATTGGTCATCCGGGCGGAATCCAGGCGGGCGCGGTGGCGAATCGCGTGGCGCTCGAATGCATGGTGAAAGCACGCAACGAAGGCCGCGACATTGCGAATGAAGGGCCGGACATTCTTGAGAACGCGGCGCGCTGGTGCACGCCTTTGAAGCAGGCGCTCGATACATGGCGCGACGTGAGTTTCAACTATGCATCGACAGATACGCCCGATTTCGCCACCACGCCGACACCGGCCTGAACCCATACCTTGAACGAGAGGCACGTCATGCGAATCACCCAAGGCACGTTTTCATTTCTTCCCGAGCTCAACGACGAAGAAATTCGCTTGCAGATCGACTATGCGTTACAGCAGGGTTGGGCATGTTCGGTGGAATACACCGACGACCCGCATCCGCGCAATACCTATTGGGAAATGTGGGGCCTGCCGATGTTCGACCTGAAGGACGGAGCGGGCGCGATGATGGAAGTCACTGCATGCCGCAACGCTAATCCGCAGCACTACATCAAGGTCAACGCGTTTGATTCAGTGCGCGGCTTCGAGACCATGCGCCTTTCTTTCATCGTGAATCGTCCTGACCATGAACCGGGCTTCCGCCTCGAACGGCAGGACGCGCAGGGCCGCGTTCAGCACTACGCAATAAAAGCCTATTCGCTGGATCAACCGCCTGCCCATAACTGACAAGGAGCCGGACATGTCGTTAGCCGTCGCCGACTCGCCAGTGCTTGAATCCGCGCAACCGGCCGTCGATCTCGTCGAGTTGTTTCGTCAGTCGACGGTCGGCGAGGTGCTCGCTGAACTGGATCGTGATCTCGTGGGATTGACGCCCGTGAAGACGCGTATAAAGGAGGTCGCGGCACAACTGCTGGTGGAGCGCGCGCGCGAAACGCTTGGCATTGCGAGCGGCGTGCCTACCTTGCACATGTGCTTTTCTGGCAATCCTGGCACGGGCAAGACGACCGTTGCGCTGCGCATGGCCGACGTGTTGTTCAGGCTCGGCTATATCCGGCGCAAGCATCTTGTTTCGGTTACGCGCGACGATCTCGTGGGTCAGTACATTGGCCATACGGCGCCCAAGACCCGCGAAGTGCTTAAGCGCGCGATGGGCGGCGTGCTTTTTATCGATGAAGCGTATTACTTGTACCGTCCCGAGAACGAGCGGGATTACGGGCAGGAAGCCATCGAGATCCTGTTGCAGGTCATGGAGAACCAGCGGTCTGATCTGGTAGTGATTCTTGCGGGCTACGAGCAGCGTATGGAAACCTTCTTTCAAAGCAATCCGGGTTTTCGATCGCGCATTGCGCATCACATTACGTTCCCTGATTACGACATCGCCGAGTTGCTCGACATTGCGGAAGGCATGCTTTCGCGCATGCATTACAGGCTCGACGCCGAAGCGCGCGCCGCGTTCGAGGACTATCTCGCGCGCCGTATTCGCCAGCCGAATTTCGCGAACGCGCGCTCGATACGTAACGCGCTGGACCGCGCGCGCTTGCGCCAGGCGAGCCGTATTTTCGCCGATGCAATGCAAGGCGCCGGGCCGTCGAGTTCCGACGCGCTGACCTTGTTGTCCGCCGCCGATATTCGCGCGAGCCGCGTGTTCGATACGCCGCCGCCCAGACCCGCTTGATCACAACTTCCCAGGAGCGCGCCATGCTGGACGGACGGACAACACTTTCCAAATTTCTTATCGATACGCTCGATCGCAGTCCATCGCCAGTTCAGGCAAGCGGTCTCTCCGCGTTGCTGATTGATGTCGCCGCTTCGATCAAGACCATTTCCGCGCAGTTGACGAAGGGCGCGCTGGGCGGCAACTACGGATCGGCATCGAGTATCAACACGCATGGTGAAGAGCAGAAGAAGCTCGATATCGCGACCAACGAGATCTTCTTGCAACATTGCGAATGGGACGGCTTGCTTGCGGGCATGGTGTCCGAAGAAATGAACAACGTGTACACGATTCCGCCCGGTTATCCACGCGGCGAATATCTGCTGGCCTTCGATCCGCTCGATGGATCATCGAATATCGATATCAATGGCGTGGTCGGTTCGATATTTTCGGTGCTGAGAATCTCCGGCGACGCAAAGACCGATACGGCAATCCACGACGCGTTCCTGCGACCTGGCCATGAACAAGTGGCCGCGGGTTATGCGGTCTATGGTCCATCGACAATGCTCGTTATTTCGGTTGGCAACGGCACGCACGGGTTCACGCTCGACCGCGAGGTCGGCAACTTCGTGCTGACACATTCGGACATCCGCATTCCCGAAGACACTTGCGAGTTCGCGATCAACGCATCGAACGAACGCTTCTGGGAACCGCCTGTCCGCCGCTACGTGCAGGAGTGCAAGGACGGCCGCAGCGGTTGCCGCGAACGCGATTTCAACATGCGCTGGATTGCTTCGATGGTCGCCGAGGTCCACCGCATCCTGATGCGCGGCGGCGTCTTCATGTACCCGCGCGACTTCAAGACGCCCGCAATGCAAGGCCGCCTGCGTTTGCTTTATGAAGCGGGCCCGATGAGCTTCCTGGTCGAGCAAGCCGGCGGCATGTCCATTACTGGACGCGATCGCATTCTCGACGTGCTGCCTCGCGCTTTGCATGAACGTGTGCCCGTGATCCTCGGATCGAAGAACGAAGTCGAGCGCATTGCGCGCTATCACGCCGACTACGATCGCGGCGAGGACAAGCCTTTTACGTCGCCGCTCTTCAACACACGGTCTCTGTTCCTGCCCGAAGCGCCGGTCTGAGCGAACCCTGATCCGGACAAGAAACCAGGAGACACGTCATGTCACTTAAACATCCGATCATTGCAGTGACCGGTTCCAGCGGCGCGGGAACGACGACCGTGATGAAGAGCTTCACGCATATTTTCAGGCGAGAAAAGATCAACGCGCAGATTGTGGAAGGCGATGCGTTCCATCGGCACGACCGGCTCGGCATGCGCGAGGCGCTCAAACAAAGTGAGCGTGACGGCGTGCGTAACTTCAGTCACTTCGGTCCCGAAGCCAACTTGCTGGTGGAACTCGCGCAGCTGTTCCAGACCTATGGCGAAAGCGGCGGCGGGCAGATCCGCCATTACGTGCACGACGAGAAAGAAGCCGTGGTCCACAAACAGGACTCGGGAACGTTCACGCCTTGGGAAGACGTTACGCCTGGCACAGACCTGCTGTTCTATGAAGGTCTCCACGGCGGCGCCGTGACGGATAAAGTCGATGTAGCAAAACACGCCGATTTGCTGGTGGGCGTGGTGCCGATCATCAACCTCGAGTGGATCCAGAAGTTGCATCGCGATCAGAACTTGCGTGGTTATTCGCACGAGGCCGTGGTCGATACCATCCTGCGCCGCATGCCGGATTACGTGAACTATATCTGTCCGCAATTCTCGCGCACGCACGTCAACTTCCAGCGCGTGCCGACTGTCGATACATCGAACCCGTTCACCGCGCGCGAGATTCCGCAAGCCGACGAAAGTTTTGTCGTGATCCGCTTCGCGCGCCCAAAGGGGATCGACTTCCCGTATTTGCTCACCATGCTGCACGACTCGTTCATGTCGCGTCCAAACGTGATTGTCGTGCCGGGCGGAAAGATGGGAATTGCCATGCAACTCATCTTCACGCCGCTGATCCTGCAACTGCTCGATCGCCGCGCCCGAGCCTGAGCATTCTGTTCATCGTTGAAAGGAGCATTCCCATGGACGCAGTCATCGAGCAACACTCACCGCCCGCCGTTCACAGCGACCCCCGCCTGATGGCAAACGCGCTTCGCATGCTGGCAGTCGATGCAGTCGGCCAGGCGAAGTCGGGTCATCCCGGCATGCCGATGGGCATGGCCGAGATCGCCGTGGCGTTATGGAGCCGGCATCTCAAACACAACCCGCACAATCCGGATTGGGCCGACAGGGACCGCTTCGTTTTATCGAACGGACACGGTTCCATGTTGTTGTACGGCCTGCTGCATTTGACCGGATACGACTTGCCTCTCGATGAATTGAAACGTTTCCGGCAACTGCATAGCAAGACGCCCGGTCACCCGGAAGTAGGTCTCACGCCAGGCGTTGAAACAACCACCGGACCGCTCGGGCAAGGCTTGGCGAACGCGGTTGGAATGGCGCTTGCCGAAGCTTTGCTCGCACAGGAATTCAATCGTCCCGGGCATGCGGTCGTTGATCATCGAACCTACGTTTTTGTGGGCGACGGATGCCTGATGGAAGGGATCTCGCACGAGGCGGCTTCGCTTGCGGGAACGTTGGGATTGAGCAAGCTTACCGTGCTCTACGATGACAACGGCATCTCCATCGACGGACACGTTGCGAAGTGGTTCGCCGACGATACCCCTGCGCGTTTCGAAGCCTATGGCTGGCATGTCGTGCGCAACGTCGATGGTCACGATGTCGACGCCGTCGACCGCGCGATAACCGCCGCGCAGTCCGTTGGGAAACCAACATTGGTCTGCTGCAAGACCGTCATTGGAAAAGGCGCGCCTTCGATGGCGGGCACGCACGACGTGCACGGTGCCCCACTTGCCGCCGATGAAGTCGCAGCGACGCGCCGCGCGCTCGACTGGCCTCACGCACCCTTCGATATCCCCGCTGACATACGCAGCCGGTGGGACGCGCGTGAACGCGGCAGGAAAGCGGAGTCGGACTGGAACATTCGGTTCGATGCATATCGCAGGCAGTATCCGCGCGAGGCTTCCGAATTCGAACGACGCATGCGTGGCGCGTTGCCCGCGCATTGGCGCGCGGCGGCGTCGGCAATCGTGCAGGAGGCAGACCGCGCGGCTCAATCGATAGCGACGCGCAAAGCCTCGCAAAACGCCATAGAAGGATTGGCGCGCGCGTTGCCGGAGTTACTCGGAGGATCGGCGGATCTTACGGGCTCCAATCTCACGCGATGGAAGGAAGCGGTCACCGTAAATGCAGAAGGCGGGACGCTGCACGGCGGCAACTACGTGCATTTCGGCGTGCGTGAATTTGGCATGAGCGCGGCGTTGAACGGCGTCGCGCTGCATCGTGGATATTTGCCTTTTGGCGGCACGTTCCTCACTTTTTCGGACTATTCGAGGAACGCGTTGCGCATGGCTGCGTTGATGAAAGTGCGCGCCGTGTTTGTCTTCACGCACGACTCGATCGGCCTGGGCGAGGATGGTCCCACGCATCAATCGATCGAACATGCGGCAAGTCTCCGGCTCATTCCCGGCCTCGATGTCTGGCGTCCTTGCGACACCGTGGAAACGGCGCAGGCGTGGGTATGTGCCGTTGATCGCGATCGTGCTTCGTGTCTGTTGTTGAGCCGTCAGAGCTTGCCGTTCGTATCGCGTGATGAAGAGCAGATCGATGCAATCGCGCACGGCGGTTATGTGCTCCGTGACTGGCCGGAACCCGTGGGCCGCGTGGCAAAACGCGTGGTGTTGATCGCGACGGGTTCGGAGGTCGCGCTTGCGTTGGCGGCTATTGAGCCTTTGCGTGAGAACGGCGTGCTCGCGAGGGTGATATCGATGCCTTCTACCAACGTGTTCGATCGTCAGTCACGTGCGTGGCGCGACCGCGTGTTGCCGCCGAACGTGCCGCGTGTTGCGATTGAAGCCGGCGTGAGCGCTTTCTGGCGGCAGTACGTGGGATTGGACGGCGGGGTGATAGGCATCGACAGCTTTGGTGAATCCGCACCCGCAGAAGCGTTGTTCGAGCATTTCGGCTTGACGGTGGAGCATGTGATCAGCGAAGCCGAAAGGGTCGCTTGCTGAAGCTTGAAACCTTCCTTGCGTCTTCAGATTTAATCGATACTACGGAGTCCGATATGCCTTTCATTGCATTGCGTCAGTTGCTGGATCACGCGGCCGAGTACGGTTATGGCGTGCCGGCATTCAACGTGAATAACATGGAGCAGATCCAGTCGATCATGCAGGCCGCGCATGCAACGCGCAGCCCCGTGATTCTTCAGGCGTCGGCTGGAGCGCGCAAATATGCGGGCGAGCCATACTTGCGGCATCTCGTGCTTGCAGCGCTCGAAGCGCATCCCGATTTGCCGGTCGTGCTGCATCAGGATCATGGGGCGAGTCCATCGGTGTGCCAGCAGGCAATACGTTCGGGATTTACATCGGTGATGATGGATGGGTCGTTGTTGCCCGACCAGAAGACACCTGCCGACTACGCATATAACGTCGATGTCAGCCGTCGCGTGACCGAGGCGGCGCATGCGGTGGGGGTATCGGTAGAAGGCGAGCTGGGATGTCTGGGATCACTGGAAACGGGCCATGCCGGCGATGAGGACGGCGTTGGCGCTGAAGGCAGGTTATCTCGCGATGAGTTGTTGACCGATCCGGAGCAGGCCAAGGCGTTTGTTGAGGCTACGGGTGTGGATGCGTTGGCGATTGCGATTGGCACATCGCATGGCGCGTACAAGTTCAGCCGTCAGCCCGATGGTGAGATATTGGCGATGGACAGGATTGTCGCCATACACAAGATGATTCCGGATACGCATTTGGTGATGCACGGGTCGTCGTCGGTGCCGCAGGAATGGTTGGCGATCATTCGCGAGCATGGCGGCGAGATTCCGGTGACGTATGGTGTGCCGGTGGAGGAGATTTAGCGCGGGATTGCGAATGGTGTGCGGAAGGTGAATATCGATACCGATATCAGGTTGGCGATGACTGGGGCCATGAGGAGGTCGCTGGCCATGGCGAGGGGGGAGTTTGACCCGCGTCATGCGTTGAAGGCGGCGACGGCCGCAGCGCGGGATTTATGCGTGGCGAGGTTCGAGGCGTTTGGATGTGCGGGGCAGGCGGACAGGATTAAGGTGCTTGGGCTGGAGGTTATGGCGCAGCGATATCAGTAGGGGGCGCTGGCGCTTGAGGGGGTAGGGGCTTTTTTGGTTTTCATGCGTTGCGTTCTGACTGATTTTTTGGCACTTTTGGACACTGTCCGTGGTGGGACTTCATTTCACAAGGTTTAACGCTGACTCTTGGACGGTTGTTTGTAGCGGTTGGGGTCAATGCTGGGTTGTTGCTGCTTAGGCTTTCGCGGGTTCTGCCTTAGCTGACTTCTTTATCACTGTTAGCCACTGTCCGTGGCGGGACTTCATTTCTTTGTCCAACGGCGACAAAGAAACGAAGCAAAGAAAACGCCTCCCAACCGCTAATTCTTAAGTCCGTGGCGGGACTTCATTTCTTTGTCCAACGGCGACAAAGAAACGAAGCAAAGAAAACGCCTCCCAACCGCTAATTCTTAAGTGTCCACAGCGTGCAATGACAACTGTATGGCACGCAAGAAGCACCCTCAGCGCATAACCCCGAACACTTGAAACCCTCCCCCTCCGTTCACGGATACCCACACGCTTCGCCACCAGTGTGGGAATCCACTAACCAGGCCTCCGCGCTACGCGCGCAAGCGCCCAAACGGAACAAGCGGCAGTACTGGCGCCGACGGTTGCAGTTCAAGATGCTTTGGACCGGTTGTGGGCTCAACCCGTCGTTATGCGTTGGACGGGTTTCCGTATTAGCGGATTCCGACATTGGCGGCGAAGCGTGTAGGTATGTGTTGCCGGAGCGGGTGCTTCTTGCGTGCCACACGGTTCTCGCTGCACGCTGTGGACACTTAAGAATTAGCGGTTGGAAGGCGTTTTCTTTGCTTCGTTTCTTTGTCGCCGAAGGACCAAGAAATGAAGTCCCGCCACGGACAGTGGCTAACAGTACTAAAGAAGTCAGCTAAGACAGAACCCGCGAGGGCTTAAGCAGCAACAACCCGGCATTGACCCCGACCCTGACCGCTAAGAACTTAGCGCCAGCGCCAAACCCTGTGAAATGATGTCCCGCCACGGACAGTGGCTAACAATGCTGAACAGAACAACCAAAACAGCACGCGCGAAAACCTAAAAAGCAGGACCCCTCACGGCCCCCGCCCGACCCCCGCCCCTTCACCCCTTCCTCCGCGTACTCCCAACCTCTTCCCACTTATCGAGATCGCCGGTGGATCTTTCCACCTCAACCCCGGCCCCCCAATCCAACTCCTGATCCTGATCGAACCGCTTCCCCAGCTTCCACGCAATCTCAGCCCGCGCCAGCTGCACCCCCATATAAAACGCATGCCCCCCATCGGCCTCCAGCCCCAACCCAGGATAAAGCGCAAACGGATCACGTTCAACCTGATGCCCATCGCGGTTATAAACATGGATACCATCCGCCGCGACCTGGACCCGAAAATTCGGATCCCGCACGGCCGCGGCAAACAACCCGATCTCCGCCGCGTTGTAAGGAAAAGGCCGCTTGTCGTGCAGCGTGGCAAGATCGCTGCAAATCCCCTTCGGCAAGACCTGCGCCTCGCGCGCGGCAAACATCATCCGCCGCGCGATATCCGCCTCCTTCACCGCGCGACGCGCATGCAAACTCACCGACGTCGTCAACACCGCGTTCACCCGCAACTCCGCAGCCATGCCAAGCAATACGGCATTGATGCCACTCGTATCAGCCTCGGTGAGTTCCGTCACGTTGCCGATGCCCATCATGATTCCAATGTCCGGATAACGCGCCCGCAACGCGACGTATCGCGCAATCGATGCCGCCAGTCCAAACGGAATCGGATCGAGAATGGGATCAGCAAGAAAGGGACGATTGCGGGACAACAGCGCCTCGATGGCAATATCGAGCGACGCCGGGTCGCCCGGCTCACGTGCAACAAGTATCGGCACCGATGCAACTTCATCAGCTATCCATAACGTATCGGCATTGAGGCTCATCAGATAATCCGCGCCCGCGTGCCCGCCACGCACGAGTTCGTCGGTACGCATGGAATCCACGCTCACCCGATACCCACGCTCCTTCAGCGCGCGCACGGAATCTTCGAGGTGCGCAAATGGCGTTTCTGGCAAGCAGCCGATATCGATTACATCGGCGCCCTGAGCCGCGTAGACGGACGCGCGCTCGACAATACCGTCAACCGAAAGCCGCGGAGCATCGACGATTTCCGCAAAAATCTCTGTCTCATAGCGCGATAAATCCAGATGCCGCGCTTTGCGTCCAAAGAACTGCGGCAAGTCCTTGACCTCTTCGGGACCGCGCTCGACCGTCACGCCGTAATGCTGGCTTAATAGATCGAGATCGCCACGGCACTTGCCCGGCACGATCATCCTGGTCGCGGAAAGCGGCAGGGGAACACGGCGCCGGATCATGTCGGCGGTCATCAACGCGGCGACCTGCAAGCCGATTTCGCGGACTTCCCACGTGAATGGCGCGGGCGTCATGCCTTCGAGCACCTGACGCAAACTGCGTTCGGCAAGCCTGCCTGTCAGGAAGACGATGTGTTCCATGCGAGCCCGAGTATCGATAGCCGTTGATCGAGCGCCGCCTTCAACTCATCGAGCGAGCGCGCCACCGTCGTGTATTCGATCAGCGCCAACTGGTCCACACGCTGCAGTTCGATGTTGCGCGGACGCACTTCGACCCACTCGTGCGGACTCTGCGTTATCACGCTCGGCGCGGTGTCACATGCGAAAACAATGCCCGGAATGCACTGCTTGCCGGCCTGCGCGTAAAGGTTGGTCGGCAAGGTGTCGGAAATGCCCAGCGCGCATTTTGCAACCGTGTTGCTGGTCGCGGGCGCGATCACCACGGTGTGATATTTCCCTTCGTAAAGCATGCCGACTGGAACGCCGCTCGCGCTGTTATCGCGGAAAACGCGGAAATGTTCGCGCAGCCTGGGCAAGGGCCAGCCATAGAGCGGCAACACTTCCTCTCCCGCCGACGATAGAAACAAGTCCACGCCCTGCAACTGCCCAGCAAGCTCGATGGACTCTTCGATCATATGGCCCGACCCGGTCACGCACCACGCAAACCGCGCGTCGGGCTTGAACTGGTCGAGCTTGCGCGCGGGCGTGGGTGCGGGCGTGAATGGACGGGGCGCTGACGGTTCGCTCATGCGTTGGGCGGTAGCGCCGATCCGTCGTGCGAAAGCCGGATATGCAACCGATGCATCTTCCGATAAAGCGTGTTCCTGCTGATCCCGAGTCCTTTAGCGACGCTGCTGACATTCCAGCGGTGTTCATCGAGCAGCTCGAGCACCGTCTCGCGTTCCTTGAGCTGAATTGCGTTAAGTTCCGACGTGTTCGAATCTTCGGCGGCATGCATATAGGGGCTGGCCGCAGGCGCGCTGTTCACGCCGTATCCCATTCCCATGCCGAGCCGCGCGGCATGTGTAGTGCCTGCAAATTGCACGATCTCGACTGGCAGATGCGAGCAGTCGATCTCAGTGCCATCGCACAATGCAACAGCCATTTGCAGCACATGACGCAACTGGCGGATGTTGCCCGGCCACGAATAATTCAGCAGCGCATGGCGCGCTTCGGCGCTGAGCGTAGGCGGCTCTTCCGCTTCGGCCGCGAGCAGATGATGCATCAGCGCGAGTGCATCGGCACGTTCTTTCAGCGGCGGCAAATTGATCTCGATGCCGTTGAGCCGGTAATACAGGTCTTCGCGGAAAGCGCCGCTTTGCACGAGTTCGAGCAGGTTCCTGTGGCTCGCGCTAATCAGCTGGAAATCCACCTTGACGGTGGTTTCCGCGCCGAGCGGCGTGACCTCGTGTTCCTCAAGCACGCGCAGCAAGCGCGCTTGCAAGGCCATCGGCATATCGCCGATTTCATCGAGGAATAGCGAGCCGCCATTTGCCTGCACGATCTTGCCGCGGCGTCCTTCGCGCTGCGCGCCGGTAAAGGCGCCCGCTCGATAACCGAACAATTCGCTCTCGATCAGGTTCTCCGGCAACGATGCGCAATTGACCGCAACAAAACTGCCCGCGCTGTTCGGGCTGATGCTGTGAAGCGCGTTTGCGAAGACTTCCTTGCCGGTGCCTGTCTGGCCGCGCAGGATGATCGGGATCTTGCGCTGTATTACACGCACGGCGAGCTGGATTTGCGACGCCATGCGCGGATCGCCGAATTCCAGATGCGCGAGTTTTTCCAGCTTGCCATCCTGCGCGGCGAGATCGCGTGTCGGACGAACACCTTTGGCGCGTCCAGCCGGAGATGAAACCGCAGACGACGCCGAAGAAGATGCCGCAGAAGAACCCGATCCCGCGCGGCTCGACGGATCGTTCATCAGGATGCGGGTTGCGCTAGTGGTGGCGTCGCGCGGTGTCTGAGCGATCAGGAAAAAGCGGTTGTTGGCGTTCGCGCTGTAGACGGTCACCGGATGGAACGAGCCGCGAATGCTGCGCGCGATCATGTCCTCCAGCGGCACGTTGAACGCTTCCTCGATTCGCTTGCCGCACAACTCCGCATGCGAACGGAAGTCGAGCTGAAAGAGCGCGCTGCGGCTGGSGGCAAGCACTACGCCGTCATCGCTGACGGCGAGCTTGCCGGCGTGCAGCGTACCGACGAATTCCGGGCGGCTGTGAAAGTGAATCATGTTCGCGTGCCGGTAGCGCGCATCGAGCAAACGATTTTCGATCATCTGCCGCGACATGCCGACCAGCACCAGCGAATGCTGTTGCAGCAGCTTCGAGCGGCTCGTGACATCGAGTACGCCGGCCACTTCGCCGCGATCGTTGAAGATCGGCGCCGCCGAACAGGTCAGCGACGTGTATCGCGGATAAAAATGTTCGTGCTGGTAAACCGCAATGCATTCGCGCTCCGCGAGGCACGTGCCCATGCCGTTCGTGCCGGCTTCGCGCTCGCTCCAGAGCGCTCCCACGCGCAGGCCGTCCGCCGCGATCGCTTCGCCAAAAGGGACGGAGGCGACTTGATGGACGATCACGCCGTCTGCATCGACGAGTACGACCGCCAGTTCCGGGTCGGCGAGCTGCTGGTAGAGCGTGGTCATCTCGAGCTTCGAGCACGCGATGAGATCGCTCGCCGCCTCGCGCCGCGCGGTGAGTTCCTGCTGCGTCAGCACGGGCGGCATGACAAAGCGCGCGGGGTCGAGCCGGAATTCCTTGAGACATCGCATCCACGACTGCGCGACGGAGTCGCTCGTGGGACGCGTCGGCAACTGGTTGTTGACGATGTTCAGTACGTCTCGTACGTGCACGTTGTTGTCAGCAAGCGACGACATGGACATGGGGCCTGTCTCCGGGGCGTCCACTGGTTCTTGCGACGGTTCGCAAGCGCCGCGGCGCCGTATCTAATGGTATTCCCCTGCGCGGCGTGTCTCTGGTACGGCCCTCTGCACGCGTTCGCGCCAACCCGCTAATTCTGAAGTGCTTATGAACCAGCGTTAACTTAAAACTTTACATCCGATGACGTCGCTGTTCAATAAGTAGTCGCGTCAGGGTTGGCGAGTGCGCCCGGAATTTGCTTTATTCCTTCGTGGTTTTGCCCTTCCGCTTATCCGTGATGGAGCCTCCATGGCGCTTTTCGATGCAATCCGATCCACGCACGGTTCAGCCGGTTCATCCGGGCCAGCGCGCCGCGTCATTCCCGTGGTCTTCCCGCAACCTGTGAGCGATACGCCGATGGACATCGTCTATATCAACGGCTTCACCGCGCAAACGGTGATTGGTATAGACGCAAGCGAGCTGCACGATCCACAGCCTGTCAGGCTGGATCTTGCGATCGGGATGCCGTCCATACGCGCGTGCTCGACGGACCGGATCGAGGACACAATCAATTATGCGGCGGTGCACGATGCGCTCGCGTTGCTGATGATGTCGCACGGGGTTCAGTTGCTGGAGCGGCTGGCGGAGAAAGTCGCGCAGTTGTTGATCGAGGATTTCGGCGCGCACTGGGTGCGGGTTTCCCTCGCCAAGCCCGCCAAATTCGATGACGTGGATTCGGTGGGCGTGGTGATCGAGAGGAGGTGTTAGGACCCGCTGACGGCTTTTTCACCGACCCAGTATCAAAGGGTTTTTACTTCGCCGCGGCCTTGGTCACGCCGCATGCGCGGAACGCTTCTGTTTGTATCGCGCGGAAGTTCTTGGTCTGCGCCTTCGCCCGGTCCACCCGGAATTCGTTGCCGCCTTCGCCGCCGAGCGTTGAATACTTGGAGAACGTCATCTGCTCGACGTAGTCGTCGTAGGGAAGAGCTTGCGCGATGTGATCGATCGCGCACGAGCATTTGTACACGTTCGCAAAGTCGTGACCATTGTCGTCCATGCAGCCAAGCACGTATTCCACGCGTCCCTGAGTCGGATAGTCGTAGCTGTGCTTCGCCGCCTCGCCGGAATCCGCCGCGAGCGCAATCGCGGGAGCCACCGCGAGACTGGCAAGCAGCAGCCGCACGCAGGTTCGATGAGTCATTACAGTGCCTCTGCCAAAGCTTTATTCATACAGTTGAGTGCATGAGCGGAAGGCCGCGATTCAACTTCATTCAAGTCGAATTCGCGGCCCGTCCTTCCTCCTGCTGAACGCCTGATCAGGATTCAGGCCGCCGCAAACGGATGCGCGGCAGCCGCTTTCTTCTGTACCACTTCCGCCGCGCTCGGCGATCCGGAAACCGCGCGCTGGATTGCTTCACGCGTCGCCTTGTAGTTGTACTCCTGAATCTTCTTGTCGTCGTCGGCTTCCCAATGGATGAACACGCCGACGCAAACAAACACGTCGTCGGCTTCGTCCGCCGGGATGGTGCCGTCCTCCACGCTGTCGGCAACGGCGAGCGCGACCGCATGCTGCGCCGGGCCGAACATCTGCACGGCCTGCTTGGCGCCCTTGATCGTGACCTTGTTGAACATCACCGTGTTCGGCCGGGTGATGAGGTTCGGCGCGACCACCGCCAGCAACGACGTGAAGCCGTCCTTGTTATTGACGAGAGCATTGCAGAACGCGGTTTCGACAGCCGAACCGCGCGGTCCAATCAGCAAGTCGATATGTGCGACCTCGTTGCCGTCGCCAATCAGCGACTCGCCTACCATGACGCGGTTGATTTTGGCCATGCTGTTCCTCCAGTGATTTTGGATACGAATGTCCCGCTTGCGGTCAGTACGAGACACGCCGTAGAGACGCTGTCACGGACTGTTTGAGAATCACGGCTGTTCCTATCATGTTCCGTGCCAATCGGAATGCATGGCGGCCGGCGTCAATACGCATCGGCTCGTGCGAGGCCTGCAGCGAACAACGTCGCGACCGTCAGATCGGCGCTCGTGCCGGGATTGATGCCAAGCGCCTTGAGTTCCGCGTCCCAGCTCAGAAGGTCTTGCTGCACGCCTTCGTACCCTTCACGATGCAGCGCGTCCCGCCAGCGGCGCGCCTCGTCCGTGACACTCTGCGCCACGGGCAAACCGTGCTTGCGCACAATGTGTGAATCGGGCCAGCCGCTTAGAAATCGGAGGAAGAGGGCGAGTGTGGAGGTTTCATCGATTGCCTGAACATTGCGCGCCGAATCGAACACATCGGCGAAACCGTTCGCGTACTGACGCGCGATGCTGTCGCGTTGCGCGGCCAATGTCATCGCGCTACGAAGGTCGATGGTGGGCGCGTCGTGGGCCGATTGCTCGGGTGCTTCGCCCAGTCCGCCAGGATTCGCCAGCGCGATCGCACGATACGCGTCGCGGGCATCGTCGATATTCAGCCGCGCCAACGTCCTTTCCGTTGCGTTGCGCCATGTGTCGAGCGTGAGAGTCGCGTCGGGGAAATCTTCGAGCGCTGCTGCCATAGGCGCGACCAGCAACACGATGCCAAGGTTGGTATTGCAGCCGGCAACTTCGCGCGTGCGGCGCACGGCTTCCAGGATGCGTTTGCCAACGCGCGCGCCGGGTTCGAACAATCCGTGCGCGGCGGCATCCGCGCTTGCGATGAACTGCGCCGCCGTCATCCCATGACCAGCGCTGCCAATGCTGACATTGCCCGGCTTGACCGTTTCCACATCGAGCCGGCAAGCGGCGAGGAAGGCCGCCAGCGCCTTTGGAAGCAGGGAGTTAATGTCCTGTGCCATCGCCGGTCTTGAGAGGCGCAGGGACGTGCGCCGCGAGCTTGCGGTCGATCAGATCATCGACCAGCGCGGCGGCAATATCGAATTGCGTGACCGACTGCAATCCGCGCCACGCTGCGACGCCGTTGACTTCGAGCACCAGCGGACTTGCGTCATCGTCGGACGGAATCAGATCCACGCCCGCATAGTCGAGCCCTAGCGCGCGGCTCGCCTGCACGGCGATACCGGCGAGCCGCGGTTCCAGGGACGCCGCTTCGCACGCCGCGCCCTGCGCGAAATTATGGATCCAGCCTTTGCCGCCGACACGTTTCATTGCAGCGACCGCGCGGCCGCCGATCACGAGCACGCGCCAGTCGAAACCCGGACGTGCGCCTTCGATGTATTCCTGCAAGTAAGCAACCTGACCCGACCCACGCAGCGACGGCAAAGGCGCAAGCGAACCATCGCGGCGATTCGTGCCGAGGCGCCGCAAGCCCTTTCCCTGAGACCCGAACAATGGCTTGAGCACCACGCGGCGTCCAAGCGCGGCCTCGCGCATCAGCACGCGCTGCGCGAACGCCGTCGACTCGCTCGCCCATGTGCGCGGTGTCGGGACGCTGTGAAGGTTGAGCAGGAAACTGGTCATGGATTTATCGACGCTGCGTTCAATCGCGCGCGCGTCGTTATAAACGGGCACGCCAGATTCGCGCAGCGCATGCAGGATGCCGAGCCGCAACGTGACCTGCTCGAACGTACCGCCCGCGATCCCGCGCACAAATACGGCGTCGGGCAGCGCCTGGCCGAAGCCGGGTATCGCAAGGCCGTGCGGTTGCCAGGTTGTATCGATGCGGCAATCCGCCAGATCCACGCAACGCGCTTCCACGCCGCGCGCACGAAAGGCTTTTTTCAGGCGCGAGGTGTGCCAGCCGGTTTCGTCGCTCATGATCGCGACGCGCAATCCCGTACTCATGGCTGGGCCCTTTCATTGACGGCCAGAACCGGTGGCGCGCCGCTCCATTGCGTGTCGAGCAGCGCCATGTCGAGCGCGCCGCCGTGGTACGTCACGCCGCTTTCCAGGCTGCTGACCCAGACTTCCGCAGGCGCGAACAACGCGGGATCGATCTGGTAGAAATCGTAGTTGAAGGCCTTGAAGATATCGGCGAAAGGGCGGCCGTAATCGCGCGCATTCGACGACGGCAATTCCGCCGCAAGACGTTGCGCGACGCTATCGGTTTTGACGGTCAGATGCACGCGTCCGCCATACAGGATGGCGTCGTTGGTGCGGCCCATCGCCTGGATAGAATCGGGTGCGGGCGGCGGCAAGGGCGCGGAACCGCTGCCTTCAATGATCTCGCTGAGGTGCACGCCGAGCACATGCGTCTTGTGCAGTGCAACCTCTACCACGCGGGCCACGACTTGCACCGTTCCCGCGACAGAGTGTGTCGGCGTAACGACTATGGTCAGCTTGTTTGGCGCGAGCGCGCAGTCGCGCAAGATTTTATCGATGACGATTTGCGGCGGCAGCCGGTCCACTTCCATCACCAGCGCTCCGCAATCATGCCGGTCGCGGTAGCCGAGTTCATCGAAGAGCGGTTCTTTCGCGGCCAATGCGCGCGCCGGCCCCGAGCCGAGCGAGAAAAATTTCTTCCCGCCGGTTTGCTCTTTCGTGGCGGAAAGACTCCAGCCGGCGTACTGGCTTCCGAGGCACGCAAGCACCGGCTGCGACGTGTGCACTTCGATCATGCTGGGCCAAAGCGGATTGGCTTCGAGACTCGAGCGCACCGCAACCCGGCCAAGGCCGCCCATGCACAGCCGCGCGATCAGCACGCCCGCTTCAACGCCGCCAGTTGCTTCGACGCCGGCATCGACGATTCCCGTGCCATCGGGCGTTCGCGAAATGGCGAGACGCAAGTGCTCGGCGTTATCGATCAGTCGGGTGGCGAGACGCTCGCTCAGCGCGTTGACGCTCACGTCAGACAGAGAAAGGGGTGACGACATCAGCGTCCTCGCTGCAGGTTTCGATGCGTTGCAAAAGAAGCGTTTCCCGGCGGTCGAGTTCGTCCCTGACGGCGGACTCGGAGGTCTGCGTGACAACGAGCGTGCAAACCGGTTCGCCTACGCCGATGCGCGTGCCCGGATGTGGAACGTCGTGGCACGCGGGATCGGTGAAACACGCTTGGCTGAAAGCCTGGGAGACCGTGAAAGCATAGGGCGCGAACAGCACGCGCTGTCCGGATTTTTTGGTGACTGGCGACGCTGCGGATGGCAGACGGCCGTCGATACATGCATCGACATGACATGCGAGCAAGCCGCGCGGCCAGGCATCGGGCGACGCGCTTTCGTAAAGTGTCATGGTCGACGACGGGCGTGCGTTGATTTCAAGCACCTCGAAACGCTCGCCATCGAGCAGGAAATCGATGCTGTTCAATCCCACGAGCCGGGTTTCGGCCGCGATGACTTCGATTGATTCGGTGATCTTATTCTTGAGTTCGCGCGGCAAATCTATCGGCCCGATCGAACCCGCGTGAAGGTACGGCCAATGGCCGGTCGCCATGCTCAGTTGCTCCGCGAATCCGATCACCCGCGCTTTGCCGCGCGCTGCAATAAAAAGCGCGGACATCGACCGGCCGGGAGCGCGACGCTGGAAATAGGCATCGCCAACGGTCGAAGGATCTGATTGCGACAACACTTCTATATGCGTTCCGCCGCAACCGTTCGCATGTTTGACGAGCCAGCCGGTGTTATTGGCGGGAGGGGTAAACGCGACTTCGGGATGCGCGATTCCCAGCCGGTCAAGCAGCGCGAAAAAACGTCGCGGTTCGCGAACCGCGGCCGTTGGCGCGGCACCATTGCCAATGAATCGGGGAAGCCTCGATGCGCTGCACAATTCCGGCATCATCGGTTCAAGCCCGCTGCCCACTACAAAACCGAGCATTCGCGGCAAACGCGCGGTGCGTTCGAGCGCATCGAACAAACGCTGCCGGTCGATCGACAAACCGCCGCCGCTTATATCGAACCACAGCGGCGCCAAGCAGCGCGTATCGCGGTCGCCGAAGATATCGAGCGCCGCGACGTTGAATCCCGCCCGATGCGCGGACTGCGCGAGCATCCTGGCCGATAACCCCACGGCCGCGATAAAAGGCGCATGCGTCGAACGGGCGGACATGGCAAAGCGCCGCATCATCCGGCGCCGCCGACGCCGACGATCGCGCGGGCTTCATCGAAGGCTTCGGGAAAACCCAGGTACACCGGTTTGCCTCCGGTGCGCATGCGTACGAACAGTCGGTGCTCGACCTGATACTTCACGTTGCCGATCGCCAGCGCGCCAATGCCGAGCGCGTCCTGACGCACGGCGCCGGCGAGCGGTTTGCCGTCGTCCATTACGTGCACGCCCGCGATACCTTCGGGCGGCACGGCGTTGACATCGGCGGCGACCAGCAGATGTTTTGCATGCGACAGATCGGCGGCGCTCATGACCTGCACGCCCGCGACGGCGGTTGCCATCACCACTTCCGCCGTGGACAACGCGCGATGCAAGTCCTCGGGCGTGCGCACGGAAACGCCTGTGGTCGCGATATCGAAGCGGCGGTTGACTTCGTCGCTGACCTGCGTGGCGCGAGCGATATCGGAGTGACTCGCGATGAGAACCTGCGCGCCGAGCGATGCCGCCATTGCCGCCGCCACGCGGCCGACCGCGCCCGTGCCACCCAGAATCAGGATGCGTTTGCCGCCGAGATCCGCGTTGTGCCCATCCTTCAAATGCTTCTCGACGAGCGCAACCAGCGCGGCGGCTGTCGTGTACGAACCGCTCGGGTCGGCGAACACGGAGACTTCGAAGGGCGGCACCATTGCCTGGCGCGCGGTGTCGAGCATGTCGGCGGCGAGCATCACGTCGCGACCGCCTATAAAGATGCCGGTGCGCGAAACGCCCTTCGGACCGCGCGAGAAAATCGCGTCCTGTGTCAGCGTGACGACGTGTTCCGGCCCGACGTTGCAATACGGCACGATCACCTGATAACCGGCGTCGGCGGCCATGTTGACATCGAAGGGACTCATCTGGGGCGTGGCCGTCAACATATGCAGGATGTACGGCCGTTCAGTGTTTTCGGGCATGTCGATGAACTCGTTCAGGTTTTCAGATCGATGGCGGGCCGCAGCCCAAGAAAAGATTCGCGAGATGTCGTCAAGGGCAATCGCTTTTGCAGCGCTCTGTGGCGGCTATATCGGCCGGATTGGCTGCGTCAGCCACATGAATGGCGCCGCCGCGATTGGCGGCTGCCACGACCGAACACGTGATGCCGGGCGTCCCGCGGGTTGCATCGAGCGCGGCTTGGAGGCCGCGTTGCGCCTCTTGCGCGCTGCGGAAAAACGCGAAGCCCGTGGGTCCCCACGAGGTTTGTCCAATGCCCGGCGTACTCACGGAGCCGAGCGCGGCCGCGACGGCGGGACTCGAGAACACGCCGCCCTGCACGGGTGCGAAATACTCGCCGATGGTCTGCTGCACTTCGCCGATACCTTCGGCGAAAGCATCGAAATCCTGTTCGGCGACGCCGGGCAGAACACGCATCAGCACGAGATGGCAAAGGTGCGCCGCGAGCGTTTGCGGAAACGGCGCGAGCGCCGCCAGCGCGCGCCGTTCGTCGTCGCCGTGAAGACCTTCAATGCGGGTGTCGTCGATAAGCAGCACGCGCCACGGCTCCGGAAACGCGTGACGCGCGAGCATGGGAGGCGGGTGTTTGTTCGTGCCGGGACCGCCGTCGACGATCAATCCGCCATGATCGAAACCCAGCATGCCGATGCCCGATCGCGCACCGCGTCCGAGCAATCGCGCGAGGTCCGCGCTCGCTGGCGTTCTGCCGGCAAGCCGCGCAAACGCGGTGCCAACCGCAAGCGCGAGTTGCGTGCCGGAACCGACGCCCGAATGCGCACGCGGCGCATGATGCACTTCTACTGCGACCGGGGAGCTGCCGTAGGCCGCACGCAGCTGACGCACATACTGTTCGATCCGCAGACGCTGCGCCTCGCTGCGCGCGCCGATGACGCCTTCTTCGTCCGCGAGATGCGCGGTGATGCGGGTGCCGGGTGCATCGACTGACAGGCCGATACTGCCGAACGCGCGCCCGAGCGATGCATTGGGATCGAGAAAACCGAGGTGCAGGCGCGCGGGCGCATCGACAGTAACGGCGGATAACGGCGATAAGCGATCCGGCAAGCTATTGAACGGCAGCTGCATCGCGTGTCCCAAGGTTCGTTGTGGTGAGCGAGATTAGGCGAAAGCGGGCGAAAGCCGTGGAGGTCCAAGGCAAGAGCCATACCAACATGCCTCGACGCGCGCCGGTGTTCGTGTCAGGCATCGTCGTACTTGATGTAGCGAAAGCGTTGATCGTCCGACGGCGTGCCTTCCAGCGCACCGCCTTCGCGTCCCGGCTGCCACTGGATCACCTCTTCTATCTTGCTCGCGAGCGCAATGTCCTTGCCCGTGATGCCCTTGGCGGAATGCGTCTTGAGCTTCACCACCACGAACGCATACGAGACCGTGAGGTCAGGGTGATGCCATGCAGCCTCTGCAAGGTGTCCAATGGTGTTGACCACCATCAGCGTGCCTTTCCATCCTTCGGTCTTGTACTTGCGGCGCAGCCAGCCGTCTTCCATATACCAGTGCGCGAGCGCGCCGCTGAGGTGTTGCTGGATCTCTTCATCGGAGAAAACCTTCTCAGGTTGCTTGCTGGTCATGGCATACCCTCGCTTGATCCCGAAAGGGAAAAGTGCAATTGAAATACTCGTGCAAGCACCGCGCCAGAAATCAAGTGGTGCACATATCCATGAAGAGGTCTTGTTCATGGTGCAGCGCACTGGCATCCCGGCAATAACCCTTAGCGTTCAACGGGCTGGCTGTATCGCGGATTTGACACAGTATGTGTCGTTATCCGAATGAAGCGTATCGCGGCACGGTCTTGTTTAACGCGCCTGCTCCACTGGTGCTGCGTCCGTTACGGCGCCGCCCGATGTTTCATCTCCCGGCATGGAATATGCAATTCGTCTTCGCAAACAGAAGCCCGTCATTGAACGGGCGGAGCTTAAGCTCGCTGCCTGCACCGGTGAAGGCGCGCCCGGAGCGTGGTAGTGGGGTCATCCCTAGTCGGACGGCAACACATTCTGGAGGAGACATGAAACTACGCACCCTGGTTCTTGGACTGGCGGTGGTTGCAGGAACGGCCTTTAGCTCATTCGTGGCACAAGCCGATCCGCAGCTCGACGCCTCGATCAAGAACTCATCGAACTGGGCCGCTCAAGCAGGTGATTACTCGAATCACCGGTACAGCCCGCTCAAGCAGATCAATGAAAGCAACGTCGCGAAGATGCAGGTGGCGTGGACCATGTCGACCGGCGTGTTGCGCGGTCACGAAGGTTCGCCGCTCGTGATCGGCGACACTATGTATATCCACTCGCCGTTTCCCAACAAGGTCATCGCGATCAACCTGAAGGACCAGACGTTTATCTGGCAATACGAACCTAAGCAGGATACGCAGGTGGTATCGGTGATGTGTTGCGACACCGTCAACCGCGGGCTGGCTTTCGGTGACGGCAAGATCTTCCTGCAACAGGCGGACACCAAGCTGGTCGCACTCGATGCCAAGACGGGCGATGTCAAATGGACCGCGCAAAACGGTAATCCCAAAGCTGGCGAAACCAACACCAATGCGCCGCATGTTTTCGGCGACAAGGTGATCACGGGTATCTCCGGCGGGGAATTCGGCGTGCGCGGCCGCCTGATCGCATACGACATCAAGACCGGCAAGGAGGTCTGGAAAGCGTTCAGCACGGGCCCCGACAACGAGATGCTGCTCGATCCCGACAAGACCATGACCTGGGCCGACGGCAAGATGGTGCCTGTGGGCGCGGACTCGTCGCTGAAAAGCTGGAAGGGCGATCAGTGGAAGTCGGGAGGCGGCACGACCTGGGGCTGGTATGCCTGGGACCCGAAGCTGAATCTTGTCTACTACGGCACCGGCAACCCCGGCACGTGGAACCCGACGCAACGTCCCGGCGACAACAAATGGTCGATGTCTATCTTCGCTCGCGACCTGAACACGGGTACGGCGAAATGGGTCTACCAGATGACGCCGCATGACGAATGGGACTACGACGGCGTGAACGAAATGATCCTCGCCGACCTGCCGATGAGCGGCAAGACCGTGCCGGCGATCGTCCATCTGGACCGTAATGGTTTCGGCTATACACTCAATCGCGAAACGGGCCAATTGCTGGTCGCCGACAAGTACGACCCGGCGGTGAACTGGGCTGATCGCGTGGATGTGAAGAGCGGACTGCCGATTCGCAACGCAGCATATTCCACGCAAGCAGCCGGTCCCGATCACAACGTCAAGGGCATCTGTCCTGCAGCGTTGGGTTCTAAAGACCAGCAGCCCGCCGCGTTCGATCCGAACACTAAGCTGTTCCTCGTTCCGACCAACCACGTGTGCATGGACTACGAGCCGTTCGAAGTGGAATACGTGTCCGGACAGCCTTACGTTGGCGCGACGCTTTCTATGTACCCCGGCCCGAACGAAAAGGGCGCAATGGGCAACTTCATTGCCTGGGATGCAGCCAAGGGCAAGATTGCGTGGTCCAAGCCGGAGAAGTTCTCGGTGTGGTCCGGCGCGCTGGCAACAGCAGGCGGCATTGCGTTCTACGGCACCCTTGAAGGTTATCTGAAGGCCGTGCGCATTTCGGATGGCAAGGAGCTGTGGAAGTTCAAGACGCCTTCCGGGATTATCGGCAACGTGTTCACGTATCAATATCAGGGCAAGCAATTCGTGGGTGTCTACTCGGGCATCGGCGGATGGGCGGGAATCGGCATGGCGGCAGGCCTCGAAAAGTCCACGGAAGGACTGGGCGCGGTCGGCGGCTATCGTGAACTGGCGAAGTACACCGCGCTGGGCGGCACGCTTTTCGTGTTCGCAATCCCGAGCTGAGTGCCAGTTGCCTCTGCTTTAACAGGCTGTAAGGCGGCATCAGTCCGCCCGACTTGAGAGTGCAGGATGCGTGCTGGCCGGAAGCTTGCCGCGCGCGTCCCCCCAAATCCCAACCGTTTATCCACACCGCCGGCGTCTACTGACGCTCGGACGCAGCACGCTCTAAACGAAGGAGACTTGAGCAATGAAAGGCCGAACACTCTTGCCGCTGGCGATAGCGCTTGTCGCGATACCCGTTTCCTACGCCCAGACCGATTCGGCGCAGCTGAAACCGGTCGCGTATCAGGTTGTCGATGGCAACAAGGTCGATAACAACACGCTGCAAGGTTGGAGGACATGGCGCGCGCTTGCGTGCGAACGGTGTCACGGAGCGCAGCAACAAGGCATGGTGGGACCGTCGCTGATCGACGCGTTCAAGACGCTCGATACCACCGAGTTTCACAGGACGGTGTTCGGCGGACGCCTCGACAAGGGTATGCCCGACTTCAGTTCGAGCCCCATGATGCAGAAGAATTGGCAGAACCTGTTCGCGTATCTGAAGGGACGCTCCGACGGCAAGATCAAGCCGGGCGACCTGCAGGCAATCGACGCCAAGTAATCGACACCAAGTAATCGACGCCAAGCAAGTGCACGCGGTTTTCGCTTTACCGGAGGGTTTGATGTCTGAAGGCAATATAAGGCGCGCGGTTCTGGTCCTGTTGAGCGTGGCATGTCTGGGCGCAAGCGCGGCTCATGCCGACGGTCCGGCGCTGCCGCACAACGACGGGGCCGACGGTGTACTGCGCGTGTGTGCTGATCCGAACAACATGCCCTTGTCCAACAGCCAGGGAGAAGGTTTCGAAAACAAGATCGCGGAGCAGATGGCAAGTGACTTCGGCTACAAGGTCGAATACACATTCTTTCCGCAGCGCATGGGCTTCATCCGCCGTACGTTGCGCGAAAAAATCCCCAACACCGACGACTATAAATGCGACCTGGTAATCGGCGTGCCGAAGGGTTACGACATGACGTCGACCACGCGCGCGTGGCTGCATTCCACTTACGCGATGGTCTATCCCAACCGGCCCGAGTTTGCATCGATCGCTACGCCGTCCGATCTCCTCAAGTTGCCGCCCGACCAGTTGAGCAAGCTGCGTCTCGGCATCTTCTCGAATACGCCCGCGGTGGATTGGCTGCTGGGCAATAACCTCATCGAGCAGGCTGTTTCGTACAAGGTGCAAAGCGGCGATCCCGCCGAATTCCCCGGCGAGATGATCCAGCGCGATCTCGCGGCAGGCAATGTGGACGTGGTGTTCCTGTGGGGTCCCATTGCCGGATATTTTGCCAAGCAGGCGGGCGACAAGGTCAAGCTCGTGCCGTTTCCGCCTGCACCCGGTCCGCGCTTCGATTACGAAATTTCGATGGGCGTGCGCTACGGAGAAGGCCCGTGGAAAACGAAGATCGACAACTGGATTGGCGCAAATCACGCGAAGATCGACAAGATCCTGACGAGCTACGACGTGCCGCTGCTGCCGATCAACGACGCGCCGTCTGCTCAGGCCAACGCGAAATGACGGCATCGCCCGGTTGTTTTAAACGCGCGTGCAGCGTTGCCGTTGTCACAGCGTGCATGCTGGTCGCAGTCGATCATGCGCGCGCTGCCGACGCTCCACCCTCCGCGAGCGCCGCGGCTTCGGACATTGCGCCGGCCGAGCGCTTGCTGTTTTTATCGACGCATCTGAAAGGGGTCGAGCCGCAGACGGAACTCGACTACGCGGTCGATCGATCCGGGCCGCCCGCCAAGGAAAAGGATACGGTGAAAGTGCTTGTTGTCAGCGCCGATAACGCCAACAGCGACGCACGCATTTCAGACCATCGCGGACCGGTCGAGATGTCTGGGGAAGGATTGCCGTGCAATCCGGTGATCCTTTATTTCCTCGAACACGATGTCGCCGAAATGCAGCAACTCACCGGCGGCCAGCGGCGCTATTTCCAGCGCCGCGTGCGTCTCGCGCTGGCAGCGAACCCCGCTATTACAGCCGTCACGCGCGACGCCCAGGGCAAAAAAGTCAGCGCACAGCAGATCGTCATCCAGCCTTATCTGGACGATCCAAACGGTTCGCGTTTCTCGCAATACGTGGGCAAGCGCTATACCTTCGTGATGTCCGATGCAGTGCCCGGCCAAGTGCTGCTGATCCGCACGGAAGTGCCGGGATCGAACAACGATTTCGTGCATCCGTTGCAGATCGAGACGCTGAGTTATCAGGGCGCGCTGCGCAGCCTGTCGCCGCCGCCGGGAAAGAAAATGCCCGACAAGTCCGTGAATGCGCCGCGCGCGAGCAACTGAAATCGGAGTTCGCGTTCCTGCCTGAACATGCCGCACACGCCGTCTTGCAGGACGGCCGCCCATTGTGAATTTCATTCGCTCGCTGACCCTGCGGCAACTGCAGATCTTCGTGATCGCGTGCCGTTACCCGAGCTTCGCGCGCGCGGCGGAAGAGTTGCACCTGACGCAGCCGGCTATATCGATGCAAATACGCCAGCTCGAAGAAGCCGTCGGACTGCCGCTCTTTGAACGCGTTGCGCGCAAGCTGACGCTGACCGAAGCGGGCGAGCGTCTGTCGCATCACGCAAGCCGGATACTCGGCGAAATCAAGGACGCCGAAGACGCCATGACGTCGCTCTCGCACGCGGATAGCGGGTCGATTGCGGTGAGCATCGTGAGTTCGGCGACGTACTTCGCGCCCAAGTTGCTCGCCGCGTATTCGCGCCAGTATCCGCTTGTCGATGTCCGCTTTTCGGTTGGCAACCGCGAAACGCTGCTTCGCCAATTGCAGGACAACGCCACGGATATCGCCATCATGGGCCGGCCGCCGCCCGAGCTCGGCACGACCACCGAGCCGCTTGCCTATCACCCGCATGTGCTCATCTGCCCGACGGATCATCCGTTGCGTAATGCCCGCCGATTCGACTTGCAGGAACTTGCCGGCGATACCTTCCTGTTGCGCGAACCGGGATCGGGAACCCGCGCCGTCTCCGAGCAGATGTTCAAGCAGCATCTGTTCATGCCGGCGCGCAGCGTGACGCTCGGCAGCAACGAGAGCATCAAGCAGGCCGTGATGGCGGGCATGGGCGTGAGCCTGATTTCGCTGCATACGCTCGCGCTCGAATTGCGATCGAACGAACTTGCATTGCTCGATGTCAACGGCACGCCAGTGGAACGCACATGGCAGATCGTGCATTTGCGCTCGAAGCGTTTGTCGCCGACATGTATTGCGTTTCGACGTTTCCTTCTTGAACACGCCGCGCCTTTTCTCGATCGCGAATATGCCGGGTTTGCTCCGCAGCACGCTGGTTCCACGCCTTGACCAAGCGAGGTCCGAACGCCTTTGCGCCGATTCGATACACTTTAGCGCAACGACGATCAGTGACATGGCGAGGAGTTTTCATGGCGACGCGAAAGACGGCGGTCAAAACGCCAGCGGCTAAAAAGAGCGCTGCGGTAAAAAAAACCACATCGAAGAACGCCGGCACCATTCGCGTTGGCGTTGGCGGATGGACATTCGAACCGTGGCGCGGTCTCTTCTATCCAAAAGACCTCGTTCAAAAGCGCGAGCTCGAATACGCGAGCCAGCAACTGACTTCCATCGAAATAAACGGTACGTTCTACGGCTCGCAAAAACCATCGACGTTTGCGAAGTGGCACGACGAAACGCCTGACAATTTTGTCTTCTCGCTCAAGGCGCCGCGCTTTTCGACGAACCGTCGTGTGCTCTCGGAGGCTGGCGAATCCATCGAACGATTTCTCGCAAGCGGCGTGCTTGAACTCAAAGACAAGCTCGGCCCGATCAACTGGCAATTCGCCACGACCAAACAATTCGACGCGGAAGATTTCGAGGGTTTTCTCAAGCTTTTGCCCGCGAAGGTCGAAGGTCATCCGATCCGTCATGCGGTTGAGGTCCGGCACGAGAGTTTCCGTGACGACACGTTCGTCGCGCTCGCACGCAAGTATGGTGTCGCGATTGTGATGTCGGGCGATTCGGAGTACCCGCAGATCGCCGATGTCACCGCGCCCTTCGTCTATGCGCGGATCATGGGGACGACCGAAGGTGAGGTGCAGGGCTACGACAGCAAGGCGCTCGATCAGTGGACCAAACGCGCGCGCGAATGGGCATCGGGTTCAACGCCGAAAGGCCTTGAAACGGTGGCAAAAGCTGCGCCTAAAGATACCCCGCTCGATGTGTACCTCTACGTGATCAGCGGCTTCAAAGCGCACAACCCCGCGGCAGCCATGGGGCTTATCGAGCGCTTGAAAGGCAAATGAGCCACAAGCAAATCAGGACTCCGCCTGAGCCTTCACGCGCTTGCGAATCTCGGCGTCGAGAATGAGGCGGCCGCGCAATTTGCCCTTCATGCGCTTCACGTAACGCGGCGCTTCGGTCATGTGGACCACCATCAGTTCGCGGACTTTATCGGCATCGCGTTCGCGGGCTGCTTTCGTAATCGCCTTGTGAATCTTTACGTTGGCCTGGCCAAAGCGTTCCAGTTCGGCGGCCGGCGTATCGTTACGAAATTCGATCAGTTGCCGGATCATTTCATTGATCAGCTCGCAGCTGAAACGCAGGAACGGATTCGGATTGGCGGCCGCGAGGATATCGTGGAAATTCACGTCCTCCTGCCGGCGCTTGACGATATCGCCATCCTGGTGCGCCGAGGGTGTATCGCAACAGGCGATGCTGGCGTCGAGTGCTGCAAAGTCTGCTTCCGTGAGATGCGCAACGGCGCCGGCGGCAAGCTCGGGTTCGAGCAATTTGCGCACCGTGTAGATGTCGTCGATGCTGACATCTTTAAAGAACAGGTAGTTCTGCAGCAATTGCAGCGTGCGGTCGAGCGGCACTTCAATGATGGTGCCGCCGCCGCCCGGACCGGTCGTCACCTTGATCAATCCCTGCACTTCGAGTGACTTCAACGCCTCGCGTATGGTGCTTTTGCTCACCGTGAACATCTGCTGCAGTTCCACTTCGCGGGGCAGCTTGTCGCCCGGCTTCAGATCCCTTTCCGTGATGAGCCGCTTGATTTCCTCGGCGACCAGATCCGGACGCTTCTGCTGCCTGATGTCGATGGCACCTGCTTTTCCTCGCTCCATAACCTTCTCCAAAGCTCTTGCTGACGGCTGTCGCCTCGCCTTCCGATGCCCCGGAATTTTGCCTTATTGACACCCGAATTTATTGTACCTACGATCCAGTTCATCCTATTTATCATGATAAATAGGCAGTGGCTAGCAACATAAAAGATTCGAGTCAAAGCTGCCGCAGAGCGCTTCGCGGCTGCCAGCACACATTCTGTAAGAGCTTTCCAGCCGGGTCTGCAGTAACGCGGCTCTCGTCTTTTCTTAAGGAGCGTCAATTTTGAATCGCCGGAATGTCTTGAAGCTGGCCGCGCTGTCGGCTGTTCCCGGGGCCTTGCAAACCCTTGCCATGCGTAGCGCCTTCGCGCAAAGCAGCGCCATTCAGTTTGCCTGTCCCGTGCCCATGTCGGGCCCGTTTGCCGCGAACGGCAAATACGCCGACCTCGGCATGAAACTCGCCATCGAACAATACGGCAAGGTGCTGGGCCAGTCGCTGGCTTATACGGTCCTCGACACGGAAGGCAAGCCTGCGACCGCAGTGCGGCGCGTGCAGGAAATCGCGCAGCAGAAGAATGCGCGATTTTTCGCGGGCGGTATCCTGTCGTCAGAAGCGCTTGCAATGGGCAAGGAAGTCGAGAAGGCCGGCGGCATTTTCATCACGACCGCCGGCGCCGATGAAATCACCGGCAAGGACTGCAACAGCGCAACGTTCCGCTGGTCCGTGCCGACCTTCGGCGCGATCGAGCAGACGGTGCGTCCCCTGATCCAGACGCTGCCGAAAGCAAAACGCTGGTACACCATCACGCCGCAATATGTTTTCGGCGATGGCTTGTTGTCCGCCGCGAAAGCGATCTTCCAGGAGAAGGGCATCGAGCATGTTGGCAACAGCTATCACTCGCTCAACGAGAAAGAGTTCAGCGGCTATCTGACGAATGCGGTCGCGGCGAAGCCGGACGTGTTGCTGATCCTGAACTTCGGCTCGCAATCGTCCGATACCCTGCGCCAGGCTGTCAGCTTCGGCATGAAGAACAACTGCACCATTTTGATGGCATGGGCCTCGGGTCTGGAGCAATTCGAAGCGCTGGGTCCGGACCTTTGCGAGGGTGTGTATTTTGGCGCGCAGTACTGGCATTCGATCGATTCGCCGCTCAACGCGGATCTCGTGAAACGCGCGAACGACGCGTTCAAGGCGAATCCGAACTACAGTCTGGCGGGCTCGTACATCTGCACGAAGATCTTGCTGGATGGCATCGTAAAAGCGGGTACGGCCGATCCGAAGAAGGTCGTCGCGGCGCTCGAAGGTATGAAGTATGCAGGCCTGACCGGCGCCGAAGAGATCCGCAAGGGAGACCATCAGGTGCTGAAAAACTACTACTTGCTCAAGGGGAAATCGAAGGCGAAGATGAAGAACAAGGACGACTACGCCGACATCGTGAGTTCGGGACAGTCGTTCCTGCCACTCGATAAAACCCAGTGCAAGATGGCTTGATCGCGTGCCGGCGAGCGCGCGAGGAAGCGCGTTCGCATCGATTCATTTCTGACGAAAAGCCATGAACGTTTATTTGTTGCAGGTCGTGAACGGCATTGGCATCGGGATGCTGTACTTCCTGCTCGCGGTGGGATTGTCGATTGTCTTCGGGTTGTTGCGCTTCGTGAACTTCGCGCACGGCGCGTTTTATTTGCTCGGCGCATATTTCTGCTATCAGGCCATGCAATGGTCGATGAACTTCTGGGTCGCGCTCGCCGTGGTGCCGGTCGTGGTCGGCGTGCTTGCATGGGTTATCGAGAAGCTGATCTTGCGGCATGTCTACGCGCAGCAGCACGAGTTCCACATCCTCGTGACCGTGGGTCTTGCGCTCGTGCTGCAGGAGCTCACCATCGTCGTCTGGGGTCCTATCGGCGATAACGTGCCGGTGCCGGATATCCTCAACGGCGTGGTGATCTGGGGCAGTTTTATCTACCCGAAATATCGTCTCTTTGTGATCGGCTTTACCGCGATCCTCGCGTTGCTGCTGTGGTGGCTGCTTGAAGGGACGCGTCTCGGAAGCGCGGTGCGTGCGGGCAGTGAATCGACTGAAATGGTCGCGCTTCTCGGCATCAACGTGCTGCGCGTGTTCAGTCTCGTATTTGCACTCGGCGCGGGAACGGCGGCGCTTGCGGGCGTGCTGGCCGCGCCCATTCGCGGCGTCGATCCGTTCATGGGAATCGAGGCGCTGAGCGTGGCGTTTGTGGTCGTCGTGATCGGCGGAATGGGGAACTTCCTCGGCGCGCTCGTCGGCGGCTTGCTGGTTGGAATCGTTCAGAGCGTCATGAGCACATTGTGGCCCGAAGGCGCGCGTCTGATGATCTACGTTGCCATGGCGGCCGTCCTTTTACTGCGCCCGAACGGGCTGCTCGGCCGGGCCACATGAACTCGAAACCAATCGATACCCACGCCTCGCGGCGCTCGTTCAAGGAAGCGCTGTTTCATTATCGGTTCATATTGTTCGCTGCAATCGTGGTCTGCGTGTTGCCGCTTGCGCTCAGCTCGGGATCGCTTGCAACCGAAGTACTGGTGTACGCGCTGGCCGCGCTCGGGTGCAACCTGTTGCTCGGCTCAACTGGATTGCTGTCCTTCGGGCAAGGCATATTTTTCGGCCTCGGCAGTTACAGCGCAGGTCTTGTGCTCACCAAAACCGGACTTCAAATTCCATTGGCGCTGGTCGCGGCAATGCTGACCGGCGCGCTGGCCGCTGCGCTTGTCGGCTGGTTTTCGATTCGCCAACGCGGCACGTACTTCGTGATGCTGACGCTCGCGTTCGGGCAGATGTTTTACTTTCTTGCTTATACGTCGCCCGATCTCACTGGCGGTGACAACGGGCTGCTTGGCATTCCCCGTCCTGCGCTCGCGCTTTTCGGCAAGCAGCTCGTGCCGCTTGCATCGCCGTGGCAGTTCTATGCGTTTGTTGCCGTGGTATTCCTGCTTGCGTTCTGGATCCTCATGCGTGTTTCGCATTCGGTGTTCGGCCGCACGTTGCTCGCCATCCGCGACAACGAAGCGCGCGCCGCAGCGGTCGGTTACGACGTCAAGCGTTTCAAGCTCGCGGCGTTTGTCATATCGGGTGCGGTCACGGGACTAGCCGGCGCGCTGCATGCGTTGATGACGGGCATTGCGCCGCTTTCGAACATCGACTATCACACGAGCGAGATGATCCTCGTGATGACAGTAATCGGCGGCACGGGAAACCTGTTTGCCTCGGTGCTCGGTGCAGCGTTCTACGTGCTGTTCTCGGACTGGCTTTCGACGTTGTGGCCGCGCTGGTTGCTGCTGCTCGGACTCGTTTTGATCGCAGTGAGCCTGTTCATGCAGCGAGGCTCGTGGGGACTTGGCGAGCGTATTGTGCAGCGGCTCAGGCAACGGCTCAGACAACGCGGCGCGCGTGGCAATACGGAGGTCTCGTGAGCGAACCCATCCTGCTTGCAAAGGGCGTGACGAAACGCTACGGCAAATTCACTGCGCTCGACGATGTCACCCTTCGCATCATGCCGCGCACGGTGCATTCGGTGATCGGCCCGAACGGCGCCGGCAAGACCACGCTGTTCCACGTCCTTACAGGAACGTTGCCGATCACGTCCGGCAACATCGTTTTCGATGGACACGACGTCACGCGCGAAGCGGATTACCGGCGCGTGAAACGCGGTATCGCGCGATCGTTTCAGGTGACCAGCCTGTTCGCAAACCTGAGCGTGCGCGAGAACGTGCGCGTGGCGGTCCAGGGCGTGGATTCAAAGCGCGCGCTCAACGCATGGATGCCGCCACGCGGCGCACTCGAGCACGAGGACATTGTCGATCCGATTCTGGAGCGTCTCGCATTGACGCGCTTTGCAGGAACGCTCGCCGGCGCGCTTTCGCATGGCCAGCAGCGCAGGCTCGAAGTCGGCATGGCGCTCGCCGCGCGCCCTAAAGCAATCTTCCTCGATGAGCCGACGTCGGGCATGGGTATCGACGATCTCGACGATATGAAGCAGCTCATCCGCGGTCTGCGCGACGACTATACGGTCGTGCTGATCGAGCACAACATGGGGATCGTGATGGATATCTCGGACACCATCACCGTCATGCAGCAAGGACGCGTGCTGGTTGAAGGCCGGCCCGACGATATCCGCGGCGACGAACGCGTGCGGCGCGCGTATCTGGGCAACATGATCACCGGAGGCCGCGCATGATCCTCGATATGCAGGACGTCCACGCGTTTTACGGCAAGAGCCATATCTTGCAGGGTGTATCGCTGAGCATTGGCGAGGGCGAGACCGTGACGCTTCTCGGGCGCAACGGCGCGGGTAAATCCACGACGCTGAAAGCCATTGCTGGCGTGGTTGCACCGCAGCGCGGCAGCGTGAAGTTCAAGGGCGCGGACATCGGCAAATGGCCGTCGCACCGGATCGCAGCATCTGGTGTTTGTTTCGTGCCGGAGCATCGCGGCGTGTTCCGGTTGCTCAGCGTGGAGGAGAACCTGAAGCTCGGCGCGCGCCGCGATTCGCCGTGGCAACTTGCCGATATCTACCGCATTTTCCCGCGCCTGCAAGAGCGCCGCAGCAACGGCGGCGCGCAGCTTTCGGGCGGCGAACAGCAGATGCTTGCGATCGGCCGGGCGCTGATGAATCACCCGCGACTGCTTATGCTCGATGAACCCGTGGAAGGCCTTGCGCCCGTGATCGTGGAAGAAATTGTCGCGCAATTGAAGCTGATCAAACAGGCGGGTATCGCAATCTTGCTGGTTGAACAGAACCTCGAGGTCTGCACGCAACTGGCGGACCGTCACACCATCATTGAACAGGGACGCATTGTCTATGAAGGCGACAACGCCGCGTTCACCCGCGACGATGCGATCAAAGATCGCTACCTCGGCGTAGGTGTGGTCTGAACCCGTTCGTGATCCGAATCATTTGACTGGAAGCCGCATGAAAATCCTTATTGCCCGTATGAATCACGAGACCAACACGTTCTCGCCGGTGGCGACTCCGCTGGAAGCGTTTGGCCGCAATGGTCCGGTTTATGGCGAAGACGCGTATCGCGAGAACAAGGGCATGCAGACCGCGATGTCCGCGTTTATCGATGCCGCCGAAAAGGCGGGCGCGGAAATCATCACGCCGGTATCGGCATCGGCGAATCCGAGTGGTCCCGTTGCGGCCGCTGCCTACGATGCGATTTGCAACGCGATCGTGGACGCCGCGCCGGGTTGCGATGCCGTCATGCTCGACCTGCATGGCGCGATGGTCGCGGAAAATTCGAACGATGGCGAGGGCGATCTGCTCGAACGCGTTCGAGCCGCGTTACCTCACGCGCCAATTGCAGTCGCGCTCGACCTGCACGCGAACGTCACGCAGAAGATGATCGATAATGCCGACGTCATGGTGAGCTTTAAGACCTATCCGCACGTGGACATGTACGAATGCGGCGCGCACGCGGCAAGGCTTTTCTTCGACTTGCTTGCGGGGCGGTCGCGTCCTGTGATCGCGTGGTCGCAACCGCCGCTGATGACGCATACGTTGCGCAGCGCGAGCGCCGCGGGCGCGATGAAGCGCGCGGTCGAAGCCGCGCAGGAAGCTGAGCGGGAGGGCATGCTGGCCGTATCCATACTCGCCGGGTTTTCGCTCGCCGATATCGCCAGGCCATGCATCAGCGTGGTGGTGGTGGGCGACGGCGATCGCGAGGCGGCTGCGCGCGTGGCCGAGCGCATTGGGCGACAGATCTGGGATGAGCGCGAGGAGTTTTTTTACCGCAGCCCGTCGCTGGCGGATTCCGTAGCCGAAGGCGCTGCGCTCGCCCGCAACGCCGACAAACCCGTCCTGCTGCTCGATCACGGCGACAACTGCATGTCGGGCGGCACGTGCGACACCATGGATGTCTACGAGGAAGCCGTCAGCCAGGGCATGACGGGCATCGTGATGGGGCCGCTGTGCGATCCTGAGGCGGTCGCCGCGCTGATTGCTGCCGGCGTGGGTTCAAGGGTCACGCTCGATGTGGGAAACAAGCTGGCTGGACGCGCCGCGCGGCCGCATGCGCCGGTTGCGCTTACGGGCGTGGTGCGCGCGCTTACCGATGGCGAATATGTGATCAGCGGACCGACCTATACGGGACAGCGCGCGTATATGGGGCGGACGGCGGTGCTCGATGTCGGCGTCGCGAAGATCGTGCTTACCGAGCGCACGCACGAGCCTTGGGATCTTGGGGTTTTTGAAAGTGTGGGTATCGATCCGCGCCGAGCGGCTTTTTTAATTCTTAAATCGCGGATGTATTGCCGGCCGGTATTCGTGCCGATTGCACAAGGTTTGGTTGAATGCGATAGCCGGGGCGTGACGAGTTCGGATTTTAGTTTGTTTGATTTTGGAAATGTGCAGCGGCCGGTTTTTCCTTTGGACGGGAGTGTTGCCTGGTAGGGGTTGTTACGAGGTTTGACGCTGGCGCTCGGGCGAGTGTTTTGTTGCAGTCAGGTTTGATGCCGGGTTGCTACTATTGAGGCCTCCGCGGGTTCTGTCTTAGCTGATCTCTTTATCACTATTAGCCACTGTCCGTGGCGGGACTTCATTTCTTTTTCCAACGGCGAAAAAGAAACGAAGCAAAGAAAACGCCTCCCAACCGCAAATTCTTAAGTGTCCACAGCGTGCAGTGAGAACTGCGTGGCACGCAAGAAGCATCCTCAGCACATAACCGCGTCCTGCTGAAACCCTCCCCCTCCGTTCACGGATACCCACACGCTTCGCCACTAGCGTCGGAATCCGTTAACACGGAAACCCGTCACACATATAACAACGGTTTAGCCCATAACAGATTAAAGCATCTCGAGCTGCAAACATCGCCGTTAATATCGCCGCCCGTTCTATTTGAGTGCTAGCGCGCACAGCGCGGAGGCCTGGTTAGTGGATTCCCACACTGGTGGCGAAGCGTGTGGGTTGCCGGAAACGGAGGGGGAGGGTTTCGACAGGACGGGGTTATGCGCTGAGGATGCTTCTTGCGTGCCAAACAGTTGTCGCTGCACGCTGTGGACGCTTAAGAATTAGCGGTTGGGAGGCGTTTTCTTTGCTTCGTTTCTTTGTCGCCGTTGGACAAAGAAATGAAGTCCCGCCACGGACAGTGGCTAACAGTGTCTTAAGAATTAGCGGTTGGGAGGCGTTTTCTTTGCTTCGTTTCTTTGTCGCCGTTGGACAAAGAAATGAAGTCCCGCCACGGACAGTGGCTAACAGTGCTAAATAAATCAGATAACAATAAACTCGCGAAGACCTGAACAGTAGCAACCCGACCTCAACCCTGACCTCAGCCCCCAAGCGCCAGCAAAACCTCCTGTACGATATCCGCATCGACCATCGACCATCGACCATCGAGCGCTGCACCTCATGACCCCGCGACGCCCCAGTACCTTCAAATCCGTGCTGCTAGCAGCATTCCTCGCAATCGGCCTGCGCCCAGCATTCCCCGCCGATCCCATGGAAACCGAACAACCATCGACCACAATCAGCGACGTCCACGTCTTCACCATCGCGGCCGATGGCTCCCTCACCGAAGACGATGAAACCACGCTAAAAGCAAATACATCAGCCGGCATCGGCGATATCGCACAACGCTACATCTGGTTCGACAAATCCACATCCACAGTCCAGATCACCGACGCCTACTCCATCAGCGCCGACGGCACCCGCCACGACGTCGCGCCCGACCAGATTCGCGAGATCCAGGAACCGCGCTCGGCCGGCGCGCCCACCTTCGCCGATGGCCGCCTCAAAGCCGTGATTTTCCCCGCCGTCGATGCCGGATCGATCGTGCATCTGCGATTTCACAAGACAGTGTACAAATCCGTCATTCCGAACGAGTTCGATTATTTTGTAGAGCCGAGCCGCGGCCCCGTACAAAGCCAGACGCTCGTTTTCGATCTGCCTGAAGGCAAGCCGCTCTACGCCGATACCCGCGGCTACCAAGCCATGCCACCGGTCACGCACAACGGCCGCACGCGCTACGAATTCACCTACAGGGCGTTGCACTACGGCCGCGTGGAAACCGGCGCGGTCGGTTACGTGCAATACGGCGACCGGCTGATGGTATCGACGTTTCCCGATTACAAAAGCTTCGCGGCAAGTTATCGCGATGCCGCCATCGATCCAACCGCGAACGATCCCGCCATTCGCAATCTCGCGCAATCCCTGACGCGCAACAACGCCGGTCCGCGCGAAAAGGCCGCGACGCTCTACGACTGGGTTCGTCACAATATCCGCTACGTATCGCTTTATCTGGGGCAGAGCGCTGCCGTTCCGCACAAGGCGGCGCAGATTCTGGCGAACCGGTATGGCGACTGCAAGGATTACGTCGCGCTGTACGGCGCGTTGTTATCGGCTGCCGGAATTGAGAACGAGCCGGCCTTGATCGCACTCGGATCGGTGTACACGTTGCCATCGGTGCCGGGCTACGGCGCGGCCGCGATCAATCACATCATTACGTGGTTGCCGGGCCTGAACATGTATGCCGATGCCACCGCCTCGTCCGTCGAGTTCGGATATTTGCCGCTCGCGGAAATGGATCGTCCGGCGCTGCTCATCGGCGATGGTACCCTGACACGTACGCCATCGACGCAGCCTTTATCGCGCGATGTGCGGTTGCAGATCGCGGTCGCGCCGGATGGCTCGGCGGCGTTTTCGTCGCAAGTTGAAGATGGAGGATGGAGCGCGGGTCCCGAGCGAGCAATCTTGCGACACGCGGCGCCTCAACGCCGCCAGCAGATTGCCGATACCCGTCTGCGTGCAACCGGATTGCGTGGCACCGCAAGTCTGACTGCGAGCGACCTCGACGCAACCGGGACGCCTGTCACCACGACATTGCGCGGTACGATCGATGACGTCGTGTGGCCAACCGGAACCACGGCTTTGCCTGCGCTAACGAGCTTGTCAGGCGGCATTGCATCACAAGTGGAGAACCTGCTCGCCGAGCGTGTTCGCACGCAACCGTTCGTGTGCATGAGCGGGAATTTCAACGAGGTCGCGCAGCTCGGCTTGCCGAAAACCGTGCGCGTAACGGATCTCCCCGTTGATCTAAATCTGGTCGATACGTTCTTCACATATTCATCGCGCTATGTGTTCGATCCTGCAACCAACACGCTTCAGACCGAGCGTCATTTGCAGGCGAATTTCGGCAAGCAGGTATGCTCGCCTGCCGAATTCGCCGCCATGCAGCCGGTGTTGAAACGCATCGAGCGGGATACGAAGTCGCAGATTGTCGTCAAGTCGATTTCAATGACGAACTGATAGCGTATTTTGAAAGTCGTCAGGCAGCAGCTTTGGAAAAGTCCTGTTCGCCGCCGAGCGCATCGACTATATCCGCCATCATCTTCGCAAGCTCGCCGGTCATCAGCGTGAAGTCGGAATCGAAGACTTCGTCGTCACCCTGCGCGGTGGGATCGGCTGCGTCCTTGATGACATCGAGCGGCGTAATGCGCTTGATGGTCAGCGAAGGCGTCAGCACGAACGAGACTTTGTCCTGCCACGTCATCGCGAGACGCATGCATTGCTTGCCTGCTTCAATGTGCCGCCTCATGTCGTCGATCTCGAGCGCATGGCCAACATAACGAACGGTCGCGTTACCTTCGCCGCTCGAACGCAACTCCGTGTCTTGATCGAGCGAAAAACCGCCGGGACCTTCGCCCGACAGCAACCAGTCCGTCATCGCGGCGACCGGCGCCGTTGCGACACGGACGCTCGCGAGCGGCAACTGATCGATCGATTTCACGAGCAGGCCGAGGACGTCGTCGGCGAGTGTGGGTGATGCTGCATCGATCACAAGCCAGCCGTTGACCGTATCGATCCACACACGCGTATCTCGGCGAATGCTGAAGGCGCGTGGCAGGAGTTCGTCGGTGACTTGCTCCTTGAGTTCGCGCATCTGCTTACGGCCAGGCTTGAATCCCTGTTGCTCTTCCAGTTCGGCGGCGCGTTCCTTGACGAACTGCGTCACCACCGACGCCGGCAGCAATTTCTTTTCCACCCGCGCGACAAGCAGCATCTGGCGATTGTTGGCGTAGACAAGCGATCCGTCGTCACGCGGCGATGCCCAGCCGTGGCTTTGCATTTCCACGCCGCAGCCTGGCGCGAACGCATGCGGTGCGAGCCATTTTTCGATTTGTTCAGGAGTGACGGCCCAAGGGGCGGGAAGACGATGAAGCTGAAGGTTCTTGAACCACATAGGCATCCGGGCAAAACGCACTATTCTATAGGACGGTGACTACCTCTTTGCGCAAATGACTCTGCACACACGGCTAGCGGGTTCGGCGGATTCGGAATGGTTGTACGCGACCTACAAGGAAACCATGGTCGATTTCGTCAGGCGCGCGACCGGCTGGGACGAACACGCCCAACGAAACGGTTTTGCGAAAAGCCTTCGCCAGGGTACATGCAGGATCGCGATGCAAGGCGACGAACGTTGCGGCTTCGTGAACTGGGAAGTCGAACCGGATCTGGTCTGGTTGCGAATGCTGTGCGTCGTTCCTGCAATGCAACGGCAAGCTATCGGCCGAAGGATGCTCGGCGACATGATGTTGCTAGCTGACAGCTTGAACAAGCCGCTTTACTTGCATGTGTTTCGATGCAACAGGATTGCGTACGAGTGGTATTGCCGGACGGGATTCGTCGAGACGGATGGCGACGAAACAGTTGCATCGTTAATGCTGGGCGATCAATGAAACCGCCCAGCCGAATGCGTTCTAGAGCTCGGCAATCTGCGTGGTCAATTCCCTGATCATCCCGCCGAGATACATCGCCGTTTCTCTTCCCGATTTCTCCGGGTTGTTGAAACTGCATGCCACGATTTCCTTGAGCAATCCCGCTTCGAGCGCTGCCTGCACCATTTCGACTGCCTTCCTCGCTGCCTCATCCCTGGCGTACACGGTCATGGTCGTCTCCTCGATTTGCCTATATCGGCACGATTGATTCTACGCGCGTGTCTGCACCGTGCCGCTTCATGAAAGCATGATTTAAATGGTGCGAGGGAAGGCCGTGCCATGAACGAATGATGGCGCGAACCTAGCGCGCCATCATCCGGGATATTTGAAGCGGGGCTGCAAGCTGACTCGCCGCCCCTGGCTCGCTGAAAATGTTTGGCAACAACTTTCGTGGAGAACGCGAGTTGTTTTTAATTTATCCCAAAAACGCGCGTTGCTCAATGCCAATTACGTTTGTCTGACGCCCGTGTTTTCCCGCTCTACCGCATGGCGTCAAGAAATTCACCGAAAAAGGCAATTCAGTTTTGCAGCTTTTTGGGCGAATGCACGGGAAGGGCACGCAATGCAAACCAGTTGCCTTGCATTGCGTGCCGATGTTCCAAAGTATCAGCCTTGATCTTGCGCGTGCTGCGCGGCCTGTTCGATCAACGCCGCCACTTCCTTCGGATGCGATTCATAAACTGAATGGCTCGCACCCGGGATCTCGACGGTATGGCTGTGAGCGCGCGCGGCGTACAAACGTTCCAGATCCGGGTTGATGATCTTGTCCGACTTCGCAACCATGTACCAGCTTGGTTTCGTCTTCCACGCCGGGTCGGGAATCTCGCCAGTGAAGACCGAAGCCGCCGTCGGCATTTGCGCATTCGCTTCGAACTGCGCTTGCTTCAGCGGCAAATCAGCCGCGAAGTCAGCGGGATAATCGGCTGGATTCAGGAACAGGAAACCGTCCGGCGTCTTCACCACAGCCTTCGTGGAGTTCGGATACTTCTTGCCGTTGCTGACTTCCGTTTCGCCCACATCGAGTGCATGCGCCGCGATATAAACCAGGGCTTTGACATGCGGATCGTTGCCGGCTTCCGTGATGATTGCGCCGCCATAGCTATGACCCACGAGCACGACCGGGCCGTCTTCACGATCCAGAATGCGCTTGGTTGCGCTCACGTCCTCGCCGAACGATGTCAACGGCTCTTGCACGAGCTTCACGTTGTATCCGTCCTTGGTGAGGATGTCGTAGACCGGACGCCATCCAGCGCCACCCACGAATGCGCCATGTACCAGGACGATGTTCTTGATCGGCCCATGAGCCGAAGGCGCTGCGGTCATGGCAGCGGGCGCGTCCTGCTGATCTTGCGCTGGTTTCATTTGCATTTGCTGCGCGAATGCGGCCGTTGAAACCAATGCGCTTGCCATGAGCGACAAAACCAGCTTTGCGTGAACCTTCATTTTCAACTCCGGATAAAAGTGGTGTGTGTAGGGGCGAACACCGCCACGTCCCGGCTATTCCAATCGCTCGAAAATTTTTTTGCGTTTTGACCGCGAGGTTAAACGTCGGGTTAAAGATCGGCGTTCTTATGCCGTTAATCAGCCTTGGAGTTTCGATGCGATGTCGCGTCGGACCCAGGCTGGATCGCAATTTTCTTCTGCGCGTTCCGGCCATCTAACAGAGGGATGCGCGCCGCGTTGCAAACAACCGCAGGCCGATTTCCCCGTGTGTCTCACGACGTTAAAACTGGCGTCGTGACAGAGAGACGACACGTCCAGGTCTTCATTGCGAAGGCTTACAGCATGGAAAGCTATAAGCACGGCATGATCATTTCGGAAGCCTTACAGAGTGATCGATGTGCTGCTTTGCCATGCGTATTCGTACCTCTCTCACTCAAAAAAACAAGGTCATGTTGATGAATCAGTTCAAAGTTGTGACGCGCCTCTCGGTTGCCTTCGGTGCATTGCTGGTACTGCTCGGCGTGGTGGCGTTCGTTGGTTTGATCGGGATGTCGAGGATCAATGACACGCTGACGAATATCGTCGACCGCAGCACGCAAGAGATGACGCTCGCACAGACCATGCGTTCTTCGCTCGACCAGCGCTCGATCGCAATCCGCGACATGCTTTTGTTCGAAGACGAAAAAGAGGTCAAGGCCAACGTCGACAAAATCAAACACGAGGAAGGCATTTACGACGATGCATCGCGTGCGCTCGCCGAGACGTTTGCATCGAGCGGACAGATCAGCGACACCGAGCAGGCGCTCCTGACCAAGCTCAAAGCCGATGAAGCAAGCACGATGCCGTTGATGGCGCGCACGGCGCAACAGATCTTGGCGAACGATAAAACGTCGGCTAACCAGTCGCTGATCCAGGAAGTGCGGCCGAAGCAGATTGAATGGCGCGGGACGTTGCGCTCGCTGATCGAGCTCGAAAAGAAAACCATGTTCGACGATGCCAGCCGCGCGCACGCAAGCTATGCGCGCCTTCGTGTGGTGACGCTCGGCGCGGCGCTGGCCGCGTTGATAGTCGGTGTCGTGGCGGCGATGGTGATCACGCGCAGCATCCTGAAGCAGCTCGGCGCGGAACCCGGTGAAGCGCAGCGCGTGGCAAGCGAGATTGCGAGCGGCAACCTGAGCGTGCCCGTTGTTCTCGATCGCGACGATAACCGCAGCCTGATGGCATCGCTTGAAGCAATGCGCGCGCAGTTGAGCGCCATAGTCAGTGGCATCAAGACGTCGGCGGATTCGATCGCGGTTGCAGCGAACGAGATGGCGCAAGGCAACCTTGACTTGTCGCAGCGAACGGAGGAACAGGCGGCGTCGTTGCAGCAGACCGCGTCGAGCATGGAAGAGCTGACATCCACCGTCAAGCAGAATACCGATAACGCCAGACAAGCCAACATGCTTGCCAAGAGCGCGTCCGAAGCGGCGGCGGCCGGCGGCCACGTGGTCGAGAGCGTGGTGAGCAAGATGCAGGAGATTTCCGCGAGTTCATCGAAGGTCGGCGAGATCATTACGCTGATCGAGGGCATCGCGTTCCAGACGAATATTCTTGCGTTGAATGCGGCCGTGGAAGCGGCGCGTGCGGGTGAACAAGGCCGGGGTTTCGCAGTCGTCGCGGGCGAGGTGCGCACGCTCGCCCAACGTTGCGCAAGTGCCGCCAAGCAAGTGAAGGATCAGATTGGCGAGTCGCTCGGGCACGTGGATACGGGATCGAATCTCGCCGCCGATGCAGGCCGTAGCATGAACGAGTTGTTGACATCGGTGAGGCATGTGACCGACATCATGGGCGAGATATCGGCGGCTTCATCGGAGCAAAGCACGGGTATCGAGCAAGTGAATGTTGCAGTCAGCCAGATGGACGAAGTGACGCAACAGAACGCGGCGCTGGTCGAGCAAGCCACCGCTGCCGCGCAAGCCATGGCGGATCAGGCGAACAGCCTGCGCGAAGCGGTCGGCGTGTTCAGGGTGGCGAGCGGTAGCGATAACAAGATGCGCACGTTCGCCGCTTGAACGGCGGCACTACTGATAGCTCATCGTGAAAGTTGCTTTCGCGTTGGCCGAGCCCGGGGTGATTGCTCCGGTACGCACATAACGTGCTGTGAACGGGATGATCAATGGGCCAACGGTGCCCGCTGGCGCCACGCTGAATTGGTTGACGTTATTGGCGGCTGACGAATCAGGGCCATAGTTGATCGGCGTTTTGTTGTAGACGATCTGATAGCCAACACCTTTGGCCGTGGAATCAGTTGACAGAGATAGCGTGGTGCCGACGTTGCCAGGATCGGTGGCGTCGGTGAATGTGATGGCAACCGACATGGGAGTGGCGCAGTCGAGCGAGATGCTGAAGGTTGTGTCGCCTGTCGTCGATCCAATCGATGGCAGATATCGACCTGAAGCCACGGGCATGGTGACGGGCTTGGCCGTGTCCTGCACCGTGCAAGCGGGCGCGATGACCGACGCGTTGGCATTGTCTAGCAGCAATATATTTGCGTCGGCTGAACCGTATTTTCCGACTGCCAGCGTTGTCGGCAGGTTGAAGGTTCCGGCCATAACGGGTCCTGTACGGATCAGCTGCAGACGAAAACGCCCCATTGGTCCATACATGTTGGTGCCGGTAGTTCCGGCTCTTGCCGCTGGCCAGGCCACGATGTTTCCTCCGCTCATTCCGGGATTCCCGCTAATGCTGTTCAACCAGCTCACTTGAATCCCGATCCCTTGCACGCCCGTTTGATAAACGTTGGTCATTCCGCTGACAGGGATCATTGAATTCTCATAACCCGATGTGAGAGGATTCGACCCCGAACAGTTCATGGTTACGGTAGGTGATGTTGTTAGCCAGCTGCTGTCAAATAAAACCGCGCCTGCGGCTCCGTCGCGGCTAACGCTGAGATTCGCCGGAAGTGTGATGGTCGCCGTCCCGGGGTTACCTCCGCTAAGGACGTTGCAGTCGGCGAAGGCGGGCGTGATGAAGCAAGAAATCAAAGCGAGTGCCGCGTACGAGTGCGTTTTTATCAATTGCTGTTTGCATCGGTTATTCGACCGTGGAAGTCGCATGTCATGCACCTTGAGATTATCGGTGTCTAAGTGTCAGGCTGAACGATGCGCAACTTCAGTTATTTTTAGCAAACTCTCATGCAGGTTTCCAGACACGGTACGGTTGCGGCTGACGTACAGCATTTAGTCATGTGAACTCCAGATATTTGCAATTATCGGATAGCGGATTTCAATGCGGAGGACAATCGCGTACGCGTTCTTTCAGCGGTCCCCGAAACCGAAACGGCGAATATGACGCGCTTGTAATCCTGGCGTCAGCGTAGAGCCATGGTCGGGTGAGCAAAATGACAGTCAGGCATGGCTCATCGAAAGCGATGCCGCACTGAAGCTCACTCACATCAAGAGGCAACCATCATGAAAGCATCGATATGCGCAACCATCGCCGCCGCAGTCATCGCGATCCCTTCGTTCGCGTTCGCCCAGGCCGACGCGTCGAACAACAGCTCTGTCACGCGCGCTCAGGTCAAAGCCGATCTGGTGCGCGTGGAGCAAGCCGGCTATAACCCCGCGGGCAGCGACATCAACTATCCGGCGGACATTCAAGCGGCCGAAGCGCGGGTCAGCGCGAATCACGGCTACGGCGGTGCATCGAACGATTCGGCCAACGGGACCGCGAGTCAGAACCAGGGTAACTGATGCAGCCGCGGCACCGCGCGTTGTGCGCTTGCACCTCGCGCGATGCTGCCGATCAAACAGGCAATTCCAATCGTGCATCAGCGCCTGATGTAAGCCGCTGCTAATTATCGCTTCGTGTTCTGGACCTATCATGAGGTGCGGGTTGGCTCCAAAATTTGGGGAGACCAACAAATGAATACAACCCTGACTGTTGTGGCAGTATCTGGCCAACCCGCACTGAAGGCTCTCGAGCGTCTTGCCGAGACGCGTCGATAGCGCACGTTGTTTCCAGGAGGTCAGGATCCGGTGTCATGTTCAACGGTTGGCTGGGCGCAGCAGGCACGCTTGCCGGGATTTTTCCCGGTTTCGCGATCCCCGCGCAGGAAGCCGTGCGTGCGCGCAGGGAGATCCACGTGCGTCTGGCCAAGCGTGCCGGGGAAACCGCGAACGCGTCTACCGCTCGTGAAAAGTCCGTCGCTCGCGAAATCCTGGAATCTCCAATGAGAGTCTTGTTGGTGGAAGACGACTGGATGATCGGAGAAGTGGTCCGGGACGCGCTCAAGGATGCATCGTGCGCGGTGGACTGGGTGCGCGACGGACAACAGGCGCTGAGCGCAGTCAAGGTTCATTCATATGAAGCCGTCCTGCTCGATCTCGGACTGCCGAAGGTGGACGGCATGAACGTCCTGAACGCCATTCGCGCCAGCAACAACGCCATTCCCGTTCTGATCATCACGGCGCGCGATGCCGTCGCCGATCGCATTCGCGGCCTCGACAGCGGCGCCGACGACTACGTTCTCAAGCCGTTTGAAATGACGGAAGTGCTTGCGCGTTTGCGAGCGATCGTGCGGCGCCGTGCGGGCATCGCCGCGCCGGTGCTGACGAATGGCATCATATCGCTGGACCCGGCAACACATGAGGCGCAGTCTCCGGAGGCGTCGGTACGGCTTTCCGCCCGCGAGTTTGCGTTGTTGCATGCGTTGATGATCCGTCCCGGCGCAATCTTGTCGCGCACGGAACTCGAAGACCGCATCTACGGCTGGAACGAGGAAGTCGAAAGCAACGCCGTGGAATTCCTGATCTACTCGCTGCGGCGCAAGCTCGGCAGCGACACGATCAAAAACGTCAGGGGTGTCGGATGGATGGTGTCGAAAGGCGGGTAGGGCAATCGCTCCAGTTGCGGCTTTCCAAGTGGCTCGCAATTGCCGTACTTTTGAGTGCCGTCGCGGCGGGAATTTTCTCGTTCCAGGCCGCGTTTCATGAAGCCAACGATATCCAGGACCTGCAGCTCAAGGAAGTCGCCGCGCTCGTCACGGCGGACAATGCGGGCTTCATGGAAGAAGGCTCCGCGCGTTATGTGCCGGACTTCGAGCGGGAAGCGAAAGTGGTCGTGCAGAGGCTCGGCGGTCACAATGCGCAGCGCCTCCTCGACTTGCCGCCCACGCTCCCGGACGGTATCCAGACTTTGAGGCTGGATGACCACGAATGGCGCATCGTCGTCCGCACGCTCGCGCCGGGAGTTCGCGTGGGCGTGGGCCAGCAGACTTCCGACAGAAACGAAATCGCCCGCAATAGCGCGGTCGCCACGCTGATTCCTTTTGTCGTGCTGGCGCCGGTTCTGGTCGGCGTCGTGTTTCTTCTGGTCAGGCATATGTTCAAGCCGCTCTTACGGCTCGCAGCGGAACTCGATGCACGCCCGGACCACGATTTATCGGAGATACGCGTAGGTGACGATGCGCAACTTCCGGCAGAGATCGTCCCTTTCCTCGTCGCCAACAATCGCTTGCTTGCGCGCGTCGCTCAGTCGGTTGCGCTGCAAAGGCGCTTCGTTGCCGACGCGGCGCACGAACTGCGCTCGCCGCTCACGGTGCTGCTGCTCCAGGCGGAACGCCTCGATCTGTCGGAGATGTCAACGCAGGCCCGCGAGCGATTCACCGCTTTGCGCAACGGGCTCATGCGCACGCGCGCTTTGGTCGAGCAGTTGTTGACGCTCGCACATGTGCAGGAAGCGAACGGCGTTGAAGCGAGCCAGACGCCGGTCGCGCCGGCATTCCGGCGCGTTCTGGAAGATCTGGTCCCGCTCGCGCAGGCACGTCACATCGATATTGGTGTGACCGGCGACGCCGACACGTGGGTGCCCGCGAGCGAAGCGGACCTCGCCACGATCCTGAAAAATCTGGTCGATAACGCCATCCGATACACGCCCGAAGGCGGCCGCGTCGATTTGTCGGTGCGTGCGGATTCCGGCAATACGTCGATCGTTGTCGAGGACACGGGTCCCGGCATTCCCGCCGATGAACGCGACCGCGTATTCGACCGGTTTTATCGTGTGCTCGGAACTGGGCAGAATGGATCCGGACTGGGTTTGTCCATTGTTCAGACGATCGCAAACCGGATAGACGCGCGCGTCACGCTGGACGATGCAGCCTGGCCGGATGGGCGGAGCGGCCTCCGCGTGACCCTGACTTTTCATGGCAACGCCGGATTTTCCGGACCGGGCGTGCAGCGTCTGGCCAAGACCGAAACGGTCGCCTGAACGCTCCGCTTAGGGTTATCGCCAGTATCGTTAAATTGTTAAAAATTTGTATGATGACCACATCACCCAACAAATTATGACGTTTGGCTCATGTTCCAAAAAATCCCGGCAAGGGCGTTGAGCGATTCCGTTGCCCAGCAACTCCTGCTTCAAATTGAAAAGGGCGGCTTCGCGAGCACCGGCAAACTGCCGACCGAAGCGGTTCTGGCGCAGGAATTCGGCGTGAGCCGGACCGTCGTGCGGGAAGCAATTTCCCGACTCAAGAACGAGGGCATGGTCGAACCGCGGCAAGGCAGCGGGGTTTTTATTGTCGAGCGTGCGGGCATTCGTCCTTTGCGAATCGATTACGCGCAGGCGGTCGAGCCTGGCGCGGTCGTGCAGATCCTGGCGCTGCGGCGCGCCATTGAAGCGGAAGTCGCGGCGGAGGCGGCCATGCGGCGGTCCGACGAACAGATGGACAACATCGAAGCCAAGCTGGCGCAAATCGATGTCGCCGTGGCGCAAGGCGACGACGGTGTCATTGAAGATGTGGAGTTTCACCGCGCCATTGCGAGCGCTACGGGCAATCCGTACTTCCTCACCACGCTCGCATTCCTGAATCAGTATCTGGAAGCAGGCACGCTTGTCACGCGACGCAATGAAGCGCTGCGCGAAGACTTTTCAAGGCAAGTGCGCGAGGAACATGCGCGCATTGCAGCGGCCATTCGCGCAGCCGATCCGCTGGCCGCGCGCAACGCCGCTCAAACCCATTTGTACAACGCTGCCCGCCGCCTGGCGGAAGCTGGCATCTGCTGAAAGATAAATCAGAAGGATTACGAAATGTCCAGAAATGTAGGCGTTATAGGCTTGGGTGCAATGGGTCTGGGCGTCGCGCGCTCGCTGTTGCGCGCGGGCTTCAAAGTCCATGCATGCGACGTACGCGCTCAAGTGCTCGAGGCGTTTGCTGCCGAAGGTGGAATCGCGTGCGCCACGCCGGCAGAACTCGGCAGTCAATGCGAGATCGTGGTTACGGTGGTGGTGAACGCAGCGCAGACCGAGACCGTGCTGTTCGGCACTGACGCGCAACCGGGCGCGGTTCCATCGATGAAACCCGGTGGCGTGGTGCTTGCGTGCGCAACCGTATCGCCTGCGTTCGCCATCGAACTCGGAAAGCGTGTGGAAGCGGCCGGCCTCCAGATGCTGGATGCGCCGTTGTCGGGCGGCGCTGCACGGGCGGCTTCCGGCGAGATGACCATGATGACCTCGGGTCCCGCCGCCGCGTATGCAGCATGCGAGGACGTGCTCGCCGCAATCGCCGGCAAGGTGTACAGGCTGGGCGACACCCACGGCAAAGGATCGAAGGTCAAGATCATCAATCAGTTGCTTGCGGGCGTGCATATTGCCGCTGCCGCTGAAGCCATGGCGCTTGGATTGCGCGAAGGCGTGGACCCCGACGCGCTCTACGATGTCATCACGCATAGCGCTGGCAACTCGTGGATGTTCGAGAACCGCGTGCCGCATATCCTCGCGGGCGATTACACGCCGCTTTCCGCCGTCGATATCTTCGTGAAGGACCTGGGCCTCGTCCTCGATACCGCCCGCGCGTCCAAATTCCCGCTGCCTTTATCGGCGGCCGCGCACCAGATGTTCATGATGGCTTCGACCGCCGGACATGGTGGCGAAGACGACTCGGCGGTCATCAAGATTTTTCCCGGCATCGAAGTTCCGAAGGGAGCGAAGTAATGACAAAGGCCTTGCTTGGCTGTATTGCCGACGACTTCACCGGCGCGACCGATCTCGCCAATATGCTTGTGCGCAGCGGCATGCGCGCGGTGCAGACCATTGGCATTCCTGCATCGAATACGGACATTGAAGCCGACGCGCTGATCGTTGCATTGAAGTCGCGCACGATTCCCGCAGCGGATGCGATTGCGCAATCGCTGGCCGCGCTCGAATGGTTGCGCGCGCAAGGTTGCCAGCAGTTCCTGTTCAAATACTGCTCGACGTTCGATTCCACCGACGAAGGCAACATAGGTCCCGTGGCAGATGCTTTGCTCGATGCGCTCGGCGACGATTTCACGATCGCGTGCCCCGCGTTTCCGGAGAATGGACGCACCATTTATCGCGGGTATTTGTTTGTCGGCGATGTATTGCTGAACGAGTCGGGCATGCAGAATCATCCGCTTACGCCCATGACCGATCCGAATCTCGTGCGCGTATTGCAGCGGCAGACGAAATCGAAGGTCGGTTTGATCGCGTACGACGTGATCGCTAAAGGCGTGCAGGCCGTGCGCGAAAAGATCGCGGCGCTGAAAAGCGAAGGCGTGCGGCTTGCCATCGCCGATGCGATTTCCGATGCCGATCTTTATGTGCTCGGCGAGGCATGCGCGGAACTGAAGTTGATCACCGGAGGTTCTGGCATTGCGCTTGGCTTGCCACATAACTTCCGTGCATCGAACGTGTTGGCGGAGGCCAGGCACGCGTCCGAGTTGCCGAAGATCGAAGGGCGATCGGTCGTGCTCGCGGGGAGTGCTTCCAAGGCAACCAATGAACAAGTCGCAGAGTGGCGCGAGACCAAACCCGGTTTTCGCATCGATCCGCTCGCGTTATCGCGCGGTGAAAACGTGGTCGAACAAGCACTTGAATTCGCCGCTGAACATGCAGCGGAGCCAGTGCTGATCTATGCCACTTCCACGCCCGACGAAGTGAAGACCGTGCAGAAGGAACTGGGTGTCGATAAGGCCGGGCATCTGGTTGAACAAGCATTGGCATCGATTGCATCGAAGTTGCGCGATGCAGGCGTGCGCAAGTTCGTGGTCGCCGGCGGCGAGACATCCGGCGCCGTGGTTCAGGCGCTCGGCGTGAAGTCGTTGCGCATTGGCGCGCAGATCGACCCGGGCGTACCGGCGACGCAGTCCATCGGCGACCAGCCTATCGGTCTCGCGTTGAAGTCCGGCAACTTCGGCACGAAGGATTTTTTCGTGAAAGCGTTGAAGGCTCTGGACGGAGCGGCCTGATCATGACGAGCACGGAAACACGCATCCGCGAGGAAATCTGCGAGACGGGCGCAAGCCTCTATGAACGCCGATACACCGTTGGCAGCGCCGGCAATATCAGCGCGCGCCTGGACGACGGCTGGCTGATCACGCCGACCGATGTTTGCCTCGGCCGGCTCGATCCCGCCAACATAGCCAAAGTCGATACTGCCGGCAATCACGTTTCGGGCGGAAAACCGTCGAAGACGCTCGCATTGCACAGGAAGATTTACGAAAACAATCGCGAAGCGCACGGCGTGGTCCATACGCATTCCACGCATCTGGTTGCGTTGACGCTTGCGGGTGTCTGGCGGAAGGACGATGTGCTGCCGCCCATCACGCCGTACTACGTGATGAAAGTCGGGCATGTGCCGTTGATTGAATATCGGCGACCGGGCGATCCCGCCGTTGCAGAAGAGGTCGCTGCGCTTGCATCGAAAGTGCGCGCCGTTTTGCTGGAACGACTCGGCCCGGTCGTGTGGGAAAAATCAGTGAGCCATGCGTCCTACGCGCTGGAGGAACTCGAGGAAACCGCGCGGCTCTGGATGCTGGCTCTCTCAACCAATGCACCTCTTCCTGAGCCGCTCGAAGAAGCGGCCATCGACGACTTACGCAAGACCTTCAACGCGCGATGGTAGCGAAGCAGGTCTGAACACCTCACTTGAATCCTGGAGACAAGCATGACGCCTGAACAAGCCGTGCCGCCGGACGGTGCCCGCGCGCCTGCGGCAGCCCGTTACGACGATAAAGAACTTGCGCGCACTTACAAGAAAGTCTTTTGGCGCATTGTGCCGTTCCTGATGCTCTGTTACGTGGTCGCTTATCTGGATCGCGTGAATGTTGGATTTGCAAAGCTGCAGATGTCGCAGGATCTTGGCTTTAGCGAGACGGTGTTCGGTCTTGGCGCCGGTGTATTTTTCCTCGGCTATTTTTTGTTCGAACTGCCAAGCAATATATTGATGCATAAGATAGGGGCGCGTATCTGGATTGCGCGAATCATGATTACGTGGGGCATACTTTCCGCGCTCTTCGTTTTCATCAAGACGCCTACGCAATTCTATGTATTGCGGTTTCTTCTAGGCTTGGCCGAAGCCGGCTTCTATCCTGGCGTGATCCTTTACCTGACTTACTGGTTTCCGTCGCACCGGCGCGCGAAGATTGTCGCGGTGTTCATGTCGGCCATTCCGGTTGCGGGTATCTTCGGTAATCCGCTGTCCGGCTGGATTGTCCAGACCTTTTCCGATAGCCGCCACTTCGAAGGCTGGCAATGGATGTTTCTTATCGAAGCGGTTCCGGCGTTGTTGATCGGTATTGCAACCATTCTTTACCTCGACAACAATATTCGCAGCGCGAAGTGGCTGAGCGAACCGGAAAAACGCTTGCTCGAACATGAAATCAGCACGCAGCCGCAACACGAAGGCGACAGCACGAAACATTCGCTACGCGCGCTTTTCGCCGACGGCCGCATGTGGTGGATGTCGCTGATTTATTTCGCGTTCGTGACGGGGCAATACGGCCTGACGTTCTGGATGCCGACCTTCATCAAGTCGACGGGCGTGAGCGGCGCATTCAACATTGGCTTGTTGAGCGCGATTCCGTTCCTGGTTGCGATCGTCGTCATGAACATACTGGGTCATAGCGCCGATAAACACCGCGAACGCCGCTGGCATCTGATCGTGCCCTCGCTTGCAGCAGCGATCGGATTCTCGGTTGCGGCATCGTTTGCGGGCAACACCGTGGTGTCGATCATCGCGTTGTCCGCGGCCGCCGCCGGCGTGCTGACCTGCGCTCCGCTATTCTGGTCGTTGCCCACGGCGTTCATGTCCGGCGCGGCCGCAGCAGCGGGAATTGCAGTGATCAATTCGATTGGCAATCTCGCCGGCTTTGCGAGCCCGTACATGATCGGGTATCTCAAGGACCTGACGCATAGCACTGCGAGCGGCATGTATGTGCTTGCGGGAATGCTCGTGATTGGCGCCGTTGCCACGTGGCTCGTGCCGCCCAAGCTCGTGAATCGCTGAACTGAAAAGGAGTTAATGTCATGCCCCGTTTTGCCGCCAATCTCACGATGATGTACACCGAGCACGCGTTTCTCGACCGCTTCGCTGCTGCGGCGAAAGACGGTTTCAAGGCCGTGGAGTTTCTGTTTCCGTACGACTTCGCTGCGGCGGATATCAAGTCGCGTCTCGATGAAACCGGCCTCACGCAAGCCTTGTTCAATGCGCCGCCGGGCGACTGGGCAGCAGGTGAACGCGGGATCGCGTCGCTTCCGGGGCGTGAGGAAGAGTTCGCCCGTTCGCTCGATAAAGCCCTGGAATACACCGCCGTGCTCGGCAACAAGACGCTGCATGTAATGGCAGGTTTGATCGAGCCTGAGCAGCCGCGCGATACGCATCGAGCGGTTTATCTGAGGAACCTCGAACGTGCTGCGAGTGCTGCGCGCTCGGCGGGTATCAAGGTCGTTATAGAACCGATCAATACGCGCGATATCCCGGGCTTCTTTCTCAATCGTCAAGACGATGCTCAGGCAATCTGCGCGGAAGTCGGTGCGCCGAATCTCCAGGTGCAGTTCGATTGCTACCACTGCCAGATCGTCGAAGGCGACCTTGCGGTGAAGCTCAAGCGCGACATGAAAAGGGAGAACGCGGGCATTGGTCACATCCAGATTGCAGGCGTTCCGGATCGTAACGAGCCGGACGTGGGCGAACTGAATTATCCGTACCTTTTCGATCTCATCGATTCGCTGGGCTATGACGGCTGGATTGGCTGCGAGTACAGGCCGAAAGCGGCGACGTCGGATGGCCTCGGCTGGATCAAACCTTATCTGCAACATGCGTGAGTGACGTCATGAACATTCTCATTACCGGCGGCGCCGGATTTCTCGGCCAGCGGCTCGCACGCGGCCTGCTTGAACGCGGCACCTTGATGGGCAAGCAGATCACCGGCTTGACCTTGCTCGACGTGGTACGTCCCCCCGATTTCGACGACAAACGTGTTCGCGCCGAGACCGGCGATATTGCGGACCGAAGCGTGCTCGAGCGATGCATCAGCACGGAGACGCACGCCATCTTCCATCTTGCGGCAATCGTGAGCGGTCAGGCGGAAGCGGATTTCGAGCTGGGCATGCGCATCAACCTGGATGCATCGCGTCTTCTCCTCGATGTATGCCGTACGCTCGGCCACGCGCCGCGCGTATTGTTCACGAGCTCGGTCGCGGTGTATGGCGGCGCGCTGCCCGACATTGTTCGCGACGATACCGCGCTGAATCCGCAATCGTCGTATGGCACGCAAAAGGCGATTGCAGAGTTGCTGCTGTGCGACTACTCGCGGCGTGGTTTTGTCGATGGACGCGTGCTGCGCTTGCCTACTATCAGCGTGCGACCGGGGCGGCCGAATGCAGCGGCATCTTCGTTTGCGAGCGGGATCATTCGCGAGCCTTTAAACGGCGAACGCGCTATATGCCCGGTAAATGGCGACACGCGTTTATGGCTTTTGTCGCCGCAAAAAGCGATTGAATCGTTGATCGCAGGTTGCGAGCTCGATCAAGCGGCGCTGGGTGTGTGGCCCGTCGTCAATTTGCCCGGATTGTCGGTCAGCGTGACGGAAATGATCGACGCATTGAAGGACGTCGCAGGCGATGAAGTTGCTGCGTTGATCGACTGGAAGCCGGACCCGAAGATCGAAAAGATCGTGGGAAGTTGGCCGGGCGCGTGGGACGTGTCACGCGGTCAGCAACTGGGCTTGAGCGCGGACAGCAATTTCGCCGATGTCATTCGCGCCTTCAGGAAAGGCTGAAAGTAGGGCGCCGGGGATGACGCTCTGAAGGCGTCATCCCCGGACTGCAGCTTAAAGCGCTGCCTGTTCACGCCAGTTGTATTGCTGCTGCCAGCCAAGCAGGCGCTTCAATTTATCGTTGCTTAGCAGCGTCTCGAACTCTCCCATCTGCTTCTTGACCGGCACGTCCGGATAAAACTCCTTGAGCAATTCCGCGGTCGGCCGATCCGATGAAACGTCGTCGGCCGCCACATTCATCACTTCAAAGCCCAGCCCATCTTTTTCGATGCCAAGCCGGCACGCCGTCGCCAGGTCACGGCCATCGATATAACTCCACGCAATGCGCTTGCGCAGGCCCGGATCTTTGTTCCACGTCGCGAATTTCTGGTAATCGACCGGGTCCAGTACATTGCCAATCCTGAAGCAATAAATATCCGCGCCCGTGCGCGCATGGAATGCTTTCGCGGTGACTTCGTTGATCACCTTGGACATGGCGTAGCTGTCCATGGGATCGACCGGATAGTCCTCGTCCAGCGGAAAATATTCCGGATTCCGGTGCCTGTGCGCGAACACCACGCCATACGTGGTCTCGCTCGAAGCAACGATCACTTTCTTGATGCCGAGCTTCGACGCGGCATCGAGCACGTTGTAGGTCGCCATCACGTTGATGCGGAAAACTTCGTTGTCCGGCGTGATGAGGATTCGCGGGATCGCGGCGAAATGAACGATTGCATCGATAGGCTTGGGTTCGATGTCGTCTTCGAACTCTTTGAGCACAGTCGTCGACGCCAGCGCGTTGAACACCTGTCCTGCGTCGGTCAGGTCGGTGATCAGCGTTCGCGCGATGGGCTTCGCCATCGGCACGCGGTCGAGGTTCAGCACTTCGTAGCCGTGCGCAACAAGGTCTTCAACGACCCATTTGCCGGCCAGGCCGCTGCCGCCGGTCACTATTACTCGCTTCGTCATGTCTCGTGCTCCTGATCTGGTTTTATAAGGGCATCACCTTGGGAACCCATGTTACAGATACGCGGGCGCGGGTTCTGTGACGAACTTCATAGTCATGCGGCGCTACGCATCAGGGACAACCCCGATGCACATGTATGACGCTCGTCACAGACTCGCCAGTCCGCTGCCGCCTACGATCCTTCTAAACCAGAATCAGAACAAGGAGACATCGGTGGCTGCAATATCGTCCAAGGAAGATCCGCACCGGCAGCCGACGGGATTCACGTCGACATTGCGCGGCCTGCTCAAGATCCGCGAGCTGAATATCTTCTCGGTATTGCTGCTGGTCGGCATTTTGATCAGCATCTTCTCCCCGTATTTCCTTACTACAAATAACCTGATGGGCGTCTTCAGGTCGTTCTCGCTGATCGCCATCATGGCGATTGGCATGATGCTCGTGATCATCACGGGTGGCATCGATTTGTCCGTGGGATCGGTGATGGGACTTTCGTCCCTCGTCACCGCGCTGGCGTTCCAGCATGGCGCGGGTCCGGTGGTCGCCGTCATTGCGGGATTGGTGGTCGGGCTTGCGGTCGGGTGCTTCAACGGTTTGCTGATCACCTGGATCCAGTTGCCGCCGTTCATTGCCACGCTCGGCACGTTAAGCATCGGGCGAGGGTTGATGTACATGATCACGAAGGGCGTTCCGGTAACGCCCGATGTTCCGGACAGCTTTACATTCATCGGTCAGGGATATGTGGGTTTCGTGCCATTCCCGGTGATCATCATGATTGTCATGACCATCTGCTTTTCCGTGCTGATGCGGCAAACGCGCTTCGGCCGGCATGTCTATGCCACCGGCGGCAACGAGATGGCGGCGCGTCTTAGCGGCGTGCGTACGTTTCGCGTCAAGTTCATCGTCTACGCGCTGTCGGGCTTGATCGCTTCCATTGCCGGCATTGTCAGTTTCTCGCGGTTCGTATCGGCGGAACCTGCGTCGGGTTTCGGCGCCGAGCTCGATGTGATCGCCGCGGCGGCAATTGGCGGCGCGAGTCTCTCAGGCGGCGCGGGCAGCGTGGAAGGCGCGATCATTGGTGCGGCGCTCGCAGGGATCATCACGAACGGCGTGGTGCTGCTGAACATCGATACCTACGCGCAGCAGGCCATTACCGGCTGCGTCATCTTGCTTGCGGTCAGCATCGATATCTGGCGCGTGCGCCGAAAGGGACGTTGAGCTTCTTGATTCCCGAACTCTGTTTCACCACTAAAAAATAGACCTTTGGAGACGAAAATGGATAAAGCATTTCGCAGCGTAATGAGCATTGCCGTTGCTACGGTCGCGCTTTCTATGGGTGTACAAGCCAACGCCAAGGACGCAAAGGATATTTCGGTCGCCGTGGTGCCGAAGGTGGCTGTTCCCTTCTTCGATGACTGCAACAAAGGCGCGCAAACATCCGCCGACAAACTGGGCGTCAAGTATCAATGGGTCGTGCCGCAAAACACGCAAGGCTCAACACAGGTCAAGATCATTGAAGACCTGATTTCGAAGCATGTGGATGGCATTGCCATTTCCGTCAATGAACCCAAGTCTGTCGAGAGCGTGATGAAACGCGCGGAGCAGAGCGGCATCAAGGTGTTGACGTTCGACTCGGATTCGCCGAAGAGCGGGCGCTCCATGTACATAGGCACGAACAACGAATCAGCCGGCGCGACCATGGCGGACACCATGGGTAAAGCCCTGAACGGCAATGGCGAGGTGGCGATCATTACGGGCCAACTCGGCGCGGTGAACTTGAACGAGCGCATTGCCGGGATCAAGAAGGGCTTGGCGAAATATCCCGGCATCAAGATTGTCGAGACGCAGGGAACGGAAGACGATCTTGCAAAAGGGGTCTCGGTTGTGGAGACCACGTTGCGCGCGCATCCGCAGTTGAAGGGCATCTTTGGCGTGAGTCAGGTCGGTGGACCCGCGGTATCGAAGGTGCTCAACACCAAGGAATTCGGCGCGATGAAAGGCAAGCTCGAAGTTCTTGCATTCGATGACCTTCCAGACACGCTGAAGGCGCTCAAGGACGGTTCCATTCAAGGGATCATGGTGCAGCGGCCGGTCACCATGGGCTCGCTTGCCGTCGACAATCTGGTCGCGCAAATCCAGGGTAAAGGCGCAGCGCCCAAGGACATCGATACAGGCGTGACGGTGGTGACCAAAGACAATATTGGCAGCTATACGAAGTAAACAACGTTATTCAAGGGAACGTCATGGCAACGCCATTTCTGGAAATGCACGCTATTTCCAAAACCTTCCCCGGCGTGAAGGCGCTCGATGGCGTGAACCTTCAAATCCGGCAAGGCGAAGTGCTCGCGCTTGCCGGAGAAAACGGGGCGGGCAAGAGCACGTTGATGAAAATTCTGACGGGTATCTACGCGCCTGACCCTGGCGGCAAGATCCTGATAGAAGGCCGCGAGATCGAGATACGCGATGGCAACCATGCACGCGCGCTTGGTATCGGCATCATCTATCAGGAGTTGTCGGTCGTCGAAAACCTGAGCGTGGCGGAGAATCTATTTCTCGCGCGTGAACCAGTTAATCGGCTGGGTTTGCTCGACCGTCCGCGCATGGAACGCGAAGCGAGGGCCATGCTCGAAACCATCGAACTGGATGTCGATCCTGGAACGCGTGTAAGTGAGTTGAGCGTCGGGCAACAACAGATGGTCGAGATTGCCAAGGCGCTCGCGCATCAGTCGAAGGTCATCATCATGGATGAACCTACGGCATCGCTCAGCCACCATGAAACGCGCACGTTGCTGCAATTGATCAAGCGGCTGCGCGAGCGGAATATCGCGGTCGTCTATATCTCGCACAGGCTTGAAGAGATTTTCGAACTGGCCGATCACGTGACGGTTCTGCGCGATGGCCGTACCGTGAATACATCGCCTATTGCCGACGTCACGCGCGACTCGCTGGTTCGCATGATGGTCGATCGTGAACTGAGCGACCTGTACCCTGGTTCAGCCAGTTCTCATGCAAGCGACGTTCCGGTGCTACAGGTTCGTGATCTGTCGTTACGCGCGGCCAAGGGTGGCGATGCGCGCATCAAAGATATCAACTTCACGTTGCATCGCGGAGAGATCCTCGGGGTTGCGGGGTTGGTCGGATCGGGGCGCACGGAAATCATGGAAATGATCTTCGGCATTCGTCCATGCACTGGAACTATCGCGGTCGATGGGAAAACCGTGACCATCCGCAATCCGCACGATGCGATAGAACATGGCATCGGCTTTGTGACGGAAGACCGCAAAGCGCAAGGACTCGTGCTTGGAATGAGCGTGCGCGAAAACTTCAGCCTCACGCATTTGAAGCGCTATTCGCCCTTTCAATTTTTGCAGCGCGCGAAGGAAGAGGAGAGCTGCAAGCAATTCGTGCGAAGCCTGGGTATCAAGACGCCGGGCACGGAGCAGAAGGTTGTCAATCTGAGTGGCGGCAATCAGCAGAAGATCGTGATCGCCAAATGGGTGGCGCGAAATCCCAAGGTGCTGATAGTCGATGAACCCACGCGCGGTATCGACATAGGCGCGAAAGCCGAGGTGCATGCGCTGCTCGCGCGGCTGGCTTCGCAAGGTATCGGGATCATCGTGATCTCGTCGGATCTGCTCGAGGTGCTTGCCGTCAGCGACAGGATCTTGATCGTGCGTGAAGGTCAGTTGAATGGCGAAATGACGCGCGCCGAGGCAACTCAAGAACGCGTGATGGCCGCAGCCACCGCATGAATTTTTCTAACGAACCCAACCAAAAGCCATGACGACAATTGCTGTGATTCACACCGGACCCGTAACCGTTTTACCCATCAAGGAACAGCTCAATGAATTGATTGCGGACGCGCGCGTCATCAACATCATGGACGACAGCTTGCTCAACGACGTCCGCGCGGCCGGGCATCTGACGCCGGAAGTCGCGAGCCGCATTTACAGCTATATGTCGAATGCGCAGGCAATGGGTGCGGACATCATTCTTAACGCATGTTCTTCGGTAGGCGAGGCATCGGATTCGCTTAAAGGTTTTATCCGCACGCCGATCGTCAAGATCGACGAATCGATGGCCGAGGAAGCAAGCGCGATCGGCCAGCGTATCGGCGTGGTGGCGACGGTCTCTACGACACTGGACCCTACCGTTCGCCTGATCCGCCGGAAGGCAGTGGAACTGGGCCGAACCGTTGAAGTGACCGAGCGGATCGCGGAAGGCGCGTTCGAGGCCTTGCTGGCAGGAGATGGCGCGCGCCACGACGAGATCCTCAAACAGGCGATCGTCGCGCTCGCCGATGAAGTCGACGTCGTGGTGCTTGCGCAGGTGTCCATGGCGCGCCTGGTGCCTTCGCTTGGAACCTTGCGCGTGCCAGTCCTGTCCAGTCCGCGCAGCGGCGTGGAGGCGGTTAAACGCGCGCTAGCGGCGCTTTGACGTATTGCACGCTGAACGGTGACGGCGGCGTTGCGAATGCCGCCGGCATGACGCGCGGCGCGGCCGGCGCCTTGTGCGGCAAATAACGCTCGACGAAAGTCGGCGTCAGCACGATCTTGCGTTCATGCATGGCAGTCAATCCTTCGGCTTTCAGGTCGTTGAAATGCCGGTTGACCGACTCGCGCGACGTGCCAATGAATTCGGCCAGCTTGTCCTGCGGAATCGACAAGTCGATAAGCACCGAGTCGCCCGCGTCCGCGTAATCGAATTCAACGCCAATCTGGTTAGCGAACATCACCAGGATGTTGGTGAGGCGCTTGCGGACATCGTGCAAGGAAAGGTTTTCTATAAGCTGCTGCGCTTCTTGCCATCGGCGATAGTGACTTTCCAAAACGAACTGATTGATGACGTCGTAGCGTGCAAGCAATTGCTTGAAATCTGCCTTGCGAATGTAGCAAACCATGCTGGGTGCAAGCGTCTGCGCATGGTGCGAGTAGTTAGCTTCGTTCAGCACGTCGCCGTCGCCGAACAACATACCCGCCTTGATGAACGACAGAGTAATTTCCTGTCCGTCTTCGGTTAGCCGAAATAGCCGCACGCTACCGCTCTTCAGCAAATAAACATGATTGCTCGAATCTTCCGGCCGATAAATGGTGGTGTTTTTTCGTACGGTACGGTGCTCGCTGAACGCAGGCATGACCTCATCGAGACAATGACGTTCAATGAGTGAAAGCAGTTCGCTTTTTCCGACAAACCACATTGGGTGTCTCCTTGTACTTTGCCTCGAAAACCGTGGACGGTCATGAGGTGTTTGAATGCACGCGGTTGCTGTCATTTTTTCGACTCATCAAGTCTACACACGGCTCGCGATCCTTGCGCGCAAGGGATATCCCGCGCGCCCGCAAGCTCAGGCTGTCTGCGGCGCATTCGTTTCATGCGACGCAAGCAGGGCACAGACGGCATCGGTGACTTGTCGTGTCGTGGCCTTGCCGCCCAGGTCACCGGTATGTAAGGAAGGGTCCGCCATCACGCGCTCGATCGCGGTCATCACCTTGCGGGCTGCTTCCATTTCGCCGAGGTGCTCGAGCATCATCACGACAGACCAGAAGGTGCCAATCGGGTTCGCGAGCCCCATTCCCATGATGTCGAACGCCGAACCGTGGATGGGTTCGAACATCGACGGATAGCGGCGTTCCGGATCGAGGTTGGCCGTTGGCGCAATGCCGAGACTACCGGCAAGCGCCGCGGCGAGATCGCTCAGGATATCGGCATGAAGATTGGTCGCCACGATAGTGTCGAGCGTCGCGGGGCGGTTCACCATGCGCGCGGTGGCGGCATCGACGAGTTCCTTGTCCCAGGTAACGTCAGGGAATTCCTTCGAGATCTGCAGCGCGATCTCGTCCCACATCACCATGGCGTGACGCTGCGCATTGCTTTTAGTAACGACGGTCAACAGCTTGCGGGGACGCGACGCAGCTAGGCGAAATGCGAAGCGAAGAATCCGCTCGACACCGGCACGCGTCATCATGGAAACGTCGGTGGCAACTTCTATTGGATGCCCTTGATGCGCGCGTCCGCCAATGCCCGCATATTCGCCCTCGGAATTTTCCCTGACGATCACCCAGTCGAGATCATCCCGGCCGCATCGCTTAAGCGGTGCATCGACGCCCGTAAGAATGCGCGTTGGGCGCACGTTCGCGTATTGATCGAAACCCTGGCAGATCTTTAGACGAAGACCCCAGAGCGTGACATGGTCGGGTATGTCCGGATCTCCGGCCGAGCCGAAAAGAATGGCGTCTTTATCGCGTAGTGCATCGAGGCCGTCGTCCGGCATCATCAGACCATTCGCGCGATAGTAATCTCCGCCCCATTCAAAATTTTCGAACTCGAATCCGAACGCGCTTGTATGCAACGCAAGCGCCTCTAGCACTTCCTGCCCGGCGGGGACCACTTCCTTGCCAATTCCATCTCCCGGAATGGTTGCGATGCGGTAATTCTTCATAGTCGTCTCTTGGCGGATTGAACGTCTGCTGCATCCTAAGGCGCAATAGCGCCCGTTAAACGCTGCTAAACTTAAATCGTTCTTAACCTGGAGTTAAGAATCAGGTTTTGCTTGTAGCCACTTAGCGCCAATAAGATGACCTCTCCAATCCAGGCAGAAGACTTGAGCTTCTTTTCAATACTCGCCGGCAGTGGCAGCCTTACAGCCGCCGCTCGCGAGTTGGGATTAAGTACCGCAGCAGTCAGCAAGCATCTCGCGCAAATGGAGGCGCGGGCAGGTGTCGCTCTGGTAAGCAGAACCACTAGACGAATGAGCCTGACGCCCGAAGGCGAGATTTACGTGGCGCGCGCGCGGCGCATCTTGATGGAAATGGATGAGCTCGCGCAATTGCTAGGCGGCGCGTCCGCTGCGCCAACGGGTCTGTTGCGCGTCAATGCAACGCTTGGTTTTGGCAGAAGCCACATCGCACCGGCAATTTCGCGCTTCGTGCGGATCTATCCAGAAGTCGATGTTCAATTGCAATTGTCGGTCGATCCGCCGCCGCTTAGCGAGAATGCTTTCGACGTTTGTGTGCGCTTCGGCGAGCCGCCTGACGCGCGCGTCATTGCGCGGCAAATTGCGCCCAACCGGCGCTTGCTCTGCGCTGCTCCAGTCTATTTTTCCGATCGTCCGCTTCCGCAAACGCCCGATGACTTGGCGCAGCACAATTGCATCGGCATACGTCAGGGCGACGACGGCTACGGCATCTGGCGGCTGATAAGCGGCCACGGTGCCGCGGAGAAAACGGATAGCGTCCGCGTTCGAGGCAACCTGACCACGAACGATGGCGAGATCGCCGTGAAATGGGCGCTCGAGGGGCACGGCATCCTGCTGCGCGCGGAGTGGGATATAACAGAGTATTTGCGCGATGGCAGGCTTCTTCACGTGCTGCCGGAATATCGCACGCCGGGCGCCGATATCTATGCGGTCATTCCGCAGCACTTGCAGACCACAGCGCGCGTCAAGGCGTTTATCGACTTCCTGATACTTGCCCTGCGCGACAATGCTTAAACGAGCGGCAAGCAAATCTCGGTGAGTAAATCGGCTGGGGCCGTCTCTTTCGGATTGTTCAGGTACGCTTCGAAGGCGGGTGCGTCGGCGGCTTCACGTCCAGATTGCGTCAACCACGCTCCATAGAGCCATTCATACGCCGCGCGCATGTCGCTGTAAGGTCCTTTGTGACGCAGCACGGCGTATTGGCCGCCGCGTACGTGCGTTAAGCTGACGGGTGGAGCAACGTCTATATCGCGCGGCAATACCACACCGGCTTTCGACCTTAATTCGGATTCCGGAACAATTCCCGGGTCATCGTAATAGATCCCTATCATGCGAATTTCCGGCGAGAGCAATTCGCGGCTTGCGAGCCAGCCGATCAGCGAATCGAACGCCTTGCCAATCTGCATATAGGGTCCTGAGTGATCGATAGAAACCACGGTCATTGCCGGAATGTCGCGAATGGTCACTTCATGTGAGGTCATTTGATTGTCTCCTGTCATGGCTGTCCGAAAGCGAATATGGTGGCCTTCGTTTCTATACTGTGCCGGCGGCATGCCGAACGCCGATCTGAACGTGCGTGAAAACGATTGCAAACTGCTATAACCCGAGCGCGCCGCAATCTCGGCAATGGGCATGTCGCCATTCGCAAGGAACCCGGCAGCCCGGTGCAACCGCAAACGGCGCACGGTGGCGGCTACGGTTTCGCCGTACATCGCTTGATAAATGCGGTGCCAGTGATACGGCGACAAACAGGCAATGTCAGCCAGCCGGCCGATGTCGAGCGGTTCGTCGAGGTGATCGTGGATATGGTCGAGAACGCGGTTGAGCCGTGTTTCGTAACGTGCCCGGTTGAGAAGGTCATTCATGACTATCGATAAAATCCGGAAGCCGAATGCCGATCAAAGTATCACAGTCCGCTTTACCAAATCCTGCGGATTTGACCAAACAATCAGGATGCGTGCCGGTTCAGAAACTGCCGTCGATAATCGTGGACTCAATCATGAATCTATTCATCCATCTCGTTCACGCAGCCGATCAATCGCGCGGGATCGGTCAGGCAATCCTCGATGGTTCCTTCGTCCTCGAACAGCATACGCAGCACACATGCTTCATCTTCCGTAAGGCCGGAATTCTCGAGTTCACCATCGCGGACGATGGTGTCGCAGTCGTCGAGCGTCAACTCGGCGATCACCGCCGAGGAAAGGGCAACGGGCCACTTCTCGCTGAACGCGACGGTGATCACTTTGCGTGCTTCGTCGTAGGCCCTGATCTCGACGCTGATGTAGGACATGATGTCGAACTCTCCAGTGAGACGGCCGCGAATGAATCGAGTGTAGCAATACAAAGCGCATGTAGTAAACCGCACGAATCAATGCACCAGAGCAAGGCATCGAGTCGCATGAATTCGCACTAAGATGAGGCGCGTTTTTTGAGCATTAATTCGTAAGCTTGTTGGGCTTGAACCGCTTTTATTCGACTAAGTATCCATCTCGCCTGGCGCTTTGCAAACAATCACCAAGGGCTTTCTCGTAAAATTGGCATGAACTCAACGGATAAAATCATGCCGCAAACGCTCTTCGACATCAGCGCTCCCATTGGTCCAGATACGCCAGTCTGGCCCGGCGATACCCCCGTCACGCTCGAACGAGTCTGGACGATGGAAGCGGGTTCGCCGGTCAATGTCGGACGCATGACGCTTTCGCCGCACACCGCAACACACGCCGACGCGCCGTTGCATTATGACCAGCACGGCGACGCCATTGGCGCAGTCGCGCTGGACGTGTACATAGGGGAGTGTGTGGTCCTTGCGGTCGAGCCAAAGACTTCGCATATCAGCATTGAAGAGATCGAATCTGCGTTGCTCAATGCAAGCTTGCAACTTTCCCCGCGCGTGCTGATCCGGACTTACGCAAAGGCGCCAATTGCCAAATGGGACAATGAGTTCGCGGCAATCTCAGCCGATGCAATCGACTGGCTCGCTGAGCGCGGCGTGAGGCTCATAGGAGTCGATACACCTTCGCTCGATCCGCAAGAGTCGAAGACAATGGACGCGCACCATCGCGTCCGTGCGCACAAGATGGCGATTCTCGAAGGCCTGATACTCGATGACGTTCCCAATGGAACCTACGAGTTGATCGCGTTGCCTTTGAAGTTGACCACGCTCGATGCAAGTCCGGTGAGGGCGATCTTGCGAACGTATTGATGCACGGGATATGCGTTCACAAGAACGGGATTATCATTCAACGCGTTCCTTGATCACATTGGAGAAGATTGGATGATTCATGTCATTGCCACTATCACTGCAAACCCGGGCAAGCGTGCCGACGTGCTCGCGTTGTTCAGCAAGAACCAGCCGGCAGTCCTGGCGGAACAGGGATGTATAAGCTACGAGGCTGTGATCGATGTACCCGGGGCCGGTGCGATCCAGACGCCGCTTGGAGACGACACGTTCTTAGTCATTGAACGCTGGGAAAGCGTTGATGCGTTAAAGGCGCATGCAGCGTCCGCCCATATGGCGGAATACGGCCGTAATACCGCACCGCTCCTAGCTAAACGTGTGATCAATGTGCTTCAGGTTGCCTAACGGAAGGGCTAATTCTCCGATCGATTCGTGAAGCTTATCGATCGGAGGGAAACCTGACGCAGCCGAACTAAGCCTGCCCACTCCGATTCTTGACACTGGGCCGCTCTGCAATCTTCTTCTGCCAAGCGGCAAGCGCAGTGCAATCATCGGGAATGGTCACGGTCGTAAAACCGGCGTGCAAAAGCGCGGCATAAGCCGTGATATCGGCCATCGAAAATTCGTCGCCTGCTATGTACGGCTGCGTTTTCAGCACGCCGTCGAAATACCTCATGCCGCGTACGAATTTTTCTCGCTGGCGCTCGCCCCATTCCTTCCTGTGCGACCATTCAGGACTTTTATAAGCCAGCAGGCGATCGCCTAGCCCGGGTGTTGCGTGGTGGAAATAGTCGCCGATCGCATCGATAAGCTGGTCGTCCGCGCGTTTTTGCATCATGTGAATGATAGCTTTCTGCTTGGGCGTCTTGCCGGTAAGCGTGGGGTTGCCGTCGAGATTGTCGAGATATTCGGTGATCGCAACACTTTCGGAAATGATGGTGCCGTCGTCGAGTTCGAGCACCGGAACCGTACCCGTAGGATTGATTGCAAGGAAAGCGTCTTGCTTATGCTCGGCGGCAATCAGATCGACTTTGACAAATTCAATCTGGGCGTCCAGACCCTTTTCCGCGAGTACGATGCGGATGCGTGCCGGATTCGGGAAGCCCGGGGTGTCGTAAATCTTCATGATCAGTTCCTTATCTATCGATAGGTTAATGGGTTCAGCGAAGATTAGGACCTCACGAACGCGCTGTCAACAACAATCTATCGATAGATAAGGCGCCGGTTCGAGTTATCTATCGATAGAGATATAATCAGGGTTGTTTTCAGACCGAGGAAATTCCTGATGGCCAATATCGATACGCGGGAAAAAATCATGAGCGTGGGCCGTCTCATGGTGCAGAGCAATGGCTACAACGCACTGAGCTTTCGGGAAATCGGCAAGGAAGTGGGGGTGTCCAGTGCAAGCATCCATCATCACTTTCCGACCAAGGGCGACCTTGGCGCAGCGCTCGCACAACGTTATACGGAAGATGGCATCGCAGCGTTCGAACAGATACTCGCGACGTCCAGGACGGTCCGCGAATGCATCGACGCTTATGCGGGGATATTCCGGGCGGCGCTGGTGAACGAGAACCGGATGTGCCTTGTGGGATTGATGTCTGCCGAACATGACGACTTGCCCGACGAAGTGCGCGCGGAAGTCAATCACTTCATCAGCGTCAATATCGAGTGGCTTGCAGAAGTGCTGTCACGTAGAAAAACCAAGGCGAGTAAGCAGGCAATTCGGCATCAAGCGCTTGCAATCTACGCGGCTGTTGAAGGTGCTCAGCTTGTTGCCCGAGGACGAGGGGACATTGCACTTTACGATCAGGCAGTGACGGCCTACCGCGCCGCTGGGTTGTTACCGTGATTTTTATTCGCCTGCTCGTGTCATTCGCGCGCATATTCCTTGAGGCCTGAACGAGTCGCCTTGCACAGCGACCTCAGGCATGCCCGCGAAATAGCGCACACATCCTGAACGCGTCCTCCGAAAGCGGAATCTCTTTCGCGCGGCAGTAACGCGTTGTCAGCTTGAGAAGTTCCTTGATATCTCGTCCGCTCGCTCGATGGTATGTACTTGTCAGCGCTTCGATCAGATCGCTGCCGAGATCCGCGCCCAACTGCTCGCCTAGCAATTTCCAAAGCAGCATTGCGTCCGTCTTAGACGGCGTCTCGTACTGGATCTTGGCGATGCAACGCGACAGGATCGCGTCGTCGACATCGTCCACGCGATTGGTCGTCATAAAAAGCAGACCACTGAAATATTCGAGCGTGCGCAAAAATTCCGCAACGATAGCGTTGTGTTCGAGATCGTTATCCCGGCGGCGAATGTAGACATCGGCTTCGTCCAGAAGCAGGATCGAATCCCAGCGTACCGCACGTTGCAATATGCCGGACAGCGTAGCGCCGACCGATGCCGCCGTTGTTCCCAACTGCCCGGAATGCACGCGGTACAAAGGTTTCCTCACTACTTCCGAATAGACCTCCGCGGTCAGCGTCTTGCCGAGTCCCGGCGCGCCTTGGCACAGGATGGTCGTACCGCTCGACTTGCCGGGCACGAAGTCCTGCACGAACACGCGATTTTTCGATGTCAGGATATCGATCAGATCACGATGGTGCTTGGGCAGCACGAGCTTGTCGCGCAGCTCGGGCCGGTATTCATATTCCGCTATGTGCTGCGCGTGAACCCAGATGTTGCGATGCCATTCGAGATGAAACAGATACACGTAGCAATGCAGCGGGACTTTTTCGAAGCCGTGTTCCACGTTCGCGCTGCGCCAGAACTCGGCATCGGCAGTCATCTGAAAACGGCGCTCCAGCATCTCTTCGTCGTTGATGCACTTCGCGCTGACACCTTCCACAATACGCGTGAACTGAGCAGCGCCTTTTGTATCGACGGTAAACGCCGCCTTCGAAATGACGAACTGTGCGCCAAAGCGTGGCTGGATCTTAAGGAAGCGCTGCGCATGTTGTTCGTATTCACGCTTGAATTCCGCGCACTCTTTATAAAATCCAAACTCTGAAAGCAGTTCTGGAATGGTGCGGTTGACAATGTCATGCCGGTTGATCACGAGCGACGTCGTCATACCCGAAAGACGCATCTGGGGATCGGTGCGCTCCGAATTGGCCGACTGCATCGTGTTGGCCAGCATGTCGACAACCACGTACGGCGCGCCTTGCTCGGGCTCGACGTAACGCATGCGATGCACGAGCCAAGGCAAAAGCGTGCCGTCCTTCGCGCGCTTATACAGCCATCCATCGATAACATCACGCGCAAGATAAGCGATGAGCCCCGGCACCGTCTGATCGAGCGCCGGAATGGTACGAGCTTGTGGTGCGTTATAAATATTGTCGAGCGCGAGCATCTGGAACATCAGCGCGCTTTCGTTATTCGCCTTGCTCAAAGTGAACAGCGTGTTCAATGACTTCGAATCAAACAGCTTGCTCGACACGAGCATGGCGCCATGACATACACCATGTTCGTTCAGTTGCCGTGCGAGCGGCGATTCGGCTTCAATCATCGCGAGCAGTGGATGAACGAGCGATTCAGGTATTTCAAAGTCCATCAACACGCTCCCGAGACACCGACCCGCCGCTATTTGAGAAAAAACTGGACCGCCATGCTGACAACGTCCGGTTCAATGACATGCAAGCCATCGAACTCGACGTACTGCACGTTGTAACCCGCAGCCTTCAATTTTCCGGCGTTCGCGCGGCCGCTGGTTTCGATGGGCAGTTGTTCATCGCGCAGGCCGTGCGCTATGAAAACCTCCGGCGCACCCTCCTGCATGAAGACGGACATGAAACCGCCGGAAAATGCGATCACATGACTTGCGATATTGCCGTTAGTAATGCCAATTGATAAAGCGTAACTTGCGCCATCGGAAAACCCTGCGAACGCTATACGACGATTATCGATGCGGTAATGCGATGTGACCTCGACCAGTGCCTGCTGCAGACGCTCGAGGTCCGGACCGCTGCCGCCAATCACGATGTCCCATGTTGCATACGTTGAATGCGGTGCGAGGATCAGGAATTTGTCGCGCTCGGCATGTGCTTCCAGGAACGGCAGAACCTTCTCTGGAAAGCCGCCAGCGCCGTGGAACATCACGAACAACGGGACCGGGTCGAGCGCACCGAGCGCGGTTGGCACGAACAAGACCGCGTCGCGCTCGGTGCTTATATGCAGATGGTTGCGGCCGGCCGGCAGCGGCCCTTCAACGGGCTCCGCGGGCGTAAATGGTAGACGGCCGAACAACGAGGGATCGAGCATCGCGGACCTGATGACGTGCTGTGTAGATTGGCAAAACATTGATATGTAATATATCACCAATGGATTTCGATCTACAAGTCTGACATTCGGCTTCGCCTGATTCACTCACCCAGTGGGCGCAGCAACTGGCCGCGTTCGGTAATCAGCGAATCGAAATCGCCGATTTGCGAGAAGCGCACGGCCTTGACCTTGCCCATCTTGCTGGTATCGATCACGAGATGCTTTTCCACGGCGCTTGCCATGGCAGCTTGCTTGATTCCCACTTCGTGGAAGTTCCAGCAGGTCACGCCGCGCGTTTCATCCACGCCGCCGGCTGACATGAAAGCCTTGTTGATGCCCATGCGCTTGAGCGTGTCGATGCTTTCCTCGCTCGCGAACGAATCCGACGATGGCGCATACACGCCGCCCAGCAAGATCATCCGCACATTGGATTTGCGCCGCAAGATTTCGGCGATATTCAGCGAATAGCACACTACCGTGAGGTGCAGGTCCGCCGGAATCATGCGCGCGAGGTTAGTCAGCGTCGTACCGCAGTCGATAAATATTGTTTCGTTGTCTGAAATGATTCGCGCAGCCGTTGCGGACGCTTCGGCTTTCGCCTGGGCGAAGTGATCCTTTTCCTCATCGATGGTGTAGCTCGTGTGGTTGGGTACATCGGAGGTCCGCACAATATAACCGCCGAGATACGTGAACATGCCCGGGCTCGCGGCAATGTCGCGGCGCACCGTCATCTCCGATACATCCAGCAGCGTCGCGGCTTCACGCAAACGCAATACGCTTTGCTCGCGCAGCGTCTCGGCAAGCGTGCGCAGTCGTTCGTTCTTGGTCATGCGAGGATCTTGCGTGAAAGAAGGCGCGCCATTCACTGGCAGGGTTGACCACGGAGGCCCGGCAGCACGTCGATGCGCTGCCGGGACCATGTTCTACGCAACAAATCGACGCGTCAGCCGCACGCAGGCGCTGCCTTCTTGCAAGCGTCCGCCAGCGGCGCGGGCGGATCTTTCTTAAAGACGGTCTTGTAGGATTCGAGCACGTTCGACTGCACGACGGGCAACGACTGCACGCCGATCCACGCCGGTGGTGTCTGGCCGAGAATCGCCTTCATCATCGCCATGGCTTCAGCCACGCCCTGATCGTAGGGACGCTGCGAGCCCGTTGCCTTCAGCGGTCCGCCCTTTGCGATTTCAATTGCAGATTCGAGACCGAGATCGACGGTTGTCATCGGAATGGTCACGCCTTGCGCGCGCATGGACGTGAGCGTGTCGAGCGCCGGCTGATCCCAAACTGCGAAGAGACCCTTGACGTCCGGATTGCCGGTCAGGAAGTCGCCGGCGATCTGTCCGACCTTCGACGGATCGGTGAACGCAACCTGCTTGATCTTGATGTCCGGACGGTTCTTTTTCATCCAGTCGTTGACCGCTTTCGTGCGTTCTGTCGTGCTGAAATAATCGACGCCGAAATTCACCAGCCCGATCGTGCCGCCCTTCGCCACGCACGAAGCCAGCACCTTGGCCGCGATCTGGCCGTTGCCTTCGCTGTCGGCGGAGACCATGGCGGCATATTGTTCGGGATGCTTGAGACCTGTCGGAACGTTGTCCATGAACACGAGTTTGATGCCTGCCTGCGAGACTTTTTTATAGGTCGCGGCGGTCGCGGTGCCATCGACGGGAATGGAAATGATGCCGTCAGGATGCCGCTGGATCGTGTTCTCGATATCCGCAATCTGCTTGTCGACCTGATACTCCGCCGACGCCACGCCGATCACTTCCACGTTGTATTTCTTGAGCGTGTCCGTGATGCCCGCCACTTGCAACTGTGCCCAGTCGAGGTTCATGGTCTGCATGGAAATGCCGACCTTGTATTTGCCGGCCTTGATCTTGTCGGTTTCGGCGGCGGTGAGCTTGACTGTATCGACCGATGCAGCTTTTTCTCCGTTCGGCCCTTGTCCCACGATGGTCGAAGGTCCGATCGATGCCACCGGCAGGCCCGTCACGCATTGAGCGCTCGCGGTGGTGGTGCAAAGCGCGGCCACCACGCTGGTCAGCGCAACGGCAAGAGTTGATAAACGACGATGATTCATGATTTGTCTCCGTTGATTTTGTGTACTGAGTTTTGACCACACCGCCACGGAACCATGCAATGTCTTGTCACGGTTCCCACATCACGAGTCATCGACGTGCCTCGTTATTTCTTTGTGAATGCAACTGCCGCCACAATGATCGCGCCCTTGATGACCAATTGAAGCGACGAGCTCACGCCAAGCAGTACCAGCCCGTTGTTTAGCGTGCCGATGATAAGGCTCCCTAACAAAGTCCCGAGCACGAATCCGCGTCCGCCGAAAAGACTGCAGCCGCCGAGTGTGACGGAGGCGATGACATCGAGTTCGAGTCCTTGCACCACGTCGGGCCGCGCGGCATGCGAACGTGCGGCGAGTACGAGCGCGGCAAGTCCCGCAAGCGCGCCGGTGAGAATGAATGTGATCGTTGTCACGCGCCGGATGTTGATGCCGGAGTAGAGCGCGGCCGTCGGGTTGCCGCCGGCTGCATACACCCGTCGTCCGAAGACGCTGTAGTGCAGCAGCAGGACGCCGCCCATGACCGCAAGCAGTGTCCATAGAATCGGTACCGGTACGCCGAAGATATCGCCCTCGCCGAAGATCGAAACAAACGAGTCGTTCGTGATGATGACCGGCTTGGTGGTCGTGACAAGAAGCGCCAGGCCGCGCGCCGCGCTGAGCGTGCCGAGCGTCACGAGAAACGAGGGAATGTTCAGCCGCGTGACCACCACGCCGTTGATTGCGCCCACGATCGCACCGGTCCCGATCCCCGCAATCGCGCCGATCATCCAGCTGTCGCCGAGATGCGCCATCGCGAGCGCGGCGGACATGCCCGAAAGCGCCAACGTCGAGCCAACTGACAGATCGATTTGCCGCGCGATGATCACGAACGTCATGCCGATCGCGATGATCGACACCAGCGCGGTCTGCCGCCCGATGTTCAGAAAGTTATCGATGGAAAGAAACCACGGCGAAGCGAAACTGAACACGACCAGCAGGATCGCAAACGCCACGTACAGCATGTAAGGCCGTTCGCCCTGCAACAAAAGTCGCGCGAGCCGCAACGCACGGCTTGGCGGTTGCGCGGTCAGCGGGTCGGCCGCGAGCGGCGTGACGGAGTCGTTCATGTTGCGGGCTCTTCCTGGAAACGAGGGAGTTGGATCAAGTGGTGCAGCGCCTCGGCGTTGCTCACGCTTTCGCGATCGACCGTATTGACGATGGCGCCATCCACGACAATCGAAATGCGGTCGCACAGGCGCAGGAGTTCGTCCAGATCCGACGACACCACGAGCACGCCCGTGCCTGCGCGCGCGGCGTCGTGGACCACGGCGTAGAGCTCTTCGCGCGCGCCGACATCCACGCCGACAGTGGGTTCATCGAGAAGAAGAAGCGCGGGGCGCGGGCTATTCCATTTCGCGAAGACGACTTTCTGCTGATTGCCGCCCGAGAGGAATTTCACCTGGGTCGAAGGACCGGGCGCTTTTACGGCGAGCTGTTTCATCGCGGTCTTCGCCTGTTGCGCGGCGGCGCGGCTTTGCAGCCAGCCCGCGCGTGAAAAAAGCGTGAGCCACGGCAGCGTCAAGTTTCGTTCGATGGAATGATCGAGCACGAGCCCTTCCACGTGCCGGTCTTCCGGTACGAGCGCAATGCCGAGCTTGATCGCGGCGGCGGGCGTCAGACGTTCGACGTTTCGGCCGTTGATTGCGAGCGTCCCTTGTGCAACTTCGCGCAGCCCGAAGAGCGTTTGCAGAATCTCGGTTCGGCCGCTTCCTATAAGTCCGGCGAGGCCGTGGATCTCGCCCTCGCGCACCGTGAGGCTGACGTCGTGCAGACGATCGTTACTGATGCCGGACATCGTGAGAACGGGCTTGTTGTCGATCTCGTAAGCAAGCTCGCGCGGCGTGCCGGCCGCGACCTCGCGCGCGTGCATTGCGGCATGCCCGGGTCCGACGATTGCCGCGACCAGCTCCTTCATGTTCGTCTGCGCGGTCGTGTAAGAACCGGCGTTGGCGCCGTCGCGAAACACGGTGACGCGCTGCGAGATCCGGAAGACTTCATTGAGCCGATGCGTCACGTAGATCACGCCCACGCCACGATCCGTCACCGTGCGGATTGCCTTGAAGAGGATTTCCTCCTCGCCGCCGGTGAGCGCGGACGTGGGTTCATCGAGGATCAGGACGCGCACGTCGCCCATCAGCGCCTTGCAGATTTCCGTCATTTGCCGATACGCAAACGGCAGCGATCCGACCATGGCGCGCGGATCGAGCGGAATGCCATGCGCTTTCAAAAATTCGCCGACGCGCGCCATGAGCTCGCGCTTTTTGACAAAGCCGAGACGTGTGCGCGGTTCGCGGCCGAGCATCAGGTTCGCGCCGACCGACATGGATTCGACCAGGCTCAGGTCCTGATAGACCACCGCGACGCCGGCATCGCGCGATCTGGCGGGGGAATCGAATGCAACGCGCGCGCCGTCGATCTCGATCACGCCCTGATCGCATGCATGCACGCCGCTCAGGATCTTGATGAGCGTGGATTTCCCCGCGCCGTTTTCGCCCAGCAGCGCGTGGACTTCGCCAGGAAGCACCTCGAGGTTCACGCCGCGAAGCGCCTGCACGCCGCCAAAACGCTTGGTGACGCCGGCCACGCGGATCAAGGGCGCGGCCATATCGGGCGATAAAGCGGCCACGGATGGCTCACTCATGTCGCATGTCTCCTTCGTCAGGCGATGCCTGCGATTTTTTGTGCATTGCGAGAAAACGCACGTTTTGTTGTCACGTTTCCATCGTATGGATGATGGATCGATAACATTTGATGGCTCCATACTCGGCCTTCGCGGATCTCGATGTAATAAGTGCATCTTCTAATGTGAAGATCCTGACTTTCCTGATAGTTTTAATTGCTCGCAATGCCGGCCACGCGAAATCGGAGCCGTTAAGAAATGATTAGTAACCATTGAGTAACCAATTGGTCCCTGAATTGCTCTAACTTCGTGACTTCGGCACTTTGGATTGTTGCGATATGAACTCAGGCAAGTTACTCAGCATCGCCGCGCTCGGCGGCGTGATTCTGGTCAGCGGCTGCGCAGTCGTGCCGCCGAGCGGTCCGAGCATTGTTGCGTTGCCGCGGTCGGGCGAACCGCTCGCCACATTCCAGGCGGACGACTATGAATGCCGCAATTACGCGTTCCAGGCGGGCAATCCGCAAGGCGCGGCGCAGGCGGCAACCACGAACAGCGTCAACAGCAGCGTGCTCGGCACGCTTGGCGGCGCGGCAGCGGGAGCCTTGATTGGGGCGGCGGCGGGGAATCCGGGTGCGGGCGCGGCGATTGGCGCAGGCGGCGGGTTGCTGGTTGGCAGCGCAGCGGGCGCGAATAGCGCTCAATACTCGGCCGCGGGTCTGCAAGGCCAATACGATGCAGCGTATGCGCAATGCATGACGTCGAAGGGCAATACGATTCAGCAGCCGCAAGTCTATGCGCCTCAGCCGGTTTATTACGCACCGCCGCCGCCGGTCTACTACGCGCCGCCGCGACCGGTTTATTACGCACCGTATCCGTATTACTGATCGACTTCGAATGGTGTTAGAAAGAAAAAACCGGCCCTTCAGGCCGGTTTTTTTCGTTGTTGATCAAGCGTTCTCAGGCAGCACGGACGCAGCGGAACCCCGCGTAGACATATTGATAATGCGCCTGGAACCAATTGCGAAAACTCGGCCGGAGCATGCATGCCGCCGTGCGCGGCGAACCGCCTTTGAGCACGTAATGCTGGTCATCGTAGAAATTCGCGGAGTAGCCCAGATAAAACGAGAACGGTTCAAACCCAGGTAACGGCCCGAACGCGGTCGATGTCCACTCCCAACCATTACCGAATTGCCCCGCTACGCCGGCCGCGCTGCGATTCTCCGGATGCGCTTGCACGGGCGAGGGTTCCCATCGGCGGAAATCGAAGTTGCCGTTTTGCGCGTGCGGCGCACCCTCGGCCGCGCGCTGCCATTGCGCTTCCGTTGGCAGCGATTTGCCCGCCCACTTCGCGTACGCGCTGGCTTCGGCGTGGCTCACGTACACCGGCCAGTCGGCGGGCAACGCGATCTCGTCGAACATGGTCCGCAGCTTCCACGCGTCGGAATTTAAGGGATCGCGGACCCAGAATGCGGGTTTGTCGATACCTTCGCTTTCGAGCCACGCCCAGTCGGCATCGCGCCAGAGATCGCGGTTCGAATAACCGTCGGCCCGCATGAAGTCGAGCCAATCCGCATTCGTGACCATGTAGCGATCCATCTGGAATGCCGGCACGTCCACCTTGTGTTCGCCGAACTCGTTGTCCCAGCCGAAAGTTCCGCTTTCGCGCGTGAGGCCGAGCGTTGCCGTGCCGGCGGGCACGTGGATCATTTCGCGAATGGCGTCGGTACTGAGCGGATGCCGGGCTTCCTGCTCGGTCACATCCGGGCCGGTTTTCTGATGCAGAGGCAACTGATGCAGCATGTAGGCGAGCGTCTCGGCGTGCATTAGCCGGTGTTCGATCGCGACTTCCAGCAGTGTCTCCGGCTTGATATCGGACGCGGCGAAAGTGCCATCTGTGTCTGCACGGTTTGTAATATCGACGGGGTCGAAACGTGTGTCGATATCATCGCGAATACGCTTCACGTATGCCCGGATTGTCGCAAGCGCCGGCCAGTCGTGTGGCTGATCGGTTGGCAGGCCGCCATCCACAGGATCAATGCCGAACGCAAACAACTGGTCGAACTCGGCGTTGGGACTGGGAAGGTCGAAGAGGCGTTGATCGAAGAGATTCCGGTCGAACGCTTCAAGATGGCCGATGTAAAACACGATCCGATGCCGCTCGGCAATCGGCCGCTCATACAGGAATTCAGGCTTGACGATGTCAAAAAGCGCGTCAGTCGTTTGACGCGCCTCGCGCAGGCGGACAAGCAGCGGGTGCAGCGGGGTAGGTTCGCGATTCATCGCTCTTTTCTCCGGGCAGTGGCCGTGCGAAACGATAAATCGTAGCAGAGGACATGCCAGGCGTGCTTGAACCGCGGCCGACTTGCAAACGCCGCTTTCTTCAGACGGCGCGGAGGCCGTCGAAATCGAGAATATGGATCAACTTGCCGTCGGCTTGAAGGAGCCCTTTCGCCTGAAAACGCGACAGCGTCCTGCTGACGGTTTCCAGCGTGATACCAAGAAAACTGCCCATGTCGTCGCGCGTGAAGCGCAGGTTGAATTCGTTGCCGGCATAACCGCGGCGCGTCAGCTGCGAAGAAAGATCGAGCAGCAGTGCGGCGACTCGTTCGTCCGCGCGCAAGGTGCCGAGAATCACGGTTTGTGCAGATTTCCGGACGACTTCGCGGCTTAGCAACTGCAACAAGCGCCGCTGGATTGCGCTGGACTCGCGGCAGGCGCGCTCAAAAGCCGTGAGGGGAACCACGCACACGGAACTGTCTTCCAGCGCCACGGCGCGGCACGCATGGTGACCGTCGTCGAAACCTTCGAGGCCCAGGGCATCGCCGCCCAAATGCAGGCCCATGACCTGATCGCGACCGTTTGCGCTGGTTATGACCGTCTTGAGCGAACCTGAGCGGATGGCATAGATTGCATCGAATGTATCGCCGATACGAAACAGCGTTTCGCCGCGCTTGATTGCGCGGGCGTTGACGATGACGGATTGCAATTTGTCGGTGTCGCCGGAGGACAGGCCCTGGGGCACGCAGTATTGCCGCAACGAGCATGTCGTGCAGTGCGCGGCGTGGCGCGGGCCGGCGGAAAGGGCGATGGCGGAAGTCTCGTGCAGGGTCTGCATGGCATGCTCGGTTATGTGAACAATTTATAAAACCTTGATCTGGAACAAGGAAATTGTCCCATCGATGCCATGCCGTTTCGGGTGGCAAAACGTCACGCACAACTTATTGCAATGGCGCGCGGCTGGCCGTACCGCGCGCCGATTGGTCCAAAGCTCAGGCCGCGACCTGCGCCTCGACTTCCGGCCCGCCTGCCGCCGATGGAATCAGCAGCACCGGCAAGGTTGCCTGCCGGAGACAACGTTCCGCGACGCTGCCGAGTATCAGCCGTTGAAAACCTTTGCGTCCGTGCGTGCCCATAACGAGCAAGTCTGCGTTGAACGCTGCGGCCGCTTTCAACACGAGTTCGGCAACATCTTCGGCTGACGATGCCTCGCTTACCAGCACTTGGCCTTCCACGCCGCGCTGCTTCATTGCAGCGTTGGTTTCGGCGGCGAGGGTCACGCCCTGATCGGCGAGCTGAGTGCGAAGTATTGAAGGATCGTAGCCGGGGACATCGTAGTAAATCGGCGCCTCGTCGATTACGTAGAAAGGCTGTAGCACTGCGTGGTGCGTGGCGGCGAGTTCGAGCGCGGTGGCGAATGCACGGCTCGATGTACGGCTGCCGTCGATAGCAACGACTATTCGGTTGAACATACGATTCTCCTTCCTCGGTTAAAACAACGTGCTTTCATTTGTCCGACTGTAGTTATTGCTGATCGTTCCTTTATTAGATCGCCGCGCGGCCGGTGAATTAATGGCGTCATACAATTCAGCCCTTGTCTTTGTTTATCTGCCTATTTTCTGCCCGTGTCCCAAGCCGCCGCCAGCACCGACCCGCATACCGCTTCGCCCCTTCCTTTTAGAAATGCCCTTCTGGCGATGCTCGGCATCGGTCTCGTCAACATGCTCGTCGCGCTCGACCAGACTGTGGTGAGTACCGCGCTGCCGTCCATCGTCGCGGAGTTGCACGGCTTCGAGTACTACGCGTGGATTGCGAGCGCGTATTTGCTGGCATCGGTGGTGACGGTGCCGGTGTTCGGCCGGCTCGGCGATTATTTCGGGCGCAAGCGTTTTGTGATCGCCGCGGTCGTCACGTTCACGGCGGCGTCGGTGTTGTGCGGCGTGGCCAACGACATGTTGTTCCTGGTCATCGCGCGCGGCTTGCAAGGCGTCGGCGGCGGCATGATGGTGGGGACCGCGTTTGCATCGATTCCCGATCTTTTCCCCGATCCACGTCTGCGCGTGCGCTGGCAGGTGGTCATGGCGGCGTCGTACGGGATTGGCACGGCGGCCGGTCCTTCGCTTGGCGGCTGGATGAGCGAGCACTGGGGATGGCGCTCGACGTTTCTGATCAACTTGCCGGTGGGTATCGCCGCGTTTTATTTCATCTGGGCGCATTTGCCGAACTATCGGCGCCCGCGCGAGGGCGCGGTGAAGATCGACTGGATGGGCGCGGCGCTCGTTGCGCTGGTTCTCGGCGGGCTGCAGGCATTCATTGAAGGCGTGCCGAAGAGTGGCTTGACGACCGGCAATATCGTTCTTGCACTCTGCGTGGTGATCGGCGCCGTTGCGTTGTTGATGTGCGAACGGCGCGCGACACATCCGATCATTCCCCTCGATCTGTTCAAGGACCCGCAACTCGTGACCCTGTTCACGTTGTCCGTGCTATCCGGCTTCGTGATGTTCTCGCTGATCTTCTTCGCGCCGTTATTGTTGCAGGGCGGGTTTGGTTTATCGCCGCAAGAAGCGGGTTTGCTCGCCACGCCGATCGCAATGTTTATCGCCATTGGCAGCTTTATCAATACGCGGATCGTGATTCATTTGCGCAAGCCGACCATGATTCTTTCCATCGGTTTTACGCTGCTGCTGTTTGCGTGCATCGCGCTTTCGTTTGCGAGCGCATCGACGCCGCATATTTGGATCGAGATACCGATGGCCGGGATCGGCATTGGCCTCGGTTTCATTTTGAACAACCTGAATGTGTTCGGCCAGGAAATCGCCGGGCGCGAGCGCTTCGGCATTACCACGGCCTTATTGCAATCCACGCGCATGGTGGGCGGGATGCTTGGGACCAGCGTGGTCGCGACGATCGTTCAGCATCATTACCGCGATGTGATCACGCGCACGCTTCGCGTCCTGGGCGAACCGGCGAGCGTGGCGTGGCTGCCGAGGTTTAATGATCCGCGCATTCTAATCGATACCGCGTTGCGATCAAAGCTTCTCGCCGATCTCGCGCCCGTTGGACTGGATGGTCCGGCGCTGATCGAAAGCGCACGTGAAGTGCTCGTTCAATCGATTCACATAGGCGTGATGCTGACCGCCGTGGCCGCGTTATCGGCTGTATTGATGGTGCGACGCGTCTCGCACATCACGTTCAGAAAGTAGCAGAGCTCGTTGTCATCAACGAGCCCCGTTTCCAGACTCAGTGCGCGCCCGCAGCCGCGCCGCCACCGCCGCCTTTCGCGCGTTTCGTGATCCAGATCAGTGGAATGATCAGAATGAAAATCACGGCCGAAGCGAAGAAAATATCGTTAAGTCCCATCATCGCGGCTTGCGTGTTCACGGTGAAATCGAACAACCCGCGCGCCTGCGCTTCGTTGACGTGCAACGTGTTCTGCGACGCCTGAAGCGACGCCATGAAGGCGGGGTTATTCGCATTCGCCTGCTCGGTCAGCCGTTCGTGGTGAAGCGCGATCCGGTCGGTCCACGCGTTGCCGCACAACGAGGTCCCGACAGCGCCGCAAAACACGCGCGCGAAATTCGATAGACCCGCCGCCGCCGGAATCTTAGAAGGCGGCAATCCCGACAAGATGATCGATGTCAGCGGCACGAAAAACAGCGCCATCGGAATGCCTTGCAACAGCGTGGGCAGCACGAGATGCCAGGTATCGATTTCGATCACGTATTTCGAGCGCATATAAAACACGATCGCAAAGCCAATAAACGCCAGCGTCGCGACCACACGCGCGTCCGTGCGCGGCAAAACCTTGCCCATCACCGGCGCAAGGATCACGGCAAAAATACCCAATGGCGCGGTGACGAGACCGGCATCGACCGACCGGTAATTGAGGTATTGCTGCATCCATTGCGGCAACAACACAAGATTGCCGAAAAACACGCCATACGCCACGGAAATGGCAACCGTGCCGCCAAAGAAATTACGTCCGGCGAACAAGCGTAGATCCACTACGGGATTTTTCTCGGTCAACTCCCAGACCACAAAAAACGCAAACGCGATCATCGCGATGATGCCGAGCCAGACGATCAGCGGCGACGAAAACCAGTCGAGGTCGCGGCCTTTGTCGAGCATGATCTGCAGGCACGCAACCCATGCAATCAGCAACATCAATCCGACTGTATCGATAGGCGCCTTGCGCGTCGCCGATTCCCGTTTCCGGTAGATGAACCACGTGACGCTCGCGGCGAACAATCCCACCGGAATGTTGATGTAGAAGATCCACGACCACGAATAACTATCGGTGATCCAGCCGCCCAAAGCCGGACCCGCAATCGGCCCGACGACCGCGGTCATCGCCCAAAGGGAAAGCGCCATGGACGCTTTCTCCTTCGGATATGAACCCAGCAAGATGGCTTGCGAAAGCGGGATCAGCGGCCCGGCAACGGCGCCTTGCAACACGCGCGCGGCGAGCAGGATTGGCAAGGTCGGCGCAAGTCCGCACAGCCATGAAGAAATCACGAACAAAAGAATCGCGCCGACAAACAACTTGATCTGGCCGATCCGCTGGGTCAGCCAGCCGGTCAGCGGGATCGATACTGCATTGGCCGCGGCAAATACGGTGACCACCCACGTGCCTTCGTCCACTGACACGCCCAGATTGCCGGAAATGGTCGGAATGGCGACGTTTGCAATCGATGAATCGAGCACGTTCATGAACGTCGCCAAAGCCACGGCGATGGTTGCCAGGACGAGCTGGCCACCTTTGAGGGGTTCGGGCGGTGCCGGCGCGGCGGGCGCGCCAGACGTGGCAGGTGCGGCGGGGGCAGTGCTCATGGGAGATCCGGATGAAAGCGGCCGCACGAAAACCCGTGCGGCCGACGATGCTGAAGCAAATGGATGCTACGACAATGACTGCCATAGCAACAAATTGTCGCTAGTGTGCCAGCGTTCAAAAATCCGTGCTGGCTACAATACTTTCATTCAGATCTGAAACGCTTTCATTTAACCGACACGTCGATATCGCCGAGATGTTTCTTCGCGGCCTTCGCAATCGTGCCATCCGCCTGCAGCTTGGCGATAGCCGTATCCAGGCGTTGCTTCAGCGCCTTGTCGCCTTTGCGGACACCGAACGCAATGCCGCTGCCGAGGATTTTGTCATCGTGAACCGGGCCGCCTGCGAACGCGTAACCCGCGCCATCCGGCTTCGATAAAAAGCCTGATTGCCCGGCCGCCGACATGACGAGCGTGCCGTCCAGGCGGCCAGCCTTCAAGTCGGTATAAGCCTGATTCTGATCCTGATAGGCAACCACGTTCACGCCTGCATTGGCCCAGTGCGCCTTCGCAAAGGTTTCCTGCACCGAGCCCGCCAGCACGCCGATATTCTTGCCCTTCAGCGATTCAGGCGTGGGCGCAAGTCCGCTTCCCGTCTTGGCAATCAACTGCGTCGGCACGTGATACACGACGTTCGTGAAATCGATGGCCTGGCGCCGTTGATCGGTTGCGTTCATCGCGGAATTGATCGCGTCGAACTTGCGGCCTTGCAGCGCGGGAATCAGGCCGTCGAACGAGGTCTCGACCCACGCGCATTTCATCTTGGCCGCGGCGCAAACCGCATTGCCGATATCGATATCCAGGCCCTGCAATTCGCCCGACGCCGACTTCGATTCGAATGGCGGATATTGCGCTTCGATGCCGTAGCGCAGCGTGTCGGTATCGGCGGCGAAAGCGGCGGTCGCCGTGCACAACGACGTTGCGATCAACATGGCGCCGGCCAGCGCGTGAAGGCTCTTCTTCATGAAATGATTCTCCCGGATGGTGTTCGATGAGTTCAAACCGTGCACAAACGGCGCGCGCCTTCGCGCAACGTGTCGTCGTCCTTCGCAAAGCTCAGGCGGATGATGCGGTTGTCGGTGCCGTCGGTGTAGAACGCGGATAACGGGATTGTAGCGACCCGCGTTTCACGAATCAGCCGCAGCACGAAGTCGCTGTCGGTTTCGTCCGAAAACGCACCGAAGCGCGCCAGCATGAAGAAGCTGCCCGCGCTCGGCAGCAACTCGAAACGTGATCCGGCGAGCGCCTCGGCCAGCAGGTCGCGTTTCTTCTGGTAGAACGCGCCGAGACCGAGATAGCTCGATTCGTCGCCGAGGGCTTCGGCGAAGGCGATCTGCATGGGGGTATCGGCGGAAAAGGTCATGAACTGATGGACCTTGCGGATCTCGTTGGTCAACTCCGCCGGGGCGAGCGTGAAGCCGACGCGCCAGCCGGTCACGTGATACGACTTGCCAAACGACGACACGATCACGCTGCGTTCGGCAAGCGCCGGATAACGCGCCATGCTGTGATGCAAGGCGCCGTCGAAGACGACGTGTTCGTACACTTCGTCCGACAAAACGATGATCTTCGAATCGCGGGTAAGCGCCGTGAGACGCTCGATGTCTGCGCTCGTGAACGCGCTGCCCGATGGATTGTGCGGCGAATTGACGATGATCATGCGCGTGCGCGGCGTGATGGCCTCCTGAACCTCGTCCCAGTCGATATGGAAATCCACCGGCGAAAGTTTTATCGCAATGGGCGTGGCGCCCTGCAACTGGACGATCGGACCGTAGCTGTCGAAGGAAGGCTCAAAGTAGATGACTTCGTCGCCGGGATGCACGAGCGCGCTGATGGTCGCGTACAAACCTTCGCTCGCGCTGGCGACCACGGTGATTTCGCTCGCCGGATCGTAGGTCGCGCCGTAGAGCTTTTGCGTTTTCAGCGCCAGCGCTTCGCGCAATGCGTGGACGCCGGACATGGGCGCGTACTGGTTATGCCCGTCGCGCATGGCTCGCGCGGCGCTCTCCACGAGCTTCGGATCCGGCGCGAAGTTCGGCGCGCCTTGCGAAAGATTCAGCGCGTGATGTTCCTCGGCAAGCTGGCCGATGACGGTAAAGATGGTCGTGCCGACAGCGGGCAGCTTCGATTGAGGGGTCCAGGCGCTTTTCACGACAACTCTCCGTAAGACTATAAATTCGGGTATCGATGGTCATTCGACAGCAGCCATTAACCGCCGACAATCGAAAGTTTGTCATACTAGCCATGCTTGCCGCTCATGGCTGACGAGATTCGCCGATGAAACCACTGCCTTCACTCGATGTGCTCAAGACGTTTGCCGTCGTCGCGCAACGCCTCAACTTTACGCGCGCGGCGGATTTGCTGAACGTCACGCAAGGCGCCGTCAGCCGGCAAATTTCCGGACTGGAGGCGCATCTGGGTTATGCGCTCTTCGTGCGCCAGCCGCGCGGCCTTGCGCTCACGCCCAACGGCGCAATGCTGCTCGCGCCCGTGCAACAGGCGCTCGCACAGATCACGGAAGCGCTCGAGCGCAGCGGCGCGCAATCCGGCACTTTGCGCGTGAAATGTCCCACGTGCGCCATGCGCTGGATCTTGCCGCGCGTGATTCGCCTGCAAAACGAGCGGCCGGAACTGGTGATCGAAGTGACTGCGTCGGTATCGCACGGGGTCGAATTCAACGCCGAGCAATTCGATGCCGCCATTGTTTTCGGCCAGCCGGCGTTAAAGGGCGTGAGCGCGCATCATCTCTTCGATGAAGTCCTGACGCCGGTGTGCGCGCCCGGTTTGCTGAAAGATTCCACGCAGCGCACGACGCACGCCATCACGCCCGACGATCTCGCCGACCAGACCTTGCTGCATCCCACGCGCGACCGGCGCGACTGGCTGAAGTGGCTGGCGGCATATGGGTATCGTGGATTGCCGTCGGCGAAAGCGCAGCACTTCGATACGCTCGATCTCGCCATTTCATCGGCTATGCAGGGTCTGGGCGTGACCATCGGGGATTTATCGTTGATCGAAGAGGATTTGATCGCGCAAAGGATCGTGACGCCGTTTTCCCTCTGCGTGCCGAGCGGCGCGTCTTATTACCTGATTTATCCGGAACGGCCGGCGGCATCGAAAGTCCTGAGCGAATTTGCGGAATGGATCGAAAGCGAGGCCGCGCTGACGCGCGCGGGGCTTTCGAGGTATCTGGCGGCGTGATCTCTCATGGCAAAACCTCCGCTCGAGCCCTGGTACAAACCGCCCGCAGCCAATGAATCCTGCGCGCTCTGCGGCCGCCTGGTTCCGCCAAGCCAGCGCGACGAGCATCATCTCGTGCCCAAGTCGAAGGGCGGCAAGGAAATCGCGGTGCTGCACAGAGTTTGCCACAGGCAATTGCACGCGCTTTTCAACGAGACGCAGCTTGCGAAGGAGTATTCCACCGTGCAGGCGCTGCTCGCGAATGACGATGTGCGCAGGTTCGTGGATTGGGTGAGAACCAAACCGCCCGGCTTTTATGAACGAACCCGGCGAAGCGCGACGAAACGATAGACACACCGCTATAGTGAACGCCCAACCTTTCTTCTGGATCACGCAATGCGTCTGTTTTTCGCCGGGCTTTTTCTCCTCCTGGGCCTTGCCGGCTGCGCGAGTTTGTTCGATCGCGATGCGCCACGTGTCAGCGTCGCAGGTATAGAGCCGATTGCGGGCCAGGGGCTCGAGCTACGGTTCGTCGTGAAGCTGCGCGTGCAGAATCCCAACGAATCGCCGATCAACTACGACGGCATCGCTTTGGACCTCGATCTCGATGGCAAACCTCTCGCAAGCGGCGTGAGCGATGCACGCGGAACCTTGCCGCGTTTCGGCGAGACCGTACTGAGTATCCCGCTGACGGTTTCCGCATTTGCCGCGGCCAGGCAAGCGTTCGGCCTTTCGGACGTGATCCAGCGAGGCAGCGTGCCCTACGTCGTGCGCGGCAAGCTGGCGGGCAATGTGTTCGGCAGCGTGCGCTTCACCAGTTCCGGCACGCTCAAGTTGCCGGCTTCCTTGCAAGGCGGATATTGAAGCGGGCGGCGGCAACGTCCCCGTTGCCGCCGCGTTCCGTGCGCTTATGTAATGCTCACGTCCCGCTCTTCGTGACGATCGGCACCCAGGCGCCGCTCTTGACCTGATACATCGTGGATGAAGCGTTTTTCAGCGCGCCTTTGTCGTCGAACGCGATGGTTCCCGTGATTCCCGGAAACGAAATCGCCTTCAGCACCGGTCGATAAACCTTCGGATCGATCGATCCCGCTTTCTCCATTGCGTTGATCGCCGCCCACGCCGCGTCGTAGCCAAACGGTGCATACGAAAGAATCGCGACGCCGAAACGCTTCTGGAACTTGTCGGCGAAGGCCTTGCCTTGCGGCATCTTTTCAAGCGGGCTGCCGTATTCCCAGGCCATCACGCCTTCGGCGGTATCGCCGGCGAGCTTCAGGAAATCCGCATCCATCACGCCGCCGCCGCCAACCAGTTGCGCGTTGACGCTCAATTGTTTCATCCGTTTGGCCACGGCCGCCGCTTGCCGGTCGAGGCCGCCAAAGAAGATCAGGTCGGCGCCTGCGCCCTTGAGCGCGGTGAGTTGCGCCGAGAAGTCGACGGTCTGGTTGTCGCTGTATTGACGCGCGACGATCGAGCCGCCCGCTGCTTTCACGGCTTTCTCGAACTCGTCGGCTTCGCCCTGGCCGAAGGCCGTCCGGTCATCGATGATCGCAATTTTCTTCGCCTTCGTGACCTTCACCGCGTAGGTCCCGGCGTTGCCGGCGTTCTGGGCATCGCTGGAAATGACGGTGAAGACGTTGTCGAAACCACGTTCCGTAATGGTCGGATTGGTCGCGGCCGGATCGATTACGGGAATGCCCGCGTTTTGATAGACCTGCGACGCGGGAATCGTCGTGCCCGAATTGAAGTGGCCGACAACCACGGCAACGCCGCCATCGACGAGTTTTTGCGCCGCTTGAACGCCCACGCGCGGATCGGCCTGATCGTCCTCGGCCTGGATGGTGAAGTTGGCCGTCTTGCCGCCAATCTGGATTTTCTTGGCGTTGGCTTCATCGAGTGCAAGCTGTACGCCGTTCTGCAAGTCCTTCCCGTAACCCGCGTTTGCGCCCGTCAGCGGTGCGGCGAAACCGACCTTCACATCGATGTTTTCCGCAGCGGCGGACAGCGGCAACGCACCAAGAGCGGCGGCACACGCGATGATCCAGGCGAGCGGTTTGATGCGTGTTCGAAGATGCATTTTTTCTTCTCCTTCGGGTTGGGCAGTCGAGCGGCAGGGCGGTTATTTATTCGATGACGCGGTTCAGCACCACGACTGAACCATGGCCGATATACCCCGGCAAGGCGGACTTCCCCGCGTCGTTATTACGGCGTCAGGCAGACGACCGCCCAAGCAATTTAGGAAACCAAATTGGCGGCGTCTTGGCAGTTCGTCGCATTGAGGATGCGCATTTCGGCACAGCGGGTTTTATCGGCGGGAAAGAGGCGCGCGGGATGAAATGCTTGTCTGGGTTGGTGCAATTGCTGATCTGGCGGCGCCGGCGAGTGATCTCATCAAGCAGCGCCTGAAGATTACGGCATAAAAAAAGAATGACAGGCTTTGCGACTCTGCATCATCCAAATGCTCTTATATATCTAAAGCATTACGTTGGTATTTCATTTAAGTAGGCGAAAGAAATCCGAAGACAGGATCTTGTAATGTGTGTTTCACCTGTGTGTAATTATAATGAGAATCGTTCTCATTTGTGTTGACGATTTTTTGCCGCCTCGGTACGATTCGCTCGCCAGTGCCTTATAGAGATTGGCGTCGGACACAACAAGACAGAGGATTTTCGATGCAACCCGTCCACCCGGCCCAGCGCGACACACGCGTTTCCCGAGCGCCCGTGCGCCGCGCCTTGATGAGCGCATGGCTTTTGCTGGCTTCATCGGCGGCATTGGCTGCTGGCAATCCTGCCAATCCGGACGCGACACCCACGGACGCGCCCGAGGCCGACCTGAACATTCAGGCGCAACAAGCCGGGCAGTGGACGGGCGTCTGGACGCGTTCCACCTTGCTAGGCGATATGGGCGGCATCCGCTCGTTTCTCGGCAAGTACGGCGTGTCGCTGCAAGCAACGGAGACATCGGAATATCTCGCCAACGTGCGCGGCGGCCTCAAAACCGGCGGCACCTACGACGGTCTGACCACGGTCACGCTGGGTCTGGATACGCAAAAGGCATTCGGCTGGGAGGGCGGCACGTTCAACGCGAGCGCGCTGCAGATCCATGGCCGCAATCTGAGCCAGTACAACCTTGGAACGCTGAACACGGCCAGCGGTATTGAAGCGCAGGACACCACGCGTCTATGGGAGCTTTGGTATCAGCAATCGTTCCTGAACAAGCGCGTGGACGTGAAGGTCGGGCAGCAGAGTATCGACCAGGAGTTCATGGTCAGCTCGTACGCGGCTACTTTCGTGAACACCATGTTCGGCTGGCCGGGCCTGCCTTCGTACGACATGCCATCGGGTGGCCCGGCGTATCCGCTGTCCGCGCTCGGCGTGCGGGTACGCGGACAGATCACGCCGTCGATCACGGCTTTGGCCGGTGTGTTCGATGGCGATCCCCTTGGCAACAATCCGAACAATCTGAGCGGCACGAATTTCAACCTGCATAACGGCGCGCTGTATATAGGCGAGTTGCAGTACGCAATCAACCAGCCGTCCGATGGCGAAATGGTCGGCATGCCGCAAAGCGGTTTGCCGGGCACCTACAAGATCGGCTTCTGGTACAACAACGAGCGTTTCGACGACCAGGGCATCGACAACACCGGCGTGTCGCTGGCCAATCCGGCCACGAGCGGCACGGCGCAATCGCATCGCGGAAACTACAGCTTCTATGCCGTAGCCGACCAGATGATCTGGCGTCCCGATCCGGATGAACCGCGCAGTATCGGCGTGTTCGCGCGCGTGATGGGCGCACCCGGCGACCGCAACCTCGTGAGCCTTTCGGCGAACGCGGGCATTGTCATGAAGGCGCCGTTCAAGGGACGCGATAACGACAGCGTCGGCATTGGCCTTGCGTACATCAAGGTCGGCAATCACGTGCACGATCTCGACGTGCAAAGCGCGGCGTTCAGCGGCGGCCCGTACGGCATACGCACCAGCGAAACCGCGCTCGAAGCCACTTATCAATATCAGGTCACGCCGTGGTGGATCATGCAGGGCGACCTGCAATACACCTTCAATGCAGGCGCGGGACAGAATCCGAACGACCCCACCGCGGCTTTGCGCAATACCTTCGTGGTCGGCGTGCGCACCACCATTACTTTCTGATCGACGGGACTCGTGACCATGAACCTCGATGCACGCACCCAGAACAATCGCATGAAAAAACTTATCGGCAGCATTGCAGTTGCAGGCGCGTTCGCCGCGACGGTCGCGCACGCGGCGCCCATCGGCTTTCTCGAAACGCTGCATAGGAACACCACGCTCATCAACACCGTGCCGTCCAACGGCGACCAGAATCCGTACGCGGTCGTGGTCGCGCCGGTCTCGAGCGGCACCGTCAAGCAAGGCGACGTGCTGGTCGGCAACTTCAACAATGCCGCCAACTTGCAGGGCACGGGCAGCACCATCGTCAACTATCACCCCGACACCAAAGAGCTCAGTCTCTTTGCCACCGTGCCGCGCGACTTGAAGGAATGCCCGGGCGGAATCGGCCTTTCGACCGCGATGACCATGCTCAAGTCGGGCTGGGTGATCGTCGGCAGCACGCCGAGCAACGACGGCACGACCAATACCAAGGGCGCCGGTTGCCTGATCGTCCTGGACAGCCAGGGCAAGGTTGCATCGACGATCGTGAGTCCTAACATCAACGACCCGTGGGGCAACATGGCAGTCGTCGATAACGGCGATCACGCCACGCTCTTCGTGAGCAACGCGGGCTTCGGCGTGGGCGGCGCGAATGGCACGCCGCCCGTGTTCAAGCAAGCCACCATCCTGCGTCTCGACCTGGATATTCCCGAAGGCAAAGCGCCCGTCGTCAAGCAGGAAACGGTGATCGCAAGCGGCTTCGGCGCGCAGGCCGACAAAGGCGTGTTTCTCGTCGGGCCGACGGGGCTGGCCTTGTCTCAAGACCAGAAGTTGTTGTACGCGTCGGATGCCATCGGCAATCGCGTGACGGAAATCGACGACCCCATGACGCGCGATACCAGCGCGGGCGTTGGCCGCCAGCTGACCGCCGATGGTTTCCTGCATCGGCCGCTTGCAATGGTGACCGCGCCCAACGGGCACTTGCTGGTGACGAACGCGCTGAACGGGCAGGTCGTGGAGATCGATCCCGCGACGGGCAAGCAACTGTATGCACGCTGGATCGATACCGACAAAGCGCAATCGCCTCCGGGCAACGGCGACTTGTTCGGCATTGCGCTGACGCCGGAAGGCGACGGCTTCTATTACGTCCAGGACGATGTGAACACGCTGGTCCTGGCGAAGTGACAGGCAACACGTAACAAGGCAGCGACATCATGGCAAACGATCAGGATCCACCGCGCCGGCGCTTTTTAAAGGCGGGCGTTGCCGCGGGCGCGGCGTTGGGCGCGGGCTCCGTTGCGCACGCGGCGACCAAGGCGCAATTCAGGCAACCCGTCGACCCGATGACCGTGGTCGAGCCGTTTTTCGGCGAGCATCAGGCGGGTATCGTCACGCCGCAGCAAAGCCATACGTACGTTGCTGCGCTCGATTTCACGACCGACAAACGCGAAGACGTCATTAACCTTCTCAAGCAATGGACCGATGCGGCGGCGCGCATGTCGCGTGGCGAGACCGCGAAGCCATTGCCCACTGACGATAAATCCGCGCCCGATTCCGGCGATATCCTCGGCATTGGCGCAGCGGGCTTGACGGTTACGTTCGGCTTCGGGCCGGGCATGTTCGAGCACGAAGGAAAGGATCGATACGGCATTGCCAAGCATCGTCCGGCCGCGCTCGTCGATTTGCCGCGCTTCAATGGCGACCAGTTGCTGCCGCAGAAAACCGGCGGCGACATTCTTATTCAGGCCTGCGCCAACGACGCACAAGTCGCGTTCCACGCGGTGCGTCAACTCGCGCGCATGGGTTACGGTGCGGTTGCCATGCGCTGGGGTCAGGCAGGATTTTTGTCGGGTCCGCGCGGACAAACGCCGCGCAACTTGATGGGCTTCAAGGACGGCACGAACAATCCGTCGACGGCACAGCCCGCGTTGATGAACCAGTTTGTCTGGGCCAACGCACCCGACGCACCGTGGATGAACGGCGGCACCTACACGGTCGTGCGCCGCATTCGCATCACCATCGAACACTGGGACCAGATGGAACGCGGATTCCAGGAACAGGTGATGGGCCGCGAGAAATACAGCGGCGCGCCGATCGGCAAGAAGAACGAATTCGACGCGCTCGATCTCGACGCCGCCGATAAAGACGGCAACCCCGTGATTCCCGATAACTCGCACGTGCGGTTATCGAATCAGGCGACGAACAAGGGCGCGCAAATTTTGCGGCGCTCATATTCGTACAACGACGGCACGGATTTTTATATCGAACGGTGGCCGCCGTGGCGTCAGGAAACCGAATACGACGCGGGACTGATTTTCATCGCGCATCAAAGCGATCCGCGCACCGGTTTCATTCCGATCAACGACCGGCTCGCGAAGTTCGACATGATGAATCAGTTCACTACGCACGTAGGCAGCGGCGTGTTTGCTTGCCCGCCGGGTGCGCGGCCGGGGTCGTACATCGGCGCGGGATTGTTTGAAGCTTAGTCGTTCGAATCAAATGCCTGACGGCAAAACACAACAGGAATGAATGCAATGAAGACCACACGCTCCATGCCCTTGCTGCGCGCGCTGTGCAGCATCGCGCTGCTGTCCGCCTCGGCCGCGCTGCCGTTGAGCGCGGTCGCGGCCACGCTGACTTTGTATAACGCGCAGCACGAACAGGTCGTGGCATCGCTTGCGAAAGATTTCGAGGCGCAAAGCGGGGTATCGGTGAAGGTCCGCAACGGCGAAGGCCCGGCGATGGCCGCGCAACTCGTGGCGGAAGGCTCGGCATCTCCCGCCGATGTCTACTTCACCGAGAACTCGCCCGAACTCGTGCTGCTCGGCGAGAAGGGACTGCTCGAGAAGACGGATGCATCCACGCTTTCAGTGATACCGGCGCGTTTCAACTCGCCGCAGGGCGACTGGGTCGGCGTGCTCGCGCGTGAGAACGTCTTGGTGTACAACACGAAGAAGGTCGAAGCGGCGCAACTGCCGGCGTCGTTGATGGATCTTGCGAAGCCGGAGTGGAAAGGCAAGGTCGGCATTGCACCGAGCGACGGCGATTTCCTGCCGGTGGTTAGCGCCGTTATTGCAATGAAGGGCGATGCAGATGCGTTGCAATGGCTCAAGGGCCTGAAGAAAAACGCGCAGATCTTCGATGACGACGAAGGTGTGGTCGCGGCTGTGAATCGCGGTGGCGTGGCGACAGGCGTGGTGAACAACTATTACTGGGCGCGCTTGCACACGCAACTCGGCGACAGCGCCACGCGCAGCGCGATTTATCACTTCGGCAACGGCGACGTTGGCGCGCTCGTGAACGTATCGGGCGCGGCCGTTTTGAAGTCGAGCAAGAACCAGCAGGTCGCGCAGCAATTCCTTGCGTACCTGGTCAGCGAGCGCGCGCAACAACTGATTGCGAAGGGCAAGATTGCGTACGAATATCCGCTGCATGCGGGCGTCGCGCCTGACCCGATTTTGAAGCCTTTCGACCAGTTGAGCCCGCCTGCGTTGAGCATCGAACAACTCGGCGACGACAGCAAGGCCGCGAAGCTGATGCGTCAAGCCGGCTTGCTGTAAAGGCATGAGCGATGCTGTGAACGCCGCGAGCATTCAGGCGTTGCCCAAACCCCGTGGCCGCAAACGCGCGCCACGGGGTTTGCTCGTTGCAGCGGGTTTGTGCGCGCTGCTCGTGCTGATGCCGCTTGCGTTCACGGTGTATCGCGCGGTGACGTATGGCTGGGACGATGCACTCGAGCTGATCTTCAGGCCGCTCGTGGGCGAACTGCTGATCAATACGTTATCCATAACGATTAGCGCAACGCTGGTTTCGGCGATTGTCGGCACCGCGACGGCGTGGTTTATCGAACGTACGCGTGTTCCTGGACGGCGCTTCTGGGCCGTGCTGACCGTTGCGCCGCTTGCCATGCCTGCGTTCATCACGAGTTACGCGTGGGTATCGTTGAGTCTGGATTTGCAGGACTTTGCGGGCGCGTTGCTGGTGATATCGACGGCATATTTTCCGCTGGTTTATTTGCCGGTTGCAGCAGCGTTGCGTGGCATGGACCCGGCGCTCGAAGAAAGCGCGCGTTCGCTCGGGTGCGGACGTATTGGCGTATTCGTGCGCGTAGTGTTGCCGCAATTGCGGCCTGCTTTGCTGGGCGGAATGTTGCTCGTCGCGCTCGGTGTGCTCTCGGAATTCGGCGCGTTCACGCTGCTGCGCTTTCGCACATTCACTACGCAGATCTATGCCGAATATCGCACGAGCTTCGACAGCAGCGGCGCTTCGGTATTTGCTTGCATCCTCATTGCGATGTGCCTGTTTTGTCTCGCGCTCGAAATGCGCGTCCGAGGCGGCGCGCGATATGAACGTGTCGATCGCGGTGTGCGCCGCGCGGCATTGCGTTATGACCTCGGCCATTGGCGATGGGCCGTCGCAGCGGGGTTCGCCGTGCTGGCGATCGTCACGCTGGGCGTGCCTATCGGCATGATCGGTTTCTGGCTGACGCAAAGCGGCGCGGCCGCGATCACGCCGGCCGAAGTGTCGCCGGAATTGTTGATCGAATCGACGTTTTCATCGCTGGGATATGGGTTCGCAGCCGGGGTTGTCACCACGCTTGCATGCGTGCCGCTGGCGTTCTTGCTCGTGCGTTTCCCAAGCCGCGTGGCAACGTTGTTCGAGCGCACCGTGTTCCTCGCGCAAGGTTTGCCGAGTCTCGTGGTGGCGTTGGCAATCGTATCGCTGGCGGTTCATGCGTTGCGGCCGCTGTATCAAAGCGCGACGCTGCTGGTCGTCGCTTACGCCATTCTGTTTTTGCCGCTCGCGCTGGTGAGCGTGCGCGCCGCGTTCACGCAGGCGCAGCCGCGGCTTGAAGAAACCGCGCGATCACTCGGTCTAAGCTGGCGCGAAACCGTGCGACGCGTATTGCTGCCGCTCGCGGGACCTGGTCTCGGCGCCGGCGCGACCATGGTCTTCATCTCGGTTGTCACCGAACTCAATTCCACGTTGTTGTTGTCGCCCATCGGGACGCGCACGCTCGCCACGCAAGTCTGGATCGATACTTCCACGCTCGCGTTCGCCGCCGCCGCGCCGTATGCGGCCTTGCTCGTGGGCATCTCGCTGCTGGCGTCGGGAACGTTGTTCGCGCTGCTCGGACGATCCGCCGTTGCGAGCCGCGCCGCCGACATGAATACAGAACTGAACATCAATCGCCAAGCCGGTTCGCCGTCTGACACGTAAAGCCCTATGAGCGAACTTCGCGTTACCAGTCTGACCAAATCCTTCGATGGCCAAGCCGTGCTGCATGGCGTGGATTTATCGGTGGAAAAGGGGACGTTGCTGGCTCTCCTCGGGCCGTCGGGCAGCGGCAAAACCACCTTGCTGCGCGTGCTGTGCGGTTTTGAACCCGCCGATGGCGGCACGGTGGAAATCGATGGCGTGCGTGTTGCCGGGCCGGGTGTTCACGTGCCGTCCGAAGCGCGGCGCATCGGTTATGTGCCGCAGGAGGGCGCGTTGTTCCCGCATCTTTCCGTCGCCGATAACATCGTTTTCGGCTTGCCGCGTGCGCAGCGACGGGCGCGGTATCGAGTCGACGAGTTGCTGGCGCTGGTCGGTCTGCCTGCCGCGTATGGCGACCGCGCGCCGCAGGCTTTGTCGGGCGGGCAGCAGCAACGCGTGGCGCTGGCACGCGCGTTGGCGCCGGCGCCGTCGCTCGTGATGCTCGATGAGCCTTTTTCGTCGCTCGATGCCGCGTTGCGCATCGAGACGCGCGAAGCCGTGGCGAACGCGCTTGCCGCGACCGGTGCGACCGCCGTGCTCGTCACGCACGATCAATCCGAGGCGTTGTCGCTCGGCCGCGAGGTCGCGGTTTTGTGGCGCGGGCGGCTCGTGCAGACGGATACGCCGGAAGCGGTGTATCGGCGGCCGGTATCGAGGGAACTCGCGAGTTTTGTAGGCGACGCGGTGATCGTGGCGGGATCGATTCTTCCCGGCGATCCCATGCACGTGCGCTGCGAATTCGGCGTGCTGCCGATCGCGCGGGGGGTTGCGGCAAGCGATGTCGACGTGATGATCCGCCCGGAACAGATCCGCATCACGGATCAAGGCGATGTGCGCGCGACCGTCGAGAAAGTCGTCTTTTATGGTCACGATGCCAGCGTCATGCTGCGCTCTGCTGCGGGATCTGCTGGCGTGCAGATTCGCGTGGCGGGTCATTCGTTTCCACGGATGGGCGAACGGGTGGGGTTATCGGTGGAAGGGGACGTGGTGGCTTATCCGCGAGCCTGATCACCCGCGTCGAATCACTTCGAACCATGAAAATTGGTGCCAGCTTGACAAAGTGCATATGCACAAATTACCCTGTGCGAATGACTTCCCCTGATTCGACCTATCTCGACTGCAACTGTTTTGCCATCCGCCAGGCGGCGCGTTTTGTCTCGCAGCTTTATGAGCGGCATGTGAGCCAGGCGGGCGTGACGGCCGCGCAGTTCACGTTGCTCGCGGCAATCCAGCGCCGTCCCGGCACAACCATGGCCGAACTCGCCGACGCCATGGTGATGGAGCGCACCACGTTGGTCCGCGCTTTGAAACCGTTGCAGCGCGACGGTCTCGTCACGGCAGAACAGCAGGACGCCGGCACGCGGGCAGTCGCGCTGAACCTGTCGGAAGCGGGCGGGAAAATGCTCGGTGAAGCCGCGCTGCGCTGGAAAGACGCGCAAAAGGAATTCGAGCAGAAGTTCGGTCAGGAGCGCGCCGGCGAGTTAAGGAAGACATTGCTGGATCTGACATCGATGGAATGAAAAGCACGCCCGGCACACTGACGGGCATTTTTTTAACGCATTAAGTGCATATGCACAATTGGAGATCGACATGGAAATCAAAGGCAAGGTAGCACTGGTAACGGGCGCAAATCGTGGTCTTGGCGAGCAGTTCGCGAAAGCATTGCTGGCAGCGGGTGCGTCGAAGGTCTATGCAACATCGCGCGATAAATCCGCCATCAAGATTCCAGGCGTGGAAGCTGTTCAGCTCGACGTGACCAACGCCCAAAGCATCGCTGCCGCAGCCGATCGGCTGACCGACGTGCAGATCGTCATAAACAATGCGGGCGCGATTATCGGCGGGTCGTTGCTGGACGCGGGTTCCATCGGCGCCGCGCGTTCGTTGTTCGAAACCAACGTGATCGGCCCGCTCGCCGTCACGCAAGCGTTCGCGCCCGCCCTGAAGCGCAATGGCGGCGGCGCGGTGGTGAATATCCTGTCCGTGCTGAGCTGGCTGACCATCGACGGAACCGGTGCTTACAGCGCGTCCAAATCGGCGGTTTGGGCAATCACGAACGGCCTGCGCACCGAGCTGCGCGGCCAGGGCACGCTGGTGGTCGGCGTGCATCCGGCTTTTATCGATACCGACATGACTGCCGGCATCGATGCACCGAAAACCACGCCGCAAGAAGTCGTGCGTCAGGTGCTGGAAGGAATCGAGCAGGGCAAGGAAGAAATCCTCGTCGATGACGTCGGCCGGAATGTGAAGGGATCGTTGTCGTCGGCAACGCCCGCGTATCTGACGCCGGCACACTGAGCGGGAGAGTCGCCATGACCACGCAAAATCAATCGCGCGAAATCGTGTTGTGCGCGCCGGTGCGCACGGCAATCGGCGCGTTCAACGGCACGCTGAAAGGCACGCCCGCGACAGATCTCGGCGCCGTCGTGATCCGCGAGACGTTGCGGCGTTCGGGCGTTGCACCGGAGAAAGTCGATTCGGTCACGTTCGGCAACGTCATCCAGGCCGGCAATCGCATGAATCCTGCGCGTCAGGCAGCCGTGAACGGCGGTTTGCCGGTCTCGGTTCCCGCATTGACCGTGAACCGCGTGTGCGGATCGGGCGCGCAGGCGGTGGTATCGGCGGCGAATGAAATCAGCGCGGGTTTCGTGCAACTCGCGGTCGCGGGTGGCATGGAGAACATGGACCGCGCGCCGTATTTGCTGGATAACGGCCGCTTCGGGTATCGGATGGGCAACGCGGAAATCCACGACAGCATGTTGCGCGATGGTCTCGACGACGCGTTTTCCGGCAAGCATTCCGGCTGGCACACGGAAGATCTCGTCACGCAGATGGACATCACGCGCGAGGCGCAGGACCGGTTTGCCGAGCGTTCGCAGCAGCGGTTTACATCGGCGGAAGCCAAGGGGTTTTTCAAGGCGGAGATCGTTGGACTCGAAGTGAAGGCGGGCAAGCAAACCATTTTCTTCGATACCGACGAACAACCGCGCCCCGACACCACGTTCGCGACGCTATCGAAACTGCGTCCTGCATTTCGTCCCGACGGCACGATCACGGCAGGCAACGCGCCCGGCTTGAACAGCGGCGCGGCGGCCATGCTGGTTGCGGATCGCGCTTTTGCGGAACGCAACGGGATCGAGGCGTCGGTGCGGCTCGTGGCGTACGGGATCGCGGCGGTCGAGCCGGGCATGTTCGGGCTCGGACCTGTGCCGGCCGTGCAACAGGCGCTGGATCGCGCGGGGTGGAAACTGGGCGATCTGGAGCGCATCGAGATCAACGAGGCGTTCGCCGCCGTGCCGATTGCGGTCGCGCGTACGCTCGGTTTGCCGGGTGATATCGTGAATCCGGAAGGCGGTGCGATTGCTCACGGTCACGCGATCGGCGCGACGGGCGCGGTGCTGGTCACGCGCCTGGTCCACGCAATGAAACGCGATGGCCTTAAGCGCGCGATGGTGACGTTGTGCATTGGCGGCGGGCAGGGCATCGCGCTGGCGCTGGAAAGCGTGTGATTTAGATGCGCGCCGGAAATCGCTAGCTCATGCGAGCGAAGTTTCCCTCCGTTTAAGGGTTTGCCTGAGCCGCGCGAGCAACGGACTGCGAGCCGAAGCTCCGGGAAAAGTGGTCCAGCACGCCAAACAAGCCAGAAACGCGAAGCGTTGGCGGATTATTGCGATAGTCTTTCGCACAGGCCCGATTCACCGACAGTATGGTGAAAGCTCGTTTGACCGCGTCCGGACCGCTTTCAGGTCCGGCGTGGTCCGGCCGGGTCAGGCCAATCCAGTTTCCGGAGTGCAAGAGCTATGAGAATTCCCCTGTCTGCCGGCATTGCCATGCTGTGTGCGAGCGCAAGCGCGCTCGCCCAGCAGCCGCCCGCATTTCCCATGCGCAGTCAAAATTCGGCGCAAATCAGTATCGATAACGCCATGTGCTACAGCTACGCCAATCAGCACACCGGCGTGAACATGGCGAAGGTCTCGCAAGCCCCGATCAAGCCGCAGGCGACCAAACCCGGCACCGTCAAGCAGGTTGCGGTGGCGGCGCCGTTGCCATCGGGAATGGCTTCAGGCGCCTCGGCGGTTTATCCCGCTTCCGCCACCGGCAAGGCGACAGCTTCCGCGTCTGTTCCGGCTTCTGGTTCTGCTCCGGTGATGGCGTCCGGATCGGCATCGGCATCGGCGGCAAGACCGGGTGTCGCCTCCGACGCACGCGCCGTCGCCAACGCAAGTTCTTCATCCACGGACGCACCCATGCCCGCTCTGCCGCCGCCCGAACCGCCGATGGTGCAGTACTGGCGCGCATATAGCGAATGCATGACGGATCGCGGTTATATGGTGAAGTGACGCTGCAGCGTTTTTGATTCGAAAGTACCTTGCGCCCGGCTCCGGGCGCAGTTCATTTGCACTTCTCCCGTTTTTCATAGCGTTGCCGAATCAAGCATTACGCTATATTTCAAAATATATAGCGTAATGATCGATCAATTCGATCGATGCAATGTAACCGCTCGCGCCTTCACGACGAACTAGCTAACAGAAGCCTCGGAACGCGGGCTGTTTCAGGCATAGGAAACATTTTTAAGCCGCAAGGGATTAAACCTGCGCCGAACGTGTTTGCCTGTTTATCAGCAAGTCCAAACGTTCTTCTGTAGCTCAAGCAGTGAGTCTTGTTAAGGAGCACATCATGACTAACAGACGCCGGTTTTTATTCGCGGGCAGCGTTTTAGCGGCCGCCGTACTCGCCACATTCAAGCAACGTAACGTACCGGGCGTGAGTTCGGCTTCAGCTGCCAACGCGGACGAATCGTTTGAAGTGGTTCATACCGACGATCAATGGCGCGGTCGGCTGACATCGGCGCAATACAACGTGTTGCGGCACGAAGGCACGGAACGGCCCTACAGCAGTCCGCTCAACGCCGAACATCGCAATGGCGTGTTTTCGTGCGCGGGATGCCAGCTCGACGCATTTTCATCGCGCACGAAATTCGAAAGCCATACCGGCTGGCCGAGCTTCTGGGCGCCGCTCGATCACGCGGTAGCCACGCGCGAGGATCTGTCGTTCGGCGTGTCGCGCACCGAAGTTCATTGCATGCGTTGCGGCGGCCATCTCGGTCATGTCTTCGACGACGGCCCCAAACCCACCGGTCTGCGCTATTGCATGAACGGTGTGGCGATGACCTTCAAGCCCAGCGCCGCCTGAGCGCCGCAAGCCCTCAATTTACGAGATTCATCAGCTCATGTTGCTCATCATCCTCGCCTACCTTGGCGGCGCGCTCACCATCTTGAGCCCGTGCATATTGCCTGTTCTGCCCTTCGTGTTTTCGCGCGCGGATCAGCCGTTCGTGCGCAGCGGTTTGCCGTTGCTTGCCGGCATGGCGCTGACCTTCGCGGCCGTCGCCACGCTCGCGGCGGTCGGCGGCGGCTGGGTCACGCAAGCGAACCAGTACGGCCGCTGGCTCGCGGTCGCGTTGCTTGCCGTGTTCGGACTGACGTTGCTGTTGCCGAGTTTCGCCGAACGCGTGATGCGTCCGTTCGTGAGCGCGGGCAACCGTCTCACGCGATTTGCTCAAGCCGATGGCCAACAGGTCGGCGCGGGATCATCGTTTCTGCTTGGCATCGCGACGGGATTGCTGTGGGCGCCGTGCGCCGGCCCAATCCTTGGTCTCGTCCTGACCGGCGCCGCGTTGCGTGGCGCGAGCGTCGGCACGACCTTGTTGCTCGTGGCTTATGCGGCGGGCGCGGCGACGTCGCTGGCGGTCGCTTTGTTGATCGGCGGCCGGGTGTTCGCGGCCATGAAACGGTCGCTGGGCGCGGGCGAGTGGATCCGGCGCGGCATTGGCGCGGCAATGTTGCTCGGCGTGGTCGCGATTTCGCTTGGACTCGATACCGGCGTCCTCGCGCGTGTATCGACCGTTGCAACGGGTGGCATCGAGGAAAAGCTGGTCGACCGGTTGTCACCGGGATCGTCGCCGGGCGCTACACCGGCCGCGCCTGAAGCAGCGAGCAGCGTCGCGAGCAAGGATGCGAGCACGGCTGTAAGCACGGCTGTAAGCACCGATTCACCCGCGATGATGCGCGCCACGTTCGACACCCCGCTGCCCGTAGAAGGCCAGTTGCCGCTGTTGGCAGGCGCGGTCCAATGGCTGAATTCGGCGCCGCTCAGCGCGGAGGATTTGCGCGGCAAGGTCGTGCTCGTCGACTTCTGGACGTATTCGTGTATCAACTGCCTGCGTTCGTTGCCATATGTGAAAGCGTGGGCGCAAAAGTATCGCGACAAGGGACTGGTCGTGATCGGCGTGCACGCGCCCGAGTTTGCGTTCGAACGTAACGTCGATAACGTGAAGCGTTCCGTGCATGACCTGGGTATCGATTATCCGGTCGCTATCGACAACAACTACGCCATCTGGCGCGCGTTTGGCAACCAGTACTGGCCGGCGCATTATTTTATCGATGCAAAGGGGCAAGTGCGTTTCCATCATTTCGGCGAAGGCGATTATGCGCACTCCGAAGAAGTGATCCAGCAATTGCTGAAGGAAGCCGGTCATACCGGCGTTAGCCCGGCGATTACCAGCACCGACGCCAAGGGCGTCCAGCAATCCGCCGATAGCGCCGACATGCGCTCGCCGGAAACCTACGTTGGCTACGAGCGCGCGGAGAATTTCGCGGAGCGCGGCGGCGAATCGCACGACAAGGTCCACACGTATGCGGCGCCCGGCGAGCTTTCGCTGAACAACTGGGGACTTGCCGGCGCGTGGAAAGTGGGCGCGGAGGCGGCGTCGCTGGCGGGATCGAACGGGACGATTGTGTATCGATTCCATGCGCGCGATTTGCATCTCGTGCTCGGGCCGGGGAAGGACGGGAGGCCCGTCAGATTCCGTGTATCGATAGACGGCGCCGCCCCCGGCGATGCCCACGGCACCGACATTGCAGCCGACGGCACCGGCACCGTGACCGAACAGCGCCTCTACCAGCTCGTGCGGCAACCGGGCGATGTCAGGGACCGCACGTTCAGCATCGAATTCCTCGATCCGGGCGTTGAGGCTTACGCGTTCACGTTTGGCTAGGCGTTGATCAGCCGATAGATCAGCAAGCGGCCCTTGTAGGCGGCTGTATCGTCGAAAGCGACGCGGTCGAGGCGTTCCTCGCGCATCTGGAAACCTCGCTCGCCCATTTGCCGGTTGAAGGCGGCGCGGTTGCCGCGGTCCGGATCCACGATCCAGACTTCGGCTTCAGGCGTCGCATGCAAGCCGATAAACGCCGCGAGTGTTGCGTTGGCATCGCGTTCGTAGAGCAGGTCGCTGCCCATGATCAGGTCGTATCGGCCATTGACGATGCTGCGTCCAGCCGTGTCTTCGAGCGCGTCTTCCAGCTCCGGGACGGACCAGTTGCCGTGCAGGTATTTCATTGGCGGAAGATCGTTCAGGCGCAGGTTTTCGTCGAGGAAAGCGGAGGTCAGCGGGTGGCAATCGCTTGCCGTGACGTCCGCCCCGCGCCGATGCCCGACGAGACTTGCCAGCGCGAGGCCGCAGCCGATTTCGAGGATTCGTTCGCGGGCGACGACGGGGCGCAGCGCGAGCCGCGCGGCGAGATGCGCGCCCGATGGCCACAGCATGCCAAACAACGGCCACATGGCGGACGAAATGCCGATGCGCTCGGCGTCGCCGGAAGGGTCGGAGAATTGCTGCAGGTCGAGCAGGGAACGGATGATCAGGTCGTCTACGCCGGTGACGGTGATGTTCTGCTGCTTGGTCAGGTAACCGGGCATTGAACGGCCAGGAAGGGAAAGGGGACGTAGTATGCGCCCGTTTTCTGTTTGCACTCTAGATTCGGCTTTTCAGGTTTTCCCGTGCGCCCGCCTCAGCCGTTCGCGGCTGTTGCTCAGGTGCATGCGCATTGCCGCGCGGGCATCGTCGGCATCCTGGCGCACGATCGCCCGATAAATCTGCTGATGTTCCGCCAGAACATTTCGCAGATGCACCACGCGATCGAGTTCCGCGATCTCCGTCGATCCCAGCCGCGTACGTGGACTTACCGCGCGGCCGAGCTGGCTCAGGACATCGACGAAATAATGGTTTCCGCTTGCACGGGCGATCTGGATATGGAACTCGACGTCGTGCGCCACCACGTCCGTGCTGCCCCGTTCGAGTTCGGCTTCGAAACACGCGAGCGCGGCATCGATCAGCTTCAGATTCTGGTCCGTGCGTCTGCCGGCCGCCAGCCCCGCCGCCGCGGCTTCCATGTCAATCCGGAATTCGATGATCGCCATGACGTCCAGCATGTCCGAAAGATCCGATGCTGGCAGACGCACGCTCTCTGACCGGTTCGCATCCAGGATGAACGTGCCGATCCCGTGACGCGTCTCGACGACCTTTGCAGCCTGCAAGCGCGACATGGCTTCCCGCACGACCGAACGGCTGACCGATAACTGCTTCATCAGCGCCACTTCGGTCGGGACCTTGTCGCCGGGGCGAAGCGTGCCGCGCTGGATATCGTCCGAGACGGTTGCAATGACTTTGTCGGTGAGAAGGCTCATTTTCGGATCGTGCTTTCGAGGAGACTTATTTGTTGACCAGACGTCCTGGCGTGACCAGCGACAGCAAGCCGCCCAGCAGCAGCTTGAATTCACGTGGTTTCTCAAGCAATGCACGAAGTCCAAGTCATCAGACGTCCGAGTTCTTTCCGAAACTTCGATACTTTAACAAAAGATAGGTCCGGTCGGATGCTCGCCCACGCGCCAGCATAATAGGGTAAACGCGCCATTGGAATATCTATGGTTTCTAAGTAGACTGTCGTCAGACAACATAACGTGTTTTTAGCCGCTTCGCGATCACGTTATGGAGTACGACCCGGGCCAGCCACGCAGCCCATCTGGAGACAATCTTGACGTCCGCACCCGCCACGCCTGCAAACGATGTGCTCGATTCGGCTGTATCGAAAGTAAAGCGCCATGTATTGCCGCTCGTCCTCATCATGTTCATTGCGAACTACATCGATCGGGTGAACATCGGCTTCGTCAATTCGCACATGCAGGCGGACCTCGGAATTGGCGCGGCGGTATACGGTTTGGGGAGCGGACTGTTTTTCATCGGATACGCGCTGTTCGAAGTGCCGTCCAACGTCCTGATGCAGCGATACGGCGCGCGCGTGTGGCTCACGCGGATCATGGGGACATGGGGCATCGTCGCGGCCGCGATGGCGTTTGTCTGGAACGACACGTCGTTCTATGTATTGCGCTTCCTGCTTGGGATAGCCGAGGCCGGGTTCTTTCCGGGCGTGGTGTTCTACTTCACGCAATGGCTTCCGCAGAAAGAACGCGGCAAGGCCGTCGCCGTTTTCCTCGGCGGCTCGGCGCTGGCTTCGGTCTTGTCCGGCCCGATCACCGGCTCGCTTTTGTCCATTCGCGGTTTCGGGCTTCATGGCTGGCAGTGGATGTTCCTGATCGAAGGCGGTTTCTCGGTCGTGTTGTGCGGCGTCAGCTGGATGCTGCTCAAATCGCATATCAGCGATGCCAAATGGCTGAGCCCGGCCGAACAAACCGCGCTTTCAACGTCGATTGCCAACGAACAGGCCGAACGTGAAGCGCTTGGAGGCGGGCACCATCTGCCCACGTTCAAACTTCTCAAAGACCCGCAGATCCTGCTTTTCTGCCTGCTGTACTTCGCGATCCAACTGACCATCTATGCAGCCACATTCTGGCTGCCGACGATCATCCGGAAGATGGGCGGACTGAGCGACTTCCAGGTCGGCATGTTCAACGCGGTGCCCTGGCTCATCGCGATGGTCGCGATGTATTGCTTCGCGCTCCTTTCGGCGAGGTGGCGTTTCCAGCAGGCATGGCTTGCCGCCGCGCTGGTCATTGCCGCGTGCGGGCTGTTTGCATCGACGTCGGGGAATCCCGTTTTATCGTTTGTCGCGATCTGTTTTTCCGCGATCGGCTTCAAGGCCGCCGCGTCCTTGTTCTGGCCGATTCCGCAGGGCTATCTCGACGCGCGCGTGGCAGCCGGTGTCATTGCGTTGATCAATTCGGTTGGCAACCTCGGCGGATTTTTTGCGCCGGCGGCCTTCGGCTATTTGCAGCAACATACCGGCTCGATCACGGGCGGACTTTACGGCCTCGGTTTCGCTTCGCTGATCGCCGCCGCCGCGTGTTTCCTGACACGCAACCGCCGGATCGATCGCGATGCAATGGGCGAACACGTGCCCAGCCGAGCGCTCTGATCCCTTCAATTTTTCGAGTTCAAAATCATGTCGATGACTTCAGTCAAATCCAACGCCACGCCGACCGTCGTAGAGTTGCGCGTCGTACCCGTCGCGGGCCGCGACAGCATGCTGATGAACCTGAGCGGCGCGCACGGCCCGTTCTTCACACGCAACATCGTGATTCTTACCGACAGCGCCGGCAACACGGGCGTAGGCGAAGTGCCAGGCGGCGAGTCGATCCGCAAGACTATCGATGACGCTCGGCCTTTGGTCGTCGGCCAGTCGATCGGCAATTTGCAGGCGATCCTGAATCGGGCGCGCACGCAGTTCGCCGATCGCGATGCAGGCGGCCGCGGTCTGCAGACCTTTGACCTGCGCACGACCATCCACGCGGTCACGGCGCTGGAGGCTGCGCTGCTCGACCTGCTTGGCCAGCACCTCGGCGTGCCGGTCGCGGCGCTTTTGGGCGAAGGTCAGCAACGCGATGAAGTCGAAATGCTCGGCTATCTGTTTTACATCGGCGACCGGAGCAAAACGGACTTGCCGTATGCAAGCGGCGCCGATGGCAACGACGACTGGGACCGCCTGCGAACCGAGGAAGCGATGACCCCTGAAGCCGTCGTCCGGCTTGCGGAAGCGGCTCAAGCGCGTTATGGCTTCAACGACTTCAAGCTGAAGGGCGGCGTGCTATCCGGCGATGCTGAAATCGAAGCCGTTACCGCGCTGGCCGAGCGTTTCCCGAAGGCGCGCGTCACGCTCGACCCGAATGGCGCATGGTCGCTGGCCGAAGCGATCCGTCTGTGTCGCGACCAGCACCACGTATTGGCCTACGCCGAAGATCCGTGCGGCGCGGAAAACGGATATTCCGGACGAGAAGTGATGGCGGAATTCCGTCGCGCAACTGGCTTGCCGACCGCGACCAACATGATCGCGACGGATTGGCGGCAGATGGGTCATGCAATCCAGTTGCAGTCGGTCGATATCCCGCTTGCCGATCCGCATTTCTGGACGATGCAGGGTTCGGTTCGCGTGGCGCAGATGTGCAATGAGTGGGGTTTGACATGGGGATCGCATTCGAACAACCACTTCGATATTTCGCTCGCCATGTTCACGCAAGTTGCGGCGGCGGCGCCGGGAAAAATCACGGCTATCGATACCCATTGGATCTGGCAGGACGGTCAGCGCCTGACGCGCAATCCGTTACAGATCGTTGGCGGCAAGGTGAAGGTTCCGGAGCAGCCAGGTTTGGGTGTCGAGATCGATATGGATGAACTCGCGAAGGCGAATGCGCTTTACGAGCAGCATGGACTCGGGGCGAGAGATGACGGCGTAGCGATGCAATTCCTGATTCCCAACTGGAAGTTCGATAACAAGAAACCGAGTCTTGTGCGATAAAAATCAGGTGCTACTTTCACGATTTAATGGGAGGCCGTGCCATAAGATTTTTTCGGTAATGACGGACCCCGACAAAACCGGTAAAGCCCAAAACCCTGCGTTCGCGTTCGAATGAACGCACGTCAGGGTTCCGTATTGATGGCGACCCACACTGTTGGCGAAGCGTGTGGGTAGCAGCCGTGTACGGAGGGAGGCTTTGACGGGGCACGCGTGATTTATTGAGATGGACGGTTGGAAAAGTGCGTTAGCGTAACGGGAGTTACAACAACGAACGAATCAGGATGACAACCGAATTAACGCGTTACAACGGCGACCGTTACGTGATGCGCAAAGGACAACGCTTAAACTTCAGCAATGACGCCGATAAAACGAGGGCGGGACGCGCCATGTTAATGGACGCGGACATGCACATATGGGAATCGAACGCGGCGCTCGTGGAGCGCGTTGAATCGTTTTTGAGAGGTGAATTTTCCTGGTATTCCCAATTGGACAAAAGCGCGCGAGACACGTTGCAAACGTTGCTCTCTTATGTGCGCGATGGTGCAGTCGATATCTGGCAGGAAGGCGGCGCGACAACCAATGCATTCGAGCACGGCGGCTTCACGCTTGATCCGCCAGCGCGACAAGATAGACCGGATACGCCGCCGTTCGATTACAACGCGCTTTTAGAAGCGGATCGTCAATCGCTACGCGAATACAACGCAATAATCGACGCGCGTATCGAGCGTGAAGCGCGGTCGAACCCTTCGCCGTTCGAAACCGTGAACGAGTCCGAAATGCCGTTCCTTCTTTCGGTCGTGAGCATGGTCGCGCGTAGCGCGAATGTTGGGCGCCAAGCCGCGAAAACAGCTTCAGGCTTCAACGAGACCGCAGACAAGGCAAACACGCCGCTAGGCGATGCCTTGCCGTTTGAATATGTAAAAAGCGCAACGGGCAATGATGTAATGTCTATAGCGGTCCGCGGCGTCAGTGAGGCGCATGAGGCTGAATGCCATGCGGATTACGAACGCGATATGGACGAATGCACGGCTTATAGAAGTGCAATGGGTGGGCAACGCTTCATGGATACATGCTCACAACGGGCGTTTATGATTTACCAGCAATGCAGAGGATTTTGATGGCTGACTATAAAGAAAAGCGATGCGTGGTAGTCATGTGGTCGGAGGAAAAACAAGCGCTTGTTTCCTATACGCTCGATGTTGCAAAAGTGCTTGCTGTTACACAACGTCAGTTTCCGCTGGAACTGCCTGTTGCGGACTATAACAATGCGCTGGACGATGAATTTGCTCGCCAGTTCGGTGGAGCAACACTTAATCTGCTCGCATTGTCCAATCCTGACTTGCGACCGTTTATCAAAGTTACGCAGGCCGAAGACTGAGCAAAGGACGCAAAGGGCGCGCTGCATAAAGTTCAGTAAGCAAAACGAATATTCTGAACGGCCTTTCCTGAGATTTGGAAAAGTGTTTTAAAGCCAGAGCGCTAACTTTTGCAATCAACTTTCTTTTTCGAAAGGAGGCGCTACTGCAATGACATCGGAAGTTATCAGTGAGCGTGTATAAAACAGCAATCCGGCAGCACCGTCAACTCCCCTTCGCGTTAATCCCTATCGCAAAACCCCATCACTCCAAACAATAATGTAATCCATTACATTGCCGCGCGCGAACGAGACGAATCAACGAGAGCTCGAAACCCATGCCCGAATCGTTTCGCATCGCCGATGAAATCTCGATCTCCGACGTCGCGCTAAAAGCCGGCGTCTCTGTCGCGACAGTATCGCGCGTGCTCAACGGCCACACCAACGTGCGTGAGCCGACCCGGGACAAAGTCCTCGCGGCGATCAAGGCAAGTGGTTATCGCGTCAACGAACTCGCCCGCAATTTGCGCACCGCGGAAAGCCGCCTGCTGCTCACCATGGTCCCCGATTTCAGCAATCCGTTCTACTCGGCGATAGTGCAAGGCATCGACAGCGTCGCGCGCCAGAACGGCTATTTCATGCTGCTGTGCGACACGGGCGCCGATCCCGGCCGCGAGCGCAGCTACTTCGATTTGCTTCGCGGGCGCCGCGCCGATGGCGCCATCTGCCTGGACCCGGCCGCCGTGCAAAAAGCCCTCGTCGAAGAAGCCTCCGCGCTGCCGTGGGTCGCGTGCTGCGAATTCGATCCGGCGGCGGGCGTGCCTTACGTCGGTATCGATAACCATGGGGCAGCCGGCGACGCCGTGCGCCATCTCCTCAGCCGCGGTCACACGAAGATTGCGCTGATCAATTCAGGCCACGGATATCTATACGGCCGGCAGCGCGCGGATGGCTACAGGGATGCGCTGAGCGCGGCGGGTATCGAAGCGGATCCCGCATGGCATATCGACCTCGATACACTCGACTACGCTGCAGGCGAAGCCGCCGCGCACACGCTTTCGCGGCTTCGGCGCAACCGTCCAACGGCGGTTTTCGCCGTGTCGGACACGCTTGCCATCGGCGTGATCAACGGCCTGCGCAGCGCCGGCCTCAGCGTTCCCGACGACATGGCGGTGATGGGTTTCGACGATATCGCGGTCGCCGCGCAGATCGATCCGCCGCTGACCACGGTCGCGCAGCCGATGCGCGAGCTCGGCGAAACGGCTGCGCATCTTCTGCTCAAGCGCCTGCGCGATCCGCATGCAGAAGTGCCCGGCGTGGTGCTGCCGCACAAGCTGATGATACGAAGGAGCGCGTGACATGAGCCTCGCTGTCGGCTTCGATAACATCGCCAAGCAGTTCGGCCCCGTGCGCGTGCTGCACGGCGTCACGTTCGATCTTGCGCCCGGCCGCGTCTACGGTTTGCTCGGCGAGAACGGCGCGGGGAAATCGACGCTCATGAAGATCCTCGCCGGCTACGAGCGGCCGACGACCGGCGCGTTATCGATCAACGGCGTGGTCCAGTCATTCGAAAGTTCCCGCGACGCCGAAGCCGCCGGCATCGTGCTGATCCACCAGGAATTGAATCTCGCGGATCATTTGAGCATCGTACAGAACATGTTTCTCGGCCACGAGAAGCGGCGCGGATTTTTCCTCGATGAACCCACCATGCGCGAAGCCGCCCGCGCGCGTCTCGCCGATGTCGGCCTGCATCAGCATCCGGACACGCGCGTGCGGGACCTGATCGTCGCGGAAAAGCAGCTCGTCGAAATTGCAAAAGCCATGCTGCGCGATGCACGCCTTCTGATCATGGACGAACCGACCGCAACGCTCACGCCTTCGGAAACACAGCGCCTTTTTGCATTGATGGCGCGGCTGAAGGAGGACGGCGTAACGATCGTCTATATCTCGCACAAGCTCGACGAAGTGGAGCGCGTGACGGACGAAGTGATCGTGATGCGCGATGGCCGCTTTGTCACGCGCAGTCCGACGGCTGAAACATCGCGCCAGCAGATGGCGAATCAGATGGTCGGGCGCGAGGTATCGGACATGTTTCCCGACAAGCCGCCGCTAGCCCCGGACGCGCCCACTGCTTTCAAAGTCGATAACGCGTTCGTCCCCGGCTGGGCGGAAAATGTCAGCTTCTCCGTGCGCGCAGGCGAAGTATTTGGTTTCGCGGGATTGGTCGGCGCGGGACGCACGGAATTGTTCGAAGGGCTGATCGGTTTGCGGGCTTTGACCGCGGGCCGCATGGAACTGGAAGGTCTCCAGATCAATCCACGCAACCCGCGCGCGGCGATGAAAAACGGCATCACGTATTTGAGCGAAGACCGCAAAGGCCGCGGCCTGCACGTCGACATGGCGCTGAAAGACAACCTGACGATGATGACGCTCGAGCGCTACGCGCATCCGCTGCTCGACGGCAATGCGGAACGCGATGCTCTGCAAAAAGCCGTGCAGGATTTCGGCATTCGCACGGGCAATCTTGCGAGCCGTGCACGCATGTTGTCGGGCGGCAATCAACAAAAGCTCGCGCTCGCGAAATTCCTGCATCCCGATCCGCGCGTGGTCGTGCTCGATGAACCCACGCGCGGCGTCGATGTCGGCGCAAAACGCGATATTTATTTCCTGATCCATGCGCTGGCTGCCGAGGGGCGCGCGGTCATCGTCATCTCGTCCGAACTGATCGAGCTGATTGGCTTGTGTCATCGCGTGGCGGTGATGCGCGGCGGGCATCTCGTCGCGACGCTCGGTTCGGAACAACTCACTGAAGAGAGGTTGATCGCGCATGCGACCGGCACACACTGAAGGCGTGGAAGTATCGAAACGCAGCCGTCTCGGCGGACTTGCGCGGCGCCTGCATGGCGTCGGTCCGTTGCTCGGGTTGATCGCGCTGTGCGTTGGCGGGACGCTGCTCAATCCCGATTTCGCCACCTTCGACAACGCCATGAACGTCCTCACGCGAACGTCGTTCATCGGCATCATCGCGGTGGGAATGACGTTCGTGATCATCTCGGGCGGTATCGATTTGTCGGTCGGATCGATGGCCGCGCTGATCGCCGGCAGCATGATCTGGACGATGAACACGCTCGCTCACGGCGTAGGCGGACACAGCTTCGCACCGCTGATGATCATTGCGATCGGTATCGTTTTAGCCCTTGTTTTAGGCGGTCTTTTTGGTTTGGCGCATGGTCTGCTCGTGACGAAAGGGCGCATAGAACCGTTTATCGTGACGCTCGGAACGCTGGGGATTTTTCGCGCTGTGCTTACATGGCTCGCGGACGGCGGCGCGCTCACGCTCGACAACACCTTGTCCGATCTTTACGGTCCCGTGTACTACGCAAGTCTCTTCGGCATTCCTGTGCCGATATGGGTCTTCCTGATCGTCGCGGCGGGCGGCGTGGTCGTTCTGAATCGCACCGTGTTCGGGCGGCACGTCCAGGCGATCGGATCGAATGAACAGGTTGCGCGTTACGCCGCCATTCGCGTGGATAGCGTGAAGATCGTCACGTACGTGCTGCTCGGTCTTTGCGTGGGCGTAGCGACCGTGTTGTACGTGCCGCGCCTCGGGTCCGCGACGCCGACAACGGGCCTGCTCTGGGAACTCGAAGCGATTGCGGCCGTGGTCGTTGGTGGCACGGCGCTCAGGGGCGGCGAAGGACGTGTGATCGGAACGGTGATCGGCGCAATCCTGTTGTCCGTGATCGCGAACATCCTGAATCTCACCAGCATCATCAGCGTGTATCTCAACGCGGCAGTGCAGGGCGCCGTGATTATTTTCGTAGCGTTTTTACAGCGTGGACGTCGTTGAAGTCTGTTCGAACCGTGCCCTGAAACCCTCTCAGGCGCCTGACATGACAATGGAGACACAGCAATGAAAAACATTCTTCGCGCACTCGGCGCATTGACGTTGGCAGCAAGCGCCGTCTCGGCCATCGCCGCCGATAAAGTCACGCTCGGCGTTGCCATTCCAACGGCCACGCACGGCTTCACGGGCGGTATCGTGTGGTGGGCCAACGAAGCGAAAAAAGAACTGGAGAAAGCGCATCCGGATCTGAAGATCATCGTCAAGACGGCTGGCGGCGCGCCCGAACAGGCGAACCAGTTACAGGATCTCGTGACTGTCAACAAGATCAACGCGCTGGTGATTTTCCCGTTTGAATCCGCTTCCTTGACGCAGCCCGTCGCGCAGGTCAAGAAGAAGGGCGTGTACGTGACAGTGGTGGATCGCGGTCTGACCGATACCAGCGCGCAGGACGCGTACGTGGCCGGCGACAACACCGCGTTCGGCAAGCTGCCCGCCGAATATCTCGCGAAGACGCTGGATGGCAAAGGCGACATTGTCGCGTTGCGCGGCATTCCGACCACGCTCGATAACGAACGCTGGACCGCGTTTGAATCGGTGATCAAGCAGCATTCCGACATGAAAGTGCTCGACGCAAAATACGCCAACTGGAATCGCGACGACGCATTCAAGGTGATGCAGGATTACCTGACGCGTTTCAAGCATATCGATGCAGTCTGGGCCGCCGACGACGACATGATGATCGGCGTGCTGAAGGCCATCGACCAGGCGAAGCGCACGGATATCAAGGAAGTATTCGGCGGCGCGGGATCGAAGGAAGCGGTCAAGCGGATCATGGACGGCGACAAGCGGGTTCAGGCCGACGTGTCGTACTCGCCGAAGTTTATCTACGACGCGATCAAGCTCACGGCCGAAGCACGCCTGAAGGGTGAAAAGTTGCCAGCTACGACCATCATTCCGTCGGTGCTGATCACGAAAGACAACGCCAAGCAGTTCTATTATCCGAACTCGCCGTTCTGAGCTGTATAGACGATCATGAAAACCATCAAAGGCCCGGCCATTTTTCTGGCGCAATTTCTCGGCGATGAATTGCCCTTCGACAACCTCGCGCATCTGGCAGGCTGGGCGAAGGGGCTGGGCTACGAAGGCATTCAGGTTCCATGCGATCCACGCTTGATCGATCTCGAACAAGCCGCGACAAGCGATGCCTATTGCGACGATCTGCGCCGCGTGGTTGAGGACGCGGGCGTGTGCATAACGGAGTTATCGACGCATTTGCAGGGGCAGCTCGTGGCGGTTCATCCCGCCTACGACACGCTTTTCGATGGCTTCGCCGCACAGCATGTTCGCGGCGATCCGGAAGCGCGCACAGCGTGGGCGATCGAGCAGGTCGGATTCGCGGCAGCCGCGTCCAGACGCCTTGGCCTGAACGCGCACGTGACGTTTTCAGGCGCGCTGGCGTGGCCATATTTGTATCCGTGGCCGCAGCGCCCGCCGGGTCTGATCGAAACAGCATTTGGCGAGCTTGCGCAACGGTGGCGCCCCTTGCTCGACGCCTTCGATCAAGCCGGTGTTGACGTGTGCTACGAGTTGCATCCGGGCGAGGATCTGCATGACGGCGTGACCTTTGACCGGTTTCTGGACGCCGTCGATCATCATCCGCGCGCCAACATACTTTTTGATCCCAGCCATTTCCTGCTGCAACAACTGGACTACCTTCAGTTCATCGATATCTATCATGAACGTATCAAGGCGTTTCACGTGAAGGACGCCGAGTTCAGGCCGAACGGCCGCCAGGGCGTGTACGGCGGTTATTCGGTCTGGGTGGATCGCGCTGGCCGCTTCCGGTCTCTTGGCGACGGGCAGATCGACTTCGGCGCGATCTTCTCGAAGATGGCCCAGTACGACTTCCCCGGCTGGGCCGTGCTCGAATGGGAATGCGCACTGAAGCATCCAGAAGATGGCGCGCGCGAAGGCGCGGCCTTTATTCGCGAACACATCATTCGCGTCGCGGATCGTGCCTTCGATGACTTCGCCGGAAGCGGTGCGAACGGTGAGTCTTTACGGGAAGTGCTTGGAATTCGCAGGTAGCCTGCCCAGACGTCGTATTGCTGTTGCGCTCACCCGCATAATCACCCCGGACCAATCAAAGTGAAGCTTGTCACGTCAACCAGCACACGCGGTTGGCGGCCGGGACGTAGCCGCCCGGCAATCCGCACGAAGGTGCGATCGTCGAGATGCGCCGCAACTGCCTTTGCATACTGTTCATTATTCAGTACGACACGTGCCTTGATAGTCTCCTTGTCATGCTGAAGCAACCCGACGACGACTTCGCCCGCGCGGTTTCCTTCAATGTCGAATTGCCCGTTCAGATGTTCGACGGTGCCAATGAATACGTCGTCGCGATCATGCTCGACATCACGCAGCTCACGGCGCACTTCCTCTATGCGCCCAAAATGATCGCTTTTGATCCGAATGCTTTCGGTTACTGGAATATCTTGCGGCAACGTGACAGTCGTTGCCCAACGAAACGACAGGTCGATGTTGTTATGGATCTCTTCGTCATGCATACGCGTTAGCGCCTCGCACAAATTCGAGGAAACCACAGGCGAGCGCGCGCCTTTTTGCGAATCGACAAAGCGCGTAAGTGTGTCTGTCTCGATAGCATCGACGAGGTCCAGCACGCCGCGCCGCGCACTCAGCATGGTCATGCGAACGAACGACTCGTTGGGGTTGGTGAGCGCCAGTGTGGATGGTGTTTCCATGGCGTCGACCGGGCACGACACGCGCACCACGAAGCTGCCACGCTCTGTGTGGCCGAACCGCGCGTGACTTGCAAGCTGCGTGGCTTCGCCCCTGTGAAGGCGAGGGTGATGGGCCTGTGGCCGCAGCACCGTGCATGCCGAAGCGAGAAGGATCTGTTCGGCGCCCAAAAGCAACGACGCTGCGAATGACAACGGCAAACCCTCGTTGAACACGCCGCCGCCTGTCACCCGGTAATACATGGAGTCGTCACGGGAAATCGCGGCAAGCTGAATCAGATCCGCCGGCTTCATGCCTTGCAGCTCCGCGAGTTTGGACATGGCGAGCTCGCACGCCTCCGCATAATCCGGCGCGAGGTGGTCCATGGGAATGACGATCTGGCGGCGCGGCGCTGATGCATGGTTGAACACGTACAAACCATTCACCATGCCATCGGGCAGCAATTGCCATCCGAGCGACTGAATGAAATCGCGCAGGCCTGACGGAGAGAGCGTGCTAGGCGTCATGTGATACCCGATCAGTAAGGCTTGGATAAGCAGGGATTTCGCGCCGCGAGATGCTTGCCATGAGGTGCATGAGACCGACTCCGTCGAATGTCTGTTTCTTCGGAATCTTGACGGTGACTCCTGCTGTGTTGTTCGTGGCCGGGGCGCCGCGCAAGCTGACCCAGTAAGCGCATTTGCGCAGCACGAGTTGCTCTTCGGAGTGCTCCAGCCAGTCCTCGGCGTTCGGAGGCAAAAACAGCACGGCAAGTATTCTCGGCGATGCGTGGGTCTCACGGCGCAAGGCGTCGTATTGCTGCGTGCCGGAAAGAAAGTAGGAGAGCGATTCGCCGTCGTCGAACGGCACCTTGACGGTTGCCTTCAACTGAACCTTGATGTCGACCTCGGTCAGGGCGCCACCATTCGGGAACGGTTCCCAACCCGTAAGAATGGCGTCGATGCCCGCATTGTCGTCGTGCCGGTTGCTGATCTTGCAGTTGACGCCGGCGTGCGAAGCAATGGCATGGAGATAAGCGTAGCTCAGCTCCGATTCCCTGTTCAGTGTTGAAAGTGCAATGGCCATGATGCTCCCGCTAATGTTTCCTATCGAAAGCAAACATTAGCGGCTTCCCAAAATCGCCGCCTGATGGAATTTTCAGTTCGACAAAATTTGGCAATTCTGTGCGGTCGTAAAAAAAACGCCGACGCGAATGCGCCGGCGTTTGAACACTATCGATCAGGTGCTTCTGGAGCCCTTACGACCAGTCAGCGTGAAAGCTTCCTTCCTTGTCCACGCGCTCGAACGTATGCGCGCCGAAGAAGTCACGTTGCGCCTGCACCAGATTTGCCGGCAGCGTCTCCGAGCGATAGCTGTCGTAATACGCCACCGCCGATGAAAACGCCGGCACGGGCACGCCCGCCTTCACCGCCGCGACAACAACTTCGCGCAGCGCGTCCTGATACTTCGCGGCGATGTCGCTGAAATACGGATCGAGCAGCAAGTTGTGCAAGTCGCCGTTCGTCTTGTACGCATCCGTGATCTTCTGCAGGAAACCCGCGCGGATGATGCAGCCAGCACGGAAGATCTTCGCGATCTGGCCGTACTGCAGATCCCACTTGTATTCTTCCGATGCCGCGCGCAACTGCGCAAAACCCTGCGCATACGAAACGATCTTGCTCAGGAACAACGCGCGCCGCACGGATTCCACGAATGCATCGCGGTCGCCATCGAATTTCGGCGACGGACCCTTCAGCTGCTTGCTCGCCTCCACGCGCTGATCTTTCAGCGACGACAGCACGCGCGCAAACACGGCTTCGGTGATCAGCGGCAGCGGTGCGCCGAGATCGAGCGCATTCTGGCTCGTCCACTTGCCCGTGCCTTTTTGCGCGGCGCGATCGAGGATGACATCGACCAGATCCTTGCCCGTTTCTTCGTCCTTCTTCGAGAAGATCTTCGAGGTGATCTCGATCAGGTAACTATCCAGTTCACCCTTGTTCCACTCGACATAAACCTTGCCGAGTTCTTCGTTCGACAAACCTGCCACGCGCTTCAACACGTCGTAGCTTTCGGCGATCAGCTGCATGTCGCCGTATTCAATCCCGTTGTGCACCATCTTCACGTAATGACCCGCGCCGTCCGGACCCATGTAGGCCACGCAAGGCTCACCGTCCGGCGCCTTCGCGGCGATCTCGGTGAGGATCGGGGCGACGAGATCGTAGGCTTCCTTCTGGCCGCCCGGCATGATCGACGGGCCTTTCAGCGCGCCTTCTTCTCCACCCGATACACCCGTGCCGATGAAATGCAGGCCCGATTTCGCGAGGTCGGTGTTGCGGCGGATGGTGTCGGTGAAATGAGTGTTGCCGCCGTCAATCAGGATGTCGCCTTTTTCAAGCAGCGGGCGCAACGAATCAATGGTTGCATCGGTGCCCTGACCGGCTTTCACCATCAGCAAGATACGACGCGGTTTTTCCAGCGACTCGACGAATTCTTCCAGCGTGTAAGAAGGCACGAGCTTTTTGTCAGGATGTTCGGCGATCAGTTCGTCGGTTTTCTCGCGACTGCGGTTATAGACCGATACCGCGTGCCCGCGGCTCTCGATGTTCAATGCCAGATTGCGTCCCATGACGGCGAGGCCGACAACGCCGATTGCTTGTTTGCTCATGTTTCTCTCCGAATGACCGGAGCGCTTGCGGTTCGTGGCCGCGCACGCTGCGGATGCGTTTGTGTCAATGGGGGCGGTGCCCGCGACGGTGTTCGGACCGGGCACCGTGCCACCATGCGGATGGCGCCGGGGCACTGGGACCCGGCGGTGCGCAATGTGCCGCCGCTGCCGCCCGCCGAACGCCGCGCGGAACGCGCAGACCGAGCGAGATTACCACTTTGACACGCAACTGGCAGGCATCGGTTGGGTTCGGAGCGTTATGCAGGCACGTTTCGCGAGGTAAGCGGACAAAAAAGGCGCTCTGGATTTACCCGTCGAGCGGCCCGTTCACCACCGGTCTAGAATGAGCGTCCCGGCCCGTTCCAGGACCGGTCCGCGCGAAAAGGCGCACCAGGGCAAACGCATGGCGCTTCGAAAGAAGGTTCATCACTATCACGTCTATGTTGTCGAACTCGCCGATCCGGTCTGGAACGAAGCGCGTTTTCGTCGCGCCAATCCGGATTACGTGCTGGGCAAGCCGTTCGTCTATGTGGGCATGACGGGTATCGATCCGGACGTTCGTTTCGACAAACACAAGGCCGGCATTCAGTCGAACCGTTATGTGCGTGATTTCGGGCTGCGCCTGTTGCCGCAACTGTACGAGTTGTATAACCCGATGCCTTACGAAGGCGCGCGGGAAATGGAAGTGGAGCTGGCCATAGGCTTGCGAGAAGCAGGATACGGCGTCTGGCAGGCTTGACCGGCATAAGCCAAGCGGCGTGCGGATCAAAGAAATACCGTGCGCGAGAAATTCAGACTAATCAGGAGCAGCACATGCGGATTCTGGTGGTGGGCGCAGGCGCAATTGGCGGTTATTTTGGCGGACGGCTGCTGAATGCCGGACGGGACGTGACATTCCTCGTACGCGAACGGCGCGCCGCGCAACTCGCGAAGACAGGCCTCAATCTGCGCAGCCCGAACGGCGATTTATCGATACCCAATCCGCCCGTCGTGCTGGCAAAAGACGTGAGCGAGCCGTTCGACCTGATCGTGCTCAGCTGCAAGGCTTACGATCTCGACGGCGCCATCGAATCGATAAAAACCTCGGTCGGTCCGAACACCGCCATCTTGCCGCTGCTCAACGGCATGCATCACCTGGACGTGCTCGAGACGCAGTTCGGTCCCGACCGCGTGCTGGGCGGCCAATGCGTCGCGGCTGTGACGCTCGACGCCGACGGCACCATCGTGCACTTGAACAAGCTCCACTCGCTGACTTTTGGCGAGCGCGCGGGTGGATCGTCGGCGCGCATCGAGGCCATCGCGGCCGAATTGACGGGCGCACAATTCGATGCCATCGCGAGCCCGAACATCCTCCAGTCCATGTGGGAAAAATGGACTTTCCTGGCCACGCTCGCGGCTGGAACGTGCCTGATGCGCGCGCCGGTGGGCGACATCATCGCGGCGCCGGGCGGCCAGAAACTGCTGCTCGATCTCTTCGATGAAGCCCGCGCCATCGCCGCGGCAAACGGTTTTCCTCCGGGCGAAGCCGCCGTGACGCGCACGCATTCCATGCTGACTGAAGCGGGTTCCGGCATCACGGCTTCAATGTTGCGCGACCTGGAAAACGGCGCGCGCATCGAGGCGGATCACGTGGTGGGCGATCTGATTGCGCGCGGCAAGCTGGCGGAGCAAGAGCAACTTACGCCAATATTCTCGATCGCCTACACGCATCTGAAAGCTTACGAATCGCGTCGGGATCGGAGCGATGCAAAAGCGTCGTAAAGCCGCCGCACGTGGCGCGATGAGTGCGAAGCTGCTTTGAAACCGGATGGATAAAGCGTTACCCTCTTTCGCTTTCCAAAGCACTCATCGCGATCAATGCACGCAAACGCCCACGAACCGCCATCCACGCCGCCGACCGTGGCGGAAATTTTCATCGGCTTCCTGACGCTCGGGCTGACGGCGTTCGGCGGCGCGTTGCCGCTGGCGCGCCGCGAAGTTGTCGAGCGCCGCAAGTGGCTCAACCCCGACGAATTCACCGATCTGCTCGGCCTTTGCCAGTTTCTTCCCGGCGGCAATGTCATCAATTTGTCGGTGGCGATCGGCATGAAGTTTCGCGGCATTCCGGGCGCGCTCGCCGGTCTTCTCGGGCTGCTCGTGGGACCTTCGCTGATCGTGATTGCGCTCGGCGTTGTCTATCAGCGCACGCACAACGACGTGCACATTCGCCATCTGTTCGCGGGCCTTGCGGCGGCTGCGGCCGGGCTGCTGGTATCGATGGCCGTAAAAGTCGCGTGGCCGTTGCGCAAGAAATGGCCGATGGCAATCGTCGCCACGCTGGCTTTCGTGGCGATCGCGTTGCTTCGCTTCCCGTTGTTGCCGGTGATGCTCGTTCTTACGCCCGTGTCTATTTTCATCGCGTCGAAAACGAATCGCGAGGTCAGCCGATGAACCACGATCTCGCTTCTCTCGCCGCGATTTTCAGCCAGCTTTCGTTGCTTGCATTCGGCGGCGGCAATTCCATCCTGCCCGAGATGCAGCGGCAAGTGGTCGAGGTGCATCAATGGATGTCGAAGGCGGATTTTTCCGCGATGTTCGCGCTCGCCCAGGCGGCGCCCGGACCGAACATGATGATCGTGACGCTGGTCGGCTGGCATGTTGCGGGATGGCCGGGCGTGATCGTGACATCGATTGCGAAGTTCGGGCCGTCGTCGGTCGTGACCATCGCGGCCATGCACGCGTGGGAACGCTTCAAGCAGCATCCGTGGCGACGCTACGTTCAACTCGGCCTCGTTCCGATGACCGCGGGCTTGCTTGCTGCCAGCGCCGCGCTGATCGCGGAGGCGTCCGACACGCAATGGGTGCTTGGCGGCATTACCGCCGTGGTCGCGGTGCTCTCGTTCAAGACAAAGGTGCATCCGCTGTGGTTGCTGGCGTTGGGGAGTGTGATCGGGCTGACCGGGTTCGGCCAGTTTTAAGGCGAGTTCGGGCCGCCGAATCCGCGTGAGTTTTGGTGAGATAGCCCGCGCGCGGAATCGGCGGATGGCTAGACGATCAGCCCGCTTCCGGTCGATGCATCAAGCGGTATCGACGAGATTGGCGATGTCATGGACGTCGATGGTGCGGCCATATTTGTTCTTCACGCCGTGGCCCCACGCCTGGACGAACGCGCCTGGGCTGAGATAGTCCGCAAGCTCGGCGGCGGCGTGCGGCGGCATGCGCAGCGACGTGCCGTCGTCGAGCAGAGCACCTCGCAACTCACCTTTCGGCCCGTATAACGACAAGGTCACTTCGCCTTGGACGTCCATCGGCTTGCCCTCGGGTTTCTCGGGCTTCGGCGCGTGATGTTGCGGACCTTCATCGATAAGCTCCACGCCTTGCGCGCTCGTCAGCAATACCGCCGCGATAACGTTCGCGCCGCGCGGTTTGACGCCACGCACGCGGATGGTGTTACCCAGCGCGATGTGCTTTGCGACCTGCCGCGTCATGTGCGGCGGGAAGTGAACTTGCAGCTTGCCATCGGCGGTATTCAATATGAGACCGTCGAGCTCGCCGTGCGGGTTCAGCAAGAATTGCATGACCTTGCCGCGTGTTTCCGGCAGGCTGGCGGGATCGATCCAATGCATGAGTGCTCCTTGTCGAAAGTCGGGGAAATTCAGTCGACGCGGCCGTATAGCGGCGTCAGATTGCCGGGCGTGCCGAAAGACGTGGCCTGCAGCGATTGCCCAAAACGGTTGCGCGTGCCATAGCCGTGCGCGGCGACCAGCGCGCCCGGTTGCAGCAGCGAGGGAAATTGCCGCGCGCCGGGCGGCGTGAGCTTGATGACGGTGCCATCGGCGAGCAGCACGCCGTCCGGTTCACCGCGCGGCGCGGTTGTCACCTTCAATACGCGGCCGGTGGCGTCGAGTTTCACGAGACCGACGCCGCGAAGCGAAGGCGGCAGCGGCCTTTCGCGATCGGCAGCCGGCGGCTGATCCATCGCCGTTTGCCCGCTGCGCGTGTTGGTGACTTGTTGCGCGTGCAGCACGCCATTAGCTTCGGACGCGCCGTTCACGCGAATGCTGTCTCCGGGCGCCGCGATTGCCGCGACGCTCGCGCCCACGTGCGGCGGAAAGCGGACGAGAGAATTATCGCCAAGAAGCAGGCCGTCTATATCGCCTTCCGGATTGATGAGGTATCGCTTGATCACGCCCGTGGTCACGCTGGCAATGGTCGACGGCTGCGCGGCGCGGGGAATTACGGGCGGCGGCGCGTTGCCTGCGACCGGCGGTGGCGCGACGTCCGGAGGCGTCGGCGCATTCTGCGCGGCACATGTGATCGCGCCCGTGACAATAGCGATCAAACCGGCTGATTTAAGTGCGATAGCGAGTGCTTTCATGTTTGGCTCCAGCAGCATTGCAAGTGGTGACAACCTTACTTTGCAAGCCCTATGCCATGCGCGAAAGCCTTGTCGGTAAAGGGATTTCGGATAATCGCCCAAATGCATGTGTCCATTTTTCAGACAGCCGATGTCAGGGATCTGGACAGAAATCGTCATCCCAACCCGTAAGCCGCCAGCTTCGTATAAAGCGACTGCCGGCTGATGCCGAGCCGTCGTGCAGCTTCTGCGCGGTTACCCGCGGTGGCCGAAAGCGCATGAGAAATCGCGAGCCGTTCCAGCTGTTCCACTGCATCGGCGAGCGGCATGTCGAACCACGCGGCGGGCAGACCTGTGGCGGTATCGCCGGAAGAGGGCGCTTGCGAGAGAAATGCGAGATCGTCTGCGACGACCACCGGCCCGCGCGCGAGCGCGAACACACGCTCCATCGCATTCTTCAGTTCGCGGACATTGCCGGGCCACGCATGTTGCAGCAGCCTGCTTTTGGCGCCGTCGCCGAGTGTTTTCGGGCGCGTTGAACCGGTTGCCGCCAGCGCGAGAAAATGCGCGGCGAGCGGCGCGATATCGGCGGGGCGATCACGCAGCGGCGGCAAGTGAATCGGAATCACATTCAGCCGATAAAACAAGTCCTCCCGGAAGCGCTGCGCCGCGACCTCCGCCTGCAAATCGCGATGCGTGGCGGCGACGATCCTTACGTCGATATCGACATGCTTGTTGCTGCCGACCGGCGTTACCGTGCGCTCCTGGATCACGCGCAAAAGCTTCGCCTGAAGCGGCCACGGCAGGTCGCCGATTTCATCGAGGAAAAGCGTGCCGCCGTCTGCCTGGGCGAAGCGCCCGATCCGCTCCGATACCGCGCCCGTGAACGCGCCTTTCGCGTGTCCGAAGAGTTCGCTTTCGAGCAGATCGGCGGGAATCGCCGCGCAATTCACCGCGACGAACGGCGCTTGCCGCCGGTCGGATGCATCGTGCAGCACGCGCGCGGCGACTTCCTTGCCGGTGCCGGTTTCGCCATCGATCAGCACGGTGGCGCCGGTTGCGGCGGCGCGGCCGATGCTCTTCTGGACGTCGCGCAAGGCGTCGCTGAAACCGAGCAGGCGCGGTGTGCTGTCGGCGTCGCGGGCTTCATCGGATAGCTCTGAAGGATCAGCTTGCACCGAGGCCGCAGCGCCGAAGCCCGGCTGCGACAGCTCGATCTTCTTCAGCAACGCGGCGATCTGATCCCGTCCGATGGGCTTCGCGAGATGGTCGAACGCACCGAGGCGCATGGCGCGCACGGTGTTGTCGCTGGTGGCGAACGCGGTGAGCACGACGACCGGCAAGTCCGCGCGCGAGGGCATGTTGCGCAACTGTTCGAGCACGTGCAGACCGCCGCCGGCGTTCGAGTTCGATTCCTGCGCCACGCCGTCCCGCATTCGCAAGTCGAGGAAAACGCAGTCGATCGGTTCGACGCTTTCAAGCAGCGCCAGCGCTTCGCCCGGGCTTGCGGCTTCGAACGTGTCGTGGCTCATGTCGCTCAGCGTCTCGGCGAGGCTCTCGCGGAAAGCGCTGTCGTCGTCGACTATCAGGATGTGCGCCATGGAATCTCGATGACAAAACACGCGCCCGTTTGGCGCGCTTCGTAAAACGCCCGGCCGCCGTGCGCGGCTGCAATCTCGCGCACCACGGCCAGGCCCAGTCCTGATCCGGCGGCGTGACCCGTCACGAAAGGTTCGAAGATGCATTCGCGATCGGCTTGCGGAACGCCGGGACCATCGTCGGCAACGTCCACGCGCAGCGTGTCGCCAACCTTTGTCGCCTGGACGGTCACGCTGCCGCCTTCTGGCGTATGACGCAAGGCGTTCAGCACGAGGTTATCGAGCGCGCGCGACAACTGTGCGGGATCGAAGAAAGCCTGATCGGACGACGCTTCGCCGACTGTCAATGTGACGCGTGCGTTCGCCGCCGCTTCGCCGTGCAGCGCGATGCGTTCGGTAAGCCACGCGCGTATGGGCACGGGCTGCGCGTCGATCCGCACCGGCTGCGTCAGGGCCAGCAAGCCGGAAAGCTGCTCCTCCACACGATGAATCTGCTCGAGGATCGTGGCAAGCGCGCGCTGCTTGCGGTTTTCATCGCCGGCGAGGGCATTTTCCGCCTTGAGCCGCATTGCGCCGATAGGATTGCGGATCTCGTGTGCAATCTGCGCGGCGAGCTTGCCAAGCGCTGAAAAACGCTCGGCTTGCGCGAGGCGGGCATTCAGGTCGGCCGTCTGCGACCGGAGCGCCGCGGTGCGCGCCGCGTGCGTGTTGAACGCGTCCACGATGCGGTCCAGCTCCGGCTCGCCGGTCTTGCCAATCGGCTCGGCAATGAGCGTGGAACCGTCCGGCTGCGCGCTTGCATGTTGCGCGACGCTGCGTTCCACGCAAGCAAGCTGTGCGCGCCAGCGCCGCAACCGCACACCCAAAGCAATTGCAATCCCGACGATTCCCGCAAGCAGCACCGCGAGCGCGGCGAGCAAGCTCCGGCCCGAAGCGCCTAACGACGGCTGCGAGCGCGTCAGCGTCCAGGCTAGCAGCGCCGGACGATGCGGCACCGGACACGCCGCCACGATTACCGCGTCCTGCTGGCCGCTGACCACATCGGTCAGCGTCGTTTGTTTCGCGGCCGCCGCGCGCAAGGTCCGCAAGATGAGCGGCGTCTCGGCGTCGGGAACATCGCGCTTGATGCCGCTACCCTCGTAGGTGGGAAACGCGTAAGCATCGAATACGCCGCGCTCGGTTCCCGCATTGCGCCAGAAACCGCCTTCCACGCCGTGCATTTGCGCCAGCACCACGTCGAGAATGGCGTGCATCAGGTCCGTGTGGGGATCGGTGTCGCGGTTGTTATCGATGGAAAGATCGTAGCGCGACGCCACCGACTCGCAGCCGGCCACGCTGCGCTCGCGGGCGGCATCGATGCGCCGTCCCGCGTTTTCCTGCGCCATGAACAGCACCAGCGCACAAAGCAGCGCGCACATGACGGCCACGAGCGCCCAGAAAACCGCAAGCTGGCTGGAGAACGAAAGGCGCGCGGAATTGGCGGGCATGTACGGGGCGCGAGGGAAAGGTGCAGCGTTGCAGCAAGAAGCCTGCCGGGGTCGTTATGCAATCGTTCGTATGTTCCAAGCGGGCAGACTCGTTGCTTAATAGAATGTCCGTAATCCGTTAAATGGAGCATCTCTCATGGCGATGGCAACCGAATACACACCGGACGCGCCCGCACGCGCGGATGTCGATGCGCTGCAAGGCCCGTCGGTTATCGAGTTCGGCACGAACTGGTGCGGCTACTGCAAAGCGGCTCAGCCGCTGATCGCGCAGGCGTTCAGCGACCACGCGAATGTGCGGCATCTGAAGATCGAGGACGGCAGCGGCCGGCCGCTTGGCCGCTCGTTTCGGGTCAAACTTTGGCCGACCCTGATTTTTCTCGACAACGGGCGCGAGGTTGCGCGGCTGGTCCGGCCGAACGCGGTATCGGAGATACAGGATGCATTTGCGCTGATCCAGGCTTCATCCACTTGAAGCCAAGCTGGCGGGCGTGGCGGCGGGGAATTTGATCTGTGAGAGCGGGCGCGAGAGTTGCGCGCTTCATTGCAACCGTCTGGCAACCGCCGTCTCTCAGCAGGAGAATCGTCATGCCGCGTTTCGCCGCCAATCTCACGATGATGTACAACGAGCACGCGTTTATCGACCGGTTTTCGGCGGCGGCGCGCGATGGGTTCAAGGCCGTGGAATTCCTCTTCCCGTACGAATTCCCGCCGTCCGATATCCGGACCCAACTCGACGATAACGCGCTTAAGCAAGCGCTATTCAACGCGCCGCCGGGCGACTGGAGCGCCGGAGAACGCGGACTTGCGTCGCTGCCGGGACGCGAGGACGAGTTCAGGCGCAGCATGGACATGGCGCTCGACTACGCGCGCATTCTCGGCAATGACAAATTGCATGTGATGGCCGGTCTTATCGCGCCGGGGCAATCGCGCGAGCAGCATCGCGAGGTGTATTTGAAGAATCTCGCGCTGGCGGCGAGCATGGCGGCGACCGCGCACGTGACGATCGTGATCGAACCGATCAACACGCGCGACATGCCCGGCTTTTTCCTCAACCGGCAGGACGAGGCCCAAGCGATCTGTACCGAGATCGGCGCGCCGAATCTTCAGGTCCAGTTCGATTGTTATCACTGCCAGATCACGGAAGGCGATCTCGCCGTTAAATTGCGACGCGACATGATGCGCGCCAATGCGGGCATCGGCCATATACAGGTCGCGGGCGTGCCTTACCGCAACGAGCCGGATACGGGCGAAGTGAACTATCCGTACCTGTTCGATCTCATCGATTCACTCGGCTACGGCGGCTGGATCGGATGCGAATACCGGCCGCGCGCGGGAACTTCCGACGGCTTGGGATGGCTCAAGCCTTACCAACATTCCGGCCACTCATCGGCTCAAGGCTGACGACGCGTTCAAAACCTTCAAGGAGAAATTCACATGCAGATCACGGGCGAAATGCTGATCGGTAAAACGGCGGTGCGCGGAACAGACGCAACGTTGCACGCCTTCGATGCCGCGCATAACGTGGACTTGAAACCCGCGTTCGGCGGCGGCGGAGCAAAGGAAGTCGCGCGCGCCGCCGAACTGGCCGAACACGCTTTTGACACGTACCGGCTCGCGCCGCTCGAAACGCGCGCGCAGTTTCTTGAAGCGATTGCGGACAACATCGTGCAACTCGGCGATGCGCTCATCGACCGCGCGCACGCCGAATCCTCGTTGCCAAAAGCGCGGCTCGAAGGCGAGCGCGGCCGAACGGTCGGGCAGTTGAAGCTGTTTGCGTCGCTCGTGCGCGAAGGGCGCTGGCTGAGCGCGACGCTCGACTCGCCGCAGCCCGATCGCAAACCGTTGCCGCGCCCCGATCTGCGTCTGCAGAAAATCCCCGTTGGCCCGGTGGCGGTGTTCGGCGCGAGCAATTTCCCGCTGGCGTTTTCGGTGGCCGGAGGCGATACCGCTGCCGCGCTTGCCGCCGGATGTCCGGTTGTCGTCAAGTCGCATCCCGCGCATCTCGGCACGTCCGAGATGGTCGGGCGCGCGATCCAGAAAGCGGTATCGGACATGGGTTTGCCCGAGGGCGTGTTCTCGCTCGTGGTGGGCGCAGGCAACGAGATTGGCGAAGCGCTGGTCGCGCATCCGGCCATCAAGTCAGTCGGGTTCACCGGCTCGCGGCGCGGCGGTCTTGCGTTGATCGAGATTGCATCGAAACGGCGTGAACCGATTCCCGTCTTCGCGGAAATGAGCAGCATCAATCCGTTCTTCGTGTTGCCCGGCGCGCTGGCCGCACGCGCGGAGTCGCTTGCGAACGGATTCGTGGATTCGGTCACGCTGGGCGTCGGCCAGTTTTGCACGAACCCCGGGCTCGTGCTTGCGCTCGAAGGGCCGCATTTGCAGGGGTTTATCGATTATGCGGTGAGCGCGCTGGAGAAGAAGGGCGCGCAGACCATGCTCACGGCGGGGATCGCCTCGGCGTACCAGGAGGGCATTGCACAACGCGATCAATCCGGCGTCGAGCGCATTGCGACCGGCGCCGAAACCGATGCGCCCTTTGCCGCTTTGCCCGCGCTTTTCACAGTGAGCGCCGAGCGTTTTGCCGACACGCCGCATCTGGAAGACGAGATTTTCGGGCCGACCGCGCTGATCGTGATTTGCCGCGATGAAGACGAAATGCTGGACCTGACGCGGCGTATAGAAGGGCAGTTGACCGCCACGCTGCAGCTCGAAAACGACGACGTTCCGTTCGCGCGCCGCCTGATGCCGATCCTCGAGCGCAAGGCCGGCCGTATTCTTGCAAACGGCTTTCCTACAGGAGTCGAGGTATCGTATGCCATGGTGCATGGCGGCCCGTATCCGGCGACATCGGATAGCCGCGCAACGTCCGTCGGCGCAATGGCAATCGAGCGTTTCCTGCGGCCAGTGTGTTATCAGGATTTGCCGGCCACCTTGCTGCCGCTTGCACTTCAGGACGACAATCCGCTGAGCCTGTGGCGTCTGCGCGATGGCGAACTTGGACCCAACTGAACAAGGAGATTTTATTTTGATGGAGCGCCGTTATCCCGATCCCGCTGTGCGCGTACTCGACGAACGATTCAACAAGCTGCGCGTGGCGGCGGCATCGGTGGAATGCCTGTATCAGGGCGCTCGATGGTCGGAAGGCCCGGTCTGGTTCGGCGACACACGTTCGCTTTTATGGAGCGACATTCCGAACAACCGCATGCTTCGATGGGACGAGGAAACGGGTCTTGTCAGCACCTTCCGCAAGCCCTCGAACAACGCGAATGGCAACACGCGGGATCGCGAAGGCCGGCTGGTTACATGCGAGCACCTGACGCGCCGCGTGACGCGCACTGAATACGATGGATCGATCACGGTCATCGCCGATCAATACGAAGGCAAGCCGCTGAATTCTCCCAACGACCTGATCGTGAAATCCGATGGTTCCATCTGGTTCAGCGATCCGACTTTTGGCATCGACGGATTCTATGAAGGCGAACAAAAGCCGCCGGAGTTGACGCAGGGCGTGTATCGCGTGGATGGAAAAAGTGGCGAGATCACGTTGATGATTGCCGATCTCGCCGGTCCGAACGGACTCGCGTTTTCACCCGATGAGTCCGTGCTTTATGTGGTCGATTCACGTGCGTCGCCGCGCGAGATCCTTGCATACGAAATGGCGCCCGATGGTCGCTCGTTCAAGGATTCACGTGTGGTGATCGACGCTCGCGACGGTACGCCCGATGGGTTTCGCGTCGATATCCACGGCAATCTTTGGTGCGGATGGGGCATGGGCAGTGACGAACTTGACGGCGTGCGTATTTTTACGCCAAAAGGCGAAGCGATCGGACACATTGCGTTGCCCGAGCGCTGCGCCAACGTCTGTTTTGGCGGGCGTCATCGCAATCGCCTGTTCATGGCCGCGAGCCACGGCCTGTATTCGCTATACGTCAATACGCAAGGCGTGAAGGGCGGCTGACACCTCACGGTTGCAATCAACGCACCTTGTAAATGCGGCCGGTTTCGAGCCCTTCCACGCTGCGGCTATACGCCAATGCAACCCGCGCGCCGGACGCGGCTTCGAAGCCGCGGAAGTACGGGCCGAATGCCTCGCGCGCTTCTTCCAGCATGGTTGCATTGACTACATTGATACGCAGGCCGCGCGGCAGTTCGATCGCGGCGCCGCGTACAAAACCTTCGATCGCGCCGTTGACGGCCGCCGCGCTCGCGCCATATTTGATGGGTTCATCGCCCACGATACCGCTCGTCAACGTGAACGAGCCGCCATCGTTCAGATAGCGCTGTGCGTGAAGCACGAGATTGACCTGGCCCATGAGTTTGTCGTCGAGACCGATGCGGAATTGCTCCGAGGTCATCTGGGAAAGCTCGCCGAAATGCACATGGCCGGCCGTCGCGACGATGGCATCGACCTGTCCGATCGACTTGAAAAGCGCATGGACGCTATCGACATTCGTCAGGTCCACACGATGCGCACCGCGCGTAGCGCCGATCTCGAACACTTCGTGACGCGGAGCGAATTCGGCGAGAACGGCGCGGCCTACCGTGCCGGTTGCACCGATGAGGGCAATTTTCATGAGAGGCTCATCGAAGAAAGAAATGGGCTCCCATTGTGCTTTCTCACGACGGCTTGAACAAGATGCCGCGCTTTCAGTCCCGCGCGCGCGTTGCGTCCGGAGACAACAAGAAGACCGATGCCACCAGTTTGGCCACCAGCAACGCGCCGGTAACGACGGCGGCTGTCGGGAACATTCTCCACTCGGTGGCGAGCATGGGTCCGACCAGCCCAACTGAAGCCATGCCGATCATGACGGCAGTCCATCGCGCCCACTGGAAGCGCATTGCCACGCAAGCGTACAAGCCGCCAACCAGTATCCGCGATGCAATCAGCGGCGCGAGCGGTTCGTTCGGACCGACCATCAGCGTGAGTCCCAGCTCGGCCCACGAGAGTACGTAGGCCACGCCCAGACACGCAATGGCAATCGAAAACGCCTTTTGCGTCCAGGGCGCGCGTAGATCGAAGGAGCGTGTCGTGGTCTCCGGCACAGCTTCGGTCGAATAAGTATTGGTCGTAATCATGGTTGGTCCCGTGGCGTACTTTTCTTGAATTTTCGATGCTTTTTTCTGACCCGCGGACCCTTGATGCACGAGCCATGCCAGCTGCCTAAAAACTTGGGAACATCGCTTGCTTTCAAAGCGTTAAGCCCGCTGGAAGCGGATTCGCCTGAAGAAACACGTGTTGCGGCTAACGCTTACCCATTGGAAAACCACAGCGGCGGCATCGTTCCATTACAAGGTCTTCCCTTGTAATGGCAGGCTTTACACGGTGACCCAGCGAACCGGATCGAACCGAGCATATGGAACAGGAGAATTCATGAGCAACGCGCAATCCCATGAGCCGAAGGAACAGAACCCGCATTCGGAACGCGGGGAAGACGACGTCGATAAAGCCGTCGAAGACACGTTCCCGGCAAGCGATCCGCCATCCACGGGCGGCGTGACACGCATTGAATCGGACGACGACAAGAACAAGTCGAAGGCCAAATAAACAAAAACCGCGCTGAAACCAGCGCGGTTTTTTCTTGCGTCCCAGCGATTTATAACGCGATCAGGATTTATCGCGCCGCTGGATTTCGATCAGCCTCGAAGGCCGAACGTGATTGACAGCGTAATGCTTGCGTCCACGTAACGTGTCGCCGCGCGCATCGCGATCGATGAAATCGTACTGCCGTTCCACCTCTTCTGCGTCGGGCGCGATCATGCCTTTATCGATAACGCTAAAGCCATGTTCGAGTTTGAGCGCGAGACCATTACGCGCGGGACGGCTGTCGAATCCGCCCAAACCATCGCCTTGTTCAAAGTGGGAATTCACGAGCGATGCATTGACGCCAACGAACGCATTCGGATTCTCCTCGATCAGAAACTCGTCATGCGAGGCATCGAGATTCTTGCCATCGGCGTCGACGGTATCGTCCAGCGTGTCGTCGTTGAGCACATCGATTGCGTGATGCGTAACGTTGAGTTCACTGATCGGACCGCCTTCGTCCTTGGGTGCACTGTTTGTTTCCTGTTCCTGCCGCGGCCCTGCCTGATTGGTCTTCGCGGCAGCGGCCACATCGCCGGTGTTGGCATGCGCGGTTTCCGTTTCCGGCTTCTTTAGCGGGCTGTCGGCGGCGCGTTGGGTCTGCTTGTCCTGCGACTCGTTGTTCTGCGAGTTATTCATGGTTCACTCCGCCTTGACTTGATTAACCCAAGTATAGGACGCAAGAAGTATTCCGGCGCGCGTGCAAGCCTTACGGTAGGCGGATGGAATAAACAACGGGATAAATCATCAGTAAATGTTCTAAGCGCAATCGATTTTTTTCAGTCGAACATGACATTTCGCAAGAGTATGATTTGTTGTTCGCCGGGCCAATGCACGCCATTTCACGTCACTCGGCGGCCCGGAGCGTACTGGCATATGAGCATGCGCGAGCAGGAGATGACCATCGCGAATCCAGCGAGGCACTTAAAAAATGGGGGTGACCATGCAATATGACGATGCGTTTTCACATCGTGGATATTTACTGAATTGTGCGCCCGCTCGTCAGGGCGATGGATGTTTTCAGCCGTACGTCGTGATCTCCCGATCCAGCGACGGCGAACTGGTCGCGAACCGTTTTTTCCCTGCCGACCTGCGTTTCGGCAACGCCGATGAAGCCATCGCGCACGCACGCGACTGGGCCGTCCGATGGATCGATGCCAGTCATGTCAAGGTGGATCCCAAGTCCTAATCCGTAGGCGCATATCAGTCAGATGTGGCGGAATCGGCCAGGCGCCAGGTCCGGCATATTGGCGAAAAAACGGTTAATCTCGGGGCATCGTTAGAACATGCCTTAATGGCGTACACCGCTCAAGCCCCGATACATGCCCAAAAACGTTTCCTCTGAAGCTTTGGCTTCGACCCATGAATGGGGCCTCGACCAGATCGTGGCCGACCTGCGCGCGTCTCGCGAGCAATTGCATCGCACGCGCCATCCGCTTGGCATTCGCGAATTGCCTTCGCGTGAAGCGATTGTCAAGATCGTCAATGGTCTGCGTTCCGCGCTCTTTCCCACGCACTACGGCGCCGCCGATCTGACGGCGGAAAGCGTCGACTATTACGTCGGACACACGCTCGAAAGCACGCTGCGCCTTCTCGCCGAACAGATCCGGCGCGCGTTGCGTTTTCTGCCCGAAAACCATGATCTCAGCGATGCCGAACTCGGCACGCACGCGTTCGAGCTCGCCCGCGAATTCGGCACGCAGTTGCCCGGCATTCGCGCGCTTCTGGTCAGCGATATCCAGGCCGCATTCACCGGCGATCCGGCCGCGCAGCACATCACGGAAATCCTGCTGTGCTATCCCGGCATCTGGGCCATGACGCATCATCGGCTGGCGCACGCATTGCACAAACTCGGCGTGCCGCTGCTGGCGCGCTTTATCAACGAGATTGCGCATTCGGCGACAGGTATCGATATTCATCCGGGCGCGACCATTGGGCCGAGCTTTTTTATCGATCACGGGACGGGTGTCGTGATTGGCGAGACTGCCGTGATTGGCGAACACGTGCGCGTGTATCAGGCGGTGACGCTCGGCGCGAAGAGCTTCCCGGCTGGCAACGACGGCGTGCTCGTCAAGGGCAACGCGCGGCATCCGGTCGTGGAAGATCACGTGGTCATCTACGCCGGCGCGACGATTCTTGGGCGCGTGACCATTGGGGAGGGATCGGTGATCGGCGGCAACGTCTGGCTGACTCATAGCGTGCCGCCCGGCAGCAGCGTCTCGCAGGGCAAGATCCGCGAAGTGGGCGAGGGCGTTGCGCCCGAGGGCGGCGGCTAAAGCAGCCGCCTCGGCTTCAGCTATTCGATACGTTGAAGCCGCTCGGATGTCCGACGATGGCGAGGAATTCGCGGCGCGTGGACGGGTCATCGCGGAAAGTGCCCAACATGCGCGATGTCACCATCGACGCGCCGGCCTTATGGACGCCGCGCGTGGACATGCATTGATGCGATGCTTCCAGGATCACGCCCACGCCTAGCGGCTGAAGAACTTCTTCGAGCGTATCGGCGATCTGCGCCGTCATCTTTTCCTGGATCTGCAGGCGCTTCGCAAATGCATCCACGAGCCGCGCCAGCTTCGAAATACCTACCACGCGCTCGCGCGGCAGATACGCCACGTGCGCGCGCCCGATGATCGGCACCATGTGATGTTCGCAATAACTTTCGAAGCGAATGTCCTTGAGCACGATCATTTCGTCGTAGCCCTGCACCTCGGAGAACGTGCGCGTCAGGATTTCGCGGGGATTCTGCGCATAGCCCGCGAAAAACTCTTCGTAAGACCGGATCACGCGCGCGGGGGTATCGATCAAACCTTCGCGGGCGGGATTGTCACCGGCCCATCTGATCAGCACGCGGACGGCGGCTTCGGCTTCTTCGCGGCTCGGACGATCGGCGTGATCGCGGATGTCCGGGGACGCGTCGGGGGTGTTGCGCGTGGCGCTCATTGAAGGCTCCAGATGCATGTAGCAAAGTCATGAAGCCCTCATTGTTCCACGTTTTCTTCCGCGTAAGACCCCGGTTCGATGTCGGGTTCTTCAGGTTTTACCGCCTCCGTCTATGCCAGAACCCGTTTGCCAGGCCTTTTTCCCTTCATCGGACAACTTGCCCGAACTGTTGTTCGTGTCGGGTTCCGTGCCTTTTTCGGCCATCGGACCGCCCGGTTGCTCTTGGGCGACCTGCTCTTCGCCTTTGCGCTGCGCCCGGCGTTCTTCCTGCGATCGGCCTGCGTAATTGGTATCGGTGGGTTTATCGGTCATGTCGGTCTCCATGGTGGGTGACAACACGACGCGCGCAAGAGGCGTTCCTTCTGCGGCGGGTAGGGGCAATACCGGGATAAACGCGCAACTGTTTGCGCTGCAATTCGGGCGCTAGAGTGGCGTCACCATCACCACACGGGACCGCCTCATGAAACGTTTCCATATTGCGCTCGCCGTCGGCAGCCTCGATGCTTCGATTGCCGATTATTCGCAACGCCTCGGGCAAGCGCCCACCGCGGTTGTACCTGGCGCCTACGCAATGTGGCGCACCGATCTGCTCAACTTCTCGATCAACGAAACCAGCGATCCCGCGAAAGTGGGATTGCTTCGGCACATTGGTTTCGAAGACGATTCAGCGGCGGGTTTCGCGAAGACGCGCGATATAAACGGCATCGAATGGGAGCAGTTTTCGCCGGATGAGCAGGATCGGCGGATCGTCGAGACGTACGGCAACGCGATCCGCCCGGCCTGAACAACGCGGCTTTTACGTGCGCGTGATCGAGATGCCGCCGTCGACCAGAGACGCCGTGCCGGTCACGAACGACGAATCATCGGACGCGAGATACAGCACCGAGCGCGCGAGTTCTTCCGGCGTCGCGACGCGCTTCAATGCGTGCAGGTTCGTGATGAACGCTTGCGACTCGGCGGTATTGTTCATGTCGCGATACATGGGGGTATCGACGGCGCCCGGCAGTACCGCGTTCACGCGAACGCCTTCGGCACCGTATTCGGCCGCCAGCGCTTGCGTGAGGCCGATCAACCCGGCCTTGCTCGCCGCATACGCCGCCGTGCCGGGAAACGCGAACGAATAGCCCACGAACGTCGATGTGAAGATGATCGAACCGCCGCCGTTCAGGAGCATGGCGGGAACCTGATGTTTTGCGCCGATGAACGCGCTGGTCAGGTTCGTGCCGAGCGCGCTTTCGAACCCTTCCTTCGATACCGACACCGACGGTCCCATTTCTCCCAGCGTGCCGGCGTTGTTGAAAGCGACATCGAGCCGGCCGAATTTATCGATCGCCAGCGCGACGACCGCCTTCGCGTAGTCTTCCGATTGCACGTCGCCGGCGAGATACACGGCTTCGCCGCCATCCGCGTTGATCTCCGCGACGAGTGTTTCGAGTTCCGTCGCCCGGCGCGCGGCCAGCACGAGCTTCGCGCCTTCCGCTGCGAACAGCTTTGCCGTAGCGCGGCCGATTCCGGCGCTTGCGCCCGTCACGATAGCCACTTTTCCTGAAAGTCGATTCATGATGATTCTCCGATGGGTTCGATCTGTCCGGCGCCGGATGCTCCGGTTTATGCGTTGCTGCTGCTTGGGTCTTGACTTCATTTCTTTTTCCAACGGCGAAAAAGAAACGAAGCAAAGAAAACGCCTCTCCACCGCTAATTCTTAAGTGTCCACAGCGTGCAGTGAAAACTGCGTGGCACGCAAGAAGCAACCTCAGCGCATATGCCGGAACAGTTGAAACCCTCCTGCTCCGTCAACACATACCCACACGCTTCGCCACCTGCGTCGGAATCCATTAATACGGAAACCCGTCCAACGCTTAACGAAGGGTTGAGCCCAAAAACCAGTCCAAAGCATCTTGACCTACAGACTTCGCCGCCAATTTGGCCGCCTTTTCTGTTTGGGCGCCAGCGCGCGCAGCGCGGACGCCTGGTTAGTGGATTCCCACACTCGTGGCGAAGCGTGTGGGTGTCTGTTGCCGGAGCGGGAGGGTTTCAGCGGGACGTGGTTATGCGCTGAGGGTGCTTCTTGCGTGCCAAACAGTAGTGCTTGCACGCTGTGGACACTTAAGAATTAGCGGTTGGGAGGCGTTTTCTTTGCTTCGTTTCTTTGTCGCCGTTGGACAAAGAAATGAAGTCCCGCCACGGACTTAAGAATTAGCGGTTGGGAGGCGTTTTCTTTGCTTCGTTTCTTTGTCGCCGTTGGACAAAGAAATGAAGTCCCGCCACGGACAGTGGCTAACAGTGCTAAAGAAAACAGATAGCAAGAAACCCGAGATCACTCAAGCAGCAGCAACCCAGCATCACCCCCGACAACTACAAACAACCGCTCAAGCAACAGCGTCAAACCTCGCGAAATGAAGTCCCGCCACGGCCAGTGGCTAACGGTGCTAAAGAGAACGACTAACAAGAAACCCGCGAAGACCTAACCAGCAACAACCCAACACAAACCCCACCAACCCCCACCGACCAAACCCCAGCAACTCACGCCGATAACAACGACCCCGTCCGAAAAGCCGTCGCGCTGGCAATGCGCGCCACCTCCATCCCCGCCGTAGTAAACCGCGCAATCTGTCGCGCATACAAGATCCCCGACACTGTGCTGTACAGCGTGGTAACAGTATCGGAAAGAGGATCGATCACATCGGCCACAGCCTCACCCGCCTCGACCATAGCACCCACTTTCGCGCGAAACACGAGCACGCCACTCCCAGGCGCGACAATCGGCTCCGCCCCGGCAAGCGGCGTCGCCGGATACGACAACTCCGGCATGACCGGCGCGAGCGCATCGATCACCCCGCGATGCATCAAATAATTGATGATGCCCTGCGCGTCGGCATCGGCGAATTCATACGATACGTCGTGCTGGCTACGCAATTCCACCGTCACCGAGATGCCGCCGTTCGGGATCGGAAACCGCTCGCCGAACTTCGCGCGCAAATCCGACCAGCAAAAGCTGTGGATTTCATCGAAGGGATTGCCCACCGAATTCAGCGCAAGCAGCGACGCCTTCGAATCCAGATAACGCGCAAGCGGTTCGACTTCTTCCCAGATGTCCGGATTCGTGTAGATATGCAGCGCGGCGTCGAGATCGCAATGCAGGTCGAGGACGACATCGGCGTCATACGACAATTTTTGCAGCGCAAGGCGTTGCGATTCGAGTTCGGTCTGCGGCGTTTGTTCGTCGAGCGCGGCACGCATGGCTTCACGTACGGCGCGCTTGTTTTCGTTGATATCGCCGGAAAGCCGGCCCTCGATACGCGATGCAATCAGCGCGCCGAGATCATGGAAATTGCGATTGAAGTTGTGACCGCTGTTCAGCTCGAACCGGCCGAGCAAGGTGCCGTGCATGTTCTGATTCAAGCCGATAGGATTCGGCACCGGCACGATCACCACTTCGCCGCGCAGCTTGCCCGCGGTCTCGAATTCGGCGAGCTGGCGGCGCAAGCGCCACGCGGTCAGCATGCCGGGCAGTTCGTCGGCGTGCAGCGAAGACTGAATGTAGATTTTTTCGCCGCCGCCGGGCCCGTAATGAAAGCTCAGAATATTGCGGCTCGTGCCGAGCGACGGGGAAATCAGGGTGTGCGTTTTGGTTTGCATGGTGGTCGGACGCGCGATGAGCCGTCAGGGCTTCGCGCTTCGATGAGTGATGTCGGCGTGTTCAGGAGAGCGGGGCGGCGTAGACCCGCGGTCGCGGCGCGTGTTGCGAGCCCGGTTCGACCTCGATGCCGCCTGCTCCGGACATTCGATCTTAGCCGAAAACGGCTGGTTTGCCGCGCGCCGCGCGCGTGGACTGCTAAAACAAAACGGGCTCCGCAATGACGCGGAGCCCGTTTTTTGAAGCGACTCAGGCGCTATTTAGCCGCCGTACACGTCGAAGTCGAAATATTTCTTCTCGAGCTTCTTGTACGTGCCGTCCTTGATGATCGACGCAATGGCCTTGTCGATCTGTGCCTTCAAGTCGGTGTCTTCCTTGCGCAGGCCAATGCCAGCGCCGTTGCCGAGGATCTTTTCATCGACGAGATCCTTGCCCACGAAGTCATAACCGGCGCCGCGCGGGGTCTTCAGGAAGCCCACATCGGCTTGCACTGCGTCCTGCAGCGCTGCGTCCAGACGTCCAGCCAGCAAGTCGGCGTAGACGCCGTCCTGGTTCTGATACGGCGTAACCGTCACGCCCTTGGCTGCCCAGTAGGTCTTGGCGTAGGTTTCCTGGATGGTGCCTTGCTCGACACCGACTGTCTTGCCCTTCAGGCCATCGGCCGTCGGCAAGATGCCGCTGCCCTTCTTGGCGATCAGGCGCGTTGGCGTGTTGAACAGCTTGCTCGAGAACGCAATTTGTTCGGCGCGCTGCGGCGTCATGGACATCGACGAAAGAACGCCGTCGAACTTCTTGGCTTTCAGCGCCGGAATCATGCCGTCGAAATCGTTTTCCACCCATACGCACTTCGCCTTCAGGCGCGCGCAGATTTCATTGCCGAGATCGATGTCGAATCCGACCAGCTTGCCATCCGGACCTTTCGATTCGAACGGGGCGTAGCTGGCGTCGACGCCGAAACGGATGGTCGAGTAATCCTTCGCATTGGCGGTGACGGAGGTGATCGATGTGACGGCAAGCAAAGAGATCGTCAAAGCCGCGAGCAGTTTTTTCACTGTTTTTACTCCAAAGGTGGTCGGTACGTCCCGGACAGGTTGTTGTCCAGGTTCGTCCGGCGCGAGGTCCCTCACCGCCGGACGGCTTACATTCCGCGGATTATGTCCGCAATAGAATCGCAGCAGGTTACCAAGCCAAAAAAATATGGGAGTTAGTGAAAGCCCCGATAGTAAATCTCAAGACCGTTGGCGGACGGGCCTCTTCAGGCTGTGCGATTAAATGGGTGCTTTTTTGTGCAGCGCATCTTTCGCTGCCACCGCGTGACTGGCGGCAGCGACTGCTTCCTCACCTGCTTACTGCGCATCGATACGGCCGTAAATGCCGGTCGTCGGAGTCGGGCCGGCTGCGAAGAACAACGTATTGGCCGGCTGGCTCGCCACGTCATTGCCGAACGACATTCCCCAGATGCCCGTTTGCTTGATCGGCGTGCCATCCGCCTGCGTCAACGCGCCCAAAAACGCGCCTGTCGCCGGATTGAACGCATTGATGGTGCCGTCGCCAAAGTTGCCGATCAGCAGGTCGTTGCTGGCCGCGCCGAAGTTGGCCGGCGCCATTGCGATTCCCCACGGCGAGTTCAATGCGCCACCCGAGGCAATGCGCTTGATGAAGCGGCCGTCGGTATCGAAGGTATCGATCACGCCGTTACCCGCGCCGTTGACCTGCTTGCGGTCGTCCGTGCCTTGCTTCGCGTAGGTGAGCGTGACCGTCGTGCCCGTCACGTTGATGCCGAACGGTGCGAAGCCCGCGGGCAGCGACGGGTCCTGGAAGCTGCCGGCGAGCTGGACCTTGCTGAAGTTTTTATCGAAGACATCGACCTTGTTGTTATGGAAGTCGGTCGCGTACAGGAAGTTACCCGTCGCGTTCTTGCCGATCGCCAGGCCTTTATAGACCGCGGCGCCGGCACCATCGTCGAAGGCGATGACAGCCGATGTCGGCAGCACCTTGGGCGACCAGCCGGCGATGGTGCCGGCTTCGGTTGCCCACATGAACAGCGCGTTGCTCGTGGCGCCGTTTGCGCTGATCTGGAAGTCGGTGCTGGTGTTGAACACGATGCCCGTCGGGCCGCCCGGCCGGCCGTTTGCAGCGGCGGGAATGCTGACCACGAGCGACTGCGGCACGCCGTTGCCGTCGTACAGCGTGGACTTGCTCGTGGCGTTGTCCGATACCCACACGACGCCCGTAGGATTGAACGCGATGCCCCAGCCGTTCTGCAGGTTGGCGTCGGTATGAGCGGCTGGCGTGCTGCCATCGGATACCAGCAAGGTGGTCTTGAACGGGCCCGTCAGCGTCATGTTGTTGTTCGAGCTGGAATTGCTGCCGCCGCATGCCGAAAGCGTTGCAACGGTGAGTCCGAGCATCACGGACAAGGCAAGCTTCTGTTTGGGTTTCATTGGAATTCTCCTCTTGCGATATGAGTGGTGTTCGCCAGGCCGCTTCGTGGTCGAAGGCCGGAGAACAGATGACGCGGACTCGCCGGACACGGGCGCCCGCTGCCTGCGCAGCCGGTTGCCGGTCTCCTTCAAGCGTCCGGACGTCTCACTCTGAACGCGCGCATCGAATGATTTATTCCAAAGTATTTCCACCAAAATTTTTATCGGCGTTCCTAACTAAATGCGGGGAAGAGCGTTGCTTTAAATGCGCATGACCGGCGGCATTTATTTTTCTAATGTGGTGGAATAAAGCAGTGGCCTTGATCGTTTCAAACGATGGTCATCACTCAACGAGGATTGGCATGCGTTCCCGTCGTCAATGCGATAGAACACGTGCTCACGCGAAATGAATGTATGTGGAGCTTTGCGGGATTCACCGGCCACGGGCCTTGATCAAACCTTCTCGGACACTCGATCGCGCTTTGGCACGCTCTCGGAATTGCTCGAGTCGTTCGACCGGAACCGCTGACGGTATTCCATCGGGCTGATGTGCAAGCGCTTGCTGAACGTCCGCCTAAGCGTATCGGCGCTTTCGAAGCCACATCGGCGCGCGATCACGGATACCGCATGATCCGTGCTCTCGAGATAACGCCGGGCGGCGTCGATACGCGCGTCGTTGAGAAACGCCATCAGGCTCACGCCGCATTCCTTGCTGAAAACCCGCGACAGATTGCGCGCGCTCATGTTCAGCCGCTGGGCAAGCGACGACATTGTGTGCGGCAGATGAAGATTGTCGAGCAGGTATTGCCGCACCGGCTGGATCTGCGAATCGGCGGCACCTTGAGTTTCGAGCAATGGACTGAACTGCGATTGACCGCCTGCGCGCCGGACATACACGATCAAATACTTGGCGACATCGAGTGCCATCTTCTTGCCGAAGTCCTCCTCGATCATCACGAGCGCCAGGTCGATGCCCGCCGTCACGCCCGCAGTCGTATAAATGCCCTCGTCCTTGACGTAGATCTGATCGGGTTCCACATTCGCCTTCGGGAACATGGAGGCGAGGCGCGCTGCGTCCATCCAGTGAGTGGTGACCGTCCGGTTATCGATCATGCCGGCCGCGCCGAATGCAAACACGCCATTGCAGATTGCAGCAATACGCCGGCTGATACGGCGCTGCCTGACGAGCCACTCGCTAAGCGTGGAATCTTCAAGCACTTCAAAAATGCCGAGGCCGCCTGGAATGATCACCGTATCGAATTGCGGGCACGGGTCGAATATCGTTCTGTCCGGCACGACAGTGAGACCGCTCGACGACTGTACGGAGCCGCGCGTTGTCCCGACGGTCAGCATCTCGTACTCACATTCCCCTTGGCTCAGGATGCGAACTTCGGCGAACGCATCTTTGGGGCCTGCAATGTCGAGCAACTGAAAGCCGGGAAACAACACCATGGCGACGGTGATCTTGCGCATACGCAGTTCCAGGATCGACGGCTAGCTGTTGATATAAGCTCGCGGCATGGTTCGCCGCAACGACGTTCCATACAGGCTTTGCTGTGCCAAAACTCCAAACAAAAGTCCGAGCGCAGTCCACATGACCACTTGCATTCCGAAAGCTGCAAGCCGAAATTTCCACAGCAGCACGGCCGGGAATGCGCCTGGCACTTCATTGATTGCAGGCATCGCGATTTGTACGGCGGCTATAAGCACAACAAATACTGCACCGCCAAAAATAGACGCGTTCCATGCACCAAGCCGGCTTAGCGCGGCGCGCCGGACGCCAAGCGAAAACACCATCACCGCCAAGGAAATAACAATCATCAGAAAATAGAGACCTGTTCTATATCCAATAGTCTCCGGATCTCCAACCGATGGCGGATTCGCAGGATATTTGATTCCGGGCACTAGCACCAGGACCACGAATCCGCCTGACGCGATCAGCGCAGACAAGGGTTTCGGACCAAGCTTGCCAACCCTGCCGATCATCGCGGCAAAACTCAGCGCAAACAATCCGCCTATGGCCGCGCCGTATGCAAGGACCCCGGTCAGCAATCCGATACCCGCTTGCGTGTGGCGGCTGACGAGTTCGGGTTCGGGCGCTTCGCCTTTGGCTTCATCGGCTTTTTGCTCGAACGATATTGCCTGATCGACTTGCGGTTCGCCTGCGATTTTTGCAAAACCGAAAGTCAGCAAGCCCGCGGCAATTCCCGCAAGCATTCCGCGCACCAATAATTTACCGACCATGGGAATCTCCGTATCAGTGGCAAGGAAAACCGAGAAGATGCCGGCCATCGTGGACAAATTCGTGCACATACATTCCCGGAATCAGCGAGGTCGCACCTTCTTCCGCACCGACAAAATAAATGGCAAGGAGCATAAGCAAGCCGCCGAAAATTGCCCACGGCATCAGTTCGCGAATAGGGAGGGGAGTAGGCAATGCAACGGGATCGAGTACAGCGTCGTTCATCATGAGATTCTCCTGAGGGCGTGAGCCCGAGTTGTGTGCGTGAATTTCCTAAGCGCCGGCGCTTGCAAATACGGCATCGATACCTGCCATTTCCGAAGTCGACAGCACGCCTGCATCAACGAGCGTTTTCTTTAGCGCGACGAAAAAGCGTTCGTAATAGTCCCAACGTGGTTGCCCTTCGCAATAGCCGTCTTCCCATTGCGCAATCGACTCAATCAGGTTCTGCCTGAAGGCTTCCCATTCGAAATATCCCGCCTTCGACAACGACAGCGCAAGGCCGAATACTTCGCGTTCCCAGGGTTTGTCGAATAGAAACTTGCCTTGCAGACGGGGCGGCGAATCAGGTTGGCCGAGCATGCTCGACGCGGCGTATTCCTCGAAGCGAGTGAACATGATCAGGACACGCCAGATGAAGTCGACAGCGGCGACGGCACGAGCGCGACGCCCATCATCGCCTCCGGTGTGATCAGCGCGGCCAGCTCGTCCTCGCTCATGTTCTCCGTTCCAGCGGGACGCTCGGGCACGACGAACCATCGGATCTGCGCGCTGCTGTCCCAGACCTTGACTTCCGTTTCCGGCGCCACGGGCACGCCGAATTCGCGCAGTACGGCACGCGGTTCACGCACGCCGCGCGCGCGGAATACGGGGTCCTTGTACCAGTACGGCGGCAGGCCGAGCACTGGCCACGGGTAGCACGAGCACAGCGTGCAGATGATCAAGTTGTGCACGCCGTCGCCGTTCGCAACGGCTGCCATGTGCTCGCCTTCCGCGCCATCCATGCCTTGCGGCAGGTTCATCGAGGCAATGGCCTTCGGTGTATCGTCTATGAGAAGTTGCTTGAACGCAGGGTCCACCCAGGCGCGCGCAACAATTCGCGCGCCGTTGAACGGACCCGCGATCGTTTCGAAATGCCCGAGCACGGTATCGACAGAATCACTGCCCAGCACGCCTTTTTCGATCAGCAGCGCTTCAAGTGCGCGCACTTTGGCGGCGCTGGCCGCTTCACGTTCATCGTCGTATTTGAATAGTTCGCTCATGGTCTCGATTCCTTGCGTGGTTTAGTTGGATGCAAGCAGGTAAGCATCGAACAGGTCAGCGTAGATGGTCGTGTTGGGCTCGCTCTTTTCCTCGCCCCAGATATCCGCGGCATGGAGCGCCACGCGATACACCGGCATTGCATGACCAATCCCGTCCGGTCCTGTCGAGACGAAGTAGGAAAACGCGCCGGGATAGACGAGGTCCACCGTGCCCGTTTTATTGCGTAGATACCCTGGCAGCCGCGTGTGATCCACCGCGTCGGGATCCGCCACGCGCACACGCGCGCCTTTCGCAAAACGCGGCGCTTCCTCGAACTCGTGGAAGCCTGAATCGCCTTTCACCAGATAAGCGCTGATCTGCTGGGCAATTGCCGGATTGGGTTGACTGGGAAGCGCAGCTTGCGGATTGGCACGATAGTGACGGGTTTTTTCATCGAGTTCGTCGGCGGACACATAACCTTCGTCGATAAAAAACTGCGAGATGCCCATCAGCCATTTTTCGTAATAACGATACTTGAAGTACTCGAACGGCTGCATGCCTTCTGCGCCGGTACGCAGCGACGCCCACGTCCATGTGTTCTTGAACGTAGTCGGCAACTCGGCAATGGGATAGCGCGGCAACGCGTCTGCGAGATGCATGCTCTCCGCCATCATGACCGTGTGTATGCCGAAAATGCGCTGTTCCCAGGGCTGCACGAACACATTGGTTTCGACATTCACCGGGCCGAGGTTTTCGAGTCCGCCCAGGTTGTGCTGTAGTTTCATTCGGTAGTCTCCTTCGTCAGTGAAGTCAGTTGAGTTGCGGTTCGGGTTTGCGCGTCAGCGCGTCGCCGAGCACTTCCGAAACGATCCCGAACAGCGCCCCGGTAATCAGCGCGGCCGCGGCAACGAGCGCGGGGTTATGGATGCCGGCGGTCGTGATCGCCTTGCCCGTTGCAACCGTGGTGCCGACCGTGGACGCAAAGCCCCACACCACGGCGGGCAGCACGTTCAGCAATTTGAGCTTCGACGCTTGCACCATCGCCGCGCTGCCCACGCCTACGCATATCGCGGCCACGATCGGCGTCTGTGCCGAGCTTGCGATGGCGAGCAGAGATAGCGATGCAATCACGAGCCCGACCAGGTTCGATGCAACGCTTTGAATAAACCCGGCCGAGCCTCCGCCGACCACGAAGAACGACGCCCAGGCGATGAACGTCACCCATACCGGGACGGGAAAAACGGTAGCGGTGACATAGGTATCAACGACTGCCAATACACCGATGCTGACCGTGAACGCTTCGGACTTTTTCATTGCAGGCTCCTTGAGGGTTAGGGATTCGCTACGAGTGAAGGCAGTTCACGAACGCTTCGCGAAGGCGCGGCATATCGAGATCGCGGCCGATGAAAACAAACTTGTTTTCACGCGTTTCATCTGCGCGCCATGCCCGGCCAGGACGGCCTTCGAGCAGCATGTGAACGCTATGAAAGTGAAACTGGCGCGGCTCCGATTCAAAATGCAGCACGCCCTTCATGCGCATCAGTTGTTGACCACGTTCCTGCACGAGCTGATTGATCCATCGGTTGAACCGGTCCGGGTCGAGAGCGCCTGCTTCGATCAACGCGCAAGACTGAATGGAGGCATCGTGCTCGTGGTCGTGAGCGTTTTCATCGAGCAGATCGGGTTCCAGTCCCAGAAGCGCGGGCAAGGAAAAGCGCCGCACGCCAAGCAGTGAATTGGCGGCAACGCGCGATTGATTTGTGGTGGTGATGGACGCTGTCGGATTGAGCGCGCGTATTTGAAATTCGAGTTGCTCGAGCGCGGATTGATCGATGAGGTCGATCTTGTTGATCACGATCACATCGGCGAACGCAACTTGTTCGCGGACAATCTCGTCATGGAGTTGCTGGCCGAAATGATGCGCATCGACCACGGTTACGACCGATTCGAGTTCGACCGCTTCCCGCAAGTCAGGGTCTGCAAGAAAGGTCTGGAGCACCGGCGCGGGATCGGCAAGCCCGGACGTTTCCACGATCAACCGGTCGATCCCGCCATGCGATGGATCTTGCGTTCGTGCCAGCAGTTCTTTCACGCTCGCGACCAGATCGGCGCGCACGGTGCAGCACACGCAGCCGTTATTGATTTCGATCAGCGCCTCCTCCTCGGCAACGATCAATTGACCATCTATGCCGACTTCGCCGAACTCGTTCACGACCACGCCGATGCGTCCGCCGGTGTGTTGCTGCATGAGGTGATTGACGAGCGTGGTCTTGCCCGCACCGAGGAAACCGGAGATCACGGTCACGGGAATTTTTCTTGAGGCTTGGGTCTGGTGCATGGCTGATACCCACGAGGGCTGAGTGAATTCAGCCTCGTCAACAGCGAGTATCAGGCCTGTTTATGCGAGTCGGCTTTTGCGAGACGTGCTCTGTCTCGAATGCACTTATCTGATGTCTTTATATGTCGGAGCGGCACGCAACGGACAAAATCTGCTCGTGTCGGGTCAAGCGCGGGAGGTTTATGTGTGGTGCGTTTGTGCGCATTCATGCCCGCGACTGGGGCACGATGTTCCGTGATTAATCGCCTGAAGAAAAATCGATTGATGCCGGGAAGTCATGATGGCAAGTAGCTGCGCGCAATCTGAAAGGGCGAACCAACTGCGGTCTACACGTTCGGGAAGCCGCAGCCCGTTCCAGATCAAGCCGGAACGTTATGCTCAAGACGCGGTGTTGCGCGTCTTGCCGTGCTTGCGATGCTTGGGCGCAGACGAATGATGTTTTGCGGTTCCATTGCCGGACATCGACGATTGTCCTTCGCCGAAGTGATACGTTTCGGCGGACGCTCCGCCAGAGATGAGCGCGAAGACGCCGAGTGTGGAGACAATGATCAAATGCTTGAGCTTCATGGGACAAGGTCCTTTATAGAAAGTGCGTCAGCTTATACCAGACAACCTCAAATCAAAGCCGACGCATCAACGCTTTCCCTTTATTTCCTCAATGGCCGGTCCTGCATGAACCACGACAACGCGAAGGCCAGCAACACAACGGCGCTCGCCACCAGAAACACTACATGCATGGAACCGGCGAACGCGTTGAGATAAACATCGCGGGCTGCAGCGGGCAACTGATGGACCATCGCGGGTCCCATGGACCTTGGCATATCGACGCCCGCCGGAAGTGCATCGGCGAGCCGTGTTTGCAGGCCGTTGGAAAAGATCGCACCGAATGTCGCTACACCGACCGAACCGCCGATAGAGCGGAACAGCGTCGCGCCGGATGTCGCCACGCCAACATGCTTGAACGCGACCGCATTTTGCACCGCCAGCACGAGCACTTGCATGACCATCCCGAGACCGAGTCCGAGCAGCAGCATGTACAAATACATGATGTGCAGCGGCGTGGCCAATTCGAGCCGTGACAGCAGGAACATTGCAACCGCCACCAACGCCGTTCCGCAGATTGGGAACCAGCGATACTTGCCAATCTTGCTGATCACCCGGCCGCTGATAATGGACGTTGAAAGAACGCCGGCCATCATGGGCAGGACTTGCAAGCCGGCTTGTGACGGCGTCGAGCCCTTGGCGACCTGAAGGTAAAGCGGCAGGAACGTGGTTGCGCCAAACAGTGAGAAGCCAACGATGAACCCGATCAATCCGCTCAAAACAAAAGTGCGGTCCTTGAAGAGCTCAAGCGGCATAATTGGTTCGTCGGCAAGACGTTCTTCATGTATGAAACCACCCAGGGTGATGATCCCGAGCGCCAGCGTGAACCACAACTGCGGCGAACTCCAGGGTAGCAACGTGCCTCCCTGACTGGTAAAAAGAATGATACAAGTGAGCGATGCAGCCAAAAACGCAGCGCCCATGTAATCGATTTTATGCTTCACATGCGCCACATGCGGCTTGAACACCAGCCCGATCACGATCAGCGCCACAACGCCCAACGGCACGTTGATATAGAAGATCCAGCGCCATGAAAGATGCTCGACAATAAATCCGCCCAGCAAGGGCCCAAGCACCGTAGCCACGCCGAACACGCCGCCGAACAAGCCTTGATAGCGGCCGCGTTCCGCAGGCGGGATCACGTCGGCAATGGCTGCCATGGTCACGACCATCAGGCCGCCGCCGCCGAGCCCCTGCAACGCCCGCAAGACGATCAGCTGCGTCATGTTCTGCGCGACGCCGCACAGGATCGAGCCAGCCAGAAAGATCAGGATGGCCGCCTGGATCACGACCTTGCGGCCGAACAGATCGCCGAACTTGCCATACAGCGGCACCACGATAGTGGACGTCAGCAGATAGGAAGTCACCACCCAGGACAGGCTTTCAAGTCCCCCAAGCTCGCCCACGATAGTCGGAAGCGCTGTCGAGACAATCGTCTGGTCGAGCGCGCCGAGCAGCATGACGAGCAGCAGCGCCGTAAAAAGCAGCCGGATGGGCGGTCGTTCGATTGCGGGAAGCGCAACGGTGGGTTGCAAGGTTTCCATTCAGGCGCCTGGAATTAATTAACATGGAAGTTAATATTAGGCGGTGTCTTTTCCCGGGTCAATTGCTCCTATGACTAAAAATGTAACCGAAGCTTCCCGAAGTAATGTTTCGCCAGAAGCAGAAAAACCTGTTCGTCGTCGCGGACGGCCGACGGGCGGGCAACACGGCGAGCCGCGAGAGCTTTTGCTCGATGTCGCACTGTTGTTGTTTGCGCGCCGGGGAATCATGGAAACCACGCTTGGCGCGATCGCTAGGGAAGCGGGTGTCACGCCGGCCATGGTTCATTACTACTTCAAGACGCGCGAACAGCTTCTTGATGTGTTGATCGACGAGCGTTTCGTGCCGTTGCGCGCCAAGCTGGGTTCCGCGTTTGCCAATTCGGATGCGGAACCGGCCGACGCGCTGCTAGCGTTCGTAGAAGGGCTCGCGACGGTGTCCGAGCAGAATCCGTGGTTTGCGACACTCTGGATTCGCGAGGTGATCAGCGAGGGCGGCCTGCTACGCCAGCGAATCGCAGAGCGTTTCGGCGATGCAAACCAGCAGGCATCGATTGAACGCATTGAGCGGTGGCAGAAGGAGGGCAAGCTCAATCCGCATCTGGAGCCCACGTTGTTGTTCGTTTCATTGTTCGGGCTCACGTTGCTGCCGCTCGCGGCGAACTTCAAATGGGCCGAGGAGCATGGAGTCAAGCCGAGGCGCGACAACATCGCGCGGCACGCTGTTGCAATGCTGATGCGGGGAATCGGGCCGGTTTGATGAGCTCCGGGAAGGCCTGATTGAGGTGAAGTTCGCCAAACAAAGCTTGACTGGAACGAAACTCGCCGTGCATTGCGTGCTACCGTTCGTCCTTTTTACAGCCAGGAGACGGCCATGCCGACCGGACGAGTAAAGTGGTTCAACGACGCGAAGGGGTTTGGTTTCATCACGCCGGACGATGGCAGCGAGGAATTGTTCGCGCATTTCTCGGAGATCAAGACCGAAGGATTCAAGACGCTGCTGGAGAATCAGAAGGTCAGTTTCGATATTGGCCAGGGTCCGAAGGGCAAGCAGGCATCGAATATCCTGCCCGCCTGATTGTCCCGGAGCAATCTCAGTGGCTATGTGTTTCGGGATGCCGCAGGCGCGAGTGATTGCGTCCGTACGACACGTAGATCACAAGTCCGATCACCAGCCAGACGACAAGACGCATCCACGTGACCAGCGGCAACCCGGTCATGAGCAGCAAACAAAACAGGATGCCGAGAATCGGCACGACAGGGACGCCCGGCACACGAAACGGCCGGCTTGCGTCCGAGTCGCTGCGCCGTAAATAGATCACCGCGCCGCATACGAGCACGAACGCGAACAGCGTCCCTATGCTTACCATCTCGCCCAATACGCTGATCGGCGTAAATGCTGCGACCACGGCGACCACTGCGCCAATCATGGTCTGGCTCAGATGCGGGGTCTTCAATCGCGGATGAACCCGCGCAAAGACTCCGGGCAACAGGCCGTCTTGCGACATCGTGAAAAAGATCCGGCTCTGGCCGTAAAGCAACACAAGGATCACCGTCGTCAGGCCGGTGAGCGCGCCTACCTTGATGAGAATGGAAAACCACGTGAGGCCGATCACATCGACGCCCTTGGCGATCGGATCAGGCACATTCAGTTCGCCATAAGGCACGAGGCCTGTGAGCACGCCCGCGACCGCGATATAAAGCACAGTGCAGATCACGAGCGACCCGAGAATGCCGATAGGCATGTCACGTTGTGGCTTGCGAGCTTCCTGGGCCGCAGTGGAAACGGCATCGAAGCCGATAAACGCAAAGAACACCACCGCCGATCCACGCAAGATTCCGCTCATGCCGAAGTTGCCGAACTCGCCGGTGTTGGGCGGAATGAACGGATGCCAGTTCGCCGGATGCACGAAGAACACGCCGAGCGCAAGGAACGCGACGACCACGAACAACTTGATCGCGACCATCACATTGTTGAGCCGCGCCGACTCCTTGGTGCCCATCACGAGCATGAGCGTGAGCAACGCGATGATCAATACAGCCGGCAGGTTGACCACGCCGGTGACGGAAGTGCCATCGGCGAGTTTCACGATGGTGCCCGGTGCGGCGGCGAAGCGCGGTGGTACGCTGATGCCGAGGTTATGCAGCAAGCTGACGATATACCCCGACCAGCCGACTGCGACGGTGGCTGCGCCCATCGCGTATTCGAGTATCAAATCCCACCCGATGATCCACGCGAATACTTCCCCGAGCGTGGCATACGTGTAGGTGTAACTGCTGCCGCAGACGGGCAGCATGGCCGCGAGTTCCGAGTAACACAAGCCCACGAATGCGCATGCAATGCCGCCCAGCACGAACGACAAGATAATGCTTGGTCCTGCGAACTGAGCGGCAGCAGTGCCCGTCAAGACGAAGATGCCCGCGCCGATAATCGCGCCGATACCCATTGCCGTGATGCTGAGCGCGCCCAGCGTTTTGGCCAGCGGGCGTTCTCCTCCGTCAGCACTCTTGATGATGTCATCGACGGATTTGCGCGCCATGTAACTCGTATCGGCCATCAGTGTCGCCTCGTTCGTACGTTGGTGGACACATCGAACCGGCGCGGCCGGAACGATCTGCGGATCACTACGAAATACGGTTGATGCAAGACGACTCAGCACTGCGCAACACGACGCAACACGATGCATGCGAAAGCTGATGATGCTGAAGGCCGAGTCAGTGTTATGACCCAGTCCCTGAAAACCCAGTCTATGCCGAATGAATTTGCTTGTGAAGCAGTGAAAAAGCGGGTGTTTGCGCCAGGGAATTGCAGACGCGAGTAGCGAGGGTTTGAAGCGCGGGTGCTGGCGGAATGCAGGCGGATTAGGCGCGCTGCTTGCTAAATACTTGTTTGCGGCGCAGTGCAACGCGCCGAGACTTACTCCCGGCGCGTCGATCGATCAGGAATTATTTAATGCTTGCGGCGTTCGCGTACTGCGGCTGCGAGCGTCTGCAGCACCGGTTCGGTTTGCGTCCATGCGAGACATGCGTCGGTAATCGATACACCCCGGCGCAGCGGCACGCCCGGCTTCAAATCCTGCCGTCCCTCTTCCAGATGGCTTTCGATCATCACGCCGATGATCCGCTTGTCGCCATCGTTCAATTGACGCGCGACATCTTCGCCCACTTCAACCTGGCGCAGATGCGACTTGCCCGAGTTCGCATGCGAGCAATCGATCATCACCTGCTCGCGCAAGCCAACGTCTTTCAACGCGGCGCACGCAGCCGCCACGCCTTCACGATCGTAGTTCGGGCCTTTCTTGCCGCCGCGCAGGATGACGTGCGCGTCCGCATTGCCGCGCGTTTCGAAGATGGCGGCCATGCCCATCTTGGTCATGCCCATGAACGCATGGCTTGCCGCAGCCGCGACGATTGCGTCGGCTGCAATCTGCACACCGCCGTCGGTCCCGTTCTTGAAACCGATCGGGCAGCTCAGGCCTGAAGCCAGTTGCCGATGACTCTGGCTTTCCGTCGTCCGCGCGCCGATTGCGCCCCACGCGATCAAATCCGCGATGTATTGCGGGCTCAGCAAATCGAGGAATTCGGTGCCGGTAGGCAGCCCCATGTTGCCGATATCGAGCAGCAACTGGCGCGCGCGGCGCAGGCCCTCGTTGATGCGAAACGTGCCATCGAGCAAAGGGTCGTTGATATAGCCTTTCCAGCCCACGGTCGTGCGCGGCTTTTCAAAATACACGCGCATGACGATCAGCAAATCGTCGCGCAATGCGTCGGCGGCGGTCTTCAGATGTTGCGCATATTCGATCGCCTGATCGTGATCATGAATAGAACACGGGCCGACCACGACGACCAGACGATCATCGCGGCCTTGCAGGATATCCGCGATCTCGACGCGGCTCTTTTCGACCAGCGTCTGCACGGACGGCGTCACGGGCAGGTCGTCTTGCAGCAGCGCCGGCGAGATCAGCGGACGGACGGCGCCGATGCGGACATCGTCGATTCGCGTGGTGTCCTGGGTCGCGTCGGCACGGCCGGCCTCCTGGTCGTGGAATGGGTTGTCGAGGCGGCTCATTGTGGGTTCTCCGGAACTGGGCTGAGTCCGCGATTATCGCATTTGTGCCGCGCCTGGCGCGCTCCCGGGCGGGTTAACGCGGCTGTAATGTGAAGCGCTTGCTGAATATAGTGTCACTCTTCGCGTCCCAAAAAAGGACGTCAATCGCGTAGACGAGGAGACGCACGTGGCCGAGAAGCTGGGATCCCCTGCAGGCGTGGCAAATACAACCAGCATGAATTTTCGATGGACGGTTCTGATCTGGCTGGTCGCCGGCGGCATCATCAATTACATCGACCGTGCAAGTCTTTCCATTGCAGCGCCGGAAATGATCCGGGAACTGGGTTTGTCGCGTACGCAGATCGGCTTGCTCGGCACCGTCTTCGCATGGACCTATGCCGTCATGCAATTGCCCGCGGGTTGGGTCATCGACCGGTTCGGCGCGAAAAAAGCCTATGCGGTGGCAATGATCTGGTGGAGCGTCGCGACCTATATGACCGGCGTGGTCGGCTCGGTCAGCGGCCTGCTCGTGATGCGCGCGTTGCTCGCGGTCGGTGAAGCGCCATGCTGGCCGACTTCCGCGAAAATCACGGCGGCGTGGTTTCCGAACAAGGAGCGCGGATTTGCGACCGGGATCTGGGATTCATCGTCGAAATGGGGGCCCGCGCTTGCGCCCGCCGTGCTCGTTGCACTGATGGTCGCGTTCGGATGGCGCTCGCTTTTTCATGTGGCGGGCGCGGTCGGCATTCTTTTCGCGATCGTTTTCCTGCTGCTGTACCGCAATCCCGAGCAAAGCAAACGGCTCTCGAAAGAAGAGTTCGCCTATATTGAAGCGGGCGGCGGCGGGCGCGAGCGGTCGATCAGCAATTCAACGCACGAATGGCGCGGCCTGTTCACGCATAAAAGCGTGTGGGGCATGATCCTCGGCTACTTCTGCGCGATCTGGCTGTGGAATCTGTTCCTCGTTTTCCTGCCTTTGTATTTGCTCGACCGGTTCCATATTTCGTTCGTGCAGCTCGGCTTTTACGCGAGCATTCCGTGGATCGGCGGCGCGGTGGGCGAGATCATCGTCGGGTATCTGACGAAGAAAATGGTCGATCGAGGAATGGCGACGCCTATCGACGCCAAGCGCATGTGGATCGTGATTTGCGCGATCGGCGCAGCAATTTCGGCGGTCGCGATTCCGTTCGTGGATTCGCTGGGAATGACGATCACGCTGATGACGCTCGGGCTTGCGTTTCTTGCCGCGATCATTGGAGCGGCCTGGGCGCTGGCGTCGGATGTCGCGCCCAAATCCATGGTCGCTTCCGTGAGCGCGATCCAGAATTTCGGCGGCTATTTTGGCGGCGCGTTCTCGCCGGTGGTGGCGGGGTTTATCGTCGATAAAACCGGTTCGTACACCATCGCATTGATTTCAGGCGGCCTGATTGCCGGATGCTCCGCGCTGTTTTACTGGTTCATGGTGAAGCGCGTCGTGGCGGAGAAGGGCGAAGCGTAGATAAAATCGCAGACGAAAAAAAAGCCCTTCCGGCTCGAGGCCGGAAGGGCTTTGCCGTTTAAGGCAAGGTCAAAGCATTACTTAGAGCACGGTTGCCTGGCCCGATCCCAGATCGGCGCCGGTCGTCGGATCCGACGTCGGATCCGATGCCGTGCGCGCGGCCATGGCCTGCAACACGTCGATATCTTCCGCCGATACACCCACGCTCGCCATTCCGTCACCGCCATCTACGGCCGGCTGCGGATCTTCCACGAACTTCCAGTCACCGCCTTCGTTCCACGGTCCGCGCAACGCCGGTTCCGTACCTTGCGACATGTTGTAGTACACGCTTGTAAATTCCGGCTTGCCTGGCAACTTTCCTTGCGGGAAATTCGGCTGGATGGAATGCAGCGCCTTTTCGAACGACTTCTGGTGCGCGATTTCGCGCGTCATCAGGAAGCCTAGCGTGTCGCGAATGCCCGGATCGTCGGTGAGATTGATCAGGCGTTCGTAGACAATCTTCGCGCGCGCTTCTGCAGCGATATTCGAGCGCAGATCGGCCGTTGGCTCGCCGATGGTATCGATGTACGCAGCCGTCCAGGGTACACCGGCAGAACTCGTCAGCGCGGGGCCGCCGCCATAGAGCAGCGACGTGATATGCGAATCGTTGCCGTTGCCCGTGAGCGACCGATACAACTCCGCTTCTTCTTCCACGCCTTCAGCCAATTGGCCCTTGGCGCCTTTGTTCAGCATCGCGACGATCGAACCGATGATCTCGAGATGGCTCAATTCTTCAGTGGCGATATCGAACAGCAGGTCCTTGCGGCCCGGATCGTCTTCACCGACTGCTTGCGTGAAATAACGGCACGCGGCGGCGAGCTCGCCTTGCGATCCGCCGAATTGCTCCAGCATCAGATTAGCGAGACCAGGATTCGGCGCGGCAACGCGCACCGTGTATTGAAGGCGTTTGTTATGTACAAACATGGGTGAATCTCCTTGAGGTTAAGTCGATCAGCTGCATCGTGTTTTCTGCAGACGTGTCTGCGCCCGCGAATCATCGCGACGAAAAACAAATCGAACGTGTCGAATCACTCCGGACGGCAACGTATTTCCAGCAACGTTGCACCCAGCCAAGGGCGCCCGGATCTCAAAGCGTATGAAGTGCTTTGGCGAACTCGCAGCGACCACACCACGAGGGAAAAGAATAGGACTACGGGATTTACTTCAGCATTGCCCGTACCTGAGGCGATGCATTGGCGCTTTTCCGTTCAAAAAGTCGAAATAATTTGACGCACCGCAAAAACCAGCCTATAACCATCCAATGGGATGGCATAGAGAAGGAAATAAGCGATGCAAAAATTGGAAGTGGTCCGGCCGAAAGGCGGCGAAACCGAGAAGATCACGATCAACCTGGGTCCCATCGACCTGGGGCAGATCGACTTGCTGGTGGAAGAAGGCTTCTATTCGAACCGCACGGACCTGATTCGTACGGCGATTCGCAACCAGCTGGCAACGCACGCAAATGTGGTGAACGAAACGGTCACGCGGCGCGCGCTGGTGCTTGGCATGCAGCATTTTTCGAAACGCGATCTGGAAGCCGCGCGTGACGCGGGCGAGCGATTCGACATTCAGGTGCTGGGGCTTGCGAGCATTGCCGCCGATGTCACGCCTGAACTCGCGCTCGAGACGATTGCATCAATCGTGGTGCTCGGCGCGTTCCATGCATCGCCTGCGGTGAAAGCGGCGCTGGCCGGCCGGATCGGATGAATACGCTAAACGCATAACTGGAAAAGATAATGAAAATCGACGACGGATTCCTGCATTCCATGCAGGACGCAATGAAACTGCTGCGCACGCGCGGCCCCAAGGAAGCAACCGAGGCGTTGCAGCGCGCGCTGGGCGGGCAGGCGCCGCTCGCACCTTCCACGAATTTCACGCCTTGCACGCCTTGCACGCCTTCCACACCTTTCAAGCCTCAAGCATCGACGGCTCAGCCGGCGGCGCCCACACCCGGCGCGTTCAGCACGCATTCGTACGCGAACGCGGCAGGACACAGGACATACAAGCTGTATGTGCCCACGAAGTACAACGGGCAGCCAATGCCGCTCGTCGTGATGCTTCACGGCTGCACGCAAGATGCCGATGACTTTGCCGCCGGCACGCAAATGAACGCGCTGGCCGAACGCGATGGTTGCATCGTGGCGTATCCGGTGCAGCCCCAGCAGGCGAATGCGTCGAAGTGCTGGAACTGGTTCAAGCCGGCGGATCAACGGCGCGATTCCGGCGAACCTTCGTTGATCGCGGGCATCACGCGCGATGTCATGGCGAAGCACGCGGTCGATCCGGCGCGTGTGTACGTGGCGGGTTTATCGGCGGGCGGAGCGATGGCCGCGATCATGATTCGCAATTACCCCGATCTCTACGCCGCCGCGTGCGTGCATTCCGGGCTCGCGGCCGGTTCCGCGCGCGATCTGCAGTCGGCGCTTGCGGCCATGCGTCGCGGCAAGACATTGCGTGTTCAGGTTGCAGAATCGCCGAAGCGGCCGATGATCGTGTTCCATGGTGACGCCGATACAACCGTGCATCCGTCGAACGCTGCGGAATTATTGCGGCCGTTCGGCGGCCAGGCCGTGGTCTTCGATCAGCACGCGGACGGGGACGCCGCGCGCGCCGAGCCGGGCAAGCGCACGAGCACCGTCGAGCGCGTGAGATCGGCGGATGGCGTGGATGCCGAATCGTGGCTCATCCACGGCGCGCCGCATGCGTGGGCGGGCGGAAGCGCACGCGGTTCTTACACCGACGCAAATGGCCCCGATGCAAGCGCGGCCATGATGCGCTTTTTCATCGATCATCCAATGCACAACTAAAGGGAAGGGGACACCATGAACGAACTTGCAAATGACTTCGCAAGCGAACGCGACATGGCATTGCTGCGCGAGGTGATCGCGCTTTCGGAGAAGTCCAGGCGCGACGGACGTCATCCGTTCGCCGCGCTTATCGCCGATGAACACGGCCAGATCGTCGCGCAAGCCGGGAACAATTCGATGCCGCCACTGGGCGACCCCACCCAGCACGCCGAGTTGCGCGCCGCGGCGCAGGCGGCGAAGGATCTGTCGCCGGAGCAGTTGCTGAAGTGCACGCTCTATACCAACGCCGAGCCGTGCTGCATGTGTTCGGGCGCGATCTACTGGTGCAATATCGGGCGTGTGGTGTACGCAATGTCCGAGCGGCGGTTGCTGGAAATCACCGGCGATCATCCCGAGAATCCAACCTTCTCGCTGCCGTGCCGCGAAGTGTTTGCGCGCGGGCAGCGAGATGTCAGCGTGGTCGGGCCGCTGATTGAAGATGAAGCCGCGCTCGTGCACGAAGGCTTCTGGACCTGAGCGCGGCTGGCATCACGCTCAGGCCGGCAACGCAAAACTCCCGATCGCTTCGCGCAGTACATCGACTTGATCCTTCAGCGAATGCGCTGCGGCCGCGGCCTCTTCAACCAGTGCGGCGTTCTGCTGCGTGACCTGATCCATCTCGCCGACCGCGCGATTCACCTGCTCGATCCCCGCGCTTTGCTCGTTCGAAGCGTGGCTGATTTCGTCCAGGATCTCGTTCACGCGACGCACGGAACTGACGATTTCACCCATCGTGGCGCCCGCGTTGCTGACCAGGGATGCACCTTCTTTCACCGTATCCGTCGATGTCCCGATCAGCGCCTTGATCTCTTTCGCCGCCGTTGCCGAGCGTTGCGCAAGGCTGCGAACTTCCGCCGCCACGACCGCGAAGCCGCGTCCTTGTTCGCCAGCCCGGGCTGCTTCGACCGCCGCGTTCAGCGCGAGAATATTGGTCTGAAACGCAATGCCGTCGATTACCCCGATGATGTCGCCGATCTGCTTCGAGCTTTCGGTAATGCGCGTCATGGTGTGGATGACTTCCTCGACCACGCCGCTGCCGCGCTGGGCAACATCGGCGGCTTCGCCTGCAAGCTTGGCCGCTTGCGTGGCGCTATCGGCGTTCTGTTTCACGTTCGCGGTCATCTCGTCCATGCTCGATGCCGTTTGCACGAGCGCGGCCGCTTGCTGCTCCGTTCGCTGTGACAGATCGGTGTTGCCGGCGGCAATCTCCGACGCCCCAACGTTGATGTTCTCGGTCCCGGCGCGAACCCGCGAGACCGTCTCGACCAAGCCGCTTTGCATTTCGCTCAACGCGTACATCAGGCTGTGTGAATCGTTGGCGGCGAGCGGTACATGTGTGGTCAGGTCGCCGCGTGCAATGCGTTGGGCCGCGCTCACTGCAATGGACGGATCGCCGCCGAGTTCGCGCTTGATGCTGCGCAAGACTAGCAGCATTGCCAGCGATGCCAGCACGCCGAGCACCGTCGTAATCGCGAACCAGCGCAATGCGCTCGCGTAGAACGCGCTCTGGATATCGTCGGTGTACATGCCGGTCACGATGTACCAGTCCCACGGCACGAAGTGATTAGCGAAGCTGATCTTCGGCACGGGTTTTTCGCTGCCGGGCTTGGACCACAGATAACTGATGAAGCCGCCTTCGGGCGTCGAATTGCCCGCATTGACGATATTGACGAACAGCTTGTTGCCTGCCGGGTCGGCGAAACCCGCCAGGTTCTGGCCGTTCAGCGCCGGTTTGATCGGATGCATGATCATGACGGGGCGCGAGTCGTTGACGGAGATGTAGCCGTCGGTGCCGTATCGCATGGAAGCGAGGACATCGAGTGCGCGCTTTTTCGCTTCGTCTTCGGAGATCGTCTTGTTGACAGCAAGACTATGGAATTGCGCCGTCGCGCTCACGCCTTGCGCAACGAGCGCCTTGAGTTGATCGCGGCGGTCATCGAGCGTGGCCGAACGGCTTTGCCATGCACCAATGAACCCGATCGCCACGAGTCCGAGCCAAAGCACGGCGATCATCGATCCGAGCTTTTGATTCAACGTCATCTTTTTCATGTCTACCGCCGTCGCCTGTGTTGAACCGTCTATTTGAATATGTGCGGCGTCGGGCGCTGCCGAACGCCATGCCTGACTGATTTACGGCATGGCGGCGGTGGAATGTAGGGGTGGGATAACCCGTAGCAAAAATGTGGATGAATGCGGGCACTTTTAAGCGCCCGTTTGCATCGATCAGAACATGCTGCGGATTCCCAAACGACCCACGGCCTGTTTCTGGTTGCTCGACGGATTGAAGCCGGCAATCTGCGCAGCGGTCGAGTCACCGGCGGCCTTTTGGTAAGCGCCCATCGCGTACACGGAGGTTCGCCTTGACAACGCATATTCAGCCGTCAGATTGAACTGGTTGTATTTTGGCTGGGCGCCCGTCGCGTGATCGCGGCCCGTGGTGTACGTATAACCCGCGCCGATGGTCACAGCCGGCGTGGGGTTGTAAAGTCCGGACAACTCGTAGTTCTGGAAGGTTGCGTCGTGTCCGGCGCTGCCTTGCTGGAAGATCGTATTGGTGAAATCGGCAAGCACGCGCAGCGATCCAAGCACTTGATACGAAGCGCCGACACCCAGCACGCGTTGCGCGCGCGCGGCCGCCAGATAGTCGCCATAGACCAAGTTCGTGAAGCCGGGATAGTTCTGATAACCCTGCGTGGATACGCCCGGATCATTGATTCGCAAATAAGCGACGCCTGCGCTGAAAGGGCCGGCCGCGTAGGTTGCGCCGGCGCTGAACGTGGCGCTATCGGAGAATTTTCCGGCGATTCCGCCTAACGAATAAAGCCCGCCGAACGTAAAGCCCGCGACGGTCGGGCTGCGGTACTTCACCGCGTTCGCGATTGGAAAGCCGTTGTCCGTGTTGTCCATATCGTTCGGATGCGCAAAGTAATAACCGCCGACATTCCCGTTGAGCGTGTATGGCTCGACAAAATCGACGATTGAATCCCATTGGCGACCCAGCGTAACCGTACCCGCTTGCGCGCTTTCGAGGCCGGCGTAGGCGTTTCGCGAAAATGCCAAACCGCTGCCAAGCCGGCCGGAATTGATATTGAAGCCGCTTTCCAGCCGGAAGATGATCGAGAGACCATCGCCGAGTTTTTCCGTGCCGCTCAACCCCCAGCGGCTGCCGGCAGTCACCCCGGATGCAAGTTGAAACAGGCGATTGCCCTGGACGTTACTGACGACATCCACGCCGTCTTCCAGGATGCCGTACAACGTCACCGAGCTTTGTGCATGCGCGACAGGCGCGGTGGCAGAAGCGGCCGCCATGATAGGAAGGATTACTGCGAGTTTTTTTCTCATGCTGACGTCCGGGTGATCGAAAAGTGGGTTGGAAAATTCACTAAAGCGATCAAGGAGGATACGGGTCACGTCTGATGAATTCGTAAAAATGCTTCGCCTTGTCTAGAGCGCCATTTATTTAGAATGCCGGCGCTCTAAAGTCCCGGTTCCCGCCTGCCGATAAACATTCAAAGGAAGCGGTCATCGCACGTTTTAGATTTAAGGCATTCCGCAGCCGTGAAACGTAAATAACTGTTGCGAATTTGCCTAAGTCACACCGCGGCGATCAATGGAGGCATAGAGTTAAAGTGCTTTCTGAGGTTTGTGGTGCGTTGCGGGAGTTCGTATGAAACGTAGAACGGCTAGACAGCTCGTTGTTCAGCTGGCGGATTTAAGGAATCTCGCGCGGTGTAGCGCACTGAGGGCAAAAGTTGCCAGCAGCACGATGATGCAAAGCTCGCTCGAAGATGGCGCGCGCCAGACGCCGGAGATCGAAGACGTTGCGAATGCGGCGGATGAAGTCGGGCAAGAAACGTTTGTTGGAGCGGCACATGAAATCCATGCATGAGCATTCGCTGCGAACCCAGGTCGAAAAGTGGCTTGCGCCGGGGTTATCGACTCCTGTTCGTGTCACAGAATTCAGTCGTACGCCTGTCGGCGGCCGGCGTTATGTGTGTGTTGAAACGGCGTTGCCGCGTGGGTTGCGCGCGCTTTTGTTCTTTCGTCACGACGATGGATGCTGGTGCGTGTTTCCTCCCGCGTCGGACAGGGCGGCTTCCAGTCGATCAATGACGAATCGGCCGCAGCTTGGGTAATAGCTCAGGTAGCAGATTTAACGAAATAGTTTGGGATGCTTATTTTTGAAGGCGCGCGGGTGATGTGCTGACCGCGCGTGATGTGCGGCTCACATGGCAGCCATAGGTTGACCATGTGCTAAAAATACTATGCTGGGAGAATCGCCATGTACATCGGCTTGTTGGTCTCGCAAGTGCGGCATCCTCAGGAACGGCTTTCTTATCCCGACGCCGCCGCGCCGTACCACACAGAATCTTCGCCACACGGTTTCTCCGCGTTTTGGGCGAAGATCAAGGGCGTGATCTCGCATCTGGCTTGAAGCGTTTCTGCCGTGACGTGATTCGCTGCGCTCGCCAGAGTGCAGCGTAGGGTTTTGTCGTCTTCATCTTCAGCATCCTTCGCCATCTTATGCAGCGCGTTGACGTGTTCGGCGTCAATTGCGTTCGCTCCACGTTTCTGATATCGGTCGATCCGGTTAGCCGCACCGCGCCGACCTGATGACTTATTCACGCATTGTCAGCGCTCGAATGTGATCGGGTTTCCAATCGCGAAATGAATTCCGCATGAATACGTTTCGCGAAAACCAAACCCCGAGGAAATGAAACGCGATGGACGAGTGCTTCCGGAAAACGGGGTCTTCGATTTCATTCGACAGACCGCTAAATGAATAAGCCAAACAAGCACAACCCGCTCTGGATGTTAAAAAGCCTTCGCGGTCTTTTACTTTTCAGCGGACTGATCGCGGTGCATGCGAGTCAAGCGGCGGCGGTCGATCTTCCGGGCATGCTGCCCAGCATGATCGGCGGCGGCCTGGGTTCCACGACCGACTATGCAGGCGGAAAAGATCGTTTTGTCGGCGCAGTTCCGGGCGTGCGTTATGTCACCGATGGCGGTCGTCTGTTCGAGTTATACGGACCTTACGCGCAGTTCGATCTGGGCGGCATCACCGGATTGCAATATGGTCCGGCCATATCGCTTCGTCTCGGGCGCAATAACGTCGATGACCCCGTTGTTTCGCAAATCCACGAGGTTCACACCACCGTCGAGGGCGGCGGGTTCATCGGCTATGAATATGAGCATCTGGGGAGCGTTCCGTATCGGCTGCGCGGGTCCGTGACCGTCATGACGAACGCAGGCATTGTCTATACAGGAGCGCGCGTCTCGGTCAACGGCAGCTTCTGGATGCCGCTATACCGGCGAGTATTCGCCGGAGCCGGCGTGGGTGCGAGTTGGGTCAGCCAAGGATTTAACGAGGTCTACTTCGGAGTCACGCAAGACGATTCCGCGCGTAGCGGACTGCCGGTTTTCAGCCCATCGGGTGGACTCGAACAAATGACGGGATGGCTCGCTGCAATCTATCAATTCGATAAACACTGGTTCGCCGGCGCGATGATCTATTACCAGCGGATATCGGGCTCGGCAGCGGACAGTCCTATCGTGACCCAGCGCGGCAATCGCAATCAGGTCACGTATGGCGCGGGTATCGCTTACGCGTTCAAATAAAAGCAGCCGCTATTCGAGCTCCACGCCCTTCAACTCGGGGATGAGAAAAAGCGTCGCCAGCATATCGAGAACGTAAATGCCCGCGAGCGATGCAATCGCGACCTGCAACGAATACGACGCCGCCAATCCGCCCACGATGATCGGCCCCAATCCGCCGACCGCTCGTCCGATGTTGAACAACACGTTTTGCGCAGTTGCACGCGCCGCGGTGGGATAGGCCTCGGAGATGAGCGCCCCGTACCCGCCAATCATCCCGTTGATGAACAGGCCCATTAGCGCGCCGGCCCAGAGCATGGCTCCCGGCGTAGACAACGTCGAATAGAAGATCACCATCACGACCGAACCCGCTTGAAACAGCAGGAAAGTGGGCTTGCGGCCAATGCAATCGGCGAGCTGACCGAAAATAAAAACGCCGATCATCATCCCCAATATGGTCACCGACGTCCATAACGCCGACTTGGTGAGGCCGAAGCCCAGCGTCTTCCCGAGGTAGGTCGGCAGCCAGATCATGATGCCGTAGTAACCGAAGCTCTGAACGGAACACAGAATGACGATACCGATGCTTGCGCGCGTGGTGCTGGCATCGGCGACAAGCAGTCTGAAAGCGTTCGGCTTGCGCTCGGATTTCGATGAGTTGCGTACGAACACCTCCGGTTCATGCAGCGAATTGCGGACCATCCACGCGATGATCGCCGGTGCCACGCCGAGCAGGAACATGCCGCGCCAGCCAATGTGCGGCAACAGCAGCGGCGTCAGCAAGGACGCGGCGAGCACGCCCGTCTGCCAGCCCAAGGCCACGTACGAAGACGCCCGTGCCCGATATTTCGCCGGCCACGCTTCCGCAGCCAACGCCATGCCGATACCAAACTCGCCGCCAAGCCCGACGCCCGCGATGGTCCTGTACGCGAGCAAGTCCCAGAAACCCGTTGCAAACGCACATAGCCCCGTGAACACTGCGAACAGCACGATGGTCCATGTCAACACGCGAATCCGGCCATACCGGTCGCTTAGCGAGCCGAACACAATGCCGCCCGCCACCGCGCCGATCAGCGTCCATGTAACCAGTGCACCGGATTGCTGCGTGCTCAGATGCAATTCGAGCGCGATGGCGGGCAGCATGAAGCCGAGGATGAGCAAGTCGAAGCCGTCCATCGCGTAGCCGGTTGCGGACGCGATCAGCGCCTTCCACGCGTTTTTATCGGCGGCGAGCTTGGCGTTCGATGTTATCGGCGCGCGGCTTCCGGATGCCTTTGCATCGGCTTGCATACCAGCTCCATTGGATTCGTTTTGAATTTGAAAGCGCGCTCAAGCGACCGGCAATTCTCTGTTAACAAAAAAACGATGGAGGCCGCTGCCTCCATCGCCTGCTTCTGAATCTTCACTTGGCTGTTGCGCCGCTCGCGGCAATGGTTTTCATCGCACGTTTGCGTGCCGCTTTTTTCGACGGCGCGGTCTTGTTCGATGCCGCGGTTTTCTTCGCAACGCTTTTCTTCGCCACAACTTTCTTCACTGCCTTTTTCACGCCCGCGCGATTGGATGCCAGTGACTTCGCCTTGGCATTTTTGCGCGCGGCGCCCGGCTGGCTGGCAGCGGTATCTGACGCGGCGTCTGCTGCGGCGGCGCCATCTGCAATGAGAAACTTCGTGCGGTCCTTGACTTGGGCAATCCATGCAGGAGCACGTCCGTGTCCGGTCCAGGTTGCGCCCGTCTTCGGATGAAGGTACTTCGGCGCGCTCTTGCCCGGCAGGCTGCCGCCAGCTTTACGCCTTGTTTTCAAGGGTGTTTTCGGTGCGCTGCCTTTAACCGCCTTCGCATTTCGACGGGCCTTCGCTTTCGCCTCGATGTCCTCGGTGGTCAGGCCATGCTCCAGCATGATCTGTCGAATCTGATCGACTGCCGCTTGCATCTTTTTTGCAATCAATGCGTCAGCCTGACTTTGTAGCTTCGAAATTTTTGATCGAAGCTGTTCGATTGTAGGCATAGGGACCTCCTGAAATGGATGTGGCCGCACTATGCCACGCGCGCTTGAATTGCAAAAGTGCCGACGAAGTGGAAGCACGCAACGCCGTCGAATTGCATCGATACGATCGCGTTCGAAGAGTGGGTCGAGAGCACGTCTTTAGCGGTTCATGCATGCGCTTACGCAGCGTTTTGCTATATCCATGTCAATGAAGTGAGGTACAGGTACCCAGTTTCGTGACTTTCATGCAAAAAACCCTTTAATTTATGGTCCGGGATGTTGCGTCTTGAAGGCGGTGTTGTTACGCTGGCGCCCAACCCGAGGATTTGTACCTTTGCGTTAGTCGGTGACGGCGCAAAGGCAAAGGTCTTGGGCAACTTTTGACTATAAGTGAGGAACTCATGGCAACAACCACGAAGAAAACCGCAGCGCCTGCATCGAAGAAAGCAGCAGCGCCCGCGACCAAGAAAGTGACGGCCGCAAGCAAGAAAGCAGCGCCGGTAGCCAAGAAGGCCGCCGCGCCCGCAGCCAAGAAAACAGTCGAGGCTACGCCGCTGAAACCCATCAAGGACTCGTTCACCAAGGCATCGCTGACGGTTCACCTGGCAGAACGCTCGGGCGTCGAACCGAAGGCGGCGAAGGCTTTGCTGGCTGCTCTCGAAGAAACGCTGCTGGCATCGATTCACAAGAAAGGTGCTAAGGAATTCACGTTGCCGGGCCTGCTGAAGGTCGTTGCACAAGACGTGCCGGCGAAGAAGAAGCGCTTCGGCAAGGACCCGTTCACGGGTGAAGACAAGTGGTTCGCAGCGAAGCCGGCGTCGGTGCGCCTGAAGGTGCGTCCGTTGAAGAAGCTGAAGGACGCAGCGCTGTAATTTGAAGTATTGCAGTTGAGTCTTCAGAAGTAACAACGCCCCTCGCGATGAAAATCCGAGGGGCGTTTCTATTACCAGCCTGAACGATGACACTGACAGCGTGTTATTTCGACTGCGCCATCGAAGACTTCAGTTCCTTTGCTGCCTCTTCAATGCGCTTCGTCACGATCGCGTAGGCCTCCGTTTGCGCCTGCTGCGTTTTCTGCGCGATGTCCTGCATGTCGGCCAGCGCCTGATGCAAGGCCTTTTGCACGACTTCCGTGGGATTGCTTGCGGCCTTGGCCGGTGACGTGGCGAACTCCTGCGCGATGGTCTGGAAGTCGCCGAGCGCGCGGCGCAGTATCTCGAGTTGCTTGTCGCGAAGCGCTTCCATGCCGCCGAACGCGACGCGATTTGCGGCCGCCAGCGCTTCTACGTCTTTGCGGCGGGCATCGAGAATGGCCTGGACATCGAATCCTGGGAGCTTGTATTGCTGGAACATTGCGGCAAACTGACTAAACGGGTCGGCGTACTCGGGCTTTGCCATGTGCGTCTCCAATAGGTTTATTCGCGTTCGAAAAACGAGAGCGCTCGCAAGTACAAGACCATCAAGACCATCGGCGCCCAACGCTCGTTCGATATTACAGCGGAACGGCCGTTCCCGAATCCAAGGGAAAACGCGCGGGACGCGTGTGAGCCTGGCGAACGCTGTAATCTAAGGAGACAAATATCCGGGAACGCAGAGCGTTTGCGCGGCTCCTAACGAATGAACGGGATGAAGTTGTCCGGGTGCACGAGCGGAGTAAATGATGAAAGTCGCAGCAAAGTTTTTTATATCGATGCTGATTGTGAGTACGTCGGCAAGTGTTTTTGCGCAGGAAACCGGCAGTCCGGACGATGGCGCAACCTCTTTGCTCAGACCCAATCCGGCTGCAGCGGGAACCGGCGCTGGCAACAATCCGCAGACGAACACAGGCACGATCACGGGCCTGAGCAAGGGATCAGATGGCGTGATCAGCAGCATGAGAGCCAACGGCACGAGGACCACGGAAAGCCCTCTTCTCAGGGCGCCGAACAGAACCGGGACCATGCCCCGCACGCGTTGATCCGGGCATGATCACCTGAACACCAGACCGCGAGCGCCGTCTCGCTGCAGCACGAAATCCTCGAGCAACATGGCGAGATCTTTCTCGTTAGGGCGCGTTCCCCACGTGCTGTATCCCGCGACAGAAGCGATCGCGAACCACGAATGAGGCGGGAACCATTCGGCGACGACAACACCTTCCTCCACGATCCTCAGGCGGCCTGTATCGCGATTGAATTCCGCCGACATCGACATGCCGTCAATTTGCCTGCTTGCCCTGACCGGTTTGCTCAGCATCATGCGCTCCCTGTTGCAGCGTGTTCTATGGCATTGGCGAGATGGATTTCGGATCGAACGGATCCCGAATCTTCGTGCGTAGCGAGCGCGACGATCCAGGCTTTTATTGATGGCATTGAAATTTCCGCACGATAAAAACCATGCGGCGGCAAAGCGGTGCGGGGAGACCGCACCAAATTTCGCCCAAGCGGCTCGTGAGTCGTGGTGCGCGGCGAGAAACGCGCATGACCTCAACATAAGCCGACGATATCCGGCAGGCAATCCCTCTTTTAGGAGGGCATCGACTTATAGGGTTTCAGAGCGGGTACGACAATAGCTGTACGAGATGCCCCACTGAATGCTTTTAAATGCGGCCCGCCTCGCGAAGCAGCCGGCGAAGCAACATGACCTGATTGACGGCATCGGCTTCGAGCAATGACAAACCGTCCTTTGGAAACACCTCTTCCGGATGATGCCGCGGGTCGCCCGCCAACCCGGACTCGATGCTTTCGCCCACGCACCTGATCCAGTCTGCGAGCGGTGCATTCGCCGTAAAGCCCGCACCGAACGAACGTGCCCGCGTTGCAGTTCCCGCTACACGGCGCAGCAGCGCGAGCGCGGTCGAGCCCGTGCGATCCTCGTTCGATGTATCGAGTTTCTCCAGGCGCAAACGCGCGAGCACTTCCTCCGCGTTGTTGCTTGCAAGACCGGCGGCGCGCCTCAAGCGCTCGAGTTCGAGTTCATCGCTTTTCGATCTTCCCAGCGACTCGGCGAGAAATGCAAAGTTCGCCGCGATCGCCTCGATCAACCGCTGATTGAAGCGGGTGGGTTCGCGGCTGGGCCATAGCAAAAACGTCGCGAGCAACGCAACCACGCAGCCGAATACATTGTTCGTAAGCCGCGTGATCGCAAAGCCAATCTCAGCGCCGCCCGGCGCCGCGAAGTCCGCGACGAGCACGAACGTGGGCGTGATGAAAAACACGAAGAGGCTGTAGCTCACCGGCCTGAGCGCCATGGTCGCGCACACGAGCGGGAATACGACGAGCGAGATTGCCACGGGCGAGTGAACGGCAAGCCCGATCGCAGCGGCGAGCAGACCGCCGGCTACGCTCCCTGCCGCGCGCTCGATGCTGCGCGGCCAGCTCGTGGCAATGGACGGCTGCAGGATCAGCAGCGTCGCCATGGTCGCCCAATATCCAAACGGAAGGTGAAGCAGGCGCACCGTCATGAATACGATGGTCGCCGCCACCGCAACACGCGCCGCATGCCGCGCGCCGATGGATTCCGCCGATGCATTCGCCTTCAACGTTTCGAATCCGCGCTTCAAATTCAGCAAGGCCGCATTCCACCAGGACGTCTGCATGATCGGCGCGGGTTCAAGCTCGCTGAAATCGACATCGAACCGAAGCGCGATTTTTTCGCCCAGCGCGGTTTCCAGTTGCTGTGCAAGCGCATGAAGCCGGTCGCGCTGGCGCCATGTCGGCTCCCAGGGTTTATCGGCGAGAGCGCGGGACAGGCGCGAAAGCACTTCAGCGAAGGCTTCCAGTGCGCGTGCGGCGCGTTTCGGATTCGGCAGCCGATGATGACCGCGCTCGCAGGCATCGGTGACGGCAATCAGATACGCGAAGATCTGCTCGCTGTCGGCGAGCGCGAGCAGCAGGTTGTTATAGGTATCGCGCCGATCGGCTTTTGCCGATGGAACCCGCGCCAACACCTTGCGTGTCGTCTCGATCGCAGCGCGCGCCTGCCCGCGATACCGCGACGCATGCGACGCCCATTCCTGGAATCCGGCGCGATCGAGCTTGAGGAGCCGCGCGCTGTCGCTGGACATATCGGCGAGTCGCGCATAGGTCGCGCGCATCGCGGCGCGGCTCGCGCCAAACGGATGGATGCGCCAGACAGTGAAACTGAGCGCGGTCGCGAACAGGCATCCGGCGGCATACAACGCGAGAAACCGGAAGCTCTCGAAAGAGCCGTGAACGGGGCGATCGACCATCACCACGCACGCCGTTGCCGCAAGAATCCCGACTTGCGCCGACGCCGATCCCCATATCCGCGCCAACGCGCCCAGCCCCGAAAACACAAAAACGGCAACGGCGGCGGCAACGATATTCGATCCGGACGCATAAGCGGTCAGCCCGCCGCAAAGGGTGGACAACAATGCGAACGCGCTCATCGATGCAAAGCGCATTCTGTTCGAGCCCGCCGCGTCCGCGAGGCAGGTCCAGAACGCGCCGATTGCCGCCCATGAAAACTCGGGCATGTGGAGCAGGTTGCCGAGCAACAGCATGACCGTGGAGGCAAACGCGGCGCGCAATCCTTCCGATAAATCCGCCTGGCTCACCGCGAACGAGACCATCCAGACAGGACGATTCCGCGCGACGGAGTCGAGCAATCCGGAAGCCGCCTTGCCGTGGCGTCCCGCTACTTTTCTTGATTCACGATGAAGATCTCGCAGGCGCAACATAAGCTCGATGAACGTCCGTGGGTCGCGCTACGTTGAGGAACCGCGCTGCTTTTCGTTGATGATCCACAGCACTTCGGCGTCGTCCGTACTCGTCGATACCGCCGCGTGTCCCGTGCGGCTATCGAAATAAATGCTGTCGCCGGCTTCGAGATGAGTGGGCGCGTAGAGCTCGGAATAGAGACAGACCGCGCCGCTCAGGACGAACAGAAATTCCTCGCCTTCATGCCGGCCCCATTCCTCGAACGCGTCCAGCGAATGCGCGGTGATGCGGATGCGGAATGGGTACATCGCCTTTTGCGCGAGTTCGGTGGCGAGCAATTCCATCTCGTAGCAACCCGCCGTGTGCGGACTTCCCTGACCTTTGCGCGTAACCGCGCGGCGGCCGCCGGCGTTCGCCTTGAGCGCGGAGCCGAACAATTCGCCCAGGTCGATCTTCAATCCGTGGACGATCTTTTGCAGCACGTCGAAGGTCGGCGACATCAAGCCGTTTTCCACCTTCGATAAAGTCGAACGCGATACGCCGCACACGCGGCTTGCGGCTTCGAGGGTCAGGCTTTGCTGGAGACGCGCAGCTTTGACCCGGCGCCCGAGATCAGTTGATGACTGCTCGGCGGGCCTCAAGAGATTTGTATCCATGGATCGCGGAAAGATAAGCGGAACGGCGCGGGTGTTTCCGATAATACCATCGGCTTAATCGCGCTTTATCAAGCCGTCGAGAATGCGTCTGACACGCCGTTTTAGCGGGGTAATCCTATCAATCCTTGCAATATTGCCAACAAAAAAACGGCATAGTATAGTTTCCGAACTTACAAAAGTTTCGTATCGGAAACTTGGTGAGGATCGAATCCGCTAGCCATTCCTCCTTGGTCTTCCCGTCTTTTGCGTCTGGAGCAAGTCGTGAGTTCAAAAGTCGTTATCGTCGGCGGCGGGGTGATCGGCAGTTCGGTTGCCTATTTCCTGCGCGTGTCGGACCCGAGCGTATCGGTTACCGTCATTGAACGCGACACCACTTACGCCCGGTCATCGTCCGCGCTCTCGGCTGCATCCATTCGACAGCAATTTTCCACGCCCTTGTCCGTGCAAATGTCCTTGTATGGGATCGAGTTCTTGCGCGGGATCGGCGAATTGCTCGAGGTCGATGGTGAGAAACCATCCATCGATTTGCATGAAGGCGGCTATTTGTTCCTTGCCACGCCGCCAGGCGAGTCCACGTTGCGTGAGAACCACGCCATGCAAACGAGCCTTGGCGCGGACATTTCCTTGCTCGACAAGACGTCGTTGAGCGCGAAATTTCCGTGGCTGAATACGCACGATCTGGCCGCGGGCGCATACGGCAATTCGGGCGAAGGCTGGTTCGACGGCTACGGCCTCGTGCAGGCGCTCAAGAAGAAAGCGCAGGCGCTCGGCGCGCGTTATGTCCCTGCGAACGTCACGCAAATGGAAATGGCAGGCAACCGTGTGATGAGCGTGAGCACGCATGCGGGCGAGCGCTTCGAATGCGATACCGTGGTCAACGCCGCGGGCCCGTGGGCGCGCGATATTGCGTTGATGATGGAAATCGATATCCCCGTTCGCGCGCGCCGCCGGAGCATTTTCAACGTGTCGTCGCCGGCTCGGCTGAGCGCGTGTCCGCTGCTCATCGATCCGACAGGCGTCTATTTTCGTCCCGAGGGGAAAACATATATTTGCGGCACGTCGCCGGACGCCGGCAACGATCCCGACGACTTGCCGCTGGATCAAGTTGATCACGCCATTTTCGACGACGTCATCTGGCCGACACTTGCGCATCGCGTGCCGGAATTCGAAGCGTTGCGCGTGGAAAATTGCTGGTCAGGTTATTACGAGTACAACGTGCTGGATCAGAACGCGATCATTGGATACCACCCGCAAATCGACAATTGCGTGTTCGCCAACGGCTTCAGCGGTCATGGCCTCCAGCAAGGACCGGCAACCGGGCGCGGTGTCAGCGAATTGATACTCGGTGGAAAGTACGCCTCGCTGGATTTGTCTTCGCTGGGCTGGTCACGGGTTATTGAAAACCGGCCGATCGTAGAGAAGAATGTAGTTTGAATTTTCCTGTTTGAAGACACACGTAGCGTTTCCTTTGGTGAAAACCAATTGCGCCCGGCTCGATGCCGGGTTTTTTTCGTGCGATGGTTTCAAGAAAATGCGGCTTGATACACCTTTGGCGTGACGCCGGTCTGCTGCTTGAATACACGCGTGAAGTGCGATTGATCCGCGAAACCGGTTCGTGCGCCGACTTCGGCTATCGGCCTTCCGCTGCGCAAAAGCGGCATTGCGCTGCGCACGCGTTCCTGCTGCAAGAACGCGTGTGGGCTGAGGCCGGCTTCGCGGACAAAAGCACGTAAAAGCACGAACGGGGTGACATCGAAATCTCTTGCGAGCGTGGATAACGTCAGTCCCGCATGCAAGTCGTCACGCAGCCGATCCTTGACCGCGCGTACGAGCGCCGGTTCATTGCGAACGATGGGCAACGGGCTGACACGTCCCGCGTGCCGCGCATACAAACCGGTGACGGCGGCGGCCAGGACCTCGCTGCGCTTGAACGCATCGTGGTCCACTTCGGAACACCAGTTCACGCCGTAAAGATGCTGCGACAGCGCGGGATCGGCAATGAAAGGGCTGGGCAGGTCGAACCGCTCGCGCTGCGTGATGCCAAGACGTTCGCAATAGGCGCCGAGCGCGGCCGGTTGAACGTGCGCCACGCGCATTTTCCATTGGCCATCGCCAGCGGCGAGACCGGCGTGGACGAGATCGGCATCGATGACAACCACATCGCCGCGACGGCATAGGCGCCGCTGCTGCCCGACTTCGACTGCGAGCACGCCGCCGGTGATGACGGCGAGGCAATGTGTATCGTGAGAATGAGGTGGATAGCGATGGCCAATAAAGCGGCCTTTCAGCATCACGGCGTCCATGACGTCGGGCGCGTGCCAGAGCTTGATCGATTTGATGGATTTGGTGGGCGCGGTTGCGTTCACGAAATGCGGCCTGTGAAAGAGGCGGAAAACGTCATGATATGCGCTGGCTTTCCAGGCTGCAGGAATGCGCGCAAAGCCCGGGCGTCGCTCAAAAAGAAGCTAGGCAAAAAGCGCAAGTCCGCCGACAAGTTTGCCGACCTTTTTCTTCGGTCCGACCAGACCGACCGCGAGATATTCCAGCGACTCGCCCGGCAGCGAACTGACGGCGCTTAGAAAGGCCGCGTAGTCGGTCGTGGTCTGGCCCTGCACGGGAAAGTCCACGACATCGCAATGCGCGAGCGATTTCTGGCGAAGCGCGCTCAATTGCTCGGCTGTGGCCTTGAGCACCGGAATGCCGATAGGAATGAGGCCCGGGTGCGCGGTTCCATCGAGTTCGCGCAGCGCTTCACCGACCAGATGCGTATGCCGCTGGCCGAGCGTGAACGCGACCACGGCGGCGGCGTTCGATGCCTTGCCCGGCGGCAGCGTTTCATCCACGACGATCACACAACGTTCCGGCTCGGCGGGCGCTTGATCCGCGATCGCGGCGATGGTTTCGTTTTGCGCTAACAAAGCATTTCTCCTGAAGTACACGCAGAAACGACAATGCTAGGGAAACGCCCGCGCAAAGTATTGGACGATTTTGCAGGGAGGTAATTTTTATCCGGCAACCGCCGCGTGCGACGAATCGGCTTTGGCAACTAGTAGGTTTTCGCGCATCCATTGCCGCAAGTCGCAAACCGGTTTTAGCTGCAATCCATAAACGTAAGCAAGTTTTGTTTATCGAGAACAATCCCGCAGATGCATTGAAAAAAACCCGCGCGCGTGTTTAAGTGCCCGCTGACGTCTTTTTTCGCGCTCGAGCAGAGCGCCCGAAAACGACGGTCCCCTGGCCGCCAACGTGAAATTCAATGAACGCCGTCTTCAAGACTTTCCTTGCGCTGATCCGTCTCCCCGGTTATGCCGGAATTTCTCTCGCGATGTTTCTTTCGGGCATTGCGTCGTCTTTCGCAGTGCCGTACACGTCGCTGTTCGGCGCAACCGAAGCACATATGACACCGCTGCGCCTCGGCATCTTCATGACGCTGACGGCCGTGAGCAGCGTCGTGGTCAGCGCGTATCTCGGGCGTATCGCGGATAAACGCAGCGATAAAAAACGCATCGTCCTGCTTTCGATTGCGGGATCGGCGCTCGGTTACGCGCTGCTGTGCGTGACGCGTAACTACATTCTGCTGACCATTTTCGGCTGCGTGTTCCTCAGCATCGGCGCGGCCGTGTTTCCGCAATTGTTCACTTTCAGCAAGGCGCGGCTGCACGCGGAAGGCATCGAAAACACCGAATTGCCGATGGCGACGCTGCGCACCACGCTCTCGTGCGCATGGGTGTTCGGGCCGGCGGCCGGGGCGATCGTGCTGGGCGTATCGGGGTTCAACGGGCTGTTTTTATCGGCGGCGGGCGCGTTTGCGGTAGCCGGCGTGATCGTGTTGTTCATGCGCGAGCCGAAGGTCTACGACGCGCTCGAAGCCGGCGATAAAACCAGCAGCGAGATTCCGCAACAGGGAAAGAACGCGCACGTGTACGCGGCGCTCGTGAGTTTCACGCTGATTGGAATGGGATCGGCAATCGCGACCATCATGCTGCCGGTGTTGATCGTGGACCAGTTGCACGGCACGACGGCGCACGTGGCGCAGATGGTCGGCCTCGGCGCGTTCGCCGAAATCCCGATGATGCTGATGCTCGGCGGTGCGTCACGGCGCATCAACAAGGCGAACATGATCGCGTTTGCATCGCTTTCGCATATTGTTTATTTCGCGGGAATCGCAATCGCCCCAAATCTGTGGGTGCTCGTGCCGCTGCAAATCTTGAACGCGGTCGTGGTCGCCGTGACGTCGTGCCTCGGCATGTCGTATTTTCAGGAAATGATGCCCGGCGCGCTGGCCCGCGCGACCACGCTGTTTTTCAACACGATGCGTACAGGTTCAGTCATGGCGGGCGTGGCGTCGGGGTTTGTCGCGGCGACCTGGGGGTATCGCGCGGTATTCGTGTTTTGCGTGATGCTCGCGACGACTGCATCGGTCGTGCTGTTTATCTTCAACTATCAGCGCGGGGCGAAGGTGTTCATCGATCCCATTGCCGATCTCCCGGCCGAACCGGTGATCGATCCGGTTGCGCCTGGAACAGCGCTCGAAGTCGCTGCGCCCGCGCAACCGGTGAACAACGTCTGACGCTCAGATGCTCAGATCGGATGGCCGTCCGGCGGCGCGTCGGGTTGCTGCGGTTCTTCCGGCCGATGCCCCGGTGACGGCGGCGAAAGCGGATCGGCTTCCGGGTCGCGGTTTGGATCGGCGAGGGGATCGGGAATCGGATTGGTCTGCATCCGGTAGCTTGGGTATTGCATTGTCTGCGTGTTCATGGCTCGCCTCGGTGGTTCAATATCGTCCGTGGATCATGCTGCATCCTTGAGCATAGGCGTATGCAGCGTGAAAGGCAGCCCGGGATGCGCCGCGCCTTGCGTATGAAGTTCGGCAAGTGCAGCGCCAACAATGGTCTCGGCGCGCCCGCCAAAAATTACGCGGTCGATGCTTATTAAAGGAGTGCCGCGTTCACGCGCAATACGCGCAACCGCCGATCCTTCAACGCGCTCGCTCAGGATCAGTCTGGCGTTTCCTATCAAGGCTGCCCGGACTTCGGCTGTGATCGCTCCAGCGAGATACAGCGCGCCGGACTGCATCGCGCCGAGAACCGCGCCGGTGGTTTCGGACTCGCAAGCATCGCCGATGATCGCGATTTGCCAGCCGTCGGCGGCGAGAGTGTCGCCAATATCGGCGAATAGCTGACCGTTGCTGGAGGCGCTTGTATCGTGCGGATCGATCAGGACCAGCCGGTCCGGTTCTATGCCATGAAACGCAAGCAGCGCCGCATAGTCGTTCTCGGGATGCACGACGGGTTCGAAAGCGCAGGCGCCCGAAGCGGAGAGCTCGGCGCTTAAGGGTTCGTCGAACGTCGGGAAGGCGGAAGCGGCAAGCATGGGTCGGCTCCGGAGCGTTGATTCAAGCAGATGGACAGTGCGCATGCACTGCGCGCGCCGGGAGCGTGCAGCATGGTTCATGCCTGTTTTCCGATTTACGCTCAAGCAGCGACCTTTCGCAATCGGATCGGAATTGCCTTGGCGGCTGGCACCTTGCTGCGTTTTGCGTGATGCGACAAGGGAATCAGCCGGTTGCATTCAGGGTAGTAGCCCATCACGCAACCTGCCGGAATGTCGTAGGCGTGAACTTGCAGGCCATCCAGTTCGCGCACGACGTCGTCTTTCGCCACCGTGCTGGCCGTTACCGTGTCGTCCTCGGCGAGCCCGAGGCGGATCATGTCGTCCTTGTTCATCAGCAATACATCGCGCGATTTGGTGATGCCGCGAAAGCGGTCGTCGAGGCCATAAACCGTCGTGTTGAACTGGTTGTCGCCGCGCGTGGTCATCAGGCGCAGCGTGCGTTCGCCATCGAATTGCATGTCGGGGTCCTCACCAAATCCTTCCGGGACGATGAAGTTCGCCTTGCCCGTTTTAGTTTTCCACTCACGCTTCGCGGCAGGAAGCGGCCGATGAAACCCGCCCGGCTGCCCCATGCGCTGATTGAATTCCTTGAACTGTTCCGGGTACGTCTGTTCGATAGCGCCGCGCACCAGCCCGTAATCCGCCACCCACGCGTCCCAGTCGATCATCGGATTCGGCGGCAAAATCGCCTTTGCCAGCGCCGCGACTATCGCCGGTTCGGACAGCAAATGTTCGCTCGCTGGCTCGACCATTCCCTTCGATGCATGAATGCAAGCCGTACTGTCCTCCACCGTGACAGTTTGTTCACCGCTGCTTTGGCGATCGACCTCGATGCGCCCAAGGCACGGCAGCAAATAAGCCGCGCGCCCATGAACGATATGACTGCGGTTCAGCTTGGTCGCGATCTGCACGGTCAACGGCAGTTTCTTCCACGCCGGATCGAGCACGCCTTGATCCGGAATCGCGCGCGCGAAGTTACCTCCAAGTCCGATAAACGCATCGATACCGCCGCTCAGCACCGCCTCGCAGGTATCCACGGTCGTCAGTCCCGTCTCCTTCGGCGGCTCGAACTTGTATAGCTCGGCGAGCTTGTCCATGGGCACGAGTTCGGGCTTTTCCGTGATGCCGACCGTGCGTTGTCCCTGCACGTTCGAGTGGCCGCGAATCGGGCAAATCCCGGCGCCTTTCTTGCCGATATTGCCGCCCAGCAGCATCAAATTCGTAAGCATCTGCACGGCGAGCACGCCCTCGCGATGCTGTGTGATGCCCATGCCGTAAAGAATGATCACGGCCTTGGCGCGAGCATATTCGGTCGCGGCCGCTTCCAGCGCGGAACGCGTCAACGCCGATTCCAGCTCGATATCTTTCCAGTCCGCCGCGCGTATTGCATGGGCGAATGCATCGAAGCCATGCGTATGTTCCGCGATAAAACCCGCGTCCAGCACGCGCGGCGTGTTTGCCGCGATGGCTTTATCGTCGGCTTCGATCAGCGCTTTGCAGATTCCGGTGATCGCTGCAATGTCGCCGCCGATCTTCACCTGGTGATATTGCGTGCTGATACAGGTTTGTTCAGTGGAAAGCATTTCCTTCGGCGATTGCGGGTTGGCGAAACTCACCAGACCCCGTTCGCGCAGCGGATTGAACGTGATGATCTGCGCGTTGCGTTTGCGCGCTTCCTGCAGCGGATGAAGCATGCGCGGCGCGTTCGTGCCGGTGTTGTGGCCGAAGAAAAACATGCAGTCGGTGTGATCGAAATCTTCGAGCGTCACGGTCCCAACCGGCACGCCGATGGTCTCGGGCAATGCCACCGACGTACTTTCATGGCACATGTTCGAGCTGTCCGGCAGGTTGTTGCAGCCGTAAAGCCGGGCCATCAGCGCATACATATATGAGGTTTCGAGCGACGCGCGTCCCGACGCGTAAAACACCACGCGTTTCGGATCATAGCCGCGCAGCTTTTCGCCGATTTCATCGAACGCTTGTTGCCATGGGATCGGCAGATAACGATCGGTCTCGGCGTCGTATCGCATGGGTTCGGTCAGCCGTCCTTGCGATTCCAGTTCCATGTCGCTCCACGCTTCGAGCGCGGCGAGCGTGTGGTGATCGAAGAATTCCGGCGTGGCGCGTTTGGTCGTGATTTCCCAGGCCGTGGCTTTTGCACCGTTCTCGCAAAATTCGAACAAATGCGGGTCGGCGGGTTTTGCCCACGAACAACTCACGCACGCAAAGCCGTCCGGTTTGTTCTGCTTGAAAAGGACGCGGGTTCCGCTGGTGGCGACGTGTTCTTTGAGAAGGATCGACGTGACTGCTTTTACCGATCCCCATCCGCCTGCCGGATGGTCGTACTGCTTGATATTGGGTTGCTTGCTCATGCTTCGAAGCTCCGCGGATGGACAAGAAGCGAACGGCTCAAATGCGTTCGCTGGCGGAGTTTCATTCAGCAAGAAACAGGCTCAAGACGGAATCGGAACGGATTTAGAAAACTGAAAGCCGCCGGCCCGCGATTGCGGAGCGGCGGCTTTCAATATTCGATGCAGGTTTTCGCGGCTCGGTTTAATCGTTGGACCCAATCACCAATATCAGGCTTCTCCAGCTTGTTGACCTTCGGGCGCGGGTTTGAATGCATCGGCGCGGCGGCGGATTTCTTCCACTTCTACCGTCACGAAAGTGCGGTTCTCGGCGGCGAGCGCGCTTTGATACGACGCACCTTCCGGCACGCGATGCAGCAACGCGCGCATTTCGCCCTGCGTGGTCTGTTCGACCGGCTCGAAGTTATACAGGCGCAGCATCAGCTCGGCGCGCTCGTGCAGCAGAAACAGGCACGCTGCGAACACCGCCACAGCGACCACTTCCTGCGCGCCGAAGCTGAAATCGTCCGGGATCGGCGAGAACGGCATCGCTGCAACGGCGATCAGTCCAGCGATGGCCAGCACGACCGTCGCGTACAGAAAAAACTTCGCGCGCCCGACAATTCGATCATGTTCCGTCTTGATTTGGACAGCCGTGCGCGGGATGAGCGCCGTATGGCCATGTTTTTGTTCGCGTTGCTGAAGTGCTGAAAGCGGAAGGGCGGCCATGAAGTCGAGTGCCTTGAAGTTCGGTAAGTTTGTCGCCAGGAATTGGCGCTGTCACCGGGTTAACGCCAAGCTTTCAGGAAAGTTGACGGCGGTTACGTGTTGTTTCAGTCGGGTCTCAAAATGTTTCTGCGTTAGCGGTGCGGAATACTGTTTTTCTGTACAGGTTTCGTTCGTCAACTGTGGTTTGTTCATCGATGCAAATCTCTGTTTTTGCTCGGCTTTTATTGGCTGGATCTTCCTTGGGAATGCCTATTGCTGTGGGCCTTTAGCAACTGTCCGGAGCTTGCCGGACAACGGAAAAGCAAACGGAGAGAAGAACATGATTGGCATTGTCATTCCGGCTCATAACGAAGCAGAGCAGATCGGGGCATGTGTCACAGCAGCAAAACGCGCGGCAAGTCATCATCAATTGCTTGGCGAAGAGGTACGCGTGATCGTGGTCGTCGATCATTGCACTGACGAAACGTCAGCTATTGCCCAGTCGCTCGGGGCCGAGGTGATTGCCGTGAACGCGCGCAATGTCGGCATTGCGCGGGCGGAAGGCGCGCGGCGTGCGTTGTCGCTGGGCGCGAGATGGCTTGCTTTCACCGATGCCGACAGTGTCGTCGCCGATGACTGGCTGGTGCGCCAGCTCGATCTCTGCGCCGATGCGGTGTGCGGCGTCATCGCGATTCACGACTGGTCGCCACATTTGTCGGCCATGCGCGAGCATTTCGCGCGCAACTACACGGACGCCGATGACCACCGGCATATTCATGGCGCAAACATGGGGGTGTCGGCGGCGGCTTATTTGCGCGTCGGCGGATTCGCGCCACTGGAACATAGCGAGGACGTCGCGCTGGTCGAGGCGTTGATTGCCGACGGCGCGTCGATTGCATGGAGCGCAGCGCCGCGCGTGGTGACGAGCGCGCGGACGGACTTCAGGGCGCGCAAAGGGTTTGGCGCCACGCTGGTCGATATGAGCCGGCGGTGTTTTTCGGTATCGACGGATGAGGAAGGGGTATTGGCGGCTTGAGGCGGGCGATGCGCGGTGGCGTTAGCCAATTGGTCAGGTTGTGGAGCATGTGCGTTCCCTCTATGCTGTCTTCACATCATTCGAGCAACCTGAAGCATCATGAGCAAACCAGTCACAATTCGTCACGCGCGGGCCTCAACGTTATCTGCATCCACCGTCTCTGCTTCGACCGAACCCAAGCCGAGGTCGAAACCTCTGCATGCGAAGGTCCGGGATACCGCGATAGTAAAATCCATTTCGGAGCGTTCGAGCGTCAACCTACGTGCAGTTGATCTTGACCGCTTGATTTCAGTTGAGGTCACGCGCCAGCTACTGCAATCCGGCGTTGAGGTCCCGGTACCCGACGCTACTAATCCGCAAGTGCGCGAACTTCGCGACTATGCGTACAAAGTTTTCGGCAATACGGCAAAGGGCGATCGCTGGCTACTGAGGCCATCGACAAAACTGAACGGCGTTCGCCCTATCGATCACCTCGACACACCCGAAAACTCAAATGCCGTCTATTCTGCGCTCGATGCCATAGCGTACGGCTTCCCGGTTTAAGTCATGGTTGTGTACCGATTATGTTCGGCGGCGTTTGCAACTCGGCAGTTGGCTCTGGACGGCGAAGGGGCGGCGTTGCATGGTCAGCGCTGGAATGCACGGGGACAGCGGGCAGCATATTTCGCTTCGTCGCGCGCGTTATGTGCCCTTGAGTACCTCGTACACATTGAAGATGTCGCTGGCGTGCCCGACTTGCGAATGTTGCGACTGGAATTGGCGATCCGTCCAGATTCCTTGCACGATTTCAGCAGCGGCAAAGGCTTGCCACACGCCTGGAAAACAGCCGCAGCGCTCGGCCGATGTCAGAAGTTTGGCGACGGTGTTTTGACACAGACTGACTCGCTCGGATTCAAAATTCCGTCCGCCTTGATTCCAGCGGAATGGAACGTTGTATTGAATCCAAACTTCGCGGCGTTTCGGACATCTATTTTGTCGTTTCGCAGCGAGGGTCGTTTCGTCTACGATCCGCGATTTTTCGAACCCGGCCGACAACGATCTGCAATCGCCGATTGATTCGCGCGGAGAATAGTTGAGGTGAAGGGAAACCACACCTCACCGTTCCAGCAAATCCTCTGGAACATCGACATCGCGTAAGATATTCGCGTCTTCCACATCGATCTTTTCCACCGTCTCCGACACGAATAACGCCCGCGCTCCGGCGTCACCATCGAGCGCGCTGAGCGTCTCAAGATGCATTGCGCCGAATCCCGCCGGATGCCCACGCTGCCCGCGATAAAACGGCGCCACGATCGACGCCCCCGCGTCCAGCGATCGCGCAACCGCTTCCACCGTCCCGGGCTCGATCCACGGCATGTCGCCAAGCGTCACGAGCCAGCTTTCCGCCTCCGGCGTTGCGCGCACGGCTGCGGCGAGCGCGGCGCCCATGCCACGTTCGGCATCGATTGAAAACATCACGTTGCATCCCGCCTCGTTCAGCACCTCGGCGAGCTTCTCCGATCCTGGCCGAACCACGGCGAGTACGCTCGATACCGCCGACAGCAACCGCCGCGCGGACTGGAAGACCACAGGCGTGCCGTCGGGAAGCGTGGCAAGTAGTTTGTTGTGAAGGCCACTCGGGTCGAAGCGGGAGCCATAGCCGGCGGCAAGCAGGATGCCGGTAGCGCTCGATGAATAACTCATGGCCGGCGTCCTGACGAAAGGGAAATAGAAACAAGCGTCGATTTTGACAAGCCGCATTGCGCGCGGCAAGCACGAAAAAAACCGCGCGGCGTTGAAAGCCGCGCGGTTTCCGGAACGACCCACCATCAAACCATCGTTTTCGGCATGACCTTGTCGAGCGTTATCGGCAGATCGCGCACGCGCACGCCGGTTGCGTGATACACGGCATTCGCAATCGCGCCCGCCACGCCCGTAATGCCGATCTCGCCGATACCTCTCACGCCCAGCGAATTGATATGCGGATCGGCCTGGCCGAGCACGGTGATATCGATTGCGTTGATATCGGCGTTCACCGGCACGTGGTATTCCGCGAGATTGGCGTTCGTGTAGCGGCCGTAGCGCGGATCGAGTTCGCTTTTCTCCGTCAGCGCCGAGCCAATGCCCCACACCACGCCGCCCATCAACTGGCTGTGCGCGGTTTTTTCGTTGAGCAGATTGCCGACGTCGTAGACGCTCACCACGCGTGCAACGCGGATTGTGCCGAGATCGGCATCGACGTGCACTTCCGCGAACACCGCGCCGAACGAGTGGAACGCGTACTCCTTTTTCTCGTCGCCGGGCTTGACGGTCGCCGTCGCTTCGATCGGCTTGCCGCCGTTTCTTGCAATGATCGCCGCCGCCGGATCGCGCTTCGACGGATCTGCCCGGCTGATCACCCAGCCGTTGTTGACGGTCACGTCATCGGGCGATGCGCCGCTCAACGGCGAAGCCGAATCCGCAAGGGTCATCGCGATCAACTTGCCGCGAACCTGCGATGCCGCTTCGCGAACCGCCGGCGATACGCTCGCCGCCGATTGCGATCCGCCCGATACCGGCGCTTTCGGCAACGACGAATCGCCGAGCGCGAAGGTCACCATTTCCATCGGAAAGCCGAGGGCATCGGCGGCGACCTGGGTCATCACGGTGAACGTGCCGGTGCCGAGATCCTGCGTGCCCGATGCCGCCATTGCCGTGCCATCCGGCAAGATGCGCACGACCGCCGACGCCTCGCTGCGATTCGCCGGATACGTTGCCGTTGCCATGCCCCAGCCAATCAGCGTGTTGCCCTCGCGCATGGAACGCGGTTTTGGATTGCGCCGCGACCAGCCGAATTTCGCCGCGCCTTTTTCGTAGCATTCGCGCAGCGATTTCTCCGACCACGGCTTTTTCTCTTGCGGTTCCATGTCGGCGTAGTTCTTCAGGCGGAACGCGAGCGGGTCCATGTTCAGCTGGTACGCCATTTCGTCCATCGCGGATTCGAGCGCGAACGAACCGCTCGTTTCGCCCGGCGCGCGCATGAAGGTCGGTGTGCCGACATCGAGTTTCACGAGCCTGTGCGTGGTCGCCTGGTTCGGCGTGGCGTACAACATGCGCGTGAGAATGGCCGAGCTTTCGTTCCAGTCCTCGAACGTCGATGTCGTCGATATCACGTCGTGGCGCATGCCGGTCAACGTGCCGTCATCGCGTGCGGCAACCTGGAAATGCTGTTCGGTGAACGGCCGGTTGCCGACCATGCCGAACATGTGCGGGCGTTCCAGCACGAGTCGCACGGGCCTTCCGGTTTGCTTCGCGGCCATCGCGGCGAGCACGACGTGCGACCAAGCCGATCCTTTGCAGCCAAATCCGCCGCCAACGAAAGGGCAGATCACGCGAACGTTGTCTTCGCTGATGCCGAGCGTTTTCGCCACCGCGCTGCGTTCGCCGGAAACACCCTGGGTTGCATCGTAGAGCGTGAGTTTCGGGCCGTCCCAGCGCGCCAGGGTTGCGTGCGGTTCCATTGGATTGTGATGCTCGTTCGGCGTGGTGTAGACCACATCGAGCCGGGTTGGGCCTTGCCTCAAGCCTGCCGCGACATCGCCGCGTTGTGTATCGATTGGCCGGCCCATCATCTTTTCCGGCCGGTACGCGCTGGATTTCGCGCGCTGGTAGTCGGCGTTGGGCGTTGCGGCTTCGTACTTCACCGATGCCTGCAATTTGCGCGCGCCGTCGGTTGCGCGTTCGAGCGTGTCGGCCACGACGACCGCGATCGGCTCGTTGTTGTAGCGCACTTCGTCCGTCTGCAACAACGATAACCGGCGCACCGCTGGCGGCGACGCATCGGGCTTGCCGCCATTGGGCAAACGCATCGCGGTTTCGTGCGTCATCACGAGCAGCACGCCGGGCATGGACTGCACGCGGGCGGTGTCCATCGATACAACCCGGCCGCGCGCAATCGTGCTCATCACGAGCACCGCATGCGCGAGCTTGGCTTCGGGGTTATCGGCGGAATACCGGGCTTGGCCGGTAACTTTTAGAAGACCGTCGGTGCGATCGAGCGGTTGTCCAAGAACACTCATGCCATACCTCCAGCGGTGGAAACCGCGCGGATGATCGCGCGTTGAGCCAGCTCGATCTTGAAGCTGTTTTCGCGATAACCCCTGGCATCGCGCACGGCGAGCGCCGCGGCACGTTGCAAGGTCTCGTGCGATAAAGGCTTGCCCACGAGCATCTGTTCCGTTGCCATCGCGCGCCAAGGTTTGTGGGCGACGCCGCCCAACGCAATGCGCGCCGTTTTCACCGTGTTGCCGTCCATCTGCAACGCGGCCGCAACCGAAACCAGCGCGAACGCGTAACTCGCGCGGTCGCGCACTTTCAGATAATGCGAATGCTCGGCGAACAAGGGCGGCGGCAGATCCACCGATGTAATCAGTTCGCCCGGTTTCAGCGTGGTATCGACTTCCGGATGTTCCCCTGGCAACCGATGAAACTCCGCGAACGGAATCGCGCGTTCGCCTTGCGGACCATTCACGCGCACGACGGCATCGAGCGCGGCGAGGGCCACGTTCATATCGGAGGGATTCGTCGCGATGCACTGGTCGCTCGCACCGAGAATCGCGTGAATGCGATTGTTGCCTTCCAGCGCCGCGCAACCGCTGCCCGGCGTGCGCTTGTTGCATTGCTGGAAGCCGGTGTCGTAAAAATAATAGCAGCGCGTGCGTTGCATCAGGTTGCCGCCGACGGTTGCCATGTTGCGCAATTGCGCCGATGCACCCGCCAGAAACGCCTCCGACAAAAGCGGATAACGCCCGCGAATCCATGCGTGATTCGCGGCGTCGCTGTTGCGAACCAATGCGCCAATACGCAAGCCGCCATCGGGTAGCGAAGTCACGGCGCCGAGACCGTCGATATGCGTGATATCGACGAGTTTCGACGGCCTTGCAACGCCGCCTTTCATGAGGTCGAGCAGATTTGTTCCGCCGCCGATAAACGCAACGCCCGGCTGCTGGGCAGCCTTGATTGCCGCGCTGACATCGGTGGCGCGTTCGTAGGAAATGGCATCCATGTCGCGCTCCTATGCCTTGGTGATGGAAATGGCTTTCACCGCCGAGACAATGTTCGGATACGCGCCACATCGGCAGATGTTGCCGCTCATGCGTTCGCGGATTTCGTCGTCGGAGAGTTGGGGCGGGCGGAAGCGGACATCGGCGGTGGCGGCGCTGGCATCGCCGGCACGGAATTCATCGAGCAAAGCCGTGGCCGAACACAGTTGCCCGGGCGTACAGAAACCGCACTGAAAGGCATCGTGCTCGATGAAAGCCGCCTGTATGGGGCTCAGCGTTTGCGCCGTTGCCAATCCTTCGACTGTCGTGATCGATTCGCCTTCGTGCATGACGGCAAGCGTGAGGCATGAGTTGATGCGGCGGCCGTTGGCGATCACCGTGCATGCGCCGCATTGCCCGCGGTCGCAGCCTTTTTTTGTTCCGGTGAGGCTCGCGTATTCGCGAAGGGCATCGAGCAGCGTGGTGCGCGCCTCGAGCTGCATTTCGTAAGGATGACCATTGATGATCAGCTTCACGGGCATCAACGGAGCGGCTGCGCTTGGATTGGTAGATGGCACAGGCGCTTCGGCGCTTGCCGGTTGCTGCTGCGCATGTGCCAGCGGAGCGGTGGACACAGCCGCGGCCGCTGCGGCGGATTGCAAGAAGCGGCGCCGTGAAGGTTTGGCGATATCTGGATCTGGAGAAGACGTGGTGCTGTCGGTCGTGTGGGGCATGGCGATGTGAAGCTCCTCGCTGAGTCGGTCGGCGTTGGCTCGACGCACTCAATGTCGTGATGCGTCTGGCTAACAGCGGTGCTGTCCGCATTCGCCTTGCGGCAGGTGGAAGACAAATGGAGACAAAGGCAGTGAGCAAGTCCGGTGCCATCGGCGTGCGCCGCGCTGCGGCGGGGCACGGCTCGAACAATTGCAGGTAAGGGCTACATTCAACGGTAAAACACACGAGGTGTTAACTGGCTGCTTTCCCGGACGACCATCTCGAAAATTGTCTATACTAACCAAGTAGGTTAGTGTGAGCGGATGGAGAAAAGCGTCCCTCACTGCCGGCTTTCTATTGTTTTTGCCCTCATCGAAGCGGGCCAAGTGCGCTCGACCGCGTCCGCGCTTGGCGGCGCTGCAGCGCTGGGCTTCGATTTCGACGAGATGATGCGAGTGGTTAAAGCGTTGATGCCAAGTGACTTCTATAAAAGCATGACGACGTATGCCGATCACCGCGTCTGGCAAGACGTTTATCAACCAACCACATCCGCCGGACCGGTCTATTTGAAACTGACGGTTATCGATGACGTCCTTGTGGTGTCCTTCAAGGAGCTAGGAGCATGAAGTGTCCGGTCTGCGGCGCAGCAGCACTTAAGCGCGACACACGCGATCTGCCGTATTCGTACAAAGGCGAGTCGACAATGATTCCCGACGTAACCGGTGACTTTTGCCCGGCTTGCAGCGAGGCAATTTTCGATTCATCCGAGTCTTCACGGATCAATGCGGCGATGCTGGAGTTCAACAAACAGGTGAACGCGACTATCGTCGATCCAGCGTTTATTGCGAGCGTCCGAAAGAAGCTTGCGCTCGACCAGCGCGAAGCGGCCGAGATATTCGGCGGCGGCGTCAATGCTTTTTCCCGATACGAAAATGGCAAAACAAGGCCGCCATTGGCGCTCGTCAAGCTGCTGAAACTGCTCGATCACCATCCCGATCTTTTAGAAGAAGTCAGAGCGGCATGAGCTGAAACGCAAACTGCCGCCCAAGGGCGGCAGTTCAAAAAATCAACCTCAAGCCAGCTTACAGATCGCTCGGATACGGCGCTTTCAACCACTTCGTGGACAGCTTGTTCAACGTGCCATCGTTCTTGGCTTTCAGCACGGCTGCATCGACTTCCTTCAACAGGCGTGTCTCGCCCTTGTTCACCGCCACATGATCGGGCGAGCTGAATAGCTGGAACTTCTGCTCCGGCGCGATCGGCGGATTACGCGCGATGATCGTTGCGCCGACATCATTACCCACCACCATCAACTGAACCTGGCCCGACAAGAACGCCGAAATTGCGCCGTTGGGGTCATCGAAACGCTTGATGGTCGCATCGGGCGGCGCGACCTTCGTCACGCTCAAGTCTTCCAGCGTGCCGCGTGCAACGGAAATCGTCTTGCCCGCCAGATCCTTTTCGCTCTTGACGGGCAGCGACTTCGGTCCGAACACCGCCAGGTAATACGGCGCATACGGCCGCGAAAAATCGAGGACCTTGTCGCGCTCGGGCGTCTGACCCACGCTCAGCAGAACGTCGGCTTTGCCCGTCGCAATGTACGCCATGCGGTTTTCGCCGGTAATGGGCACGAGCTCGACCTTGACCTTCATCGCTTTCGCCAGATAGTCGGCCATTTCAATGTCATACCCTTGCGGCTTCATATCCGGCCCGATGGACCCGAACGGCGGGTAATCCATGAACACGCCGACCCGTACGACGCCGCTTTTCTGCACGGTATCGAGGGCGTCGGCATAGGCGAACGAGGCAGCGCCGGCGAGCGGCGCGGCGAAAGCGGCGGCCACGAAAATGCGCCGGGCGAGGCGTGAAAGACGAAGGGTCATGATGGTGGCCTTGAGCAGAGGTCGAAAATCTGTTGGATCGCGATTCGAATGATCGCGGACATGAATGGACTGTAGGGAGGCCAAAATCCCGTAACAATCGAAATCTGCTCATGCCAGCCATGACGGCCAAGCATGGCTCGCACTTCACTTCACGAGCGCGAGGACGTCCTTGAAGCGCGGATGACGGCAGCTTTCGAGCCAGCCGAAAATCGCCGTTTCGGCCGTGGTGGGAAACGCGCCTTCGTGCTGTGCTCTTGCTAGCGCGATTGCCTTATTCTCCGGCGCGCGTGAACCGGTGGCATCGGCGATGAGTTCCACCGTGTAGCCGAGTTTCAGCAAACCGCGCACGGTCAGCAGCACGCAGACGTGCGACTCGCAACCGGCCACGAACAGAACCGTGTCCTTCGACGGCAACGCGGCGACGAAATCCGGACAGAGGGTGGCATCGAAGGTATGTTTTTCGATTACACGATGCCGCTCGCCAATCAAGCCGTCCACCGTTGCCCCCAGTCCGCGCGGATTCTGTTCCGTGAAAAGCACGGGGATATCCAGCAAATCCGCGGCGGCGATCAGCGCGGCGCAACGCCGGAACACGTGTTCCGCGCCGTCGATATGTGGCATCAGTTTCGCCTGCATATCGACCACGATCAGCATCTGGTCAGGCTCGCCGTCAGGCTTCACTTTCCATGATCCGGTCGATCAAGCGCGCGTTTTCGCCCGCCGATCCTATGCCTTCGTGCTTCGCCATCGGTATGAAAAAGTGCGTCTTCACGTTCGGCAGGTCGGCGGTTTCGAGCCAGCCGGTCAGATGCTGCGAGAGGCGCCGCGCGGGGACATCGAGTTCCTCGCGCAAGGCTGGCGGCAGTTGCTCCAGATAGCGCGCTTCGGTTTGATACGGCTCGGGCGCGACACACAAAGCGTCGGGGCGCCCGTCCGGATCGGCCGGCAGGCGTTCGAGCGCCTCGCGCAGGAGCGCAACGCCCAGACCTTCGCCGCGCCACGGCTTGCGCACTTCCCATGTGCCGATAAACACCACCCGGTGCGTATTGAACACCGAGCAAAGACGCTCGGGCCCAAGCGCTTCGGTCGCGGCGAGCGCAAGCGACAGCATCTCGCCGGAATACGTGTCCAGCACATAGACGAGGTCGGCGCTGCTTTGAATCGGCGGCACTTTCACGAGTTTCAACTCGACGGCAGCCGCCACGATATCCGTGCCCGCCTCGTGAAAAACGGCGAAAGCGGTGCCGAGGCGTTCGTCGTCGACCTGGGGATATTCATGGCGATACGTCATGGTCAGCAGGAACGGGCCGATCTTTTCCCCGACTTTCTCGCGATAGGCAAGCGGCTTGTCCACGTCGTAATCGCTCGTGCCTTCGAGCCCGTACGGATCGTAATCCTGCGCGGCGGTGTCGCTCGGCGCGCGCAAGGCACCGACGGCAGCGGCAGGCCGACGGGATTTCGGCACGAGGTCTTCGGGCAAACCTTCCCAGCTCAGCCGGAGAAATTCGCGGCCGCCGCGGTAATGCGTTTCGAAAAGCGATGCGACCGGCGCGCTCGAAAACGGCGCGAGAATCCGCTCGGCGGATTCCATTGCACGATCCATGAGCTGGTCGGCTTCGTCCGCGTCGGGCATGTGGCGGATGGTGTCGTCGGCGGATCCGCTTTCTGCCGCGTGTTGCTGCCGCGCCAGTTCGAGCCATTGGTCAGCGGCGCGTTCGGCCAGGAAACCCGCTGCAATCTGGGCGCCGGACAGCACGATCGACTTGCCGGTTTCTCCGAGCGGGAAAACGTACTCGTCGGTCATGACATCCGCGACGCTCACATTTTTGTAATCCGTACGAGGCGAAGGTGCGCCCGCGGTTGGGTCGTATCGTTCATGCGAAAGCACGTGGGCGGCAAGATCCGCGGCGCCGGGTGCAGCGTTGGGACTGGCGGCCGTCGCGAATGCGGAGGCGCCAGTGGGGAGCAGAGCCAGCAGGGAAACGTGCTTCATGAATGCCATCTCCGTCTCGTGAGGGTGTCATCGTAGCAAAACCAGTGCTTTTTGCCGCGGTCGCCTGCGGTTCGGCGCGAGAGTTGCTACATCTGGACCTATTGGTACGACCGTTGTCATTGCCCGGCAAAGTGCCGACCAGCTTACAGGGAGCCGCGATGAACCGCCTTATGAGCAACTCTAATGATGAAGCGCATGACAGGGAAGCGTTGCCGGCCGAACGTGGCGAGCACGGCGAAGCCATTCACGAAGGCGGCTGCGCGTGCGGTGCATGGCGCTTCGTGGTTTCGTCGGAACCCGATCGCATCGGGCTGTGCCATTGCATGACATGCCGCAAGGTGCATGGCTCGGCGTTCGGCGCGTACGCAGTTTATCTCGCGGAGCAAGTCAGCATGTCGGGCGCGACGCGTGCCTGGCAAAGTTCCGCCGATGGCCGCCGCCACTTCTGCGCGGTGTGCGGGTCGGTGGCGTACATGGCGTTTGTAAATAATGACGAGATCGAACTGCCAATCGGCGCTTTCGATGAAACCGGCTTCCTCGAGCCGACTTACGAGCTGTTCTGCGTGCATCGCGAGCCATGGTTATCCGCCGATGGCCGGCGCGAATATCCCGAGGACCGGCCCTGAACCCGTCCTTCCTCAAGCCGGAATTGCCCTCGCATGACGCGTCCTGCGGTTGATCCTTGCCGTGGAAGGCAATCGTTTGCCGCGCCGGAACTGCGGGAACCCTCGCATGTCGGAAGAAAGCTTTCTGCAAATCACGCGCTTCAATTACGCAAAGCCGCATTTCAAGTCATCTCGAACGCCCATTCCCGCGACACGAATTTTGCAACAACAAGGAGCCCGAGCACCATGACCGGTACAACACCCCCTGCAGACCATCCCATTCCTGGCAGCGACAAATCGCAACCCGACGGCGCGCATTGTCTTGGCGCATGTAATCCGGCTGAAAAGATCGAAGTAGTGGTCATGCTTCGGCGGCAGAACGACGGCGAGTTCAAGCAGTTGATGCAGAAGATCAACGAAGGCGCCGCCGATGCCGCGCCGGTTTCCCGCGATGAATTCGGCAAGCGCTTCGGCGCATCGCAAGCGGATGTGACGCGCATCGAAACGTTCGCGAAGGCGCACGGGCTCGATGTCATCCGCGCCGATGCAAACTCGCGCAGCGTGGTTCTGTCCGGCACGATCGCGCAGTTCAGCGCGGCGTTCGCCGTCAAGCTGGAGCGCTTCGAGCACCACGCCATCGGCGAATATCGCGGACGCTCGGGCCCGGTGAACGTGCCATCGGACATGAAGGATATGGTCACCGCAGTGCTCGGCCTCGACAGCCGGCCGCAAGCGCGCCCGCATTTTCGTTTCCGTCCGCCGTTTCAGCCCGCGCGCGGCGGCACGAGCACTTCGTACACGCCGCTCGACCTCGCGCGCCTTTACAACTTTCCCGCCGGCGATGGCAGCGGCCAGTGCGTCGGGATCATCGAGCTGGGCGGCGGTTACGATCAAAGCGATCTCAGCGCGTATTTTTCGAAGCTCGGCGTGGGCAAGCCCGACGTGGTATCGGTTGGCGTCGATCAGGCCAATAACGCGCCGACCGGCAATCCCAACGGCCCGGACGGGGAAGTAACGCTGGATATCGAAATTGTCGGCGCAATTGTGCCGGGCGCGCGCATCGCGGTCTATTTCACGAACAATAGCGACGCGGGTTTCGTCGATGCCGTGAATCGCGCCATCCACGACGATGCCAACAAACCCTCGGTTGTATCCATCAGCTGGGGCGGCCCGGAATCGAACTGGACGGCGCAGTCGCAAAACGCGTTCAACGACGTGCTGCAATCCGCTGCGGCCATGGGCGTGACGATCTGCGTGGCTTCGGGCGACAGCGGCTCGAACGACGGCGTGGCCGATAATCGCGATCACGTCGATTTCCCCGCGTCGAGCCCATATGTGCTCGCGTGCGGCGGAACGCATCTGAGTGCATCGGCAAAAGGAATTGGTAGCGAAGTCGTCTGGAACGACGGCGATCAGGGCGGCGCGGGCGGTGGCGGCGTGAGCGCCGTATTTGCGCTGCCGGTCTGGCAGAGCGGCCTGAGCACGACGCGCACCGAAGGCGGCAAGGCTGCGCTGACAAAACGCGGCGTGCCCGATGTTGCCGGCGACGCGTCGCCGCTTACCGGCTACGACGTGCTAATCGGCGGCACGGAAACGGTCGTGGGCGGCACGAGCGCGGTCGCGCCGCTGTGGGCGGCCTTGATCGCGCGGATCAATGCGGCGGCCGGCAAACCCGCGGGTTTCATCAACCCGAAGTTGTATCGTGCGAAGACGGCGGGGCACGACATCACGCAGGGCAATAACGGGAGCTTCGAGGCATCGGCGGGATGGGATGCATGCACGGGTCTCGGCAGTCCCGATGGCGCAAAAGTCGCGGCGGCGCTTAAATAGGTAAAACGCAAACAAGGTAGAAGGCCAAGAACTCCAACAACAAAACCAGGAGCAATCATGACGAATTCACCGGCGGCAGAGAAGTCTTCCAGTGCGCCTTCCAGCAAGAAAGATCAGCCGTATTTCGATCCGACGCCATACGGCAACGGTCCCGATGACGCCATCGATTCAACCCTCACCGACGAAAGCGCCGCGATCACGCATCACTCGACGACTATCGGCGGGAAGAAGATCGATTACACCGCGACGGCGGGGCATCTGGTGATCGTGGATCCAAGCAGCTCGAAGCCCGCCGCCAAGCTCTTCTACGTTGCGTTCACGCAGGACAACCAGACGGAGGAAGCGCGTCCGCTGACGTTCTTCTATAACGGTGGTCCGGGTTCGTCAGCCGTGTTCGTGTTGTTGGGTTCTTACGCGCCAATGCGCATCAAGACCTCGACGCCGGACTTCACGCCGCCCGCGCCGTACCAGATGGAAGACAACCCGGACAGCTTGCTCGACAAGAGCGATCTGGTGTTTATCAACCCGGTGGGAACGGGATATTCGGCCGCGATCGCGCCGAACAAGAACCGCGATTTCTGGGGCGTTGATCAGGATGCCGATTCAATCAAGCAATTTATCAAGCGCTTCCTGACCAAGAATAATCGATGGAATTCGCCGAAGTTTTTATATGGTGAATCGTATGGCACGGCGCGCAGTTGCGTGCTTGCATACCGTTTGCACGAGGACGGCGTGGACCTGAATGGCGTCACGTTGCAATCGTCCATTCTCGATTACCGGCAGACGGGAAATCCCGTGGGCGCCTTGCCGACCGCCGCCGCCGATGCGTGGTTTCACAAAAAGCTCGGCGTGCATCCGCGACCAACGGACTTGTTGGCATTCTCGGAAGAAGTGGCGCAATTTGCGCGCACGGATTACATCGCGGCGTTGCGCAAGTTTCCGCAAACCGACGACGACACCGTGGAGAAATTATCGGAATACACGGGTATCGATAAAGCCACGCTGATTGCGTGGAGCCTAGACATTGCGTCTTACGACAGCCGCGGCAATTCACTTTTTCTTACGACGCTGCTTAAATCGAGAGGCGTGGCGCTCGGTTCCTACGATGGACGCGTCACCGCCATTTCAACGGGCATTGCGGGCAAGATCGATCCGAATTCCGGCGGCAACGATCCGACCATGACGGCCGTGACCGGCGTGTACACCGCGATGTGGAACCAGTACTTGAACGAGAAACTGAAGTTCACCTCCACGTCGTCGTTCACCGATCTCAACGACCAAGCCTTCCTCAACTGGGACTTCCATCACAAGGACCCGACCGGCGCGGAAAAGGGCATGGACGCCAAGGGCAACATCGTGCTCTACACGGCGGGCGATCTTGCTGCGGTGATGGCGCTGAATATCGACTTGAAGGTGTTGTCGGCGAATGGATTCTATGACTTCGTGACGCCGTTTTATCAGACGGTGCTGGACTTGCAGCAAATGCCGCTCATCGATAAAACCGTGCGCGAAAATCTGACCGCGAAATTTTATCCATCGGGGCACATGATTTATCTCGATGGCGGATCGCGCACGCAATTGAAGGCGGATCTTTCGACCATGTACGAAGCCGCAACCGCGAACCACGAAGCAATGAGCCGCATTCGCGCATTGCAGCAACGCAAGAAAGACTGACGCCTTTGGGCAAAAGGCATTGGCGGGAACACGGTTTGCGGAAGAAGGGCGAGCGCATGTCAGGTGCGTCAGTTCAATTGCAAACCGGAGTTCCCCTCAATGCCTACATCGAAGAAGAATGGAGGCGCAGCAGCGCCTTCACCGACCAGCGCCGTTGCGCGGACACCCTCGCAAAACAACACGAATCCCAAGCTGGACAGCCTCGAACAATTCCGTTCGGACGCCACCAACCAGGCGTTGACGACCAATCAAGGCGTCAAGGTCGCCGATAACCAGAACACACTGAAAGTCGGCCCGCGTGGCCCGTCGTTGCTCGAAGATTTCATCATGCGTGAAAAGATCACGCACTTCGACCACGAGCGCATTCCTGAACGGATCGTGCATGCGCGTGGCTCCGCCGCGCACGGCGTGTTCAAACCATACAAAGCCCATACCGACTTGACGAAAGCCGCGTTCTTGTCGGACCCGAACAAGGAAACGCCGGTCTACGTGCGTTTCTCGACGGTCCAGGGATCGCGCGGTTCCGCCGATACCGTGCGCGACGTGCGCGGTTTCGCCGTCAAGTTCTACACGGACGAAGGCAACTTCGATATGGTCGGCAACAACATGCCGGTCTTTTTTATCCAGGACGCCATCAAGTTCCCGGACTTCGTGCACGCGGTCAAGCCGGAACCGCACAACGAAATGCCGCAGGGCGGATCGGCGCACGACACGTTCTGGGACTTCGTCTCGCTCGTGCCGGAATCCGCGCACATGGTTCTGTGGACCATGTCGGATCGCGCGATCCCGCGCAGTCTTCGCACCATGGAAGGCTTCGGCATCCACACGTTTCGTCTGGTGAATGCAGAAGGCAAAGGACGCTTCGTGAAATTTCACTGGCGTCCGACTATCGGTTCCGCATCGCTTTTGTGGGACGAAGCGCAGAAACTCGCGGGCAAGGACGCGGACTTCCACAGGCGAGATTTGTGGGAAGCCATCGATATGGGCGACTATCCGGAATGGGAACTGGGCGTTCAGATCGTGGAACAGGATCAGGAGCATTGGTTCGACTTCGATATTCTCGATCCGACCAAGATCATCCCCGAAGAAATCGTGCCGATCACCATGCTTGGCAAGCTCACGCTGAACCGGAATCCCGATAACTTCTTCGCTGAAACGGAACAGGTCGCGTTTTGTCCGGGGCACATTGTTCCGGGTATCGACTTCTCGAACGATCCGCTGCTGCAAGGCCGTTTGTTTTCCTATACCGACACGCAGATCAGCCGGCTCGGCGGCCCGAACTTCCACGAGATTCCGATCAACCGCACCATCGCGCCGATGCACAACAACCAGCGCGACGCGAAGCACCGCATGACGGTGAATCGCGGACAAGCTTCGTACGAACCGAATTCCATCGACAGCGGCTGGCCGAAAGAAACGCCGCCGGCGGCAATCGGCGGTGGTTTCGAAACGTATCCGGAACGCGTCGATGCCGTGAAGATCAGGCAACGCAGCGAGTCTTTCGCCGATCATTATTCGCAAGCCACGCTGTTCTGGAAGAGCATGACAAAGCCGGAGCAGGATCACATTGTCGGCGCGTATTCGTTCGAGTTGAGCAAGGTGGAGCGCAAGTTCATTCGCGAACGGCAGCTTGGAATCCTGGCGAATATCGATAGCGAACTGTGTGCGCGCGTGGCCGACAACCTTGGCCTTCCCGCGCCGCAAGCGAACGCTACGCCGGAGCAGCTGGGCAAGTCGTCGCTCGCGGAATCGCCGGCGCTGAGTCTCATCGCGAAGGCGAAACCTTCGGTGAAGACGCGCAAGGTCGCGATTCTCGCCGCGAAGGGCGCGGACGTTGCGAGCATCAAGGCGATCAAGGATGCGCTGACGGCCGAAGGCGCGCATGCGAAAGTCGTTGCGCCGCAACTCGGCACCTTGGGCGAAGGCGTTGAAGTCGATGCAACCATCCTCGCGCTGCCATCGATCATGTTCGACGGCGTAGTTGTTGCCGGCGGCGCGGCGAGCGCGAAGCTTCTGTCCGAATCAGGCGATGCGCGTCATTACGTGCTGGAAGCGTTCAAGCATTTGAAAGCGATTGGCGCAGTGGGCGACGGCGAGGACGTGCTCGCGGCCGCGCACTTGCCAACGGGCGACGAAGGCGTGAGCGTGGGCAGCGACGTTAAGAAAGTCATGAAGGCGTTCATCACGGCATTGTCAGGCCACCGGGTCTGGGCGCGGGCTGAAAAGGCGGAAAGCGTGCCCGCCTGATTCAGCGGTTCAAAACAGGCAGGACGCATGAAATAAAATGGCCGCCGATCTTCGATCGGCGGCCATTTTTCTTAGGCGATTTTGGCTGGAGCTACGCGGGTTTATTGCCCGAAATAAGTCGACCGTGCGCCGTCAGGCTGAGCGACGATCGCTCGCGTTCCCGCTGCGGAAGAACCATTGACGCTCGGTCCGTACGATGTCGCCATCACACCGCGGTTTGTTTCCACGCGCGTCTCCGCCGCTTGCGTTTGTGCGGGGTACGTCGTGTGATCGCCTTCTACGTTATAGCCCGACTGTTCCATCTGGACGAGATCCGCTTTCACGGCCGCGCGCGTGACCGTATCGCTGGACTGCTGCGCATTCGCTAGCGCCGGAGCGCCGATTGCCGCCACCAAAACGATTGCGGGAATGATTGCTTTAAGCATGGTGGTGTCTCCTCGATTGTCCTCGTTGCTTGCTGGCTTCATCGACTACCGGTTGGTTAGCCGGTGTCGCGTGACAGATCCAAGTGTAGGCAAGCAAGGCCGATTCTATTAACGGCGATTTTCGCTAAATATTGTTGTGAGACTCGCAATAATGACCGCATTGCTTCCAGCTTGTTAAACGCTTACGGCTGGACTGTATCGGCTTGAGCGAAGTGATGTTTCACGATCCTGCGTTGGCCTCGCGACGTGAATTTGCGACACTGGCGAACTGCTTGAATCAGGCGTGTATTGCGTCGTTCTTTAGGGAATTGCAATGGCATTACCAAGGACGCTCGTCACGATAAAAATGCCACGCTATTCACGTAGTGCCTGGTCGTTTTGCGCGGCGTTATTATTTTGTTTGCTTTGTGCCTTATGTGTTTCAGCAAATGCCGGGCAATCAAAACCATTGGTGGTGGGCGTTATTCCTGGCGCGTTGCCGCCCATGGAAATGAGTAATCCGAATGATCCGGACAATGCGGTGCGCGGTGTGTCGGCGGATTTTGCGCAACGTATTGCGGGCGCGTTGCAGCGGACGGTTCAATGGCAGGCTTTCGCCGATCGCGCTGCGATGATCGAAGCGTTGCGGCAGCATCGAATAGATGTGGCGACCAGCGCAACGGGAAACGACAGCGGCGGCCCATTGCTTTACAGCAGGCCGTATGTCGCGACCAAGCAGGTCTACGCGGAGCGCCGGGTCGCCGGCACGCGTAATGGCAAGATTGCGTATGTTGAATCGCAGACGTCGCCGCAGCGATTGCAAAACGCGTATCCATCGATGCATCCCGCCGCTTATCGCAATACGTTGAGCGCATTGCTCGCGGTATCGCTGGGCGACGCCGACGCCTTTGTCGGCGACCTGATCACAGCGGGTTACGCGGTCGATCATTTCGATCTGGTCAACCTTACGCTTTCCGGATTTGCTCCGTTCGATGAAGCCGGCTACAGCTTCGCATTTGCCGCCGACGCAACCGGCGAAGCCTTGCGTCGGCGCGTGGATGCGGCACTCGCTGCATTGCCGCCGCGTTTCCTGATGGAAGTGCGTGCGCGCTGGGCCGTCGACGCAGCCGTCACATTCAATCAGCCGCTCAGATTGAACGAAGCCGAGCTAGCCTGGATCGCGGCGCATCCGGTGATCGACTATTCCATGTATGCAAACGCTGCGCCCCTGACGTTCCGCGATTCCAGAGGCAAGCCGGCGGGACTTGCCATCGATATGTTGTCGGCTATCGGCGCGTTGACGGGGCTCACGTTCGAGGGACATTTGCGCGATTCGGTCAAAGCCGTTACCGACGATATCGCCGATGGCAACTCGGCCCTGATTCCGTATGGACTTAGCATGGGGCAGATTCCGCCGCAGTTCGTGCAGGCCAAACCGTATGGCGAAGGCGTGCTCGCAATCGTGACGCGCGCCGGCACCACGCCACTTCACGACGCCCGGGCGCTCGACGGAAAACGCGTTGCGTTATGGCCTAACCATGTGCTGATCAGCATGTTGCGCGAACGCGTGCCGACGGCGCGAATCGTGGAGACATCGCCTATCAATGGCCAGTTCGACGCCGTGCTCAACGGCGACGCGGACGCGACGATCGTCGACATGACCTTCGCGAACTATGCAGTAGGCAATACGTATCGCGGCAAGCTTGCGATCACCGGCGCGTTCATCGATCAACCCGTGCAGCACGGTTTTCTCGTCGCACGCGGAGAACCGATGTTGCTGTCCATCGTGAACAAGGCGATTGCGCACATGCAGCCTGCTGAACTCGATGCAATCCGTCGCCGATGGTTGCTGATCGAACATCCGGAAAGCAAATGGGAACAGCGGCGACCGCAAGTCATTTTCGGCGCACTGCTGGCCGCGACCTTGCTCGCATTGCTCGCGGGATGGGGACTCTCGCTGAAGGACCAGGTCAACCGGCGCCGCATTGCCGAGCAGGCCATGCGGCGTGCGCGAAACGATGCAGAAAGCGCGAACCGTGCAAAGTCGGTATTCCTCGCCGCGATGAGCCACGAAATCCGCACGCCGATGAACGCCGTCCTCGGCCTGCTCGAACTCGAATTGCGGAGCCCAGGCGATCGTGTATCGACGGTCAAGGCGCTCGGCACCGCGCACAATGCCGCGCGTGATCTGCTCGGCATGATCGACGATATCCTCGACATGGCCAAGATCGAAGCCGGGCGTCTCACGTTGACGCCCGCACCGGTCGAGCTCCGGGCGTGGGTGCGGAGCGTCGCCGCGATCTACGAACCGGCGGCGCGCGTGAAAGGTTTGACGCTTCTGGTTCGCGCGAACGGCGAGCGTGGGCAGGGACATGAGCAGGGACATGAGCATGCGTGGGTATCGGCGGACGCGTTGCGCTTGCGGCAGGTGCTGGGGAATTTGTTATCGAACGCGATCAAGTTCACCGATGCCGGCGAGGTCGCGATCGAGTATTCGATCACGCAGACGAACACGCGTTGCGCATTTGTTTTTACCGTCTCCGATACCGGTCTCGGAATCGCGCCCGACCAACAAGCGCTGCTGTTCGCACCGTTCACGCAGGCACGTCAGGAACGGCCGGGAAGGTTCGGCGGCACCGGTCTTGGCTTGACCATCTGCAGGCGGCTCATGACGATGATGAACGGCACTGTATCGTTATCGAGCGTGCCCGGGCAGGGCAGCCGCTTCACCGTCAAGGTGAGCTTCCCACCGGTCGAACCGCCTTTGAACAATGCCGTGTCCGAGCACATCGAAACGCCTGTGCGCGCCGGTCTGCGAGTACTCGTGGTCGACGATCATCCTGCCAACCTGATCCTGCTTGCAAGCCAGTTGAAGAATCTTGGCTGCGAGACCGAAACAGCGTGCGAAGGCGCGGCCGCTTTCGCTCGATGGGACCAGCAGCAGCGCGATGGTTTTCCATTCGATTTGATCCTGACCGACTGCTCGATGCCCGTGATGAGCGGCGAAGATCTCGCCCGCGCAATTCGCAAGCGTGAAGCCGAAGGGCAGGGCGCGCGCATACCCATCGTTGGCGTAACCGCGAATGCGCAGCGTGAGGCTATTGACCACGCGCTTGCGGCCGGCATGACGCAGTGTCTGGTCAAGCCGCTGGGGCTCGACGCGCTGCGCCTTGCGCTCGTGCTCGCTTCGCAAGATGTGGAAGATGCGTCCGCCGCGACGAATGCCGGCCATGAATCGCACGACGCTTATGCACGATTTTTCCCGGTATCCGATGCACCCATTCGTTTGTCGAAGCGCACCGTACGCACTCGAGCTTATGGTCCGGCGCACGCTTTTCCATCGAATACGATTGACCGGCAATCCGTGATGACAGCGCCGTACGCTGCGGACGAAAATCATCAGATGAAATCATTGGCTGTCAATTCACCACGCTTCGACGCAGACCTCCTGAAGAGTTATGGCGACCAGGCGGCGCCTTTGATCGATGCGTTGAAATGGGCGAATCAGATCGATCTCGATGAAACCCGCACCGCGCGCGCCACCGGCGATTTCCGCCGGATGCACGAACTCGTGCATCGCATGAAGGGAGCGGCTTTGGTAATTGGCGCCAGGCCTTTCGCCGATGCGTGCATAGCATTGCAACGCTTGATCGCGCAACGCGAAGAGGGCGGCCAGGCGCCTGACATGGCGGAACTCGACCGCGCTTACACACGTTTCAGCCACGAAGCGATAGCGCTCGATACGGCGTTGGCACAACACGCCGCGCTGACACAAAGCGACGCCTGAAGCGATTACTCGCGCGCAAGTTCGGGTTCACCATTAATGTCCATTGCGATTATCGAGTCGCGCATGTGTTTTAATTAGGCCCTCCTCTCGCTCCGACATTTTGCTGCGCTGTTTCCGGCGCGGCGCGCTCGCCGAATGAATAGAAGGCCTCTTTCGTATCACCGGCATGGTTCGCGTCTGGCGGTTGCGGCCGCGTGGTTGCTGCTGGCTGCGGGAAATGCGGCGCATGCGCAGCGACCTGAGCTGCTGGACCCGCGCGTGAAGCAGACGACCATCGTGGACACGATTTGCCGTCCGGGTTACGCCGACGACGTGCTGCCTCCGTTCGAGACCCTGCAACGGCAAAAAGACCAGTTGCTCAAGCAGCGCAAGGTGGACCCGGCGAACGCGTCGCAATACGCGCTCGATCACCGCATGCCCGTGCTGCTCGGCGGCTCGCCGACGGCTGTCGCGAATCTCGATATACGCCGTTGGGATGGTCGCGCCGGCCAGCGCCGCAAGGAACGGCTCGCGGTGTTCCTGAAGCGCTGCGTGTGCACGGGGGACCTTTCGCTCGCGGCGGCGCAGGCCGCCATGAGCGGCGACTGGTCGAATCAGTTCAGGAACCTGTCGAGTTCGACCTGTACCGGCGGTTGAACGCTGCAGTCATTTTCATTCGATGGTGAACGTGTCGAGCGGCTGATTCGCCTGTGTTTCCCCCGCGAAACGCCGCGCAAGCTGGTCATGAAGCCGACGCGCTTCATCGAGTGTCAGGTCGATCCAGTACGGGTCCCCGGCGCCATCGTTCAGACGGTCGGGTGGAAACTGGATCTCCAGCACAATGCCTTTCTTGTAGCTCATCGCTTCATGCTCCGCTTTGTCGCAAAGAAAGGCATCGAGTCTAACGGCGCCTGCGGCAGACATTGCTTTCGGCGAGGAAACATTTTCTTGCCGCTCAATCGATAACTCCCTGCCCTGCGACAAGACGTCACACGCCGGGCAATGTAGTTCCATCGATCAAATGACTCGCCACGCGCTCGCCCAGCGCCGGCCCGACGCTCATTCCCACTCCGCTGTGCATGAATACGCCCGTGACGTTGGGCGCTGTCCGCAGCACGGAAAACGGTGCATCCGACGTGCCGGTGCGCGCGCCGTAGACGCCTTGCCATCGTTCGATCACGTCGAGCTTGCCGCCGATCGTGCTTTCGGCCAGCCCGAGCAGCATTTCGTCGATACCAGCCGCGTTGAACGGCGACGGATCATCGCCGTAATCATGCGAATCGCCGATGATCAGGTCGCCCGCCGGCGTTGGACTCGCCAGTAAATGGATGCCATGTTCGAGCAGCGCGGGTTCGAGCGCCGCGACTTCTTCATGCAGCGCGGCCGCTTCGGGGAGATCCGAAAATGCGCCGTAATGCAGGCAACTCAGGCCGGTCAGCACCGCGTGATCGAGCGCGAATGGTTCGGCCGGCTTCACGCGCAGCATCTGCAAACGGCAGACACGCGGTTCGATTGCGGCGAGTTCCGGCGCGAGCAGCGACAGATAATCGTGCCCGGCGCACACGACCACTTGTTCGGCGCGCCACTCGCCTGCGGTCGTATCGATAATCCCGCCATCGATATTGCGCACCAAGGTTCCGAAGCGAAAATCCACGCTATGCGCGCGCCGCAAATAGTCGATCAACGCTGGCACCGCCTCGCGCGAAAAAACTTGCAGGTCGGCGCGTCCGTGCATCGCAGCGTGATGTTTGCTGAAGCGGCCATCGTAGAGATCGTTCAGCGCGGCGCGTGACAGCATGGCCGCGTCATAACCTGACTCGCGGGCGCGCGTCTCGGCGAATGCCTCCATGACGCGCGCTTCCGCCGGGCTTCGGGCAAACATCAGCGAGCCGGAACGGCGCATATGCAAGCCGGCATCGCGCGCCCAGCCAAGCCATATTTCCCTGGATTCGCGAGCGAGCGCATGCATTGCGCCCGGTGGCTGGCCGGTGACCAGCACCATGCCGAAGTTGCGGATTGACGCGCCAGTCGGGCTGCCGCTGCGCTCGAAAACCGTCACGCGCAAGCCGCGCCGGGCGAACGCGTGGGCGTGCGCCAAGCCAAGAATGCCGGCGCCGATGATGGCTACATCTGTGTGAGGGGTTGTCGTCATTAGGGTTTATCGAGGCGTTCGGCGTACTACAATACGCGCGGTTTCATGTCTTTTAACCGATGTCCATTTCATTGCCGGCCTGTCCGGTCGCCCCGATGCTCGCCGAACAACGCCACCAATACATCTTGTCCGAGTTGTCGAAGAACGGCGCGTTGTCGGTCGCCGAACTCGTGCGCGCGCTCGACGTATCGCGTGAAACGATTCGCCGCGATCTCAACGCACTTGCGGAACGCGGTCTGATCGCGACCACACATGGCGGTGCATTGTCGAACGACCGGCGCGAGCCGGACCTCGACGTGCGCGAGGCGGCGAACGCATCGGCCAAGCGCGCAATAGGCGAGCGCGCCGCGCAATTCGTGCCCGACGGCGCGTCGGTGATCATCGATTCGGGCAGCACCACGCAAGCCGTGGCGCGCGCGCTCGGCGACCGGCATCGCCTGACGGTCTACACCAATGACTGGCGCATCGCGCTGCTGCTCGGCCGGCGCAACGACAACAAGGTCACGCTGCTCGGCGGCGAACTCTCGGACAACGAGGACGCTACGTTCGGGCTCGACACCGTGCAGCAACTTTCGCAATATCACGTGGATTTCGCGTTCGTGGGCGCGGGCGCGATCACGTCCGACGGCTACCTGACCGACTATTCGCGGCTTGCCGCCGAAGTGCGCAGCAGGATGATCGTGGCGGCGAGCGTCGCCGCCATCGTTGCGGATCATTCGAAGTTCGGCCACGTCACGCCGGTCCGCATTCGCGATTTCGAGAAAGCGCGGTATTTGATCACCGAACTCGCGCCCGATAAAGCGTTGCGAAAGGCCATTGCCGCGCGCGGGCCGGAACTGGTCATCGCCTGACTGCATCGCAGGCATGCGTTACGCCGCGAGCCGCACTTGCAAAGTGTTCAGCGCGCGGCCGATCGCAGCCACCGCGTTATGCATTTCGTTGGCATCGATAGCGCCAATACACCCCACGCGAAACGTCTCCACTTCTGTCAGCTTGCCCGGATAAAGCACGTAACCCGCGTCGCGCACGGCTTCGTAAAAGCGCTTGAAATCGTAGGCCGGATCGCGCGGCGCATGGAACGTGACGATCACGGGCGCCTGCACCGAAGCATCCAGGAAAGGCGTAAATCCGAGCGTTGCCATGCCGTCGATCAACGCCGCGCAATTGCGGCGGTATCGTGCACCACGCGCTGCCTGACCGCCTTCCAGCGTGAACTGATCGAGCGCCGCGCGCAACGCGGCGACCACGTGCGTAGGCGGCGTGAAGCGCCATTGCGTGGTCTTTTGCATGTACGCGTATTGATCGAAGAGATCGAGTGCGAGCGAACGCGAAATGCCTTCCGATGCTTCCAGCAAGCTCTTTCGCACGATCACGAAGCCCATTCCCGGCACGCCTTCGAGACATTTTCCGCTCGCCGAGATCACCGCGTCGATACCACTTTTCGATACATCGATGGGCAACGCGCCGAATGAGCTCATTGCATCGACGATCAGGCGCTTGTCAAACCGAGCGCACGACGCGGCGATGTCATCGAGCGGATTGAGCAATCCCGCGCTCGTTTCCAGATGCACTTGCGCCACGTGCGTGATGCGCGGCTCGCGCAGGAACATTTCTTCGATACGCGCAACGCTTGCCGCCTCGTCGTCGCGCAATTTCAGTTCGATCGCCGATACCCCGAGCCGCTCGAGGATCTTCAGCAAACGCGCGCAGTACGCGCCGTTGTTCGGCACCAGCACGACTGCATTGCGCGGCACGAGCGAGCCGAGCGCGGCTTCGACCGAAAACGTGCCGCTTCCCTGCATGGGCACGCATACAAAATCTTTTTGACCGGAGACGATAGCGAGAAGGTCGCGGCATATTGAATGTGTCATCTGGTTGAAAGCCGCATCCCATGATCCCCAGTCCCGCAGCATTGCCTGACGTGTAGCCGGCGACGTGGTCAGTGGGCCGGGCGTCAGCAAAATCGGGTCACTTCCGTTGATCACGTTCTTCTCCCTTTCAGAATTCTGGTCAGAGGGAAAATAGTTTAAGCCGAATTTTGGCGAAATGTGTTCTTTGTTGTAGAAATGTGGCATCGTCATAGCGCTGTCATGAAGTTCTGTGATGCTTCGATCCGGCTGCTGGTAGTCAGGAATCGACCTCCGCGCCACTGAATCATCGGATGCAAGCGGCCGCAGAAAAACCCGCGCGTCCACCCTCACGCCACCTGGTTATTTTGCCTTCCGGAGAACTTGCAACATGACAAAAAATCGCTTTTCCGCACCTCGTCTTGCTATCAGTGTTGCCGTGACCGCCTTCATGAGCATGCTGAGCGTGCAGGCACATGCCGCCGATGCAGTCGTGCTCTACACGGCCGACGGCCTGGAAAACCTGTACAAGGACGTTCTGCCTGCCTTCGAGAAAAAGGAAGGCGTGAAGGTGAATATCGTCACGGCGGGTAGCGGGGAAGTGGTGAACCGGGCGCAAGTGGAAAAGGATTCGCCGAAGGCGGACGTGCTCGTGACGCTGCCGCCGTTCATCCAGCAGGCATCGCAGAGCGGTTTGCTGCAGCCGTATCAAAGCGTGAACTACACGAACGTGCCGGCGATCGCGAAGGCATCGGATGGCGCGTGGGCGACCTTCGTGAACAACTATTTCTCGTTCGCGATCAACCCGGAAATCACGAAGACCGTACCGAAGACATTTGGCGATTTGTTGCATCCGGACTTCGGCGGCAAGATCGCTTATTCGAATCCCGCGACCGCCGGCGACGGCATGGCCGTGATCATTCTGACAAGCGCGCTGATGGGCGAGGACAAAGCCTTCGACTACCTGAAGGATCTCGAGAAGAGCGCGAAATTCCATACGAAGGGCACGGGTTATCTCGACGTTTTGCTCTCGCGCAACGAGATCTCGTTCGCGAACGGCGACTTGCAGATGGACCTCGATGACGCCACCAATGGCGGGCTTTCGCTCAAGCCGATCTTCCTTTCCGCGAAAGCCGGCGAAGCGCCGACCACGTTCCAGCTTCCCTACGCAATCGGTCTCATCAAGGGCGGACCGAATCAGGCCGAAGGCAAGAAACTGGTGGACTACCTGATGTCGAAGGAAGTGCAGGCGAAGGTGCCGGACATCTACGGCATTCCGGGCCGCACCGACGTTCCGCTGGCCGGCAAGAATGGCGAAGCAGTGAAGCAGGCTATTGCAGGCGTGAAGCTGATTCCGGTGGACTGGAATCAGGTCATGGACAAGAAAGCCGCATGGACCACGCGCTGGAAGAACGACGTGATCGGCAATTCGGGCAAGCAGCTCGACGTGGTCAAGCCGAAGTCTTAAGCGCTTGCGTTCTTATCGAAGCCCTGAACGAAGCCCTGAAGGATGCGAACCGTGAACACTTTGACGCTGGCTCCGGCCACTCGTGAAGCCGCTGCCGCCGATTCACTGAAGCCGGCCCACGGCGGCGTGCATATCGAAGGCCTGAGCGTGCGTTTTGGCGCGCGGACGGTGCTCGACGACCTTTCTCTGACCATCGAGCGTGGCGAACTGCTGACCGTGCTCGGCCGCAGCGGTTGCGGCAAGACCACGTTGTTGCGGTTTATCGCGGGATTCGTGGAGGCGGATGGACTCGCGGGGCGGCTGACCGTGGCCGGGCGCGACCTCACGCACGTGCCGCCGTTCAAGCGCAACCTTGGGCTTCTGTTTCAAAGCTATGCGCTGTTCCCGCATCTTTCAGTGTTCGATAACGTCGCGTTCGGCTTGCGGGCGCGGCGTCTGAAAGCCGGTGAGATTGCGCGGCGCGTGGCCGATGCGCTCAAGCTCGTGCAACTCGGCGATGCCGGTCATGTGATGCCCGCGCAGCTTTCGGGCGGCATGCAGCAACGTGTGGCCCTGGCGCGCGCGCTGGTGATCGAGCCCGACGTATTGCTGCTCGATGAACCCCTTTCCGCACTCGATGCCAACCTGCGTGCGTCGGTTCGTACCGAACTCAAGGCGCTGCACGAGCGCCTGCCGAACCTGACCATAGTCTGCGTCACGCACGATCAGGACGATGCCCTCGTGCTCTCCGATCGCACGCTGCTGATGCGCGACGGCCGGATTGCGCAACTCGGCACGCCGCGCGAACTCTACGACAACCCGAAGGACGCATTCGTCGCGCGTTACCTCGGCGCGGCAAATCTGTTGCCGCCATCGATCATGTTTCCTATTGGCGACGCACGGCACGACGAACGCGACAAGCTCGCGTGCATCCGTCCCGAATGTTTGTCGATAGGGCAGCTCGGCAGCGCGCAATTGCACGGCACGATTGCTTCGGTGGAATGGTATGGCGCGGCGTTGTCGGTTTCGGTAATGCTCGATGCATTGCCCGGCCAGCCCGTGCTCGTCACCATGCAACGCTCGCATGGTCCAATGCCCGAGAAAGGCGCGCGTGTTTCCCTACGCCACGAGGTTGACGATGTCGTCCTTATCAGCGAGTGAACATGTCATTGACGACCGCGCGCACACGGTTGCAAAACGCCGTCGCGAACGGCGTGCGCAGTGGCAGCTCTGGTTCATTCTGGTGGTCGTGCTCGGACCGCTGGTGATTTATCCGCTCGTGCAATTGTTGTGGTTGAGCGTGACCGGCAAGCATGGCTTGAGCTTGCAGGCGTACTCAGCGTTCTTCACCAATCCCGAAACCAGCGGCGTAATCGGCACTACGCTTGGCATCCTTTTCGCGAGTGCAACGCTCGCGTCGTTGCTCGGTGTTTTGCTTGCGTCGATGCTATTTTTCAAGCCCTTCCCGGGCGCCAAACTCGTTACGCGTTTCCTCGAATTGTTCGTCGCATTTCCTTCGTTCCTGGTCGCGTTCACGCTGATCTTTTTGTATGGATCGCAGGGGTCGGTGAGCATCGGTTTGCAGCGCTTGTTCAACTTGCAGAATCCGCCGCTCGACTTTCTGTTTGGCATCGGCGGCGTGATTCTGGCGGAGGTCGTGTTCTACGCGCCGTTCGTCGTGCGGCCGACGCTTGCTTCATTTGCAACACTCGACATGCGTTTGATCGAAGCCGCGAAGAGCCTCGGCGCGAACGGCTGGATGGTCGCGTTCAAGGTCATTCTGCCGCTTGCATGGCCGGGTATCGCGGCAGGAACCATCTTGTGTTTTTTGCTGACGCTCAACGAATTCGGCATCTTGCTCGTCCTTGGGAGCGCGCATCTGATCACATTGCCAATGGCAATCTACAGCTCCGCCACAGTCGACCTCGATCTGCCGACAGCAGCGGCCGGCGCGGTTGTCATGCTGGCGATGTCGCTCTCGTTGTACGCGCTCTACAGACGCGTGAACCGGCGCACGGGAGGCCGCAATGGCAACTGAGTTTTCGCTGCCTGTCAGCACTTCGAAGCCGTTCACGCTGAAGCGGATCGGTGCATGGATCTTCACCTGCCTCGCCGCGCTTTTATGCTTCTGGTTGTTTGTTCTGCCCGTGATCGTGGTCGCGCTTTCGAGCGTTGCGTCGCATTGGTCGGGAACGATTCTCCCCGATGGCTTCAGCATGCGCTGGTTCGAACGCCTGGGTTCAAGTGACTTCGACGCGCTGACAACAAGCCTTGAAGTCGGTTTCGGCGTGGCGGTATTGGGCACGGTTCTGGGTCTCTGGCTGGCGCTCGCACTCGAAGGGCGGGACCACCGCGGCGTGGGCGCATGGGTCGATACGATCGCGATGATGCCCAACGGCGTGCCGAGCGTCGTGCTCGGACTGGCTGTGCTGATCGCGTATCACAAGAAGCCGCTGGATATTTCGGGCTCGGCGGCAATCGTGGTGCTGGTGCAACTGGCGCTGGTGCTGCCGTTTTGTTATCGATGCGCAGCCGCCGCGCTGCGTCCCGAACTCACGATCTTGCGCGAAGCCGCGGCGAGCCTCGGCGCGCCGCCTTCCATGGTCCTTTCACGCGTTGTCCTGCCGCAGCTCGTGCCCGCAATACGCGCGAGCCTCGCGCTTGGATTTGCGCTCTCGCTGGGTGAACTCGGCGCGACGCTGACCGTTTATCCGCCGGGATTTGCAACGGTTCCCATTGTTGTCGTCGGCCAGGTGAATCGCGGTTATTACTTGCCGGCGTCGGCGCTCTCGTTGATCTTGCTGGCCGTATCGCTTGCTGCGCTTTTGTTGATTGCAGCGAAGGTTCCTCGCCGGCGTATCGCCTGATTCAAGCTTTTTCCTGATGTATATCCCGCTTCAACGGGATATTTTCTCACGCCGAAAAATGTGGCAAATATTGGCGTTGTAAGTCAAAATATGGTGATCGCGCCAATTTAAAAAGTGCCGGTTCACGCTCGAAAAGGAACGTCATGTCCATCTCCACTGAAACGTCTGTCGAAGTCAATGGCCGCGCCTACGGTCCGGCACGCGCGCTGACGGTTGTCGTTTGCGTCGACGGTTGCGAGTTCGACTATCTCGAAGCGGCGGTCGCCGCCGGCGTGGCGCCGTTTATCGGAACAATGCTCGACGGCGGCTCCGCCTTTCGCGCTGATTGCGTGATTCCGTCGTTCACGAACCCGAACAACTTGTCTATCGTGACGGGCGTGCCGCCTTCCGTGCACGGCATCTGCGGCAACTACTTCTTCGATCCGGATGCAAACGGCGGCAAGGGCGCCGAGGTCATGATGAACGACCCGGCGTACCTTCGCGCAGGAACAATCCTCGCGGCCGCGGCGCAACGCGGCGACAAGGTCGCGGTGGTCACGGCGAAAGACAAGCTCAGGCGTTTGCTCGGATGGCAACTCGACGGCATATGTTTCTCTGCCGAAAAAGCCGATGCCGCCACGCTCGCGGAAAACGGCATCGACAACGTGCTGGAACTCGTCGGCAAACCCGTTCCCGACGTTTACAGCGCAGGGCTTTCCGAGTTCGTCTTCGCGGCCGGCGTACGGCTTGCAGAGACGCGCGAGATCGACCTGATGTATCTCTCGACGACCGATTACGTGCAGCACAAATTCGCGCCGGGCACGGACGGCGCAAACGCGTTCTACGCCATGATGGACGGCTACCTCGCGCGGTTGAACGCGCTTGGCGCGGTGATTGGGCTTACCGCCGACCACGGCATGAACGCCAAGCACGATCCGGCAACGGGCGAACCCAACGTCGTGTATCTGCAGGACTGGCTGGATGAAACGCTCGACATTCCCAACGCACGCGTGATCCTTCCAATCACCGATCCCTACGTGGTTCATCACGGCGCGCTCGGTTCGTTCGCGACCATCTACCTGCCTCGTTCCGCCGATGCAAAAGCGCTGGCGAAGCGCATTGCCGAATTGCCGGGCGTGGATATCGTGCTCGATAACGCGGCGGCGTGCGAGCGGTTCGAACTGCCGAACGATCGCGTGGGCGATCTCGTGGTCGTGAGCGCGCGCAACACGGCGCTCGGCACGCGTCGCGCGGATCACGATCTTTCAGGGCTTACGGTGCCGCTGCGCTCGCATGGCGGCGTGTCCGAGCAGGAAGTGCCGTTGCTGTTCAATCGAAAAACGGATGGTTTCGAGTCGAAGCGCGATGGCAAGCGGCTGCGCAACTTCGATGTATTCAGCATTGCGCTCAACCATCTGGTGCTGGAATCATGAGCGCCGTTCTTGCGGTCGAACAGCACGCGCTGCGGGTAGAGAAACTGCGCCTGAAGGGTGAACGTGCAGCACGTACGCGTAACCTGGATGTCTTCGATCCCTACACGAATACGCGCGTGGGCACGGTGCCAATGGCGAGTATCGACGACGTGCGCGATGCCTTCGAGTACGCCGCGAACTATCGTGCGACGCTCACGCGCTACGAGCGCTCGCAGATTCTCGAGCGTGCCGCGGCGATCATGCGTGAGCGCACGGAGGAAGCATCGGATCTGATTTCGCTGGAGTCGGGGTTATCGAAACAGGACTCGCGATACGAAATCGGCCGTGTCGCCGACGTGCTGAAATTCGCTTCGATGGAAGCCTTGCGCGACGACGGCCAAAGCTTCTCGTGCGATCTAACACCCCATGGCAAGGCACGCCGCGTGTTTTCGCAACGCGAACCGCTTGCGGGCGTTATCGTCGCGATCACACCGTTCAACCATCCGATGAACCAAGTCGCGCACAAGATCGCGCCCGCGATTGCGACGAACAATCGCGTGATCCTGAAGCCTTCGGAGAAGGTGCCGTTGTCGGCGTATTTCTTCGCCGATGTGCTGTACGAAGCCGGTTTGCCCGCGCAGATGCTGCAGGTCCTGACCGGCGATCCGCGCGAGATCGCCAATGAACTCGTCACGCACCGGCACGCGGAACTGGTCACTTTTACTGGCGGCGTGGCGATTGGCAAAGCGATCGCCGCCAAGGCGGGGTATCGGCGTGTGGTGCTCGAACTCGGCGGCAACGATCCGCTGATCGTGCTCGACGACGCCGATGTCGAACGCGCCGCGACGCTCGCCGTGCAGGGTTCATACAAGAACTCCGGCCAGCGATGCACGGCAGTCAAACGCATGCTGGTGCAAAAGGGAATTGCCGCGCGCTTCACCGAACTCGTGCTCGAAAAAACGCGTGCATGGAGCTACGGCGATCCCTTCGATACCGCCAACCAGATGGGCACGGTGATCGACGCCGCCGCCGCGGAATCGTTCGAGACGCGCGTCAATGAAGCTGTTCGACAAGGCGCGCGCCTGCTCTGCGGCAACCGCCGCAATGGCGCGTTGTACTCGCCGACCGTGCTTGATCGCGTCGATCCGTCCATGACGCTGGTGCGCGAGGAAACCTTCGGGCCGGTCTCGCCGATCATCGAATTCGATACCATCGACGACGCCATTCGCATCAGCAACGGCACCGCATTTGGTTTGTCGTCCGGGGTATGTACCGATCGCGCGGATCTCATCACGCGTTTCGTGAACGAGTTGCGCGTGGGCACGGTCAACGTGTGGGAAGTGCCGGGTTATCGCATAGAACTGACACCTTTCGGCGGTATAAAAGACTCGGGCCTCGGCTACAAGGAAGGCGTCCAGGAAGCCATGAAAAGCTTCACGAGCCTCAAGACCTTTTCACTCCCATGGGAATAACATGGCGCTGACACTGCCGGATATCCGACATCTTTTCGATACTTACGGCTCGATGGCGTACAGCGGCGAACCCGTGACGCAACTACAGCACGCCTTGCAGAGCGCGGCGCTGGCGGAAGACGCGGGCGCAGATGAAGCGCTGGTCGGTGCAGCTTTCCTGCACGATCTCGGTCACTTGTTGAACCTGCAGGGCGAAACACCGACCGCGCGCGGTATCGACGACATGCATCAGTATTTCGCGTTGCCGTTTCTGCGGCCGCTTTTCAGCGACGCCGTGCTCGAACCCATTCGTCTTCATGTCGATGCAAAGCGCTGTTTGTGCTCCATTGATGCGGAATATTTCTCGACGCTCTCGGCCGATTCCGTGCGCAGCCTGAAGCTGCAAGGCGGAATTTTCAGCGACAGAGAAGCGGAAGAATTCCTGCGCAAACCGTTCGCGCAAGACGCGCTTTCCTTGCGCCGCTGGGACGATCTCGCGAAGCAACCTGAGCGCAATACACCTTCGCTCGACCACTATATCAAGCTGATCGAAAGGCTTTCCGGACGTCATTTCGCGACGAAGCAAGCCGTGCAATCACTCAGGAAGCCGAACTAAAAGCAGAGGCGCTGAGGTCGCGGATTTTTATTCCGGAATGACGGAAATGCGACAAACATTCGAACTCACCCAAGCTGTCGCGCATATTCCACGCCTGCCCTGACGCGTCGCACAGGCATTACCAAAAAAATAAAAATAGCGTAATCTGCCTGTTCCCACGGCCCGTCCCGCTTGGGTGTGGCCGACGCAGGCTATGTGCCCGAGGGCTTTGTGCATGAATGCTTTCTGGAGAGTTCGATGACATCCGTCGACCTGGAGTTCGAACAACTCAACAGCACCGTCGATGCGCTCAGGCGCTCCATTTCAAACCGGCTCATGTACGGCGTCGGTAAAGATGCCGTCACCGCCCAGCCGCGAGACTGGCTGCATGCGGTGGAACTGGCGGTCCGCGACCGGCTGGTCGCCCGCTGGATGAAAACCACGCGGCAGCAATACGAGCAAGACGTCAAGCGTGTTTATTACCTGTCGATGGAGTTTTTGATCGGCCGGACCTTCACCAACGCGCTGCTTGCGCTTGGCATTCACGAGGAAGTCCGTGAAGCGCTTGACGGCCTCGGCGTGGATATCAACACCCTCGAAAACCTCGAGCCCGATGCCGCGCTTGGCAACGGCGGCCTCGGGCGCCTTGCGGCCTGTTTCCTCGATTCCATGGCGACCGTGGGCATTCCGGGTTTTGGCTACGGAATCCGCTATGAATACGGCATGTTCAGGCAGACCATCGTGGACGGCAATCAGGTCGAAACGCCCGATTACTGGCTGCGCGCGGGCAACCCGTGGGAATTCCCGCGGCCGGAAGTGAACTACGTGATTCATTTCGGCGGGCGCACCGTTCGTCACGAAGATCGCACCGAATGGATCGATACGGAACACGTGAACGCCATGGCGTACGACACCGTGATCCCGGGTTTTGCCACGACCGCGACCAACACGTTGCGCCTCTGGTCCGCGCGCGCGACCGACGAATTCGATCTTTCCGCGTTCAACCAGGGCGATTACCGTCGTTCTGTCGAAGCAAAAAATACCTCGGAACACGTGTCCCGTCTGCTTTATCCGGACGACTCCACGCAAGCCGGACGCGAATTGCGTTTGCGGCAGGAATACTTCTTTGTGTCGGCGACCATGCAGGACCTGATCCGCCGATATCAACGCACGCACACGCATTTCGGGCGGCTTGCAGAGAAGGTCGCGGTGCATCTGAACGACACCCATCCGGTGCTCGCGATTCCCGAGTTGATGCGCCTGCTCGTGGACACGCATCATCTGCCGTGGGACAAGGCGTGGAAACTCGTGCAACAGATGTTCTCGTACACGAATCACACGCTCATGCCCGAAGCGCTCGAAACGTGGGACGTGGAGATGTTGTCGCGTTTGTTGCCGCGTCACCTTGAAATCATCTTCGACATCAACGCGGATTTCCTCAAGCAAGTAGGCGAGAAGTTTGGCCGCGACATGGAGTTGATCCGCCGCATTTCGCTCGTGGACGAATACGGCCAGCGCCGCGTGCGCATGGCGCATTTGGCGATTGTTGCAAGTCACACGGTGAACGGTGTGTCGAAGCTGCATTCGCAATTGATGACGCAGAATATTTTCTCGGATTTCGCGCGCATGTATCCCGATCGATTCACGAATGTGACGAACGGCATTACACCGCGGCGATGGTTGTCGCAAGCGAGTCCGAGACTCTCTTCGCTTATCGATGAACGGCTTGGACCGCGCTGGCGTACCGACCTGTTCGAACTCGCTCGCTTGCGCGAATGGCGCGACGATCCGGAGTTCATGGCGGCTTTCCACGAAGCGAAGTTCGCTAGCAAGGTGCGGCTCGCCGCGCGCGCGAAGCTTGAAACGGGCGCGATCATCGACCCGAATGCGCTGTTCGATCTCCAGGTCAAGCGCATTCACGAGTACAAGCGGCAGTTGCTGAACATCCTGCATGTGATCGTGCGATACAACCGCATTCGCGAAGCGCCGGAGAAGGCGTGGACGCCGCGCGTGGTGATGTTTGCCGGCAAGGCGGCTTCGGCCTACAAGATGGCGAAAACCATCATCAAGCTGATCAACGACGTGGCAGAGGTCGTCAATAATGATCCGCTGATTGGTGACCGGTTGAAGGTCGGGTTCATTCCGAACTATGGGGTGAGTGTTGCCGAGCTGATCATTCCGGCGGCGGATCTGTCGCAACAAATATCGATGGCCGGCACCGAAGCGTCGGGCACTGGCAACATGAAGCTTGCGTTGAACGGTGCGCTGACTATTGGCACGCTGGATGGCGCGAACATTGAAATCTGCGATGCCGTTGGCCGCGAGAACATGTTTATTTTCGGGCATTCGACCGAGGAGATCGACGCGTTGCGTGCGACGGGTTATCGGCCGCGGCAGATCTACGAGGAGAATCCCGAACTGAAGACGGCGCTCGACCAGATCCGGCTCGGGCACTTTTCGCCGGACCAGCCGCACCGCTTCTACGACATCTTCCACACGCTCGTTGACTGGGGCGATCACTATATGGTGCTCGCCGATTTCGACAGCTTCGATCACGCGCAAGCCGAGGTCGACGCCAAGTTCCTCGACAAAGATGCGTGGACCCGAAGCGCGATTGAAAACGTCGCAGGCATGGGCATTTTCTCGTCGGACCGCACGATTGCCGAATATGCGAAGCACATCTGGCACGTGGAGCCGTTGGTGGTGAACACGTAGGCTTCTTCTCTGCGATGCGAGTTGCGCGGGCTAAGGTCCGCGCAACTTCCGCTTCCTGGCTTCGGCGCAATGCCGCAGCCGGCCTGAATCCAGTGCCTCTAATCAGCAACGCAAGCTGTAGGTCGTGGCGCGTCCAAGCGTCGCCTGCTCGAAGCGCGAAGTGATGATGCCTATCACGTCGCTCAGCGAACGCGACGGCACTTCCACATGAAGCGTAAGGCAGTCATGGCGGCGATCCGTTGCAATGACCTGCATGCGTGCTTCGCCACCCAGCGCCTTTTGCAATATGCGGCGTGGTCCGCTGGAATCGAGGCCCGGAAGGGTGACATCGAAGGCGACTACCGTATGGAGTTTGCGCGTGGCCCGTGCAATCGACTGGACCACTGACAGGGACGGGGAACGGACCGGGGAAGCTACGCTTGCCTGAACAACGCTTGCTTGAACAACGCTTGCCTGAAGCATTGGATGATGCGCCGTCTCGCGACGTGCGGTGGTTGGAACACCACCACTTTAGCGAGCGGCGCATTAACGCGGGACATCGATCAATGATGTCCGCGTAAAGAATGTATTAAAGCGGATTGATTCCTTGAACCGGTTCGGGCGAACTTTTCGCCGCGGTCTGAGCCGCAACCGCTTCGCGCACGAGCGTTGCCACGCGTTGCGCGAACTCCTCGTCTTTTGTAGTGAACACCTCACGCTCGCCGTCCGGCACCGTCACGTACATCCGATAAATCACGTCCTGCGTGATCCACGACAGATATCCGACCACCGCGATCATGATGCCGAGCACCAGCGCCGGGCCCGATCCGAGAAAGCCTCCTATTACTGCAACGATCACGCCAATGACACTCACGGCGATAGGTAATGGCTTTTGTCGCGGGATCATTTTGACGGTTGCATCGCGCAGATCGCGTAGCGGATAAAGCTGGCCCGCAGCGCTCAAACCCGCGCGGGCAAAGGTGATTCCACGTTCGTTAAAGGGCAGGTCGTGTTGCATGTGGCGAAGTCTTCAGCAGAATAAAGGCGCAGATTAACAGACCGGCGGCGCTTTCATGCTCTCGCCCATTGTCGCATCGGGGTGCTTGGCGATTGCCCATGCAGGTTGTGACACAGTTACAAATGAAATTTTTTGAGTTTGCGGTTGATGTCGATTCTGAAGGTTGTCGTTCGTCGTCCAGGTGTAACCCTCACGGAGACAAGGTATGACTACGATATTGAATGAAAGCCGCGCATTCAGCGGGTTTTCGGTGCCGGACCTCGATGCAGCTAAAACTTTCTATGGCGAGACGCTCGGACTCGATGTCACGACCGGTTCCATGGGCGTTTTGGAATTGCATCTGGCGGGTGGCAATCACGTGTTGATCTACCCGAAGGCGAATCATGAGCCGGCGAGCTACACCATGCTCAACTTCCCCGTCGCGAACGTGGAACGTACCGTCGATGAACTCACTGCACGTGGCGTGCGTTTCGAAAAATACAACATGCCTCAGCTGAAGACAGATGCCAAGGGCATTTGCCGCGATCCCCGCGGTCCTGTGATTGCGTGGTTCACGGATCCTGCCGGCAACATTCTCTCGGTGCTGGAACCGGATAAATGAGGCTTGAAGCAACCCTTGAAACAAAGGCGCTAGGCGTGTATTGCCGATTCACTCGATACGAGCCGCAATTCATCCGCGATAGTTGCAATCAACGCTTCGGCGGCAGCACTCAGCGGACGTCGCGGATGACTGATCCGCACGATATGCCGGACGATCCTCGGCGCGAGAATGGGATAGGCGCGCAACGTGCCCCGACGGACCGCGCGTTCCACCACGATGCGCGGGAGGATCGTCGCAAAGCGCGTGCTCTCCACTACTTTCACGAGTGTGCTGAGTACGTCGATTTCGAAACGCGGCGCAAGCAATACGTCCTCGTGCTGGGCGGCGGTATCGAGTACACCTCGAAGGCCGTGACGTTTCGTCGGCAATACGAGTTCGAGATCAGGCAACTGAGCGAGCTCGATTGCATGTGGCAAATCAGGACCGTGCGTGGCGCTCGTCACCAGCACCATTTCTTCATCCAGCAGCGGTTGCGAGTCGAGTGAAAGCCGCGCGCGCGGCTTGTTGATGAGCGCGGCGTCCAGTTGTCCGCCCGAAACCCAGTCGATGAACGTCGCAGTGTAGCCATCGGCAACGGTCACTTCCACATGCGGATAACGCGCGTGAAAACGCGACAGCGAATCGGCGAGCACGCTCTCGGTCACGGACGCAATCAGCCCGATGGAGACATGACCCGTCACGACTTCGTCGCGCTGCACGAGTTGCTGGCGCGCGTGGGCGAGGTCGCGCATGATCGGCAAAAAGAGGCGATACATGAGACGCCCCGCAGCGGTGGGCGCCATGCCATGCGCACCGCGTTCGAAGAGCTGTTGATGCAGTTCGTCTTCAAGTTTCGCAATCTGCATGCTCAGCGCCGGCTGCACGATGTTCAATCGCTTGGCCGCGCGCGTGACGGAACCGTCCTCGAACAAAGCGATGAAGTATTGAATCTGCTTCAGGTCCATTTTTTTCGGTGGCTCGGTGGCGTCGGCCTCGGAATATCAAGGCATCAATAAGTCTAATGAAGCTGCCCATTTTTATCATTACATCTTAGACGAGCATTCATCGCCAAGGCGCACCACATTGATACCCCGTCGTGTTTGGAGTGGCATCGGGGCAAACACGGATATCACCCTGAATGATCGAAGACATCAAAAAACAGTATTAGAAGTTATATCGGCATCTCGTTACCCTTCAAATCAGTAACAAGGAGACGAAAGATGAATCAACGCGAAGCCGCAACGCACGGTGGCGCAACCCACGCAGCAGATAAGCAGGATTTCGACGTGTTGTCGTTGCGCGGCTGGCTGTCGCATCTTTCGGCCACCGGACGCGTGGCCACGATCGGTAAGCGGGTATCGCTGAAACACGAGCTTGCAGCAATCGCAAAACAGCTCGACGGCACGCAGGCGGCAGTGTTCCTCGCGCCCGGAAATCACGCGATTCCGGTCGTCAGCGGTTTCATGTCGAAGCGCGCGTGGATTGCGGAAGCGATGGGTGTGGCCGAGAAAGACCTGTTGAAACGTTTTCGCGATGCCGCCGATAACCCGCTGCCATGGAAGGAAGTCATCTCGCGCGATGCCGCCTGTCAGCAGGTCGTGCATACCGATGGCATCGACCTTCACGCGTTGCTGCCCATTCCCACGCATAGCGAGCACGACAACGGTCCGTACATTACTGCAGGGCTCGTTATTGCGCGCAATCCGCGCACGGGCGTGCAGAACGTCTCCATCAACCGGATCCAGGTTCACGCGCGTGACCGCATGGCAATCCTGCTGTTGCCGCGTCATCTCTACGCGTTTCAGAGGGAGGCGGAAGCCGCGGGCGATGCGCTCGATGTTGCCGTTGCGATCGGCGTCGATCCACTCACCATGCTCGCGTCGCAAGCGATTTCGCCCATCGATTTCGATGAACTCGAAATTGCCGGCGCGTTGCATGGCGCGCCGTTGCCGGTGGTGAAATGCGTCACGAACGATGTACGTGTGCCGGCCTTCGCGGAGATCGTGATCGAAGGGCGCATCCTGCCGAACGTGCGCGAAGCTGAAGGACCGTTCGGCGAGTTTCCGAAGTACTACAGCGCGCAGGAAGCGCGTGAAGTGATTGAAGTTACCGCGGTGACGCATCGCAGGAATCCGATTTATCACACGATTGTTCCTGCCGAAATGGAGCATCTGCTGCTCGGCGCCATCCCTCGTGAGGCAACGCTGTTGTCGCATCTTCAGCGCAGTCATCCCGGCGTGACCGACGTGCATCTTTCGGTTGGCGGCGTATGCCGTTACCACCTCTGGGTGCAGTTTGCGAAGAAGCGCGAGGGCGAGGCGAAGAACGTGATCTTGTGCGCGTTCGGCGCGCATTACGACATCAAGCAGGTGGTGGTCGTGGATACGGATGTCGATATCCATGATCCCGCCGAAATTGAATGGGCCATCGCCACCCGCTTTCAGGCCGATCGCGATCTCGTGCTGATTCCAGGCGCGCAAGGCTCGCCGCTGGACCCGTCGACGACTGTCGGCCAGCCTGACGATGCACCATCGCATCTTCAGGGCATCAGCACGAAGATGGGCCTAGACGCCACGCGTCCAGTCGTTTATGCAGGCCACGTGTTTACCCGCGTGCGTATTCCGGGTCATGACTCTGTCGATCTGGAAACGCTCGTCGCCGCCGATAACGCCGCGTTCAACACCTACCTGAGCCAGTCATGACGAGCACGCAAAAGCTCCAGCGTATCGTCGTCGGCATATCCGGCGCGAGCGGCGCGATGATCGGCGTGCGGCTGCTCGAAGCGCTGCGCCGCATCGGCACGCATGAAACGCATCTGATCGTGTCGGCATCGGGCGCGGTGACGGCGGCGCAAGAGCTGGGTATCGGGCGCCATGACCTCGATGGTCTTGCCGATGTCGTGCACAACGTACGCGACGTCGGGGCATCGGTTGCAAGCGGATCGTTTGTCACGAGCGGCATGGTGATCGCGCCATGCTCGATGAAAACCCTCGCCGCCGTTGCAAATGGTTTTTCGGACAACCTGCTCACGCGCGCTGCCGACGTGATGCTCAAGGAACGCCGCCGGCTTGTCCTCGTGGCGCGCGAAACGCCGCTCAACCTCGCGCATCTTCGCAACATGACGCTCGCCACCGAAATGGGCGCGATCGTGATGCCGCCCGTGCCGGCTTTCTATGCGCACCCGAAGACCATCGACGACGTGGTGAGCCATACGGTAGGGCGTATTCTGGATTTATTCGGTGTCGAGCATCGCGAGATTGAAAATCGCTGGAGCGGTCTTGCCGATGAATTCGGTTCGCGCAGCGACACCGGAGCCGACGAATGAACCAGCGTGAACCAGCCGGCTTTGCTGCAATCAACGCGCACGCTTCTGACGTGGTGGAACCCGCGCACGATACGAGGCCGAAGCGTCATGTCGGGCAGTCAGTCGAGCGCTTCGAAGATCCCGCAATCCTCACGGGTCGCGGCCGCTACGGCGACGACATCGGCATCAAGCCCGGTACATTGCATGCAGCGATTCTCCGCTCGCCGCACGCGCATGCCGAACTCGTTTCGCTGGACACGAGCAACGCGTTGAACGCTGAAGGCGTGCGCGCGGTGTTGACGCGCGATGATCTTCGCGCGTGGTCGCGGCCATTCGTCGTCGGCGTGAAATCGAAGATGGAGCAATGGTCGCTCGCAACGGACCGCGTGCGTTATGTGGGCGAACCGGTGGCGGTCGTGATGGCCGAATCGCGGGCGCTCGCTGAAGACGCGCTCGATCTGATCAAAGTCGAATACCGGACGCTCGATCCGGTGACATCCATTGAAGGTGCATTGAAGGACGATGCATGCGTGCTGCATCCGAGCGTCGAGACGAACGTCATCAGCGATCGCAGTTTTCGATACGGCGAGCCTGAAGCTGCTTTCAATGACGCGCCGCATCGCGTGAAGATCGAAGCGCATTATCCGCGCAACACGTGTGCGCCGATCGAATGCGGCGTGGTTATCGCCGAGTATCTTTCCGGCGATGAAGGCTACGACGTCACGTCGAATTTCATGGGCCCGTTCTCGTTGCATGCCGTCATGGCCCTGGCGTTGAATGTGCCGGCGAACCGCCTTCGTCACAAGGCGCCGCGCGATTCGGGCGGCAGCTTCGGCGTCAAGCAGGCCGTGTTTCCGTATGTGGTGCTGATGTGCCTGGCCTCGCGCAAGGCGAATGCGCCAGTGAAGTATGTCGAGGATCGGCTCGAGCACCTGAGTGCGGCGACATCGGCCACGGCACGCCTTACCACGCTCGAAGCGGCCGTCGAAAACGATGGCCGGATCACCGCGCTGAACTACGATCAGACAGAGGATTGCGGCGGGTATCTGCGCGCGCCGGAACCTGCCACGTTTTATCGGATGCATGGCTGTCTGACGGGCGCCTATGACATTCCGAACCTGCTTGTGCGCAACCGGGTCGTGCTGACGAACAAGACGCCTACGGGCCTCGTACGCGGGTTCGGCGGGCCGCAGGTTTATTTCGCGCTCGAGAGGCTGATGCAACGCATCGCGATCGAACTGAATCTCGACGTGCTCGATGTGTATCGACGCAACTTTGTTCCCGCCCATGCATTCCCCTATCGCGCGGCAGCGGGTGCGTTGCTCGATTCGGGCAACTATCAGGAAGCGTTGCGACGTTCGATTGCCGAAGGCGGCTACGAAGAGCTGAAGGCACGCCGCGATACCGCGCGCAGCGAAGGGCGTTTATACGGCATCGGCTTTGCTGCGATTGTCGAGCCTTCGGTATCGAACATGGGTTACATCACGACCGTGATGCCCGCGGAAGCACGCAAAAAAGCCGGTCCGAAAAGCGGCGCGATTGCGAGCGCAACGGTCAGCGTCGACTTGCTCGGCGGCGTGGTCGTGACGATCGCGTCGACGCCGGCAGGGCAGGGGCATATGACGGTGTGCGCGCAAGTCGTGGCCGACGCGCTGGGTTTGTCGCCGCATGAAATTGTGGTGAACGTGGAGTTCGATACCCATAAGGACGCGTGGTCGGTGGCCGCCGGAAACTATTCGAGCCGCTTCGCGGGCGCGGTCGCGGGCACGGTGCATCTTGCGGCGGTCAAGGTGCGGGACAAGCTTGCGCGGATCGTTTCGTCACAACTGAAATGCCAGCCCGAAGAGATTCGTTTCGAAGGCGGACGAATCTATAGAGACGGCGATGCGGACCGCGCCATGCCCTTCGGCCGCGTGGCGAGCAATGCGCCTCACTGGGCGCCCGCGCTGCTGCCCGCAGGCGAAGAGCCGGGCTTGCGCGAGACGGTCTTCTGGACGCCGCCGAACATGGATGCGCCGGATGAACAGGACCGTATCAACACATCGGCGGCTTATGGTTTTGCATTCGATATGTGCGGCGTGGAAGTGGATCGTGCAACGGGGCGGGTGCGTATCGACCGTTATGTGACCACGCACGATGCCGGCACGTTGCTGAATCCCGCGCTCGCCGACGGGCAGATTCGCGGAGCCTTTGCGCAAGGACTCGGCGCGGCTTTGATGGAAGAGTTCCGCTACGGATCGGACGGCAGTTTTCAGTCGGGGACGCTCGCCGATTACCTGATGCCGACAACATGCGAAGTGCCGGATCCGATCATCGTGCATATGGAAACGCCGTCGCCATTCACGCCGCTGGGCGCGAAAGGTTTGGGCGAAGGCAACAACATGAGTACGCCGCCGTGCGTGGCGAACGCGGTTGCGGATGCACTGGGTGTCGATGACATTCGCTTGCCGCTGACACCGTCGAAAGTGATGGGTCTGATCGGGATCGACGATCCGGAACCCTCGCGGCCCGAATTCCGCGAAGCGCAGCAGAAAAAGCCCGCGTTGCCGGGCGCGAAGGCGCTGACCGCGCAGGGCAGCGTGGACCTGCCGGCATCGCCCGAGGCGATCTTCGCAGTGCTGCTCGACCCGGCGGCGCTCGCCAAAGTGATCCCGGGTTGCCACGCGCTCGAAGCGAAGGGCGAGAACACGTATCGCGCGGATGTGACCGTTGGCGTTGGCATGATCAAGGCGCGTTTTGAGGCGGAGATCGGATTGTCCGATCTCGATCCACCGCATCGTTTGCGGCTTGCCGGCGCAGGGATGTCGTCGCTTGGCAGCGCGCGGGGAAATGGTCTGGTTGAACTTACTCCTATCGATACAGGCACGCGGCTGACGTACGACTACGAGGCGCAAGTCTCGGGCAAGGTCGCGGCGGTCGGCGGCCGCATGCTCGAAGGCGCGGCGAAGGTCGTGCTGCGGCAACTGTTCGAATCGCTCGGGCGGCAGGCCGCAGGAAAACCTGTGAAGGCCGATGGCGGCTCGTGGCTTGGACGTCTGCTTGGCCGTTTCAGGAGACACTCATGAAACCTGCGCCATTCGATTATCTGCGCGCTGCGACCACACACGACGCACTCGACGCTCTTGCGCACTCCGGCGAAGACGCGCGCATTCTGGCAGGCGGCCAGTCGCTGATGGCCGTGCTCAACATGCGGCTTGCGCAGCCACGCGTGTTGATCGATATCTCGCGTACTGCTGACCTGGAAGCGGTGCGGATCGAAAAGGATCATCTGGTCGTTGGCGCGGCAGCCACGCAAGGCAGCGTGGAATGGCGTGCGTCGTTACGCGATGAAGTGCCGCTGCTCGCGCTCGCCTTTCCAAATATCTCGCACTTCCAGATCCGCAATCGCGGCACGGTTTGCGGTTCGATCGCGCATGCCGATCCGAGCGCGGAGTTGCCGCTCGTGCTCTCGTTGCTTGGCGGCGACGTGATGCTGCGATCCAAGAAACGCAAGCGCACGCTGAAAGCAGACGACTTTTTCCAAGGCATGTTGATGACGGCGCGTGAACCCGATGAACTCGTGGAAGCCGTGCGTTTCCCGCTGAAAAAAGCAGGCGAACGATACGGCTTTACGGAATTTTCCGCGCGACATGGCGATTTCGCGATGGTCGGTTGCGCCGCCATCGTCACCGATACCGCCATTCGCATTGCGGTTGGCGGTGTTGCCGACAGACCTGTGGTCGAGCACTGGCCGCGTCTGCAAGGCGACGACTTGCGCGGCGCTTTGAATGACCTGAGCTGGAAGCTGAATGCGCAGGACGACGCTCACGTGAGCGCTACGTACAGACGCCATCTGGTGCGGCAACTTGGATGGCGCGTAATCGAGGAGGCGAAGTGAGCAACTCATCACCAGTCAAGCTGGATCGCGGCCAACACCGCAAGATCGTGCTGACACTCAACGGACGCGAACGCAGCGGGTATTGCGAATCGCGCGACCTGCTGTCGGACTTCGTGCGGCATGAACTGGGCGCCACCGGAACGCATGTTGGTTGCGAGCACGGTGTATGCGGCGCATGCACGGTCCACGTAGATGGAGTCGCGGCGCGCTCGTGCCTGATGCTTGCCGTGCAAGTGGAAGGACGGCGCGTGGATACCGTCGAAGGTCTCGCGCCGGACCAGACGCTTGGCGACTTGCAGCAAGCGTTTCAGCGCCATCACGCATTGCAGTGCGGTTTCTGCACCGCGGGCATCTTGATGTCGTGCGCGGATTATCTCCGACGCGTGCCGGAACCCACTGAAACCGAGGTGCGCGAAATGCTCTCCGGCCATCTGTGCCGATGTACCGGCTATACGCCGATAGTCGCCGCCGTCCTGGATGTTGCCGCCCGGCGAAAGAACAAGGAGCCGGAACATGCTTGATCTCGGCCGGACTTTTTTGCAGAGCGTGGAGCGAAGCCCGGACACACTTGCACTTGTCGATGGCGACGTGCGCCTGACCTACGCGCAGTGGCACGGCATCATTCGCCAGGTTGCAGCCGGCTTGCGGAATGTGGGTATCGAGCGTGGCGATCGCCTGCTCGTGGTGCTGCAAAACCGCTGGGAAATGGCGACGTTGCATTGGGCGTGCCAGTTTTCGGGCATCGTCATGACGCCGTTGAACTGGCGTGCGAAGCCGGATGAACTCGACTATTGCGTGACCGATTCCGGCGCGAAGGCAATCGTGTTCGAACCTGTTTCCGCCGATGCCGTTCATGGCAGTGAAGCTGCGCAGAAGATCCCGCGCATTGCGCTTGACGATGCACGCGGCACCCACTCTCTCGCGACGCTTTTGGGATCGAGCGCGCCAGACATCGCAACCAAAGCCACCGCCGACGATGTCTCGCTGATCCTTTACACATCGGGTACGACCGGCAAGGCCAAAGGCGTGCCGCGCCGTCATCGTCATGAGCGCGCCGCAGCGCTCGCGCACGTCGCGCAAAACTTGTACCGATACAACGAGCGCACGCTCGGCGTCATGCCGCTCTATCACACCATGGGCGTGCGTTCATTGCTCGCCATGGCGCTCGTCGATGGCCTGTTCGTTTGCGTGCGTCGCTGGAACGCGGAACAGGCGCTTGCATCGATCAAAGAATTCAAGCTGACCTGCCTCTATCTCGTGCCGACGCTCTATCACGATCTGCTCGCCGCTCCAGGTTTCGCCGATGCAAACACGCGCTCGGTCACGAAGCTGGGTTTCGCCGGCGCCCCGATGAGCGACGGCTTGCTGAAGCGCTTGTCCGCCGCATTCGAACCGGAGTTGTTCGTGAACCACTACGGCTCGTCCGAGGTGTACACGTTCAGCATCGACCAGGACGCAACGCGCAAGCCGGGCAGCGCGGGACGTGCCGGCATCAATACGCGGCTGCGTGTCGTCAAACTCGACGCCTCCGCGCCAACGGACCTCGCCGCGGTCAACGAGGAAGGTCAGATCATCGCGGACCTGCTTGGCGACGAAGCGTTCGAAGGCTACTGGAATCGCCCGGATGCGAATGCAAAGTCTCTGCGCGACGGCTGGTATTTCACCGGCGACACCGGTTTCTTCGACAAGGACGGCGACCTCTTCGTGAGCGGCCGCGTCGACGACATGATCATCAGCGGTGGTGAAAACATCTCGCCGGTGGACATCGAATCGGTCTTGTCACTGCACCCTGCGGTGGATGAAGTCGCGGTCGCCGGCGTGAAGGACGAACGCTGGGGCCAGCGGGTGGTGGCGTTCATCAAGCGCCGCGATTACGTCGATTCATCGATCCTCGACGCCTGGTGCCGCGAGTCGGATCTCGTGAATTTCAAGCGCCCGCGCGACTATGTTTTCGTCGACGACATTCCTAAATCTCCCGTCGGAAAGATCCTGCGCCGCAAGCTCTCGGCCGGTGAATACGACGTCGATACCTCGATCAACCCTACAGAAACAACGAAGGAGTAAGCAATGACCCAACTGACCCATCGTGGCCAGACGCTGCTGCAGGATCTGGACGGCTTCTCCATTGAAGTCGATGAACAGCGCGAGCGCGCGGACATCATCTTGCATCGTCCGCCGTTAAACGTCATCTCCATGCACGCGCGTGACCAGTTGCGCGCGGCCTTCGAAGCGCTCGATGAAGACGATCGTGTGCGCGTGATCGTCGTGCGCGCGAACGGCGAGCATTTTTCCAGCGGCGGCGATATCAAGGGCTTTCTCGAAGCATCGCCGGAACATGTATCGAAACTTGCGTGGAACATCGCGGCCCCCGCGCGCTGCTCAAAGCCGGTGATCGCGGCGAATCGAGGTTTTTGTTTTGGCGTCGGTTTCGAGTTGTCGCTTGCCTGCGACTTTCGCATTGCAACCGACACCACGTTCTATGCGTTGCCCGAACAGAAGCTCGGGCAGATCCCGGGTTCCGGCGGATCGGCGCGATTGCAGCAGATGGTGGGCGTGGGCAGGACCAAGGACATCGTGATGCGCTCGCGCCGCATTCCGGGCAAGCAGGCATACGAGTGGGGCATTGCGGTGGAATGCGTGGCTGACGCGCAGCTCGAAGCCACGACTGACGCGCTCGTCGATGAACTGCGTGCGTTTTCACCGTTGGCGCAACGCACGGCAAAGAAGCTGCTCAACGATACCGAAGATGCGCCGCTTTCGATCGCTATCGAACTCGAAGGGCATAGCTATAGCCGGCTGCGTACATCGGATGATTTCCGTGAAGGCGTTGAAGCGTTCCACGGCAAACGCAAGCCGGTATTTCGCGGCAGCTGAAGTTAAACCGCAAAAATAAAACGACAAGGGAGCCATTGCATGGAGGCGTTCGACTACGTGATCGTGGGCGGCGGATCGGCGGGATGCGTGTTGGCGCATCGGCTTTCGGCCGTGCCGTCGCTGCGCGTCGCGTTGATCGAAGCGGGCGCGGATACGCCGCCGGGCAATGTGCCCGAAGCGATCCTCGACAGCTATCCCATGCCCGTGTTTTGTGGCGATACCTACATCTGGCCCGGACTGAAAGCACGCGCGACCCGGCAAGCGGCCGAACGTGTCTACGAGCAAGGCCGCGTGATGGGCGGCGGATCGAGCATCAACGTGCAATCGGCGAATCGCGGCCTGCCGCGTGATTACGATGAATGGGCCGCGAACGGTGCCACCGGCTGGTCGTGGGACGACGTGTTGCCGTACTTTAGGAAGCTCGAACGTGACACGACTTTCCCCAATGAGCCGATGCACGGCAAGGACGGTCCAATTGCGATTCGCCGCATCATGCCCGACGAGTGGCCGCCGTTCTGCCACGCGTTTGCAAAGGGCATGAAGAGCAATGGATTTGCAACGCTGCAGGATCAGAACGCGGAATTCGGCGATGGCTTTTTTCCCGGCGCGTTTTCGAACTTCGACGACCGCCGCGTCACCACGGCGACGGCTTACCTCGATGCCGCCACACGCAAGCGTCCAAACCTTTCTATTTTCGCGAACCTGCGGGTTGAACGCATCGTCATGAAAGGCGTTACGGCGAAAGGCGTGCTCGCGGTTGCATCGAATGGCGAGCAGATCAGGTTCGATGCACGCGAAGTGATTTTGGCGGCCGGCGCTTTGCAGTCTCCCGCGATGTTGTTACGCGCGGGCATCGGCGATTCGAACGATCTCGATGCCCTGGGCGTTCGTTGTGCAATCGATTTACCTGGCGTTGGAAGGAACCTTCAGGACCATCCGTCGCTCACGTTTTGCCACTTCCTCGAACCGCGCTTTCGCATGCCGCTCACGCGCCGTCGCGCGAGCATGACGGCTGCGCGATTTACGTCAGGCGTGGAAGGGTGCGATGTCTCGGACATGTATTTGTCGAGCGCCACGCGTGCCGCGTGGCATGCGCTCGGCAATCGACTTGGCTTGTTTTTCCTTTGGTGCAACCGGCCGTATTCCCGTGGCCGTGTGCAACTGGTTTCCCGTGATTCCGCCATTGCTCCACGTGTAGACCTAAATCTCCTCGACGACGAGCGCGATACCGCGCGCCTCGCGGCCGGCGTTCGCATGCTCGTGAAAGTAGTGGAAGCATCAGGCTTGGGCCACGACCAGCGGGACTTTTTTCCCGCTGCGTTTTCGCCGCGTGTCAAGGCGTTGAGCCGGGTGAGCAAGGGCAATGCGATCTTGACGTCGGTGCTCGGCGCGTTGCTCGATACACCCGCGCCGTTGCGCCGAATGTTGATCGAACGTTTCTTTACGCGCGGTCAGGATATGGCTTCATTGCTCGCCAGCGACAACGCGCTGAACGCGTTCATCCACGCGAATGTGTTCGGCGTATGGCACGCGAGCGGAACCTGCCGCATGGGTCTTTCGAGCGATCCCGCCGCTGTTGCCGATACACAAGGCCGCGTTCACGGCGCACATGGCCTGCGTGTTGTCGATGCATCGCTGATGCCGCGCCTGCCCTCGGCCAACACGAATATACCGACCATCATGATCGCTGAAAAAATCGCGGACACGATGCTCCGCGAACGCGCGCCCGGCGTGACGAGCAACAAGACGATCTATCTGCATACAACGATTTCATAAACGCCAACAAGAGCACGAACAAAAACACGTGCCATAACCACGGCGTCCTCAACGAGCGGCGTCGTGACCTTAAAGGAGATAACAATGTCCGTTGCAGCTCAGGAAAGCACCGCGGTGCCCGAGGTCAACTCGCGGCAAGTCATGGGTGCAGTCGTCGCCTCGTGCCTGGGTTGGGCACTCGATCTGTTCGACCTGTTCGTGTTGTTGTATGTCGCGCCGGTGGTCGGCAGGCTGTTCTTCCCGTCCGAACACGCAATGCTGTCGCTGGCGGCAGTGTATGCATCGTTTGCCGTAACGCTGTTGATGAGGCCGCTCGGATCGGCATGGTTCGGCTCGTACGCGGACCGTCACGGACGCAAGGGCGCGATGATTCTCGCGGTCGTTGGCGTGGGGATATCAACGGCGCTTTTCGGCGTGTTGCCTACCGTGGCGCAAGCCGGCCTGGTCGCGCCAATCCTGTTTCTCCTGCTGCGACTCGTGCAGGGCGTGTTCGTGGGCGGCGTGGTGGCATCGACGCATACCATTGGTACGGAATCGGTTGCGCCCAAGTATCGCGGCGCGGTGTCCGGGTTGATCGGCGGCGGCGGCGCGGGGCTCGGCGCGTTGCTGGCATCGGTCGTATTCCTGACCATGTCGGCAATCTTCCCGGGCGATCTCTTCGATGTATGGGGATGGCGCTGCATGTTCTTCACCGGCATCATTAGTTCGGTACTCGGCCTGTTCGTGTTTAACACGCTCGAAGAATCGCCGCTGTGGCAGAAGCTCGCCGCCGAGAAGGCCGCCAAGGCGGCGAACCGTGATCCGTCGGTGCCGGTCGAAGTGATTCGATCGCCGATCAAGACGCTTTTTTCGCGCGAGTATCGCGGCATTCTGTTCGTGAACCTGCTTCTCACAATCGGCGGAGGCAGCGGCTATTACCTGACGTCGGGGTACCTTCCGACTTTCCTCAAGGTGGTGAGCCACGCGCCCAACGGCGCCGCTGCGGCCATCCTGATGATCGCGAGCGTCGGGGTATTGGTGGCATCGGTCGCGGCGGGGCACCTGAGCACTTTCATCGGCCGAAAGAGCGCGTTCATCTGGATCGGACTCGTGCGGCTCGTCGCCTTGCCTGCGTTGTTCCTGTTATTGCCCACTGCGCAAAGCATCACCATGATCGGCCTTTACGCCGTGATACTGAGCGCGCTCGGCAGCGCAGGTTATGCGCCAATCCTGATCTTCCTGAACGAACGTTTTCCAACCGCTATCCGCGCAACAGGTACGGGTTTGTCGTGGAACATAGGTTTCGCCATTGGCGGAATGATGCCGACGGCAGTGTCCTTGGTCGCCAAAGATCCGAGCGAATTGCCGATGACGCTCGCCATCTTCGTGGGCGTGATCAGCGTGATTTTTTTGGTCGGCGCGTTCATTGTTCCCGAGACCCGCGGCAAACTGGAGAGCAACACGCAGGCCGCGCGCTGATTGCTCAGGGTGCAGTGGTCACGCGACGGATGTCTTCGGTGATGATGTCGATGAGAGCAATCGCGGCCGCGCCAAGCGGCCGTTTTGGATGACTGACGCACACGATCTGCCGCACGATCACCGGGTTGGCAATGTGATGAATGCGCAGCACGCCTTCGTCGACTTTACGCTGCACGACCACGCGCGGCATGATGGTCGCAACGTCACTTTGTTCCACGAACTGCACGATCGTAGTCAGTAGATCGATCTCGAACTTCGGCTTGATCACGATGTCCGCGTTGAGAAGCGCGGCATCCAGCGCGCCACGCAAGCCATTGCGTCTCGTGGGCAGCACGAGTTCGAGGTCGCCTATATCGGACAAGTCGATGGCATCGGACAAAATGCGTCCGTGCGCCGCGCTGACCACGAGCACCATTTCTTCATCGAGCAGGGCGCGGGTATCGAGCGTCAGGCGCCCGCGCGGTTTGTTGATGACCGCGGCGTCGAGCCGGCCTGCTTCCACTGCATCGATCAGCTGCGCGCTGAAGCCATCCGCCACCGACACCTCCACCTGCGGAAACAGCGCGTTGAAAGTGGCGAGCGATTCGGGCAACACGCTTTCCGCTTCCGACGCAACCATGCCCAGCGACACGCGTCCGGTGACGACTACGTCGCTGCTGCTGAGTTGCTCGCGCGCATGATCGATATCGCGAATGATCGGCACATACAGCCGATACATCAGGCGCGCTGCTTCGGTTGGCGTCATGCCATGCGGGCCGCGCTCGAAGAGCAACTGGTTCAGTTCCGCCTCGAGCCTGGAAATCTGCATGCTGAGCGCGGGCTGAACAATGTTGAGCCGTTTTGCCGCGCGCGTGACGGACCCGTCTTCAAACAACGCGATGAAATATTGAATCTGCTTCAGGTCCATGGGCGGCCGGCGAGTGGTTCGAAGCACGATGAAACCACAACCCGCCGCGCGCTGCCAGCAAACTATTTATAAGAGGTAACGCTTCTGCGCTTCAGTCAAAAGTGTCTTCTGACGCGGCGGAACGCTACTTGCTGCAGTGCGGTTGTTCAATCCAACCCAGGCCTCCCATGAAGCCCTTTATTGTTTGCCACATGATGTCTTCCGTCGATGGCCGCAGCCTCACCGATGGCTGGCATCTCGACTTCGCGTCCGACTTGTATGAAAGCACCGCTGCCACGTTTGAAGCCGATGGCTGGATCTGCGGACGCGTCACCATGCAGGAAATCGCGCACGGCGATGGTTACCCCAAGGGTCTCGCGGAAGAACCCGTGCCCCGTACGAATCATTTCGCAAAACGCGACGCGGATCAGTACGCCATTTCTATCGATCCGAAAGGATTGGTCGAGTGGAAATCAGACACAGCGCTGAAGTCGCACATCATTGAAGTCGTCACCGAGCAAGTGGCGGACGATTACCTTGCGTACCTTCAGTCGATTGGCGTGTCGTACGTTTTCGGCGGCAAGACAGACATCGATCTCGGCCATGTGATCGAAACGCTCGCGCAAGAGCTTGGCGTCAAGAAGCTGATCGTGGAGGGCGGATCGCATGTCAGTGGTGCGTTCGTGAATGCCGGACTGGTCGATGAAGTCAGCGTTCTGATCCTGCCGCTGGTCGATGGCCGCAGCGAACATCCGTCGTCGTTCGAAGTTTCAATGGACGCATGGAAGCAGCCCGCTTATTTGACGCTGACGTCCGTGGAGCAAACCGACAACGACAGCGTCTGGCTGCGTTACACGCGCAAAGCGAATTGAAAATGTAAGGGATTACCCTTGCAAGCGGTAGTGGTTTGGTTGTATTTCGGTTTTTTACGAAATACAATTCGGTTCATCGCGAATTCATCCGTTGAACAAACTCGAACTTCTACCGTCTTCATGGACATTGACGCTATTCATAAAGCCCTGGCGAATCCGGTTCGCCGCGAGATTCTGGCGTGGCTCAACGAACCCAGGGCATATTTCAGCGAACAGGAATTTCCGCTGGAGAATGGTGTGTGCGCGGGGCAGATTTACGCGCGCTGCGACATGTCCCAGTCCACGGTGTCGGCGCATCTTGCAACGCTTCACAAGGCGGGCCTGGTTACGTCGAAGCGAGTTGGCCAGTGGATATTCTTCAGGCGCGACGACGCGGTGATCAACGCTTTTCTTGAGCAACTGCATCGCACGCTTTAAACGCGACGCATACACTATCTGATGTTCCACATACTCTATTTAGGATTGCTTCCAAAATGCCGAACCTTTTCGATCCGCTCAAAGCAGGTGCTTTTAATCTTCGTAACCGCATTGTGATGGCACCGTTGACACGTCAACGTGCTGGCGAAGAACGCGTGCCTAATGCGCTGATGGCGAAGTACTACGCCGATCGCGCTGCTGCTGGCCTGATCCTGAGCGAAGCAACCTCCGTCACGCCGCAGGGCGTGGGTTACGCCGAAACGCCGGGTATCTGGTCAGATGAACAGGTCGAAGGCTGGAAGCTGGTGACGAAAGCCGTGCACGATGCAGGCGGCACGATCTTGCTGCAACTGTGGCACGTGGGCCGTATCTCGGACCCGATCTTCCTGAATGGCGATTTGCCGGTCGCGCCGAGCGCTATCGCTGCGAAGGGGCATGTAAGTCTCGTGCGTCCGCAGCGCGAATTCGTGACGCCGCGAGCATTGGAACTCGATGAAATCGCAGGTGTGGTGGCGGCTTTCCGCAAAGGTGCGGAGAACGCGAAGCTTGCCGGTTTCGACGGCGTAGAGATCCACGGCGCGAACGGTTATCTGCTCGACCAATTTCTGCAGGACAGCACGAACAAGCGTACCGACATCTACGGCGGCCCGGTTGAAAACCGCGCGCGTCTGATGCTCGAAGTGGTGGACGCCTGCATTGAAGTGTGGGGCGCGGATCGTGTTGCCATGCATCTCGCGCCGCGCGCCGACTCGCACACCATGGGCGACAGCGATCGCGCCGCAACTTTCGGTTATGTGGCACGCGAACTCGGCAAACGCAAGATTGCGTTCATTGCTGCACGTGAGCGCGTTGCCGAAGATTCCATCGGACCGTTGTTGAAGAAGGAGTTTGGCGGCGTGTATATCGCGAACGAAAAATTCACGAAGGAAACCGCGCAGGCAGCACTTGATCGCGGTGATGCGGATGCGGTTGCATGGGGTCAGTTGTTCATCGCAAATGCGGATCTGGTGAAACGCTTCGAAGTCGATGCTCCGTTGAATGCGCCGATTCCCGAGACGTTCTATGCGCGTGGCACCGAAGGTTATACGGACTATCCGACGCTGGAAACAACGGACTGATCGTCTGGTTTTATCTTTGCGAAAGCGGTGGCCTCGGCCACCGCTTTTTTTACGTGTGCGCCCAGCATGGGCGCAATCTTGGAGGTGCGAGTCCTCCCGTGAGTTGACCACAGCGAACGAAGCGAAGCGCAACTGCGTGAGGGTGACCGAGCGTGGGGAGGAAGCGTGGAGCGAAGCCGC
>NZ_LMPF01000024.1 GCF_001424345.1 Burkholderia sp. Leaf177
TACTGCCTGACAAGTTTGAGCTTTAATTGCTCGCTATGCTTCGCCATAAAAAACACCCCAAATTGTTGGACGGGTGTCCAACTTTTGGGGTGCAGTTCACATTCGCGGCCACTTTGTCTTTGCTAGAGGCTCAAGGTCTCAAACCTTGAACGGATGACGCAACAGGATGGTTTCGTCGCGATCCGGACCCGTCGACACCATGTCGATAGGAACGCCCGCCACTTCCTGCACGCGTGACAAATACTTGCGCGCGGTTTCAGGCAACTGGTCCCATTGCGTGATGCCGATAGTGCTTTCCTTCCAACCGCCAAACGTCTCGTACACCGGCTCGCAACGAGCCACTTCCGAGGCGCCACGCGGCAAGATGTCGACGTTCTTGCCGTCGAGCTTGTAACCCACGCACAGCTTTACTTCGTCCAGGCCATCGAGCACGTCGAGCTTGGTCATGCACAGACCCGAGATACCATTGATCTGGATGGAGCGGCGCAGCGCGGCGGCGTCCAGCCAGCCAGTGCGGCGCGGACGGCCGGTCACCGAACCGAACTCCTTGCCGACGGTCGCAAGCGTCAGGCCAATCTGTTCCTGACGATTCACGTTGTCGGCGTCATACAACTCGCTCGGGAACGGACCCGCGCCCACACGCGTGCAATATGCCTTCGTGATGCCGAGGATGTAATTCAGCTTTTGCGGACCCACGCCTGCGCCCGATGTCGCCGCACCCGCCACGCAATTGCTCGAGGTCACGTACGGATACGTGCCGTGATCGATATCGAGCAATGTGCCTTGCGCACCTTCGAACAGCAGGTTGCGGCCGGCGTGATTCTCGTCGTACAGACGCCGTGACACGTCCGTCACCATGGGCGCCAGGCGCTCGGCGTAACCAAACATGGTGTCGAGCGTTTCCTGATAGTCCACCGCTGCCGCGCCGAGATAACCCGTCAGCACGAAGTTATGGAAGTCCAGCGTTTCGCGCAGGCGTTCTGCAAACACTTCGCGGTCGTACAGATCCTGCACGCGCAAGCCCCGACGGCCGACCTTGTCTTCATACGCCGGGCCGATACCTCGTCCCGTCGTGCCGATCTTCGCCGCGCCGCGACGTGCTTCGCGCGCCTGGTCGATGGCAATGTGATACGGAAGAATCAGGTTGGCGGCTTCGGAGATGAACAGGCGCTTCTGGACGTCGATGCCTGCCGTTTCCAGTTCGCCGATTTCCTTGAAGAGCGCTTCGGGCGACAAAACCACGCCATTGCCGATATAGCAAGCCGTGCCGGCGCGCATGATGCCCGACGGAATCAGGCGAAGGATTGTTTTCTTGCCGCCGATGATCAGCGTATGGCCGGCGTTATGACCGCCCTGGAAGCGCACGACGCCTTGGGCGTGGTCCGTCAACCAGTCGACGATCTTGCCCTTGCCTTCATCACCCCACTGGGTGCCGACCACGACGACGTTGCGCCCCGGGTTCACATTCACTGCGCTGGCAGACATGTCAATTTGATAGCTGGTTAAAAAAGCATTTTACCTATGTTCGCCGATGGTTCCGAGTTTTTCCCGGTATTTGCGAACGGATATCGACTCAAAGTCGGATTTATAAAACCTAAGTCTTGTCTGGAGTTTGCCTTCAACAGCGCTTCCGGCAAGCCCCAAAACCACTAGGAACGGGCCTCCACGACCCATGTCCCGTCGCGCTCGACCAGCACGCGATCGAACGCGAACTCGTCGAGGTCGTGGTCGTGTCCAGGCAACGCCTGGATCACCACTTTGCCGGCATCACGCAATTGCGCAACAGCCGCACTCAACGGTTCGTCGTGGTTCCAAGGTGCGAGGATCGCGCTGCCGCGGGCATCGACGGGAGAAATGCGCGCGACTTCGCGTAAATCCAGCGAGAAACCCGTTGCCGGACGCGCGCGGCCGTAGGCCTGGCCAACGTCGTCGTAACGGCCGCCTCGTGCAACCGCGTTCGGCACGCCGTCAACGTACGCCGAGAACATCACGCCGCTGTGGTACGCGTAACCGCGAAGATCGGCGAGATCGATCATCAGTTCAGCGCCGTGGGCCTGGGCCGCGAGGAACGCGAGGTCATCGAGCGCCCGGGAAATGACCGGCAGATTCGGCAGACGTGCGCGGGCTTCATCGAGCACCGATGCATCGCCGTACAGCGATGGCAACGCGCGCAACGCGTCCCGGGCAACGTCGCCAAGTTTGGACGTGAGCTCGTTCAGGCGCGGCACGTCTTTCGCGCCGAGCGCGTCGTAAAGCGACTCGCCGAGCGCGGCAGCGGCCGGCTCGAGATCGAGCAACGCGGCCAGAACGCCGGCGTGGCACAAATCGAGGCGCACCTTGTTCAGGCCGCTCAGACGCAGGGAATCGAGCATCAATTGCTGAATTTCCAGGTCGGCTTCGAGTCCCGCATGACCGTAGATTTCCGCGCCAATCTGGATCTGTTCGCGTGTTGCATGCAAGCCGCGCGGACGCGTATGCAACACGTTCCCTGCATAACAAAGGCGTGTCACGCCCTGACGATTCAACAAATGCGCATCGATACGCGAAACCTGCGGCGTAATATCCGCGCGCAGGCCAAGCGTGCGGCCGGACAATTGATCGACGAGCTTGAATGTGCGCAGGTTCAGGTCGCTGCCGCCGCTTGTCAGCAAGGACTCGAGATACTCGAGCATCGGCGGCATCACGAGCTCGTAGCCGTACGAACGAAAACGGTCGAGCAGCCGGCGGCGCAATTCTTCAATCTTGCGCGCCTCCGACGGCAAGACATCGGCGATATTCTCGGGGAGTAACCAGGTGGACATCGGGGCGTTTCCTACGGAACGTTTTTGAGCGCGGCAATGCGAAGTGAACGTGGCATCGCCGGTCGGTCAGGATAATCTTTTGATCTATGAGTGGCTACGCCGTGGCTGGCTTCGACGTAATTCAGGTTGCAATCAGCAGCAGAATCACGCCGAGCGCCATCGCGATCAAGCCGCCGATCCGAATCTGATGCGGCGGCCGTTGAGCGATCCGGCGGAACGTGTCGCGCCAGGAATTAGGGAAGACGAACGGAAACATCCCTTCGATAATCAGCATCAACGCAATCGCGAGCAGTAACGATGCAGCCATATCCAGTCAATAGATGACGCCGCGGCTCGGACCGCGGCGCTTGGAACTCAGCGCTTGCGCGCGAGCGCCGGGGTGGTGGCATCGGGGGCGCTCGGCGCAGCACCGTTCGGGCTGCGCATGAAGCGGAAGAAATCGCTGCTCGGATCGACGACCATCACATCGCCGGCATTGAACGTCTTTTTATACGCTTCGAGGCTTTGATAGAACTGGTAGAACTGCGGATCGACGCCGTACGCATCAGCGGCAATCGATGCAGCGCGGCCATCGCCCTCGCCCTTGATGGTCTGCGCTTCCTTGTAGGCATCGGCGAGAATCGCTTCTTGCTGACGATCCGCATTCGCCTTGATGGCGTCGGCGTCGGCCGTGCCCTTCGCGCGTTCTTCGGCCGCCGCTTGCTGGCGCGCCGCGATCATGCGCTTGTAGACCGAATCCGCCACCGCAGCCGGAAAGTCGATGCGCGTCAGCTGCACATCCACAAGTTCGACGCCGAACGCCGCTGCCGGCGCCTCGATCGATTTCTGCGCTTCCGTCCCGATAGCCTGCTGCTCGCCGAGCACGTCGGCAAGCGGACGCTTCGTGAACGATGACGTCAGCGCCGTGCGCGTAAGCGCCGCCAGACGGTCCTGCGCGGTCTGCGTGTTCTTCTCGTTGCTGACAAAAAGCTTCAGCGGGTCCGCGACACGATACTTGATGACCGTATTCACGATCACCTCGTTCTTGTCCGACGTGTTGAAGCGGTCGGTGCCGGCTTCGTCGATGGTGAGCGTACGTGTGTCGATCAGCGTAAGCGTCTGGAACGGCGGCGGCAGCTTGAAGTGCAGTCCGGGCGTGACGAGCCTGGGTTCGCCGCCGCCATGCGCGGTGATCACGCCGGCGTGGCGTTCGTCGACCACGAACATCATGGACGAGCCGATAAACAGCACGACCACCACGGCAACCACGAGGGCAACGATTCGATTCATGATCGCGCTCCTCATTGCGTGTCGTCTTCACGCGAACGCGAACGGAACGCGTCGCGCGAGCGCAATGGATCGCCACCGGACGATTTCGCCGACGCCGATGCCGACGCCGGTAAAGCAGCCGCAGCGCTTGCTGCCGTGCTTGCGGAAGCAGCTTGCGCCGCGACCGCCGACGCTGCCTGCGCGCTTTCGCTGCGCGCGTCCTGCGTGATCGACGTTCCGACAGCCGCGGGCGCTGCGCCCACCGGCTGGTTCGTGGTTCCAGCTGCGGCAGACGAAGCCTCCGGCGCACCGCTTGCCGGCGCGGCTGCATTTGCGCGCTGGCGGTTTGCATCGACGAGCTTGTCGAGCGGCAGATACACCACGTTGTTAGAACTCTTGCTGTCGACAAAAACCTTCGTCGCCCGCGAGTAAATCTGCTGCATTGTGTCCAAATACATGCGTTGACGAATCACTGCCGGCGCCTTCGAATATTCTGCATAAACCTGCTTGAAGCGCTCGGCATTGCCTTGCGCTTGAGAAACGGCCCGGTTGCTATAGCCCTTCGCTTCATCGATCATGCGCGCCGCGTCGGTTTTCGCGCGCGGAAGCAGCTGATCGGAGTAAGCCTTGGCCGTGTCCACCGCACGCTCGTTGTCCTGGCGAACCTTCGCCGCTTCTTCGAACGCGGGTTGAACCTGCGCCGGAACCTGCACGCTTTGAATGGTCACGCCGGTCACCTGCAGCCCGGTCTTGTACGAATCCAGCGATGCCTGAATCCGATCGACCAGCTTGGCGCGCAACGCTTCGTGATCCTTGAACAGCAGCTCGTCCGTGCTGTGCGTGCCGGCAATCTCGCGGATGGCGGCCTGAGCCGATTCCGTCACGTTCTGCTCCGGATCGAGATTGCGGAACAGATAGTCGGTCGCCGACTTGATCTGATACTGCACGGCAAAGCGCACGTCGACGATATCCGCGTCGTGCGTCAGCAGCGATGCGTCGCGAACATTGGCTTGCGTAAGCGTGTTGTTACGGCCGATATCGACCGAGCGGATCTGCGACGTATTGACGATCTCGTGCGACTCGAACGGATACGGCAGGCGCCAGTGCACGCCTTGATCGGCCTGGCCTTCGTACTTGCCAAAGCGCGATACCACGCCCACATTTCCGTCCTGCACGACAAACACGCCGCTACCGAGATAGATCGCGATCAACGCGCCGACAACAATGCCCAGCCCGATCTTGGCGCTGCGGCCATTGTCCGGACGCGGGCCGCCGCCTGCGGGCTTCTTGCCGAACAGGCCCGCGAGCTTCTTGTTGAAGTCGCGCCACATTTCGTCGAGATCCGGCGGTCCTTCGCCGTCCTTGTCCTTCGATGGACGCTTTTGTTCCTGCGGACGCTTCGGGTCCTGGCTTTTGGTGTCGCCATTGCCGTCGCCCCGCCCCCAGCGCGGGTCGTTGATCGAAAAGACGGCATGCGAAAGCTGCCGGGTACTCCGCTCGTTGTAGTCGTTCACTCGGTGATTCACCATTAGACAGCCGGGTCAATGCAAATCGGAACAGATCAGTGCCCGTGCTCGGGGACCTTGCGGTCTTCACTTTCGTCGGCTGACCGGTGGTCTTCCGGTAGCGTGGTTCCGTCGTCGGATGTGCTATCCATGGACTCCGGCACGATTGTGCCGTCCGGAAGTTCCGTGTACTCGTTGTTATCTTTCGGTTCGGAAGCCGCAAATTCGGCGATTGCCGCGCGCAGGGCGTCGAGTCCCTGACCCGTTCGCGCGCTTAAAAAGACGCGCAAAATATTACCATACTCGTCCCTTTCAACCGGATCGTTGCGGGCCGCGAGCTCAGGCACTGCATCGATCTTGTTGAATACGAGAATCTGCGGAACACCCTCGGCGCCGATACTGCTCAGCACCTTGTTCACTTCTTCGATCTGGTCGAGCCGGACCATGCTCGAGGCATCGACTACATGCAACAGCAAGTCCGCCTGAACCGTCTCTTCGAGCGTTGCGCGAAATGCCGCCACGAGTTGGTGAGGCAGATCGCGAATGAACCCGACCGTATCCGATACCACCGCCTGACCCGCTTCCTCGCCGAGATAAACCCGGCGGGAAGTTGTATCGAGCGTGGCGAACAGTTGATCCGCCGCGTACGCCTGAGCCTTTGTCAACGCATTGAATAGCGTGGACTTGCCCGCATTTGTATAACCCACGAGCGACACCGACGTGGTCCGGTTCCGCTCACGTTGCCGGCGCTGCGTGCCATGCTGGCGCTGCAGCTTCGCGAGCCGCGCCTTCAGCGCCTTGATCCGCTCGCCAATCAGGCGACGGTCGGTTTCGAGCTGCGTTTCACCCGGTCCGCGCAAACCGATACCGCCCTTTTGCCGCTCGAGGTGAGTCCACGCGCGAATCAATCGCGTCGACAGATACTGAAGCTGTGCAAGTTCGACCTGCAGCTTGCCTTCATGACTACGGGCACGCTGCGCGAAAATATCGAGGATAAGACTGGTTCTGTCGATCACGCGGAGCTCGAGCGCCGTTTCCAGGTTCCGCTGCTGCGCGGGTGCCAAAGCGTGATTGAAGATGACGAGTTCCACGTCGTTCGCAACGCACGCGAGGCGCAGCTCTTCGACTTTGCCGCTGCCAACGAACATCTTGGCATCAGGGCTGGAACGGCGACCGGTCAGGGTGACGGCGGGATGGGCGCCCGCACTTTGTGCGAGCAGACTGAGTTCTTCGAGACTGGCATCGAAATCGATTTTTCCGAAGTCGACACCGACAAGCGCTGCGTTGATCAAATTGATATTTTCATTTTGAAGCGACCGGTGAATTAGCAAGTTCATTCATGCCGTCACACCGGACGCTGCGAGGTTTAGGGCGTTTCAGCATCCGGGTGGAAATTCACCGGACGCGCTGGCACGACCGTGGAAATGGCGTGCTTGTAGACCATCTGGGTCACGGTGTTACGGAGCAACACGACGTACTGGTCGAACGATTCAATATTGCCTTGCAGCTTGATGCCGTTGACCAAGTAGATCGACACTGGCACATGCTCTTTTCGCAGTGCGTTCAAAAACGGGTCTTGTAACAATTGCCCTTTGTTGCTCATAGCAAACTCCGTATTATTTTTGCAGGTTAACGTGATTGCGACGAAGAAAAAGAGATCCGCCGTCAATCGCTACACTATAGCCGATTTTCATTTTCGCACCAGCGAGCGGCGCCCGTCCAAATCCGCCGAAACGCTTGATGCACGCGGGATTCAGGCCGGCATCAGCCCTTATCCGCGTAAGGATTCGCACTCGAACGAAACTCTATGCGCAATGGAGTCCCAACCAGCCCGAAAGTTTCTCTGAAACGTCCTTCGAGGTAACGTTTGTACGTGTCCGTGATCGCGTCGAGCGCGTTTCCATGCACGACAATGATCGGGGGATTCTGCCCGCCCTGATGCGCGTAACGGAGCTTCGGACGAATCGGGCCGCGACGGCGCGGCTGCTGGAATTCCACTGCATCGATCAACGCACGCGTCAGCTTGGGCGTCGGCAGTTTTGCCATGGCTGCGGCGTAAGCGTCATCGACGGATTTCATCAACTGGCTAATACCGGTTTTTTCGAGCGCCGACACGTAATGGAATTTAGCAAAGTCCAAAAACTTGAGCTTGCGCGTCAGGTCCGCCTTGGTGCGCTCGCGCACATGCGAGTCGAGTCCGTCCCACTTGTTGACGCCAACCACCAGCGCGCGCCCCTGTTCCACCACGAATCCAGCGATATGCGCGTCCTGCTCGGAAATGTCCTGCTGTGCATCGAGCAGCAGGATCACCACGTTTGCGTCTGAAATCGACTGAAGCGTCTTCACCACCGAAAACTTTTCGATCGCTTCGAACACTTTGCCGCGACGACGCAAACCCGCTGTATCGATCAACGTGTATTTGCGGCCACTTCGCTCGAAATCAACATAGATGGAATCGCGCGTGGTGCCGGGCATGTCGAACGCGATCACGCGCTCTTCGCCCACCAAGGCATTGATCAGCGTCGACTTGCCCACATTCGGGCGTCCCACGATGGCGATCTTCACGCCACGGGCCGCCTTCTCCTCGGGATCTTCTTCCGGCTGCCCGGCATAGGCAATCTCGAGCGCATCGCCGATCATCTCTGTCACGCCGTCGCCGTGCGCCGCGGAAATCGCGCGCGGGTCGCCAAGACCGAGTTCGTAGAAATCGGCGGCCACCGCGCTGTACTTCATGCCTTCGGCCTTGTTCACCACCAGAAACAGCGGCCGGCCCGTCTTGCGCAGATAGTCGGCAATCGCCTTGTCTTGCGGCGCGAGTCCGTTGCGTCCGTCGGTGATGAAGACGACGACGTCGGCCTCCTCCACCGCCTGGCGCGTCTGGCGAGCCATCTCATGCAGGATGCCGTCTTTCGCGACGGGCTCGAAACCGCCGGTATCGACGACCAAATACGGGCGGTCGCCCACGCGGCCTTCGCCGTAGTGACGGTCGCGAGTGAGACCGGGCAAGTCGGCGACGAGCGCGTCACGCGAGCGCGTCAGGCGGTTGAAGAGCGTCGATTTCCCCACATTGGGGCGCCCCACGAGGGCAATTACGGGTTTCATGAGATGGTGTTCTTGGTTGAACGCAAGACGGATGATTCCGGTCCGGCGTGCGCCGGATGTCACTCCGGAAACGGCGAACCGCGAAATGCGCGGTCCGGCGGTGTGTCGAAAATTAGCATGGTTCCAGCGGATCGAATCGCGAGACGCAGCAATTTTGCTGTTTAAGGTCCTGCTATCGGCTTCTGCTGACCCGCTTACGCTTTGCAGTCATCACGTTCAAGGCGCACCTGGAACGCGCGGCGCGCTCCCTCGAGAACATGAATTTGCGCTTCCGATGGCTGAAATGCAGATGCCGGAATGTTGCGCTTGCTGTTGTTGATACTGCTTGTGCGCTTATTTGCCGCACGATAAATCCGTCACGTGCAGCATTGATGAATCGATTCTATTCGCACGGCGCGGACTCAAAAAACAATAAAGTCCGGAGAAACACGAACGGCCGGCAGTACCGGCGCGCTCGTCAACTCAAATCCAAAGCTTCAGCGCGGGCGGAAACCGTAAAGGCCGCCGTCGTGCGTCTGAATCACCAGCGTGTCGCCAGCCAGGACCGGCGCAGCCGTGACCGCGCTGCCGTCGGTTTTCGCGCGACCGACAAATTCACCGTTGGTCGTGGAAAGGAAGTGCACAAACCCTTGATAATCGCCGATCACAACGGCGCGGCCCAGGATAAACGGCACGCTGACCATGCGGTTTTTCAGCTTGTCGTTCTTCCACAGCGGGGTTCCGTCGATCACGCTGAACGCATTGACCACCGACCAGTCATCGCCCGCGGCCACGACTTCGTTGTCCTGCGCAAGACCGCTGTCGCTCGAGAAGTTCTTTTCCCATTGCGGCCGGCCGGAGTTGGCATCGAAACAGCCGATACGACCCTGGAACGTCACCGCGCAGGTTTCGGATCCAACCAGCGTCGGTGCGCCGGTTACGTCGTTGATACGCTCGACTTCGGTCACACCTTTAGGAAACGATACCGGCGTCTGCCAGTAAGCATCGCCCGTTTGCAGGTTGATGGCAGCGAATGTGCCGCCCGGGAAACCCGCCAGGATCGCCTGCGACGCAGCGAACGTCATGCCGGCCGCCACGCGCAAATTGAGCGGCACGGCGCGCGCCTGGAACATCCACTTTTGTTCGCCGGTTTGCGAATTGAACGCGACGATCTTGCCGTCGATAGTCCGGACAACCACGAGGTCGTTACCCACGAGCGGCGGCGAGATGATTTCGCCAGGCGCCGTGGCCGTCCACAATTGCTTGCCGTCGGGTCCGAGCACGTACACATTGCCCTTCAAGCCGCCAACCGCTGTCAGGTTGCCGTCGCTGCCCACGCCCGCCGACAGATCGTCCTTGAGCTTGATGCGCCACACGTCCTGACCGGTTTTCGAATCGATCTTCGCGACCGTGCCGTTCGCGCCTGCCGCGTACACGGCGTCGCCGATTGCAACCGGCGAGAACAGATAGCGCCCGGCCTTGCCGACGCTCGCCTTCCATGCCTGCTCCACGTTCAGAACGGGCTTGATCTCGACAAGCGGAGTCGGCGCCCGGCGTTCGTCCTTGGTGGCACAGGCCGTGAGCATGACCGACATCGCGCAGGCGAGCGGCAGAGCGTAGCGTTTCAGAAAATTCATCGGTGGACGCAACATGGAGAAAATGAAATCGGTTGATCGGTGTGCGGTGAAACTCAGGACTGTCAGGTCCAACCGCCAAGAACCCGCGACTTTAACTCAGCGAGCGCCGCGCGAGCATAAACACAGTGCTGCCGCGCCGTGCATTTCGGCACGAGCAGCGTTAGCCGCCAAGCGCATCGAGCTTGAATTGAATCAGCTGGCGTGCCGACGAGTCAGACTGCGGCAACGAGCCAAGCGCCAGTTTATAGGCCGCGCGGGCGTCGTCGCGCTTGCCTTGTGCCGCCAGCAAATCACCACGACGATCCGATACGACGCCCTTGAACGCGTCGATGGGTTCGTCGGCGAGAACTTTCAGGCCGGCGTCGTAGGCTTTTTCGTCGAGGAGAATCAGCGACAGCCGCAATTTCGCGATCTGCTTGTATTCAGCGTCCTTGGCGTGTTCGACTGCCCACTGCAACTGGGCTTTAGCACCTTCGCTGTCGCCGCTCATGTACAGGGACTTGGCTGCGGCGAGCGCGGTCATCTGCGCATACGCGGTGCCGCCGAACTTGTCTTCCATGTCCGACGAGACGCGCGTGATCAAAGGCTTGTCACCCGCCGTCACTGCCTGCTGGACCTGATCGTAGAGTACGGCGGCTTCGGCAGCTTGCCTGCGTTGCCAGAAATTCCAGCCGTTCCAGCCTGCCGCGACCACGAGCACCGCGAGCACGATCCAGGTCGTGGAGTTGCCCCATTTGGCCCACCAGGCCTTCAGATTTTCAAGTGACTCTTGTTCTTCGTGATAGCTCATGCCCAGCGTATTCCTTGACTACTTTTGTGTTCGCGTGCAATGCCGCGCGCCATTGTTGCGGGCCGTCACACGGGGGTTTCCGCGCGACACAGCCGGACAATCAGTCGGCGCTGTCGTCGGCGGTTGCCACCATCGCATTGATTAGAAATTCGGTCAAGTCTTCCACAGGCACGGTGGCCTGCTCGTTCTTTTGACCCGTAGACTCAAGCGATGAAGTCCGCAATGGTTTCACGCCGACCATGCCTTGCGCGAGTTCGTTTTCGCCGAGAATGACCGCGAATGCCGCACCGCTCGCATCGGCTTTTTTCATTTGCGACTTGAAGCTTGCCGCTGCGCCGTCCGGGCTGCAATGGAGGATGACGTCGAGACCGGTGTCGCGCAAACGCTCGGCGATAATGAACGCCTGCTCCGCCGCCGCTTCGCCCTGATGCACGACGTAGATGTCCGTGCCTTCCGGCGCCGGCACGAGATTCTCTTCTTTCAGCAATTCCAGAATCCGTTCAACGCCCATTGCCCAGCCGCACGCCGCCGCCGCTTTTCCGCCAAGCTGTTCGATCAGCGGATCATAGCGACCGCCGCCTGCAACCGTTCCTTGCGAACCGAGCTTGTCGGTCACCCACTCGAACACGGTGAGGTTGTAATAATCGAGACCGCGAACGAGACGCGGATTGATCGTGAACGGCACATTGTTCGCCTTCAGCAAACGCTGAACGCCTTCAAAGTGCGCAAGCGATTCCGGCCCGAGAAAGTCGACAAGCTTCGGCGCGTTCTGTGCGATTTCCTGCATGGCCGGATTTTTCGTATCGAGCACGCGCAACGGGTTCGTGTAGAGGCGGCGTTTCGCTTCTTCATCGAGTGCGTCGACATGTTGCTCGAGATACGCGATCAATTCCTTTCGGTGCTCGGCTCGCTCTTCCGGCTGGCCGAGCGAATTGAGTTCGAGACGGATGCCGGTCAGCCCAAGATCGTCCCACAGGCGCTGGCACATCATGATGATTTCAGCATCGGTATCCGGACCCGCAAATCCCAGGGCTTCCACACCGACCTGATGAAACTGCCGGTAACGCCCGCGCTGCGGACGCTCGTGACGGAACATGGGACCGACGTACCACAGGCGCTTCGGGCCGTCGTACAGAAGATTGTGTTCAATCGTCGCGCGCACCACCGCAGCCGTGTTCTCGGGGCGCAGCGTCAACTGCTCGCCGTTGAGCGCGTCGGTGAAGCTATACATTTCCTTCTCGACAATGTCCGTCACTTCGCCAATTCCGCGCGTGAACAGTTGCGTGTGCTCGAGAATTGGCGTGCGGATCTGCTGGTAGCCGTAGGCACGCAGCATCGACTTGACGGTACTTTCGAAGAATTCGTACAACGCGGCATGTTCCGGCAGGATGTCATTCATGCCCTTCACGCCGCTTAGCTTTTCAAGCTTTTTCTTGACTTCAGTCATCTGTCTTTAGATTGTTTCTGCCTGCGCGGTTTCGCGCTTGCCGTAAGTCCGCGTGACGTACTCGCTGACGATTTGCTGGAATTCCTGGGCGATATGTTCGCCGCGCAGCGTCTTGACCTTCACGCCGTCGATAAACACCGGCGCCGCTGGATTCTCACCCGAACCAGGCAAGCTGATGCCGATATTCGCCTGCTTCGATTCACCCGGCCCGTTCACGATGCAACCCATCACCGCGACGTGCATCTTCTCGACGCCCGGGAACTGATCGCGCCAAACGGGCATTTCGTTGCGCAGATATGTCTGAATCTGCGATGCCAGTTCCTGGAACAACGTGCTGGTAGTGCGTCCGCAACCGGGGCAAGCGATGACCATCGGCGTGAACGAGCGAAGGCCCATGGTCTGCAGGATTTCCTGCCCGACGATCACTTCGCCGGTCCGCGCGCCGCCCGGCTCAGGCGTCAGTGAAATCCGGATGGTGTCGCCGATGCCTTCCTGCAACAGCACCGACAACGCCGCCGTCGATGCCACAATGCCCTTCGAACCCATTCCCGCTTCGGTCAGCCCGAGATGCAGCGCGAAGCTGCAACGCTTTGCCAGTTCGCGATAAACCGCGATCAGGTCCTGCACGCCGCTGACCTTGCACGACAAGATGATCTGATCGCGCCGCAAGCCAAGTTCGACCGCGCGTTCCGCCGAGCCGATCGCCGATTGAATCAGCGCTTCGTACATCACGCTTTGCGCTTCCCACGGGGTTGATCGCGCCGCGTTCTCGTCCATCATGCGCGCGAGCAGATCCTGATCGAGACTGCCCCAGTTCACGCCGATCCGAACCGGTTTGTCATAACGTGCGGCTGCTTCGATCATCTGCGCAAACTGGGTGTCGCGTTTTGCCCCGGCTCCCACGTTGCCCGGATTAATCCGATATTTCGACAACGCTTCCGCACATGCGGGATAGTCGCGCAGCAGCGTATGGCCGTTGTAGTGAAAATCGCCGACGAGCGGAACCGTGACGCCCATCCTGTCGAGCTGTTCGCGCACCGCCGGAACCGCCGCTGCCGCCTCGGGCGTGTTTACGGTGATCCGAACCAGCTCCGATCCGGCTTGCGCCAGTTCCTTGATCTGGATTGCCGTGCCGATCGCGTCCGCGGTGTCGGTATTGGTCATCGACTGAACACGCACCGGCGAATCTCCGCCGATGGTGACGAGCTGGCCGCCCCAGCGAACATCGACGGCATGCGACGACCGTCGTTTCAACGATCCGCCGAAAACGGGTTCCGACGAACAAATCTTGCTTTGGATTAGAGGTTGTTGAGCTTCGGATTGCATCTAAGTGACCCTCTGCGTTGCCGGATGCCGCACGGAGACGCGTTTCTGGAATGAATGAGACTCAAGGACAAGGACCGGCGTTTGACAATTTGCAACGCCGAAGCGAAATCTTCGCACGATTTCGTGTCAAGCCTTCGGACCGAGGTGAAACGCCACGATCCGGTGCGGGTTATTGCGAGAGCTCCGACATACGTGCGGGAGCTCTCGAAGTCAGCATCAAGGCAGTGAAAAACGCGCGACATTTCCCTTGGCCGGTCCGAACTTCGCGGCTTCGACTGGTTGCCCGTCGAACGTCAGCGAGTCGAGACCCGCGCGGTTGCCGATCGTGATCTTGAATGGCGCCTCACCCGCAACCCGCTGTACCGAATCGGCCTTCACCAAGCCGGAAAACACTTCCTTGCCATCCTTTTGACGCACGCTGAACCAGCTGTCGGCCGCGACCTTCAACTCGAGCGTATTCGAACCGGTGCCAACAGCGGCCGCGATAGATGCGGGCACCGGCGCTTCAGGCTTGGCCGCATTGGTCAGCGGAACTGCGGCAGGAACGCTCGCGCCCTTGGCGGCGGCGCCCTGCACCGCTGAAATAGTCGATGAAGACGCCGGAAGCGCATTCGTGCCCAACGGACTTGGCATTGGCTGAGCGCCGGCTTGCTGCGTGGTCGGACTATTGGTTGCTGCGCTGCTGGCTGCGGCATTGTCGCCGGGTACGACCGAACCTGCGTTCGAGCTAGATTCGTCCGATGAAGTCACGGATGAACTCGTGCTCGTTTCGCCGCCCGCCGATTGACCTGCCCCATTGGCACTTGCTTTCAGCCGGGCGAGCCACGCAGCTGAGTCGCCGCCGGTGTGCCACATTGCAAGCGCGATCACCGCAACGACCACGGCTGCTACGCCCCAGAGCCAAGACCGGCGCTTCGGCGAACTTCCGAGCGGTACCGAGACGCGGCCGCGCGGCAAGCCCGCACCGGACGACGCCGGCAACGACAAATTCTGCTCTACCGGACCGCTAGCCTGACGAAGGGCGGCCGTGAATGGCGCCGGGTCGGCGCCCATGATTTTTGCGTAGCTGCGCACAATGCCAGCCGCGAAGTTCCGGTCTGGAAAGAGGCTGAGATCACCGTTTTCGAGTGCGCGCAGCTTTTGCGGGGATACTTTCAACCGTGCGGAGACGTCATCGAGAGACCAGTTTTTCGCTTCGCGAAGCTGCGTCAGACGCGCGCCTACCGCGGCGACCGATTCAAGATTCGCACCCTGGATTGCGCCCGGTGCTGCGCTCGCGACGCGCTCCGGCTGGCTTCCTGATAAAGCTCCGGCCTGACCGCCCGACTGGCCACCTTTATGAGCGCCAAAAGGCGTCGGGTGCTGCGGCTCACTCATCCCAATTTCCTCGCATCGATTCTTTTTTGTCGCTGCTCAGCTTCGTTGCCAAGCACGGCATTACCGCACGGAATTGCCGCGCCGGCGTTGCAGACCGCTTTATAACAAAATGCACGGTGTTGTGCGCCGACTTTGATCGTTTATTGCCTATTATTCCGATTTCGCAACCTAATGACACGCATGAACCCGACCGCGTGTATGCAGCTTCACCGATTTTTTCACAGCAAGCCGCTCAAACAGCCCGGACCTCAATTATCTTGGATGATTTGCCCATACGCTGCGCAAGTCGAGTGCGGTCTTGGACTTCTCCTGCGAGTTGTCCGCAAGCTGCATCGATATCGTCTCCGCGGGTCTTGCGTACCGTGGTCACAACACCGGCGTCCAACAGTACCTCCGCGAAACGCTTGATCTGTTCATGACCCGAACGCTTCAATCCGGATTCGGGAAACGGATTGAACGGGATCAAATTGAATTTGCACGGCACGTCACGCGTCAGCGCAACGAGCTCACGCGCTTGCACTTCGCTGTCGTTCACGCCGTCGAGCATGCAGTACTCGAACGTAATGAAATCGCGCGGCGCCACTTTCAAATAGCGCTGGCACGCGGCCATCAGTTCGCGCAACGGATATTTCTTGTTCAGCGGCACCAGCATGTCGCGAAGTGCATCACTTGGAGCGTGCAGCGAAACCGCGAGTGCTACTGGCAGGTCGGCGCCGAGCCGATCCATCATGGGGACGACACCCGAGGTCGACAAAGTCACGCGACGACGCGATAAACCATACGCGTTGTCGTCAAGCATCAGGCGCATGGCGGGCACCACGGCGTCGTAATTGAGCAATGGCTCACCCATGCCCATCATCACGACGTTGGTCACTACCCGATCGGCCTTGCCATTGTTCGGCAAGCCGTAGGTACTGCTTTTCGACGCACGCAGCGCAAATTCCGCCATTCTCAACTGGCCGATGATTTCGCCCGTGCTCAGATTGCGCGAGAAACCTTGTTTGCCGGTCGAGCAAAACCGGCAATTGACGGCGCAGCCCGCCTGCGATGAAACGCAAAGCGTGCCGCGATTTTCTTCAGGAATGTAAACAGTTTCGACCGCGTTGCTGTTCCCTACGTCGATCAGCCACTTGCGCGTGCCGTCGGTGGAAACGTGATCGCGAACGATGGCGGGCATATCCAGACTTGCCCGCCCCTTCAACTTTTCACGCAGCGACTTCGCCAGATCGGTCATGCCGTCGAAGTCGTCGACACCGAACTGATGTATCCAGCGCTGCAATTGCTTGGCGCGGAACGGCTTCTCCCCCAGGCTGCCGCAATAAGCGACGAGCCCGGCGGCATCGAGATCCAGAAGGTTGACGGTGGAAGCTGTCATTCGATTTGTGCCGTTTCCTGATGAACGAACCCGAAAGCGTTTAAGGACGCGCCGCTGTTCGCCATTCGGTTATTCGCGCCAGTCCTCTCGTTAAATCTACTACCGAATTAACGCGAGTAGACGTTTACTTCGGGGAAGAAAAATGCGATTTCCTGACGCGCCGTTTCAGCCGCATCCGAACCATGCACTGCGTTGGCGTCGATGCTGTCCGCAAAGTCTGCGCGGATCGTACCTTTGTCAGCTTTTTTCGGATCCGTTGCACCCATCAGGTCACGGTTTTTCAGGATAGCGTTATCGCCTTCCAGCGCCTGGATCATCACCGGGCCGGAGATCATGAATTCGACGAGATCCTTGAAGAACGGGCGTGCCGCGTGAACCGCGTAGAACTTTTCTGCGTCAGCACGCGACAGATGAACCATGCGAGCCGCGATCACCTTCAGGCCAGCTTGTTCGAAACGGCTGTAGATCTGACCGATCACATTCTTTGCCACTGCATCCGGTTTGATAATCGACAGGGTGCGCTCGATCGCCATGAAAAACTCCAAAAAATTAACGGGTTACGAATATAAAGAATCGACAATTGTAGCACGAAGCATTGTATGATTGCGATGGAAACCTTACGGTATCGTAAGCATCCTGGCATACGGTCGTTACGAAATGCGCGGTAATTCTACTGACCGCAGCATCGCAGTGCAGCATCATTGAATTCGGCGCAATATACGCGCATATCGTGTCTATGAAGGCTCGCCACGCCGCAGCGTAAAATCAGTCGAGCCGGTATTTTTTGGAACAGTCGGCTTCACATAAGTTTAGGCAAGGAGAAATCATGAACGAATCCCCCTACGGTTTTGGTCGTACTGGCAGCGTCACATCGTCCGAAACCCGGAACCGCGTACTACGTAACACATACTGGTTGCTCGCACTTTCCATGGTGCCAACCGTGCTCGGCGCGTGGGTCGGCGTCGCGACTGGCTTCTCGCTCTTCGCGGCAACCAGCCCGGCCATGAGTTTCATCGCCTTCATGGCGATTGCGTTCGGCTTCATGTTTGCCATCGAGCGCACGAAGAACAGCAGCATGGGCGTGGTTGTCCTGCTCGGTTTCACGTTCTTCATGGGACTGATGCTGTCGCGCCTGCTGAGTTTCATTCTCGGTTTTTCGAACGGACCGCAGCTCATCATGATGGCTTTTGGTGGCACGGGCGTAATCTTCGCGGCCATGGCGACCATTGCGACCGTGAGCAAGCGCGACTTTTCCGGGCTTGGCAAGTGGCTGTTCATGGGCGTGCTGGTGTTGCTGCTGGCCGCGTTTGCGAACGTCTTTTTGCACCTTCCCGCGTTGATGCTGACCGTGTCCGTGCTCGCGATCGTGATTTTCTCGGCGTACATGCTATTCGACGTCCAGCGCGTCGTGAACGGTGGCGAAACGAACTACATCAGCGCAGCGCTCGCGATTTATCTGGATTTGTACAACGTGTTCACGAACTTGCTTGCGCTGCTCGGTATTTTCGGCGGCAACCGGAACTGATCCGGACAGCGAACGGGTTGTATCGATCAAAAAGCCGGCTTCTTTTGAGGCCGGCTTTTTTATGTTCGCGGAGGATTTAGTCGCGCTCGAACAGCGCGATGGATTCAACGTGCGAAGTATGCGGGAACATGTTCATCACGCCGGCGCCCTTCAGCCGGTAGCCCGCCTCGCTCACGAGGACGCTGGCGTCGCGGGCGAGCGTTGCCGGGTTGCATGACACATACACAATGCGCTCAGGCATCAATTCGCGATCGCCGTTCTGCGCCAGTTCCGCAAGCGCCTTCGATACAGCGAGCGCACCATCGCGAGGTGGATCGATAAGGTATTTGTCGAAGCGGCCGAGCGCGCGAAGATCTTCCGCCGTGACTTCGAACAGGTTTCGGCATGCGAACGATGTATGGCCGTCCACACCGTTCGCCTTTGCGTTTTCAAGCGCGCGTTGAGTGAGATCCTCACTACCCTCAATGCCAACTACCTCATGCGCCACTCGTGCAAGCGGCAGCGTGAAATTTCCGATACCGCAAAACAGATCCAGCACACGGTCCGTGCGCGAGGCCGCCAGCAACCGCAGCGCGCGGCTGACAAGTACACGGTTGATCTGATGATTGACCTGAGTGAAATCAGTGGGTTTGAACTGCATCCGGATATTAAATTCCGGCAGCGTGTACGCCAGTTCGCGTTCGACTGGATGAAACGGATAAGCCGTCTCGGGCCCTTTCGGCTGCAGCCAGAATTGGATACCGTGTTTGTCGGCGAAATCACGTACTAGCGTTTCGTCGGCTTCGGTCAAAGGATCGAGAATCCGCAGTACCAGTGCCGTGATCTCCGCGCCAACAGCCACTTCGATTTGCGGCAGACGATCGCGAATGGAAAGATCCTGGACGAGCTTGCGAAGTGGCATCAGCAACGCCGACACTTGCGGAGTCAGCACGTCACACGTTGGCATGTCGGCGACGAATTCGCTTTTCTTCTCGTGAAACCCGACAAGCGCACCGCCCTTCCCAGCAATCAGCCGGACAGACAACCGCGCCCGATAGCGATATCCCCACGAAGGCCCGTGAATCGGCCGGTAGATGGTCTCGGCATTCAGCTTCCCAATGTGTTCAAGGTTGTCCTCGAGCACTCGCTGCTTGACCGCGATTTGCGCGCGAACGTCGAGATGCTGCATTGAACAGCCACCGCACTTGCTGAAATAAGGGCATTTGGGACGCGTGCGCATCACGCTTTCACGCAGCACCTTGACCAACAGACCATTTTCGAAAGCCGCTTTCCGGCGAAAAGTCGCATACGAAACACGTTCGCCCGGCAGCGCACCTTCCACGAAAACAACTTTGCCCGCCGAGCCATCTTCCATGGCCGTACGGCCGACGCCCTGGGCCTCCATATCGAGCGATTTGATTTCGATCTCAACCGGTGCGGCCGTGGGGTCAAGCGGAACGATTCGCGCCGGCATGCTCCAGCGGCGATTGGATTTTTTACGAGCGCGAGGCACCTGCGGACTTCCTGACTGATATTTAAACTGCGATGGGGAACGACGTCGAAGCGAAGAATTGTAAACGATGCGGCCCGGGCTTCCCGTGAGAGATCAGCTTCCGAACGCCGAAAGGTATTCCGCCCAGTGCGGGGCCGGTTCAAGCGCCAAAGCGTTTTTCACGACGTTGATTTCGTCCGCATATTCTTCCTGCGAAAATCCGCCGCGCATCAACTGGAACCGGCAGTACATCAGATAGGTATTGACCACGTCGGTCTCGCAATAATTGCGGATTTCGTCGAGCCGCCCTTCTGAGAACGCCTGCCAGACCTTACCGCCGTCCATGCCGAGTTTCCCGGGGAAACCGCATAGCTTCGCTAGTGCGTCCAAAGGGGCGTTCGCGCGAGCCTGGTACATCGCGAGCACGTCCATGAGATCGGTATGGCGCGCGTGATAGCGACTGATGTAGTTGTTATAGCGAAATTCGCGATCATCGTTGCCGAGGTCCCAGTATCGGGATGCCGCGACGCCGTGAATCATCGCGCGATAGTGCAACACGGGCAGGTCGAACCCGCCGCCATTCCACGATACAAGCTGCGGCGTGTATTTCTCGATCACTCGAAAAAACGACTGGATCAATGCGGCTTCCGAGTCGGTTGTAGTACCGAGCGAGCGCACCCGAAACCCCGTGTTGTCGCGGAACACGCACGAGATGGCGGCAATGCGCTGCAAGTGGTGCGGCAGGAAGTCATTGCCTACACGTTCGCGACGCGCGGCGAACGCGTACTCGGCGACTTCAGCGTCGGTCAGTGTGGCCGGAAGATCTTCGAGACGGCGAATACCGTCGACATCGGGAATCGTCTCGATGTCGAAAACGAGAATGGGTGTCATTGCTTGATTGGATGCTGCGTTTTTAAAGAAAGCGCTGACCGGGCCGTCGTCTGATACCAACGGCTAAAGCACGGCGTCTTTGCGTACACCGTTCGATGCAAAAAAGCGCTTCAGCCTTACAAGCGCTTCTTGCTGAATCTGGCGTACACGTTCGCGCGTCAGGCCCATTTCGTCGGCGAGTTCTTCGAGCGTGGCCGGCTCGATGTGATTCAAGCCAAACCGACGCTCTATGACATGACGATGTTTGTCGGAAAGACGCGAAAGCCAGAGTTTTGTAAGCGTTTCCAGTTCGCGATGCTGAACTTCGGAATCGGGCGACTGGCTGGCGTCGTCGGATAGCAAGTCGAGCAGGCTACTTGCCGGATCGAGATCCAGCGGCGCGTCCAGCGAAGCCGTGTGCTCGTTCAGCGCGAGGATGTCGGTAACTTCTTCAGGCGTCTTGCCGGTGAGATGCGCGATGTCGTCAATGCTTGCATCGCGCCTGTCAGGTGCAATTGCGGCCGTCGAGTTCGCAGAGCTTTTTTCGAGATGACGTTTCGCGCGCAGAACCTGGTTCAACTCTCGGATCACGTGTACCGGCAAACGCACGGTGCGCGCCTGGTTCATGATCGCGCGCTCGATGCTCTGCCGAATCCACCACGTGGCATAGGTCGAAAACCGGAATCCGCGCGTGGGATCGAACTTTTCGATAGCGTGCATCAGCCCGAGATTGCCTTCTTCGATCAAATCGAGCAACGGCACGCCGCGATTCAGATAACCCTTCGCGATGCTGACCACCAGCCGTAAATTGCGTTCGATCATCACCTGCCGCGCCTCGAATTCGCCGGCTTTCGCGAGGCGCGAATAGCGCTGCTCTTCTTCAACGGTCAGAAGCGGCTTTACACTGATCCGATTCAGGTAATGCTGAATGGTGTCGGCGGTAAGTTCAGCTTGCAAAATCGACTTGAAATCGTCGACGTCGGGCGCGGAATCGTTTGCGCCCTCCGCTGTTTCCTTGCCGTTTGTTGCGCCGTCTTCGTCGTTATCCAATTCGGCTTCAGCCGTTTCGGATTCCGATTCGTCAGCGTGATTCGAAGCGCCGTCTTCCACCGTTGTCTGCGTGGGTCTGATTAAATCAGTCTCGGCTTGCGGCGGGAGGCGCTTCGATTTAGGCATGGTGATTTCGCTTATTGCGGCGGCAAATACGTCAGAGGGTCGACAGGTTTGCCCTGCCGGCGAACTTCGAAATGCAACATCACACGGTCCGAATCGCTATTGCCCATTTCGGCGATCTTCTGCCCTTTTGTCACCGCGTCACCTTCTTTTACCATCAAAGCGCGGTTATGTGCGTACGCGGTCAGAAAAGTTGCGTCGTGCTTGATGATGATGAGATTACCGTATCCACGCAGACCGTTGCCGGAATAAACAACCCGTCCATCCGCCGATGCGTTAACCGGATCTCCCGGCGCGCCGCCAATGTTGACGCCCTTGTTCTTGGCGTCGTCGAACGTGCCGAGAATCGGTCCGCGCGCCGGCCAGATGAACGATGGCTGCGCCGGCGGTGCCGCTGTTGCGCCGTTATCGATTCCGGTTGCGGGCTGATTCAATGCCAGTCCGGGCGCGGTGCCAGATAGCGGCGGTTGCGGTGTTCCCATGCCGGACGACGAACCATAAGCCGGCGCCTGCGGCAACGTTGCGCTGTTTGCACCATACGTGTTCGTCAACGGCTGAGCCTGTACCCCGCCGCCCACGATCGGCGCGGTAGAAACGCCCGGCGTTGCGGCGGCCAGATTCGCGCCCGGAGGCGCTACACGCAGCAGTTGATCAACTTCGATCTGATTCGGGTTCGTCATGTTGTTCCACGACGCAATATCCCGATAATTCTGACCGTTTTCCAGCGCAATCCGGTATAGGGTGTCACCCGGTTTCACACGGTAATAACCAGGCGGCGGCGGACCCGGCGGCAGGACGGCGCCATCTTGCGCCGCTTGCGTGCCAATCGCGCCGCCGGTTCGGTCGACGACGGGCGCATTGTCCATCCGTGTCGCGCAGGCCGCCAGCACGGACAGCGCCGCGACACACACCATGCGCTGAACCGCGGTCAAACCAGGGTTCGCGCTCACTTCTCGTTTAGCACGCAACATACTCATCGGTGTCAAATCACTCCGGATTTTAAAGGTACAAAGAAAACCCGATCAAGCTGCGACTCGCGCCATTGCGTGGGCGAAACGCGCTCGACGAGCGTCAGTATTTGCGCTTGCGCCGTTTGCGATCCGACCGGCGCAACCAGCCTGCCGCCCACAGCGAGTTGATCGAGCAGCGCCTGCGGGACATCGAGTCCCGCGCACGCTATGACGATGGCGTCGAACGGCGCTGCCGCCGGCAGTCCGAGCCTGCCATCACCGTAATGCAAACGGATGTTCGGTACGCGCAGCGGGCGCAAATTCAACTTCGCGCGCTCCGACAACGGCCGAATCCGCTCGATGGAATACACATCGGTGGCGACTTGCGACAACACGGCCGCCTGATAACCACAGCCAGTGCCAATCTCCAGCACGTTCTTCAGGGCGCGCCCCGCAGCAACCAATTCGATCATTCTCGCGACAACCGACGGTTTCGAGATTGTCTGGTGATGGCCGATCGGCAACGCCGCGTCTTCATAGGCCTGCGCCGCGAGCCCCGGATCGACGAACATATGACGCGGCACCGCCGACATTGCCGCCAGCACTCGCGGGTCCGTGATGCCGTTTGCGCGCAACCGCTCGACCATGCGCTCGCGCACCCGTGCCGACGTCAGCGCATGCGTGCTCCCCTGCGCGCCGTGAAGCGTTGTCTTGCGAGCGGTACGGAGCTTGTCGTCTGGCGGCTGCTTCGGCTTGGACTCTGGCGCTGCGTGAATCTTCGCACTCGCCGGCACGTCGCGCGTTTCATTCATTCGCGTGCCCGAACGCAACGCCCCTGGCTGATGGTGAGTCACGACGGTGGATGGCTTCGGTGCAACATGCGGCTTTCCTGCTGCCGTTCCCGGAACACTGCCGGACTTGGCTACTACATTAGCCTTCGAACCTGGATGAAGCGCACCGGGCAATTTCGCGACCTTTCCGCCTGCCGGTTTTAGCGTGGCGGCGGCGCCGGCTTTATGCGCCGATGAAGCCGGCCGCGCAGCGCCATTGCCGCCCGCGATCGACTTCAAAACCGGCTTGACGGTTGGCCTTCCGTCCGACTTGCCGCTTGCATCGGGACGCGCAACCGCTTTGCGCGGCTCGCGCACCAGATCGGCGAGCGCCAGCGGAAAGCGTTTTGCGCGTTCGTCCGTCATGAACGGCGGCTCCGCGCTTCCGCCCACTCGCGCGTGGCAGGCAACAGCTTGGTATGCGTGAGATCGAGTTGCAGCGGCGTGATTGAAACATGTCCGTTCGCAACAGCGTGAAAATCTGTGCCTTCGCTTGCATCGAGTGCATCGCCCGACGGCCCGATCCACCAGATCGGATTCCCGCGCGGGTCGATTTGCCGGATGACAGGCTGCGATGGATGACGCTTGCCAAGTCGCGTAATGCGCCACTCTCCCATCTCGTCATAAGGCAGACTCGGAATATTCACATTCAGCAACGGATGACCCGGCATGGGGTGCGCCAGAAAATGCGCAACGATGTCGGCGGCAACGCGCGCTGCGTCGTCCAGATGCAACCAGTCGCGGCCAACCAGCGAAAACGCGATGGCCGGTACGCCGAACATGAAACCTTCGGTAGCCGCTGCCACCGTTCCCGAATAAAGCGTGTCCTCGCCCATGTTCTGGCCGTTATTGATTCCCGAAACGACCAGATCCGGCTGCTTCTCGAGCATGCCTGTCAGCGCGATATGCACGGAGTCGGTGGGCGTTCCGTTCACGTAGTTAAACCCGTTCGGCGCAGTGTGGATGGTGAGCGGGCGCGACAGCGTCAGCGAGTTCGAAGCACCGCTGCAATTCTGCTCCGGCGCCATGACCGTGACCTGTCCAAGCGGCTCCATGGCCGCGTGCAGCACGTTGAGCCCGCGGGCCAGATAACCGTCGTCGTTGCTGAGTAGGATTTGCATTCGACGATTGTAACCGAGGAAACTGGGCATGCGGCCCCGCGGCGGAGCCCTCGGGCGAACGGCCAGGTTTTCCGTCAAATACATAATGTTTTCAAGCATCTTTGATGCGTTTTCTAGACCGAATGGCTAACGCGACGCCTTCAGGCGCACGCCCGAACGAGCTCGTTCTACACTGGCACATCACAAATCTCAAAGCGAGACACCATGCGCGCCATTCGATGCAACCAGTACGGACCGCCCGAATCACTCGTGCTCGAATCCTTGCCCGATCCGAGTCCGGGCGCGGACGAAGTGGTGATTGACGTTCGCGCGGCCAGCGTGAATTTCCCAGATGTCCTGATCGTCCAGAACAAATACCAGACGAAGCCCGAGTTGCCGTTTACGCCCGGTGCCGAATTCGCGGGCGTCGTGCGCGAGATTGGCGCGAACGTCCGGCGGCTGGAGGTCGGCATGCGGGTCGCGGCCTACACGGCGCAGGGCGCATTTGCCGAACACGCAGTGGCGCGCGAGGCGGCCTGCATCGCCCTGCCTGATGACATCGATTTTGCAAGTGCGTCGACCGTAACGCTGGCTTACGGAACGTCGCATCACGCGTTGGTCGACCGCGCCGCACTGAAAGCCGGCGAGACCTTGCTCGTCCTCGGAGCGGCCGGTGGCGTGGGTCTGGCAGCAGTGGAGATTGGCAAGGCGCTCGGAGCGCGCGTGATTGCGGCAGCTTCGAGCGCAGAAAAGCTCGCGATGTGCGTTGAACATGGAGCCGATGCGACCATCGACTATTCGAACGAAAACCTGCGCGATCGCATCAAGGCGCTAACTGACGGGCGCGGGCCGGACGTCATCTACGATCCGGTCGGCGGCGAGTTTGCTGAGCCAGCTTTTCGCAGCATTGCATGGAGAGGCCGTTACCTGGTAGTGGGTTTCGCCAATGGCGAGATACCGAAGTTGGCACTCAATATGACGTTGCTGAAAGGCGCCAGCATAGTAGGCGTGTTTTGGGGCCAGCACGTGCAGCGCGAACCTGAGCTTGTGAGCGCAGCAATGCAGCAGATCTTTGGATGGATCGAGGAAGGCCTGCTCAAGCCGCATGTCACGAGACGTTATCCGCTTGAGCGGACGGCCGAGGCGCTAAGCGATATGGCGAGCCGGCGTGTATCGGGAAAGATCGTGATCGAGCCTTGAGGAAAACAGCTTCACATTTTCTCGGTGTCGCCGGCGCTCGGCTGCCATTTCATCAGGCGGCGTTCAACGAGCGCAACGATTCCGTCGAGGATCAGCGCAAACGCCGTCAGCACCAGAATGCCAGCGAATACGGTGTTGATATCGAAGGTGCCTTCGGCTTGAAGGATCAGGTATCCGACACCCCGCGCGGAACCCAGATATTCGCCCACCACGGAGCCGACAAACGCAAGTCCCACCGATGTATGCAAGCTAGAAAATACCCAGCTCGTCGCGCTCGGCAGGTACACGTGCCGCAGTAACTGCTTGCGATTGGCACCAAGCATCCGCGCGTTGGCGAGCACGACCGGACTCACTTCCTTCACGCCCTGATAGACGTTAAAGAACACGATGAAAAACACCAGTGTCACGCCGAGTGCCACCTTCGACCAGATTCCAAGCCCGAACCAGACGGCGAAGATCGGTGCGAGGATCACGCGCGGCATCGAGTTCGCGGCCTTGATGTATGGGTCGAAAAGCGCGCTCATCATCGGCGCCAAGGCGAGCCATAAACCAACGCCCAATCCGAAGACCGTTCCAATCACGAACGCGAGCACGGTTTCTATCAGCGTGACCCAGAGATGCACGTAGATCTCGCCGGTCGTGAACCACTGCCAGATGCGCAGCAACACCTTCTGCGGTTCACCGAAGAAGAATGCGGCCTTGCTGGAATCGTCGAAATAAAAAGCCGGCAACAGTGTCGGGCTGGTCAGCACATACCAGAGCACGAAGCACAGCACGAGCAGCAGCCATTGCCACACAACCAGATTTGCGCGATTCGGGCGCAACGTTTTCCACATGATGGGTCTGCTCTTCTTGGCGGATTGCTTGTCGATTTAAACAGCGGTGAGCTGTTGCTTGTAGCCTTTCAGGACCTCTTCCCGCAGCACAGACCAGATCTGCGCGTGCAGTTCGACAAAGCGCGGATGCGCGCGAATTTCCGCCACGTCGCGCGGCCGAGGCAAGTCGATCACGAATTCACCGATCGGATGCGTGCCTGGCCCGGCCGACAGCACCACTACGCGATCGGACAACGAAATGGCTTCGTCCAGGTCGTGCGTGATGAAGAGCACAGCTTTACGCTTGGCAGCCCAAAGATCGAGCAACTCGTTTTCCATGAGTTGGCGCGTCTGGATATCGAGTGCGGAAAACGGCTCGTCCATCAGGATGATGTCGGGATCAAGAATCAACGTTTGCGCCATGCCGACGCGCTTGCGCATGCCGCCCGACAGTTGATGGGGATACCGGTCGCCAAAACCGCCGAGACCAACGCGTTTCAGCCACTCCTCGCCTTTCGCGCGCGCTTCGTCTTTCGGCACGCCGCGAAAAGACAAACCGGCTGTGACATTGTCGAGCGCGGAGCGCCACGGCATCAGCGCTTCGGCCTGGAACATATATCCGGCGCGGCGATTGATCCCGTTGAGCTCGGTTCCAAAGACGTTGACCGTGCCCGACGATGGCGTAAGCAAACCCGCGCCCACGTTCAGCAGTGTGGACTTGCCGCACCCCGTCGGGCCGACGACCGAGACGAACTCCCCGGGCGCAACGCGCAACGTGGTTTCCTTGACCGCCGTGTAGCGCGAGCTGCGGTCATCGCGGGAGATGAACGTGCAGGTGACGTTTTCCAGCGCGAGCGCGGGAACGGCTGTGGTTGCTCGCTGCATCGGTTAAGCCTTGACCGTCGCCAGCGCCTTCTTGACGAAGTCGTTGGTCCACGTCTTCGACAAATCGATCGGCTTGCCTTTCACGGTTTCATCGAAGGTCTGAAGCGTCTTGAGCGACGTCGCCGGACCGTTCGCGGGCATCAGGCCATCGGGCGACATGGCTTCCTTCACGTGCTGCCACGCATCCAGATAAAGCGAGCTGTCGCCGAGCAAATAGGCTTCTGGAACCGTCGAAATCAAATCCTTGCCCGTGGCCGTCTGAAGCCACTTCAACGCCCGGACCATTGCGTTCGTCAGCGCTTGCGTGGTGTTCGGGTTCTTGGTGATGAAACTCTGCGACGCGTACAGGCAACCTGCCGGCATATCGCCACCGAAAACCGCGCGGGTATCGGCGAGCGTACGGGTGTCCGAAATCACGCGGATATCGCCGGAGCGCTCAAGCTTGGTCATGACCGGGTCGAGATTCGCCATGGCGTCAATCTGGCCGGATTGCAATGCGGCGACCGCCCCCGCGCCCGCGCCCACGCCAATAAACGACACGTCGCTTGCAGAAAGCCCGGCCTTGGCGAGAACGAAACTTGCCATGATCGACGTCGACGAGCCCGGTGCGGTCACGCCGATCTTCTTGCCTTTGAGGTCGGCAATGCCCTTGTAATTCGGCATCGCCTTCTTCGATACAGCCAGCACGATCTGCGGCGCGCGCCCTTGCAGCACGAACTCGCGGAACATTTGCCCCTTCGCCTGCAGCAGCAGCGTATGTTCGAACGCGCCCGACACCACATCCGCGCTGCCGCCCACCGCCGCCTGCAATGCTTTCGCGCCGCCGGCGAAATCCGATATCTCGATCTCGAGACCTTCGTCCTTGAAGTAGTTGCGACGCTCGGCAATGGTGAGCGGCAAGTAATAAAACAGATTCTTGCCGCCGACCGCGATAGAAACCTTGGGGTGCTCCAGCTTCGTTTGCCCGAACGCGAATGGAGTGTCGATCAGCGTGCCAGCAGCGAGCGCCGCCCCGCTTGCAATGAAAGTCCTGCGATGCATCCTGTCTCCTTGGTTTTTATTTTTTACGGCTTTGCTTTAATACCAGGCTTAAATTGCCTTGTTCGCCCGCAATCTTGCAATCTCGTCAGGATCATACCCGAGCGATTGCAGGACTTCATCGGTGTGTTCACCGAGTTGCGGCCCGAGCCAGCGCGTCTCGCCGGGCGTTTCCGAAAGCTTTGGCGTCACGTTCGGCAGGGAAATCTCGCGTCCGTCCTGCCACGGGAAACGCTGGATCATCTGACGCGCGATGTACTGCGGATCGGTGAACATATCGGCGACACTGTAGATTCGTCCCGCGGGAACATCGGCGGCATTGAGCACAGCGAGCGCTTCGTCGATGGAACGCGTGCACAGCCACACACGAATGGCGTCATCGATTTCCCGCGTGCGCGGCACACGTCCGTCATTCGATGCCAGCGCCGGATCGTTGCCGAGATCCTCGCGGCCAATCGCCATCATCAGGCGCTTGAAAATAGGATCGCTGTTACCGCCGATCACGATGCTGCCATCGCGGCACGGATACGTATTCGAGGGCACGATCCCGGGCAGCGACGCGCCCGTGCGCTCGCGGATCATGCCGTACACGCCGTATTCGGGCACCACGCTTTCCATCATGTTGAAGACGGCTTCGTACAGGGCGACATCCACTACCTGCCCCTTGCCGCCGTTCGCCTGGCGATGATGCAGTGCCATCAGCGCGCCGATCACGCCGTGAAGCGCAGCAATGGAATCGCCGATGGAAATCCCGATGCGCGGTGGCGGCAAATCAGGATAGCCCGTGATATGCCGCAAACCGCCCATGGATTCGGCGATTGCGCCGAACCCTGGCCGGTCGCGATACGGCCCGGTCTGCCCGTAACCGGACAGACGCACCATTACGAGTCCCGGGTTTTCGGCCGACAGCACTTCATAACCAAGGCCAAGTTTCTCGAGCAGTCCCGGCCGGAAATTCTCGATGACGATATCGGCTTCCTTGGCCAGCCGACGGACGATTTCCTTGCCTTCCGGAGCTTTCAGGTTGATCGTCACCGATTTTTTATTGCGTGCCTGAACGGCCCACCACAGCGACGTCCCGCCCACTTCCGGGTAGAGCTTGCGCCATTTGCGCAGCGGATCGCCGCCGTTCGGATCTTCGATCTTGATGACGTCGGCGCCGAACTCGCCCATGAAGCGCGAGGCGAACGGGCCGGCGATCAGCGTGCCGAGTTCGAGCACCTTGACGCCGGCGAGCGGTCCCGGGGATGCGCTCATGCTGTCTCCTGCATTGTTGTTGTGAATGGCGAAACCGGCCGGCTTATGAAGCGCTTAAAGCGGAATATCGAGCGCCTGAAAGCGCGGCGAACCGTCCGCGAGCGTATCGTTGAAAATTGCGGCCGGCCGTACCCACAAGCCGTGGTCATGCGGCCACAAGTGCTCATAGACGATCATGGATTCTTCGGTTTCCGAATGCCGCGCCACTCCGATCACGCGATACAAACCGCCCTTGTAATGGCGATGCGTGGCGAGCGCCAATGCTTCTGCTTCCGTCATGTTGCCTATCCTTCGGATTTATACCGAACGCCGATCCAGCATCGCGCGCGCGATCGTGCCGGCATCGACGTATTCGAGTTCCCCGCCCACCGGCACGCCGCGCGCGAGACGCGTCACCTTCAGGCCCTTGGATTTCAGCGTCTGCGCGAGATAATGCGCGGTCGCTTCGCCTTCGTTCGTGAAGTTCGTGGCGAGCACGATTTCCTTCACGATGCCGTCGGTCGCGCGTTGGATCAGACGGTCGAAGTGGATTTCCTTCGGCCCAATACCATCGAGCGGACTCAGTCGTCCCATCAGCACAAAATACAGGCCGCTGTATGTCAGCGTCTGTTCCAGCATGATCTGGTCGGCGGGTGTTTCGACCACGCAAAGCAGTTCAGCGTCGCGCTCGGGATTGCTGCACACATCGCAGATCGCCGCTTCGGTGAACGTGTTGCACTTCTCGCAGTGCTGCAGATGCTCGGTTGCGAACATCAGCGACCGGCCGAGCTTTTCGGCGCCGGGCCGGTCGTGCTGCATAAGGTGATAAGCCATGCGCTGCGCCGACTTGGGACCCACGCCCGGCAGAGCGCGCAGCGCTTCGACGAGCGCCGACAAGGCGGAAGGTTGTTTCATGCGCAGTGGCCGTGACTCTGAAAGTTGATGTGCTTGCGGTTTAGAAAGGCAGCTTGAAACCCGGCGGCATCGGCATGCCGGCGGTCATGCCGCTCATCTTTTGCTGCGTGGTGGCTTCGGCTTTGCGCACGGCGTCGTTGAATGCGGCGGCGACGAGATCTTCGAGCATGTCTTTGTCGTCGGCGAGCAGGCTCGGGTCGATCACAACGCGGCGCACGTCGTTCTTGCACGTCATTGTCACCTTCACGAGGCCCGCGCCCGACTGCCCTTCCACTTCGATGAGCGCCAGTTCATCCTGCGCCTTCTTCATGTTGTCCTGCATTTGCTGCGCTTGTTTCATCAAGCCGGCGAGTTGGTTCTTCATCATGATCGGGCTCCTTGGGGAAACGGTATAAAAATTGGATATGTGCTGCGTGGCTCGCGTTACTTAGGCCCGCGACAGGAATGGATGTCCGCGTTGAGGCGCTTTAAAACGGTGTTCCAATGCCTTCAAAATTTCAGTTCGCCGATGCCGCATTCTGGCCGCCGCCTTGCGCGCTGCTGCGGTTCTCCGGCGCGATCGGCTTGATGGATCCCTGCACGATACTCGCGCCGAAATCGCGGATCAGCGACTGCACGAACGGATTCTGCGTAATCTCCTTTTCCGCCTGCTGCTGGCGCTCGGCACGATGCGCGGCATCGACAGCCGCGGCCGTACGGCGCGCGGCACCGACGCTCACATTCACTTCGAGCGGCCGGCCAAGCTTGTCGGTCAACGCCGACTTCAGCTTGGCGACCTGCGCACTTTCGGCATATTGCGGAACGGGTACGACCAGCGTGATCGATGCGGCGTCGCACGCGGTCAGCTCGCTGTTGAATGCAAGCTGATAGGCAATGCCCTTTAACGGCAAGTCCACGGCGAGCGCGGGCCAGTCGCCGGATACGCCGATGGCGTCGAGAGGCACGGCTGGTGGAAGCGGACGGGTATCGGCCTTGGCAGCGGGTTTCGTTTCGGGACGCGAGGCGGGTGTGTCGGTAAAGCGCACGTCGTCTGGACCGCTTTCGAACGAGGGCACGAAACCGTCATCGGATGCCATGAAATAACCATCGTCCGATGAAGCCGGCTGATAGTCATCCAGCGGAATTTCTTCCCAAGGAGGAACGGCGCTGCCGTTATTGGCGCCAACGCGAGCGGTCGCGTCCGAACGGGCATCACTCGCGGCCGCGTTTTGCACCGGTGGCGCTGCAGGTCGACGCGGCGCTGGAATCTGTACGACTGGCGCAGCCTTTTGCGCAACCGGCTTGCGCACGGGTTCGGCCGGACGCACTCCCCGATCCGACGACACCCGATTGCCGGCGCTGCGCAGCACGTCGAGCGCGGCACTGGCGCCACCCGGTGCGCGCGTGGGGCCAATTGGCGAAGCCTTTGCCAAATTTTCGACCGGGTTCGACTCTGTAACAGCGCGCTCTGCAAGTTCTTGAGCGGCAGCGGCGATGGGCGCGGGCGCCGACTCGGGCTCGGAAATTTCAACCGCAGCTTCGCGATTTGCCAAGACCTCCGCTTCCGCAGCCGCCGGCACAGAGGTATTGACGGGAGCTTGCATGTCTATGCCCTGCTCGCTCTGCGTGTCTTGAGCAACCTGATCGACCGGCAAAGCGCCGGAGACATTGGCTAAGCTTCCCTCGATACCTTTCGCAGCCAACGATTCTTCGGCCACAGCGGGATGACCCGCATCACCATGTTTGCCCTTGCCTGATACCACCGGCCGATCCACTCGATCCGGCTGCGGCGCAGCGGCAACTTTCGGCGTCGCGTCCGCAACGGCGCGAACGCTGGCAGCCGTGACACCGCCCGGCGCCCGAGCGCCTGCAGCGCTCACGCCGGCTCCGGCAGACTTCACACGCGCGCCACCGCCGCCTCCGCTCGGACCACCCGCGGGTTCAAACGCGAGCATTCGCAGCAGTGTCATCGTGAAGCCGGCGTATTCATCGGGTGCGAGACCCAGTTCGCCGCGTCCAATGGTCGCGATCTGATAGAACAATTGCACATGTTCGGCGCTGAGGGCGTCGGCGAAACGACGGATATCGCCGGCCTCCGGCCATTCATCGAGTACCGATGCCGGCGCGAACTGCGCCCACGCCACCTTGTGCAGCAGCCCGGCGAGATCCTGCAATGCCGTGGAGAAAGACAAGCTTCGCAATGCCATTTCGTCTGCAATTGCCAGCACGCCCGGCCCGTCGCCGGCCGCGAGTGTATCGAGCAGACGGATCAGGTAACTCTGGTCGAGCGCACCGAGCATGCCGCGCACGGCTTCTTCGGTGACCTGATTCGCCGAATAGGCGATAGCCTGATCGGTAAGCGAAAGCGCATCGCGCATGCTGCCGTCCGCCGCACGCGACAACAGCCGCAACGCCTGCGGCTCGTAAGGAATCTTCTCCTCGCCGAGCACGTGTTCCAGATGCCCGACAATATGTCCCGCCGGCATCTGCTTCAGGTTGAACTGAAGACAGCGCGAAAGCACGGTGACCGGAATCTTTTGCGGATCCGTAGTAGCGAGAATGAACTTGACGTGCGCGGGCGGCTCTTCCAGCGTCTTCAACATGGCGTTGAACGCGTGGTTCGTGAGCATGTGCACTTCGTCGATCATGTACACCTTGAAACGCGCATCGACCGGGGCGTACACGGCGCGCTCGAGCAGCGCTGCCATCTCGTCCACGCCGCGATTACTTGCAGCATCCATTTCCACATAATCGACAAAACGCCCTTCGTCGATTTCCTTGCACGCCCGGCAAACGCCGCAAGGCGTCGATGTCACGCCGGTCTCGCAATTCAGCGCCTTCGCGAAGATACGCGATAGCGTCGTCTTGCCGACACCGCGCGTTCCCGTGAACAAATAGGCGTGATGCAACCGCCCGCCGTCGAGGGCGTGCGTGAGCGCGCGAACGACGTGCTCCTGGCCGACGAGCGAGGCAAAGGATTTGGGGCGCCACTTGCGTGCGAGAACTTGATAGGTCATGACGAAATTGTATCAGCAACGTCAAGAGCCCAAAGCGTTTCCCAAGGCGCGATGACGCGTCCCGGCGAGGCGTTTGGCGCGCAGCGGAAGCGACACTGAAACGCGATCTGGCCGCAGCGCATTCGAACCAAAGCGGGAGTTAAAAACGGCGGAAAACGGGCAGAAGTAAAGCGAAGGAGATAAACAGAAGGGTTAAAGCGAAGGTGACGAGCCCGACCCTCGGCACTGGTAGAAAACGGCTGTGGCTGCTTCGTTCCCGACCTGACCAGGTTGACCGCGCCACCATGCGAGGAGGCCCGTCACGAAGAATCATATCAGACATGGTCCGCATTGCGTACTCCGCTTTCGCGCAGCCTCGCACTCACGCTACTGCTATCTGGGTAATCGCCCCAGTATCCTCGTGGAAAATCTGCTCCAAAGACCTTGAAAAATACGTGTCCGGGTACATCCTATCGGTACCCGGCAGCAGATAGCAAAGTAGGCTAAGATGACAAACTGAAGCACCGGTTAAACACCGTGTGGCGGGCGAAAGCGGCAGATCCGGCAACGGCTCCGCGCCCATCCAAGCGAGCGGTTCTACACCCCGCAGCGCGGGCAAACAATTTCCTTGTTTTGGTGTATCGTGGCGAGCATTCAAACGCGGGCCTCGAATCCATAGAGGTATCTACATAATGAGCGAATCGATCAAACATATTAGCGACGCATCCTTTGACCAGGACGTCACGAAGTCGGATAAACCCGTTCTGCTCGATTTCTGGGCTGAATGGTGCGGTCCCTGCAAGATGATTGCGCCCATCCTCGACGAAGTTGCCAAGGATTACGGCGACCGCCTGCAGATCGCGAAGATCAATGTGGACGAACACCAATCCACGCCCGTGAAGTTCGGCGTGCGCGGCATTCCTACATTGATCCTGTTCAAGAATGGTGCAGTTGCCGCGCAGAAGGTCGGCGCTTTGTCGAAGTCGCAGCTGACCGCGTTTCTCGACAGCAATCTCTGATATTGAATACGGTGGGCCGACGCGAGATAGCTTTTGCGTCGGCTGGACCAAGCGGCAAGTTTGTACAGATGCATCGCTTGGCGCTCGCGCCAGGCCTTACAAATAAAAGCAGTTCTCTGCACCTGTGAGATTCCCGCATAATGTTGTGCGACCACAACATGAGCGAAGTCCCCTGCCACCAAGCCTTTTCGAGGCTCCGTCGGCATGTGCTATGCTAGAATCCTAAGACTGCAAGACCAAGACGGTTTCGGTCCTTGAGCGTTCAGCTCACTTCTCCTCCCAAATTCTCTGTTGCACCTCTTCTCCCTGGCGGGAAATCCGTATGCATTTATCCGAGCTCAAGTCTCAGCACGTCTCCGCATTGATCGAAATGGCCAACGGCCTGGAGATCGAAAACGCCAATCGCCTGCGCAAGCAGGAATTGATGTTTGCGATTCTTAAAAAGCGCGCCAAAACCGGCGACACGATTTTCGGGGACGGCACGCTCGAAGTTTTACCGGACGGCTTCGGCTTCCTCCGCTCCCCCGAGACTTCATATCTCGCCAGCACGGACGATATCTACATCAGCCCGTCGCAGATTCGCCGCTTTAATCTGCATACCGGCGACACCATCGAAGGTGAAGTGCGTACGCCGAAAGACGGCGAACGTTACTTTGCACTGGTCAAAGTGGACAAGGTCAACGGCCAGGCGCCGGAAGCCTCGAAGCACAAGATCATGTTCGAGAACCTGACGCCACTCCATCCGAACAAACCGCTGCCGCTCGAGCGCGAAATGCGCGGGGAAGAGAACGTGACGGGCCGGATCATCGACATGATCTCGCCTATTGGTAAAGGTCAGCGCGGCTTGCTGGTGGCATCGCCGAAATCCGGTAAGACCGTGATGCTGCAGCACATCGCGCACGCCATCAAATCGAATCATCCGGATATCGTGCTGTTCGTGCTGCTGATCGACGAACGCCCGGAAGAAGTGACGGAAATGCAGCGTTCAGTGGTCGGCGAAGTGATCGCCTCCACCTTCGACGAACCCGCCGCGCGCCACGTGCAAGTCGCGGAAATGGTGATCGAAAAAGCAAAGCGCTTGGTCGAAATGAAGCACGACGTAGTGATTCTGCTCGACTCCATTACGCGTCTCGCGCGTGCCTACAATACGGTCGTGCCCGCTTCGGGCAAAGTGCTGACCGGCGGTGTGGACGCGAATGCGCTGCAACGTCCGAAGCGCTTCTTCGGCGCGGCGCGGAACATCGAGGAAGGTGGATCGCTCACTATCATCGGTACGGCGCTGATTGAAACCGGTAGCCGCATGGACGACGTGATTTACGAAGAGTTCAAGGGCACCGGCAACATGGAAGTGCATCTGGAACGCCGCCTTGCCGAAAAGCGCGTGTATCCGTCGATCAATTTGAACAAGTCGGGCACGCGTCGCGAAGAACTGCTCATCAAGCCGGATCTGCTGCAAAAGGTCTGGGTGCTGCGCAAGTTCATTCACGACATGGACGAAGTCGAATCGATGGAATTCCTGCTCGACAAGATTCGCCAGACCAAGAACAACGCTGAGTTCTTCGATCTGATGCGCCGCGGCGGTAGTTAAGTCCTAGCGCGTCGAATACGAAACATTAAAGCCGCCCGCAATTTGCGGGCGGCTTTTTTTCGTGTATCGATATCAAGAGCACGATTGGTAACGTGCACGTTCACGTTCAGGTTGATCTATAATTCCCGGATAAAACCACGCGCTGAAATCGATATCCAATGTCCGATGAACTCCTAACCGTCCGCGATGCCGCCGAACGCCTCGGCGTCACGCCGCGCACGCTCAAATACTACGAAGAGCGCGGGCTGGTCGTGCCGAGTCGAAGCGAGGGCCGATATCGGCTGTACGACGCGGCCGATCTGGAACGCTTCGGACGCATTCTCCGGCTGAGGTCGCTCGGGTTTTCGTTGCACCGGATCGTGGAAATGCTCAAGCGCCCGCTCGAAAAGACCGAAGCCGGTCAGAACCGTTATTCGCCGGATTCATTGGCCGAGATCAGGAACGGTTTGCAACAACAGCTCGATGCCATCGATTCCCGCATCGAAAACGTGCGTCGCGAGCTGAAAGAAGCGCAAACCGTGCGTGCTGAACTCAGGCTCGATCTGGATTATGTCGAAGCGCGCCTTGCCGGCCAACCCGCCGACGCTCTCCTCGAACGACAATCTAGAACACGAGCGAAACCGGGGAGTAAAAAGTAGTGAGCGCGCGGGCGCCGGGGTTCGCGGTCGAGCGGCTGCGAGGCGACTTTTTCCCGTGGGTGCTCGCGCTGGTGACGGGCCTCGATTATTTCGATAACGCCATCTTCTCGTTTTTCGCGAGCTACATTTCGGGCGGCATCAATGCATCGCCGGATGAACTCGTGTGGTCATCGAGCGCTTACGCAGTCGCCGCCGTGCTCGGAATCTTGCAGCAGCAATGGTGGGTCGACCGGCTGGGCCATCGGCGATATGTAGCCGGCTGCATGTTCTTCTACGCGTGCGGCGCAATTCTCTCGGCGCTCACCGAAACCTCGCTGGAACTCATGTTCACGCGCGGTCTTCAGGGTTATTTCATCGGCCCGATGATGGGCGCCTGCCGCATTCTGATCCAGATCAGCTTTACGCCGCAAAAGCGCGCGGGCGCAACGCGCGCGTTCCTGATACTGATCGTAGGGAGCAGCGCGGTCGCGCCATTGCTCGGCGGCTGGCTGGTCTCGCATTTCGACTGGCGCGCGCTGTTCGCGTGCACGGCGCCAGTGGGATTCGCGTTCGCGGGACTCGCAATGCTGGCGCTGCCCGATTCGGGCAATGTTCATCGCGATGAACGCGGCGCCACGACGTTCTGGCCGTACCTGTTATTCGCGTTCGCGCAAGGCGCGCTGCAGATCGTGATGCAGCAAGTGCGGTTCGAACACTTCACCACGTCTCCCACGTTAGTGATGCTGACGGCGGCGGGTATCGGCGCGCTGGTCTGGTTTGCGTGGCATCAGTGGCATCATCCCGCTCCGCTCGTTCGCCTGCACGCGTTGCGGGAGCGCTCGTTCCAGGTCGGACTTGCGCTGTACCTGCTCTATTACTTCGAATCGACCGGATTCAGCTATTTGATCTCGCGTTTTCTCGAACAAGGACTCGGTTATCCGGTCGAGAATGCCGGGCGGCTTGTCGGAATCACGTCGCTGATATCGGGTTCCGCGCTTTTTCTTTACTTCAAATATACGAAGTACGTCACGCGCAAAAAGTGGATTATCGTGCCGGGGTTTTTGATTGCGGCGCTCGTCGGCTGGATGATGACGCGCATGTCGCCTGGCGTCGCGCAAATCGACCTTATCTTGCCGATGCTGCTGCGCGGCCTGTTGCTACTTTTTATTGTGTTGCCGGTCGCGAACCTGACATTCAAGATCTTCGCGATCGAAGAATTCACGCATGGCTATCGGTTGAAAAATATCGTGCGGCAATTGACGCTTTCGTTCGCGACGGCGGCGGTGATCATCGTGGAACAGCACAGGCAGGCATTGCATCAATCGCGGCTTGCCGAAGCGGTAAATCCGTACAATCCGGAGTTCCAGAGCGCTGCGGCTACGTTGGCGCACGGATTCGCCGCGGCTGGCCATACGGCCGGCGAGGCGCACGCGCTTGCCATCGTGACGATCTCGCGAATGGTCACGCAACAGGCGAGTTTCCTGGCATCGCTCGATGGCTTTTATTTCCTGATGGGCGTCGCGATTTGCGGCGGTTTGTTCGCGGCGTGGCAAAAGCAGATCGACTGACTAGAGAACGAAACGGACTCCATGGCCAATTTTCTGACACGGCTGATCGGCGGGAATCGTCGCGAGCGCGCGCTGCGCAAGTACGCGATCGATGACACGCTCTGGCAAGCCACGCTCGACGGGCTGCCGTTTTTTGGTCATCTCGATGCCGGCGACCTCGCACGTTTGCGTGAAAATACGACGCTGTTCATCGCGGAGAAGGCGTTTTCGACGGCGCACGATCTGCCCCTGACCGACGCGATGATCGTCTCGATCGCCGTGCAGGCGTGCTTGCCAGTGTTGAATCTGAGCCTGGAGTTGTATCGCGGATGGGTCGGCGTGATCGTGTATCCGGGCGAGTTCGTGATCAAGAAGACAGTCGAGGACGAGGACGGCGTGGTCCACGAGGTCGAACACGATGCCAGCGGCGAAGCGTGGGAAGGCGGGCCGGTGGTGTTGTCGTGGGAAGACGCGCAGATGACCGACGGCCAGGACGCGTACAACGTCGTCATCCACGAGTTTGCGCACAAGATCGACATGCTCAACGGCGAGGCGGACGGACATCCGCCGCTATACAGGAAATGGCACGCGCCTCTGGATTCCGCTGCCTGGAACGATGTTTTCGATCACGCGTACGATCATTTTTGCGCCCAGGTCGACGCCGTTTCCGATCGCCGATGGAACCGTTTCGAGCGCGAATCCCTGGTCGATCCTTACGCGGCCGACCATCCGTCAGAGTTTTTCGCGGTATGCAGCGAAGCGCTGTTCGTCAAACCGGCGGCGTTCGAGCGGGCCTACCCCGATTTGTACAGACTGCTCGCACGCTATTACCGGCAAGACCCGGCGGGCGTCGGTGCGGTTTCAGAAGCTACCGACGACAACCCCAAAAACATGCCAAACAACTGATTTTCTGGCATAATCCACGGTTTTCGACCTCAGGCAAGTGGCTCGCGCTCGGGAAAACTCCTGAACGCACGTTGAGCGGGCTGGCTACCAACAGATACCAAAGGAAAGACCATGAAAGAAGGCATTCACCCGAATTACCGCGAAGTGCTGTTCGTCGACATGTCGAATGATTTCAAATTCATTACGCGTTCGACCATCAACACGCGCGAAACCGGCGAGTTCGAAGGCAAGCAGTACCCGCTGGCAAAGATCGAAGTGTCGTCGGAATCGCATCCGTTCTACACCGGTCAGCAAAAGATCATGGACACGGCCGGCCGTGTCGAGAAGTTCAACAAGAAGTTCGCAGCGTTCTCGTCGAAGAAGTAATTCACTTGAATGGCAGCACCGAAGAAAGGCAGCGGAAGCTGCCTTTTTTTTCGCCGTTTTTCTTCCTCATGTTCCGCTTGCACGCACCGCAATGACGTGCGGGACGGCTCCCGTCTACAATGCCGGATTCGTTAAAAATTGCACTAATTAGAAAGTGACGAAAAACCGTCACAAAAACCGTGTGCGCCCTGGCTTGCCAGCCACGAACCGGCGCCACCGCCTTACCCAATCAGTTCTGTTTCCTGTCGCCACCGCATGCGAAATGTCATCCGCCTGACCGCCTCCGCAACCAGCGCCCTGCCGCGCTGGCTGCTGCTGGCCATTTGTATCGTGTATGCGTCGTTTGGTCTGTTTGGCCGCGATCCGTGGAAAAACGAAGACGCGGCGGGTTTCGGCGTGATGTGGACGATGGCCAACGGCGGCATGAAGGATTGGCTGCTGCCGAATCTGGTTGGCAAGGCGCTGACCTCGGACGGCCCGTTCATGTACTGGCTCGGGGCGGGCTCGATTCGCCTTTTGAGCCCTTGGGTCGATGCCAGCAACGCGTCGCGCGTCGTCACCGGCCTGCTTTTTTGTATAGCGTGTGCGTTTGTCTGGTACACGGCGTATCTGCTCGGCCGCCGCGACGAGGCGCAGCCGTTCAAGTACGCGTTCGGCGGCGAACCGGAACCGCGCGACTACGGCCGCACCCTCGCCGATGGCGCGCTGCTGATCCTGCTCGCCTGCTTTGGTCTCGCCGAGCGCGGCCACGAAACCACGCCCCAGCTTGCACAGTTCGCCGGCACGGCCATGCTGGTGTACGGGCTTGTTCGCAGCTGCGACAAACCCATCCAGGGCGCGCTGATCTGGGGTGCGGCGATTGGCCTTGTCGGCTTGTCGAGTAGTCCGGTGCTGGTGCTGGCCCTGCTGATCTGCACGCTGGCCATGACCGTGATCGTGCGGGAAGTGAGACCGTTTTATCTGCTCGTGCTCGGCGTGCCGGTCGCGGTGATCGTGATTGGCGCGTGGGTCTGGCCCGTGCTCCACATCTACCCCGATGACGGCGAGTGGTGGCTGCGTCAATGGTGGCGTCATAGTTTCGACTCTTTCTCAGGTTCGCCGATTCAGGCGTTGTCTTACGCAATCAAGAACCTCCCGCTTTTTACCTGGCCCGCGTGGCCGCTCGCTATCTGGACCTTTGTCAGCTGGTCGGGACTGCGGCGTTCGCCGCACGTGGCGGTGCCGGTATCGGTGATCGGTCCGTTGCTGGTGCTGGTGATCCTTCAGAGCCACCAGTCGAACCGGCTTTTCATGTTGCTGCTGCCGCCGCTTTCGGTGCTTGCCACGTTCGCGCTGCCTACGCTCAAGCGCGGCGCGATCAACGCCATCGACTGGTTCGCCATGCTGAGTTTTACCCTGCTTGCCACCTTCGTGTGGCTGGTCTGGACAGCGGGTCTGTACGGATTCCCCGCGCCGCTCGCACGCAATCTCGCGCGCCTCGCACCGGGTTTCCAGCCTGAGTTCAAGATCCTGTCGTTCGTGTGCGCAGTCGCCGTGACGGTCTGCTGGTTCTCGCTCGCACGGTGGCGGCTCGCGCGGCATCCGAAAGTCTTGTGGCGCAGCGTGGTGCTCTCGAGCGCGGGCACGACGTTGATGTGGGTACTGTTGATGACGCTGTGGCTGCCGGTCGTGAATTACAGCCGGACATATCGTGATGTGGCGGAACAGATCGCCGATCACCTTCCGGCCGATTACACCTGCATTTCACCAGTGCGTCTGGGCGATGCGCAGATTGCGACGTTCGCCTATTTCGGCGGCATGCATTTCGCCTTCGATGAAGACTGCGACGTCATCTTGCGCCAGGACACGCAGGATTACGGCGAGCCGTCGTCCATCTCGACGTTCGTCTGGAAGCTCGTGTGGGAAGGCCGGCGCGTCGCCGACCGCGACGAGCGCTTCCGGCTCTACGTTCGTATCGAACGGCCAGTTCCGCCGGTCAGACGGCCAGGTCCGAAATCGCTGCGCCGGGGCACGAACTGACCATGTGGCCAGACGTCCGGAAGATCGCGGCTTTGGCGTGGCCGGTGCTGATCGGGCAACTGGCGATCATTGCGTTCGGCGTGATCGATACCGCCATGGTCGGCCGCTTCTCCGCCATCGATCTCGCCGCGCTCGGCCTGGGTTCATCGATATACATCTCGGTCTACATTGGCCTGACCGGCATTCTCACCGCCTTGCAGCCGATCGCCGGGCAACTGTTCGGCGCGCGTCAGGAGGCCGAGATCGGCGAGGAAGTGCGGCAGGCGTTGTGGCTGGCGGCGGTGTTGTCGGTGATTGGCTTCGTTTGCCTGTACTTCCCGCAACCGCTTTTGAGCATCGCCGATGCCCCGCCCGCCCTGCACGAACGGACCCTCTCCTATTTGCGGATTCTTTCGCTGGGTTTGCCCGCGAGTCTCGCGTTTCGCGTCTATAGCTCGCTGACCAATGCGGTCGGCAAGCCGCGTCTCGTGATGTTCCTGCAGGTCGGCGCACTCGTGGTGAAGGTGCCGCTCAACTTGTGGTTCATTTTCGGCGGCTTCGGCTTGCCGGCGCTTGGCGGTCCGGGCTGCGCGATCGCCAGCACGCTGATCAACTGGCTGATTGCGATCGTTGGAATGACGGTGCTCGTGCGCGTCGAGTTCTTCCGGCAGTTCGGCATCTTCGCGCGCTTTTGCTGGCCCGTGTGGCAACGTCAAAAAGCGCTGCTCAAGCTCGGCATTCCGATGGGTCTTTCTTATCTCATCGAAGTGACGTCGTACACGTTCATGGCGCTGTTCATCTCGCATTTCGGTACGACCACGCTCGCCGGACATCAGATCACGGGGAACATCGGCGCGGTGCTTTACATGACGCCGCTGTCCATTGGCGTGGCGTCGGCCACGCTCGTTTCGCAGGCAATCGGCGCGCAACGTTTCGATGCCGCCCGTTCCCTCGCGCGCCACGGCATCGCGCTTTCGTGCGGGATCGCGTGCGTGTACGGCGTGGTGTTGTTCGCGCTGCGGCCCTACGTGCTGATGGCTTATACGCCGGACGCGCAGGTCATTGCCGCGGCCATGCCGCTACTGGCAATCGTGGTGTTCTATCACCTCTTCGATGCCCTTCAGATCACCACGGCCTTCGTGCTGCGCGCCTACAAGGTCGCGGTCGTGCCAACCGTTATCTACGCCGTCGCGCTGTGGGGAATCGGGCTCGGCGGCGGTTATGCGCTCGGCTTCGATGTCGGCGGATTCGCGCCGCAATGGCTGCAAGGCGCACGCGGTTTCTGGGTCGCGAATTCGCTGAGCCTGGGCGTTGCGGGCATCGGGCTGTTTCTATATTGGCGCCGCGTGAGCCGCCGCCATATCGCGGCATAGCATCGACTCGCGACCATCGCAACAACGCGCATCCGATGCAAACAATCGTCAAAACCGTGTCGCGCGATGGAAACAATCAGTTAGGTTGACGTAACGCTCCGGTAAAATCGCCAGCGGTTTTGGACATCACGGAGCGCATTCGATGATCGGCGTCATAAAAAAACAAACCTGGACGCTGGCATCGGCCGCTGCCGTCTTGTTGCTGGCAATCGGATTTCTGGGCGCCACGCATCGCGCCGATGCCGCCCGCACCGTCAGCGTGTCGCCGCAGGGCAAGGTCACGCAAGTCCGGCAAGTCGTCGTCAAGTTCGATGAAGCGATGATCGCGTTCGGCGATCCTGCCGCGAAAGCGCCGGCTCAAGTGCATTGCAGCGGCGGCGCGGCGGCAGGCTCGGCACACTGGATCGACGATAAAACCTGGGCCTACGATTTCAATCAGGATCTGACGCCCGGCATGCGTTGCTCGGTGGCGCTCAATGACGGCCTCAAATCCAGCGCCGGAAACGCGTTGAGCGGTCCGCGTGAATATCGTTTCGAAACAGGCGGCCCGTTTGTATTGAGCGTGATGCCCGATTATGGCGAGATCGAAGAGAATCAGTTTTTCGTATTGAAGCTCAACGGCCCCGCAACCGAAGCGTCCGCGCTGCAAAACATCTGGTGCGAATCGAACGGATTGGGCAACCGCATTCCGGTCAAAACCGTCGACGCCACTTCGCGCACGGCACTTCTCAAACGCTTCCACCTCGAAAAAGACAGCGCCCGCATTCTCACGCTCGCGTGCCAGCAGACGTTGCCATCGGCCACGAAGATGCAGCTCGTCTATGGCCGTGGCGTGACCGGCCCGAGCGGTATCGCGAACGACGTTGAAAAGCGTTTCGACTTCGATGTCCGCGAACCCTTTACCGCGAGTTTTTCGTGCGAACGTGAAAACGCAAAAGCGCCTTGCACGCCGCTGCGGCCGTTACGGATTCGCTTCAGCTCGCCCGTCCTTCGCACCGACGCCGCGAAGATCGCGCTGCACGGCCCGGGCGGCAAAACATCGCCGAAATTCGATCCCGACGAAAAGGACAGCGAGATCAGCACCGTCGAGTTCGCCGCGCCGTTGCCGGAACACGCGGATTTAACGATCGAATTGCCTGGCGGATTGAAGGACGCCAGCGGCCGCGCGTTGTCCAACGCCGATCTGTTCCCGCTGAAAACCGCGACCGCGCCAATGCCGCCGCTCGCCAAGTTTTCATCGTCGACGTTCGGGATCATCGAGCGCTTCGCCGAGCCGAACATGCCCGCGATGTTGCCGGTCACGCTGCGCCACGTCGAGGCCGACCTGAAGGTCAGCGGGTTGAACGCGGGCGCGTCGAGCGTGACGAAATTGCGCGTGGACGCGGATACGGATATCCGCCGATGGATGAAGACCGTCGATCAGTTCGACGGCTTTTCCATGTCCGTCTCGCAGATCCAGAAGACGATGCCGGAACTCCTTCACAACGGCATCAAGCCTGTCTACGCATTCGGAAGCACGCCAAAAAATCCCGAGATCGATATCCGATCGTTGTCGTTGCTCGCAAAGCAGCCGGGCGTCGAGACATTGAGCGTGCCGCAGGCCGATCCGAAATCCTTGCGGCCTTTTGAGGTTGTCGGCATTCCGCTCACGAAACCGGGCTTCTACGTGGTCGAACTGGCGTCGCCGGCGCTCGGTGCGTCGTTGCTCGGCAAGCCCCAAGCCATGTACGTGCGCACTTCCGTGTTGGTCACGAATCTCGGCGTGCATTTCAAGCAGGGGCGCGAAAACAGCATCGTCTGGGTGACCGCGCTCGACAGCGGCAAACCCGTGCCCAACGCACAAGTGCGCGTCACCGATTGCAATGGCGATGAACTGGCCGTTGCGAAGACGGACGCGAAAGGCATTGCGAAGATCGATAAACCGCTTGCAGCCGCGAACGAATGCGGTTCGGACGGCTTCGACTGGTCGGGATTTTTTGTATCGGCACGTGTGGACGATCCGAAGACCGGTCCCGACATGGCGTTCGTGCGCTCGGACTGGAATCGCGGTATCGAAAGCTGGCGTTTCAACGTCCCGACCGACATGAGCCGCGACCAGACCACGCGCGCCACGACCGTGTTCGACCGGACGCTCTTGCGCGCGGGCGAAACGGTGTCGATGAAACACTTGATGCGCGAGGAAACGCTCAGCGGTTTCGCGTTCCCGGCGCATATGCCCTCGCGCGTGACGATCCGGCATCTGGGCAGCGGCCAGACGTATCGCCTGCCGCTCAAATGGGCCGCCGATCACAGCGCGGATTCCACGTTCCCGATTCCCGCCGCGGCGAAGCTCGGGGAATACAGCGTGACGCTGGACGACGGCAAGGTCGATGCGGACAGCGACGATGACGACAATTCGGGTTCCGGCCGGATGAGCATCGATACAGGCAGCTTCCGCGTCGAGGAGTTCCGGCTTCCGGTGTTCAAGGGATCCATCGGCATACGCGACCAGAAAACCGGCGCGCTCGTCGCGGCAAAAGAAGCGCCGCTCGCGGTCCAGATTGAATATGTATCGGGCGGACCGGCATCGAATCTTCCCGTGCAAGTGTCGGCGTTGCTGAAAGACGCATCGCCGGCGTTTGCATCGCAATTCGAATCGTTCAGCTTCGCGCCGTACAAAAAGCCTGCCGACGACGGTTCGAGCGCGCCCTCCACGCAAGCCGACGACGACAATTCCGCCGCGCAGGAAGATACATCGACGGCAAAACTCGTCGCCGATAAAACCGCGCTCACGCTCGATCGCAACGGCACGGGCACGTTGACGCTGAAATCGCTGCCAGCAGTCGAAGCGCCGAAACGCCTCGCGCTGGAAGCGACCTTCGCGGACCCGAACGGCGAGATCCAGACGCTGCGCGGCGACGCCATGCTTTGGCCCGCCGAGGTCGCCGCTGGCATCAAGGCGGGCGACTGGGTATCGGTTGGGAACGCGGTGCCGGTTCAAGCGCTCGCCGTCGATTTGCAGGGCAAGCCGCGCGCCGGCGTCGCGCTGGAGATTCGCGGCGTCGCGCGCACCATGACGAGTTCACGCAAGCGCATGGTCGGCGGTTTCTACGCCTACGACAACCACACCGAAACCCGCGACCTCGGCACGCTCTGCAGCGGCAAGAGCGACGACCACGGCCTGCTTTCCTGCGATGCAAAACTCAAGGAAGCCGGCAACGTCGACCTGATTGCGATCGCGAAAGACGGCGAAGGACGCGTTGCGAACGCGACGACATCGGTCTGGGTCACGCGCGAAGACCAGCTTTGGTTCGGCGGCGAAAACACGGACCGTATCGATGTCTTGCCCGAGAAAACGAGCTACGAACCTGGCGAGACCGCGCGCTTCCAGGTGCGCATGCCGTTCCGTTTCGCGACCGCGCTGGTTGCCGTGGAACGCGAGGGGATCGTGGAAACGAAGGTGGTGGAACTGGATGGCAAGAATCCGACCATCGAACTGAAAGTCCAGGAAACGTGGGGGCCGAACGTGTATGTGTCCGTGCTCGCCATTCGCGGCCGGATTCACGAAGTGCCGTGGTATTCGTTCTTCACGTGGGGCTGGAAAGCGCCGCTCGATTGGGCGCATGCGTTCTGGTACGAAGGGCGGCAATATGAAGCGCCTACGCCGCTCGTCGATTTGTCGAAACCCGCGTTCCGGTATGGATTGGGCGAGATCAAGGTCGGTACGGCGGTGCACAGGCTCGGCGTGACCGTGACGACCGACGCGAAGTCGTACGCGGTGCGTTGCAAGGCGCACGTGAAGGTTCGCGTGACGTTGCCGGGCGGCAAACCGGCACCGGCGGGCACGCAGATCGCGCTTGCCGCCGTCGATGAAGCCCTGCTCGAACTCATGCCGAATCAAAGCTGGAATGTGCTCGACGCCATGCTGCAACGGCGTGCCTATGGCGTGGAGACATCGACGGCGCAGATGGAGATCATCGGGCGGCGTCACTTCGGGCGCAAAGCGGTGCCCGCGGGCGGTGGCGGCGGACACAGCGCGACGCGCGAACTCTTCGATACCCTCCTGCTCTGGAACCCGCGCGTGACGCTCGATGCAAACGGCGAAGCGTCCGTAGACGTACCCTTGAACGACGCATTGACGAGCTTCCGCATTGTTGCGATCGCGGCTGTCGGCGCGGGGCAATTCGGAACGGGAAGCACGTCGATACGCAGTACGCAGGACCTGCAACTGATATCGGGCTTGCCGCAGCTCGTGCGTGTGGGCGACCAGTTCCGCGCGCTCTTCACTCTGCGCAATACGACGGCGCGCACCATGCAGGTCGTGGTCACGCCGAACGTTCCATCGCTCGATCTGAAGGCGCAAACCGTTGAACTCGCGCCGGATTCATCGAAGGAAATCTCGTGGGAGATCAACACGCCGGACGCCATCGGGCTCGCGGCGACGGGCGCGTTGAACTGGCAAGTGAACGCAGCCGAGCAAGGCGGTCCCAAAGCGGCCGATGCCATCAAACTCGTGCAACGCGTCGTGCCGGCCATTCCCGTCACGGTCCAGCAAGCCACCATGACGCAAGTCGATGGCACGTTCAGCCTGCCCGTCGCGCCGCCGGAGACAGCGGTGGCTTCAGCGAATGGACAGATTCGCGGCGGCATAGCGGTGACGTTGCAGCCGAAACTCGCCGATGGAATGCCGGGCGTGCGCCGCTGGTTCGAACGTTATCCGTACACTTGCCTTGAGCAGCAGACATCGCGTTCGCTGGGATTGAACGACCTCACGCAATGGCAGACGGTGATCGCGCGCATGCCGTCGTACCTTGACAGCGATGGTCTTGCGAACTACTTCCCGCCATCGGACGATTCGCGCCCTTACGGCAGCCCGGCGTTGAGCGCGTATTTGCTTGCGGTCAGCGACGAAGCATCGAAAGCCGATCGCCGGTACGCGCTGCCCGACGACCTTCGCGACAAGCTCGCGGGCGCGTTGACGAATTTCGTCGAAGGGAAAATCCAGCGCACGTTCTGGTCGCCACGTCAGGATCTGGACTTCGTGAAGCTCTCGGCGATCGAAGCGTTGTCGCGTTATGGTCTCGCCGAGCCGCGCATGCTCGGCTCGATCACCATCGCGCCGAATCAGTGGCCGACGTCCGCGCTGCTCGACTACTACGCGATCCTTTCGCGTGTGAACGGCATCGCGCAACGCGACGAGCAACGTGCGCAGATCAACCAGATCCTGCGCGCCCGGATGACGTACTCGGGCACGCGCCTCGTGTTCTCGACCGCGGCCGATGACGACCTCTATTGGCTCATGACCGGGCCGGAGACGAACGCGGCGCGCATGGCGCTGCTTTTCGCCGATGACCCGACATGGAAAGATGATATGCCGAGGTTGATCGGCGGATTGCTCGCGTTGCAGAAGAACGGCGCGTGGCAAACCACGACATCGAACCTGTGGGGCAAGCTGGCCGTCGAGCGGTTCTCGCGTGTGTTCGAAAGCACGCCAGTGACGGGGCAAACGCAGATTGCGCTGGGCGGAGTCGAGAAGGCGATTGCGTGGAGCACGCCGGCTTCTCCAGCAAATCCGCGTAGCGTCACTTTGCCGTGGACCACAGGCGCGCTGAACCTTACGCAAGATGGCACCGGCAAGCCATGGGCGACTATCGAAAGTCTCGCGGCCGTTGCGTTGAAAGCGCCGTTCGCCGCGGGATATCGGATCACGAAGACCGTTACGCCCATCAACCCGGCCGTGAAGGGCACGCTTTCGCGTGGCGACATAGTGCGCGTTCATCTTGATATCGATGCACAAAGCGACATGACGTGGGTCGTCGTGAACGATCCCGTTCCGGCAGGAGCAACGATCCTCGGCTCGGGCCTCGGCCGCGATTCGGAAGCAGCGACCGAAGGTGAAAAGAGTCCGCAAGGCGCATGGCCGGCTTTCGTGGAACGAGGTTTCGATGGATATCGTGCGTATTACGACTATCTGCCGAAGGGAAAGCTTCAGGTCGAATACACGGTCCGGTTGAACAACGCAGGCACGTTCGGGCTGCCACCGACGCGGGTCGAAGCGCTGTATGCGCCGTCCGTGTTCGGCGTGATTCCCAACGCGACCGTGGTTGTCGCGCCACTCGCCGCTCTACCAGCTGCTACAAAATAAAGCGATGAAACGCGCCGCCCTCGCCCTTCTCGGATGCATGTTTGCAAGCTCGGCCATGGCGCTGCCGAGCTTCGACGAAGTGCGCGCAGGCTGGCGGAGTTCCGACTGGGTTTTGCTCGGCCGCGATGGCGAGCCGCTGCAACGCACGCGTATCGATACAACCGAACGTCGTGGCGACTGGATTGCGCTGCAGGATGTCTCGCCCGCGTTGCGCGAAGCGATCGTCGTCTCGGAGGACAAGCGCTTCTACGAACACAGCGGCGTGGACTGGCGCGGAGCCGCGGCCGCGGCGTGGGCGAACTTGTGGAACACGCGTACGCGCGGCGCGTCGACGGTGACCATGCAACTGACCGGTTTGATCGATGAAGATCGACGCCCGGGCCGAAGATCGGTGACCGAAAAAGCGACGCAAACGGTCGGCGCATTGTGGCTCGATCACGCGTGGCGCAAGGATCAGATTCTCGAGGCGTATCTGAACCTCGTGCCGTTTCGCGGCGAGATCGTGGGGTTATCGGCGTTATCGCAAACCTTGTTCGGCAAGGCGCCGTCCGGCTTGAACGAGCGCGAAGCCGCCGTGACCGCCGCGCTCGTGCGCGCGCCGAATGCGAACTACGCGAAGGCGTCATCGCGCGCGTGCGGAATCTTGCGCGACATGAACCGGGCGAAGACATCGGCCGCGGACCCATGCGTGAATCTCGACAGCTATGTGCAGTTGACGCTGACACGCACGGCATCGGTTGATCAGCGTTCTGCGAATGCCGATTCCCTCGCGCCGCATTTCGCGCGCCGTATTGCGAACGAGGTTCATCCGGAAGCGGGCGCACGCATCAAGTCCACGCTCGATACACGCCTGCAACGCTTCGCCCGTGACTCGCTCGCGCGTACCTTGCTCGAACTCAACGCGCGCGCGCATCAACGCAATGTGCATGACGGCGCGGCTATCGTGATCGATAACCGCAGCGGCGAGATCCTCGCGTGGGTCGGCTCGGCGGGCGGGTTGTCGAATGCGCCGGAAGTCGATGCGGTCGTCGCGCTGCGTCAGGCCGGCTCGACGCTGAAGCCGTTTTTATACGCTCAGGCCATCGATGAAAAACGTCTCACGCCCGCAAGTCTTCTCGATGACGCCCCGCTTGATCTCGCCACGGGCGGCGGTTTGTATATCCCGCAAAACTACGATCACGATTTCAAGGGCTGGGTGAGCATGCGCACGGCGTTGGGGTCGTCGCTGAACGTGCCGGCGGTGCGCACGCTCGTGATGGTCACGCCGCACCGGTTCGCGAAAACGCTCGTGTCGCTCGGCTTGCCGCTCACGCAAGCCGGCGACTATTACGGCTTCAGCCTGGCGCTCGGTAGCGCCGACGTGACGCTTGCATCGCTTACGAACGCATATCGCACGCTCGCGAATGGCGGCGTCGCGGGGCAAATGTTCGACATTGCAACGCATCCGCCAGCCGCAAATCCGAAACGCATTTTCAGCCCGCAGGCAAGCTTCATAGTCACAAATGTCCTCGCGGACAACAACGCCCGCACGCGCACGTTCGGCTTCGACAGCGTGCTCGCTACGCGCTTTTTCAGCGCGGTCAAGACCGGCACGAGCAAGGACATGCGTGACAACTGGGCGGTCGGTTATACGTCGCGATACACGGTGGGCGTCTGGGTCGGCAACGCCGATGGCGCGCCCATGTGGGACGTGTCCGGCGTGACAGGCGCCGCGCCCGTGTGGGCGGCGCTCGTGAACTACCTGCACCGGCAGACGCCGAGCCGCGCGCCCGTCGCGCCCGAAGGCGTGGTGCGCACGAAGATCACGTATCAGAACGACATTGAGCCAGCGCGCGACGACTGGTTTTTGAGCGGCACGGAAATGTCGCGGATCGCGTTATCGGCGAATGCCGATGGGTCGGTTCTCAAGGGCGCGGCCCGGATTGTGACGCCGACCGATGGCACGATCTTCGCGCTCGATCCTGATATTCCCGCAGCGCGCCAGCGCGTCTGGTTCGAAAGCGGACCAGGCGCACCTTCGGGCAGTACGTGGCGCCTGGACGGCAAGCCGGCGGGACGCGCAGGACACGCGGAACATGCGGAACGTATGGCATGGTTGCCTTGGCCGGGCCATCACACGCTGGAACTCATCGATACACACGGCGCAGTCGTCGATTCGGTGAAATTCGAAGTGCGCGGCGCCTATGCAAAAATCAAGACCAAGGGCTGACTGGATCGAATTTTGATCACGCTCGGCTTAAGACAAAAGACAGCTTAATAGCGAAGACATTCAAAAAGTTTTAAATCTCGGCAGGACCGTCCGCATCCGCCAGGCGTCTGGTGATAATCGCTAAAGGGCAAGCGAAACGTCCTGTGACAAGCGATCAGGCAGCAAAATAATATCCGCCGATGTTGTCAAAATTAATGCCGCTCGAACGGATTCACAGTCGCCGCCATTATCCTGACGATCGTTTTGTCCTATGCTAGTTGGACTTTCTGGCCAGGCTTCCAGTAAAGTCGGGGCGGCACCGCGACACTCATTTCTCCTTTTGCTTTTAACCTGGAGCACTTGTCATGCTTAAAAAGCTGTTGATGTTGTTTCTGGCCTTTTCGTTGTCGATCGGCGCTGCGTTCGCCGCCACCGATGTGAACACAGCGGATCAGGCCTCGCTTGAAGCCATCAAGGGGCTGGGTCCCGTGAAGTCGAAAGCGATCATCGACGAACGGACTGCAAACGGCCCGTTCAAGGACGCAGACGATCTCGCCAATCGCGTGAAAGGACTTGGAACAAAATCCGTCGGGCATCTGGAGGAAGCGGGGCTGACAATCGGCGGCTCTTCCGCGCCGCCGACAGGCGCGAAGCCTTCCAAGACGCCTGCAACGAGCACGAGCGCGGCGCCGGGCAAATCGACGGTGAAATCCTCGACCGCAGCAACGGCCGCGACCTCTCCTGCAGCGACCACGGCCACGACGCCCGCGGTCACGCCGGATGCGGCATCGGCTCCGAAAGCCAAAAAATCGAAGAAAGCGAAAGCCGCTGATTCAGCAAGCAGCCCGGCCACAGCCACTGCCGATGCAGCTTCTGGCGCGAGTGGCGCCAAGGCATCGAAGAAGTCAAAGAAGAAGAAAGCCGCGAGCGACGCGGCAGCGACCTGAGCGCAGCGACGCATTCGTGCAATGGCCACACGCACGACGCTCGCGCTCAAGCGTACTCAAGTCGCTTTGTAGCAGAACACTCGCCGTCCTGATGGACGGCACCTTGTTAGCCCGGTTACTGCAATACAACCGGGCGATAACCAACCGCATCGCTTTTGAGAGAGACAGCCATGAGCCTACTCGATACCCTCGCCTCGTCCTTCGGCAAATCGTCACCGGAAGGTGGCGGCGCAGCGCCGGCCGGTCTGGTCGCCGTCGCAATGGAATTCATCAACAACCAGCCGGGCGGCCTCACCGGCTTGATCCAGCGCTTCCATGAAAATGGCGCTGGTGATGTCGTGTCGTCGTGGATTGGTCATGGCGAAAACAAGCCGATCAGTTCCGACACCCTCACGAACGTACTTGGCTCGGGCGCGGTCAGCGACCTCGCGCAGAAAGCCGGTGTATCGGGCGATCAGTTGAGCGGCATGCTGGCAGCTGTTCTGCCGCATCTGGTCGATAAGGCAACGCCGAACGGCGAAGTGCCGGCCGACGGCAAGCTCGATCTGAGCAGCGTGCTGGGTTCGCTCGGCGGCCTGGGCGGCTTGTTCGGCAAGGGTGAAGAACCGAAGGCTTGATCGTGCTTCGTTTCTGAGTTTTTGCTTGGAAGATAAAAAGGGGCATCGGTTTGATCCGATGCCCCTTTTTCTTAGTGCTTGAAACCTTGTCGCGCCAGCAATTTCCAGCCGTTGCCGACCTTCTTCCAGACCATCAGCTGATCGAGTTCAACGTCGGTCTGCTTGCCGTCGCTTTCCACTGTCGTCGAAAAATGATCGCGGACGATGGCGTTATCGCCTGCGAGGGTCACGCTCGGCGCGCTCAGGTCGATGCGCTTGTAGTGCGTCTTCCCGCTCACGATCGTATCGATATAAACCTGCTGGTTCTGCACCGACGCGTTCGAATGACCGTAGCTCAGCGTTGGTGTGGTCAGCGCTTTGAGTTCGGCGCCGTTCGCCGCGATCATTGCGGCGTGCAAGCGCTGAACGGCCGAGTCCAGGGATGCCTGATCGGTGGCTTTCGCGTAAGCGTTCAGCGACGCGGCGCACGCAATGGTTGCGGCCAGAAAAATTTTGAGTTTTGTCATGGGCATATTCTTAAGGCTCGGATTTGAACGGACATCGTATGACTACTCAGCGTTACCTAACCGAACATCACCGCTACCAATTAAAATATTACATACGACGTCAGATAACTTGAACGCAGATTATCACGATGCTTGAGGATTTTTAACGGTGTAAACCCAAACCTTCCCGGAACACAACAAGCGAAAAAAAACGCCCGACGAACCTCATCGGGCGTTTCCAAGCAAACCACCAAAAAGCGTCTTAATGCACGACGCGATCGAACACCAGCTCGCCGTCGCGGACATCGACAGGAATCACATCCTTCGGGCCGAACTTGCCGGCGAGTATCAGCTTCGCGACCGGGTTCTCGATCTGCTGCTGGATCGCGCGCTTCAACGGCCGCGCGCCGAACACCGGGTCGTAACCCACCTTGCCGATCAACTCGAGCGCCGCGTCCGATACATCCAGCTGCATCTCCAGCTTCGCGAGCCGTTCATGCAAGCGCTGCAACTGGATCTTCGCGATCGACTGAATGTTGCTGCGGTCGAGCGAATGGAACACCACAACGTCATCGATACGATTCAAGAACTCCGGCCGGAAGTGCAGCTTGACCTCTTCCCAGACAGCGTCCTTCACGGCTTCGTGCGGCTCGCCGACCATCGATTGAATCACATGCGAGCCAAGATTCGATGTCATCACGATCACCGTATTCTTGAAGTCCACGGTGCGCCCTTGTCCGTCGGTCATGCGGCCGTCGTCGAGCACTTGCAGTAATACGTTGAACACGTCCGGATGCGCTTTTTCGATTTCATCGAGCAGGATCACGCTGTACGGCTTCCGACGCACGAGCTCGGTCAGATAACCGCCCTCTTCATAACCCACGTATCCCGGCGGCGCGCCGATCAAACGCGCGACGCTGTGCTTCTCCATGAACTCGCTCATGTCGATACGGATCAGATGGTCCTCCGAATCGAACAGGAACGCGGCGAGCGCCTTGCACAACTCGGTCTTGCCCACGCCCGTTGGCCCGAGGAACAGGAATGAACCATACGGACGATTCGGATCGGACAGGCCAGCGCGCGAACGGCGGATTGCATCGGAGACAGCGCCAATTGCTTCATCCTGCCCAATCACGCGTTCATGCAACTTGGACTCGATCTGCAAAAGCTTGTCGCGCTCGCCCTGCATCATGCGCGATACCGGAATGCCGGTCGAGCGCGACACGACTTCCGCAATCTCCTCGGCGCCCACTTGCGTGCGCAGCAAACGCGGCCGCGTCGGATTGGTCTGCTCGGCGGTTTCGGCTTGCGTCACCTGCTTCAACTGCGCCTCGAGCCCGGGCAACTTGCCGTACTGCAACTCGGCCACTTTTTCGAGCTTGCCTTCGCGTTGCAACCGCACGATATCCGCGCGCACCTTCTCGATCTCTTCCTTGAGCGTCGCGCTGCCCTGAACAGCAGCTTTTTCCGCCATCCAGATTTCCTCGAGATCGGAATATTCGCGATCGAGCCGCTCGATTTCTTCCTCGATCAATTGCAGGCGCTTTTGCGATGCTTCGTCCTTCTCCTTCTTGACCGCTTCACGCTCGATCTTCAACTGGATCAAACGACGATCGAGCCGGTCCATTTCTTCGGGCTTCGAATCGATTTCCATCTTGATGCGCGACGCGGCTTCATCGATCAGATCGATGGCCTTGTCCGGCAGGAAGCGGTCCGTGATATAGCGATGCGACAATTCCGCCGCCGCGACGATCGCCGGATCGGTGATCTCGACGCCGTGATGCAGCTCGTACTTTTCCTGCAAGCCGCGCAGAATCGCGATGGTCGCTTCCACCGACGGTTCATCCACGAGCACCTTTTGGAAACGGCGTTCGAGCGCGGCGTCCTTCTCGATGTACTTGCGGTATTCGTCCAGCGTGGTCGCACCGATGCAATGCAGCTCGCCGCGCGAGAGCGCCGGCTTCAGCATGTTGCCCGCGTCCATGGCGCCTTCGGCCTTGCCGGCGCCGACCATCGTATGGATTTCATCGATGAAAACGATGGTCTGCCCTTCGTCCTTCGCGATGTCGCTGAGCACGGCCTTGAGCCGCTCCTCGAATTCCCCGCGATACTTCGCGCCGGCCAGCAACGCGGCCATATCGAGCGAAAGCACGCGCTTGCTCTTGAGCGATTCCGGCACTTCGCCGTTCACGATCCGCTGCGCAAGACCTTCCACGATGGCGGTCTTGCCCACGCCTGGTTCGCCGATCAATACCGGATTGTTTTTCGTCCGGCGTTGCAGGATCTGGATGGAACGGCGGATTTCGTCGTCGCGTCCAATCACCGGATCGAGCTTCCCGGCGCGAGCGCGCTCGGTCAGGTCGACGGTGTATTTCTTCAGCGCGCCACGCTGGCTTTCGGCGTCCTGGCTATGAACCTGGCCACCGCCGCGCACGGTGTTGATCGCGGCTTCGAGCGCCTTGCGCGTCAGGCCGTGCTGCTTGGCGAGACGGCCGGCATCGCCTTTATCGTCGGCGACTGCGAGCAGGAACATTTCGCTCGCGATGAACGTGTCGTTGAGCTTTTGCGCTTCCTTGTCCGCGCTGTTCAACAGTCCGGCGAGCTCGCGGCTGACCTGGACGTTGCCGTCCGTGCCCTGCACTTGCGGCAAACGGGCCATCGCGTCTTTCAACGCGGTTTCGAGCGCCTGAACCTGCACGCCGGCCTGCGAGAGCAGCGAGCGCGCGGAACCGTCCTGTTGTGCAATCAGCGCAGCAAGCAGATGAACCGGTTCGATGTATTGATTGTCATTGCCGACGGCGAGACTTTGCGCGTCGGCTAGTGCTTCCTGAAACTTCGTAGTGAGCTTGTCGATTCTCATAGTGCGACCTCCAAATCGGGATGCATTCAAAATGAGGCGCGATCCGGCACTTTCAAGCGCTTCGGTGCCCGAAAACGACAATTTTCTGGATAAATCGTCAAATCGGGCACGTGACGGCGTTTGGCGGAATTGAAGCTCGGGAGGACGGATTAACGGCGCATCGGCGCGCGCCGGAATTGGATCAAACCTGACTTCGACCTGCGTTCTGGCCAGATCCGCTTGCGTCCGTTTTTATGGACGGCATGAACCGCACGATGCCGAGCAAACCGGCCAGTTCATCCGCCGGCGACGCCAGATCGCCTATGGTATGCCGATCGAGCTCGGCAAGAAAAGCATCGCGCGCGGCCGCAAACACGCCTTTCAGCTGGCAATGCGACTGAATCACACAATGCCGATGCGCTTCGTTGTCCCCGGCGAAGCAACCGACGATGGAGAAGTCGTTCTCCGTCTTGCGCACCACTTCGCCAATGGTCAGAAGCGGCGTTCGAGGGTCGAGCCTCAGGCCGCCGTTACGGCCCCGAAGCGTCTCCACCCAGCCCAGTTCGCCGAGGCGTTGCACCACTTTCATCAAGTGGTTCTTGGAGATCCCGTAGGCCTCCGAGATTTCCTGAATCGTCGCCAGTCCTTCAGGCCGAACGGCGAGATACAGCATGACGCGCAGGGAATAATCGGTGTAATCGGTTAGTCGCATTAGGGTAGTCGCGTAGGGCCGCGTGTTCGGTCGCGTTGTTCAGTCGCACTTTGATTGCATTGGATGGCGCATCAGCGCGATAAACGACGCGTTGGCAGCGCTGGTGTTTTGTCGATCGCGCGCCAGTTCTGGTCGGGCACGCACGCGCGACGCCCCCGTGGCGCAGCGGTGCAAGGCGGATTGAAGTGCCGGAGCCGGCATGCGTGTGTCCGGACTCGACGTGTGCTTCATCTGTTGCCGCGGCAACCCGTCGCTCTTGACAACGGCGGTTTCAGGCCTGGACGTCGACTATCATGGGACGCGCACAGGCGAGAAAAAGGTGAAATTGCATTTCACGGCATGGCCGCTATTCTGCGACATATTTTCAGTTAATTCACTTTTCTTCGAAATCGTCTTGTTATCAGGCCAGGCGCGCGGATAAAGGGCCGGTTCGGAAACGCCTTTAAAATCCGCCGTATTCATTGCAGCAAAAGCATTCAATCCATGATCGATTCCACGACACAATCCGACCCGACGAGCCGCATTTCGCAGCCGAACGAAGAGAATATCCGCGAATTCGTCGAGGTGTTCTACGCACGCGTCGATGAAGATCCGCTGCTCGGTCCGATCTTTTCACGCGAGCTGACAGGACGCTGGGACGCGCATTTCGCGAAGATGACGACTTTCTGGTCGAGCCTCGTGCTCGGGACGAAGGACTATCGGGGCAATGTTCAGGAGGCGCATCGGCCGCTCGGTGATATTGAGCCGCAGCATTTTGCGCGCTGGCTCACGCTGTTCCTCGATACCGTCGAATCCCGCTACGAACCGGCCGCTGCCGTCCAGTTCATGGAACCGGCGCTGCGCATTGCGCAAAGCCTGCAGTTGAGCAAGTTTGGCTGGGATTATCGGATTCCCGAAGCGCAGGCCGCGCTGCTGGATTCGCTCAAGCGCCTGCGCAGAGGCGAGCGCGAGCCATCAGCCGATCTCCCCGACAGGAGCGGCGCAACGCCGTTTCCGGTGGATGTGGCAGGCGTGGATAGCAGCAAGTCCTGAGAGAGCGGACTTTTTCGCCACATTTAATGTGACTCGATGCCCCATCGAGCGCGCGCGGCATCGTCCGACTCGCGGGCATCGACCCATTTCTCGCCGCGTTCTGTCTTCTCTTTCTTCCAGAACGGCGCCTGCGTTTTAAGGTAATCCATCACGAACGCGCACGATTCAAACGCTTCCGCGCGATGCACGGCGGTCGTCGCCACCAACACGATCTGATCGAGCGGTAACAATTTTCCCACCCGATGCACAATCAGCACGTCCGAACCCGGCCAGCGCTCACGCGCCTGCGCGGCTATCGCTTCCAGCGCCTTTTCGGTCATGCCGGGGTAATGTTCCAGCTCCATCGTCTGGACGGTCTGGCCTTCGTTCAGATCCCGGACCGTGCCAATAAAACATGCCACCGCGCCGACCTTGGGGTTATCGGCACGTAGCGCGGCGACTTCGGCGCTGATGTCGAAATCAGCTTCCTGCACGCGGATTCGGGTCATCTCAGCCGCCCGTGACCGGAGGAAAGAACGCGACTTCGCAGCCGTCCGTAATGCGCCGCGACGGGTCTGTCATCTCGTGATTACACGCCATGCGCAACGACCGTCCTTCGGCAAGCGTTTCAGCCCACACGCCGCCACGCGCGCGCAGCCAGGCGCGAACATCGCCAACGTTGGCCACGCCGTCCGGCACGTCCACGCTTTCATTCGCCACTCCGAGCGCCTCGCGCACGCTCGCAAAAAAACGCAACTCGACTTTCATGATTACCTTCAACGCATCAGTTCTGAAAACGGAATAAAACGTACGATTTCGCCGGCCTGAATGGCGTGATCCGGAGGGTTATCGATCAATCCATCGCCCCATACCGTCGATGTCAGCACGGCCGAGCTTTGATTTGCGAACACGTCGAGTCCACCGGCGTTATTCACGCGCGCTCGCAGGAATTCGTTGCGGCGATCGCCCTTTTTCTGCGTGAAATCCGCCCGCATGGAATACACGCGCGGTTCGGTCGACGCAACGCCGGCAAGGCGCAGAACAAACGGCCGGACGAACAGCAGGAATGTGCAGAAACTCGATACCGGATTTCCCGGCAAGCCGATAAAAAACGCCTCATCGGTTTGCTGGGACGTGTCACGCCGGACCGCGCCGAACGCGAGCGGTTTGCCGGGTTTCATCGCTATTTGCCACATGGCGATGCGACCTTCGGCTTCCACGGCGGGTTTCACGTGATCTTCCTCTCCCACCGATACCCCGCCGCACGTGAGGATCAGGTCGTGATCGCGCGCCGCGCGGCGCAGCGTTTCGCGCGTCGCGTCCAGCCGGTCCGGCACGATGCCGAAGTCCGTCACCTCGCAGCCGATTGCGGCGAGCAACGCACGCAAGGTGTATCGGTTCGAGTTGTAGATTGCGCCCGGGCGCAGCGGCTCGCCCGGCGTGGTGAGTTCGTCGCCGGTGAAAAAGACGGCAACGCGCACCCGGCGTACAACGTCCAGCGCAGCGCATCCCACCGATGCCGCCAGCCCCAACGCCTGCGGCGTCAGCCGCGTCCCGGCGGCCAGGATCACGGAACCGCTACGAATATCGGCACCTTGCTGGGTGATCCACTCGCCTTCCGATGGCGCCTGCGTGAAGGTCGCGCCGGAATCGTCTGCCCGAACCATTTCCTGCATCACGATGGCGTCCGCGCCCGGCGGCACCGTCGCACCCGTGAAAATTCGCGCAGCCGTTCCGGCGGCCAGCGGTTCGGCCGCGGCGCCGGCGGGAATTCGCTGCGAAACGGGCAGCGTCACGCCGCTCGCCTCCGAAGCTCGAACCAGGTCGGCCGCCCGCACGGCGTAACCGTCCATGGAACTCGTGCGCATGGGCGGCACGTCCAGCGGAGACACGACGTCGGCGGCGAGCACGCGGCCGAGCGCGTTAAATCCGTCGACGCTTTCCGTGCCGTCCACTCGTTGGGCGGCCGCGAGCAAGGTGGCGAGTGCGTCGGCGGTGGACAACATCGGCGGGCGTGAAGCGGCGGGCGTGGTGGACATCGGCGAATAAGGTTAGTGACCGTGAAAATGAGCGGCGAGAAAAAAGCGCCGCGTCCGGAAGAGATATTGTAGCTAGATGCAGGCTAGCAAGAAGCGCGCGTCCACTTTCGTCCGATCCGGGCCCATCGGCCATCTGCGCCGGATTCGAGTCTTTGTCCGCATCCGCGCGTCCCGGCCTCGGTGATACACTCGCACGACACTTTCAGACTTTTCCCCTATGAAATTTTGCTCCGTCTGCGGCCACGAAGTCAGCCTGCTCGTCCCTCCCGGCGACAACCGCGAACGTTTCGTTTGCGGCAACTGCGGCACGGTGCATTATCAGAATCCGCGCAACGTAGTCGGGACCGTGCCGGTCTGGGACGACAAGGTCTTGCTGTGCCGTCGCGCGATCGAACCGCGCTACGGCTACTGGACGCTGCCCGCAGGTTTCATGGAGATGAACGAGACCACCAGCGAAGGCGCCTCGCGCGAGACGCTCGAGGAAGCCGGCGCGCGCGTCGAGATCCAGAGTCTGTTCACGCTGCTGAACGTGCCGCACGTGCATCAGGTGCATCTGTTTTATCTGGCGCGTTTGCTCGACCTCGACATAGATGCAGGCGAGGAAAGTCTCGAAGTCAAGCTTTTCGATGAAAGCGAGATTCCCTGGGACGAGATCGCGTTCCCGACCGTCGGCCAGACGCTGCGCTTTTTCTTTGCCGATCGCGCCGCCGGCACTTATTCGCTGCACACCGGCGACATCTTCCGCTCACTGCGCGAAGGCTGAGCGCCGCCCCGCATCATGGTTCCATGGCTCGCATCCGACGATCCGTTCCCTCCCGTCGAGCGCGCGCTCGGCGAGGCGAGCGGCGCGCCCGGTTTGCTCGCGGCCAGCGCCGAATTGCAAAGCACACGCCTGGTGGATGCGTATCAGCACGGCATTTTCCCTTGGTATTCCGATGGCCAGCCGGTTCTCTGGTGGAGTCCGGACCCGCGCATGGTCCTGATTCCAAAAGAATTCAAAGTCTCCGATTCGCTGCGCAAAACGCTTCGGCGCGTATTGCGGGATGCCGCGTGGGAAATCCGCGTCGACCACGATTTTGCCGGCGTGATGCGCGCATGCGCCCAGACGCCGCGCGAAGGCCAGCGCGGCACGTGGATCACGGCGGATATCGTGGAGGCGTATTCGTCGTTGCATCGCGAAGGCCGCGCGCACAGTATTGAAACCTGGTTCGAGGGCACGCGTGTCGGCGGCCTTTATGGCGTTTCGTTCGGGCGAATGTTTTTCGGCGAATCCATGTTCGCGCATCGCACCGATGCCTCCAAAATCGCGCTCGCGGCGCTCGTCGGACACTTGCGCCACCATAAAATAGAGATGATAGACTGCCAGCAGAATACGTCGCATCTGGCGTCGCTGGGCGGCCGTGAGATCACGCGGAAGACTTTTTTGAGACATCTGCGCGACGCCGTGTTCGAGCCGCCGATACCCTGGCAGTTCGACAAGTCCGTGCTCGTGGCGCTGTCCGGCGTGCGAGCGGAGAGCTGAGATGGACGATCATCGGTCAAGATGCGTCAGAAGCATTTTTACCCGGCAACACCGCGAGAGAACCGCAGCTTGTCCGACCCTTGATACAACGGGCCTGCAAGCGGGACAGACAGACGCTTAGAACGAGAGCTGCCAACGTGACTCACCCCAATGAGCTGCCGCTTTCACCGCTTTCGGCGTTGCAATTCTATGCAACGGCGCCGTATCCCTGCAGCTATCTCGATGGGCGCATCGCGCGCTCGCAGGTTGCAACGCCCAGTCACCTGATCAATTCCGACGTCTATACCGAACTCGTCAAGGCCGGTTTCCGGCGCTCGGGCGTATTCACCTACCGGCCTTATTGCGATGGCTGCCGTGCGTGTGTTCCGGTGCGCCTGCCTATCGATGGATTCAAACCCAACCGCACCCAGCGGCGCGTCTGGAAACAGCACGGCGATCTGGTGGCGAGCGTGGCGCCGCTTCACTACGACGAAGAACATTACGCGCTCTACATGCGCTACCAGTCGGCGCGGCACGCGGGCGGCGGCATGGATCGCGACAGCCGCGATCAATACGAGCAATTCCTGCTGCAAAGCCGGATCAACTCGCGCCTGGTGGAGTTTCGCGAGCCGGTGATAGCGTCTGCAGACTCGGGCACGGAGAGCGGTGACGGCAAATCGAACACCGATCCCCCCGCGAAAGGCGTGCTGCGCATGATCAGCATGATCGACATTCTGGGCGATGGCTTGTCGTCGGTGTATACGTTCTTCGAGCCGGACATGCCGCACACGAGCTTCGGCACGTACAACATCCTGTGGCAAATCGAGCAGGCGCGCAGCCTCGACCTGCCCTATGTGTATCTCGGCTACTGGATTCGCGAAAGCGAAAAAATGGCGTACAAGGCGAATTTCCGGCCGCTCGAAGGTTTGATCGACGGCCGCTGGGACTTGCTTGATCCCGTCACGATGCACTCCGCCGGAACGCCGCCGATGCCCGGCAAGATGGCCGCGGACAAACCGCGCCGCTGAAGCCAAGGTTTTGCAAGAACGAATCCAGCGCATTTTTCCGTCAAATTGAACGTTTCGACACAGCTTTGCAGCCGCCGCCACCAAAGCCGTTAAAATGGCGCGTCTCAATTTTCGCCGTTCCGGCCTCTCCTCGTGTTCAGTTCCCTCTACCCGCTTGCCCGCGCGCAACTTTTTCGCATGGATGCGGAAGATGCGCACCATCTGACGCTGCGCATGCTCGGCGCCGCCGGCCGCACAGGCGTTGCCGGCATGCTTGCCGAACGTGCGCCCGATTCTCCGCGCACCGTCATGGGCCTGAATTTTCGCAATCCGGTCGGGCTGGCGGCGGGACTGGACAAGGACGGCGCTTGCATCGACGGGCTGGCGTCGCTGGGGTTTGGATTTATCGAGGTGGGGACGGTCACGCCGCGCGCGCAGCCCGGCAATCCGCGCCCGCGCATGTTCCGGCTGCCTGACGCGCAGGCGCTCATCAACCGGCTCGGCTTCAATAATCGCGGCGTCGATCAGTTCGTCCAGAACGTGCAGGCCGCGCGGTATCGCGGAATCCTGGGGCTGAACATCGGCAAGAATGCGGATACCCCCATAGAACGCGCTGCCGAAGACTATTTGTATTGCCTCGAGCGCGTGTATCCGTTCGCGAGCTACGTCACCATCAATATCTCGTCGCCGAATACGAAGAACCTGCGCCAGTTGCAGGGCGCGGGCGAGCTCGACGCGCTGCTCGGCGCGCTGAAAGACAAGCAGCAACGTCTCTCCGACATGCACGGCAAACTCGTGCCGCTTGCGCTCAAGATCGCGCCCGATCTCGACGACGAGCAGATCAAGGAGATCGCCGCGACCTTGCTGCGCCATCGGATTGATGGCGTGATCGCCACCAACACCACGTTGTCGCGCACGGCTGTGGCCGGCATGAAACACGGCGATGAAACCGGCGGCCTGTCCGGCAAGCCGGTGTTCGAGGCGTCGAACGCGGTGATACGCAAGTTGCGCGCGGAATTGGGCGACGCGGTGCCGATCATCGGCGTGGGCGGCATCCTGTCCGGCGAAGATGCACGCGAAAAGCTCGCGGCGGGGGCATCGCTCGTGCAGATCTACACCGGCCTGATTTATCGCGGGCCGGCGCTCGTGACCGAATGCGTTGAAGCGCTCTCGCGCCAGCCGGCCGCCGTTTAGCGAGCGACGTGTCACTACCCGTTCTCATAACCACATGAGGAATCGATCTGAAGCAGCGAGGGCGATTTCGCTATCATCGCGGCACTTCAGACTATCGATTAAACCTGGACCCAAGGCAAACAAGACATGAAACTGAACCTCTTCAAGAAAGTACTCGTGGCAGGACTGATTGGCGCGTCGCTATCGGCGGTTGCCCACGCGGAAGACTTGCTCGATTCGGTCAAGCAGCGCGGCACGCTGCGCATTGGCCTGGAAGGCACTTTTCCTCCGTTCAACTCGAAGTCGCCGCAAGGTGAGCTGGTTGGTTTCGATGTAGATATCGCCAAGGCTGTCGCCGCAAAGCTCGGCGTCAAGCCCGAGTTCGTCACGACGGAATGGAGCGGCATTATTGCCGGTCTGCAGGCAGGCAAGTTCGACGTGATCGTGAACCAGGTCGGCATCACCGACGCTCGCAAGCAGACGCTCGATTTCTCGCCGGCGTACACGTATTCGAACGCCCAGCTGATCCAGCGCAAGGACGATACGCGTGAGTTCAAGACGCTCGACGACCTCAAGGGCAAGAAGCTCGGCGTGGGTCTGGGCACGAACTACATGGACATGGCAAAAGCGGTTCAGGGTATCGACGTAAAGACGTATCCGGGCGCGCCTGAATATTTGCGCGACCTGGCATCGAACCGTCTGGACGCCGCGCTGAACGACCGCTTGATGCTCGCGTATCTGATGAAAAACTCGCAGTTGCCGCTGCGCACTGGCGCGAACGTCGGCCCGGGCAACCCGTCGGGCATTCCGTTCAAGAAGGGCAATCCGAAGTTCCAGAAAGCGATCGACGACGCAATGACACAGCTCGAAGCCGATGGCACCTTCACGAAGATCTCCGACAAGTGGTTCGGTATCGACGTGACAAAGCCGGCAGTGAAGTAAAACCCGGACGCTCCGCGTTCGGCCAGGGGCGGCATCTTCGCGATGCCGCCCTTGGCTTTTGAAGCCTGCATCGACCGTCAAGAATCCAAAGCAAACCTCATGTCCACGACATCCCTGCTCGTTCAATCGATACCGGCCCTGGCGCAAGGCGCCGTGCTGACGATCAAGTTCGCGGCCTACTCCATGTTCTTCGGCCTGATCGCGGCCGTCGTGCTCGCGGTCATGGGAATCAGCCGCAGCAAGACGCTGGTGGGTATCGGGCGCGCTTACGTGAGCGTGATGCGGGGAACGCCGCTGCTTGTCCAGATCTTCGTGATTTATTACGGGCTGCCGAGCATCGGGATTTCGCTCGATCCGACGCCTGCGGGGGTGATCGCGTTGTCGGCGAATGCGGCTGCGTATCTGTCGGAAAGCATGCGCGGCGCGATTCTCGGCATCCAGAGCGGACAATGGCTTGCGGCGTACAGCCTCGGGCTTTCGAGAACGCAGACGCTTCGATATGTAATCGGTCCGCAGGCGCTCCGCATTGCCGTGCCAAGCCTTTCCAACAGCCTGATCAGCCTGATCAAGGACACGTCGCTGGTGTCCGTGATCACCGTGACCGAGTTGCTCCGCAGCGCGCAGGAAGTGATTGCCGCCACGTATCAGCCGCTGCCGTTATATCTCGCTGCCGCCGTGGTTTATTGGGTGCTTTGCAGCGTGCTGGAATTCGTGCAGCGGCGGCTCGAGCGGAGATTGGCACTGCCGGCGAGGCACTGAAAGCGTTGGCGCCTAGCCGTCGAGCCGCGCGCCGAATCTTCCAAGACGCGGAAAGTAATGCCGTTCAGGGTCCAGCGAATACGCGACCCTGCGCGCCCTTCCCATCAGTTCATCGCGCGGGAAAAAACCGAAATAGCGCGAATCCGCGCTGTCGTCCCGGTTGTCTCCGAGCATCAGATATTCTCCCTTCGGCACGGTCACCGGCCCGAACGAGCGCCGTGGACTCGGCGCCAGCACCGACAACCGCACGACATGCGAAACGTGTCCGAGCTTTTCATCCAGATACTCGCCGGGCGACGATGAATCACCCGCCACGCCGGCAATATCGACAGGCTGATACGCGGCGCGCTTGCCATCGATATAAAGCACGTTGTCACGCATTGCGACTACATCGCCGGGAAGTCCGATCAACCGCTTAACGATCAACTCTTTCGCTGCCGATGAATCCACCGTCACAATATCGCCGCGCTGCGGATCATGCAGATGCAGGATTGCGATGTGCGTAAATGGTACGCGCAGGTCGTACGCCATCTTGTCCACGACAATGCGATCGCCCTCGCGAATGGTCGGCAACATGGAACCGCTCGGCACCACGTTCCAGTCCGCAATCGCACTTCGAAACAGCGCCATCAGGACCAGAAACGCCACCAGTTTGCGATTGTCGCGCCAGAATCGGGATAAAAATCGCATGGTAAAAATGCCCGGCATGTGAAGACGTCGCAGAGTATCGCGAAAATCTGAAATGAAGCTTAAATAAGGTATCGCGCGGCGCGATGCTCCGTCATTCGGTTTCGAACGGGAACCGAACGCCGAGGTCGCGGCGGGCGGCGTCGGTGATGGAGATCATTTGCATCGAGATTGCGTGCCGCATGATGGGACTTTCAATTTCCCCGGCGCGCAACAGCTCGCAAAAGTGCGCGGTCTCGTAGTTCAGGCCGCCGCCTTCGAAGGGTGCGTCGAGTTCGACGACACGGCCATCGACATAACGGATGGTCGCACGCGCCGGGTTCCACCAGTTCTCGTGGAGGGTGACCGTGCCGCCGGTTGCAGCGAGCAATGCGTCGCCCTTGCCCTGAAGATCCATGCCGCAAAATATCTGCGCGACGCCGCGCTCGTGCCGCACATTCAGGCTTGCAAAACTGTCGACGCCGCTTTGTGCAAGCCGCCCGAAAGTCTGCACTTCGAGCGGTTCGCCGAGCCAGTCGACTGCGAGGAAGGCTTCGTAAATGCCGATATCGAGCAATGCGCCGCCGCCCATTTCCATGGAATAGGAAGGATGGTCGGGCGGCACATTCGCGATCGAACAACCGGCGCGTACAAGTCCAATTTCGCCGATGGGATCCGCCGCCAGATGCTCGCGCAACTGCGTATAAAGCGGGTAGAACGGCGGTTTCATGGCTTCCATGAAGAGGCGTTTCGAGGAGCGCGCGGTATCGATCATCTGCTGCAACGCGCGTGCGTTAACGGCCGCGGGTTTCTCGCAAAGCACCGCGCGTCCCGCCTTGAAAGCACGCAACGCGTATTCGGGATGGCTGTTCTGCATGGTCGCGATGTACAGCGCGTCGATGTTGCCGAGCATTGCGTCGAAGCTTTCGAATGCCTGTGTCCGATACTTTTCGGCGAAAGCGCGCGTGGGTTCCGGGCGGCGCGACCAGACGCCCGCGAGCTGCGTTCCCGGTACGAAAGCCAGCCCTTCGGCGAACCGGTGCGCAATCCGCCCCGCACCGACGATACCCCAGCGAATCGTGCTCTCTTCGTTCATCTGCTGCGCTCCCTGATTTGATGGCAATGGCTTATGACGCACATTGTCCACTAAGGGAGTGATCGCCGGGAAGCGGGAAACTGAAGTGGGATTTTGAAGTGGAAACTGAGGAGAACCGGAGGTGCAACGTTTGCGCAGTGAGGAACCGCGCGTGTGGCGCCTGAAGCGCCCGGCCACGAAGAACGTGACCAGAATCTCCCGGAACCATCCCGGGATCAAACCAGGCGCTTACTGAATATCAGGCGCCGGCTGACTGCGATTCATCGACTGGCGGGAACGAGCTGTCCTCGCGACGTTCGAGCGAAAACGCACGACCGACTTCTTCAGCCGTGACATCGATCAAACGGCTCATCGCACGTTCGGCCGCGGCGGCATCGCGTGCACCGATGGCTTCCACGACTTCGCGTTGCGCGCCGAGCGTCGCTTCACGCATGGTCGCAATGCCTTGCACGATCGGGTACACGGTCACCAGCGCTCCACGCACGATAGCCGTCATCTGCTGGAAGAACTGGTTGCCGCTCGCCGCGACAATGCGCGTGTGAAGCGCGACATCGGCGGCCTGGAACTCCGGCTCGCCTGTTTCGAGCGACGACAACGCATCGAACGCTTCGCGAATCCCGGCAAGCTCGTCGGGCGTCGCGCGAGCCGCAGCCAACGCAGCCGCACGCGGCTCGATCAGCATCCGGAACTCGATCACGTCGCGCAAGAACGCCTGGTCGGGCGTGGCCCTGAAGCGCCAGCTCACCACGTCTTCGTCGATCAGCCGCCAGTCGCTCATCGGCCGGATCCGCGTGCCTGTCTTCGGGCGCACGTCCAGCATGTGCCGCGCGAGGAGCATGGAGAGCGCCTCTCGCATCACGGTCCGACTTACGTCGAACTCCTTCGATAAAACATCCTGCGGCGGCAGGATCGCGCCGTACTTCTGTTCGACAATGCCCGAGACAAGCCCGTCCATCACCTTAGCCACCAGCGACCGCTCTTTATTTTCGTCCATCACCCCTCTCCCCTTGCGCCCCACATTGTGTCCCTGCGTATCCGGAAAGCTTCCCCAAGCTCCCGGAACCGCACGCTTGGGTCATGACCGGTAGACCGGCCAGCCGCACGTGCTCGATAAATTGCGTGTTCAATACCGCGAACGCCAGTCGGAATGTCCCTCTCAAGGGTTATCCCTTTGCTGATGCGTTCGCGGCGCTGCGTTCGCAACCGCTGTATTAAGTACTTCGTGTTCCGCTGTTGCCTTTGCTCGTGCTTCTTTGCAATTTGCTGCCCGGGTCATGCATCCGTCTTGCGTTTCTTCTTGTCCGCGACGCGTCCGTACTGATCGTCGAAACGAACGATGTCGTCTTCGCCCAAATAAGTACCCGATTGCACTTCGATCATTTCCAGCGGTGTCTTGCCGGGATTTTCCAGCCGATGCGTCGTGCCAAGCGGAATGTAAGTCGACTGGTTTTCCGTCACGAGGAACGTCTCTTCGCCTCGTGTAACAAGTGCCGTGCCGCATACGACGATCCAGTGCTCCGCGCGGTGATGATGCATCTGCAGCGAGAGCCGCTCACCCGGTTGCACCACAATCCGCTTCACCTGGAAACGCTCGCCCTGATCGATTGAATCGTAGAAGCCCCACGGACGCTGCACCTTGCGATGGTCATGCGCCTCGGCGCCTTTCGCGGCTTTCAGCCGGCCAACCATCGCTTTCACTTCCTGCACGCGATCCTTCGATGCCACCAGAATCGCATCGGCCGTTTCGACCACGACCACGCCGCTCACGCCCACGCATGCGACGAGCCGTCCGTCGGAATGCGCGAAGCTGTCTTCCGACCCTTCGAAGATCACGCGGCCGCGCGCAACGTTGCCGTCTTCATCTTTTTCCGACATGTCCCAGACTGCGTCCCAGGCGCCGACATCGGACCAGCCGGCTGCAAGCGGAACGACCACGCCCGTGAATCCCGGCTCGTGCGCAATGCGTTCCATCACGGCAAAATCGATGGAGTCCGAAGGACATGCTTCGAACGCGGCAACATCGAGTTGCGTGAAGCCATCCTGATGCAGCCCGCGTTCGAACGCCGCGATGCAAGCAGCGTGGATCGCGGGTTGAAAGTGCTCGATCGCTGCAAGCCACACGGACGCGCGGCACACGAAAATGCCGCTGTTCCAGAGATATTCGCCCGATGCAAGGTATTGCTCCGCAATCTCGCGCCGCGGCTTTTCGACAAAACGTTCGAGCGCGTAAGCTTCGACTGGGTTATTGCCGGAACCCTGGATCGCGGCGCCCGCCTTGATATATCCGTACCCTGTTTCGATCTTGTCCGGCACGATGCCAAGCGTCACGAGCGCGCCGCCTGCCGCATGTTCGATCGCGGTCGCGATGGTGCGCTGGAACGCGTCGAGATCGGCGACCGCGTGATCGGCGGGCATGGCGACAATGACGGGATCGACATCGGGAACGGCGGCAAGAGCCGCCCACGCAGCGAGCGTGAGCGCGGGCGCCGTGTTACGCGCACACGGTTCGAGCACGATGCGCGCGTGGCGGCCATTACGCTCGATCTGTTGTGCCGTGAGCAATTTGTGTTCCGATCCGCACACGACGATGAGTTCGCCGGAGGTATCGAACTGAATGGCGTGTTCGTCTCGCGCGGAAGTACCGAGACCGTCCAGACGACGAAGCGTGGCTTCGAGAAGCGACTCCGAACCCATGAGCTCGATCAGTTGCTTCGGAAACTGCTGTCTGGACAAGGGCCAGAGACGTGTACCTGAACCGCCTGCCAGAATGACAGGTTGCACGCGCACGCGGGCTGCACTTTCCAGGGCAGCGCTCGCAAGGGGATGACTGGACACGTCCACGGTGACTCCTGATGCGTTGAAGCGGATTGGGGGCTGAACGCGTCGAACAGGTGCGGACGCGCGGAACACACGCATCGATTGATGCGTCATTTAAACAGGCAAATCTTTTTAGTTCTGTGCGCGCGCGAACGCCCGCATGCTGTTACGTCATCGGCGTTTAACCAACCAGCCTTGCGATGTTTTCGATGCAAGACCCCATGACGTTGCCGCAGGTCGGATCACCCCGCGCTCGGCAGCAAGCGTTGCCGCAACCGCGCTACCACTTCGCGCAATTCGCTCGACTCGCAGTACGACCATCCGAGGTTGCCCACGACCAGCGCCACGCCGATAGCCGCCATGCTGCTCAGCGAATCCATGTAATCCGCGCACAGGGTTGCAGCGACGAGGAACAACAGATGCCCCGCCATGTTGCGCACGATGGGCTGCGGCTTGAGTTTCGAAAAGTAGAGGAACGCTGCATAGTCGAAGAAAGTTTTCGCGACTACGGCGACACCTGCGCCCAAAAGGCCATACCAGCGAATACCCAGCCACAGGACCAGCGCGAAAACCGGCAAGCCGATCCAGCCGACCCGCGCCACATGCGCCGGATTTGCCTTTGCCTGGATCAGTACGCTTATGATGCTCGACTGTCCTGCAAGCCACACGCCAATCACAAGCACCCGTCCGACAGGCGCCGACTGCACGGCCATTTCGTGACCGAGCCATACATTCAAAAATGGTGCCAGCGCAAACAGCGCCACGACCACGCAAGGCGTGAACGCGCAATTGAGAAACGCCAGCGCCTGATGCGAAAGTGCATCGGCGTGTTCGCTCCCCGAGGCGGAAAAGCGCGGAAACAACGTGCGCAACATGGCGCTCGGCAGCAGGTTCAGGCGCGTGACGAGATTCTGCGGCGTGGCGTAATACGCAACCGATTTAGCGCCCAGCATCGACCCGATCACCACACGGTCGAGCGTGGTTGCGATCATGTTGGCGCCTGAAAACAGCAGCAGCCATCGGCCATAGTTGAAGAGTTCGCGAATCAGCGGCCATTCGGGTTTCGATATGCCGGTAATGCCCAGCGCCCGGAATGTGCCGTAGCCGAGCAGCAGCGCTGCAAGAAACCGCGCGACCACCGCGGCCGGCACGACGACCGCCAGCGAAGGCGAGATCATGAACAAGGCGGCCAGCGGCAGAAGCTGGAACAGGAACGTGCCGATGGTCTGATTGGTGTTGTAAAGCGCGAACTTCTCCATGCCGCCAATAGCGCCGCTGAATACCCACGACACATTGGCAATGGGCACGGCAATCGCGATCCAGGGCAGCGCCTGCAACACTTCGCGCTGGAAAGCCGGCGCGATGGTCGCGATATGCACCACATAGAGGTAAGCGCCGAACCAGATCAACACCGCGCCCGCGAAACCCGTTGCCAGATTCAGGAAGAACGCGCTCCAGAAAATCCGCTGGATGCTGCCATCGTTTGCGTCGCGCGCCTTGGCAATGTGATTTTCGGTCGCCATCGAAATGCCGAGGTCGAGCACACTGAAGTAGCCGATCAACGCCCACACGAGGTTGATCACGCCATACCGTTCAATGCCCATGCCGTGGATATAGGCCGGCACCGTCGCAAGCGAGACGAACACGGGCAGGATGAGCCCGGCGAAGTTGATCGCGATGTTCTTGAGAAGATTTTTTTCCATTGAGCGACGGACCGATTTACAACGAAATCACACAGGATGAACCCGGGGACCGCGAGCAAGCTTGCGGTGATGCGCGCGCGAAACGCGCTGCGTAGTGCGTGAATCAACGTTCCAGGCCCTCTCACATGAAGAACTGGAACATCAGACAATTGACTGCTAGGGTAAAACCCTCACGCCCCGGGGTCTGTGCGAATACGAACGCATCGCGCCCCGGATTGCAATTCGTTACATTCTCTGCGCCTGGCGCGGCTCGAGCACTTCCGCGTGCCGATCCTTGGTGCGTTCCACGGGTGCATTGAACGATCGCAGGAACGAGCGGATGCGTGAACGCCGGCGTTCGCGGCCGGACCGGGGCGGCTCGTCGCGCACGAATTCGGCGAACGACGCCATGAGTTGCTCACGCGCCGGATAAGAAAAACACGCGTGATCGAGCGTCTCGCAATGCTTCGTTTCGACATTGCGCCAATTGCGCATCCGGCGACCGCCCGCGCCAAAAAACACGGCGAACTCTTCGAGGCCGACGTCGGCGTTTCCATAAATGAACCGCACCTTGACGCCGCGCTCACCCAGACCACGCACCATTGCACGCACGCGCGAGCCGACCGAATTCACGCCGACCGTACGCTCCGCGAGATACGCCACGCTTGCCGAGAAACGCGTGCCCATGCGCCGCACGAGTTCGCGGGCGATAGGCGCAACGTCTCGCTGGCCGCGCAAAACACGCTTCCATTTGTGCGCGTTCACGAACGAACGGATGAACGTGCTGGTCGCCGTACGTGGCCGGTTTTCGTTTCCAACCAGCGGGAACGGATCTTCCGGCGAGTTGAATTTCGGCGTATTCACAAGCGTCAGCGACCGGATATAAGGGCTGACCGTGGCCGCATGCAAGCACAAATAGGCGCCCGAGCAGACGCCGAAACACGACACGTCGTCCAGGCCTCGCGCGGCAAGAAAAGCGGCGGCGGCAGCCACGTCGTCGCAGCTTCTGCGCATGAACAGCATCGAGACGGGACGTTCGTCGACGGGCGTCGCGCTGTCGCCGAGCGCACCGACGTCGAAGCGAAGTGAAGTCGTGCCTTCGCGCGCCAGCCTGCGCGCCAGCGTCACGGAAATGCGTGCATCGCCAATTCGATGTGTTGCGCCCGGGTTCACGAAAATGACCGAGCGGCGCGATGCCGTGGTTGCGATCGGCTCGCACAGAATGCCGAAGAGGCGGCCGTTATCGAAAATGACAGGGGTTTCGCGCACGCCGTCATCAATCAGCAAGGCCGCCGGAATATCTTTCGCGACAGACGCGGCGGCGACAGACGGCGTGCCGAGCCATTCCACGATGCGCGCAATGGCTGCGTGCGGCGTTTCCGTCACGCCGGATTCCTGCATGAACGCGCTGCATTCGTCGAACCGGTCGAACGACGCGTCGGCACCGGCGGCAGAGCAGGCATCGACCAGTTTTTTGGCACGCACCGGATCGTAGGAATCGAGCACGAGCAAACGGCGCGGAGGACGTTCGGCAAGATGCGCGTCGCGCAACAGGTCGAATTTGCTCAACACTGCCACGCTCGATACCACCAGCCGATGCCCTACGGCTTCCGCGTACCCGACATCGGCGGGCGTCGCTTCCACATAGATCCCGCCCGTCTCGAGCCAGTTCTGTTGCAGCAACCGGAGCTCGCGCAAATACTGGCGGCCCGACGAGACGGGCGCAAGCAGCACCAGCTCGCTGATGTCCTCGTCGGCGGCGACCATGGCCGCCAGCGTGGCGCCCAGGCGCAATCCGCACAACGCGACTTCCGTTACGCCAGTGGTTTGCTTCAGGAACGCAACGGCCGCCCGGATGCTTTGCAGCCAGCGCTCCAGTTGTTCCTTGCCTTCGCCGAAATCCTCGGATTCACCGGCTGAATCGCCCGTGCCGGCATAGTCGAAACGCAGCGTCGGTGATCCAGCGGCGGCCAGGTTTTCGGCCAGCACGCGCCAGCCCTTGTGGACCCACATTGCTTCGCGGCCAAATGGCTGACACAGCACGACCCCTCGCTTAGCGGATGACGCACCCTCGTGTAGCCAGCCAAAGCATTCGTCGAAAATTACAGGCTTCATCTCGGCATTGCGCCCGGAAAGAGCGTCGTTATTAAGTTGTGTGCGTATTACACGATTTGTAAGACATTGATTCAGTGCGCCTGCACACACACTCCCGACCCGGCCCTTATTTTCCCGCCACATTCGTCCGAACTTGCTGTGAATGGACAACGTTGCGCCGTCCGATGTTCGATGTCCCACAGACGCATATTTCTGCGGCAAGTCAAATAGCGCATCACGCCACGCCGTGCAAGCGCGGCACAACGACAAAAATACGCCGGGGAAACACATGGCCAGCCTATCTCACGAATCCAGTCAGCCTGCCGCGCCGAGTTTCTCGGTCTGCATCTGCACGCGCGACCGTCCTGAAGACCTCGCTCGGGCGCTGCGCTCGGTTGAAGCGTCGACGTATCCAGCGCACCAGATCATCGTCTCGGACGACAGCAAGGAACCGCACACTCGCGCCATGGTGACCTCCGAGTTTCCACAGGTCGTGTTTCTGGAAGGACCGCGCAAGGGGCTCGGCGCCAACCGCAACAGCGCGCTCGAGGCTGTCACGGGCACACACGTGGCGTTTATCGACGACGATGCCGCCCTGTCTCCCGACTTCCTAGCGCGCATGGCACAGTCGCTTCAAAATGGCGGTCAGCATCCGGAAAAACTGATTATTACGGGCTACGAACTGAATCACGGTGTGAAGATATTCGCCAATGGCACCACGTTTTTCGGTTATCAGTCGCGTGTGTATCGCGCCGGCGATTTCCAGGACACGGTGGTGATCAACAGCACGGTGTTTCCCGCGTGGCTTTTCAAGGTGATCCGTTTCGACGAACACCTGGTCTACGGTTACGACGAAGTCGACATCATGATGCGCGCCACGTTGCAGGGGAAATGCGCGGTCCGCTCGTTGCCGGAAGCCTTCAATTTCCATTACCCGTCCGTGGTGAACCGCGAGTACTACAGCTCGTTTACCGAAGCGTCGCGGGTTTATGTAACGCACAAGCGCTATAAATGGTTTGAACGCAAGCGCGCAAAAGCGGCCGTGTTCCTTACGCTCGCCATCGCCCACAACGTACTGCACAACGTGCGGTCGCATGGCCTGAAGGGCTTCTCGCGCAGCATGCGCACTGCCTCGCTCGCACTTGGCTACATTCGTCGATACACCCCGGAAGGACTGGCTCTCCAAAATGAAAATAACCGTACTCGTACCCACTTATCGTCGAACCTCGGATCTCGCCCGCTGCCTTGACGCGCTCGCGCGTCAACAGCGCGCGCCCGACGAAGTTTTGGTCGTGTGCCGTGGAGCCGATGAAGAAACGCAGGCGTGGCTTGCCATCGAAAAGTCGCGTGCCCGTTTGCCGCTCGTGAAGGTCGAAGTTTCGCAGGGCGGTCAGGTTGCTGCGTTGAACGCGGGACTCGATGCCGTCACTGGCGACATCGTTGCCATTACCGACGACGACGCCGCACCGCGTCCGGCTTGGCTCAAGCGCATTGAAGCGCATTTCGCGAGCGCGCCCGATGTGGGTGGCGTGGGCGGACGGGATTGGGTGCATGAGCATGGCGCGACCCTCGATGCGTCCGAGCCGGAAGTTGGCCGCTGGCAGTTTCCGGGCCGCGCGATCGGCAATCATCATCTGGGTGTGGGCGCGGCGCGCGACGTCGATTTCCTCAAGGGCGCGAACATGAGTTATAGGGTGAGCGCGATTCGCGGGAAGGCCATTCGCTTCGATACGCGTTTGCGCGGGACCGGTGCCCAGGTCAATAACGACATGGCGTTTGCTTCGGCCGTGCGGCGTGCGGGCTGGCGGCTTGTCTACGATCCGGCGGTGGAAGTGGATCACTATCCGGCGCAACGTTTCGATGAAGATGCTCGCGCGGTGCGTGGCAGCCGGAGCTGGGTTGCTATCGAGAACGAGTCATACAATTTGCATCTGGTCATACGCGATGAATATCGCGGCGTGCGCCGGCGGGTTGCTTTGATGTGGTTGATGGCGGTGGGACATGGCGCATGTCTGGGGTGGGTCAATCTGGCGCGGGCCCGGGTGGTTCATGGCGAGGGAACGGCATTGCAGCGCTGGCGCGCGGCTCGGAGTGGGGCCGCCATTGCGAAGAGGGATTTTGCGCAGCGCAGGTTGAGGAATGCGCAGGGGGAGTTTGCGGGGTGACGGGTGTTGGACAGGGTTGATGGCGGGTTGTTGCTTAGGTCTTCGCGGGTTTCTTGTTCGGGTTTTGACGCTGGCGCTCGGGCGGTTTTTTTGTAGTTGGTCGGGGTTTGTGCTGGGTTGGTACTGCTTGGGACTTCGCGGGTTCTGTCTTAGCTGATTTCTTTAGCACTGTTAGCCACTGTCCGTGGCGGGACTTCATTTCTTTGTCCAACGGCGACAAAGAAACGAAGCAAAGAAAACGCCTTCCAACCGCTAATTCTTAAGTGTCCACANGGCGGGACTTCATTTCTTTGTCCAACGGCGACAAAGAAACGAAGCAAAGAAAACGCCTTCCAACCGCTAATTCTTAAGTGTCCACAGCGTGCAGCGAGAGCTTTATGGCACGCAAGAAGCACCTTTAGCGCATAACCACGTCCCGCTGAAACCCTCCCCCTCCGTCAACACATACCCACACGCTTCGCCACCAGTGTCGGAATCCGTTGATACGGAAACCTGGCATACACATAACATTGGATTAAGCCTATAACAGGCCAAAGCATCTTGAACTACAAGCTTCGCTGCCAGTTCTGCGGCTTGTCCCGTTTGGGCGCTAGCGCGCGCAGCGCGGAGGCCTAGTTAGTGGATTCCCACACTCGTGGCGAAGCGTGTGGGTATCCGTGAACGGAGGGGGAGGATTTCAACAGGAAGGGGTTATGCGCTGAGGGTGCTTCTTGCGTGCCAAGCAGTTGTCGCTGCACGCTGTGGACACTTAAGAATTAGCGGTTGAGAGGCGTTTTCTTTGCTTCGTTTCTTTTTCGCCGTTGGAAAAAGAAATGAAGTGCCGCCACGCACAGTGGCTAACGGTGATAAAGAGAACAGCTAAGACAGAACCCACGAAGACCTAAGCAGCACCAACCCAGCATCAACCCCGACCGCTACAAAGCAACTGCCCGAGCGCCAGCGTTAAACCTTGCGAAAGAAAGTGCCGCCACGCACAGTGGCCAACAGTGATAAAGAAAACAGCCAACCCGTAACGCGCAAAAACCCAAAAAGCACACCCCCGCCCCATCTACATCACCCCCTCCCGAGCGCCAGCGACCCTCCCTTCCCTCCCCTCCCGAATCCCCTGTACCTTGCGCTCATCTATCGCGCGTTGATAGACCCCCAAATGATCCGCGCAAACGCGCTGCACCGAAAACCTCTCCATATCGCGGCTCGCCCGCTCCTTATACTGCGCCCGCACCGGCGAATCCATCAACAACCAGCCAATCTTCGCCGCCAATTGCCGCGGCTCCTCCGGCTCCACCAACACCCCCGCACCCTTCTCGAGCATCTCAGGAACACCCCCGACCCGGGTCGCGACAATCGCACAACCCGCCTCGCGCGCTTCACTCAACACCAACGGCCCCGGCGCCTGGTGCGGCGCAAACACAAAAACATCGGCGGATGCAAGATAAGCCCGCGGATCAGCCACAAAACCCGTGAACGTCACATAGTTCGCAATCCCAAGTTCTTCAGCCAAAACTTCCATCAACCCGCGGTCGGGTCCGTCACCCACGAGATAAAGCTGTGCATCGTGCGTGTGGCGTACGAGCGCAAACGCATGCAGGATATCCGCAATGCCGTTGCGCTCGAACATCGAGGAAACACACACCACGGCAGGACGCTGCAGATCGAGCGGTCGCGGCGACGGCCGGCCGTGATAACGCGGCGATCCAACCGTTCCGCTTGGAACCACACTCAGGATTCCAGCTGAAACGCCGCGCTCCAGCATGACGTCGCCCACCGCGTGACTTACCACGATCACCCGATCGCCAAAACGCATCAGCGACGCACTTTTCTGAATATCCTGATGTATGGTCGTGACCAGCGCGAAGCGCCGGCGCATGCTGCCAAAACGCGATATCAACGCGCCGGTCATCATGTGCGCATGAACCACATCGGGATTGAAGCGCTCGATCAACCGGCCAAATCCCGCGATCATCGCAGGCACGCGCCACGGCTGGCGCGACTGCTGAAGCAGCACGTGCGTCACGCCATGACGACGCAGCAACGACTCGTAACTTCCGCCCGATGACGCAACGGCAACATCGTGTCCGTTACGCGCCTGCGTACAGGCGAGATCGATCATTGCATTGACGGTGCCATTGCCGTTGCATTGCGCATGTGTGGCCAGGTGAACGATTTTCATGACTAGTTTTGCTTCGAGGTTGGACGGCGCCTGGGGCGCCGGGGCCCTTCTTTCTTCTTGCTGGCTATCGTCACGCGCCGAACGGCGCGCAACATCAATACGAGTCGATTGCTTCCCGGTAAACCGCTGCCGTCTGCGCCGCAATCACCGGCAGGTCGAAGTGGGCGCGCGCATAAGCACGGCACGCCTCCTCCGTTGGCAACGTCCTGCGGCCGAGCAACGCGCCGCTCAACCCCGCGCCCAAGGCCTGGAAACCGCCGGCTTCGAGTACGAGGTCTGGACTCAGCGGCGCCACGGCTTCCGGCAAACCGCCGACCGGCGTCACGATTACGGGCGTGCCGCTCGCAAGCGATTCAATGGTCGTCAGTCCAAATCCTTCCAGCGCGACCGTCGGCACAACCGACACGTTCGCGGCGCGATACCAGAGCGGCAGCGCTTCATCGGCGACAAAACCAGCGAGACGCACATGTTGCGAAAGCCCGCGATGATCGATCCTCGCCTGCAACGCGGCCATCAGCGGACCTTTCCCGGCAATAGTCAGGAGTACGTCTGGAACGGACTGTCGCACGATGAACATCGCATCGATAAGATCTTCCAGGCCCATGCGCGAGACCAGCCGGCGCACGCAAAACAAGATGGGACGATCCTGCGGCAGTCCGAGCGCGTTACGTGCCGCATGCTGATCGACGCCGGTGCTGAAGTGATTCACATCCACGCAACCGGGCACGATGCGGATCGTGTCCGCCTTCACGCCGTATTGCTTTTGCAAGACGTTGCCGAACGCCTGGGACAACACGATGTGCCGGTCCCCTTGCTGATACACATGCCGCTCCAGCGCCCGGCGTGCGCCCGCGCTTGCCTGGCCACGCGCACCGTGGGCCGATTCATCGCCCCATGGCCCGTGGAAGTGGATCACCTTCGGCACGCGCTTGAACTTGCCGAGCACCGGCGCCGCGTACAGCGCAAAGTGCGCCGCCACCACGTCGGGCTTACGTGCATCGCGCATTTCCGTAGCCGAACGGCGCACGGCACGCAGGCGCTTCAACAGCGGCGCGTCGGCTTCGGCGAACGGCGTCACCACGCCATTCGTGGAGGCATGCACGTTCTTCGTGCCCGCGACCAGCCCGCGAACCGATACACCTTGCGCCGGCAGCGACTGGATCAGCGCGGTCACCATGCGGTCGAGACCGCCGGGACGCTCGTCGAACCAGTTCATGCCAATTTGCAGCGAGTCGATCTTGCGCTCGCCGGACGTGTCTTTCGAGGCCTGGTTCATAGGTGCTTTGACACTTGGAGTTGCCCCCGGGATCATCGTGGATTTCAATACCGTGCTCATGTTTTCACCGAAACAGTCTCGCGGTGCGACCGCGTATTGTGGTTTGCTTTTTTGCCAATCTTGCGGTTCGCGGCGATCTCTTCGAACAGCGCGAGATACCGTGCCGCCATGGTCTGCCAGGACAACGTCGCGGCGAGCGCCTGCGCCGCATGGCCCATGTCGCGCGTGCGCACCGGGTCGGATGCGAGCCGCGTGATGGCGTCGGCGAGGGGACGTTCATCGTCCGGATCGTCCAGCACCACGCCGCACTCGGGCGTGATGACTTCCGCGCCGCCCGATGTATGCACGGTGATCACCGGCAAACCCGATGCCAGTGCTTCGAGCATGACGAGGCTCATCGCTTCATAACGCGATGGAAAAACGAAGGCATCGGCGCAACGCATCAGCGCCGGCATGTCGCGGATCATGCCCACGAAATGCACGCGGTCGGCAATCCCGAGTTCCGCGGCCATCGCCGGATAAGGACTCTTTTCCGTACCGGCCGCGACCGTCAGATGAACGCTCGGCGAGCACGTGACCATGGCGCGAAGCACGGTATCGATGTTCTTGCGGCCCGTGCGTATATCGCCGGCAAAAAGCAGCATGAACGGCGTTTCGGGAAGCTTGAAACGCGCGCGCTGCGATGTCTGCGAAGGATCTGGAGAGAACTCGACGTTATCCACGCCGTTGTGAATCACGCGGATCTTGTCGCGCGGCATGCCGAGATCGACCAGTTCGGTGGCGACCTTTTCCGATACCGGCACGAGCACGCCGGCGCGCTTGAATGCCCAGCGCTCGCACCATGAATTCAGCCGCGTGAACAACACCTGGTACGCGGCGTACGGGCCGCCGCTCAGGCGAAACGGGTAATAACCGCTCTTGAACCAGCCGGTGTGAACGAAGTGAATGGCGCTGACATCCGAACGCGTCCACGCGATAAAACCATTGACCTGCACGACATCGAATTCGGCGCGATGGGCGCGGATCCAGGCCGCTGCGCGCAACGCGAAAGCCTGGTATTTCAGCAAGCGCGTGGGCACGCGGCTCGGCGCAATCCGCACGACGGTGATGCGCGGATGACGGGACAGGGTTTCATCGACCGTCGTGCTGAGCAACGTGACCGAGTGGCCCGCAGCGAGCGCCGCTTGCACGACCTCGTAGTTGACACGCCCTTGTCCGTCGTTCTTGCCGACGGTATGGGTGACGATAAGCAGGTTCATGCGATCCTCGTTGGATACTGAAAGGCCGGCCGTGCGATCGGCCCGCTCGACAATGGCGTTCATGGGACCAGCGGCGAAGGCAACGCAATGCTTTGCTGGGCGGCGGTACCGGAAGGCGCCAGCGTTTCAGCATCGGCGGCGCGCTGTTGCGCTTTCATCCGTCGACTGACGCGCGTCTGCATTTCGAGCGCATAGCGCCGTCCGGCAACCGGCAGCATCACGCCGATAAAAAAGAACAACCCGCCTCCGCCCACGAGCGTGTTGAGGAACACCATCATTGCAAGGATGCCGAAGGCGGCGGCTGTGCCGGCCACGGCAAAGCGATCGTTCTTGCGACCGAAGCTCGCAACGAATGCACGCAGCACCAGCATCGCCACGCCGGCGACGTAAAGCAGCGTGCCCGGCCAGCCCAGAACGAAAGGCACTTCCATCAGGCCGCTGTCGAAGTCGACGCTGCTCGACGACGAACTGTCGCCGGAGAGCTTCGAACCAAGGCCGGTCATGCCGAGTCCCTGTCCGGCGATGTTGGTCGTCATCTCCGAGAGGAAATGTTTGTAGATCTCGGTACGCGTCTGGTAGCTGTCGTCCTGATCGAGCTGCGTGACCGTTTCTAAACGCGCCGTGGCCTTTTCAGTGATCTCGTCCACCATCAGCGCTGGCGAACACAACAGCACGATCGCGGCGATAGCGCCAGCCAGGCGCAGGCGGCTGCGGCCATCGAGCATGATGAACAGATACAGCAGACCGATGCCGAGACCGCCGAGCACGCTGCGCGACATGGTGCCGATCAGCGCCGGAACCGCCAGGCCGCCGGCGAGCATCGCCATCTTGTTGCGCGCGGCGAGCGTCATCACCAGGCAGACCATCATGGCAATCGCGAACGGACCCGACGAGTTCATCGTGCTCGATACACGCATGGAATACGGCAAGGCGACGCCTTCGGAGACCATCCCCGAATTCTGCAGCCAGAACGCGTCCCATGCCGGCGGATTGACGTACTGGAACACGCCATACGCCGCGATCACGAAACCGCCGAAGACGAAGGTCTTGAGCAGGACACGATGATATTCGGGGTAATGCCGCCACGTGACCAGCACATGGAAACCGACGAGCACCGGAAACAGCCACGAGATCAGCACGTACGACGCGGCCGCAATGCCTGCTCCCACCATGCCGATGAAATAGCCATACAGCGTGGCGAGCACGATCAACGTAAGCGGGATTGCCCGCCGTTGCATCAGCACGCGAAAGTGGGTCAGCAGGTTCACGCCGCAAATTGCAGCGGCCATCACCGGGGCCAGCATGATGAGGCTGCGATCGCTGAACGCGCCGTTGAAATAGTCGGCAAGGCGCCGCACTTCGGGCGTCAGGAAAAACAGCCACAGCACGAACGACAGGTAATGCGCGGGCGAACGCCGGAAAAGCAGCGCGGCGACCATCAGTGCGCCGGCGGGAAAAATGAATTCGAGCAAGCGGCCCTGGTGCAGCACCAGGAGCAGAATGGTGATCGCCGTGAATCCCACAGGGGCGATCATCAGGCGGCGCCGTCGAGCCGCTTCAGCGCGCTTTTTCGCCTCGGGCGAAATGCCGGCGCTCGCGGCGCGCGCGCCCTGACCGGACGCCGATGAGTCGGCGGCCATCTTCTCGCGCTGCGCCATCCAAGGCGTTTTCCACGTCTCGACGTGTCCATCCTGCGACTCGTCTCGAACATTCGTGATCGAAACACTCGACATCGTGCAATCCTGAAAAGTAGAGGTCGGCTCGGTTGAGCGTGCATTGCACGCAGCCTCGCGTCCTCTGTGTCATTTGGAAACGTCCAATGCCGACGTTGGGCACCTGCATGATCAAACGTGCTGCTACGGCGTCAGATCAATTCGACTACATCGATACAACCCGCCGTCCTCGCCGCGCCCAGGTTCAGCCGGCTTTTGCGTACGAGTCCGATCGTGCGCACCCCGCGCTCGTCGAACGGTCCTTCGTTCTTGCGAAAACCAAATGCTTCGTAAAATCCGCGCAATCCAACCGGCGCGAGCAAACGGATACTGCGTCCCGGCCACCGTTCGCCTGCCGTCGCGATCACCCGCTCGATCAGCGCGTGCGCGGTGCCATCGCAGCGCCGCAGCGGACTTGTCAGGATCTTGTCCACCAGGACTTCCGCGCTTCCCGCCGCGCCTTCTTGCAAACGCGCATAAGCAATGACGGGCATCGAACGGGAAATGTCTTCGACGGCGAAGACATGAACCGACGTTTCGTCGCGCCCGTCCGGGTCCAGATGCACGCAGGACTGTTCGACAACGAACACAGCGCTCCTTGCCCGGAGGATCAAATACAGCTCCCGCGCGGTGATCTGCTCGAAGTCGAGGGCTTTCCAGTTCATGTCCCGGTCCGGTCGTGAGGAGGCCGGCAGCACCGGCTTGTTCCATGTTCATACGATACGTCGCCAACCGCGCAGCTTCCGTGCGGCATCGCACCGACGCCACCCCTTGTCAATTCGTTAAATACGGTCATCGGAGAGCAATCCGGCAATGAGGAACGGCAGCGAGAAAAAGCCCGGCATCCAGCAACATGGAATGACCGCCCGGCTTCACAACAAGCGTGCCGTTACGGATTGCAAGACCAACCCGATCCGGTAACGCAACGAGCCAAGTTGAAACGGCAGCGGCCGGTTTTAGGTGACACACCTTTAGTGACGCTTCTTTGGGGGGCTATTAAATGAAATCCGCATTGCGCCGCATCCTTACCGAATCCGCCCGGCTCGACGTGCCGGCCGAATCACTCGCTGACGACGCCGATCTGTATGCAGCGGGGCTGTCGTCGCTGGCAACCGTTCATCTGATGCTCGCCGTGGAAGACGAGTTCAACATCGAGATTCCCGATCGCATGCTCACGCGGCGGCTGTTTTCGTCTATCGATGCACTCGCTGCAGCGGTGACCGAGCTGCAACAGGCCCAGGCGGCCGCATGAACGCCCCGGTGCAGGCCGCTGTGTTGACAGCGAACGCCGACCACGCTGCAGTCACTGCGGCGCAGATCGTGGAAGAGGTACGGCAGGCATCGGCTGAACCTTTCTGGCTCGCCGCCACGCGACGTGTCGCGCAGGTCGCCGCACAGCACGCTGCCGCGGTCGATCGCGAAGCACGTTTCCCGGTTGAAGCGTTCGAAGCCATGCGCCGCGAGCGGCTTATGTCGGCGATGGTGCCGGCGAAACTCGGCGGCGCCGGCCTCACGCTTTCCGAAATCGCGCGCATTAGCGAAACGCTCGGGCACGCGTGTTCGTCGACGGCAATGGTCTACGCGATGCATCAAAGCCAGGTGGCGTGCCTTGTCGATCAAGGCAACGACGTTCCCTGGATTCGCCAGACGATCGCCCGCCTGATCGATGAACAATGGCTGCTGGCTTCCGCCACGTCGGAAGAAACGATTGGCGGCAACATGCGCAACAGCGCCTGCGCGGTCGAACTGACCGACGGCGCGTTTCGCATCGAAAAACTCGCGCCGACCATTTCATACGGCGCGCATGCCGACTGCATCCTGGTCACTGCGCGCCGCAGCGCCGACGCAAGTCCGTCCGACCAAGTGCTGATCGTGGCGCCGCGCAACTGCTTCATGCTGGAAAAGCGCGGCGGCTGGGATTCGCTCGGCATGCGCGGAACGTGTAGCGAAGCCTTCCGGCTGACCGCCACGGGACGCGCCGCGCAGATCCTGCCCGTGCCGTTCGCCCAGATCGCGGACCAGACCATGTTGCCGGTCTCGCACACGCTCTGGGCCGCGGTCTGGATCGGCATCACGTCCGACGCCGTGAATCGCGCGCATCAGTTTTTCCGCGCGCAGGCACGCGGCAAGCCCGGCGCGCTGCCGCCTTCGGCGGGACGCCTCGCCAACGCGGTTGCGCAATTGCGGATGATGCAGGCACGCCTGAAGGACGCACTCGATGCCGCCAGCGTTGCGTCGACCGAACGCGTGGCGCGCGATGCCCGTGAAGCATGCGACTTCGATACGCCCCTCGGCGCGTCGTTGAGCCTGGCATCGGACATGAACACGCTCAAGCTCAGCATTTCATCGGCGGCGCTCGAGGTCGTGCAGGAAACGCTGATGATCTGCGGCATGGCAGGATACAAAAACAACACTGAATACAGCGTCGGGCGTCATCTGCGCGATCTTTTTTCCGCGCCCTTGATGATCAGCAACGATCGCATCCAATTGAACACGGCAAACCTGCTGCTCGCGCAGCGCACGCCGGCTACGGGGAGAATCTAGGACATGAACACGCTCACGGATGTCGCGGCCATTGAAGCTGCAAGCGCAACGAACACCTACAACGCTTCGGATGTGACGCTGCGCGCGCGCATGATCGAAGCGGGGATCCTGATCGAAACCGGCGAAGACGGCCTGTATGGACGCAGCCACGTGTTCGAAGATGTGATCGATCGCCTGAACAACGCCATCTCGCTGCTGGGTGCGGATCAGGAAGCCGAAGTGCTGCGCTTTCCGCCGGCCATGCGCCGCCACGACTTCGAGGACAGCGAGTACCTGAAAAGCTTCCCCGATCTCGCCGGCTCGATCCACTCGTTCCAGGGCAACGACCGCGGTCATCACCGGCTGCTGGCGGCGCTCGAAAAAACCGTGTCGGTCGGCGAAGAAGAACGCACCGACGAATGGATGGACCAGCAAAAGCCGACGCGCCTCGTGCTCACGCCGGCCGCCTGCTACCCCATCTATCCGGTGGTCGCCAAGCGCGGCGCGCTGGCCGAAGACGGTGCGACCGTCGACGTGTTTGCGTACTGCTTCCGCCACGAACCGTCTATCGATCCGAGCCGCATGCAGATGTTCCGGATGCGCGAATACGTACGTTTCGGCAGCCCCGAGCAAGTCATGGCGTTCCGCCAGAAGTGGATCAAGCGCGGTTCGCTGCTCGTGAACCTGCTGGGCTTGCCGTTTGAAATCGATCTCGCCAACGACCCGTTCTTTGGCCGCGGCGGCAAGATCGTGGCCGACAGCCAGCGTGCACAGGAACTCAAGTTCGAATTGCTGATCCCGGTTGCAACGCCGGACCGGCCGACCGCCTGCCTGTCGTTCAACTATCACATGGAACACTTCGGCGAAATCTGGAAGATCGCCCAGGCGAACGGTGAAGTAGCGCATACGGCATGCGTGGGTTTTGGCATGGAACGCACCACGCTCGCCCTCTTCCGTCATCACGGTCTGGACGTCAAGGCGTGGCCGGCGGAAGTGCGTGATTTCCTCTGGGGCGATACGCAATCGCGCATCACCACCGGGCTCGAGGCACTTTCATGACAGCCGTCTACACAAGCGGCGCGATGGATTCGAATCGCGAACGTGCCCGGGTATTGCATCTGCATCCGCCGCATATGCGCGTACGCAAGCACCAGTCGCACTCGCTGCATCAGGGCGAGCGCGTCTGGGCGGAAACGAACTGCTACGTCGACTTGTGGATTGAATTGCTGCATGGCTACGGACTCGATCCGCGCGCCGCGCTTGCCTTTACCGTCACGCAGGACTTCGAGGGAGACCAGTTCACGTTCTTCAAGTTTCCCCTCGAAGACCTCGACACGCTTTACGGCATGCAGGTGCAGGAACTCGCGATCTACGATTCGCTGGAAGACCGCGTTCGTACGCAAACCCAGCGCGGGCATACCGTGCTGGCCGAAGTCGACGCGTTTTATCTGCCCGATACACGCGCGACGTCGTACAGGCAGCAGCATACGAAGACGACTATCGGCGTGGATTTCATCGATACACGTTCGCGCCGGCTCGGTTATTTCCACAACACGGGTTATTACGTGCTGGACGGCGAAGACTACGAGGGCGTGTTCCGGCAGCTTCCCGAATTCGCGGATCGCCCGGAGATCCTGTTTCCGTATGTGGAATTCTGCAAACGCGCACGGCCGGCGCTGACCGGTACGGCGCTCGCGGAAGCATCGGCGGATTTGCTGGTCGCGCATCTGCAGCGCCGCCCGGCTCGCAATCCAATAACACAATGGCGTGCAGCGTTTCCCGAACATCTGGAAATGCTGTTCGAACGCGGCGAGAGCGCCTTTCATCTCTACACGTTCAACGTGATGCGGCAACTCGGATCGAATTTCGAGTTCCTCTCGCGTTATCTCGTGTGGATGCGCGATCGCGGTTTCGCGATTCCCGACGCAATGCCGACAGCGGCGCAACGCATCGCGACGGAATCGATGGTCATGCAGTTCCGGCTCGTGCGCGCAATCACGCGCGGGCGCCGCGATCCGTGCCACGAGTGTTTCGATGTGCTCGAGGAATCCTACGATCAAGTCATCGGACCGCTTGCCGCGCTGATTCGCTAACAGGTATGTAACAACCGGTGCCGCGGCCGATACACTCGCGCCGCGTTCCGGCTGCACACACTATAAGAAGAAGGTTGTCTCGACATGGCCTTCGATCGTCATACGGGGAAAACACCATGCGCGTCATTACGCCTGGCGTGCTCACGCCTTGCTCATCCGCGCCCGCCGAGTCCACACCGGGCGCCTATCTTCCACAAGACTTGTCCGATGGCTGGCAGTGCGTGAGCACACCGGCCGGCGCGTATGCGACGCCGGCGGATCTGCCCTCGTCTGGCGTGACGGAAAACACCGGAAGCTGGATCGACGCGCCCGTGCCCGGCACGGTTGCATCGGCGTGGAGAGCGGCGGGGAAGCTCGATATGGAATCGCCTCCCGCGTTCGCTTTCGACGACCACTGGTACAAACTGGTGTTATCGGGAAAAGGCGCGCGCCGGGTGCGCTTGAACGGACTCGCCACGATTTGCGAAGTCTGGCTCGACCACACGAAATTGCTCGATACAGATTCGATGTTCGAAGCGCATGACATCGATATAAACCTCGACGGTCAGGCAACGTTGTACCTGTGCTTTCGCTCGCTCACGGCGGCGCTCGGCGCAAAACGCGGCCGCGCGCGCTGGCGCCCGCGGCTCGCGCAGCCCGCGACGCTGCGCAATGTGCGCACCACGCTGCTTGGCCACATGCCTGGCTGGTGCCCTTCGGTGCAGGCCGCCGGCCCTTGGCGCGCAGTGCAGATGCTGGGTGAATCGGTTACATCGATTGATCGCGTGGACTTGAAGACGAGCCTCGATGGCGACGACGGCATCGTGCATCTGACCGTCCGCTTCGTGCATCCGCAGACGCAACAGACGGCGCGTGCCCTGTGCAGGGACGCGTCGATTACGCTGCAATGGCAGGACGCGCAAACGATTGGCGGCACCTTGCGCGTGCCCAACGTGCCGCGCTGGTGGCCGCATACGCATGGCGATCCCGCGTTGCACGAGCTCACGCTCGAGTTCGCGAATCACGATGTGGTGTCGCTCGGGCGGATCGGCTTCAGGGAGATCACGGTGGATCGCGGCCCTGCAGGCGATGGCTTTCAACTCGTCATCAACGGCGTGCCCGTCTTTGCGCGCGGCGCATGCTGGACCACTGCAGACCTCGTCTCGCTCGATACCTCCCGTGACGAGGCGCAAACGTTTTTCCAGCTTGCTCGCGACGCAGGCATGAACATGTTGCGCGTGGGCGGCACCATGCTGTACGAGTCCGATGCGTTCTATGCTTTGGCCGATGAACACGGACTTCTAGTCTGGCAGGACTTCGCGTTCGCCAATTTCGATTACCCCAACGATCCCGCCTTTATCGCCAGTGTTCGGCGCGAGGCAGAGCAGTTCTTATCAAGAACGCAACGCTTTGCATCGCTCGCCGTGTTGTGCGGCGGCAGCGAAGCCGACCAGCAAGCGGCCATGCTCGGACTGCCGCCGGCCATGCGCACGCAAACGTTATTCACGCAGCAATTGCCGTCGATATGCGCCGCAAAACGGCCCGATGTCCCATACGTAGTGAACTCGCCGAGCATACCTGCAGTGAACGACGGCGAGCATGCGTGGCCCTTCGCCACGCGCGCGGGCATCACGCATTATTACGGCGTCGGCGCGTACCAGCGTCCACTGGACGACGCCCGGCGCGCGAACGTCCGATTCGCCAGCGAATGCCTCGCCTTCGCCAACGTTCCGGACGATGTCGCACTGCACGCCGTGCCGCATGCATCGATGCCGCATCAGCCACGCTGGAAAACCGCCGTGCCCCGCGATCCGGGCGCAAGCTGGGATTTCGACGATGTTCGCGAACACTACTTGCGCACGCTTTATTCGGTCGATCCGGTGCGTCTGCGCTATGAAGATCCCGAGCGTTATCTCGCCTTGTCGCGCGCCGTGGTAGCTGAAGTAATGGGCGAAGTCTTCTCGGAATGGCGCCGTGATGGCTCATCTTGCGCGGGCGGAATCGTCTGGCAGCTACAGGACATCAGGACGGGTTCGGGCTGGGGCTTGATCGACGCTCTGGGCACGCCTAAAAGCGCGTTACACGGGCTCGCACACGTTTTCCGTCCGGTAACTGCACTTATCACCGACGAAGGCCTTGACGGCCTCGATATCCATCTCATCAACGAAACGGCGACGCCAATCAACGCGCATCTGGAACTCGTGTGCCTTCGCGATGGCGCCACGAAAGTCGCGAGCGCATCGCGTGATGTAACACTTTCGGCGCGCACCACGACGCGTTTGCAGGCTTCAGACGTGCTCGGCCAGTTCTTCGATTTCACCTATGCGTATCGATTCGGTCCGCGCGCCCATGAAGCGACCGTCATCACCCTGCGCGACAAGGCAACAGGGGCTGTGCTGTCAGAAGCATTCCATTTCCCCGAGCGTGATCTGACGCAACGTCACGACCTCGGACTGGAAGTGCGCCTGGAGCATGATGCATACGGTGGATGGGAAATCGTGATGCACGCCAAACGTTTGGCACGATGGATCCATGTGGTCGATCCGCACTATCGCGCACGCGATGAATGGTTTCATCTTGCGCCGGGTGTCGAACGTCGCATTGCGCTCGTTGCTCGTGAACGAAACGCTTCGCACACGCCACAAGGTGAGGTTCGTGCGCTGAACGCAACGTTTTCAGTTCAGTACCAACGCGTGCAACGAAGCCTGCCAGCGAAGGCCGCATAAGTCCCGCGCGCCCTTGCGGGCGTGTCAAGCCAGAGTGCGGGGCACTTGCGTTCGTTAGCACACGCAGATGGTGGAACAGTTCTGAATCATTTTTTAAACAACCGATGAATGCCTGTACAAGCGTTCGCAATTCACCCGTTGCAAGGCCCATTCGCGGGCATGAAAGAAACCTGGACAGGCCACCAGTAAGGCATTGCGCAGACAAAAGGGTGCGCTGCATCAATCACACCGATAGTCCGGCTCAAACATGCTCCCTGTTCAAGAGTGAAACAAAAACATCCATCTGCAGATTTCCCGATACCACTCGCCATGCACAACCCCATGATGGCATTGAGATTGACCATCGCTGGCACGGTCCTCGCTAAATGAGTTGCGCAACGCGGTAACGTCGAAAAATGAAATCAACTAAACGACGATGCTGCGCTGCTTACGGGGCTGGTCGCGAAACGTTTCGATGAATGCCGTCAGATGCAATCACGGAACGTTTCGCTGGCCGGTAAATAAAAAGTAAGGCGCAATGCGCACAGTCACGAGAGAAGAACATCATGCTGACCCTTCAGTCCGACCTGCACGGTAATCATCTGTTGGGTGCGCTTCCCGCGCACGAATGGCAAGCTCTTACGCCTCACCTTGAACTGGTTCAGCTTCGCACGGATCAATTGCTGTGCGATTCGGGTCAACGCATTCATCACGTGTATTTCCCCACCACCGCCATCATTTCGCTCCTCCACACGATGGAAGACGGCGGTTCAGTCGAGATCGCAGCAGTCGGCCGCGAAGGCATGACCGGCGTGCCCGTTCTGACTGGCGGTGAAACCATGCCGACGCGCGTCCAGGTGCAATGCCCGGGCTTCGCTTATCGCATGAGCGCTTCAGCATTGCGCGAACAGTTCGGCCGCTCGGATTTCCTGCGCCGCCTGATGCTCCTCTACATGCAAGCCCTGCTCACGCAAGTGGCGCAAACGGCAGCATGCAATCGTCATCACTCGCTCAACAAGCAACTGTGCCGCTGGTTGCTGATCGAGATCGACCGCACTTCTTCGAACCAGCTTCAGGTCACGCAGCAACTGATTGCCGACATGCTTGGCGTACGTCGTGAAGGCGTCACCGAAGCCGCAGGCAAGCTGCATGACGCCGGACTGATTCACCACAGCCGTGGTTGCATCAAGGTGCTGGATCGCGAAGGCCTCGAAGCGCGCGCGTGCGAATGCTACGGCATCGTCAAGCGTGAATTCGACCGGCTGCTTCCGCGTCTGCGCCAGGCTGCCGAAGAAGTGCATTGAACCCACGGATTAAGCGATCAGTGGGGAGTTGCAGTCGTTCGCACCCTCCTCTTCTCGCAGCCCCGATTCAATGTGACGACGTTCGCCTGCATAGCAGACGCAACCGTGCGATTCATAAAAACATAATCATGCTTTCGATATTTTTGCATCGAACGGACTTCGCTCGTGCGTGATTATCAAGTTGCTTGTTTGACCGTTATTTGAATGTTGAATGACCGCTTATCGATCATTAATCGCCGTGCAGTTTTTGAAAATGATTTTGATTTAAAGCATCACGAGTCAAGGGTCAAGGCGCTATTTGTGTGAACTAAGACGCCCGCGTGCGGAAACGCACTTACCGGCCCTGCCAGAAACGCCACGATGTCACATCGAACGGCCATGGGCGCGCCTCGACTATCGCGTCAACGCGAGTCAGTGCAAGCAGCCGGGAAACGAAGCGAAGCAGCATAGCGAATAACAATTTTCAAAAAGACGCAGCGGTCTCCTGCCATGCGTCTTTCAACCTGCAGTTCTTCCTGTGTGAACACCCGCCAGATTTCCAGGGCTGGGAGTGCTAGCTGTTGTTTCGAGTGGCTGCTGCGAATGGGTGGACCGGGGAGAAACCCATTCGCAGCGAAACCGAATGACGCTATCAAAGCGCTCACGTCATGCACAGGAAGGACTACCTACGCGCACTGCGCGTTGACGGTCAGGAGACTTTGCGCTGGGGACATTCAGCGTATCCGTAACGCGAGGACCACCTAATATGAATATCAAACTACTCGTTTCACTGCTGGCTGGCGCAACCTTCACAGCATCGTTGACCGGTTGCGCAATTGCACCCGGACCGTATCTCGATACCGATCGTCTCGACCAGACGCCGGCGCCCGACAGCGTCGCCCAGGCGAACGTGAAGTATCACGTGACGCCTATCGATGTCAGCTACTTCGAAACGCATCCGCAGCTCAGCGATGAATCCCTCGCAAGCGTCTGCCCGCTCACCTGCCTGACCAAAGACACGCGCAAGCTCTATGCGTATCACATTGGCGTGAACGACCAGATCAGCATCACCGTCTGGGATCACCCCGAGTTCAACTCGAGCGGCATTGCGGCAAGCACGGGAGGCGCAGGCCTGCCGCCGCTGCCGGCTGGAACCGCGGGCAACACGGGCGCACCGGTGAACACAGCAGCTGGTGCAACGGGTCCTGAAGCGGGTGGCGTGACAGTGCGCGTTGCCAACGACGGCACCATCTTCTTCCCGCGCGTTGGCCGCGTGCAGGCTCTCGGCAAGACGCCGCAGCAACTGCAGGCATCGCTTACGCAGGGTTTGTCGAAGACCATTCGCAATCCGCAGCTCGACGTGCGCGTGTCCGGCTTCTACAGCAAGCAGGTGCAGGTCACCGGCGACCTGAAGACGCCTTCATCCATGCCGATTACCGACGTGCCGCTGTCCGTTATTGATGCGATCAACCGCTCGGGCGGTGCGAACGCCGACGCCGATCTGCAGAACGTAGGCATCACGCGCGACGGCAAGCGCTACGCAGTCGATGTCGCCGCCCTCCTCGATCGCGGCGATATCCAGCAGAACGTGCTGCTGCAGGACGACGACATCATCGACGTGCCGGATCGTACGAAGAGCCGCGTGTTCGTGCTCGGCGAACTGGCGAAACCGCAAACCATTCCGATGAACCGCGGCCGCCTGACGCTCGCCGATGCACTGGCGAACGCCAACAGTATCGACCCGCGTTCGGCTGACCCGCGTCAGATCTACGTGATCCGCGCGCCGGAACAATCGAAGGGCGGCATGATGAAGACGGCCGCATTGACCACGGCGAATGGCAGCATGCCAGGTGCGCGTCCGCTCGATCTAAGCGTGTACAAGCTCGACATGACGCAAGTCGATGCGTTGATGCTGATGACGCAGTTCGAGTTGCATCCGCGTGACGTGATCTACGTGCAAGTTGCCAGCGCAGCCCGCTTCAACCGCGTGCTCGAGCAAATCTCGCCGACGATCCAGACGCTGTTCTACACCATCCAAACGACCCGCTAAACACGTGTCACGTGTTACGCCTGGAGTGCGACATGAGTACTTATGAAATGCTGGAGCATTCGCCCGCGCAAGCCAAGGACGACGAGTTCGTCTTGCGCGACCTCGTGCGGATGATCACGGACCAGATCTGGTGGGTGCTGGGCATTGCGCTCGGCATCTTGCTGGCCGCCGTGCTGTACGCAAAGTTATCGACGCCGATTTATTCCGCCGATGCCCTCGTGCAAGTCGACACGCCGAACACGGCCGCGCCGGCCAACAATCAGGGTTCGCTCTCTGCAGCGCTGGCGCCCACTGGCGGATCGCTGCACGCGGACTCGGAGATCGAGATCATCAAGAGCCGCGCGGTGATCGAACCGGTGGTGGATCAGTTCAACCTGAACTTCAGCACGGCGTCCAACGTCATGCCGTTCATTGGACGCATCACGCCGTTGTTCGCACGCAATGGGCATCCGCTGCCTGCACTGTTCGGACTCGACACATATGCGTGGGGTGGCGAAGCGTTCAAGGTGGACTCCATCACCGTGCCGGCAGCCATGCAAGACCAGCGCCTCACGCTGCGTGCGTTGGGCAATGGCCGCTACGCATTGCTCGATGCCGATAACCACGAGTTGCTCCAGGGCCTCGCCGGCAGCATGGCGAAGGGCAATGGCATTACGTTGCTCGTCAGCCAGCTCGTGGCGCGTCCCGGCACCGAGTTCTACGTCACGCGTGCTTCGCAGCTCGAAGCCGTGCAAGCGTTCGGTTCCGGCATGCAGGTTGGTGAGAAAGGCAAGGACACCGGCATCATCCAGATCTCGTACAGCGGTTCGCAGCCTCTTTACATCACGCAAGTTGCCAACGCCATCGCCGCTTCGTACCTGAAGCAGCGCACGGAACGTGCGCAGGAAGAAGCGAACCGCATGCTCACCTTCCTGAACAACGAACTGCCGCGAGTGCGTGACGAGCTGCATGCAAGCGAAACCGCATTGGCGCAGTATCAGACGACCGCCGGTTCGTTCCAGCCGACGCAGGAAGCGCAGACGTATCTTTCCGGTGGACTCGACTACGAACGCCAGATCGCCGCACTGCGCATGCAACGCGTTCAGTTGCTGCAACGCTTTACCGACGGCGCCGACGAAGTCCGTGCAGTCGATGCACAACTCGCCGCGTTGAACGTCGAGAAGTCGCGCTTCGATAACCAGTTCAAGACGCTGCCAGGTTCAGAGCGTCAGGCTGTGTCGTTGCAGCGTGAAGCCAAGGTCAACTCCGAGATCTACGTTGCACTGCTAAACAAGACGCAAGAGCTTTCGATCAGCCGCGCGGGAACGGTCGGTAACGTGCATATCATTGATATGGCGCTTGTCCCCTCGCAGCCTGTCAAGCCGAAAGCTGCGCTGATCATTGCCGCGGGTGGTTTGCTCGGCGTGATTGCCGGCGTGGTGTTTGCCTTCGTGCGCCGTTCGTTCTTTGCGGGTGTCGATGATCCGGAACTCGTTGAGCGCCGTTTCAATCTGCCCATCTTCGGCGCGATTCCGTTCAGCACGGAACAGGCACGGCTGGATCGCGTGCGCCTCGATCGTCCGATGGCGTTGCCTTCGTCTTCAGCCAAGGGCGGCATGAAGCGCCTGGGTACGCAGACCGTTGGCGACTCGATGGGCACCACGCTCGGTCTTTCCACCAAGACGCCTGTCGCGATGGCGTTGCAAAACGCCACGGTTCTGCCGGCCGCAAACGTCGGCAAGCAGCCGCTGCTTTCCACGACGCATCCGTTCGATACATCCATTGAAGGTCTTCGCGGACTTCGCGCCACGCTGCAATTTGCATTGGTCGATGCACCCAATCGCGTGATCGCGATCACGAGCCCGGCGCCTGGCGATGGCAAGAGTTTCCTTGCCGCCAACCTGGCAGCGTTGCTCGCCGAGTCCGGCAAGCGCGTATTGCTGATCGATGCCGATTTGCGTCGCGGGCGTCTTGCGCACTATCTCGGGAAGTCGTCGAATGGTGGTCTTACCGAGTTGTTGACCGGCCAGACCGACTTCGAGATGGCGGCACGCGAGACCGGTGTGAATGGGCTGCACTTCATTGGTTCGGGCGCGCATCCGCCGAATCCGTCGGAGATCTTGACGTCGAGCCGGTTTGCTTCGTTGCTGCAGGCGTTTGAGAAGCAATTCGATCTCGTCATTGTGGATACGCCGCCGTTGCTGGCTGTTCCGGATGCTGCGGTGATTGCGAGCCTGGCTGGATCGACGGTGCTCGTCATGCGCTCGGGCGCTCACTCGGAGAAGAATATCGCCGATGCACTGAAGAAGCTTAAGCGTGCGCGGGCGCGGATTGTGGGTGGGGTGTTGAATGCGATGCCGGCGAAGAGTGGTGGGCGTAAGGGGACTTATGATTATGCTTACGCTTATACGTATTCGAGCGATCCTTCGGCGGTTGATGTGAAGCATTGAGGGTAGGGTTGGTTGCACAATTAGGTGGGCGGCCACGCCCATAGCCAAGCGCCCGCGAAAGCGGGCGTTTTTGGTTTTTGAGGCCGGAGGCAGTATAAGAAAGTCTTGCTGAACGCCGGAATATTGCGGTTTTAACTGCCTGCGCGGTAGTAGAAGAGCCAGCCGCGCCTTTGACCGCAGTAAGCGATTTCTCAGCTGCGTACGCCGCAGCGAACTTGGGCGCGTCGAGTTGGTGATTGCGCGAAACTTTTCAAGCTGTCTGCGCGGCAGCGAACTCGCTGTCATGGAGCTGGTGAACAAGCGGTCAGTTTCTAAGCTGCCTGCGCGGCAGCGAACGCGAGAGATTCGACGGGGCAGCAATAGCGACTTTTCTAAGCTGCCTGCGCGGCAGCGAACGGCGCGATCGTCTGCCGTGATGCTTTTCACGCTTTCTAAGCTGCCTGCGCGGCAGCGAACGCATCGGTGGCAGTGACGCGGCAGCCGCGATCTTTCTAAGCTGCCTGCGCGGCAGCGAACATCAGATCATGGGGTATCACTGGCAGCGCTTATTTCTAAGCTGCCTGCGCGGCAGCGAACTGAATTTGCAAAAGGCATAGGAGCACCACCATTTTCTAAGCTGCCTGCGCGGCAGCGAACACTCCGCGCTGCTTGCGCGAGGCGGGGTCCATTTCTAAGCTGCCTGCGCGGCAGCGAACGAGGTGCAGTACCGAGCGCAGCTACTGGCGTTTTTCTAAGCTGCCTGCGCGGCAGCGAACCGCGTCGATGCGACGGCCAACGAGCTGTCCCTTTTCTAAGCTGCCTGCGCGGCAGCGAACCTCGTTGATCTGATGGGCGCGGCGGTGGATGATTTCTAAGCTGCCTGCGCGGCAGCGAACCGAGTTTCAGCTTAGACGCGCGGCCGCCGCTCTTTCTAAGCTGCCTGCGCGGCAGCGAACTATGCACTTGCACGCTCGACCTGATGACCGTATTTCTAAGCTGCCTGCGCGGCAGCGAACAGTTGAAAAATGAAAATGCGACATTGCGCGACTTTTCTAAGCTGCCTGCGCGGCAGCGAACACATAGCGATACTCGTAATGTCCACCGGGGACTTTCTAAGCTGCCTGCGCGGCAGCGAACGACTATCTGCGTAAAAGCGGTCGCGGCGTTGTTTTCTAAGCTGCCTGCGCGGCAGCGAACCTTGGTAGCGGTCAGCGAGTGCCAGGCAGATTTTTCTAAGCTGCCTGCGCGGCAGCGAACGTCTCGGCATCGACGGCACGCCGTTCGTGCAGTTTCTAAGCTGCCTGCGCGGCAGCGAACATTGCTTAAGCTCTTCGAGCGCGACATGCTCTTTTCTAAGCTGCCCGCGCGGCAGCGAACCGGCTGGACTGCGGACTACCGCAAGCTCGCACTTTCTAAGCTGCCTGCGCGGCAGCGAACCGGTTGAAAGAGCGCGTCAGCTTGCTAGAGGTTTTCTAAGCTGCCTGCGCGGCAGCGAACTTTATTGGTGAGGGCGCTGCCGTGGGTATCGATTTCTAAGCTGCCTGCGCGGCAGCGAACCATATCGCCGAGATTCGGCACGTCGGGATATTTTTCTAAGCTGCCTGCGCGGCAGCGAACGAGCGGGGCATCACGTTCGCGCGTTTTACTCTTTTCTAAGCTGCCTGCGCGGCAGCGAACTAGACCAAATCAACTGTAAGCAATTGAGTCCAAACAGAATAAATACTTGGCGCTCGAATTCACCCAAATCGTCATCCCAACGCCAACTCGTTGATTTATCTGCCACATCGACCCAATCCAAAAAAAGGGTCTAGAAACACGGCACGGTCGCCCCTTGACTCAGACCATAACCATTAAATTTCCCTGACACTCCGGCCAACGCCACCGCCTGATCGATGAACAAGCAAAACGACTCTCCAGTACTAGCGCTTCGCATTTGTACATAAGGCAGATTCGGCGTTCGCTCAACGCTATCGGGTATCGCCGCGGCCGCTTGTTCAATGCTCTCGTCCTTTCGCCGCATACGGCGGCGGCGCATGCGTTCGACGTTCGTCTTGAACTGACGGCGTTGTACGATCTGATACGTCGCACCGTCCGGTATCAACGCAACTGCCGACACCGCCACGTGATCGCGCATGCCTTGCAGCCAGGAGTGCGCCATCAAACCCAACAGAGTTGCCTCACCGCCGTGCAGTCGCACTACCTTTCCCAGCGAACGCGGACGCAAGCTGTATTCGGGAAAGCTGACGCCAATGTCCTCGCGCCGAAGCCGCACGAGCGCCTTATGCAGTTTCGCCACGAGCGCACCTAGCAAATGCACCTGGCTAAATTCCGGATCGGGCAGCAAAGTGATATTGATGAAATGTGTCGTCATGGCCATCAGCTCGCGTCGCCGAACACCCCGCCGCGAATCAGCACGGCCATGACAAAATGCTGCTGCTCCACCGGCGGCACCCGGTCTTTGAGCAGCCAGTCATCCAGTAACGTGTAGAAGTCCTGCTTTTGCTTGGGCTGGCGATAAGCCTTGCCTTGCGTGGTAACCGATCCATAGGGCTCGACCGCGATCGGACCCATTTCGTGCGCGCCGTCATACCAGGTATCGATGGTTCGCAACGCATTGCCGATTTTTTGCGAATGGATCGCAGCCACGTCCTGCACGTGATAAAGCGTCCTGCTTTTCTTGCTAGCGTTTTTGTCCAGTATCAGTTCCTGCGAGGGAAACACTTCTTGTCCACAGCCAATGCGCAGGTAAGCGGTCACTTGAAGCAACACATGCGCACGACCCGTCAGGCCCTCGGCGATCAAGCCGCCGAGCGTCATGACGCTCTCATCGAGTTCATTCAGCGCACGTAGATTTTGGGTCAATGCATTGAAAGACCAGACCTGTCCGGGCTGGCCGTTTTGCAGGCGCGTCACCTCGACCTGAACACTTTCCGCTCCCATCCGATTGCGCCACAGAAAGCGTCCATTGGCCAGGTTGGCAGCATAGCGATTCGCTAATTCAACAAAGCCATGTTGCACAACGTAATCATTCACCACGCCTAGCAATCTGGTTCGATACGCGGCGCCATTGCACGCCGAGGGCGTTCCCGCTCCGGCTAGCACGCGCAACGTGAACTGCACTTTGAGCGTGTCGGCTTCGACAGGCAGCGTGGCAACATCCACGGTCTGCAAGTTGGCATTTGCTATGGAAGCATCCAGTTTGGACGAATCCTGTTCCTTGATCTTGAGTCGATTCGAGATCGTGCCGCGCACCGACTTCTCACGAAGCCGGATTGGTGGCCAAACCGCTGAGTTGGCACGGTCATCCCAATTGCCCGCATGAAACACGGCATCGGAAGGATCAAGTTTGCGTTCGAAAGCGAGAACAGAAGCGGTATTCAATTTTTCAGACACGATATACATCCTGCAAAAGATAAAAGATGGCAGACAGATTCAATCGAAGTCGGGCATATCATCGTCCGCCCACGTAGTGGCAGACCCGGCGTGAACGTAACCGCTGCGGCAGCGGTACAAACCAGTCGAGGCGTCGGTTTCCGGACGCCACATAAGTTCCTGCAGATCGTTGAGCCGATGCGGACTGATCCACTGACCAAACGAATAGACCGACTCGACAAACACGAAAGGCGTGGTCGCATCGCGCGCATTCGCAACCTCGCCAGCCGGCAATGTTTTCGTCAGGGCGGCATAGCCAACGGGTATAGGCACCGTCCAGCCCTCGCCTTTTTGTTTTGATGGATCTGCCCAACGCTGTTTTTTGGCATTGGGGTTCTCCGCCTTGTGCTCGGATGGCTCGTCAGGGACAGGTCTAAAGTTGAATCGCGCAGCGTCGAGCCAGGCATCGAGCAACGTGGCGTCAGGCAGTTCGTTGCGCAAAGCCCGATGGCGGTCCGCCAGCAAATCGTCGCGTCCGACCAGCGCGTAGCCAGGCAACCATTGACGTCGCCAGCGAGCAAACATGCGTGCCCGCTCTTCGTGATTTTCCGGAATCACTGCCATCCACGGGCGCGTGCGTGTTCCTGGCATGGGATGCACGAACAGCAACGTCCCGCCCGCGATCCGCATGCGCGTCACAATGTCCGCAATGTGCGTAGTCCATTCAGACAGCCGTGCTTCTTGATCCAGTGCCGACCCAGAACCATGTGCCATCAATTGCGATGCGGGCAGCTTCACTTCGAACACCACCGTGAGCTCCAAATGAATCCGGCCCTCTTCCACGATGGCTGCGCTCTCGCCGTCCTTGTTCAATGGATTGCGCGTTAGCCGAAATGTCTTGACGTAACCATCCGTCACTTGCTCTTCGTGGCGATGACAGACCATTCCTACTTGCTCCAGCCTTAGCGGCATGCCGGCGTTCGTTAGCTGGCGTTGCAAAGCCCACATCAGCCCGGTGAACGCGGTAATGGACGGAAAGCCATGGGTGAGTGGACTGGAAACGGCATTGGCGTTTTGCACGCGCAAGCGCGGCAGGACAAGTAAAGCTCGCGCGTGGAAATCCTTCATTGCGTGGCTCATAGGCCTTCCTGCGATGCTGTTAATTCATCGTGCGTTTTTCGGACCGGGATATGTCTCGTCGCATCCATGCGTTCCCGGGTCTGACGCAGTTGCTGCATCCACGACCCATCGTCGTTCATGAGTATTCGCCGCCATTCGCGAGACTCGGCATAGCCGATGTCCTGCAACTTGTCTTGCAATTGCCCATTGAGCCATTTGCTGAAACGCTCGCCTATTTGGGCTGGCCAGTCCATGAATTGCCAACGGCTTGCAAATGCGCTTTCGTCCGGCAGTTCCGCGCGAAGCGGATCAAGCCACAGCTTCTCTTCATCGGCCAGATCGTCGAACGCTTGCTCGCGTGTCCAGCCGGCAGGAAGATGCAAAAGTTCGCCGCCATAGATAACCAGTTCATCGACAAGCCGATTCACAAGGCCGCTTCTACGCTCACGCGTATGTACGTTCTGCGGCGGATCACTCTGCAAAAACGTCTTTAATTCGCGCACGGTCGCACGTACCGAAAGTCGTGAGCCAAAGGTGCGTTCAAAAATCGTCTTCGTGTTGACTGGAAGCGGATTGCGCCTGCTTTTCCAGAAAGGCGGCAGCGACGCCAGCAAATAATTGTTGCCACGGCGTTCGCTATTAAGTTGCGAAATATTTTGCGGCTTTGTGCCGCCCTTTTTCTGTATCGCAAGATCCCTATATTCTCGATAAACCGCATCGTGCGGGATACCGTCGCGTCGGGCCTGACGTGCTTCCTTGTTTTTTTCGCCGAACCGGGCGTCCTGAATCTCGTCGTACACCGCTTGGGCTAGCGATGTGGCGTAAAGCGGCGCCAGCAAGTGATACTGCGCGTCATCGTTTGCATCGTCGCCTACCAGCCAGTACAACTGCTTCGCCCGCACATGCGAACTCGCGGCGTCTTCGCGTTTGGCCGTCAGGCTGACCAAAGCGTCGCGAATGGTTTCAGCTTCAATGGGATCAGTGCTTAGTGCCTGCAAGGCGTCCGGATCGTTCGTAGCAAGCGCCCGCAAAAGACTGCAGCCACCGACTTCGAGTTTGAGGAGTGCGCAGACGTCAAGTGCCGCCGCGTTACCTACCACGTCAGTCGCAAAGTTTTCGCCAAGTGCGTGACTGCCTAGTTCATCGAGTCGCGGCAACTCTGAGGGCTTGACGTAGAGATTGGTGCCACGTGCATCGGGGTGAACGGGTTTGAGCGAATGTGTGACCGCCTGAATCTGTTTGACCCGCTGGGCGGCGCTTTCCAGCCACGGACCACGTTGATGCTCGGCAATCAGTTGTGAGCGTTTCAAGTCGGCGGCCGAGAGCTTGTCGAGCTTTGCCTGGAGACGGTCATGCAGGAATGCATCGATGGCGGCGCGGAAACCGCGATGGTTTTGGGTTACTGGTGAATCAGGCATCAGTTTCCTTCCAAACTAAAATCAGGGAGAATCCCCTGCTCGTGAACACGACCAAGGGAATGAAGCTGGCCTCCCGTTTCAAGCTCTTCTAAGCATGCGACAGCTAGCCACAATAGACCCTCCTTTTAAAAATTTAATTTTGTTAGATATCCATACTTTTTGCGTGAAATGTTAATCAGGTCAACGTCGATACTTATAGTTTTCACGGGCAGAAACTTGACCAGCTACCGTACACCGTCAATCACGGTATTAAGCAAACGCAGAGTATATTGGCTTGTGGCCACGAGTTGACTTGCAAGAGGTAAAATTTTGTTCCAAATCACTACCGAAAAGGTAGCTTAGTAAAGCTAACGTAGACCGTCGCGGACCCTTTCCTGCCGAACAGGCAGCACCTGGATTCAAACCTTCTTGAACCCCAGCATTGGATGAAATAACCACCCTTGCTCCGACTTTGGCAAACTGACAGTGGCAACCTGTTTCGCGCTGTCGTACAAACTCTGCCCTTGCGCATCTGCCCATTGCCGCAGCAGTTCCATCAAATCGACGTGACACCACGGACCTATGCCTCGGCCGTCCGGAAAGCAATCACGAACTGGAATTAATAAGTTGCGAATGTCTGCGTAAGGTGTTGGTTCGCGTCCGCGCTGCCCTATGACTCGATGCAGGCGCAACTCATCCTCGTCGTCAGAAGGCAACAACACAACGTCATCCCGCTGGAGCGGATCGTGACGAAAACGCTGCAACTGGGGCAACAGACCGGTGAGCAAGATTCTTTGCGCGCCGTCAGCTTCGCGGACGTACCAATGCCGCGTGGCATCGCGCGCAACGGGTGTGTAGAACTTGCTGGTTTCGTCGCGCGGAAGCATGGCGTCGCGCATCCGGGCATGCTCCAGATCAATCAGGCTGTGCCTGGGATCCAGCTTGGCCGCCTGCTGGACCCGTGGTCGGGCGTCGATAGGCCAGCCGTTTCCACCGTCGGGCAAGAGGTCTGTCAGACGGTGCGAGCGCAAGTGAAAATGAATCACAGAATCCTGCCGCTCTGATTCTTCCCGGTGAGTCGGTGGACTCGTTTGCTTCATCTCGAACCCCGGCATACAAAACACCGGCATGGCGTTGTTGTGTCGTTCAAAAAATCGAAGGTTTGTGTCGAACACCAGCATGTTTCGGCGCGCAACCGGCTCGTTTCGATGACGGCGCACCCGTCCGGCGAGCTGGATCAGTGAGCGGATCGAGGAAGGTTCGGCGATTGCCCAGTCAGCGTCCCAGTCTCGTCCGACCTCGCAAACCGGCGAGGCGAGCACCACGAACATGTGATCCGCTTCCGGATGCGCGTCGAGCAGTGGCCGCACTGACGGATGCAATAACGCCGGATCGTCGCCGCTGCGCCCCGGACGCCGATCGAACACAGAATCCAGTTGTTGCTCGATATTAGAACGTGCCAACAGCGGAAACTGCGAGTGATACACGCAAAGATGCACGCGCACGTTCGCCGCTGGCGCTCCCTGCCGATACATGGCGATCGCAACGTCGAAAAGCGGACCGATATTTGCCATGCGGACAAGGCCGAAACTCACTCGCTTGCCGCTTCCAGGATCGACGCAGTGATTTTGCTGGTCCTGATGGAGTGCCCAACCGAGTTCGAGCATCAACCCGGCCAACGCTTCACGGCGACTATCTTTCTGCATTGATTGCCAGGCCGCTGGAAATTGCACCAGCTCGGCTCTGCGGCGGATTTCGGTGCGGGCCAATTGAGCACAGCGCTTGTTCACGAAGGCCTCGTGGGCATCGGCAAAGCTCTTTTCACCGCTGCACTCGACATGCGACTGTGCGAACTCGTCAATCCATAAACATGCCACACGCGGCGGCTCTGCAGGCCGCTCGCTGCGGTTACGCTGGTAATGAGACCTGCCGTCCAGATAAGCGAGATACAAGCCTCGCACCAACGCGGGCGGTAATGTAGCCGATGAAAGCAATACGCGAGCGCCCAGTAATCCCGCCCAATGCACTAGCCGCGCCAGCGCGGGCAAGTCTTCCATACCGAAATCGTCCGGTTCGTCGAGCACCAGGTCGCTGGTCATCAGTCGCAACATTGGTGCAATTTGACGTCCGCCGCGCATGCTCTCAGTGGCCGGCGTCAAATGGTCGACTGTGCAGACCAGCACAGGCGCTGCTATCAACGAGCGCACTTGCGCGTCGTTGGTAAGACGTTGCAATAGCGGATGCTGATCGTTGCCTTCGAACAGCACTTGGCCGCCTTCGTCGAGCAGGGCCTGCGCGGACGCAGAACCCATGGCTTCTGCCTGCGATTCCCAGTACTCGAACACCGCACGGCTCGCCGCTCCGCCCACTTTGATTGCCAGTTGCTCGTCGTTTAGCCCCAGGTCGTGCTGAAAGCTGCGTCCGGTTTGCATTGTGAGCGTACGCAGCCCGATCGCGAATACACAGCGCATGCCTCGTCGCGGTTCCGCTAAAGCGTTCATGATCCGTGCGTTTCCCAGCGTCTTGCCGCAGCCGGTAGACGCCATGTTAACGATGAAAGCACCGTGTTCCGCCGCGCGCGAACGCACACCGGCAGCAAGATCCGCGGCCTTGTCTTGCCAATGGAAACGCGCATTGGCGCTGCGTTTTCGAAGCCCGCGATGGTTTTGCAAGGCTGGCAAATTGTCTGCAAGCGAAGGTAGAGATCGAGCGACCAATGATGCATGGGCCTGCACGCCGAGCAAATGCTCATCGAGCGTCTGGTTGAAAAATGGCCTGGTACCTGTTTGCTGCAACCGTTCTATGCTCCGTTTGCCGAGCGTGTTGGCGTAAAGCGGATAGTGTGGATTACGGAAACGTTTGCGAAGACCCTCGTCCTCGACGCGTGAATAATGGTGATCGGCCAGCATCAGGCATAACCGGGAGACATGCATCACGAAAGGATCGTCGAGTGCGCTCGGGAACAACTCAAGGTGGGGCAATTCAAGCAGCTTGCTGGCATACCGGGCCGCTTGTTTGCGCCAAGACCCCATGGCGACCGGCAGGCCCGAAGGAAACCGCCAATACTTCGCGACGGTGAGATCAGGAACGGGTTCGCCAGGCTCATTCCAGTCCGCGCTGATTTTCTCGAAGAGCCCTTTCAACTCATATGTCTCGATACCGCGAAAGTGCGCGCCGAAGCGTTTCCAGTGTGTTTGCGTTCGCTCCTCGTTGGCATCCGTGCCGGAATGTTCTTGCAGAACCGGGCGGCACGGCAATCGATGATGCGTAAGGACCAGCCACGCGACGGCTTGCGCCAGCGGCGGCAGGGTCGCGAACGGTAAGCAATTCGCGGCCTGATCATCCATTCCATCGCGTAATAGACGACCTGCCCGATGATCGAGCCACTGCGCCTCAAACGTCTTTCCGATTATTCCTTCGTCCGCACAAGCAGCGAGGCGACTCAACCAGCTCTTGTCGTCGCGGCTTTCTCCCACGAACGACTGAAAAAGCCGGATTGAAACCCATTCGTGGCGAAAATGGTTGCGCTCTTGCACGTCGCGCCCGAGAAGTCGTTCCTGAAAAGCCTGCGTGGCCTTGCCTAGATCATGGACCAGCGCGGCCAGTGCAACCATGGCCGTAATAGTGGGCAGGCTGTGCCACGTGTTTTCATCGTTGGCTCGCAGCACGTTCTTTGCAGTTGCATGGGTGGGCACGGCCCCATCTGCATTGAACTGGCGTGCATCACCGACGATCCATAGCAATTCGCTGTGATCCCGTCCGCGTATCCAGTGACAGGCAACCGCGGTGTTCTTGCGTGCGTTCTGCCGCAGTAGTCTGCGCACTGTGTCGAGTCCCGCCTGGGTGATCGGCGTCTGCCAAGTCCGCTCACCACGCCGCTCGGCGAACTGATCGAGAACGCGCCTGGTTTCAGTCAGGGCGCGTTTCGAGCATTGCGAAACGAACAGTACGTTCATGTTCGAGCCCGCGCTGACATTGCCAAGCCTGCATTATCGAGCGCGATGATCTTAAGGGTATCGATCATGAAATCCAGCGACTCGTCCCGGGTCAGCGCCTCAATACACTGACGCCGGAACTGCTGCTCGTCGTCGCCACGCATGGCCGACATAAACGCTTGCGGCAGGATGACCGCGTCCTTGATCAGATCTGCCGCATCGAACACCAAGCCGCCGCGCCGCGTCTTGCCGTGCAGAACTGCCAATCCGTGCGGCAGTCCGAGAACCCACGTAGCTGTAGCACCCAAGCCGTAACCAAGATAATTGCCATGGTCCAGGTACCGGTTGGCTGCGTCAGTACCGGTACCGCGCTTGGCCCGGGTGAAGTCGCCATAATCCACTGCTTCCACTGCAAGCTTGAACAACGCTTTGGTCAGTCGTGCTTCGTCAGTGAGCAACGCAGTCAGATCGGGTGCGTTAGAAATGCGCTTACTAAAACTGGCTGTGAGCGTCTGGATGCGTTCTGCGTCGACTCTGAAGCCAGCGTCGCGCAAACCGCGTGCGCTCCAGGATTGCTGTAACCGCTGCAAGCGGTGCTCCTGTAGCTGCTTCGCGGCGCGCAATCGCAGTGAATCGTCAAACCAGAAACGCGTCCACGCTTGCAGGTACTCAGTTGGCCGATATTCGCTTTGGGGTAACAACCAGGCCACTTCGACATCGACCTCGGTGGCACTGAATAAAGGCGTCCCACCGCCTCCGCAAAAACCGACCAGCACTCCGGCCTTGGCCAGTTCACGCATGGCAGCTTGGGTAATCGAGGTCCCGGTACCTAGCAGAATACTTGTTGTGTTTGCAATGGGGATATTCCAATACAGGCTTTGCTTGCCAGCGTCTGTGACATATTCGACACGACCGCCGTTCACCAGCACACGGCAGTGTTCAAGGTAGTAAAGATTGGCGCGCTTGGAATGCAGAATATTCTTGAGATCTGTTGCTCGTATCAATTCCACTTGTATCCCGTGAATTTCTTGATCAATACGAGTACAACAGATTTCCGGCGTTGTAAGTTGCGGGAGCGCAAAGCCACCCATTTTAGGGTTATCAAAGAGCGCTCGGAACGTTCGCCGGCCCCCCGCGGCCCGCGCGTCTTCATTCCAAGGCCCAGACGCCCGAAACCAGCAACGAAAAAAGCCCGCGCTTTTACGGCGCGGGCGAATGTGCTACTTACCTTTTTCTGTCGCCTAAGCCGCCTTGACAAACGCCGGTGCGGCCACTGCCGATACATCCCTGTCGGAACTCGGATCAGCCTTCGCCATCGTGTTCAAAACCTCCACGATGAACTTGCGACGAAAATCCGCAGCACTGAAGCGCTCAGCATTCTTCCTGCATGCCTGCGCCGAAAACGCATGCGGCGAATCCTCGAACCGGTCCACCGCATCGCACAGCGACCCGGCCGTCTGCTCGGGAAAATGAATACCCGTCGCCCCCGACATGCCAAGCGGCACGACCGACTCCAGCGCGCCACCCTTGCCAAAAGCAATCACCGGCGTCCCACACGCCTGCGCTTCAACAATGGCGATGCCAAAATCTTCCTCGGCCGCGTAGACGAATGCCTTCGCGCGCTGCATGTGATCCTTGAGAACATCGAACGTCTGATAGCCGAGAATGCTCACGTTCGGCGTCGCCTTCGCGCGCACCAGATCCATCTGCGGACCGTCGCCGATCACAACGAGCTTGCGCTCCGGCATCGACGCAAACGCTTCAACGATCATATCGATGCGCTTGTAAGGCACCATGCGCGAAGCCGTCAAATAGAAGTCGCCCTTCTCGTCACCAACTTCAAAAGCCTGCACATCGACCGGCGGCGCAATGACCGCCGACTCACGCCGATAACTCTTCATGATCCGCCGCGCGACAAACTGCGAATTGGCAATGATCCGGTCGACGCCATTAGCCGAACGCGCATCCCAGTTGCGCAAGTAATGCAGCAACATGCGCGCGAGCCATGAACGCGGCCCGCGCTCGAGGCGCGCTTCACGCAAGTATTGATGCTGCAGATCCCATGCGTATCGAATCGGCGAATGCACGTAGCTCACATGCGTCTGATCAGGTCCGACCAATACGCCCTTGGCCACGGCGTGCGAGCTCGAAAGAATCAGATCGTAGCTCGACAAATCAAACTGCTCTATAGCAAGCGGCATCAACGGCAAATATCCGCGATATTTTTTTTCCGCAAACGGAAGCCGCTGAATAAAAGATGTTCTGACCGGCTTGTTATGAACGATCGAGCGGTCCTCGAGAAAGTCCACGAGGCTGAAAATGTCCGCCTGCGGAAAGCACGCAATCATCTGCTCAAGCACCTTCTCCGCGCCGCCCGACACCACCAGCCAGTCGTGAACAATAGCCACTTTCATGATGAAACCCGTATGCCGCAGCCCATTGCTGCCGATGAAGCGAGTTTAAAGAGAGTCCTTTTATGGTTTCGTGCGCACGCCCACACACCACAAGCATCGCAATGCGAATAATGAGTGCTGTGTTCATGTTGTCTTCACGCTTTTTATTTACCCATGGCCGCCGGGTTAATCGGCCGCGGGTTTGCTCAATGCTCATACCTGTCACCGATGCCCACAAAAACCGCAGCCAGCTTATCGATATCGGCCAACACGCTGCTGCGTGACCAGGGCGTGGCGCCCGCGGCCGGCGCACGTGACTCGGGCACGATGCGCGCAGACGCTCCCGCGCCTTCGCAAGTCCACGGCGAACCCAAGATTCTTTTCATCGATCAAAGTGGTCAGCTCGGCGGCGCCGAAATCTGCCTTCTGCCGCTCGCCGTTCGATGCTCCCCGCGAAGCGAAGTACTTCTTCTCTCCGATGGTCCTTTTCATGACCGGCTTCAGGCTGAAGGCGTGAAGGTATCGGTCGAGTCGGATGCACGCATCCAGGGCATCAAGAAAGACCGCATGAAATTCGGAGCGCTCGCCGCCCTGCCCGGCATCTGGCGTCAGGTACGCATGATCGCCGAGCGCGCCAGGCCGTTCGATATGGTGTTTCTCAACACGCAGAAGGCGCTGATCCTCGGCGCGTTCGGCCGCGCGCTGCATGGCAAGCCGACGGTCTGGCATGTACATGACATCGTTTCCCGTGAACATTTCGGCCGCCTGCATTTAACGCTCATCAAATGGGCCGTGAAGGTCGGCGTCGATCACGTCATTGCGAACTCGCGCGCGTCCGCAGATGCGTTGATCGAACTCACGGGCTTGCCGCGCAGCGCCGTGCCCGTCGTGCATAACGGCGTGGACATGACGCGCTTCGGTGACGATGCGGATCGGGCGAGCGCGGTCATGGAACATCGGCGGGACGCGCTGGGACTTCCCCGCAATGCATTTCTTGTCGGATTGTTCGGCCGCTTCACGCAGTGGAAAGGCCAGCACGTCGCACTCGATGCAATTGCTCGCGTCCCGGACGCACATCTGGTTCTTGTCGGCGATGCGCTTTTTGGCGAGACCGCTTACGCACAAAGTCTGCGAACGCAAGTCGAGGCGCTCGGCATTGCGGATCGCGTGCATTTCGCCGGCTTCCAGCATGACGTTGCATCGTGGATGAAAGCCATGGACGTGGTCGTCCATGCGTCGATACAACCCGAGCCCTTCGGACTTGTGATCATAGAAGCGATGGCCGCCGGCAAACCCGTGATCGCGTCGAATGGCGGCGCAGTGCCGGAGATCGTGAGGCATGGCGAGAACGGCATGATCGTGGAACCGGGCGATGCGTCGAAGCTCGCCATTGCCATCAACACGTTGAAGCGCGAACCTGAAATGGCCAAGCGCGTCGCCGCGCAAGGGCAGGCGGATGCGGGCCAGCACTTTTCAATCGATCGATATTTGCAGCAAATGACGCGCGTGCTGTTCGACATCGCAGCGCTCGCGAACAGGAACGATGTGCCTGAATCAACTGGCGTTATCGAAAACACACCGGCTGGCGAGGCGGGATTAACCAGATAGTTAACCCGGAAGATGCAATGAAAATGGCCCGGCATGAGTTCATGCCGGGCCATTTTCATGATCAGTGAGAAAGCGCTTTATCGTGCGCTGAAGTTACCGGGCACGCCCAGCTTGATCTCGTACATTGCGGCGAGCATCGCCAGATAGGCGCGTTCGCTCTCCGCCTCCTTCAGTGTCATTCCCCTGCAGGTTTGTCCGCCCATGATCATGCCCAGGCACAACGCGTAGTTGCCCGCGAACGCGGTAGGCGACGGTTCCATGCTTCTCAGGCGGATATAGGACGCGTCGAGTGTCTTGCGAAGATTGTTGTGCATCGCTTTATTCCCGTAATTGTTAAGACCTTATTGCGCGCCCATGCGAGAAGTGAGATCCAACCTGCGAAGGTTGCCAACGCGGACGAGACGTTCGCGATCACTCAAATTGACGGGCTTGGAGCAACGGCTCCAGCAACGTGATCAGTTTGAATGACTGCCCTTGCGTCACGCATCGGATTGATCTGACTATGTTTGTAGTTTAGCGAAACAGATCATTGAACGTTGACGGATAAAAAAAAACGCGCGGGAAGCTCGAGGCTTGCCGCGCGTTTGATCGGTGTTCTTCAGCTCAAGTGCACATCAATGCGCGATGTAATCGATCCGTTCCACACCGCCCGGCGTTCCCAACAAGCAGACGTTTGCGCCGCGCGCGGCAAACAGGCCCACGGTGACCACGCCCGCCCAGCCGTTGACCAAGGCTTCGAGCGATATCGGGTCGGTGATCTTCAGCGCCTTCACGTCGATGATCTCGTTGCCGTTATCGGTGATGAACGGCGAACCGTCCTGGTTCACGCGCAGCACCGGCACGCCGCCCAGCGCAATCACGCGCCGCCCGATCGCGGTGCGAGCCATCGGCACGACTTCGATTGGCAGCGGGAAATTGCCGAGCACGTCCACGCGCTTGCTGGCGTCGGCGATACACACAAATACGTCCGCCACCGACGCCACGATTTTTTCGCGTGTCAGCGCCCCGCCGCCGCCCTTGATCATGGCGCCGTGTGCATCGATTTCATCGGCGCCGTCCACGTACACGGGCAACGATTCGATCTCGTTCAATTCGAGCACCTGGAAACCATGTGCTTCGAGCCGCGCGGTCGTTGCAAGCGAACTCGATACCGCGCCGCGATAGCGCGACTTCGTGCTCGCGATGGCATCGATAAAACAATTCGCCGTCGTGCCCGTGCCGACTCCGATCACCGCGCCCTCGGGCACGTTGGCATGGATGTAGGCAGCCGCTTCGGCGGCGACCAGTTGCTTCAATTCATCTTGGGTCATGGCGGGGTGACGGCATTTGGAAAGAGATAAACATCAATTCTAGACGCTTAGACGTGCATGAAGAAGCCGAGCGGATTGTGCGTGCGCGCCACCGACGCAATAAACGCGAACACGATGATCGCCAGCACGCCGAATATCGCGCGCGCGCCCTTCGTACGGCCGCGTTTCAGTGCGCACGTCCCGAGCACGATATATACGATCAATCCCGCGATCTTTGCCGAAAGCCACGCGGCATTCGGCCCAAACCCGATGATTCCGACGAGCGCGATGGCGCTGATCAACAACAGCGTATCCACGATATGCGGCACCACTTTGACCGCGCGTTTTTGCAGCATCGGCGAGTCGCGCAGCATCCAGATCCAGCGGATGAAGAAGCCGAGAATGCTGAGCGCCGCGCACGTCATGTGCACCGAGCGAAGCGGCATGAAAAGTTCTGACATGGCGAAATAAGCCTTTAGGGAAGGTACTTGTCGAGCAAAGCGGCGGCGATAGCGTCTGTTTCCGCATCGGGATTGCCGGCGTAATCGGTGGGACGGAAATGCATCTGGAACGCGGCGATAACCTTGCGCGTGTTTTCGTCGAGCACGCCGTCGGTCGCTACTTCGTAGCCGTATCGATGGAGTTTGTCTTGCAACGCCGCGACGTCGACCATGGATTTCGGATCGCGTCCGGCGAGATGTTGCGCGACGGTTGACTCGTCGGGCCATGCGCCTATGCCGTTGACGTAAAGCGTGTGCCAGGGAAACGCCGGACCCGGATCGATCTTGCGTTGTGGCGCGATATCGCTGTGACCCACCACGCGCGTGGGCGGGATCTTGTAGCGCGTGACAATGTCCTTCGCGAGCTTCACGATCGCGTCGACCTGCGCCGACGGATACGGCGCCCACGTGCGGCCCTGAGGTGTATCGACAGGACCGACATTCACGTTTTCAATGCCAATGGACGCGGCGTTCAGCTCCGTCGTGCCCTGCCACTCGCTTTTGCCCGCGTGCCATGCACGCTCCGTTTCAGGCACGAGCTGATACACCACAGGCTCGCCATTTTCGATGCGCGGTGCATCCGGCACTACGTAATGAACGCTGACGTCGTCGCCGGTCAGCACTGCAAGCGAACGCGCTTCGCCACTCTGCGTGTAATGCATCACCAGGAAGCGCACGCGCGAATCGACACTCGGCGCGTGATATTGCGTATCGGCAATGTATGCGCCGCGATCGATCTGGGTCGTGGAACAGGCGGCGAGCAACGCGCACAACGCGCCGCCCGCGACTGCGGGGATAAACCGCTTCACGTGCGCCTACTTCTTCACCGACCGCTGACGCACGGCTTCGAACAGGCAGATCCCGCTCGCCACCGATACATTCAAACTTTCGACGCTGCCAGCCATCGGAATCTTCATGATCTCGTCGCAGGTCTCGCCGGTCAGGCGGCGCATGCCCTCGCCTTCCGCGCCGACCACGATCGCCACGGGACCGTCGAGCTTCGTCTCGTAGACGCTCGCGGTTGCGTCGCCCGACGTGCCGATCACCCACACGCCCGCATCTTTCAACTCGCGCAACGCACGCGCCAAATTCGTCACCGTGATGTAAGGCACGGTTTCAGCCGCGCCGCTTGCGACCTTCGCGGCCGTTGCGTTCAAGCCAGCCGAACGGTCGCGCGGGGCGATCACGGCATGGGCGCCGGCGGCATCGGCGACACGCAAACAAGCGCCGAGATTATGCGGATCGGTCACGCCATCGAGCACGAGCAACAACGGCGTGCCGCTCACGCCATCGAGCAGTTCCGCCAGGTTCTGCGCCAGCGGCATGTCAGACGCGCGTGCGACCACGCCCTGATGTCCGACGTTGCCGGACAGGCCCCAGAGGCGCGCTTCGTCGGCGGCGATCAGGCGAATGCCCGCTTCCTTCGCCGTGCGCAGGAAATCCGTCATGCGCCGGTCCTTGCGGGTCGGATCGTAGAGAATCTCTTCGATCGTCGATGCATCCGCGCGAACCCGTGCGGTCACCGCGTGAAAACCATACAAAACTTTTAGACGTGACATGACTGGACCAGACCGTATTCAAACAAAACAAAATGGAAACGCGGCCCGGATGCATCGTGCATCGGGCCGCGCATTTCAAACCGAGGCGCTACTCGATAAAAACTCGCGCCGCCTCAGCACTTCTTTTAGCGCTTCTTGCGAGGCGGATGGCTTTTCGCCGCCGGCTTCGTGACGGCGCCGCGCTTCTTCGCCACTGCCATATCTTTGGCGATGGTCGGCGGCAACGCAGCCGCGGCCGCCTTGCCCGCGGCTTGCGCCGCAGCCTTCTTGCCGCCGCGATCACGCCGGCGGCTGTTCACGCTGCTGCCTTCGTCGGACGGCAAGGAGCGCACACGCGGGCCGCTACCATTGACGCCCGCATGCTCGACGGCAGCGGCCGGCGCCGTTGAACGGCCGGGCGGCTTGACGGGGGTATCGCGTACCAGACGGAAGTCGATCTTGCGCGAATCCAGGTCCACGCGGCTGACCTGCACACGCACGCGATCCGACATGCGGTAGCGAATGCCCGTGCGCTCGCCGCGCAACTCGTTCTTGATCTCGTCGTACTGGAAGTAATCTGCGCCAAGCTCGGTGATATGCACCAGCCCTTCGATGAACAACGAATCCAGCTGCACGAAGATACCGAACGTGGTCACGCCGTTCACCATGCCGCCATACTCTTCGCCGAGCTTGTCGCGCATGAAATAGCACTTCAGCCAGGCTTCCACATCACGCGAGGCTTCGTCAGCGCGTCGTTCATTCGACGAACAATGCAGCCCGAGTTCTTCCCAGATCGCGACGTTGTTGCGCTGGCGACTGCGCGATTCATCGTCGGATTTCTGCATGGCACGCGCGGCCTTCGTCAAACCGGTGCTGAGCGTGATGTCGTGACCGACTTCAGGCTGATACTTCTTGCCCTGCAGGATGGCGTAGATCGCGCGATGCGTGAGCAGGTCGGGGTATCGGCGAATCGGGCTCGTGAAGTGCGCATACGCTTCGTATGCAAGTCCAAAGTGACCGATGTTGTCAGGGCTATACACGGCTTGCTGCATGGAACGCAGCACCATGCTTTGCAGCATCTGTGCGTCCGGCCGGTCGCGGACCATTGCCATCAACGCGGCATAATCGCTTGCGTGCGGTTTCTCGCCGCCGCCGAGCGACAACCCAACGCCTCGCAAGAACGCGCGCAGATTCTCGAGCTTCTCAGGCGTAGGCCCGGCATGCACACGATACAAACCCGGGTGCTTGTTGCGCTTGAGAAAATCGGCCGCGCACACGTTCGCGGCCAGCATGCATTCCTCGATCAACCGATGCGCGTCGTTCCGGTGACGCGGCACGATCTGTTCAATCTTGCCCTGCGCATTACATACGATGTACGTCTCGGTAGTATCGAAATCGATTGCACCGCGCTTTTGACGCGCGGCATGCAGCGACTTGTACACGCCGTAGAGGTTCTGCAATTGCGGCAGGAGATCAGCGCGCTTTGCGGCTTCAGGTCCCTTCGTGTTTGTCAGGACGGAAGCCACTTCCGTGTACGTCAGGCGCGCCGCCGAGTGCATCACGGCCGGATAAAACTGATACGCCTTGATCTCGCCGCGCGCGGTGATCACCATGTCGCAGACGAGCACGCAACGGTCCACTTGCGGATTCAGCGAACACAAGCCGTTCGACAACTTCTCCGGAAGCATTGGAATCACGCGGCGCGGAAAATACACCGACGTGCTGCGGTCCAGCGCATCCACGTCCAGCGCTTCGTTCGGGCGCACGTAATGCGAGACGTCGGCGATTGCAACGAGCAAACGAAAACCGGTGCCGCGCCCAACGGTCATTGGTTCGCAAAACACGGCGTCGTCGAAGTCGCGTGCATCTTCGCCGTCGATGGTCACCAACGGCACATCACGCAAATCCACACGATGCCGGATATCGGCTGGACGCACTTCGTCAGGCAGCTTCGACGCCTGTTCGAGCGCGCGATCGCTGAACTCATGCGGCACGCCGTATTTGCGCACGGCGATCTCGATTTCCATGCCCGGATCGTCTATGTCGCCGATCACTTCCACCACGCGCCCGAGCGGCTGCGAGTGACGGCTCGGGAAATCGGTGAGATCCACCGATACCACCTGCCCCACTTTCGCTTTCTTCGGGTTCTGCGTGATGAGAATGTCGTGACCGATGCGCTTGTCTTCGGGCACGAGAATCAGCGCGCCGTTCTCGCTGATCAATCTGCCGATAATGCGTTTATTCGCGCGATCCGTGACTTCGACAATATGGCCTTCCGGACGGCCGCGCCGGTCATATCCGACGATCCGCGCGAGCACGCGGTCGTTGTGCATGACCTTCTGCATTTCACCGTTGGGCAGGAACAGATCGTCCTGGCCGTCGTCGCGAATCAGGAAGCCAAACCCGTCGCGATGACCCTGGACCCGGCCCGCAACGAAATTCGAGGGATGCGTGAGCTGGTAGTAGCCGCGTTTGTCGAGACGGACCTGGCCGTCGCGCTCCATGGCTCCCAATCGCTTGAAAAATCCTTCGCGCTCCTGGCGCTTGATCGACAGAGCTTCAGCGATGTCATTCGCAGCAAGCGGCGCTTCGCTCGTGCGCAACACGCCGAGAATTTCTTCACGGCTCGGAATCGGATACGGATATTTGTTCAAGGGCTTATCGATGATCTCTTCTCGTCTAACTGAATGTCGCGGTTAATCGGACAACAAGCGGACAACACGGGCGACACAGGCGAAGGCTCCCGGTTTCCATCCTGACTGATCGGCCGGCAAAACGGTACGCCGGCGCGCTGCCGGGACGTTGCGATCAACGTTGTTCCGGTCCGTTCACGAATAGTCTGCGAATCATTCTAACACCCGCAAACGAGGCGATATCGGCGCTTAAGCCATACGGACAATGGCTCGCAGCCCGGTTTCACTTTTGGTCTCAAAATGCTTGACAGCGCGATAAGCCCGGCTATAATTGCGTTCTTTGCTGCATACGTACACTGCCCAGGTGGCGGAATTGGTAGACGCACATGGTTCAGGTCCATGCGCCGCAAGGTGTGGAGGTTCGAGTCCTCTCTTGGGCACCAACAAGCTGGATCAAGGCTTCGCGGTCGTAGTAGAAGTTGATGCAACGTAGTTTCTGCTCCGCAAAAGCAGCCTTGGTTCACAAAAAGCCTTCCCTAACCCGGAAGGCTTTTTCGTTTCCAGCGCGGATTTTCTTTCGCGGAATTTACGCAACCTCGTCTCCCTGCTTCAGTCGATACAACTGCCGAAGCGCTTCAATACAAAAACAAAAACTGCGCGCACGTCGTTACGATAGTGGCAATTCCTGCTGCTTTGCGTATCCGTTTCCATCTAGTCAGCCTCGGCTTGGTTGAGACGGTGTGCCCGGCGGCCAAATTCCTTTGCCACTCTCCGCCGCCATGCCACGCCCGATCTTCGCCGAAATTCGCCCGAACGCCGTCAGGCACAATCTCGAACTCGCCAAGCGCCGTGCCGCGGGCGCGCGCATTTGGGCCGTGGTGAAGGCGGACGCTTACGGTCATGGCATCGAACGGATATATCCGGGGCTGGAAGCCGCCGACGGAATCGGCCTGCTCGACCTGAACGAAGCCGTCCGCGTGCGCGAACTCGGCTGGACCAAGCCCATTCTGCTGCTCGAAGGGATTTTCACGGCGGAAGACGTGCAGATCGCCGACCGGTATCGGCTGACCACCGCCGTTCATTGCGATGAACAACTCGCGCTGCTGGAAAGCCATAAGCCGACGCGTCCCATCGATATCTATCTGAAAATGAACACGGGCATGAACCGCCTGGGTTTCGTGCCAGACGCTTTTCGCGCAGCCTGGGAACGCGCGCGCGAATGTGCAAATATCGGCGAGATCACGCTGATGAACCACTTCGCCAACGCCGACGAAGGCGAAGTCGACTGGCAAATGCATCGCTTCGATGCCACCACCGCCAACATGCCGGGACAACGCTGTCTTGCGAACTCGGCGGCGGTGCTTTGGCATCCGGAAACGCACCGCGACTGGGTGCGCTCGGGCATCGTCCTGTATGGCGCGTCGCCCACAGGAAAGGCGCAACATATCGCCGATGTGCCGCTTCAGGCGTCCATGACTTTGCGCAGCGAATTGATCGGCATCCAGACGCTGCAGGAAGGTGAAACTGTCGGGTACGGGCGAACTTTCACGGCGCCTCACGCCACGCGCATCGGCGTAGTCGCGTGTGGTTATGCCGACGGATATCCACGGCACGCGCCAACCGGTACGCCGATCGCGGTGGATGGCATCGAGACGCGTTTGGTGGGCCGGATATCGATGGATATGCTGACCGTCGACCTGACGCCCGTGCCTGCCGCGCGGGTCGGATCGAGCGTGGAATTGTGGGGCGATCAGATTCGCATAGACGACGTTGCGAGCGGCGCGGGCACTATCGGATACGAGCTCATGTGCGGACTCGCGCGCCGCGTTCCAGTGGGTATCGTTTGAAGTTCGTTCTGGGTTTCCTGGCGTGGATGCACGGCTATTTCTCACGCGCCCATTGACAGCGTGGGATGGTTCGCTAAAATAGCGCTCTTCGCTGTACCGCTTGGCCCAGGTGGCGGAATTGGTAGACGCACATGGTTCAGGTCCATGCGCCGCAAGGTGTGGAGGTTCGAGTCCTCTCTTGGGCACCAAAGATTCAGGTAGCAAGGAAATATCGAGAAACCCCGTGATGCTTTTGGCTCGCGGGGTTTTTTGTTTTTCATCCGCGCTTGCTTACCTGCTTCTACTCACCTGCTTCTGCTCAACGCGCCCGTGTCATCTCTTCGCCACGCGACACGGTTACGGTGCTGCATCACCACAAAAACCATCCCCACGATGTCGCCGACGTCCGAGCACGGCCGCAAAAAGCACGACGCTGCCTCCGCCTTCAGAGCGGCGCAAGCGAGTGTCCTGTTGAACGCGGTGCTGATGACGGCGCAAATCGTAATCGGATGGATGGCTTTTTCAGATGGCCTGCTCGCCGATGGCGTTCATACCCTCGCCGATCTCGGCGCCGACGGCATGATCCTGATCGTGTTGCGTCTGAGTGCGGCGGCAGCGGATCGCCGGGCGGGATTCGAATACGAGCGCATCGGCCGCTCCGAGCGCTACGAAAGCGCCGGCGCCCTCTTCATCTCGATCCTGCTGATCGCAACCGGAATGGAAACGCTCTGGACGAGCCTCAGCCACATGAACGACACAGGCAACGGCCCTTCCGTTCATGCAGCCGCGCTCGTGGTGGCGGTGTTCGTGATCGTCGCGAAGGAAGGCTTGTTCCGATACATCATGAGCGTCGCCAAACGCACGCGCTCGAGCGTCCTCGTCGCGAGTGCGTGGCATGCGCGCTCGGACGCGATATCGGCGTGTATTGCCGTGCTCGGGATTCTCGGCAGCATGGCCGGCGTGCCGATGTCGGATCGCGTCGCCGCGGCGGTCATCGGCTTGATGATCGCGCGCATGGGCTGGACGCTCGGCAGGAAAACCTTCAAGGATTCGTTCGCGCGACCCGCCGCCGAAACCACCGGCCAATAAGCGTGCGGCTCACGCGCAACTCAGGCGATCCGGAACACCGAGACCGCCGCTTTCAGATGGCGCGTTTGCTCGTGCAGCGACGTCGCCGCGGCAGCGGCCTGCTCCACCAACGCGGCGTTTTGCTGCGTCATTTCATCCATCTGGACGACCGCCTGATTCACCTGTTCGATACCCGTGCTCTGTTCAAGCGATGACGCGCTGATCTCCGCCATCATCTGCGTCAAGCGGGAAATGGAGGTGGATACTTCGCGCATTGCCTCGCCGGCGCGTTCGGCGAGCGCGGAGCCGTCGTTCACTTGCGATACCGATTCGCCGATCAGCGCCTTGATCTCTTTCGCCGATTGCGCGCTGCGTTGCGCAAGGCCGCGCACTTCGCTCGCGACGACCGCGAACCCGCGGCCCTGCTCGCCCGCCCGCGCTGCCTCGACCGCCGCGTTCAACGCGAGGATATTGGTCTGGAACGCAATGCCGTCGATCACCGAAATGATCTCCGCGATCTTGTCCGAACTCTTCGCAATGCTGCTCATCTTTTCCACGACCTGATCGACCACGCCGGTGCCGCGCGAAGTCGCCGTCAATGCATCGCCGGCGAGGCTGTTGGCATCGCGGGCGTGATCGGCGTTCTGGCGCACGGTCGCGGTCAGTTCCTCCATGCTCGACGCCGTTTCTTCCAGCGACGCCGCCTGATTCTCGGTGCGCGCCGAAAGATCGGCGTTGCCGGTTGCAATTTCGTCGGCGCCGAGGTTGATGGAATCGGACGACTCGCGCACGGTCCTCACGGTGTGCGCAACGCTTGCCTGCATGGCGGCGAGGCCCGCGAACAAACGGCCGATCTCGTTGCTGCCGCGATCCGCGATGCGCTCGTCCAGCTTGCCTTCGGCGATCCGCTCGAAGTGATGACCCGCTTCCTCGAGCGGCGCAATCACGCCCCGCCGCAACGCGATGTGAACCAGCACGACGCCCGCGACCAGCGCCGCGAAAATCGCCAGTCCGACACCGCGGAACAGGTTCAGGCGTGCATCGATGGAATCGAGATACGACTGGCTTGCGGCATCGCTGAAATTGGCGAAGGTGCGTTGTTCGGCGAGGTAGCGATCCTGGAAACCTTGCGTGGGTTGATCGAGGAAAGCCTGGATATTGTTGCCATCGAGAAACTGGGCAAGTTCGGTCAGCGCGCCGTGATATGCCTTGAATTTTTCCTGCAATGCGGCGGCGCGCGCCTGGTTTTCATCGCCGGTTTTCGGTGCGGCAAGGAACGCGCTGAACGATTTATCGGCGAGTGAAAGCTGTTCGCGCGCGTGCTGCACGATCTCGACCGGTTCCGTGCCGCCGCGAACCATGCGCGTGCCCGCGCGCGACAGGTTGATGCGGGCATCCATCAGGCGTTGCGTGGTTTCGTTGACGGCGTTGACCTGTTTCAGCGCGATGTCGGACAGGTTGCTGACGTCGGCGTGAGTGGATGTGAGGGACCAGAAACCGATGCCTTCGGTCACGACCTGGAACAAACAAAACACGGCGAGCACGACTAGCAAGCCGGTTGAGACACTTATCTTCTTAAGCATTTTTTGACGACTCATTAAGACGGAATATTTCGATGTTGTCCGCGTGCACCCCGGCCTTCCGACTGATGACCCCGTGAAACGCAGCCAGTGAACGCGATTCGTTGCTGCGAGCGCAACGCGATGCATTTTTATGAGGCGTGGAAAGCGCAACGTATTCGCGGGAAGAGTGGTCGAGTGATCGGAGGCGGGATAGGAGCGTGCGTAGGGTGACGCCATTGTTAACGGCGATCCGCAGCCATACTTGAGGCACGGTTTGCGCCTCCTGACACAATCCGGCGGGCGTTGCCGCTATGCTTTGCGGTCCCACTCCCCTGAAAATATCGATGACGACCACCGAAAATCCCGCGCTAAAGGAAATTTTCAACGAAGCCCGCTTTCGCCTGGCTGCTCGAGAAGTCAAGGCGATCTATCCGTCGTTCGACACACGCCGTTTCTTGAAACTCGCGCTCGCGGACCTGGAAAGCCTGAGCCTGATGCAGCGGCTCCGCCGCATGACGCACGCGCTGCACGCCACGCTTCCCGAGAATTTCAGCGAGGCGCTCGATGTTCTTCGCACGCTCGCGCCGCGCATGCAGACGGGATTTTCGACGCTGGTTCTTCCCGATTACGTTGGACAGTACGGTCTGGACGACTTCGATCTTTCCATGGACGCGCTCAAGTACTTCACTGGATTCGGCTCGTCCGAGTTTGCGGTCCGTGAGTTCCTGCGCCGCGATCTGAAGCGGGCGCTTGCCATCATGAAAACCTGGTCGCGCGATGAAAGCGAGCACGTGCGCCGGCTTGCAAGCGAGGGTTCCCGTCCGCGCCTGCCGTGGTCGTTCCGTCTCGACGCCATCATGGCCGACCCCGCGCTCGCCGCGCCCATACTCGAAAACCTGCGCGCGGATCCGAGCCTTTATGTGCGCAAATCGGTCGCCAACCATCTCAACGACGTGACCAAGGTTCATCCCGAGTGGGTGCTGGATCGGCTGAAGACGTGGCCCATCGATAACGCTCATACCGCGTGGATCGCAAAACGCGCGTTGCGTTCGCTGATCAAGGACGGCAACAGCAGCGCGCTGGCGTTGATTGGCGCGGGCGGCGCGCCCGATGTCAAGCTCAGCAAGTTCACCATTTCGCCGTCGCAGGTCGGGCTTGGAGAACGTATCAAGTTGACATTCGATCTTGCATCGAAAAGCGCTGAAAGCCAGCGCCTCGTGATCGACTACCGGATGCACTACGTGAAAAAATCCGGCGCAACCGCGGCGAAAGTTTTCAAGCTGAAGGAACTGACGCTGGACGGCGGTCAGCGTGTATCGATTGAACGCACGCAAAACATTCGCGACTTCACCACGCGCGTGCATTACGCCGGGCGGCATGACGTCGAGATCCTCGTGAACGGCGTTTGCCTTGCGATGGGTTATTTCGACCTGACTTGCTGAATCTGGATCAGGCCGTCGACCAGCGCCCTTTCCGGCCGTTGCAGCGCGTCCAGATCGCGCACGACAATCAACAGCTGGCGCGGCGCCCATCGATCGGTCAGTTCCACCACGCGAATACCCAGCGTTCCGCGATAACGCCGCGCCGCCGTCACCGGAACAATCGCGATTCCGGCGCCGTGTTCCACCATGCAGCAGATGTTTTCGAAGGTCCGCATGCGCGCACGGAAATAGAAATTCTGCCCTGCGAACAGCGCCTGCTCACCGAGATATTCCGAGAGCGCGCTGCCCGCACTCAAGCCGATGAAATCCTCGCCGACCACGTCCTTAAGCGCGACCTTCCGCCGGGCGCTCAGCGCATGATTGCGGGCAACGATCAGCACGAGTTTGTCGGTCGCGAATGGGAACGCCTGCAGCGCGCCGTGCTCCACGGCATCGGCGACAATGCCGATTTCCGCCGACTCGTTGAGCACCGCCTTGACGGTTTCGGCGCTTTGCCGCTCTTTCATGTCGATATGAACATTCGGATGATCGCGAAGAAATTCGGCGAGTGGACGTGGAAGGAATTCAGTGACCGCGGCGGTATTCGCCCATAAGCGGATGCGCGTCTTGCGCGCTTGCGAATGCTCGCCGAGTTCACCCTGCATACGCTCGATCTGACCGAGAACCAGACGCGCGTGGTGCGCGAGTGTATCGCCGGCCGGAGTCGTCTCCACGCCACGCCGGCCGCGTTCGAGCAGCGGCATGCCAAGCGCCTCTTCCATGCCCTTCAGCCGTGCGCTGGCGGACGGCAGCGACATGTTCGCCTGCGCCGCGCCATGCGTGATGCTGCCGGTTTCGAGGACGTAGAGAAAGAGGCGTAAATCGATGAGATCGAAGCGCATCGGCTGAATGGATTTGATGGATCAGCCTTAGTTATACCCTAAGGCACAGTACATATCATCCGCATTGTGATCCGCAGCCATAGCGGCAGAATGACGTCGATTGATCCTTTCCCGGCCAGCCGATGACTTCTCCTGCTGCAGCGCATATCGCCATAGTTGCGATGACTTTCTTGATCGCCGGAACCGTCAAGGGCGTCACGGGCATGGGCCTGCCGACCGTGGCAATGGGCGTGCTCGGCACGCTGATGTTGCCGGCGCAAGCGGCGTCGCTGCTGATCTTGCCGTCGTTCATCACCAACGTGTGGCAGCTCCTTGCGGGCCCTGGCGTGATCGCGCTGATCAGGCGCTTCTGGTTGATGATGGCCGGCATTGTGGTTGGCACGGTCATCGCGGCGTCGTTCATTGCAGGCGGTGGCGGAACCTGGGCCGTGACAGGACTGGGCGCGGCGTTGACGCTTTATGCCGTGTCCGGATTGCTGGCGTGGCGGTTTTCGGTGTCGCCGCAATACGAGCGCCGCTTCTCGCCTCTGGTCGGGATCGTCACCGGCCTCATCACCGGCGGGACCGGTGTATTTGTCGTTCCCGCAGTGCCTTACTTGCAGGCGCTCGACCTCAAAAAAGAGGATCTGGTCCAGGCGCTCGGCCTATCATTTACGGTATCGACGGTGGCGCTTGCCATAGGTCTCGCGCGCGAAAATGCGTTCGCATTCGGCGATATCAACCATTCGCTGCTTGCTGTCGTTCCCGCGCTGCTCGGCATGTGGATTGGACAGAGCGTGCGCGAGCGCATCAGCCCCGCAAGCTTTCGCAGATGGTTTTTCATCTGCCTGCTCGCGCTCGGTCTTCAGTTGCTTCTACGGCGTTTTTTCTAGCGCTGAAGGACCGTTGAATCACGAGGAGATCCGACGCGATGTTGTCTCCACTACTCGAAACACTCGGCGCCCTGGCGATACTGGCAAGCCTCGTGGTCAATCTTCGCGCGCTGTGCGATCGGCGCAGATAGCTGCAACGGCCGGCTTATCAACGAAATTTCGTTCGATACCGCACATACATGCCCGCTCGGCATGGCAGGCTTTTGAGCACCCTGCATATGCAAAAACGAGTGGTAAATGGAAAACGACTTTCGTGCAACCCGTTCGTGGCGCCGGCAAAAGCACAAACTTCGACTATTGATGCTCGTGGTCCTGTCGCCTTGCCTGAGTACCGCGCTTTACGCGCAAAAAGCGGCGCCCGCCGCTGCGAGCCAGGCCAACGCGAAAGGCGCTTATCACAAGAATCTCGATCGAACCGGCAAGACACGCAAAGGGACGGCCTCGTATTACGGCCCGAAGTTTTACTCGAAGAAGATGGCCGACGGAACGCCGATGAATCCGCAATCGAATGTCGCCGCGAGCAAGACCTTGCCGCTCGGCACCAAAGCGCGCGTGACGAATCTCGAAAACGGCAAGACCGAAGAGGTTGAAATCAAGGATCGCGGTCCGTACGTCAAGAATCGAATCGTGGACGTATCGCCGAAAGTCGCGGATAAACTCGGGCTGAAAGAGAACGGCACCGCGCCGGTCGAAGTCAAGCCGGTGGAAGTTCCGCAAGCCGATGGCACCGTCAAGCCGGGCGCGGGTGCCACCGGAAGCCAGTAAAATGCGGAATCTCTCGGTTATCGTTGCCAGGGCGCCGCAGATTCCTTCCCCGCTTTCCCATACTTTTGCGACGCCGCGCGCACAACCGACAGTTCAATCTCGCCGTCATCGGCAAGCGCCTTGAGCGCGGCAATCACGATCGACGCACGATCCACCTCGAAGAATTCCCGCAGCGCCTGACGCGTGTCGCTGCGCCCGAAACCATCCGTGCCGAGCGCCACGTAACGTCGCGGAACATAGGCGCGGATCAGTTCGGGCACCGCACGCACGTAATCCGTCGCGGCAATCACCGGACCGCGCGACGCGCCAAGCGCGGTGCTCACGTAGGGCGCCGGTACGTCTTCTCCAAGCCGCGCCAGACGCTCGGCCGCCATTCCATCTCGTTGCAACTCGGTGAAGCTGGTCACGCTCCACACCGCTGCACCGATACCCCAATCGTCGCTCAACATACGCTGCGCCGCGATCACTTCACCGAGTATCGCGCCCGCGCCGAGCAACTGCACTTGCGCCGATTCATCCGGTTTCGTCGCGAGCGGATACATGCCCTTGAGAATGCCATCGCGCACGAGTGCAAGATCGCCTCCGGGCACCGAAGGCTGAGCGTAGTTCTCGTTCATGGCCGTGATGTAATAGAACACGTCGTGCTGGCGCTCGACCATTTCGTGCATGCCTTCGTCGACGATCGCCGCGAGTTCGTACGCGAACGCGGGATCGTATGCACGGCAATTCGGAATGGTCGATGCCACCAGATGGCTGCTGCCATCCTGATGCTGCAGCCCCTCGCCGCCGAGCGTGGTCTTGCCGGCCGTCGCGCCGATCAGGAAACCACGCGCGCGCTGATCGGCCGCTGCCCAGATGATGTCGCCAATGCGCTGAAAGCCGAACATGGAGTAGTAGATGTAAAACGGCAGCATGGGCAGGTCGTGCACGCTGTACGAGGTCGCGGCGGCAATCCACGACGACATCGCACCCGCCTCCGAAATGCCCTCCTCCAGAATCTGCCCCTTCGTGTCCTCGCGGTAATAAAGCATGGAGCCGAGGTCTTCCGGCTCATACAACTGACCAAGCGGCGAATAGATGCCGACCTGCCGGAACATGTTCGCCATGCCGAAGGTGCGGGCTTCATCGGCGACGACCGGGACCACGCGCGAACCCAGCGACGCGTCTTTCATCAGGCTGCCGAACATGCGCACGATCGCCATGGTCGTCGACATTTCCTTGCCGCCGGCATCGAGCGCAAACTGGCCCCAACTCGAGATTGAAGGCACCACCAGTCCCTTCGACGCAACCCTGCGCCGCCTCGGCAAATAGCCGCCAAGCGATGCACGCCGCGCATGGAGATATTGCATTTCGGGCGAGTCGGCGGCGGGCTTGTGGAACTTCACGGCTTCTACGTCCGCGTCGGAAAGCGGCAAACGGAAACGATCGCGGAACGCCTTGAGGTCATCGAAGCCGAGCTTTTTCTGCTGATGCGTCGTCATGCGGCCCTGGCCCGATGTCCCCATGCCGAAGCCCTTCATGGTCTTCGCCAGGATCACCGTCGGCTGGCCTTTGTGTCCAAGCGCCTTTGCATAGGCGGCGTGGAGCTTGCGCACATCGTGACCGCCGCGGCGCAGGCGGTCGATGTCTTCATCGCTCAAGTGCGATGCCAGCGCGGCAAGCTCCGGATTCTGGCCGAAGAAACGTTCGCGGTTGTACGCGCCGTCGTTCGCGGAAAAGGTCTGGAACTGGCCATCGACGGTATGCGCGAATGCGCGCAACAACGCGTTCGTCTCGTCACGCGCAAAAAGCGCGTCCCAGTCCGATCCCCACAGCACCTTGATCACGTTCCAGCCCGCGCCAATAAACTGCGCTTCAAGCTCGTCGATAATGCGCCCATTGCTGCGCACGGGACCATCGAGCCGCTGCAGGTTGCAGTTGATCACGAACACAAGGTTGTCGAGCTGCTCGCGCGCGGCGAGCGACAACGCGCCGATCGATTCAGGCTCGTCCATTTCGCCGTCGCCGAAGAAACCCCACACCTTTCTGTCCTGCGTTCTGGCAAGGCCGCGGTTGTGCAGATAGCGCATGAAACGCGCTTGGTATATGGAGTTGATCGGACCGATGCCCATGGACCCGGTCGGGAATTGCCAGAAATCCGGCATGAGCCACGGATGCGGATACGAACACAATCCGGGCCCCGCGATTTCCTGCCGATAATGCTCCAGGTGCTCTTCGCTCAAGAAGCCTTCCAGATATGCGCGGGCATAAACGCCGGGCGATGAATGCGGCTGGAAGTACACGAGATCGCCGCCCGTTCCTTCGCCGGCATCGGGCCCGGCCGCGCGAAAGAAATGGTTGAAGCCGACCTCGAACAGATCCGCCGCCGATGCATAACTCGCAATGTGCCCGCCGAGTTCGCCGTACGCCTGGTTCGCGCGCACGACCATGGCGAGCGCGTTCCAGCGCAGCGCCGCGGCGAGCTTCTCTTCGATCTCCAGATTGCCCGGGTAACGCGGCTGCTTTGCAAGCGGAATACTGTTCGCATACGGCGTGACCCGCGCGCGCGACGACTCGATCCCAAGCGACAACGCGTGCTCCGCGAGCCGATCGTATAAATACTGCGCGCGGTCGCGGCCGACATGTTCCGTGACCGCATCCAGGGCTTCCAGCCATTCGGCGGTTTCGGCGGGATCGCTATCTTCCCGGCCTTTCGAAATTGACAGGATATGTTCGGTTCCGCTGGATAAATCGGTCATGGCGAGGCTCCGCGTTCAATAGGGACAAGTCCGCTGCTTATCACTACAGCTTAGCTATCGGCGCGCAGAATGTGCCTCTGATTTGCTTTTCATCCAGTCTACGGATAGTGTATTTATTCTGCGCCGCCCCACTTTTCCAGAATATTCGAGTTATGACGACATCGCCTAAACGCCTGGACCGGATCGACATCGGAATATTGAATCAGCTGCAGCACAATGCGCGCATCACGAATGCCGAGCTGGCGCAGGCGGTGAACCTGTCGCAAACGCCGTGCTTCAATCGCGTGCGCGCACTCGAAAAACTGGGGCTTTTCAAGCAGCAGGTCACGTTGCTCAATCCCGAATTGCTCGGCTTGCGCATCAACGTGTTCATTCAGGTGAGCCTTGCCAAGCAGGACGAAGACGGGTTGCGGCGCTTCGAGGAAGCGATCAGCGAACGGCCCGAGGTCATGGAGTGCTACCTGATGACGGGAGACGCCGATTACCTGTTGCGCGTGATGGTGCCGGATATTCAGGCGTTGCAGCGGTTTATCGTGGAGCGGCTGACGAAGATTTCGGGGGTATCGAACATTCGATCGAGCTTTGCGCTCAAGCAGGTTCGGTACAAGACGGCGCTGCCGTTGCCATCGGCGGGAATGACGTTACAGAATCCCGATGAAGGCGCCGATACCGAGTGGAGTTGATGACTTCACAGATCGATCTGCGGAACGCGGAACGAACTCGTCAGCGACCGGAGTTCCGCGCGATGCAACTCGGCCAGACGCAAAAGCAGTTGTTCGCCGGTCTTCAACAGATGCACTTCAACCTGACGACGGTCCGTCTCGCTGACCTTCCGTTTGACGAGCTTCAGCGCTTCGCATCGCGAGACCAGTGCAACGACGCCATGATGTTGCGCCTGCAGCCGCTCCGCCAGCTCGCCGATGGTCGCCCATTCTCGATCCGGATATCCCTTGATGTGAAGCAGCAGCAAGTACTGCAACGGCGTGATGCCTTCACTTTGTGCGGCCTGCTCGGAGAATCGCTCGAAGCGGCGCATCTGGTAGCGGAACTCCGATAGCTGCTCGAAGTCGCCTTTGGCCAGGCCGCGAGTCCGTTCTGTCATCGAAGATCCGTTGCAGTGAAAACGAAAATATAGCAGGACTCGCTGCCTCGTCAGCGTCAACCCGCGGCCGTTTCACTTGGTCGCATCTGCACCCTATGAGCCTGCCGATACAAACCCGCGAGCAGATCCGACTGCGTGATCATCCCCGCCAGTTTTTTATCGGCGTTGAGCACGGGAATGTGGTGATGTCCCCAGGTCGCGAAGATCGGCATCAGATCGGCGATGGACGCGCTTGCGTCGACCGTTCGAACGTGGCGGCTCATCAGCGAACGAACCAAAGGCACGGGTGCCGTGCTGCGCTTTAGCCAGCGTGGCGTGATGCTCGATACATCGAATCCGGTGGCGGTGCTGTACTTGTCCATCAGGTCCGAGCGCGTGACGATACCGATGACCCGCTGAGCGTCGTCGGTCACGGGAAGCGCCTTGACGTCGTGGTCCTTGAGCAAGTCCCGGGCAGACGTTGCAAGCGCGGACGCGGCGACCGTGACCACTGGTCTCGACATGATGTCCGCGCACGCCAGATCGCGAAACGAGCGCGCGTAAGCGAGCATTTGTGTGTCGCGTATCAACGATTCGAGATCATCCGGAACGATGTCCAGGATTTCGTCGCGACGGTCGAGCACGGCTTTTATATCGGCGCGGGTAACGCCCGGAATCGGCGTTATCGTCCCTGCATCGTCATCCTGCGCCGGCGCGTGATGCGCTGCATGCGCTGAGTGCGGATAACGATGCCCGGTCACTGCGTGATAGACGATGGCCGCGGCCAGCAGCGCGCCCGACTGGAACGCAATCGGCGCGATCACGAATCCGAAACCCATGGCATGCACGGCAGGACCGCCGAGCACCGCGGTCAATGCAACGGCGCCCGACGGCGGATGCACGCACCGAAGCGCAAACATGAAGCCGATGGAAAGCGCCACCGCCAACGCCGCAGCGCACACGGGGTTGGCAATCAGCATCGCGCACGCAACGCCCACGGTCGCCGATACGAGATTCCCGCCGATGATTGACCACGGTTGCGCAAGCGGGCTGGCGGGCACCGCGAACAGGAGCACAGCGGAAGCGCCCATTGGCGCAACGAGAAATGGTATTGCCGACGCCGATCCGGGCAGGAGATGTATTGCAGAACCGGCGAACGCAATACCGATCAACGCGCCCACGCACGAACGAAAACGTTCAGGCCATTTGATGGCAACGGGCGCGGGTAAAAATCCACGCAGCCAAAAGCCGATAGCAGATTTGGACAAGATCAGGGCGAACCGTGCGTTATGAAAAGCGAGCTGTGTTCAAGCCGGACACGGAGTGATCGGCGCAGCGCTTTGAGCGGTCTTTATATGTGATTGTGATATACAAATCTGTCTCCTTTTGCTGCAGTGCGGCGCGTTTTTTTGGCAATCCTCCGTACATTCGGAGTGCACCTTTCTGCAGGCCGCAAGCACTGTATCAGTGCGTAATATATCACATACTGAGGAATACATTGACGAAGATCAAAGTTTTGGTGCGACGGAAAACCCCTGGACGAGGCTTTGGTGAGTGATGTACGTCGTTTCATCGATTCGCGCTGCAATTTTCGTTCGCTTGAAGACGCCAAGGCAAACCGGCACCCAACGTCCAAAGATTCGGCCAAGGAAACAAGCATCTTTCCTGACTAAGCATGCCCAAGGCGAAGAGTCGCAAAAGCGTAAATACGTCACATCGTGATATAGTTTTTCTCCCCGCATAAATTATGACGATCATCGTTCCGGTCACGCCCGGGACTCGTATCGCCCATTGCGCTTCGTCACACCATCGTCAGGATCGACGTTCATATGAAAACGATAAAAGGAGATTTCGCCACCGATGTCCGGCTGCTTCGCATCACGGCAATTGCCGCGGTGGTCGGCATCCTGAGCACGCTGGCAGCAGACTTCCTGCTGCATGTCATCCGCTTTTTTACCAACTTCTTTTTCTATCAGTCCCTTTCGAGTGCCGACCATTCTCCTTCGGCCAATACGCTTGGTCTTTGGGTGATCGTGGTGCCGGTCATCGGCGGATTGATCGTCGGGCTGATCGCGCGGCTCGGGTCCGAGCAGGTTCGCGGCCACGGCATTCCCGAAGCCATCGAAGCGATCCTGTTCAACAAAAGCAAGATGTCGCCCAAAGTGGCCGTGCTCAAACCATTGGCGTCGGGCATCGCGATCGGCAGCGGCGGACCGTTCGGCGCCGAAGGTCCGATCATCATGACAGGCGGCGCAATCGGATCGTTTATCGCGCAGTTCTTTCATCTGTCGAGCGGCGAGCGCAAGACGCTGCTGGTTGCAGGCGCCGTCGCGGGCATGACGGCCGTTTTCGGTTCGCCAGTGGCCGCGGTTTTGCTCGCCATCGAATTGCTGTTGTTCGAATTGCGGCCGCGCAGTTTGCTGCCGGTTGCCGTGGCGTGCGCGGTTGCCGGATTCAGCCGGCCGCTGCTGATCGCAAGCGGCGCTTTGTTTCCCATGCAGACGTTGCCGCTGGGCACAGTCGGGATTGTGTCGTGCGCCGGTGCCGGAATCGTGACGGGCGCGCTCGCTTGGTTCTTGTCGAGCTCGCTTTATAAAGTCGAGGACTGGTTTCATCGCTTGCCCGTTCACTGGATGTGGTGGCCCGGGATTGGTGGTCTTGCGGTCGGGATCGGCGGGTACTTCCAGCCACGTGCATTAGGCGTGGGCTATGACGTCATGGGCGATATCCTGCTCGGACACCTCGCGGCAGGCGTGGTGCTTGCCATCGTGCTCGTGAAAGCTGTTATCTGGGTCATCGCGCTCGGATCGGGCACATCGGGCGGGGTGCTCGCCCCGCTGTTGATGATGGGCGCGGGCGTTGGCGCATTGCTCGGGCCGAGCATGCCGGGCGGTGCGCCGGGCGTGTGGCCGCTCATTTTCATGGCGGCCATGCTGGGCGGCATGATGCGGGCGCCGATCACCGCCGTGGTGTTCGCGTTCGAACTTACGCACGATGCCAACGCGCTTCTGCCCGTGCTGACGGCTTCGGCGGTGTCGTACGGATTTACCGTGCTGTTCATGCGCCGCTCCATCCTCACGGAAAAGATTTCGCGGCGCGGGCGCCATACCTATTCTGAATACGGAGTCGATCCGCTAGAACGCCATCATGTCGATGAAGTCATGACAGCTGACGTGCAAACGCTCGACGCAAACCAGAGCCTCGCCGATGCTCTCGCGCAGCAGTTCGGACCGCTGCAGAAGCATCGTGCTTACCCCGTTATCTGCAATGGCGTGCTGCTGGGCGTTCTGGACAGGGACACGCTTGCCACGGCACACGAGAATGCGCCGCACGCGCTCACTGGCGACCTGTTCGCCGAGTCAGAGCCGCACTTCGCTTTGCCTCATGAAACGTGCCGCTCTGTCGCCGCGCGGCTCGCCGCGCATTCGCTTGATCGTGTCCCGGTTGTCGCCGATGCTAAAACCTTGCGGCTGGTGGGTATTGTGTCGCGCCACGATCTGGTCAAACCATCGTTGTCGGTCTTTAACGATGAACGCCGGCACGAGCGTTTTCGCCGGATTAGCTTCGGACGCCATATGGAACCGCTAAAAGACCACGCTTCGTAAATCAAATTAATACAGAATTAATTCAATTTACTTTCATTATATTTAATCCGTCGAATACATCGAAAGCCGTACGATTGGCAAATGGTGTATGCGCCGCATAAAGTAACCGGGGTAAATACCAATCCAGCAGATCGTTTCAAGCATCCGCTTAAACAGCGGCGTACACTTCCTCGTGCCGACGCAAGCCGGGCGCCTTATGCGGCGCGGCGCACAAGAGAGCGCGGCCTCGTCGTTCTATTAATCAGATTACGCGAATAGGGGAATACGGCAATGAGCTGGACGCGAGAACAGAGGAACGTGACCATAGCGGCCTATCTGGGCTGGACACTCGACGCATTCGACTTCTTTCTGATGGTTTTCATATTGAAAGATATCGCGGCCGAGTTTCATACCAAGATCCCGGAGGTCGCGTTCGCGATTACCTTGACGCTCGCAATGCGACCTATCGGAGCGCTGATCTTTGGACGTCTTGCCGATAAATTCGGCCGGCGCCCCACGCTGATGATCAACATCGCGATCTATTCCCTGCTCGAATTGCTGTCGGGTTTTTCGCCCAATCTCTTCACGCTCCTGGTATTGCGCTCGTTGTTCGGCATTGCGATGGGCGGCGAATGGGGTGTGGGTTCCGCGCTGACCATGGAAACCGTGCCGACCAAAGCGCGCGGATTCGTTTCCGGCCTTTTGCAAGCGGGATATCCAAGCGGTTATCTGCTTGCTTCAATCGTATTCGGCGTCGCTTATCAATACGTCGGCTGGCGCGGCATGTTTTTTATCGGCGTGGCGCCTGCGTTACTGGTTTTGTATGTGCGTGCGCATGTTCCTGAATCGCCAGCATGGAAAGCAATGGAGAAAAAACCGCGGCCCGGTTTGCTCAAGACGCTGAAGCAAAACTGGCAGTTGTCGGTGTATTCCATCATCTTGATGACGGCATTCAATTTCTTTTCGCACGGCACTCAGGATCTTTACCCGACCTTCCTGCGCGAACAGCATCATTTCGATCCCCACACGGTTTCACTCATTACGATCGTGTTGAATATCGGCGCGATTTGCGGTGGCCTTTTCTTTGGGTCGATGTCCGAAAAAATCGGCCGTCGATGGGCAATTTTTATTGCCGCATTAATCGCATTGCCGGTATTGCCGCTGTGGGCTTTTTCGAGCGGTCCGGTCGCGCTTGCCGCCGGCGCGTTTCTCATGCAGATATCGGTGCAAGGCGCATGGGGTGTCATCCCGGTTCATTTGAACGAGATCTCGCCCGATGAAATCCGCGCCACGTTCCCCGGACTGATTTATCAGCTGGGCAATTTGCTGGCATCGGTCAACGCGACCATGCAGGCGTCCATTGCTGTCAAGAACGGCGATAACTACGGACTTGCGATGGCGCTCGTCGGCGGTACGGTCGCCGTGGTCATCGCCGCGCTGATCTTCTTCAGCCGGGAGCGGCGCGGTATCGACATGACAGAGTCTGCCGAGAAAGTCGCAGCGCAAGCATCGGCGTAATTTTCAAAGCCCTTCGGGGTGCCGTCCGGCACCCCGCTTTCCCTCTTTGCGTCGCGCACGGTCGTGCACTTTCTAGAGAGCGCGCTCCACTAAATGGCTTGTCGATCCGGGCAAACGTTTTTATCTTCGGTTAAACGCCCGTTTCAATCAGAGGCCAAACCATCCGGAGACGCCATTGCCAAGCCGTTCCATTGCCGACACCAAGACCCGCCTCCTCGACGCCGCTGAAGCGCAATACATCGACTCGGGCTACGAGGCCATGGCCTTGCGCCACATCACAGCGCGCGCGAACGCCAATCTTGCGGCGGTGAATTATCACTTCGGCGGCAAGGACGCGCTGATCCACGCCATGCTGACGCGACGCCTCGACGGACTCAACCGCAATCGCCTCGCGCTGCTGGAACGTTTCCAGTCGATGCACGGCCCGCATCTCACCTGCGAGCATGTCCTCGGCGCGATGTTCATTCCGGCGCTTCAGCAATCCCGTTGCGCGGAGAAAAGCGGCCCGGCGTTGCTACGTCTCCTGGGGCGCGCTTACACGGATCCGTCGCCATTCATTCGCGATTTTCTACGCACGATGTACACCGATGTCGCCGAGCGATTTTTCCTGGCCTTCCAAACCGTGCTGCCCCACTTGCCGCGCGAAGAACTCGGCTGGCGGCTGCACTTTTGCATTGGATCGCTTTCCGGGATTCTCGCGGGCGCCGATACGAACAGTCTTATCGATGACTTCACGCAAGGCCGGCGCCTCGAAGATCCGCAATTGATAGGACGCCTTGCGCTGATCATGGTGGCGGCGCTCAAGGCGCCGCAAGCCGCGACAAACGAGATTTGCCCTTTCCAGTCGATGTTCGCCGAGTGCAACGCTGCGCCAATCGAAACGCCGGAACCACGGGAAACACAACACGCGCTGGCTTGAAACGCCGGCAAAGGGCGGGTACACAATGTGCTGAAGATTGGCGACTTCGAAGCGGAATTCGGTATCCTTGATGCGTGGCAAAGGCGTCATCAGGCGCTCGCGAACGAGCCATAGAAAATCCCGGCATGATCCTTCACACGCGCACTCAGACGCGCATCGGGCAACCATGAAAGATCGCTATCTCGACTTCGTCAACAAGCCGTTCGGCGCGAGCGTCGCGCGTTCTATCGGCTTGCCCCGGCCGGAAGTGCTGCGCCGGCATGCACAAGGACGTGCGGAGTTCGGCGGAATCGCGGCGATCGGTGCAGGTCCGTCGCCAACGTTGTTCGAGCCATTGATGACGCTGCTCGGTTCTGTCGGCATGACGAGCGTGGCGCACGAAAGCGCTTTGCACTGGCTTCAAATTGCCGCGCGGCATGGCGCGATGAGCGGCCGTTTCGAACCGCGCTCACTTGACGCGCCGCCGAACGACCGCGTACAAGCTCTTATCTTCGATGCCACCGGCATCACCGACAGCACCCAGCTGCACGCGCTCTATGGTTTCTTCCATGACGCAATTCGGTCAACGGCGAAAAGTGGCCGCATTATCGTGCTGGGATTGCCGCCGGAAACTTGCACCTCACCGAAGACGTGGACGGCGCAGCGCGCGCTGGAAGGCATGACACGTTCGCTTGGCAAGGAGGCACGCGGCGGTATCTCGTCGAACCTCGTGCAAGTCCATCCCGGCGGCAATATGGAAGGCACGTTGCGTTTCCTGTTGTCGCCGCGCTCGGCATATGTCTCGGGACAAGTCGTTCGTATCGATGCAACGCCTGCGTCGCCGCCTGTGGACTGGAATCAGCCGTTGGCGGGCAAGCGTGCGCTCGTGACGGGTGCGGCGCGCGGCATTGGTGCGGCGATTGCGCAGGTGCTGGCCGAACGCGGCGCGCATGTGATCGGGCTCGACGTAGCCGAGGCGCAGGACGCGCTCGACCAGACCATGCTCGGGCTGGAAGACGCGTGGCCGTCGCAAGGCGCGCATACGGCGCTCGTCGCGGATATCGCTGCGGTTGATGCGCCTGCCACCATTTCGGCGGCGCTCGAAGCGCTCGGCGGTATTGATATCGTCGTGCACAACGCCGGCATCACGCGCGACAAGACCATCGCGAAGATGACCGAGGCCGCGTGGGACAGCGTGATCGACGTGAACCTGTCGGCGCAGGAACGCATCGATGAAACGCTGCTCGAGCGCGGCGTATTGCATATGGGCGGCAGGATCATCGGCGTTTCGTCGATCAGCGGCATAGCCGGCAATCTCGGGCAGACAAACTACGCGACGTCGAAAGCCGGCGTGATCGGGCGCGTGCAAAGCATGGCTAAAATTCTCGCCGCGCGCGGCATCACGATCAATGCGGTCGCACCGGGATTTATCGAAACGCAAATGACCGCGAGGATTCCGCTCGGGCTTCGCGAAGCGGGACGGCGCATGAATTCCATGAGTCAAGGCGGCCTGCCCGTCGATGTTGCCGAGACCATTGCGTGGCTCGCGAGTCCGGCGTCGAGCGGCATCACCGGCAATGTGGTGCGCGTGTGCGGCCAAAGTCTGATCGGAGCATGAACATGATGCAGGCGCCAGGCGCGGCGCGCATGCGCACGGTGATCGTCGCAACATTGCCGCCGCCGGCGAAGCTCTACGGCCGGGCGCTGCAAGGCGTCTTCAAGCGTGGCGGCACTGCGGCGCAATTGCCGTCTATCCGGCTCGTACGTCCTGACGTGCGGCTCGACCCTGAGCAAATCGGACGATACGCGCGCGTCTGCGGGTTCATTCCCGAGCATGGCGTGCCGTCCACGTTCCCGCACGTCATGGCGTTTCCGCTGCATCTGATGCTGCTGACCGATCCCAAGTTTCCCTGGCCCGCGATTAGCCTCGTGCATGTATCGAACACAGTGCGTTTGCGCAATACGCTGCATTCGGGACAGGCGCTGCGCATCGAGGTGGAGAGCGGCGCGCTCGTTCCGCACGACAAAGGCCAGGCGTTCACGTTGCATACGCGGATTTATCGCGGCGGTGAAGCGGTCTGGGATGCTGAAAGCGTGTACCTGAAGCGTGGCGTTGCAGGCGTTGGAGACGGTGCAATCCTGTCAGGTCCGACGTACATCGAAACGCCCGGGTTGAAGCGTGAAGCGCGCTGGCAACTGCCCGCGCAACTCGGGCGCGACTACGCGAAAGCTTCCGGCGATTTCAATCCGATCCATCTGCACGCGCTCACCGCCAAGGCATTCGGCTTTCCACGCGCCATCGCTCATGGCATGTGGACGCTTGGCCGCACCGTCGCCGCAATTCAGCCCTGCAAGCAACTGGCTTCGGCGAACATCAGCGGCGAATTCAAGTCGCCCATCTTCCTGCCCGCCGAAACCACGCTCTGGACCCACGCTTCATCAACCACGGCACGCGACTTCGAAGTCCGCGATCTTGCTGGCGACAGGCTGCACTTGCGCGGCCGCTTCGATTGGGAATTGCCATGACGACAAGCGCCCTTCCCAACGTGCGCCGCGTGGCGATCATCGGCAGCAACCGCATTCCGTTTGCACGCTCGAACACGGCGTATGCGGCGGCATCGAATCAGGACATGCTGACGTTCGCGCTGCAAGGGCTTATCGATCGATACGACCTGCACGGCCTGCGATTCGGCGAAGTCGCGGCGGGTGCGGTCGTCAAGCATTCGCGCGACTTCAACCTGACTCGCGAAGCCGTGCTCTCGACCACGCTCGCGAAGGAAACCCCCGCCTACGATGTCAGCCAGGCGTGCGGCACGGGCCTTGAAACCGTGATCTTGGTCGCGAACAAGATCGCGCTCGGACAGATCGACGCGGGCATTGCCGGCGGTGTCGATACGACGTCCGATGCACCTATCGGCGTGAACGAAAGGATGCGCAAGATCCTGCTGGAAGCGAACCGCGGCAAGTCGGCGGCGCAGCGCATGAGTGCGCTTGCGAAGCTGCGGCCGGGCATGCTGGTGAAACCCGCGTTGCCGCGCAACAGCGAACCGCGCACGGGTTTGTCGATGGGCGAGCACTGCGAACTGATGGCCAAGCGCTGGAAGATATCGCGCGAGGCGCAGGACGAACTTGCGCTCGAGAGTCATCGCAAACTCGCCGCTGCTTATGAGCGCGGATTTTTCAACGATCTCATGACGCCCTACAAGGGTCTTTCGCGCGACAACATCCTGCGTCCGGATCTGACCGGTGAACGCCTCGCCGCGCTCGAGCCCGTGTTCGATCGCGATGCCGGCACGCTTACCGCCGGCAATTCCACGCCGCTCACCGACGGCGCTTCGGCGGTTCTGCTGGCATCCGACGAATGGGCGGCCGCGCGCAACTTGCCCGTGCTTGCATATCTGACGTATTCGGCGACGGCAGCCGTTGATTTCATCGATAAAAAGGAAGGGCTTTTGATGGCGCCCGCGTACGCGGTTCCGCGTATGCTCGAACGCGCGGGTCTCGGGCTCGCGGATTTCAGGTTCTACGAGATCCACGAGGCGTTCGCGGCGCAAGTGCTGTGTACGCTCAAAGCGTGGGAAGACGACGAATACTGCCGCACGCAACTCGGCCTCGATGGCCCGTTCGGATCGATCGACCGGTCGCGCATGAACGTGAACGGCGGATCGCTCGCGGCGGGTCATCCGTTTGCTGCAACCGGTGGACGAATCGTGGGCGCGCTCGCGAAGATGCTTGCAGCGGAGCCGGATTCTTCCGGTGCGACAACGCGTGGTTTGATATCGATTTGCGCGGCCGGCGGCCAGGGCGTGGTCGCAATCCTCGAACGATGACGACTTCTCACCAAGCCTTCCCGCGCCCAAGCACATAAAGTGCTGCTCCCTGGAATTTCGAGGCGCGCTTGAGCGTTGTGTCACAGATAAATGCACCGGGATCACGTTCGCGGTGCAACGCACGACGTCGAAGCACCGACCGCGAAAACCGATCGGAAGAACCACGGAGAATCTCATGCATCGAGCACGACAGCGTTGCCCACGCTTTACATCGACTCATGGACGCGCGTGGAGCGTGCTGGGTGGCTTTGCGCTGGTCGCGGCCACGCTGGGATCGGCTAATGCTCAAGACGCCGTCAGCGGCGCGTCTGGAACCGGCACGGCCAGCGCCGCAACTCCTGCCCTGCCCGTTTCCGCCGCGACATCTGCTGCCGGCCCGGCGCTCTCCGCGAGCGCCACGCCCGAGCCGCCAAGAACGCCCGCGTCGCAAGTCGGCAAGCTTTCGCTCGACCGTCAGGTGCGCTGGCTCAGCCGCGCCGCGCTCTCGGGAACGCTCGCGAAACTGGGCGACGCGGCGCTGGTGTCCTTGTTCCAATCGCTCGACCCGCTTGCGTTGCCACGCTACCTGAAGGAAGGTCCGAACGGTTATCCATCGTACGAGTTCACCATGATCCGCCGCGAGCGCATCGACGGTCGATGGCCCGACCAACCCGATCACATGCTCGTGCGCGTCACGCGCGACCCCATGCGCGTCTACGCCAAATGGCTGCCCGACGGCGATCATTCAGGCCAGGAAATCCTCTACGACGAAACCACCCGCCCCGACGAAATGCTCGGCCATCTCGGCGGCATTCTGAACGTAATGACGCTCTGGACCGCGCTCGACGGATCGCTCGCGCGCTCGCAATCGCGTCATTCCATCCGTGATCTCGGCACCGAATTCATCACGCAACAGTTTTTAGCGGAGGGCAAGAAGTTCGCCGAAGCCGGCGTGACCCGCGCGAATAACATCGAGGTAAAAACGATGGATGGCGCGCGTGTGGTGGCATTCACGTATGAAGCGCCACAAGGCCAGCCACAGTTTTACGCGAAGAAAGAAGTGCTTGGACTCGACCTCAGGCGGCCGTATTTCCGCACCGCCGAATCCTTCGATAACGACGGCAATATCTTCGAAAGCATCGTTTTCCAGACCATCACGCCCAAGGTTTTCGACGAAAACACGTTCGATCCGAAGAATCCGGACTATCACTTCTAGGCGCATTGCGTTACGCCGGGTTACGCCGTAAAGATTCGTCACACGGGATTATTCCGGTTTTAAGTTTCGCCTAAGACTTCGTCGATACCCTCGCCCCACTTGCATCATGACTGCCGCAGTCAAATCGCTTTCGAGCATCAACGCATCAGCATCAACGAAAGGAGTTCGTCATGAACCTCCGGGACGCATCGGCTCCAGTGCGAGCCATCAAGAGATTACTGAGCCATCACGAAATCGCCACGCTGCTGTTGCTGCTGCACGCGCCAATAGACGTGCGTGCCGCCACGCCCGACGTCGCGTCGCTCAGCGAGTACGGCTACGTGGAGATGGTCAATCCGGAGCCAGGCGAAGCGAAGTTTCGCCTGACCGCCGACGGCAACGCCGTCCTGCGCGGACTCGGCATCAAATAACCGGCCCTTGCTGCTCGACGCAACACGATCTCTGGAATAATCGGTCGATGGCTTATCTTTCGATCGACCAAGGAGATCTGCAATGCCGGCTTTATCGTCTACATCTGCGTCAACACCCTATCCTCGAATTGAACGCGTTCTGCTGACCAACGACGATGGCATCGATGCACCCGGCCTCGCCGTGCTCGAAGCCGTTGCAGCGGAAATCGCCGATGAAGTCTGGGTCGTCGCGCCCGAGCACGATCAAAGCGGCACGTCTCATTCCATCAGCCTGCATTCGCCCTTGCGTGTGAGCCAGCACGGCCCGCGACGCTTCGGCGTGCTCGGCACGCCGGGCGATTGCGTCGTGATGGCGGTGCGCCATCTGATGCAGGACGCGCGGCCCACGCTCGTGCTTTCCGGCATCAACCGCGGTGCCAATCTGGGTGTGGAAACCATGTTCTCCGGCACGGTCGGCGCGGCCATGACAGGCTTGCTGCTCGGCTTGCCGTCGATTGCGCTGAGCCAGACCTTCAGCGATCGCGACAACGTGCGCTGGGATACGTCGCGCGAACTCGCACCGGGCGTGATCAGCCAGCTTGCCAATATTGCGCACGATGCACCCACCTGCCTGAACGTGAATTTCCCCGATGTAGACGCCGCTTCGGCAGGTCCGCTTACGCCGACACGGCAAGGCGTGGGACTCGTGGAAGGCATAGACGTATTGCCGCAGACAGACCCGCGCGGCTTGCCATATCACTGGCTGCGCTTCCAGCGCGGAGCCCGCGAAAATACGCCCGACAGCGAGACGGCGGTGGTCGCCTCGGGACGTGTATCGGTCACGCCGCTGCACTTCGAACGCACCGACGAACGCACGTTCGCGGCGTTGTCGGCGGCATTGCGTTGAAGACCTGAATCAGTCGACGGCGCGGGTTTCAGGCTCTTCATCGAAGATCTGGAACTTGCGCATTTTCTCCCACAACACCTTGCGGCTGATGCCCAGATGACTTGCCGTATCCTGGCGGCGCCAACCGTTGGCGTCGAGCGCCGCAAGCACGCGATTGCGCTCGTTCATGTCCCACTTGCTGCGGTCCACGAACACGTCCGCGTTCAGTTCCGGCGGCAGCGGCTGCGATGAACGTGCGAGTGCGAGCAGACGCTGCAGCCGGGCCGTATCCCACGATCCGACCTGGCGCACCGTCACACCAATGCGCTCGGCGAGATTGCGCAGCTCACGAACGTTACCGGGGAAATAGCTGTCGGCGACTGCATCGGCGAGCCAATAGGGAAGATCGGGCAGCGTCGCGAGTTTTTCCTGACCCACCACCTGCGCGATAAACGACTTGAACAACGCGATCTTGTCCACGGCGCCGCGTTCTTCCAGCGACGGAATCTTCAACTCGATCACAGCCAACCGATAATAAAGGTCAGCGCGAAATTCCCCGTCTTTTACGAGCTGCGGCAAACTTTTGTGGCTCGCCGCGATCAGCCGGAAATCCACCTTCACGGGCGTGGCCGAACCGATGCGCGTGACCGCGTTGTCCTCAAGCACGCGCAGCAATTTGACTTGCTGATAAAGCGGCATGTCGCCGATCTCATCGAGGAACAGCGTGCCGCCATCGGCTTGTTCAAAATAACCTTTGTGCGCGATTACCGCGCCCGTGAACGATCCCTTCGCGTGACCAAAGAACAGCGATTCGAACAGACCGTCGGGAATCGCGCCGCAGTTCACGGGCACGAACGGACCTTCCGCGTAGCGCGAATGCCGATCGTGCAGCATCTGCGCAATGCGTTCCTTGCCCACGCCGGTTTCGCCGTGCACGAGCACGCTGGTATCGCAGTCGGCGAAGGTTTCCACTTCACGCAGCAAGGTCTGCATGCACTCGGCGTTCGCAATCAGCGCGCTCGATTCCTGCACGTCCTCGCCATGCGCGCGAAGCTGCTGAGCAAGCTTGGCGATCATGCGGCGCAACTCGGCGCCGGTGAAGTCGAGCGGCAGGATATGCGAGTAGTCGTTAGCGAAAACGGCTGCATCGCGTTCGCGCGGCGCAGCGCCTACCCAGATCACCGGCATGCCACGATGCGCTTCCCAGTCGCGCAATGCAAACGCGCCCGTGTCGATCACGCTCACGCTCACAATGGCGATTGCCTGCCGTTCCGAAATTTCGCTCGAGGCGATCGACATGCCGTCGGCGCGAATCACGTCGACTTCGAAACTCGACATGCAGCGCACCACCTGCTCGACGATATCCGCCTTGCCTTCCCACACATAGATATCGAGGTCGTCGATTTTTGTCGCTGGTCTCATTGATCGAATCTCATGGCTTTGATGCTAATGGTGCTTACGGTGCTTGACATGATTAACGGCGTTGACGGCGTGAAGCTTAGTACTGCAGTTGCGATTGACCGCAAACGGGCGGCAAGCCGTGAATGGTGCTGACGCCGATCTGTGCGCCAAGTAACTGGAGCACTGGAACCAGGATCGAATCGAGCGCGTTGAATACAGGCTTGAGCAACGGCAATACGACACCTAGTAGTGCGCCGCCGACAATCTGGCCAAGAGCCGACCCCAAGGCAGTTGCCGAACCAAACACCTTGAGCGTCAATCCGCTGGGACTGGAAAGCTGCGTTGCGAGACCGAGCGTCGCGTTGTACAGCACGCCGCCCACCTGATTCGAATTCGTTGTCTGGTAGTCGTCCGCGTTTCCGGAAATACCATCGAATGTCATGCTCACAGCACTCGATGCCGGCACGTTTGCAGGAAAGCCGGCTGCAGTCTGAATGGTCAGCAGATTCACGTTGACGAGTGTTGCCGGTGAACAGCTAAACGGTGCAGAGGCTAAAGGGTTGGTGGGCGCATCGCCTACGCAGACTTGCGCAATGCCGGTCTGCACGCCCACGACAGAGTTGCTTGCCGACTGCGTCGACGCACATTGGGTCGACACCAGCCAGGCTTGTCCCGGCGCTACCGAAATATTCACGGGCAAATAAATCAGGGGCGAGCCTAATCCAAGGGATCCAAGACCCGGCAGAGCGCCAAGAGAAACTCTTATATACGCCCGCAACTGCGCGGAGCTGGCCACCGTGCGCCACGCCCCCGCCTGCGTCTGCCCTGCCTCACCGACTGCCAGAACCGGTGGCTGTATCACCTGCACTTGCATCGACGCCGTGACCACGCCCAGGTTGAGCGCAGTCCCTACGTTCAACGCCGACTTCCCTGCTTGCGCGACTTCGGCGGTGACCATCAAGGCATCGAATGGACTGATGGTGGCGTGCAGTGCGGATTGCGTATTGGCAAGGCCGATTTGCAGCAGGCCCGCCGCGCCGTTGACCGCGCCGAGCGCGACTGTTGCCGGTCCCGGAATATTCGCGTTCACGATGGTTTGAAGCGCGCCCACCGCCGCCGACAAATTCGCATTCGCGACGTGCGTTGTCTGCAACGCGGTGAGCATCAACTTGGCGATCTGAGCCGCCGTGAGATTCAGTGCGAGCAACTGATCGACCGTGCCCACGCCTGCGGCCGTAACGAGATCGCCTATTTCAACGCGCGATTGTGCAAGCCCCGCATATCCCGCCGCCGATATCTGCAGCGCATTGATACTCGTCCCCAGCATGGCGTTCAGCAGGCTTGTGATGACGGTCGGATCGACGCTCGCGGTCGTCGTGCCAATGCTGAATGCGCCCACGTTCACCGCTTGCGCGGTCGCTGTCGCGGTGACCATGCGCCCGGGTCCGGCGAAGAAAGAAAGCACGCGCTTGGCAACCGTGACCTGCACCGCGTTGACCGGCGTTGCCGATGCAGCGAAATAGGTCGGTCCGGCGTAAAGTTTGGAATCCCATCGGCCGCATACGGTCGTGATCGTGCTGCTCGATCCCGACGCCGTGAACCCGTTCGCACCGGCGCTCCCCGCAGCGGTTACAGGCGCGCGGGAACAAGCGTCGTCGATCACCTGCACGCCCGCGCTCGCTGCCAGATCCGCCACGCCCTGCAACAAACGGCGCTGATAAAAAACGTTGCCAATATCGATAACAGCCACCGTCGCGACCACCGCCATCAGCCAGAAAGCCGCGAGCACGCTCGCAACGCCGCGCTCGCGGCGGCGGGATGTGGGGTGAGATGTTATCGATGGCCGGCGCATGTCAGTTCTGCGTTCCCGCGCCCGCTCCAACCTCGCCCACCGACGAATTCAGTTGCGCGGGAATCGGATGATCGAACGACTTCAGATACCGGCGATACGCGGCATCGGCTTCAACGCCGAGCATCGGCTGCGCGGGCGCGGCGAGGCGTCCGGTGCGCTGGATTGCGAGCAACGCGATGGTGGCATCGCCAACCTGCGTTTGAGGCATTGCGGCCCGTTGCTTCGTGGCCGTCTCGTACTGTGGTTGCGGTTCTTCGTGCATAACGGGCGCCTGCGCAGTCAAAGGCGCCTGAACCTGCGTCTGCGCCTGAACGCGCAGTGCGAACGGCAGCACCACGACGGTCATCGCGATTGCCAGGCATGTCGATCGAATCATGCTCATGAACTTCCCCTTAGCGCGCGACGAGTTGCGGCTCTATTGCCGCCGTCGCGCCGGATTGATCAAATGCATGGCTGCCGAGTGTCTGCGTCAGAGGCAGTTGCGCATGCAGCAACGAATCGACAGTCTGCGGCACGTTCGATGCCGGCACGCGCGCCCGCTCGCTCGTCGCTGCAGCAACCGCCGCGACGCGTGCGTGCGATGCTTGCGTGGAAGCCGCGCTTATCCGTTGCGCGTCGGCGCGAATTGCCTGCTGCACCTCGGGCGAAAACTTCTGCTGTGCAATCAGCCCTTGCGCCGCTGCCGGCTGTCCATCGACGAACAGGTACAACGCAACGTTGCTCAGGATCTTCGGGTTGCTCTGGGCCAGCTCGGCGGCTTTCATCAACGGCACGCGCGCACCGCTTATGTCGCCCAGACGCAAGCGTGCGTATGCGAGATCGGAGAGCGTCAAGGCGTCGGTGGGTTCGAGCCTGGACGCGGTCGCAAGCGACTCGGACGCTCGGCCGAAGTCTCCCGCGCTTCCCGCAAGCAGCCCGAGCCCGCGATACCCCCGCGCGGCAAGCGGCGTGTTCAGGAGCTTCGTATAGGCGTCGGCGCTCGCCTGCGACTGACTGGTCTGGCGCAACGCATCGGCGCGCAGCAAGACGGTATCGGGCGTCGCGCCATATTGCTTTTCATATGCGTCGATATGCGCCAGCGACGCATAGAACAAACCTTGCGACTGCATCTTGTCGATCAGCGCGAGATACATGCCGGGTGTGTCGGGCGCATCCTGCTTCTGCTGCGACTGACGCACCGCGGCCTCGCGCTCGGCTTGAATACCGACGCCATAACCGCTTTCCATCTTCGACGCGCATCCGCCCAGCGCGGCAACCATCGCGCTTGCAAGGATCATCGTAACAATTGCAGTCTTTCTCATGACTCACTCTCTTGAACGTCTCACCGACGTCATTTGTGCATCGTGGACAGCGAATTGAACACGGCCAGGAAACCGGGTCCCGCTGTCATGATCAACAGCGCCGGCAGCAAGGTCACCACCATCACGCCGGTCATCTTCACGGTCAGCGCACCAATGCGTTCCCGCAAGGTTGCACGGCGCGACTCGCGCAGCCGGTCGCCGAATTGACGTAGCGGTTCCTGCACGGCGCCGCCGTGTTTGTCGACCTGAACGACCAGGCGCATCACCGCGGTCAGGTCGTCGTTTTCATAAATGGTCGCAAGGCGGTTCAACGATTGTTCGCGCGTGCGCCCCGTGTTGAATTGCCGCTGCGCGAGCGCGAGTTCCTGCGACAACACCGGCAGCACCGCCGCGAAATCGTTGATCATGACCTGCAGCGTTTGATCCAGCGAAAGCCCCACGCCCTGGAGCAGACGCAACAGGTCGATGAACATCGGCAACTCGACGACGACAGCGCGCTGGCGCGCGGTCGCCTTTCGCCGCACGAGCCACTTCGGCAACATGAAGCCGACGGCGAGCGCGCCGAACACCCACAGCGCAATGCGCGCGTCGCCGCTGCGCCAGAAAATAACGATGAGCGGCAATAGCACCGACCCGCCCAGCCGTGCTGCAAAAAACCGGGCGCGCGCGGTTGTATCGAAGAAACCGCAGCGCTCAAGCAGGCGGCGATCTTCATCGGCGACGACGATTTTTCCGAGCGGCGTGTCGAGCCATTGCGACGCGGTCTGGCTGAGCGTCTGGACAATGCGGTCGACGCGCGTCAACCGGGATTTCGCTGCATCGCCGGATGGCTTCGAATCTTTTCCGTCGTTCGATGCCGGCGCGGCCGCGCGTGCAGCCGCCGCGCTCGCAGCACGCTGGCCGAGCGCGTGATCGAGCGTGCGCGCGCTGCGGCGATTGCGCCCGAGACCCTTGAACGCGATCAGGGCGATCAGCGCGCAAGCCGCCGCGGCACATATCAGTGCAATCACGAACAACGTGTCTGCGTCCATGTCAGTCCTTGAGCCGCGCGAGCGAATAGAGCAGGAACACGCCGAGCACTTGCAGCCCGGCTGCGACAATCACGAGGCGCTGGCCCATGGGATCAGCCCACATCGAGGCGAAGTACGCAGGATTGGAAATGACGACGAAACCGCCGACGACCACCGGCAGCAAGCCCAGCACCCACGATGACAAACGCGTCTCGGTAGTCAGCGCGACCAGTTCTCGCTCGGCTTGTTCCAGGTCGCGCATCAGCGTTGCCATGCGGTCCAGCATGACGTCCGAGCGGCCGCCGTACCGCACCGATACCCGCAGCACCGACCCAACCAGCTCCAGCTCACGGACGCGATATACGAGCGCGACGTGTTTGAGCGCGACATCGATCTCCACGCCCGAGCGCAGCATGCGCGACACACGGTCGAGGCATTCGCGCAAGGGCGCGTCGGCCGTGGTGAGCGCAGCCTGGAACGAGGCCGGCACGCTATTGCCGATAATGATCAGGCGCACGATGCCATCGAGGAAAACCGGCAACTGCCGCGTGATGCGCTGATAACGTTTTTGCGCGCGCCACGAGAGCGACGCATATAAACACACGGCGCCGAAAGCAATGAACCCCATTCCGATCAGCCAATGCGTTCTCAGGCCGATTGCGATCGCGCCGGCGGCGACCAGCGTGCCGGTGGTGAGCAACAGCGCACGCGGATTGGTAATTCCGGCGCGGCTCATCAGGTTGCCGAACGCGTACAAGACGCGCTCGCGCTGGTGCGTAACGTGTTCGCGAACGCCGCGTGGCACGGTCTGGGCTGGCATCGCGGACGGCGCATTCACGCGCGGCCGTTGCGCCTGCGCTGCACTGGAAGCCGGCGCGGCGGCTTGAACGGAAGCCACGCGGCGGTCGACAAAACGGTCCGTCATCGCGCGGTTGCGCGTGTCCTGCGCGCGCTGCCACAGCAACAAGCCGCCCGCTGCGCAGAGCAGCGCGACCATCAGCACGAAGCCGATACCGCTAGACATTGAAGCCCCCGCCCGAGCGCCCGAAGCCGCGGCCGAAACCATCGTTAAAACTGTCACGTTCGCGCATGTCGTTGCCGAGCGTTTGCCGGTACTTCGCAAGCTTCGGCGAACTCGGATGAATGCCGAGCGACACCCAGTTGTCCTGTTCCTCGCCGCCTTCGAGCAAGACCGGTTCGTATCGATACAACTCCTGCGTCGCGACGATATTGTCGGACAGTCCCGTCACTTCCGTGATCGACAAGATCCTTCTGCGCCCGTTGGATAACCGCCCGATCTGCACGATGAAATCGATCGCGTTCGCAATCTGCCGGCGCAAGCTCGACTCCGTGCCCTGAAAGCCGGCGAACCCGGCCAGCATTTCCAGCCTGTACAAACATTCACGTGCCGAACTCGCGTGGACCGTACCCATGGAACCATCGTGGCCAGTGTTCATTGCCTGGAGCATTTCGAGCACTTCGCCGCCGCGAACCTCGCCCACGATGATCCTGTCAGGCCGCATCCGCAGCGTATTGCGCAGCAGGTCGCGGATCGACACGATGCCCGCCCCGTCGAAACCGCCCGGGCGGCTTTCGAGCCGCACCACATGCGGATGATTGAGCGAAAGTTCGGCGGTATCTTCGATCGTCACCACGCGCTCGTGTTTCGGAATGAAGAACGCGAGCGCATTGAGCAAGGACGTCTTGCCGGAACTCGTTCCGCCCGATACAAGCACGTTGCAGCGCGCCGCGACCGCTGCGTCGAGCAGCGCGCTGATCTCCGGATTGAACGTGCCGTTCGCGAGCAGATCGTCGGGACGCAGGGGATCGCGGCGAAACTTTCGTATCGACACAACCGGGCCGTCGAGCGACAGCGGCTCGATCACGACATTCACGCGGCCGCCGTCCGGCAAGCGGGCATCGACCATGGGATTCGATTCATCCAGCCGCCGTCCAATAGGCGCCAGAATGCGCCGCACGATGCGCAGCAAATGCGCGTTATCGGCGAAACGCACGGGGATCTTCGCGAGCATGCCGTGACGGGACACGTAGACGTCGTCGAAGCCGTTGATCAGGATGTCTTCAACGGCCGGATCGGCGAGCAGATCCTCGATCGGCCCGAACCCCGCCAGTTCCTTCGTCAACGCCTCGGCGATCAGGCGCACTTCGCTTTCGTTGAGCGGAATGCGCCGCAGGCGCGCGAAGCCATCGATTTCCAGATCGACGAACTGATGGATCGCCTGACGCGACCATCGCCCGAACTCCGCACCCAGTTCCTCGATGCGCGTGAGCAGATGTTCATGCGCCGCGTTCTTGATGTCCTGGAACTGTTGCGTGTGCGCGAACGAAGTGGCGTCGTCGGCGAATTCGATGTCTTTTGCCATCGTCTATGACCGCTTTTTAAAAGTGGAAAGGAATCGCTTGACGCTGCTTGCCGCGTCGGCGGAAGCGCCGGTCGTGGCGCCATCGGGTGCCGGCACGGACGCTCTTGCGTCCGGCGCCTTGCCGCCGCCGAGCCGCGAAAGCAAGGTATCGAGTGCGCGCACGTAAGGGTCGCGCTCGGCTATATCCGCGAGCAACTGGCCCTGGTTGACGGCGCGCCCGAGCGCCTGCGGGCGCGCAGGCAATACCGCCAGCAATGGCAACCCGAGACGCTCGGCAATCTGCTCGGCGCCGAAGTGCAGCGTTGCATCGAACTTGTTCACGACGAGCTGCAGCTTGCGTGGAGCATCGGCGTGCAGATCCGCGTCGTGCTCGCGCAGGCTTTCGAGCAACTCGACCGCTGACACCGCGGACGCCACGTTCGGATCGCAGACGAGCCATACGTTGTCCGCGGCACGCACGACCTGACCGATGAACTCGAGGTTCGTGAAGCCACCCAGATCCACCAGTTGATGATCGAAAAACGTCCGCAGGCGGTTAAGCAGACTTACCGCCGATGCATACGACACCTCGCGCATGGACGCGAGATCGGCTGGCAGCGTGGTGACGGCGAGACCACTGGCGTGACGGCCGAACGCGGTGTGAACAAAAGTCTGGTCGAAGCGTCGAAGGTTGCGCACGGCATCGACGAAATGGAATTCGCTGTGCGTGTCCAGCAGCACGGAACTGTCGGCGGCGGGAATGCCGAGGTCGAGCAACGCTGCGGTCTTCAACGCGGCGGCGTCGCGCTTTTGCAGCTTGACTGCGAGATTGGCGGCCAGCGTGCTGACGCCCACGCCAATGCGTGCGCCGAGCAGCACGGTAATCTTGCCGTGACGGTTCGCCACGCGCTCCACTTGTGCGGAGACATTTGCCTGCTTCAGCAATTGCATCGTAATCCGAAGTGCTTCTTCGGGCTCTCCGTCTACATCGATAAAATCTCGCACGCCCGCACGCAATGCCGCTATCGCGCCGCCGGAATGCTGCATCGACCCAAGCGCAACGATGGCAACGCCCGGAAAGGCATCGCGCACGGCGGCGGCGAGCGCCGTCGCGGTCTCAATACTCGCTTGCGGCGCCTCGAGCGGTGCGGGCCCGAAGTCGATGAAAACAAGCGACGCGTCGAGCGCCGCGATCTTCGGCACGAGCGCAACCGGATCGAACAGCACATGTTCGATCTGACCCAGCGTGCCGATCGCGCGCGTGAGCCATGCGCGTCGTCCCGCATCCGCGCAGACGCACAGGAACCGCATGCCTTGTGCATGCGCTTCTAATTCAGTCAAGGAAAGAGCTCTCGCGTTCATCGCGCGCACCTCTGGTGGTTTCTTGCTTTGGAACATCCCGGCCATTGCGCATCATTTGGAAAACCCCGGTGCCATATCGCTGGATGCCACACCGCCCATGAACGAACGCCACACGGGTCCGTCGCGCTGCTCGGATTGCTCGCCCGGCGTGCCGGGCAACGGCGCGCCTTTTGCTATCGGCGAGACGAGATGCGGTGTCACGACGATCACCAGTTCGCGATCGTTCTGCGTGTACTGCAAGGTCTTGAAAAATGAGCCGATGATCGGCAGGTCGCCGAGCATGGGTACTTTGTCGACGTTCGACATCGTCTCGCGATCGATCAGGCCGCCGATTACATAACTCTCGCCATCGCCGAGTTCCACGGTGGTATCGGCGCGACGCGTGGTGATCGCGGGCACGGAAATACCGTTGATGGTCAATGCATGCTGGAAGTCGAGCTGGCTCGCTTCCGGCGCGACCTTCAGCGCGATACGTTGCGGCCCGAGCACCGTCGGCGTGACCGTGAGGCCAATGCCATACGGCTTGTAGATGATGCTAATCGTGCCCAGCGTTTGCGGTACTGGAACAGGAATTTCGCCGCCGGCCAGGAAACTTGCGCTCTGGCCGGACAAGGCGACGAGCGTAGGTTCGGCCAGGACGCGCGCAAGATTATTCGATTCCAGCAGGCTCAAGTTCGCGAAGATCCCGCGCGTGCCCAGATTTACGATGAGGTTGAACGCGCTGCTGATAGGCGACGCGGACTGGACCTGCAGGTTCGTGGTCGCGCCGCCCGTGTAGGACGCAAGCGACGAAGGCGAGAACGTCCCGAAGGCAAACGCGTTGTTTTGCTTGAAGAGGTTGAACCCTGCCTGCTTCAACACGGATTTACTGAACTCCACGACCTTCACATCGACCTGAACCACGGGACGCACGGCTACCGTGGATGCATCCAGAATAGATGCGCTTTTCGCGCCGCCCGCCGATGCATCCGATGAACCGCCGTCCTGTTTTCCAGCATCTTTCGAATCGGAACCGGCCGCGCCATCCGCAGTTTTACCCACTGCATCTTTCGCGACAGCAAGAGCGCGCTGATGCGACTCCACGGTCGCGGCAGATCCGGTGATCACCGCCGTGCCGCCGAGCACGTTGACCGCGGGTGTATCCCTGCCGAGCAGCTCACGCGCGGCTTGCGTGGTGACATTGATCGAGTAAGTACGCGGCTGCGCGCTGCCCTTTTCCCACAACATCATTTCCGTATGACCCGCGCTTTTTCCGACCAACAGCAAGCCGCTTGCGGCGCCGCTGCTGCTTTTGAGCCAAAGGACATCGGCGACGCTCGGGTCACCTACCGCTACTCGCTGCAATGCGCGGCCCGGTGCGATTTGCCGTTGTGCGCCAACCGCGATCTCCAGCACGCGCGAAGCAGGGTCCGCCGCGCCATCTCCGCCCGATGCAGCGCTCGCGGCACGTGCGGTATTGGCGCCAAGCGTGCTTCCCGCGGCCAGCGCGCACAAACACGCCAGCAAGGCGATTGATACTCGCCGGGCGCTGCAATCAAACCGTCCTCGAACAGAACCCTTGGCTTTAATCATTTTTAATATCGACTACGTACTGCGTTGTCGCCACACGGCGGCATGGCCCCGACCTTCACTTTCAATATATTCGGTACTTCTAACTAGGTTTACGTCACTCGCCAGAGTTTCAGTAGGTTATTTTTTCCCTATGTGCGCCGCGAATCACTTCCAGATCATTCGATGCCGCCTGGACACGCGGCGACCTGGCAGCAGCCATGTCGGGTAACGGCGGCGGCGACACCTGCTTTGCCGGCTGGGCCGCAGACCCGCCAGCCAGCGTCTGCAGCGACAATCCCGTTGGCGTCGATCCCTTGTTTTCCTTCGTGATCCTTAGCGATGCCAGAAGCGGCGCCATCGCAACGGGTTCTGCCACATCGCGATCGGCGGGATTGCGCAGCGCGAGCACCAGACGCCCCGCCCCTTCGGCAAGCGTCAATGCGTCGATATCGGCCGTACGCACCGCCAGCACGGCGGTACGCGATCCGCCGGCGGCGCTCGGCGCGCGCGTGGCACTGGACGCGGCATCGCCGTTGTCCGCTGTGCCGGGCAACGTGGCGTCGCCGAAACTCAGCACCCGCACTCTCGACAACAACAACCGCGCCTGCGTTGCCGCAACCTCGGCCTCGGCGCCGGGACCCGCGTTCATGTCACGCTTGAGCATGAAAAACACATCGACGAAATTGCCCGGCCGCACGCGGTTGCCCACGGCATTGCCTTCATCGACGCGAACCGCGACAGCACGTTCTCCGGGCGCGATGGCATCGGCGAGTCCCATCGAAAGACTGGCCTCGGTAAGCGTAGTGTTCGCCGCGATCGCGATGACCGGAAGGCGGCCGATCAACGGCGCGGCATCCCCGAATTCGCCTGCTCCACGCGACGGCGCCATGCGCAGCGTGAGCGCATCGGCTTCTATCGGTTTGCCTGCAGGGAGATCGCGTGAGGCCACGACCACGGGGAAGCTGGCCTCCCATTGCACGACAGGCGCAACAGGCGCCGGCGCGCGACGCGAAAGCGACCACGCGAAGATGCCGAGCAGCAGCGCCAACGCGATCAGAGAGCCGGCGAGGATACGAGTGATATTGGCCATGTTCATGTTCGTCCGGAACGCGTGTCACGCTCAGAACAGGTTCTCCGGGTTGAGTTGCACCATGGCGTTTGCCGTGAGCGTGGCCGGCGTCGGCAATCCGATGAGCGGCAGAATAGGAACGAGCGGCTTGCTCGCGTAGTTGTATTTCAGCGAGACATTCACGCATTGCATCGATGCATCGAACGAACAAGGCGCGTAGGTCGCCGTACAGGGCGCAGCATTCGCAAGCCAGTTCAAAAGTCCGTTGGCGGTGGTACATGCCGCGGTCGCACGCAGCGTGAGCGCGGTCGCTGCACTGGTCGCCGATGGTTGGAACTTCAGCGCGGCACGTGCCCCTTCGGAAGCTGCGAGCGCAAGCGATTGCTTCGCTGCGAAGATCACGCTGTAAGTGACGATCGCGTAGAAGATCAGGAAAAAGACGGGGAAGACGAGCGCGAACTCCACGGCCGTGCTGCCACGTTGCAGCCGCCGACGGCGTTGTGTAGAAGCTCGCTTCATTAGCTGTTTCATCGCATGGCTCCGACGGTCTGGAGCATGAGACTCGCCAACGCAGAAGCCGCGAGCAATGCGGCATAAGGCGTTGCCCGGCGGCCACCGACCATGAAGGTCGCGTGACGCGCACGTCCGGTGCGCACGACGCCGTTGTCGACGTGAACGACATGTGCCGTGTCGGCTTGCCGCGCTTTTATCATCGCCCGAACGATCAGGCATACCGCGTGAATGCCGGCAAAGACGCTCGCGGCCATCCATAAGCCGAGCAGTGCATGCACGCCGCACCACGCGCCCAACGCCGCAAAAATCTTGACGTCCGCCGCGCCCATTACGCCCATCAAATAAAACGGCACGAGCGCGGTAAGACCGGCCAAAATCCCGAGTGCGGCGTCCTTCAACGTAATGTGAAATGGCGAATAGCCGATTGCCGCAAGCGCGCACGCGAGCAGCAGGCCAAGGATAACCAGCCAGTTTGGAATGCGGCGCCAAAAGCAATCGAGTAAAACGACCGCGAGTGCCCAGCTAACGAATAACGCGGCGTTAATCACGATATTGAATCGCAAACGCCAGACACGGCTTTCCAATCAATTGCGGTTTATCGCATTTGATTAAAAAGCATTGCGACACGGCCGCGCATGGCTAAGCGCCGCCTGCGTTATTGCGAATAAACGCAGTAACAGGCAGCGCCCTGTATATACCGGCGAAATGCCGATATATACAGGAGCCAATACGCAATGAGAACGTGGCGCTCTAAGCCTGGCTGCGCGAAGCCCAGGTTATTAAAGCGCGGTAACGATGGCCGTGAACACGGTCGTGAGCTTGCCCGACACCGCAGTGATGGACGTGGCAAGCGCTACAGCAATGATTCCGGCGATGAGCCCGTATTCGATCGCTGTGACGCCGCGTTCGTCGTGAGAAAAACGTTTGATGAAGTTCGACATGATGTTGCCCTCGGATATTTTTTAATGGCCATTTTTGACAAGTGGTCCGGCATTTCTGTGGATCGTAGCCAGCGGGTTCTCTCTAACCCGCAGTCTTGTGTCCGTATGCCTTGTTGCGCGTCTTGGCGCGCTGGTTCACTCGTCGATTCTCTCAGGTTCTAGATATGTACTCGATGTAGCCTCCACCCGTCGCGATGTTAAATGATGCATCCATGTAACGATTTATAGCTGAACGCTATCTTGAAATCAACGGGTACATGGCAATAATTTTATTGGTTGATACCCTTGATCGGTAAGCATTGTGGAACAACAACACTTTCTGCTCAACGACTTGGCGGCAATCGTCAAATTCTGTGTCATTTTCGTGCGCGTTGTTAGCGTTCTCTGAATTAGATGTATCGAATTGAGTTTGCCGAGTTGTTGCATTTGGCGTGGAGTTGCGTTCGGCGAGTCGTTACGCATACGCGTTCACTTTTTACGGTTCACTATTTAGTTAACGGCGGGTTTGACCTGTGCTTTATGGCGGCATACGCGCTGCAATTTTGGACTCTCGATATTTCGAAAGCTTTTCAGCGCCCGCGACAAAACGTGTTACGTCCTGTTTCGTAACGACATCGCACGGACGTTACGTTACGTGACACGTCGCCCGGAACAGGAACACTTGCACGCGCGTTCCCTTCTCATCCCGCAAAGCCATACCGCGCCTTGTACTATCTGGTTAACCCGATCGTAGTTCAGAGTCCTGCGCAAATGTCTGTGCGCAATGGCACGCGTCCTGCATTAAAACGATGGCAGTTCAAAAGAGCACACAAAACTAAATACCATCCGAGGGCGTTATGAAGACCACACACAATCACACGGGCGCACTGCGCGTCACCATTCTTACTGCTGCCATTGCGACCATGCTGACGCTCGGCGCATGCGGCGGTTCAGGTTCAACCAGCAAACAACTCGGTAGCTCCGGCTCGAGCGGTGCGATTCCCACCACCGGCGGTGACGGAAGTACGTCGGCCGGCAATGGCGGCACATCCGGAACCGGCACCGACACCGCCAGCGGTGGCAGCGGAACGGGCACAACCGGCGGCGGCTCTGTCGTGGTCGGTGGTGGTGGAACAGTCGTGGTTGGTGGCGGTGGAACAGGTACAGGCGGCGGAACGGGTGGCGGTACAGGCGGTGGGAACGGCGGTGGCACAGGCGGTGGAGGCACGGGTGGCGGCGGAACCGGCGGCGGTACGCCGACCGTGACTCCGGTCGCTGGCATCGCCACGAATGCGGGCAACGTCGTAACGGCAGTGGGCAATACGGTTTCTGGTCTCGGCTCAGTCGTTGGTAATGCCAACCTTCCGGGCGTGAGCCCTGCAACAACTCAGGCAGCGGGCGACGTTGTATCGAATCTGGGCGGCGCCGTGGGCGCGCTCGGCAACGGCGTATCGCAAGGCCTCGGACAGATTGGATCGAGCGCAAATCCGGTCGGCACCACACTCGCCAGCACCGGCGGCGTTGTGCAGAAGGCAGGCGACGCGGTATCGAGCACAGGCGAACTTGTCACGAGCGTCGGCAGCGGTGCGCTGTCCCCGCTCGCACCCGTTACCACGCCGGTCGGCACGCTCGTGACCGGCGTAGGCGGCGCGGTTACGCAGGTCGGCGGTGCGCTTGGCACGACGTTATCGACGGGCGCTGTCAGTCAGGTCACGCAAGGCGTCAGCACGGCGATCACCCCGATCACCACGATGGCCAGCTCGCTCACGCAAACGGTCGGCTCGGCGACGGGCCTGGGCGCACCGGTCAACAACCTGCTTACCACGCTCGGCGGCACGCTGAACTCGGCGGGTCAGACGGTGGCATCGACGGGGAACAATCCGCTTGCCAGCGGTCTTGGCGACGTGGTGTCCAGCACCGGGACGACGCTGGCATCGGCAGGCGGTCTCGTGAACGGCACGCCGGGCGCAACGCCGCTGTCGCCGATCACCGGCATTCTTTCCGGCCTGAGCGGCACAACGGGTGGCGCGGGCGGCTCAGGAAGTCCCCTCGCCCCGGTAACGGGTCTTGTCGGCGGCTTGACGAATACGGTTGCCGGACTAGGCGCAGCGCCGGGCGCAGCAGGTCCGCTTGCACCGGTTGCATCGCTTGTCAGCGGCGTGACCGGCAGCCTGGGTAGTGTCGGCGGCGCGGGCGGCGCAACGGGCGCCCTGGCTCCGGTTACCGGCCTTGTCAGCGGCCTGACGGGCACATTGGCCAGCGTAGGCGCAGCGCCCGGAGGCGCAGGTCCCCTCGCGCCGGTGTCGGGGCTGGTGGGTGGCTTGACGAATACCATCGGCACGGTCGCGACAGGCGTCGCTACGCCGGTTGCAGGTGCGGTCGGCGGCACGACAAGCGCCCTGACCAGCGCGACCTCGGGCAATGGCACGGGCGCTGCGGGCAACTTGCTCGCGCCGGTATCGGGCGTGGTTGGTGGATTGACGGGCTCGCTGGCTGCAGGCGTGGGTGTGGGTGCAGGCGCGACGACGACCAAATCGCCATCGACCGGCACGACGACAACGACCGCCGGAGTGGGCGTGGGCGTCGGTCTCGCGAGCACCACGGGCGGCAGCGCGAGCAATTCGCCGGCCAATCCTCTCGGCGGCGTGACCACGCTTGTCGGCGGCTTGCTTGGCGCGCATAACAAGTAACACTGAAGGCACTGCAGACGGGTCCATGAAGCGTCGCCATCCCCAGGCGGCGTTTCATGGTGAAACTTCTTCGATACGTCCCTGCGACGAGGAGGTACGCGTCCATACGCCCCTTCATGATCCCTTCGAACGCTCTAATGTCCCGCAATACATGGTTTCGCCGGCGCCCTTTGCGGCGCCGTTTTCGCATGAACGCAAACACTTGATCCATCGATGCAGCCCGCCCGGCCAGACGGCGCACGACGGACAAAAAGATCGACGCGAGGATGACCACCCGCTGCCCCGGAGTTTTATCGGGGAAAGAAAATAGACCGGCAAATAAGCCGCAAATAAAGCGAAAGTTAAGGCCGTAAGAGCCGTAATACAGACGTGTATCACTGCATCAGCAGCAAACGATGACGAACGCGGGCGAGAGCCGCAGTTCGCACGATAAAAGTCAACGAGGGCCGTACCGTGAAGATCAAGGAATGGAAATGGACGCTGCTGGCCGCAGCGGTGGCTGCGCACGCCGCTGAAGCGCAAACCAGCGGGCAAGCCGTGCGCCCGTCCGTGGCGGGTAATCCGCTCGACGCATTGCCGCAGGTGAACGCGCCGCAAAAGCCGCCGTCGGTCACTGTCGATGTCCAGACGCAAACGCCTCACCTCCAGGAGTTGCTCGCGCGTCATTTGACGCCGCAGAAAATCCAGATTGAAGGCGTCAAGACTCTCCCCTTCGATGAAATCGCCCAACGCTTCACGCCTCTTGTGGGCAAAGACGTCACGATCGGCGAATTGATGGAAACCGCGAACGGCGTGACCGCGCTCTACAAGGAACGTGGCTACGCGCTGTCTTTCGCGTTTGTGCCTGCGCAGACCTTCGATGACGGCGTGGTGCGCATCACGGTGGTCGAAGGTTTCGTAGCCGATGTAAAAATAAAAGGCGATCCCGGCACCGCGGAAAAGCGCATTCGCGCCGTCGCCGACCGGATTCGCGCCGATCGCCCGCTCAAGCAGGATACGTTCGAACGCTACGTCAACATGCTTGGCCTCACGCCTGGCGTGAAGATCGCGGCAACCGTCGCGCCGCCGCAAACGACCGATGGCGCCACGTCGCTCGAACTCGATGTGGAACGCAAGCCGTTCAACTTCGCCACGGGTATCGACATGAATCACCCGGGCCTGCAGGGCATCGTGAGCGCCACCGAAAACGGCGTGCTGGGTCAGGGCGAGACGATCGGCGCGTCGGCCCTGCTGCCGAAGGGCCGCAACGATCAAACCTACTTCGCGGTCAACGGCGCATTGCCCATCGGCACCGATGGTTTCACCGCCAAGGTCGATGCTTCGCATTACTACGGTCATCCCGTCGATAACCCCGGCCTGCCCTCTTTCGTCGAACGTACCGTCGTCAACGACAAGGTGGGTTTGTCGGCTTCGTACCCGTTCATTTTGAGCAATACACGCAGCCTGATCGGAACGGCCGGCGCATATGCGTCCCACGATGAAGACCGTTTCAAGAACACGATCACGGGCGCGCAACTCGGCCAGCGTTCGCAAGTCCGCGTGACGACGCTCCAGCTCGACTACACCGGCGTCGATACCGGGACCGTGCGGCGAGCAAGCATTAACGTGGCGAAGGCGTTGAACGTGCTGGGGGCATCGAAGGCGGCCGAAACCAATATTCCCGGCGTTGTCACGACCAACCCGATCTCGCTCACCTTCGTGCGCACGGGCGCCACGATTTCGCAAACCAACGAATGGCCGTACAAGATCGGCACTACGGTCGCCGCGACCGGGCAATACAGCCCGGACTCGCTGCCGACGTCGGAGCAGATCGCGTTCGGCAGCCAGCGCTTTGCACTTGGTTATCAGCCGGGCGAAGTATCGGGCGATTCGGGCTGGGCGGCGTCGGCCGAAGTGAACCGGCCATTCGCAATCGGGCTTGCGTTCCTGAAGACCTTCACGCCCTACGTATCGGTGGATACCGCACGCGTCTACCTGCATGGCGGCGCGGCGAAACCGAGCAGGCTGGCGTCGGTCGGAGTCGGCTTTCGCGTGTCGGATGCGAAGTACTACAGCCTGGATTTATCGCTGGCAAAACCTGTTGGCGACGCACCCGTGGAAGGCAACGGATCGCGCAGCCCACGCGTAAACGCGACATTCTCCTTTCAGTTCAACTAAGCGCTGGCCGAACGATGCGCGCGATAGTCGTGCCTGCCCGCCACGAACCAACTAGAGGAAGTCCTATCAAACGTCCATGATGCTTTAACGTATTCTGTCCGCCAACTAGCGGCAAATACAATCAAGAGACGTTTCACCTCCAGGAGGAAGCATGACGAGTACGACTGATCGCGCGCATCGGCAATTCAGACGCATCTTGCTGACCGGCGCGCTGCTGGCATCGGCCGCGAGTACGCTTGCACAGGCTGCATCGCCAGCTGGACTCTGGCAGACCATCGACGATAAAACCGGCCAGCCCAAAGCCGTGGTTCAGATCATGCAGGACAGCGACGGCACGCTATCCGGCAAAATTCTCGAAGGGATAGGCAACAACAACGATCCCACTCGCCGATGCACAGCCTGCACGGATTCCCGCAAGGATCAATTGCTCAAGGGCATGACGATCATCAACGGCATGAAGCCGGATGGCGATGCGTGGGATGGCGGCCAGATTCTCGATCCCGAGAACGGCAAGCTGTACAAGTGCAAGATGCATCTTGACGAAGACGGCCAGAAGCTCGTGGTTCGCGGCTACATTGGTGTGTCGCTGCTTGGACGCTCGCAAACGTGGGTCAGGCAGCAATAAGCCTTGCGAACGTTCGGAGGCCAAAACAAAAATCCGGCACCAGGCCGGATTTTTTTTAAGGCATCAAGCGGCGCGGCGTACGCCATCGACATAATCACCGGGCACAGTTGGAGCGGCACCGGGCGTGGCATTCGGCGCTTGCACGACAGGCACGAAAACCGGACGAGCATCGCCGTTCACCGATGTGCTGCGTACCAGATCGGCCGAGTGACCGCCGAGACCGGCTGGCAGCTCCACAGGCACACGCATACGCGATGTCATCAGCAAGTACAAACCTTCACTCGCGCCGCCGAACAATTGCTGCATCACACGAGCCAGCACGCCCGAGTCATGCCACGCCTTGAAGCGGCGATGACATGTTTGATACGACGGATATTTGCGGGGCAGCGTGGACCATGAAGCGCCGCTGTACATCACCCAGAGTACGCCGTTGAGCACGGCGCGGGTGTTGGCGAGCGGCCGGCCGCGCAACTCTGAACGGGGACGCAATTCGGGCAGAAGCGGCGCCACCAATTGCCATTCTTCGTCGGACATATCGCGGTAAGGCTTCATGGTTTCCTCCAATCACAAGTAAGTGATCAGAAGATACGCATCCGCCCGATACCCCGGTATCAGACATGTCTGAATCTTGAAATAGCGCGCAAAGCCTTACGGCAGATACCTGCGCGCGAAATTATGAGTCTCGCATTGTCAATCGTCCGTTCGGTCTATGTCCTCAGGTCAGCGATGTATCGACCAGCCGACGTTCGGACTCCAGATATTCCTTCGACTGCATCTCGGTGATCCGCGAGACGGTGCGCGCGAATTCGTTGGCCATCGGACCTTCGACGTAGAGCTCCTCGGCCGGCACTTCCGCCGACATCAGCAGCTTTACCTTGTGGTCGTAGAACACGTCGATCAGCCACGTAAAACGACGTGCCTCCGATGCATTGCGCGGCGACATCTTCGGGACTTCCGAGAGAATCACGGCATGAAAACGGCTTGCCAGTTCGAGGTAATCGTTTTGCGATCGCGGTCCGCCACAGAGCGTGGCGAAGTCGAACCAGACCACGCCGTCGGCCTTGCGCAGCGCCTTCAATTCACGCTTTTCAATGCGCAGGATCGGGCTTTCATCGGGCACGGCGGCGAGCTTCGCAAAGTCGGCGCGCAAGGCTTTGTCCGCGGTGGCGCCAAGCGGCGTGTGGTACGCCTTCACTTGCGACAACGTACGCTTGCGATAATCCGTGCCGGCATCGACATTGATCACGTCGAGCTTGGACTTGATCAGTTCGATGGCAGGCAGCAAGCGGTCACGATGCAAACCATCGGGATACAGCAAGTCAGGGTCGTAATTCGACGTCATCACGAACTGCACGCCCGCGCCGAACAAGCGGTCGAGCAGACGGTACAGGATCATGGCGTCGGCGATATCCGACACGTGAAACTCGTCGAAGCAAATCAGCCGATACCGCTTCGCCACGCGCCGCGCGAGTTCATCGAGCGGATCGGCCATGCCCTTCAGTTCTTCCAGCTCGCGATGCACCTCGCGCATGAACTCATGAAAATGCAGACGCGTCTTGCGCTGCACCGGCACGACAGCAAAAAAGCTGTCCATCAGAAAGCTCTTGCCGCGCCCCACTCCGCCCCACATGTACACGCCGCGCGGCAACTCCGGACGCGAGATCAGCTTCTTGAACGCGTTCGAGCGGCGCGCCTTGTACGCGACCCATTCGTCGTAGCAGCGCTGCAGGCGTTCGACCGCCGAGAGCTGCGCCGCGTCCGACTGATATCCCCGCGTCTCTAGTTCGTGTTCGTAGTATTCGGTGACGTTCATGGTGCGTGGGTTCAAGGCCAATTGAGACTGAGGAAGACGGACAAAAACAAAGGCGAGCGGGATAACTCCCGCCCGCCTTCGCCATGCTGCTCAAGCCTGCTGCAATTACATGTTGAGCGCGCGCTTGTCGACGGCGAGCGCAGCTTCGCGCATCACTTCCGACAACGACGGATGCGGATGGCAGATCCGGCCGATATCTTCCGATGCCGCCTTGAACTCCATCGCCACGACCGCTTCGGCGATCAAATCCGACGCATTCGCCGCGATGATGTGGCAACCGAGCAGTTCGTCGGTCTTCGCATCGGCGATCATCTTCACAAACCCGTCAGCCTTGCCGATACCGAGCGCGCGGCCATTCGCCATCATCGGGAACTGCCCGGTCTTGATCTCGCGGCCTTCAGCCTTCAGTTGCTGTTCCGTCTTGCCGACCCACGCAATTTCCGGTTCGGTGTAGATCACCCACGGAATGCAGTTGTAGTCGATATGCGGCTTCTGACCATCGATGATCTCGGCCACCAGCACGCCTTCGTCTTCCGCCTTGTGCGCGAGCATCGGGCCGCGCACCACGTCGCCGATTGCGTACACGTTCGGCACGCTCGTCGCGCAATGGTCATCGACGGGAACAAAACCGCGTTCGTCCGTCTTCAAGCCAATTGCTTCCAGACCGAGGTTGTCCGTGTTCGGCACGCGGCCAATCGATACGATCAAACGATCGGCGTCGAGCGTTTGCGCGTTGCCGTCCTTGTCCGTGTACGCGACCGAAACGCTCGAATCCGTCGTCTTCACTTCGCCGATCTTCACGCCGAGATGAATGTCGAGACCCTGCTTCTTGAACTGCTTTGCGGCTTCCTTCGAAAGCGATTCGTCGCATGCGCCGAGGAACGCGGGCAACGCTTCGAGCACGGTCACGCTCGCGCCCAGACGGCGCCAAACGGAACCCAGCTCCAGGCCGATCACGCCCGCGCCGATCACAGCCAGCTTCTGCGGCACCGAATCAAACGTCAGTGCGCCTTCGTTGTCCGAGACGATTCGGTTGTCCACAGGAATGGTCGGCAGATGGCGCGCCTTCGAGCCCGTCGCGATGATCACGTTCTTCGCCGTCACGGTTTCCGTTTCCGCTTCGCCGCTCACTTCGATCTGCACGCCGGCGTCCGTCTTGCCGGTGAACTTGCCATGGCCCTTCAGCCACGTGATCTTGTTCTTGCGAAACAGAAACTCGATTCCTTTCGTCATCTTCTCGACAATGCCGTCTTTACGAGCAAGCATTTTCGAGATATCGAGCTTCACGTCGCCCACGTTGATGCCGTGATCGCCGAGATGATGCGAGACGTTTTCAAATTCTTCCGACGACGCCAGCAACGCCTTCGACGGAATGCAGCCCACGTTCAGGCACGTGCCGCCGAGCTTCAGGTTACCGGCCGGGTTCTTCCAGCTTTCAATGCACGCAACCGACTTGCCGAGTTGCGCCGCGCGAATCGCCGCGATGTACCCGCCAGGGCCTGCACCAATCACGACGACATCAAATTCTTTGGACATGACTATCCTTCTCTTGTTGGATACACGGCACGCCCGAGTCTATCGAGCGTGCCATGAGTCCCAAATAAGGTTCTAACGCTGAATTTAAAGGGCAACTTCCGGGCTTACAGGTCCAGCAGCAAGCGAGCCGGATCTTCCAGCGCGTCCTTCATGGCAACCAGCGACAGCACCGCTTCGCGACCGTCGATGATCCGGTGATCGTAGGAGAGCGCCAGGTAGTTCATTGGACGGATCACGATCTGGCCGTTCTCGACCACCGCGCGTTCTTTCGTTGCGTGCACGCCGAGAATGGCCGATTGCGGCGGATTGATAATCGGCGTCGACAACATGGAGCCGAACACGCCGCCATTCGAGATCGAGAACGTGCCGCCCGTCATTTCTTCGATCGACAGCTTGCCATCACGTGCCTTCGCACCGAATTCGGCAATCTTCTTTTCGATCTCGGCCAGGCTCAGCTGGTCGGCGTTGCGCAGGATCGGCACCACCAGGCCACGCGGCGAACCGACGGCAATACCGATATCGAAGTAACCGTGATAGACGATGTCGTTACCGTCGATAGAAGCGTTCACCAGAGGGAACTTCTTCAGCGCGTGAACGGCGGCCTTCACGAAGAACGACATGAAGCCAAGCTTCACGCCATGTTCCTTCTCGAAGCGATCCTTGTACTTGTTACGCAGATCCATAACCGGCGCCATATTCACTTCGTTGAACGTGGTCAGGATGGCGTTGGTTTGCTGCGATTCGAGCAGACGCTCGGCAATACGCGCGCGCAGACGCGACATGGGAACGCGTTGTTCCGGACGATCCTTCAACCACTGGTCGGCGCCCGGTGCCTTCACGTCCGGCAGGGACGGCTTGGCGGCAGCCGGAGCCTTCGCAGCCGGCGCTTTTGCAGCAGGCGCAGGCGCCGGCGCGCTTTGCGTGGCAGCAACAGCCGGCGCGCCTTGCGTGGCGGCCAATGCATCACCCTTGGTCACGCGGCCATCGCGGCCCGAACCCGAAACCTGATCGCTCGACACATTCTTTTCAGCAAGGATCTTCGCTGCCGAAGGCGAAGCCGACGTGTTCGAAGCCGAAGCGCTCGTCGTGGCCGGTGCGGCTTCCTGTTGCGGTTGCGGAGCCGGCGCCACTTCTGCGTCGCCAGCAGCTGCGGCCACCGGTGCTTCGCCGGCCTTCGCTTCCGTATCGATCATTGCGATCACTTCTTCCGCGCCGACCACGTCGCCGTCATGTTTGATGACTTGCGTGAGCACGCCCGCAGCCGGTGCCGGCACTTCCAGCACGACCTTGTCCGTTTCAATTTCAATGAGGATTTCGTCGATGGCGATCGCCTCGCCCGGCTTCTTCTTCCACGACAACATGGTGCCTTCCGACACGGACTCAGACAGCTGGGGAACCTTGACTTCTACGATAGACATTATGTTTTTTCCTGAATGTATCTGGGTACGGCATCGTGACCATTGAGTTCGACGCCGTTATTCTTGGGTTTTCCAGAGCGTGTGAATGCAGCGCGCATCTAACTTACGGCGAGCGCTGCTTGTGCATTCCACATTCCAAATCGAATCACAGGACAGCGCATGAACAACCGGGGAGCCGCGTTACGGCGCTCCCCGGTCGGAACCGCTTACTTCGAGATCGTCTGCGCGCCCTTCAACCGGCCAAACGCGCCTTCGATCAGCGCCTTCAGCTGCTCGTAGTGCTTCGCGTAATAACCGACTGCCGGGGATGCCGATGCCGGACGGCCGCTGTAAGCCAGCTTCTGTCCTTCACGCATGCCTTCGCGCAAATGATGCTCGACGTAGAACCAGGCGCCCTGATTCTGCGGCTCGTCCTGTGCCCAGACCACTTCCGTCGCGTGTTCGTATTTCTTGATTTCCGCGTCGAACTGCTTGTGGGCAAACGGGTACAACTGCTCGATACGAACGATCGCAACGTCGTTCGCCTTCGCTTCGCGGCGATGCGCGATCAGGTCGTAATAAACACGGCCCGAACACACGATCACGCGCTTGACCTTCTTCGGCTCGATCGCGGTATCCGTTTCGCCGATGATCGGCTGGAACGAACCCTTCGCCAGTTCCGACAGGTCCGACACTGCTTCCTTGTGGCGCAGCAGCGACTTCGGCGTGGCGACGATCAGCGGCTTCCTGAACAAGCGGATCATCTGACGGCGCAACAGATGGAAGATCTGCGCCGGCGTGGTCGGCTGAACCACTTGCATGTTGTGATCCGCGCAAAGCTGCAGGAATCGTTCGATACGCGCCGACGAGTGCTCCGGACCCTGTCCTTCATAACCGTGCGGCAACAGCATGGTGAGACCTGAAACGCGGCCCCACTTCACTTCGCCCGACGAGATGAACTGGTCGATCACAACCTGCGCGCCGTTCACGAAGTCACCGAATTGTGCTTCCCAAGCAACCAGCGTGTTCGGCTCGGCCGTCGAATAGCCGTACTCGAAACCGAGCACCGCTTCTTCCGACAACACCGAGTCGATCACCGTGAACTTCGCCTGACCATCGGCAATGTTCTGCAACGGAATGTACGTGCCGTCGTTCCAGCGCTCGCGGTTTTGATCGTGCAAAACAGCGTGACGATGCGTGAACGTGCCGCGACCCGAATCCTGGCCCGTCAGACGCACGGCATAACCCGATGCCACCAGCGACGCATACGCGAGATGTTCGCCCATGCCCCAGTCAAGCTTCGCTTCGCCGCGGCCCATTGCACGGCGATCGTTGATCACGCGCTCGACCAGCGGATGCACCTTGAAGTTTTCCGGGATCGTGGTGATGCGCTCGGCCAGACGCTTCAGTTCGGCGAGCGGCACGGCTGTGTCGGCTGCGTCGGTCCACTTGCGGTTCAGGAAAGGAACCCAGTCCACCGCGTACTTGCTCTTGTAGTTCGAGAGCACCGGATCGACCGTGTGATGACCGTCATCCATTGCCTGGCGATACGCCTTCACATAACCGTCAGCGTCTTCCGCCGTGATCACGCCCTGCTGCACGAGCTTTTCAGCGTACAGCGCGCGCGTACCCGGATGCTTGGCGATCGTCTTGTACATCAGCGGCTGCGTGACCGCCGGCGTGTCCTGCTCGTTGTGACCCAACTTGCGGAAACAGATGATGTCGACAACCACGTCCTTGTGGAACTGCATACGGTAATCGATAGCCAGCTGCGTGCACAGCACGACCGCTTCCGGATCGTCGCCGTTCACGTGCAGCACCGGCGCTTCGATCATCTTCGCCACGTCCGAGCAATACAGCGTCGAACGTGCATCGCGCGGGTCGGACGTCGTAAAGCCGATCTGATTGTTGATGACGATATGCAGCGTGCCGTGCGTGCCGTAACCACGCGTTTGCGCGAGGTTCAGCGTTTCCATGACCACGCCCTGACCGGCAAACGCCGCGTCGCCGTGAATCTGGACCGGCAGCACTTGCAGGCCGTCCACGTCGCCGCGACGATCCATCCGCGCTTTCGCCGAACCCTCGACCACCGGATTCACGATTTCAAGGTGCGACGGGTTGAACGCGAGCGACAGGTGAACCGGGCCGCCATCGGTTGAAACGTCCGACGAGAAACCCTTGTGATACTTCACGTCGCCAGCCGGCAGGTCATCGACGTGCTTGCCTTCGAATTCGGCGAAAAGATCAGCCGGCATCTTGCCGAGCGTGTTCACCAGGACGTTCAAGCGTCCACGGTGAGCCATGCCGATGATGATTTCCTGCACGCCCGCAGCGCCCGCATGGCGAACGACTTCGTCCATCGACGCGATAAAGCTTTCGCCGCCTTCCAGCGAGAAGCGCTTCTGGCCAACATATTTGGTGTGCAGGAAACGCTCGAGTCCTTCCGACGCCGTCAGGCGCTGAAGAATGTGCTTTTTCTTGTCGGCGGAGAAATTCGGTGTGGAGCGGATCGACTCGAGGCGTTCTTTCCACCAGCGCTTCTGTTCCGGATCGCTGATGTACATGAACTCGGCGCCGATGGTGCCGCAATACGTATCGCGCAACGCCTTGACGATTTCACGCAACGACGCCTGCTCGAGCCCGAAATACAGGTTCTGCGCATGGAACGTCTGGTCCATGTCGGCTTCGGTGAAGTCGTAGAACGCGGGTTCGAGCTCGGGAATTGCCGGGCGCTCGCGGCGCTTGAGCGGATCGAGATTGGCCCATTGCGAGCCGAGGAAGCGGTACGCGCCGATCAGCGACTGAACGAAGACCTGCTTGCGCGCGGTCGCGAGGTCAGCACTGCTTTCGCGCGGCACGAAGCCGTTCGATTTCGCACGCTGAGCGAACGACTCGACGATTGGGCCGTGGGCCACGTCGTTGTGATTTGTCCCATCCGATGCGGGCACGTTTTGCAACGCATCGAAATAGGTACGCCAGGTCTCGGGCACTGACGCGGGATTATCGAGATATGCCTCGTACTGTTCTTCGACGTACGGGGCATTACCGCCGAACAAATAGGAGTTCAGCTGGGATTGCTTCATCATTTTTACGCTCACCTTTCTTCGAGTTTCTCGAGAAATAGCGGGTTACTCAACCTTCCGCAACACGGCCTGACCGTTTAGCGGATTGCGCGAATCAAGTCTGCTTGGAAGGACCTAAAACTGGCAATGCATCCGCTAGCATAGCACATATCATTAAGTCGACGCGCCGATGGTCGCGCCCGGAAAGCTTGTCTGGCGGGCTTTCGTGGACCTTTCGCGAATAAGGGACACATGCAACGGCAGGATGCGGCGCAACAAAAAAGCCACCCGAGGGTGGCTTTTTGCGAGGCTCGAGCAGGCGGAAATTAATCCACTGCGCCCTTGCGGCTGGCGCTGCGACGCTCGTGTTCCTTCAGGTAACGCTTGCGCAGACGGATGGATTGCGGCGTGACTTCGACCAGTTCGTCGTCGTCGATAAACTCGACCGCGTATTCCAGCGACATCTGGATCGGCGGCACGAGGCGCACTGCTTCGTCCGTACCCGACGAACGCACGTTGGTCAGCTGCTTACCCTTGATTGGGTTCACGACCAGGTCATTGTCGCGGCTGTGGATGCCGATGATCATGCCTTCGTAAAGCGGCTCGCCCGGCGAGACGAACATGCGGCCGCGATCCTGCAGCTTCCACAATGCGTAGGCGACAGCAGCGCCATCGTCCTGGGAAATGAGCACGCCGTTACGACGCTCGCCCACGCCGCCTTCCTTCACCGGCTGATACGAATCGAACGTGTGGCTCATCAGACCCGTACCGCGCGTGAGCGTCAGAAATTCCGACTGGAAGCCAATCAGGCCACGCGCCGAAATACGATATTCGAGACGCGTACGACCACGGCCGTCCGACGCCATGTCGAGCATTTCACCCTTGCGGCGGCCCAGTTCTTCCATCACGCCGCCCTGGTTTGCATCTTCCATGTCGACGGTCAGGTTTTCGTACGGCTCATGCTTCACGCCGTCGACTTCGGTCATGACCACGCGCGGACGCGACACGGCGAGTTCGTAACCTTCCCGACGCATGTTTTCCACGAGAATGGTCAGGTGCAGTTCGCCGCGACCCGACACTTCGAACGTGGTTTCGTCGCCGGTTTCCTTCACGCGCAACGCCACGTTGTGATTCAGTTCCTTCATCAGGCGATCGCGAATCTGGCGGCTCGTGACGAACTTGCCTTCGCGTCCTGCCAGCGGCGAGGAGTTCACGAGGAAGTTCATGGTCAGCGTGGGTTCGTCCACGGTGATCATGGGCAGCGCTTCCGGAACGTCCGGCGCGCAGATGGTCACGCCAATGCCGATTTCTTCAATGCCGTTGATCAGCACGATATCGCCGGCTTCAGCCGATTCGACCTGCACGCGCTCCAGGCCCTTGAACGACAGAACCTGGTTGATCTTGCGGTTGATGATCGCGCCATCCGGGCCTGAACGAACGGCCACCGACATACCCGGCTTGATACGGCCACGGGTGATCCGGCCAACGCCGATACGGCCAACGTACGACGAATAATCCAGCGACGTGATTTGCAACTGCAGCGGCGCTTCCGGATCGGCCGGGCGAACCGGAACGTGTTCCAGGACTGCGTCGAACAGAGGACGCATGTCGCCTTCGCGCACGTCCGGCTTCAATCCTGCGTAACCATTCAAACCCGATGCATACACGATCGGGAAATCGAGTTGTTCGTCAGTGGCGCCGAGTTTGTCGAACAGGTCGAACGTCTGGTTGATCACCCAGTCGATCCGCGCGCCCGGCCGGTCAACCTTGTTGATCACCACGATTGGCTTGAGACCAAGCGCAAGCGCTTTCTTGGTCACGAAACGCGTCTGCGGCATCGGACCTTCTACGGCGTCCACCAGCAGCAACACGGAGTCGACCATCGACAGCACGCGTTCCACTTCGCCGCCGAAGTCGGCGTGTCCCGGCGTGTCGACAATATTGATGTGCGTGCCTTCGTACTCGACCGCGCAGTTCTTCGAAAGGATCGTGATGCCACGTTCCTTTTCAATGTCGTTCGAGTCCATCACGCGCTCGACCACAGCCTGGTTCTCTCGGAACGTGGCGGTCTGGCGGAGCAATTGGTCGACGAGCGTAGTCTTGCCGTGGTCGACGTGGGCAATGATGGCAATGTTGCGAAGGGCGCGGGTCATAGGAGCTTGAGGAGCTTTGTACAGATAGTTGAGCGCCGTGGGTGCAAGCTAGTTGTCAGCAAATGGAATTAGCCGTGGAACGAACATGAAGACAATCCACTTCCCCGCACTCGGCGCGATGGGAACCCGAGAGTGTAGCACGGCGGCGTGTCCTCTTCTTCCTCGATGTGCAATAGGACGAAACCCGGAAGGGTTTTTGCCTCAATTCTCCTTTCCGAGATAGCCGAAAACCCCTGTCAACGCCTATCGTCGGGCATTTGCCAGGGCGATTCGAATCTCAAAATAACAACAATCTTTGGTTGGCCGGCTCAATGCGAGCACATCAGAACGGATCTGAAAGTACTTGCCGCGTCAATGAACTGCCTTTTATAATCTTGCATAGTCAATTATTGCAAGCGCACGAGTATCCATGAGCGACGTCGAACAGCCGGTTCCTGAAATTGCCAACTATGTGCTTTGCGAGAGCGTCGGCTATCTGCTTAGCCGCGTGCGCTCCACGCTCTGGAACAACGTGACGCAACTCACCATGGCCGACCTCGGCATTACGAGCACGCAAGCGAGCATCATGTTCATGCTCGCGAGCGGACGCAGTCTTGCAGCGGCAGATCTCGCGCGTGAATACGGTATCGATGCAAGCGCCGTCACCCGCCTGATCGACCGGCTGGAAAAGCGCGGACTCATTACCCGCGTGCGCAGCGAGGAAGACAGGCGCGTTGTTCGCCTTGCATTGACACCGGAAGGCCGCGAGCTTGCCGGACAGATTCCGGCTATTTTCACGAAGGTGCTGGACAAGCTTCTCGGCGGTTTTACACCCGAGGAAGTCGGATTTTTGAAGAGTATGCTGCGCCGGATCCTGCTCAATTCGGGCGATCCGGCAGCCATCGCGCTGATCAGCGGGTACGAAAGCTCCACGCCAAAAGCGACTTCCTGACCAGGGCGGCGCATTCCCTTAATCCAAGCTCATATTCTGAAGACGCACTTCAGCGGCCCCCTTATCGGGTAATAAAACTGAAAGAAATTGGTTGCTGCGTCCATCTTTACATATCATCTCCGAGAGTCGAGCGATGAAATTCCCTGATTCGTCCGCGTCCGTATTCGCGACGTCTACAACAAGTTTGAAACGCAGCGCTTTGGCCGCTGCCGTGCTGGTCCTTGCAGGCTGCGCCAACTACGCGGGCATTTCGAGCGACAAGCAGATCACCGAGCCGCAGAGCGATGCGCTGCAAGCCACGCAAAGCGTGCCGTCGCAAGGCGGCCAGTGGCCATCGCTCGACTGGGCGAAGCAATTCGGCGATCCGCAATTGCCGCAGCTGATCGACGAAGCGCTTGCCGGCAATCCGTCGATCGCGCAGGCGCAGGCGCGGATCGCGAAGGCATCGTCTTATATAGAGAGCTCGCGAGCCGGGCTATATCCGAAGGTAAACGGCTCGTATTCGTGGAGTCGCGAGCTTTTCTCCGCGAACGCGCTCTACCCGCCTCCGTACGGCGGCACCTGGTATAGCGAGAACAATGCGCTGGTGAGCGCGTCGTGGGACCTGGACTTGTGGGGCAAGAACCGCTCGCGTCTGAATCAGGCCGTCTCGCAGCAAAAGGCCGCCGAGGCCGACATGCAGCAGGCGCGCGTGACGCTGGCGGCATCGGTTGCGCAGACGTACAACCAGCTCGCGCTGCTCTACGCTTTGCGCGATGTCGCCCAGCGCGAGATTGCGAACCGCACCGACGTAGGCCGCATCACGAACGGCCGCGTGACTGCCGGGCTCGATACCAACGTCGAAATCCGCACGGCCGAAGGCAATATCGCGACGAGCCAGACGAATCTGTCCGAGCTCGACGGCCAGATCACGACCACGCGTTACCAACTCGGCGCGCTGCTCGGCCAGGGACCGGACCGCGGCCTGAAAATCGCGAACCCGGTGCTCACTTCCAGGATCGACGTCACGTTGCCGGACAACGTACCCGCCGACCTGATTGCGCGCCGGCCGGACATTGTCGCGGCGCGCTGGCAGGTGGAAGCGGCGACGTCGAACGTGAAGGAAGCGAAGGCCGAGTTTTTCCCCGATATCAATCTGTCGGCGGCGGCAGGCTTCGACGCCTTCGGATGGGGCCGATTCTTCACCTCCAGCAGCCGCCAGTTCAACGCGGGCCCGGCCATCCATTTGCCGATCTTCGACGCCGGCGCGTTGCGCGCACAGCTGAAAGGCCGTTATGCGGACTTCGATCTCGACATCGCGAACTACAACCAGACGCTGGTGAACGCGCTGAACGATGTGGCAACGCAAATTGCTTCGATTCGCTCGGTCGATCAGCAAACCAACGATGCCACCCGCGCACTCGACGCCTCCACGCACGCCTACCAGCTCGCCGTGATCCGGTACAAAGCTGGGTTGTCGCCGCAACTTCAGGTGCTGACCGCCGACCAGAACCGTTTGTCGAACGAACAAACCGTGACGAACTTGCGGATGAAACGCCGCGATCTTCAGATCGGCCTGATCAAGGCGCTGGGCGGTGGTTTCGATGCCGCCGACGCGAATCTCGCCATCGACGGGCAAACGTCGAAGACCGCATCGGTCGCGCCGAAGAGCGCCGACTGAACCAAACCGAATCGAATCGATTAGCAGCAACTCAAGACAGAGAATACGGAGCTATTCATGAGCGACTCTCAACAAAATGCCGCAGCAGCACCGGCGCCTAAAACCAGCAACACCAAGCGCCGCGTGCTGATGTCCCTGATCGTGCTGGTCGTGATCATCGCGGCGGTGGCCTACGGGCTGTACTACTTCCTCGTCGCGCGTTTTCACGAAAGCACCGACGACGCGTATGTGAATGGCAACATCGTGCAGATCACGCCGCAAGTGGTGGGCACGGTGATCTCCGTGAACGCGGACGATACGCAAACCGTGAAGATGGGCGATCCGCTCGTCGTGCTCGATCCAGCCGATTCCAAGGTCGCGCTCGATCAGGCCGAGGCCAATCTCGCGCAGACCGTGCGCCAGGTTCGCACGCTTTTCGTCAACGACAATCAATACCAGGCGCAAGTCGCGCTGCGTCAATCGGATCTTTCGCGGGCTCAGGACGACCTGCGCCGCCGTTTGACGATTGCGCAGACCGGCGCGATCTCGGGCGAAGAAATTTCCCACGCACGCGACGCTGTGCGCGGCGCGCAAGCCTCGCTCAACGCCGCGCAGCAAGAGCTGCAGTCGAATCGTTCGCTGACATCGAATACGACGATTGCGAGCCATCCGAACGTGCTTGCGGCCGCTGCCAAGGTCCGCGATTCGTATATCAACTATGCACGCAACACCATGCCGGCGCCCGTGACGGGTTATGTCGCCAAGCGTTCGGTGCAGGTCGGCCAACGCGTCTCGCCGGGCAATCCGCTTATGGCGATCGTGCCGCTGAACGGCGTATGGATCGATGCTAATTTTAAGGAAGTGCAGTTGACGCATATGCGCATCGGCCAGCCGGTTGAATTGACGGCGGACGTTTATGGTTCGGGTGTCGTGTTCCACGGCAAGGTGATCGGCTTCTCGGCGGGCACGGGCTCGGCGTTCTCGCTGCTGCCGGCGCAAAACGCAACGGGTAACTGGATCAAGGTCGTGCAACGTCTGCCGGTGCGTATCGCGCTCGATCCGCAGGAACTCGAAAAACATCCGCTGCGCATCGGTTTGTCGATGAACGTGGATGTAACCATCAAGGACGAGAACGGCGGCCAGCTCGGAGCCGCGCCGAACACTGTGTATCAGACCGACGTGTTCGCCAAATACGGCGATCAGGCCGATGCCGAAATCGCGCGCATCATCGCCGCGAACGAGGGTACGTCGGGTCCGGGAACGGGCGGCGGTTCGCAGAAGACATCGAAGGAAAAAGTTCAGCCGGCGACCAAGCAAGATCTCGCCAAGCTGATGTAAGCGCCCTTCAAGTTTTCCGGAACCGTTCTCATGTCTCAACCCAACGCCGTTCATCCGCCGCTGGAAGGCGCGAAACTCGTGATCGGCACGATCGCGGTATCGCTTGCGGTGTTCATGAATGTGCTCGACACATCCATCGCAAACGTCTCCATTCCGTCGATATCCGGTGACCTCGGGGTATCGTCGGATCAGGGCACGTGGGTGATTACGTCGTTCGCCGTCGCCAACGCGATCTCCGTGCCGCTCACGGGCTGGCTCACGCAGCGATTTGGGCAAGTGCGTTTGTTCATGACGTCGATCGTGCTATTCGTGATCGCGTCGTGGCTCTGCGGGCTCGCGCCGAGCCTGCCCTTCCTGCTCGCCGCGCGCGTGTTGCAAGGCGCGGTCGCCGGGCCGATGATCCCACTTTCGCAAACGCTTTTGCTGGCGAGTTATCCGCGCGCGAAGGCGCCCATGGCGCTTTCCATGTGGTCGATGACCACGCTGATCGCGCCAGTCGCCGGGCCGATTCTCGGCGGCTGGATCTCCGACAATATCTCGTGGCCGTGGATTTTCTACGTCAACATTCCGGTTGGTTTCGTCGCCGCGATTGCCACGTTTGCGATCTTCCGCGAACGTGATTCCGTGATCCGCAAGGCGCCTATCGATACGGTGGGATTAAGTTTGCTCGTCATCTGGGTCGGATCGCTGCAGGTCATGCTCGATAAAGGCAAGGACCTCGACTGGTTCAACTCTACGACCATCGTCGTGCTGACGTTGATCGCGGTGATCGCGCTCGCGTTCTTCATTGTGTGGGAGCTGACCGAGGAACATCCGGTCGTCGATTTATCTCTTTTCAAGCTGCGAAATTTCACCGGCGGAACGATCGCGCTCGCGATTGGCTATGGTTTGTACTTTGGCAATCTCGTGCTGTTGCCGCTGTGGTTGCAAACCGACATTGGCTACACGGCGACGGATGCCGGCCTTGTCCTCGCGCCGGTCGGTTTGTTTGCGGTGCTGCTCTCGCCCGTGGTCGGCAAGTTTTTGCCGCGTATCGATCCACGAAAGATCGCGACGGGTGCGTTCCTCGTGTTCGCGCTCGTGTTCTGGATGCGCTCGCGCTACACCACCGGCGTGGATACGTTCTCGTTGATGTTGCCGACGTTGATTCAGGGCATCGGCATGGCAGGGTTCTTTATTCCGCTGGTATCGATCACGTTGTCGGGACTTCCGGGCCACCGGATTCCGGCGGCATCGGGATTGTCGAACTTCGTGCGGATCATGTGCGGCGGGATCGGGACATCGATATTTTCAACCGCCTGGGATCATCGGTCGGGCGTGCATCACGCGCAACTCGTGGAGCAAGCCAATCTGTATAACCCGAACTTCAACGCGTCGATGCAACAATTCGGGGCGGCTGGATTCAGCAAGGATCAGGGTTATGGGTTGTTCAACAGCATGGCGACGCAGCAGGCTGCGCAGTTGGGCGTGAACGATTTGTTCTATATCTCGGCGGCGATTTTTGTCGCGTTGATTGCGTTGATCTGGATCACGAAACCTGAACGCTCAGGTGGCGGCGACTCTGCTGCGGCGGCTTCGGCAGCGCATTGAAACAGCGCTCGATTATGTGAAAACGCCACGGCATCCCGTGGCGTTTTTTTATTCTCCCTGACCCGACACCACCAATCGCTCCGGCGCCAGTACACCTTCGCCGGCTCGGGCTACGCCGAGCAGACGTTGTTCATCGCGGGAATAGACTCTTACGCGATCCGCGTTTGCCGGCGCATCCGCGATATCCGCAAGCTTGAGCCGCTGACCCTGGGTAAAGCGGCGGCTGGCATCGGCGTCGAGATGGACGGCCGGGAACGTGGACAACAACGCGTCCACAGGTTGCAGCCAGCTGTCACGGGCTTCGGGCGTAGCGTCGGAAAGCGTGTCCAGCGTGACCGCGTTTTCAAGCGTCAACGTGCCGACGCCGGTACGCCGCAGCGCCACCAGATGCGCTCCGCAATTCAGCTTCTCGCCGATATCCTCAGCCAGCGTGCGCACATACGTGCCTTTGCTGCACGTCACTCGAAACGTCACGTTCGGCAACGCGCATGCGATCATTTCCAGCGCAAGAATTGTCACGTTGCGCGCCTCGCGCTCGACCGTTTGCCCGGCCCGCGCGTATTCATACAGCGGCTTGCCGTCGCGCTTGAGCGCTGAATACATCGGCGGGATTTGCGTGATCTCGCCGCGAAAAGCAGCCATTGCGGCGTGGATCGCGGCTTCGTTGCACGTGACTTCGCGTGTTTCCAGCGCTTCGCCTTCCGCGTCGCCCGTGGTAGTGCGAACGCCGAGGCGCATGGTGGCTTCGTAGGTTTTATCGGCTTCGAGCAAGTCCTGCGAAAATTTCGTCGCCTCGCCAAAACAAAGCGGCAGCAAGCCAGTCGCCAGCGGATCAAGCGTGCCGGTGTGCCCGGCCTTTTTCGCCAGATAAATTCGCTTGGCGCGAATCAGCGCGTCGTTGCTGGACAAGCCAAGCGGTTTGTCGAGCAACAACACGCCATCGAGCAAACGCCGGGGAATCTTTGGACGAGCAGCACCGTTCATCGATCAGGCGCCCTTCTCTGCTTGCTCAGGTTCTTCGTCGTCCTTCGCGCGCGTGGAGTTGGCTTCGTCAATCAACTTCGACATTTCCACTGCACGCACGACGGTCTGGTCGTAGTGAAAATGCAGCGTCGGAACCGTGTGGATATGCAGGCGCTTGAACAGCAAGTTGTGCAAATGCCCCGCCGCGTGATTCAAGCCGGCTTCGGTTTCCTTGGGATCGCCCGTAAGCGTCGTGAAATAAACCTTCGCGTGCGCGTAGTCGGGCGTCAGTTCGACGCTCTGAAACGTCACCATGCCGATTCGCGGGTCTTTCACGTCACGCACCAGTTCGGCGAGATCGCGCTGGATCTGATCCGCAATCTGCACGTTGCGGTTAGGGGAAGTACGTTTCTTGGCCATGATATTTCCGATAATTTGTGTATCGCCGGACGCGCAAATAAAAAGGGCGGAGCGGGCGTGAAGCCCACTCCGCCCTCGAGTCCAGCGATGAATCTTTTACAGCGTCCGTGCGACTTCGGTCACTTCGAAGATCTCGAACTGGTCGCCTTCGACCATGTCGTTGTAGTTCTTCAGCGAGATACCGCACTCGAAGCCTTGGCGCACTTCCTTCGCGTCGTCCTTGAAGCGCTTGAGCGAATCGATTTCGCCCGTGTGGACAACCACGTTGTTGCGCAACACGCGAACCATCGAGTTACGCTTGACCACGCCGTCGGTAACCATACAACCCGCAATCGCGCCGATCTTCGGCACGCGGATGATCTGGCGAACCTCGACCATACCCGTGACCACTTCGCGCTTCTCCGGCGAGAGCATGCCCGACATTGCCGCTTTCACTTCATCCACAGCGTCATAGATGATGTTGTAGTAACGAATGTCGATACCGTTCGACTCCGCCACCTTGCGAGCCTGAGCATCCGCACGCGTGTTGAAGCCGATGATGACCGCCTTCGAAGCCGTCGCCAGATTGACGTCCGACTCGCTGATCGCGCCAACCGCGCTGTGCACGATCTGCACGCGCACTTCGTTGGTGGACAACTTGACCAGCGACTGCACCAGCGCTTCCTGCGAACCTTGCACGTCGGCCTTGACGATCAACGGCAGGTTCTGCACGTTGCCTTCCGTCATGGACTCCAGCATGTTTTCCAGCTTGGCGGCTTGCTGCTTCGCCAGCTTGACGTCGCGGAACTTGCCTTGACGGAACAACGCGATTTCGCGCGCCTTGCGTTCGTCCGGCAGGACCATGACTTCTTCACCAGCGCCCGGCACTTCCGACAAACCTTGAATCTCGACCGGAATCGACGGACCTGCCGACTTGATCGGCTTGCCGGTTTCGTCGAGCATGGCTCGAACGCGGCCAAAAGCCGTACCCGCCAGCACGATGTCGCCACGATTCAACGTACCCGACGTCACCAGGATGGTCGCAACCGGACCCTTGCCCTTGTCGAGCTTCGCTTCGATCACGAGACCCTTGGCAGGTGCATCGACCGGCGCCTTGAGTTCCATGACTTCGGCTTGCAGCGACAGATTTTCCAGCAAGCTGTCGATACCAACACCGGTCTTGGCCGACACTTCGATGAACGGCGAATCACCACCGTACTCTTCCGGCACAACGCCTTCAGCGACCAGTTCCTGCTTCACGCGCTCGGACGCTGCGCCCGGCTTGTCGATCTTGTTGATCGCCACGACGATAGGCACGCCGCCCGCCTTCGCGTGAGCAATGGCTTCCTTCGTTTGCGGCATCACGCCGTCATCCGCGGCAACCACGAGAATCACGATGTCCGTTGCCTTCGCGCCGCGGGCCCGCATGGCCGTGAAGGCCTCGTGGCCAGGGGTGTCGAGGAACGTGATCACGCCGCGCGGCGTTTCCACGTGATACGCGCCAATGTGCTGCGTAATCCCGCCCGCTTCACCCGATGCAACCTTCGCACGGCGGATGTAATCGAGCAGCGAGGTCTTGCCGTGGTCGACGTGACCCATGACCGTGACCACCGGAGGACGCGGCAGGCGTTCGCCCACTTCTTCCTGCGTCTCGCCTTCGACCAGCAATGCTTCCGGATCGTCCAGCTTGGCCGCAACCGCGCTGTGACCCAGTTCTTCCACGACGATCATCGCGGTTTCCTGGTCCAGCACCTGGTTGATGGTGACCATCTGGCCAAGCTTCATCATCACCTTGATGACTTCCGAAGCCTTCACCGACATCTTGTGCGCCAGATCCGCGACCGATACCGTTTCCGGCACGTGCACTTCGCGCACCACGGGTTCCGTCGGCGCCTGGAAGTTGGTCTGATCCTGATGCTTGCCACGACCCTTCGGGCCGCCGCGCCAGCCGCGGTCTACGCCGCCGCTGGTGTCGCCGCGCGTCTTGATACCGCGACGCTTGGCTGCATCGTCCTGCCAGCTGCTCTTGCCGCCGGCCTTCTTCTTGTCCGGCCCGAGCGACGGAGCGGTCGTTGCCGGTGCGCCTGCAGCCGGCTTTTTCGCCGCTGCCGGACGTGCCGGTGCAGATCCTTCCGGACGTGCCGGCTTGTGCAGCGTGCCCTTGGCTTCCGCAGCCTTCGCGCCTTCGGCCACCTTGGCAGCAGCGGCCGCGGCAGCTACGGCGGCCGGAGTCGGCTCGGCTGGCTTCGCCTGCTGAGCCTTGCGCGGCGTATTCATCATTTCGCGAATGGCGCGCGCTTCGGCTTCAGCCGCGGCACGGCGTTTCGCAATCTGGTCATGCTCGGCGCGAGCCTTTTCGGTCGCGGCGCGCGCAGCGTCTTCAGCCTTCTTGGCAGCTTCGCGTTGAGCGGCGCGCTCGGCAGCGGCCTTTTCATCGACTTGCGGCGCAACCACTTCGGCTTTCACGGGTTCGTCGGCCACGTTTTCCGTCTTCGATTCGGCACGCGTATCCTGACGGGCAGTCGCCGCAGCACGCGAGATCTCCGCAGCTTCCGCCTGGGCGGCAGCACGCTTCGCTTCTTCTTCCTCAGCGCGGCGGCGCTCGGCTTCAGCTGCCGCTTCGCGCGCAACACGTTCCGCCTCTTCGCGCTCGAAGCGCTCCTGGCGTTCCTTCAGTTCAAGCGCTTCTTTCTCAAGCAGCTCAGCAGCATGACGCGCTTCTTCATCGCGACGCTGCAATTCGGCTTCGTCCACTTCGTCTTCGACGTGGTTCGCACCTTCGGCTACTTGTTCGACACCGCTCTGATCACGCTGCACGAACACGCGCTTCTTGCGGACCTCGACCTGAATGGTGCGAGCTTTACCCGTAGAGTCGGATTGTTTGATTTCCGACGTATGCCGGCGGGTCAAAGTGATCTTGCGTTTGTCGGCGTCGGCGGAACCGTGCGACTTGCGCAAGTGTTCGAGCAGGCGCGACTTGTCCGTCTCGGACAAATCGTCATCCTCGCTCGCTTTCGTGACGCCAGCCGCCTGCAACTGCTCGAGCAGGACGCCCGCAGGCATTTTGAGTTCCGCGGCAAATTGGGCTACGTTGTTACTCGCCATTCATTCCTCTTGATGCAAGGACAAATTCCCTGCTGTTTGATCGGGGTCATGCGGCCAGCCGGCCGCGATATATCAGTGCGCCATGGTCATTTCTCACTGGAACCAGTGTTCACGTGCTTTCATGATCAACGCCTTAGCGGCATCCTCTTCAATACTGGTCATCTCGACCAGCTCATCTACAGCCAGCTCCGCGAGGTCGTCGCGTGTCCGGATCTGATGTTCTTCGAGCTTCGCGTACAACTCGTCGGTCATGCCTTCGAGGCTCTTCAGGTCGAGTGCAACGCCTTCGACCTTCTCTTCATTCGCAATCGCCATTGTCAGAAGTGCGTCACGAGCGCGGTTACGCAGTTCGTGAACCGTGTCTTCGTCGAAGGCTTCGATTTCGAGCATTTCGTTGAGCGGCACATACGCGATCTCTTCGAGGCTGGTAAAGCCTTCGTCGATGAGAATGTCAGCTACTTCTTCGTCGACGTCGAGACGCGCCATGAACAGGCCGCGCAAGGTGCCACGCTCTTCGTTTTGCTTAAGCGCCGACTCGTCCGGCGTCATGATGTTGATCTGCCAGCCGGTCAGCTCGCTGGCAAGACGCACGTTCTGGCCGCTACGGCCAATGGCGACCGCCAGTTCATTCTCGTCCACGACGACGTCCATCGAATGTTTTTCTTCATCGACGACGATCGACTGTACGGCAGCCGGCGCGAGAGCGCCGATCACGAACTGGGCGGGATCCTCCGACCATAGCACGATGTCGACGTTCTCGCCACCGAGCTCATTTCGCACCGCCTGCACCCGCGAACCACGAATCCCCACGCACGTACCGATCGGGTCGATGCGCTTGTCATAAGCGATCACACCAATTTTCGCACGCACGCCAGGATCGCGCGCAGCCGCCTTGATTTCGAGCAAACCCTGCTCGATTTCCGGCACTTCCATTTCAAACAGCTTCATCAGGAACTCGGGCGCCGTGCGCGAGAGTTCGATCTGCGGGCCACGCGCCGTACGATCAACCTTCGCGATATACGCGCGAACCCGGTCGCCGACTCGCAGGTTTTCCTTCGGAATCAGCTGGTCGCGGCGCAAGAGCGCTTCCACACGACCCGATTCGACGATGAAATTACCTTTGTCCAGACGCTTGACTGCGCCGGTCATGATCTTTTCGCCGCGTTCCAGGAAGTCGTTCAGGATCTGCTCGCGTTCGGCATCTCGAACCTTCTGGAGAATGACCTGTTTGGCAGCCTGCGCACCGATCCGGCCAAACTCGATGGACGGAATGGGTTGCTCGATGAATTCGTCGATCTGCGCGTCGGGCTTTTCTTCTTTCGCCTCGAACAACAGGATTTCCTGATCCGGCTCTTGCAGGCCGGCTTCGTCCGGCACCACTTTCCAGCGGCGGAACGTCTCGTGCTCGCCGCTTTCGCGGTCGATCGCCACGCGGATGTCCACGTCTTCCTCGAACAGCTTCTTCGTTGCCGAAGCAAGTGCAGCTTCGAGCGCTGCGTACACCACGTCCTTGTTGACGTTCTTCTCGCGCGCCAGCGCATCCGCCAGCATCAAAACTTCGCGACTCATTGTTTGCGGCTCCTAAAGTCAACTTTGGGGACGAGACGTGCTTTATCGAGGTCTGCGAGCGTGAAATCGAGCATCGCAGCGCCGCCGTCCTTCCCTTCGAATTCCAAACCGATCGACTCGCCGTCTGGTGCATGCAGGATGCCCCGGTACGACTTGCGCCCGTCCAGCGGCTTCTTCAATGTAATGGTGGCTTCGCTGCCTGCGAAGCGTTCGAAATCCGCCAATTTCTTGAGCGGACGATCGAGACCCGGCGACCCGACTTCGAGCCGCGAGTAATCGATATTCTCCACTTCGAACAGATACTGAAGCTGACGTGTGACTTTCTCACAGTCTTCAATCGCGATACCGGCGGGCTGGTCGATCGAGATACGCAGCAAACCGCCTCCCGCGCGCTCGATTTCAACAAGTTCGTAGCCCAGGCCAGAGACCGTGGTTTCGATGATTTCCGTCAGTTGCACAGTAAAAGACTCCAAGATGTTCGCGCGCTCCACGCCGAACACCTGCGGACCGCGCCTTGAGCCGGCGCATTCGCACACCCAAGATGCTGAACCGAAAGCCCAAAAAAAAATGGGCGCAACGCCCATCCTTCTGTACCGCGATCACATCCGGGCGGCGAAACAATCACCATGCCCATCGACTTCGTGATTTTAGCCATTTTTCGGGATAAACGCAACCAATACGCCCTGTGTAAAGGCGTTTGACGGCCATTTACAAGACAAATCGAAGCTGTTTATCGCGCTTTCGCCGCACTTTCGCGCGCTTTGGTGCTGACCAAAAGACCTGAACCGCGATGCCAACACGTGGTTCACGCGCGAAGCAAGCGGATCGAACCTGCGCTCGTACTCTTTTTTTGCATCGTCGAACGAACATTGTGCAGCTCGACGATGCAGCAAATGATCAGCGCCCGCGCGTGCGATTGCGCGGCGCCGGGCGAGCGCCGTCGCGGCTTGGTCCGCCGCGGGCATTGCCGCCGTTGCCTTGCGGGCCAGCGCCCGGACTGCCTTGACGACCACCCTGGCCGGAGCGTTTGCCGCCGGCGTTCGCCGGACGTCCGCCCGGTGCGCCGTTACCGCCCATACCCGGTCCGCCCGGAGGACGGCTACCACGCGGGCCGCCGGCCGATCCACCCGGACGCGGCAACGCACGGTTGCCGTTTGCTTCGCCGCCGGCGCGGTTGCCGTTCGGTTCGCGGCCGCCGCCGGTGCCACGTGCGCCATAACCGCCGCCGGCACCATTGCCATTGCCGGCAAAACCACCGCCGCCGAAACCGCCCGGCGCGCCACGACGGCCGCCGGGGCCGCCGCGTGTCGGCGTGGTTTGAGCAAAGCGGTTATGGGAACTCAGGACCGGCTCACGCGTGATGATGCCCATCGATGTTTGCAGCGGATCCGGCTGCACACGCGGCGCGGCGCTGCGGGAGCCACGCTCTTCGGCCGGCGCCTTCAATCCCACCGATGCCAGCAAACCACGGACTTCGTTATCTTCCAGCTCTTCCCAACGGCCGCGTTTCAAGCCCTTCGGCAAGGCGATCGGGCCATGGCGCGTCCGGATCAGGCGACTCACCATCAAGCCGGCCGCTTCGAACATGCGACGCACTTCGCGATTACGGCCTTCAGCCAGCGCTACGTGATACCAATGGTTCGTGCCTTCGCCGCCGCCATCGCGGATACGCAGGAAATTCGCCGGACCGTCTTCCAGTTCAACGCCGCTCAGCAGCTTCTGGCGCATCCCTTCCGACAATTCACCCACCACGCGAACCGCGTATTCACGCTCAACGCTGTATCGCGGATGCATGAAACGGTTGGCCAGATCGCCGGAAGTAGTCAGCAACAACAGCCCTTCCGTATTGAAGTCGAGCCGGCCGACTGCAAGCCACTTGGCCGTCTTCATGGGCGGAAGGCTGTCGAATACCGAAGGACGGCCTTCCGGATCGGCATGACTCACGATCTCACCAGTCGGCTTGTGATAGAGCAAAATGCGCGGCGGTTTGCTCGACAGTTTGCGCTTCACCGGCTTGCCATTGATGCGAACCTGGTCGGTCGGCATGATGCGCTGGCCGATGTGAGCCGGCTCCCCGTTCACCGATACCCGCCCCGCCACGATCAATTCTTCCATGTCGCGGCGCGAGCCCATGCCGGCTTCTGCCAGCACCTTGTGGAGCTTCGGCGTGTCGTCGTCGGCTTCGAGGACTCGCTTTTGCGGCGCGGGCTTGCCTCGGCGCAGCATCGGAGCGCGTACGCCGCCTGACGTGTTGTCGGCATCGAATGCCGGCGATGTCACATATTCGAAAACGTCATCTACTGCAGCGGCTGCGGGAGTCGGGTTGATCACGGCTTCATCACGACGGCCACGCTTTTGGCCCTGACCGGCCTGCGCCTGACGCGGCTGGCGGCGGCCACCTTCGCGCGGTGCTTGTCCTTCGCGCTGGCCTTCGCCTTGCGGCGGGCGTGGTCCGCGAGGCGGCCTGCCACCCGATGCTTCGCGGGTGTTTTCGCCGTTCGATGCTGCCTGATCGCGCGGTGCGCGCGGCGCTCTGGGCGCGCGCGGGCCAGCGTCCTTGCGGGGTGCACGCGCAGGAGCCGCGGTTTCACCCTCCGCTGACGTTTCCACGCCGTCTTGCGCCGGCGGTGCGCCTTCGGCGCCCTTCGTCTTCGCGACAGCGCGACGACGCGCAATCAGGCTGCGAGGACCACGCCGCAAGCCGCGACGCGGACGCTCCTCGCCGTTGGCGGGTTCGTCGGTGCGTGTGCGATCGCCTGCGTCGGCCTGGCCATGTGCGTCATCGGCACGAACGGGGCGCTCGGATTCGGGCGAATCGCTGTCGTGGGAATGTGTCAAAACAACCTCAATTGTGTCGGGTCGCGCGCCCGTCGCGAGCGCGTCAAAAAATCCGGCCGATGGTGATGAATAGCCGAATGAAGGTTCCGTGCAAAACGGGCTAGCTGTTACGGCTTGCCGTTACGGCTTGCCGTTGTAAGGCTCAAGCCCTGCGCGCAGTCCGGTCGTCCGGTGCGTCGGATTCGTTTGCTTCGTCTGGCGCTTTCGTTGCGCCGTCGTCATTTGATGCGTGATGGCCGGCCGTATTGCCGGTTTCGCTCGCTACAGCCGGCGATTCATCGCCGTCTGACTGGACTGAGTCCGCTTTACTGCTGAGCGCTTCTTCAATCGATGGCTGACCAACAAGCTCAGTCGCCACAGGAACATCTTCCGGCAGCGCGTTTGTTTGCCGGTCTCCGCGGTCTGTCTTCGGTGATTCGCTCGACGTATCGTCGTAGTGCGAAACCGGAGCGTCTTCTGCGTGGACCACGGCGTTGGATGCGGGTTCCTGTGCCGAAACCGGTTCAGCGGACGCTACATCCGATGTATCTGTCTCATCGCCGGCATCGAGGTCGACCGTACTGGCGACCGGACCTTGCGCAAGCGCAGCGGCAGCGTCGTCGCCGGGAAAATCAATAGCGTGCTGTGCCAACAGCGATGCTTCCAATTGCGCCGATGGGTTGTCGAGTGCGGGAAGCTCGTCGAGCGCGCTCAAGCCAAGATCGTCCAGAAACTGCTTGGTGGTCGCATACAGAGCGGGCCGGCCAGGGACATCGCGATGCCCGATTACTTCAATCCAGCCACGATCCTCAAGTTGCTTCACCACTTGCGTATTCACGGTCACACCACGAATTTCTTCGATATCGCCGCGTGTGACCGGCTGCCGGTAACCGATGATCGCCAGCGTTTCAAGAACGGCGCGCGAATATTTGGGCGGCTTCTCGGGATGGAGCCGATCGAGATATGACCGCATCGCGGGCTTGCTCTGAAACCGCCATCCGGACGCGAGAGCCACGAGTTCCACACCGCGTCCCGACCAGTCCTGCTTGAGGGTGTCGAGCAAGGTACGAACCGTATCCGCCGAGATATCGTCGGCGAAGAGCTTGCGCAACTCGGCGAGTTTCAGCGGCTCCTGCGCGCAGATCAAGGCTGTCTCGAGGACGATCTTCGCCTCTTGGGTATTCATGCAGCTAGATAGGACCCTGTATGGTCTATGAACCGGTCAAGTCAGGCCGAAACGAAGGACGCCAATTACTCGAACCATTCGCAACGCTCAGACTGGACAATCGTGGACGCGGAAACTGACGACGCGCTCGCCCGATTTATGATCGGTCATAATGATTGGGAGCACGCACCGGGGGGAGGCACAACACGGGATCAGATCCTGATCGCCGAGCTTTCCCAGCCGGACGAAGTAGCACTTTCCAAGGCGGAAGCGCGTGACTGGACGCATATTACGCAAAAAAAAACGGTGCGTAAAGGTGAAACATCGACCCGCGCCCGGCCTCACGTCTATAAAGGGTTTGCCGGACTGGTCTGCTGAGCGCCCGAGCTTAGCGGCACGCCAAGCCAAAGAGTTTTCGCCCAAGTCCCGCGTCCAACACATCGTTATTGCCCGGTTTTCGTCTCCAGGAACTGGCGCAAGCGCGCGACGCCGGCGTCGAGGCGTTCGGTATCGCAGGCATAACACCAGCGTACATAGCCCTCGCCCTCCGGACCAAACGCGCTCCCTGGCGCAAGTCCCAAGCCGCTCTCGCGAACGAGGGCCTTGCATAGATCGAGGCTGCGATCTGCCCCCGGAAGCTTGAAGAACAAATACATGGACCCCAGCGGTGCACGTACATCCACACCGGGAATGCTTTGAAGCGCCGTCACCAGGTAGTCGCGGCTAGTGCGCAGGCCGGCGACCACCGACTGCGTGAATTGCTCGCCGTCCCGGACCGCGGCGATTCCGGCAAGTTGCACGAAAGAAGGCGCACACGATGTGTTGTATTCAACGAGCTTGCCCAGATCCTCCATCACGCGCTCGGGCGCGACGATCCAGCCAAGCCGCCAGCCGGTCATCAGCCACGCCTTTGAAAAGGAATTCACCGCGATCACACGCTCGTCGCGGGTAGCAAGGTCAAGAAATGACGGCGCGACGGTCGCGTCGTTGCCGTAATAGAGACGCTCGTAGACTTCATCGGCGATCAGCCAGATGTCGTTTTCGCGGCATCGATCCAGAACGGCTTGCTGCTGTTCGCGCGTCATTACCCAGCCAGTGGGATTGTTCGGCGAGTTGATCATCAGCATGCGCGTGCCCGGCGTAAGGGCAGCGAGCAAGCGGTCCAGATCCAGCACCCAGCCGTCTTCTCCGTAACTCAGCGAAACCGTCTCGACAGTCGCGCCGAGAATTTTTGGAATTTCCACGAGGTTGGGCCAGAGCGGCGTCACTGCGACGACGCGATCACCCGCGCCCACCACCAGTTGCGCCGCAAGCATCAGTGCATTGACGCCGGCGCTTGTCACAGCAATTTCCGACGGTCGAGTCGCGCCGTGCAACCTGCCAACGTAACCCGCGAGCGTTTCGCGCAGTGGCGCAATACCCAGGTTGTGCGTGTAGAAGGTCGCGCCGTCGGCGAGCGCCTGGCTTGCGGCATCGCGAATGAACTGCGGCGTTACCTGATTGGACTCGCCAAACCAGAAAGGCAGGACATCCGGGACGCCGAAACCAGCGTTCGCCACTTCACGAATCTGCGATGGCCGCAGCGCACGTACCGCATCTCGCGCGTTGGGCGGACGCACGCCCGAAGCGCCTTCAGCGCTTATCTGACCGGTCAGTGCGCCCAGCTCCGAGATTACCGCCCCTTCTGATTCGCTCATTACCGTCTCCGCAGATCGAAAGCAAAAGTCTAACGCGACGATTCCCGAAACGCGCGATACGGCTCGCACGTTAGCCATCAGGCCAGTTTTTCCGACCGTTTCGATTGCCGGCTTATTCGAGTTCTTCCACACGCTTTGGCAGGCGCGCGACCAGCGCCCACACTGACTCGGCGGCCGGCGAAAGCGAACGATCGCGCCGGCGCACCAGTTCCACCGTTCGTTCGATGCGCGGCACGAGCGGCAAAGCCACCAGCGATGAATTCGCCGGCAACGGCAAGGCAAGCCAAGGCAACACGCTTATACCAACGCCCGCTTCCACCAGACCGAATACCGTCGCCGAGTGGCCAAGTTCCTGCACGACATCCGCCGCGACGCCATGCTCGCGCAGAACCGTATCGATGATCGGACGGCTTCCCGACGCGTGGTCGAGCATGACCAGCCGCTCGCCCGATAACGCTTCCCACCGCACTTCGCTGGCGCCCGCAAGCGTATGGTCGCGCTTCAAAACGGCGCAGAACGAATCGGTGGTGACGATCTCGGCATGCAGATCATCGTGCGCGAGAGGGCCGATCGCGACGCCAAAATCCACTTCGCCCGACTTGACCTTCCGGATGACGTCCGCCTGGAGGTCATCGCGCAGACCCAGCGATATCAACGGAAATTCATCGAGGCAGGCGGAAATCACGCGCGGCATCAGCCGGCACGCGACGGTCGGACTCGCCGCGACGATCACCCGCCCGCGCTTTTGCTGACCAAGATCGCGGATCTCGCGCAAGGCTTCGTCCAGATCAGTCAGCAGGCGCGAGACGCTGCCGACGAGATTCGTCCCGACGTCGGTGAGCTGGACCTCGCGCGTCGTTCTATCGACGAGTTTCAGGCCGATTTCACCCTCCAGCTCCCGCACGCAGCGACTGACCGCCGATTGCGTCAGGCCAATTTCGTCGCCCGCGCGGCTAAAACTCTGCAGCCGCGCCACCTCGATAAAAACGCGCAGCTGCCGCAAAGTCACGTTGAGCCCGCGATTCATACATCTGCCTCATCAATCGATCGAATAAATGCAGAGTGTAAATCACATGCACGGAAAACCGGTGTGGACCGCGGTTGCGCTGCGGTGCAGCAAACAGGCATCGCGCACGTGCGATGGGCTTGCTGCACTTGATTGGTGATTGTCCCGATTTCATTAACTGCACTTATAGCGTCTCATACGGCCCATGCTGGCAGTACGCCAGCCTACTGCCACGAGGCTTTCCGGCCGATGAGTACTCGCATGGCACGGTTCTCGCATTTACTTGCGCAGGGGTCGGCGCCATTGCAGTTTTAAACGCAAATCGTCCGTCGCAATGTCTGCTCCGACCTTACCTGGGTTCGATCTTCGAATTCCGACCAGAGTGCGCGGCGCGGGGCAGCGCACCGGGGTTAGCTTCGCTGAGGTGAAACATGATGTTCGACGATTTAAGAGATAACGAGTGGGCGCTGGTCGAGGCCTTGTTCTGTGCAGAACCTGCACGCAGTGAACGCCGCGGCCGGCCGCGCGTGGAAGCACGCGCTGTCGTCAATGCCGTCTTGTGGGTGTTGTCGACCGGCGAAGGCTGGTCGAAGTTGCCGGGCCGCTATCCTTCGCCGCCGACGTGCCGCCGTCGTTTCGATGAATGGCAAGCCGATGGCACGCTGGCCGAGATCGTGAAACGCCTTGGCAACAATGGCCGCGAAGTGTCGTTGCGCGGCCGGATTGGTTCGACGGCCGCAAAACCGCCTGCACCGCCGAGCCGCGACCGTTTGCGTGGCGCATTCTGGACGAATCCGGAATCGTGGCGCGCTCCAGTCAAGATGGCTTGATTCTGGCTCGGTTCTGCTGGCCTGGATCACCATCGGGCTGGTACGTTCCCAGCTGATGCCGGTTTAAATACCGCCAGCACGACTCAAGCAATACCGCGAAGCACCCGCGCGCAGACTTTTCTGCGCTTGAACCAGGTCTCTTTCGATAGTTTGTGTATCGGATGCCGGATCGCCGGCCTGCCCTACGCAGGCCGTCAACATCACGATCAGCCAAGCTCGCCCGGCCTTTTGCTCCAAAAGGCCGGGCGATGGCGCGCCTTTTGCCTTCAATGCGAGATCGGGCACGATCTGGAAACAACTCTTTACCATTATTTACAGTGCCCTTTCGCGCACTGGCATAAGTTATGAAGCTAGCTAACAGACTGTGAAGTCTGAAGGGAGCTCATCATGAAACCAATGTCACTGGTGGCGTGCGGCATTGTGATTTCATCGCTTGGCATCGCCAATCCGGTGCATGCCGAATCACAAGGTGGAAATTTCGCGCTACGTGCAGATGCCGAAGCAGGCATGCAGTCATGGAAGAAGGAGCCCGTGCGCAATAGCCAACCGGCGGAGCCTACGCCGCGTGGCGATTTACGCGGGGATATCGCAAGCAATGTGCACGCACGCCCCGAAGCGGAGCGCGCAGCGCGCCCACGTCGGCACTGAAAGAGATTGCGATGTGGCGTTTGATAAAAAGGCCTCCCAGTAGATTTGCGGGAACCGAACTGCAAAAGAGAAGTCGGATTTGTGCCATGAGCACAGCGTGGCAGAAGTAAATCCGGTAAGCCCGTATCCCCGTGGTACGGGCTTTTTTTACGGGACATTGCGTCTGGCCGAATGCATAAGATCCAGGACGAATGTTATGTTTCCGCCGTCCGCAACCGTTTGCGCGGACTAAGCCTCAACGGTTGTGACTCCACGTTCTTGAAATCGAAAGTATGGAAACCGACTGGAATCTATACGCGCGCTTCGGCGAAAGGTTCGGGGACAACAGCCAGGGAATACGGTGCGGCGCGGGTTAAATCCCAATCCATCGAGCGCTCTTCGCGTGAGAGGCGGGAAAATTCGAGTTTGCCGCGCTCGGTGACGACTGCAATGTCCACCGGGGCGTGAAAGCCCGGGGCCGGTGCAACGGTGCGTTGCCTGACGAGCTCGAGGAGGCCTAAGTCGCGTAGGTGGCTGAAAACGTTGGGGCGTCTTGCCCACGGAACTTGACGATACTGAGCTCGCCGGAGCGCTTCGAGTACGGCTTCGTTTGAATACGTGGTCATTTCGTTATGTCTTCCAGTGCAGCCGTGACAGCGCCACTTGACAGTTGAATCGCCTGCCAACGGCGCCGACTAAACGCGGCACGCCCCGAAACCAGTCAAAATGCCGACAATGCGACCCCTGACCGGAACTCGCAGCCGCCGCTTGCGCTAGGTGCTGCTTGATTCTTACTGCAACTTATAATTCCGAGCTCCCGTTAAACGCGCATTACGCAACGCGTCCCGCATTTCCGGCGATGCATTCTATTGAATGCGATGACCACGAAGCGGATTATCTCGAAAACCTATACGTTACCTCAAACCAAATTGGTTCTTATAACTTTATTGCTGCTTTTCTTTGCACTGTTTGCCGTTTGGCGTCAACGCAGACTCGCGGTAGCTGCAGTATGCGGGATGCTTTTCTGGGCCCTCGGCGCCGGCTGGTTAGGAACTCCGCTGCTGCACCTGGCCCAAAGCGGTTTTGAACAGCCTTCAGTTCCACAAGACATGCGCTTCGCATCGCGAACGATCTTCGTGTTGTTAGGCGGAGGAACACGTTACGACGACAACGATCGCCTTGTTCCCCGGCGCGACGCTTTTACACGTGTGATAGCGACCGCCGATTTGTACCGGGAATGCCGGCGAGCCGGAGGCGTCTGCAGCGTAGTCGTGAGCGGAGGCAATCCTGAGCATCACGAACAAGCTGAAGCCGATAACTATGCGCCCTTCCTTGTCGCCCGAGGCGTGAACGCCGGTGACGTGCTGCGCGAGAACGAAAGCGTCAACACTTACGAGAACGCCCGCAACGTGGCTCGACTGCTTGGTCCCGTGCACGACGAATCGTTTGTGCTCGTGACGTCGGCTTATCACATGCGGCGCTCGCTGGCGGCATTCAGCGCATTCGGCATGAACGCGCAACCGTTTGTCAGCAACGTTCGACATCCCCGGGTGTCGTTCTTCCCGCGCCCGCGTGGGTTTATCGATTCGGAAACCGCGCTTCACGAGATGGTCGGACTTGCGCGCTTTTACGTGTATCGAACTGTTGGACTTTATTGAGACAACGAGCAGCTACGCATACGGCCGATACGGCCGTTTCTTATCTCGAAATTCAGTACTAGAAAGCATTGCACTTCGCCGGTATTATCGCCGGCGCGGTCAATCGACTGTCCGGGATGGCGCCCATTTGAAACAAAGCGCGCGATTGCCGCTGTAGAGCACAACGGTCCGACACGATGTTTTACGGATCGCGCTGGATCGGCGCTTGCTAATCAGCGTTCAATGTCTCGTATAACGTGACAGGCCAACCCGGGTTCAACGAATCTATGGAGGTAACAATGAAGAAAATGTCCCTGGCAGTCCTGGTTTCTTTAAGCGCGATTACTGGTGCAGCGTTCGCACAGTCGGGTCAAGGCGTCACCATGAGCACCGATCCGGCTAAAATCTCCGATATCGAGCAGCGCGCACAAGCCCTGCAATCGAACCAGGCTAGCGCACCGCACGAAATGCCGGCGCACAAAAGCGGCACGCACCACAAGAAGTCGGGTGCAAAACATTCGAAAAAAGCAGCCCACGCTGCCGGCGCGAGCCAGTAAGTAATCGGATGCGAAGGTCGCGACGGCACGCAAACGTTAGCCGTTCGACACAGAGCTGGATAAATGCACGACGCATTTATCCGGCTCTTTTTTTGGATGCTCGCTGGACTCGCGCGCTCCAGGAAACACGTGATGCGATGACCGATGCGGCGGTATGCTACATTCCGCGTCGATAAATTGAATCGCACCGCGTGCGGAGGATCTTATGAGCAACATCCAGCTGGACATTGAATGGACCGAAGCGGCATCGCGCAAAATTGAAAAGCTGATGCCGCGCAACGCGAAGGACAAGGACGCGTATCTCGCGCTACCGCCCGTGGAATGCCTCCCGATGGAAGGCGACGTGCTGTTCCTGGGTCCGGACGGCAAGCAGCAGCCGTTTATTGTTGCCGAGCGGCAATATCATCATGACGGCGACGCCGACTGGACCATCATCCTGATCCTAGACGTCCCGCACGAAACGCACTGACGAACCGCTGGTACTGTGTGCTGGGGCTGTTCTTCGTGGGCGTGCCCTAGACGCTCAGAGCTTCGCCACTACGTTGATCTCGCCGTGTTCGATCAGGTCCGGCAAAGCCTTGCCGAGCGTCTGGATATGAGGCGTCTTGTTGTGTTCGGCGAGCGACGCTTCATTCTTCCATCGTTCGAAGAATACAAAGCGCCGCGGCTCCTTGATATCGCGATGCAGATCGTATTGAATGGCGCCCGGTTCGGCGAGCGTCGGCGCCACGATGCCTTGCAGCAATTCCTTCAGCTTTTCCTCGTTCCCAGGCTTGGCTACGAACGTTGCGACCACGGCGATTTCCGACATGTTTTGACTCCAGGTTAAAACGCCAAGCATAACGTTCGCGCACCACTCTTGCCGAAATCCCGGGCCACAAGAAAAAAGCCCGCGTTCCCTTTTGGGAGCGCGGGCAAAAGCCGTCGCCCTACGAGGATAGGCGACGGGGCCATCGAGATCCGCTTGGCCAGCGGATCGCAATTCGTGAAAGTTAAGCAGGTCGGCACGGACAACGCAGAGGGTGAGGTACACCATTCCGGGCGTCACGCAGATTACATGCCATGGATGCAATGTAATCCCTATGCGGTTGATTCCTATAAGCTTTCCCGCACATAAAAACGCAGAATCCACTTTGCTTCGATTGATGTAACGCTCGGGCGTAACGTGACATCGATTACATGAGCGTCGCCCGATATCCTGAACGAAGCTTAACGGGCTGCGCGCGCCGTACGCGCGCGTTACCCCGCATTGCAGTGCGAGGAATAGCTCTAATTCGCGCTTAACTTTTGCGGGCGTAAAAAAACCCGCCTGATAGCAGGCGGGTTCGTTCCCAACAGGCTGAGCTCCAGGCTCAACGCAACTGATCGTCGAGCAAGCCCATGATTTGACGCGCTTGCGGTGATGAATCCACATTGCCCTTGTTGTCGATAATCGACACCCGGGTCTGCGTTTCCGTGAGCGCGCGGACATTGACTTCGTAATTTTTCGGAAGCTTTTCTATCTTGCCGTGGAAGACCTGGTTCCAGAAGCCTTGCTCGGCTGCCTTCATGTCTTTCGGATCGACGTAGCGGACGAAATAAATTCCACGGCCGCGATCGCGATCATCGACCGTGAAGTTCGTGCGGTCGAGCGCCAGACCCACACGCAACCACGCGCGATCGTAAGGCTCCGACAACGTAATCTGATCCGAAGCGGCTTCGAGAATCACATCTTCCTTGATGGGCGTTTGTGCTGCGAGCGCCACGTTCTGCGCCGCACGCGACGACGCTGTAGCCGCCGATGGTCCACTCGCCGCCGACGCAGCCATGGCCGCGTCGCTCATACCCGTCTGGCCGCTTGCCTGCCGTGCATCCGCCAGCGCGAGCGACGACATGAGGCGCTTAAGGTACTCGCCCTCCAGCGCGGGATCGTTCGGCTTGGCTTGCCATTGGCTATTGTCGTTATTCGTGCCCGTCAGCGCTTCGCGCATGCCCTTTTGGCTCACGAACACATAAGTGCCGCCATTCGGAGCCGCTTCCAGCCGCGTGCGGTACTTGTTGCGCTCGGCAGCCACATACGAATTGCCGGTCGCCATGGAAAGCGTGTTGCGAATCAGGCCGTCGGAAATTTGCGGGTGGGTTTCATTCCAGTCCGTTTCCATGACGCCTTTGTCACGTGCGTCGACGACGAGCAGAAAACCCTGTTCCTGCCAGAAACGACGAATCTGCGGCCACACCTGTTCTGGCGACTTGTTGTCGATAACCAGCCAGCGTTCCGTACCGTCGCGCTGGACATGCATGCCGGAAACCGGCGGAATCACCGTGGGCGCGCTCGGCGCAACCTTCTGCACCTGCTGGAGGTCGGACAGCGAAGCCTGACCACCTTGGGGCGGCAGCGAGCGCTGGTCGCCCGATTCCTCGAGGAGGTTGGGCGGCACAGCGAGAGACGCCTGTTTTGATCGGGAATCGCTCTTGTAATTGATTGCGTTAGGCGACGAAGTACCACATCCGGCAACCAGGCCACCCACCATCAGGAGGGCTGCCACCTTCAAAGCCGGCTTGTTCACACGAAAATCTGTCATGTTTGGGAAATCCTTCCGCTACGCCACGGCGTTTTCCGTGGATCAACCAAGCATTTTACCGGTCCCGCGAGCCGCCGTGCAAAAACAACAGGCTTGGGTGGCTGCAATGCTTGTGTGACGAGACTCAATCTCTGTTGTTCTGAACGAAATCGATACGCTGATGTGCTTCCGATCGTTGCGTATTTGAGCGCTTCGAGCAAGGTGTTTCGATCTGCGGTTTTGTGTTGATTCTTCGTTTGGTTTCGATATCGATTTGACTCGCCCAATTTCACCGCGAATCTCAAAAATCGACGCTGAGACATGGGTCGCGACAATTTATGACAAGTGATCTCAAACAGTCTTAGCGAATTTTTCCGCCTCAACACTTTGTTTAATAAGCAGTTTTAAATAATTTTTTAGACTTCTTAAAAGACCCTACAAGATAATTCCTAACTTGATTTCAGATTACTCCGCCATCTTAAAATTAAGCCTCAATAACAAGAACGGCCACGAGAACGGAGTAAATCATGTCGTATCTTCACAAGCTCATATCGCATCGAGCAGCCACAGCAATCTTGTTGGCCACGGCCGGCGGATCAGTCCATGCACAACTGGGATCTACCATCGGCACCGCAACTGTATCGTCAGGTACGTCCGATCAGCTCGCACCGGTAATCCATCAAGCCGATAACAGCGCCCTGCGCTGGGAAGAAACGATCGATGCCAACCAGATCCGCGTACGTCAGTACGTATCAGCGAATGGTCTGGTCTACGCCGTTAGTTGGGATGGTCCGGCCATGCCCGATGTATCTGTCTTGCTCGGCACACGGTTCGACGGGTATCGACAAGGCGCCAGTGCAGCATTGGAAAACGCCAACAGCCTGCGTTCTTCACACGTTGAAGGCAGTGACTTCGTTACCGAGACGAGCGTGCGTCTTCGCGAGTTCAGTGGCCGTGCATGGCTTCCCGAAGCATTGCCCGCCGGCGTGACCACCGCCGACATCGAATAAGGGGCAATCATGCGAATTTTTTTGTTCCTGATGCTCATTGTTGCGTGCTCCATCGTCGCGGCCTGCGGTGGTGGCGGAGGAAGCGATTCCACTTCCACTAGCGCTGCCGCGCCTGCAACTGCCAGTTCAGTCCCGGCCGCGAGCGCACCCGCTGCCGCCGCGCCTGCTTCCGTAGCGGCCCCTGCTTCCGCTCCAGAAACAGCCGCCAGTCCACCCGTCAACGTCGTGGTTCAATCGACGACACCAAATGTCGTACCGATCACGGTTGCGAAAATCGCGACTGGAACGCGCAACATGCTGCAAACCAGTGTGACGATCTGCGTGCCGGGAACGGCGACTTGCCAGACCATCGACAACATTCAAGTCGATACCGGCTCGCAAGGACTTCGCATCCTCGCCTCGGCGCTCACACCTGCATTGGCCCTCCCAGCAGTAAGGAGCGCTGGCGGCGCATCGACCGCCTCCTGCACTGTCTTTGGTTCGGGCTATACATGGGGCTCAGTGCGTACCGCCGATGTCCACCTTGCCAGCGAAGTAGCTGCATCGACATCTATCCAGGTCATCGCCGATCCATCCGTGCCAGCGGTTCCGGCCAACTGCAGCAACTCAGGGCTACCTATGCTCACAGCAACGGCGCTGCGGAGTAACGGCATTCTCGGCGTGGGCCCATTCGCCGCCGATTGCGGCAGTGGTTGCGCGACCACTGCCTTGCCGCGCTGGTACTACAGTTGCACATCTGGAGCGTGCGTATCGACAAAGCTTCCCGTTACCCAGCAAGTGACCAATCCGGTCAGCAACTTTGCTACCGATAACAATGGCGTTTTGATCGAGTTGCCTTCGATTGCCGACACCGGCGCACCCAGCATTTCCGGCAGCATGACGTTCGGCATAGGCTCGCAGTCGAACAATCAATTGGGAAGCGCGCAAGTACTACCGGGCAACGGCGTCACGGGATTTGTAAAGACCGCGTTTCAGGGAAGCACGTACGCTACGAGTTTTATCGATAGCGGCTCGAACGGCTTGTTCTTCCCGGCCGCTTCAATTCCCGGATGCGGCCTTTGGTTTTGCCCGACAGCCACGCAGAGCCTTTCGGCAAGCGTTATAGGCACCAACAGTGCAACGAAGAGCGTGACATTTACCATAGGCAACGCATTGACGCTTTTCGCCAGCAATAACAATGCGTTTGGCAATCTTGCCGGTCCAACCAATGGTTATATCGACTGGGGCCTGCCCTTCTTTTTCGGTAGACGTGTCTTCACTGCGATCGAAGCGCAAGTAACGCCGGCTGGCAACGGTCCTTACTACGCGTTCTAGGCGTTGGACGTGTGTCTCGATGCTGTGGCTCCTACATTAGAGCCGCAGCATTTAGTCATCGCTTTGCTCACCGCTCGTTGGTCCAGCATGCTCGAAACGCAGCTCGACACGGCGATCGTTCGCGAGACATGCGACCAACGAATTCCAGTCGCGCATTCGACAATCCGTTCCCGGCGATGCCCGCCCGTATCCCTGCGCCACCACGTCCGCCCGCACGCCGCCATCAACCAGATAGCGCCGGACGGCATCTGCCCGCCTCTGCGACAAATGCAGGTTGTAGGGGTTGCTGCCAAGACGATCGGTGAATCCGGAAATCGTGATCGACTTCACGGCGTAGTTGTTCTTAACGCTGTTCGCGCCGGCGATAAGGTCGTCGAGCTTTTCGCGACCGTCCGCTGTGATCGATTCGACCTTGCTGCCGTTGAAAGCAAAAAGCATATCGGTTGGTAAAGCGACTACTGTTGGCTCGACGACTGGCACGTCGGTTTGCATAGCCGAAACGCCGCAGCTTTCAAGGCTCTGTTGGACATCGGCGAGTGTCGACTCGATCTTGTCTACCTTTGCCTTGGCCGCATTGAACTGCCGGGTCCAGGCATCGTGGCCCGCGTGCATCAATCCAACCTCGGAACATGCAATTTGCTTTTGAGCCTGTGGGCAGTTGAGGACTCGAGGATCAGCGAGCGCTGCGCGAAAACTCCGCGTCAAATCGATCCGTAAGGGTGCGACCGTGCGCAACGGAGGATTGTCGAATGTCAGCGGCTGCGAGCCCTCCAAGCCAGCCGTCAGTCGCGCAGCTTCCCCGATGGACTCTTCAACAAACCCCCAGCGATCCCCTGCTTCAAGCTCGCTTTTCGCTGCGTCGATCCAACATTGATCCTTGAAGCCAAAATAGCTGTTCTTGCGGTCATCCATCTGGTCGAGTCGCGCCTGCAGGAGACCGAGCGTCCTACGGGGATTACCCACATGGCCATACGTTTCCGTCCATGGCTCGGTCGCTGCGCCCGCTTGCGCGCTTTGCTCCGCGCCGAAACCGGTTTGCAATACGGTTGGATCCTGAATGCCGAGACTGTCGCGCACTGCGTTATTTGCGCAGCCCGTCAGCACAAAAAGGCAGGCAACGCCGAAGATAATGGCTTTCATATTTCAGCGAGGTGGGCATCCGCGGCAGATCACCGCCGCAGATTGGCTATACGCGCCGCGACGCATCGCGGCGATGAGTGACAGTCGAAACGAGCTCTTCGTGCCGACCGGTTAAATGCCCAACACGTACCCCACGCCCGCGCGGACGATCGTGCTGTTGCCACCTGACGACGACACGCCACCATTGAAGTTGATGGTTCCCTTGTCGTTCCAGCGCGATACGCCGATGCCCATTGCTGCCTGCCCCCGATACGCCGCAACCCCTGCATTCAGCGTGGTGCGTCCTGGCAGATACGGCGTGACGACGTTTAACGCCGATGCCGATGCAATACCTTTGCGCGTATTGCGATCGAGATCGCGGATTTGCTGGTCGGTATTGCTGAACCGTTGATCCGTATAACTGTTGGCCTGACTAAGCGTCGAGCTGGCCGACTTGTTCAGTTGATCCAGATTGACGGCATCGGTCAAAGATGTACCGGCTGCCACATTGGTGATCTGGCGCTCGCTTCCACGCGCTCCAACCGATACCGATGCCACTCGGTCAGCGACAGATCCCGCGCCGAGCGCCACGGAGTTCGCGGCTGTGGCAGTAGCGTTCGCGCCGAGTGCGACGGAATGATCGCCGGTAGCAGCAGCGGCTTCTTTCGATGTATCGCCGGAAGCCGCATAAAGTGCGGTGCTCGACGCCGTGAAGTTGTTCACGCGGGACACCGCGTCGTTGAGTTGCCCAAGGTTCACCCCGTCTGTAGCGACGGCGCCGCTTGCGACGTTGTGCAGAACCGTGCCGCCGGCAATACCTTGCCCCAACGTAGCATTGCCAAGATCGGTGGCGCCAGTTGCATCTTTGTCGTAGGTGAGCGCCGTTGCTGCCTTGCCGTTTTCATCGACAAGACCCGCGGTTTTTAATTGGGCGACGTTGACTGCGTCAGTGTCCGATGTGCCGGCCTTCACATTGGTAATCTGCCGCTCATTACCGGCCGCTCCCACTGACACGCTGTTTTCCCGGTCAGCCACGGAATTTGCACCCAGCGCGACAGAGTTGTCCACGCTTGCCCGAGCATTGCCGCCGATAGCCGTCGCGTCGGCGCCTGTTGCCGTTGCTGCTCCAAGCGTGGTGTTGGAGACGAAGTACTTGAGCGCTCCACCGTTCTGGATGCTGTCGACAAGTTGCGCAGTTTGGAACAACTGGTCGCCGTTCACTGCATCGGTGCTGCCTGCCTTCACCGTGCCCGCCGCTACATTGCGCAACGCGACCGGTGCAGTTGCGTCTGCTCCGCCGAGCGTAATACTCGTTCGATTGACCGTTCCGTCCGGCCGCATGTCGTACGTAAGCGCCGCGGTAGCATTGCCTGCTGAATCCACCAGTCCCGCGTTCTTCAACTGAGCAACGGTGACCGCATCGGAATCGGCTGTACCGGCCTGCACGTTGGTAATCTGCCGCTCGCTGCCCTCAGCACCCACCGATACGCTGTTTGCCCGGTCAGCCACGGAGTTCGCACCCAGTGCAATGGCGTTGCTCCCGCTCGCGAGCGCATTGCCGCCGATAGCCGTCGCGTCGGCGCCTGTTGCTGTTGCAGCTCCAAGTGTCGAATTGGAGTTGAAATATTTCAGCGCTCCACCGTTCTGGATGCTGTCGACGAGTTGCGCGGTCTGGAACAACTGGTCGCCGTTCACTGCGTCGGTGCTGCCCGCCTTGACCTCACCCGCGGCCACGTTGCGCAACGCAACCGGTACGGCAACGCCTTGCCCACCCAGCGTCACGCTGCTTCGATTGACCGTGCCGTCTACATTCAAGTCGTAGGTAACGGCTGCAGCCGCATTGCCTGCCGCGTCGATTAAGCCGGCGCTCTTTAATTGAGCCACGTTGACCGCGTCCTGATCCATCACTCCTGATTTCACATTGGAGATGACCGTTCCGTTGGTTCCGCCGAGCATGACGTTCGCTTTCGAATCGTCTGCGTAAGTCAGCTTCAAGGGTTCTGCTCGAGTCAAACCTGTGAGCAACGTGGTGACGTCGCTCAGGTTCGAGTTGGTTGCGTAAAGTTGCGCGCCGTTCACCGCTTCGCTGCTCAGCGAATTCAATCCACCGGCAGCAACATTGCTGATCCGGACAGCCGGCCCTGACGTCCCGCCGAGTGCAATCGCCGTTTTATCCACGTTGTCATATGCAACGAATCCATTGGTGATGGCACCAGCTGAATTCGTGGTCGCGCCGAGGGCCTTGAGCTGATTCAGGTTGACCGCGTCCGTTCCGTCGCGTCCCGCGGACACATGCACGATGCGCCGTTCAGTCCCGGTATCTCCGACCGACACCACGTTACTCATCGATCCGTCGCTATTTGCTCCGAGCACAACGCTGTTGTTTCCCCGTGCCGTGACATTGCTGCCAAGCACGAACGAGCCTGCGCCGAACGCGACGTTGTCGTTACCCACCGCATAAGTTCCGGCTCCCCCAACGGCGTTGTCCTTGCCGATACCGCCTGCGGCTACACCCATGACCTGGGTGGACGATCCGATTGCCAGCGAATCCGGGCTATTCGCATTAACGTTCGTTCGCCAGCCGATCGCCAGGCTTCGATCTGAATCCGCTGCCGTGCGAACGCCCATCGCGGTAGATTCAGCGCCGTTCGACGACACACCCATCCCGACTGCAACGCTGCCCGCAGCCGCCCCCACGTATGAGCCAACGGCGATCGCGTAGTCGCCCATTGCGTGGGTGTTCACACCCACTGCGACCGAATTGGTGCCGATCGCTTCACTCGGGGTCAGGCCGTCCACAAGCCCCGACACAATCAGTTGTTCCGGCGTCAGGCCGGACGAGACAGTGGGCACCACCGCGGCCAGAGCCTGGCGCAGCTGCGATGCATGAATGAGATCATCGACAAGCGCCGCGCTCGCAGCCGGCGACAAAGTAAGCAAAGAAACAGGTGCCAGCGCGAGCAATATTGCCGTGCCGATCGGGGTTCGCCGGCGAAGGAAGCTCGCCTCAGAGAACGTCCTTACGCGCGACGTACGAAGTCCAATGGCCGACACTTCGGTTGGTTTGTTTGCTGGAACGCGTTGCGTAAATTTCATTTGGATGACTCGCTCAGGTCTTGAGCACGCTTATGCGCACCCGGAAGTGTTGACGTGGCCTCAGGACTGTCCGAACAATCCAGACAATTGACTTGAGCGTATGCAAGAGTTTCTTCGGATAACGAATTACCCTGTTGCACGAAGAAACATCATGGACGCCGCACTTGTGCAACCTGAAAAAGATTGCACGCATGTGTGCTACTTTGACAGATCGAGATAAATTTCCCCTATCAGTAAACTCTTAAATCGAGGGGATCGATGTCATTGATATAGAGAAACCAAGCCGATACAGGGCTCTACAGGTACTCAGTCAACGCGAGTACAGAATAATTCGAGTCTTGCTCTTATCCCGATCGGGCTATATGACGCGATGCGCTCCGTCCTAATCCCAAACCGTGAGTCCATCCCGAACGCAAAACCAAACGCAAAAACGGCGACGTTGTTTCCAACGCCGCCGCTCAACTAAGAACTAATTACTTTGAAAAAACCTTCTATAACGGCCGCCCTTCCATCCCGACCTGCGTGCTTCGCGATACACCGCGCTTGATGATCAACGCGACAGCCGCAATCAGCGACGGCACCGCGAGCAATCCAAAAATGGCGCTGAACCCGACTCCGGCTTGCAGCAGGAAACCTCCCGTCGATGCACCAAGGATTCCGCCGAACCGGCCCACGCCCAGCATCCAGGCAACGCCGGTCGCGCGTCCGCTGGTCGGATAGAACGCGGCAGCCAGCACCGGCAAGGACGATTGCGCGCCGTTCATGCAGACGCCGGCGACGAACGTCAACGCACCGAGCCACATGATGCTCGCCGATTGTTGCCCGACCAGCCACACAAAAAAGCCGGTCAGCACGTAGGTGATGGCAATGACTCGATGCGGCTCGAAACGATCCATCAGCCAGCCGACCCCGATGGCGCCAATGCCTCCGCCAAGCGGAAACAGCGCCGTCACAACGGACGCTTCGCGGATCGTGAAGCCGGTATCGCGGATCAACGTGGGCAGCCAGCTGGTCAACAAGTAATAGACGAGAAGCCCCGCAAAGTACGTGATCCACAGGAGCACTGTCCCCGTCCGGAATTGGCTGGACAGGACAACGGCCAATCCACTGCGCTTTTGTGGATCGGCATTCTCTGGCAGCACGAACCGCAAATTCTGCAGGGGAACCTCGGGGGCGATTCTCCGAAGCACCGCCGAAATCTTATCGACCGGCCAGCCACGCAACACCATGAAACGGACCGATTCCGGCAACACGATCAACACGACCGAAAGCGCCAGCGGCAAGATCCCGCCGACCACAAACACGCTTCGCCAGCCGAAATGCGGGATGATCATCGCGGCAACCAGGCCGCCGGCCGAAGCACCGACGGTGAAACCGCAAAACATCGTGTTGACGATCAACGCACGCATGCGGGCCGGCGAATATTCGGACATCAGCGTGGTGGCGTTGGGCATCGCGGCGCCGAGGCCGATGCCCGTCAAAAGCCGCATGACGGCGAGCATGGAAAGCGATGTGGAAAAAGAGCACAGCACGCTAAAGACGCCGAACGAAAGCACCGAACCGATCAGCACGCGTTTTCTGCCGATCCGGTCGGCAAGCGGCCCGGCAAAGAGCGCGCCTATGGCCAGCCCGAAAAGCGCCGCGCTCATGACCGGCCAGAGCGCGGCCTTGCTCGGATGCCATTCCTGTACCAACGCGGGTGCGACAAAACCGATGGACGCCGTATCGAAGCCGTCGGCCGCCACGATCAAGAAACACAAGATCAGGATCATCCACTGATAGGGCGAAAACCGCCGTTCGTCGATGAACCTTTGCACGTCGAGCGTGCCGTCAAGCTGGGCCATGGTTGTCTCCTGCCATGTATTTTTATTTGGTGACTACACCATACAACGCGCGAAATCAGCCCGGGCGGTCTTCTTCATCGAAGATCTTTTGCGCCAGATGGAACGCCGAATTCGCGGCAGGTACGCCGCAATAAATCGCCGTCTGCAGCAGCACTTCCTTGATTTCATCGCGTGTGACGCCGTTATTCTTCGCGGCGCGCAGATGCAGCGCGAGCTCTTCACTGCGATTGAGCGCGACCATCATCGAGATGGTCAGGAGGCTGCGGGTATGGCGCGGCAAACCGGGCCGCGTCCAGATATCGCCCCATGCATATCGCGTGATCAGATTCTGGAACTCAGTCGTGAGATCGGTGCGATTTTCGAGCGAGCGCGTGACGTGCGCGTCGCCGAGCACCGCGCGACGTACGGTCAATCCCGCTTCGTAACGTTTGTCTTCGGTCATGTCAGTCTCCCAGGAATTCGAGCAGCGTTTTAGTGAAGGCGCCCGCTTGTTCTATGTTCGATAAATGCGCGGCATCGAGCTCGACATATCGCGCGCCTTTTATGTAAGCCGCCAGTTCGCGCCCTTGCTCGGCGGTCGTGGACTGGTCGTGCGTACCGGCGATCACGAGCACCGGCGCCTTGATGGTCTTAGCTTCTTCGCGAGCGTCGGCGTCGCGCAACGCCTCGCAGTTCGCCGCGTAACCCTCGCCCGATGTATGGCGGAACACGTCGCGAATCCCCGACAACAGCAGCGGATGGTCCGCGATAAAAGCCGCCGTAAACCAGCGCTGCAAGACCGGATCCACGAGCGCGGACATACCGCCTTCCTCGCGCGCTTTTGCGGCCCGCGGGTTCCACGTCGCAGCCGAGCCGATCAACGCTGCCGTGTTCGAAAGCACCACGCGCTCGAAGCGCTCCGGAAAGCGCGCGGCAAGCGCAATGCCGGTGATGCCGCCCATCGACAGGCCGCAATAATGCGTGCGCTCGATGCCGAGAGAATCGAGCAGGCCGATCACGTCGCCGGAAAGCTCGTCGAGCGTGTACGGACCCGCCGGCGCGTCCGAGCGGCCGTGGCCACGCGTGTCGTAGCGCAGCACGCGATATTTCGCCGCCAGCGCTTCGACTTGCGGCGTCCACATGGATACGTCGCTGCCAAGCGAATTCGACAGCACAATCCAGGGCGCATCGTGGCCGGCCGAAGCATCGACGCGATAAAACAACTGGATACCGTTGACGGCGGCATAAGGCATTACGAAGCGCTCCTGGATGAATTTGACCGATGCAGCTTCAGTGCGGCATCGACGAAAGCGGCCGCCTGACCCGCGTAATTGGCGGGATCGAGCAGCGCTTGCAGTTGTATGGAAGACAGATGCTGGGTGACGCGTTCATCGTTTGAAAGTACGTCGTGGAGCGTCGTTCCTTTCGAAACAGCTTCCTTCGATGCATGTTCAACGAGCGTATGAGCATCGAGCCGGCCGATGCGATCGCCAAGCGCAAGCATCACCGCCTCGCCGAGGATCAGCCCATTTGTGAGGTCGAGATTGGCTGCAAGCCGCTGCGTGTTCACTTCAATATTCGAGACGATTGCGGTGATCTGGGCGAGTGCTCCGCCGGACAATCGGGCAAGATCCGGCAGCGCTTCCCATTCGGCCTGCCATCCGCCGAGCGCCCTTTCATGCTCCTGCACCATGCCGCCAAGAACGGTGGCCACCAGATTCGGCGCGCGCATTGCGGCGGTCAGAACAGCGGCGCAGCCGACGGGATTACGTTTGTGCGGCATCGTGGACGAACCGCCTTTGCCCGCCGCGGCCGGTTCCGCGAGTTCGCCAACTTCCGTCTGCATATGCAGGGAAATATCTCGGGCAATTTTCCCCAACGTGCCAATGAGCATGCCGAAACACGTCGCCGCCTCTGCGATCCGGTCGCGCTGGGTATGCCACGGCAGCGCGGGAAGTTGAAGCTTCAGATCATCGGCCAATGCTTTCGCCACTTGAGGCGCCTTGTCGCGCAGACTTGCCAGCGTCCCGGCGGCACCGCCGAATTGCAGCACCAGCACGCGCGCGCGGCATTGCGCCAGACGTTCGCGATGCCGCGTCAGCGCGTCGAGCCATTGGGCGAATTTGAGACCAAGCGTAATAGGCAAGGCTTGCTGAAGCCACGTGCGACCGATCATCGGCGTCGTACGATATTTGTCGGCCTGAAGCGCGAGCGCGACGCATAACTCATCGATCCCGGTTTCCAGCACATCGAACGTGGAACGCAATTGCAGGATCGTGCCGGTATCGATGATGTCCTGGCTCGTCGCGCCCCAATGAACGAACTTGGCGGCATCGGCGTCCTTGGACTTGACCGCCGCCGTCAGTTGCTTGACCAACGGAATCGCTAGATTGCCGCTCGACGCGGCGCCCGACATCAGCGTGTCTGCATCGATCAAATCAGCGTTGCACGCGCTCACGATCGCCTCGACCGCGTTCGCCGGAATCACGCCGTGCACGGCCGACGCCCTGGCGAGCGCCGCTTCGACATCGAGCATCGACTGAACGGTCTGGCGTGCCGACCACACGGCGTTCATCTCGTGCGTGCCGCAGATCAGATCGGTGAGCCGCCCGGTCGCGGAAAATGCCGCATCGGACACGGACATCACACGCGCTCGATGGCAATCGCAATGCCCTGCCCCACGCCAATACACATTGTGCAAAGCGCGAAGCGTCCGCCCGTCCGGTGCAGCTGATACATCGCGGTCGTGACAAGTCGAGCGCCGCTCATGCCCAGCGGATGACCGAGCGCGATCGCGCCGCCGTTCGGATTGACGCGAGGATCTTCGTCGGCAATACCGAGCATGCGCAACACGGCCAATCCCTGCGATGCAAACGCCTCATTCAGCTCGATCACATCGAACTGATCGATGCTCATGCCCAGCCGCTTCAACAGTTTCTGCGATGCCGGCGCCGGACCGATGCCCATCACGCGCGGCGGCACGCCGGCCGTCGCGATGCCGAGCACGCGGGCGCGCGGCACGAGACCGAAGCGCTTGGCGCTGTCTTCATCGGCGAGAAGCAGCGCTGCGGCGCCGTCGTTCACGCCCGACGCATTGCCTGCCGTCACGCTGCCGTCCGGCCGCACCACGCCCTTCAACTTCGCGAGCGCCTCGAGACTCGTCTCACGCGGATGCTCGTCTTGCGAAACCAGCACCGGATCGCCCTTCTTCTGCGCGATGGAAACCGACACGATCTCTTGCGCGAGCGTTCCGTCCTTTTGCGCGCGCGCCGCTTTTTGCTGGCTGCGCAACGCGAAGGCATCCTGATCCTCGCGACTCACCTTATAGTCGGTCGCGACGTTTTCGGCTGTTTCGGGCATGGAATCGACGCCGTACATCTTCTTCATCAGCGGATTCACGAAACGCCAGCCGATGGTCGTATCGTAGATTTCCGCCTGGCGCGAGAAAGCGCTGGTCGCCTTGCCCTGAACAAACGGCGCGCGGCTCATGCTCTCCACGCCGCCCGCCAGCATCAGCGCCGCTTCGCCCGATTTGATCGCGCGCGCGGCCACACCGATTGCATCCATGCCCGATCCGCACAGGCGGTTGATCGTCGACCCGGGCAGTGAATCAGGCAAGCCGGCCAGCAAGGCCGACATCCGCGCGACGTTCCGGTTGTCTTCGCCTGCCTGGTTCGCGCAACCGAAAATAAGGTCGTCGATCGCATTCCAGTCCACGTCCTTGTTGCGTTCCATCAACGCGCGCAGTGGCACGGCGCCGAGATCATCGGCACGAACCGAAGACAACGCACCGCCGTAACGGCCAACCGGCGTGCGGATTGCGTCGCAAATGAATGCTTCTTTCATGCCCATCTCCTGTGTTGTCCTTTATTGCGCCGCGACGGTCGAAGCCACCGAGACTGCATCAAGCGGTTCGTACGTCAAGGGCACTTGCGCCAGTTTCTGGAGCTCGTCGAACGACAAGCCATCGATAATTTCCCGCACCACGAATCCACTCTGCGTCACATCGAACACGCCGTGATCCGTGTACACGCGATCAACGCAATCCACGCCCGTCACTGGATAGGAACACTCCGCCACCAGTTTGCTCTCGCCTTGTTTGGTCAGCAGTTCCATCATCACGTAGACGTGTTTGGCGCCGATTGCCAGATCCATCGCGCCGCCGACTGCCGGAATTGCGTCGGGCGCGCCCGTGTGCCAGTTGGCAAGGTCGCCCTTTGCCGATACCTGGAACGCGCCAAGCACGCAGATATCCAGATGGCCGCCGCGCATCATCGCGAACGAATCGGCGTGATGGAAAAACGCGCCGCCGGTGAGCAACGTGACATGCTGCTTGCCGGCGTTGATCAGCTCGTCGTCTTCGGCGCCTTTTTCGGGCGCCGGTCCCATCCCGAGCAAACCGTTTTCGCTGTGCAGAAAAATTTCGCGATCGGCCGCGAGGTGATTGGCGACGAGCGTCGGCACACCGATGCCCAGATTCACGTACGCCCCTTCCTGAATGTCGCGCGCCACGCGCTGCGCCATTTCGTCGCGAGTGAGTTTTTTCATGTCGATTTCCTTTCGATGACCTGCGTTCATGCCGCCAGCTCGGCGGCATGGTCCACCTGCGGCACTTCGATCACGCGCTGCACGAAAATCCCCGGTGTCACGATGTCTTCCGGATCAAGCGTGCCAAGCGGCACGACCTGCGAGACCTGAACGATCGCCGTCTTCGCCGCCGTTACCATGATCGGCCCGAAATTGCGCGCCGTTTTCCGATACACCAAGTTGCCCCAACGATCGCCCCTGAACGCCTTGATCAGTGCGAAATCGGCGTGCAGCGGTGCTTCGAGCACGTAATGCCGGCCATCGATAAGACGCGTTTCCTTGCCCTCAGCCAGCTTCGTGCCGTAAGCGGTCGGCGTGAAAAATCCGCCGATACCCGCGCCCGCCGCGCGAATGCGTTCGGCGAGATTGCCTTGCGGCACGAGTTCGAGCTCGATTTCTCCCGCCCGATACAAACCGTCGAACACCTGCGAATCGCTTTGCCGCGGAAACGAACAGATGATCTTGCGCACGCGTTTGGCTTTAAGCAGCGCAGCCAGCCCGGTTTCGCCGTTGCCCGCATTGTTGTTCACGATGGTGAGTTCACGCGCGCCCTGCTCGATCAGCGCATCGATCAATTCGGACGGCATGCCCGCCGTGCCGAATCCGCCGATCATCACGGTCGCGCCGTCCTGAACGTCCTTCACCGCCTGACTGAGTGAGTCGAAAATCTTGTTGATCATGCTGTCCTTCCTTTGACTGAACCGATATGCATCGCTTGCATTTAGAAGTTCGCTGTGCGAACATCGATTCGTTTAGCGAACAAATGTTATGGTATTCCCGCATTCGTTGCGCTGTCAATGAACCTCGGGTTTGTCCCGATGAGCCGTTTCAAGGACAAGATTCACGATGCCCACCCTTCCTCAGGAAAGCGACCTGCCCGACACGGACCCGGCGTCCCGTCCCGGCGACGCTTATGTTCAGTCGTTCGCGCGCGGTTTGTCGGTGATTCGTTCGTTCAGTGCTTCGCGCCCCGCGCAAACACTGTCCGAAGTCGCGGCGGCATCTGGCTTGACGCGCGCCGGCGCACGACGAATCTTGCTGACCTTACAGGCGCTCGGATATGTTGAAGCCGATGGCCGTCAATTCACGCTCACCGCGAAGATCCTCGATCTCGGTTTCGCATATCTCACGTCCATGCCGTTCTGGAATCTCGCCGAACCGGTCATGGAAGAACTGGTCGGCCAGGTGCACGAAAGCTGTTCGGCGGCCGTGCTGAACGGCACGGAAATCGTGTATGTGCTGCGCGTGCCGACGCACAAGATCATTACCATCAACTTGTCCATCGGCAGCCGTTTGCCGGCGTTTTGTACGTCGCTTGGACGCGTGCTGCTCGCCGCACTCGATGACGACACACTCGACGCCGTCCTCAATGCCAGTCCGCTCGAAGCCCGCACGCCCCGCACGATTACCGATAAAACCGCGCTCAAGGCCGCGCTCAAAGTGGTGCGCAAACAAGGCTGGGCCATCGTCGACCAGGAACTGGAAGAAGGCCTCATTTCCATGTCCGCGCCCATTCGCGACCGCCAGGGCCGTGTGATTGCGGCGCTGAACATCAGCGGCAACGCGCAGCGCAAGAACGCGAAGCAAATGGTGAAAGCGTTCCTCGATCCATTGCTCGATGCAGCGCAACGCGTATCGGAAATGGTCGCGAGGCGCGGCTAGATCATGGCTGCAATGAAACCCGGCGACCTCGCGCTACATGACCTCGACCTGAACCTGATCCCGTATCTGGTTGCAATCGAAGAGACGCGCAACGTCAGTCGCGCAGCCGAACGGCTAGGTGTGAGTCAGCCACGTGTCAGCACCGCGCTGGGACGGCTGCGCACGTATTTCAACGATCCGTTGTTCGTGCGGACATCGCGTGGCATGGACCCGACGCCGCGCGCTCTGGCGCTCGTTCCCGTGGCACGCGAAGCGCTGAATCACATCGAGCGCGGCCTGCTCGACACCCAGCATTTCGATCCAGCCGTGACAACCGATACCTTCGCCATCGCGCTATCCGACGTGGGCGAAATCGTCTTCTTGCCGCGCCTTTTGCAGACGCTCGCGAACGTGGCGCCGCGGGCGAATTTGCGGTCCGTATCGTTGAGGCACGATCAGGTGGAGCGCGCGCTGGAAAGCGGCGATATCGATCTGGCCGTCGGATATTTTCCCGATCTCGACGGCGCCAACTTTTTCCAGCAGCGGCTCTTTTCGCATCGCTTCATCTGCCTGATGCGGCGCGATCATCCGTGCGCACGCGGGCCGCTGACGCTCGGGCAATACATCGAATGCGGCCACGCAGTGGTGCGTGCCGAAGGCCGAAGCCAGGAGATACTCGAGAATTTCCTCGATAAAAAACGCATCCGCCGCCGTGCCGTACTCGAAACGCCGCACTTCATGAGCCTGCCGTTCATCCTCTCGCGCACTGACCTCATCGCGACCGTGCCGCACGCGATCGGCTATGCGTACGTGGCGGAACACGCGTCCATCACGCTTGCCGAGCCGCCGTTGCCCTTGCCCAACTTCGACTTGAAGCAGCACTGGCATCGGAAGTTTCACAACGATCCCCGGACGACATGGCTGCGCGCTCTGGTGGCATCGCTCTTCAACGATGAACTCGATGAATGGCCGAAACGTCCGAACGCAACTCGCTCCATCGATAAACGCCGCTAAACTAAGCGCTTTGTTTTCTGCCGGGAAAGTGTCATGGATGGATTGACCAGCCTGCGCGTCTTCCGCGACGTTGTTGAAGCCGGCAGTTTTGTGAAGGCAGCCGAACGCCTCGACATCTCGACCGCGATGACCAGCAAACACGTCGCGAACCTCGAACGGCAACTCGGCGTGCGCCTCTTGAACCGGACGACGCGGCACTTGAGCTTGACCGAGGCCGGCAGCGTCTATTACGAGCAATGCCGCGAGGCGCTGGACATACTGCAGGCCGCAGAATCCGCTGTGGGTTCGCAAACCGACAAACCGCGCGGCGTGCTGAAGATCACGGCGCCGGGGTGGTTCGCCAATGCAAAGTTCGCCGATATCCTGGTGGCGTATCGTGCGCGTTATCCCGAAGTGCTGATCGATCTGCGGCTCGAGAATCGCTTCGTCGATCTGGTAGAAGAAGGTTACGACATGGCGTTGCGCGCAACGTCCGAACCTTCGCCTACGATGATCGTCCGGCCTCTGTGCAAGGTGCCTTTCGTGCTGGTGGGTTCGCCCGGCTATCTGAAGCGTCGTGGTCAGCCGCAGCATCCGCGCGAACTGGGCGAACGCCACGAGATCATATTGCCGACATACACCAGCGTGGATAGTGTCGAGTTCAGCGGTCCGGATGGCGTGTTCAGCGTCAAGAACAACGCCGTGCTCAAGACCAACGACAGCTCCATGTCGCTCCAGCTCGTACGCGCCGGGCTCGGTCTTGCTTACATGCCGGAATGGATCGTGGAACAGGATCTGGCGTCAGGCGCGTTGACGCATCTGTTCCCCGCTTACACGACCTTCGCGCCGCGCGTCTACGCCGTTTACACAAGCCGCAAATACATGACGACCAAGGTGCGAACGTTCATCGACTTTGTCTCCGAGGCGCTCTCGAATGGTGACGCCTTCGACACACACGGCCCGTCAAATTCGGCTCGAAAACTAGGATAAATCGTATTCAAATCGTGTCACCGCCCGTGTGAAGATCGCGCCGATTCGCTATCTGGTTTCGTTGAAGCGACCTTCCATTTCTCAAGACAACTACGTCGGGCTGGTGATGAATTTCCCCTGGTTTCCGTTGCTCCTCAATTTCGTATTGCTGGCCGCCGCCATCCTGATCTGCAACGTGCTCAACAACGCACGACGCGAGCCCTTCTGGAACGGCGCGCTGATTTTTGTCGGCTTCTGCCTTCTCGCGATGACGCTGGATTTCGTGCTGACCTTCGTCTTTGCGTCGGCGACTACCACGGACAAGGAGCGCTACATCGATTTATCGTCGCTGTCCGCTTGCGGCGAGCGTGCGATCGCTTACGCCATACCGTGCGCGGTTGCGGCCGTCATGGCGCTTAGGTTCCGGTTGCGTGATCGCAGCCGCGAAGAGCCTTCAGTGATGATTCAAACGTCCGAATACACCCAGTCTGAATTGCGGTATTAAGCGACCTTTTGTGAGGCGCTTGGTGCTCCGACCGAATGAACGCAAATTGCTTCCGGAAGGAGTGAATTGCTCGGAACTCCGCTCGAAAACGAGTTCGCCAGTTCAAAATTTGGAAACTCTCTGATATACTTTTCCTCTTTCGGGGCGTAGCGCAGCCTGGTAGCGTACCTGCATGGGGTGCAGGTGGTCGGAGGTTCAAATCCTCTCGCCCCGACCAGTTTGATGAAGGACTTAGGCTTAACCGCCTAGGTCCTTTTTTCGTTTGCTCCGCAATTTTGCTGCAGTGCGCGCATCCGGTCGCGCGCTCGCCGCGTATAGACCTTCAACCACTATAAAACCAAGGCCAGACCGGCCGGCTCAATTCTGCCGCGACCCTACTGCCGCATTCCGGGGAAACACAAATGTCAGTCAGCAAAGGCCGTAAAAAAGCAAACAGCAGCGCTTTCGATAGCAAGCTCTGGCCGGTTCACGCAATGACCGTGTCGAGAAGCGCGTCGCATATTGCCAGCACGTTGTCGCCGCAGCAGCGCATCAATGCGCTGGCGGAAGCACTTGCAGATGTAGCGAAGGATTTTGGCGATGACGCCATCGATGGTTTCCTGGTCGCCATGAAAGGCTGGTTCGCGCAGCGAGATTATGGCGCTGCCGTCGAACTGGTCGGATACTTCCAGGAACACGGACGACTGCCGGAGATTGCGCCGCCTTCGCAGACGGCCCGTCGTGGATCGCGCGGCAGCTCGAAAAACGTCAACACTCCCTCGCTACGTGCCGCATAACATCACGCAAAAACGCCCGGCTATCGAACGATAACCGGGCGTCTTTCAAACAATGCAGCCATCAACGCAAGGCGGAATAAGCCGTTGGCGTCAGAAAATGATTTTCGATGCGCTCGACGATCGGCAACTTCGCCTCCGTCTCGGCGCGCTTGGCGATCCACTCGGCATCGGCTTGAAACGCGTTCCACTTGGTTTCGCGCTCAGCCAGACTTTCCCACTTCAGCAAATACGTCAGGGCGTGATTGCTTGGACCGGCGATCGTCGTAAAAAACCCGATCTGTTCGATGCCATATTTCTTGAAGAATTCCAGCGTGATATTGGTGAACCGGTCGTTCAACGCAGGCAAACGGCCAGGCGCGCAATGGTAGATACGCATTTCAACGATCATTTTTTCCTCGTGGACATAAAATAATGCGGCCGTAAACCAAGCCGCCGTTGGACTCACCACGAGCAATCGTACCGGCGTTTCACTTCGATCGCACTCGGTGGCTGCAAGAAAGCCACCACTACACCACTGCACCACTAAGCTTGCTTGGCCGAAACAAAATCCTCGGCGTCGACGTCATAACCCGACGGTTCCCACCGGATCGAAAGCAACGCAACCAATCCCGCCAGCGGCGCGACCGCAATGATCCAGAAGACCTTCGTGCCCAACGCCGCCGACAGCACGGGAAACAAAAACAACGACACCGTCGAACTTGCGCGCATCAGCGTCTGGTTGAAACCCACGCCAACACCACGCAGCGAAGTCGGGTAACTGAGCGACGCAAACGTCATGCTGTGTGAACCGGGACCGAAACCTTGGCCGAGCAGGAAGACGGCGAGAAAGCCTATCGCCAGCGCAACTTGCGCACCGCCAGCCGGGCGTCCGACCACGGCCAAACCGATCAACGCCGCCAGTTGAAACGCGTAGCCGAGCACGGTCAGCTTCCACGCGCCGACCTTCGGCACGGTGCGCACCGCGATCAGTCCGCCCACGAACGCGAAGCACAAATTCAACGCGAGCGAGGCGAGAATGGTGGTCAACATCGACTGCGCGAGAAAGCTCGAGATGATCACGGGCAAACCGAACGCCACGGCGTTATACGCAAACGATGAAGCCACGGCAATAACGGTCGCGAGGACGGTACGGCGAAGATAAACGCCGCGCAGCAACGCGCCGTAATTGCTCCAGGTCGCCTTGTGCACCGGCGCTTGTGCGCTCTGGAGCGCGGCGGCATCGACGTCTACATCAATGCCGTACGAGCGCTTGAGGATTTGCGCAGCGCCGCGCAAATCGCCCTGGTTTGCGGCCCAGACCGGTGACTCGCTGATGTAACGGCTCCGGATCGCGATGATCACCAACGCCGGCAACGCGCCGAACCCGAGCGTGAGGCGCCATAACCAGCCCGAATGGCTGGCGGGCAACACGGCGTACAAGGCGAGCACCAGAAAGTAGGACACGCTGATGGCGGCATACCAGGTCGGACACCACATCGCAATGCGCGCCGCCTTGTTGCCACGGCCGTTCAGCCGGGAGAACTCCGCAAGAAACGCCATCGCGACTGGCAAGTCGATGCCAACGCCCAGGCCCATCACAAAACGCGCGCCGCCGAGCACCCAGGCATTCGGCGCAAGGCCGCACGCGATCGCCGCGACGACGAAGAAAAACATGTCGGCCATGAAGACGCGGTATCGGCCGATCTTGTCGGTGAGATAACCGCCCAGAAACGCGCCGATGATCGCCCCGAACGTGATGGCCGACGCGACGAAACCCGTGGCCGCCGGCGCCAGCGAAAATTCCCGCGCGATGTCTTTTACGCCGAATGCGAGCGCACCGAGATCGTAGGCATCGAGGAAAACGCCGCCCAGCGCAATCGCGATGACGATGCGCGCGTCGCTTCCTACCGCGGCGCCGCGATTGACGAGGTTCGAGACATCGGCAGCGCTGCGGATGACGGGGCGCGTGGCGTCGGACGCCGACGATGCAAGTGCGGGCTCGGCCGCGAAGGAAGTGGACATGGGATGGGCTGCGCCGAAAGAAGCTGCAAAGAAAGCTATAAAAATTGCTTCAAAACGCGCGATCGTACCGGCGCGCGTGCTTCATCCCAAATTCATTTTTGTTATTTGTTGAATGACGGCGGGCGAAGCGGCCGTTTGGCTAGAGAAGTTCGGCCAGTAGGCGAGCGTTGCGCGCGACGCCTAAAGCGCGCAACGCTTGGAAATTACTGCGACATTGCCGCGGCCGCCGCTTCCCGGATTTGCTCCGGGCTTAAGTCGCGCGTATGCGTTGCGAGCGACCAGCGATGACCGAACGGGTCTTCCACCTGGCCATAGCGGTCACCCCAAAACATGTCGGCGACCGGCATGATGACCTTTGCGCCAGCTTCAACGGCTTGCGCAAAGGCGCTATCGACATCGTTCACATATAGATGCAACGTCACCGGCGACCCTTTCAGCGCGAGTGGACTGTGGTGACCGCAATTCTCGAACTCTTCTGCAAGCATCAATGTGGAATCGCCGATACCGAGCATTGCATGCATCACCGTGCCGCCCGGTCCAGGCAAGCGCATGTGTTCGACCGCATTAAACGCTTTGCCGTAGAACGCAATGGCATCGGCGGCGCCTTTGCAAATCAGATGAGGCGTGATGGTATGCATCCCGTCCGGGATCGGCTTGACGGTAGACGTGGACATTGCAGTGCTCCTCAGTTGAATGTAATGGACCATCTGAAGACGGTGTGGACTTAGCGCCTTCTGTCGACACGACGAGCGAGAGGCGCGTCAATCGACCGATATGAACGAATAATCAATAAAACGGAACCTGTTGCATACGGAAGGGGTGCCGTACAACCGCATTGCAGTACTTTTTGCAATGAGACTTTACGTTGGAAGTGCATACATGGATCACTTTTACCGCCCATTCAAGCGCCGCAGCTTTTCCCGATGCATAATTCCATTCGCTTAAAGTTTATCCAGAATTTAGCCGTAAATGATGCAAACGGTCGAATGATTATGCAATCCGCTGACTTAAGCAGTGTTCAATTCTCTGATCATAATTTCATCTAATTGAATCGCTGTTTATCTACGTTTTCACAACTTCTTTTCTTGAATGAAGCGGCGACGATGATGGGCGCTTGCGCGTTGAGCTTGCACCCGTCCCTTTAAATAACGCTAAAGTTTTTCTCGCGGTGGCCGAAAGCCCATCTATGAACCACGAAAAGAATCTTGCCGACGACTCGAATGATCCGACCTTTCTGAGGGCGCGGGCATTGAGTATCAGTGTCGGCGCAATCCGAAAGGCGCAAGGCAAGGCGTCTCCTGCTGATTTTCCGGTAGGTACCTTGGAGTGGCACGCGGTAGTCGAGGATTTTGCCAATGATGTATTGAAAGCGATGCTTTCGGAATCGGATTTGCCATTGACTGAAATAAGACGCGATAACGCCAGAAAATGACTGGCGCGTCAAATCGCATGTACGTCGCCGCCAAATCTTCAGTCTGTTGATATAAAAAAGAGTCGCTGAATAATCAGCGACTCTTTTCAGTAGCGAGTCGGATATAAGCCTGTCGCTTAACCGCCCAGTAAATCGATCACCTTCAATAATTCCGTGCGCAATTGCTCGACATCGACCGCGACATTTGCTTCAGGCACACCGGCCGTTTCTCCCGCGTCATCCAGATCGGCCGCACTTCCATTCGGACGGCCGTGTGAATCGAGACGGTTACGCGCGCCATTGATGGTAAAACCCTGCTCGTAAAGCAATTCTCGAATGCGGCGGATCAGCAGCACTTCATGATGCTGATAATAACGACGATTACCGCGCCGCTTTACGGGCCTCAACTGCGTGAATTCCTGTTCCCAGTAACGAAGCACATGCGGCTTGACGCCGCACAGCTCGCTCACTTCGCCAATTGTGAAGTAGCGTTTTGCAGGGATTGGAGGCAGGACGACTTTTTCCATCGTCAATCAACCGTCTTGGTGAATGTCGCGAATCTGATGGATATCGCTAATAAGCGCTTGGGCGATACACAACGTATGCCCGTCACTTCAGCGGCCGAAACTGTTTTCAGCACCGGCTTCCACCAGTGCTTTCAACTTCTGACTCGCATGAAACGTGACGACACGGCGCGCCGCAATGGGAATGGCTTCTCCCGTTTTTGGATTACGGCCGGGACGTTGCGGTTTGTCGCGCAATTGGAAGTTGCCAAAACCAGATAGCTTGACACTGTCGCCGCTTTCAAGGGCGTCGCGAATGACCTCAAAAAATGCTTCCACCATGTCTTTGGCTTCGCGCTTATTCAACCCGACGTGGTCGAATAGCATCTCCGCCAATTCGGCTTTGGTGAGCGTAGGCGTTTCTGCCGTTGCTGCACTGTTCGAAGTGGAGACATCTCGGATCATGGCGCTGCGTTGCGCCGAAAGAAGGGCTTCGAAATCACTCGAGTTCATTTGGTTCATATCGAAAAAATGGCGTGACGATGAAGACGGAGGGCGCCAGCTGCTGGCTATCCGCGCAATCGCGCGCCATGTACTCGAGTCAAGCGTTCCACCAGTGTTTTGATGGCCGTATCGACCGTTTCGTCCTGAAGCGTCCCGCCAGTATCTTGCAACGTTACACGGAAGGCAAGGCTTTTCTCGTGCTCACCCAACCCACCGGAAGTGCTTGATTTTGGACGGAATTCGTCAAATAAAGCAAGCTTCGTGATGTACTTGCAGGCAGGCTCCGAGCGAGCGCTTTCGAGCTCGTCAAGGAGCGCCTGGACCTCTACTTTCTGATCCACGACAACCGCAATATCGCGTCGGACAGGCGGGAATTTCGTCACGTCGGCGGGTACAGGCAACGCGCGTTGCATCAAGGCTTCGGCTTCGATTTCGAACAAAACCGGCGCATGCGGCAAGTCGTACTTTTGCATCCAGCGCGGATGCAGGTCGCCGATCCAGCCTACCGCGCGACCGTCGATCTCGATCCGGGCGCTGCGTCCCGGGTGCAATGCAGGATGCTCCGCTTTCACAAACCGCGGAACCACGGGCGCGAATAGCGCTTCCACATCGCCTTTCACGTCGAAGAAATCGACCGCCCGCGATGGCGCGCCCCACTGTTCCTCGAGCGCCGGGCCATAAGCCAGGCCGCCAATCATCTTCGGCTGGGCAAAACCTTCAACCGCCAGTTCGCCCGCCTTGATCGACGGATCGTGCAGGAACACGCGACCGGCTTCGAATACGCGAATCCGGTCGGCGCGACGGTTCAGGTTGTAGCGCAACACATTGATCAAGCTGCCGAAAAGCGTCGTACGCATTACCGAAAGCTGGCTTGCGATCGGATTCAGCAATTTCACCGGATTCGAATTGCCGGCGAAATCCGCTTCCCATTCAGCATCGACAAAACTGAAGTTCACCGTCTCTACATAATCTCGCGCGGCGACCGCGTGTCGCAGCACATGAACGGAACGTTTGGTTTCGTTGGTCGGCCGCATTTCGCTGATTGCGACAGGCGGTCGCGCCGGAATCTTTTCGAACCCGTAAATGCGCGCAACCTCTTCAACCAGATCTTCTTCAATTTCGATATCGAATCGATACGGCGGCGGCGTCACGGCGAAAACGTCGCCGTCGTGCGTAAACTTCAGGCCGAGCCGCGTGAAAATCTGTGCGATTTCTTCCGCGCCGATCGTCACGCCGATAATCCGGTTCGCGCGCGAAACACGCATGCTCACCGGTTCGCGCTTTGGAACGTTGAGCGTCTGGTCATCGACCGGACCGGCATTGCCGCCGCAAACATCGAGAATCAGCCGGGTAATGCGCTCGATGTGTTCAACGGTCGTCGAGTAATCAACGCCACGTTCGAACCGATGCGCTGCATCGGTCGAGAAATTGTATTTGCGCGCGCGGCCGCGGATGCTGTCCGGCCACCAGAATGCGGCTTCCAGATAAATGTTTGTTGTGTCCAGAGAAACGGCCGTGCTGTCGCCGCCCATGATCCCGGCAAGGCTTTCGACATGCTGGTCGTCCGAGATGACGCCGACGGTTTCATCGAGTTCGACCGTGTTGCCGTTGAGCAGCTTGAGCGTCTCGCCTTGTCTGCCCCAACGCACTTCAATGCCGCCTTGGATCTTGTCCAGGTCGAACACGTGCGACGGACGGCCGAGTTCCAGCATCACATAATTCGAGATATCGACGAGCGCTGAAATGCTGCGCTGACCCGAGCGTTCGAGGCGCTCGACCATCCATGCTGGCGTCTTTGCGTGAGCATTCACGCCGCGAATCACGCGGCCGGAGAAACGTCCGCACAAATCCGGCGCCGACACTTTGACCGGCAAGATTTCATCGATAGTCACCGTCACCGGCTGGATATCCAGCGGATGCAACGCTGCGCCGGTGATTGCAGCCGTTTCGCGGGCGACGCCAAACACCGACAGACAATCCGCCTTGTTCGGCGTCAGCTTGATTTCGAACACGGTGTCATCGAGATTCAGCGTCTTGCGGATGTCCTCGCCGATCGCCGTTTCTGCGGGCAGGATCATCAGGCCGCTATGGTCTTCCGACAGCTTCAGCTCGCGCGCCGAACACAACATGCCCTGGCTTTCCACGCCGCGCAGCTTCGACAGCTTGATCGCGAACGGCGCGCCGCCGGCTTCGGCGGGCGGCAATTCCGCGCCGACCAGCGCGACCGGAACCTTGATGCCCGGCGCCACATTCGGCGCGCCGCACACAATGGTCAGCGTCTCGCCCGTACCGGCATCGACCTGACACACGTTGAGCTTGTCGGCGTTGGGGTGCTTCGCCACTTCCAGCACGTGCCCGACGACAATCTTCGTGGTCGGCGGCGCAACCGGCGCGAGCCCCTCCACTTCGAGACCCGCCATGGTCAGCGCGTGTGAGAGTTCATCGGTCGAAAGCTTCGGATCGACGAAAGTTCTAAGCCAGGATTCCGGGAATTGCATGTGTGTCTAGTTCGAAATAGGGTGTGTCTGCGTCTGGACGACGGCCTTTGGCAACGTGCTCGGAGATAAATGTCTCAGGCAAACTGCTCGAGGAAACGCAGATCGTTTTCGAAGAAAAGGCGCAGGTCCTGCACGCCATAACGCAGCATGGTCAGGCGTTCGAGACCGCTGCCAAACGCAAAGCCGATATACCGCTCCGGGTCGAGTCCCATGTTGCGGATCACGTTCGGATGCACTTGGCCCGAGCCCGAGATTTCAAGCCATTTTCCGGCATTCTTGCCGTGCTCGAACATCATGTCGATTTCAGCGGACGGCTCGGTGAACGGGAAATACGATGGCCGGAAGCGCACGAGAATGTCATCGCGCTCAAAGAATTTCTTGAGGAAATCCGAGTACACGCCCTTCAGGTCGGCAAAGCTGATGTTCTCTTCAATCCACAGTCCTTCGACCTGGTTGAACATGGGCGAATGCGTGGCGTCGCTGTCCACACGGTACGTCCGGCCCGGCACGATCACCTTGATCGGCGGCTTGTTCATACGCGCGTAACGCACCTGCATCGGGCTCGTATGCGTGCGCAGCAGGAGTTGCCGCCCATCCGCATCTTTCCCGTCGATATAAAACGTATCCTGCATGGAACGCGCGGGATGATTTTCCGGGCTGTTCAGCGCAGTGAAGTTGTACCAATCCGTTTCGATTTCCGGGCCATCGGCCACATCGAAACCAATCGTGCTGAAAATTTGTTCGACGCGTTCCCACGTGCGCATGACCGGATGCAGGCTGCCGGCGCCGGGACCGCGGCCGGGCAAGGTGACATCGATTGATTCCGATGCCAGCCGCTGGTTCAGCAGCACATCCGCCAGCGCCTGACGGCGCGCGTTCAGCGCTGCTTCCACTTGCTGCTTGACCGCGTTGATACGCGCACCTTCGGTCTTGCGGGTATCGGGATCGAGCTTGCCCAAACCCTTCAGCAGATCGGTAAGCGCCCCGGACTTGCCAAGAAAGCGGGCTTTTTCGTTTTCGAGTGTGGCCGCGTCTGCAGCCTGTTCGAAGGCATTTCGCGCGTCGGCGACAATCTGGTCCAGATCCATTGATCCCATCATTTCAGCGTCAAAGTCCTTCTGATCGTTCCCGGGCCAGCTTCAACCCGGCTTCACCAACAAAAACGGGGCTCATGTCGAGCCCCGTTTTGAGTTGTTGCGTTACCGTACAACCGCCAACGGATAACGCTACAACGAACCACGCAGTACCAATCTCGCTAACAAGCTTGATCAGGCTGCAACGGCGGCTTTTACCTGCTTGACGATCGCAGCAAAAGCAGCCTTGTCGAACACAGCCATGTCGGCCAGCACCTTGCGGTCGAGTTCGATCGAAGCCTTTTTCAGGCCGTTGATGAACACGCTGTACGTCATGTCGTGCTGACGCACCGCCGCGTTGATACGCGTGATCCACAAAGCACGGAACACACGCTTCTTGTTGCGGCGATCGCGATAGGCATATTGCCCTGCGCGCATGACCGCTTGCTTGGCGATGCGATAGACGTTATTGCGACGGCCGCGGTAACCCTTGGCCAGCTTGATGATCTTCTTGTGACGGGCCCGTGCGGTAACCCCACGTTTGACTCTAGGCATAGTGCGCTCCTGTGAGTGTCAGTTAAGGGTTAAGCGAACGGCAACATTGCGCGCACCGAATTCATGTCAGATGCATGAACTTCCGTGGAACCGCGCAAATGGCGTTTTACCTTGGTGGTCTTCTTGGTAAGAATGTGACGCTTGAAGGCTTGACCACGCTTGATGGTACCGCCCGGACGCACCACGAAGCGCTTTGCAGCACTCTTCTTGGTCTTCATCTTCGGCATGAACTACTCCAGTTTATTAGATGGATATGGGTGTGCGGTCGATCCAAACGATCCTGACCCGCCCTTCGAAACCCACATACCACTTATGAGCGGCAATTTTTAACAATCTATAAAAATCACCGCTTTTTCATGAGCGCCGCCATTATCAGGCAACACCCTGAAACCTGCTCAATCGATGCCGCGCAGACCATGACGTTCCGGCCGCGCGATCCATCGATTTACTTCTTTTTCTTCGGGGCCATGACCATGATCATCTGGCGCCCTTCCATTTTCGGCATTTGCTCGACCTGACCGTGCTCTTCGAGGTCGGCCTTCAGCCGCTCGAGCACGCGCATGCCAATTTCCTGGTGGGCCATTTCGCGGCCGCGGAAACGCAACGTGATTTTCGTCTTGTCGCCGTCTTCGAGGAAGCGCGTGAGGTTGCGCAGTTTCACGTTGTAGTCACCGTCGTCGGTGCCAGGACGGAATTTGACTTCCTTGACCTGAACGATCTTCTGCTTGAGTTTCGCCTCGTGCTGCTTCTTGGCTTCCGAATACTTGAACTTGCCGTAGTCCATCAAGCGTGCAACAGGCGGAACGGCCTGAGGCGCGATTTCGACGAGATCCACGTCTTGTTGTTCCGACATGCGGAAAGCATCGGCGAGCTTCACGATTCCCAGCGGCTCATTGTCCACTCCGACCAGGCGCAACTCAGGTGCCGTGATTTCCCCGTTGATGCGATGTGCAGACTTATCAGTAGCGATGTTACGTTTCCTCTAAATGTTCAAAAAACTAGCCGCGCTGCGGGTGGGCTTACTTGTACGCCTGCACGTCCTGCTGCAGACGCTCAAGGAATGCATCGACCGGCATCACGCCAGCATCGATACCGCCACGAGCACGCACGGCTACGGTTTGTGCCTCACGTTCCTTGTCCCCGACAACCAGCAAATAAGGGACCTTTTGCAACGTGTGCTCTCGTATTTTATAACTAATCTTCTCGTTGCGCAAATCGCTCTCAACTCTAAGCCCTTGTTTTTGCAACGATTGGGTCAGTTCCTGCGCATATTCGGCCTGACTTTCCGCGATATTCAGGACGACAGCCTGCACCGGCGCCAGCCACGAGGGCATTGCACCAGCATAGTGCTCGATCAGAATGCCCAGGAAACGCTCCATGGACCCGACGATTGCACGATGCAGCATCACAGGACGCTTGCGGCTATTGTCTTCGGCCACGTATTCCGCGCCCAGCCGTTCCGGCAGAACCATGTCGAGCTGCAGCGTACCGCATTGCCAGGAGCGGCCAAGTGCATCCTTGATGTGGTACTCGATCTTTGGACCGTAGAACGCGCCTTCGCCCGGCAACTCTTCCCAGGTCAGACCGCAAGCCGTCAGCGCGTCGCGCAAACCCTGCTCGGCGCGATCCCAGGTTTCGTCGGTACCGGCACGGGCATCGGGGCGCAGCGACAGCTTGATGTCGATGTGATCGAACCCAAAGTCCTTATAGATGCTCATTGCAAGCGTGTTGAACGCGATCGATTCTTCGATGAACTGGTCTTCCGTGCAGAAAATGTGCGCGTCGTCCTGAACGAATCCACGCACGCGCATAAGGCCGTGCAACGCGCCGGACGCCTCATTCCGGTGACACGAGCCAAATTCCGCGTAGCGCAGCGGTAGGTCTCGATACGACCGCAAACCATGATTGAACACCTGCACGTGGCCGGGACAGTTCATTGGCTTGATGGCGTAATCGCGCTTTTCCGACTCCGTCGTGAACATGTTTTCACGATAGTTCCGCCAGTGACCGGACGCCTCCCAGAGCGAGCGATCCATGATCATCGGCGTCTTGATTTCGAGATAACCAACTTCGCTCAGCCGACGGCGAATGTATTGCTCGACCTGTTGCCAGATTGCCCAGCCTTTCGGATGCCAGAACACCATGCCCGGCGCCTCTTCCTGCAGATGAAACAGGTCGAGCTGCTTTGCGAGCTTGCGGTGATCGCGCTTCTCGGCCTCTTCCAGCATGTGCAGGTACGCTTCCTGGTCTTCCTTCTTGGTCCAGGCCGTGCCGTAGATACGCTGCAACTGCTCGTTCTTCGAATCGCCGCGCCAGTACGCGCCCGCGACCTTCATCAGCTTGAAGACTTTCAGCTTGCCGGTGGACGGCACGTGCGGGCCTCGGCACAAGTCGGTGAACCCGCCGTGCGAGTAGAGCTTGATGTCGTCGGTGGACGGAATCGATTCGATGATCTCCGCCTTGTATTTCTCACCGATGCTCTTGAAGTAGTCCACCGCTTCACCGCGCGTGACGACGCGGCGCGAAACCGGCTCGTCCTTCTTCGCGATCTCGGCCATGCGCTTTTCGATCTTTTCCAGATCTTCCGGCGTGAACGGACGGCTGTACGCGAAGTCGTAGTAAAAGCCGTTCTCGATCACAGGACCGATAGTGACTTGCGCTTCCGGGTACAGATCCTTGACCGCGTAAGCCAGCAAGTGCGCGGTGGAGTGACGAATGATGTCGAGACCGTCGGCGTCCTTGTCCGTGACGATCGAAAGCGCTGCGTCGCGCTCGATCAGCGTGGACGTATCGACCAATTCGCCGTCGAGCTTGCCGCCCAGTGCGGCCTTGGCAAGCCCAGCGCCAATCGATGCGGCAACTTCCGCAACCGTCACCGGGTGGTCGTACTGGCGAACTGAGCCGTCGGGCAAACGTATCGAAACCATTTCGTTCTCCAAGATGCCGAAACCGGCGTCCAAGTTCATTCAACAATGCCTTGCAAGACGCGAAACAAACGCGCGAAGACAAAAAAAATGCGGCCCCACATTCGAGGGGCCGCATTCACTTTTCCTACAACTGCAAAGGCGAAAGTGGTCCTCGACTAGCGTCGCTCCGAAGTTGTATCGGTCAACGTTCGCGGTGCCATCTTGTTCATTTGCCTTTCGCGCCAAAACGCTTGCTGCAGTTTTGAAAATCCGGCGAGCCGGACTTTCACTTTCGTTGGTAGGCTCGATTGGACTCGAACCAACGACCCCCACCATGTCAAGGTGGTGCTCTAACCAGCTGAGCTACGAGCCTGAAGAAGCGAAATTATATGGTGCGTTTTGAATCCTGGCAAGTGCTTTGATGCAATGACACTGAAGATATTCGTGGATACGATTAACAAGCTCGAACAATGCGCTTCAAATTCAAATGGTTAAGCCCGAGCAAACGCGCATCAGGCTTTTCGTTATCCACGCCGCGATGCACGAACCACGCCCTGTACTTCGCTCAGCAACGAGCACGCACGCTGGATCTGCGCAGCACTCGACACCTCTACCGTGAACTGCATGTAAGCGACGTTGCGCCGACTCTGCGTTTTTACGCCAGTGACATTCATCTTTTCGCGTGCGAAGACTTCCGAAATGTCGCGCAATAGTCCTTGCCGATCATTCGATTCAACAGCCAGGTCCACCGGATACACCGACGAACCTCGCCCGTTCATGACATCGGCAGACCAGGCAGTTTCGAGCACACGTTCCGGCGAGTGTTCGGCCATACGCTGGAACGTTGCGCAATCACTGCGATGAATCGACATACCCTTGCCGCGCGTCACGAACCCGGAGATACGATCGGGCGGCGCCGGCCTGCAACAACGCGCGAGTTGCGTAAGCAACGCGTCGACTCCGACGACCAGCACGCCGGTCGACGCACCCTGCGCTACGCTTTGCCCGCTGCTGCGCTTTTCGAACTGAGCGGGCGCTTCGGGCTCGGGCTCGGGCGGCGGCGTGTCGTGCAGCGCCTGCTCGATATTGCGCAGGCTGAACTCTTCCTTCCCTACGACCGCATACAGATCTTCCGGCGTCTTGAAACCGAGTTTCGATGCTAATTGGTCCAGGTTGACGGACGTCTTTCCCTCACGCTGCAACGTCTTTTCAACCAGCGCGCGGCCGTTCGTTACGTTCTCTTCGGAATCGACGGAGTTGAACCATGCGCGGACCTTTTGCCGTGCGCGCGGACTGTTCAGATAGCCGAGCAAAGGGTTGAGCCAGTCGCGCGATGGACCGCCCTCCTTAACCGCAACGATCTCGACCGTCTGGCCGTTCTGTAACGGCGTGTTGAGCGGCACCATTGCGCCGTCGACACGGGCACCGCGGCAACGATGTCCCAGTTCGCTATGCAGGTGATACGCGAAGTCCACCGGAGTAGAACCGTGTGGCATCGCGATCACGCGGGCCTGCGGCGTGAGCACGTAGATGTGGTCGTCGTCGAGCGTCGCTTCACGCAGATGCTGCCAAGGCTGCGCGCCTGGTTGCTCGCCTTCGGACACGTCTTCTTTCCACGCGAGCAGTTGCCGCAACCACGCAATTTTCTCGTCGTATTTTTCAGCAGCCGTCACCTGGCCGCCATACGCCCGGGTACCGGCTTCCTTATAGCGCCAGTGCGCCGCCACGCCGTACTCGGCGAAGCTGTGCATCTCCATTGTGCGGATCTGGACTTCGAATGCGCGGCCGTCGTCACCGACCACCACCGTGTGCAGCGACCTGTAGCCATTGGGCTTCGGCCGCGATATGTAGTCGTCAAATTCTCTTGGCACCGGCTGCCACAGGTTATGGACGATCCCCAGCACCGTGTAGCAATCCTTGATGTCGTCGACAATCACGCGGAACGCGCGCACGTCGTTCAGCTCGGAAAAGTCCAGCTCCTTGCCGCGCATCTTCTTCCAGATGCTGTAGATGTGCTTCGGGCGCCCACTGACTTCAGCGCGGATATGCGCCGTAGCCAGTTCGGTCTGCAAACGTGCGATGGCATCAGTCACATACGCTTCGCGCTCGACGCGTTTTTCGTCGAGCAACTTGGCGATGCGTTTATACGTAGGCGGTTCCTCGAAACGAAATGCGAGGTCTTCGAGTTCCCATTTCAGTTGCCAGATGCCGAGCCGGTTTGCGAGCGGCGCATAGATCTCGAGGGTCTCGCGCGGGACGTCGGGCGACGGATCGAGCTTGTTCGCCGCGTAATAGCGCAACGTCTGAAGTCGCGAAGCCAGACGGATCAGCACCACGCGAATGTCTTGTGCGAACGCAAGCAACATCTTGCGCAACGCCTCGACCTGCGCACGACGCGCAGCCTGCGCATCGCGACCCGTTTCAGGCAGCTTTGCCTGAGTGGCCCGCGAACTGACCGAGCCAAGACGCCATAGCTTGCGGACATCGGCGACAAGGCTTTGTACTTCTTCGCCGAAACGCTCCGTAATGACGCGTTCCGGATTGTCGATATGCGGCGCGATCGCAAACAGCGCCGCCGCCGCGACCGCCGCAGGATCCACGTTCAACGTCTGCATGATTCGCGCGGTGCCGGCCGAGTGCTCGGCCAGCAATTCTCCGCTGGTAAGCCGCGCGTCGCCGGCGTGCTCGCGCACGAACGCAAGCGCGTCGTCGAATGACGGCTCGGGGTTCATTGCTGCGGCGACTGCGGTATTAGGCATGCGAGTATCAATGCGGTGGAATGTTCGACTCTCAGCCCTGCGGCTTATCGAGCATGGCTGCGATGGCAACGACTTCTACAAGGCATGCCGGGTTGGCAAGCTTCGCCTCGACGGTGGCGCGCGGAGGCGCATTTCCCTCAGGCACCCACATGTCCCACGCCGCATTCATGGCCGCGAAATTCGCCATGTCGGAGATGTAGATTTGCACCGAGAGCAGTTGCGTCTTGTCGCTGCCAGCTTCCGCCAGCAGACGGTCGATATGGCCGAGCACTTCGCGGGTCTGGCCCGTGATGTCCTGGTCGGTGTCTTCGGCAATCTGACCCGCGAGATAGATGGTGCCGTTGTGAATCGCGGTTTCGGAAAGACGCGCGCCGACATGGAGACGGATGACTGCCATGAATGCCTCTGATAAGTGAATTGTCAAAAATACCGTGCGAAGCCCAATATTATGCCTCGGGTGTTTCCGCGTTGAGGAAGAAGCGGTAGGCGAGATCTATCTGGTCGGCCGCGAGAAACGCGGGCGCATGGCCTACGCCCTTGACCTCAGCACTGGTCACGGCCTGCCCGGTGGCGACCATCTTTTCGACGGTCTCTCGCGACAACAGATCCGATTTCTCACCGCGCACGACCAGAACCGGATGTTTGATTGCCGCGAGCGAATGCCAAAGGATCGCCTCGCCGAGCGATGCCGCATTTGAATCTGCTGCGGCAAAGGGCACGGCGATCTTCGGATCGTATCGGTACGCCCAGCGTCCATCGCGCTCATGCATCAGCGGCGTGTTGATCGCGCGCCATTCTTCAGCGCTCAGCGGCCCAAAAGAAGACGCGAGTTGCGCGGCGTTGTCGATGCCATCCTGAAGCGTGGCGAAAGTCTCGTCCCGTCCCAAATAGCTGCCGATCCGCTCGAGCGCTACCGGCTCTATATGCGGCCCGACATCGTTTAATAACATCTTGCGAATGGGCGTATTCGGCAGACCAGCGAGTCCGAGCCCGATCAAACCGCCCATTGACGTACCAAACCAGTCCACCGTTTCAACGTTCAGGCGCGCAACCAGCGAAACCATGTCCGAAACGTATTGCGGCACGCCGTAGTGTTTCGGATCGGCGAGCCAGTCGGAAAGCCCTCGCCCCGCCACGTCCGGACACACCACGCGATATTCGCGCGAGAACGCTTTCGCTATCTCGTCGAAATCACGGCCTGATCGCGTCAGCCCGTGCACGCATACGAGTACACGCGGGTTGGCCGGATCGCCCCATTCCGTGTACGCCATGCGATGCAATCCGGACGGGCTGATGCATTGCACGTGACGTTGACGCGGAGCAGAGACGGGCGGAGGCGCAGCTTCGACGATAGTCGCGGACATAAGGTTTTCCTCGGCGCGCGGTGGCGCTGCTGCATAACGAATAGATCAATCGAAAATGATTGTAAACGCTTTGCACGGCGCACTTCTTCACCGATCGCAACGTTAGCCATTCGGTCTATGTGCGGCCGCATTCGACCGACAGAAAGTTACAAAAGCATCGCCACGACATCCGATCCAATGAAAAAAGGCTGCGCCAACGCAAGGTTGGAACAGCCCTTCTCGACCAGCAAACCTCGCCAGCGCAAAAAAAATCCTACTTGATGCCACTCACATCGAGCGGCGCGCCTGTTTTCTGCTGAATCTCTTCCACACTGACGCCCGGAGCAAGCTCCACAAGCTTGAGGCCGGCATCCGTTACATCGATTACCCCGAGATCCGTAATGATCCGGTCGACCACGCCCTTGCCCGTCAATGGCAGCGTGCACTCATCCAGGATCTTGTGTTGATCGCCCTTTGCAACATGTTCCATCAGCACGATCACGCGCTTCACGCCCGCGACCAGATCCATGGCGCCGCCCATGCCCTTGATCATCTTGCCGGGAATCATCCAGTTGGCCAGGTCGCCGTTCTTGCTGATCTGCATGGCGCCGAGAATTGCCAGGTTCACATGGCCGCCGCGGATCATGGCAAACGAATCCGCCGATGAAAATATCGACGATCCCGGCAACGTAGTCACCGTTTGCTTGCCGGCATTGATGAGATCGGCGTCGACCTCTTCTTCTGTCGGCGAAGGCCCGATTCCAAGCAAACCATTCTCCGATTGCAGCCACACTTCCATGCCCGCCGGCACGTGGTTCGCGACCAGCGTAGGCAGCCCAATCCCGAGATTCACGTAAAACCCGTCCTGCAATTCCTTGCCCGCCCGCGCGGCCATCTGGTTCCGGTCCCATGCCATGATCAGTCTCCTTTTGCGCGCACGACGCGTTGTTCGATGCGTTTTTCCGGATGCGCGTTCAGCACGATACGCTGCACGAAAATGCCCGGCGTGTGGATTGCGTCGGGATCGAGTTCGCCGACTTCCACGATTTCTTCCACTTCGGCAACGGTAATCTTGCCGGCCATGGCGCACATCGGGTTGAAGTTGCGGGCGGTGCGACGATAAATCAGGTTGCCGGATTTATCGGCTTTCCATGCTTTGACCAGCGCCACGTCTGCCGTCAGCGACGGTTCGAGCACGTAGAAGTTATCGCCGAACTTGCGCGTTTCCTTGCCTTCCGCGATGACCGTGCCGTAGCCCGTGTTCGTGAAAAACGCCGGAATGCCGGAACCGCCCGCGCGCAGCTTTTCGGCCAGCGTGCCTTGCGGCGTAAATTCGAGTTCGAGTTCGCCGGCCAGATATTGGCGTTCGAATTCCTTGTTTTCGCCCACGTACGACGAAATCATTTTCTTGACCTGACGGGTTTCGAGCAGAAGACCGAGTCCGAAACCATCGACACCTGCGTTATTGCTGATGCACGTGATTCCTTGGACGCCCGTGTCGCGCAATGCCGCGATCAGCGCTTCGGGAATGCCGCACAGTCCGAAACCGCCGACGGCGAACGTCTGTCCGTCCTTGACGATGTCTTCGAGCGCCTCTTTCGCGCCGGGATAGACCTTGTTCATTTGTCCCTTCCTGATCTGGATGAAATCTGATTATTCGAGCCGCGCGCTATTAATTACCCAGCGATCGCAACTTTCTGACCTGCCGAAAGAGTACGACGGCGCACTGATCCGGCACAATACGCAAAAATACATAAGTAATCGCCGTAGTGCGCGGCGATGCAAACGTCAAACGCCCGTCGTCCGAGCCAAAATGCCTCAACTGGATTACCAAACTGCGTTTCATCTTGCGCCAGTCGGGCTGGTGTTGTCACGGGAACGGATTATCGAAGACTGCAACGCGCAGCTTTGTGCAATTTTCGGCGTGAAACCGGACGCGTTGATTGGACGTTCTTTTCAGGTTTTGTATCCATCGCCCGTGGAGTTCGAGCGGATCGGCGCGCGCATTTCCGCATTGATGCAACGCCAGGGCAGCTACGCGGACGACCGGATCATGAAACGCGCAAACGGGGAATTGTTCTGGTGTCATGTGACTGGACGCTCGCTCGATCTGAGCGCGCCCCACGCCGCAGGCGTCTGGACGTTCGAAGACCTGAGCGCGACGCGGCGGGTCGCAATAGAACTGACACCGCGCGAGCGAGAGATCGCCGCGCAACTCGTGACTGGCAAAACCAGCAAGCAGATCGGCCGCGCGCTGGACATCAGCCCGCGGACCGTGGACGTCTATCGCTCGAAACTCATGCGTAAATACGATACAGGCAACGCGACCGAATTGCTGCAACGGCTATTGGGCGACTGATTACTTTTGCGGCGCCGCCGTTTCTATCGCGTGGCGCAAAAGTTCCGGGATGGGCACCGACTTCGCCGCCGCGTAATCGACCCACACGCATTTCGCCGTGCCGCGGGCGTAGAGTCTGGCGGGGTCATCGGCGCGATACAGCTCGAAGCGCGTATCGAAACTGCTGCGCCCGGGCGCGCCCACGAACATGCTGCCGATTACATCGCCGGGATAGTGGAGTTGCCGGAGGAATTCCATCGATGCATTTACAACCACCGGCCCCTGCCCTTTGGCATTGGCTCCGGCAATGTCCAACTGGCGAAACCACGTGATCCGCACTTCTTCCATGAAGCGGAAATAGACGGTGTTGTTGACGTGGCCAAATGCGTCCATGTCGCCCCAACGGATAGGCATGGACAAGTCGATCACACGATGAAAACCGCCTTGCGCCGCGTCCGACGCCTGCTCGAAAACCTGGCTCATAAGCCGAACCCGTCGTCGGCGGCGATCACCGAGCCATTAATGAACTGGGATTCGTCGGCCGCGAGCAGCAGCAGCAGGCCGTCCAGATCTTCGGGCGTGCCCACACGGCGGCGCGGCAGGATGGACAGCAGTTTTTGTCCCGCTTCGCTCTTCCAGTGATGATGGTTCAACTCGGTATCGATATAACCCGGGCAGATTGCGTTCACGTTGATGCCATGACGGCCCCATTCCTGCGCCATCGCTTTCGTCATATGTACGACGGCCGCCTTGCTCATTGAATAGACGCCGATCTGCGGCAACGTCTTCAATCCCGCCATGGAAGCAATATTGATGATCCGGTAGCCCGGCTTGGCGGTGCCGTTGCCTCGCATGATCATCCGTTTGGCCACTTCCTGGGCAACGAAAAATGCGCCGCGCGTGTTGGTATCGAACACGAAATCGAAATCCGACGGCGTCACGTCCGTCAATTTCTGCTGCGTCGAAACGCCCGAGTTGTTCACCAGAATATCGATAGTGCCCGCCTCCGTCTCCGCGTGCGCGACGGCAGACTTGATGCTCTGGTAGTCGGTGACATCGAGCGATACGACGTGCGCCGCGCCGCCCGACGCCTCGATTTCCGCCCGCAGTTCCTTGAGGCGCTCAGTGCGCCGGCTCGCCAGCACGACGCGTGCGCCCGCCTGCGACAACACTTGTGCAAAGCGCTTGCCCAGTCCGCTGGAAGCGCCTGTGACCAGTGCGCATTTGCCTTCCAGATTGATCGAACGGCCCATTGTTATTCCTTGGTTGAAAGCGGTTGAGTTGCCCGGGACTGGTCTGTCCTGCTTGCCCGACGCACCCAATCGCCCGGGATCTGCGTCGACTCTGCTCCAGGATTCAGTCAGCCGATATGCTATCGTGAATTAATACGATCGTACTAATCTCCGGAACGTTAGTTGCACCATACCTACCGTTCCCTGACAATACGCGATCCCCAAAAAAGCATTCTAACGTTAGACAGGAGCATTGGATGACCCCGGCAAGTCTCATCGAGCAGTACGGTCCACGTGAGTCCATGGAGTACGACGTCGTGATCGTGGGCGGCGGCCCTGCGGGACTTTCTGCGGCCATCCGGCTGAAACAGCTTGCGCAGGAAAAAGGCGTCGAGCTAGGCGTATGCGTGCTGGAGAAAGGCTCCGAGATTGGTGCCCACATCCTCTCCGGCGCCGTGATGGACCCGCGCGCGCTGAGCGAATTGTTGCCCGACTGGAAGACGCAAGGCGCGCCGCTCGACGTGGAAGTGACCGAAGACAGGTTTTTGTTTTTATCGAAGGACAGTGCAAAGCAAGTACCCAACTGGCTCCTGCCCGATAACTTCAAGAACCACGGTAATTACGTCATTTCGCTTGCTAACGTTACCCGCTGGTTAGGCCAACAAGCGGAAGCGCTCGGCGTCGAGATCTTCCCGGGCTTTCCCGCGGCCGAAGTGCTCTACACCGAAGACGGCGCGGTTCGAGGCGTGGCAACGGGCAACATGGGCGTGGGCAAGAACGGCGAACCGACAGGCAACTTCCAGCTCGGCATGGAATTGCACGCCAAATACACGCTCTTTTGCGAAGGCGCGCGCGGCAATCTGGGCCGCCAGCTGATGGACAAATTCAAGCTCGGCCGCGACGCTGATCCACAAGTCTACGGCCTCGGCATCAAGGAACTGTGGACAATCGATCCGGCGAAACACAAGCCGGGTCTCGTGATTCATACCGCTGGCTGGCCGCTCGAAACCGATACCTACGGCGGTTCGTTCCTTTATCACATGGACAATAACCAGGTGATGGTGGGGTTTGTAGTCGGCCTCGGATATTCAAATCCGTATCTCTCGCCATTCGAGGAATTCCAGCGCTACAAGACGCATCCGGCAATCCGCACGTTCCTGGAAGGCGGCAAGCGCGTGTCCTACGGCGCGCGTGCAATTGCCGCGGGCGGCCTCATGTCGCTGCCAAAGCTCGTTTTCAAGGGCGGCGCGCTGGTCGGCGACGATGCCGGTTTCCTGAACGCATCGCGTATCAAGGGCAGCCACGCGGCGATCAAGTCCGGAAAGATGGCCGCCGAAGCAGCTTTCGACGCGGTGCAAGCCGGCCGTCAAGCCGATGAACTCACCGCGTATCCCGAATCGTTCGATAACTCGTGGCTCAAGACCGAGCTTTATCGCGCGCGCAATTTCAAGCAGTGGATGAGCAAGGGCTTGTATCTGGGCACATTCATGGTTGGACTCGAGCAGAAGCTGCTTGGCGGCAACGTGCCCTGGACGCTGCATCATCAACACGCCGATAACGAAACGCTCAAGCCCGCATCGCAATGCAAGCCGATCGTTTATCCGAAGCCGGATGGCAAGCTGACATTCGACCGGCTGACGTCGGTGTTCATATCGAACACGAATCACGACGAAGGTCAGCCGCCGCATTTGACGCTGAAGGACGCATCGGTTCCCGTCGATGTGAATCTGCGCACGTACGCCGGACCGGAAGGCCGATATTGCCCCGCGCAGGTGTACGAATTCGTGAAAAACGACGATGGCAGCGAACGCCTGCAGATCAACGCGCAAAACTGCGTTCATTGCAAAACGTGTGATATCAAGGATCCGACGCAGAACATCGTCTGGGTTCCGCCTGAAGGCGGCGGCGGTCCGAACTATCCGAACATGTGATCGTTCGGCCAGATTGAAGGCGTAGAAAAATCGCCGGTTCCTTATGAGAACCGGCGATTTTTTATTTGGGAATATGTGCGGCGATGTGAGGCGTTGTGGTTTCGACGTCGCCGTTTTGCGCGCGATGCCTGAGCGCGTGATCGATCAGAACCAGCGCGAGCAGCGCTTCGGCAATAGGCGTCGCGCGAATGCCGACGCACGGATCGTGGCGGCCGAATGTCTCGACGGTGGCTGCATGACCGGCTTTATCGATGGATTCGCGCGGCGTGCGGATGCTCGACGTTGGCTTGATCGCGATCGAAACTGTGATGTCCTGCCCGCTGGAAATGCCGCCCAGCACGCCGCCCGCGTTGTTCGCGGCGAAACCTTCCGGGGTCATTTCGTCGCCGTGAACGCTGCCGCGTTGCGCGACGCTCGCGAAACCTGCGCCGATTTCCACGCCCTTCACCGCATTGATGCCCATCATCGCTTTGGCAATGTCGGCGTCGAGGCGGTCGTAGAGCGGCTCGCCGAGACCTGCGGGCACGCCCGTCGCAATCACGCCGATACGCGCGCCAATGGAATCGCCGTCTTTTCGCAACGCGTCCATGTATTCCTCGAGACGCGGCACGATCTCGGCATTCGGCGCGAAGAACGGATTCTCGCGCACGTGTTCCCAACTGACGAACGGAATCGCGATCTCGCCGAGCGCGCTCATGAAGCCGCGAGTTTCAATGCCATAGCGTTCGCGCAGCCATTTCTTCGCGACGGCGCCCGCCGCCACGGTCGGTGCCGTCAACCGCGCCGACGAACGGCCGCCACCTCGGTAGTCGCGAATCCCGTACTTCTGCCAGTACGTGTAATCGGCGTGCCCGGGGCGAAACGTCTCCGCGATGTTGCCGTAATCCTTGCTGCGCTGATCGGTATTGCGGATCAACAAGGCGATGGGCGTACCCGTCGTCTTGCCCTCGAACACACCCGAAAGAATCTCGACCTGGTCGGCTTCCTGGCGCTGCGTCACATGGCGCGACGTGCCCGGTTTGCGACGGTCGAGCTCGATCTGGATATCGGCTTCAGTCAGCGCCATTCCCGGCGGGCAGCCGTCGATCACGCAGCCGATCGCGGGACCATGCGACTCGCCGAAATTCGTGACGGTGAAAAGCGTGCCGAGTGTATTGCCGGACATGAGCGTCGTCCTGAAAAGATCGAAAGAGCCGATATTATGCCAGCCGAGCGCCCTTCCAGCCTTGTCCAGCCCCTATTTGCGGGCGCCGCGAAGGGCCGCGACGAGCTGCTGCAAGTGTTCCGGGGTGGCAGCGACGGGATCGATCGGCTCGCCAACTGCCAACGTTAGCCGGCTCATCACGCCGCGCTGGATCGGGCGCGGCCAGCGCTTGTCTTCGTGACGCGAAAACACGCTGCCCCACAACCCTCGCAGCGCCATTGGTATGACCGGCACCGAATGTCGCTTGAGAATCTCGCTTATGCCGTGACGAAACGGGTTCAGTTCACCCGTTCGCGTCAGCTTGCCTTCTGGAAAGATGCAGACGAGATCACCGTCGGCGAGCGCGCGGCCGCAGGCGTCGTAGGCTTTTTCGAGAAGGATCGGGTCCTCGTGGGCCGGCGCGATCGGGATCGCTTTTACGTGCCGGAAAAGCCATCCGAGCAAAGGCGAACGGAAAATCCGGTGATCCATCACAAAGCGGATTGGCCGCGGACTTTCCGACATGATCACGATGGCATCGACAAAACTCACGTGGTTGCACACGAGGACCGCTGCGCCGTGCTCGGGAATGCGCTCGGCGTTGACAAGTCTGATCCGGTAGAACGTATGCACGAGAATCCAGGCAAGAAAACGCAGCAGGAATTCGGGCACAAGCGAATAGATGTACGCGGCCACTACGATATTCAGCAGCGCCGTGGTGAGAAAAAGCCCCGGAATGCCCACGCCCGCCGCGGTCAGGCCCATGGCCATCAGCGCCGACACGATCATGAAAAACGAGTTGAGAATGTTATTTGCAGCGATGATCCGCGCGCGATGCGTCGGCTGGCTGCGCGCCTGGATCAGCGCGTAGAGCGGCACGCTGTAGAACCCGCCGAACATGGCGAGGAGGAAAAGGTCCGCGAGAATGCGCCAGTGCCCGCCGATCTGGAGAAACTCACCTACACCCATCAGGTGTCCGGCCGGCACAGCGTTGTGGCTCGCGAAGAACAGGTCGATGGCAAACACGCTGATCCCAATCGATCCCAGCGGAACGAGCCCGATCTCGACGCGCCGCTTCGAAAGTTTTTCGCACAAAAGCGAACCCGTGCCGATTCCAATAGAAAACGTACCGAGCAACACGGTCACCACGTCGGGATTCGCCGACAGCACGTCCTTGGCGAAATTGAAAAACGATGTGAGAAAGGTCGCGCCAACAAACCAAAGCCACGAGATCCCGAGCAGACTCAGGAAGACGGTCCGATCGCGACGCGCGAGCGCGAGGTTGCGCCACGTCTCGGTGAAAGGATTCCAGTTGATCTTCAAGTCGGGCTGAAGCGCCGCCGTGCTTGGCACAAAACTCGACGCCACGCGCCCGATCAACGCGACCACGAGGCAACATCCCGCGAGCAGAATTGCGCCATGTTCCATCCAGCCGGCCGACGCGCCGCCTATGATCGTGCCAATCAGAATGGCCACGAACGTCCCCATTTCGACGAGCCCGTTCCCGCCCACGAGCTCGGACGCCTGCAAGTGCTGCGGCAAATACGCATATTTCACAGGGCCGAATACGGTCGAATGGACACCCATCAGAAACGTGCAAAGGTAAAGCAGCGGCGCGCTGTGCAGGACAAAACCCGCACCTCCGACCAGCATCACGGCGATCTCGAAGGTTTTCACCCAACGCGTGAGCGTGGCTTTGTCGTATTTATCGGCGATCTGACCCGATGTCGCGGAAAACAATACGAACGGCAGGATGAAAATCGCCGATATCAGAAAAGCGGCGGTTTTCGGATCGACGCCGGAAAAACGCGCGGCCTGGAATGTCACAAGCGACGTGAAACCAACTTTGAAGACGTTGTCGTTGAGTGCTCCGAGAAACTGCGTCCAGAAAAACGGCGCGAAGCGTCGTTCGCCTAACAGCCGGAACTGGCCGTCGCCGTGTGCAGGATTTGCGGATTTTCGGCTCGATGATGCAGGCAATTCACTCATGGATTATTGGAGTTGGTAGCTGAGATACGTTGTCACCGGGTTTTACGCGGCGCCGCCTCTTTTTTGAGACAAAAAAAATGCGCGCCATCTGGGCGCGCATTTTTGCGAGCGTTTGCTACGCGCTGTCCGGCCAATCGCGATTACGTTTGGCTAAATCAGCGCGCTTCTTCTTGCTGCTCCGGCCAGTCGCGGATATAGGCTTTGAGCATCTTGTTCTCGAAGCCCTGTTCTTCCACCACGGCTTTCGCGACGTCGTAGAAAGAAATGACGCCCATGAGCACGCCCTTTTCCATGACCGGCAAATAACGCACGTGATGCTCGAGCATCATGCGGCGAACCTCGTTCACGTCGGTTTCCGGCGTACACGTGATAGGGTGATCGTCCATGACCTTGCGGATGGTAAACGTGCCTACGCTGCCGCCGTTCTTGCTGAGGATCAGGATGATCTCGCGGAACGTCAGCATGCCGGCCAGATCGCCGTACTCAATGACCACCAGTGAACCAATATCGTGTGACGCCATTGCGTCGATGGCTTCGCTCAACGGCGTATCGGGCGTTACCGTGAAGAGCGCGTTGCCCTTGACGTTCAAAATGTCGCTGACTCGCATGACTGTCTCCTCGCGAAAAGCCTGACTGTCTGTCGATCCTAGCGGAAAGACGATTAAAAAGAAAGCGTGCAGGACACACGTAATTCGTCTGCACAAGCATACGGGACGGGCTTTTGCGCCGGGTCAACCCTTAGCGTTGCCGCACTGGGAAGCTCACACCAGCGAAGCGCGCAGACGCTCACGTCTACCCCAAGTTTGTCCGGCCATACCCGATGTTACGATAAATGACTCTTTTCCATGGTAGCCGCCCACGATGTCCGCCAATCGCTTCGATACGCTCGTGCTGCACGCGGGCGCCGCGCCCGACCCCACAACTGGCGCACGCGCCACGCCGATCTACCAGACCACGTCGTTCTCGTTTCGAGACACCGATCACGCCGCGTCGCTCTTCAACATGGAGCGCTCGGGCCACGTTTATTCGCGCATATCGAATCCGACGGTTGCCGTTTTCGAAGAACGCGTGGCGGCGCTCGAAGGCGGCGCGGGCGCAATCGGCACGGCGAGCGGACAGGCCGCGCTGCATCTCGCGATCGCTACGCTAATGGGCGCCGGATCGCACGTGGTTGCGTCGAGCGCGCTCTACGGCGGCTCGCACAACTTGCTGCACTACACGCTGCGGCGCTTCGGCATAGACACTACATTCGTGCCGCCCCACGATCCCGATGCCTGGCGCGCCGCGGTCCGGCCGAACACGCGACTGTTGTTCGGCGAAACGCTGGGCAATCCTGGTCTAGATGTCCTGGACATAGAAACCATCGCTGAAATCGCGCATGCGAACCGTGTACCGCTGCTGGTGGATTCGACCTTCACCACGCCCTATCTGCTGCGTCCGTTCGATCACGGTGCCGACTTCGTCTACCACTCCGCAACCAAATTTCTGGGCGGCCACGGCACGACGATTGGCGGCGTGCTGGTCGATGGCGGCACGTTCGACTTCACCGCGAGCACGCTTTTTCCGGAGTTCACCGAACCCTACGATGGCTTTCACGGCATGGTCTTTGCCGAGGAAAGCACAGTCGCGCCGTTCCTGTTGCGGGCCCGTCGCGAAGGCCTGCGTGATTTCGGCGCGTGTCTGCATCCCCAGGCCGCGTGGCAACTGCTCCAAGGCATTGAAACCTTGCCGTTGCGCATGGACCGCCATGTGGCCAATACGCGCAAGGTCGTCGAGTTCCTGCTTGCACACCCGGCGGTCGAAGGCGTGGCTTATCCGGAGCTGGAAAACCATCGCGATCACGCGCTCGCCAAACGGCTGCTGCCACGCGGCGCCGGCGCTGTTTTCAGCTTCGATCTGCGCGGCGATGTCGCTGCCGCACGGCGCTTTATTGAATCGCTCACGCTGTTCTCGCACCTGGCCAACGTGGGCGATGCACGTTCGCTCGTCATCCATCCGGCGTCGACCACGCATTTCCGCATGGACGCCGCTGCCCTCGCCGCCGCGGGAATTGCGCCGGGGCGCATCCGGTTGTCGATTGGCCTGGAAGATCCCGACGATCTGATCGATGACCTAAAGCGCGGCCTCAAGGCATCGCAAAAGAGCGAAGGGAGCCGCGCATGATGCTCAAAGCCGGCGGCGCGCCCGCCTATGCTTACACCGGCGGCCACGCGTTCGACTCAGAACGCCCGGTGGCCGTCTTCCTGCACGGTGCACAGCACGATCACAGCGTCTGGGCGCTGCAGACGCGTTACTTCGCTCATCACGGCCTGAGCGTTCTTGCCGTCGACCTGCCCGGCCACGGCCGCAGCGTGGGACCTGCAAAACGGAGCATTGCCGAGCTGGCCGACTGGGTCATCGCGCTGCTGGACGCCGCAAACGTCCAACGCGCAATGCTGATTGGCCACAGCATGGGCTCGTTGATTGCTTTGGATACCGCCGCACGTTATCCATCGCGCGTGACGCGGCTTTCGCTTCTCGCCACCGCGTTTCCGATGACCGTCTCGGACGCTCTCCTCGACGCCGCTCGCGACCGCGAGCCTGATGCCATCGACATGGTGAATCAATGGTCGCACTCGTCGATTGCCGCGAAACCCTCCAGCCCGGGTCCGGGTTTCTGGCTTCATGGATCAAACCAGCGCCTGATGGAACGCATGGCCGTTCGCGGCGAGCCGCAACTCTTTCACACCGATTTCAGTGCCTGCAATGAATACGCGGATGGGCTCGAACGTGCCGCAACGTTGCAATGTCCAGTGCAAATATTGACAGGCAAGCGGGACGCCATGACGCCGCCGCGCGCGAGCCGTGCACTCTCCGATGCAATGAAACACGCAGGTGTTCAGGTAGAAACCGTCATGCTCGACGCCGGTCACGCGCTCATGAGTGAACAACCGGATGGAACCCTCGCCGCACTATTCGGTTTTGCGAATCGATCGGCGTGAACCAAGCTTATCGAGCCTCGTCGAGATCCGCTATTAGACAAATGGGTGGTGCGTTGAACATTTCCCGACGGTGCGGTTTCCCGGTTGCGCCGTAGCCTTGTTCGCCGGAGAATGGATTTTGCTCGTATTGCTTCGTAAGCCGCTAATACGCCTTACAGACACCGCCCGACAAGGAGATTGTCATGGCCCAAACCGCTCATTCGGAACACTTCGCGAGCTTTGCGGAGTTCTATCCGTACTATCTTGAAGAGCACCGCAACGTGGTGTCGCGGCGGCTTCATTTTATCGGTTCACTTGGGGCGATCGGTTGCGTGGCAATGGCCATAGCAACGGGCGACTGGCTCTGGCTGCCGGCGGCCGTCATTTGCGGCTATGGCTTCGCGTGGGTTGGTCATTATTTCTTCGAGAAAAATCGCCCCGCCACGTTTCGCCATCCGCTTTATAGCCTGATGGGCGACTGGGTGATGTTCAAGGACATCTGCATTGGCAGGATTTCGCTTTAGTTTTCGATCAAGCGGTCTGACGCGGCATTGACGTCTGGCTCTCAGATTCGCGTGCACGAGCCTCCCGGGAAGCAGTGCGCGCAGCCAGAAGCGCAGCCAGCGTGACATCCATCTTGTCGTTGCTGAGGGCGTTCATGAGGGTTGCGTCGTCAATGTGGGATGAATCCAGGCCCAGCTGATAATCCAGTTCCTCGCGATCGATCACAAAAAGATCGAAGAGGCTGGACACCGTGATTTGCTGCGGACTCGCAATCAGCACGTAACGCGGCACCCGCAAATTCTCAAGACGCGCAACCCATTCCAGGTCGTCGAGCTTGCGAACCAGTCGCATGGTCGTATCCATGTCACAACGCAGCATGCGTGCAAGTTCTAGACCGGTGTAGCCGGGCTTCCCGGCATCGCGCGCTTCGGCAAGCCGCGCGAGCAATTCGAGGGCATCGAGCAAGTCGCTGCCCGGAAAATCCGCGCGATGAAACTGGCCAGTTCGGATGGCCGGCAACGCCGACGTGACCATTGCACCGATCAGCGTGATCATCCAGCAGATATAGACCCACAGCAGGAATACCGGCAACGCGGCGAATGCGCCATAAACGGCCGTATAGGTAGGAATGCGACGCACGTAGTATCCGAAACCGCGCTTGGTTAGTTCGAACGCGATTGCCGCGATCAGGCCGCCGACCAGTGCATCGCGCCACGCCACTTTACAATTAGGCAGGAACACGTAAAGCATCGCGAACGCCAGAACCGTGAATGGCAACGTGGCACTCGTCAGCGCCCATTCAACGCCCGGCGGCAAAAGATTGTGCGAGCCGGCAAACGCGATGGATTGCGCAAACAGATACGAAGACATCGACAAACTCACGCCAAACAAGATGGGCCCAAGCGTGATAATTGCCCAATAAACCAGAATGCGTTGCGCCAGGGGCCGCGATTTACGCACGCGCCAGATCACGTTGAACGCGGATTCAACCGTCATCATGGTCATCACGGACGTCACAAACAAAATGATCATGCCGACCGTGGTCAGGCCTTTCGCTTTCGATGCAAACTGGTTCAGATACTTGAAGATCTGGCTGTTGATCTGCGAAGGCATCAGATGCGAGGCGAGAAAATCCTGCAACGACATCTGGAACGAAGCGAAGATAGGGAACGCGGTGAACAACGCGAACGCAACTGTCGCCAGCGGCACGAGCGACAGGACGGTGGTGAAGGTCAGGCTGCCGGCCACCTGCGCGACGCGATCCTCACCCGTTCGGCGCGCAACGAATCCTGCGAGCCGCTTTGTCGTGTCGAGATCGATGGGAAACTTCAACAAGAAACTCTCTCCTCAATCGTTACAGCGGATTTGCGATACGGCTTCACAAAAAGCAAACTACGCCAAAAGTACGTTCGCAGACCCAATCCTTATAATACCCGTTCACCGAAAAGGCTCATGAACGACATTCTCGTGCTCTATTACAGCCGCAACGGCGCCACCCGCGAACTTGCCCAGGCGATCGCGCAGGGCGTCGACAGCGTGCCCGGCATGCAAGCGCGCGTGCGCACCGTGCCCCCCGTCTCGACCGTTTGCGAAGCAACGCAACCGGACATTCCCGCCGATGGCCCGCCCTACGCCGAAGTACGCGACCTCGAGGAATGCGCAGGCGTCGCACTCGGCTCGCCGACGCGGTTCGGCAACATGGCGGCGCCGCTTAAATATTTCCTCGATGGCACGTCGCCACAGTGGCTTTCCGGCGCGCTAGCCGGCAAACCCGCGAGCGTCTTTACCTCCACTGGCAGCCTGCATGGCGGCCAGGAAAGCACGCTTCTTTCCATGATGCTGCCCTTGCTCCACCACGGCATGCTGATTGTGGGAATTCCGTACACCGAGCCGAAGCTCACCACCACGCAAACCGGCGGCACGCCCTACGGCGCGTCGCATTTCGCGCGTGCGGAAACGGCCGACACCGGAATTTCCGCCGATGAAAAAGCGCTCGCTATCGCCCTCGGTGCGCGCCTCGCTCAAACCGCGCTTAAACTCCAGCGCGGCGCTTGATGAGCACCACGTCCGCCAATGCAGGCCCCGCGCGCATCGCGCTATTCAGCCTCATCGCGCTGATTGCGTTGTCGCTCTTGTGGGAGCTGTGGCTCGCGCCCTTGCGTCCCGGCGGTTCCGCGCTTGCACTGAAGGCGATCCCGTTGGTATTCGCGCTTCGAGGCACGTTCAGGCGCAACCTGTACACATTGCAATGGGCGTCCATGCTCGTCTTGCTCCATCTGGCCGAAGGCATTGTCCGCGGCATGACAGACGGCGGATTGTCGGCGCGGCTCGGCTGGATTGAAGCGCTGCTCGCGCTCGTGTACTTCGTCTGTGCGCTGGCCTTTGTTGCTCCGTTCAAGCGTGCCGCACGTGCCGCAAAACGGCATGGAAGCAAGGCCGCCGCGGACCAGAATGGTTTGTAGCATGGATTCACCCGCTTGACGGAGCCCTATGCCATTCGGCCAGGTTTCGCGAGGGCCGCGAAAGAGCAATACTGTGTCATCGCCTGCTCCTCACGCAAAAGCCAACGAAGCAACCCACATACATGACCGCAATCAACGACCGTTCGAAGTACTTCGTAGAAGCCTGCATCGAAGCAATTGGCGTCGCCAACGTTTTGACCGATACGCACGACACAGCGTCGTTTCTTATGGACTGGCGCAAGCGTTATCGAGGTGAAACATGCGCCGTGCTTCTTCCTGGTGACACGAAGCAGGTTGCTCGGGTCGTGCGGCTTGCGCGCGAACATCGCGTTCCGATCGTGCCGCAAGGCGGGAATACGGGCCATTCGGGCGGAGCCACGCCCGACGACAGTGGCACGCAAGCAGTTATCAGCCTGCGCCGCATGAACCGTGTCCGCGCCGTAGATCCGATCAACAACACCATTACCGTGGAAGCCGGCGTGATTCTGGCGGACCTGCAGGCGCGCGCCGAACAGGAACACCGTCTCTTCGCACTCAGTCTCGCGGCCGAAGGCAGTTGCACGATTGGCGGCAATCTTTCGACGAACGCCGGAGGCACCGCCGTGTTGCGCTACGGAAATACGCGCGAGTTGTGTCTCGGGCTGGAAGTGGTTACACCACAAGGCGATATCTGGGATGGTTTGCGCGGGCTGCGCAAGGACAACACAGGGTACGACTTGCGCGATCTCTATATTGGTGCAGAGGGAACGCTTGGGATCATTACTGCAGCGGTGATGAAACTGCACCCGGCGCCTGTCGCTCGCGTCACGGCGCTGGCCGCGGTCGAATCTCCACACGCGGCGCTCGATTTCCTTGCCACTGCTCAGCGTTTTGCCGGACCGTTGCTGACTGGCTTCGAGCTGATGTCGGACTTCGCGCTGCATCTCGTATCCAGCCATTTCCCGCAGTTGCGTTATCCGTTCTCTGAACAGCACGGGCAAACCGTGCTGCTTGAACTATCCGATAACGAGAGCGAAGCACACGGCCGCGCCCTCTTCGAACGGCTGATGGAGCACGCAATGGAACAAGGCCTCGTGAAAGACGCAGTGGTCGCCGAGAGCTTGTCTCAATCCAGGGCGTTCTGGAATCTGCGCGAACACATTCCGCTTGCGCAGGCTCAGGAAGGTCTCAACATCAAGCACGATATTTCGGTGCCGATATCGAGCATCGGGAGTTTTATCGCGGAAACGGATGCGCTTATTGCCCAAGCCATTCCGGGCGTGCGCATGGTGACGTTCGGGCATCTGGGGGACGGCAATTTGCATTACAACGTGCAGGCGCCGGAAGGCATCGATCCGAAAGTTTTCCTTTCCGAACATCAGGCGAGCGTGAACGCCCTCGTTTATGAACGCGTGAACGCGTACCACGGCAGCATTAGCGCCGAGCATGGTTTGGGACAATTGAAGGTGGCCGAGGCGATGCACTACAAATCTCCGGTTGAAATCCGCCTGATGCGCGCGATCAAGACAGCGCTCGATCCGGAAAACCTGATGAACCCGGCCAAGGTGTTGCCGGACGTGCGTGCATCGTAAAGCTGCAAAGGAGAAAATCGCTGTGAAGATCCGTGTCCTGTCAGACCTGCATCTCGAACACGACGAACCGCTCGCCATTCCATATGCGGAGTCCGAGCTCGTCGTGCTCGCCGGTGATATTCACAATCACGCCGAAGGCCTGCGCTGGGCGGCGGAAAACTTCGGTCCCGATGTCCCCGTGATCTATGTGCCGGGCAATCACGAGTATTACGACGGCGAGTTTGGCGCGCTTGAAACCGCAATGAGGGATGCCGCGAACAGCTTGCCGAACGTGCATTTCCTGAACAACAGCGCGCTGATCGACCGGTATGGCAAATGGCGCGTGTTGGGCACTACTTTATGGACGGACTTCGCGTTGTATGGATCGAGCGACGAGGCGTTGCGCATTTCCATGCAGGAGGCCGAGCGCGTGATGGTCGATTTCAGGGGCGTGATTCAGGTTTCGTGGCCAGAACCCGAGGACGAGCCGCGTTCGTTCACTGCGAGCGATTCCTTGGCGCTGCATCAGCAAGCGCTCGCATGGCTAAAAGAGGAACTCGCCAGGCCTTTCGAAGGGAAGACTATCGTCGTGACGCATCATGCGCCGCTGCGGGAGAGTCTCGCTGAGAAATACGCGACGGACCGTGTATCGGCGTCGTTTGTCAGCGACTTGCCGTTGCTCGTGCGCGAACCCGTGGCGTTGTGGGTACATGGCCACACGCATACGGCGTTTGATTATGTCGTGGAAGGAACGAGGGTCGTTTGCAATCCGCGTGGTTACCGAGATCGGCGAACGGGTTTGCCAGAGAATCCGGCGTTTGAGTGGGATAAGGTGGTCGAGATCTGATCGCCAGGCGCCGCAGGGCGACGGCTACACGAACGTGCGCGGCGAATCAACGGTATAAGACGTTCGTCTCCGAGGCGCAGCTCGCCCGGGCCGTCAAAAGCCCTCACCGCGTTCTAAAACTGCGTCTGGCTGAAGCGTTCGAGCAAAAATAGAAACCGGCAAACCGGTCTTTGTCGGATCAGCGGTCGCGCGACTGGCGGTTCTTGCGTTCGTCGATGCGGATCGGAATCAGGCGAGCACGTTTCGCGTTATCACGTGCGGTACGCAGCAGTTCACGAGTTGCGGGCACAGCGATCAATCCAAGCAGTGCATAGATAGCGAACATCAGCGGCGTATTCATAACCTTCCTCGGACAATGTCAGAAAATCGGTAAAAGTGAATCGATGAAACGAAAACAAGCTCTTAAGCTAACAAGATGAGGCTGAAATAGACGTAAGCAAGTGTTGCGCCGCAATAAAGCCGAGTGCTTCGCGTTTGCTGACGCCTATTCTCCTGCTCATAAGCTTACGCCGCCACAAATTCTTGCAGCAATTTTTCGTCGGCGGCGAGTGCGCCAGGCAACTCATTGCGCAAAAAGTCCACCCATGTGCGGATTTTCGCATCTAAATACTGCCGCGACGAATAAAGCGCGAATACATTGAACAATTGCATGGTGTATTCAGGCAACACTCGCACGATCGTTCCCGCGCGCAGCGCAGGCAATGCAGAGGAAGTGGGCAAAACGCCAACGCCCATGCCTTCGCTGATTGCCACAGCCATGGCTTCCGCGACGTTCACAGTGAACGGCGTCGGACCGAGGGTGACGCTTTCTGGACCGTTCGGGCCATCGAAGGTCCATCGGGTTGGCGGAAATGCGGGTGTAACCAATTGCAGACATGTGTGCTCGTTGAGGTCCGCCACGGATTGCGGCACGCCGTGGGCCTCGATATACGCCGGCGACGCACAGGCAATCGTGAACACGCTGCCCAGCCGTTGCGATACCAGCCCTGAATCCGGCAATTCGCTGCCAAGCACGATCGACACGTCAAAACCTTCGTCCAGCAAGTCGGGCACGCGCGAGGCCAGTGTCAAATCGATTTGCACCGACGGATGCAGCTTTTGATAGCGCGAAATCATCGGCACGATGTAGTGCTGGCCGATACCCGCCATGGCATGCATCTTCAGCTTGCCGGACGGCCTTGCGTGGGCGTCGCCGGCCTCGGCCTCTGCCTGATCCACGTACGCGAGGATCTGCTCGCATCGCTGTAAATAACGCTCGCCGGCTTCGGTTAGCGCAATCCGGCGCGTCGTGCGGTTGAGCAAACGCGTACGCAAATGTGCTTCGAGATCGGAAACCGCACGCGATGTGTATGCCGTCGTCGTATTCAACTGATGCGCCGCTGCCGTAAAGCTGCCGGCTTCCACGACCCGTGAAAACACCCGCATGTTCTGGAGGGTATCCATTAGCGCTGAGTCTCTCTCAAGTGATGCGTCATTGTTGCGCGTTGAGCGTTATCGATTACATCGAAATGCGTAAAGATGCTTTGCATTTTTACCGGTTTTTTCATAATGAGGGCAAAAATACAATCCATACACCCATCTCAATCAGATTTGAGAACTAATTTTGTTAGCCCGGATGCTGGAAAAGACCATCGTGCCGATGGTTCTTACATTTATTTTAACAATAGCAGGCTGCGCGAGCACTCAAAACGTCGGTCCCGAGAATTCCCTGAAGGACCCGTCGTTGCTCGATGCAGGCGCGTCCTTGCGCGCGGCCAATACTGATGCAGGCTGGCCCGCATCGGCATGGTGGCGCTCGTACAACGATCCGCAGCTCGATGCGTGGATCGAGCGAGCCCAATCCGGAAGTCCATCGCTGGCTTTGGCCGCGGCGCGTGTGCGCGAAGCGCGGGCGCTGGCTGGGATCGCCGAATCGGCACTTTCGCCGCAGGTCGACGGGTCGCTATCGATTAATCGCAAGCGTTGGCCGGAAAACGCCTATTACGGTCCGGGCAAGTTCAACGATGTCACCACCTGGAACGACACAGGCGCGCTGCAACTCTCGTACAACCTGGACCTGTGGGGCCGCGACCGGAACGCGGCGGATCGAGCGCTCGACGCCGCCCACGCCCGCGCCGCCGATGCCCGCGCCGCGCAACTCGAACTCGAAGCGAATGTGGTGCGCGCGTATATCGGGTTATCGCAGGGATTTGCGTTGCGCGATATCGCTCAATCGACGCTCGAGCAGCAGCAAAGAATCGCCGCGCGCGCTCGCCGGCGGCTGCAAGGCGGCATTGGAACGCAGCTGGAAGTCGCGCAAGCGGAAGCGTCGCTGCCCGACTACGAGCGTCAGCTCGAGACCTTTGACGAAGCCATCGCGCTTTCACGCAACCAGCTTGCGGCGCTTGCCGGCGCGGGTCCGGGCGCGGGGGATTCGATCACGCGACCGGTGTTGTCGCTTGCAACGCCGCTTGGATTGCCATCGGCGGTGCCGGCCGAATTGATCGGGCGCCGCCCGGACGTGGTCGCCGCACGCTGGATAGTGGCGGCGCAGGCGCGTGGTATCGACGTAGCCCGGGCGCAGTTCTATCCGAACATCAATCTGCTGGCGTCGCTTTCGCAAATGTCGGCCGGCGGCGCCCTCTTCACCTTCCTGACCGGCAACGGCAGCGGCTGGAGCGCAGGTCCGGCCATGACGCTGCCGATATTCGAAGGCGGACGGCTGCGCTCGCAACTCGGGGCGGCATCGGCGCAATACGATCAGGCCGTCGATCAGTACAACGCGACGCTGGTCGGCGCGTTGCGGGACGTCGCCGATCAGGTCGTGCGCATCCAGTCGCTCGACCGGCAGCTCGACGCCGCCGGCCGCTCGGTCGCCGCCGCCCAAAAAAGCTATCACCTGGCCGACGAAGGCTACAAGCGCGGCTTGACCGATTACCTCAACGTGCTGGTCGCGCAGACGCAACTGCTGCGCGCGCAGGACGGTGAGGCGCGCGTCCGAGCGGACCGGCTGGCCGTGTATGCGACCTTTTCGGCGGCGCTGGGCGGCGGTATCGACGATTCAAACGACAGTTCAAACCATAGTTCAAGCGACAGTCCAACGGACACCCGGATGCTTCCGGCAAAACACATCGGGCCGTTTTCGAAGAGCGAATGAACATGTCGACGCCCGCCTCCACATTCAAGCCGCTGCATCCGCTTCTCGCCGATTGGGCGCGCACGGATGGCGTTGCGTGGCTCTTCGTCTTCAAGGCCGTGTTCGCCGCGCTGCTCACGCTCTGGATCGCGATGCGGCTCGACTTGCCGCAACCACGCACCGCGATGACCACGGTCTTCGTCGTGATGCAGCCGCAAAGCGGCATGGTGCTCGCCAAGAGTTTTTATCGGTTTTGCGGGACGCTCGTCGGCTTGATCGTGATGCTTATATTGATCAGCCTGTTCTCTCAACAACCGGTGATGTTCTTATCGGCGACGGCACTTTGGGTCGGGATCTGCACAGCGGGCGCGGCGCGTAACCGCAACTTTCGCTCGTATGGATTCGTGTTGTCGGGCTATACGGCGGCGCTCATCGGCGTGCCGGCTGCGCAGCACGCGGACGCCGCTTTCATCACGGCCATGACCCGCGTTGCCGAAGTATCGCTCGGCATTGTCTGCGCGGGGGCGGTGAGCGCACTCGTGTTTCCGCGTCATGCGAGCGAACAGGTTCGTGCGACGGTCCGGCGCCGTTTCATCGAGTTCGTGGATTACATCTCGAAGGCGCTCGGCGGGAATATTGAACGAGCGCAAATAGAGCGTATCAACGCGGCGTTCGTGGCGGATATCGTCGGCCTTGAAGCGCAGCGCAGCGTCGCCGTGTTCGAAGATCCCGATAGCCGCATGCGCAGCGGCCGCGTCGCGCGGCTGAACGCGGAATTCATGAGCGTCTCAACGCGGCTTCATGCGCTGCATCAGTTGATGAATCGTCTGCGCGTGGAAGGCGCGACGCTGACGGTCGAAGCGCTCGAGCCGTACTTCCGGGAAGTCTCGCCGTTGCTGACCGCGAAGGGCGACCCGGTGAAAAACGCCGCCGATGCCGTCCACGCCGCCGCGCAACTCGATACCTTCAAAGCATCGTTGCCCAAACGGATCCGGGCCGCGCGATTGACGCTCGATCCAGCGGCGAACGGCCTCGAATTCGATACCGCCGCCGAGCTGCTATATCGATTCGTCGATGACCTGCATGCGTACGCGCAAACCTACGCGTCGCTTGCCGTTCCGTCACATGCGCGCGAGCAGCGCGTCCCGCGCTACGTGCCGAAGACCAGCATGCTGGCAGCGAGCGTGTCCGGCGTGCGGGCATTTATCGTCATCCTGATACTCAGCGGTTTCTGGATCCTGTCCGCGTGGCCAAGCGGCGGCACCGCCGTGCTCGATGCCGCCGCCGTGGTCGCGCTGGCATCGTCGTCGCCGAGGCCCACGCAGATGGCTTTTCAGATGGCCGGCGGCACGACGCTCGCCGCTGTTGCGGGAATGATTGTGGTCTTTGCGTTGTACCCGCTCATGGATGGCTTCATGTTGCTGTCGGCGGCGCTCGTGCCGTTCCTGATGCTCGGCGCATTTTTGACCACGCGCCGCGGCATGATGGGTTATGGCTTGGGCTATTGCATTTTCTTCTGCTTCCTCGCCGGTCCCGATAACGTCATTCAGTACGACCCATCGGGGTTCATCAACGACGCCATTGCGCTCGTCATCTCCATGCTGGTTTGCGCTGTCGCGTTCGCTGTATTGCTGCCGACCAACGCGCCATGGTTGCGCCGGTTGCTGCTGCGCGAATTGCGATTGCAAGTCGTTACCGCAAGCAAGGCGCGTTTGAATGGCCTCGCGACGCGCTTTGAAAGCGGTGCGCGCGATCTGCTTTCCCAGCTCGATGCCCTCGCCGCCGGCAACGAAGCATTGCAGCGCGATGCATTGCGTTGGCTTTTCGCGGTGCTTGAAGCAGGTCACGCGGTGATCGATTTGCGAACTGAAATCAAGGACACCGGCAACGAGCACATGAAAATCAACGAAGCGATAAACCAGCTCGCGAGTCTCTTCGATCACCCATCGTCGTCACGTTTTCAGAAGGCGTTATCGGCGACATCGATTGCAATAGACGATCTCCGTGCGCTGCTCGAATCCGAAACCAAAATCGACCCGCGCGATGAACGTCACCGCTTGCAACGCATGCTGAGCCAGCTCCATTTCATCCGAACCGCGCTGCTCGATCCCGAATCGCCGATGGCATCGCTAAACAGCGGCGAAGGAGCCCTAAATGCCGCGTGATATCGCGATCCTCGATGCCTATGTGCCCGCCATTTTGCTGTTGTTCATCGCGGGCGGAATGGCGACGTGGATCATCGACCGGGTGCTTGCGTTGACGGGTTTGTATCGTGTCGTGTGGCATCCGTCGCTATTTCGCGCGTGCCTGCTCGTGTGCGTGTGCGGACTACTTGGACTTTCGGTGTACCGATAATTGAAGGACTGGAACAGCATCATGATCATCAGGAAAATTTTCGGCATCGTCATGACGGCGCTTATTTTCGGCGCGGCAATATTGATCGGGCGTACGCTCTGGGTGCATTACATGGACCAGCCGTGGACGCGCGATGGCCGCGTGCGCGCCGACGTGATCAACGTGGCGCCCGACGTCTCCGGCGCAGTCGTAGAGATGCCCGTCATTGATAACCAGTTCGTCCACAAGGGCGACCTGTTGATGCAAATCGATCCCGCGCATTACCGGATTGCCGTTGAACAGGCGAAGGCGAACGTAGCCGCGCGCAACGCTGATTTGCGCATGCGCCGCGACGACGCCGCGCGCCGTGCCGATATGGACAACGAGGTGGTATCGAAGGAATCGCGCGACAACGCCACGCAAGCTGCGTCAGGCGCGGCTGCGAATCTGCAGCAGGCTCAGGCCGCGCTCGATGCCGCCGAGCTCAACCTCGAACGCACCAAGGTCATCGCGCCCGTCGACGGCTACGTGACCAACCTGAACACGCATCGCGGCGACTATGCAACGGCGGGCGCGGCGAAGCTCGCCATTGTCGATAGCCATTCGTTCTGGGTCTATGGATACTTCGAGGAAACGAAACTGCCGCATGTTCGCGTCGGCGATAAAGCCGAGATGCAGCTAATGAGCGGTGGCGTTTTGAAGGGTCACGTGCAAAGCATTTCGCGCGGCATCTACGACCGGGACAATCCTGAAAGCCGCGAACTCCTCGCCGATGTGAATCCCACTTTCAACTGGGTCCGGCTGGCGCAACGCGTGCCCGTGCGCATTCGTATCGACGAAGTGCCGGACGGCCTGATACTCGCCGCCGGAACCACATGCACGGTGACCGTCACGCCGTCGATCTGAGCGCGCTCAAGTCAACGTTTTATACGTGTCTTCGGTTGTATCGATAACCATCAGCCCCGCGCGCAATCCCGGCTTCACGGTCGGATTCGGGAACACGATGCGTTCTTCGTCACGCGTGACTTCATAGCGGTAATCGCCGTCTTCAGCCAGCACCGTGCCGCGCTCAAACGGCGTGAAGTTTGCGACGTCGCCGGCAACGTGCAGCTTGAGCGCCTCGCTTTGTTTGGTGATCTGGCCAATCACGGTGAAGACTTTCAACGTGTCGCCCGACTTCGCCAACGGCGGTTCGGCCGCGATCAAGCGGCGCAACGCTGCATCGGATGCGGCGAACCGCGTCAAATCGTTGTGCCCGAACGGACGAACTTTTCCAAGTTCAAGCGTGCAAGCCAGCGCCCCATATTGTTCCGCCGTGAAATGCGTGAACGTGTTCGACTTTTCCTTGTGCAAAAGCACCGCCGATAACCCTGCGTCCTGCAACCAGTCGAACATCGCCCGCGACAACGGCTCGCCCGTATAAGGCAGCAGCGCAAACTGCTCGAACACTGACGGACGAATGGCCGTGTGCATATCGATGTGCCACTTTGCGTGCGTGGAATCGGCCTCCGCAAAGAAATCGCGCGTCACGTTTTCCAGCTCGGCCGCGCGTGGCGACTCGTGACTCGCCGCGAGCGTCAGGTGACGGCCATTGAACAAACGGTTCAGATCGTCATCGCGATAACGGCACGACGCACGCATTGCATCGATATTGCCGAAGATCACCAGCAAGCGGCTTTTCAACGGCGCCTTTGCGCTTGCGATGTCCGCCACGAGCGCGGAAAGGATTTCGATGGGCGCGGTTTCGTCGCCATGAATTCCCGCCGATGCCACCACGCTTTGTTGTACGTCATGGCCAGGCTCGAAGCGCACGATGCCATCGCCGAGCCACGTCCACTTCACGCCGTTGGGCAACGTGCCTTCGGTCAGCGCAGGCTTTTTTCCATCGATGACGAAGTCGAGAAAGTTCGTGAACATGGTGGTCTCAGCGCTGGAAATCGTAAATTGTACCCAGCTTGAGAATACCCGTCAGCGCATCGAGGGCCGCGCGCGATTCATCGAGCAGCTTTGGATCGGCGAGATCCGCCGGCGCAACACGATCGCGATAATGCGTGTCGATCCATGCGTCGAGTTGCGCGAAGAGCGTGTCGTTCATCCATACGCCAGGATTCACGGCCGCGCGTTCTGCGTCGTTCAGCACGACACGTAGACGCAAGCACGCCGGGCCGCCGCCATTTTTCATGCTTTCGCGGAGGTCGAAAACGAGCACGTCGTCAATCGATGTATGCCGCTCGCCCAACGAATCCAGATACTTTGCGACGCGCGCGTTCTCGCGGCATTCCTGCGGCACGACGAGGACTTGCCGGCCGTCGGGACGCGTGAGCAACTGGCTGTTGAACAGATATGACGATACGGCGTCGGCCACGCTGACTTCGTCTTCCGGCACTTCGATTGCAGTGAACGTGCTGCCGTGCGCCTCGAGTTTTATGCGAAGTTGATCGTAGACATTCGCCTGATCGAGGAACGCGCGCTGATGGCAGAACAGCGTGTTGCGGTTGCCGACTGCAATCACGTCGTTGTGGAACACGCCGGCATCGATCACGTCGGGGAGCTGTTGAGCGAACACGGTGGCGTTATCGGAGAGACCATGCAGGCGTGCGACCGCGCGGCTGGCTTCGAGTGTTTGACGGGCGGGATAACGCTTCGGTTCGGCTGCGCCCTGACCATATTCGCTGCGGCCATAGACGAAAAACTCGACGCCTTTCTCACCATATTCGCGGCAAAAACGCGTGTGATTCGCCGCGCCTTCGTCGCCCAAAGCGGGCGTGCCGGGTAGCGCGTGGTGAATCTTGAAGCGTTGTTCGTCGGAGAAGATCGATGCCAGCGAACGGCGCGTTTCTTCATGCTCGATCGCACGATGCAACTTCGTCGAAAGATTCGCCGGCGTGAAGTGCACGCGGCCATCGTTCGTATCCGCCGACGGGCTGACGGTCGCGGCGTTCGCGGTCCACATTGCAGACGCCGAACTCGCCGCTGCCAGCAACTCGGGCGCTTCACGCGATGCACGTTCGATGACTTCAGCCTCCGTGCCCGTGAAGCCCAAGTTGCGCAACAACTTCAGCGACGGCCGTTCAAGCGGCGGCAACACGCCTTGATAAAAACCAATGTCGGCAAGACGCTTCATTTTGCGAAGCCCCTGCTTTGCAGCCGCCTTCGGATTCGCCGCCGATTTCTCGTTGTTGCGCGACGCGACATTGCCGAACGACAACCCCGCGTAATTGTGCGTCGGGCCGACCAGCCCGTCGAAATTCGCTTCGAATGCTTGCATCGTGGATCCTCAAAACTGAAGGCCGGGCGAAACGCTCGCGGGCATGAGCAACTGGGTGCTTTCAACGGACGCCATCGGGTACGAGCAATAATCCGCCGCGTAAAACGCGCTCGGTCGCTGATTGCCGGACCTGCCGATACCGCCGAACGGCGCCGCCGATGACGCGCCGTTCGTCGGCCGGTTCCAGTTCACAATGCCCGCGCGAATGGCGTGCTGGAAATGCGTCCACGTGGCTGCGTCGTCGGCGAGAAGACCCGCGGATAAACCGTACGCGGTATCGTTCGCGCGTTCTATCGCCTGATCGAAAGTGGCGTAACGCGTGAGCTGCAGCATCGGGCCGAAATGTTCCTCGTCGGGCACGTTCTGCGCATTCGTCACGTCGATGATCGCCGGCGTGACGAAGCCAAGTTCCTTCGATTGCTGCGTCATTTCGAGCAACGGCTTGCCGCCCGCTTCAACCAATTGCTTCTGCGCCTGCACGAGCTTCGACGCCGCGCGTGCCGAGATCACCGCGCCCAAGAATGGCTGCGGATCGGCGTCGAAAGCGCCAGTCTTGATCTTCGATGTCACATCGATCAGGCGTTGCGTGAAGCGTTGCCCGAAAGCGTTATCGGGCACGAACAAGCGTCGCGCGCACGTGCAACGCTGTCCGGCGGAGAGATACGCCGACTGGATCGTGTGATGGACGGCGGCGTCGATGTCCTCGACTTCGGCCACGACCAGCGGGTTATTGCCGCCCATCTCAAGCGCCAGCACGATCTCGGGACGCCCGCCAAATTGCCGATGCAATAACGTTCCGGTATCCGAACTACCAGTGAAGAACAGACCATCGATCTGCCGATGATTGGCGAGCGCAATACCCGTGTCTTTCTCACCTTGAACAAGATTCAGCACGCCCGAAGGCAAGCCAGCCTGCGCCCATAAATCGACGGTAATGGCGGCCACGGCCGGCGCGAATTCCGATGGCTTGAACACAACCGTATTGCCTGCGATCAACGCCGGCACGATATGTCCGTTCGGCAAATGCCCCGGGAAGTTGTAAGGCCCGAAAACCGCCACGACGCCATGCGGCCGATGCCGCAACACGGCGACGCCATCGGCCATATCCTGCCGTTTCTCGCCGGTACGCTCGTGATACGACTTGACCGAGATATCGACTTTGGCAGCCATGGTCGCGACTTCCGTGCGCGCTTCCCACAAGGGTTTGCCCGTTTCATGACCAATGGTATGCGCCAGCGTTTCCTTGTTCTCGTTCAGCAACTCAGCGAAGCGGCGCGTGATCGCGATACGTTCGTCGAGCGTCGAAGCGGACCAAGAAGCAAACGCTCGCCGTGCAGAAAGCACCGCGCGATCGACATCGTGCGCCGATGCACTCGCCCCTTCCCAAACCACTTCGCCATTGCCCGGATTACGCGATGCAAACGGCGCACCGCCGCCATCACTCCAGGTGCCATCGATAAACAATCGAGTCGAAATCGTAGTCATGTTCCTGTCCTTAACTTGCGTTTTTCGGGCGCGGTTGGGATGCCAAGACGCGCACCGTATCGCCTGCTTTCACGCGCAGCGCCGCGGCTTCGTCTTCGCTCAGCAAGAACGCTCCGTCTTCCGGAATGCCGAACGTCGCGCCGCAACGGAAGTCATCGAGCGACGTATTTGATACAAGGCTTCGCGCCTCACCGTCTTCATGACGCTCGCCGATATGCACCGTCGCCAGCACGCTTTCGCGCACCGTGCGCAGGTCCGCCGTATGGCATTCGAGCACCGGTCCGGCGTCGAAGATATCGACGTGATTTTCGTAGCGCAGCCCTTCCGTTTCGAGCATCTTGCGCGCGGGCATGGTGTCGCGGTGCGTCAGGCCAACCGCCGCCTGCGCGTCTTCGGGTAACATCGCGAGATAGACGGGATAACGCGGCATCAGCTCGGCCAAAAACGACTTCTTGCCGTGCGAGCTCAGGTAATCCGCCGCGTTGAAATCGATCTGGTAGAAATGCGAGCCGACCGCTTGCCAGAATGGCGAGACGCCGTTTTCATCGAAGTGACCGCGCAGTTCGGCGCACAAACGCTCAGGAAAACGCTCGCGGAATTGCGCGATGAACATGAAGCGCGAGCGCGACAACAATCCACCGACGCCTGCTGTTCTGTATCGCGGGCTCAGGAACAGCGAACAGACTTCGGCGTAACCGGTCAGGTCGTGCGAGATGTTGAGCAGCGACATCTTGGTCCAGACGCCGAGATCACGGCTTGCATGAACGACCGTTGAGACCCGGTAGTTATAAAACGGTTGCTCGAGTCCCACTTCCGTTTCAATGCCGCATACGCCCGCGATATCGCCGGTCGCCGTGTCTTCCATTGCAAACAGATAGCCGGCCTCGTAAGGCGCGGCTTCATTGGCGAGCGTACGGCGTGCACGCTCCACGCGCGCGGTCAGTGCATCGCGATCCGGCTTGAAGGTGGTGAGTCCCGGTCCCGTTTCGTGCGCGAGCGCGACCAGCGCATCGACATCTCCAGGCTGCACGCAGCGGACAACGATCATTGCAACTCTCCCGAAGCTTGGTGAAGCGGCACGCAGCGCACCGTATCGGATTCTTTTACGCTGAGCGTTTCGCGCAGTTCGGCGGAAAGCGGCGCACCGCTCGCACGCGATGACGGCAGGCTGGCGAGCGCGCACCGAAACGCATGCGCGCCGCCGGCGGCAACCAGATACGGCTTGCCTGAAGCCACTGCGTTATCCGGACAATCGCTTACCGTGCGCACTTCGTTCGCCAGCACCGACGCGCTGCGTTCAACCGCAACGGTCAGGACAGGACCTGCATCGAAGATATCGACGAAACGATCGGGCTCGAAACCTTCTTCAAGATGAATGTCATACGCGAGCAACGCGCCGTCGTCGGGCTCGCCCAGCACGCGCTGCGCTTCGGGCGGCAACAACGGCACATAAAGCGGATAACTCGGCATCACTTCCGCGATAAACGTGCGGCTGCGTCCGCCCGATTCGAGTTCGACCTGCTCGAAATCACGGCCGAAAAATTTGCGCCCGACGGCTTCCCAGAACGGCGATACACCCGCGTCGTCTGTGACGCCGAGCATCAGCGAGAAGACGTCGTCGGAGAAACGCTTGCGGTTCGCGGCCACGTACATCATGCGGGCGCGCGAGAGCAGATGCGCGGCGGCATCGTGCGTTGATTCGCGTATTGCCGGGTCGATATAAAACCCTGTCAGGCGGCTCTTGCCCGTGAGTTCGTGCGACATGGTGAGCGCATGGATCTTGCGGTTCACCTTGAGTTCGCGCGATGCGTGGATCAGCGCGTCGTTGCGAAACGCGTAGAACGGTTCCGAATATCCCGCCGATGCCACGATGCTCGACGTTCCAAGCAACGTCCCCGTCGTTGTGTCTTCGAGCACGAAAAGATAAAACTCTTCGCCGGGAAAATCGACATCGGCGCGAAACGAATCTTCTGAAAGCGCAACCCGCGTCTCCAGGACGCGCCGGTCGCGCGGCAACGAATGCAGCACGGGATGCGCGGCATGCGCCATGCGTTCGAGAGCGTCGAGGTCGGCAAGCGTTGCGGGGCGGACGATGAGCATCGGCGATTCCGTTGAGTTGAAAGAAGCCGAGGAAAAGCGCACGTTCACTGCGCCACGTCGGCGATAGCTTTTTCGATGCGGGCAAAACCTTCGTCGAGATCGGCCATCGGCATGATCAGCGAAGGCGCAAAACGCAGCACGTTCGGTCCCGCGATCAGCATGATCACGCCATGTTTCGCCGCTGCGGTCAGCACGTCTTTTGCGCGATCCTTGTAGGCATCGGCGAGTTCCGCGCCAATCAGAAGACCCTTGCCGCGGATTTCCTTGAACACTGAAAAACGTTCATCGATACGCCTCAGATGCGCCTTGATCGCGTCGCTGCGTTGCTGCACGCCTTCGAGCAGGGACGGATTGCTGATCAGTTCGACCACCTTGTCCGCGATAGCCGCGCCCAGCGGATTGCCGCCGTACGTAGTGCCATGCACGCCGACCTTGAAATGCGCGGCAATCTTCGTCGTGGTGAGCATTGCACCGATCGGAAAACCATTGCCGAGCGCCTTCGCGGTGGTCAGGATGTCCGGCGTCACGCCATAGCCCATGTACGCGTAAAAGGTGCCGGTCCGGCCCACGCCCGTTTGTACCTCATCAAAAATCAGCAGTGCGCCATGTTGATCGCAGGCGTCGCGAAGGCCTTGCAGGAACGCGGGGTCCGCAGGCAACACGCCGCCTTCGCCCTGGACCGGTTCGACGATCACCGCGCACGTTTGCGGACCAATTGCGGCGCGCGCCGCCGCAAGATCGTTATACGGAAGATGCGTGATGCCTTGCGGCGTCGGACCGAAACCTTCGGCGTACTTCGGCTGCCCGCCAACGCTGACCGTAAAAAGCGTGCGGCCGTGGAACGATTGCGTGAACGAGATGATTTCGACTTTCTGCGGACCGCTGTTGTCGATAGCGAAACGGCGCGCGAGTTTCAGCGCGGCTTCGTTCGCTTCCGCTCCGGAATTCGCGAAGAAGGCACGATCGGCAAAGGTGAGATCCGTGAGACGGGTCGCAAGCCTGAGAACGGGCTCGTTGGTATAACCGTTGCCGATGTGCCAAAGCTTCTGGCCTTGATCGTGGAGAACCTTGAGCAGTTCGGGATGCGCGTGACCCAGCGCCGTCACCGCGATACCGCCAGCAAAATCGATGTAATCGCGCCCTTGTGTGTCCCAGACGCGCGAACCGAGTCCGCGATCGGGCACGAAATTGGCCGGGGAGAACAGAGGCACCATTACTTCATCGAAGGTACCGCGTGTCACGTTGAGGTCAGTCATGAATCGCTCCTTGGGCGGGATCTGCTTAAAGGACAGGTCAGCGAATCGTAGCCCGCAGCGGCGCGCGCGTCTTGCGTGAACGCGACACGTTTTTCATGGACACATCAGCGTCAGGTCAGCGTGAGTTCCGCTCGATCCAGTTGCGTCGTTCCTCGCGCGGCGTCACGCCGAATCTTTCGCGATACGCATTGGAAAAATGCGCCGCCGACGCAAATCCGCAAGCCAGGCTGATCTGCACGACCGACTGGCTGCTTCGCTGCAATTGCGTGCGTGCCTTGACGAGCCGGAGATTGAGGTAATACTTCGCCGGCATTGCGCCGAGATATTGCTTGAAGAGCCGCTCCAGCTGGCGACGCGAAATGCCGACGAGCGCCGCGATTTCATCGCTGGCGAGCGGCTCTTCTATATTTGCTTCCATCAGTTGCAGCGCATCGTTCAGACGCGGATGACGCTCGCCCGGCGCGGTCACGTATGGAATCCGCTGGCGTTCATCGCCGGAACGCAGCGCATTCATGCCGAGCGCGTCTGCAATGCGCTCCGCGAGATCGCGATTGGTTTGCCGCGCGATCATCGCAAGCATGAAATCGGCGGTGGGCTGGCCGCCGCAACACGTGGCGCGGTCGCGATCGGCTTCGAAGATCTGCTGCGAAACAATGCAGCTTTCGAACTGTTCCGTGAATTGCTGCGCCATGTCCCAATTCACGGCTGCACGATAACCATCGAGCAATCCTGCCAGCGCGAGCCACCACACGCCATGATGAATCCCGCTGATCAGCGGCGTGTTTGACGCCACGCGAGCCAGCGCCTGAAGAAACGCGCGTTGCCCGCCGAGTGGCTGAAAACCTTCGCTGAGCACGATCAGCCAGTCGCATTCAATTTCCGCGCTGAATGCAGCCTGCGCTTTCAGGAACGCGCTGCTGCCTAAGAAAACATCGCGGCCATCGTGCGATACGACCTGCCACTCATACAACGCATTGCCATCGATTTCGTTCGCGAGCCGCAACGTGTCGATGACCGGCCCGGCGCCGCTCATCGAACACGGGGCGATCACCTCGATGACCACCCGCAACGGTCGCGGCCCAGCGCCAGCCAGCACGTTACTTCAGGCTGCCGGACAGGAATTGGCGCAGCCGTTCGCTGTTCGGCCGGCTCAGGACCTCGGCGGGCGCGCCCTCTTCCTCGGTGCGTCCCTGATGCAGAAACATCACATGATTCGATACATTGCGCGCAAAGCCCATTTCATGCGTGACGACGATCATGGTGCGGCCTTCTTCAGCCAGCTTTTGCATCACCTTCAGCACTTCGCCAACGAGTTCCGGATCGAGGGCCGACGTGGGTTCGTCGAAGAGCATCACGTCCGGATGCATGGCGAGCGCGCGCGCAATCGCCACGCGCTGCTGCTGGCCGCCCGACAAATGCGACGGATATTGCTTCTCGACCTTCGGAGCAAGCCCGACTTTCTCGAGACATTCGCGCGCCCGTTCGCTCGCCTCTTTCTTCGATAATCCCAGCACATGCATGGGCGCTTCCATGACGTTTTCAATCGATGTCATGTGCGCCCACAAGTTGAAATGCTGGAACACCATCGCGAGCTTGGTGCGCACGCGCTGAAGCTGTTTGTGATCGGCGACTTCGAGATTGCCGCGATTATCGGTTTTCGTGCGCACCGGTTCTCCGTCGACGATGATGTCGCCCGCATTCGGCCGTTCGAGAAAATTGATGCATCGCAGGAAGGTACTTTTGCCTGAACCGCTCGACCCGATAATGCTGATCACGTCGCCGGCATTGGCGGCGAGGGAAACACCCTTGAGTACTTCGTTGTCGCCGAAACGCTTGTGGATGTCGCGCGCGACGAGTTTGACCGCGGCGTTTTTCGCGGCGGCCGATGCTGCGGTTTGTGCGGATGTGTCCAACGCATTCTCCCCGGAGGATGAGTCTGAAGGGTCCGATCGATTCGATCATGGCTGCGGATTCTACCGAAACCGGCCATTGCACCGGCATTGGGGCAAACGCCCTCGCCTTTCGCATGGCCGCAATGCGCCGACGATTCGTCAGTCTTTTTCAGGCTCGGCAGGAAGTACGGCGCGCACCTGGCTCGCCACGCGGCCGTTTGCGAGTGCAATGTCCGGGCTGGTTTGCAACATCGGCAAATAGTGAACGTCGAAGGCGGCGTTGCGGTCCTTGGCTCCGAACATCGATGTCACCGCTTGCGCCATGTCGATGCGTGCGTCGGGCGTGGCTTCCGAATCGTCGATGACATCGTCGAGCGCCGCGATCAGCGTCGAGAGCGGCCCGAGCCATTTGAAAGCGCTGCCGTTGATGACGATCTGCAAAAATTCGCCCGGCGATACCGCGCCGAACTCGGCTTCGTGTCGGGCGCGCAATTCATCGAGAAGACTGCGGTGCAGCGCCAGCAGCGGATGGCGTACATCCTTGAGGAAAGCGGACGCAACGGCGTCGGTCATTCTGGCGGTCATGGGCGGGTTCCGAAATATAAGTTCGATGCCCGAAGCCTACACCGTCACGGGTGTGCGCCCTGCATAGCGAATAAATTCCGGCGCAGAAAGCGGTTCCGAGAAAAGCCATCCCTGCCCGAATTGCGCGCCGCGTGCGTGCAGGTAACACGCCTGCTCCTCGCGCTCGATACCCTCGGCCACGACCTGCACGCCGAGCGTCTGCGCCATGTCCACGATATGCGACGCCACGCTGCTGGACGCTGCGTCCTGACCGACGGTATCGACGAACGACTTGTCGATCTTCAGCGCATCGACCTGGAAATTCTGCAAGTGCGAAAGACTGGAATACCCCGTTCCGAAGTCATCGATATAAACCGGATGCCCGGCGTCGCGAAACGCCTGGATGACTTCCTTTGCGGCATCGGCGTCGAGGAAACAGCGCTCGGTGGCCTCGATCCGGATCTGTCGCGGCGAAATGCCTGCTTCTGCAAGCGCCGGAGTCAGGCGGTCGAGAAAGCGCCGCGTGACGAGATCGGGCGCGCTCAGGTTGATCGACACATACATCTCGCGATACCGCTGCAAGAACTCGCCGAGCTCGAACAGGATGGTGTCGAACACCTGGTCCGTGATCGCCTGGATCAGCCCGCGATTTTCGGCCAGCGGAATGAAATGATCGGGACGCACGATACGGTTGTTCTGCTTCCATCGGACCAGTGCTTCAGCGCCAATGCACTGCCGCGTGTCGAGATCGACAATCGGCTGATACGCGACAATAAACTGATGCCGGCGCACGGCGTCGCTGAGCTGCCCGAGCGGTGAGAGGCGCCGGACCATCAGCAGGCCGAGCCAGGCGGAAACAGCGAGTCCGCCCGCGAGTCCCGCGAACAGCCAGTTCCAGGGAAGAGCGCGCGAACGGGCAGTACCGGCGATATTGAAGGTGTTCGTCATGCGTGAGTCTTCCTGTCCGTCATGCCTTGTGTGCCTCTTGTGGTTTTCGACGCAAGTCACGCCGCGTGCTTCTGATTGGCTTTGCCGGAAGAAACAGTGTGGTTCAATGTTCACGGGCGCGGCATGCTGGTCTTAGCCAGTGCTCGTGTAGTGCTCGTGTCGTGCTCATGTAGCGTTCATGTAGCGCTTATGTGGCGCGACCGCGCGCACGCAAGCGACCCAGTGTAGCGGTCGCGGATGCATCGCTTCAATGCTTCTGCAGCGACGAAATGTGCCCTTTGGTGGGCTGCCGCACGCCGGTCTAGTACTTTTACGACGCATGTGCGCAGGCGTCTGGCGAATGGCGGATATGGCCGGGACTCGTGAGAAAATCGGGCAAGCCGTGAACATTCCCACTACTTCGCCACGCCCGACTCAAGGAGGCAATCAATGGCACTGGACGATGCCCACGCGTTCACTATCCGCGACGCAACCGCAGCCGACTTCGACGCAATCACGCGCATCTATGCGCATTACGTATTGCACGCGCTTGCCACGTTCGAGGAAACGCCGCCCGATGCACATGAAATGCGCGCGCGGCATGCGTCCATCACGAACGCGGGCTTGCCTTACCTGGTGGCGCAACAACAGGGCGAAGTGGTCGGTTATACGTATGCGACGGCGTATCGGCCGCGCTCGGCGTACCGGCATACCATCGAGGATTCGGTTTATATCGCCGATGGTCACGGTGGACGTGGGCTTGGTCTCGCGCTCCTGTCCGCCCTGATCGAACGATGCGAAGCCGGCCCATGGCGGCAGATGGTCGCCGTGATCGGCAACAGCGGCAACGCGGGATCGATCGCGCTGCACACGCGGCTTGGCTTCGAACATGTCGGCGTCCTGCGCAAGGCGGGCTACAAACACGGCCAATGGGTCGATACCGTGCTCATGCAACGTCCGCTCGGCGAAGACAAACCGTTGCTGCCACCGAGATAAAGTATGGATCCGCTGTCCTGTTCCACACGGCGTCGCCCGTAATCGCATTTTCCCGTCTGAGTTGCATTTGCCCACGTACACCCTTGCCGCCGCTGTCACGGCTGAAATCGATATCCGCAAGAGCCGTTTCATCGCGCTGGTCTTGCCGGTCGCCGATCGCGCCGCCGCGATGCTCGAACTCGATTCGCTGCGCGCCCAACATCCCGCCGCCACGCACGTTTGCTGGGCATTGCTGGCGGGCGGTGAATCGGGCATGTCCGACGACGGCGAACCCTCCGGCACCGCTGGCCGGCCGATTCTCGAAGTGTTGCGCCACCATGAGGTGGACGGCGTGCTGGCGGCCGTCGTGCGCTACTACGGCGGCATCAAGCTCGGCGCGGGCGGACTCGTGCGCGCGTACACGGACGCCATCGCGACCGCCATGCAGCTTGCCGAGCGCATTGAACGTGTGGCGCTCGGGCTGCTCGAAGTGGAAGTGGATTACGCCGATGAAGCCCGCGTTCGGCGATGGGTCGAGCAAGAAGGCCACGCGCTCGCCGAGCCTGGATACGGCATGACGGTAAGCCTTTCCATTCAGATGCCGCTCGCCGTCCGCGATGCTGCAGCCGATGCAATCCGCGACTTGACGCACGGGCGCGCGGTCATCGTGAAAACACCGTAAAAGTCGCCATGCTCCCGCAAACATTCACGATCACTTTGCTGCCGTCGAATCGCAGCTTCCCAGCGGCGGGCGAGATGACCATTCTTGAAGCTGCGGCCTCCGCCGGCTTGCGGTTGTCCAGTTCGTGTCGAAATGGGACCTGCCGGGCGTGCTTATGCCAGCTGAAAGACGGCGATGTCCACTACAGGATTGAATGGCCGGGTTTGAGCGCTGAAGAAAAAGCTCAAGGCTGGATTCTTCCGTGCGTGGCGATGCCGCTCGCGAATATAAAAATTCATGCCGATTTCCAGCCGATTCCTCTTGCGGCGGATGCAAAACCTGGCCGTGGCCGAGGGTTTTGAGACGGCTGACCGGAGCCTTGCGATTGCCCGGGTAATCCGGGATTGTTGTCTTTTATCAATGACCTACGATGTTCTTCCCGGCCACTGCGAAGCACGCCATTGTTGAGCCGCCTGCAATGAAGGCATCAAAAAGTGTACAATTGCATTTCGTTTAATTTTCTGGCAGGGCCAGAACAACTGAGAACTCAATGACTAAAGTATTGTTGAAAGAGAACGAGCCTTTCGACGTCGCCATGCGCCGTTTTCGTCGCACCGTCGAACGTACCGGCCTGATTCAGGAACTGAAGTCGCGTATGGCTTATGAAAAGCCGACCACTGAGCGCAAGCGCAAGAAAGCTGCTGCCGTTGCTCGTCTGCGCAAGCAAATCCGTCGCGCCCAGTTGCCGAAGAAATTCTATTGAAGTAGTTGTATGGCTCACGGGCCATCCGAACTACGCGTTGCCCTGATGCAATCCGCTCGGGCACACGCCTGGTGACAAATCAAGTTGCCCCATAAGTCGCGCATTCGCAGGTTGCGGTTATCGCCTGCATCGACCGCCGCGCAAACCAGAATTTGGAAGCCTGCACAATGTGATCATCGTGTGGGCTTTTGGCGTTTGTTCGGCGTTTTGTTAGCCATGTGCGTGACGCGGAAAAAGCGTGGATCTTAGCTAACAGCCGTAAACGCATAAAGCCCGGATAGACCGGGCTTTATGCGTTTGAATCTTTGGTTGCGGGGGTAGGATTTGAACCTACGACCTTCGGGTTATGAGCCCGACGAGCTGCCAGACTGCTCCACCCCGCGAAAAAGATTATAGCGGGATGGGCATGCGCGGTCAAACCTAATCGACGAATATTGCAACTCGATGAAGCCGCGTTGAATCTATCGTGTCGATCCCACTATGGCGCCGGATAGGCATCGACACCATTACGCGTGGCATCGAGGCATCGGCGATGTTCTTTCGACAAGCGCTTCAGCAGCGGCAACAACACGACCGCGACCGCCGCCCCTCCCGCTGCAACCCAGCCCAGACCGAAGAACAGCGACGTGTAAAGCGGCAACGATTGCAGTGGACCGAGATCGCCCGATGGCATGCGCGCCAGGTTGGCGACCACGCTGCCGAGATACTGCGACACGCCAGTTGCGACGTAATACGCGCCCATCATGAAACCGCTCATGCGCACGGGTACGTAGTGCGCGATCATCGCGAGGCCGAGACCCGAGACCAGCAATTCGCCGAGCGAATACAGCCCGTAGCCGCCGACCATGAACCATGACGACACGCGGCCATCGACTGCATAACGGCCACTGAATGCGAATACGAAGAAGCCCAGTGCCACGACAACGAACCCGAGCGCGTACTTTGCGGCGATCGGCAGATCGATGCCCTTGTTTGCGAGGCGCGTGTAACCGATCGCGAGGAACGGGCTCAGCAACATGATCCAGATTGGATTGAGCGCCTGGAATTGCGCCGCGCTCCACGAGAACAGCTTCACGTTGAACAGCGTGAACGACGGATCCACGTTGCGAAGCGCGAATAAAGTCAATGAAGTCGACATCTGCTGATAGAAGATGAAGAACAAAATGACTTGCAGCGTCAGGATCAACGCGGCGAGCAAACCCGCGCGTTCACTGCGATCGCATTTCATCAGCATCCAGCCGAAGATGACAAGAATGGCGGCACCCGCCGCGTACACACAAACCGCCGCGACCTGTTCGTTCTGGAGCACGAACACGGTCGCCACGCCAAGCGCTACGGCACCCGCCACGACGGCGGCGAAGTGGCGCCATTGCATGGGTTTGTCGTCGGGAGCGGAACCAATGCGCGCCACCGTGTTGCGCATGATCGCGAAATTGATCAGGCCAAGCACCATGCCCGCGAAACATACGGCAAACGCGACATGCCAGCCCCAATGGTCCTTGATCCAGGGTGTGGCGAGCATCGAGATGGTCGAGCCGATATTCACCGACATGTAGTAGATGGTGAACGCGCTGTCGAGCCGCGCGTCGTCGCCTTCGTAAATGCGCCGCACGAGGTTCGCCGCGTTCGCCTTGAACAGGCCGTTTCCCACCACGATCACGCCGAGCGCCGCATACATATAACCGAGCGATTCGAACGGGATTGCGAGCATCAAATAGCCCGAGGCCAGCACGCACGCGCCGAAGATCATCGTGCGCCGTGCACCGAGGATCTTGTCGCCGATCCAGCCGCCAATTGCCGGCGCCGAGAACACCAGCGCGGTGAATGCGCCCCAGGTGAGGTTGGCATGTTCATCGGTGAAACCAAGCTTGTCGATCATGAACAGGACGAGCAACGCGGCCATGCCGTAATAGCCGAAACGCTCCCACATCTCGATCAGGAAAACGGTCGTAAACGAGCGCGTCTGCGACGAGCCGGACGAGTGTGAAGTCATGGGAAATCTCGATTAAGGTTTGACACCGCGATGTGCGAACTGAAAACTCAAAGACATTTTTCAACCAGACTCGATAACGCAGGAGTCCGACATATAAGGAGCGGCGATTATCCCAGCGCGATCGGTAAATGTGTCGCAAAGCCTTGCACATACAGCGTTCAACTTTTTGAGACGGCGTCGAAAATGCAAATCGATTGATCGTCGTCAATATGTCGCGCTATTAGGAAGCTTCGTTGCACCATCTTGCGAAACGGCACGTGCGATGTGGACGTTTAAAACTCGTGATAACTTTCCCGTTCGACTTCATTCAACGGACCGCAATCACATGAACACCATCAAGGCGATTCTCACCGGTCATACGCGCGGTCTTGGGGCGGCGCTCGCCAGTAATTTGATCGCGCGCGGCATTGCCGTGCTCGGGATTTCGCGCAGTCGCAGCGGTGTGCGCGCGTCGGATTTATTGCAGGAAGTGGAACTCGATCTCGCTGATACATCCGCGCTCGAAACATGGATCGCAACGGGCGCATTGACGCAGTTCGTGGAGGGCGCGCATACCGTATTGCTGATCAACAACGCGGGCATGTTGCAGCCGGTCGGTCCTTTGGAAGGCCAGGATGTGGGCGCGATCGGCCGGTCCGTCAGTTTGAACGTGGCGGCGCCATTGATGTTATCGGCGGCGGTAGCGGCAACGGGCGCAAGCGTTTTGGATCGCCGGATCGTGCATATTTCAAGCGGCGCCGCGCGCAATGCATACCCCGGCTGGAGCATCTATTGCGCGACGAAAGCCGCGCTGGATCATCACGCACGCGCTGTTGCGCTGGATGACAATCGTGCGTTGCGCATTGGCAGCGTGGCACCGGGGGTTATCGATACAGACATGCAAGCCGAGATCCGCAATACGGGTCTGGATGCGTTTCCGCTGCGCGAAAAATTCGATGAACTCAAGCGCAGCGGCCAGCTTTCCACGCCCGCCGATGCCGCGCGAAAAGTGCTCGATTATGCGTTGAGCGATGCGTTCGGAGAAACGCCCGTGACGGACGTACGTGAGTTGGCGTGATCTTCGCGGATGGCGCTTTGTGATAGCGCATCGGCGGCTGTGTTGCGGTGGCGTGGGATCCACTGAAAACGCACATCGGCGAGTTGCGCGATCAACTCGCGCGCTCGCGTTGCATACGCAATGAGCGCGGGCGCGCTGCTGGCGGTATCGCGTAAAACGTCTTCTATGACAATCTGACTGTCGCCGTGAATCACCAGTATCCGAGGCGCAGGCCGCTGCGATAACGCCGCTTCCAGCACCGCGACCAGCGCCAGATATTCCGCCTTGCAACTATCGCCATGACCGGCGATCGCGCTGATTTTCATGATCTCGCCGTCGGGACTTTCCAGCAATCCGCCAATGCCGATCTTCCCCGGATTCGGATGCGCGGAGCCATCGAACCATGCGTGCCACGTGACGGTATCGCGACTGATTGTTTTCAGGTTGCGTGCAGCGCGGACGGCCGCACGGTCTTCCCGGCGGCGCTGCGCGGCTCGAAGCGCCGTCGCCTGTTCCAGACGCCGCGCCTCGACCAGTTCAGCAAGCGACGCGGCACCCGCTGACTTCTCGAGCGTCTGCGTCAACGCGGCGTGCTCGGAAAGCGCCGTGAGCTTCGTCAACCGGCGGCTGATCGCGCGCTCGCGTTTGTAGGCAATCTGGAACAACTCGTCGAACTCGAACATATCGGAGAGAAAAGTGGCCGAACGCCGAGCTTAACAATTTTTTCACTCACCTATCCCGGCGCGGCCGCGATCACGAGCGCAGCGTGCCGGTTTTCGCCTGCAGTGACATTCGTTTGAGCCGACAGATTCCCGCCCGGCGCTGCCGTGACCACGCGCGCCTCCACGCTGACTTGCGGAAAGGCCGAAAGCGTATCGGCGAGATTGAGAGCGAACGAGTCATCGAGTACGACCGTGACCGGCAATTCACTCGCCGATAAATGCCGCTCGGCCAGCAATGTCCCGGCCCCGCCGAGCGCATGCGCGCTCAGGATCACGGTGGCATCGGGCGCTGTGTGCGCGCCGTCGGCGAACTGCAGCGATACCGTGACCGCGCTCATGCTCAGCGCCTGATCGATATTCTTCTGCGCCTGGACCGCGATGGGCGACGTGGCATCGAGCGTGGCGATCAAACGCCGCCAATAGCCGATCGCGGATGCCAGGCGCCGCGCCTCGAATGCCGCCGATGCAGCTAGCGCCAGCGCCTTCGGATTCGCCGGTTCGATGGCCAGCGCCGCTGCGATTTCCTCTGAAGGCCGGCCATCGAGATGGCCATCGTTCGCGCTTGCGAGCGTATCGGCGAAATCGGCGCGCATCTGGGCGTCGGCGGGATTGAGTGCGACTGCACGCGCGTAGGCCGCTGCTGCGTCCGCCGGGCGCTCGAGCACCGCGTACGAGCGCGCGAGCGTGGCCCAATTCGCGGCATCGCCGGGATCGGGGACGCGGCTTTTCAAACGAAACGCAAGGCGCGACACCATCATTTCCACCGAAGCCGAACCCATGTCATGCGATGCGCCGAGCGAGTCGTCCAGGCCGAGCGCCGCGGGCTGTCCAAGCGTGAGATACAGCGCGCACGCAGCGGCCGGAAACAGCGCGATCAGAAGCGCGGCGCTGGCTGCGCGCGTAGCCGCGCCGTGTGGCGGCGCCGGCGCGGTCGGCCCGACCAACGTCACGGTGTCTGCGAGAACGCGCTGTTCCAGCTCGCTGCGCAACGTTGCGTGCTGATCGTCTGATAGGTTGCCCGCGAGCCGGTCGCGGTCGGCATCGGCGAGTTCCTGACGATACAGCGCCACATTCGGCGCGCGGATCTTGTGTGTATGAGTGGCGTCGTCGCGCTGCATCAGCGGCACGACCGCGCACAAAATTGCCGCGATGAGCATGGCGGCCGCGACGATCCAGAAAGTGATCATGAGCGGCTGCCCAGGAGACGCCTCGCGCGTCTGCGCTCGAGGTCCGTGAGCCCGGGCGGCGGCGTTCTCCGGCGACGCAACACCACGCTAACAAGCGCGGCAAACGCAAGCACGAGCAAAACAAATGGTCCGATCCAGAGCGCCCAGGTCAGCGTCTTGAACGGCGGATCGTAAAGTACGAAGTCGCCGTATCGCGTCACCATGTAATCGCGTATTTGCGCATCGGTCGCGCCCTGCTCCACCTGATGATGGATGACCGCGCGAAGGTCCGCCGCGAGATCGGCGGTCGAGTCCGCAATGGTTTCGTTCTGGCAGACGAGACATCGGAAATTCGATTCCAGCCGGGTTATCCGCGTTTTGACTTCGGGGTTCGCGCTCTTGTTAGGCGCGACCTCGACCGCGAGCGCACGAGTCTGCGCGAAGCAACCAAGGAGGAACAACAAGCAGGCGAGCTTATTCATCGCTGCCCTCGTTTTGCAGCTCTCGGACCAGTGGCAGAACTTGTGTATCGAGCGCGGTTTGAGTGAGCGGCCCCGAACGCTTGAAGCGGATCACGCCCTGCCGGTCGATCACGAAGGTCTCCGGCACGCCGTACACGCCATAGTCGATGCCGGTTTGCCCCGCACGATCGACCATCGATGCAATATACGGATTGCCCGCTTGCCGCAGCCATTGCCGCGCCGCTTCCGGCTCGTCCTTGTAATTGAGCCCGTAGATGGGCACGACGTTCTTGCTCGCAAGCGAGACCAGCAGGGAATGTTCGTCGCGGCAGGATTCGCACCACGACGCCCAGACGTTCATGATCCACACTTGCCCGCGCAACGCGCCGGGAGAAAGATTTCTGCCGGGATTGTCCAGGCGAGGAAGGTCGAACTGAGGCGCGTTCTTGCCGATAAACGCCGACGGCAAACGTCGCGGATCGTTTGACAACGATGCCGCCAGCACCGCGCTCAAACTCGCGAAAAAAATCAGCGGCAGCAAAAAGCGTTTCATCTAGCGCGTCTCCTTTGCGTGCGCCGTTGCAATGGCGGATTGAGCCTGAAGCCGGCTGCGAGCGGTGAATGCGGAGGCAGCGGAGGCAGCGGACGCACCGGACGCCTCGCGCCGCGCTTTCACAGCAAGCCGATACCGCCGGTCACTCGCCGCCAACAAGCCGCCAAATGCCATCAGAAGGCACCCTCCCCAGATCCAGTTCACAAACGGCTTCACTTGTACGCGCAAGGTCCACGCGGTCGGGCTGTCGGCAGCGGCATCGCCGAGTGCGACGTACAGATCGCGCAACAGCGCACGGTCGACGGCGGCTTCGGTCATCGTGGTTTTCTGCACAACAAAGTAGCGTTTTTCCGGATGCATCACGGCGATCACGGCGCCATCGCGACTCGCCACGACCGTCGCGCGCAATGCCCGATAGTTAGGACCGTTGACTTCCTTGGTGCCATCGAAGCGGAACGTATAACCGCCGGCGCTGACTGACTGGCCGACGTCGAGCCTTCCATCGCCGGAACTTTCGTAGCCTTTGACGAGCGTCACGCCCGCGATAAAAACGCCGACGCCCAAATGCGCGGCGCACATGCCGTAGAAGCCGTGCGGCACATGAAAAAATCGCATGAGAAACGCGCCGCGCTGCTCGGCGATACGCACCACGAGCGCGGTCAGTGTCGAGGTCGCGCACCACACGGCAAGTCCGATCCCCAACGCAACCAGCGGCCTCCACCCGCCGGCAAGCAACGGCACAGCGACCGCCGAAGCCACGCTGACCAGCGCCGCCCAGCAAAGGCGCATGGCGATATCCGGCAGCCGCGCGGACTTCCATCGGGCGATCGGTCCTATGCCCATCAGGAAAATGGCGGGCGTTATGAGCGGCACGAACACGGCATCGAAATACGGCGCGCCGACGGAGATCTTGCCGAGCCCGAGCACATCGAGCGCAAGCGGGTACAACGTGCCGAGCAGAACGGAAGCCGCGGCGACCATCAACACCACGTTATTCGATAACAGCAACGACTCGCGCGATACCAGCGCGAAACCGGCGCCCAGACCGATCTTTGGCGCGCGCCACGCAAACAGCATCAGCGCGCCGCCGGTCACTATCGAGAGGAATACGAGAATGAAGAGGCCGCGCGTGGGATCGGTGGCGAACGCATGAACCGACGTAATCACGCCCGAGCGCACGAGGAACGTGCCGAGCAAACTCAGCGAAAACGCGCAGATGGCGAGCAGCACGGTCCACGCGCGAAAGCTGCCGCGTTTGTCGGTGACGGCGAGCGAATGCATCAGCGCCGTGCCGACGAGCCACGGCATGAACGACGCGTTCTCCACCGGGTCCCAGAACCACCAGCCGCCCCAACCGAGTTCGTAATACGCCCAGCCGCTGCCGAGCATGATGCCGAGCGTGAGAAAGGTCCACGCGGCCGTGGTCCATGGTCGGGACCAGCGTGCCCAGGTGGCATCGAGCTGACCGGATAACAGCGCCGACACCGCGAACGAGAACGCCACGGCAAAACCCACGTAACCCATGTAGAGGATCGGCGGATGCGAAACCATGCCGGGGTCTTGCAACAAAGGGTTGAGATCGCGGCCGTCCATCGCAGGAGGCAAAAGGCGGTTGAACGGATTCGACGTCCACAGCATGAAGGCGAGAAAACCCGTGTTGATCCAGCTCATGACGCCGAGCACGCGCGCGACCATCGGCATGGGAAGCTGTTTGCTGAAGATGGAGACCGCGGTCATCCAGAACGTCAGCAGCAAGGTCCAGAGCAACAGCGAGCCTTCGTGTCCGCCCCAGACGGCGGCGAAACGGTATGCAAGCGGCAGCATGGAATTGGAATTCGACGCCACGTAGGCAACCGAAAAATCGTCGTTGATAAACGATACCGCCAGGCACGCGAACGCCATCGCGACGAACGCGGTTTGTCCGCGTGCGAGCGGCCATGCGCTGCGCATCCAGCCGCGAATGCCGCACGCCGCGCCAATCAGCGGCAGCACGCCGCAGGTCACGGCGAGCAGCAACGCAACGATCAACGCGAACTGGCCGAGCTCGGGGATCATCGGATCGGTCCTGTCTTGTCGGATATTTTCACGGTGGGCCGGGCGCGCTTGAGCGCATCGGCGGCTTCGGGCGGCATGTAGTTTTCATCGTGCTTGGCGAGAACCTGATCCGCCACGAAAACACCCTCCGCCGACACATGCCCTTGTGCGACCACGCCCTTTCCCTCGCGAAAAAGATCCGGCAGGACGCCACGATAAACAACAGGGATTTCGCGAGCGGTATCGGTGATCATGAAACGCACGGTCAGCCCGTTTGCATCGCGCTGGACCGAACCGTGCTCGACGAGTCCGCCTACTCGCAGCCGCGCCGGATGCACCATGCCGTCAGCCGCAAGCTGGCTCGGCGTGACAAAAAACATCACGTTGGAATTGAACGCGTTGAGCACCAGCGCCGCCGCGCCGCCGAGCGTCACCAGCCCGGCGGCGACACCGCACGCACGTCGCGTGCGCCCCTTCACGGTCTCTCCGTCAGCGTGCTCGTGCGGGTGCGTGGCTGGATCAGCCGCTCGCGCCGCCGATACTTCCTGCCCGCATTGACCGTGATCGCGATTTCGATTGCCAGCACGACAAACGTAATGTCGAAGGCGACCCACAGATACCAGAGGTCACCATTTGCACCGTTCAGGAGGTTCATAGCCGTACGCCTTTTATCCGCGGGTCAGAATTCACGTTCATCGATAATCCGCCGCACCCGCACGAGCACGATCGCGATGGCGTAACACCAGAAGGCGAGCGTCATGACGAGAATGCCGGCGAGCATGGATGTGTCCATCGACACACCGCTGCCAAACGAAAGCGACGCGCCCTGGTGCAGCGTGTACCACCACTGCACCGAAAAATAGATGACCGGAATGTTGACGACGCCCGCGAGCGCGAGCACGGCGCAGGCGCGATCGGCACGACGGGTATCGTCGATAGCGCCATGCAGCGAGATAAAGCCGAGGTAAAGAAAAAGCAGGATCAGCTCGGAAGTGAGCCGTGCGTCCCAGACCCACCACGCGCCCCACGCCGGACGTCCCCAGAGCGCGCCGGTGATCAGCGCGAGCGCCGTGAATAGCGCTCCAGTTGGCGCGATCGCGCGCGCCATCATCGCGGAAAGTCGTGCGTTGAGGACGAGACCCAGCCCGGCGTACGCGGCCATCACCACGTAGAGCAGCATCGACATCCACGCGGCCGGCACATGCACGAACATGATGCGATAGACATCGCCCTGAACGGCGTCCGTCGGCGCGACGAAGAGCGCGATTTGTATGCCGGGCATGACAAACAGGATTGCGGCAATGGCGAAGCCGGGAATCATCCGTCCCGCCAGCCGATAAAAAGGTTTCGGCGATGCGTAGCGCAACCATCCAGCTTGAGCGAATGTGGAGATCATTTCAGGCTCATTCAGCAGAAATTCGCAGCGCCGCCGTGGTCGCGACCGGACATAACACAAGCGCCGCGAGCAAACCCGCGCCGAGCAGGGAAAAGTTCGCGGCGGACCAGCCATCCATGCGGGATGCATCGGCGGCGTTCGCACCGAAAATCAGCACGGGAGTTTCCAGCGGCAATACCAGGACCGCGAGCAACATGCCGCCGCCGCGCACGCCGAGCGTCAGCGCCGCGCCCACCGAACCGATCAGGCTGAGAACTGGCGTACCGATCAGCAACGCCAGCGTGAGGCGGCAAACGGCATCGAAGGAAAGGCCGTATTGCAGCGCCAAAAACGGCGCCAGCAGCACCAGCGCGAAGCCGCTCGTCAGCCAGTGCGCGCCGATCTTCGCCATGACCATTGCAAGCAGCGATTGCGGCGAGAGCAGCATCTGGTCGAGCGCGCCATCGGCGAAATCCGGGCCGAACAAACGCGTGAGCGAGAGCATTGCCGCGAACAGCGCCGTGACCCATAGCACGCCTGGCGCGATCGCCCGCAGCAACGCGGCATCGGCGCCCACCGCCAATGGAAAAAGGCTCGCCGCGATCACGAAAAACAGCAGGCAGCCAAGCGCCGACGTACGCCTGCGCCATGTCAGCGCCAGCTCGCGATGCACGATGCGCGCGGTCAGTCTGAGCATCGGCCGCTCGGTTCAAAGTACAGGTTGCGCGTGGCCGATGGCGACGTGGTGATCAGCTTGTGCGTGGTCATCAGCACGATCCCGCCGCGATCGAGATGCCCCTTGATGCACTCTTCCAGCACGCCGGAGGATTCTTCATCGAGCGCGGCAGCGGGTTCGTCGAGCAGCCACAACGGCTTGTGTTCGAGCAGCAGACGCGAGATCGCGAGCCGGCGTTTTTGTCCCTGCGACAACCCGCGCACGATCGCATGCCGATACCGGTCGAGCCCGACGCTCTTGAGCGCGGCCTCCTCGATCTCGACGCGTTCTTCCGCGACATCGCCCAGCACTGCACTGAAGGCGAGGTTTTCGGCAGCGGTCAGTTCGTCGCTGATCCCGTTCAGATGACCGAGATACGCGAGCGACTGCCGCCACGACTCCGGATGCGCGTGCGCGTCCTTGCCGCGCCAGCGAATGGTGCCGGCGCTCGGCCGCAAAAGTCCCGCGAGGACGCGCAGCAGCGTGGTCTTTCCGCTGCCATTGGGACCGTGGATCTGCAGGACCTGTCCTGCGTCCACGTTAAAACCCACGTTGCTGAAAAGCATCTCGCCGGCGCGATCGAAACCGAGTTTATCGACGGACAGCAACGCATTCCTGCTTTCTTGCAGCTCGTTTTCGGACTGGACAAACAGATCTTGATTCATCGATAAACCTCTCACTTTGGACGCGCGTCGCGCAACTGTTGATCCCGCATTGCCTGCGTCATGTTCGGTAGTTCATGCGCAATGCCCTTGTGACAATCGATACACGTCTTTTCGCCCGTCGCCAGAAAACGCTGGTGCGCGTTCTGTGCGCGCGGACTCTGGCGCGTGAAATCCATCGACTCGAAGGAATGACAGTTCCTGCATTCCAGCGAATTGTTCGCCTTGAATCTTCTCCATTCGTGTTCGGCGAGTTCGAGCCGCTTGTCCTGAAACTTCTCGCGGGTGTTGACCGTGCCGAACACTTTTGCCCATACCTCCTTCGATGCCTGCATCTTTCGGGCAATCTTGTCCGTCCAGTTATGCGGTACATGGCAGTCCGAACAGATCGCCCGCACACCACTGCGGTTGCTGTAGTGGATCGTGGTCTTCAGTTCGGCAAACGTGTTGTCGTGCATCTCGTGACAACCCGTGCAAAACGCCTCGGTACTGGTCATTTCAAGCGCCGTGTTGAACGCTCCCCAGAACACCACACCGGCAATAAACCCGCCCAGCGTGAGAAAACCAAGGCTGTAATAAGTGCTCGGACGATTGATCGTCTGCCAGTACCGCTTGATCAGGCGGAACATCGCGCGCTCCTACTTCTTGCCGGGCGATTGCGGCGCGGAAGGCCCGGGCGCAACGCGCACATCCTCCACATCCGTGAACGTGTTGCCAACGAGTGGCTTCGCATCGGCCTGCGGAACGTGGCACTGCGTGCAGAAATAGCGCCTCGGCGAGAGACTTCCGAGCGTGAGGTCGTCTCGGGTGAGGTAATGCGATATGCCGACAGGCACGGCTCCGCTGTCGGCCGCGCGGCTCCTCGCATGGCACGCAAGGCAGCGGTTGGCGTCCTTGTCGAGTTGATAGCCGTCGATCTTGTGCGGGATCGTCGGCGGCTGCTGTGCATAGGCGCGGCCACGGATGACATCCTTATTTTCGGTTGGGGCAATCAACGGCGGTTTCGCCTCTTCATCTATGGGCGTCGTGCCGCGCATGGCGTCGTGAAACGGTTCGGCGGGAATCACCGGCTGGGCCGGCGCCGCCTGCGAAAACACAAAAAGACTTACGCTAATAAACGCAATGAACATGGTCAGCGATCGCATGGCTGCCTCCTCAGACCTTGACGATCTTGACTGCGCACTTCTTGTAATCGGTCTGGAGCGAGATCGGGTCGGTCGCGTCCAGCGTCACTTTGTTGACCAGCTGGCTTGCATCGAACCAAGGAATGAACACAAGCCCGCGCGGAGGTTTGTCGCGTCCCCGCGTCTCGATGCGCGTGCGGACGAAACCGCGTCGCGACATGACTTTCACCTCCACGCCGCGCCGCAAGCCGAGCGCTTTTGCATCGTCGGGATGCATGAAACAAACAGCGTTCGGGAACGCCCGATACAACTCCGGCACGCGCCGCGTCATGGACCCCGAATGCCAGTGTTCGAGCACACGTCCGGTCGCGAGCCAAAATGGAAACTCCTTGTCCGGCGCTTCGGGCGGTGGTTCATACGGCAGCGCGTAGATCACCGCGCGGCCGTCCTTGTTGCCGTAGAACTGATAACCCGTTCCCGCCTTGACGTACGGATCTGTTCCCTCTTTGTAGCGCCAGCGTGTTTCCTTTCCGTCGACAACTGGCCAGCGGATTCCGCGTGCTTCGTGATACGCGTCAAAGGGCGCGAGGTCGTGACCGTGGCCCCGGCCGAAACTGGCGTATTCCTCGAAAAGGCCCTTCTGCAGATAGAACCCGAACGCTTTCGCCTCGGCGTTTTGATAGTGGGCGCTTGTTTCCTTCAGCGAATATTTGTCGACCTGACCGTTGCGATAAAGCACGTCGTAAAGCGTCTTGCCTTTCAGTTCCGGCTGCTTGGCGATCAGTTCGGCCGGCCAGACTTCCTCGACCTTGAAATGCTTCGAGAACTCCACGAGTTGCCAGAGATCCGAGCGCGCGCCGCCGGGGGCATCGACCAGTTGGTGCCAGAACTGCGTGCGGCGCTCGGCGTTGCCATAGGCGCCCTCCTTCTCGACCCACATGGCGGCCGGTAGGATCAGGTCGGCGCAGACTGCGGTTGCGGTCGGATAAACATCGGAAACCACAATGAAATTGTCCGGATTCCGATATCCCGGCAAGATCTCTTCGTTCAGGTTCGCGCCAGCCTGGACGTTGTTGTTGCACATGACCCAGTACGCGTTCAGCTTGCCGTCCTTCAACATCCGGTTTTGCAGCACGGCGTGATAACCGGGTTTAGGCTCAATGGTCCCCGCGGGCAGCTTCCAGATATGTTCCGCGTGCTCGCGATGTTCGGGATTCGTCACCACCATATCCGCCGGAAGCCGATGCGAAAACGTCCCGACTTCGCGCGCCGTGCCACACGCCGAAGGTTGCCCCGTCAGCGAGAACGGACTGTTTCCGGGCGTCGATATCTTGCCTGTCAGCAGATGCAGGTTATAGATCATGTTGTTCGCCCACGTGCCGCGCGTGTGCTGGTTGAAACCCATGGTCCAGAACGACATCACCTTGATTTTCGGATCCGCGTAAAGCTCGGCGAGTTGATCGAGCTTCACCTTCGATACACCCGACAACTTCGTCACGTAATCCGCGTCGTACTTCGATACGAATCGCGCGAAGGTATCGAAATCGATCGGCTTCGAGCCGTTTGGATCGCCCGCGTTTTTAGCGGCTTTCTGCAGCGGATGTTCGGGGCGAAGTCCGTAACCAATGTCCGCATTGCCTTCCTTGAAGTTCACATGCTTCGCGACGAAATCCTTGTCGACCCGATTCGTCTTGATGATCACGTTCGCGATGTAATTCAAAATGGCCAGATCCGATTGCGGCGTGAAGATCACACGGTAGTCGGCGAGATCGAAACTGCGATGCTCGAACGTGGACAACACCGCGACCTTCGTATTCGGCGCGCTCATCCTGCGGTCCGTTACGCGCGTCCAGAGGATCGGGTGCATCTCCGACATATTCGATCCCCACAGCACGAACGCATCGGCTTGTTCGATGTCGTCATAGCAGCCCATGGGTTCATCCATGCCGAACGTGCGCATGAACCCCGTTACCGCCGACGCCATGCAATGCCGCGCGTTCGGATCGAGGTTATTGGTGCGAAATCCCGCCTTCATGAGTTTCAAGGCGGCGTAACCCTCGAATACGGTCCATTGCCCCGAGCCGAACATGCCGACGGCCGTCGGACCCTTCTCTTTCATCACGCGCTTGAATTGCTCGGCCATCGTTGCGAACGCCCGGTCCCACGAAACCGGCGTGAACTCGCCGTCTTTCGCGTACTTGCCGTCCTTCAAACGCAAAAGCGGCGTGGTCAGCCGATCCTCGCCATACATGATCTTCGACAGGAAATAGCCCTTGACGCAGTTCAGTCCGCGATTCACTTCGGCTTGCGGATCGCCTTGTGTCGCGACAACTTTGCCGCCTTTCACGCCGACGCTTACGCCGCATCCCGTTCCACAAAAGCGGCATGGCGCCTTCGACCACTTCACTTCGGTGTCGGCAACTGCTGCCATCCGGTCCACGCCCGTGGCGAGCGCGGGCAGCGTCATTCCCGCCGCCGACGCCGCCGTGGCCGCTGCCGTCTGTTTAATAAAGCTTCGACGCGTGAGGCTCATTGCGGATCTCCTCGTCAAGCGCGGCAACATCTTCGTGATGCTGATAAACCAGCGATGCTGAATAAACGCCTGGCATGGAGTGAATAGCGCCGATCTGATCCGCAATAACACTCGACCGGTCCGCTTCGAGGGTCACGACCATTTTTCCTTCGGGACTGATCGCGTGAATTTCCGAGCCTGGAAACATTGCAATGGCCTGCTTGATCTTTTCCATATCCGATTTACTTGCATGAACGACAATTCCCGCAATATGCGATTCGGGAATTAAAGCCATTTCAATAAATGCATTTTTCAGGCGCGCAGACATAACCCCGACTCCTGTCGTTGTAGAAAGCAAAAAATGATTTACGGATGGGTCAGTGCGGCGGACCACCGATCAGCATTTGATAAAACCAGACCGCGAAACCATAAACCGCCACGAACATGATGGTGAGCGCCGGAACCATGACGATGGTCAGGAACAAAAAGCTACGCAATTCCTCTGTTTTCCGAGGGGACGTTTCGGTTTTAGTCATGATTATGCCGACGTTAAAACACTTGTAATTGAAGCCGTGTTTTCGAGATGCCGCTGTGGGAGTGATTGTTGGCGCAGGAGAGAAAAGCGTCAAGCGGTTTATTATTTTGATAATGCAGGACGATTAAGCCGATTATTTCGACGTTTTTGTTTCAATAACAATCGAAGCAAAATAGATTTTTTATTGGTGATTTTTAAGCGCGAAGTAAAGAAGGCAGCACAATTGCCGCCTTTTTGAGACTTGAACCATCAATTGCGTTTCGGAATATTCAAACCTTTCTCAACCGCGGGTCGCGCAACGAAAACTTCCAGTGCGCGTTTCACATTTGGAAAGTTATCGATGCCCACGAGATCGCCGGCTTCGTAGAAACCGATCAGGTTGCGGATCCAAGGAAAGCTCGCAATATCGGCGATCGTGTAGTCGTCGCCCATGATCCACTTTCGGCCGTCGAGCCGCTGTTCGACCACGCCAAGAAGGCGCTTGGCTTCGGCCACGTAACGATCGCGCGGACGTTTGTCCTCGTAATCCTTGCCGGCGAACTTGTTGAAGAAACCGAGCTGGCCGAACATCGGGCCAATACCGCCCATCTGGAACATGACCCACTGGATCGTCTCGTAGCGGCCAGCCGCGTCTTGCGGGATGAACTGGCCGGTTTTATCGGCGAGATAAAGCAGGATGGCGCCCGACTCGAACAGTCCGAGCGGCTTGCCATCCGGACCATTCGGATCGACGATCGCCGGAATCTTGTTGTTCGGATTCAACGATAAAAACGCCGGCGACATCTGGTCATTGGTCTCGAAGCTCACCAGATGCGGCTCGTATGGCAGGCCGGTTTCCTCCAGCATGATCGAGACCTTGACGCCGTTGGGCGTCGGCAGCGAATAAAGCTGGAGCCGCTCGGGATGCTGCGCAGGCCATTTTGCCGTGATGGGGAAAGCGGACAAGTCGGTCATGTGAATCCTTTAGACGATAAGCGTGGGACGCCGGGAAATGATGCGCGGCTTGCATGATTCATCGGGTGAATTTCAGCGCACTGGACGACAAATATAGACATTCCGCCCGATCCTGTCTTTTCGCCGCGAGCGCCAATGGCGTCCTAGAGGTGATCCTCCATGCCCCGGGTGGCGTTACCAACCGGTCGATTGGATCAAGAAGCGTTAACATGGCTATTACAATGCTGCATCGCGACGAATATAAACAGAGCTGGAGATACTCATGAGTCAAATGATTAAGCGAAACGGTTTACAGGTTGCCGACGTGCTCGCCAAGTACGTCGATGACGAAGCGCTTTCGGGCGTCGGCATCGAGAGTGAAGCATTCTGGAAAGGTTTCGATGCCCTTGTCCACGACCTCGCGCCGAAGAACCGCGCGCTGCTCGCCGAGCGCGACCGGCTGCAAGTGGAACTGGATCAATGGCACAAGGCGAATCCCGGACCTGTGCGCGACCTGAAGGCGTATCGCGGATTCCTGGAGAGCATTGGGTATATCGTGCCATCGAGCGCGGTCGTGAAGGCGACGACCCAGAACGTCGATACGGAAATCGCGACGCAGGCCGGACCGCAACTCGTCGTGCCGCTTTCGAACCAGCGTTACGCGCTCAACGCCGCGAACGCGCGCTGGGGCAGTTTGTACGACGCGCTTTACGGCACCGACGCGATCCCCGACACCCATGGCGGCGAGCGCACCGCGCAATTCAATCCGGCTCGCGGCGCGGCGGTCATTGCGCGCGCTCGTGCGTTCCTCGATGAAGCCGCGCCGCTCGCAAACGGTTCGCACGCCGATGCCACCGCGTATCGCGTGGAAGGCGGCAAGCTAACCGTCGCGCTCAAAAGCGGCTCGTCGGCGTTGAAGTTTCCGGAGCAGTTCATCGGCTTCCAGGGCGATGCAAACGCCCCTTCCGCCATCCTGCTCAAGCACAACGGCCTGCACTTCGAGATCCAGATCGACGCGACGGATTCCATCGGCAAGACCGATTCCGCCCACGTGAAAGACGTGCTGATGGAAGCGGCTGTGTCGACGATCATCGATTGCGAAGACTCGGTTGCCGCCGTCGATGCCGCCGATAAAGTCCAGCTCTACCGCAACTGGACCGGCTTGATGAAAGGCGATCTGGCCGAGGACGTCACGAAGAACGGCAAGACGTTCACGCGCCGCCTGAACGCCGATCGCGAGTACACCGCGCCCGATGGTTCCAGCGTGAAACTGCATGGTCGCTCGCTGCTGTTCATTCGGAACGTCGGGCACCTGATGACAAATCCGTCCGTGATCGATCGCGATGGCCACGAGATTCCCGAAGGCATTCTCGACGCCGTGATGACGTCGCTCGGCGCCGTGCACGACCTGAAAAACAAGCTCAATTCGCGCACGGGATCGATTTATATCGTCAAGCCGAAGATGCACGGACCAGCTGAAGTCGCGTTCTCCGACGAGCTGTTTGGACGCGTTGAAGATCTGCTCGGCTTGCCGCGTCACACCATCAAGATAGGCATCATGGACGAGGAGCGGCGCACGAGCGTCAACTTGCAGGCTTGCATTGCAGCGGCATCGGCGCGAGTGGCGTTCATCAACACGGGTTTCCTCGATCGCACCGGCGACGAGATGCACAGCGCTATGGAAGCCGGTCCCATGATGCGAAAAGGCGACATGAAATCGTCGGCGTGGATCACGGCGTACGAGCGCAATAACGTGCTGGCGGGGTTGAGTTCGGGGCTGCGCGGTCGTGCGCAAATCGGCAAGGGAATGTGGGCAATGCCCGACCTGATGCACGCGATGCTCGAACAAAAAATCGCGCATCCGAAAGCTGGTGCGAACACGGCGTGGGTGCCGTCGCCGACGGCCGCGACGCTGCACGCGCTGCATTACCATCAGGTCGATGTCCAGGCCGTGCAGCAAGAGCTCGAAAAGACCGGTTACGACAGCGCGCGTGACGCGTTGCTCGATGGGCTGCTGACGATTCCTGTTGTTGAAAAGGCTGATTGGTCCGATGCCGAGATTCGACAGGAAATCGAGAACAACGCGCAGGGGATTCTGGGTTATGTGGTGCGTTGGGTCGATCAGGGCGTGGGTTGTTCGAAGGTGCCGGATATCCACGATATCGGCCTGATGGAAGATCGCGCGACGCTGCGCATTTCGAGTCAGCATATTGCCAACTGGCTTTATCACGGGGTTGTTTCGGAGGCGTTGGTGAACGAGACGTTCGAGCGCATGGCGAAGGTTGTCGATGCGCAGAATGCCAACGATCCGCACTATCAGCCGATGGCCGGGCACTTTGAGACATCGCTGGCGTTCAAGGCGGCGAAGGCGCTGGTCTTTGAGGGACGCGCGCAGCCGAGCGGGTACACGGAGCCGTTGTTGCATAAGTTCCGGCTGGAGGTGAAGGCGTTGCGGGGGTAAACAGTTGCACGGAAAGTTCGTTGGATGCGCGCTTAAGAAGGCGAATCCAGCGGACTCCTGCCGGCTATCGAAGTGGCAGAAACAGATCGGATGCAAGGGTCAAAGCGACCCTTCTCCTACCCTTATCAGCGCGACTGAACATGAAGTACGACGCCGAGCACAAGTTGAGCATGCTTGGCCTCAATCGCCGCAGCGAGGGTTCACTGCATGTCAGCGCGACCGCGCTTCAGCTTCTGAACATGCAACGCCGCCTTATTCTGGTCAACCTGCCAAAGGTCAAATGCGGCCTGATGAGCTAGCCACGATTCCGCGCTCTTACCGAACGCAATCTCAAGGCGCATCGCCATTTCTGGACTGATCGCAGCTCGTCCATTCACGATCTCGGACAACGTCTTGCGAGACACATCGAGGCCTTCGGCTGCGTAGGTGATCGACAACTCCAGCGGCTCAAGCCAAAGCTCAGAAAGAATTTCGCCGGGATGCGGCGGGTTATGCATGCGCATGGTGTCCTCGGTTAGTGGTAGTCGACGTAATCGACTATGTATGCGTCGCCGTTCTCGAACTGAAAAATGACTCGCCAGTTCGCCTGGACGGTCACAGCCCAGAATCCGGCAAGATCGCCTTTTAATGGATGCAGCCTGAGCGCGGGAGCATCGATATCGTCAATCTCAACGGCGTCGTTCAGCAAGGCCAACACCAGACGAAGACGTTTTCCGTGAATCGCCTGTATCCCCGCCTGATTACCCGTCTTGAAAAAGCGCTCAAGCCCTTTGTGTTTGAACGATTTGATCATTTGTGCACTGTAACCCATCGGGTTACGTTGCGCAATTCGGATTCGAGAAATCAGAAGCGTGAGGTGGCCTTGCGTGTTGGTAGGCCAACAAAACTTCTCTCGATGTTTGGAATCAGCGGACCTTCATGATCCTCGACAACATCGCCAGGCTGCACAAGGGGCTGGCACGATCGCTCGAGTTTGCTATAATCCGCGACTTGCTGGAGAGATGGATGAGCGGTTTAAGTCGCACGCCTGGAAAGCGTGTTTAGGGTCAAACCTAACCGGGGTTCGAATCCCCGTCTCTCCGCCAGAATACGTTGCACATAGTTGAGCAGCACCAAAACCCGCATCGAGCCTCGCGCCGATGCGGGTTTTTTACATTCCGCCGCCCTCACGGATGCCGAATATAATCCACCAGCGCCCGTGTATAAGCATCCGGTTTCCGGTCGAACAAGCTCACCACAACAGCCACCACAAATCCCGCCGGCACGCCGAACACGCCTGAACTTATCGACTCGATCCCGAACCACCTTGCGCCGGAAAACCCCGTTATCTGCGTGAAATACGGATAAGTCGAAACGATGTAATAAACGCAAACGCCCAATCCCGCCAGCATCCCGCAAACCGCGCCAAGCTTCGTGGTCCGCTTCCAGAACACGCCCAACACCAGCACCGGAAACAAGCTCGACGCCGCCAGCGAAAACGCCGCGCCCACCAGAAACAGGATATTTCCGGTATTGAGCGACGCCACATAAGAAGCAAACAACGCAACGCCCAACAACAATATTTTCGATATCGTCACCCTCCTCTGGCTGCTCGCGTTTTTATCGACCATGCAGTAATACACGTCGTGCGAAAGCGCGTTCGCAATCGTCAGCAGCAGACCATCGGCGGTAGAAAGCGCCGCGGCAAGCGCGCCCGCCGCAATTAATCCCGACATCACATACGGCAAGCCCGCGATCTCGGGCGCCGCTAGCACCACCATATCCGGCTGCATCTGAATGCCGGCCCAGCGCACGATGCCATCGCCGTTCGTATCGCCAATACGAATCAGATACGGCTCGACCTTGCGCCATTGCGTGACCCACGTCGGCAGATCCGCAAACTTGTGGCCGACAATGCCCGTCAGCATTTCATACTTGATCAGCACCGCGAGCACGGGCACGGTGACGTAGAACAGCGCGACAAAAAACAGCGTCCAGCCAACCGACCGCCGCGCCGATGCAACCGATGTCGTCGTGTTATAGCGCGTCAGGATATGCGGCAAACTCGCGGTTCCAAGCGACAAACACAGCAACAGAGACAAGAAATTTCGCCGGTGCAGTTGAGCGTTGTCATCGTTGGACGGCGGAAACGCCTGGGCCATCGGAACCGGCGGCGCGGCACGTTCCAGCATGGCATCGCGATCGCGCGTCCATCGAATGCCTGCCTCGGTAATGTCTTTTGGGAACGACGCCAGTTCCCGCTCGCGTTCACCGATATCGCGCAGAGGACCATTTTGCCGGCGCAGGTCGGCTATCTCGCCGGTGAGGCGCGCCTGCTCCGTATAAAACGATCCCGGCAACTGGTCGATCTGCGCCTGGATCTGCTGCGCCTGCCGCCTGTATCCATCGCGAACTCTCGCTTCTTCGGGCGAACCCGGCACATCGCGTTCGAGCGTTTCCACGCGCTCGAGCAAGTGCCCGTACGAAAGTTGCGGCAACCATCCGAGACCTTCGCGATGCGCGATCATCGACACAGGAATCAGCATTGCGCTGATCAGGATGATGTATTGCGCAACTTGCGTCCACGTGACGGCGCGCATGCCGCCAAGAAACGAGCACACGAGAATGCCGGCGAGCCCGCAGAAGATCCCGATCGCGAAATCGATGCCGATAAACCGCGACGCAATCAGCCCGATGCCCTGGATCTGCGCAACGAGATAAACGAACGAACACAGGATGGCCGCGAACGCCGCGATTCCGCGCACGAGGTTGCTGGAAAAGCGCGTGCCGAGAAAGTCGGGAATGGTGTAGCGCGCGAGCTTGCGCACATAGGGCGCGAGCAGGAACGCGACGAGGCAATAGCCGCCGGTCCAGCCCATCATGTAGGCAAGGCCGTCGTAACCGGTTGCATAGATGGACCCGGCCAAGCCAATGAACGACGCAGCCGACAACCAGTCGGCCGCGGTTGCCATGCCGTTGAACGCGGACGGAACGCGCCGCCCCGCGACGTAATACTCGACCAGATCGGATGTCCGCGACAACAACCCGATCACGGCATACACGGCGATCGGCACGAACAGAAACACGTAGCCAATCCACATGCCGGGGCCGGTCACGCGCTCGATCCTCGTCATCACATAGATGAACGCAAAGAAGCCGAGCGTATAAAGCGCATAGGCGCGAATCAGGCGATGGTTGAGCTTCATCGATCGGTCATGGCGGCAAGCGTACGCTGAAGGCGCGCATCGGCAAACTGCATCAGCACGATATACACGACGATCAGCGCCACATACACGAGGATCGCCCCTTGCGCGCCAAAATAAAACGGCAGCGGAAAGCCAGCGAAACGAAAATTTGCCAGGCGCGTTGCGAAGAGCGGAACGCCGAACGAGACAACAAAGCCGATCAGCATCAGCACCGATATCAACGCTACGTTCGTCCGCCAATACACCTGGTGAGCACGCGCCATCTCCGCCGTCACGGGCGGCGGAGATGGTGGCGATGGCGAATTCGAGGACGGCGGCGTAGAGGGCATGTGCTTATCTACCAAATGCTTTGCCAGGCGGCAATCGGGATCGACATTGCTCGTACGTGGTCGATATAAAAACGGCTCCCTGAAAAAGGGAGCCGTTGCGCAAGCCAGATACTACTCGAAGAATTTAATGCGCTTCGCCGAGTTGATCGAGGATGGCTGGATTTTCCAGCGTCGAGACATCTTGCGTGATTGCCTCGTCCTTCGCCAATGAGCGCAACAAGCGACGCATGATCTTTCCCGAACGCGTTTTCGGAAGATTTTCGCCGAAACGGATGTCCTTCGGTTTCGCGATCGGACCAATCTCTTTCGCGACCCACGCGCGCAGATCGTTCGCGATCTTCCTGGCTTCATCGCCTTCCGGACGCGAGCGCTTCAAGACCACGAACGCGCAGACGGCTTCGCCGGTTGTATCGTCGGGACGGCCCACCACGGCCGCTTCCGCCACGATCGGATTCGACACCAGCGCGGACTCGATCTCCATGGTCCCCAGCCGATGTCCCGACACGTTCAGCACGTCATCGATACGGCCCATGATGGTGAAGTAGCCGGTCTCCTTGTCGCGCACGGCGCCGTCGCCGGCGAGGTACAGCGTGCCGCCAAGTTCCTCCGGGAAGTAGCTCTTCTTGAAGCGATCCGGATCGCCCCACACCGTGCGCAACGCCGATGGCCACGGCCGCTTGATCACCAGAATGCCGCCCTGCCCGTTCGGCACGTCCTGACCGGTTTCATCGACGACGGCCGCCATGATGCCCGGCAACGGCAACGTGCATGAACCCGGCACGAGCGGCGTCGCGCCCGGCAGCGGCGTGATCATGTGACCGCCGGTTTCGGTCTGCCACCAGGTATCGACGATAGGACATTTGCCGCCGCCCACGTTCTCGTGATACCACATCCACGCTTCCGGATTGATCGGCTCGCCGACGGTGCCGAGAATGCGCAGCGTGGACAGATCGAAGCTCTTCGGATGGATTTTCGAATCAGCTTCCGCGGCCTTGATGAGCGAACGGATCGCGGTCGGCGCGGTATAGAAGATGGTGACCTTGTGTCTCGCGATCATGTCCCAGAAGCGCCCGGCATTCGGGTACGTGGGCACGCCTTCGAAGACGATCTGGGTCGCGCCGATCGCGGTCGGGCCGTACGCAATGTAACTATGCCCCGTGATCCAGCCGATGTCCGCCGTACACCAGAAGATGTCGTCTGGCTTTGCGTCGAAGGTCCACTGCATGGTTTGCGCGGCCCACAGCAGGAAGCCGCCGGTGCTGTGCTGCACGCCTTTCGGTTTGCCCGTGGAACCGGACGTGTAGAGAATGAACAACGGATGTTCGGCGCTGACCCATTCCGGTTCGCACGTGTCGGACTCTTGCTCGACGAGCTCGTGCATCCACAAGTCGCGGCCTTCGTGCCATTGCGTTTTGCCGCCTGTGCGCTTGTACACGATCACGCTCTTCACCGCTTCGCAGCCGCCGGTGGCGATGGCTTCGTCGGCGATATTTTTCAGCGGGAGCGCCTTGCCGCCGCGCATTTGTTCGTCGGCGGTAATGAGCGCGACCGCGCCCACGTCCACGAGCCGTTCGTTGAGCGACTTCGATGAGAACCCGCCGAACACCACCGAATGTGTAGCGCCGATGCGCGCGCAAGCCTGCATGGCGACCACGCCTTCGATGGACATCGGCATGTAGATCACCACGCGGTCGCCCTTCTTCACGCCACGTTTTTTCAGCGCGTTCGCGAATCGGCTTACGCGCTGGAGCAGGTCTTGATAGGTGACATTGGTGACGGTGCCGTCGTCGGCTTCGAAAATGATCGCGCGCTTCTCGCCGTTGCCCGCTTCCACATGCCGGTCGATGCAGTTGTACGACGCATTGATTTCGCCGTCCTCGAACCACTTGTAGAACGGCGGATTCGATTCGTCGAGCACGGTCTCGAACGGCTTGTGCCAGCTGAGCGTTTCGCGCGCGAGCCGCGCCCAGAAGCCTTCGTAATCGCGTTCGGCTTCGGACGTCAAGGCCTTGTACGCATCCATGCCGGAGATCGAGGCGCCTTCGGACGCTTTGGCCGATGGCGGGAAGATACGGCGTTCCTGGAGTACGGATTCAATCGCGGACATCGACAACCCCTTCTTTGATGGTGAATCTGGAATCTGCGGCTTCCGAGCATGCTCCAAAGCCGCTATGTTTTTTGCGACGCAGACGGCATACGCGGTGAGACGCGTGAGCCTTTGCTTGTTGCTTGTCGACCAGAGTTGGCGCTTTAGCGCCTTACTCTGGTCCCACGCGGGTGACTCGCGGTCGACCAGAGTTGGCGCTTTTAGCGCCTTACTCTGGTCCCACATGCGCCACTCGCGATCGAGCGATTCGCGCCACGCAACATGGTCACTGCGTGCCTGACACTTTCGATGCAACGCAGCATGCGCGTTCGTGTGGCCACGAAACCTACACCGGCGAAGATAAGCCGCGCGCCTTACCCGCTACTTACGCAAAGCGCCTGAAACCCACGGGGTATACACGTATTCGCCCGCACCTTCACACCGCACGTGCCAATGCAATGATGCCCTTCGTTGGCGGGCGCTGCCAGACCCACTTGCGCCAAGATTCGCTGTCCCATGACACCAAGCCATGGCACCAAGCATGTTAACTGAACTCGTCGCGTGGATTCCAGCTTGAATCGTTACGCGCTCTATCTCGTCGCGCCATGCTGCTGGTTGTCAGCAATGTCGGCCGCAACTACGGGTTGACCCGCAGACCGGTCACGTCATCGCGCTACAATGCCGGACTTTCTCAAAATTGGCAGGCTGCGCTGTTTTACGCGTCCAGCCCGGCGTTTTTACAGATCAGAACATTTCATCCACCGACCCGGCACCGCTCATGTCCGCATCCCCGAACATCCCCGGCACCCGCTCCCCCCGGCGTCCGATGAAGCCGCTCCCCGTCGTCATTTTCATGAGCCGATGGCTACAGGTTCCGCTCTATCTCGGCCTGATCGTCGCGCAAGCGGTCTACGTGGTGTTGTTCCTGAAAGAAGTCTGGCACCTCGTCACGCACATGACGACGCTCGATGAAACCAACATCATGCTGGTCGTGCTCGGCCTGATCGACGTGGTGATGATCTCGAACCTGCTGATCATGGTTATCGTGGGCGGCTATGAAACATTCGTTTCGCGGCTCGGCGTGGAAGGTCATCCGGATCAGCCCGAATGGCTCGATCACGTGAACGCTGGCGTGCTGAAGGTGAAGCTTTCCATGGCGCTGATCAGCATTTCGTCCATCCATTTGCTAAAGACGTTCATCAATCCGGATCAGTACTCCGAACACGCGGTGATGTGGCAAGTGGTGATTCATGTCGCGTTCCTCGCGTCTGCGCTGATCATGGCCTGGGTCGATCGCCTGACCACGCACACGCATCCCGAGCACTTCCACGAAGCACCGGCGAAGGCTCACGAATAAGTTGAAGCAACATTGAACGAGCGCTCTTCAAGGCGCCGCTGAAAGTACCATCGTCACGATAAAGTTTCTCATAAGCCCGTCCCCACACGATCAAGCCATGACCATCATCAAGCAGGAAGACCTGATTCAAAGCATCGCGGATTCGCTGCAGCACATCAGCTTTTACCATCCGCTCGACTACATCCAGGCGCTCGGCCGCGCATACGAACTCGAAGAGAGTCCGGCCGCGAAGGACGCGATCGCGCAGATCCTGACGAACAGCCGCATGTGCGCGGAAGGTCATCGGCCGATCTGCCAGGACACGGGCATCGTCACGGTCTTCGTGAAAGTCGGCATGGACGTGCGCTGGGCGAGCGGAACAGGATCGGCGACCATGGGCGTCACCGACATGATCAACGAGGGCGTGCGCCGCGGTTACCTGAACCCGGACAACGTGCTGCGCGCGTCCATCGTGAGCCCGCCCGAAGGCGCCCGCAAGAACACGAAGGACAACACGCCGGCGGTGATCCACTACGAGATCGTCCCCGGCGATAAAGTCGATGTCCAGATCGCGGCCAAAGGCGGCGGCTCGGAAAACAAGACGAAGTTCGCGATGCTGAATCCGTCGGACTCCATCGTGGATTGGGTGCTGAAAACCGTGCCGCTGATGGGCGCCGGCTGGTGCCCGCCGGGCATGCTTGGAATCGGCATTGGCGGCACAGCCGAGAAAGCGATGGTCATGGCGAAGGAATCGCTGATGGACGCCATCGACATTCAGGATGTCATCGCGCGCGGCCCGAAGGACTGGATCGAAGAGTTGCGCGTCGAGCTGCACGAGAAGGTGAACGCGCTGGGCATCGGCGCACAAGGTCTCGGCGGCCTCGCCACCGTGCTCGACGTGAAGATCATGGCCGAGCCCACGCACGCTGCATCGAAACCCATCGCGATCATTCCGAACTGCGCGGCAACGCGTCACGCGCATTTCACGCTCGATGGCTCGGGCGTCGCGAAGCTCGAAGCGCCCTCACTCGATGCATGGCCGAAGGTCGAATGGGTCGCGAACACGGAAACCAGCCAGCGCGTGGACCTGAACACGCTGACGAAGGAACAGGTTGCCGCATGGAAGCCAGGGCAAACGCTGCTGCTCTCGGGCAAGATGCTGACGGGCCGCGACGCCGCGCACAAGCGCATTGCAGACATGCTCGCGAAGGGCGAAAAGCTGCCGGTCGACTTCACGAACCGCGTGATCTACTACGTCGGTCCGGTCGATCCGGTGCGCGAAGAAGTCGTCGGCCCGGCGGGTCCGACCACGGCAACGCGCATGGACAAGTTCACCGACATGATGCTGTCGCAAACCGGCCTGATCTCGATGATCGGCAAAGCCGAGCGCGGCCCGACGGCCATCGAGGCGATCAAGAAGCACAAGGCCGCGTACATGATGGCGGTGGGCGGCGCGGCGTATCTGGTGTCGAAGGCGATTCGCGGCGCGAAGGTCATCGCGTTCGAAGACCTCGGCATGGAAGCCATCTATGAGTTCGATGTGCAAGATATGCCGGTGACGGTCGCCGTGGACTCGACCGGGACGTCGGTTCATCAGACGGGACCCAAGGAATGGCAGGCAAAAATCGGCAAAATTCCGGTTGCAACGGCGTAGAGGGTTTAAACTCCTGCTCCAGTAATCCGAAGCGATAAGAGCCGGGCCTCGTGCCCGGCTCTTGCATTTTGAAGACGCTCTGAAGAGAACTGTTGTCATTCTCATTTCACTTTGTGAATGACCTTGAATGACTGCGAATGACCATTAAGCCCGCGAATCACGGCAAAAACACCATTTTCATATTGGCTTTTTAAACCCGAGCGGTTATGTTTAAAAAGCTATAACGCCCCAAAGGAACCACGATGAAAGGCGACGTAAAAGCGATCGAATACCTGAACCTGCAGTTGAAGAACGAACTGACGGCGATCAACCAGTACTTCTTGCATGCGCGCATGTACAAGCACTGGGGCCTGGAGAAGCTCGGCAAGCATGAGTACGACGAGTCCATCGGCGAGATGAAGCATGCCGACTGGCTGATCCAGCGCATTTTCATGCTCGACGGTTTGCCGAACCTGCAAGACCTGCACAAGCTGTTGATTGGTGAAGAAACGCTCGAGATCCTCCAGTGCGATTTGAAGCTGGAACAGATTTCGCAAAGCACGTGCAAGGAAGCGATCGCTTATTGCGAGTCGGTTCGCGATTTCATCTCGCGCGAGATTTTCACAAAGATTCTCGATGATACGGAAGAACATATCGACTGGCTGGAAACGCAGATCGATCTCGTCGCGAAGGTCGGCATCCAGAACTATCAGCAAACCATGATGGGCGAACACGAGTAATCCAACAGCTGCAATGCCTCTCGACGCAATTCGTTCTTCTTTGCCGGCAACCAGTGTCAACGCGACGGGCGTAGATTCGCTCGGCGTGAATTCGCTCGGCGTGAATGCGCTCGGCGTGAACTCGCTCGGCGTGAACTCGCCCGTGGGCATTTTCGATTCGGGTCTCGGCGGTTTATCCGTACTTCGCGCCGTGCGCGCCGCGTTGCCGGACGAACGGCTGATCTACGTCGCGGATTCCCTGTACGCCCCGTACGGTGAACGCGATGACGATTTCATCGCCGACCGGACACTGGCGATTGGCGAGTGGCTCATTGCGCAGGGCGCGAAGGCGCTCGTTGTAGCCTGCAATACCGCGACGGCGCAGTCTATCGCCCAGGCGCGCGAGCGCTTGCCCATTCCCATGATCGGCGTAGAACCGGGCATCAAGCCCGCCGCGCTGATGTCGCAAACACGCGTGGCCGGAGTGCTGGCTACCGCCGTCACTTTGCGCAGCGCACGCTTTCAGGCGCTGGCTGAACGCTATTCGACTGATTGCCGTTTCATCCTTCAGCCGGGACACGGTCTGGTCCAGGCAGTGGAACGTTGCGATGTCGATTCGCCTGAGCTGATCGAGTTGCTGAGAACCTACGTGCGACCCATGCTCGATGCCAACGCCGACACGCTCGTGCTCGGCTGCACCCACTACCCTTTCCTCGACAAAGCCATCCGCACAATCGCGGGCGATCGCCTTGCGTTGATCGACACGAGCGTTGCGATTGCCCGGCAACTCGAGCGGCAACTGGATCTGCACGGCATGCGCGCGGCGCCCTCGCACGACGTGCACGCGCCGCGTTTTTGCTCGACCAACGATGGCCGGATGCAGCAAAAACTGGTGGCATCGTTGCTGGGAATCGATATCAACGTGGAGCGCGTCGATATCCCGTCGCGCCGTACGCGAGCTTTGGAATCTGGCGCGGCCTGATTCGCTTGAACACGTTCTGCGGACGAATACCGCTCAAAAACCAACCGCAATTTGCCGTATCGGGCTAAATAAAACCCTCCCGGGCATGCGGTTTCACCGCGTTGTGCAGATGGCAGTGTCACGCCCCGTGGGAATCTCCGACCCGTCCCTTATTTTCCCGCAATGACCGTCCAAAAAAACCAACGTCCCCTATTGCCAACCTTCGCATAAGGAATGATAATAATTCGCATTAACGTTAGCTATCGCGGTTGCCACATGATCGTCTGTGTTTGCAAGTCAGTATCGGACAGAAAGATTCGCGCTTCCATTGCCGACGGCGCTTCTACTTTTGATGAACTGCAATTCGAACTAGGTGTCGCGATGTGTTGCGGCAAGTGCGAAGAAACCGTGCGCGACGTGATGTTGCAAAGCGGATGTGCGTCGCATTGCGGCATGCGTGGCGATCAGCATCAGGCCGTGCCCCTGACGTTCTACGAACGCAAAGCGGCTTAAGTGCTTTTCTTTGGACCTGCGCGATTCGAATGCGCAGTTCCAGACGCTCGCGATTCCGAAAAAGCTCCACGACGTCCGGCCTCAAGCCGTGAAAAGTGGAACACGTGCAACACCGAAGTTTTCCGTTTTCCGCTCGCAAGCCACGTCACATCAAGCCAGCACGCCAACCCCCAATCAAGGAGGGATCGATGGAACTGCTGATCGGTTTTGTGGCCACGCTGTTTATTTCTCTGCTCATCTTCCGAAAATGAAGTCCTCCAGTCCTACATGCTGCATGGGCTTTCGCTGTTCGTACGGCTTCGCGGCCGTGCAACCACGCTGATATGCCGTCTTCATCTCTCACGCCGGGCAGCGCGTTCGGCGCAAGCCCGCCGGACCATTCGTCTATCAATCCGCGCGTTATCGCGGCGGGCGTTGCCGTGGTGGCAATCCACATCGGTTTGCTCGCAGTCGCGCTCACGATGCGCAACGAACCGCCGCCGCGCCCTATCGAATCGAAGACGATCACCGCCGAACTGATCAGCGCCGCGCCACCGCAACCCGTCGCCGCGCCCGCCGCCATTCAGTCGACGCCCGTTCCTCCGCCACCGAAACCGGTTCCACCGAAGCCCACGCCCAAGCTCAAGCCCACCGTGCAGCCACACGTGAAAGCCGCGCCGACGCCGCTGCCGGAAACCACGGCGCCATCGACGATTGCGGCTGCCGCGCCCGAACCAACGCCTGCTCCGCCCGCGCCGCCGGCCCCTGCCGCCCCGCCGGCGGCCGCGCCGGCGATCGGCCGTCCGACGATGTCGCTCAACGCGCCGAAGGACGTCGCGCATCTCGAATGCAACATCGCGATGCCGGAATATCCGGCGCTCTCGAGGCGTCGAGGCGAATCGGGTACAGCGGTGGTGAAGTTTGTCGTGGGGCTGACGGGCAAGATCGAGAATATCGAACTAAAGAAGAGCAGCGGTTCGTCGCGGCTCGATGACGCCGCGCTCGACGCCATGCGCTCGAGCGCCTGCAAGCCGTACAAGGAAAATGGCGAGGCGATCCGCGCCGCCTATTCCCAGCCGTTCGTCTTCGGGCTGAACGACTGACGCACGCCGGCAAGAACACAAGATCCGACCTAATTTTTAGATATCTACAGGAACTGCAATGCAAAGCTATGGTTTGGCCCACGTCTGGGCACAAGGGGATTTCGTAACGCGAGGCATCGCGCTCGCGCTGGCGATCATGTCGGTGCTGTCGTGGACCGTGATCGTGGTGAAAGGCCTGAACGTGCTGCGCCTGAAGCGCCTCACGAAAAACGCCGAGCAGGCGTTCTGGCATTCCGACGATTTCGCCGACGGCATCAAGAAGCTCAGTAATCATTCGGCCAAAACGCAGGACAACCCCTTTCTCGCGCTTGCGCTTTCGGGCCAGGACGCCGCCGATCATCATCACCAGACGCAACCGCATCTGCACGACCGCATGGATGTATCGGACTGGATCACGCGCTGCCTCAAAGACACCATGGACGAAGGTGTCGGCCGCATGCAAGCGGGTCTTGCCGTGCTCGCATCGATTGGCAGCACCGCGCCGTTCGTCGGCTTGTTCGGCACGGTGTGGGGGATTTATCACGCGCTGCTGACCATCGGTGCAACGGGGCAGACGTCCATCGATCAAGTTGCGGGACCGGTTGGCGAATCGCTGATCATGACGGCGTTCGGCCTGTTCGTCGCGATTCCGGCCGTGCTCGGTTATAACGCGCTGACGCGCTGGAACAAGGCGATTGTGACGAAGCTGAACCGCTTTGCGCACGGCCTGCACGCGTTCTTCGTGACGGGCACCAAGCTCGCATCGAGCAAACGCGGCGACGGCCTGCGCCTCGCCACGCAACAAGCAAGCACGCCGTCGGGTGTCAAGCCTGCATCGCGTGTGAGCTAAGGGGACGTCGTCATGGCCATGAGCCCTTTTTCCAGCGACGAGGACGACGGCATGATGAGCGAGATCAACATGACGCCGCTCGTCGACGTCATGCTCGTTCTCCTGATCATCTTTCTCGTCACGATTCCCGCGATCAACCACGCGGTGAAAATCGATTTGCCCAAGGCCAGCAGCCAGCCGCAGGACACCAAGCCGGCGCACGTGGACGTCGCCGTGGAAGCGGACGGCACGGTGCTCTGGAACGACCAGAAAGTCGACGATAACGCCCTGCAAGCGCGGATCGCCGATGCATCGAAACAGACGCCGCAGCCCGAGTTGCGTTTGCGCGCGGACCGGAAGGTGCCGTATGAACGTGTCGCCGACGTGATGTCGGCCGCGCAAGGCGGCGGTTTATCGAAGATTGGTTTTGTGACCGAGCCGAAAGCCGCCGCAGAATAAGTTTTACGCGCCACAAAGTAAAAGGCCTTCATCACCATGATGAAGGCCTTTTTTTGTGTGCGCGCGGCACATTCGGGCTAGCGGTTACTTTGGGGCCGAGTAGCCCGATCCCGCGGCATCGCCACATGCGACAGCCGTGCTCGACACGGACAGCGCGATTAGCCCTATCAGGCCTACTATAAAAGTGGCCGTGAGTTTTCGCATAAGCAGCTCCTTAGCGAAGAGATTTCAATATAGCGTCGGGATACCACCCGTTCAAGCGCACGCCGATTGAATCTCTGCATCGCAAGCGCATGCTTCAATGTCAGAAACTTGCGATCACACCGCGTTTAGTCAAACTGTTTCGTGAGTGCGCTCAACCGGAAGAGGACATTCTCCCGGGAAGCGATCGCCGTCATTGATTGACTCGACCAGAAAGTCTACGAAAGCGCGAATCGCCGGAACCATGCCTTGTCGCGATAAAAATACCGCATACAACTGCGGCGTAGGAAACGTCCAGCCCGGCATGACCGGCGACATCTGGCCAGTGCGCAGCGCAGCGCCGTACAACATTTCCGGCAACGCCGCGATGCCGACGCCGCGCAACACGGCCTCGCGGATCATGCCCAGGTCCGCCGTGACCAGGCGCGGCTCGTGTTCGAACTCGTGGCGTGTGCCGTCGGGGGCGATCATCCGGAACACGTGGCGGCCGTCGCTCGAGGGAACATCGATGGTATCGAACTGTGCCAGCTCCGAGGGCACGATCGGCGGCGCATTGGGCTTGAGCAGCGACGGCGCCGCGACCAGCATCTGCTCCGTTCGCCACAGCGGCCGCGCGACGATAGTGGAATTGACCGGCGGCTCGGAACGCACGCGCAGGGCGACATCGACGGGATCTTCGAACAGGTCGATCACCCGGTTCGTCACGCTCATGACCACGCGGACTTCGGGGAATCGATGCAGGAAATCAGGAATCACCTCCGATAAAAACGTCTGCGCGATGGTCACGGGCACGCTCACGCGCACGCTGCCGCGCGGTGAATCCCGAAGGCTGTGGACGACATCGACGGCCGCTTGCGCCTCGGCGAGCATGCCCTTGCAATGCTGATAGAAAAGTTGCCCGGCTTCGGTCAGCGCGAGCTTGCGCGTGGACCGTTGCATCAGCCGCACGCCGAGCGACGTTTCTAGTTCCGACACCCGCCGCGACAAACGCGACTTCGAAATGCCCAGCACACGCTCAGCCGCCGAAAACCCGCCGTGTTCGACAACGTACGAGAAGTACATCAGATCGTTGAGGTCGTGCGAGTCAGGTTTCATGCGAGCGCGAGGTAAATAAAGCGGTTGTTTCAGTGGTAGGACAATCCATTGCGGATGGACGGCTTTTTCTCCGAAATACGCTCCATATAATAGCTCCATGTTTTAAATTTGGCGCTAATCGATGACTTGGCGCCCACTGTTGATCGACTGAGGCGAGGACGAAAATGGACACCACACGCAGTATCGAAAGCACCATCCCGGCGATCCGCACGGTGGAAGGCGGCGGTTTTGTCGTGCATCGGCCGTTTCCAACGCGTCTTTTGATGGACTTCGATCCGTTTCTGCTGCTCGACGAAATGGGACCCGTCGATTACGCGCCGGGTGAGGCCAAAGGCGCGCCGGATCATCCGCATCGCGGGTTCGAGACCGTCACGTATGTGCTCGAAGGCCAGTTCGGCCACAAGGACTCGGCCGGACATTCGGGCACCTTGCGTGAAGGCGATGTGCAATGGATGACCGCGGGTTCCGGCGTGGTTCACAGCGAAATGCCCGATCCGGAATTCACACGCACTGGCGGCCGTGTGCACGGGCTGCAGCTTTGGGTGAATCTGCCTAAGCGCGACAAGATGATTGCGCCGCATTATCAGGAGATTTCATCGGCGAGCATTCCGGTTGGTAAGAGCGACGACGGGCGTGTGCGCGTGAAGGTTATCGCCGGGGAAGCGCTGGGCGTGAAGGCGGCTATCGAAACGCGCACGCCAATTCTTTATCAGCATTTCTCGCTGCAACCGGGTGCATCGGTCGTGCAGCCGGTGCCGAAGGATTTTCGCGTGTTCGGTTATGCGTTGTCAGGCGATGGCTTTTACGGCTCCGATAAACAGCCGGTCAAGGCGCGGCAGATGATCGTTTTTGCGGACGATGGCGAAACCGTCACCTTCACCGCCGGCGAAGAACCGCTCGAATTGCTGCTGCTGGGCGGTGTGCCGCTGAAAGAGCCTGTGGTGCGCTACGGTCCTTTCGTAATGAACACGGAAGATGAGATTCGTCAGGCCGTGGTGGACTATCAGGCAGGCCGGATGGGCGCAATCAACCACTGACCGGACCACTCAGGCGTACGTTTCACCGGCGCGGCACGAAGGACACTATTTGCGTCACAATAGTCCTTCGTGCCGCGTTGTTTTATCGTCTGCATATTCGCGCGCCACCCGTCCCATTCACACGGAGTACCGCATGTCCGAAAAGTTTGTGTCGCCGGTTGTCAGCGCCAGCATTGGCGCCGAGGATTTCCAGGTCGCCTTGAGCGACGGCAAGCATGAATGGCTCGGCGATGAACCCGCGTCACACGGCGGCGCCGATACCGGCCCGACGCCACATGGCCTGCTGCTTTCAAGCCTGGGCGCATGCACATCGATCACGCTCAAGATGTACGCCAAGCACAAGGGCTGGCCGCTGGAAGCCGTGCACGTCACGCTTACCTACCAGTCCACCCCGCCGGAAGCTACGGTGATAGACCGTCAGATCAAGCTGACGGGCGAGCTGGATGACACTCAGCGGGAACGTCTTTTGCAAATCGCGAATGCATGCCCTGTGCACAAGATCCTGTCCGGTTCGATCGCGATCAACTCCGGGCTCACGCCCGCTTGAACGCACGCCGTCAATAAATTCACCGATCACCTCAAGGAAAACGTCGTTTTGAATTTCGAACACCTCATCCAGATCAACGACCCGCTCAACCCGTTCGTTACGGCCATGACGCGCGAGCAGGTCTGGCAAGGGCTCGTGCTGCGCGCAGAACAGCCACAATTGTTCGTGATCGGGCTTGATCGATGCGCGATCCTGTCCCGCGACGGCGATGTAATCGAACGCGAATTGCACTATGGTCAGGCGCGCGTGCGTGACCGCGTGACTTTCATCCCCGAAAGCAGCGTGCGCTACGACATTCTGCCAACGGCCGAGCACGTGGGCGGCTCGCTGACCATGGCTATTGAACAGCCGGACGAGCTTCAGCTATTCCTGCGCTTTACCTACGCAACCACCCTTCTCGTGGCCGATGATCCCAACGCCAGTCCCGACGCCCTGCAAACGCAGGAGATCGTGAAGTCGGCGTATCGGGAAGCGGATATCGATACGGTCAGGCTGATTCGCCAGTTCGCGCACGGCGACAAACTCGAAGGGCCACTGCATTAGAAGTGCAACAACGTTTCGATAGAAAGCCGTTGACTATCAAAACCTAAAATCGATGAAGACATCGTTGTTGCAAATAAGAATGGTTATCATTAAGATTAATCCATCGACTCAACGACCGGACTTCTCGACATGACCGACATCCTGCGCTCCAACACGCTTCGGCTGCGTCGCCCGGTCGAGCGTTCCGCCGCGGCGACCATCGCGCGGCCGCGTACTGCCGCCGTGACTACGGCGCGTCCGGCTTCGACTGTTTCCGCAGAGAGTAGCGAACGCACGCTGCGTAGCGATACGCTGCTGCAAGGTCAGAGTCACATCAGCATCATGCATAACGGCGAGACGTATCAGCTGCGCGCCACGCGGCTCGGTAAGCTGATTCTCACGAAGTAACACGCTAGACCGAATTTCAGTACCAGGTATTGTGGGGACCACCTCCCTGAGAGGTGTTTGGCAATAGCCAGCCATGACGGCTTGCACGCGAGAATTTAGACCCCTTCGTGCAAACACCAGCCAGTCGTCGATAGCCAGCGAAGCCGCTTTTTTTGGTTCCCATCGAGTGCGCGCCAAAGCGCCACCAATAAAGCAAAAAGCACGTTCCGAATGGAAACGTGCTTTTTTTATTCGAACGAGCTGGCAAATCAGACGTTTTCGATACCCAACGCTGCAATACCCGCCTTCGCCACTGCCGCATCCTGATCCGACTTCACGCCCGAAACGCCGACCGCCCCGACCATGTCGGCGCCGACCATGATCGGCACGCCGCCTTCGAGCATCGCGGTCATCGGCGCGCTCAGGAATGCGACGCGGCCCTGCTTGATCATGTCTTCGTAAAGTTTCGTTTCGCGACGTCCGACAGCCGCAGTGCGTGCTTTGCCCGTCGCCATCTCGGCTGTGCTCGCGCCAGCACCATCGAGCCGATGGAGATGCAGCAAATGCCCGCCTTCATCGACAATGGCAATCGTCACGTTCCACTTGTTCGCGAGCGCGTGCGCTTCGGCAGCCGCTGCGATGATCTTTACGTCTTCATCGGTCAATGCGGGTTTGGTTCTCATGTGTCACCTCCAGGTTGCAATTGCGAATACCCGCAAGGTTACCGCGAGAAGCCCCAGAACATCAGGTACCAGGCGCTATCGACAACAGCCAGTGCCACGATAAACCACAGCATCGCGGTCAAGCCACGCGGCATCATGCGACCGGGAACATACCGTCCGATGACCCGCCATGCCAGCCACGCACTCCAGAGATTTGCGACGCCGAGCAAACCCAGGCGCATGTCGGTGACCCACCAGAGCGGCACGTGTTCGGCGCGCAACAGGGAAACCGTAGTCGCCGACAAACCCAGGAATACGCCCACGCCGGCCACAGGAATCAACGCTTGCGTCAAATGATGCAGCCGCTTGAACTCGAAGTGCCCGAGGGTGCGCGTGCCGGCTGCGAGCAAACCCAGCAGCGCGGTGCCATAAACCAGCCCGGTCACGACGATATATCCAATCACCATGCTTCCGTCGAGCCACGAGAAAACGTCGTTCTGCTCCGGATAATGCGTAAAAAGGAACCACGGCGCGTTGGTATCGAGCGGCCAGAGGATGTTGTGGTCGATCAGCCAGCTCGCGAAGAACTGCTTCAGCTGGACGAACCACGGACTCACGGTCCAGTGAAACGCGCCGATCGCGATTCCTAGCAAGCCGTACAAAACCAGCGCCGTGTCCCACGGATTGGCTTGCTTGTCGCCGAGCTTGACGATCTCGGACGAAGGTGAGCGCCACGTCAGCGAGATCGCATCGCGATGTCCGCTGCAACGTCCGCACATATGACAATCCGATGCGCCCTTCATGGCCCGCAGCGGCACGAGCGGCGCACAGTTCACCGGAATCACCCTGTGCCCATGCTCGCCTTCTTTATACGACTTGCGCCACGCGTCCTCGTTGACCTTGTAATGAAACGGCGCGAGCCGCGCCAGCAACGAAAACACGCCATTCACCGGACACAGGTATTTGCACCAGACGCGCTTCTCGCGCCCGTACAACACGCCGATGATCATTGCGCCGACAGTCGATCCGCCCAGCACCAGCAAGACAGCTTTCGGATATTGATACACGCTGACCATCTGGCCGTAGATGGTCGTGATGCCAAACGCCACGAACGGCCAGCCGCCCCAGCGCAACCAGCGCGGTATCGCCCAGCCGCGCCCGAACTTGCTCGCGAACTCGGTCAGCGCGCCTTCGGGACATAACACGCCGCACCATACGCGGCCGAGCATCACCATGGACAACAATACGAACGGCCACCAGATGCCCCAAAACACGAACTGCGCCGCGACCGTGAGGTTGTTCCAGATATGCGCCGTGTTATCCGGCAATGGCATCACAGCAGGAACAAGAATCAGGAATGCATAGAACAGCACCACGACCCACTGGATTCCGCGGATTATGCTGCCGTGCTGTTGCATCCATTGCCCGGCTTGTTGCAGCCGGCCGGGCCGATTCAATACATCGCTCATGCTGGACGTCTCGCCGATTTTTGCGCCATGCGGTTCTTGGAACGGCGCAGCAGAAGGAAGATCACGGCCCAGTACACCGCGTACGCAATCAGGTTCATGCCGGCCGGATGCGCGCGATATCCCGTGAGCGTCGCAACGAGCGAGCCGAACGTGCTGGAGTCATCGAGAAGCCAGGACGTATTCCAGACCTGATTCACGACGACAGGCAGGATTTCCTTGTCGATCAACTTGTCCACGCCGCTCTCGAACAAGCCGGCTGCAAGGAACAGCAACATGATTTCGGTAACGCGGAAAAACAGGCGCCACGAGAAGATCTTGCCGCCGAGTTGCAGCAGGTAAAACGTGAGGAAGGCCAGTCCAAGGCCGATCACGACGGCGAGATACTGCGCGGTATCGACATGTCCCGACTGGCCGAAACCCAGGCCGTAAAGGAAAATCACCGTCTCGCTGCCTTCGCGTGCAATAGCGAGCGCAACCAACAGCGTCACGCCCCACCAGTTCGCGCCCTGCTTGCTCTTTTGCAGCGACGCTTCCATGTCGCGTTTCATCGATCGCCCGTGGTGCTTCATCCACAGCACCATCTGCACGATCAGCACACACGCCACCAGCACCATGCCGGTCTGGAAATAATCCTGCGCGTCGCCCGACAACACTTCGGTGAAACCCACGAGCGCCGCGCCCAGCGCCACGGCGGCCAGCAAGCCGATCACCACGCCGGCCCACAGATACGGGATACCGCGACGCGCGTCGGCATCGCCATTTTTCAGCCATGCGTACAGGATGCCGACGACCAGCAGCGCCTCGACACTCTCCCGCCACACGATGAAAAGAACCTGACCCATTACCTTCTCTCCCGCTTAACTAGCCGATGCAACCATTACTTCGCAACAATGACGCCTTGCGCCGACTGGTGGAAATCGTCGAAAAACTTGTATTCGCCCTTGTCCAGCGGCGCAATCACCACGAAAGAATCAGCGCCCGGAGCAAGCACCTTCTCCTTGCGCAACTGAATACTTTCGAACTCCGCAGCGCCCTTCCCAATGTTGTGCACTTCGATCTTGAAGCGCACGCCCGCCGGCACTTCGATACGCGCGGGATTCAGCTTGCCGTCATTCATTTCGAGCTTGAATGTCGGGAGGTCGGCGGCTTGCGCTGACGCCGCGCTGGCAACCCAACCTGCAGTGATCGCCAGCGACGCCGCGATCAATCTGTATTTACGTTTCATGCATCCTTCCTGGCTGCGGTGTCCGGCAAACCGTACGAGTTCAGCCGGACGCCTGAGTACAACTAGACGGCCTTAGTAACCACCCTTCTTGCCGATGCCGGCGAACGGGAAGTCATACTCGATGGTGTACGGCTTGAACCACGGACCCACACCGGTTTCCTTGTCGACGTGGCGGCCGAACGCCATGTGGCCGGTTTGCATCGGCGGCGCAATGTTGAGTTTCAGATGGTATTTGCCCGGGCCGAAGAGTTTTACGTTGTCGCCGTAATGGGGGCCGTCGCTCGCGACCATGGCCATCAGGTCGCCCTTGATGCTTTGTGTCGTGCCAACTTTGGTCAGCTCGTACGTGACCTGGAGATACGGCATCCAGTCGCCTTCCGCGAAGCCCGTCGGGTTGTTCTTGACGGCGTGGATGTCGGCTTCGAGGTGAATGTCCGAATCCGACGCCTTGCGCATCATGCCTTCCGGTTCCATCGTGATGGGCTGCAAATAAACAGCGCCGACTTCAATGCCGTTCTGGATGTTCTGCTTGCCGATCGGATATTCCGCAGCCGAAGCCAATGCCATTGCCGCAAGAGCGACCGCGGCCACCGAGCCGCGTACCAAAGTTGAAACCTTCATCCGTAACTCCTTGTTGTTATTGATCGATGCATCCGATCCGATACAGTTGTTTCGCCAACGCCCCAGCATTGACTCAAAAAATAGGAATGAGAATGCGAGCCGAAAGTTAATACGAACCATTCTCAATGATTGGGAAGTTTAGCACCGATCGAAAGGACGAACAATTCGCCGCAGCGAACAAAGCCTTGTAGCGGCAAGGGTTTTGACGGGTTTTATCGCCCGTTTCCGCACATAAAAACAGCGGGCTACAAAGCCCGCTGTGCTGTTCCTCCCGCTACGAAAGGCTCAAAGATGGTCGCCTACGTTCGCGCCGAAAACGCGCTGCCGCAGCAGCGACAGTTGGTCGCGCGTCTGCGCTGCTTTCTCGAATTCGAGGTTTTTCGCGTGATCCATCATTTGTTTTTCGAGCCGCTTGATTTCCTTCGAAATCTGCTTTTCGGACATATCTTCGAACTTCGCGCGCGTCTGCGCTTCCTTCAACTCGGCGCGGGCATCGTCGACGTTATAAACGCCATCGATGATGTCCTTGATCCGCTTCGTCACGCCGCGCGGCGTAATCCCCATCGCGAGGTTATGCGCGATCTGCTTGGTACGCCGCCGCTCGGTTTCGCCGATAGCGCGCTTCATTGAATCCGTGATGTTGTCGCCGTAGAGGATCGCCTTGCCGTTCACATTCCGGGCCGCCCGGCCAATCGTCTGGATCAGCGAGCGTTCGGCGCGAAGGAAACCTTCCTTGTCGGCGTCGAGAATTGCGACCAGCGACACTTCGGGAATATCCAGCCCTTCTCGCAACAAGTTGATCCCGACGAGTACGTCGAACGACCCCAGGCGCAAGTCGCGGATGATTTCAACGCGCTCGACGGTATCGATATCGCTGTGCAGATAACGCACCTTCACGCCGTGATCCGCCAGGAATTCGGTCAGCTGTTCGGCCATGCGTTTGGTCAGCACCGTGACCAGCACGCGTTCGTTCACTTTCACGCGAGCGTTGATCTCGCCGAGAACGTCGTCCACCTGGGAGCGCGCCGGGCGCACTTCGATTTCGGGATCGACAAGACCTGTTGGACGCACAAGTTGTTCGGCGACCTGCCCCGACGTCCTGTTTTCGTAATCGGCGGGTGTTGCCGAGACAAAAACCGCTTGGCGCATCTTGCGTTCGAACTCGTTGAACTTGAGCGGTCGGTTGTCCAGCGCCGACGGCATCCGGAAACCGTAATCGACCAGATTCTCCTTGCGCGCCCGGTCGCCGTTGTACATGCCGTTCAACTGGCCGATCAGCACATGCGATTCGTCGAGCAACATGAGTGCATCGGGCGGCAAATAATCGACGAGCGTCGGCGGCGGCTCGCCGGGCGCCGCGCCCGAGAAATGCCGCGAATAATTCTCGATGCCTTTGCAGAAACCGAGTTCCTGCAGCATTTCCAGGTCGAAACGCGTGCGTTGCTCGAGCCGCTGCGCTTCGACCAGCTTGCCGTCCTTGTGGAAAAACTCGAGGCGCTCGCGCAATTCCGCCTTGATCGTCTCGATTGCGCGCATGACCGTGTCGCGCGGCGTCACATAATGGGACGACGGATACACGGTGAAACGCGGGATCTTGTTGCGCACGCGGCCTGTGAGCGGATCGAAGAGCTGCATCGACTCGATTTCGTCGTCGAAAAGCTCGACTCGCACCGCCATTTCGGCATGTTCGGCCGGGAAGATATCGATGGTATCGCCGCGCACGCGAAAGCTGCCGCGTGAGAAATCCGCTTCGTTGCGGTTGTATTGCATCGCAATCAGCCGGGCAATGATGTCGCGCTGGCCCAGCTTGTCGCCAGTACGCAGCGTCAGAATCATCTTGTGATATTCCGACGGATTACCGATACCGTAAATCGCCGATACCGTTGCCACGATCACCACGTCGCGCCGCTCGAGCAGGCTTTTCGTCGCGGAAAGCCGCATTTGCTCGATATGCTCGTTGATCGATGAATCCTTTTCGATGAACAGATCGCGCTGCGGAACGTAGGCTTCAGGCTGGTAATAATCGTAATAGGAAACGAAATACTCTACGGCGTTACGCGGGAAAAACTCGCGAAACTCCGCGTACAACTGCGCGGCGAGCGTTTTATTCGGCGCAAACACGATCGCCGGACGTCCCATGCGCGCGATCACGTTCGCCATGGTGAACGTCTTGCCGGACCCGGTTACGCCGAGCAGCGTCTGGAACGACAGGCCGTCCTCGATCCCCTCCACGAGCGTGGCAATCGCTGTCGGCTGATCGCCTGCGGGCGGATACGGTTGATAAAGCTGGAACGGCGAGCCTTCGAAGGTGACAAACTTCGACTCGTCGAGCGTTTCTGCGGCTTCTATTAGCGGGGTATCGGACATGAGGAAACGGTGCCTTTGGCCGAGAGCAAACATCCATTCTAGCGGTTCACGATGGAGCGAGCTTGACGGCGGATCGGGGGATATTGGACGGATCTGGGCTACGCGCGTCGCTTCTCACGCGTTTGCCCAATGTTTTTCATTTGAGGCGTTCGCGTTGAAACACAAGTGTCTGTTTTAGCGGCCGAAAGCATCCGACCACGAAATCGGTAAGTCGCGCCGGCGTGGTTCCGTTTCTTCAGAAAGGCGCAGGAATCGCTATCTGAAACCGCAAATTTCCGCTGTTCTTCGGCTTTGCCGGGCAAAAAAGCGCCGCTCAATTCGTTACAATGCCGAACTGGGGTTTTCATCGATGGGAAGGAGTTTTTTGTTCACTCTTAACGGCGCGGTCGAAGCACAGCATGCCGCGACTTCCATCCCGAACGCCCGCGCATGCCTTCCCACTACCGTCGATAAATCATGTCCCTTTTCTCAGCCGTCGAGCTTGCCCCCCGTGATCCGATCCTGGGTCTGAACGAAGCCTTCAATGCCGATCCGCGCAGCACCAAGGTGAATCTCGGCGTCGGCGTGTATTTCAACGAAGAAGGCAAGATTCCGCTTCTGCGCGCCGTCCGCGAAGCCGAAAAAGCACGCGTGGAACTGGCCGCACCGCGCGGTTACCTTCCCATGGAAGGCATCGCTGCATATGACGCCGCCGTGCAAAAACTGCTGCTCGGCAACGACTCCCCGCTGATCGCGGAGGGCCGGGTGATCACGGCTCAGGCCCTCGGCGGAACGGGTGCGCTGAAGCTCGGCGCTGACTTCCTGAAGCGCTTGAATCCGGCAGGCAAGGTCGCCATCAGCGATCCGAGCTGGGAAAACCACCGCGCGTTGTTCGAATATGCCGGTTTTGAAGTCCTAAACTATCCGTACTACGACGCGGCCACGCATGGCGTCAAGTTCGACGCCATGCTCGAAGCGTTCAATAGCTATCCGGCAGGTACTGTCGTCGTGCTGCACGCGTGCTGCCACAACCCGACTGGCGTCGACCTGACCCCGGCGCAATGGGAACAAGTCGTGGCGACGGTCAAGGCGCGTTCGCTCGTGCCGTTCCTCGACATCGCATATCAAGGCTTCGGCGAAAACATCGACGCCGATGCAGCCGCCGTGCGCCTGTTTGCCAAGTCCGACATCAACATCTTCGTGTCGTCTTCGTTCTCCAAGTCGTTTTCACTCTACGGCGAGCGCGTCGGCGCGTTGTCGATCATCACGAGCGGCAAAGAAGAAGCTGGCCGCGTGTTGTCGCAACTCAAGCGCGTGATCCGCACCAACTATTCGAACCCGCCTACGCATGGTGGATCGGTGGTGGCGGCTGTCCTGGCATCGCCGGAACTGCGAGCAACGTGGGAACAGGAACTCGGTGAAATGCGCGACCGCATTCGCGCAATGCGCAATGGTCTGGTCGAGCAGATCAAGGCAGCAGGCGTAGAACGCGACTTCAGCTTCGTCAACAAGCAACGCGGTATGTTTTCTTACTCTGGCCTGACTGCGCCGCAAGTCGATCGTCTCCGTGAAGAGTTCGGCATCTACGCTGTCGGCACGGGCCGGATCTGCGTTGCCGCACTCAATACGCGCAACCTCGAAGTCGTGGCAAATGCCATTGCGACCGTATTGAAGTAAGTTTGTTTTTGCGCGGTACCCAAAAACAGCGCTCCTTCCGGGCGCTGTTTTTTTGCGCCTCCGATCCACTTAGGGCCCGTCGCGATGGATATCGTGTGTTACGAAACCAGAATCGTTCTTCGGCATATCCAGCCAATCATGATGGTTGAGAGTGCCGCGAATATCGGTTAAACCACTTTCCCAATGCTCCTGCATGGTCGACAAGCCGAATTGATAGTCCTTGTAATGCCCTTCGAATTCCTTGTGCCGATAGATCAGGTGGATCACGTTGTAGCGCTTCGAACACGCCAACTCCTCGGCCGCCTTGCACCATGGATCGCTATTGCGAACATCTATTGGCACTTTCTCCAACACTTCCCGCAAGACGTTCCGGAACCGTTGTGAACGCTGCATGGTGTCCGTCACAAGCCTCGTCCGACTCGAAAACTGCACGTCCTTCACGCGTCCCATCACATCCACAATGCTATCCGGCACCGGACCTTTCGCGCTCCACAGGTCGACCTGGAACGCGAGCGTGTCACGACGCGGCGTAGCCTGAGCAATCTCGTATAGCGGCGTGTTCGACATGAGTCCGCCATCCCAGAAGTATTCGCCGTCGATCTCGACCGCGGCAAAACCCGGCGGCAACGCGCCTGACGCCATGAAATGCTCCGCTCGCAGCTTCATGCGCGTGTTATCGAAATACGCGAAGTTTCCTGTCGCCACGTTCACCGCGCCCACCGATACCCGCGTCTCCCGCGAATTGATCCGGTCGAAATCGCACAGGCCTTCGAGCGTCGCCTTCAATGGCCGCGTGTCGTAGTAGCTGGCAGTACCGGGATCGCCCGCGGCTAGTGGAGACGGTGGCGGAAAGCGCGGAATGAAAAACCCTTTCTGCCCTTCCACCAGTGCGCTCGTCGCCTGCATGGCAGTGAAGGCTTTGCGGATTTCATCGGTCGAATTGAAGAATGCGTGCTCGACGAAAGCTGGCAGCGGTGGCATGAAGGCCGGCTGGCAAATCGTTTTCCAAAACTCGAGCAAACGTGGCACGCGGTCCTGCGGCGCGTTACCTGCGATGATCGCCGTGTTCAACGCGCCGATCGAGATCCCCGCGATCCAGTTCGGATGAATGCCCGCTTCGTTCAAACCTTGATAAACACCGCCCTGATAAGCGCCGAGCGCCCCGCCTCCTTGCAACATCAACGCAATGGTTTCGTAGGGCGGCAGCCTCATCGCTCCGCCTGATGCCGTGGCTTCGGGCAACTCCCCGACATCGAGCAACGTCACCTTGCGAGGCTCGCTCGTTGCCTTCCCTCGTTTTGTCTTTGCACGCCCGTCAACACTATCCGTCCTGTCTGCCATTGAAACTCCTTTGACGTGTAACACGCCGAAGCACCGATGCCTGATCACTGAGCGCAATGAGACCATGCAAATCCGCACCAATCAACCTTCTCGACACCTCGTACCCCATTCGGCCAGCTATTCGACGCCGCCGTGCCGCCGTACGCTTTGAACCTGGACGATGCCCCGTCGCCGCGTTGATTTCGAAAACCGATTAAGCTTTGAGACGCAGCTTGCCTTACTAAAAACCCGAAACTGGAGATATCGCATATGAACTATCGTCGGCTTGGACGTTCCGGATTGCAGGTCAGCGAATTGTCGATCGGCTCGTGGGTGACCTATGGCACTCAAGTCGATCACCGGGCTGCACGCGAATCGCTCGCTGCAGCGCGCGACCACGGTGTCAATTTCTTCGATAACGCCGAGGTCTATTCCAAAGGCGCTTCGGAAGAAATCATGGGCCGCGCATTGAAGGAACTCGCCTGGCCGCGCGTCAGTTATGTGGTGTCGACCAAATTTTTCTTCGGCCTCAATGATGGGACGAACCAGCATCAAACGCTCAATCGCAAGTACTTGCATAACGCCATCGACGGATCGCTTGCACGTCTGCAGCTCGATTATGTCGATCTCGTTTTCTGTCATCGGCCGGATCCGCACACGCCGATCGAGGAGACCGTCTGCGCAATGAGTGACATCATCACACGCGGCAAGGCCCTTTATTGGGGCACGTCCGAGTGGAGCGCCGACGAGATCCGCAGCGCCTATGACATTGCCGACCGGCATCATCTGCACAAGCCCGTGATGGAACAGCCGGAGTACAACCTGCTGCATCGCACGCGCGTTGAAAAAGAATATGCGCGGCTTTATGAGGACATCGGATTGGGGCTGACGACATGGAGCCCACTTGCATCGGGATTGCTGACTGGCAAGTATCGAGATGGCGTTCCCGCCGACAGCCGCGCGAAACTGCAGGGTTACGAGTGGTTATCGAAGAAGCTTACGGATAAAGGCACGAACAATATTGTCGGGCGGCTCGCCGAGGTATCGGATCAGCTCAGCTGTTCGCTCGCGCAACTTTCCCTTGCCTGGATCTTGTTGAATCCGCATGTCAGCACGGTCATCACCGGCGCGTCGCGCGTTGAACAGATTCACGAAAACATGAAGGCGATCGACATCGTGAAAAAGATCACGCCCGAAATCAAGGCGCGCATCGAGGAGATCGTCGGCGACGCGTTCGTGTGAGTTGCGACGGGGCGTCGGGCCTCGTCAGCTACAATAACGACCCGTCGGGGTAAATATGTTTGGGCCTCGGCGACAAGTATTCATCTGGCTGGCTTTGCCCCGCTCCCTCTCGTTTCTCGCCTCCGTTCATTCATCGCCATGCTTAGTTATCGACACGCCTTTCATGCAGGCAATCACGCAGACGTGCTGAAACACGCGGTCGTCGTGCAGTTGCTGCAGTACCTTTGCCAGAAAGACAAGGCGTTCTGGTATGTCGATACCCACGCTGGCGCCGGCGTTTATTCGCTTGCGGATGGTTATGCGACCAAAACAGGCGAGTATGAAACCGGCATAGCCAAGCTTTGGGGCAAGCGCGACCTGCCTGGCTTGCTGAAGGACTACGTCAAGGAAGTCAAGGCGCTCAATGCCGACGGCACGCTGCAGTTTTACCCCGGCTCGCCCTACCTTGCGTGGCGGACCATGCGCGAGCAGGACCGGATGCGCCTATTCGAACTCCATTCAACGGAAATCGATGTGTTGCGTCACAATTTCCGCGATGCCGGCCGCCGCGCGATGCTTTTCGAAGGCGATGGTTTCGACGGCATTCTCAAGCTTTTGCCGCCTCCACCTCGCCGGGCCTTGGTGCTCATCGACCCGTCGTACGAGGACAAGCGTGACTACGCACGCACGCTTAATTGTCTTGAGGAGAGCCTGAAGCGCTTTGCGACAGGAACTTACGCGGTCTGGTATCCGCAAGTGACGCGCTTGGAGTCGCAGCGTTTTGCCGATCAGCTAAAGCGCGTTCAGCCGAAGAACTGGCTGCATGTTTCGTTGACCGTGAGCAAGCCGCCAGTCGATGGCTTCGGCTTGTTCGGTAGCGGAATGTTTGTCGTGAATCCGCCGTACACGCTGGCCGCAGAGCTGAAAGAGGCGCTCCCTTATCTGGTCGACGCACTCGGCCAGGACAGTAAAGCTTCATTCAAGCTGGAGCATCGCGGCGACTGAACGACACCTATGCGCTATTGCGCGGATGTGACGGAACCCGTTGCCGTGTGTGGATCGGTGGAACGACCGGAAGTCTTCGGTTTGGCCCCGGCGGTTCTTGCGATAGTTGACGGATCTGTCGCGGTCGATACTGGCGCAACAGATACCGCGGTTTGCGGTCGCGCACGCGGTTGTTGAGACTGCGGATGCACGTTAGGTTGAACGCTAGGAGGCCCGCCGTACAAGCCACCGGAATGCGATGCTGACGAGCGCAGTCCGCGGCTGGTCCCTGTTCCGGCGTTGCCTGATCGAGACTGCGTGCTTGGCGCTATGCCATACCCTTGCGCCCCGTTGTACCCACCAGGCTGTACTTCGATATATGGCGAAACTATGATTGGCTGCTGTTCCTGCTGCGGAACTTCGGGCAGCGCTCCAAGCGGGCGCGCGGGAACCATGCCCGGCTCATTTAGCGGCCCCGTCTGTAAAACCGTGCCTCCAGCGCCGCTTTGAATACCGGTTTGCGTGTTGAGGATGAGAGGCCGTCCTCCTGCTTGTGCGAACGCATCCGCAACCATTGCGCTGGAAATCAGCATTACGCACACTGGCGCCGCATACCCGATCACCGTCGTTTTAAAGCTCATGGCGCCCCCGCGTCAAATGCCTGATTGCCTGCTGTTTTTCGTAAACCCATTCAAATCATATGAAAGCGCTTTACCTTACCGCGATGGTAAGCCTTAGGCTAGCGTTCTTGAAGCTGACACTTAAGGAGATTCAATGAAGTTTTCGAAAACCTTTGTTGCGAGCATCGCTGCGTTCGTCGCGTCTATCGCTGTATCGATGCTAATTGCTTATGCTCAAGCATCAACACCCACTGGCGCGATGTCTGGCATGGACATGTCGGCCATGAAAAACGGCCTCGCCGACGAAGCAACGAAGGCATTCCAGGCAGCCGACCATTCGATGATGTCGGGCATGTCCGGCATCGAGTACACCGGAAACGCCGATCACGACTTTGTAACGCACATGATTCCGCATCACGAGGGAGCAGTGGCGATGGCCAAAGTCGAGCTCAAGTACGGGAAAGACGCGAAGCTGCGCGCCCTGGCTAAAGAGATCATCGCTTCACAAGACAAAGAGATCGCGTTCATGAAGCGATGGCTAGCAACGCACCCTCAAAGCAAATAATCGTCGAAGGCTGAAAACGACAAAGCCCCGCATGCGGGGCTTGTTCAATTCTCCGCCAGATTGCTGGCGGCAATTTACAGCGAGTAGCCTTCGGTTTCCAGCGAACGAATACGTTTTTCGAGCTGAACGATATCCGACGATTGCGCCAAATATTCTTCGCGACGATTACGTTCGGCGGTTTCAAACCAGATGCTGACTTTTTCGAGCAGGAATGCAAACATGATTTTTTCTCCAAGGATTTCAAATGAATCCCCGGCGGTTCGGGTCAGGGATATCCCTCAAAAGGGTTAACCCGAATTATAGAGGAAGAGCTGAGCAGGTGTTAGTGAAATGCTTGCATTGGGTGCATTCTGTTTTGGAATGGTGCATGCACTATGACCGTACAAGGCTTTGATTCGTTAGCGTTTTTCGGAAATAGCACGAAGTTATGACCGTGATATGATCCGATATGGTGCATTTTTCGGCGGCCCACAGTACGGCTTGCACCAAACGTTGTCAGCCTGCCAGTTGCTCAAGGATAGGACAGTTGGGTCGATCATCGCCATGGCAATTGACCGCCAAGTGCGCCAACGTCTCGCGCATGTTGGTGAGCTCGGCGATTCGCCGGTCCAGCTCTGCGACGTGCTCAAGCGCAATCGCTTTGACTTCCGCGCTAGCGCGCTTTCGGTCTTGCCATAGCGCCAGAAGCTTCCGTATATCTTCAACAAGGAATCCAAGTCGACGCGCTTGCCTAACAAACTGAAGCGCGTGAACCTCGTGCGTCCCGTAGACACGATAGCCCGAGGTGGTCCGTCCCACCGGCGGCAGTAGCCCGACGCTCTCGTAATATCGAATCATTTTGGCCGTCACACCTGACGCACGCGCTGCTTCGCCAATGTTCATCGTTAATCTCCAAAATATTATCTGGACTCTACACCTTCCAATAGTGGGAAGGTATAGCATGATCGTTCTTGCAGGACAAACTAAGGAATCGTCGTGACGGAATTTCAAGTGGAAGGCATGAGTTGTCAGCATTGTGTTGCTGCTGTGACGCGCTCAATTCAGGAGATCGATGCGGCCGCCAAGGTCCAGGTTGACCTCGAGCAAGGGAAGGTTGTAGTGGCTTCATCCAAAACGGTCGATGACCTTAAAGAAGCCATCGACGAAGCCGGCTATCCTGTCCTGTCGGCAAAAACAACATGAAGATTGGGAGCGCTGACTTCAGAGTCGTCTTGATCGGCTCGTCCGGACTGCTAGGTCGGGCAATTTCCAGCGAACTCGCCGAACGGACGCGATGGCAGGTTGTCCAGACGGCCTATCGTCACGTGGATGCGGAGAGCGTCGAGCTTGATATCCGCGACGAAGAAGCGGTGCGTAGTTTTATTGCTGGGCAGAAACCGGATGCCATCGTCGTAGCCGCAGCCGAACGCCGTCCGGATATATGCGAGAACGATCCTTCGCTAGCAAGAGCGTTGAATGTAGACGCGTTGAGCTTTATCGGGGCTGTTGCCAATGAAATTGGCGCTTGGGTACTGTCGATCTCCACTGACTACGTATTTGATGGCACTCGACCGCCCTATCATCCCGACGATGAGCCTAAGCCACTTAATGCTTACGGACGGAGCAAGCTAGAAGGTGAACGTGCGTTGATGCGATCAATGGACCGTTCTTGTGTTTTGCGGCTGCCGCTGCTTTATGGGCCGGTGACAGACTGGAGCGAGTCGGCTGTAACCAGTCTGGCGCCGGCGATTGCGAAGTCAGCCGTTGACAGTGTTGCTGTGAGCATGGATGGATGGGCTACGCGATATCCGACTTTTACGCCAGATGTGGCGATCGTGATCCGGCAACTGTTGGAACGCTATGAATCCGGCACGCCTGTGAACGGCGTAGTTCACTGGTCCGGCGATGAACCCATGACAAAGTTCGATATCGCCACTTGCATCGCCCGGGTGTTGCGGGTTGATGCCAAGTTTCATTGTCAAAATGAACCCATGGACGCAACGCCTCGACCGAAGGATTGTCATCTCGCATCGACTGCATTAAATGACATGCATATCGGTCGAAGAACTCCGTTTGAGACCGGTATCCAGGCTGTGTTGAAAAGGTGGCCGCAGCCGACAATCACACGGCAGACTGCGTAAATGTAGCGTGTCTTTGCGCGCGCTTGACGTGCTTTCGCGATCATGCGAGCTGTGTAAAGCGCGATAAATCACCGCCACGTCCGCGCGACCCGTAAACGCAAAAAACCCCACTTTTCGGGTGGGGTTTTGAGCGACTGCGATGGAATGCAGAGGAATGGGGGAGCCTGACGATTACCTACTTTCACACGGGTATCCGCACTATCATTGGCGTGGAGTCGAAGCACGCAATGTATGCCCGATAGACATCGGCGNCCGTAAACGCAAAAAACCCCACTTTTCGGGTGGGGTTTTGAGCGACTGCGATGGAATGCAGAGGAATGGGGGAGCCTGACGATTACCTACTTTCACACGGGTATCCGCACTATCATTGGCGTGGAGTCGTTTCACGGTCCTGTTCGGGATGGGAAGGGGTGGTACCAACTCGCTATGGTCATCAGGCATAAGGGGGTGTTGGGGTGGGGGTTAAGGCCACCGCAACCAATCTGGGGAAGAAGTAGTCGAGAAAGTCTCTCGTTATTACTGGTGCTGCTTTGGGTTGTGAATGTTACTGGGCACAACACTGATCTCAACCTTGGCGTGTGTGAGCGTTTCGCTCATATGAAACACACTGGTTATAGGATCAAGCCTTACGGGCAATTAGTATCAGTTAGCTTAATGCATTACTGCACTTCCACACCTGACCTATCAACGTCCTGGTCTAGAACGACCCTTCAAGGAGCTTAAAGCTCCGGGGATATCTCATCTCAAGGCGAGTTTCCCGCTTAGATGCTTTCAGCGGTTATCTCTTCCGAACATAGCTACCCGGCGATGCCACTGGCGTGACAACCGGTACACCAGAGGTTCGTCCACTCCGGTCCTCTCGTACTAGGAGCAGCCCCCTTCAAATATCCAACGCCCACGGCAGATAGGGACCAAACTGTCTCACGACGTTTTAAACCCAGCTCACGTACCTCTTTAAATGGCGAACAGCCATACCCTTGGGACCGGCTACAGCCCCAGGATGAGATGAGCCGACATCGAGGTGCCAAACACCGCCGTCGATATGAACTCTTGGGCGGTATCAGCCTGTTATCCCCAGAGTACCTTTTATCCGTTGAGCGATGGCCCTTCCATACAGAACCACCGGATCACTATGACCTGCTTTCGCACCTGCTCGACTTGTCGGTCTCGCAGTTAAGCACGCTTATGCCATTGCACTATCAGCACGATTTCCGACCGTACCTAGCGTACCTTCGTACTCCTCCGTTACACTTTGGGAGGAGACCGCCCCAGTCAAACTGCCTACCATGCACTGTCCCCGACCCGGATCACGGGCCAAGGTTAGAACCTCAAACAAACCAGGGTGGTATTTCAAGGACGGCTCCACGGAAACTAGCGTTCCCGTTTCATAGCCTCCCACCTATCCTACACAGATCGGTTCAAAGTCCAATGCAAAGCTACAGTAAAGGTTCATGGGGTCTTTCCGTCTAGCCGCGGGGAGATTGCATCATCACAAACACTTCAACTTCGCTGAGTCTCGGGAGGAGACAGTGTGGCCATCGTTACGCCATTCGTGCAGGTCGGAACTTACCCGACAAGGAATTTCGCTACCTTAGGACCGTTATAGTTACGGCCGCCGTTTACCGGGACTTCAATCAAGAGCTTGCACCCCATCATTTAATCTTCCGGCACCGGGCAGGCGTCACACCCTATACGTCCACTTTCGTGTTTGCAGAGTGCTGTGTTTTTATTAAACAGTCGCAGCCACCAGTTTATTGCAACCCCTTCACCCTTTGCGCGCAGGCGCATCAAGCTACAGGGGCGTACCTTATCCCGAAGTTACGGTACCAATTTGCCGAGTTCCTTCTCCCGAGTTCTCTCAAGCGCCTTAGAATACTCATCTCGCCCACCTGTGTCGGTTTGCGGTACGGTCTTGTTAAACTGAAGCTTAGAGGCTTTTCTTGGAACCACTTCCGATTGCTTCTTCGCCTAAGCGAATGGCCTCACACCCTTGAATTACGCGCCCGGATTTGCCTAAGCGCCTTCTCCAATGCAAGGACCGGGACTTCCAACACCCGGACAACCTTCCGCGATCCGTCCCCCCATCGCATTTAACAATGGTGCAGGAATATTAACCTGCTTCCCATCAGCTACGCATTTCTGCCTCGCCTTAGGGGCCGACTCACCCTACGCCGATGAACGTTGCGTAGGAAACCTTGGGCTTACGGCGAGGGGGCTTTTCACCCCCTTTATCGCTACTCATGTCAGCATTCGCACTTCCGATACCTCCAGCACACTTTTCAATGCACCTTCACAGGCTTACGGAACGCTCTCCTACCATGCGAGATAAATCTCGCATCCGCAGCTTCGGTATATTGCTTAGCCCCGTTACATCTTCCGCGCAGGACGACTCGATCAGTGAGCTATTACGCTTTCTTTAAAGGGTGGCTGCTTCTAAGCCAACCTCCTGACTGTTTTAGCCTTCCCACTTCGTTTCCCACTTAGCAATATTTGGGGACCTTAGCTGGCGGTCTGGGTTGTTTCCCTCTTGACACCGGACGTTAGCACCCGATGTCTGTCTCCCGTGATTGCACTCTTCGGTATTCGGAGTTTGCTATGGCGTAGTAATCCGCAATGGACCCCACAACCATGACAGTGCTCTACCCCCGAAGGTGATACACGAGGCACTACCTAAATAGTTTTCGGAGAGAACCAGCTATTTCCAAGTTTGTTTAGCCTTTCACCCCTATCCACAGCTCATCCCCTAATTTTTCAACATTAGTGGGTTCGGTCCTCCAGTACGTGTTACCGCACCTTCAACCTGGCCATGGATAGATCACTTGGTTTCGGGTCTACGCCCAGCAACTGAACGCCCTATTCGGACTCGCTTTCGCTACGCCTGCCTTAATCAGTTAAGCTTGCTACTGAACGTAAGTCGCTGACCCATTATACAAAAGGTACGCCGTCACCCCTTACGAGGCTCCGACTGTTTGTATGCATGCGGTTTCAGGATCTATTTCACTCCCCTCCCGGGGTTCTTTTCGCCTTTCCCTCACGGTACTGGTTCACTATCGGTCGATCACGAGTATTTAGCCTTGGAGGATGGTCCCCCCATCTTCAGACAGGATTTCACGTGTCCCGCCCTACTTGTCGTACACCTAGTTCCACACATCCGCTTTCGCCTACAGGGCTATCACCTGCTATGGCCACACTTTCCAGAGTGTTCGGCTAACGGTCGTGCTAAAGAGTACAGGCTGATCCCATTTCGCTCGCCACTACTTTGGGAATCTCGGTTGATTTCTTTTCCTGCGGTTACTTAGATGTTTCAGTTCACCGCGTTCGCTTCTCATGACCTATGTATTCAGTCATGGATACTCCATTCGGAGTGGGTTTCCCCATTCGGACATCGACGGATCAAAGCTCGTTTGCCAGCTCCCCGTCGCTTTTCGCAGGCTACCGCGTCCTTCATCGCCTGTGATCGCCAAGGCATCCACCACATGCACTTGTTCGCTTGACCCTATAACGAGTGTGTCTCCGAGAGTTCCAACCCAACCGACCGAAGTCCGTTAAATCGAACACCTCTTTCACACCGCTATAGGTTGAGTATTCGTGTTGCGCCGTATTCCAAGCCATCTTTCGATAACTTTTCATACATTGATACAATCACAACCCTTGATTCACCTACTCACACACCCATCTCTAAGTATGCTTTCGTGAATCTCTTTACTACTTCTTCCAGATTGTTAAAGAACGACAGCACGACTTTAAGCGCTATGCTTAAAATCGCTTACTGACTGGCTCAATCGCCAATGCAAACCACGCTTCGCATTGATCTTGCTCAGATCAAACGTGTTTGGCATTGATGATTGGTGGAGGATGACGGGATCGAACCGACGACCCCCTGCTTGCAAAGCAGGTGCTCTCCCAGCTGAGCTAATCCCCCAGATACCTTGATGCCTGAGGGTCTGCATTTATCTGCGCACGTCACTTCAAACGCGCAAAGAGTAAATGGTGGGTCTGGTTGGATTCGAACCAACGACCCCCGCCTTATCAAGACGGTGCTCTAACCAACTGAGCTACAGACCCTTAGCCTGTCTTCTTACAGCCGATAAGCGTGAGCGCTTGAGCGCTTCACTTTAAAACGTTTGAGCTCGAGAAAGGAGGTGATCCAGCCGCACCTTCCGATACGGCTACCTTGTTACGACTTCACCCCAGTCATGAATCCTACCGTGGTGACCGTCCTCCTTGCGGTTAGACTAGCCACTTCTGGTAAAACCCACTCCCATGGTGTGACGGGCGGTGTGTACAAGACCCGGGAACGTATTCACCGCGGCATGCTGATCCGCGATTACTAGCGATTCCAGCTTCACGTAGTCGAGTTGCAGACTACGATCCGGACTACGATCGGTTTTCTGGGATTAGCTCCCCCTCACGGGTTGGCAGCCCTCTGTTCCGACCATTGTATGACGTGTGAAGCCCTACCCATAAGGGCCATGAGGACTTGACGTCATCCCCACCTTCCTCCGGTTTGTCACCGGCAGTCTCCTTAGAGTGCTCTTGCGTAGCAACTAAGGACAAGGGTTGCGCTCGTTGCGGGACTTAACCCAACATCTCACGACACGAGCTGACGACAGCCATGCAGCACCTGTGTATCGGTTCTCTTTCGAGCACCCCAGCCTTTCAGCCAGGTTCCGACCATGTCAAGGGTAGGTAAGGTTTTTCGCGTTGCATCGAATTAATCCACATCATCCACCGCTTGTGCGGGTCCCCGTCAATTCCTTTGAGTTTTAATCTTGCGACCGTACTCCCCAGGCGGTCAACTTCACGCGTTAGCTACGTTACTAAGGAAATGAATCCCCAACAACTAGTTGACATCGTTTAGGGCGTGGACTACCAGGGTATCTAATCCTGTTTGCTCCCCACGCTTTCGTGCATGAGCGTCAGTATTGGCCCAGGGGGCTGCCTTCGCCATCGGTATTCCTCCACATCTCTACGCATTTCACTGCTACACGTGGAATTCTACCCCCCTCTGCCATACTCTAGCTCGCCAGTCACAAATGCAGTTCCCAGGTTAAGCCCGGGGATTTCACATCTGTCTTAACGAACCGCCTGCGCACGCTTTACGCCCAGTAATTCCGATTAACGCTCGCACCCTACGTATTACCGCGGCTGCTGGCACGTAGTTAGCCGGTGCTTATTCTTCCGGTACCGTCATCCTCCCACCGTATTAGGGCAGAAGTTTTCTTTCCGGACAAAAGTGCTTTACAACCCGAAGGCCTTCTTCACACACGCGGCATTGCTGGATCAGGGTTTCCCCCATTGTCCAAAATTCCCCACTGCTGCCTCCCGTAGGAGTCTGGGCCGTGTCTCAGTCCCAGTGTGGCTGGTCGTCCTCTCAGACCAGCTACAGATCGTCGCCTTGGTAGGCCTTTACCCCACCAACTAGCTAATCTGCCATCGGCCGCCCCTATAGCGCGAGGTCCCGAAGGATCCCCCGCTTTCTTCCGTAGATCGTATGCGGTATTAATCCGGCTTTCGCCGGGCTATCCCCCACTACAGGACACGTTCCGATGTATTACTCACCCGTTCGCCACTCGCCACCAGGGTTGCCCCCGTGCTGCCGTTCGACTTGCATGTGTAAGGCATGCCGCCAGCGTTCAATCTGAGCCAGGATCAAACTCTTCAGTTCAATGCCTGTTACTGTTTTCTATTCTTGCGAATAGGTCGCTCACTCAACGTACTGACAAGTTCCTCCCATCTTTCCATCTCTGAAAAGACGCTCAAAACCTACCTTAATACTAGTGTGAGACTTGATACTTTCRCTTCACGGCAGCAACCTTCCAAGTAACCTCGAAAGACACCGACACCACCACGCTCAAAAGCAAAACACCAAGCGCCCACACTTATCGGCTGTTAGTTTTTAAAGAACATTCGCGAAAAACCGCAGCATCCCAACCCTCRGAACACYACCGCYTTCGCGTCGCTGCGTTTGCAGCACAGAAACGAGATTATGTAGAATCTTTTTCTCCTTGTCAACAAGTTTTTGAGCGATTGCTTTCAAACTTACCGACTTTGGAGCCCGCCCGTTTCGTTGGCGGTCCTCGTTGCGAAACGAGGAGCCGAATAATAGGCCATGGCTTGGCTCGTGGCAAGGGCATCTTGAAACTATTTCGGCAAATCCTTTATTTCGTCCCGATGGAATGTCGAGTCAGTCCCATTTCGTCGATAGGAACCGCCTCCGACATCGCTGCGTAACCTGCATCGCTTGGGTGAATGTGGTCACCGCTGTCGTAACGGCGTTGCAGTTTGTCCGGATGATCGGGGTCTCGCAGCGCGCGATCGAAGTCGACGACGCCGTCGAATGCATGACTCGAACGGATGGAATTGTTGACGGCGGTGCGGATCGCCTCGCGGTCGGGCGGCAACGCGGCGGGCGTGAGCGTTGCGCCGTATATCTTGACGCCGCGCTGGTGAGCCTGGGCGATCAGCCGCTGGTATCCGCGAAGCAGCGAGTCGGCGGTAACCGGCGTGTGGGGATCGTCGCAATCGAGGCCGGCGCGCGCGGGCATCGAAGGGAAATTGATGTCGTTGATGCCGATAAGCACGATCACCGAGCGAACGCCCGGCTGTCGTAATGCATCGCGATCGAAGCGGCTGAGAACCGCGTCGCCGTAGCAAGGCGACGGGCTCAGCAAGCGATTGCCGCTGATTCCCGCGTTCACGACCGACGTCCCTTCCATCCCGTTTTGCGTCAACCTGCGGGCGAGTGCGTCGGTCCATCGGCGATTGGCGTTCGGCGTCGAGCGCATTCCGTCGGTGATCGAGTCGCCGATGGCGACCAGCGTCTGCGCGGGGGTATCGACGGCGACGCTCGTCAGCCACACGAATTGCGTGAAGCGCGTGCGGAAGGCGGAAGCGTCGGGATCGGCGGAATGGTTGCCGGGCGTCGAGATGTAATTGACCTGGCTCGCCACGCGATGCCAGGCGGCCAATTTCTGACCGGCTGCCATATAGGTGCTTACGGCCAGCGGCTGGTAAGCGGCGACGTTGAATGCGACAGGATCGCTGTCGATCTGGCCACCCGGCGCGATGGTGACGCTCGATTTACCGCCAAATGTCACTGGTCGACTCGTTCCGGCCCGCGTGCCTGCCGCGTTGCCCGAAACGGCGCGCGCAACCTGCGCGCCATCGATAACCAGCGGCTCCGTGCCGTACACGTTGCTGAACCGCAGGCGAAGCTGTTTTCCATCGATAGCCGGATAAACGATCTGCCTGACCGTTCGTCCGCCAATTTCAGGCGCGCGATACAGCGCGGGCAACTCGGCGCGCTGCGGAATCTGCTGGAGCGCCGTGCTCCATGCGCTGACCCAATGTCCCGACGGCGCTTCGTCTGCGGAGGCTGGGGCGGACGAAAGCAGGAGGGCGGAAAGTGTCGCGGCGGCAACGGCGGAGAGGACGCGAAGGTTCATCGGGGAGCGGGAATTTTTTGGGGAAAAGCCGATTGTGCCTTATGCGACAAACCGGCAGCAGACCGGCAGCAGACCGCGCGATTACAGTGGACATAGCGCCGTCGCAAGCCTTCCATATGGACGGAAAGTCGGACCGTTTTGCGAAAAGCCCTCAGAATGTCGGCATTCCGCCTCGCGGTTCTCACTTTGTCCGGTACTTATTCAGCATGCATTCCAAGACCTCTTCCAGCACCAACGCTGCATCCGCCCTCATTGAATGGGAGGAACAAGGCGAGAGCCATTCGGCGCTCTGGCGCTCGGAAAGCGGAATCGCGCCGCCCAAACGCGTGGTTATCGGCGATGACCAGATGACAGCCGATTCAGCTTACCGCCTGGCTAGCGAAGGAACCGCGATTCTGTGGCGCGGCGATTTCCAGAACGCGCGGCAATTGTTGCAGGCCGTGGCACGGCGCATCGAAACACGCCCCAAAAAGTCCGCGAAGGCGAAAGCGAAGCAGCGCAGCGCAACGCCGGACGCGCCGGTTGAACCGGCCGCGCCTGCCGAGGCGTTCAATTTGTATCGGCTTGCTCAGTCGCAGCGTGCCCGTACGCTCGGCATGTTTTTGCTGCCGCTCGACGCCGAGTACGCAATTACGTTGCGTCGCGCGCCAGTCGTGAAGGAAGCGTGCGAGGAAGCGTACGGCCCGGCGGCGGGAGATTCGGTCGTGTCTTTGCGCGAAGTGCTCGGGCTGGTCGGCGCGCACGAGTGGCGCAAGAAGGGCGTGGACGTGGAGGCGCTCGGCGCGCGGATTCATCCCTATTACGGCGTGTTTTCGCCAGTGCGTGGCGAGTACGTCAAGCTGGTGGCGGATCAGCCGTTGCCATCGAAGGAACTTGCATTCGATATCGGCACCGGCACCGGCGTTCTGGCCGCGTTGCTGGCGCAGCGCGGCGTGAAGCGCGTAATCGCGACGGAAATCGATCCGCGTGCGTTGGCGTGCGCGCACGAAAACATCGACACGCTCGGGTTTTCGCAGCAAGTCAAGGTGATCGAAGCCGATCTGTTTCCGGAAGGCCGCGCGCCGTTGATCGTGTGCAATCCGCCTTGGTTGCCGGCACGGCCGAGTTCGGCGATCGAGCACGCAATCTATGACCCGGAAAGCCGGATGTTGCGCGGTTTCCTCGACGGACTCGCCGCGCATCTGACGCCGGGCGGCGAAGGCTGGCTGATCTTGTCGGATCTGGCGGAGCATCTGGGTTTGCGTACGCGCGCGCAATTCCAGGAATGGGTCGATAAAGCCGGGCTGAAGACCGATGGCCGAATGGACGTTCGTCCGCATCACCCCCGTGCCGCCGATAAAACCGATCCGCTGTATCAAGCGCGATCGGCTGAGGTGACTTCGTTGTGGCGCCTAGTTCCGGCTTGATTACAGCGTCGGGGCGCGGTTTTGATTCGAGTTTTGATCCAGAAAAGCCAGCGCCCCTTCCCCGGCGACCATTCCGCTCGCGAAACATGCCGTCAGCAAATAGCCACCGGTTGGCGCTTCCCAATCCAGCATTTCGCCGGCGCAGAACACGCCGGGCAATGCCGTCAACATCAAGTGCGAATCCAGCGATTCGAATTTCACACCGCCAGCGCTGCTGATCGCTTCGGCGATGGGCCTCGGCCGCGTCACCGTTAGCGGCAAAGCCTTGATGCGTTGCGCGAGACGGGTGGTATGGGCGAGATCTTCGCGGCTCAGGCATTCGCGCAGCAAACCCGCTTTTGCGCCCGTCAGCTTCAGGCGGCTCTGCAAATGACTCGACATGGAGCGCGCGCCGCGCGGATGCGTGACTTCATCGTGGACGCGCTCGGGCGTCAAACCTGGCGCGAGATCAAGCAGGAAGGTGGCGTGGCCATCGGCGAGACGATCGCGTATGCGCGCGGACACTGCGTAGATCAGGCTGCCCTCGATGCCCGTCGATGTCAGCAAACACTCTCCCGCGCGCCAGTCCACGCCGCCGTCTTCCCGCGGCAAACCGATCGCCACCGATTTCAGCGGCTCGCCGGCGAAGCGGCCGCTGAAGTGCTCGCTCCAGTCGATATCGAATCCGCAATTCGATGACTTGAACGGCGTTATTTCCGCATACGCCTCCAAAAATCCGATCCACGCCGCGTCCGATCCCAAACGTGGCCAACTCGCGCCGCCAAGGGCGAGCACGACGACATCGGCTTTAACATTGACCTCGCCTTCCGGCGCGGAAAATCGCAGCGTGCCGTTTTCCCAGCCGATCCATTTATGCCGCATATGGAAATGCACGCCCGATTCGCGTAGCCGATGCAACCACGCGCGCAGCATTGGCGCCGCTTTCATGTCCGTGGGAAACACGCGGCCCGAGCTGCCGATGAACGTTTCCACGCCAAGATCGCGAACCCAAGCGCGCAAGGCGGTGGCATCGAAACGTGTCAACAACGGCTCGATCTGCGCCCGACGTTCGCTATATCGGGATAAAAACGCCTCGGCTGGTTCGGAATGCGTGAGATTCATGCCGCCTTTGCCTGCCATCAGAAACTTGCGGCCAACCGAGGGCATTGCGTCATACAGATCCACTTTCACGCCGCCCATCGCCAAAACCTCGGCCGCCATCAGGCCAGCCGGGCCGCCGCCAATAACGGCCACGCGCGCAATACGAGTTTCGATGGATGACGGCATGCAGAGCGAAAAAGAAAGGGATTAGCCCGTATTGTCGCATTCGAAGGAACGCAGCTTCGGCCACGCGCCATCCCAAAAAATATCTATAAACCGACCGTCCGGTCGGTTTATAATTGCCGCACAGTGACTTCATACAGCGAGCGATCGTCATGTACACGCAATCCCTCGATACCCCCGGCAACGTGCAGTCAATCGATCCGGCGTCTACATCGCCTGAATTGAGCCGCTTCGACGCCGTAATGGCTGCCGACGGCAAGATCGAACCGCAGGACTGGATGCCCGACGCGTATCGCAAGACGCTGGTTCGCCAGATTTCGCAGCACGCACATTCGGAAATTGTCGGAATGCTGCCGGAAGGCAACTGGATTTCGCGCGCGCCGAGCCTGAAGCGCAAGGCAATCCTGCTTGCCAAGGTGCAGGACGAAGGCGGCCACGGCCTCTATTTATATAGCGCGGCGGAAACCATGGGGGTATCGCGCGATCAGCTCATCGATGCCTTGCATGCCGGAAAAGCCAAATATTCGAGCATCTTCAATTACCCCACGCCGACCTGGGCGGACGTTGGTGTGATCGGCTGGCTGGTCGATGGCGCCGCGATCATGAATCAAATTCCGCTATGCCGTTGCACATACGGCCCATACGCGCGCGCCATGATTCGCATTTGCAAGGAAGAGTCGTTCCATCAGCGGCAGGGTTTCGACGCGCTTCTCTCCATGATGAAAGGCACGCAAGCGCAGAAAGACATGGTCCAGCAAGCGGTCGATCGTTGGTGGTGGCCGGTGCTGATGATGTTCGGTCCTAGCGACAAGGATTCCATCCATAGCGGGCAGTCGTTCAAGTGGGGCATCAAGCGCATATCGAATGATGATCTGCGCCAGAAGTTCGTCGATGCCACCGTCGAGCAAGCAAAAATCCTCGGCGTTACGCTGCCCGACCCCGATCTGAAATGGAACGAAGAACGTCAGGCGCACGACTACGGCGCGATCGATTGGGACGAGTTCTGGCGCGTCGTAAATGGCGACGGTCCGTGCAACAAGGAACGGCTGGCCACGCGCGTCAAGGCGCACGAAGACGGCGAGTGGGTTCGCGAAGCGGCCCTTGCCTATTCCGCGAAACAGGCTGCGCGTGCCCAAAAGCAAGCTGCATAAGGAGCGAAAAATGAACAACGAATGGCCGATCTGGGAAGTGTTCGTGCGCAGCAAACAGGGCCTCGATCACAAGCATTGCGGCAGTCTGCATGCGCCCGACGCGCCCGCGGCGCTGCGCATGGCGCGCGACGTCTACACGCGGCGTCAGGAAGGCGTGAGCATTTGGGTGGTGCCATCGGCGGCAATTACAGCGTCCGATCCCGCCGACAAAGCCGAGTTCTTCGAACCCGCTGGCGACAAGATTTATCGTCACCCGACGTTCTTCGTGCTGCCCGACGAAATCAACCATATGTGATCGAAGGGTCTAGCTCATGACGACGCCACAACATCTTTCTTACGTGCTGCGCCTGGCCGACAACGCGCTGATCCTCGGCCAGCGTAACGGCGAGTGGTGCGGACACGGTCCTGTGCTCGAGGAAGATATCGCGCTCGCCAACATCAGCCTCGATCTGATCGGCCAGGCGCGACTGCTTTATTCGCACGCGGCCGCGCTCGAAGCCGAGCTTCACGGTTCGAAAAAAACCGAAGACGACTACGCGTATTTCCGCAACGAGCGCGACTTCCGCAACTTCACGCTGACCGAATTGCCGCATGCTGGTCCGTTGTCGGGCACGGCACGCTCGGATCGTGACTACGCGGTAACGGTCGTGCGCAACTTCCTTTACTCGACGCTGATGGCGCATCTCTGGACGTCGCTCACGCAATCGAGCGACGCGCAACTTGCCGCGATTGCGTCCAAGTCGATCAAGGAAACGCGCTACCACCTGAATCACGCGAGCGACTGGCTGCTGCGTTTTGGCGATGGCACCGAAGAATCGCATCGGCGAGCTCAAGCCGCGGTGGATTATCTGATGCCGTACACACGTGAGTTTTTCAGCGTGGACGACGTGGAAACGAGCATCGCGGATGCCGGTATTGGTCCGCTATCCGCCGATCTGGAAGCAGCGTGGCGCGAAGACGTGGACGCAACGCTTGCCGAAGCCACCCTGCAAAAGCCCGCCGAGGCGAAGCACGTGACTACAGGCAAACTTGGCGAACATTCCGAGCATATGGGTTATCTGCTCGCGGAATTGCAGAGCATCGCGCGGCAACATCCGGGCGCGACGTGGTGAACGCGATGACTGCTTCACAGGACGTCACGCTGGATCAAGTCTGGCAGGTGCTCGAAACCGTGCCGGACCCGGAAATCCCGGTGGTGTCCATCCGCGAACTGGGCATTCTTCGCGACGTCCGCCGCGCCGCCGACGACACGCTGGAAATCGTCATCACGCCGACGTATTCCGGTTGCCCGGCGATGTATCAGATCGCGGAAGACATCGGCGCCGCGTTGACCGGTGCGGGCTTCAAGAAACATCGGATCGAGACCGTTCTGGCGCCCGCGTGGACCACCGACTGGATGACCGACGCCGCGCGCGAAAAACTCAAGCAATACGGCATCGCTCCGCCTTTGGGCAATTGCGGCTCGAATGAACACGCGCCGCAAGAACGGCCGCTGCGCTTCATGCCGCGCGTTGTCGATAAACCCGCCTGCCCGCGCTGCGGTTCTCTGCACACCGAACGTCTTGCGCAGTTCGGCTCGACGGCGTGCAAGGCGCTGTATCGCTGCATGGATTGCCGCGAACCGTTCGACTACTTCAAACCGTACTAAACCGACCATGGCGACTCCGCAATTCCATTCGCTGCGCATCCGCGACGTTCGTCCCGAGACGTCGGACGCTGTGACCGTTTCCTTCGATGTCCCCGAAAACCTGCGCGATGCGTTCCGTTTCACGCAGGGCCAGTTTGTTACTTTGAAGACGCATATAGACGGAGAAGAAACACGGCGGTCGTACTCCATTTGCGTGGGCGTGACCGATTACGATCGCGACGGCGAGTTGCGCATTGGCATCAAGCGCGTGCGCGGCGGCCGCTTTTCGAACTTTGCTTTCGACACGCTAAAGCCAGGCCATGAAATTGAAGTCATGACGCCCGATGGCCGCTTCTTCACGCATTTGAACGCGGATCACGTCAAGCATTACGTGGCGTTTTCGGGCGGTTCCGGCATTACGCCGGTGCTTGCCATCGTCAAGACGACGCTGGAAACCGAACCGACCAGCCGCTTCACGTTGATCTACGGCAACCGCAGCGTCGACGCCATCATGTTCGCCGAGGAACTGGAAGACCTGAAGAACCGCTTCATGAGCCGGTTCTCGCTGTACCACGTTTTATCGGACGATTTGCAGGATGTCGAACTGTTCAACGGCGTGCTGAACCAGGAAAAATGCGCCGCATTCCTGGAAGCGCTCGTTCCTGCCAGTGAAATCGATGAAGCCTTCATCTGCGGTCCCGGTCCCATGATGGACGCCGCCGAAGCCGCGTTGAAGAGCGCGGGCGTGCCGTCGAAGCAGGTCCACGTGGAACGCTTTGGAACGCCGTTGCCGCAAGCCGGCGTGCCGCAAATAGAGATCACGGACGATACCCCGGCGGCAAATCTTGAATTGATCATCGACGGGAAGAAGCGCAAGTTGCGCTTGCCCTATCAAGGCGTCAGCGTGCTGGACGTTGGGCTGAAGGCGGGCCTCGCGTTACCCTACGCATGCAAAGGCGGCGTTTGCTGCACGTGCCGCGCAAAAGTGCTCGAAGGCGAAGTACGCATGGAGAAGAACTTCACGCTGGAACAACATGAAATCGATGCCGGTTTCGTGCTGACATGCCAGTGCCATCCGGTCTCGGATAATGTAGTTGTGAGCTATGACGAACGTTGAGCAAGCGGTTGGCGGATTGCACTGATTCAATTCGCTTACACTAAGGGTCGCCTGTTGCGTGGTTGTCGCCTAATCGATCACGCAGCAGCCGGCCTTCTTACGTTTGCGGTCACCGTTACTGATGAGCACCATTCACGTTACCAACGGCGACTACGCCGCCGAGATACTCCGCGAAGCGCTGAATGCGGTTTCACGCGACGAGCGCGTCATTCCTTTGAAGGACGATCTCGCGGTCGGCCATCTGAGGGGTATCGACGATAACCCGGAAACGCGCGCCCTCTTCTGGCAACAAGTGCTCGACGAGCACAAAGTCGATTTCATCTCGAAGCTCAAGGAACAGGACGCGCTGTTGCGTGAACTCGCGCAGGGAACGGGCCAGGTCGTGGTGTGGCACGGGCAAAGCGCGGGCGATCAGTTGATGCTGCGTCGCGTCGCCTACTTTTTGCGCAACGTGCCGCAACGCCTGAACGAAGCGAAGCTCACCGCCGACGACCTGCCGCTTCTTTCCTCCGATGACGGCAAAGAGCGTCGTCGTGGACGCGGCGACGCCATTACGGCGGTCGGCATGTTCACGGCGGCCGAACTCGGCGCCAAACTGCCGACGGCCGCGCCCATCTCCGTGTTGCGCATCAGCAGGCTTGCGCTGGAATGGCAGGAAGTGAAGCAGATCAACAGCGAAACACGGCGTTGGCGCGACAACACGTTTATCTCCGGCACGTTTTCCGATATCGATGAAACCATCCTCCAAATAGCGACTGAAGGCTGGATCAAGTCGCCTCGGCTCGCAGGCCATGTGATGGGGCAAAATTTCGGCTTTCTGGTCAGCGATTCCATCGCGCTCTGGCGATGCCGCGAACTGGTCGCCGCCGGCAAGCTGGAAATCCGCGGCGATCTCGCGAAAATAGCCGACGCAAAACTCCGCCGCGCCGCGCATTAACCGCAGCTGCCGGCCGAGCCTCGATCAAGCATTAGAATTCCGTTCGACCCAGCACTTCTCCGAGACTCAATGGCCCGCACCAGAGCGCCCGACCACGACACACAACGCGAGCAGATACTCGAACTCGCCGCCGCCAAATTCGCGCAGACGAGCTACCCGAGCACATCGATGGCCGATCTCGCCGCCGCCAGCGGCACTTCCAAGGCGCGCCTTTACCACTACTACGCGAGCAAGGAAGCCATTCTCTTCGACTTGCTCGACCGTTACACCAAACGGCTGATGTTGATCATTGCCGAGGTGGAAGGCGCAAGCCAGCGGCGCGGGCTGACCGAACGCGAAGCGTTCGCCGAGCTCATTCGTGCGTTTCTAGCGGAATACGAGACATCGCATAGCCGGCACGTCGCGTTGCTCAACGATGTGAAATATCTCGAAGATACACAGCGCGAAATCGTGCTTGAACGTCAGCGCGGAATCGTGGCGGCGTTCGCGCGGCAACTCGCGCGCGCATATCCGAAGCGGGCGACGAAAGAAAATCAGACCGCTCTTACGATGATGGTTTTCGGCATGATCAACTGGACGTTCACCTGGCTGAAGCCGGACGGCAAGCTGGGATATCGCGAATTTGCAGAACAAGTTGTCAACGTGATCGAACATGGCATGAACGGCGACGCTTGAAAGATCCCCAAAAGTCGTGTGTCGGTTTTCGCACAGTCGTCCAATTTTGAGATTTCGTCCCAAGTCGTTGAATTGAAACGAATAAGATTCTTATGATTTGATGACTAGAGGCAACGTTCCACGCTGAATTACGGGTTTTCCCTAGTACTCGAACGATGGTTCGGCTAGAATTCGTTCTGCGACGCAGCACGTCGCTCGACGATTCAAGGAGCCACCATCGTGAACTTATCTTTCAACCGCCCCGCCGCATCGATCTTTGCATCAGCCGATCGCTCGCCTAAGGCTGCCGGTCGTTCGCCCGTTCTCGTGCGTGAGTTGTCCTCTGCAGATCGCGAGCGCCTGATGACGCATTTCCTCGCACTGGACGAAGACGATCGCCTTTTGCGCTTCGGCCAGATCGTGCCGGATCGGGTGATCGAGAACTACGTCACGAATATCGATTTTTCACGCGATACAGTTTTTGGCGTTTTCGACGAAGCGTTGACTCTGGTTGGCGTCGGCCATTTGGCCTATTTGCCGGCTGAAGGCAACAAACGCACGGCCGAATTCGGCGTGTCCGTTCTGGAAAGCGCGCGCGGCCGTGGTGTGGGAAGCCGCTTGTTCGAGCGCGCCGCCATTCGCAGCCGCAATACGCATGTTTCAATGCTCTACATGCATTGTTTGTCACGCAACTCGACCATGATGCACATAGCGAAGAAGTCGGGCATGAAGATCGAATACGCGTACGGCGAAGCCGATGCCTATTTGTCCCTGACGCCCGCCGACCAAAGCAGCATTCTCACGGAGATGCTTCAGGAACAGGCGGCGGTCTTCGATTACGCGATCAAGCGCCAGGCGCGCCGGGCATCGCAAATGTTTCAGGCGTTCATGCCTACTGCCGACGCGGCTTAAGTTTCAGCCGAATCAGCAAGCATGCGCAAAAGCACGAAAGGCGGCGAAAGCCGCCTTTTTTGCGTCTGGATCATCGGATAGGCAAAGCCGTCGTTTCTTTGATGCGCTCGAGCGAAAAGCTGCTCTTCACATCGATAACCGATGGGTGGTGCAGCAATTGATCCTGCACAAAACGTGAAAAGTGCTCCATGTCTTCGACCTGGACGCGCAACAGATAGTCTGTATCGCCGGTCATGGCGTCGCAGGCAACGACCTCCGGCCAGGTCAGCAAGGCTTCGCGGAATCGATCAGCGTGCGTCGGCGGATTTTTCATTCCTGCGGACGCCACCGTTCCACCGCGCTTCTCCAGCCGCACATTCACGTAAGCAAGCAGCCCAAGTCCAAGCAGGCGCGGCTCCAGCAACGCAACATAACCGCGAATCACGCCTGCCTCTTCCAATCGCCGGATACGCCGCAGGCAAGGACTCGGCGACAAACTCACCTGATCCGCGATATCCTGATTCGACAGCCGTCCGTCGACTTGAAGAATTGCAAGAATCTTCCGATCGATCGCATCAAGTTCAATTCGCGCCATATTCTGCCTCTTAACTTCGATTACACGCTATGAACGTGCGTCATCGTAGCGATGCACGTTTTGATTCGCAAGTATCCGCCACGCGCATCTCGATAGACTTTGTCCTATTGATCGCGAATACGGAGACAACGCATGCAGCCAACGACCTGGGACAATCCCGTCGGCACGGATGGTTTTGAATTCATCGAATACACGGCGCCGGATCCGGTTGCTCTCGGCAAGCTTTTCGAACAGATGGGTTTCACTGCGATCGCGCGGCATCGGCACAAGGACGTGACGTTGTACCGGCAAGGTGAGATCAATTTCCTGATCAACGCCGAGCCCGATTCCTTCGCGCAGCGTTTTACGCGTTTGCACGGTCCGTCCATTTGCGCAATAGCGTTTCGCGTCGCCGATGCCGGCAAAGCCTATAAGCGCGCGCTCGATCTCGGCGCATGGGGCTTCGACAACAAAACCGGTCCCATGGAACTCAACATTCCCGCGATCAAAGGCGTAGGCGATTCGCTGATCTACTTCGTGGACCGCTGGCGCGGCAAGAACGGCGCGCAGCCCGGCACTATTGGCGATATCAGCATTTACGACGTCGATTTCGAGCCGATTCCCGGCGCCGATCAAAATCCGGCAGGTCACGGACTGACGTACATCGACCATTTGACGCACAACGTGCATCGCGGGCGAATGGTCGAATGGGCCGAGTTCTACGAGCGCCTGTTCAATTTCCGCGAGGCGCGTTATTTCGATATAGAAGGCAAAGTCACCGCCGTGAAGTCGAAAGCGATGAGTTCGCCATGCGGCAAAATCCGCATTCCGATCAACGAAGAAGGCTCGGACACGTCGGGGCAGATTCAGGAATATCTCGATGCGTATCGCGGCGAAGGGATTCAGCACATCGCGCTCGGGACGAACAACATTTACGACACGGTCGACGGTTTGCGCCGCGCGGATATCGCGCTGCTGGATACCATCGATACCTATTACGAACTTGTCGACCGGCGCGTGCCGAACCACGGCGAATCGGTCGCGGAACTGAAGAAGCGCAAGATTCTGATCGATGGCGTGCGCGATGAAATCCTGCTGCAGATCTTCACGGAAAACCAGATTGGCCCGATTTTCTTCGAGATCATTCAGCGCAAGGGCAATCAGGGATTTGGCGAAGGTAATTTCAAGGCGCTGTTCGAATCGATTGAACTCGATCAGATTCGACGCGGCGTGGTCAAGGACACCACGCCAGGCTAAAAAAACGGCGATCTGAACGATCGCCGTTTTTTATTCAAGGTGAGAATTTCAGGCTTTGTCTTTTTTGTCCGCGGCCTGATTTTTCGAATTCTGTTCGATGCGAACCTGCGCCATGCGTGGCGCACCGGTCATCAAACTCTCGGATCCGGCCGCCGCGCCGACGCGAACAGGCGCGTTCATCGCGAAAAATGCGGCCGAAACCATCAAGAAATTCTGAATGTATCTTTGCTTCACTGCTTCCTCCTTCAACTGCGTGCATCGAGATGTGCATCGCGGAGTTTGAATGAACTTCCCGCGAGCGGTTCCTTCGTGAAATAAAACTCGGGCGTTTTTACACCTCGTAACACGCGAACGATCGTGAAATTTCTTTTCAGCGGGTTTTTACCAGTGCTGTCAGAAATACAAAACAGGCACACTCAAAATCCCGGCTGCCGCGTTCACAAGACGCTAAAGCCCAAGAGTTTTGGCGATCCCAAACGTAGGCGGAGAGACCCCACAATGAATGCCCCACTAGACGCGGAACAACAAGCCAAGCTTGAGGCCGCGCTCACGAACGTCACCCTCGACGACAAATACACCCTCGAACGCGGCCGCGCTTACATGAGCGGGATTCAGGCGCTCGTCCGGTTGCCGATGCTGCAACAACAACGCGATCACGCCGCCGGTTTGAATACCGCCGGGTTTATTTCGGGTTATCGCGGATCGCCGCTTGGCGCGCTCGATCAACATTTGTGGAAAGCGAAGAAACATCTCGCGTCGCACGAAATCGTGTTTCAGCCCGGCGTGAATGAAGACCTGGCGGCGACCGCGGTTTGGGGTTCGCAGCAGGTCAATCTTTACCCGAGCGCCAAGTACGACGGCGTTTTCTCGATGTGGTACGGCAAAGGACCGGGCGTCGATAGAACCGGCGACGTGTTCAAGCATGGGAATTCGGCGGGTTCATCGGCGAAAGGCGGCGTTCTTGTGCTCGCCGGCGACGATCACGCCGCCAAATCCTCCACGCTCGCGCATCAGTCGGAACACATTTTCAAGGCGTGCGGATTGCCGGTGCTGTTTCCATCGAATGTGCAGGAATACCTGGACTTCGGGTTGCACGGCTGGGCAATGAGCCGTTATTCCGGCCTCTGGGTCGCCATGAAATGCGTGACCGACGTGGTGGAATCGTCGGCTTCGGTGGATATCGATCCAAATCGCGTGCAGATTGTCTTGCCCACGGATTTCGCGATGCCCGATGGCGGACTCAATATCCGCTGGCCCGATCCGCCGCTGGTTCAGGAAGCGCGGCTGCTCGACTACAAGTGGTACGCGGCGCTCGCCTACGTGCGCGCGAACAAGCTGGATCGCATCGAAATTGAATCGCCGAACGCGCGTTTCGGGATCATGACCGCGGGCAAGGCGTATCTGGATGTGCGTCAGGCTTTATCAGACCTTGGTCTCGACGATGAAACCTGCGCGCGCATCGGCGTGCGTTTGTACAAGGTCGGTTGCGTGTGGCCGCTCGAAGCACAAGGCGCGCACGCGTTCGCGCACGGGCTGGAAGAGATTCTGGTGGTCGAGGAAAAACGCCAGATCCTGGAATACGCGATCAAGGAAGAGCTTTATAACTGGCCCGACGCGCAACGTCCGCGCGTATTCGGCAAGTTCGACGAAAAAGACGGCGCCGGCGGCGAATGGTCCGTGCCGATGGGCAACTGGCTGCTGCCGGCACATTACGAGTTGTCGCCGGCGATCATTGCGAAGGCGATTGCAACGCGGCTCGATAAATTCGATCTTCCGCCCGAAGTGCGCGCGCGCATCGCAACGCGGATTGCGGTGATCGAAGCGAAGGAACGTGCGCTGGCGAGGCCGCGCGTCGAGGCCGAGCGCAAGCCGTGGTTCTGCTCGGGATGTCCGCACAATACATCCACGAATGTGCCCGAAGGATCGCGTGCATTGGCGGGTATCGGTTGCCATTACATGACCGTCTGGATGGACCGGAGCACGAGCACATTCAGCCAGATGGGCGGCGAAGGCGTGGCGTGGATCGGGCAAGCGCCTTTCACGAACGACCAGCACGTGTTCGCCAATCTCGGCGATGGCACGTATTTCCATTCCGGACTATTGGCGATACGCGCGGCGATCGCATCAAAAACGAATATCACGTACAAGCTGCTCTATAACGACGCCGTCGCGATGACCGGCGGCCAGCCCGTCGATGGCGTGCTCACCGTGCCGCAAATCACGCATCAACTCGCGGCAGAAGGCGCGAAGAAAATCGTGATCGTCACCGACGAACCGTCCAAGTACGACGCGAACGTCGGCCTTGCGCCTGGAATCCAGATCTATCATCGGGAAAAACTCGACGAAGTTCAGCGCGAACTCCGCGAAATCGCGGGCACTACGATCCTGATTTACGACCAGACATGCGCGACCGAAAAACGCCGCAGAAGGAAACGCGGCGCGTATCCCGATCCGGCAAAGCGCGTTGTGATCAACGAAGCCGTCTGCGAAGGATGCGGCGATTGCTCGGTGAAATCGAATTGCCTGTCGGTCGAACCGCTCGACACCGAATACGGCACGAAGCGCCAGATCAACCAGTCCACGTGCAACAAGGACTACTCGTGCGTGAACGGATTCTGCCCGAGCTTCGTCACGGTTGAAGGCGGCCAGTTGAAGAAGCCGAAAGCATCGAGCATTTCCGGCGATGCCATGACGCCCGTTCCCATGCCCACGCTTCCTGAAATCGGCCGTCCTTTCGGCGTGCTGGTCACGGGCGTTGGTGGAACTGGTGTTGTGACGATTGGCGCATTGCTCGGCATGGCGTCGCATCTCGAGCAAAAAGGCGTGACCGTGCTCGACGTCACCGGCCTCGCGCAAAAAGGCGGCGCCGTGATGAGCCACGTGCAGATTGCGAATCAGCCTGGCGATATCCACGCCACGCGCATTGCAATGGGTGAGGCGGATCTTGTTATCGGTTGCGATCCGATTGTCACGGCCAGCGACGAATGCGGCTCGCGCATGCAGCCTGGCCATACGCGCGTGGTCGTGAACAGCGCTGAAACGCCGACCGCCGAGTTCATCAAGAACCCGAACTGGCGCTTCCCGGGCGCGAGCGCGGAAGCGGATATCCGCACGGCCGCGGGCGAACACGTTGCGTTAGTCGATGCCAACCGTTTCGCCGTCGCGCTCCTGGGCGACGCGATATACACAAACCCGTTCGTGCTCGGTTTCGCGTGGCAGCGCGGCTGGGTGCCGTTGCGCCATGAATCGCTCGTCCGCGCGATCGAACTCAATGCGGTGCAAGTCGAGAAGAATCTCGCGGCGTTCGAATGGGGACGTCACGCGGCGCACGATCTTCCGGGCCTCGAACGGCTGGTAAAAGGACAAAGTGGCACTGTTTCCGCGGGCGTTCAAGGCAAGGTCATCACGCTGCACACGCCAAAGGCGCTGGATGCGTTGATTGAAAAGCGCATCGGCTATCTCGCCGATTATCAGAACGAGGCTTATGCCGCGCGATACGGCCGGCTCGTGGCCGAAGTTCGCGTGGCCGAAGCGGCGCTCGGCGTGCCGGACGGTCAGTACGCGCTAACCGAAGCGGTCGCCCGGAATCTGCACAAGCTGATGGCGTACAAGGATGAATATGAAGTCGCGCGCCTTTATGCCGATCCGGCGTTTGTCGAGCGCTTGAAGGGCAGCTTTGAAGGCGACTGGAAGATCAACTTCCATCTCGCGCCGCCTATGTTCTCGAAGAAAGACGCGCACGGCCATCTCATCAAGAAGCAATACGGGCCGTGGGTTTTATCGGCGATGAAAGTATTGGCGAAAATGAAGTTCTTGCGCGGTACGTCGCTGGATGTTTTCGGCAAGACCGATGAACGCAAAATGGAACGCGCATTGATCGCGGATTACGAAGCGCTGGTGAAGGAGTTGATTGGCGGCTTGACGCTCGATAAATTGCCGCTGGCAATCGAACTGGCGAGCTTGCCTGATTCCATGCGCGGTTATGGTCACGTGAAAGACAATAACGTCAATGCAGCGCGGGTCAAATGGAATGCATTGCTGGCGAAATGGCGCGCGCCGGCAGGCAGTGAAACGCGGCAAGTGGCGTGACGTTTTTGTAACGCATGGCAAAATGCCCGATGAATGTTCATCGGGCGTTTTATTTTTAGAGCCACTACATTCGAGCACGTCAGGCAACGCGGCGCGCGCCGTAATATCGGCGAGTCCAATAGGCGCTCTTCATGGATTCGATACGCACGAACGCACCTTTCTTCGGCGCATGAATGAACTGGTTTTCACCAACATAGATGCCAACGTGAGTCGCCGTGCCTCGCGTGGTGTTGAAGAACACTAGATCGCCAGGGTGAAGATTCGTTCGGGTGATTGCCACGCCTTTCCGGCTTATTTGCGACGATACACGCGGCAATAAAATGCCAGTTGCTTCTTGATACACGTATCGCACGAAACCACTGCAATCGAGTCCTTGCTCCGGCGTATTGCCGCCCCATGAATACGGAACGCCAATCATGGTTTCGGCTTTTTCGAGAACGTCGGAAAGTCTCGTGGTGGGCGCGACGCTAGTGAATCCGTTTTCACTGGCGGCATTACCTTCTTGAGCCGGAACGTAAAGCAGGGCATCGCCGTTGAGCGAGACAGGATTTTTGCCCTTAATAGCGCCCATGGCTACATGCTTGCGGCTCAAGCTCGCTGTCGCGGTTTCCTGGGCGAACAAACTGCTCAAGTCCAACGATGATGCCGACACGGAATCCATATTCATTGGCACAGCAGAAGCCGTTGTGGACGCCGAAGCGATTACAAGCGTGCCGAACGCGACGGCCAACAAGCGGGAATATCGCGCTCCTTGCGGCGCTGTGCCAGCGGGCGCAGCTGCAGCGAACCGCGCGTCGTGGGAAAGATGCTTTGTCATTTCGATCATCGCCGAGTTCATAACCACAACCGCAAGCTGGCGGGACCTTTATCTTTTGAAGGACGCGCTAGTTGAATCGCATGCTTCCTTTCGAACAATCGAAAGCCAACATTGCTTTTCTGATCGACAGAAACCTGCTTCTCGATGACCTTGTTCAGTACCGTTGTATATTGCTTTTTCATAAGTGATACGCATTCCTAAAATGTTAGATTTTCTTTAAAAATGGTGGGATCAACATATCCAGGAAACCGCATCAGTTATCGTGCGTGACTGATTAATTCATAGCCTCGATATCAGGTCACGCGATTGCCGCTTCCTCCGCCTTCTTCAAAAAGTATTCTATTAGGATGATTTGAGAATCCTCATAGGCGAATTCCCAAATCGGTTTGAGATATCTTCGATGACTCGCTTGGATTGATATCAAGACGCCATATACCCGGCGATGTCTCAACAATCGCGGATCAAGCAAAAAAATTCCGCGCTTCAGGTAACCCGCCTTGCCCCGTAATATCTCGATGTCCAATAAGCGCTTTTCATTGATTCAATACGAATAAACGCGCCTGTTCGCGGTGCGTGAATGAATTGCTGGTCGCCTACGTAAATGCCAACGTGCGTAGCCGCGCCCCTCGGCGTATTAAAGAAAACCAGGTCGCCCGGATGCAGGTCGGGTTGCGCGATGGCACTGCCTTTCGTGCTAATTTGCGCCGATAGTCTGGGCAGCAGCATTCCCGTCACTTTCTGATAGACATAGCGCACGAAACCGCTGCAATCAAGACCTTCTTCTGGCGAATTACCGCCCCATAGATAAGGCACGCCAATCATTGTTTCTGCTTTTTTCACTACGCCGGCAAGTTTCGCGCTCGATGCCGTCGATGCAGTCAACGGACTTGCTTGAGCCGATGCATCCGGCTCTTCGTCGGGAAATATCCTGGCCGCAATAGCCTCGCTATCAAGCGAATTGAGATCCCCGACACTGATCGGATCTATTGAAACGGTGGTGAGACTTGGCTGGGGAGGCGAGGCATTTGCATTTCCTGTTGCGGTCGAGAAGACGATGCTGCTGCTCACAATAGCAACAAAACGGGATAGATCTCGTTGCAACGAAGACTGTCTACCGCCGCCTCCGTCCTTCTGGTCGCGCACTCCAAGCGTATTGCGTTCCATCTCAAACATCCGCGGCGTGAGCACGCATTTTCGTAAATGCATCGCGCGAACCGTCGAAGGCAACGCTTCCATCGGTCAAAACAATCACGCGCTCAACAAGCGAGAGCAGATTGCCACGATCGGTCAATAGCACGACCGTTGTCGCCGAGCTCATCTTGTCCTTTGCCAGTTCAATAAACGCCTTTTCAGTCGGTCCGTCGAGATTGGCCGTCGGTTCATCGAGCAGCCAGATGGGACGTTGCGTCAACGCGAGACGCGCCATTGCGAGCATTTGACGTTGCGCCGAAGTCAGCCTTGCAGGCATTTTGTCGAAGCGCGTGTGCAGACCATCCGGCAGCATGGGCGGCAGCCATTGCAATGGCGCGCGGCTCAATGCGGCGACGCAGGCTTCATCGGTTTCAGGCGTCTCAGCCGACAAATATTCACCCAGCGTGTCGCCAAGCAGCATGCCGTCCTGACCCATGTAGTGCGTCTGATAACTCAGCGCTTCCACGCGACGACCTGTCAGCCGCTGCCCGTTGTAGCGAACCTGGCCGTGTTCCGGCGGCATGAGCCCGAGCAAAATATGCGCGAGCGTACTTTTTCCGGATGCAGGCGCACCAACAATCGCGACCTTCTCGCCCGGCAATATCTGGAGATTGATGCCGCTTAACAATGGCTGATTCGGCATATAGCTGAACTGCAGATCGACGGCACGCCATCCCTGCTCGTTCGGTACGGCCTGGACAATATTTGCATCCGTAACCGTGGCCGATTCGTTTGTGCGATTGATGCCGGCGAACACCGCGCGCAACTGCCGCAGAACGGGAAGGACGCTGACCAGCGCGAACACCGGTTGTCCAAGGCGGCCAGCAAGGATCACAGTGGCGAACAGCGCGCCCGCCGCAAGATGACCGCCTTGCAGGAGATAAAACGCCGCAACAACCGTAGCCACGGTCTGCACCGAAGACAACGCCATCAGCACCGCGTAACAGCGCGTCTGCAGCACGTGCTTGCGTTCCTCCACGGATGTATTGCGCTCCACGTTGCTCAAAAACATGCTTCGCAACAGGTCGAATGCGCCACCAGCCGAGTAAGCCGACGGTTTCGCGAGTGGCGCGAAAGGCGTAGACGGCGTTTCGAGACCGCTTCGCTGCAGATGTTTATCGAAGCGCCATACGACTGCGCACTCGATGATCCAGATTGCGAGCGGCACGAACACCAGCCAACCGGCAACAATGGCGATCACCGTAAAAAACATCACGCAGAACAGCACGTCGAGTACCGTGCTCGCCGCGAGACTCCAGAACAGCGACCGTGCCTTGGCCCATCCAGTCAGTCCGTTGAGCGTTGCCATACCCCAGTCGGTGGTGCGCGATAGCGGCGCGCGCACGAGTTGATCGACAACTTGGGGTTCAATGTGGCTACGGATCGAGCGCGACAATCCGACCATGACTTTGGCGCGTTCCATGCGAAACAGATACTCGAGTCCGAACGCGAGCAACGCGCCAAAGGATAGAACCCACAGCGACGCGTCCGCTTGCGCAGGAATCACGCGGCTATAGATAGCATTCATGTACAGCGGAATGACGAGCGCAAAAAGATTGAGCGCAAACGTGCCCCACAGCAGTTGCGACAAGAGCCGGCCTTCTTTACGCCACTGATTGATGAACGTGTGAAATGACAATGCGCCAAGACGCTGAACCTTTACCACGCGATACAGCGGCTTCACGCTGGCTGATAACGCGGCATTGCCCTGACTTCCGGTCGAAACACCATCGGTCAGCACACCGTTTTGCACGCTGACGCATTGCCATAATTGGCTGTCGTCGCGTGCGAGATATACATCGCCGTCGAGTCGCTGCATGCTCGCTCGCACTGGCAAAAAATCAAGCCCGTATTCGCGTCCAACCTGATCGAGCAACGCATTTTCACTGCTCGTGCCCGCGAGCGCGGCACACGTGCGACGCCACCGCTCCTGAGCCAGCTCACCGTGGATACCAGTAATTGCAATGCCCGCAGCTTGAAGTAATGCCGCTGCGGGATACTCCATTTGGATATTCATTATTTTTGTCCTTTCTTTAGTTGCGGGAGCGCAATCTCAGGCACCGGCGTGCAGAGGGATAAGCACGCGGCATGTTCTTCGGCCGCGTTCACGTTTAAGAGATTAGCTATCCGAATTGAAATACTTGCTTTAATGGAATAGTTTCAAATATAAAAACGAACCACAGACTCAGTGATTCCAGATCAATTGATGACCGCCGAGCGCATAAGTGTCGGTCGTATGTCCGTCACTGACCGACGTAGTATGCGTCCATCCGTCGAGCGCGGCGTTATGGGACATGGATATAGTGTCTTTCGATCCGGTATTGATTGTCAGCGTTTCATTTCCGCGTGTCAGGAGGCCAGTAAAGTCGATGGTTATTTTGTCCGCGGCGGTACTGGTCGAGAAATCGATCTTCTGAATATTCGTCACTTTCGCCAGCATGGTGGTGAGGTCGTACGTCGAAGCTGTATTACCCGTCTTTTGCAATACGTCATTTCCTCCGCCGCCATCCTGACTGGTTTTGGTCACGTCGGCCTGCGTGTTGAATGTAAAGACGTCATCGCCGGTTGTTCCTACCACTTTTGAGACTGCGCTGTATGTATCGACGCTTGTGCTTTTAGTTACCTTCCCGTTGGCAAGGTCTACCGTGATGGGTGCGTCCATGTTGGAGTAATTGATGGTGGTAGTGCTGCCGCCGCCGATTATGGTGTTATTAGCGTTACTGGCCATGAGCGTCTTGGTGCCCGCGCTGCCCATTGAGAAAGTCATGTCTACGCCGTCTTTACCGTGCACCCAGTCGTTATTCTGGCTGCCTCCGCTGTACTGCTGGAAATTCGCGATCGTATCGTTGCCGATCAGCGCCCCACCAGCGACCGTCTTGACCACTAATCCAGTATCGAAGTCAGCGTGAACAACGAGCGTAGCGTCCGCAACGGCATACACGTTACTCGTGCCGCCACCCGCGTCGATTGAATCGCTGCCATCGGATGCAATAATCCAATCGCTCTGGTTGGCATGCCCCTTGATAATGTCATCGCCCGTCGTACCGCGGAACCGGCTGAAGTTAGTCAGCGTGTCGCTTTCCCGGCCGTCGGTGAACGACACCGTTCCAGCATCGAAATCGGCATTCAAGCCAGTCGTAGTTTTCACATACGAAATAACCGCCCGGGATGCGCTTTGTGCGGCAATGCTCTCTCCGGTTCCGTGATAGTTGCCGTCGATCTTGTTGCCACCGCCATTCACGAAGTAGTAATCCTGCTGGTTCGCAGCGCCGTTGATCGTGACATGATTCGCGGTGCCCCAGTTGACAAGATTGCTCATCAAGTTCGATGTCTTGATTGCGTCGATGTTCTTGAATGTCGCGTATCCAGTAGCACCGTTTGCCACTGTACCGGTCGTCCAGTTAGCTGTGTTATCACCTTGCACAGTTCCGCTACGCCCGTCCGGATTAAGAACGAATGCGGTGAAAGCGCCACCGTTTACAGCAGTTGCATCGAGTTCATTGCGTCCGCCTCCGCCATCGATAATCGACGCATACGGATTTCCTTTTATGGCAATCTTGTCGTCACCCGCGCCTCCGCTGATATTGACCAGATTGCTTACCACGAAGGAATCGCCATGATTAGTACCCACCACGGTGCCGAACCCATTCACCAACGTGTCCTGGCCGTTTGAGCCCTTCTGCACAATGCCTGTGCCCGTGTCGAGCTGAATTCCGGCGTTAAGCTGCGAGTAATCGAGTTTGCTGGTCGCGTTATGGCTTACGTAGGTATCGTTGCCCTTCGATGCAATGACAGTGTCGTTAGCGCCTGTACCCAGATCAATCCAATTGTTTGCGCCGTTCTTTCCTTGATACACATTGCCTGATGCGTTATTGCCCACGATCCTGTCGATATTGGTAATCCGGTCCGTAAAGCCATTACCATTTTTCGAAACAACGCCTGTTTCCAGATTGATATTCAACGCACCTGTCGAGTTGCTGTAGTCGACCGTATTGTTCGCACCTGATCCACCATCGAAAATATTGGTGCCCGTCCCGCCGATCATCAAATTGTTGTCGCCGGAAACGTGAATCTCGATGCCGTGATTGGCGCCCCGGATCGTGCTGTTTCCACTCTTGTTCCCAATGATCACGTCGATGTCGAACAATCGGTCGACAAAGTCGTTCCCAACGAGCGCGAGGTTACGGTCGAGCGAGATTTCCAGGTGTCCGTCGCCTTCGTAAGCGGTGTAATCCACGGTGACCCTTCCGCCCAAACCGCCCGTGACCGTATTGTTGGCGCCGCCGCTGAAGACATGCATGTCTCCGGTGCCGGCGGTGATCGAGTTCGAGCCGCCGCCCGTTGCGTGGAATTCGCTCGTGCCGCTCCCGCCGATCATGGTGTTCGTTCCGGCGTTCGTGCTCGTGAACGTGTTGGTGCCAGCGCCGCCCTTGTATAAGGTGTTGCCGCCATCCGCGGCGAATACGTTGACGCCATCGCCGGCATAAAAGGTGTTCGCGCCGCCGACAGATCTTGCTGTATTGGACGTGGCGCCGCCTACGATCGTGTTGGTCCCCTGCATGACGTCGAACGTGTTGTTACCCGCACCGCCGTAAAGCTGGTTCACGCCCGCGTTCGTTACAAAGTGCGTGTCGCCACCGGTGCCGATCAACAAATTGTCGCTGCCGGTCAATCCGGTCAGCGTGCCGCCGCCCGCCGCGCCGATGACAGACTGGATATGCGCGAGTGAATCCACGCCGCCGTCGCTCTTGACAGCTTTTCCGGTTGCACCGTTTAGATCGACATCGACCGCGCCTGTCATCTCGGCATAGCTGATCGTGTTGAAACCCGTGCCACCGTCGATAGTGTCGTTCCCGCCACTGCCGATGATCAGGTCGTCACCGCCGCCGGCGAAGATGACGTCATCGCCGTCGCTGCCCTTGATGCGATCGTTATGCGCCGAACCCGTGATCTGATTCACGCCGCTGAAATGATCGACTGCCGACTTGCCATTCGCATCGGTCCAGCCATTGTTCGACGTCACGCCTTTCGACATGTCGATATCAACGCCATCGAGTACGAGCGTGCGTCCGCTGGCGCCGAGGGTGGCGGTGTCGAACGCGCCTGCTCCGGCTCGCGAATAGTCGAGCACGTTCTTGCCGCCACCGCCGGTGTATACGTTGTTGCCGCCATTCGCGATAAACGTGTTGTCGCCCGAGCCGCCTATGAACTGATGGTCGAATGCGTTGCCAATGAACGTGTTGGCGCCCGAGCCACCCTTGATGATCTGGATGTTTTCAATACTGTTCGTGGTGTCGCCAGACTTGACGCGGCCCATGTCGACCGTGATTTCACCGGTCGGCGTTATGCCGAGTGCGCTGCGTACATCGGCGGAAAGGTCCACTGAGAGCGCCGATGTAAATCCGGAATAATCGAGCGTGTTCACGCCGCCGCCGCCGTCGTAGACGCCGTTCGCCGTGCCGGCAATGATGGTGTCATCGCCGGAACCGGCGTGGATCGACACGTCGTTGTCGTGACGGCTCAGCTGGTAGACATCGCTCTCGTTGCGCAAGGCCGTGGGGGAATCGATGACCTGGAACTTGAGATCGGTCGAGCCAGCTTGTCCGGACTCTGCATCGACAAAGTCGATATGGATGCTGAACACGCCATCGAGCACTTGCTTGGAGATCGGATAACGCAGCGCAAACTCGTTGGACTTGAGACCAAGTGCAATGCCTTCGTCGGAATTCCACAAAATGATGCTCACGCCTTTGGCCGCGAGATCTGCGCTCACCGATACGTCGCTCAATTCACTTACGCTGCCCGCATTGACAATACGCACCATGCTGCCGGGTTCCGTCGCGCCAGCACTGCTATCGGCGTGAATGGTCCAGTTGGCGGTTTCCTGGCTTAGATCGACATTCCGAGCGCCGTATTGCGTGGAGATCCGGCCGTCCGTGCGCGCTGCGTCCGCCCCGCCACCCAGGAGATAGTCGTGGGTGGTTTGATCGGCGACAGCTTGCGTTTCCAGCAACACCACGTCCTTCAATGTCGGAGGGATTGGCGGCGTCGGGTCTACCGGCGTCGGGTCTACCGGCGTTGGGTCTACCGGCGTCGGGTCTACCGGCGTCGGATCTACCGGCGTCGGGTCAACCGGCGTCGGGTCTACGGGTGTCGGTTCTACGGGCGTGGGTTCTACGGGCGTCGGTTCTACGGGCGTCGGTTCTACGGGTGTCGGTTCTACGGGCGTCGGTTCTACGGGCGGCGGGTCCGCTGGCGCCGGCTCTACGGGCGTTGCATCTACAGGCGTTTCATCCTGCGGCACCGGTTCGGCTTTAACCGGCGGATTCTCCGGCTTGGGCGGCATACCGGCAATATGATCGACGCGCGGCAACTCTTCTGTATCGAAGCGATGCTTGCTCAGGTCTCCCGGATGCACCACCGGCGGCGCCTTGTGCGCCGCGTCGCTATGGTCGGCGCCCGCGGCTTCCTGCGGCGGCGTTTCAACAACAACGACCTCCTCTTTCGTGACCACTTTGGTCTCTTCCTTGCTCACCTCTTTCGATGTTTCCTTTTCAGCCGCGCCCTTGCTTTCTTCGTGATGCGCAACAGGCGCGGCAGCGTTTGGCGCGACCGTGACCGTGGTCACATAGGCCAGCAACTGATCCGACGGAATCTCTTTTCCATCGGCGAATACCAACGTGAAGACCTGCTTGCCCATGGTCGCAAATTGCGCCGCGAACGGGAAAGTCATGGTGTGTCCGTCGGCAGTCTTGACAACGATGTCAGGACCGTTGATGGAAATCTGCACGTCGGAGAATTTGAACGGCAACTCGTTTTTCGAGTACGTCTCGAGAATGACCGTTGTGTCGAGTTGTTTGGGGATTGGCAATTTCATGTTAAGGCTCCAGCAGGACGGTCCATCAACATGAACCGTTCAACAATATGATTTACAACGTACGGATATCAGGACTCGGAAAGCGCGGTCGATGCGCCCGTCATCAGCGGCTTCAAAAGATACTGCGCGAGCGAACGATGCCCCGCGAGCAAGTAACCTTCTACGGCCATGCCTGGATATATCGGCTTCTTCAGATTTGCTTTGGGAACTTCCACGGTGACGTCGTAAAAGCGCCCCGTGCGGTCGTCGCCCAGCGCGTCGGCGCTGACCACCTCCACGCGCCCATTCAGCGTGTCCGTATAACTGTTGCCGAAAGCATTCACGTGCACACGCACCGGCATGCCTTGCCAGATCTTGTCCCGGTCTTCGGGACGGATCTTGACCTGCGCGACCAGCGGCACGTCGCTTGGGGCAATCTCGAACAAATCGCCGCCGGGTTTGACGACCGCGCCCGCGTGAGGATTCACGACGCGCTGGATCACGCCGTCGGCAGGGCTGAGTATCTGCGCCTGTTTGCGACGATCCTCGCTGGCCGATGTCTTCGCGTTCGATTGCGCCAGTTCATCGCGCACTTGCGACAATTGTTTTTGTGCATCGGATATGAAATCCGTTTTGGTCTGATCCACCTTCAGCCGATACTCGCGCTCTTCCGCAATCAATCGCGGAACCTTCGCGCGCGCTTCGTTCAATGCACCTTGCGAGCTTTGCAGGTCGGTCCGCTTCTGCAGCAGCACGCCCTCGGCGGCCGCGCCTTTACGCACGAGCGGTTCGATCATGTCGACCTGCTGTCGCATCAGGGCCACTTCTTTTTCTTGATCCGCGATACGGCTGCGCAATTCCGCCAGTTGCGCGGAACGCTGATCGGCCTGCACAGCGGAAATGGAAATGGACTGTTCCAATGTCCGCTGGCGCGACTCGTAAAATCCCTTTTCGCTAGCGATAGCCTTTGCATGTTCCGGCTCCGCCGACTCGGCCGGAGTGAACGGCGTCCGTGCGATCTCGGCAACCAGCCGCTGTTCGCGAAGACGCAGCGTATCGAGCGCCGCCGTATTCTTGGCGAACTCCTCGGATACATACGTGTTGTCCATCACCGCAAGCAACTGGCCTTTGTGAACCGATTGCCCTTCACGCACCAGCAGCTTTTCGAGCTGGCCGCCATCAGGATGCTGGACCACGATGTTGTGGCTTTCCACCCGGATCACGCCCGGTCCGTGAACCAGGACGTCGAGTTTGAACGCGGTTGACCAGAGCGCGAACAGCATCAGCCCCAGCAGCGCGGCGCCCGTTACACCGCGTGGCGCAAACCGGCGATATGGCGCAACGACATCGGCCACTTTCTTCCTGGTAATTTCGAATTTATTCATGTTGAGTACCTCTGCACGAGACGCCGTGCCGCTGAGTAATAAGGCCGCCGCTTACTTGAGCCGGAGGATGATGGAGTCCTGCGTTCCCTTCTCCGGAACCGGATTCCTCAACTCGATCTTGTCGCGGGGAATCTTCAGTTCATCGGCGATGGACACCACCATGAGCGAGCGCTCGAACTGCATTCGCAGGCGCACGCCGAGCGGTGCGTCGGTCGTGCGCGTCAGCGAAAACACCAGGATGCCCCGTGCGCGAATAGCTGCCGCGTTCTGGCTGATCCAGGCACGCGTGGCGGCACGTTCGGCCGGCTGGAGGAAATTTTCGTCCTCGCCGACTTTCGCGACGAAATCCGTCGGCAGTTGCGTCAGGCTGTCGTCCATCGTCGCCTGATGCGTGACGGCCATTGCCTCCGCGGACGTCGCGTTGGAAACAGGCGGCGCGTCTGGCGTTCCCGATGAAGGCGTGGCCATTGCTGCGAGCACCTGGAAGATCATGCTTAGCAGCATGTAGACCATCAACAACACGGTCATCATGTCGACGTAAGCCGGCCAGATATGGTTACTTTTCGAGCTAGCAGACATTACATTTCTCCCTTCACCAGATTGAGGGCGCGCAGCCCGTCCATTGTTCGTGCATCGAGGTTGTAGAGCGCGAGCGTCGAAAGTTTGTAGCTCGCCTCGGCTTGTTCACGATCACTTCGCGCACTGAACAAATCGACTTGCGCGCTGATGAGATCGGACAGCGGCCGTGTGCCGAGGCGGAACTCGTCCGCGTACAGATCGAGCGTGCGCAGCGCCTGCTTCTCGCCTTCAACGCTCAAGGTCCACTGATCGCGTGCGCTGCTCCAGTCCGACTGCAACGATTGTTTTTGATCGTTCACGTTGCGCAGTTCTTGTTCAAGCTGCTGTTGCGCGACATATTTGGCGGCCACGGCTTCATTGATGCGCGACTTGCGCAGGCCGCCGTCGAACAGATCGAACGACACTTGCACCATCACCGAGCTGCCCGGCGAAGGCACTGACTGAAGCGGCTTTCTATACGTACCAACTAGATCGATACGCGGATAACGCGACGCGCGCTCGACATTCACCATGGCCATGTTGCTCGCCACATCCAGACGACGCGCCTGCACGGCGAGATTGGCGTCGGCGTCTGCGTCGAGCAGCGGCTGAACATCGACGAGCGGCAATTGCTTGACTGCATCGAGCGATGCCGGCAGCGCGTCCTTCCCCGTTATGGAGCGAAACTGTTGCTCGGATTTCGCGAGCTGCAACTTGATTTGCCGGCCGCGTGCCTGTGCCGAAGTCAGCGCTAGTTGTCCGCGAATGGCGTCCGATTGCGCTGCAAGGCCACCGCTCACACGCTGTTCGATCACCTGGTTGAGGCGTCGCACCTGCGCAATGTAGTCATCGGCGATCTTGCTCAGATGCTGGTTTTTGACTACATCGAGATAAGCGCGCGAGGTTTCGAACGTGAGTGTTTCGACTTCGCTCTGGTACGCGCTTTCCGATGCCTTGGCCGCGAGCGATGCACTCTGCACCTGGTTCTTCCGACGGCCGAAATCGAACATGGTGTATTGCAGCGTGGCGCTTGCCTGCGCTGCCTGGTCGTAGCTCCGGCCATATCCTTGCGACGCGCCGACGATCTTGTCCGGCGTCTTCGCGATCACGCTCAACTTCGGGAAGTAAGCGGAGCGTGCGCCCATTACACGTGCCTGCGCTTGATCCGCCTGACCGCGGGCAATTTTGGTGGACAACGCGTTGTCGGTTGCGGCATCGAGCGAACGGGCGAGATCCATCGTGTTGCCGGTTGCCTGATTCGCTGCCGACGACCTTTCGATGTTTCCATCGGCGCGTTCTGCAGCCGGGACGTTGGGCAGGTCGCTCGTTGGCGGAGCCAGCAGTTGTCCGTCGAGTGCGCCGTTGACATCTGTTTTCGGAGGACGAACCGCCGGGGGAATGGGGTATTGCCCCAGCTGAAGCGGGTTGGCCGAAGGCGTTGCTGTCGACGGATTGTTGATCATCCGGTCGACGAGTCGAGTCAGGATCTGGTTGTCCGCGGCCGATGCGCTAGCGCAGACACCGCTGAACATGAGGGCTGCAAGCAGCTTTTTTGGTGCGTAGGAGGTTTGTGCCATGAATTGCTCCTTACGCTGCTTCGGCCATGGCGACCGCTGAGCCGGGAGCGCGGACGCGTCCCGATTCGATCGCTACGCGAGCACGAGAGATTTGCTCGACGCAGTCCATCACCGCGTTGCGCTGCATTTGCACCGATACGCTCATCTTCTCCAGCGCGGCGTGCTTGGTCGCCAGACTGCTTTGGAATGCTTCGAGTCCTGCAACCGTGTGTTCCGTATTCGTCTTGATATCGACAAGTACGTCCGTCACGCTGTCCACGGCTGCCGTCACTTGAACGCGATTTGCTTCCACGCTCGCCGCCATGGTGATGACGGCTTCTTTCGCCGATTCCATTGCAACCGTGTTGGCTTGCAAGCTGTGCTGGATTCCACCGAGCAAAACCTCCTGGCGTTCCGCCAGATTGGCCATGCGATTCAGCGCATCGAAGCTCGCAGCGGCAAGGCGGTCCTGTTCTTTACGGCCGGCGCTGGTTACATCGACGAGTTGCGCAATACGCGCTTCAATAGCGCTCGCCACGTGTTCGATGCGAACCATCGCGGCGTTGTTGTTTCCGCCAGTGGCGGGTGCAGCGTCGCCGGTGGATTCGTCACCGCCGACCACCGTTGCCCATTCGCGGATCGATTCAATCCAGTTGCTTGAAGAACGGCTGATGAACTGAGCCAGTGCGCCCACCGCGAGCGAGCCGATCAAACCGAGCAGCGAAGCGGAGAATGCCGTCGACATACCGGCCAGCGGCGCGGTCAGGCCACCAATCAACGCACTCGCCGAGGCCTTTCCGCCAGCGCCCGATACCAGCGCCATGGCGTCCTTGATACCCGCCATGGTGTGCATGAGGCCGACGAACGTGCCGAGCAATCCCAGGCCGATCAGCACGCCCGATGCGTAGTCCAGCATCCGGCCGCGCCATTCAAGAGCTTCGTTGAGCGCTTCGATTGCCGAATGACGATGCGCTGCTTCCGCGTGTCCAACATCCGGAAAGTGTTTTGCAACAGTTTTCAGCGCGTTCGGTGAAGCAGGATTAACTGCAATACGCGTCCAGGTAGACTCGCCACGAAACACAACTACTGCAGCGAATATGGAATAAACAATCGACGATATTAAAACAGCGAGGATCAGTGAATTGACAACAGGGTTGTGAGAAATAACTTCCTTCAGCGTCTCGAAGAAAACGCCGAGGCCGCAGATCATGATGATCTGAATTACAAAAACAATTAATGTAGAACGTCGAGTCTTGGTCATTTCAGTTTGAATTCCAAAGAAAATTGATTACTGACTCGACCAGCCACGCTTGAAGCATTGGCTCCGCCGAGCTTTGCTAAGCTCTAGTGGCGCGAATCAGGGTTTGATGTTTAGCTTTTGTGGAGCCAGGCTTTCAAGAACGCCTTGCAACCGTTGCGAGGGCTTTTACCCCTTGCGTGAGTATTAATATAAGCGTCGCGTGTTCTTTCTAATTTAAGATAAATCTTGGATTATCTGTAAACACACTGATTCAATAATCCGGAAGTTTCTATAAATCAAAAGCACCCAACCAAAACTTGATTGGGTGCTGCAAACGGATATCTTTTTGTGCGGTAAGCCGGACTGAATGCATTACACCGGAATAACCAGGATGTTTTAATCCAGCGTCAGAACTCGTAGCCAACTTGCGCGCGCATGCCGGCGTCGCCATTACCTGTCAGCGACACTGCGCCATTCACCAGCCATTTCCCGTCGCCTGAACGGTAGGTCGCGCCCGCGCCGAACGCGCCGTAGCCTTTGAAGTTGCCCACGCCCGCCGCCATGACCGTCTTCCCGGGTGCGCTCGGCATCAGGTTAGGCATTGCCATCGCCGCAGCCACGCCGCTGAACGCCGCTCGTTGCAACGACCTCATGTCCGATCCAACGTCGTCGCGCAACTTGTTCAACTGGTTCACGTTGGCGGCGTCGGTGCCTTTCGTGCCGGCGGCAACGTTGGTCACTCGGCGCTCGTTATCGGCCGAACCCACCGATACCGTGTTGGGATCGTCGGCCACCGAATGCGCGCCAATAGCAATCGAGTTATTGCCGGCGGCCTGGGCGTTCGAGCCTATCGCGATGGAATCCTGACCCGATGCCGAAGGCTTGGAACCGCTATCTGTCGGCGAATTGACCATCACGAACTCGAGTCCCGCCGCCTGATATCCGGCGATCGCGTTTTCAGTCGCCGACAAACGACCGTTCGTTGTGTTGAGCTGCGCGCCGTTGATGGCGTCGGTGCTGGACGTTGAAAGCTCGCCGGCCGCCACATTCGATAACCTCACCGGCGCTGAAGCCATATTAAATCCACCGAGCGTCACCTGATCGCGATCGGCCGAATCGTAGACAAGCGCGTTCCGGTTGACCGGCGTGGGATTTGTGGTCGCAGGATCGGGATTTGGACTCGGGTTTGGATTTGGATTCGGATCCGGATTTGGATTCGGCGTGGAACCTGAGCCGCTCGCGAGCGTGCCCAGGATTCCTGCGATATCGGAACTATTCTGCGTCACGCGGCCGTCGAGGTTGCCTATTGCAGAGCCGACGTCATGCACTTCGGCGCCGCCAACCTTGTACGTAGGTGCGAGCAGCGCGCCCATTGCATTCACGCTTGCTCCGCCGCCGAGCATCGCGGCCATGCGCGTCGATGTATCGAACAATTGCGATCCATTGATCGCTTCCATGCTCGTTGGCGTCAACGCGCCTGCCTTCACGTTCCCGATGATCGTGCCATCCGTTCCGCCCAGCGTGATGGTGTCTTTCAGCGTGTCGTCGTAGGCCACGAACGCGTTCGAAACCGCGCCGTCCGAGCCGATGACCAGCCCCGCCGCGTTCAACTGCGCGACGTTGACGGCATCGCTCTGCTCGACACCTGCCTTCACGTTTCCGATAATCGTGCCGGCCGAACCGCCAAGCTTGATGGTGTCTTTGTTTGTGTCGTCATAAGCGACGAATGCGTTGGTGATCGTGCCGCTTTCATCGGTTGTCATGCCAAGTGCGGTCAATTGCGACACGTTCACGGCGTCCGTCGATGATGTACCCGCCTTCAAGTTCACGATCTGGCGTTCGGACCCCGCAGCACCAACGGAGACGGTATTAAAGCGATCAGCCACCGAGTTATATCCCAACGCAACACTTCCGCCGGCGGTGACAAGCGCGTTTCCGCCAATCGCCACAGCGTGGTCGGTGCTCGCAGTCGAGCCGGATCCAAATGCCACTGCACTGTATCCGACGGCCTTGGTATCGATGCCGACTGCGACTGAAGCTCCAACGCTCGCAAGACTGTTTGCTCCGATTGCTACTGAGTAGTTGCTATTGGCGGTGGCGCCTGAACCGAAGACGGACGATGCGGAATAACCGACAGCATTACTGCCCACGACTGTCGTCGCGATTGGCGAAGTGTTACCGATTACGGTCGCATTCGTACCAATTGCTATGTGATTGCTCCCTCCTACAGGAAGTTCTTGAACTTTAGCTCGCGAACCTATGGCTATTGAACTTGTTGCATTCACAATACTTGCGTTATCCGACCCATTTCCAGCGCCCGTCACTTTCATATAAGCGGAATTGGTTACGCTCGTACCGTCCGTCAATGCGAATAATTGCGAGCCGTTCACTGCGTCCATGCTCGTTGCCGAAAGTATTCCCGCTGCTACGTTCGAAAGCTTGGTACCCGCCGTGCCGCCAAGTTTGATGGTGTTTTTGTTTGTGTCGTCATAGGCGACGAATGCGTTGGTGATCGTGCCGCTTTCATCGGTTGTCATGCCAAGTGCGGTCAATTGCGATACGTTCACGGCATCGGTCGATGATGTACCCGCCTTCAAGTTCACGATCTGGCGTTCGGACCCTGCAGCACCAACGGAGACAGTGTTATAGCGATCGGCCACCGAGTTAGTTCCTAACGCAACACTGCTGGGGGCAGTGGCGTTTGCCTGTCCGCCAATCGCTGTGGCGAAGTCGTTGCTCGCTTTCGAGGTGGCTCCGATTGCCAACGAACTGTATCCGACTGATTGGGCACCGGAGCCGACCGCGGTTGCACCTCCAACGCTCGCAAGACTATTTGCTCCGATCGCCACTGAGTAGGTGCTATTGGCAGATGCGCCCGAACCGAAGGCAGACGATGCGCCCTTGGCCAAAGCGTTGCTTCCGACGACTGTTGTCGCGGTTACCTCATTAGCGTTACCCAATGCAGTTGCATTCGTACCGATAGCTATATGATTGGCCCCTCCTTTCGGATCTTCTTGAATGTTAGCTCGCGAGCCAATGGCTATTGAATTTACTGCATTCACAATACTTGCGTTATCCGACCCGTTTCCTGCCCCCATCACTCTCATATAGGCGGAATTAGTTACGCTCGTACCATCCGTCAATGCGAATAATTGCGAGCCGTTCACTGCGTCCATGCTCGTTGCCGAAAGTATTCCCGCTGCTACGTTCGAAAGCTTGGTACCCGCCGTGCCACCAAGTTTGATGGTGTTTTTATTCGCGCTGTCATACGCAACGAAGGCATTGGTGATTGTGCCGCCCGCGTCGGTTGTCATGCCGAGCGCTTTCAACTGCGCCATGTTCACGGCGTCGGTCAATGATGTACCGGCTTTTACGTTCACGATCTGGCTTTCCGCGCCGGCCGAACCCACGGAGACGGTGCTTACCCGGTCAGCGACTGCGAAGTTACCAAGTGCAACTGCCTTATTGGCACTGGCGGTCGCTTTCGTTCCCAGCGCTATCGAATAAGCTCCAACGGCGGTACTCGCATTTCCAACAGCCACCGAACTTGTTCCTGAGGCACTGCTAGTGTCACCCAATGCAATTGCGCTGTTGCCGGACGCACTAGCGTAAGGGCCTATTGCCGTACCGTTCATCGCTCTAGCGTAATTACCAATCGCGGTACCCCACGCCGTCGACGACGAGTATCCGATCGCGACGCCCGAACTCGCGCCTTCTCCGCCTGCTGCTTCAGAGAGCACTCCCATTGCGACGCCATTAAGAGCTGCTACAGATCCACGTCCAATGGCAATTGCGTTTGCACCTTGGGCAATCGCAGCATCGGTCTCATATCGGCCATTTACCGGGGTGGCAGTACCGAGCGGACCGCCGAACGCCATATCCGCGGCACTGCTCGCCTGCAAAAGGCCTGCGCCGAGTAATTGCGAACCGTTGTTTGTATCCGCGGTGCTTCCTAATAAGCGTGTAGCCTTGACACTAGACGCACCCGTTCCGGCCACACTGCCCATAGTAGTGGTGGTTTGCATTGGGTTCTCCGGCGCCGTCGCTAGAGTCGTCACGTCGTCAGTTGAATCGGACACTTGAACCGACACATCCGCCTGCGCTGTATTAACCTGGCTCACAGCCCCTTGCAATGCGGAACCCTGGCTATTCGCCGAGTCCGGTGCCTCAAACTGGTAACTCATCGACGACGTCGTCTCATTCGCGAGAGCGTTAGCCGATGATCCCATCGCTACCGCTGCGCTTACAGCCAGTGAAGCTGACGCCAACGACGCCTGTACTCTTTTTACCAACGACTTTCCGCCTTTTGCATTTTCTCCGACGGCGACACTCGTTTTAGTCGAGTCATTATTTTTAGACCTATGAATTCGATTCATAATTGATATGCTTTCCTAATAAAATATTCAGCTTTTGGTGCGCAGGCCAACTCAAAAGGTTCTGAATCGGTATCCCACCTGGCCGTTTCAAATGCTCGAAAAAACGTGCTCGGAGATTCACAGGTCGCCCGATTCATGCGACTCATTACCAATAGACGAGGAGCAGAGAAAGACGATGCGCGTGGCGTCCAATCTGTTCTATCTCGCTTCAGAACGTACTGTATTAGGACAACGCCCTGTATCGCATAGGCGCGTTCTTATAAGAACGAACGCGTATGGAAACGGACTATTCGATGTTTCGTGATCGAGGCGAAAGAAATTGACTGTGTTCTGCGATGAATCGCGCGACGCTAATTGGGATTCGAGGTGCGCGATTATTGGAGTATTTCTTGGATACGCATCAGGACGCTGCGTGCATCTGACGCCGATGACGCCGATGACGCCGGTCATCGTCTCCACGATAACCCGGACGCGTGGAGCAGATCAGCAGCCACTACTTGAATAGACTGAGTCGCTACCCGATTCGATGTTCGGGAACCGTTAGAGCTTCAGTTTTTCATCCGGATTTTTATGGATCGACGCAAGAAATAACGGAGCGATCTGGATGCTTCGGTCTGGATGGTTGGTCACGCATTGCGCGCGAACCTAAATGTGAGCTGAGAAAGTCGTCAGCCGAAGCTGCGCTTGGTCCCAACGCATAGTTGAGCGGATTTCGAGCATCGCTCTGAGCGGATGCAAGGGATGCATCGAACAAAAAAGGGTGATCCGACTCCGGATCACCCTTTGCATTACGTCGCTTTATTGCGCGCGCCAACTGCAGCGCGCGAACTCAGACCTTAGAACTCGTAGCCAACCTGAGCGCGTGCGCCTGTATCGCCATGAGGTGTCACCGACAACGCGCCGTTGATCAGCCAGTTACCGTCACGTGAACGATACGTGGCGCCAGCACCAACCGCACCGTAGCCCTTGTAGTTCGCCACGCCGACTGCGACCAACGTCTTGCCGGGTTCGCGCGGCGAGAGACTCGGCATTGCCATGGCTGAAGCTACGCCACCGAACGCGCTGCGTTGCAACGCCGTAATGTTCTGGCCAACTTCATTACGCAGATCGTTGACCTGATTCATATTGGCTGCGTCCGTACCACTTTGCCCAGCGGCCACGTTGGTTACGCGACGTTCGTTACCCGCCGATCCAACCGATGCCGTGTTGTCTTCGCTAGCGACGGAGTTCGCACCCAGTGCTATCGAGTTATTCCCGGAGGCATGCGCATTTGCGCCGATTGCAACAGCGTCTGTACCTGTCGCCGTCGGCGCAGGAGCCGTCGCGACCGATGAGTTGATTGCAATGAACGGACTTCCCGTACCGGAAATGTTGTTAACAACATTCTCAAATGAATCGACGCGCGCATTGGTTGCGTTCAACTGCGCACCGTTCACTGCGTCGGTGCTGGTCGCCGACAGTTCTCCGGCCTTCACGTTGCTCAACTGAACCGCATTTTCGTTGGTACCGTCTGCCGCCGCAGTGCCACCGAGCGTGACCTTGTCATGGGCGTCGGAGTCATAGGTGACGGCATTCTTGGTCGCATTGCCAATGTTCGTGATGTCGGTCGTATTCTGCGCCGTGCGTGCGTCGAGGTTGCTGATGGCCGTGCCCACGTCGTGAACATCCGTGCCGCCGACCGTGTAGGTCGGTGCCGTAATGCCGCCGTTGGCATCGACGCCCGCGCCACCGCCCAATGCCGCCGCAGTCGATGCCGCCGTGTTGTACAACTGCGAGCCGTTGATTGCTTCGTCGCTGGCGGCCGAAACGCTGCCTGCGGTTACGCCCGTGATCTTGCGTGAGCCGGTCGTGCTGGAGACGTTGATCTCATTGCCACCAACGCTTCCTCCAATAGAGATCGTTCCCGTGGCTGCATCCTGCGATACATATGCGTCGCCGCCGTTGACGATGTTATTGATGGTCTTGTTGATATTCTTGATATCGGACGCGTTCTGATTCGTTTTTGCGTCGACTTCAAAAAGCTGCGCGCCATTGACTGCTTCGGTACTGTCCGCAGTCATCGCTCCGCGTGCCACACCCGAGATCGTCACCTGGCCGCCGGCGGTACTGACCAACGCGATCTTGTCGTGTGCGGGAGACGCGTAGTTGACCGAGTCAGCGAACGCCGGCATGTTCTGCGTCGCCTCGAAAAGTTGCGAACCGTTGACTGCGTCCTTGCTGGTTGCCGAGACTTCGCCGTTTGCAACGTTGTGAATCACCGTGCCATTCCCGCCCTTGAGCGTGACGGAATCCATCGATGTATTGTTGTCGTATGCAACGAATGCGTTCGTCACCTGCCCGCTCGTGTCGATATTGAAGCCCGCGTCCGTCAACTGTTTGACGTTCACTGCGTCTTTTTCTTCGACGCCCGCGGCAACATTATGAATTGTTGTACCGTTAGTGCCGCCTAGCAACGAGACCGAATCCTTGGACGTGTTGTCGTCATACGCGACGAACGCGTTCGTGACCACCCCGCTCGTGTCAATGTTGAAACCAGCGTCCGTCAACTGTTTGACGTTCACCGCATCTTTTTCTTCAACGCCTGCGGCGACATTATGAATCGTTGTACCGTTAGTGCCGCCTAGCAACGAGACCGAATCCTTGGACGTGTTGTCGTCATACGCGACGAATGCGTTCGTCACCGCGCCGGTTGAATCGACAACGACGCCTGCGTCCTTCAACTGCTTCAGGTTCACAGCGTCCATGTCCACAGCGCCCGCTGCAACGTTGTGAATCACCGTGCCGCCGTTCGTTCCCAACAGCGAGACTGAATCTCGTGTGGTGCCATCGTAGGCGACGAACGCGTTCGTCACCGTGCCGGTTGAATCGACAACGACGCCTGCGTCCTTCAACTGCTTCAGGTTCACGGCATCCATGTCCACAGCGCCCGCTGCAACGTTGTGAATCACCGTGCCGCCGTTCGTGCCTAACAGCGAGACTGAATCTTTTGTCGTGCCATCGTAGGCGACGAATGCGTTTGTCACCGTGCCGGTTGAATCAACAACAGCGCCAGCGTCCGTCAACTGCTTGACGTTGACTGCGTCTTTTTCGGCAGTACCTGCTGCCACGTTATGAATCTGCGTGCCAGCCGTGCCCTTCAGCGACACGGAATCTTTTGTGGTGCCGTCGTACGCAACGAACGCATTCGTCACCTTGCCCGTTGAGTCCACAACGGCGCCCGCATCGGTCAATTGCTTCACGTTCACAGCATCTTGCGCGTCAACGCCCGCCGCCACGTTTTTGACTTTCGTTCCACCAGAACCGCCAAGCGAAACGGTGCTTTCGGTTTTGTCGGTGTACGCAACGAACGAGTTTGTCACCTGGCCCGTTGAGTCCACAACGGCGCCTGCGTCGGTCAATTGCTTCACGTTCACAGCATCTTGCGCGTCGACGCCCGCCGCGACGTTTTTGACTTTCGTTCCACCAGAACCGCCAAGCGAAACGGTGCTTTCGGTCTTGTCGGTGTACGCGACGAACGAGTTGGTCACCTGGCCCGTTGAATCTACAACCGCGCCTGCATCGGTCAATTGCTTCACGTTCACAGCATCTTGCGCGTCAACGCCCGCCGCGACGTTTTTGACTTTCGTTCCACCTGAACCGCCAAGCGAAACGGTGCTTTCGGTCTTGTCGGTGTAGGCAACGAACGCATTCGTCACAACACCTGTCGAGTCCACGATCAAACCAGCGTCGGTCAATTGCTTGAAGTTGACGGCGTCAGTAGCCGCAGATGCAGCAGCGAGATTATGGATCTGCGTGCCATTGCTGCCGGCGAGCGTGATGGAACTGGAGACGCCGTCGTACATGACGGCGTTCTGCAGACGCGTGTCCAGCGCACTGATTGCCTGACCGACGCCTTGCTGATCCGATCCGTTCACGGAATACGTGGGGGTTGTTATCGAGCCGTCTGTGTTGATTTCCGCTCCGCCACCCAAACCGTCCACAATATTTTGGACTTGCGACACGTTGACGGCATCAGTTGCTTTCGTGCCGCTCGTCACTTGCGTGATCACCCGTGTCGTACCGTTCCCGCCAACCGAGAACGAATTGACCCGGTTTGCAACTGCGTTAGCACCGATTGCCACCGAATTCAACGCCTGTACGGACGCATTGGATCCAATCGCGACGCCCGCTGTGGCTGCATTTTGTGTGTTGGTAACGCTGGACTTGCTACCAATGGCTACAGACGATGGCGCTGCACTTACCGTTCCGGAGATATTCACGGAATCAGGCGAAGCCGATGTCTTGATCCCGGCATAGGGATTGAAGGAAAACGAGTTTGCCGATGTCTGAACCGAGCCGCCAGCAGGTGCGAAAAATACTGACGCGCTCGAACCGGCATCAATAGAAGCGACCGGTACTTGGCCAGTTGTTCCGGCCGGCACTCCCGCGTTACCCATCAAAATGGAATTGGCGGCAGCATTCGAAACGCTTCCGCCAATGCTGATGGCGCCATCCGCGGTGCTAGCCGCTGTGTCGCCGATAGCAATTGCGTCCTTGGTTTTGCTCGTTGCCGTCGCGCCCGAGCCGATCGCGATGTCGGTCAAATTCGTTGCAGTGGCCGGACTCGCATTCGAGACCGATGTCCCATTTCCTGCAGCAAACGCCCCACCCGCCACGCCCAACCCAATCACCAACGCCACCGCCCGCGCCGCCTTACCGCCGCCCTTCCCGCGTCCACGACACAGTTCCGATGCTGCGACCCAAGCTCCCAGAGCTTCGCTCCAAATCGACTTAAAGACCTTGTTCATGCTGAATACCTGCAAAGAGTTGTGCGGAAAGTGTCTGACGCGAAACGAATATGAGAAACAATTCATGACGGCGATCAGGTATATGAAACGATCCGCGACTCTACTCAGCACCACTTGCCAATCGAATCAGATATGTCCGAATAAGGAGTTGCCGTTGTACGCACCACAACTTTCGCATCTCTTTAAAAAAATCGCTAAGTGCTCTTAACTTAAATACGCTAGATGTTTCGAGCCTAATTTGACGATAAAAAAAGCGGTGACCGAGATGCCCGGTCACCGCTTCACGGTAGGTGTCGCACATACTGGCGACGACTACCTACCTTTCCTGTTCAAAAGCGTGTTACTTCGAATTAGCCACTCGCGCATTCGCCGATGCCACCGCCGTCATGTTGATGATCCGCCGCACGGTCGCGGCCGGCGTGAGAATGTGCACTGGCTTGTCCGCGCCGAGCAGGAACGGCCCGACGGTCACGCCCTCGCCGCTCACCATCTTGAGCAAGTTGTACGTGATGTTCGCGGCTTCCACGTTCGGCATGATCAGCAGATTCGCTTCTCCGGTCAGCGTCGATGCAGGCATTGCCGCCTTCCGCACCATCTCGGAAAGCGCGGCATCGCCATGCATTTCGCCATCCACTTCAAGTTCCGGCGCACGTTCGGCGATCAGTTTGCGCGCCTCGGCCATGCGCTTCGATGAAGCCGTCGGCACGCTGCCGAAGTTCGAGTTCGACAGCAACGCCACCTTCGGCGCAATCCCGAATTTCTCGATTTCGCGCGCCGCCAGAATGGTCATATCGGCGAGTTGCGCGGGCGTTGGGATCTCGTTGACGTACGTATCGCTGATGAAGAGGTTGCGCCCTTGCAACATCAACAGGTTCATCGCCGCGAAGTTTTGTACGCCGTCAGCCTTGCCCAAAACCTGCTCGATGAATTTGAGATGATCGTGGTATGTATCGATCATGCCGCAGATCATGCCGTCGGCATCGCCAAGACGAACGAGCAGCGCGCCAATCAGCGTATTGAACTTGCGCAGCGCGGCCTTCGCGTTGTCCGGCGTCACGCCCTCGCGTGCAGCAATGTTGTGATATTCCTGCCAGCACTTCTGGTACCGCGGATCGTCTTCCGGATTCACGATCTCAAAATCAGTGCCGGGCTTCAACTTCGAGCCCATTTTCTGCAACCGCATTTCAACTACCGAAGGCCGGCCGATAATGATCGGCTTCGCAATCTTTTCCAGCAGCACGAATTGCGCGGCGCGCAGCACACGCTCGTCCTCGCCCTCGGCGAACACAATGCGCGCGGGCGCTGCCTTGGCCGCCGCGAACACCGGCCGCATGACCATGCCCGTTCGATAAACCGTCGTCCCGAGTTCCTCGCGATACGCGTCCATATCGTGAATGGGACGCGTGGCGACGCCCGAATCCATCGCGGCTTGCGCGACCGCCGGCGCAATCTTGATGATCAGACGCGGATCGAACGGTTTCGGAATCAGGTAATCCGGGCCAAATTCGAGTGAATGGCCTTCGTATGCTTTGGCGACTTCATCGCCTTGATCGGTCTCTTCGGCGAGTTCCGCGATCGCGCGCACGCACGCGAGTTTCATCTCTTCGGTGATCGTCGTCGCGCCCACGTCGAGCGCGCCGCGGAAGATGAACGGGAAGCACAGCACGTTGTTGACCTGGTTCGGATAGTCCGAACGGCCAGTTGCAATGATCGCGTCAGGACGCACTTTCTTCGCCTCTTCCGGGCGGATTTCCGGCTCCGGATTGGCGAGCGCCAGGATCAGCGGCTGCGTGCCCATGACCTTGACCATTTCCGGCTTGAGCACGCCGGCGCTCGAGCAGCCGAGAAAAACGTCGGCTTTGTCGATGGCGTCCGCGAGCGTGCGATCCGTGGTGTTCGCGGCGTAACGTTCCTTCGATGGATCCAGGTTGCCGCGCCCTTCGTAGATCACGCCTTTGGAATCGCAGACCAGAATGTTCGACTTCTTCAGTCCGAGGTGGACGAGCAAATCGAGACACGCAATCGCCGCCGCGCCCGCGCCCGAACACACGAGTTTCACTTCGTCCAGCTTCTTGCCGACCACTTTCAGGCCGTTCAAAATCGCCGCCGATGCAATGATCGCCGTGCCGTGCTGGTCGTCGTGAAAAACGGGAATCTTCATGCGCTCGCGCAGCTTCTTCTCTATGTAGAAGCACTCCGGCGCCTTGATGTCTTCCAGGTTGATGCCGCCGAGTGTGGGCTCGAGCATGGCGATGGCATCGACGAGTTTGTCCGGATCGGTCTCGGCAAGCTCGATATCGAACACGTCGATGCCAGCGAATTTCTTGAACAGACAACCCTTGCCTTCCATCACGGGCTTGGCGGCCAGCGGTCCAATGTTGCCAAGGCCCAGCACTGCGGTGCCGTTGGTCACCACGCCGACCAGATTGCCGCGCGACGTGTACTTCTGGGCATCGAGCGGTTCGTCGAAGATGGCCATGCAGGCAGCGGCCACGCCAGGCGAATAGGCCAGCGACAAATCGAGTTGGTTCGACAAGGGTTTGGTCGGCGTGACCGAGATCTTGCCGGGCTTCGGGTACTGGTGATATGCGAGGGCGCTGAGCTTCAGTTGTTCGTCCATGATTGGCCTGAGACGTTTAGGAAAGTGGAAAAGTGTGAAATCGTTCTTCGCGACAGACTCAGCGCCGGGTTCGCGCGCCTTTGTTGCGGGTCGTTGATTTCGGGCTGGCTGAGAGAATTCGTTGAGTCACGCGGCGTTCGCAGCCCACAGGAGAATCACTGTGCGCTCAAACCGCGCCTTAGCATTTTTCGGGGATAAATAGTGTACACCGCGAGATAATTTTGACGCAGAGCACCATTTTCGAAGGAAAGCGCGTCTGAGGCACTAAACGCATCGCATCGATTGCATGACGACCGGGCCAATTGTCATCATTCGCAACTTAACGAACGGGTAGTATCGGCGGCAGGTTCTCTCCAGCCACTCAACCGAAAGGACGTGCCCATGACAGGTATCGACCGCCAGACGATCTCGGATACGACCGCAAAAATGCTGCTCGAAGTCGAGGCCGTGCATTTCAACGCGGAAAAGCCGTACATCTTCACGTCGGGATGGGCGAGCCCGGTGTACATCGATTGCCGGAAGCTGATTTCCTATCCGCGCGTGCGCCGTGGCCTGATGGAAATGGCCGAAATCACCATCCTGCGCGACATAGGTTATGAACAAATCGATGCCATCGCGGGCGGCGAGACCGCCGGCATTCCGTTTGCAGCGTGGTTATCCGACCGGCTGACAGTGCCAATGCAGTACGTGCGCAAAATGCCGAAGGGCTTCGGACGGAATGCGCAGATTGAAGGTGTGCTGACTGAGGGTCAACGTGTGCTGCTGGTCGAGGACCTGACCACCGACAGCCGCAGCAAGATCAATTTCATCAGTGCGCTACGTTCGGCGGGCGCGAAAGTGAACCATTGTTTTGTGCTGTTTCATTACAATATTTTTCCAGAAAGCGTTTCGGTTCTGAAAGATATCGATGTGAAATTGCATGCGCTTGCAACCTGGTGGGATGTATTGCGCGTTGCCAAGGAAGCGGGTTATTTCGAGACAAAGACGCTGGAAGAGGTCGAGCAGTTTTTGCATTCACCGGCCGAATGGTCGGCGGCGCACGGTGGCGTGACGGCATCGCCGAAATAATCCGCGATTTCATATGTGCGATGAAACAAAAAATCCGCTTGCTGCAATCAACAAGCGGATTTTTTATTGTGATCGATTTAACGTTTATTTACTATCTACCGGTAAAACGTCGTCTAGATTTCCATCGCCGACATACGCCGACAGATTCAACAAACCATTGCTTTGGGCATATTGAAATAATTCCGAATCGCGTTCAATGCCCAGTTTACGCATAGCGGTATTTTTCTGCGTGCTGATTGTTTTGATGCTGCGTTTCAATTGCGCCGCGATTTCGGTAATCGTCATGCCGGATACAAATAAACGCACGACTTCCAGTTCACGCTTGGACAACACCACGTCGCGTTGCTGACCGCTCGCAGACAAACCCATGCTGTCGAGCGCCACCCTTACTGAAGGCCCAATGTACTCCTGCCCGCGCATGACGTGAACAATGGCGAGACCAATGTGACTCAGGTCGTCGGATTTATTGATCACCGCGGTCACGCCTACTTCACGTAGACGTTTCAGTAATGCGGGATTTTCGAGCATGGTCAACACGACAATGCGCACAGTCGGAAACTGCCGCCCTATATAACCCAGGAGTGGCATGCCGTCGCCATATTGGCCGCCCGGCATGGCGAGATCCGACACAACCACGTCGCATGGCGACTTTTGCAGCAACTGAATCAATTCCGTGGATTGACGCGCTTGCCCGACCACTTCAATTTCGGGAAATTTCAGTAATGCCTGCGCAGCGCCAAACAGAATGACAGGATGGTCATCGGCAATAATGACTTTTATCCGTTGACCCATTATTTACCCCTGGTTCGTAAATGGATAAATCCCTTGCGCATTATAGGCAATGTGCTCTTGTTCATTACGTTACCCCTTCAGCCCGGAGATGAAAATCCTAGCGAAACCTGAGTCAAACGGGTTGCCGCTTGCTGAGTTATGTGCCGAACATTTGAAAAATTTTGTCCTTTCGCGCAATGTTAAACTTGAATCCAGCATTAAGCCTATTTCTGAGACAAAATACATCGTTACAAAGGGTGAAACGCCAGTTCTGGCTACGCCCGAGACAGGAGAACTCGCACCATGCGCTTGGGGACCGGGCTTGTGGTTTGTGCTGTGTACCGCGTTGTTGGCTGCCGCGTTTTGCTCGGCCGAATCTCCCGCCGCTCAATGCTGTTTCCGTTTTTCTGCGCCGCGATGTTATCAAATGCGCCGCGTGCAGTCGCCGAAGTTGTTGCATCCGTTCCATTTACGTTGACAAGCGCCGACATCGTTGCAGACCAGCGCGCTCCGCTTTCGCTCGTTTTCAATCAGAACGACTGCAAGGGCGGCAATCGATCTCCTCAGCTTTCATGGCATAACGCGCCAGCCAACACGCAGAGTTTCGCGGTGACCATTTTCGATCCCGATGCACCCGGCCGCGGCTGGTGGCATTGGGCGGTGGCCGGCATTCCTGCGAGCGTCGAAAAGCTGCCGTCCAATGCCAGCGCCTCGGGATATCTGCGCAAGATCGGCGCGGTCGAATCACGCAATGATTTCGATATAGACGGCTACGCTGGACCTTGTCCGCCGCAAGGCAAACCACATCGGTACATCGTAACCGTCTACGCGCTCAACAGCGCCGACTTGCGGCTGCGTCAAAGCAGCCCCGCCCTGATGTTCGAGCACGAAATCCGCACCACGGCCTTGTCCAGCGCGCAACTCGTGGTGACTTACGGACGATGACCAGACACGCCGCAAGCGCATGCAATCGGCGGGAATTTGGCTTGATAGACTGATTCTCCGTTCAACCCGCGACGTAGCGTCGCAGAAGGAATGACATGCCGAAAATCGTCATCGTTTATCACAGTGGCTACGGTCACACGAAGAAAGCCGCCGAAGCGGTTCTGGCAGGCGCCTCCGACGCTGGCGCCGATGCCAAGCTGCTGACCGTTGGCGAACTGGACGACGCCGGCTGGGCCGAACTCGACGCCGCCGACGGCATTATCTTCGGCGCGCCAACCTACATGGGCGGCCCGTCGGCCGACTTCAAGAAATTCGCCGATGCCAGTTCCAAACCCTGGTTCGCGCAATCGTGGAAGGACAAGGTCGCTGCCGGCTTCACCAACTCGGCGACCATGAACGGCGACAAGCACTCGACCATTGCGTATTTCATCACGCTCGCCATGCAGCACAGCATGATCTGGGCGGGCACGGGCATGATGCCGTCGAACACGAAGGCCGCCACGCGCAACGACTTGAACTACGTTGGCGGGTTTTCTGGCTTGCTCACCCAATCTCCCGCCGATGCATCCCCTGACGAAGCGCCTCCGCCTGGCGACCTCGAAACGGCAAAAGCCTTTGGCGCGCGCATTGCGGCCGTCACGGCCCGCTGGACGGGAAAGTAGGCAAACCCACCGCCTGATTAAAGCAGCGGAAATTCGTCCCGCCGAATCGCGCCTAAATGGCATCGAATGATTCGCGGGACTGTCGATGCAATCAAAAACGATACGACACCGCCAGGAACGTGATCAACGGATCGGCGTTCAGCTTGCCTTTGGTCGTGGCGAGTTCGGTGCCGTCGGCCGCCTTGATGATCAGCGACGACGTCGTCTTCAACGGGATATACGTGAGCGACGCGATCAAACCCCAGTGTTTATCGAAATTGTAGGTCGCGCCAATGTTGAACACCGGCTGCCACGACGACGATGCCTTCGCGTCCACCGAAGTCTGTCCAGGCTTGCCCGCGGCCGCCGCCAGAACCGAGCCCAGATTGTTCTGCGTCGAATTGACGAAGCCGTTCGTGAGCTTGATGTTCGTGAAGAAGTTGTACGACACGCCAATGCCCGCAAACGGCCGGAACGCCGATGTCGGCGAATTGAAGTAGTACTGGAAAATCAGCGCCGGACTCCATTGCCGCACGCTCTTCACGATCGGATTGGTTTGATCGAGATTCTGATTGCCGAGCGCGCCCGCGGGTCCGGGCGGACGGATCGTGCCGTGACCATCGAGTTCGAACTCGGGCGGCACGCCGCCCACGAACGTCGTCGCGATGTGATCGGTGAAAAAGTGTGTGAAGACGAGGCCGAAGGTATCGGCGCTTTTCGTCGAAAGGCTCGTTCCCGCCGACGTAAATTGCGACGGCAAGCGCAGCGGCGTGTTGATCGGCACGGGCGCCACATGCGTGGTGAGTTCGCTGCTCGAATCCTGTGGCATCACGTGAAACCAGCCGAGACCCACGACGTTGTCGCCGGCGCTTTGCGCGTGCGCCGTCATTGAAGCGCACGCCCAGGCGCACCCGATCGCCGCTGCCAGAATTTTTCTCATTTCATCTCTCTTCGATTACAGGCCGTCACGCGTCACGCCGCTTTCAATGAAGCAGGCGTGCACGCGCGCAGCCCTTTTGGTGGGCTGCGGGACGGTCACTCGACGAATGAGCCGATGGTGAAATAGGGCGTTGCTGGATCGCTTTGATCGAGGTAACCGAACACGCCGCCCGAGAAAATGAACTTGCCGGTAGGCGTTGCGCCGGTCGATGCATTGACGACCGCGGACGTGACCAGACCCGGAATGGTCTGCGTGTAGTCGAGATTCAACGCGCGCGACAACGCAACCTGCGACGGCTGGAATGGATCGATGAGCGTGGCCTGCGTGCCGGCGAGCGCCGTCGTGCGGTAATTGAACTGGTTATCCACGCCAACGTATTCGCCATTCACCGATCCCGACGCAACATTGGTTTGCGGCGAGAGCATCGAGATGCCGGATTCGTCGTCGGCAAAAGGCGGAAAGCCGGTCGTGATCGTGGCGTTCGCCGTTCCCGCGCGAACCAGAATGGGCACGTTCGCGCCGCGCAGTTTGCCGACGATCATGTAGCCCTTGCCGAGCGGACCGGCGGCGAGCGTCGGCTTGCCTTGTCCGAGGAAGTTGCTGGTGACGAACGCGCCGCTGCCATCGGGCGATGGCGTGAAGTTCGATCCCGCCTGCTGGCACTTGCCGGCGTTCACGCCCGTGTTGTCGCACTCTTGCCAGGTGCCGTCGGCGTTGATGGTGATCTTCGAATCGACGGCAATACGCGCATAACTCTGCGACGGAACCTCGTGATAGCCAAGCTGGTTATACGATCCGGCCACGTTGGCGAGATTCGTTTCCAGCGTCGAGAAGCCGATAAACGGGTAATACGGGAACGTGCGATCCGGCACGACGCCCTGTCCCAAGATCCCATTGAACTGCAGCCGCTTGCCTGGAATCGCGCCGCCCGCCACGCCTTCGCCCACGAAGATGCGCGCGGGCCGCGTGGGATCGAGCGTCGCGCCATTCAGCTGGTACGCGCATTGATTGAGCTTCTGCGTGGGCAGGCCGGTTTCCATCGTGAGCGTGCCGCTTTGCGTGGTGCCGGCGCGCGTGGGAGAGACGGTGCCGGTCGCGGCGGGTATCGGCGATTCAATGTACGTTACTTGCCACGTGAGCTTGGTGGTATCGAGCTGCAGCTTGACGAGCTCGCCGTCGCCACCGCCGCCGGTGAAGTTCGTCGTGTAATCAAGCGATGCCGGGCACAAACGGACGACCGGCGCCTGGGGCGCATCGCTGCCGCCGCCGCACGCGCTCATCAAAAACGGCGTACCGCCCGCAATCAGCACAATTCCGCCCAAAGTTCTCCGCGTTTTCCAGTTCATGCTCATGCTGCTGTCTCCATCCACATGGGTTCGTTCGTTGGCGGCCAGCGCATGCCGGCCGCCGTGTTTTCCACTTATTTGCTCAGCAACGCGCCAATGCCGAAGTACGGGCTCGCGGGGGTATCGGCGTTGACGGAGGTCGATGTCGGCCCGCCATTCACCGAGCTTCCGGTTATGAATACGCCGTACAAGCCGCCTGCCGATATCAACGCGCCCTTGCCGCCGTTCTGGTCCTGCACGCCGATCAAGCCAGGCAATTGCTGCGCGTAGCTCATACCGAAGCCGGTCTCGGTGCTTTGCGTCGATGGATTGATGAACGAGCCGACCGGCCCTTGCAGCAACGCCGCGGTGTACTTGAAGTTGGAATCCGCGCCGACATAACCGCCATCGAATGCGCCCGATTTCAGCGCCGTGTTCGGGGCGAGCATGGCGATGCCGGATTCATCGTCGACTTGCGCTGCGTTCGTGTTCAGCGGCGTAAGCGGCGACGGCACGAAGACCTGACCCGTGCGCACGACGACTGGGACAATCGCGCCGTTGATCTTGCCGATCACCATGTTCGCGTTCGCCACGGCCGGGAACGTCAGCGCGCCGACGAGCGGCAACGTGGGCGTGGCGCGCTTGCCCTGGACTTGCGGCGCAACGGCGCTGGTGAAGTACGAACCGCCCGCATTCGCTGTCCACGTGCCGCCGGTGGTCTGGCACGACGTGTTCGATGCCGGCGCGGGCACGGTGCAATTGCCGGCGGTATCGAAGGATTCCTGCGCCTGGGTCGTGGTGGTTGCGTAGTTATTCGATGGAACCAAGTGGTAGAGCAACGCGTTATACGTGCCCTTGAGATCCGCGACATTCGTGCTCACCGACGCAAAGCCGATAAACGGATAGAAGTCGAAATGCCGGTTCGGCACGGGGAACAATTGCGGGAAACCGGGAATGGCGTGGACGCCATCGGCGGTGAGCGTTGCGCCGTTGTACTGCACGGTCGCGCCCGGAATGCCGCCGCCCGCCACGCCTTGGCCAATGAAGATGGTCGGCGGATTCGCCTGGTTGAACGCGGCGGCCGTTGTGTAAGTCGATCCATCCGATGCCTTGCCGCCGCCCGGCGTCAGCACGAACGCGCATCGCGTTTGCTCGGCAGTTGGCAACGTGCCCGCTGGCGGATGAACCACCGCGCCCGCGATCGTCGTGCCCTTGCGCGTCGGATTAACGGTGCCGGTGACGAGCGGTATCGGCGATTCGAGCCACTTGAGCGTGTATTTCATGTTCACGGCATCGATATTCAGGCTCACGATCTCGCCGCTGCCCGCGCCGCCCAAATACGTGTTCGCGACAATATCCACGTTCGCCGGACACAACGGCGCCGCGCCCGCGCCAACGCCCGGCGCGCCTTGCGTGCCACAACTCGCGCCCGAACATTGCGGCGTGTTGATCGGACCCGGATCGTCGGCCTTGCCTCCGCCGCACGCAATAAACAACGGCGCGGCCGCAAGTGCGAGCGCGAGTCCTTTCGAAATGGCATACGGCATACCGCTGTCTCCCTGATTTAGTTTTGCGCAGTAATTTCGCGGTCGCCCTTCGTTTGGCGATTGGCTCGAATTTTCCGGGCGGCGATTCAAACAGCCGCTGTTCCGAAGCGCCTTGACTGGCAAGGCGCACGAGGCGCTTTGAAACAAAAATTCGTTACGACCATTCAGTGGAGAATTTTTGTTTAGTCAAACTGGAAAACGAAGAAGGTTTGATCGCGAAAACGCGTAATCATTGACGAACGAACGTTCGTTAATAAATTAGGAGATTCCCTATGGAAATATTGGCGAAGATCGCGCAGACGCAAAAAAGCCGGTTTCGCCCGAAGGCAGAAACCGGCTTTTTATCGATGAACGCGCGCGGCGTTCACGCGCAATCAATCACGCGAAATCACGCGAAATCACGCGATAAGACCCGCGTCCTCATCAGCGCCGATCGCGAGATTCATGCACTGGATCGCAGCGCCCGATGCGCCCTTGCCAAGATTGTCCAGTCGCGCGACCGTGACAAAACGCTCGTCGTTGCCGAATACGAAAAGGTCGACGCGATTGGTATCGTTGTTGGCCTGGACATCGAAGAAACCATCGTCCAGATTGCTCTCCGCGTTGAACGGCAACACGCGCACGAACGGCTCGTTGGCGTAGTACTCGGCGAAAAGCGATTGCACGTCTTGCGGCTTCGTTGCGCGCGTCAGTTGCTCCGGCGAAAAGTACGTCGTGACGGCCAGGCCCTTCAAGAAGTTACCCACAATAGGCGTAAAAATCGGCGCGCGCTTCAGCTCGGAGCGGACGGCCATTTCCGGCAAATGCTTGTGCGTCAGGCCAAGCGCGTAAGGCCGCGGGCTCATCAGCTTCGCATTTCCGCCCGCTTCGAATTCCGCAATCATCTTCTTGCCGCCGCCGCTGTAACCGGTGATGGAATAAGCGTGCGCGGGGAAATCGGCGGAAACGAGGCCGCTTGAAACCAGCGGTTTCATGGCCAGAAGGAAAGCCGATGCATGGCATCCCGGCACGGCAATGCGTTTCGCCGTGCGCAGGCGCTCGCGTTGCGCGGGCATGAGTTCGGGCAGACCGTACGCCCAGTCGTCCTGCGTGCGAAATGCCGTGCTGGCATCGATCATCACGGTACGGTGATTGTCCGAATCCACGAGCGAGACCGATTCGCGCGACGCCACGTCCGGCAAGCACAGGAAAGTCACGTCCGACGCGTTGATCAAGCGGCGGCGCTCCTCCACGTCCTTGCGGCGGGCGTCATCGATACGCAGGATCTCGACGTCACGGCGCGCCGACAGATATTCGAAAATCTTCAGGCCGGTGGTGCCTTCCTGTCCGTCGACAAATACTTTCGTGGTCATCTTGATCTCGCTGGTTCGGATGCGCGGTAAAAACGCCATTTTAATGCGAATGCGCGTCAACGCGATGTCATTGCGGCAGATCCGCGCAAAAACGCGGGCAAAAAAAAGCCCGCGCATGATTGGCGGGCTGAATCCATATCAGTGGAGACATGGAGGAGACAAGTTCACTGTACCCGAACCATTGGTGCAGCGCAACATCCTCTTCGTCATATGTCTTTTCGATGCAACAAACTCAAGGCTGCGTCATCGACAGGATAAATCCCAACTGGTCGATAGAAACCGGCTTGACCAGATGGATATCGAAACCTGCTTCCTGCGTCATTTCATGATGCTGCGGTTGGCCCCAACCGGTTAGCGCAACGAGCAACATCGACGGGCCTTCGGGTAAAGCGCGCAACGCGCGAGCGGCAGAAAGACCGTCCATTGGCGACATGCCGAGATCGAGGATCACTACTTCCGGACCAAATTGCCGCGCAACTTCCAGCGCCTGCTTGCCGGAACACGCCTGCGCAACCTGATGGCCGAGAGCGGTGAGCAAGTTGGCGAGGCAGCTGAGGGCGTCATCGTCGTCATCGGCTATGAGAACACGCTTGGTCATGACAGCCCCCTATTTGCCCGATACCACGAGCGACAACTTTCCGGCGCCGGCCGTGGTCGCCGTGATCTGCGTGCGTTGTCCGCGCTCGCCGATATAAAAATGCTGGCGCGCAGCCGAATTCTGGTCGTGCGTGGCTTCCGGCAGGCAAGACGCAATGTCAGCCGCGACCGCTTGCAATGCGTCCTTCGTCGAGCCGGAATCCGGTGCTTTGGTCCATGTGCAAGTCAGCGTACCGCCCTTCGCGGCGCATTGCGCGTCCTGGCCGTAGGGCTGGGCGATCGTAGCGGCGTCGCCGGGTTGCACGGAAGAAAATCCGCCCGGCGCGGCCGCAACAATGCGCTTTAGCGCGCTGCAGGGCGCGGGGGTATCGTCGGCGCGGGCGAGTGTGGGCATGTTCAGGCAAAGCACACCAATGCTCGCCAATGCCACCATGAACACGAGACCCCGAAGCTTGCTTTTCATATGGTCGCTGTCCTGTCTCCGCATCATCTTTTTATACGCTCGCAAGCGCTTGTCGCAGCCTGCGCGCGGCGTGTCCGCATGTCTGTGCGCCACCGAATGCTTCGCGCTCCATATCAGCCGGAACTTGAAACCAACGGCGCGCCAAGTATAAGGAACGTTGCCGCGCAGTGTCGTTATTTATTGTCGATACGACGCCGTCCTGCCTTTCCGCGCTTATCGAAAACAAGCAAAAATCAAACCTTCCTGCCAGCCCGCCGAGCCGCGACTTTGCCGAGCACTGCGAAGTCCTTGTCGCCGTCGCCTTGCGCGAGCGCTTCGATCAGGTTGTCGCGCACAAGGCTTCCGACTGGCAGCGCCACGTTCACGGCGTCGCCGGCTGCAAGCGCCAGACGTACGTCTTTCAGACCGAGGCGCGCCTTGAACAACGCGGGTTCATAGCGGTTATCGGCGATCATGCGGCCATAGCCTTGATACACCGGTCCCGGAAACAGCGTGTTGCTGATGACATCGAGAAAAGTGTGGGGATCGATGCCATGTCCCGTCATCAGCGAAGCCGCTTCGGATGTAGTTTCTATAGCCGATGCCAGCATGAAATTCGCTGCCAGCTTGAAGACGTTCGCGTGCTGCGGCGTCGCGCCCACGCGCCAGGTCTTTTGTCCGATGACATCGAATACCGGCTGCAACCGATCGATGGCATCTTCCGCGCCCGCCGCGATGATATTCAGCTTGCCCGCCGCCGCGACGTCCGGACGTCCGAGCACGGGCGCGGCCACATACGCCACGCCGTGATGCGCGTGCAAGGCCGCGAGTTCCTCGCAAAGCGCGATGGAAATGGTCGCCATGTTCGCGTGGACGATGCCCTTCGGCGCGCGCTCGAGCAAACCGCTGTCGATCAATACGGCGCGCAACGCGGCGTCGTCGGCGAGCATGGAGAACACGGCGTCGCCCGCAAACGCTTCTTCCGGCAAAGCCACCACGGTCGCGCCTGCTTCGGCGAGCGGTTTGGTTGCATCGGGCGAACGGTTCCAGACGCGTACCGTGTGGCCTGCCTTCAGCGCGTTCAACGCCATCGCGCTGCCCATCCCGCCAATTCCAATAAAGCCGATATCCATGTCCTGCTCCTTTATGTTGTGCGCCAAAGCAAACGCGCCGAACCGATGCGATACTCGAAACCATGACGACTGCCACGTTCCGTTTTCATCGGGAGTTGAATGAGTTCCTGGCGCGAGCGCAACGCGACCAGGCGTTTGCGTGCGGGTGTCCGGCGGCGTCGACCACCAAGCACATGATCGAAGCACTCGGCGTGCCGCACACTGAAGTCGGTCTGATTCTACGGAATGGCGTGCCGGTGCGCTTCGACGAGGCCATCGTGGAAGACGATTTCATCGATGTCCATCCGGCGAACGCCGTCTCCCGCTCGCTCGATACCTCACATCTTCTGCGCGCGCCGCTGCGGCTGGAATCGCTGCGATTTATCGCCGATGCCCATCTTGGCGCGCTCGCCCAACGGCTGCGTCTCGCGGGTTTCGACACGCGCTACGACAACCATTTCCCCGACGATGAAATCGAGCAGCTCGCGCTCGATGAACACCGTGTGGTGCTCACGCGCGATCGCGAATTGCTCAAGCGCCGCACGCTCGTCCACGGCTGTTACGTGCGCGCGCTTCAGCCCGATGCGCAATGGCGCGAAGTCGCCGCGCGGCTCGGCCTGGCGCAACACGTGCGTCCTTTCCGGCTTTGCCTGATGTGCAATGCGCCGCTGCGCCGCGCGAGCGCCGACGAAGTCAGCGACCGCGTTCCCGACGGCGTGCTCGAGCGGCACACGCGCTTTGTCACCTGCGATGTCTGCAGGCGCGTGTTCTGGGAAGGTTCGCACTGGAAGCGCATACGGGCGCGTATCGAAGACCTCATGGATGGCGAAACTGGCGCGCCGCCCATTCCTGCTTCCGGCTGACGGGACACTGAGGCGAAACCGGGCAAACCCGTGACCTGCGTACAATACGCGCCTCGGCCTTTGTGTCTCTATTGCTTCAGGAAAAACGCGTGAAAAAATTCGACCTCGAAAAAAACAAGGCGCTCAAGCTCGCCAACGACCTGAAGCAGGGCAACGCGGCGCGCTTTGGCGCGAACCCGGCCGAGCCGAAACTCGACAAGCGCGAGCAGCGGCGTCTGGATCAGGAAAAAGGTCTTGTGCCGTTCGCGTGCAAGCTCGACAGCCATCTGGTAAAGCAGTTGCAAGAACACGCAACGAAGCACGAAGGCGGGATGAGCGAAGCGCTGGCCGATTTGCTCGTGAAGGCCGGACTGGAACGCAAGACCGCAAGCTAAGCAGTTATTGTCTGCAGAATAAAGCCGTTCCTCGTGCATCGTGGGACGGCTTTTTTTATAGCGTCACACGCTGCCTTCCTTCTCGATGACCAGAATCCGCGCGATGCCAACAGGCTCCGCAACATGTTCATCGCCGGATTGCGCATGGAAGATGTCGCCGGCTTCGAGTCTGAATTCTTCTTCCACGCCCTCGCGCCGCACACGCATGCGCACGCGTCCCTGCATCACCGCAAACACTTCCTCGCCGTCGTTCACGTGCCATTTGTAAGGCGCATCGGTCCAGTGAAGGCGACATGTCGTGCCGTTCAGGTTTGCAATGTCGAGCGCGCCCCACGCACGATCCGCGGTGAATTCCCCGCTTCGTATGACTTTCATAAACCTTCCATCACGGTAAAACGCCGGCTTCGTCGACATCGGCGTGACGCACGGACGGGATGAACCCGATCGCGACGAGCGACAGCACGATGCCCGCCATGACGTAGAACGTCGGCGCGAGCGGGGAACCCGTGGTCTTGATCAGCCACGTCACCACGAACTGCCCGAAGCCGCCGAACACCATCACCGCGATGTTGTACGCAACCGATAACCCCGTCGAGCGGATATGCGCCGGGAACAACTCGGCGAGCAGCGCGCCGAACGGCCCGTAGTAACCGGAAAGCGTGATCGACAAAATGGCCTGAACGATGATCAGCCGCGCCACGCTTGGCTCGGCGGAAAGCCACACGAACAGCGGATAAATGAGCACGAGCGTGATGGCCAGCGACCACATGGACAAACCCTTGCGGCCGATCTTGTCCGACCACGCGCCCGCAACCGGCGACAACACGGTCAACAGCAGATTCCCCACGATCAACGCCGTGAACGACTGGCCATACGGCAGCTTCAATTGCTTGACGGCGAAAGTCGGCAAATAGCCGATAAGCACATAACACCGTCACGGTCAGCGCGATCACCGCGCCCAGTCCGCAGATCACTTCGCGGCCATGTTCGCGGAAAACCTCGCCGAGCGTTGCGCGCCGCGCCGTTTTTTTCGCGTGGATGAACGCCTCGGTTTCGAGCATGTTCCGGCGCAGATAAAAGCCGACTGGCCCAATGACCAGCCCGAAGATGAACGGCACGCGCCATCCCCACGACATCAGCGCCTCGGGCGACATATTGCGCGTGATGATCGACCCGACGACCGCGCCGAGCAGCAGCGAAGCCGCCTGGCTCGCCATCTGGAAACTGCCATAAAAACCGCGCCGCGAGAAAGGCGCCGCTTCGATCAACAACGCCGTCGCGCTGCCGAACTCGCCGCCGGCCGAAAAGCCCTGCAACAGCCGCGCGAACACGATGATCAACGGCGCGCCCAGGCCAATGGCGGCATAAGGTGGCGCAATCGCGAGCAGCAAGATGCCGAACGTCATCAACGCGATCACCATGCTCAGTGCCGCTTTGCGCCCGGCGCGATCGGCATAGAGACCCAGCACGATTCCGCCGATCGGGCGCATGACAAACGCCACGCCGAACGTGGCGGTAGTGAGGAGGATGGAGGAATAGTCGCTGCCGGTGGGGAAAAACAGCTTGGAGATCACCACCGTCATGAAGCTGAAGACCACGAAGTCGTACCACTCGAGCGCGTTGCCGATCACGGCGGCGACGACCGCGCGCGTGTTAGGTGTTTTGCGGATCGTGCTTGCTGGTCTCGCCGATGCCATGTCACCTCCGCCCGCAAGGGCGTTCGTATCGCTGGGTTGCGCCTGTCAGTGTTGCGAGCGGGTGATGCGCGCCCGCGCCTCGGATCGAATGCCTTGCGAGTGTAAAGACGGGTGAGATCGTTTTCAAGCAGCGATAAAAAACGCGCCCGGCCGATATGGCGGGGGCGCGTCATGCTTTCATGGTCAAGGTTCGATGCTCGGCCGGACCAGGCTCGGCCGGACTAGGCTCGGCCGGATCAGGCTCGCTTGTTATAAGCGTTGCACCATCCCTTCGATGCTACTTGCTTGCCGGCGAACATTGGGCATGCCGCGTACGGCTCGGTCGCCTTGGCTTGGTAGAACGTACAGTTGCCGCAGTCCTGACCGGCGGCGTAACGCGGGAATTTGGCTTTATCGACGGTGGCGGCGTCTTCCTTGTAGCCCAGGCTTTTTGCCATGGGATCCGTTTCGGGAAGCTTCACCGGATCGGCGAAAGCCGTGCGCGATACAGCCAGCGCCGATGCCACGCCAATGGTAGATATCAAAAAAGTACGCCGGGAGGATTGCATTGATGTGCTCCGTTGCTCTGTTGTATTGGGGGACGCCGTTCTTGTCGACGACGATGTCCAAGAGCATATCAATGCACGGCGGTACGGAATGACTCAAATGACGGAGATAAGAAATCGTCAAAGGCAGCGCCAAAGGCGTTATTAAACGCTCAACATCTTCGCGACTTTCTCCGCGATTGCCAGCGATGCCGTCAGCCCCGGCGATTCGATACCGAACAAATTCACCAGTCCCGCCACGCCATGCGCCGCGCGTCCCTGGATCACGAAATCGGCGGCGGGCTGACCCGGCCCGGAGAGCTTCGGCCGAATCCCGGCATACGCGGGTTGCAGGGCGTCATCGGGCAGACCGGGCCAATAAGCGCGAATCGCCGCGTAAAAACCGCTTGCGCGATGAGGATCGACGGAATAATCGATCTTCTGGATCCACTCGACGTCCGGCCCGAACTTGGCCTGCTCGCCCATATCGATGGTGAGATGAACGCCCAGGCCGGCTTCATTGGGCATCGGATAAATCAGGCGATCAAACGGCGTGCGACCGCTCACGCTGAAGTAATTCCCCTTTGCAAAGTAAAGCGGCGGCACATGACGCGCATCGAGCCCGCGAATCCGCCGCGCGATGTCATTTGCAAACAGCCCGGCGCTGTTGATCACACAATCGGCCTGAAAACGCAAAGGCGCTTCACCGCCCGTCTCCACGATAAAACACTGGTCGCGCGCATCGACTTGCGTCACCGGCGTGTGAAACGCGATGTTCGCGCCATCGCGTTCGGCATCGCCTTGAAGAGCGAGCATGAACTGATGGCTATCGATAATCCCCGTTTGCGGCGAAAGCATCGCCTCCACGCATTGAAGCTGCGGTTCGAGCGCGGTCGCCTCGGCGCCACTGATGCGCACCAGATCCGTAACACCGTTTTCCAGCGCTTTTTGCTGGATCGCGGCGAGTTGCGGCAGCTGGTTGCGCGCGGTCGCGACGAGCAACTTGCCGCAGCGGTTGTACGGCACGCCGTGCGCATCGCAATATTCGTAGAGCATCGCGCGGCCGCGCACGCACAACTCGGCTTTCAGCGAACCGCGCGGGTAATACAGCCCCGCGTGGATCACCTCGCTATTGCGCGAACTCGTGCCAATCCCGACCGCTTCGCCCGCTTCGAGCACGATCACTTCGCGTCCGCGCGCGGCCATCGCCCTTGCAATAGCAAGACCGACCACGCCCGCGCCAATCACCACACATTCGATCCTGTCCATCTCTTTATTCTAGGCGAGCCCGGCAACGATGCGTTTGTTGCGGGAAACACAATTACCGATACAACCATCGCGAAACTCGTACTACTTTCCGAAATAATCGGGGTCGAAATGAGAAAAATGGCCGTTTTGCCAGGAAAAAGTCAGTTTGAGGCCATTTTTTGCCCACTTTTCGCAGATTTCGATAATTTCAACAATCAAAATCCGATCGCCTTCTTGCGGCTGCCGTTAGTCAGTTCGATATCTTTCGCCTCAACTTCGTGCCGGTTATCGATCCGGGCATTGCCAAAAGCGTTCAACATGGCGCGACGCATTTCCCGTGGCGATGCTTTCGTCAGCGCATCGAGCGGCGCGTCGCCGAGCGTTTCCGGAAAACGCGCGCCCCACGCGTGCGCGCTGCGAATCTCATGATAAATCGCCTGTGCGATCCGGCGTGCGCCGTCGCGGTCCGGCGGCGCGATCTCGTACACGTTCATGCGGTTGAGCAGCGGCTCGGGAATCGTATTCGCCTGATTCGCCGTCGCGATCCACACCACGTTGCCGGCGTTGATCGGAATCTCGGCGAATTCATCAATAAAACTCTTCGCCGTATCGTGTTCCAGCAGCGCGTACAGCGCGCCGAGCGGATCGTATTGGGCGTCGCCGGTGGCTTTGTCGATCTCGTCGACGGTCATGACCGGATTCGCATAACTGCCGTTCACAAGGGCGTCGAATACCTTGCCCGGCTTGGCGTTGCGCCATTGCGACGACGCGCCCGATAAAATCCAGCCGGCGGTAAGTGAACTCATCGCGAGGTAATGGCACGACGTGCCGAGCAAACGCGCAAGCTGCTTTGCAAAATGCGTCTTGCCAATGCCCGGATCGCCCAGCAGCAACATGGGCATCAACTCAAGCCGGTCCTCGGTTTCGAGGCATAGCGCAATCTGCTTGCGGATGTCGTTCAGCGGTTCGGCAAAATTCGGCAAATCCGCCACCAGATCATCGATGGACGGCATCCTGTTCGGCTTTACGCAAAAGCGCAGGTTGCCGGCTTTGAGCATCTTTTCGTAGGTCGAGCGCAGGGCTTCGCTGCCGCCTTCGCTCAAATCGTTCAATGCGGTTTCGACATCGTCCAGGTCGTAGACCTTGCTGAACGACGCCACGGCGAGTTCTTGTCTGACTACGGCGGTGCTCATTGCTTTTCCCCGTTTTGATGATCGGCAAATCCAGTTTATCGGCCATAAAGATGCACGCAAGCGAGCACTCGCGGGGGTTTGCTGCCAATCGGGAATATTGGGGAATAATGCGATAGCGTCCAAGCAGACGAGCCGATCCGCTTGTATGATCGTTGGGCTGAGCGGGTGCGAAACCGGGTGCGAAACCGGGTGCGAAACGTGCGACCAGGAAGGCCATCGCAGCGTTCGGCGTGTACGCAGAACGGCCGCCGCGTTTCAGTTTGTAATTCGCGCCATTGCCCGCACGTACTTTTGCCGGCTGAACGCTCGAGCAGCATGCATGTCAGAAAACAGCTACCCGGATCGAACGAACGGGCGAGACGCCCGGACACAGAAAGGGATCAGGAGAAAAGCTCAATGTTGAAACACCAAACGGCCGCGTTGTTTTTTTGCGCCGCAGTCGCCGCAGTCGCCGCAGTCGCATCGCCACTCAGCGCTTTTGCGCAAAACGCGCCACCGCAATCGGTGAAATGGGAATTGCAGGTCTTGCAGGACGGTCAGCAGATCGACAGCTTCACGGGCACGACCGCCGTCGGGCAGGCCCGCACCGACACCCATCATCATGTCGTCAAGAACAACGTAGGTTGCGCGGACAAACCCGCTGGCGATATCGACCTGCAACGCACCTTGACGCTCTCGCCCGTCCACGCCAACGCCGACGACATCACGCTTCAGATCGATGCCCAGGAAACCTTGCAGGAAAGCTCGGCGCCAGTCACCGCGGCCGGTTGCAAACTACCGCCGCAGCCGCGCCAGATCAACGCCGCGCATCCCGGGCTGGTGCTGAAACCGGGTGAATGGTCGACGTGGCAAATCGTCGATAAAAACCCGACGCTCACCTACAAAGTCCGCGCAACGCTCGCAACGGCTGCGCAGTAAGGGCAACACACTGATCGCATGCGAAATCCAGAACATCTCAACTCCGGCATTCCCTCCGCTCGCGAAGTCCCCGACTTCGTGGCCGTGAGCTGGAACTTGCACAAAGGCCGCTCGCCGCTCGGGCTTCAGGCATGGAGCGCGATGCAGCGCTGGGTGCAATCCACGAAAGCCGACGCTTATTTCCTGCAGGAAGCCATGGCGCGGCGGATGCCGCAACCCGTGCTGGCAGCGAGTTTCGGCAATCCGCTCGATGCCCCGACCGACGATATCTGGCATTGCCAGGCAACCGAAATCGCGACCTCGCTCGACTTGCAGATCGCGCTCGGGCAGAACGTGTTCAAGCCATCGTGGCGGCACGGCAACGCGATACTTTCGCCACATCCGCTGGATCTCGGCGGCCGATGGGATATCTCGGCGCATCGGTTCGAGCGGCGCGGTTTGCTGGTGGCGCGCGCCACCTTTGCCGGACGATCAGTCACCTTGTTGTGCGCGCATCTCGCGCTGACGCGGGCGGCGCGGTTGCGGCAAATGAACTGGATCGCGTTATGGATACAGAAGGAAGCGCCTGAAGGTCCGCTGGTTCTGGCTGGCGATTTCAACGATTGGCGCAACGATTCCGTGCCTCTGTTCGCCGAACTCGGCATGAACGAAGTCGCGACCATGCTCGGGGAATCGGGGCGCACTTACCCCGCGTTTTCACCGGCGCTCGCGCTCGACAAGATGTTCGTGCGCGGCATGAAACCGGTCGAATGGATCACGCCGACGCAAGATACCGCGTGGCTTTCCGACCATCTGCCGTATATGGCGAAGCTGCGGGTGGAATAAGGCTTGGAGTGAGGCTTATCAAGCCTGCGAAAATTTATCGATGATCACGGTTTCTATTGCCGTGAACGACACGGGTTTGACCAGGTGATGGTCGAAGCCGGCGTCATGCGCCTTTTGACGGTCGCTATCGGCGCCGTAACCCGTCAGGGCGATCAGCAACGCTGACTTTGTAACATCGCGCGTGCGCAGATCGCGCGCCACCTCGAATCCGTTCATGCCCGGCAATCCAATGTCCAGAATCACGACTTCGGGGGCGAAGTCATCAACCATTGCGAGCGCGCTCGGGCCGTCGTGCGTCACGCGGACGTTATGACCCAGCGTTTCGAGCAACATGGACATGGCTTCGGCTGCATCGACGCTATCGTCGACAAGCAACACCCGGCGGGGAAGTCCAGAGTCGCCCAGTGCCCCGACGGTGGTGTTCATGATGCCTTTCCCCTCATTTTGAGATTCTCGAATGTTCCAGCACGCCGAACGAACCGAGCGTGCGGATAATTTCAAGATGATACCGGGAAAGTGGCTCGACGCCTTTATGTGCCGGAGTGCGGTCGCCATCCAAAGCGTGCCTGAACGCCTTCCCCAGGTTGCAGAACGCCACCGCCCTTGTCTTCCTGCGGCACGTCCAGATTCAAGAAATCCACCGTATTCGATACCGGCTCCACGCACAGCAAATCCGGATGCGCGGCGGGCGCGTACAGGACCATGTGATTGAAAGGCGGCTCGGCGGTGAGCGTCACGCTGCGGTTTTCATCGGGCCATTCGATGGTTGCCGATCTCGACCAGCCGGCGAAATTGTTGTCGAGATCGAACGCATCGGCGGGCATTCCGTCTTTCGATGCCAGCATTTCCACGCTTTCATGCGCGCCCAGCATCGTAGGAAGAAGGTCAGGCGTTGCGTGCCACATGGCGCGGACGCGGGTGTGGATTCGCGTGGATGGCGTGCGCGGATAGTACGGGTGATGGCCCATGCCGAAGGGCATGGGTTTATCGGAGAGATTGTGGATTGCGAGCGTAACCTGCAAATTGCCGACATCGGTGAGTTCGATGCGCTGCGTCGCTTTATACCGATACGGCCAGTGATGCGCCGCTTCACCGCTCGGCTCGTGCGTCAGGCTCAGCTCGCACGCGTTAGCCGAAACCGCAAGCACGTCCCACGGCCGACGCCATGCGTGACCGTGCAGCGCGTGATCGAACGCGTTGCCATCCTGCGATAAATCCACCGCTTCGCCATTGAAGACAAAACGCGCGTCGCGCAGACGATTGCAGTACGGAAGCAGCGGAAAGCTCGCCATCCCAAGCGGATTGCGCGCGGCGAGCGCTTCGGGCGACGCAGGCCTCAGCCAGTGCAGCCGCTCGCCGTCGCCGGCAAGATCGAAAAACGCCGTAATCGCCCCGCCGATATGCGGCGCAATCGACGCGCGCCGGTTTCCCGCGCGAAGCTCGATCAGCGCTGGATCGTCCACGCTATGACCGGCGCTCAATATGCGAACCGCTGATAGCTTTCATCGAAGCTGCGCGGCGTCCGGTCGACTTGCGGGTTGTATCGGAGCAATCGTTTTGCGCGCGGCGGCAGCGCGTCGAACGTGGAGCGCGGCACCTGAACCTGAACTTCCGGCCGGAAATACCACGAACGGCTATAGCCGATAACGACCATGGGGCGTGGGGTATCGACGAAATTCGGCGTTCCGCGATGCAAACCACGGACGTCGCGGATCATCACGTCGCCGAGTTTCATGGGCACGCGCTCGGATGGAAATTTGCCATCGGCCAGACCGGCGAGCGCATCTTCCCGCGATATCCGATGCGTCCCGCGCGTGGTTTCCAGCGACCCGTTCTGATCGTCGACATCGACAAGCGGGAAATTCACCGCGAGCTGAAACGACGGCGTTTCTGGGAAGTCATCGAACAACGGCGGTGTATCGCGATGCCAGTCCTGGAAATCGGAACCGCGCACGGGGGTATCGGTGGCGAGTTGGCACATGACAGGATCCGGCCCGGCAATCCGTTCAACGATGCCAAGCACGTCGTCATCGCAAAAAATGGCGGGATCGGCGAACTCGCCTTCGAACGGCAGCGTGACGTAATACCGCCCCGGCCCACGATTGCCGCTGCCGCCTTTTTCGCGCGCTTCGTCCACGTGCGGCGTGAAAAGCGGCTCGAATGCCGCGCGCCACGCTTCGAGCGTTGCGCGCGGAAAGTGATCGGGTAACAGCACAAAACCGTCGCGCTCGAAATCTTCCGCAAGCGCGTTACGCGCGCGCTCGTCGTAGCGGGCCATCGTCGTCTCCTTGAGTTTCGCCGCGTCATAGGGGCGCGGTCGGCGCGCATGGCTGACCTTTCGGCTACTGTACGCACGCCCCGAGAATCGCACGATCGACGCATTCGAGTCAATATTATTAGTAATAACACTTAGACGCCCTTTATTTCGCCTAAAACCATGCCTACCAATGGTTTCGGAGCGTTGCTCGCGGGAAATATTAATGCTACCTTTTGCGGCATCCAGGGACCGCTTCAACATGAAAAAATCCACGCAACGCCGCCCGACGATGACGGACATCGCGAAGCTGACAGGCGTCTCGCAATCGACCGTTTCGCTCGTGCTGAACAACGCGACCAGCGCGAAGTTTTCCGACGCCACGCGCAACAAGGTGCTGAAGGCGGCGCAAGATCTCGGCTACCGCATGACAACGCGCGAGCCGCTCGACGCCACGGTCACGGCGGAAGAAAAGAACCTGATTGTTTATCTCGCCGATGAAATCTCGACGAGTCCGCACCCTGTAGTCAACATCGACGGCGCGCGCGATACGGCGTTCGCAAACGGCCGGATGCTCGCGGTTTATTCAACGCACGGCAATGCCGAAATCGAGCAGCAGGTCCTCGACGCGACGCTGACAAACCCGAACGTGCTCGGCGTGATCTACGCGACGGTGTACACGCGAAAAGTAAGCTTGCCGGCGGCGTTATCGAAGGTGCCGACCGTGCTGCTGAACTGCTACACAAGCGATACCGAGCTTTCATCGGTGGTTCCGGCCGAGGTGGCGGGCGGCCATGTGGCAACCGATTATTTGCTCAACGCGGGGCACAGAAGGATCGGCTATGTGAACGGCGAACCGTGGCAGGACGCGGCGCGCGACCGGCTGAAAGGGTATCGGATGGCGCTCTCCACGGCGGACTTGCCGTTCGCGCCGGAACTGGTGCGCGAAGGCGACTGGAGTTCCGGCTCGGGCTTCGAACAGACGCTCTCGCTGATGCGCGAACCGAACCCGCCCACGGCCATTTTCTGCGCGAACGACCTGATGGCGCTCGGTGCAATCGAGGCGCTCAAGCAACTCGGCTTACGCGTTCCGGAAGACGTTTCCATACTCGGCTACGACGACCAGGAAATCGCACGCCACACGCATCCGCCGCTTTCCACGGTCGTCTTGCCCAACTACGAACTCGGCCGATGGGCGGTCGAAACGTTATTGCAGGAAGAGCACAACCGCGCCGCGGGCGCACCGGTTCGAAGACGTGTTGTGAAGCTCGATGGACCGTTGGTGGAACGCGCGTCAGTAAGGGTATTCACCGAAGCAAAACAGCCCGCAATTAATAATATTAGCGATTGACCAATAATAAAACGCGGTGGAATAATCGTCGCACTTCGACTTTTTGAGACGGAGCGAGCAAGACGCAAAAAAGAACACGACACAGCAGGACCGAAGCACTTAAAAAAGCAAGACCATCCATACCGGAGGAAGACATGCTGTCGCTTGAAAACTTGAAAACATGCAAGACCCCGTTCCGCGTGCTCGCCACGTCCGTGCTCGCACTGTCGATGGCGGCAGCATTCGGCGTCGCTCACGCCGACGACTCTCCCCTACCCAAGCTGGCGACCAAAAAACCGCTGCGCGTCGGTTTTGCGCAGACCGAAAGTAACAACCCGTGGCGTCTTGCCGAAACCAAGAGCTTCAAGGACGTCGCCGCGAAGTGCGGCTGGCAGATGGTCATGACCGACGCCAACAGCTCGGCATCGAAACAAGTCGCCGATATCCAAAGCATGATCGCGCAGCACGTCGATCTGATCGTGTTCCCGCCGCGTGAAGAAAAACCGCTGGCGCCTATCGTCTTGCAAGCGAAGAAAGCGGGCATTCCCGTGATCCTGGTCGACCGCGACGTGGATCAGTCCGTGGCGAAGGCGGGCCGCGACTACATCACGTTCATTGGTTCGGACTTCATCAATCAAGGTCAACGCGCCGCCGACTGGCTCGTGAAGGCGACGGGCGGCAAGGGCAAGATCATCGAACTGGAAGGATCGACGGGCGCGTCCGCCGCGAACGATCGCAAGAAAGGTTTTGATGACGTGATCGCGAAGAATCCGGGCCTGCAGATCATTGCGTCGCAAAGCGGCGATTTCGCGCGCGACAAGGGCCGGCAAGTCATGGAAACGCTGCTTCAGGCGCATCCCGATGTGACCGCCGTCTACGCGCACAACGACGAAATGGCGCTCGGCGCGATCGCGGCGATCAAGGCGGCTGGCAAGCAGCCGGGCAAGGACATCACACTTGTGACCATCGACGGAACGAAGGGCGGCATGGACGCCATCGCGGCCGGCGAACTCGGCGCGAGCGTGCAGTCGAGCCCGTTCTTCGGCCCGCTCGCGTGTGACGTTGCGCAGAAATTCGCGAAGGGCGAAACCATCCCGCCGTGGGTGAAAGTCTCCGACCGCTTCTACGACAAGAGCAACGTCGCGCAGAGCATGCAGTACGGCTACTAAGCGGCTAGTGAGCGGCTGATCGGCTGATCGGCTGATCGGCTGAAAAGCCCGCTGTAAAGAGCAACGAAGGTGTTCGAAGCGGCGCGCCCGGTCTTTCGCCGGCCGTCGCTTCTTTTGTATCCGGCGAACCCATTCAGTTCGCCCGAGGAGACGCATTCCATGAACACGCCAACTCAAGCGCCGCTGCTGGAGATGCAGGACATCGATATCAGCTTCGGCGGCGTGGCCGCGCTGCGGCACGCGCGGCTTTCGGTGCGCGCGGGAGAAGTGCATGCGCTGATCGGGCAGAACGGCGCGGGGAAATCGACGCTCATCAAGATCCTGACGGGCGCTTACCGGCGCACGGGCGGCACGATTCGTTTCGATGGCCGCGAAGCCGATTTCCGCACGCCGAAAGAGGCACGCGAAGCCGGTATCAGCACGATTTATCAGGAGATCAACCTCGTTCCATTCCGCTCGATTGCCGAGAACATCTTTCTCGGCCGTGAGCCGCGACGTCTTGGTTTGATCGACTGGAAGACGATTCACCGGCGCGCGCAGGAATTGCTCGATTCGTTTGGCTTGCAAATCGATGTCAGCAAACCCGTGCGCGAATTTTCCACGGCGATTCAGCAAATGGTGGCGTTGGCGCGGGCGGTATCGTCGGAAGCGAAAATGGTCATCATGGACGAATCCACGTCTTCCCTCGATGAACGCGAAGTCGAGCTTTTATTCAGCGTGGTGCGGCGTTTGCGCGACGACGGCCGCGCGGTGATTTTCGTGTCGCACCGGCTGGACGAGTTGTATGCATTGTGCGACCGCGTGACCGTCATGCGCGATGGACAAACCGTCGCCGAAAGTCCCATGGCCGCGCTCGACAAACTGCAACTCGTCACCACGATGCTCGGCCGCACGCTCGCCGCCGTGGTGCAGGAGGACAGCGCCGTGAAGGAGGCGAATCTCGCGAAACGCGGCACGACCGCCATCAGCGCGAAGAACATCGGCGCGGGCGCGAAGGTGACGGACGTGTCGCTCGACGTCCACGCGGGCGAAGCCGTGGGCCTCGCCGGTTTGCTCGGCTCGGGCCGCACGGAAACCATGCGCTTGATGTTCGGCGCGGATTCGGCTGAGCGCGGCTCGCTTTCCATCGATGGAAAAGCGGTGAACTTCAAGTCGCCGCAAGATGCGATCGCGCGTGGTATCGCGTATTTGACGGAGGATCGCAAAGGCGATGGCATCGTGCCGGAGCTGTCCGTGCGCGACAACCTCACGCTCGTTTGCCTGCGCACGCTGACGAAACATGGCGTGGTCGATGTCGCGAAGCAACGCGCGATCGTGGACAGGTTCATTGAATCGTTGGGGATCAAATTGCGTTCGCCGGACCAGCCGATTCGCGAGTTATCGGGCGGCAACCAGCAGAAGGTTTTGCTCGCACGATGGCTGGCGACGAATCCATCCCTGTTGCTGCTCGATGAACCCACGCGCGGTATCGACGTTGGCGCGAAAGCCGATGTCGCCAAGATCATCCGCGAGTTGCGCGACTCGGGGCTGGCGGTGTTGCTGTCGGCGTCGGAACTGGAAGAACTGACAGCGGTGGCCGATCGCGCGGTCGTGATCCGCGATGGCAAGACCGTCGCCGAACTCGACGGCGCGCGCATGAGCGAGGCGTCGATCATGGACGCGATCGCGTACGGATCAGGTGAAGAATCGGCGCTGGCGGAAGCCGTCGATGCCAAAGAAGGTCAGCCATGAACCAGAAAACTCAACCGGCAGCGGCGGCGCCCGTGGGACAAAACGTGCCGGGCGCGGCGAAGAAGAAATATCGCATCACGATCCAGCGCGAGATTGCCGTCCTGCTCGCCATGATCGTGTTCAACCTGCTTTTCACGCAGCATTTCTGGTCGCTGCAAACCTTCAACGTCAACCTGACGCAAGTCGTGACGATCGTGATTGTCGGCATTGGCATGACGCTGGTCGTGGCAACGGGCGGGATCGATTTATCGGTGGGTGCTTCAATGGCAATCGCCGGATCGCTCGCGCCGATGATCTTCATGAATATCGCCGGGCCATTCGGCATTGCGTTGGCGTTCGTGCTGCCCGTTCTCGCCGCCGCGCTGTGCGGCGTCTTCAACGGTTTCCTCGTGACGAGGCTCTCCGTGCAGCCGATTGTCGCAACGTTGGTGCTGTTTATCGCGGGGCGCGGCATTGCGCAGGTTTTCACCGATGGCAGCCTGCAAGCCTTCAATAATCCCGCGTTCCAGTGGATCGCCTTGGGACGCGTGGCAGGCGTGCCCGCGCAAGTATTCCTGATGCTTTTGCTCGTCGCGATCTTCGCGTGGATCGTGCGCAAGACCTTGTTCGGTCAATACTTGCTCGTGACCGGCGGCAACGAACAGGCTGCGTATCTGAGCGGCATTCCCACCACGCGCGTGAAGATGATCGCGTACACGTTGTGCGCGGCGCTGGCCGGACTTGCCGGACTGATCTCGATCTCGGTGAATTCATCGTCCGATGCCAACGTGATCGGCCTCGGTTCCGAACTCGATGCCATCGCCGCGGTCGCCGTCGGCGGCACGGCGCTGACGGGCGGCAAGGCGTACATAGTCGGAACGCTGATTGGCGCGCTGATCATCCAGTTGCTCCGATACACGCTGCTCGCCCACGGCATCCCCGACGCGGCCGCGCTGGTCGTGAAGGCGGGCATCATCATCGCGGCGGTTTATGTGCAGCGGCGCCAGCGCTAAGAGGCATCGATCGATATGAAAAAGAACCTTCCCATTCTGCTGGCACTCGCGGCGCTTCTGGTCTTCGGCGTGACGCGATACGACCACTTCGCATCCGCCTACAACATCACCTCCTTCTGGCGATACAACTCCATGTTCGCGCTGATATCCGTGGGCATGGCTTTTGTGATCATCACGGGCGGTATCGACTTGTCGGTGGGCGCGGTGGCTGCGCTGGCGAGCGTGGTTGCGGCGCTGGCGAGTTCGCATGGCGGCGTGGCTGCCGTGCTGGCCGGCGCGGGCGCTGGGCTCGCGGTCGGCGTGTTGAATGGCCTCGTGATCACGCATATGCGGATCTTGCCGTTCATCGTGACGCTCGCGACGAGCCTCGGCGCGCACGGCATGGCGCTGTTGCTCGGGCATAACGACGCGGTATCGATTGCTGCGGCCGCCGATTCCAGTTTCGCCAACTTCGGCCAGGGCGATTTGTTCGGCTTGCCGATTCCGGGGATTGTGGCCGCCGTGGCCGCGGTTTTAGGTTGGCTCGCGCTGCGAAGCACGCGCTTCGGACGCCACGCATTGGCGATTGGCGGCAGCGAGGAAGCGTCACGTCTGATGGGTTTGAACGTCGACCGGACGCTGGTTGCGGTCTATGCGCTGAGTGGATTGCTCGCGGGATTGGCCGGCGCAATCCTGGCCGCGCAATTCGGTGCGGGACAGCCGAACGAAGGCATCGGCTGGGAATTGTTCGCGATATCCGCGGTGGTGCTGGGCGGAACCTTGCTGACCGGCGGACAGGGATCGATTGCGATGACCATCGCCGGCGTGGCCTTGCTCGGGCTCGTGTTCAACTTGCTGAACTTCGAGAACGGATTGGGTTTTATCAGCTTGTCGGCGTACTGGCAGTCGGTGATTCGCGGCGTGTTCCTGCTGCTCGTGATCGTGCTGCAGGCAAGGGTGCTGAAGAAACGCGTGACGGTGACGAAGCTTGCGCATTGAGATGACGGCGGTGGTTGCAGGGATGTTTCCACATCCTTCGCAGCTAGCTGCACAAGTTTTTCGACCGATTTGCTGTTACCCCGTCAGTGATCGCCGAGCCAGTTCTAACGCTCCGCAATCACTGAGGTTACCGATCTGGCGAGGGTGTTTGGAAAAGCTTCCAACCCTCGTCACGCCGGGACAGGAATCGAATAATCGACTCGACCGTTCCCGTCTGAATCCGGTCGGAACAACGCAATTCGTAGGGGTGATCGTCGAAGGCAACGTTCGCCTCGAACATGCGTCCAACAAGCCATTTTAACGCGCGAATTTTTATTTCCCATGGCTTGTATCCAGCGAGCTTTAACTACGCCTGCGCCCGTTCTCGCGTATCGATCCGAGCATTCTTCGCTTCCACCGCCGCAACCGTTTCCATAATCCAATCATTCGAATTTTGATAACGGGTGGAGTATGGACAGCCAACCAGACTGTAGTGACGGTCTTGTACGGACCGCAAAGCTTCAGCATTCTGAAAACGCGGCAGCAACCTGTCGCCGACTTCCTTGGGCGGACCGATGATGACGGGTCGTCAAGGAAGAAACTGGCCACGTCCTGATACCGCAAGTCGGAATCAGCGGTGCCACACGCGTTAAGCAAATGAACGATGTGCCAAAGAGCTTTCGCATCTCTCGATATATAAATCTCGCTTGGCTTTATTTCAGATTGTATTCAGACAGGTCTTGCCCCACACGTCCTAGCAAAGCGGAAATTCTGCGGAGCAAAATGCTAACCGTTTTAAGTTAATTAATTCTTCGTTTAAGGCCAAGGCCGAAACACGGCTATCTTATTTAATCGGACTGCATACTTTTTGGGACGACGTACCGTCCGTCACGGTGCTGAAGCACGACGCTCGTTCGGCGACCGGGTGAGTCTTTACTTGAGCAGTTTCCGTTCTTCAAAACATTTGTGCTTTCCTTCGACTTTTCAAGAATTTTGAGTGCCGCGTAGCCGTCCGCGCCTGCAGGGCCGACGTCAATCGCGCGGCTCGTGCTGTTGAATTCGCCCGAGCACCGGCCGTCCCATTCTCCCCCGCTTCTTTCGACTGTCAGGCGGTCAAGCACAGGCCTGAGCCTCTGCCCGTCAATAACGTATAAGCTCAGCGATGTTGTGTTGTATGGGTTGACACGCGACGATCCGGAATGGCTGATACGGACACCAAAGGCCCGGTTCTCGGGCATCAACTGATAGCGCGCAGTGTCCAGCGAGATTCCGGACAAGCGCATCGCATCATAGGTAATCGCGGACGGTTGATAGGAATGCGCAATGATCGAACCGGAATCGCTGTCTGCGACCAGGACTTCGAGATCGTAAGTGCCTGTGTCGGGATCCGAACCCTTGGCTGGCAAAGGCAATGCAGCAAGTGTTAGCGCAGGATTCGCCGGCCATAGTTTGCAGGTGGCGTATTCGCTAGCTAATGCGCGATTGGGGTGGAGTTTCTGCGTCCAGGTATTCAAAAATTCCTCGCATGCAGCGTTGGCGAGAATAGGGGTGAGCAGCATGAATGCTGCAACAAGAATTCTTGTTTTCATCTGAATTTGCGTCGTCTTGTGTGTGGATGAAAAAGCATGGGTGCAGATCGAGTTAATAACTCTTCTAAACTCTTACCGAGTATCAAGGATATCTAACGTATTTATCCAGAGAGCAATTGTCAAGATTTGTAGCTACATCCTTTCAACGACGAAATAACGCGTTCCCGATCGCTGGTATTGAAGTCGGTTGCGTTGCGTCTTCGGAGCGATTAAGAAAGCAGCTGCCACAGGTTGCAGAGCAGGTTCAAACCGCAATTGCGTAATCTGCTAAGTTATCGAAAAGACCCGTATTCCAAAGCCGAAACCACTTCCATGTTCGACCTTTTCGACGACATCCCCAAGCCGGACATCGACTGGCTGCCTGACTGGCTGGACGCGGCGACGGCGTCGGACACCATGGCCACGTTGATCGATGAAATTGCGTGGCAGCAGGACATCATGAACACGCCCGGCGGAAAAGTGCCGTTTCCGCGCCTGACCGCGTGGCAGGGCGATCCCGGCGCGGTCTATGTCTACTCGGGCATTCGCAACGTGCCGAAGGCGTGGACGCCAGCGGTTTTATCGTTGAAAACGAAAGCCGAAAGCGCCGCAAAAACCACGTTCAACAGCGTGCTGATCAACCGGTATCGGACGGGCCAGGACAGCATGGGCTGGCACGCCGACAAAGAACGCGAACTCGGGCTTGCGCCGGTGATCGCATCGGTGAGTCTCGGCACCACGCGAACCTTCGAGTTCCGCCACACGAAAAGCCGCCAGATCCATACGCTGCAACTCAAGCACGGCAGCTTGCTGATCATGCGCGGGCGCACGCAACTGGACTGGGCGCATCGTGTGCCGAAAGAACCCGAGGCGCGCGGCGAACGCATCAATCTCACCTTTCGCTACGTGGACGCGGCGGCGAAACCGCGTCGATGATTCAGCGCTTCGCCACGAAATCAATCTCCACAAGCGCATCGCGCGCCAACCCGGTCACGCCAATACACGTTCGCGCCGGCAACGGTTTCGGCTCGAAGTAGCTTTTGTAGACGACGTTCATGGCGGGGTAATCGCGTTTGAACTCGGTCAGGAAAATCCGCACGCTGACCACGTTATCCAGCGATAAACCCACGCCCTCCAGCACCAGGATCAGGTTGTCCATCACCCGGCGCGTCTGCGCTTCCACGCCTTCGGGCAGCGGCTTTGAATCATCGGCGGGATCGGTCGGCATCTGTCCGGTGAGGAATACCCAGCCATCGGCTTCGGCCGCGTGGGAAAAAGGCGCGACCGGCGTGGGCGCGGCATCGACCATCGTGAAAGTAGGCAGCGTCATTGTGTCTCCTTGGAAAAGCACGGTGCGTTACCGTAACGGATCAAAAATCCGATGGCTCGCAACTCGCGTCACAATGCAGCCGTACTCAATTATTTGAAGGTCCGCAATGCTCCCGCTTCCCGTTTTAATCGATGTCGTGATCCGCATGTTCTGGGCGCTCGCGATTGGCTGCATCATCGGCGTGGACCGCGATTTGCACGGCAAACCCACGGGCATGAAGACGCTCGGGCTGGTCTCGCTCGGCGCGTGCCTGACGACCATGGCCGCGATGGGCTTCGCCACGCACAGCGCGACCCTGAGCACCGATGTCTCGCGGGCGATTCAGGGCATCGTGACGGGAATCGGCTTTCTGGGCGCGGGCGTGATCGTGCAGACGCCGGGGCAACACCGGATTCGCGGGTTGACCACGGCGGCATCGATCTGGGTGACGGCTGCCGTGGGCATCATTTGCGGCTTGGGCGTATGGAGCGTCGCCGTGATCGCAACGGCGATGTTGATCGCCTTGCTGGTGATCGGGCGAAGAGTGGAAAAGGCGCTGCATCGACAATGGATCAAAAAGCCGCCCGAGGAGCGGGAAGCCGGCACGGATCTCGAAGATCTGAGCTGATCCGGACCCTACAAAATCATTACAAATCAACGGCATGCGGCTTGCTTGAAGCGAGCACTCACAGGACGATCCCCATGCCCAAGAAAAACTCCCCTGCCCTTCCCGGCACCGATGATCGTCAGGCGCTGCTCAATGCACGCCGCAACATGAAGATGGCCGAATCCGCGCACGCCTACGTGCGCGGCAACACGAGCAAATTCTATGAATGGCTCGACGGCCTCGACGGTCACAAGCTTCCCGAAGGCCCGGCCATCTGGATTTGCGGCGATTGCCACACCGGCAATCTCGGACCCGTCGCCAATACGGACGGCGACGTCGAGATCCAGATTCGCGATCTCGATCAAACCGTGATCGGCAACCCGGCGCACGACATCGTGCGGCTGGGGTTATCGCTGGCGACGGCTGCGCGCGGTTCCGACCTGCCCGGCGTCACCACGGCGCGCATGATCGAAGCGCTTGCGGAAGGCTACGAACACGCCTTCGATGCCACCACCAAGGATCGGCCGATCAAGAACACGAAACCCGAAGCGGTGCGCGTGATGATGAAAGAAGCCGTCCAGCGCACGTGGAAGCATCTGGCGGTGGAACGGATCGACGATATAGAACCGTGCATTCCGCTGGGCAAGCGTTTCTGGCCGCTCGATAAACAAGAGCGCTTCGAGATCAAGGCGCTATTCGAGCGGCGCGAGATCGCGGACATTGCGATGGCCCTGCGCAAGGACGCCGACGAGGAAAAGGTTTCGGTCATCGACGCTGCTTACTGGGTCAAAGGCTGCAGTTCGCTCGGGCGCTTGCGATATGCGGTGTTGCTGGACGTGGATGGCGGCGCGGTGGAAGGCGACGATCTTTGCCTTATCGATATCAAGGAAGGTCTGAAAGCCGCTGCGCCGCGTTATCGTGGGCAGGACATGCCGCGCGACAACGGCGAACGCATCGTGGAAGGCGCGCGGCATTTGACGCCGGCGCTCGGTGAACGCATGCGCTCGGCGCGCTTGATTGATCGTTCGGTCGTGATTCGCGAATTGTTGCCGCAAGACATGAAGCTGACGGTCGAGCAGCTGACGCAGGAGGAAGCCATGAAGGCAGCGCGTTTCCTCGCGATGGTCGTCGGCAAAGCGCATGCGCGGCAGATGGACAAAGCGGGCCGGCGCGCGTGGCTGACGGAGCTGCGGCGGGCGCGCAGCAAGTCGCTCGATGCGCCTTCGTGGCTCTGGAACAGTATCGTTGCGCTGGTGAGCAGCCACGAGGCGGGTTATCTGGAACATTGCCGGCGATATGCGTTGACGCCGGCTTTGTAGGCCGACGATAAAAAAAGGCCGCTCGTCGAAGAGCGGCCTTTCATACATCGAGAACAAGATCAATACCCATAACCATGGCGTTCGCGCCAGTGATGCTCGCGCCATTCATGATGCCGCCATTCACGGCGACGCCATTCGCGTTCACGCCAGCCATCGTCACGATAACCGCCGTAACCGCCGTAACCGCCATACCCCACCACAACTGGCGGAGGCGGCGCCACATACACCGGCGCTTGCGGCGCGTAGTAGCCCGGCACGCCGATCCCCACATCCACGTTGACATGCGCGGAAGCTGCCGCCGATGCCATCAAAACGCCCAGCCCCAGTACCGCACCCAGTATCTTCTTGTTCATCTAGTCTCTCCGCGCACTTGTCGTGCTCTTGTTTACGCAACCAAGTGTAGGAGCGGCGTTCAGATACAGGTGCTACCGGAATGCGATAAAAGTAACCGGGCGTATCTTGAAATTAAACGCCTTAATTTAGAACCCAGCCGCCAGACCATCTCTCCGGCTATCGCTCGCCGCGACATAACCGCGTTCAGGATCGTTACGATCCAGCTTCCAGATGTACTGTCCCGAACCGAAGTCCATATAAGGATCATCGACGGATTTGATCGTGTGGCCGTAGCCCTGTAGCGCCTTCACCGTTTCCATATCGAGCGTTGCTTCAACATCCACCGTGAAATCGCGATTGACCTTCCAGCGCGGAGCATCGCAGGCGGCTTGCGGTTGCTGGCCGTAATCGAGCATGCGCACGATCGATTGCAAATGCCCTTGCGGCTGCATGTCGCCGCCCATCACGCCGAAGCTCATCACGGCTTCTTCCGTGCCGTCGACCTTCTGCGTGAGGAACGCCGGAATGATGGTGTGGAACGGGCGCTTGCCGCCTTCCACCACGTTCGCGGATTTTGGGTCCATCGAAAAACCGAAGCCACGGTTCTGCATCGCGATGCCCGTATCCGGCACGACTACGCCCGAACCAAAACCCATGTAGTTCGACTGGATGAAACTCACCATCATGCCGCGCTCGTCCGCCACAGACATATAAATGGTCCCGCCCGCCGGCGGCATGCCGAAGTCGAAGTGCTTCGCCTTGTTCGGATCGATGAGCTTGGCGCGCTCGCTGAGATATGCGTCGTCGAGCATTTGCTCGGGCGTGACGTCCATGGATCGCGGATCGCCGACGTACTGGTAGACATCGGCGAAAGCGAGCTTCATGGCTTCGATCTGCAAATGCTGCGACTCGATTTTATCGACGGTCAGCGCCTTCACGTCGAACTTGTCGAGAATGCCGAGCGCGATCAACGCCGCGATGCCTTGCCCGTTCGGCGGAATTTCGTGCACGGTATATCCGCGATAATCCTTCGATATCGGCTCGACCCAATCCGCCTTGTAATTGCGCAGATCGTCGGCTGTCATCGCGCCGCCGCCCTGCTTCGAAAACGCCGCGATCTTCTCGGCGATCTCGCCTTCGTAGAACGCGCGTGGACCTTTTTCAGCGATGGTGCGCAGGGTTTTTGCGTGACCCGGATAACGCATCAGTTCGCTGATTTCCGGCGCGCGGCCGCGCGGCATGAAGGTCTCGGCGAAACCGGGATAGTCCTTCAATTCGGGAACGGCGGCCGCCCATTTATAAGCAACGATGCTCGCGACCGCATGACCGCGCTCGGCGATTTCGATAGCCGGTTCCATCAGATCGGCGAACGGCAGCGTGCCGAATTTCGCGTGCAGCGCTTCCCATCCCGCGATCACGCCAGGAACCGTTGCCGCGTCCCAGCCGCGCTTCGGGTTGTTGGCAATGCCGTTCTGCTCGCCGTATTTGTTCTTGAAGTAATCCACGTTCCACGCGGCCGGCGACACGCCCGACGCATTCAGCCCGTGCAGTTTCTTGCCGTCCCAGACGAGCGCGAACGCGTCGCCGCCAAGACCGCACGATACCGGTTCGACCAGCGTGATCGCGGCGGCGGCGGCGATGGCGGCATCGACCGCATTGCCGCCTTTCCACAACATGCGCAAACCGGCCTGCGCTGCAAGCGGATGCGAAGTCGAAACGATATTGCGCGCGAACACCGGCAAGCGCGGCGTCGGATAAGGGTTCTGCCAGTTAAAGCGGGTCATGGAAAACTCGTCTCTTTGATTAGTGAAGTTAATGCGGCAAGGCGTTGTTCAAAGCTCGCGCGGATCGAGCGCGTCGCGCAATCCATCGCCGAGAAGATTGAAGCCGAGGACCGCAAGGAAGATCGCGATGCCCGGAAAAACACGGACATCCACGGCGCCTGGCTCACGAAGTCCTTGGCGGTGTTCAGCATCGATCCCCACGATGGCGCCGGCGGCAATTGCCCCAGCCCGAGGAACGACAAGCTGGCTTCCGCGATGATCGCCATGGCGACCGTCAGACTCGCCTGAACGATGATCGGCGGCAGCACGTTCGGCAGGATGTACCTCGCGATAATGCGGAAATGGCCGAGCCCGATCGCGCGCGCGCCTTCCACATAATCCTCGGCCTTGACGCTGATCGCCTGGCCGCGCGTGAGGCGCACGAAGCGCGGCATGGCCGAGACGCCAATGGCGATCATCGCGTTGGTCAGGCTCGGTCCGAGAAACGCCGCGAGCGCAATGGCTAAGATCAGGAACGGGATGGAGAGCAAGGCATCGGTGAAACGGGAGATGACGCCATCGACAAAACGGCCGAAGTAGCCCGCGAGCAATCCCAGCGGCACGCCGATCACAACCGCAATTCCCACCGACACAACGCCTGCGAGCAACGAAGCCCGCGCGCCCCAGAGCAGACGCGTGAGGACGTCGCGGCCGAGTTCATCGGTTCCGAACCAGTGGATCGCCGACGGCGCTTTTCGCACGGTCATGAAACTCGCCTGAACGGGATCGTAGGGCGAAAGCCACGGCGCGAACACCGCGACGAGAATCACGAGCAGCACGATCGCCGCACCCGCCACCGCCGCACGATTGCGCAGGAACCGGCCGAGCGCGCGGTTGCGTTTGCGCGGCAACGCGGTTTCAACAATGGTTGCCATCAGCTTCTCCTCAAGCGCGGGTTGAGAAGAATGTACAGAACATCCGCAAACAGATTCACCACGATAAATCCAACCGCCGTGACCAGCACCACGCCCTGAACCACGGCGTAATCGCGATTGAAAACCGCATCGACAACCAGTTTGCCAAAGCCCGGAATAGTGAAAACTTGTTCGGTCAGAACCGCGCCCGCGAGCAATTCGCCGAACAGCAAGGCAAGCACCGTGACAATCGGAATCAGCGCATTGCGAAAGCCGTGCTTCACGACGACCGTGCCTTTTAGCAAGCCTTTCGCGCGCGCCGTCCGGATGTAATCGCTGCGCAAAACGCTCAACATTGCGCTACGCGTATGCCGCATCAATTGCGCGCCGAGCGCCGCGCCGAGCACGAACGCGGGCATCAGCATGGTCTTGATGCTCAGCCAGAAATCCTCCGCCGGCGACACATATCCCGACGATGGCAACAACTGCCATTTCACGGACACCACAAAGATCAAAATGATCCCGAGCCAGAAATTCGGTATGGACATGCCGGTGAGCGCGAGAATATTCGCGCCGTAGTCGAGCGCTTTGCCTTTGTTCGCCGCCGATAAAACCCCGAGCGGAATGCCGATTCCCACGGCAATGATCATCGCCATGACGGCGAGTTGCAGGGTCACAGGCAACTTCTGCGCGATGAGCTTCGTCACCGGCACATCCGTGCGCAACGACGCGCCCAGGTCACCATGAAAAATGTCGCGAACCCACAGCGCGTATTGCACGGGCACGGGTTCATCGAGGTGATATTTCAGCCGCAACGTGGCAATGACTTGCGGGTTCTGATCTTCGCCGGCCATCGCCAGGACCGGATCGCCGGGCAGCATTTTTTGCAGGCCGAAGATCATCATCGAGACAAGAATCAGTGTCGGGATCGCGACGAGCGCGCGGTTGGCGATGATTCGCAACATGAGCGTTATCCCTTGATGCTCACGCCGCGCAGGCGAATCAGGCCGTCGGGATAAGGCGTGAATCCCTGCACTTTCTTTGACATGGCGTACGGCCACGGCTGCGCGTAGAGATAGATGATCGGATCTTCGTCGGCGAGGATCTTTTGCGCGGCATCGTAGGCCGTCTTGCGATCGGCAACGGTCGACTTCACGCGGGCATCGTCGAGCAGCTTGTCTACATCGGCATTGCAATAACGACCGTAATTCAGATTGCCCTTGCACGTCACGAACTGATGCAGATTGCCGTCCGGGTCCGTACGGCCCGACCAGCCGAGATACAGCAATTCGAAGTCGCCTTTCGTGGACGCGTTCAGCGCCGCGGCGTAATCCGTCGGACGCAGTTTCAGGTTGATGCCGGCCTCGGACAACATGGCTTGCAGCATTTGCGCCATCTGGTTCGACACCGTGTTGTTGCCGAACGTCAGCTCAACATCGAGCTTCTCGAAACCCGCCGCCTTGAGCAACGCCTTCGCTTTCGGGATATCGCGTTTGGTGGTTTTCAACGAGGTATCGAAGTACGGACTGTTCTTCGGGATCGCCTGATTGATCGGCGCAAAAATGCCGCCGCCGATAACCTGGTTGATCGCATCGCGGTCGATCGCCAGTTCGAACGCTTCGCGCACGCGCTTGTCCTTGAACGCTTTCGGCGCGCGCGCGCCGTTCGATACATTGAACGTGAGGTCGTAGAAACCCAACCCGCTCATGGAAATGAAGTCGAGATTCTTGTCGCTTTTCACCGATGCCACGTCGGACGGCGCCAGACGTTCCAGCATGTCGAGCGAACCCGAACGCAGGTTCGCAAGACGCACGGTGCTATCCGGAATCGGCTGGAAAATGACCTTCTGGATCGGGTATTTGCCCGCGTCCCAATAGCCTGCAAATTTCTCGAGCACGACGCGATCGTTCTGCACGCGCTGCACGAATTTGTACGGACCCGAGCAGACCGGATGCGTGGAGACGCCGGCGTCGTCGGTGAGCGTTTTCGGCGCGAGCATCATGCCGGCGCGATCGGTGAGCGTGGCGAGCAGCGCGGCATCCGGCGCTTTCAGGACGATGGCGACAGTGTTTGCATCGACAACATCCACATGATCGATCGATGCCAGTTCGCTCTTGCGATTGCTCGCCGGCATGGAGCGCGAACGGTCGAGATTGGCTTTGACGGCGGCGGCATCGAACGGTTCGTCGTCGTGAAATTTCACGCCTTGACGCAGCTTGAACGTGAGCGTCTTGTTATCGGCGCTCATGCTCCACGACGTGGCAAGCATGGGCACGATCTTCAGATCCGGGCCAATATCCACCAGCGAATTGCACAGCGAACTGAACACGATCCGGTCCACGACCTGACTGCTGCGCGCCGGATCCAGCGTGCCGATATCGTCCTGCAAGCCAATCCGAATCGTGGAATTTGTTTGCGCCATCGCAGCGCTCGTACTGGCGGCGATTGTCGTGATCGCTACTGCCGCCAAGAGAATTTTTCGCATCTGGATTTCCCCGTTTTATCGTGTATTCGAATGTTCTTTGAGCGCGCCGTCGACAACCGCCTGACGTTGCCGGTACACCGCGAGCCGTTCGGTCAGCTTCGGGCTCACGATAGAAACCAGCGGCGCGCCGCCGCCCGCGTTCTGAATCTCGCGCCAGAAATGGCACGCCACGCGATGCCCGTTCGGCAAGGTTTCGTTGACCGGCTGTTCATCGGCGCAACGCGATTTTGCGTGCGGGCATCGCGGATGAAAGCGGCATCCCGAAGGCGGCGATGTCGGGCTCGGCAGATCGCCCGTCAGCGAAGCCTTGCTGCGCCGCTGACGCGGACTGCTCGCCGGAATCGCCTGCAACAGCGCTTGCGTGTACGGATGCAAGGGTTGATCGAAGAGATCGTCGACGTCGGCCATCTCCACGATTTCGCCGAGATACATCACCGCCACGCGATCGCTCATGTGGCGGATCACGGCGAGATCGTGCGCGATCATGATCAGCGTAAGGCCGAGTTTCTGTTTCAGCGATTCAAGCAGGTTGATCACTTGCGCCTGAACGGAAACGTCGAGCGCGGACACGGGCTCGTCGCCCACGATCAGCTTCGGCTCGCCCGCCAATGCACGCGCGATGCCAATCCGCTGCCGCTGGCCGCCCGAAAACTCGTGCGGATATCGCTCGGCATAACCCGGTTGCAGGCCGACCGTGCGCAGCAGATCGGCGACGCGTTCCTGTAACGCCGCGCCTTTCGCGAGTCCATGCAGCGCAATTGGCTCGCCGATGATCTGCCCCACCGTCATCCCCGGATTCAGCGATGCAAACGGGTCCTGGAAAATGATCTGCATCTCGCGGCGAAGGCGGCGCATGGGTTCGGTGCCGAGATGCGTGATGTCGCGGCCCTGATACATCACGCGGCCTTCGGTGCTGTCGATAAGACGCAGCAACAAGCGCCCGAGCGTCGATTTTCCGCAGCCCGATTCTCCGACAATGGCGAACGTTTCGCCTTGCTGCACGGAGAACGACACGCCGTTCACGGCATAGACGGTCGGCGCGCGCGTGAACATGCTGCGCGTGCCGCCGAAGTGTTTGGTGAGTTCCTGCGCTTCGATGATCGGCGGATTCATGCGGCCGCCTTATCGGTCAAAGCGGCTTCGACCGGCGCGACCCAGCACGCAACGCGATGTGAACCATCGATCATCTTGTCGGGCGGCGCCTGGTCGATACACCGCTGTTCCACGAACGGACAACGCGGCGCGAACCTGCAACCCTTCGGCATTTGTTCCGGCGACGGCACCGAGCCGCGAATCGTCGCCAACGCGCCTTCGCGTTTTCCCACCGACGGTATCGCGCCCATCAAACCGATGGTGTACGGATGCTGCGGGTCATCGAAGATCTCATCCACCGAGCCATATTCCACGATCCGCCCCGCGTACATCACGGCGACGTGATCCGCGACTTCCGCGACCACGCCGAGATCGTGCGTGATCAGGACCATGGCCGTACCGGTTTCGGCCTGCAGGTTTCGCACGAGCAATAAAACCTGCGCCTGGATGGTGACGTCGAGCGCGGTCGTGGGTTCATCGGCAATAAGCAATTGCGGGCGATTGGCGAGCGCCATCGCGATCATCACGCGCTGGCGCATGCCGCCCGAGAGTTCGTGCGGATAGGCGTCGAGGCGTTTTTCCGGCGCGGGAATGCGCACGAGGCGCAGCATTTCCAGCGCTTCCTTCCTTGCCGCCGCGCCCTTCAAACCACGATGCCGCTGCACGCATTCCGCAATCTGATGCCCGATGGTGAACGCCGGATTCAGCGATGTCATCGGCTCCTGGAAGATCATCGACATGCGGTTGCCGCGGATATCGGCGAGTTCGCGTTCGCTGAGCGTGAAGAGATCGCGGCCGTCGAACAGCGCTTTTCCCGCGACGATATTCGCCGGCGGACTCGGCAGCAAACCCATCATTGCCAGCGACGTCACGCTTTTCCCGCAACCCGATTCCCCCACGATGCACAGCGTTTCGCCCGCGTTCACCGAGAACGACACGTCTTCAACGAGGTTCGGCACATTCGCGGCGCGCGAGAATTTCAGCGAGAAACCGCTGACTTCGAGTACGGGAGTTTTCGTGGGCTGATCCTGGAGCGGCTTATTCAACGTCGACAAATTTCAACTCTCCGCTGCTTTGACGGGACGTGAAGCAAAGACATGAATCTTTCACACTCATTATGTGCGGCGCAATGCATCAGGAAATATTAAACTTTCTTTTCGACACTTAAAATTTCCTTGAGTAAGCCGATGCCGACCATCCGGATGCTGAAGACGTTTCGCGCGGTCGCGCGTTCAGGTTCGTTCGCTGCCGCCGCCGATAAAGTCGCGCTCACGCAAGCGGCCGTGAGCTTGCAGATGCGCGGCCTCGAACAGGCGCTTGGCCGCCAGCTTTTCGACCGAAGCGCGAGGCAGGTCGTGCTGAGCCGCCAAGGCCATGAGATTCGCTCGAAGATCGAGCAGATTCTCGATTTACTCGATGAACTCGAAGCCACGCCCGCCGATTCCATGCACGGGCCGGTCGTGATTGGCGCGGTGGTATCGGTGATCGGGGCGTTGTCTTTGGGCGTCGCGCAGCTGAAAACCGCGCATCCCGGGCTGGACGTGAGGTTGTTATCGGCGCGATCGGACGAACTCACCGCGATGGTCGAGCAAGGCGAAGTGGATATCGCGGCGGTCGTCGCGCGGCCCGATCAGACGCTGCCCGACACGCTGAAATGGACGCCGCTTTATACCGAGCCGCTGATGCTGGTGGTGAGCCGCGAAATTACCGATACCGACGCGCATCGCATATTGGCGTCGAACGGTTTCCTGCGGTTCGACCGGCGCGTGCGCACCGGCGTGGTCGTGGATCAGGCGCTGACGGCGCTCGGGCTGGAAGTGAAGGAATATCTGGAACTGAATTCCATCGAAACGATCGTGGCGCTCGTCCGGAAGAATGTAGGCGTGACCGTGCTGCCGGAACTGCATCGTGCGGAATGGCGGGCGGATCCGTCCCTGCGGCTGGTTTCGATCGCACAGCCGCCGATCTTGCGAACAGTCGGGATGATCGAGCGGGCTTCGTACGGAAGAAGCGGGATTACGGCGGCAATCATCAAGACGCTTCACGGTTAGTTTTATCGAGCTACGGCCTCTTATTATTCGTCTATCCCGAAAACTGATTTGCGCCTATCGAACACAATAAACCGATAGTAGGGGTATACACTGCATTTCATCGACGCAGTGAGCAGAGCAAACCGCCACTGCGCCCCTTACAACTGAATATCGGAGCGCATCATGAAAAAGAACCTTATCGCCACGTTGTTGATCGCCACTTCCGCAGCTTTGGCTGCTCCCGCATTTGCAAGCAGCGGCTACGGCCCGGCACCGTCGTACAACCCGACGGTCGGCGCACCGGCTTCGCAGCGCGGCCAAAGCGCGCAAACCGTTGCTGCTGAAAACGCACAAGCTCAAAGCGATGCAAAGTCCTACGGCGGCGTGCAAGACACGCATTCGCAATCGGGCAGCCGCATTCGTGCGAACACCACGCAGAACCTGTACTCGCATAACTAAGCTTAATGAAGTTGCGTCAGTTCGCGATTCCCAGACTGACTCACATCCGCGACTCACGCAAAACGTAGGAAGCGGTAAAACCGATGCCGGATGAACTATCCGTTCATCCGGCATCGGTTTTTTCATTGCAGGAAAAGATTGGGTAAGGAGTTGGTTGATCCAATGAACGCGGCTTAATGTTGACTTAAGGTTGGCAAATTAACGTAGTGCCTTGACCCCCTGTAGTACCCCTCTTAGGCCGCCTAGCGGCCTTCTTTTTTGGTCCGCGAAAAATGAAAACGCTCTGGCGATTGTGCGTGGTTGCGGGTTGTCTTATTGGCGGCGTCGGACTTGCGGTCGCAGTGTTCTCGTTGATCCTTCGCGTCACCTGAACGTTACGGTCTCTTCAATTGCGTCTGCATGTTGAACGCGAGCTTTGCCGGTTGCCATTCTTTGGTCGAAGCGTTCGGCAACGGCTGCTGAAAACTCGCCATCAACGCGTTCCACTCCGTCACGCGCGGATGTACATCAGGACCGGCAACGAGTTTGTCGAAGCTGAAATCAGGCTCGGTTTTAATAAGCATCACGAGCCGCGTTTCGCGTCGCCAGATCGTCATGTCGACAATCCCCGACGCCTTCAGCGCTTCCAGCACTTCAGGCCAGACGGCTTCGTGATAAGCATCGTATTGCGCAATGACCGTGGGGTCATTGCGCAGATCGAGCATCAGGCAATGGCGCGCAATATGAGCGTTCATCTTCAAGCGGCCGCGCGCGCATCCACACGAACGTGCGTGCGTTGCGTTCCCTGAATCGCGTCCCAGTCCCAGTCGATACCAATGCCCGGCTCCATCGGCGCGACGGCGTAGCCTTGCTCGATCTGAACCTGCTTGCCCGTCAACGAGTCGAGTTGCGGAATATATTCCAGCCACGTTGCGTTCGGAACAGCCGCGCACAAGCTCACATGCAACTCCATCAAAAAGTGCGGGCAGATGGAAACGTTCATGGTTTCCGCGAGATGCGCGACCTTCAGCCACGGCGTAATCCCGCCAATGCGCGCCACGTCCGCCTGCACGATCGAACATGCATCGGCTTTCAGATAGTCGCCGAACTGCCCCGGGTGATACATCGATTCACCGACGGCAACAGGCGTTGAACTCGCCGCGTTCAGACGCTGATGCGCCGCGATATTCTCGGCAGGCATGGGTTCTTCGAGCCACGCGAGACGCAGCGGTTCATATGCATTTGCGCGGCGAATGGCTTCGGACAAGGTGAAGCCCTGGTTGGCATCGACCATGATCTCGAAATCGTCGCCCATGGCTTCCCGCACGGCTGTGAGCCGGCGCATGTCTTCCGCCAGATGAGGCCGGCCGACCTTGATCTTCGCGCCATGAAAACCGGCATCGCGCGCCTGGATGGTTTGATCGACGAGTTCTTGCGCCGATAAATGCAGCCAGCCGCCCTCGGTGGAATACGTGCGCGTGCGCGGTTTCGCGCCGCCCGCGGCAATCCAAAGCGGCACGTTCGCCACGCGCGTGTTGCGGTCCCACAAGGCGGTATCGATTGCGGCGAGCGCCAGGCTCGTGATCGCGCCGACCGCCGTTGCGTGCGTGTGGAAAAACAGGTCGCGCCAGATGGCTTCGTACTCGGCTGGATTGCGTCCAATCAAGCGCGGCACGAGATGATCGTTCAGCAACGCGACAATCGACGACCCGCCCGTGCCGATGGTGTACGTGTAACCCGTGCCCGTGCTGCCATCGCTGCAATGAAGCGTGACGAGCACCGTTTCCTGCACGACAAACGACTGGATCGCGTCCGTGCGTTTGACCTTGGGTTGAAGATCGACCTGACGGATGTCGACGGTATCGATAGTTGCCATTTCCTGTTCCTTTAAAGCTTGATTCAACCGATTCGTTCAACCCTTCACGCCGCCGAGCGTCAGTCCCGCGATCAAGTGTTTCTGCACGATGAACGTGAGCACGATCGCCGGAATGATGATGATCACGGCCATTGCACACATGCCGGCCCAGTCCACGGAAAACTGCGCGGTGAAGTCCATCAGGCCGACCGGCAGCGTTTTGGTATCGGGGCTTCGGCACAATTGCGTGGCGAGCGCGAACTCGTTCCAGCTTGTCAGGAACGCGAAGATTCCCGCCGATGCAATCCCGCTTTTCGCCAACGGCAACTCAATGCGCCAGAACGCTTGCCAGCGGTTGCATCCATCGATTTGCGCGGCTTGCGACAATTCGATTGGCACTTCGCGGAAAAAGCCATCGATCAGCCAGACGGTGAACGGCACGTTCATTGCCAGATAAACCAGGATCACGCCAATGCGAGTATCGAGCAGACCGGTCCAGGCCCAGAGCATGAAGATAGGCAACGACAACGCAATGCCCGGAATGGCGCGCGTCAGCATCAGCGTGACGAACATGATCTTCTTGTGCTTGAAGTCGAAACGCGCGAAGGCGTAGCCGCCGAGCACGCCTACAGCGAGCGCGGCGACCGTGCTGACGCACGAGATGATCACGGAATTGACGAAGTACTGGCTGATGGGCAAAGACGCCATTTGCCCGTAGCCGAACATGCTCTTGAAGTTATCGAGTGTGTAGCTCGAACCCACCAGCGGCGATTGATTCGAGAGGATCGCGACGTTCGACCTGAACGCATTGAGCACGACCCAAAGCCCGGGCAGGCAAATGATCGCCATGACAATGAACACGCCAAACCACATCGCCGACTTGCGCATGAATGCGCCCTTGATTGCCATATCGCTCATGATGTCAGGCAGGCCCCATGTGTTTCCGCGCGCCGCTCAGCTTGCGGAAAAAGTACAGCGTGAAGAGGATCGAGACGAGCACCGAGACATACGCAATCGCGTTTGCATAACCCATGCGTGAATCGTCGTAGGCAATGCGTCCGACCATCGTCCAGAGCAATTCGGTGCGTCCGCCCGGACCGCCGTTCGTCATGATGCGCACGATGTCGTAAGCGCGGCCGACATCGAGTGAACGAATCGTCATCGATATATAAATGAACGGCATCAGGTACGGCAGCGTGACGAAGCGGAAGGTTTGCCAGGACGTGCAGCCATCGACTTTCGATGCTTCTATTGGGTCCTTCGGCAACGCCATCAAACCTGCGAGCAGGATTACCGCGAAGATCGGCGTGGAGTTCCAGACCTCCGCCGCGATCAGCGACGCAAGCGCGGAGTTGGCATCGACAAGAAAAGGGAATGCGGACTTCGCGCCGAACAACGTCTGCATCAGGTTGTTCACAATGCCGGTGCTGTCGTTGAGCATGAACTTGAACTGAAAGCCGACGAGCACGGGCGAGAACATCATTGGAAACATCATCACCGTGCGCAACGCGCGTTGCCCTTTCGTTACTTGATTCAGCAGCAGCGCAACGCCGAGACCGAGCAACAATTCGAGATTCAGCGCGACCGTGAGGAACAGAATGGTGCGGCCGAATGCCGCCCAGAAGTCTCCGTTCGCAAACGCGCGCTCGTAGTTGCGCCAGCCGATCCAGTGCGAAAGCGTGTCGGGATCGGTCAGACGATAAGCCGTGAAGCTCGTATAGAACGAGAACAACAGCGGCAGCACGACCACCAGACCCACCGCGAGGAACGCGGGCAAAAGCAATTTGATCGGCAGCGGAATGCGCCAGCGCGGTGTTGCAAGAGCGGGCTCGCCGCCGATCGAATAAGGCGTGTTGGATTGCATCGAAAGCCTGATGATGTTTGGTCGAGCGTTACTGGTCGGCTGCGTCCTGCATGATGTCGGTGACTTTCTTCGCGGCTTTGTCGAGTGCTTGCTGCGAGGTTTCGTCGCCGATGATCGCCTTCTGCAATTCCGGCCACAACGCATTGGAGATTTCGTTCCATTGCGCGATGCGCGGCGGCGTGAACGAATCTTCCTTCGCGGCCTGGCTGAACGTTGCGACCGCGTCCGCCATGAAGTGATCGTCCTTGGTCTTGAACTCCTGCACGATGGCCTGCTGTGCATCCACGCGCGAAGGAATGGAGCCGAGCCGCGCTTCAACGAGTTGCGAATCCTTGCTCGTCAAAAACTGGATAAAGCTCGCGGCGACTTCGGGACGTGCGCACACCTTGGTGATCGAAAAGCTATGCGAACCCGACCAGCCCGGCCGCTTGTTGGCCGCGCCCAGCGGTGCGCGAACCACGCCTACGTTTCCTGCGAGCTTGGACGTTTTCGGGTCGTTATAAAACGATGCAAACCCTGGCCAGTCGAGATCGAGCGCGACCTTGCCCGACGCGAAGTTGTTGCCGAGATCATCCCAGACGTAGCTCGGAACGCCCTTCGGAACCACGCCTGTTTTGTAGAGATTCACGAACCAATCGAGCGTCTTCACGCCGGCCGGCGAGTTGAATGTCGGCTTCATTTTTGCGTCGAGTAACTGGCCGCCGTTTGCCACCAGCAGCGAATAGAACGTGCCCGTCAGCGCTTCGTCCTTGCCGGGGAATTGCGTGCCGTAGAAGTTCGGCGCCTTGGTAAAGAACGTGGCCTGTTGCGTGAACTCGGCGAAGTTTTTCGGCGGCGCAAGATCCTGTCCGAATTTCTTCTTGTAAGCATCGCGATTCGCGGGATCGGCGTAAGCGGTCTTGTTGTAATAAAGCGCTTCTATGTCCGTTGATCGCGGAATCTGAACGAGCTGACCTTTGACCTCGGATTGCTTCAACAACGCAGGCGCGAATGCCGAAAGATACGTCGCCGGGAACAAACCCTTGAGATCGCGGAAGATCGGATATTGCGCCGAGAAATTCGTATGATTCGACGACACGCAATAGTCGATATGCTGCGAAGCAATGTCCTGCTTCAACTCACGATCCAGCTCGAAGTGACTCTTGCGCGAGATGATTTCCACCTTCGCGCCGGTCTCCTTTTCCCATAGCGGAATGCGCGTATAAAGTGCTTCGTATTGCACGCCGCCAATCAGCTTCACGCGCAGCGTATAGCCTTTGTATTCGTTATCGGCGCGTGCTCCGGTCGTCGCGACCAAACCCGCCAGCGCGAGCATGGATACCGCGACCTTCACTGCGGTTTTTATCGAATCGTGGCGCATGATGCATCTCCTTTGTTATATGTCTTCGCTTGGATCTCAACGCAGCCTGCGGCTGGTGTCGGTATCGAAGATCAGGGTGTTGTCCAGTTCCGCGGCGAGCCGGACGTTTTGTGCGGGCTGAAGCGGCAAGCGTCCGTTCACGATCACGCAGCAACGTTGGCCCGCGACCGAGCCGAATAATTCAGTCGATGCACCCGTCGGTTCCACGACGTCAACGTTGAACGGAAGGCCGCCGTGGTCTGCAACAAGAAGATGTTCGGGGCGCACGCCGACCGTGACATCCTGTCCTTCGCGAGCGTTGACCACGGGCACTTGCAAAGCGAAATCGCCGATACGCACACGCGCGCCGCCGGTTTGCAATTCGTATTTGCCTTTAAAGAAATTCATTGAAGGCGAGCCAATAAAACTCGCTACGAACAGGTTGTCCGGGTCGTCGTAGAGTTCGAGCGGCGCGCCGATCTGCTCGATCACGCCGCCGTTGAGCACGACAATTCGATCCGCCATGGTCATGGCTTCAATCTGGTCGTGCGTCACGTACACCGTGGTTGCGCGAAGCCGTTGATGCAGCGCCTTGATCTCGGCGCGCATCTGCACGCGCAGCTTGGCGTCGAGATTGGACAAGGGTTCATCGAAGAGAAACACCTTCGGGTCGCGCACGATCGCGCGGCCCATTGCCACGCGTTGCCGCTGACCGCCCGACAAATGCCGCGGATAACGTCCAAGCAAATCCTGAAGCCCGAGAATGGTCGCCGCCTGATTGGCGCGCGCCGCGATTTCGTCCGGCTTCAGATCGCGCAACTTCAGCGCGAACGTGAGGTTCTCGAGCACGCTCATATGCGGATAAAGCGCGTAGTTCTGGAACACCATTGCAATGTCCCGATCCTTCGGCGGCAGGTCGTTGACCACGCGGCCATCGATCAAAATCCGGCCTTGCGTCACGCCTTCCAGTCCGGCGAGCGCGCGTAGCAATGTCGACTTGCCGCAGCCGCTCGGCCCCACGAGCACGAGGAACTCGCCGTCCTTTACCGTCAGGTCGATCTGCTTCAACACCTGCACGGCGCCGAACGATTTCTGCACCTGCTTGAATGCCACTTCAGCCATCGGCTTCACCTCGTTTTGACGAGCGGCGCAGGCAAATCCTGCGTTCTCGCGGACCACTTTCCACTGATGCAAATCATTTTAAAGATAAAACGGTCTTTCATAGATGAATTTATGTTGGTGTTTTCCCGGGGATCGAATGCACGCTTTTCCGGCCGGAGATGGCGCTTTGGGAGGTCTACAATCACGCCACGCAAGTACGCAAAAACACGGGAGGAATTTTGGATAACACGCGATATTCGGCGCCGGCGCTCGAGAAGGGGCTGGACATCATCGAGTTGCTGGCGGGTCATCCGGAGGGTTTGTCGCTGGCTGATCTCGGCAAGACGCTCGGACGCACGACAGCGGAAATTTTTCGCATGGTCGTGACGCTGGAAACGCGCGGATATCTTCTGGCAACGGGCGATCGATACGTGTTGTCGCTGTTGCTGTTCCAGCTTGCGCACAAACATCAACCGGTTCGATCGCTCGTGACGACCGCGCTGCCGTTAATGACGCAACTCGCCAACGACGTGCGGCAGTCGTTCCATCTATGCGTGTATCAGGATGGCCGCGTGCTGATTGTCGCGGGCGTGGAAAGCCCGGAGCGTTTCGGATTTTCGTTGAAAGTGGGTACGTTGATCGGCATGACCGATACCGCGTCCGGCCAGGTCCTGATGGCGTTCCAGGAGGAACTCGAACGCAAGCGCATGCTGAAGCTTCACGTTCCGGTAGATGGCGAACTTCCCGTCGATGCAAAGCAGCTCGCCGCCGACCTTGCGCGGATCCGCGAACGTGGACATGCGCGCATGCCGAGCCGGCAAGTCAGGGGTGTGAAGAATCTTGCTTACCCGGTGTATGGACGCACCGGCCACGCAATCGCCACGCTGACGACGCCGTTCATAGAACGCATCGACAATGCGCCCGTGCCCGCCATGAACGAAGTCGGCGAACGGATGAAAGCCGCAGCGCAGACGCTGACCGAATTGATGGGCTTGAACGTGTACTGGGAACCGGGCGCAAGCGGTAGTTGATTTTTTTACATGGCTTGGTGGGGAAGCGCCGTGACGGAACTGAATACGCGTGCAGCGCCGCCGACGACCGGACGTCTCGCCACGTCCAACCGCCGGCACACGCCACCTCTCCCCTCGGACTTACTACTCCCCGATACTCCGACGCTGACCGAGCTGATGTCAGTTTGTCCCCGTGCATCGTTGAGCTTATTTAGCCACGGTCGAACTCCCGGCGCATCCCCGCATAGGTATGGATAGAGAGGGTGGTAGTCGCTCGATCAAGACCGCGCCATCAGCAAATCCATCGCTTCGAAATCAGGCGGCAACGGTTCGACGGCATAACCGCGTTTAATCCATTCGTCGAGGCCGCCATACAGCGCCCGGACATTCACGAAGCCTTTCGCGCGCAGCCGGCGGCAGACTCTTCGCGCGGTGGCATCGTTGGAACGGGAACAATAGACAACAATCACGCTCGACCGAAGCGACGTATCAACGCTTCCCGGCGAGTCAGGATCCAGCAATCTCGCGCCCGGAATCCGGACGCTCTGCGCGTTGCGATCGGCCTGCTTGCGTGCATCGATAATCAATGGCGGCGAGCCCGATCTCATCATGATGTTGAGCTTTCGTGCCGTGACGACCCGGCGGCGCAGCCATCGCCTGATACGCAAGCGCAATACGTATCGATAGATCAGGTAGACCAGAGCGGCTGCGGCAAGCACGTCGAGAATGGACGCCCCGTATGGCCGCACGATCGTCAGCAGCATGGCCAGTTGTTGCTCGAAAAGCGCACCGCCCAGCAACCAGAACGACGCCCACACGAGCGTACCGGCCGCGTCCCACGCAACGAACTTGGCAGGCGAAATCATCGTGGTTCCCATCAACGGCGGCGTGATGAGCGCGAGGCCCGGAACGAACTTCGCCACCGCCACAATACCGATGCCGAAGCGTTCGAACAGGTTGCGCGTGGTGCGGATGCTGGCATCGGCGGAAAGCGAGCGGCGCGAGAAAAAGTCCGTGAGACGCACGCCATAAATTCGTCCCGCCGAAAACCACGCGAAGTCGCCAATCAGCGCTGCCACCACGGCTGCGAGCAGCACATGCGAGAACACGAGAAGACCGGCCGCGATCGCCGAGCCCGCGAACAGCAGGACGGGGATGATCGGCAACGGCACGCCGAGCCGCGTCACAAGCACATTGACGAAGACGACCGCACTGCCCCAGGTGCTTATTGCCGACGGTGGAATCTGGATCAAGTGCCCGCCTCCGAAACCTCAATTACACGGCACGCCCGTCAAGAGCGCGTTCAACGTCCATCCGATGCAACCAGCGTCACCGGAATGCCTCCGCAACCGGCGCTTCTCGCAACTTCGAGGTCTTGCCACGGTGATCCGTCGCCGTGCGTCGAGATCATCGATGCAACGCTCTTGTCCGGCCGCAACACATTGAACGGCCACGTTGGACGCACGAGCCGCTCGTGAACCAGCGCACCGAGCCAGATCGGCGTAGGCGCCTGTCCCGCGCGATGCTCGACCACGAAGTTCGTCGGCCAGAACCGCAGGACATCGCGCTCGTCGGCGCTCATATGCGCCCGCGTGAAAACCAGCGCCGACGGTTCGCCGTTGTTCAATCGCGGCAGCACGGGCAACTCGGTTGCCGTTGCGTTTGGCGACACCAGCGACAACACGCTGCGCGCCGATAAATGCGTGCCCTCCGTCCAGCCACGACCCTTCAACTGCGCGCTGATCTGCGCGGCCGTTGCGCTCCACTGAATGGTGATCGGTTCACGACGGTCGCCGTCCATGCTGGATCGATAGCAAGAAAAGGTCCGCCACACGGTATCGGTCCATTGCATTGCCGTGACCTTCGTTGGCGCGGGACCGGACTCGTGCGCCGTCGCCTGAATGCTTGCACCGGATTGCAGCACGACGCTCACGCCAACCAGCGCCAGGACGACAACAGGCATTGCCGGGCGCGCCGGAGGTTTCGCGGGATATCGCCAGACAGCGGTCAGCGCGATCAGGAAGACCCACGTTGCGGCCAGCGCGGCGCCGCCTACGGCATCGGAGAACGTGAAGTGGCCGAAATACACGCCGGCGAACGCAACCGAAAACAGGATGGCGAGCGTGGTCATCGCGGTCAGGATTCGCGCCACCATTCCCACGCGACGCGCGATCAGGAACGAGAGGAATCCATAGATGACCACGCTCGCCGCCACGTGATTGCTCGGAAACGCGCGCAGCCCGGACGCGAATCCGCCTGGCAGCGGACGCGCGGTCGTAATCTGGATGGCGAGGATCAGCAACTGCGAAAACGCGACGGCGCTCAGCCAGTACGCCACGGTGCGCCATCGGTTTTCGATCGCCATCCAGACGACCACGAGAACGGTCAGTGCGCCGAGCGTGGGGACGCTTCCCAGCGTCGCGAACACGGCAAGCACGGCGTCGCCCCATGACGACCGGAACGCCTGCAAGAACCGGTACACGGATACATCGACCTGGACCAGCGGATCGCCGTGCGATACATCGTGCAAGGTGGAAAAAAACACGCTCGCCGATACCAGCAGCAACACCGAGATCACAGCGATGAGCGCTGCCGCCTGATGCTTCGGATCCAGCACGCCGAGGACCACGCGTCCCGCGAAACCACGGTCATGGCGACGCGCCCAGGCCAGCACGTTGCGCCGCGACGCGTCCGTCCAGGCGCGCGCGTGAGACACGAGCAGCGTGGTGAGCTTGAACGTGAGCCACGTCACCGCGACCGCGATCGCGAGCAGGACGACGAGCCGGAACGACACGGCGCCGGCGAGTTCCACCGATGCCCCAAAAACAACGCCCGGCAGAATATGCAAAGGCGCCCAGATCAGCGCCGAGAGAATGTTGATTGCGAGAAAGCGCGTTGACGGCATGCCGAGCATGCCCGCGACCACGGGCACGACCGCTCGCAATGGCGCGATGAACCTCGCGAAGATCACGCTTTTTGCGCCGTGTTTTTCGAAGTAGCGCTGGCCGGCCGCGAGCATGCCCGGATGCGTTCGAAACGGCCGCAACTGCGCGATGCTGTCCTTGTAGCGGCATCCGAACCAGTAGCTGGCGGCGTCTCCCGCAACCGCACCCGCGATGGCGCACGCGAAGACCCAGCCCAGGTTGAGCACGCCCGTGCCGACCAGCGCGCCGGCCACGAACATCGCGGTGCTGCCGGGAATGAAGGTTCCAATGAACGCTATCGATTCGAAAAACGATGCGAGGACGACAACGGTCAGCGCCCAGCCCGGATGGCCTGCAAGGACATGCAGCAACTTGAAATAGGCATGCTCCATCTGCGTCTCCGGACCCCTCGGTTTTGTCGGATTCTACGGCTGTTCGGGTTTGCGGGCGTTGTGTATCGATTTGATCGACGCCACGCGGTAACTCTGACATTAAATAAGCGGCCATTTGCGACGACCCAGAAAAAATGTCCTTGCATGGAATGGCCTTTGCTCAAGCGAAACATCACGCAAGCGAAATGCCGCTCCTGTAACATAAACGCACGAATAATCCGTCACGGTTAATTGAATGGAAAACAAATCCCTGGAAGAACGGCTTCGTCTGCACGCATATCATCTGTGGGAAGCAGATGGCCGTCCGCACGGACGCTCGGACGAATATTGGCAAAAAGCGCGCGAGCTCCTGGAACGCGAGACGTCGGCAGAAGGTTCAAGCGACAAGCCAGCCAAAAAGACGACGCGATCCAAATCGAAGGCAACGGCGGCTGACACGGCTGAGGCCGAGGTTTCAAAGGCTAAGCCTAAGAAGGCAGCAAGCAAACCGGTGGCCAGGAAAGCGGCCAAGTCCAAGGCTTCGGATTCGGACGCCGCCGAAAAGAAACCGAAAGCAGTAGCTGAATTGGCGGCTAAACCCGCAAAGAAAAGCGCGGCGAAAGCCAAGCCCGCTTCTGACGCAAAACCTTCTGATCCAGCGGCACCGAAAGCGGCGTCCAAGACTGCCAAAGTCGCGGCGAAAGCGCCCAAGAAATAAACAACAACATTCAAGCCGGAATGTTTATCGGCGATAAGTTCGGTGCGCTTTATGGAGAATTCATGCGTAGGGTTTTAGCTGCAGTTTTGTTAATCGCGGCTGCAAGTGCGATTGTGCCAACCGAAGCAAGCGCGCGGCCTCGCCAGGAATGCCGCCGCGTTTGGGTTCACGGACATTACGTGCGGCGTTGCCGGCCCGTGCCGCCGCCACGACATCACCATCATCGGCCGCCGCCGCATCATCGGCCGCCAGCACATCGGCATTGAGCAATTAGCAATTAGCAGCGATCTCTCTGAGAGAGGATCGCTGCTGTGTCGCCATCGTTGAATTCAAAAAATAGTATTCGTTTCAGCAACGCGCGGGCGATCGATCCGCGTATGTGAAGCATCGTGTATCTGCAAATAATTGAAACAAATAAGCGGATAAAACGGCATTTATTATCAAGACAGTTTGGGTTACTTCCGCAATGACCTGGTGCGTGGCATAGTGCGGAAAATTACTTGTTAAGGAACCCAAAATGCCGACACTCGAACAAATTCAGGCCAAGCTAAAGAAGCTTCAGGCACAGGAAGAAACGCTGATCGCAAAGCGCAATCAATCGATTCTCAATCAAATTCGCAAGCTGATGGAAACGCACGGTCTTACGACTGCCGACTTGAAAGCGCATAACGCGACGCCGGTTAAACGGCGGGGACGTCCCGTGGGTTCATCGGCAAAACCGAAGGCTGGACAATCCGGCAAAAAGAAAACTGTCAGCAACGGAAAGCTGCCTGCGAAGTATCGTGATCCGAAAACGGGCGCTACGTGGAGCGGATGGGCCCGCCCGCCAATGTGGATCAAAGACGTCAAGGATCGCTCGAAATTCTTGATCGATGGCAGCGCCGAGAGTGGCACGACCATGGATGCGTCGCGCAAAAGCTCTGCGTTGAAGATCGTTCATGCCAGCGTTAAAAGCGCTAAAGGCAAGCGTGCAATGACAAAGAGGGTGTCGCGGAAATCATCGGTTGCAAAAGCAAACGGTGTGATTAATCCGACGTCCAATGATAGTTCTGCGGAATTGTCGGCTGCTTGATGCTTGCAGCCTGACCAGGTCTAGCCGCGTTCTTAGCGAACAAAGGAGCGGCGATTTCGATATCTGAAGGTTGGTCAGACTGACTTCCGTTTCTATCGATGTCCGCCGCCACCATGACCACCGCCGCCGCCTCCGTGTCCACCACCGGACCATTGGCCGCCGTGACCGCCACCGTGGCCGTATCCGCCGCCGTGATCGTGGCCATTCCAGTAACCGCCGTGACCATGATCGTAGTATCGGCCGCCACCGCCCCAGCCGCCGCCGATATAAACGCTGCTGTATCCGGGCGCATAACCATAGTAAGCCGGCGCTGCGTAGCCAGGATCGTAAGGCTGACCATAACCGTAGCCGTAACCCGGTACGGCTACGCAGCCGCCTAGCATGGCCAGGCTTGCCACTAAAACAATTGACTTGAGCATTTGATCGTCTCCCGTGCTTCTTAAGTAGGAACCGAATAGCGTTGCTTAGTTCAAGCGCAATTGTGTCCTTGGATTACGGTGCCACTTTGATGCCGATCGGTGATTATCAGATGCCTTTATTACTGCACTGTCTTGGATCCGGCCATTGTGTCGTTAGGCGCCATGGCGTCCATGCTGGTGGTTTTGTCCATGCGCGGATTTTGTGTGGTGCTGGACGTGAGGCTATTCGAACCCGATACCGGATCGCCCCAATGCGTCATGCCGGCAGTGGCCGCGCTATGTGCGTTTCCGCCGCCCGTGCCGCCCTGCCCATTGCCGCCGCCTTGTGCAAAAACAACCGCCGACGCACACAGCGAAGCGACCGAAACGCCCGCCACCACAACTTTCAGCATTGCCTTTTTCATGGATGTTCTCCTTAAGGCGCGAGTGCGAAATTGCGTCGCGTCAGAGCTATATACGTGGCATCCTGGGCGCTGGATGCATCGAGGAGATTCGAGCGGTTTATTGCTAGTTTCGACTCTTCGGATTGCGTCGTCTACCAAGGCCGCTTGCTTTTCAAGGCTTAGTATTTATTAAGCGGAGGCAGCGGAGATTTAGCCTTACGTGATTTGCGCGTGTGCTTAACGGCACGGCCAAGTGCTTTTATTGATTCGCGTGAATTCAACTCGGCTTGAGGCTGACCGGAATAGTGTGCATGGACAGCGCTCACCAATTCATCAAGACGAAGCTCCGCTGAGGATTTCAATTCGTCGATCATCGCGGGATGCTTGAGATCACGACTTCGATCCATCCATCGATAAAGCAAAGGTATAGTGGCCTTCAAAGGTCCGTTGCGTGCGGCAATACGCAAAGCGCGCCAAGCGGGTCCGTCACCATCTGCATGGCGTTTTCGTGCATCGTGCAAAGCTTGCCTTAACCGCTTGAAACGCGCCGCAAGCCGCGGATAAGCCCAGATCGAAACCAGCGCCAGCACTAAAAACATAGCCGCCAACATTGCTTGCCATCGAGCGATGACAAGGATTCGATGCGCGCCGCCTTTGGATAATGCGTCGGCGGGAATGTCGAAAAGCGGTCGTTCCCTGGCGGCCGACGCCGAGAAACTTATCGCCGGTAAAACAATCGATTCCCTTTTTTGCGTCGCTGTATTCCACCACTCGATAGTCACCGGAGGCAGCTTGAATCTTCCACTGTGATCGATGACATACGTCACCGAATCCGTGCGTTCACCTGCGACCAGCCCGGCGCGATCCTGAATGACGTTCTTCGTCAGTGAAGGTTTTGCGTATCGCTTGAGTCCATCGACTTCGACGAAATTAACTGGTGGAATCAGCATCGATTCCGTTCCGGCAGCGACCTGCGTGATGCTCCGCGTAAGCGATCCCCCGGCCTTCAGATCGTGCAACGTCGGCGTGATTGTTTGCGTAGCACTCAGCTTTTGCGTCGGAAAAAACACGCGCATGCCTTCAGCGCCGGCGGGAACTGTCGCTGCAATCTTCAATTCCCGCGTGGTCAAGATGGCAGGCGTCGTCACGCCGCCCGGATGAACGGAGATCGAGAACGCGGGAATGGTGAGCACGCCGGCCGCCTGCGGCACGATCCGGTAAGCGCGGCTCACGCCGTACCAAGCGACTCCGTCGATGGTCTCGTGCAGATTCTCCGCTTGTTCATCGGGGAGAACGACGAGCGCGCCCGACACGTTGAACAGCGGCCAGTCGGGCGCCTCGGTGAAAAACGTCGTGGTCAGGCAATCGACGACCAGCTTGACTTCGGAATCCGCGACCACGGTCCCCGAAGGTTCGAGATGCGCACGAACCTTGAGCTGAGGCGCGTCTTGTGCAAAGGCGGACGCAGAAATCAGCAGCATCACGACCAGACACATTCGCAAGATCCATCGTGAGGTCATGGCGCGCTCTTTGAATCGGCATCGGATTCCTGCTCGAATCTTCGATGCAAAAATGCCGCCGGCGATGTATTCAGATTGCGCATCCACACGTCTTCTGCGGGAACGGCAATGAGCGTGCTTTGCTCGACCTTGCCCTTTTTCTTTTCTATTTTTATGTCGTCGGATTCCTCGTCCTCTTCATCTTTTTGCGGATCTTGCTTGGGCTTTTCTAAAAGCTTCTTCAACAAGTCGCGATTGAACGCCGCTTCGCGCATGTCGGGTTTGAGCGTCACTGCTTTATCGAAAGCTTTGATAGCCGATGGATAATCGTCCAGATGCGCGAGCGTATTGCCAATGTAGAAATACGACTGCGCGGTTTGCAGCTTCGAGAAGGACTCGAGTGCGCCGGTGTAGTCGCCAGCAAGATACAACGCGCGTCCCTTCCACAAAGGGTCATCGAAGCGTTGCGCCGCCGCTTTGAAATCTGCATGTTCGAAATACCAGCGGCCTTGTTGATCGTGCGTGGCGAACAAGTCCACCCAGTTCCACGATGCCGCTTGCGCATCGCGCGGCATTGCGCTAAAGGTCAGCGCGATCAACACGACCGGCAGCCATTTCACCGTCCAGCCGCGTCGAAAACCTAGCGCTCCAAGCACGAGCAATGGCAACACGAGCCAATATCCGGTCTCTTTCCAGCGCGGCGTGCGTTTGGATTCATCGACCTCGGCCAGGTAGGTCTGCGCACGCCGCTCGACCCACGCAACGTCATCGCCGTCCGCACGCACGCTCGCTAACGGAATGCCGGCATCGTGCGCAACCTTTCGGATGCCCTCGGCGTCGAACGTTCCCATTACCGGAAGACCATCGGCGCCCAGCGTAAGCGCGCCATTCGCGTTTCGAATCGCGCCGCCATCCGGCGTTCCGACCGCGAGCCACAGAAGCTGATGATGCGATTGCCTGGCCTTCGCGACGAACGCATCGGCGTGATCGGAATCGAAACCATCGCTGATAAAAACGATCGTTCCCGCTACCGGATCCTTCGCCAAAAGCTGCTCCGCGATATCGAGCCCCGCGCTCGCGTTCTTGCCATCGCGCGGCATGACGGCTGGCGTGAGCGCAGGCAAATACAACTCGAGCATGGCCGGGTCTTCGGTAGGCGGAACCACGAGATGCGCAGTCGATGCAAACACCACCAGTCCCGTGCGCGCGCCCTTACGCGCGCTCGCGAGATCCAACACTTTTTGCTTTGCGCGTTCAAGACGCGTCGGCGCAACGTCGGTTGCGTCCATCGAATGCGCGAGTTCAAGGACGATTACTAGGGTTGCCTTGTCCTGATTGAACGGCGGGCGTTCTTGCTGCCACGTCGGACCGGCAACCGCTATGGCAGCCACGCCTATAAACAAGCCCAGCGTATGAACCGGTTTGATCCTTCGATGCGCCGCGTCGCCGACAATCAAATGTTCCAGCAGCAACGGAGAAATGATGGCGCGCCAACGCGCATGCACACTGTTTCTCCGATGCCAGGCCAGCGGCAACAGCACGGCGGGAACCAGCAACCATAACCAGTAAGGTCGCAGAAAATGAAACGCGGTGAGGTCAATTTCCATGCGCCGCACCTTTGACCGGTTCGTGGCGCGGCGCGCGCAGCACGGCAATCAGCAACGCAAGCGCGTGATAAAGCGTGAGCATCAAAAGCCCGAGTGCAAGCGGTATCCAGAAAAAATCGCGTTGCGGCCGATACGTCTCACGCTTCACTTTTTCGGGTGTCATCTTGTCGAGCGTGGTGTACACATCTGCGAGTTCCTGCGGATTGCCGAGCGCGCGAAAAGACTCGCCGCCTGTGATGTCCGAGATCTGCTTCAGGGCATCGAGATCGACTTTGTCTTCGCCTGTCGCGCTCGGATCGCCAATCCCGATGGTATGAATGATCAGCTTGTGATTCTTCGCAATATCAGCCGCGCGTTCAGGAGGAATGGCGCTGCTTGTATCGTTGCCATCGGTTAGCAGGATCAGCACTTTCTCCGGCGCCGGCGACTCGTCCATCAGCTTGACCGTCAGGCCGATTGCATCGCCAATCGCCGTGCGTGGACCCGCCATCCCGATCTGCATCTGGTCGAGAAGCAACAGCACGCTGGCGTGATCGAGCGTCAACGGCGCTTGCGGATACGCGGCCTCGCCGAACACGACCACGCCGATACGATCCCCCTTGCGCTTCGCCACGAAGTCCTTCACGACGCCCTTGACCGCCATCAGCCGGTCCATGCGTTCGCCCGTCGCGGGGTCGATGAAATCGCGCGTGCTCATCGACTGCGACAGGTCGATTGCAAGCATTAGGTCGCGCGCGGGTTCGTCGTGGGTAACAGGCGGCTCGACGAACACCGGTTTTGCCGCGGCCGTGACAACCAGCGCCCAGAGAAGCGGCGTCATCAGGCGCTGCAAGATGTTGCGTCGCAAGCGCACGCCGCCGGGTGCAGGTTCTTCTCCCGCGGCTTGCGCCATCTCGTGAAAAAACGGCATGCGTATGGCCGGTGTCGTGGTGCGCCACGCCGGCGCGAGCCACCATACGATCAACGGTACGGGCAGCAGCAGGAACAACCACGGGAAGTCAAATTTCCACATGATGGCGCTGGATCCAGTCACGCGTGGCGAGCAGCAACGTATCGACTTCGCTCTTCGGGAGCGCCGCGATGTGGTCGGCGGGTGCGTAGCTGATCAAGGTGAGAAGTGCGCCGCTGCGATCATCGAAGCGACCATTCGTGCGCTTGAGAAACGCGAGCCATTCGTCACCGCTTAGCGCGGCAACGTGCTCGTTCGGATGTGCCGCAAGCGACGTCCGCTTGATGAGCGCAGGGATGGCCGTGAGCGCATTCGTGCGTTGCGTTTCGTCGTGCAAAGCCGTCTCGATCCGGCCAAGTTCTGCTAAGGCGACCTTTCGATAAAGCGCCTTCTTATGACGGCGCCATCCGGCCCATGCAGCCCAAAGCGCCGCCAATAACAACACGGCTGCAACCGCCAGCCACCCGACCGTTTGCGGCGCCCAAGAAACCGGTTCGGGCAGCGGCAATTCCTGCAATGCGGTGAGCGCAGACGGTGTATCGGCGGGACTCAGCGAAGCGTTTTGCAGGTCGCTCATACACCGCTCGCAAGCGTTGGCCGCATGCGTTCGCCGAACAGCCGGCGCACTTGATCCGCTACGGGTTCATCCGTCGATAACGCCATCAGCGGCACGCCGCTCGATCGCAACAGCGTGGCGACTTCGGCGGTGCGATCCTTGAACAACTCTGCAAGCGGCGCGCGTACTTTCTCCTGTTCAATACGCAATTCCACTTGCAGACGCCCTTCGCTGACAACCAGCGCGCGATGCTCCGGCATGCGTTGCCAAAGGGGATCGAAGACCATCGCGGCGACGACATCGTTATGCCGGGAAAGCTGGCGCAAGAGCTTGCGCGTGCGCTCGGTCGCGCCCGCAAAATCGCTCACGATGCAGATCAGATAATCATGTCCCGCAAGTTGCAACACGCCTTGAAGCGCGGCATCGAGTTGATCGTAGTTTGTTCTTGCAGCGCTCTCGGCATGCAGCGCCTGATTCATCCGCGCGATGGCGCCGAACAGCACCTTGATGCGGTTGCGGCTGCGCAATGGCCGGATGCGAACCACGTTGCTGTCGTCGAAGATCACGCCGCCCACGCGATCTCCCGATGCAAATCCCATCCACACGGCAAGCGCCGCGACCTCCGCGGCCACGACCGATTTGAACGCGCGGTTCGATCCGAAAAACATGCTCATGCGCTGATCGACGACAACCAGCAGCGGGCGATCGCGCTCTTCCGTATAAGCACGAATCTGCGGTTTTCCCAGACGCAACGACACCTTCCAGTCAATGTGACGAATATCGTCGCCAGGAAGATAGCCGCGGATTTCTTCGAAGTTCAGACCGCGTCCGCGCAAACGCGACGCATGGCTTCCCGACAAGATGCTCGACACCGGCGCGGGCGCGATGAAGCTCAAGGCACGCGCGCGAAACTCGAGCCTGGCGAGATGCGCCGCGTCCACATACACGCGGCCAATATCAGACTCGGATGCCACGACCATGATGGTCCTCCCGCATCTCACGCCGGCACGGCGACTTTTTCGATAAGACGATCGATCACGCTGTCCGCGCTGATGTTGTCGGCGTTGGCATCGTAGGAAAGAATCAGCCTGTGACGGAGCACGGGATGAATGACCGCGCGCACGTCGTCGGGCGTGACATACGTACGATCTTCAAGCCACGCATGCACGCGGCTCGCACGATCGAGCCCGATCGCGCCGCGCGGACTTGCGCCGATCTCGATCCAGTTGCCGAGATCCGGATCGAGTTCGCCGCCATGCCGCGTCGCGTTCACGAGCGAGACGATGTATTCATCGATAGTCGGCGCAACCGCGATTTGCCGCACGGCCCGGCGCACGTCGAAGATCACATCCTGCGCGAGCGTTTCGGCGGCTTGAGGCGCATCGTTGCTTTCGCGCCTGAGCAAACGCAACATCTCGCGCTCGCTTTCCGGCAGTGGATACGTGATCAGCACCTTGAACAAAAACCGGTCCATCTGCGCTTCGGGCAGCGGATACGTTCCCTCTTGTTCGATCGGATTTTGCGTTGCCATCACGAGAAACAACTCGGGCATGACGTGCGTTTTTCCCGCGACGGATATCTGCCGCTCCTCCATGGCTTCGAGCAACGCGGACTGAACCTTGGCGGGCGCACGATTGATTTCATCGGCGAGAATCAGGTTGCCGAACAAGGGGCCGGGCTGAAACCGCAACGTTCGTTCGGTGCCGGATTGCAGCAAAGTCTCCGCGCCGGTGATGTCGGATGGCAGCAAATCAGGCGTGAACTGGATGCGGCTCATGCTCGCGGCGAGGCGCGTTGCGATAGCTTTTACCGTGCGCGTTTTCGCGAGACCGGGCAGGCTTTCGAGCAGGACATGACCGTCGGCCAGGAGCGCGATCAGGACCTGGCGGACGACGGCTTCCTGACCGACTATCGCCTCGCAAACACTCGCTTCGAAGCGCAGGATCGTTTCACGCATGGCTCTGAATCCCCTGACCGTTTCACTCCCGGAAGCCGGGCCGAATACCGCTTGTCTTCACGGAAGTTAATGCACGCGAGCTTGTTCGTCAAAGATTCAGCGGCCGCTAAAAAATCCGCCAAATGCCATGGAAAAGTTGTTGCCTGCTTCCGGCAAATATGAGATTGGTGGCTACAGGTGACGGTGACATCAGTACTTTGAAGATGGAATTGGCATCGCTCGAAGCGGCCCTTCAAACGTGTGTCTGGCGAAGCTCGCGCTCATTTCGTCCATTCCAATTTTCTGTTTGAAAGATATCTGGTCGCGGGAATTGCTGTCACGAATATCGTCTGAATTTCATGCGCAGAAATTCTGACTGTTAGAAATACTAAGTTAATCGGTCGCGATGCGAAACTGTAATTTCGTCTATGCAACTCTTCGAAATTCGACGGAAGTCGTGCGTCGATCGGCGCGACACGCCGGAACCGCGTGAGGGGACACATCATGAGCGTACGCAAACCGGTATCGGCGAAATCAGGATCAACTGTTGAAAGCGGTGTTCAAGGATCGGCTCGCTTAACGAAGTCGTACCGTAAGTTGATTCTTTGGGGCGTGTTGCTGGTCCTCGCGCCGGCAGTCGTGGGCGCAGCCGTCAGCCTGGCCGTGAAGTCGCATGAGACACCCCATCCGCAAATCGTTTTCGGCGATGGATCGCGCGGCCCGATGGAAATGGCGTGGGTCCCGGGCGGCCAGTTCGAGATGGGAAGTGACTCGAAGCAGGCGCAGGCGAATGAACGGCCGGCGCACAAAGTACGCGTGCATGGCTTCTGGATGGATCGTCATCACGTGACCAACGCGCAGTTCGCAGCGTTCGTGAAAGCGACCGGCTACGTCACGACAGCAGAAAAGAAGCCCGACTGGGAATCGTTGAGAGTCCAGCTTCCGCCGGGCACGCCGCGTCCGCCTGACAGCGCATTGGTGGCGGGTGCGATGGTGTTCGTCGGCACAGGCCAGCCCGTCCCGCTGGAAGATTATTCGCGCTGGTGGCGCTATGTGCCCGGCGCGGACTGGCGTCATCCAACGGGACCGGACAGCAGTATTGCGGGCAAAGACGATCATCCGGTCGTGCAGGTCTCGTACGAAGACGCCCAGGCCTACGCAACGTGGGCCGGCAAACGTCTGCCTACCGAAGCGGAATGGGAGTTCGCGGCGCGCGGCGGTCTCGAGCAGGCCACCTACGCGTGGGGCAATCAGTTCGCGCCGGGCGGCAAGCAAATGGCCAACGTGTGGCAAGGACAGCAGCCGCAGTCGTTTCCCGTGGTCAATCCCAAGGCCGGCGGCGCTGTGGGAACGAGTCCGGTGGGCACTTTCCCGGCCAATGGCTACGGCCTCTCGGACATGACCGGCAACGCCTGGCAATGGGTTGCCGACTGGTACAGGGCGGATCAGTTCAGGCGCGAGGCGACCAGTGCGAGCGTTGTTGAAAACCCCGTGGGTCCATCGAATTCCTGGGATCCCGCCGATGCAGGCGTTCCCGTTGAAGCGCCCAAGCGCGTGACGCGCGGCGGATCGTTTCTGTGCAACGAAGACTATTGCCTGAGTTACCGGCCAAGCGCGCGGCGCGGCACCGACCCGTACAACAGCATGTCGCACCTCGGCTTCCGCCTCGTCATGGATGAAAGCACATGGGCCGATCTGCACAAACGCCAGCAAGTGGCGCACGCCGACGTGCCCGCCCATTAAATCGCATTACTCCGGACGGACACATTTGATGCAGCTTCACACCCGACGTCGGTGGCTGACCTGTTTATCGATAAGCGCCGCAGCAGCAGTCGTTTCCCTTTGCCTGGCCGGCTGCGCGGGACAAGGCGCATCGAGCACGGCAGCTGCGTCGATTGCAAGCCCCGCCGTAAGCCCCGCTGCAATCGCGACCGACTCGTTGCCTTCGTGGAGAGAAGGCGCGGCCAAGCAGACCATCCGCAAGTTCGTCGCGGATGTCACGCAGGAAGGATCGCCGACTTTCGTTCCGCCGGACGAGCGCATCGCGGTATTCGATAACGACGGCACCTTGTGGAGCGAACAGCCGTTGTACTTCCAGTTTGTGTTCATGCTGGATCGCGTGAAGGCGGCGGCGCCGAGTCATCCCGAATGGAAAAGCAATCCCGCGTTCAAGGCGCTGGTTGCAAAGGACTACGGCGCGCTCGCGAGCCAACAAAAAGAGTTGATGCAACTGATCGCGGTTGCAAATAGCGGCATGAGTGTCGATGACTACGACAAGACCATTCGCGACTGGCTCGCAACGGCGCAGCATCCGAAATTCAAGCGCCCTTACACCGAGCTCGTGTATCAGCCGCAACTGGAATTGCTGGGCTACCTGCGCGCAAACGGATTCAAGACGTTCATTGTGTCGGGCGGAACGATCGACTTCATGCGTCCCTGGGCCGAGAAGGTTTATGGCATTCCGCCGGAACAGGTGATTGGATCGAGCCAGGTCGTGAAGTATGAATTGCGCGACGGCAAACCCACGCTCATCCGCATGCCGAAGCTTGATTTTGTCGATGACGGTCCGGGCAAGCCGATCGGGATTTATCGAAATATCGGGCGCAAGCCGATTCTCGCGTTCGGCAATTCGGACGGCGATCTCCAGATGCTGCAGTACACGGCGGCGGGCACGCGTCCGCATCTCGCGTTGCTGGTGCATCACGACGACGCCGCGCGCGAGTTCGCATACGACCGTCAATCGAAGATAGGAAAGCTCGATAAAGCCTGGGACGAAGCCGTCACCGACGGCTGGACCGTGGTGAGCATGAAAGACGACTGGCAGACGATTTACCCCGGCACGAAGCAATAGATATAGCAATAGCAATAACGACGTCATGGAGCAACACGATGAGACCGTTCTATCGAAAAGGGCGCTATGCCTTGGGGGTATCGCTGGTTGCCCTCGCTGCAATTGTCGCCCTGGTGGTGCAGCCCACCAGACTCACCGCGCAAACGCAGGGAGCCGTCAAACCGGCCGCGCCCGCTGCAACGAGCACCGCCAAACCGGCCAACCAGGGTTCATCGGCGAAACCAAACATTCTCGTTATTTTCGGCGATGACGTCGGCCAGACGAACATCAGCGCGTACTCGCATGGCGTAGTGGGATACAAGACGCCGAACATCGACCGGATTGCGGCCGAAGGCATGATGTTCACGGACTACTACGCCGAGAACAGTTGTACTGCGGGACGTTCGTCGTTCATTACGGGGCAAAGTCCGTTGCGCACGGGGTTATCGAAAGTCGGCGCACCGGGCGCGCCCGTCGGGCTGCAAAAAGGCGACATGACGATCGCGCAGGCGCTCAAGCCGCTGGGTTACGCGACCGGGCAATTCGGCAAGAACCATCTTGGCGACAAGAACGAATACCTGCCGACCAACCACGGCTTCGACGAGTTCTACGGCAATCTTTATCACCTGAACGCCGAGGAAGAACCGGACCGCGAGTACTGGCCGACGGACAAGAACGATCCCTACGTAAAGAACTTTTCCCCGCGCGGCGTGATTCACAGCACGGCTGACGGCAAGGTGGAAGATACCGGTCCGCTCAATGAAAAGCGGATGGAAACCATCGACGATGAAACCGGCCAGAAAGCCGCCGACTTCATCACGAAACAAGCCAAGGCGGGCACGCCGTTCTTCGTGTGGATGAACTTCACGCGCATGCACGTGTTCACTCATGTGCGCCCGGAATTCAAGGGCAAGAGCGGCATGCGCGGAAACGAATATGCGGACGGCATGTGGGAGCACGATCAGGACGTCGGCAAACTGCTCAAACTGCTGGACGATCTGCAGATCGCGAAGAACACCATCGTGATCTACACAACGGATAACGGGCCGAACCAGTTCTCCTGGCCGGACGCCGCGACCACGCCGTTCCGTAGCGAGAAAGATTCCAACTGGGAAGGCGCGTTCCGCGTTCCAGCAATGGTCCGATGGCCGGGCGTCATCAAGCCGGGCGAAGTGGCAAACGACATGTTCTCCGGGCTCGACTGGTTCCCGACCTTGCTCGCGGCAGCAGGCGATGGCGGCGTGAAGGACCGGCTCCTGAAAGGATGGTCGCCAAAGGCCGGCGGCGCCAGTTTCAAGAACCACCTCGACGGCTTCAACCAGTTGCCGTACATCACCGGCAAGTCGCCCAAGGGAGCGCGCACCGAGTTCTATTATTTCGATGACGACGGTCAGCTTGTCGCAATGCGCTGGGACTCGGAAGGCAACGCGTGGAAGGCGGTGTTCTGCGAACAGCGTGCAAAGGGCAATCTGAACATCTGGCAGGACCCGCTTGTATGCTTGCGTTTGCCGAAGATTTTCAATCTGCGAATGGACCCTTACGAGCGTGCGGACGTCACGTCGGATCAGTACAACGACTGGGTCGTGAAAAACGCTTACCTGACGGGCATCGCAACGTTGAAGGCGTCCACGTTCCTGCAGACCTTCGTCGCTTATCCGCCTAGCCAGCGGCCGGCAAGCTTCAGCGTTGACGGCGTTCGCAGGCAAGTCGATAAAAAGATCGACGAGTCGTTCAAGAAGCGCGGCCTGGAATAGACGTTCAGGTATTGCGCCGCGCAATATCACCCGCCGCGTCCACCGGTTTTTAAAGCCGCTGGACGCGGCTCATTTGCTGAATCATTCATGACACAAACGCTTGCCACGCGTGCCAGGGCGCAACATCGCGATAAACGCGATAAACGCGATCACGCGCCACGTCGTCAGGAATCTTCCGTCGAGGCGATCACGTCAGCCGCCCCGACGATACATATCGCGTGGCCCGCGTCGCTGCTGTTTGCTTCTGGCGCGGCGTCGCTGATTTACCAGGTGCTTTGGGTCAAGCAGTTGACGCTCGTCGTCGGCGCCGAAGTGCAGGCGGTGACAACGGGCGTCAGCGCATTTTTCGCGGGTCTCGCGTTGGGCGGATGGCTGTTCGGACGCCTTGCCGATCGTATGGAAAAACCGCTTCGCGCGTATGCGTGGATCGAGTTATCGGCAATGATCCTGGCCGTTGGCGCGACCTTCGCGCTCGCCTATTCCGCGCGCCCTTTCGCCGCGATGCAAGATCAAATCGGCGCGCTTGCTTGGGCGCTTCCGTTTGCATTGGTCGGCATTCCCGCCATGCTGATGGGCGGCACGCTTCCCGTGTTGGTGCGCTCGTTGGCGCCGTTGGCCGGAACCATCGGACGTTCTGGCGGACGCTTGTATGCCGCGAACACTGCAGGCGCAATTGCGGGGACACTCGCGGCTCCGTTCATTCTCATTCCGGCGCTCGGCGTGCAAGGCAGCGCCGTCGCTGCTGGTGCGCTGAACGCTGCGGCATCGATTGTGGCGATCGTTCTTGCGGGGCGGGTACCCGCTTCGGCACACGCTTCGGCACCTGTTTCCGCACCAATGACAACAGCGGAACCCGCCGAAAGCCGAAACCGCGCCCGGCTCGCGCTCGTTTTGTACGCCATCGCCGGCGGCATCGCGCTCGGCTACGAAGTGATCTGGTCGCAGGCCATCGTCCAGTTCATCAGCACGCGCAGCTTCGCGTTTTCCATCGTGCTCGCGACCTACCTTTGCGGACTCGTGGCCGGCAGCGCGATCGTGTCGCGTCATGCCGACCGCGCGCGCGATCCGTGGAGCGTGTTCGCGTTGTTGATCGTAGCCGCGGGCCTCGTCGCGCTGCTCGAAATCGCGTTCCTCGGCGAATGGTTGCTGCAAGGCCAGGCGCGTGTATCGAGCATTGTGTTCGGCGCGACCGGCAGCGCGCTCGCGGCCATGTGCGCGCGCTTTGCGCTTGCAGGTTTTTGCATCGTGTTCGTCCCAACGTTGCTGCTCGGCGCCGCGTTTCCGTTTGCGTTGCGTCTTGGTGTCGATGTCCGCAAAGTCGGCCGCGACGTCGGCACGATCATCGCGATGAACACTGCCGGCGGCATTGCAGGAACTTTGCTCGCGGGCTTCGTGCTCGTGCCTTTGCTCGGCCTCGTTCACGCGCTTGCCGCACTCGCCGTTGCCGCGAGCGTGGTCGGGGTGATCGCCGTGACATGCGGATCGGCCGCGCGATCGAAGATCCGATGGAGCGTGCCCGCACTCGCCCTCGTCGCGCTGGGCGCCGCGCTCTTCACACCGTCCGACCGTCTTGCGTCCATGCTTGCACAAGCGCGCGGCGGCGATCTCGCGTTCTACGCGGAAAGCGAAGGCGGAACGGTTGCGGTCATCGCGCAAAAGTCCGCTGGCAACCGCTTCAAACGTCTGTACATACAAGGCGTTTCCAATTCCGGCGATGCCATGACGTCGCTGCGCTACATGCGCCTCCAGGCGATGCTGCCGCTGCTTATTCATCGAGGCGAACCGCGTTCGGCGCTGGTCATTGGATTGGGTACGGGTATCACGGGCGGCGCATTGCTGCCCTACCCGGGACTCGAACAACGCGTCGTGGCCGAATTGCTGCCGGCGGTCGTACGAGCCGCGCCGCAATTCAAGGGCAATTACGGCATGAGCACGGATCCGCGCATCGACATTCGTCTTCACGATGGCCGTCGCGAACTTCTGCGCAACACGCAGCGCTACGACGTCATTACGCTGGAACCGCCGCCGCCTTCCGCGTCCGGCGTGGTCAATTTGTACTCGTCGGATTTTTATGAACTTGCCGCGTCGCGTTTGCAGGATGGCGGTCTCGTTGCGCAATGGCTGCCGCTGCCAACGCAAAATGAAGACGACACGCGCGCGCTGATCAAGAGCTTTGTAGCTGTATTTCCATACGCAACGCTTTGGACCACCGAGCTGCACGAGATGATGCTGATCGGTTCGATGCAACCCATTGAACTCGACGTCCCGCGCATCGCGTCACGCTTCAATCAGCCGACGGTCGCAGCCGCATTGCGCGAAGTCGGCATTGCTTCTCCGGCAGCGTTGCTTGCCACATGGATCACGGATCGCGCAGGCCTCGAGTATTACGCCGCCGATATCGCGCCCGTGACCGATGATCGTCCTGCCATCGAATATGCTGCGTGGGTGCGTTCCGCGGACTTTCCCAATGTGCTGACGCATTTGCTGGCAATGCGAGCCGATCCACCGTTGAAGGACGCGGATGAAACCTTCAAGAATGAAGTGCAATCGGAGTACCACACGCTGCAAACTTTCTACGATGCCGGGCTTAATGCATACCGGGGAAATCGCGACGCGTGGCAAGCGAATATCCGCAGCGTCATGCACGACGATGCGGACAATCCGTATTACCGGTGGTTCGTGCAGAACGGAAGTTAAGAGGACTTGCGCAGCAAGCTCTTCATGGCAACGCGTTCACGCACACTGCTGTTCGCGCTCACGTTCATGCTCGCGCGCCCGCAGCGCATGTTGATGCACGCGCTGGCGCTCTGCCGCCACCAGTTCGCGCTTGCCCTTGAGCGTCGCGCTCTTGAAGCGCGGGTCGCCCATCGCGGCAACGTAGGTGTCCCATCGCTGCTTTTGGTATCGGCGGAAAAACTCGGGGCCGGGCAAACCGTTGTCGCACGCGAGCAACACGCCATAGTCGATATCGGGCGCGTCGTTGAGAGAACGCAAGGCGGCGTCGAGTACTTCATAGCGACGCGTTAAAGGAACCGTGCGTGGGAACAGCACATGAAAGCGCTTGTACGGCACTACCGTACTTTGCAACGCGGCCCTTTCGAGAGCCCGGATGACAAGAGCCAGCGGATTCGTGTCCATACCTATCTCCGGTTGATCGACATTCATCGTCACGCGTACTCGACGCAATTGACGCAGGGAAATTCGGCTGGCTCTTAGAAAGAAAACCAGCCGCACGATAAAACGGGTTATCGGGGAGCGGTGACGACTACGTACTGAACTTGCGTCCCGTAGTGCTGCGGCTGATACCAGTTCGGTCCGCAATGCTGATACGCGAGGCCGTTGACGATTACGCTGGAGCAGCTCGGCGGCAGCGCAGCCACGGTTGCGCCGACGACGACCGCCGTTGTCACGCCCACCGCCACGCCGACAGCGACCGGATCGACGTACCAGCCGTCGTGGTAATGATCGTCATCGTGATGGTGGTGGTCGTCGTCGTGGTGGTCGTCGTCGTGGTGATCGTCGTCGTGGTGACCGTCGTCGTGGTGACCATCGTCGTGGTGGCCGTCGTCGTGGTGGCCGTCGTTGCCGCCATTGTTGTGACCGCCGCCGCTATTGTGGTCACCTCCGCCGCCGTTGTTGTGGCTGCCACCACCGCTGTTGCCGCCGCCGTTGTTATGGCCGCCGCCACCGCCGCTGTTGCCGCCGCCGTTGTTATGGCCGCCGCCACCGCCACTGTGGCTATCACCCACGCCATGCCCCGCGCCGCCGCCTGGATGTCCGCCCTGGGGCATGCCGCCTTGAGGCATGCCGCCTCGTGGCGCGCCGCCGCCATGGAATCCGCCGCCGCCGTTAAAACCGCCGCCTGGCGGCGCATGAACGCTCGTGCGTGCGCCGCCACGGATGCCGAATGCGTGCACGCTCATCGATGTCGCAAGGAAAACGCCGGCAATGCCGGCAACCGCAATTTGTCTGGTGCGAAACATCATTCACTCCCCTCAAACGGCGTGCGTACAGCAGGCTTGAGTTCAATAGCCTTCGCGTTTGCCGCCGGCCGGAAAGTAAAAGTCGATGCCGGGAATTCCGGATTGATCTTCCAGTGATACGTCACGACATGCCGGGGATGCGCGCTCTGCGATGTATCGACGATCGCCATGCGGCACGGCAACGGCCGCGAGCCGCTCTGAATCCAGATTTCCCAGTCGGCGCCGTTTTGCTGGTACGCGTAGTGGTTGCACCAGCGCGTATCGACCCGTTCCAGCCCGATGAACAATGCCGAGGTCAACGTGGCGTCGTCGACCTTGCCGTCGCCCCAGTAGAACAGGTCGGCGAGCGGGGTATCGATGTTGTAGGTCGTCGATAATTCCCGCACGAGTTCATCGTTCGATGGAGGCGCGGGATTCGTCGAGTAATAGCCGTTGGATGTATCGAAGATCGTGAAATGGCGGCCGTCGTAGATCAGACCTTTCGCACCGCGGCTTCCGGTGATGTCGGCCCTCATGCGGTTCGGGCGTTGTACCTTGACATCGGTTTCGTGAAGAAACGCGACGGTCTGGCCGCTGTCGAGAACGGCATCGGTTGCAGTCGATGCCGAAACTTCGAAGCGGCTCAGCGAACGCAGGTATTGCGACATTGCGCCCAACGCATCGAGCGCTTTTGGCTGACGCTCGGGCTGCGCAGTCGTTGCCGTGTCGCTGGCCGGCGCCGGACTGGACTGCGCGGCCGCGCTTGTCGCGCTCATGCCGTACGCAAAACACGCAACGGCAAGCGCAACGCGCGCGGGTTGAAACATGCGGCTTGGCACATCGTCCTCCTGACTGGAAAGTAGCGCTGGCAAAGAGCTCGACGGCGGTTCCGTTCGGCCGGTTGAGCAATTCGAATTCGTTGACCCGGGGCGGACGATGCCCGCATAGGCACATCGCCGTGCTACTGGACCGTGTAGCCGCGCCCTTGCATGCACGCCGAATACGCACGCCAATACGTGCTCATTTCTGCTTGCTCGCTGGCCTGTGCGTTCTGCGCCTGCGCCGCATGCTGGCGGCGGCTGCGAACGCCGCCTGCCACCGCGCCCGCAGTCGCGCCGACTGCTGCGCCGTGGCCGGCATCGTTGTGATTTACATCGCCGACAATCGCGCCAGCCGCTGCACCTCGCGCCGCGCCGCGTGCGCGCGCGCCGGTCGGTCCTTGTGGCGGTGGAGGCGTTCCCGCGACCACCGCAGGATCGATACCGGTGTTCTGCTTAGCCCACGCGTAGCACGCGCCGTCGTCCTGCGACTGCTTGGTCGCGCTTTGTCCATGCGCCGGATAAACGGCAGGTTTCTGGGCAAACGCCGCGTAACTCGTCACGGCAAGCGCCGCAACTGCTGCTAAATAAGATGCTTTCATGACAACCTCAAAAAACAATTGGGGCAAAGGGAGCGCCCCTGCATGCCCAACGCAATCAACCGCACATTGTTTCGGATTCCCAAATTATTAGAAGTCGGGTTCAGACCTGCAGATGACGTGAACTGCGGTATGCCGTCCGGGTGCCAGTCGAATCCACGAACCATCCGCCCGGCACATTGAAGATGGCGAAAGTCAAACCACCATTCGGTAAAATAGGAATAATCGGCCGAGGAAGATAACGGTGTGTATGCGCACTTCTCCCAAATACGCTCGGCGTACAGTAATTCCGGATATTTAACTTCACAGTCAGATTCAGCCGTTTATCGCTTTTACTGGCTTCTTCGGACGCATTCCGAGCAAATGCTTCGCGCGAAAATAACGCGACAATTAAGCTCGCACAGAATATCCGGACAACGCGCGCCTTTAGAATTTTCATCTGATTTCTCTATGTAGCAATTTTTTAAACGCGCGGCTTCACCATGGCGCTAATTGAATAACGCTTCAGTTTCTCCGCGCGAATATGCCTCTCCAACTCTGCAGAGGAATAGAAAATGATTCGATAAGTCATTGCCGCTCGGCAATGAGCGGCAAAGTGATTCAGGGAATGCGCCTGATGCAGGCAATGGCCATCATGAATCCTCTCAGAGCCAAGACAGTCGTGGATGTGTCCAGCTTTTGTGCGCGCCTTAAGCAGCGCGCCTTTGTCCTTCATTTGTAGCGGATGCTAGCAAACGTTTTCCGGTTTGCCAAACTTAATTTGTAACGATTCGAAGGTTTAATCTAAACGATCAATGCGTTGCAAAAACGTTAGCAAACATTCGGCATGAGCGATCCCGGCATCGCGCGATAGACAATTAGAGAGCGGATATCAAGTAAAAAAAGTTTGGCGAGATCGCCCCAAATCGGCAAAAAACGGATATTGGTTCAAACAGTGGCTTCCATTGGTTCTGATTCAATGGTTGTGGCAAAGCTTATTAATGATTTTCTGAATTATCAAATCAAAAGGTGTCCCTTGCGTTGATCTCGTTTCGAATGAAACGTATCGCCGGATCATTTCAATTCGAGATGATCCGGACAGCGACTCAAACCGGGACAACAAACAAGCGGCAACGGACTGCCGTGCATTCCTGAATACAAGGACACATGCACAGATGCTTTCTCAGCCCGAAAACCTGCCTAGCGTCATGCGCCGGATGACGGCGGGGCAAATGTTGCTCGACGGCGCCTCGGTCGACCAGGTGGCCGAAGAGCTTCATTTGTCCCTTGCGACGGTCAGGCGCTACAAAACACTTGTCGACGCCGGCGGGCTCGATGCATTGCGGCAGCTGGGCGTAGGCGGTCGAACTTCGATACTCGATCAACGCGCGCTCGAATGGATATCGGCGGCGTTGCAAGGCTCGGCACGGACACATGGATTTGACAGCGACGCGTGGACCAACGCGCGGTTGCGCTCACTCATCGAAACGCAGTTCGGCGTGCGTTATTCGCGCGTCTATATCTGGCAGATCGCCACGAATCTCGGCCTCGGTCATCTGCTCTCGAAATCTCGCCGATAAGAAACATCAACCCTCCACTCTTTGCACAGGAACTGCACATGATCCGTCACCGCGCTTCATCGAAACTCAGCATGCAGGTTGTACGAACCGCCATCGTCATCTCGGCCCTGATCGCGGCGCCCGTCATGGCGCAAACGGCGGCATCGAGCGTCGGGCCGGACGGCGTCGCCGCGGCGGCTACCGCGGAGACAAAAGCGCGGGTCGTGGGTATCGATATCGCGTCGAACAGCGTCGCGCTGCAGGGCGAAAGCGGCAGGATCGTGAACGTCGCGGTCAATCCGGATGTTGCCGATGTCGGCAAGCTGAAGCTCGGCGACATGGTCAATATCCGCTACGAAAACGCGTTGCTCGTGCGCGTGAACAAAGTGAAGTCGAACGGCATCCGCGAACGAATCGATGAAACCGCCGCCGTTCCCGAAGCCAACGGATCGACTGCATCGGCGAGACGCGTGCAAGTGATTGCCACGGTCCAGAAGATCGATCAGAAGAACCGCACCATAACGATTCGGGGTCCGTACAAAACGGACACGCTGCACGTTGGCGCGGATGTATCGCTGAAGGACATCAAGGCGGGCGACAGCGTGCGCGCCGAATTCGTCGAAGCGACCGCCGTACTCGTGACACGCGACGGCGCTCCGATCAAATAAACGGCCATCGAACAAAAGAATAGGGGTTTCCATGGCGGGTGAAAGCAAGACGGCGAAGCGCGCTGCCGAGGGCCGGGCGTATCGGGAAAACGTGGCCCGCTCGGCGCATGCGAAGCTCGGCAAGATCGATCGCGATCCTGTCGAGCTGCTTGAACAAAGCAGCGAAGGCCGCGTGAGCCGTCTTGTTCCCCTTCGATACGGCCGCATGATGGCATCGCCGTTTTCGTTCTTCAGGGGCAGCGCAATCCTTCAGGCCAACGACCTTGCTCAAACCGCCAACACGGGTTTGGTCATGCCCATTTGCGGCGATGCGCATCTGATGAACTTCGGGGGTTTTGCGACGCCCGAACGCCAGCTTATTTTCGACCTGAACGATTTCGATGAAGTCGCCCTCGGCCCATGGGAATGGGATCTGAAACGGCTCGCCGCGAGCTTCATGGTGGCCGCGCGCCACATGCGCCTGAGCCGCCTGACCGCCGAGAAACTCGTGGAAACGGTGGCCTCGCAATATCAGACCCGAATGCGTGAATACGCGCAATTCAGCGCGCTGGAACTCTGGTACGAGCGCATCACGTTCGAGCGCATGATCGAGACGGCCGTCAGCCCGGAACGCAGGCGCGTGTTGCGCAAGGGCATGGAAAAAGCCGCGAGCCGCACGCACGACAGCATGCTCGAGAAAGTCGCGCAATTCGATGGCGAGAACTGGACGCTGCGCGACATGCCGCCGGGCATGTTCCATATCCACGGCACGAACACCTTGTTCGACGCAGACGATGACTGGGCTGCACTCAGCGGCTGGCAAGCGGTGATCAAGGGCATGTTCCCGCAATACATGAAAACGCTCACGCACGATCGACGCGCGTTGCTGCGCCACTTCACCGCGCAGGATCTCGCGTTCAAGGTGGTGGGCGTGGGTAGCGTGGGAACTCGCTGCCTCGTCCTGCTGATGATGGACGAACTCGGCAAGCCGATGTTCCTGCAGATCAAGGAGGCGCGCCGGTCGGTTATCGAACAGCATTTTGAAGCCGAGACGCTTGAACACGCCGGCGAACGCGTGGTGCGCGGTCAGCGCGTGATGCAAGCCGCAAGCGATATCTTCCTTGGCTGGGCCACGGGACCTTCCGGGCGTCATTTTTATTTCCGTCAATTGCGTGACATGAAACTGTCGGCGAATATCGAAATGTTCGATCTCGATGTACTCGAAGGCTACGCGCGTCTCTGTGGCTGGATTCTCGCGCGGGCTCATGCGAAGGCGAGCGGCAAGGCAATCGAAATCAGTGGATATCTCGGACAAGGCAGCCAGATGGCCGAAGCGCTGGTGTCTTATTCGAAGGACTACGCGGATCAGGTCGAACGTGACTTCGATCGCTTTACTCAGGCTTGCAGAAGCGGCCGTCTGCTCGCTCGCACAGACGAAGATATGGCCGCGGACTTTCACGTTTGAAAGACACACTGATAGGGTCGATTTTTAAAATCCCTGACCTACACTAATTGCGTGACCGGTATTGCGCATTCATGCATCGCGTCACTCAGCAGACGAATAGTCAGGATGACTAAAACCATTTACAACAGTCTTGCCGACTTCTATCGCAAACCGTTAGACCTAATGGATGGCACATCATGCGATTACAACAGCGTCTTATTGCGGAATTGTTTGGCACCTTCTGGCTAGTAATTGGCGGATGCGGAAGTGCGGTTCTCGCCGCCAAGTTTCCCGGCACGGGAATTGGCTTTGTCGGGGTATCGCTGGCATTCGGATTAACCGTTCTGACAATGGCTTATGCACTCGGCCATATATCGGGCGCTCATCTGAATCCGGCGGTCAGTGTCGGCCTGGCAGTCGCCGGCCGCTTTCCACCGAAGGAACTCGTGCCGTACATCGTCGCGCAGGTGATCGGCGCCACGCTCGGCGCGTTCGTGCTTTACCTGATTGCGTCGGGCTTGCCGGGGTTCGATGCCGCCGCCAGCGGCTTCGCCACCAACGGTTACGGAGCACGCTCGCCCGGCGGCTTTTCGATGACCGCGGCCCTCATCTGCGAAGTCGTGATGACGTTCTTCTTCGTGCTCGTCATTCTCGGCACAACGGACGGCCGCGCCATCTCCGGATTTGCGCCGCTTGCCATCGGGCTGTGCCTGACGCTGATCCACCTGATATCCATTCCGGTGACGAATACGTCGGTCAATCCGGCGCGCTCAACCGGGCCCGCGCTCTTTGCGGGCGGCGCGGCGCTGGGGCAGCTCTGGCTTTTTTGGGTGGCGCCGATCATCGGGGCGTTTATCGCGGGCGCGCTTTATCCGCGGCTCTTCCCGGAAAAAATTACGGCGATCGCGCCGGCGCCGCTTGCTATCGATACCGCGCCTTGAGCCCGGCAAACGCCGCGCGCAATAAAAAATGGCCCGCCGAAGCGGGCCATTCATTCATGCGATCAAGCTAGCTGTATCGATTTGAAGCGTCGAATTACAGCGGCTGGATGTTCGATGCTTGCAGACCCTTCGGGCCTTGCTTCGCTTCGTAGCTCACTTTCTGGTTTTCCTGGAGGGTCTTGAAGCCTTCCGTGCGGATTTCCGAGAAGTGTGCGAACAGGTCGTCACCGCCGCCGTCCGGCGTGATGAAGCCAAAACCCTTCGCATCGTTAAACCACTTCACAATACCTGTTGCCATTTGCTGATTTTCCTAGAAGAGACGTAATTCCGTTTGGTAGCGCCACCCGCCGTCAAACGGCAAAGCGTTGCTGCCTCCTTTTACCACGCGAAAATGTCACTCTGCAATTGGATTCTCCCCGATGTTCCCAGAAATGATGTCCAAAAAGCGCGTGTACATAGTGCGGAGACGCTTGCCGTTCATCCGAGCGGACATGCGAATAATAATTAAAACATTTGGTAAGGCAAAGAAATAAGTCTATTTTTATCATTCATTGGCCGTTCTAAGAGACCGAGACAATGAAGAAAGCAGTCGATTTGGGCATTTGCAGCGCTGTTGTTTTTTCGGGAGCATTTACGGGGACGGCGAACGCCGCGTGCACTTCAACCGCGCCGGCAACCGGTGCGAGCGTGGTCTGCAGCGGAACTGGCATCGTTCCGGTGGCTGCGCTGACCGGGTCGACGGGCGTCAATATAACTATCGATTCAACCGTGGCGGCCGCCCTGACGCGCGCGAGTTCGCCGGTGTCGTTCAACGTCGCGCGATCGAGCACGATCACCAGCAGCGGCGCACTCACGCTGACTGGCGGCGGCGGTTCGGGGACCAATCGTGGCGCGGTTTTGCTGGGAACCGGCGATACCAATCGCATTACCAATGCGTTGTCCGGGAAGATCGTCACGACGGGCGCGTACAACGACGGCATGGCCGCCAACGGCAGCGGCAATTCGCTTGTGAACAACGGTTCCATATCGACTGCTGGGCCGAATGCGTACGGCATGTCGGCCGCCTGGGGGCAGACAAATGTTGGTCAGGCCAACAACACGCTGACGAACGCCGGCACGATAACAACGAGCGGCAGCAACGCGCGCGCGGCATCGATTGTTGGCGGCAGCGGGACGATCAACAACAGCGGAACGCTCACAACTTCGGGCGCAAACAGCCCCACGGCGTATCTCCAGGGCAACAACGATTCGCTCGTCAACACCGGCACCATCACCGCGACAGGCGCCGACTCCGATGCTGTCTTTTCGAATACCGCAGGATCGAGTTTTGCCGCGACGATCGAAAATCGTGCGGGCGGTAAAATTTTCAGCCAGAGCGCGGCGGCGGTCAGAACGCTGAACGGCGCGTCCACGGTCACCAACGCCGGCTTGCTGCAATCCGGCGGCCCTCTGGCGATCGCGATGGGCAACGGCGTCAACACGCTGATCCTGCAGACGGGCTCGCAGATCATCGGCGGGGCGGACGGCGGCGGCGGACCGGGCGCGAGCACGGTAATCCTGCAGGGACGCGGTGAGGCATCGAATGCATTCACGCGCTTCCAGACCTTGAGAATGGCCGGTGACGCCTGGACATTCAGCGGCACTGGCGACTTCAACCTCGCCGAAGTGCAGGCCGGCACGCTGAATCTGACCGGCCAGTTCGCGCCGACCACCGTCGCTCTGGTCGATGCACCCGGCACGCTGCAAGCCACCGCGCAAAACTTGCCGACCAACGTCACCGACAACGGCCTCGTTCGCTTGGCGCAGGACATCGACGGCACGTACAGCGGCACGATCTCGGGTACGGGTGCCGTCAATAAAACCGGTGCGGGCGTTTTGACGCTGACTCCCGCGGCGGCCGGCGGCAACACGTATTCGGGCGGCACGGCGGTTCTCGGCGGCTCGCTCGCCATTGGCGCCGATAACGCGCTGGGCGCCCCGACTGGCGGCCTCACGCTCGACGGCGGCACGCTCCGGCTGAACAACGCGCTGGATCTGGCGGCGACGCGGCCCATCGTGCTTGGCGCGGCGGGCGGTGTTATCGATACCCAGAACTTCGATACCACCATCGAGCAGAACATTTCAGGCGCGGGGTCGCTCACCAAGCTCGGCGCGGGGCAACTCCTGCTGCAGGCGCCGACGACATTCACCGGCGGCACCACGCTCGTCGCCGGCACGCTCGCCGTGGGCGACAGTTCGCACGCGGGCGCGTCGCTCGGCGGCGGCGGCCCGGTTTCCATTGCGGCAGGGACGAATCTGGGCGGCTACGGGACCATTTCCGGCGATGTCACCAACAACGGCACGATCTTCGCGGCAAACGCGCTGCCTGCGTTTGCATCGGCGGGAACGGGCGCGTTGAACGTGCGCGGACAGCTCACGAACAACGGCCTCGCGCAGATTGCCGGGCCGGGCGTCGGCAATCAGCTCGTGGTGACGGGGAATTACATCGGACAGAACGCTCGCATCGCGCTCAATACGGTGGTTGGGCTGGACAACTCGGCATCGGACAAACTGGTCGTCAGCGGCGGCAGCGCGAGCGGATCCAGCACGTTGCTGATCAACAACGTCGGTGGAACGGGCGCCGCGACTGCCGCCGATGGCATTCAGGTAGTTCAGGCGACGAACGGCGCGACATCGGCTGCGGGCGCGTTTTCGCTGCCGGCGTCCATCAAGGCGGGCGCTTACACCTATTACCTCGCGAAGGGCGGCGTCACGGCGGGCACGAGCGAAAGCTGGTATCTGCGCAATACCGTGGCTGCCGCCGCGCCGCCGATCACGCCGATTCCGCCGATCACGCCGCCGGGAACACCGGGAACGCCTACGTCACCGGGAACACCAACGACGCCAACCACGCCCGGGACGCCGTCCGAGCCCACAACTCCGGGAACGCCTGGCACACCTTCCGGCACCACGCCGCCGTCGGAATCCGCACCGGGCCCCGGCCCGATAGCCGCGCCTGGCACGCCGCCGCTTCCCGCAGCGCCGGCCGCCGGCTCCGCGCCCATTCCGCTGTACCGGCCCGAAGTCGCGCTATACGCCGCCATCCCGATGGTCGCGCGCGAACTCGGCTTCCAGCAGATCGATAACTTCCACGACCGCCAGGGCGATCAGTCCTTGCTCAACGAAACCGGCGCGTTACCCGCCGCGTGGGGCCGCGTCTGGGGCGCGCATTCCGTGCAAAGTCAGGACGGCGCGGCCAATCCGGAATTCGATGGCTCCGTTTTCGGCGCGCAGGCCGGCCACGACATCTACGCCGATTCATCCCCGAGCGGCCACAAGAACCACTACGGCCTGTTCATCGGCTTCGCGCGCGCGACTGGCGACGTCGATGGTTTCGCCCTCGGTTTCCCGAACGTCGACGTCGGCCATTTATCGATGAACGCCTACAGTCTCGGCGGATACTGGACGCACGTCGGCCCAACCGGCTGGTACACGGACGCCGTGCTGATGGGTTCATCGATAACCGTGGACCCGTTGTCCAGTCAGGGAACCGGCGCGGGCACGCACGGCACGGCCGTGACCGGTTCCGTGGAAGGCGGTTTCCCGATCGCGCTCGGCAACGCGTTGGTAGTCGAGCCGCAAGCGCAGATCATGTGGCAAAACCTGTCGCTCAACGACTTCAACGACGGCGTTTCGTCCGTGTCGTTCAACAACGGCAACACGTACATCGGGCGCCTCGGCGTGCGGCTGCAACAGACCTTCAGCGGCGCCGGCGTGAAATGGCAACCCTACGCGCGCGTGAGCGTGCTGCGCGCGTTCGGCGAAGGCGACAGCACGACGTTCGGCGGAACCACCGTCATTCCGGGCGGTATCGGGCAGACATCGGGGCAATTGAACGTGGGACTTGTTGCCCAGGTGACGCGATCGGGCAGCGCGTTCGTGACGGCAAGCTACCTCACCAACCTTGGCGGCTCGCATCAACGGACGATAGGCGGCAACGCCGGCGTCCGATGGAAATGGTAAGACCCGCGCGCCCTACCCGCCGAACTTCGGTGCGCTGCAATCGGGCGTGCCGTTGCTTTTGAGCAGCGGCGTGATGCCTTGTCCTTCGGCGATCAGATATCGGCAACCGGTTTCGTGATCGGTCTCCATCTGAAGATTGATGTCCTCGGTGGTTTCGCGCGTGAATCGGGAAGAGCCCGCATGCGGGATGGGCCTCGAAGCGGGCTTCGATTCGGGTTTTGGCTCGGCGTTCGGAACGTTCTGTGCCTGCGCCGCAAACGACGCGCTAACCGCCAGCAATACCAACAACCTTTTCATGTGCGTTCCTCGTGACGTTGTGCGCAAAGACACGCATTCCGTTCGATGAAATCCCGCGCACGAGGTTCAACTACCGGTATTGCTCGCGCAAATAGTTGTCGAGGATGCCGAGGACATCGGGCAGATTCCGGCGTCCCAGTCCGATACGAATATGTGTATCGCCATGATCGAGCAACGTGCCGGGAAGCAGCAGCACGCCGGTGCGTTCGAGCACGTCCGCGCAGAAACGCTCCGCGCCGCCGTGCGTCAATCGCGGAAAAGCAACCGTCCCCGCCAATGGCCGATGCCATTCCAATATCTCGCGATGCCGCGCAAAAAACGGATCGAGCAAAGTCAGATTGCTTCGCACGATTGCCGTGTTTCGCTCGATCAGCGCGCTCGTATTGCGCACCGCTATTGCCGCCAGATATTCGCTCGGCGCGCTATTGCAGATGGTCAGGTAATCCTTGAACGTGCTCATGGCGGCAAGCACATCGCGATCGCGGGTCGCGACCCAGCCCACGCGCAAGCCCGCGAGACCGTGCGACTTCGATAACGCGCCGAGCGAGATCGCCTTCTCGTAGACATCGCACGCGGCCGGCAACCGATGCGCGGGATCGTGTTCGAGTCCACGATAAACCTCATCGCTGAAAAGCCAGAGCCCGTGCTTGCGCGCAAAACCGACGATTGCATCGAAGCGTTCGCGGTCCGGCAAATACCCCGTCGGATTGTGCGGCGCGCAGATGAGCACGGCCTTCGTTTCCGGACGCAGCATGGTTTCGAGCTCGTCCGGATCGAGCGACCAGCCATCGGATTCACGCGCCATCCACGGCGAAATGTGCACGCCCAACGCCTGCGCCACGGAGTAATGCGACTGATAGCCGGGCATATGCACGATCATGTGATCGCCGGCCTTGAGCATGGTGTTCATGAACGAGAAGATCGCTTCCTGCGCGCCGGTATGCACGATCAATTCTTCCGTTCCGATCGATTCGTACAAGGTCGCAAGTTCGCGTCGAAGTTCGGGCGCGCCTGGGTATTCCGTATAGCCGAGCCACGTGGTGTTGAAGGCATCGGCGGAACCGGGTTCGAGCGCCAGGAGATCGGCTATCGACATGGATTCCGGGTCGGAACTGCACATCAAATAGCGTGCAGTGAATTCGTGAACGGCGAAGTATCGTTCGAGTGCAAATGGCGCGGGTTGCATGGCGGGTCCGAAGAGAAGAAGCGTGACGGGTTTTATCGATACGCGTAGTCTGCCGCTCGTAAGCCCATAAACGAAGCTAACTCTCCTAATCCCACTTAAGAAACGCTAATGCTCGACTACGCTCTCCTCGATGCACTCGGCGCCGTCGTGCGCCATGGTTCGTTCGACCGCGCGGCACGCGAACTGAACGTGACGCCGTCGGCGGTATCGCAACGCGTGAAGCTGCTGGAAGAGCGCGTGGGAAGCGTGCTGGTAAAACGCGGCCAGCCATGCATTGCCACGCCGCCGGGCGCCTTGCTGTGCCGTCATATCGAGCGCGTGCGGCGACTCGAAACCGAACTCGGCAGCCAGATGCCCACGCTGCCCGGCATGCTTGCCGAAGCGTGGCCCTCGTTTCGCGTAGCGGTCAACGACGACAGCGTGGGGACGTGGTTTATCGACGCGGTATCCGGCTTCTGTGTCGAGCGTGAAATGCTGTTGGATCTCGTGATCGACGATCAGGACCACACGGCCCAGCAATTACGCGACGGCAGCGTGCAAGGCGCCGTGACCACGCAAGCGGAAGCCGTGCAGGGATGCCGGTCGACCAAGCTCGGACGCATGCGATATCTGCCGGTATGCTCGCCGGCGTTTTTTCATCGATATTTCGCGGCCGGCCTGACACGCGACGCGCTGCGTCAAGCGCCGCGCGTCGAGTTCAACTCGAAGGACCAGATGCAGCGGCGTTTCATTCGCCGCATCACGCGCGCGGATCTCGATCCGCCGCGCCATTTGATTCCGCACGTGGCGGGTTTCGTGCGCGGCTGCGCGTCCGGAATGGGCTGGGGCATGTGTCCCGAGCGCATGATCCGGCCGCTGATCGAGTCGGGGGAACTCGTGCAGGTCGTGCCGGGCGCGCATATGGATGTGGATCTTTACTGGCAGACCTGGCGGCTTTCCATCGGCTGGCTCGACGATTTCAGGACCATGCTGCAAAAACGCGCGAAGGCGTTTCTCGACTAGCTTGCAGCAATACGTTTAACCGTTTGCCTGGCTATTATTCATTGGCCGATGCACCCGCGATGCAGCGCAAGTCTGCAGCGCTTCAATGGCAACGCTCGCCAGCTTGAGCGTCTCTTCGCAAGCGGGCACGTCGCTCAGCACACGGCAACCGCCGCCGCGATTGACCTTGGTCACCGCTTCGCGCGCGGCATTCAGCGCAGCTTCCGGCGAACCCTTGTCCTTTATAAACGCAGACATATTGAACACGCTGCCCGCGCGCGATTCCACGAGCTGCGGGCACGCGTCATCGGCGAGAACATCGGTTGCGAAAAACGTAGCGGAGAGGATCGCGGCCGGTATCAAACGGCCGTGCTTGATATGGATTGAGGCTTTCACTGGAAGCACCTCGTGATGGCGTCATTCGGCTGCGGCCGTATCACGCTCGCGGATGGAATCGAAGGAAACAAAAGCCCACGCCTGAATAAAATATTAGCGCCCGAGCGAGAAAGCTTGCTTGCGGCGCGAAAGTCGTTGAGCCTTGAACTGTAAGTTACTCGTTCAAAAATGTTGGCAATAAAAAAGTGGGCAGCGAATGCCGAGCTTTTCGTTTTGGGCACATCGTTTGCTGTGTCCCTCGATTCACAAAAATATGCAACGAGGGACCACATGGCATCGCCCAAATTCCGATCACTACTAGCAGAGCGAGAAATCGATCATCTGGAAAAAATGCTGCGTCTGTCGCGCACGCAAGGCCCCGTTCCGCATTTCAACGGTGCGTACTGGACGGCACGGCTGACATTCGTGCAGGATCATTTTGATCTCGTCGCCGAGCAGGCAAAGCGCGTCAAGGCGCTGCTTTGCATGTCTGCATCGAGCGACACCACTCACTCGAAGATCCGCGGCGCAATGCCTTCGTAGATAGCCTGATCCATCACTTGCTGCTCGCCTGAGCGGCCTCCGAAACGAGACGCCGCGCAGATACGCTCGACGCATCCACGCCTGAAGCTTGCCCTGCATTCTCCACTACGCACTGCCAGTCCCCGATCATTCGACACTGCCGCGCGCGCTTCAGAAGGCCATCGCGCAAATGCTCCTGCGCTTCCAGCTGCGAGCGCATTTGTTGCAACGGACCATTCGCGTCGCCGTTGTCCGGCATGGCAGCAAGACGCCGATGCGCCACGAACAGATTCCGGCTTTGCAACGCTCGATAAAACTCGGCAGCACCGGGAATGGTCGAAACGGCTGCGGGCGGTTGAATTGGAGCCGCGCTCGGGGTCGGCGCTGGGGTTGGCGTTTGCGCCCGGCTCGCGCCAGCGCTTGCCGCCTGATTCCGAACGATCGCTCCGCTCGCAAACGTATGGGAAGTAATTGCTTGCGGCTTCAGATCCATGTCGGACGAATGTGAGCCGTGCAAAGCCCACACTATCAGCACGGCGCCAGCAAACAAACCGATCCATATCAGCGGCTCCGCGCGTTTCTTGCGCGCCTGATAAAACTTGAGCGCGCTTTCGGCAAGTCCCGGATACGCGCCTTTCGAACGCCGGGGACGCTTGATGGTATTCGTCTGAAATGCAGCGTCGACAAAACTCGATGCGCGACTCAGGAAATTCGGCACGTGGCCGCATCGCCCGCATCGGTAAGTGCCTGCAGGAAAGTCATTTCCGCACTCTTCGCATGTCGTCCACGCTGCGTGACCGATAGACTCCAGCATGCGCATAAAAGTCTCCATGTTTAAGTGGGTACCGGTGAAATCACAGGGCTTGGGCCGGGTCGCCGCTCTCGTGCAAATCTTCGCCCGAGGCGCGCGTAGGCATTCCAAATTCCTGCATCAGCCGATGTAAGTGAACCCTGGAAATTCCAAGGCCGCGGGCCGCATCTATTACACGGCCCTTATGTATGAAGAGCGCCATTTCTATGGCGCGCCGATCCGCGGCCGCGCGTGCTTCCCGGAGCGAATCCGGTGCATTCGCGGCGTGATCGGATAGTTCGAGATCCTCAGCAGTGATGTATTTTCCCTCGGATAAAATTATTGCGCGACGCACGCGATTAATAAGTTCGCGCACGTTGCCGGGCCAGCCGTAATTATGCAAGGCGACGATGGCGTCCGGCGCAAAACCATGAATGCGGCGTACGCGCTCGTCCCTGAGACGTTCGAGCGCGTACAGCGCCAGCTCGGTAATATCCTTGCCGCGAATCCGCAGCGGCGGCTCCTTGATTTCCAGCACGCAAAGGCGAAAAAACAGGTCCGCCCGGAAGCGTCCTTCGTCGACGGCCGCCTGCATATCGACATGTGTTGCGGTTATCACACGCACATCCACATCGATGCTTTCAATACCGCCCAGTCGTTCGATTTTCCGTTCCTGGATGAAGCGCAATAATGCGGCCTGACTCTGCGATGGCAGGTCGCCGATTTCATCGAGGAACAATGTGCCGCCATTGGCCTCTTCCACGCGGCCAGTTTTCCGTTGCGTGGCGCCCGTAAATGCGCCGCGTTCATAGCCAAACAATTCCGAATGCAGGAGTTCATGCGGAACCGCGCCGCAATTTACCGCAATAAACGGCATGTCGCGCCGCGCGGACCGAGCGTGAATCATTTGCGCGGTCAATTCCTTTCCCGTGCCCGATTCGCCTGATATAAAAACGGTTGCTTCTGTCGAAGCAACTTTTCCGATCGCGCGATGAAGCGCCCGCATTACTTCCGACGAACCGATCATGGTGCTCGCCAAAGCGTCGCTGGCGGGCATTGCGTCTTCGTTGAAGCGCAACGCTTCCATACCGACCGCTTGCGACAACACGTTCAGAATGCGCTCGTACGGCGTGGGCACTGTGACAAAGTCGAAGCAATGCGTGGCGATCGCATCGCGCACGTCCTGCAAATCCCGCGATTCACGCGATACCAGCGCGACCCACGCCACCGGTGCTGAGCGCGAAAGCTGTTCGACCCGTTCAATGTGCGCCTTGTTCACGCCCGCCGTGAGATCGAGCAAGGCGGGCATGGGTGTATCGGGTAAATCGGTTGAAGCGTTTGCGCTGATTGCGTGCACCAACTTCCAGCCGGCATTGCCGAGATTTTTTAGAAGCTCTTCGTCAGGCTTGTCGCCTATATAAACAAGCGTCCGATGCACGCGATCCATGGTTATAAAAGATTCTCTGGTAAGACTTTCTTTACACCTGAATGGAACAGCTTGGCCAGTCGCGACGGGCGCAACTTTCCGGGTGACCCATCCTATCGATGCACCCTCGCTTCAGGTGAAACCAAAAGTTAGTTTGCGTATCCATGAATGAAAAAGATCGCGAGATGTAACCGGCACTCTTTACGCGATTCCGGGCACGTGGTTTGCACTGGATGAGACGCCGCGTCGGGCTTGCGTTTTACTCAACACGCGGAACTATCCAACGGAGAACGCTATGGAACCTGTTTCGCACGGAATCATCTTCTGGCTCATCATCGGCGCGATTGCCGGCGCGCTCGCCGGGCGGATTGTCGATGGCGGCGGCTTTGGGATTGTGGTGGACATCATTGTCGGGATCGTTGGCGCTTTCATAGGCGGATGGCTGGGCGGCGCGCTCGGAATTCATCTGGGTGGCGGCATTATCGGCTCGTTGATTACGGCGGTAATCGGCGCGGTAATCCTGCTTCTCATCGTGCGGCTCTTTAGCCGTGGACGAGCCGGGCCAACTGTATAAAGGCTTTGTACGATCCGAAACCCCGTGCGTTGCACGGGGTTTTTGTTTGCGCGATGCAATTTGATCGTAAGTCGCACATCTACTTACAAATCTCAGGCGTGGATGGTGCACGCGAGTCGCGGCGAGCGCGTTGTAGCAGGACGCATCCATCCGCGAGGTTTGTCGTGAACGTCAGCTTGAATCTCCATGAGCAGCAACGTCGCCGTATCCGTGCTCTGATCGTTGCCACGGGCATTGCGGTGATCCTGGTGAGCGGTATTGGCGTTTTGGCTTTGACCGGCGCTGTTCCGGCATCGAAACCGATTCCTGTTATTGGGAACGCTTCTCTTTTCATCGATACACCCATCGCCGATCCCCTCAGCGGACTGAAAGCTATTACGCAATCCAAGCATGGGTTGGCGGTTACAGAAAGCACGCGCGCATCTGGCGTGCGGTAACTGCGCGTTACCAAACTCGCAAACCGGTTTCACTTGCGAGCGGAGACTGCACATAGACTTCGATCACCGGATGACATTCATATCGATGTCACCCGACGCCTCCAAGGATCACGAATGAACAAACGAATTTCGATTGCAGCTTTATCGTCGCTGGCGCTCTTTGCAGCAGCCGGCACGGCCAACGCGGCTGGATGTCTTAAAGGCGCGGTCGTGGGTGGCGTTGCCGGCCATGTCGCCGGACATCATGCGGTCGTGGGCGCTGTCGGCGGTTGCATTGTCGGGCATCACATGGCGAAGGAAAAAGCGAAAGAACGCGCTATGGAAGCGAATCAGCACGGCGCCGCGACGCCTTCTTGAACGGTTTATCGAACAGGAGGAGCACGCATGCTGCGACCCCGGAGTCTTCGAGTGACAACGCAAGCGGCCGGCACGCAAATGTGCGCCGATTACTGCGAGGAAACCGGCCGGCTTCGGATCCTCCAGGACGAAGTCGCGCTGCGTGAATGGTTTCCGCCCAACTCGTGGATGGCGATCGCGTCCGTTGCGGGCGCGCGCAACTGGGGCACGCGGCCGGACTTGAGCGAGCTTCGCGCGTTGCTCGTGAGCCAGATGACGCTGATGAACATCGGCTGATATCTATGCAAGTTATTCGCTGGCGCTTCTGGATAACTTCGGCATAACAACATGGATTGATGTGCGTCGATTCTTGATAAGTATGAGCACGTGCGTGGCGACGCCGAAGTTATCCTTCGGTTGTTTGCGTTGTCCGCCAAGCGTGCTTGCGGTTATCTGTTCTGTAGAGCGTTGATCTAGTGAAGCTTTCAATGCTTGTCCACAGATACGAGCGATGCTTGTTAACTATTACTACGTATACATATCACTCACGATAAAAACATTAAGGCGCGAGGCAAGACGGTTGGTGGCGGCGCTTATAAAGTGAGCACGGGCACGCGTCATAGCAAATGTCGGATGGTCAAGCGGTTGGACCATCGTGAGTTCAGGTATTCAAGGGCGAGTCTTCTGTGGCATCGGTCGGGCGTGTGTTCGCTGCAGAGGAGGCACGCGCCGTTGAACACGGTGATGTCGAGGTTGCTTTCTACCCGGCGTTTCGCCAGTACCTCGATATACGCCGACGCGTAGTCGTCCCATGACATATCGCCGGATTGATATCGCTTGAGATGATCGCGTTCGGGCGTGAGCTCGCGAAGGTCGATGTAGTTGATATCGAACATGCTGGAGAGGAAAAACTCGAGGTCGGGCTTTTTCGAAAAGCCCGCGAGTTGCGAGGTGTTGTTCAGGCGGACATCGAGGACGGTTTTGACGTCAGCTTCTTTTAGCAGCGTGAAGAAGCGTTCGGCAGATTTTTGCGTGAAGCCGATGGTGGTGACTTGCATGAGTTGGGGCATCGTCATGATTCCGCGTTGGGCATGGCGTCATTGTGGCCATTTCCGGCCCGCTGTTCATGTCCGTAGCGTTTCTTGGCCCCGTGGGACCAGCGAAAGCCTTCCGCCCCGTCCAGCGCCTGCTTAAGTTGTCCAAGACCTTTAAAACGCAAGCGCCGCGATGATGACGAGCATCAACGCGGCGTTTTACGATTCAATGCGGATTTTCGTGGCTTTTGACGGCCGACCAATCCCCCTCACTCCACCGTCACACTCTTAGCCAGATTCCTTGGCTTATCCACATCGGTCCCTCTTGCACAAGCCGTGTGATAAGCCAGCAATTGCAGCGGCACCGTGTGCAAGATCGGCGATAGCAAACCATAATGCTCCGGCATCCGGATCACATGAATGCCGGCTTCGCTGACAATGCGCGTATCCGCATCGGCGAAAACATACAACTCGCCGCCGCGCGCCTTCACCTCCTGCATATTCGACTTGAGCTTCTCCAACAACGCGTCGTTAGGAGCGATCGTCACCACCGGCATCGCCTCCGTGACCAGCGCCAGCGGCCCATGCTTCAACTCGCCCGCCGGATACGCCTCAGCGTGGATATACGAGATCTCCTTCAGCTTCAACGCGCCTTCAAGCGCAATCGGATAATGCAACCCGCGCCCGAGGAACAAAGCGTTTTCCTTGCGCGAGAATTCTTCCGCCCACGCGATGATCTGCGGCTCCAGCGCCAGCACGCTGTTGAGCGCCGCCGGCAAATGCCGCAACTGCGCGAGATACGCTGTTTCCTGCTTCGCGCTCACATGTCCACGCATCGCGCCCAACGTCACCGCCAGCACGAACATGCCGACAAGCTGCGTGGTGAAAGCCTTCGTGGAAGCCACGCCAATCTCGGTGCCCGCGTGCGTCAGGAACGTCAGCTCGGTCAGTCGCACCATTGCGCTCGAACCTACGTTGCACACGGCCAGCGTGTGCTTGTGCCCAAGCGATTGCGCATGCTTCAACGCGGCGAGCGTATCGGCGGTTTCGCCCGACTGCGATATCACCACGACCAGCGCCCGCGGATTCGGCACCGACTCGCGGTATCGATACTCACTCGCCACTTCAACCTGCGTAGGAATCCTGGCGATGGACTCAAGCCAATATTTCGCCGTCATGCCGGCATACGAACTGGTGCCGCACGCGAGGATCAGGACGCTGTCGATATCCGCGAAAGCCTCCGCCGCATTCGCGCCGAACAATTCGGGCGTGAAACGTTCGGCTTGCGGAATGGTGTCGGTGATCGCGCGCGGTTGCTCGAAGATTTCCTTCTGCATGAAATGCCGATACGGCCCGAGTTCGACCGCGCCGCCATACGCCGCGACCACACGCACTTCACGCTCTGCCGGCAAGCCATCGCGATCGACGATCTTCACGCCATCGAGCGTGATCTCGACCACATCGCCTTCATCCAGATACGCAAAACGGTCCGTGCTGCCCGCGAGCGCGAGCGCGTCCGACGCCAGGAAGTTCTCGCCATCGCCCACGCCAACGACCAGCGGCGAACCCGCGCGCGCGCCGACCACCGTGTTCGGCTGATCCTTGTGAATCACGGCGATGGCATAGGCGCCGTGCAACAGCTTCACGGCCTCGCGCACGGTCTGGAACAAGTCACCGCGATACATGCTGTGAATCAGATGCGCGATGACCTCGGTGTCGGTCTGCGATACAAACTCGTAGCCCTTTTCCCGCAACGTGGCGCGCAGGCTTTCGTAATTCTCGATGATGCCGTTATGCACCAGCGCTAACTCGTTGCGCGAGAAGATGGGATGCGCGTTGTCGGTGACGGGCGCGCCGTGCGTGGCCCATCGCGTGTGCGAGATGCCGGTCACGCCGTCCAGATGACCCGCGCGGACCTGCTCGGCGAGATCGGCGACGCGCGCAACGCTGCGCGCGCGTTTGGTTTCGCCATCGGCAATGACCGCGACGCCGCACGAATCGTAGCCGCGGTATTCGAGCCGCCGCAAACCTTCGACCAGCACCGAGACGATGTTACGTTGCGCGACCGCGCCAACAATTCCGCACATGATCTTTCCTTCAAGTTGTTTTTGAATCGCGCCGCGTTCGCCCGACGGCGAGCATCGTGGAGCTTCAGGCTTTCTTCTTCACCGGCCGCACGTAACCGCTTTTGCTGATCTGCGTTTTCTCGTTCATCACGAGCTGATTTTCTTCGACGATATCCTTCCAGATCGTCGTTCCCGCCGCGATCGACGTGCCGCGCGCCACCCGCACGGGCGCGACGAGCTGCGTATCCGATCCGACAAACACATCGTCCTCGATCACCGTGCGGAATTTGTTCGCGCCATCGTAATTACAGGTGATCGTGCCCGCGCCAATATTCACGCGCGCGCCCACGTCCGAATCGCCGATATAACTCAAATGATTCGCCTTCGATCCACGTCCGAACACCGCGTTTTTCACTTCCACGAAGTTGCCGACATGCGCTTCGTCGCCGAGCACGGCGCCCGGCCGCAAACGGGCGTACGGTCCCAGCACGACGTTCGCGCCGGTCGTGCCGCCTTCAATATGCGTGAACGCATCAACGCGCGTGCCGGCGCCAATGGTGGCGTCGCGGATCACGCAATTCGGGCCGATCGTCACGTTATCCGCCAGCGTCACGGTGCCTTCGAAGACGCAATTCACGTCGATGGAAACATCGCGCCCGCACGTCAGCGTGCCGCGCACGTCGATACGCGCCGGGTCCATCAGCGTCACGCCCGCGACCAGCAATGCGTCCGCGACGTTGCCCTGATGAATCCGCTCAAGTTCGGCGAGTTGCTGCTTGCTGTTCACGCCGAGCGTTTCCCATTCTTCGTCGGGCTGGGACGTCACCACGTCGATACCTGCTTCGAGCGCGCGCTCGACGACATCGGTGAGGTAAAACTCGCCCTGCACGTTGTCGTTTTTCAGCGATGCCAGCCATTCGCCCAGCTGCGCCGTCGGCGTAATGACAATGCCCGTATTGATCTCGGTGATCCTCTGCTGATCGGCGTTGGCATCCTTCTGTTCGACGATGCGCTGAACCTTGCCCATTGCGTCACGCACGATACGGCCGTAGCCCGTGGGGTCATCGAGCGTCACGGTCAGAACGCCGTAGTGCTGACCGGCGGTATCGGCGAGGCGCTTTAGCGTGCTTGCGCGCGTGAGCGGCACGTCGCCGTAGAGAATCAGCGTGGGAACAGTGGGATCGAGCAGCGGCAGCGCCTGCAAGACCGCGTGGCCGGTGCCGAGTTGCTGCTCCTGGATCGCGAACTGGACATCGGGCGCGCCGACGGCTTTTTGCACTTGATCGGCGCCGTGCCCGACGACCACCACGAGCCGCGCGGGATCGAGCGTGCGCGCGACGTCGAGCACATGGGACAAAAGAGGCCGGCCAGCCAGGGGATGAAGGACTTTCGGCAAGGCGGAACGCATGCGCTTGCCGGTGCCTGCCGCCAAAATAACGATATTCATGGCGTCAGCTTTTTTGGAAGTGTTGGAGCCGTCAATATAGCACGCGGCTCGGCGCTTGATTTCCCGTGCCGCCTTGCTGAGCAACGATTCGACGGTCTTCAGCACGTATTATTGCGACAGCAGGACGGTGCCGGGAACGAGAATTTCTAGAGCGGCGGCGCGCTCTTCGGATCGGTATGCTCGTGCATCGTGCCAGCGGCTCCGTGGAACGCATGTTTGAACGATAGATGCGTGTCGCTCGTCCCGCTTGGCGCCTGCTCCTCTTCTTTAGCGGTTTGCATGAACACCCAGCCACTCGAATACGACAACCAGACCCGCCGGCTTCGCATGAAATCCATGCCAAGCAGCATGTCGTTATCCCGAAAATGCTCGTTCGCAACGAGTAACGGCGCGTTGCGGTAGATCCTTTTGCCGAGGATCATTGTGAACGTGTGCCGATGAGAAATGACCGGCACGCCGCCAGCGCCCGAGCCCGTCAATTGCGGATCGTGGGCAAGCGCGACGGCATCGACACCTGCGTCTTCGGCCGCGCTGGAGGTCACAAGCGACGCATCCGCGCCGGTATCCACGATTGCCCGCACGGCATGTCCGTTGAGTGAAACATCGGCGATAAACCGGTTCCGGCCCATTTTATCGGCGGGATACGCCTCGTAGGCGCCGTGCCACGGCACAAACTGACCCAGGCATCCGGTCGCGGTGTAAAGCGATAACGTCCGTCCCGGAAAATCGAACTCCGCGTCATAACGGCTCAGCACGTTCGCGCCGAGGATTCCGATGGGAGGCGAGCTTTGCGGAACTGAAGCCGGCGCCGCGACTGCGAACGTTTGCACGTGCAGGTCGATCCATTCCGACGTACCGAATTTGAGCGACGGGAGGATTCGCGGATAGTCGTCGCTAATACTCCCGCCTGCGCCTGTAGTTTCCGAGGCTCTGGTCGTATCGACAGCCAGATGCCAGGCGTCGGCAACGTCCGGGACAAGCGATGTGCTTTCTGCGCCGGAGTCGACAATCATCGGATATAAATTCCCGCCAATATTCACGGGCACGGTGTAGTCGCCCGACGCAGTGGGTGTCATCGCGACCGTCGCCTCGAGCTTGAGCTGGCATGTGTTCGGCGGCGCGGATTGGGGCGTCAAAACGCGGTGCGATACCACTTGATTCGCCAGATCTTCCGGGGTTTGCCAATGCCACGGGGGCGATTGACCAGGAAGGGGCATTGGCAAAGGCGGAGTGTCCCCGGGAAAAACCGGCAGAGGCAGTTCGGGCGAAGGTGGCCTTCGAAAACGTGATTGCAGCCGCGGATATACGCGCACCACGCCGCCAGGCAAATACATTGGAATAGGCGTGAGCTGGGCCACACTATTCGTTGGGAACAACAGGGCGCCAAAGGAAAGGACGCCGAGTGCGGTGATTGCGAGCTTCTTGCTTTGGTTGAGCACATCAGCTTTCGACATTCGTCACTCTTTTCTCGGCGAAATGCCGAAGAGCTGATAAAACTAACACCGCGTCTGTCTCATTAAACAGGATTGCGAACTAAGGTTCACAATTCAGCGTAATTCGCAACAAAAAAGCGCGCTCGACTGGCGCGCTCATTGATCTCGACCCTGCTCAAATACTTTCAAATATCATCGAATTGAACAATCGAGATAGTTTGCGATGGCGATTCCGTGGAACATGGATCTTCATCGAACGCGATATCCCCCGCCGGATCAGCCACGCCCGTCGCGCGCAAGCCGCCGAACGGGAAAAGCGTGTGATCCATCAAATGCGACGGCACCACGTTCGATAGCGCGTTGAACATGTTCTCCACGCGTCCCGGAAAACGCTTTTCCCAATCGCGGATCAGCGCCTTCATTTCAGCGCGCTTCAGATTCGGCTGGCTGCCGCACAAATTACACGGAATGATCGGAAATTCGCGCAACTCCGCGAACTTCTCCAGGTCTTTTTCCTTGATGTACGCGAGCGGCCGGATCACCACATTCTTGCCGTCATCGGATTGAAGTTTCGGCGGCATGCCTTTCAACTTTCCGCCGTAGAACATATTCAAAAACAGCGTTTGCAAAATGTCATCGCGATGATGGCCAAGCGCGATTTTCGTCGCGCCCAATTCTCCCGCCACGCGATACAAAATGCCGCGACGCAGTCTGGAACACAGCGAACACGTGGTCTTGCCTTCCGGCACGAGCCGCTTGACGATGCTGTACGTATCCTGATTTTCGATGTGAAACGGGATATCGAGTTTGCTCAAATATTCGGGTAACACGTGATCGGGAAAACCGGGCTGCTTCTGATCGAGATTGACCGCCACGATGTCGAAGTCGATCGGCGCGCGTTCCCGCAAGCGCATCAGCAATTCGAGCATTGCGTACGAATCCTTGCCGCCCGACAGGCACACCATCACCTTATCGCCGTCCTCGATCATCTTGTAATCGACAACCGCTTCGCCAACCTGCCGCGCAAGGCGCTTGAACAACTTGTTGTTCTCGTACGCCTGTTTTTGCTCGTGGCGCGTCATCGGCTCGCGCATTTTAGGAACCGAAACTGGCTCGATAATCGAACTCATGCTGCCACCTCTTTGATGCGAAAGACTTCGACGCCCACGGCGTCACAATCGGGATACACGTCGGGCTTTTCCGTCGACACCACCACCGCCCGCACATTCGGATGGTCGAGCAGCGCGGCGGCGACGTCGTCGCACAGCGTTTCCTGCAAGTGGATATGCCCTTTGCCAACACGTTTGGCGATGGTCGAGCGCATGAAATCGTAATCGACGACTTCGCGCAATTTGTCCTCGACCGGCGTCGATAAAGCCCGCGGCACGAACAATTCCACGTTGATCACCACGCGTTGCTCGCCCTGCTTTTCGAAATCGTGCACGCCAATGTTGATGCGCACTTCGTAATTGCGCAGAAAAAGCCGCCGGCAATCGGCGAGCCGGGGATGCGAAAGTACGGCGAGCATGGTCGTATCCTGATGAAACTGATTAACTTACTGGGAACGGTTGGACATCAAAAACATGACGTCGCGCGGCGATGGCACGAGATGCTGTCCACCATCGACAACCAACGTCGTGCCCGTCACGCCCGGCGCTTCGGCGAGATAACACGCGGCCGCGACCACGTCCTCGACGCGCGAGGCACGGCCAAGCGGCGTCACGCGATGCGCGGCTTCGAACTCGGCGTCCGTCATATCCGCCGATGGCAACGTGAGGCCCGGCGCGAGCCCGACCACGCGCAGCTTCGGTGCGAGCGCCTGGGCCAGCGCGACGGTCGCGTTGTCGAGCGCCGCCTTGCTCAACGTGTACGACAAATAATCCGGATTCATGTTGTACAGCTTCTGGTCCAGCACGTTGATGACGCACGTGCGAAGGCTTTCGTCGTGGATAGCGGCATCGGGCGTGGCTTCGTACAACGCGCGCGCCAGGGCCAGCGGTGCGCCGACATTGACCGCCATCATTTCGAGCAGATGCGCGTAACTGAAATCCAGCGCCGTATCTTCCGTGAATCGCGACGCGTTGTTCACCACGCAATGCAAACCGCCCAACGCGTCGATACACCCCGGAACCAGCTTCGCGACATCGTTTTCCGAGCCCAGATCCGCGCCGAGCGCCACCGCGTTGCGGCCGAGCGCGCGGACTGATTGCACGACCTCCTGCGCATCCGTTTCCGAACCGCCGAAATGCACGGCGACGTCCCAGCCGCGCGCCGCGAAGCCGAGCGCCAAGCCACGGCCGATGCGTTTCGCCGCGCCCGTAATCAGCACGACGCGGGTTTTGGGGCCGGAAGAATCAGGAGAAGTGGACGAAGAAACGCTCATTTACAATGCCGGAATGAATCCAAAAGCTCACGAATCCGACAGTTTACCCGCTCCCGGTCCCGATGCGCTTGCGCAGTCCGAACGGCTGACCGCGCGCATCCGCGAAGAAATCGTCTCCGCGGGCGGCTGGATGCCGTTCAGCCGATACATGGAACTCGCGCTTTACGCGCCCGGCCTCGGTTATTACAGCGGCGGCGCGATGAAATTCGGCAAACGTGGCGACGATGGCAGCGATTTCGTCACCGCGCCCGAAATGTCGCCCTTGTTCGCGGCGACGCTCGCGCGGCCTGTCGCCCAGGCGTTGCGCGACAGCAGCACACGCAATCTGATGGAATTTGGCGCCGGTACGGGCAAGCTCGCGGCGGGTTTGCTGAATGCGCTCAAGGCGCTCGACGTTCCCTTCGACAGTTATTCCATTGTCGATTTATCGGGCGAATTGCAGGAACGCCAGCGCGCGACGATCGAAGCCGAGGCGCCCGAACTGGCATCGAAAGTTCGATGGCTGAGCGCGCTGCCCGAGCAATTCGAAGGCGTGGTGATCGGCAACGAGGTTCTGGACGCCATGCCCGTACGGCTGGTCGTGCGCAAACTCGGCGAATGGCAGGAACGCGGCGTCATCTGGGCGCAAGACCGTTTCGCTTTCGACGACAAACCCTTGCTGGCCGCGCTCGACGATCCGTTGCTCGCGGAAATTAATACAACCATCGATGAAGTCAACGACGAACCGTTTATCGAATATATAAGCGAGACGCACGAAGCCGCTTTGGCTTTCACGCGCACAATCTGCACGATGCTCACGCGCGGCGCGGCGTTTTTTATTGATTACGGGTTTCCGAGGCGCGAGTTTTATCACGCTCAGCGCGCACAGGGCACGCTGATGTGCCATTACCGGCATCGCGCGCACGGCGATCCGTTTTTGTATCCAGGTTTGCAGGACATCACGGCGCACGTGGAGTTTTCGGGGATCGCGGAAGCGGGAACCGATGCCGGTGCGGATTTGCTCGGCTTCACGTCCCAGGCGCGGTTTTTGATGAACGCGGGGATCACGGACGCGCTTTCCGACATCGATCCAACCGATGCCCGCCGTTTTTTGCCCGCGGCAAACGCGGTTCAGAAATTGTTATCGGAGGCGGAAATGGGCGAGTTGTTCAAGGTGATCGCGTTCTCGCGCGGCATGAATGAAACGATCGCCGCGTTCTCTTCCGGCGACCGCTCGCACACGCTATGACGCCATGATCCGCTGGGTTCTCACCACGTTTATTGCGTTGATGATTCTGTCGGCTTCCTTGCCGTGGATGAAAAAACTCGGCATTGGCAGGTTGCCTGGCGATTTCACGTTGAAGCTGTTCGGGCGCGAGTATTCGTTCCCGTTCATGTCGACCATCCTGCTTTCGATCATTCTTTCGCTGATTGCGCGGGCGCTTTAAGCGCTTTGAAGCGCTGCGTCCACAGCCGCGACCCGTGCGGCGTGAACCGCGTCCTTGATCTTCGCCGGCTCGTTCGCGTACTGCTGCGCGACGGCGCCGGCGTCAACAGCGCGCGCCGCCACCAGCGCTTCACGCAAACGCTCCGCTTGCGGATACGGCTGCTGGCTCAAACCAAGACGGCCGCGGGCATCGGAAACGCAGGCTTGCAGCGCTTCGGCAAATCGCGCGGGTTTGCGCAACGCATCGCATCGCTCGAATAAACGGACCAACGCGGCCGCCCCAAACTCCATCACTCGATGAATATTCCCGTGCTCGCGCGCGACCAGCAATGCGAGGTCGCGGCAATCGTTCGGCACGCGCAAACGCTCGCAAAGCGGCTTCAGCAAGTCGACGCTGCGCTCTTCATGCCCGACATGACGCGGCAAAATATCTTCTGGCGTGGTTGCCTTGCCCAGATCGTGCGTGAGCGCGGCGAACCGGACCGGCAACGTAAAACCATGCGCCGCCGCGTAATCGACGACCATCATCACGTGAATGCCCGTATCGACTTCCGGGTGATAATCGGCGCGTTGCGCAACGCCCCACAACGACTCCACCTCCGGCAAGATTCGCACGAGCGCGCCGCACGCACGCAGCACCTCGAACATGCGCGATGGCGTTTTCTCCATCAACCCACGCGATACTTCCTGCCAGACGCGCTCGGGCACGAGGGCATCGACTTCGCCATCGGCGACCATGCGTTTCATCAGCGCGAGGGTTTCATCGGCAATGGTGAAATCGGCAAAGCGCGCCGCGAACCGCGCGATCCGAAGAATACGCACCGGATCTTCAACGAACGCATCGCCGACATGCCGGAAAACACGTGCTTCTATGTCAGCGCGGCCATTGAACGGATCGATCACCGGTCCGGTCAGTTCGCCGTCCGGCCGAACTTCGCGCGCCATTGCGTTGACGGTCAGATCGCGCCGCGCCAGATCTTCTTCCAGCGTGACATCGGGCGCGTAGAAAAACTGAAACCCGTGATATCCCGCCGATGTCTTGCGCTCGGTCCGCGCCAACGCATATTCCTCGTGCGTTTGCGGATGCAGGAAGACGGGGAAATCCTTGCCGACCGGCTTGAAACCCTGCGCCGTCATTTGCTCGGGCGTCGCGCCGACCACAACGTAATCGCGGTCCTGCACGGGCAGACCGAGCATTTCATCGCGGATCGCACCGCCCACGGCGTAAATATTCATTGCTCTTTCCGCGCGCCTTCAATCCATTCGGCGACTTCCGGCATGGTCGTGATGGTCTGGCAATAGGCGCGCGCGGCGTCGCTGATCTTCGGCGCGTACGAGTTGAATCGCATGACGACGGGCGCGAACATCGCGTCGGCAATACCAAATTCCTTGCCGAACAGGAAAGGTCCGCCATGCACGCTCAGGCACGAACTCCAGATCTTGTCGATGCGCTTCACGTTCGACAACGCGCCCGCCGTCAGCGGCTGGCCGAACGCCTGACGCTGGATGTTCATCGACATTTGTTCGCGCAGATCGTTGAAACCCGCGTGCATTTCCGCGCTGATGCTGCGGGCGTGCGCGCGCGAAGCGGCGTCGCGCGGCCACAGGGCGTGTTGCGGGTAAAGCTCGGCCAGCGTTTCCATGATCGCGAGCGATTCCCAGACGGCGTCGCCGGCATCGGTCACGAGACACGGCACTTTGCCGGACGGCGAATGCGCCAGGATATTCGCGGTCGAATCCGGCTGGCCGAGGCGGATCAACACCTCGTCGAATGCAATGCCGAAGTGCTTGAGCACGAGCCACGGCCGCATGGACCACGACGATTGATTCTTGTCACCGATAACGAGTTTCATCGCGAATATCTGAAGTTGAATACGTGAATCAACGCCCCGCCGACGCCCGGAACGTATTGAAGCGCGAACGCGTGGACGCGCCCGTGAGGTACATGGGCGCGATCGCCTCGATGCTCGCCGGGTCAATGCCCAGTTCCGGCGCGATCGGACCGCTGGCAATGTTCGGCGCTTTCATAGAATCCAGATTATCGCGCGACATCATGGGTTCGCCGGGCGCGAGTTCGAGCGACATTGCCTGAAGTCGGCCGAGCGTCTCAGGCAAGCGGATGATGCGCGCATTCTTGCCGATCGCCGCGCCGCTGAAGCGCACGAGTTCTTCGAGCGTATAGACCGTCGGGCCGGCGAGTTCGTAAGCGCGGCCGCTGGCGGCATCGAGATCGAGCGCGTTGACGAAAGCCTTGGCGACATCGCCTACAAAAATAGGCTGAAACTGCGCCTGCGCGCACGCGAGCGGGATCACCGGAAAGATCCGTTCGAGGAACGCAAACTGGTTCAGAAAGTTGTCTTCGGGACCAAAAACCACGGACGGACGAAAGATGGTCGTAGCGAGATTCGAGTTGCGCACGGCTTTTTCGCCATCGCCTTTCGAGCGCAGATACATGCTCGGACCGTTCGAATCCGCGCCGAGCGCGCTCATGTGAAGCAGGCGCCGCACGCCTTTTGCCTGGCACGCGGCCACGATCTTGTTCGGCAACTCGACGTGGGCTTTCGCGAATTGTGGCCCGTAGGGCACGCCGCGTTTGCCTTGCAACACGCCAACGAGGTTGATCACGGCATCGGCTTGCGACACGAATGCGGCGAGTTGAGCGGGATCGTAGACGGTGGTTTCGATCACATCCACGGGCAAAAGTGTGAGATGCGCTGCATTCTCACGCCGCCGGGTAGCGATGCGCACGTTCTTGCCCACTTCGACAAGCGCGTTGACCAGATGACTGCCGATAAACCCCGACCCGCCGATCAACGCAATGGTTTGATGTCGCATATTCGCCTCTGTGAGTGACAGCGGCGGCGTGCGGAAGCTGGGCTTCCCGCGCGCCGCGTTGCCGGATAAGCGAAACGCGCGGCGAGCCTGTAGCAATACGCTTACGGCGCGATGTAGCCGAGCCGCGCCTTCAGCGATTGCGGACGACCCTCGAACAACGCCGCGTAATACACGGTGTTCGACAGCACGTTCTTGACGTAATCGCGGGTTTCGGTGAACGGAATGGTTTCAGCAAAAATCGCGCCCTCTACCGGACCGTTCAGCGTGGAACGCCACTGTTTCGGCCGTCCCGGACCGGCGTTGTAGCCGGCCGTTGCCAGCACGGCGGAGTCGTCGAACTGGTTATAGACCATGGCCAGATAATTCGTGCCGAGCAGAATGTTCGTGTCGATGTCATTCATCTGCTCACGCGAAACCGGGCCCATGCCGATCTTCTTCGCCACGAGTTGCGCGGTGCCGGGCATCAATTGCATCAGGCCGCCCGCCCCAACTTCGGATTTCGCGTTGATGATAAAACGCGATTCCTGGCGAATCAGGCCGTACGCCCACTCGATATCGAGCCCGGTATTCTTCGATTCGCGGTCGACCACGTCCTTGTAGGGCGCGAGATAACGCAGCGAGAAATCGTGCTCCGTTTTGGTTTTATCGGCGGTATTCACCGTACGATCGAACAATTCGATACGCCGCGCGTACTGCGCCGCGGCCAGCAACTGACGGTCCGTCATGGTCCGCAGCGGCCAGTTCCATTCGCGGTTGCCTTCGAGCCGCAGGTTCATGTTGTAGAACTTCTGCGACAACGCGAAACCCGGGATCGTCCCGGCCTGGGCGATTTCGGCGTCGCTCACGGTCGTGCGCGGCGGCACGGTGATCTTCTGCCCCAATTCTTCCGACGCCAGTTGCCCGTAGAAATTGAACTGATCCGCGATGCTCATGAATTCCTGCGCCGCCGTGGCAGTGTCTCCCGCTTGCTTCAAAGCGCGGCCGTGCCAATAAATCCACGATGGCTGGCTGCGCAGCGCGGGCGGCATTTGCTCGATCGACCAGCGCACCATGGTCCAGTCGCCAGCGAGCAACGCCATGCGCGTACGCCATTCGTAAGCTGGATTCGACAACTGCGCATTCACCGACAACCGGTACCAATCCACCGCGCTCGGCATGCGTTTCGACGCAGCCTGATACGCAATCGTGCCCCAGCCGGTCGCGCGTTCCAGCGGCGTCAGGGCAGGCGCCACCGAACTGAACGATGCCGCCGCCATGGCCGGGTCGTTGCGCGCCATGCGCGTGATGGCCAGCAACGCAAGTTGATGCGACGACGTGTCACGACCTATGCCGCGCGCAAGATACAGCGGCGGCGTGTTCGCGGCGCTGTCGAACGAGTTTTGGCTCGGGCGCTGTTGACCGAGCGCGTCGGCGATCTTGCTGCCGGTGTTCGTGTAGTTTTGCTCGTACGCGAGGCGGACCTGTTGCCAGACGTCGTCGGAGGTAAATTGCTGCGATACCGCGAGCCCGTTGATCAGGTCCACGCAACCGTCGCCATACCATTTAGGATCCACGAGCAATGCGCGCGCGGCGTCCGCCACGTTTTCCCCGCGCGACGCCCGCGCTTCGAGCGCGTAGCATTTCACTTGTGTATCGTCGTTCAGCACGAAGCGCTGGTATTGATCGAGGAAATTGCGCCAGTCGTGGCGCGCGCCCAGCACGACCAGATAATCGTTACGCATGCGGTCCGCGATAGCCTGACCGTCGTAGCGCTGCAGGAACGACAGCACGGGTTCATCTGGCGCGTCGATGCGCGCGTGGCCTTGCGAGTCGAAAAGCTGTGGCTTGAGCGTGAAATATTCGACGTAACCCGGCGCCGGATAATTGGGGATTTGCGCGGCGAGCTGCATGGCGCGGCCGGCGTCATTTGCGCGCGCGGCTTCGCGCAGCTGAATGAAAGTCCGGTCGTCTTGCGACAGCGAATAATCGGCTGGGGGACGAACTGCCGATGCCGTGCTGCACCCGATCAGCGTGATCGCGGCGAGCGCCGTGGCGGCTGCGAGATATACTCGTTTGAGACGTTTTGACATCGTATTTTGCGGAGCGCGAAGTGATCCAGAGCATAGCATGCAACCCTCTGATGGAAGCCAAAAGCGCGCTGCGTGCGAGCTTGCTTGCAACCCGCGAAACACAAGGCGGCGAGGCCGATCACGAGGCGCGTGGCGAAGCGCTCGCGCGGCGTTTGATGGAGGCCGTGGCGCGGCATCCGGATGTATCGAGCATCGGGTTTTACTGGCCTGTTGCCGGCGAGTTCGATGCGCGTAATGCGCTGACGGTTTGGATGGGGTTATCGGCGGCGAGGAGCGCGGCTTTGCCGGTGGTTGTTGCGCCGAGGCAACCGCTCGTGTTTCATGCTTGGCGTTGCGATTCCGCTATGAAGAAGGGGCGTTATGGGATCGCCGTGCCGCAGGAGGAACGGGTGGTGGTTCCGGATCTGCTGCTGATTCCGTGTGTGGGTTTCGATGCCGATCGGTATCGGTTGGGGTATGGCGGCGGGTATTACGACCGGACGCTGGCGTTTTGGCCCGCGGAGAAGAAACCCGCGACGATCGGGGTGGCGTTTGAATCGGCCAAGTGTGATGCGCTGCCGCGGGGGGAATTTGATGTGCCGTTGGAGGCGATTGTGACGGAGGCTTCGATTTATTAGCGGTCAGGGTTGTTCGACGGATGGGGGGCGGGGTTTTGTGCCGGGTTGTTGCTACGCAGGTCTTCGCGGGTTCTGTCTTAGCTGACTCGCGAAGACTTAAACAGTAGCAACCCGGCATCACCCCAACCGCTACAAAACAACCGTCCAAGCGTCAGCGTCAAACCTCATGAAATGAAGTGCCGCCACGCACAGTGGCCAACATTGATAAAGAAGTCGACCAACACGGAACGCGCGAAGCCCCATAAACGACCAACCCGGTATCCTACGCTCAACGCCCCTCATTCAAACCTACCGCCCCTTCCGTGAAACCCGGCTAAAAACCGCATAACACGCGCAAGCGACTAGTATCGAATCAATCGATGGAATGCTCGTGAAAGTAAAAACATCTTTCACCGTCATAAACCCGACCAACGATCCAATAATCCACGCAACAAACGTCAACACCTTGATCTGTGGCTCGGCAACAAGCACCTTCTCGTCATATCCCCCACGCCGGTAAAGCAAAAAATCGGCGATATAAATTCCCGCCACCGGCGGTGTGGCAATTCCGAGAAACAGCAGGAACGGAATAAACCATCCCATGATGTCCATGCTTCCTACAATCACCGCAAGAATGCCCAACGCAACAGTGATCCGCCATTTGGAAAAGCGCGTGAATAACGTCGATACAACCAGCGTCCCCTGAAACATATTCCCGGCATTACCCGTCACCGTCGCGAAAACCAGAAGCAACGCGGCCGGAAGAACGGCGCCGAATACGGCCATCGATCCGAGTAACGAACTCTGTCCGGTTATTCCGCTAGGCGTCGCGCCCGCCCAATACAACAACGGATAAGCAATCAGAAATGTCAGTCCCGCGCCGAGCACCGCATGCTTGCGGTCATGCACGAAGCTGCCGAAATCCGGCAGCGTGGCGACCAGCACGATAATCGTGCCAACAACCGTCGATACCGCAACGCCAGTATTCATTTCCACAAGGCGCGCCGGTATCTCGGCCTGCCCATGCGCCGCGACATAAAGACAATACGCAAGCATCAATGCAATGACGGGCACCGCAAACTGCGCAACTTTCCCCAACAACTCAAAGCCAAACGCAGTCGCCGCGACAAAAATTACGCAGCCTACGGCGACCAGAATGGGAACCGGCAGATTCAACCCATGCTGCGCCAGAAGGTCGTGCACCGAATGCCCAAACATATTGGCCGTGACTGCAATCCATCCGAACAAACTAACGGCGAGAAGAATGTTGATAGCGATCGCGCCTTTTTCGCCAAACGGGTATTTCACGATTCCATAAGTGGGCAACCGCGCTTTTTCACCCACGCATATGGTGATCATCGACAAGATGGTCAAAATGATGCTGCCAATTATCACTACCTTGATCAAAGCCGAACTGGACAACTGACTTCCCAGACTCGACGATGAAAGCAGAACCGGCGTCACCGCAATGCCCAATAAAATCAGTGCAATGCGATACCCGGGTGCGGTATTCAAACGTTCGCGAGTTTCGCGCATGCAAATAGTCCTTACAGTTCTCGATTACTACGCAGAGTAGAAATGGCCCGTGTACGCACGCCAGCTTCCGTGCGAAGTTATTTCCTTCTGGTTTTCAACGAGCCACGGTTCTGCGAGTACGCCGAGAACCTGAGTTCCATCGCGCAACGTAACCTTGCCAATCGATAATCCGGACGGCTCACTCAGCAACAAACCCGCAAACGAAACCAGCGGCAATGCCCATATCTCGAGTGCGACGGACGTGCCGCCATCGGCGACGCGGATCATTCCCGGATGACGATCGCCAATACTCCAGATCCGATAATGCGCATCGGTGTGATCCTCGCGAACGAAGACGCCCTGCGCGGCGATCATGTTCTTGTTCAGCTCCAATCCGCGCATGAGCGTGCCGTTGACAGCGAGCAAGGTGGTTTCCATAAACGTTATGCCTTTGTAAATCGTTTAAAAATCTGGATTGCTAAATATTCGATACGCAATAAAAAACTTATTGCGTAATCCACGTTCCGGTTTTCTGATCGAGCGCACGACGGATCGCTTCAGGGCTCGTAATCAGTCCTTTTCCATTGCCGCCATTTGCCCTGCTGTAAGTCACAAAACGCATGATTGCTTCGATCTTCGGCAACATGCTTCCGGCGGCGAATTGATTCTGCGCAATGAGGGCTTTCGCTTCCGCAAGGCTCAACGTGTCGAGCCAGCGCTGATCCGGTTTGCCGAAGTTGATCGCGACCTGTTCAACGCCCGTGGGAATCAGCAGCAGATCGGCGCCGAGTTGCTCGGCGAGCAGCGCGGACGCCAGGTCTTTATCGATAACCGCTTCCACGCCCGATATCTGCTGCTTGTCATCCACCACGACTGGAATCCCGCCGCCGCCGCACGCAATCACGATGCAACCCTGCGCCAGCAGCGACGCAATCACGTCGCGCTCCATGATCTCGAGCGGCTGCGGCGACGCCACGGTTCGGCGCCATCCGCGTCCCGCGTCTTCCATCAAGGTCCAGCCGAGTTCTTGCTGGCGCTTGCGGGCGGTGGTTTCATCGAAGAAAGCGCCGATGGGCTTGGCAGGATTGCGAAACGCGGGATCATCGCGGCTCACGCGGGTTTGCGTGACAACGGTCGCCACTTGCCGATTGATTCCGCGCCGGCGCAACGCGTTGCTCAACGCCTTCTGGAACATATAGCCAATCGCGCCCTGTGTGTCGCCGACTGCATAGTCGAGCGGCACGGGACGGACTTCGTCGGCGGCAAGCTCGGAGCGTCGCAAAATAAAGCCGACCTGCGGCCCGTTGCCATGCGTGAGCACCAGATCCCAGCCGGCCTCGATCATTTCCGCGATGTGTCCCGCGCTCTCGACCACGGCTTCATATTGATCAGGAATACTATTGTGTTCGTCGTCGCGAATCAGTGCATTTCCGCCAACCGCGACAATCGCCAGAGGCTTCGTCATAGTGCGTCCCTGTATGGATTAAACGTATTCGGCCAGCGCGCGAATTGCATCGATAAACCCCGGCATCGGCGCTGTCGTTATCCCCGCGCCGATCTGTCCGACGCCCGCCTGCTTGTGCGCAATGCCCGTGTTGATGATCGGCAAGATGCCGCGATCGACGACCTTGCGTGCATCGATACCCGCTGCCGTCGGCGCAAAATTCAGCGCCGGCAACGTGAACGCGGGATTTCCGCCAAGGGTGATCGCCTGCATGCGACGGCTGTTGTTCGTGGCATCGGCGGGCGTTCCTCCCACGAACTTGACAATGGCCGGCGATGACGCCATCGCGAATCCGCCCACGCCCGCTGTTTCGGTAATGGCGCTGTCGCCGAGGTCGGCTGCCGCGTCGTCCACGCCGTATCCCGGGAAGAACAGGCCTTCTACCGGATTGGCCGGCGCCTGGAACCATCGGTCGCCCGTGCCCGACATCTGAATGCCGAAATTGACGCCGTTGCGCGCCATGACGGTGATCATGGAGCTGAACGGAACATTGTGGGCCGCGTCCATCATCGCTTTGCACGCGGCCATGGAGAGGTTCAGGAAGAAGTGATCATTCCCCACGATGAACGCCGTCACGCGCTGAATGGTGTCGATTGGCAGACCGCTCGATAGCAATGCCGGAATCAGGCGCTTGATGAGCAAGCCCGTTGCGGCGGCGTTGCGGTTGTGGACTTCGTCGCCCATGTGCAGCGCTTGCGCCATTATCGGCTTGAGCTCGACTTCGCCGAGCACCTTCAACGCGGCCTTCAATGCGGGCGCGAGCTCATCTTTCATCCAGTGAAGACGGTCGAGCACTTCGCCGTTGTTCGCGCCGAAACGCAGCACTTTGCCGAGTCCTTCGTTGAAATTGCTGAACGTGCGGCGGCCGTTGGTCTTGTTCTCGATCACCCAAAGCGGCATGGACGGGCTGATGATGCCGGCCATCGGACCGACTGCGCCGAAGTGGTGACACGGCTCGAAGCGGATCGCGCCGTCCTGCGCCATTTTTTCGGCGGCTTCATGGGTCGCGGCCCATCCTTCGAACAGGATCGCGCCGATAATCGCGCCCTTCACCGGCCCGCACATATTCGGCCAGTCGATAGGCGGACCCGCGTGCAGGATCAGCTTGCTCTGCGACATGGCGCTGATTGCGCTCGACGCGGTCATCACGTCCACGAGCACAGGTTGCGCCACGAGGTATTGATGGAACGCCTGCTCATTGGCCTGCTCGACGAGCGGATGACGGATCAGCGAAGCGAGCGCAAGTCCTGCCTCGACGTTCCCAAGCGCGGGCGGCTGCCAGCTCAGGTTGATCACGTCGCCGCCGGCGAGGGCGAGGTTATCGGCGAAACTGGCAAGCCCCGCGTTGACCACATGCAGTGGCTGTTGGAATAGCGTATTCATCATGGTTCCGTTATTTTTGCGCCTGGATTTGAGCGACGTGGCACGCCCAGAGCGCCGCCTGCGCGTTGCAACCTGCGACCAGCACGCGGGCTTCGCGCAGGATATCGACCTGGCGGCTTCGCACTTGCGGATCGGCCTGCGTGCCGCATACGTGCGAGATCAGCACCGGAAGATCGCGGCCGGCCGCCTGCAAACGCGCTTGCTCAATGAGCGCGAGCAACTCGGTGGCGGGGTCCATCGACGCGCCGTAGCCGAGCACGACGTCGAACAGGACAACGGCGGTTTGTGGGTCGTTCAGTTCGGAAAGGACGCGCTGGTTGCGCAGCGTCGGATCGATCATTGGATGCGGACGGCCGCGCGTGAAATCGTCGTCGCCCATGTCTACGAGCGTGTGGCCCGAGCTGTGCCAGATGTCCTCGAGCTTGATGTTTCGTGCAACCGGCGTATTCGATGAAGCCGAAAACCCGCGTTCGCGCAGCAGCAACTGGCTTTCGTAACAGAACGTGCCACCTGCAAATACGCCGCGAACGAAACGGCGAATGGGCGGCATGGTGCGGCTGTATTCATCGAGACGCTTTGCGTCCGGCGCGGCCACGACCGCCACGGATTCCGGTAGCGCCGTGCCGGCCAGCAACGCGACTGCGAAGCCTGCGGCATCGGCCAAAGTGTGCGCCGGCGTGATGCCAGGCACATTCATTTCGCTGGCACTCGCGCCGAGGAAATTGACGACAACCGGCTTGCCCGCCGCCCGGGCGCGCGCCAGGATTTTCTCCGCGACGGCAGGCGCCGGCGGCTTTGAAATCAGCACGATCACCTTTGTGTCCGGGTCCTGCGCGAGCGCGTCGAGGCCGTACAACATGGAGATGCCGCCAATCTCTTCGTGCAAGTCGTGACCGCCGGTTCCTAGCGCCTGAGAAATCCCCGCGCCCAACTGATCGATACGGCTCGTCACCTCCTGCAGTCCGGTCCCGGAAGCGGCGACCACGCCGATCCCCCCGCGCCGCACCACGTTCGCGAACCCGAGCGGCATGCCGTTGATGATCGCCGTGCCGCAATCCGGACCCATGACCAGCAGGTTTTTATCGCGGGCGAGGGTTTTGATCGCGCGTTCTTGCTCGAGGCTGACGTTGTCGCTGAAAAGCATGACCGACATACCCAGATGCAACGCCTTGGTCGCCTCGGCCGCGGCGTAGTCGCCGGGCACGGAAATCAGCGCGAGATTCGACGCGCTCTCTAGTTCCGCCGCCATTTCCAGACTCACCAGCGGCGGCGGGCGCACGCCGTCGCCGCCGGGTTCCTGCGGCTTTGCGCTCAGCGCTTCTTCGGCCAGTGCAAGCGCGGCGTCGCAAGCAGCGTCGCCACCACGAACGGCGATGACCAGATCGTTTGGACCAGCGTTGACGCCGTCGTCGAGATTCGCGTCGCGCAATTGCGCCAGGTTAGTCTCGGTGCCCATTGCCACCGACGCCTGCTCGATATCCGGCAACGCGCTGATGCGGGCCGAGATCTGCATCAGGGAGACGGAGTCCTGATACATGTTTTTGAAAACTTTCGTTCTTATGCTCATTTCCAATTCCGATGATCGTTACATCCGATGCTTCAAAAGCGCCCGAATGCGGGCCTGGCGAATCCGGCGCTGTCCGTGCCGGATGCCATCGAACTGATGAACAGTTGGTCGCTGAATTTGTGCCTCAGCGGCTTTCTTCTTGCGCTACCGTTTGAAGTGACCTGATTCCATGCAAAAACCCTCCAAGACAATCCACGCCAGAAGATGCGCCGAATTCCATGACTTTATTCGCGGCGAGTGCAATATCGAGAACCGGCGAACCGCGAATTAAAATGCTGATCAAATGGTCGACCGGTTCTGAAAAATGCCCCCGAAGCCCGAGAGCCAGATAATGCCGGCTAATACTCGTAGTTCGGTGCAACTGACCTTTTATTGCCGGACGCAATAGTTTCAAATGCGCCGCGATTACTTCAATATGTTGCCAAGCTTGTAATGCCGCGAGATAACCTAAAAGATAATCGTCGCCATCGGGTGTAAGTCCTGCACCGAAGCCGATCAACTCAGCCACGGCCGCGTCCAGCGCCGACTTTTCATCGGCAACATTCAGCAGCGGTGCGCGTCCGTCGAGAGGCCAGCCGGGCAACAACTGCAAATTGCTCCGTACTTCGCGCTGCCTGCAATACGCAATCAGTTGGCTGGAAAGCGCCGGATAGACGCCGAGGAACGCGTCGAGCGAGCAGGTTTCCCGCGCTTTTTCCGCGCTGGGCCGCCAGCACGGCGCCCCGCTCAGATCCGCGCGCCAGCGAGCCGCGCGCAACACATTGCCCTCGAGCGCCACCGGCTCACGCGGACGCGACTGGTGGCGCCAGTCCCAGCCGGGCGGCGTGACGATCCTGATGGCCGTTGGCAAGTTCTGATAACGCGGACTCAGCAACGTCAGCAATTCCCCGCTCGCGGACGACAGATTCAGCGCGTGCTGAAAGTGACTGTGCACCCAGAATCGGAGCGCCTCGCGCGGGCCGTGCTCGGCGAGATAACCGACCGAAGCCACCTCGAACGTGAGGAGCGCCATGGGTTCTGAGCCTGAAGTCAGCTGTATGGTCAGCTATCTATTTAGCTGCGCAATCCGTCGATGACCTCTGCCGCGTTGCTCACCCATCCGAAAATCCCGCCCTGCGCCTTGATCATTTCAAGCGCCGATTTCTGGAATTCCGGGAAATACGAACCCACGCAATCCGCCGGGATAATGCATTCATAACCACGGTCATTGGCTTCGCGAACGGTAGTCGTCACGCAGACTTCGGTGGTCACGCCGCACACAATAAGCGTCTTGATGCCGTGGTTTTGCAGGATTAGCTGCAGGTCGGTCTGATAGAACGCGCCCTTGCCGGGTTTGTCGATGATCGGCTCGCCGAGCGCCGGATACAGTTCCGGAATGATGTCGTGGCCCGCTTCGCCGCGCACCAGGATGCGTCCCATTGGGCCGTCCTCGCCAATGAAACGCTTGCCGCCGCGAGTCAGCTTGGCTGGCGGACAATCGGCCAGATCCGCCCGATGTCCCTCGCGCGTATGAATGATCAGCAGCCTGGCGTCACGCGCGGCCTTCAGCAGTTTCCTGCACGGTTCAATAGCGCTGCGCACGAATGAAACGTCGTTGCCCAGTGCTTCGCCGAACCCGCCCGGCTCTACGAAGTCGCGCTGCATGTCGATCATTACCAAAGCAGTCGACTCCGCGTTGAACGGTAATGGAAATGGCTCAGCTTGAAACTGTTTTTGTGGCATCTCAATTTTCCTTGATTAAGTCAGGGTTTGAAATTTTGTGTCGAATAGTATTTGCGATGTAAATAAGCCGTCGAATGATTATATGGAGTTTTTTCTGCCGCACGAATGAATTTTGATCGATTTAAAGATTATTCATTTTATTTCAAGCTTAATTCCATTCGTTTCCTGAATTTAATAAAATCATTAACACAAATGCATAGCGTTCTTATTGCGCCTGGATAAATCCGCGAGCGGCATAATGGCGCGGAGCATGCATGAAAACATACGATGGCACGCCGAAATTGAACCGGCAGTTCACCAGCTCACGGTCATTCGTCTGATGTTTATGGCTGGCATCCGTTCCATGAACGTGCGCTCTTCCGAACCTTCGAATTACCCCGCTTTCCCGGCTCTTATCACCCGATGGCGTTGCAGCCGCCCACGCAATAATTCATTCACTGGATAACGGCACGTCACTCGGGCGCAAGACCCCAAGCAACCGCGACCGTTCAACCGCAATAAAACAGCGTGGGCGCGAGCTCAACGGGGGTCAAATGAACATCCGCAAATTCATCGGTGCTACGAGTCGCGACGCGTTTCGTCTCGTGCGCGAGGCACTGGGTCCTGATGCGGTAGTCCTGTCGAACAGGGTAACGGACGACGGCAGCGTCGAGATCGTGGCCGTGGCCGACGGCGATCTCGCGAAAATTTCCCCGAAAGCGGCCGCGCAGCAGCGCGAACTGAAGCTCAGAGAAACGCCGGTGAGCACGAGCGCTCCCGCCGCTCATCTGGCAGCCAATCCGGCCGCTAATCCGTACGCAAGCGGCGACGTGTTCTCGTCTGTCTTTGGCGCAAATCCGGAACCGCTCGACGATATCGAACCCGAAGTTCGTCGCCCGCACGCACCGGAGATGCAGGAATCATCGCGCACGATGGCCGAGTCGAATCCCTGGCTGATCGAACACGCGCGCCGCGTTGCGCAATCGGTCACTGAAGGCGCGCCACAGCGTTCGCTGAGTGCATCGGCGGCAATTGCAAAGGGACTAGGAAGTCCCGTTACCGTCGTGCCGCAAGACACGCATGACAAGGCCGATGCCCCCGAATGGACGCGCGAAGCCGCCCAGCTCGCCGCCCGCCGCGCCGAGAACAAGCTCGCCCAGCGCCAGGCCGCCGAAATGCCAATGCCGGCGCAAACCCAGGCGCCCGCCGCCAGCATGACGCAGGAAAGTGCGTTCGCGGGTCTGCCGGCATCGGCTGCGGCTGCCGTGACTGAAGCCATCCGTGCACGCATGGAGCAGGTCGTCAACGACACCGTCATGCACGAACTCTCGTCCATGCGCGGCATGATGGAAGAGCACTTCGCCGGCTTGTTGTGGAGCGACCGCCAGCGCCGCAGCCCGAATCACGCCGCGCTCACCAAGCGCCTGTTCGCCGCCGGTTTCTCGGCGCAGCTCGTGCGCATGATGATCGACAACATGCCGGAGATCGAACACGCGGAAGCATCGATGCAATGGGTCCAGCAAGTCCTCGAGAACAACCTGCCCGTCATGGACAGCGAAGAATCGATGATGAACCGCGGCGGCGTTTTTGCGCTGATGGGCCCGACGGGCGTCGGCAAGACGACGACCACCGCAAAACTCGCCGCGCGTTGCGTGATGCGCTTCGGCGCCAGCAAGGTCGCGCTCTTGACGACCGACAGCTACCGGATCGGCGCGCACGAGCAACTGCGCATTTTCGGCAAGATCCTCGGGGTATCGGTGCATGCGGTGAAGGACGCAGCCGACCTGCAACTCGCGCTTTCCGAGCTGCGCAACAAGCACATCGTGCTGATCGATACCATCGGCATGAGCCAGCGCGACCGCACCGTTGCCGATCACATCTCCATGCTGTGCGGCGCCGGCCGTCCGGTGCAGCGCCTCTTGCTGCTCAACGCAACCAGCCACGGCGACACGCTGAATGAAGTCGTGCAGGCGTATCAAAGCTCGCCGGACCAGCCGCCGCTCGCGGGCTGCATCCTGACCAAGCTCGACGAAGCCACGAACCTGGGCGGCGTGATCGATACCGTGATTCGCTACAAATTGCCGGTGCATTACGTATCGACGGGACAGAAAGTGCCGGAAAACCTGTACGTCGCGACCAAGCGCTTCCTGATTAAAAGCGCGTTCTGCATTCCGCGCGACGGCTCGCCGTTCGTGCCGCAAGACGACGACGTGCCGCCGCTCCTGTCCGCGCTTTCCGCGCGCGCTTCCACCGAACTGCATGAGGTTCACTTTGGATAAGTTCGTGTCCGATCAGGCTGAAGGCTTGCGCCGTCTGCTGACGCGCAACAGTTCGCGCGTGGTTGCCGTGTGCGGGGCGCCGCCGGGCGGAGTGCCGGGAACCGGCAACACTTCGACGGTCGTCAACCTCGCCGCCGCGCTCGCGGCGCAAGGCAAGGACGTTCTGGTTATCGATGAAAGGCAGAACGCGATGTCGGCGAGCAGGCTGGCGAAAGTGCCGTCCACGGGTGCGCTCGGCGCCGTGCTCACCGGCAAGCGCTTCCTGCAGGACGCGGTCACCCGCACGCCGTTCGGCTTTTCGATGATCGCAGCGCCGCGCGACGAACGCATCAGCCACGACGCCGCCCATTGCCGTATTTTGCTCGATGGCCCCGCTGATATCGTTCTCATCGATACCCAGCCGGATCGCAGCGGCGCGCTGTCCACGCTCGCCGCACAAGCGCATGACTTCGTGATCGTGACGCGCGTGGCGCCAGCCGCGATCACCGAGGCATATGCCTGCATCAAGCGTCTGCATTACGCGCACGCCATCTCGCGCTTCCGGATCGTGGTCAACCACGTGAAGAACGCCGCCGATGCGCAAATCGCCTTCGATAACCTCGCCGGCGTCGCCAGCCGCTACCTTGCCGTGCAGCTGATGCCGGCCGGTTGCGTGGCTGAAGATCCGCGTGTGGCGAAGGCGCATGAACTGTCGCGCTGCGCGGTCGAAGCATTTCCGACGACCGCCGCCGCGCGCGATTACCGTCACATCGCGGCCGATTTGCAGTATTGGCCGATGCCAGAAAGTTCGCACTTCGAATGGCCGGTACAAGCCGTCCATATGGAAACGCCACGCAGTATCGAGCGTTCGATCAACCCGGGAGCGACCTCGCGCCGCACCGAAACAACGTTGCCGGAGTTCGCAATGCGCAGCCCGGCGTCGGTGTGACGAAGCAAAGAAGGAACAAAGGTGAATGCGATGTATAACGCCCAGGGAAAACTGTCACAAGCCGAGGTCCTGACCCGCTACGCGCCGCTCGTGCGCCGGCTGGGTCTGCAACTGGTCGCCAAGATGCCGGCCAGCGTGGATCTCGACGATCTGATTCAGGCCGGCATGATTGGTTTGCTCGATGCCGCCAGCCGCTACAAGGAAGATCAGGGCGCGCAGTTCGAGACCTACGCCAGCCAGCGGATTCGTGGCGCGATGCTCGACGAGTTGCGTGCCAACGACTGGTTGCCGCGCAGCATGCGCAAGACTTCGCGCGAGGTGGAATCGGCGGTGCACAAGGTCGAACAGAACCTTGGCCGGTCGGCAAGCGAACAGGAAGTCGCCGAGCATCTCAAGATGCCGCTCGACGAATACCAGACCATGCTGCAGGATTTGCACGGCAGCCAGCTGATCTATTACGAAGACTTCGACCGGTCATCGGACGACGAGCCGTTCCTCGATCGTTATTGCGTCGATAAAGCCGATCCGCTTTCCGCTTTGCTCGATGGCAGCTTGCGTTCGGCGCTCGTCGAAGCCATCGATAAACTGCCCGAGCGCGAGAAACTGCTGATGAGCCTTTATTACGAGAAGGGCTTGAACCTGCGTGAAATTGGCGCGGTGATGGAAGTCAGCGAATCGCGCGTATGCCAGTTGCACAGCCAGGCCGTTGCGCGCTTGCGGGCGAAGTTGCGGGAACAGGCATGGTCGGGCGTGGAGGCTTGAGGTTTTAGATTTCAGGCGCTTCAGGTTGCTTCAGGTTGCTTCAAAATCAGCGCCTTCGGCAAAGACCGTCCGGCCTTTGCCGAGCGCTTTAGCGCGATACATTGCACGATCCGCCGCGCGCATGAGTGCGGCGTTATCGGTGTAAATGGATTTCAGGTCCGGCGAAATCAGGCATGCGCCAATGCTCGCCGATACATTCACCATCCGGTCCTGCACCGACGTCATTTCCGCCAGCACCGCGTGAATCCCGTTCGCGACCGTGTGCACAGCGTGGCTGCCCGTCACGTGACGCGCAAGGACCACGAATTCATCGCCGCCGAGTCGCGCGACTGTATCGGTGGTCCGCACGCGGCGTATCAGCGAATCCGCGAAGGTTCGCAGCACGACGTCGCCGACTTCGTGACCGTAGGTATCGTTCACTTCCTTGAAACCATCGAGATCGATCAGCAGCAGAGCCGTCGCGTTTTCCTGTCCCGTCGATACCGCCGTCACCGCCCGTCCGATAGTCTGTTCCAGCGCGTATCGGTTATAGAGGCCGGTGAGCGGATCGGTTCCCGCTCGCAGCGCCAGATCGCGATTTGCGTTGCCGAGCCGTCCAACTAGAACGCCCAGATAAATCGATGCCGCAAGCACGCTCAGCGCGATCCCGAGCGCTGCGGGCCAGTTGAGCTTCCACCATGGCTGCAGCACGGATAAAGCCGTTATGCCGATGAGCGCCGTGACGCCCGACAAAGCCAGCGTTCTTTTGCCGTATCGTCCGCCTGCGCCGATCAGGAAAAGAAAGATGGCCCAGAGCATCGGCAACGCGAGCGCGCCGCCGGCAGCAAGTAATAGCGCTAGAAGCGCTTGATCCGCGATTGTGGTGATGGCGAGGCGCACATCGGAATGATGCGGCATCCATCCGATGATCAGCCGGCTCGCGATGCCATACGCCATGTACAACACCATCACATGAAAGCAGGCCGCGGCCGCCGGAGACGGATCGAACCACGCCAGCGCGCCGTACGCCACGGCCGTAGGTCCGCCGAGCACGACCCTGAGCGTTGCCTGCTCCTTTTCCGGATCGCGATGTGGCGACCACACGTAACCGCGCGCTCGCCGCACGGGGTCGTTCGTCTGCCCCATTCTGTGTCCCCTTTTCCTGACGTGGTGGTTTGAATCCGCGTTTTCTGCAGTGCCTGCGTAGTGCGCAACCGCAATCCTACTGCGTTGGAGAACGCTGTAAGTAAAGGGAAAATTGGGGCGCGGATGGTGGGTGCGGCTGGGAATCGGGGCGGCGTGAAAGGGTCAATGGCGGAGGTGGCTTCTGGATCGGCCGGGTTCGGAGGTTGAGGGTAGTTGGCAACTTTCGTTATCGATGCGCAGAGGCGAGTTTTGGTTCGCCCGGAGTTCGCGTCCATTTAACTACGCACGTTTTCCTCGAACCGATGCGCCGAGCGGTTTTTGCTTTCGATGTCGATAGCCGAATCGAGATTCAGAGGTTGGTATTGAAGCTGCCCTATGAGCAGATTGGCTTTGCGTCGTTCGGCAGCAAGGCGAGATAGAAGTGCGTGATGCGGCACTATATACTTGTGATTAGTCATACAAATAAACCGCGCTGCACTTGGCAGTACTGCACTTCCCCCGACGCATGCAAAACATCGAACTGTATTACGGCAGCAGAAAACTCCTCTCGTCAGAGAAGATCGTCTTGGCGCGCATTATCGAATGGCTTTCGCTGCACCATATCCCCGCTGTCATCTATACCAACGTAAAAATCAACTGGAATGAGATCGATATCCTGGTTGGTACTCCGAACACAACGCTGGTGATTGAGGTCAAGGGATATCGAAATCCAGTATCGGGACGCGAAAATGGAAAATGGATCAGCACCAACGCAAGAGGACAAACCAAGCTTCATACCAACGGCTACGAGCAGGTCATAGAAGCGTATCGCGCGATCAAGAGGCAAATGGAATTGCTGAGCGGCAGCGTAGTGAACGTGTCGTACCCAAAAGCCGCTGTCGTTTTTGAAGGCGGCATTCCTGAAGGCTCCGATCTTTTTACGCCAGTCGACGACCGTGTCGTCATTTGCGGCATTGAACGGCTGACCGAACTGCTGGCGCACAGAAGTCAGCATCCATGGTCTTTGCAGTCGCTAAGAGAACTCGCCACGGCATTGCGCCTTACGCCGAACCGAGGTCCACGCGCGGGGGAGCGAGCCAGGGTGCTGTCAATCGTGGAGGCGCAAGAAGAAGCTGCAACATTTCACGCTGCCGCCGCCAGCCATCGATCTGAGGAAGCAAGTGGATTGCCGTCGGCGGCATCGCAAGTTCGGAAGGCCGCGCACCAGGAAAAGGCCGCCTTCGCGACGAGTTTGTCCGCTACGACGCATTTTGGCGCTCGCGCAGCGCCTCCGTATGTAGATGTCGATTTCAACGCTATCAATCCTGTTAGATACAGGAAGCGGCGAGTGCGACGTATCGCTGGCGTGATGCTGATCGCACTCATGGCTGTCTGCGCAGCCCGCTACGCTTACGTTTGGATGTCGAAGGGCAAATCTAGCAAGGCCGATGTATCGACCGCTGCGCCGCTATCAGCGCAAAAAGTTTTGCCGAAAGGCCCCGTTAAACGTCGCCCGAAAGCGGAAGCACGCGAGTCGCAACGCAAGTCAGCCGAAAATATGCTTTCTGTACCGGCGACATCCAGTGCACGCAGTACGGCATTATCGGCGCCCGCTCCACCGGCTCAGATCACGTGCCCGCCAGGCGTTGATCGTCTAGGCTGCAACGGCCGTGTCGGCGTGATGAGCGCTCCTGTTTGTCCTACCGGGTTTATCGTGAGTGGCGAAACGTGCATCTTGGCAGGGCGGTAGCGGAATGACATAGATGGCTCTTGTTGCTGGGTGGAACCGAGATTCACCGATAGTGTGTTGTAGAAATAAACATTTTTGTTTATTATGACGGTTCGACGTCGACCGGAGAGTCAGTGAAGCAGAGTAAGTTCAAGCGATGGCTGTCCAAACAAGGCGCAACTTTATAGATGGCACTCGGCACATAAAGGTTTACTTGAACGGACGACAAACCACGCTACCAAGGCATCCGAGCCAAGAAATATCGGAACCGCTCCGAAAGGCGATCCTTAAACAACTAAGCATTTTTTGATCGTAAGCCCTGCATGCTTTGCGCCGTGCCAAAACAGGAAAACATAATGTTCCGCTACCCCGCCCGACTCAAGGCCGACGAAGCCGGTTTCACAGTGACGTTCCGCGACATCCCCGAAGCCATTACGGCCGGCGCGACTCGCGACGAGGCGGTCGCGATGGCAACGGATGCACTCGCAACCGCTATGGATTTCTATTTTGAAGACAAACGCCCGGTTCCCATGCCTTCCGACGCAAAGCGCGGGGAGATGCTGATCGAGCTTCGCGCCAGCGTCGCAGCTAAAGTGCTGTTGCTAAATGCGATGCTTGCGCAGCATGTCACGCCCGCCGAACTGGCTCGACGGATGCACACGCGCCCTCAGGAGGTGAACCGTGTAATTGACCTCGGGCACGCAACGAAGATCGACACCATCGCGTCCGCGCTGGCAGCACTCGGCATGCGTTTGGAGTTGAATGTGATTCCGGCCTGACCGGGCAATTTGATTTTTGCTAATTCTTGGTGCGCCCGGCTGGGATCGAACCAGCAACCCCTGCCTTCGGAGGGCAGTACTCTATCCATTGAGCTACGGGCGCATATGAGCGAGGGGCTCCGCGTTCCATATACAAAATCATGGAGGCAGGACCGCTGCGAGTCCGAAACAATACCTGTTTTCGGCTGATTCGTCCATCGCAAGGCCTTTAAAGCCAAATGCTACCCTCTCCAAAACCTCCGCAAAAACCCCAAAAATTCGGGTTAACACGCGCTGCGACAAGCCTTTGCGGGTGCGCCGCCACGTAAACGTTCCGTCTATAATCGACCGTGCTGGCGAAACCGTTTAAAAGCTTTCGAGAGATCTGCCCCTGCTGTCACGCTGTCGCTGGACCGACTCACAAATAAAAAGGGAGACGAGACGAGCATGAGTGAAGCACCCCACGGAGTCCCGATCAAAACGCCCGGCCAACTCATCGCGGCAATCGTCGCCGGGTTCGCCATTCCTATCGTCGTGATCGTCCTGCTGGCCGTCTACGTCAATAACACGACCCGCACCGGCGCCGGCACCGACTCCCTGTCGGACGAGGCCGTCGCGCAGCGCATCGCCCCGGTCGCGCAAGTCGATATTCGCGACGCCAACGCCCCGCGTGTCTACAAAACCGGCGAAGAAGTCTTCAAGGCGGTCTGCACGACGTGTCACACGGCGGGCGTAGCCGGCGCACCGAAGTTCGGCAACGCAGGCGATTGGGCGCCGCGCATAGCGGAAGGCTACGACACGCTGCTGCACAACGCGCTCAACGGCAAAGGCGGCATGCCGGCACGCGGCGGCACGAGTCCCGACGACTATAGCGACTTCGAAATCGCCCGGGCAGTCGTCTATATGGCCAACGATGGCGGCGCAAAATTCGCCGAACCCGCGCAACCGGCGCCGGGCGCGGCAGCGGGTGCATCGGCTGCGGCGGCAGTTCCGGCAAGCGGCGCAGCGGCTGGAGCGACCGACAATGCCCAGGCCGCAGCTGCGGTCGCCGCTTTGGCGAACGTCCCGCAGGCAAGCTCGGCCCCGGCCGCAGGTGCGCAAAGCGCGGACGCATCGCAAGCCGGAAAGGCGCTATACACGCAGGTTTGCCAGGCGTGTCACGCGGCCGGCGTGCTCGGAGCGCCTAAATTCGGCGATAAGGAAGCCTGGGCCGCGCGCCTGAAAGAGCCGATGGACACCGTCTACGGTTACGCGCTGCACGGCAAGGGCGCGATGCCGCCAAAAGGCGGATCGAATGCATCTGATGCCGATGTAAAAGCCGCCGTCGATTACATGGTTGCGGCATCGAAATAGGCCGATTTCCCTTCGATAAAACGAAAAACCCTGCGCATCGCAACACGCAGGGTTTTTTAATGCAGCGACAAAATCACGCCGGCTTCTGCAGCAACTCTTTCAGCCTCGCCATGCGGTCTTTCGGCGACATCGGCGCTTCGTCTTCAGTGGGCGGCGGCGCGTCGTCGAGAAGCATTTCCGGGATGAACCGCGACGCCTCGCACACCACCGTCTCGCGCGCCCGCTTGCGCTTCTTGCACCAGTTCAGATGCAAACTGCGCTGCGCACGCGTGATCGCGACGTACATCAGCCGCCGCTCTTCCTCTATGCGCCCCGTGTCCACGGGCGCGTCGGCATCGGCGTCCGGATTGCCACGATGCGGCATGATTCCCTCTTCCACGCCGACCAGAAACACGTGCGGATATTCGAGTCCCTTCGACGCGTGCACCGTCGATAACCGCACCGCATCGGGATTCTCGTCCTTGCCTTCGAGCATGGACATCAAGGCGACCGTCTGGATCAGGCCGAGCAGATTCTTGCCTTCATCGCCGAAACCGTCGGCGTTGTCATAACCCGTTGCCTCCGCGCCCGCCACTTCCGGCTTCGTGCCCTTCTTCTTCAGCCACTCGCAGAATTCGAGGACGTTCTGCCATTTAGACTGGGCTTGCCGCTCGTCGTGGGCATCGTAGAGATACGCCTCGTAGTGAATGGCTTCCATCATGTCGTTGAGCACTTCGGTGGCCGGATCACGCCCCGCCCGGTCCGACAAACGCTGCATCCAGTCGCAAAACGCGCGCAACGGCTCGACCTGCCGCGCCGACAAACGGGCTTCGATCCCGCCCATGAACACGGCCTCGAACAACGAAACCTTTGCCTGACCCGCAAACGCGCCGAGCGCCTCCAGCGTGGTATTGCCGACACCGCGCCGCGGCGTGGTGATCGCGCGGATGAACGCGGGATCGTCGTCGGGATTCGCGATCAGCCGCAGATACGCGACGATGTCCTTGATCTCGGCTTTATCGAAAAAGGATTGGCCGCCGGAAAGCACGTACGGAATCCGCTCGCGCCGCAAGACTTGCTCGAAAATCCGCGCCTGGAAATTCCCGCGATACAAAATCGCGTAATCGCGAAACGACGAGCGCCGCTCGAATTTATGCGCCGATAACCGGAACACGACTGATTCGGCCTCGTGTTCTTCGTCGTTGCATGCAGTCACGGTGATGGAATCGCCCATGCCGTGCTCGGACCAGAGCTTCTTCTCGAACAACTTGGGATTGTTCGCGATCACGTTGTTCGCGGCGGTCAGAATGCGAACCGTCGATCGATAATTCTGTTCGAGCTTCACCACATGCAGCTTCGGAAAATCCTTGCCCAATTGCGCGAGATTTTCCAGCGTGGCGCCGCGCCAGCCGTAAATGGCCTGATCGTCGTCGCCCACCGCCGTGAACGCCGCGCGCGGACCGGCCAGCAACTTCAGCAACTCGTACTGGCAAGCGTTCGTGTCCTGATATTCATCGATCAACAAGTAACGCAGCCGGTTCTGCCACTTTTCGCGAACCTGTTCGTTCTCCGCAAAAAGCTGCGCGGGCTTGAGAATCAGGTCATCGAAATCCAGCGCCTGATACGCGTGCAACGTCGCCACATAGCTCCGAAACACAATGGCGGCCTGCATCTCGTCCTCATTCGATGCCATCGCCGAAGCCTGATCCGGCGACACCATGCCGTTTTTCCACAGCGAAATGATCGACTGGACCTTGCGGATCAAGCCTTTATCCGTGGTTCCAAGCTGTTCCTGGACCATGCCGAAACAATCGCTGGAATCCATGATCGAAAACTGCGGTTTTAGTCCGACGTGCTCCGCTTCCTGCCGCATGATCTGGACGCCGAGCGAGTGAAACGTCGAGATGGTCAGCTGGTTCACCGGCACGCGGCGGCCTTCCTTGCCCGGCGTGGTCAGCGTCTTCCCTTCGAGCAGCTTGGCGGTGCGTTCGCGCATTTCGAGCGCGGCCTTGTTCGTGAAGGTCAATGCGGCAATGTGCTTGGGCTCGAACCCTTTCCCTTCGATCAAATGCGCGATTTTCTGCGTGATCACGCGCGTCTTGCCGCTGCCGGCGCCGGCGAGCACGAGACACGGACCATCGAGATAGCGCACCGCTTCGGATTGCGCGGCGTTCATGCCTGCTGCGGACATCGTTCGGACACTTTGAGATGCGTAAATCGGGCGGACGTTTCAGCCGCCGGCGCTACGCGTTGGTGAGCAAGGAAGCGAGGAAATTCGTGCGGTCGAGTGGACCGCGCGATTTCGAGAGCGCGATGTTAACACGGAAGAAACTGTCGATCGAAGGCATTGGTTCTGACCCTTTCCCTTTGATAAATGAGCGCGTCCGATGGCGTTCCGGGTCGAAACTGCCGCGTGCCACAATACCGGCGTCGCCAATACAAACAGGATGCCTGCATGACAGCACTTCTTAAAGTAGGCCTGATGGGCTATGGCTTTGCCGGCGAGACTTTTCACGCGCCGGTGATCGAGCATTGCGGCCGCGCGACGGTCGCCGCCATCGCAACCGGCAAGCCCGAGCGCGCGCAAGCCGATTATCCCAACGCGCAAATCGTCGAGGATTTCGACGCGCTGCTTGCGCTCGACGACATCGATTGCATCGTGATCGCGACGCCGAACGACACGCACTTCGACATGGCGAAAAAGGCGCTCGAAGCGGGCAAGAACATCGTCGTCGATAAACCCGTCACGCTCTCCGGCGCGGACGCCAGAACGCTCGCCGACCTCGCCAAATCCCGCGGCCTGCTGTTCGCGCCGTTCCACAATCGCCGATGGGACGGCGATTTTATGACCGTGCGCGCGCTGATCGAAAGCGGCCGTTTGGGTCGCGTGACGCATTTCGAGTCGCATTTCGACCGGTTTCGCCCGAAAGTGCCGCAGCGATGGCGCGAGGAAGCATCGCGCGGAGGCGGTTTATTATTCGATCTGGGGCCGCATCTCATCGATCAGGCGCTGGCGCTTTTCGGCACGCCGCAGACCGTGTTCGCGAGCGTCAAGGCGCATCGCGATCACGCCAGCGCGCCGGATTACGTCCATTTGCTGCTCGGCTATCCGGACAAGGAAATCGTGCTGCACGCAACCGCGCTCGCCGCGCTCGAACCGCCGCGCTTCGCTATTCACGGCACGCGCGGCAGTTATGTAAAGACGGGACTTGATGTACAAGAAGACCAGCTGAAAGCCGGTTTGCGCCCGGGCAACGCGGAATTCGGCAAGAATCCGCCCGGGCTTCTCCGCGAAGTCGACGGCGACCACGACCTGCGCCAGGAATTCGCCACGCGCGATGGCGCTTATGCGGAGTTTTATCGATCGCTCGCTGCGTCCGTGCTCGATGGCAAGCCGTTTCCCGTCACGGCGCAAGATGCAGTCGACGTCATGACGATCATCGATACCGCCATTCAGAGCAACGCCGAAGGACGCCGTCTGGATTTCACGCCGCGGCCATAACAAACGCCCCACGCCGGACTTTCAAACACACAGCGTTACATTTGCGGGCCGCGCCAGCGTCAGCCGGCGCTGGCCGCGAACCGTTCTTCTCCGGTCGTTCAGGTCATATCTCAAAAACCAGGAAGGGGAAAATTCTAAAATGCTGACGCTCAAGCAAAGTTGCGCACGTGCGCTGATTGGCGTGACGCTCGCGGGCTCGCTCGCAGCGTGCGTTGTCGAGCCAACCCGGCAAGTCGATGTCGTTCGTGAAGCGCCCGCGCGCCCCGATCCGCACGCGGAAGCGGTGCATCGGATGGATCAGGTGAACGGGCGCATCAACTCGCTCTGGCGTCACGTCGATCAACGTGTGAATCAAGGGTTCTATCCGCCGCCGCAGGGTGATGCGTTTCATCATCGTCTGGATGTGATCCGGCAGGAGTCGCGGGACATGGCTTCACAGCACGGCGGCGGTTTGTCGGGCGAAGAACAGCGCACGTTGAATGGCGAGTTGGACGGCGTTCAACACGCAATCCAGTAAATTCGATCGCGCTGGCGGACGGTTCCCGGTGTCCGCCAGCCATCAGTCTTTCTCATGGCGCTATCAGCAAACCTCGTTTGACATTCGTATATCGGTCGCGTAAATTCGCCGCACGCGTCGGGAGAGAGCGCTGATTGTTTTGTTGCATCTGAAACAACAATTGAGCGCCGCCGAAGGGGCACACCCACAAACTCTCAGGCAAAAGGACCGGCTGCGTCGAAATTCCGTTTGAGTAACATCGAATGGAAAATCGCACTCTGGAGAGCGGCATCGGCTGATCAAGAAGTAGCAGCCAGTTGCCCACCGAAGGGGCGCGCGTTGGAAGTCGAAGAAGTCGAACATCGGCTGAACAACGTGCAATCTCTCAGGTACCGAGGACAGAGGGGTCATGTACCGGATCGCTACGCGGTTTGGGCTTTGCGTTTGCAAAAGCCCGGCTCCGAGCGGGTTCGTCGCATGGCCTTTTTTCGTTTTCGCGCACGCCCGAGGCCCGCTCCATGTCTGATCTTCAACACACGCCCTTGCACGCCACGCACCTCGCGCTCAATGCGCGCATGGTCGATTTCGGCGGCTGGGACATGCCCGTCAACTACGGTTCGCAGATCGACGAACACCATGCGGTGCGCACCAATGCCGGCATGTTCGACGTGTCCCACATGCGCGTCGTGGATTTCACCGGCGACAAAGCGCGCGAATTCTTCAAGTACGCGATTGCGAATAACGTCGACAAGCTGACGGTTCCCGGCAAGGCGCTTTATTCGTGCTTGCTGAACCCGGAAGGCGGCGTGATCGACGACCTGATCGTCTATTACTTTGCCGATGACAATTTCCGCGTCGTCGTGAACGCGGGCACGGCCGAAAAAGACATCGCGTGGTTCGGCCATCTGAATGCGGAAGGCGGTTTTGGCCTGACGATCACGCCGCGCCGCGACTTCGCCATCGTCGCCGTGCAAGGTCCGAATGCGCGCGAAAAAGTCTGGCAAGTGCTGCCGGAAACGCGTGAAGCGACCGCCGAACTCAAACCCTTCAACGCCGTGCAATTCCCCAATTCGTCATTCGGCGACGTGATGCTCGCGCGCACCGGCTACACGGGCGAGGACGGCTTCGAAATCGTGGTCCCGGCCACCCAAGTTGAAAAATTCTGGAATGCGCTGGTCGCACAAGGCGTGAAACCGGCGGGCCTTGGCGCGCGCGACACGTTGCGCCTTGAAGCCGGTATGAACCTGTATGGCCAGGACATGGACGACAGCGTCTCGCCGCTCGACGCCGGTCTTTCGTGGACCGTCGATCTGAACGATGCAAACCGCGCGTTCGTTGGACGTGCGGCGCTCGAGGCAAATGGATCGAAGGCGCGCTTTGTCGGCTTGATTCTGCAGAAGGAAAACGGCCGCGCCGGTGGCGTACTTCGTGCTCATCAAAAGGTCGTCACGGCCGACGGCGAGGGCGAGATCACGAGCGGCACTTTTTCGCCTTCAATGCAGGAATCCATCGCGTTCGCACGGGTGCCGGCGAGCGTGAAACCGGGCGATCTGGTGCACGTCGTCATCCGCGACAAACAACTGCCGGCAAGCGTGGTAAAACTGCCGTTCGTGCGCAACGGCAAGGTTCTGGCGGCGCTTTAAGCCGCTTTCGAATGCTCGGCAAAAAGCCACGCACGTCCCACCCTCAAAGACAAACTGGAGCATCCGAATGAGCATCCCGGCCGACCTCAAATACACCGAATCGCACGAATGGGTGCGCACCGAATCAGACGGCACCTTCACCGTCGGCATCACGGATCACGCGCAGGAAGCGCTCGGCGACGTGGTGTTCGTCGAATTGCCGCCGATCGGCAAGACCGTTGCTGCGGGCGACGCGATTGCGGTGATCGAATCGGTTAAAGCCGCGTCCGATATCTACGCGCCTGTTTCGGGCGAAATCGTCGGCGCGAACGATGCGTTGACCGGCTCGCCCGATCAGATCAACGGCACGCCGTACGAAAGCTGGCTCTTCAAGATCAAGCCCGCCGCCGACGCCAACACGGACCGATTGATCGACGCCGGCGCCTACGGCACGTCGATCGGCGAGTAACACTTTTCAACGACCGTGCGGCGTGCCTAGCGACACCACAAACACGCCGCACCTGCAGGAATTCTCATGAAGCTCGAACACCCGGATCGTCTGATGAACCGCTCATCCTTGTCCCTCGCCGCGCTCGAATGCCACGATGCGTTCGCCCAGCGGCACATTGGCCCGGATGCGGCCGACCAGCACGCCATGCTCGACGCGCTCGGTTTCGCGTCGCGCGCGGCGTTCATCGACGCGGTGATTCCCGAAGCTATCCGGCGCCACGAAACGCTGCCGCTCGGCGCGTTCACGCAGCCGAAAAGCGAGGCGGAAGCGCTGGCGTCGCTGAGAAAGCTGGCGGATCAGAACCTGGTGTTCCGAAACTATATTGGTCAGGGTTATTACGGCACGCACACGCCGGCCGTGATCCTGCGCAACGTGCTCGAAAATCCGGCGTGGTACACGGCATACACGCCGTATCAGCCGGAAATTTCGCAAGGCCGTCTGGAAGCGCTGCTGAATTTCCAGCAAATGGTGATCGACCTGACGGGTCTCGCCATGTCGAACGCGTCCTTGCTCGATGAAGCCACCGCCGCCGCCGAAGCCATGACGCTTTTGCAGCGCGTGGGCAAGCCGAAGTCGAACCTGTTTTATATCGCCGACGACGTGTTGCCGCAGACCATCGAAGTCGTGCAGACGCGTGCGAAACCGGCTGGCATCGAAGTGAAAGTAGGGCCCGCGGCCGACGCCGCCACGGCCAACGCGTTCGGCGTGTTGCTGCAATATCCAGGCGCGAATGGCGATGTGCGCGATTACCGCGCGTTGGCGGAAGCCGTGCACGCAGCCGGCGGTTTTGTGATCGCGGCGGCCGATCTGCTCGCGCTCACGCTGCTCACGCCGCCGGGCGAATGGGGCGCGGACGTGGCGATCGGCAATACGCAGCGCTTCGGCGTGCCGGTTGGTTTCGGCGGTCCGCACGCGGCGTACATGGCCGTGCGCGATGACTTCAAGCGCCAGATGCCGGGTCGTCTCGTAGGCGTTACCGTCGACGCTCAAGGCAAGCACGCGCTGCGTCTCGCGCTGCAAACACGTGAACAGCATATTCGCCGCGAAAAGGCGACATCGAATGTATGTACCGCGCAGGCGTTGCTCGCGATCATGGCGAGCATGTACGCCGTGTACCACGGGCCGCAAGGTTTGAAGACGATTGCGTTGCGCGTGAATCGCGTGGCGACGATCTTCGCGGCCGGCGTGCAAAAGCTCGGCTACACGCTCGCAAACGAGACGTTCTTCGATACCGTCACCATCGTCAGCGGCGCGAATACCACGGCGCTGCATCAGGCGGCATCTGCGTTGCGCGTGAACTTGCGCCACATCGACGCAACCCGCGTAGGCGTGTCCGTCGACGAAACCACTTCGCGCGACGATCTGCTCAAGCTCTTCGCGCTGTTCGCGGAAGTGGCCGGCAAGACGGAAACGTTCGATATCGACGCGCTGGATTCGGACGCGAAATCGTCGCTGCCGAAAGCATTGGAACGTACGAGCGAATACCTCACGCATCCGGTCTTCAACCGCCATCATTCCGAGCACGAAATGCTGCGCTATTTGCGCAGTCTCGCCGACAAAGACCTCGCGCTCGATCGCACCATGATCCCGCTCGGTTCCTGCACCATGAAGCTGAACGCGACATCGGAAATGCTGCCGGTGACGTGGCCGGAATTCGCGCAGATTCATCCGTTCGCGCCAGCCGAGCAAACCGTCGGTTACCGGACCATGATCGATCAGCTCGAGCAAATGCTGGTCGCGTGCACGGGTTATGCGGCGGTATCGCTGCAACCGAATGCCGGCTCGCAGGGCGAATACGCCGGCTTGCTGATCATCCACGCGTATCACGCGTCGCGCGGCGAAGGGCATCGGAACATTTGCTTGATTCCTTCGTCGGCGCATGGAACCAATCCGGCGTCGGCGCAAATGGCCGGCATGCAAGTCGTGGTCGTTGCCTGCGATGAACAAGGCAACGTCGATATCGCCGACCTGAAAACGAAGGCCGAAAAGCACGCGTCCAATCTCGCCGCGATCATGATCACGTATCCGTCTACGCATGGCGTGTTCGAAGCGAACGTGCGCGAAATCTGTGAGATCGTGCATGCGCACGGCGGCCAGGTTTATGTGGATGGCGCGAACATGAACGCAATGGTCGGCCTCACCGCGCCGGGCCAGTTCGGCGGCGACGTCTCGCATTTGAACCTGCACAAGACATTCTGCATTCCGCACGGCGGCGGCGGACCGGGCGTGGGTCCGGTCGCGGTCGGCGCGCATTTGGCGAAATTCCTGCCGAATCAGCAATCGACCGGTTATCAACGCGATGCTTCGGGCATTGGCGCGGTATCGTCGGCGCCTTATGGATCGGCCGCGATCTTGCCGATCTCGTGGATGTACATTGCCATGATGGGCGCGGAAGGCCTCACGGCCGCGACCGAAAGCGCGATTCTCGCCGCGAACTACGTGGCCAAGCGCCTCGCGCCGCATTATCCGGTGCTGTACAGCGGCGCCGGCGGTCTCGTCGCGCACGAATGCATTCTCGATTTGCGGCCGCTGAAAGAGACGAGCGGCATTTCGGTGGAAGACGTGGCGAAGCGTTTGATCGACTACGGTTTCCACGCGCCGACCATGAGTTTCCCGGTTCCGGGCACGCTGATGGTCGAGCCGACCGAATCCGAGTCGAAGGAAGAGCTGGATCGGTTTATCGATGCAATGATCGCTATTCGCGACGAAATCCGTGCGGTCGAAGAAGGCAAGTCGGATCGCGAAGACAATCCGCTGAAGCACGCGCCGCACACGGCGGCGGTGGTTGTCGCGGACGAATGGACGCACAAGTATTCGCGCGAGACGGCGGCGTATCCGGTCGAATCCTTGGTGACGCGCAAGTATTGGCCGCCGGTTGGCCGCGCGGACAACGCGTATGGCGACCGGAACCTCTTCTGCTCGTGCATTCCGTTGTCGGAGTACGGCGAATAAAGCATCAGATCCGCGATAGTTTCAACCGTGCGGCTTTCCCCAAAGCCGCACGGTTTTGCCGGATTCGCGCAACACCAGCTACCATCTCACCCGAACGAAGCCAATCAGGGAGTTTTGCATGGCGCGACAGGTGCGAATGGTGCGAATGTTAAATAAGACGTGGCGTGTTCCGGCGATGATCGCGGCGCTTGCAGCAACGGCGTTGAACGCGCAAAACGCGTCGGCTGCAATGAATTTTTGCGCCGCGCCCGCGATGCAAAACAGCGAGCGCACGAATGCCGATCCAGGCGTGAAGGCGCTCGTGAAAATGGTTCAGGCGCATTTGAACGAGCAGCCGAAAGCCCGCGCAACGTTACATACGGAAGGCACGTTGCCGCATCAGGGGATTCGTGACGAAAGCGAGGAAGCGGAAAAGGATCTCGCGTTGATGCGCGACGCCGCGCTCGCCTGGCGCGCGACCGGAAACGAAGCGTATTTGCGTCTTGTCGACCGGTTTTTGTTTGCTTGGGCGACAACATATCAGCCGAGTTTCAATCCTATCGATGAAACGAATTTCGAGTCGCTGATTCTTGCCTACGACCTGACCGCGAGCGCGTTGCCCGTGAAGACGCGCAACGCCGCGAATGCGTTCATCACGAAAATGGTGACGGGCTACATAGCGGATATCGATAAACAGAAACGGCCGCTTACCGGCACGTATCGGAACAACTGGCAGAGTCACCGGATCAAGTTGATATCGATGGGCGCATTCACCATCGATGACCGCAAACTGATCAATGCGGCGCAGCGTTTGTACGTGGAACATATTGGCGACAACATCGCGCCGGATGGTTCCACCGTCGATTTCGCCGAGCGCGACGCGCTGCATTACGTGACGTACGACCTGCAGCCTTTGGTCACGGCCGCGCTCGCCGCGCGACGTCACAACCGCAACTGGCTCGCCGAACGCGCGCAATCCGGCGCGACGCTGGCCGGCGCGTTGAACTGGCTCACGCCTTATGCGCTCGGCACGCGCACGCACGAAGAATTCGTGAATTCGAAAGTTCCTTTCGATGCCTCCCGTCGCGAAGCTGGCCTGCCTGGATTTTCGGGGCAATGGGATCCGAAAAACGCTGCGGAACTGTTTCATCTTTCGGCGCGACTGGACGGACGCTACACGCCAATTGCGTTGCGTCTGGCACCTACTCCACCCGCCTGGCTTGCGGTTTGTCTACCGTTGCCGGCGCGATGATTTTCTAGCGGCACTTTGCAGGAGCAGTCATGGCAGTCAGCGTTTTCGACCTTTTCAAAATCGGCATCGGTCCGTCGAGTTCGCATACCGTTGGGCCTATGCGAGCGGCCTTGATGTTCGTGCAAGGGCTCGAACGCGATGGTCTGCTTGACGCCACGGCTTCGGTGAAATGCGAGTTGTACGGTTCGCTGGGCGCAACGGGCAAAGGTCACGGCACGGATCGCGGCGTGATGCTCGGCTTGATGGGCGACGCGCCTGATACCGTCGATGCCAGCACGATCACCCCGCGTCTCGAAACCGTGCGCGCGACCAAAAAGTTGTCGTTGCTCGGCCGCCGCGAGATTCCGTTCGTGCAGAAGGAACACATCACGTTCTTGCGGCAAGCGCTGGCTGAGCATCCGAACGGCATGAAACTCCACGCCTTCGATGCCAATGGCGCATCGTTGCGCGATGCCACGTATTTATCGGTGGGCGGCGGGTTCGTGGTGACGGCGGGGGCATCGAATGCGAAGGTGCTCACTGCCATAGAACAATTGCCGTACGCGTTCCAGTCCGGCGACGAACTGCTCGCGCTTTGCCGCGATACCGGCAAATCCGTCGCGCAGCTGATGTGGGACAACGAGCGCGTCTGGCGCAGCGACGACGAAATCCGATCGGGCTTGCTGCGCATCTGGGACGTGATGCAGTCGTGCGTGAAGCGCGGTTGCGGTATCGATAATCCCGATGCCGACGGTTGTCTTCCCGGTCCGTTTCAGGTCAAGCGGCGCGCGCCGGTTTTGTATCGGGCGTTGATTGGCAAGCCTGAGCAGGCGTTGCGCGATCCGCTTTCCATGATCGACTGGATCAATCTCTACGCCATTGCGGTGAACGAGGAAAACGCCGTGGGCGGGCGCGTGGTGACGGCGCCGACCAACGGCGCCGCCGGAATTATCCCTGCCGTGCTGCATTACTACGACCGGTTCATGCCGGGCGCGAGTCCGCAGGGCGTGATCGACTTTTTGCTGACGGCGGCGGCCATCGGGATCTTGTACAAGATGAATGCGTCGATATCCGGCGCCGAGGTTGGATGTCAGGGCGAAGTTGGCGTGGCCTGTTCGATGGCCGCGGCGGGGTTGGCGGCGGTCATGGGTGGAACGCCGGAGCAGGTTGAGAACGCGGCGGAAATCGGGATGGAGCACAACTTGGGGCTGACATGCGACCCGGTTGGCGGGATGGTGCAGATTCCGTGCATCGAACGGAATGCGATGGGTTCGATGAAAGCCGTCAATGCCGCGCGCATGGCGATGCGCGGGGACGGTAGCCATTATGTTTCGCTCGATTCGGTGATTAAAACGATGATGCAGACCGGCGCCGATATGAAAACGAAGTACAAGGAGACGTCGCGGGGCGGGTTGGCGGTGAATATTGTTGAGTGTTGATTGCTCGGGACAATGGCAGGGTTGTTGCTGCTTAGGCCTTCGCGAGTTCTGTCTCAGCTGACTTCTTCATCACTGTTAGCCACTGTCCGTGGCGGGACTTCATTTCACGAGGTTTGACGCTGGCGCTCGGACGTTGTTTGTAGCGGTCGGGGTTGATGCCGGGTTGCTGCTGCTTAGGCTTTCGCGGGTTCTGTCTTAGCTGACCTCTTTATCACTGTTAGCCACTGTCCGTGGCGGGACTTCATTTCTTTTTCCAACGGCTGTTTAGACCGGAGACATGGTTGACACTTGTACGGGGACATAGCTGACACATTTTCATAGTG
>NZ_LMPF01000025.1 GCF_001424345.1 Burkholderia sp. Leaf177
GTCTGCGCCGCCGTTGTTGGCCGTGGGCAGGAAAGGAAAACTAATCAACATAGAAATAATCCTGTGGTCACACGGAGAACGGAAGCTTGTCGCTGTACATGAATGTGATGTTTGTAAAAATGTAATTTCGATTTCAAGTCGAATGGGGCCCGCTTGTTCCGTTGTCTCTTTTGTTGCTGCGACGCAAATTGCGCCGTATGAAAACCATCTTCGTCGACTGCTTGATGTGATTGTATTTTTACGTCTCGTCGACTCCGCAGATAGTGGTCAATTTATGTTTGAAGTTACGAAACGTCGGGTCAAAGCAAAGGCTTGTAGCTTTTATTAAAACAGCTCAAATTTATTCGAGTCAAGGAAAACAGAGTTCGAAATAGTTTTGAGATAATGCGGTGAATAAAGAGATTTAATCGAACGCTCGGGAAGATTCTTTAGATGTATGGGAAATTAATTAATCGTTAAAAACCAGACGCATAGAAAATCTCTGCGCCATTCGATACAAGCTTATTTTCATTTTGAGATATTTTCGCGACATTTTGAGATCCGCGGAGTGTGGCGAATCTTAGCCGGTTCGCGAAAATCAACCTACCAGACTTGTGACAACACATAGTCCTGTTACTGATCCACGTAGCTTAAGCCGAATGAGGATTGACCCCGTTACCTAGCTTTTAGAAACAAAAATTATGGATTGCGGCTCTGCGCTTCGTTCGTGTCAACAAAAGCCCCGCAAGCGTCAAGCTGATCGGCGCCGCTAATCGCAAGCTTGCCCGGCGTCATCGCTCGTTGGGAGGCTAAGTGTCTTATTGTCTAGGCCAGTATCGTACAGGTCGCATCCAACTCGCTTGAAACATAGGTTGTCGTACAACATGTAATTTCTGTGGCGAAGAAAATGCGTACGGCTGTCAAATCTAGCGCCAGACGCCGAGTCCTATCTCACTTCCTGCAAGGTCCGACCCACCGAGCTTTTCGGCCTTGCAGCCTTAACTTTTAAACTCACCCCGAACCTTACGTTTAAGGGTTAACGGTTATGGAAAGCGCCGTGCGTCCCGGTTATGTTCTCATACGACAACATACATCGATAAACGCGCTGTAAAGAGCGTCCGCATCGGCTGAAACAGGCCGAATGGCCGGCATCGGCCCCAAATCGATCCGCATAAAATTCATATGAAGAGCGAGGAGACGAAATGATTCTGTCCGGCCGTTTATTGGCTAGATTCTCAACGAAGCTGACCGCGGTGTGCGGCGCCTTGAGCGCGGTCGCGGCCATTGCCGTGATCGCCACGCCTATGGCGCACGCGGCCGATCCTGTATCGATCAACATTGTCGACGTCGCGGGTAACTTGCAGCTCACGCAAAAAGCGTTCGAAGCGTTCAAGGCGAAGAATCCGCAACTCGTTTCCAACATCACGTTCACCAACGCGCCCGCGCCGCAATTGCCCGGCAAGATCAAGGCAATGCAGGCTGCCGGACGTTCCGATATCGACCTCGTGCTGACTGGCACGGACGCGCTGGCTGCGGGTATCGAACAGAAGCTGTGGATGAAACTGCTTCCCGAGCAATCGGCCGCATTCCCGGGCGTCCTCGATAAATACGCGCCCGGCCCGCGCAAGATGCAGGACGTGGCGCAGGGTTATGGCATTGAAGTGACGTACATGCCGGCCGGTCCGCTGATCGAGTACAACCCGGCAAAGGTCACCGATCCGCCGAAGACGCCCGAGCAACTGCTCGCGTGGTGCAAGGCGCATCCGGACAAGCTCATCTATGCACGTCCGGCGAATTCCGGTCCGGGGCGAACCTTCCTGATGGGCTTGCCCTACGTTCTCGGCGACAAGGACCCGCGCGATCCCATCAACGGCTGGGACAAGACGTGGGCATTCCTCAAGCAATTAAATGATTGCATTCCTTACTATCCGGGTGGAACGTCGGCGGTGATGAAGGAACTGGGCGAAGGCTCGCGCGACATGACGTTGACCGTGACGGGCTGGGACATCAACCCGCGTGCGCTGGGTCTCGTGCCGGCGGAATTCAAGGTTCAGGCCTTCGACAACATGACGTGGGTGAACGATGCCCATTACATGGTGATCCCGAACGGCGTGCCGAAGGAAAAGCTCGACGTGCTCTACAAGATGATGAACTTCATGCTCGAGCCGGCGCAGCAGGCCATGACTTTCGACGATGGTTATTTCTATCCGGGCCCTGCAGTGAAGGGCGTAACCATCGAATCGGCGCCCGCGAAAAGCCAGGACGTGATCAAAAAGTACGGCCGCCCGGAATACGCGAAACTGCTGGCCGACCGTCCGCACGTGGTGCCGTTGAGCGCGACCGCGATGGTCGCCGCGTTCCAGAAGTGGGACCGCGAGATCGGATCGCAAAAGTCGAAGTAAACGCCTGAAGCCGTGCGGTTTTGGTTAAGCCGCACGGCGTCGTTATCAGCTTCACGAATGAAGTATCAGGAACCAGCCATGAAACATCAGTTCGATGAGTTGCGACTCGATTCCGTCAGCCGCAGTTTCATGAACACCGAAGGCCAGGCGGTCGCGGCGTTGCGCGGACTCGCATTGAATATCCAGCGCGGCGAGTTCATCGCGTTGCTGGGACCTTCCGGATGCGGCAAGTCGACGGCGCTTAATTGCATCGCCGGATTGCAGCCCTTGACCGGCGGCAAGATCTGGCTCGATACGCAGCGTATCGATGTCCTGCCGCCAGAGAAACGCGGCTTCGGTATGGTGTTCCAGAACTACGCGTTGTTCCCGCACATGTCGGTGCTCGACAACGTCGGTTTCGGCCTCAAGATGCGCGGCGTGGCGAAAAGCGAAGCCGCGCGCCGCGCGTTCGAGGCGCTGCAGATGGTGCAACTCGTGGGACAGGAAAAGAAATTGCCGGGGCAGTTATCGGGCGGTCAGCAACAGCGCGTTGCAATTGCACGGGCGATCGTGATCGAACCGTCGCTCGTGTTGATGGATGAACCGCTATCGAATCTCGATACCAAACTTCGCATTGAAATGCGTGCTGAAATCCGGCGCATTCATAGTCAGCTCGGCCGCGCGACCATCTATGTGACGCACGATCAGGACGAGGCGTTGTCGATGGCGGATCGTATCGTGGTGATGCGTGAAGGCACCGTACAGCAGGTTGCGTCGCCGAAGGAAATCTATGAGCGGCCAGGCAACCTGCATGTGGCGCGTTTCATGGGATATCGGAACGTGGCTGAGTTCACGCTCGAAGGCATGGCGGGTGAGGGCGTTGCTGTCAACGCGAACGGCGTGCGCCTGACCGGCATGCCGATGGCAGGTTTCAACAGCAAGCGCGTGAGCGTTGCAATGCGCCCTGAAGATATCGACCGTGCTTCTCCGGGTGCGGAGAATGCGTTCAATGCCGAAGTGCTGACGGTTGAGTACGGCGGCCAGGATTCGCTGATTCGCGTGAAGGCTGCGTTTGGTCTGCTGTGGGCGCGCGTGACCGGCGATGTTGCCGTTGGCGACGTCGTCACGCTTCGCGTTCCGCCATCGCGCACGCTGGTGTATGAAGGGGAAGCGCAATGAGTTCGCCACCGCTGCCGCTGCCTGATTCGCTGCCTGATTCGCCGCCCAACGCGGTGCCGCGCGATGCCAAGGCGTGGCTCGTTTCGCCGGCGCTGATCTTCATCCTCGCGTTGTTTGTTTATCCGTTCATCTACGGCCTGGTGCTTTCGTTCCAGCCGATGAACGGCGGTTCCGCGTTCGCCAACTACATCGCGTTTTTCACCGATACCGCGATGTGGCCCACGATCATCGTCACGTTGAAGCTTGCGGTTCCGGCGACGATCATCAACGTGGGTTTATCGGTTCCTGTCGCGTTTGCGTTGCGGCGCAATTCGCCGTACCAGAAGTTCGTGACCACGTTGCTCGTGATTCCGGTGACGCTCGGCACGGTGTTGATCGCGGATGGCATGCTGACGTATTTCGGACCCAACGGCTGGTTCTCGCAAGCGGTGCACGGTCTGCATTTTTACCGCGACGAAGTCAGGCTCACGCATAACTATTGGGGCGTGTTGATATCGCTGATCGTATCGGGATTTCCGTTTGCGTTCTTGCTGACGCTTTCGTATGTGACCGGTATCGATCCGACGCTTGCGCGTGCGGCCGCTACGCTTGGCGCAAGTCCGTGGCAGCAGTTCAGGCAAATCTATTTGCCGCTCTTGATGCCCGGGCTGACCATGGCCGCGTGTTTATCGTTCGTGCAGGCGTTCTCGGTGTTTCCTTCGGCGGTGCTGCTTGGCGCGCCGGCCGGACCTACGCGTGTGATATCGATCGCCGCTGCAGAAGCCGCGTTCGAGAACTACGATTATTCGCTTGCATCCGCCATCGCGATGGTCATGGGCTTCGTGCAATTGCTGGTGGTGGCCGGAATGCTCGGCACGCGGCGCTTCTTCTACACAGGTCCGGTGACCGGAGGTAAAGGCTGATGGCAACCGATAATCATGCACCCGTGTGGTCCGCTTCCTCTCATGCTTCCGCGCCGGATAGCCGGAACGACGGCGCCCGGCCTGCCAAGCCGATGAAACCTCGTGTCAGCCTCGGCGATCGTATCTGGAAGATGTTCGTCTGGGGCGCGATGGCGTTTTTCCTCTTCAACGTGTTGCTGCTGATTGCGACTGTTGCCGTGAATTCGGTCGCGACACGCTGGTTTGGTACGTTGTTGCCGGCTGGCTTCACGCTGCACTGGTATGCGCAGGCCTGGGGCGACTTTCAGTTGGCGAGCGTGCTGTGGGTGACCATGGAGGTCGTGGGCGCGGTGGTGCTTTTATCCATTGCGCTTGGCGTGCCCGCGGCTTATGCGTTGGCTCGCGTGCAGTTTCGCGGCAAGCGTTTTGCGATGCTCGTGTTTCTGTTGCCGTTGATGGTTCCGCCTGTCACTTATGGGATTCCGATGGCAACCGTCATGTACAAGGTCGGGCTCGCGGGGACGCTGAGTGGCGTGATCTTGGCGAATCTGGTGCCGGCGTTGCCGTTTGTCATTCTTGTGATGACGCCGTTTATCGAGCAGATCGATCCTAATCTTGAGGCTGCAGCGCGGATTTTTGGGGCGAGTACTGCGAAGTATTTTCGATATGTGCTGTTGCCGTTGTTGATGCCTGGCATGCTCGCCGCGGGGTTGCTGGTGCTGGTTCGCACTATCGGGATGTTCGAGTTGACGTTTTTTACGGCGGGGCCGACGACGCAGACGTTGGTGGTTGCGCTGTACTACGCGGTGTTTTCGACGGGGGTGCGGGCGCCGCAATCGATTGACGCCATGGCGATGATTTATATGGCGATTACACTGGTGTGGGTGTTGATTGCGCTGCAGTTTGTCAGTCCGACGCAGTTGGTTTCACGGGTTAAGGAGCAGAGGTAAGACGGGCAGGGGGTGGTGCTGGGTTGTTGCTGCTTAGGTCTTCGCGGGTTATGTCGTGGCTGATTTCTTTAGCGCTGTTAGCCACTGACCGTGGTGGGACTTTATTTCACGAGGTTTAACGCTGGCGCGAGGACAGTTGTTTGTAGCGGTTGGGGTCGGGGTTGGTGCTGGGTTGCTGCTGCTTAGGTCTTCGCGGGTTTCTCGATGGCTGATTTCTTTAGCACTGTTAGCCACTGTCCGTGGCGGGACTTCATTTCTTTGTCCAACGGCGACAAAGAAACGAAGCAAAGAAAACGCCTCTCCACCGCTAATTCTTAATGTCCGTGGCGGGACTTCATTTCTTTGTCCAACGGCGACAAAGAAACGAAGCAAAGAAAACGCCTCTCCACCGCTAATTCTTAAGTGTCCACAGCGTGCCGTGACAACTGCGTGGCACGCAAGAAGCACCCTTAGCGCATAACCGCGCCTGGTTGAAACCCTCCCCCTCCGTTCGCGGATACCCACACGCTTCGCCACCAGTGTGGGAATCCACTAACCAGGCCTCCGCGCTGCGCGCGCTAGCGCCCAAACGGAACAAGCCGCGGTACTGGCGGCAAAGTCTGCAGTTCAAGATGCTTTGGCCAGTTATGAGCCCGCCTTTTCGTTATGCGTTGGACGGGTTTCCGTATTAACGGATTCCGACGCTGGTGGCGAAGCGTGTGGGTATCTGTTGCCGGAGGGGGAGGGTTTCAGGAGGATGTGGTTATGCGCTGAGGGTGCTTCTTGCGTGCCACGCAGTTGTCGTTGCACGCTGTGGACACTTAAGAATTAGCGGTTGGAAGGCGTTTTCTTTGCTTCGTTTCTTTGTCGCCGTTGGACAAAGAAATGAAGTCCCGCCACGGACACGTTTTCTTTGCTTCGTTTCTTTGTCGCCGTTGGACAAAGAAATGAAGTCCCGCCACGGACAGTGGCTAACAGTGATAAAGAAGTCAGCTAAGACAGAACTCGCGAAGGCCTAGGTAGCAACAACCCGGCATCAAACCTGACCGCTACAAACAAACGCCCGAGCGCCAGCGCCAAACCTTGTGAAATGAAGTCCCGCCACGGACAGTGGCTAACGGTGATAAAAAAGTCAGCTAAGACAGAACTCGCGAAGGCCCAAGCAGTAGCAACCCGGCATCACCCCCGACCACTACAAAAAAACCGCCCGAGCGCCAGCGCTAAACCTTGTGAAATGAAGTCCCGCCACGACCAGTGGCAATAGTGCAAACGAGAACAGCTAACATCAACCTCGCGAAGGCCCAAAAACCACCACCTCAACCCCACCCACGACCGCCCCTCGCCCGGAACCATCGAAAATGGAACAACCCCCTCACTACATCCGCGTCCATCCCCACGACAACGTCGCGATCATCGTCAACGACGGCGGCCTGCCCGAAGGCACAACCTTCCCCGATGGCCTGACACTGCGCGACCGCATCCCCCAAGGCCACAAGGTCGCGCTAACCGACCTGACCAAAAACGACCCCGTCGTACGCTACGACGTAACCATCGGTTATGCGCTCCAGGACCTGCCCAAAGGCAGCTGGATCAACGAGCACGTAATCCGCATGCCAGAACCGCCGGGTCTGGAAGCCCTGCCCATCGCAACCCGCGTCGCGCCCGCCATGCCGCCGCTCGAAGGCTTCACGTTCGAGGGATTCCGCAATGCCGATGGCACCGTCGGCTCGCGCAACATTCTCGCCATTACCACAACCGTGCAGTGTGTATCGGGCGTAGTCGAGCACGCGGTCGCGCGCATCAAGGCGGAATTGCTGCCGCGATATCCGAATGTGGATGATGTCGTCGGGCTCGAACACACGTATGGCTGCGGCGTGGCGATCGATGCAACCGATGCCATGGTCCCGATTCGAACCGTCCGAAACATCAGCCTGAATCCGAATTTCGGCGGCGAAGTGATGATGGTGAGCCTCGGTTGCGAAAAGCTCCAGCCCGAGCGCCTGATGCCCGCCGGCACCATCCCGATTGCAATGCAGGACGATGCGAACGGCGACGTTGTCGTACTGCAAGACAACGCGCACGTCGGCTTCCAGTCGATGATCGATTCCATCATGCACACGGCCACGCGCCATCTCGAACGTCTGAATCAGCGGAGGCGCGAAACATGCCCGGCATCGGATCTCGTGATCGGCGTGCAGTGCGGCGGCAGCGATGCGTTCTCCGGACTCACGGCCAACCCAGCAGTCGGTTTTGCGACCGACTTGCTGGTCCGGGCCGGCGCCACGGTGATGTTTTCCGAAGTCACCGAGGTTCGTGATGGCGTCGATCAACTGACGAGCCGCGCGGCGAACGCGGACGTCGCGCACGCGATCATCCGCGAGATGCAGTGGTACGACACTTACCTGAAGCGCGGCGGCGCGGACCGCAGCGCAAACACGACGCCGGGAAACAAGAAGGGCGGGTTATCGAATATCGTCGAAAAGGCGATGGGATCGATCATCAAGTCCGGCAATTCCGCGATCTCCGGCGTGCTTTCGCCGGGCGAGAAAGTGAAGCAGAAAGGCTTGATCTTTGCAGCAACGCCGGCAAGCGATTTTATTTGCGGCACGCTGCAAGTGGCAGCCGGTATCAACCTGCATGTGTTCACCACCGGACGTGGCACGCCGTACAGCCTTGCAGAAGTGCCCGTCATCAAGATGGCGACACGGTCGGATCTCGCGCGCCGCTGGCACGATCTGATGGACATCGATGCCGGACGCATCGCAACGGGCGATGCAACCATTGAAGATGTCGGCTGGGAATTGTTCCGGCTGATGCTCGATGTCGCAAGCGGCCGGACAAAAACGTGCGCGGAAAAGCTGAAGTTGCATAACGCACTGACGCTGTTCAACCCCGCGCCGGTGACGTGATCCGGGTTGCTTAGGGCGATGCGCAAGCTGCGGGGATATCGACGTAATCGTCCGACGTCACGTTGTCGCCGCAGCGTGGACATGCGGGATCGCGCATCAATTTCATGCGGTTGAATCGCATGCCGAGTGCATCGAACTGAAGCAAGGTTCCTGATAGCGAGTTCCCGAGCGCGAGGATTAGCTTGATGGCTTCAACCGCTTGCAACATGCCGATCACGCCTGGCAAGACGCCCAGCACGCCGGCTTCGGCGCAGTTCGGTGCGAGCGCGGCAGACGGCGGTTCGGGGAACAGGCACCGATAACAACTGCCGCCTTCGTGCGCAGGCCAGAAGACGCTAACCTGGCCATCGAAGCCTTGCACCGCGCCATACACGAGCGGTATGCCGAGGCGTACGCATGCGTCGTTGACGAGGTATCGCGTGGAGAAATTATCGGAGCCGTCTATCACAACGTCATGTCCTCGAAGCAATTCCTCGACATTCGATGCAAGCAGCCGTGTTTGCTTCGCATCGATTAAAACGTCGGGATTGAGCGCCTGCAGAGTCCGTTGCCCGGACTCCACTTTAGGCGCACCGACATCAACCGACCGATGCAACACCTGGCGTTGAAGATTGCTCAGATCGACGAGATCGTCGTCTATCAAAGTGATCCGTCCGACTCCCGCCGCCGTCAGGTATAAAGCCACGGGCGAGCCAAGGCCGCCCGCACCGATCAGCGCAACGCGCGCAGCGCCAAGTTTGCGCTGCCCAATCAACCCGACTTCTTGCAATTTCAAGTGTCGCGAATAACGTTCTAGAAAAGCGGCGTCGGCGGTGGGCGCGCTCATCGGGAAGCCTTCCAGCTTCCAGCGAGTCGTGCCGCCGCTGACGGAGAAGACGTGGGAGTATCCCTTTGATTGCAGTGCTTTCGCGCATTGCAAGGAGCGTGCGCCGGCCGCGCATATCAGTAGGATTTCGGCAGCAGGGTCCGATAACCAGGCCGATGGATTTGCTTCGAGTTGCGACCGGCTAACGCCCGATGCGCCTTCGGCCATGCCGGCAGCACGCTCACCGTCCTCGCGCACGTCGACGAGCGTCGCACCGGATTGTTGGCGTTCGCGTGCTTGGTCAGGGGAAAGTTCGACAACTATGGCATTCATGAGAGTGCTCCTTCTTGCTGTTTTAATCCACGGTGACCAGACGTGTGAACTCACGCAGAAGATCGTGTCCGTCCCAGATCGAAGAAAATTCGAGCGCGCGGCCCATGGGCACGATGCGGTCGATACCACGTCCCGCAACTTCGCGGCCGAATAACATCATTTCAGCAGGCGTGAAGCCGAAATAGCTCAACGTCTGATCCTGACGCTGCAGTAGCGGCGCAATGTCATTCAGTGACGCCACGCGATATTGCGGGAACGTTCCGGCGCCGAGCCACCTTCGTGGAAGGTGAACTGGCTCTGCAAGCTGAACGACTGCGATCTCATTTTCGATGAATCGCACTTCGCGGGCTATGCCTTCAGCGGCAAGACCGTAGACCGCAACGTGCTTTTCGATTGCCATGGCTGCGTCGACACGAGGCCCGCGAATTTCGACCACCTGCCTCAGCAAATCGAAGAATGCTTGCTGGGCCACGCTGACCGACGACACTGATCCTACCCAGAATATGGTACCCGGTGACGAGCAAGCTGCTTGATCGAAAAGATAGGCATCCGAATGAAATGATTCGACGGCGCGAAGCCGACTCGTCGCGTCAGTGGCAAGAAATGAATCCGCCGAAATCGCGGCAAACGATGAACGGTTGGGAAACGGTAAGTCGCGCGCTGCGGGTTGCAACGGCGAGCGACGAATTTCCTGGATCGCCCGGTCTCCTCCCCACATCACGCGCAGGTTGCAGGCGGCAGAAAGGGCGTTGGTGATGTTTTCTTCGCTATGGTCGTAGCTTATGATCCGCTGCGTTCGTGCGATCACCGGCGAAGACGCTTCAAGCGTTTGGACGAGCACGTCGAGTATGACCCGCGCCGCCTCGCCTCCTCGCGCTGAAAGCCGGACGACGTTGCAATTGCCTGTCAACGCGGCAAGCGCCCAGGAATACACGAAAACGGTATCGGCATTGCCTGGTGCAACATGGAAAATGAGGCCACGGGGAAATCGCAACTGGCGATCGGTTGTATTGATACGAGCAAGTTCCGCAGTCAAATGGCCGCGGCGAAGATAAGCCCCGAGCGCTCCAAGCTCCGGATGACGCCGGGCAATTGCAGGTGCGCGAAGCCGCTGGCCGGCTGTATCGAGGAAAGAAAGCATACGTTCGTCGCCGACCTGCAAATCGGGCCCACCGATGGAATCGAGCAACGCGGATGCATCGAGCGGCGCAGCTGGCGGGAACAACTGGCGGATCATTGGGGAACCTCGTTACTCGCCTTGGTGATCAGCGCACGATAATCGATCTTTCCGTTGCTAAGCGCGGGCAATGCGCCGATGCCGAAAGCGCGGACTCCATGGCGATTCACGTTCAGTTGTTCAGCGACGCGCTTGGAAAGCACCGCGAGTTTTTCCGTGTCAGTTTCGCCTTCGCACCAGATCACGATGGTTTCGTCCTCGAGCGACACGGCCGCCGTCATTCCGCGTGCACCGGCTTCGGCTGCAAGACGTTCAACTGCGTCCAGATTGATGCGTTGACCAAAGAGCTTTGCAATACGTTTGAGACGGCCTTCGAGAAAAAGGTAGCCATCCTGATCAAAATGACCGATATCGCCGGTTCGCAACATGCCGTGGTGATCGTCGCCGCGAGCAAGATCGACGGCGCTATCGGCATAACCCATCATGACGCCGGGACCGCGAAATACGACCTCGCCCGAAGCGTCCGCTTTCTGCGTCTCCTCGCCGGATTCGAGTCGTATAGAAAGTGCGCTGCCCGGCACCGCAAGACCGACCGAGCCCGCTTTCGATGCAATCTTGACAGGCGGCAATATCGCCATGCGGGCTGTCGCTTCGGTTTGCCCGTACATCAGGAAAAAGCGGCCCTGCACTCGGTCGATGTCACCGGCTAACTGTGCGATCAATTCGGGCCGCATGCGGCTCCCCGACTGGGTGAGCGTGCGCAAGGAGGGATGCATTGAAGGCGTCCATCGCAAGCGCGATAGCAACTCGTACACGTGCGACACGGCCGCGAACGAGCTTGCGCAATATGTATCGCAGGCAGCCCAGAATTCCGGACCGATGACAGGGTGCGGCGTCACGATAATGGTCGCGCCGGCGAGCAGATGACTGTTCAATACCGAAAGCCCATAGCCCAGGTGAAACGGCAAACTGGTCGGGGCGATCTCGCGCGACGTGATGTCGAGCGCGCGCACAATTGCGCCGGCGTTGGCGTACACGCCGTGACGCGACAGCCGCACCATACGGGCGGCGCCCGTCGACCCGGAAGTGGTCATGAGCAACGCGAGGTCCGGGTGAACGGCCGCGGCGGGCGACTTCCGTACCCACCCCGGAACTTCGCGGCGATATCCCTCGCTCACCGGTGCCTGGATTGCGGGTTGCCACACACCTGCGGGTTCGAATCGAGTCGTCAACTCGGCCAGTGTGGCCGAGTCGATCTGCGGATCGAGCAACGCGATTGGCCGTCGTCTGCGAAGTGCGGCGAGATAACGGCAAATGGTATCGATGGTCCAGGGCGCAGGGAGGAAAACGAGCCCCTCCGGCATGGCGCGCAACTCCAACTCCATTGCAAGGATCCGTTTTGCAAGGTCAGGCCCGGCGAGCGTCGAGCCGTTGGTGGCATCTATAAGGCGAACATCGGCACCGAACGTGTTCATAATGCCAGTCCTCCATCTACGCCTATTATTTGTCCGGTAACGAACGACGCGGCGTCGCTGAGCAGAAAGGCGATCACCATTGCGACCTCGGAAGCGCTGCCTGTACGGCGTAGCGAGGTCTGCGCGCGACGTGCTGCAATGACATCGGCGGGAACGGACGCGAGCACGTCGGTATCGATCAACCCGGGCGCCACGGCGTTCACGCGAATGCCTAAAGGCCCCAGCTCCTTCGCTGCCGATTTGGCGAGCGCCGCGATGCCGGCTTTGGTTGCCGCATAAATGGTTTGTCCTGCGGCGCCGCGCTCGCCGACGAGAGAACCCAGCAGCACGATGGCGCCGCGTCGTCGTCGCATCATCACCTTTGCGGTGACCTGTAATGCTTCCGCTACGCCTAGCAGGTTCACGTCGAGCAGACGACGCGCGACCGATTCCTGCGTCAATCCAAGCGGCGTGCTTTGCATGAAACCGGCGCTGACAAGCATCACATCGATACCGCCATGCTCGGCGGCAATCGACTTGATCGCCACGCTGATCGATGCATAGTCAGCGAGATCGAGCGCATGACCCGCTGCTCGCACGCCATACGCCGCGCTGATCTGGCGAGCCTCGTTGTCCGCTCGTTCCCGGTCGGTGCCGGTCACGATCACGGTTGCGCCTGCTGCGGCGAGTACGCGAGCGCTTGCCTGCCCGATACCGCGCGTGCCGCCAATTACCACGGCAATGCGAGTAGGAGAATCCGTCGGTTGCATCGAATCATCCTGGATAGGGTTCATGTCAGATGCCGATAGTGTGAAAGCCACCATCGGCATGGACGATTTCGCCACTCGTGACGGGGAACCAGTCGGACAGCAGCGCAACGCATGTGCGTGCAACGCCGTCCGCAGAGGTGGAGTTCCATCCGAGCGGCGCGCGTTCACGCCATGTGGCCGCGATGTCCGCGAAGCAGGGTTCGCCATGCGACGCCGCCGTGCGCAAAGGACCGGACGAAACGAGATTGACGCGCACGCCACGCGCGCCGAGGTCGCGGGCGAGATAACGAGCGGTAGCTTCCAGTCCCGCCTTCGCGACGCCCATCCAGCCATAGCCGGGCCAGGTGACGGAGGCATCGAAGTCGAGGCCCACGATCGCGCCGCCTTCGCGCATGAGCGGCAATACGGCGGCGACCAGCGCTTGCATTGAATAGGTGGATACCTGAAGGGTCGTCGAAACATCGCTCCAGGGTGTGCGGAGGAACTCGTTGCCGAGTACTGCGGAAGGCGCGAACGCGATCGAGTGCAACACGCCGTCGAGCCGCGGCACGTGAGCTTGCACGCGTTCCGCGAGCGTGGCGAGTTGCGAGGCATTGGTGACATCGAGTTCGATAACCGGCGCCGGGAAGGGCAAGCGGCTGGACGCGAGTTCGACCATATGCAGCCGGCCATGGCCGGTCAGGACCACCTGCGCGCCTTGTTCCTGCGCGTGTTTTGCGACGGCGAATGCAATCGACGCATGGTTGATCACGCCAGTGACGAGCAGATGTTTGCCTTCGAGCAGGCCGCTCATGGCCGCAGTCCAAAGGTTGTCTCAGGCCGCGTCTCAGGCGGCGTCTCGAGTAACTTAGCAGGCAACGTGTCGGCGCAACCGCGCGGCTCCGCTCGAGCGAGTCTGCCGAGAACGGAAAATCGTTTTCCCGGCCGCTCGCCATCGTCAACGCCATGCACGACTCCGCGATCCTCGGTCAACAGCACGTGTCCCGGATGCGCTCGCGGCACGGCGCTAATGACTTCGATTACGCCTTCCGTGCCTGTCGCTGCTTCTTTCCATGTGTGCGGATCGCGAACGATGACATCGGCGAACTCTGGGCAATACAGGCCATCGCCCGACGCCGATTCGACGTGGATCACGCCGCCTTGTTCCACCATGCCGTAGAAGTTATGGCATTGAGAAAGACCTGTCGCATTGCGAAAGCCGTTGCGAAACGCTTCCGGCGATACAGCCTGGTCCGCGAGCTTTTTCCAACCGCCCGTGTGCAGAAGCCGCGCGTGCGACAGGTCCGCTCCAGTGGACTTTGCGAACGAATAAAACTGCGTCCAGACGAGCGAGGTGAAGCCGAATATCAGAAAAGATTCACGGCCATGACGATGCAGGAAGTTCTCGACTGCAACCGTATCGATGTTGTTGTTTTTATCGAGTGCGAAGACATGGTCGCGGCCAATGTTCATCACACCCAGAACGGTTGCGCCACGAATGGAGAAGCGCTCTTCGCGCACGGCTGTTGGCGAATCGACGATCAGCATAGGCAACCGGCGAGGACCGGTCAGCGTTGCGAGCGTGGTGGTCAATGCGCGCCGCTGATATTCGGCCGCGTCGCGATCCAGTGCGATCCTGCTTACGTTGGAACTGGTCGTGCCCGATGAGGTCAGCACAGCCACTTCGTCGGACGTGGTGCTGACCAATCGATGCTCCTTGAAGAGGCGCACGGGCAGCCACGGCAGGTCCGCCAGCTGCTCGTATTTCCGGTCAACCGAGTGACCGATTGCATCGAGGATGCGCGCGTAGGGTGCGCACGTGCGCCGATGATGCTCGATCAGTTCGCGCATGATCGGCAGCAACTTGGCTTCGCGTATTTCCTGGCGATCGAGCGTTGTACTCATGGTGTCAATCTGGAACACCCAGCTCCCGAAGCATTTGCGCCGCGCCGTCGAACGTTTCCATTTTCAACGCGCGATCCGTGTCGATCTCGATCCGAAATTCTTCTTCTATCGACGAGATCAATAACACCGCGCCCAAAGAGTCCCAGCCGGGTGTCTCCTGGTAACGCAGGGACGAGTCGGGCAAACTCGCATCGATCTCAAGGACCGTGTTGAATATGGAGCGCAACCGGGTGTCGAGGGACATTGCAGATTCCTTTTTGTGAGCCGATGTTGCAGCGGAGGACGTATCAACCGCCGGAGATCGCGGTCATGATTTCGACGGAATCATTTGGCGTGAGCGGTCTGGAAATGTCGCCACGAATCACCTCGCTGTTGATTGCAAGGCGCATGGTTCGGCGAAACGCGAAGTCCTGATCCATCAGCAATTCCCTGAGTTCGGGATAGTCCGCAAACAGTGCGTTCAACGCATTGCCGAGGGTGCTTGCGTCATAAGCAAGCTGGCGACGGTAGCCTACGAAACGAAGCAACGAACCCGAAAAATTAAACGTCATGTGCCACTCCTTTTTCTTTCGGTCACGCGCACGAGAACACTTCTAAAGCGTCGCCGGCATCGGCCCCGGATGCAGTCATCAGCCGATGATGGAAATGGATTTCCTGGCCAACGCAATACGCGGTTGTGATGACGTAGCCACGATCGAAAAGCATGTAAGGACGCCGCAACCCGATGCTGATTCGTTCGATGCGTTGTGACAGGCCCGGCAGCAATGCCGGATGTGTGTCGAGCCATTGCATGACCATGGCTTCGCGACTGTCGCCAACGTAGTCGCAGACATGCTCGGAATACCACTGGTCGGCCACTTCACACGCATGCCGGTGAACGATGAAATCGTGCCGATATTCGATGATGCGTTCTGCGTCTTCGGGCACTTGCGGTGTTCCGCGATTCATCAGCGTAGGACGCTCGTGGATATCTGCGGGACTGTCCAGGAACATCGGCGCTAACCCGCTCGGCAGGCGGCCCGGCGCGGCCGCAAGCGTCTGCGGCGACTCTATGCGCACGCATACTTCTTGCATCGTGATCCGGGCGACTTGGTTTCCATGCTTCGTCGAGAGCAGTACATCAATATCTTGCAGCGTGTGAAACCCATGAGGATTCCAGGTGCTGACTCGCGTGACCACGTCCATGGTTTCGCAATCGAGGAAGCTGAACGGACCGAGATATTCGATGCTCAGACCAATGGGCACGAACCCGGTCAGATGATCACGAACGAGTGCAGCGTGAGACACGGCGTGTTCCATCAGCCACGCCGACCAGCCCATGAACCCGAAGGAGAAGGCGACTCTGGGCTTGAGCTGCAAGTTGGTGAACATCCCGCTGCTGCAGGTGAGAGCGGAGGTGGTTTGCCGTGCTGAGTTCATGCGAGGCGAACGCTCCTCATGCATTCCGTTCAGTCTGCGGTAGCCAGGGATGGTGAGGAAGTCCGGGAAGGCTTTGCCCATTGCGACTTCTTCAAAAAGTGCCTTGGCATTATCGAGGTCGCTTTCGGCGAGTGTTCCATCCGATGACTCACAGTATCGACTGATCTCCTCCGCCATCAAGGCACGCACCACATCGTGGCTGATCAGGCGGCCGTCCTGAAGACGTGCGCCGTGTTGCAGCCATTGCCATATCTGAGAGCGTGAAATCTCGACGGTCGCCGCGCCTTCCATCAGGCCAAAAAGTCGTACGGACCCTCGGCCGCGCAGCCATGCCTCCAGATAGCGGATCGAAATCGCGATGTTGCTTCGCAATCCTTGCTCGGTAATGTGTCCGCCGATTGGACTGGCGGGCATGAGATCCGCCGCCGATATAGGCGCGCCAGCGTGCATCCGGCCAATCTGATTTGGCCGCCGGTCGAGCACAGGATCGAAAGCGTCGTGGCACACCTTGACGAAATCCGGATGGACCACCCACGTCCCGTCGAATCCTTGCGCGGCTTCATGTTCTTTGTCCCGCCGCACGACATTTATCGCCTGTGCACGTGCGTCTACATCGGACCGGTCCGGAATCTGCGTTGCTACGCCCCCGAGTGCATGCGTTCCCCTTTTATGGCAGGTCCGGATCAAAAGCTCGGTGTATGCGCGCATGAACGGCAAGCTCATGGTCAAATCCGAGCGGTCTGGAAGAACACAGTCTTCGCGATTGCGGAATTCCTTCGCGATACTGAAGAAATAGTCCCATCGTCCTGCCGTCAGGCCAGCCGCATGAGGACCGAGGACATGGAGGATTTCCTCCATTTCATACGCCGCTCCAATATGCTCGATGATCACGGTGGCGCGAATAGTCCCATGCGGCATGCCGGCCCAATCTTCCGCGAACTCGAAGACATCGTTCCACAAACGCGCATCCAGATGATTCTCGAGCTTGGGAAGATAGAAGTAGGGACCGCTGCCGTGTTCCAGTTGCTTGCTCGCGCAATGGAAGAAGTACAGGCCGAAGTCCACAAGGCTTGCCGACGCAGCGTGTCCGTCAACTAACAGATGATCTTCGGGAAGGTGCCATCCGCGCGGCCGCACGACTATGGCCGTGGCGTTGTTTTCGAGTTCATATAGCTTGCCGTGTGGATCGAGATAACTAATAGTTCCGGCTACGGCGTCCTTCAGATTACGCTGGCTGACCATTGCGTTCTGCCAGGTCGGAGACATTGCGTCTTCAAGATCAGCCACCCAAACTTGAGCCCCGGCATTCAGCGCGTTGATGACGACTTTTCGGCTGTCGGCTGTGCTTGCTATTTCCACGCGACGGTCGATGAGATCGCTTGGAGCCGAAGGTACACGCCAGGCGGGATCGTTTCGGATATTCGCGGTAATAGGGAGGAATCCGAATCTATTTCCATCTTGGCGCTGACGTGAAGAATTTTGTCGGGCCTGAAGAACTTCTCTGCGCCGAGCCGTAAACTCGCGATCCAGCGCCGCTATAAATGCCAGCGCTTCCTCGGATAACACATCGGCAAAGGGATCTGCCGCATCAATCCGAACTGAGCGGCTTGCATAGGTCGATGGAACCAACTGGAACTCCCGAAAGTTTATTCCGCGCGTTCTATGCCCGCTTCAAGCGAGCGGCTGGAATCCACTATCGGCATCGCGCCGTTTCTTAGCAAGGCTAATAAGGAAATAACGGTTTATATATTTCTGCACAGTCGGATTTTCCGCAGTTGGAGCGCAACAAGTCGATGGCGTTATGAAACGCCCGCCGACCGCGTTTCTTTTTATTTCCCCTTGTCCTGCCCAAGCATCTTCTGCGCTTGCGCCGCGTTTTCTTTGCTTACGAGAATTGAAGGCACGTAGGTCGCGGGCGGTATCGTGCGATCACCGGCGAGATAACGCGCGACGCTATCAACGGCTGTCTTGCCGATCAGGTAAGGCTGTTGCGCGACCACGGCCGCCGCGCTCGATTGCTCATCCTTCACGAGCATCACGGCCTCGGGACTTCCATCCACCCCATAAGTCCGGATCTCGCCGCGTTGCGCTGCATCTACGGCCTGGGTCGCGCCCACTTGCGGCCCGTCCCACGCAGCCCAGATTGCTTGCACGGTGCCCTTCGGATATGCATCGAGCAATCGCGCAATCTGCTCGCGCGCATTCTCCACCGTGTCCGGGATGACTTCATGCAACTCGGGCTGGATGATCGTGATCTTCGGATACCACTTCAGCACCGCGCGCAGCATCTCGTAGCGGATTGCATCGACGGGCGTGTTATAGAAACCGTTGAACACGAGTATCTTTCCTTCGCCACGAAGATCGTTGACGAGCTTCAACGCCAGCTGCTCGCCAATATAAAAGTTATCCGATGTCGTCACGTTGATGCTGGACGGGCTGGCGGTATCGACGGTGAAAAGCGGGATACCCGCCTCACGGATTTTCTTGAGGTACGGTTCAAGTAGCGCCGCCGATCCAAGCTGTTCAATGATCGCGTCAGGCTTCTGTTCGATCAGTGCCTGCAACTGCGCTATCTGCTTACTGTCGTCGCGGCCTGCGTCCATGGGAATGGGCGTGCCGCCGAGCCTTTTGACTTCATCGATTTGTCCTTGATACGCCTTCAAATCCCAATAGTGTTCCGTACCGGCCACGCTGATGCCTATCCGCTTGCCCTTGAGCGTAGGCGTGGTATTCGCATGCGCGATGGCGTCCGCGGACGGCGCTGCGATCGCAGCGCACGTCTGCAGAATGAGCAGCGTCGCGATAATAAATCCAGCCAGCGCGTTGCATCGTGGAAGCGTTGCGTTGGTCTTTGTAGTGCCGTGCTTGGTGACCATGATGGATCGTGACGAAGCGTGATCGCGGAGTTAATGAAGGACATAAAAACCAGATCGTACGTCCTGGACACTCATTTTAGAGTCTTCACTAACTGCGGCCCACGTTCAACGAAACGCTCTCATCTGCGAGGACATCAACTGCAGCATCTTGTTCGATGCCACCGACAACTTTCGTCCCGCACGCGTGACGAGATGCGCCTCGGCTTTCTTCAGAATGGGATGATCGATTTCGATGGCGAGCAGTTCACCCGCCACAAGCTCGGTCGTAACAGCAAACGCAGGCAATACCGCGAGGCCCAGGCCCGACTTTGCGAACTGCTTGAGGATGTTGATGGAATTGGTTGTGACGATGGGATCGAGCCTGACCTTCTCTGCAAACTCGACCGCCTGAAGCATCTGGCGCGTGCCGTAGGTCGCGTGTGTGGCCGCGAGCGGATAACCGGCCAGTTCCTTCACGCTCATGGTTTTTTGCTTGGTGGTACGAATGAAATTCGGATTGACGATTGCCATCATCGGTTGCTGCTTGATGGCACGCGATACGATTTTCGGTTCGGCCGGCGGGTTATACACAAGTCCAATCTCGCCTTCGTCTTCCGAGATCCGGCGCATGACATCGTTTGTGCTGCCCAGATCGAGATTGATCTTGATGCCCGGATAAAGCTTGCAGAAATGCTGCATGGGTCCGGCCAGAACGTCCGATACAAACCCTTCACCAAGCACCACGCCGACGGTCCCCGTTTTCAACCCGCGCAATTCCTGCAGACGGGAAATGAAGTCGTCCTTGTGCGCGAGCTGCTCGCGAAAATACTCGATCAGATATTGCCCGGCCTCCGTTGGCCGCACGCCACGTGCGTGCCGCTCGATCAGCGTGGCGTCCAGTTCCGTCTCGAGCAAGCCGATCTGCCGGCTCACGGCCGATGGCGCGACATCCAGCCAGTCGGCGGCAGCGCGGATCGTGCCGCAACGGACGGCTTCAAAAAAATAGACGATTCGGCTTTCGGTGAGGTTGTCGGCCATGGCTCGGGTCTCGCGCGTGCTTGCGAATGGGTGGTCCGAAGAGTGTTCTAAAAATTGGAACGATTTCAATATTGGCGTTGATGGATTATAGGGTCTTGCGAGCCGAAGATAAGCATTCCAAACGCGCTCGCGACGGACAGACCTTTTCTTTCCGGCCGGCAGCGTATTCGCAATGGAGTGGATTTATGCAGACGGTTGGGGTTATCGGATTAGGAAACATGGGGCGCGGCATGGCGCTTTCGCTCAAACGCGGTGGTTATGAAGTGCTCGGGTTCGACGCGGCGCCTGGCGTGGCAGCGGCGCTCGAAGCGCAAGGCGTCTCGCCGCGTACATCTGTTGCAGATATTGCGCGCGATGCCGATGTGCTCGTCTTGTCGCTGCCGACATCGGCGATCGTGGAAGAGGTCGTGCTCGGCGAAGGCGGTGTTGCGGCGCACGGAAAGGCGGGGCTCATTGTTGTCGATACCACCACGGCCGAGCCAAACAGCACACGCAAGGTTGCGGCCGCGTTGGCGGAGCTGAAGATCGGTTTCGTCGATGCTCCTGTGAGCGGCGGTCCGAAGGGCGCGGCGACGGCGACCATGACCATGGTCCTCGGCGGTTCCGAAGACGACGTCGCGGCAGTCGAGCCGATCCTTGCCGTGATGAGCGCGAAGCGCGTTCACGTTGGCCCCGTCGGCGCGGGCCACGTCACAAAGATCATCAACAACTTGCTGACAGGCGTGCATCTGCTCGCAACGAGCGAAGCGGTGCGCGCGGCAAAAGCAGCAGGCGTCGATCCGCAGAAACTCGTCGAAGCGCTCAACGGCGGTTCCGGGCGCAACAGCGCGACGCTCACAAATTTCCCCACGTGGATCTTCACCGACACGTTCGATTCTGGTTTCACAATGAAACTGATGCGAAAGGACGTGCGCCTCGCGATGGACTTGCTGCACGCTCAGGACATTGATGCACCCATTGCAGCCGAAGCCGGACGTCTCTGGGCGGAGAGCTCAAAGACGATCGGCGACGGCGAGGACTTCAATCGCATCGTGCAATTCATCGAAGAAAAGTAAGCGAATTCTGGAGAAGCAAAAATGGAAAACAACGCAGCAGAAAACCTGTTGGCAGCCTTCGCACATTTCTTTCCGAACGCGAAGACGATCGGATCGTACGTTGGTGGCGAGTTGATAGAAGGAACGGGCGAACCGATTCAGCTCTACGATGCCGCCACCGGCAAGCCGAGCCTTTCGTATAAAGATGGCGGCGCGGCTATCGTCGATATCGCGGCGGACGCCGCCCAGCGCGCGCAAAAACAATGGTGGGCAATGACTCACGCTGCACGCGGCCGCGTGATGTTCGACATTGCCCGCGAGTTGCGACGCGATACCGAAAACCTCGCGCGTCTGGAATCGATGGGATCCGGAAAACCCATCCGCGATTGCCGTGGCGAAGTCGCGAAGGTCGCCGAGATGTTCGAGTATTACGGCGGCTGGGCAGACAAATTTTACGGCGATGTCATTCCCGTTCCAACGTCTCATCTGAACTACACGCGCCGCGAACCGGCGGGAACGGTCCTGCAGATAACGCCTTGGAACGCGCCGGTTTTCACATGCGGATGGCAACTTGCACCCGCTATTTGCATGGGCAATGCGGTATTGCTGAAGCCATCGGGGATGACGCCTTTCACGTCGCTCGTGGTCGCCATGCTCGCCGAAAAAGCGGGTGCACCGAAAGGCTTGATCAACGTCCTTGCAGGCCTCGGGCAGACGGTGGCGCAAGCTGCAATCGCCCACAAGGCCGTGAAGAAAGTCGTGTTCGTAGGTTCTCCGGCAACCGGCATTCGTATTGCCGAAGCCGCGGCGAAACGCGTGCTGCCGTGCGTGCTTGAACTCGGCGGCAAGTCGGCCAACATCATCTTCGCTGATGCCAACCTGAAGCATGCCGCGCTCACCGCGCAAGCCGCGATCTTCGCCGGCGCGGGCCAGAGTTGCGTGGCGGGATCGCGTCTTCTCGTGCAACGCTCGGTCTATGACGAGTTTGTCGGCATGGTCGCGTCGGGCGCGCGCAAGATCAAGGTGGGTCTTCCGCTCGATGACGCCACTGAAGTCGGCCCCATCAACAACGTCACGCAATACAAGCACGTGATGAAGATGATCGCGAGCGGCATCGAGGCCGGCGCGACGCTCGCGGCGGGATCGGCGGAACAATTGGATGGCGGTTACTTTGTATCGCCGACAGTGCTGTCGAACGTAACGAACGAGATGGACGTCGCGCGCACCGAAATTTTCGGACCGGTGGTGGCCGCCATTCCATTCGATACGGAAGAGGAGGCGCTCGCCATTGCGAACGATACCGAGTTTGGTCTCGCGGGCGCGGTCTGGACGAATGACGTTGGCCGTGCTCATCGCGTGGCAGGTCAGGTCAACGCCGGAACCTTCTGGATCAATGGCTATAAAACCATTAATGTCGCGTCTCCATTCGGCGGCTATGGTATGAGTGGATACGGCCGCTCGAGCGGCGTTGAAGCGTTGTATGAATACACGCAGACCAAGAGTGTCTGGGTTGAAACGGCTAAAGAACCCGCAACGACGTTTGGTTATCTATAGCACTTTTATAAAACTACCTGTCCTTCGTCGCCGATAAAAACAAGCGAATACAGGGACCTAAAGGGAGCAACACATGGCAAGTACGTTGGCCGCGCAACAACGGGGCAGTGATGGCTTGAGGAGCGCGAAGCTCTTCTTTTATGCAGCAATCATCCTGCTCATTGCCGAATTCATCGGCTCGTTCACGTTCAAGGTCGGACCGGGAAAAGTCGTGTTGCTCCCGATGATCTGGGCGCTTCTTCTCGGTGCCGCTTTAGGTTTGGCAAGCGGCCGATGGAGCGGCGTTGCGCGGCTCGACGTCAAGACGCAATTCCTCGCGGCCGCCATTCTTCAGCCGGCGCTTTTATTGTTTGTCGCGAAGCTGGGTTTGCTGGTCGGTGGTGCGTTGCCCAAGCTCGTTGCATCCGGATGGGCGCTTGCGTTTCAGGAACTCGGCCATTTTGTCGGGACCATCCTGCTTGGCTTGCCGCTCGCATTGCTGCTCGGAATCAAGCGTGAGGCGATCGGCGCGACGTTTTCCGTGGGGCGTGAACCGAGCCTTGCGATCATCGGCGAAAAGTACGGCATGGACTCGCCAGAAGGGCGCGGCGTGCTCGCCGAGTATCTGACAGGGACGGTCTTCGGCGCGGTGTTCATCGCAATTCTTGCCGGCTTCGTTGCGAGCTTGAACATCTTCCATCCGCTCGCTTTGGCGATGGGTTCCGGCGTCGGATCGGGCAGCATGATGGCGGCGGCATCGGGCGCGATCGCCGCGCAGCAGACGCCCGAAATGGCGAAGGCCGTGCTGACGTTCGCTGCCGCGAGCAATCTGATCACCACGACTATCGGCACGTACTTCACGCTCTTCATTTCGTTGCCGATGGCCGTGTGGGGTTATCGTATTCTCGAGCCGCTGATCGGGCGTACGAGCCGTGCATCCAACGCATCGCAGGCCATAGAAGACGACCGTCCGAAGCTCGGCGATGTCGAAACTGCTACGCCTGAACTGGGATATCGCGGCAAGCTGGTTGCGTGGGGCGTGACCGCGGTATTCGCGCTCGGTTGCGACTGGATCACGCACGGCACTACGCCGTTTTCAGGTTTCCCCGGCATGCTGATCATGGTGCTCGCGACCATTGTGGGCGACGCAATCTATACCTTCAGCGGGCGCAAGATTCCGGCGGTTTGCTGGGTCTCGATTGTTGCGATGTTCCTGACATCGCCGTGGTGCCCGTGGGCGTCGCAGATATCGGCGTATAGCGCGCAGAACGATTTCCTGAGCATCACCACACCCATGTTGACGTTCGCGGGTCTTTCCATCGCGAAGGATATTCCCGCGTTTCGCCGGCTGGGATGGCGCATCGTGCTGGTATCGTTCGTGGCGAATGCGGGCACGTTTTTAGGCGCTACTTTGGTGGCGCAGATATTTCATGTGTGAGCGGACATTGCGCGGTTTACGCCGGGGTTTTGAACTCCGGTAAAACCTCTGCCGCAAGCTCTTCGAGCATGTCGCGAGGCGTCCGTTTCGATGCCTGAAGGTTCAGCGTGATGTGATGCGTGCCGCTATCGCGCATCTTCTGCAGAATCCCGATGAGATCACTTCGCCCTGTCCTGTATCCCAGCGTTCTCGGCTCGGCGATTTCGTTTTTATCGGCGGCGAGATCGAGGCCCATTGCCACGCCGAAGGCACGAAACTCGCCGGGCGCAACCCGGTCGACCGCCGTCCTCCACATGCTGTATCGCGCGCGCTGCTTTTCCGGCTCGCGGTGATACGTCATCCAGCCGATCGAATTGCGCGCGATCCAGTCGACGCTCTGACCGCCCGATCCGACAGCGATCATTGGAACGGGCGTTGGTGTCTTGGGCAGCAGAAAGAACTCCGGAGCGTCGGGCGGCGATTGATCAGGGATCACGCGCGCTTCGTGTTCAACCGCGGACGCGACCGTATCCCAGTTTCGCCGATATAGCTCGCGCCGCGCGTCTGCATCGACACCAAACGCCGCGTATTCATGCGGACGATCGCCGGAACCAAGGCCGAGGATAAACCGGCCGCGACTCAGCGTATTCACCGATACCGCGCCCTTCGCAATATGCAGCGGATGCCGCAACGTCAGCACGATTGCGCCGCTTGCAAGCGCGATATTCCTGGTGTGCGACGCCAGTGCGCCGAGAAAAACCCACGGATCCAGATGCCCGACCGGATCGGGATAGTCGTTGCTGTTCAAGGGCACATCGCGCACCCAAAGCGCGGCGAAGCCGAGCTTATCGGCGAGTTTGGCCAGCTCGATCTGTTCGCCGAAGTCGGCGACGGCATTGCCCGATGGCAGCATCGGCAACGTCAAGCCAACCGAAAGCCGGCCTTCGGTGAACACGCTGTGTTGAATCAGATCTGGCATTGCCACTCCACATATTGGAACACTCGCGAAATGCTATCACTGCACAGCGATCCGGTTTCGCTATCGCATCATCGAATACTCGGATTGTTCGGCTATGACTTGGCCTTTATAGTGCTTCCATCAGCAGAATATATCCAACACAAGGAGACACGATGAACCAGATCGATCTGGCCGGACGGAGCGTGGTGATCACCGGCGGCGCGCGCGGTATCGGTTATGCGGTAGCGCAACGGGCGTTGGCTTCGGGCGCGGAAGTCGCGCTGTGGGACATCGATTCCGAGCGGCTCGAACGCGCGCGCGGCGAATTATCGAAGGACGGAAAGGTCAGCGTTGCCGTGGTCGAACTGACCGAGGAAGCGTCGGTTGAACAGGCTGTCCAGCAAACGCTGGAAGCACATCGCAAGATCGACGTGCTGATCAATTGCGCCGGCATCACGGGCGGCAACGGCACGACGTGGGAGCTTGCGCCCGATGTCTGGCGTCGTGTAATCGATGTAAACCTGATCGGCCCGTACCTCACATGCCGCGCAATCGTGCCGCATATGCTGAAGGAAGGGTATGGGCGCATCGTGAATATTGCGTCGGTGGCCGGCAAGGAAGGCAACCCGAATGCATCGCACTATAGTGCTTCGAAAGCGGGTCTGATAGGACTGACCAAGTCGCTCGGCAAGGAACTCGCCACGCGCGGCATTCTGGTGAATGCAGTCACGCCGGCCGCCGCGAAAACCGAAATTTTCGATTCTATGTCGCAGCAGCACATCGACTACATGCTCTCCAAGATTCCGATGAACCGTTTCCTTCTGCCGGAAGAAGCGGCGTCGCTGATCCTGTGGCTGAGCTCCGAAGATTGTGCTTTCAGCACGGCTTCCGTGTTCGATTTATCCGGTGGCCGCGCGACTTATTAAAGCGCACTGCTTCACGCGGGCCAGGCCCGCAATGTCACCAATAACAATATCCGGAGACACGCATGAGCGAACACGCCAATGCGGAAGACGCCGTCACCGCGCGCGTGATGCGTCGTCTGCTGCCGTTCCTGCTGCTGATGTACATGCTTGCGTTTCTCGACCGGGCGAACATCGGCTTCGCACAGAAAGCGCTTCAACACGACACGGGTTTATCGAACGCCGCTTTCGCATTCGGCGCGGGCATATTTTTCGTGGGGTATGCGCTCTTCGAAGTGCCAAGCAATTTGTTGCTGCATCGCGTGGGTGCGAAGCTCTGGATGTGCAGGATCATGGTGACGTGGGGGCTGGTGTCGGCAGCAATGGCCTTCGCGCACACGGCCACGGCGTTCTATGTTTTGCGCTTCGCGCTGGGCGTGGCGGAAGCGGGTTTCTTTCCCGGCATCGTTTATTACCTCACGCGATGGTTCCCGCAATCCGCGCGTGCGAGAGCATTGGGAATATTTTATTTCGGCGCACCGCTCGCGTTCATTTTTGGTAGTCCGATGTCAGGCGCTTTGCTCGAACTGCACGGCGCGCTTGGATTCGCAGGATGGCAATGGCTTTTCCTGGTCGAGGGCGTGCTTGCATCGATCGTCGGCGTGTGGGCATTCTGGTATCTCGACAACGATCCATCGAAAGCGGGATGGCTCAATGCCGATGAGCGCAGCCTGCTGATCTCGCGACTGGATCAGGACGCCGCCACTGCATCCGCGCATGGTCCCCGTTCCGTGCTTGCCGCACTGGTCGATCCACGCGTGCTGGTTTTATCGGCGGTGTATTTCCTCATTCAGATGTCCGTGTATGGCGTGATCTTTTTTCTGCCGCAACAAGTGGCCGCTTTGATGGGCGCGCATGTCGGCGCGAAGGTCGGGTTCGTCACGGCGATCCCTTGGTTGTGCGCGGTGCTCGTGACGTGGATCGTGCCGCGTTACGCCGATCGTCATGCGCAACACAGGCGGCTGGCGGTCGTGATGCTGGTTGTCGCGGGACTCGGCATCGCGATCTCGGGGCTTGCAGGCCAGCCGCTGATTTCGTTGATCGCGTTGTGTTTTGCAGCCAGCGGATTGATTGCCGCGCAGCCGCTCTTCTGGACTTTTCCTACGCATTACCTCACAGGCGCCGCAGCGGCAGGCGCTATTGCGTTGATCAATTCGCTCGGCAGCCTCGGCGGTTTCGTTGCGCCGATGGTCCGCACGAGCGCCGAGCGTATCTACGATTCAACCAGCGCCGGTCTGGTGCTGCTCGGTCTCGTTGCGGTGCTCGCGGCGATCGCCATCATCGTGTTCGTGCGCCCGGCGCGAACCTCTGCTTACACGCCTGGCGAACGCGCCAAAGCATCCTGAACATCAGAACCCAAACGGAGTCCGATCATGTCCATGCCCACCATTCGCCACGTCCGCGCGTTCACCGTTCGCGGCGGCGGCGCCGATTATCACGACCAGGGCGCCGATCACTGGATCGACGACCACGTCTCCACGCCAATGGCGCGTTATCCCGAGTACCGGCAAAGCCGGCAATCGTTCGGATTGAACGTGCTTGGTTCGCTGGTCGTCGAAATCGAGGCAAGCGATGGAACCGTCGGCTTTGCCGTGACCACGGGCGGGGAGATTGGCGCGTTCATCGTGGAGAAACATCTGGCGCGATTCCTCGAAGGGCAGCGCGTGACCGACATAGAAAAGATGTGGGACCAGATGTACTTCGCTACGCTCTATTACGGACGCAAGGGGATTGTGCTGAACGCAATTTCCGGCGTGGATCTCGCTCTTTGGGATTTGCTTGCAAAGGTCCGCAAGGAACCGGTGTTCCATCTTTTGGGTGGACCCGTTCGCGACGAACTGCAATTCTATGCAACCGGCGCGCGTCCGGATCTGGCGAAGGAGATGGGGTTTATCGGCGGGAAGATGCCGTTGCAGCACGGACCGGCTGAAGGCGAAGAAGGGCTCTTGAAGAACATTGCCAAGCTCGCCGATATGCGCGCGAAGGTTGGCGACGATTTCTGGCTGATGTTCGATTGCTGGATGAGCCTCGACTTGAATTACGCAACGCGTCTCGCGCATGCCGCGAAAGAGTATGGCTTGAAGTGGATTGAAGAAGCGCTGCCGCCCGACGACTATTGGGGTTACGCCGAACTGCGCCGTTCGGTGCCGCGCGGCATGATGGTGACGACCGGTGAGCATGAAGCCACGCGCTGGGGTTTCCGTATGCTGTTTGAAATGGGCTGTGCCGATCTCGTGCAACCCGACGTTGGCTGGTGCGGCGGCATCACGGAACTGATCAAGATATCGGCGCTGGCCGACGCGCATAACGTGCTGGTCGTGCCACATGGTTCGTCGGTGTACAGCTATCACTTCGTGGTGACGCGCCATAACTCGCCGTTCGCGGAGTTCCTGATGATGGCGCCCAAGGCCGACGAAGTCGTGCCCATGTTCAACCCGCTTCTGCTCGATGAACCCGTGCCCGTGAACGGCCGGATGAAAGTGCCGGAGACGCCGGGCTTCGGCGTGCGGCTCAATCCTGAATGCACGCTGACGCGTCCTTATTCACACTGAGGTTTGTAGAGGTCAATCGTGCTGCTCGAAAACAAAGTGGTGATCGTGACCGGCGGATCGCGAGGCATTGGCCGCGCGATCGCGGTGGCCTGCGCGAAGGAAGGCGCGGACGTCGTGCTGAACTATTGGGGCGATAACGATCGCTCGTATGGGCGTTTATCGGCGGTGGAAGAAGTCACCGGCGAGATAGAACAACTCGGCCGTCGCGTGATCGCCGTGGAAGGCAACGTGGCGGAGCGCGAGACGGGTATCGAACTTGTGAAGCATGCCGTGGATGCATTCGGTCACGTCGATGTCCTCGCGAGCAACGCCGGCATCTGCCCGTTTCATGCGTTTCTGGACATGCCGGCATCAGTGTATGAAGCGACCGTTGGCGTGAACCTGAACGGCGCGTTCTACGTCACGCAGGCGGTGGCGAACCAGATGAAATTGCAGGGCACGGGCGGTGCGATTGTCGCCACGAGTTCGATCAGCGCGCTCGTTGGCGGCGCAATGCAGACGCATTACACGCCGACCAAAGCGGGCGTGCATTCGCTGATGCAATCGTGTGCGATCGCATTGGGACCTTACGGCATTCGCTGCAACTCGGTGATGCCAGGCACGATTGCGACCGACCTCAATGCCGAAGATCTCGCCGATACCGAAAAACGTGCGTACATGGAAAAGCGCATTCCGCTGGGACGACTGGGTCAACCTGACGACGTCGCCCAATGCGTGACGTTCCTTGCCTCCGATCGCGCGCGGTACGTGACGGGTGCGTCGTTATTGGTCGATGGCGGTTTGTTCGTCAACCTTCAGTGAGGCCCGGTGAGGCTTAGTGAGGCTCAATGAGGTTCGGTGAGCGAGCCGGCCGAATATTTGCGCAGCAGCGCGATGCAATATTCGGCAGGTTCGCTGAGCGTTTCATGTTTGCGTCGAAGAAGGCCGAAGCCTGAGAGACTCTTGCCAATTTCGATGGGCAACTCGACCAGCAAATGCGCGCGCAAGTAGTCGCGCACGACGGACTCGGGCAGCATCGCAACGGCATCGCTGTTTTGCAAAAGCTGCAGCGTCGCGAAGATCGACGCGCATTCAACAATGTTGGAAGGCGATGCAAGCTTGGCGCGTGCAAGTTCTTCTTCGAACAACGCGCGTGCGGGACTCGTGATCGGTTGCAGGATCCACGGCCATGAGATCAGCGCATCGAGTGAAAGCGGTGTTTGTTTTCCGAGCGGATGACCGGCGCGAACGACAAGCCGCATCGCTTCACGCGAAAGCGGTTCGAAGTCGAAGTCGTTGTGTTGCAGCGGCGTAGTGAGGCGGCCGAGCGCCAGATCCACTTCCCGCCGATGCAGCAGTTGCACGACCTGGTCGCTCGTCTCGCCGAGAATGCGCACGTTGAGGAGAGGCCGCTCGCTTTTGAGTTCCGCGATGGCCATGGCGAGCACGTCGGGCGCGGCGCCCATGATTGCGCCGACTGTCAGTTGTCCATGACCGCCGCGCCGTTTGCTTTCGAGGTCGGCGGCGAAGCGGGTGAGATCGGCGAGTGAACGGCGCGCGTAGGCGAGTGTGGTGACGCCGAGCGGTGTGGGTTGCATACCGCGTGCATTGCGCTCGAACAGGAGGAAGCCGAACGCTTCTTCTATGTCGCTCAGCATGCGGCTTGCGCTGGGCTGCGCGACGTTGATGGCCTCTGCCGCCTGATGCAGGTTGCGGGCGTCGTCGAGTGCGACAAGCAGCGCAAGATGCTTGAACTTCAGGCGATTGACAAGGGCGATCTGGGAGACGTTTTGGGTCATTGGAACTCTCGCGATGAACTCCGCTCTGCGATCCGGTTTTGCGATCGGCTGATCCTTACTTCGGATTGTCATGTTATCAGCCGGCGAATTATAGTCGTAGCCAAACGACGCTACGCCGTAGCTTCAACACTTATAAAAGGCAGGCCGCAATGGAGACGATTGCGTTCAGGATGACCCTCAAGCCAGGCATGCGCGATGAATACGAACGGCGTCATCGCGAGATCTGGCCCGAACTGGCGGAAGCCTTGCGGCACGCCGGCGTGCGTGATTACTGGATCTTTCTCGACGAACCCACCAGCCAACTGTTCGCCACGCTCAAGCGTGCGCCCGATCACGGCATGGACGCGTTGCCCGATTTGCCCGTGATGCGCAAATGGTGGGACTACATGGCCGAACTCATGGAAACGAATCCCGACAACTCGCCGGTGCAAACCGCGCTCGTGCCGGTCTTTCATCTTCCCTGATCGCGCTTATTGTTTCGGTTTGCTTTCAGCTCTTCGGCACGAGGACATATTCATGCAGGTTGTCGATCCGCACATTCATCTTTGGGATTTGAAAACGCATCATTATCCGTGGCTCGCGAACCCGGGGAAGTCGTTCGTGGGCGACGCACGCGATCTGAAGCACGACTACCTGATCGACGATTTTGTGAGCGAGACGGGATCGGTGCAGGTGCTGAAAGTGGTGCACGTGGATGCCAATCACGATCCGGACGATCCCGTCGAAGAGACGCGCTGGCTGCAACAAGTCGCCGATAACGAAGGACGCGGCTTGCCAAACGCAATCGTGGCGGGCGCGGATCTGTCGGCGGAAAACACGCATGAAATACTCGAGTCACACGCAGCGTTCAAGAATACGCGCGGCATTCGCCAGATACTGAATGTGCATTCGAATACGCTTTACAACTATGTGAACCGGCACTTCATGCGCGAGACGCAATGGCGCAAGAACTTCGCGCTGCTGAAGCAATATTCGATGTCGTTCGATCTGCAGTTATATCCGTCGCAAATGCACGAAGCAGCTTTGCTTGCGCACGAACATCGCGATACGCAGTTCATCGTGAATCACGCCGGCATGTGCGCGGATCGCGATTCGGCTGAAGGGAAGGACGAGTGGCGTGACGGCATGCGTGCGCTCGCAGCGTGCCCGAATGTGTCGGTCAAAGTGAGCGGCCTCGCGATGTTCGATCACGAATGGACCGTTGAAAGTTTTCGGCCTTACGTGCTTGAAACCATCGATATATTCGGTTGTGACCGGTCGATGTTTGCATCGAATTTTCCCGTCGATCGTTTGTTCGCCACGTACGAAGGACTGTGGAAGGCGTATGCGTCTATCGTGAAAGATTTCAGCAATACAGAAAAAGATGCGCTCTTTAAAAGCAACGCAGAGCGAATCTATCACATCTGAAGGAGACAGGCATGAGCACGAATCAAACGCCTCGGCTGGAGTTGACGCACGCGAGCAAGTCGTTCGGACGCGTGCGCGCGCTCGGCGACGGCAGCCTCGCATTATGGCCGGGAGAAGTGCATGCGCTGCTTGGTGAAAACGGCGCGGGCAAGTCGACGCTGGTCAAATTGCTAGCGGGCGTTTATCAACCTGACTCGGGCGAGTTGCTCGTGGGCGGCGTGGCGCGTACGTTCGCGAATCCCGCTGAAGCGCGCGATGCAGGTCTCGCTGTGATTTATCAGGAACCCACCTTATTCGCTGACCTCTCGATAGCGGAAAACATCTACATGGGACGTCAGCCGCGGGATCGTATCGGCCGGATTCGTTACGACGAAATGAACCGCGAAGTCGATTCACTGCTGCAATCGCTCGGCGTAAATTTGCGGGCGGAACGCCTGGTGCGCGGTTTGTCGATCGCCGATCAGCAGGTGGTCGAGATCGCGAAGGCGCTTTCACTGAACGCAAACGTGCTCATCATGGATGAACCCACGGCGGCGTTATCGCTGACTGAAGTCGAGCGTCTTTTCGCAATCGTGCGCGCGTTGCGTGAACGCGATGCCGCCATCCTGTTCATCACGCATCGGCTCGATGAAGTCTTTGCGTTGACGCAGCGCCTGACCATCATGCGCGACGGCATGAAGGTTTTCGATGCAATGACCGCCGACATGACGATCGATTCCATCGTGAGCAAAATGGTTGGACGCGATCTCGACACGTTCTATCCGAAAGCCGATGTTCCGCCGGGAGAAGTCCGTCTTTCGGTGCGCAACCTCACGCGCGATGGCGTGTTCAAGAATGTTTCCTTCGATGTCCACGCGGGCGAGATCGTGGCGCTTGCCGGACTTGTCGGCGCCGGACGCAGCGAAGTTGCGCGCGCGATCTTCGGCATCGATCCGGTGGATTCAGGTGAGGTGAAAATCGCTGGCAAAACGTTGCAACTCGGTCGCCCGCAAGCAGCGGTTCGCGCCGGACTCGCGCTTGTTCCCGAAGACCGACGAGCGCAAGGTCTCGCGCTGGAGTTGAGCATTGCACGCAATGCGTCGTTGACCGTGTTGGGGCGGCTCGTCAAACACGGGCTGATATCGGCGCGCAGCGAAACCAGCCTGGCATCGGAATGGGGCACGCGTCTGCGCCTGAAAGCAAGCGACCTGGACGCGCCCGTCGGCACGCTTTCCGGTGGCAACCAGCAGAAGGTCGTGCTCGGAAAATGGCTTGCCACAGGGCCTAAAGTGCTGATCATCGACGAACCCACGCGCGGTATCGACGTGGGCGCCAAGGCCGAGGTTTATAGAACGCTTGCCGAGCTCGTGAAAGAAGGCATGGCAGTCCTGATGATTTCCAGCGAATTGCCCGAAGTCCTCGGCATGGCCGACCGTATTCTCGTGATGCACGAAGGGCGCATCAGCGCCGACATTGCACGCGCCGATGCCAGCGAAGAACGCGTGATGAGTGCCGCGCTCGGCGCTTCGCCATCCACGCTTGGGAAGGCCGCATGATGACCCGACATTCTTCCGCAATGCCGGCCGTGCACGCGCCCAAAGCCAAACGTCGCAACGTGCTGGCCGAACTCGTCCGCAGCCGCGAGGCGACGCTGTTCGTGGTGCTGATTGCGTTGATTGCGGCCACCGCTGCGGTCAAACCCGAGTTCCTCAATCTGCAGAACTTGCGCGACGTATTGCTCAACGTATCGATCATTGGCTTGCTTACCGCGGGCATGACGGTCGTGATGCTGATGCGGCACATCGATTTGTCGGTGGCTTCCGTGGTCGGCGTGAGCGCGTATTCGGTTGGCGCTCTCTACGTGATGTTTCCGCACATGCCGATCATCGTCGCGATGCTTGCCGGGATCGCGATCGGATTCCTGATCGGCGCGGTGAACGGAACGCTCGTGACATTCGGGCGCGTGCCTTCTTTGGTCGCCACGCTATCTACGCTGTACATCGTGCGCGGTGCGGATTACGCGTGGGTCCATGGCGGACAGATCAACGCAACGAGCCTTCCCGATGCTTTCTCGCGCATTGCCACCGGCTCGCTGCTCGGCATTCCGAACCTCGTGTTGATAGCGGTCGTGGTGCTGGTCGCGATCGGCGTTTACCTGAAGCAATATCGTGGTGGCCGCGAACATTACGCGATCGGTTCGAACCCCGAAGCCGCGCGTCTCGCGGGCATTCAGGTCGAGCGCCGCGTGATGATCGGCTTTCTGTTGTCGGGCGCGATTGCGGGTCTTGCAGGCGTTCTGTGGCTCGCGCGATTCGGTACTGTCGATGCCAGCACGGCCAAAGGTATCGAATTGCAGGTCGTGGCTGCAGCAGTCGTCGGCAGTGTGGCGATCACCGGCGGCGTGGGCACGATCATGGGCGCGACGCTCGGCGCGCTCGTGCTCGGCGTGATCAACATCGCGCTCGTGGTGCTGCGCGTGTCGCCGTTCTGGCAACAGGCAATTCAAGGCGCGCTGATCGTTGCGGCGATCGCGCTCGACACATTGCTGGCGCGTTCCGTCGCGCGCCGCATGATGAGGAAACGCGATCATGGCTAAACCCGATTCCGCACTCGCGCTCACCAAGCGCCGGCATCTCTCGTGGGAGACCATGCTCGTGGTCGTCCTAGTGCTCGCATTGGTCCTCGGACGCGTGTTGTCGCCGATGTTTTTATCGAGCGCGAATCTTTCCAACATGCTCGCCGACTTCACCGAGATTGCGTTGATCGCGTTGCCCATGACGCTGATCATCGTCGCGGCCGAAATCGATTTGTCGGTGGCGTCGGTGCTTGGTGCATCGAGTGCGCTGATGGGCGTGCTGTGGCACATGGGCTTGCCGATGCCGCTTGTGATCGTCATCGTGCTCGTTGCCGGAACGCTTGCCGGGCTCTTCAACGGTCTCGTGATCGTGCGCTTCAACTTGCCATCGCTTGCTGTCACCATCGGCACGCTGGCGCTGTTTCGCGGCCTTGCCTACGTGTTGCTCGGCGATCAGGCCGTCGCGGATTTTCCGGCTTCATACACGTCGTTCGGCATCGATACGATCGCGGCTTTCCTGCCAATGCCCTTCGTGCTCGTGATCGTCGGCGCGATCATTTTTACGGTGCTGCTGCAAGCCACGCCCTTTGGCCGCAGCCTCTACGCGATCGGCGCGAATCCGGTTGCCGCGCAGTTTTCGGGCATCGACGTGGCACGCACCAAGCTCAAGCTTTTCATGCTCTCGGGTGCGATGAGCGCGCTCGCCGGCATCGTCTACACGCTGCGTTTCACGAGCGCTCGTGGCGACAATGGCGAAGGCTTCGAACTGTCGGTGATCGCGGCCGTGCTGTTCGGCGGCGTCAGTATTTTCGGCGGACGCGGTTCGATGATCGGCGTGCTGTTGTCGTTGCTGATCATCGGCGTGTTGCGCAATGCGTTGACTTTGTCCGACGTCTCCAGCGAGACGCTGACCATCGTCACCGGCGGTTTGTTGCTGTCGTCGGTGCTGATTCCGAATCTTGTTGCACGTTGGCGTGTCATGCGTGAAAAACGCTTGATGACGCAGACGCTTTGAAGAAAGTTGGCTTTTTAAAACCAGCGTGAAGACTCCAAAAAAACGGAGCGGCGCGCGACATCAGGAGACACAGGCATGTTCAAACCCTTTCACTCACTTCGCGGTCCGGTGCTATGCGCTGCGCTGATCGCGATCTCCGCAGCGGCCACAGTGCCAATCAGCGCGGCCGCCGCCGATCTGAAGAAGGACCTGAAGATCGCGTTCTTGCCGAAGCAGATCAACAATCCGTATGAAGTCATCGCCGACGACGGCGGCCTCGCAGCCATCAAGGAGATGGGCGGGCAGGGCAAGGTGGTTGGACCATCGGATGCAGGCGCTTCGTCGCAGGTGCAATACATCAATACGTTGATTACGCAACGCCAGAACGCGATCGTGGTCGCGGCCAACGACGCGAACGCCGTTGTCCCGTACTTGAAAAAGGCGATGGCGCAAGGCATCAAGGTCGTCACGTTCGACTCCGATACCGCGCCCGACGGCCGGCAGATTTTCGTGAACCAGGCGAACTCGGAATCGATTGGACGTGGACAGATCCAGTTGTTATCGAAACTGGTGGGCGGCGAGGGCGAGTTCGCGATCCTTTCGGCCACGCCGAACGCGACCAATCAGAACACCTGGATCAAGTACATGCAGGAGGAGTTGAAGAAGCCCGAGTATTCGAAGCTGAAGCTCGTGAAGATCGCCTACGGCAATGACGACGACCAGAAGTCGTTCGTCGAAACGCAAGGCTTGCTGCAGGCGTATCCAAACCTGAAGGGCATCATCTCGCCAACGACCGTGGGTATCGCGGCAGCCGCGCGTTATATCTCGACGTCGCCGGCCAAAGGCAAGGTGATGGTGACGGGCCTCGGCACACCGAACCAGATGCGCGCGTTCGTGAAGAACGGCACCGTCACGGCGTTCCAGTTGTGGGACCCGGGTCAACTCGGTTATCTCGCGGCGTACGCGGCGGCCAACCTCGCGTCGGGCACGATCACCGGTAAAGAAGGCGACAGCTTCGAAGCGGGCAAGCTCGGCAAGCGCACGGTGGGCAAGAGCGGCGAAGTCGTACTTGGGCCGCCGACGACGTTCGATTCATCGAATATCGATAATTTCAACTTCTAATGCAGTAGCAATAGCCACGATGAAAAACGCCCTTCGGGGCGTTTTCAAATGGTTTCAGAGCGCGGCTTCAGAATACGCGCGGCAACGTGTTTCCAGGCCAGTCCGCAAGGACGCAGCCCCATACACGTCTGCCAGGCGGCACCTCAATCCGGCAGCTTCAAACCCTGTAGAACTCTATATCTTGCCCGGCATGCACGGCGCGCTTTAGCCACTCCGGCATTTCACCTTCTCCGTCCCACGTGTCGCCGCTTGCATTTCTGAATACCGGCGTAGCGCCATTGGCGTTCTCCGGCATTTGAGGCATTGAAGGTAACGCGCGCTTGGTGGCGCTCGAACTCTTCGTCAACGGGGGTGGAGTAACAGAAGCCTGTGCTTCGGCCAATGCTTCAGCCAAGGCGGTTTCGGAAATGCCGAACTCAGCCATTCGGCTGCGCAAATAGGCAATGATGCTGTCTCGCTTTCTTTCGTCCACGGCTGTCCTGATTCAGCTTTTACTTTCTTGAAGGCGAGCCATCTGCCCGCGCGGACCGGGGCGGCTCGAGGAATATGTGGGTTGACTAAAATCGTGCCGCGCTGAATGGCACGCGTTAATTAGTGTAATACCGCAAATCACCGCATTACTCGCAGCGGCCAATAATGCGCTGCTGCAAATGCGATTCTACAAACTGGTTACTGTGGTTGTGATCGGTGTGAAGCGTCAAGTTGCCGATTCAGCGGCTGTGGCTCACGACCCGATCGGTGCACGACTGGCGGCTGGTCTCGTGTTTCGGAAACGCCTTCAACACAGCCGCTAATTCACAATTTGTCCGACACCCGCGGGCGCCACGAAGAAATGATAGCGCCGAATGCCGCTATTGTATGCCTAAATCATTTTAACGATTATGTTGCTCGCCTGGCAATTCCGCACCGTGGGCGCGAATTGCTGCAATCAATTCAGCCGGCGTGATTTCATAACGCACTTCACGATGAATGCCCGCTTTCCTTTCATCGATTTCAATCAGCAGAACAGCCTTGCCATCGGCCGCCGGCTCGAGGCGCAACGTACGCACTTCCTGACCGGTTGCTTCGTCATGCTCCGTCAGCAAGGTCATGGATCCTGTGGCGGGACTTCTGGCCATTCTCATTCTCCCTTCCGAAAACTGACATTGTGTTGTCGAGACCTATCGTTCTTTCGTAAGCACGTCAGGCACTAAAAACGGGCATCGCGCGACAAAGCGTCGGGTCAATGACCTCATTATTGCTTGTCAAAACGATACCCGTCCAGTCTTGGAGCATGTGTTCGCTGCTCCGCTTTCGTCCCGAAAGAGCGTAGCCAGAACGCGGTGCCTTACAACGACAACGCCGTGCGCGCCTGCGCCGTGATCTCGAATGAACGCAGCCGCGCGGCTTGATCGTAGATTTGCGCCGTGACCATCAACTCGTCAGGCTGCGTCTGTTCTATCAGCGAGGCCAGGCCCGCTTCCACTTCGCGCTGGTCGCCGATCACGGAGCACGCCAGCGAATGATCGACGCCCGCACGCTCCGCATCGTTCCACGGAATCTGTTTCACGGGCGGCGGCAATTGTCCGGGCGTGCCGCGGCGCAGATTGATGAACTGCTGTTGCAGCGACGTGAACAGGAACTCGGCTTCGTCGGTGGTATCGGCGGCGAACACGTTGACGCCGACCATCGCATACGGGCGATCGAGTTGCTTCGACGGACGGAATTGCGACCGATACACCTGCAACGCGGTCAGCAAATAATCCGGCGCGAAATGCGAAGCAAATGCAAACGGCAGGCCAAGTGCGGCGGCGAGCTGCGCGCTGAACGTGGATGAACCCAGCAGCCAGATGGGCACTTCGAGCCCGGCGCCCGGGACGGCGCGCACGCGCTGCCCCTCCACGGGTTCGGCGAAAAAGCGCTGCAGTTCCACGACATCGTCCGGGAAACTGTCAGCGCTGCCTTGCAGATCGCGACGCAGCGCGCGCGCCGTGGTCTGGTCGGTGCCAGGCGCGCGTCCTAGCCCGAGATCGATACGTCCCGGAAACAGCGACGCAAGCGTGCCGAACTGTTCTGCAATCACGAGCGGTGCATGGTTGGGCAGCATGACGCCGCCGGAGCCGACGCGAATCGTGCTGGTGCCCGCGGCAACGTGTCCGATCACGACCGATGTCGCGGCGCTCGCGATCCCGGTCATGTTGTGATGTTCGGCCAGCCAGAAGCGCAAAAAGCCGAGTTTTTCGGCATGCTGCGCGAGCTCGCGCGAGTGGCGGAATGCGTCGGCGGCGGTCGATCCGGCCGGGATCGGGGAGAGGTCTAGAACTGAAAAGGGGATCATTGCGGCTTCCTGACTTCGAGCGGGCGGCGTGCGAACAGGCGGGCGAAACGCACGCCGTTATCGCGAGGCTAAATGCCGATTGTGCCGAAAGTCTTGAAAGTCTGCCGTGACCGGGCTCAGGCGAGGCGTGGATAACCGCGCTTCGCAGCATCCTTTTCGATATCGATGATGGACGAATAGTCAGCCAGCGGGCGCTGGACGAAACCGGCGAGCTTGAGGCGAGCGGCGAGCGGCGGATCCTGGGAAACAGCGTGGGAAAGGGCGGCCCGCAACGCATCGATTCCGTCGGGTGGAACTTTCTTCGACGTAATCAGCGGCAAGCCAGGCGACGAAGCCGTTACGCCGATCTCGATCACGCCATCGGCGAGGTCTGGAAGCTGTTCGCGCACGAAGGCGAAGGTCACGCAGTCGATGGCGGCGATATCCGCGCGATCATCGTGCAGCGCTTCGAGCGACGCCAGATGGCCGCCCGTTTCGATCACCGACGCAAAAAACGCACGGCCACCGGCAAGCGGCGCGACCGCGTGACGCAGCAGGCTCATGCCGCTGTTTGAATCAATGCTGTTGTATGCGGCGCGCAGGCCACGGCTGCTTGCAAGCGATGTCACGCCCGCCGCCTTTCGGGCCACGAGCACGCTTCGATACGCCCCGTTCGCGCAGCCATCGACGGAAAAAATCGGGGTCGTGACAAGTTGCACGCGGTCGTGCAACGCGTGCATCAACGGATAACCGCAGGTCTGCGCGAGGAGCAGATCGTCGCGCAGCCAGAATTCGGTGAGCGACGTGGTGGGATCGACGAGTTCGAGCGAATCGCCGCGGGCATCGAGCCACGGCTGAAGGTGGCCGTGTACGTGTTCCAGTAGAACGCGCCAGTCGGCCGCGAGCCTTGGCGTGACGTTGTACATCGGTAAAGCTGCAAGCCAGTTCATGCAGATTCGTTGTCCTTATACGGCTTGTGCAACTCCGGACTTCGCGTTTTTGGCGGCATCGCGTTCGACGAGGACGATCTGATCGGCGCGAGCGTGCAGCGGATGCAATGCCGGCGCCACGGGATTTACGCCGTGCCTGATCATCCATTCCTGGTAACCGCGCACAATAAACCCGCCGTTCCGCCGTAGATATGCGTCACGTTCACCATGATAAATCGCCGATAACGCGAACCACGGCGCGCCCGGCAAGTCATGATGCACCGAATGGAAATTGTTGTTCAGAAACAGCAGGCGCCAGAACCACGATGCTTCGTTGATGACAGTGCGTTCGCTGATTTTATCGGCGGCGCGATGTTCCTGGAACGAGCGGATCGCGCTCAACGCCAGCGCCGGATATCCCACGCCGAAAATGAACACGAGCGGGCTGATGCCGCAATAGCGGTCGAGCCACGTCAAAAGCAAACCGAGCAGGACGAGATGCAGCGCCCAGGCGCCGGCCATCCGCACGTTGCCGCGCGCGATGTCCACGATCGCCGATCCGAGCGTCGATGCAATGGAAAACCAGGGCGCGAGCAAGATGCGTCCAACGAACGTATTGCGGAACGTCAGCAGCCCGCGCACGACAATCCCAGCCTCGCGCCAGCGTTGCGCCGATACAAAATAGGTTTCCGGGTCCAGATCGGGATCGGTGAGATGAACGTCGTCGTGATGGCGCAGATGCGACTCGCGATACACCGCGTACGGAAACCACACCGCGAGCGGCGTTATGCCGAATAGTGCGTTGACGAAAGGAAAGCGCGTTGGATGTCCGTGCAGCAATTCGTGCTGCAACGAGAGGTAAAGGCAGGAAAGCACCGCGAGTATGCCGGCGGCAATAGGCAGGGGCAGGCCAATAGCGCGTGCATAAAGCGCCGTGCCGAACCAGCTTGCATACAGCGCCACGATCAGGACCCACGTGGGCCACTCGCTGCGCCAGCGCCACGAAGCGCGAAGCTGATGGATCTTGCGGCGTTGCGCGTCGTCGATATAAAGACTCATGGGGATTCAGTGCCGGATCGAGCCACGATCTTATCGGTGCACCGGCGCCGGCCAAACCAAGCGATTCGGCTAAGCTTGTTCCCATGTGAAGAATCTGGTTATCACGATCACGTGACAGCAATCGATTTTGGCGTGTAAGACTTTAGTAGGCATCTTTCGTGCTGTTGTCATGCAACCCCAGTCCCCACGTGGACAAAGCCTCGGCGGGGCGGCCCGTTCGTCCGGACACGGCCAAAAAAGAAGCGACATTGGCATGACCGGTGACCGCTGCAGGGAGCGCGCAATGCCGCAAACGCAGGAATCGAAAGAACAGGGTCAAGAAGCGGGTTCGAACTCTCCCCATCTGGATAACGAAGAAAAAGAGCAGGCCGCCGAACATTCGTCTCCGCACGCGCTTGTCATTCACGAGATCGTTCGCGAGGAAGGCGAAAACTCGATGGAGCGTACGTTTTTCGCGCTTGCATGGTCGGCGCTGGCGGCGGGTTTATCGATTGGATTTTCGTTCCTCACGCAAGCCACGCTTCTAGCTGCCTTACCCGATGAACCTTGGCGTGATCTGGTGGCATCGTTCGGATACACGATTGGTTTCGTGATCGTGATTCTCGGGCGCCAGCAACTGTTCACGGAAAGCACGTTGAGCGCCGTGCTGCCGGTGCTCACCCGGCGCGATCTGAAAACGTTGTTGAAGACCTTCCGGCTATGGGCAATCGTGCTGTCTTTCAATCTGATCGGCACGATCATCTTTGCCGCGATCCTTCAGATCCACGGCGTGTTCCCCGACGATGTCGTCGAAGCGCTCGGCAAGCTGGCGCAGTTGCCGATATCCGCTAGTTTCGGCGTAACCGTGATCCGCGCGATGTTTGCGGGATGGTTGATCGCCCTGATGGTGTGGCTGCTTCCAAGTGCCCGTTCAGCACGTTTCCTGACCATCTTGCTGATCACGTATACGGTCGCCGTGAGCAAGCTTTCGCATGTGATCGCGGGATCGGTGGAGACGTCGTACGCGGTAATGACGGGCGCCGCGACCATTCGCGACTACTTGCTCGTGTTCCTGGTGCCGACGTTTATCGGCAATATGATCGGCGGCATTTCGCTCGTGGCGATCGTCAACCATGCGGCAATCGCGCCAGAGATCGATTGAGACTGTTACCGGCTTGAGGGCAGCCCGGTTTCACGGGCGCAGCTCATACACATGACAGCAAATGAACAACAGGTGCGCGCCCTTGCGCGCAATGGCGAAAGCGCCGCGTGCGTCCTGATTACGCCGCTTTCGCCCAAAGCCTGTTGGTCGATCTCTTCCCCCCGGAAACGGGGCCGCCTGGCGGTTGCGAAAGAGAATCGAGAATCTTGCGCAAGGCGTCTATGCGCCGCCGTTGCGCCGGCACCAGCACATGTTCGCCGCTGACTGCGGTAAGCCGTTCGCGCCAGTAATCCACGTTGAGCGCGCCGGCAGGTTTCTGGCTCATCGCGCGCAACTGGCCGATTGCGCGCTCGATGTGTTGCAGTTCCGCGTCCGCGTGCGACGATGTTTTCAAGCCCCCAGATGCTGCATTCTGTTTGTTTTTCATCTGCGCCACCATCTTTGCCGGCGTACTGCCGCGCGCTGTCATTTCTTCGATGACATGGCACCCGTGCGTCGTCCGGCTTTTTCCCCATCGCCCGCGTGACTTTGTGCACGTCGGGCGGCCCCGGTTTGATGCGACCGTCGATGCATACTCGCCCGGCGTGGCGCGTGGATACTGTCTGGAATCGCACATTGCGAGCGCCGCTAAGTGCGCGGGGAAACACGGGCGTATTACAGATGAAATGCGCAAACGTTGTCGCGGTAGCCATAACCGAAACGAAAAAAGCTTTTTGGTAACGATTACCCGCCGTCGGGGACGCGAGATTTGCCGCTGCGTTTGATCTGCTCGTCCATGGCGAGGTCGAGCTTGCTCACGCGCCGGGGTTTTTCCGGCTTGAGCGCATTTACAAAGGCGACGAAATCATCGAGCAAGAGGGGCGATGAGAGTTTTTGCTCGCCAGCGAGGGCGCGGTCAACGAGATAAAAGAGACCGCCGCTCAGGCTGATCGCCGCATATTGAGGATTGCCCGAGCGTGTCTTGAGCCGTTCGACGGCGTTGATGGCTTTAGTGGATCGCACGATGAAATCCGAGAACCGCGCTCATCAGGAACCGCTGGTTCCAGGCGCGCATTTCTTGCTTGCGCCTTCGAGCCACAAGTTGGAGACATGCCGTTCGCCCGGGTAAAACCGGTACGAGGTTTCGCCGTTATCGAAGCGGACCTTGATCACGTTCGAATCGCCGAATTCGAGCATCGTGCCTTGAGGAATCGGGGTTTTCTTGAACTTTGCGTCGTGCTTTTGCGCTTCGTCCGTCAGGCACTGGACGATGCTCGTCACCGATGCGTTGGTAGCCGTTTCGACTTCGGGTTGTCCGGCGTCGGCATTGTGGAACTGGCCGCAGGCCTGGAGCAAAAACACGGGGAGCGCGAGGGCGCAGGCAATCTTTTTCATGGTGTCCTTCAAGTATTCGGCCGCAGCGGCATTAAATTCAAACATGCCGATTACATCACAGCGGCCTTACGATTTACGTATCAGCGCATCACGCGTCCGGTGGCACGCCCAGAAGCTGCATGGTCCCGCCAACAACGCCTGAAAATACCGGTCCTGCCACGGTGCCGCCATAATACGAGCCTGCCGAGGGTTCATCGATCATCACCGCGACAATCACTTGCGGGTCGCTCATGGGCGCCATTCCGACAAACGACGCACGATACTTGTTCGCGGCGTACGTTCGACCAATCTGCTTGCGCGCCGTACCGGTCTTTCCACCCACGCGATAACCCTCTACCGCTGCCGCACGTCCCGTGCCACGGGGTCCCATCGCAAGTTCGAGCATGTCGCGCACGGCCGCGGCCGTCGTGGCTTTGGTGACCTGAACCGGCTCCGGCGCAGGCTTGCCGCGCACGAGCGTGGACTGGCGAAACTCGCCCGTACCCGCGTAAGCCGTATAAACCTGTGCAATCTGCAAAAGCGACAGCGACAACCCATAACCGTAGGCCATGGTCGCCTGCTCGATTGGCCGCCAGCGCTGGTATGCGCGCAAGCGCCCGGTTGCGGCGCCCGGGAAGGTCAGTTCCGGCGCCTGCCCAATCCCATATTCGCGATATTTGTCCCAGATCGTTTTCGCGGGCAACTTGAGCGAAAGCTTCGTCAATGCAATATTGCTCGACATCTGCACCGCTTCCGACACCGTGATCACGCCGTGATTCGATGTGTCGTGGATAGTATTCGGACCGAGCTTGAACGTGCCCGGCGATGTATCGATACGCGTATCCGGCCGAACCTGTCCCATGTCGATGGCAAGTGCCGCGACCAGCGGCTTGATGGTCGACCCGGGTTCGAACGTGTCGGTGAGCGCGCGGTTGCGCAACTGGTCGCCGGTCAGGCGCGAGCGGTCGTTCGGATCGAAGGTTGGATAGTTGGCGAGCGCGAGGATTTCGCCGTTCTTGGCGTCGAGCACGACCACGCTGCCCGCGCGCGCCTTGTGTTTTGCAATGGCGGCGGCGAGTTGCGTATGCGCGAGCTGCTGAATGCGCCGGTCGATGGTCAGATGGATCGTCTCGCCGTTTTCGGGCAGCTCGGTTTCGCCAATCTCCGACACCACGCGTCCCAGCCGATCTCGAATCACTTCGCGCTGACCGTGCTCGCCGGTGAGTCGGTCGTTGGCCGCGAGCTCGACGCCTTCCTGGCCGTTGTCCTCGTTATCTGTAAAACCCACAATATGCGCCGCCGATTCCCCTTCCGGATAAAAGCGTTTCGTATCCGCGACGAGCGTGACGCCCGCCAGCCCCGTTTCCGCGATGCGCGTTGCCTGGTCGGCATCGACCTGACGTTTGAGGAGGACAAACGAACGCTCCGTTCCCAACCGGCGCGCAAGTTCCTTCTCGGGCATGTCGAGAAGCCGCGCAACATCCGGCCGCGTTTCCGGGCTGAAACGCGACGGCGTTGCCCAGATCGAGTAGGTCGCGAGGCTGACCGCGAGCATCGCGCCATTTCTATCGACAATGCGCCCGCGCGTGGCGGTCAGTTCGAGAGTGCGCTGATAACGCTTTTGCCCCTCGCCGATGTAGAAGTCCTGGTTCACGACCTGAACCCATAGCGCGCGCGCCGCCAGCGTCGCGAACGCCGCGAACAGCATCATGACGATGAAGGTGGAGCGCCACTGCGGCAGCCGGCTTTCGAGAACGGCGTTCCTCACGGGCGTTCGATACGATTCGTGAGCGCGCCTGGCGGTTTTACGCATGCTTCGGCCAAGTCAGGTTCATGATCAGGTTCATGAATCAGGTCGCAGCCGATGCAGATTGCGCAACCAAACGTTCGAGCACGTTCTCGACCTTTGCGTCTGCCGGCAATGCAAGGCCGAACGTATCTTCCAGTACGCCGCGCATCTCGGCGACAGACGCGAGTTCACGATGCTCCTCGGCCGTTCCCCGGCGCGTCAGCGTCCGGTCGAACAAGGTTCGGCGCTGCCCCGGAACCACGCGCGCCACGATCAGGTGCTTGACGAAGACGGAGTCAGGGAATGTGGAGACGTATTGGTTTGCCATGGCGTAATCGGCGGGCACCTGCGGTTCGAGATCGAATCGGTAGATGGGCTTCCACGTATCGCCGAGCTTCACCAGCAGCTTGAAATCGCCGTGCTCGATCAGATCGAGGCGGAAGGTTTCGTGCGGCGTGGCCTGTTCGCGGCCGTTGTCGAACACCAGAGGCGCGGTGAGCGTCATGCTGCCGAAACCGACATCGGCGAGCCATGTTTCGTCCGGCGTTTCGACTAGCAACATCATGTGCGTACGCGGCAGCATGGCATCCGGATCTGCCCAAAGCACGCGCGCCGCAAGCCCGGTCGTTTCGAAGCCGATGGTCTCGAGCACCGCGCGAAACAATAGGTTATGTTCAAAGCAATAACCGCCGCGCCGCGCGCTCACCAGCTTCGCAAATACCGATTCGAGGTCGAGCCGCGGCGTGAGCCCAAGTAGCGTGTCGATGTTCTCGAACGGGATGGCTTGAGGATGCAGCCGGTGCAACGCGCGCAGCGTTTCGCCGCTCGCTTCATGCGGGCCGGTGTAGCCGATACGGTCGAAATAAGCGGCAAGCTGCGCTGGCGATACTGTCTGAATCATGTGTGGAACTCCTGCCCTGATGAGGGAAAAACTAGGCCGGGCGTGCCGTTGAGACGTGCCGTTATTCTACGGCACAGACCGCCCTTGTTTACATATTGCATACGGCGGCGAGCATAAGCCCGCCGTTTGGTCACGATTTTGAACTGTGAGACGGCTAACATGGTCTTTAATAGGCAGTGCGTTCAACTCTTCTTTTAAAGAACCCTATGTCGACCCCACTCGCTACAGCTTTTTCCTCCCCGCCGGTTCCCGGCAAACATCCCGCCCCGCCATGCACGCTCGTGATCTTCGGCGCTGCCGGCGACCTGACCAAGCGGCTCTTGATGCCGGCACTGTACAACCTCTCGTCGGACGGTCTGCTCGACGACAAGATGAAAATCATCGGCGTCAATCACGGCGAACTGGAAACCAGCGTCTGGCGTGACCAGCTGACCGAATCCCTCAAGAAATTCGCCGCCGACAAAGCCGGCGCCTTTCATACATCCCAGCTCAACGAACAGGCCTGGAAGTGGGTCGCGGACCGCCTCGAGTATGTTGCCGGCGAGTTCGAGACGGATGACGTATTCAACAAGCTAAAGCAGACTTTGGGTGAGAGCGGAAATGTCATTTTTTATCTCGCTGTCAGCTCGCGCTTCTTCAAACCCATCGTCGAGCGGCTTGGACGTGCCGGATTACTGAAGGAAAACGATCAGGCGTTCCGGCGCGTGGTCATTGAAAAACCGTTTGGGCATGACTACGCATCGGCGAAGGACCTTAACGAGAGCATTCTCAAGTTCGCGGGCGAGAATCAGATTTATCGCATCGATCATTTTCTCGGCAAGGACACCGTTCAGAGCATTCTTGCAGTGCGCTTCGCCAACGCGTTGTTCGAGCCGATCTTCCGGCGTGAATATATCGATCACGTCCAGATCACGGCGGCGGAAACCATCGGCGTCGAAGGGCGCGGCGGATTTTATGAGCAAACCGGCGCGTTTCGCGACATGGTCCCTAACCACTTGTTCCAGTTGCTCGGCATGGTCGCCATGGAACCGCCGAATTCGTTCGATGCCGAAGCCGTCCGCGACAAGAAAGCCGAGATCTTCGACGCCATTCAGCCGCTGAAAGCCAGCGACGTCGTGCTCGGGCAGTACGAAAAGTCGGCGAGCGTGCCGGGTTATCGTGAGGAAAAAGACGTCGCGCCCGATAGCCAGACCGAGACGTACGCGGCGGCGCGGGTGTTTGTCGAGAACTGGCGCTGGGCCGGCGTGCCGTTCTACTTGCGCACGGGCAAGCGCATGACGGCGCGGCGCACGGAGATATCGGTGCAACTGAAAGCCGTGCCGTTCCTGCTGTTTCGCGACACGCCGGTGGATACGCTGGTGCCGAACGTGCTGACGTTGCGCATCGATCCGGAACACGGTACGACCTTCGACTTCAACGTGAAGGTGCCCGGTCCGGTGATGCAGGTCGGGGCAGTGAAATCGTCGTTCAAGTACGGCGATTTCTTCGATGAAAAACCCAACGTAGGCTACGAAACGCTGCTCTACGACTGCATGCTCGGCGACGAAACGCTGTTCCAGCGCGCGGACAGCATTGAGACGAGCTGGGCGGCGGTCGAGGCCGTGCTGCATCCCGAAGGCGGTCCGTTGCCGGTTCACGGCTACGAGGCCGGCAGCGCGGGTCCGAAGGAAGCCGACGCGCTGTTGCAAGCCGATGGCCGTACATGGCGCCCGCTTGCCGACGAACATACGAAGAACGCCAATCACGACGACAAGAACTGAGGAGAAACCTGATGGGGACGGCAGCAAGGAAAACAGCAAGTAAATCTGCTAAACGAACGTCAGCTGCAGAACGCATTCTCGCCATCGACGTGGGCGGCACGGGCCTGAAGGCGGCCATCATCGATGCGCACGGCAACATGAAAACCGAGCGCCTGAAGGTCCCGACGCCGCATCCGTGTCCGCCGGAATTGCTGGTGGACACGCTGGTAAAGCTGGTCGAGCCGCTGGTCCAGCCGCTTCCGGCCACGCATATATCGATCGGCTTTCCGGGCGTGGTGCGCGACAACCATGTGCTGACCGCACCGAACCTCGGCAACGAAAGCTGGCACAACATCCCGCTCGCACAAATGCTCTCGGATCGACTCGGCCATCACTTGCCGGTACGCATCATCAACGACGCCGAAATGCAGGGACTGGCGGCTATCGAAGGGAAAGGACTTGAGCTTGTGCTGACGCTCGGCACGGGCGCCGGCACCGCGCTTTTCCGCGATGGCGAGTTGATGCCTCACCTTGAACTCGCGCACCATCCGGTCAGCAAAAACAAGACTTACGACGAATATCTGGGCAACGCCGCACGCGATAAGGCGGGCAACAAGCGCTGGAATCGGCGTGTGGAAAAAGTCATCGGCATTCTGAGTTCGCTCGTGAACTACGACCGGCTCTGGATCGGCGGCGGCAACGCGGCCAATCTTAAATTCGAGTTGCCGGGTAACGTGAAAGTGGTGTCGAACGAAGCGGGCATCGAGGGCGGCGCGCGTCTCTGGCATCCGCGTTCGGTGCGCGAAACGCGTCAATTGCCGCCGGGGACATTCGAATGATTCCGAAGGGTTTGAATCTCACCAAACGTTCGCAGAATGATCCCGATCGGGCGCTGGATGCGCTATCGAAGATCGAACTTGTGATCACCGATTGCGATGGCACGCTGCTTTACACCGACAAAACTCTGGGTGAGCCCGCGAAAGAAGCGGTGCGAAACCTGAGCGCGGCGGGCATGCGCTTCACGGTGGCGAGCAGCCGCCCGGGCAAGGGCATGCGCACGATCGTGGAGACACTCGGCATCGAGACGCCGTTTGCCGCGTTCAACGGCGGCAAGCTCGTCGATCCCGCCGGCTGGAAGACCATGCATGCGCACTGGCTCGCGCGCGATGCAGCCGAAACCGCGCTGGAAAGCCTGGCCCGCGATGGAATCGATGCGTGGGTGTTCATCGACGACGCGTGGTACATCACGAATCCCGGCGGTGAATACGTGCCGCTGGAGCGCCGCACTGTTGGATACGACGCGGTCGTGGTGAAACGGTTCGAAGATATCGACCTGAATTCGGTGGAGAAGATCGTGGCGTCGACCAAGGACGCAGCGTTGCTCGAACGCAAGGAAACCGAGTTTGCCGGAACGCTGAAAGGGCGTGCGACTGCCATGCGTTCGCAAAGCTACTATCTCGACATCACGCATCCGCTTGCAAACAAGGGTGAGGGCATTCGCGAACTCGCGCAGCTGTCTGGCGTGGCGCTCGAAAACGTGGCGGTGCTCGGGGATATGCAGAACGACGTCGCCATGTTCGATGTAGCGGGCGTGTCGATTGTGATGGGGCAGGCGTCGGCGCAGGTGCAGGGAAGCGCGACGTTTGTATCTTCAACAAACGACGCAGACGGCTTCGCAGTAGGCGTGAACGGTTTGCTCGCGGCCCGGAAGCGGTAGTTGCGTTGTTGAACAGGAGAGCGACATCGGCGCCACGCGATGCTGATTGACAGCATCCAGCGGCGGCGCCGACGAAGCCTTGCTCTCGGCGTTGGTGCGGTTTTACAGGAAATCCACGGCGCGCATGGATGCGTGCCTTACCTCAGGAAGTCCGGTATTAACGGCGACGCATTTGCGGACGCGGTCCGCCGCCGCCAGTGGCGCGCTCGTCCTTGTGCCGGAAGTTGATCCGGCCCTTTGTCAGGTCATATACCGACAATTCCAGTGTCACGCGGTCTCCGGCAAGAATCCGGATGTGATTCTTGCGCATGCGGCCCGATGCATACGCGCCCACGACCACGCCGTTATCCAGCGTCACGCGGTAGCGGCTGTCGGGAAGCACTTCATCAACAATGCCGTCCAGCTCGAGTAACTCTTCTTTCGCCATATAAAGCTCCTAAATTCTTCGTTCGATGCGATTGTATGCGAGAGAAGCACGCAACCGCGATTCCTTTTATCGCTTAACAATCACCGATAGTCACAGATCTGCAACAGTCTGGCCGTCGATCTGTCCGTCGATCAATTTTTCCGCATGCAACAAGCAGGCCCGACGAGCCTGTCCGCCGTTTTCAAAACTTCCATCCTGCTCGATGCGGAACACACGGCTTTCGCCCGTGGCTTCCTCACCTGCTGGCGGCGCGCGGCAGATACGCACCGATGCTTCATAACCGGTATCCGCTGCACGTACCGCCGCGCCTTGGCGTGCTCCGCGCGGGTAGATCAGCGGATGAATTTCGTAACCCTTGTACGTCTTGAGCGGCTTGACCAGTTCTTTCATATTTCGTGAATTCCTGTATTGCGCCCGCCCGCGCCTCGAAATTGTGCATTCGATGCGTGAACCCTTGCTTGCAGCCGGTTGCGGCGCCTTGGCACTCGCAGTCGATCAGCGGTTACGAGCAAAAAATAGCGGACGGCGCGCACAGAGTGCAGCCGTTCGCCGGGCTGTAGGTGTCGAAGAACGCCGGGGTAACGCACGCAATATCGAAGGTCATACACGATATAACGCATGGACTAAGCCATCCGCCGACGTCGCTGCTGTTTAAACTTTGAAGACTCTGAAGACGAGTGCCGGGCCGCGTTTTCGATGCGAAGCCTGCACTGCCGGGGCGATGACATTCAGCGAAATACTGTGCCGAGATGCCAGGAGGATCGCTGCTGCCGTGGCGAACACGCTGCGCCGAAGCGCACTATGTAGTTTAGACAGCAAATCAGAAAAAAGTTCCGCTGTCGCCGGGGCCCCGCCTCTCGATGCTGCAACGCTGACGCGGTTTTGAAGCTGAGCGGCTTGCCCGCTTTCGGGATCACGTCGCGCCACCTTCTACCGGCATCGAAAACACCATTATACCGTTATAGCCAGCCCGCCTTCCGGAACCGCCAGTAAAGGAAGATGTCCACCAGCAGCATGACCGTGATGCAAGCCGGATAACCGTAAGACCAGTCGAGTTCTGGAATCTTGTGAAAATTCATTCCGTAGATGCCGGCAATCATGGTGGGAACCGCAAAAAGCGCAGCAAATGACCCCAAGCGCTTGGTAACTTCGCTTTCCGCCAGCGAAATCAGACCCAGATTGACCTGAATGGCTGTGACGATCATTTCCCGGCGTCCCTCGATGGTCTTCACAATGCGCTGCAAATGGTCGTAGACATCGCGGAAATAGTCCTGCATGCCGCTGCATACGCCCGGCGCCCGGCCGCCATAAAGCTTGCTGACCGCTTCCAGCAACGGCGCAGTGTGATGCTGCAGCAGGACCAGACGGCGTTTCAACGAATACAGATCTTCGATGATTACCCGCGACGCCGCAGAACCGTTGCGATCGAAAATACGCTCTTCGAGTTCATCGAGTTCCGAACCTAGCGCTTCCAGAATGGGGAAATAGCGGTCGACGACGTTATCGATCAACGCGTACATCACGAATGCGGGCCCATGTTTGAGCAGATGCGGTTCGCGCTCACAGCGCTTGCGCACCTCCTGGAAGCCCTGGCTGGTCCGGTTTCGCACGGACAATACATAGTTTTCGCCAACGAACACGTTGATCTCGCCAACCACAAGTTCGTTGTCGGCATCGAGTTCGACCGTGTGGAGCACGCAAAAAAGCGAGTCCGTGTATTCCTCGATCTTCGGGCGCTGATGGCCGTGCTGGGCATCTTCCACCGCGAGCTCATGCAACCCGAACTGGTGCGTCATGTGCGCGAGTTCGCCGGGACCGGGATCTTTCAGCGCAACCCACACGAAGCAGTCGGGGACATCGCGGTAGGCGGAGATATCGTCGATGGGGACATCGGCGAGCTTGCGGCCATCTTGATAAGCCGCGCAATTGACCAGCATGTAGTCTGCCCTTGTCTCACGGTAACGAAACCGGCGCGGCCCGCCCGCGTTGAATACTGAACGCGTGGCGCGGCCGGCGCCGGAACATCCGTGAATCTTAGCGGATTTGCGAACGTGCCTCGGGCGGGGCGTTCATCCGGCGGCCGGCTCCGGTGCCGGCCTGTAAAAGCGAAGCCTAGCTGTTCGAATAATCCGATGTCATGTCGGAACTGAGCCGGGGCGTCTCGACCGGCGCCAGGGAGTTGTCGCGCTTGGTGAGTTTGCCTTCCACCGATGCGCCCACATCCATGCGCAACTGCTGATAATAAATGTTGCCGTTCACGTGCGCGTTCGATTGCAGCTCCACGAAATGCTCCACGGTCACGTCGCCGGTAATAGTCCCGTTGATCACGATGTCATAAGCAACAACGTTGCCCGTGATCGATCCCTGGTCGCTGACCACCAGCAGCGTCTGCTCGCCTGCCCGGCCGGTCACGTTGCCCTTCACATGGCCGTCCATGCGCAGCCCGTCGCTGAATTCGAGATTGCCTGCGATCTGCACATCATGTGCAATCAGCGTGGCCAGTTTCGCCTGGCTGACGCCGGTAGTTTTTTTTGCCTTGAACATGGATGACCCCTTTCTAGTCTGAATTGCAATTTCGATATTGATACTGGCCGCGCACACTGCGTGAGCCAGTGCGTGCGTTAGTTGGATTTGTCCCGTTGTTTTTTGATGAACGCCAGATCGGTACGCATCTGGTGAATCTCGGCGGCACTATCGGTTGCCTGTTGTTGCAATACGAGCCGCGTCGCGACCTCGTGATCGAGTGCGATGCGCGCCTTCGAGAGCTGCTCGCGAATTTCACGCTCGGACATGGGCGGTGCGCACAAGGCGTCGGCTTTCTTGCTGTTTTCACGCGATGTCACCAGTGCAAAGCCCGCCGCCGCGAGCGCCGCGGCGGCGCAGGCAGCGGCCAGCAGGCCGAGCATGATCATCGGCCAGCTCGGGCCCCGGCGCGATGTCAGTGAATAGGTCCGGCGCGTGAGGCGATGCGTCGCCCGGCGTTTATCAGCTTGCGGCATTGGGAGTCGGCTTGAAGAGCGCGAGATAGTGCTTGGGATTGACCTGGGTTCCGTCGACGATCACTTCAAAGTGCAAGTGCGGTCCTGTCGAGCGGCCGGTGGAACCGATCTCGCCGATCTTCTGGCCGGGCATCACGAGATCGCCGGGTTTGACGAATATCTTCGACGTATGTCCGTAGCGCGTCACCATGCCGGTGCTGTGCTGGATATCGATGGCATTGCCATAACCGCCATGCGGTCCAGCCTGGATCACCCGGCCGCCGGCACTCGCGTAAATAGGCGTTCCGGTCGGCGCGACGAGATCCATTCCCGGATGAAAACTCAGGTGCTGATTGAACGGATCGATGCGATTGCCGAACGGCGAGCCAAAGCGCGCGGCCGGCGCGGGTTGCCGGCCGGGAAACGCCATATACGAGGCGTAATGCGCGAGGACGGCGTTATCGAGTTTGTTCAGCGTTGAATCGAGGCAGTCGAGCGCGTTTTGAGTGCGGCGCAGGCGTTGCGGCGCCGAGCCAGTTTGTGTGGCGCGCTGGGCATCGCAAAGCCGTGCTGGCAGTGCGGGACCGCCTTCGGCGTCCGTAGCTGCGGCTGCGCTTGCGGGTGCGGATCGCGACGCCGGGCGCGGAGGACTCGCAGCGGCGCTTCCAGGCGAGCGGCGCGGCGGCAAGTACGGGCCGCCGGCGCTATCGAGTGGCGATTCGTCGTCGTTATCCGGCAGCGGCGGCACGAGATGAATATCTGGACGGTCGGCGGCGCGCCGTGAGGCCTTCAACTGCGCTTCGAAGTCCTGAAGTTCGTTGACTTGCGTGACGAGCTGACCCACACGCGGTTCGAGATGAGTCAGCGTTGCGCTGATCTTGCCGAGCTCATCGATTTCATAGGAACGGCGCTCGGCCTGCGCTTTTTCTTCGGTCGCGTGGGTGTTGCCCATTGCTGCGCCGATTGCAATGCCGAGCGCGAGCGCAGCAAGGATCATCGCGATGACGGCGATGATCACCATCGTGCGAACCGTGCGTGCTTCGACGAACCGCACACGCTGATGCGACATGGTCCTGCGCGACCAGATGACGAAGGCCATCAGCGTACCTGGCGCGATGCGCGCAACGAAGAGAAAACGCTCATCGAAACAGAAACACTGGCGCGTGTTCGAGTGTTGAAATTGAGATAAATGAAAGTCACGTCCATGTGAAAACGCCGCAGCGGGGCTACGGCGAAAGGCTTTATGGGCGGACGATTATGCGCCAGTTATCCGAATGCGTATCTCATATATAAGGGTTGCTGAACAAATGCGAAATTCACGGCCGCGCTGTTTCGCTCCAAAGCATTTCACGGGTCTCTCCCATGAGCAGTGGATGGTTCAGTTCGGCCACTGTGCGCAGGAAGTCCCACACCGCCGTGATGCGTTTCAGTTTGCGCAAATCTTCGCGGCAGGAGAGATAAAACGCACGCGTGACGACGATCTCATCGGCGAGTACGGCTTCGAGGCGCGTGTCCTGGGCCGCCATGAAACACGGCAGGATGGCGAGCGCGCGCCCTTGCAACGCGGCGTGATATTGCGCGATCACGCTCGTGCTTCGCCAGTTGGAAACAGCGCCCGGAATGGCGCGATCGAGATAGAGAAGTTCGTAGCTGAAAGCGAGGTCATCGATATAGCTCGCGAAACGATGCGTCCTCAAATCTTCGACTCGATGCACGGGTTCATGTTGTTCGAGATATTCGCGCGTGGCGTAGAGACGCAAGCGATAGTCGCAGAGTTTGGTGTAGACGGTCTGGCCGTGTTCGGGGCGCTCGAGGGTCACCGCAATATCGGCTTCGCGCTTGGACAAGCTCACGAAGTGCGGCACCGGCAACAGGTCGATGGAGATCTGCCTGTGCATGTCCTGAAAGCGCGCGAGTTGCGGCGCGAGGAAAAAACAGCCGAAGCCTTCGGTGCATCCCACGCGCACGTGCCCGGACAGCGCATGCCCCGAATTCGCGATGTGTTCGGTCGCGGACTGGACGGTGGTTTCCATGGCATCGACATAGGCGAGCAGGCGCTGGCCTTCGGCGGTGAGGATGAAACCGCCGCTGCGGGATTTATCGAAGAGAAGGGTGCCTAGCGCATCTTCGAGCGCACGCACGCGGCGCGCAACGGTCGTGTAATCCACGCCTAGACGCTTGGCCGCGCCGCTCGCACGCTGCGTCCGCGCGACTTCGAGGAAATAGCGCAAGTCGTCCCAGTTGAGGTTGTGCAGATTGCTGGCACTCGGCGGCGCGCTTTTTTGCATGTCGGATGGGTATTTCTATCGATACTTCGTAGAGATTTGCATAACTATACTGAAGGCTATCGGTTCGCGGATTCTTTCCTCGAACCGGCTAAATTCAAATAAACGGAGACGATGTTTCGCTTGGGCGATCTGCACGGGTTTACCCCCTGCAACGGTCCGCGTCTCCGCTTCCACGTCCGTTCCTCAAGGAGACTCCTACATGAATACCGCTGCTGACCGCCCGGCGCTCGCCGAACACACCGCATCCACACGCACGGCCAAGTTGTTGATCGACGGCAAGTTCGTGGAATCGAACACGAAGGAGTGGCGCGACATCGTCAATCCGGCGACGCAGGAAGTCGTCGGGCGCGTGCCGTTCGCGACAAACGACGAAGTCGATGCCGCCGTGGCATCGGCGGCCAATGCGTTCAAGACGTGGCGGCTGACATCGCTCGGCGTGCGCATGCGGGTGATGCTGAAGTTCCAGGACCTCGTGCGCCAGAACATGAAACGCATCGCGCAGACGCTGACGGCCGAGCAAGGCAAAACACTGGCCGATGCCGAGGGCGATATCTTTCGCGGCCTTGAAGTGGTCGAGCATGCCTGCTCCATCGGCACGTTGCAGCAAGGGGAATTTTCGGAGAACGTGGCAGGCGGCGTGGACACGTACACGTTGCGTCAGCCCATAGGCGTATGCGCCGGCATCACGCCGTTCAATTTCCCCGCCATGATCCCGCTCTGGATGTTCCCCATGGCGATCGTCTGCGGCAATACCTTCGTGCTGAAGCCTTCGGAACAAGATCCGCTTTCGACCATGGAACTCGTGGAACTCGCGCTCGAAGCCGGCGTTCCGGCGGGCGTGCTGAACGTGGTTCACGGCGGCAAGGATGTGGTCGATGCCATCTGCACGCATCCCGACATCAAGGCGATATCGTTCGTTGGATCAACGCATGTTGGCACGCACGTGTACAACCTCGGCAGCCAGCACGGCAAGCGCGTGCAGGCCATGATGGGCGCGAAGAATCATGCGGTCGTGCTGCCCGATGCAAACAAGGAGCAAACGCTCAACGCACTCGCCGGTGCGGGTTTTGGCGCGGCGGGACAGCGTTGCATGGCGACGTCGGTGGTGGTGTTTGTCGGGGCATCGAAGGACTGGTTGCCGGACCTGGTCGAGCGCGCGCGAGGCCTGTCCATCAACGGCGGCACGGAAGCGAATACGGACGTCGGGCCCGTGGTTTCGCGCGCGGCGAAGGAGCGCATTCTCGGCTTGATCGAGACAGGCGTGGGCGAGGGCGCAACCTTGTCGCTGGATGGACGCGGCGTGGAGGTGAAGGGCTATGAAAAGGGCAACTTTATCGGCCCGACGGTTTTCTCCGATGTCACGACCGACATGACTATCTACAAGCAGGAAATCTTCGGCCCGGTAATTTGCGTGCTGGAAGCAGCCACGCTCGACGACGCCATTGCGCTCGTCAACCGCAATCCGATGGGCAACGGCGTCGGCCTCTTCACGCAGAGCGGCGCGGCGGCGCGCAAGTTCCAGAGCGAGATCGACGTGGGTCAGGTCGGCATCAACATCCCAATTCCAGTTCCGGTCCCGTACTTCAGCTTCACGGGTTCGCGCGGATCGAAGCTTGGCGATCTCGGCCCCTATGGCAAGCAAGTCGTGCAGTTCTATACGCAAACAAAAACGGTTACGTCGCGCTGGTTCGACGACGCCACCGTCAATGACGGCGTGAACACGACTATTTCGCTTCGCTAAGCATTGCCCGCAGAACAATAATCAGGAGACTTGCTATGAATATCGGTTTTATCGGGCTCGGCAACATGGGTGGTCCCATGGCCGCCAATTTGCTGAAAGCGGGGCATTCGCTGACGGTGTTCGATTTATCGGAGACTACTTTGCAGGCAGCGGTCGGCGCCGGCGCGCGGACCGCCGTATCGCCGCTTGAAGCGGCTCGCGACGCCGAGGTGGTGATCACCATGCTGCCGGCCGCCGCGCACGTCAGGGCAGTGTATTTGAACAAGGACGGCGTGCTTGCCGGCGTGCGTCCAGGCGTGCCGCTGGTGGACAGCAGCACCATCGATCCAGCAACTGCCCGCCAGATCGGAGAGAGCGCGACAGCCCAAGGCAATCCGTTCGCCGATGCCCCCGTGTCCGGCGGTACGGTCGGCGCACAAGCCGGCACGCTCACGTTCATGGTCGGCGCAAATGCCGGGTTGTTCGAAACGCTCAAGCCGGTACTCGCGGGCATGGGCAAGAACATGGTGCAGTGCGGTGAAACGGGCACCGGACAAATCGCGAAAATCTGCAATAACCTGCTGCTCGGTATTTCGATGATCGGCGTGGCCGAAGCCATGCAACTCGGGGCATCGCTTGGAATCGATCCGAACAAGCTCGCCAGCATCATCAATACATCGACCGGACGTTGCTGGAGCGTCGATACGTGTAATCCCTACCCCAACGTGCTGCCGAACGCGCCGTCGTCACGCGGGTATACCGGGGGGTTCGGCGCGGATCTGATGCTCAAGGATTTGGGACTCGCGGTTGATGCAGCGCGTCAGGTGAAACAACCAGTGCTGCTCGGCGCGCTCGCTCAACAGCTTTATCAATCGATGAGCATGCAGGGCTTGGGCGGGCTCGACTTCTCCGCGATCATCAAGTTGTACAGTAACGAGGATGCCTGAATAAAATGCAGCAGTGAAAACACGTCTGTAGGTGCTTTATTAAGCTGCGTTGCAACATGTCGAACGCCTGCGCCATATGAGGCAAGGACATGGGGAATACGATGATTCGCTTCTTCTGAATTTGGCCTATTCTCAAAGCACGACGTTCATGTCTCCGTCTTAATTAGTAAGTAGATGACGAAGTCAGCGAAGCCGCTTTGGAATACTCATTAGGTTTAACCTAGCCGGCAACAACGCCGGCGGCAAGCCAGGATCAAGGAGAGCCAGATGCAAACAACTCGTCATTTCCACGTGGAATTGCGTCATGCAACAATGCCGACCTACGTGTTCAGTTATCTGTTCCCGTTGGTATTAGCGGTATATGAGCTTTGGCGTGTAGGTTCGTGGGTCGCGGTTCATGGTCTCAACTTCACGGACTTCAGCGCGATGAGTTACGAATTCGCGCTCATGCTGGCGGTTTTCTTGATGCAGGTCGTGGTCGAGATTGCGTTCATGGCAGCGGCCATGCTAACGAAACATCATGACGTCGCGCATCGTGCGGGGAATCTGCTACTCGGAATTTTCTGTTCGATGGTCGTGCTTGGTTTCGACCTCGCACTGCAATATGCAATGTAAGCAGTTTTTTTAAACGGCCAATCCGTTCCAGTTCTCGCAGCAATCAAAAGCCCGTTTGAACATGAAGTTCAAGCGGGCTTTTTTTCGTGCTGTGAGCGTGTGCAGATTTTAAGTAAAGCTTCAACAACCCACAGCGCTTGCCAGTTCCGGCGCTTTCTCCGCGCGTTCTTCGAAGCACTTCTTGTTCGCTTCCTTCAACGCCGTGCGCAGACCTTCCTCGACAACCGGATGGTAGTACGGCATCTTCAGCATTTCTTCGACGGTCAGATCCAGTTGCAACGCCCACGCAAGCAGATGTCCCAGATGTTCGATCGACGGCCCGCAACCTTGTGCGCCGAGCAGCTTGCCGGTCTTCGCGTGCGCATAGACATGCAGCAATCCGCGGTTTTGCCTCAGCACGCGGCTGCGACCCTGCGTTTCGAAAGAGACGCTGCCGGTTACCGTCATTTGTTTATCGAGGTCGTCATAAGACGCGCCCACAATCGCCACTTGCGGTTCACAAAAGACTAGCGAAAAAGGCACCTTGCGCTTGACGCTCTGCACCTTGGGAAAGTTGGCGGCGTTGTCGCCTGCCAGCTTGCCTTCGTCGGCGGCGTCCGAGAGAAAAGGGCGCGTATCGTCGCAATCGCCTGCGATAAAAATACTGCTGTCGCCGCATTGCATCGATTGTTCGTTGAAGACGGGAACGCCCTTTTTGTCGAGCTCGATACCGGTGGTTTCCAGATGCAGACTGCTCAGCGCTGGTTTCCTGCCGGTGGCGACGAGCACGAGATCGAAACGCTCGGTACGATCGGTGCCATCGAGCGATTTGAATCGCAGGGTTGGTTGGCCATCCTGCATTGTTTTTTCGTGGATGGTTGCATCCGGATCGAGGTAGAACTCCTCTTGCAATGCCTTGATCAAGGTATCGCGAACCGGCGTATCGGTGATTGCGCCCACCTGGTTTTTCTGGCTGAACATGAAAACGTCCACGCCAAGCCGCGATAATGCTTGGCCTATTTCCAGCGCGATTGGCCCCGCGCCGAAGACCGCGCAACGCTTGGGCAACGCCTTCAGATCGAAGACATCGTCGCTTGTGACGAGTTTGTCGCCAAAGATCTTGAAGTCGTCGGGAATGACCGATGCCGAGCCTGTCGCGATTACCACGCTTGCGGCGTCGATGCGCGTTGCGTCATCCACGATCAACACGTTGCGCGACTCGAAACGCGCGCGTCCGCGAATCACGGTTTCTGGCGGGAACGAACCGATTTCTTCCAGCACGCCCTTGACGAAATGATCGCGTTCACTACGCACATAAGCGAGCACGTGCTCGCTGTTGGCTTCGAGATCATGCGTGCCTTCTATGCCTCGCGCTGCTTGATCCTTTGCATCGTGCAAGCCGTTTGCGGCGGCCAGCAAAAGCTTTGAAGGCATGCAGCCCACGCGCGCGCACGTCGTCCCGAACTCAGCCGCTTCTATGATCACCGCTTCCTTGCCCGCGCTGCGTGCCGCACGATACGCGGCCATTCCAGCCGTTCCTGCGCCGATGACGGCGACGTCCACCTTGATCTGCTTCATCAGTACCCTTTAAGTGTTTCTACGACCATTCCGGATGTTCGCCACCGAGACTTCGGTCAAGCTGGAATGCCGCGCTTATCAAAGCCAGATGCGTGAGCGCCTGGGGAAAGTTTCCGAGCGCTTCTCCACTGATGGCGACTTCTTCCGAATAAAGCCCGACGTGGTTTGCGTAGGCAAGCATTTTCTCAAAGACCAGCCGGCCTTCATCCACGCGGCCCGCGCGCGCGAGCGCTTCGGCGTACCAGAACGAACACGCGCTAAAACCGCCTTCCTCGCCGGGAAGTCCATCGAGCGAATCGCCGCGCGTGTATCGAAAGATCAAGGGGTCGACACCTAGCTCGTTGCCGATCGCATCCAGCGTGGTCAGCCAGCGCGGATCCTTCGGTCCTATGAAACGCACGAGTGGCATCATCAGCGTGGATGCATCGAGCGTATTTGAGTCGGGCGTCTGCACGAAACTCTTGATTTCGTCGTTCCAGAAATTCGTGTAGATATCCTGATGGATTGCGTCTCGTACTGCGTTCCAGTCCTGGAAAGGTGCCGGTAGCGAACGCTTTTGCGCGAGGCGGATCGCCCGGTCGAGTGCAACCCAGCACATGAGCCTGGAATGCAGCAGCGGCCGTTCGCCGTTGCGGAATTCCCAGATTCCCTGGTCTGCGTTCTGCCAATTCTTCACCACGAAGTTGACAGTGCGTGTGACGTGCTGCCAGCCATCGTAGGAAATGGCCTCGCCGTATTTGTTGTAGAGATACATTGCGTCGAGCAACGCACCGTACACATCGAGCTGGGTCTGATCGCGCGCGCCGTTGCCGATCAACGGCGGTTCGGTGCCGCTGCCGTGGAGCGTATCGACTGCTTCCTCGTCGGGCGGTTCTTCGCCGTCGACGGCGTACATCACTTTGAACGAGCCATCGGAATCGCATTGCTGGTTGCGCGCGGCAATCCAGTTCTTGAAGTCGCGCGCCTCGCCTATGTAGCCAAGGCGCAGCAGGGCGTAGACAGAGAACGCGGCGTCCCGTATCCACGTGTAGCGGTAATCCCAGCGGCGGCCGCCATCGGGCGTTTCAGGCAGGCCGAAGGTGGGCGCGGCGACGATTGCGCCGGTTTCGCGCGAGCTCAGCAACTTGAGCAGCAACGCGGAGCGCATCACCACTTCACGATACCGCCCGTGATACGTCGATTTCGCCGACCACGCACGCCAGTAATCGATGGTGTCCGAGAGCGCCTCTTTGCACCGCAGTTCGGTGCAAGCCAGCTCTGATTCTGCGCCGAACATGAAGCACGCCGTCTCGCCTTCCTTGAGATCGAATTGCGCGAAGGCATCGTTTTTATCGATATCCAGCTTGACCGTGGACGCGAGCAGCAGCGATTCGTTCTTGCTCTTCCCCGAAGCCACGAAACGGACGCTGTTTTCATCGGCTTGCGTGGCTTCGTGGCTGCTACGGGCGTAGTCGAAGCGCGGCGCGCACTGCACGCGCACGGACATGTCGCCGTATTTCGCGCGCACCACGCGGACGATGCAGTTGAAATCGCCTTTCACTTCTTCATCGTCTTTTGAAACCGGCATGAAGTCGACCAGCTCACACACTGCCTCGCCGGACATGAAGCGCGTCAGCAGCACATTGGTCTCGGGCAGATACATCTGCTTGGTTCGCGCGATCTCGAAAGCCGGTGCAATGCTGAAGGTGCCGCCGCGTTTTTCATCGAGAAGCGCGCCGAAGATGGTCGGCGAATCGACGCGCGGAAAACACATAAAGTCGATCGCACCTTGCGTCGATACAAGCGCCGTCGTGCGCATATTGCCGATCACACCGTGCGCATCGATAGGAATGCCGTGCGGCGTGGGCGGGTTGGTCTTCACCGGGTTGTCGTCGTGTGGATCTTGCGCGCGAGGATCAGCCATTGTCGGCGAATCCGGGATACAAGGTCATGCCGCCATCCACGAAAAGCGTGGTGCCGGTCACGTAGTCGCTCTCGTCCGAAGCGAGCCAGACCACCGCGTTGCCAATGTCCTCAGCCTCGCCAATGCGGCCGTAGGGCACGAGTTCAAGCAGCTTATTCAGCGCCTCGGGGTTGTCCCAGGCAGACTTGTTGATCGGCGTTTTTATCGCGCCGGGGGCGATGGAATTTACGCGGATCTTGTGTGGCGCGACCTCTTGCGCAAGCGATTTCATCATCATCTGGATGCCGCCTTTCGACGTCGCGTAGTTCACGTGTCCGGCCCATGGAATGACTTCGTGAACCGAGCTCATGCAGATGATCTTGCCCAGCGCCTTCGATACCGGGCGCGGCCCCCGCCGGAGAAATTCGCGAACGGCGCGTTGCGCGGTCATGAACTGACCGGTGAGGTTGACGTTCATGACCGCGTTCCAGTCGGCGAGCGTCATGTCGATGAAGCGGGCGTCTTTCTGCAGGCCCGAGTTGGCGACCACGATATCGACCGTGCCGAAGCGCTGGATGAGCGCGTCGAACATGGAATCGATATCGCCTTCGTCCGAGACGTCGGCCTTGATCGCAAAGGCCTGGCCGCCGTCCCGTTCGATCTGGTTGGCGAGGCTTTCGGCTTCTTCGCCGTGGGAGTGGTAGTTGATGGCGACGCTCGCGCCGGCCTTGGCGAGCGCAAGCACGACGCCGTAGCCAATACCGGAACTTCCGCCGGTGACGAGCGCGACCTGACCTTCGAGTTTCTGACTGGATATCTGAGCCATGGCGTTCCCTGGTTCGATGCGAAACGAGCTCAAGCGCCAGCTCGCGATGCACCTGTTTGGGGCCGGTCCGAGCCGGCGACGTCATGGGTTGCAGCAAGTGCCGGTCCCGCCCGTGGACTGGCGTGGCGCCTTATTCCGCGTGCACGGCGAGCGCGGGAAACAACTCGGTCGGATGCGCGATTTCGTCCTGTGCCGCGACGATTTCCAGTTCGTATCGACCGGCTTCATAAGTGGTTTTTACGACCGCATTGACGGCGGCCAACGTATGTTCGAAAGCTTCGCGAACCGAATCGCCGAGCAACGTGCGCGCGAGGAAGACCGCGCTCGTCAGGTCGCCCACGCCGACCGGCTGACGTGCAAACGGATACAGCGGGCGCTGTGCAAACCACGCCTGCGTCTCCGTCACGGCGAGCATGTTGAAGGTGTCGGCGCGGCTGTTTCTGTCGATCAAATGCTTGACCAGGACGACCTTCGGCCCGCGCGCGATGATCTCGCGGCACGCATCGACGGCTTCTTCCACGGTTTCGATGGTCCGGCCGGTGAGCTTCTGCAACTCGATGTGATTCGGCGTCATGGCGTCGGAGATCTCGGGCATGTTCGTGACCAGATACTCCTGAATTCCCGGCTCCACGATGCAACCCGTCGCCGCGCCCATGACGGGATCGCAGAAATAAAGCGCTTTCGGATTCACGGCCTTCACCATCTTGACGATCTCGACCACCGCCGCGGCCTGGTCGGGTGCTCCGAGATAGCCGGAAAGCACGGCGTTGCAGCGCGGCAGTACGCCGATAGCCCCAACGCCTTCGATCACGCGCGTGAGCTCGCCGGCATCGACCACGCTGCCGGTCCAGCGACCATATTGCGTGTGGTTCGAGAACTGCACCGTGTTGAGCGGCCAGACGTTCACGCCCATGCGGCGCATTGGGAATACCGCCGCGCTGTTTCCGGCATGGCCGAAGACAACGTGCGACTGGATGCTGAGGACGTTATTCATGATGTGTTTTTTCGTCAGTGGCCGGAATGGCAATCGGGCGGTTTATAGCATTTATGGTCGCGCACATTATTGTGCCGTGGCGCATGGCGTCATGACGCGGGCTCGACCATATTTTGCATTTGCACGACACATCGCCATGAACATGTGCGCTTATTGATCCGTTTGGCACGGAGATTGCTCAAATCGCCGAACTCGATGAACACCAAAGTTTTCTTGCATGTTTCGCCTGTGCGGCCGGACGCTTCCGCCGTCGGCTAGATCTTTAGTGGCCGGATATGGAAAAGCAGGTGCGAACTGTTCACCTTTGCAGCAGAATCGTTCTCACGCGCATTGTTTCAAATCCATCCAATTCCTCTGGAGAAAATCGCACTCGTTGCTTTAAATCAACCCGGAACGCGCCGGCGACGCGCATGGTTGGTGGCTGAAAACTATTTAGAAACAGGCCGCAGAGGCCGCAAAAAAGGAGGTCAGTATGGAGACGCTGAACAAGGAAAGACTGTCGCAAAGTCATACGGATCTGCAAAAGAACACGCTGGCTATTGTCCTTGCAGGCGGCCGGGGCACGCGCCTCGGAGCGCTGACCAACAAACGCGTCAAGCCAGCGGTGCATTTCGGCGGCAAGTACAGGATCGTCGACTTTGCGTTGTCGAACTGCCTGAATTCGGGCATCCGGCGAATTGCCGTGGTCACGCAATACAAGGCGCATTCGCTCCTGCGCCATTTGCAGCGCGGGTGGGGTTTCCTGCGCGGCGAGTTCAACGAGTTCATCGATATCTGGCCCGCGCAACAACGCGTGGACGCAAGCTGGTATCGCGGTACGGCGGACGCCGTGTTCCAGAACCTCGACATAATCCGTTCCATTGGCCCGGAGTACATCGTCGTGCTAGCGGGCGATCATATCTACAAGCAGGACTACACGCGCATGGTGCTCGACCATGTGGAAAGCGGCGCGGATTGCACAGTGGGTTGCATTGAAGTGCCGCGCATGGAAGCCACCGCGTTCGGCGTCATGCATGTGGATGAGCAACGGCGCATCACGGCGTTTCTCGAAAAACCCGAAGATCCGCCGTCGATGCCAGGCAAGCCCGACATCGCGCTGGCGAGCATGGGCATCTACGTGTTCAGCGCGAAGTACCTGTACCAGTTGCTCGAAGAAAACATCCTGACGTCGCAAACGGACCACGATTTTGGCAAGGACATCCTGCCTCGTGTGGTCACCAGCGGCCGTGCGATCGCGCATCCGTTCGGGATGTCATGCGTGACGTCGGAAACGGATCCGAACGCACCGCCGTACTGGCGCGACGTGGGAACCGTCGATGCTTATTGGGCGGCCAACCTTGATCTGGCATCCACGATTCCCGCACTCGATCTCTACGATCGCCGCTGGCCGATCTGGACCAACCAGGAACAGTTGCCGCCAGGCAAGTTCGTGCGCGACCTGCACGGGCAGCAGGGCGCGATCAACAACCTGCTGGTCTGCGGCGGTTGCGTGATCGCGGGGTCGCAAGTGGCGCGGTCGGTGTTTTCATCGGCGGTGCGGGTCAACTCGTTTTGTCATATCAACGAAGCGGTGTTGTTGCCGCAAGTGACGGTCGGGTCGAGTTGCCGTCTCAAGAAAGTGGTGATCGACCGGGGTTGCACGTTGCCGGAAGGGCTCGTGATTGGCGAAGATCCGCAATACGACGCTGAACGGTTCTACAGGACGGAAAGCGGTGTGGTGCTGGTGACGCAAGAGGCGTTGACACGTCTCGGACAAGCAAAGCAGTCATAGTTCGCTAAACTGCGTCCAGATCTGCGCCGATGATTCCTGTCGGCGCCACCAGCCAATGGGGAACCGATGACCGTATGCGTGCTGCATGTTGCAGCGGAGATGTATCCGCTTTTGAAAACCGGCGGCCTGGCCGATGTCGTGGGCGCCCTGCCGCCGGCCCAGATGCAAGTGGGCACGGATGCCCGGGTGATCCTGCCGGCGTTTCCGTCCGTGGTGGCGGGTTTGACGCAGATCGAGCACGTGGCGGATCTCGGGCCGGCGTTTGGAATCGGCAATGTCAGGCTCGAACGCGGCGTGCTCGCGCCACATGCAATCGTGGTGTACATCGTGCGCGCCGATGCCTTCTACAACCGGCCGGGCAATCCCTACCTGGATTCATCGCACACGCAATACGCCGATAGCGACCGGCGCTTCGCGTTGCTCGGATGGGCGGCGGCGCGCATGGCCCATGGCGCCGATCCCGCGTGGCAACCGAACGTGCTTCACGCGCATGACTGGCATGCGGGTCTCGCGCCGGCTTATTTGCGGGCGTGGGAGCGGACTTCGGGCAGGCCGCGAATACCATCCGTGATTACGGTTCACAACCTTGCCTATCAAGGCGTTTTCCCGGCGGCCGGATTTGGTGTGCTGCAATTGCCGGCGGATTTTTTTTCTGTCGATGGAATCGAGTTCTACGGCCATCTTTCTTTTCTGAAGGCCGGCCTTTTCTACGCCGATCGCATCACGACCGTGAGTCCGACTTATTCCCGCGAGATTCAGACGCGGGTCCAGGGCGCGGGCCTCGACGGTCTGTTGCGCACCCGTACGCACGACATCAGCGGCATTCTCAACGGTGTCGATAAATCGGTCTGGAATCCGTCGACCGATACCGCCATCAATACGCAATATTCGATCGACAAGTTTTCGGGCAAAGAGAAATGCAAGGCCGCATTGCAGGAGCGCATGGGGCTGGCGCGCGATCCGGAAGCGCTTCTGTTCGGCGTGGTGAGCCGTTTGACGGAGCAGAAGGGCATCGATCTGTTGCTTTCCGTGATTCCCGATATTGTCCAGCGCGGCGGTCAGCTCGTCGTGCTTGGCACCGGCGATCCGGCGCTCGAAAATGGTCTCAAGAACGCGGCGGCGGCCAATCCGCAAGCCGTCGCGGTGGAACTGGGATTCGACGAAACGCTGTCTCATTCGATCATCGCGGGCAGCGATATTGTGATGGTCCCCTCGCGCTTCGAACCGTGCGGCCTGACGCAGCTTTACGCGCTGGCTTATGGATCGTTGCCGCTGGTGCACTGCGTGGGCGGTTTAGCGGACACGGTGGTGGACACATCGCTGGAAAATCTCGCCGACGAAATCGCCACGGGTTTTGTCTTCGAGAAGTTCGACCGGCCGTCGATTGTCGCGGCTATCCGGCGCGCGTTTGCGTTGAAAGCACGCCGCCCGGATTGGAAGGCGGTCGTTCATCGCGCGATGGAGCAGGACTTTGGCTGGGAAGCGTCGGCGCTGCGCTATGCCGATGTATATCGCGACCTGACGTCTTAGGTATCCGTATCGCGTGCGAGCGCGTGAATCGCGATCTGCACGCGACTGGTCAGATTGAGCTTGCGCAGCACGTTGCGCACGTGAATCTTGACCGTGCTTTCGGCCAGATCGAGTTCGCGCGCAATGTCCTTGTTGCTTGCGCCGCGCGCCACGATCCGCACGATGTCCCGTTCGCGCGGCGTCAGGGCCGACGATTCGCGGGTATCGCGTGCGGGAAGTTCCTCGGCTTTTAGCGGTGCTCGCATCTTCGCGATCAAGCGTTGCGTCATGCTCTCCGCGATCACCGATTCGCCATTGGCGGCGCGGCGGATCATGGTGGCGAGGGCATCAGCGTCCATGTTCTTGAGCAGATATCCGCACGCGCCTTCGTGCAGCGCGGACGTGAGTTCGTCCACGTCTTCGGATACCGTCAGCATGATGACCGCGGTATCGGGCAGGTCCTGCTGCAACAACTGCAGCGTCTCGATGCCTGACAAACCCGGCATGTTCAGATCGAGCAGCACCACGTCCGGCCTGTGCTGCTTTGCGCGCTTGATTCCCTCGATACCATCGGCGGCATCGCCCACGACCTCGAAATCCGGCTGGCGCTGCAGCAATGCATGCACGCCCGAGCGAAACAGCGTGTGGTCGTCGATCAAAAGAATGCGAATAGTCATGCTGTCTGCCTTCTGCTCGCAGGCAGAAAAAGATTCACTTGCGCGCCGCCGCCCGGCCGGCTTTCAAGTCTGAGTTGTGCGCCAAGACGCGCTGCGCGCTCGCGCATGATGTGAAAGCCGACATGCGCTTCGCCGCGGCTGGCGATATCGGCGGGATCGTAACCGTCTCCGTCGTCCTGCACACTCAGATGAAAGTCCCGGGCATTCCTGATCACAACGCGCACATTCGACGCCGACGCATGCTTGCGGATGTTCGACAACGCCTCCTGCAAGATGAACAGCACCTGCAACTGCTGATCGGAGGGCAAAGGCAAGCCGCTCGCCTCTTCGTATTCGAGTTGCAACGGCGTGCCCGATTGCCGCTCGAATCGCGCAACCGTTTCCTCGATGGCGTCGCGAAGACTTCCAGCGCCGAATTTCGTACGGAAATTCACCAGCAACTCGCGTACGTCTTCGTAGCTTTCCTCCAGCCCGCCGCGCAGCAGCGGCACGATCTCGCGGACTTCGGCCATGTCGTCGCGGTTCGCGGCGGCATCGAGCAGATGCAGTTGCATCTTCAGGAAATTGAGGCTTTGCGCGATGCTGTCGTGCAAGCCCTGCGCGACCAGATGACGCTCCTGCGCGACCGCAAGCTGGCGCGCCGCCGCAGCCAGCCGATGATTCTGCAGCGCCGTCCCGAGATGCCGTCCGAGCGTATCCAGCAAGCGTGTATCGGAAGGCTGGATCTCGCGTTCATGGCGAAAATGCAGCGAGAAGGAGCCAAGGGCAATTTCGTGCGAGACAATACCGAACGCCGCAACCGCTGAAAAACCGGCGTTTCCGCAATCGGAACCACTTTGCGGCGCACTGAACGAAGGCCGTCCCGCGCGCAGATCCTTGATCACCGCAATGCCGCTGGTCGCCACCGCGCCGCATACGCAATCGCGCGCGGGCATGCATCGCTCGACGTGAGTCATGTGTTCCGGCAATCCCTGGGACACGACCATGTGAAGGTTGTCGTCGTTCTGGGCGAGGATGCGTACGGAGCCCGCGTCTGCATTGAATTGACGGATCACGCGCGTCAGAAAACCGCGGCACAGCACTTCCACGTCGTGCGCGCCGTGCAGGAACGCGGTCATTTCATAAAGCGCGAGCAGTTCGCTATTGCGTGCCGAAAGTTGCGCGGTCTTGTGCGTGACACGCAGCGCAAGATCCCGGTAAAGGCTTTGAAGCTCGCCCGCCATTCGATTGAAACCTTGCGCCAGCCGGCCGAATTCATCGCGCGATTCGACCTGCAAGCGCGCGGTGAATTCGCGTTGTTCGATACGCGATAACCCCCGTTCAAGCCGTCGCACAGGCAATACGAACCACGCGTAAAGCAGATACACGATCGCGATGGTGCCAAGGCAGGCGAGCGCCGCGAGCGCGAGTTGCGAGCGCCTCAACCACGCGGTCTTGCGCGCATTTTCCTGCTCGATGAGGCGCACGAGCGCATCGGCTTGAGCCACGAAGGCGGGCAGGCGGTCGAGATACAGGTACGGAGCGGAAGCGTTTTGCTCGACAGCCGGTTTGAGCACGTTGTGCCAGATCGCGGAGACAGTGTTGAACTGCTCGCGTATGGCGGTGGTTTCGGGAAGAAAAAGTGGCCGGACGGGATCGCCTTGTGCGAGCCGTGCGAGTGTCTGATCGAGCAGGGCGCTCTGCGACGCTACGTTCGCGGGACGAGCGGCGCGAGCTTCAGAAAGCTGGATCGCGATATTGCCCGCGCGCATGCGCAGGCTTCCGGCGTCGTTGATCGCGGCGCCGGCGCCCTCGAGTTGCCAGGAGAGCCACAGCGTCCCGACGATCATTGATAAAAACAACGTCAGCGCCACGCCCGACAACATGACGATGCGAGTGGACAGCCGGTAGCGCAGCGGCGTGACGAGTGAAGTCGCTTGAGGCAGATGGTCGGACATTGAACTGCGGGAAGGCGCCGGAAAAAAGCAAAGGGTCCTGATTATCCGGCGTGCGTGCAGTTCAGGGTGAGAGCCCGACTGTTTTACATATGAACTCCCCAATCTCCGCAACGCCCGCCAGGGGCAGAAGCGGGACATTGGGTGCGTCATGAAGACGCGGGGCGTCATCGGTGGCAATGGCGAGGATGGCTGTATCGGAGAGATAAAGCGGGTCGCGGCCTTCTGCCGGGCGGACGACTTCCAGACGTGGCAACGGTTCGCGCGTGAAGCCTTCCACCAGTATCAGATCGGCAGGACTCAGACGCGCGATCAGATCGGCGAGCGGGGGTTCGGGGCCACCATGCAGTTCGCGCACGATGGCGTATCGATACGGCGACGCAATCAGCACTTCTCCCGCGCCGGCCGCTCGAAACCGCGCGCTGTCCTTGCCAGGCGGTTCCAGATCGATTGAATGATGGCTATGTTTCACCACGTTCACAATCAGGCCGCGCGCGCGAAACCACGGCAACAGCAATTCAATCAGCGTGGTCTTGCCCTGTCCCGATCGCCCGCAAATACCGAAGATGCGCAGCTCCGCCGCCGTTTGCGTCATAGTGCATTCCCGTCCTTCCACCCTTTGATGTCCGCACGCGCTACGGCTTCGGTGACGTAGCGCTGTTCGGCAAGGTCGCGCAGCGCGAGCGACATGGCGTCGCGAATACGCAGTTCGACCTGCTCGAATGGCAACACCTTGCCCGGCGATTTTTCGTGGACGCGGACAATATGAAATCCGAATTCCGTTTCCACGAGCGCAGGGCAGAGCGTTCCGGCGGGCGCGGCGAATACCGCGCGCTCGAATTCTGCCACGGTATCGCCGCGGCCAATTTCTCCGAGCGCGCCACCATCCATACCCGACGGACAATTCGACAGCGTCCGCGCGGCATCGACGAAACGGAGTTCGACATCAGTGCCCGCACTGACCAACTCGTCGAGCGTTTGCTGGGCGCGCTTTTTCAGCGCTGCCAGATCCACGCGTTCGGTCACCTGGAAAAGGATGTGGCTGACGCGCGCGCGCTCGTTGACGCGCCAGCGTTCCTGATCCGCCAGATAGTGGCGCTCGCACTCTTCGTGCGTGGGCGCCGCAGTCCCGGCAAGCTGATGATCGAGCAATGCCTCGATCAACTGCTCGTCGCTGGCTGCCGGCGCCAGCTTCAGGCGCGCGGCTTCGTCGAGCAGCACGCGGCGCAACACGGCCGCCGTGAGTGCCGCCTGATGCGCATCGGGTGTGTCCGCATTGGCGGGCAACTCGCGTTCAATATCGTCGTCCGTCAGTTCTGTGCCATTGACTATCACTGCCATGATGTTCCCCTTCCAGCGATCAACGCGGACGCACGAGTTGCCATGCGCGGCCAAGATACGTCACGGAGCCGAAGCCGCTCCAGACGTGCACGAGCCGCGTGAACGGGAAGATCACGAAGAGCGTCATGCCCATGAACAGATGCGCGCGGAACAGCAACGGCGTTTCAGCGACGAAGCTGGCTGCGTCACCGCGGAACGTGACCACGTGCTGCGCCCACGTCATCAACTGAACCATCATGTGCCCGTCCATGTGACCCGAGGACATGCCTATGGTCGTCAGCCCGAGCATCAACGTGACGAGGATCCAGAGCAGCAGGACCTTGTCGCCGGTACGAGTGACGGCCGATACACGCGCATTAGTCATACGACGGTGAATCAGGATGAGCAGGCCCGAAAGACATAGCCATCCCATGATGCCGCCGGCGATCATTGCGACTGCCTGTTTCGTGCTGTGATCGATGCCGAGAAAATCCCACACCGCGACCGGTGTCAACAAGCCGACTAGATGCCCGAAGAACAACCCGAGAATGCCGATGTGGAACAGGATATTTCCGAGCCGCAGATTGCCGCGATGAAGCAGCTGCGAGCTGTCGGTTTTCCACGTGTACTGCTCGCGTTCGAAACGCGCGAGGCTGCCAAACAGGAAAATCGCGGCTGCAATGTACGGATAAATGCCGAACAAGAATTGATTGAACATGAGCGTTGTCCCTTGAACTCAGTTGGCCGTGGCGGGCGGGCGCGGATGGAAATGCATCGGCTGGGCCATCGGCGTGGACGTGGATGGAGCAAGCAAAGGTTCGACACCGTCTGCGCCCGGGCCGAAGCGTTCGAGCGCCTCGTCCATGTCGCGAATGGGTGGAATCTCGGCAGCTTGCGGCACGACATCCGTCATTGAACGCAAGACGGTGAATACGCGCGCGTACGGGCTTTCATCGCGCGCAAGACGGTCGCCCAACGCAGCGAGGACGTGGATGGCTTCGTCGAGTAACGTTCGCGCTTCGGACGGCTCTACGTTGCCGAGCACCTCCAGGAAGAGCGGCACGTGATCGGGCAACTCGTTGGTCGCCATTTCCAGGCCGTGGCGGCGGTATTCATCGAGCAGATCGACCATTGCTTGTCCGCGATCACGGCTTTCGCCGTGAACGTGCTCGAACAAATGCAGCGAATGCGCGGGATTACGGTCGAACGTCGCGACGTAGTTCTCCTGCAATTCGATCAGCGGCGAAGCATCGAGCAAGGCGAGCAGCGGCTGAAGCGCGGCACGGGTCGTGTCCGGGAACGCGTTTAGCTCCTGATCGATCTCGCCGAGTGCGTCGAGCAATTCCTGCTCGGGGTAATCGAGCAGGCTCGCCAGCAACGTGTAAATGGAAAGCGGATTGTTCACGACGCCACCTCTGCCTTCTTGCGTGACTTCGGCATGTCCGCGAACACTACGCTGCCTTGCGGTTTCTTGCCGAACAACGATCCCTCCGATACCCCGCCCGAGCAGCCGTTGCCGAACGTGAAACCGCAACTGGCTTTGTCGTTGAAGCTGTCTTCCACGATTTCCTTATGCGACGACGGCACCACGAAGCGATCCTCGTAATTGGCGATCGCCATGGTCTGATACATGTCCTCGAATTGCGCGGGCGTGATGTTAAGCCCCGCGAGCAATTCGGGTTCGGCGCGGCCGTGCACGACTTCCGCGCGCTTGAACGCGCGCATGGCGAGCATGCGTTCGAGCGCGGACGTGACCGGCGCTTCGTCGCCCGCGGTCAGCAGGTTCGCCAGATACCTGACGGGAATACGCAGGCTCTTCACGTCCGGAATGATCCCGTCCATGCCGATATGACCCGCGTCCGCCGCCGATTGAATTGGCGAAAGCGGCGGGATGTACCAAACCATCGGCAACGTCCGGTATTCCGGATGCAGCGGGAACGCGATCTTCCATTCCACGGCCATCTTGTAGACCGGCGATTTGCGCGCTGAATCCAGCCAGCTTTGCGGAATGCCTTGCGCGAGCGCTTCGGCCTGCACTTTGGGATCATGGGGATCGAGGAACACGTCGAGTTGCGACTGGTACAGGTCCTTCTCGTTCTCAACCGATGCCGCATCGCCAATCTTGTCGGCGTCGTACAGCAGCACGCCGAGATAACGAATCCGTCCGACGCACGTTTCCGCGCACACGGTCGGCTGACCCGCTTCGAGCCGCGGATAACAGAAGATGCACTTTTCGGCCTTGCCGCTTTTCCAGTTGAAGTAGATCTTCTTGTACGGGCAACCGGAAATGCACATGCGCCACCCGCGGCACTTGTCCTGATCGACCAGCACGATGCCATCGTCTTCACGCTTGTACACGGAACCGGACGGGCACGACGCCACGCACGCCGGGTTCAGGCAGTGCTCGCACAGACGTGGCAAATACATCATGAAGGTGTTTTCGAACGTGGAATACATCTCCTTCTGCACGTTCTCGAACAATGCATCACGGCCACGCGATGAAAACTCGCCGCCCAGGTCGTCTTCCCAGTTCGGACCCCATACGATCTTCTCCATCTTCTTGCCGGTGATGACGGAAACAGGGCGCGCGGTCGGCGGTGTTTCGCTCAGACGCGCTTTTTGCAGATGCTCGTAGTCGAACGTGAACGGCTCATAGTAGTCGTCGATAGCCGGCAGATTCGGGTTCGCGAACAGGTTCGCAAGCACCTTCAGCTTGCCGCCCTGACGCGGACGCAGCCGGCCGGCCGCGTCGCGAATCCAGCCGCCTTGCCACTTCTTCTGGTTCTCCCATTCCTTCGGATAGCCGATGCCCGGTTTCGTTTCCACGTTGTTGAACCACGCGTACTCCACGCCATCGCGCGACGTCCACACGTTCTTGCACGTCACGGAGCACGTATGGCAGCCGATGCATTTATCCAGGTTCAGCACCATTGCAACTTGCGCACGAATTTTCACGATGCAGCTCCTTCACTTTCCTTGAGCGGACCTTCGAGCCACGCCACTTTTTTCATCTTGCGCACGATCACGTACTCATCGCGATTCGATCCCACCGTGCCGTAGTAATTGAAACCGTAGGCTTGCTGCGCGTACCCGCCAATCATGTGCGTGGGCTTGAGCACCGTGCGCGTGACTGAGTTATGGATACCGCCGCGCATGCCGCTGGTTTCAGCGCCCGGCACGTTCACGATCTTTTCCTGCGCGTGATACATCAGGCACATGCCGCGCGGCACGCGCTGGCTCACCACCACTCGCGCGGTCAGCGTGCCGTTCACGTTGAAAACTTCGACCCAGTCGTTATCGACAAGACCGGCTTCTTTCGCTTCCACTTCCGACACCCACACGTGAGGGCCGCCGCGCGAAAGCGTCAACATGCGCAAGTTGTCCGTGTAAGTGGAGTGAATGCCCCATTTCTGGTGCGGCGTGATCCAGTTCAGCACGAGTTCATGCTCGCCATTGGGCTTTGCGCCGAGCATGGCGGTGACCGTTTTGGTGTTGATCGCCGGGCGATACACGCACGAACCCTCGCCGAAGTCCAGCATCCATCGGTGATCCTGATAGAACTGCTGGCGGCCCGTCAGCGTGCGCCATGGAATCATTTCATGCACGTTCGTATAACCGGCGCTGTAGCTCACTTCCTCGGATTCGAGACCTGACCACGTTGGCGCGGAAATGATCTTGCGCGGTTGCGCCTGGACATCGCGGAACCGGATCTTGTCGTGTTCACGGCCGAGCGCGAGATGCGCGTGTTCGCGTCCCGTGATCTTCGACAACGCTTCCCACGCCTTCACCGCAACGTGCCCGTTCGTTTCCGGCGCGAAGGTGAGGATCATCTCGGCGGCATCGATGGCGCTATCCAGCCGCGGCCGTCCCTGGCTTACGCCCGGTTCGGTGACGGTTTTCGTGATGTGCGCGAGTTCGCCGACCTCATGCGCGCTGTTCCAGTTGATGCCCTTGCCGCCGTTGCCTTGCGTGTCGAGGAGCGGTCCGACCGACGTGAACTTGCGATACACGTCCTTGTAGTTTCGTTCGACGACCGTCATGGAAGGCGCCGTCTTTCCCGGAATCAGGTCGCATTCGCCGGCGCGCCAGTCCTTTGGCTCGAACGGCTGGCCGAGTTCGCCCGGGGTGTCGTGCATGAGCGGCGTGCAGACCAGGTCGGTGCGCGTGCCCAGATGCTCGCCGCCGATTTCCGCGAACTTCTCGGCAATGCCCTTGTAGATTTCCCAGTCGCTCTTGCTTTCCCACAGAGGCTGCACGGCTTCCGACAACGGATGAATGAACGGATGCATGTCCGACGTGTTCAGGTCGTCCTTCTCGTACCACGTTGCAGTCGGCAACACGATATCGCCGTAAAGGCAGGTCGTGCTCATGCGGAAATCGAGCACCGTCAGCAGATCAAGCTTGCCTTCGGCCGCTGGGCGCACGTTGACTTCGCCCGGCATGATGGCGTCGTTTTCGTCGGAGAAGAGGGCGTTCTGCGTGCCGAGCAAATACTTCAGGAAGTACTCGTGGCCCTTGCCCGAACTGCCCAGAATGTTCGAACGCCAGACAAACATGTTGCGCGGGAAGTTGACCGGGTTGTCCGGATCGTCGCAAGAGAATTGCAGCTTGCCCGACTTGAGGCGGTCGACCACGTATTCCACGGGTTTCATGCCGGCGCGAGCGGCTTCGTCGGTAAGGTCGAGCGGATTGGCGCCGAGTTGCGGCGCGCTTGGCAACCAGCCCATGCGCTCGGACTTGGCGTTCAGGTCGAGCATGGAAAGGTTCGAATACTTCCCCATCTGCGCGGTCGGCGCGAGAATTTCGCTCAGGCCCACCTTCTCATGACGCCACTGGCTCGTGTGGTTGTAGAAGAACGACGTGCCGTTCATCTGGCGCGGCGGCTTCGACCAGTCGAGCGCGAACGCGAGCGGCGCCCAGCCGAATTGCGGACGCAGCTTTTCCTGCCCCACGTAATGTGCCCAGCCGCCGCCGCTCTTGCCCACGCAACCGCACATCATCAACAGGTTGATGATGCCGCGATAAATCATGTCGTTGTGATACCAGTGATTGAGCGCGGCGCCCACGATCACCATGCTCTTGCCTTCGGTCTGATGCGCATTGGTCGCAAATTCGCGCGCGACCTGGATCACGAGGTTACGCGGGACCGTGGTGTGCTTTTCCTGCCATGCGGGCGTGTAGGGAACGTCGTCGTCGTAGCTCGTTGCAACGTTCGGTCCACCGAGGCCCTGGTCCACGCCGTAGTTCGCCATCTGCAGATCGAACACGGTCGCGACAAGCGCGCTGGTTCCATCGGCGAGCGTGACGCGCTTGGCCGGGACATGACGCTCCAGCAGCGCGTTGTGCTCGCTGCCGAAGTACGGGAATCCGACCTTCACGACTTCATCGTGCGCGCCCGGGTGAACCATTGTCAGGCGTGGATCGATAACGCGTCCGCTGCCGCCGTCCTTGAGTTCCAGGTTCCAGCGCCCGACCTTCTCGCCGTTGTTGTGCGACGCCTCGTTCCAGCGGAAACCGACGGTGCCGTTGGGCGCGACGATCTCGCCGCTGGCAGCGTCGAGCACGAGCGTTTTCCATTGCGCGTTGTTCGCTTCGTCCAGGTTGTCAGCGAGATGCGATGCACGCAGGAAATGATCGGGAACGAGCATTCCACCGTTGTCGCGCAGGAGCACCAACATGGGCATGTCGGTGTATTGCTTCACGTAGTCGCGGAAATACGCGGATTTGTTCGATGCATTCGCTGCATGGAATTCGGTGAGCACGACATGGCCCATTGCCATTGCAAGCGCTGCGTCGGTGCCTTGGGTGGGCGCAAGCCAGATATCTCCGAACTTGACCATTTCGCCGAAATCCGACGATACCGCCACGGTCTTCGTGCCCTTGTAGCGGACTTCGGAATAAAAGTGCGCATCGGGCGTACGGGTTTGAGGAATGTTCGATCCCCACACCATCAGATACGTCGAGTTGTACCAGTCGGCCGATTCCGGCACGTCGGTTTGCTCGCCCCACACTTGTGGGGAAGCGGGCGGCAGATCGCAATACCAGTCGTAGAACGAGAGGCACACGCCGCCGATCAAGCTGAGATAACGCGAGCCGGCCGCGTATGACACCATCGACATTGCGGGAATGGGGGAGAAGCCGATCACCCGATCCGGCCCGAACTTGCCGATGGTGAACGCATTCGCCGCCGCGATCATTTCGTTCGCCGTGTTCCAGTCGGCGCGCACGAAACCGCCGAGTCCACGCACGCTCTTGTAGCGCTCGGACTTCACGGGATCCTGGCTGATCGATGCCCACGCCGCGACCGGGTCCAGGCTTTGGCGGGCTTCGCGCCACATTTCCATCAGGCGGCCGCGGATCATCGGGTACTTCACGCGTTGCGCGGAATACACATACCAGCTATACGATGCACCCCGCGGGCAGCCGCGCGGTTCGTGATTGGGCAAATCTGCGCGCGTGCGCGGATAGTCGGTCTGCTGCGTCTCCCAGACGATCAGGCCGTTCTTCACATACACCTTCCACGAGCACGAACCCGTGCAGTTCACGCCGTGCGTGGAGCGCACGATCTTGTCGTGCTGCCACCGGTTCCTATATCCGTCTTCCCACTTGCGGTCTTCGTTGACAACCGCGCCGTGGCCGTTTGCGAACGTCGATTGCGTGCGCTTGACGAACTTCAGGCGATCCAGAAAATGACTCATTGTTGTGTCCTGTGTCGAATAGGGCGCGTCAGCAAGGCATGCCGGCGTTGCGGCGTGCATAGAAGAACCACGTGATGGCGACGCACGTCACGTAGAACGCGATGAATACATACAGCGCGGGAACGGCCGAGCCGGTCATGTCGAGCGCCGTGCCAAATGTTTTTGGAATGAAGAAACCGCCGTACGCGCCGATCGCTGCAGAAAAGCCCAGCACGGCCGCGGATTCCTTCGCTGCGTTGTGCAGCGCCTGGCGCTGGCCGGCGGCATCCATTCCCTTCGAGAGCCGTTGATGCTGGGTCATGAAGATCACGGGAATCATGCGAAACGTTGAGCCGTTGCCAATCCCAGCCAGCATGAACAACACGATGAACGCGCCGAGAAAACCGCCGAAGTTGCCGGTCGTACCCGCGCCCGGCATGAACGAGATGACAACGAACACCGCCGCGATCATGCCGACGAAGGTCCACAGCGTCACGCGCGCCCCGCCCAGGCGGTCGGAAATCCAGCCGCCGATGGGGCGCGTCAATGCGCCTGCAAGCGGTCCGAGGAACGCATAGGCGGTCGGATTGATCGATGGAAATTGCGCCTTGGTCAACAACGCGAAACCCGCGGAGAAACCAATGAACGAACCAAACGTACCGATGTACAGCCAGCACATGAGCCAGTTATGCATGCGCTTGAAAATGACGGCCTGATCGGCGAATGAGGCCTTCGCGTCGGCGATATCGTTCATACCGAACCATGCCGCGATAGACGACACGACAATGAACGGAACCCAGATAAACCCGGCGTTCTGCAACCAGATGCCGTGCTCGACGCCGTCTTTGACAAACGTTTGTCCGCTGCCCGCAAACGATGCGAACGCGGCGGTTGCGATCACGATCGGCGTCACGAACTGGACCACCGAAACCCCGAGATTGCCGATACCCGCATTCAAGCCCGTTGCCAGTCCCTTTTTTGCCTTGGGAAAAAAGAAGCTGATGTTGGCCATCGACGAACTGAAGTTCGCGCCGCCGAAACCGCACAGCAACGCGAGCACGAGCATGGTGGAATAGCTCGTGGATGGATCGCGCAACGCGAAACCCATGCCGAGCGCGGGGATCAGCAACGTGGCCGTGGAAACCGCGGTAAAACGCCGGCCGCCAAAAATGGGGACCAGAAACGAATAGAAGATACGCAGCGTGGCGCCTGAAAGCGCGGGCAATGCAGTCAGCCAGAACAGCTCGTTCTTCGTGAAGTGAAAACCGCCCTTGTCCAGATTGACGACAACGACGCTCCACAACGACCACACCGAAAACGCGAGCATCAACGCCGGGATAGAAATCCACAGGTTGCGATTGGCAATCGCCGCGCCGCGTGTTTTCCAGAAAGCCGGATCTTCCGGCTCCCAATTTTTCAGCACATAGTTGGACATGATTTTGCCGGTGGGATTAAACGGATGCGCGTGGCTGCACAGCGGTGCCAGGCGCGCGGAAGGAGAAATACATCCAGATCAGGCTGACAGCCGTCGCGCCGAAAAGCAGCATGAAACAGGAGCTGGCAACGCCAGTCAGGTCCGCGAGCGCGCCGAAAAGAATCGGCAGCGCGAAGCCTGCAAGGCCGCCGGCAAGACCGACAACGCCGGATACGGCGCCGATGTTGCCGGTGTATTCGTCGGAGACGAACTTGAATACCGAGGCCTTGCCGATCGCCATTGCAATGCCGATGGTGAACATCAGCACGGTGAACAACGTGGGCGAGAGCGCGATGTTGAACGCCAGCGGGCCTTGCGCCGATTGCACGATCAGCGCGGTGTCGGGGTAGCTCAGCACGAACAGGCATGCGAGCACGGTCCACATCACGATCCACGTGGTTTTTTGCGCGCCGAAGCGATCCGACAACCAGCCGCCGACTGCGCGCAGCACGCCGCCGGGCAGCGAGAAACACGCCGCCAGCAATGCGGCCTGTTCGATGTGAAAACCGTAGTGACTGACGTAGTAATGCGGCAGCCAGAGCGAGAGGCCAACATAACCGCCGAACACGACCGAGTAGTACTGCGAGTAACGCCACGCGCGGCGATCCTTCATCACGCTCAACTGACTTGCAAAACTCGGCGGGTTTTCCACGCGATGCGCAGGATTGGTCGCGGACGTTAGCCAGAACAGGATGGCCGTCACGAGCATGGCGATGGCGTAGACCTTCGGTACGATCGTCCATGTGCCGGCCGTCACGATCAGCACGGGCGCAACGAATTTGGTCAATGCCGTGCCGCTGTTGCCTGCGCCGAAGATGCCCATGGCAAGGCCCTGGCGGTCCTTCGGAAACCAGCGCGCCACATACGGCGTGCCGATCGAAAAACACGCGCCCGCGAGGCCAACCAGCAGACCCAGCACAATGAATTGCCAGAATTGCGTGGCGTAAGCCATCAGCCAGAGGGGAATGATGGTGACGAGCATCGTCAGGAAAAAGACGATGCGTCCGCCAAAGCGATCCGTATAGATGCCGAGCGGCACGCGCGCGAGGGAACCCGACAAAACCGGCGTTGCCGCGATCAGGCCGAATTCGGTATCGGAAAGGCCGAGCTGCGTTTTCAGCGGAATGCCGAGAATCGCGAACATCATCCAGATCGCGAAGCAGATGGTGAAAGCGAACGTGCTCGACCACAGCACGCGCCAGGCGCGCGGATCGGCGGTCGATGCAGCGTCCGGCCTCAAGGGTGGCGGAATGGAACGGGATTTGCCAGTTGGCGTGCGTGCGGCCGTCATGGAGCGTGCTCGTCGATTAAGTTTGCGTTGAAGTGCGGATCGACTGCAAGATTAGGAACTGCGCGGCGTGCCGCCCATTCGCCGATGGGATGACGCGACTTCATGTCGCTCCTCCAGGGGGACTACTCCGGAAGGCGTAGTCCCGTGATGAAACGACCACGGGCGGGGCTTTGGCGTCGCGGCACCAACCAACGCATGACTGCGGGACATGAGGACAGAACATGGCTGAAGACGACTTGAAGCTGACGGTTTCACCGCAGCAGTTTTCCATCGACGTAATGCTGGAAAAGTACGCGAAGGGCGACGAAACCCGTATCGACGATATTTACCGGCGGGTCGCGCGCGGCGTGGCGCTGGCGGAGCCCGAGGCGCTTCGCAAACAGGCCGAAACCGAGTTCTTCGAGAATTTCCAGCGCGGCGCGCTGGGCGCGGGCCGCATCATGAGCGCGGCCGGGACGGGCATTCAGGCAACGCTCATCAACTGCTTCGTGCAGCCGGTAGGCGACGCAATTCAGGGCGTCGATGAAAACGGCTTGCCGGGCATCTACGTGGCGCTGCTGCAGGCAGCCGAAACCATGCGGCGCGGTGGCGGCGTGGGCTACAACTTTTCCGCTATCCGTCCGAAGGGCGCGCGCGTGCATTCCACGGGTTCGGCGGCGTCGGGACCGTGCAGTTACATGGATGTATTCGATGCATCGTGCAGGACCGTGGAAAGCGCGGGCTCGCGGCGCGGCGCGCAGATGGGCATTCTCGATTGCACGCATCCGGACCTGCTCGAGTTCATCGCGGCGAAGCACGTGAAGGGACGGTGGAACAACTTCAACGTATCGGTCGCGGTGACCGACGAGTTCATGCAGGCTGTATCGGACGATGCGTCGTGGCAGCTCGTGCATCGCGCTGAACCATCGCCCGCGTTCAAGGCTTCCGCCGACGCGCATCAGCGTGACGACGGTTTGTGGGTGTATCGCGAGGTGCAGGCGCGGGAGGTGTGGGACACGATCATGCGATCGACCTACGACGTGGCCGAACCGGGCGTGGTCTTCATGTCGCGCATGAACGACGACAACAACCTGCGCGCCGTGGAAACGATCCGCGCAACGAATCCATGCGGCGAGCAACCCTTGCCTGCATATGGATGCTGCAACCTCGGGCCGTTGAATCTGACGCGTTTCGTGCGCGATCCGTTTGCGCAACAGCACGGCGGCACGCCGGTTTTCGATTGGGACGCGCTTGCCAAAAGCACGCGCACGCAGGTTCGTTTTCTCGACGACGTGCTCGACGTCACGCTCTGGCCTCTGCCCGAGCAAGACAAGGAAGCGCAGGACAAGCGGCGCATTGGCGTTGGGTTCACAGGTCTCGGCGATACACTCGTGATGCTCGGCGTGCGTTATGACTCGCGGGAAGGACGCGATTTCGCCACCCGCGTGGCGCGCACGATGCGCGACGAGGCGTATCGTGCATCGGTGGGACTGGCGCGTGAACGCGGCGCCTTTCCGCTCTTCAATGCAGAAACGTACCTTGAAACAGGCACTTTCGCGTCGCGCCTGCCCGACGACCTGAAGGCCGAGATCCGTCGCGACGGCATTCGCAACAGCCATCTGCTTTCCATTGCGCCTACCGGAACGGTGAGCCTCGCGTTCGCGGACAACGCGTCCAACGGCATCGAACCCGCGTTCTCGTGGACTTATACCCGCACGAAACGCATGGCCGACGGCAGCAGGCAATCGTTCGCTGTTGAAGATCACGCGTACCGGTTGTATCGCGAGCTTGGAGGCGATGTGAAGTCGCTGCCCGACTATTTCGTGAGCGCGCTCGACATGTCCGCGCACGATCATCTGGAGATGATGGCGGCGGTTCAGCCGTTCGTGGATACATCGATTTCAAAAACGGTAAACGTGCCCGCCGATTATCCCTTCGACGCCTTCAAGGATCTTTACTTCGATGCATGGCATCGCGGACTCAAGGGGCTTGCCACGTATCGGCCGAATGAAACGCTCGGCGCCGTGTTGTCGATTACGCCGGAAACGCCGGCTGTGATCGCTTCGGATCCGTCGGATGCAGCCGACTCGGAAGTGCAGCTCGATCCGTTGCGCATTGCCATCGATCACCGGCCGCGCGGCGAGTTGCCGGCGATTATCGAGAAGGTGGAATACCTCACGCAAGCGGGCAAGAAGTCGCTTTACGTGGCGGTGTCGTTCATGGAGATCACCGGGCGGCTTGGCGGCGAAGATGTCACCATCGAGCGGCCTATCGAGTTCTTCATTCCAACGGGTCAGCGCGACGAATCGCAGCAGTGGATCACGGCGACCATGCGCTCGTTGTCGCTTGCGGCGCGCGGCGGCTTCGTGGCGCGCAATCTGCAGGACATGCGCAAGGTATCGTGGGATCGCGGCCAGGTGCGGCTAGGTGACGTAGAGCGTCTCGATGGCCACAGGTCGCCGCGTTGGCATGATTCCGAAGTGGCCGCGCTCGCGTATGCGATCCAGCAGATCTTGCATCGACGTGGTTTTCTCGATGTCGAAGGCGGACAAGTGCCGTCGCGTCTGCTTGCGCAACATCGCAAGGAAAGCGCGGCCGTGACGCTCGGCGCTCAAGAACTCGCCGATGACAGCGCCGACATCACGGCCGTTGTCGAGGAAAACGCCGATGCCGCCAATCCTCATGCATTGCTGCCTATCCCCGGCCGCAAATGCCCGACGTGCGGTGCGAACGCAATGATCCGCAAGGACGGCTGCGACTTCTGTACGGCGTGCGGCGAAGTGGGCGCTTGCGGGTAATACAGTTTGAATCGTTATTGTCCGCGGACCTCGTGCGTCCGCGGTCAATTCAATTCTCTAGCTCTACAGCAGCTTCTTCGTGCATGACCGGCCTGAAGGGCGTCCATAGCGGCGGTGCTTCGGGCAACCAGTCATCGAGTGCGGAGAAGTCTTCCAGCGGTGCGAGATCGTCCATGATCGGCTCCTGATTATTCAGCGTGAATTCAACGCAATTACCGGATTTGCGGCTTGCCGCTTTGCGTGACCGAGCCGTTTGCGAACTCGACTATGGAACGATTGCGTTCTTCTGCAATCGCCGCATCGCGGGCACGTTGTTCATGTTGAGCCGCGATCGCAACGCCTGCCATGCTGCGATCCGGATACGTATTGCGGTTCAGTGCCGGCAACGTTCCGTTCGCATACGAAGCCGCGAGTTCGGCGCGAACCTGCTCGCGTGTCATCGTGCTTTGCGCGGTGGTCGAGGTTTGATATGTTCCAGCGCGGCCAATGCCGCCATCGGCAAAAGCGGTCGTTGAAACAAGTGCGGATACAGCGGAAAGCGAGAGCGCTGCGATTGCGGTTTTCACGGTGTTGCTCCTGTCGGTTCAAGCGAACGCACGATTCAATCGATGCCATTCGAATAGATGCACGGAGCAGCGAACGGCAAATGTGAGTGCCGCGCTGCGACAGGACGAAATGTAGTCAACCGCGACTGCCGGATAAATGATGCTTAGGCGAATTGATTAATCACAAGATCCGAACAATCGCAAAGCGCCTTATTCCAAGGGGTTTTGGAAGAATGCTATTGAAGCGATAGCGGCTTTAAGCCCTTACATTGGAAGTGGTTGAAGAAGGGAATTGGAATGCGAATGACATTAAGCGGCGAAGGGTTTAATTGCTTTAAATGCAAGCGGCTAAACCCTTCAGCACGATATTTAAACAACCACTTCAGCGGTTCCTGCAACATCCGGCGTTCCGTGCTTCACGACAACCGAACGCGCCGTCGCGGTCGGCAAGCAGCGTTCTTCTGCGTCTTCCTGACCGGACAGTAATGGGCAACGCTCGAACAGTTCGGCGGCCCAGTCGACGAATACGCGCACCTTCGGCGACAAGTGCCGGTTATGCGGATACACAACCGAAATAGGCATGGGCAACGGCTTCCATTGCGGCAGCACTTCGACCAGTTCGCCGGAACGCAAATGCGGGAGCGCCATGAAGCGCGGGACCTGAACGAGCCCTACGCCCTTTACGCCGCAAGCCAGGTAAGCCTCGGCGTCGTTCACGGCGATGGCGCCGCGCATCTTCACATCGACCGATTTCCCATCGATGACAAAATCCATATCCATCACGCGGCCAGTCCGGCTCGAAAAATAATTCACCGCCGTATGCTGCTGCAATTCCTCGATGGTATGGGGCACGCCATGCAGTTCCAGGTAATCCGGACTAGCCGCGGTCAGCCCTTGAAAAACGCCAATCCGTCTTGCAACGAGACTAGAATCCTGCAAAGTCCCCACGCGAATCACGCAGTCCACGCCTTCCTGAATCAGGTCGACCGGTTTGTCGCCGAATCCGATCATCAACTCGATGTCCGGATAACGCGTATGGAATTCACACAATTGGGGCATGACGATCATTCGTCCGATCGACCCAGGCATATCGATCCGCAATTTGCCGCGCGGACCTTTACCCGTATTTGCGAATGAACTCTCGGTTTCTTCTATGTCCGCGAGAATCCGCACGCAGCGCTCGTAGTACGCGGCACCGTCAGGCGTGAGGTTCAAGCGTCGTGTCGTACGCTGCAGAAGACGCACGTTGAGAAACGCTTCAAGGTTCTGAATAATCGTTGTCACCGAGGCGCGAGGCATATCCAGCGTGTCTGCCGCGCGCGAAAAACTATTGGTATCGACGACTCTTGTAAATACCTGCATAGCTTGTAGCCGGTCCATTTTTCTCTCACCGTCAAATCTTCGCAGCGAATGGAATAAAGGCGCTGCGAGGATGTTGTAGGAATGGGCAGTGTCAATCGATCGTGATTGTTCAGCGCGACCGAATTGTGTTGCCGGATTATAGGCATTTATTTCGAAAGACACAGACCTCAGAATTCGTTCCATCGCAACTAAGGTGGGACAAGCGCGGACGCGCTGTAAATAACCATGGCATCGACGCTGGATCTGGGCCTCTGCATAGAGGATGTTCGAATCGCGGGACATGCGCAACCCATAACCTTGCGCAGTTATCGCCCCGCATCGGACGGCACCGTTCTGCCGGTCGTGCTTTATTTTCATGGCGGCGGTTTTGTTCGCGGCACGCTGGACGACGCGAATATTGCCGCCACGACGATTGCCCGCGACACACCCGCATGGGTCGTCTCGGTCGGTTATTCGCTCGCGCCGGAGTTTCCTTTTCCGGCGGCGCCCGAAGATGCATATCGGGCGGCGCAGTGGGTGGTAGCGAACGCTCGTGCGCAAGGTGCCGATGCAAATCGCATCGGCGTGGCGGGACACGATGCAGGCGGCAACCTCGCTACGTGTCTTGCGGCGATTGCGCGGGATCGCGGTGACATTGCGATTCACGCGCAGGCCTTGCTCGCGCCGTTGCTCGATCCGAGCATGACGCGCATGGCCGACGAGGCCAAGGTGCTCTCGCCGGACATTTGCGCGTCCGAGTGCGCGCAGTGTTACCGGGCGTATTTGCCCAATGCCTCGCAACGGCTTCATCCGTATGCGGCGCCGCTGGAATCGCGGCGCCTTGCAGGGCTGCCGCCGGCGCTGATTGCAAGCGCCCAGCACGACTTGCTGCATATAGAAGCCGAGAAATACGCGGGTGAATTGATCGCAGCAGGCGTGCCGACTGAAGTGACGCGGCACGTCGATGCATCGCATTACGGGTTGGTCGCGGATCCGTCCGCGCTCGCCGATGTAGTGGCGTTTTTCAAAAAGCGGCTTAGAGACAGGGCCGATCGTGCAACGCGTACGAGCGCCAGGCCGAAGGCTCACGCGGCACCCCAAAAATTTAAAACAATCTCAACGACTTAATTGGAGCATCGCATGTCCATCACTCGCAAACGAATTACCGTCGCGCTAGGGGCGACGCTCGTCGTGGCAGGCATCGGCACATACACCGCCATGCATGGTTTCGGCCTGCCCGTGAACAACGCCGAGGCCGCTGTTCAGGCCGCGCCGCCGGCAACCGAAGTCGATGTCGCCACGGTGGTCTCGAAGACCATCACCGACTACCAGAACTATTCGGGCCGCCTCGAAGCCGTCGATAAAGTCGATATCCGGCCGCTCGTGCCCGGAACGATCGTCGCCGTGCATTTCACCGATGGCGCGCTGGTCAAGAAGGGCGATCCGCTCTTCACCATCGATCCGCGTCCGTACGTGGCGGCAGTCGATCAGGCCGCGGCGCAGCTTGCGGCCGCTCAGGCGCGCAACGGATATACGTCGACGGATGCAGCGCGCGCCGAGCGTTTGCTTACGGACAACGCGATCGCCAAACGCGATTACGACGAGAAGCAGAACGCCGCGCACGAGGCGGCCGCCAATCTGAAGGCGGCGCAAGCGGCCCTCGAAACCGCGAAGATCAACCTGACCTACACGCATATCGTGGCGCCGGTTTCCGGCCGCGTGTCGCGTGCGGAAATGACGGTGGGCAATATTGTTTCCACGGGTTCGAGCGCACCGTTGCTGACCACGCTGGTTTCGGTATCGCCCATTTACGCATCGTTCGACGTCGATGAACAAACGTACTTGCGTTACCTGAGCCGCGACTCGCGCTCGAGCGTGCCGGTTTCGCTGGGTCTTGCAAATGAAGATGGTTTCTCGCGCGAGGGCAAGGTTGCATCGGTGGATAACCAGCTGGATACCGGCTCGGGCACCATTCGCGTGCGGGCTCGCTTCGACAACAACGACGGTTCGCTGTTGCCGGGCCTGTATGCGCGCATCAAGGTCGGCGGCGGCACGCCGCATCCGGCGGTGCTGATCGAAGATGCGGCGATTGGTACGGACCAGGACAAGAAATTCGTCATGATCGTCGATAAAGACAGCCGCGTTCAATACCGTGAAGTCACGCTCGGCACCCAGAGCGATGGTTTGCGCGTGATCGTGAAGGGCTTGCAGCCGGGCGAACGGATCGTGGTGAACGGTCTGCAGCGCGTGCGTCCGAACGATGTCGTCAAACCCAATTCGGTAGCAATGGCGAGTGCGTCGCCAGCAACAAAAGAAGCTTCATAAGACGCGCTTTATAGCCGCTTAACGGTGGCTCCTGGCGTGCGTCGACAGCGGCGGATCTTTCACGAGACCCGCTGCGGGAAACGTGCGCGCAGCCTCTCATGCTTATAAAGAAACCGTCATGAACATTTCCAAGTTTTTCATCGACCGCCCGATCTTTGCGGGCGTGCTCTCGGTGCTTATTTTGCTGGCGGGTGTCATCGCCATGTTCAAGCTGCCGATCTCCGAATATCCGGAAGTCGTGCCGCCGTCCGTGGTCGTCCACGCGCAATATCCGGGCGCGAACCCGAAGGTGATCGCCGAGACTGTGGCCTCGCCATTGGAAGAGCAGATCAACGGCGTGGAAGACATGCTGTACATGCAGTCGCAAGCAAACAGCGACGGCAACCTGAACATCACGGTGACGTTCAAGCTCGGCACGGACCCGGACAAGGCACAGCAACTGGTGCAGAACCGCGTGTCGCAAGCATTGCCGCGTTTGCCGGAAGACGTGACGCGGCTTGGCGTGACGACGATCAAGTCGTCGCCGACGCTCACCATGGTGGTTCACCTGAACTCGCCGAATAACCGCTACGACATGACGTATCTGCGCAACTATGCGCTGATCAACGTGAAGGACCGGCTCGAGCGTATTCAAGGCGTGGGGCAGGTCCAGCTCTGGGGTTCGGGCGATTATTCGATGCGCATCTGGCTCGATCCGCAAAAAGTCGCGCAACGTGGCATGACCGCGACCGACGTGGTGAACGCAATTCGCGAGCAGAACGTGCAGGTGGCGGCCGGTGTGATCGGCTCGTCGCCGACGTTGCCGAACGTGCCGTTGCAACTCAACGTGAACGCGCAAGGGCGCTTGCAGACCGAACAGGAATTCCGCGACATCGTGCTGAAGACTTCGCCCGATGGTGCCGTCACGCACTTGCATGACGTCGCGCGCGTGGAACTGGCGGCATCGGAATATGGCTTGCGTTCGTTGCTCGATAACAAGACTGCCGTTGCAATGGCGATCAACCAGCAGCCGGGCGCCAACTCGCTGCAGATTTCCGACACGGTGCGCAAGACCATGAAGGAATTGCAGGCGGATATGCCCGCAGGCGTTGAATACCAGATCGTGTACGACCCGACGCAGTTCGTCCGCTCCAGTATTGACGCCGTGATTCACACGCTTGCCGAAGCAATTGCGCTGGTCGTGCTGGTGGTGATCGTGTTCTTGCAGACGTGGCGCGCGTCGATTATTCCGTTGCTGGCCGTGCCGGTTTCGATCATTGGTACGTTCTCGTTGCTGCTTGCGTTCGGATTCTCGATCAACGCGTTGTCGCTCTTCGGGATGGTGCTCGCCATCGGGATCGTGGTGGACGATGCAATCGTGGTCGTGGAAAACGTCGAGCGAAATATCGAAGCTGGTTTATCGGCGCGGGAGGCGACCTATCAGGCGATGCGAGAGGTGAGTGGGCCAATCATCGCGATTGCGCTGACGCTGACGGCTGTGTTCGTGCCGCTCGCGTTCATGTCGGGCCTGACGGGTCAGTTCTACAAGCAGTTCGCCATGACCATCGCCATCTCGACGGTGATCTCCGCGTTCAACTCGCTGACCTTGTCGCCGGCTCTCGCGGCATTGCTGCTGAAGGGCCACGATGAACCGAAGGACTGGCTCACGCGCGGCATGGATCGTGTGTTCGGCGGTTTTTTCCGCCAGTTCAACAAGGTCTTCAAGCGTGGTTCGGAAAAGTACGGCAAGGGCGTGACGGGCGTCATCAACCGCAAGGCCGTGATGATGGGCATCTACGTGGTGCTGCTGGCTGGCGCCGTGCTGATGGGCAAGGTCGTGCCGGGCGGCTTCGTTCCCGCGCAGGACAAGGAATACCTGATCAGCTTCGCGCAACTGCCTAATGGTGCATCGCTGGATCGTACGGAAGCGGTGATTCGCCAGATGACCGATATCGCGCGCAAGACGCCGGGCGTGCAAAGTGCGGTGGAATTTCCGGGTTTGTCGGTGAACGGCTTTACCAACTCGTCGAGCGCGGGCATTGTGTTCGTGACGCTCAAGCCATTCGATGAACGCAAGGGCAAAGCGTTGTCAGCAGGTGCAATCGCGGGTTCGCTGAACCAGCAATACGCGGCGATCAAGGGCTCGTTCATTGCCGTGTTCCCGCCGCCGCCGGTGCTTGGCCTCGGTACGCTGGGTGGTTTCAAGTTGCAACTGGAAGATCGCGGCGCGCTGGGTTATGCCGCGCTGAACGACGCAACGCAGGCGTTTATCAAGCGTGCATCACAGTCGCCTGAACTCGGGCCGACGTTCTCCAGCTACCAGATCAACGTGCCGCAACTGAACGTGGATCTGGACCGTGTGAAGGCGAAGCAACTGGGTGTGTCCGTCACAGATGTTTTCAGCACGATGCAGGTGTATCTCGGCTCGTTGTACGTGAACGACTTCAACCGCTTCGGCCGTGTGTATCAGGTCCGGGTGCAGGCGGATGCGCCGTTCCGTGCCAACTCGGACGACATCGGTTTGCTGAAGACGCGTAACGCGAATGGCGAAATGGTGCCGCTGTCGTCGCTTGTCAAGGTGACGCCTACGTATGGTCCGGAAATGGTCGTGCGCTACAACGGCTATACGTCAGCCGATATCAACGGTGGTCCGGCTCCGGGTTATTCGTCGGGTCAGGCGCAAGCTGCCGTTGAACGCATTGCAGCGGAAACGCTGCCGCGCGGCATCAAGTTCGAATGGACCGACTTGACGTATCAGCAGATCCTCGCAGGCAATGCGGCGTTGTGGGTGTTCCCGATCAGCGTGCTGCTCGTGTTCCTGGTGCTGGCTGCGTTGTATGAAAGCCTGACGCTGCCGCTCGCCGTGATCCTGATCGTGCCCATGAGCATTTTGTCGGCGCTGATTGGCGTATGGCTGACCAATGGCGACAACAACATCTTCACGCAGATCGGCTTGATGGTGCTGGTGGGCTTGTCGGCGAAGAACGCCATTCTGATCGTGGAGTTCGCACGCGAGCTGGAAATGCAGGGGCGTTCCATTGTGGAAGCAGCCATCGAAGCCAGCCGCCTGCGTCTGCGCCCGATTCTGATGACGTCGATTGCCTTCATCATGGGCGTGGTGCCGCTGGTGATTTCATCGGGCGCCGGTTCGGAAATGCGTCACGCGATGGGCGTGGCCGTGTTCTTCGGCATGCTCGGCGTGACCTTGTTCGGCCTGATGCTTACGCCGGTGTTTTATGTGCTGTTGAGAAAGCTGGCTGGCGGCGAACATCTCGTCGACAAGCATGGCCACAATCCGCACATGCGCGGTGTCAATGCTTCGCTTGAAGCATGAGAGAGATTGAAATGAAAACGCTGAATATCAAACGATGGCTCGGATTGTCGGCGCTGCTCGGGTCGCTGCTGGTGGTCGCGGGCTGTTCGCTCGCACCGACCTACGCCAAGCCCGACGTCAAGGAACCGGCCGCGTTCAAGGAAACGTCGCAGACGGTGCTCGCCGCCTCCGAGCAAGGCACGTGGAAGACGGCGCAACCGTCGGAACAGGTCATGCGCGGCGAATGGTGGACCGTCTTCAACGACGACACGCTGAACGATCTCGAACGCCAGGCCGCCGATGCCAACCAGAACCTCAAGGCAGCGGCAGCACGCGTGAAGGAATCGCGCGCGATCAACCAGACGGCGCGCGCGGGGTTGTTCCCGACGCTCGATGCGGGTTTCGGCCCGACGCGCGAGAAGTTGTCGCCCGCGTCGCAGCTTCAGCCGCAGAACGTCAACATCCCTTCGCAGACCTTGTGGCGTGCGCAGGCTAGCGCTTCGTACGAAGTCGATCTGTTCGGGCGCGTGTCGGATTCGGTGAAGGCTGCGAACGCCGACACCGCGCAAAGCGAAGCGCTGTTCCGCTCGGTGCAACTGGCGTTGCAAGCCGACGTGGCGCAAAACTACTTCAATCTGCGCGAACTCGATGCCGAGAACGACGTGTTCGCCCGCACGGTCGCGTTGCGCGAGCAAAGCCTGAAGCTCGTGCAGCGCCGCTTTGCCGAAGGCGATATCAGTGAGCTGGACGTCGCGCGCTCACGCTCCGAACTGGCAAGCGCGAAGTCGGATGCGATGACCGTGCAGCGCATGCGCGCGGCATCGGAACATAGCCTTGCCGTATTGCTCGGCAAGTCGGCATCGCAATTCACGATGGCCGCCAACCCGCTGACGCCCGTCGATATCAAGATTCCGCCGGGCCTGCCTTCGTCCTTGCTCGAACGCCGCCCGGATATCGCGGCGGCAGAACGTGCAATGGCTGCGGCGAATTCGCGTATCGGCGTGGCGAAGTCGGCTTTCTTCCCGTCGCTGAACATCACGGGTTCAGGCGGTTTTGAATCGGCGACGCTCGGCGATCTCTTCAACTGGTCGAGCCGTACGTTCCTGCTCGGACCGTTTGCCGGCACGGCGCTCAACCTGCCGATCTTCGATGGCGGACGTCGCAAGGGCAATCTCGCGAACGCGCGCGCCATCTACGAAGAGGATGTGGCGAACTATCGGCAGCAAGTGCTGGTGGCATTCCAGGAAGTCGAGGACAATCTCTCCGACCTGCGCATTCTGGAAACGCAAACGCAGACCCAGGCTGAAGCCGTGAGCGCGTCGAATCGTGCAGCCCAGCTTTCGCGCACGCAATACACCGAGGGCGCAATCAATTACCTCGATGTGATCGATGCCGAGCGCACCGTGCTGCAATCGCAGCGCACGGCGGTGCAACTGGCGGGCGTGCAGGCGACGTCCACGGTGAACCTGATCCGTGCGTTGGGCGGCGGCTGGGGCGATATGCCGGTGGCATCGGCTGAGCCGGCTCCGGCTGCATCGGACGCGTCGAGCGCGAGCGTGGCATCGCGTTAAGCGGTACGACTGAAGTGCGATTGTTCAATCCGCGCGACAAGTGTCTTCGATTACAGCGGGTTTATCCGGAGGCTCCCGATCCGTAGAATTCTAATTATGGATACGGGAGCCGTCATGAAAGCTTTAATTGAACGACAACTCTACCGGCCTGCCGTCGTACTTCCTCTGTTGGTCCTGATGCGCCTGATGGTGACGCTCGATTTCAACCTGATGCAAGTGACGTTCGTCGTGGTCATGAAGAGTTCGCAATACATATTTCAAGTGGTATTCAAGCATCGCCATGATCGTGGCGATGCTCAAAAACAGCAGCACGTTCATGCAATGCATGAAAAGACCTGCCACTGCTGAAACGCGTTTCAACCAGCCTCAATACACTTCCGGAACGATCATGTTTTGCGGCACAGGCTGGCGCAGATAATCATCGTTGTACACGCGGTCGGGCAATTCGATCGTGGGGTGTTCGATCTCGTGATACGGCACCTGGCTCAGCAAATGGCTGATGCAATTAAGGCGAGCACGTTTTTTATCGACCGCTTGCACCACCCACCAGGGCGCCTCGGGAATATGCGAGCGAGCCAGCATCACTTCCTTCGCCTGCGTGTAAGCCTCCCAGCGGCGGCGGCTTTCAAGATCCATCGGACTCAGTTTCCACTGCTTGAGCGGGTCCTGAATGCGCGCCTGAAAGCGGACTTCCTGTTCGTCGTCGGTGATCGAGAACCAGTACTTCAGGATTTGCACACCGCTTCGCGCTAGCATCTTTTCGAACTCAGGCACTGACCGAAAGAACTCTTCATATTCGTCGTCGGTGCAGAAATTCATCACACGCTCCACACCGGCGCGGTTGTACCAGCTGCGGTCGAACAGGACGATCTCGCCGCCTGCCGGCAAGTGTGATACGTATCGCTGGAAATACCATTGCGTGCGTTCGCGATTGTTCGGCGCGGGCAGGGCGGCCACGCGGCACACGCGCGGATTCAGGCGCTGCGTGATGCGCTTGATCGCGCCGCCCTTGCCGGCGGCGTCGCGGCCTTCAAAGATCACGACTAGCCGATGCCCGCTTGCAACCACCCAGTCCTGCAGTTTCACGAGTTCGCCTTGCAGACGAAACAGCTCGCGGAAGTAGACCTTGCGCTGCTCGCGCGCTTCAGCGGAAAACGCGCCGTCGCCGTCAAGAATCCGGTCATCGACTTCCATTTCCAGTTCTTCGTCGTAGCTGTCGATCAGGTCTTCTTCGAAGCGGCGCTGTTTATCCTGCGAATTCATGAGTAGCTCCGTTGGTTTGGCGTGTTGGCGGCGTCGTAGGAATCGGGACGCAATACTGCAGAGTAACGATTATCCGGCTGCTTGATTTCAGGAATGTTACGGCAGCAGGCGATAAAGCGGACAGCGGATTCGTTGGATGATTCGGCATCGTTTTGAAAACGCGAGGCTGGAACGCCGGTTCATTCGATGCGTTAGCATCGTCGCCAAGCCCATTCCACGACTGCGAGACGCATGGTTCACTCATCCGGTAAATCCTCGGCTAGCACCACCTTCGCGCGTTTGGCGCCGACTGTTTATTTTATCGTCGCGCAGTTGGGGTGGCTTGCGTGCGTTTTGAGCGCGGCGCACGACGTACCGTGGATCGGCGTTGCGGTTACGCTGGTGATGGTCGCCGTGCATCTCGCGCGCGTCATTCAGCCGATGCAGGAAATCAAGCTGCTGGCGAGCGTTGTCGTGATTGGCGCCGTGTGGGAAAGCGTGCCGGTTGCGGCCGGATTGCTCGTCTATCCCAACGGTACGGTCATTCCCGGTGCCGCGCCTTACTGGATTCTCGCGTTGTGGGCGCTCTTCGCCGCGCAGTTCAACACCACTTTCGGCTGGCTCAAGTCGCGCATGTTGCTCGCTTCGGTGCTGGGCGCGATCGCCGGACCGTTGTCGTTTCGAGGCGGCGCCGCGCTCGGCGCGGTTCGCTTCGCGCAGCCTTTCGCGGCAACGGTCACGCTGGCTATCGGCTGGGCGGTCTTGCTGCCGGTGCTGATCCTTTTGTCGCGGCGCTGGGATGGCGTGCACGGCGACGCCTGACGTGTTCAACGTGGAATAGTCCTTGCTAACGTATTGGTCATACGACTTACGGATAGCCCAAGGCATTACCGATGACACGCAACACCGAATTCCAACTCAGCGAAACCGGCTGGAGTCCCCAGCGCGACGTCGCGACGATTGCGAGGCAAGCATGCTCGGATGCAATTCCTGCGTCCGCCTCCAGCGCGCGCGGCGCGACGCCTCCGGCGACTTATTTCATTTCGGTGCTCGAACTTGCAACGGGTGAAAAGCTCGGCAACAACGAGCGGCTTCGCGCCATTGCCATGCTCGAAGCACATTTTGCAGCGGGCCGTCCACGGACGCTCAACGAGGCAGTCCGGATCTGCGCGGGCGCGATCGATTCATCGACGCTTCAGCGCATGGCACGCGGCGCCGGGGCCTGATCCTGATCAGACCAGCGGTTTGTATCGAAGGCGCCAGGCATTGTCTGAACGGGTCAGCGTGATTGCCGAAAGCGGTTCCAGATCCATCCGATAAACCGCCGCCAGCGGCGCCTCGAGCACAACAGCCAGCGCGACCTTGACCACGATTGCGTGCGTCACTATCAGTGTGACGCCCTCGTGCGGTTGAACATCGAGCGCGCTTGCAACCCTTGTCCGCAGGGCTTCAAGGCTTTCTCCGCCATGCACGGCGCTGTCCGGTTCCGACAACCACGCGCTTAATCCATCTGCGTCCTCGTCGTAAATCTCCTTCAAAGATCGCCCTTGCCAGCGGCCATGATCCAGGTCGCTCCACTGTGCATCCGTAGACATTGCCATGCCAAACGCGCGGCCCGTTTCCACGGCGGCGAGCGCCGGACTCGTGACCACGCGCTCCGGTGTGTACGCCGATGCAAGCGCCGAAAGGAGCGGACGTTCAAGGTGCTCGATGGGGTCATCGAGCGTAGGAAAAAAACCTGCTTTCATGGCGTGCGTCGCCGCGTGACATAGCAAAATCAGTTCGTTTTTCATGATTTTCCGGCTCGTTTCTCTCGATGCATTGCTTTACTTTCAGTGCACACATCTTAGAATGGCAAGCTTGCAGCGCGAGGAAGCCGGTGAGAACCCGGCGCGGTCGCGCCACTGTGAGTGTGCCCAACGCGGTTTTCAAGCCCTGAAGCAAGGGTATGAAAGCCATTCGATGCACGCAAGTCAGACCCCCGCTGCAGCCTTTCTTTAATCTTACGGGACGCGTTTATCCCTTGGAGCAATCATGAATCAAGCCAACGCAACGGCGAATCTATCCGGCATTAATCCCGCATTTGATGCACCCGTACCTATTCCGGTGCGCGAAGTGCTGCCATGGGCGGTTTTTATCGGCCTGCTTTTGCTGATCGCGATTTATTTCGTGGGCGCGGAGCAAGGCGCAACGTCGATTTTTCAGGGCATGTATATCCACGAGTTCGTGCACGATGGCCGTCACCTGCTCGGTTTTCCTTGCCACTGAGACCCTCCATGATCAGAAATCTTCTTATACGCGGCATGATCGCGGGACTGGTCGCGGGCCTGCTCGGCTTCGGCTTTGCAAAGACGTTCGGCGAACCGTCCGTCGATCGCGCCATTGCATTCGAATCGCAGCAGGAACACGCGCATGAGCAGGCGGAAGCGGCCTCCGGGCATTCGCACGACCATGGCGACGATGTCGAGCTGGTCAGTCGCGGCACGCAGGCGGGGCTTGGTTTGCTGACGGGCGTCGCGGTGTTCGGCACGGCGCTCGGCGGTTTGTTCTCGCTCGTATTCGCGTTTTCGTATGCGCGGCTCGGTGCGTTGCGCGCACGCGGGACATCGGCATTGCTCGGCTTGTTCGGCTTCGTGACGATTGTCATCGTGCCGTTCCTGAAGTATCCGCCGAACCCGCCGTCCGTGGGAAATCCGGAGTCCATCGGCGCGAGGACGGCGCTGTTTTTCGGCATGGTCGCGATCTCGCTCGTCGCGGCGGTGTTCGCTGTCCGGCTGCAACGCCGCATGCAGCCGGCGCACGGCAACTGGAACGCATCGCTGATTGCGGCGGCGGTTTATATCGTGTTGATGGGAGTGGCGTACGTCGCTCTGCCTCCAGTCGATGAAGTCCCGGCGCAATTCTCGGCGACCTTGTTGTGGAATTTCCGCGTGGCCGCAATCGGAATTCAAGCGTTGCTCTGGACCACGCTCGGTCTGCTTTTCGGCGTGCTTGCGCAGCGGCAAGTCGAACGTGTGCCGGCGCGGCGTGTAGCGGCGGCTTAAGCTATTGTTCAAAAGAGAAGGGCGGCCTGTGAGCCGCCCTTTTTTTATGCCGCCGCTTTTCTGTCCAGCAACGCGGGGAACAGGCTGAGTTTGTCGGCGTCAGGCAGGGTCTTCCATGCCTTGATTTCTTCGCGGCTTCTGAAGCAGCCTTCGCAATAACCGGTGGTTTTATCGAGCCGGCATACGTCCGTGCACGGTGAACCTACGGGCTGAAGCTGGCTTGCACGCTCAATAGTGAATGCGAGTTCAAGCGGCGTTTTTACAGGTGTTTCCGAAGGCATGGTCATAGTGGTTCGCCGCGAAAGAGGGCGGCTGCTGCCGCCGGATTCGTCGGCCAGTAAGTGTGCATGTAGGTCGCGGTGATCGGGCCATGTTGATAGACAGCTTCGCCTTCCTTGCGCGTTGTTGCGTGCGTCGCGGTAAGAACGGGCGGCATGCTGGTCGTCACCGATGAATAGTGGAATGTGTGCCCCGTACTCATGCCATGGCGACTTTCGATACGTTGCATGGCGAGACGCGAAAGGCGTTTTTGCATTTTCGCGTGGCCGGGCAAGAGGCCGAGCATGCTGTGCTGCGCGCCGTCAATGTCAGTCAGCGATTCGAGCAGATACAGCATGCCGCCGCACTCGGCGACCACGGGTTTTTCAGCTTCAATATGCGCGCGAACCGATGCCGCCGTCGTCGCGTTTGCAGCAAGCCTCGCGGCGTGCAACTCGGGATAACCGCCCGGCAGATAAAGCGCATCGGCTTGAACGGGTTCGTCGGCTAATGGCGAGAAGCTCGAGAGCGTTGCGCCCATCGCTTTCAGCAGATCGAGATTGGCCGGGTAGATGAACGAAAACGCGGCATCGCGCGCGACTGCGATATGGACGCCTTCGAGCAAACGAGGTGCTTGTTCGCGAGGTTCATCGGCGAAATGGATTGCTGGCGGAAGTTCGCTTAACGTAGTTTCGCCGATAGCATCCGCCGCGCGGTCCAGCCGTGCATCCAGGTCCGCGACTTCGGCCGCTTGCGTCAGGCCAAGATGCCGCCCGGGCAACGCGACGTCGTCCATAGTCGATAAACATCCGCAATAACGCACGCCTTCGGGAATCGCCTCGCTCAGCATTTGCGCGTGCCGCTCGGATGCCACGCGGTTTGCGAGCACGCCATAGAACGGCAAGTCGTCGCGATACCGCGCGAGCCCGAACGCCAGCGCGCCGAAGGTCTGCGCCATGCCGTGGGCGCCGATCACGGCCAGCACGGGCACGCCGAAAGCCGTGGCGAGATCGGCGCTGCTCGGCGTGCCGTCGAAGAGACCCATCACGCCTTCTATCAGGATCAGGTCGGCGGTTTGCGCGGCTTCGGCGAGCAACGCGCGGCAGCCGCGTTCGCCGACCATCCACAAATGCAATGCATAAACGGGCGCGCCCGAAGCCCGTTCGAGGATCATCGGATCGAGGAAATCCGGGCCGGTCTTGAAGACGCGCACGCGCCTGCCGAGCCGCGTGTGATAGCGCGCGAGCGCTGCGGTCACTGTGGTTTTACCCTGATTCGATGCAGGCGCGCTGATGAACAAAGCGGGGCAGGCGCGCACGTCAGAACTCGACGCCACGTTGCGCCTTCACCCCTTGCTCACGATACGGATGTTTCACCGGACGCATCTCGGTGACGAGGTCCGCCGCTTCGACCAGCGCTTCGGGCGCGTGACGTCCGGTCACGACCACGTGCAGCATTTCAGGCCTTGCGTTGAGCACCCCGAGGACTTCATCGAGTGGAAGGTATTCATATTTCAGCACCGTGCAGAGTTCGTCGAGCACGACCATCTGGTACTCGCCGCTTTCGATCATCGTACGCGCCGCGTCCCAGCCCTTGCGGGCGGTGGCGATATCGGCGTCGCGGTTTTGCGTGTCCCACGTGTAGCCATCGCCCATCGTGATGAAATCGCAGTTCGCGATTGCGCCGAGGAAATCGCGCTCGGACGTATGCTGCGCGCCCTTGATGAACTGCACCACGCCGAGCCGCATGCCATGACCGAGTACACGCACGGCCATGCCGAACGCGGCCGTGGTCTTGCCTTTTCCCGTGCCCGTATTTACGATCAGCAGGCCTTTTTCAATCGATGCCTGCGCCTGCTTTTTCTCGTGGCCTTCCTTGCGCCGCTGCGTCATGCGCAGATGCGCTTCTTCGTCCGTTTTCATCACGTTCTCTCGTTGTCTGTCTGTTGAATCGAATTGTCTTCGGCAATGGAAACGGCCACGCCATCCAGCGCGATCTTGCTCCGCACGATCCGTCCATTACGCGATGCCAGGAGCGCGCAAGGCTCGCACACACCGTCGATACCAATCAGCGCCCGGACTTGTTCCGAGACGCATGTATGGACTTGCGCGACGCGTTCTTTCGCTAAAAATTCTATCGGCAAGTGGTGAAGCGCGGCGAATTCGATCAATGCAGTTTCGTCCCGCTTGTCCTCGATCGATGCCAACGCGCGCACGTTCGAAAGTGATTCGTGGCCGAGCGCTGCGAACACCGCCGCATGAATCTGCGCGACGCTGACGCCCCGCCGGCATCCAATGCCGATCACCCACGCGCTCACGTTTGCGACGCCACGAAATCCAGCGCGCTCGCTAATCCAAGTCCCGCGACCGAACCGATCACGACGATTGCCGGCGCCGTGATCCCCGCACGCTCGACCGCTTCCGCAAGATGTCCCACGGGCGCGCGCAAGTGCCGTTGATCGGGACGCGTGGCGCGTTCGATTGCCGCTGACGGTGTATCCGGATCGAGTCCTGCCTCCATTAGAGCGGCCACGATATCGGCCAATCGCCGCACGCCCATATACACGACCAGCGTCATTCCGGTCGCGACCAGCGCGTGCCAGTCGGGCTCGACGGCGCCCGTTTCGCGGCTCGCTCCATGGCCCGTGACGAACACGACGCCCATGGTGTGATCGCGGTGCGTGACCGGAATGCCGACCGCCGCCGGCGCGGCGATTCCCGCCGTGATACCCACGACCACGTCAACTTCGATGCCCGAGGCTTGCAGTGCCTGCACCTCTTCGCCGCCGCGTCCGAAGACGAACGGATCGCCGCCCTTGAGCCGCGCGACGACACGTCCGGCGCGCACATGCGCGAGCATTTCTTCAATGATCACCGCCTGTGGCGTCGACGGATGACCGCCGCGCTTGCCGACGTACTGAATCTGCGCGCCGGCGCGGGCGAACTTGAGCACGTCGGGATTCACGAGGTCATCGACGAGCACGACGTCCGCTTCCGACAGCGCACGCACGGCCTTGAGCGTCATCAGTTCGACATCGCCCGGACCTGCGCCGATCAGCCAGACACGCGCGCGCTTTCCGATAGATGCACTCATTGTTCTGCTCCATCCGCGCGTTCGAAACACGTGGAAAAAAGCCGGCGAAAGTACGGCAAATTTGATTTCATGTAAGACGATAAATGCATTACGTCCTTCATCCGTCCGTCGCGGATGCGGCGTTCGGCGCGTCTTCGACGTGCCACTTGCGCTGGCCGGTATCCGGGCTTGGCGACCGCATTCGCTTGAGCCTTCCCGCCTTGCAAGGCAGTGGCAGTGAAGCAAATGTGCTTCGATTGAACCCTTGTTCCAGGCGATTCGAACCGACGCGGGGGCGCGTACCGTTGCGGGGACAGCACAGGTTTTTCATATGCAGCGGCGCCTGAAACATGCGCACCTGCATCCTGTTTCCCGTTTAACTACGCACGCAGGAAAAGCGCGCGTGAGCACCAGACGCGAGCCAAAGATAGCACAGGCGAGCATGCTGGCGCTTGGGTTTTCCGAGTCCTTTCAGATCGCGGCAACCTTGACCTCACGGCGTCACCGGCCTAGACTTGGCGCAGTTTTCTGGTGCTCGCGCGCGGTCTCTTTCTGCGCGCAGTTAAACGGGAAGCAGGGAGCGCCGCCGGACATTCGTGCGCGCCAACCTGCGCTGCCCCCGCAACGGTAAGCGAAAGTCGCGCAATATCAAATCGCGCGGCAAAGCCGGCTTCGAACACCACTGCACGCGCATTGCGTGCGGGAAGGTGAAGCGGCATTTTCGCCAGCCCGGATACCGGCCGGAACGATGCAACTTCAGGAGCCGAAGTGCCGCGGGGATGCGGTACGGGCTCGACACTTTCACCATGCTTCGCCGGTCTGAGTCCATTCTGCTTTTTGCTTGCACTATTCGGGCGCAGGACTTTTCCGGCATCAGGCAGTCAATCGATAAAAACGGAGTACAGGATGCACATGCGCAAAATCCCGGTCACGGTCGTCACGGGTTTCCTCGGCAGCGGCAAGACCACCTTGATGCGACACATCCTCGAAAACGCCAAAGGGCTGCGGATCGCGGTGATCGTGAACGAGTTCGGCGAACTGGGTATCGACGGTGAAATCCTGAAGGGTTGCAGCATTGGTTGTGAGGACGAAACCACGACCGATCAACCGAACCTCTACGAGCTTTCGAATGGCTGCCTGTGTTGCACGGTGCAGGAAGAGTTTTATCCGGTGATGGAGCAACTCGTCGAGCGCCGCGAACAGATCGATCACGTGCTGATCGAGACATCGGGCCTTGCGTTGCCCAAGCCGCTGGTGCAAGCGTTCAACTGGCCATCGATCAAGAATGCGTTCACCGTCGACGCCGTCGTGACCGTGGTCGATGGTCCCGCCGCCGCGAGCGGCCAGTTCGCGGCGAACCCGCAAGCTGTCGATGAACAACGCCGCGCCGATCCCAATCTCGACCACGAATCGCCGTTGCATGAACTATTCGGGGACCAGTTGGCGTCAGCCGATCTGGTGATTCTCAACAAGACCGACCTGATGGATGAAGCCCAGCAACGCACGGTCGAAACGCTGATTCGCGGCGAAATTCCCGCTGGCGTAAAGATCGTTCCGGCCACCATGGGACAACTCGATCTACATGCGTTGCTCGGGCTCGAAGCGGCGTCGGAGACGACGATTCATCTGCGTGTTGATCATCATGGTTCGGTGGATGACGAAGGTCACGCCGATCATCATCACGATGACTTCGATTCCGTTGTGGTCGAGGCGCGCGTGGAATCGCGCGACGCGGCGGTCGCGGCATTACGCATGTTGGTCGATGCCAACACGATTTATCGCGTGAAGGGATTTGCCGCGTTGCCGGGCACGCCAATGCGGCTTGTAGTGCAGGGCGTGGGACAGCGTTTCGATACGTATTTCGATCGCCGCTGGACGCCCGCAGAAGCTGCGGTTGGAACGAGCCGTTTTGTGCTGATCGGCGAAGATCTCGATCAGCCGCGCTTGCAACAAGCGCTTCTCGACGCGCTTGCAAACGCAGCCGTGCAGGCTTAAGCCGTGCATCTTCTACGCACGACGCCCGGTGGTTTTGTCGATGACGCGGCGGGCGTCATGCGCATCGATCAGACGCCGGCGCCGATCGTCGTGCTGAGTTCGGCTGACACCACGCTGTCGCTTCTTGCGAGCGTCGTGCCGAATCTCGAAGCGGGTTTTCCTGCGGTGCGCCTCGCGAATCAGTCGTTCCTGCGGCAACCGGCATCGGTGGATTTTTACGTCGATGACGTGCTGAAACACGCGCGCGTGATCGTGATCGACCACTTGGGCGGCGAGGCGTATTGGCCTTACGGGATCGAGAGCATCACCGCGCTCGCGCGCAAGAACGGGCAGATGCTCGTGATGTTCTCCGGCGACTTGCAGGAAGATCCGAACCTCGTAGCAAAGAGCACGGCCGAGCCCGCGTTGTGCGATCAGCTTTGGCGTTATTTGCGTGAAGGCGGCGCGCAGAATGCCGAGGCGTTTCTGCGTTGCATCGCTTATCGTGCACTGGGTTACGGACGCGAAGCCAACTTGCCAACGCCGCTGCCCGCGGTCGCGATCTATCATCCGGCGCGGCAGATCGCGACCATTAAAGACTGGCAGGATAGATGGACGCGAGACGCGCCCGTGGTTGCCATGTTGTTCTATCGCGCGCATCTGCAGTCTGGAAATACAGATGTATTCAATGCATTGATCGATGCGCTCGAAGCGCAGGATTTGAATCCGTTGCCGATCGCAATGGCTTCGCTCAAGGACCCGTTGAGCCGCGAAGTCGTGCAGCAATTGTGCGCGGATAACAATGCATCGCTGGTGCTGAATACGACCTCGTTTGCGGCCGGCGTAATCGATGACCCCGCGCCGTTCGAACTCGCCGGCGACGCACCCGTGCTGCAAGTCATATTGAGCGGCGGGAATCGTGAAGACTGGGTCAAGGACAATCACGGCCTGACATCGCGCGATATCGCCATGCATGTCGCGCTGCCCGAAGTCGATGGCCGCATCATCACGCGCGCCATCAGTTTCAAAGGTCTCGCGTACCGCTGCAAACTCACGCAAGTCGATGTCGTGCGTTATCAACCCGACCTCGAGCGCGTGCGTTTCGTCGCCGAGTTGAGCAGACGATGGTGCCGCCTGAGACAGCTTCCGAACGCCGACAAACGCGTGGCGCTCGTGCTCGCAAACTACCCGCTGAGCGAAGGGCGCATTGGCAATGGCGTGGGTCTCGATACACCGGCATCGGTCGTGAATATTCTTTCTATGCTCGCGCGCGAGGGGTATCGAACGCAGGACATTCCCGCCGACGGCGACGCGTTGATGCAGGCGCTGACATTGGGCGTGACGAACGATCCTGTTGTTCGCGACATGCGTCCCGCGCTGCAAAGCCTCGCGCTCGACGATTATCTCGACGCGTTTCACCAGATTCCTGCAGACGTCCAGCGAGACTTGAATTCTCGTTGGGGTCCGCCCGAAAGCGATCCCACCGTGCGTCGCGGCCGCTTCATGATCGCGGGCTGGCGCTCGGGGCATGTGTTCATCGGCATTCAACCTGCGCGTTCGCGTGAGCGCGGTGACTACGCCAGTTATCACGACGCCGAACTCGTGCCGCCCCATTCGTATCTCGCGTTTTATTTCTGGCTGCGCTTGCGTTTTAACATCGATGCAATCGTGCACGTCGGCAAGCACGGCAATCTTGAATGGCTGCCGGGAAAGAGCGTTGCGTTGAGCGCATCGTGCTGGCCCGACCTGACGCTCGGCGCCATGCCGCACCTTTATCCGTTCATTGTCAACGATCCGGGCGAGGGAAGTCAGGCGAAGCGGAGGGCGCAGGCGGTGATTATCGATCACTTGATGCCGCCGCTCACACGTGCTGAAAACTACGGGCCGCTGCAGGATCTGGAACGTCAGGTCGATGAATATTATGAAGCGCTAATGGTCGATCCGCGCCGCGCGAAGCTTCTGCGCAAGACTATTCTGGCGAGCATCGTGGAGCATCGGTTGCACGAGGAATTGGGCATTGAAAAGCCTCGCGATTCGGACACGGAAGACGCCTTGCTCAATCGCGCGGACGCTTATTTATGCGAGCTCAAGGAAGCGCAGATCCGCGACGGTCTGCATGTATTCGGCGTGTCGCCGCAAGGCGTACAACGCCGCGATACCTTGCTTGCCTTAGGCCGTTATCCAACTGGCGACGGGCAAGGTGCAAACGCGAGCGTGCTGACTGCACTGGCGCTCGATTTGCAGCTCGGCGATGACTTCGATCCCTTGGATTCCGACTGGACCGCAACGTGGACCGGCCCGCGCCCGATTGAACTCACCAGGATAATCGATGCTCCCTGGCGGCATCACGGCGATACGCGCGAACGCCTCGAACTGGTTGCAACATCGCTACTGGATGGTCCCGCTGAAGCCGTCGGTCCAAACACATCGCAAGTATTGACGCGTTTGAACGGCGACCTTCTTTCCCGCCTCGATGCATGCGGTCCGCAAGAGTTGCTGCAACTTCAGCGCGGTCTCGGAGGACGTTTCGTGCCGCCGGGCCCGAGCGGTTCGCCATCGCGAGGAAGACCCGACGTCCTTCCCACCGGCCGCAACTTTTATTCCGTCGATACTCGTGCCGTTCCCACGCGCGCTGCGTGGACGCTCGGCCTGAAGTCCGCGAATCTGCTGATTGAACGGCATCTTCAGGAACACGGCGATTATCCGCGCGCGATTGGCTTGTCGGTGTGGGGCACGGCGACCATGCGCACCGGCGGCGACGATATCGCCCAAGCCATGGCGCTTATCGGCGTGCGCCCGAAATGGGCGGCGGGCAGCAATCGCGTGACCGACTTCGAGGTCTTGCCAATCACGATCTTCAATCGTCCGCGTATCGATGTCACGCTGCGCGTTTCCGGTTTTTTCCGCGACGCCTTCGCGAACCTGATGCATCTCTTCGATGCCGCCGTTCAAGCCGTCGCCGAACTCGATGACGAAGACGAAGACATCAATCCGATCCGCGCACGCATCATGCGCGAACGCGACCAACACATCGCTCGCGGACTGGACGAAAAGGAAGCGCGTTTGCGTGCGGGCTGGCGCGTGTTCAGCACGAAACCGGGCGCGTACGGGGCGGGCTTACAAGAGATGATCGACGCAAAGCAATGGCAGAACGACGCCGATCTCGCACGCGGATTTCAAAGCTCGGGCGGTTACGCATACTCGCAAAAGGGCGATGGCGTGGATGCGCGCGATTCGTTTGGCGCGAGGTTATCGAGCATTGATGTCGTCGTGCAAAACCAGGATAACCGCGAGCACGATTTGCTCGATTCCAACGACTACCATCAGTTCCAGGGCGGCATGATCGCGGCCGTCAGGCATCTCTCGGGCACGCAACCGCAAGCGTACAACGCCGATCACAGCAATCCCGCATCGCCGCGCATCCGCACCTTGCAGGAAGAGATATCGCGCGTGATCCGCTCGCGCGTGGTCAATCCGAAATGGATCGACGGCGTGAAACGGCATGGGTACAAAGGCGCATCGGAACTCGCGGCAACGGTGGATTATCTCTTTGGCTACGATGCCACCGCGCGCGTGGTCTCGGATCATCAATACGAACTCGTCGCGAATGCCTACGTGAACGACGCCGGCACACGCGAGTTCATGCAGCAGCACAATCCGCACGCCCTGCATTCCATCTGCGAGCGTTTGACCGAAGCCATGCAGCGCGGCTTGTGGCAAAACCCGGGTGAATATCAGGCGCAAATCGAACACCATTTGCTGGATGCCGAACAGCACCTCGAAGGGCAACGAACGTGAACGACATTCTCTTTCCTTTCGCCGCACTCGTCGCGCAAGAGCCCTTGCAGCAGGCACTTTTGCTCGCCGCGGTCGATCCCACGCTTGGCGGCGTGCTGGTGAGCGGTCCACGCGGCACGGCCAAGTCCACGACGGCGCGAGCCCTCGCCGAACTGCTTCCGGAAGGGCAGTTCGTCACCTTGCCATTGGGTGCGAGCGAGGAGCAACTGATTGGATCGCTGGATATCGAAACCGCGTTGCGCGATGGCGGCGTGCGTTTTTCGCCTGGCTTGCTCGCGAAGGCGCATGAAGGCGTGTTGTATGTGGATGAGGTGAACCTGCTGCCGAATCAGCTAGTTGATCAATTGCTCGACGTCGCTGCGAGCGGCGTGAATGTGATCGAACGCGATGGCATTTCGCATCGGCATGAAGCGCGTTTCGTGTTGATCGGGACGATGAATCCGGAGGAAGGCGAACTCAGGCCGCAGTTGCTCGATCGCTTCGGGCTTGCGGTTGAATTGCAGAATTGCTTCGATGCCAGCGTGCGTCGCGAGATCGTCAAGGCGCGGCTTGCGTTTGACGAAAACCCCGCCACGTTCCGTCAGCGCTTTGCGGCACAGCAAGAGACGATGGCGCACAAGATTCGGCGTGCGCGCGCAGCGCTTTCGAACCTCGAATTCGATGACGCCGTTCACGCTCGGGTAAGCGAGCTTTGCATCGAAGCGAATGTGGATGGCTTGCGTGCCGATCTCGTCATGTTGCGCGCGGCGCGTGCGCTCGCTGCATTTGAAGAGGCCCATGCGGTTCGCGTCGATCATGTCGAGCGCATAGCGGAGACGGTGCTTTTGCACAGACGGAAGCCTGGCAACGCGCCGGTAAGTAATCGCGAACAGAAACAACAACAACCGCAGCAACAAGACGCTGACGAAGCCACTTTCGGCTACATGCAGCCCGAGCCCGTCGATATAACCGCGGTGAAAAATGTAAGGCCGCTCACGTCAAAAAAATCCTGAGCCATCTAAGGCCGGAAACACGCGCCGACCCTGGCCGCCTTCGATGGCTCGATACTTTCGCCCCAGGCAAGACACGATCACGCGACGGCGCCGCGAGCGCGCGCATCGACTGGATTCAGACGCTGTTGGCCAAGCGCAATCGGCCACTCGACGTGGAGCATTTGCGCTTTCATCGCGAAGAAGGTGCGGCGAGCGCGCTGCATTGTTTCGTGCTCGATTGCTCGGGTTCGATGCTGAACGGGAAGCGCCTTGCATTGGCAAAGGGTCTTGTCGTTGCGTTGTTCGATCGCGCGTATCGGGAACGTGCTGAAGTCGCGCTTGTTTGCTTTGGCGGCGCGACGGCCGAGGTGCGTCGCGAGCCGGGCGCCGCGCACTGGTGGAACGACCGGTGGCTCGCGCCCATTGGCGGCGGAGGCGGTACACCGCTCGCGTTGGGCGTGCGCACGGGCGCGAACTTGTTGCTTCGAACCGCGCGTCACAAGCCTTCGCAACGTCGCATCTTCTGGTTGCTCACCGACGGACGCAGCGCCGAGACGCCAGCGCGTCCGGATTCGGCGGACCAGATTGTCATTGTGGATTTCGAAAGCGAGGCCGTGAGTCTTGGGCGCTGCGCGAAGCTCGCCGAGTCGTGGCATGCAGACTATCGCACCGCCGCAGACATGACCCAGACCTGACCGCTCGCCGTTTATTCGTACCAGCGCGGCGTGTACGCCCAGTCGCCATTGCCGTCGCCACGCGGAAAACTTCGCGTGGTCGATGAACCGATGATCACCATCGTACGCATATCGACCTGATCGGAGCGCAAGTGTTCGAGCGTCGTCGTGGTCAACGTTTCACCCGGCCGGCCGATATTCCTTCCCAGCACGACCGTCGTCGTTCCGCTGCGATACTCGCGCACGAGCTCGAGCGCGCGATCCAGTTGCCACGGCCGCGCGCGCGACACCGGGTTGTAGAACGCCATCACGAGATCGGCTTGCGCGGCGTGTCTCAAACGCGTTTCGATGACAGTCCACGGCTTCAGGTTATCGGAAAGCGACAGCAGGCAGAAGTCGTGTCCGAGCGGCGCACCCGCACGCGCGGCCGTCGCCAGTGCAGCCGATACGCCCGGCACAATGTTCAGGATTACCGAAGACCACGCCTCGTTCGATTGCCCTTCGTGGAGCGCTTCGAGCACGGCGGCGGCCATGGCAAACACGCCAGGATCTCCCGACGATACAACCGCGACCCTACGTCCTGTACTTGCCAGTTCGAACGCATGGCGTGCGCGCTGCATTTCTTCGCGGTTGTCGGTGCAATGGAGCGTTTGATGCGGCTTGAAAGGGCCGGCCATGCGCACGTAGGTTTCGTAGCCGAGGATATCGTCGGCTAGAGACAGCGCGTGTTTCGCGGCCGGCACCATCAGGTCCGCGCTGCCGGGACCGAGACCGATAACGGTCAGCGTGCCGCGCGCTTGTCCGAGCTTTTCCACATCCACGACGCCTGGCGTAACGACGATTGATACATCGTTGTCGTGCGGCGTATGCGTTTCGAACCCTTCTGGCAAGGCGCCAAATCGCAAGGGTACGTCGAGCGTACATGCCGCTTCGGCCAGTTCCGCGGATGTCATCAGCGTCGCGGGCGCGAGTATGGCCGCAACGGACATCGGCGAAATTTTTTCTTCGAGCAATGCATGACGGATGCGCTCGACCAACGATTCATGCGATGGCATCGCGTTCACGCAAACAACCACCGAGCGCGGATGAATCAAAAGCTCGCGCGAATCGTCACTCGTATGCGGCGAAATCCGGATCGCATGGTCTGCATCGTTTGAACGGGGCAATTCGACTTGATCCAGCCACGGCGCATCGCCTTCAACGCGCGTCGTGCCACCCGCCAGCAAGTCGGAAACGAAGCGCTTCCCATGTTCGATATCGGCAAGCACGTATCCCGCCGGCGGATTCAGCAGGCACGTGCCGAAACGCAATTCGCCGCTCGTCGTGATCGCGGGCGCGACCTGCAAGGCGGCCGCAATCTCACGCGCGATGACGTTGGCGCCCGCAATTCCGCCCAGCAACGGCACGACCGCGCTGCCATCTTCGGCGACGGCGAGCACTGGCGGTTCGGTGGTTTTATCGGCGAGAAGGGGAGCCAGGCAGCGGATCACGATTCCCGCTGCGCACAACGCAACAATGGGCGTATTGCTCGCGTAGAGTTCGCGCAGATGCGTGCTCAGTTCCGTGAACGCAACGTCCGTCTGCACGCGGCTCGCAAGACCATGAATCAGCGCGTGCGGATAACGTGTCTGAATGCGCTTCGCGGTCTCCAACGCACCCGTTCCGAGCACCACGATCGCCAGCGGTTTCCCCTCGATCAACCGCGCCATTTTTCCCCCGGCACCACGAGCAACGAAAAGTAGGGCGATGCCATTGGATCAACATCGTCGAGCGGCACGATGCGCTGATTCGCCATGGTCGCGCGTTCGACGTAGAGCGCGCGTTTATCGAGTCCGAGGTCTTTCAATACGCGGCGAACCTTGTCGAAGTTGCGGCCGAGTTTCATGATCACGGCGGCGTCCGTGGCTCCAAGTTTTTCACGGAGGTCCGCTTCCGGCAACACACCCGATAGCACCGACAAACTCTGGTTCCGGTACACGAGCGGCACGCCGAGCACGGCGACGCCGCCGAGCATCGAACATACGCCGGGTACGACTTCGGCCTCGAAGCGTTCGGCCAAGCGATCGTGCAGATACATGTACGAACCGTAGAAGAACGGATCGCCTTCGCAAATCACGGCGACGTCGCGGCCCGCTTCCAGATGATCGGCAATGCGGATAGCGGATTCATCGTAGAAATCACCGATGATCGTTTCATAGCAAAGCGGCGGTTCGAGCGCTTCGGTGGTCACCGGATAAACCAGCGGCATGCGCGTTTGCGTGTCCTTCAAATGCTCTTCGATAATCCCGAACGCGTTGCCCTTCTTGCCCTTCGCGACGAAGTAAGCGACCACGGGAGCCGATGTCAGCAAGCGCAGCGCTTTCACCGTGATCAGTTCGGGATCGCCCGGACCAACGCCGAGTCCATAGAGACGTCCGCTCATTTATTCGGTCTCCGAAGCAAGCGCGTTCACTGCGGCCGCTGCCATTGCGCTGCCGCCGCGCCTGCCGCGCAACGCGACGAACGGCACGCCGCGACTGTCGGCCGCGAGCATTGCCTTCGATTCCGCCGCACCGATAAACCCGACCGGAAAGCCGAGGATCAACGCGGGCTTGGGCGCGCCTGCGTCGAGCATATCGAGCAGATGAAAAAGCGCGGTCGGCGCATTGCCGATCACGACCACGCTGCCTTCAAGGTCCGCACGCCACAATTCGAGCGCGGCGGCCGAGCGCGTATTGCCGAGCTCGCGCGCGCGCTCGGGCACGGATGCGTCGTTGAGCGTGCAGATCACGCGGTTGTTCGAAGGCAGGCGCGCTCGCGTGATGCCTTCGGCGACCATGCGGGCATCGCAGAGAATGGGCGCGCCTTGTTTGAGCGCTTCCCGGCCTGCCGTGCCCGCGCCGTTCGAGAACACGAGGTCATCGATCACGTCCGTCATGCCGCACGCGTGGATCACACGCACGGCCAGCTTTTCCAGGTCGGCAGGAATGGCGGCGAGATTCGTTTCGGCGCGGATGGTCGCGAACGACGCACGATAAATCGCCTGGCCGTCGCGGATGTAATCAAGCATCGGTGGTGCTCCGGGCGAGCCAGCGGGCTGCCTCTTCAATGGTTATATAGCAAGCGATGGGTTCGGGCGCGTGCGTGTACAGGTCGTAACGGCCGGGCGCGACGGCAAGCAGGGTGGTATCGACGTGATGAGCCGCCGCGCAGGAACGGGCGCAACCGCTCAGATGGACGGTGCCCGTTTGCGGCATCGAGGACGCGAGTTGATGCGCGTCGGCTTTGGTATCGGAGAAGCTCTTCCCGCAGCCTTGCGAACCCGTGCACGCGATCAGGCGCGCGAAGGGTTCGTTCGGCGTTGTCGCGAGGCCGAGCGCCTTGAGTTTTTCGACGATCGACCCAGCGTCTGCGCGCGGAACGTCGAGCAACATCACGCTTTGCCACGGCGTCATGCGCAAGCGCGGCGCGAGGCTGGCGAGCGCGTGCAGCATGGTTGCATCGAGACGGCCGAGCGGTATCTGCGCGCCGATGCACACCGCGCTTTCCTTCAGTTGCGGATGCACGCCGAAACGCAACCGAGCATCCGATGCTGGCCGGCGCCAATCTTTTGCGTCCTGCTTTAGCGCGAAGCCGAGCTTCTTCTGCACGTGCTCAAGAACCGCATCGGCCGAATGCGTCTGAAGCAGGTCGCGCATTCTGGTCTGCTCCTGGCGCGCGAGATCGATGAACGTATGCAGCAAAGCAATCACCAGCGTGGGCACCTGCGCGGAATCAACTGAAGCCAGCGCAGGCGGATGTTGCGCAAGCGTAGGCGGACAACCGGCGAGCCCAAACGCAAATCGATTCGCCGATACCGCCGAAAACCACACGTCGTGCGGATGATCGAGCATCGCCAGACGCTCGCCGCCGTCCAGCATCATCGCGAATTTAGGCGATAACGCGCGCAGACGCACATCGCGTTGCAACCTGTCGAGCAAGCTGCTTGCAATTGGCGTGACGTCCAGCAGGGCGTATGGATCAAGACCGGCGAGCGGACTGAGCATGAGGTTGCGCACATCGTCGGAAGCGGGCGTTGCCGGCCCGAGCCCGGCTTCGATCAAGCGTGAGATCAACTGATGTTCGGCGCCGGCACGCACGCCGCGAATCTGCAGGTTCGAACGATTCGTTGCATCGATAAAACCCGATCCGCACGCACGCGCCACCTCCGCGACCGCGCGCCCCTGCGCCGCGCTCAGCTCGCCACCGTTGAGGCGAATGCGGCACAGGCCGCCGTCGCGCGCAGGCACGATCCGCATCAGGCCGGGACATGCCGATGGCCTCGATGCCGGTTCCAACCCGCGTTCAGTAAAAAGTGGTGCGTTCAAAGCGTGACCCGTTCGGTCTCGCGCGGCGCCCCGACCTCGCCTTTTAGCAGCACACGAAAAAAGGCGGGATCGTGGCATCGGTACACCCCGCCCGATGTTGGCTTGCACGAAGAATTCCGGTCGGCAGGTCTCTTGGCTGGCAGGTCGCCGCCCGCGCGAGCCTTCCCAGTCGAAACCAGTGGCAGTGGAGCGCGGACTCGCTGCGTACAATTGCGGGGGCAGCCACAGTTTTGCTGTGTTCCCTGTTAGGCCCGTCAGGGCACCGACTAAACGCGATATTATGCCCGTTTTTGCAGCCGATAAAGCCAATCGCCGCAAGGTTTGCCGCATGATCGCGGCAACTGGACGAGCAGCGTAATCTACGTCGTTAACAAATAGATCGAGCGAGGACCGGCGGATGGCAACGTGGTTGACCGTGGTGGGAATCGGAGAGGAGGGCTGGCACGGGCTCGGCCGGAATGCGCGCGACGCGTTGCTCAGAGCCGATACCATTTTCGGTGGTACGCGCCATCTCGACTTTTTGCCGGAACACATTGCCGCTGAACGCCGCGCGTGGCCTACGCCGTTTTCGATTGCGCCAGTGCTTGAATATCGTGGCAAGCAAGTTTGCGTTCTGGCAAGCGGCGACCCGATGATGTTCGGCGTCGGTACGACGTTCGCGCGTGAGTTGGAAGCGGACGAATTCGACGTGCTCCCCGCGCCGTCATCAGTGTCTCTTGCTGCAGCGCGTTTGCGTTGGGCGCTGCAGGATGTAGCCGTCGTATCGCTCGTCGGGCGTCCGGTCGCGGCGCTTGGCATTCACCTTCATCCGGGTATGCGCGTATTTGCTCTCAGCAGCGATGGATCGAGCCCTTTTGACGTTGCGAAGCTGTTGAACGCCCGCGGTTTCGGACCCAGCCGGATGAGCGTGTTCGAACATCTCGGCGGCGAGCGCGAGCGTCGTATCGACGGCATTGCAAACGCGTGGCAACACCAAACCGACATAGCCGCGCTGAACCTTGTCGCGATCGAATGTATCGTGGAACAAAACGCACCCCACGCATTGCGTCTGCCGCTCACGCCTGGTCTTCCCGACGATGCCTACCGTCACGATGGCCAGCTCACCAAACGCGATGTCCGCGCCATCACGCTCGCGCGGCTCGCGCCCGAACCCGGCGAATTGCTGTGGGACGTGGGCGCAGGATGCGGGTCGATCGGCATTGAATGGATGCGCTCGCACGCCAGTTGCCGCGCGATCGCAATCGAAGCGGATAGCGGGCGTCAGCGTTTTATCGAATTCAATCGCGGTGCGCTCGGCGTGCCCGGCCTGCAACTCGTCAAGGGTGAAGCGCCGGCCGCGCTGGCGGAACTCGCATCGCCGGATGCGATTTTTATCGGCGGCGGCGTGACGGCACCCGGCATGCTCGATACGTGTTGGGCTCATCTGGAGAAAGGCGGCAGGATGATCGCCAACGCCGTGACGATCCAAAGCGAAGCGGCGCTCGTGGCATGGCGCGCGGCGAACGGCGGCGAGCTGACGCGCATTGGCGTGGCGCACGCACAACCGCTCGGCGCCTTCGATACATGGCGTCAGTCGCTTCCCATCACGCTGCTGCATGCAGTGAAATCATGACGTGCGCCTCGACCCAAATCCGCCATGCGTGACGAGACGCCCGAACAGCCCGCGCCGTTGCGCACCGGGCTCACCACAGGCACTTGCGCGACGGCGACGTCGCTCGCGGCAGCGCGTCTGCTGCTTGGCGGTATCGTGACGGAACACGCGGATATCACGTTGCCGAAGGGTCAGCAGGTCGTCTTGCCAATCGTGTTCTGCCGTCTGGTCGAAGGCGACGTTTCGAGTGCCGAAGCGGGAACCGTAAAAGATGCCGGCGATGACCCCGACGTCACGCACGGCGCAATCGTATTCGCGCGCGTGCGACTGATCGCCGATCCGGGCGTGCGGTTTCTCGCCGGACCCGGCGTTGGCACGGTAACGCGCGCAGGCCTCGCGCTCGCCATCGGCGAACCCGCGATCAATCCTGTGCCGCGAAAAATGCTGTCCGAACACCTCGCCGCGCTCGCACAGGAACACGCCTACGACGGCGGATTCGAGGTCAGTATCGGCGTGGAGAACGGCGCCGAACTTGCCCTCAAAACCATGAATCCGCGCCTGGGGATAATCGGCGGATTGTCGATACTCGGTACGAGCGGCATCGTCCGGCCGTTTTCTTGCTCGGCATATATTGCATCGATTCATCAAGGTATCGACGTTGCGCGCGCAAACGGTCATGTGCATATTGCGGCGTGCACGGGCAATCAAAGCGAAGACGCCATGCGCGTCCGATACAACCTGCCCGACATCGCCCTCATAGAAATGGGTGACTTCGTGGGCGCGGTGCTCAAGCATTTGCGACGCGCGCCCGTGCAGAAACTGAGCCTGTGCGGCGGCTTCGGCAAGATCAGCAAGCTCGCCGCCGGGCACATGGATTTGCATAGCCGCAACTCGAGCATCGATCTGCCGCAACTCGCCAGCTGGGCCGCGAACGCCGGCGCGAGCGAGCCGCTGACGGCAGCCATGCGCGGCGCGAATACGAGTCAGGAAGCGTTGCTGATCGCGCGCGAACAAGGCGTGCCGCTTGGCGATATCGTCTGCGAACATGCGCGGCAATTTGCGTTGAGTGTCGTGCCTGGAGGTATTGGCGTGGAGTGTTTCGCGATCGACCGGCAAGGGCAGATTGTGGGATCGGCGCAATGACGCGCGTGCTGCTGCTTGGCGGAACCGGCGACGCACTGACGATCGCGCGGCATCTCGGTGCCGAACACGTTTATAGCCTTGCGGGACTGGGGCGCAAACCCGCCGATCTGGCGTGCCGCGTGCGCGTTGGCGGATTCGGCGGAGTGGCGGGACTGAAGGCATTTATCGAAGCCGAGGCAATCAGTTTGATAATCGATGCCACCCATCCTTACGCCGCGCAAATGAGCCGTCATGCGGCCGCTATTTCCGCATTGACGAACGTTCCATGCTGGGCGCTTCGTCGTCTTCCATGGCAAGCGCAAGCCGGCGACGACTGGCGTGAAGCAACAGATTTCGCTTCGATCCTTGAAGCCATCGCACCGTATGAACATCCGCTGTGGACGCTCGGCCGCGAGCCGCTCGATCATCTGGATGAGATTCCGTTACGGCAGCACTGGACCATTCGCTGTCTCGATCCACACGATGGCAACGCGCGCGCCACGATCATCGCGGCACGCGGACCGTTCACACTGGATGGCGAGCGTGCGCTGTTCGACCAGCAACATACCGATGTAGTGATCAGCAAGAATAGCGGTGGCGCCGCGACCGAAGCGAAACTTGCTATAGCGCGCGAGCGCGGCCTGCCTGTCGTGATGCTCGAACGTCCTCCACTTCCCCGAGTCGAACGCGATTTCACCGATACAACATCGCTCCTGAACGCACTCGACGCCTCTCTATAAAACCCCTCAAATGACGGTCTATTTCATTGGCGCCGGTCCCGGCGATCCCGAACTCATCACCGTAAAAGGGCAGCGTCTCGTGCGGTCGTGCCCGGTGATCCTTTACGCGGGATCGCTGGTGCCGGAAGCGGTGCTGAGCGGGCATCGAGCGGAAATCTGCGTGAATACGGCCGATCTTCACCTCGATGAAATCATCGCGTTGCTCGAAAGCGCGCATGCCAAAGGGCGGGACGTGGCGCGCGTTCATTCCGGCGATCCGTCGTTGTATGGCGCGATCGGCGAGCAGATTCGCCGCCTCAACGCGCTCGGTATTCCGTATGAAATCGTGCCGGGCGTGACGGCAGCGGCGGCATCGGCGGCGGCGCTCGGATGCGAGTTCACATTGCCCGGAATCTCGCAGACCGTGATCCTCACGCGCTTCGCCACCAAGACATCGATGCCCGAAGGCGAGCAACTCGCCGATCTCGCACGCCATCGCGCGACCATGGCGATTCATTTGGGCGTGCGTCATATCGAGCGCATCGTCGCCGATCTGATTCCGCATTACGGCGGGGAGTGTCCCGTCGCCGTGATCTTCCGCGCAAGTTGGCCCGACGAAGAGAAAGTGCTGGGAACGCTTAAGGATATCGCCGGGAAAGTGCTTGAAAAAGGTATCGAAAGGACGGCGTTGATCGTGGTTGGATATGTGCTGAGTGCCGAGGGATTCGCGGATTCTTCGCTGTACCGGAAAGAAGCTTGAGACCTTGAAAAAACGCCGTGCGGGTTTGAAGCCGCACGGCGTTTTCACCTCGACGCGTCACGCGCGTTTGTTCTTCGCCCTGCGTGACAGCATGTTCAGCCCTTCGACCAGCGCCGAGAACGCCATCGCCGCGTAGATGTAGCCCTTCGGGACGTGAGACCCAAAACCTTCCGCGACCAACGTCATCCCGATCACCAGCAGGAAGCCGAGCGCCAGCATCACGACCGTCGGATTCCTGTCGATAAACCGCGACAACGGACCTGCCGCGAACAGCATCACGGCCACCGCCGCGATCACGGCCACGAACATGATGGGAATGTGCTCGGTCATGCCGACGGCCGTCACGATGCTATCGATGGAAAAAACCAGATCCAGTACCAGGATTTGCCCGATCGCCGCCAACGGCGTGATGGAAGCGGCTTTGACCGCGCCATCCGACGCGCTGGAATCGTGCGAAACGTGATGATGGATTTCGGTGGTGGCCTTCCACACCAGGAACACGCCGCCGGCGATCAGGATCAAGTCGCGCCACGAAAAATCATGTCCGAACGCCGTGAAAATAGGCGCCGTCAACCTAACGATCAACGCAACCGTGCCGAGCAAGCCGAGCCGCATGATGAGCGCAAGCCCGATTCCCAGACGTTGCGTGCGCGCCCGGTGCGCTTCGGGGAGTTTGTTTGTGAGGATCGAGATGAAGATCAGGTTGTCGATGCCAAGCACGACTTCCATGACAACGAGCGTCGCCAGGGCCGCCCAGGCGGTGGGATCGCTTGCAAGCGCAACGAGGTAATCCATAGATAGGTAGGTAGGTCAGGTTATTGGTCGCGAATTTTCAAGCCATCATACGTGACGTTCGCACACATAATGTAAGCTTAATGAAATATTGAGAGTGTTTCGGGCCGATAAAAGTTCTCCATCATTCTTAGACGGCATGCCCCGCACGCAAAAACCCTCTCACACGATTACGGGTAAACTCTCGGTGCCGTACGCCATTCCTCAGTAGGAATGACGCCTTTCACGTTCGCTGCCCGATTCGGCAGTCTTTCGGGTCACGCATGCAGGGAAAATCGCAACGACTGGTTGAGCTGGACTTTTTTCGCGGCCTCGTCCTGCTCGTGATTCTCGTCGATCATATTGGCGGCAGCATGCTTTCGCGCATGACGCTGCATTCGTTCGCGCTCAACGACGCCGCCGAAGTCTTTGTTTTCCTCGGCGGTTTTGCGACCGCGACTGCGTATATATCGATGTGCGCAAGACGTTCGGAATCCGCCGCGCGCGCCCGGTTTTTCCGCCGCGCCTTCCAGATTTACAGAGCTTTTCTGATCACGGCCGCGCTCATGCTGGCGACGAGCTTCGTGTTGCGGCCGTTCTTTGGCGGCGCGCCGAATCTCGCGACGACCGACCTCGATGCGTTCATTGCCGCGCCGTTTACGGCCATCGCGGATATCTTGCTGTTGCGCCGTCAGCCTTATCTCGCTTCCGTCCTGCCCATGTACGCGTTTTTCGCGCTCGCCGTGCCGCTCATGATGCCGCTCGCGCGCAGCAAGCCGTGGCTTTTGCTTGCCGCGAGCATCGGGCTTTGGGCGCTTGCGCCTCCGGTCGCCGAGTATTTGCCATCGGCGGAAGATTTGTTGTGGGACTTCAATCCGGCTGCGTGGCAACTGCTGTTCGTGATCGGCGTGATCGCCTGTTGCCAGCCGGTTTATCAGCGCGTGAGCGCGCACCGGTTCGGATGGATCGTGAGCGTCGCCGCACTCGTGATCGTTGCAGGCATGGCTTACTACAAGCTGCTCGTGCTCCCGACTCCTTTCGATGGCGATTTCAAGCGCAATCTGGCAGGCGCGCGCATCGTCAATTTTGTGGCTGTTGCGTGGATCGCCGGTGACCTGACGCGTCGCGGCGCGGTCAGGCGAATTGCTCGATTCTTGCCGTGGGTGGGCGCTGTTGGACGTGACGGCCTCGTATGTTTCGTGGCGGGCGCCGTGATTTCGCTGATCGTGGATTCGGTGTTGTTCACGCTGACGGGCGGTTTTATCGACGTGCCGTTTGGTCTTGCCGCAGACGCCATTGCGATCATGCTGCTGCTCGTAGTTCCGCATCGTCAGCGCCTGTTCGATGCAATAGGTTTCGGGTCCATGACATCGGCCGCGAAGGCGAAAGGGTAGCGGGGCGTTCGGTTATCGATGCGCTGCGAGTGGTGTACAGAAAAGCGACTAACGGTCTACGCGCTTTCCATCTTCGATCTAGGTGCGGCACGTTTCAACCCGAAACCCAGCCAGCAAATTTCCCGTAGGCATAAGCCTTGCTAAACCGTTGCGACTTCAATCAAAACAACGGATTTACCATGCTCAAGCTTGCCATTCTCTTTGCCGTGATATCGGTTATCGCCGGATTCTTTGGCTTTGGCCGAGTATCGTCGGGCGCGGCGGGGATTGCGAAAATCTTCTTCTTCATTTTCCTGGTGTTGTTCGTGATCTTCCTGGTCGTGGCTATCTCGGCGGGTTCGCTAGTGCTTTAACCGGCTGACCGGACAGCACGCATTAACACGTTGGGGCGCCTTTCGAGGCGCCCCAACGTCTTTTTCCCTATCGATAAAACATCAGGCCGGCGGCAACGCCGTTCGATCAGGCGCCGCCAAAAGCGCGTCACTGTCGTCCTTGAGCTTGACGCCAGTCAGCTTCAGGCGAACGGCTTCGTTGAGCAAATACTGCAGCTTGAAAGCGGCGGTATCGTATGGAAGACCTTCGGGGCGAACGTTCGAAATGCAGTTGCGCTCGGCGTCGCTTCGGCCGATACGCGGCTCGTACGTGAGATAAACGCCGAGGCTGTCAGGCGAACTCAATCCCGGCCGCTCACCAATCAGAACAACCACAATCCGCGCCCGTAAAAGCTCACCAATCCCGTCGCCGAGCGCAACGCGCGCCTGCCGCGCCACCACGACTGGACCAATGCGCACGCCATCCAGCTTCGGGCGCATGCGTTCCAGCAACGGCACCGCATGGCGCGCGGCGGCGTAGGCCGACAAACCATCGGCGACGACAAAAACCAAGTCGAAATCGGGCTCTGCATATTCGCGCAGACGCGCCGTGCTTTCATCGCTGAGCTTGCGGCCCAGATCCGGCCGGCGCAAATAATGATCGCGATCGGGCGCGGCGCTTTCGGCATCGAGCGTATCGAAACCGGCTGCGCGCAGCGACGCATGCAGCGCGTCCACGTCGAGCGGTTGATGCACGGCGTCGCGGGCCTGTGCGTGCGACAAGTTGAACGCGAGCAAGGGCGCGGTAGGCAGGCTGCTGCCCGCGCGGCCCAATGCAATGCGCGCATTCGTGAAACGGCGCAGCGCGTCCCACGGACTGGCGTTCGCCGGGGACGGCGGGTTGTTGGAGTCCGCGTCGGAATCTGCCATCAGGTCGTGATCCATTCAAGCAAGGGTTGCGGCGCCGAAGGGCTGAGCAAGGCGCCGCGGGCGTCGATGATCTGCATCGATTCCAGCCATGCCTCGAACTCCGGCGCCCGACGCAGGCCGAGCACATTGCGCACGTACAGCGCGTCATGGAACGATGTGCTTTGATAATTGAGCATGACGTCGTCGGCGCCCGGCACGCCCATGATGAAATTGACGTTGGCGACGCCTAGCAGCGTCAGCAACGTGTCCATGTCGTCGGAATCCGCCTCGGCGTGGTTGGTGTAGCAAATGTCGCAACCCATCGGCACGCCGAGCAGCTTGCCGCAAAAATGATCTTCGAGGCCGGCGCGAATGATCTGCCGGCCATCGTAAAGATATTCCGGGCCGATGAAACCCACCACCGTATTCACCAATAGCGGCTTGAATTTGCGCGCGACCGCGTATGCGCGCACTTCGCAGGTTTGCTGGTCGACGCCATGGTGGGCATCGGCGGAAAGCGCGCTGCCCTGGCCGGTTTCGAAGTACATGAGGTTATCGCCAACGGTACCGCGTTTCAGCGATAACCCCGCCTCGTACGCCTCCTGCAGCAACGCGAGCGAAACGCCGAAACTCGCGTTGGCTTTTTCGGTGCCCGCGATCGACTGGAATACGAGATCGACGGGCGCGCCTTTCTTGATGGCGGCAATCGTGTTCGTCACATGCGTGAGCACGCACGACTGCGTCGGCACTTCGTAGCGTTGCCGGAAGTCATCGATCATGACAAGCAGCGTTGTGATTGCGCTGAGCGAATCCGATGCCGGGTTGATGCCGATCACCGCGTCGCCGCAGCCGTACATGAGGCCGTCGAGCATGGAGGCGGCGATGCCCTTGACGTCGTCGGTGGGATGATTCGGCTGCAGGCGCACGGACATGCGACCCGGCAAGCCGATGGTATTGCGAAAGCGCGTCACGACCGGACGTTTTTTAGCCGCGAGAATCAGGTCCTGGTTGCGCATGATTTTCGAAACGGCCGCGACCATTTCCGGCGTCAGGCCGGGCGCAATGCGAACGAGCGCGGCGGTATCGGTGGTATCGGCGAGCAGCCAGTCGCGGAAATCGCCGACCGTGAGATGCGAAATTTCCGCGAAAGCGTGGGCAGAATGTTCATCGATGATCAGCCGCGTGACCTCATCGCTTTCATACGGGATCACGGTTTCGCTGAGAAACGTGCGCAGCGGAACTTGCGCAAGCGCCATCTTGGCGGCGACGCGTTCTTCCTCCGTGGCCGCGGCGACGCCCGCAAGCTGGTCGCCCGAGCGCTGCGGGGTCGCTTTCGCGAGCAGGGTTTTCAGGTCATCGAAACAATACGTCCGATGCCCGATGGTCTCGTTGTAGCTCATCGCGTGATCCTTGTTCCGGCGTTGCCGTTCAATACTGAAGTATGCGACGTATCCGTGCACAGCCAAAAATGCCAACCGCCGCCAGCCGTCCATTTTTCCCCATGCGATAATTCGAAACCCTCCGATTTGTCCACTTTGCGGCGCCGCACCTTGAAAAACCTGCTTGTTCCGCTCGACCGGCTGGCCGATTTCGACGAAATCATCGACGTCCGCACACCGCTCGAATTCACCGATGACCACATTCCCGGCGCACTCAACGCGCCGGTGCTGAGCAACGAGGAACGCGTGTTGATCGGCACGATGTACAAGCAGGTTTCGCCGTTCCAGGCGGCGCGTGTCGGCGCGGCGATGGTCGCACGCAATATCGCGCAGTATCTCGATACGATCTTCGCCGACCGGCCGCGCAACTGGCGCCCGCTGATTTACTGCTGGCGCGGAGGGACGCGATCCGGTTCCATGACGACCATGTTCAACATGATCGGCTGGCAGGCGCGGCAGCTCGAAGGCGGTTACAAGACGTATCGCCGCGCGACTATCGCAACTCTCGAACACCTTCCGGCGGTGTTTCGGTATGTCGCGCTGACTGGTCCGACCGGCAGCGGCAAGACACGTTTGCTGCATGCGTTGCACGAAGCGGGTGCGCAGACGCTCGACCTGGAACAGCTTGCGGCGCATCGCGGTTCGCTGCTCGGCGCGTTGCCGGGCGAGGCGCAGCCATCGCAGAAATGGTTCGATACGCTGCTTGTCGGCGCGCTGCGTGGTTTCGATCCAGCGCGGCCGGTTTTTGTCGAAGCGGAGAGCCGGCGGATCGGATCGGTTGCGTTGCCGCTTGCGCTGGTGGAGACGTTTCATCGCGCGGATTGCGTGCAGGTCGAGGCGACCCGCGAGGACCGCGCGGCGTTCCTGCTGCATGACTACGCGCATCTTTTCCACGATCCCGAGTTGTTCAAGCAGCAGTTATCGAAGCTGATCGGCTTGCACAGCCGCGAGCGCGTGAACCGCTGGCATACGCTGATCGATGAAAACCGAGGTCCCGAACTCGCGCGCGAATTGATCGACCAGCACTACGATCCGGCCTATACACGTAGCAGCGGCGCGCATTTCACTGAATTGCCGCGCGCTGCACGCGTGCTGTTTCGCCCCAATGACGCCGATGTGATCGAGCAGGCGAGGGCGCTCCTCGTGCAACTCGAGACCTCCGCAAGTCCGGCGTGACACCTCATTTTTTCCAATAACCAAAACCACCATGCAATCCACTCTTCGACAACCCCGCGTAGCGCTCGGCTGGATCGTGTTCCTGCTGATCGCTGTCGTCGGCCTGTTCTACGTCAAATGGTTTCCGTACTACAACCGTGCATTCGTGGCGGCGAGCCAGCATTCCATCGGGAAATCGATCCTGATGGGTACCGCCGCGAGTGCGCCGGAGCCGTCGTGGAAAGCGGCTATTGACTACGCGTTTGCGTACGGCAAGGCGATCTGGCAAGCAATGGTGCTCGGTCTTTTGCTCGGCTCGGCGGTGCAGGCGCTGATTCCGCCGCAATGGGTCGCGCGGGCGCTCGGCAAAAGCGGCTTTGGCAGCGTGGTGAACGGCGGCTTGATGTCCTTGCCGGGCATGATGTGCACCTGCTGCGCGGCGCCCGTCGTCGCCGGTTTGCGTGCGCGGCAGGCCGCGCCAGGGGCGGCAATTGCGTTCTGGCTGGGCAATACCGTACTGAATCCGGCCACGCTGATTTTCATGGGTTTTGTGCTCGGCTGGCAATGGATGGGCTTGCGCCTCGCGCTCGGCGTGCTCATGGTGTTCGGGCTCGGATACGCCGTGAATCGCATGGTGACGCCGAAAGAAGCGGAAGCATCGCGCGGTGAAATGGCGAAGCTCGTGGCTGCCGAAGATCCAGGGACCGCGTTCACGCGCTGGGTCCGGATTCTTGGGCGCATGACTGTGCGGCTCGTGCCGGAATACATCGTTCTGGTGCTGGTGCTCGGGGCGGCGCGTGCGTGGTTGTTTCCGCACATTGGACCGAACATCGATAACAGCGTGCTGTGGATTGTCGGCCTTGCTATTGCCGGCACCTTGTTCGTGATTCCGACGGCTGGCGAAGTGCCGATCATTCAGGCAATGCTGTCGCTCGGCATGTCGGTGGGACCTGCTGGTGCGTTGCTGATGACCTTGCCGCCGATCAGCTTGCCGTCAGTGGCGATGCTGGGCCGCTCGTTTCCGCCGCGCGTGTTGACGGTGGTGGCGGTGGCGGTGGTTGGATTCGGGGTTCTGGCGGGATTGCTGGCGGTGGCGTTGGGGTTTTAAGAACGGTTCGGATGTTCGTTCTTGGTGTCTGCACAAAAAACCACAAAGTTATGTTTCCGATGCGACGGCCCGCAACCGACCGCCCATGGCGGGACTGCATGATCAGCAATTCGAAGTCGCAAAGATCCGGAAATCTATTGCGCCTTTCCAGCTAAAAAGGACTTGCTTCGCAGGTATGTTGGTATGGCATGCTTTCAGCTGGATTTCTCGCGGCACATGGTCCGCAAGACGAAGCTGGAAACCAATGAAAGCAATCGCTCGGCAAAAAAATGGCCTGCTGTTTGACGAAATTAATGCGCTTCAAGCAACAGGTCGGCACTACCTGGATTCGACGGCTATTAACCCGCTCGTTCGTAGGTGGCGTGCGCTCGGACACGAGATCGATGCATTGATGAAAGTCGACGCATGTTCGGCCTGGGAACTCGTCGGGGCCTGGAAGGGCCTTTCAGGTGACGTGGCTTCAACTGAAGAGGCGTTTGCAAACAGCGCCCGGCTTGGAAACTCAGGCACGAATCGTATCAACTGGATGGTTAATCGACTCAATCTCGGCTTGTTCAGCGCGGCGCAGGCTCTATACGCTGAAGTGGGAAAGGCCGAAGACGGATTTTTCACTGAGGTGCTGGAGGAAGGTTACTGTTCCGGTGCTATTCAACAAGCGGCGAAGTTTATTGAAAGGGCTGAGGAAATGCACATCAAAGGCAATATCAACCTGACGAACGAAATCATCAAAGCGAACGCCATCTTGAAAATCGCAGGCTTCTCGGACGCACGCATCGCTCAGCACCTTGACGTTGCTGGTACGGTTCTGCGGCGTCATCGAATTCGCCCTGACGGGGCGCTCCGTACTACTGCGGCCCCGAGTGATTTCAATGGTGTGACCTACGCGTTCAAAGTACCAGTCTCAGCGGAAAGCGCTTTCGATATGAATATAGAACTGGCCAAGGAAGAAGACCGGGCGGGTATCGACAAGCACATTGCGTTCGACGTTGTATTCGAGCCGCTGTCGTCATGAGTTCAAGTCCTCTCGAACTAGTCGATTGTGCTCTGAGCCTGCTGAGCGATGCCCGAAGCGAACCGCAGTACCGTACTGTATGCAGCCGTGCGTATTACGGCGCGTTTCACGCCGCGAACTCGTTTCATAACGCATTGCCGGCGCCCGGAACTGTCGGCGCCGCACGCGGGCGCCATGAGCAGCTTATCGCGCAGCTAGCCAATCCTACTTGCAGCAAGCGCAATGAAAAATACTTCGTTTCGCAGGCGCTGAGTAAAATCCTTCGGACCTTGATTGATGCGCGGGTACGGGCAGACTATCTTATCGATACGGACATTGATCTGGGTATGGCCGTGAGATCGTCCGAAAGCGCGCGCGTGATCATGCTCAAGACATCAGAATTCGCGGTGAACTAATCTGTTGATCTCCAGGCCGTTCCCACATTGAACGGCCTTTCATCGATTCAATGCGCCATCTGAATCAGCAGCTTGAACGGCAACGCCAGCAGCATTGCCCCTCCCACGCCCACGCACCACAGCGCGACAAACCACAGTGTTTTCTTGAGCGCAGAGCGCTTCTGCGTCTCAACGCGCGTTTCAGTGATAGTGATGTTCGCCATGGCGCACCTTGCCTCTGAAAACCCAGTATCCGAGCGTCGTATAAGCGATGATCACCGGCAAGATCACCGCCGCCCCAATCAATGTGAATTTCTGGCTCGAATGCGGCGCGGCGAGCTCCCACAGCGACACGCCGGGAAAAATCTCGTGCGGCGAAATGCTGAGAACGAGGCCGCTATAACCCAGCAGTACAAACGCAAGCGCCATCATGAACGGCCGCGTTTCGTGACGCGACAAAATAGAGCGACGCATCAGCCACGCGCACACAACAACCAGCAGCGGCACTGGAAGGAATCGATAAAACCACGCGGTATCGAACCAGCGCGATGCAATGCCGGCATCCTGCAGCGGCGTCCAGATACTGACGATGGCAATCGTTCCCAGCTGCAGGAGCGTCAGCGGCCACACGATCCTGTAGAACCGCCGTTGCAGATCGCCTTCGGTCTTGGCAATCAGCCAGCAGCACCCGAGCAACGCATACGTCACCACGAGCGCGAATCCGGTGAACATGCTGAACGGCGTGAACCACGTGAAGGCATCGCCGGAATAACGGCCATCGGCGACTGGAATGCCGTTGAGAAACGCGCCCAGCGCCACGCCCTGAAAGAACGTCGCCCCCGCCGATCCGCCAATGAACGCGAGATCCCACAGGTGCTTGGTGCGCGTCGCCTTGGAGCGGATTTCGAACGATACGCCGCGAAAGATCAGGCAGACCAGCATAAAGATCAGCGGCAGATAAAGGCCGGATAAAACGGTGGAATAGATCATCGGGAACGCGGCGAAAAGGCCCGCGCCACCGAGCACCAGCCACGTCTCGTTGCCGTCCCAGACCGGCGCGACCGTGTTCATCATCACGTCGCGGTCATGCTCGTCCGGGAAAAATGGAAACAGGATGCCTATGCCGAGATCGAACCCGTCGAGCACCACGTACATCAGCACGCCCAGCGCGATAATCGCGGCCCATGTCAGCGATAAATCCATCTCACGCTCCTTCGATTGAATGTGTCGCGACCGACATTGGACGGCGCGCGGTGTTGTTGTCATCGTCCATGCTGGGAGCGTGCGTGATCGTGCCCGGCAACGCCGGCCCGGCCTTGAGCAGCTTGAGCAGGTAATAGATGCCCGTGCCGAACACGAGCGTATAAACGATCACGAAGATCAGCAGCGTCGCGCCGACCTGCTGCGCGCTCACCGGCGACACCGCTTCCGACGTGCGCATCACCCCATACACCACCCACGGTTGCCGCCCGGCTTCGGTCGTGACCCAGCCGGCGAGCAGCGAAATGAAGCCGGTCGGCCCCATGAAAAGCACGAAACGCTGGAACAGTTTCGATTCAAACAGCTTGTTTTTCCGCCGCAGAAACCAGCCCGCGATGCTCATCAGGATCATCAACACCCCAAGCCCTGCCATGATCCGGAAGCTCCAGAACACAACCGTGGAGTTCGGCCGGTCTTCCTTCGGGAACGACTTCAATCCGCGAATTTCGCCGTCCCAGCTATGCGTCAAGATCACGCTGCCCAAGTGCGGAATCGATACCGCGTACTTCGTGGTTTCCGCTTCCATATCGGGAATGCCGAACAGGTTCAGCGCCGTGCCGCCTTTCTCGGTTTCCCACAAACCTTCAATAGCCGCAATCTTCGCCGGCTGATGTTCGCGCGTGTTGAGGCCGTGCATGTCGCCGACTATCGCCTGAACCGGCGTGAGCACGAGCAGGAGCCAGAGCGACATCGAGAACATTTTCTTGATCGCGGGATCGCGCCGGCCTTTCAGCAAGTGATAGGCGCCCGATGCTGCAACCACGAGTCCGGCGACCACGAACGCCGCGATAGCCATATGCGCCAGCCGGTAAGGAAACGACGGATTGAAGATGATCTGAAACCAGCTGACCGGCACGACGTGATCGCCTTCAATGCGAAATCCTTGCGGCGTCTGCATCCAGCTATTCGATGCCAGGATCCAGAACGTCGAGATCAGCGTGCCGATAGCGACCATCAGCGTGGCGCCGAAATGCGCTTTCGGCCCGACCTTGTTCCAGCCGAACAGCATGATGCCGAGGAATCCCGCTTCGAGGAAAAACGCGGTCATCACTTCGTACGCGAGCAGCGGCCCCGTGATCGGACCGGCGAAGCTCGAGAAACCGCCCCAGTTGGTGCCGAATTCGTAGGCCATCACAACGCCCGAGACCACGCCCATTGCAAAAGCGACTGCGAATACCTTCGACCAGAACAGGCACAACTCCTTGTAGACCGGCTTGCCGGTTTTGAGCCACGCACCTTCGAGCACGGCGATAAAGCTTGCCAGCCCGATACTCAACGCCGGAAAAACGATGTGAAATGAAACGGTGAAGGCGAACTGGATACGCGCCAGGTCGAGCGCTTGTTGAGTGGCATGCATGGCAGGTCGTGCGGCCATCGCGGGCGCACTCTATCGAGCTCGCAGGCGGGCGCTGGTTGGTTGGATTGGGTACGTCGGAAGTGACTGTAAGTCAGATTTTGAAATGTTTGCTGCGATGCGGCAGGCACAAGGGAATGTGCGCAAATGCCGCAATGTCGGACAAAATTCGTCGATAAATTGCGCTTTATCAAATACTTGCTTGCCGCCAAGGAGTAGAGAATGCGAACGCTTCCAGCGAAATTTACGCGACAATCGACCGCACTGCGTCAATCGGGCGCTTGCCTTCCGGAAGTGCGTTTTACGAGCGTTCATCGGACGAAAAGCGTGCGATGTTTTACACCTCCATTCACGATTGCCATGGCGCCACGAGTACCATGGCGTGATCGTGGCGGGCCCGCGTTGTGCTCGGTGCATTGCTCGGCAGCAAAGCCGCAAATTGGATACGAATCGAACAAGCCAGGGGAGAAAAAATCATGCGTCTGGACGACGAAAGAGAAAGCCAGAATGTCGAAGACCGGCGCGGTTCCGGAGGAGGCGGGGGCGGGGGATTTCGCATAGGCGGCGGTTCGATAGGGATCGGTTCTATCGTCATTGCGCTTGCGGCATCGTATTTCTTCGGCATCAATCCAATGGTCGTGCTGAACCTGTTGTCAGGTGGTTCGGGCGGATCGAGCTCTTCTTATACACAGCAACAACAGCGTCCCGCGGACTCGAGCGGTCAACCGCAACCTCCTGCAAGCGACGCGGGCGCGGTGTTTGTCCGGCGCGTTCTCGGCAACACCGAGCGCACCTGGCAGCAAATCTTCCGCACGCAATTCAATCAGGATTATCCGGCGCCCAAGCTCGTGCTGTTCAGCGGCGGCACGGCGACCGCGTGCGGCACCGGCCAATCCGCCATGGGACCGTTCTATTGCCCGAACGATCGCAGCGTGTATATCGATTTATCGTTTTACAAGGAGTTGCGCGACCGTTTCGGCGCAAGCGGCGACTTTGCGCAAGCGTATGTGATTGCCCACGAGGTCGGGCATCACGTTCAGAACGTGCTCGGCATCATGACAAAAGTCGATAACGCCCGCCGTCGTATGTCGCCGGCGCAGGCAAATCAGTTGTCGGTGCGCGTCGAGTTGCAGGCCGATTGCTTCGCCGGCGTCTGGGCAAACGTGGCGCAGAAGAACAACGCGAAGCTGATCGAGCCCGGCGATTTCCAGCAAGGGCTGAATGCTGCGGGCGCTATCGGCGATGACCGATTGCAAAAGGAAACGCAGGGGCGCGTGGTCCCGGAAGCGTTCACGCATGGCACGAGCGCGCAGCGTCAGCGCTGGCTGAACAGAGGGCTCGCGACGGGCGATCTCGGGCAATGCGATACCTTTGGCGCCCAGTCGTTGTGAGGGTCATGACGCTTCTGTGAAAAGCGGGTAGAGAAAACCGCTATTTCGACGGATAATTCTGCCCAACCGTGTTACAGCGGTTGCGTTCGCGCGCATTCAGCGCGTCCATGCGACAGTTTGTACAATCTTGTCGTTCATAACAGATCGCCGCCGGGCCGCCTTTAATCCGCTGAGTTTTCCGCAGAAAGCGCGCCGGTCAGGCGAGTCAGCTTCCGGCAGCCTCGTCCGTGCGTGCATACCGTACATGGACTCGCTCGCCGGACGAATAAAAGGTCCCCACGCATTCCCATGAAGCGAATCCTGATTGTCAAAGTGACGTCATTGGGCGATATCGTAGAGACGCAACCTGTGGTCTCCGATCTTCGCCGCGCATTTCCATCGGCCACGATCGACTGGGCCGCCGACGCAGCGTTCGCCGATATCATCCGCTGGAATCCCGCCGTGGATCGCGTCCTGTGCGCGCCGCTGCGCAAGTTCAAGAAAGCTCGCAGCTGGGCCGATCTCAAGGAAATCGCGGCGTCCATCGGCGAATTGCGGGCCGAGAAATACGACGTCGTGCTCGATATTCACGGCGTGTACAAGAGCGCGATCATCGCTTTCCTGGCACGTGGGCGCCGTCGTTACGGGTACAAAAACAAGGATCTTGGCGAGCTTGGAGCAGCGTTTGCGTACAACGCGCGCTTCGGACCGCGCCCGCGCACCGACGCCTGGCGCGGCATGCGCGTGAGCGTTGCGGACGCACTGGGTTATACCTTCGACGAAACTCCGGACTTCAACTTGCGTTTGCCGCCCTCGGGGACGGCATCGGCACTGCCTGAGGGCGCGCCCGTCGCCATGCTCTTCCACGCGACTTCCGCCGATGAAAAAAAATGGCCGATCGACCGCTGGGCCGAAACCGGACGATGGCTCACCGCACGCGGCTACCGGATCGCGCTGCCTTGGGGCACGGAAGGCGAGCGCAAGGAAGGCGAGCAGATTGCGGCGCTCGTGCCGGGCGCGGTTGTCCTGCCCAAGCTGAGCGTGACTGAATGCGCGCATTGCATCGATGAATCGGCGATTGTCGTAGGCATGGATACCGGACTGGTCCATTTGGCGCACGCGCTCGGCCGGCCCACGGTCATGATTTTCACCGCGACGTCGCGCGAGCATTTTGGTATTGCCGCGCCGGGGCGTTCGGTATCGGTCGGCGACCATTTCGCGCCGCCCGATGTTCCCGCCGTTTTGAGCGCGATAGAAAGCATAATGCCAGGAACGCAGCGATCATCGGCAAGCCCGGTCACCGCCGGCCAGGCAAGCGCGTAGCGCGAGGCACTTGACGCGGCCGCGGACACATTAGACGATTAGCGCTTACGAGTGCCTCTAATCGATCTAAGCGATCCCAATCGATCCCAAGCGACCATGTCCGAAGAAGAATCCATTACGTTGGATCAATCGTCAGCGATCCGTCTGGCACTGTCGGACGTTCCTCTCGGCGAGCCGCTTGCCTGGCCGATCGTCTCGGCCGATGGCGCGTTGCTCCTCAACGCCGGCGCGATCATCGCAGGGGCCGCCGAGCGCGCTTTTCTCTTTGCACATTTCGAGCCGCACAGACTCGAGGATTCAGCTCAATCTCTCACGCGTGCAGCGCCAGCGCTTGAATCGTCCTCTTCGGGCGCGGAGCTTCTAACGCTCGAAACCATTGGATTGAAGATCGGCGCGCGGCTTGGCCTGCGCGGATCGGCGGCCTCCGCCATGTATTCCAGCCGCGTTATCGGGTTTTCGACGCCGGGACCGCAACGCACGCGCGCCGTCTTCATCACGCAACCTGTGATGGCCGGGCACGAGCCGCTGGCTTTGAGCCATGGAGAACGAGTCGAACTCGTCGCGCTCGGTACGCGAGCAGTGTTCCAGTTTGCGTGCACCGTCGATGCCGTTTGCCGCGAGCCGTTCAGCTATCTGATCTTGTCGGAACCAGGCGCGATTCGTCGATTGCGGGCGCGTAGATTCGTGCGGATGGTCACGCGCCTGCCGGCGCATTTTTCCGCGATCGACTCCGGGCAGAACGATGTACCCACCAACCAGCTTGGCCTGATCCGCGATATCAGTCCCTTCGGCATGTCGCTCGCGGTCCCCGAAGCGCAAGCGAAGCTCGGCGACCGGCTGCGGTTATCGTTCCGTTTCAATACAGACGATACCGATGTCGATATCGATTGCCACGCCATCGTGCGGCACGTTCATAACGCCGATGCGCGCAGCCCGGATGCCGTGTATGGACTCGAGTTCGAGACGCTCGAACCTTCGCAGCGCATCGCGCTGAAGTCGTTCATGGCGGAGCAGATCTAAGCCGTCCGCGCCCGAGCCGCCGTTGCGGTTACGGCAAGTTGCCGCCGCTTGCCCCCGGAGGAAAACCATCGGGGAAAAGGCGATCGACCGCTGCCTGAAAATGCTCGATCGGCGCCGCGCCGCGCAACGCGATGGGCGGCGGCGGTTCCTGGTCGCCCACGCCGTCGCGCGACAACACCACGAACGGCACGCCCGTCACGCCGAGCTTCTTCGCGAATTCTTCGTCCTCGATCACCGCGTCCGTGAGTTCGTCGCCGAGAAGCACTTCTTCCAGCGATTCCGGATCGATTCCACAAGTCGCCGCGATGTCTAGAAGCGCATCGGTGTCGCCAATATCGATGCCATCCTCGAAAAACGCCTTGAAGATCGCGCGATGCACGACGTCGAAGCGCCCCGACTCGCGTGCGGAAAACGCGGTCTCGAATGCCTTGCGGCTGCGCGGCTGAACCGGCGGAAGGCGCATCAAAAGACCACGATCGGTTGCCATCGGGTAGACCGAGGTTTCCCAACTCTGATGCAGAAGATCGCTATCGGGATCGAGCGGCGGCGTGGGTTCCGGGCGCAACTCGAACGCATGCCAGCGGACTTCGACGGCATCGCCATAAGCGTTCTGGAACTGGTCGATGACCGGCAATTCCAGATAGCAGAAGGGGCACACATAGTCAGACCATACGTCGAGGTATAGCGTGGGGCTTGTCATATAAGACTCGATGAAAATTCGTGCGAAATTTTACCGCGCATTCGGCTTTGTCTCAGATGCCGCGAGAGCCCGCTTGCGCCGTGCGCGTCGGCGGATTGCAGGTCCGTTCATTCGCCTGACATGACGTGCTGCTCGAATATCAGCCAACCTGCCCGGTGAGGTTTCGGGCATCCTGTGTGCTTGTCTCAATCCGATGGCACGCCAAGCCGGCCTCGTTCAAACGCGGCTTTGCGGTCGAATCCTTGCTGCGGCGGTACTGCGCGGCGATCCACCCTGACTTACTGGAGAACACTCGTGCAAAAGACAGCATCGGCAAAATGGAGTGGCGGCATCAAGGACGGTAAAGGCTACATTTCGACGCAAACCGGTGTACTGAAAGACGCGCCCTATGGCTTTGCCGCACGCTTCGAAGGCGGCCCGGGCACGAACCCCGAAGAACTGATCGGCGCGGCGCATTCGGGCTGTTTCACGATGGCCTTGTCCCTGCAGCTCACGCAGGCCGGCCTCACGGCAGAAAGCATCGAAACGAAGTCTACCGTGACGCTCGACAAAGACGGCGAAGGTTTCTCGATCACGGCGTGCCATCTCGACGTCAAGGCCAAGGTTCCCGGCGCCGACAAAGCCACCTTCGAAAAGCTCGCGAACGCTGCCAAGGAAGGTTGCCCGGTATCGAAACTTTTCGCTGGCAACGCGAAGATCACGCTGAATTCGGAATTCATCGAATAAGTTCGTTTAAACTGGGACTGACAAGAAGCGCGACTCATGAACTGGTCGCGCTTTTTTATCGTTATCGATTCAGCCGATACCGCTTCGACGCTTGACCATCAAAAATGACAGTTCGCGCTTCTCGCTGAGAGAAGGAAACACGCAGAGTTGTCCACAGATTTTGTGGACAGCCGTGTGGACAACATGCGCATGCACTCGGCAACCTGATGACGCATAACGGTTTGTGGTTGTCCGGCGTTTCGCGAGCAGCAGCGCCCACGTTCCCGCTCACGCACCTGAGCATTTTTCCCGCAAGTGTTTATTCCGATTATTTTGATGAGGAATCTGTAGTCTGAAGGCTCTTCCGGCAATCAAGCCCGGCCTGGTGACGTGATCGTCCAACGCATTACGTACAAGACTCGCCGGCCGGCTTTTGCCATTCATCTACCTGCATTACCGCCCTGGAGCATCGATGAAATTCAAGCTGGACTGGACGGGCATCGCGCCATTTGCCGCACTTGTCATCCTGGGATTGACGATCGCCATTCCCAATGGATGGATCTTCGGCTTGGCCGCCATTGCGCTCGCGGCGGCCGTTTTCGCCGCCGTGCATCACGCGGAAGTGGTGGCGCATCGGGTGGGCGAACCGTTCGGGACGTTGGTTCTGGCAATCGCGGTGACGGTTATTGAAGTGGCGCTGATCGTCTCCGTGATGCTCACGGGCGGTCCGGAAAAAGCGGCGCTTGCCCGCGATACCGTGTTCGCGGCAGCCATGATCTGCTGCAACGGAATTGTCGGCATCTGCTTGCTGATCGGCGGCATGCGCCATCATGAACAGAACTTCCAGCTAAGCGGCGCGAGCGCGGCGCTCGCCATTCTTTGCGCGTTGTCGGTCTTGACCATGGTGCTGCCGAATTTCACGAGCACGGTCATCGGGCCGGGATTGTCGACGTCGCAACTCGTGTTTGTCGGGGTTACGTCGCTCGTGCTGTACATCGTTTTTGTGTTTATCCAGACCGTGCGGCATCGCGACTATTTCCTGCCGCCGGTTCCCGCGCTCGATCCAAATCGCCCCGACGACGTCCACGCGCCGCTGCCGACAAATGGCTACGCGCTGGCATCGGGTGGATTTCTGCTGCTTTCGCTGGTGGCGGTGGTCGGTCTTGCCAAGGTCCTTTCTCCGACGGTCGAGGCAGGCGTTGCAAGCGCCGGCGCGCCGGAGGCGGTAGTGGGCGTTGTGATTGCGGCGCTTGTCCTGTTGCCCGAAGGTGTGGCCGCGTTTCGTGCCGCGCGCCTGAACCGGCTTCAAACGAGTTTGAATCTTGCGCTGGGATCAGCGTTGGCGAGTATCGGCTTGACGATCCCGACGGTTGCAATCGTCTCGATTGCCATCAGCCAGCCAATTTCGCTTGGACTAGGTCCTAAAGAGATTGTGTTGCTTGCGCTGACCTTGCTGGTAAGCGTTCTGACGCTGGGCACCGGCCGCTCTACGGTGTTGCAGGGCGTGGTCCACCTGGTGATCTTCGCGACGTTCCTGTTTCTCTCGATCGTGCCGTGAGAGAGGCTCGGGTCGTGATCGAAGCGTTGCATCGACACGACCCTCACGTGCTTTTTCTCAAACATTTTTGCAATGCAGCACCAAATGCGTATAATTAAGGGTATTCCCTAAGGGTAATTACCCTAACTACGCTGAGGTGCTTTATGAAAACCGCCGCTCAAGGTTCTGCTGTCGTTTCGTTTGGTTCATGGTTCCGCAAGGCGAAAGCCGTCATTCGTCGCGAATCGATCCGTGCTTTAAACTTGCATCTGCAAAATTGCGCTGTGATGGCAGAAGCATATCGCCGAAAGTAAATCGGCCTGGCTGGATTGTTTGGTTGGATCGGCGCGTCGATTGAGCAGCTTTCGCTCTCGCACGCCGATTCGCAGCCAGATTAGCCGAGCTTCAGATTGCCCAGCCGCCGAGATAAAACGCGGCGAGAACAGCTGCAATCACGACCGTACCTACATTCAGCTTCCGGTGTTCGCCCGCAATAACACGCCCGACCACGAGCGTGCAGAAGCCGAGCATGATGCCGGTGACAATATTCGCCGACAGTACAATAAACACCGCGCAAACCAGGCCTGACATGGCGTCGACGAGGTCGTCCATGTGGAGTTTGCTCACGCTCGAAAGCATCAGCAAACCTACGTACATCAACGCCGGCGCGGTTGCGTACGAAGGCACGAGGCCCGCGATTGGCGAGAAGAACATCACCGCAAGGAACAGCGCGCCCACGGTCGCGGCTGCCAGGCCCGACTTTGCTCCCGCGGCAACGCCCACCGTCGATTCAATGTAAGCCGCTGCCGGCGCACCGCCCAGGCACGCGGCCACGATCGAGCTGACCGAATCCGCTGTCAACGCGCGTCCGCCGTTCACAATGCGGCCGTTTTCATCGATTTGACCCGCCTGACCCGCAACCGCGCGAATGGTGCCGGTGGCATCGAATACCGCCGTCATCACGAGTGCAAGCACGCTAGGCAGCACGGCCAGTGACAACGCGCCGCGAATATCCATCGCGCCAATCAACGAAGCGTGCCCCGGCGCGCTCAGCGACGGCAACGCAAAGACGCCCGTGTAATGAACGGCGGGATCGAAGGCGAGACCCAACGCGGACAACCCGATCACCACGATCAAAATACCGCCCGGCACGCGACGCCGTTCCAGCCCGAGAATTGCGGCCAGCCCGAAGATGGACATCAGCACCGGAAACGCGGTGATATGGCCGAGCGATACGGGCATTCCCGCGCCCGGGTTCTTCACGATCAGGCCAACGTCGTTCGACGCAATCAGCAGCAAAAACAAGCCAATCCCGATTCCTGTCCCGTGCGCGACACCTGCCGGCAGATTGCGCAGAATCCACGAGCGCACGCCGGTCACGGAGATCGCCGTGAAAGTGACGCCCATCAGAAACACGGCGCCAAGCGCCACGGATGGCGAAAGCCCTTTGCCGAGCACGAGCCCGAATGCGGTGAAGGCGGTCAGCGAGATCGCGCAGCCAATCGCAATGGGCAATCTCGCCCAGACGCCCATCAGCAACGAGCCAAATGCGGTCGTCAGGCAGACCGCGACGAACACGGCGCGGGTATCGAATCCGGCTTTCCCGAGCATCGCGGGGACCACGAATACGGAGTAAACCATCGCGAGAAACGTGGTGATGCCGGCGATCACCTCGCGCCGCTGAGTGCTGCCGCGTGCGCTGATCTGGAAATAGCGGTCGATCGCGCCGCCTTGAGTTTTGCCCTGGGTGGACGCGGATTCGTCCTTTTGTATATCGATGCCGCGAAGCGGCTGGGCGTGGGGTTCCATCATGAGCTGTTCTCCTTTATCAGCATGCTGAAACGGGCCGGGAACAAGCCGGTGAGCCGTCTTCAGGGTCGTCTCGAAAAGTCGTATTTTTTAGTGGTGGCCAGATGCGGTGCGCTGGACTGGGCCAGGACAGAGACTAGGCGAACATCACGCCGCATCCAATCTCAAAAATGGGATTCCAGTCATGCCGCGATCCTTATAAGCGTGAATTCAGGGACTTCCCGGCGGGTTTTATCGTGCGGAGGAAGAACGCAAAAGGCCAGGTCGGAAGACCTGGCCTTTGAACTTCGATGAAACTTCTTACAACGCTTACTGAATCACGCGCGTCACGCCGCGGCCGCGAGGATCGGCGACGGGTTCAGGCGTTTTGTCGTTGATCTTGATGGCCTGAATATCGCCGTTGAAACCCTGCTTCTGAAGCGTATAACCCTTCGCTTCGAGTTCCTTCGCCAGATCGCCGTCGATAGGCTTGTAGGGCTCCCAGAAAATGGTGTTCGGCGGCAGCAACTGGTGGTGCCAGCGCATCGCGGCAACGGCATCGGGCAGCGGCATGGAGAAGTCGTAGACGTTGCTGATCACCTGGAAGATCGACGTGAAGATGCGCGAACCGCCCGGCGTGCCGATCACCATTGCAACCTGGTCGTCCTTCGTCAGGATGGTCGGCGACATGGAGGAGAGCGGACGCTTGCGCGGTTCGATCGCGTTGGCGTCGCTGCCGACCACGCCGAACATGTTCGCCACGCCCGGTTTCGACGAGAAGTCGTCCATCTCGTCGTTCAGCACCACGCCCGTGCCGTCGGCAACCACGCCCGCGCCGAAATAACCGTTGATGGTGTACGTGTTCGACACCGCGTTGCCCCACTTGTCCACCACCGAGAAGTGCGTTGTTTCGGCCTTCTCGGGCATCGTGGTGCCGAGGCCAGGAACGACGCTCTTCGTGTCCGACGGCGTGTCCGGATTCACTTCGGATGCGCGCTTCAGGATGTAGTCATCGTTGATGAGCTGCGCAATCGGCACCTTGTAGAAATCGGGATCACCGAGATATTGCGCACGATCGGCAAAGACGCGTTTTTCGATCTCGGCAGTCAGGTGAATGTATTGCGCCGAATTGAGCGGAACGTTTGCGTATTTGTCTTTGAGATCGGCCTTCATTTTCAGCAACTGGACCAGACCGATACCACCCGAACTCGGAGGCGGCGCGGTGATGATCCGGTAGCCGTTCCAGCTTGCAAGAACCGGCGTGCGCCAGACCGCCTTGTATTCCTTCAGGTCCTGTTCGGTGATGAGGCCGTGACCGCGCATGGAGTCGGCGATCAGGCTTGCAGTCTGACCTTCATAAAAGCCTTTCGCGCCCTTGTCTGCAATGCGCTGCAAGGTAGTCGCCAATTCCGGCTGCTTGAAGTTCACGCCTTTATTCAGGTTTCCGAAGTAACTATCGAAGTTGGTCTTGCCCGCAAATTCCTTCGATGCCGCGTCCTTGCGTTCCTGCAACTGGTCGCTGACTTCGAAGCCTTCCTGCGCATATTTAATGGCAGGCGCGAGCACTTGTTTCCACTTCAGTTTGCCAAAGCGCTTTTGCGCTTCCCACATGCCCGAGACCGTTCCCGGCACGCCAACCGCGCGATGTCCGTAAAGGCTCATGCCCTTGATGACTTCGCCTTTGTCGTCGAGATACATATTCTTCGTGGCCGCGATCGGCGCGCGCTCACGATAGTCGAGGAAGTACGGACGATGATCCACATACAGCGTCATGAAACCGCCGCCGCCCAGGTTGCCTGCTTCCGGGTACGTCACGGCGAGCGTGAACGCGACGGCAACGGCGGCATCGACCGCGTTGCCGCCTTGCTTGAATATTTGCTCGGCGGCGTCGGCGGCGAATTTATCCGCGACTGCAACCGCCGACGCCGTCAATACGACCGGCTGCTGTGCAACCTTCGCGTAAGCCGGCGTGCTTTCGACAAATCCCACCGATACCGCGAACACCGCCGCCGCGACGCTTCCGAGCGCGAACGAACGCGTGCGATGCAGTGAATTCATGGTCATCTTCATTGCCATCTTTCTCCTCCTCTTGATTGGGTATTCGTCATTTCCCGGCGACCGCTTTTTTGAGATGCGCATCCGGGCTTATACCACGAGGCGGAATTCTTTCGAAAGGCTGGCAAATCCGGTGTTTTTATGCGTCGGCGAGGACCGGGGCTTCGTCGAGGGAATACGTGGCCACCACGCGCAGCACCGACTCACGGAACGACGCGACCAGATCCGAGCGAATGCCGCTGCTTGGATATGACAGCACGTATTCGTATTCAATGGCGGCTTCGAACGGCCGCACGATCACGCCATGCATGCGCCACACTTTCGCGGCGAACGGTTCCACGATCGAAACGCCCAGACCGCCCGCGACCATGGCGTATCGCGTATGAGCGGTGTCGGTCATCACGGTGTAGTTCGCGCGGTCCTCGCCGGCCGCAAACAACGATTGCTCGGCGGCATACGGCTGGCGCGAGTTGGGCAGCCATCCAATGATGCGTTCGCCGCGCAGATCCGCCGTACGCACGACTTTTTTCTTGGCCAGCCGATGCGATGCCGGCATTGCACACTGTCCGCGCGCGCTCAGCAATTTTTCCACTTCAATGCCCGCAACCGGCGCGAAAGCCTGGCTGATCGCTACGTCGGCCTTGTGGTTCTGCAGGATGGTGAGCACTTCCGGCACCTTGACCGAATCGACGCGGATTGGCACGCCCGGATGGCGCTCGACGAAATCCGCGAGGATGGGCGGCAACAAGGTGCTTGCAAGCACGGGCAAGCATGCGACGGTCAGGCCTTCCGATGCTTCATCGCGGATTAGTTCGGCGACTTGTTTCAGGCGATCCAGCCCAAGGAAATTCTCTTCGACCGACTTGAAAAACCGCAATCCTGCGTTGGTCGGATTAAGGCGTCCGCCTGTGCGGCTGAACAGGCTGAAACCGAGGTCAGCCTCTAAATCTGCTATCAGCCGGCTGATGGCGGGCTGCGTGACGTGCAGTGCGCGCGCGGCGCCCACGCTGGTGCCGGTCATGATTAAGGAACGAAATGCTTCTATCTGGCGAAAACGAATCATCGTAGCGAGCCTGCTGTGAACCGTGAGGACGCCGATGGTAGCGCGATCCGCCCATGCTTGCCGATTGAAGAAAAACGCTCGTGCGAAAACATAAAACTCATGCACGGCAGGCCGGAATCCATACACAAAACGCATGGCCTATAAGTACATGTGAGTGGAATCCACTTTATTGCTCTGAAATACTCCCGGCGAATTCGAATGTGTTGTCGGTTTGAATCTTTCGTAAAGCAGTTTGAAAGATAAGCAAATGAGCTTCTGCGAAATGGAAACACACACAGCAGGCCGGAACGCCGATCCTGTTCACGCAGCAGACGCTGACACATTTCTGCACAGAACGCCCCGCTAAATAAGGTAAAAGGCTGGTTTCGGCCGGTGCGTGTTTGACCCGTTGCGCCGTTGTACAGATAAATAAAAAGGATTCCCATGATGTTGTTTGCACGACTCGTCGCCGGTAGCGCACGCGTTGACGCTTTTTTTCGTCCGGGCGATGCTGTCGATCGCCGTCTATCCGGCAAAAGCGGTAAATGGCTGCCGGCATTGGCCGCGAGCGTGATCGTTGCGGCCACTGCGATTCCTGTCGCGAATGCGGCAAACGTCCCGGCCGGCGTTCAACTTGCAGCGAAACAGGAACTGATCCGCAACAACGCGTCCGAGGTCGAGACGCTCGATCCGAACCTGGCCGAAAGCGTGCCCTCGAACAACGTGACCCGGGACCTTTTTGAAGGCCTGACCGCGACCAACGCCGACGGCGAGGTCGTCCCGGGCGTGGCGGAAAAATGGGAACAGAAAGATGCCACTACATGGATCTTCCATCTGCGAAAGAACGCCAAGTGGTCCAATGGCGAGCCGGTGGTCGCCAATGACTTCGTCTATGGGTGCCAACGTCTTGTCGACCCGAAAATCGCGTCCCCTTATGCAACGACGTTCGGCATTTTCCTGCTCAACGGCGCCGAGATCATCGCGGGCAAGAAGCCGCTGGATTCGCTCGGCGTTCGCGCCATTGACGCTTACACCGTTGAAGTCAGGACGCCGGGTCCCGTGTCGTTCATTCCCGAACTGATGTCGAATACGAATCTGGGGCCAGTGAATAAAGCCGCCGTCGATAAATTCGGCAAGGACTGGACGAAGCCCGGCAAGCTGGTCGGCAACGGCGCGTTCACGCTCAAGGACTGGCAAGTCAACAACAAGCTCGTGCTCGCGCGCAACCCCAACTACTGGGACGCAGCGCACGTGCAATTGACGCAGGTCACTTATCTTCCTGTGGAAAGCGAAACCACGGACATCAAGTTGTTTCAATCTGGCGACAACGACTTTGTCTATCAGTTGCCGTCCGGAACCTACGCGAAATACAAACAGGATTTCCCGAACGACATCAAGCTTTCGCCCATGCTCGGCCTGCGCTATTACTCGTTCAACAACAAGGACCCGTTGCTCAAGGACGTACGCGTGCGCCAGGCGTTGTCCATGGTGATCGATCGCGACATCCTCGCGCAACGCGTCACCGCCGATGGCCAGATTCCAGCGTATGGCGTGATCGTGAAAGGCGTGAAGGGCGCCGATGTCACCGCATACGACTGGTCGACATGGCCAATGCCCAAGCGCGTTGAAGAAGCGAAGAAGCTGCTTGCGCAAGCGGGCGTAAAGCCGGGCACGACAATTCACTTCGCCATGAACTCGAGCGATTACCACAAGAAGATGGCCATCTTCGCGGCATCGGAATGGAAAACGAAGCTGGGCCTGGACACGCAGATCGACACCATGGAATTCAAGGTGCTGACCAAGAAACGTCATTCCGGCGAATACCAGATCGCGCGCAACGGCTGGGTCGCCGACTACAACGACGCGACCACGTTCCTCGGTCTCGTCTCGTGCGGCTCGGAGCAGAACGACAACTTCAACTGCAATGCGAAGGCCGATGCGCTCGTGACGGAAGCGAATTCCACCACCGACCAGGCGAGGCGCACGCAATTGCAGACGCAAGCCGCGAAGCTCGTCATGGACGATTATCCGATGCTGCCGCTCCTGCAATACACCATCGCGCGGCTCGTGAAGAACTACGTGGGCGGGTATTCGCTGAAGAACCCGATGGACCGTTACCGCAGCAAGGATCTGTATATCGTGAAGCACTGAGCGAGGCTTGCGCTTCTTGCGCTTGCTCCCGCGCTCGCTTCCGTTCCTGCAACACCCATGAGGCGGCAACCGCGATGCACACTGATCGCGACGCCGCCAGGAGAGAAGTTCCATGTGGTCTTATACGTTGAGGCGTGTACTGCTGACCGTGCCGACGCTGCTGATCGTGGTCACGGTCTGTTATCTGCTGCTGCACGCAACGCCTGGCGGTCCGTTCGACGGCGAGCGCAAGGTCTCGGCCGAAGTGCTTGCGAACTTGCAGGCTAAATACCATCTCGGCGAGCCGCTGTGGAAGCAGTACGTGCTGTATCTCAACAGCCTCCTGCATGGCGACCTGGGTGCGTCGTTCAGATACGCCGACTGGAGCGTGAACGACCTCGTACTGCGCGCGTTGCCGGTGTCCTTGACCATCGGCGGTGTGTCGATGGTGCTTGCGATCGTGCTCGGCGTGATACTCGGCATCTTCGCGGCGCTCTACCGGAATAGTCCGGCGGATTACCTGCTGATGATCGTGGGGAATGCGGGCAGCGCGTTTCCATCGTTCGTGATCGGGCCGGTACTCATTCTCGTGTTCGCGATCCTTCTCAAGTGGCTTCCGGCCGGCGGCTGGAACGGCTTCCATGTGCGCTACATGGTGCTTCCCATTGCACTGCTTACCATCATCAACGTGGCGACCGTCGGGCGCGTGACGCGCGGCAGCCTGATCGAAGTGATGAACACCAACTACATTCGCACCGCTTACGCGAAAGGTCTGTCGCAGTGGACCGTCGTGCTGCGTCACGCGTTGCGTCCTACCATGATTCCGGTGGTGTCCGTGATCGGACCGCTTGCCATCGGTTCGATAACCGCAGCGGTTGTCACGGAGTCCGTGTTCTCGCTGCCGGGTATCGGCAAGCTGATCGTGAATGGCGCTGCGAACCGCGATTACACGCTGGTGCTCGGGCTCGTGGTGCTCGTGACCGTGGTCGCGGTCCTGCTCAATCTGCTGGTCGATCTCGCGTATGCGTGGCTCGATCCGAAAATCCGTTACTGATCGATGAGTCAACGGGAATCAATGCGCATGAGGTCTGCAATGAAACAAGGAACGCTCGTCCCCGCGCTCGAAAGCGTGCTGGCCGTGCCGGTTGAAGGGCGCAGCCCGTGGCAGGACGCGCGCTTGCGTTTTGCGCGCAACAAGGCGGCGGTCGCGAGCCTCGTTATTCTTCTACTGATCACGCTGGCGTGCATCATTGGGCCGATGGTTTTGCCCAACGCCTTCGATTCCACCGACTGGAACATGATGAGTTCCACGCCAACGTTTGCCAACTGGCACTTGTTCGGCACCGACGAAACCGGCCGCGACCTGCTGGTGCGATGCCTCGTCGGCGGACGTGTGTCGCTGATGATCGGCGCGCTGGCAACGCTGACTTCGGTCACGCTCGGCATTGTGTGGGGCGCGATCGCCGGCTTCGTGGGCGGCCGCGTGGACAACGCGATGATGCGCATCGTGGACATGATGTATGCCATTCCCTACCTGCTGATCGCGATCCTGATGGTGACGCTGCTCGGCCGCGAGTTTTACCTCGTGGTGCTGACCATCACCGTGTTCTCGTGGATGGACATGGCGCGCGTGGTGCGCGGACAGACGCTTGCGATCCGGTCGAAGGAATACGTCGAGGCGGCGCGCGCGATTGGTGTGTCGACGAGCGGCATCATCTTGCGGCATATCGTGCCGAACCTGCTCGGCATCGTCGCAATCTATACAACCGTCACCGTCCCAGGCGTGATTCTCACGGAGTCCGTACTATCGTTTCTCGGGCTCGGCGTGCAGGAACCCATGACAAGCTGGGGCGTGCTGATTCAGGACGGCGTGGGCGTGATGGAAACGTCGCCGTGGATTCTCCTGTTCCCGGCGGCGCTGTTGTCGGTGACGCTGTATTGCATCAACTTTGTCGGCGACGGTCTGCGTGACGCGCTCGACCCGAAGGATCGGTAAGCATCATGTCATTGCTCAAGGTAAATAATCTCGAAGTCGCCTTCGATACACCCGACGCCGTGGTTCGCGCGGTGAACGGCGTGAGTTTCGATCTGGAAGAGGGCAGCACGCTCGGCATCGTAGGCGAATCGGGTTCGGGAAAAAGCCAGAGCGTACTCGCCATGCTTGGTCTGCTCGCGCGCAACGGACGCGTAAAAGGCAACGCGATCTACCAGGGCGAAGACCTCTTGACCATGCCGTCGAAGAAGCTCAACCGCATTCGCGGCAATCGCTTGTCGATGATATTCCAGGACCCGATGACGTCGCTGAATCCGTATCTGACGATCGAACGCCAGATGACGGAAGTGCTCGAACTGCACAAGAACATGACGCGGCGCGCTGCGAAAAAACGCGCTATCGAGATGCTCGAAGCCGTGCGCATTCCGGAAGCGGCGCATCGTATCGATCAATATCCGCACGAGCTTTCCGGCGGCATGCGCCAGCGTGTGATGATCGCAATGGCGCTGTTGTGCGAGCCGCAAGTTCTATTCGCCGATGAACCCACGACCGCGCTCGACGTCACCGTCCAGGCGCAAATCCTTCAGCTTCTGCGCAACCTTCAGCATGACTTCGGCACGGCGATCGTGCTGATCACGCACGATCTCGGCGTGGTCGCGGGCCTTTGCGAGAAGGTCATGGTCATGTACGGCGGCCGCGTGATGGAGCATTGCAATGCGGACGATCTGTTCGCACGTCCTTCGCATCCCTACACAATCGGCTTGCTGCGCGCGCTGCCGCGTCTCGATCAAAGCGACGCACCGCTTGTCGGCATTCCCGGCAATCCGCCGAACATGGCGCATCCGCCGTCTGGTTGCCCGTTCCAGGAGCGGTGTATCGATGCCAGCCAGCAGTGCGCCGAATCAATGCCGCCGCTGGAAGCTTTCGCCGGCGATCCAACCTGGCTGCGCGCGTGTTACCGGCCGGTCGAGCAAATGAAGTCGCTGCACGAGGTCGCCCATGCCTGAGCAAACCATTCTGTCCGTACGCGACGTTCAGGTCCACTTCAGCGTCAAGGCGAAGAGCAAGTTGCCGTGGGCGCCGAGGCGCACTTTGAAGGCAGTCGATGGCGTCAGTTTCGACTTGAAGGCGGGCGAAACGCTGGGTGTCGTCGGTGAATCGGGCTGCGGTAAATCGACGTTATCGCGCGCGATCCTCAACCTGATTCCCGCGACGCACGGCAAGATCGTGTGGATGGGAAAGGACCTGAGCGGTGCGACGGTCAAACAATGGCACGACGTGCGCGCCGACATCCAGATGATTTTCCAGGACCCGCTGGCTTCTCTCGATCCGCGCATGACGGTCGGGCAGATCATCGCGGAACCGCTGCGCGAACATCGGCCGGGAATGTCGAAGGACGAGATGAACCAGCGCGTGCGCGCGATGATGGCGAAGGTCGGCTTGCGCGAGCAGATGATCAACCGTTACGCGCACGAGTTTTCCGGCGGACAGTGCCAGCGGATCGGCATTGCGCGCGCGTTGATCGTGGAGCCGAAGCTGATTGTCTGCGACGAACCCGTGTCCGCGCTCGACGTGTCCATCCAGGCGCAGATCGTGAACCTGCTCAAGTCGTTGCAACAGGAAATGAAACTCGCCCTGATTTTCATCGCGCACGATCTGGCCGTGGTCAAGCACATCTCGGATCGCGTGATGGTGATGTATCTCGGCCACGTGATGGAGCTCGCCGATAAACATTCGCTTTACGCGCAGCCGCGCCATCCGTACACGCGCGCGTTGCTTTCTGCGGTGCCGGTGCCGAATCCGGCCATCGAACGGACGAAGGTCGTGCAGATTCTTTCGAGCGATATCCCGAGCCCGATCAATCCGCCGAGCGGGTGCGTGTTTCATACTCGATGCCCGATTGCACAACCGCGCTGCTCGCAGGAAGTCCCCGCGTTGCGAACGCTTGAACATGGAGTTGCCGCCGCCTGTCTGCTTGCCTGATTTGCGCCTTATTCCTTCAATCGCCCATCGTTCAATTCACCATTCGTCATGGTGGATTGAAGCGTTGTTTTTGATAACCCTGTAGTTCCCCGTAGTAACCATCCGATGCCTCGCTCCTTAAATGGCGCGTTTATAAACTCGCGCCGGTTTTATTGAGACAGTCATCGGCCTTTAATCACAATCTATAACAGGTCAGAGACAAATATAATGAAAAAACAGAAACAATCGCTAGCGCTATCTTTAATTGTTGTGAGCGGCCTGATGAGCCCGTCCATGGCCGCATTTGCCGACGATGACGATATTTCAACCCGTCATACTGAGGCGCCGCCCAGTTCTCCGCCGAATTCAGAAGCCGATGCACCGATTAGCAATCAGTCGAAGTCGCAAGGGTTTATAGAAGATTCACATTTCAAGCTGCTATTTCGCAGTTACACGGAACGGCTGGAATCAGAAGGGATCAAGCGGAAAGACGCGTGGGTGATTGGTAATCAGGCGGTATTTGAATCGGGGTATACGCGCGGATTATTTGGCGTGGGTTTGGATGCATCGCTATTCAGCGACCTGAAGCTGAATGGCGGACAAGGCGCGGGAAACCGGGTTCACTTGAATCATGATGGCCAGAGCGGACAGAACCAGCTGGCGTGGACGTACCCGGGAGTGTGGGACGTGAAGGCGCGGGTATCGAATACGGTAGTCAAATACGGTTTGCAATTGTTCGACGACCCTTTTCTCGTTCCTCACGATAACCGTGCTTTGCCGCCCACCTATCGTGGTTTTTCGCTCGCCAGCGAAGAGATAAAAAACGTGATGTTGAAAGCCGGTAGCGTGGACGGCGTGTTGGCGCGCGGTCAGACGAGCGTGACGACGCTGAAGACGGAATATGGCGGAACGCGCTTCAGCCGATTTACTTTTGCCGGCGGCGAGTACGCACCAAACGACGATATTGCCGCATCGTTATATGCGAGCCGCGCTGAAAATGTCTGGGACCAGTATTATTTGACGATGACCCGCAGTATTGGCGATCCATCCCAGATTCGCTGGACCGGCAACCTGACTTATTACTACACGCATGACGTTGGACAGAGCAGGAATGGTCCCGTTAATAACCATGCGTATAGCTTGTTGTTATCGGGTACGCACAATGCGCACACGATCTCCGTGGGTTTCCAGCAGATTGCCAGCAACCAGTTCTTCGATTATGTCGGCCAGTCGGCAGGCGACTATCTGGCGAACTCGCTCGATGTGGACTACAACGCGCCGCACGAAAAATCGCTCCAGCTCGGCTATACGCTAAATCTCGCCGGGTACGGTTTGCCGGGCGCGAAGGTGACAACGTGGGGCGCTTATGGCTGGGGCGCGGATGCATCGACCATGGCAAATCGCTATGCCGATCCCGCCAGTTCGCTTCACGATCTGTACTGGAAAAACGGCCAGCCGGTTCACGGGACGCATTACGAATTCGGCGTAATTCCGTCGTACACCATCGGCTCCGGGAAGCTCAAAGGCGCAAGCGCCAAGTTCTATTACATGCATCACCACGGCGGGAAATATTATTCGGATTCCACCAGCGACGTGTATCGCTTGATGGTGAACGTTCCCGTGAACGTGTTCTGATGCAAGCGTGATTAAAAAAGCCCGCAAGGCGATACCTTGTGGGCTTTTGCATTCGGACAGAGAGGACACTTACCGCTGCACGCCCCAGCGGCGCACGGTCAGGCGCTCGAAGGTATCGAAGACAAGATGTTCCACGACCAGACCAATCACGATCACCGCCGCGAGCCCCGCGAACACGCGGTCCGTGTAGAGCTCGTTGCGATTCTGGAAGATGTACCAGCCCAGACCGCCGTTGCCTGAACTCGCGCCGAACACGAGCTCGGCCGCTATCAGCGTGCGCCACGCGAATGCCCAGCCAACCCGAAGGCCCGCAAGAATCGATGGCAACGCGGCGGGAACGAGGATCAGCAGCACATGCCGAAGCCCTTTAAGCCCGTAATTGCGACCCGTCATGCGCAGCGTTTCCGGCACGGATTGAAAACCCGAGTACGTGTTCAACGCCAGCGGCCAAAGCACCGAATGCACGAGCACGAACAGCAGGCTTCCGGTTCCCAGACCGAACCACAACAGCGCAAGCGGCAACAAGGCGATAGAAGGCAAAGGGTTGAACATCGCGGTCAGCATGGACAGCAGATCGCGTCCAAATCGTGTCGATACAGCCAGCGAAGTCAGCACGAACGCCAGCACGACGCCGAGCAGATAACCACGCAACAGCACGGACAGGGAGATCGCGGTTTTCGCAATCAGCTCGCCGGACCAGATGCCTTGCACGAAGGCCGTGAGGGTATCGGTGAAAGTGGGAAGCAACAGATCATTGCCGACCGCATGCGCCGCCACTTGCCAAATGCCGATCAGCACCAGCGCGATCAACGTCTTCCTCAGCCACGTCTGATTTGCGAGCCGCTTGCCGAACGGCAACGGCGCTTCGACGGCGACATCGGTCAGAGGTTCGGGATTGCGCTCGTATTCTTCGCGCACTGGCGGCGTCAAACGCGCCGCGATGTGATCCACGGTACTCATTGAACCGCCTCCGTTTCTTCAAACAGCAATCGATGAATCCGCGCCACGCTTTGCTGGAAGTCGTTGCGCCCCGAACTGTCCTTCGTGAACTGGTGACTGTTCAGTTCCGCGCGAACGCGTCCGGGATGCGGCGTCAGCAACAGGATCCGGTTACCGACGATCAGCGCTTCCTCGATCGAATGCGTGACGAACAGAAGCGTGAAACTCGCTTCCTCCCACAGGCGCAGCAGCTCTTCCTGCATCTTGCGGCGAGTGAGGGCGTCGAGTGCCGCGAAGGGTTCGTCCATCAGCAAGACACGAGGTTGCATTGCGAGTGCGCGGGCGATGGCGACACGCTGCTTCATGCCGCCCGAGAGCGTGTGCGGATAGGCATCGGCGAAAGCGGCGAGGCCGACCTTGTCGAGAAAATGGAGCGCGCGATCGCGAGCCTCGGCGCGGCTGATTTTTTTCGCCACGCGCAGCGGAAACGCCACGTTTTGCAGCACGGTTTTCCACGGCGGCAACTGGTCGAATTCCTGGAACACGACAATGCGATCCGCGCCCGGACCATTGACCGGAGTGCCATCGATTTGAATCGTGCCTGCCGTAGGCTCGATAAACCCCGCCACCGCCTTGAGCAACGTGGATTTGCCGCAACCGGACGGGCCGAGCAGCACGAAACGATCGCCGCCGTAGACATCGAAGCTCACCTGGTGCGTGGCGCGAACGATGCGCTCGCGCGTGCGGTACTCGAGGCTGACGTTATCGACGGTGAGCAACTTGCCGCTCGTCGCCGCCGATGGACGGGGCGTGACCGGCGGGTATAAAGCAGAAGGATTGGCGGCCATGGCTGTGGGTCCGGGCATAAACCACGACCTTAGCGGCGCGTTGGAAGCGCGTGAACCAATCATTGCGCATATTCAAAACACGCCGACGCATAAGCGGCGTTTTTGCGGTTTCAGTGGATGAACAAAAACCCGCCGAGGCGGGTTTCGGGGCTGGCAGGCCGGTCAGTTTTCCAGGCGATCAGCTTCCCGCGCCCAGCGCTGGATCGTTGAAAAAATAGTCCTGCCACGACTTCGGTTCGTTCCTGATCGCACCCACGCGATGCATGAACTGGGCAAGCCCCAGCGTGTTCTGCGGCGTGATCTTGAACTGCGTCTGCGGACTTTTGATGATCCCGAGCAGCAGGTTCCGGTCGATCTTCGCGTTGTTCACACGAATATAGATATCGGCGGCGGCTTCGGGGTTGGCGGACACAAAACGCGCTGCATCGGCAAGCGCCGCGATAAACGCACGATACGTCTTCGGGTTGGTATCGCGGAATTTTTCGGTTGCGTACAGCACCGTGGACGAGCCCGGACCACCGAGCACATCGTAGGAATTCAGCACGATATGCGCCTTCGGATTGCCCGCAAGTTCCTGTTCCTGGAACGGCGGATTCCCGAAGTGCCCGCTGATTTCCGTCCCGCCCGCGATGATCGCCGCAGCCGCATCCGGATGCGGGACCGCCTGCGTGAGTTTGTCGAGCTTGTCGAAGTCTTTGTCGCCCCAGCGTTTCGCGGCGGCGTACTGCAGCACACGCGATTGCACGGACACGGATACCGCCGGCACGGCGATACGGTCCTTCTCCGTGAAATCGGCGATCGTCTTCACTTTCGGATTATTCGATACGAGGTAGTACGGAAAGTTGCCGAGCGACGCCACGCCCTTCACGTTCTGCTTGCCGTGTGTGCGGTCCCAGATCGTCATTAACGGACCCACGCCTGCGCCGGCAATATCGATGGAACCCGAAAGCAGCGCGTCGTTCACCGCCGCGCCGCCGGATAGCTTGAGCCAGTCCACCTTGATATCGACGCCTTGCTTCTTGCCTTCCTGCTCGATCAGCTTCTGCTCCCGTGCAACGTTAAGCAGCAGATACACCACGCCGAATTGCTCGGCGATACGGATCGTGCCTTCGGCTTGCGCCGGAGCGGCCGCGCCGAGCGACGTGATTGCGATGGACAACGAAAGGAGCGCCGCGCCAAGGCGGCGCGACGGCGTGCAGGCGAAAAGCGGCATCGGAAGTCCGAGAAAGGTTTTTAGAGTTGGATCGAACCGGGAAATGCGAAATCAGAACGGTGTATCGCCTTCAATCGTCGTCCGGTACATCTTGCGGCGCAGATGATCGGGCGTGCCGGCCGCGAGGTGCATCAGCGAGCGGTTGTCCCAGAACACCAGATCGTGTTCGCGCCATTGGTGCCGGTAGAGATGTTCTTCGCGCACGCTATGGTCGAAAAGCGCCTGAAGAAGTTCGCGGCTTTCGTCTTCGGGCATGTCGATCACGCGCGTGGTGAAGTGCTCGCTCACGAATAGCGCACGGCGGCCCGTTTCCGGATGCGTGCGCACGATGGGCTGGACGACGGGTTTGACCTGCGCGATCTGTTCAGCGGACAGGTTCGGACGCCACGGGCTGCGCTTTTGCAACTCGGCATATTTCGCGAGATACGTGTGTTCGGCGAAGCGGCCCTCGACGGCTGTGCGCAACGCTTGTGGCAGCGTGTCCCATGCGAGATGCATGTTGGCGAACAGCGTGTCGCCGCCTTCGGCCGGCAATTCCTGCGCGTGCAGGAGCGAACCGAGGCTGGGCGTTTCCTTATACGAAAGGTCCGAATGCCAGAAATGCCCGGCGTCCCCGAGACCGATCGGCTTGCCATTCTCCATCACGTTCGAAACGATCAGGATCTCCGGATGGCCGCTCAACTGGAACTGGTGAAGCACGTGGATTTGCAGCGGGCCGAAACGGCGGCTGAACTCGATATGCTGTTCGGGCGTAATGCGCTGATCGCGAAACACGATCACATGATGGTCGAGATGAGCGCGATGAATGCGCTTGAAATCGTCGTCCGCGAGCGGCTGGCTCAAGTCGAGACCGGTTATTTCGGCGCCTAGCGGACCGTCGAACGGCGTGATTTCGATGGTCTGGTTGAGAGTGTGTGTCGTCACGCGGGACTCTTTATCCGATTCAGGGAACGTGCTTTTGTGAGAGTCTGAATCTAAGTTTGCGCGCGAACAACGTCAACGAACCAAATCCCATACGCTTATCTGTTTTAGCGATAAACAAGCCGTTCCAGTGGAGGAACGGCTGTTCAAACCCGCGAACGCTCAGTGGGCGTGCGACAGATCACTGCAATGCGAACACGCGCCCGGGCTGTCATTCCACGACGAACCCAGGATCAGGCTGCAGAAATTCAGGCGTTTGTACGTCGGATCTTTCAGCGCGAGGACATCGGCTTTCACGTTGCCGAACGTGGTCTCCGGCTTTCTGATCGTGCCGTGCGCGAACGCATCGATGATCCCTTCCTTGAAGTTCACTTCTCGCGGATGCACGGCAATGACCTGCTTGCGCTGGTTATCGGTGAATTCATCATATGCAAGGCCCAGCACATCCATTTCCACGCCTGCCGTGACCAGCGCGACGACCGGCTTTTTGTGCTGCGGAATGCCCGGCGTGGTGTGCAGCGCGATCGAATCCCAGACTTGCTCTATATCGTGTTCGCCGATGCCGTAACCCTTCAGGAAATCGCGCGCCGCGTTGGCGCCATCGACTTCGAAACGATCGTGCTTGCTGCTGTAGGCATCGATCAGACCCATGTCGTGGAACATCGCGCCGATATAAAGCAGCTCGGCGTCGTAGGCGAGCTTGCGACGCTCGCCCGTCAGCGCGCCGAACAGGAATACGCGACGTGAATGGTTATAAAGAAGGTCCGGCTCGGTATCGCGGACGAGTTCGGTGGCGGCGCGCGCCATGGCGCTGTCGGGAATAAGGATTCCGGCGATCGTGGTGGTCATGTTCGATGCTCCTTGATATGAAGGTTCCCGGGACGCCTTGTTAAACTGCGGCTTTCATCGGGCACGCTGAGTGGATTAAACGACCAGTTCAGTGTCGCTGCGCCGGGGTTCAGCGGCAATCGGAGTCATCCGTCGAACTCTGCCAACCGCACGGCGTCTGCTGCCAAGCGGCTAAAAAACCTTTGAATCGACCAGGAGCACGACCTCATGCGCAGCGTCGCGATCGCGATTTTTCCGCAAGTGCAGGCGCTCGATGTAGCCGGTCCACTCGATGTCTTCGCCGAAGCGAATGGTTTCATCGCGCGGGACGATGCATACGCCATCACGCTGGTCGGCGTGGATGACGCGCCGGTGCGGGCATCGAACGGCACGCGCATGCTCGCCGATCTCACGTGCGATCACGCGCAACACGGCTTTGATATCGCGCTGGTCGCGGGCGGCCCGGCGCTTCCCTTCGATGAACCGGATCCGCGCCTCACCGCCTGGTTGCGCGACGTCGCCTCACGCTGCGAGCGCTACGGTTCCATTTGCACGGGCGCGTTTGCGCTGGGCCACGCTGGTTTGATCGATGGCCGTCATGTCACGACCCATTGGCAAAACGCGCCGCAACTCGCGCGGCAATTTCCGAAGGCAAGGGTGGAGCTCGACCGGATTCATATCCGGGATGGCAATCTCGTGACGTCGGCAGGAGTGACGGCGGGTATCGATGTGGCGCTTGCGCTGGTCGCGGAAGATCATGGTCCTACGGTTGCGCTGGCGGTGGCGAAACGGCTTGTCGTGTTCGCCCAGCGGCGCGGCGGCCAGTCGCAATTCAGCCCCTATTTAACCGCTCCCGCCGATGAAACCGCGCCCGCCGCCAAGGTCCAGGCGTACGTGATGGAACATATCGGCGAGCGGCTGACGGTCGAAAAGCTGGCGCAGATTGCCGGGATGAGCGAGCGGAATTTCGCGCGCGCGTTTGTCGAGGCAACGGAACTGACGCCGCATGATTTCGTGGAGCGCGCGCGAATCGATGCCGCGCGCAACGCGCTGGAAAGTACGGTTACGCCGCTGAAGACCATCGCGTATGAATGCGGTTTTGGTACGGCGGACCGGATGCGGATCGTCTTTAGACAAAGACTCGGTGTATCGCCGAATGATTACCGCTTGAGCTTCCAGAATCGCGAAAGCTAATGGTGCATGGACGAATGCTGGACCGCTTTATGCTCGTAGTTGGGTCAGGACGTTCAGACCATGCATTCCGGAGAATCCGATGAAAGATGCTTATGAAAGACGCGCGTTGCTGCTACATCTCGGCGATGTGCTCGAGGGAATATCGTGTCTCTCGCGCATCGGTACGCAGTACGCGACGCTTGGCGAGGCGCTGGCCGCTGAAGATTCGCTGGTGAGTTTTACATGGCTCGGTTTTATCGATGCAAGCATGCCTCCACGGCAAGTTGCCGGGCAAGCCGCTGCTGCATTTTTCCTATGGCCGAAGTCATTACTCGACGAACAATTGAACCGACGGCTGTTTGCATCGACCGTGCAGCATGATCTTTTTGCTGGGAATCCTGGCGGCTGGGAAGCGTACGTTGCGGAACGTAAGAAGGACGTGGCGTGGTTTGCTGATGGGGTGGAAGCACCTTCTGCTGAAGATCCCGACAGTTCCGGGACATCGGGCCTCAGCCGCTGGCCTTGGCCCGAAAAGATTTAAAACGACCGCCTAAGGCTTCTTGCTCATGCTGCTCGCTCCAGCATCCAGCCCCATGCCGTTCTTGCGGCCAGTAGTCGGCTGCTTTCCCGCCGATACCTTGCCCGGCGCCGGCTTGAGCGCGTTGTCCCGTGCCACGGATGAACTCGTGGCGCTCGCGGGCGACGTGGTGTTGTGCTCGTCGTAGGCGGGCGTGCTATCGGATTCGAGTTTGTTCGGCTTTTGTTGCCCGTCGGCATAAAGCGGGACTGCCGATGCGGCGATCAAGCTGCCGATCATCAAAAGAATGCGAGGGGAAAATTTCATTGTCGGTCTCATTGTTATCCGGCTGGATCGCCGCCCGGTTTTATAGATAAGTTTTATCGAGCAAGGAACGCTCCCGGCGATACGACATGTTTGCTTGGAACACAGCTTGCTGCTGTCTTGTGATCTCAACCAGGACGCGATCATGAGCAATCAGCCGAATCAACCGAATCAACCGAATGAAGCAAATCAACCCGTCGACGAAAACCCCAAGAGCCATCCGACTTCCAATGCCGAGAAAGATCCGGCGGATTGGGTCACGGGCGACGAAGCAATGACGGGCGCGCAGGCGTCGTACTTGAAGACGCTTTCGGAAGAAGCGAAAGAGCCGTTCGATGCTTCGTTGAACAAGGCCGAGGCGTCGCGAAGGATTGAAGAACTGCAAGCCAAGACCGGCCGCGGCACCTGAAACCACATCCCATACGAGGATCGAAAAATGGCAGCTGAATCATCCCGCGATACACCACCCAAACAACGTGACGACGACGCTACCGCGGCGGACCGCCAACTGAGCGACGCGCAGAAAGGCTCGACAAAGGGCGAACCTGCGCCACCCAAACCATCGAGCGACGCCAATCTGCCCGACCCGAAGGACGTTGGCGAGGCCGGCTAATTCAAAACACGAGGATTGAATCATGGCATCGAAATCGAAATCCAAACCGGCAAGCGACGCAGCGCCGCCAAGCCTTGACTACACATTCAAGTTGTTTGCGACCGATCATCGTGTGCTGGCTCAAAACGGCGACGGCAAGCTGATCGATATCGGCGCGATCGAGCATCGTGAGAAGACGGGTTTTGTCGTGTCGCTAGATGTGGACGAGCTGGAGTCGGAGCCTGCTTCGAGCGAGGAAAAGGCGTTGCAGAACATTGCAACGCAGATCACGTTTGATTACCTCGATGGCCTCTTCACCAGCGAAGACGTCACCGAATTTCACGGCAAGCTGGCGGACTTGCCGCACATGGAACTTACGCTCGATGAAACTCTTCCGCGCAGTCTCACCGACCGCACGCCGCCCCATCTTTTTTGAATCGAAGTAAAAAGCAGGCGTGTTTTCCAGCCTAAAAAGCCCGGAAATCCAATTTGCCGCACAATCCCGACGATGCACCCGCGCATGGTTTAAACAACTAGAACGCGCGGCATCAACAAGGATCGAGCGATGGACTATCTGACAAGCCTCAAAGTTTTCCGGGCGGTCGTGGAGGCGAAAAGCTTCACACGCGCCGCCGATCTTCTTGGCGTCTCGCCGCCGGTGGTATCGCGTGCAATCGCGACGCTCGAGCAGCGGCTTGGGAACCGGCTGTTTCATCGCACCACGCGACATATCTCCCTGACGGAAACCGCCGAGAAGTTCTTCGAGGGTTGCTCGCGCGTACTTGATGAACTTGAGGCGCTGGAAACGCAGGCATCCAATCGGGCGAGTGATCCAAGCGGCGTGCTGCGCGTGGTTTCCCACACCACGGCAACGCTCAATCGACTTGTGCCGCTGCTCGTAGCTTTCCGCCGTCGATATCCGCTGGTCAGCGTCGATGTCACGCTGACGGAGCGGCCCGTCGATCTGGTTGCCGATGGCTACGACCTCGGCATCGTTCTGCCTTTCATGCTGACGAGCGACACCACCGTCACACGTTTGCTCGAACGCATTCCGCTGGTGATCGTGGCGACGCCCCAATATCTCGCCGATAAGACCCGGCCCGTTCATCCGGCCGATCTCGCGGGACATGAGTTCATCGCCATGCATCCGTCCATTCGCAAACATATGCTGACGTTCCGGCTTGGTGACGGCGAAGAACTGACGGTGCAAATCAAAGCCGACATGACGTCGAACAACGCAATGCTTAATCGCGGGCTCGTAATGCAGGGATTGGGCGTAGGTGTGCTGCCTTCGGTGCTGGTGCGCGACGAGCTTGCAGCGGGGACGCTCGTGTCGCTTCTGGACGGTTTCGAAATAGTCGATGGCGCCATCGAAATTCGTCTCGCTTACAGCAGCCGGACCTTGCTGCCGGCAAAAGTTCGCGCGTTCATCGAGCACGCATCGGAATTTTTCGAAGCCTAAATACGTTGGCTTTGATCTCGGCGTCGTACTGATCTCGCCCGATTGTTGTCGGATTCAGCATCAATTTCATGTCCGCAATGACAGTTGACTACGTGCATATACACACTTAGTCTGTGCACATGCACACCCCGCCATTCCGACACGACGACTGTTTTGCGCTGCGGCAGGCCGCGCGCCATATCTCGCAGCTATACGAGCGGCATCTCTCGGCGGCCGGAATCACGCCGACGCAATTCAGCATTGTTTCGGCGCTGGAGCGCGCGCCCGACATGACGATGGCCGAACTCGCGCAAGCAATGGTGATGGAACGCACCACAGTCGTCCGCACTTTGCAGCCGCTGCTTCGGAGCGGTCTGGTGTCGGCGGAACTGGGCGGAACGTGCCAGCGACGGCTGCAATTGACGCTCACCGAGAGCGGCCGAACCAAGCTCGCCGACGCCCAGCTTCATTTCCAAGCCGCGCAAGAAGAGTTCGAAACGAAGTTCGGGCGGCGCCAGGCCGCGCGTCTGCGGCGCGAGCTTTTCCGGCTGACGAGCGAATAACGCCTCGCTTCAACACTCGATGCAACCAACAGGAAACAACATGACCACGCCTTCCACGCCGCTTGCGTCCACTGCATCACCCGCCGCCGAAGGAGGCGCGCGGCGCGGGTTTCGCATCGGCTGGATGCCGGCTGCGATCATCGTGGTGCTGGTGGTGCTGGCCGCTGCAGCCACTTACTGGTACACCGTGCTGCGTTTCGTGCAGAGCACCGACGACGCCTACGTGGGCGGCAACGTGACCGTGATGGCGCCGAAGGTGAACGGCTTTGTCGCTGAGTTGCTGGTCACCGACAACCAGCGCGTGAAAGCGGGCCAGGTGCTGATCCGCCTCGATTCCCGCGATTACGATGCCCGTCTCGCGCAAGCCGATGCCGACCTGAAAAGCGCACGCGCCTCGGTTGACGAACTGGTCGCACGGCAGCAATTGCAGGCCGCCGTGATCAACCAGAATCAGGCGCAGGTGCGGGCATCGTCGGCGGAAGTCACGCGCAGCGCGTCCGATCAGGTGCGTTACCGGCAACTGGTGAAGGACGAAGCGGTATCGAATCAGGTTGTCGAACGGGCCGATGCCGACTATCTCAAGGCGCGCGCCACGCTCGACAACAGCAACGCTGCAACGCTCGCAGCGACGCGTCAGCTCGCGGTCCTCGCCGCGCAGGTCGAAGACGCGCGCGCGAAAGTGGCGACGGCGGAAGCGCTGCGCCGGGTCGCTGAATTGAACGTGGAATACACGACGATTCGCGCGCCGGTGGACGGCTACGTGGGCAACCGGACGGCGCGCGTGGGCATGCTGGCGAACACGGGCGCGGCGCTCCTGACCATCGTTCCGGCGGACGGCCTTTGGGTCGATGCAAACTTCAAGGAAGATCAGTTGAAGAAGATGCGCGTGGGCGATCAAGTCGACGTTGCACTCGATGCATCGAGTGACGAAATCCACGGCCATATAGAAAGCCTCGCGCCCGCAACCGGCGCCACCTTCAGCGTGCTTCCGCCCGAAAACGCCACGGGCAACTTCACGAAGATCGTGCAGCGCGTGCCGGTGCGCATTCATCTCGACGTGCCCGCCGGCCAGCAAAACGTACTGCGCCCGGGTCTTTCGGCGACGGTCAAGGTTCATCTTGGCAGCGTGAGCCACTCATGAACGCCGCAACCCTTACGCCTGCCGACCAGCCGGTCAAGCAACGGATTTTCGCGTTCGCGCTGATGTGCCTCGGTTTTTTCATGGCAACGCTCGATATCCAGATCGTGGCGTCGTCGTTGAAAGATATCGGCGGCGGTTTGTCTGCCAGCCAGGACGAATTGTCGTGGGTGCAGACGTCCTACCTAATCGCGGAAATCCTCGTCATTCCCATGTCCGGCTGGCTGTCGAAAGTCTTCTCCACGAGATGGCTTTTCGTGGCGTCGGCGGTGGGATTCACCGTCACGAGCATGCTCTGCGGCCTCGCATGGGACATCAATTCGATGATCCTCTTTCGCGGCCTGCAAGGCGCACTCGGCGCCGCGATGATCCCGACGGTATTCACCACCGCATTTGTGCTGTTTCCGGGCAAACAGCGCGTGATTGCGTCGACCACGATCGGCGCGCTGGCATCGCTCGCGCCGGCGATTGGACCGGTAATCGGCGGCTGGATTACATCGCAATGGTCGTGGCACTGGCTGTTTTATCTCAACCTCGTGCCGGGGCTCGTGGTCGCGATTCTGGTGCCGAAGTTCGTGCATATCGATGAACCGAATCTGGCCTTGCTCAAGAAAGGCGATTACCTCGGCATTGCGCTGATGTCGGGTTTTCTCGGCTGCCTTGAGTACGTGCTCGAAGAAGGTCCGCGCAAGAACTGGTCCGGCGACGACGTGATCGTCACTTGCACGTGGATCTCGGCCATCTGCGCATTCCTGTTTCTCGTGCGCGCGTTCACGGCAAAAGATCCCGTTGTGGATTTGCGCGCGCTTGCGGTACGAAACTTTGCGATCGGCTGCTTGCTGTCGTTCGTGACGGGCATTGGCATCTTCGTGTCGGTGTTTCTCACGCCGCTGTTTTTAAGCCGTGTACGCGAGTTCGATTCGCTGCAGATCGGCATTGCGTTGCTTTCGGTCGGCGTGTTCCAGTTGATCTCGCTGTGTGCATACGCCTACATTTCGCGTCTCATCGATATGCGCTGGTGCCTGTTGTTCGGCATCGTATGTTTTGGCGTCGGTTGTTATTTTTATGTGCCGCTCACCAACGACTGGGGCTGGCAACAATTGCTGTTGCCGCAAGCGCTGCGCGGGATCGGGCAGCAGTTTCTTGTGCCGCCCGTGGTCACCATGGCGCTCGGCTCGCTGCCGCAATCGCGGCTGAAATCAGCGAGCGGACTGTTCAACCTGATGCGCAATCTCGGCGGCGCAATTGGCATTGCCGTCAGCGCGACCATGCTCAACGACCGCCTGAACTTCCACTATGAACGCCTGAGCGAAAGCGTCACGACGGGCAATCCGCAAACCGAAGCGTTCCTCACGCGACAGTTCGCACATTGGGGATCCACGGCGGGCGACGCGTTGAACGCGACGAGCGCAAGTCTTGCGAACCTCCATGCGCTCGTTATGCGGGAGGCGCTCGTGCTGACGTTCTCCGACACCTTCTTCGTACTCGCGATGTGCTTTGGCATCGGCGCGATCAGCGTGATTTTCGCGCGACCCATTGGCGCGGCGCCACCTTCTCCTGACGCTCATTAAGGTCGATCATGCACAAGAAATTAGTGGCGCTGTTTGCGCTGATACCGAGCCTGCTGCTCGCGGCGTGCGCTGTTCAACCCGCGAAGCACGCCGACTTGCCATCGACGGTAAAAACGATCGCACCCGAAAACTGGAGCGTCGATGCACCGCAAGACAATACCGATACCGCCGCGTGGTGGCTGCAATTCGGCGACCCTGTGCTGCACGAACTGGTGGCATCGGTGCTGAGTCAGAACCTCGATGTTCAAGCCGCGGTCGAGCGTGTGAAACAGGCGCAGGCCGTCACCACGCAACGCAGAGCCGCGCTCTTGCCCGAGCTGGACGCAACGGCGACCGCGGCGAACACGCGCCAGAACGCACCGCCGCCATTGGGTTACGTACGTGAGGCCGGTTTTGGATTGGCGCTCAACTGGACGCCCGATGTGTTCGGCGGAGAACGCCTTGAGTTGCTGGCGGCCGAAGCGCAACTGACGGGCCGCCAGCATGCCGTCGATGAACTTCGTCTTGCGCTCGCGGCGAACACTGCATCGGTGTATGTGGATTTACGATGGGCGCAAACCGAGCAAAAGATTCTGCAGGATAACGTATCAATCCGCGAACGTGCGCTCAAGTTGACGCAAGAGCGCATGCAATACGGGCTCTCCACGCGGCTCGACGTAGCGCGTGCGCAGAACCAGTTGAGCGAGTTGCAATCGCGCTTGCCGCGCGCGGCATCGACCATTCAACACCAGTTGAGCCTGATCGCCGTGTACTCGGGCCGCACGCCGGAATCCGTCGATACCCTCGTGCTCGCGACGCCCGCCGCGATTCCGACGCCGGCCAATGCCGTGCCGCAAATGCTGCCATCCGAGGCGTTATTGCGTCGCCCCGATGTCCGCAGCGCCTACGCCGAGCTCACCCAACGCGCGGCTGAAGTCGGCGTGGCGAATGCCAATCGCTATCCGAAATTTTCGCTGCAACTGACCGATGGTTTGCTGGCATCGTCGTATCTCGGCTTGCCTACATTGACCGATAACCTTTTCAGCGCCGCGCTCAACGCGACAAGTCCAATCTTCAACGCCGGGCGCATCACAGCGGGTATCGAGCAGAACGAAAGCCGCATGCGCGAGTCCGATCTGCGGCTGCGCCAGACCATGCTGCAGGCGCTGAAAGACGTGGAGGACACACGCAGCGATCTTGTCAGCACGTCGGAACAGGCGGATCGCTTGAAAGATGCATTGCAGTCGTCGGATCAATCGTTACGGCTTTCCACGCAGCTTTACAAGGGCGGCGCGAGCGGTTTCCTCGATGTCCTCGCGGCGCAGGACGCTTATCTCAAGGACTCGGACGCGCTGAATCAGGCGAAGCGCGAGCACGCGCTGGCGGCGGTTGCGCTGTATCGATCGCTCGGTGGCGGCTGGAGCGAGACGCGGCAGGAATGATGTGGAAAGGACGCCTCGGGTAACATCGGGCATCTTTCGCCAACCGATGCTCGACCCCGCGCATGGCACTCAAAAACTTGCTGAGACGGCTTGACCTGACCACGCTGCAACTTTTCCTCGCCGTCTACGAGGAGGGCACGCTCACGCGCGCCGCGGAACGCGAGGCGATCGCCGTGTCGGCTGCAAGCAAGCGCTTGCTCGAACTCGAACAGGCCGTGGGCGCGCCGTTATTCGTTCGTCGCGCGCGCGGCATGGAACTCACGCCGGCCGGCGAAACGCTGTTGCACCACGCGCGCCGCGTGCTGCGCGATGTCGAGAATATCGGCATCGAACTTGCCGAGCATGCGACCGGCGTGCGCGGTTACGTGCGCATGATGGCAAACCTCTCGGCCATTGTGGAGTTCTTGCCGGAAGACCTTCGCGCATTCTTTTCGATGAACGAACGCATCAAGCTCGACCTCGAAGAGCGGCCGAGCAGCGGCGTGGTGGAGGGCATTGCTGACAGCCTCGCGGATGTCGGTATCTGCTCGGGCGAAGCCGACACGCGCGGCCTTCATGTCTCGCATTACCGGCATGATTCGCTCGTGGTCGTGATGCGCGAAGACCACGCGCTTGCGGGACGTGAGAAGGTAGCGTTCGTCGAGACACTCGATGGCGATCATGTCGGCTTGCATGCAGCAAGCTCAATCAACTTGCGCACGCACATGGCCGCGCGACAGGCGGGCAAACCCTTGCGGCTGCGCATCCAGGTGCCCGGTTTCGATGCCGTCTGCCGCATGGTCCAGACGGGTCTGGGCATCAGCGTGCTGCCGCTGAAGGTGTTCAACACGGTGGGGCGACCGCTCGGCTTGACCGCCGTCACGCTCGATGAACCCTGGAGCCAGCGCGATTTGATCGTTGTAGTACGCGATGTCAACGCGCTGTCGCCAGTCAGCAAAATGCTCTTCGATCACCTACTTTCGGTTGAACACAAAGAGCAAAACCCCGCCTGAGCGTTCGCCGTTCGCGAACGGTCGTTGGTGAATTGCGGTTGGACGCGGAGCGTGGCGCGCTCCTAAGCTGTCTTCAGACTAGACATTTCTGGAGACATGCATCATGGCCGGACCTCTTGCAGGTATTCGTGTGATCGAGATTGGCACGCTTATCGCAGCGCCTTTTGCAGCTCGGCTAATGGGTGAATTTGGCGCCGACGTGATCAAGATCGAGGCGCCCGAAAACGGCGATCCGCTTCGCAAATGGCGAAAGCTGCACGAGGGCACATCGCTCTGGTGGTATCTGCAATCGCGCAACAAGAAGTCGGTTTGCGTGAACCTCAAGTCGCCGGATGGCGTGGATGTCGTCAAGCGCCTCGTCGCGGACGCGGACGTCATCATCGAAAATCTGCGTCCCGGCGCGCTCGAAAAACTCGGCCTCGGCTGGGACGTCCTGCACGAAATCAATCCCAAACTCACCATGGTGCGTATCTCCGGATACGGACAATCCGGGCCGTATCGCGACCGTCCGGGCTTCGGCGCGATTGGCGAGGCGATGGGCGGCATTCGCTACACCACCGGCGAGGTCAACGGTGCGCCGGCCCGCGTGGGCGTGAGTCTCGGCGACTCGCTTGCGTCGCTGCATGGCGTGATCGGCGCGTTGATGTCCATCTTGCGCGTGAAGACCGGGCAGGGTGACGGGCAAGTGGTGGATGTATCGCTGGTTGAAAGCGTCTTCAATCTGATGGAAAGCCTGATTCCCGAATACGATTTGCTGGGTCATGTACGTGAGCGCAGCGGCGGCGCGTTGCCGGGCATCGCGCCATCGAATACGTACCCAACGGAAGACAACGGTTATGTTGTGATTGCCGGCAACAGCGATCCGATTTTCAAGCGCCTCATGCACGTGATAGGCCGCCCCGATCTCGCCGATGACCCCGCGCTCGCCCGCAACGACGGCCGTGCCGCGCGAAGCGAACAACTCGATGCCGCCATCACGGCTTGGACCTCGCACCATTGCACGGAAGATGTGATCGCCGCGCTCGAAGCGGCGGAAGTGCCTGCAGGCAGGATCTATTCCGTGGCGGACATTGTCGCCGACCCGCATTACCAGGCGCGCGATATGTTGCTCGATGCGGCGTTGCCCGGCGGTGTCTCGGTGAAAATGCCGGGCATTGTCCCCAAGCTGTCGGACACTCCTGGCGAAGTGCGCTGGCAGGGTCCGTCGCTCGGAGAACATACGGATTCCGTACTAAATGTTCTCGGATTCGATGCACAGGACGTTGCCCGCCTGCGCCGCGAAGGCGCGGTCCAATAACACCTTCCGCAATCCCTTCAATAACCATGACCGGACCAAGCAACGAGTCCGGCAGGAGACAATCATGAGCGTTCCAGGCGTCACGGCAACAGCAGTACACGAACCCAGCGAAACCGACTTCAAGGCGATCATCCGGAAGGTTGCATGGCGCGTGATGCCGCTGATCATGATCTGCTATCTGTTCGCATTCTTCGACCGTATCAACATCAGCTTTGCGAAGTTCCAGTTGCAAAGCGACCTGGGTTTCTCCGATACCGCCTACGGCCTTGGTGCAAGCCTTTTTGTCATCGGCTACGTATTGTTCGAAGTCCCAAGTAATTTGATGTTGTACAAGGTCGGCGCCCGCCGATGGATCGCGCGCATCATGATTTCTTGGGGTATCGCCACGAGCCTGATGGTGTTTGTCGGCAACGAATGGCAGTTCTATACGCTGCGTTTTATCATCGGTGCAATGGAAGCGGGCTTCGCTCCCGGCGTGCTGTACTACCTCACCCTGTGGTTCCCGGCGAGTCATCGCGGACGCATTACGTCGTTGCTGTTTCTGGCCTCCGCATTTTCAGGTCTGGTCGGCGCGCCGCTTTCGGGGCTCGTGCTGGGCCACATGGATGGTGTCCTGGGCATTCGCGGCTGGCACTGGCTCTTTCTTCTCGGCGGCTTGCCGTGTGTCGTGCTCGGCGTGCTCGTGCTCAAGACGCTGAAAGACCGTATCGAAGATGCAGGTTGGCTGAGCGCTACCGAAAAATCGATGCTCGCAAGCCGTATCGTGCGTCAGGCACCGCATTCGGGCGCGGGGCGATCGCTCTGGGGCGCAATCAAAACGCCGGGTTTCCTGACGCTTGGGCTGGTCTACTTTCTGATTCAGGTTGCTTCCTACGGACTCAACTTCTGGGCGCCGCAACTAATCCGCAGCGCGGGCACGCACAATCCGACGACCATCGGTCTGCTGACTGCCGTGCCTTATATTTGCGGCGCGATCTGCATGGTCGTGGTCGGCCGTCTGTCGGATGCGTCCGGCGAGCGCCGCAAGTTCGTCTCCGGACTCTTATTGATGGCGGCGATCGGCTTCTTCGCCGCAGGCATCTTCGATAAACAAACCGGCCTGCTCATTATTTCGCTTGGCGTGATGGGCGGCGGCGTGGTGGCATCGATCCCGGCTTTCTGGGCGCTGCCACCCAAATTGCTGACGGGCGCCGGCGCAGCGGGTGGAATCGCGTTGATCAATACGCTCGGGCAACTCGGCGGAATCGTGAGTCCAGTGATGGTCGGCCGGGTTCGGGACTTAACGGGCAGCACAACGCCTGCGTTATATGCAATCGGAGCAATGAGCCTGATTTGCGCCGCTATTTTGCTATTCGGGCTGCCAGCAACGTTGCGGCAAAAGGATCAATCCGACGCGCGTATTTCCGCCTGATTGACGTGGCATTTCATTTAGGCGCTGTTTCGGTATCAGCCGAAGCGGCGTTTTTATTTGCGGATTATCTAAAACGGCCAAACCTACCGTTATTTAATTAGTCCAATCATAAAGCAGCAATATCGCCCGACACACTTCATCCGTTGCTTTAAATATCCTCGCGGCATATCCGCGCGGCAAGCGTTCCGCAGGTTTCGTCGGTACGAATTGCCTTGCCCAAATCACCGTTTCGGCGCATCCTTCATCGTTCCGATGCCGATGACCGCCTGTTTTTCCTTATCGGTACATCAGGCGTTTCCCAAGACGGTCAGCGCAGTGTTTTCAGCGAGTGCGTTATGACCATCCATATCGTCGAATACCGCGGCTTTGCGTTGCGCGCTTATTCACAGCAGATTTTCCCGCCCCACGGCGATCCGTTCGCAAAAGGCCCAAAGAGATTTTCCGCAATTGTCCAGATTGATTCGGTACCCACCGACAACGCGACATCAAAGCGATATTCGCCGGGTTTGAAGGGCACGGAGCCGGCCAGCGCGGATGACGCGATCGAACTTGCGTTGCAATACGGCCGCGACATCATTGACGGCAAGGTGCAGGCAGGTGCGCTGTACAACGCAAGAAGCGGGCGTTTTTCGCATTCAGTGAGACGATTCAGGCCGGCCGTCGCGCCTGCGCCGCTGCAAGCGAGCAGCGACGGCGTGATGAACGACAGCGCATGAACTTGCGCTAAGAGCCTGGCAGCAATACCGCGCGACGAAATCTCGGGGGTCGCGCAATAACCGAAAGAGCATGATCATGAACGACACAGTAAGAAGCTATCGCGGCCTGGAAATCTACCCGCTGATTTACCCGCATAAGCCGCGCGGCGCGGACGGTTCGCGCCACTATGATTCCGGGTTCGACGCCGCCGTGAAAATCTCGCGGCGCGGTGTTGACGACAGCACCACGACCAGCCGCGTTTATCGCGTGCCGGGTGAAAGCCCGTTCAGCGGTTCAGGTGAAGCGCGCCTTGCATCAATGCGCTATGCCGAGCAACTGATTGACGGAAGCGTGGCGGGCGAGTCGATCGCCGATCTATGAATTACCCATCCTCGCTCGACCATTCACGCGCCGCGTCGCCATCTGACAAACCTGCCGTGCAAAGCAACTACAACGTGGCCGTATCGTCCAGACGCGCAACGGGTGGCACCATGCCCACGCTGCGCGTGACGCGCCTCTCGGATAAACGCGTGATCTACCCATTCGTGGGCTGCGCCGACATGCCGCTTTTCCCTGACGCACAAAGCGCTCGCGATTACGCCGAACGGTATGGTGCGAGCCTCGTTGAAGGCGATATCGCCGTGCCGGAATGACATTCGGATGCAACGGTTCGCGGCCATCAAGATGAATCGTTACATTGCATGACTAAGCTCAATCCGAAATAGCTTGACACGGCCTCTCACGGGACGTAATCTGAGGGTCGAAGTATTCAAGAAGTTCGATTGCTGTTCATCATTCTCCGTTGTCATCTCCGCGGTATTTGTTGTCCTCTCACTTCCTTGAAGCTTCTCTTGCCTCATTCAGAGGCTGCATCATCTTTATATTTTCAAGGATTTAATATGGATACCGGTATCGTCAAGTGGTTCAACGACAGCAAGGGCTTCGGCTTCATTACGCCTGATGCAGGCGGCGACGACCTCTTCGCCCACTTTTCGGAAATTCGCAGCGAAGGCTTCAAGACCCTCGCCGAAAACCAGAAGGTTAGCTTCGAAACGAAGCAAGGCCCGAAGGGTCTGCAAGCATCGAACATCACGCCGCTGTAATTGACGGTGTAGTTGTTTAACGTGTGAACTGGATTGCTCCAGTTCACACGCGTAGCAAAAATTATGTATCAAGCGTTTCGCGGAGCTTTGGCTCCCGGTTGCTGAAGTCGTCTCGGGCAAGTGAGTTTCAAGTCACCTTGTTCTTTGCGGCATCGCTTCCATCAGCATTGCACTTGTCTGCCTATGCTTGCATGTGTTGCACTTCCACTTTAGTCCGCTGTCGCATTAGTCCTCTGCCGCTTTAGTCCCCTGCAATTTCCTGCAATACTCCGCTGCCACGTTGCGCTTTATCGAGCGTTTTCGTTCATTGCCGCGTTTGTGTCTAGGGCTGCTTTCTGCTGTGTTCCTGCTGCTCCTCTGCGAATTTATGGCCTCGTGCCAGTAACAACACATCCCTATGATGGCTTTTGTGGGATGGCGTTTATTCGTGTGTTTTACTTATGCATAACTCTAAAATTTATCAATATAACGGCTATAAAGTCGTAGCTTTTGCCCATCGCTTGCCAGACGGGCTGTTCGCATCGAATTTGCTGCTTGAACGCAATTGCGGCGCGAGAAAAGGTAACCGCTATCAATTTCACGCTCTCGACTACTTCAAGGACGAGTCACAAGCAATCGGCCATTCCCGCAAATGGGCCCATAAGTGGGTCGATACACGCGGCTGAGTTGAACTGTTTGTGAATACCGACTGACGCGCCCTAACGGCGCGGGACAAATACTACAGCGCACTTCAGGTGCGCTTTTGTCGTTTACGTGCTCCCCATCCGCAAAAGATACCGCTGAGATTTAGCCCCTCGGAAAATCCGGTAATAAATTTGCATCTTTTCCTCAAGCTATCTTTTTGGCTGTCGATAAACATCTTGCCTGCATCGACAAATGTGTGACGGAGCATCACCAAAAAAGCTTACCGCGTTCGAGGAAGAGAGCCTCGCCGTCTAGAGCACTTTGCGACAGGCACGGCCCGCGGGCCAGACCATCACCAAGACTACTGGTTGGTCCGCGCCGCACTCGATCCGCTGTCGGCTCTTTGGGGGCAAAGACCGCAGCGGCAACTCAGCCGTTATGCCCGTGGGGGCAGGAGTCGCCACATGAATCTCAAAGATGTGTCCATCAAGAGCAAGCTTATCGGAGGATTCGGTGTGCTCGCCGTTATCGTGCTGGGCGTTTCAGCAATGTCGTTGCGCGCGTTGAGCACATCGACCGATGGCTTCTCCAACTATGTGCACGGCCCGAACGCTCGCGCCGATGTCGCGACGCAAGTACGTACTGCCGTGGACCGCCGGGCGATTGCCGCGCGCAATCTGGTCCTCGTCACGAAACCATCGGACCTGGAGATCGAGAAAGCCGAAGTGATCCGGGCGTCGGAAGACGTGCAAACCAAGCTGAAGCTTTTGAAAACGATGGTTGCAACAGGACCGGACAGCAGCGATACCGCTCGCAGCCTCGTCAACGAGATCGATCGGGTGGAATCGCTTTATGGCCCCGTCGCGGATGCCATCGTCGGATTGGCGTTGGGCGGCAAACACGACGAGGCGATCGTGAAGATGGACAACGAATGCCGTCCGTTGCTGGCCGCGCTCGTCAACGCGACGAACGCGTACGCCGAATACACGCGCGGGCGTCAGGAGCAGATGGTGCGTGAGTCCGACGAGCAGTACCAGACGCAGCGCAACTGGATGATCGCGCTTTGCGTGGCGGCGCTTGCATTGGCGGCGGGCGCGGGCGTGTTCATCACGCGTTCGATCACGGGTCCGATTCGTCGTGCAGTCGATGTCGCGAGCACGGTTGCACGCGGCGATTTGCGTAGCCGTATCGTGGTGATGCAGAAGGACGAGACCGGCCAATTGCTGGGCGCGCTCGCCGATATGAACACGCGGTTGATCGAGACGGTGAGCCGCGTGCGTGAAAGCAGCGGCAGTATCGCGAATGCTTCCACCGAAATTGCGACGGGCAATACCGACCTCAGCCAGCGCACGGAAGAACAGGCGGCGTCGCTCGAGGAAACGGCGGCGAGCATGGAAGAGCTGACATCGACGGTGAAGCAGAACACCGAGAACGCGCAGCAGGCGAGCGCGCTGGCATCGAATGCGTCCAATGTCGCGCAGCGCGGCAGCAAGGTCGTGAGCCAGGTGGTCGACACCATGCACGGCATCAGCGCGAGCTCGACAAAGATCGCGGAGATCACGGGGATGATCGAAGGCATCGCGTTCCAGACCAATATCCTGGCGCTGAATGCCGCCGTGGAAGCGGCGCGTGCAGGCGAGCAAGGGCGCGGTTTCGCGGTGGTGGCGAGCGAAGTGCGCAGTCTGGCGCAACGGTCGTCTAGCGCGGCAAAGGAGATCAAGGAATTGATCGCCAACTCCGTGCAGCAGGTTCAGAGCGGATCGGTGCTTGCCGGACAAGCCGGCGAGACGATGGCCGAAGTCACGCAAGCGGTCGCGCGCGTGACGGACATCATGGAGGAGATCGCGGCGGCGTCAGTCGAGCAGGGACGCGGTATCGAACAGGTCAATCAGGCGATCACGCAGATGGACGAGGTCACGCAGCAGAATGCGGCGCTGGTGGAGGAAGCGGCGGCGGCGTCGCAGTCGCTGCAGGATCAGGGGCGCCAGTTGATGGACGCGGTGGCGTTTTTCCAGATGGAAGGATCCGCGGCGGTTGTGCCCGACGTTCGCGCGGTCGCGAAGTTTGCGCAGAAACGAGTGCCCGCAGTGCGCGTCGCCCCGCTCAAAACGGCCGGCAACGACGGTTGGAGCACGTTCTAAGCTCTCTCCAGGCGGTGAGAAAACAGCGCGAGCGTCTTGGGACGCCGCGCTGATCGAAGCCTCGGTTGCCGTTGTTGCCGCGGTGCGATTCGTCACGGCTCACGGCTCACGGCGATTGGCTGAGGCAAGCGCCAGCGCTAGGACGTGCGGCGATGCGGTATCGAAAAGTACGTGGTCAGCATTTCGGCCAGGCGCCAGGTGGCGCAGGGGCGGCGGCAGTGTGCATCGAATCCGGCGTGCTTCAAGGTTTCGATGGGATCGGCCGGCCAGATATTGCTGATAGCGACCAGCAGGCGGCCGGAGGTGTCTGCGTCGGGGCGCAGCGCCCGGATGAATTCATAACCGGATTCGCTGTCGAGCCGCGTGTCCAGTATCAATGCCTGCGGTTTCCAGTTCTGCAGCAGCGAACGCGCTGACTTGAGGTTCTGCGTCTGCATCACCTGTAATCCGGTAAGCCGCAGCAATGCCGCCAGCGACTCGCCGATCAGTTTGTCCTGATGCGCGATCAACACGCGGGGCGAACCAACCGGCATCCGTGCCTGCTTGCCGCTCCATAACGCAAAGTGTCTCTCGTCATCGGTGCCTGAACGACTGCTCATGATGTCCTCCTCGTGGTTTTTATGTGAGTGGGAACGCCTGACCGTGTCTCCTCTCGCTAGCTGCAGCTTCGAGTTCGGCGATGGCGCTGTTGCTGAGTCGATGACGCAGTGTCCCGTTTAAGCGTTCGCAGCAAAACCCGGTCGAGGAGGGGCACGGAACGCGTTTTTCGGGGGGAGCGGGCACCCTCCCACTGATCCCTGCGAAAGGAGGGGTTCCGGGAGGCACCCTTACCGGTACCATCGAAGCGTGATTTATGGGAATGGCAATGGAAAACGGTAACTTCAAGACGGTGCTGCTGGTCGAGGACGAGGGGCTCACGCGAAGCGCCATGAAGAGCCTGATCCTTGCCAACGAACCGTTGCTCGATATCGATGAGGCTGACGGCATCGAACAGGCCAAGGAGAAGCTCTCCGGCGGCTCGTACGATCTGGTCTTTCTCGACTATCAATTGCGGGGAAACTCCACAGGCCTCGATTTGCTGAACTGGATCGGGGAACAGGAGCGCGAGGTACAGACCATCATGCTGTCCGCACAAGACGACCGCGATACGGTGCTGGAATGCATCAGGAGCGGCGCATGCGGATTTATTTCGAAGGCGAGCGAGCAGGGCGCAGGCGTGTTTCGCGAGGCGCTCAAGACCATTTTGAGCGGCCGGGTGTATTTGCCCAATAGCGTGCTCGGAAAGGGCGGTCACAGCCCGAAGCCGGTATCCACGCACTCAGGCGTGACCGTGGAGTCGCTGAACCTGCCGCCGCGGCTGACTGAAACGCTGCGCTATTTGCTGCAGGGTTTGTCGAACAAGGCGATCGCCCGGAAGATGAATATCAGCGAGAATACGGCGAAGGAATATTCAAGCGATCTCCTCGCGCGTTTTCACGTCACGCGGCGGACTTTCCTGATCGTGGAAATGGCGCGGCGGGGAATCGAGATGCCGATGGGAAATGCGGCTGTGCCGGCAAGGTAAGCGCGGGGTTGGGCGGGGCCTGAGAGACAAAACGTAAAAGCGATGAATACGCTTGAAGCGATAAAAAGAAACCCGGTGTTGTATCGACAATGTCGCTACGTGCTGAAGCATATGGCATAGTATCGACATTGAAGATACAAAAAGGCTTTGGTATGCGCGTCACTGTCAAGAAATGGGGAAATAGTGCTGCTGTGCGCATTCCCGCATCGATCATGGAAGCAATCAGTCTGAACCTCGACGAACAGGTTGATGTTCGGGAAGAAGGCGGCCATATCGTTATCGAGCCGGTTCGTACGAGGCAATACAGTCTCGATCAGCTTCTGGCCGCCATCACGCCCGATAATCTGCACGACGAAGCCGATTTTGGCGCGCCGGTCGGCAAGGAATTGCTCTGATGGTGCGGCGTTATGTGCCGGATGCGGGCGACATCGTGTGGCTCAATTTCGATCCCCAGGCAGGGCATGAGCAGGCTGGCCATCGGCCGGCGCTTGTCGTCAGTCCATCGGCGTACAACGGCAAGACCGGTTTGATGCTTTGCTGTCCGCTGACTACGCAAGTCAAGGGGTATCCGTTCGAAGTGAACATTGAAGGCGGCGACCGGCCTCAAGCCGCTCTTTCAGATCAAATCAAAAGTCTCGACTGGATCGTGCGGAAAGCGGTCCGGAAAGCGCGGGTAACGCCCGGCGAGCTTGTCGAGGTGCGGGCCAAGATCGCCGCACTGATTGGCGTGGCTTCCGCCCGTTAGAACACTACGTTTTCAACACCGCCGCGCCGTTTCATCGAACGACTTCCCCGATATCAGCGAAGCAATCTGCCTGCGCAGTTCCGCCGGACTCACCGGTTTGCTCAATACGTCGTGATCGCACGCAAGCGGCACGATCGTCGCGGCCGGTTCGCCGGTAACCACCAGACACGGGCAACGCCGGCCGAGCTTTACGGCGCCGAGCATCGCGACTTCGCGCGCGGTTTTTTCATCGCGCAAACGGAAGTCCGTGATGATCAGGTCCGGGTATCGTTCAATAGATCCCAAGATGTGCTCGAACTCCTCGAAACTGCTGGCGGAATCGAACAACACGCCCCATTGCACGAGCAGCGCTTCCGTCGATGCCCGCACCAGGCTGTCGTCTTCGACCAGCAACACGTATAGCCCTTCGAGCGGCACTTCCAGGTAATCGGCGGTATCGCCCTTCGCTCGCGGCGCGGCGTCGCCAAGCGGCGAGCCGCAAATCGGCATTTCGAGCGAGAAACGCGATCCGCGTCCTTCCGCCGACTTCAGTTCTATCCGATGCTCCTCCAGCATCGACACCACCGCGTTCACGATCGACAACCCCAGCCCGAGCCCGCGGTCGTTGTCCTGTTCCGTGTTGCCGACCTGGAAGAAGGGCTGGAAGATCGCGTCCCAATGTTCAGACGCAATGCCAATGCCGTTATCGACCACGTCGATGCGCGTCCGCGTCGCCGAGCGCACCACGCCCACGATCACGACCGGTTTGGTGTTCTTGACGGCATCGGCGTAACGAATTCCGTTCGATACCAGATTCGCGATCGCCCGCTGCAGCCAGTGCGAGTCGCTGCGAACGTAGACAGGCGCTTCGGGCACGCGCAGACGCAATTCAACGCCGTGCATGGCGGCAAGCGGGCGCAATTGCTCGGCGACTTCGAACACGGCGAGCTTCAGGTCGAACACGTGATATCGCGGCATCACGCGACCCGATTCGAGCCTCGACAGATCCAGCACCGCGTTCAGGAAGCGCGCGAGGATCACGGAGGAACGCCCGGATTCATCGATAAGCCTTGCAGCTTCGGCGACATCGTCATGACGCACGGCTTCCGCGGCGGCTTGCAGGAAGAGGTTGAGCGCGTGCATTGGTTGCCGCAAGTCGTGCGTGGCGGCGGCGAGGAAATTCGATTTCTCGCGGCTGGCCGTTTCCGCGGCCAACGTTTGCTGTTCCTTCAGCGAAATCAGCGCGCGGGTTTTCGTGTCCTGATCTTTCTTCGATGCCAGCAAATCCAGGTTTTTCCGTTCCAGCTGCACATTCGCGGTCACCAATTCGTTGTTGAGCACGCCGAGCGCACGTTCGGCTGCGAAGCGTTCACGCGATACCCGCTCCGCATGGACACACACGCCGTGTCCGATCACGACCACGTTGAACAGATAGAACATGCCCATGTAGAAGTCTTCGGGCGAGAGTATCCGGATGGTCAGTTGCAGCAGGATGATGCTTGAAAACGTGACCACGGCGGCCGTCAGCGCGACCCTGGACTTCAGATAAAAGAAACCGAACTGGAAGAAAAAGACCAGATAAAGGCCGACGAAATACCACGTGTAGTTGAATGGCCGCGGTGAGATGGCAACGAGCAGGAGCAGCAGCAGGTTGCAGCCGTACACGCCCATCAGGATTACGCGCTGGGACGACTTGTGCGTGGCGAACGAGCCGCGCAACGCGAGGCTCAGCACGAACATTAGCCAGACAATGCCCGCAAACCGCAGCGCCATGATGTCCATGAACACGGGTTCGAGCACCGAGCTTTCGCGGCCGAAATTGAAGTCGTACCAGAGGAAACAGATCCAGACGCTCAGCGCCAGCAACGCCGATGCACGCCGGAAAGCGCAAAAGCGCAGGCTATGGTCTTCGAGGAATTGCGCTTCCAGCGCCGCGTCGGGGAATGCCTTGGGGACCGACAAATTACGGATGAGACTCAGGCCTGCGTCGCGCGCCGATGCCGATACGAGCTGTGACGGCGTTGGCGGGGCGATCTCGGCGGTGTGCTCCGGTACGTCCATGATTCGCTCACTCGAAAAGAACGTGACCGGCTACTTTAGCGGAGCACGCGTCTGATGAAAACCTCGTAATTGCAGGGGCTGACCAGCGTCCGACCGGCGATGACCTGATGTCATCGGCTTAATGACGCGCAGGCTATCGTCATTCAAACTCAGCCGCATTACGATTTATTCCCGAACTTCCAGCTTTGCCGCGAATTTTTATGCGGCCTTCTTTGATCAGATCCAAGTCGATCTATATAGGACGAAAATCATGTCGCGAATTTTCATAACAGGGTCGGCTGACGGCCTCGGACAGATGGCGGCGCAACTGCTCGTGGCAGAAGGGCATCGCGTAGTCCTGCATGCACGTAACGAAAAGCGCGCCGCCGATGCAATGCGCGCAGTGCCAGGCGCGGAGGCGGTCGTATCGGGCGATTTGTCGAGCATGGACGAAACACGTGACGTTGCCGCGCAAGTGAACCGCCTCGGACGCTTCGATGCCGTGATCCATAACGCGGGCGTGGGGTATCGCGAACCGCGCCGTATCGAGACCGTAGATGGTTTGCCGCACGTTTTCGCCATCAACACTGTCGCGCCGTACATCCTGACTGCCTTGATCGATAAACCTAAGCGATTGGTCTATTTGAGTTCGGGCATGCATGAGGGCGGCTCGTCCGGGCTCGACGACCTGCTCTGGAAAACCCGCGCATGGCAGGGCGCTAGCGCCTATTCGGATTCGAAGCTTCACGATCTCTGGCTGGCGTTAGGCGTTGCACGTCGATGGCCGGAGGTTTTATCGAATGCGGTCCATCCCGGATGGGTGCCAACGAAGATGGGCGGCGCGGGCGCGCCCGACGACATCAAGGCCGCTCCGCGCACGCAAACCTGGCTTGCCGCCAGTGACGACCCTGCAGCAAGCGTGACGGGCGAATATTTCTTCCATATGAAACCGCGCAAGCCGAGCGCAGCTGCTCGCGACGAACGTTTGCAGGATGGACTGATCGAGGCGTGCGAACGATTGACGGGGATTCGTCTGCCGAATTAAACGCCTTTGGGTCCGATCAATTTAAACCAGTTCGGAAATCTCGATCAGGTTCAGGTCGGGATCGCGGATATAGACCGAGCGGATCTTTTGCGTCGCCCCGGTCCGCTCGACCGGCCCTTCGATGATCGGCCAATCGAATCGATTCAGATGCGCAATGACATCGTTCAGAGGAATGGCCGCTATAAAACACAGATCGAGCGCGCCCGGAACAGGAAGATGCGCCTTTGGTTCAAACTCATTGCCGCGCACGTGCAGATTTATTTTCTGGTTGCCGAAGCGAAATGCGCTGCGTCCGTCGCCAAAGGTTTCGAGTTGCATTCCCAAGACTTCGGTATAGAAATGACGGGTCGCCGCTTCATCGATACACGTCAGCACCAGGTGATCCAGATGATCGATCAAGGCCATATCAAGCTCCTTCGCGTGCCACTGTTTTTTGTTGCTCGGGCGGGGCGCTGTGAAGATCGAGACGGCGGCCGGCCTTGAGAATCTGGCTGGGCACGTCGTGTCCGATCAACCCCGGCAGCAGCGCCGATGCTCTCAGCACCGCGCCGAGGTCAACCTGGGTATCGTAACCATCGAGCGCCAGCATGTGCACGAGTTCCTCGGTGCACACGTTGCCGGTTGCACCGGGCGCGTATGGGCAACCGCCAATGCCGCCGAGCGATGCATCGAAACGGTCGATACCCGCTTCCAGCGCCGCAAGCGTATTTGCGAGCGCCATGCCACGCGTATTGTGAAAATGCAGCGTCAGTTCGAGCGCCGGAAATGCGTCGCGCACGCGTTCGCATAATGCCTTCACCTGCGACGGATACGCCATGCCGGTGGTATCGCACAGCGTCACGCCGTGCACGCCGAGCGCGGCGAATTCAGCCGCCCAGCGCAGCACTTCTTCGACGGGAACGTCGCCTTCCATGGGGCATCCCATCGACGTAGACAATGACACGTTGATGGCAACCGGCGTTTGCTTCACCACGCCGATCACCTCGCGCAACTGGGCGAACGATTGCTCGCGGCTCATGCGCAAATTCGCGCGGTTGTGGGTCTCGCTCACCGACATCACGAGGTTGACCTCATCCACGCCGCACGACAACGCGCGTTCCGCTCCACGCAGGTTAGGCACGAGCACGGTGTAGACCAGACCTTCGCGCCGCGCGATGCCGTGCATGACGGCTTCCGCGTCGCGCAACGCGGGAATTGCTTTGGGCGATGTGAACGATGTCACTTCTATTTTCGCGAATCCGCAGGCGCTCAATGCATCGATGAGGGCGATCTTCGCGTCGGTATCGACGAACTGTTTTTCGTTTTGAAAGCCATCGCGGGTCGCGACTTCCTGGATGTAAAGGCGTTTCATGGGTCTCCTCAGGCTCGGGTGATGACGGCGAGACTGACATGATGAACGCTCAGGCGCAGCATGAAAATCGCTGGTTTTTCCACGACCGTTTCCATTTTGGAAAGTCACGCTTAAAAGCGGTTCATGTCAAAGTCGCGCCATGAGGCTTCATTAATCAATTCCGTCCGACAGGAGTTTCACCGATGTCCAATTTTGTCCTCGACAATCCGTTTCTCGAATACCTCGATGCCCGCCACGTTGCCTGGAAAGACGGTTATGCCGAGTTCCGGATGCCTATCCAGGCGAAACATCTGAACCGGCGCGGCGTGCTGCAAGGCGGCGTCGTGGCGACGCTGCTCGATGCCGCATGCGGTTATGCCGGGCTTTATTCGCCCGAGGGCGAGCCGGCGCGGCATGGCTTTACGTTGTCGCTGACGGTCAACTATCTGGATACGGGATTGGGTGAAAGCGTGACGGCGAAAGGGTTTATCGAAAGACAAGGCCGCAGCATTTTTTTCTCGCGCGGCGAGGCGTGGGTCGACGACAAGATCCTGATTGCAAGCGCGCAAGGAACGTTTAAGTCCGCAGGGCTTAGAAAAAGTTGAAAGAGCGCCGACGCACGGCGCTCTCCGTGGCATTACCTGTATTACGCCGCCGGCTTCAGCACGACCTTCGTCCAGCCGTCGTCGCGGGCGTCGAAGTGCTTGTAGGCGTCGGGCGCTTCTTCGAGCGGCAACTCGTGCGAAACGATCAGCGAAGGTTTGGCTTTATCGGCGGCAATCAGCTCGCGTAACTTGCGGTTGTACGCCTTGACGTTGGCCTGGCCGGTCGCAATGCGCTGGCCTTTCATCCACATCGTGCCGAAGTCGAACGCGAGTTGTCCCTTCTTCATGAGTTCGTCGGGCGACTTCGGATCTTCCGCCACGAACACCCCCACCACGCCGATACCACCCGTCGCCCGTACCGATTTCACGAGATTGTTCATCGTCAGGTTCGGGACTTCGTGGCCCTTGCAACTGCATTGATAACCCACGCATTCGCAGCCGCGGTCCGCGCCTTCGCCGTTCGTCAATTCGAGCACCTGATCGACGGCGGAACCATCGCTGTCATCGACAGGAATTGCGCCCATCTTCTCGGCCAGCTTCAGCCGGTCGGGATGTGAATCGACGACCATGACCTTCGACGCGCCCTTGATGTTCGCCGACATTGCAGCCATCAGTCCGACCGGACCCGCGCCGTAGATGACAACGCTGTCGCCCGGCTCCACGCCCGCAAGCACGGTGGCGTGATAACCCGTCGGGAAAATATCCGACAGCATCACATAATCGTTCTCTTTTTCCTCGGCATCGGGCGGCAGAAGCAGGCAGTTGAAGTCGCCGAACGGCACGCGTAGATACTCTGCCTGGCCGCCTTCAAAAGGCCCCATTCCAGCAAAGCCATACGCCGCGCCAGCCATTCCCGGGTTTGCAGTGAGGCAGAAACCTGTCAGGCCCTTTTCGCAGTTCTTGCAGAATCCGCAGCCGATATTGAACGGCAGGCACACGCGATCGCCTTTCTTGATGCGCTCGACGCCCGCGCCGATCTCCACGACCACGCCCAGATTTTCGTGGCCGAAAATGCGGTTTGTTTCCATATTGGTACGGCCTTCATACATGTGCAGGTCCGAGCCGCATATGTTCGTCGTCGTGATCTTGACGAGCACGTCTGTGGGACGTTCGATCTTCGCGTCCGGCATTTCCTTGACCGTCACTTTGTGAGGGCCTTCGTAGACGAGTGCTTTCATAAATGCTCCTTGAATAAGGGGCTCGCCGGATGGCGGCTCATCGTTTCCTCAGCAGTCGGCGTACCCGCTGCAACAACGTTGGCGACGCGGTAACGATGACTGGCGAGCATTCTCGCCACGCAGATTTTCCGAAGCGGCGCAGGGATTCTGTCGCCTGGGTCCTACCACTATGACGCGATCGTTCTAGGTGCCCGGTTTATGGTCGCATCTACTCAAAGGAACCCATCCAGTCCAGCAAAACAGCCAAGACCAAACCTTTTCCGGGAGTCATCGAATGTCGAGAACGTTGGAAGCCGCGCCTCCTGAAGTCGATCTGAAAACGCTGCGCAAGGTGATACTTGCAGCGTCGATTGGCAACTTCGTCGAATGGTTCGACTTCGCCGCATATGGCTTTCTCGCGACGATCCTCACGCGCGAATTTTTCCCGAGCGGGGACCCGGCCGTCGGGCTTCTGAAAACCTTCGCCGTCTTCGCCGTGGCGTTTGCATTCAGGCCACTTGGCGGGATTGTGTTCGGCGTGATCGGCGACCGGATCGGCCGCAAGCGCACGTTGGCGCTGACAATCTTGCTGATGGCGGGCGCGACCACATTGATCGGTTTATTGCCGACGTATGCCGCAATCGGCGCGTTTGCACCGCTGCTCCTGACGGTCATTCGATGCGTGCAGGGTTTCTCGGCCGGCGGCGAATATGCGGGCGCGTGCGCCTACGTGATGGAACACGCGCCGCAGCACAAGCGCGCACGGTACGGTAGCTTCGTGCCGGTATCGACGTTCTCTTCGTTCGCGGTCGCAGCGGTCGTGGCCTACGCGCTCGATGCCTCCCTTTCCGCCGATGCCATGAGCGCCTGGGGCTGGCGCGTGCCGTTCCTGGCAGCGGCGCCGATCGGCTTGATCGGCTTGTATCTGCGGATGAACCTGAACGAAACACCCGCGTTCCGCGCGCTCGAAGGCGAGCACGCCGTCGCGCACGCGCCGTTACGCGATACGCTGCGCACGCAGGCTGCGGGCATTCTGAAGCTGGGCGCGTTCATCTCCGTGACGGCTTTGTCGTTTTATATGTTCACGACGTATTTCGCGACGTACCTGCAAGTTGCCGGTCATCTGAATCGCGCGACGTCGTTGCTGATCACGGTGATTGCCCTGTTTTTCGCGGCGGCGCTGTGTCCGCTGGCGGGGCTCTATTCGGATTTCGCTGGCCGCAGGAAGACCGTGCTGACCACGTGCGTGATCCTCATCGCAACCGTGTATCCGGCGTTTTCGCTCGGCAGTTCGGGGCAGTTTTTGCCATCGGTGCTGGGCGTGGGCATGCTGGCGATCGGCGCGGTATTGTCGGGCGTGGTGACCGCTCCTTTGTTATCCGAAATATTTCCGACGCGCACACGCTATACCGCGTCCGCCATCACTTATAACCTTGCTTACACCATCTTCGGCGGAACCGCGCCGCTCGTCGCCACGTGGCTGATCACGACGACCGGCAACAACATGTCGCCGGCGTTGTATCTGATCGTGATCTCGGTGATGGGCCTGATTGGCGGAATGATGTTGCCGGAGACATCGAAGATATCGCTGCAGGGCGCTTTGCCAGCTTCATCCGATGCAACCCGGGCCGCACTCAAAGCCGTGGCGTAAGAAGTTTATTGCTGGACTTTTCCGGCAGCCGCGACCACGCGATGCACGAAGCGCAGCTTCTCGACCACCGGCGGCGCGAGCGCGAACGGGTAGGCGTCGGGCATGCCGAGGCTGCGATTCAGGCTGTTCAGCGCATACGTGAGCGGAAACCACTGCTGCATCAGGTGGTCGAACGTGGCCTCGCCGGTGAGCGGCTGCGCAACAAGCGTAGGGTCGAGCGAATTCAGGGGTGCAAGGCCGACGCCGCAGGCGCGGGCGGTATCGATGGTGTCGAAGATATGCAGGTAGTGCGCCCACGTTTCCGCCCAATCCTCCCACGCGTGCGTGGTCGCGTAGCCGCTCACGAACGACTTTTTCCAGTCCGGCGGCGGCCCTACCTTGTAATGCCTTGCGAGAGCCGCTTTGTAACTCCTGCGTTCGTCGCCGAAATTTTTTCGGAAACTTTTGATCCACGGCGTATTCGCGATCAGCCGGTCGAAATAATAGTGGCCGATTTCATGCCGGAAATGTCCGAGCAAAGTGCGGTACGGCTCGCCCATCGCCAGGCGCGTGCGTTCGCGATGCGCGTCGTCGGCCTCGGCGATGTTCATCGTGATCAGGCCGTTGTCGTGGCCCGTCAGCACGCGTTTTCCCCGGCCATCTTCCATGAATTCGAACTGCAGCCCCGTTTTGGGATTGTCCTGGCGTGAATCCACGCGCAGCCCCAGCGCGCCGAGCGTGTAGAGCAACCGCCGTTTGGCCGCTTCCAGGCGGAACCAGTAGTAGCGCCGGTTCGGCACGCCGAGGTTTGGAATGGTGTGGGTCAGGCGGCATGCGTGGCAAAGCGGATCGGAGGAATCGGCCGGCACCATCCAGTTGCACACTTTTTCGACCGCGTAGTTGTGACACGGTTTGTACAGGCCAGCCTCGCCGCGATCGGGATGACGGCTGCGCCACAGCCCTTCGCCGGCGTCTTCGAACGCGCTGATCTCTGCAAGCTCGGGGATAAATCCGAGCAGCGATTCGCAGCGTTCACAGCGGAAGTTCTCGAAGAACACCAGCTGATTGCAATGGTTGCAATGGAATGTTTTCATGAGCCCGGAGGTCGGAGTGCGCGCGTTGGTGCGCGACACAGGTCCCGTTGAGTCCGGAACGTGCGCTGGAGGCGCCGATGGCGAGGTGCAGCACACCCAAGCGGCGTACCAGAGGCGAGCGTACACCGGTTTGCGCAGCAACCTGCGTGCCGCTAGGTCAGGCGTGCATCGAGATACGCGGTCACGGCGGTCTTGTATTCATCGATGAGAAGGCGCCGTTCCCTCGCCTTCGCGGCCATATAAAGCGGCGGCAGGCCTTTTACGATCTGTAGAAGGACCTCGGCGATACGCAGCGCATCGGCGGCTGCGAGATCTTCTCGGCGATGCGCGAACAATTCTGCGAAGCGCTGCCGCAGACGGCTACGGTCGTCATCGCTGCGATTGGTCGGCGTGGATGCCGCCGATAACGCCAGATAAGCCGGATGATCGCCAATAAACCCCGTCATCAGGTCGATCAGCCGGGCGGCGAGATCTGCCGTGCTGGCGGTCCGCGCGTGTTCGACCAGCGCGCTCCAGCGCTCGTCCATGAGCGCGCCGTACTCGGTGCGCAAGGCGATGGCGAGCGCGTCCTTGTTGGGGAAATACTGATAAACCGCGCCAATCGACGCGCCCGCGCGCGCCGCGATCTCGGTCATGGTGGCGGCCTCGAGACCGCGTTCGGCGATAACGGCGCCCGCGGCCGCGAGCATGTCCTGCATGCGCTTTTCGGCGCGTTCTTGCTGGGGAATGCGTCGCATGGTTGAACGTCGGTGAAAGGGAGCCTCAGGTTACACGCAAGCGCCCGGATCAGTCAGCCGACGCCTTGACGCCGCTTGCCGCAGCGGGCGCGGCGGCAGTCCCGGTCGCCGTCGTCGTCGCCGTCGCTGTCGCTGGAGCCATCTCCCAGCCTCCGCCCAGCGCGAGAAACAGATTCACCTGATCGATGGCAACCTGTCCTTCGGCCGCCGACAACTGTGCGTTCGTCGATGTCAGCACGCGCGTCGCATCCAGATCGGCGATAAACGATTCGCGTCCGGCAAGGTAAAACCGGTGCGTCTGGTCAGCGGATTCGGCCGCTGATTTCTGCGCGGCGCGCAACGCCTCGGCACGGGTGTAATCGGCGGAATAGGTCGCGAGACTCGACTGCGTTTCCCGCAAAGCCTTGAGCACGACGCCGTCGAACTGGGCGAGCGCCGCGTCGGCGCCATATTGCGCTTCGTGGATCCGGCCGCGCGCGCCGTTCACCGGGAAAGTCCAGCTGATCAGCGGGCCGAAGCCCCATCGTGCGGTGGGTTGCGTGCCGAGGTCCTCGAGCACGCCCGTCAGACCCGCCGATGCGCCAATGCTGACCGTCGGGTACAACGCGCCGGTGGCCACGCCAATGCGCGCCGTCGATGCCGCCAGCCTGCGCTCGGCCTGACGCACATCGGGCCGGCGCCGCAAGAGGGCGGCGCCATCGCCCACGGGCAAGGGCTGCGCGATAGTCGGCGTCTTGTTGCACGCGAACACGGCTTTTGGCAGGTCTTCCGGCGAACGCGCGAGCAATGCCGCCAGTTGATATTGCGCAATCTTGCGGCGCGCGGTGTAGACAGGAATATTTGCGCTGAGCGTGGCGACCTGCGTCTGGCCGGCGGTGACATCGGGCGCATTGCCGCGTCCCGCTTGCTGCAAGCGGCGCGATACCGATACCCGCTGGCGTTGTAACGCCAGCGACCGCTGCGCGATCACGAGTTCTTCCGCCGCCGAGCAATTCTGCACATAGGCGCGCACGACATCGGCTACAACCGAAATCCGCGCGAGATCGGCGGCGGCCTGGGTGGCGTCGCTATCGGCTTGCGCTGCTTCCACGCCGCGCCGCAACGTGCCGAAAAGATCGAGTTCGTACGAGATGTTGATGCCGACATCGCCTTCGTTCGCGACCGGTATTTTCTCGAAGAGGAGATATTGCTCGGCCGATTCCTGCGCGCGCTTGAATGCTGCCGACGTCCCGCCCGAAAAGCCGCCCTGCGATTGCGCCACGCTCAACGCGGCGCGCGAACGGCCGAGGTTAGCTGCTGCCACGCGCAAATCGGTATTCGATGCCATTGCTTGCTGCACGAGGTCATCGAGGACAGGGTCATCGTAGAGACGCCACCAGTGAGTGGGCACGGCTCCAGCGCTAACCGTCGACTGACCTTCCGCGCCGTCAAGCGGTGCGTTGGCATAAGGCGCGTTGACCGCGGCGTTTTTCGGCAAGGAGTAATCGGGGCCGACGGTAAAGCACGCGGCGAGCGCGAGCACGAACGGCGTCAGTGCGAGGGCGCGCGGCATTTTCATTTTCATTTGCTCGCCGCCGGCGCAGAAGCGGCCACGCCCGTGGTCACGGGAACCACGCCGCTCGCCGTGGCCGGCGCTGACGCGGCCGAAGCTCCGCTGGCCGCAACAGGCGCGTTGCCGGACGGCGAAAGATCCCGCACCGACACAGTCGCGGTGCGTCCCGCGATCATCCGGAAATCCGCCGGCACTTCATCCAGCGCAATGCGAACCGGAATCCGTTGCGCGAGCCTGACCCAGCTAAAAGCCGGATTCACGTTCGGCAGCAAATTCGATCCCTGCACGCGATCCCGGTCCTCGATACCCGCCACGATGCTCTGCACATGTCCGCGCAAGACCGCGGGTTCGCCCATCACCTTGATATCGACTGCCTGGCCAATATCGATACCGCGCAGCTTCGTCTCCTCGAAATAACCATCGACGCGGAACGAATGCAGATCCACCACCGACAGCACCGATCGTCCCGCCGTCACGAATTCGCCCGTGCGCGGCGCGCGGTCGTTGAGATAACCGTCGACAGGACTCACGATCGTCGTGCGCTGCAAATTGAGGCGCGCGGTATCGATGGCGACTTCAGCATCGGCCAGCGCCGCTTCGGCCTGCTGCACGCGCGAACGGCTTTCCTCCGTGATTTCACGCGCAACGAGGTCGCCGAGCGTGCGATTGCGCGCGTCCTCGCGGCGCGCCTGATCGAGCGTTGCGCGGCGCTGCAATGCGGTCGCCTGCGCCTGGCGCAGACTCAGCGCGTAACGCGCCTGATCGATGACAAACAACACCTGGCCTGCTTTCACCGGCTGGTTGTCGACCACTTTTACATCGACGATCAGGCCGCCTACATCGGGCGCCACCTGCACGACGTCGGCGCGCACATGGCCGTCGCGCGTCCACGGCGCGAACATGTAATAGGCCACGAGCCGCCACAGCACGAACGCGGCAATCACCACGACGACGAGCGTAAAGAGGATCTGTCCTACGGAGAACCAGGTTTTTTTCACGGTAATAGCCGATGCGAAACAATGACCACGATGCCAAGCACAATCACGTAGATCGCGAGGTCGAAAATGGAACGATGCCAGACGAAACGGTAGAGCCCCACGCGCGCGAACACGCGCGTGATAACCAGGCAGAGCAGGTACGAGACCAGCATCAGGATCAGCACAGCCGGCAGGAAAACGCCGTAGATATCGATTTCGCCGATCATCGCGGGATGCTTATTAGAGAGGTGCACGAGAGGCGCGTCATGCCGCGGCCTCGGGTTCTGGCGGCAACGCGGACGCGACCGTTTCCGGAAACAACGAAAGACGCATGCCGACGAGCGCATGCAGCGCGTCGCGAACCTGACGGCCGGGCGGCGGCGCGCTCTGGTTTTGCGCGGCATCGGCTTCCGCCTGCACCGGACCGCCGCGACGCGTCATGCGTGTCAGGGCGGTATCGATATCCGTTTCAAGGCTTTGCGGCACCGGTTGCCGCGATCCGCGCTCGACGTTGTGCTGGAAATAAGCGCGCACGCCTTCGAGCACGCGATCCACCGACGCCAGTTCCGCCTCGCCGAGCCGGCGCCGCATGCGCCGCAAATCGAGCGCGTTGAACGCAATACGCAGATCGCGGAAACTTTCGATGGACGGATGGCGGCGGTCATCGGTGGCGGCGAGGCGCGGGATGATCTGCATCAGCCGGTCGATCATGCGCGCGGTCAGGTTCTTCTGGTCATCGACGGGACGGGTCGATGCGCTCAGCACCACGTCGCGCCAGCTCGACCGGATCAGCCGCGACGCGGCCAGTTCAGCGCCGAACGGCCGCGTCACGCGCGTCCACACGAAGGCGAACAACAGGCCCGCCGGACCCGCGAGGTTGCTGTTCATAAAGGTCAGGAAATTGGCGTCGTAGGTGCCCTGGATGCTAATGAACGTCGCCGTGTTCACGGCGGTCAGCATGGTCGCCAGGTTGAATTGCGGACGCGGGATCAACGTGCCGATCAGGATGAAGGGGATCGCGAACATGATTACGAGCATCGGGAAGTCGTGCACGGTCGGGAGAATCACGAAGAGATACAACCCGGCCAGCACGACCGCAAGACACGTATAGATGAAGAAAGAGAACACTTGCGGCGCGGGTTCGTCGAGCGCGGCGAAAAAGCAGCAGGCGACCGCCGCCAGCGTCACCGCGCCCGCGCCGTCGTTCCATCCGGATGCAATCCAGATGCTCATGGCAACGAAGATGGCGGCCATGGCCGAGCCGGCCGAAAACAGCAGCATGCCGCGATCGAAGTATTGCTGCGTGCCGCCGAGCCGCCAATGCCTGTAACGCGGACGCCACGAGCCTTCCTCGTTCGTGATGATCACACGCAGCGAACGGCAATCCTGCCAGACATCCACGAGCTGTTTCAAGCGCCACAGCGTACTCGACAGCAGCGCGCCGTCCCACGTGCGCAGGCCGTTCGCATCGGGTTGCAGGCGCGCAATGCGAGCGCGCAAGGCGTCGGCGTTCGCATCGGCATCCACGGAAGCGGAATTCGTATTGATGGGTTCGTCGAACCACTTGACGATATCGTCGAGAAGGGGCTTGAGACCCTCCGGCGGCGGGTTCTGGCCGTTGAACAAGGCCGCGAGCGGATCGCCGATCGCCGACATGATCGGCAGCAACAACTGCATCCGGCCGCGCAGCGCCTGCGCGCGCGCCAGCACGTCGGGCCGGGTGTGATCGTAGGCAAGCTGGCTCAACAGGAATTCGAGCTGATTGACCGTCGATGCCAGCCGCTGGCGGCACGCGGAAATGGCCTGACCCGACAAGCGGCCGGACAGCGTTTCCTTTGCATAGAACGCGGCGTCGCGAAACCAGGCGTCCGTGCGTTCAATCAGCGTGGGCGCGAGACGGCTCGGGAACAGCGCGCCGCCGACCACGCTCGCGCAGACAATGCCGAGCACGATTTCCTCGGTCCGCGAAACGGCGAGATCGAAGATGCCGGCCGGATTCATGACCGAGGGCAGGGCGATCAGCGGCATGGTGTAACCGGCGAGCATGAAGACATAACTGCGCGCAGTGCGGTCGTTGATGGCGAGAAACAGCAGCGTGCCCGTCCAGATTGCAACGACGGCGCTGAAAATATAGGGCGATTCCACGAACGGCGGCACGAACAGCACGGCGGCCGACGCGCCAATCATGGTTCCCAGCGCGCGATACAACGCTTTGGAACGTGTCGCGCCCACGAACGGATTCGAGACAATATAGACCGTCGCCATGGCCCAGTAAGGGCGCGGCAATTCCAGCTTGAGGCCGATATACAGCGCCAGCATGGAAGCAATGAAGGTCTTGACCGAAAACAGCCATTCGCGAGAAGTGGGGTACGTCATGGTGCGCTAGACGCCTTCTTCCGTATCGGTGCTGGCTGGAGTGGATTTTGACGGTGCCTGTGATGACTGTGATGCTTGCGATGTCTGCGATGCGGTGCCTGCAGCGCCCAGTTTAAACGCAGCAAATACGCGCAGGGTGGCTTCGAGATCTTCGCGCGTGACGTTTTGCAGCACGTCGGCGCGCAGTCCGATCAATTCTTTCTCGATCTTCGCCGTGACGCTGCGGCCTTCGTCGGTGAGGGAGATGATCTTGGCGCGCCTGTCGTCGGGATCTTCGTCCCGGCGCACGAGATTTGCCGCGCACAGTTGATCGAGCAGCCTGACGAGCGATGGCCCTTCAATACCCGTCATTTCCGCCAGCACCACTTGTCGCACAGGCGCGTCGAGCCTCCCCGCGATGAGCAGCGGCGTAGCGCAAGCTTCGGAGACGTTGTAGGCCGCGATCACGCTCTGGCTGGTTCGCCGCCATTGGCGGGAAGCGATCACGAGCGCGCTGCTTACGGATTGTCGGAGAACATCGATTGTCGGCATGGCGCGCATTGTATTTCGCCGACAATTCGTTAGCAAGCTATTGAATTATATTTTGGGGTCGGAGTTGCGTTTTAGCCGCGTTTTGCGAGAAGGAGTTTGCTCAGGACCGTAAAAGCCATCGTTGGAAGTTCATCGAGTTTTCTCACAACGATGTTATGCGCATAAAACTTTTCTACGGCGTCGTCGAGCAGGCCGATACCTACAAGCTCGATCCCCGAGGCCGCGATCTCTTCGATGCGTGCACGTAAATCAGTCCGCAAGATGACCGGATGGCCGTCGCCGGTGGCAGGGTAGCCGTCGGATAGAACCATCAAAATGCGGCGGTCGGCGCGTTGGGCCATTAAGCGCTCGGCCGCCCAGACTAACGCTTCGCCATCGGGATTCTCGTGACCACAGTCGATAGCACTCAGGCCAGCTGGATTATTCGATCCAAACCGCTTGTAAATGCGCAAGTCCAGGCGTTCCAGCTTGCGGTTGTATCGACCTAAATCATTGCCATTGGCGAGCATGTTCTCGTAAAGCGCTCGCATTTCCCGCGATTCCACCGAGCTATATCCCAGCACTTCGCATTTGAACGACAACTGCATCAGCGCGTCGCACAGCGCGGCGGCGCACAGGCGCGCCAGATCCATTTTCTTGCCCGCCATCGAGCCGCTAAGGTCGATGAGCAACGTCACCGCGGCATCGCGCCCCTCTGTTACGCGCTTGACGCGAAATGGCGTCCGATACCCCGGCGACACGACGAGCTTCGCCAGCGCCGGCCGATCGATCTCGCCGCGTTCCTGCTCGCGTTTCCAGCGCGTTTGTTCATCGGCCTTCAGCGCGCGTTCCAGACGCGCGGTGAGCGGCGCCGTTTCCGCCCGGGCGAGCGCGCGGAGGTTTCGCCATGCCGCTGGATCGCCTCGGCCGGTAAGGTCGGTGATGACATCGAAAGCCGTTGTGAGCGGGATCGAGAGGCGGGGCCGGCCGTCGATCAGATCGACAGACATTGATGCGGCGGCCGATTGTGCTTCGGATGCTTGCGCGGCGGCGTCTGACGGCGACTGTGCGGTCGTGGTTGCGCTATCGGCAGCTGCGTCCGTCGACTCATTTTGCGATGCCGCGTCAGGATCGCCCGTGGCTTGCTCGGCGTCGAGCGTCTGGTCGGCATCCGCCGTGAACATCATGGTATTGACGCCGCCCGCGCCCAGAGACCTGATCCGTGCAACGAGCGCGTGCGCGCTTTCAATGCTTTCCTGCGTGGACCGGCTGGTCCGCGCGCGTTCCAGCGCGTCGCTCACCGCGCCGAGCGTTGCCATAAGCGCCGGCGTGCGCTCCGTGACCGCGGGCGTTTCGCCCCACAGCACGCCTTCTATCATCCAGATCAGCTTGTCGCGCCAGGACAGCTGCGGCCACCGCGCGTGGATGGCGAACGCTTTCTGCGCCCGCAACTTTTCGATATACCGCCGCGCGCCCGGATAATCGGTGAACAAACGCTCGCAGGCACGCCGGTCGTCGATGACTTCGGCGAGTTGCCGCGCCGGATCTGAAGGCAGGGCGCCGATCTGGTCGATGACGGAAAACTTCCAGCGCGCTGCCAGCAGGTCGAGCTGGCCGGTGAGGGCGTCCGAGTCTGGCGAATCCGGCCCGGGCTCGGGCAGCACGATGCGTTCACGCTCTATGCGAGCCGGACCTGTGTCGAAGGACACGGTCACGCCGTATCGGCCCGTCAGGACACGCGCTAGCCGGCTTAACGAGTCAGGCGTGAGTTGGCGCGGTTCATTCATCGAACGCAATGTGATGCCGGATGATGCTGCGAATCAGCGCCGCGTCTTCCGCGCTTACTTTCGAATAGATGGCGGGACCGGCAGCACGCTCCGGATCGCCGGAACGCAGCATCAGGTCGGCCCAGTCGAGCAGCCGACGAGTGGAAAATGCGCTTGCGAGATCTTCGCGCGCGAACGCGGCGCGGCAGTCGGCGGCGATCGCGGCGAGCGTGTTCGCCATCGACCGCGTAATACGCTCTCCGAGCGTGCGCATCAGCACTTCGGCTTCTTCGTCCGGCGACAAATAATCCATCAGATACACGCGCCATCGATCCAGAAAAGCTTCGTTCATCAGGTTCGCGCCTTGATACAAATGCCGGTAGACACTCATTGCGCCAACGGCATTTGCGGTCGCGAACAGCCGGAAGGACGGATGCGGCGCGACCAGTTCGTTGCCCTTTTCCTTGAGCAACAGGCGTCCGTGCGGTTCGAGCACGGCAGTCAGCACGGCGAGAATCGATGGTTCGGCGAAGTCGATTTCATCGACCACGAGCCAGAGACCTTCGCGCATTGCTGTCGGCAATACGCCGTCCACCCAAAGCGTTTCGCCGCCTTTGACGGTCCAGAAACCGACGAAATCGCCGATGGTCGTTTGTCCGTTCATATTCGCCCGCAGCACGCCGTGTTGCGAGCGCGCGGCGACTTGTTCGATCAGGCTGGTTTTCCCTGCGCCAGTGTGTCCGATCAGCATCACGCGCCGGTTTTCGACAATGTCCTGGAGGATGTCGGCGAAGCGCTCGGGGAAAATATAGGCGGGATTGAGGCGTGGAACGAGCGGACCGGCGGCGCCCATCGGCATTTCGACGTTGCCGATCAGCGCGGCGGCGCGGTCCGGTTGGATTGACTTTGGGAGCGGCGTGTTGCTAACGGACGCCACGCGCCTGAGATCCTTGAGAAACGCCGCGCGTTCTTCAGCGGCCACTGTCTCCTCAGCCTCGCCAGGGCGCAGGAAACCTTCACGATGCCATTTCTGGAGCTTTGATTTCAGGTTTTCGAGATCGACCACTGTATCGATGTTCGCCAGCGCCTTTCCACGACCATGTTCAATCCGATACATCTGCGGTCTGTCAGAAAGCGTTACGCGCCACCATTCGGCCTCTTGTCCGGTCGAGCGCTCGTAGCAGCCGGTGTGGGGATCGTCTTGAAGTTTATCGGGCGCGTTCATGGGCTTGGAAAGGATGTGGCGGACTTTCAGAACTTTACACGTTCGGCAAACCCTGGGCCCAGAGTTACTTCAAGAAATCCCTTGCGAAATGTTCTCTAACATGATGATTATGAACGATTAATTTTATATTAAGAAAAAATATCAATAAACGACTGCAAGTATCTGAGCGAAAACAGAAATCAAGCTTTTTTGGTGGCGGGCCTTCAAGCGTTACATGAGGATTGGTAACTACTTCATGTAATGTCTGAAGTTAATTTTTTAACCCATTGATAATCATGACTATCGACCGATAAACATAATGTTGTTTCGAGATAAAGATTACAAGCCATTGACTTAGATAAGATTTGATCGAAACTCGCCAAATTCTCACCCCATCGAAACCAGTTGAAGTTCCGCGCCCAAACCTCTGATCTCTTTTATGACCCGCACAACGTCAATACATCCGCAATGGCAAAATAGCCGCTCCACGAACCAGGAGCCGCAATGAGCATCCCGATCCAGCACGATTTCCGCAGCGATACCGTCACACGACCCGGTCCGGCCATGCGTGCCGCGATGGCATCGGCGGAAGTTGGCGACGACGTTTTCCGCGATGACCCAACCGTCACGCGCCTTGAGGAAACGCTCGCTGAACGCTTCGGCAAGGACGCGGGCGTCTTTCTGACTTCGGGTACGCAGTCCAATCTCGTCGCGCTGATGGCGCATTGCGGACGCGGCGATGAGTTCATCGTGGGCCAGCAGGCGCATGCGTATAAATGGGAAGGCGGCGGCGCGGCAGTTCTTGGCAGCATCCAGCCGCAGCCGTTGAACAATCAGGCGGATGGATCGCTGGCGTTGCAGGACATTGAAGACGCAATCAAGCCCGACGATTCGCATTTCGCGCGCACGCGGCTTCTGGCGCTGGAGAACACGATCGGCGGCAAGGTTTTGTCGCACGAGTACATGGAAGCGGCGACCGCGCTCGCGCGCCGGCACGGACTTGCGACGCATCTGGACGGCGCTCGCGTGTTCAATGCGGCTACGGCGCTCGGAATGCCTGTCGCGACGCTCGCGCGGCCGTTCGATACCGTGTCCGTGTGTTTATCGAAGGGGCTGGGCACGCCGGTCGGCTCGGTACTGGTCGGAAGCGCGCCGCTGATTGCAAAGGCGCGGCGCACGCGCAAGATGCTGGGCGGCGGTTTGCGGCAGGTCGGGATTCTCGCGGCGGCCGGGCTTTACGCGCTCGAACACAATGTGGCGCGTCTCGCCGACGATCACGCGAACGCGAAGGTATTGGCCGAAGGGCTGGCATCGTTCAGTCAGCTCAAGGTGACGATGCCGGACACGAATATCGTGTTTGTCGAAGTCGATAGCGCGATTGCGGAGAGTTTTTCAGCGCATCTGGCGGCGCGCGGCATCGGTATCACATCGGCCTATGGCGCAACCAAACAGCGCTGGGTCACGCATCTGGACGTGGATCGGGCGGCGGTCGAAGACGCGCTCGACGCTGCCCGGTCATTCTTCGCCAGCCGATAAAACCCGGCGTACCGTCACTCTTCCTTGATGAAATCGATGAACGCTCGCAACGGCGCGGGCATGTGCATGCGGCTCTGGTAGTACAAAAACGGTCCGGAGAAGTGCTCCCACCAGTCGTGGAGCACGGGTACGAGCGTGCCGCTGTCAATGTGCGGGCGCAGGAATTCATCGAAGGTATAGATCATTCCCAGGCCGGCCTTCGCGGCGGCCACTTCCAGTTCGAGCGTCGATGCCACCAGCGGTCCCTGCGGCGTGAATCGCACATGCTCGCCGCCTCGCACGAAGCTCCATGCCGCCAGCACGCCGCTAGGAAATTTGTGGCCGATGCACGCGTGTTCAAGGAGTTCGCGCGGATGCTCGGGCCAGCCATGGGCATCGAAATAGGCGCGTGAGCCCGCCGCCACGAAATGCTGCGTGCGCGGCCCGATTGGCACAGCGATCATGTCGCGCTCGAGACGTTCGTCGTAGCGAATCCCGGCATCGAAACCGGCTGCGAGCACGTCGATAAACGTGTCGTTCGATACCACTTCCAGCTTGATACCCGGGTGCGCCGCCAGGAACCCGGTGACGATGGGCGGCAGCACGTGCTTGGCGACGATCGTCGGCACGTTCAGGCGCAGCGTTCCGGTCGGACTGTCGCGAAAGCTGTTGACCGCGTCGAGCGCGCCGGCAATCTCGCCGAGCGCCGGTCCGAGCCTTTCCATCAGCCGCTGTCCGGCTTCCGTCACCGTCACGCTGCGCGTGGTCCGGTTCAGCAAACGCACGTCAAGTCGCGCTTCGAGACGGCGGATCGCCTCGCTCAAAGCGGACGCGGAAACACCGCGCAAACGTGCCGCAGCCCGGAAACTGCGGACTTCGGTGACCGCCATGAAGGCGCTGAGATCGGAAAGGTCAGGGTCGTTCATTGTGCGTATTGTCGTACAGCCCGTTCTGTGGAGGCCGGATTGTCGCACGGCCAGGCCGCTCGCATACTCCTCTCACCGTATCTACACACACAGAGGAATCGACATGGAACAACGCCAGCTTGGCAAGACCGGACCGCAAGTATCTGAATTCGGACTCGGCTGCATGGGCATGTCCGGCATGTACGGACCGTCGGAGCGCGGCGAGAGCATTGCCACGATCCACGCCGCGCTCGACGCGGGCATCAATCTCATCGATACCGGCGATTTCTACGGAAGCGGCCATAACGAAGCGTTGATCGGCGAAGCGCTGAAAGGCACGAAACGGGACGCAGCCGTCATCAGCGTGAAATTCGGCGCGCTGCGCGATCCGGGCGGCGGCTGGGTTGGCTACGATGCGCGGCCCGCCGCCATCAAGAATTTCCTCACGTATTCGTTGCAGCGTCTCGGCGTGGATTACATCGATATCTATCGTCCCGCGCGACTCGATCCGAACGTGCCGATAGAAGAAACCATCGGCGCGATCGCGGATATGGTGAAAGCGGGCTATGTGCGGCACATCGGCTTGTCGGAGGTTGGCTCGGAGACCATCCGGCGTGCGGCGGCCGTTCATCCGATCGCCGATTTGCAGATCGAGTATTCGCTGCTTTCGCGTGGTATCGAAGACGATATTCTCGATACATGCCGCGCGCTCGGCATTGGCGTAACGGCATATGGCGTGTTGTCGCGCGGGTTGATCAGCGGGCATTGGCAGGCGGCGCAAAATCTGGCGGGCACCGATTTTCGCGCGCATAGCCCGCGTTTCCAGGGCGAAAACGCCGAGCGTAATCTGAAACTCGTCGATGCCTTGCGGAAAATCGCCGAAGCAAAAGGCGTGTCCGTGGCGCAGATCGCCATTGCGTGGGTTGCGGCGCAGGGCAAGGACATCGTGCCGCTGATCGGCGCACGCCGGCGCGAGCGCCTGACCGAAGCGCTGGGCGCGCTGGATGTCACGCTCGACGCCAATGATCTCGCCGCCATCGAACAGGCCGTGCCGAAGGGCTCGGCGGCCGGCGACCGTTACGCCGCGGCGCAAATGGCAAGTCTGGACAGCGAAAAGAACCGCGGTTAAGCGGTCGCGTCAGCCTGGCGCGATCCGATTGCACGTTGGCGCGATCGGATTAGTGCCGCACAGCATGCGCTCCTAGAATCGGTGAACGGATCACCCATCGTTCACTGATAAAAAGGAAACACGTCATGTCTTCAGTCTGGCTTATCACCGGCAGTTCCCGTGGCATCGGCCATGAGCTGGCGAAAGCGGTTCTGGCCGCGGGTCATCGTCTGGTCGCGACCGCGCGTCGTCCGGAAGATCTCAGGGCGCTCGTCGAGCAATATGGCGAACGCGTGCGCGCTGTCGCGCTCGACGTCACCAATCCCGTCTCGGCGCGCGCCGCGGTGCAGGAAGCCGTCAGCGCGTTCGGCCGGCTCGATGTCGTCGTCAACAATGCGGGCTACGGCAACATTGCATCGATCGAAGAAGGCGACGACGCCGATTTCCGTGCGCAAATGGAAACCAACTTCTACGGCGTCGCCAACGTGACGCGCGCCGCGCTGCCGGTCCTGCGCGGCCAGCGCAGCGGCCACATCATCCAGGTTTCATCGATAGGCGGACGCGTCGGCTCGCCCGGACTTGCTGCGTACCAGTCGGCCAAATGGGCGGTCGAAGGCTTCTCCGAGGTACTCGCCAAGGAAGTCGCGCCGCTCGGCATCAAGGTGACCATTGTCGAGCCGGGCGGTTTCCGCACGGACTGGGCAGGTTCGTCGATGACCATTCACACGCCCGGTCCCGATTACGCCCAGAGCATCGCGCCCTTGCTGGAATACCGCGCGTCGCACAAGCCCGTCGGCGATCCGGCGAAAGCGGCGCGGGCGATCCTGAGTATCGCGGAAGTGGATGAACCGCCGCTGCGCCTGCTGCTGGGGAGCGACGCCGTGCATATCGCGGAACAATTGCACGAGGCGCGCGGCGCGGCCGACGCAAAATGGCGCGAGCTGAGCATGTCCACCGATGCCGACGATGCCACGGGTTGGCGCGGTGTCATCGATAAACTGGAAATCGTGAAGCAGAAAGAAATCAACTAGATCAACGCGCATGAAAACCGACGGCGTTCCCATCAGTCCTGCTCTGATCGCCCGGCTCGGCACGCTGGGCGTGGACGTCGCGCGCACGTTCCGAACGGCCGGGATTCCGTGGCCGTCGCCGTCTTCGGGTAATGCCGGGCAGCCGCGCTTGCGTGTCAGCACGCAGAAGTACTTCGCGTTGTGGGAGGCCATCGCGCAGGTGAGCGGCGATCCGGCGATCGGCTTGCGCATCGGCGCGGAAACGGCGCATGGGCAACTCGACATCATGTCGCTCGCCGCGCTGCATTCCGTCGATTTCCGCGATGCGCTCGCAAAACTCGGCCGCTACAAGCGCTTGAGTTGCCCGGAAGACGTCATCGTGGATATCGACGGCGCCGAGGCGTCGGTCACGTTCCGCTGGCTTCTCGCCGATGGCGCTATCCCCGATCTCCTCGCCGATGCCATGTTCGCATCGGCATTGGCGTTGGCTCGCCGCGGCTCGGGCGTGGCGATCAAGCCCCGTCGTGTGGAGCTGACGCGCAGGGCGGCAAACCGCGCGATGTTCACGCGCCATTACGATTGCGATATCGTTTTCGACGCGCCTCAGGACGTGATCGTCTTCGATACCACCACGCTCGCGTTGCCCTTTGTCACGCACAACGCGGATTTGCTGGCGGCTGTCTTGCCTCAACTCGATGCGGGTATCGCCGAGTTGAGCAAAACGCAGACTTTCTCCGATCACATCGAGGAGGTAATCGCGCGGACCATGCGCGGACAGCGTCCGAGCGTCGATGCACTCGCGCGCGAGATGGGGATCAGTTCGAGGACGCTGCAAAGAAAGCTCGCGCTCGATGGCGTGACTTATCAGCAATTGCTTGATCGGGTCCGCAACCGGATCGCGCGGCGATTACTCGGGAGCACGGATCTGGGCGCGGGCGAGATCGCGTGGTTTCTGGGATTCGAAGAGGTCAACTCGTTCTCGCGGGCGTTCAACCAGTGGGAAGGCGTGACGCCGCAAAGGTGGCGCGTGGGTGGAGACGCCCGGTCCACCACTACTGACGTTCGAAACTAACCCGTCTGCACTCTCAAGCGCTGTTCGTCTCAACCGCGAAGCGCGAATACATCTCAATTTTCCCCCTATTGCATCGCACCAGTAAAAAAGCGGCGCCCTCGGACGCTGCGGCTTCGTGCCGTCTGTTGCAACGCATCAAGCTTCGACCAAACGATAATTATCCTTGACTAATACTGTGTTCGGAATATTGTATATCACAAGAAACGACGGTCGCCTTCGAACGATCGCGCCAACAACTCTGCCTCGAAGAGGAGACAAACCTTCCTGCCAAGCACTTCGCGCCTCTCTCTTCCCTTTGCGCTTTTCCAACACACCAACTAATCCAGTCAGTCAGGAGACAAAAAGCCATGACCAGGCCTCTCGAAGGAATCAAGATCATCGACTTCACGCACGTTCAGGCCGGCCCGGCTTGCACGCAGTTGCTCGCGTGGTTCGGTGCGGACGTGATCAAGGTCGAACGCCCGGGTTCCGGCGACGTGACGCGCACGCAATTGCGCGATATCCCGGACGTAGATGCGCTTTATTTCACGATGTTGAACAGCAACAAGAAGTCGCTCACGCTCGACACCAAGAAGCCGGAGGGCAAGGAAGTGCTGGAAAAGCTCATCCGCGAATCGGACGTGATGGTCGAGAACTTCGGCCCGGGCGCGCTGGACCGGATGGGTTTTTCCTGGGATTACATCAAGGAACTGAATCCGAAGATGATCCTGGCGTCGGTCAAGGGTTTCAGCGACGGCCATCATTACGACGACCTCAAGGTCTACGAAAACGTCGCGCAGTGCGCGGGCGGATCGGCATCGACGACAGGTTTCTGGGACGGTCCTCCGACCATCAGCGCAGCCGCGCTCGGCGACAGCAATACCGGCATGCACCTGGCCATCGGCATTTTAACGGCGCTGATTGGCCGCGATAAAACCGGCAAGGGCCAGAAGGTGGCGGTATCGATGCAGGACAGCGTGCTCAATCTTTGCCGCGTGAAACTGCGCGATCAGCAGCGGCTGGATCGCCTGGGTTATCTGGAAGAGTATCCGCAATATCCGCACGGCGAATTCAGCGACGTCGTGCCGCGCGGCGGCAATGCAGGCGGCGGCGGGCAGCCGGGCTGGGTGCTCAAGTGCAAGGGCTGGGAAACGGACCCGAACTCGTACATCTACTTCACGATCCAGGGCCACGCGTGGGCGCCGATCTGCAAGGCGATCGGCAAGCCGGAATGGATCGACGATCCGAAGTACAACACCGCGTCCGCCCGTCAGCCGCATATCTTCGACATCTTCGCGACCATCGAATCCTGGCTCGCCGATAAAACCAAGTTCGAAGCCGTCGATATCCTGCGCAAATTCGATATTCCGTGCGCCCCGGTGCTGACCATGAAGGAACTCGCCAACGATCCGTCGTTGCGCGCGAGCGGCACGATCGCGGAAGTGCCGCATAAGGAACGCGGCTCGTACCTGACGGTCGGTAGCCCGATCAAGTTCTCGGACATGAAGCCGGAAATCACGGCGTCGCCGTTACTTGGCGAACACACCGACGAAGTGCTCGCAAGCCTTGGCTACAGCAGCGAGCAGATCGGCAAGCTGCACGACGCCCAGGCGGTCTGATCGTCTGACTTCGGCGCTGCGAGTGCTGGGCCGGCTCGCAGCGCCGCACGATGCAACGAGGATGTCCCGAGGATGCCCCGACCATGAATAGCGCTGTCAATACAACAACATCCCCAATCGATTTTGAGCAACTGGTCAGTGTCATTGGCGACGCGATCGTGATTTCCGACGCAAGCGGCGCCATCACGCTCTGGAATCCCGCAGCCGAGCGCATGTTCGGATTCACGCCCGAGGAAGCGCTCGGCAATTCGCTCGACATCATCATTCCCGAGCGGCTGCGAGGGCGTCATTGGACTGGCTACGAAAAGACGATGGCAACCGGCGAAACGCGCTACGGACACGACGTGCTGCGCGTTCCTGCCGTGCATAAGGACGGACGGGCGCTGTCGATTGCGTTCACGGTCGCGTTGCTGCATTCGGCGGGACAGGACGCGGTGGTAACGGGCATTGTCGCCGTCATCCGCGATGAAACCAGCCGGTTCAACGAAGAGCGAAACCTGAAGAAACGTCTGGCCGAGCTGGAAGCAAAGCCGGGCGCTTGATGAAAGCAGACGAAACGGCCCGCTGACAAACAGCAGGCCGCTTCCGATGAATCAGGCCGCCGCGCGCGCGACGTCGTACTCGGGACGCCACATCTTGGCGCCGCGGGTGTCGTCGGCACGAGCGATGGTCGTGGCACGGCAGGCATCGTAGTAAGCGTTTTTCTTGTCGACGATCGCCTGGCAGAGGAATTCCGCGCTGTAGGCCTTCAGCAGATGCGGGCAGTGGACTTCGATGTATCGCGCAATCCGCGCCTGGTCGTTCGGCGCGCCGGAAAGCGCCTTGAGTGTATCGGCGTCCCAGCGAAACATCAGGTCGAGTTCTTCGAACGCGCTGTTGTACGCGCACAGCTGGGTTTGCAGTTCGCGCTCGTCGGCGGCGATGGTGGCTTGTGAACGGATCATGGTCGTCTCCTGGTTGGCCGTGTTGCTTGAATGCAGGATAGGAAAAATGATCCATAGACGATAGTCACAGTTTTTTACCGTGACTATTCAGAATGCCTAATAAATGGTTTACCCGATATGCGTAATCGCCGAAATTTGCGCCGCACCTTCATCGATGAGGAACTGCTTGAACGCCGCCGCCACTGCCGGAAGCCGCTTGTTGTGACGATGCACGAGATACCAGTTGAGCATGACCGGGAATCCTTCTATGTCGAGCACGGCGAGGCGTCCCACCTGCAGTTCCATTGCAATGGTGTGGGCCGACAGGAAGCTGATGCCCATGCCCGCGATCACGGCCTGCTTGATGGTCTCGGTGCTGGTGATCTCCATGGCGACGTTGAGCGACTTCAGCCGGCCGGCGAAACCTTCCTCCATGGAATTCCACGTGTCCGAACCACGTTCTCTCACAATGAACGGTTCCTCGGAAAGCGATTCGAGCGGGATGTTCTTCACCCCGACCAGCCGATGATTCGGCGGCGCGACGATCACGTACGGATGCGGCGCGAACGACACGTTGTCGGTATCCATGTCCTTCGGCGGCCGAACCATGATGGCGAGGTCCGTGAGGTTATCGGTGAGTTGGTGCAGCAGTTCCTCCCGGTTGTGGACCGCGAGATTGAGCTTGACGTCGGGATTGCGCTTGGTGAATTCGGCGAGCAGGCGCGGGAAAAAATAGTCGCCCGCGCTGATCACGGCCACGTTGAGCGTGCCTCCGGAAATACCCTTAAGACGGGCCATAGCGTCATCGGCTTCACGGAATTGTTCGAGGATCGCGCGGCTGTGGTGCAGCATTTCCACCCCCGCGCTGGTGAGGTAGATCTTCTTGCCGAGCTGCTCGAACAACGGCAGGCCGGCGTGCTCCTCGAGTTGCTTGACCTGCGTGGAAACGGCCGGCTGGGTGAGGTAGAGCTCTTCGGCGGCGCGGGAAAAGCTCAGCCTGCGGGCCACGGTTTCGAATATTTTCAGCTGCCTGAACGTCGCATTACGCATCATGACGGTGTCTCCATCCATAAACGATCCTGAATTTATACAATAAATTTTTCTAACTTTCCCTAATCGTTTTTCTCCCGCAGGATGCTTTCAACGTGCGCTAGTTCCGTAAGCTAGTGACCGGCAAAAAAAGCAATAACGCGGATGGAAACAGGGCGAGTGACACGAAAGACCCTGCTGGTGTAGCGAAGTTGTAGCGAAGCTGCTACCCGGTCCCCGACAACAGAACTTTGGATTCGCCCGAACATGATTTCCCTGCAGCGTCTTCAGTTTCCCGGTTCGCAAAGCACTCGCGGCCGCCGACAACTCGATAGCGCTGCGAACAAGGACCCCTGACCGACCAAAAACCCTTTCTCGCACCGGTGACTGGTGGAACGTGCGCAAAGACGCATGAACCCGATGCCACCGTTGAGCCGCAGTCGATTACGCGCCGCACGAGCGCCGATACATAACGGAGACAGACATGGCAAACGCAGATACGCTCACGGCACCCGCCGGAGGCAGCCCCAAGCGTGGGGCGCATAACAATCGATGGGCGCAACTGGCCATCGGCATCATTTGCATGGGCCTCGTCGCGAACCTGCAATACGCGTGGACCCTTTTCGTGGTGCCGATGGATGCAAAACATCATTGGGGCCAGGCCGCGATTCAAACGGCGTTCACGGTTTTCATCGTTACGGAAACGTGGCTCGTGCCACTCGAAGGCTGGCTCGTCGATAAATTCGGGCCGCGTCCTGTTGTGATCGGCGGTTCGATTTGCGCGGCGATTGGCTGGATCATCGATGCCAACGCCACGAGCCTCTATCACCTCTACATTGCCGCTGTCATTGCCGGGATCGGCGCGGGTTGCGTGTATGGCACCTGCGTGGGCACAGCGCTCAAGTGGTTCCCGGACAAGCGCGGTCTTGCAGCGGGCCTGACAGCGGCCGGTTTCGGCGCGGGCGCGGCGGTCACGGTGATCCCCATTTCGAACATGATCCAGAGCTCGGGCTACGAACATGCGTTCATGTTCTTCGGCATCTTCCAGGGCGCCTGCATCTTCCTGCTCGCGTTGATGCTGGTCCGTCCGCGTCCGCCCGCACACGCAGTTCCGGCGAAGCGCGTGGTGGCATCGAAGATCGATTACACGACGGGGCAAATGGTCCGCTCGCCGCTGTTCTGGGTGCTCTACCTGATGTTCGTGTTCGTGGCGGCTGGTGGCGTGATCGCCACTGCGCAACTCGGTCCGATCGCGAAGGAATACGGCTTCGCCAAGATGCCTGTCAGCTTCCTCGGCGTTACGTTGCCGCTGCTGACCATGGCGCTTTCCATCGATAACCTCTGCAACGGTTTCACGCGTCCGCTGTGCGGCTGGATCTCCGACAAGATCGGCCGTGAGAACACGATGTTCTTCATCTTCATTGGCGAAGGGATTGCGTTGCTCGGTTTGATGGAGTTCGGGCACAACCCGTATCTGTTCATGTTCTTCGCGGCCATCACGTTCCTGTGCTGGGGCGAGATTTTCTCGATCTTCCCGGCGACCTGCGCGGATACGTTCGGCAGCAAGTACGCCGCTGCCAACGCCGGGACTTTGTACACGGCAAAAGGAACGGCTTCCATGCTGGTTCCGCTGGCTTCGGTGCTCTCGGCGATCGGCTCGTGGGACGCGGTGTTTATCGTCACGGCGACGGTTTCGATTGCAGCAGGCTTGTGCGCCAAGTTCGTGCTGGCGCCAATGAGAAAGCGCTGGATCGACAATACAGTTGCTGAATCGAGCCGGCTCGATGCCGCTTCGTTTCAGGCGGGCTGGCCCGAAACACCGCGCAACTCGTCGGCGCAATGAGCAGGAATCCCGTCGTTGAAGCCGGGTTGAAGGGAACGGGCGTCTCGTTGCAGCAGTTGCGCCTGTTCGTTACCTTGGCCCAGCACCGCAGTTTCACGCAGGCGGGCAACGCGCTCGGCGTGACGCAATCGGCGGCGAGCCGCAGTATCCGGGAGCTCGAAGAATTGCTGGATCTGAAGCTCTTCGACCGCACCACGCGCCACGTTGCACTCACCGATACCGGCCGCGCGCTGCTTCCGCGCATTGCATTGCTGGTCGATGAACTCGAAGTCGCGCTGCGGTTCGGGCAAGAGGTATCGGCGGCGGAAAGCGGCGCGGTATCGATTGCATGCAGCGCGAGCGTGGTTGCCTCGGTGGTTCCGGCGCTGCTTGCGTCGTGCCGGGCGAGTTACCCGAACATTTCGCTCAAGCTGCACGACGCGCCGCAAAACCGCGTGCTCGAGATGCTGCGCTCGGGCGACGCCGATCTCGCCATCCTGATCGAGCCTGAGACCAGCGGCGACCTGTCGACCGAGACGCTGTTCGCCGATACCTTCTGCGCGGTCGTGCCGGCGCGTCATCCGCTGGCATCGAATGCAACCGTTCGATGGCGCGAGCTGAGCGGCGCCGACCTGTTCCTTCTCGACGATACCGCCGGCAGCGCCGATACGGTCGCCGACGCACTGACGGGGCTCGGGGTATCGAACGTGAAGATGCAGCGCCTGACGCAAGCGGCGAGCATCGTGCAGATGGTTGCAACGGGTCTCGGAATCGGCATCCAGCCGATGCACGCCTGGCCCGCGCCCGCACATTCGCTGGTCCAGGCAGTGCGCTTGTCGCCGCCGGTGAGCCGGAACATCGTGCTCGCGAAGGACCGCACGCGCACGCTGGAATCTCAGGCGAAACGGATCTGGACGCATGTGGTTTCGTCGTATCGTGAGGAGCACAAACCATTGCAGACTGCGGACGCCTGAACGTCCGCTCACCAAAGAAAAAAGCGCGGCTCTTTCACAGGACCGCGCTTTTTTTCTTGATGCTGTCCTTGCGCTTTCGCCTTCGCTGTCCAATACTGAAATATAATATGTTGTATATCAGAACAAAATAGATCAGGAGACGACGATGAAAATATGCATCTACGGAGCCGGTGCCATCGGCGGCTATATGGGCGCTCAGCTTGCACGAGCAGGCGCCGATGTCAGCTTTATCGCGCGCGGGCCGCATCTCGCGGCAATGCAGGCGAACGGCGTGCGTTTGCAAATTGATGGCCAAGAACACACCGTCAAAGTTCGTTGCACTAATAATCCAGCCGAACTCGGTCCACAAGACTTCGTGATCATCGCGTTGAAAGCGCATTCGATTCCGGGTGTTGTGGACCAGATGCCGCCGCTTCTCGGACCGGATACCGCCGTCATTACCGCAGTGAACGGCTTGCCTTACTGGTATTTCCATGATCACGGCGGCGCGTTATCGGGCACTACGCTGGAAAGCGTCGATCCGGGCGGCCGACAATGGCAAGTTTTTGGCCCTGAACGCGCGATCGGCTGCGTGCTCAATCCGGCGGCTGTCATCGTGGAGCCCGGCGTGATTCGTCACGTAGTTGGCAAGAAATTCCCCATCGGAGAACCGGGTGGCAAGGTCACGCCGCGTTTGCAGGCGTTCCACGACATCATGGCCGCCGCCGATATGGAAGCGCCGATGCGCGACAACATCCGCGACGAAATCTGGCTCAAGCTGTGGGGCAACGTCTGCTTCAATCCGATCAGCGCACTGACGGGCGCGACGCTCGACGTCCTCACGAGCGACCCGGCCGTGCGCGCTTTATCGCGCAGCATCATGCTGGAAGCACAGGGAATCGCGGAGCAGCTCGGCGTGAATTTTCGTGTGGATGTCGAAAAGCGCATCGATGGCGCGGGCGCAATCGGTGCGCACAAGACATCGATGCTGATGGACTGCGAGGCACGCCGGCCAATGGAAATCGATCCGATCGTGACGGTCGTGCAGGAAATCGGCCGAAAGCTGGGCGTAAAGACACCGATGATCGATGCGGTTCTCGCGCTCATCAAGCTGCGCGAAGGCGTGAACCAGGGCACCGCGCGCCCGCACATCAAAACTATCGAATCCTTCACACGCTCCCAGAAAGCCGCTTAAACTGCCAACACGGAAGGGCTGTTGTTTCTGATATATCACATACGAAATATGTTGCGTTGCATTGCGACGCAACATATACTGAAGGCTCTTGAGGTTAGCCACTAGGAGCCGGAAATGAGCATCGCTTTGTTAGTCGTGATCGGAATCGCCTTGGTAGCGGGCGGTGTTGGTGTGACGTTTGCACTGGCGTCGGCGTTGCCGCAAGACGTGTTGCAGCGTGCGCAGGAAAATGGTCGTTATGCCGGTCTGGCAGCCGACGATCAAGGCGGCAGCACGGGTACACGGGCGACGACGGGCGCGCGGAACCTTGGACATCAAGCCATCAATGCCATCTGATACTGAAGTTGCTGCAACGTCTGCCAATATTCTCGAACCGCGGCTGGAGCCGAGGCCTGCGGGTGTGACGCTTTCGCTGGCGCCGATCAATGCAACGGTTTCGTTGCGTGATCAGGCTTACGCCCGGTTGCGTCAGGCCATATCGGAAGCGGATATTTATCGTTCGCGGGAAGAGATCAGGCTGGACGAGAAGGATTTGACCGAAGCGTTGGGTGTGAGCCGCACGCCTATACGCGAGGCCATGACGTTACTGGAGCAGGAAGGATTTCTGCGCACGGTGCCGCGTCGTGGGATTTACATCGTGCGAAAGACGAAGCACGAGATTGTCGAGATGATCAACATGTGGGCCGCGCTGGAAAGCATGGCGGCGAGGCTCGCGACTCAGCGCGCGACCGACGAAGAGATTGCATCGCTTCGTCACATGTTCGACCATTTTCAGAACACGGCGCCGGCCGAACATATCGATGAGTATTCGGAGGCGAATATCGCCTTTCACCAGGCGATTGTGCAACTGAGCAAGTCGCAGATTCTCTTCGATACGATCAAGAATATTTTCGTGCATGTGCGCGCGATCCGAAAAATGACGATTTCGCAAAGCGACCGCGCGGCGAGATCGATCGAGGATCATATGCGGATTATCGAGGCGCTGGAAGCGCGAGATACCGAACTGGTCGAGCGACTGGTTCGACAGCATTCGCTGGATCTGGCCGCGTTCGTGCAGAAGAATTGCGATTTTCTGGATTAGGTAGGGTAGGGCGCTGGCGGTAGGGCGGGTGGGGTTTTGATTTTAAAAGCAGCAGTCTGATTATATACCGGGTTGCTGCTTTTTTAGTTTTTGCGTGTTTATTTTTAGCTGTTCTTTTTAGCACTATTAGCCACTGTCCGTGGCGGGACTTCATTTCTTTGTCCAACGGCGACAAAGAAACGAAGCAAAGAAAACGCCTCTCAACCGCTAATTCTTAAGTGTCCACAGCGNAACGGCGACAAAGAAACGAAGCAAAGAAAACGCCTCTCAACCGCTAATTCTTAAGTGTCCACAGCGTGCAATGACTACTACGTGGCACGCAAGAAGCACCCTCAGCGCATAACCCCGTCCTGTTGAAACCCTCCCCCTCCGTTCACGGCAACCCACACGCTTCGCCACCAGTGTGAGAATCCATTAACCAGGCCTCCGCGCTACGCGCGCTGGCGCCCAAGTGAATAGCCGCAGTGCTGGCGGCGAGGTCTGCGTTCAAAATGCGGTGAACCGGTTATGGGCTCAACCCGTTGTTATGTCTGGAACAGGTTTCCGTATTAACGGATTCCGACACTGGTGGCGAAGCGTGTGGGTATCTGTTGGCGGAGGGGGAGGGTTTCAGCGGGGCGTGGTTATGCGCTGAGGGTGCTTCTTGCGTGCCACGCAGTTAAAGACTGCACGCTGTGGACACTTAAGAATTAGCGGTTGGAAGGCGTTTTCTTTGCTTCGTTTCTTTTTCGCCGTTGTGGAAAAAGAAATGAAGTCCCGCCACGGACAGTGGCGAAAGGTGCTAAAAAAATCAGCTAAGACGGAGCGCGCGAGAACTTAAAAAGCAACAACCCGGTATTAACCTTGCGACCCCTTACGGGGCGCGCCTCTGGAAAATACCCTCTTGACTCCGCCAGCCCTTGGAATATTGTATATCACAGCAAAGCACGACCCCCAAGCGGCAGCATCTAAAAACCCACGTCCACGAGACCCTATGAGCAAAGCCCTCACTGGCGTACGAATCCTCGACTTCACGCACGTCCAGTCAGGCCCGACCTGCACCCAACTCCTGGCGTGGTTCGGCGCCGACGTCATCAAGGTCGAGCGCGCGGGCATTGGCGACATCACCCGCGAACAACTCCGCGACATCCCCGACGCCGACAGCCTCTATTTCACGATGCTGAATCACAACAAGCGCTCGGTCACCATCGATACGAAAAATCCGGAAGGCAAGAAGGTCCTCGAATCGCTCGTGAAAAGCTGCGACGTGCTCGTCGAAAACTTCGCGCCGGGCGCGCTCGACCGCATGGGTTTTACGTGGGAACGCATCCAGGAACTAAATCCGAAGATGATCGTTGCGTCGGTGAAAGGCTTTGGTCCCGGGCCCTACGAGGATTGCAAAGTCTACGAGAACGTCGCTCAGTGCGCGGGAGGCGCGGCATCGACGACCGGTTTCGATGACGGACCGCCCGTTGTCAGCGGCGCCCAGATCGGCGACTCGGGAACGGGGCTGCACTTGGCGCTCGGGATTGTCACCGCGCTTTATCAGCGCAACACAACAGGCCGCGGCCAGAAAGTGCTCGCGGCCATGCAGGACGGTGTGCTCAATCTTTGCCGCGTGAAACTGCGCGATCAGCAGCGCCTCGAACGCACCGGCGTGATGAAGGAATATCCGCAATATCCGAACGGCGAATTCGGCGATGCCGTGCCGCGCGCGGGCAATGCGTCCGGCGGCGGCCAGCCCGGTTGGATCCTGAAATGCAAGGGCTGGGAAACGGACCCGAACGCGTACATCTACTTCATCACGCAGGCGCCCGTGTGGGGCGAAATATGCAAGGTGATCGGCAAGCCGGAGTGGATCGATCATCCGGACTTCAGCACGGCGGCAGCGAGGCTTCCTCATCTGAAGGATATCTTCGCCGAGATCGAACAATGGACCATGACCAAGTCCAAGTTCGATGCCATGGAGATCCTGAATCAACACGACATTCCGTGCGGACCAATCCTCTCGATGAAGGAAATCGCCGAGGACACGTCGTTGCGAAAGACCGGGACGATCGTGGAAGTGGATCATCCGGTGCGGGGCAAATATCTGACCGTCGGCAACCCGATCAAGCTCTCCGATAGCCCCACGGACGTCACGCGCTCACCGCTTCTCGGCGAACACACGGATGAAGTCATGACGGAGCTCGGCTACACGCCCGACCAGATCGCGACGCTCCGCAGCCTGGGCGCGATCTAGTTTATTTGCGCGTCTTTCATGCGCGGATGCGCGCTTTCCGCAATGGCGCCGCGCACAGGAATTCGATACCTTCGTGACGTTGAATCAACAATCTTTCTGACACGGATACATCGATGCTCGACGGAGTCTGGTGTGCGCTAGCGGTGATTGCATCGGTACAAAGTCTGCGTACGCCGGGCGCAATATCGCCGGCGCGGCAACAAGCATTGCGCGATGCCGCCGGCGTCGGCACGGCCGTGATCGTGGCCTACGCCATGGCGACAGGATTTGAGTCGATGCTCGTCGCGCTCGCCATCGCGGCGTTTGCCGTATTCACGCCGAGGTTCGGAAAGGCCACGACGGCATCGCTGCAAAGCGCGCTGGCGTTGGCGGCGCTGGCGTCGGCATCGGCGGATCGCGCATTAGGAATCGATACCGGCGCCTCGCTCGGATGGACCGCGCTGGGTGGGTTATCGGCCGTGGCGGTGGTTTTTGTCGCGGGATATTTGCGGGTCGGTTCGCGTTTCCGCGTGCTCGACAACGTCTTCCAGAACGCATCCGCCAGCGCCATGCACTTCGCTTGCGCGGCGTTGTGCACGGTCATCGCTTACACGGCGGGGTTCGAGGGCGGGGCGGTCGCGGTGGTGATCATCGGCGCAATGATCGCGCTGATCGGCGCCTATCTCGCGATGGCGCTCGCGGACCGCGCGTACCCGGTGTTTATCGCTGCGTTGAATGGCTATGCGGCGTGCTCGGTCGTCGCGGCGGGCGTTGGACTGGCGAACGGCGCGCTGGTCGTGACGGGCGTCGCGCTCGTGCTGGGATGCGTGGCCGCGTGCACGAGCGTGGTTCCGTCGCGGGTATCGAGCAAAAAGTAGAAAAAGAGGCGTGGCGTTACCATGACGGCGTTTCCCGCATTCGTCGTTTGCCCGACTCCCAAATGCTCAAGCCGCCCAGCCGATGATCGACGAATCCCGCAGCAACGCGGCGCCCTATTTTCCCGCATCGAGTGAAACCCGTTCCCGGCGTTCTACGCTGGTGCTTGCGGCGGGTTTATCGTTTGGAACCGCCATTGCGCTCGGCCTTACGCGCTTCTCTTACGCGCTGCTTTTGCCCGCCATGAAAGCCGACCTCGGCTGGAGTTTTGCGCAGGCCGGCGCCATGAACACCGCGAACGCCATCGGTTATCTGCTCGGCGCGCTGACCTTCCCGCTGTTGTCGCGCCGCTTTCCTGCGGGTGTGTGTTTTATCGGCGGATGCGTTCTGACCGCGTTGTTGATGATCGCGGGCGGTCTCGTTTCCGATACCCACGCGCTGCTTGTTCAACGTGTCGTGACCGGCATGACGAGCGCGTCGATATTCGTCGGCGGAAGCGTGCTTGCCGCGCGGCTTGCATCGGCTCATCCACTCGATGCCGGCCTTGTCCTCGGCCTTTATTACGGCGGCGCGGGCGTCGGGATCATTGCCGCGGCGCTGCTGGTTCCGGTCACGACATTGCCCGGCATGCATGGCTGGCAATGGGCGTGGTTCGCGCTTGCGGCGGCGTGCGGCGTGGCTTCGATCGCGGCCATTGCAGCGGCACGCAAGATTGGGATCCACGATGTTGCGCCGGTCGCCGGTGCGGGAAACATGATCGCTTCCGCGCGCCTGCCGTGGACTCGACTCGGTTACATGCTTACCGGCTACGGCCTTTTCGGCGTCGGGTATATCGGCTACATGACGTTCCTGATCGCGCTGCTTCGAGCTGCAGGAATGAGCTCGGCGGTGGTGACGGCGTTTTATGTGCTGCTCGGCGTGGCGACGATCGGCTCTGCGCGAATCTGGTCGGGCTTGCTCAATCGCATGCGCGGCGGCCAGGCGCTGGCCGTATTCAACGGCGTCCTCGCATTCGCCACGATAATGCCGGCGGTTTTCGCGCAACCGGCCGTTGCGTTCGTTTCGGGCGCGCTATTCGGCGCGACGTTTTTATCGGCGGTGGCATCGACGACCGCGTTCGTGCGGCACAACCTTCCCGCTGCGCAATGGACACGCGGGATCGGCGCGTTCACGATCGTGTTCGCGTTCGGGCAGATTGTGGGGCCGGTCGTGATCGGCTGGATTTCGGATGGTGCGGGCCTCGCGCGCGGACTGATGTATTCATCCGCCATGCTTGCGGCCGGCGCGGTGTTGGCGGCATTGCAAAAGCCTTTGCAAAACAAACGTGCATAAAAAATCGCCCACGCCTTCAAGCGATGAGCGATTTTTTCAAGCTTTCGTATTTCAGAGTCAGAGCTTCGCGTTTCAGACTTCGCGCGAAAGATTAATGACCGAAGTAAATCGAATGTTGTTGAATCGGCGATGCCGGCGCCAATGTCGCGCGCATTCCAGATGCAGACGTGCCGCTCGTCGACGGACCATACGACTGCGCTTCCACGCCGTTGGCGGCGTCAATGCGTTGCTGCGCGGCTTGCAAGCCTTGCGGGTAGTAATTGTCGTTCGTCGCCGGGTTATAACCGGCCTTTTCGAGCGCGCTCAACTGGGCGCGCACTTCAGCGCGGGTAACGGGTGCATCGCTTTGAGCGAAGGCAAAAGTCGGTGCTGCAAGAGCCGATGTAATCAGCAAAGCGGGAAGAAGTGACTTGGTCATGATGAACCTCCAGAGTTCTGTTTTTTCGCTGTTTCGAGTAATGCGCTGCAGACTCGTTTTTACTTCTGCATCCGCAACCTTTGAAACCAGTCTAGGCCTCCTATTAACGATATAAAACGATAGTTTCGTCGAAAGATATTTGTTGTTTCGGCAACAATAAAGCGGCGGGAAATCAGCATCGCTTAAGTTTCAGTGCAGTTAATTCGTGATCAACGTCGAATCATTGCGACGTACGAAAGTGTTCCGCCAGAAAGTCGATAAACGCGCGAATCCGCGCCGGCTGATTCCGGCGGCTCGGATAGTAGACAAACAGATCGGCCGGCGGCAGAAGGAACTCGGGCAGCACGACTTTCAGCCGGCCACTCTCGAGATACTTGGCGAGATCCCACTCGGAGCGAATGGATATGCCATGTCCATCGAGCGCCCATCCGAGAACGATATCACCGTCGTTACTCGACAATCCGCCTGGCACTTTCACCGCAACCGTCTCGCCGTCGCGCGTGAAACGCCATACGCCATAGGCGTCGTCGTTCTGCCTGTGAAGAATGGTCCTGTGCCGCGCGAGGTCGCTCAGCGCGGCGGGATTGCCATGCCGTTGCAAATACGTCGGCGACGCACACAGAAAGCGCCGGTTCGACATGATGCGGCGCGCGTTGAGCCGGGTATCGGGCAGGGCGCCGAAGCGGATTGCGAGATCGAATCCGTGCTCGACAATATCGATGGGCCGATCCGTCACGTCGAGTTGAACTTCGACTTGCGGATAACGCTGCACGAACGCGGAGACGAGTGGCGCAATTGTCGTGCGCCCGAATCCTAGCGATGCATTCACGCGCAAGATGCCACGAGGAGCTTCCCGGCTGCGCGATACCGCGTCTTCCATCTCCCGCATTGCAGCAAGAATGCGTGTGGCATGACGCAGATAAGTATCGCCTTCGTCGGTCAGGCTGGTGCTGCGCGTGGTGCGATTCACGAGCCTCACGCCCAGGCGCTGTTCCATCAATGCAAGCCGACGCGTGGCGGCCGGAGGCGTAAGGTCGAGCGCGCGCGCGGCCGCCGACAAGCTGCCAAGGCGCGCAAGCTGAACGAAAAATTCGAGATCCGATGTGCCGTCGTTCTTCACTTAAACTGAATAATCAAATGAGTACCGGTGAAGTGTAACGCGCTGGCGCGCGCGTAAGCTTCGTTTATCGGCTGAAGCACGTGCTTGAGCGTTCACTTAGTCCAGCAATCAAGGAGACAGGCACATGAAAATTGTGGAGATTCGCGAGCAGACTATTCCCATCAGTTCATCCATCCGTAATGCGTATATCGATTTCAGCAAGATGACGCTGAGTTTGGTGGCGGTGATCACGGACGTGATCCGTGATGGCAAACCTGTAGTGGGTTACGGATTTAATTCGAACGGGCGCTATGGCCAGGGCAAGCTGATGCGCGAGCGTTTCATTCCGCGCGTGCTCGAAGCCGATCCGGATTCGCTGGTCGATGCATCGGGCAGCAATCTCGATCCGCACAAGGTCTGGGCAACGATGTTCACCAACGAGAAACCGGGTGGACATGGTGAGCGGTCCGTAGCAATCGGCACCATCGACATGGCCGTGTGGGACGCGGTGGCGAAGATCGAAGACAAGCCGCTGTTCCAGCTGCTGGCCGAACGTTATGGCAACGGCACGCCGGATCGCAAGGTCTTCGTTTATGCAGCAGGCGGTTATTACTATCCCGGTCAGGATTACAGCAAGCTGAAAGACGAGATGCGCAGCTACATCGACCGCGGTTATACCGTGGTCAAGAAGAAGATTGGCGGCGGGTCGCTTGACGAGGATCTGCGTCGTATCGATGCCGTGCTTTCAGTGCTGCAGGACGGTCAGAAACTTGCAGTAGATGCTAACGGCCGCTTCGATCTCGATACCGCCATTCAGTACGCCAAGGCGCTCTCGCAATACGATCTGTTCTGGTACGAAGAAGCCGGTGATCCGCTGGATTTCGAGCTTCAGGCAACGCTGCGCAATTACTACGACAAACCCATGGCGACGGGCGAAAATTTGTTCTCGATGCAAGATGCGCGTAACCTCATTCGCTATGGCGGCATGCGCGCGGATCGCGATTACCTGCAATTCGATTGCGCGCTCAGCTATGGACTGGTCGAGTACCTTCGCACGCTCGATATGCTGCATCAGCATGGCTGGTCGCCTTCGCGTTGCATTCCACATGGCGGGCATCAGATGTCGTTGAACATTGCGGCCGGTCTCGGCCTTGGCGGCAACGAATCGTATCCGGACCTGTTCCAGCCATTCGGCGGTTTTCCAGATGGCGTGAAAGTGGTCGATGGTCATGTGACCTTGCCCGAGCTTCCCGGCATCGGCTTTGAAGGGAAAAGCGATTTGTATGCGCACATGCAGGCGTTATCGGCGTAAGCGCTGACTTTGGAGTCGTCCACAAACATCAGGCACAGGAGACTGACATGCAGAAACCGATCGAGCTATCCGGCCGCGACATTCTTCGCGATCCGCGTCTTAACAAAGGATCCGCGTTCACGGAGGAAGAGCGTCGCAAGTACCATCTCGAAGGGCTCTTGCCGCCCGGATCAAGCTCGCTCGAACTGCAGGTTGCGCGCACGCACACCGAACTCGCCGCGCTCGACAGCGATCTTCAAAAGTACCTGCTTCTCTCCGATCTGCAAGCGCGGAACGAGACCTTGTTCTACGCCACGATCATGTCCGATCCGGCGACTTTCATGCCGCTGGTTTACACGCCGACAGTCGGCGAGGCATGTCAGAAATTCAATCATATTTTCCGGGCGACGCGCGGCATGTATGTGCCTATCTCGGCGCGCGGGCGCGTTAAAGAACTGCTGCAAAACTGGCCGGAGAAAGAGGTCCGGTTCATCGTGGTGACGGATGGCGAACGTATCCTCGGACTCGGCGATCTGGGTGTGGGCGGCATGGGCATTCCTATCGGCAAGCTGTCGCTTTACACCGCATGCGCAGGCGTGCCGCCGCAATATTGCTTGCCCGTAATGCTCGATGTCGGCACGAACAATCGCGATCTTCTCGACGACCCGTTGTACCTCGGCTTGCGTCAGGAGCGGGTACGTGGCGACGAATATCATGCGTTCGTGAACGAGTTCGTTGAAGCCGCGCTGGAGTTGCATCCGCAATGCTGCGTTCAATGGGAAGACTTCGCGAACTTCAACGCCGTGCCTTTGCTCGCTCGATACAAGGACAAGATCTGCACATATAACGACGACATCCAGGGCACTGCGGCGGTTGCTTTGGCCGGCATCTTTGCCGCGCTGCATATCTCGAAGCAGAAGCTTGTCGACCAACGTTTTCTGTTTCTCGGCGGCGGTTCGGCGGGAACGGGTATCGCCGAATTGATCAGCCAGGCAATGGTTCTGGAAGGACTGACTATCGATGAAGCGCGTGCGCGCAATGCACTTTTCGATGTCAACGGCCTCATGGTGAAGTCGCGCGGCGACCTTGTTGATTTCCAGAAGCCGTTCGCCGTCGATCACGCGCCGGTGGACAACTTCACCGATGCCGTGAAAGCGCTGAAACCGACTGGCATCATTGGCGTGAGCACGGTGCCGAAATTGTTCAATCAGCACGTGATTGAAGCAATGGCGGAGATCAACGACCGCCCGATCATTTTTCCGTATTCCAACCCGACATCGCGTTCGGAATGCACGGCGGAAGAAGCTTATAAATGGTCGTCGGGCCGCGCAATTTTCGCGAGCGGAAGTCCGTTTCCGCCAGTGGAAATCGAAGGGCGGACGTTCGTGCCGGGTCAAGGCAACAACGTCTATATTTTCCCGGCGCTCGGCATGGCGGTTTTCGCCACACAGGCGAGCCGCGTGACTGACGAAATGTTTATTGCCGCAGCGAAGGCCGTGGCCGAGCAAGTGTCCGAAGCGAGCCTTGCGACCGGGTTGATCTATCCGCCGCAAAGCAAGATCTTCGAGGCGTCGCTGCATGTGGCTGTGCGCGTGGCCGAATGCATCTTCGATAACGATCTCGCCCGAGTGCCGCGACCCGACGACATTACGGCGCTGATTCGCGATTGCGCTTACAAACCGGCTTATACGCTTTAGGTCAGAACGGGACGAGCTGGGTGGCCGTAAAACGTGTTAAGCCTTGCCGGGTAAGGCATTCGGCGATTTTCCGCGGCGGCCGCTCGCGAGCGGACGTTGCCGAAGTCGTAGAGAATCGCTTCCTCGATCGCCAGTTTTCGCGTAGATTTGCGACCGCGAAACAAATGTCACCCGGTAAAGTAAGAGGAATTCATTCATGTCCACGGCCAAGCGAATCCGCGAAGTGTCCAAACTGAGCGGCGATTTTCTGCTGCGCTCAGGCAAGCGCAGCAATACCTACTTCGATAAATATCGCTTCGAATCCGATCCGTCCCTGCTCAAGGCGATCGCCGAAGCAATGGTTCCGCTGATCCCGCCCGGCACGGAAATTCTTGGCGGCCTCGAAATGGGCGGTATCCCTATCGTGACCATGCTGAGCCAGGCGACCGGTTTGCCGGCAGCGTATATCCGCAAGGAAGCGAAAGAATACGGCACGTGCAAGTACGCGGAAGGCGCGGACCTCGCTGGCAAAAAGCTCGTGCTGGTGGAGGACATTGTGTCAAGCGGCGGCGCCATTGCCGATGCAACCGCGAAGCTTCGCGCGGACGGCGTACCGGTATCGGTGACGCTTTGCGTGATCGATCGCGAGAGCGGCGGCAAGGAAATGCTCGAAGGCATCGGCATTGAATTGCGATCGCTATATACGTTCTCGGAAATCGAAGGCGCGTAGGCTCTTTACGCGTTTTTCCCTCGGCGCGTGCAAAGTGTATGGCTTGCCTCTGGCTTGCGGTGTATCTCGACCACGGCAAATTATCGAAAATCGCAGGGCCGCTTCAAGACCGGATCGCGTGAGCAGGTGGATGCATTTCACGCCGCGGGAGTCGCCGCCCGCGGCCGCGCCGATGGCGCACAGCCAGCGCGCTGTTAAAAACGGTTGAACGCGTCGGAAAGTCTTCGTCAATCGACACGACTATTCAAGCGGCCAGATAATCGTTCGGCATCCGGAATTAAAAAAGCCTAAGGAAAAATCCCCTACAAAAGCCCACCATTTGCAATTTTGGTCACAGCGCGACTTATATGCGTTACACGACATGACAAAATCCGAAACGCTTTTGCTGACTGGAACGCCTCTTGCGGTAACCAAAAGGTGAACACTTCGGGTTCATGCGCAGATGCGACTTAGCTTACAAAATCAAATCCGTAAGCTAAGACATGCATAAGCCAATTCATTCGACTACCTATGGAAAACACTATGAAGAAGATCGCTCTCACGCTTACAGTCGCGATATCGACGTTTTGCGCAATCGCTCCAGCGTACGCGGCAGACAATCACCACCACCGTGAATGCCATAAGGTGAAGGTGCATCACCATTGGGTTAATCGATGCCATTAATTTAGGCGTCTGCAAGACTCCGGTGAAGCCGTTCCTGTTACGGGAACGGCTTTCGCATTTCCTGGTGCAAATAAAGCCACTAAAATTTGTAATTGATAGCGCGCTGAAAAACATTAATATTAGCCTTCACTGTAAGCTTAGCGAATACGCTGAAGGCCATCGTAGTCGGTGAAGCTGGTTTGGAATTGGCTACATCAAACCGAATGCTTTGAAAAAAGGTTGATATTCGAGCCGCGTCGCTGGCCGGACACGGTTACGCAAGCATATAAATAAGGTCATGGCGACATGCCGAACACCATCGCCCGAGCGTTGGAAGCTTTCGAATGTTAAAAAAACCGACCGTTTTCTTTCGGCTAAGAGCAGCGCTCGCGCGCCATCCTAATGGAATCAGTCTCGGGAGCATTGCGTTCTCGATTGTCGTGCTCGCCTCGGCCATGGCGATTCTCGTGCAGGCGCGCAGCGACGCCACGCTCCGTGCGACCGAGAACGCCGATAACCTCGCCCGCGTGCTGGAACACGACATCACCCATACCGCCGAACTCACGGATCTCTCTATCCAGGCAGCCGTGGATGGCGCGGAAGACGCGGACGTCATGCAGTTGCCGCCACGCCTTCGCAACGAGTTGCTGTTCGACCGGTCTGCGACCGCGAGCCGCTACATAGGGTCTTTCCTATGTCTCGATGCACATGGAAAGATCATCGTGGATTCATCGAGTACGGTTCCGCGCAGTACCAATCTTGCCGACCGCATCTGGTTCACCGTTCATCGCGACAACCCTGGAGTTGGATTGTTTGTTAGCCGGCCGCTGCAATCGCGTCTGAATCCAGGCGAGGTCGATCTGATGTTTAGCCGCCGGGTGAATCGCCCGGACGGTTCTTTCGCGGGCGTGGTGGTAGCGGCGTTCCGGCTCGATTATTTCAAGAACCTGTTGTCCGGCGTGAACCTCGGACCGGACGGCAGCATCACGTTGCTTCAGGACGACGGCCACGTAATCCTGCGCTATCCAAGCGATGGAACCCGACCCGACGAAAATTTCACCGGACGCAAAAACTTCGAGCGATTCCGGACAACGGGCGTTAGCTCGTTTTTCGGTGTATCGAAGAATGGCACCGAGCGGCTTTATAGCTTCCGCCGTTTCGACAAGCTCAAGATGATCGTGGTCATCGCGCCGACAAGCCGTTATGTCTTCGCGGACTGGAACAGCCGGGCGTGGTACATCGGCGTGGTCACGGCTTTGCTGGTTCTCGGGCTGTTGTCCGCGGCGCGGCTTTTATCGGTCGAGTTTCAGCACCGTCTGGAAGTGGAGGCGCGCTTGCGCAACATGACGCGTGTCGACGGGCTGACAGGACTCAGCAACCGGCGCAATCTCGACGAACGCCTGCTTTTCGAATGGCAAAGGGCGAAACGCTCGGGTGAGCCGCTTGCCATTTTGTTCGTGGATATCGACCGTTTCAAGAGTTATAACGATACCTACGGCCATCAGGCAGGCGACGACGCATTAACCGCCGTCGCTCAGGCAATCGCGAAATGCAGCCAGCGTCCCGGCGATATCACCGCGCGCTTTGGCGGCGAAGAGTTCGTGGTCGTGCTGCCGGAAACGGACAGCAAGGGCGCGACGCTCATCGCCACGGCAATCCACGCGGCGGTACGTGCGCTGTCTGTCGCGCATACGGGCAGCGAGCACGGCATGATTACGGTGAGTATCGGCGTTGCATCGACTCAAGCGGAAGATATCGCCGACGCACTCGCGTTGATCAAGGCAGCGGATCGTGCGGTGTATCGCGCTAAAGCGTCGGGCAGAAACCAGACGAGCGTAGCCGGTCCGCACACCGACGAAGTGCTTATTAGTTGAAGCGCCCGGCGACGAATTAATGCAGCAAGCCGAACACGGCCACGCCGTTCGTGGCGCCCACGTAGACCTTTCCTGCGGCGATCATCGGCGTGATGAATTTGTTGCCCGCGCCGAACTGGTCCCGCGTGCCGGCCTGATTGCTGTTGTACAACTCGCGCGCGAGATTGGTCGCATCGTAGGCGTGTAGCGCGGCAACCGCGCCGTTTTCCGCCGCCCACACAATTCCATTGCTGGCGCCGTTCGCGGAGATGGCCGGTGTTGCGCCGGGATAGGGAAAACGCGTCGGACTCTGCGATGAAGGCGTGGTGGCGAGCAGGGCGTTGGTAATCGGCAAGGCCTTGAGCGCATCCGTCTGGCCGCCGTAATAGACCACGTTGTTGTAGTAAGCAGGCGAACCCCAGATACCGCCAGCAAGAACACCGCTCAGCGTTTGCCAATTGTTGTTCGTTGCCGGATTCCATTTGCCCATATTGTCGCGATCGACCACGTAGATGTTGTTGTCCTTGCCCGCGCCAACCGCCAGATGTTTGACAGTGCCATTCGACGTGGTTTGATCGGGCAGCAACATCGCGCCGCCCGAGCCGAAATCGTTATCGGCGGCAGCCTGCGCCACGACGTCGAACATGGCGAAGTAATCGGTGGCTACTGGATTCGCGGTCGCGGACAGCTTGACGAAGGCATTGCCCAGATCGCCGTCGGCAGGCAATCCTTGTGCATTGAGAGTGGTGCCGAAGGTGCCGTTGCCATCGATGAAATATATGGACGTCCCGTCCGACGCCATGCCCGAACCCGCCATCCAGATCGATCCCTTGCTGCCGTTCGGCGTCACGGGAAGCGCGCCCGTTTGCTTGAGCGTATCCGCGCTGTAGGTCATCAGCCAGCCGTTGTAGTTGCCACTCATGCAGTGCGCGGTCCAGCCCATGTAGATGTTCCCGTTGACGAGCGTCAGCGCGGCGCGCACCGTGTGCAAGGCCGGATTGAAGGTCAGCAGGCCATTCGAACCTTCGGCGCCGTTGCCCGGATAGGTAGCGGAAATTTCAGTTGGGCCCCCGAACAATTCCGCGCCGGTCGAAAGATCGATGGCATGCAGACGATGGTGAACATTCCCGCCGGCGTCCGTGGTCATGGCAACGGCGTAAAGCGCGCCATTCGAACCACGCGACCGGTCGATGACCGGCGTCGACGTGATCCCGATCTCTGGTGTGAGGTCGTTGCAGCCTACATCGGCGCTCGGGGTTTCGCCGGCTCCCGCCAGCGATTTTTGCCACAACGCGGCTCCGCTGTCGGCGTCGTAGGCGTAGACGCTGTCGTGTTCGGTCACCACATAGACGACGTTATGCGTCGCTGCGCCTATGGTCAGGTTGGTGACGAAGAGCGGCTGGCCGTCGACCTTGCCGTCGGCTGGAAGAAACCGCAGCTTGCCGAACGCGGCCGAGTTGACATTGGCGAGCGTGAGCGTTGTTTCCGCGAGCATCTGACCCGTTCGCGCGAGGTCGTTGTGATGCATCAGTACGTCGGTTGCGAAGGACGGGACGGGAGTTGGGTTTGTCGAGCCTGTATTCGTTCCGCCCGATGCAGGCATACCCGGCGTGGCGGGTATCGTTGCCGGCGGGGTTGTAGTGCCGGCTGGAGTGCTAGCCGCGGGCGCAGACGCCGCGCCTGGGCTTGTGGTGGTTCCGCTGGCGCCGCCCGCGCCGCTGGCACCACCCGCACTGGCGGAAGTGGCCGGACTGCTGCCTGAACCGCCGCCACAAGACACGAGGCACACCACGACTAGCAATCCTGCACAACTCTCTAAAAGACGACGCTGATAAGCCGCACAAAAAGCGAATTTGGAGTGCAGAGATTTCACGGTGATTCTCCCGTGTCGAATGGTCCCCACAGCACGTGATACCCGCGTCGTCCACGCACGAATACTATGAATTGATCAGCATGACGAAGCGGCGTGTGGTGCCTAACTTTAGCAAAAAAAGCGCCTGGGAAGAGGCGCTTTGTCATCGCGACGTCACGGATTGAATTGTCTATACGAAGGCGCTTTCAGATGCGGTGAATGTCAGATGAATACCGTTCGATACGCCTTCCACAAAGCAGCTTTTGGTTGGCTGAAACATGTGATGAAAACGGCCGCCCAAGCCAGGCTTGGGCGCGGCCTGAATCCTATTGCAGGCCCGCGACAATGGAATCGGCAAACCGCTTCAGATAAACCGGTGAAGCATCGGTTATCGCCCAGAAAATCATGCCATTCTGTTTCCACTTGATTAGTGAATACCCTTCGCTCGACTCTGTAGTCATTGCCGCCGGCGCCGACGAATGTGCTCCGGTATCAGGGAAAACATAGAGATCGATTGGATGCTTGAGGTACCGATAAATCATCACGGCAACTGGCCGATGATCGACATAGTCGAGCCTTCCTCCAACCAGCGGAAAACCTTGCGCTTGCGGATCGACCACGGGAGGCGCGTAATCGATGCGTCCGTTGAACCACGGCTTCACCGTATGCTGATCGCTTGAAAGCACGTCCATGGTTCGCGACGACATCAACGCCCTCACGTGACTCGCGACGATCTCTTGCTCGATCGCGCCCGTTCCGGCGGGACGCTGAAAGAACATCACAGACAGAAATACCAGCGCGCACGCACAGATCCCGCTTATGCCGCCGCCGGCAAACAGCAATCCCGCGGAGCGCATCGGCCAGTTCAACGAGAACCAGGATTTCTTGTTGTGTTGCTCGTTGAGCCGCGCACGCACTTGAGCATGCAGCGACGACGGCGCGCGTTCGTAAAGCGATCCATCGCGCAGCTTGTCGGCGAGTGACACTTCATTATTAGTTTCCACGCTTGGACTCCTCGGCACTGGCGGGTGGTGTCTTCACCAGACGAATAGCAGGTTGTTCCGGGTTGCCCTGGGCGACGCGCACCGCACTGCACAACAAGCGTCGCGCGCGCGATAGCCGCGACATGACGGTGCCAATCGGGATGCCCGCCACCACGGCGACATCTTTGTAACTCATGTCCTCCAGTTCACGCAGCACGATCACCTCACGAAACTCCACCGGCAACATGGCCAGCGCGCGATGCACGAGCTCGGTCTCGTCCTGGCGTACCGCGATCTTCTCGGGGTCGTCGCCGCTTTCGTCGGACCAGCCGGGAAGCTGTTCGTCTACCTGCAACGAGTCGTCGTAAGGCGTTGCGTCAGCCTGATGACGATGCTTGCGCCACTCCGTGAACCACGTATTGCGTACGATCGCGAGCAGCCATGCGCGCGGGTTGTCGCCGGTGTAGCCATCGAAAAAACGGAAGGCGCGTAGGAAAGCTTCCTGCACCACGTCATCGGCCTCGGTCGCGCTGCCGCTCAACCAGCGCGCAAGGTTATACGCTGCATCAAGATGCGGCAGCATGACCTGATCAAAGCGATTCGGCGGGGACTTCCCCATCGGTTTTCTCCGTTGAAACGCCGGCCGCGCGAAAACGCAGGCACTCAATCTAACTTACTCGCGCTGTCATTAATTTATTCCCGATCGCGGCACTTTGCGAAAAAAATAAACCGGGAATAAGGCGAGGCGGGTTTCGGTTCGATGAGCATGGGGCAGTTGACCCCATCCTCAACGACACAAGGAACCTGTCATGTCCGACATCACGAAAGATATCGACCCGCCCGAAATACTCAGCGGGCACGGCGCCAAACGACGAACCGCGCTCAGCTGTATGGCATGGGCGGGCGCCGGCATGTTATGGACGCTCAGTGGCGGCGTACCCGGCTCGAAAGTGTTGGGCGGCACGGCAGAAGCCGCCGAAGTCGACCGTCATGCGTTCAGCTTCGTGCAGATCAGCGACAGCCACATAGGCTTCAGCAAGGACCCGAACCTCGACCCGGCAAGCACGTTGAAGGAAGCCGTCGACAAGATCCGGACATCGAACGAAAAGCCTGCATTCATGATCCACACCGGCGACATCAGTCATTTGTCGAAACCGGGCGAATTCGATACAGCCGCGCAGATCATCGGCAGCGCGGGGCTGGATGTCCACTACGTGCCCGGCGAACACGACGTTCTCGTCGACGACGGCAATTCGTATTTCGAACGCTTCTCGAAGCCCGCCGATAAAAAATGGTACAGCTTCGACCAGGGCGGCGTTCACTTCATCGGTCTGACGAACGTGTTGAATCTAAAGGGCGGCGGACTGGGTTATCTCGGCGACGAACAACTCGCCTGGCTCAAACAGGACCTTGCACGCCGTTCGAGCAGCACACCGCTCGTGGTGTTCGCGCACATTCCGCTGTGGTCGTTGTATCCGGAATGGGGATGGGGCACCGACGACAGCGCGCAGGCGTTGAGCCTGATGAAACGCTTCGGGTCGGTGACCGTCCTCAACGGCCACGTGCATCAGGTCGCGCAGAAGGTGGAGGGCGACATCAGCTTCTACTCGGCGATGTCCACGGCCTTTCCGCAACCGGGGCCGGGCACGGCCGCGGGTCCGGGGCCAATGAAGGTTCCCGCCGACACCTTGCGCACCTTGCTTGGCGTTCGCTCCGTGAATTACGTGCCGGGCAAGATGGAACTGGCCGTCGTCGATACGAGGTTGAGCGTATGAGACTCTTTTCAACTCCCAGGGTCGTGCGGATCGCAACGCTGCTGATCGCCATGAACGTTGCAGCAGGTCCCGCATTCGCCGATGTCGCGCCAGCGGCCACGATTGTCATCGATAACTTTTCGTTTGGTCCCACGCAGTTGTCGGTTGCGGCCGGCGCGACCGTGACTTGGGAAAATCGTGACGATATTCCACATACCGTCGTGGAAGATGCGTCTCCGCGAACCTTCAAGTCGCCGCCTCTGGATTCCGGGGAAAAGTTCTCACAGGTCTTCGTAAAGCCGGGGACGTATCGATATTTCTGTTCGCTTCATCCGCACATGACGGGCACGATCGTCGTGAAATAGGCGGCGTGGAATTACGCGCCGTGCCGCACGCCGACGCGATACCACGTGACCTGCCGGTAGGTTTCGCCCGGGCTCACGATCACGCTGCCGGCGTCCGGCATGTTGACCTGGTTGGGGAACGCGCCGGCCTGCAAGCACAGGCCGGCGTGTTTGCCGTAACGCCGGCCGCGGCGTCCGACGATGCCATCGAGATGATTGCCCGTGTAGAACTGCACGCCGGGCGCGGTCGTGCCCATGGTCAGTTCACGGCCGCTGGCGGGGTCGTAGAGGCGCACTACAGGCTTCTGCGCATCGCCACCTTCGCCGACTACATAGCAATGATCGAAACCGCCTGCACGCGATAACTGGTCGTGCGGCCAGTCGAGCCGCGCGCCGAGCGGAGCGCTCGCACGGAAGTCGAACGCATGGCCCGCCACTTCCGCGCGGTTTTCGGGGATCAGCGCGGCATCGACTTCGAAGAAGGTGTCGGCGTCTATGGAAATGACGTGGCCGCGAATATCGGTGGTGTCGTCGCCCGAGAGATTGAAGCATGCGTGGTTCGTCAGGTTCACGGGCGTGGGTGCGTCGGATACCGCTTCGTACGCGAGCGTCAGGGTGCCGTCGTCGTCGAGCGTGTAGCGCAACGTGGTCGATACCGCGCCGGGAAATCCCGCTTCGCCTTCCGGGGATTCGTGCGTGAGTTCTATCCCGCCATCGACTTCCCGCGCATCCCATAACGCTCGATGAAATCCCGCCGCACCGCCATGCAGCAGATTTCCGCCTTCGTTGCGATCAAGTGAATAAGCCACGCCGCCAAGCGCGAAGCGCGCGTTTTCGATGCGATTGGCCCAGCGCCCGATGACGCCGCCGAGATAGGCATGGCCGGCGAAATACTCGGCGGGTGTGTCGTGGCCGAGCAGCACGTCGGCCACACGTCCCGCGCGATCAGGCGCGTTCCACGAAACGAGTGTCGCGCCGAGATCGCTGATCGCCACGCGCATCCCATGCGCATTGCGCAGCGTGAACAGCCGCGCAACATCGCCACCGGGCAGCGTGCCCCAGCGTTCGGCGCTTACGCGGACAGAGCCTGGTCGGGCGATGGTAGGCATGGCAACGAGATTCATGAAAGAGGGATCAGCCCGGATGGTCGAATGACGCAACGGGCAGCCGTTCTTGATACTCGCGCGGCGTGCAGTCGAGCTCGCGGCGGAATACGGCGTACATGTATTGCAATGAAGTAAAGCCGCATCGGATGGCGACTTCCGCGCTCGACAGATCGTGACGCGCGAGCAGCTGCTTCGCGACATCGAGCTTATGGTTCAGGATTTCCTGATGCACCGTATGCCCGAGTTCGCGCCTGAAGTAATCTTCGAGTGAGGAACGCGATACACCCACGTAATCGGCCACCTGTTCAGTCTTGATGCCCTGACACGCGTACTGCCGGATGTAGTGGCGAGCACGCATGACATAGGGACTTGATACAGGCTGATGACGCGTCGATTCGAGCACGTTGATGCCGACCGGTGGCACGAGAATACGCCTGCCATGAAAGCGCGCGCCACCAAGCATCTGATGAAGCAAATGCGCTGCCGTTCGTCCCATTTCTTCGGTCCCCTGAATAACTGAAGACAGCGGTATGCGCGTAAGCGAACGCGTCAACGGATCGTTGTCTATGCCGATGATCGCAACCTGCTCCGGAACCGGAATGCCTGAAATAAGGCACGCTTGCAGCAAATGGCGCGCGCGTGCGTCCGTGACCGCGATCACGCCAACAGGCTTCGGCAAGCTTTCAAGCCATGACGTCAATTGCGCGCTCGCCTGGCTCCAGACCGGTGCGCTGGTCGGCAGGCCGCGATGAATATCGGCTTCCAGGCCATCGGCGGCAATCAGCGCCTTGAACGCCAGTTCGCGCTCCTGAGCCCAGCGGTTCTCCGGCGATTCCGGCAAGCTATACAAGGCGAAGCGCTGCAGGCCGGCGCCAATCAGATGGGTGTAAGCCAGCGACATGAGCTTGGCATTGTCGGTGGCAATGTAGGGCAGGCTCGCCGGATAATACGAAGCATCCGCATACGATGAACCAACTGCGACCACGGGCAATTGCGAATCGCCTAGCGCTTCGGCAACGGCGGGATCGTCGAAATCCGCAATGATGCCATCGCCCTCGAAGCGTTCAATCCCGTTGAGCCGGCAGCGGAAATCCTCTTCCAGAAAGAGGTCCCACGCAACGCGTGTGGACAGCAAATAATTGCCGATGCCCGTGATCACTTCGCGGTCATACACCTTGTTCGCGTTGAACAGCAGCGCGATCCTGTGCGAAGCCTGAGCGGTCTGGGGTCGTGTCATCGATCTCCGGACGAATTCCGCGCCGCGTTGCAGCGAGAAGCCCGTCATCTCCGTTGCGGCGCAACATGCGCCTTTGGTGTTTGTTTGGCAACCGCTTTTTTAGCGTTTGCTGATTCTAGGCTTGGCGCGGCGCGAATCGCCAGTCCGATTTCCACTTAGCTCAAGAATCACCATGAGCGCTGGTGGATTTCGCAATTGCCCCAATGCGGATCAAGCTGGCAGCATGGCGTCACATTAAAAGACGGAGACGCCCATGTCGTATTTCGAACATTTGCCAGCCGTGCGCTACGAAGGCCCGGATTCGAATAATCTCTTTGCTTTCCGGCACTACGATCGCGACAAGCTGGTGCTCGGCAAACGCATGGAGGACCATTTGCGGCTGGCGGTCTGCTACTGGCATTCGTTCGTCTGGCCAGGCGTGGACATGTTTGGACAGGGCACATTTCATCGGCCGTGGCAGCAGCCTGGCGACGCTATCGAGCGCGCACACTTAAAGGCGGACGCCGCGTTCGATTTTTTCGCAAAGCTCGGCGCACCGTATTACACCTTCCACGATACCGATGTTGCACCTGAAGGCGACAGCATCAAGCATTACGTCAACAACTTCAAAGGCGTCACCGACTATCTGGCGGCCAAGCAAGAGCAAACGGGCATCAAGCTACTGTGGGGCACTGCGAATCTTTTTTCGCATCCGCGATATGCGGCGGGCGCGGCAACGAGTCCCAATCCGGAGGTGTTTGCTTTCGCGGCCACGCAGGTCTTTCAGGCGCTGGAAGCGACTCATCGGCTAGGCGGTGAAAACTATGTGTTGTGGGGCGGACGCGAAGGTTACGACACGCTGTTGAATACCGACCTCAAGCGCGAGCGCGATCAGCTTGGACGCTTTCTCGACATGGTCGTCGAGCAGAAGCACAAGACCGGTTTCAAGGGCGCGTTGCTGATTGAACCCAAGCCGCAAGAGCCCACCAAACATCAATACGATTACGATGTCGCCACCGTCCACGGCTTTCTTACGCAGTTTGGTTTGCAAAATGAAATCCGCGTGAACATAGAAGCGAATCACGCAACGCTCGCGGGGCATTCGTTCCATCATGAAATCGCGACGGCTTACGCGCTCGGCATATTCGGCAGCGTGGATGCCAACCGTGGTGATCCGCAAAATGGCTGGGACACCGACCAGTTTCCTAACAGCGTTGAAGAGTTGACGCTCGCGCTCTATGAAATATTGAAGCACGGCGGCTTCAGCACGGGCGGCATGAATTTCGATGCGAAAGTCAGGCGCCAGAGCGTCGCGCCGGAAGATTTGTTCTACGGTCATATTGGCGCGATCGACGTCATCGCAATCGCTCTGGAGCGGGCGGCCGCTTTGGTTGAAAACGACAGGCTGGCGGAATTCAAGAAACGCCGCTATGAAGGCTGGGATACGGAATTCGGCCGCAAGATTCTGTCGGGCGGCTACTCGCTGGAGTCGCTTGCCATCGATGCGCTAGGACGCCGTGTTAACCCGCAGCATGTCAGCGGGCAGCAGGAATATCTGGAGAACATCGTCAATCAGGCGATATACGGCTAAGGCATTGCGCCTTGACGTCTCAGGGAAAAACGTTAAGCGGCCCGGCTGATTTCGCAATTGCGCCAGATGCGGATAAAGGAGAGGCTAATCGAAAATAAAAGAACCCAGCTTTTGTAAAACCGACGACCGTGAACACGAATTCGCGGCGCAAGGAGTAGATTCCGCCGACGTCCCTTTCTCTCGCACACGCGTGGCCTTGACCGGCTACGCGGGGAGACGCATCGGCTAGTCAACCATAAAAAGGAGTGAGACATGAAGTCTGCAACGCGGAAGTCTGCAATGCGCCGTTCCATCCTGGCCACGTTCGCGTGTGGTGCGATGTTCGCCAGCGTATCCCTGATTCCATCGCTGGCTCATGCGAGTAAGGACAAACCCGAAATAGGTTTTTGCATCGACGACTTGCGTGTCGAGCGCTGGTCGCGCGACCGTGATTATTTTGTTGCAGCCGCGACCAAACTCGGCGCCAAGGTATCGGTGCAATCCGCCGATGCCAGCGAAGCGCGCCAGATTTCGCAGATCGAAAATCTGATCTCGCGCGGAGTGGATGTCATCGTGATCGTGCCTTTCAATTCGAAGACGCTCGGCAACGTGGTGGCGGAAGCGCGCAAGGCGGGTATCAAGGTCGTGTCGTATGACCGCCTGATTCTCGATGCAGACGTGGATGCCTACATTTCCTTCGATAACGAAAAAGTAGGCGAAATGCAGGCGCAAGGTGTCTTCAACGCGCAGCCCAAGGGTAATTATTTTCTGCTGGGCGGCGCACCGACCGACAACAACGCGAAGATGCTGCGCGAAGGCCAGATGAAGATCCTGAAGCCTGCTATCGATCGTGGCGATATCAAGGTCGTGGGCCAGCAATGGGTGCCGGAATGGAGCGCCGCGACCGCGCTGCGCATTACCGAAGATGCGCTGACGGCGAACAACAACAAGATCGATGCCATTGTGGCGTCCAACGACGGCACGGCCGGCGGTGCGATCCAGGCGCTTGCTGCGCAAAAACTCGCGGGCAAGGTGCCGATCTCGGGGCAGGACGCGGACCTCGCCGCGGTCAAGCGACTGGTTGACGGCACTCAGACCATGACAGTCTACAAGCCGCTCAAGCTGATTGCGGGCGACGCAGCCAAACTCGCGGTCGACTTGGCAAAAGGGCAACCGCCCGCCTATAACGCCAAGTACGACAACGGCAAGAAACAGGTTGATACCGTGTTGCTGCAGCCTACGCTCCTGACGAAAGCCAATGTCGATACCGTCATCAAGGACGGGTTTTATACGCAGTCGCAACTGGCTGGCAATTGACAATCGACACATCGATGAGCCCGTGCGTGAAGGCCCAAAAACGGCTTTCACGCGCAAACACGTCAGGGACATACGCATGGCAAATGCGCTGCTGGAAATGCACGGCATCGTCAAGACGTTTGGTGGAGTGAAGGCGCTCGATGGTATCGACCTGGTGGTCGCGGCCGGTGAATGCGTGGGCTTGTGCGGCGAAAATGGCGCGGGCAAATCAACACTGATGAAGGTTCTGTCGGGCGTCTATCCACACGGAACGTGGGATGGCGAAATCCTTTGGGAAGGACACGCTTTACGCGCGATGAACATCCGCGATACCGAGCACGCCGGCATTGTCATCATTCACCAGGAACTGATGCTCGTGCCGCAATTGTCGGTGGCGGAGAACATTTTTCTCGGCAATGAAATAACGCTAAGCGGCGGCCGCATGAATTACGCCGCGATGTACCAGCGTGCCGACGAACTGCTGCGCGGTCTCAACATTTACGGTATCAACGTGGCGCAGCCGGTGATGAACTATGGCGGCGGTCATCAGCAACTGATCGAGATTGCGAAGGCCTTGAACAAGCGCGCAAAGCTGCTGATTCTCGACGAACCTTCGTCTTCGCTGACGGCGAGCGAAATCAGCATCTTGCTCGACATCGTGCGTGACTTGAAAAAGCGCGGCGTCGCTTGCGTTTACATCTCCCACAAGCTCGACGAGGTGGAAGCCGTGTGCGATACCGTTACCGTGATCCGCGATGGCAAGCATGTCGCCACGCAGCCCATGCAAGGTTTGAGCACCGACGCGATCATCGCGATGATGGTCGGCCGCGAAATCAAGAACCTGTTTCCGCGCGAGCCGCATGAGATTGGCGAGGTCATTTTCGAGGCCAGGAACGTGACATGTCTCGATGTCACGAACGCGCAGAGAAAACGCGTTGATGACATATCGTTCTCGCTCCGCAAAGGCGAAATTCTTGGCGTGGCAGGGTTGGTCGGCGCAGGACGAACCGAGCTGATGCAAGCCATATTCGGCGCGTATCCCGGTGTGAGCGAAGCGGACGTTTATCTGAACGGAAAAAAACTCAAGATCAGGACGCCGGCCGATGCAATCGACGCGGGCATAGGCATGGTGCCTGAAGATCGCAAGCGCCATGGCATCGTGCCGCAACTGGGCGTGGGCCATAACATCACGTTGGCCGTGCTGAGCCGCTTCGCAAAGGGCGGGCGGATCGATTCCGCGGCCGAACTAGACACCATTCACACCGAGATGAAGCGCTTGTCGGTGCGCGCGGCGACGCCCATGTTGTCCATCGCGAGCTTGTCGGGCGGCAATCAGCAGAAAGCCGTGCTGACCAAGATGCTTCTTACCGACCCTGCCATCCTGATCCTCGATGAACCCACCCGCGGCGTGGATGTCGGCGCCAAGTTCGAGATCTACAAGCTGATGTTCGCGCTGGCGCGGCGAGGTGTGTCGATCATCGTGGTTTCGTCGGAGCTCAATGAAGTGCTTGGCGTAAGCGACCGCGTGCTGGTGATAGGCGAGGGCGAATTGCGCGGCGATTTCATTAACGAAGGGCTCACGCAAGAACATATCCTGGCTGCCGCCATTGGCGCAACGTCCCGGTCAACCCCTATTCAAGCGAGCGTCGCATGACACCTGACGTTACGTCGTCCCCGAAGCGCAGCGCTGCTAGTGGCGTCCGCGCGAGTTCCGGTCAGCGCTTCAAGCAAGTGTTCACGCGCTATAAATTGCTTGCGCTGCTGCTTGCCGTCGCGGTCATCTGGATCTTCTTTTCATTCCTGACCGACGGCGCATTCGTCACGCCGCGGAACCTCTCGAACCTTCTCAGGCAAATGTCGATTACCGGCATGCTTGCGTGCGGCATGGTGTTCGTAATCATTGCCGGTGAGATCGATTTGTCGGTTGGGTCGTTGCTCGGGTTGCTGGGTGGCGTGGCCGCCATTCTCGATGTCTCGCATCATTGGCCGATTCAGTTCACCGTGCCTGCCGTGATGCTGCTTGGCATTGCGATCGGACTTTTCAATGGCTGGTGGTCGACGTATTTGCGCGTGCCTTCGTTCATTGTCGGTCTCGGTGGCATGCTGGCTTATCGCGGCGTGTTGCTCGGCGTGACGGGCGGGTCGACTATTGCGCCTGCATCGGAGAATCTGGTTTTCATCGGGCAAGGATATTTGCCGCGACTCGCCGGCAATGCGCTTGCGCTGGTCCTGTTCGTGATCCTCGTTGCGTTGACCGTGCGTCAGCGCCAGAACCGGCAGCGATACAAACTTGCGGTCGTGCCGCTCTGGCAGGACGGCGTGAAGATAGTCGCAGCGGGTCTTGTCCTGGTCGCGTTCGTCACTACGCTGAACCGCTATGGCGGCATTCCCGTGCCCGTGCTGTTGCTGTTGGCCTTGCTCGGAATCTTTACGTATATCGCGACGCAGACCGTGTTCGGACGGCGCATCTACGCAGTCGGTTCCAATCTGGAGGCGACGCGTTTGTCCGGTGTGAATACGAATCGCGTGAAGCTGATGATCTTTGCGCTGATGGGATTGATGTGCGCTCTCGGCGGTCTGATCAACACGGCGCGACTGGCGGCCGGATCGCCGTCGGCGGGAACCATGGGCGAACTCGATGCAATCGCTGCGTGCTTCATTGGCGGAACGTCGATGCGCGGTGGTTCCGGCACGGTGTACGGCGCGCTGATCGGCGCACTGGTGATGGCGAGCCTCGATAACGGCATGTCGATGCTCGATGTCGATTCTTATTGGCAGATGATTGTGAAGGGCGGGATTCTGGTGCTCGCGGTCTGGATCGACGTCATATCCGGCGACCGGCGATAGGCCAACGCTCGAAGGCATGCATCTGCCTTCGAGCGCGGACGATCACACCGTCCAGTCCAGAATCACCTTGCCGCTTTGCCCGGAAAGCATCGCGGCGAATGCTTCCTGATAGTCATCGACGGCGAAGCGGTGCGTCAAGATGGGCGATAGATCGAGTCCGCTCTGCAACATGGCGACCATCTTGTACCAGGTCTCGAACATCTCGCGCCCATAGATGCCTTTGATCTCCAGTCCCTTGAAAATCACTTGCGTCCAGTCGATCGCCATTTCGGCCGGCGGGATGCCGAGCATCGCGACCTTGCCGCCGTGATTCATCGACTCGAGCAAACCTTTGAACGCGCTCGGCACGCCGGACATTTCGAGTCCGACATCGAACCCTTCGGTCATGTGAAGTTCCGCCATCACGTCACGCAGCGAAGTCTGCGACACGTTCACGGCACGCGTGGCTCCCATCTTGCGCGCAAGCTCGAGCCGATATTCGTTCACATCGGTAATCACCACATTGCGCGCGCCGACATGCCTGGCGATCGCTACTGCCATGATGCCGATTGGACCGGCGCCCGTAATCAACACGTCTTCGCCGACGAGATTGAACGACAACGCGGTATGCGTGGCGTTACCAAATGGATCGAAGATGGCAGCAAGGTCGTCGGAGATTTCCGGCGGGATCTTGAACGCGTTGAACGCCGGGATCACCAGGAATTCCGCAAACGCGCCGGGCCGATTCACACCCACGCCCACCGTGTTGCGGCACAAATGCCGGCGTCCCGCGCGGCAATTCCGGCAAAATCCGCACGTGATATGCCCTTCACCTGACACGCGATCGCCAATCGCGAACCCGCGCACTTCCTGTCCCATCTCGACGATCTCGCCAACGTATTCGTGACCAACATGCATGGGAACAGGAATGGTTTTCTGCGCCCAGTCATCCCATTTCCAGATATGGATATCGGTGCCGCAGATTGCAGTGCGCGTGATGCGGATCATCACGTCGTTGTGCCCGACCTCGGGTTTCTCCACGCGCGTCATTGTGAGTCCCGGCGCGCGTTCCAGCTTTGCCAATACTTTCATGATCGTCTCGATGTCCTAAATGATGCCCAATGAACGGCCGACGCGCGCAAACGCGTCGACGGCACGGTCGATCTGTTCAGGCGTATGCGCGGCGCTCATTTGCGTGCGGATGCGGGCGCGGCCCTTGGGCACGACCGGAAACGAAAATCCGATCACATAGACACCTTCATGCAGCAGTGCGTCGGCCATGCGCGATGCAACTTGGGCGTCGCCGAGCATCACGGGGATGATCGGATGTTCGCCGGGCACGAGCGTAAAACCAAGCGCGCTCATTGAACCGCGAAAATGCGCGCCATTGCTGCTCACACGAGAGCGCAAACGAGCGCCTTCGTCGCTTGCAAGCAGTTCGAGCACTTTTAGCGTCGCTGCTGCAATGCTCGGCGTCAGCGTGTTGGAAAAGAGATAAGGCCGCGAACGCTGCCGCAGCAATTCGACTATTTCCCGGCGTGCCGCAACATAGCCGCCCGAAGCGCCGCCCAGCGCTTTGCCGAGCGTACCCGTGATAATGTCGATGCGCGAAAGCACGCCGCAATGCTCGGGCGTTCCGCGCCCTTGTTCGCCGATAAAACCTACCGCGTGCGAATCGTCGACCATGACCATTGCGCCGTACCGATCCGCAAGATCGCAGATGCCGGCGAGATTGGCGATGATCCCGTCCATCGAAAATACGCCGTCGGTTGCGATCAGCTTGAAGCGTGCGCCGGCTGCATCGGCTTCACGCAACTTGGCTTCCAGGTCGCTCAGGTCGTTGTTCTTGTAGCGGTACCGTTTTGCCTTCGACAAACGCACGCCGTCGATAATGCTTGCGTGATTCAGTTCGTCGCTAATGATTGCGTCTGATTCGTCGAGCAAGGTCTCGAACAAACCGCCGTTCGCATCGAAGCAGCTCGAATAGAGAATGCAGTCGTCGGTTTGCAGAAATGCCGCGAGCGCTTGTTCGAGTTCCTTGTGAACGCTCTGCGTGCCGCAGATAAACCTCACCGACGCCATGCCGAAACCGTCGCGATCAAGGCCGGCTTTTGCTGCCTCGACCAGGCGCGGATCATTCGCGAGACCGAGATAATTATTAGCGCAGAAGTTCAGCACTTCCTGGCCGGCGGCGAGCCGGATATCGGCGGATTGAGGACTCGATATGACGCGCTCGGCCTTGTAGAAGCCGTCTGATCGAATTTGATCGAGCGTGCTGCGCGCGTGCGTAATATAAGGATCGTGCATGGATTAGTCTCCTTTGTAATGCCAGGTCCGCTTGGCCACTTTTGATGGCGTTGCGTTCACCGGCAGTTTTCTCGGCCTTTTGATCAGGCGTCAGCTTAGCGGATTTGATCGCGTTCCCTAAAAGCATTTCGTGGATTCATTTTAGCAACGGGCCTCGATCGGAACCTGCAATCCAGGCGTAAGCTAGCCAAATTCGCTCGATGAAATTTAAAGCGCGCGACTAACCGGAATAAATCATGCGAATCGAAACTTCATTTTTGTTCGATCTGGACGGCACGCTGGTAGACAGCGTTTATCAGCACGTGCTTGCATGGAAAGAAGCGCTCGATGCCGAAGGGATCGAGCTGTCTGTATGGCGGATTCATCGCAAGATCGGGATGAGCGGCGGTCTTTTCACCGATCAACTTCTGCGCGAGACGCATGGTGAAATCAGTGAAGATCGGGTGGAGCGTTTGCGCCGCGCACATGCCGAGGCTTACCAGCGTCTGCGCGCTCAGGTTTGCCCGTTGCCTGGCGCACGCGAATTGCTCGGCGCGCTCACGCAAGCCGGCACGCGTTGGGCCATCGCAACGAGCGGGCGCATGGAAACAGCCGCTTTCAATCTTGAGGCGTTAGGCGTCGATCCCGCCAAAGCCGTGGTCGTGACGCGTGACGACGTGAAATATGCAAAGCCCGACCCGGACCTGTTCATTGCAGCGGCCGAGCGCCTGAACGTGCCAATAGAGCATACGGTAGTGGTTGGCGACAGCATCTGGGACATGCTGGCCGCACGCCGATGCCGCTCGCTTGGCGTCGGCTTGTTATCGGGCGGTTATGGCACCGAGGAACTGGAACGCTCGGGTGCATTACGTGTGTATGAAGACCCCGCGGACCTTCTGTACCACCTCGACGAAGTCGCGGCGCGGCCGTGAAATCACGGCTATGAAGTCACACTTCAAACTGCCTCGATCATTCCCTCGCTTGCGTCCTCGTCTGTCGCTATAGGCGAAGGATTCGCGCAGACCCTGTTGCGCCCTGCGTCTTTCGCGCGATAGAGCTGCGCGTCGGCGGCTCCGATCACGCTGTCCTCGCTCACGCGCGCCGTGTCCCGTGCGCAATCCACGACTACCACGCCAAAGCTCGCGGTAGCGCGTATCTCACGACCGTCCCATGCTTTCGATGCCGCCATTTCAAATGCTTGCCGCATTCGTTCGGCAAGCGCGGTAGCGCCGGCAATATCGGTTCGCGGTAGCAGCAAGACAAATTCTTCTCCGCCATAACGAATGACGCTGTCGACATCATGGCGTGTGTGCGCCAACAGTAAAGCCGAAAACGTCCGGATGACCGCGTCGCCAGCGGGATGGCCATAACTGTCGTTGATCAGCTTGAACAGATCGATGTCACATAGCACGACCGCAAGTTTCGATTTCGTCTTGCGCGCTCGCTGCAGCTCGGCGTTGAACAACACATCGGTCAGATAACGACGGTTGAAACAACTCGTCAAGTAGTCACGAACGGACAGATTCCGCAGTAACGCGTGCTGACAAAACTCGTCGCGCGCGAGCCGGTTATGGCGTCGGGCGGTGACATAACCGAGCGCATTCGTGAAAAGAAGCAGCATCGACGATGTCAGCAACGACGATGGATCGAGCATGCGCGACGCAGAGGAAATGGCGACAAACGAAACTGTGGCGATCACGTTGATGACCAACGCGTAGACCAGTTTGTTGGGAATGAAGTTATACGCGACGATCAGCATGATGCACATGGACATCTCGTGCACGGACATCCCGCCGGGTCGCAGCCAGGTGATCAGCATGAACACCGCGAAGCCGACGACTTCCACCACGCTCGCTGCCGCGCGCAGCGCCGGCACGGAATTGTCATGCGTGTTTGCTGCGCGCAAGCAGATCGCGCAGGTCAGCGCGACCAGGCAGCGCGCCAGGAAAAGGGCGAAAGTCCCGCGGGAATAGCCGAGTGCGCCCACATCGGTAATGGCGAAGGCCACGTAGAAGAGGCTGCAGAAAATGAGGGTGCGCACAAGCGCGGCGTGGTGCGCGACGCGTTGATAGCGCTCGAACTCGTGCTCGACAGAAGCGTCTTCGAACTCGGACCAGATCCGGTCGAGTTTGAAATTCGTCCCGGCGTCAAACCGTGAAATTTCGGTCAGTTCTGCCATCTCTCGCCATTTTTTCGATGTCGCCGTTTGGGGCAACATGATAAGTCATTTTTATCTTGCGCAAGATCAGGATGTTTAGCTGGGAAATTATTAGTGCGCGAACGATCGCCGTGGACGTTTTTTAATGAGGATGGTTGCGCTTTGATCAACCCCGGTCGGGCATGCCGTCGTGGCCGCCAAGCGGTCTGGCGGGCCAATCTAGCCAGCGGTCGGCGCGCGTACGTTCATGCGCTTCGTTCAGCGGATAACGTATGCGATTGTCATCGCGCGGCCGTTCACCGATCACCATCAGCCTTACATCGTCTTTCGTATTGTTGATGAACGTATGGCAAATCCCGGTGCCTGCCGGAAACGCAACAGAATCGCCTTCTGCAATGGTGTGCAGCACACCGTCGATCCAGACGTCCGGCTTGCCTTCGAGCACATACACGAACTCCTGTTCAGTACTCTCGGCGTGTGGATACGACGTGCGCCGGCCTGGCGAAAGCCTTACATGATGTATGCCGATACGCGTGATGCCGAGCGCCTCGGAAAGGGGCGCGTCGAACGCCATGCGCTCAGTGTCGCCGCGATACACATGCGCTTCGGATTCTTCCAGTTCGGTCCAGTGTTTGATGAATTCAGGTCGGCTCATTTTTGTTTTCCCTCTTACAAGAACAACGATGATACCGGCCGAAAGTCGAGCGGACGCTGGCGACAAAGACGACGGCGATTCCGAGAACGATTCGCTAGCCGAACCGAAAGCGGAAGTCATCCGCGAGATTCAAGCGTACACGCTGTATATGCATATCTAGAAGATCGATTCCTGGAAACGAGGTCCATCCGCGTTTTCCCGATACATGTGCATGCGCAGCAATTTATCCCCAGAAAATGGCATGCGTGCACCAGAAAAACAATATGAAAACTTCTTGGAAAAAAATAATGTGTACGCTAGAGTTCACTCATTAACTTAGAGCGCTAAGTAAATTCAAGGTCGGCGATGAAGCACCGCCGGCAACCTTTGAAGAGCACGTTTAAAAGACAACTTGATTCTGCCCAGCCAAGCCGGATCGGATTCAACTGCGTATGTTTAGGCATACGTATGAAATGGCAAGCAAGATGTTTTTGGTTGATCGATCCATTTACAAAACTCAGGAGATGGCAATGTACGACGTATTTCAAACTGACCGGCTGATCGACATGTGGCTGGTGGAAGACATCGGATACTGCGATCTGACCGCTCAGGTCATGATCGAGGCGAATGAAATCGGTGCGTTCTACATGAATGCACGCGAGGACCTGATCGTGGCAGGAATCGACGTCGCAGCGCGCGTGTTCAAGCGCTATGACCCGACCCTTGAAGTCACAGTGCGCGTCAGCGACGGCGACCGGCTGAAGAAGGGCGCGGTCATGCTCGATGTGCGCGGCAACGCCAGGAGCGTACTGACAGCGGAACGCACGGCGCTCAATATCGTGCAGCGCATGTCGGGGATTGCGAACCTGACGGCCGAGTACGTTAAAGCGGTCGAAGGTACGCGCGCTCGCCTTATCGATACACGCAAGACCACGCCCGGCCTGCGCATGCTGGAAAAGCATGCCGTCACGTGCGGTGGAGGCTTGAATCACCGGCTCGGACTCGATAACGGCGTGATGATCAAGGATAACCACATTGCGGTTTGCGGTGGCATCGCGAAAGCCGTGCAGCGCGCGCGCCGCCAACTGCCGGTGCTGACGAAGCTCGAAGTGGAATGCGACCGGCTCGAACAGGTTCAAGAGGCACTCGACGCAGGCGTGGACGTCATCATGCTCGACAACATGTCGGTGGCGGAGATGTCGAAGGCCGTGGAACTCGTCGGCGGCCGCACGAAGCTGGAAGCATCGGGTGGCATCAATCTTTCGACCATCGGCGAGATCGCGAAAACAGGCGTGGATTACATTTCCACGAGCAAGATCAATCAGGCTTCCTTGTGTGTAGACATCGGTCTTGACGAAGCGGAGTAACCACGTCATGTCCGAGGGGATCTTCTTTTTCGTCGTAGGCCCAAGCGGTGCGGGCAAGGACTCGTTGATCGATGCTGTTCGCGATTCGGACCGTCCGTTCGTGATCGCACGACGGGTCATCACCCGGGCTCACGGATCGCCCGGAGAGGCTCACGAAGCGCGGGATGAAGCCGGATTTTCGGCGATGGAATGTCAGGGCGGATTCCTGCTTACATGGTCGGCTCATGGCTTGAGATATGGCTTGCGCCGCGAATTGCTCGATGTGCTTTCGCAAGGCCGCCACGTCATTGCCAACGGGTCCCGCGCGATGGTTGAAACGCTGCGCACGCGGGTTCCGCGCATGGTCGTTGTCGAGGTGACCGCGCCAGCGTCGGTGCTTGCCGAGCGCATTCTCGCGCGGGGCAGGGAAACGCAAGAAGAAGTCCAGCAACGTGTGATGCGCAAGGTTGAACCGTTCCCGGCGGATGTCGAGGTCATCAAGGTATCGAACGACGGAACGCTGGAGGAGGGCATCGAACGGTTTGTTGCCGCGCTCGACCGCGCAACGCAACCGCCTGCGCCGAGCATGGCCGCGATGAAAGCCAAGCTTGCCGGCGACGTACTCAACGAATCCCAATACGGCGCGGTGCTGGATGACATTCTCGCGCTGCGTTATTCCGATCGCGATATCAACGCGTTTCTGCTGCATGCGTCGCAGCACTTGAGCGACCCCGAAGTGCTTGCGCTTGCAAAGGTGCGTGCAAAGCTGTCGCCTCGCATCGAGTGGAATGAACAAATCCTCGTTGACAAGCATTCAATGGGCGGAATTCCCGGCAGCCGGATCACGCTGATTGTCGTGCCGATCGTCACGGCGTTCGGGCTCACGATGCCGAAGACATCATCGCGCGCGATCACATCGGCGGCGGGCACTGCGGATGCAATGGAGACCGTTGCCCGCGTTGATCTCACACGAGCCGAAGTCCAGCAGTGCGTGAAAGAAGCGCGCGGCTGTATTGCGTGGAACGGGCGCTTGAATCACTCGTTGATCGACGACCGGATCAATGCGTTCACCCGGCCGCTGGGACTCGATTCAAATCGCTGGTCGGTTGCATCCATTCTTTCGAAGAAATGGTCTGCGGGGTCCACGCACGTCATTATCGATTTGCCTTATGGTCCTCGCGCCAAGCTGAAAAATGAAAGCGAAGCGCGAGCGCTGGGCCAGCTTTTTGAATACGTCGGCGCGGGGCTTGGCATGCACGTCAAGGCCATGGTGACCGATGGAAAAGGTCCGATCGGACGCGGAGTAGGGCCTGCGCTCGAAGTGCGGGACGTCAGGCTGGTACTGAGCAATGCGGTGGATGCGCCCTCCGACCTCCGGGAAAAAGCGCTGCAATTCGCTGCGGAAATCCTCGCCTGGGCGCCCGACGTGGGAACGGTTGCGAAGGGGCGCGAAATGGCCGAGTCCTTGCTTGAATCCGGGAAGGCGCTGGCGTCGTTTGAACGCATTATCGATGCACAGGGCCGACGCGCACGTCCTGTTTTGCCCGGCAAACACGTGCGAAAAGTCGTGGCTCGGCACAGCGGCGTAATCACAAGCGTGGACGGCTGGGCGGTAGCAGGCATTGCGCGCGCGGCGGGTGCGCCGAACGACTTGAGCGCCGGCGTGGATCTGCTTGTGTCTGCCGGTCAGACCGTGGAAGCCGGCGACGTGCTGTTCCAAATTTACGGTAACGACGCTGAAGCCGTAGCCAATGCAGCCGAGTCCGCCAAACATCTCGCTACACACGATATATCCGCGGAACGGTTCTCGCCCTCTATCCGCGTTTCCGCCTGACCCCTCGAATTTTGGGGACGTAAATCCAGTTTCTTTTGGTTTCCTATAATCCGTGTGACCCGTTATCACCTGGAGTGATTAAATGCCAAACAAGATCGGCAAGTTGCGGTGGGGGATTGTTTCGATGCTGGTCGCTCCCATCACCTTCGTGATGACGCTGGATCGGGCGGCCATGACTGTCGCGGCGCCTACCATTCAGAAAGAGCTAGGTCTATCGTTGGTAGAAATGTCGGTTATCCTGACTATTTATTTCTGGGCCTATGCGCTCGGTCAAGTTCCGGCGGGACGCATGGCCGAGCGTCACGGTTCGCGCAAGGTACTGGCAGGCACGAGCGCGCTCTGGTCGTTCATGATGATCCTGACGCCGCTTGGAACGGGATTCAACTGGCTCGTCGGTTGCCGCGCGCTGCTTGGCGGAGCGCAGTCGGCGGACTTCTCGAGCGGCGTGCTTGCAGTAAAACGATGGTTTCCGAAAAGCGAACGCGCGAAGGGGAACTCATTCCTTCTCGGCGGCTTGTACCTTGGGCCGATCGTTTCGGCGCCGCTCACCGCATGGATGATCCTGCAGTTCGGCTGGCATTCCGTGTTCTATGTGTTCGGCGCAATCGGCATGTTGCTCGGCGTTGCATGGTGGTTCGGATATCGCGATGTCCCCGCGAAACATCCCTTGATCGGTGCGGAGGAGGCCGCCTATATCTCGGCCGGGCAAACCGATTCCGAAGTCGCGGTGAAGGGCGTATTCCTGAAGTGCCTGAAGCATCCGCGTTTCTGGCTGTTCGGCATTCAATACTTCCTGCTGGTATTGATCCAGAGTTTTTACACGACATGGTTGCCCACCTACCTGATGCGTGCCCGGGGACTGTCGCTCAAGTCGATGGGGTTCGCCGCATCGCTTCCATGGATTGCGGTATTCGTGGCTGTATTTGCAGCAGGCATCGTGTGCGACAAGATATTGAAACGGACTCAATCGGTCTGGGCGGCTCGCGTGCCGGTCGCGATGGTGGGCTTTCTCGTAAGCGCCGTGACGTTGTGTCTCGCTTCATTCGCAGTCAACATTGCAGCGGTCATCGGCTTCCTGTGTTTGTCGTTTGCCGCGGTGGGATTCGTACAAGTCGTGGTGTGGTCCGCCACGCAGGATCTCGGTCGCAGCTTCACCGGCGTGATGTCCGGCTGGACCAATCTGTGGGGCGCGGCGTCGAATGTGGCGGGACCCATGAGCGTTGCACTCATGGTCAAGCTGACCGGAAACTGGGCCAGCGCGCTGGTAGTCATTGCGGTGGCCGCTGGACTGGGAACCGTGCTCTGGTTGTTCGTTCATCCGGAAAAACCGTTGTTCGATACACCTTCAGCGGAGTTGGCGACGTCGTCGAATAAAGGGATTGCGTCGGCCATCAGCGCTGAAGCTTCCGAAGAAGTGCCATCGTGATGATCGGGCAACGCAGAGGGCGTCACAACCTCGGCCAGACGACTTCCAGCTCAAGCGCGATTGAACGAGCGAGTCCCTCGAGGTCCGGAAACAACGACGCATTAGTAATGTTCATTCTGTAGAGGGAACGCATACCTTCGTCGCGCACAGACAGAGGAATGACGATCTTGCGGACCAGATCGGCGTCGCTCGCGTAATGATCGAAAATCTTGTCGAGCGGTTCGTGCAAAAGGCCCGGTACCATGAACGTTCCTGCCTGTGCGATCAGACGCCGATCCATCTCGGTCGGCTCGCCGAACCAGATGATCGGGTTGGTATCGGGAAGAAAATACTTTTCGAAGTTTCCGGCCCGGCGTGGATCGATCATGTCGCGCGTAAGGTCTGGAGCCGTTTTGGGGATCGCCCGGTCGGTGTAGAGCGCTGGCGTATTCACCGCATAAACGGCTGATTCGCCGATGGCGCGTTCCAGCGCAAAAAACGCCGCTACGTACGGAGACTTCGTGAAATCGAGCAGGCGTGTTGGCGCGCCATGATGCTGCATCAAACCAAGGCATCGAAGGTCGTCTGAGAGCACGCGTGGATCGGCGATGTAAGTATGTGCCTTGCGCCGGAAGATTCGGATCGCGCGCTGTTCCTGTACCCGCCAGTTCGATGCGTTGTGTACGAATGAGGAAAGGTAGCGTGCGAGCGAGCTCTGCAACAACCAGTCGGCGTCCTGCTGTCCGCGAAATGCCCAGCCGTCGAGGGCAAGGCTCAGGTCGGTGAATTCTTGCCAGCTAGAGACCTTGATCGTTTCCAATTTGGCGGTTCCTTTTGCATTGCAGTTCTTGAAGGGATGCTTGGCCTCTATTGTAGAGATCTAAGATTGCGGGATGCTGACTGGCGGTCTTAAATCCGCCGGAACCATAGAAAAATATAATCTGTAGCTACATAATTAAAAAGTGATAATTTATATTATGTTAAATTAATTGTTGCTTGTAATACGGCGAATAAACCGGCGCGGACCCCTAAGCCTGAACAAGCCTTGAAGTCCGCCAGCGTGCATGTTTGAACCTCTTTGCATCGTCCTTAGAACTTCATCACAAGCGCCACGCCGCCCACCATAAGCACGGCGCCAAGCGCACGTAGCCAACAAGTTCGCGCAGATGGTCAGCCCGTTGATCGCTCCAACACCGACCTTCTGGACCAGCGTCAGGCCTGCAAAAACAGCTACCGCGCCCACGATGCCGCCCAAAGGCGCCCACCATTTCATATCCTTGAGGTCTTCCAGAGTCGGCAACGGCGTCGGCTGAATCCAGAAAAGCGCTATGGCGAGGAACGTAACCAACATGAAGGACACCGCCGACGCCAGCCACGGATTGACCAGCGAAGCCTTCAATACGCCATTGATCGGTGCACCGGCTGCCTGCAACACGCCGCCTAGAATGATGAAGGATAAATCCATGCATTGTTCATCGGTTGTCTCCAGGTATTAAAGCAATACGCGTGCACCCAGCGCCAGGATCAGCGCCGGGATCATCACTACCGTGCCCACTTGCAGGAACTTCCAGAACCCGACGTCTTCGCCCTCACGCCGGATGGCGTTCAACCAGAGGATGGTTGCGAGCGATCCCGTAATCGAAAGATTGGGCCCGAGATCCACTCCGATCAGCAACGCATCGATGACCCGCTCGGGGCTGTGTGCCTGCATCACGGTCGCACTGGAAATCAAACCCGCCGGAAGATTGTTCATGAGATTCGAAGCAATCGCGATCGCGCCGCCCGACAACCCGGCGCTTAATGCTTCGCTGTGCTGCGTAGCCAACTGAAGCATTTGCGCAAGGTGAGCAATAACTCCTGTGTGCTGCATCACCTCCACTAATACGAACAACCCAGCAACCAAAGGCAAGACGCTCCACGAGATGTCCTTCACCAGATTCCAGAGCGATTTACGCTCCTGGATCAGCACGATCGCAGCAGTGATCGCACCTAAAATTGCGGTTGGCAAGCCAAGCTGCATGTCGAACGCGGAGACCAGAAGCAGCACGATTGCGGTCACTGCAATGCCACCCAGCGCAATCCGTCCGCTCGATGACAACGGCACGTTGTCCAGCCCAGACTTGCACTGCCCTTGCAAGTCGTGGCGCTGCGACCAGCGAAGCATGAAATAAGTCGCAACAATGGACAGCACCGAAGGCACGATGAACCGGCCCATCCACGCTATCAGCGCGGGCGTATGGTTGCCGTACAAAACCAGATTGGCAGGATTCGAAATCGGCAAAACGAAGCTCGCCGCGTTCGCAATGAATGCGCATACGAACAACAAAGGCAAGGGCTTCGTATCGGCTTTCTTTGCAGCTGCGAAGACTGCCGGTGTCAGCACGACCGCGGCGGCGTCGTTGGACAGGAATGTCGTGACGACCACGCCGACCAAATACACCAGCAAGAACAAGCGTGCGGGCGATCCCTTCGCATGATTGACCGCGAGTACCGCGACCCAATCGAATAAACCTTCGCGGCGCCCCACTTCGGAAAGCAGCATCATGCCAAACAGAAAGAAATAGACGTCTGCGCCCTTGGCTACTGCTTGCAGCGCTTGCGTCACCGGCAACAAGTCCAGCACGACGATGAGCAACGCGCCGGCCACGGCCCAAACCGCTTCGGGCCATTTGAACGGACGCGTAATGACGCCGGCCGTGGCCATGGCGGCGATGCCCCACGAAAGGAAGGTTGGATTCACGTCGAGTGATTCTCAAAAAGGAAATAGATACACGAAAGCAAATCGAGCACTGCGTACGTCAAGCGCTCGAAGCCGCAGGTTCACGCTGGATCGATATGTGTTCCGAAGTGCGGCATGCATCACGCAGACTCGCGCCAAATGCCAGCCACAACGCGATCGACCCGGTGGACACAGCGCCTAAGACAACGAATGCGGTTGAATATCCAAACGTATGTGCGAGTAGTCCGCCCAACAGTGGACTCAGCGCGGCACCCGCGGCCTGGCACGTCATGACAACGCCCTGGCCCACATTGACGCGACCTGTGCCGTCAAGGAGGCGCACCACGAGCGCCGGCACTGCCACGCTTTGCAAGCCGGCGCCAATGCCATCGAGTGCCTGAACGGGCCATACTCCCCACGCGTGGAGCACGCTGGCAGCAATGGCGCCGCGCAGTGGCAACGCCAGAAATGTAATCAGGATCACCAACCAATATCCGCGCCACTTGATCAGGCGGCTTGCCATCATCGACACGATGACCATCACAAGCTGAGCCACGATAATCGTCTGTGCGGTAAATGCGCTAGGGTCGCCCTGCTTCGCGGCCACGATCGCAAGTCCGTAGAGCGGAAGCATCGCGGCATTGCCAAGATGAAACATTGCCAACGCCGCAGCGAGTATCAAAAGCGGCTTGGATTGCAGCAGCACGCGAAAGCCGCTCACTTGATTGTTCCCGCCTCCGCTCGCCTCTTTGCTTGCGTTTTCGAAACCGCGCGCGTGGTCATGATCGATAGCATCGGCCGGAATCAGCAACACGGTGAAAACCGAAACCACGCCGAATATCGCGCTCAGGGCAAATACGGCGCCGAATCCAAAGCGCCAGCCCAGCCAGCCCGAGATCGCGGCAGCGGCCACGTTCCCCGCGTGGTTGGCGACCTGATTGCGGCCAAATTGCCGGTCGAAGCCGCGCTGCCTGACTATGCCCAACGTAATGCCCGCTATTGCGGGACCCAGGGCGGCGCCCGTTACTGCAGTAGCAACCTGCGATGCCGCGACCATCCAGAATCCGTGCGCGAACCAGAGAAGCAGGGACGCGAGCACAGTCATCACGCCAGCCACGATGATCAGCGCGCGCTTGTGCCGGGTGGCATCCACGAGGGCGCCGGCCGGTGAAGTCGCGAGCATTCCCGCGATGCCGCCAATGGTCATCACGGTGCCAATCAGATCGGTGCCCCATCCTCGCGCCTGGAGGAATACGCCGAGAAATGGGCCTATTCCTGCTTGCACGTCGGCCATGAAGAAGTTCAGCGCCTCGAGCGGGCGTGTTGCCTTCGTAGCGGGCTGCACGGGTACATCAGCGGCCGGCGTCACCATGCACGACCATTTTTGTTCGGGCCGAGCTGCGAGCCGAGCAAGCCGTGGTCGGTCCATTCGCCAACCGCGTGCGCGTCGGTGCCTGGAGGAGCGTCGGCGATCGCGCGATCACGCGCGCCCTGTGGCGTCAGCACATCGATTGAATCCAATGCTTCGTTTCCAAGCGTATCGAACGCCGTGACCTTTATCTGATAGCGATCCACATTTGGCGGCGCCGGCAACTCTGCATGCCAGACAGCGCGCTCCCCGGAGACCGGCCGCATTGTTGCGCGCTGCTCGCCCACGGCAACAATGACTTCACCTATCTGCTGACCAAACACTTTTGCACACACAACGCAGTTGCCGACCGGCACTTGTCTTTTGTCAGCGGCGTCGGTCACGAGCCTTCCGTCTGCCGGCGTCGTGATCATGACCATTGGCCAGGCTGCAGATACGGGCTGAAACCGCCAACTCACCACGCTTCCATCTACGGTGACGATCGCCACGCCTGCTCGTCCGTCGTCTTCTTCAATCTGTCCGGTAGAACGCGTGGCGGCGTAGATGACGGATCCGTCATTGAGCAACTCGTTGTAGTGCGTGTGACCGGTATCGACCACAAGCACGCCGGCCGATGCAAACAGATGCGCAAGTGCCTCGCCACCCTCGGCAAGGTCGCCAGGGTAAGCGTGCATGAAAACGACTGGCCGTTCCTTGTCGTTCGCGCAATCTGCCAGCTGCGCTGCGATCCATTCGGTCTGCGCCGAGCCCAGGCGGAAATCGGGCCCGCCGTTACCAGCGGACACAATGTCCAGAAACAGGCAGCGGTGTCCGTTCACCGTGATGTGTTTCGGGAGTGAATCAGCTTCCAGCTCGCGATGAAATATATCGAGCGAACCGGGCTCGAAATCGTGATCACCCGGGATCGCATTCGTAGGCAATCGAAGCGAGTTCAGCGCCGCGCGGATCCTGGCGTACTGCTCGGGTTTGCCGTTGTTGGCATTGTCGCCGGGAAGGTAGGCGAACTCCACTGCATGCGCGACGTTCGTATTGACCGCATCGACCAATTGCCTTAACTGGCTGATGCTTTCGTAGCTGTCATCGTGCGTGACATGCAGGTCTCCAAAATGTACCCAACTCAGCATGATAGGCGTCGCTCGCATGTAGCCGGCAGCCCGGCGATGGCAAGGCATAGAGCAAGTCGTATGCCGTGCTGGCGCGCCTTATAGATACGAATCTGGCTTGGGTTTCAGGCGTTGCCGGTGTCTATTGGATAGACACCGGACGTCCAAAAAATGGACATCGTCTCGCTCTGGTCTTGTTGCCGACAACGTTTGCATTCCAGAACAATCAGGCGAGAGAATATTAACGGTCGACTCGTGCCTGAAGATGAGCCGGATAGCGCTCGCCTTGTACCGTGATCTTCGACAAAGCCGTTTCGATCTCGGACAGATCGTCCGTGCTTAGTTCGACCGACGCACCGCCAATGTTTTCTTCCAGCCGATGCAATTTGGTCGTGCCCGGGATAGGCACGATCCAGGGTTTTTGCGCAAGCAGCCACGCAAGCGCAATCTGCGCCTTGGTTGCGTGCTTGTTTGCTGCAATCTGCCCCACGATATCGACCAGGCCCTGATTGGCTTTGCGGTTCTCTTCCGAAAAGCGCGGCACGCTATTGCGAAAGTCCGATTTGTCGAAGCTGGTGCTGTTGTTGATTGCGCCGGTCAGGAAGCCTTTGCCAAGCGGGCTAAAAGGCACAAATCCGATTCCCAGTTCTTCGAGGAGCGGAAGGATTTCCTTTTCTGGCTCACGCCACCAAAGCGAGTATTCGCTTTGCAACGCGGCCACAGGCTGCACCGCGTGAGCGCGGCGGATGGACTGGACGCCTGCTTCCGACATGCCGAAATGTTTGACCTTGCCCTGTTGAATCAAATCCTTTACCGCGCCCGCTACGTCCTCCATAGGCACGTTCGGGTCAACGCGATGCTGGTAAAGAAGGTCGATGCGATCAGTCCGGAGCAGCTTGAGCGCGGCCTCCGTGACGGCGCGGATATTGTCCGGATTGCTGTCGACGCCCTGCTGCACGTCGCCGTTCTTGAAGCCGAATTTCGTAGCGATCACGACCTGGTCGCGAAACGGTTCGAGCGCTTCGCCGAGCAGTTCCTCGTTCGCACCTTGGGCGTATGCCTCGGCGGTATCGAAGAAGGTAACGCCGCGCTCGAATGCTGTACGGATCAAGCCGATCGCCGCTTGTTTTTCTGTGGCGGGTCCATAACCGTAGCTCAATCCCATGCAGCCAAGACCGAGGGCCGAGACTTCCAATCCGCTTTTTCCCAGAATACGTTTTTGCATTTCGTTCCTCTTGAATGTCGATCAAATGCGAAGCAACACTTCGTTATCTACGCGCCGGACTTCGACAAGTATTGGTCATCGGTAACCTTCTCCATCCAGTCGACGGGACTGCCATCGAGCTTCTCGGCTATGGCGATATGCGTCATCGCAGTAGTCGATGTCGCGCCATGCCAATGTTTTTCGTCGGGCGCAATCCAGACAGTGTCACCTGCTCTGATCTCGTCAATCGGCCCGCCCTCTAACTGAATCCAGCCCAGGCCGGAAGTCACGATCAACGTTTGTCCGAGCGGATGCGTGTGCCATGCCGTCCGCGCGCCGGGCTCGAACGTCACGGTTGCGCCACCAATCCGCGCCGGCGTTTCGCCAGCAAACGGGGCGTCGATCCTCACCGTTCCCGTGAAATATTCGTCGGGCCCGACCGCGCTCGGTTGCGATCCGCATATTGCGATTTTCATGATTTTTTCTCCCAAAGTGACGTTGTCTTGGCCTCGGTGCTGGCCTCGACTACCAATTTAGCAGGACGGAATCGTGCGATTAAGAGCTAAAATCGGGATGAACCTATAAGGCAGACTTCTGAATGGCCCACTCTGATTTGTCCGATATCACCGCTTTTTTGCTGGTCGCACGCGAAGCCAGCTTCACGAAGGCTGCAGCGAAACTCGGCGTCTCGCAGTCGGCACTTAGCCAGACAGTCAAGAATCTCGAAGCGAGACTCGGCCTTCGGTTGTTGACACGAACCACCCGAAAGATTTCACCGACAGAAGCCGGCGAACGATTGATTCACTCGGTGGGACCCCGGCTGGAAGAGGTCGAAGCGGAGCTGGCTGCGCTGACGGCGTTCCGCGACAAACCTGCTGGAACGGTGCGCGTGGCTGCGGGCGAACATGCCGCAGAGCTGGTCCTTTGGCCGGTCATCGAACGCTTGTTACCCCGGTATCCGGACGTGGCCATCGAGATTGTTGTCGATAACGGACTCACAGATATTGTCGCCGAACGCCTCGATGCAGGCGTGCGCCTTGGTGAACAGGTTGCCAAAGATATGGTCGCACTTCGCATTGGACCGGACATGCGCATGGCCGTTGTGGGAACGCCGGATTATTTCGAGCGGCATTCAAAGCCCGCGACACCGCTCGACCTCACCTTGCATAACTGCATTAATATCCGCCTGCCGACCGCCGGAGGGTTATATGCCTGGGAGTTCGAGAAGGACGGGCGCGCGTTGAAGGTTCGTGTGGAAGGACAACTGGTATTCAACACGGCAACGATGTCCGTCAGGGCTGCGCGCGCCGGCTCGGGCCTTGCCTTCGTTCCCGAGGATCGCGTCATGTCGTACATCGATAACGGAGAACTGGTGCGCGTCTTGAGCGATTGGTGTCCCGCGTTTTCCGGCTATCACCTTTATTACGCAAGCCGGAAACAGCCAACTCCGGCGTTTTCCGTCTTCGCCGAGGCTTTGCGTCTGCGGCGTGACGAATAGCATCGTGCCGGGTCGCAACATCTTTTAGCGTGATCATTTGAATTTCGCGCGTATAGGCGAGCACGCGTGAGGCTGTTCATCGAACCGGCATTCTTCACAAGGTTGCGACATCGCACGACATAATTCCTGAATAGCGCGCACACCCGCTTCCTCCCATACTCACGTTTGCGTGCTACGGCACCTCTCTCTTCCGACAATTCCGGCACGGCTGTGCCAGCACAACCCACCATGAAAACCTCACTAGACTATTTAGTTCGTAACGCTAAGCATCTGGCCGCCGTCGCGCTTGTGGCTGGATCGATTCTTATGAGTGGCAGCGCCTCGGCCGCCACGAGCGCCATGCAAACCTATCCCGCGCCGCACATGCAGGCGGACGTCATCTACGTCTATTCGTTCGATGTTGCATCCAGCCAGGTGAAGATGGATAGCGGCCTGGCACAGGAAGGCAAAACGCTGCTTAGCGGCGAATCGTTCGCGCAAAAACAGGATCGGACAGCAACGAATACACGTGAACAAGTCGCCGATGAAATCGTGCACCAGCTCCAGTCAATGGGATTGCGCGCTGCACGCGCAGACGGCGCGGCACCGCCCAATCAGAACGCACTGATCGTGGAAGGCAACTTCCAAACCATCGACGAAGGCAAGCGTCGCCGTCGAATCATGATCGGTCTCGGCGCAGGCAAAAGCGAAGTGAGTGCGTCCATCCAGCTCCTCTACAAGTCCGCCGATGGCAGTCTCATGCCACTTCAAAACTTCATCGTCCAGGCCGATAGCGGGCACATGCCAGGCGTAGCTGAAACAGCAGGCGTTGGCGCAGTCGCCGGCAATGTTGCAACGGCAGCCGCGACGGGCGGGACTCTGCACGGCGTGTCCGAAACGAAGCGCAACGGCGTTACCGGGGACGCGAAAAAGCTAGGCGATTCGATTGCGAAGCAGATCGCTGCAGCAAGTGCCTCGAACGGATGGATGACAAGTACGCGAGCCGAGTTGTCTCAGCGAGATGTGTCGGCGGAAGAACGCATCGGCAAGCAATAATCGGTCAAACCGTCGCGTTATTCATCAGCGCCCGCACATGCACGGTCGTGCCCGCGGCCAACGCTTCGAGGCTGTAGCCGCCTTCGAGGATCGAGACGATGCGCCCTTCGCACGCTGTATCGGCGATACGCACCAGCTCTCTGGTGATCCATTCGAAATCGCTGTCCTCGAGGTTCAACCCGGCAAGAGGATCGAGCCGATGCGCATCGAAGCCCGCCGAAATGATGATGAGCTGAGGATCGAACTCGCGTATTGCCGGCAACATGCCCGATTCAATACGCGATCGAAACAACTCGGAGTCGCAGCCGCGCGGCAAGGGCACGTTGACAATGTTGTGGGTCACGCCCGTTTCCGATGCAGCGCCAGTGCCCGGATATAGCGGCGATTGATGGCTCGACGCGTAGAACAGTTCTGGCCGGTTGAAGAACGCGGCTTGCGTGCCGTTGCCATGATGCACATCGAAATCGACGACCGCGACGCGTTCAAGCTGGAACGTTTCCAGCGCATAAGCTGCGGCGATCGCGGCCTGGTTGAAGATGCAAAAGCCCATTGCCCTCGCCGGCTCCGCATGATGCCCGCACGGCCGCGTCGCGCAAAATGCAGTGCGGGTGTCCCCGTTCATGACGGCATCGACTCCCGCGCACGCTGCGCCGACGCAACGCATCACCGCTTCCCACGATCCCGGCGACATCACCGTATCGCCGCCATCGAGCGGCATGTAGCCATGGTTTGGCGCCATCTCGGCGATCTCGTCGACGAACGCCGGATCGTGTATCAACTGCACGTGTTCGATCGTGCCGAGCGGCGCGTCGCGCCATTCGAGCGCTGCGAATTCAGGCGATCGCAACGCGCGCAACACGGTTTCCAAACGTTCAGGTGATTCCGGATGATGAGGTCCGGGACGATGTTCAAGACAGGCGGGATGGGAAAGAATGATCGTGTTGTGCATTGCGATTGGACGCCCGGGAGATTGCAGCAACTGAAGCGCACAAGCTTAAGGCCGTCCGTGCCTTCACGATTATTAGATATTGTTTAACGGACCATAGATCATTGCTTATGGATGACCCAAAGCGTCAATCGTCAGTCCTTCGCCATCTTGGCGGATTTTGGTGCGAGCGCTGGATCGCCGAGACCGCTTGCCGCAATTGGCGCGGCTGCCATGTTCGAAGGCGATGAATCCGCGTCCGCCAGTTTAGGTCCGCCGCCACGATAGCTCGCGACCCAGACGACCGCAGCGACCGCCAGGCCAATCAGTATCGGCACGATCACCACGCCGCGGGTCTTTTCTCTCATCGCTTTCTCCGGCGTATGAATGCGCATCCGTAAAACGAATCCTGCCACGCCTTTAGCTTCAACGTGTGAATCCTCAAGCCGCAGAATCCTGCGCCGGCACTGTGCTCACGTCCGCGCGCAAACCGTGCGCCGTCAGCAGCCGATACAGCGTGACCCGCGAAATGCCGAGTTCCTGTGCCGCGTCGCTAAGACGTCCGCGATGACGTAACAGCGCAAGCTCGATCGCCTGCCGTTCCGCCGACTCGCGAGCCTGCGCAAGCGAGACCGGCGCAACCTCTACATAATCCGCGAGTTCGAGATCGCTAGCACTGATCTGCTGCCCTTCGGACATCACGATCGCGCGACGAATCCGGTTGATCAGTTCGCGCACGTTGCCGGGCCAGCCATAGTTGTGAATGGCGGCAATCGCATCGGGCGCAAAGCCGCGCAACTTCCGGCTGGCTTCCTTCTTGAAGCGGTCGAGCATGTGCTTCGCCAGCAATTCAATGTCCTTGCCGCGCGCACGCAGCGGCGGTTCATCGAGTTGCAGCACGCACAGGCGGTGGTACAGGTCGGCACGAAAGCGCCCTTCGATCATCGCCGTCTGCATGTCGACGTGCGTGGCCGAAATGATGCGCACGTCCACGGGCGTTGACGCATGTCCGCCGAGCCGCTCGACCTTGCGTTCCTGAAGGAAACGCAGCAGGCTTGCCTGGCTTTCGAGCGGCAGGTCGCCAATTTCATCGAGGAAAAGCGTGCCGCCGTTCGCCGCTTCCACGCGTCCAATCTTGCGCTGATTCGCGCCGGTGAAAGCGCCGCGCTCGTAGCCGAACAATTCCGATTGCAAGAGATGTGCGGGAATCGCGCCGCAATTGATCGCAACAAAAGGCTGGTCTCGACGCGTCGAACGTTCATGAATGGCAACCGCAGTCAATTCCTTGCCCGTACCCGATTCGCCCGAGATGAAAACGGGAGCGTCGGTCATTGCCACTTTGCGGATCGAGCGGAACAGGCCAAGCATGGCGTCGCACGATCCGACCATTTCGCCTTCCGGATGGCCGTCGCGTGCATCGTGTGCCGTGTTTATCTGCAACGCCACCATGCCGAGCGCGTGGCCGACGGCATCGACCACGCGGTCATCCGACGTTGGCAGCGTGATGTAGTCGAAGCAATAGTCGCGAATCAGGCCGCGAACGGTAGCGTCTTCAAGATCTTCTCGATGCCCGACCGCGACCCAGCCCGTGAGCGAGCTTGCCAGGAGTTCGTGAAGGTAACGAAGATCCGCCGGAAATTCGAGCGACGAAAAATCCAGGATTCCGGCCGAGAGTTGCCGTTGCCCCGCTTTCGGCACCGTGCCCGGCTCGAGCACTTCGACTTTCCATGAACGCTCCACAAGGCGCGCGCGCAATGGCGAGCTCAGCGACCGTCCCACGTAGTAAAGCGATCTTTTTTCCCCGTGCATGGTTTTCTCTCATTGCTTTATTTGTATGATGAAGTATGCACGTTGCAGCGCACTACGAATATCCGGGGCAAACGTTTAACAGCTTTTGATTGTTTAGATCAATCTGTAATTTTGATATAGATGTTTGAGGCACGTATTGCCGCTGTTGCCAGACGTTTGCGCAGAAACAGGAAAAATGTGCGGAATGACCGGCCGGCCGAGCCGGTCATTCCCAAGTTCGTTTTTACCCTGATTAATTAAGGCGCTTTAGTTGTCCGTCGTCGGCATACCAGTCGACCGTCACGCCGCTGGTATTGACCGTTACCGCGCGCGGTTCACTGAACTGATCGAACGATTCAATCCCGGTTTCGCGCCCTACCCCGCTGTTCTTGAAGCCGCCCCAAGGCGAGGCCGGGTCCAGCCGATGGTGATCGTTGATCCAGACCATCCCGAACACCAGCTTGCTCGCAACGCGATGCGCACGCGCCACGTCGAGCGTCCAGACCGATGCCGCGAGACCAAACTGCGTGTCGTTGGCAATGCGCAGCGCGTCGGCCTCGTCCTTGAAGGGCATGATCACGGTCACCGGGCCAAACACCTCGCCCTGACCGAGTTCCGATTTCGGATCGACATCGTAGAAGGCGGTGGGTTGCAGATAAAAACCTTCGCTCAGATGTTCGGGAATGCCACCGCCCGCAAGCAGTTTCGCGCCGTCTGCAACGCCGCGTTCCAGCATGCCGAGGATTCGATCGCGCGAGCGACCAGAAATTACCGGCCCCAATTGCGTGTTCAGGTCGGCGGGATTTCCTACGCGGATCGCCTCGACCTTCGCGCGGAATTTCTCCAGGAATTTTTCGTAGATGGTCTCCTGCACCAGAAGTCGCGCGCCGCACACGCAAGTCTGTCCCGCCCCGATAAACGCCGCGAACGCCGCGCCGTTCACCGCGCGATCGATGTCCATGTCGTCGAACAGAATCACTGCTCCTTTGCCGCCCAGTTCCAGTGTCGTCAGCGCGAAGGTCTGCGCAGCGGCTTCGCCGATCGAACGCCCTACTTCCGTGCCGCCCGTGAACACGACCTTGGCAATCAACGGATGACGCGCCAGCGCCGCGCCCGCTTCCTTGCCTTCTCCGTTGATCACGTTGACGACGCCATCAGGAACGCCGGCTTGCTGCAATAACGCCACGAGGCGAACCGTGGTGAGCGGCGTTTGTTCCGACGCCTTGATCACGACGCTGTTGCCGGTCGCGAGCGCGGGTGCGAGGCTCTTCGACAGGATCATCAGCGGATGATTGAACGATGTCATCAACGCGCAAACGCCGAGCGGCACGCGCTGCGTATAACAAAGATACGGCCCTTCAATAGGAATCACGTCGCTTCGCCGTGTGAGCGCAAGCGCGGCGAAGTATCGGTAGAACTGCGGCAAGCGCGAGATCTGCGCGCGCGTTTCCACGATCGGCCGGCCGTTGTTGAGCGTCTCCAGCTTGTAGAAGTTTTCGAGGTCGGCTTCGAACAGGTCGGCAAAACGGTTCAATATGCGCGCCCGTTGCTGGAACGGCATGTCGCGCCAAACGCCGCTTTCAAACGCGGTGTGTGCGCATTGCACCGCGCGGTCCACGTCTTCCGCCGATGCTTTCGATAACGCGCCAATCGCGGTCCCGTCGGCCGGATTGACGATGTCCATGGTCTCGCCCGAGGCGGCATCCACGAACCTTCCGTCTATGAACAACTGCGCGCTCAGGAACTGCTTGTTGACTGCATCCATCTTTCTTTCTCCGTTTACTTGAGCGGGGATACCCGCGTATCGGCGCCGACATCGAGACGCGCGGGCGCGTCAGCCGGCTGAATATCTTCCAGGCGCTGGCCGGTCGGTTCAACGCCGAGCCACGCCACCACCACGATCTGAATTGCCAGCAAGCCGATCATCAACGCGAGCACGCCGACTACGCCATAGCGTCCAAACAGCGCGACGACGATGAACGGCGTGACGATGGTCGCGCCCCGGCCAAGCGTGTTGCAAATCCCGGATGCACGCAGGCGCACTTCGGTTGGAAACAGCTCGGGCACGTAGATCGCGAACAGCAAGGCGACGAGCACGTAAATGGGGATCACGAGCAGCAGTCCGACGACCGGCAACATGACGGGGTTGCTCACGAACGGATAGATCGCGCCGAAGATGATCGCGAGAATCGAAGCGCCGATGATGGTCGGCTTGCGGCCCCATCTGTCAGCGGTCAATGCGCCAATGCCTGATCCAATCGGCGCGCCGATCGACATCACGAGCGCGTAGCCGAACGACTTCGCAATGCTGAAACCTTGATGCACGAAGAACGTGGGCAGCCATGTGACGAAGCCGTACAGCAACGTATTGATCACGACCAGCGTCACGCATCCGACGATCATCCGCGGCAACATCGCGCCGGTGAACAGCGAACCCAATGCACGCGACGGAGCGCTGGAAGGTTTGGGCGATGGCGCCGGCAACGTGCCGCCGTGCTCGGCCTTCACTTCGGTTTCGATCTTCGAAAGAATTGCTTCGGCATCCTGATGACGTCCGACCGACTCCAGCCAGCGCGGCGATTCGGGCAGCGACTTGCGCGCATACCACACGCCTATTGCACCAATTCCGCCGAGCACGAACATTGCGCGCCAGCCCATCGTGGGAATCAGGACGAGCCCGATCAATCCCGCCACCGGCAAGCCGGAAACGACGAATACGGCCATCAGTCCCTGCATTTTCCCGCGCGATGCCGGTGGCGCGAATTCGGTCAGCGTGGAATATCCGACGACGTTTTCCGCGCCGAGCCCGAGACCCATCACGAATCGAAACGCGATCAGCACCAGCATGTTCGGCGCGAGCGCCGCGCCCAGCGATGCAATGCCGAAGACCATCAGGTTGGTCTGATAGGTGAAGCGGCGTCCAAAACGATCGCCGAGAAAACCTGTTGCCAGCGAGCCGATCATCATGCCGAGGAATGTCAGCGACACGAACAGCGCGTTCTGGCCGAGCGTCGAGAAGCCGCTTTGCAGCGTGGCGCCGAGCACGGTCGAGGCGACGTAGATATCGAAGCCATCGAAGAACATGCCGATCCCGATCAGCCACATGATGCGCTTGTGAAAGCCCGATACCGGCAGCCGGTCCAGGCGCGCGCCTGCATTCACATTCATTTTCGTCTCCTGCAAACCTTCGCGGGTTTGTCGTCGTGCATGACCGGTTACTTCGATGCCATCAGCCGCAACGCGGAAACAGTCAGCGTTTCTGTCGCGCAGCGGAAGTTGTGTTCGAGCGAGCTTTCCTCGGCGTTCTGGAAGAAGGACTTGCATTGACGCGCGCCGGCGTTGTCGAGTGCGAGGATTCGATCGGCGAGTGCATCGGTTTCCGTTTGCAACGTGTCGGGAGCACAGACGCGCGTGACGAGACCAGCGTTCAACGCGGCGTCCGGCGTGATTGCATCGCCGAAAAGAACCATTGGGAACACCTGCTTGGGCAACGCGTAGCGGCCGAGATAAGCCATGATCGCGGCAGGCGGCAGGCCCTTGCGCATCTCGGGGAAAGCGAGCTTCGCGTGGCTTGCCACGAGTGTGAAATCGCAAAGGATCGCGAGGCCAAAACCAAAGCCGAACGCATCGCCCTGCACTTCGGCAATGGAGATCATCGGCGATGCCCGCAGCAAGCGCTTCAGTTCTATCAGCCGCGCGACTTCACAGTGAATGGACACCGCGTCGGTTCCGGCGCGCTCGCGGCCGGTGCAAAACACATCGCCACGCGCGCGGATGCGCAGCACGCGCGCCGTGGGCACGGTCGCTTCACTGCGCAACGCGGCGATCATGGAGTCGAACATGGGCGCGGTGATTTCGTTTCCTGCAGCAGCATTGTTGAGCGTGAAGGTCAAAACTTCGCCCGATCTGTCGATCACGACCGGGTCCGGCAAACGCGCGTGGTCCAAGCAGCCTCCTGTTGTATAATTGTCTGTATAAGCTGTATACAGCGTATTCACTGGACAACGGAAAGTCAATGGCCCCAGCAACGAAACCCGCTGAAACGGAAAATCCCGCCGCTTCGCCCGAACTGGCGCTCGAGGTGATTGGCCGCAAATATCACTCGAAGATGCGCACTATCGAAACTTCCAGCGACTCGCTCAGCGACGGCGTGGTGGTGCCGGCGCTGCGCGAAGCGATCGTGGAAGGCGTGCTGGCGCCGGGAAGCCGGCTCTCGGAAGTGCAGGTCGCGAAGCAATTGAACGTCAGCCGAACGCCCATGCGCGAGGCGTTTGCGCAGCTCGAACGGGAAGGTCTGGTGACGGTCGTCGCCCGCGTCGGGGCGTTCGTGCGTTCGGTGACGTTGCGGGATGTGGCGGAGATTTACACGGTACGCACGGCGCTCGAGTGCCTCGCCGTGCAGCTTTGCGCGGAAAACATCACGACGCTCGGGCGCGCGCAGATGGAAGACGTGATCGGCGAGATGCGCGCGAACGTCGCCGCCAATGACCCTGCGGCCTATGTCGATGCGCTCGACCGTTTTTATTCGATCGTGATGACGCTCGCCGATAACCGCACGCTTCAGGCAACGCACGCAAGCCTGATGGGCCCGGTACGCCGCTTGCGTCGCATTGCGATGGCGCGCGGCGGACGCATGCGTGCATCGTTTGAACAAGCCGTGAAGATCAAGGACGCGATTGCCTCCGGCGACGCACGTGTGCAAGACCTGATGCGCGAACAATTGCGCGGCGCGTGCGAAGCGGCAACCGCGGTATTGGACGACACTGATGGCTAGGAGTTGCTTTTAACGCTGACAGGAAACCACATGGATTCAGTCGCTGCTGCAGTGCCGGACATGAACGATTTGCTCCATTCAATCTGGGAATCCCTGCGTGCGGGCGCCGGTGCGGGCAAATCGCCATTCAGCGTCTTGCAGGCCGCGACGGTTGGTGTCGATGGAAATCCACAAGTGCGGACCATCGTCTTGCGGGAGGTGAACGAAAGCCTCGCGCGCCTTTCGTTTCATACCGATATCCGTTCCAGGAAAGTGCGTGAATTACGCGAGCGCCCGGCTATATCGATGCACGGTTACGACGCGGACCGGCTCGTACAACTTCGCCTTGAAGGCATTGCTTCCTTTGTGGCGGACGAAGAAGAAAAGCTTGCTGTCTGGAAGTCGAGCCGGCCGCGCACGTTGATTCTGTATCGCTCGCCGATAACATCGGGAAGCGTTATCGACAACCCCGCGCAAGCCGCGCCAACGGATGACGCGGACCCCATGTCCGGCTATGAGAACTTCTGCCTCGTGCATGTTTCGGTGCGTCGCATCGACTATCTGGATTTATCGAACGAGCCGCACCATAGAGCGCAATTTCATCTGCGCGGTGAAGGCGATTTCGAAGGTCACTGGGTCGCGCCTTGAGCCACTTAACTCGCTGCAGGCACCGGCGCACTCGCCGCGATCAATCCGTCCTGCCTGAGCAGCGCCCACAGATCGGCGGGAATCGGCGCTTGCATCAGCGCGATATTTTCGCTGATCCGCTCAGGCCGGCTCGCGCCCGGAATGATTCCGGCGACGGCCGGATGCGCCAGCGAAAACTGCAGTGCAACCGACTTGATATCCACGTTGAAGCGTTCGCAAATCCGCTTGATATGTTGCACGCGTTCGATCATCGCGGCCGGCGCCTTTTGATACTCAAAATGTTCGCCGCCAGCTAGCAGTCCCGAGTTATACGGACCACCCACCACAATGCCGAGGCCGCGCGCTTCGCATGCCGGCATCAGTTTGGATAACGCCGCTTCGTGGTCCAGCAATGTGTATCGGCCAGCAATAAGAAAGCCGTCCGGATCGGCGCGTTCCATCGCAAGCTCGCACGGCTCGACACGATTCACGCCCAAACCCCAAGCCTTGATCACGCCTTCATCGCGCAGGCGAGTCAGCGCTTTGGCTGCGCCTTTCATGGCGGTATTGAAGACGGATGTCCAGTTGTCGCCGTGAAAGTCCTGCGCGGGATCGTGGATCCATACATAGTCCAGGCGATCCGTTTTCAGACGATGCAAACTGTCTTCGATAGAACGCAGCGTGCCGTCCTCGCTGTAGTCGTAGACAATCTTGTTCGGCAAACCGTGCTCGAACAAACCGCCTTTTTCTCCGAGGTCGCGCTCGTTCGGCGTTTCGATTTCATCGAGGATCAGCCGGCCGACTTTTGTTCCGAGCACGTACTCATCACGCGGATGAGACTTCAGCGCTTCGCCCAGACGAATCTCGGCGAGACCCGCGCCATAGAGCGGCGCGCCATCGAAATAACGAATGCCCGACTGCCATGCAGCCTCGACCGTGTCCAGCGCTTCCTGTTCCGGAATCTCGCGGAACATGTTGCCAAGTGGCGCAGTGCCGAAGCCAATACGATTTGGAATGGTGATGCGCATGATGCGGCTCCTTATAGCCCGATGGTTGGAAACATCGATTCGAAGCTCACCAGTGTCCGTGCTTTGCTGTTTTTCGGAAACCCCGCGAAGGGCAGAACACTCTTGAGCGTGAGTCAAGAATCGCCCTTCGCGGTTGAGTTGCTGACCCGCTGCTCACTCGCAACCGACGTGCTATCGGCCCTTCAGGCGACGCGGTTTCCTTCCAGATAAGTTGCGCGCGGAATCGGCAAACGGCCCGACATTGCCACGCGTACGAAGTCGGCTCTCAACCCGATCGCGATCGCGCCACGGTCCGTCAGGCCAGCCGCATTGGCCGGCGCCGACGATACCGTGCGCATGGCTTGCGGCAGGGACCAGCCGGCTTTATCGACGAGATCGAAGGTCGCGCTCAGCAAGCTCGACGGCACATAGTCCGAGGACAGAATGTCGAGCAACCCCGCCTTCGCCATCTCGAGCGCGGACACGTTGCCCGAGTGCGAGCCGCCGCGCACGATGTTCGGCGCGCCCATGATCGTTGCAATGCCGCGTTCGCGCGCCGCTTGCGCTGCGACGAGCGTGGTCGGGAATTCGGCGAGCGCGATGCCGTCTTGCGCCGCTTCGAGCACGTGATCTATGGATGTATCGTCGTGACTTGCAAGCGGCAGTCCGAGCGCCTTGCACCGAGCAACGATCTCCGTGCGATGAATCCGCGCGTAACGCTGCTGATCGTTCGTCAGTTCGTTGAGCATGGTGCTTGCGTGCTCGTCGGTCCACTTGCCATGACGCTCCTGGTATTTGCGCCATTGCACCGGGTCGTGCCATTGACGTTGCCCGGGCGTATGGTCCATCACCGAAACAAGGCGCAATAGCCGATGCGAAACGAGACTGTCGAAAACTTCGATCACGTCGGCGGCAGCGATTTCGCAGCGCAAATGCAGGAAGTGATCGACGCGCAGTAAACCCTGTCCGGCGAGGCGTTCGATCGAACGTGCGTTGTTGGTCTGCAGTTCCTTGCCGCGCACGCCTACGCCGCCACGCGAGCCGATGCCCAACGCGTCGAAGACCGTGGTGATGCCCGCGCTTGCAACTTGTGCGTCGTGCACCACGATGGCGGCATCGGAATTCCACAGCACGCCGGGACGCGGCGCGATATGTTTTTCGATGTTATCCGTATGCAATTCCACGAGGCCGGGCAAGAGATAGTCGCCGCCCCAGTCTTCGGCGTCGCTGGCTGAAGTCGTGCCGGGCGCCACCTCGGCAATGCATCCGTTGGCGATGCGCACGACGCCCGTGAACTCTTCGTCGCGAGTGACGATTCGCGCGTTCTTGATCAGCATGTCTGCAAGTTTTCCGTAGTCGTGGCCGCCAGCCCGGCGGGCGCATTGAGTTGAATCAGACGGGTCGCGACGCGTTCTCGCGTGTCCTCGTCGTGGAAAATTCCTACGATCGCCGCGCCCTGCTCGCGCGCTTCGACTATGAGATCGGCGACCACTTGCCGGTTCTCCGCGTCGAGCGATGCGGTGGGTTCATCGAGCAGCAACAGCGGCTGTCCGGCAATCAGCCCGCGCGCGATGTTGATGCGCTGTTGCTCGCCGCCTGAAAACGTGGCCGGCGCGAGCGTCCATAAACGGCGCGCCACGTTCAGGCGTTCAAGCAGGACGCCAGCCCGCTCGCGCGCTTCGTCTTCATTCATGCCGCGAGATATGAGCGGCTCGCTGACAAGATCGATGGATGAAACCCGTGGAATTGCGCGTAAAAACTGGCTGACGTAGCCCATGGTCGTGCGGCGCAAGCGGATCACATCGTGCGGTTCAGCGTCCGACAACGACAGATATTTTGACGCGCGGCTTTCATCGCGAATCGTGACCGTGCCGCGTGTCAGCAGATAGTTGCCGTACATGCAGCGCAGCAAGGTGCTCTTGCCGACACCGGATGGTCCTGACAACACCACGCATTCGCCGCGTTCCACATCGAGCGAAACGCCGCCTAACGCTGCAATGCTCACGCCGCCTTGCTGATGCAACGTGAAGGTTTTTTCGACTCCGCGTGCGCGCAGCATCAACGTTTTGCGTTCGGCAAAAGCGACGTCATCGGCGAGTTCTTTGAAGCTATTGGCATTCATTCTAGACTCTCAAACGGGCAGCACGGACGCAACCAGCGTCTGCGTATAAGGATGTTGAGGATCGTCCAGCACCTGGTCGGTCAGCCCGCTTTCCACCACGCGGCCGTCCTTCATCACCATCAACCGGTGCGCGAGCAAACGCGCCACGCCAATGTCGTGCGTCACGATCAACGCCGCGAGATGAAGTTTCCCCGTCAACGTGCGAAGCAGATCCAGCAATCTTGCCTGCACCGATACATCCAGCCCGGCCGTGGGTTCATCCATGAAAACGAGGCGCGGTTTCGTCACCAGGTTGCGCGCAATTTGCAGCCGCTGCTGCATGCCGCCTGAAAACGCGGACGGCAATTCGTCGATGCGCGCGGCGTCCAGTTCAACCTGGCTCATCCAGCTCGACGCCGTTTCGCGAAGCTTGCCGTAATGACGCGCGCCGTTCGCCATCAAAGGCTCGCCGATGTTCGCTCCCGCCGATACCCCATGCCGCAAACCATCGCGCGCATTCTGATGCACGAAACCCCAGTCGGTTCGAGCAAGCATGCGGCGGCGCGGCATGGGAAGCGTAAGCAGGTCGAGCACGTCATGTTCCGCCGTGCGATACGTCAACGTGCCAATGTCCAACGGCGTGCGCAATGCAAGCGCGTTGAGCAAGGTCGACTTTCCCGAGCCCGATTCGCCGACAATGCACAACACTTCGCCCGGATAAATATCGATGTCCACATCCGCGCAACCGCCGCGTCCGTTGTACTGTTTAGTGAGTCCGCGCGCGCTGAGCAGCGGAGCGAGCGATGAATGACTCATGCATCCTCCTGTTCTTTCCCGGCGCGATGTTCCTGACAATAGTCGCTGTCGGAACATACGAACATGCGTTTGCCTTCGTCGTCCACGATCATTTCGTCCAGGAAACTTTCGCGCGATCCACACAGCGCGCATTCGTGTTCCCAGTGCTGGATGCTGAACGGATGATCCTCGAAATCAAGGCTCTTGACCTTCGTATAAGGCGGGATGGCATAGATGCGGCGTTCGCGGCCCGCACCGAATAGTTGCAGCGCGGGATTCATGTGCATCTTCGGGTTATCGAACTTCGGGATTGGCGAGGGCGACGACAAATAACGGTCGTTCACGAGCACGGGGTAATCGTAGGTCGTCGCAATGCTGCCGTGCCGCACAATGTCCTCGTAGTACTTCACGTTGATCAGGCCATAGTCGGCAAGCGAATGAAGCTTTCGGCACTCGGTCACGCGCGGTTCGAGCCGGTAGAGCGGTTCGGGCATGGGCACCTGGTACACCATGATCTGCTTGTCCGTTAGCGGCGTTTCCGGAATCCGGTGACGCGTCTGAATGATCGATGCATCCACGGTCCGCGTAGTGGTTGCAATGCCGGCCGTGCGCGCGAAAAAACGCCGGATGTTGACGGCGTTGGTGGTTTCATCGGAACCCTGGTCGATCACCTTCAGCGTGTCGTCGCGCCCGATGATCGCGGACGTTACCTGCAATCCGCCGGTTCCCCAGCCATAAGGCAAGGGCATTTCGCGCGATGCGAACGGGACCTGATGCCCCGGGATTGCAACGGCCTTCAGCAACGCGCGACGGATCATGCGCTTGGTCTGTTCGTCGAGGTAAGCGAAGTTATAGCCTTCCGCAATGACGCTTTCCTGCGTTCGCGCGTTCATGCTGCGTTCTCCTGCTGTTCTTTTTCCAGACCTGCGCGCAGCCGCCGCAACAGCTCGAGCTCCGACTGGAAGTCCACATAATGCGGCAATTTCAGGTGCTGAACGAAGCCCGATGCTTCCACGTTGTCGCTATGTGAAAGCACGAATTCGGCGTCTTGAGTCGGCGATGCAACCGTCTCGCCCAAATCCGGCGCACGCAATGACCGGTCGACGAGCGCCATCGCCATCGCCTTGCGCTCCGAGTGTCCGAACGCGAGTCCGTAGCCTTGCGTAAACGTTGGCGGCACGTCGCCGCTGCCGGCGAACTGGTTGATCATCTGGCACTCGGTGATCTCCATATCGCCGATCTCGATAGAAAATCCCAGCTCTTCGATTTCCATTTCAACCGCGACTTCGCCATTGCGAATCTCGCCCGCGAACGGATGCGTGTGCGAATAACCGCGCTGCGTTGCATAGCCGATCGCAAGCAGGAAACCTTCATCGGCACGTGCAAGGTTCTGAAGACGAACCGTACGGTCCACGGGGAACGTGAGTGGTTCACGCGTGATGTCGCCGGGTTCGGATGCATCCGCGTGCACCCTCTCCTGTTCGATCAGGCCTTCCTTGTCGAGCATGGCGAGTACGCGCGGCATGGCGTCGTGCCTAGCCGATGGCGGCGCGATCTTCTCGCCTGAATCCGACCCAACGCCTTCCGCAAGCAGCTTGAAATTCAGCAGACGCTGCGTGTAATCGTAGGTTCCTCCAAGCATCTGGCCGCCGGGAATGTCCTTGAACGCCGCCGAGATTCTTCGCTCGACGCACATCTTTTCGGTATCGACAGGAAGCGTATAACCGAAACGCGGCAAGGTAGTGCGATAAGCCCGCAACAAGAAAATCGCCTCGACCAGATCGCCTGCCGCCTGCTTGATCGCGAGCGCCGCGAGTTCTTCGTCGTAGACAGAACCTTCGGTCATCACGCGCGCCACGGCGAGTCTCAGTTGCTCGCGAATCTGGCTGACGCCGAGTTCCGGCAACGCCTGATCGCCGCGGCGTTTTTCCGCGAGCAGATCCCATGAACGTTCAATCGCGCGTTCGCCGCCCTTGACTGCAACGTACATCAGGCCACCTCCACGTGCGTTGTTCGAGGCAGTCCGATCACCGAACCGCCATGCACGAAATAACAATCGACGCCACACGGAAATTCACTCGCAAGCTGGGCGCGCTCGCGCCAAAACGAGTCGGGCACGCCTTCCACGCATACGGTTTGCGCATCGCGGATTCCGGGGCCGCGCCATGTCGCTGGAGCGCCGCCTGTCAGCGAATCAACGCGGATGAACAGCATCGCGGCAGTTTCCGGCGTCTCGGGTTCGCCGAGCGAAAATTCATCGATCGACGGCATGGAACCAGCGTCGTCGAGGTAGGCAAACACGGCTTCCGAACAATCGGCCGTCACGGGCGCGCCGGTGTGAAAGCGCAGCGCGTCGCTCAATGATCGATGTGGATGCTGCAACAGCACGGGCGTGGAGTAGTCGGCGAGCGCGAGCAACGCGGCGTAAGCGGCGAGCGGCACGTGCGGCTCGTGCTCGCTGGCGAAAACAGGCACCACTGTGTCGATGGATACGATCTTGCCCGGCCGGGAAAGCGCATCCAGCAGCGAGCGGAATACGCCCTGCGAATCATGGATGGTATCGGTGAAACCAGGTGTGAGCGTGGCGAGGTCGATGCTGCCCGCGCCCGCCTCCCGCGCGCCTGCCGATGGATTATTCCGTTGCATCAGTCACCTCTCACCATCGTGAAGAATTCAACTTTCGTGGCCGCTGCACGCGTCTGCTTTTGTTCGCGGCTTTCCGCGATGCGTGCAGCCAGCGGCGCGATCAAGAGTTGCTGCATGCGCGCTTCGAACGCCGGCATTTGCAGCAGCGCGTCCGCAAGCGCGGCAAGCGTGGCGCGCTCCTTGTCGCGCCCCATGTGAACCGCCATGCCGACCGTCGCGCGTCCTTCGGCCGACCGGACGCGCAGCGTGGCGCGCGTCACGGTCACTTCGCCGAGATTGAACGCGTCGCCAGTTCCGCCTACGCGTCCACGCACCATCGCGAGACCGATATCCGGCGCACGCAGCCAGTCGAATTCAGGCGGATCCGTTGCGCCGAGCGCCGCATTCATTGCTTCCTTCATTGACTCGTGCGGGGTGCGCGCCAGGATCGCCAGCCACTCGCGCCGGGTCGCTGGTTGCGCCAACTCGGACGGCCGCGCGGAAATGTTCATCGTCAACCTCGTGATTTTGGTGATGCCTGAAAAAACCCGAATCCAGCCCCTACACTACTAGACTAATCATCTGGTCGTCTAGACGTTTACAGATGTAGATATAAAATAGTTGAATGTGCCCCGCTTTCACATTTTCATCATCGGGCTCGCACTACAATGCCAATGACGATATTCAAACCGACAGGAATGACACCACCATGACATCCAACGAAACGGGGACACCGGGGCTTGCAGTCGAGCGCGGCGCGGGCGTTGCCGTGTGGCGCCAGATCGAACAGATCCTTTCGGCGGAAATTACAGCAAAAAGTTTTGGCGAAGAGGGTCGCCTGCCGAGCGAAGCAGAACTCGCACGGCGTTTCGACGTCAACCGCCATACCGTGCGCCGCGCCATGCTGCGTCTCGCCGCCACGGGACTCGTCAGCGTAGAGCAAGGGCGTGGCACGTTCGTGCAGCCTGGCGCGATCGATTATCAGATCGGCCGCCGCACCCGTTTCACCGAAAATCTGCGCCGCCACAATCAACCATCGGCGGGCGTGGTGTTGTCGAGCGACAAGGTCAAAGCGGATCCGGTTACGGCCAAGGCGCTTGGCATCCGCGCCGGCACGCTTGTCTACGAGATCGAGACGCGCCATGACTCCGACGACGTGCCGCTGACCTATGCGCGCAGCTGGTATCCGGCAATGCGATTCGCGGATCTTCCCGCGGTGCTGGCAGGCAAGCCAGGCGTGAGCGCGGCGCTGGCCGAATTCGGCGTGACGGATTACACGCGCAAATGGAGCCGTATCGGGTGCGTCTTGCCGAGCTCGGAGGTCGCACGCCGTTTGCAGATCAACCGGCAGCAGCCGGTCATGTGGGTTGAAAGCGTCGACGTGGACGAAGCCGGCGTGCCCATCAAATACGGCATCACGCATTTCGCGGCGGACCGCGTGCAATTGCTGGTGGAGGATGGCGTATGAACGCGTGGACGCCCGACGCACGCGTCGCGCTTTATTACGCGCCGCCCGCCGTTTCTGCCTGGTGGAATGCAGGCAGCGAATGGCTCGGCCGCAATGCCGAAACGGGCGAATTCCTGGAACCGCCTGCTGTTCCTGCATTGGGACAGACGGTTGCCTCGCTGACCGTCGCACCGCGCCGATACGGCTGGCATGGCACGCTCGTGCCGCCGTTTCATATCGCTGAGGGTCATGCGCTGCAGGATGTCTTCGCGGCCGCAAAGGAATGGGCGAAACAAATCACGCCTTTCGATGCCCTTCTGCAAGCTGCGGATCTCGGCCGTTTCGTCGCGCTCAAAGCGGCGCATGCTGATCACGACAACGCCATTCGCGATATCGCGGCGAGCGCGTTGCATGCGCTTGCTGCACTGCGCGCACGGCCATCGTCCGAAGATAATGAAAAGCGGCTCGCGTCCCATCTCAATCCCCGGCAACGCGCGTTGCTGCACGAATGGGGCTATCCCTATGTGCTCGATGAATTCCGTTTCCATATGACACTTTCCGATTCCATCGATTCGGAAACGCAACGCGCGGTGATCAGGACGCTCTGGCAAACGCGCATCCAATCACTTGGACCGCTTCCGTTTCATGGTGCAGCGCTCTTCGTCCAGCCGCATCGAGACGCGCCCTTCTCCGTATGGAAACGTCTGCCTTTCGGCGACGCAGGAGAACGCGCATGAACGCCGGTCAAGGCAGACTGATTTATGTAATGGGACCATCTGGCGCCGGCAAGGATTCGCTGCTTGGCTTCGTGCGCGAGCGCATTGGATCGCAGGTGATGTTCGCGCATCGATACATCACGCGGCCCGTTTCGGAAGGCGAGAATCACGTCGCGCTAACACACGATGAATTCGCCGCACGCCTCGCAAGCGGCGTGTTTTCGATGCATTGGGAAAGCCTCGGATTGCACTATGGAATCGGCGTGGAAATCGATGCCTGGCTCGCGCGCGGCTTACATGTCGTCGTGAACGGATCGCGTCAGCACGCGCCTGCTGCGCTCGCGCGTTATCCGCACACGCAGTTCGTCCACATCCATGCAAACCCGACGGTCCTCGCCGCGCGTCTTGAACGGCGAGGCCGCGAAGATTCGAGGCAGATGGAAGCACGTCTCGCGCGACAGCCGGCGCTCGTGTTGCCGGAAGAGGCACGCGTGACGAACATCGATAACTCGGGTTTGCTCGCCGATGCCGGTCAGCAGTTGCTGGCAGCAATCAATCAGCCGCTGAAACTCGCTTCGTAAAAAGGAATTGGCCGGCACGCACTTCGTACCGGCCAATACTTGCTCAAACGTTTCAGATCACACGCTCTCGCAGCCAGGCCGACCCAAGATCGATCAGACTCACGATCACGATCACCATCAACAACACCGCCGCGGTCTGCGCATAGTTGAATGAGCGAATGGCTTCATACAGCACCACGCCAATGCCGCCTGCGCCGACCATGCCAACGACCATTGCCGAGCGCACGTTGGATTCGAAGCGGTATAACGCAAACGATATCCATAGCGGCATGACCTGCGGCAGCACGCCATACAGCACTTCGTCGAGACTGCTTGCGCCGGTGGCGCGCACGCCTTCCGCAGGACGTGCATCGATAGCCTCGACAGCTTCGGCAAAAAGCTTCGCGAGCACGCCCGTGGTATGCACCCAGAGCGCGAGCACGCCGGCGAACGGCCCGAGCCCGACCGCGACGATGAACAACATGGCGAAGACCATTTCGTTGATCGCGCGGCAGGCGTCCATCACGCGCCGCACCGGCTGGGCGACCCACACCGGCGCAATGTTATAAGCCGACAACAACCCGCACGGCACCGCGAAAACCAGCGACAACGCCGTGCCCCACACCGCCACTGCAAGCGTCACGATCATCTCGTGAACATAGGTGCGCCAGTCGTGAAAATCCGGCGGGAAAAAGTCGCGGCCGAACTGCACCATGTTGCCCGGATCGGCGAAGAGATCGAGCGGACGCATGTCGGCGCTACGCCACGACAGCCCGAGAATCGCCACGAACGCGATCCAACCGAACATGGATAACCAGCTGCGCTTGGGTACGTTCAGCTCGGGCTTGATGGCGTGCGGGCGAGCCGCGGCGCCGTCGAAGGAATAAGCGTCGACGGGATGCTTCACTTCGCGGCCACCGTATCGAGCTGCGCCAGCTTCTGGTCGAGCGCGGCAATCTGCGCTTTCTTGTCTTCATCGGAGAGATGCGCGTCGTTCCGGATTTGTTCCTTCTTCTGGAACAAGGCCATTTGACGGATCGGGATCAGTTGCGCGTCGGTTGAATCGGTAAAACCCGACAAGCCGGTGATGCCTTCCATGATCGCCTTCTCGCGCGGATCGGTCTGCGCGTAGTGGTCGAAGAAATTGCGCAGCTTGTCCTTTGTGGCCTGCGGCAAGTCGCGGCGCCATACGATCGGATCCGACGGAATCAGCGGCGATTTCCACAGGATGCGCACGCGCTGAAGCAACTCCGGGTGCTGTTGGCGCAAGGTCTCGACCATGTCGGTATTGTTCGTCGCGATGTCCACGCGATTGTTCACCACAGCCAGCATGTTCGCTTCATGGCTCGATGGCAGCACGCTCTTGAAGTCGTTGCGTACCGAGATGCCGTTCTTCGCGAACAGGTAATACGAAGGCACGAGCGTGCCCGAAGTCGAATTCGGATCGCCGAAACCCAGGTTGATATCGTGCGTATTTTTCAGAACCTGATCGACGGTCTTCCACTTGCTGTTCACGCTGGTGATCAAGAGCGAGTAGTACCCGGCCTCGCCGCTCTTGTACTTCACTTTTGCGAACACTTCCCCGTTGCCGCGGTCCACGGCTTCAATAGCCGATGCATTGCCGAAGTAACCAATCTGCACTTTATTGAACCGCATGCCTTCGATAATTCCGGCGTAGTCCGTCGCGAAGAACGGCTTGACCTCGAGGCCGGTCTGCTTGTTGAGGTCGTCGATCAACGGCTGCCAGCGCTGCTTGAGCGCAGCGGAATTATCGGTGGAAATGATGCCGAAGTTGATCGTTTCAGCAAGCACTGCCTGCGAGACGAGGCAGGCGGCGAACGCCGCGCCGGCCAGAAGGAATCGGGCTGATTTCATCGAATGGGTCCAGGGTTGGAAAGAAACAAACAAAAGTGATTCGCTCACGAGCTCGCGGCCGACGCGAACGCTGCAGATCGGGCCGATGCGCCTTCCGGACGCGCCGCTGCGCGTTCCGTTTGACGAACCGGATCGCGCTGGGCGGCGGCGGTGTCGGTGTCGACGTCGGTATCGGTGTTCGGATCGGTCAGCAGTTCTTCGGCCGCCGCGCCGTACAACTCGCGCAACAAAGCCGGCGTCAGGCTCGCGGAAGGGCCGTCGTACACCACGCAGCCGTTGCGCAGCGCGACCGTTCTGGCGCAGTACTTCATTGCTATGTCGATCTGATGAAGCGACACGACAACCGTCAGGCCGTGATCCTCATTCAGCGACTGGAGCAGCTCCATCACGCGACGCGAGGACTCGGGATCGAGCGATGCAATGGGTTCATCGGCGAGGACGATACGCGCCCGCTGGACCAGTGCGCGCGCAAGTGCGGCGCGTTGCTGCTGCCCGCCCGAGAGCGTGCTGGCGCGCTCGTTGATGTGATCGCCAATGCCCATGGCGGAGAGCGACGCCATGGCGAGTTCCTGCTCGGCGCGCGGAAAACGGCCGATCAGGCGCCGCCACAAGGGCACGCGCGACAACGCACCGATCAGCACATTCGTGCGTACCGTCAGGCGGCCGACGAGATTGAATTGCTGGAACACGAAAGCGACATCGCGACGAATCCTGCGGACCTCGCGCGCCACTTTGCCGTTCTCTTGAATGGGCCGGCCGAGCAGCGTTACATGCGACGGCGCCGGATCGGATGCGGTAAATCCCGCAATGTGGCGCAGCAACGTGGACTTGCCTGAACCTGATGCGCCGATCAGCGCAACCATTTCGCCCTCACCCACTTTCAGGTCGATGGAGTCGAGCGCCTTGCGGCCATTGTTGAACGTCTTGCTCAGTCGTTCGATGCGGATTGCATCCATGATGTCCTCACTATGACGCCTGGAAATTGCAGATTTGCAGCGTCGTACGGATTCTAGGAATGCAACATGACGACGCGGTGACGCCAGTAAGTCGTCTAGATGAATACACAACTGGATGCAGGCAACCGACCGGTGGAACAACGCGATTTCAACAGCCGTTTAAAAACTTGGAATGAAAATAGGAAGGCACATCCGCTCACGATAAACAGGTGATGCCGTAGGCAGCTCAACATTTGTCTTGAGCCCGTTGCCGCGCCGTAAGACAATTACGTTTCGTCTGATGAAATTTTGAACGTGTAAGTTTCAGCTGCGGAAGTTCAACAAATCGGCCAGGACACCACGACAGAGCCGACAGCCTTCACCTTCGCGTGAATGAGACTGCTAAATACCAATCCGACGACATGCTTACATCTCTCCTTCCGCCATCCGTCTCGCCTGCGTTACGGCTAAGGTTTCATTGCCGTTCAATGGAACTGCAAAGGCCGCTTTCCACCGTTACCATGGCGTTCACCGTCGTGGCCTTTCTCATTTTCGTGGTCGCTCGCGCGCACGTGACGGGTATCGAATTGCCGCTCTGGCCGCGCCTGTTGTGCGCGCTGTCACTTTCACTGCTCGTGGCGGCAATTCCGCGCGCGCCCTCCACTTTCGTGTTCGGCCTGATCGGCGCGGCGTACGTGGTCGTGCTGCAGATTGGCGTGATGATCACCGTGACCGGGGTCGAGCAGCCGCTCTACTGGATGCTGCCCGCCGGCATGGTCGTGCCCATCTGCGCCGCACCGCTATGGCTCACGCCGCGGCATTTCGTGCTCGGCACGATCGCGTTTTATATAGCGGGCATTCCTTTTGTGTTCTCGGTGCCCTTCACGCACGACGACTGGGTGTTATGTGCAATGTGGGTTGCCATCGGTATTCCGACCGCGACGGCGTTTCATTTCGGCTTCTACTGGTTCCGGCTCAATCACTTCTTGCTGGAAGAGAAGCTCATTACGCTGGCGGCAACCGATCCCCTCACGCAAATTCTCAACCGTCGCGCGTTCCTCGAACGGGCCGAGGAGATGCTGAGCGCACTGCGCACGGGCGATGAGATTGTCAGCGCGATCTTTCTGGACGTCGATCGATTCAAGTCCCTCAACGATCAATATGGCCACGCAAGAGGCGACGATGCGCTGCTGCAGGTCACGCAGATCATCAAGGACGCAATACCGCCCGAGGGGATCGCGGGCCGGCTCGGCGGCGAGGAATTCGCGGTGCTGATTCCGACTGCGGAAACGCATCAGGCGAGGGAACTTGCAGATCTCCTGCGCATACGCATCGCTGGTATCTTGCGGCCCGACGGGTTCCTGACCGCGAGTTTCGGCGTTGCGCATCGTCGTGAACATGAGGGCGTCGTCGCGCTGCTCGATCGCGCAGATGAAGCGCTGCTGCGCGCGAAACATGCTGGCCGCAATCGCGTGTTCGTGGAGCGGACCAACAGCGTTGCGCGTGTGCGGGCAACGGCTATCGATGATGATATCGATGCTTCCACAGATCAAACTCCCGACGCCGATACCGTCAGGCACTGGGGTCCGTTCGAACTTTCCACGCACTTCCAGCCGCTCTATAGTTTGTCGCACCAGAAGCAGGTCGGCTTCGAGGTCCTCTTGCGTGGACGCGATCGGGACGGTCATCCCGTTCAACCGGAGTTGCTCTTCGCGCCGCAATCTAATCCGGATGTCACCGAGCTCGATTCGCTCACGCATCATCTGCACTTCAACAATGCGCGCAAGCGTTTGCCGCAGGACACGTGGCTGTTCTTGAACGTCGCGCCGTCCACGTTCATTCAGGTTGGCTATGAGCAGACGCTCGCGAACATGGCGAGCGCGGCGGGACTCAGTCCGGGCAGCATCGTGCTGGAGATCCTGGAGTCGGAAGGCGTGAGCGTGGAGGAACTGGCGCTGGCCGCGTGGCGGTATCGGGGATGCGGATTCCTGATTGCCGTCGATGACTTCGGCGCGGGCCATTCCAACCTCGACCGCCTGCTGCGGATTCAGCCGGACTTCGTGAAGCTCGATGGCGAACTGATTCGCGCGAAGAGCCGTGCTTCGGATCAGCCGTTGTTATCGACCATTGTGTCGCTGCTGCATCGCGCGGATATGCTCGTGGTCGTGGAAGGGATCGAGACGACTGAAGAGCTCGTGCTCGCGGTCGAATCCAACGTCGATTTTGCGCAAGGATTCTTGCTCGGCAGACCGAGCGCGAGCATTCCATCGCCCGAAGCGGTGATGCGGCGCATCGACCATGCATTCGATGTCATCGCCGAAGGACGCAGCGTGCGCGCGAGCCGTTTTGAAGCGCAACTGTCGCCCTATTTGGCGATGGTGGAAACGGCGGCCGCGGCGTTATCGAACGGCACCGAGGTTGACGAAGCCATTGCACCGATGACCGGTTTCGCGCTCTGCCGTCGCTGTTTCGTGCTCGACCACACGGGCCGCATCGTGGGACAGGAGTTTGTCGGGCGAGCGGGACCCGGCGGCGACTCGAGGCTCGGTCCGTTGCTGTCCACGCAATCGGCGCGCTGGGATCATCGGCCGTATTACTGGAAGGCCGTGGCGAACATGGGGAAGGCAGTGTTCTGTCAACCTTACCTGTCGCTTACCAGCGGACGCGCTTCGGTGGGCGTGACAATGGCCGTGCAACGCGAGGGCAAGGTGATGGTCGTTGGCAGCGAACTCGACTGGACGTCGCCGCATCTGGCATGGCCTGCTGGAGAGTGAAATGCTTTAGATGCAGATATTGATGTGCAACGACGTTCCATAAGCGGTGTATTGACAACCGATACACGTCGGCATAAGATTCGTATATCTAATGTATATACGTTTTGGAGGATGCCATGCGTGATGCACTTATCAATCTGCGCGCGTTGCCTGAGCAACGGGACCTGATCGACCATGCCGCGAGCCTGCTCGGCAAGAACCGGTCCGACTTCATGCTGGAAGCCGCGTGCGAGCGCGCTCAGGCGGTCGTGTTGGATCAGACGTTCTTCAACCTCGACGCAGAAAAGTTCAAGCAGTTTACCCATATGCTGGACGCTCCAACCACACCGAACGCCGGTCTTGCACGCCTCATGAAAGTGAAGGCGCCATGGAGCGCTAACAAGAAATGAGTTTGCAGCTTTCCGCGCCGCAGCCGCTTTTGGAAGCGCATGACGTTTCCGACTTTTCATGTGGCAATGCCGAATTGGACGACTGGCTTAAAAAGCGTGCCCTCTTCAACCACGCATCCGGCGCGAGCCGCGTATTTGTGACCACAGATACAGATGATCGCGTGTACGGTTACTACGCACTCGCTGCAGGTGCAGTTGCCCATCGCGAGGCAACTGGCAACGTTCGTCGAAACATGCCTGACCCGATTCCTGTCGTGGTGCTAGGACGACTTGCACGCGATATCAATGCCCGGGGAATTCAGCTCGGTGCGTCGTTGCTGCAGGATGCGGTCAATCGCGCGGTTACTGTTGCGGAAAAAATGGGTGTTCGTGCCATTCTGGTTCACGCGATCGATGATCGAGCCGTGGCGTTCTACGAAAGCTATGGCTTAAGGCCGTCACCCATGCACCCTATGACCCTCCTGCTTCGTCTGAGCTAGACATTCGGTTGTGCTTTTCAAACGACATCAGCGCCCTTCCTGCTCCCGACCGTCCGCAATTTTTGAATGCACGAATCCACGAATGCAATGACCGACTCGACCTCCAAGCGCTTTTCCGACCCTGAAATTGCAGGGGTTTATCGGGCGATTCACGAACGCCGCGACATGCGGCATTTCACAGACGCGCCGGTCGCGGCCGAACTGATGGCGCGATTGATCGATGCCGCGCATCACGCGCCGAGCGTTGGGTTCATGCAGCCCTGGCGCTTCGTGCGCGTGACCGATCGCGGTTTGCGTCTGGCGCTGCACGACATCGTGGAAACGGAACGTTGCGCAACGGCCGCGGCGCTCAATGAACGAAGCGATGAATTCATGCGCCTCAAGGTCCAAGGCATTCTGGATTGCGCGGAGGTGTTGGTGGTCGGCTTGATGGAAAACCGCGAGCACCATGTTTTCGGCCGCCGCACGTTGCCGGAAATGGATCTTGCGTCGGTGGCCTGCGCGATCCAGAACATGTGGCTTGCAGCACGCGCTGAAGGGATTGGTCTCGGATGGGTATCGTTGTTCGATGTCGCAGCCGTGCAGCGTCTGCTCCATATGCCGGCAGATGCAAAACCGGTTGCCATTCTCTGCATCGGCCACGTGCAGCATTTCTACGACGAGCCCATGCTGCAAGCCGAAGGCTGGGCGCAACGTGTGCCCGCAGCACATTGTGTTGAAGAGAATCGCTGGCCCGAAGCGCTCAGCGATCGCGATAACCGATAAATCCCTTTCCCTTGCCGTCGATCGAATCCGCGATGTAATATGACGTCTGATAACGTATGAGCTTGCCGCATACAGATTCATACTCAGGTTTTCAACTCAAGCCGAAATTCGAGCAATTACGCAAGAGGAAGCCGTCATGACCGCGCCTACGCAAGACTCGCTGCACTCGCCCTACCAGCCGCTTCCCAACACGTTTCGCCAGTCCGTCCTGAAACAGGAGAAGCAGATTGGTTGCTGGGCGTCGCTCGGCAGCCCGATCACGACCGAATTGCTCGGCATGCTTGGCTTCGACTGGATTCTGCTGGACGCGGAGCACGCGCCCAATGACGTCCTCACGCTCATCCCGCAGCTGATGGCGCTCAAGGACAGCCGTAGCGCGCCCGTGGTGCGCCCGCCGGCCAACGAGAGCGTGATCATCAAGCGCCTGCTCGACAGCGGCTTCTTTAACTTCCTGATCCCGTTTGTCGACAGCGCCGCCGACGCCACCCGGGCCGTCGCCGCCACCCGCTATCCGCCGCAAGGCATCCGCGGGGTATCGGTAGGACACCGAGGTAATAAATACGGCACCGTGCCCAGCTACCTCACCACCGCTAACGACAATATCTGCGTGATCGTGCAGATCGAGAGCCGCAAGGCGGTGGAGTCGATCGATGAAATCCTCGCGGTCGATGGCGTAGATGCCGTGTTTCTCGGACCATCGGATCTGGCGGCATCGTATGGACATCTCGGCAATGCGAATCATCCGGACGTGCAAAAGGCCATGGCGCATGTCTTCGATCGCGCCCGCGCAGCCGGTAAAGCGAGCGGCACGCTTGCGCCCGTGCAGGCCGAGGCTGAACGTTATCTCGCGATGGGCTGCCAGGTGATCGCGGTGTGTGCGGATATGGGCCTGTTGCGCAACGCGGCGCAAGCCGTGCAGAAACATTTCATGCAGAAGTAAAGTTTTATCGAGTGGCATCGACGACTGCGAACCCGAATTTTTTTGGAGGATGACATGCAAAAAGCAGGTTTTATCGGACTGGGAATCATGGGCAAGCCCATGGCTGAAAACCTCGTCAAGAACGGCGTCGCGCTCGCGGCGTTCACACGCAGCGGCGTGCCGGCGGAGTTGACGCAAGCGGGCGCTGTCGCCTGCGACAATCCTGCAGCGGTCGCCGCACAAGCCGACGTGATCTTCGTGATGGTCCCGGATACGCCCGACGTCGAGCGTGTCCTGTTCGGCGAGAACGGCGTGGTCGCGGCGCTGCGCCCGGGCCAGATCGTGGTGGACATGAGCTCGATCTCGCCCATCGCCACACGCGACTTCGCGGCCAAGGTTCGCGAGCGCGGCGCGGAGTATCTGGACGCGCCGGTATCTGGCGGCGAAGTGGGCGCAAAAGCGGCGTCGCTGACCATCATGGTAGGTGGATCGCAAGCTACGTTCGATACCGTCAAGCCGCTCTTCGACATGATGGGCAAGAACGTCTCGCTGATCGGTGAAGTGGGCGCGGGACAGGTCTGCAAGCTGGCGAACCAGGTGATCGTTGCCGCGACCATTGAAGCGGTGGGCGAAGCGTTGTTGCTGGCATCGAAGGCGGGTGTCGATGCCGAGAAAGTACGCAAGGCGCTGATGGGCGGATTTGCGTCGTCGCGCATTCTGGAAGTGCACGGCGAGCGCATGACCAAGCGTACGTTCAATCCGGGCTTTCGCATCGAGCTGCATCAGAAGGATTTGAACTTGGCGTTGTCGACGGCGCAATCGCTCGGGGTGTCGTTGCCAAATACAGCGACCTGTCAGGCGCTTTTCAACGCGTGCGCGGCGCATGGCGGCAAGGCGTGGGATCACTCGGGCATGGTTCGCGCGCTCGAATATCTCGCCGATCACGAGATCGGTCAGAACACGGCCAGCTGATTTTTCAGCGCATGAAAAAAAGGGCATCGCGTTTGTTTCGCGATGCCCTTTTTGTTTTGGTGAGACTCAGCCTTTCGTCACGCTCGCCGGCAAATCGCGACCGTGGTATTTCTTGTAGATCGTATTGAGGTTGCCGTTCTTCTGGTTCGTGCTGACCCAGTTGTTAACCCACTCCTTGAGCTTCGGCTCGTCCTTGTTCATCGCAATGCCGAGGTCGAAATCCTTCTGCGCAAACTTCAGTTCGAGATTGCGGTTCGGCGCGCGCTTGACCATCTCGCTCAAATTCGACGGCGTGCTGGAGAAGATATCGACCTGCCCGGTCACCACCGACGTGATCAACGTGGCGTCGTCTTCATAGCGCTGGATCTGAGCACCCTTCGCTTGTTGCGTGGTCAGCGTGTCGTTGACAGTGGCACGCGTCAGGCCAATCGTCTTGCCATCGAGATCGGCGTAATTCTTGACGTTCGTACTCTTCGTGCCACCCACGATGATCGTGATGACCGCATACGGAATCGAGAAGTCCACGACCTTCGCACGCTCCGGTGTGATCGAGAGATCCGCGATCACCAGATCGGCACGCTTCGCTTGCAAGGTCGGCACGCGCGCGGCGTTCGTGATTTGCACGAGTTCGAGCTTCACGCCCAGGTCCTTCGCAAGCGCTGCAGCAGTGTCCACGTCCGAGCCCGCGGGTTGCAGGTTGGCATCGGCGTAACTGAAAAGCGGCGTGCCCATGGCAATCGCAACGCGAATCTTGCCGGCCTTCTTGATGTCGTCGAGCTGGTCCGCCATGGCGTTGTGCGCCACGCCTGCAAGCAACAAAGCAGCTACGCAGCCGCGCATGATGAATGTGTTTGTTTTCAAAGCAGTCTCCATTTTTATGGTCGGTTCAAAAGGTTTGTTTGACGCAAGGGCCAAAACTACAGGCCGTTGTTCAGGAACGTGCGCAGCTCGGGTGTCTTCGGTGCATCGAGCATTTCGCCGCTGCCCACTTCCCACACCTTCCCCTGGTGCATATAAATGATGCGATCCGCCACGCGCTTGGCAAACGCCATCTCGTGCGTGACGAGCAACATGGTCATGCCGCCCTTCGCGAGATCTTCCATCACGCGCAGCACTTCACCTGTCAGTTGCGGGTCGAGCGCGGAGGTCACTTCGTCGAACAGCATGACTTTCGGCGACATGGCAAGCGAGCGCGCAATCGCAACGCGCTGTTGCTGGCCACCGGAAAGCTGCTCCGGATAGGCATCGGCTTTTTGCCCGAGACCTACTTGTTCGAGCACGCCCATTGCCACGCGGCGCGCTTCGTCGCGGCTCATCTTCTTCACGTGACGCAGCGCGAGCATGATATTTTCTTCTACGGTCAGATGCGCGAAGAGGTTGTAGCTTTGAAACACGATCCCCACTTCGCGGCGCAACTGATGCAGATCGACCTTGGGGTCATCCACACGAATGCCGCACACTTCAATGGTGCCGCGATCGATTGTTTCCAGTCTGTCGATACATCTTAACGCCGTGCTCTTTCCCGAACCGCTCGCGCCGATCACGGCGATCATCTCGCCCTTTTCCACTTCCATTGAGACGCCCTTGAGCACCTGATTCGAGCCGAAGCTCTTATAGACGTCTCCGAGCTTAACGATTGCCGACATTGAGCTTTTTCTCCATCGATTGACTCCAGCGCGAGAGCGGATAACACAGCGCGAAATAGAAGACTCCGACCAGCCCGAACACAAGGAACGGCTGAAAAATCGAGTTGTTGATGATCTGCCCGGCGCGTGTCAATTCAACGAATCCGATCACCGATGCAAGCGATGTCATCTTGATCACCTGCACCAGAAAACCAACCGTAGGCGGCAACGCAAGACGCAGTGCCTGGGGAATGATCACGAGACGCAGCGTCTGCCAGCGCGTGAGCGACAGACACTCGGCGGCTTCCCATTGCGGTTTCGGCATGGCGTCTATACACCCGCGCCAGATATCGCCGAGATACGCGCTCGTATAAACCATCAGCGCAAACCCGGCCGCGACCAGTGCAGGCACTTCGAAGCCATAAACCGAAAACCCGAAGTAGACGATGAACAGCAAAATCAGCAGCGGAATGCCTTGGATTGCTTCGATATAAACCATCGCCACACGGCTGAGCCAGCGGTGCTTCGAAATGCGCGCGAGCATCACGCCGAATCCGCCGATGCTTCCCAGCACGAACGCTAGCGCGGACAACGCGAGCGTCCACACGATCGAATGTACTAGATAGTACAAATGCGCCGCAGTGAAACCGCCGCTCATGCTGCACCTCCGGGTATCACGGTATCGATGCGGCCTTGATCGGGCACCGGCTTTCCTGCTCGATCCGCTGCTCGGCGCATGACCCGCTTGCGCTTGAACGCCACCTCGCCCACTGCCCATGCCGCAAGCTTGATCAACAGCGACAACGCAAGGTACAGCAGCGCCACCACAATGTACGTTTCGAGCGAACGGAAGGTGTCGGACTGCACGGTGTTTGCGGTCGCCGTGAGTTCTTCGGCCGAGATTTGCGACGCGATCGCCGAGGCTTGCATCATCAGGAGGAACTGGCTCGTAAGCGCCGGATAAACCTTTTCGATGGAAGGCTGCAACATCACGTGCCAGCCGATCCGCCAGCGCGACAGCCCGAGGCATTCCGCTGCTTCGAGCTGGCCGCGCGGCACGGATTCAAGCCCCGCACGAATGATCTCGGCTGCATAAGCGCCGATGTTGATGATCATCGCGAGCGCGGCCGCCGTGAACGTCGGCATGCGCACGCCGAAGCTCGCGAGGCCAAAATAGAGCAGGAAGATCTGCACGAGAAATGGCGTGTTGCGCACGGCCTCGATGTAGATCGAGCACGCATTGGATAGAAGCGGGTTCTTTCCGCGCTTGGCGAACGCCACGAGCGTACCGACGATCACGCCGAAAAAAACCGCTACCGTTGTCATCTTCAGTGTGAGCCATGCCCCTTTCAGGAACACCGGCCAGTACGGAAGCAACGGACTGAAGTCGAGATGGAAATTCATCGCAGCAATGTCTTTGGTTGTGACGAACGCAGGCTTTGGCTCGCCGCTCGCGCCCTTCTTGTGTTCTGCCGATGCGCTTCAAGCGGGCTTGTTTCGGGTCGTGGCGACTACAACAACACCCGGGCGTTCCGGTTTATTCGAACGGCCCGGTCGTGGTGAACGCTCCGCCTTGCAGCACCGCGACCGCGCTGCCGGGCGCAGGCGCGGGTTGCGCCTCGACCTTCGAGCGAAACGGTTCCGACGAATCACGCGGCGCGAACCCGAGCCTTTCCGCAAAGCGGTTGTCCCACCATTTGACCTGGTTGTCGGACATCCCATACACGACCGTATGTCCCACATCCGGCGTAAAAAGGCTGCGCCGCAAGAGGTCCAGCAGGTCGTCGTAGCTGAGCCAGCTCGCCATCATGCGGCGATCTTTCGGTTCTGGAAACGCCGAGCCAATCCGAATGCTCACCGTCTCGATGCCATACCGGTCGAAGTAGAACTGCGCCACGTCCTCGCCGAATGATTTCGACAAGCCGTAGTAACCATCGGGGCGGCGCAGCGCGTGCGCGTCGATCGTCTCGTCCTGCCTATAAAACCCCGTGACGTGATTCGAGCTCGCGAAAACGATGCGCTTCACGCCATGCTTGCGCGCCGCTTCATAGAGGTTGTAGACGCCCTTGATGTTGGCTTCCAGCACTTCCTCAAAGGGTCTTTCCACCGATACCCCGCCGAGATGGATCACGGCGTCGCAGCCTTGGACGAGTGCGTCGACGGCCTGCTTGTCCGACAGATCGCAGGGCACGACTTCTTCATTGGCTGCGGTTTCGGATGGGAGCGCCGCGGCGAGGTCGGAGATCCTGATGGTCTCGGCAAATGAAGCCACGCGCGGACGGATGACCTTGCCTACGCCTCCCGCAGCGCCGGTCAGCAGCAGACGATTGAACGGGCGAATGTTGTCTTGGTTGGCCATGTGAGCCTGTCTCCATTAAGCGCGGCTGATCGGAGCTCGTGCACTCCTGTTGCGATTGGTTCAGCCGCCTAAATTGTGTGTCATTGTACGTTGTCATATGACTATAGCCTGCATATAATCATTCGCTAATGCGTTTGTCAACGATTCGCGAACATTATCCCAATCGAGGTGGCCGTGCTCAGATCGCCCAATGCGCTGTTCGAACCGTCTGGACAGCCTGCCGCGCGACGAAGTCTGACAACAGAACTCGTCGATGCAATCAGGCTGCAGATTGAATCTGCGGAGTTGCGCGTGGGCGATCGTCTTGCGACCGAAGCTGAAATGGTGCAACGCTTCAACGTGAGCAGAACGGTTGTGCGTGAGGCGCTATCGAAGTTGCAGGCAGCGGGATTGGTAGAAACCCGGCATGGAATTGGAACCTTCGTATGCGAAGCGCAACCGCGTTCCCTTTTCCGGCTCGATCCCGAGGATGTGGCGGGTTCCATCGACGCCCTCGCCGTTCTAGAACTTCGGATCAGTCTTGAGACCGAGAGCGCGGGATTGGCTGCGGCACGCTGCGATAAAACCCAGATCGCCGAGATGCGGCAAGCGCTGACCGAATTCGAGCACAACGTGGGCGAAGCGACCGAGACCATTTCGCCCGATATCCGCTTCCATCTGGCTATCGCGAATGCCACGGGCAACCGCTATTTCGTCGAAATCCTGAAGCACCTCGGCATGCACATGATCCCGCGCACTCGCATCACGCGAACGCAAATTCCGCCCGTGCAATACGCCGAATACCTCACGCGCGTGAACCGTGAACATGAGCAGATCTGCGATGCGATAGAACGTGGCGACGCCGATTCAGCACGCACCGCCATGCGCCTTCATCTGATCAACAGCCGTGAACGCTTGCGCCGCGCAAAAGAAAATAGCTGAAGATGCTCATCGCTTGAGCGGCGCCGCAACCGATGCGCGACGCGTGACCGTCACTGGGAACTCGCGATAGATTTGGTACTCGGTCCCATAGCATTCGTTCAGCAGCCATCGGACTGCGTTTTGCGTAAGATCCGCCGTCGGGATATGAACCGATGTCAGCCCCGGCGCTGAAAATGCAGCCGAGTAGTCATCGTCGTAACCGACCACCGATACCTCTCGCGGCACCGAGATACCCGCTTGCTGCAGGCACGACAATGCGCCGATCGCCATGGTGTCGTTGGCGCAGAACAGACCCGTGAAGCGCTTCTTTGAAGCCAGCAACAAGCGCGCCGATTCATACCCGCCCTCGGGTGAGAAATCGGATTCGATCATCTGCACATCGGTGCGATCGATTCCGCTACGCGTCAGTTCTTCGAAGAAACCGGCGAGCCGCGCCTGATTATCGAAGGCCATGAACGGGCCTGAAATCACCGCTATTTCCGTGTGCCCGGCTTCAATGAGCGTCTGCGCGGCGAGCGTCCCGCCGCGATGATGATCCGGACAAAACGACGCCTCCGGCATCTGCGCAAAATCACGATTCAGGAACACCATCTTCGGATGCATCCGATGCAGCTTGATGAGGTCATCGTCGTGCAGATCGTGGCTTGTCACCACCACGCCATCGCAATCGCGGCCGATCAAAAACTGTACGGCGGAAACCGCCTGATCGCGCGGAGAATCGTCGCCGTAGCCGGTCGCGACCACGACATGCCTGTGCACTTGGCGCAGCTCGGTATCGGTTTGCTTGAGGATCGTGCCGTAATACGGTCCATGAAACGACGGCACGAAAATGCCGATCATGCCGAGCGATTGCTTGGACAACGCGCGCCCAATGGACGACGGCCGGAAATTGAGCTCGGCAATCGCCGCCTGCACGCGTGCCAGTGCATCGGCCGATACCGGTCCGCGGCCGGAAATTGCCCGCGACGCCGTGGACATGCCCACGCCGGCGAGAACCGCGACGTCCTTCAGGGTTGCCACGTCGACTCCATGAAATAAGCCCTACAAGCGATCGCCGCCGGTTTCATCGAAGAGAGAAATGCGTTCTTTCTGGATCGAAAAACCGGTAACTTCGTCGACCGCGGCCGTCGCGGATTCCTGCGCGATGGACGCGATTTGGGCGCCATGATAATCGAGCCAAATTACCCGGTGGTTGCCCATGGGTTCGACAAGCGACACCGTTGCCTTGTGTTCGAACGCGGGATCGATCAGGACGTCCTCGGGGCGCACGCCGAGCACGCACTGCTGGTTTTCGCGCGGCGTCCTGACAAAGGGATACGCCGATACATCCACGTCAATGTGATCGTTCTGGAACTGGATGCCGCCTGCATCGTAGTGAAGCGTGCCCTTGAGCAGGTTCATTCCCGGCGAGCCGAGGAAGGTCGCGACAAACAGGTTGTTCGGGCGCGCATACACGTCGGCGGGCGTGCCGATCTGCTGGATCACGCCGCCGCGCATCACCGCCATGCGGGTCGCGAGCGTCATGGCTTCCACCTGATCGTGCGTGACATAGATCATCGTGGCGCCAAGACGCTTGTGCAGTTGCTTGAGCTCTCGCCTGAGTTCGGTGCGCAACTTGGCGTCGAGATTGGAGAGCGGTTCATCGAAGAGAAATACATCGGCTTCGCGCACGATCGCACGTCCGATCGCCACGCGTTGACGCTGACCGCCCGACAATTGCGCAGGCCTGCGCTTGAGCAACGGACCGAGTTGCAGCATCTCCGACGCACGCGCGACGCGCCGCTCTATTTCAGCCTTGGGCGTTCCCGCGATGCGCAAACCGAACGACAGGTTGCGCTCCACGTTCATCGTGGGATAAAGCGCATAAGACTGGAAAACAAGGGCGATGCGGCGATCTTTTGGGTCGGCCCACGTCATGTCCTGGCCGCCTATTTCTATGCTGCCGCCGCTGACATTGATCAACCCGGCAATGCTGTGCAGCAAGGTCGACTTGCCACAGCCCGACGGCCCGAGCAGCACGAGAAACTCGCCAGGCTCGACGTCGAGATCCAGCGATTCGATGATCGTGTTCGCTCCCAGCTGGATCTCCAGATCGCGGATGGAAACATTGGATTTTGCTGCAGACATGACTGTAGACATGATCGCCCTTGACTAACCCTTGACGGCACCGGAAGCAATGCCGCGGACGAACCAACGGCCCGACACGAAGTAGATGGCGAGCGGCACCATGGATGTAAGAATGGTCGCCGCCATGTTGACGTTGTAGAGGCGTTCGCCGGTCGTGGTGTTGATGATGTTATTGAGCTGCACGGTCATCGGCAGGTTCTTGGTGCCCGCGAAAACAAGGCCCAGAATGAAGTCGTTCCAGATACCCGTGACCTGCATGATCACCGCGACCACGATGATCGGCGCGGACATGGGCACCATCAGTTGCAGGAAAATGCGCCAGAAACCGCCGCCATCCACGCGCGCCGCCTGGAACAATTCGTGAGGCAAGGCCGCGTAGTAATTGCGGAACAAAAGCGTCATGACGGGCATGCCGAAGATCGTATGAATCAGCACGATGCCCGGCAACGAACTGAACAGATGCACCGTTGCAAGCACGCGAACGAGCGGATAAACCATCACCTGTACGGGAATGAATGCGCCCATCAAAAGGATCGCGAACAAGGTGCCGGCGCCACGCGGTTTCCAGAACGACAGCGCGTAACCGTTCACCGCACCTACGAGTATCGACAGGACCGTGCTCGGCACAACAATGCGCACCGAGTTCCAGAAGCCGACTTGAATGCCCTTGCAATCGAGGCCCGTGCATGCGGATTGCCACGCTTCGCGCCATGCATCGAGTGTGAAATGCACCGGGAAAGCGAGGATGTTGCCCATGCGAATTTCGGTCATCGGCTTGACCGACGTTACGAGCATCACGTACAGGGGCAACAAGAAAAATAGCGCGGATGTAAACAGGAACGCATATACGCCGAGTCGCGCGGGAGAAAAGCGCGGCTTGCGTCGAAGCGGCGGACTCGAAGTACTCGTGCGTAAGGTGCTCATCGTGCATCCCTTAAGCGCAACGCGCGGCTGCGAACGTAGAACACCGGCGCGAGAATCGCGAGCACGGTAACCAGCAAAACGATCGACGCCGCCGATGCCAGCCCGAGATTCGCGCGCCCGAACAGATAGTCCATGATGAACTTCGCGGGCACTTCGCTTGCCGTGCCGGGGCCGCCTTGCGTCATGGCAACGACGGCATCGTAGAGCTTGATGACCATCACGAAGAGCAGGATGAACGCAGTCGATATCGATGCGCCGAGCATGGGGATCACAATGCTCGCGTACACGCGCCAACGCGGTATGCCATCAATACGCGCGGCCTTCCAGATCTCTTCATCAATGCCGCGCAAGCCTGCCAGCAAGAGCGCCATCACGAGGCCCGACGCCTGCCACACGGTCGCGATCACGAGCGTGTAGACCACCTTGTCCTGATCGACGATCCAGTCGAAGCGCGCATGCGTAAAGCCGATCCTGTGCAGCACCTCCTGAATCCCGAGTTGCGGATTCAGGATCCACTGCCAGACGAGACCGGTCGCCACGAACGACATTGCATACGGATATAAAAACACCGTACGCAACGCGCCCTCGCCCACCACTTTCTGATCGATGAACACCGCCAGCAGCAATCCGATCGCGAGACACACGACGATAAACAACACGCCGTAGATCACGATGTTCTGCAGCGACAACATCCATCGGTCGTTATTGAAAAGCCTCACATACTGCGAGACGCCCGCAAAGCTCGTGGACGCGAACGTGCGCGAGTTCGTGAACGACGTGCGCAAGCTCCATAACATCGTGCCGAGATAAGCAAACACCACGGTCAGCGCAAGCGGCACGAGCGCAATATACGCGGCCAAAGGAAACCGCTTCCTCAGCGGTTTCTTTCTCGCATGCCTCGCGGCTGGCCGCAGGGATTTATCGGCGGGCGTCGCGGACATCAGCTTTTGAGCCCGCTGGCGAAGGCCTTTTGTGCGTCCTCGACCGACTGGTTCTTGTTCCAGAAGTTGGTGATGACGTCCTGCAACGCACCGTTGATATCCGGCGGCGTCAGCATTTCCGGGTTCGGCAACTGCCGAGTCTTGTCCTTCATGATCGCAATGCCCATCTTCGCGCACATGTCGAGGCTCGAATCATCGATGTCCGAACGAATCGGAATCGAGCCCTTCTTCGCGCTGAACGCAACCTGCGCGGCCGGCGACGTCATGACGGTCGCCAGAAGTTTCTGCGCCTTGATTGCATTGGCGTCGTCGGTCTTGGGAAACACGAAGGCATCGCCCGCCACCAGATACGGTGAATGCGGACCAAAGCCCGGGAAGCAGCCGAAGTCCTTGCCGGCCGATTGTTTCGCCGCGACGAACTCGCCCTTCGCCCAGTCGCCCATGATCTGAACGCCGGCCTTGCCCGAGATCACGAGCGCCGTTGCGTCGTTCCAGTTGCGTCCAGGCGAACCCGGATCGATGTAGTTATGCAGCCGCTTGAACTGCGTCAGCACATTTTTGAAAGCAGCGGATTTGACTGCGTTCACATCGCGATCGCGATAGATCTTCAAATACAGATCGGGGCCGCCGACATCGGCGAATACGGCGTCGAACGTGATTTTCTCCTGCCATGCCTGGCCGCCGAGCGCGAGCGGGATCACGCCGGCCGCCTTCAGCTTGTCGAGGTCCGCGATGAATTCATCGTAAGTGGCGGGCTCTTTCGTGATGCCGGCTTTCTGGAACGCCGGCTTCGAATAGAAGAACCACGCGGGCATATGGATATCGACGGGCGCCGCGTAGTAGTGACCATTCGATTTGATGCTCTCGATGATCGATGGCGGAAAGGTCTTGTCCCAGTTCTCTTTCGCGGCGACGTCGTCCACGTTGTTCAGCAAACCCTGGTCGATGATGTCGTGGAATTGCTTGGATGTATTGAACTGTGCAGCGGTCGGCGGATCGCCGCCCATGATGCGGTTCAGCGCGGTCGAGCGCGCCTGGTCGGCGCCGGCCACCGCGTTGTCGACCCACAGACCGCCGGCCTTGTTGTAGGCATCGGCGAATTGCTTGATGGCGGCGGATTCACCGCCCGACGTCCACCAGTGAATCACGGTGGCTTTCAACGGATCGGCGTGCGCCGCGCTCGTGGCGGCAACGGCCGCAACCGCGGCAATCACACCGACAACCAGTTTCTTCATGCAGTTCATTGAGTCTCCTCCGGGCTGTCTCGCCCATGTGGTCCAACGGAATCAGCACTGATGCGTAGAATAGGTTCAGCTATGCGCGGGCGTTACGTTCCTCGAGAAATTTCGCGACCAGTTCGGCGCTGCGTTTGAACGTGCGCTTTTGCGTCTTGTAGTCCACATGAACCACGCCGAAACGACGCTCGTAGCCAAAAGCCCATTCGAAGTTGTCCATCAGCGACCAGATGAAATAACCGCGTACGTCCACGCCCGCCTTGATCGCGCTGTCCACAGCCGCAAGATGGCGCTTGAGGAAAGAGATGCGTTGTTCATCGTTCACGCGGCCATCGACTACTTTGTCGTCCGACGCCATGCCGTTTTCGGTGATGTAAATGGGCGGCAATTGCGGATACGTCTTGTGGAATCCGATCAGCAGGTCGCGCAAGCCATCGGGATAAACCTCCCAACCCATTTGCGTGCGTTCCACGCCGTCCAGCGTCACTTCCGTGAAACCATGCGCGCCATCGCTTTTAACGTTGGTACGGAAGTAATAGTTGATACCGAGAAAATCCAGCGGCGCGCCGATCGTCTCCATGTCGCCATCGAGAATTAGCGGTTCAGTGCCCGGCCACAACTCGAAAAGATCCTTGGGATAGGCCTTCTTCAATAGCGGATCGAGGATCCACGCGTTGTGCTGGACTTCGAACAGATGAGCGGCGTGCGTGTCGGCCGCGCTGTCGGTTTCAGGCGAGCTCTTGCCCACGTTCGCGACAATGCCCTTCAGCGAGCCGGGATCGTTCGCGCGCAGCACCTCGACGGCCTTGCCGTGCGCGAGCAGCAGATGGTGCATTGCTTGCGTGGCGTAACGGCCGTTGGCCAGACCCGGCGCGTGATGTCCGTTGCCGTAGCCGAGGAATGCCGAGCACCACGGTTCGTTGAGCGTGGCCCAGGCATCGACCTGGCCTTTCAGCTCGCGGCTCATCAAGTCAGCGTATTCCGCGAACCGATAAACAATGTCGCGATTCAACCAGCCGCCACGGTCTTCAAGATACTGCGGCAAGTCCCAGTGATACAGCGTGACGAAGACCTTGAGTCCCTTCTCTTTGAGGCGCCCGACGAGCTTCTTGTAGAAATCGATGCCCTTCTGGTTCGGCCGCCCGGCTTCGTCCATCACGCGCGGCCACGCAATCGAAAGACGATAACCATCGACGTTCAGCGCCGACAGCAAATCAAGATCCGATTCCCATCGATGATAGTGGTCGCACGCCACCGCGCCGGTGTCGCCGGCGAGCACTTTTCCGGGCGTGGCGGAGAATGTGTCCCAGATCGATGGGAGGCGCCCGTCTTCATCGACTGCGCCTTCGATCTGATACGACGCGGTCGCCGCGCCAAGCAGGAAATCGCGTCGCCAGAGGGCGGAATCGGCGGGTGGGGAAAACGGATCGGCGGAAACAACGGAGGCGTCGAGTGCCACGGAAACTCCTGTAGATCGGTGGAGTGGAAGCGCTTCCACAAGCGCTTGCGAACGATAGCAGCGCCGATTAAACAGGGACAATCCGGGTTTGTATGGATGCGGGAATGGTGCGGAGGGAGTGGTCGGCGGATGACTTGGGAGCGTGGGCGGCAGCCGTAAAACGTGGCTGGAAACAGCCGCGCTCACATAAAAATCAGAGTGTGTAGGGCACACGCACGCCGGGATGGTCCGGCGAAAAATCCTTGGTATTACGCGAAACCAGCAGCAGCGAATGCGACTGCGCGGACGCCCAGACAATCGCATCGGGAAGTTTCACGCGATGCTTCTGGCGTAGCTCCACTGCCCTGGCTGCGATCTTTTCATCGATGGCGATAACACGAAACGTATTGAGCCACGCACGAAGCTTCGACTCGCTCGCAGGCGTGGCGCCAACCATGATCTCCATCCACGTGATCAGGCTGATTGCCCGCGACTCGTAACGTGTCATTTCGTTCTTGGCGGTTTCGATTCCGTTGAGGTAATCGATGAGGATGCAGGTATCGAAGAGCGCGTTCACCATTCCGAACGTAACCCTTCCTGATAATCCAGACCATCGATCTCCCGGCTCTCCCACAGACCAAAAACGTCCGCTGCCAACGCGGGTTTGCGCTGCGCAATGTATAGGTCGAGCGCGTCGCGAATGACCGCGGCCCGGGCACGTTTGTCCACCTCGGCAATTTGCGTGATTTCGCTTAATTGGGCGTCAGTCAGGTCGACGAGAATTCGGCTCATGGCAATCTCTATATACGATATCAGCATCGTATATCATTTATTGCGCATCGGCAAAACTGGATACGCTTCCGCTCTGTACTTACCCCGCACACGCCACAGGTATCCGCGCGACAAATCGCGTCCCCGCTTCCGCCGATGAACTCACGGACAACAAACCGCCATGCGCCTTCACGATCTGCGAGCAGATGTAGAGGCCGAGCCCAAGACCACCGCCCGGCTGGCTCGTCGCGGGACGCCAATACGGTTCGAATACCTTTTGCAGGTCCTCCAGCACGATTGGCGACCCTGAATTCGAAACGGTGATCATCAGCTCATCGCCGTCCACGCGGGCATCGACGAGAACGGGCCGGTCCGGCGCGCCGTGATGCAGCGCGTTGGCAAGCAGGTTCGACAACAACTGCTGCAATCGGCCACGGTCGCAGTCGATGCTGCGGTTCACCTCGATCTGATCCAGCACGACGCGCCCGGGATTCGCTTCGCGCAATTCCGCGACGATATCGGCGAGCGCATCGGCCATGTCGCTGACAGGCGCGAGCGTCATGCCCAGCCCGCCGCCGAGCCGGCCGCGCGCGAAGTCGAGCACGTCGTCGATCAGCCGCGACATGCGCCGGGTGGTCGTGCGCAGGCGGGTGCCAAGCGACACGAGGCCCGCGTCGTCGCGGCGCGTCAGCAGTTCCGCCGTTGCACCCACGGCGGCCAGCGGATTGCGTAGATCGTGACCCAGCACCGCGATGAACTGCTCCCGCAACTCGGCCGTCGCCCGTTCGTCCAGCAGCGCGGCTTCGGTCGCCGAGCGCTCGCGTTCGCTATCGAGTTGCAGTGCGATCAGCTCGGCGAAAAGCGTGAACATGGTCAGCGTGCGGTTATCGGACACGACCGCCGGACGCGGATCGATTGCGCACAGATTGCCGAAATATTCGCCGTTGGGCAGGATGATCGGCACCGATATATAACTTTCGATGTTATAGATGCGCGGCGTGTGGTGATTTTTGTAGACCGGATCGACGCTGGCGTGATCGACGACAATCGGCACGCGCTGCGCACGGGATTCGCTGCAAAGCGTGGTGTGGAGATCGAGCTGGCCGCCGGCCACGAGCCCGAAGTCGATGTTGTCCTGTACCGCGCACGCGGTCCACGTGCCCTCGGTGACGCGCGCGACCGCCGCGAACCCGAGCCCGGTGTTCTTGCAGATGACGCGCAAGATGGAGGGCACCGCGCCGATGCGCGCAACCGCCGCCACGTCGCGGGCGATATCGTCGTCGTTGTCGCTCATGGGCGCGTGCAGGAATAAAAAAGGTTTTTCATTAGAGGTGAGATTTTAGCTTGAAGCACCGTAGTCCAACGCACCAGCGAGTCAGGATTGTGCGGCGGGCCACAAAATTGCGTTCATCGGCACGTTGTATTCTGCAGGCCGCCGGGATTGTTGCTATTTTCCGCGGGGTTACGGCTTTGCCATGAGCATGAACAGAACGGGACCGGACGGCATGGAACGCAAAATATGCCGCTCAGTCATGCAATGTGCTTGACACAGTACAACATGTAGCGCCGAGCGGTCTGAATCCAAACCCGAAGATGTTCCCGCACCTAAATTTCTACGAAGAACAACGATGACCGGAGCAGTTCTTTTCAAGTCGCCCACAGGCATCCCGGGTTTCGACGACGTGACCCTCGGCGGTTTGCCCCTCGGCCGCCCGACGCTGATGTGCGGCGCCGCCGGATGCGGCAAGACGCTATTCGCCATGACCTATCTTGCCGAAGGCGTCCTGAAGTACGGCGAACACGGCGTTCTGGTCAGCTTCGAGGAATCGGCGGCGGATCTCGCGGCCAACGTTGCGTCGCTCGGTTATGACGTCAACGCGTTGATCGAAGAGAAAAAACTTGCCATCGATCACGTCAGGATCGACCCGACTGTCATCGAGGAAACCGGCGAATACGATCTGGAAGGCCTGTTCGTGCGCCTCGATTTCGCCATCAGGAGCGTGAACGCCAAGCGAGTCGTGCTCGACACACTCGAAGCGCTGTTTGCAACCTTTCCGAACCCGGACTTGCTGCGCGCGGAATTGCGGCGCCTGTTCGACTGGCTGAAGGAACGCGGTGTCACGGCAATCGTCACGGCGGAACGCGGCGCGGGCGGCCCGGGCCAGCTTACGCGCCATGGCATCGAAGAATACGTGTCCGACTGCGTGATCCTGCTCGACAACCGCGTTGAAAACCAGGTCAGCACGCGGCGCTTGAGGATCGTCAAATATCGCGGGTCGGCGCACGGGACGAACGAATACCCCTTTCTCATCGATACCACCGGCATCAGCGTCCTGCCCATCACATCGGCGGGTCTGTCGCACATCACGTCGAACGAAACCACGTCCACGGGAATCGACGATCTCGACGCCATGCTGGGCGCCGGCGGCTATTTCGTCGGGTCGAGCGTGCTCGTATCGGGGCTCGCCGGAACCGGCAAGACGACCTTCGCAGCCAAGTTCGTGGAAGCACGCTGCGCGCTCGGCGAGCGAACGCTTTGGTTCGCGTTCGAGGAATCGCCGGAGCAGATCGCGCGGAACATGCGCTCGGTGGGCGTGGAACTTGCGCAATACCTGGGAGGTTTGCTCAGGATCGAATCGACGCGACCCAGCTTTTTCGGCCTCGAAATGCATCTGGCGCGCATGGCCCGGGAAATCGGCGAGTTCAAACCGACTGCCGTAGTTATCGATCCGATCTCGTCGCTGCGCGGCGTTGAATCCGAGGTGCACGCCACGTTGCTGCGGCTCGTGGACCTGCTGAAGGCGCATGGCATCACCGCAGTCTTTACCAGTTTGACGAGCACCGATCAGGCATCGAGCATCAATGACCGCAGCATTTCGTCGCTGATGGACACATGGATTTCGCTGTCGCATGTGGAAACGAACGGCGAGCGCAACCGGCTCGTGTACGTGCTGAAATCGCGCGGCATGGATCACTCCAATCAGGTACGCGAATATGAAATCAGCAAGGAAGGAATCGCCATGGTGCCGGCCTACGTGGGCGCGCGCGGCGTGCTGACCGGATCGGCGCGGCTCGCGCAGGAAGTGCAGGAACGCGATGAACTCGTCGCGCGGGAAGAAGCCGTGCAGCAGAAAATGCGCGAGCTTGCACGGCGGCGCAAGGTGGTCGAGTTGCAAGTTGCTGAACTGCAATCGACGCTGGAAGCAGAAGCCACCGACCTCGAGGCATTGATCGCGCAACGCGACGAACACCAACGCACCCGCGACGCTGACCGCGTCGACATGGCTCGCATCAGGCGGTCAAAACAATGACCAGTCACAAATCGTATTTGCTCTGCTTGCCCGGGCCGTTCAGGAAAATCATCGGGGTTCGTTTCGATTTTGAAGCCGCACTCGCCGGGCGCTTTCGCTCCGGGATTCAATCATGAGCGCCCAACCCGTGGACGTGGACAGCGGGCTTTCGTCGCAGGAGCAGCCTTCTGATCTGCTCGTGCTGCGGCTCTACGTAACCGGAAACACGCACAGGTCCACGCGCGCCGTGGAAAACGCCCGGCGCCTGCTCGAAAGCGTGGCGGCAGGACGCTTCAAGCTTGAAGTCATCGATATCTATTTGCATCCTGAAGCTGCCATCGCCGCGCAGATCATCGCTGCACCGACGCTGGTGAAGCTCAATCCCGGACCGCTGCGGCGAGTGATCGGCGACTTGTCGGATTCGGACAAGGTTATCGCCGCGCTCGGCCTGAACGCGCTCGAACGCTTTTTCTCCAAACCCTGACGCGCATGCCAGATCAATTCCGCGACCCGTCTGTCCTGTCGTCACTGGAAACCGCGTCCATCGATGAACTGCGCGAGCGGCTGCGCGAAGCGGAGGACACGCTCGACGCCATTCGCAGCGGCGCGGTGGATGCGGTCGTGGTGGGCAGCAACGAAGACAGCCGCATCTACACGCTCGAAAGCGCGGACCGGCCGTATCGCGTGCTGGTCGAGCAGATGCAGGAAGGTGCGGTCATGCTCTCCAGCGACGGCACGATCCTCTACGCGAACGAACGCGCCGTGCAGTTGCTCGACCGCGAAGTGGCGCATGTCGTCGGCCGGGCGTTCAGCGCGTTCGTGCTCGAAGGACAACATGATCGCCTGGCCGAACTGCTGCACGAGAGTGCGACTGGCACCGCGCGCGATGAACTCACGCTGTTGTCCGCAGGCAGCGAGACGCCGGTGTATTGCAGCTTCAAGGCGCTCGATGCCGAACGCAATCGCGACCGCCTTATCTGCGGCGTGATTTCCGATCTGTCGCAGCAACGGCAAATGGAAGCGCGTTTGCATCAGGCGCAGAAGATGGAAGCAGTCGGCCAGTTGACAGGCGGGCTCGCGCACGACTTCAACAACTTGCTGCAAGCCATTCACGGCAACCTGGAACTGATCAAGCGCATGCCGGCCGACTCCGGGCGCGTGCTCGGCTGGACCGGCAACGCCATGCGCGCGGTCAGCCGCGGCGCCAAGCTGACCGCGCAATTGCTCGCGTTTTCCCGCTCGCAGAAACTCGAACTGAAGGCTGTGGCCGTGGCGCAACTCGTGCACGGCATGGCGGATCTTTTCGATCGCACGCTGGGGGCATCGGTCGATTTGCGGTTGGAACTCACCGACGAAACCGCGCTCGTGATCGCCGATGCAACCCAGCTCGAACTCGCGCTCCTCAACCTCGCGATCAACGCACGCGATGCCATGCCATCGGGCGGCGTGCTGCGCATCGGCTCGGTATCGAGGACGATTACGGACGACGCCGATCTCGAAGATGGCGACTACGTGGAACTCAGCGTGACCGATACGGGCACTGGCATGCCCGCCGATATCGCCTCGCGTGCTTTCGAGCCGTTTTTCACGACGAAGGAACTCGGCGCGGGTACCGGTCTCGGACTCGCCCAGGTGTACGGAATCTGCCGGCAGGCAGGCGGCCATGCGCGCATCGAGAGCAGTCCGCAGGGCACGCGCGTGTCGCTGTTTCTGCGCCGTTCGCCGGAAGTGCCGGCATCGCAGGATCCATCCGCGATACTGGTGGTCAGCGCGAACAAAAAAAGCGCGCCGTACATCCTGGTGGTCGACGACGATCCCGATGTGCGCGCGTTCATGGTCGAAACGCTGGTTTCGCTGGGGTATCGGGTGGAATCGGCGGCGAGCGGCCGCGCGGCGCTGCACATGATGGCCGAAACGCAGCCCGACTTGCTGGTGCTCGATTTCGCGATGCCGCATCTCGACGGCGCCGCGGTCGCGAAGCTCGCGCGCTCGAACGGTCATGCAATGCCGATCGTGTTTGCGAGCGGCTACGCAGACAGCTCGGCGCTCGATGCCGCGATGGGCACGAACATATCGCTGTTGCGCAAACCGTTTTCGATCGCGCGCTTGTCGGCGGCGGTCGCAGCGGCTTTATCGGCGGAAGAGCAATAAAGCCTTACCAGCGGCGCGAGGCCGAAGGCGAAGGCTGGCCCGCTTTCGCGAGCACGGGTGCAAGCGTTTCTTCGGCCGGAACCTCGCCCCGTCGCCGCGTCTGCTCGGACTCTTCGGCAAGCCGGTTCGTTTCCCAGTCGCGTTGCCACGCCTCGACTTCCTGACGCCGTTCGATTGCGAGCCGCGCGTCCTCTTCCTCGTCGATCCACGCGGAGAACGTGGAGAACGCACGCTGCACTTCTTCGTATTGATCGGCCGGACCGGAAACCGTGAACAGCAAACGCTCGCCGTGTCCTGGATGAGCCCAGTAAAACGCGATCTCGTGTTCGGTCGCGGCGACGGCTTTTGTGTAAGGCACGACGTACGGACTCGATGCAGTTTTAGCTGGCGATACCGGCGCGAAATCGCTCCAGCGCATCATCTCTTCTTTGGACGCTTCGAACTTGGGCGCTTCCGGTTCGACGTCGCGCGGCGTCCGTTCTTTCGTCACGATCTTGACCGGCCATTCGAAGCTCCCTGAACGCAGGCGCTGGAATTCGCCGGGGGCATCGCTGGAAATGAATTCCTTCGATACCCGGTTCACGTTCAGCGTGCGCGAAGCCAGTCGCAGCACCAGATCGACGCCGCCGCCGATCATGCGGATACGGCGTTCGTCGGCCCGGATCTCGGCCACGCATCGCGACGACACCGGCGACTCGCGCCGGTCGTCCATATATCCATGGACCCAGAGCAACGCCAGCACGAGCAACGAAACCGCGACCGCGACATCGGTCTGCGGCGCGAGTACGAGCCCGGCAAAAAGCATGACGATGGACACAGCGAACGCGCTGATCTTGATCACCCGCCCAAAAGCGGTCTCAGCATGGAAGAAAGCAAGCAACCACATGATTTTCCCGGATCTTTTTCTTTGTTTTAACTTTATCTCGCGGCCGGCATGCGCGAAGGTCTGATTCGCCCGGCTTGCGAAATGCACGATGCCTCGCATAACACTCGATAAAACAAGGAAACGCTGCGGAAACCCCCGTTACCGCAGCGCCCCTTTCTCCCACACACGACCCCACAAGTTTCAGCAATGATGCGCGCGGCGCAAAGCATCGCCCTCTCAAAACGTCCGCCTTTTCCGCCCATTCCGTTTGCGACATTCAATGCACGCTTACAAGATATTGCAGGCCCGATCACGCCCGCAGTTCGCGCACGCGCGCAGCCGTTTCCGCCCCAATGCTGCGGGCATTGCGCACCAGGCGCGAATTTGCCGCTGTGCGCAGACTCGTCACGCCGCTGGCAAAACGCCGGGCGCGTGCTTCCGTCGGCGTGCAGCCAAAGCGTTCCTTGAATGCGCGGTTGAACGTCGATTCGCTCATGAAGCCGACCGCGCACGCAATCGCGCCGATCAGGTCGCGCGTATGCATCGGCGATTCGAGGCGGCGCATGGCTTCATCGAGCCGGCGCGCGCGAACGTATTCGGCCACGCCGCCCATCGGCTCGAAGACTTCGTACAAGGCCGTGCGCGATACCTTCAACGTTTCCCGCAAGCGCGCCGGCCCGATACCAGGATCGGCGAGATTGCCTTCTATATAACTAAGCGCTTGCGCACGGACCATCGGCGTCAGGCGCGGATCGCCCGATTCCTCGCGGCGCTCGGCGCGGCGCAGCACGCACGCGGCCAGGAAATCGAGCGTGGCTTCGCCGGCGACGCCGGATTCTTCGTCGTCCATCGATGTCGCCACGTTTGCAAGACTGCGCATGTGCGCGGCGACCAGCCGCCCGATGGGATCCGTCGCTTCCCACGACAAACCGTGCATTTGCAGCAGGCCGCCTGTACGCCGGTCGATCGCCTGACGCGGAATCATCAGCGTCAGCATGGGTGCGTCGCGGCTGACGCCGGTGTTTTCGACCGCCAGGTCGCGCACGACCACGGAGCCGAGCGACACCTCGTGTGTATCGCGGCCGAACGTGGACATCAACCTGCCGTCGAGCAGGCAATGAACGAGATAGTGGTCAACACCAGATGTCGCGATCTTGCGCTTCGTGCGCTGGAACGCGACTTCGCCGTGCGTGATGTGAGAAGTCAGCAGCATGCCGCCCAGCGCCCAGCTTTCCTGGCTCGCCCGGAACGGCGCGGACGAGTTCCTGGGGCGCTGGATCTCGAACATGGCGTCGAGCCCTTCGCGCCAGATTTCCTCGGCATCGTTTTCCGCGAATTCGGCGCTGTCGAACTTGAGGATCAATGGCATCGCTTTACTCTGCCCTTTTCAATAAACCGCGCTAATTTTCGAATTGTCTTTCGAGTCGAATTTATATACTCGAATGATGTCGATTTCGAAATAAAGCTGATTACCGGATGTTTCCCTTCATTCAGGATCGTTACTTGGGAACTCTGGACTTAATATCGGCTTTCATTCGTCGAACTTTAGCGCTCGTTTAAAACGGCGCGACGACGGAAACGCCACGCGGCGTGGCGCCTGGAAAATGCAGGAGAATAAATCAGGGCCGAATCTGGTCAGCGTCCAGATAAAACCGGCACTCGATCAAAACTGCGCCGCACGAGATGCCAGCGGACGCGTTCTTGCGATTCTTTATCGAGTTCCGTCAGAAAGCGCGTTTTCCCCGCGATAACAGCGCCCACCGGCACGCCATCACAATAAAGCACGCGATTACCCGGTATTGCGGGGACTTTTTCTCCCGGCAATAACGTTCCCGCCAGATTCAGCGGATCGACAGCGCTGATTGCGATCAAGCTGTTATCAGCGGGACGGTTGCGCATGTCGCGCAGAAGCGGCACGGCTTCGGGCAATGCGAACTGCTCGCCCGACAATCCGGCTACAAACCGTCCGCCGCGGATTTCGCCGCGTGCTTCCAGCCGATGAAAGACGCGCAGCAAGTCGCGCCACGGCGGCAGCCAGTCGGCTTCGCGTTCCAGCAGGCGCCAGAAAACGACGCCGTATCGGCGCAGCAAGGTCATGGCGACGTGTTCCAGGGCATCGGCCGGAGCGCCTTCGGTTTGCGCGCGGCGCAGCAACGCCCAGCGGCCGGCGTCGTCCATTCCGCCTATAAAACGCCCGCCGCGCCTTGGCCGGCGGCTGCCGAATGCGTTGCGCCGGGAAGCCGGCGCGAGCAACGCGCGCAGGCCCGCGAAGCTATCGGCGTTGACTAGTCCCATCGATACCAGTTCGCCCAGCGCCGTTTCAAGCTCGGTATCGAGCAGACGCACGTCGGCGCGCAGTTCGTCGAAGAACATCGCGCCGTGCGTGGTCAGGGCGTCGAACACCATTTGTGCGCGCGAAGACGGCTCGGGCGGCTGAGCCGGCTGCATCAGCGCGTTCCACGCGGGCAAATTGCGCCGCGGTAATAACACGATTGGCGTGGTGCGCACCGGGCCGCCGGAACTGCGCGAGCGCGCGCCCGCCCTGCTCCAGACGACCTTGCCGGCGCGGCAGATATCGTCGAGCGTGGACATTGAATATTCGCCGAGCCGCGCGGGCAGGATTTCGTCTTCCCACGCCACCGCCGGCGCTTCGTAACCCTCGAGCTGCTCGATGACCGCCATCAGCGCGTCATGACCATCCGCGTGCGGATCGGCCTTGGAATCCGCGCTCAAATGCTGCCAGTCGAACTGGAAGCGCATGAAGTCCTGCAACTCGACTGGTTCGATTTCGCGGCGCAAACGGCGCACGGTGTATCGATGAATACGGGCAAGAAGATGTCGTTCGCACCATTCTTCTTCCAGCGCGCCCGGGCTGAAGCGGCCGCGCATGACGTAACCCTCGGCTTCGAGGCGCGTTAGCGCGAGCGCCACGGAAGACGCCGGGACCACCAACGCGCGCGCGATTGCCGATACAGGCAACGGCCCGAAACCGCTCAACCGGGCGCGCACGATTTCTACCAGGGCATCGTCTTCGTTCCACGCTTCGTCGAAACCTGCGAGCGGCTTTAAAAGTGGCTGCATGCGTGCAACCGGATGGATGGCGCGCACACACGTGAGGCGTTCGAGCGGCACCCACAAACCTTCATTCGATGCCACCAGCAAACGCGTCGCGCGTCCCGAATTCGCCAACGCGGCGAGCCATTCGGGCCAGCGGTCATTGGCTTGCGCCTCGGCGTCGGTCATGCAGGCGAGCGTTGACAACGCTTCGTGCATTTCGTCGGCGTTACGCACCGACGGCCACGCTTCCTCGCGCACGCCCGCGATGGCGTCGGCGTCGAGCGCGCCGAGATCATCGGCGGATTCCGGGTCGGTCCAGCGCCGCGCCAAAACCGCTTGCGTGCGGCGTTCCTCGATGGGGGCATCGTCGAGAAAAGCGTAGGGACGCGCCGATAAAACCTCCGCCGCCAACGGCGACGGCGCCGGCAGATCGCGCGTGACCAGCTTGATATCGCCACTTTCCATTCGGCGCAACAGCGCGAGCCACGCGTCGCAATCCATGGCGTCGTGCAGACAGTCATCGATAGTCTGGTCCACCAGCGGATGACGCGGCACCTCGCGCTCGCCCACCACGTTTTCGACGCACGCAACCTGATCCGGGAACACGGCCGCCAGCAGGTCCTCGCTTTTCATGCGCTGCAATTGCGGTGCGACGCGCCGTCCTCCGGCATAACGCGGCAAGGCGAGCGCGTTGGTCGCGTTCCAGCGCCATCGCACGCCGAAAAGCGGCGCGTCGAGCAAGGCCTGGATCAGCACGTGTTCTGCCGTTGCCGAGCGGAGGTAACGCCAGACTTCATCGAGCGGAAAACTGTGACTGCCCGTCAGCGACAGAACAATCGCGTCTTCAGTCGCCGCGGCCTGCAACTCGAAGTTGAACGTGCGGCAAAAGCGCTTTCTCAGCGCCAGGCCCCACGCGCGATTGACGCGGCTGCCGAACGGCGTGTGAATGACGAGCTGCGTGCCGCCGGAGGCGTCGAAAAAACGCTCCATCACGAGCGTATCCTGCGTTGGCAAGACGGAAAGCGCAGCACGCGAGCGCGCCAGATATTCAACGATCTGCCGCGCGGCGGGTTCGCCAATACCGGTGGTTTCATCGAGTTTCGCGATCGTTTCGTCGACCGTGAATGCACCGAGCCACGCGTCCACATGCTGATGCAAACGCGCGATCGCAGCTGATAATTCGTCGCTGCGGCCGGGCGCCTCGCCGAGCCAGAACGGAATGTTCGGCGGCTGGCCGTGCGCATCTTCCACCCGCACCCGGCCGCCCTCCACGCGCATGATCTTGTACGACGCATTGCCAAGCTGGAACACATCGCCGGCAAGGCTTTCGACTGCAAAATCCTCGTTGACCGTGCCGATCTGCAAACCTTGCGGTTCGAGCAGGACGGCAAAGTCGGCATTGTCCGGAATGGCGCCGCCCGATGTCACAGCGGTCAGTCGCCCGCCGCGCCGGCCTCGCAGCGTGTGCGTCACCGCATCCCGATGCACATAAGCACCGCGCACGCCGGTTCTTCCCGTATAGCCTTCGGCGAGCATCCGCAAAACCGCGTCGTATGGCGCGCGTTCGAGCGCGGCGTACGGCATCGCGCGGCGCACGAGCGCGAACAGCGCGTCCTCGTGCCATTCGCGGCTCGCCACTTCGGCCGCGATCTGCTGCGCGAGGACATCGAGTGGCGCGTTCGGAATGTGCAGTGCGTCCAGTTCACCGCGCGCGACGCAATCGAGCAACGCCGCGCATTCGATCAGATCGTCGCGCGATTCGGGAAAGAGCCGCCCTTTCGGCGTGCCGCCGACCTGATGCCCCGAGCGCCCGACGCGCTGCAAAAAGCCGCCGATCGATCCCGGCGAACCAAGCTGGCAAACAAGCTCCACGTCGCCAATATCGATGCCCAGTTCCAGCGACGCTGTCGCGATCAGCACCTGCAATTCCCCGCGTTTGAGACGCTGTTCGGCGTCGAGCCGCTGCTCTTTTGCAAGACTGCCGTGATGCGCGGCGACCGCGGACTTGCCGAGGCGTTCCGTGAGATGGCGCGCGACGCGCTCGGCCATGCGACGCGTGTTCACAAACACGAGCGTGGTGCTGTGCATAGCGACCAGTTCGGCGAGCCGGTCATAGACACGCTCGCGCACATCGTTGGACATGATCGCGTCGAGCGGCACGGGTGGCAGTTCGAGCGCGAGATCGCGTGTGCGGATATGGCCGACATCGACGATCGAACACGGACGGTTGCCGGTCAGGAACTGCGCCACCCGTTCTATTGGCTTTTGCGTCGCCGATAACCCCACGCGCACCGGCGTTTCCTGAAGCCGTGCCAGACACAACGCGTCTAGCCGTTCGAGGCTGAGCGAGAGATGCGCGCCGCGTTTGTTCCCGGCGACGGCATGGATTTCATCGATGATCACCGTGCGCACGGTGGACAACATCGCGCGGCCGGAATCGGAACTCAGCAGCACATAAAGCGATTCCGGCGTGGTGACGAGAATATGCGGCGGACGCTTTTTAACGGCGTTGCGCTCCTTTTGCGTGGTGTCGCCGGTGCGCACGGCGGCACGGATTTCAACGGGCGGCAATCCGAGCCGCTCGAGTTCGGCCGAAACGCCGGCGAGCGGTTCTTCAAGGTTGACGCGAATATCGTTGGATAGCGCCTTCAATGGCGAGACGTAGACCACGCTGGTTTCATCGGGCAACGGCTGCTTCACGCTTTCATGCACAAGCTGGTCGATAGCCGCGAGAAACGCCGTCAGCGTCTTGCCCGAACCCGTGGGCGCTGCGACGAGCGTCGAACGGCCGGCTTTGAGCAACGGCCAGGCGCGCGCCTGCGCTTCGGTGGGCGCGGCGAAATGCTGGTCGAACCAGTTCACGACGGCGGGATGGAAGCCATCGAACGGTTTTGATATCGACTTTCTGGTTGCGGTCATTCGCCTAGTTTATTAGCGGCCGGGAAAACGCGTTCGCTGTCCATCGCTTGATTGAAGATGATCGAAACGATCAATCGAATGCGCGATTTGCGCATCTTGAAAATACGGACTACACTCCAACTTGATCATTCCAATCATTTATGTGATCGATTCGAGCATTCGACTCGAAGTCGCCCCTCAGACAGGCATCAAACCGGAGACCCGCATGGCCCAATTACCTATCAAGCGCTCGATCGAGCGCGTTCCTGGCGGCATGATGATCGTGCCCTTGCTGATTGGATCGCTGATCGCGACCTTTCTGCCCGGCATGCCGAAGTTCTTCGGCTCCTTCACGAACGCGCTCTTCACGGGCGCGTTGCCTATTCTTGCCGTGTTTTATGTGTGTATGGGCGCGAGCATCGATGTCAAGGCCACGCCGTATCTCGTCAAGAAAGGCGGCGCGCTGTTCGCAGCGAAGATCGGCTCGGCGATCGTGGTCGGGATCGTGCTCGGGCATTTTCTGGGCGAGCAACCGGTGTCATCGGGGATCTTCGCGGGAATTTCGACGCTGGCCGTGGTCGCTGCAATGAACGATACCAACGGCGGCCTCTACATGGCGCTGATGGGCCAATACGGCCGTTCGGAAGACGTGGGCGCGTACACGATCATGTCGCTGGAATCGGGCCCTTTCCTCACGATGGTCACGCTCGGCGTGGCAGGGTTGTCGGCGTTTCCGTGGCCGACGCTCGTGGGCAGTATCCTGCCGCTGGCGGTCGGCATGCTGCTGGGTAATCTGGACCGAGAAATGCGCGACTTTCTCGCGCGCGCCGTGCCCGTGATGATTCCGTTTTTCGCTCTGGCGCTCGGCGCGAGCCTCGACTTGCATAAAGTCTGGCAAGCCGGCTTGCTCGGCATCGGCCTTGGACTGGCTGTGGTGATCGTGACGGGCATTCCGCTTTATTTCACCGATCGCATGACGGGCGGAACTGGCGTGGCAGGCGTCGCGGCAGCGAACACCGCGGGCAATGCGGCTGCCGTTCCGGCCTTGATCGCGGCGGCGAATCCGGTCTATAACGAGGCCGCGAAAAGCGCCACACTGCTGGTTGCGGCGTGCGTGGTCGTGACGGCGATCGTGTCGCCCATCCTGACCGCGGCCATCGCCAAACGCGCGAACGCCCGGGCCGAGGAGCGTCGCGTCCTGAACAAAGAGGCCACGCGATGAACGCGACGAACATCCGCCGCAGCATCCTGATCATTGCCGACGACCTGTCCGGCGCCGCCGATTGCGCGATCGCGTTCGCCGGCGCGGGGCGGCGCACCATAGTCACGCTGGATGCATCGAGTGCGGTCAAGGCTGATTCGGACGCACATCCCATTGACGTAATCGCCGCCGATACCGACACCCGCCGCTTCGCGCCGCCAGCCGCTGCGCGCCGGACCGCCGAAGCGCTCAACACGCTGAATGCGCCCGGGCGCCGTGTGTACAAGAAGATCGATTCGACCTTGCGCGGCAATTGGGCCGCCGAAGTCGCGGCGCTGCAGCCGCACGCAGGTCTCGCGATCGTCGCGCCCGCATTTCCCGCGACTGGCCGCACGACGCACCGCGCGCGCGTGCTCGTGCATGGCGAACCGCTGGAAAGCACCGATACATGGAAGCTCGAAAACGCCGACCGTCCGGCGAACGTGCAGGCAATGCTTGAAGACGCCGGTCTGCGCTGCGATTCAATCGATGTGGACACGCTACGAGGAGACGCCGAGATCCTGCGCCAGCGCATTCGTGCAACGACGAAGGATCGTATCGATGCGCTGATCGTCGATGCTCACACCGGCGACGATCTCAAGCGCCTCGCCGAGATTACGTCGCAACTCGATCATGAGCTTTTCTGGGTTGGATCGGGCGGACTTGCGCGCGAACTGGCGACGCTGCCTGATCTCTTCAGCAGCGCGCCGGGCGAAGCGCCTGTTCACGAGAAACAGGAAGGCTCGATCCTCGTGCTGGTCGGCAGTCTGTCGGCAGTTTCAGAGCGCCAGTGTGCGATGCTGCGCGAGCGCGCTGGCATCGCTGAAATGATCGTGCCGCCAGCCGTATTACGCGCCGGCGATCGACACGCCGACTGGCGCGAATGGCAATCGAAGATCGGCGATTTTCTCGTGAGGCACATCGATTTGCTGGTTCGCATTGGTCGCGACGACGCTTTCGATCCCGCCGAAGGTGCGCATCTGTCGAACGCACTGGCCGCGTTGGTCGCGCCGCATTTCGGGCACGTTGGCGGTTTGATCGCGACCGGCGGCGAAACCGCCCGCGCGATGCTTTCTACCGCGGGCATCGGCAGCCTCGACTTGCTGGCCGAAGTCGAAGCCGGCGTCGCGGTAGCGCGACCTTCGGCGCCGCTGCCGTCGCGGCCCGCCATTGTCACCAAGGCCGGCGCCTTCGGCAGCGAGCACGCGCTGTTCGGCGCGTGGGAACACCTGCAGCGTCTGCCGCTGAATACGCACTGAAGACGCGTTGAATACGCATTGAATCCAGGCGCGCGCGAGTTAAACAAAGCGCCTCACATACACGGAGCAACACCAAGACCATGAGCAACTACCTTCCCGTAATCGGCATCACGATGGGCGATGCAACCGGCGTCGGTCCCGAAATCGTCGTCAAAAGCCTGACGCACGACGTGGTCTACGCGCAATGCCGCCCGCTCGTGATCGGCGACGCACGACGCCTCGAACAAGCCAACAAGATCGTCAACGGCACCGCGAAGATCCGCCGCATCAAGGACGCGACCGAAGCCAGATACGAGCCGGGCACGATCGACTGTATCGACCTCGACCTGATCCCCGACGACCTGCCTTTCGGCAAGCTCTCGCCGATCGCGGGCAATGCCGCGTACCAGTACATCGCGCGTGCGGTCGAGCTGGCGGAATCGAAGCAGATCGACGCCATCTGCACCGCGCCGCTCAACAAGGAAGCGCTGCACGCGGGCGGTCACAAGTATCCCGGTCACACCGAAATGCTCGCGCATCTGACGGGCGTGAAAGAAGTGTCGATGATGCTCGTCGCGCCGCAATTGCGCGTGATTCACGTGACCACCCATATCGGCATTATCGATGCGATCAAGAAGATCGAACCCGGTCTCGTGCAGCGCACAATCGAGCGCGGCAACGCGACGCTCATCAAGGCGGGAATCGCAAAGCCGCGTATTGGCGTGTGCGGCATCAATCCGCACGCCGGCGAGAACGGCTTGTTCGGCTATGGCGAGGAAGAGGAAAAGATCATCCCCGCTGTGAAGGTGCTGCAGGAACAGGGACTCGATGTAACCGGCCCGCTTCCCGCCGATACGCTCTTTTTCCGCGCCGGGCGTGGCGACTTCGATCTCGTGGTCGCGATGTATCACGATCAGGGACATGGTCCGGTGAAAGTGCTGGGTCTCGAAGCCGGCGTGAACGTGACGGTCGGGCTGGAAGTGATCCGGACGTCGGTGGATCACGGCACGGCATTCGATATCGCAGGCAAAGGTATTGCCGACGAACGCAGCCTTCTCGAAGCCTTGCGTCAGGGCGCGGAACTTGCCACGCGCCGCGGCTGAGCCAATGGACTTCGGTCGTGTAACATCGGCGGCCTTGTTCACTGCATGAGCCCCTCACGATGAAAGCCGCCGACCGTCACCGCGCCATCCTCGATCTCGTCCTCACGCGCGACGCCAACGTCGAGCAGCTGAGCGAAGCGCTGGGGGTATCGGAGGCGACGGTGCGGCGCGACCTGACTATGCTCGCGAAGGAGCGGCGCCTCGTTCGCACTTACGGCGGCGCGACGGCGCTGGTCGGCTCGCACGAGCCGGAGGCGTCGCTGGAAGAGCGCAAGTCGGCGCAGCGCGAGCAGAAGGAAGCGATCGCGCAAGCAGCGGCGCTGCATGTCCAGGACGGCGACACTGTTTTACTCGATGGCGGCACGACCTGCGCCGCGCTCGCGCGCCAGTTGAGCGCGCATCATGACTTGCATGTGGTGTCGAACAATTTGCTTGCTGTGATGACGCTCGCGAATGCGCCGGGTGTGCGGATCACGCTGATTGGCGGAGACCTGCGGGCAACGAGCATGAGCACGCTCGGGCCGCTTGCCGAGTTGGTGCTGAGCCGCTTGAGCGTGGATGTCGCGTTCCTCGGCGCCGATGGCGTGGCAGCGGATTTCGGGTTGTGCGAAGCGACGGCGGAGCAGGCTTATCTGAAGGATTGCATCATCCGGCGCGCGGCAAAGGTAGTCGTTCTCGCCGATGCCGACAAGCTCGGGCGCGCGAGGCAGCAACACTGGACGCCGCTCGAACGGGACTGGACGTTGATCACCACGGATCTTGCCGGGAAGGAGAGGCTTGCGCCGTTTGAAGCGTTGAAGGGGGTTGTGGTTCAGGTGGTGGCGATGTCGTGATTCTCCTCAAGACGCCAGCTCACGGGGTGCTCCAACCGGTCCAAGATCGTCGAATATCCACATTAAGCAATTCCGAAAAATCTCACCATCACGCCCCGTGGAGACGAGCACGACTTCATAACTGATGCCCGATGTCGCCACCCGGTAGCGGCGTGACAGCCTGTTTTGCGGCTTCGCGCGCGGCTTTTGGCAAGGGCGGCGGGCTTGCACTGCTGCCCTGCGATACCACGCGTTGTCTATCGATGAACATGCGGTTTGGCAACGTAAATCCTTTCAGAGCGAGCAGTTCCAGCGGTCCTTTGCCCACATCCGTGCGCATAAAATAACTCAGCGGATACGTCAGGCTCGCAGGCGCAGCGGTGAGCGGCGGTTGCATCACGAGGCTGTCGAGTGACCCATGTCCGCGCGATGCGTCCTGTTCCACACCGCTCCAATCGTCTGCCGCCGGGTGCGACGTAGCCTGCGAATTTTTGCGCGAAGACGCGTCGATAGCCGTGGTGGCAGCCAACGCCATCCTTGTATCCGGCGTGGCTTGCCAGGTCAGTTGAAACGTCGCGCCATCGATGGGTTCGACCTTCGCGCGCTCCAGCATCCGCACGAAAGCCCAACGCCCGCCAAACTCGAAGTTCTTGCTCGTGCCCGCCGTTTCGGTTTGCCATTGCAGGCGCGTACCCGCGACCTGCGGATCGTTCGATGGCCACTGCAACCCGTACCATCGTTCCCGCTGGTTGTAGTAATGCAGCTTCTGCGCGTCGAGCGTCAGCACGGTATCCGTTATGCCCGGTGTGGGAATGGGCTTGAAGTCAAATCGATATTGCGGCTCGCCCTGCGGCATCAAATGCCCCGCGATGCGTTGCAATGTATTCACTGCTTTCAGAAACGCCGGATCGAACTGCAATCCGCCGCCGCCCGTGTTGACTTCTACCCACTGGTCTCCTTGCAATTCCAGCACGCCCGCAAGTTGCGAACCGAGAAACGACGCGATCAACCCGCCTTGCGGCCTGATGAACCGGGTCAATTCGGGGATCGATGCGTCGTTGTCGGTGTTGTCGAACGGATAGCGTCCCGCGAACGACTTATTCCAGTTGACCACGATGGACCGATGCCAGGTATCGTCGAGACTCGCTTTTGCCGGTTGCAAAACGATCTGCGTGGCTTGCGCGACCGGTCGCACGAACAATGCATCGCCCATTCCGGACCATTGCGCGCCAAGGCTCGCTGCGACCAGTTGTGCGTAGGCTTGGGTATCGGCGAGTTCGGAAGCTTTGCCTTGAAACAACGCTTGCGCGAGTTGGCGGGCTTGCGCGTCGGCATCCGTGCCGTTGCTGATCTGCTGAAACTTCAAACGCAGCGCCGTCACGCGTTCAAGGTAGCGTTGCATGCTGACGTCGCCGGCTACCGCTGTCCTTGCTGTTGCCGAATCGCTGACCTGTCCCATAAGCCTCAGCACTGGACCGAACGATACAGCCAGCGGCCCGGCAGCGCTCGTATTGGACATCGCTGTCATGTCCTCTTTCTTGCCAAACATGTTCTGTGCTTTCGCGACCAACGTATCGGATAGCGACGCCTGTCGCAAACCCGCGTTACCTTGATAATCGAGAGATTTCATCAAAGCGATCACCGGCGACTGACGCGCATCGGCAAGCAGTTTCATTTGCTCGATGGCGCCGGGAATGTTCGAGGCACTCTGCCATTGCAGCGCATTCATGAAACCCTGCCAGTGCTCGGCGTAGTCGTTGAAGTATTGCGTTGTCAGGGCTAGTTCGAGCGCATCCGTGGATGATTCAGGTAGTGCTCGTTCGACGGTATTGGAAAGAACCCAATCCCGCGTCACATCCCGGCTCTTCGCTGCCTCGGTAATCGCCGCTGCGACGTAACCTTCATAAGCTTGGCGCGTGTAAACGCCAGGGACTGTCGCGCTGGTGCGAATCAATCCCCGCGTGTCGGTGCCTGCTGTGAGCGTTGCGAGTGTTTGATCCGGGTATTTGTTGCCGGCGCCGGCAAGCACGCTTTGATAAACGGTGTCCTCCGAATTGCGCACGCCGATCACTGAGAGCAATGTTTGCCGCGCGGCATTCACAAGTTCCGCGTGCGGCTGGATGCGCCAGGCGTCGTGCGCTTTGAGATGTTCCGCATAAAACGCAAGAAGGCGTTCCGAGATATCCAGCTTCGCGCCGGGGGAAATATTCGCGCTTGTGGACCAGTAATGCATCAGTTGCGGCGCAATGAAATCAACCTCGACCCGGTTCGGCTCTGCCAGCATGAGGTAAGTTTTAAGCGCTTTATGCCCGTCCTGAGCGGCCGCGTTCGCGTGGTCATCGAGCGTGTCAGTTGGCATCTGGCTCAGGTCCACGAGTGAGGCTTCGAGGTTTTGCTGAATGGGTGCCACCAGCAACGAACGACTGGCCTTTGTGTAGTGCGGCCACAGCGCAGCGAGAATCGCGGCGTCCTGATTCAGTCCGAAGCGCGACCATAACGGCGGCTGATGCGCGACGCGCTTTTCATAGGTGCCAAGTGTCTGTTGCAACGCGAGCAAGGCTTGCAGTCGGGCGGCGGGATCGGTTGCTGTCTCGAGTGTCTGGATCGTCTGCCGGGCCTCTACAACTTCGCGCCCGTTTGTCATTCCCGACACAAACATACCCGCGATCCATACGCAAGTGACGCCAAGAGCCATGACCGAAAACACCGTCACAGGATGCCCGTTCATGCGTTTTCCGTGCGCCTTGCGCGAGATCTCGCCGAGGTGCTTCCAAAGCGGTAGATCGGCGGCTGTCAGCGCATCGCGGTCGGCCTCTTCAATATTGACGGTCACGGGGTACGGTGCAAAAAAAGCGCTCCTTACCGGTTGGTGCCGGGCGTGGCGGCCTGCTAACGACGCAATCAATGCCGCCAGTGGCGCGCTGCGCTTATCGAGCCGCTGAGACAGAACCGCCCCATACGTGTCTTTGGTATTTCGAATCAGTTGCGCAATGCTGTTATGGCCAATCCGGCTACGCAGTGCGAGCAGCGCCGATTCGATCGAACGCGCATTGGCGTCGGCCTGAAACTCACAGCCGATGAGCGCGGTGCGTCCGTCGTTGACCTCGTCAGTCTGCGCCACGTCGAGCGCATACACCGGCGCGGACCAATGCAGGATATCGGTAATGCGCGTGAGGGTCACGCTGTTGCTGTTAGTACCACGACGCGGCAACGTGGTGTCGGCGTTGCCGTCGAGCGTCAGGATCACGGCATCGATCGGGCGGCGTCGCCGCAGCGTGTAAATCTGCCTGAGCCATGTGGTATCGGGACGGCCGTCTGTGTCGGGTGCGCTCCAGAGCAATAACGCATCGCCCGTGCTTAACCAGCCTTGTGAGGTCAGCTCAGGCATCAATCGGCGAACTACAGCGTAATCGCCCGTTATGAGCAGTCTGGGTTGGCGACGCAACGCACGTTCACGCAAAGCGAACTTTAGGCTGTCGAATTGGGATGCCTTTTGTTTCTCTGCTAACTTCGCGTCTTCCTGATCGAATTGATCGGGCGCGGCGTCGGTATTCATCGCTTCGCGAGGCACTGTGTCATAGCGCGCGGCATCGCGCGTCAGCGCACTCCAGGCGCTCGCAACGGGACCGCGAAACACGATTAGCAGTGCGCAGACAGCGCCGATCAGCACAAAAAGCGCGCTACGTTCCGAGATCAGTGATGCGCCCGGTGCGCTGCTGAAATACACAGCCGATGCCGCAAGCGCGCCAACGGCCACAATGATCGCGGCGTATTTCACGCTGAGACGGGTAGTCATTTAATGATTCACTTTATTCTTTATGATCCAGCGCATGGTGCGAGTAATGCCATGCACCGGATATATCAGCGCGCTTCGTAGGCGAAGGCGCGCGAGGTTCGTTTGAGCGTCCAGATTTCAGCGCCGACCTGAATCGCTACCAGTACAGGAATCGCGCCAAGCATCGCGATCTTCAGCGTGTCGCTCAGGCCATTGGGCAACAAGATCAAAAACAGGCACGCGACGAATGCAACAACCATCGCGAGAAACGGCCATGAAAAATAGCGAATGGGCGGATGCGCCGGACGTGATATCGGTGTCGGGTCAGATGCCAACAAATTCCATGCAACACCGTTCGCATGCGGGACCGCGACAAGTTGCGCGCCCTGTCCGTGCTGAACCATTTCAGAGGCTAACGCCTGAGCAAGCCAGCGGTTCGCCGGGCCGCCTTTGCCAATTGCCTTGTCAATGTCGTGATGCTCGATCTTCAACCCTGAGTCGTTCAGGGCAGCAGCGACCGAGTGTGCGGTGATCTTGTTCAGGTGGCTCGACCAGACGTGACGAAGTTTGCCCACCGGCGTCTGTTCGGCGCTTAAAAGCGTTGTTAATGCCTGCTCCGCGGTGCTGAAATCGGCGGTGATCGGCCTGAAGATCAAGGCTTGCGGTCTGATCTTCGTTCTCGCGGCGAATTTCGCCGAGGTCAACAGCAAGGCGACTGCCACTTCGGAAAACTCGGCGGCGACGTCGGGTGCATGCAACTGGCACGCTAAAACGATGCGGCACTCGGGCGGGCGCACGGCGAACCACGGGCCGTTCAACGGTGATATTGCGTGGGGTGCAAGCCACTGGAACGTGGGCGTGTGCGGCAAGCTGAGACGGCCCCATGCCGCACGCAGATGAACGATGTCATTCTCGCGATCGGTTTGGTAGACAATTTCCAGTTGCTCTGCGCGTTTCATGCGGGTCAATGCGGGGACAAGCGGCGTGAGGAGTTGATCGAAGACCGATTGAAGTCGTGAGCCGCCTTGCCGCACTTCCGGTTCTGGCAACAACAGCGCTTTGCCCGGATTGTCCGGAAGCGTTCCCTCAAGTTTAAGCATGCGCTCGGCGAGTTCAGGTTCAGGCGACAGCACGACGCTATCGACCACAATGATCCGCGTCTGAGTCCATTGCCGCCAGCCGGTTTCGTGCTCGTCGGAAAGGTAGTTCCACCAAATGGCGCGGTTCTGGTCCTGCAAATACGCGAAAAACAACGCGCCGCACACGCCGAACCAGAAGAGCCACGGAATCACGATCAGGCCGATCAAGAAGTCCGGCACCAACGCGGGCTGCCCCTTCGGCCACGTATAGATGCGCGTTGCAGCGCCGATTGCCTGGACAAGAATAAACAGCGCAGCCAGCAACCACCCAGGGGGCGGTAGCGCATCCGCTTGACGCGGCACGCCAGATAAATACCAACGACGGTTCATGCGATCGTCACGCCCGGATTGCGTGCAATGACCACGCTGCCGCATTGTGTGCGACAGCCGTCGACCACGAGGTTTCGACCATGAAAGCTGAAGCCCGGTCCATCTTCGACGATCGGGTTGTCGCCGTGCTCGGGGCACGACACAATATCGCCTTTGACCGCGGCCTTGCGTCCGTTCAGATTGAACGCTGACGAAGCGGATTTGACCTTGCCGCCGTGACTTGTGTCGTCGCCTTCGCAGACTGGTTTTTTCATGGGTTCTCGCAGTAGAGTTGGTTGCGCTTGATTTGTTTTACGGCGTTTTCGGCTGTCCGGCCGAACGGATAGAAGCGTCGCAGGTAAAGCGGTCTTGGCCTGAAGGGGAACGGAGTTCCGAGAGGACCAATGGCCGGCGCGACGCAGTAAAGTTGCCGCCAAACACGCCGGGAGGATAGGTTTTTTCAAGCTCGATATCTCGCACAAGAGGAAACCCTTTCACGTAGGCATCATCCTGTATTGTCTCGGCCACATACAATTTATCTTTTGTTACCGCAATCAAAAACTTCTTTGAATCATCCGAGGGTCGACTGGAGTATTTCAAATAGTCGAGCCATCGAAAGGTACGTCCAGAATCGGTCGAATACGCGAAATAGCTAGTGCAACCTCGATCACCGCATGATCTGTTTTCAGCCGTCGGAAGCACAACGTTTGCGCCGGATGGGTCGTCAATGACTACACGTCCTCTATAGCCTGTCGGATCTCCAGTCCAGACCTTTTCATGAATCCCCAGCGCGGTGTTGTTGAAGTAGTTATCGCCGTAGCAGCGATCGTAGTTTTCCAAAGTCATGAACCGATGAGCATCAATGCGGTAAGTTACCTGGATCGGCGCGTTCGGATCTGGCTTGAAAGTGTAGGACCTCCGCGCACGGCTACTATATGCGGCGTGTTCAGCCGCAGTCATATCCTCATAATCAGTCTGGCACCCAGCCAGCGCCGGGACCGCAATCAATAAGCTCGCCATTGCAATGCACTTCATGCTCCTCTCCATTGTTCTCATGGCGTTTTCGGCTGTCCAGCGGAACGGATGGATGCGTCGCAAGTAAAGCGGTCTTGGCCAGAAGGTGTGCGTACCTGAACCATAAAAGTCGGTCTACTCGACGCACTGAAACCGTCGCCCTTAACTCCCGGCGGATAGGGCTTGCTGATGTCGATACCGGGAATCAAGGGATACTGTTTCACGTAGGAATTGCTTAAAATCTTCTCAATAACATATAGTTTCTGGGCGGCAACCGCGATTGTGAAATTCGCGGAATCCTCGGATGCAAGTGAGCTGTACTCCTTATAGTCGAGCCATCGAAAGGTACGTCCAGAATCGGTCGAATACGCGAAATAGCTGGTGCAACCTCGATCACCGCACGACGAATTCCTCGCTGTAGGGACAACGACGTTCATGCCTGATGGATCATCGATTACTACCCGCCCTTTGTAGCCCGTTGGTTTTCCGGTCCAGATTTTTTGATGGATGCCGAGACGAGTGTTGTTGTAATAGTTGTCGCCATAGCAGTTATCGTAGTTTTCCAAAGTCATGAACCGGTGGTCATCGATGCGGTATGTCATCTGGATTGGAGCATTGGGGTCTGGTTTATAAGAGTAGATGCTACGGGCATGGCGGCTATATTCAATGTGTTGCGCGGCTGTCATATCCTCATAATCAGTCCGGCATCCAGCCAGCGTTAAGACCGCAACTAGCAAGCCCACCGTTGCAATGCACTTCATGCTCCTCTCCATTATTCTCATGGCGTTTTCGGCTGTCCAGCCGAACGGATAGAAGCGTCGCAGGTGAAGCGGTCCTGGCCTGAAGGGGAACGTAGTCCGGCAGGAAATTGAGGAGCCTTGTCGCCCGTTTCCCACAGCCCTTTTGTGCCATCCAAGTGCGTCAGGTCCACCATCGAGTACAGCGGTCCTTTTCTTACGTAGGCGCCTTTGCTTTGCTCCAAATTAGGAGCATCTGCTTTGACGATGTAAAGGGCGTTTGTAGTTACCGCGATCTTGTACTTTTCCGACGCCTCTGAAGGCCGACTGGAATATTTCAAATAGTCAAGCCAATGGAACGTGCGCCCGGCATCGGTCGAATAGGCGAGCGAGTTAGTGCAACCCCGCTCGCCGCATGTCGTATTTTCGGATGTAGGAAGTACGATATTTGAGCCCGAAGGATCATCAATTACTAAGCGCCCTCGGTAGTCGGTTGGCGAACCCGTCCAGACTTTTTGGTGTATGCCTAGCTGTGTGTCGTTGTAATAGTTGTCGCCATAGCATTTATCATAATTTTCTAGCGAGACGAACCGGTGGTCATCAATGCGATATGTCACTTGTACGGGTGCGTTTGGATCTGGTTTATAAGAGTACGTGCTACCGACCTGGCTGTACGCGGCGCGTTGATCCGCTGTCATATCCTCGTAATTGGTCTGGCATCCGGCCAGCGCTAAGACCGCGATTAGCAGGCTCACCGTTGCTATGCGTTTCATGCTCCCCTCCATGCTTGGTTTTCTTGATCTATTTTGGTAACGACTTCAGAGACGGTCTCCGTGTCGATCATGGACGGCATTGGCGGCGTAAATAGCGCACCATCGCTGTAATACGGGTCGGCCATTTGAGTCCAGTCAGCCTCTCGTATCAGGTCATACCAAAAGTCTTTTGATATGTCGTAGGCATCGCAAAAACCAATCGGCAGATCGTATGCGACTACGCGGCTCATAAACGCACGATGCTTGGGAAGCGTGCTGTGATTAGTTGGCATCGGTTGGTAGTTAGCGACGCGATTGTGACGCTCTTCCTCCGTTTCAAGCTCGCGACGCTTGCCCGTGTTTGCATACACGTCTTCTCGTTCCATCCAGAGCTGGCGGTCGTAGACCGAGTCGAGGTAAACGTATCCGTCGTCTAAATACTTGCCTTTCGAATCTTTCGCGGCCAGCATGTTTTGGTCCCTGCGCGATTCGTCAAAGTACACCTGCCTGTCGTTTTTTCCCGTTGCCGTCATCACCGGGGTTTGCACTGACTGCGACATCTCTTCCGCCGTAATCGGATCAGGTACCTTTTCGGCGTTAATCGCCACCTTTTGGCTTCGTTTTGGTACCGCCCACAGCAGCGTCCCGAGCACACGACGATTACCGTTCCAAAAGTCATTCGGGTCTACGCCCGCTTCGGGATCAACTATGGGCGGAAGCGTGCCAAAATTCTGCACGCCCGGCTCATCGCCACAAGGGGTACCGCGCGCCAACATTCTTTGCTTGACCGTATCGCCCAGTTCGGCCAGCAGTTCATCATCCACGCCTTGCCAGCCGATGCTCTGGAGCGGCGCGGAACCCATCACCCGGTCATGCGGATTGAAGTAGACATAGAACCGCCCGTGGTTATCGCGCTCAGGCAAACCGTAGTGCATTTTCAAATCAGGCCGCCAGAAATTCATGTCTTCGCTTGCCCCAACCTGCAATTGCTGCATAAGCTCTTCGGTATAAACGCGTTTATCCTCTTTGATACGTTGAGCGACGGCCTTGAAGGTGCGAACCCGCGCGCCGGTGGTAGGCCGTTCATTGCCACACGTAAGCGAATCCGTGAACTTGTCTTTTAGCGCGAACGGCGAATTCATCACGATCAACGCATCGGGCGCACGCGTCTTGCACAGCAAGGTCGCGGCCATTGCGACCATCGTCCCCTGACTGTGAGACATGATCGTGATGGTGTCGCGTGGCGAGTTCTCACGGATTTTGTCGATCAAATCCGCGAGTCGTTGCGCGGCCCAAACGCCATAGGTGCGCGGCGGAGCATCGTGAATTTCACGGTCCCATTCGGTGTTGAACGCCTGCAGGTTGATGCCTGCCACGTGCTTGCGAAATCCTGTTTTGCCCCACATCTGCTGCAGGTTGTTCGTTCCATTTTGGAAGGGCCCACCGCCCCATTGCCACGGCCCGCGATCGTCTTCCTTTTTCTTCCAGAAGTCGGCTCCCCACACGTTGCGCATGGGGATTCGCCATTCCTTCTCATCGCCATCTTTAGCGCGATAGCCCCAGTAGAAGCGAATAACCGGTGAATAATTCGCCTTATCCAGGCGTCGCTTGATAACGCTGTTACCGTCTGCGCCGGTCGTTGTATATTCGTTCGCCTTAAGATCATTGCGGTTTAACCGCTTGTTCAGCCCTTCACACAATGCGATCTCCGCGTCGTCATACCATTCGCCCTGCGAATTCACGCCATGCACGAAGATAACAATGCCGGGTAGGTGCGGCGGAATACGCGCTTCTGCGCGCACCTCAAAACTGGCTGGCGTATGAAAGGATTCCCAATACATTCTTCCAAACGCATCGTGTTTCATGGGCACAACACGTGTAGCGTGCTGGTGCTTATAGCGGCTACCTTCGGCGGGCGCTCCCGCAGCGTCTGCGTCTGCGTTGTTGTCTGCCGGTGTATTGGGTTGGTTTGAATCGTCGCTCATATCAACCTTTCTTGAATTGGGTCAAAAGCTTCATGCCTTGCGCAATATCGGCCTTCGAAAGCGACGTTTTACCGTCGTCGCCAGTAACGCCTTCAACGGTTTTTCCGTCTGCAAGCTGTATCTTGTAGGGACGCTTCACGAGCGGACGTCCGGTCACTGCGTCACTGAGGGTGAACATCTCGTCGTGGGAAACATCCAGTTGTTCGAATTTCGGCAATGGCAGGGACAAGCCGCCTGGACCCACCAACACCACTTCGGTGAAATGCAAATACAGCTTCCCCGCGCCGCCCATATGAACGTCGTCGGCCAGTATCTTTTCGTATGCCGTGCCGCCTCCACCAAGCACCACGCCGTTCGCCGCGTTCGCGGTCAGCGTGCCTTCGGCGCTGCTCAGGTGCATGTCCTTCGCAGCCACCATTTCAATGGCATCTGACTGCGCCTGAATCAAGACCTTCCCGCGTGCCGCGAACAACTTGATGCCGAGCTTATAGGCAAAGAGAGACAACACGTCGGCGGCCACGATCGCCACATTTCGCAGCGCACTGATCCCAACGCCAGCGCTTGTCGTCAACGTCACGTCCTTACCGGCTGCCACCGAAATACGATCGGGCGTTGCCACTGCAATTCCAGCGGGAGCCGACAGCACCATGACTGCCTGCTTTAACTCAGCAACGTTCTCCTTGAGCCACTGACTCTCGGCCTTGAGCGCGGCGATCTCGGCCTTTGCAACCGCAGCAGCGTCAGCGAGCCCTTGCGCCTGGGCATTGGATACCTGCAATTGCCCGATTGCCGGACTCATATCGATCTGCTTGCCCTGAGCCTTGGGCTGCATATCGGCGGAGAGGAACAGTCCCTTGCCTGCGCGCACGGCGCCGTATTCGTCGGTACGCAACTCGAAGCCGCCACCGCGTTCTTCGCGCTTGGCATTGACCATATGGCCTAGCGTCAATTGCGATTTGCCATACTCGGTCGCCGTCTTGATGTGCTCTTGGCCCTTCCAGTCCTCCATCCGAAACTTGTTATTAGACTGCGTGCGCAGGACGTTGCGCGACATCCACCGTTCCTGATTGTGGATCAGGTCGGATTGAATGCTGTTGTGGTGGAACTGCGAGATGAAGAGCTTATCCGGGTCGCCGTCGCGCGCCATGATGACGGCTTCCGTGCCATCGAGTACGGGGAAGTGGAAGCCGGTTTGCAGCGCCCCGGCGAACGGTTTAGCCATGCGCAGCGGCACGCTTTCGCCACCCGGATTCCATTTGTCGAAATCAAGGTCGAGACGCACCGGGTAATGCCCGGCCTTGGTCAGGTATGCATAGGGATATTTGTTCGGCGATGTGACGCGCGCGCTGAGCGCACCCCATATCCTGGGCCACTTTTTCTCGTCAATTTCTAGGCGAAAACGCCGGTTTGACGGGATCGCCTTGTATGAGTTGCTGTAGGCCACACCCCGGCCACCGGAATGATTCACCTCGATGATCACCTGGCCGCTCGGCGCATCAGGCAACTCTTCGTCAATGCGAAGAATGCGACCCGGTCGCAACTCCAGCACATTGCTCTGTCCGTGATACACGACTTGCCACGCGATTGCGGCTTCGTGCCGTAACTGCGCTTCCCACTGCGCGTCTTTCTGACTAAGGTGATTCGTGCCATACACGTAGGGCCGACCGTAGGTGGTCGTATCATCGATCGCGACGTTCGCTTCGTCCTTGAAACGCTCCCATGCGGCCAGCGGATTGTAGTCGGCGACCATGACCGACTTCGGCACCACTTCGGCGTGTGTCTCAAGCGCAAACACCGCTTCGATTCCTGCCTCGAACCCTGCATTCTCGCGATACGGCACCTTCAGTTCGGGCGTATAAACGTAGTGGTCGATATCGTCACCGAACACGACCACGTCACCGTGCCTGCCTTGCTCAATGTAGAAATAAATGCCGGCCTTTTCACATAGAAGCTTGATGTAATCGAAGTCCGACATCTGGTACTGCAAGCGAAAGTCGTGGACGGGATATTCGCGGCGCAGCTTGAATACAAACTGGTGATCCATGAATTCGCGAAGCATCATCGAATTGATGATTTGTGGCGTGCTCTGGTGCTGGTAGACGCGGCTTGCATGCAGCAGTCGCATTCGCGCCATCTGCGCCTCGACAACGAGCGTGTACCGGAAATAATCTTTGGTTTTCTTGATCCGCTTGAACCCCGTGACAACGCCACGATAAACACGTGGCTGTGTGCTGTCTTCGGCGGTGATCGTGAAGTGACCGTCGCGTCCCAGGTAGTCGGCGCGAGAAAGCTGTTCGGGATGTGTCAGCTCGATCGTGATCTGGTAAGGCGAGGCCATGCCTTCGCGTGCTTGATACGAGATGACCGATATGTCCCTGGCGTTCGCTGCACTCGGCACATCAAGGTGGTACGCCTGCCGTCCCGTCACGGGTCTGTTATTCGATTGGTACGCGTCGGCGTACTCATGAGTGTCCCGCATGTTTGAAGCCTTGATCTCTCAGATGAACCGTGACCAACTGATATTGCCGATTCTTTTATTGGAACAATCGTCCTAGTCGTTTCAAAAACAAGACGGAATCGTGAATGATCAGCCAACGTTGCTCGAGAGTGCAAGGGGCGAGAGCGGCAACCGTGAGAGATTCGGATTTATCTGAGAGAGGTTTCGACTTAGGACGTATCAGCCGCGTCGGGAATACGATAATCAACACGTTGTAGCGTGTACTTTTTTAAGTTTCGACGTGAGTAAAGGACTCTCGTCTTCTACGCATCTTCCGTAGACCATCAGGTTTGCCAACGAATAACGCGCTAGGCACCCAGACGCTAAATCTTTCCTGGAATTAGCCCAACAGCAAAAATTATTTCATCGAACTTCGCCGTTCGCGCTCCGCCCGCTCCAGCAACAACTCCTTCTCCCTCGCGTTCCGGGTCATCGAAGCAGCCTGCTCGAACTCCTTGCGCGCTTCCTCAAACCGCCCGAGCTTTGCCAGCAAGTCGCCCCGGACGCTTGGCAGCCAGTGATAATTCGCGAGCGCTGCATTTTCGACAAGTCCATCGACGATCTCCAGACCCGCCGCCGCACCGAACGCCATGCCGACGGCCACCGCGCGGTTCAACGCGACCACAGGCGTTGGCGCGAGCACCGCTAACGCGTCGTACAAAGCGACCATCCGTTCCCAGTCCGTATCTTCCGCCCGCCGCGCCCGTGCGTGACAGGCAGCCAACGCGCCCTGCAACGCATAAGGCCCGAGCGTTCCGTCCAACGCCTCGGAACGCGCAAGCGCCGCCAGGCCGCGCCGGATCAGCAAAGGGTCCCATCGGGCGCGATCCTGGTCCATCAGCAAAATCGCGCGGCCGCCGGCGTCGGTGCGCGCGTGGATCCGCGATGCCTGGATTTCCATGAGCGCAACCAGCCCGTGAACCTCGCTTTCATCGGGCGCGAGGCCGGCGAGAATCCGTCCAAGACGCAACGCGTCATCGCACAAGGATGGCCGCATCCAGTCGTCGCCGGCAGTGGCGGAATAACCTTCGTTGAAGATCAGGTAAATCACTTCGAGAACCGATGCCAGCCGTGCCGCGCGGTCATCGGCTTTCGGCACTTCGAACGGCACGCGCGCCGCCGATAACGTCCGTTTCGCCCGCACGATCCGCTGCGCGATAGTCGGCTCGGGCTGCAGGAAAGCGCGCGCGATTTCGTCGGTGGTGAGGCCGCCAAGCAAGCGCAAGGTCAGCGCGACGCGTGCATCGAGCGACAAAACCGGATGGCACGCAATGAACACGAGCCGCAACAGGTCGTCGCCTATTTCGTCTTCGCGCGCGGCGCCGAGGGCATCGACGAAATCCGGCGTCACGTGTTCCTCGCGCGCATCCATGTCGAGCCCCAGTTCCTCGTGCTTGCGGGCGTGCAACGCATCCTGGCGCAGACGGTCGAGCGCACGATGCTTTGCGGTGGTCATGAGCCACGCGCCCGGATTGTCCGGCACGCCATCCACCCGCCAATGCTCGAGCGCGGCGATCAGCGCGTCCTGCGCAAATTCCTCGGCAAGCGACACGTCCCGCACCAGCCGCGTGACGACCGCAATGACCTTCGCCGATTCCAGCCGCCACACGGCTTCGATTGCACGATGCGTGACTTGATCGTGATTTTGATCGTGATCGCCCGGCGCTTCGCTCACGGCGCGCCCGCCGCGTCCGGATTCATGTGCACCAACTCCCACGTATGGCCGTCGATATCGTCAAAACCATGGCTGTACATGAAGCCGTAATCCTGAACCGGACGCGGTGTGGTCGCGCCGGCGCGCACCGCTTTCGCAACGATCTCGTCCACTTCGGCGCGGCTTTCGCACGACAGGCATGTGAGCGTTTCCACATGCGTCCTTGCATCGATGATCGTCTTCGCCGTGAAGCCCTGGAAGAACGGTCGCCCGAGCAACATGACGAAAATGTTCTCGCCGACGATCATGGCCGCGGCTTTATCGTTGGTAAAACGCGGCTCGAAGGTGAAACCCAGTTCGCTAAAAAAATGTTTCGACTTGATCAGTTCGGCGACCGGCAGGTTCACGTAGATTTGCTTGTGCATTTCAAAAGGTCCTTAACGTGTTCGGTTGACCCCAGCTTTCAGCGCCGCGCGGGCAGCAGTTCGCGAAAGCGATCGAACGCTTCGCCGGAGCCGAGTTCATCGAGTTCGTACAGTTGCCGCACTTCTATTTCGCCGCGTTCGTGCTCGCCCATCGGCGCGGGAAATCGGCGCACCCATTCCATGGCTTCCTCGCGCGAACGGACCTCGATCAGCGTGTACCCGGCAATCAACTCCTTGGTCTCGGCGAAAGGTCCGTCCGTGACCGTGCGCCGGCCGTTCTCGTAACGCACTCGCCAGCCCTTGGCGGTGGGATGGAAACCGCTTGCATCGAGTAAAACGCCGGCTTTCGAGAGTTCCTCGTGATACGCGCCCATTGCGCTCAACAACGCATTGTCCGGAAGAACGCCTGCTTCGGAAGTTTCAGTCGCCTTGACCATGATGATGAATCGCATCGCCGTTCTCCTCGGGATCGGAATAAGAACGCGCCGTGCGCCCTCATCCCCACGACGATTCACGTTTCATCGCATCGACATTTTTCCGGGGATATTCGCGGAAGTCGGGTAAACGCTGGCCGAATAATCAAACCCAGCACGGCGCGATCTTGCGGACTTCGACTTCGCACCATTCGGCTGCCGGACACGCCGATGCAATCTCGACCGCTTCCTTCTCGGTCTCGCACGTGAGCATGTAGAAGCCGCCGATCATTTCCTTGGCTTCGGCGAAAGGCCCGTCGATCACACTCGCCCGGCCGTCGCGTTTTTTGACCCGCAAGCCATCCGACGCCAGAGATTCACTGGTTACGAGCAGTCCGCGCTCTTTCAGGCCGGCGCCGAATTCGACCATGCGGTCATAAAGCAAGCGGCCTTCTGCTTCCGTGCGTTCGGCGCGCTGACCAACCGGCTCGGCGATGAGCAGCATGTAGGGCATGTCGTCTCCTGATGGTGGTTCGTGAAGGCTCAAGGTAACAAGTACGGTGCGCGCTTTCAATCCGTTCATTACCTTGCGTGGATCGCTTTGTGAATGTCTTTGTGAATCGCTTCATGAAGCACAAACCCGTTAAGCTGTCGGCCTTTCAACCGCCGCGCGCCTCGCCAAGTATTTATCCATGGTCGATTTTTCTGTTTATGCCGGCCTCTTCGCGGTCGCACTCGTCGCCGCGACGCTCTTTCCGCTTCAGTCCGAAGCGTTGCTCGCGGGATTATTGATTGCCCAAAAGCAACCAGTCTGGATGCTCGTCGCGGTCGCGAGCGTGGGAAATGTAGTGGGATCGACGATTAACTGGGCGCTCGGGCGTTCTATCGAAAAGCTGCGCGACAAACGCTGGTTCCCGATCAAGGGCCGCGCGCTCGATCGCGCCGAGAACTGGTACAAGCGTTTCGGCCGATGGACGCTGCTGCTCAGCTGGACGCCCGTCATTGGCGATCCGCTGACGATGATTGCAGGCGTGCTGCGTGAACCCTTGTGGTCGTTTCTGCTGATCGTGACGATTGCAAAAACCGCGCGTTACGTCGTGATCGCGGCTTTGATAGCGATGTAGAGAACGAGACGTTGCCAAAGTCGTAAGCCAGGTTATCTTGGGGCCGGACCATCGCAGCGCAGTAAAACCGTCAGAAGATTCGCCTATAGTGATTAATGCTGGTTTACGCTGACATCCGAATCGCGAGTTCGAACGTACCTAATCCAGACTAGCCATTTCCAGCTGATTAAACTGACGAAAGAAATCAATGCTTTAACGTTTGCGCGTTTCACGCCATCCTACATAAGCTGAACAAGGCGGTCTTTTTGCCTCTTATTTGCGGCTTAAACCACAAAAGTTTTTGCTAAGGTGCGTTAAGTGGCAAAAACAAATCGCCTTGAAGTAGACTCCCCGCTTAATGGGTAAGCCGTACTGAAAACGTTGCTCGTTGCAGTGCAAAAACGTGTAATTAATACTGATCTACGGCGAGCTTCGAGAACAACACTTTCGACTGACTCTTCGCTGCATTCTCCCGACACCATGGCTATGACTCTGGACTATCTGCTGGACCGGCAAATTTCCTCGCAATGGCGCGGAGTGCTTGTCGCGCTCGCCGAAGAGTTCGACACGCAAATTGGCCGCGACGAACTCCGTCAGCTGATGCAGCGCGTCGGTCGCCGATTTGCAGCCGCTCATCCGCTTCCGCCTTGCGGCAATACGCCCGAACTGAGCGCTGCATTGAATGCGGTCTGGAATGGCATGGACTGGGGTTTTGTAGAACTAGCCGATGAAGCGGAATACCTGCGCATCGTCCATTGCTGCCCGCCATTGCTCGCATTCGGCGCGAACGCATTGCCATGGACGCCGGCATTCTTAGAAGGTGCTTATCAGGAATGGCTAAGTGCGCTCGGCGCCGACGGGCTTGCGGTCGTGCAGGCGGGAGAATTCGATGAAACCGCTGCAGTCGAGTTCAGACTCGGACGTTATACAAATTGAGGCGAAGGTTAGTCAGTTACTCAGTTAGTCACTTAGTTGTTTAAAGCAGCGCAGTCGTAAAGATCTTAGGCAGGACCACGATAACGCAGTCGATCAGGCATTACCCATATAAAGCGCCATAGGCGCACAGGTCACTGGCCAGTGATCCGCAAGGGTAAAAGTCCAAAGTAAAACCAAGAGTACGAGGAAGCAGCACATGAACCCTTCGCGCGACATTGAAAAGCTGTTCGATCAGTTTGGCGGCGATGCCGGCAATTACCAGGAAATCGGCCGGGAAAACGAGGCGAGCCATGCGCGCACGCGCTGGCCGCTGCTCGCGACGCTCGACTTGTCGCAGCCGTCGATTCCCAACATCGCTCCGATTCGCGATTCGCTGCTTTCTCCGGTTCAGGGCCGGTCCGCGGAAACGCGCAAGAAGGCTTGGGGTGCGCCCGCTGAGACCGCGCCGGCCGATGACCTGGCTGCGTCGGGCACGCTAGCAAACGCTCCGGCCAATCCGCCTTTCACGCGCGATACACGCCCTCGCCTTTTTTCGCGCCCAAACCGCAAGACCATTCCGCCGGTCGCGAACATCGCGCTGCCGGGGTCGACGGTTGGCGCGGAGCGGTTCTCGGCGCTCGTGGATGCGGTCGAAGGTGCATCGAATGTCGAAGACACGCCGGCCGTAGCCGCGCCCGAGCAGATCGCGCGGGTTCAGACTCCGGCTCATTCTGCCGCTCATTCAGTTGCTCATTCTGCCGCTCAAGCGCCCCAACAGCAGACGCAGCCTCAGCGGCCCACATTGCCGCGCACGCAGCCGCTCGCCACGCCCGGACAACTGCCGGGTTTCGCGAGCGCGTTCCAGGTGCAGCGTCCGTTACCCGCTGCAAAGCCGTCCTTGCCGCGCATCCAGCCGGCGCAGACGGCATCCGACACCGGGTCGCAATCGATCCTCGGGCAGCTGTTCCGTGCGCAAGGTGGAAGCCAGTCCGGAACCAGTCAGAAAGGCAGCGTACCGCGCACCGACTCGCTCCAGTCGATGTTCCAGCGTCTGCGCGAACCGGCGGCGGCTGCATCGCCGGCGTCGGAGGACGATGTACCCGCCGCAGGCTCGTGGCTCGCGAAGCGCGCGTCACGGTCATGAAAGTCATCACCGTGGTATCCGCCAAAGGCGGCGTAGGTAAAACCACGCTCGCCGCAAACCTCGCCTCGGTGCTGGCCGCGCGCGGGCGTCGCGTGATCGCGCTCGACCTCGATCCGCAAAACGCGTTGCGCCTGCACTTCGGCATTCCGCTCGACAGCATAGACGGCCTGTCCCGCGCGACGCTCGCCAACGACGCATGGCAAACCGTGATGTTCGATGGCGTCGACGGCGTCACCGTCCTGCCCTACGGCGCGGTCCTCGAAGACGATCGCCGGCGCTTCGAGGCGTATATCGACCGGGAGCCGCAATGGCTCGCGCAATCGCTGGACACGCTGAAGCTCGATAGCAACGACATCGTCATTGTCGATACCCCTCCCGGTTCTTCCGTCTACACGCGCACCGCGCTGACCGCCGCGAACTTCGCGCTGAACGTGGTGCTGGCCGACGCTGCATCGTACGCGGCCATCCCGCAGATGGAACGCATGATCGAGGTCTACGCCACGCCGCGCGCCGACTTCGCGGGTACGGGCTACGTGGTGAACCAGGTGGACCAGACGCGCCAGTTGACCAAGGACGTGCTCAAGGTGCTGCGCAACATGCTGGGCGGCAAGATGTTTTCGGGCGTGATCCACCTCGACGAAGGCGTGAGCGAATCGCTCGCGTGCGACACGACGCTCATCCATTACGACCCGTTGAGCCAGGCGACCGCCGATCTCCGCGCGTGCGGCGAATGGCTTCTGAATTCTGTCGATGCCATGCCGGTCTCACCGAGGAACGTCGCATGAACAAGCCGCGCGCACGAGGCCTTTCCGAAGCCGACGCCGTCCCTTCGCGCATCGAGCGCGTGGTCGATTCGGGCATCTGGAACAGCCGTATCTTCACCGTCCTTCTGACCATATTCGCCATCGCGACGATGTACTTAGTCTGGACGGTGCCGTTGGTCGCGACCCAGCAACTGATCTTCGCGTGCTGCTGTTTCGGTTTCGCGATGGCGTTTCGCCGTCTGCGCGGCCAGTACGCCACGCTCGTGATGATCATGTTGTCGGTGACGGTCACCGGGCGCTATATGTACTGGCGGCTGACCGAGACGACCTATTGGGAACGTCCGCTCGACGCCGCATGGGGTTTGCTGCTGGTCGCAGCCGAAGTGTATTCGGCGATCGTGCTGATGCTCGGTTATTTCCAGACCGCGTGGCCGCTGCAAAGAAAGCCGATGCCGCTGCCGAAGAACCGCGACGAATGGCCGACTGTCGACGTCTTCATTCCGACCTATAACGAGCCGCTCGGCGTGGTGAAGCCGACCATCTACGCGGCGCTCGCGATGGATTACCCGAAGGACAAGATCTCGATTCATGTCCTCGATGACGGCCGTCGTCCGGAATTCAAGGCCTTTTGCGAAGAAGTCGGCGTGACGTGGACCATCCGCACGCACAACCGGCATGCGAAGGCCGGCAATATCAATGAAGCGCTGAAGACGACTAGCGGCGAATATCTCGCGATCTTCGATTGCGATCACATTCCCACGCGCTCGTTCCTGCAGATCGGCCTTGGCTGGTTCCTGAAAGACAAGCTTCTTTCAATGCTGCAAACGCCGCACCACTTTTTCTCGCCCGATCCGTTCGAACGCAATCTCGGCACCTTCCGAAAGGTTCCCAACGAAGGCGAGTTGTTCTACGGCCTCGTGCAGGACGGCAACGACCTGTGGAACGCGACCTTTTTCTGCGGCTCGTGCGCGCTGTTGCGCCGGACCATGGTCGAGGAGATCGGCGGTATCGCGGTGGAGACCGTGACGGAAGATGCGCATACGGCGTTGAAGCTGCATCGGCTGGGATATACGACGGCGTATCTCGCGATCCCGCAGGCAGCAGGCCTCGCGACTGAAAGCCTGTCGGGTCATATCGGGCAGCGGATTCGCTGGGCGCGCGGCATGACGCAGATTTTCCGTATCGATAATCCGCTGACGGGCAAGGGTCTCAAGCTCGGCCAGCGGCTCTGTTATCTGAACGGCATGATGCACTTCTTCTACGGCATCCCGCGCCTCGTGTTCCTTACCGCGCCGCTGTCGTATCTGTTTTTCGGCGCGCATGTGATCCAGGCGGCGGCGGGCACGATCGCGATCTACGCGTTGCCGCACATGATGCACGCGAGCATCACGAACTCGCGCATGCAACGTCAGTTCCGCCATTCGTTCTGGGCCGAGGTGTATGAGTCGGTGCTGGCGTCGTACATCACGGCACCGACCTTGCTGGCCATGATCAACCCGAAGCTCGGCAAGTTCAACGTGACGGCCAAGGGCGGACAGATCGCGAAGGCTTATTTCGACTACAGCATCTCGCGGCCTTACCTGTTCCTGCTGGTGCTGAACCTACTCGGGTTTATCGCGGGGATCGTGAACATCTACATTCACTGGGACGTGAAGAGCGAAGTGAACACGGTGCTGCTGAACCTCGCGTGGACCACGTACAACATGCTGATCCTCGGCGCGAGCGTGGCGGCTGCGAGCGAACGCAAGCAGGTTCGCTCGACGCATCGCGTGGAAATGAAGATGCCCGTGATGCTCAAGTTCTCGACCGGCCGCACGCTCGCTTGCGAAACCATGGACTACTCGGAAGGCGGCGTGGGCGTGAAGCTGCCGGGCGACCTGCAAGTGCCGCTGCACGAGAAGGTCACCGTATCGCTGTTTCGTGGAGACGAGGAATATGCGTTCCCCGCAACCGTCGGCTTCAGCGCTGTCGGCCGCGTCGGCCTGCGTTTCTCGGCGTTGACGCGCGAGCAGGAATTCGAGTTCGTGAAGACCACTTTTGCCCGCGCCGACGCCTGGACCCATTGGGCCGAAGGCCGCACGCCGGACGCGCCGCTGCGCGGACTGCGCCACGTGCTGACGGTGGGCGTGGGCGGTATCGGCGCGTTGTTCGAGCATCTTTTCATTGACGCGCGGACGTGGCTCGTGACGCGTGCCCCGGGCGCCAAAAACCTGAAGACCAAAGACTGACATGCGTAAGGGAATCACGATGCTGCGCCCGGGTAACGGCCGAGGCGAACACGATCTGGCTGTGCCCGCGCCGCTGCGCGCCCGCCCGATCGCCCGTGCGCTGATGCGCTCACTAGCTTGCTGGATGGCGTTGCAGACCGCATTGGCCGTGCCGCTGGCATCGCTCGCAAGTGCTGCTGCCGCTTCGAGCGCCAGAGAAGCTTCGGCTGCGGCAACTCCGGCTGCAACCCCGGCCGCACTCGCGCCGAGCGCCACTGGCGGCGTGCCGCAGCCCGGACCCGCCGCGCCCTATAACAAGCTGACCATCGAACAACCGCCGCTCGCGGTCGCCGTGCCCGCATTCGGGCAAGCGGCATCCGGTGCGGTGAGTGCATCGGCGGCGCCGGCTGTCAAAACGCTGGCATCGAAAACGCCGACGACCGCCGAACCCGGCACGCTGGTTCCCGGAGGCCGCCGCCAGACGCTGACCTTCGCCGATCTCGGTGCGCTCGATCCGCTGCAACTTCGGGGCACCGACGGCCAGAACGGCGTGCCGTTCTCCGTGCGCGGCGACGAAGTCGTGACTGGCGCGGTGCTGCATCTGATCTATAGCTATTCGCCGTCTCTGTTGCCATCGATTTCGCAATTGAAGGTTTTGGTCAACGGCGAAGTCGCCGCGACCTTGCCGGTGCCGCGCGATCAGGCAGGGATCCTGGTGGCGCGCGATGTCTCCATCGACCCGCGTTTCATTACCGAATTCAATCACTTGAACGTGCAGTTGATCGGCCATTACACGCAGCAGTGCGAGGACCCGTCGAACTCCACGTTGTGGGCGACCGTCAGCAACGCAAGTTCGCTCGACCTGACGTATGCGTCGCTTGAGAGCAAGCCGGATCTCGCCGCGCTGCCCGCTCCTTTTTTCGATAGACGCGATGTCCGCCGCCTCGAACTGCCGTTCGTCTTCGCGCAAAAACCGACACCCGCCGTGCTCGAAGCTGCCGGCACGGTTGCGTCGTGGTTCGGCTCGCTGGCGGGTTATCGCGGCGCGGTGTTTCCGGCGCAGATCGAGAACGTGCCGCTTTCGGGCAACGTCGTGGTGTTCGCCACGCCCGACCAGCATCCCGCCGGCGTGCAGATTCCCGATATCACCGGCCCGACCATCGCCGTGCGCGACCGTGAAGGCGGCGCACGCGGACGCATTTTGCTCGTGATGGGACGCAACGACGCCGAGCTCAAGACCGCCGCGAAGGCGCTGGGGATCGGACAGAACTCGTTCTCCGGACCGAGCGTGACGATCACGCAACTCAACGACTTCGCGCCGCGCAAACCCTACGACGCGCCCAACTGGCTGCCGACCGACCGCCCGGTGCGCTTCGGCGAACTGGCCGAAGCACGCGACCTGACGGTGACGGGTTACAACGCGGACGCCGTGCGCGTCAACTTGCGCGTGCCACCCGACTTGTTCATGTGGCAAACCAAGGGCGTGCCAATCGACCTCGGTTACCGATACACCGTGCGCCCGGCGCTCGACCGTTCCACGCTGAACATCAACGTGAACGACGGCTTCGTGCAATCGCTGCGCATCCCGGCCGTGGCGACATCCACGTTCGATCTCGGCCGCTACTTCAATCGCGTGCTCCCCGATAAAACCGCTGCCGCGCGCCATCAGATCTACCTGCCGCCGCTGTTGCTCACGCCGCGCTCGCAGTTGCGCCTGCACTTCTATTACGACTATCCGAAGACCGGCGAATGCCAGGGACGCATTCTGGACAACGTGGTCGGCGCAATCGATCCGAATTCGACCATCGATCTGTCGGGATTCCCGCATTACATGGCGCTGCCCGATCTCGCCGCGTTCGCGAACGGCGGTTTCCCGTTCACGCGCATGGCCGACTTGTCGCAGACGGCGGTGATCATGCCCGACGATCCCAGCTCGGCCGACTACAGCTTGTTCCTGCTGGAAATGGGCCGCATGGGGGCATCGACGGGATATCCCACGGCTGGCGTGACCGTCGCGCAGGCCGATCAAGTCGACAATTTCGCCGACAAGGACCTGCTGATCCTGGGTTCACCCGGCCGCCAACCGCTCTTGCAGCGCTGGTCGAAAAACATGCCCTTCTCGGGCGACGCCGACTCGCGCAATTTCGAACTTTCCGATGTCGCGTTCAAGGTCGTCGACTGGTGGCACGGCGAACGCGGCGTGGAACGTCTGCCGGCACGTGCCGACCTCACGCTCGTGAGCTCGAACGGCGATGCGCTCATTACCGGCTTCAAGTCTCCGTTAAAAGGCGAGCGCAGCGCGGTCGCGTTGATCAGCGCGGCGGGACAATCGGACGCGGACCTGCAGTCGGCCTTGCTCGACAACGACATCCTTCCCGAGATCCAGGGCGCCATGGCCGTGATCCACGGTCGGGACGTGACGGTGACATCGAATGGCCAGGCGTATTACGTCGGCCACTTGTCGCCCTTCGAATACATGCGCTGGGCGTTGTCATCGCATCCGCTCCTGCTCGTCTTGAGCGGCTTGCTCGCGGCCATCATCATCGCGGCACTGTTCTACCGTGCACTGCGCGCTGTCGCTGCGCGCCGTTTGAGGGATTGATATGCAGGCTGGTTTCAAGCGTGGATCGAAGACCGCGGTAATGGCGCTGGCGTTGTTCAGCATGGGGTTCGCGACCGGCGCCCGGGCTTCCGGGGCGGCCTCGAAAGAATGCACGGACTGGAATGCATACCGGACTTTCGCGTCGCGCTTCATCCAGGCCGATGGCCGCGTGGTCGACTATTCCACGCCGGCGCAGCAGACCACGTCCGAAGGACAGTCTTACGCGTTGTTCTTTGCGCTGGTCGCCAACGATCGCGCCATGTTCGAGCGCTTGTTGAACTGGACGCGCGCGAACCTCGCCGCCAACCAGTTCGATGCAGGCAACGTGCGGCTGCCATCGTGGCAATGGGGCCGCAAAGCGGACGGCTCGTTCGGCGTGCTGGATCCGAATTCCGCCGCCGATTCCGATGTCTGGATTGCCTACGATCTGTTGCAGGCCGGGCGCCTCTGGAACGAACCGCGTTATACGCACTTGGGCGAAGCGCTCGCCGCGCAAATCGTGAAGCATGAAGTGGCGAGCCTGAGCGGTATAGGACCCATGTTGCTGCCGGGTCCACAGGGCTTTCAGACCGGCGATGTGACGCGTCTCAATCCGAGTTATTCGCCGCTGCCGGTGTTGCGCGGTCTCGCGAACGCCATGCCGAAGGGTCCGTGGAATGCGCTCGCGGAAAACGGTTACAAGCTGGTGTCGGTGACATCGCCGCGTGGCTTTACGCCCGACTGGGCGGCATACAAAGGCGGCCAGTTCGTCGTCGATCCGCAAAGCGGAGATACCGGCAGCTATGACGCGATCCGCGTGTACTTGTGGGCGGGCATGGCGTCGAGCGCCGATCCGCTCAGCAAGCCCTGGCTCAATGCGCTCGGCGGCATGCGTCAGGCCGTCGCGCAGACGGGGATTCCGCCGGAGCGCGTGGCGGTATCCACGGGCGTGGGCAGCGGTGAAGGACCGCTGAGCTACTGGGCGTCGCTCGCGCCCTACTTCAAGGCGCTCGGCGACGAACGTGGTCTCGGCCTCGCACGCGCGCGGCTGGCCGTGCTCGACGCACCTCCCGGCTCGCCTGCCGCCGCGAACCACGAGCCGGTGTATTACGACCGGGTGCTGGGCTTGTTCGGCGCCGGATTCATAGAAGGCCGATACCGCTTCGACGAAGCCGGCCGACTCGTCCCGAGTTGGAGAAGTGCATGTTGAAACGGTCTCTCTTTCCTTTGCCGACGAACGTTAGTGCGCGCGCAATCGCGCTGAGCGTGGCCGCTGGATGCGTCGCGAACGTGCCGTTGACGGCGTTCGCGCAAGCGGCGAGCAGCGCCGCCGACACCACCACGAACGCCAATGCTCCTTTGACCGTGTTGATCGACCAGGGGCGCTACTGGCAATCGCACCGGCGCGGCGACCTGGCCGAACAGGCTTGGCTAAAGGTGTTGCGTATCGACCCGAAACAGCCCGACGCGCTTTACGGCATGGGCATCATTCTCGCGGATCGCAAGGACGGCAGCGGCGCGCAGCAATATCTGTCGCGCTTGCGGCAGGCGGCGCCGCAGTATCCGAATATCGATGAACTCGGCCGGCGGCTCGGCGAAACCAGTCCGCGCGACCAGACCGTCAACGACGCGCGGCGTCTTGCGCAAAGCGGCCAAAGTGCTTCGGCGGTGCAAGAATATCAGCGCGCTTTGAGCGGCAAGCCCGCCACGCCCGAACTCACGCTCGAGTATTACCAGGCGCTCGCCGCCACGCCGCAAGGCTGGGATCAGGCGCGCGCGGGCCTCACGCAGCTTGCGAAACAGAACCCGAACGATCCGCGTTATGCGCTCGCGCTGGCCCAGCACCTGACCTACCGCGATACCACGCGGCGCGACGGCATCGCGCGTCTGGCGCAGTTGAGCAGCGACAGCACGGTCGGCGATCAGGCCAAGAAAAGCTGGCGTCAGGCCTTGTTGTGGCTGGGCGCGCGGGCCTCGGACGCGCCTTTGTATCAGGCGTATCTGCAGGCATCGCCGGATGATCCCGCCGTCAAGGCCCGTTTCGATTCCATGGTCCAGCAGGACAAAGAGTCGCAAGAACGCTCGCAGGCCAGTGCCGCAACCGATGCACGCGGACGCGTCGTCGCCGAAGGTTTTGCCGCGCTGGATCGTGGGGATATCGTCACGGGACGCGCACGTTTTTCAGCGGTGCTCGCGCAAAGCCCGAATGACGCCGATGCGCTCGGCGGCATGGGTATCGCTGCGTTGAAGCAGGAAAAATTCGATGAAGCGCGCACGTATCTCGAACGTGCATCGCGCGCCGGGAATGCAGCGCGCTGGAAAGACGCGCTGACGAGCGCCACTTACTGGAGCTACACGAGCGCGGGAATTGGCGCGCGCAGCAACGGCGAAACCGCGAAAGCAAGATCGATGTTCGAGCGCGCGATCGCGTTGAATCCATCCGATACCACCGCGCAAACCCTGCTCGGCGAAACGTTGCTCGGCAGCGGCGACCCGCGCGGCGCGGAACAGGCGTACCGCATGGCGTTGCGCCGTCAGGCCGACAACCCCGATGCAATCCGCGGTCTCGTTGGCGCACTCGCCGCGCAAGGCCGCGGCGAAGAAGCGCTGGTGTTTGCGAATCAGCTGAACGCGGAGCAGCAGGCGAAGGCCGGCGGCATCAACAAGCTGCGCGGCGAGGCGCAAGCGGCGCAAGCCCGCGCGGCCGAAGCGCGTGGCGATCTCGGCGCGGCCCGCAGTCTCTTCGAAGATGCGCTCCTGAACAATCCCGACGATGTCTGGATGCGCCTCGACCTCGCGCGCATCTACGTGCGCCAGGGCGCGGTTGGCAATGCGCGCAGCATGATGGACGGGTTGCTCGCCGCGCACCCCGACATGACCGACGCACTGTATGCAAGCGCGTTGCTGTCCGCCGAGACGCAGGACTGGGCGACGGGTTTGTCGCAACTCGATCGCATTCCGGCCGCGCAACGCACGCCGGCGATGACCACGTTGCAGCATCGTTTATGGGTTCATGTTCAAGCCGATACCGCAAGCCGCATGGCGCGTGCCGGTCAGACGCAGCAGGCAATCGCAGTGTTGCAGGCCGCCACGCCCGTCGCGCAGAACAGCCCCGAACTGATCGGCGTGCTTGCAACCGCATATCTCCAGGCAGGCGACACCGGCCGCGCGTTGGCGCTCGTTCGTAGCGCGATGGCCGCCGCCCCCGCCGATACCGGTTTGTTGCTGCAATACGCAGGCATCCTGACGGCTGTTCCCGTGGCGCCGGGGCAAACCAATCCGCAGCAGGACGCCGAGTTGAGCGCCGTGATGCGCAGGCTCGCTGCGTCGCCGCTCACGCCGGCCCAACGTATCGACTTCAACAATCTGAATATCGGCATCGTGGTGAAACAAGCCGATACCGTGCGTCAACGCGGCGACCTCGCTGGCGCGTATGAAGTGATCGCGCCGTGGCTTGCCGCAACGCCCGATAACGCCGACCTGCAAGCCGCGCTCGCGCGTCTCTACACCTCGGCCGGTGACGATAAAAGCGCGCTCGCGAGTTATCGTGCGGCATTGGCGCGCCGTCCCGACGACGTCAATCTGCAGGTTGCGGCGATCGGCGCGGCGTCGGGCGCGAAGGATTTTTCTTTTGCGGAAACGACGGCGAAGCAGGCATTGCTCGCATCGCCCGACGATCCGCGCGTGCTCGCCGCCGCCGGGCGCATGTATCACGCGGAGGGCAACCTGTCGCTGGCATCGCGTTATCTGCAACAGGCGTTGATTGCCGCGAACACGCCGGTGGGTCAGACGCCGCGCGCGCAACAAAGCGGTCAACCCGCGGTGCCGCGCGGTTGGGAAACCGCAATGCAGCGCATTGGTTCGGCGCCGTTGCCGGGGACCAATCCGTTTGAAGGCAAGACCGCCGTCGATACCGCCACGAGCCCCGGCGGTGCAGCGACAGGCCCGCTCGCCGGATTGTTCTCGCGTTCTTCGGATCCGGCGCCGGGATTGCCGGGGTATCAGCAATCTCCGCAATATCGGCAGCAGCAGTCCTATTCGCAGCCTCGCACGCAGCAATACTCCCAGCCCAATTCACCGACGCAAAACGTGCCGAATTATTTGCCTCCACCGCAGCCCGCGTCGTATTCAACGCCTTACGTAGCGCCCAGTCCGGCTCCGTATCCCGCGCCTTATCGCGCGCCGGCCAATGGTGCGCGTCCCGTAGCGGGCAGCGGCGGTTATGGTCCGGATACCTACGGTTCGAGCCAGTCGGGCGCTCCATCGGCAGCGCCGTTGCAGCCGTATCCGGGGCAAGGACCTGCACAGGATGCCGGCCAATATCAGGCGCAATATCAACAGCAACCGTATCAGCAGCAGACGTATCAACAACAGCAGCCCTACCCGCAGCAGCAGGCGTATCCGGCGCAGCAGCAGTACCAGCCGCAGCCGTATCAACAGCAATATCAGCAACCGTATCAGCAACAAGATCCGGCGATGAGCGCGCCCTGGCCCATGTCGCCCGCCGCACAGGAAGCGCAAGCCAACGCTCAGGCTTCGCAGCGCGTGTATTCGAGCGCGCCAGCCACGAAGGCAAAACGCACGGCGACGACGCCAGCGACCCGTACGACGCAACATGCCTCGCGTCAGACGACACGCCGTTACGCGCCTCCCGCCGACGAAACCAACTACGCGCAACAGCAGCCTTACGCGTATCCGCCGCAGCAACAGCAGCAGCCGTATTACTCGAACCAGCCGTACATTCCGCAGCCGCCCGCGGGTTACGCGCAGGCGTACGTCCCGTCGCCGACGGCGCAAGTCACGCAGCCGGGCCAGCAGACGTATCAGGGCAATATCGCAAACGCGCAGACGCTCGGTGTCGCCGATGAACTCGCGCAAATCAATCGCGCGCAGTCGAGCACGGTATCGGGCGGCGTAGTGTTTCGCAGCCGCACGGGCGAAGACGGGTTGTCGAATTTGACGGATATCGAAGCGCCTGTCGAAGGACGGATTCGCGCGGGCAATGGCCATGTCGTGGTCACGGCGACGCCTGTCACGCTCGATGCCGGCACCGCCCAGGAAACCGCCGACACCCTCAAGCGTTTCGGCTCGGGACTCGGTGCGCGTAACGTATCGAATCAGTACGGCAACCAGACGGCGACTGGCGTGGGTTTATCGGTGGGATACGAAACGAACAGCGTGAAACTCGATGTCGGCACCACGCCGCTCGGTTTTCGCGAAGAGAACGTGGTCGGCGGCGCGCAGTACAACGGCGCCGTTACCGACAAGGTCTCGTACTCCGTGGCGGTCGCGCGCCGTGCGGTCACCGACAGCTTGCTGTCTTACGCAGGCGCACGCGATGCGCAAGCCGGCATTACCTGGGGCGGCGTGACATCGAATGGCGGACGCTTCGACCTCGGCTGGGACGACGGCACGAACGGCGTGTATTTGAACGCATCGTTCCAGTACTACGACGGCAAAAACGTCGCGAGCAATACGGCGGAAAAAGGCGGCGGCGGGTTCTACACGCGCCTTTATTCCGATGCCAACCAGACCCTCACCGCCGGCGTGAACACCACGCTGATGCACTACGACAAGAACCTCTCGTTCTTCACATACGGCCAGGGCGGTTATTTCAGCCCGCAACAGTACGTGATCCTGAACTTGCCGGTCGAATACATGGGACGCAGCGGCGCTTTCACGTACGACATGAAAGGCTCGATTGGCGTGCAGCATTATCGGCAGGATGCGTCGGATTATTTCCCGACCAACGGCAACGTGCAGCCGGTCGGCGGCACCGGCATCACGCCAACGAACGGCGGAACCTACGGCAGCCAGACGAAGACAGGAATCTCGTACTCGTTCAGCGCGACGGGCGAGTATCAGCTTGCACCGCAATTGACGGTAGGCGCCACGGCGTCGCTTGGGAACGCGTATCAGTATCGCGAGTATCTGGCGGCGGTTTATATCCGCTACAGTTTCACGAAGCAGAACATGGTGCAGCCGTCGTTCCCGCCTTCGCCGGTCAGTTCGCCATACGTGTCGATGTCGAACTAAAAAACGAAGCCCCGGAGCGTTGTCAGCCCGGGGCTTCGTGTTTCAAACCAGCACAGTTCCGTTGTCCGCCACGAAGGTCTGGCCTGTTGCAAACCGGCTTTCCATCAGGAATAGATACGCCGCGACCATGTCGATTACTGGCGCACGCCTTCAGCCTGGATATGCAGCGTCGTCTTCATCTTGAAGCCGTATGCCTTGCCGTAGTCCACGCCGAAATCACCGCGATCGAACNATTACTGGCGCACGCCTTCAGCCTGGATATGCAGCGTCGTCTTCATCTTGAAGCCGTATGCCTTGCCGTAGTCCACGCCGAAATCACCGCGATCGAACGTCGCCGTCGATTCCGTGCCGCACACTTCCTTCTTCAGCATTGGGTTCGTGAAGCACTTGAACGATTCGATCTTCAGGTTCACCGGCTTCGTCACGCCGTGAAACGTCAGCTCGCCGATCACTTCCACCGGTACATCGCCCTTGAACTTCATCGACGTGCCNCACTTGAACGATTCGATCTTCAGGTTCACCGGCTTCGTCACGCCGTGAAACGTCAGCTCGCCGATCACTTCCACCGGTACATCGCCCTTGAACTTCATCGACGTGCCCTTGTAGGTCGCCGTCGGGAATTTTTCGGTATCGAAGAATTGCGCGCTCTTCAATTCGCCGTCGAGCTTCTCGTTGCCAATGTTGATCGACGTCATGTCGATGGTCGCCTCGAGCGTGCCTTTCTTCGCTTCGCGATCGATCGTCACCGACCCGCTGCTCTTGTTGAACTTGCCGCGCCACACCGAAATGCCGCCGAAGTGGTCGGTCTCGAAGCTCGGGTACGTGTGGTTCGGATCGAGTTGATACGTGACTTCGGCTGCCATTGCGTTAACCGATGCCGCCACGAACAACGCGCCGGCTGCCGCGATCAAAAGGTTCTTTTTCATGTGATTTCCTGAGTAAGTTTGGAGACGAGATTATTTCTTGACCGCGACGAGATGGAACTTGATCACGACTTCATCGGCGACGACCGATGTGTCTTTCCACTCGCCCGAACCAACATCGAACTGCGTGCGTTTGATAGGCAACGCGCCATCGAAAATTTGCGTCGCGCCTTGCTGCGTGACGGTCACCGGCACCGTCACGTTCTGCGATTTACCCTTGATGGTCAGCTTGCCGGCGACGTTGTATTTGTTGCCGCCGGCTGGCGCAATCGATGTCGAGGCGAACGTGGCGTTCGGGAAATGCGCGACATCGAACCAGTCCTTGTCTTGCGCCTGCTTGTTGTAGCTGTCGTCGCCGAGATCGTAGCTCGATGTATCGATATTGATGCTCGCGTTGCCGGCAGTCGGCTTGGCGGGATCGAAGTCNTTGCGCCTGCTTGTTGTAGCTGTCGTCGCCGAGATCGTAGCTCGATGTATCGATATTGATGCTCGCGTTGCCGGCAGTCGGCTTGGCGGGATCGAAGTCGAGCGTTGCGGTGAACTTCTTGAACTTGCCATCGACGGGCACGTTCATCTGCTTGGACGTCGCCGTGACCGTGCTTTTGGCGGTATCGACCTGGGCTTGAGCGGTGGTCGTAAAGAGCGCGGCGGCTGCGGTGGCGGCAAGCAGCCATCTGGACATGGGCGTGTGCATAGCGGGCGGAGGTGAAAATTGCGTTTCGGTACGGCATGGTAGGTGAGCGCGCACGCGACACAAAGCCGCGTGGGAACAACACATTGTTCTATCTGTGAGGTTAATCGGGGAAGGAAAAGCATGCCGAGTGCATGTTTCAATATGAGGCCGACATGACTGAATGTAGCGCTTGGTTTGCCGCGAAACCGGCGTCATGGGGCATGTGTAAAGAGCGCGCGGCGGACCGGTTGGGCCGCTGTCTTGCAGGTAAAGGGGGAATATTTTGACTACACGAAAGCCTAGAGGCGTGTTAATCACGTTCGACGAAGACAATCAGAGCTTCAATATATGCACCGTGCCGCGAACGTCTGTTGACGCCCTTATGAGTCAGGCGTTTGTGAATCCGTGGCCGCTCGCGGATTCGAACTTCAGGCTCGATGACGAAGTAGCCCGGAGTATCGGCGGCCTGGTATTTCGCCTTCTTGCAACCGAACAACCAACGCTTACGCCGCTGATCTCGGTAACCAAGCACGTGGACGCACAAGACCCGCCACCGAGCGATTGACGTTTGAAGTCGCATCACTGGCCCGCCTTTATTGCCGGCGGCATGACATGCGTTAAGGCCGAGCACCCGCGTAAAACCTCGCCGCTGCATCGATCTCATCCGGCGTCATATTCCGCGCGACGTTGCGCATTTGTTCGCTGATATCGTTATGACGAGAACCATCGGCGAACGCCTGCAATTGCGCTTTCGTGTAAGCGTAAGGCATGCCCTCCAGCCAGGGCGTTCCAGCCTTGTGATCGATCCCACCATGACACGAAGCACACGCAGCAATATTGCGCATCGGCGATCCAATCGCCACGATATCGGGAACATCAATAGCCGCTAGCGCGTTAGCGCGCGATGCTATCGGCTTGGGCAAATTCGCGTAGTACGCACCGAGATCACGCATCTCCTGATCGCTAAGGTTGGCAACCATCGGCGACATGACCGCATTGCTTCGCGCTCCTGACTGAAAGTCGAGCAACTGCTTGTAGATCACGGAAGAAAACTGGCCCGCAAGATTGGGGGTGTTGGCATCGCTTACGCCCATTGCGCCATGACACATCGTGCATCGCATGGCCAAGGTCGCGCCCCGGCCAATTGAAGCGCTGCTCGGTGCTGAAAGCAATTGCGGCGTCATTGCAACCAGGCTCGTTTGCGTCAAAGGCACGGGCGTTGCCGTGGTGATGCGCAGCCATTGTTGCGGCACGCCCGCCGCGCTGCAGATTGCATTCCAGATTCCCTGAAACGGCTGATCCTTCTGCGCGGACGGCAACACGATAAATCCTACCGCGGCCGCGAACAAGGCCAGCGCCAGCGTGCCGCCAACCGTGACGGTGAACCAGCGGTTGCGTAACGAGAACAGGCGTTCTTCGCTCATCGCTGCGGCCCTCCAATTGGAATTGCCGGCACGGAAGTATCCGAGCGCGACACCAGCGACGCAATCGGATAACCGTAATTGAAAAGCGTCAGCCCGATCATCAATGCAAGCCACAAACCGAAGCTGTTCAACGCGACAGGAATGGTCTTCGATTCATGTACTGCCGTGCTAAAGCGATACTCTTCGACCACCACGCGCGGCCCCCGATGCGCGCGAATCAGCACGATAAAAAACATCACCGCCGACACCACCAGAATCAGCCCGCCGATAGTCGAAATGATCACCGACATGGCCTGTGCAGCGAGTTCCGGATTGGTGTAATCGAAGAAAGCCATGCGTCGCGGCATGCCGAGAATGCCGGTGAAATGCCAGGGAAAAGTCAGCACGATCATGCCGATGAACCACAGCCACAACTGCCAGCGCATCAGCTTCCATTGCGTCATTGCGCGGCCCGTCAGATGCGGCCACAGATCGTACGCAATCGCGAAGTACATGATGACGATCGCGCCCGCGAAGATCAGATGAAAGTGGCCCGTGACCCACTGCGTGTTGTGGACCGACGAGTCGAGCTGGTAACTCATGTTGATGATGCCACCCGCGCCGCCGAAACCCAGCATCACGAACGAGAATGCGAGGGCGAGCATCATCGGGTTTTGCCAGGGCAGCGCCTTGAGCCAGCCGAAGGTGCCTCGCCCACCGCGCAAACGCGCAGCGATCTCGACCGATGCACAGATGGTGAACACTGTCAGCATGGTCGGCACGGCGACGAGCGCTGTGAAAACCGAATGCATGAACTTGAAGCCGGACCCGACTTGCGGATCGGCGAACAGATGGTGAAGGCCGATTGGCATCGACACCACGAGAAACAGGATGAACGAGATTCGCGCCATGGAATCGCTGTACAACCGGCCGCCGATCGCGCGCGGCATGATCGTGTAATACGCAATATAAGCGGGCATCAGCCAGAAATAGACGATGGCGTGCAGCGTCCACGAAAAGAAAACGCGAGCGAGACCGGCGTCGATGGTCGTCTTAAAACCAAGAGCCACCGGCAGAATCTGGAACAGGATCTCGATGGCCGCGCCCACTGCCGTCCATCCCCACAGGTACGCGCCGGCCACGCTTGCAAACATGGCAAGCGGCACGGGCACGCCGCGATTCTCGCGCTTCCATGCAATCAGGTTGACCGACATGAGGCCGACCCAAATCCACGATCCAACCACCACCAGCACAATGCCGATATAAAAGAACGCGTTGCCGATCATCGGCGGATAAAACGTGTAGAGCACGGACGCGAGACCCATCGCGACAGGCACCATGGCGGTGACGGTGCCCACTGCAACGAGAATGAAACCGGCCCATGCCCAGCGCACGCCGATCAACGTTTTTTTCAGCGAGAGTTCGATCACTGCATAACCGAAGCCCATCGCAATCAACGTGGGAAATACATAGCCCATCGCCGAGCCGTGTGCGGTGACCGAGCGATAGTAGATTTCCGGATTCTGCAGCCACGGATGCAGCGGACTGCGCACCCACATCTGCCATGCACCGAGCAGCAAGGCGCCACCGAAGCTGATGAAGCCAAGCCAGAAATGCGCGAGAACGAGTCGCTTGCTATTTAACACAGCTGAGTCTCCGCGAACCGTTAGCGTTTGCCATCTGAAGGAAAGCGTTTTTATCGATGACCTTCACGTGCGCCCACATGCCTTGATGCCCCGTGCCGCAAAACTCGTGGCACGGCATCAGATGGTCGGCCGGCTGCGTGAAGGTCGTCTTGAACGTCGAGATATAACCAGGCTCGAGCATTGAATTGATGTTCGTGTTCGTGATCAGGAAACCGTGCACAACGTCAGCGCTGGTGGCGCGAAATGTGATGGGTGTATCGGTTGGAATCAGCAGGCATTGCGGCGTGAACGAATACTGTTGCGCGACCACACGCACCGTCACCGAACCATCCGCCTCGACCGCGCTGCCAAGATTGCTCTCGACGAATTCGCCGCTGACGTTGAGCGTATCGGGGCGTACCGTCTCCACCCGCGAGGGCGGCATCATGGCCCAATGAAGGGCCGTGAAAATCGTCATGGCGACGAGCACGCACAGAATGATCGCCACAAGCAGCGCCCATTTGCGCTCGATACGCGCGGCCATGTCCGCCGATGCATGCGACTGGTGTTCGTTGCTCATTGGATGACGCCACGGGGCAGGAAGACCAGGAAATAAAACGCGAACCACAAGCCAATCACAATGGCCGTTGAAATGCCGGCGAGCGCAATGGCGCCGTGCGGTCCATCGCGCACGATTTCATCGACGGCAACATCTTCGTTTTCTGAATCAGTCATGACGTTCTCAATAAAGTGGCGCGGAGCGCAGCACGTTGACATCTTTCGCGCTGACAGGCGTGCCGTGATTGCCCCACGCGGTGCGGATATAGGTGACCACGGCCGCGACTTCTACATCTGAGAGCGATTGCGCGAAAGGCGGCATGCCGTAGGGCATGGGGTTTTTCTTCGTGCCCGGCGCATAACCACCGTTGAGCACCATGCGGATCGGGTTCACCGACGACGTCATCTGGATGGACTGGTTCGCTGCGAGCGGCGGAAAATGCGGCAGCTTGCCCTGCCCTTCTGCTGCGTGACAGACAGCACATTGCGCGTCGTAGATCTTTTTGCCGAGCGGCGACATGGTGTTCTTTTCTTCCGCGAGCGCCGGCGTGGGCGGCGTGATTTTCTCCCCGGCGCGCGAGGGAAGCGTCTTCAGATAGACGGCTACGGAACGGATGTCTTCATCGGACAGATACTGGAAACTTTCGTACACGACTTCTGCCATCGGGCCGTACACCGCACCGCGATTCGATACCCCCGCTTGCAGCAAATCCCCAATGTCTTCGATGCTCCAGTCGCCGAGCCCCGCTTCCTTATTCGATGTCAGAGACGGCGCATACCAGTTCTGGATCGGGATCAAACCGCCTTCGAAACGCCTGGACGTGGAGTTGCCACCGAGCGCATTGATCGCCGTGTGGCACATGGTGCAATGACCGAGTCCTTCGACCAGATACGCACCGCGATTCCATTCGACCGACTGCGTGGTATCCGGCTGGTATTCTCCCGCGCGGAAATACAAGGCGCGCCAGCCGTATAACAACGAGCGTTGATTGAACGGAAAGCGTAACTCGTGCGCACGGTTAGGCTGGGCAATGGGCGGCGTGGACAGCAGAAACGCGAAGATCGCATCGGAATCTGCGCGCGTTACTTTGGTGTACGACGCAAACGGCATCGCTGGATAAAGCAGTTCGCCGGTGCGCGACTTACCCGTGTGCATCATGTTGTAGAACTCCGCGGCACTCCACTTGCCGATACCGCTTTCTTTATCCGACGAAATGTTGGGCGTGTAAAGCGTGCCGAACGGCGTTTCCATGGGCCGGCCGCCACCAAAAAGCTTGCCGGCGGGAACGGTATGACATGCGATGCAATCGCCCGCGCGCGCGAGGTACTCGCCACGGGAAACGACTGACGGATCGGCTGCTTGCGCATTCGACGCCACAACAAACATGCAAAGAAGCATGAGGGCCCGGAAACTGAACACGTATATTTCCTCGCCTTATGGATTAGGTACGGTGCCGCAAGCAAGCGGCATCTTGAGAGAGCCGGCAGCAACCGGAACGGGATCAGCGGGAGCAGGCAACGACGCCAAGTAAGCGGCTATAGCCGTGATGTCACGCTCGGCCAGCCGGGTGCTAACTTCATGCATGCAATCGGATGCAAGCGTCTTGCGCGTGCCGTAACGCCACGCGCCCAATTGCGCACTGATGTAGTCGGCATGCAAACCAAGCAAGCCCGGAATGGCAGGCTCCATTCCGGTAAGCGCTGCGCCATGACAGGCAGCGCACGCCGGGACCTTGCGTGACGGCGCGCCGTTATTGACAAGCGATTTGCCCAGCGCGAGTGTTGCCGCATTAGCGGTTACGGGCGCAAGCTCGGGAAATGGCGGGCGCTCGCCAGCGAAATGTTCGGCGATCTGTTTCAAATAAGCGTCCGGGAGATAAGCCAATAAATAATTCATTGGCGGGTATTGCCGGCGACCATCCCTGAAGGCAAGCAACTGGTTGTACAGATAACCCGCGGGCTTGCCCGATAGCCGCGGATAATAATCGTTGCTCGTACCTTCGCCTTGCGCGCCATGACATGCTGCGCAAGCGAGAACGCGCGCCTGCATGGTGTCTGGCGCCTTTTCAACAGGCGAAGCGCCGGCGGCGAACGCACCCGCGCTTGATAGCGCGAACAGCACTAGTGAAATGACAACGCTGCGAATGCCCACCGTTGTGTCCTCGATCGGTTTTTGTATCTGTAGTCGTGCGCTACAGCGAATTGTTATACGACGCTATTGTGTTGGCTTTGGACTTTGAAAAGCGCGTTGAGTGCGGCATGAGCGAAGCTTAAAGCACTTAATGGATTTTGCCGAGAGCCAACATTCACACGACGTCGCGAATTATTAATCATTTGAGTAATGATTCAAAAGCCCGAAATAAAGAGCTTCAACGTTCAATGATCGAGATCAATGAAGGCGCGGAATTTCGCTAAGCGCAGATAATTTTCTAAAGTAGTTTCTTAGCGAAATAACGCTTAGCCGAAATTGGAAAAATCGCTTGGGCGCTTAAGCGCAAGCGATCTTCCATATGACTAAATCTTTACTTAAGGCCCAAGCGCTTGGCGAGCCGGTTGAGGTTCGCGCGGTCCAGTTGCAGTTCACGCGCGGTCGATGCCCAGTTCTCGGTATTACGCGTCAACGCATCCTGAAGAAGCGTTCGCTCGAACGAAGTGACAGCGCTACGAAAATCCTGGACCGCCGTTTTCGGTGTCGATGCATCCGGGTTTATGTTTTCCTCTTGTGTATCGTTCAGCCCGAGATGCGCGGCGGTCAGGCTCAGAATGCGCGGATGCTCGGCTTGAGCCGCGAGCGCTTTCAACGCACTGCGGCCAATCAGGTGTTCGAGTTCGCGCACATTGCCGGGCCATGCGTAACCGGGCAGCGCGGCTTGTGCATCGCTTGAAAGACGCAAGCTCGCTAGGCCCAGCCGCGAGCGGTTTTCCTCGAGGAAGCTTCCTGCCAGCATCAATACATCACGGCCACGCTCGCGCAACGGCGGAACCCGCAGCGGATAAACACTTAGCCGATGATAAAAATCCGTCCGCAACCGCCCCGCCCTGACCTCTTCCACGAGGTCGCGATTGGTTGCGGCAATCACGCGGACATCGACCGTATGATCGCGATCCGAACCTAAACGCTGAAGCTGCCCGTTCTGCAGCACACGCAACAGCTTTGCCTGCACGCCGAGCGAAAGTTCGCCGACCTCGTCGAGAAACAGCGTGCCGCCATCGGCTAGCTCGAACTTGCCGCGACGATCCGACGACGCGCCCGAAAATGCGCCGCGCACATGACCGAACAATTCGCTTTCGACCAGGGTGTCCGGTAGCGCCGCGCAATTCAGGCTGATCAGCGGCTTGTTCGCGCGTGGTGATGCCGCATGAATCGCGTTGGCAACGAGTTCCTTGCCGACGCCTGTCTCGCCGGTGATCAGCACGGTCAGGTCGCTGCCGGCCACGATCCCGATCTCCTGGACCATGCGCTTATGTGCCTTGCTGTTGCCGATCATCGTGCGATGGCCCTGGCCGTGTGCTTGCCGGTACGCGTCGGCACGGCGCCGTTCTTCTTCGCTCGTGCGAGCCAGCGTATCGATGCGTTCCACCACGCTGACAGTGGCGGCCGCCAGACTCAGGAACGCGCTGAGCGACGACATGTCGATGCTGTCAAAGCGTTCCGGGTCGAGCGCGTCGAGCGTCAGCAGACCCCATGGCCGGCCGTTGATGACAAGTGGGCAACCGAGGCAATCGTGTACTTCGAGATCGCCGGATATTGCCTGCACGAGGCCATCGTAGGGATCGGGTAGATCGGAATCCGAAGCAAACCGCGTCGGCCCGGCGTTGGCGAGCAGTTGCACGAAACGCGGATGGTCAGCCACACGAAAGCGCCGCCCGAGCGTATCCATGCTCAAGCCCTCAATGGCAAGCGGCACCAGCGTATCGCCTTCCAGCCGCAATAGCGCGGCGGCATCTGCCGGGAACAGCGCGCGCATGGTTTGCAATAGCCGCCGATACCGCTCGGCATCGGTGAGGTCGCGCGACAGATCCTGCATGAGCGGCACTAATGCATCGAGCAGGAACCGTGGAGTCATTTTGACTTCGCAACGAGTCTGTTCGACCAGAGTCTTTTTAACCATTCAACTTTGCAAGCCATTGATTTCAATAGGATGCGAGTGTGGCACGAAACTTGGATTAACAGGTATAGCGACCGCTAGTTTTTGCTCCGCTCAACTGACCATAAGGAATCTCGCCATGCTATCCGCAGAACATCGTGCCATCGTCAAGTCCACCGTCCCACTTCTCGAAAGCGGCGGCGAAGCGTTGACCACGCACGTTTACGGGCTGTTGATGACCGAACACCCCGAGGTGCGTCCGTATTTCAACCAGGCGCATCAGGCGAGCGGCGCCCAGCCGCGGGCACTCGCGAACAGCGTGTTGATGTACGCAAAGCATATCGATCGGCTCGAACAGCTCGGCGACCTGGTTTCGCAAATCGTCAACAAGCACGTGGCGCTCGATATCCTGCCCGAGCACTATCCGCTCGTGGGCTCGTGCCTGCTTCGGTCCATTCGTGAAGTGCTGGGTGCCGAGATCGCGACCGATGCCGTGATCGAGGCGTGGGCTGCCGCGTATGGGCAACTCGCGGATTTGCTGATCGGTCTCGAAGAATCGATGTACTCCGAACGTGAAAATGCACCAGGCGGCTGGCGCGGCCTGCGCCTGTTCCGCGTCGCGCGCCGGGTGGTGGAAAGCGACGAAATCACGTCGTTCTATTTGCGCCCGGACGACGGCGGAGAACTGCTCGCCTTTCAACCCGGGCAATACATTGGCATGCGGCTGGTTCTGGATGGCGAAGAAGTCCGCCGCAATTATTCGTTATCGGCGGCGGCGAACGGGCGCGAATATCGCATCAGTGTGAAGCGCGAGCCTGACGGCCGGGTATCGAAGCATCTGCATGCGAATCTCAAGGAGAATGACGCCATTGAACTGCTTGCGCCCGCGGGTAACTTTAAACTTGAACCCAGCGACAAACCGCTCGTGCTTATTACGGGCGGTGTTGGCATCACGCCGGCGCTGGCGATGCTCGAAACCGCGCTGCAAACCGAACGTCCGGTGTATTTCATTCACGCCGCCCGAAACAGCGGGGTTCATGCATTCCGCGATTTCGTTGATGCACACGCTGAAAAACATCCACGCCTGAAGCGCTTCTACTGCTATTCCGAAGCACGCCATGGCGATTTGCCGGCTCATGGCACCGGTTACCTGGATCAAGCGCGGCTTGCACAGTGGTTGCCCGAAACGCGTGATGTAGACGCCTATTTCCTTGGACCACTTCCTTTCATGAAAGCGTTGAAGCAGACGCTAAAAGCACTTGGTGTCCCGGAAGCGCAAACTCACCATGAATTTTTCGGCCCGGCAGCGGCGCTCGAATAAGGATGACTTGCATGCAATAACGATGTCGTGCGTTCGTTAGCAACTTGATGTTCGCTCGACTCTCGCTTAGGCGAATGCGATTGATTGTTTAGCGTATCTGCATTCGCTTTAAGCGGAGTGCCTTGCTTTTTTATTGCCCCGACTTTAAACAGCGTGGTAATTACGAACCTGCATAGATATTGCAGAAGCTGACGGGACCCACGCACGTGTTTTGCCCTTGCGTACCCGGCATTGCCATGCGCGGTGCACTCACGCTGGAACCCGACGCAACACCGCCATAAGAGGCAGAACTTTCCTGACGGTTAGCGAACTGGCTTTGGAATGCCGGGCTGATATCCGGATACGATGCGTCAGTCACGTACTCCGAACCATTTTGTTGTGCTTCAACGAGTTGCTGGCGAACTTCAGCACGAGTAAGTCCTTGTGCAAACGCGCTCGGGGCGAAAGCGCTAGCCGAAACGATTGCAGCAACGGACAAGGTAAGCAGGGCAAGCTTTTTCATTATCGACTCCAGTAGATTGAGGGTAACCAACGCAACGTGTTGCGGTTGGTACAAGGGCTAACCCATCGATCACCGCTTTTATTCCTGCGATATCCATAAATTATTTGGCCTTCATTCGTTTGTTCGAAGATGCCTGGAAAAACACGCGTTCTTTGGTGCAAGCCGGTCGCTTCATTCCGATCGGTAAGCTAATTGGAAGCTCGGCCATCGGACGGTTTATCCAATAAAAAATTGCCAGGCGCGAATACGATTTATGGACTTATGTGAATTCAGCACGAATCGTCGTAATCTTGTATAAGGACTTGCGGTACGAGAGACCAAAAAATATCCCCACGACAACTGGAGTTGCAGATGACGACCCTTTCCATAAACGGCGAATCTCACACGGTCGACGCCCCGCCTGACATGCCCCTGCTCTGGGTACTTCGCGATCTCGTAGGTCTGACAGGGACAAAATTCGGCTGCGGCATCGCCCAATGCGGTGCCTGCACCGTGCACCTCGATGGCGTTGCCGTACGTTCCTGCGTGCTTCCGGTTGCAGCAGTCGGCAGTCGCAAGGTCACGACTATCGAAGCAGTCAATGCCACGCCCGCCGGCAAGAAAGTGCAGGACGCGTGGGTCGCGCTAGACGTTGTGCAGTGCGGTTACTGTCAGTCGGGCCAAGTGATGTCGGCGGCGTCGCTCATTGCGTCCAACCCCGATCCCTCCGACGCCGAGATAGACGCCGCCATGGCCGGCAACATCTGCCGCTGCGGCACGTACAACCGCATTCGCGCCGCGGTCAAGCACGCCGCCAAGGGGGCGTGACATGTCGCGAGGACTGCTGGAAGCACAAAATCGCCGCGCACCTGCCGGCGTGAACCGGCGTTCATTTTTGAAGCTGGGGGTATCGGTTGGCGCAGCCGTGGGCGGCGGCCTGATGCTCGGCTTCAGCCTCCCGGCTGCGAGCCAGGGCGAGGCGCCCAAGGGCAAATCAGTGATCGGCGGCGACGCCAGCGAAGCGCCGCAAAGCGGCGTATTCGAACCGAATGCATTCATCCAGATCGATGCGACCGGCAAGGTGACGCTGGTGATTCCCAAAGTCGAAATGGGCCAGGGAATCTACACGTCGATACCGATGTTGATCGCGGAAGAACTCGAAGTGCCGCTTGATAGCGTTGTGATCGATCACGCGCCGCCGAACGAAAAGCTCTTCACAGATCCATTGCTCGGTGGTCAGCTCACGGGCGGCTCGACGTCCATTCGCTATGCGTGGGAGCCCATGCGCAAGGCAGGCGCGACTGCGCGCACGCTGCTGATTTCTGCTGCGGCACAGCAATGGCAGGTCGAGCCCGCAACGTGTCACGCCGAACGCGGTGAAGTGGTGCATATGGCAACGAGCCGGCGTATTGGCTACGGACAACTCGTGGATGCCGCATCGAAACTTCCCGCACCGCAAAACGTAACGCTCAAGGATCCTAAGGATTTCAAACTGATCGGCACGGCGCACAAACGCCTGGATTCGCCGGAGAAAGTCGACGGCACTGCCGTGTTCGGTCTGGACGTGCGCGTGCCCGGCATGGTGTACGCGGCAATCGTGAACAGTCCGGTGTTCGGCGGCAAGCTGGTTTCGGTCGACGACACCAACGCGAAAAAGATTCCGGGCGTGCGTCAGGTGATTCGTTTCGATAACGGCGTGGCCGTCGTCGGCGACCATACGTGGGCCGCCAAACGCGGCGCGGCAGCGCTTGAACTAACATGGAACGAAGGCCGCGGCGCGGACTTTTCCACGGCGAAAGTCGTGCAGCAACTCGCGGATGCATCGAAGAAAGACGGCGCTGTCGCCCGCAAGGACGGCGACACGAAAAAGGCCTTCAACGACGCCAAGACACGCGTCGATGCCGTGTACCAGCAACCGTTCCTGGCACACGCGACCATGGAGCCGGTGAACTGCACGGTGTCGGTACGCGGCGATGGCTGTGACATCTGGGTCGGCACGCAGGTTCCGACACGCGCCGTCGATACCGCCATGAAGATCACCGGCCTCCCCGCCAACAAGATCACTGTCCACAACCATTTGCTCGGCGGTGGTTTCGGGCGGCGGCTTGAGACGGATTTCATCGAGCAGGCGCTGAAGATAGGCAAGCAGGTCGGCACGCCCGTGAAGGTTACGTACACGCGCGAGGAGGACGTCCAGCACGACATGTATCGCCCGTATTACTACGACGTGATTTCGGCCGGCCTCGATGCAAACGGAAAGCCGATCGCGTGGCAACACAGGATCGTGGGCTCGTCGGTGATGGCGCGCTTCGCGCCGCCTGCTTTCAAGAACGGACTCGATCCCGACGCGGTGGAAGTCGCTGCCGATTTGCCCTACGACTTGCCGAATCAGTTTATCGACTACGTGCGCCAGGAACCGATGGACATTCCCACCGCGTTCTGGCGCGGCGTAGGTCCGACGCGCGGCACCTTCGTGGTCGAAAGCTTCATGGATGAACTCGCGGCGCAGGCCAAGATCGATCCGGTGAAGTATCGCCATGACCTGCTCGGAAAAACGCCGCGCGCGCAGAACGTGCTCGACGTGGCCGCGCAGAAAGCCGGCTGGGGTAATACGCCGCCCAAGGGTCAGGGGCGCGGTGTATCGGTCATGCACGCGTTTGGCAGCTTCTTCGGAATGGTGGTCGACGTGACCGTGAACGGCGACGGCGAAGTCGCGGTCAACCGCGTGGTGTGCGCGGTCGATTGCGGCATGGTCGTGAATCCGAATACCGTGGAGGCGCAGATTCAGGGCGGCATTATCTTCGGCATCACGGCCGCACTTTATAGCGAGATCACGATCAAGGACGGCCGCGTGGAACAGGCGAATTTCACGGACTACCGCATGCTGCGGATCGATCAGACACCGCCAATCGAGGTGCATATAGTCAAGAGCAGCGAAGCGCCCGGCGGGATCGGCGAACCGGGTACGGCGGCACTTGCGCCCGCTCTGACCAACGCCATCTACGCCGCCACCGGCAAGCGCCTGCGGCAGTTGCCCGTGGGCCGTCAACTGCTGAGCGCGTGAGGGAACACACAATGATCAAACAACTCGTTTCCGCAATCGCGCTCACGTTCAGCCTGCCGATGCTTTCACAAGCAGCCGCGCCTGCCGACGATCCGCTCGTCGCCCGTGGCGCATATCTCGCGAAAGCCGGCGATTGCGTGGCCTGCCATTCCGCGCCCAAGGGCAAACCGTTCGCCGGCGGCCTGCCGATGAACACGCCCATGGGGAAGATCTACACGACCAATATCACGCCGGACCCTGAGACGGGTATCGGCAAATGGACCGAGGAGGATTTCGAAAAGGCGGTGCGTCAGGGGGTATCGAAGGATGGACACAATCTCTATCCCGCCATGCCTTATCCGTCCTACACCAAGGTTCGCGATGACGACGTGAAAGCCCTCTACGCGTACTTCATGAAAGGCGTGGCGCCGGTCAATCAGGCGAATCGCGCAGCCGATATTCCGTTCCCGCTCAACATGCGCTGGCCGCTCAAATTCTGGAACATGGTGTTCCTGGACAAAGGCGTTTATCGCGACAAGGACGGCAAGGACGTTGCATGGAATCGCGGTGCGTACCTGATCCAGGGTCTCGGCCATTGCGGCTCGTGCCATACGCCGCGCGGTATCGCGTTCCAGGAGAAGGCGCTCGACGAAAGCGGCGGCGCATGGCTCACGGGCGGCGTGCTCGATGGCTGGTTTGCGTCGAACCTGACAGGCGAGCAGAACGTAGGATTAGGGCGATGGTCGGACGCTGACCTGACGCAATTCCTGAAGACTGGAGCGAACGCGCATGCAACGGCGTTCGGGTCCATGACCGACGTCATCAATCACAGTACGCAGGGCATGAATGATCAGGATCTGGCTGCCATGTCCACGTACCTGAAGTCGTTGCAGCCGGCGGGTGGCACGAACGCGCCGGCCTATGCGTACGATCCGAAGGCGACCACGGCATTGCTCGCGCATCCCGCCAACGATGCAGGCGCGAAGGTCTACACCGCTTACTGCATGCACTGCCACGGTGTGGACGGCAAGGCGTTCGCCCCGCTGCTTGCGCCGCTCGCGGGTAATCCCAACTTGCTCGAGAAAGATGCATCGTCGCTCATCAACGTGACGCTGAACGGCACGCAGGATCTCGTGATCCAGGGCATTCCGGCTGCGTATCCGATGCCGAAATACGCGCCCGTGCTGAACGACCAGCAAATCGCCGATGTGCTGACGTTCATTCGTGCAGGCTGGAACAACGGCGCGCCGGCCGTTGCAGCGGGTGATGTTGCAAAGCTGAGGAAGTCGACACAAGCAGCGCAATAAAAAACGGCGGCGGATTGAGGTCCGCCGCCGTTTTTTTACTCCAGTTCCTTATTCCGATGCGACCTTCAACAACACCGGCTGATCCCGGTAAAACGTTGGGTACAAACGCTTGAGGTTTTCCACCTTGGGCAAATCGTTGATTGCGATGTAAGGCGCATCCGGATGCAATGTCAGGTAATTCTGGTGATATGACTCAGCTGGATAAAAGCCTTTGAGCGCGTCCGTCTTGGTCACGATCGGCGCCGGAAATACGTGCGCCTTGTTCAGTTGCGCAATATAGCTTTGCGCTACGTGCTTCTGCGTATCGTTGGCCGGGAAAATCGCCGAACGATATTGCGTGCCGCTATCAGGACCTTGCCGGTTGAGTTCGGTTGGATCGTGGGCGACCGAGAAGTAGATCTGCAGTAGCTGGCCGTAAGTCACTTTCGTCGGGTCGTACGTGATTTGCACCGACTCGGCATGGCCGGTTTGACCGCCGCTCACCGTTTCGTATTGCGCGGTATCGGGCTGACCACCGGCGTATCCAGAGACCACTTTCGTCACACCATTGACGTGTTGAAACACGCCCTGCACGCCCCAGAAACAGCCGCCTGCGAGCACCGCTGTTTCCTGATGCGCGGCGCCGACAGGTTCATCGACTGCGGGCGGCGCCAGAACGACCACGGCTTCTGAGGAATGCGCAACGTGCATCGACAAGAACAGGACGGTCGCGCCCAGGCTGATTGCGCTAAGCAAGCCGGCGCCGCGCGAGCGCAAGGATTTTTGGTTCGGGAAATTCATGGATAAGCCTCCGGGTTTCGGGAGGTTTTATGCACGACGCCAGCCGCGCACAAAGCCCCTTTCGACTTATGTTAGCGCGCCCGGAAGACAATAAATGCTTGATGACAAAGATGTAATCAAGAGGTCATAGAAGGCTCGGCTAGCTTAAGGCGGAATTCACGCCGGACTTAGCAAATCGGCTAGCGCAATTGCGACGGTTTTGGTCGCGATCTTGAGGTCTTCGAGCGCCACCCGTTCATCCGCGCGATGTCCATTCGCCTCGAGCAAAGTCCGCGGCCCCGCTCCATAAATGACGGTTGGAACGCCGGCCTCGCAATACAAGCGCGCGTCGGTGTAAAGCGGAACGCCTTCCGTTGGAATGTCGTGCTGCAAGGTGATAATGGCCGCGCGTTGCAAGGCCTGCGACAAGCGCTCGGCGCCTTCGAGAAAACGCAGCGGAGAAGTGACGAGAATTTCCTCGATATCGACATCGATTCCCTGCAAATCCTTGACCGCGCCCGCGATCAGCGCCTTGAGCGCACGCAACACGTCCTCGGGATTTTCTTCGGGCACGACCCGCCTATCGAGCCGCAAAGTGACTTTATCGGGCACCACATTCGTATTGATACCGCCCTTGATCAAGCCGACCACCAGCGTTGGATGGTCGATTCCCAGCGTATTCGACCGAATATCACGTAATGCCGCGCGATGCGCATACAACGCGTTGAGCACCGCCGTCGCCGCTTCCAGCGCGTCGTGTCCGGTATCGGGACGCGCGGCATGCGCCGACTTCCCGCGCACCGTTACTTCGAGGTGGATTGCACCGTTGTGAGCGGTCGTGATCGCGTAAGAAAAGCCAGCGCAAATTGCGTAATCCGGCTTGACGATGCCCTCTTTCAGCAACCAGCCCGGCCCGATCAACCCGCCGGTTTCCTCGTCGTAGGTGAGATGCAGCTCTACGGTTCCGTCCAGTTCCGCGCCGCTGTCGATCAAGGCTTTCAACGCAAAAGCATAGGTCGCGAAATCCGACTTCGATACCGCCGCCCCGCGCCCATACATGAAGCCATCGCGGATTTCTGCGCCGTATGGATCGGCGGTCCAGCCGTCGCCGGGCGGGACCACATCGCCGTGCGCGTTCAGCGCAATGACCGGCCCCGCCCCGAAGCGATGCCGAATCACCAGGTTCGTCGCGCTGATCATACCGGCGCGTCGCACGTCGTTCGCGGGAACCGCGTGGCGCTCGACTTCGAAGCCCGTTTGTTCAAGCCATTTAGCGGCCATCTCGGCATGGTCTGCACAGTCGCCCGGCGGATTGTCCGACGGCTTTTGTACAAGCGCGGAAAGGAACGCGACTTCCTGGTCGAACTGGCTGTCGACGCGAGCCATCAGGTTTGCGGCAAGTGCGGTATGGGTCATGGGCTTGGGCCTAATGTCGATACAAAGCATGGTAATGGCGAACGCCTGGACTAGGCGAACTCGCGCCAAATAACCGCCAGCTTAGCGGACGCGAGACACGGCTAGCTAAGCGCCGCCAAATTCCGTGCATAACGAATCGCGTTAAATTTCTCTTCAATCTGCAATGGTTTGATCGAATATTGTTGCTAAGGATGCCCAAGGCCGCATTACTTTTGCAATCATTTGACGAACGTTCTCAGCTAAGCTTTACGCACCTTCACCAGGATTCAACGAGCACTTCAATGAGCACTTCAAAGAACAACCGCGACGATGCGGCAATCCTCGACCGCGACGACCCGTTGAGCCGTTTGCGCGAACAATTCGCGCTGCACGACGACGTGATTTACCTCGACGGCAATTCGCTCGGCGTGCCGCCTAAAGCCGCGGCCTCGCGTGCGGCGGAAATCATTACGAGTGAATGGGGCGATGGCCTCATCCGCTCCTGGAATACCGCCGGATGGTTCGCTTTGCCCAAACGTCTAGGCAATAAGCTCGCGCCGTTGATAGGCGCCGGGCAAGACGAAGTGGTTGTCACGGACACCATTTCCAGCAATCTCTTCAAGATTCTGTCCGCGGCATTGCGCGTTGCAAACGAACGCGATCCCAGGCGTCGCGTGATTGTTTCGGAACGCTCGAATTTCCCGACGGACCTTTATATAGCGCAGGGTTTGATAGAACAACTGGATCGCGGATATGAATTGCGCCTGGTCGATCATGCGTCGGAACTTCCCGGCGCGATCGATGAAAACACGGCGCTCGCCATGATCACGCACGTGAACTACCGTACGGGCGCGATGCACGACATGGCTGCGCTCACGCAGCACATTCACGACAAAGGCGCACTCGCTGTCTGGGATCTCGCGCATTCGGCCGGCGCGGTTCCGGTCGACCTGAATGGCGCGAACGCGGATTATGCGGTCGGCTGCACGTATAAATATCTCAATGGCGGACCCGGATCGCCCGCCTTTATCTGGGTTCCCAAGCGTCTTCAGGACGCGTTCTCACAACCGCTGTCCGGCTGGTGGGGCCACAAGAAACCGTTCGACATGGTTCCCGAATATCGTCCGGATAACGGCATCGGCCGCTTTTTGTGCGGCACGCAACCCATCATTTCGATGGGCCTGATCGAATGCGGCCTCGACGTCTTCGCGCAAACCGACATGGCCGCGTTGCGGCGCAAGTCGCTCGCGCTCAGCGATCTTTTTATCGAACTGGTCGAGACGCGATGCGCAGAATTCCCGTTGAAACTCGTGACGCCGCGAACGCATGCGGAACGCGGATCACAGGCGAGCTTCGAGCATCCGCACGGTTATGAAGTCATGCAGGCGTTGATTGCGCGAAACGTGATTGGCGATTATCGCGAGCCGCGTATCTTGCGTTTTGGGTTCACGCCGCTTTACACACGATACGTCGACGTATGGGACGCCGTCGAGGCCTTGCGCGACGTGCTCGAAACCGAGTCGTGGCGCAAAGCCGAATACGCCGAACGTGGCGCGGTAACCTGATCGAGCAAGGAGAACGCGCGATGACACGACAAGACGAAAACGAAAGTCCCGGCGCTTGCCCGATGGGTTACGGCGCGTCTGCCGAAAAGCCGGAAGGCTGGCACAACGCCCAGCTCGACTTCACGGATTCAATGAGCTACGGCGATTACCTGTCGCTCGGCACCTTGCTCTCGGCGCAGCATCCGTTGTCGCCGGATCACAACGAGATGTTGTTCATCGTGCAGCATCAGACCAGCGAGTTGTGGATGAAACTCGCGCTCTATGAATTGCATGCCGCGCTTGCCGCCGTGCGCCGCGATGAACTGCCGCCCGCCTTCAAGATGCTCGCGCGCGTGTCGCGAATCCTCGACCAGCTTGTGCAGGCGTGGAGCGTTCTTGCAACCATGACGCCATCGGAATACACCGCCATGCGGCCTTATCTGGGTGCATCGTCGGGATTCCAGTCGCATCAGTACCGGCAGATCGAGTTCATGCTGGGCAACAAGAATGCGCACATGCTCAAGGCTCACGCTCACAAGCCCGAGATTTTCGCTGAGGTAAAAGCGACGCTCGACGCTCCTTCTTTCTACGATGAAGTCATCCGCTTGCTGGCGCGCCGTGGTTTTCCGATTGCAGCGGAAAGGCTTGAACGCGACTGGACCCAGCCGACCACGCACGATGCAACCGTGGAAGCCGCATGGCTCGAGATTTATCGTAATCCGGGCGAGCATTGGGAACTGTACGAGATGGCGGAAGAACTCGTCGATCTCGAAGATTCATTCCGGCAATGGCGCTTTCGGCATGTGACTACGGTCGAGCGAATTATCGGTTTCAAGCAAGGCACCGGCGGCACGAACGGTGCGCCGTATTTGCGGAAGATGCTCGATGTGGTGCTGTTTCCAGAACTTTGGCACGTGAGGACCTTGCTGTAGCAGCTCAATGAAATATCATGCGGTGATTCACGGTTCCGGCACGCGCAGCGCGTTGCGCCACTTTCCCCGATAATGACCCGCATGAAAACACTCCCACCGCCCTCCACCGTCCGGCGCCTGTTGCTCGCGCTGCCCGCAGCGTTGCTGCTAGCGTCTTGCGCGATGCCCGCCGCGCAGGAATCGACTTCGCTCGATGCCGCCATTGCCGCGCCTTATCGCGGTCAGAAAGCACAGGCTCGCGATGTCTACCGGCACCCTAAGGAAACCCTGGCATTCTTTGGCATTGCGCCTACGCAAAGCGTGCTGGAAATTGCGCCGGGCGGCGGCTGGTACACGGATATTCTCGGGCCTTATCTAAAAGATCGCGGCACCTTGTACGAGGCTGAATACGTAGGCGTTGCAGGATCGCTACCGGCAGCCGAAGCCCGAAGCAACGCGGCGTTCCAGCAAAAAATCGCATCAAATCCATCCATATACGGCAAGGTTCCGTTCGGCACGCTGCAGTCGGGACAGTTCGTTGGCTTGCCTGCGGGCTTGCAGGTCGATCGCGTCCTGACCTTCCGCAATATCCACAACTGGATTGAAGATGGCCAGATCGATGCCAACTTGCGCGCGTTCTATTCCGTGCTGAAACCCGGTGGCGTACTCGGTGTTGAAGAACATCGCGCGAAGCCGGGAACGCCGCTGCAACAGATGATAGATACCGGTTATCTCACCGAAGCCTACGTCATCCAGCATGCGCAAGCTGCCGGTTTCAAGCTCGTTGCAAGCAGCGCGATCAATGACAACCCGCGCGACACCAAGGATTATCCGAACGGCGTCTGGTCGTTGCCACCGACCTACCGCGGCGGCGATGTGGATCGCGCGCGCTTTGCGGCTATCGGCGAATCGGATCGCATGACGCTGCGATTCGTCAAACCTTAAGCGGCGGCCCGCCTCATGCCAACTGCATTCCAATGGCCCATGTCTGTCCGTTCGAAACGGGCACTGCTCACGCTCGTAGCGGTTCTGTCAGTGGCGGGATGTACGACGAAGACTCAATCCGCCGAACCTCAAGGCTCAAGCATGACTCATCATACGGCTGACGGTTACGAGAACAATTATTCGCCGCTGCCCCGTGCATCGCTTTTGAAATGGCAATGGGAACGCCTGGTCAACGGCTTGCCGAAGCCGCCGGCGAACGGCTATCACTTCCCCGTCGATCATCCGGATGTTGCATGGATCAAGGCCAATCGCACTGAAACAACGCTGACGTGGGTGGGCCATGCAACCGCGCTATTGCAGATGAACGGCGTCAACATCATTACCGATCCCATGTTCTCCAGGCGCGCGTCGCCGTTCCAGTTCATCGGTCCGGAACGCAAGGTGCCGCCCGGTCTGGCGCTTGCCGATCTGCCGCATATCGATATCGTGCTGATCTCGCACAATCACTACGATCATCTCGATACCGCGAGCGTCGAGCAGTTGAACAAGCAACCCGGCGGGCCGCCGCTTTTCCTGGTTCCTTTAGGCATCAAATCATGGATGCACGACAAAGGCATCGACAACGTGCAGGAACTCGACTGGTGGAACGAGACGCGCGCGTCCGGACTCGATGTGTATTTCGTCCCTAGCCGGCACTGGTCGGCGCGCGGAATCGGCGATCGGCAAAAAACGCTTTGGGGCGGCTGGGTCGTGAAAACGCCGCAAGGCAACGCGCGTCCGTTCTCGTTTTATTTTGCCGGCGACACGGGTTATTCGCCGGACTTCAAGGACATAGGCAACCGCTTCGGCAGCTTCGATCTATCGCTGATCCCAATTGGCGCTTACGCGCCCGAATGGTTCATGCGCCCTCAACACGTGAATCCGTTCGAGGCCGTGCAGATTCACGAAGACGTTCATTCGAAGAAATCGATAGGCATTCACTGGGGCACGTTCGAACTGGCCGATGACCCGCTCGACGAACCACCGCGTTTGCTAAAGCAAGCCGTGAAGGAAGCTGGTTTGCCAGACGATGCGTTCGTGGTGTTGCGTCATGGACAGATGATCAAGCTTGGCGCCGCTAAACCGTCGGAACAGTAGCGCGATGCAGCGCTTCAATGCGGACGCCGATGATTCAGCCCAATAAACACCGCCATCAAGATCAGGAATGCCACCACCAGCAAACTCGCGTTGAGCAGCACATGCGGATAACCCAGCTCGCCGACATCTATAAAAGGATACGGGTAAAAATCCGACGTGCTGCCGCGCCACAGCGTGATGCACAAATAACCTAGCGGATAGATCAGCCAGAGCAGCGTCTTGTGCACGGTCAGGTGAAAACGCGGCACGAACAGCACCCAATAAAGCGCCGATAAAACCGGCACTACGGTATGCAGGCATTCGTTGAGCACCGCTCGATATCCCGACGGCGTCCATAGATATCGCAGCAACAGGTTGTATGCAAGGCCCACGAAAACGATATAAACCACGACGGCGGTAACCACCGGAGGCTTGCGAAAAAAACGCCCGACAGGCGAACCCGCGCGCGCCGCCACGCATGAAAAACAGATGGCAACTGCAAAGATCGTCAGGTTGGTCAGATAACTGCTCAACCGTTCGATGCCATCGAATACGCCCAGGCCACGCGCGAGCATTCGGTGAACGGTGATATCGGTTTGCGCCGCGAGCGCGAGCCACGCAATGGTCGCAATGGAGGCTGCCAGCAGCAGGGACGCGGTGCTCGGCGTATGCAGGGGCAACTCGTGCTCGACCGCTTGCTGGCTTTTGGAGGAAACGGGCTTTGACATGCCACGATTTTATACGCGGCAAGAATACGCTGCAGGCGAAGAACCAAAGCTAAAAAATCGATCAGGATATCTTGAAGATGTTTTGCGAGCCCCGAACGTAAAGGCTTTCGGCTTTCAACAGAATACGTTCACGATACAGATCGAATGCCGCAAGCACGGCGGATTCGTCCGATCCCATTTGTGGATTGAAGCTGGAAAGCGCGGCATCGTCGATCTGGAAAGAGATCTCGCGCGAACCGTCGTACCCCCAAAAGCACACGCAGTGCCGGGAGGTATCGTAGGAACGGCTGGGATTGGGGAAATTGAGTTTCATGCGCCATCGTAGTCCTATTCCGGCAAACGGCGCGATGCCCACGGTGATAGTAATTACCCTTAGCGTGTTTTTTCTTCTAAGTCGTACGCCATTTGTAATGCAGCGGCCAACGCCGCGCTTCGCGTAGACTTTGGTCCCACGCATTCGATTGAACCCAAGACGCGCCGCCCTTGAAACCAGTCAACTTCCGCCTTACCGCTGCAATCGTTGCAAGCGCCCTCTTTATGCAGAACATGGATGGCACCATCGTCGCTACGGCGCTGCCTTCCATGGCACGCGACCTGGGCGTCGATCCGGTCCATTTGAGCAGCGCAATCACGGCCTATCTCGTCGCGCTGACCGTCTTTATTCCGGCGAGCGGATGGGTCGCCGATCGCTTCGGCGCAAAACGCGTGTTCATGTGGGCGATCGCGTTGTTCACCGTGTCTTCGGTTGCATGCGCGGCGGCGGTGAACTTGCCGGAACTGATCGGCGCGCGCATCGTGCAAGGGCTCGGCGGTGCAATGATGGTTCCCGTTGGTCGGCTGATTTTGTTTCGCGGCGTAAAACGCGAAGAGCTTTTGCAGGCCACCACGTGGCTCACCATGCCCGCGCTCATCGGACCATTGATGGGACCGCCGCTAGGCGGATTTCTCACCGATGCTTTGTCGTGGCGCAGCATCTTCTGGGTCAACGTGCCGGTGGGAATCGTGGGGATCTTGCTGACATGGAAGCTACTGCCAGCCTCGCCTGCTGAACGTCCCGTGCCGCCCGACTTGCGCGGCATGACGATGATCGGCGGCTCGCTGACGCTTTTTATGATCGGAATTGAATGCGCCGGACGCAACGTGCTGCCGCCATTCGCGGCGCCCGCTTGCATTGCTGCGGGCGTACTGATTTTCTGGCTGGCCGTGAAGCATTGCCGTCGTGTACCCGATCCCGCCGTTGATTTTTCGCTGCTCGCCATTCCGACGTTTCATGCAGCCACCGTGGCGGGAAGTCTCTTTCGCGCAGGCGCCGGCGCGTTGCCGTTTCTGGTGCCGCTGACCTTGCAAACCGGATTCGGTTATAGCGCGTCCGCCAGCGGACTCGTCACGTTCGCAAGCGCGCTGGGATCGTTTTGCATGCGGCCGATGACATCCACCGCGTTGCGGCATTTCTCTGTACGCACGGTCTTGTGCGCGGGCAGCGTTTCGTTTGCCGCCATGTTGATTGCGTGCTCGTTCATGTCGCAAAGCTGGCCCGCTGCCGCCATATTCGTGTTGCTGCTGTTTGGCGGCCTTTCACGCTCGCTCGGCTTCGCGACCATGGGCGCGCTGGCTTTCGCCGATGTCCCCAAAAGCAAGCTTGCATCGGCGACGTCGTTTCAGGGAACCGCGCAGCAATTGATGAAAGCGGTCGGCGTGACGGTTGCCGCCGGGACCATCCAGGTCACGCTGATCGTGTCGCCGGGCGCGCATGCGCAACGCTGGCAACTGGCGGCGGCGTTTATCGTCACGGCCATGGTCGTGCTTGCGTCTTATCCGATGTTCGCACGCATGCCGCCCGAAGCAGGCGAAGGCATTTCGGCCGCACGCGGACGCGGCGCTGCGGCAGAGATGAAATGACTCGGCGCATCACGCGCCGATCAGCACGCCTGTCCTGAACGGAATCGCTCCCGTCACGCGGCCGAGCGGCGCGCCGGCAATTACGAAGCGGATTGCGCGGCGCATGTAGAAGATGCCGTCGTTTTTCGTGCAGAGCGTGGTGACTTCGTCGGTGATCGGATCGACGATATCGAAGACCGGATCGCCCGCCTTCAGATACGCGCCGACCGCCGCACGATGCACCAGCACGCCGCTAACTGGCGCAATGAACTGTTCGCTGCCCGCAAGCGGCGTTGCGGGATGATTGAGCGGCGGCAGCGCGCGTGCTTCGCCTTCTATCACGCCGCGATGTGTCAGGTAATCGATGATCCCCTCCGCGTCCTGCTCCGCGAACTCGTACGTCACGTCGCGCTGTCCACGATGCTCGACCGTCAGTGCGACGTTGGGCGCGGCGAGCGGCGCGGTATCGCCGAGAAGATCACGCACCTCGTTCCACAACTGCGTGTGAACTTCATCGAATGACTGCCCGCCCGAATCCGCCGCCAGCAACACGCCGCTTGCGCCCAGATAACGCGCGAGCGGTTCGACCGACGGCCAGCTCGCCGGGCTCGTGTACAAGTGCATGGTGGCTTCGAGCGAACAGTGCAGGTCGATGATCAGATCCGCGTCGGCGGCCATGAGCATCATCTCGCGGCGCAGCGACTCGAACTCGTTCTTCGGCTTCACTTCAGCAAGCATTTCGCAAACGGCGCGACGCAGCAAACGCGTGTTGCTCTTGGCATCTTGCGTCCATTTCGTGCCGATACGCTCCATCAGCGCGGCGGCAGACGGCAACGGAAAACTGCGGTTGAAATTGTGTCCGCTGTTCAGTTCGAAACGTCCGAGGAATTGTCCCAGCACGTGCTGCGAAAGTCCGATCGGATTGGCAACCGGCACGAGGATCACCTCGCCCTTGATGCGCCCTGCGCTCTCCAGTTCCTTCAAGCGATGCTTCAGGCGCCACGCGGTGAGCATGGCGGGCGTTTCGTCGGCATGCAGCGACGCTTGCATATAGACCTTCTCTCCTGCACCGGGCGTGCCGAAGTGAAAGCTGACGAACTCGCGATGAGTGCCGATGGAAGTCGAAACCAGCGGCGTGTGCTGAATGTGCATCGAATACTCCTGCTGAATCTTTAAAATACGGCTTGGTTGCGGCTTGGTTGCCGCTTGGTTGCCACTCAGTTTCCGTACACGTCGAAGTCGAAATACTTATGCGAGATCTTCTGATACGTGCCGTCCGCACGCATGCTCGTGATCGCCTGGTCGATCTTCGCCTTCAGCACCGCGTCGTCCTTGCGCATGCCGATACCCGTACCGTGATCGCCCATCTCCAGCGGGCCGCCGACGAAATCGAAACCCTTCCCGCGCGGCGTCTTAAGGAAACCGTGCTCGGCTTCAACCGATCCGAGCAGCGCTGCGTCGAGTCGACCCGATGTCAGGTCGTTGAACACGCCTTCCTGACTCTGGTACGCAACGATCTCCGCGCCGCCCGGCTGCCAGTTTTTCTGCGCGTAAGTTTCGAACTGCGTGCCGGTCTGCACACCAATGCGCTTGCCGCGCAAACCGTCGGCGCTGACCGCCATGGGCGCGCCGGACTTTGCGATCAGACGCGACTTGAACTGGAACAGCTTGGTCGAAAACGCGATCTGCTGCATGCGTTTTTCGGTGATCGCCATCGACGAAATGATCGCGTCGATCTTGCGTGCCTGCAGCGCCGGGATCATGCCGGAGAACTCCATTTCGACCCACTCGCAATGCATGGCAATGCGGCGGCAGATTTCATCGGCGAGATCGACATCGAAACCCGCGACCTTGCCGTCGGGCAACTTCACGTCCATCGGCGGATAAGTCGGGTCGATGCCGAGCCGCAACACGTTCGCATCTTTCGCCATGACCGGCGCGGCGAAGATCATCGCTGCGGCCATTGCAATCGCGGCGGCTCGTGCGGGGAAGGAGGGTTTCATCGGCGCTCACTCAAAAGTGGTTGTCAGTTTGTACGGCCTTTTTCGAATAGTAAGAGTGCAAAATGCGCTCAAACAGGGCCGATTTACTTATCATGATCACTTTTACATATCACCCGGGTGGCACGTGTGGAACTGACATTGACCCAACTTCGCGTATTCGTCGCGGTCGCTCAAGCGGGTAGTTTGCGTGCGGCCGCGCGTCGCCTGGGCATTGCACAAAGCGGCGTGACGCAGCAGCTGAGAAAACTCGAAATCACCGCAGGCGGTCCTTTGTTCGAGCGCGGTCATCGCGGGGCACGGCTGACATCGACTGGAGAGCGGCTCAGGATTCGCGCCGACGTCATTCTTGGCGAGTGCGCAAGGACCGAAGAAGAAATGCGCCAGTTGCGCGGCGAACTTTTTGGGCAGGTCTCGCTCGGCGTCGCGGCCGAAGCGATGATGCGCCTCTTCCCCGCGCTGCTCGCGAGCTTTCGCGAACGATGTCCGCGTATAGATGTGCATCTGACGAGCGCGACGTCGCGCGTGCTGACGGCGTGGGTGCGCGACGGCAGTCTGGATTTCGCGCTCGCGCTGGTCTCGGAAGAGGCCGATATCCACGATCTCGATGCAACCACGCTGTTCGAATCGACGGTCGCGGTGATCGCGCGGCGTGATCATCCGCTGGTGAAATCGAAGTCCTTGCGGGCGTTGCGGCATTGCGACTGGGTGAGCACGCGGCCGCGTCATGCAGGCGATGTGGCCAATCGCCTGTCCATCTTGTTCGACAATGCAGGGTTCGAACCGCCGCGCATTGCAGCCACGACGGAAGCCGTATTCGACACGCTGCATTGCGTGGCCAACAGCGATTATTTGTCGCTCGAACCGGTGCGTCTCGCGCAACATCCGTTCTTTCGCGAGCATGTATCCGTGGTACCGATCAGGGAACGCGTGCCGGGCACGCGCGTTTGCCTCTTGAGGCGAGCCGGTGTTCCACTCACGCCGGTGGCGCAAGAGCTTGCTTCGATGGCGGTATCGTTTGCACGCATGATGCCGGACTCTGGCGCCACGGCCTGACGAATGCCCGGCGTTTTAACGGCTATCATGTTGATCCAGGCGACACCTCCAGCATTTGGACACTTTCATGACAGACAAGAAATCAGCAGACGCCGCGCCACGCGAGACCGCGGCGATGCTGCGCCACTGGCACGACACCGTGCCGAACGATCGCCTGGCTCACCTCGTCAAGGACGCAACGCGAGCGATGGTGCGGGCCATGCAATTGCGTCTGGCCGAACATGCCGTGTCGTACGGACACTGGACCTTCTTGCGGATACTCTGGGAAACCGACGGCCTGACGCAGCGCGAACTGAGCACGCAGGCAGGCGTGATGGAACCGACCACATTCGCCGCGGTGCGGGCAATGGAAGCAATGGGTTTTGTCGAGCGCCAGCAGATGCCCGACAACAAGAAGAACGTGCATGTCTTCCTGACCGAACAAGGCCGCGCGCTGAAGGCCAAGCTCGTGCCGCTCGCCGAGGAAGTCAACGAGATCAGCGTGGCGGGAATGAGCGAACGCGATATCAAAACGGCGCGCAAGGTGCTTCTCGCCGTGATCGAAAACCTGGCGGAAGATGAACTCGGTTCGACCAATCCGCGTCGACGTGTGCTGTCGACGCGGGAACTCGGGCGGATGGTTGCCGAGCGTGGTGAGGCGGTCGAAGACTAAACGTCCGACCGCTTTGCGTTATACCGGCGCCGGGTTGCGTTCGGTAAATCCGCTTTGGTGCCAGTACGGATATGACAGCGTGGTTGCACTGGCTTTATCGAGCGCTGCGATTTGTTCCGCGCTCAGCGACCATCCAATGCTGCCCAGATTCTCGCGGAACTGCGCTTCATCTCGCGCGCCGACAATCACGTTTGCCACCGTAGGACGCTGAAGCAGCCAGTTCAGCGCAATCTGCGGCACGCTCTTGCCAGTTTCCTTCGCAACGGCATCGAGCGCATCGACCACGTTGAACAGGTATTCATCTGCAACCGGCGGCCCCTTGTCCGCTGTCACGTGCAGACGGCTGTTCGCAGGCAAAGGCGTTCCGCGACGGATCTTGCCGGTGAGCCGGCCCCAACCCAACGGACTCCATACGATCGTGGATACCTTCTGATCGATTCCGAGCGGCATGAGTTCCTGTTCGAAATCGCGGCCGATCAGCGAGTAATAAGCCTGGTGCGCCGAATGTCGCACGAGTCCTTCGCGATCCGACGCCGACAGCGATTTCATCAGATGCCAGCCCGAAAAATTCGAGCAACCGATCACGCGAATCTTCCCGGCGCGCACGAAGTCGTCGAGCGTGCGCAGCGTCTCTTCCACGCGCGTCATCGCGTCGAAAGCGTGTAGCTGATACACGTCGATGTAATCCGTGTTCAGGCGCTTCAGACTGCCGTTGATGGCCTCGGTCAGATGATGCCGCGTCGAGCCCACGTCGTTCACGCCGGTGCCGAAACGGAACGTGCCCTTGGTGGAAACGATCACCTCCGAGCGACGCCCGGAAATCGCCTTGCCGAGGATTTCTTCAGCCATGCCGTCGGAATAGATGTCGGCGCTGTCGAACATTGAAACGCCGGCATCGAGCGCGATGTCGACAAGACGGCGCGCGCCTTCGGCATCCGTGCTGCCCCAGGCCTTGAAAAAGTCGTTGCTGCCGCCGAACGTGCCTGTGCCGAGACTCAGCACCGGCACCTTGAAACCCGATTCACCTAACAAGCGATATTCCATTTTCCGTTGATTCCTTTCCATTTGAAGGGAGATAAGGCGCCACGACTCAGTGCGCCGTGGCGATGCAGATTACTTCGAGCTTTCCGGGAAATCGGCGCCGACGGTCGTCTTCTCCCATGTATCGAAGTCATGCTTGAGCAGATCGACTTTCTTGCGCGCGAGTTCCAGCGCAGCCTTGCCGAGCAGCAAGCGCAACGGCGGCGTGTCGGACAAAGCGGCGTCGATGATCGCCTGCGCCGCGCGAACCGGATCGCCCGCCTGGTTGCCGCTGCGCGCCTCGGTTTGCTTGCGGCGCTCGCCGGCAGTTTGATCGTATGCGTCGATACGTGTCGCCGATTGCTTGATCGACGGACCCGCCCAGTTGGTGCGGAACGGTCCCGGCTCGACAATCAATACGTCGATACCCAGCGGTTTCACTTCGAGCGCCAGCGACTCGGAGATGCCCTCCACTGCGTACTTGGTGCCGTGGTAATAACCGGTGGCCGCAAAGCTGGTGATGCCGCCGATCGATGAAATGTTCACGATAAGACCGCTCTTCTGGTCGCGCATGATGGGCAGCACGGCCTTGGTGGTATCGACCAGACCAAACACATTGGTCTCGAACATTGCGCGCACGGCATCGTCTTCGCCCTCTTCAATCGCTGCAAGATAACCGTAGCCGGCGTTGTTCACGAGTGCGTCGATACGGCCGAACTTCTGCCGGGATTGCGCGACGACATCTTCGATCTGCTTGCGGTTGGTGACATCGAGTTGTAGAGCGAGCGCGTGTTCCGGATAGCCTTCGGTCAGGTCCTTGAGCATCGACGGATCACGCGCGGTGACCACGGCGCGCCAGCCGCGCGCGAGCACGAGCTTCGCGAGTTCACGGCCAAAACCTGTCGAGCAGCCGGTGATCAGCCATACGGGGTTGTCGCGATTCATCATGGAAAGCTCCTGTTCATATGTCAGAAAGTGGGTTGAATCAATGCGGGGAATTTCGCCGGGACGTAGGGCAGCAAACCGCACGGCAAGTCGCCTGGCGAAGCAAAGTTATCTGCGTGGATGCGCGAGTTGCGCTGATCGCGCCGCCAGAACCGTGCCCAGAAATGGACGCCCGGCTAAAGCTTACTCGCGATGCACGATTGCAGCACGAGCGGCCCGAACGTGCCGGGCGCGAAAGGAAAAGGTAAGTACAGACGCAGGACGTGGCGATGCCGCCCCGCGATGTGATTCAGGCGCTGACGAGTTCCAGATGCCGCACGGACGCACGTTTGCAGCCGGGCAGATTCGCAAGTCCGAACGTCGGGCGGCCGTAATAGAAACCTTGCGTCAACACGTGCGGCCATTGCGCGAGCCACTTCGCTTGCGCCTCGGTTTCAACGCCTTCCACCACGACCGTAAGGCGCAAGGTCTGAAGCAGATTCAGCATTGCGGACACCACTGCGCATGCACGCGGGCACGCCGGCACTTCAACGAGCAACTCCTTGGCGAGCTTCACGACATCTATGTCCATTGCGCTCAACATGGCAAGCGACGAGTAGCCGGTGCCGAAATCGTCTATAGCGATCTGCACGCCGAGCTCGCGCAACCCGGCCATCAACCCCTTCGACGCCAGCACGCGCGTGGCGTCTTCCGCTTCCGACAACTCGATCTGCAGCAGCCCCGGTGTAATCCCGTTGGAACGCGCAATACGTTCGACGTGCTGCGTGAAATGCTCGCTCATGGCAACCGACGGCGGCACGTTGACCGCAATCGGGAAAACGGGACGCCCCTCGCGCTGCCACTGCCCGAGTTGGCGGCACACGCTCTTGATGACGAAATACGTCATGTCGCTTGCGACCTTGGGGTCTTCGACCGTGCAGATAAACGCGTCGGGCAACAAGGTGCCGTATTCCGGATGCAGCCATCGGATCAGCGCTTCGGCGCTCGCTAGCGCACCCGTCTTGATGTGATAAACGCCCTGAAATGCCAGAGCAAATTCTCCTGCACGCAATCCCCTTCGAACCCGCTGACACAACTCGTCTTTTTCTGTGGTTTTCATGATGGCCCCCGTCTGCTGCGCAATCTGACTGATAAGCGACGTCGCCCTTTACGCCGCGTCCGGTCTGCCTTATGAACAATTTTTATGGGCGAAAAATCTACAGACCGCGGCCATTTATGCACAAGCCGTGCCAACGCATTATCCTGGTAGATAACGGACATATATAACTCGCGAGACCCGCGTATTAAACCGACAGTGCTGCCATTCGCAGCTGTGACCCGCGACTCTCAGATAATTAGGCCTTCATTAGATCATCAATGTTACGTAGCGTTTTCTTCCCGTTACGGCGAACACGAATATGCGGCGCACCACATAGCGCCTTTACCGTGGCAGATGCCTGATCCACAAGGGAATGGTTCAACCCTTATTACCTCGGACGCTGACGACTAATACAAATGCATTAATCAGTCAGCTTTACGACACCCGCTGTCCAATCAGTATCTCTTGCGACATTCGCGTCGCGTTCTCCGACATGCGTGGCCGATTATGCGTAGTCGTCACCGCGCATTAATAAAACCGTACAGATTTATCGGCGGATGGCTCTCTTGTCGGACATTTTGGCGGACACATAGTATTTGTATCTCCCACGATGCTAATAACGCAGGCCAATTAATGCGGCCTAATTCAAATCAGCAACAAATTCTCAGGTTCTCGATTTGGCTGACAAAACAATGGAAATTTTTCCTTGTACGCTGGTCTTCGTTGATGTCGAAGCGACGGCCAGTCCTAATAGCACAAGTAAAGATCCGCTCTCCTATGCACGTCAGGCCGTGTGCCTGAACAAGAGTCTGCTGCGCGCAGGCATGCCGCGCCTCACCCTTTTCACCAATGCCCAGGATCTCGTCGAATCGTTTTGCGCTTCCGAGCCCGCAGCAGAGCGCCCGCATGTGGTCGAGCTGATCACGAGTCTCAACGTCCCGAGGAACACGGAGTTTTACGGCGCGCATTTCAAGCTGGATCTGCTCGAACAGGTTGCAAACATGCTGCGGCCAGACACGCTGCTCATGCTGCTGGATTCGGATATCGTCGCAATGCGGCCACTCGATCAGGAGTTGCTTCAGCGTTGCGCGAACGTAGGCGTGGGCGCGTTCGACATATCCGACCAGGTCTTTCCTGCGTATGGCAGCGACTGCGTGATCAAGGACCTGGAGATTGTCGCGGGCAGGCGTTTGCTCAATCCGCGCTGGTTCGGCGGCGAGTTTCTGATCGCGACTGCTGCGTTTCTCAAGACGCTGGTGCCGCGTGCGCGCGCGTTATGCGAACGATACGTCGATAACATCGCGCGTCTTCAGCACCATGGCGATGAATCGTTCGTTTCGGCAGCGCTCAATACACTCGCCGACGAAGGCCAGCACATTGTGGAACTCGGCGCGTATCAGGCTATAGGCAGGCACTGGACCGGTAATACGCATCGCGATCTGCGATGGTTCCAGCATTGCGCGTTCGTGCATCTGCCCGATGGCAAGTCCCTGATCGAGCGCGAGTCACGACACGCGAGCTTTAGTCCGGACCGGTTCTGGCGGGCGGTATCGAGAGCGCACTTGTTGAACCGCGCGCGCTTTGGAATCAAGCTCTGTTTTACGGCAACGTCCGTGGCGCCGCGGCTTCGCAAGATGATCAGCCGCAGCAAGCCAGCGCCTGCCCCTGTAGAAGTTGCTGCGCCTTCCACAGATGCGTTTGCACCACGTGCTGTTTCGCAGCGCGTGGAAGAAAGCAGCAAGGAGCCGGTCTCGTGATGAACGTTTGATGCTTGCGCGTTTCCCGACTGCGCGTCCACGACAAACTTCATACCGATTCATCGAGTATTTTCGAGCCGAGGCACACGGGTTGCATCCGTGATGCCGTACACAACGCGAGGAGATACCCATGAGTCAGACATTCAAGGTCAAGGATCACGTGAGCTGGAATAGCCCGCAAGGCGAAACCAGCGGACATGTCACGCGCGTGATCAAGGAACATACGAAGGTAGACGGACACGTTGTCAACGGCTCGGCGGACGATCCGAGTTACGAGGTCGAAAGCGAGAAAAGCGGCAAGCGGGCGGTGCATAAAGGCAGCGCGCTGCATAAAGTGAAAGGCTGAAAAACATTCATGCTACGTACGGCGGCCCGGTTCAGGCCGCCGCGCTTGCAACCAGTGAGGCTGCAAGCAACGCCTGGGTGTACGGATGCGCGGGCGCTTGCAAAACCTGCATCGTCTCTCCTATCTCCACGATCTTCCCTGCTTTCATCACGACAACCCGATGCGCCATTGCGCGCACCACAGCCAGGTCATGCGTGATGAACAGGTAACTCAGCGTGTACTTTTTCTGCAAGCGAGTGAGGAGGTTGAGCACTTGCTGTTGTATGGAAACGTCCAGCGCGCTGGTGGGTTCATCGAGCAGGAGTAGTTCCGGCTCGACCGCAAGCGCCCTGGCAATGGCGATCCGTTGCCGCTGTCCGCCGGAAAATTCCTGCGGGTAACGCGGCAGGACGTCCGCCGGCAAACCCACTTCTTCGAGCAATTCCACGATCCGCCTACGCCGTGCCGCCGCATCTACCTGAGGCCGATGCAGCGCAATACCCTCGCCCACGATCTGCTCGATCGTCATGCGCGGCGAAAGCGATCCATACGGGTCCTGAAACACAACCTGCAGCCGCGACGAAATCATGCGTCGCGAATTGGCGCTTTTGAGCGTGGACATGGGCTGCCCATCCATATGTATGCCGCCCAGCGCCGGGCGCTGCAAACCAAGAATGGTTGCTGCCAACGTCGATTTGCCCGATCCCGATTCGCCGACCACGCCAAGCGTTTCACCACGACGCAACGTGATGTCGATATCCTGCAAGGCCCTGAACGATGACTGCGTGAACGCCGAGCGCCAGCCCTTCGCCGGAGCGCGGTAATCGACCGCGAGCCCCTGCACTTCCAGCAATCTCCTGGCGTTCGGCGCAACAGGTTCTATACCGCGCTGCGGCTCGCTGTCGAGCAGGCGGCGTGTATAAGGATGCTGCGGGTTTGCGAATAGCGCAGCGGTCGTGTTGGTCTCGACGAGCACGCCCTTCTCCATCACCGCGACGCGTTGCGCGAAGCGCTTCACCAGATTCAGGTCATGCGTGATGAGCAGAACCGCCATGCCGCGCTCGGCCGCTTCCTGTTCCTGCAGGCCGATGAGCAGATCCACTATTTGCTGGCGCACGGTGACGTCGAGCGCGGTTGTGGGTTCATCGGCGAGAAGGAGCCTGGGGCGGCACGCGAGCGCCATGGCGATCATCGCGCGTTGCCGCTGCCCACCGGATAATTGATGCGGATAACTATCTATCCGGCGCTCCGGCTCCGGAATTCCAGTTCGCCTCAATGATTCAATGCCGCGTTCGCGCGCCGCATTCGGCCGCAATCCTTCGTGAAGACGCAAGCTCTCCGCAATCTGCTTGCCGATGGTGAACAGCGGATTGAGCGCGGTCATCGGTTCCTGGAACACCATGGCGATATCGCGGCCGCGAATGCCGCGCATCTGCTGCTCGGTCTTTTGCAGGAGGTCGTCCCCGTCGAGCAAGATGCGTCCGGTCTGGCGCGCGTTTTCAACGAGCCCAAGTATGGACAACGCGGTCACGCTTTTGCCCGACCCCGATTCGCCGACGAGCGCAACACGTTCGCCGCGCGCGATTGAAAGGCTCAGGTCCTGGACGACGGTTTTATCGCCGAAACCAATGGAAAGGCGATCGAGTTGCAACAGCGGCGTGGTCATTTCTGCGCGCCTCCAAAAGCCGAGCCGCGCGTGCGCGTATCGAGGGCATTGCGCAACGCGTCGCCCATGAAGGTCAGGAGCAGCAACGTGATCACCAGCGCGCCGAAAGCCGCGCCCGAGATCCACCATGCATCGAGATTGTTCTTGCCTTCGGCGAGCAGTTCGCCGAGGCTCGGCGTGGGCGCGGGAACGCCGAGGCCGAGGAAATCGAGACTCGTCAGCGCAAGAATGGCCGCGCTCATGCGAAACGGCAGGAACGTGATCACGGGCGTGAGGCTGTTCGGCAGCACATGACGCCACATGATCTGCCAGTTCGAAAGACCCATCGTACGAGCCGCGCGCACGTAATCGAGCGAACGGTTGCGCAGGAATTCCGCGCGTACATAGTCCGAAAGCGTGAGCCACCCGAACGCCGACAACAAGATGAAAAGCAGCCACAAGGTCGGCTCGAATATGGATGCAAAGATGATCAGCAAATAGAGGTCCGGCATGGAGCTCCAGATTTCGATCAGGCGCTGGCCGATCAAATCGGTTCGCCCGCCATAGAAACCCTGCACTGCGCCCGCCAGAACGCCCAGCACGACGCCCGAGATGGTCAGTGCGATTGCCATGAGGACGGAGAGCCGGAAACCGTACAGCAGCCGCGAAAACACGTCGCGCCCGAACTGGTCCGTGCCGATCCAGTTTTTCGCCGATGGCGGCGCGGGATTCGGCCGTGTTGCGAAGTAGTCGACGGTATCGTAGTGAAAATGGATCGGCGGATAGATTGCGAAGTTACCCTTCGACTCCAGCCGGTCGCGGATATACGGGTCGAGATAGTTTGTGCGTGCGGGGAAATCGCCGCCGAAAAGTTTCTCCGAATAGTCTTTCACCACCGGGAAATAATAATGGCCCTCATAACGCACGATCAGCGGCCTGTCGTTCGCGAGCACTTCGCCGAGCAAGCTGATTGCGAACAACACCACGAACACGATGGTGCTCCAGTAACCCAGCCGCTGGGACTTGAAACGCAGCCATACGCGCCGTCCGGGGGAAACTGGACGCGCGGTTTCCGGCAGCGCGGTCACGCTCTCACCGGTCCAGCCGGTCGAACTGGATACGGGGGTCGACGAGGACATAACAGACGTCTGCAATGAGCTTGGTCACGAGACCAATCAGGGTGAACAGGAACAGCGACCCGAGCACGACCGGATAGTCGCGGCGGATCACTGAATCGTAGGAAAGCTGGCCCATGCCATCGAGAGAAAAAAGCGTTTCGATCAACAGATTGCCGTTGAGGAACGCACCCACGAAAGCAGCGGGCAAGCCGGTCAGAAGCGGGATCATCGCGTTGCGCAAAACGTGTTTCCATAGCACGTCGCGTTGCGGCGCGCCTTTCGCGCGCGCGGTCAGCACGTATTGCCGCCCGATCTCTTCGAGGAAGGTGTTCTTCGTGAGGATGGTGACGATCGCAAAATTGCCGACCACCGAAGCCGTGACCGGCAAAGCGATATGCCACAGATAATCGAGCACTTTGCCAGCTACGCTGAGTTGCTCGAAATCATCCGATGTCAGCCCGCGCATGGGGAACACTTGCCACATGGAGCCGCCGCCGAACAGCATCAGCAGCAACACGCCGAGCACGAATCCGGGGATCGCGTAGCCGGCGAGGACCACGATGCTGGTGGCGGTATCGAAGCGCGATCCGTTGCGTATGGCCTTCGAGATTCCAAGCGGCACTGCAATCAGGTAAGTCAGCACGACTGTCCATAGTCCAAGCGTTATGGAGACAGGCAGTTTGGAACGAATCACCGCCCACACACTTTGATGCTGGTAGTAAGACTGACCAAGGTCGAACGTCGCGTAATGCTTCAACATGATGAAGTAGCGTTCTATCGGCGGTTTGTCGAAGCCGAATTGTTTTTTCAATTGCTCGACTTGCTGCGGGTCCACGCCTTGGCCGCCGTGATAACCGCCGCCTCCGCCCGCTTCGCCGCCATGGTTCACGCCGTGACGCAACTGGCTCATGATCTGTTCGACCGGACCACCCGGCACGAACTGCGTGACCACGAAAGTAAGCGTGACCACGCCGATCAGCGTGGGAATCATCAGCAACAGACGTCTCAGGATATAAGCAGCCACGGCGCTCTCAATGTATAGGTGCGTTCGCGGCCGGCGCGGGCTTCACGAACCAGTAATCGATCAGCCAGTCCTCGGCGTAATACGACTTCGGCAGGACCTTCGGATAACCCATCCGCGCCTTGTAACCCACCCGCACATTCGGCGCGTAGTACTCGGGCACGATGTAAAAGCCGTTGATCAGGATGCGGTCGAGCGCGTGCGTTGCCGTTTGCAGATCGGCGAGCGTATTGGCTTTGAGCGCAGCGTCGATCATGGCGTCGGCGGCCTTCGATCTCACGCCGGGAAAATTCTCCGACCCCGGTTGCGATGCCGCCGCGCTGCCGAACCGCCGCGTCAGTTCGCCACCCGGAATGGTCACCGGGGAATAGATGTACGTGGTCATATCGAAATCGAATGCGTCCATGCGCTTGCCGTAGAGCGCGCTGTCGAGTTCACGCATATGCGCCTGGATGCCGAGCGTTTGCAGTTGCTGCACGAACGGCATGACCACGCCGTCCATGCCGGGTTGATCGTCCATGATTTCAACCGACATGGGCGTGCCGTTTGCATCGCGCAATGCACCGTCGCGATAAGTCCATCCTGCCTCGTTGAGCAGCGCCTGCGCCTCGCGCAAGTTCGCGCGTATGGAATGCGGCGGCGTGGTGTCGGGTTGCTTAAGCATGGGGCCGAATACGGTTGCTGGAAGTTCCGATTCATAAGGTTCGAGCAGCGCCAGTTCCTTTGCATCCGGCACGCCCGTGGCGCCGAAAGGACTGTCCTGGAAGTAACTGCCCGTGCGCCGGTACTGGCCGTAGAACGTCAGGCGATTCAGCCACTCGTAGTCGAACGCGAGCGTCAGCGCATGGCGTATGCGAGGATCGGCGAACTGAGGCCTGCGTGTGTTCATGAAGATGCCCTGCATCTGCGCGGGGCCATCGGGGAAAAGACCTCGCTTCAGCGATCCGTTCGCGATGTTCTTGCCGACGTATTTACGCGCCCACGTACCCGACGAATATTCCACGCGCAGATCCGTATGTCCCGCCTTGAAGTCTTCGAGCGACGTGTAGTGATCCGTAAAAAGGCGGAACGTGATGCGCTTGAAGCGATACATGCCGCGCCGCGAAGGCAGATCCGCGGCCCAGTAATCGGGATTGCGCACGTAGGTGATCTGCTTGTCGTTCTTGCGCTGCTCGATCAGATAAGCGCCGCTTGCAATCGGAAGATCGCTTGCGATCTTGTCGAACGATGGACGCGTGCCGTCCGGCTTCATGCCCCACTTCGGCGAGAACACCCATAGGTCGCCGGCGGTCAGCGGCGCATCGCGGCGTGCTTCCTTGAAATCGAAACGCACCGTCAGGCGATCGATCACCGTCGCCTTCGTGATGTTGGCGAACTGCGAGTTGTAGATGGGCGAAACCTGGCCGCTCGAAAGCGTGTCGTATGAATATTTGACGTCGGCTGCGGTGATCGGATCGCCGTTCGAGAACCGTGCTTTTGGATTGATGTGAAACGTCGCGGACCTGCCGTCGGGCGCGATGGTGACATTGTCGGCTATCAACGGATACTCCGATGCCAGTTCGTCCCAGCTTCGCTGCATCAGCGTATCGAACATGAGGTTCTTGAGGTCGGGCGCAGGCGCGCCGCGAACCAGGAACGGATTCATGGAATCGTAGCTTTGCAATTCGTCGTAGTTCTGGAAGTTCATGTCGCCGTCGTTCGGCGCGTCGGGCTCCGCGTAGTCGAAGTGCGTGAAGTCAGCCGGATATCTGGGCTCGTCGTATTGCGCTATCGATGGACGGGCAAACGTCTCCTGCGCCACGAACAACACGCCGAGCGCGAAAATCAAAAGCTTTACCGCTTTACTCATCGTCGCTCGCGGTGGTCTTGAACGAGAACTGCACTTCGCCCACGTAGGGCTCCGGATTCTTCTCGCATTTATAACCCTTGCCGGCTGCGATCACCGCGTCATTGAAGACGGATGTTGGCGGCGAGACGCGCATGATCTTGACGTCGCTGACCTGGCCGTCGGTTCCAATCGACAGGCGCGCCGTCACGGTCGCCGAGATGCCGTCCTGCAGCGCCTTGCGCGGAATCTGCGGCTGCACGGACTGGCAATGACCGCGGCCATCGACCACGCCATGAAGCCCAGGCGCCGGCGCGGGAGCAGGTGCGGCCGCTGCGGCAACGGGCGCGGCAGGCGTGGTGTTGGCCGGGGCCGTTGCGAGCGCGGGTGCGTTCGGCGCCGGATTGGCCGCGGCCGGAATGTTCGCTTCCTTCGGCGCGGGCGCAGGTTTCGCGGGCGGCGGTTTAGGGGTCGGCAACGGCTTGGGCTTGACTGGCGTCGGCTTTGGTTTTTCCACTGGCGTGGGCGCGGGCGGCGGCTCGATCTTCTTCACTTCGGGAGGCGGAGGCGGCGGTGGAGGCGGCGGCGCCATGGTCACGCGCATCTCCTTGGGCGGCGTTTGCACGGGCGCAAAGTTCACGTGCGTGAGGCCGTAGATCAACAGCACCGTCACGACGACCGCCGCCGCGACGAACACGCCCATCGGCTGGTGCCGGTGTTGCGCGTGCGCGGACGCCCACAGCGCGCCCTTCAAAGGTTCATGCGAATCGTTCATGAGGGGATCGGGCTCAGTGCTTGATGATGTACAGGTCTTCGCTGCGGTAGTGGTCCATCGGATTTTTCGTGGAGTAACCGCCCACGTAGCTCTTCACAAGACGCACGAGCGTGTATTGCAGAAGCGGCAGCATCGGGTAGTCTTCCATTGCAACCTTGCCGGCTTCAGTTTGCAGTTTCAGGCGCGTGGCCGGGTCCGTGGAGTTGGATGCTTCATGCATCAGCGCATCGGCTTTTGGATTGCAGGCCTGGTTGTCGTTCTGTTCCGAGCCGCATTGAACCAGCGTGAGGAAGGTGCTGGCGTCGTTGTAATCGGCGACCCAGCCGTTGCGCGCAATCTGATAATCGCCGTCATGGCGCTTTTTCAGCAAGACCTTGAATTCCATTGCCTGAATGTCGGTGTCGAGCCCGAGCTTGCTCTTCCATTCCGATGCCGCGAAGATCGCCATTTTCTTGTGATACTCGCTGGTGTTCATCGCGAACTGCAGCTTGGTGCCCGGCTTCACACCCGCTTCGGCCAGCAGTTTTTTGGCCTCCTCCACGCGCTTCGCCATGGGCCATGAGGCCCAGTCGTAGGCACTCACGTCCGCGCCCTTCACGCCTTTCACAATCACGCCATACGCGGGAATCTGGCCATCGGCGGTGACGCGCTGGGCGAGAATGTCGCGATCGATGACCATCGACAAAGCCTTGCGCACCCGCACATCCTTCAGCAACGGGTCCTTGTTGTTGAACGAGTAATAGCGCAATCCGAGCATGGGTGCCGCGCGCATCTCGTTCGGATACTCCTGCTTGTAGCGCGCGAACGTGCCCGACGGCAATTGATAAACCCAGTCGTTGCCGCCCGACTCGTACTGCTTCACGTCGGTGTTTTCATCTTCGATAGGCAGGTACGTCACCTGGTTGAGCTGCACGTAGCCCGCGTTCCAGTAATTCGGGTTTTTCGCGAGCACGAGCCGGTTGTTCACTTGCCAGTCTTTCAGCATGAACGCGCCGTTGCTGACCAGCTTGCCGGGCTTGGTCCAGTCCTTGCCGTTCTTCTCCATCGCAGCTTTGTTGATGGGGCCGAAATTCGTGTTCGTCATCAGGTCGGGCAGGAACGGCACGGGGTAAGGGGTCTTGATTTGCAGCGTATTCGCGTCGATAGCCGTCACGCCGAGCGATGCAACCGGCTTCTTGCCCGCGACGATTTCCGTGCCGTTTAGCAGGAACATGCCGTAGGTATTTGCATACGGCGATGCCGTTTTTGGATCGACCAGCCGCTGGGAACTGAAGACAAAATCCGCTGCGGTGACAGGTTCGCCATTGGACCACTTCGCGTTCTTCCGCAGATGAAAGATCCACGTGGTCGGGTCTTTCATCTCCCACTTTTCTGCGACGCCAGGTACCGTTTCGCCATCGGAACGAACGGCGGTCAGGCCTTCGAAAAGATCACGCGTGACATTGTTCGCCGGCACGGATTCGGCGACGTTCGGATCGAGCGTCTCCACTTCGCTGCCATTGTTGCGCACCAGTTCCTGCTTCGCGGCGAGTTGCGTGCCCGGAGCAATGATGGCTGCGCTGGCGAGATCGGGGAGGATTGCGGCGCTTACGAGACACGCGGCCAATAATGCGGAGGATCGGCGCGAAGAACGAACAGACGAAGAAGCGAGCGAAGCGAAAAACATCGAGGAAACTCCCGGAATTCATTACTTGCCGCAAATGGACAACGGCCACTTGCGGTTACATCGGCCTTCGACATGTCTCACACACTGAGCGAGACATGCCGAAGGTTTGGTTCAAGGTTGTGGTGGATCAGCACCGGCGAACACGCATGAAGCGCGTCATTCGTCGTCGCTGCTCGGGGCGGTCTTGAACGAGAACGTCACCTCGCCAACATACGGTTCGGCGTTTTTCTCGCACTTGTAGGCCTTCGCGGCGGTGGTTACGGCTTCGTTGAAGACCGAAGTCGGCGGTGTAGTCCTGACGATTTTGACCGCGCCCACACTGCCGTCCGGGTTGATCGTCAGATGCGCGATCACGTCGGCTGAGATGCCGTCCTGCAACGCCTTGCGCGGAATCTGCGGCTGCACGGACTGGCAGTGACCACGGCCGTCGACCACGCCAGGCAGCGCAGGCGGCGCGACCGGCGCTGCGCCTGTTGCCGCCACCGGCGGACTGGGCGGCGAATTCGACGGCGTCGTTGCCACGGCCGGCGCATTGGCGGACGGATTTGCCGCGGCCGGAATCTGCGCTTCCTTGGGCGCCGCCGATGGTTTGGCCGGCGGCGGTTTGGGCGTAGGCAACGGCTTCGGCTCGACCTTCTTCGCCACGGGCTTTTGCGGCGTGGGCGCGGGCGGCGGTTCGAGCTTCTTCACCTCGGGCGGCGGCGGAGGCGGAGGCGGCGGAGGCGCCATGCGCACGCGCAATTCTTTTGGAGGCGGCGGCGCGTCGGGCGTGAAGTTCACGTGCGAGAGACCGGCAATCAGCAACAACTCGACGAGCAACGCGGCGCCGACCGCGACTTTCATCGATAACTTGCCGTCCTTCGATGCTCCCTTCGACGCCCACAGCGCTCCGTCCAGAGGCACGCGAGGCGCGCTGACCAGATGTACGGGAGCGGTCATGTAGTCGGATTCGTCGCCAGTGCCACGGAGCTGATGCCGGCCGCGCGCACCAGGTCCATCACGTGGATGATGTTCTTGTAGCTCGTGCCCTCGTCGCCGGAAATGGCGACGTCGACCTTCTTCGAATCGCTCACGAGACCTTTGAGGTGCGTGGTGAGTTCGTCAGGCGTGATGGGTTTGGCATCGAGGTAAAGCTCGTCGGTCTTCGTCACGCCGATCGATACCTTGATGGTCTGCTGCAACGCCTCAGCGGTGCTGGATTGCGGCAGGTCCAGCTTGATGCCCGCGCCCTGGATCATCTTCAGCGTGGCGAGCATGAAGAAGACCAGCAGGAACATCATGATGTCGATCATCGGGATGATCTCGATGCGTGCCTTCTCTTCCGCGCCCAGATAATGACTGCGGTGATTTCTACTCATCTCGTACCTCTTCTCTTCTATTTCCAAACGGCATGGGTGCAGGCGCGGCAAACGGCGAGAGCCGGTTTTTGCAGCAACTCATGCTGCAACTCATGCTGCGATTTCAGGGCGCACTTCGGCGTTGCGGCGAACCGGCGCGGAGAAACGCGAGACCAGCAGCGACTTGATCAGGTCGAACTGATTGACCGTCATGCGAATGCGTTTGTTGAAGTAGTTGAGAAAGATCACGCAGATGATGGCGATGACAAGGCCGCAAGCCGTGGCCGTCAGCGCATGTCCAATGCCGCCAGTCACGCCGTTGGGATTTGCGGTGCCGCTTGCGCCCAGTACATTGAACGACTCCACCATGCCGATGATCGTGCCGAGCAGGCCGAGCAGCGGTCCGAGCGTCACGGCGGTATCGAGCACCCACAGGTTGCGGTCGAGGCGCGGCATCTGGAACATGATCGCTTCTTCCACTTCACGCTCGACCACGGCTTCGTCGCGGCCATTGACCTTCATGGCGGTCTTCACGAGTTCGGCCTGAACGGTCGAGTCGTAATGCTTCACGAGCTTCGCGGCATCTTCCGGATGGTTGGCCTTGAGAAGCTTCAGATCGTGCTCGATGGTCTTGCCCGCGCGCACGGCTCTCGCGAAGAACACCAGACGCTCGATGATCACGGCCATGCCCAGCAGGAAAATGACGCCGAGAAGAGGAATGAGGCCCATCGACTGGACCGAATAATTAATGAGGGTATTCAGCACTGCGGACTCCGGTTAGGACAAACGACGCTAATCATTTTGTGGATGACAGTATTTCTTTATGCGGCCGACTTCGTTTTGGACGCCGCCCGTAAAAGCGCGACTCTATAAGCAACGGTTATGCCAAGAAATAAGCATCTAGTTGTCCAACGCTGCTCGAAGCATGCGCGACACGTTGATATTACGGCGAATTTCTCGGTTTAGAGCAATGCATGGTTCGTTGCCTTAGATTCTATTCGATGCCGCACGGACAATACCAACCACTGGAATCAAGCTTGAATCCCGCAGACCGGCGTCTCTTCCAGAATAAACCCATTCTTTGTGCACCATATGATTATGATGGTGCTTATGAAAGCGATTAGTAATATATATGCGCCGGTCATCTTTTTGATTATGACGAGTTCGGGATGCTCCAAAACCCTGACCTTCTTGATCGGCCTCAACCCCGCCATGGCAAAGACTTTACGCGGGGGTATTACAAAAACGCATTGGTTATGTTTATACTGTGCACACACGCCGTGATAACGCCTCTTCCCGGCTTTCAAACCGTAATGCACATTGTGATGCAGCTTGCTCCCTTTCAAGGTGCAGGGATTGCACCACTATATCTAGAATAAATCCTCTAACTCACCTTACAAACAACAGCGCATCAAAATAAAGGGTGTTATCCCGATTCCATAATACTGTTTAACATTAACTCCTAAACAGTAATCATCGATAAAAAATAAAACGCATTCATTTCAAATTCTTACTGCAGAAATAAATGGCCGTATCCGGCTCTCCTGTTTATTCCTTTTAGCAAATTGGCATAGCTCGTGCTCTTGGTGCAGCCGCTTATCAACGGCGCCTTTCAACACGATTGAGATTGCGCCTTGACTGACGATGTTCAAACGACGCAACCCGCGTTTAGCGCGCCCCGCAATAAAAAGCGTCGACAAACATCGCATGACCGGTCCGTGCAACTCGCACGAGCCGGCCGGTTGGTTCGATCAAATATGCTCACTGACAAGAGGGAGAGCACGTGAAACAGAAGAGATTGGTAACGGCGATCAAGGGCATCATTGGCGCCGAACTTGTGCTGAGCGCTGCATTCATTCCGATGGCGCACGCACAGACCGCCGACCAGAGCGGCACAGGCGGCGCGTCGGGTACGACTTCCACAACGGCCACGACACCCGCTGCGTCGACGTCCACGGCTCCGACCAAACTTGAAAAAGTGGAAGTCACGGGCTCGCTGATCCGCACATCGGACAAGGTAGGCAACACAGAAGTCCAGACTGTGACAGCGAAGGAGATCGAACAAAGCGGCTACACCACCGTCGCCGATTTCCTGCGCGGCGTGTCGGCGAACTCCGCCAGCAGCTGGTCGCAATCGACAATGAACAGCACCGCTCCGGGCGGCGCCGGCATTGCGTTGCGCGGCCTCTCCGAGAAATACACGCTGGTGCTCGTCGATGGCCAGCGCGTGGCGAACTACGCACAAGCGGTGAACTTCACCGACACCTTTTTCGACATCAACACGATCCCGCTGAACACCATCGACCGGATCGAAATCGTGAAGACGGGCGCGGTATCGCAATACGGTTCGGACGCCATTGCAGGCGTGGTCAACATCATCACGAAGAAGAATTTCCAGGGCTTCCAGATCGACAGCCAGCTCGGCAAGGCGCAACATCCGGGCGACGCACAAGGCAGCTTCAGCGTGCTCGGCGGCTTCGGCAATCTCGCGACCGACCGCTTCAACGTCACGGGTTCGGCGAGCTGGTTTCGCGATTCGGGCTCGACCCTCGCCGACCGCGACATGACGAGCAGCCAGGACTTCACGCGCTTCGGCGGCAACAACTTGCCGGCCGGCAACAACCAGCAGAGCTTCTGGACCCAGCCCGACGGCACCAACGTTCCGCTCAACCCCTGCCCGCCGAACACCACGACGGGACGCACCGCCGGCAGCACGTGTACCTACAACACGGCGCATGACTACTCGCTGGTTCCGTCGACTACGCGGTTGAACGCCAAGGTTCGCGGCACGTTCCAGATCAACGACGACATGCAGGCGTACGCCGAGTTCTGGGGCAGCCGCGACGAGACCGTGCAGTACGGCGGCCTGCAGTCGGCGAGCAGCTTGTCGAACGTGTACAACCCGCAGACCAACAGCATCACGCCGCTCAATCGCACCGTGCCGGGCGGCAATCCGTTCAACCCGTTCGGTGTCGATACTCCGATCAACTACACGTTCCCGACAGCAGGCGTGGGCGTGGATACCGTCTCGACGTTCTGGAAGGCATCGACCGGGATCAAGGGATCGTTCACCACGCCGAAGCTGGGCGACTGGGACTGGTCCGTCGATGCAGGCCATTCGCAAAGCACGGTGGACAGCCACTTCTACAACTCGCTGGACGTAGCAGGCTGGCAGAACGTGCTGCAAAACGGCTCGTATAACTTCCTGAATCCGGGCTCCACGCCGAACGGTCTGGACGGCGTGTTCCGTGACGACTTCCAGCAAGCCATCACGAAGCTCGATACGGTCAGCGCGAAAACCTCGACATCGAACCTGTTCACGCTGCCTACAGGCAACGTGGGGCTCGGCCTCGGCACCGAGTTCCGTCATGAGAGCTCGATCATCAACCCGCGCACGTATTCGTCGGAGGGCATTGTGTCGCCGGCGCAGATCCAGACGGTGGACGGCTCGCGCAACGTGGCGGCCGTGTTCTACCAGGTCGAGATTCCGATCATCCGTGCATTGACGTTCACGCAGTCGGGCCGCTATGACCATTACAGCGACTTCGGCGGCGCGTTCTCGCCGAGCTTCGCGTTGCGCTATCAGCCGGTGCAGGCGTTCACCACCTACGCCTCGTTCAGCCGCGGTTTCCGTGCGCCGACGCTGGTCGAAAACTCGCAGGCTTCGTACACCGGTCACCAGAACCTGACCGACCCGTACGATCCGCGCGGCCCGACCAAAGCCTTCACGACCGAGTTCACGAACGGCAACCCGAACCTTCAGCCTGAGCACACGAAGAACTACAACATCGGCTTCCAGTTGTCGCCGGACGCAACGACCGACGTTGGCGCGGGCTTTTACAAGGTTCGCATCGACGGTGTGATCGGCACGCCGGATCCGGTGGCGGTGCTTGCAGCCAACGACCCGACCCAGGTGATTCGCAACCCGGACGGCACGCTGCGCTACATCAACTCGCAGTTCATCAACCTGGGTTCGCTCGATACCGACGGCTTCGACTTCAACTGGCGCAAGACGGTCGGAACGCCAGTGGGTTCGTTCACGCTGTCCGGCGACTGGGCCTATGTGTGGCACTTCAAGCTGCACAGCCCGGGCGCGGCGACGGCGGATTTCGCCGGCAACAACCTGGCGTTGAACCAGCCGTTCGGTGCATCGAATCCGCGCTGGAAAGGCAATACGGACCTGACCTGGGATTACCGCAAGTTCACCACCACGCTGACCTGGCAGTACACGGGTCCGTACACGAACGCGATTGCGGATATCAACGGAGACACGCCTTTGTCGGTGGCATCGTATAGCCAGTTCAACCTGTTCACGAGCTATCGCGGCTTCAAGAACTGGACTATCTATGCAGGCATCAACAACCTGTTCGATAAAAAACCGCCGTTCGATGCCGAATGGACCTCGGGTGCGGATCTGACCGGTTACGACCAGTCGCTGTACACGGACGTTGGCCGCTTCTTCCAGATCGGCGCGACGTACCGGTTCAAGTAAGGTGCTTTAAAGCTCGCGGGTATCACAGCCCGGACCTGTCCGGGACACGGAAGTCTTTCGTGTCCCGGACAGTGCGTTTACGGATCGGCACTTCCAGCGCTCTTGCAGATAAAGGTTCGGATGCCGAAGTACTCGCTGTTATCGGACAGTGGCGCATCACTATCGGCCACGCTATGTGCGCTAGCCCACATAGCCCGTGATGCCGCCCCATGAAAGTGTCGCCGATGCGCATCAATGCGGCCTGGAAAACATACCCGGGTACTAACTTCTGAACTAATTGCACTATTCTTATATGAACAATCCGGCTCGCCTGATCGTTACGGAGCCGGCAAGACATCTGCCCAGGGGGCTTCGGCATGAGCCTGTTATCTTTTCGCGCGCCCGTCCTGTACGCGGCGTGCCATCGCTGCGGCAATGCGCTGACTCAAGGCGAAGACGAATGTCCGCATTGCGGCACGAACCAGTCGCGCGCATTACGCGTGCTGGGCGCAGCCAATACGGTCGACTACCGCAATAACGTGGTGCTGATGCCTGGCCGCATGCTCGTGCCGTATCCGAGCGTGCCGGAAGAAATCGATACCGCGATGAACATCGCGCGTGAAAGAAAACGCGTGCTGAAACGCGTGGCGTTTTATCTGGCAAGCGGCGGAATGCTGGCAATGGCGCTGGGGCTGGCTTACGCACCGGCGTTGCGGTCGCCGGTCGTGCAGCGGCTGGCGGCGTTGCCGGAGCCCGCAATGCGCCGGGCGGTGGTTGCGCCGGTTGTTCCGATGGCGCCGGAGGACAATGCAGAGGTCGCCGTTGCGGCCAGCGCGACGGTGCTTGCGGCTGCAAGTTCCACGAACGTGCGCGATGTGGCGCCTGCGCCCCAAGTGATTGTGAAGACAGCCCCGCCCGTGAGTGTGACGTCAAACCAGGCGAGCCAGCCTCTTGTCCCGCACGTTGTGAAGCAGGCCGCTGCCGATAAACCCGCAGCCGTCGCTCCGCCCGTTGTCGTGGCTGCAAAGCCCGTTGCGCCCCCGGTTGTAGCGGTTGCATCGGCTGAGACTCCCACTACCGCCGAAAAGGCCGCCGAGGCTTATGCGTCTGCATCCGCCATGGCAAGCAACGCGCTTGCATCGGTGGAAACGCAGGCCCGCGCATTCAACGATAAAGTCGCGAACACGTACAACACGCTGTTGGCGCTGGCTGCATCGACGATCCATCCGGCACCGGCGGAAGCGTCCGCTCAGGCCGAGGCGACGCCCGATGTTTCCAGCCCTGCGCCAATCGCAAGCAAACCTGCGACCGTTGCGAAGGCTGCACCTCCCGCACACACGAACACGGCAAACACCCCGACAGCAATCGTCCAGCAAGCCAAGCCCCGCGTCGAAACCACGGTGGCGACCCAATCAGTGCCAGTCATGGCGCCGCCCGTGCCCGTTGTGACGACTACTACGGCAGCAGTCCCCAACCCGACCGCTACCGCCGATGTCCCGATCGCGAGCCATGCTCCAGAGCCCTCCGCGCTGACTGAAAACGGCTTGCCGCGCATGTCGATGGCGCCGATCTCGCCGGCCATGACCGCCGAGCGTCCGCCTGCCGGAAGTCCCGGCGAGACGCTGTACATCGCGCGCCTGGCGCTGCTTACGAACGACCTGAGCGCCGCTCGCAAGAATCTCGCGGAGGTTCCATCGTCGCTTGCCAACGATGTCGAAGCCAAACGAATTCGCGAAGAACTGGCGCAACGTGAAAGCGCACGCGATACCGCCATGCAACGCGCACGCGCCTGCGACGCCGCTTCGTCCTGGCGTTGCGCGCGTCGTTACGCAAAAGAGGCGATAACGATCGATACCAGCTATCCCGATTCGCGCGTTCTGCTCAAGCGAGTCAATTTCAAGGCGGCGCAGGCGAAGAAAGCCGCCGATGCCGCCGCGCTCCAGGCCGCGAACAACGCAGCGCACGCGCCCGTGCATTCGGCGCCGATCCGCGAAGCGGTCGCGGTTTCTGCAGTTCCACGTGCCGTGAACACGACGCCGAGCGCGCCGCAACAGGGCGCCTACATTGCGCCTCAAGCGCCATCGAACAACACCAGCGCACCGCATTTGTTCGCCACGCCACCCGTGCGCGCAACGCACGAATCGCACGTGATTCATGACGTACGGGAAACACGTCCTATCACCGAAACACGCGAACCGATTGTCGTCGCGCCGCCAGTTAAAGCACCCGAGCCGGAAGAGTCGCAAACACGTGTCTTCGGCGGCGGCGTACCGATCCGTCCACCCGGCCGCGGCGACGCACATTGATGTTCTACGGAGACGCTAATTCGCCGGAATCGTCACGATCGGCGTCTTCGCGTCCTGATTGGACTCCGCAAGCGCCATCAGCATCTGCACCACGGTGAACGCGTATTTCGAATCGAAATCCCGCCGGTCGATCCAGTATTGCGACGGCCCGTATTTAATATCGATATACGCGTCTTCCGGCGGTTTCTCGCCGACGTGGACCACGATCGTCGGCCGCGTTTCCACCCCGATCAAACCGATGGTCGGTTTCGTCGACCCGTGCGCCACGAGATCTTCCGGTACATCGACCTGCGCGCCGAGGTCGGTGAGAATGCCAAGCACGGAACGCGTGACCATTGGAATGCGTTCGCCGCGCAAGGCGGATTGTCCGTAGACCACCTCGTACGTTTTTGTTTTCGGCGACAACTTCAGCAACCGGCGCACGAGCATCAGATCCTTCGATGTCTCCGCATTCTCCCCGCTCGTGGTCGCGCCGAGCGTGATGTACACGCGGCTCGCGTGGTCCTCGTCGCGCATTTCCACGTTCAACTGGCCTGCAAGTTGAAGCCGCCGGAACGCTTGGATCAGTTCGAAGAAACCGACGCTGCCATTTGCATTCGGTCCGCCCATCGCGTTCGCGTTCTGCAAGCCGCCTATCGATTGCGCGGTGATACGCAACAACAGGTCGATGGGAATCGCGCTCTCGGCGAGCGGGAGCACCAGCCCAGGCGCGAGCGGACGAATGTAGGCCGTCGCGAAGGCCTGGCCCGTCGTCGGCGTGAAGGTGAACGTGGGATGGTTCGAGTAGGACACGCTGCCGGTCGCGGCGGCGAAGTTCTGCGTGGTGTCGCCGGCGCTGAAGGTCGAACCGGCGGTGGCATCGAAGGTATAAGCCGCGATGATCTGGCTTACGCTCAGGAACGCCGGCGAATCAGCGAATCGGATGCCGACGAGCGCTGCGAGTATCTCGCGCTTTTTGGCTTCACCGAGCGCTCTCGCGTAATCGACCTGATCGGCCTTGAGCCGTTTTGGACCGATGGCGGAGCAGCCCCCGGCGGTAATGCAGACGCACAACATGGCGGACAGGAGGGCTTTTCTTCGCATTCAGCGGGACCACGGTAATGCGGGCAGCACAGCGCCGCCCGGCGAACCGCTGCCGTTGCAACTTCCGTTCCCCGACGCGCATTCCTCTGCGGAAATCTCGCGCAGGCTATTGCGGCGTCGAAGGAGTTTTAGCCTTATTCGGACTTGTCGCACCCGTTGCGCCGGAGCCGTATGCCGCCTTTTCGGCATTCTGGATATCGTTCGGATAGTTGGGATCATTGGCCGTAGGCCGATAGCCATGCGCTTCGAGGTTCTTCAGATCGGCCTTCTCGGATGCCCGCGTAGGCGGCGAATTATTCGGCTGCGCCGTTTGCGCCTGAGCGGACTGGGCGAATGTGAATGCCATCGTCGCGGCTACAAAAACGGTGCGTACAAGGTGAAATTTCGACATGCTGACCTCCGGGCTGTTGTTATATCGATAAATGCCGTTACGCATCGCGCATGCCCGGCCGACTGGCGAGCTCGTCATGGATTCAATCGTGCGGCGGCGCGTTTGACTATCTCCGTGCGAACCGCACGCCCTGCTTCGCTACGATTCCACACGAGGTCGGTTACGGCCTTTGGCGCGGTATCGGGCGTGCCTGAATCGAAGGGCGGCGCGGGCGCATATTCTAGTTGAAGCTGGATGGCTTGCGCCTCGGTTTCGCCAATCAAATCAGTCAGCAGCGTCAGCGCAAAATCGATGCCCGCCGTCACGCCTCCTCCGGTCATGAGGTTGCCGTCCTGCACCACGCGCGCTTTGACGGGAATTGCGCCGAACTGATCCAGCAGATGATGAGCCGCCCAATGCGTCGTCGCGCGACGGCCGCGTAGCAGACCTGCTGCACCGAGCACCAGCGCGCCCGTGCAAACCGACGTCACGAAGCGTGCGCTCGCCGCCTGCTTCTTGATGAAACTCAGCGCAAGTTCGTCCTCCATCAATTCACCCACGCCGATGCCGCCCGGAACGCACAGCACGTCGAGCTGCGGGCAGTCGTCATAGGTGATGGACGGTGTCAGCGACAAACCGCTACTCGACTTGACGGGTTCGAGCGTGCTGTTGACGAGATAGACCTTTGCGCCGGCGACGGACGCGAAGACGTCGTGGGGACCGGTCAGATCGAGTTGCTGGACGCCGGGGAAAACGAGGAAACCAATATGCAGAGTCATTGATAAATCGCCTCACGGAAGGTAGATAACTGGAACTGGACGACTTGAAGATACGCCGTTAGTCTTTGGCGAGATTGTCGATTGACCCTCGTTTCACGCCAATATTTTATTTTCGATCAAAGCAAGTCCGAACATGATCCACGCGCCTCGCCGTATTCATATTTTTGCTTTCCCCGATGTCCAGTTGCTCGACGTCTCCGGTCCGCTGCAGGTTTTTGCATCGGCGAACGAACTGTCGATCGCGGCGGGGCTCGACGCGCCTTACGAGCCACGGGTCTTCGCGGCGATCTCCGGCGAGGTCCAAAGCACCGCCGGCCTCGGATTGTTCGCGCATCCCTTGCCGACGGAGCGCGAAATCACGGATACGTTGATCATCGCGGGCGGCAGAGGCGTGCACGCGGCCTCGAAGGACGCAGCGCAGGTCGCGTGGGTCAGGGAACGCGCGCCGCGAGCACGACGGGTGGCATCGGTATGTACGGGCGCATTTCTGCTCGCCGCCGCTGGTCTGCTCGACAAACGCCGCGCCGTCACGCACTGGGCGCATTGCGATCTGCTCGGCGACCGCTTCCCGGATGTGCGCGTAGACCCCGCGCCCATTTTCATCCGCGACGGCGCGGTATGGACTTCGGCGGGCGTAACGGCCGGTATCGACCTCGCGCTTGCGCTCGTGGAAGACGATCTCGGCCGCGCGCTCGCACTCGATGTCGCCCGCGAACTCGTGGTTTTCCTGAAACGTCCCGGCGGCCAGGCGCAATTCAGCGCGACGTTATCGCTGCAAAAAGCAGGCGATCGTTTTGCGGATTTGCACGCGTGGATTGCCGAAAACATGGCCGCGGATTTATCGATCGCGATGCTCGCCGAACGCGCCGGCATGAGCGAGCGCAGCTTCGTGCGGCACTATCGGGCGCAAACCGGCATCACGCCCGCGCGTGCAATCGACCGGTTGCGGCTGGAAGCGGCAAGGCGGCTGCTCGGCGACACCGCGTTTCCCATCAAGCGCGTGGCGGCACGCTGCGGGTTTGGATCGGAGGAAACCATGCGGCGAAGTTTTTTGCGCGCGACAGGCGTTTCGCCGCAAGCGTATCGCGAACGATTTTCGGCCTCGAACCAAGAAGCGGATATAGGGACGCAGTCGTGACGCAACGCGGCGGCGCAGCAAATCGCTCGGGCTAAATATTTTGGGCCTTGCGCCATGTCAAAGGCGGAAATTTTCGGGATAATGCTGCATTGCGCACGGCATATCCACATTTCCCGCCTTATGTCCATTATCGATATCCCCAACGATCCTCTCGGGCGCGTCGTCGCTCCTTATGGCGCCGGCCCGGCCGAGGTCGCGCTTGCCGTAGGCGGACTGGCGATCGGCACAGGCGAATTCGCTTCCATGACCATCCTGCCGATCATCGCGCACGGTCTGGACACGTCGCTGCCCACCATGGGCCATATCATCAGCGCCTACGCGCTCGGGGTCGTGATCGGCGCGCCGCTGATCACCATCTTCTTTGCGAAGATCCCGCGCCGCGCCATGCTGATCGGTTTGATGCTGATGTTCGCGTTCGGCAACCTGCTGAGCGCGCTCGCACCCAATTACACGCTGCTGCTGATCGCGCGCTTTATCTCAGGCGTGCCGCACGGTGCGTATTTCGGCGTGGCCGCGTTGACGGCGGCGTCGCTGGTGCCGCCCGACCGGCGTGCGCGGGCGGTCGGACGCGTGATGCTGGGTTTGACCATCGCGAATATTTTCGGCGTGCCGCTCGCAACGTGGCTCGGACAATGGCTCGGCTGGCGCGCGGATTTCCTGCTCGTCGGCACGCTCGGCATCCTCACGATGATCGGCGTGCGCATTTTCCTGCCGCCCATTCACGCGGGCGGCGCCACGCCCCGGCGCGAACTCGGCGTGTTCCGCCGCGCGCAGGTCTGGCTGACGCTTTCGGTGATCGCGGTCGGTTTCGGCGGTCTGTTCGCGGTCTACACCTACATCACGCCTACGCTGCTGAACGTGACCCACGTCGCGCCATGGCGAGTGCCGTTGCTGCTCGGCGCGCTCGGTGTCGGCATGACGGCGGGCAGCCTGTTTGGCGGTGTTCTCGCCGATAAATCCCGCCTCTGGACCATCTTCGGCATGCTGATCTGGAACGCGGCGGCGCTGGCGGCGTTTGCGTATTCATCGGCTAACGAATGGACCGCGACGCTCAATCTCTTCGCGATGGGACTCGGCATTGCAGTCGTCCCCGCCGTGCAGACGCGCCTGATGGACGTAGCCGGCGACGCGCAGACCGTGGCGGCAGCGCTCAACCATTCGGCCTTCAACATTGCGAACGCACTGGGCGCGTGGGCCGGCGGCGTGGTGGTCGCGCTCGGTTACGGCCTCGAAGCGACTGGCTGGACGGGCGCCGTCCTCGCTTGCGGTGGCATCGTGCTGCTGGGCGTTTCCGTTGCGGTCGAGCGGCGCTCTTTGCTGGCCGGCCTGCGCACGGCTCGCGCATAAGCGGAATAAATCAGAGCCGTATCCAACTCCTTTTGCACGTCGCATAATGCGGCTTTCTACGCTAGCCGGATCGCCGGTACTCCGGATCGCCGGATCGCCGGAGCGCCGGTACTCCGGATCGCCGGATCGCCGGATCGCCGGATCGCCGGATCGCCGGATCGCCGGATCGCCACGCGAATAATAATCCGGCGACGATTCCGAATGGAATCCCTCAAGCCGGAAGCCGCATTTGCCGTTATTACAAATAGGGCTGGCCAATAAAAGGGCTGTGAGAGACACCCGCCGCGCCTGTTGTGAACGCCGACATCGAACAAAAGTGAGTCAAGAGCCGCATTCGCCGTCGGCTCGGAGCGCCGATGAACGTCTATTCCGGAAACCCGGCCACGCACGTGGCGGATCAAAGTCACGATGAGTCTGTCGCGGCTTTCGCACGTCCGGCGTCCGATGCGCCCTGGCGCGCGGATGCGGATACCTGCATCGATTCGCTGTTGCGCAATGCCGCCACCCTCGCCGATACCGCCTGCTGGGCGTGGTATCAGCCCGGCGCGGGACTGCATCTCGCGGCGCAGGGTTCGCTCGACGATACCTGGCCCGCCGTCCTCTCCGTCGATGAATTCCATGCTTATTGCACGACGCATCGGCTGTGTCTCTGGCCGACCGGCAGCGGCGAAAACATTCTCGGATGGTTGCTCGCGCCCGCGGCCGAAGCGGCGAACCGCACGCTTGCCGACCTCGCCCGAAGCCTCGGCGAAGCGTTGCAAACCGATGCCCTCGCGCGTGCGCAAACCACGCAGCGCGTGCTCTACGAGATCGCTTATCTCGCGAGTTCCGTGCGCGATCGTTTCGACTTCCTGCTCGGCGTGCATCGGCAACTTGCCACGCTGATCGACGCGGAAAACTTCTATCTCGCGCTCTACGATCCGTCGAACAACGAAATAACCTATCCCTATTATGTGGATGTGATCGACACGTGCGCGCTCGATCCGGCCGCTTACGACACGCTGGATTTATCGTGCCTGTCGCTGACAGGTCAGGTGCTGACGACTGGACAGCCGCTATTGATCGATGCCACCGGAATCGCCGCCGCGGAAGCCGAAGGCCGTTTCTTTTGCGTTGGCGACCGCCCGGAATTCTGGATGGGCGCGCCGCTGAAAAACGCGTCCGACGAAGTGTTCGGCATGATTGCAATGCAGGTCTACGACGTCGCGCGGGTGTATAGCGTCGAGGATCGCGCGCTATTTTTGGTCGTCGCGCGGCACGTGGCAATGGCGCTCGACCGCATCTTGCATCGGGCGGATCTGGAGGAAACGGTGTCGCGCCGGACCGCCGAATTGTCGGAAGTGAATCGCGCGCTGCGGCTTGAAATCGCAGAACGAAAACGCGCCGAGCATTTGCAAGGCGCGCTGTTCCAGATCGCCGAATTGTCGAGCCGGCACGGCGACATGGTGGAGTTTTTCCGCAGCCTGCACGGCATTGTCGGCGAGTTGCTGTACGCGCGAAATTTCTACGTGGCGCTCGTCGATATTGCTTCGGAGAACGTGTCGTTCCCCTATTACGTCGATGAACTCGTGAACGCGTCCCCGGTTCCGCGACGCGGCCGGCGCGGCCTCACCGAGTACGTGATTCGCGAACGCCGTCCGTGCCTGGTCGATCTCGCGGAAGCGACGCGGCTGGTGGAAACGGGCGAGATAGAAGGCGCGAGCGAAAGCATCAAGATGCGTTCGTGGCTCGGCATTCCGTTGTTCGACGGCGACGAAGTGCGTGGCGTGCTCGCCGTGCAAAGCTATTCGTCGCGCGTGCGTTACTCGAAGCGCGATCAGGAATTGCTGACCTTCGTATCGCGTCATATCGATACCGCGCTGTCACGGCGCAGCGCCGCCGAGGCCTTGCACGCGGCGAACCTCGAACTCGAGCAACGCGTGCAGAATCGCACGCGCGAACTCGACGACGCAAACGCGCGCCTGCAACACGAGAATTCGCACGATGCGCTGACCGGCCTCCCGAACCGCAGCCACATGCTGCAACGGCTGCAGCAAGCGTGGCGCGATCATCATCGCGACGGCGAACAACTGGCGGTAATGTTCATCGACCTGGACCGCTTCAAGGTCGTGAACGACAGCCTCGGCCATCATTTCGGCGACATGCTGCTGGTGCAGGCGGCGAGTCGTCTGCGCGGCTGTTTGCGGGACACCGACCTGCTTGCACGTCTGGGGGGCGATGAGTTCGCGGTGCTGTCGCCGGGTGCGTCGCTTGAAACCGCCGTGGACATTGCCGAAAGGATTTTGGCCGCGTTCGACCTGCCGTTTCATATCGATGAACACCGGGTGTTTTCATCGTGCAGCATTGGCATTGTGAGTCCCGACGAGCAATTTCATAAGGAACCGGCCGACCTTCTTCGCGACGCCGATACCGCCATGTATCGCGTAAAAAATGGCGGACGTGACAGCTTCGTGGTGTTCAACCATGAGCTTCGGCGCGAGGTATCGGACCAGGTCGAACGCGAAGGGGCGCTGCGCAATGCACTCAAGCGCGACGACGAACTCGTGCCGTATTTCCAGCCTATCGTCTGCGCAAACTCGGGGCAACTGGTCGCGCTCGAAGCATTGATTCGATGGCGTCAGCCCGACGGCAGCGTGATCCCGCCCGGCGAGTTCCTGCCGGCCGTCGAAGGGCTGCGCCTGATCGGGCGGCTCGATTTGTACATGCTCACGCGCGTGGCGATCATTCTCGCGCAACCCGAACATGCGGACTGGCCGCCGGTCCATGTGAACTGTTCGAGCTACAGCATGACGCGCGCCGAATTTGCCGACGATGTCCTCGCCCTGCTCTCGCGCTACGCCGTCTCGCCCTCGCGCATCTGCCTGGAACTCACGGAAGGCGCGCTCGTCGCCGAACCTGACCTTGCAAGGCGGACGATGCAGCGTCTGGCCGATCACGGCATGTCGGTCGTGCTCGATGACTTCGGCGCGGGTTTTTCATCGCTGAGTTATGTGCATCAATACCGGTTCAGCGGCTTGAAGATCGACCGCTCGTTTATCTTCGAACTGACCACGAGCCCGCGCAGCCGCGCGATAGTGCGGGCCATCGTGCGCATGGCGGAATCGCTCGACCTAACGGTGGTGGCCGAAGGCGTGGAAGATGCCGCGACGCTTGCCGTGCTGTGTGAAATGGGCGCGGCCCAGGCGCAGGGTTATTACTTCGCGCGCCCAATGCCGCTGGAAGACCTCTTGCTCACCACGCTCCTGCCCCGTTTGCAGGTGCTGGCGCAGGAGCCCTGAGCGCATGCAAGTCGATGCCCTGCGCCGACAGTTATTGTTGCTCGCCGCGAGCGGCGCATTGCTGCCCTTCGCGGCCCGCGAGGCCTTCGCGCAGGCACCTTCCATGAACAAACGCGCGATTCCATCGACGGGAGAAATGCTGCCCGTGGTCGGCTGCGGCACATGGCGAACCTTCGACGTTGGCAACGACGCCGCCGCTCAGGCACGGCTCGCCGACGTGCTGCAAATTCTCTTCGATAACGGCGGCTCGGTCATCGATTCATCGCCGATGTATGGATCGTCGGAAGCGGTCGCCGGTTCGGTGCTGACGCGCATGAACGCGCACAAGCGCGCGTTCGTGGCAACCAAGGTCTGGACGAGTGGACGCGATGCCGGCATTGCGCAGATGGAGAACTCGCTGCGCCTCTGGCAACAGCCGCGCATCGACCTGATGCAGATCCACAATCTGCTGGACTGGCAGACGCAGCTCGCCACCTTGCGTGACTGGAAAGCGCGTGGACGGATCCGGTATATCGGCGTGACGCATTACACGTCGAGCGCATTTGGCGAAGTGGAAGCCGTCATGCGTTCGGAGAAAATCGATTTCGTGCAGATCAACTACGCCGCCGATGACCGCGTCGCCGAAGAGACCTTGTTGCCTTTGGCGAAGGAACGAGGCATTGGCGTGATCGTGAACCAGCCTTTTGGTGGCGGCGGTTTGCTTGGCCGGCTGAAAGACAAACCCGTGCCCGAATGGAGCAAGGACATTGGATGCACGACCTGGGCGCAGCTGTTGCTCAAATTCGTGCTGTCGCATCCAGCGGTGACATGCGTCATTCCCGGAACCGGCCGGCCCGAATACATGCGCGACAACGTGCGCGCGGGATTCGGTAGTTATCCGGATGAATCGATGAGAAAGCAAATTGCAGCGGCGGTGAGTTGACGCGGTGCGGCTGCGGCAGCTCACACGACTGAAACCGCACGCGCTCCACTCTCATGATTCATCGAAGACGCCACGGCACGCCCCGAGCGCAACGCGAACAATGATATTGCACCTGTCAGACGGACGCGAGCTTCACTGAAGGCATGGGTTTGATTGGCCCCGCGCGCCGTCATTCCAGTCAGTTCCCTTGCTGTCTGCACGCACGCAAAGAGCGGTCCAATAGCGAGCTCCATTTGCGTATTCCACGCAAACACACGCTGCGTGCGTAAGGGCCTTAGCGCAACCTGCAACTCGTGCCAGCGACGGTCGAGCATACGCATGGATGCAATGCTTGCGTGCGCATCGAATGATGTCTCGCTCAGGCGCCTGATCTCGTCGAGTGCGGCGAGCACGCCTTGCACTTTGGTTTCAATGTGATGCGATGTGCGCAGCGGCATCATCAACACAGCGACCGCGACCGACACCACGCAGCCCACGAACACCTCTTCCACACGCATCTCGACGAGCGGTCCAATCGCGAAGCCCAGTTCGCCGTAGATAAGCCCGACGAGCACGGTGATAAAAAATACACCTTGCGCGTAAGAAGTCAGGATGAAATAGGCCCATCCAGAAACGCATACGATCATCGCGATGACGATCAAGACCGGCATGCCGTGAAGCGTTGCCACGAGCATTGCGCCGACTGCAACACCGGCCAATGTGCCGAGGACACGTTCGCCCGTCTTGCGGATCGTGTCGCCGCGTGAACGTGTACCGAGGAACACCACGAACGTGGTAATGACTGCCCAAAACCAGCGTTCCGGCGATACCGAATGCCCGATCATCATGGCGATCAGCGCGGCTGTCGTTGCCCTGCTTGCAGGCAGCCAGGAAAGAAGCCCGCGCCAGGAAACCACGGACGTCCTGGCTGCGTTGGCGCGTTTGGCCGCGCTCCCTGCATCGCGGCCCGCGCGTGCGAGACGTCTCAAGGCGATCCGCAAGCGCTCGCCGGTTTGATCGGTGAGCGCGCCTTCCGCACGTTCGCCTGCATGCATGGACGCGGCGACTTCCACATCGATCAATCTCGCGCGTAGTCGCGGCGCGCCAGAGAAGTCGAGCAGATCGAGTTGCTCTTCAACCGCCAGCGCCGCTTCGTTCAGCGACGATAAATGTGCGATCGCTTGCGCTTCGTCCGCGCGACGATCGGCGAGTACAAGCGCGGCGCGCTGCGCAACGGTACTGAGCGCGCGTTCCAACGTAGCGCGCGCTCGGGTGGGCACAAGTACGCGTCCAGTGAACACCACAATGCCAACGCCTGCCATCGATAAACCCAGCGTCGTGCACACATGGGAAAAACCCGGATGCAGATACAGCCCGAGGTAAAACGCGACCACAGCGGTCATTGCACTGCCGAGCGCACGCGGTCCACATGCCTGCACCAGCATGCCTGTGAAGAGCACCGCGAGAAACGCGGCATCGGCGGCGAGCGGCCACGCAGCAAGCGCACTTGCGACTACGAAACTCACACAGCCGGCGCCGTAGATTGCAGCGAGAGATTTCAACCAGCCGCGCCATCCTGCATCGCGAAGAAACAGCGGCGCGATCATCGCGAGCAATAACGCAAATGCGGCGAGTGTCGGCGGTTGATGCGTGGCTACGGTCCAGCTAATCGTCACGATCCCGGTCAGCAAGCACGCAAGCGCGCTTCGTAACGCGGTATGAAAACGCAACAAGCCGGGATCGGATCCGAGAAGCAGAGACAGCAAGCGGGACGACGGAACGGGTGTATTGAACGCATGGGCCGCGCGGGCGGCAGGCCGATGACGTTGCGCGCGATGAAAAATCTGCGCGATGGTGGCAATGGACATGTGTAATACCCGGGGCAAGTGCCGGCTACGGCTTGTGGCCGCTTCCGATACGACGAGTTCACTGCATATCGATCAGAAGAAATGCGGCGAACCCTCCTGTTTGCGTCGGGCAAAAAATTCAGCCGGGATCACCGAGTGAACGTCTTGCCAAAGAACGCGTACGAAACGTTGCACGCTTCGCGTATACCCGAATACTATCGCGTCAAAAATCCGTGCTCCAGGGTTTACCCGATTTGTTCCGGTCGACGCATTTCATCGACGGCCTCGCAAGCCTCCGATACCACCTGCGCGAGATCGACGAGTTCTTCCTCAGCCGTCGATGTCGCCTCGGCAAGCGAGGCAACCGCCGCGTCCAGCTCGCCAGCAGTGCCGCTTTCGCTCGAAAAATATTTGAGCGGCAAACTCGCGAGCGCTTCCGCATTTGCCGACGCTTCGTCGGTCAGCGCGCATAAACGCACCAGGTTTTCGCACAACAACTCGAGCGCCTGCGTTGCGCACTCGCACAGCGCCGGGTCGAATGCCGGATCATGCGCCATGAGATCGAGGATGCCTCGCGAGCGCTCTACCTCGCGTGCCAATGCGTAGCTCCGGTCGCGTGCGGTGCCGAGCCGCCTTGCATAGTCGCCGAGATGCAAGACTTGCTGCGCCGTATCGGTTGCCATCATCTTCTCCGTGCTCTCTGCGTGGCCGCGAACACGCGCTGCGAAAGCACGTATCAAAGTGGCCGGACCGCGATATTGTTTTATGGTCAGTCCGCGTTCGGCCTTATTTGCGGCCCCCGGTGCGAACTCGCAGCGGCGCTTGCAAGCTACCGCCGACAACGCCTTTACGGCATGTAAGGGAGAAGCTTTAACGAATTCTTCATATCTGAATACCGAGGCAAAATGGCATCGATTTGCACACGAGCCACGGCTCCAACCGATGGCCAAGCGCGTCGGTCTGCGGCATGATTTATCGTTTCCGAAACGCGTTGGAGAATGCTTTGAAACTCTCGGCCGCCATCCCGATCTTCCGCATCTTTTCAGTCGATAAAGCCAGGGAGTTCTACGTCGATTTTCTTGGTTTCAGGTGGGAATGGGAGCACCGGTTTGCAGAAGACGCTCCGCTCTACGCCCAGGTTTCGCGAGATGCAACGACGCTGCATCTGAGCGAACATTTCGGCGATGCCACGCCCGGATCGGCGCTGTTCGTTCCTGTCGAAAACATAGATGAACTGCATGCCGAACTCACGCAAAAGAATTATCGGCACGCGCGGGCGGGCGTCGAGACCATGCCTTGGGGACGTGTGCTAGCGGTATCCGATCCGTTCGGTAACCGCATCAGTTTCTGCGAGCGCGCCAAATGAAAAACGCCCGGTTCACAACATGCGAACCGGGCGCTCCATAAAATCAAATCAATGATCAGTCGGGCAAGCGATCGAGCGACTTCGGCTCGTGCATCGGGCAGCCATTGAACTGGCCGCGAAAGCCCGACGACATTTCGTAAGCCGGCTTGCGCGAGCGCTGCACGCCTCCAATTGGCCGATGCGCGCTAAGACCATGCCACGGGCTGAACGCAAGGCCATCATCCACTGCCGCGGAGCGAGCGTCGGTCCACGCGGGCTGCGCCGCCACGCGAATGCGCGCCACTGTCACGAACGGGCTTTCGTCCTCGGGCCATTGTTTAGATGCATCCTCAACCGGCATCTTCTCGATATCGGTCGCGAGCTGCACCCGGACTTCCCACTCGCCGCCCGTGGTCGCGAAGAAGTCGTTTACCGCTTCGCGCAAGCCATTGGGTTTGTCATCGAGATCGACGGGCGCATCTTTAAGCGCAGCGAGTTCCGGCGATACCGGCACGATCGCGATCTTCCCGTAGTACGAGCCATACAAAACGGGCACCACGGTGGAATACGTCTCGCCGAGCAGATTGGTTTTCGGATGACCGCCCAGGCTCTTCAGCGTGCCGCTCTCGCCGCCTAAGGCTTCGACTGCCGCTTCGGTCCCCCGCAACACAGCGGATAACGCCTGCTTCATGCCTGGCGCCTTGTCCGTCGTTTTGGCGAGCGCCTTGAGCGTGGTGAGAAATGCCTTTGGCGTTGCGGCGGTGAAAGCCAACGCGTTTTGCATCACGAAGTCTTGCGTCACTTGTCCTTCGGCGCCGGGCAATCGTTCCCCTTCCACGCCGATAATCTTCAACGCGAGTCCACGTGGCGTGGAGACCTTGTCATCGAGGATATCGCCAGGGTTCGTCGAGAAGCGCATGACGACCGGGAGGCTGCCCGCCTTGGCAAATGCGCCTTGCGCGAGTTCAAGCGGCAAACCTTCCGGCACGATCAATTCGCCCTGCAGCAAGCCGTGACTTTTCGCGTGAACGCTACGTACCGCGTGACCGTAATCAGCCGACGTGGTTTCGAGAATGCCTCGCAATGTAGCGACCAAGTCTTGCGTGGTCTCGGCTTCGTCGGCAGGGATTTGCTCGAAGGTGGAATCGAACGGCAAAGGGCGAATGCTTAGCGGTGTAGACATGTGGGACTCCAGGGGATTTATATGAACTTAACTAGCCAGCTAAAGAACGTTTCGTGCAATCGCCGTTCCCGGGAGCTTACGTTTCAAGCAATACGAAGCCTACTTTCATCAAACACCTTTATTACTTAAGTATTACGCTTAGCAAGTAATTTCCTTTATTTAATAATTCCTACACGTGTAATTTCTATCCTCTCGCTAGTTCATTTGGCGTCGTGCGTTCGCGCGTGACAACGTCTGTCTATCGTCAAGAGGACGCTTGTGTTCAACAGATCCGTCACCATCGCCTGGATGCTTTGCGCGATGCTTTTTTGTTCGATGCTCGCCGCCTGCGGCGATCACGATGCACCTTCCTCGTCCGTTTCGCCTTCGTTACCGCAAGCCGATATTTCCGCACCACTCCCGGCTAGTTCGTCGGATATCCAGAATTGGGCAATGCAGCAGACGCAGCCATCCACGGCTGTAGCGCGCCTCGCCCCACCGAAAGAATCACCCGCCTCGCCTGCGTCCGATCCCCTGCTGCCTCCCGTGATTCACGAGGCGGAGTGATATCGATGTACGACCCGCAAACTCTCATCCCCCACCCCGACTGACAAAAACCCATGACCTTAAAAAGCCGACGTGACTTTCTCAAGGCTGCCGTACAGGCCGCCGGTTCTGCAACTGCAATGGGCGTCGTGCCCGCAGGCATTCGCAACGCACTTGCCATCCCCGCCAACAACGTGCACGGCAGCATTCAGGACGTCGAGCATATTGTCGTGCTGATGCAGGAAAACCGTTCGTTCGATCATTACTTCGGCACACTGCAAGGCGTTCGCGGTTTCGGCGATACGCGCGCGGTCACGCTGCCCAACGGCAAGCCGGTTTTCAATCAGCCGCTGGCTGCGGGACTGGGCGAGGTGCTGCCGTTCCGTCCCAGCGCGCCCGATCTCGGCAACCAGTTCATCCAGGATTTGCCGCATGACTGGAAGTCCGGCAAAGGCGCCTATGACGACGGCCGATACGACCAGTGGGTGCCGTACAAAGGCACGACGACCATGGCGTACCTCACGCGCGAAGACATTCCGTTTCACTACCAGCTCGCCGACGCCTTCACGATCTGCGATGCGTACCACTGTTCGATCAATTCATCGACGGATCCGAACCGCTATTACATGTGGACCGGCTGGGTTGGCAACGACGGCAACGGCGGCGGTCCTGTCATCGACAACGCGGAGGTGGGCTATAGCTGGGGGTCGTATCCGGAAGTGCTGGAGAAAGCGAATATCTCGTGGAAGATCTATCAGGACGCGGGCACGGGACTCGACGCCAACGGATCGTGGGGCTGGACCAACGATCCGTACATTGGCAACTATGGCGACAACGCGCTGCTTTACCTGAATCAGTATCGCAATGCGCAGCCAGGTAGCGCGCTGTATCAGAAGGCGCGTACCGGCACGAACGCGCAAGCAGGCGACGGTTACTTCGATATCCTCAAGCGCGACGTTCAGAACAACGCGTTGCCGCAGGTCTCGTGGATCGTCGCGCCGGAAGCGTTCTCGGAACATCCGAACTGGCCGGCGAACTATGGCGCGTGGTATGTCGACCAGGTGCTGCAGATCCTGACCTCGAATCCGGAAGTCTGGAGCAAGACGGTTCTGCTCATCAACTACGACGAGAACGATGGTTTCTTCGATCACGTCGTGCCGCCGTTCCCGCCGACGTCCAAGGCTAACGGCAAGTCTACGGTCAGCACTGTCAACGAGATTTTCCCGGGCAACTCGACCTATCAAAGCGGCGCATACGGCCTTGGAACACGCGTGCCGATGCTGGTCGTTTCCCCGTGGTCGAAAGGCGGGTTTGTGTGCTCGGAAGTTTTCGATCATACGTCGGTGATTCAATTCATCGAAAAGCGTTTTGGTTCGCGCCCGAACGTCACCGAGTCGAATATCACGCCGTGGCGCCGCGCGATTTGCGGCGATTTGACGTCCGCGTTCAACTTCAAGAATCCGAACGCAGCGGTTCCGACGTTGCCGGATACGAGCAGCTATGCACCTGTGCAGAAAGTTCGTCATCCCGACTATGTTCCCATTCCGCCGGCTATTCAGGCAGTTCCGAAGCAGGAACCCGGTGTTCGCCAGGCGCGCGCGTTGCCTTATGAGTTGTTCGTTCACGCACATGCAGGCACGACCAACGGCGTCACGTTCGATTTCATCAACACGGGTAGTGTGGGCGCGACGTTCCTTGTCTTTACCGCGAACAGCACGACAGCGCCGAGCTGCTATACGGTTGGCGCCGGGGATCGTTTGCGTGACGAGCTGCCTTTAGGCGCTTCCAACGCATACGACTACGTGATTCACGGACCCAACGGTTTCCTCCGGCGCTTTGCCGGGAAGGCCGTCGAGCAGCATTGGTGGAGCGACAATCAGGCGATTGCGGAAGTGGTCGAAGGCTACGATGTCGCTAATGGCAATCTTCAGTTGCGCCTGAAGAATCTTGGGACCGGGAAGTGCAACTTCAAGATTGTTAGCGCTTATGAATCCGGCGCCAAGATCAAGCAGCCAATTCGCGGCGGCGGGACGGAGACGGTGTATCTGGACTTGCGTGACTCGTTCGGGTGGTATGACTTCACGATTACCATCGATACGGATAGCTCGTTCGTGCGGCGTTTCGCCGGGCATGTGGAGACGGGTAAGAGCAGTATGACGGATCCTGCACTGGGAGGTTGAGGCCTTTGATGCCCGAAGGCGCCGGACGGGCTGGTCGTTTGGCGTTTTCGGGCTTGGGGTTGGGGTGGTGCGGGGTTGGTGTTGGGTTCCTGCTGCTTATGTCTTCGCGGGTTTCGTTCTAGATGTTCTCTTGATCACTGTTAGCCACTGTCCGTGGCGGGACTTCATTTCTTTGTCCAACGGCGACAAAGAAACGAAGCAAAGAAAACGCCTCCCAACCGCTAATTCTTAACCCTACCCCTCCGTACCCCTACATCCACACGCTTCGCCACCAGTGCTCTCGGGCTAGTTCAAACGCTCCTGGCATTTGATGTTTCTTTTTTTTCTTTTGTCTTTACATGCCGGCATAACCCGCTGGTCGTGTTGAGTTTGCCTTCGCTACATCAGTGTTCTTCGATACCACGTACAACGGCGCTTCAGTCAGATTGAGTGACACCACGCCGTTGCTGTACGCAACGCTCGATGCATTGCCCATCCAGTCCAGAACCTGAACAGTGCCGCTCGTTCCCGGGGCATCCACAGCAAGCGTGTAAGCCACACTGTATGTCTGGCTGAAACCGCCGCTCGCACTCCACACCGCATTGTTGTGCGTCCACAAGGCGGTAACCGCGTTGCCGGTTCCGCGCTGCTCGAACGCGTAGGCGTAGACGCCCGACGGAACGCCGTTGACGGGTCCGAGCGTGGTCGTGCCGTCGAGCACGCGCGTCATCGTGGCAACCGCCAGCGCGGCCGGCTTCGGGCTGACGTGGCTCGCGCCAAACGATCCCTGCGCGTTCGATAAATCGAAGAAGGTGCCATAACCGGTTTCGCCCGGGTAATCCGCGCCATAGAACACGTAGGTCTGGTCCGCACCCTCACCAAGCAAAATGATGTGCGTGCGCGCAACGATCGCACCCTGCGCAAACAGCACGTTGGATGTCGGGTAGTCGGGTCCGTACGATGTCCCCAGGTCATAACTGATGCCCGTTTCCGTTACGAACAACTTCATGCCCGGCTTGTAATCCGCCTGCATCTCCTGCCGCAAATTGCGCATCTCGTTCGTCAACGCGTTCGCAGCATTGGCCAAGTTTGGATCGGTTGCCTGGCGCTCCGGCGGATGCGACGGCGATGTGCCGGCATCGTAATATCCATGCGTTGCAATGCCATCGAGGTATTGCGCAAACCCAAGCCGCGCCATCTTTTTCAGACGCTTGGTCGTCAGCGACGGAAACGCTCCCGTTGGCCCCATCACGACGGCGTTAGGGTCCGTTGCATGAAGACCCAAGTAGGCGAGCTTGTACAGCGCCACGAAATCGGCATCCGATCCCAGCCACGTCTGGTCCGGCTCCCAGGTGACCTGATAGTAGTTGTTCGACATCGACGGGAAGTACTTCTTCCGCATTAGTTCGGTTTCCGAACCAACCTGGCTCATGTACGTCTGATAACCCGGCTGGTCGTTCGGTAAGTACGAGCTGTCGTTGAATGCACCGGTCGGGCTGTCCCATCCAGGAATCCCGTCGAGACGCACGAGCCGCATGATCTGACTGCTTGCGTAGCCGGTATCCGCGGTCACGGCCGTGGCGGCGAAACTGTTGGGGCCGTTCGGCTCCGTGCTGGATAGCTGGCGGTCATCGATCGTGGATCTGATTCCAAGCGCATCGAGCATCGCAGTCCAGCCGTTGAACCCCTGCATGCCAAAACGATGCTGTTCCTGATGCGCATAGGTGGGAGCGGGGAGTATGGCGGTGACGTCGGGCAACACGCCGAAGGTCGCGAAGCCGGTCGGGCGCGTACCCGCGGTCGGGACGCTTCCACCCGCTTTCGCAAGCGTCGCCGATACCGCGAAATAACCCGCTACCGTCGATGTGCAATCGAGCGTCGTCATACTGCCGCCCGGCGGCGCCGCGAAACTGCCGCTCGCAACGGTCTTGCCGAGCGCGTCGCTTACGGTCCATGCCAGTGTGTCGGCGGCGGGCGGATTAGCCGATATCGCCAGGTGGAAAGCCGAGCCCGATGCAAACAAACGTGTGCCGTCGGCACTGGGGGTATCGACTGAAACCAGTCCGCTGCCCGGCAACGCCGCGCTCGTGACAGGCGACGCGCACGTCATGCGCATCGTCGCGCTTGTGACAGCCGAAGGGGACACGGGAGCCGGCGTCGCTCCTGCCGATACACCCGTGGTTCCACTCGTTCCCGAAGCGCTGCTGGAAGGACTGCCGGACGCCGTTGCAGATGTACCCGAAGCCGCGCCTGAGTTATTTCCGCTCGCCGCAGCCGCCGCGCCGCCGCCGCTGGCGGTGCCGCTGGAACCGTCACCGCCGCCACCTCCACCGCATGCGGCCAATGCAAGCAGGAGTAAATACATTGCATAGCTAAGTATCGCGTTCGTTTTCATTTTCGATGATCGCCCGGTCATAGCGATAAAGCAGAATCAGACACAGCGGTGCCCCCAGGCGCCTCTGAAAAGGAACCCGGCTGATGAGTAAATCGAGGAAAAGACCCGAAAAAATGGCTTATCGCTGAAACGAAAATTCGCGATAGACACGCAACAACGCCTTGAAGGTCTGAACGGATGTTACATAGACGAAACGTTTTGAACCAGTAAAAAAGGCGTAACAAGTTGTAACGTCTCATTATAAATCGGTAAATATATAATCATCATATTTAATAAACAGAGCTCATAAATGTTTTTGCGGCTTCTAATGATTCTTCAGGCAAATAACTGCGCTTTTATCATATGAAATCAATTTGAAGACGAATCAAAAATGAAACCTTTTTGAAGAGCTAGTAGACCCGCCAGGCCATAACCTGCGGTGCTCGTCACCATAAATTGCTTTACCATCTTTTATTTGCTGAACCGGACCAAGTTGACCTGAGACGGCAACCAATAATCCCCATGCGTGGTCACGCGTATCCTTAACTGATTAACGGCCGGCTTTTCGAGAACTTTAGCCTCGCGTTCTCATTCGATAATCCAATGCGTATCGGAAGCGCGAATCCAATTTTTCTGATTCATCTATGGGAAGCGTCTGAAGAAGATCGAAGCAAACCGCCTTATTTCCCACGCTCATCGCGCTCCGGATAAAGCACACCACGTAGCCGCGTCGCCGTTCTCGCCGTGCTTCTCCGCGTTGCCTTTATAATCCGCCATGATTCCAATTTCCCGCCTCCTTGCCTCCCGCCCTCTTCGCGCTCCCTGCGAAGTCCTTTCCTGTGCGGCGGCCTCATGAAAACGCCAAAAAGACTGCTGCCATTGCTGGAAGAAGGACTTATCGACGAGGTCATCGGCCAGTTGATGAGCGGCAAGGAAGCGACCGTCTATGTGGTGCGAAGCGGCGACTCAACGCGTTGCGCGAAGGTCTATAAGGACGCCAAACAGCGCAGCTTTCGTCAGGCCGCGTCGTATCGCGAGGGACGCACGGTGAAGAACAGCCGGCAAGCTCGCGCGATGGAAAAAGGCACGCGCTACGGCCGCCAGATGCAGGAAGAAGCGTGGCAAAACGCCGAGGTCGACGCGCTGTTCCGCCTCGCGAATGCAGGTGTTCGCGTGCCGCAGCCGTACATTTGCACGGACGGCGTGCTGCTGATGGAACTCGTGGTGGACGCACAAGGCGACGTCGCGCCGCGTCTGAACGATGTCGACATGAGCCATGATCGCGCACTCGAATTGCACGACGCTCTGCTGCGCGAAGTCGTGCGCATGTTGTGCGCGGGCATGATTCACGGCGACTTGTCGGAATACAACATCCTGCTTGCATCGGATGGGCCGGTGATCATCGACTTGCCGCAAGCCGTGGATGCCGCCGGCAACAACGAAGCCGCCGCCATGCTGCAGCGTGACGTGGATAACCTCGCCACGTACTTCGGCCAGTTCGCGCCGGAATTGTTGAAGGCGAGCTACGGCAAGGAAATGTGGGCGCTGTATGAAGCGGGTTTGCTCACCGTCGATACAAAACTCACAGGCCACGTAGAAGTCGATACAACCCCGGTCGATCTGGAAGCCGTGATGCAGGAAATCGAGGATATCCGGCTGGAAGAAGAAGCCCGTATTCGCCGCGAGCAGGAAGCCGGCGACTGACTAGCGGTTGCCTTCGAGCGCATCGGCCAGTGCCGACAACACCGGCCCGCATTGCGCCTCCACCTTGAATTGCAGGAGCGCATCCGCCCGGGTGTGCCCGAGATTGACCGCGGCGATGGGCTTGCCTGCACGCGTGGCCCACTCGCAAAATCGAAAGCCCGAATACACCATCAAGGAAGAGCCGAGCACGAGCATTGCATCGGCTTGATCGAGCGCGAGTGCAGCGGCGTCAACGCGCGTGCGCGGCACGCCTTCGCCAAAGAACACCACATCTGGCTTCAACATTCCGCCGCAGCGCGCGCAATGCGGCACGCTGACCGCGTTGAAGTCGTAGCCTTCGAGTTGTGCATCGCCGTCAGCAACCGGCAACGCTGCCAGTCCGACGAAGCCGGGGTTATCGGCAATGAGCCGTTGCTGGAGTGCGGCACGCGGGGTTTCGTCGCTGCAATCCATACAGCGCACGCGGCCTATGTTGCCATGCAGTTCAATCACGTCCGTATTGCCCGCGCTCGTATGCAAGCCGTCGACGTTCTGCGTCACGAGCCGATGAAACACGCCGAGCCGTTCCAGCCGCGCCACCGCCAGATGCGCCGCATTTGGCGCGGCGCCTGCGAGCATGGGCCAGCCGATCATGCTGCGTGCCCAATAGCGTTTGCGTGCGAATTCGGAGCCGAGAAAATCCTTCAGCAGAATAGGCGCCCGTCCGGTTCGCTGCCCTTCCTTGTCACGATAGCAAGGTATTCCGGATTCCGTACTAATTCCCGCGCCGGTCAATACAAACAGTCGCGGATACCGTTCGACGAACGCATGAAGCGGATCGGAGAGCGCGGCAGACGCGCTGGCGTAGGAAGTATTCATTGCCGAAATAGTAACGGCAATGCGTTTTGTTTGCTGAGAGAGCCGGCGGAACTTCACTCTCTCGCAAGCAAAAGAGGCATATTTCAAGGCAGCGCCCTGCCCGGCAAATACTTGCTGACGCCGCTCACGTGAAAAACGCGTCGTCACCCGTTATCACCGCGATATCGATTGATCGAAGCAAGCGTTCATACGAATGTACATTCTCACGTCTTGACGGGTTTCGGAAACAGCGGATAAGCAAGCAGCGCGCACGCGGCCGCAACCAGCCAGACCACGCCCCATGATCCGGCCGCGAGCAAATGCGGAATCGACAATGGCGTGATGAACAAACCTGCATATACAGCCGTGTTCGTCATCCCAAGCGCGGTTCCTGCGCGATCCTTGCCGCTCAGCGTGGCAAGTTCGGTATAAGCCACGCCATGCCACGCGGACACGCAAATCCCCGCGAACACAATGAAGCCTATCAGCCAGCCGGCCGGCAACCCGCACCCCGTCGCCGCTGCAAGCGCGACGAACGCCGCCACCGCGATCAACGTGGAGATCTTCGTATAGGCGCGCCGGTTGCCGTGTCTATCGGTGAAACGGCCGCTCCAGACGCGCATGACCATTGCGCCGAGCTGGAGGGCGACCATCGTGGCGGTGATGCCGGGCAAGCCGACGTGCGCGAAGTCGTGCAGGAAAACCGTGGCGAACGTGAGCACGGCGAATTGCGGGATGCAAAGAATGCCGATACCAAGCACCACGCGCCAGATCATCGTGTCGCGCAACGGACTGACGGCAGACGCGGCCGGGACGCGCGATGCAGCCGCTGCATGCAAGAGCGCTTCGGACGCGTCGGACATTTCCGGCGGTTCGCGAAGCCAGCGCCAGGCAAGACAGCCCGCCGCTGCGCACATAAACGCGAGTGCGCCGTAGACGAGCCGGAAGCCGCCCGTGGACGCAAGCCACGGCAGAATCAGCGCGCCAAGGCCGCCGCCGAGCGGCACGGCCGTCTGGCGGATGCTCATTGCAAGGCCGCGTTCGCCTTCCTGGAACCAGCGCATGATCGCGCGTCCGCTCGATCCGTTGACGCTGCCGCCGAGCAGTCCGACACCGCACATCGATACAACCAGCCATGACAACGAAGGCACCGACGCTGCCGATGGCACCACGAACAGCATCATGGCCAGGAACGCGAGAGCGACGGTCGCCAAGCCGGTCAGCAGGATCGGCCGATCGCCCCATCGGTCAGTGGCAACGCCCCACGGCAATTCGGATATCGCAACGCCCAGGCCCATTGCGCCGAGCGCCAGCCCGAGCGCCGCGTTGCCGAGGTGATAATCCGCGCGCAGCCAGACGGCCGTGGTCGGAATGCCCGCGATCGCTGCCGAAAAGCTGACATTCGCTGCAACACCCACGCCGAGGACTTTCCAGCGGTGAGAAGCGCCGAGACGGCGTCCGGTCGATTCAACCAGAGGGATTGCGCATTGAGTTTGCATCGCTTTATGGCGTCCGTTCAGGATTCAATGCCCCAAGTCTGACGCATCCCGACGATCCTGAATATCAAGTAATATCGCATCGATACTTCGATAAAACGGGATCATCGCCTTGTCACACACCAATTTCGATATCGCGTCGCTGCGCACCTTCGTGGTCGGCATGGAGCTCGGAAGTTTTGCGAAGGCGGCGGACCGGGTCGGGCGTTCGACATCGGCCGTAAGCGCACAGATCAAGAAGCTCGAAGAGCAGGCAGGCGTGCCGTTGTTCAAGAAGGCCGGCCGGAGTCTCGCGTTGACCGATGCCGGCGAAACCATGCTGCGTTTCGCGCGCCGTCTCATCGATCTCAACGACGAAACCGCCGTCGCCGTTCGCGGCCCGGATCTCGAGGGCTGGATCAGGCTTGGTTTGCAGGAGGATTTCGGCGAAATCATGTTGCCCGACGTGCTCGGCCGGTTTTCGCGCGCACATCCGAAGGTGCGCATCGAGGCGCGCGTGGCGCGCAACACCGAGCTGTTCGAGCGTATCGATTCGAACGAACTCGATCTCGCGCTGGTGTGGGGCGACCCGGCGCTGGCGGCGCGGGAAGTCCGGGCCGGCGTGCAGCATGAACTCATCGCCGAACCGCGGATGTGCTGGATCGGCTCGTCCACCCTGCCCTGGAATCCTGACGCCAACGAACCCCTGCCGCTCGTTGCGTTCGATCGTGCGTGCCTTTTCTTCAGCGCGGCAACCGCGGAACTGGATCGCGCGAACATCCGCTGGCGCGTCGCGTTCACGAGTCCGAGCTTGTCCGGATTGTGGGCCGCAGCCGCTGCCGGGCTCGGGCTGACAGTGCGCACGCAATACGGCTTGCCGAGGTCGGTGTGCGCGCTCGATGAACGCGCCGCCGGTCTGCCGGAATTGCCATCGTTGCCGTTGTCGCTCGTGCGGGCATCGGCGAAATCCGCGCCGCCTGTGGAGCGGCTCTCATCGATCATTCTCGACTCCGTGCGCGGTGGCTCGGCATCGTTCGAACGCATGGCGGCCTGAAGCGCTCTCGCGCTTTCTGCCGACGGCCCGCTTTTTGCTGAATCCGTCGTGAACACGAGACGGGAGCGCGACATGGCAGGACAGATGCAGCACGCAGCGAAGCTGGACGATATTCCCGCGGACCGCGGCATACGGGTAACGTTGTCCGAAACACCCATTCTCCTCGTGCGGCAAGGCGACAGCGTTCACGCTTTTTCGGCGGATTGCCCGCACGCTGGCGCGCCGCTCGAGGAAGGCGCTGTTTGCAACGGCCGGATCGTGTGTCCGTGGCACAAGGGCACCTTTGCGATAGCAGATGGAAGCGTGGTCGAACCGCCGGCGCTCTTCGGCTTGCAGCGGTATCCGGTATCCGTCGAAAACGGCAACGTGCTGGTCTCGCCCGAGGCCGATGAACCACCGGCGCACATCCCAAGCGCGGACACCCGCACGATGGCGATCATCGGCGCGGGCGCGGCGGGCGCTGCAGCGTGCACCGCGCTGCGTGAAGCGGGTTTCGACGGACGTATCGTAATGATCGGGCCGGAGTCTGGCGAGCCATACGACCGCACGGCGTTGAGCAAATTCGTGCCTGCAGGCGATATGCCGCCCGATGAAGTCCCGCCGCTGCTGCCGGAAGGTTTTGCCACGAAGCAGTGCATCGAGCGCATCGAAGCGCACGTAATCAAGCTCGATTCCGCCGATAAACGCATCGACTTGCCGAACGATCTCACGCTGCATTACGACGCGGCGTTGATCTGCACGGGCGGCATTCCGAAACCGATGGACGTACCCGGCGCAAACTTGCGTCGCGTGCACTTGCTGCGCTCGCGCGACGACGCTGCCATGTTCGTCGCTTCACTCGAAGGCGCAAAAAAAGCGGTGATCGTGGGCGCGAGTTTTATCGGGCTGGAGGTTGCGTCAGCGCTTAAGAAACGCGGTCTGGACGTGACCGTGATCGCGCCGGGAAAGATCGCGCTCGCGGCGCAATTCGGCGATGAACTCGGGCTGATGTTCCAGCGGCTGCACGAGCAGAACGGCGTCGTGTTTCGCATGGAATCGAAGGTGAAAGCGTTCACCGGCAGTGACGCAGTCGACCATGTCGAACTCGACAACGGCGAGAAGATTCCAGCGGACGTCGTGCTGATTGGAACCGGCATCAAACCCGCGACGGATTTCCTGCAAGGCATCACGCTCGCCGAAGACGGCGGCATCCCGGTCGATACCGCCATGCGCGCAGCGCCTTCGCTCTATGCGGCCGGCGACGTCGCGCAGTTCCCGCTTCCGCGCGCCAATATGGACTTGCGCATCGAACATTGGCGCGTCGCGCAACAACACGCGCGCGTTGCGGCGCTGAACATGGCCGGTGGCGACGAACACTACTCGGGCGTGCCCTATTTCTGGACCTATCATTTCAGCAAACGCTTCGAATACTTAGGCCATGCAATCGAGCATGACGACGCGGTGATCGACGGCGATCTCGGCTCGCAAGTTTTCATCGCTTATCTGATGAAGGATGGCACGGTCGCGGCGGTCGTCGCATGCGATCGCGAGGCATCGACGGCGAAGCTTGCCGAAGCAATGCGTTCGACGCTGACGCTCGATGAAGCGCGCCGCGCCGCAGGCAACGCAGGCTGATTCGGCCATGGCAACGAAACCCATCGGCATGTCGCCCGATCAGCAGCCTGAGCATCTCGACCAGTGCCGCCGATGCATATTGTGGGAAGCGGCAACGCAAGCAGTGCCGGGCATCGGTCCGCATCGCGCACCTTTGATGATGGTCGGCGAGCAACCGGGAGATCAGGAGGATTTGCAGGGCAAGCCGTTCGTCGGCCCGGCCGGCGCGCTCCTTGATGACGCGCTCCAGGAAGCCGGTGTAGACCGCTCGCAAGTCTATGTAACGAACGCGGTGAAGCATTTCAAATGGGAACCGCGAGGCAAGCGCCGGCTGCATAAAACGCCTGCTCAACGCGAGATCGATGCATGCCATTACTGGATCGAACGCGAACTTGCGGAGCACGATCCGAAGGTTATCGTTGCCTTGGGCGTCACCGCGTTGAAGTCGGTTCTACAGAGATCGACTGTGAAACTTCAGGCGTCGATGGGCGAAGCAATCGAGCATGACGGACGTCTCGTCATCGCGACATTTCATCCGTCGTATGCACTTCGAGCGCCCGACGCACAGGCGCGCGATGCCGCATTTCGCGCGATCGTGGATGCGTTGAAACTTGCTCGTCGATTGATCAGCGAACGCAGCACATAACGGAGGACACGGCATGGCAACCGCATCGAAAACCACGGGCAAACGCAACACGACGCGGCAAAAACACGCGCGCGCCAAACCAAAGACAGCGAAGACCACAAAAACATCGGATTCAAAACGCTGGTCGCATCACGTGATGGAAACCAGCGATGCAATGGACATTCAGACGGACATTTTCAAGGAAGGCACCGCGCAGGAGATCGCGGACTCCTTGAAGAAGTCGTCGACGCGCAGCAACCGTCGCAAGGGCACGCCGTTCCAGTCGGCCATGTCGATGCTGAACTTCTACATCAATCGCGCAGGGCGCAATTTGCCCAAGTCGCGGCGCACGATCCTTGATAACGCGAAAAAGCGGCTACGCGAAGCGTTTGGCCGCAAGCCCTGAGGAACGCAACTTGCTGCAACGCTTGTCTGCGATCGCGAACCGCCGGTCACGGCCGTGCGACTTGCATAAGGAGAAGTGATGCCTGAGAACACCGATCTCAATCCCGGCGATGAAGCTGCGCCCGGCACCCCGGGCACCGGCGAGAACCTCTGCCCGGACTGCAACGGTTCAGGCAAAAAAGAAGGCCAGAAATGCCCGACTTGCGACGGCTTGGGCAAGGTCATCGAAGGAATCGGCGGTGCGTGATTACATGTTTCGCACGTCGATTTGCAGCGTAGCGATACTCGCAAGCATGCTGAATGGTTGCGCGGGCACCGCGTCCGATGGGTCGATCGGTTTTGGTCCCTCGCCTACATTGCCTCCGCCTCACTCGACTATCGTTCCAACGCTCAACGTAGCGCCCGCCAAACCCTGGCCCGAAGGCACGATGCCGACCGCCGCAAAGGGATTCGCGGTAAACGCATTTGCGAAGGGACTCGATCATCCGCGCTGGCTCACGACTTTGCCCAACGGCGACGTTCTTGTGGCCGAGAGCAACGCGCCCGCCCAGCATGACGCCAAAGCCGGCCTGAAAGGATGGATCACGAAGCAGTTTCAGAAACGCGCGGGCGCGGGCGTCGTGAGCCCCGACCGCATCATTCTTTTGCGCGATACCAAGGGCAATGGCGTAGCTGACATGCGAAGTGTTTTCATCGACAAGCTGCACTCGCCGTTTGGCATGGTGCTCGTCGGCGACGATCTGTATGTGGCGAATACCGACGCCATCCTGCATTTCAAATACCACACAGGCGACACATCCATTACCGGCCCCGGGGAAAAACTGACGGACTTGCCGGCCGGTCCTATCGATCATCATTGGACCAAGAACCTTATTGCAAGCCGCGATGGCAAGCTGCTTTATGCGACCGTCGGTTCCAACAGCAACGCAGGCGAAAACGGCATCGAAGCGGAAGAAGGACGCGCGGCAATCATGGAGATCGACCGGGCGACAGGCAAGTCGCGCATCTTTGCATCGGGCCTGCGAAATCCTAACGGCATGTCGTGGAATCCCGAAAGCGGCGCGCTCTGGACCGTGGTTAACGAGCGCGATGAACTCGGTAACGATCTTGTGCCTGACTACATGACGTCGGTGAAAGACGGTGCTTTCTACGGCTTCCCGTATAGCTATTACGGCCAGCATGTCGACACACGTGTAAAGCCGCAAAACCCGGAGATGGTCGCGAAAGCCATTCCTCCGGATTACGCGGTCGGATCGCATACAGCTTCCTTGGGTCTTACGTTCTACGATGCAACCTTGTTCCCGCAGAAGTATCGGAATGGCGCGTTCATAGGTCAGCATGGATCGTGGAATCGCAAGCCGCGAAGCGGCTACAAAGTCATTTTCGTACCATTCGCACACGGCAAACCGTCGGGACCGCCTGAAGATATCCTGACCGGATTTTTATCGTCCGATGGCGATGCGCGCGGGAGACCAGTCGGCGTCACGCTCGATCACGCGGGCGCATTGCTCGTGGCCGACGACGTTGGCAACGCGGTCTGGCGCGTCACGCCAGCGCAAACCGCGGCCGGGAACTGATGGCGCGGCGCGCTGCATCGGCGAATGGATTGTTTGCCGTGGCCGAAGCCACGTTGATCAATCTTTACGATGGCGGCGTGCTGTCGCCCGCGGTTCTCGAACGCGTGATCGCAGGCTTTGCGAACAGCGCGATCGACTGGCATTCGGCACTTGAACTCAAAAGCGTGGACGGCAGGTCGCTGCACGAAGTCGTCGCCATCACGATGATGCCCGGGCGCGCGATCCGCAATCCATCGAAGGAATTTTTCGCCGTGGTCGAGCATGTTGGCGGCCGCCGCACAGCATCGCAAAAGGAACAGCAAGAGCCGGAAACGCAGGAAGATTCCGTCGACGATGAACCTGACAACGAACTCATGAGTCAGCTTGCGGGCGCCAGCCTTAAAGGCAGCGCGGCCGCCAAAAAAGCCGCTAAACCCGCACAGAAAACCGCGCCTTCTGCGGGTTTCAATCCGCTCTTCCATGCCACGCCGCCAGGCCGCGCACGCAAGTCATAGCACTGTCTTTGACTCATGTCATGGTTGATCTGCAACGCTATCCTCCTATACACGGCACAATACTCAAGTGCCTGATCGATAGCGACCCGCATGAGTGACCCGGCCCGCATGACGGCCGGACCAGAGTGACACCGAACCATCTTTCAACGGATATCAACGGACACGACATGGACACACAGGCAACTTCCACTTCCCCGCGCCTTTCCCCCGACGAATTACGCAAGATCGACGCATATTGGCGCGCCTGCAATTATTTATCGGTGGGCATGATTTATTTGCGTGCCAATCCGCTGCTGCGCGAACCGCTGAAAGCCGAGCACATCAAGCGACGTCTTCTCGGGCATTGGGGCTCGGATCCAGGCCAGTCGTTCACCTGGGTCCATTTGAACCGGCTGATCATCAAGGAAGACCTGAACGTGATGTTCGTCTCAGGCCCCGGTCACGGCGCGCCGGCAACGCTATCGAATTCGTATCTCGAAGGTTATTACTCCGAGGTCTATCCAGATCGTAGCGCCGATGAAACCGGCATGCTGCGCCTCTTCAAGCTGTTTTCATCGCCGGGGGGAATCGGGTCGCATTGCACGCCTGAAACACCGGGATCCATCCACGAAGGCGGCGAACTGGGTTATAGCCTTTCGCATGGCTTCGGCGCGGCTTTCGATAACCCCGACCTGATCGTGGCGGTCATGGTCGGTGATGGCGAAGCCGAAACGGGTCCGCTTGCAACGTCGTGGCATTCGAACAAGTTTCTGAATCCCGTAGAGGACGGCGCGGTCCTGCCCATCCTGCACTTGAACGGCTACAAGATCGCGAACCCGACCATCCTTGCGCGCATTCCGCAGGAAGAGCTCGAAGCGCTCATGACGGGTTACGGCTACAAGCCGCACTTCGTGTCGGGCTCGGACCCGGCGGCAATGCATGAATTGATGGCGCAGACGCTCGAGACGTGCATCGCAGAGATCCGAGCGATTCAGGCGCACGCGCGTTCAACGGGCGACACAACCCGTCCGCGCTGGCCGATGATCGTGCTGCGTTCGCCCAAAGGCTGGACAGGTCCGAAAGAGGTCGATGGCCACAAGGTCGAGGATTTCTGGCGCGCGCATCAAGTGCCCGTGCTCGACCCGGCGACCAACGCGAAGAGCCTGAAGATCGTGGAAACGTGGATGCGCAGCTACAAGCCGGAAGAGCTTTTCGACGAACACGGCACGCTCATAGAAGAGCTGCGCGAGATGGCGCCGAAGGGCGAGCGCCGCATCAGCGCGAATCCGCATGCGAATGGCGGACGTTTGCGTCGCTCGCTGGATCTGCCGGACATTCGCGACTACGCATACAAGGTCAAGGACCCGGGCGGCACGTATCAATCGTCGACTGCAGTGCTTGCAACCTGGTTGCGCGATGTCATCAAGCGCAACATGAACTCGTTCAAGCTCTTCGGCCCCGATGAAACCGCAAGCAACAAACTTGACGGCGTGTATGAAGCCTCCGGCAAGCGCTGGATCGCGGAATTCAAGCCTGAAGACAGCGACGGCGGTGCTTTATCGACCGATGGCCGCGTCATGGAAATGCTCAGCGAACATACGCTCGAAGGCTGGTTCGAAGGGTATGTACTGACGGGACGGCATGGACTTCTCGCGACTTACGAAGCGTTCGTGCACGTGATTGATTCCATGTTCAACCAGCACGCGAAGTGGCTCGAAAAGGCAAAGCTTGAACTCGACTGGCGCGCGCCCGTGCCTTCGGTGAACCTGCTGATCACGTCTCTCGTATGGCGTCAGGATCACAACGGCTTCACGCACCAGGACCCGGGTTTTCTCGATGTCGTCACGAACAAGAGTCCTGAAGTCGTGCGCATCTATTTGCCGCCCGACGCAAACTGCCTGCTGAGCGTGATGGATCATTGCCTTCGTTCGCGTGACTATGTGAATGTGATCGTCGCGGACAAGCAGCCGCATTTGCAGTACCTCGATACGGAAGCGGCGCTTGCGCATTGCGCGAAGGGCATTGGCATCTGGGACTGGGCATCGACGGATCAGAACAGCGAGCCCGACGTGGTGATGGCGTGCGCCGGCGACATCGCGACCATGGAATCGTTGGCCGCGGTCGAAATCCTGAAGGAGCGTTTCCCCGACCTCAAGATCCGCTTTGTGAACGTGGTCGACATTTTCCGCCTGATGCCCGAGACCGACCATCCGCACGGCCTGTCGGATCGCGATTTCGATTCCATTTTCTCGCGCGAAAAGCCGGTGATCTTCAACTTCCACTCGTACCCGACGCTGGTTCACAAGCTCACGTATAACCGGACGAATCACGAAAACATGCATGTGCATGGGTATCGCGAACGCGGCAACATCAACACGCCGTTCGAACTCGCGATCATCAATCAGGTGGACCGTTTCTCGTTGTGTATCGACGTGATCGATCGCGTGCCGCGTCTGCGCGATACCGGCGCACATACCAAGAACTGGTTGAAGGACCAGATCAACGAGAGCATTGGCTACGCGCATGCGGAAGGCATCGATCGCGATGAAATCCGCAACTGGGCGTGGAAAGACTGACGCCATGGCACAGGACATTCTGGTATTGAACAGCGGTTCGTCGTCGCTCAAGTTCGGCGTGTTTGCGCCGGACGGCGGCGACGAAAAAGCGTGGCTGACAGGAAGCGCGAAAGGCATTGGCCGTGAAGACGGATCGCTGAGCATGCGTTCGCTGGATGGCTCAATAGACGTTCAGCAAAGCCATGTAATGGAGTCACAGCACGACGCGCTTCAGCATATGGCCGACGCCTTGCACGAGCATCTTGAAGAGCCGCTGGTAGCGGTCGGTCATCGAATCGTGCATGGCGGTCCGCATTTGCGAACGCATGCGCGGATCACGGACGAAGTCACGCAGACTCTTCGCGACGCGGTGCAGTTCGCGCCGCTGCATTTGCCGCAGTCGCTCGAGTTGCTCGAACAGGCGCAGGACATCTTCAAGGACGTTCCGCATTACGCCTGTCTCGACACCGCGTTCCACCAGACCATGCCCGCCCGCGCCACGCATCTGGCCTTGCCGAAGCATTACGCCGACGAAGGCGTGGTGCGCTACGGGTTCCACGGTTTATCGTATGAATCAATTGTGGCGAGTCTCGGCAACGATCTTCCCGAGCGCCTCGTGGTCGCGCATCTGGGCAGCGGCGCGAGCCTTTGCGCGATCCACAACGGCCGGTCAATCGATACCACCATGGGCCTCACGCCGACCGGCGGCATTCCCATGGCAACACGTACCGGCGATCTCGATCCCGGCGTGTTTGTCTACCTGATGCGAACGGGCGGCATGGATGCCGATGCGGTCGAACATCTGATCAACAAGGACAGTGGTCTCAAAGGTCTTTCCGATTCAAACGACGACATGCAGTCGCTTCTGCAACGCGGCGACGCGGACGCAGAACTCGCAATCGATGTTTTTTGCACCGCGGTGCGCAAGACAATCGGCGCATATGCGGCGCTGATGGGCGGCCTCGATCGCGTTGTGTTCACGGGGGGCATCGGCGAACATGCCGGCGCCATACGCGAACGCATCTGCAAAGGCCTCGATTTTCTCGGCGTCCAGTTCGATGTGATCGAAACGCAGGAAGAACGCCAGATCGCGCGGCATTGCCGCACGCTTCTGACTCTCAATAGTTAGCGTGGTGTGGTGAACGGTCGGCGCCGGATCGAATCCTGCGCCGACCGTTATTGCCGGATCGTTTTATTCGCTCGCATGCGTGCCGCCGCCATGCGCGCCGCGCCAGAAAAGCACTTGCTCGGCCGCGGAGATCAACGTGTCGAGCGACACCGGCTTCGTCAACGAAAGATCGAATAACTTCATGCGCGTGCGGCTCTCATCCGTGCCGGGCGTGTAGCCAGTCAGCGCAATCGCGGGCAAGCCAGCGAGCCGCGGATTCGCACGAATCTGATCGATGAGTTCATCGCCGTCCATGCCGGGCATGCTGATATCGCAGAGCATCAGGTCGACGGGTTCACGATCGAGGAATGTGAGCGCTTCGCGGGCGTTGTGGACAGTCGCAACTGCGGCGCTTTCGAGTTGCAGCAAGGCGGCGAACGCATTGGCTGTTTCCGGATCGTCGTCGACCACCAGCACACGTACGCCGGAAAGTGACCCGCTACGCTCATGCGCTTCGCCGCTGTCCGGCCTGCCATCGACAAGCGGCAGCCAGACGCTCATGGTCGTCCCGTGCCCCACGCCTTCGGAGTGCGCAGACACGCGGCCCGCATGCATCTCCACAAGCTGTTTCACGAGCGCGAGCCCGATACCCATTCCATCTCCCGTGGCGCGCCGCGCTTCAATACCTTGCGAGAACATCTCGAAGACATGCGGCAGCACAGGCGCTTTGATACCAATGCCGGTATCGGTGACATCGATACGGAGTTCGTCCCCTTCCTTCTTCAGACGCACGGACACCGAGCCGCCGTGCGGCGTGAACTTCAGCGCATTGGATAGCAGGTTCCATATGATCTGGTCGAAACGTACAGGATCGACCTTGGTCCACACCGGCTCGGCCAGTCCATCGAATGACAGCTTTATGCCGCGCGATGCCGCGTCGGTCTCGATTGCATCCGCGATGGAGGCGAGCATCTTCGCAACGTCGCTCGTGGCGAGATTGAGCGCGAGCTTGCCGGTGCGCACACGCGACAGATCCAGCAAGTCGTCGATGATCTTCGCCTGGCCCCGTACCGCCCGTTTGATCGCATCCGCAGCGAGCTTGATAGCGGGCACACCGCGCGCCTCAGGGATCCGAGGCAACATTTCCGCTTTCACCTGGATCAGGTTGAGCGGATGTTTCAGCTCGTGCGACAGGACAGCCAGAAAATCGTCCTTCAACCGGTTCGCGGCCTCTGCCCGCGCGCGCACCACGCGTTCTTCTTCGAGTTGAACCTGGCGTGCGTCTTCCTGCGTCTTGCGGTCGGTCAGATCGCGCAGGATCTTTGCGTAGCCGGTGAATTTCGGATCGTTCAGCGGCGTCACTACACCGCTGCAATAAACCTTGCGCCCGCCTTTTGCGATGTGCCAGCGCTCGTCGTCGGCGCGTCCGTCATGCTGCGCAATCTCGCGCTCGCGGCTGGCAACGCCATCCTTGTTATCAGAAGCGCTGTAGATCACATCGATATTCTGGCCCACCGCCTCGCGCTCCGTGTAGCCGAACACGCGCTCGGCCCCGGCGTTCCAGCTCACGATGCGACCGTCCAGGTCCTGCACGATGATCGCAAAGTCGTTGGTCGTTTGCGCAGCGAGCCGCATGCGCTCTTCGCCGGCGCGCAGGTTTGCCTCGGCGTCGCGGCGCGCCGTGGTTTCAACGAGACTCAACACTGCGCCATCGATTCGATCGTCCGCCGTCCGGTACGGAAGCAGGCGCGCAAGGAAGCATCGGCCGTCGTTGGTCGCCACTTCCCGTTCGATCAGCCTCAGCGACTGGAACGTGGCGCTGACGTCGTTGGCGAGTTCGGGATAATTCAGCTTGTGCGTGATGTCGAAAAGCGAACGCCCCACGTCCGCGCTGATCAGGTTGAACACGGTCGTCGCGCTCGGCGTATAACGCTTGATGCACATAGCGCGGTCGACGAAGATGGTCGCAATGTCGGTGGACGTGATCAGGTTCTGCAGGTCGTCGTTAGCCTTGCCTGTTTCCTCGATCTTCGCCTGCAGCTCGGCGTTGACCGTAATGAGTTCCTCATTGACGGACTGCAACTCTTCCTTGCTCGTCTCGAGTTCTTCCGTCGCAGATCTCAACTCTTCATTGATGGCCTGCAGTTCTTCGTTCGATGCCTTCAATTCCTCTGTCGATGTTTCGTATTGCTCGATAGTCGTCTGCAGTTGCTGCTTGCTCAGGTGCAATTCCTGTTCGAGCTGCTGCATCACGGTATCTTGACCGGCGTCACGCTCAGTCACCACCGCGCTTTCCGTCATTGCCTCCTGCACTTCATCGAACAGCACGAGGATGAAGTCGGCATCCGCGGCGGCGTCATGAAACGGGCGCACGGTCATGTTCACGAACGAAGGACGCCCGTCGCGCTGCAACTTCACGCGCCGCGCTTCCACGCTGTTGCCCGTCTGTACCGCCTGAAACAGCGCCGTGCGCAGATCGAGCCGCAGCTCGGGCTGAACTACCGCAATCAAGTTGTTCGAAGGTTCACCGCCGACGTATCTCAGGAAACGTCCGGCGTTGTCGGACATATGCACGATCTTCGAATCACGATTCACGATTACGCTCGGCGGTGCATATTGCTCCAGCACGCGCTGGTGCAGCGCGCTGAAGGAAAAGTTGCGGCGCCCCGGAATCAGCGCGTAACCGTCTTCTTCCGTGCTCGTGGCGCGTCCCTGGTCTGCCAAAGCCGGCGATGTCAGCGCAGGCCGGTTCGGCAGCTTGGCCGCTTTCGCTCTATACACCCGGTTCTTCTTATCCACCACGGCGAAAAGATCTTCCACCGAGTCGGCCGACTCGGAGCTGCCGAGGAAGAGATATCCGTTGGGATAAAGCGCGTAGTGAAACATCTCGAGCACCTGATTCTGCACGCTGCGGTCGAGATAGATCAGCAGGTTGCGGCACGAGACAATATCGAGTCGCGAAAAAGGCGGATCGCGCAGCACGTTGTGCATGGCAAACAGGATCTTTTCGCGAATGCTCTTAACGACCTCGTAGTGCGCGCCGGTCTTGACAAAAAACTGTCGCAATGACGAAGGTGGCACGTCCGTGATGATCGATTCCGGATACACGCCGGCTCGCGCGCGGCTGACCGCGCTTTCATCGATGTCCGTTGCAAACACCTGAATGTTGGCCGTGGACCGCAGCAAATCACGCTGCTCGGTCAGGAGCATGGCGAGCGAATACGCCTCCTCTCCCGAGGAACATCCCGCCACCCACGCCCTCACCTGGTCCCCGTCGTTCTTGCCATTAAAAAGCGCGGGCATGACGTCGCGCTCGACGGTTTCGAAAGCTTCCCGGTCGCGAAAAAAACTCGTCACGCCAATTAACATGTCCTTGAGCAACGCGCTGGTTTCGCGAGGGTTTTCCCGAAGCAACAAACGGTATTCGATCAGATCCGGCACGCTATTGACCTGCAAGCGGCGCTCGATGCGGCGCAACATGGTTGCCCGCTTGTAGAAACGAAAATCGTGGCCTGTACGCGTACGCAGTGTAGAGAGGATGTCCTGAAGCGCAACCTCCGCTTCGCCGCGCCGGTCGGCCCGATCATTCGGATTTACCGCAGGCGGATCGGCTTCGGGCAGCGCGATGCGCTTCGCGTTGTTCCAGATATCGAGCAAGCGCTGCGGCATCTCCACAGCCGGCAAAATCAGATCGACCTGATCCGTATGAATGGCGTTCTGCGGCATCTCCGGGTATTCAGCGTCGTTCGGTTCCTGCGCGAGCGTGACGCCGCCCCGCTCTTTTACCGAAGCAATGCCGACTGCGCCATCGCTGCCCGTTCCCGACATCACGATGCACATGACGTACTGGCCGTGCGCCTCGGCAAGGCTCCGAAACATCCTGTCGATACTGACGGGGCGTCCGAAATTCGGCTCGACGTCGCGCGCGTCCAGATGTCCGTCTGTCATCGTCAGGCTCTTGCCTGGCGCAATGACGTAGACGTGGTTCGCTTCAATGGACGTGGGGCCGCTGACCTGTTTGACGCGCATGCGGGTCACGTTCTGCAGAACTTTGTCGGCGCTGCTGACATGCTTGGCCGACAAATGCAATACGACGACAAACGCCATGCCCATGTCGGCCGGCGCGTTTTCGAAAAACCGCAGGAGTGCCTGAACGCCGCCCGCGGACGCACCTATTCCAACAACCGGAAAGCCGAGCGAACCCGGACTGTACGCGTCTCCAGGGCCATCCGCGGCCGTGCTCTCGCGGCCAGCGCCATCGCTCTCTGGCGGGACCGCTGATGTTGATGTCTCACTCACTCCCTGGGCCTCGGTTATTAACATTCAAGGGTCGACAGGCGCAGATCCGGTGGACGACAAACACGCAGGCCAACGTTGATTCCGACAGCCTGATTCCCACCTATACATCTGCGAAAAAGTCAGCTGGCGCCGTGGCGGAGCCAAAGCGCTTCGCTCGCGGCGGTGACCTCATTTCGCTCCAGACGCTTCTGGTGAAGCGCTCACAGCGGCTGACGGCTGCATGTCATTTTGGATTTGCATCGACTCGCAATTTTAACTCTTATATGGAGCGAGCCGACGCTAACACCACGCGGTGGCGTAGCGAACTGAAAATGCCTCCGTTGCATGGAAGCTAAAATCCGCGAGGAACGCCTTGCAGTTTTGAACACGGAAAGTGGTGAATGACCCTTTTTGCATTCTGAACATTCTGCTATGTCGGGTCAACTGTTCCCGTTGGCGTCCAGGATCATGCCGCGCCGCCGTACGCCGAACATCAGGGCGGTTGATTAGCTCGTTGAAGGCAATATGCTGGAAAACACCTGTTTTGCTGTATCGATGATCACGCTGCCCTGCTCCGGATCGCCTTGCAGCAAAGTCGATGCAAACGCCTTCGCCTGTTTCAACGTCATGTGCGGCGGCAACGGCGGCACGTTAGGGTCGGTCTTTACTTCGATGAGCACCGGCCGGTCCGAAGCAAAAGCTTCATCGAATACGGCGCCCAAGCGCTCCGGGTCATCCACATAAACACCCTTCATGCCGATAAGCTCCGCAAACTTGTGGTACGGCACGTCGGGGATTTGCTGCGATGCTTCAAACTTGGGATCGCCCTCGACCACGCGTTGTTCCCATGTCACCTGGTTCAGATCCTGATTGTTGAAAACGACGCAGACCCAGGCGGCATCGGACGGCTTCCAGTACTTCATCAGCGTGATCAGCTCGGCCATGTTGTTCATCTGCATGGCGCCGTCTCCGACCATCGCGACCACGGGCCTGTCGCGGTATGCAAAGCGGGCAGCAATTGCGTAGGGAACGGCCGCGCCCATGGAAGCAAGACCGCCCGACAACGAGCACATCATGCCGCTCCTGATCTGCACGTCGCGTGCAAACCAGTTCGCGCACGATCCCGAATCGCTGGTCACGATAGCGTTGTCCGGCAAACGCGACGACAACTCCAAAGCCACGCGCTGCGGATTGACTGGCGTGGCGCTTTGCATCGCGCGGTCGTGGAGCGTTTCCTGCCAGCTGCGGTTCCATCGAGAGATGCGGTCACGCCAGCTTCCCGTCGTCTTCTGCTCGAGCAACGGCAGCAGCGCTCGCAAGGTTTCGGCCGCGTCGCCTTGCAGGTTCACATCCATGGGATATCGCAAGCTCAGCATGTCGCCTTTCAAGTCGATCTGGACGCCGCGCGCCTGACCCTCCTTCGGCAAGAATTCGGCATATGGGAAACCCGAACCAACCATCAGCAAGGTGTCGCATTCGGTCATCAATTTGTAGCTAGGCTCGGTGCCGAGCAAGCCAATGGAACCCGTCACCCACGGCAAGTCATCGGGCAACACGGCCTTGCCGAGCAGCGCTTTTGCAACGCCCGCACCAAGTGTGTCGGCAACCGCGATCAGTTCGTCTTTTGCGTTCAACGCGCCCGCGCCCACGAGAATGGCGACACGGCGTCCTTCATTAAGTACGGCCGCCGCGCGCTCCAGATCCGCGGCATAGGGAACCACTTTCGGCGCGGTCCAGCCCACGCCCGAATGCAATGTTCCGTGCGCCCGCTCCGGTTCCTCGTAAGGCAATTCCTGCAAGTCGTTCGGCAGAATGATTGCCGTCACGCGTCGCTCGGATAACGCAATCCGCACCGCGCGGTCAACGAGATGACGCACTTGGGAAGGCACCATCGCTTGCTGCACGAACGATCCGGCGACGTCCTTGAACATCGACGATAAATCCAGCTCCTGCTGGTAATGCCCGCCAAGCGCAGTGCGAGCCTGCTGCCCGACAATGGCGAGCACGGGCATGTGGTCCATGCGTGCATCGTAGAGGCCGGTAATCAAGTGCGATGCACCCGGTCCCGATGTCGCAATGCATACGCCGAGTTCGCCGGTGAACTTGGCGTGCGCGCATGCCATGAAGGCGGCCATTTCCTCGTGCCGCGCCTGAATGAAATCGATCTTGTCCGGCGCGCGGCGCATTGCGCCGAATACGCCGTTGATGCCGTCGCCGGGATAGCCGAACATCTTGCGCACGCCCCACGCATGAAGCCTCGCCACGATAAAGTCGCCCACTGTCTGCGCCATTGCATTCTCCTGCACGTTTGTCTGCGTTCATGTGAAAAAGCGCGACTGCAAGGCCGCGCTTTTTTTCAATCAAACCTCTGAAGGGTCACTGTCCCTTCGTATCGCTGCTTGCGTTCGCGCCCGGCATGTTGGTGGTATCGGTCGCGGATTTGTGGGCCATCTTCTTGTGCGATTTGCCGCTCTTCGACATCGTGCCGGATGCCGGATCGCCGCCGCTCGTCATGCCCGCGGTCGCTGCGCTATGCGCGTTGCCGCCGCCCGATCCGCCATTGCCATTGCCGCCACCCGAACCTCCGCCCGCGCCGCTTTGCGCCAACGCAACCGTCGATACAACCGCAAACAATCCCGCGAACAACACTCGCTTTGCATCTTTCATAAATCAACTCCTGAAGTTCCGATCAACCCGTGCTTTACTGCGCGGACACGCCCTTTTTCGTCGCCAGGTCCTGCGCCATCTTGTAGTGCTCCTGGATGGTCGGCAGCGCCTTTGTAGCAGCCTTCTTCAGGTCGGCATTCTGTCCGTCGGAAATCTCTTTCTGGAATGCATCGACCGCTTGCTTGTGGCCTTCGACGCCAACCTTGGTGATATACGCCGTGTCGAACTCCTTGCCCTTCAACGGCTTCAGCGAATCCAGAATGGACGTGTCGGAATTGTCCTTCGGCACCGTTACGCCCTTGGGCGCAGCCATCTTCAACTGAACGGTGAGCTTGGTGTGATCCATCATCATGTGACGCGCAAATGACTTCACGTCCTTGTCGCTGGAATGAGTCATCGCGATCTTGCCGGCGTCGATTTCCGTGGACGAGGACATCGATGCCGCCTGCACGAATGCTTTATCCGTATCGGACAGCGGGTTCGCCATCGTCGTGGACGCGGCTTCCGTTTGTGCGTGGACCAGCGGGGCGCTCGTAATCAGGCAAGCGGCAAACAAGATGGAAAGAGTCTTAGTCTTCATTCGGTTCTCCGTAAAAACAAAAAGGATCAGCTTCGTACTTAGGCCACAGCAACCCTCGTACCCAAAGGACCCAGGCGTGCTAATATTTACTGTATATCCGTACAGTAAATATGCCCGAGCAACCTGGTTACGTCATTGCGGTCCGCGCGCTTTGCGAATTCACCGCAAAGCAAGGCGATCTGGATCTGCGCTTCACGCCATCGCCCACTGCGCAGCAAGGCATGGACGGGCATAAGGTCGTCACCGGCCGTCGCCACGACGGTTATCAAGCCGAAATCACGCTGTCCGGTACATGCGGCGTATTGCATGTGCGTGGCCGCGCCGACGGTTACGATCCGGTCCTGAACCAGCTCGAGGAAATCAAGACGTATCGCGGGAAGCTGGATGCCATTCCGGAGAATCATCGCCATTTGCATTGGGCGCAGGCCCGCATTTACGGTTGGCTGTGCTGCGAGAAAATGGCCTTGCGTGAGATCAACATCGCGCTTGTGTACTTCGATATCGCGAGCGGCAAAGAAACGGTATTCATCGAAACGCAATCGGCCGAAGCGCTACGTGCGTACTTCGAACTGCAATGTTCGCGGTTTATCGATTGGGCGCGGCACGAACTCGAACACGCCGCGCGGCGCAATACGTCGCTCGGAGAAATGGTTTTCCCGCATGCATCGTTTAGAACAGGACAGCGTGAACTAGCGGCTTCGATCTACCGCGCAGCCATACACGGGCGCTGTGTAATGGCGCAAGCGCCAACGGGCATAGGCAAGACGCTTGGCAGCCTGTTTCCACTTCTGAAAGCGTGGCCCGCGAAGCAACTCGACAAGATATTCTTTCTGACTGCCAAGAGCTCCGGGCGCCAGCTCGCACTCGACGCCCTCACTACATTGGGCCGCGAAATCCCGTTGCGCGTGATCGAACTCGTGGCGCGCGACAAAGCTTGCGAACATCCCGACAAAGCCTGTCACGGCGAGTCCTGCCCGCTTGCGCGCGGCTTCTACGATCGCCTTCCCGCTGCGCGCGAAGCGGCATTGAAAGTGACACAGCTTCGTCGCGATGCACTCCGCGAAGTCGCGCTCGATCATGCGGTATGTCCGTATTACCTGAGCCAGGAACTCGCGCGGTGGAGCGACGTGATTGTCGGCGATTACAACTATTACTTCGATACCAACGCAATGCTCTTCGCGCTCGCGGAGTCAAAGGAATGGCGCGTGAGCGTGCTCGTGGACGAAGCGCACAACCTGGTGGAGCGCGGACGCGCAATGTATTCGGCGACGCTCGACGAAGGGCATTTCCGCAAGGTTCGCCGCTCTGCGCCGGCGCCGCTCAAGCGCGCTTTCGACCAGATCGGCCGCGCATGGAAAACGCTCGCAAGTCAGCAAAGTGTGGAATACGCCGTGCAAGAAACGCTGCCGGCGCGGTTGCTGGAAACGCTCGAAAACATGATCGCGGTCGTCACGGAATTCATCGGTGAACAACCGGCCGCGCTCAATCGCGACATGCTGCGTTTTTACTTCGATGCCATGCATTTCGTGCGCATCGCGGAACGCTTCGGTACGCATACCGTCTTCGACATCACGCTTGCGGGTCCGCGCAATCAAAGCGTGCTGTGTCTGCGCAACCGCGTACCCGCGCCGCATCTCAAGGCGCGTTTTGCGCGTGCGCATTCGGTCGCGCTGTTCTCGGCCACGCTCGCGCCTGCGCATTTTTATCGTGACATGCTCGGCCTGCCTGAGACGTGCGTGGACGTCGATGTCGCTTCGCCGTTCCAGGCCGAACAACTGGAAGTGCGCGTGGTGGCGAACGTGTCCACGCGTTATCGCGATCGCGAACAATCGGTGCCGCAACTGGTCGAGCTGATTGCCTCGCAGTATCGGCGAACGCCCGGCAACTACCTCAGCTTTTTCAGCAGCTTCGACTATATGGATCGAGTGGCAGACGCGTTGCGCTGCGAGCATCCGGACATTCCCGTCTGGCAACAAACGCGATCCATGAGCGAAGCCGATCAGCACGCATTTCTAGCGCGCTTCACTGAATCGAGCCGCGGCGTTGGTTTCGCCGTGCTTGGCGGATCCTTCGGCGAAGGCATCGATCTCGCGGGTAAACGCTTGATCGGCGTATTTATCGCGACCCTCGGGTTGCCGCAACTCAACCCGGTCAACCAGCACATGAAAGCGCATATGGACCGCGAATTCGGCGCAGGATACGACTACACGTATCTGTTTCCGGGCGTGCAGAAAGTGGTGCAAGCGGCAGGCCGGGTCATTCGTGGACAGGACGATCGCGGGGTGTTGTATTTGATCGACGACCGCTTCGCGCGTCCAGAAGTGCGCCGGCTATTCCCCGCGTGGTGGGACGTGAAAATCGTGCGTCATGTGGCTGTAAGTCAGGCACCCGTATTGCTCTAGATGTGTCACCCCCACACAAGGAGCCGTCATGGCCAACACTCAAAAGCAAGACGCGTTATCAATGCTCGAAGAAGAGCATCGGGCAGTGGAAAAGCTGTTTGAAGCATTCGAACGCGCCGAAGAACACGACCTCGAACGCAAGGCCACGCTGGTTCAACGTGCGTGCGAGCTGCTGACCATGCACGCCATAGTAGAAGAAGAAATCCTGTATCCGGCCGCGAAAGACGCGCTAGGCGAAGACGATAAAGACGACGTCAACGAAGCATACGTAGAGCATTTTCTCGTCAAGACGCTGATCGAGAAATTCACGACGATGAAAGCCGGCGACGAAGGCTTCGATGCAACGTTCAAGGTGTTGACCGAGTGCGTGAACCATCACGTTGAAGAAGAGGAATCGGAATTGTTTCCGGAACTTCGCAAGCAAAAGCTCGATCTGGAGGCGATGGGCGAACGCATTGCGAAGCGCCGCGACGCACTTCAGAATAAGATCACGGAAGTTGCCACCGCTCAGTAGGGCGGTAGAAGTTTAAACAGAGCAGCCGCTTTTTATATTCCCGCAGTTTTGCTAACATGCGCAAAAACTGCGGGTCGCGCGCCGACCCGATGCATACGTCCTGCACCGCGCGTGCGGCTGTTTCTGGAGGCGACTTGTGACCCTTTTTGTCTACATCAACACGGGCGGCCACGAACACGTTCGCGAAAGCGATTTGTTCGAGATTGATGCCGCGGGGTTTCTCGTCGACATGGGTTCTGTGCTGGTCGACCATTGCAGCAACGCGGTTGCAGCGACGGCACGTCCGGCGCTGCAGCAGGCCATTCGCCGTATCAAGTCGGGCGACACGCTCGTTGTGTCGCGCCTGGGATATCTTGGCAGTGGCATCAGCGACGTCGTTTCCACGCTCGCCACGCTTGCTGTCAAACGGGCGCACGCCGTTTGTCTCGATGCAGGCAAAAATGATCTTTGCGTTATCGGCGACAACTCGCCAGTGCGAATCCTCCAGCTCGCCGCGGAACTCGAACGCGACGCCAAGCGCGCCCGCGCACTCGACGCCGCTGCCATCGCCAAACAAGTCGGAGCGCCGCAAGGACGGCCGGCTTCGTTATCGGCTTCACAAAGGCAGCAGGCACTTAGCGCATTGGCTTCGGGCAGCACGGTAACCGCCGTTGCCCGGATTCTCAGCACGTCGCGGCAGACCATCATCCGTTTGCGCGATTCGGCGAGACACGCGGCGGTGCAGGATGGCATGACCGCCGCGACGATCGCGACGCATCTGGACAGCTAACAGGGCGCGATGAATGAGAGAGCAATATCCCGCACGTCTGGAAGCTTGAGATCGCGGAAAATCGGCGGATTGATTCTGAAAGGAAATTTCGCCGATGGACCTCGACACTACGGTTATAACCGCACGCATCAACGCAATCGACTGGCACAGAATAGAAGACGATCTGAATCGCTATGGCTGTGCGACCGTCGAGCGCCTCCTGACTGCCGCCGAATGTGACATGCTCGTCGCGCTATACGCTCAGGACGATTTATATAGAAGTCGTGTTGTGATGGCTCGGCACGGATTCGGACGTGGCGAATACAGGTATTACGCTTATCCGTTGCCCGCAATAATCAGCGAGTTACGGCAGACGGCTTATTCCCATCTTGCGCCAGTTGCAAACCGATGGAATGCATCGATGGGTATCGAGACACGGTATCCGGCGAATCATGCGGACTTTATTCGGAAATGCCACGCCGCAGGGCAAACCCGGCCAACGCCGCTGATCCTCCAATACGATGAAGGCGACTACAACTGCCTGCATCAGGACCTGTACGGTGAGCACGTGTTTCCGCTACAGCTGGCAATCCTGCTGTCCGTGCCGGGGCGTGACTTTACAGGCGGCGAATTCGTGATGACGGAGCAGCGGCCGCGCATGCAATCGCGGGCCGAAGTCGTGCCGCTTGCTCAAGGCGATGCCGTGGTCTTCGCCGTGCACCACCGGCCAGTGAACGGAACGCGTGGGGTGTACAGGGTCAATTTGCGGCATGGAGTGAGTCGGCTGCGCTCGGGGCATCGGCATACGGTAGGCGTTATTTTTCACGATGCAACGTGATCAAAGCGCAGGGTAAATTGTTTAACGCCTACTCGTTCTCATCGAAGTAATGCCCGAACTTCACCTGCTTCGTCTTGATATACCGCTCATTTTCCTCGCGCATCGGAATAGCCAGTGCAACACGCTCGCACACCGGAATGTCGTGCTTGAGAAGCGTATCGAATTTCGACGGGTTGTTGCTCATCAAGCGCACCGAACGCACATCCAGCGCACGCAAGATCGCTGCGGCCGAATCGTATTCGCGTGCATCGTCGGGAAGACCGAGATGCAGGTTGGCATCGACGGTGTCGTAACCCTGCTCTTGCAGCGCATACGCGCGGATCTTGTTTGCGAGCCCGATGCCACGGCCTTCATGACCGCGCAAATACAACAGGATCCCGCGGTTTTCCGCCGCTATATATCGCATTGCCAGATCGAGCTGTTCGCCGCAATCGCAGCGGTAGGAGCCAAACACATCGCCGGTAACGCATTCGGAATGCAGGCGGCAAAGTACGGATTCGCCGTTGGCGACGTCGCCCATGATCAGCGTCAGATGTTCCGCGCCGGTGCTTTTCACGCGATACACATGGGACTCGAACACGCCGTAACGCGTGGGAATCGTGGCTTTCGCCACGAGTTCGACGCATTCGTCGTTGACAGCTTCGGCAGTCGATGCCGTTGAATCGGAAACGTTTTTCATGTTCTCTTGTACAGCATTTATGGGCGCGGACCGCGTGCGGGAAGGCTTTTAGCCTGCCCGCTGAACCGGTAACTTTATCAAGATGCGGTGTCGCCCGGTCCGACATGTTAAAACGCCGGGGAAATATTTGCAGCCTGCGCGGTGCAACCGCGGCTTCGCGCATGAAATTTCACGCTTGCGGGGCGAATCCCGCATATCGAAAGAAGAACGTCTCGCTTCGATAAAAATTCCCTCATTGGTAAAGTCACGGCTACCTGGATAACTCACCGACCCCACTCCATGCCCAATAAAAGCCGCTCGTCCCTCGCCCTTCCCCACATGGTCCGCGCTGCGGGCGCCGCGTTGATCGCGCTTGCAGCGTCCAGCACTATTTGCAGTTCGGCGCACGCGGCGGGCAAAACGCTGGTGTTTTGCTCGGAAGGCAGTCCGGCGGGCTTCGATTCGGCGCAATACACGACCAGCACGGACTTCGATGCCGGCGCGCACGCTGTCTATGACACGCTGGTCGAATTCAAGCGCGGTTCGCTAGATCTCGTTCCCGGTCTCGCCGAAAAATGGGACGAATCCGCCGACGCCAAGACTTTCACGTTCCATCTCCGGCACGGCGTCAAGTTCCAGACCACAGACTGGTTCAAACCCACGCGCGACTTCAACGCGGACGACGTCGTCTTTACGTTCAAGCGCATGATCGACCCGGAAAATCCGTTCCAGAAGGCGCACCCGGTCAGCTTCCCTTACTTGAGCGACCTTGGTTACGACAAGAATATTGCATCGGTTGAAAAACTCGATGACTACACCGTGCGCTTCACGTTGCACACGTCCGACGTGGTTTTCGTGCGCAATATCGCGATGGAATTTGCGTCCATTCTTTCGGCGCAATATGCCGACCAGCTGCTCAAGGCGGGCAAAACCGAGGAACTGAATCAGAAGCCCGTTGGCACCGGCCCGTTCGTGTTCCGCGATTATCAGAAGGACGCAACGATCCGTTACGACGCACATCCGGATTTCTGGAACAAGAAGGACGTGCATATTTCGAAGCTGGTTTTTTCGATTACGCCCGATGCCGCCGTGCGCATGCAGAAACTCACGAGTGGCGAATGCCAGATGACGTCGTACGCCCGGCCGGCCGATATCCAGAGCGCGCGCAACAATCCGAAGCTGGCGGTGCTATCGAGCGTCGGGTTCAACGTGGCTTATGTCGGCTACAACACGACGCACAAGCCGCTCGACAACGTGCTGGTCCGGCGCGCGCTGGATATGTCCATCGACAAACAGGCAATCCTGAAGAGCGTGTATGAAGGTGCGGCGACCGTCGCATCGAACCCGATGCCGCCCTCGCAATGGTCCTACAACAAGGCGTTGAAAGACGCGCCGTATGATCCGGCAAAAGCGCGCGACTTGTTGAAGCAAGCAGGTTTTCCGAATGGCTTTGCCATCTCGCTCTGGGCCATGCCCGTGCAGCGCGGTTACAACCCGAACGCGCGGCTGATGGCGCAATTGATCCAGTCGGACTGGGCGAAGATTGGCGTGAAAGCGAATATCGTCTCGTACGAATGGGCCGAGTACAACAAGCGAGCGAAACAGGCCGGCGAGCACGATGCCATTCTCTACGGATGGATGGGCGACAACGGCGACCCGGACAACTGGCTCGGCACCACGCTCGGTTGCGACGCCGTTCACGGCAGCAACATGGCGAAGTGGTGCAACAAGCAGTTCGACGATCTTCTTGGAAAAGCGCGCCTCGTTACCGACCAGAACGCTCGCACGAAGCTTTATGAAGAGGCGCAAGTCGTGTTCAAGGATCAGGTTCCTTACACACCGCTTGCTCACGCCAACGCGTTCCAGCTGATGACGAAAAACGTGAAAGGTTACGAACTGAGCCCGTTGGGCGGGCATCGGTTCGATGGGGTTTCGCTGGATTAAAAGGTCCGAGCGCGGCGGCGGACACGAAGTCCGCCGCCTTACCGTTAAGCCGGTTGCTCGAAACTTCCCGGGCTCTTGTCCGTCGCGCTCCATTGCGGCGTGCGCGTCTTGTCGGCCTTCGCCAATCCCGCCTTCAACCCTTCCAGATCGAAATCCTTGGTGTAGACCGGCGTTCCCGGCTGCTGACGCCAGGAATTGTCGATACCGCCGTTATCGAAGGCATCGAAACCTGTTTCATTCACCAGTTGCAGCACGACCGCCTTGGCGTCGGCGGCATCGCCCGAAACCGGCAGCGCAATGCGTCCCTGCGTGCCTTCGGGCTTGCCGTGATTGCGCAAGTGTTCGGCGTAGATATTGTTGAACGCCTTGATGACCGGACGCCCGATCTGCTGCGCGACCCACTCGCTTTCCAGCATGCCTGACTCGATTCCATGGATCCGCCCATCGCGCTCACGCGGATAATAATTGCCGGTATCGATAATCACCGTGGTTTCCGGCACGTCCGCGAACAAATCCGCCGGCAGATTCAACACCTTCTTTTCTGGAATCGTCACCACGATCACATCGGCGCCACGGACGACATCGGCCAGTTCCGCGGCCTTCGCGCCCGTTTCAGCGGCGACATTGGCGAGCGTATCCGGCCCGCGCGAATTGCCGATCAGCACCTCATGACCGTGCTCGGCCCATCGCAGCGCCAGCACCTGACCAATGTTTCCTGCCCCAATAATGCCGATCTTCATACACCCTCCTTTCGTTTAGATGCCCGTCGCACAAGGGCGCAACGGCTATGCCTGAGATTGCCGGACGCGCTAGAATGCCCGCCGCGGACTGGCCCATAGGTAATTCGCATCGGCCTCATTGAATCATTCGATTTTCCTAATCAAGGGCAAACCCGCATACTTCATCTCATTCCTTAACCGCTTCAACACTTCAACACAAGGACTCACGCAATGCCGATCATCAACAGCCAGGTCAAACCGTTCAAAGCAACCGCTTTCCACAATGGCGATTTCGTGCCGGTTACCGAAGAAAGCCTAAAGGGCAAGTGGTCCGTTCTGGTGTTCTACCCGGCTGACTTCACCTTCGTTTGCCCGACGGAACTCGGCGATCTGGCCGACCGTTACGCAGAATTCAAGAAGCTGGGCGTTGAAATCTACAGCGTATCGACCGACACGCACTTCACGCACAAGGCATGGCACGACACGTCGGACACGATCGGCAAGATCGAATATCCGATGATCGCCGATCCGACGCTGGCAATCTCGCGCAACTTCGACGTGCTGATTGAAGAAGAAGGCATGGCGCTGCGCGGCACGTTCGTGATCAACCCGGAAGGCGAAGTCAAGCTGTGCGAAGTCCACGACAACGGCATTGGCCGTGACGCCGGCGAATTGCTGCGCAAGGTTCAGGCAGCGCAATACATCGCGGCACATCCGGGTGAAGTCTGCCCCGCCAAGTGGACGCCGGGCGCTGAAACGCTGACGCCGTCGCTCGACCTGATCGGCAAGATCTAAGCTGCTTCGTAGCTTGAAAAAAGCTTAAAAATAGTTGTAAAGCGCTGTACCGTCCGGGCCGTTCGCGGCCCGGCTGTCTGTCAGCACGCCTCCCGAACAAAATCATCATTAAACGGACTCGAAACCGCCATGCTGGAAGCCAACCTCAAGACTCAGTTGAAAGCGTATCTGGAAAAGGTCAGCCGGCCGATCGAGATCGTCGCTTCCCTCGATGACTCGCCGAAATCGGTCGAGTTGAAAGACTTGCTGCAGGAAATCGCCACGCTGTCGGACCGCATCGCGGTGATCGAAAAGCGCGACGACGACCAGCGCAAGCCGTCGTTTTCCATCGGCGAACCGGGCAAGCCTACGGGCATCCGCTTCGCAGGCATTCCGATGGGCCATGAATTCACGTCGCTCGTGCTGGCGCTGCTGCAAACCGGCGGCCACCCAGTCAAGCTCGACGACGCCGTGATCGAACAGATCCGCTCGCTCGACGGCGACTACCAGTTTGAAACGTATATCTCGCTGTCGTGCCAGAACTGCCCGGAAGTCGTGCAGGCGCTGAACGTGATGGCGCTCATCAACCCGCGCATCCGCCAGGTCACCATCGACGGCGCGTTGTTCCAGGACGAAGTCGAGAAGCGCCAGATCATGGCCGTGCCGACCGTCTACATGAACGGCGAAGTGTTCGGCCAAGGGCGTACCGGCGTGAAGGAAATCCTGGCCAAGCTCGACAGCAACGCTGGCGCGCGGGCCGCGAAGGAAATTGAAGGCAAAGGCACGTTCGACGTGCTGATCGTCGGCGGCGGACCTGCCGGCGCGGCTGCGGCAATCTACGCGGCACGCAAGGGCATTTCGACGGGCGTGGCGGCAGAACGCTTCGGCGGCCAGGTGCTGGATACGCTTGCCATCGAAAACTTCGTTTCCGTGAAAGAGACGGAAGGCCCGCAATTCGCGACGGCGCTGGAACAGCACGTCAAGAGCTACGAAGTCGACATCATGGACGTGCAACGTGCCGAAGCGCTCGTGCCGGGCAAGATCCACGAAGTGCGGCTCGCCAACGGCGCGGTGCTGAAAGCGAAGACGATCGTGCTGGCGACCGGCGCACGGTGGCGCGAAATCAACGTGCCGGGTGAGAAGGAATATCGCAATCATGGCGTGGCGTACTGCCCGCATTGCGATGGTCCGCTCTTCAAGGGCAAGCGCGTTGCGGTGATCGGCGGCGGCAATTCGGGCGTGGAAGCGGCGATCGATCTGGCGGGTATCGTCAGCGCGGTTACCTTGATTGAATTTGGCGCCGAGTTGCGTGCCGATGCTGTTTTGCAGCGCAAGCTGCGCAGCATGAAGAACGTGACGATCATCACGCAAGCGCAGACCACGGAAGTCACCGGCGACGGCAAGAAAGTCGACGGTCTCTCGTACAAGGACCTGCGTTCGGGTGAAGCGAAGCACATCGAGCTGGAAGGCGTGTTCGTGCAGATCGGTCTCGTGCCGAATACCGAATGGCTCAAGGGCACGATCGAGTTGTCGCGTCACGGCGAAATCGTGGTCGATGCCAAGGGCGCAACGTCAGTGCCGGGCGTGTTTGCCGCTGGCGACGTCACGACCGTTCCGTACAAGCAGATCGTGATTGCGGTCGGCGAAGGCGCGAAGGCTTCGTTGAGCGCGTTCGATTACCTGATCCGCAATTCGGTATCGGAAGACGTGGAAGTTGCAGCTGAAGAAGTAGTTGCCTGAGTCTGGTTTGCGATTTTAATTCTGTTGCCGGCGGGATTTTAATCCGCTAGTCAAAATGCTCTACGGAACGCCCGATAATCGCGATGCAATCGATTATCGGGCGTTTTGTTTTTCTCTCGTAATCATCTGATGAAAAGCTAAAGTTTCTTTTTTGCTTGCCGTTGATATCGGAAGCTGACAAACATCTGCCCGAGGTCGACAGTCATGGGAATCCTGGATAGCACCTTTTCTACTCTCTTTCGCGGCAGCGGACGCTCCAATCCCGCGGTGACGCAAAGACTCGAGCGCACACTCGAACGCGAAAGCGCATTGCGGCGCGAACTGGCGCAATTGAAAACGCGGGTATCGGCAAGCGCGCCCGAGCTTCAGGTCAAGATGGACCTGATGCAATTCGATGTCGCGCAGGAAAAAGCGGCGGTCGCGAGTCTGACTGCGGCGCTGATGCAAGCACAAGAAGATCTGGAACTTGAGAAGGCGAACCGGTCGGCCGCGATCCATTTGCTCAAGAAACATGGCGTGGTGGATGGCCTCGCGTATTCCAGCTTTACGCGCGAGGAACGGGTCGAACTGATTGCATCGGCCATGGACGAAGTGGTTGGCAGTGAGACAACCATTCGATGGAAAGCACGGTCGCCGGCGAGCACCAGGTCGCAGTCGGGGAAAGGTGCTTGACATGGCGTCGGGGTATTGAAAGCGTTCGCTAAACCCCGTCATTCCGATATGTTTAGCTCGGATTGATATTTAAGATTTGCATATGCCGATGTTAGCCTTCAAGGCAATCGGCAGGCGTCATGAAGCGTTTCTTCGCGCACTGCCTCACCGTGCAGTTCAACGAGGAGCAGCGTTCGTGAGCGTCGAATTCATCGGCATGATCCAGCAGCAAAAGGTATCCGAAACACATCTGGCGCGTGGTCCGGCTATCGATATCGACTACACGCGCGAGTTCGCGCAGGCGCACGAGAAAGCCGGCTTCGACCGCATTCTCGTGCCCTATCAATCGACGAGTCCTGACGCCATGCTGACCGTCGCGTACGCGGCCGGCGTCACGGAACGCATTCATTTCATGCTCGCGCACAGGCCCGGTTTTGTAGCGCCGACGCTCGCCGCGCGCCAGCTTGCAACACTCGATCAACTCAGCGGCGGACGCCTCGCGGTGCACTTCATCTCGGGCGGCAGCGATACGGAACAACGCCGCGACGGCGATTTTCTTTCGCACGACGAACGCTACGCCCGCACCGACGAATATCTGCAGATCCTGCGGCGCGTGTGGACCGAATCGAAACCCTTCGATCACGAAGGCCGCTATTACCGGTTCGAACAGGCGTTCTCAGAAGTCAAGCCGAAGCAGGCGCCCTACGTGCCGATCTACTTCGGCGGTGCATCGGCGCCCGCGCTCGAAGTCGCCGGCAAGCACGCGGACGTGTATGCGCTTTGGGGCGAGTCGAAGGACCAGGTTCACGAACAAGTGACACGCGTTCGCGCCGAAGCCGCAAAACATGTGCGTGACGTGCGCTTCTCGGTATCGTTCCGGCCGATCCTCGCGGCCACCGAAAAGGCCGCGTGGGAACGCGCGGAACATATCCTTGCCGAGACACGGCGTCTGCGCGCCGAACAGGGTTTAGGCGAAGCGACGCCGCAACAAAGCGAAGGCGCGCGACGCCTGCTTGCGGCTGCCGGTGATGGCGTGCGCGCCGATGATCGCCTCTGGACCGGCGTGGCCAAGGAGATTGGCGGCCGTTCGAATTCAACGGCGCTGGTGGGCACACCTTCGCAAGTTGCCGAAACGCTGGCCGAATATCACGCGCTCGGCGTCACAACGTTCCTCATTCGCGGCTTCGATCCGCTCGAGGACGCGCTCGACTATGGGCGCGAATTGATCCCGCTTACGCGCGAGCTGACATCGCACGTTGCGCACGCCGCTTGAGGCATCGCCGCGTCTTGCCGCACATCTGTCTCTCGAACTTCTGGAAGGAACACTTCATTCATGAGCGCCGCCCCTCTGCGCAACTTCAACGACGTACGCGATGCCCTTCTCTCCAGGCGCGAAATCGCCTTCATCGACGTACGCGAAGAAGATCCGCATGCGCAGCGTCATCCGCTATTCGCTGCAAATTTGCCTTTGTCGAAGATCGAACTCGATGCATTGACGAAGTTGCCGCGCAAGAGCGTGCCGATCGTTCTTCTCGATGACGGCGAAGGCCTCGCGCCGCGTGCCGCAAAACGCTTTGAAGCGCTGGGTTATACCGATGTCGCCATTTTCGATGGCGGTTTGAAAGGCTGGGAACACGCGGGCGGCGAAGTGTTCCGCGACGTCAACGTCCCGAGCAAATCGTTTGGCGAGTTCGTGGAAGCGAAACGGCATACACCGGCGTTATCGGCGGAAGAGGTCGATGCGTTGCTCAAAAGCGGCGAGGACGTGGTCGTGCTCGACGCACGCCGCTACGACGAGTACCAGACGATGAACATTCCCGGCAGCATCAGCGTGCCGGGCGCCGAACTCGTGTTGCGCGCCCGCGCGCTTGCGCCCGATCCGAAGACGCGCGTGATCGTGAATTGCGCGGGACGCACGCGCAGCATTATCGGCACGCAGTCGCTCGTGAATGCGGGGCTTCCGAATCCGGTATCGGCTTTGCGCAATGGCACGATCGGCTGGCTGCTTGCAGGGCAAACGCTCGCTCACGGCAGCGCAAAACAGTTCGCACATGATGATGGCCGCGCCGACGAGACCACGCGTGCATCCGCCCGTTCAGTGGCGGATCGTGCAGGCGTGAAGCGCACGACGTTTGCCGACACACAACGCTGGGCCGAAGACTCGGCACGCACGACATATCGCTTCGATGTCCGCACGCCGGCCGAATACGAACACGCGCATGCTGCGGGATTTCAGGGCGCGCCCGGGGGTCAGCTTGTGCAGGAAACGGAGATGTTCGCGCCGGTTCGCGGCGCGCGTATCGTGCTCTTCGATGACGACGGCGTACGCGCCAACATGACGGCGTCGTGGCTCGCGCAGATGAACAACGACGTCTACGTAATCGACGATCCAGCCAATGCCGCGCTGGCCGAACACGGTCCGTGGCGCGGCGCAAAAGCGCAACCGTCGCCGCTGCCCGCGATCACCGCGAGCGAGCTTGCCGCCGTGCTCGATAATCCATCGAGCAAGACGATCGTGCTCGATTTCACCGCGAGCGCGAATCATGTGAAGGGACATATTCCGGGTGCGTGGTGGGCCGTGCGTTCGCGATTGCCCGAGGATCTGCCTGCATTGCCCGACGCAAAGCAATACGTGGTCACGTGCGGATCGAGCGCGCTTGCGGCGTTCGCCGGGCCCGACGTCGCCGCGCTGACAGGCAAGCCGGTGTTGCTGCTCGAAGGCGGCACGGCGTCGTGGATCGCGGCCGGCCTGCCGCTCGAAAAAGGCGAGACGCATTTGGCGTCACCGCGTATCGACCGATACCGGCGTCCCTATGAAGGCACCGACGCCCCACGTGAAGCCATGAACGCTTACCTCGAATGGGAATACGGGCTTGTCGCGCAACTGGAACGCGATGGTACGCACGGATTTTTCGTAATCTGATGCAAGGCAATGACGCGCGCGAGCCACGTGCGTCTCATTCCAACTTCGATGATTAGCAAAGCAGAACAATGCGTTTGTCTAATGTCGCGCCGGTCCGTATCGTGAATCTTTTCTCTTGCATGGATGATTCATGAAACGACGCAGTCTCCTGTCGATCGCTGCGCTGACTGCATTCACAGCGCTCTGCCCGCTTGCATCGAACGCTGAAACGGTTTTGAAAGTCGGCGACCAGCAGTTGCAGACACGCGGCATCCTGGAAGCATCGGGCCAGCTTAAAGACGTCCCGTACAAAATCGAATGGTTCAACTTTCCCGCCGCGCAGCCGCTGGGCGAAGCATTGAATGCAGGCGCAATCGATGTGGGCGGTCTCGGCGATGCCCCGTTGATCTTCGCCTATGCAGCGGGCGCGCGCGTTCGTGCCGTGGCCGCTACGCGATCGACTCCCGTCGACCTGGCGATCCTCGTGCCAGAAGGTTCATCGATCAAAAGCGCGGCCGACCTGAAGGGCAAACGCATTGCGACCACGCGCGGTTCCATCGGCCATTATCTTGCTGTCGCCACGCTCGAGCGCGCCGGCATCAAGCTCTCCGAAGTCACGTTCCAATACATGCAACCGGCCGACGCCAAGTCGGCGCTCGAATCAGGCAATGTCGATGCATGGTCCACGTGGGACCCTTACGTGGCGCTCGGCGAATTGCGCGACAAGAATCGCAGCGTCGCGAACGGCGTGGGTTTGTCCTCCGGCCTGAGTTTCCAGGCTGCCACCGACGCCTCGCTTGTTTCCAAGCGCGCGCAAATCGATGACTTCGTTCATCGTGTAGCTGAAGGTCAGCGCTGGGCGCTGTCACATCCGGATGAGGTCGCCGCAATCCAGTCACGCGTGACGCACTTGCCAGTCGATGTCCTGAAGGTCGTGTATCAACGCGCGCAGTTGAAGCCAATCGCCATCGATAAAACGGTGATCGCCGAACAACAGCGCACCGCCGACCTGTACGTTCGCGCGGGCGTGATCAAGACGACGCTCGATGTCACGCCGAGCTTCGATCCTCAATTCACTGCGCACTAACGGATTCTCTCCGATGACCGTACGGCACCCCGACACCGACCTTCAAGATCCGACTGCGCTCGACGCGCTTGCGGATCTCGACAGCGCAGCCGCCGATAAATGGCTCGCCGCGCTCACGCAAGCGTTCGCGGCGACGGCCGGCGCGCTCGATCACGACGCGATCTTTCCGCATGACAATCTGGCGCGCCTTCATAGCGCCGGGCTGCTTGCGTTGACCGTGCCGCGCGCGCTCGGCGGCCGCGAGGCCACCCTGCCGCAGGTGCGCAAAGTCGTTCAGGCGGTTGCGCGCGGTGAACCATCGACAGCGCTGATCCTCGTCATGCAATCGCTTTACCACTTGCGACTGCAGGCCAATCCAAACTGGCCGCAGGCGTTGAAGGAACGGGTCGCGCGCGACGCGGTGGAAAACGGCGCACTCATCAACTCGTTGCGCGTGGAACCGGAACTCGGATCGCCATCGCGCGGTGGTTTGCCCGGCACGATCGGACGCCTGACCGATTCCGGCGATGCGTGGATTCTCAACGGCAGCAAGATTTATTCGACGGGCAGTCCCGGCCTGACGTGGTTTGCTGTCTGGGGCCGAACGGACGAAATCTCGCCGCGCGTGGGCACGTTCCTCGTTCACCGCGATACGCCGGGCATCCGCTTCGGCGAACCCTGGAATCATCTCGGCATGCGGGCAACGGGCAGCCACGAAGTGATCTTCGAGAACGTGCGGATTCCGGCAGCTCATGCGGTCGATCTGAATCTTCCCGAAGCCAACGTCGCGAGCATGGACCCGCTCACCACGCTATGGATGAACGTATTGCTGTCATCCATCTATGACGCCGTTGCTCGTTCCGCGCGCGACTGGTTCGCGCATTGGGCCGCGAACCGGAAACCTGCAAACCTCGGCGCGCCGTTGTCGAGTCTGGGAAGCTTCCAGCAGACCCTCGGTCGTATAGATGCATTGCTGCTCAACAACCGCGTGTTGCTCGATGCCGGCGCCCACGGCCGCGTGCCGCTGGATGAGGCGCCCGCGATCAAATTTCTTGTCACGCAGAACGCCATCAACGCGGTCGAGATTGCCGTGGAAGCGAGCGGCAATCCGGGATTGAGCCGTCATAACGCGCTCGAACGACATCATCGCGATGTACTGTGCTCGCGCATTCACACGCCACAAAACGATGCACTGCTGGGCGCCCTCGGCCGAGCCGCATTCGCCACGCGTCAATAATCTCTTCAAGGGAACACACCATGAGCGTTGAATTCATCGGCTATGTCAGCCATCAGGAATCGAGCGAAATCCACTTGCCGCAAGGTCCCGCCGTTAATCCGCCGTATATCGCGGCCGTGGCTCAAGCGCATGAATACGGCGGTTTTGATCGCGTGCTGATCGCGCATTCCAGCGCGTCGCCGGATGGCTTCCAGATTGCATCGTTCGTCGCGCAGCAGACCAAGCGCCTTGGAATTCTGCTTGCCCATCGGCCGGGTTTTGTCGCACCGACACTTGCCGCCCGGCAGCTTGCGACGCTGGATCATTTCAGCGCGGGACGCACGGCGGTGCACATCATTTCCGGCGGCGACAACACGGAACAACAACGCGACGGCGATTTTCTCGAACACGACGACAGGTACAAACGTACCGATGAATACCTCGATGTCGTCAAGCAATCGTGGACGAGCGAAAAACCGTTCGATCACGACGGCGAGTTCTACAAGGTACGTGGACATCGCTCGTTGATCCGTCCGGTGCAGAAGCCGCATTTGCCGGTGTATTTCGGCGGATCTTCGGATGCCGCGATCCAGGTTGCGGGCAAGCATGCCGATGTCTTCGCGCTTTGGGGCGAGTCGCTTGCGCAAGTCGCGGAGACTATCGAACGCGTGCGTGCGGCGGCGCGGCCTTATGGACGCGAACATGCAATCCGCTTCAGCCTTTCGCTGCGCCCGATCATCGCTGCAACGGAAGATGCTGCGTGGGCGCGCGCCGAATCAATCCTGGAACGAGCAAAGCAAGTGGTGACGAGCAACCCGAACTTCACGCGGCGTCCGAGCGACCCAAAAAATGTGGGCTCGCAACGTCTGCTCGCGGAAGCGGCGAAAGGCACTGTCGTCGATAAACGGTTGTGGACAGGAATCACCGCGCTGACGAAAGCCGCCGGCAACTCGACCTCGCTGGTCGGGACGCCGGAACAGGTCACGGAAGCGTTGATTGAGTATTACCGTCTCGGCATCTCGACGTTCCTGATTCGAGGTTTCGATCCGCTCGAGGACGCGCTCGCTTATGGACGCGACCTGCTGCCGCTCGTGCACGCGGCTGTGGCGAAGGAAGATAGCAAGAGCCAAGCGAAGGAACTTGAAACGGCTCAGGCCTGAACGAACTTTGGCAACGTAAGAGCAGTGATATGGGGCGCTCGTTTGCAGTCAGGTCGAGCGCTTCGTCTCACGGAACATGATCGAACGGTTTCACGCCACGCGGAATTCAAAGTCCCAATGCGATACCACGTACCGCGTCATCAAACCTTCGCCAGATAGTCCGACACGTTGATCTTCTGCGGCAGGACGCTGCGTGCCGCGAGCCAGTCCGCTGCTTTCTGCAGTTCCCCTACGAACGCTTGATCCGCAACACCGTGCATGTTGAACTTGCGCTGCATGCTTGCAAGCGTGTTGCGGACCTCATCGCTGTAATGGCCTTGCTGCTGCGCGATAGTCTCCGCTTCCTGCGAATTCTCCGATGCCCATTTCGCCTCCTGCTGATACGCGGCATTTACTGCTTTGACAATATCCGCGTTGTCTTCGGCGAACTTGCGTGTGGTCACGTACGAATTGAAATCGATCTGGAAATCAAGGTCGCGCCCTTCCAGGAAGATGTTGTGGCCTTTGTAATTCGCCCGCGCGATATCCACGCCGGGGCTCCACATCGACCATGCATCGATCTTGCCTTGCGAGAAAGCCGGCGCCGCATCGGGCGGATTCAGGTACACCATTTTCACGGCATCGCGCGGCACCTTATGTTTTTCGAGCGCCGCAACAAGCAGGAACTCGCCGAGCCCCGACCGGTTCACCGCGACCGTCTTGCCAACCAGATCCTCGATCTTGTCGATACCCGATCCATCCTTCGCGATGATCGCCGTGCTGCGCGGATCGACCACGCAAAACTGCGTGAAGACGAGCGGCGATCCCGCGATCATGGCCGCGAGCGCCGGCGTCGTACTGCCGCCGAAACTGAAGTCGGCGCTGCCGCCCGTGACAGCCGCGAGCGATGGCGCGTGGTTCGGAAACGGGCCGATCCATTGCACCTTGATGTTGTCCTTCGCCAGTGTTTTCTCGAGTTCGCCGCGGATCTTTGCGAGCATCGGCAGGCCGCCGAGTCCCCATCCGAGGCGAACGGTGTCAGTCTTGCGGCTGCCACACGCAGCAAGTCCCGTGGCTAACGCAGATGCTGCAACAGTACTTTGAAGAAAACGGCGGCGAGACCACAGGGACGTGCTTGCAATTGACATGGCGTTTGCTTTGAACGGGTGAACGGGAAAACGCCCGGCGTTCAGACGGGCGTGATGATAAGTAACACGAATTAAACGCGTGACGAATGCGTGACGAATGCGCGGCTAGTGCGCGGCTGTGTCGGCGTCCACACCGAGTTGCGCGAGGAGCGTGTCGCGCAAAGCCGGCTTCGTCTGCTCTGTCACGCGATACTCAGCGGCAATCGCGCCATTGCGCATGATCAACGCACGATCGGCGAGCGCGATGGCTTCATCCACGTCATGCGTGACAAGCAGCACGCCAGGCTGATGGCGTTCGATCAGATGCTTCACCAGCCGCTGCATCTTGATACGCGTAAGTGCATCGAGCGCGGCAAAGGGTTCATCGAGCAACAACAATTGAGGTTCCTGCACGAGCGCACGCGCGAGCGCAACGCGCTGCGCCTGGCCGCCGGACAAGTTGCGCGGCCAGTCTTCGAGACGTTCGCCAAGGCCCACTTCTTCCAGCGCTGCTTGCGCCGCCGTGCGGCTTTGCGGACCTGGTGGAAGACCGAGCGCAACGTTTTGCTCGAGCGTTTCCCACGGCAGAAGCCGCGGTTCCTGGAACACGATGGCCGGCAGACGCGGTCCGTCGATAGAACCGCCATCCACGGGATCGAGGCCCGACAACGCACGCAACAACGTGGTCTTGCCGCAGCCGCTTTAGCCGAGCAGCGCAACGAATTCGCCGCGTTCGATCCTCAGATTCAAAGTATCGATGACAACCCGCTTACCGTACACGCGCCGCAGATTACGCACGACAACAGCGGCGTTCTGCAACTTTGAAAATGAATTCATGAGCGCGGCGCCTTTGCAAAATTCACGTGCCATGACAGCAAGCGGCGTTCGAGAAAGCGCGCGAACGTATCGGCCAGTACACCGATCACCGCATAGATCACGATGGTCAGCACGATCACATCCGTGCGCAGGAATTCGCGGGCGTCCATCGCGAGAAAGCCGATTCCCGTGCTCGTTGCTATCGTTTCGGCGACCACCAGCGCCAGCCATGCAGTGGCAAGCGCATAACGAACGCCGGCGAGCACCGAAGGCAATGCGCCCGGCAATACGATGCGACGGATCAGCGTCCGGTTCGATAACCCGAGCACGCAGCCGAGTTCTATCAGCTTGGGATCGACCTGACGAATGCCCAGCACCGTGTTGATATAGATGGGGAACATCACGCCCAGCGACACGAGGAAAATCTTGCCCGCCTCGCCCACGCCGAACCAGACGATCACGAGCGGCAACACCGCGAGAAACGGAATGGCGCGCAGCATCTGCACGTTGCGATCGAGAAACGCCTCGGCGATTTTTGAAAAGCCGACGGCCGTGCCCAGCGCGAAGCCGATCGACCCGCCGATCACAAAGCCCGTCGCGGCGCGTAAAAGGCTGACGGCCATATCGCCGATAAGACGCCCTTCCTTCACGAGCTGGAATGCGGTGAGTGCGACCTTCGATGGCGCGGGCAAAACGTTTGGCGACAACGCGCCGAGACGCGCGAACAGTTCCCAGACGATCAGCAGCAAAAGCGGCATGCCCCACGAGATGTAGCGAAGCCACGGCGCCAAAGGGGCCGCGTGATTGCCTTTGCGCGCGGTCGCCGCGGGAGTGCTGGCATTGGCGGGATGGAGAACGGATGACCCGCGGGCGAATACATCTGCCATCGGTGAGAGACTCCTTTTGTCCGGGTGGGCGCGAGCTTCTGCAAGCAGCAACAGGCTGCTATCCACACGATGTTAAACAAAAGGGGAAATAGTGGAACCACATAAAACTTCTATGCTTAGAACGGAGAGGATGGCGGCGAAGGGAAGTCTGGCTGGAATCGCTTCGGTGTGGACACCGTTGTTCTAGAGAGCACCATTTTCATCGTGACTGACGAGACAACAAACTGCGCGCGGTTATGGGTTCAGCGTAAGATTTTCCCGCCCCGCTGATACGAAAAGCCCACATGTACGCGCGTCGGCGCTTTAAGCACTCGACGACGCGTCATCAGGTAACGGGCGTACCGTTGTCGAAATAAAAGCCTTTATCTCAGGGTGCGAGATCGCGAGCATTGCAAGCAGCCCCGCACCTAACCGGCGCGCAAATTCGTCGTTCAACGCGTGACCGTGCTCCTCTAAAAAGACCGGTGCAAGTAGCGCATTCTCAGTGGCTGCTGCAATTGCGTTAGTTGATACGCTATGAATGTTGATCGCGTCGGTATCTGGTGAATAAGTCAAAACGAGCGAACGCTGTTTGTCGTTTGGTGCCATTAGTAACCCCTACATTGTTGATATCTGTCGAAAGCGTTTTGTTTGCATAGCGTTGACATGCGTGCGCCGCCCAAATGAAATGCAAGCGCGTCGCACTGCTGCATGTCAATCTTATATTCGCTAAAGCAATCCGCCTCGTGCGCTTCGCTCACTCCGCGCGCTGCAATAGACAACACATCATTGCCCGTCGCGCTTTTCATGTATTCAAAAGGTTCGGCGTTGCCTAGCGGCGAACCTGTCTTGTCTGCAATTTCGTCAAGGCCCGACGCTGGTGTTTGCACGGTTTGGCATCTGAGATTTGCACTACGCGCCACCATTCTCACGACCGAGAGTAGGAACGGCATCTCCGACTCTTTCACAGTTTCGAAAGGTGAAGGACTCAACCGCGCTTCCCGCTCGATACGCGCGTCAATCGCTGCATTGTATTCGCGCAGCGATTGACGATCCGGTTCTAAAACGTGTTGTAATCAAACGGTGGTCTATCTGATCTATCTTGTCGCGCTGGCGGATCAAGCGTAAAGCCTCCGTTCTCGAAAGCATTCGTGGTCGCGCTGCCTTCCTGCAAGATATCAACTGCACCATCACGCACATATGAAAGCAACGTCTGCAGCGTGTCCCGCGTGCTCTTGTCTAATTGCGAGTACCACGGGAAACCGCTTCGCAAAAACGATTCTACGCGCTCCACAAGCGCCAGGTTCGATTCCCATATGTGCATATCCGCGCCCATTAGCATGGCGCGCCCTGCCTTCGTTTTATCGGCATCATCGCAGACGCTGAAGCGTTGCCCCTTACGCATCACGTAGCGGTAACCGTCATAACGCATCAATTCCGTTGTCATCCTGATTATTTCGTTGTTGTAATGCCCGTTACGCTAACGCACTTCCGCGCATGCCCATCTCAAAATAGCACGTCGCAATAACGCCAAAAGCTAGAACTACGTGTCAATACCCGCGAAAGGCGCAATGCGACAAGCTAAACGACGAAAAGGGTGAAGCGCACGAAGCGGAATGTCATACGATGTACGAATTCGAACTAGATCAATGTGAGTTCACACGCGCGATTTATATCCATCCACTCAGCTATGCACTGTGCAAACAACACGCTTTTACGAACTACCAAACTTGTCGAGGTTACTGAATGATGCCGTTCCAATACCTGCGTACGGAGTACGACTCGGATACCAAAACCCTTCGCCAGTTTTGGCTATCGGCGAGCGCGCTTGCTAATGTAAGCAATGTCCAAAAGCGCCCGTTTCTCGAAATTCCGGTGAACGATGAAACAACGCTGGATGACGAATCCGCGCGACGAATCGGTGCTTCCGTATTGATGTCCTTGGTTTCGCAATATCCCGAACTGCGCCCGCTCGTGTTATTAACGGATGGCAACGGACGCAATATAGTAGACGCGGCGGACGGCCGAAAATAAGAGGGTACGCGCGGACGAAGCATTGGTCCGCAAGTTGAACGATCACACAACGCTGCACGGTTTTCGGATCGGGCTGGGTCAGCTAAGGTCGTTACATCGTCGGCCTCGGCTCACTAGTTCCAGCTTGAAGCATTAACGCCGCCATGCAAGTCCCGCCCGTGCGGAATTCGAGCGGGTCGCGCTGCAGCACGTCAACGCAACCCCTCCGCTCACCGCCCCATCCCCATCGCCATCTCCACGAACTGTCGCCCCATCGGCGATAACACTCCAACCCTTCGCGTCACGATCCCGAACGTCTGCGACTTCGACTTGAAATCTATCGGCACCGTGCGCAGCATCCGATGTTCGCAAAAAAGCCGCGCCACGCCCGCCGGCAGCACCGAAACCAGATCCACGCTGGATTGCAACAACGCCACCGTCACGAACGTCGATGCCGTCGAGATCGCGCTCATCGGCACCTGCGCGCCAGCGAGATCCATCTCGCGCGCCAGCATGGCCTGCATGGGCATCGAGCTCGGGTACGTCACCCATCTGTGCCCGGCAAGATCGGCAAAACTCAGGCCGCCCGATGCAAACGGCGGATGGCCGTAACCCACCACCACCGACAACGGCTCGTCGCCCAGCGGCTGATAGTGATATTTCGACGGTTCGTCGCTGACAATCGAACGGCCGACCACGAGGTCCAGGCGCCCTTCGTCGAGCATCGACAACATGCGCGCGCTCGTGTCCTCGACGATTTCTATCGATAAACCCGGGTTGCTTTCCTGCAAACTGTTCAAGATCGGCACGACGAGATCCGGCACCGAACCCATGATCGCGCCCACCGCCAGCCGACCGCCGGTTCCAGAGCGTATGTCGGCGACTTCCTGGCACAACGCGGTCAGGTCGGCGGCCAACAAACGCGCGTAGCGGATCACGCAGTGCCCAAACTGGTTCGGCACGAGCCCCTTCTTCGCGCGCTCGAACAACGGTCCTTCGAGCATGGATTCAAGCTCGGCGAGCGCCTTGCTCGCGGCGGACTGCGTCATCGACATCGCGCTGGATGCTTTGTGCAGCGACTTGTGATCGTCGAGCGCAATCAGCAACTGGAGCTGCTTCATGCGCAAGCGGCTCATCAATACGTCGAGCGTGGATTTCATGATGTTCTGTGGGAGCTTTCGGGCGAGTCGCAAAAGCGATCACGAGATGGAAAGGTTTCACTATACAACGCCCGCGCGCTCGCCCTATAGTGGCCCCAAATCAAAATTGGAGACTGTCATGACCCAACCGATCTACCGCGGCGTGTTTCCGGTCGCGCCAACCGTCTTCGACGCCGCCGGGCGGCTCGACCTGAATGGCCAGCGGCGCGCGATCGATTTCATGATCGATGCCGGATCGCACGGCCTGTGCATCCTCGCCAACTTCTCCGAACAATTCGCGCTCACCGACGACGAACGCTCGGCCGTCCAGAAGACCGTGCTGGAACACGTGGCGGGCCGCGTGCCGGTGATCGTGACGACCACCCACTTCAGCAGCGACGTCTGCGCCGCCCGCAGCCGCGCCGCGCAGGACGCGGGCGCCGCGATGGTCATGGTCATGCCGCCGTATCACGGCGCGACCATCCGCGTGGGCGAACGCGGCATCTACGAATTCTTCGCGCGGGTGTCCGACGCCATCGATATCCCGGTCATGATCCAGGACGCGCCCGTCGCCGGCACGCCGCTCTCGGCGCCCTTCCTCGCCAAGCTCGCGAAGGAAGTGGCGAACGTGTCGTACTTCAAGATCGAGACTGCGCAGGCGGCATCGAAGCTGCGCGAGTTGATCGAACTCGGCGGCGATGCGGTCGTCGGTCCGTGGGACGGCGAAGAAGCCATCACGCTGATCCCGGATTTCGATGCCGGCGCAACCGGCGCCATGACCGGCGGCGGTTATCCGGATGGCATCCGCAAGATCGTCGATGCCTACACCGCCGGCGACGCTGAACGCGCTGCCGTGCTTTACGAACAATGGCTGCCGCTCATCAACTATGAAAACCGCCAGTGCGGCCTCGCGGCTTGCAAGGCGCTGATGATGGAAGGCGGCGTGATCCGTTCGGACACGACCCGTCACCCGTTCGCGCCGATGCACCCCGCCACGCGCGCAGGTCTTTTGAGGGTCGCGCGCCGCCTCGATCCGCTCGTGCTGAGCTGGGGCAAGTAACGGTTTCCAGACACGCTTCTCTACACCCGACACCATCCGAGGAATCGAATCATCATGGAAATTTCCAGCAATCTGCTGATCGGCAAAAAAAGTGTTGCCGGCACGAACGGCTCCATCAAGGGCGTCGATGCCGCCACCGGCGAACAACTCGCCCCGGCCTTCGGCGGCGCCACGTTGGGCCAACTCGAAGAAGCGTGCGCGCTTGCCTGGGCGGCATCGGATGTGTATCGCGAACTGCCGCTCGAAACGCGCGCGAAGTTCCTCGAAACGATCGCGCAAAATATCCTCGATATCGGCGATGTGCTGATCGAGCGGTGTATCGCGGAAAGCGGGCTGCCGCGTGGACGTATAGAGGGCGAACGCGGCCGGACCGTCGGCCAGTTGCGCATGTTCGCGGCGGTCGTGCGTGAAGGCGATTTCCTCGGCGTTCGTATTGATCCCGCTCAACCGCAACGCCAGCCGCTGCCGCGCGTGGATCTGCGTCTGCGTTACGTGCCGCTCGGCCCGGTCGCCGTGTTCGGCGCGAGCAATTTCCCGCTGGCATTTTCGGTAGCCGGTGGCGACACCGCATCCGCATTTGCCGCGGGCTGCCCGGTGATCGCGAAGGCGCACTCGGCGCACCCGGGCACGTCGGCGCTGGTCGGCGCGGCCGTGCAAAAAGCGGTCGCGGATTGCGGTCTGCCAGAAGGCACGTTCTCCCTTCTCTTCGATAGTGGCCGCGATATTGGCCAGGGACTCGTATCGGATCGACGCATCAAGGCAGTGGGCTTTACTGGCTCGCGCGGCGGCGGCACGGCGTTGATGAAACTCGCGGCAGCGCGTCGCGAGCCGATTCCCGTCTACGCGGAAATGAGCAGCATCAACCCGGTCCTGCTGTTCCCGAATGCGCTGAAGAATCGCGGCGCGGCGATTGGCAAGGCGTTCGCGAGTTCGCTTGCATTGGGCGCAGGACAGTTCTGCACGAATCCGGGACTGGTGCTCGCCGTCGATGGACCGGATCTCGATGCCTTCATTGAAGCGACCTCGGCTGCGTTGAGCGACATTCCGGCCGCGACCATGCTGACGCCGGGCATTCACAAGGCATATGTATCGGCGCTCGCCAAGACGGCCGAACACGGCGATGTCAAGACGCTCGCGCGCGGCGCCGAAGCCAAGGGCGCAACGCAAGGTCAGGCAGCATTGTTCTCGACGACGGCGCAAGCGTTCCGCGCCAATGTCGAGTTGCAGGAAGAGATCTTCGGCGCGGCCTCCCTGATCGTGAGATGCCCGGATCTTTCCACGATGCTCGATCTGATCGAAGAGCTTGAAGGTCAGTTGACGGCGGCGCTGCATATCGATGAAGCCGATTACGCCGATGCCCGCAAGGTCCTCCCGGCGCTCGAACGCCGCACGGGACGCATTCTGGTGAACGGGTTCGGCACAGGCGTTGAAGTAGGCCATGCAATGGTCCATGGCGGCCCGTTCCCGTCCACCGCGGACGGACGTTCGACGTCGGTTGGAAGTCTCGCCATCGATCGTTTCCTGCGTCCGGTGAGCTATCAGGATCTGCCCGAAGGCCTGCTGCCCGATGCACTCAAGACGGACAATCCGCTCGGGCTGAATCGTCGTATCGATGGCAAGCTGCAGTTGGGCAAGTAAAGTCTCCGGCGAGTTTCAGCGCAGCGGTTCGACCGCTGCCCTGAATGCTCGCCACTCGTATGTTGAAACACCGGTCTTATACAACGCACGCGGGCCGCAGGCCGACCCGCTTTCGCGTAAATACTCAAAAAAATAAAAAGATTTTCGCGTGACTTGCTGCCGTTTCAATGGTTCTTCCAGCTCTCTCAGAGCGTCGTAATCCGACAGAACCTAGCTCGTTGCCGACGAAACTACAGGTCGCTTTTACATGTTGCAGCGCACCTTGTCCGAAACAGCCAGCACAGGCATTTCCCACCTTCATGTTGGCGTGGATTACGCGCCCCGCTTGGCGTAGACCATGTGTTGACGCCGTCGCGCAGATGTCACATATTGGGTCCGCTCACTCAGCGCATGTCCAGCTTAGGGAGTCCGAAGCAATATCATCATACGATCATCGTTTCGTCTGAATTAACCGGACGCGCAAGCGGTATGGACAACCCTTGTGTCCCGGGAGGTTTTTCGCATGGCCCGTCTTTTGTTTCCATCGTCTGCCGAATCCGTGACGTGCTTGCGTTGCGGCAACTCCATCCTGAGCGACGCCGAGACCTGTCCGCATTGCGGCGCGGATCACGGCGGCGTCCGCACGTCCGGACAGGCTGAAGGCATCCCGAACGGACTGCGTTTGTTCGCCGCGCGCCGTGCTTCGATGGCGACGCCGTCACCTTATCCAAGTGTGCCCGAAGAAGCCGAATTCGCCGGAACCGGCGAGCAGCGCTGGGACAACTCGAAGAGCGTCACACTCGGCGCCGTCATGCTGGCGCTGATTGCCGGCGGCGTCATCTATTCGCAATCCGGCGATCGCGACGGTACCAAAGCGGAGACGCCGGCGGGGCACAGCGCATATGGCGCCATCGATATGAAAGCGGCGCGTGCCGTAACCGCGCCCGCGCCTGTGGTTCAACCGGCCGCAATTGCGGCGGCGCAGCCAGCACCTGCGCCCGTGTCCGCAGCGCCTGCTGTCGATACCAGCGCTCGCGTGCCGGCAACATCGGCTGCGGCAATCGACAATCTGCAAGCTGCGCGCGATGCCATCGAGCGCGCCGATCTGACAACCGCACGGCGTCGGTTTTCGAAGATTCCGGCGGCGCAATTGAGCGCGGGCAACATGCAGCGAACCCAGTCCGAACTCGCAAATCTCGAACGCACGCGCGACAACCTCCTGCAAATGGCGCGCAGTTGCGAAGCGACTGGTTCGTGGATATGCGTGCGTCAGAATGCGCGTGACGTACTGGCTATCGATGCAAGCAACGTGGAAGCGCAAACGCTCGTCGAACATGCGATCACGCGCTCGGGATGGCTGAACAAGACCGCGCCTCCGACCGCCCGCGCAACGCCGAAATCCAGCGTACCGACGCCGCTCGCGGCAACGCCTGCATCCCCGTCTCCGTCCCCGTCGTCTTCCGCGCGCAAGGTTGTATCGGTGCCGTCTGCGCCGTTGCGCCCGATCCCGGTCATGCCTGCAACGGTGGCGACATCCACGCAGGCAGCGCCGGTAGCCTCCGATTCCACGCGCGTGAGCACGGGGTCGCATGCGCCGCTGACATCGGCTGGAGACATTGCTGCGCCGCAAGCAGCGGTATCCGCATCGACGTCTACATCGTCTTTCATTCCGATGCCCGATGGACCGGAAACGCCGGTCGCACGTGCGGCATCGCCGGCAACGCCTGCCGTGCGTACACCGTCACTGGACACGCAGCCGGTCACCGAAGCCGTACCCGTCCGCGCAAACGTGTCGCCGCCGTCCGCAACGATGATTCCTGCAAGCCAAGTCGCAACCAATCCGGCGCCGGTTATCGTCACTCGCACGCTTGCCGCAGGAGACAACTCACCGAACACGGTCCAACCGAAAACACCCGTCCGCAGCACGACAGACGCCGACGCCGAAGAGCGCGCGATTCTGGAATCGGGATGGTCCAAAGGGCAATCGTCGAAACAGCGACAGACGCCGCAATAGACAGGCATAAAACGCGCAGCACCAGATTCACCAAGGAGACCGGAGGAGACACCAAGGCCGCGCCCGGAGACGCGGGCCACATTGATCAATGCGTGCAATAAACGTAGCCAAACACATTAAAACGACTCAAACGACATCATGCGCAAGACCGTACTCATGCTGTTCGCCCTGCTCGGGCTCGCCGGCTTGTCTGGCCACGCCCAGGCGCAGGCCGACTACAAGATTGTCACCGGACCGGAACGCGGCACTTATATTCAGATAGGCCAGGATCTCGCGAAATGGGTTGCCGATCCGATCAACATGAGCCTGGACGTGCTGGCATCGAAGGGCTCCGCCGAAAACGTCCAGCGCATGCGATACGAGCCGGGCGTGAAGTTCGCGCTCGTGCAATCGGACGTCTATCAGGCTTACCTCGATATGGCGAAAACCGGCAACTCCGAAGCGGGCAAGATCATTCAGCCACTGCGCCTGATCATGCCGCTTTATAACGAGGAGATTTATTTCGTGGTGCGCTCGGATTCGCCGATCAACTACATTCACGAGATCAAGGACAAGAGCATCAGCGTGGGGTTGATCGGCAGCGGCACCGCGCAATCGGCGACCACGCTCTACAAGCTGATGTTCAACCAGGCGATACCCGAAGCGCAGACGCAGCATTACAGCAACGAGGACGCGCTTGCAAAGCTGATCGTTCGCAAGCTCGATGTGGCGATCATCGTCGCGGGGCAACCGGCGAAACTCTTCCAGGACCTGAATCCGGACCTGCTGAGCCAGATCAAGCTGCTGAAGCTCGATCCATCGGTGCCTGAAACCGCGCGCGCGGAGCAGACATATTTCCCGGCGACGATCCGCACGACGAGCTATCCGAACTGGATCAAGGAAGACTCGCCCACGCTGACCGTGAAGGCGTTTCTCGTGACCTACGACTACAACCTTCGCGGCACGGTCGGGATGATGACGCAGTTCGCCGATTCGTTATGTACTCACTTCGATGAACTGCAGGCCAACGGCCATCCGAAATGGAAGCAGGTGAAACTAGAGTTGCCGCCGCTGAGCCGCGGCTGGAAATATTATCCGCCGATAGAAAAGCGCTTGCGCGCGTGCATCAAGCGGACTGCATCGGCGGGATCGGCCGCGCCGGCGACGCCGAGCGCACCCAAGCGCGCCTGCACCGATGCCGAGAAAGTGCTGATGCTGTGCAACGAATAGCAGGCGCGGATTATTTGGCCGCAAGCTCCGCTTCCTGAGGAACCGCCGCGCCGCCGACCGGCACATTGCCCGCCACGTCGGTCACGCGCGGCTGCAACAGCAACGCAACCAGCCCGCTCCAGCCGGTCTGGTGCGACGCGCCCACGCCTCGGCCGGTGTCGCCATGGAAATATTCGTGGAACAGCACGAGATCATCCGAACGCGGATCGGCTTGCAATTGTGGATACGCGGCCATCACCGGGCGTCGGCCGTCCTGGCCCTTCAGGAACAGGCGTGTCAGGCGTTTCGCGAGTTCGTCGGCAATGGCATTGAGCGATAACTTCACGCCCGATCCCGTTGGATATTCGACGCGAAAATCATCGCCGTAATAACGATGAAACTCGTAAAGCGATTCGATCAGCAGATAGTTGACCGGCATCCAGATCGGTCCGCGCCAGTTCGAGTTGCCGCCGAACACGCGCGAATCCGATTCCGCCGGCAAATACTTCACGCAAAAGCGGTCGCCGTTATGCTGCAGTACGAACGGTTCGTCCTGATGCACGCGCGACAACGCGCGCACGCCGTAGTCGGAGAGGAACTCGGTTTCATCGAGCATGCGTTTGAGCAGCGCTTTCATGCGATGTCCGCGCAGCACCGAGAGCAGCAGACTGTTGCCCTTGCCTGGCTCGTTCCATCGTGAAACCAGCTTCGCCAGATCCGGCCGATGTTCGAGGAACCACGTCAGGCGATCTCGCAATCCGGGCAAGTGACCATGCAGATGTTCTTCGAGCACATGAACCGCGAACAACGGAATCAGCCCGACGATGGAACGGATTCGCATGGGCACGCTCGTGCCGTCGGGGAGTTGCAGCACGTCGTAGAAAAACTCGTCGCGCTCGTCCCAAAGCCCGGTGTCGCACGTATCGCTGCAACTGACCGCTTCCGCGATATACAAAAAATGCTCGAAGAATTTCACGCCGATATCCACGAACACGTGGTTCGCGACCGCGAGTTCCAGCGCAATGCGCATCAGGTCGAGCGCGTAAGCGGCCATCCACGCGGTGCCATCCGACTGATCGATACGACCGCCCGTTGGCAACGGCGCCGAGCGATCGAAAATCCCCACGTTATCCAGCCCGAGGAAACCGCCCTGGAAAATGTTGCGGCCATCGGCGTCCTTGCGGTTCACCCACCACGAAAAATTCAGCAGCAGCTTGTGGAACACGAGCTCGAGAAAATCGCGATCGGTCTTGCCCGTGATCGCCCGATCGATTTCATAAACACGCCACGTGGCCCACGCGTGCACCGGTGGATTGGCGTCGCCGAAAGCCCATTCGTAGGCAGGCAGTTGCCCGTTAGGATGCTGATAACGGTCCTTCACGAGCAGCAGTAACTGACGCTTTGCAAACGCGGGATCGATCAGCGCGAAGGCCGCGGCATGGAACGCGAGGTCCCACGATGCGTACCATGGGTATTCCCATTTATCGGGCATGGAAACAATGTCGGCGTTGCACAGGTGCCGCCAGTCGGCGTCGCGGCCGCGCTTGCGCCCTTTGGGAGGCTCGGGTTGCAACGGATCGCCGTCCATCCAGCGCGTGACGTCGAACATGTAGAACTGCTTCGACCACAACATGCCCGCGAGCGCCTGACGTTGCACGAGGCGTTGGTCGGCGTCGTCCATTTCATGCTGCAAGCCGGCATAGAACGCGTCGGCTTCCGCGATACGGCGCGCAAACAGCGCATCGATATCGAGCGGCTGGCGATCTGTGTCGGCATCGGCTTCCGGACGCCAGCGCATTGTCACGACGGCACGGCTGTTCGCGGCGACTTCAATGTGCACATGCGCGGCGGCACGCGTGCCGCTAGTGCGTCGAATGGCGCCTTCTTCGCCATGCACGATGTAGTCGTTGAAACCGTCCTTGAACGGACCCGGCCCTTCGGAACCGAACAAACGCCTGACGTTGGTTTCGTTTTCGCAGAACACCCAGTCGATGACCGCGCCATCGCGCGCTTCAGCGGTCACGACCATGGGCGCGTGTCCGTCGCAGTGCGCAACCACGCGTTGGCCCTTGCTGTCGGATAACAACTTGAGCGACGGTTTCTCTGCCGGCTTCCACGACCACGTGTTGCGTGCCCAGATCTGCGGCAACAGGTCGATAGCGGCTGGACGATCCGCGCGATTTTCAACGGTAACGCGCATCACGATATCTTCGGGCGTGTGCTTCGCATATTCGATATGGATATCGAAGTACTTGTTGTCCTCGAATACACCGGTATCGAGCACTTCGTACTCGGGCACGTCAGCGCCCCGCCGCCCGTTCTCCGCGACGAGATCGTCGTACGGAAACGCCGCGTGCGGGTATTTGTAAAGCATGCGCATATAGGAATGCGTGGGCGTGCCGTCGACGTAGAAATAAAGCTCTTTTACGTCCTCGCCATGATTACCTTGCGCATTCGTAAGGCCGAACAGACGCTCCTTCAGGATGGCGTCCTGACCGTTCCACATCGCGAGCGAGACGCACCAGTTGAGCTTGTCGTCGCTGAATCCGGCGATGCCGTCCTCGCCCCAACGGTAAGCCCGGCTGCGCGCATGATCGTGCGGAAAATAGTCCCACGCCGTGCCGTTCTCGCTGTAATCCTCGCGCACCGTGCCCCATTGACGCTCGCTGAGATACGGGCCCCAACGCTGCCAGCGCGAACAATCGGTGGAATGAAGGCGCGACCCTTCTATGGTGTCGAGCGACTTGGTAGCGCGCAGTGGCGGCATGGTGCGTCCTTAAGCTAAAGCGTGACAGTGAAGACCGATAATCTAGCGCGTTTGCGCGACATCGGCATTAATCGTCGGGAATCGTCAGGAATCGCCGGCAAGCAGGCGTTCGAGGCGCATGAGTTCGCCGAGCGACCACGCCTGGAATGACGTGCCGCCGGGTGTGTGCGGCGCGTCGCCGTCAGCGACTTCGGAGACGTGATCGAGCCCTGCCCGATGCAGATGCTCGTATAACGGCTTCAGGAAGCGCTCGCGGGCTTCTGCTTTCGAAGCCGGATTGTCCCGATGCACCCGCAACCACGCTTGCACGAACGCGCCGAGAAGCCACGGCCAGACCGTGCCCTGATGATAGGCGCCATCGCGTTCGAGCGGCGTGCCGGTGTACCGGCCCTTGTAAGCCGGGTCATGCGGCGACAAGGTCCGCATGCCCATTGGCGTGAGCAAAAGCTGCTCGCATTGATCGACAACGGCGCGCGCAGTTTCGTCGTTGGTAATCAGCGAAAACGGCAAGCCACCGACCGCAAAAAGCTGGTTCGGCCGAATTGAATGATCGATGTCGCCGGATTCGTGATCGGCATCCACGACGTCGTAAAGCGCGCCGCTGGCGGGGTTCGTGAAACGTTGTTGAAAGGCGTCGGTTGCACGCGCCGCGGATTCGCTCCAGCGAGGATTCCACGCGGCGGCAATACGCAATGCATTGATCCAGAGCGCCTGGACTTCAACCGGCTTGCCGATGCGCGGCGTCACAACCCAGTCGCCCACCTTGGCGTCCATCCATGTCAGTTGAACACCGGGAACCCCGGCGCGCAGCAGGCCGTCTTTCGGATCGGCGGCGATCTGATAGCGCGTCCCGTTCATGTAGCCTTCGAGGATTGCATCGACCGCGTTCTGCAAGCGATCCCGCGTTTTCTCCGCCGCGTGACCGGTTGCCAGATAATCATGCACGGCCACCACGAACCACAGCGACGCATCCACCGAGTTGTATTCCGGCGCGCCGCTATCCGGGAAACGATTTGGCAACATGCCTTCCGAGATCGTGCTGGACCATTCGAGCAGAATTGATTCGGCATCCGAAAGACGTCCCGATGCGATCATCAAACCACGCATTGCAATGAACGTATCGCGACCCCAGTCGGTGAACCACGGGAAGCCCGCGAGGATCGTGCTGCCCTCGTTGCGAGCGACAATGTAGCTATCGGCGGAACGTTGCAGCGCAGTGGGAAACGCTGCGCGGCGCGCTTGTTCCACGTCTGCCAGTTCGGCTGCGGTCTTTTGCGTGCCCTCGTTTGCGCTGAAAACAAGCACCGCTTCCCCGCGCGATAAATCGAAGGAAAAAACGCCGGGCGTTGCAAGGTCCTCGTTGAAATCCATGCCGCGTTCTCGTTCGACCGTATAGCAGAAATTGCGATACCAGTCGGGCGCGTGAACATACGATCCATTCGATTCCGCTATCACCGCGGGGACATCGCCATACGCTTGCCAGCGGATCTGATTGCCGTTCGCGATGTAATCGAAATTGAACGCGGCGTTCTCGTGATGCAGCGCGTGATAGTCGCGACCGGACATCAAAGGCCGCACTTTCAGCGTCAGCGCGCTGTTGTCCAGCCGCCATCGAAGCACCGTATTCGCGCTTTCCTTCGCGACAAATACTTCAGCGGTAAGGACCTGGGTCTCGTTGATTTGATAACGCCATGTCGGCCATGGCTCGGTACTGAATGAAAGCAGGCTCGCCGATATGTCCGGCCACACCGATCCTTCGCCGTAGCGTTGCATGGTAAGCGGAATACGCGTCGCGCCCGCTGCGTCTTCGAGCCATGCTTCCACGCCGTTCACCAGCACCATGCGTCCTCCAGGCGGTTGCGTGGCCGTGAGCAACAGCGCGTGGTAGCGGCGCGTACGCTCCGTGCCTGCTGTTCCGGAAGCGAAGCCGCCAAATGCATCGGCTTCGAGCCATTCGTCGTTGAGACGTCCTTCGCGAGCCGGGGAATCGATGCGTGTCATGTCTTCGGTTGTTGCCGGTAAGCCCTCAGTCCGTTCGCCGCCTGCGCCCGGATCCTGTTTTGCACAAACGATGTCCAGCCCAGCAGCAAGCCCTTGAAACCAAGCGCCTGACGGCTCCAGCTCCAGAGATCGAACGTATCGTGATGTTCGACGATCAGACCGTCGCGAATCATGAAGCGTGTTTGGATGCGATTCACGACCAACCGTCCCGTTTGTGAAAAGCGATACGTCGCGACGCAGTTTGCAGTCGCCGTTTGTCCGACCGATTTGATGTTGTCGAAGGTCAGCGAAAATTCCGCTGCCCGCGCAAGCAGCATGCGCCACATGTCACCGGCTTCACGGCCGCGCAGCACGCCGAACACGGGATCGCTGAACTCGATGTCGGGCGCATAACACGCGGCCATCGCCTCGGCGTCGGAACGCTGGAAGGCTTCGTAGAAACGCTGGATCAATGCGGCGTTCGGGTCCGTCATGTTCGGCCTTCAAGAGGATGGGTTGACCGCGACTACGAGAAGCTTAAACCATGAAGATCGATACAGCGTGAATGATCAGGCCGACCAGTCCGCCCACCAGCGTGCCGTTTACGCGGATGAACTGCAGGTCCCGGCCCACGCTCAGTTCCACGTCGCGCACGAGCGTGGCGTCGTCCCAGTTGCGCACGGTCGCGGCAATATGCTTCGCAATGCCATCGCGCAGTTCCGGCGCAAGCGATCGAAGCGCGTCGCGCATGTGCTCGTTGATCGATTCGCGCAACGCGGGATCGTCGCCGAGGGCGGCTGCAAACGATGACGCCGCGCCCGTCACCTTCTTGTTCAACGTGGAGTCAGGTTGCGCAAGATCGCGGCGCAGCCACTCCTTGAACTCGTCCCACAAGCCGTTCACGTAGGTCCGCAATTCGGGACGTTCGAGCCATTCGCGTTTGTGCTGGTCGATACGCGCGCGGAACGCCGGATCATTTTTCAATCGTTCTATAAACCCTTCCACCGAGCGGTCAAACGCCTTGCGGCGTTCGTGTTCAGGATCGTCGCTGATCTCGTGCAGCCATTTGTTCGCGCCGCGCACCAGTCCGCCGGCGAACTTGTTGCCGAGGTCTTCAGCGCTCAAGCCCACGAAACCCAGCATGCCGATAAGTTTCGGATATTCCTCGCCGGCCACTTCAATGATCTTGCCCGCGAGAATGCCCTGCACTTCTTCCCGGTCGAGCCATTGCGCAAGCTCGCGAAGGCCTTCGTCGAGGAGCATTTGATGACGACGATCCGCTGTCATGGTCGAGAGCAATCCGCCGACTGCACCCGCCAGATCGAACTGTTCGGCGCGACGTCGCAGCGCTTCGTGGAGCATTGTCTTAACGCGTTCATCGTCGATGAACTCCAGCATCTGGCTCGCCGCCGTAACCGCTTTCCTGCCGAGCAGAGCCGCGTTTGCAGGTTCGGCAAGCCATATGGCAAGACGGCCGGCGGGATCGAAGGCGTTCACGCGGGCGACCAGCGCGTCGGTGCCGAGGAATTTGTCGCGGACGAACTCGGCGAGGTTATCGGCGACGCGCGCTTTGTTGGCCGGGAGAATGGCCGTGTGCGGAATCGGCAAGCCCAGCGGATGGCGGAACAGCGCGACGACCGCGAACCAGTCGGCGAGCGCGCCGACCATCGCGGCTTCGGCGAAGGCGGCGACCCAGGCCCAGGCGCCAGCCTCGTGCTGGGTTTTTGCGAGCACGAACAGCGCGGCAGCCGCCAGCAGCAGGCCTGCGGCGAACCATTTCATTTTTCTGAGTGCGAGGGATTTGTCCTGCGTTGCCATTGCGGTTTTTGCATTTTTGTTGGTTGCACGAGGGCGTCAGCATACCAGCGGAACGATTCAGCTTTCCCGCAAGCCTTCACGTTGAAGTTGCTGCAACGCAGCCATCGCTTTGTCGGCGGATTCGATCGGCACGAACACGTGATCGTGATACGCCGCGGCCACGACATTGCAACTGACATTTGCCTTTCCGAGCGCGGCCGCAAAAGCCGCGGTCAGGCCGACCGCCTGCAAGTCGGAATGCACCGTCAACGTGATCCAGGCGGCGCGAAACATCGGTTTTATCCCGGCTTTCAGCGCCTCGGATTCTTCCGCGATGATGGTCAGGCCCTCGCGTTCGCGAAAGATCGCAATGGGCTCGATACCGGACAGATCGGTGCCGAACGGGACGCTTGCATAGATATAAACGCCCGGCTGCAATTCCGGCGACATGGTGGCGAGCAAGGTGTTGAGGTCGTAGACGGGTTGTGACATGAGTTGAATCTCCAGCGATATTTTTGTCCGCCAGCCAGCCGCGCGATTGGCCGATACACTCGCTTCATACAAACCCCGAGGAGTGACACGAATGATTTCCGATCGCAGCGAAGTGACTCGCATGATTCTCGCCGCCAAGGTAAGCAAAGGGCTCAAATGGGCCGATGTGGCGGAGAAAGTCGGCTTGAGCAAGGAATGGGTGACGGCCGGATGCCTCGGGCAAATGACGTTCTCCAAGGCGCAAGCCGAAGTTGTCGGCGGCCTCTTCGATCTGTCCGACGAAGCCGTCGCGTGGTTGCAGATTGTGCCCTATAAAGGCTCGCTGCCAACCGCCGTGCCAACCGATCCGCTGATCTACCGGTGGTACGAAATAGTGAGCGTTTACGGGACCACGATCAAGGAGCTGATCCACGAGGAATTCGGCGATGGAATCATGAGCGCCATCGACTTTTCGATGGACATCCAGCGCGAACCCGATCCCAAAGGGGATCGGGTCAACGTGGTTTTATCGGGCAAATTCCTGCCCTATAAAAGTTACTGAACTTCCTCGGCCGGAACCGCCGTGCCGCGCGCGAGCACCGGCCGCAACGCCGCGCCGGTATGGCTGCGCGGATTCCGCGAGAGCGTCTCCGGATCGGTCGAGGCCACGATCGATCCACCTTCCGTGCCGCCTTCCGGACCGAGATCGATAACCCAGTCGGCTTCGGCGATCACATCCAGATCGTGCTCGATCACGACCACCGAATGCCCGCCATCCACCAGCCTGTGAAGCACGCGGATCAACTTCGCCACGTCGGCCATATGCAGGCCGACCGTGGGTTCGTCGAGCACATACAGCGTGTGCGGCGCTTTTTGTCCGCGCCGGCCAATGTCGTCACGCACCTTCGACAATTCCGTCACGAGCTTGATCCGCTGCGCTTCGCCGCCTGACAACGTGGGCGACGGCTGGCCCAGCGTCAGGTAACCTAGCCCGACATCCTTCATCAGCTGCAGCGGATGCGCGATGCTTTGCATGGCCGAGAAGAACTCGACGGCTTCATCGATTTCCATCGTCAGGACTTCGCCGATGTTCTTGCCGCGCCACGTCACCGCCAGCGTTTCAGGGTTGAAGCGCTGACCATGACAGACGTCGCACGGAACCTTGACGTCGGGCAGGAAGCTCATTGCAATCGTGCGCACGCCCTGACCTTCGCACGCCGGGCAACGGCCGTCGCCGGTGTTGAACGAAAAGCGCGACGGCGTGTAGCCGCGTGCGCGTGACTCGAGCGTATCGGCGAACAGCTTGCGGATGGTGTCCCACATGCCGATATACGTTGCCGGACACGAACGCGGCGTCTTGCCGATCGGCGTCTGATCGACTTCCAGAACGCGGTCGATGGTCTCGAAGCCGGTCACTTCCGTGCAGCCTTGCCAACGATGCGTGACATCGAACTTCGGACGCGGCGCCTCGCGCGACAACACGCTCGAACGATTGCGCGCGGGCATGTCGGCTTGCGCGGTCTTGCGTGCGCGACGTGTTGCCGGCGACGACAACACAGAGCGGCCGACGGCATCGAGCAAGTTGGTCATCAGCACATCGCGCGCGAGCGTCGACTTGCCGGAGCCGCTTACGCCCGTGATGGCAATCAGACGTCCGAGCGGCATGCTCGCGGTGACGTTGCGTAGATTGTGCAGCGTCGCGCCGTGCACCGTAAGCCAGTTCTCGGGCGTCGCCGCGCGTTTTGCGGTCGCCGTTTTGACATCGCGGCGCGGTTGCAGCGGATGCTGGATCGGGTTCGCGAGGAACTGTCCCGTGAGCGAATCAGGCTGTGCAGCAAGGTCGGCAACACCGCCTTGCGCCACGACCGTACCGCCGCGTTTGCCCGCTCCCGGACCAATGTCGATGATGTGATCCGCGCGGCGAATCGTATCTTCGTCATGCTCCACGACGACCAGCGTGTTGCCTTTATCGCCGAGCTTTTTCAGTGCATCCAGCAGGATCTTGTTATCGCGCGGATGCAGCCCGATAGTCGGTTCATCGAGCACATAACACACGCCCTGCAGGTTGCTGCCGAGTTGCGCTGCAAGGCGGATGCGCTGCGCTTCGCCGCCCGACAACGTAGGCGCGGCGCGATCGAGACTTAAATATCCGAGGCCAACTTCTTCGAGGAATTGCAGACGTCCCTCGATTTCGCTCACCACGTCGCGCGCGATATCCGCGTCACGTCCCTTCAGTTTCAGCTTGTTGATCCAGCCGCGTGTGGCAGTGACCGTCCATCGGCCGACTTCGGTGATCGGCTGGTTGCCGAACGTCACCGCGCGCGCCACTTCATTCAAGCGCGTGCCTTCGCAATCCGGGCATGGCTGATCGCCGACATCGTCAGGTTCCTGTTCCGCCGATGGAATCGTTTGTTCCCGACCGCGAACGTCTTCCGATAGCAAGGTGTCGTCGTAGGCTTCGCGCTGCTCGCGCGTGAGCTTGACGCCCGTTCCCACGCACGTGTGGCACCAGCCGTGCTTGCTGTTGTACGAGAACATGCGCGGATCGAGTTCGGGATAGCTCGTGCCGCAAACAGGGCACGCGCGTTTGGTCGAGAACACGCGGATTTCGCCAACGTGCTTCGTGCCATTCTTGCCGCCGTTGAGCGCGCCGTGCAGGTCATCCAGCGGCGCAAGCAAATGCATCACGCCCTTGCCGAGTTCCAGCGTGTCTTCGAGCATCTTCCTGAGCGATGCTTCGTCGTTCACGCTGACGATCAGATCGCCGACCGGCAACTCGATGGTGTGTTCCTTGAATCGGTCGATCTTCGGCCACGGATCGACGGACAGGAACTCGCCGTCCACGCGAAGATGCGTATGACCGCGTGTTTTTGCCCACTTCGCGAGGTCGGTGTAGATCCCCTTGCGGTTCACGACGAGCGGCGCGAGCAAGCCGATATGCTGGCCCTTGAAGTCACGCAAGATTTGCGCAACGATAGATTCAGCACTTTGCGCGGTCACAGGCGCGCCGTCGTGCACGCAATGCTGGATGCCGAGCTTCACATACAGAAGCCGCAGGAAATGCCAGACTTCCGACGTGGTCGCGACCGTACTCTTGCGTCCGCCGCGCGACAAACGCTGCTCGATCGCAACCGTCGGCGGGATGCCATAAACGGCATCGACTTCAGGACGCCCTGCCGGTTGAACGATGGAACGCGCGTATGCATTCAACGATTCAAGGTAACGACGCTGTCCTTCGTGGAAAAGGATATCGAACGCCAGGGTCGATTTCCCCGAACCCGATACGCCCGTAATCACGTTGAACTTGCCGTGCGGAATATCGACGTCGAGCGACTTCAGGTTGTGCTCGCGTGCATTAACAATACGGACTACATCCTCGCCCTGCAACGCACGCCGCGCAGCCGCGACTTCGGCCGCGAGTTGCAGCGGTACGCCCGACGCGCGCTTCTGCGCAGCGCCCGGCGCCATGGCTTCTTCGTAGTCGAGCAAGGCCTTGCCCGTATGCGATTGTTCGCATGCCGAAACATCTTCGGGCGTACCCACGCAAACCACCAGGCCGCCTGCATCGCCACCTTCCGGACCCAGGTCGATGATCCAGTCGGCAGCTCGGATCACATCGAGATTGTGTTCGATCACGATCAACGAATGACCGCGTTCGAGCAGGCGCCGAAGCGCTTGCATGAGCTTGGCGATATCGTCGAAATGAAGACCCGTGGTGGGTTCGTCGAACATGAACAGGCGGCCCGGCTTGTTGCCGCTGGCTTGCGCTGTTTCCGCAAGGAAACCCGCCAGTTTGAGGCGCTGCGCTTCGCCCCCGGACAAGGTCGGAACGGGTTGCCCGAGCTTCACGTATTCAAGTCCCACGTCCACGATCGGCTGCAACACGCGCAGCACTTCCTTGTCCTTTGCAAAGCATGCAACGGCTTCGCTCACGGTCAGGTCGAGTACATCGGCGACGCTCAGCGACCGGCCATCGCGTTCAATTTGTACGTCGAGAATTTCCGCGCGATAACGCCGGCCGTCGCAATCCGGGCAACGCAAATACACGTCGCTCAGGAACTGCATTTCGACGTGTTCGAAGCCCGAACCGCCGCACGTCGGGCAACGGCCATCGCCCGAGTTGAAGCTGAACATGCCAGCGCTGTAACCGCGTTGCGCAGCCAGCGGCGCCTTCGCGAACAGCTTGCGGATTTCATCGAATGCGCCGACGTAGCTTGCCGGATTCGAACGCGCCGTGCGTCCAATAGGCGACTGGTCCACGAAGATCACTTCGCTCAGTTCGTCCGCGCCTTTGAGCGCGCGGAAAGCGCCGGGCGTTTCCGTGGCCTTGCCGAAATGACGCAGCAAGGCCGGCGCGAGCACGTCCTGAATCAGTGTCGATTTACCCGAGCCGGATACACCCGTCACGCACACCAGGCGCTGCAACGGAATCTCGACTGTAACGTCGCGAAGATTGTGCTGGGTCGCGCCTTCGAGCACGAGCCGTGGCGTTTTTGCATCGACTGCGCGACGCTGCCAGTTCGACGCATGCGCCACGTGCTTGCGACCGCCGAGGTACGCGCCGGTAAGCGTATCGCTGTGTTCGATATCGTTCGGCGATCCGTCGTACACAATCGAGCCGCCGCGTTCGCCCGGACCCGGACCCATGTCGATAAGACGATCCGCCGCGAGCATGACCGAAGGATCGTGCTCGACCACCACCAGCGTATTGCCTGCGTCGCGCAGCCGGTGCATGGCCTCGACAATGCGGTTCAGGTCGCGCGGATGCAAGCCGATGCTCGGTTCATCGAGCACGAACAGCGTGTTGACGAGCGACGTGCCGAGTGCGGTCGTCAAGTTGATCCGCTGCACTTCGCCGCCCGAAAGCGTGCGGCTCTGGCGATCCAGCGTGAGATAACCCAGGCCGACATCGCAGAGATATTTAAGGCGCGTGCGGACCTCGTTATGCAAGAGCTTGAGCGCGTCGTCGAGCAACGTGCTTGGCAACGTCAGCGAATCGAAGAAGCGGCGAATCCGCTCGATAGGCATCAGCATCAGATCATGCAGCGTAAGGCCGGGCAGCGCTTCGAGTTGAGGACGCGACCATTGCACGCCAGCCGGCAGGAAACGATCAGCCGGATCCAGCACGGCGTCCGCCTGTTCCTTCGTGCCGAGACGCCACAGCAGCGCTTCGGTCTTGAGCCGCGCGCCCTCGCACACCGGACATTTCGTATAGCTGCGATATTTCGACAGCAACACGCGGATATGCATCTTGTACGCCTTCGATTCCAGATAATCGAAGAAGCGCTGCACGCCATACCATTGGTTTTGCCACTTGCCGGTCCAGTCGGGCGAACCGTCGATGACCCAATCGCGTTCCTTCTGCGTCAGCTCGCTCCATGGCACGCCGAGCCGAATGCCGGCCTTCGCGCCGTAGCGCAGCAGATCATCCTGGTTCTCTTGCCACGCGGGCGTCTGCATGGTCTTGATCGCACCGCCGCGCAGGGTCTTGCGTTCATCGGGGATCACGAGGCCGAGATCCACGCCGATCACGCGGCCAAATCCACGGCATGTTTCGCATGCGCCGTACGCCGAGTTGAACGAGAACAATGCGGGTTGCGGATCGGCGTAGCGGATATCGCTTTCGGGGCTATGAAGTCCCGTGGAGAAACGCCACGTGGGCACATCGTTTGGCTTGTCGGCATCTTCGGCGCCGGGCTCCGGCAACACGTACACGTTCACGCGCCCCGTGCCGCGCAACAACGCGCCTTCGATAGCCTCGAGCGCCCGCGACCGCTCCGTGTTCTGCAAGCGGAACCGGTCCGCGACGACATCGAGCATCTGCCGGCCGTCCTGATGCCGCTTGGCCTGAACACGCGTATAACCGCTCGCGGAAAGCCATTGCGCGACTTCTTCATCGCTCGCGGATTCGGGCAACTCGACCGGAAACGTGATCGCAATCCGCGGATCATTCGCCTTCGTGCGTTCGAGCAACTCGACGTAGATGGTCTCCGGCGTGTCGTGCCGGACCTGATGCGAGGTCTTTTTATCGAAGAGCTCGGCGGCGCGCGCGTAGAACAGTTTCAGGTGATCGTTCAGCTCGGTCATCGTGCCGACGGTCGAGCGCGAACTGCGCACGGGATTCGTCTGGTCGATGGCAATGGCCGGCGGCACGCCATCCACGCGATCCACTTGCGGACGATCCATGCGGTCGAGAAATTGCCGTGCATAGGCGCTGAACGTCTCGACATAGCGACGCTGGCCTTCGGCGTAGAGCGTATCGAAAACGAGGCTCGATTTTCCCGAGCCGGAGGGACCGGTCACCACGGTCATCTGGCCCGTGTACAGGTCCAGGTCGATGTTCTTGAGATTGTGCTGGCGAGCGCCGCGAATGCGGATTGCGTTGTTGGATGCCAATTTTTCCTAACCGGTTCAATGAGTTAGATCGTCCACCAAAGCGTCCGTGCGGTGCTGGACTCCTGCAGGAGCCGCCGCGATCCGGTGCGCTGTGGTGCGATAGCTGCGGATGTATCCGATACTGTACACCCGTACAGTGTTTTCGGCAGACTGGAACCGGCGCTCGAATGGACCTACGACACGAATGGCAGCTTTACATCGCGGGCCGCATCGAGCATCGAGACGGTGATCTTCCGAACTTCCAGCTTGCTCTGGGTGATATGCGCTCGCAGCAAGATGGATGCCTCGGTCAGGCGTTTGCGTTCGATCAGATGCAGCATGGTCGAATGTTCGTCGTAGGTCGCGCTGGTCCGGTGCGGCTTGAGAAAATCGAGGCGCCGCACAATGCGAATGCGTTCGGTCACGTCGTTATGCACGCGGACCATTTCAGCGTTGCCGGTAGCGGCCACCACTTGCCGATGAAAATCTTCGTCCATGCCGAACATCTTCACGGCATCGGATTCGCGCGTTTGCGGTTCGACGCACCAGATTGCTTTCAGTGCGTCGATGGCTGCGCGCGCCGCGTCGCCGCCCGCGGTCATTCGTTCGAGCGCGGCGAGTTCCAGCACGATGCGCAGATCGTAAAGTTGATCCATCTGATTGAAGTCGATCGTCGCCACTTTCCAGCCGCGCCGAAAACCGACTTCGAGGTAACCTTCGCGTTGCAGACGAAACAGCCCGTCGCGCATGGGCGTGCGCGAGACGCCGTAATACTGGGCGATTCCATTCTCCGAAAAACGGTCGCCCGGAAACAGCCGGAAGTTGAAGATGTCGTTCTTCAATCGCTGATAGACCTGTTCGGCAAGCGGATTCGCCGCGTTCGGCTCGACGGTTTCAATAGCCGCTTCAATCGTGTCTTCCTGCATTCGCGCTCCCATTTTTTCTTATTATCGGCGTTTCAGGGTTCGGGAATCAGGCTGACGTGCGCGGCGACGATTTTCCAGTTGGCGTCATCGCCAATGCGCGCCCAGCTTTGCATCTGCCGCCCGATCATGACGGTGGCGTCGCTCGTGAACTCGGTACTGACGGTTGCAAAGTCATGACCGAACGTCGTGACGATGGTCCGATGCAACTTGCGCGAAACAGGAACCGGCGCGCAAGTCTCGCGCCATTCACGAATGGCGTCGCCGCCGTGCTGGATTTCAGCAATGCCGTAACGCACCGTCTCTGGAGCATTCCAGAACAGCGCGTTCATGGTTTTAATATCGTTCGCAACCAGCGCACGTTCGTATTCGACAAACGCCGCACATACTTCGGCAATGACTTCGGGCAAATTGATCTCGACGCTCATGGCTTGCCTTTATAGGTCCGTTCGGGCGGCGCAAAACCGCAAGACGTGCCGTCTGTGACCTTGACCCCGTCTTCCCAGGGCAGGCGATATTCACCATGCACCATGTCATGCATGAACGTGTATGGGCAATCCTGCGCACCGCCTTTAACGGCCACGTAGCCGCGATGCCCGAACTGATAGATGTTATTTTCGACGCCCCAATTAACGCGCGCTTCACGAACGAGGTCGGGCCGCATTTCACACGTGATGATTTCATCCGGCCGATGACTGCCGTCCACCATCACCGTGCCATCGAAATCACAGAACATGCCTTCGCCCATCGAATCGAAACTGCCATCTGTTCCGCAAAGACACACGCTCGCCGTTTGCGCGAGGTTCTGGAACGCGTTGGACTGGTTCGTGATTCGCCACGCGTGACGTATAGGCGCGGTGTAGCCCGCTGTACGCAAGATGATTTCCGCGCCCTTGTAGGCGGCTTCGCGCGCCATCTCGGGAAACATGCCGTCGTGACAAATGATCAGCGAAAGAACCGCGCCCTTCGGTCCAATGCACACCGGAACCCCTATATTTCCAGGCTCCCACGGCTCGACCGGCACCCACGGATGCAGCTTCCGGTAATAGAGTTTGATCTCGCCCGTATCGTCGATGATCAATCCGCTGTTGTACGGATTGCCGTCCGGATTGTGCTCCATGATCGAAAAACAGCCCCAGATCTTGTGCTCGATACACGCCGCCTTGAACGCCGCCACTTCGGGACCGTCGAGCGTGCACATGATGGCGTCATCGGTGCGCATGGAGAGACCATGCAGCGCATATTCCGGAAACACGACCAGGTCCATGGAAGGATTATTACGTCGCGCCTTGCCGACCATCGCCACGATTTTCTGCGTCTGCGCGGCAAGTTCCTGCGGTGTCGATACGTCCGGATTTTGCAATTGCACGAGACCAATCACAATGCCGTTCGGCGACTTGTTCAATCCGCCCAATCCACTCGAGCTCATTCAATGACCTCCTTCAAAGGTTCGGTAGCGGGCGCATTGTGCGTGACGGTATCGCCATGTCCCGCCATGTAGTGACCGAGCGTCGCGCGATCGGCGTTTGCCGCGTACGTCTCGTACACGAGTTCGCCCTCCGCGATTACGGTAATGCGGTCAGCCAGTTCCAGCAGTTCATCGAGGTCCTCGCTCACCAGCAAGACGGCGGCTCCCGCATCGCGCGCGGCCATGATCCGCGCGTGAATATCCGCCACCGATGCAAAGTCGAGACCGAACACCGGGTTCGCGACGATCAGCACATCCACCGGTTGACCCAGCTCGCGTGCAAGCACTGCACGCTGCACGTTGCCGCCAGAAAGCGTGCCGATGGCGCGTTCGGGAAGCGGCGGCCGTACATTGAATTCGCCGATGAGCTGTGCAGCGCGATCTCGCATGGCGTGGCGGTCGAGACGCCATCCGCCGCGGCGCAGCGGCGCACGATCGAAGTCTCGGAGTGCCAGGTTTTGCGCGACACTCATGCCCGCCACGCACGCGTTCTTGAGCGGCTCTTCGGGGATCGCGAAGACACGTCGTTGCGTCATCTCTTCACGCGTTGCGCGATACGCGCTGCCCGCGACTTCCATCTCGCCGGCCTTTACGCGGCGTTGCCCGACAAGCGCCTCGACCAGTTCCTTCTGCCCATTCCCCGACACACCCGCGATGCCGAGGATCTCGCCCGCGCGTACTTGAAGCGATGCGCGTTTGACTGCGGCGTGGCCGCGATCGTCGTCGACGGAAAGCATACTGATCGCAAGGCGAATCTGCCCCGCAGCGTTCACCGGTTTGCGCGCGACGCGTTCGGCATTGACCGCTTCCATAACGGCGGTGTCGCGCGTTTCGCCGGCGCCCATCATCAGTGCCGCCAGCGCGTCGCGGCTGGTTTCCGACACCGCGCTCGTACCCACCTGGCGGCCTTTGCGAAGCACGGTGACATCGTCCGCGTAGGCCATCACTTCGCGAAACTTATGCGTGATCATCAGCACGGTCAGTTCGCCACGCGTCGTCAGATCGCGCATCAGGCCCAGCACTTCATCGGCTTCCTGTGGCGTGAGAACGGACGTGGGTTCATCGAGAATAAGGAAACGCTGCTTCAAATATAGCTGCTTGAGAATTTCAAGTTTCTGTTTTTCGCCAGCCGCGAGACCCGAGACCGGCGCGTCGAGCGGCAAGCGAAACGGCATACCCTGCATGAACGCGCCGAGCGCCGCACGTTCTGCTTTCCAGTCTATCTTCCAGGGAAGGCGGCCACGCGCGAGCAACAGATTTTCTTCCACCGACAAACCCGATGCCAGCGTGAAATGCTGATACACCATGCCAATCCCGAGGCTTTGAGCATCGCGCGGCGAGTTGATGTGAACCTCACGATTGCCCGCTGAAATCTGCCCTTCATCGAGCACGCCATACCCTACGAGGCCCTTCACCAGCGTGCTTTTGCCCGCACCGTTCTCGCCGAGCAACGCGTGCACCGTGCCCGCGCGGACCTTGATCGAGACGTTGTCCAGCGCGCGAAATGCGCCGAACGATTTGCTGGCGTTGTGTATCTCCACACCCAGCGCATGCGATGAAGTGGACATGGTCAGCCGCCGAGCGTGGTCAGGAGCGCGTCTGAACTGGAGACCGTGCCGAACACGCCGCCTTGCATCGTGATCATGTGCAGCGCGGCTTCGTGATTGCCGCGATCGGTCGCACCGCAACAGTCGGCGAGCACCGTGCATTCGAAGCCGCGGTCGTTCGCTTCGCGCATGGTCGTGTGGACGCAAACGTCGGTGGTGATGCCGGTCAGCACCAGGTTCACGATACCGCGCGTGCGCAAGATCAGTTCGAGATCGGTCGCGCAGAACGAGCCCTTGCCGGGTTTGTCGATGACGATTTCGCCAGGCAAAGGTGCAAGTTCATCGATGATTTCCCAGCCGGGTTCACCACGTACCAGGATGCGCCCGCAAGGACCATCGTCGCCGATGCCAACGCCTTCCGTTCCCGCGCGACGGCTGCGCCAGCGCTTGTTCGCAGGCAAGTCCGACAGATCCGGCCGATGCCCTTCACGCGTATGAATGATCGTGAAGCCTTGTTCGCGCATTACGTTCATCACACGTTTTATCGGTTCGATAGGCGCGCGCGTAAGCGACAAGTCGTAGCCCATCTTGTCGACATAACCACCGTGGCCACAGAAGTCCGTCTGCATGTCGATCACGATCAGCGCAGTGTTGTCCGGGCGCAGGTTGCCATCGAAGGGCCAAGGGTAGGGTCTGGCATCAATGAATCGGGTCATGGTCGGATGCGCCTTTAAAAATGGGTCAGCGTGTGAGACTCAGTTCGCCCGGCGCGCCGGCAAGCGTGCGATCGGGACGGCAATTGATGATCATGATTGCGAGCGTGAGCACGTAGGGTGCCGCGTTATAGAGGTAATAACCGCTTGTCACGCCAATGGCTTGCAACGCAGGCCCGAGCGCACCGGCCGCGCCAAAAAGCAATGCGGCCCACAGGCATCGCAAAGGTTGCCAGCGCGCGAAGATAACGAGCGCTACCGCCATCAAACCCTGTCCGCTCGACAACCCTTCGTTCCAGCTTCCCGGATAAACGAGCGACAGATACGCTCCGCCAACGCCCGCAAAAAAGCCGCCCACGGAAGTGGCGATGATCCGAATCCGGGTCAGCGGATAACCCATCGCGCGCGCGGTCTCGGCATGATCGCCAACCAGACGCAAGGTCATGCCCCAGCGCGTGCTGCGCAGTCCCCACTGCAATACGAACGCCAGCATCACGCCGATCACAAAAAGCGGATTCACATGCAGCGCGTTGTGCAACTGAGGCGAGCTGGCCCACGCGCCAAAATCGAATGACTGAAGGCCAGGTGCTTGCGGTTCGATAAACGGCTTGCCCAGATAAAACGCGAGTCCAGTGCCGAGCAGCATCAACGCGATGCCGAACGCGATATCGGAGACGCGAGGCAGCGAACATACGAGTCCGTGCAGGCATCCAAGCAACAATCCCACGCAACCCGCCGCAAGCACGCCCACCCATGGCGAGCCGGTCAGGTAAGACGCGGCGTAACCGCTCATCGCGCCTGAAACCAGGATGCCTTCGAGGCCGAGATTGACGCGGCCGCCCTTCTCGGTCAGGCATTCGCCCAGGCTCACGAAAAGATACGGCGTGCTCACGCGGATCGCGCCGGCCACAAGCGACAGCAACAAGATGACGATGGGCGAATGTGCATCAGGCATGGGTTTGCTCCATCGGCATGTTGACTTTGGCAATGGCTGCGGCCTGCAACTGCACGCGCCACGCCGCGATCCGCCCGCCGAGCGCCTCCCATGCCAGCAAGTTTGCGAACAGAAGACCTTGGAGAACAAGCGTGGTGGCATCGGGGAGATCGAGGCGGCGCTGCAACAGGCTCCCGCTCGCTTCGATGCCGCCAATCATCACCGCGCACACGATGATCGCCAGCGGATTCTGGCGTGCGGCGAAGGCCACGAGTATTCCGGCATAGCCGTATCCCGCGAGCAGCGATGCATTCGCGCTGCCCTGCACCGCCGCGACTTCGAACATGCCGGCGAGCCCCGCCGCTGCGCCGCCAAGCGCACACGCAACGAACGCAAGCGCATTCACCGGCAAGCCGACCAGACGCGCAGCACGATTGCTGCCACCGACAATGCGCATCGCAAAGCCCTTGGTGCTGTACTTGACGAAGACCCACGCCGCTATGCACGCAAGAACGCCCCACATGAGGCCCCAGTGCACTTCAAGACCCGGCAACGACCCTATCGACATCGACGAAGGAACCGGAAGCGTGGAAGGCTTGTTCAGGCTTGCAGGATCGCGCAGCGGGCCTTCGACAAAAAACTTGAACAGCGCAATCGCGATGTACGCCATCAGCAAGCTGCTGATGGTCTCGTTCACGCCGCGCCATTGCCGCAATGCACCGACTGCACCGATCCACGCCGCGCCCGCAAGCATGCCGGCAAGCGCCATCAACGGCGTTGCAATCAGCCATGGCGTATTTGCAGGAAGCATTTGCGGGACTACGGCCGCGCACATTCCACCCAACGCCAGCGCACCTTCGCCACCGATCACGATCAACCCCACTTGCGCGGGCAACGCCACGCAAAGCGCGGTCAGCATCAGCGGCGACGCACGCAGCAAAGTGCTCTGCCAGGCGAACGACGAACCGAATGCGCCCTGCACGATCAAGCCGACTGCATCGAGGACCGGCTGACCCTGCACGAGCAGAAACAACGAGAACAGCACCAGTGTCCCGGCGAGCGCGAGCACCGTCGGAATAGCGGGCAACGCGGCGAGCAAGACGCGGGCGGTCGAGGCATTGGGACGCATCACGGCTCCTTCAGAATGACAACGCCATCAGATCTGGCCAGTGACGCCGGACACGAGATAGTTCATGCTTTCCAGCGTGTAGTCGGTCTGCGGATGGCTCGTGCCGGCAGCGATTGCAACGCCGCCCTTGTTGTCTTTTATCGGACCCTTGAAGATCACGAAGGTGCCGGCCATCATGCTGGCCTTGATGGTGTCGGCGGCCTTCTTCGCATCCGGCGTGACCTTCGCGCCGTACGGCGACATCTTCACGAAACCATCCTTCAGGCCGCCGCGCAGCACATTCGGCTGCGGCTTGCCGGCCTGTGCATCGGCGACCAGTTGCTTGTACGGCGTCGCCCAGTCCCACTCCGCGCCCGTGAGATAACCCTTTGGTGCGAGTGCGGCCTGGCTCGCGTGATAACCGCAACTCATCGCGCCACGCTTCTCGGCAGTTTCGACAACGACCTTCGGGCCATCGACGTGACACGTGATCACGTCGCAACCCTGATCGACAAGGCTGTTCGTTGCTTCGGCTTCCTTTACGGGCATGGACCAGTCGCCGGTGAAAATCACTTGCGTCGCGATGGATGGATCGACGGACTGCGCGCCGAGCGTGAACGCGTTGATGTTGCGCAGCACTTGCGGGATAGGCTTGGCCGCGACGAAGCCGAGCTTCTTGCTCTTGCTCATGTGACCGGCGACAACACCATTCAAGTACTGACATTCATCGATATAACCAAAGTAACTCGCAATATTCGGCGGGTTGCCCTGCTTCCACAAACCGCCGCAATGCGCGAAGCGCACGTTGGGATATTTGGCCGCCATCTTGAGCACATGCGGGTCGAAGTAACCAAACGACGTTGCGAAGATGAGCGTTGCGCCGTCCTGTTCGATCATCGCTTCCATGGTCTTCTGGACCGCGATGGTCTCCGGCACATTCTCTTCTTCCACGACCTTTACGTTGGGCAGCTTCTTGATGATCGCGGCCGCTGCGGCTTGCGCCTGGTTGTAGCCATAGTCGCCACGCGCGCCGACATAGATCACGCCAACGGTTGTTTTTCCCGCAGCAAAAACCGACTGGAACGGCGCCATGGTTGCAAGCGCCAGGAGGCTCGCGTCTTTGATGAATGTGCGACGGCTGGTCATGTCGTTCGATTCCTGTTCAAGGTGGTTCGTGATTTAGGTGGGTCGTGATTTATCAGGTTCTGGTTTGAAGACTGTCGAGATAGGCAATCCAGCCGCCGAAAGCGGTGATGTCCCGCGCTCCGCTCATCTCCGATACCGCCCATGGTTCGCAGATGAAACCTTTGACGAAGCGTCCATCGCTCAGCTCGATCGTGCCGATACCCATGGGCGATGGGACGTCCATCACGAACTTGCCGAACGAGCGCACCGGCACGTCCCAGACTTCGACGGCGATCGCTGCGCCAATGCGATCCGCGTTTCGTACGAGACCAGGCTTCGGCGGTGAAGTATTTGGGAGAGCGAACAACTGGTACGCTGACGATGTACTGGTCGCTTCCATGAACTGTGCGCCCGCTTCGAGCAACTGCTTGTTGAGCGGCTGCCCGCGCAGATGCGCGCCGACTACTGCGAGCGCGACGGTCGGTTCCTGGAATGGCAACGGTTGAAGTTCGGGACTGGCCGTGTCGTTGAAAAGCGCCTGGATGCGCGCGCCCAGAACCGCCAGCCGATGGTCGGACCCGCTCGGCGCGATCAGCGTCACGCCCGCTGGCAATCCATCGCTTCTTCGCGCGCACGGCACCGACAACGCGCACAGGTCCAGCAGATTCACGAAGTTGGTGTAGTAACCGAGTTCGCTATTGCGCTCGATCGGACTTGCCTGAACATCTGCAATAAGCGGATGCGTTGGTGTGGTGGGAACGATCAGGACATCGATGCCATCGAAACATCGTTCGGATTCGCGTTTGAGTTCTGCGAGCGCGTACTGTCCATTGAATGCATCGACTGCGCTGAAGCGATCCGCCTTTCCAATCACGGCGGCAACGGTTGTATCGATGTCGGCGAAATTGGTGTCGAAGAATGCGCCCAGCGCAGCACGCCGTTCCGCGACCCACGGGCCGTCGTAGAGCAACGCCGAAACCCGCTTGAACGGCGTGAAATCGATAGCGTCCGGGGTCGTTGCGAGATCCGCCGATATCACATCGAGTGTCGCGCCGAAGGCTTGCTGGGCGGTCGTATCGTTGAAGAATTCCAGTTCTGCCGGCACGCCGAGACGCAACGCCGACGACGTTGCGCCCAACGGCGGCACCTTGCGCGAGTACGCGTCGCGCGCATCGAATTTCGCCATTTGCGCGAGGACGTGCCACGCATCGGCGACATCGTGCGCGAAGATCGACAACGTATCGAGGCTGCGGCAAGCAGGCACCACGCCGCGCTTGCTGACAAGACCCAGCGACGGCTTGAGCCCGACTATTCCGTTGAATCCGGCGGGCACGCGGCCTGACCCGGCGGTATCGGTCCCGAGCGAAAACGCCACGCAACCTGCCGCCACTGATACCGCCGAACCCGAGCTCGATCCACCCGATACACGCTCCGGAAACTCAACCTGACGCACGGCGCCAAACGGCGATCGCGTGCCGACCAAGCCGGTGGCGAACTGATCGAGATTGGTCTTGCCGACAAGAATCGCGCCTGCATCCAGCAAGCGCTGAATGGCGAACGCGCTGAACTCCGGCGTGTAGCTGAAGGGCTCGCATGCGGCAGTGGTCGGCAAGCCCGCGACATCGATATTGTCCTTTACCGCGAACGGCACGCCGAATAGCGGCAAGCGCTCGAACACCGTATCGCCCTCTTCTGCAAGCGCCTTTTCAAGCGCGCGAGCCTGAGCGCGAACTGCATCGACCGGCAATAACAGCGTCCATATTTCCGGACGATCGATTTCGCCGATACGGTCGAATACCATATCGATGACGCTGACCGGCGTAAAGTCGCGCAACCTATAAGCATCGAGAAGCTTGGTTACACGCAAACAGTCGAAGGTTCGAGGATCGTTGTCCATGAATTCCGTCTTGCATACAAGATGGGATTCATAATGCAGGAGATGTGCCAGCGTGAGTTTTCGCCCTGTGCTTTCGCTGTAAGTCCTTGTCTATAAAGATTATCAACGTGTTTTGGCGGTTTTGGACAGCAACCCCGGCAGACTTCAAATGTTTAGAATCCTGGTGCGCCACGCACCGCCGAAGAACGCCGCCGCACAAAAACAGCGCGCCGCGCACTTAACACTTTCTGCGAGCTAACCATAGCTTACAAACATCCCCTATAACCCGTGTTTCCTGCATAATAAGTACGGATGCCTTACTAATTTTCCTGACGAATAAAACGATTGAAAGCATCCAAAACCATCTAATGGTTAGCTAAGGAGATACATCATGGGAGAGGAACCAATCTACAACGGAAGCTGTTTTTGCGGCGCAGTGGAGATCACCGTAACGGGCGCGCCAGTCGGGATGGGTTATTGCCATTGTGCTTCGTGCCGAAGCTGGTCGGCTGGACCTGTCAACGCGTTCACGCTATGGCAACCCGAAGCCGTGCGCATCACCAAAGGCGCCGACAACATAGGCACTTACAACAAGACGCCGCACAGCTATCGTAAATGGTGCAAGACGTGCGGCGGCCATCTGTTCACCGAACATCCGGGCATGGGTGTGACCGACGTTTATGCCGCGACCATTCCAGACTTCCCGTACGAGGCGGGCCTGCATGTGCACTATCAGGAAACAAGGCTGCCAATGCACGACGGCTTGCCGAAAATGAAGGACCTTCCGGAGGAGATGGGCGGATCAGGCGTGACCATGGCCGAGTGAGCGCCGCCAGACTGCAAGCAAATCCATTCAACGATCTTGCTTCAAGCGGGTCGCGCCAGATAAAGCGCGATCCGCTGCTGCAGGAAGTCACGTAACGCGTTGATCGTGGGAGAAAGCATTAGCCGATGCGCGCAAACAAGACTAAGCGGCGCGCGCTCTCCTTCCAGTTCCGTCAATAAAGCCTGGAGCGCGCCGCTTCGCAAATCCGCGAGCACATCGATTCTGGATTTATACGCGAGACCGTGTCCTGCAACGGCCCATCGTCGGACAAGTTCTCCGTCGTCACTGCTGCGATTGCCGCGAACATTGACCGACACCAGCTCGCCATTGCTATAAAAAGTCCAATGATCGTGAACGGTATCGCTTAACGAAAAGCGAAGGCAATTATGTTTGAGCAGATCCCCGGGAACGAGCGGGTAATCGTGCTTCATTAAATACTCCGGCGACGCGCACAACACACGCCGGTTTTCAGGCGCCAACGGGAACGCGATCAGCGTCGAATCTTCGGGCGTTCCATAACGGATAGCAAGGTCGACCGGGTTGCTGAACATGTTGGTCACACGATCGCCAATACGAACTTGCAGCGTCACGTCAGGATGACTGACCTGAAATTCATCGAGCCAGGGTCCGAGGACGTGACGCCCGAGGTCTGATGGAATCGACATCGATACCGTCCCGCCAATAGCCTTGCGACCGCGCGCCACGGCGTGCCGTCCTGCTTCCACCTCGCCCATGACGTTGCGCGCGTATTGAAGATATCGCTCGCCGTCCGGTGTCAGCCGCAGGCTTCGTGTGGAGCGTGCGAGCAGGCGCACACCCAGTTCCGTTTCCAGCCGCTTGAGGCCGACGCTTGCCACCGATGGCGTCAAATTCAGCTGGCGCGCGGCGGCCGACAAGCTGCCGCTGTCCGCTGCGGTCACGAAGATAAGCAGGTCTTCGAGTTTGATCATGGACGCTATGGAAAATTGAAAGTCGCAGGTTTATCGCTTAAGGCCGCCAAAGCGATTTTCGTGATTATGACGAAAATGTTTTCGGCTCGCGTGCCTGTCTTCGCAAGCAATAAACGATGGATGTTTTCAGCCGTAGCGCAAGTTGCCAAGCGCCGGCCGTCTACTTACACTTGTTTGCGCCTGAGAATCCGAAGTGCTATTACCGACCGGTGGGTCGATTTATCGCTAACGCGTAGTCTTGCCATATTCATGCTGCAAGATCCGCTGATACGCACCAGCGTGCAGGCGCGGGCGCCGAGCGACATGCAGTCAATGCCAATCAACAGGCTGTGCAGCGCCTTCGGAGTTCCCGTACCAGCCCGATCCGGGCGTAACTGGTATAACGACATACTTAGCGTCGTAAAAGGCCGCTCTTACGGAGCGCAAATTTGATTGCATCAACTCGCGATTCCCTACGCACCATGACCACTCAAACTCCTTCTGCTACGCCCGATCTTCCGGTTGACATGATCATCTTTGGCGGCGCCGGCGATCTCTCCGCACGCAAGCTCCTGCCCGCGCTTTATATGGCGCACCTGCACGACAACCTGCCGCCGCAAACGCGCATCATCGCTATCGGCCGCCGTGACTGGTCGCGCGAGCAGTACGTCCAGTTCGTGCAGGAACAATCGAAACCTTTCGTCGATGCAAAAGCGCTCGACCCGCAATCGTGGGACACATTCCTAGGTCTCTTCGAATATGTGCGCATCAACATCGATCAGCCGGGCGACTATTTGAATCTTGCCGAAGTGGCGCGCAAGGACGTATGCCGCGTGTTTTATCTGGCGACGTCGCCGGAGCTCTTCACGACCATCTGCGATAACCTCGCGGCGTCCGATCTCGTCGATACAAATTCGCGCGTCGTGCTCGAAAAACCCCTGGGGCATGATCTCGCGTCGGCACAGGCGATCAATTCATCAGTGGGACGCCATTTCGCCGAGGCGCAGATTTATCGCATCGACCATTATCTCGGCAAGGAAACGGTGCAGAACCTGATGGTGCTGCGCTTCGGCAATGCCATCTTCGGACCCTTGTGGCAAGCACCGTACATCAAGAGCGTGCAGATTACCGTTGCGGAAACGGTGGGCGTGGGCAGCCGGGCCGGCTTCTACGACCAGACCGGCGCGCTGCGCGACATGGTGCAGAACCATTTGCTGCAGCTGTTGTGCATTGTGGCAATGGAGCCGCCTGTATCGCTCGATCCCGACGCCGTACGCGACGAAAAACTCAAGGTGCTGCGCTCGCTGCGCAAGATGACGGTCGCCGATATTGCCCGCGATACCGTGCGCGGTCAGTACAGCCCGGGCGCGATTGGCGGTGAGCCGGTCAAGGGTTACATGGAAGAAGACAACGTGCCGGCGGACAGTCGTGCGGAAACGTTCGTGGCCATTCGCGCGCATATCAACAACTGGCGCTGGGCGAACGTGCCCTTCTTCTTGCGCACGGGCAAGCGGCTGCAGAAGAAGCAATCGGAAATCGTGATCGAATTTGCGGACCTGCCGTTCTCGATCATTCCGAGCGGCCCGCGTAACTACGGCAACCGCCTGATCATCCAGTTGCAGCCCGAGGAATCAATCCAGCTGCAAATGCTCGCGAAGGAGCCGGGCAGCGGCATGCATATGCTGCCCGTGAACCTGAACCTCGACTTGCAGCAGGCGTTCACGGAGCGTCGCGCGGAAGCGTACGAACGTTTGCTGATCGATGTGATGCGCGGGCGCCTTACACACTTCATGCGCCGTGATGAACTCGAAGCTGCGTGGGCGTGGGTCGAACCGATTCTCGATGGCTGGAAAGAACTGAACGATCGTCCGCGTACTTACACGGCAGGCACATTTGGTCCGGCGGCATCGTCGGCACTGATGGCGCGGGAAAACATGGCGTGGGCGGAAGAAAGCTGAGGCGCTGTTTATTGGCTACAGAACGAACGCGCGGGCCTTGAGGTCCGCGCGTTTTTTTGTGCACTTCTAGCATGGAAACTCGATAAACACTCCTAGCCCCTTGCCATCGTGACCATCGTCCAGGCGAATATGCGCCCGATGCGCCCGGGCGATTTCACGCACGATGGCAAGGCCCAGTCCACTGCCTTCTTCAGCCGACGCCCGGAAGAACGGCTCGAATACTCGGTCGCGAACATCGGACGAAATACCCGGTCCGTCATCCGTCACAATCAGCAGAATCGTTTTGCCGCGCCGCTCGATAACAAGCGATACATGCCCCGATTCCGGCGTGTAGCGGATGGCGTTATCGACGAGATTGAAAATCAAGACGGAAAGCAAACGTGCATTGCCAAGCACGACTGCATCGTTCGCCAGTTGCGCCGCGAGCTCGATCTCGCGACGCGCGGCGAGCAGCGCGAGTTCTTCGATGACCGTCGTCGCGATCTCGCGCAGATCGACGCGCTCGCCTTCGAAATGGCTGTAATCGGCGGTCTCGGCTTGCGCGAGCAGAAGCAACTGGTTCGTCAACGAAACCAGTGCGCCATTGCTTTTATGCATGGCCGACAAGGTCTCCTTCACTGTCGCCAGATCGTCATGTCGGCGCGCGTATTGCAACTGCGCGCCCAGTAGCGTTAGCGGCGTTCGCAACTGATGCGCGGCGTGGGAAATGAAGCGACGCTGCATGGCCGTTTGCCGCTCGATGCGCGCAATGCATTGATTGATTGCATCGACGATTGGCCGCAACTCGCTTTGCAGATGCGTTGAACTCAAGGGCACGAGTTCGCTCGGCGCACGATCACGCACGTCCTTGGTCAGCGCCATCAAATGCCTGAGCTCGAAAGTGAGGCCCACGCAAACCAGCACGACAGCAATGGCGATGATCTCGGCGAAATGCAGCAATTGCGGGCGCCATAAATCGGCCGCGAGCGCGTCGCGTTCGAGCTCTGTCCTGCCGACCGAAACTAGAATGCGTTTGCTTTCGCCCGAGTCGTACATGGGGCGGATGATCGATACCGCGCGCACCGCTTGCCCGTCGACTTGCGTGTCATACCATCCCGGCGACGTAGCTGGCTCGACTTGCTCGAGATCGGATGTCCCCGCAATCGGAGGACCGTCGATCACCTTGATGCGGAAGAACACGCGGTCGCCATAAGGCGAGCTCAGGATTTCGATTGCGCTTGGAGAGATATCGGCATGCAAGTCGCTCTCGTCCCATTTGACGTCTCCAGCCATGACGCGGGCGGAGGCGAGAAGCGCGTTGTCCTGGATGAGGCTTGCGGTTTTCTGCGCGCTGTCACGCGCCATGAACCCGGCCGCAAGCACATAGATCGTGAGCGGCAACAGCAGCCACAGCAGCAAGCGCAGGCGCAAGCTATTCGTCATCGTCGCCGGCTTGCAGAAGGTAACCAAGACCTCTTAGCGTGATGATCGTCGCCGTACTTTTCTCTAGCTTCTTGCGCAGCCTCGATACATAGATTTCAATCGCATCTTCGCTCGTATGCGTGCTCGAACTGCCGAGGGAGTCGGCAAGCATCGGTTTCGATACGGTCTTTTTTGCCTTGAGGATCAACATCTCGAGAACGGCGTGTTCGCGCGGCGTGAGGTTCAACGTTTCGCCGGAAACTGCGAATTGGCGCCGGTCGATATCGTAGGAAAGGTCGCCGCAACGGGTGCTGTTCGAACGCGAGGGCAACTGGCGCCGGACCAGTACCTTGACGCGTGCGACGAGTTCACGTGCGTCGAATGGTTTGACGACGTAATCGTCAGCGCCGGCGCTCAGGCAGATTACTTTTTCATCGACGGAACCGCTGGCCGTCAGGATCAGAACGGGCGTGTGGTCGCCCCGTTCCCGTAAGCGTCGCAACACGCCTTTGCCGGACAGGTTGGGAAGGTTTAGGTCGAGCAGTACCACGTCGTAGCGGGCGGCGCGCAGGAACCGGTCGGCGGAGTCGCCGTCACTGACGCGGTCTAGCACGAAACCATCGTCTTCCAGGATTTTAGTGAGCCAGTGAGCGAGTTGCTCATTGTCCTCGACCAGCAGTAGCTTCATTGCGTTCGTCGCGGTTGGTTTGGGGGGGGTTATGCGGGTTAGTGTAGCTTGGGGGGGTTTGTGCCGGGTTGCTGCTGCTTAGGCCTTCGCGGGTTCTGTCTTTGCTGTCCTTTTAATCACTTTTAGCCACTGTGCGTGGCGGCACTTCATTTCTTTTTCCAACGGCGAAAAAGAAACGAAGCAAAGAAAACGCCTCTCCACAATCAGCTCATAAGTGTCCACAGCGTGCAGTCACAACTGCGTGGTACGCAAGAAGCACCCTTAGCGCATAACCGCGTCCCGCTGAAACCCTTCCCCTCCGGCATTACATACCCACACGCTTCGCCACCAGTGTCGGAGTCCGTTAATACGGAAACCTGCGCCTCGTCTCTTGGTACGAGAACGTACGGTTTGGCCGTATCGGTCCGGTTGTGCCGTGTGCTTGCCCGGAACTCTGATTGCGAAAAATCAGAGGAACGCCACTCGCGTTATCTGACAGCCGCCATCGCACCGACTCCAGTTCCTCCGCTTTACGCTCCTCAAGCAAGTTTATATTGCCCCCGCGCTTGCGCCGTCCTGTATAGCACCAACGTCGCAATCAGCCCGCACGCCGCTGCAAGCCCCATCCAGATTCCAGGCGCCGCCTTGTTGCCTGTCACATGGATCAGGTAAGTCGAAATGGCCGGCGTGAATCCGCCAATCGTCGAAGCAAGGCTGTATGCAATCGAGAAGCCCGTGGTTCGCACTTCAGCCGGCATGATCTCGGTAAGCGCGACGATCATCGCGCCGTTGTACCATGCGTAAAGGAACGACAGCCACAGTTCGACTCCGAGCAAACGTCCAAATGAAGGCGCGGCAACCAGCCATTGCACCGCAGGATAAGCCGTCAAGATCGCAAGTACCGTGAACGTCAGCAACACAGGACGCCGCCCGATACGATCCGACACTGCACCCGATATCGGTAGCCACAAGAAGTTCGACACGCCCACGCATACGGTCACGAGCAATGCGTCTCTCGACGAAAGCTTGAGCACCTCCTTGCCAAAGGTCGGCGTGTAGGCCGCGATCATGTAGAACGAGACCGTGGTCATGATCACGAGACCCATGCCGGCAAGCACGAGGCCGCGATGTTGAATCATCGACTTCATGATTTCACCGATCGCCGGATGATGCTTGCGAGCGATGAATTCATCGGTTTCCCGCAGCGAGCGGCGAATGTACACAACAAACGGCACGATCAGGCAGCCGATCAGGAACGGCACCCGCCACCCCCATGCGCTCATGTGCTCGGGCGAAACCACCTGGTTCAGTATCACGCCGAGCAGAGCGGCAACCACCACAGCCACTTGCTGGCTGCCCGACTGCCACGCGCAGAAAAATCCCTTGTTACCCTTGGTCGCGATCTCTGAGAGATATACGGATACTCCGCCGAGTTCAACACCGGCCGAGAATCCTTGCAGCAAACGTCCAATGAGCACGAGGACGGGCGCAAGCATGCCGATGGTCGCGTAGCCGGGCACGAATGCAACGCAAGCCGTGCCTATTGCCATGAGGGTCAGCGTGAGGATCAACCCCTTGCGCCGTCCATGATGATCGATATACGCGCCGAGCACGATTGCGCCTATGGGACGCATCAGGAAACCGGCGCCAAATACCGAAAGTGCCAGCATCAGCGACGCAAATTCGCTGCCGCCCGGGAAGTACGTCTTTGCGATCGCCGAGGCGTAATAACCGTAGACCGTGAAGTCGTACATTTCAAGGAAGTTACCGCTGACAACACGGAACACGGCCCTGGCTTTTGACTCGCCAGCAGGCGTCGCGTTTGAGGACAGATTTGAGGACATGACACAAGCCTTCTTTAAAGAGGTATCGCGCGGGGACATATCCCGCCGTGAAAATTCACGCGGCTATCCGATGACTATTACCGACTTGCCGAGCTGACGTCGTTCCTCCAATGCGGCATGCGCCTCTTCAACGTTATCGAGCGTATAGCGGCCGCTGATGTCAATGGTCAGAGCGCCTTCGGCCAGTGCCGCGAACACGTCGTTGGCGCGCCGCTGGACTGTTTCGGCATCGGCGAGATGGTCGGCAAGTCTCGGGCGCGTCAGGAACAGCGACCCGGCTTCCCCTAGCTCGATGGGATCGAGATCAGTCAGCGATCCCGCCACGGAGCCGTAGTTGACGACGAGTCCGCGAACACGCGTCGCCCGAAAGCTGTCGCGCAACGTGGTACGCCCAACTGCGTCGTACACCACGTCCACGCCCTTGCCGCCAGTTGCTTCGCGCACGCGGTCGGCGAAGCGTCCGTTGTCGTAGAGCATCACGTGATCGGCGCCGTGCCTGCGAGCGACTTCCGCCTTGGAATCGCTACTTGTTGTCGCGAACACGGTGGCGCCGCGACGCTTTGCCAACTGCACCAGCAACTGGCCGATACCACCTGATGCCGCGTGAATCAGGCATGTGCTGCCCGCTTTGATCTGCCCGACATCGTCGATCAAATAGTGCGCGGTCGAGCCCTGGAAGATCGCTGCCGCAGCCAGGTCATAACCGATGGAATCCGGAACGTGCGCAAGCCGGGCGGCAGGCACGACGGCGTACTCGGCATATGCACCCCATGAAATGCACCACGCCACGCGATCTCCCAGTTCAAACGATGTGACCCCGGCGCCCAGTTTCATCACGTCGCCGGCACCTTCCATGCCAAGCGTGCAAGGAAGCCGGACCGGATAAGTCCGCGACGTCTTGTATTTGCCCTGCCGCGTGTGGACATCCATGAAGTTGATGCCGGCGCACCTGAGCTTGACGAGCACCTCGCCTTCTTTGGGCGCCGGTACTTCGATATCCTTACGAATCAGGACTTCAGGACCGCCGTACTGTTCTATACCTATCGCTTTCATTCGGGTCTCCGGAATTATTTCGAACCAGGCTTTACACGATCCACGAACTCGTTGGTATAAGTCCTCGACAAGTCGATATGGCGCGGATCGAGTGTTGAATTGACGTGCGTGAGAACGTTGAGCACAGCGGCGGGCGCGCCATCGGGCATGCGTCCGTCGACCGTGAATGTCGGAATCGCGGCCTTGAGCGCGCTGATGTAGAGCGCTTTATCGCGGCCGTAAAAGTCGGGCGGCAACTTTGCGGTAACGTCTTCCGCGCTGTGCGACGCCATGTACGCAAGCGCGCGCACCAACGCCCGCGCAAGCTTCTGTGCCTGATCGCGATGCGTATTGACCCATGTGCGCTCCGCGTAGAAACACGAACCCGCGTAGGCGCCGCCGAGCGCGGACGTCGTGCCTTCCACGCTGCGCATGTCCACCAGCACCTTCGCACGACCGGTTGCCAGCAAATGGCTGGCGCTGGGTTCCTCGACCATGCCGGCGTCGATCCGTCCCTGCTCCATCGCGGCAATGAAACTATCGTCCGAGCCCACCGGCAAAACGGCGTAATCCTTCGGCGATAAACCCGCGCGCGCAGCGAGATATCGTGTCAGGAAATAGGTGGACGATCCGAGTCCGGTCACGCCCAGCGTCGCGCCTTTTGCGTCGGCCATGGTGCGCAATCCCGATGCGGATTTCTTCGATACCAGCTCGACCAGTCCCGCGCTTTTGTTGAACACGACGAGCGCTTCGACTTCCTTGCCACGGCTTTGAAGGTCGATGGTGTGATCGTAGAAACCGACCGCGCCCTGAATGGCGCCTGCCAACAGTTCGGTCGCCGTATCGACACCCGCAGGTTGCGAAAGGATTTCGAATTCGAGGCCTTCGTCCTTGAAATAGCCGAGTTGCGATGCAAGCACCAAAGGCAAGTAGACGATCTTCGAAGTGCCGCCGGCCATCAGCGTCAGCTTTTCCGCGTGCGCGGCGGTCGCGGCGCACAGCAGCGCGGCGAACATGCAAGCTGGCGTAAACAGGCGGCGTAACAACCTCATCTTCAAGCGTCTCCTTCTCGGTGCTGAACCGAACTCTTCTTTTAGTGTGCGGCCAGTATATGAAACCGAAGCCTTCTGCCTGCTTTCTGATGGTCCGGAAAATCCTCGGCGTTTACCCTCGAACCACAAAATCGACTGGTAGGGAACCTAATAAAAACGCGCCCTGTCCCTTTCTGGATAGAGCGCGCTTATTTGCTGCTATGAGATTCAAATTACCAGGCGGCGATCACCGCGCCGGCATATTTCCCTTCAATAAACTGCTTCACCTCCGCCGAGTGATACGCGGCGACAAGCTTCGCCACCCAAGGTTTGTCCTTATCGGCGGCGCGAATGGCGATGATGTTCGAATACGGCCCGTTCGGATCTTCAATCGCGATCGCGTCCTGCTTCGGCTTCAGCCCCGCTTCCATTGCGAAGTTCGTGTTGATCGCGGCGGCGTCCACGTCGGCGAGCGAACGCGGGATCTGCGCGGCATCGAGTTCGACGATCTTCAGCTTCTTCGGATTCTCGACAATATCGAGCGGCGTCGCTTTCAGGCCCGCGTCCGCGCGCAGTTTCAGCAAGCCGTTCTTTTGCAGCAGCAACAACGCGCGGCCGCCGTTGGTCGGATCGTTCGGCACCGCGATGCGCGCGCCCGCGGGCAGCGTCGCGAGCGACTTGTATTTCTTCGAATAGATGCCCATCGGGAACGTGACCGTGTCCGCGATCTTGATGATCTTGTAGCCGCGGTCCTTGACCTGTGCATCGAGATACGGCGCGTGCTGATAGCTGTTGGCATCGAGATCGCCGGACGCCAGCGCCGCGTTCGGCTGGACGTAGTCCGCGAACTCCACGACCTTGATGTTCAGGCCATTCTTTGCGGCCACTTGCTTGACCACTTCCATGACCTGCGCATGCGGGCCGCCGGTCACACCGACCTTGATGGTTTCGTCGGCCAGAGCGGCGTTGGTGAACAGTGCCGCTGCGCCAATCACGGCGGCCAGCTTGAAGACAAATCGACGTTGCATGACTACCCCTGAGCTTTATATGGAAATTTATTTATGACTGAGACGACGTACCAGCCAGTCGCCGAACGACTGGACCATCTGCACGAACACGATCAGGATCACGACCACGGTCAGCATCACTTCCGGCAGGAAGCGCTGATAACCATAGCGAATCCCCAGGTCGCCAAGACCGCCACCGCCGATGGCGCCGGCCATCGCCGAATAACCGACCAGTGACACGAACGTGATGGTCAAACCGGCGACCACGCCCGGCAACGATTCCGGCAGCAGCACCTTGAACACGATCTGGCTCGTGGTCGCACCCATCGCTTGCGCGGCTTCGATCAGGCCGCGATCGACTTCGCGCAGCGCGGTTTCAACCAGGCGCGCAACGAACGGCGCAGCGGCGATGGTCAGCGGAACGACGGCCGCCATGGTGCCGATGGACGATCCAACCACGAGCCGCGTGAACGGAATCACGGCGACCAGCAGAATGATAAACGGTGTCGAGCGCACGGCATTCACAACGCCGCCCATCACGCGATTCACGCCGAGGTTACGCAGCACGCCGTCGCGGTCGGTGAGATAAAGCAGCACGCCGAGCGGCATGCCCAACGCTGCGCCGACCAGTCCGGAAATGCCCACCATCACGAGCGTTTCCCAGAACGACTGCACGAACATATCGAACATTTCACTCAACATGGGACATCTCCTCTACCACCACGCCTTGTTCACGCAAGTACGCAATCGCCTCGGCGACATTCGCCGGCTGACCGCCAGCGAGCACCGCCAGCGAGCCGAACGCCTGGCCCTGGATCTCATCGATTTGTCCGTGCAGGATATTGAAATCGAGCTCGAAACGGCGGATGGTTTCGGAGAGGATCGGCTGATCGACGCCTGAACCGGTGAACGCAAGCCGTAGCAAATGACCGCCGGTCTTCAGGCGCTCGGCGACGCGCGCTTTCAACGCGGGCGGCAACTCGTGCGCGATGACGTCGCCAATCAACGCGCGCGTGACCTCGTGATGCGGCTGCATGAAGACATCGACCACATTGCCTTCTTCGACCACGCGGCCGGCATCGAGTACGGCAACGCGATCGCAAACCTGCTTGATCACGTCCATCTGATGCGTGATCAGGACAATGGTCAGCCCGAGTTCCTTGTTGATCCTGCGCAGCAGGTCGAGAATGGAGCGCGTTGTTTCCGGGTCGAGCGCGGAGGTCGCTTCATCCGAAAGCAGCACTTTCGGTTTGCTGGCGAGCGCCCGCGCAATGCCCACGCGCTGCTTCTGCCCGCCGCTGATCTGCGACGGATACCGGTCCTTCTGCGTGGTCAGGCCGACAAGATCCAGCAACGGCAACACGGTCGCCTCGATCTCCCCGCGCTTCATGCCGGCAAGTTCGAGCGGCAGCGCGACGTTGTCGAACACGGTGCGCGACGACAGCAGATTGAAGTGCTGGAAGATCATGCCGATGTCACGCCGCGCGGTGCGCAACTGCGCGGCGGATAGCGTGGTGAGATCGTGGCCGTCCACGATCACACTGCCCTCGCTTGGCCGCGTCAGCAGGTTGATGGTGCGCACCAGCGTGCTCTTGCCGGCACCGCTGCGCCCGATGATGCCGAACACTTCGCCCGGCGGTATCGTCAAGTTGACGTTGTGCAAGGCTTCGATCCAGCCTCGTGGGCCGGCGAAACGCTGCGACAGATTGCGAATTTCGATCATGTAAACGAAAAAAGCGACGAACTCCCCGTTGAGCAACATCGCTCGGGCAAGCCGGCCGCCGTTCATCCCTGGTTCTGGAGAGGCGAAAGTTTAACGTAACCGGCGTCACCGCCTTAATAATCTATTGCGAAGCCCTAATTACTTAAGCATCTGAACGCCTCGCGGCGGGGCTTTTCAGGGTGCGAATGTGCGCCGAAATACGTAAAACGCATATCGATTCAAGCAAAGCTCGGTTCCATCGGGGAAAATCGGTCGTTAAGATGTTTTAATAATCCGCTGCGTTCGCTTTTCATGGACGCGGACCCACCGCACTACCGGGAGTATTTCGTTGAAGAGCTTCGAATTTCGCCGCCCGCTCGTGGTCGGCATTGGCGGCACGACCCGCGCGGCTTCATCGACTGAACGCGCCCTTCGTATTGCATTGCTCGGCGCCGAAGCCGAGGGCGCACGCACCCGTCTTTTTGGCGGCACGTTCCTGCATGGCCTTCCGCATTACGCGCCCGAGCACAAGGAACGCAGCGAGTCGCAGATCGAATTGATCGAAGCGGTTCGCGAAGCGGACGCGGTGATCATCGGGACGCCTGGGTATCATGGCGGCGTATCGGGGCTCGTCAAGAACGCGCTGGACACGCTGGAAGAACTGCGCGACGACCAGCGCCCATACCTCGATGGCCGGGCAGTTGGCTGCGTGGTGACGGCATATGGATGGCAAGGCGGCGGCGCGGTGCTGACGTCGTTGCGTTCAATCGTGCACGCGCTGCGCGGCTGGCCGACGCCGTATGGCGCTGCTGTGAACTCGCAGGAAACGCGGTTCGAAACCATCGATACCTGCTCCGATCCAAAAGTCGCCGAGCAACTCGCGACCGTCGGCCGCCAAGCTGCTCAATTCGCCTTGGCGTTCAATGCACGCGAAGCGGTTGTAGAGCTCGATATCGCGCGCTGACCAGCAGGGTATTCAGGTCGATGCAAAACGCCTGGTCAGTTCATCTGCCAGGCGTTTTGCATTAAGAGATCAGGGCGAACCGAAGCCATGCTGGTGACTTGACGCGCGTGCATTCAGTTTCATCTAGACCCGTTCCCGCCAGGACACGTTAAATGTCTGAACATAATCCAATGAACTGCGTCACTCCTTGAACGGCAGCTCCGGGGTAAATACGAACGAGTCCACCACATAGCCCGAGTGGAAATAACCGCTGCATGCACATGAGGCGATCCGCTCGAGATGGTACGGCTCGCGCGCTGTTTCCCTCGCCTGGTTTGCGGCAGCAATCCGCCGCGCGCGCCATTGGCGCAGCACCTCGTTGCCCCAGTTCCTGAAAATGGCATTCTGTTCGGACATCGCTGTTCTCCTTGAACGCTTGCCGGCGCGGCGTTTTATCCCTCCGCCGTTATAAGGTAGGCGAAAGTTATTCGTGCGGATACCAACTTTTATTTATTTCTATATCTGCCGATCAATCGGTAGCTAAAGACGAAATCCCGCGCAAGACCTTCACGACATTTGCTTCTTTCCTATCCCCTTCGCCCGCGGCTTTGCTTCTGCGAATTGCTTGTTTCCCTCGGCAAGCAGCGCACGCTAATCTGGCTTCATGCGTTCCGTTGCATTGAATACCGGAGGTCACACAAACATGCATTACAAGGGCTATGAAGTCGCTCCCGCCGCACAGCCGCTGGCAAGCGGCTTGTTCGCCGCCAACCTCGTCATTCAGGACGAAGTGTCGCTGCAAAAACGCGCGTATGTATTCAACGCGCTCGACTACTTTTTCGAATCCGATCTGGCCGTAGCCTACGCGGCGCGCTGGGCGCGTATGTGGATCGATAACCGTCGCCTGCCGCATGCGTGACGCAAGCTTGCGGCGAGTCTATGGCGAAGCTTTACGCTACCGCTCGAATTTGCATAACCACATGAAAACAGATTCGTTCCAACGGCCCGTCAAGTCGTGAGACGATGCGGCCCTGCTAACCAGAAAGAGTTTCAATATGCATCGTAGAACTATCATTGCAAGCGTGGCCTTCGTCGCGCTCGGCGCCGTATTCGGAACCGTACATGCTGAAGACGCGCCCTTGCGTATCGGCACCATGAGCGGTCCTGATGCGCAGATCTGGACGGAAGTATCGAAGGTTGCGGCACGCGAAGGCCTCAAGATCAAGGTGATCGAATTCAACGATTACATCCAGCCCAATGCTGCGCTCGACGCAGGCGACCTGGACGCAAACGGCTTCCAGCACCAGCCATTCCTCGACAGCCAGATCAAGCAGCGCGGCTACAAGATCGTCAACGTGGGCCTTACGTACGTCGCGCCCATGGGCTTTTATTCGAAGAAGATCAAGTCGCTGAAGGATCTGCCGCAAGGCGCCAAGGTCGGCATTCAGAACGACCCTTCCAACGGTAATCGCGCGCTGCTGTTGCTGCAGAAGAACGGCGTGATCAAGTTGAAGGCGGGCGTGGGCAAGGATGGCGTGAACGCAACGCCGCTGGACGTGGTTGAAAATCCGAAGGGCATCAAGCTGGTTGAGCTCGATTCGGCTCAGTTGCCGCGGTCGCTGGACGACCTCACCGCTGCGTCCATCAACACGGACTACGCAGTGAAAGCCGGCTTGTCGCCGACTAAGGATGCAATTGCGATTGAAGACCTCAAGGGCCCGTATGCGAACCTGATCGCCGTACGCGAGAAAGATCGCAATGCACCCTGGGTCAAGAAGCTGGTCTCGGCTTATGAGTCGCAGGATGTGAAGAACTATATCGATGCGCAGTTCAAAGGCTCGATCATTCCGGCGTTCTGATCGAGGGCTGCTGCTGAACGAAAAGGGGCGAACCACGGTTCGCCCCTTTTGCATCGAGCCGCCCGGTTTCACAGCCGCGCGATGGACACTTCAGTCGACTTCACGAACGCGATGACTTCGCTGCCGACCTTCAATTCGAGTTCATCGACCGAACGCGTCGTGATCACCGAGGTCACAATGCCATGCGGCGTTTCCACATCGACTTCGGATACCACCGAGCCACGAATGATCTCCTTGATGTGGCCTTTGAACTGATTCCGTACGTTGATTGCTGTGATGCCCATGTGATGCTCCCTGTTTGAATGAGTCGTGCCGGGGCCGGTCGACATCGGCAAATTTCGATGAGCTGGAACTAGCTGACCTGTACGCCATGCTTCAGCACACGCGAGAGAACCTGCTCTTCCAGCTCGGCGAAACCTTCCGCCGTGCGCGAACGCGGACGTGCGAGCGAGATGGCGGCATCGAAGGAAATCTTGCCGTCTTCAATCAGCACGATGCGCTCGCCTAACGCCACCGCTTCCTGAACATCGTGCGTGACCAGCAGAGCCGTGAAGCCATGCTCGCGCCACAGGCGCTCGATCAACGCATGCATCTCAATGCGCGTGAGCGCGTCGAGCGCACCCAGCGGTTCATCCAGTAACAGCAAATCCGGCCGATGCACCAACGCGCGCGCCAGCGCCACACGCTGACGCTGGCCGCCCGATAACTGCGCGGGCCAGTCGCCTTCACGTGCGCTCAAGCCCACTTCGGCAAGCGTCGCGCGTGCGTCGTCACGCGAGGATTTAGGCAAGCCGAGCATGACGTTTTGCAGCACGCTTTTCCACGGCAACAGACGCGCGTCCTGGAACATGATGCGTGTCTGCAATTCGCTCGACCCTTCGGCCGCATTACGGCGCACGACACCGCCCGTCGCTTTTTCAAGTCCGGCAATCAGGCGAAGCAACGTGGATTTACCGCAGCCGCTACGTCCGACTATCGATACAAAACTGCCGCGCTCGATAGCGAAATCAAAATTGGAGAGGACCTTGCGCGTGCCGAAATGTTTGTCGACGTTCTGAAGCGCGACGGCCATGTCCACGGGATTCGAACGTGGCGAGGGAGACGCCGGCGTGCGTTCACGCGTGATGACGCGTGGTTCGTCGCTTGCAAAAGCAATGCTATCCGATGACAGCGATGAAAGAACTGATGTCACGTTTTCGCTCCCTTCTGATACGCAGGATGCCAGCGCAGCGTGGCGCGTTCGATGGACTTGGCGAGCATGTCGGCAAGCTTGCCGAGCAGCGCATAAAGCAGGATGCCGACCACGACTACATCGGTCTGCAGGAATTCGCGAGCGTTCATTGTCATGTAGCCAATACCCGATTGCGCGGAGATTGTTTCCGCCACGATCAGCATCACCCACATGAGGCCGAATGCAAAACGCACGCCCACGAGAATGGATGGCAGTGCACCCGGTAATATCACGTCGCGATATAACGCAAAACCGGAAAGACCATAACTGCGGGCCATTTCGATCAGGTCGGCATCGACAGAACGAATACCGTGATACGTATTCGTGTACACCGGGAAAAACACGCCTAGCGCAACGAGGAACAATTTCGCTTCCTCGCCAATTCCGAACCACAGGATCACCAGCGGAATCATGGCGAGCGCCGGGATGTTGCGGATCATCTGCACGGTCGAGTCGAGCGCGACTTCGGCCGGTTTGAAGAGACCTGTACCCAGCCCGAGCACGAAACCAATCCCGCCGCCAATTGCAAAGCCAGTCAGCGCACGCCATGCACTGACCTTCACGTTCGCCCACATGTCGCCCGACTGGATCAGCTCCCACGCGGCCTTCACGACAGCGAGCGGTTCAGGCAATACACGCGATGACAGGCCGCCGGTTCGCGCCGCGAGCTCCCATGCAACAAGGATCAGGATGGGCACGAGCCAAGGCGCGGCCTGCACGCCCACGCGTCGAAAAAGTGAACCGTTCATTGTGCTTCCCCGTTTCAGCTTTGCGATGCACGCGGCAGATAAGACGTGCCCACGATCTCGCCAAACGGTCCCGACAACGGACCCGTCGCGCCCTTTTTCTGATCGCGCGGCAACAGCGGGAACACGAGTTCCGCGAACCGGTACGACTCTTCAAGATGCGGATAACCGGACAAGATGAACGTGTCGATACCGAGCGCCGCGTACTCTTTCATCAACCCCGCGACCTGCTCCGGGTTGCCGACGAGCGCCGTACCCGCGCCACCGCGCACCAGGCCAACGCCGGCCCACAGATGCGGATAGACTTCGAGCTTGTCGCGCTGGCCGCCATGCAATGCAGCCATGCGCCGCTGGCCTTCTGAATCCATCTTTGCAAACGACGCTTGTGCGCGCTGGATGGTTTCATCGTCGAGCTTGCTGATGAGCTTGTCCGCGTCCGCCCACGCTTCTTCTTCCGTCTCGCGCACGATCACATGCAGGCGAATCCCGAACTTGATCTTGCGGCCTTTGTCGGCGGCGCGGCGACGGATGTCGCTGATCTTCTTTTCGACTTCGGCGGGCGGTTCGCCCCAGGTCAGATAAGTATCGATATGGTCCGCTGCAATCTCGTGCGCCGCGGCCGATGACCCCCCGAACCACAGCGGCGGATGCGCCTTTTGCACCGGCGGATAAAGCACCTTGCCGCCTTTCGACGCGAGATGCTTGCCTTCGTAATCGATAGAACCACCTTCGTGCGAGGACTCCAGCAGACCGCGCCAGATGCTCAGGAATTCATCGGTGACTTCATACCGCGTGTCGTGATCGTTGAACACACCGTCGCCAGCCAGCTCGACGGGGTCGCCACCTGTCACGACATTGATCAGCAGACGTCCATTCGACAATCGGTCGAACGTGGAAGCCATGCGCGCCGACAAGCCCGGTGAGCTCAAGCCCGGGCGGATCGCCACCAGGAACTTGAGGCGCTTGGTCGCGGGAATCAGGCTGGACGCGACGACCCATGCGTCTTCGCAGGAGCGGCCCGTCGGCAGCAGGACACCTTCGTAGCCGAGCGTGTCGGCCGCGACCGCGATCTGGCGGAAGTAGTCGTAATCCGCGGCGCGCGCGCCTTGCGTGGTGCCGAGGTAACGGCTGTCGCCGTGTGTCGGAATGAACCAGAAAACATTCATTGTCGTGCTCCTGCCTTGCGTTTGAGTCGAGCTTCAGCGCTCGTTCCGATAAATCATCTTATCGACGCGCACTTTTCCCATGAACGATTTATTTGAGCTAAGGTTCTCGCCAATTCTGCTTATGCGTCTCAGCCGACGTTCCAGCGCGCATTGCTGACCGTCAGCTTCTTGGGGATCAGCTTGAGATCCGTAAAGATATCCGCGATTTGCTGCTGATACGCGATGGTCTCCGGTGTGATCGGCTGCACGCCGTAGGCGGTGCGTTTGAGCGCGCGTTCGAGCGTGGCTGTGTCGAGCCCCACGAGCGGCGACAGAAGCTTGGCGACATCGGGGATGTTGTCGCGTCCCCATTTATCGACATGGTCCAGCTCTTCCAGCAGCGCACGTATCAGAAGCGGCTGCGCTGTGGCGAACTTGCGCGTCGCGAGGTAATACTGCGTGTTGCGCACGAGGTTCGTACCATCGGCGATTACGCGCGCATTTGCCTGACGTTCCACTGCGGCAAGATACGGATCCCAGATCACCCAGGCATCCACGCTGCCCTGCACGAATGCAGCGCGGGCGTCGGCGGGCGCGAGATAAACCGGCTGAATATCCGTATAGGGAAGCTTGGCGTTCTTCAACGCTTCAACAAGAAGGTAATGGACGTTCGAACCCTTGTTCAAAGCCACTTTCTTGCCGCGCAGGTCCGCAACCGAGCGAATCGGCGATGCTTGCTGCACGACGATCGCCTCGCCTTGCGGCGCAGGCGGTTCGTTGCCTACGTAGACGAAATCGACGCCCGCGGCCTGCGCGAAGATAGGCGGTGTTTCGCCAACGGTTCCTGCATCGACGGCGCCTGCATTAAGGCCTTCCAGCAATTGCGGGCCAGCGGGGAATTCGAGCCATTGCACCGTCACGCCTTGCGCGGCAAGACGTTTATCCAGCGTGCCGCGAGCTTTCAGAACGACAAAATTGCCGTACTTCTGATAGCCGATACGGAACACCTTCTCCGAACCTTCGGCGCGCGCCGGCGTGCTGCTTAGCAAAGCCGCGCCACCGCTCAGGGCGCTAGTGGCGCCCGCACCAATCGCCGCGATTTTGAACAGTGCGCTACGGCGCGATGGAATGGCAAGCGATTCGTAGTCAGGCATGTGGATGCGTCCCATACTGGATTTAATGAAAAAATAAGGCGCGTTCATGTGCAGCAAAACCGCCGGCGATAGCGGGCGGTTTGCGAAATTACTTTGCCGATCTGCAGGCGTTTAATTTTGTTTGGCCGCACTATCGGCGGCGACCGTATTTGCAGAGATCGCGGTATTGGCCGCAACGGCTTTACGCGATGCAAAGTCCCAGACGAGTGCGCTGGCAGTATCGACGGGCTTGGGCAAAAGCTTCGCTTGATAGAAGCTGTCGGAGATGGCTTGCTGTTCACCGAAATTCTTCGCCACGACCGCGCGGACCGCATACGTCCGGCGCGTATTTGCCCGCTCGACCGTCGCCTGATCGAGTCCCCAAACCGGCGCGAGAATCTTTGCCGCATCGTGCGGATGCGCCTTGGTCCAAACGCCCGCTTCCACCAGTTGCTTGAGGACGATATCGACGATCTGCGGATACTTCTGCGCGAACGGCGCCGATGCCAGGTAATAACGCTGGTAGGACGCAAGGCCATCGCCACGAATCAGAATGCGTGCGCCTGGGTCCAGTTCCACCGAAGCCACGTAAGGGTCCCACGCGAACCATGCGTCAACGTCGTTTCGCTCGAAAGCTGCGCGTGCATCGGCGGGTGCGAGATAGCTGATCTTGACATCGGCGGGCGTCAATTTCGCGCGGGCAAGCGCGGCCAACAACAGATAGTGAACGCCGGCCGCTTTAGTTACGGCAATGCGCTTGCCTTTGAGATCCGCAAGCGAATGAATAGGTGCGTCGCGATGAACAATCACCGCTTGCGCCGAGGGCGAAGGCGTTTCCTGCGCGATATAAACAAAGTTCGCATTCGCGGCTTGAGCGAAAACCGGAACCGTATCTGCCACGTCGGCGCTAAGATCCACGGCATCCGCGTTAAGCGCTTCCGTAAGCGGCAAACCGCTTGCAAATTCGCTCCACTCTAAGCGCACGTTAAGCGGCTCGACCGCCTTTTCCAGGGTTCCGCGTGCCTTGAGAATAGCAATCAGCGTGGAGGATTTCTGAAAGCCAATGCGCAATTTGACCGGAGCTCCCGACGGCGTTTGTGCAACCGCGTTGATGGCCGTGGAAGCCAATAACGCTATCGCTAAGCAGGCGACAAGGCGGTTAAGGATTTTCATTGAAATTCAAACCGGATTAGAGCAGGAATAGAAACCAGCCGATCATGTTAGCAACGCCCGGGCGCGCGACTAAACGATCATTCCTGATATCGATTGCATTGGAAGTGCTGACGGATTGCTTAAGCAAACCTGCTTGGCGCCGCTTGAAATCAGCGGCGTTATCCCGCATCTCAAGTTCCATTTATCCGGAGCACGATCATGGGAAGCCGTCCCCAATTCATCGATGATCTTTCGCGCGGCGCTGCCGAGGCCGCCACCCTCTCGACTCCTCTTGGCGACGAAGCGCTGCTCGACGCCTATTCGCGCACGGTCATCGGCGCGCTCGAGCGCGTGCAGCAAGCAGTTGCATTCATTTCGGTCGAACGCCGCGTGGCGGACGGCGCCAACGGTCGCAATCCGCGCGGCGGGAATCCGCGTGGCGGAAATCCGCGTGGCGGGCAAGGCGGAACGGGATCTGGCTTCATCTTCACGCCCGATGGTTATCTGCTGACGAATAGCCACGTCGTGCACGGCGCCACGCATATTCGCGTCACGCTGGCCGACGGCGGCACGTTCGACGCCGATCTCGTTGGCGACGATCCCGACAGCGACCTCGCCGTGCTGCGCATCGGCTCTGCAGAAGCGTTGCCGCACGTCGAACTCGGCGAATCAGGAAAGCTTCGCGTGGGCCAGATTGCGATTGCAGTAGGCAATCCGCTTGGCCTCGCGCAAACGGTTACGACCGGCGTGGTGTCGGCGCTCGGACGTTCCTTGCGATCCAACTCGGGACGCATGATCTACGACGTGATCCAGACCGATGCAGCGCTGAACCCCGGCAACTCGGGCGGTCCGCTGATCAACTCGGCCGGCCAGGTGATCGGCGTGAACACGGCGATCATTGCGGGTGCGCAGGCGATCTCGTTCGCCACGGCTATCGATACCGCCAAGTGGGTCATCATGCAATTGTTCGCGCATGGGCGCGTGCGGCGCGCGTACATAGGCGTGGCGGGCACGACGTCGCCCATCTCCCGGCGCGTGCAGCGCTACTTCGGGTTGCCGGCGGCGAGCGGCGTGCATGTAATGGAAGTGGTGAAGGCAAGTCCTGCTGCAATCGGCGGATTGCGCACCGGCGACCGGATCGTTGCTATCGACGCGCTGCCTGTGGATAGCGTCGATAGCTTGCAGCGAACTCTCAATGCAACACGGATCGACCGCGTCGTGACCGTTACCGTGCTGCGCGGTGCGCAAAAACTCGAGCTCGAAATCACGCCGGTTGAACAGACGGCGTGATGTTTTCTACGATGCCGCGCTCAGCGGAATTCTCTCGCGCGGCCTCTTGCCATGCTCGAAAACACGCCGTCGCGTTTGATCAGCCCATGGAACATGGCCGCACCGAGATGCGCAAGAAAAGTCGCGAACAACAATAGCGCGAGGAGCGTGTGCGCCGAACGCAAGAATGCGTAGAGGCGCACACCTTGCGGCGCGATCGGTGGCAAATAGACCGACCCGAACAAGTGGATTGGAAACCCGCCAGCCGATAGCATCGACCAGCCGACCAGCGGCATTGCGAACAGCAATGCATAGAAGACCCAGTGCGAAAGATGAGCGATATGTTGCTGCCAGCGCGGCATGTCCTCGGGCAGAGGTGGCGTGCGATGCGTCAATCGAACGATCAACCGCACAATCACCAATAAAAGAATGGCGATGCCCAGCGGCTTGTGGATCGCAAGCAAGGTCTGGTGCCACGACGACAATGTGGCCACCATTCCCACGCCTATGAACAACATTGCGATGACGAGCGGCGCCATTAGCCAGTGAAAAAAACGTGCGGCGGGGCTGAAATGTTTATGTGCGGCGCTCATTGAATATTCCGTGTCGATGTTTGAGCGGATGCCTGAGCGGTTGCAGAACCACGCGCTTCCTCACGCGTGCGGCGATTATAGGAGACGGCATAAGCTGAAGATCGCGCGGCCAGCAGCGGATCATCGGACGGCTTGAGCCCGGCAGGAAGAATGGTCGGATCGTAATTGATATCGCGGCAATCGCCATCCGACTGCGCCGTTTCGCGCTCGATAACAAGCGTACCTGCATCAATATGCGGCCGGTCTTCGGGCCATGCCTGGGTTGCGTCGTTGGTCACGTCACCTGGCTTCGCGACCGTCAGTACAAGATGCCAGCGCAATGGACCGTTTGCCAGGCGTTCGCGCAATTCGGCATCGAGGAAATCATGGCCGCCTTTTTGCTCCGCGGTCACGGGCGTGTACGGCGTTTCGGGAACGACAGACCAGCGGATGAAATGCGTCTTGCCGGTAGCGTCGATGGCGCGAAACGCATTGATGCCGTAGTACGCGGCGTTTCCGAAGCTCGATGACGGCGGATGATCTTTTACCCACGCCTGAAACGGTCGAGTCTCCGGATGCGCGGCAAAGAACGCCTTGAGCTTCGCGGGATCGGGCTTGCCGGTCGCAGGATCGGGTTGCGACGCGACCAGTTGCGCAAAGAAAGCCTGCGGCGTATTGACGACGAACACCGGCGTATTGTTCATTCCGGTGCGCCATTGCTGACCGTCCGGCAGCCTGAAATCCAGCGCGAGACTGCGCACCGGCACGCTTGCATCCGGCGCTGACGGGATGCCGCCGGGAATCGCAAAGCGGCCGACAACCGGGGTACGGACTGTCTTGAAGACGCTCGCGCTCGAAATATCCGCGGCCTGCCCGTTACCCTCGAAATAGCCTTGCACGCAGACGCCCTTCGCATGGTTGCGGCGAAATCCGGGATGAACGCCCGCGTTCGCTTCGAACGTATTGACGATGCGTTGCGGCGTCAGGCGTTCAGGCGCAACAACGCCGGACGCATAGACAAACGCGCCGCCCATTGCAGCCACGACCGCGCCGATCACCGCAAGCCGGAATAGCGGAACGGACTGCCGCGAGCGACGCCGGCCTGAAGTTGGAGGATGCTTGTTCATGATTGATTATTTAGTTCGATATCCTGATTGATCAAGATTGCTTCATGCCGATAATTTATAGGCACCGGCGGTTCACGCCGGCGCCATACGGAAGGTTTTATTGTGTGGAAGTCTGCGGTTTTACATCGCCCATCTGCGTCAGTTGCGAGTACACGTCGTGGGAAAGTTCGAGCAATACCTTGCGATCGATTGCGCCAGAAACCGCGTAACCGAAATCACCGTCGATCCAGTAAAACACGTTCACCGAACCATCCTGGTACAGCTTGAACGCGGTCGTGTCCGAGCTGATTTTTCTATGCGAGATGCACAGCGTGATGCGCTCGCCCTTCGCGTCGTGATACATGAACTGCGCGACCGGACCGTCGTCGCCGGGCAGCAGACGGCCGCCCATCAGCTCGAAGCCGACGCGCGTAAGAATCGGCGGACGAACGTCCGTACCAAGCCGCTTCGATACCCACGTCACCAATTCCTGCTCGCGATCCACGCCGACTTCAACCGGCCGCATCACTTCGGGCGCGTACATGACGTGCGCCACAGCGGACTGGCGAGCGAACGACTCGCCGGGCGTGAAGCTCGCGCGTTGCACATGTCCGTCGTCGCCGCTGCCGGGCATCAGCGCACGGCCGCCGACGTTGCTCATCATCCCGCCTACGCCAATGCCCACGCCTATGACGAGCGCCGCGGCCATGCCGGCGAACTGCGGCCAGTTGGCGGCATCGCGCCAGCGACGGCGCTCAGGCGGCAACAGACGCTGCGGCACGGGCTCGCTCAACACGCGGTCGTAGCGGTCGTGGAACATGCTGTTCAGCGAGAAATAATCGCTGATCTTGGTGGCAAGACCTTCGTCGTGTTCCAGCAGCCGATCGATTTCCTCGCGACGATGTTCCGCCAGCGACCCGTCCACATACGCATGGATTTCGTCTTCGGTAATGGGTGTTTGTTGTTCGCTCATCGCACCACCTGTAATTTAGCGCCGGGTTGAGCGCCTGCCATCAGCGCGCGCAATCTCTCACGTCCACGCGATAACCGCGACATGACGGTCCCGATCGGAATTTCCAGCGCTTGCGCAACATCCGAGTAGCTCATCTCTTCAAGTCCGACGAGCAGAACGACCTGACGTTGATCGAGCGGCAAGCGCTGCAACGCAAAGTCGAGATCGCGCACTTCGAGCGACTGCGTTTGCGTACCGGCAACCGCGAATTCACGCTCGGCGATGTTGTCGTCGTCTACTGAAATGTGCACCGCTTTCACGCCCGCCCGACGCGCCTGATTCGCGAAGACGTTGTGCATGATCGTGAAAAGCCATGCGCGCATATCGGTTCCGGTCTGGAATTTTTCCGTATGCCGAAGCGCGCGCTCAAGCGTGTCCTGGACAAGATCGTCGGCAAGATCGCGATTGTTGATCAGCGCTCGCGCATAACGGCGTAATCGCGGCACATGTTCCATTAACTCGTCACGGACGCCCATCGGCATTCCCTCATTTTGTAAGCTTGTGCGGACGCTCAACCTGAAAACGCCGCTGCGAATGATGGGCTAACACTGTGGATTGCGAGTTATTCCCGCCATCTGGCAGTTTTTATTTCAAACGCAAGGTTCAGTTGCCCGTCATCAGGTCCGCGGCGCGCATCAGGCCGCGAGTGTTCGCGCGACCGGCCAGCACGTAACGCTTGCCACCGGAAGTCCAGGCCAGCAAACGCGTTTCTCCTACACGATTCGCTTTCCACTGCGGCTGCGGTTTCGCCATGATCCCTGGCGCGACGAGTAACACCGCTGCCTCGCCCATCGCATTCCGGTACACATATTCCGTCGCCGATGCAAACAGACCAAGCGACATTTCGCGGCGCGCCACCGGATGAAATCCCACGACGTACAGGTTCGGCGCATCCGCCAAAGCCTTCGCCGAGCTTACATATGCGCTCGCGCCGGTCGCCATGTCCTGCGCCGCGATCGCCTGTTCGAGCGCCATCATCGACGCATTATCGAGCGCGGAATCGGAGATGTCGAACGCGAACAGTCCACCCGCGACGAGCGCCAGCGCGGCTGCGATAGCGATCAGAACGTGCGTGATGCGCCGTTTCGACTTGCGCGGAGCCGATCTGGACGAGAGCGTTTCGTCGGCTGGATCAGGGAAAGCGTTTTGCATTTGCTGGTTGATTCGTCCATAGAACGCGACGCGTTGGGCTTCATCCGGCCGGTCTTTCAAATAGCTTTGAACGCTGGCAGCGCGCTTCGGATCGAGCATGCCGTCGGCGTAAGCCTGGACATCGGACTCGGAGAGCCGGAATTCCGAGGGTGGTTTTGCTATGGACATGATCGATTGGAAAATTGCTGTCGGTATAGGGGCGAACACGGTCTTGCGCAGTTTATTCCGTCTGCACATTGTTTCAGGCTTTGCGCCGCCTCATTCATCGTGCGATACACGCCGTGCGATACACGCCGAGGGAAAACGAAAGCGTCCCTGAGCGCGTAAACACAATCTATATCGGCTTATTCCATTCAAATACAAATTTTTATCGTCGAAAAAATAATCGACGTTTCAGGGAATATCCCTGCCCTTTCCCGGGTTCTCTCCATTGCACACAGCAACAAAATACAACCCCTTTGGAGAAGCAAAATGAAAGTTCTAGCCATTGCCGTCGTCGCCATTGCAACGATCGCTTCAGCGAATGCATTTGCGCAAACCAAGACGCGTGCCGAGGTTTATCAGGAACTGATTCAAGCGCAGAAAGACGGCCGCGATTTCGTGACTGATACCTCCTACCCCGATGTCAACCCTATCTTCGCGCATCAACTCGAAGAACAGCAAACGCGTCTTGCGGAAGAGCAGGCGAAAAACGCAGTAGCGAACACCACGACGCCGGCAAGCGCCAGCGAAGCAAACTAACGAAGCGCATTGCCATTTTGAATTGTTGAACGCAGTACCGGAAACATCCGCAGCAATCGGTTAAATACATCGGATCACTAACTTTATTGAGGTCATCATGAAAAAATTCCTTATCTCCGCGTTGGTTCTTTCCTCGGCATTGGCAGCCCCGGCTTTCGCGTTCGCGCAGAGCAACGGTCCCGTGACGCGTGCTCAGGTCAAAGCGGAACTGGTGCAGCTCGAAAAGGCCGGCTACAGCCCTGGCGGCGAAGACGTCAATTACCCGCAGGACATCCAGGCCGCCGAACAAAAGGTCTGGGCGGAACAAGGCATTGCGGCGACATCGTACGGATCGAATACCGGCAGCATGTCGGCGTCGGGATCGCGCGCTGACTACGCACCGAACCAGGCAACGCAATCGATCTACTCAGGTCATTGAGCATGAGCGGGCTTGCCTGTGTCACTTTGCAGGAGCCGGTAAACTCCGGAGGCAGGCGCGACGACTTTCTCGCATCGCGCACTTCCCTCTGGAGACATCGGCATGAAACAGGCGCTCCACCATCTAGGCGTGACAACGCGCACGCGCGGTCTGCATGAAATTACCCGCGACATCCGTAAGTGGATCGACCAGCAAGGCATTCAAACCGGCCTGCTTACCGTGTTTCTCCGGCATACATCGGCCTCTTTGCTGATACAGGAAAATGCCGATCCCGACGTACGCACGGATCTCGAGCAATTCTTCGAGACGATTGCGCCCGAAGCGCCGGGGCGCTATGTCCACGACTCGGAAGGTCCCGACGACATGCCGGCGCATCTGCGCACGGCGTTGACGCAAGTCCAGCTTTCGATTCCCGTCAGCGCAGGCCGCATGGTTCTAGGCACCTGGCAGGGCATCTACCTGTTCGAACACCGCAGCGTTTCGCATAGACGCGAGGTCGTATTGCACCTTTTCAGTGAGTGATTTAATATACGCAGCGCGTACATCACCTCCGGAGCGACCCACATGCATCTTCAACAGCAAACCCTTCTTCGCGATGCCATGCGGCGCCTCAACATGACACGCGACGCGTTCGCAAACCGCATTGGCGTTGCGCGACGCGCGCTCGATACATGGTTGCTTCCCGATGAATCCGCGGAATCCCGTGCGATGCCAGAGATCGCAAGCCGCTACGTAATGGAGATTCTCGAACGGACACCTTCCGGCGATGAATATACGCAACGCGTACAGTCGGCGTCCATTTTGCACGAAGGCCGTCCGCACCTGCTTTCAGTCGATCAGTTTTCGCGCGACTCGGTCGAAGCATTGTTCCAGGTGGCGGACACCATGCAACCCATCGCGCGCCGTCAAAAAATCACGCGCGTCCTGGAAGGCGCCGTGCTCGCCAATCTATTCTTCGAAGCCAGCACTCGAACGCGCGTGAGTTTCGGCGCGGCGTTCTGCCGGCTGGGCGGATCGGTCTGCGACACGACCGGCTTCACGTTTTCATCGATGGCGAAAGGCGAGTCCATCTACGACACCAGCCGCGTGATCAGCGGTTACGCGGACGCACTCGTCGTGCGCCATCCCGAGAAAGGATCGGTTGCCGAGTTCGCACGCGCGACCAACGTTCCGGTGATCAACGCGGGCGACGGCCCCGGCGAGCATCCGAGCCAGGCGTTGCTCGACCTCTATACGGTTCAGCGCGAATTCTCGCGCGTGGGAAAGATTGTCGACGGCTCGCATATCGCGATGGTCGGCGACCTCAAATATGGTCGCACGGTCCATTCGCTGGCCAAGCTGCTGGCGTTGTATCGCGGGCTGAAGTTCACGTTAATCTCGCCGGGATCGCTTGAAATGCCTGCGTCCATCCTCGATCAGATCACGCGCGGCGATCATGTCGTCGAGCAAACCAGCGACCTGCACGCCGGCTTGAAAGGCGCGGACGTGGTGTACGCAACCCGCATTCAAAAAGAGCGTTTCGCCGATGAATCCATCGAAGGTTATACACCGGACTTCCAGATCAATCAGGCGCTGGTCGACAGCGTATGCGGTCCCGACACATTGATCATGCATCCGCTGCCGCGCGACGGACGCCCTGGCGCCAACGATCTGAGCACCGACCTCAACCACGATCCGAGGCTTGCGATCTTCCGGCAAACAGATAACGGCATTCCCGTGCGCATGGCGATTTTCGCGGTGCTGCTGGGCGTGGACCAACAAGTCCAGCATTCCATGCGCGACGCCACGTGGAAGGCGCCGGCTTACATCGGTCCTGACGACGCCGTTTTTAACGGCATCGACTGAAGAAGCAAGCCAGGCAATTTATACGGCGGCATCGAAAATTTTAACGCGCCGTTTACGTGCAAAAAGATACGCTGCAAGTCATCCTGAACAGAGGAGCTTGCAGCGTCATGAACCTTGTACTCGAAAGAATCGTCAGCTCGGCAACCAGCGGAAAATCGGCAGAGCGTGAAAGCATTCCGACGCCCTGTGTTTCACGCGTTCATCTTTCGGCCGTGCTTCGCAGCAAGCAGGATGAAGCCGCGCGCGAACGCATCCGCCGCCTGTTTCATTCGCCGCTGGGCGTGTATGTCAGCCAGGCATCGCGCGATCACGACGACCTTCGGCTCGTGTTCGACATAGCCATGGAAGACCTCGACTTTACCGTGCGCACATTGCATCAGGTCCTGCCCGAAGCCGTGATCGAGGCCGTACGTCCGCGCGTGTTCACCCACAGGCGCGAGCACTGAAATTCAGGCTTGCGCCAGCGAGAAATCCACGGCGGCGCGAGCGTGAAGCGTGGTGGTATCGAGCAGAGGAACAGGGCTGTCTTCTGCTTTCACCAGCAGCATGATTTCCGTGCATCCCAACACGATAGCTTCGGCGCCGCGCGCGGCCAATCCGTGAATGACTTCGCGATACAACTTGCGCGATTCCTCTTTCACCACGCCCAGGCATAACTCCCGATAGATGATGTCGTGGATGACCGCCTGGCTCGCGGCGTCAGGAACGATGGTGGAGATTCCATGCCGTTCTTCGAGCCGGTCGCGGAAGAAACTCTCCCGCATGGAAAACGCCGTGCCGATAAACCCGACTTTCCCGATACCGGATCTCTTCGCCTCGATGCCCGTCGGGTCCACGATATGCAAAAACGGCACTGACACCGAAGCGGCGATTTGCGGCGCGACGAGATGCATGGTGTTCGTGCAGAGCACGATGCAATGTGCGCCGCCCGCTTCCAGATGGCGCGCGGCTTCGCTCAGCCGGATACCGGCAATGTTCCATTGTCCGTCGCGTTGCAAGCGCTCGATGGGCGCAAAATTCACGCTATGCAACAACACTTGCGCCGAGTTCAATCCGCCCAACCGCGTGCGGACATCCTGATTGATCAATCGATAATACTCGGCCGTCGATTCCCAACTCATGCCGCCAATCAAGCCGATGGTTTTCATCGTGGTCATGCTGCTGCCCTGCCGTTCTGGTTTGTCGAACCGACATAGTGCAACGAAGCGCGGCGCGCGGCTAGCGCAAAATTCCGCGACAGAAACGCGCTCAGGCTAGTGCTTGCGTGCAATCGCGCAACTGTAATCCTGCAACTCCTCGGACGATGCAAAGTCGCCCTGCGCGAGACGCACATGATCGTTGAGCAGGAAAAACGCGGGCTTGCCATCGGGCGTGGTCGTGCCGGTCAGCAGCAGCGTCTGGTCGGCCATGCTTCCGCCTTCCCTGGCTATGTTCGCCGCGAGCAACTTGAACGGATCGACGGAAGCGAGCGTCGGGTCATCGATACGGATGATCTTGTATGCATGTCCGCGCAGCCGCGTTGGAAACGTAGTCCATTGCGTGCCGATCTTCGGCCCCTGCTCGCGCAACGCGGCCACGACATCCGGCGCGAGGCAATCGATATGGATATGCAACTGATTCTGCGAACGCCCGCTGGTGGAATTGATCGCGAGCGAGACTTCGTCGCGAGGTAATTCCTCGCCGAGTTTTGCGTTTACGAATCGCCGGGCATCCCACGCGGCGCGCCAGTAGTTTGGCGAATCCGCCGCGAGCAAATCGGGACTTTCAATGCCGCCTATGCGTTTGGTCGGGATCAGCAAATACTGCGCAATGCCGTTCAAATCCTTGAGCACCGCATAGCCCTGAACTGCATCGACATCGATACATTTTTGCGGCACGTCCGCTCCGCGCGCGGCCGGCTCACACGAGTTGTGGACGATCTGCCATAACGCATTGGGATTGCCGGCGCATGCCGTGATCAGGAACATCGCCGTGAGCGCGGCGAGGGTCAAGCGAAAAAGCGAGAAATTCCGCATGGGGCGAACGGTCGGGACGAAAGGCTGCATCGTAACAAGCAGGCGTTACGTCTGCTTGACACGCGTCTGGCGGCATCACATCACAGGCAAATGCAGATGATGCGGATGCTCGACCGTATCGGCGATCAACCTCAGCGCGTCTTCGCATTCGTCCAGGTTTTTCGGCCCGCCAAGACAGACGCGGATGGCTTCGGGCGGGTTGCCATCGGTCGCAAATGCCGTCGCCGATACCGCGCCTATACCCTGCGAACGCAATTGCAACGCAAGCTCCGAGGCTTGCCATCCGCACGCCGAATCGATCGGCATCCAGAAATGAAAACCGGCGGGATCAGCATCGAATTTCCACTTCGATAACACTCGCGATGCGATTCCCTGCCGCGCGGCCGACTCCGTCCGGATGGCATCGAGCATCAGATCGGCGGTGCCGTCCACGACCCATTGCGTTGCGAGCAGCATGGTGAATGGACTCGCCATGACTGTCGTGGCGCGCAATGCACCCGCAAGATGTTGCGCCCGCCGTGCGGAAGGCGCGCGAATGTATGCCACGCGAAGTCCCGCACCGAAGCTCTTCGAAAAACCCGTTACGTAGTAGGTCAGGTCGGGCGCAAACGAAACCATCGCGTCAGGTGCGTTAGCGGGCAGCATGCCGTATGCATCGTCTTCGATGATCGGCACGCTGTATCTCAACGCGACATCGGCCAGCGCCTCGCGACGCTTCGACGAAAGCGTGACCGTGCTCGGGTTCTGGATGGTCGGGTTGCAATAGAACGCGCTGGGTTTGTCGCTTTTGCAAAGCGCCTCGAATGCATGCGCGAGCGGACCGTCGTCGTCGCGTGCAAGCGCTTGTAATCGCACGCCGAGTTGCGCGGCGATCGCCTTGATGCCGGGATACGCCAACGTATCGAGGCAGATGGTTCCGCCCGGTCGCGCAAGCTGCGAGACCAGTGCCACGAGCGCGCTATGTATGCCCGGGCATACGAGCACCCTGTCTTCATCGCAGTCATCGAAACGACGCTTGAGCCATTTCGTGCCCGCCGCGCGATCGTCAGGAGTCCCGCCGAAATCCTGGTATCGCAACAAGCGATAAGGATCGGTCCCCGCGAACAACCGGGCCGCCGACTCGCGCAACCGCGCGGCCAGCTCTGCGGGTTCGGGCGGCATGTTCATGGTCATCTCCACGCTGCTTCCGCCCGACAGCGGCAACGTCGCCGTGCGGCCGCGCACGAACGTCCCGCTGCCCGCGCGGGAGTCGAGCAGACCGCGTTTGCGCGCCTCAGCATAGGCGCGTGCAACGGTCGTGTAATTGAGCTGGAGTTCATCGGCGAGATCGCGCAAACCGGGCAGCCGGTCACGTGGACGCAAGCGTCCGCTAGCCAGATCTTCTTCGATTAATTCCGGAATCAGCAGATAAGCCGGCTTGCGGCTTTCCGTAAGTTTTCTGATCCAGTGGTGAGTAAGACTGGTCATGAAACGGTCTCGGTTTTAAAGCGTTAAAAAAACGATAGCACGATATACCCGGATAAAACAAATTGATCGCATCGAATGATCGTATGCAGAATTTTTTAGTGTTCATTCTATGCACATATTGAGTGTGTACTGCACCAGCAATGCGCAGTTGCACCAGCAAATCAACGCCCTCTTGGTGCGCGGCTGATCTTGTCCAACCGGCGAATCCCTTAGGCACAAGGCTCTGACGGCTCATCCGTAAAAAATTAACGAGCGTCCAACGCGCTGATCGTTTGAATGATCGGGTATTGATCGCATTAACGCTGCGTTTTAATGGCACGACGGTTGCATTAACTTGTTTGCAAACAGCGCACCGGCATCCGAATTAAAAACGGACGCCCAGGATTATCGATGTATTAAATCGTCTATTTAATGGAGATTAGAATGCCTGCCGTCAATATCCCGATGCACAAGAAAGGCGATTATCTTGTCGACTATGAAGAGAAAGTCTTTGAGGACGTCAAGGCCGCCCCGGGCGAGAAGGCGCTGGTGACGTTTCATACGGTCGCCTTTGAAGGTTCCATCGGCTTCGTGAATCTCCTGCAGGCCACGCGGTTGCTGCGCAAAGGTTTCGAAACGTCGGTGCTGCTCTACGGTCCCGGCGTGACGCTAGGACTGCAACGCGGATTCCCAACGCTCGGCGACGAAGCATTCCCCGGCCACCTGAACTTCAACAAACAGATTCAGAAATTCATGGAGGAAGGCGGCAAGGTCTACGCATGCCGCTTCGCACTGCAAGCGCTTTATGGACAGGGCGAAGCGTCGCTGATCGAGGGCATCAAGCCGATCAGCCCGCTCGACGTGCTCGACATCCAGTTGCTGCACCGGAAAGACGGCGCGTTGATCATCAACACGTGGACTGTCTGACATCGCCGACACCACCGACCACGGAATGACCATGCCCGACAAGAGAATCGTCCGTGCCGCCGCGGTCCAGATTTCACCGGATCTGGAGCGGCCCGGCGGCACGCTCGAAAAGGTCCTCGCGACAATCGACGACGCCGCGCGCCAGGGCGTGCAGCTGAGCGTGTTCCCCGAGACCTTCCTGCCCTACTACCCGTACTTTTCGTTCGTGCGGGCGCCGGTCGCATCGGGTGCGGAACATATGCGTCTCTACGATGAAGCCGTCGTCGTGCCCGGTCCGGTGACGCACGCGGTTTCGGAGCGGGCGCGCCGTCACGGCATGGTCGTCGTGCTCGGTGTGAACGAGCGTGACCACGGCAGCTTGTACAACGCTCAACTCATCTTCGATACCACCGGCGAATTGATTCTCAAGCGCCGCAAGATCACGCCCACGTTTCATGAGCGAATGATCTGGGGCATGGGCGACGCCTCGGGATTGAAAGTGGCGCAGACGAGCATTGCGAAAGTGGGCGCGCTTGCATGCTGGGAGCACTACAACCCGCTCGCACGATACGCCTTGATGACGCAACACGAAGAGATCCATTGCAGCCAGTTTCCGGGCTCGCTCGTGGGTCCTATCTTCGGCGAACAGATCGAGGTGACGATCCGGCATCACGCGCTGGAATCCGGCTGTTTCGTGGTGAATTCCACAGGATGGCTAACTGAATCGCAGATTGAATCCATCACGAAGGAGCCAGGCTTGCAGAAGGCGCTTCGTGGCGGCTGCAATACGGCGATCATTTCGCCGGAAGGCCAGCACCTCGCGCCGCCGTTGCGTGAAGGCGACGGCCTGGTGATCGCGGACCTGGACATGTCCCTGATCACCAAACGCAAACGCATGATGGATTCGGTTGGCCATTACGCGCGGCCCGAACTGCTGAGCCTTGCAATCAACGACCGCCCCGCAGTCACGTCGGCGCCCATGAACACCTTCTCACCTTCAACCGGGGAAAAGCATCTTGAACGCGAGCGAGACGATGTCGGCTACGAGCCGGCAATTGATGACTGAATTGCAATCGACCGGCTTGCGTCTCGCCGATCCCGGCGCGGGCGTGAGCGTCGCGAGCCGCCGTGGCGGCGCAGGACCCTCGGACCACAAGGCGGTGACCATCGACGGCGTGACCATCATGGTTCCGGTGCACACGAACACCGCGTGGCATTCGCCGTTCGTCGCCTCCGCGCCTGATGCGGGCGGCAGCAGCGCGTTGCTGCGTGGCTCCATTCCCATTGCAAATATCAGCTTCCCGAAGGCGCCACGCTTCTACGCGATGCAAACCTTCGACGGCGTGCCGTACTCGCACATCGCAACGTTACACGGGTCTGATGTCCTCGCGACGACCGTGTTGCAAACCTGCATCCGATACGAAAGCCGCAAGAAAACCTGCAAGTTCTGCGCGATCGGTCAGTCGCTTGCGGCAGGCCGGACGATCGCGCGCAAGACGCCTGAGCAGCTTGCGGAAGTCGCGCGCGCGGCGGTTTTGCTCGATGGCGTCAAGCATATGGTCCTCACCACAGGCACGCCCCCGACCAAAGACCGTGGCGCGCAGATCCTGTGCGAGAGCGCGTTCGCAATCAAGGCGGCCGTCGACTTGCCGATACAAGCGCAGTGCGAACCGCCGGACGACGACAAGTGGTTCGAGCGCATGCGTGCAAGCGGTATCGATACGCTCGGGATGCATCTCGAAGTGGTGACGCCCGCGCTGCGCGAGCAGATCATGCCGGGAAAAGCGAGCGTGCCGATCTTGCGATACATGGAATCGTTCAAGGCGGCTGTTGCCGTGTTCGGACGCGGCCAGGTCAGCACTTACATTCTCGCCGGATTGGGCGATACGGCCGAAGCGATCCTTTCGATCTCGCGAGAACTCGTGGACATAGGCGTCTATCCATTTGTGGTTCCATTCGTGCCGATCAGCGGCACGCCGCTCGAAGATCATCCGGCGCCCTCGCCCGAGTTCATGAAGTCCGTGCTGCAGCCGCTTGGCGCCATGGTCTCGGCTGGCGGCATGCGTTCCGGTGATATCAAGGCGGGCTGCGGAAAATGCGGCGCGTGTTCTTCGTTGTCATCCTACGAGGTCTGAACCATGCTCGCCGATACCGAAGACCTCACCCGGCTCTACACGCCTGCCAGCTACACGATCAAGTGGACCACGCTGCCGTGGGAAGCAGATGAAGCGTACAAGCTGCGGCGCGCGGTGTTCTGCATCGAACAAGGGATCTTTGTAGGCGACGACCGCGATGAAACCGATGACCGCGCGCAACTGCTTGTGGCCGTGAGTTGTATTGGCGGAATGCACGAGCAGGTGGTCGGCACCGTGCGCATTCACGAGGACGAACCGGGTGTATGGACGGGATCGCGGCTCGCGGTGCACGCGGCATTTCGGCGGCACGGAAAGATTGGCGCAACGCTGATCAGGCTCGCGGTCAGCAGTGCACACGCGCTGGGCTGCAAGGAGTTTCTCGCGCATGTGCAAAGTCAGAATGCGCCCCTGTTTCATGCGCTGCACTGGACCACGTTAGCGGAAGAACTCATGCATGGAAGGCCACATCACCTGATGCAGGCCGACCTCGATTTTTATCCGCCGTGCGCCACGCCGCATAGTGGTTTCGTGACGCAATATTCGGCGGCGCGGAGTGCGGCATGAGCGTGGCCGACCTCATCGCCGCGTTGAGGGAAACGCGCGGCTTCCGCCATAAGACGGACATTGCCGGCGTCATGTCATCGCTCGCGCGGCATGCTCCGGCGTCGGCTGAACACGTCGCTAACGGCGATGACTGCGCAGCCATCGCCGATGGCGACGGTTACCTGTTATTCGCCATCGAAGGCATGGTCAGCGACTTCGTGCGCAACATGCCGTGGTTTGCCGGCTACAGCAGCGTGATGGTCAACGTCAGCGATATCTACGCAATGGGCGGCCGCCCCGTCGCCGTGGTCGATGCACTCTGGAGCGACGGTTTGCAGCGCGCCGAAGAGGTGCTGGCAGGCATGGCTGCTGCATCGACGGCGTATGGCGTACCGATTGTCGGCGGTCACAGCAATACGCGCAGCGACCAGGCACAACTGGCGGTATCGATTGTTGGCCGCGCGAAGAAATTGCTGTCAAGTTTCGACGCACGGCCCGGCGATCATTTGATGATGGCAGTCGATCTGCGCGGTCGCTTCGAAGATCCTTATCCGTTCTGGAATGCGTCGGTGGGCGCGCCTGCTGAACGCTTGCGCGCTGATCTCGAGCTACTGCCAACGCTCGCTGAAAGCGGTCTTTGCAATGCCGCCAAAGACATCAGCATGGCCGGCGCGCTGGGCACTGCCTTGATGCTGCTCGAATGCTCGCAAGTGGGCGCAAATATCGACCTTTCACGTTTGCCGTCGCCTCCTGACGTCGACCGTTTGCGTTGGCTCACCGCGTTTCCGAGCTTCGGCTTCGTCATGTCCGTACGTGCGGGAAACGTGGAAGCGGTCAGGCGGATGTTCCTTGAACGCGAGCTTGCTTGTGCTGAAATCGGCATCGTCGAGGAGTCGCGCAAGGTCAAGCTTCAGGATGGTGACGATCACGGCGAACTATGGAACTTCATGACGCACCCGTTCATCACACCGAGGAGCGCAGCGTAATGCGTATCGCCCTGACCACGCATTCGGTCAACCCGCGCGGTGGCGTGGTGCATGCGCTCGAACTCGCCGCGGCATTGGTGGACGAAGGTCACGACGTCACGATCTTCGCGCCCGCTGCGGCCGGCGAATCGCTTTTTCGCGAGCCGCCGTGCCGTGTGATCCTTGCGACTATTGAAGGATCGCAGCAGAACACGGTCGCAATGGTGGAAGCGCGGATTCGTGCCCTGAAAGCAAGTTTGAAAGCCTGCGATCCAGCCGGTTTCGACGTGCTCCACGCACAGGACAGCATCAGCGGCAACGCGCTTGCGGAGCTGAAGGAAGAAGGCGAAATAGCCACCTTCGTGCGCACGGTTCATCATCTCGATCACTTCGATAACCCTCGCCTCGCCGCCTGGCAAACTCGCGCGTGGCGTGACGCGGATCGAGTGCTGTGTGTCAGCGAAATGTGGACTCGCGTGATGCGCGAGACGTATGAAGTCGATGCGATCACGGTAACGAACGGTGTCGATCTGACGCGGTATTCTCCGCAGCGCACACTGAGAGATTCGGCATTGAGTATCGAAGGATCGCCGATCGTTCTTGCCGTTGGTGGCATTGAAGCGCGCAAGAACACGGTCGCCTTGCTCGAAGCGTTCGCCGCGCTGATTTCACGCTACCCGCAAGCGCGGCTCGTGATCGCGGGCGGTGCAAGTCTGCTCGATCACAACGCATACGCGCACGCCTTCATGCAGCGCGTCGCTGCTCTCGACCTGACGCACGCGGTGACTGTCACCGGACCCGTCGGTGACGCAGACATGCCTGCGCTCTTTCGCCGTGCCGATGTCCTCGCGATGGTGTCGCTGCGTGAAGGCTTCGGCCTCGTCGTGCTGGAAGCGCTTGCGAGCGGCACGCCGGTAGTGGCGTCGAACATTGCGCCGTTCACTGAATATCTCGATGACGCTACCTGTTGCTGGGCGACGCCGACAGTCAGTGAATCGATAGCCGATGCACTCGAACAAGTCATCAGCGGTCGTCACCAAACCGATTTCAATAACGCCGTGCCCGCCTTGCTCGCACGAATGAGCTGGCAGGTATCGGCGAGAAAACATCTCGACATCTACAGCGGTTTGCTAGCGAACCGCGCACTCAAAACTTCCAGGAACCCGCCATGCCGGTCATGCATTTCAGAATCCAGTGGCCCGATAACCGCGAAGACAATTGCTATTCGCCGTCGCAGGTCGTCAGCGATTTTTTCACCCCGGGCGAGACCTATCCCGTCGATGACTTCGTTTCGCGTGCCCGCGAAGCATTGAACATTGCATCCGAACGTGTGCGCGAGAAGTACGGCTTCGCGTGCTCGGCGGCAATGGATCAGCTTGCAAAAATCGAAGTCGACGCCGAACGTTTCATGGACGAACCCGACGCACGGGTCAAGGTCATCGCGCTCGTCTGAGCGCGCCATCTTTCAGTGAGGACGCATCATGTCGCACGTATCGGCGGACACGACGCATTACAGCGTGATCGTAGTGGGCGGCGGACAAGCGGGTCTGTCCGCGAGCTACTATCTCAGGCAGGCGGGTATCGACCATCTCGTGCTGGAGAAAAATACGGTCACGCATACATGGCGATCACAACGTTGGGATGCGTTCTGCCTTGTGACGCCGAACTGGCAGTGTGCGCTGCCGGGTTATCCATACGCGGGTGACGATCCGCATGGTTTCATGAAGAAGGATGAGATCATTGCGTATCTCGACGGCTTCATCAAGACCGTCGATGCACCTGTGATCGAACATGCCGAGGTCCAGCGCGTTACGCGCAATAGCGAAGGCGGCTTTAGCGTATCGACCAGTCAGGGAGCGTTCTCGGCGGACCAGATCGTGATTGCATCGGGCGGATATCACACGCCGATCGTACCGCGCATGGCGGAGCGCCTGCCGGGTTCGATCGCGCAAATACAGTCGTCGGAATATCGGAATCCGCAGTCGTTGCCCGAAGGCGCGGTGCTCGTGGTGGGCTCGGGGCAATCGGGTGCGCAGATCGCGGAAGACCTTCATCTCGCGGGGCGAAAAGTGATCCTTGCAGTGGGCGAAGCGCCGCGTTGCGCGCGTTTCTACCGAGGTCGCGACGTAGTCGACTGGCTTGCCGACATGAAGTATTACGACATGCCCGTCGAGCAGCATCCATTGCGTGAAGGCGTGCGCGACAACACCAACCACTACGTGACCGGGCGCGACGGCGGACGCGATATCGACCTGCGAAAGTTCGCCGCCGAAGGCATGCAATTGTACGGCCGGCTTCAGGACCTGCGCGATGGCGCGCTGCATTTCGCGCCAAACCTCATCGAGAATCTGGACAGCGCCGACAAGACGTTCAATGGCATCAACGCGGGCATCGATGCGTTTATAGCAAACAACGGCATCAGCGCGCCGCCCGGATCGCGCTACGAGCCTGTATGGTCTCCTGCCGGCGAACGCACTTCGCTGAATCTGGAGGCAAGTGGCATAGGGTCCATTGTGTGGTGTATCGGTTTTACGCCCGATTTCAGCTGGCTCGATGCACCCATCTTCAACGGCCGAGGTTATCCCGCGCACACGCGCGGCGTAACGCCCGTGGATGGCATCTATTTCGTCGGCTTGCCCTGGCTGCATACCTGGGGATCGGGGCGTTTTTCCGGCGTTGCGCGCGACGCCGAACACATTGTGAATAAAGTCAGCGCCTATAAAGAAGCCAAGGCACGCGACGAAATCGCGGTTTGATAAAAACAAAGGCCCCACGTTAGGGGGGCCTTCGTTTCATTCAGCTTTCCGAATCAAATCAGTCGGCTCAAGGCAATGCCGTTTCCGAAACGGGCGCCGACTTTCCAAGTGCGTGACGAACGCCCGATCCGTAAGCAGGATCGACCTTGTCGAACAACGCCAGCTGACGATCGACGATCTGTTGCGGAACCCCGGCAATAGCCTCGCCGATGTTATTGAACAAGCGCTGCTTCTCCTCGGCATTAAACAGGTTGAACAACGCGCGCGCATGGCTGTAGTAATCATCGTCTTCACGATGGTTATAGCGCTCGATATCGCCCTCCACGGCCAGCGGCGGCTCGTTCGCCGACGGATCCTGCGGGAACACGCCAAAACGGTTCGGCTCGTAATTCGCAGTGCCACCCAGGTTGCCGTCCGTGCGCGTTGCGCCATCGCGGTGATACGGCGCGTGCTTTGGATTAAGCGGAGCGTTCACCGGAATCTGATGGTGATTGATGCCGAGCCGGTAGCGATGTGTATCGCCGTAAGAGAACAAACGGCCCTGCAGCAAGCGGTCGGGAGAGAAGCCGATACCCGGAACCACATTCGCCGGCGTGAATGCGGACTGCTCCACATCTGCGAAATAATTTTCCGGATTCTTGTTCAACTCGAGCACGCCGACATCGATCAACGGGAATTCCTTTTGCGACCACGTCTTTGTGATGTCGAAGGGATTCTCGTGATGATTGCGCGCCTGGTCTTCCGTCATGACCTGAATGCAGAAACGCCACTTAGGAAAGTTGCCCTTTTCAATTTCATCGTAGAGATCGCGCTGCGCGCTCTCACGATCTTCACCAATGACCTTCTTCGCTTCGGCATTCGTGATGTTCTCGATGCCCTGCATAGACTTGAAATGGAACTTCACATAGTGCCGCTGGTTCTGCGCGTTAATGAACGAGAATGTGTGCGAACCAAATCCGTGCATCTGCCGATAATTCTTCGGAATGCCGCGGTCGCTCATGAGAATGGTGACCTGATGCAACGACTCGGGCGTCTGCGACCAGAAGTCCCAGATGTTCGCGGCGCTCCGCATATTGGTGCGCGGATCGCGTTTCTGCGTATGAATGAAGTCGGGAAATTTCAGCGGATCGCGGATAAAAAACACCGGCGTATTGTTGCCGACGATATCCCAGTTGCCTTCTTCCGTGTAGAACTTGAGCGAGAAACCACGTACGTCTCGCTCGGCATCGGCCGCGCCGCGCTCGCCGGCAACCGTCGAGAAACGCAGGAACGCTTTGGTTTCCTTGCCGATGGTATCGAATACTTTCGCTTTGCTGTATTGCTTGATGTCGTGCGTGATTTTCAGCGTGCCGAACGCGCCCGATCCCTTGGCGTGAACGCGCCGCTCAGGAATCACTTCGCGGTCGAAGTGGGCCAGCTTCTCGATCAGCCAGAAGTCCTGCAGCGTAATGGGTCCACGCGGCCCCACGGTTTGCGAGTTCTGGTTGTCGCCAACGGGTGCGCCGGACGCCGTCGTCAAGGTATTGTTCGCCATCAGTGCTCCTTCTGGTTTTGTGGGGACTCACAGGACGTTGCGCTTGAAGTCGTGACCGGCAACATCCTTGCAACTCGGTAAATTACCGCCTACGAGTTTAGCAACAGCGGCCGTTGCTCGCAAAGTGGCGTTCTGCCTCGGGCTTATTCAAATCAATGCTAACGCGTAAGCCAAAAAAAACCGGCGCACGAGGCGCCGGCTGTCATTAAGTTTTCGTGAACCTCAAGCCGCTTTCACGACCTTGTCACCCGCACGATGAATCGGATGCGGCTCCTTCAAATGATTGGCAATGCGCGTGGCATCGAAGTACGCACCGTTCGGCGGACGCTTCAAATATTGCCCAGCGCCTTTGACCGCGCGCAGATCGCCGTCGGCCCACGCATGCGCGCCACGCGTGAGCGTATGCATCGCCAGGCCCTGAACGGTCAGGCCTTCGAACACGTTGAAATCCACCTTCTGATGATGCGTCGCAACCGATATTGTTTTGCTCGCCGCCGGATCCCAGACAACCAGATCGGCATCCGCGCCAACCTGCACCGCGCCCTTGCGCGGGAACAGATTGAAGATCTGCGCCGCATTCGTCGAAGTCACGCGCACGAACTCGTTCGGCGTAAGACGTCCCTGATTCACGCCGTAATGCCAGAGAATTGCCATGCGATCTTCCACGCCGCCGCAGCCGTTGGGAATGCGCGTGAAGTCCTCGCGGCCCATTGCTTTCTGTGACGCGCAAAACACGCAATGATCGGTTGCCGTGGTGTGGAGTTGCCCTGATTGCAAACCGCGCCACAACGCCTCGCGATGTTCACTCGTGCGAAACGGCGGACTCATCACATGCGCCGCAGCGCGATTCCAGTCGGGATCGCTGTACACGGATTCATCGATAACCAGATGCCCCGGCAACACTTCCGCGAACACGCGCTGACCTTCGCTGCGGGCACGCGTGATGACATCGACGGCATCTTTCGACGATACATGCACGATGTAGATCGGCACGCCCAGCACTTGCGCAATCCGTATTGCGCGGTTGGCCGCTTCGCCTTCGACTTCGGGTGGTCTCGACAACGGATGCGCTTCCGGTCCGGTGAAACCTTTCGCGAGCAACTGTTTCTGCAACTGAAAAACGAGCTCGCCATTTTCCGCATGCACGGTCGGCAACGCGCCGAGTTCGAGCGATCGCGCGAAGCTGTTCACGAGCACTTCGTCGTCGGCCATGATGGCGTTCTTGTAAGCCATGAAGTGCTTGAAACTGGACACGCCGTGTTCGTGCACGAGCGTTCCCATGTCCCTGTACACCGACTCGTCCCACCACGTCACGGCCACATGAAAACCATAATCCGCCGATGCCTTCTCCGCCCAGCCGCGCCACTCGTTGAACGCTGCCATGAGCGATTGTTTAGGACTCGGAATCACGAAGTCGATAATGCTCGTCGTGCCGCCGGACAACCCCGCCGCGGTGCCCGTGTAGAAGTCGTCGCTGGCGGTCGTTCCCATGAACGGCAGCTCCATGTGCGTGTGCGGATCGATACCACCGGGCATTACATACTGCCCGGAAGCATCGATAATCTCCGCACCCGCAGGCGCATCAAGATCGAGGCCGATCTGCAGAATGGTGCCGCCGTCCTTCGGATCTGCGCACAGCACATCTGCACGATACGTGCGCTCTGCATCGATAATCGTGCCACCGCGAATCAGGATCGTCATCTAACTATCTCCTGTTGAATCTCGTGAAATGTCAGGCGCGAACAACTCGCGCTGTCGGGCTCTTGCCCATCTTCATCCATGCGCCATACACAATCGATGCGAGCGCAAGGCCTACGAACCACGCATACGTATAAAGCGTATTGAAAAACGCGGGCACATTCGGAAACGAAGCGGGAAATGCCGTGTGCAGGAAGCCCGGCAAGTTCGGCAACACGCCGATAACCAACGCCACCACAGCGGCCATATTCCATCCGCCCGTGTAGCTGTACTCGCCGTTTTCGTTGAAGAGTTCGCGCGTATCGAGGCGCGTGCCGCGTATCAGGAAATAGTCGACCATCAGGATTCCGGCCACGGGTCCGAGCAACGCGGAGTAGCCCACGAGCCACGTAAAAATATAACCCTGCGTGGTCGCGAGAATCTTCCACGGCATCATCACAATGGCGATCAACGCCGTGATCATCCCGCCCACGCGATACGAAATGCGCTTGGGCCAAAGGCTCGAAAAGTCGTACGCGGGGCCGACCAGATTCGCGGCGAGGTTGCAGCTCATGGTATCGAGTGTCAGGATGATCAGCGCCACGCCCACGCCAATGCCGGTCATGCGACTGGTCAGGTCGATCGGATCCCAAATTGCCTTGCCGTAGATCACGACCGTGGCCGACGTCACCACCACCGAGATCACCGAAAGCAACGCCATGGGCGCCGGCAGACCAATCGATTGCCCGATGATCTGATCCTTCTGCGAACGCGCGAAACGTGTGAAGTCGGGAATGTTCAACGCAAGCGTGGCCCAGAAGCCGACCATGGCGGTGAGTCCCGGCCAGAACGTCGCCCAGAACAAACCTTCCTTCTTGCCGCCCGCCACGAACTGCGAAGGTTGCGCGAGCATTGCGCCAACGCCGCCCGCTTTCGATGTCGCCCACCACACGAGCGCCAGGCACATGATGATCTTGATCGGTGCGGACCAGCTTTCAAGGAAGCGGATGGAATCGGTGCCGCGCAAGATGAAGTACAACTGGATCAGCCAGAAGAACAGGAAACACGCGAGTTGCCCGAGCGAGATATCGAGGAAAGGCAGCGGCGCGCCATGTGTCGTGTTGCCGGCGAGGATGTTGAGCAACGTATAAATCGCGCTGCCACCGAGCCACGTCTGGATGCCATACCATCCGCACGCGACGATCGCTCGCAATAACGCGGGAAGTCTGGCGCCCTTCGTTCCAAACGATGAGCGCACGAGCACCGCATACGGAATGCCGTGCTTCGCGCCCGCGTGCCCGACCAGCAACATGGGCACGAGCACGATCATGTTGCCGAGCAACACGGTTATCACTGCCTGCCATGGCGACATGCCCTCTTCGGTCAGGCCGGCAGCAAGCATGTACGACGCAATGTTCATTACCATGCCGACCCAGAGCGCTGCGAAGTGATACCACTTCCAGGTGCGCTGTGCGGGAGTGGTCGGCGCCAGATCGTCGTTATATAAACTGCTGCTGGCGCCGGCCGCGAACTGCGGGTCGACGGAATGCGCTGTCTGCTTCATCGGGTTGATCTCCTCAAGATCGTTGCGGTCCGCGCCTGGGATCGGTCTATGGATCGATCCGTGAATCCGTTCAGGCGTCGGCCGTCTGGGGACGTTTTGGTGACAAGCGCTATGTGTTGGAAACCTTTGAACTCTATGCGGCCTTGACGCTTTCTTCAACGTCGGCAACTACGCGCGCCGGGTTGTTCGGATGCGTCGTCCAGTTCGCATAGTCGCCGGCATCCACGCGTTCCATGGTGATGCATTGCTCGACCGGGCACACGTGCATGCACAAGTTGCAGCCGACGCATTCGGAATCCATCACCTCGAAATGGCGCTTGCCGTCTTTCTCGCGCATGATCGCCTGATGCGCGGTGTCTTCGCAAGCAATGTGACAAAGTCCGCACTGAATGCACTTGTCCTGATCGATACGCGCCTTGATGTCGTACTTCAAGTTCAGGTATTTCCAGTCCGTTACGTTCTGGACCGCGCGGCCGCGAATATCCTCGAGCGTGGCGTAGCCTTTTTCGTCCATCCAGTTGGACAGGCCATCGGCGAGATCGGAGACGATCCTGAACCCGTAGTGCATCGCGGCCGTGCAGACTTGCACGTTGCCCGCGCCCAGCACCATGAATTCCGCGGCGTCGCGCCAGGTCGAAATGCCGCCGATTCCCGAGATGGGCAAGTCCGGCGTTTCCGGGTCGCGCGCAATCTCGGCGACCATGTTCAATGCGATCGGTTTTACAGCCGGGCCGCAGTATCCACCATGTGTGCCCTTGCCGTCGACTGTCGGCATGGGCGCCATGACGTCGAGATCGACGGCGACAATCGAATTGATGGTATTGATCAACGATACAGCGTCCGCCCCGCCCTTGTAAGCCGCACGCGCGCTCGTGCGGATATCGCTGATATTCGGTGTCAGCTTTACGATGCACGGCATCCGCGTGCCTTCCTTCACCCAGCGCGTGACCATCTCCACGTATTCGGGAACCTGCCCGACCGCCGCGCCCATGCCGCGCTCGCTCATGCCGTGCGGACAACCGAAATTCAGCTCGACGCCATCCGCGCCCGTGTCCTCGACCAGCGGCAAAATCCATTTCCAGTCGCGTTCGTTGCACGGCACCATCAATGAAACAATCAACGCACGGTCCGGCCAGTCGCGTTTCACTTCCTTGATTTCTTTCAGATTGATATCGAGCGGACGATCGGTAATCAATTCGATATTGTTCAGCCCTGCAATCCGCTGGCCGTTCCATTGCACTGCGCCATAGCGCGAACTCACGTTGACCACATGCGGATCGAGGCCGAGCGTTTTCCAGACCACGCCGCCCCAACCCGCTTCGAACGCGCGATTGACGTTGTAGGCTTTATCGGTGGGCGGTGCAGATGCAAGCCAGAAGGGATTCGGCGACGTGATGCCAACAAACGTGCTGCGAAGATCGGCCATGAGATGGCTCCGTTATCCTGGGAAGTGTTGTTATGCAGCCTTGATGGCCGTTGCCGCGAAGGAAGCACTGATGGCTTCGGCCGCAAGCTTGCCGTCCTGCACGGCCTGCACCGTCAGGTCGATACCGCCATGCGCCGCGCAATCGCCGCCTGCCCAGACATTTGCAAGCGATGTCCTGCCGGTCGAATCCACCGCGATACGGCTGCCGTCGAGCGTAAGAAGCTCGGCTTCGATAGCATCCGCAACAAGGGTTTGCCCAATGGCTTTCAGCACCATGTCGGCATCGATCACGAAGCGCTCGCCTTGCGGGTTTTCGAATTCGACACCCGTCACCTGATCGCCGGCGTTCAGCAAACGCACGGGCCTTGCATGCGTGACGATCGACACGCCGTTGTGCTGCGCGAACTCGCGCTCCGCCCAGGTCGCGCCCATGGTTTCCAGACCACGCCGATAGACCATGGTCACGGTTTGCGCGCCGAGCTTGCGGCTTTGCACGGCGGCATCTATTGCGGTATTGCCTCCGCCGATCACCACCACACGGCGTCCTACCGGCACGCTCGCGAGGTCATCGGCCTGACGCACTTGCTCGATGAAATCCACGGCGTTGTAGACGCCCTGCAACGTCTCGCCGTCCAGTTCGAGCGCACGCACGCCGGCCAGTCCGATTGCGAGAAACACGGCGTCGTGCTGTTTGCGAAGCGTGTCCAGCGTCACGTCACGACCCAGCATGACGCCGTTCTTCACCTCAATGCCGCCGATCGAATAAAGCCATTCCACTTCGCGTTGCGCGAAGTCCTCGACCACTTTGTAAGCGGCGATTCCATATTCATTCAGACCGCCGGGCTTCGGCAACGCATCGAAAACGGTAACACGATGCCCCGAGAGCGCCAGCTTGTGGGCACACGCCAAGCCGGCCGGACCCGCGCCCACGACAGCGATATGCCGTCCAGTATCAGCTTCACGCTTGAAGAGCGGCTCGCCCCGGTTCATCGCCCAATCGGTTGCGTGCCGTTGCAACGCGCCGATCGCAACTGGTTTGTCATCCTGATGATTGCGGACGCACGCACCTTCGCAAAGTATTTCTGTTGGACACACGCGCGCGCACATGCCTCCAAGCGGATTCGCCGACAGGATATCGACCGCCGCGCCTTTCAGATTGCCGTTGCCGATCTTGCGGATAAAGCTGGGGATATCGATTTTCGTGGGACACGCGTTGATGCACGGCGCGTCGTAGCAATAGTGGCAACGGCTCGATGCTGCCGCTGCCGCGGTTGCATCGAGGAGCGGCGCCACGTCCGAGAACTCACACGCCAGTTGCTCTTGCGACAGCCTGTTCGAAGCTATGTCGCCAAATGGCTTCATGGTCATACGCGTCCTTCTTCGATGTGGGAATTTTTTTTAAAGCGCGGCTCTTACGCGGCTCTCACGTGGCTCTCAATGACCGGCACGTTCCAGCATGGCGTGAAGCAGCACGTTGGCGCCCGCCTCGATCCATTCCTCCGATGCATCCTCGATCTCGTTGTGGCTGATGCCGTCGACGCAAGGCACGAAGACCATCGATGTCGGCGCGACCTTCGACAAGTAACACGCGTCGTGTCCCGCACCCGACACCATGTTGCGATGCGCGTAGCCAAAGCGTTCGGCGGCGGCACGTACAGAGGCGACGCAAGCGGTATCGAACGCGATGGGCGCGTAGTAGAAGATCTGCTCGAGCTGCGTTTCCAGACCAATGCCGCTCGCAATCTTCTCCACGCCCTCGCGCAACGCGGCGTCCATCTTAGCGAGCACGGCGTCGTCCGGATGACGGAAATCGACGGTGAAAAACACGCGCCCGGGAATCACGTTGCGCGAGTTCGGATGCACTTGCATCATGCCGACCGTCGCGCATGCGAGCGGCGCGTTGTCGAGTCCAATCCGGTTCACGAGCTCGACCACGCGTGACGCGCCGAGCAACGCATCGCGACGCCGCGGCATTGGCGTAGGACCCGCATGCGCTTCCTGTCCTGTCAGCGTGATCTCGTACCAGCGCTGGCCCTGTGCGTCGGTGACCACGCCGATCGTCATGTCTTCCGCTTCGAGAATCGGCCCCTGTTCAATATGCAGTTCAAACGCCGCATGCAGCTTGCGCCCGCCACACGGCTCGTCACCGGCATAACCGATGCGCTTCAGTTCCTCGCCAATCGTCTTGCCATCCACGTCCTTGCGCGACAGCCCGTATTCCAGCGTGAACTCGCCTGCGAACACGCCGGACGCCACCATCGCCGGTGCAAAACGTGAGCCTTCCTCATTCGTCCAGATCACGACTTCGACCGGATGCTCGGTTTCGATCCCGCGATCGTTCAAGGTCCGAATCACTTCGATACCACCCAGCACGCCATAGATGCCATCGAAGCGACCGCCGGTCGGCTGCGAGTCCGCGTGCGAACCGGTCACGACCGGTGCCGCGTCGGGATTGCGTCCCGCGCGCCGCATGAAGACGTTGCCCATTTGATCGATGCTCACCGTGCAGCCGGCTTCTTTCGCCCAGCTCACGATCAGGTCGCGACCTTGCCGGTCGAGATCCGTGAGGGCGAGACGGCACACGCCGCCCTTCGGCGTTGCGCCGATCTTCGCCATTGTCATCAGGCTTTCCCAAAGGCGTTTGCCGTTGATCCGGATCGATGTGTCCAGCGCTGAATCCGTTACCGCGTTCATGTCGCGTTCTCCTTGGGTGTTGCTCGAATGTGGGGTTATCACCAATGTGAATCTGGTGCATCGGAGTCGGCTCTGGGGCGCTCCTGCACGCATCAAGTGCAGCTTGCGCGTCTCTTGAAGCCGAGTCCAATATCCTGTTTGCCGGCGCTTCGCAAATCCTGTCCAACTGGACAGGTTGTAGCCGATTAATATTTGCAAATCAACGTCTTTCGGGGTTTCCGATAGTTCGAATGATAGAGCGAGAAGCGTGCCATTGCGATGCAGCAGAGCGAGTTGTAGCGGCGGTATGCACTCAGCAATACGAGCATCAAACCGAATAGAATGAGGCGCGCAGCGCCATTCGAGGATAACGATGAGAGACGACGAAGCGACAGCCGAGGCAGTGAAGGACGACGCGGCGCCCGCTCCATTGCGGCGGCGCAAGGCGCGCATTCGCGAGACCAACGAAGCGCATCTTCTTGCGTGCGCGGAGGCGGTATTCGCCGAACGCGGACTTGAAGGCGCGAGCACGGCAATGATCGCGGAGCGCGCCGGCTTGCCGAAAGCCAACTTGCATTATTACTTCCCGACCAAGCTCGCGCTCTACAGAAGAGTGCTCGAAGATCTGTTCGACGACTGGCATCGCGCGGCCGATACGTTCGAAACCAGTGACGATCCCGTCGAAGCCATCAGCGGTTATGTCCGCACGAAAATGGAGTTGTCGCGGCGCCGGCCGCTCGGTTCGAAAGTCTGGGCGAGCGAGATCATTCACGGCGCGGTGCATATGCAGGACATCCTGACCGAGCGCGTCAAACCATGGCTCGATACGCGTGTCGTGGTCATCGACCGATGGGTCGAACGCGGTTTGCTCGCACCCATCGACGCACAAACCTTGCTGTTCATGATCTGGGCAACGACGCAACATTACGCGGATTTCGATGCACAGATTCGCGCGCTGAAGGGAAAGCGGGCGTTATCGCAAAAGGCTTTCGATACCGCTACCGAGGAAGTCGTCAAGCTCGTAATCCGCGCATGCGGCGCGAAATCGACGAACTGATTAGCGCGGCCAAATGCAAAAAACTCGCCGGCCGCATTTGTGCGGATGGCGAGCTTTTTGTGTGCCGCGCAATGCTCGTTATAGAGCTTCGCGCCGCATTTCCTGCTGTCGAAACTAAGCGACTGGCTTAGTAGCCGATTTAGTGGCCGAAGAACACCGAACCCGGGGTGTTTTGCGTCGGACCCGTGCCGCGAACGCCACCTGCCGAAGTGCCGCTCGTCGACGGACCATACGAGGTCGCTGCCTGATTCTGTGCATCCACGCGCGCTTCAGCGGCTTGAATGTTGGCCGGGTAGTTGGTCTGGTCGCCCGTCGGGTTGTAGCCAGCCTTTTCAACTTGTGCCAGTTGCGCCTTCACTTCAGCGCGCGTTACCGGGCCATTGTTGTCGCTGCTTTGAGCGAACGCGAACGTCGGCGCTGCAAGTGCCGACACGATGACAACTGCGGGGATAAGTGACTTGAACATGGTGAAACCTCCAGTATTTTGTTTGTCGTCTCGAAACAGTTTCAGAAGTCAATAAGCGTTTTCTGAATCTGTTTCGGATGTAAGAAGTTTATGCTTCCGACCTTGGAGGGAAAACCCTTATTTACGCGAAACATCATTGTTCGTTTCGCAATAATAAGCTGTGGAATTTAGGATGTAGCGGATGAGACAGCCGAATTTAGGTAAATATTGCTCAAAACGCCACTTATGGCATGCTTTAACCGGTACGCATCGCTTCGAAAATGGCAGTAATGTCATATTCAACAACAATGGCGTGACGTTCCCCGCATCGCCGCCAAAATTCTAAAAGTGTCCGGTGAACTGATAACGGTCGCCGGGATGCCAGAGATTAGCCACCGATGCCACCGCATCCCGCGACCAGGTTCGCCGATGCAACATGAGACACGGCGCGCCGCCTTTCATCGATAACGCCAGGCCCGTTTCCTCGTCCGGCAGCGCGGCCTCGATGCGGTACTCCACGCGCTGCAACGGCGCTGCGACCATCAGGTATTGATTCGGCGTGATCTGCGTGAAATCCTGCCGCGCATATTCCGGCGCAAGCGCGGGATTGACCCAACGCTCTTCCAGTTGAATTGGTAAGTCGTTCTCGAAGTGCAGCACGCGCGAATGGAATACGGGACTGCCTTCGGTAAGCTTCATTTCGAGCGCAAGGCGTTCGTCCAGCAGCGATGCCCCGAGGTGCATAACTTCTGCCCGATGCGCATGGCCGCGACCGATGATTTCGTCGGAGATACTGCGGATTTCCACGAGCGTCGAAGCGTATTTGGGTTGCGCGACAAAAGTGCCCGCGCCTTGCACGCGCGTCAGGATTTGCTCGGCGGTCAGCTCTCGCAGCGCACGATTGACAGTCATTCGCGCCACCTTGAAGTCACGCGCAAGCTCGTTTTCGGACGGCACCTGATCGCCCTCTTTCCATTCGCCCGCGTGAATGCGCTTGAGGATGTGATCCTTGATTTCCTGATACGCGGGCGTACTCATGGTGTAGTTGCAGCGTCCATTTGGCTAAATCCTGTCTATACAAGTAGCGGCTCAGTCTAACAAACCAAAGCGTTGAAACAAGGGCGGGAATCACCCTAACTACAAGCCTTTCCGCATCATGTGGATGGGTTGTCTATACCGGAAACAGGCGCTTTTTCATTTTGAAGTTGACCAGTTGGGCGCCTCGAACTTTCACCGTCTGACGCCGGACGAGTTCAAAACCACACGCTTCGAAGAATGGCCTGGCGGTAATGCTGGCGTCGGTATCGATGAGAGCGAGATTTTGCACCAGCGCTTCATGTTCGACCTGATCGAGCAGCGCGTTGGCCACGCCCATCCGCCGATACCGCGGGTGAACGAACAACATGTCGATATGTCCATCGCGTTCGAGATCGCTGAATCCCGCAATTTCGCGATCCACGACGGCGATCCACGTCGGCCGGTCGAGGCGGCGTCGCGCCCACAGATCGCGGTCTACTTGCGCCCACGCATCGATCTGGGCTGCATCGTAATCACGCGATGCAAGCTCGCGGACCGCACGCAGGAAGACGTCGATCACCGCGTCCAGGTCGGACGCTTCATAAGGCCGAATGACGATCGCCATGTGTTTCAGCGCGAGAACGACACCACCGTCGCAATGCCCAAAATGGTCATCACGACCGATGCCGCCACGTGGATCGCGATCTCGCCCGCCGCCCATCCATAACGCCCCTGCTGCAAATGCCCGACGACTTCAGCGGAGAACGTGGAGAAGGTGGACAGGCCGCCCATCAGCCCGGTAATGACAAACAGGCGCCATTCCATCGATATCCCCGGAAAGCGCGCGAACCACGCGACCGCGACGCCGATCACATACCCGGCGATCACATTCGCCGCGAGCGTCCCGAGCGGCAGGTTCGGATACACCGTGTTCAGGCGCAGGCCGAGGAACCATCGAAACAGGGAACCCAGCGCGCCGCCAATGCCTACAGCCAGAATCGACAGATACATGAGGGAATGATTTAAAGGACGCGAGGTTACACAAGGGCGTAATAATAGATGAAGCCGTTCATCACGCGCACCTTAATGCACAATACGGGTCGCCAACCTACCGTTTTTGCCGCATGAATCTCGACACGCTCCTCGACACCCTGCAACAGCACTACCCCACGCATCACTGGGCGCAGTTCGCGCTCGGCATGGTGTCGCTCGTGCTGGCCGCGCTTTTTGCACAATGGGTGGTTGCGCGGATCGTGCTGTATTTCGCGCACCGGTTGCTCGTGCTGACCGAGCACGATGCCTGGGACAAAGCGCTCGCCCGTCATCGCGCGTATCACCAGCTTTGGTACGCGGTGCCGTTTGCGGCGGTCGCGATTGGCATTGGTGAAGTGCCGTACATCGGACATATTGCAGAGCTGATCGAGCGGCTCGCGCACGCGGGCGCCTGGATCTGCGTGTTCTTCGCGATGGGCGGCGCGCTCAGCGCGTGGCAGGACGTGTACGCGGCGAGCATGCAGGCGCAAACGCGCTCGATCAAAGGCTATATCCAGATCGGCAAGCTCGCGCTTGCATTGATATGCGGCGTGCTGGTTTTATCGATTGTGATCGATCGATCGCCGCTCTGGATGTTGTCCGGGCTCGGCGCGCTTTCCGCGGTTTTGCTGCTCGTGTTCAAGGACACGTTGTTGTCGCTGGTGGCGAGCACGCAGCTGACATCCAACGACATGCTGCGCATTGGCGACTGGATCGAGATGCCGCAATCGAACGCCGATGGTTTCGTGAAGGACATCGCGCTGCATACGGTGAAAGTGCAGAACTGGAACAACACGGTCACGACCGTGCCTACGTACAAGCTCTTTTCGGAGAGCTATCGCAATTACCGGCAGATGTTCGAATCGGGCGGGCGGCGCATCAAGCGGACGCTGCGGATCGACGCTACATGCGTGCGTTTTCTGACCGACGAAGAAACCGCGCACCTCAAGCAATTTCGCCTGCTGCACGATTATCTGGAAGAAAAGCAGATTGAAGTCGAGCTGGCAAACAAGAACCTCGGCGAGCTCGCGAGTGAGCCCGCAAACCGCCGGCGGCTGACGAACATCGGCACGTTCCGCGCATACGGGCTGGCGTATTTGCAACGTCATCCGGAGATCCGGCAGGACATGTCCATGATGGTTCGCATGATGGAGCCGATGTCGGAGGGCATTCCAGTCGAGGTGTATTGCTTCACCGCGGTCACCGCATGGACACAATACGAACGCATTCAGGGCGACGTCTTCGATCACCTGCTCGCAATCCTTCCGGAGATGGGCTTGCGCTTGTATCAGGCGCCGTCCGGTGCGGACATGAGCGGACTGGTGGGTGCGCGCATCGGCGCTCAGACGGGCAACGCCATCGCGAGTCATGGCGCGGGTCATGGCGCAGGACATAGCGCGGGTCAAAGCCTGATGGGCAACGCGGATAACGGCCGTCTGCGCGGCGAACTGCCGACGGTATAAAGAAAAAGCGGCTGGAGAAGCAGGCAAGAATCCGCGATTATTATGTATTCACGCGAACCGTCCTGATCCTTAAAGTGTGAACCTTGCCGGCATTCCTTTTCGTTGTTCGATGTATTGAAGGAGTCACGCCGGTCAACGCATTCATCGCTTCTACAGGAAAACTCCCGTGACCGATCGCGTTCATGCCATGCGTGTTTTCATCCGTGTCGTCGATACCAACAGTTTCTCCCGCGCCGCCGAATCCCTCGGCATGCCGCGCGCAACTGTCTCCACGACCATTCAGCAACTCGAGGCGCTGCTCGGCGTGCAATTGCTTGCACGCACCACGCGACGTCTCAATCTCACCGCCGAGGGCGCCGCGTGCTACGAGCGCTGCGTGCGCATTCTTGCGGATATCGATGATCTCGAATCGGGCTTTCATGGCCGCGAGGACAGATTGCGCGGCCGTTTGCGCATCGAGATGCCCGATACCGTCGCAACGTCGCTCGTCGTACCCGCGCTGCCGGATTTCCATGCGCGTTATCCGCATATCGAGTTATCGATCGGCGTGAGCAACCGCGCCGTCGATCTCGTCGGCGAAGGCGTGGATTGCAGCGTGCAGCTCGGCGAATTGCCGGACTCGGGTTTGATCGCGCGCCGGCTCGGCAGCTTCGAGCACGTGACGTGCGCCACGCCCGCTTATCTGGAAGCGCACGGCACGCCGCAGACGCTCGATGACCTCGCGCAGCATGTGGCGGTCAATTGTGTATCGATACGAACGGGGCGTCCGTGCGATTTCGACTTCGACGTGAATGGCGAAGCCGTGGCCGTGAAGATGGCCGGCTTCGTGCAAGTCACCGACGAACACGCGTATCTTGCGTGCGGTTTGCAAGGGCTCGGGCTGATCCAGCCACCGCGAATTGCCGCGCTGCCTTATCTTCGTTCGGGCGAGTTGCGCGAAGTGCTGCCGCAATGGAAATCGATGCCCATGAATGTATCGGTGGCATTCGTCAAGACGCGGCAAGCTGCGCCGCGGGTGAGCGCGTTCGTGGACTGGCTCGCGGAATTGTTCGAGCGCACGCAGGAAATGGACGATACGCTGACGCGGCTGTTCAGCACGGCCCGGCGTCCGGTGGCGGCATCGCGGACCGTTCAGCAAGTTCAGCCTGTCCCTGCCGCGAGCTATTCAAACGATTCTCGCGATTCACGCGATTCCCGCGATGAAGACACGCTCGAGGACGAGGAAACCACCAGCGAATCGTGATCCTCCGCAGGCGCTCACGCCGGCCGAACCGGCTGAGCGGCCTGCTCCCCCACCACCGTATTCCACTTGCGCACTTCCCAGCGCACAACGAGTCCTTCGGTCACGTAAGGATCGGCTCGGGCAAATGCTTCGGGCACGGCCGATGAATCTGCATTGAACAGCAGCATCGCCCGGTCCACAGGCGCTTCCAGCGCGCCGCCCAGCAACAACTCCCCACGCTCGACCGCCTTCCATGCGTGCGCCAGATGCCGCTCACGGAATGCCGCCCGGCGCTCCAGATAATCGCCGCTCAGTTCGTAAATCAAAAGCAAATGCATTCGCTCTTCTCCCTTAGAGTGCCGCGCCGTTGCGCTCGTACGAAACTGCGTCCCGTATGCCGGGTGTGCGATCATGGCAGCGTTTTGAACAACCTGTTTCCGCATGGCCGTTCACTAATGGCCTGGGAACGGACATCCAGAGTGCCATAAGCACTCCGGACAGGTGTCTTGCTTATCTTGTCCCTCACGCTTGCCATTTTCTCGCGGATTCTTGCCGCACGTGTTTCGCCGTCACTCCTCTTCGACATCCGGCCATATGCCGATCGTCGGAGTCTAAATTCACTCGGCGCTCGTTACACCTGGTTCGCCGCCCGCTTCAAGGGCCCACTTGAACAACTTCGGTTTTGCGCTCGTCGTAGCGCTGCTGCGCGCACTCGCGCGGTTACCTTATGGCTTGGTCGCGCGCTTCGGCAGTGCTCTCGGCGCCCTTCTTTATTTCATTCCCAGTCGCCGGAAACATATTGTGCAGGTCAATCTGCAATTATGTTTTCCGAATAAGACCGCGGCTGAATACGAACTTCTCGGACGTTCACATTTTCGTCATGTCGTGCGCAGTTATGTAGAGCGCGGCGTGCAATGGTTCGGCTCGGCGAATGCAATCAAAAAGCTCGTCCAACTCGAAAGCCATATCGATCTGGACGACGAAAATGCCCCGCCCACCATCTTCATGGGTTTTCATTTTGTGGCAATTGAAGTGGGCTGCATGCTTTATTCGATGAAGCTGCCGATCACTGCTCTCTACACGCCCATGTCCAGCATCAAACTGAACACACTCGCCGTGGAACAGCGCGGCCGTTTCGGCGCCGACATGGTCAAGCGTGCAGACAGCGCACGGCGCATCCTGAAGCTGCTGCGCGGCGGCGGATCGGTCATGCTGGCGGCGGACATGGATCACGGCATCGAAAATTCAGTGTTCGTGCCGTTTTTCGGCGTGCCGGCGTGCACGTTGACTTCGGTATCGCGGCTTGCACGACTCGGGCACGCGCGCGTAGTGCCGTTCGTGACGGAAGTGTTGCCGAACTACAAGGGCTACAAGATGACGATCTTCGAGCCACTTGCCGATTACCCGTCAGAAAGCGATGAAACCGATGCTCGCCGCATGAACGAGTTCCTCGAATCGCAAGTGGTGCGTTTTCCGGAACAATATTACTGGGTGCATCGGCGATTCAAGCATCGGCCTGAGGGCGCGCCAGCGGTTTATTAGAACCCCGGCTGTCAGTCGGGCTTGCGGAAATCGTTGTCCACCCAGGCCTGCGCGCTGGTTTTGCTGAACTTGAATCCCGCCGAAACCCGTACTTGCGCCAGCACGGCGCCGAACATGTCGAGGGCCTTCAAGTCTGCGTAGGGATCGTCCTCGTCGGGCACGATATCCAGCGTCACCGTCACGTCTTCGCCGTTCGCGCGAACCATCACATCTTTGTGAAGCATGGCGTGGCGCTGTTGCTCGTGCCGGCGCAATACTTCGGACGCCGTCTTGATGAGCGTGCGAAATGCGTTCGGATCAAGCGGCTTGGGATTCTTTTTGTCCCGGCCCATGGTCCACGGGCCAGTCAGCGCCGGTTCGGCTTCTCCATCCTTGATCATCTCGACGGCCCAGCCGTCGTCGTCTTCGTTCTTGATCACGCGGGCCATCCAGCCGTCGTCGCGCCACAGGCGCGGCTCGTGGATGACGTTGTCTTCGTCGGGGTGAAGGTCCTGGTCTTGGTCTGAATCGGAAAGTGTCATGGAGCAGTGTTCGGTTTGAATGGCTATAAGCACGGGCGTCGCTGCAATGCGTCGCTGCGCGGCGTCGATATACCGAATTTTAACTGCAAGAAGCGGCGGCATCGTCGAAAATGGCCGAACGCTGGCCGATCGGTCTACGGGAACTGTGTGCCGGCGTGCCCGGATTTTCCGGGGACAATCGCCAACACTACGGAGGAATCTCTATGCTTTCACTCATCGGCACCATTATCGTCGGCGGCATCATCGGACTGATTGCCCGCGCGATCAAACCCGGCAACGACAGCATGGGCTGGATCATGACAATCGTGCTCGGTATTGCCGGATCGCTGATAGCGGGCTATGCGGGCCGCGCGATGGGGTGGTATCAGGAAGGACAGGCGGCGGGCTGGATCGCGTCGATAATCGGCGCAATCATTCTGCTGGTGATTTGGGGATTGGTGACGAAACGGCGCGCCTGATTCGCTTTTTCAGGCGGCAAAAGGGCTGTTCCGGTGAAAGCTGGAACAGCCCTTTGTTTCGATCAAGCGCTCATTCCGGACTTCAGGAACAGGACATGACGCGGGGCGAAATGCGTGTATAGCGGCAAAATCGCGCCGCCCATGGCGCGTGCGTCGGCGCCAATTTCACCTTCCACAAGCCGCGGACGCAACATGCCTTGCCAGTCGAAGGCATCGAGCGCGGTGTTTGTACGGCTCAAAACCTCGCGCAACAACTCGCGATCCAGTTCGCCATCGATCACGATTGCATCGAGATCGACCAGCGCCGCCGCCGATGCAATGGCCGCAGCCAGCGCAGGACACGCATCGTGAAGCCACGCCTCGCATAGCGGCCATAAATCGGCGGAAAGCGCGCGCTGGTCGTGGGCGGCATCGGCGGGAAATCCGGCTTCCGTGAAGCGCTTCTCGAGCACGTAGATCGACGCAACATTCAGCAACTGCGGCGCGTCTTCGGACCTGACCGGAAACGATCCCACCGCACCAGCGTTGCCCTTTGGACCGGCGTGCAGTCGGCCGTCGATCACGAGACCGCCACCAATGAACGTGCCGATAAAAACATACAAAAAGTCTCGCAAACCGCGTCCTTGCCCCATCAGCAATTCGGCGGCGCACGCCGCCGTCGTGTCCTTTGCAAACTCGACGGGCAGTGGCGTGAGCGCCTGGACGCGCGCCCGGATATCGATCTCGTTCCAGGCAGCGAAGACGTCCGGCGGGGTATCGAAGAAATTGCGCCAGCCGCCCAGCCACAACGGCGCCGCCACGCCAATGCCGACCACTTTGCCGGCGTTGGCGGCGAGGGCGGTCATCATCGAGTCGAGTTTTTCGTCGAGCAGCGCGAACACCGTGCGCGGATCGGGATACGCATAACCAACGGTTTCGCGTGCATGCACCTGACCCGCGAAATCCATGGTCAGCACATCGAGGCTGCGCCGCCCCACTTTCACGCCGATGGAAAACGCCCCGTCCGCTCGCAGCGATATAGGCACGGACGGCTGCCCCATGCGCCCTTGCACGCGGGTTCTGGGCTCGCGGGCGAGCAGGCCGTCGTCGATCAGACGATCCACGATCAGCGACGCCGTTTGCGAACTCAAGCGCGTAAGCCGCGCGATATCCGACTTCGGCAGCGGCCCGTGCACGCGCACCGCCTGCAGCACGATGCGCTCGTTCATCTGCCGCATGCCGGCGGGCTTTGGCGCGCTTGCGGACATGGCCGAACTCATCGCTCAGGCTATTGCCTGGACATTGGCTTGTTTTGCGCCCGTCATGATTGCCACGGCTTCAGACATGTGGATGTCGCGCGTATTGACCAGCGCAGCGCGACGCCCGAGCCGTTGAATATGGATGCGGTCTGCGATCTCGAACACATGCGGCATGTTGTGGCTGATCAGGATCACCGGCAGGCCGCGATCGCGCACTCGCCGGATCAGTTCCAGCACCATGTTCGATTCCTTCACGCCGAGCGCAGCCGTGGGTTCATCGAGGATCACGACGTGCCTTGCAAACGCCGCGCTGCGCGCCACGGCAACGCCCTGCCGCTGACCGCCGGAAAGCGTTTCGACCGCTTGTTTCATGGAGCGGATGCCGATCTGCAGCCCTTCCATGTGCGCGATCGCTTCCTGCAACATGCGGCGTTTGTCGATCATCTTGAACACCGAGCCGAGCACGCCCGGACGTCGCAATTCGCGTCCGAGAAAAAGATTTTCCGCGATGCTCATTGCTGGCGCGACGGCCAGGTCCTGGTACACGGTCTCGATGCCTTGCGCGCGGGCATCGAGCGGGCTGCGAAAATGGACCGGTTTGCCATCGAGCAAAATCTGGCCTTCGTCCGGCACGAGCGCGCCGGAAAGCGCCTTGATCAGCGATGATTTACCCGCGCCGTTGTCACCGATGACCGCCATGATCTCGCCGGGCAGCAGTTCGAAATCGACGCCGTCGAGCGCGGTGACGGAACCATAGCGCTTGATGACGCCGCGCGCTTCCAGCACGAGCTTGCGTGTGTCGTTCATGGCATTCTCCTTAAGCGCGGGGACGCGCGAGCTTGTCCGCGGCAACCGCGAGAATCACTAGAATGCCGGTGATCAGGATCTGATAAACCGACGACACGCCAATCAACGTCAGGCCGTTGCGAAACACGCCGACAATCAGCGCGCCCAGCAACGTGCCGATGATCGTCCCGCGTCCGCCGAACAGGCTCGTGCCGCCGAGCACGACCGCGGTGATGGAATCGAGGTTCTCGGTCTGCCCGGCTTGCGGATCGCCCACGCCGGTTCGCGCCACTGACAACAGCGCCGCAATGCCATAGAAAAATCCCGCGAGCGTATAAACGGTGATCAGGATTTTCTGCGACGAAAGTCCCATCAGCCGAGCCGCTTCCGCGTTGTTCCCGAGTGCATAAAGATGTCGCCCAGGCACGGTATCGCGCAAGACGAACCACACGACGAGATACATCAGCAAGGTCAGCACCGTGCCATACGTGACTTCCGCGCCGCCGAGATGGAACGTCGTGCCGAAGAACATCATGGCGTCGGGCAGATTCGTGACGCTCTCTGCGTTCGAATAGACCTGCGTCAACGCGAACGCAATGTTGAGCGTGCCGAGCGTGACAATAAACGCCGGCAACTTGATCTTCGTGATCAATGCACCGTTCAGTAATCCGAACAATGCGCTCGCGCCAACGCCGCAAATGATCGCAAGCACGGGCGGTATGCCCAGCGTCACGGCGAATTTCGTCATGATGATGGAGCCGAACGCCATCACCATGCCGCAAGACAAATCGATCCCGCCGGTCAGCACGATCAGCGTCTGGCCGATGGCGATAACGGCCACGACCATCGTTTGCTGAAGGATCAGCGAGAGGTTTTGTATCGATAAGAACCGGTTGCTCTGCCAGATGAAAAACGCGCACGCGATCACGAGCGCGGCAAGCGGACCAATGTCGGTAAGAGACGGCAGACGGTCGGAGAACGCTGCGCGCCCGGCCGTGGGAGAGGTGGATTGCGTCATGATTCGGGACCTCGGCAGCGACATCGAAAGGCGCCTTCATGCAGCGCGCCGGCATCGGGCGCTGCATGAAGGCGTGGCAGCTTACTTGTTGCCCCAGCAGTTATCCAGCCCGAACTTCGTGTCTTTCGCAGGAGAACCTGACACGGGTTTGTCGGTGATAAGCGTCACGCCGGTATCGTGATAACCGGTCGCCTTCTTGCCGGTCTTCGCGTAGTCGATGCCGGCCTGCACGCCTTGCGCCGCCATCACCAGCGGATATTGCTGCGAGGTCGCGGCGAAGTTGCCGGACTTCACGTTACGCACGCCTTCACAACCGCCGTCGATGGACACGATCATCACGCCTTTGTCCTTGCCCGCCGCCTTGAGCGCACGATACGCGCCGGCTGCGGCCGGTTCGTTGATCGTATAAACGAGGTTGATGTCGGGTACTTTCTGAAGGCAGTTTTCCATCGCCGTCTGGCCCTTCGACTGATCTCCGCGCGTGTCCTGGCTGCAGACGATCGACGGGTCGCCTTCCTTCACGCCGAAGCCCTGCAGGAAACCGTTATGGCGCAGCACGCCAACCGATACGCCCGGCGCGAGATCGAGCGTCGCGATCTTCGCGGGCTTGCCGCCAAGCGACGCTTTCGCGTATTCGCCGATCAACACGCCCGCCTTGAAGTTGTCCGTGGCGAAGAGCGCATCGGTTGCGTCTTGCGGTTCCGTGGGGGTATCGAGCGCGATCACGAGGATGCCGGCCGCCCGCGCTTTCTTGAGCGTCGGGACAATGGCTTTTGTATCGCTCGGCGTGATCAGGATGGCCTTGACGCCCGCCGTGATCATGTTTTCGACGGCGGTGACCTGGCTGGCGTTGTCGCCATCGAACTTGCCGCTTGCGGTGATGAGTTTCACGCCGCCTTTGGTCGCGGCTTCGTCGGCGCCCTGCTTCATCTTGACGAAAAACGGGTTGGTCTCGGTTTTGGTAATTAACCCGATGGAAATCTGATCCGCGGCAAACGTCGCGTTCGCGGTAAAGATGGATGCAACGGCCAAGCCAATCAAAGACGCACGTGCGGCGGCACGCCGAAGGTTTTTCATGTCTCGCTCCAATGTTTTTATGGACTCGGCGCTTCGGGAAAGAAGCGCATCGAGCCCCGTTCGTCGACTAAATCAATTGACTTTATTTAGTACAGCAGCGCCGACGGAACAAGTCAAGAAATGGTCACGTTACAAGCGGAGCGCAATGCAGCATCGAGTTGGACCGCTCGAACGCGATTCATTAATGGGCTTGCATAGAGACGAATGGTGCAACGCGTCTACGTACAAACACTAAGCGCTTTAAAAAGACCGAAAATTATTTGTTTTCGGCTTTTTCTTCGGGGTATGGTTTACCAGCATTTTTGCCAACCATATGGGTGTCCGCATCATGAGCGCACTAGAAGCCCTTCACGCTGTTGTCACAAGCGAAGACTCGCCCCAGATCATCCGCGATCACATCGTGGATGCACTGCAATTTGCGCTGCGAAACAAGCCGGGTTTTTTTACGACGAAGGAAGTGCAATGGCTTGCGCAATGGGATGACACGCGCATCCCGATTGCAGCATCGAAGATATTGAAAGAGATGAAGGCAGGTTGAATAAACAAATGCCAGACGCTTAATGCAGCCTGCTTGGTGACTTTTAGTGCAGTCCGGCTTTATCAACGAGAGCGAATGAGAACGCCAGCGACTTGTCGCTGCCGCTGATCTGATCGATAAACTCCGTCACGTCCGGATCCTTGACGAAGCTGGCCGCAGAAGCAGCGCTTAAAATAGCCGCGCTTTCCTGCGGTTTGGCAATCAGAAAACCCTGCACATAATCCACGCCAATTTCTTTTAGCGCACGAAGCGTATCGATATCCTCGACCCACTCCGCCACGCTGCGCATTCCCAGATTCCGGGCCAGCGCCACGATAGCCTCGACAATCGCAATGTCCGCCGGATGCGCACACATCGTGCGGATAAACTCGCCGTCTATTTTCAGGGCATCGGCGGAAAGATCCTTTAGATATTTAAAGGACGTATATCCCGCGCCGAAATCATCGAGCGCAATCTTGCCGCCCATCTCATGAACGCGCGCAATGAAACGCTGCGTGTTGCCGAGATCATGCAAGGCAACGCTCTCGGTAATCTCGAGACAAAGATAAGGCACGACATGCCGGTAACGCGCGAATAGCGTAAAGGCGTCGTCCATGAACTGCTCGTCGTTGAGCGACCCGCCACTCAAATTCACGCAGATAAAACGCGTGCTTTGAAGCGACGCCTGATGTTTCTCGATCCATTCGAGTAACGTGGTGAGCACCCATTTATCGATGGCCGCGATATTTCCCGACTCTTCCGCCGCGATGATCACCTTGCCCGCGGGCAAGGTCGCGCCATCGGGCGCACGCATGCGCAACAGCACTTCGAAGTTCAGCGACTCGGTCGGCGCGGCGAGCGACATGATGGGCTGCATGACGAGGAACAACCCAGGCGGCAAGCGGTTGCGTCCCAGCGTCTCGACGAGCTTCAATTCTTCGGCGCGCTCTTCGAAAGCGGTTGCACCTTTACGATAGGTCACCATACGCACGTTCGAGCTTTTCTTGGCTTCGCGGCACGCACGGTCCGCGTGGGAAAGCGCATCCTGCACACGCACTCCATGCGCACATTCAACGAGCCCAACGGACGCCTTGACCTGGAACGCGCGATTGCCGACCTGATACGGCGTGTCGCTCAATGCGCTCATCAGCTTCTGGCAACAGTCGATGGCTTCGTCAATCGACATGCCGCCCATCACGCAGACGAACTCGTCGCCGCCAATCCGTCCGAACGGAAAGCGCGTCGCGAACAGCGCGCGGGTACGCGTGGCCACCTGTTTCAGGACTTCATCGCCGGCGCGATGCCCGAAGAGATCGTTCACGAGCTTGAAGCGGTCGAGATCGACGTAAGCAAGCGCCCACGACGACGCGTCCTCACTTTGCGCCGCAATGGCTTTCTCCACGCCGCGCCGGTTGAGCGAACCCGTGAGCGGATCGTGCTCTGCAAGGAATCGCAGCCGTTCGATGGCCTTCGATCGTTCCGTCACGTCCTGAAGCGATCCTTCGATCCAGCCATTGGAACGCGTGGCCTTCAGCAAGAAGCGCCGCTCGCTGCTGCCGCGCGCTTCCGCGCCGCCCATTTCAAGTTCGCCTTCGCTACCCTTCGATGCCAGCGCCTGCAACGCCCCCCACGCGCCCGACTCGAAGTAGTCGTTCCAGTGGCGCACCTTGTACTCCGCTTTTTGCAATCCGAGCATGGAACGCAGCGCGGGATTGGCGCGCACGAAGTGGCCGGCGGTATCGAGTGTGAAAAGACCGATGGGCGTCACGTCATACGTGTTGCGCAATTCCGTCTGCGCTTGCCGGCGATGCTCGCGCTCGGCGCGCATCTGCTCGGCGATCGCGAACGCCGCCATCATGCTGGACGACAACGCCGCCATCACGGTGTTCACGCCACCCACCAGCAGCTTGATACCGAACGCCGCGCCCATCACTTCCGAGAAGGTCGCGAACAGCACGATCGCAAGCGATCCGACATACCACAGCACGGTGCGCGAACGCGTCAGCCAGACCAGCCGGGCCAGCAGGAAAATCAGCACGAACACGCCGAAGCCGGTGATTACCCACAGCGTAGGAATGAACTTCGAATAAGGCAGCACGATGGCCGCGCCCAGCAGAACCAGGCCGACATACTGGATGATCCTCAAGAGCCATTTGTAGCCGATCACCTTGAGTTCGCGGCGGAACAGCGAGACGAACAAGGCGGCGGTCAGGAGGTAATACGCGGCAAAGGTGAGTTGCCGCAGGCTCTGCATATAGTCCGGCGGGATCACGCGCCCGAGCCATTGCATGTCCCAACCCATTGCGTTGGCGCAAAGCCGCAAGTTGCCGACGAGCCAGACCGCGAAGATCACGTAGGTCCATTCGCGGTTGATCATGGCCGTGACGAAAACAAACACGGCGAGTGTCAGCAGGCCGCCTGCAATCAGCGCCGAACTTTCCTGGAAATCAAGCGCCGCGCTGCGCAACTCGGGACCGCTCCAGCCAAGCGCCGTAATCTGCGCAGGTCCGGAAAATGTTCCGCGGCACAAGACGCTCAACGGTTGTGCCATGTGGCCCAGATGCAGCGCGAACCCGGCCTTGACGGAGGAAAACTCGTTCGTTGTGTTCAGGCGGTCCGCGGACCCTAGCGGCTGCAAACTCGATGCAACCCAGCACGACAGCGTTTGCGCGTGCCGGGACGGAAGTTCGGCATAGGTGGATTGCTCCGAGCCCATGTTGGGAACGGTGAATTCAAACCAGAACGGTTTTTCCGAGAGTTGTGTATTGAAGCGGTTTGTCGTGATGGCGCCGGACAGGCGCTGTAATGCGGTCGCCGGATCGAGCGTGCCGGCGGGATCTTTCAGGACATGTAAAGGCAGCGTGACGCCGCCTTTCGAATCGAATTGCTGCGTGCCCCAGACCAGGGTCGCAATGGTGCCGAGTGCAATCAGCGTAGGGACGATATAAACAGCGAACGCGTACAGAAACCGGTCGATATTCGACCCGCCATATCCGGACTTGGCCCTCGAAAATAAGGTGACCAGCGCCATACCTGAATTTCCCCCGTGATGCATGACGCACGCCGCGTCAGTAGTAGCGAAACAACGAGAAACGTCGCGCGACGCCAAAGTTGAATCGCCACCACCCTCTCTTGTGGCCGCGGCCATCAAACAGCCGGGCTATCTTCTTTTACCTGCCAAAAGCAAGTTGCGACGCCTCCGGGCATCGTACCGGTTCCGGCCGGAAAGATAAATCCGGCAACTCCAAATCGAGGTCCGGATGATCCGTGTGCACCATGAACTGGAATAACGGATGCTTCGCTTCTTCCCAACGGCGCCGCGCCGCCATCACGTCCTTGGCAAGTACCCGGTGTGGTAATCCGCCGACATGTGCCATCGGCAGGAATTGCCTTTCACCGAATACGTCTTCAAACAACATGGCCTCGTATTCGCGGTCGAGCGGCGAGCGTGCGGTAATAACCATGTAGTCGACAAGCTGCTGCTCGCAATAAAGCCAAAGCGCCTTGCAAAGCATTACCTTTACGACACGGCCAATACCACCGCCCGCCACGCCCAATCGCGTTGCTTCAGCTAGCCGGCTGTTTCCCAGCCAATCTGGCAGACGCACCGACTGTTCCAGCGCCAGCGGCGCATATTCATTTGTTTGAATACGCATTGTGCCAATAGGCGCGCCGTCGAGTTTCGACTCCGCCAAAAGCACCGCTACGCCGGCTTCACGATCACACTCTTCAATGCCGAGTTTCTCCGCGAAGGAAGGCAAATGCCGCGCATACGCGAGACGCCGGATATCGACGACTTTATCGAGATCGGCCGTTTCGCGGACTATACGTATGGTGAACGGCATGGATTCGCGTTTCCTGAGCGTATGCACTGCTCGCTCCAGCGTTTCCACGCTATCGCCCTCTTCACGACGAGCATCGTTTAAAACATTAGTTTGGCCTGCATCGAGCTGTTCCATTTTATTACCCCATTTTTTGGCGAGAAGGAGATGCCGCGGTGCGTTCGACTTGACGCAAACAACACGCGCGGCAATTTAAGTCTCGCCTAAAGCCAATTGATGAGGTGTTGAATGGAGAATAAAACTTGAAAGATATTAAAAAAAACGACGATTCCGATGCTTTTCGAAATTTGCCCGGAGAATCAACTCCATTGATTTCGTATCATGAAAAGCATTATGGATATCATGCGTTGCGTCGTGATTATTGTTGTTTCGACAGAAACGCGACGCGGTGTTTATGCACCGGCGGCGTGCGCGATTTTTGACTATGGGGAAGAACCGGGGTTTATAAATTGACACAAAACTCGGCGCATTCGAGGTTACCAAATTACCGATTTGGCAATCTTCTCAATGTCCGTCGCATGTAGTTATTGCGATTAAAGCGGATTTTTATCAGGCTTTACATTTAGCCTGGCGGACGGCGATGCGTCCGCCAGCTACAAAACTTATTACGTGCTTCAGTCTTCGTCGTCGAGCCAGGGAATATCCACATCGGTAATGAAAGCCACCATCGCGAGCGGACGCCCTTCCTGACGGCCGATCTTGCCGTCCGCGCGTTGCCATTCGCATCGGAACACCGTTGCGGGCGTGTCGGCCATCAACGTGACCGTACGCAGTTCGTCGGGATCGGCATCTTCCACTGGGCCATCGAGTGAGACGAGAAGCTGCTGCGGCCACATGCCGTCGACCGGGTCATAGATCTTGTCGCCATCGTGGATCACGACAAACGCTTCCACGCCAATGGTCGCCGATGCTTCCACGATCATCTTGCCGAGCGCGCGCAATACCGCGGTCGCGCGGCCGGAGTTGGCCTGGCGAATCGCGAGATCGCCGCGGGTCAGCGCCTGCTCCAGTTTCGGATTGGTTTTCTGTTGGGCCATTGGGTTGCCTCCGTAACTTGATTACCGTTCGACGGGTACGGCCCGCCGAGAGTTGCAAGGCGCGATCGTACCATTCCCGTCCCAAATTTACCGCCTGGCGGGCCCCGCAGGAAATTTTTTGCCTGCCGCAAACCCTTGCCTGTCAACCTGCAGCGAGAGCACGCGCAAGAAACTCGCCGCCTGCCTTGAGCGCGGTCACGTTGCCAGGTTCGAAGGTCCAGTGACCGGCTGCATCGACGATGGAAAGCTCTGCGCCAGGCCAGGCATCTGCGAGTGCAAGCGCCTGATCGGCCGGGCAAACCATGTCGAAGCGGCCATGCACGAGCACGCACGGCAAATGCGCGATCCTCCCGATACGAGGCAAAATCGGCTCGGGCGGCAGCTCGTGCGCCATATAGTGATGCTCGAGCAGCGACATGGAAATGGCCGCGGCATTGGACTCGCGCGTCTCCTCGGGCGTGGGAGCAGGTTTCGCGGAATCGGCTTCCTTGGCGTCGGCTTTTGCTTCGCCCTTGTTCTGCGCGGGCTTGTTCACGACCGACAACGTCGCTTCAAACCCCGCCCAGGCGCGCGCGAGCTTGATGCCGGCGTCATCGAAACGGGCAAGCGGCGCGCCGGTGAGCGAAAGGATTTCCGCCGCGTTCAGCGGACGCTTGCCGCTCGCGGTTTCGATTGCATCGAGGAACTTGCGATGCGCGTCCGGGAACACGCGCTGCACGTCCCACAGGAACCAGTCGATGTCCTGCTTGCGCGCCAGGAAAATCCCGCGCAGCAAAAAGCCCAGGCAGCGTTCGGGATGCGTCACGCCGTAACTCAGCGCGAGTGTCGTGCCCCACGAGCCGCCAAACAGCGCCCATTTTTCGATGCCGAGCAGCTCGCGCAGCTTTTCCATATCTCCGACGAGTTCCTTCGTGCCGTTATGTTCCAGCTTGCCGAACGGCGTGGATTTGCCGCAGCCGCGTTGATCGAAGAAAACCATCCGCCACTTCGATGCATCCAGCACGTCGCCCCATTTCAGGTTCATCGCGCCGCCCGGACCGCCATGCACGATCAGCATCACGGGCGCGTCTTTCGGGCCTTGCGCGCGCCAGTAGATCGAGTGGCCATCGCCAACGTCGAGCATGCCTTCATCGAAAGCCGGAACCTTCCCGGCCGATGAATCTTCCGGAGCCCGGGTGGTTACTTCGTTGCCTGCATCATCCGTCATTGGAACTCCGTTGGAGAGAGATCACGCGTCTCTCTGTATCTGATTGCGCACGTGGCGGGATTTTGGAATCGGGACACGAACCGCCGCACAAGCTATCCTTCGGGTTTCGTGCGCGGGTTGATTCGCCTTCGCCGATACAACCAAGGTCGCGGACCTCGCGACCTCCATTCGCCTTATCGCCATTTGCGGCGCTTGAGCCACGTTTTTACCATCGCCTGATACTTAATGCATCGAACCTACGTCAAGTGGCTATTCGCAACCTACCTGCTTGGCAGCGGCACGGTGTGGTCCATACTGATTTTGCCTTTGTTTCCGTTCGTCGGACGCAAAGGCCGTTACTGGCTAGCCAAACAATGGTGCCGCGCGATGGTCAAGATGATGCGCGTGATCACCGGCGTGTCGTGCTCGGTCGAAGGGCTCGAAAACCTGCCGGACGAGCCGTTCATCATGTTGTGCCGGCACGAATCGACTTGGGAAACACTCGCGTTCATGGCGCTGTTTCCGCGTCGCATCAGCTTTGTGTTCAAGAGCGACCTCAAGCGTATTCCGTTCTTTGGCTGGGTGTTGAAAGGGCTCGACATGGTGAGTCTCGACCGTGGTTCGCCGCGTCAGGCGCATCAGGCGGTCACGCGCGAATGCGCGGAAAAACTTGCGCTGGGCGACGTGGTGGTGATCTTTCCGGAAGGCACGCGGGTCGCACATGATGCGCCGTTGAAGCTGGCATCGGGCGGGGTAAGGCTTGCTTGCTCCACGCAAGTGCCCGCCGTTCCGGTCGTGCATAACGCAGGGAAATACTGGCCCGCCAAAGGCTGGCCGGATCAGCCCGGCCATATTCGCGTGATCGTGATGCCGGCGCTTCCTGCTGATTGTGTGGTGCCGCAAGAGTTGAACCGGCTTGCGCAGGAGCGCATGGAGAAAGAGATGACGCGGCTTGCGTAAGCCGCGCTTTCTTTAAAACGGCTGGCGGCGCTTTGCCGCGCAAAGCCGGTCCACCGCGGACAGCAGCGCTTCCATATCGACGGGCTTTTGCAAGTACCCATCGTAATGAACGAAAGCCGGCGGATGCGGATGGCCCGAGATCATCAGAAACGGAATGTGCGCCGTCGCCGAGTTCGTCTTCATGGTCTGGCAGAGCAACGCGCCGCCGAGACCAGGCATCTTCCAGTCCGATACCACAATGTCAACGCTGTTCTCGCCGAGCAACGCTAGCGCGCCGTTGCCGTCGAACGCGGACAGGACTTTGCACTCCTGCGACTGCATGCACAGGGTCCACGCTTCGATGGTCTCGGGATCGTCGTCGACGAGTAATACGGTTTTCATCGTGCTGGCGGCTTTGGTGGGCGTCTTGGTTAATAAGGCTAAATGCATGAAGGCTTGAAGCATGAAGGCTTGATGCAGTCTTGCGGGATGAGACAGCGCGAGGGCGATTTTGGTTGCACGCGGATATCTTGCCCACGATTACAACGCTGTTGTCCATGGACCGCGTTAATCCGCGTCACTCCGCGTTACACCCTCGACCGGCGTTCGCCACTCATTCATTGAGCCACTTATATAGCTTTTATCGCACGTATGCTAATGGGGTTTTGCCGATGCCGCTCACGCGGTAACAAGTGCCTGCAGCAACGCTTGGCACACGCTATTTCATACCGATACGCACTGCCTCGCGAACGCGTCCGGCTGCTCGGATTGCATCGATAAGACCATCGGTTGCCGGCGATCTCGTGCGGTCGTGGCGCAGGATCAAACCGATGGGTTCATCCGCGCTGGCGAACGGCATAGGCAAACGCGCGAGCAACTTCAACGCGATGTCATGCTCGACCACGCTCGCCGGCACGAACCAGACCGCGTCGTTGTGCAATGCAAGAGCGCGCCCGAGCGACACCGACAACGTCTCGATCAAGGAACTCAACGCCTGCGCGCCGAAGGCCGTCAGCACGCTCTCGGCCGACTGCCGGATCAGCGTGCCGAACGGCGGAACGACAACGGGAAAACGTGCAAGCAAGGTTGCGGTGACATTGCTCTCGTGCACCAGCGGATGATCGTGGCGAACCACGACCGTCAGCGGCTCGCGATACAACTGCTCGAAGGTCATCCCGAGCATGACTTCGGGTTCCGAGAGCCGGCCGACGACAAGATCGGCATCGGCGGACTTAAGGCGTTCGAGCAACTGGGAGTTCGACCCAGTCCACACTTTCACCGATACCCCCGGCCACTGCGCCCGGAACGCCTCCAATACGGGCGGCAACAAAGCGGGCGCGACCGTTGGCAGAACGCTCAGTGAAACCGTCCCCGGATGCTCGACGCCATGGCGCGACAACTCATCCACGCCCTCGCGCAGCGCGCCCACGCAAGCCGCGGCATGGGGCGCAAAAAGGCGTCCTTCCCGCGTAGGTTCGGCGCCGCGCCGGCCTCGCTCGAACAAGCGCACGCCGAGAATGGATTCAAGCTCCGCAATCGTCTTCGATACTGCCGGCTGCGTGATCGAAAGGCTGTCCGCCGCGCGTTGCACGCTACCGAACTGCGTCACGGCGAGAAAGCACTGCAGGTGCCGGAACTTGATCCGTCCGCTGGTCAGCCCGCTTGTAAGGTCGCTCGTCGCACCGCTTGCTTGCGTAGCTGGCGCTCCGCCAGAAGAGGATGGTTTATCCATGACGATAGGTTATGTCTGAATGCATAAAACGTCATTTTCCATAACTTCATCGCTTCGATAAAGTGTTGATTCACATTTTAAAAGTCGGAGACAAAAAAATGGATTCCCCCTCCTCGATCCTGACGCCGCGCGACTGGGATTCGCACCCGCCTTACTCTTATCCGGGCTACAAGTCGTCGGTATTACGCAGCCCTTCATTGCCGCTGATTCCCCTCAAAGAGAAGCTAAAGGACCGTCGTGTGCCCGTCTATGGCACGGAAGATCTCGGCAAGCTCGATAACGACCTAACCCGCAACGCCGCCAAAAACGGCGCGCCGCTGGGTGAACGGATCATCGTCACGGGACGGGTTACGGACGAAAGCGGACGGCCGGTGCGCAACACACTGGTCGAAATCTGGCAGGCAAATGCGGCCGGGCGTTACGTGCACAAGGCGGATCAGCACGACGCGCCGCTCGATCCGAATTTCCTCGGCGCCGGACGCTGCATCACGGACAAAGACGGGCGGTATCGATTCCTGACAATCAAACCCGGCGCGTACCCGTGGGGCAACCATTCGAACGCATGGCGCCCGAACCATATCCATTTTTCGCTGTTCGGCGAGTTTTTCGGCTCGCGCCTCGTCACGCAAATGTACTTCCCCGGCGACCCGCTGCTTGAACTCGATCCCATCTTCCAGGGCACGCCCGAACAGGCGCGCAACCGGCTGATCTCGCGGTTTTCCATCGATACGACCGAGGAAGCCTACGCGCTCGGTTATGAATTCGACATCGTGCTGCGCGGCCCGAACCAGACCCCAACGGAGGCTTGAACATGACGATCTATAAGCAAACGCCTTCGCAAACGGTCGGACCGTACTTCGCGTATGGCCTGTGTCCCGAGCAGTACAACTTCGACCTGAAAAGCTTGTTCACGCCGTCGATCGCGGACCGGGAATCGGCGGGACAGCACATCAGCATCGTCGGGCAGGTTTTCGACGGCGACGAAAAGGTCATCGGCGACGCAGTGATCGAGATGGTTCAGGCCGATTCGACCGGCCGTTACGTGAGCTCGGTGGCCGAAGCGCGCGAGTCGGGGTTTCGCGGCTTTGCGCGGGTCGGCACGGGCACGGACCCGGAGCTTCGCTACGTGGTCGATACGATCAAGCCAGGAAGTACAGGAGCCGATTCAGCGCCGCATATCGATGTGATCGTGTTGATGCGCGGCATGCTCCTGCACGCGTACACGCGCCTTTATTTCGACGATGAACCCGAAGCCAACGCACGCGATGACGTGCTTGCGCTGGTTCCCGCAGAACGGCGATCCACGCTGGTGGCTAAGCGCGAGCCGGGCACGGCGAATTCGATTTATCGGTTCGATATTCATCTGCAAGGTCCGAAGGAAACGGTCTTCTTCGACCTCTAGGCGACGCGTCCCGGGGAAAAACGGCGCCCGGCATCGATGGTTTATGATGTCGGACGCTCGAACCCGCCTGCATTCCGCCATGAAAGACGATCAATCTCCCAGCCCGCTTTACCTCAAGCTTTTCTCCGAAACCGCTCAGATCGAATGGTCCGAGTTGCAGCGTTTTTTCGCGCGTGGCGTGTTGCTGAAAGTGGCGCGCGATATCGACCTGGTCAGCGTGGCTGAAGCTGTCGCCAGCGACGATACAAAGCAGGTCACCGAGTGGTTGTCGTCGGGATTACTGGAACGTACGACGGCCGAAACCGCCGCCGATCTCGCCGAGCGCAATCCCGAATTGTGGGCCGTCGTCGTGTCGCCGTGGGTCTGCGTGCAGGAACGCGGATAAGCAACACCGTTCAGCGCGGCGTCAGTTTTCGCCATAAAGTGGTCTTGCTGATTCCCAAGGCATGCGCGGTTTTATCGCGATCACCGTTGAACGAATCCAGCATCGCGCGAATCTCGTCCGCCTCCACCTTGCGGCTGCGCGCCTTGAGCGACGTCTGATTCAAAGCCGTTGTTTCGTCTTCGAGTTCCGGCGCAATCGAGCGCATCAATGCGGCGGTCAACTTCGGCGGTTTTGCAACCGCGTCGTCCAGCTCCACTGAAATTCGTTCGACCACGTTCTGCAACTCGCGCACGTTTCCGGGCCACGAGTAACTCGCGAGCATGGACGTGACCGGCTCGAGAATCTTGAACGCGGCATCGAACGAAACCACACGTCCCGTGCGCCACAACAATTGCGCTGCAAGCGTTGCGATATCCGCCGGCCGCTCGCGCAGCGGCGGCAGCATCAGGTTCAAGATGTTCAGCCGATAAAAAAGATCCGCGCGAAACTCGCCCGCCTTCACGCGTTCGCTCAACGCGCGATGCGTTGCCGCGACAATGCGGACATCGACTTGCAAGGGTTCAGTGGAGCCGAGCCGCACGACTTCGCGCTCCTGAAGCACGCGCAGCAAACGGCTTTGCAATGGCAAGGGCATCTCGCCAATTTCATCGAGGAAAAGCGTGCCGCGATGCGCGGATTCGATCAACCCCGCCTTGCCGCCACGCCGCGCACCCGTGAACGCACCTTCCTCGTAGCCGAACAATTCGCTCTCCAGCAGCGTCTCCGGAAACGCGCCGCAATTCAACGCGACGAACGCAAACTCGCGCCGCGTGCTTTCGCCGTGGATGCCTTGCGCCACGAGCTCCTTGCCCGTGCCGCTTTCGCCGCGAATCAGCACGGTCGCGTCCGAGCGCGCATAACGCCGCGCGTGTTGACGGACTTGCTCGATTGACTGGCTGCTGCCGGTGAGGTCATCGATCTTGTATCGCGCCACGAGCATCGACGAGCGTTGCCGCGCCCGCACCGATCGGTCCATGCGCTGCAACGCCACCGATTCCTGAAACGTGACGATAGAACCCGAAGCCGCCGACGCATCGCCCCACGCACTTCTGTGCACCAGATAACTCGCGCCGCGCACCGTCTCGAGCGACTCGCCGGGCTCGTCCGGCACGGCGCTCGCAACCTCGGGCGCAAGATCGCGCAAGCGCTTTCCGACCACTTGCGATGGCGCGAGGCGCAGCATCTCGGCCATTTTGCCGCTGAGCGCTTCAATACGGCCATCGGCGGTAAGCGCGATCACGCCATCGCGCAGATGTTGCAGGACCTGATCGAGCCGGCGGCGGCGCTGCGTTTCTCCAAGTGTTGCACGCGCCACTTGGAGCGCCGTTTCGAATGCGCCTTGAACGGATGCGCGCGAGTACAGGAACACCGATTTCATGCCGGCCTTCTCCGCGAGTTCCGTCACGAGTCCCGGCCCGACGACGGCGCGCACACCGCGATCGCGGAGATCCAGTACGCACGATTCCGCATCTTCCGCCGACAGATACGAAGCGGTTTCGATAGCCGCGCCGAACGCCCGGAAAAAGCGCGTGACTTCCGCCGGCGTCTCGCCGTGCATCACGAGCCCGACCCGTTCGCCCTCACGACGCGCGCGAGCCAGGGCGTGCATGACATCGAAGCCGGTCGGGTTTATCAGCACGACCGGCACGCCGATCCGCGCCTTCAGATACGTTCCGTTCGATCCGGCCGCGACTATCACGTCCGGCCGGGCATCGCCCGCGTTTTCGATCTCATGCACCGCGTCCTCGTAGCCGAGCGCCACGATGCGCAGATCGGCGATCCCGTCGTACTCCGCCGCCATGTCGCGATACAGATCCCGCAACTTGCTTATGCCGACGGCCCAGATGCGTGGAGGCGGATTCATGATGTTCGGTCCGATGGAAATTCCTCCAGTTTAATTCACTTTTGAAACCTGTCGTTTCATTTATGAAATTAAAAGTCGACGGCAAAAAAGACTAATCTGTTCCCAATCAACAACTTGAATCACTGGCAAACAACTTGCCCTATAAGCATCAACTAACGGAGACCCGAATGAGCTCAACAGCAACTCTCAGCGCCGGCGCGAAGTTCCGCGCGGCGGTCGCGGCCGAAAAGCCCCTGCAACTCGTCGGCGCAATCAACGCCAATCACGCACTGCTTGCCCAGCACGCCGGATTCAAGGCGATCTACTTGTCGGGCGGTGGTGTATCGGCGGGATCGTTGGGCTTGCCGGATCTCGGCATCTCGACACTCGACGACGTCCTCACCGATGTCCGCCGCATCACTGATGTCTGCGATTTGCCGCTGATGGTCGATGTCGATACCGGCTTCGGCCCGAGCGCATTCAACATTGCGCGCACGGTCAAGTCGCTGATCAAGGCCGGCGCGGGCGCGATGCATATCGAGGATCAGGTGGGCGCGAAACGCTGCGGTCATCGGCCCGGCAAGGCGATCGTCTCGCAGCAGGAAATGGCCGATCGCGTGCGGGCTGCAGTCGATGCTCGCACCGACGCGAACTTCGTCATCATGGCGCGCACTGACGCGTTGGCAGTGGAAGGTCTGGACGCGGCGATCGACCGGGCGCGCGCGTGCGTGGAAGCCGGCGCGGACATGATTTTTCCGGAAGCGATGACCGACCTGAAGATGTACAAACAATTCGTCGATGCCGTGAAGGTTCCGGTCCTGGCGAACATCACCGAGTTCGGATCGACACCGCTTTTCACGGTCGAGGAACTGCGCAGCGTGGATGTTTCCATCGTGCTCTATCCGCTGTCCGCTTTCCGCGCGATGAACAAGGCCGCGGAGAATGTGTATCGCGCGATTCGCACCGACGGCACGCAAGCCAACGTGCTGGACACCATGCAGACGCGCGAGGAACTGTACACGAGCATCGGATATCACGATTTCGAGCAGAAGCTCGATGCCTTGTTCAATCAGACAAAGTAAGGTCTTGTTCCTGCGTAAGTTTAATAAGGAGACTGAAACAAATGAGCGATACCTTGACGAAAGAAGCACCTGCTACAGGCGGGTTCAAGCCGAAGAAATCCGTCGCGCTATCTGGCGTGACCGCGGGAAATACCGCGCTGTGCACCGTCGGCAAAACGGGCAACGATCTGCATTATCGAGGCTATGACATTCTGGATATTGCAGGAACCTCGGAGTTCGAGGAAATCGCGTATCTGCTCGTGCACGGCAAGTTGCCGAATGCGGCCGAATTGAAATCGTATAAAACGAAGCTTAAGGCCTTGCGTGGTTTGCCCGCAAATTTAAAAGCCGCGCTCGAATGGATTCCCGCTTCCGCGCATCCGATGGACGTCATGCGCACCGGCGTCTCCGTGCTCGGCACGTTGTTGCCCGAGAAAGACGATCACAACATCCCGGGCGCGAAGGATATTGCCGACCGTCTGATGGCATCGCTTGGATCGATTCTGCTGTACTGGTACCACTATTCGCATAACGGCCGGCGCATCGAAACCGAGACCGACGACGATTCCATCGGCGGCCATTTCCTGCATTTGCTGCATGGCGTCGCGCCATCGAAGTCTTGGGTCGATGCCATGCATGCATCGCTCATCTTGTATGCCGAGCACGAGTTCAACGCATCCACGTTCACGTGCCGCGTGATCGCCGGCACGGGATCGGACATGTATTCGGCGATCACCGGCGGTATCGGCGCGTTGCGCGGCCCGAAGCACGGCGGCGCGAATGAAGTCGCGTTCGAAGTCCAAAGCCGCTATCAAACGCCCGACGAAGCCGAAGCCGATATCCGTCGCCGCGTGGAAGCAAAGGAAGTGGTTATTGGCTTCGGTCATCCGGTGTACACGATCTCCGATCCGCGCAACAAGGTGATCAAGGACATCGCGAAGAAGCTGTCGAAGGAAGCTGGCGATACGAAGATGTTCGACATCGCCGAGCGACTTGAAACGACGATGTGGGACGCGAAGAAGATGTTCCCGAACCTGGACTGGTTCAGCGCGGTTTCGTATCACGCGATGGGCGTGCCCACCGCCATGTTCACGCCGCTTTTCGTGATCTCGCGCACGTCGGGGTGGAGTGCGCACATCATCGAGCAACGCATCGATAACAAGATCATTCGGCCAAGCGCGAATTACACCGGGCCCGAAAATCTGAAGTTCGAGTCATTGAACAAACGCAAGTAATTACAGAGACATCCTAACTATATGAGCCATATTTCAAACGTCCGGCCCGAGCCGGATCGCGTACTGGTCGACATAGTCGACTACGTTCTCAACTATCAGATCGACAGCGAACTGGCGCTCGATACCGCGTTGGGACCCATCGTGCCCGGCACGATCGTCCCCAACGGCGCCAAGGTTCCAGGTACATCGTTCCAGCTCGATCCGGTTCAGGCCGCGTTCAACATCGGCGCAATGATCCGCTGGCTCGACTTCAACGACACGTGGCTTGCCGCCGAATGGGGTCATCCGTCCGACAATCTCGGCGGGATTCTGGCGACTGCCGACTGGTTGTCGCGCAACGCCATTGCCACCGGCAAAAAGCCGCTGACGATGAAAGACGTTTTGATCGGCATGATCAAGGCGCACGAAATTCAAGGTTGCATCGCGCTGGAAAACTCGTTCAACAAGGTCGGGCTCGATCACGTGTTGCTGGTGAAGCTGGCATCGACGGCGGTTGTCGGGCAACTGATCGGCCTCACGCGCGATGAACTGATCAACGCGGTTTCGCTGGCTTTCGTCGATGGTCATTCGCTGCGCACGTATCGTCATGCGCCGAATACGGGTTCGCGTAAATCGTGGGCCGCAGGCGATGCCACGTCGCGCGCCGTGCGTCTTGCGTTGATTGCGAAGACGGGCGAGATGGGATATCCGTCGGTTCTGACCGCTAAAACGTGGGGCTTTTACGATGTCCTCTTCAAGGGCAACGAGTTCAAGTTCCAGCGTCCGTACAGTTCGTACGTGATGGAAAACGTGCTGTTCAAGATTTCGTTTCCGGCTGAATTTCACTCGCAAACGGCGGTGGAAGCGGCGATGACGTTGAACGCCAAGCTTGCTGAAAGCGGCAAGAAAATTGAAGACATCAAGAAGATCACGATCCGAACGCACGAGGCGGCGATCCGGATCATCGATAAAAAAGGTCCGCTCGATAACCCCGCCGATCGCGATCACTGCATTCAGTACATGGTCGCCGTGCCGCTGATTTACGGTCGTCTCACGGCTTCCGATTACGAAGATTCGATCGCGANAACCCCGCCGATCGCGATCACTGCATTCAGTACATGGTCGCCGTGCCGCTGATTTACGGTCGTCTCACGGCTTCCGATTACGAAGATTCGATCGCGAAGGATCCGCGCATCGATACCTTGCGCGCGAAGATCGAGTGCGTGGAGGACCTGCAATTCACGAAGGATTATTTCGATCCCGAGAAGCGTTCGATCGCCAATGCGCTGACGGTGGAATTCAACGACGGCAGCACGTTCGACGAGTTGGTTGTCGAATACCCGATCGGACACAAGCGCCGCCGCGAAGACGGCATTCCGCTGCTGGTCGAGAAGTTCAGGACCAACCTCGCACGGCGCTTCCCGGCGAAACAGCAAGAGGCGATTATCGCGGCATCGCTGGATCAGGCAACGCTAGAAGCAATGCCGGTCAATGAATATGTTGATTTGTACGTGATTTGAATCTCGCGTAGTTTGACCAACACAGCCGTTCTCGCTTTAACCGGGAACGGCTGTTTTCTATTGACGGCTCACCAACTCCTGCTCCACCAGATCGAACTTCAACGGCTCCGTTGCCGACAACACTTTCCTGGGTATGACCCGGCGCCAGTCGTTATCGTTTTTTGGATTGCGGAAAAACGCCGCGATCGCGATGTAACCGGTATCCGGCAGCATGGGTTGCGACAGGCTCACCGCACTGCCGGGGTTGACGACGGCGCTTGCAGTATCTTGCAAGTCGCTGCTCAAAACAGCGCGCTCGTTCTTCAGCAGGTCGTCGTAAGAAGCGCTATCGAACGATCTGCGATCTTTCAGCTGATATATGCGGACAGCAACCGACACGGGGCGGTTGGCTTCGTCGGGATTCAACGATGCACGCGCGTTCAGATCGACGTTCAACACCTTCGCTTGCTTGTGAAACACCGCCTTGTACGCGCCGACGGACGTGTCCGAAACACCTTGCCAGGCTCCGCACGCGGACAACATCGTGCTAGTTAAGACCGCTGTGACCAGGGCAACTACATTCATGCGAGCTCCAATTCTCGTGCTGCGTCACCAAGCCCTGCAACGCGCGTGGCATGCGTCGCCGGGATCGCCTGGTATCGGCCGATGGGGATGGTAATGAGGCGGTCAGTTGCAGGCTTCAGCAACGCGGTCCATGCAAGGCGCCCTTGGTGAATCTTGCTGCGCGCTTCGGCAGTTACAGGACCCAGTTTGAGCTCCGGCACTACGGATGCAGAGACCACCATCCGCACCACGACGTCAGTCTTGTTGCCCAGATACACGCGCAACACGCTCATCAACTCGTGATGAAGTGACGCGTCGGGAAGAAGTTCGTGCGCCTGCTCGGCCGTAGCCGGTTGCAATGTGAGACGCACCGCCTCGCCGCGATTCATGACGCGCCGTCCCAGAACATGACCCCGACCTAGACCTTGCGCGGCATTACCGCCTGCGCCTGAACGCAGCCCCGGTTGGTCGTCCAATTTCACCCACACGGGAAAACGCTCTTCAATCTTCACGCCTGCGCCGGGTAAAGCGAGCGCCACCACGCCGGCCAATCCTTCGACAGTTCGTGTCCGTTGACTCATCAGGCCCAGCATTCCAAGCACACGCGTGTCAGGCAAACCCGCGGCGGCGGCTTTATCGCCTAGACCGAAACCTGCGAGGCACAACAACGCGCGCGACGTGCTGTCATCAGTTCGTTCGAATCCTGAGGGATAGCGATATTTCCTCCACGCTCGATAAAAAAGCGTCGTCAGCCGATGATTGAAAATGTCCAGAAACGCCATGACTTCCTCGTGCCCTTCCCGCCTGAGCACGATGTCGTCGATCAAATGTGGAGGCATGACCGCGTCCACACCGTACAGGCCAAGGAAGGTCGTACGGATCGCGGGTGGCCGGTCTGGCCGCTCATCGTCGAATTCAACAGCGGCCATCTCGGTGCCGGGGAAACCCACTTTGGGGTACGGCCGGAACCGGACCGGTTCCTCCACCGGCGTGTCGCTTGCGCCAAGGCCCGCGCCTTCTGGCATCAGGCGTTCCATCAACTGGCAAAGCTGAAAGAAGTTCATCCGTGAGGATCTTGCGAGGATCGCCCGTGCGAGCGGCGTCATTGCATAGCCGGTAGTCATAGCGAAGAACGCTCCGCATGGCTCGCCGCCCACTCCAGGCGTTTGCCCGAAGGCAGGCTGATGATTGCCAGTTGCGTGAACAGATTGATCTCGGCATACAACGCGAAAAACCGGTGCAGCAGCTCGCCGAAAAGATACAGGTCGCCGGTTCCAGCAAACGCGTGACTGTCGATTGTCACTTCGATCAGCACGCCTCGCTCAATACCTCCGCCGATCACTTTCCGCAGCAATTTTTGCGAAACATGCTGAATGCCCGCAAGCCGGCGCCGATTGAGTTCGTCACTCGTCCAGTCGTACAGCGCCAGCGCGCCGCGCAGGACTTCAGCGTCCATCAACGAGAGGAAATTGGGCGCCAGATGGGACAACACGCGCCATTGGAAACGATCGTTCACCGGCGGATAAACCGGCACCGTAGGCGATGTCAGATTGCGAACCCGCCCGACGTTCGGCGCGCTCGCGACCAGCTCGTTGATACTTGCTTCGCGTAGTCCCTTGCGTGGCAGCATGCCGTTCGTGCCGGTCACGCGCAGAGACAACGTCTCCTCGGGCAAGTCCGGCATCGACTCCCACGCGTGGCCGCCCAGGATGATCCATGTATCGAACAAACCTTTCACGCCTTGTCGCACACGGGTATGAAAGTAACGCTCGGGCGCCTCATGCCGAAGCATGCCGCCGCGATGCCGGAATGTAGAGAACGGAACGTACTCGAAGCGCTCGGCGGTATCGTGATCGAACGCCTCTACGGCTTCCACCGAATATGTTTCAACGAAGCCGCCATGATGATGCATAGGCTTCACACGATACTCAGTTTCATGATGATCGATGCGCACGGGTTCAGCATCGAGTTCGAAAAGATTGATGATTGGCGTGCAAAACAAACGGACGTTGGCTGCAGTGAAACGCAGATCAACAGGATAGCTTTCCTTGAGCAGAGCCTCGACTTCAAAACTCCACGCGTCGGCCGGCAAGGCGCTCACGCTCAGTCCGCACAAGTCGACGAAAAGAAACTTCTCGCGGAACGTGAAATATTCCAGTAGCAATTGATAGCCTGAAAACGCGATGTCCGCTTTCGGCCACAACCGCTCCTCGGCAGAAAACCCTGCGGTTTCAATACGTGCACTGCGCAGAGGCATTGCAGCGCCGTCCTGCACTTCAGGGACACGCAATGCGATTGATTGCGTCTGTCGTGTCAATGCAAGATGCAGCGCGAAGGCAACGGGAAGGTCCGCATTCAGATAAAGCCGGATTCGCGACAGATCAAGCGCGTCGCGACGCGCCGAGCGGTCGATGTCGAACTTGAACCGGATCACGGAGCGCGCGTCGTGCCTCACGAATGGCGCGGCTTCAGTTAGCCGAATCGGCATCAGCGTCACGGCTTGCGTCGTGCGATACAAACAATGCACGCCACTTGCGCCGACCTTGCCGGAACGCACTACGAGACCAGCGGGCACACCTTCCGTTTTTTGCAATGTTTCAGGCGCGGGTGTCATCTCGAGGATCGATAACGACGGGATCATCCGAAGATAGTGCGGCCATAAAAGGCTGACGAGTCCTTCAGTGAGCTCAGGCAGTTCATCGTCGAGTTTCTGGCGCAAACGCCCGGTAAGGAACGCGAAACCTTCGAACAGCCGCTCGACATACGGATCGCGGTCACCAACGCGATCAAGATTGAGCATCCGGGCGCGATCCGGATGCGCATCGGCAAATTCCTTCGCGGCCTCACCAAGGTAGCGCATTTCCGCTTCGTAATAGCGCAGGACGGCGTCATCCATTTGGGATCCTTAATTAATTGCCGACGATTAGTCAATGATCGGCAAGGCGCCGCGAGGAAGCGGGGTTGTGGCGTGCTTCGCGGCATTCAGTGCAGCCGCTGGCAAAGGCAGAGGATTAGGTCCGGGATGGCTCGTGCGACTCGTAACCTCGCTGCGAAGAAATATCCGCGACGGCAACGCGAAGTTCCGAAGCTTCAGGACGTCGAGCGGACCTGCACCTACTTCGCTGCGCAATTGCACCTGCAGGAAGCGAGGTTTCGCGGGTCCGAGCGGCTGAGGAGATGGCTTTGCTACGTTGCTCCGGTCGAGCTTCCAGTCTGCCTGTGTCGGAGCTGGACTAGCTGCAGTTCGAGCGGTCCAGTCGTCAATCTCATGGATTTGCGGCGGCTTTGGTGCGGCGAGCGAGCGCCGCTGCGGCACGGCTGTTTCGACTGTTTCAGTCGGCGTTGCTTCAGGCGCGACACCCATTGCCTCTTTGCCCAAAGGCCAGCGTAACAAGTAACGGGCGCCGTCTTGCTGTGACACCGTTGCGCGTTCCAGCAAGCGAATCAATCCAAAGCGGCCCGCGTAGTCGAACGCTACACGCGGCCCGGCTTGCTCGGTCTTCCATTCGATACGCGTACCGTTTTCCAGGGCATCGCCGGGCCACACGAATGGCATCCATTCCTCACGCTGGTTAAAGTAATGCAAGTCGCGGCCCGACAGCGTGATCTTTACGTCGGTTATTCCCGGCGTCGGGATAGCACGAAGTTCGTAGCGTAGATTGGCATCGCCGGTTGGAAACAATACGTTCGATACACGCGTGAGCCGGTTCAGCGCACTCATGAACTCGGGGTCGACTCTGAGCGAATTACGTCCAGTGGCTTGCAACACGACCCACTGATCACCCTGACGCTCGATGATGCCGCCGAGTTGCGTCGATACGAATTGCGAGATCACGCCTCCATCTGCGCGCAGGAACCGCGCCATTTCAGGCAACGATGCGTCGCTGTCCGAGTCCGCGAAAGGATAGCGACCACCGAACGACTTGTCCCACGCCGCGACGACCGCCGTGCGCCATGTTTCGTTCAGACTTGCCGCGGCTGGTTGAAGGACCACTTCCCAGGTTTGATCGAGTGGCCGCTGGAATACCGCATTGCCGAATCCCGACCATTGTTCGCCGAGGCTCGCGGCGACGCGGCTTGCGTATTCACGGCTATCACCAATATCCGATGTCTTTCCTTGCAGAATTGCTTGTGCCGCAGTGCGCGACATCGCGTCGGGATCCGGGCTCATCATGATCTGCTGGAGCTTGAGGCGAACGCCCGTGACACGTTCGAGATAGCGGGAAAGGCTGATATCGGATGTGCCCGTGGTTTGAGGTGCGCCGGGCTTTGTTGGACCGTGCGTTGCGAGATCGCTGCCCGCAACCCGCAGCAACGGGCCGAATGCCGACGCGAGTGGCGCTTCCGGTTGTACAACGGCGTTGTCCGGATCGTTGTCTTTATCGTCACCGCCTACCAGATGCCGGGCCTTGCTGACGAGCGAATCCGATAACGATTGCCCCACTGCGCCCGCGCCGGCCTGATACACGATAACCTTGAACAACGCCGAGAGCGGCGAGCGTTGTGGATCGGCATAGAGGTTCAGTTGGTCGACAGTTCCTGATAACGATGTATCCGCTTGCCAATGGACGCTGTTCAGCAACTGCTGCCACGCGCGGCCATAGTCAGCGAAATAGCGCTGGCGCAATTGGTCCTTGAGCGATGTCTTTGATGTCGCGGCGTTCGCAGCAGGTGTATCGGATAGGACCCAGTCGCCAGTGGTCGTGCGCTGTTCGTCGGCGTCATCGAAAGCCTTGCCAATGCGCTCATCCCACGCCTGACGCGTGTAGACGCCGGGCATGGTTTCGCCGGTTGCGAAGAGGCCGCGGCTGCTTGTATCGCCTAGTAGAGTCTGCAAGCTTACCGGCGGATATTTGACGCGGGTTTCATCGAGGATCTGCTGGTAGACGGTGTCCGTCGAATTTTGCAGGCCCATCACGCTTACCAGCGTTTGACGAGCCGTGGCGGTCAACGAGACATCAGGCGTGATTGCAAGCGATGGACGCTGGCGAAGGTGATTCGCGTGGAATGTGATGAGACGCTTGGTCAGATCGCGCCAATTGGTTGCGGTGATCGATGACGATTCGGGACGCGCAGGTTGCTCCGTTGCCAGAAGCTGCGGAATCAGGAAGCTTGCGTCTGCGTGCTGCGGTTGAGACAGCATCAGGTATGACTTAAGGGTGGCATAGGCGGCCTTGACTTGTGCATCGCCACCGTTTGCCAGCTCCTGATCGGTAAGAGAGCCGAGTTGTTGCAGGTTGGCTTCGAGCTGCGTACTCACGGACTGTATTAATACGCGACGGCTTGCGGCTTCGTAGGAGGGCCATACGGCGTTCAATAGCGCAGCGTCATGATTCAGGCCGAAACGGCTGTACCACGGAGCGCCATCGCGTTGACGTGCTTCCAAAATCCCGATCTGCCGTTGTAGCGAGTCGAGGTTGAGGGCGGCCTGGGTTGCGTCGTTTGGGGCTGATAGCTTTGCGATGCTTGTTTCGGCGGTCTTGATAGCGCCGCGGTTCGTGGCGACCGATGTCAGCGTGCCGGCAATCCATATGGCCGCGAGTGCAATGACACTCCAGGCGGCAATGCGGGAGATGGAAAAGCCCACGTGACGGCCGGGCACGGTGCGGCTGTGGGCGGCGATCGCCCGCCATGTTGGTTGGGATGTGTCGGCCGCTGCTACTGGCGAACCAATGAATGAGGGTGCAAAGAACACGCCTGATATCGCAGCCTGCTGCGAGCCATTCAGCTTGGCAACCACACTCGAAATTGCGCCGGCGTAAGCCTCGATATGCTGCGACAGCCGCGCGTAATAGCGATTGCCACCGTCCTTAACCAGACCGTCAACCTGCGCTTGCAAGGTTTCGCGACAACACACTTAATGCGACGGCGAAGTTATTGACCGCGCCTTTCCTGTTCGACCATGTACTGGCGACGATCTTCACGCCCTGCAATGCCGCGCCGTCAATATCAACAACGCTTAGCAAATACGCCGGCGGAGCCCAGCCCAAAATGCGAGCTTGAGAAAAAAGACTAAGTGCAAGCTCGTTTTCTATGGATGGCAGCACCGACGCATCGCTCATGTGCATAATTTGAACGGAGGCATTCACTGGACTTCGCCTGCGAAGACTGCGGATGCGTTTCAGCCAGTTCTCGTCGGTCTTTCCGGTAGCACCCGCATATAACAGTATCGCCTCGGGTGTGATCGCCCACCCTGAGGTACTCAAACCGGGAGAAAGCCGATCCACTGACTCCTGATCACCGGTGACAAGCAACCACGGTTGCTGATTACGCCAGCGCCATCCGTATGTCTGTTGCAGTGTGAGTTTGAGGCGCCGTACGCGCTGTGCATAAATATCGATTTCGAGCGGCTTCGCGGCTCCTATCTTTGCGGCTGGGTCACGTTCATGCTTGCCGACGTTGCGGCCAGGCGCACGACTGGCTACATATAGCCATGCCGCTTTGAGCCATCCTTGCAGAAGAAGCAGTACCGCGCCAATCAGGAGGACGCCGACAACGCGAGTAAAGGGCGACGGATCTATCGATGAACCTTTGAAATACGCGAGCGTCGCCATTCCAACGGTGACGGATCCAACGAAGATCCAGTAACCCGACAACTTCGGCGCCTTCATTGAATACGTTCCATTTGATGCTCATTCGCAAGCGGTTGCACGACGGCCAGTCGAAGTGAATTTTCTCGTGCGAACACGAGTTGCGTTTCGGTAGTGCGCCACGCGTGCTCGCACGCAAGCGCGACGGAAAGCCACCCGGCTGCAGTGCCGGGATTTCCGATTGCCCGGTCTATATCATGAACTCCCGAAAAGTCTTTAGTCTGTGATGCCTGCAATCCAATATCGCCGGACTTCTTCAAGAACGCGAACTTGTCTTCGCTGGCTAAACCTGCCTGCCACACGTGATTGACCTGCGTTGCAGTCGCTCGGCCCCACTTAAGCGACTTGGGTAAAGACGTCATGAGGTCGGCCATCTGCGCCTCCACAGGCCGATGTAATAACGTTATTGGCTTCAGGCCCCGTCGCTCCGCAAGCGGCGCCCATCCAAGCAACACCGCCGCCGCCGCCTCCGCGCTGTTCTCCGGCGATTCGTGATGTAGTTGCACCGCGACAAACAGCGTGAACTTTTCGAGCGTGGGGCCGCCGCCGATATCCAGCCATGAATCAAGCGCCATCAGTCCCGACTCTGAATCGAGCAACTGAACCGGAGCATCCGTGTACCCGCATTTCAGCCAGCAGGCTTTCCAGATCCCCGCCATCCGCGTCTGATCGGCGTCTTTCGGCAATTGCAGGCGTACGGAAAACGGAACGTCGATCGGGAAATCATCAAGAGGGTCCTTGAGACTCGCAAGCAACTGGACAAAGACTGCCTGGTAACGGTCCGGCATTCCCAGGTCTTCACTAAACGAGAGCGATGTATGCCGCAATGCTTTTGCCCCTGATCGCGGAGACATTACCTTCAGCACCCGTATCTTCTGCGCAATCGCCGATGCAACACCTTCGCCACTCGCCTCCATCGCCGTTACATAGGACAAACCCATTACCGCGAGTGGCTCCTGAGCAAATTCGATCGCCTTTGCTCGGTCGCTCTCGTTCGTGTTTGCCTCGGCCGCGAGCCTGGTCATTTCCTCGTCGTGATAGAAAAGTCGCAAGCCGAATACGGCGCACCATCCGACGATTGGAAACACAAGCAGTCGGGACCAGAACCACATCGACATGGTCGAGTCTTGCTTTGGCCACGTCAGTAGCGTCCAGGCGGCACTTGCCAGCACTGCAACAACGAGCGCGCCAAGCCAAAAGATAATGTTAGGAGGCGATGGTGCTCGCACTTTTGGTGCGCTAGCGGGTAGCTCGACAGGCATGCTGATCTTCAAACGAGCCGGGATATCAGCCGGCAGCCGCACATCGCGCGATAACCGTGACGGGCAATTGGCACACCGTCATCCGTCATTGATTCATCGCCATCGATAATCAAGTTCGGATTGATGTCGTGCTTTGGGCAGGAAACCTCATCGCCTTTTCGGGCGACGGCGCGCCCTTCGTAAAACATTGTGGATGACGCACTGATTACTTTACCGCCGTGATCCGTGTCGTCACCTAAGCAAATTAGATCTATCAATTTTATCTCTCTGTAGTTTCGAGGTTTGATGGTGATTGTGGATTACTGAATAGCGGTTGCAAGCAATAGCCAACGTAAGGATTCAACAGTCTAATGTGTTGCCACTGCATCAATGTAAAAAATCATCAATTGATGGTACGTGATTTTCATACGTCACTTTGGGTCACCAATCCGACCAAGCGAGCGTAGGGATTCCGGTTTTCACGCAAGTATGTTAGATCCCTTGGGCATGCACCAACATTAGATCCTCGATGAACGAAATTCTTGACGTCTCATCAAGAAACCGACTCCCGCGCACCGATGGACATCGAATTAACTACTGGGGAAATGGATTACTAGTGCTATCGATGGGCACCCAGCCCTGAGTCACCACAGACGTTAGTGTATTTAAATACCTGACAAAATAGAAATCGCCGCTTTTCTTAAATGCAATGACGGTATTCCCTGGCACCAAAAAGGCTTTTTGTTTAAAAAAACGGTTTTCTTTATTATCAAAGAAATAGGTTTCTTTATTAACCACAAAAATTCCAATAAATGCAACCCTATTTTTGACATCGTTTGAAATTGCAGAGCCTTTCAAAAAACCTCCCCTGCTGGACTTAAACAACCGTACGGTACCTGATCCATCTGTAAAGTCCAACGTTCGCCCGAAACAAGAAGTTCGGCGGTCAACACGTCATCCCGAGCTCGCTTATTGAACGTACTGTCCGTGTAGTAAGTTTTAATAGAATTTCGATTCGGGTTAGCAGGATTTACAAAGTCAGACGTGAAGAAAAACTCACATGATGTGGAAGGTCGTCCGTCGACTTCTGGCAAGCTCGATCCGTAGTATCCGTTGACTTTTCCTGCAACCAACTCCGCAAATAAGTAGGGTGTGTCGAATTCAACTAAAGTTGAGGCTTTTACCCAGGATGCAAATATCGAAAAAAATGCCAAAAGTACGGTCGCCAACTTCGCCTTGCTAATCATTTAGAATCCTTGACCAGTGAAACAATCTTCATACTTAACGCCGTCGCTGTAAAAAATTCGCACTGCAGCCATATACTGCTGAAAGTACTATACGGTTCGAACGACAAAAATTTGCATGAGGCGAACGGATGCTCGCCGGTACAACGAACAAAATCGAAAGTAATCGTTCACTCTTTTTCCACTGATATAGATCAACAAATTTTCATCGCGATGTATTTCATTACTTTGACCATGATCTGTACGAAACAGGATCAATTGTAGTTTTCAACATCTTAAGAGGATCGATATGTTGTAATCAATTATTCCGCAGACCGAATGATTCTTTGATACAAGTCGAGCTGTGGTTTATATGCTTTTTTTAACCGAGAAATGCCGACGTTGGGTCCAACAACACCATTTAATGAAATCGTTTTTTTGCCGTTGGAAACTACCGCTACGTAGCACTGACCGCCATACTGAGACGAAACGCCGCGATTATCAATCCATGCACATATAGGGAAGGCCTCATAACCAGAACCGAATCTCGTCACAAAGGAAAACAGCTTTTCCGTCGGATTAAATAGCACAAGACGGCCTGACGCTTCCTCTATCCAATAGGGCTTGTCAAATTCCTCATGTGATGCGCAATTCGTTATTCCGTCGTTACAAACCGTTATATAATCAACGAAATCGGCATATTTTTTCTTAACGTCGACGACACCGAACATGTTTATGCCATCAACCGACCTTCGACCTTCAATTCGAGGAACCTCGTAAATAGAAGCCGGATAGAAAAAGGATATATTATCGGAGTGAAACAAAGCCCAATTGGTCAACCCGCGACCGGCAGAGCAAATTGGAAAGGCCAAAATAATGATAACGATGCATAATTTAGCTAAATTTGGCATTTTTGAACCCAACGTATTATAAACATTGGGTGCTCCTACTATGAATCTATTATCTTTACTAGACAATGACGAAAGCATGCTCCCTCCAAGACCTTCATTTTGTAATACTAGAGGTCGTTTCAAAACTTTATATCCGGAAACGGTCATTATATGCGGAATGTCCAGTTGACCTTTTGGTACCCCGCATAAATCATACTGATCTAACTTAGTCTACTGCCTCCCCGTTCAGTTCATAGCCAAAGTTAATCTTTGACACGTTTAAACCATCTCTCAATACAACCTTATATTCCTCGACATCAGTATTAACCGATCGAAAATCACTTGAAGATATCGATTCGAGCGACCGCGAAACGCAAGAGCAACGGCTGCGATCATTAGCATCAGATCGTTTTTAGTATGCCGGCAATAATGCCAGCGTTTGGCAGTATCCTCAAACATAACCGTATAAGTGATTGCTTTCCGAAATATCGAACAAGCAATTTTTAGCTGAATTTTACTCAACGGCAACGCGCGTCGATGCGGGGGTCCGAACTTCGGAGTCTCGATAAAATTAGATATCAATAATCGATTTTCATAAATTATCCATCATCTCCTTTTGCCGTTTTAAACTATTTTACAGCTATCGTTTCATCCAATTCTAGCTCGCATGATGGCAATCATCAGCGTATATCCGAACACTGATAACTCTCAGGCACGGCAGATTTTGCTAAATGGCTCTTGTAAGTTTTCAAATCAATCAACAGTGTTCCATACTTATAATTAACCACTCCGAACTTTCCATCTCGACTGAATGACGCGTCGTAGATACCTCCACCCACCGTTATGCGCGATCTTAATTTAGGTTGTTTGATGTTCTCGAAAATAGAAATAATATTTGTTTGCGGGTATTGTGCATCGATTACCTTGGGTGTTCCATAAATTATTGTTAACGACTTTGCTTCGTTTATTGCACCGCCGTCAACGGAATGTCCGACCTCAAACGATCGTTTTTCTTTTTTCGAAACTATAATCGCCTGCTCAAACCCGCTGGTAAAAACAGAAATTTCACCATCGCAGGAAGAAAATAAAGATTCATTAGCAGATGCGAAACAAATCTTGCAGGCTATCGCCGGAATAAACAATATACTTTTCTTGGTCATTTAATCACCCACGGATACACTAGCCTTTTTAGTCTCGACCCACTTACCTTCGAAGCTTTTAACGTCGTATTAATTGAGAATCGCACTCACTTTGTTTGATGCGATTCCAAAATGCCACCACTCGCGGTTTTTAATATTCCGAAGCGGGAAAAAGGATCACACCTCCATAACGCATATGTATAGATCACCATTGAAGATCTCTGGATTACGAATTTATCAGCCATTTTTTGTATTGAACCATCTGTGATCGAATAAGTTGGACGTAAAGAAAAAAGCATATGACACGAAGGTCGGCGGTTAATTTTGGGTAGCTCGACCGAAAGTAGCCGTCCATTGTTACCCGAAATCATTTTTTGCGGCATGTAGGGGATATTGATTTAAGTAAAGTTGAGGTGCAAGTGCAAGGCGCAAAATATCAAAAAATACCAGCAACACCATCAGCGACTGTGCTCCAGATATCGCTCAAAACTCTTGCCTCATAAAGTACTTTATACATATGATTGTGTGATTTTTTCATTTTTATTTCCTACTTAAAGCGTACCCTGTATGAAGTTTATCCGTTATACGTGTAACTTTTTGAAGCTGTCAAAAGCAGACACCTCGAAAAGAAATTTACAGTTTGCAATTGCCCCCAAGACAAGTTGTAAGCAAAATTGCGCACTATTTCTCCCAATCTATCATCGATCAAATTAAATGCTAGTTTTATTATGGATGCGAGGTATTAAATGCTATTCCGCAGCTTCAGACTGAAAGCTCGACGAACGAAGTAACTTCAACAAAGAATTGATTTTCTCGGCATCGGATTTTCGATTTTTATCGAACGTTGCTTGCACATCAATAGAATGTGTGCCGTTTCCAATCAGGAAAACGTATGAAACTGATTGCCGTCGCTGCATTTTCGGCCCATCGACCTCAATAAAATCTTGTATCCCGACATACATTTCGCCATTTTTGACCGGGAAATGCTCGATCGGTCTAGTACGCATAAGTTTATAACCCATCGATCTCGCGTCGGCAGATAATTCCGGCCCTTTATATATAACCCGGTCCGGCAACGAAGAAAAATGCAGACCGTCGAAACGATCTTTCAATGGCACATTTTTGACGTCCAGTACTATGTCGGATAAAAGCCTAACATCATCGAACGACTTTTCCGGTACCGGCGACTTAGTGACGTTTTTCCAGATCAAAGAGATTCTGCACGCTGTATGTTGAGCCGGTTCAGTCCATCCATCAACGTCATGTAAACTCATACTGTTTGGCACAGTGAAAATAACCGGGCAGCCTTTACTTCTATACATCTTTTCTTTTGCCGCCAGTAATTCTGGAAACATCAACAGACATATAGCAAATAATATTGAAAATTGAAAAATCTGGCTTAGCTTAGTGCGTTTCATTCAGTTATTCTCCTCAATCGTATCGAAGTCGGCAAGGATATCGGCGGCGTCGCCCAAGACGTACATCGCGTGATTGAAGCACTGCCAGCGAACATAAAAGTGATTCAATGCAGGGTTTATCCTTTTTGTCACTTCCGCAGCGTTTTGCATAGATGACCCAATGTCCGCCCAGTAATTAATTCCCAACTCTCCACTAGGCAATAGCTTTTTGTTTTTATCAAATGTATATTTTTGTTTGCTCGGCCAGTAATAACCGGAAGCATCACATGTGGCGTAACCATCGACTTGCAAAAGCGCAGCGTTGTCATCGCCTATAAAATTACAACCTCGAAAATTGCCGTATTTGGTATAGGAGTCTCGTCCAGTCAATTGGATTAACCCTCTACCCTTATAACGTTTTCCATCTCCCCGTTCGAAATTCCCCAGCTTCACTCCCTGATCTGTCAGCGGTTCATATTTTCTAAAATATTCATCGTTCCCGCCTTCTACCATCGTTCGCCATCTGCCTGTCTCGGCGGCGATCTGTCCGAAGAGATGGGCCTGACGTAGGGAAGTGACTATTCCGTACTTTTGCATCATGCGGTTCAAGTTCACCGCGATATCCCTCGGTCGCGTCGAACTCTCTTCGCTAATCCGGTGTATGACTTCTTGCCATGTAAGACTATCTTCCATCCGACCTTTCTGGTTTCGAATGCTTCGTTTCGTCGCTCGCGCGAGCTCACGCTTACTGAGCCATCTGCACGACTTGAACTGTTCTAGAAATCTCAACGGATGAAAATGCCAGACCTTCGTTGGCAGTCCCGGTGTATCCCAGAACTGAAACTTCTCGACGAACGAAGAAACTCGTCCAGCCCTTCCGGGTTGCCCTCGTAGTGCTCGCCTGCCTGCGTCAGTCGATCAAAGCGCTTGTGGTTAGTGCTTCTATCCCATTCAGTCGGCGCCTCACAAATCAGGCCGCGCAACTTCTGCCGTACTTCTTCGCGATCGCGTAGGTACAAAGCCAGGCGATCCAGACTCGCGCCTGCTTTAGGCACATCACCGCCATTCGCTTCCTGAAGCAGATCAAGGATGACTTTCGAATCGCACAACCCGTCGTCGGACAATGCACCAGCACCTTCACTGACCTTTGTCCAACCTGTGAACCAAGGAAAATCAGCATCGGACAATTTATAAACGCGAGCATCGCTCAGGTTGATGTAACCCGAGTGCTGCGCCGCGAAGGAGACAGACTGCCAGT
>NZ_LMPF01000026.1 GCF_001424345.1 Burkholderia sp. Leaf177
CGGCCCGTCGCGCAGGCCACGCAAATCGTTCTGCAACCCGCGCAGGCGAGTCTGAACGATGCTTGGCGCCAGACCATCGTCGCGACCTGGAACAAGTCGTTCGCGGGGCGCTATCCGTTTGATAACACCGATAACGATGCATCGATTCCCGAGCTCGCGCGGTTCCTGCGACCACAAGGCGGAATGATTTCGACGTTCCTGAACACGCAGCTTGCAGGCGTCCTGGAGTTGCAGGGCGATCAATGGGTAGAGGTGAACACGCGAGGCGGCGCGCTGCAATTCGATCCATCGTTCATCAAAGCGGTGAACACGCTGCAGCGCATTGCGGGCCACTTGATGGCGCAAGGTGAGCCGCAATATCGGTTCGATTTCAAGCCTGTGCCGACACCCGGCATCACGGACACGCTGCTCACCATCGACACGCAAAAGCTTCACTACTACAACCAGCGTGAAACGTGGCACGGGTTGATGTGGCCNCGTGCCGACACCCGGCATCACGGACACGCTGCTCACCATCGACACGCAAAAGCTTCACTACTACAACCAGCGTGAAACGTGGCACGGGTTGATGTGGCCATCGAACGATCCGCAAGTGGCGGGTACGCGATTGCAATGGCAAACCGAGACGGCGGGAACGAGCAAGAACTTCGAGTTCGGCGGACGCTGGGCGCTTGTGCGCATGCTCGAACGTGCGAAGGTTGAACCTATCGATAGCGCCACGTTTCAGCTGACCTGGCAGGCAGCACCGGATACGCGGCGAAGTGTACAAGTAGTTGCGATGCCAACAACTTCAGTCATCGCGAAAGCACCTTCGCACTCGAGCGCACGCAACGCAGACGACTGGACCAGCGCGACCCGCGACCTCACAGCAACAGCACCACAACAAATCCCGGCGCTCGACAGCCTCATCACGCAACAACCGCTTACGGCGCCGCCCGCGAACGTGAGTTATCCGCTGAGCTATTTGATGCGCACGGACGTTGGCAAAGGTCCGCTCGAACTGCTCGCGCTAAAAGGTTTTGTGCTGCCGAATCGCATGTTCATCGATAAGCCGCGCACAACGAACACGGACCGAAGCCCGAACCCACCGCCATTGCCAAAAGCCGCCGTAGAAGCGGCGAAACACGCCGTCACGCCGTTGCCGGACCAAACGTAAAACGAGTACATGACATGATCAACTTCTCCAAGCTCCTTAACGCGCTGTTCGGCACGCGCGCGCCATCCGACCTCGCACGATCCGCACAAGCAAAGTGGGACGCGTGGCTTCAACCGATCGTCGAGTTGCATCCAGGCGATGTCGCCACACTCGCCGCGCAAGTGGGCGAAGACCCGGGCTACGACGACGGTTTTCTCGCTATCAAGGAGCAGGTCGCAAAGCTCTCGGATATCGATGACACGCTTATCGTCGATACCGCCGAACGTTTGCTCAAGCACACGGCCAAGGACGTACGCGTCGCGGTCTATTACCTCTACGGCCGCATGCGCCGCGATGGCGCGGAAGGCGTTGCAGCGGGCTTCGAGTTGCTCTCGGCCATGATCGATCGTTTCGGCACGGACCTATTGCCTGCGCGGGTGGAAACGCGCAAAGCCGCGCTCGAATGGCTCGCGGGATCGACGTTCGCCGACCGGCTCGATCGTGTGCAAGGGTTGACCGGCGACGTGCTCGAACGCGCGCTTTCCGCCGTTGCATTGATCACCGAGGACACCGCGAAATGGCCTGAGAACGCACGTCCACAACTGAGCGCGTTGTATCGGCGATTCGAAGGCCGCGTGGAGTCGCCCAAGGCAACCGATCATCCCGCGCTGATGGCGTCGGCACCGGTCAATCCGGGCAAAGCGGTTGCGTCCGTGCATGCGCCAAGCAACGTTTCGTCGAGCCGCGATTTACTCGATCGTGCGCGCGAGATGGCGTTGTTCCTGCGCGAGCAGCCGCAAGGTTATTTTGCGGCGTACCGTTTGATGCGCTGCATCCGATGGGACACGCTGACCGAAGTTCCGCCGTGCGATCCGGATAGCCGCACGCGGCTCGTGCCGCCGCGCGCGGAACTTCGCGTCCAGCTCAAGCGTGTCCTCGCACAAAAACAGTGGCTCGAACTGCTCGACAAGGTAGAACTCGCCTTCGCCGAAGGTGCGAATCATTTCTGGCTCGACCTTCAGTATTACGCGTTCGTCGCCCAGGAGCAGGCGGGTGGCGACTATGTGCCGGTGCGCGATGTAGCCGCAACCGATTGCGCTTTGATGCTCGAACGTCTTCCGGGTTTTCACCTGCTTTCTTTCTCCGATGGCACGCCTTTCGCCAACGACACCACGCTCGAATGGATCGCGCGGCATGCAAGCGCGCGTGACTCGACTCGCAACGAAACGTCGAGCACGGTTGCCGCACAATCGGCGAACATCGACTGGGTTGAAACGGAATCCAAGGCGCTGGAACTCGCCACGCAACAAGGACTCGATACCGCATTCCACTGGCTGCAAAGTCTCCCCGCGCAAGACGGCGAACGCGACCGTTTTGTGCGGCAGATGGTGATGGCGCGCATTGCCGAGCGCGCAGATCGTCCGGACACGGCGATGCATCTGCTCACCACGCTCGATACCTCCACGCATCGCTTCAAGCTGCCCGCATGGGAACCGTCGCTCGCCTTCGAAGCCAAGCAACATTTGATGCGCTTGCTCAAGGTGCGCATGAACCGCAAGGACGCCGACAAGGCGACGCTTGCACAACGCATTGAGACGCTCATTGGCGAACTGACGGCAATCGATGCCGCGCGCGCCGTCGCACTGGATTCAGCGAACAAGACATCGTGACTAAAGCCGTACACCCCTCCAAAGACAACGAAGTCTTGCGCTACTACGAAGCCGAAATGCGCTACCTGCGCGACGCGGGCAAGGAATTCGCGCAAGCGTTTCCCGAGCGTGCGCGCATGCTCAATATCGATCGCGTAGGCGAACGCGATCCACACGTTGAACGCTTGTTCGAAGGCTTCGCGTTCCTCGTTGGCCGCTTGCGCCAGAAGCTCGACGACGAGTTACCCGAGCTCACCGAAGGCCTCGTCAGTATGTTGTGGCCGCATTATCTTCGGATGATTCCATCGCTTTCGATACTCGAAGTTACGCCCACGCATGGATCGTTGCAAAGTCATGAGGTGCTCGCGGCCGGCCTCGAAGTGCTCGCCGATCCGATTGCTGTCGGCGAGCAGCGCGTGGAGTGCGTTTACCGCACGACGCAACCCGTCGATTTGTATCCGCTCAAGCTGATCGAAGCGAATAGCTACGCGCGCGAGGACGGCCGCTCGGTGATCAAGCTTCGCCTGGAATTGCAGCCGCAGATTCCGCGCGCGCAAATGCAGGTTCCACGGTTGCGCGTATATCTCAACGCAGACCGGCCTGTTGCGCTCGCGCTTTACACGGCGCTCACCGCTGCGCCGCTCGCCGTGCACGTTCGCGTGCCTGGGTATCCGGTCGACCGCCCGGGCTTGCCCCAAAGCATGCACGGCTTGCACATCGAACCTGCAGGTTTTAGAACGGACGAACGTCTGTGGCCGAAAGCCGATAACGCATTCGGCGGCTATCAACTGCTGCTCGAATATTTCACGTTCCCCGAGAAGTTCATGTTCGTGGATCTCGTGGGCCTCGACATGCAATTGATTCCCCAGAGCGCGCCGTATTTCGATGTCGAGATCGTTCTCGCGCAGCCGTATCCCGACGACATGCGTTTCACCGCCGACAACGTGCGGCTCTTTTGCACGCCGATCATTAATCTCTTCAAGATTCAGGCCGATCCGCTTATCGTCTCGCACTTCGAAACCGAGTATCGGGTGCACGCGGTCAAGCAGAGCGGAGATTTTGTCGAAGCGTATTCGGTCGACGAAGTCGTCGGCTTCGAAACCTCGAACGGCTCGCGTTTCGAGTACGCGCCGTTTGCATCGTTTCGACATAGGGGCGGCATGTTGCGCCATGAAATGCCCGAGCGTTATTTTCATACTCGCTCGCGACGCGGGCCGTCCGGACGCTTCGACACATGGGTGGTGCTGGGCGGTCACGCGTGGGAAAGCGAGACTGCGTTGCAGGACGAGACGCTGTCGCTTTCGGTGACGGGCACGAACGGCATGCTGCCGCGCAAGGGCTTGAGGGAGGCCAGCATCCATCGCACGAGCAGTGGTTTTACGAACGTGACATCGGTGAGGAATCTGACGGCGCCCACGTTGCCGGTTTATCCGCCAACGGGCGACCGTTTTCATTGGCGCGTGCTCTCGCATCTCGCGCCGAACTATCTCTCGTTACTCGATGCCGAGATCCTGCGCGGCTCGCTCGCGCTCTACGACTGGACCGATGGCGAACTGAATCGCCGTCGCATTGAAGCGATCACCGATGTGAAACATCGGCCGCTGCAAAAGCTCGTCAAAGGCGGTTTGCTGCGCGGCGTGGAAATTGAAGTCACGCTGCAAAGCGACAAGTTCGCCGGCGACGGCGACCTCGCGTTGTTCGGCGAAATGCTCAATCGTTTTCTCGCGCTCTACGCAACCGTGAACCTGTACACGCGACTCGTGATCGTCTCGTTGCCAACGGGGCGCCGCATCACGTTCGCCGATTGCAAAGGCGAAGGAGCGCCGTTTTGAACGCGCCGCTTTCTGCCTTGGTATCTGCGTTGTCACCCGCGCTGTTACCTGCGTTGCTGCAAAACGCCACGCAGATGAACTTCATGCGATTTTGCGAGTTACTCGAACTCGCCGCGCCCGAGGAAGCACCGCTTGGCACCACGGATTCGCCATCGAACGATCTGGTGCGCTTTCGTTCGCGTCGACGCCTGGGCTTTCCGGGCAAGGAGATCGATGCAGTTGAATACGACTACGACGATGCATCGAAACCCGCATCCGTGCGCACGACGTTCCTCGGGCTTTATGGTGTGGACGCGCGCATGCCATCGTATTTCATCGATGAAATCGCGCAGAACCGCGACGGCGCCGAGCCGCTGTCGGCGTTCCTCGACATGTTTCATCATCGGATCGCAACGCAGTTTTACAGAGCATGGCGGAAGTATCGATTTCCCGCTGGCTTTAAAAAAGGCGGCACGGACGATGTCTCGCGCTGCCTCGTCAGCCTCGTGGGATTGGGAATCGGGCATTCAGAAATTGAGCAGACGGTCGGCACGCGCAAGCTGCTTTCAATGCTGGGCTTGGCGAGCCAGCGCACGCGTACCGCAGAAGGGCTTGCGGGCGTGCTGCAACATGCCGTGCCCGATGCAAACATCGCCGTTACCGAATTCCATCCTGTCTGGATTCAACTCAACGACTTCGAACCGACGGCTTTAGGCGAAAACTGCGTACTCGGACGCGGATTTTACGACCGCGGCAACTGCGTGCGCGTGGTCATCACGCCTGCAACACGCGAGTCGGTGTTGGGCCTTACGCCGGGTCGCCAACTCCATAGCGAGATCATGGCGCTGCTGCGCTTTTATCTTGGATACGAGGCGAATGCACAACTGGAAATGCACGTCTTGCCGGAGCTGATGCCACGTGCGGATATTGCTTCAGCGCAGGTTCGTCTTGGGTACACAAGTCAATTTCAGCAAGTCGAGCGCCCTTTCAAAACGGGCGCAATCACGCGCGTGCAGCTTGGCACGTGGACCGGTCAGAGCAATACAACGGAACGACGCATATGATTAATAGAACGATGCACCGCGCAGTCCTTTTCGCCGCGGTCTGCACTACATTGGCTTTAGGCGCTTGCGGCGTGGCGCAATCGGTGAAAACCGGCACCGTGGACGCAGCGAAATGGGCATTCACAACTCAGATCAAGACCATGAACCTCGACCTCGTGAGCCGGTCGTCGATCAACACAAGCGGCGCGGGACAATCGTTATCGACGGTGGTTCGCGTATATCAATTGAAGACGCCACAGGCGTTCGAGCAACTCGACTACGCGCGGTTGGAAAGCAATGATCTGGATGCCTTGAAGCCCGATCTGTTGAGCGCAACGGATGTCGTGCTTAGACCTAACGCGAATGCCAGCATCAGCGAGCCGATGAATGACGACGCGCAGTTCGTTGCGATCGTTGCGTTCTTTAGAGAAGACAGTCAGCGTGAAACATGGCGGATCGTGTTGCCACGCAAGCAGTGGAAACAGGGCGATCCGGTTCGCATCGAGGTGAGGGATAGTTCGATGACGCTTATTGGCAAGGGATCGCAAGCGGTCACGCAACAGCCAACGGTACGCAGTACGCCTCGACAAACGGCCGATCCTCAGCCCCGTAAAACGGTTTCAACGACGCAAGGCGCGGTATCGAGACCAACAGCAAAGCTCGTCTCTTCACGTGACGACTGGGCGCGACCGGCCGACTGACATCTGGTCGCGCTCAACACGAATCAGAAATAATGGCAGACGTAATCCAGCGTCTCAACCACTTCGATATCGAAACTCGTATTCGCCGGCACCGAGATCGATTCACCGGGGCCGTACTCGCGCCATTGTTCTTCGCCGGGGTTTCGCACGCGACAGCGGCCCGCGTTGACATCGATTTTTTCTGCCGCTTGTGTCGAAAATGTCAGCGACGCAGGAAAGATAACGCCGAGCGTCTTGCGGGTTCCGTCGCTGAGAAGGACCGTATGCGAAACGCATTTTCCATCGAAGTAGATGTTCGCGCGCTTGATGATCGAGGCGTTATCGAATTGCGTGTTGTTGGTGTCGGTGTTGGTCGTGTCCGATGTCATGCGTAAGAGTCCCTGATGCGGTTGAGTATTGGCGGCATTTTAATATGATCATGGAGTTTATACGGGAAAACTCGTCGTAGATAAAATCTCCTTGAGCACCATGAAACTGCGCACTTGCCGCACGCCCGGCAAATAAAGCAATTGCTCGGCATGGAGCTTGTTGAAGCTCTCGCTGTCGCGTGTGCGGATCAGCATGAAGTAATCGAACTCACCCGTCACAACGTGGCATTCCATGCAGCCGGACACTTTTTGCGCGGCTTTTTCGAAAGCCGCGAAGGACTCGGGCGTCGATCGATCCAGCACCACCCCAATCATCACCAGCATTCCAGCGTTCAATTTCTTAGGCGCCAGCAACGCGACAATTCCGCTAATAAACCCCGCCTGCTTTAACCGTTCCACTCGACGCAAGCAGGCCGGCGCGCTTAGATTCACCTTCGCGGCAAGCGCGACATTGGAGATGGAGGCATCGCGTTGCAACTGCCGAAGGATTGCGCGGTCGACGCGATCAATCTCATTGCCTGACAAGTCGGGCTTCTTGGCAGCGCTCCTTAAACTGGCACGAACTTTTGTTGCGTTCATTGTCGTTTATCCACACGTTAATTAAGCATATAGCCCGATTAAACCGCGCTAATAAAGATAAAGCATTTTTCTTTGCAACACTGATTGCCAGGAATTTTTCTACCATGTTCGTATCGACGCAAATGGTTGCGACGACTTGGCTGATCATCGGAGCGAGACATGAACCTGAAGAAATTTCCGCGGCATGCACTAACCTTCGGCCCTACGCCGATCCAGCCGCTCAAGCGTTTGTCGGAACATCTTGGCGGCAAAGTCGAGTTGTATGCCAAGCGTGAGGACTGCAATAGCGGCCTGGCATTTGGCGGCAATAAAACTCGCAAGCTCGAATATCTGATCCCCGAAGCAATCGCGCAAGGTTGCGATACGCTGGTGTCCATCGGCGGAATTCAGTCGAACCAGACGCGCCAGGTTGCCGCCGTCGCCGCGCATCTGGGCATGAAATGCGTGCTGGTGCAGGAGAACTGGGTCAACTATTCGGACGCGGTGTATGACCGTGTCGGAAATATCCAGATGTCGCGAATCATGGGCGCCGATGTGCGGCTCGCGGCGGACGGTTTCGATATCGGCTTTCGCAAGAGTTGGGAGGACGCGCTCGAAAGCGTCAGGCAGGCTGGCGGCAAACCTTACGCCATTCCGGCGGGCTGCTCGGACCATCCGCTCGGCGGCCTTGGATTCGTGGGCTTTGCAGAGGAAGTGCGGCAGCAGGAAGCGGAGCTGGGCTTCAAGTTCGATTACATCGTGGTGTGCTCGGTGACGGGCAGCACGCAAGCGGGCATGGTCGTCGGTTTTGCCGCCGATGGCCGCGCGGATCGCGTGATCGGCATCGATGCATCGGCCAAACCGGAAAAGACTCGCGAGCAGATCCACCGGATAGCGCGGCAAACAGCGGAGAAGGTCGAGCTAGGGCGGGACATCACGGCAAAGGATATCGTTCTGGACGAGCGTTACGGTGGCCCCGAATATGGTCTGCCGAATGAGGGTACGCTCGATGCAATCCGGCTCTGCGCAAAGCTGGAAGGCGTCCTGACCGATCCAGTCTACGAAGGCAAGTCCATGCACGGGATGATCGACCGGGTCAAGCGGGGCGAATTTCCGTCGGGATCGAAGGTGCTTTACGCGCATCTTGGCGGCGTGCCGGCGCTTAACGCCTATAGCTTCATTTTCCGGGAGGGTTGAGCGCCAAGGGAATAAGCTTGGCGTTCCATTCGTTTAATGATTGGCGCCTAGCCGCCGCTAAGTTCCTTACGAAGACTTGACGGCGGCTAAGCGTTTTATTTATCGATGGAATAGACCCGGGGCATGGAGTGTTGTGTCACAAGCAGCCAGGAGAAACCACTATCAAACGGGGATTCCATGTCCATTTTGTTCGATCGTTCCATGCCTGCAGCCGTGCTGTTTCTTTCAGCAATGACCACGTGTTCGGCCGTGTTTGACGCTTCGTCAATTGAACCACAACAAGCGGAACAGGTTATGTCGACGACGGCTTCAGGCGTGCAGGTCTATTCCTGCGAGTACGATGCGCAACATCATCTTGCGTGGATATTCCAGAGTCCACTCGCAACGCTCTACGATCCCAGTGGGCAAGCCGTGATCAGGCACGCGGCCGGACCGTCGTGGCAAGCAGATGATGGCAGTCGTATAGTCGGTCACGTGCTGGCGCAAACGCCCAGCGTCACGACTGAAAGTATTCCGCAGCTATTACTCGAAACGCATAGCGCCGGCGCAAACGGTACGCTGTCCAGCATTCGATATGTCCAGCGGATCAATACCGTTGGCGGCCTGATGCCGGCGGCTGCGTGTACATCGGAACACCAGACGGGCAGTTCTCCCTATCTCGCGAACTACGTCTTCTACAAGTAGCGTGCAAGGACAGCCATGATGCAATCCAGATTTTTATCGAACCTGCGCACCTTTCGGGCCGGACTGGTCGTGGCGGGATTGGTCTCGCTGTCCGCTTGCACTGCAATAAGCGTGGTCACGCATTCTGTATCGCCGAATGAAGCCAGCGTTCCGGCCGGGCGCTATAAGCTCGACGAACACCACTGGAATGTCAGCTTCGACGTAGACCACTTCAAGTATTCGCGCTTTGTCATGCGCTTCGATAAAGTCGATGCACAACTGAACTGGAACGCGGGTGGCATGGACCAAAGCACGGTTGAGGCGACTATCGATGCAAACAGTCTCGACACCAACGTCCCGATCCTCAACAAGATGATCAAGGGAACCGACGTGCTGAACGTGGACACGTACCCGACCATTCGTTTTGTCAGCACGCAGTTCAAACGCACGGGCGATCAAAAGGGCGAGTTGACCGGGGACCTGACCATACGCGGCACGACACGTCCGGTGACGCTTGCGGTTACGTTCAACGGGCACGCGAAAGATCCGCTGACAAAAAAGGAGACAATCGGTTTTTCCGCCGATAGTCATTTCAGCCGCGCTCAATTTGGTTTATCGACATGGTATCCCGCAGTGGGCGACGACGTGCATGTCGCGATTCAGGCTGAGTTCGATGCCGATGCGCCAGCGGCGTCTCAATGAGCTAAGCGAAGGATAAGAAAGCGCGCCCTGGATACGGCGCGCTTTTTTTAAGTCCTGATCGTTTAGTTATCCGATGGTTTTGTCACCACGTGCCAAAGTACTAAATACCTGCTTCCCTTCTCGCAGGAAACCCTTGTTTCATTCGGAAACATCTTCAATCGAATACGCGCCAAAACAATACGGAATAAACCGCGCTTCAAGATGTTTTGTTAGGTAAGAGGCGCATCAATCAGCGCTTTAACAAGTTACCTAACCGATCCGTTCTGAAGCACCGACATGACACCTGAATTCATCACGCACATCGAATGGACTGCCTGGCTCGAAGACATCTCGGCGGACTCTGCGTGCGGCGTGGATCTTGAATACGACACATCGTTCCGGCTGCTGGAGGACGCAGTCAACGGAAAGCCGGAAGCGGAATATGGCAAGACCGTTGTTGCAGCCGTGCCCGCCGACTGGACTGCGGCGAATGCGTTATGCATGGAACTGATGTCGCGTAGCCGCGACTTGAGAGTCGTCGCGTTCTTGTCGCGTGCGCGGCTCGCGATCGTTGGCATGCTGGGCCTCGCTGATGGACTCGCGCTTGCAAGCGGTCTCCTGGAACGTCATTGGGACGATGTACACCCGCAACTCGATGCCAGCGATGGCAACGATTCAACCGCACGTATCAATGCGCTCGCGGCGTTCGTAGATGCAACCGGCGTGCTTGGGGAGCTTCTCGATACCCCGTTGTTGCCGCAGCTTCCGTCGCAAACGTTGCCGGTCACGTTGCGTGAGTGGTTCTACGCGACTGGCGACATGATGCCGCCCGCTGCGCGCGCGGTCATGAGCCTTGCGGAAATCGAAGCGGCGACCGCGGCCGCAATCGATCGCGCTGTATCGCTCAAAGCCGCGTTCAGCGCCGCACTGAAGCATGCGGAGCGGATTGAAACCGTACTGGCGGAACACGTCGGCGTGGCGCAAGCGCTGGACCTGGTTGCATTGAAAACACCGCTTAGGCGAGGCGAGGCACTGCTTGGAGAGTGCTTGACGAAGCTGGGTATCGGTAAGTCGTCCGACCCTGATGCAGTCGATCCGTCTCAAGCAACGCCCGTAACAGGCACCTCGGCGGCGTCGGCAAACCAGCTCGCCACACGCGCCGACGTGATCGCCACGATCGACCGGCTTTGCGACTACTACGCGCGCCACGAACCCTCCAGTCCCGTGCCGCTGCTGTTGCACCGCGCACGAGGACTCGTCGACAAATCGTTCGTCGATTTACTGAAGGACCTTGCACCCGAAGGGCTGGCTCAACTGACCAGCGTAGTTGGAACAGCCGGCATGTCGGCACCCGAATAGCTCGTTCGATTCATTCACTGGAGAACAGGAAGATGGCTAAGGAAAGCAGTCAAAAATTCATTGCACGCAACCGTGCGCCGCGCGTGCAAATTGAATACGACGTCGAGATCTACGGCTCGGAGAAGAAGGTCAATTTGCCTTTTGTAATGGGTGTTTTATCGGATTTGTCAGGGACTCCTGAAGAATCGCTGCAGCCGGTGGCGGATCGAAAGTTCCTCGAAATCGACATCGACAACTTCGACGAACGCCTTCGTTCCATGAAGCCGCGCGTTGCCATGCAGGTCGAAAACACGCTGACGGGCAACGGCAAGATGGGTGTGGATATGACCTTCGAAAGCATGGACGACTTCTCGCCGGCGGCGATTGCCCGCAAGGTCGAGCCGCTTGCGAAATTGCTCGAGGCACGCAGCCAGTTGCAGAACCTGCTGACCTACATGGACGGCAAGACCGACGCGGAAAAGCTGGTCAGCAAGCTGCTGGAAGACCCGGCACTTCTCAGTGCGCTAGCGTCTGCGCCCAAGCCGCAAGAGTAATCTCGCGCGCCTGGATCTCAATCAATCAGTAAGCCACGAGGACCGATCATGGCAGATGCCAGCGACAACATGCAACAACAGACGATCAACCCACAAGAGACGCAGACAACCGAGGCGGACGCGTCCGGCGACTTTGGGCGCCTCTTGCAAAAGGCGTTCAAGCCGCGCACGGATAAAGCCAAGGAAGCAGTGGAAACCGCGGTCCGCACGCTCGCGGAACAAGTGCTGCAAGACACGCATCTCGTATCAGACGACGCGCTTGCGACTATCGAATCGCTGATTGCGAAGATCGATGAAAAGCTCAGCGCGCAAGTGAACGTGATCCTGCATACCGAGCAGTTTCAGCAACTCGAAAGCGCGTGGCGCGGTCTGCATTATCTGGTGACGAACACCGAAAGCGACGAGACGCTCAAGCTGCGCGTGCTGAACATATCGAAGAACGACTTGCATCGTTCGTTGCGCAAATACAAGGGCGTGGCGTGGGATCAGAGTCCGCTCTTTAAGAAGCTCTATGAAGAAGAGTACGGGCAGTTTGGTGGCGAGCCTTATGGTGCGCTAGTGGCAGATTATTACTTCGACAACAGCGGCCCCGACGTCGATTTCCTCACGCAGATGGGCAAGATATCGGCGGCGGCGCATGCACCGTTTATCGCGGGTGCCGACCCGGCGGTGATGTTGATGGACTCATGGCAGGAGCTCGCCAACCCGCGCGACCTGACCAAGATATTCCAGACGCCGGAGCACGCCGCATGGCGCTCGCTGCGCGACTCCGAAGATTCACGTTATATCGGCCTGGCCATGCCGCGGTTCCTCGCTCGCACGCCTTATGGCGCAAAGACGAGCCCGGTCGAAGAGTTCGACTTCGAGGAAGATACGGTCGGCGCGGATGCATCAAAATACGCTTGGGCAAATGCAGCCTACGCAATGGCTGTGAATATCAATCGTTCGTTCAAGACCTACGGATGGTGCTCGCGGATTCGCGGCATTGAGTCGGGTGGCGCGGTCGAGAATCTGCCGGTTCATGCATTCCCGACCGATGACGGCGGTGTCGACATGAAGTGCCCGACCGAAATCGCAATCAGCGATCGTCGTGAAGCTGAACTTGCCAAGAACGGTTTCATGCCGCTCGTGCACAAGAAGAACTCGGACTTTGCCGCGTTCATTGGTGCGCAATCTTTGAACAAGCCGGTCGAATACGAAGATCCGGATGCAACCGCTAACGCGAACCTCGCAGCGCGCTTGCCATATCTGTTTGCTTGCAGCCGCTTTGCGCACTACTTGAAATGCATCGCACGCGACAAGGTCGGCAGTTTCAAGGAGAAGGACGATATGCAGCGATGGCTGCAGGACTGGATTCTTCAGTACGTGGATGGCGATCCCGAGAACTCGTCGGAGTTGACCAAGGCGCGCCGTCCGCTTGCCGCTGCCGAGGTGGTCGTGGAAGAAGTGGAAGGTAATCCGGGCTACTACACCTCGAAGTTCTTCTTGCGTCCGCATTATCAACTCGAAGGTCTTACCGTTTCATTGCGCCTTGTCTCGAAGTTGCCGACAGCCAAGGCCGCGTAGCTTTATTTAGTCCCGGGCTCGACCCGAACGTTTGTTCAATCGCAATAACCTATTTAGGAACCCAAATCATGGCAGTCGATATTTTCTTGGATCTCGGTACCGTCAAGGGCGAATCGCTGGATTCGGTGCATAAGGATGAGATCGACATCCTCTCGTGGAGCTGGGGCATGAGCCAGTCCGGGACGATGCATCTGGGCACGGGCGGCGGCGGCGGCAAGGTTGCGGTCCAGGATCTGTCGGTCACCAAATACACCGACCGTTCTACGCCTTCCATCGTCACGGCATGCACGACCGGCAAGCATTATCCGACCGGCAAGCTGACGGTGCGCAAGGCTGGCGGAACGAAGCCGCTCGAGTACTACATCATCGAACTGGAAAAAGTACTGGTGACGAATTATTCGACGGGTGGTTCGGACGGCGAGGATCGTTTCACCGAAACGGTGACGCTCAACTTCGAAAAATTTCACGTGAGTTATCAGCAGCAGGATCCGACATCCGGCTCGGCGCTGGGTGGCGTGGTCGAAAGCAAGTGGAATATTCCTGCTAACGCGGAAGCGTGATCGTGACAAAGCCGCCGACGATCGCGCGCAACGCGGGACGCATCCAGCCTTCGCTGCTCGAACGCCTGACCGATCATGATCGCGATGCCACCCGCGAAGTGCGGGAGCAACGTGCGAGTTCGGCGCGTGCGCTGCGACAAAGCGTGATGCGCGATCTCGGCTGGCTTTTGAATGCGCAGGGAATATCCGCAGCGCAGGAGATCGGGCATTTTCCGCATGTCGCGAACTCGGTGCTGAATTTCGGCTTCTCCGATCTTGCCGGCAAGAGCGCGTCGAATGTGGACATCGTGCAGATCGAACGTCTGATGGCCGATACCATCCGCGCGTTCGAGCCGCGAATCATTCCCGGCACGTTGCGCGTGCGCGCGGTGCAGTCCGGCGTAACGACCGGTCAGCACAACGCGATTGCGTTCATCGTGGAAGGGGATCTGCATGCGCATCCCGTTCCCGAACGTCTTTATCTGCGGACCGAACTCGACCTCGAAGCAGGGAAAGTCAACGTGTCCGAACAACCCGGCGCGAATTAAAAATCCCCGTTGTCACCGACCCGAACCCCGACCATGAATCCAAAACTGATCGAGTATTACAGCCAGGAGCTTCAGCACGTCCGCGAGATGGGCGGGGAATTCGCGAAGGAATTCCCGAAGGTCGCGGGACGACTCGGGCTTGAAAGTTTCGAATGCGCCGATCCGTACGTTGAGCGCTTGCTGGAAGGTTTTAGCTTTCTCTCGGCGCGCGTGCAGATGAAGATCGACGCCGAGTTTCCACGCTTCACGCAGCATCTCGCAGAGCTGGTCTACCCGCATTATCTTGCGCCCACGCCGGCAATGACGATCGTGGAAGTGCAGCCCGACATGACACATCCGTCGCTCGCCGATGGCGTGCAGGTTCCCCGCGGAACGGCCTTGCATGGAAGGCTGGACGGTGAAAGTTCCACGCGTTGTGAATTCCGCACGGCGCATGCAATGACGATGTGGCCCATCGAATTGTTGGAAGCGCGTTTGTTCACGCATACAGGCTCCCTCGCGGGTGTGGACGTTGCTTTGCCGCGCGGCGTGAAAGCGGGATTGCGCCTGCGCTTGCGCGCGCTGAACAACAAAAAATTCAGCGATATTTCGCTCGATAATCTGCCGCTTTATTTGCGCGGCGGAGAGGGTTTGCCAGCGCGTTTATATGAGTTGTTGCTCGGCTCGACGCTTGGTGTAGTCGTTGAAGGCAAGCTGTTGCCGGCTTCGTCTATCCGACCGATCGGCTTCTCCGACGACGAAGCCTTGCTTCCAGTGAGCGGTCAGTCGTTTCCCGGATATCGCTTGCTGCAAGAGTATTTCGCGTTTTCTCAGCGCTTCATGTTCGTTTCCATCGATGGACTCAAACCAAGCATGGCCCGTTGCGACCGCGACGAAATCGATTTGATCATCTTGCTCTCGCGAGCGGATCAGACGCTCGAACAACTTGTCGATGGATCTCACTTTGCGCTTCACTGCACACCGTGTATCAACCTGTTTCCTCGGCGCACCGACCGCATTGCTGTAACCGGCGAACAGTTCGAGCATCACGTGGTGGTGGATCGCACGCGGCCGATGGACTTCGAGGTCTATCAGATCCAGGGCGTGACCGGATATCGCGCGGGCGGCGGCGCCGAGTTGCCGTTCCAGCCGTTTTATCGCGCGCGCGACATGGGTGTTCCCGACTCGGGCGATGGTGCGTTTTATCAAATACGCCGCGAGAAACGCCTGCCTTCATCGCGCCAAAACGAACGCGGCATGCGCTCGAATTACCTCGGCAGCGAGACGTTCATCGCTTTAGTCGATACAACCGACGCGCCATATCCGGGCGAACTTCATCAGCTTGGATTAAACGTGCTGTGCACGAATCGCGACCTGACGCTGACCATGCCGCTCGGCGATTCAGCGACCGATTTCACCGTCGATCTGGAAGTGCCCGTGCTCAGCGCGCGTTGCATTGGCGGTCCGAGCAGGCCGTTGCCGTCGTACGCGGAGGGTCCGGTTGCCTGGCGCTTGCTGAGTCATTTGTCGCTGAATTATGCGTCGCTTGTGGATAGCGATGACGGCCAAGGCGCGCAGGCCATGCGTGATCTGCTCGGCCTCTACGCGCCCGCTGGCGACGGCGCGGCGGCGCTTCAGATCGATGGCCTTCGTTCTATCAATACCCACGCGGTCACGCGACGTTTGCCATCGCGTGGACCAATCGTGTTTGGGCGGGGCCTCGAGATCAACCTGCTTATCGATGAAACCGGCTTCGAGGGTGCAAGCGCGTTTCTATTCGGCGCGGTGCTCGCGCGCTTCTTTACGCAATACGTGTCGCTGAACTCGTTCACGGAGACCGTTGTCACGAGCACGACGCGTGGCGAAATCATGCGCTGGGCGCCGGGGAGCGGATCATGCAAAACGCTGTGACGATCCTCGATCGCCTCTCTGACGGCGCAAAGAGCTTCGACTTTTTCCAGGCCGTGCGCTTGCTCGAATGCGCCTATCCGGGCTTGCCGCGCGTGGGTTCATCGCTTCGTCCGCGCGACGACGCCGTGCGCTTCGGTCAGGAACCCGACCTCATTTTCTTCCCGACCACGCTGCGCAATTTCAGCGTGAACGGCGACGGTGAAAAGGCGCCGAAACTCACCGTGAATTTCTTCGGCTTACTCGGGCCGAATGGTCCGATGCCGACGCACTTGACCGAATATATTCGCGATAGAACGCGCAATGCAAACGATCCGACCTTCGCGCGCTTTCTCGATGTGTTCCATCACCGTATGACATCGCTGTTTTATCGATCATGGTCGGTGGCGCAGCCCACAGTCAGCCTGGACCGCAACAACGGTGATCGTTTTTCCGCGTATGTAGGCAGCACGTTCGGACTCGGCGAACCGGCGCTGCGCAATCGCGACAGCATTCCGGATTTCGCGAAGCTTCACTTCGCCGGCGTGCTCAGCGGTCCGACTCGTCATGCCGCGGGTTTGCGTCTGGTGTTGATGCGTTTCTTTAACGTACCGGTCGAATTGAAGCAAAACGTCGGTCATTGGATCGACTTGCCGGCGCGTTCGCTGAGCCGTCTCGGTGCCGCCGATGAAAGCGGTCGCCTCGGTATTGGAACCATGCTCGGCGCTCGCGCGTGGGACCGGCAGCACAAGTTTCGCGTTGTCCTCGGTCCGCTTTCGATGGTCGACTATCAGCGCTTCCTGCCTGGCGGTGCGAGCCTCGCGCGTCTCGCCGACTGGATCCGCAACTACGTGCGCGATCCGCTCGAATGGGACCTGAATCTGCAATTGCGGCGCACCGACGTGCCGCGTCTCGCGCTCGGATCGAAACAACGACTCGGCTACACGACGTGGTTATTAGCGCGTCCTGCATCGTCCGATGCAACGCAACTCCTACTCAAACCGCTCGGCCCCGACGGCCGCGTCAAGACTCTCGCACAGGATTAACCATGGCAGAAATCAGCCGCGCCGTGATGTTCGGCAAACTCGACACACTCAGCTATCGCGCGATGGAAAGTGCCACGACGTTCTGTCGTTTGCGCGGCAATCCGTATGTCGAGCTGACGCACTGGCTGCATCAAGTGCTCAATTCGACCGACTCGGATCTGCATCGGATCATCAAGCATTTTGGCGTGGAGCCATCGGCGCTGGCTCGCGATCTGACTGAAGCGCTGGATCGATTGCCGCGCGGGTCCACGTCGATCACGGACATTTCTTCGCAACTGGAAGAAGCGGTCGAGCGCGGCTGGGTGTATGCGTCGTTGTTGTTTAATGCATCGAAAGTGAGAAGTGCGCATTTGATTGTCGGCGCATTGAAGACGCCGTCCTTGCGCAACGCGCTGCGCGGGATCTCGCGCGAATTCGATCGCGTGAATCTCGATGACCTCGTGGACGACTTCGATCTTTTGCTCGCGGATTCGCCGGAGAATGTGCAGCCCTCCAATGCAACGCCGGCGGTTGCTACTGCGCCTGTAACCAACCAGGATGCGTTGCAACGCTTCACAGTCGACCTGACGGAACAAGCGCGCTCGGGCAAGCTCGATGCGATCGTTGGACGCGACGAAGAGATTCGTCAGGTTATCGATATCCTCATGCGCCGTCGCCAGAACAACCCGCTGTTGACGGGCGAAGCGGGCGTGGGAAAGACCGCCGTGGTCGAAGGTCTCGCGCAGCGGATCGTTGCTGGCGATGTGCCGCCCATGCTTCGCGACGTCACGCTGCGCACGCTCGACGTTGCATTGCTTCAAGCCGGCGCCGGCGTAAAGGGCGAGTTCGAAACGCGTTTGCGTCAAGTGCTCGAAGAGGTGCAGTCGGCGCAACGTCCGGTGATCCTTTTTATCGATGAAGCGCATACGCTCGTGGGCGCGGGCGGCACGGCTGGAACCGGCGACGCTGCGAACCTGCTGAAGCCCGCGCTTGCTCGCGGAACGGTCCGCACGATTGCGGCGACTACGTGGTCGGAGTATCGGCGTTACATCGAGAAAGATCCCGCGCTGACGCGACGCTTCCAGGTCGTCCAAGTGCGCGAACCCGACGAAGCACGCGCCATCACCATGATGCGTGGCATTGCAGGCGCGCTCGAACAGCATCACGGCGTGCAGGTTCTCGACGAGGCCATTGAAGCCGCCGTGCGTTTGTCGCATCGATACATTCCGGCGCGCCAGTTGCCCGACAAGTCCGTCAGCCTCCTCGATACCGCCTGCGCGCGTGTTGCGGTAAGCCAGCACGCGACACCACCCGCAGTGGACGACGCACAAAAGCGCATTGCGGCGTTGACGACCGAACTGGAAGTGATCGCGCGCGAAAGCCTCATCGGTATAGACACAACCGCGCGTCATGAGGTGGCACTGATGGCGCTGGAAGAAGAAACGCAACGGCTCGCTCAGCTCGACGCGCGGTGGAAGACCGAGCGCGAACTCGTGAAGGACATTCTCGCGCGCCGTGCGCAATTGCGCGATGGTGCTCCGGGCGCCGATCTCGCCGCGCTCAGAACGCAACAGGCGTTGCTCGCCGACCACCAGGGCGATGCGCCGTTGATACTGCCCAGCGTGGATCGTCAGGCGGTCGCCGCCGTGGTCCAGGACTGGACCGGGGTGCCGGTTCTCAAGATGGTGAAGAACGATATCGATAACGTACTGCGCCTGGGTGAGTTACTGGACCGTCGGATCATTGGTCAGGGTCACGCAACCGAGATGATCGCGCGGCGCATTCGCACGTCGCGTGCGGGACTCGACAATCCGGACAAACCGGTCGGCGTGTTCATGCTCGCGGGAACCTCGGGCGTGGGCAAGACGGAAACCGCGCTTGCGCTCGCCGAGCTGCTTTATGGAGGTGAGCAGAACCTCATCACCATCAACATGAGCGAGTATCAGGAAGCACATACGGTCTCGTTGTTGAAGGGCGCGCCGCCCGGTTATGTTGGATTTGGCGAAGGCGGGGTGCTGACCGAAGCGGTGCGTCGCCGGCCGCATAGCGTCGTGCTGCTCGACGAGGTGGAGAAGGCGCATCCCGACGTGCACGAGCTCTTTTTCCAGGTCTTCGACAAAGGCTGGATGGAAGATAGCGAAGGCCGATCCATCGACTTTCGCAACACGCTAATCCTGCTGACCACGAATGCGGGAACCGAGTGCATCGCGCATCTGTGTCGCGATCCGCAGAACATGCCGGCAATGGAAACCATTGAAGAACAACTGCACGCGGAACTCCTGCACACGTTCCCGCCGGCATTGCTCGGCCGAATGGTCACGATCCCGTATTACCCGCTGAGCGACGCGATGCTGCGATCCATCATTCGTCTGCAACTGGGCCGCGTTGCGGAGCGCGTGACGCGTACACATCAAGTGCCTTTCACCTTCGATGAAAACGTCGTAGCCCAGATCGCCGTGCGTTGCACGCGTCTTGAAAGCGGCGGCCGCATGATCGATGCGATCTTGACGAACAGTCTCCTGCCGCGTATCAGCACGGAATTCCTGTCTCGCGTGATAGATGGAGAGACGCTTGCTCGCGTGCATGTAGGCGTTGAAGCAGAGGAGTTCACCTATGCCTTCGACTAGCACTCGCCACGTTCGCATGGAGTGCGCCGCGCTCGGCGACACGGCCGTGTTCATGCGCATGTCGACAACTGAAGCGCTCGGTCGCATGAGCGAGTTTCAGCTCGCTTTTCTGAGCCCGCGTAATGACATAGACCCGGGCGATGTGCTTGGCCAGAACCTTTCCGTGACGCTCGATTATCCGGTGAGCGGCGAGCGGCAGTTCAACGGAATTGTCACCACGCTTCGCTTGATTGTTCCCGGCGATACCACGCATAACCGCATGGCACGTTACGAAGCGATCGTGCATCCTAGGTTGTGGCTGCTGACGCAATCGTCGCATAGAAGGTTCTTTTATCAGAAAACGGTGCCGCAGATCGTGAGCGCCGTATTCGAACCATTCGACATCGACTTTCGCAACGCCTGCAGCGCAAATTATCCTGCGCTCGAACATTGCGTGCAGTATCGCGAGACCGATTTCGACTTTGTCAGCCGCTTGCTCGAACGCGAAGGCATCCATTATTTTTTCGAGCATACGGGCGGCAAACACACGCTCGTATTGGCCGATTCAAACAGCGAACATAGACCCATTGCGCACTACGAGACGATTCCATATCAAGCATGGGACAGGCCTGACCAGGACGAGGAATGCGTGTACCGGTGGGTATCGGGCGCAACGTTGCAGACCGGCCGGTATGAAGTCAACGAGTACGACTTCGAGAAGGCATCGGTGAGTAACAGTCACGGGCTCGTCTCGCGTGCGACCCGCGCCGCGCCCTTCGATCCCGCGCGCTATGTCATGCAGGAGCATTTGACGGGTCACATCAAGGCCGCCGATGGCGACCGTCTTGCACGCGTGAACGTGGAAATCCATCAGACCCAAAATGATTCCATCGATGCACGCAGCACATCGCGCGGTCTCATTCCGGGCGGCCTGATTCGCTTGCGCGATCATCCGGCGACCGAGCAGGATCGTCAGTATCTGATCACGGAAACGCGCGCGGAGATTGTCTCCGACGCATATGTATCGACGAGTGACAGCACGTTGCCGATCTTCGATTGCAGCTTCAAGGCCATTCGCGCCGATAACACTTTCCGTACTGCCCGCACCACGCCTGAGCCGCGTGTTGGTGGCCCGCAAACGGCTGTGGTCGTGGGTCCCGATGGCGATGAAATCCTCACCGATCAATACGGCCGCGTGAAGGTCCAGTTTCATTGGGAGCAGCTTGCACAATCATCGGGCGCGCAGAAATTCGACCGTTGTTGGGTGCGTGTATCGCAGAGCTGGGCCAACAAACGCTGGGGCTCCATGCAGCTTCCGCGCATCGGGCAAGAGGTGCTCGTGGAGTTCATCGAGGGCGATCCGGATCGGCCGGTAATAACGGGCGCGGTCTACAACTCGACCAACATGCCGCCGTATGAGCTGCCTGCAAACGCGGCCATTTCCACGCTCAAGAGCAACTCGACTAAAGGCGGAAGCGGTTACAACGAAGTGCGTCTCGACGACCGCAAGGGCGATGAACAACTGTTCTTTCACGCCGAGCGAGATCACGAGACATGGGTCAAGCACGACGCGCTGATGAACGTAAAACACGATCGTCATTTAAGCGTGAGCGGCAGCGAATTTGTGAAGACGAACGGCACCCGGAACGACACCGTGATGGGCAGCAGCAAGTCGAGCGTGCTTGGCGGCGTAACGGCCGCGACCATGACCACGCATAACCAGTTCGTTGGCGAAGCGTATTCGCTGAATGCCGGCATGGTGGTGCAGATCAAGGCGGGTATGGCCGTTGAGATCGAGGCGACCGCGACTATCGCGTTGCGTGCCGGCGCTTCGTACATCTTGATCGGTCCGGAGACCATCGAGATGTCGAGCTTCCCAATACCCATCGGTCCCGGCATTCCACCCGTTCCGGTGAGTGTGCCGCCACCGCCGCCGACACCGCCGCGCGACGCCGACGACGGCACGCGCCAAGTCGCCAAATAAGGAGATCGCATGTCATTGAATGATGCCAACACAGCAAGACTCGGGCTGACGCTGAGCGGTGGCGACATGAGCACGCCGCGGAACATCGAACTCGATGCAACCGGCGGCACGCTCGGCCGCGCGCCCGAGTGCACCGTGGTGCTGCCCGATACGCAACGTGCAATCTCGCGCGTGCAGGCACGTATTGAATGGCGCGACGGGTCGTTCGTGTTGATCGATTCAGGCAGCAATCCGACTGTGCTGAACGATCAGATTCTCGATGGTTCGCGCGAGGCGCAACTTCACGATAAAAACCGTTTGCGCATCGGACCGTATTCGCTCGTTGTATCCATCGAGCAGGATATGCAGAACATGACCATGATGACGCGTCCGGATGTGCCGGCGCCGTCCGCGCCTTCGCCGGAAAAGCCGGACTGGGACGTGAAACCCGTCGCGCCGCTGATTCCTGACGACTGGAATGCGCCGCACGAGGCATCGAGAGAGAGCCGCGCAGACACACCGTTCATGCCCGATCCGCTCGCGGCTACGCCGCTCCTGCGCGAACCTGCGCGATTCGGTGTGAACGCAAATCAGGAACTGATCGATGCGCTGGGTGCGTCCGAACGTCCGCTCGGCTTTGGTCCGGCCAGACCGGATGCGTCTTCATTCATGGTATCGGGATCGAGCAAGGGTTTCGAGCATGTATCGCCGGAACGCGCGATGTCCTCGGTCCCTGCATTGCCGCCGTTGGATGAACCAATGGCTGCAATCCTGCCCGAGGACTTCGATCCGTTTATCCCGCCGATGGAAATGCAGGAGCCCGATGCGCCGCTGCCTGAGCCGAAGCCCGCTGCGCCCATCGCCGACCGCAATGGCAACGACAGCGCCACGCTCGCTGCGCTTCTCGAAGGCCTCGGCATCGACGCCAGCACCGTCCGCCACATTCCCGCGCCCGACCTCGCGCGTCTGGTCGGCGGCATGTTGCGCGTGGCGACGCAAGGCACCATGACCGCACTGCGTTCCCGCTCGATGGCCAAGCGCGAGACGCGCATTGCAATGACGTTGATCGAAGAGCGCGACAACAATCCGCTCAAGTTTTTCCCCGACGTTGACATGGCGCTCACTCAAATGCTCGGTGCGCGCGGCGCAGGTTATCTCGCGCCCGAAGACGCGCTGCAAGAAGCTTTCCACGATATCCAGGCGCACGAACTTGCGGTCGTCGCAGGCATGCGCGCGGCGCTCGAACACGCAATGTCGCGGATCGATCCCGTGACCATCGACAAATCGGTGGAACCGGCGAAGGGTCTCGACGGACTGCTAAGCAATCGCCGCGCACGCCTCTGGCAGCGTTTCGTCGATACATGGGAGCACGTTGCGCGCGATGCCGGCGACGACTTCCAGCGCACCTTTGGAGAACCCTTTAGCCGCGCGTATCAGGCGCAGCTCGACGCGCTCACGCGTTCAACCCCAAGCGAATAACGCCATGTACTGGAATAGCAAGGTCATCTGGTCGGAAGGCATGTTCCTGCAGCCGCAGCATTTGCAGCAGCACGACCGGTACGTACAGACACAACTCGAAGCGCGCGTTGAAAGCTTGCGGGCTTACGGTTGGGGATTCACATCGGTGGAAATCGATGAAGCGTTGCTGAAACTCGGCAAACTCGCGCTGCGTTCGGCGGCCGGTGTCTTGCCCGACGGCACGCCTTTCAACCTTCCCGCCGATGACGACCTGCCCGAGCCACTCGACATTCCCGAAGGCACGGCGAACCTGCTCGTCGTGCTCGCGTTGCCGGTGCGCCGGCCGGGCGCCACTGAATCCGGCGGCCCAGAACGCGCGGACAATCTCGCGCGTTATCGGGCGGAAGAATTCGATGTTCACGACAGCAACGACCCCGATGCCGTCAGCACCTTGCTGCAAGTCGGCAAGCTGCGATTGAAGCTTGCGCTCGAACCCGATGTTGCTAATGCGCATGCTTATGTGGGCGTCGCGCGCGTGGTGGAACGCCTGAGCGATTCGCGTGTGGTGCTCGACGATGAGTATTGCCCGCCGTGTCTCGACTTCACCGTGGCGAGCAAGCTCGCGCGTTTTTCAACCGAGCTTCATGGCTTGCTGCAACAACGTGGCGAGGCGCTAGCGGGGCGGTTATCGCAACCCGAAGCCGCGGGCATGGCGGAGATTTCCGACTTCCTGTTGCTGCAGATCGTCAACCGCGCGCAGCCGCTGGTCGCGCATTTTGGATCGATGACAGGATTGCATCCCGAGGCGCTGTTTCAGGCCACCGTGCAGCTTGCGGGCGAGCTTGCGACCTTCAGTCAGCGCGACCGCCGGCCGCCTGTGTTCCCAGTGTATCGGCATGACCGGTTGAAGGAAACGTTCACGCCGGTGATCGAAGCGTTGCGTCTTGCCTTGAGCCGGGTAGCCGATCCAGGCGTTGTATCGATACCGCTCGAGGAACGCAAATACGGCCTGCGCGTGGCGCTGGTTGCGGACCGCTCGCTGTTCGCGAATGCGACCTTCGTGCTCGCGGTGCGAGCACAGGTATCGACTGAAACGCTGCTGTCCGCATTCGGCAGTCAGGTAAAGATCGGCGCAGTCGAGAAGATCCGCGATCTCGTCAACCTGCAGTTGCCGGGCATCGGCTTGCGTGCATTGCCGGTCGCGCCGCGCCAGCTTCCGTTCCATGCGGGTTTTACCTATTTCGAACTCGATGACAAGAACGATGGCTGGCAAGCGCTCAATGCATCGGCCGGCATGGCGTTGCATGTGGCCGGCGAATTCCCCGGCTTGACCATGGAATGCTGGGCCATCCGCCGATGAAACAAGGACACTGCAATGACTAACGAAACAGATCCGGCCGTCGACGATTCGGGTTTCCTCGACGCCGCGCGCACGATCATGATGCCCACGCCCGGCCTCAAGCGCGAACGCCCGGCCACGCTGAAATCCGCAGCAGCGGCGCCTGCGTTGGCGCCGCTCGATGCCACGCTCGCCGGCCGCAACCCGCTGTTGCGCGCCGCGAACCCGTTGCTCGAACTCGCGTTGCCGTTGCGCCGCCTGACGAGCCACCCGGACCTCGAAGCATTGCGTACGCAGCTGATCCAGATGGTGCGCACATTCGAAACCAATGGCCGCGCGTTCGGCGTGCCCGACGCGCAACTCGGTCCGGCGCGCTATTGCCTGTGCACGTTTATCGATGAATCGATTGCCGCCACACCGTGGGGCGCGGGCGTATGGGGCCGCCGCAGTCTGCTCGTGACGTTCCACAACGAAGCATCGGGCGGCGAACGTTTGTTCGTGATCCTGCAACGTCTTGCACAAACACCGGCTATCGATGTCGATCTGCTCGAACTGATCTACGTGATGCTCGCACTCGGTTTCGACGGACGATATCGCCTGATCGAAGGCGGCAAGACGCAACTCGACGTGATCCGCGAACGCCTCGAACAAATGATTCGCGCGCAGCGTGCGCCCGTCGAGCGTGCGTTGTCGCCGCATTGGCAGCCGGCTCCGCGTGAACGCAAGCGCTTGCTGCAATTCGTGCCGCTGTGGGTCGCGCTTGCGCTCGCCGCGTTCGTGCTCGTTACCGCGAGCCTGATATTGAGCTTCCGGATCAATGACTTTTCCGATCCGGTATTTGCATCCATGCGGTCGATACGCGTGGCGCCCGCGCCCGTGCTGGCATCGAAGGTCGATGCAGCGCCCAAACTCGCCGCCACGCTCGCCGGTTTCCTCGCGCCGGAAATCGCGCAAGGCCTGGTCACGGTCGGCGATTCCGCGGATCGCACCACCGTCACCATCAACAACACGGCGACGGGCACGCAATTGTTTGCATCGGGCAGCGCCGATCTCGATCCGCATTTCGCGCCGTTGATGCAGCGCATTGCGGATGCATTGCAGGACAAGCCGGGCAATGTCGTGGTGATCGGCCATACCGACAACCAGCGCATCATCTCGGCGCGGTTTCCGTCGAACGTGGCGCTCTCGCAGGCACGCGCCGACACCGTGCGCGCCATCATCGCCGCGCGGATCAACTCGCCGGCCCGTCTGAGTTCGGAAGGGCGGGGCGATACCGAACCGATCGCATCGAACGATACCCCTGCCGGCCGCGCGAAAAATCGTCGCGTCGCCATCGTGATTCTCTCGCCAGGAGCCGCGTCATGAGATGGTTAAGCGGATTCAGAAAGCCGGTCGTCGTGTCGTTCTTCGGCGTGATGGCGCTGGGGTTCATCGTGTGGTTCGAGGGACCGTTGCTTGCGTTCAACAGCAGTGCGCCGCTAGGCAGTGCAACAAGCCGATGGATCGTGATCGCGCTGCTGTTCGCCGGCTGGGCGGTGTATTTCGGTTCGCGTGCTTTGAAGGCGCGGCTTGCGAGTTCCAGCTTTGTGCGCAGCCTGATTGCGGATTCGGTGAACCCGGCGAATCGCGAACCGAGCGAAGCGCGCAAGGCCGCCGATGCCGATCTTTCCATCCTGCGCACGCGCTTCGAAGAAGCGTTGAAGACTTTGCGCAGCACGCCAACCGGTAAAGACAGCAAAGGCTGGAAGTCGTGGTTCGGCGCGCGCCGCCAGACCATTTACGACTTGCCCTGGTACATGTTTGTCGGTGCGCCGGGCGCCGGGAAGACCACGGCGCTGGTTCATTCCGGTCTGCGTTTTCCTTTGGCGGATCGTTTAGGCTCGCAAGCCATTGGCGGCGTGGGCGGCACGCGTCATTGCGACTGGTGGTTCACTGACGACGCCGTTCTCCTCGACACCGCCGGCCGCTTTACCACGCAAGACAGCCACGCCGAAGCGGATCGCGGCGCATGGCTCGGCTTCCTCGCGATGTTGCGGAAGTATCGTCCGCGCCGACCGCTCAACGGCGTGATGGTGGTGGTATCGGCGGCGGATTTGTTGCAGCAGACCGACGCCCAGCGCTCGGCGCATGCGGCGTCGGTTCGTGAACGCCTGAGCGAGTTGAACAAGCAGCTCGGCATGCGTTTTCCCGTGTACGTAGTGGTCACGAAGAGCGACATGCTTTCGGGCTTTTCCGAATTTTTCGATGACCTCGGCCGCGACGAACGCGAGCAAGTCTGGGGCATGACCTTCCCGCATTCGCCCGACGACGAGACGGAAAACGCGGAGCAACCGCTGCAGCGTTTCCCCGATGAATTCCGTCTGCTGCATCGGCAACTTCAGGATCGGGTGTTGCAACGCATGCAGCAGGAAACCGATGTGCGGCGTCGCGCGCTGATTTATTCCTTCCCGCAGCAATTTGCGGGTATAGAAGGGTCGTTGCAGCGTTTTCTCGACGATGCGTTCAGCGAATCGCGCTTTGATCGCGCTGCGTTGTTGCGCGGCGTGTACTTCACGAGCGGCACGCAAAGCGGCCGTCCGCTGGATCGCATGATGAGTTCCATGGCGGCGGCGCTCGGCTTGCAACGCGAAGTGCTGCTCGCCGATACATCGAGTGGACGCGCGTATTTCGTGAAGCGTCTGCTCCGCGATGTGATCTTCGAGGAAGCCGGTCTTGCGGGCAGCAACCCGCGTGTAGAGCGGCGGCGCGCGCGGTTCCAGCAGATTGCCATCGGCGTGGTCGGCGCGGTGCTGATCGCGGGATTGATCGGCCTTTTCGTGAGCGATCGCGCGAACCGCCGCTTCGTTGAAGAAAGCCGGCAGCAGATCGCCGCGCTTCAGCAACGCGTGCAGCAAACCACGCTGGGTGACGATCCGCTCGCCGTTCTTCCCGTACTCGATGCAGCCCGTGATCTTCCCGGCGGCGAAGCCGAACGCGAAAGCGGCGGCGATGTCTGGTGGGCGAAGCTCGGTCTCGATCAACGCGAGAAGCTCGGTGCCGAAGCACAGCGTGTCTATCAGCGTTTGCTGCGCCAGACGTTGTTGCCTATCGTTGTGCAGCGCATGGAAGAGGAGTTGCGCAGGGGCGACGCCAACAATGCCGCGCTTCAATACGAAGTGCTGCGCGCGTACCTGATGCTCGGCGACCCGACGCATTACGATCCCGACGCGCTGAGAAACTGGGCCATGCGTGACTGGCAACGCGGTCCGCTGAAGACGGCAAGCGACGCACAACGCGCGAGTATCGACCAGCATCTCGAAGCGCTGTTCCGTCGTGGACAGTTCGATTCAAACCTGCCGCTCGACCAGAACCTGATCGCCCAGGCGCGCTCCACATTGAGCCGCGTGCCGCTTGCGCAACGCCTGAACAGCCGCATCCAGCAACAGCTTACGCAGTTGCATCTCGCGGATTTTTCCATCGCCAAGGCCGCGGGGCCGAGTGGTCTGCTCGTGTTCGTGCGCAAGAGCGGGACGCCGTTGACGCAGGGTATCGACGGCGCTTATACGCAAGCCGGCTTCACCGCGTTCCTGCGTTTGCGCGAGATGACGCTCGCCAATATCGCGAAAGACGACTGGGTGCTGGGGCGCGCGGAGACGAAGCCGGATGCTGCGGGTATCGATGACCTTCGCACGGCGCTGACGCGTTTGTATTGCGAGGAAAGCATCCGGCAATGGGACGGTCTGCTTGGCGATGTCGGCGTCGTGCCGTTTTCCGCGCCTGACCAGGGCGCACGCGTGGCGAACCTGATGGGCTCGCAGAATTCGCCGTTGCGCGCGCTGATTGAGGCGGCATCGAATGAGACTACGTTCGTTGCGCCTGTTTCGAACGCGGACGCTTCCACCGGCAAATTCGATGCATTGCGCAAGAGCCTCGGTAGTTCAGCCGCGCAACCCGCTGCCACCGCCGACAGCGCCGCGCTCGTCAACGCGCATTTCCAGTCGCTGCATGATCTCGCGGGCAAGCCGGGAGCGACGTCGGGTGCGCCTATCGACGATTCCATTGGTGCATTGAAGGAAGCTGCCGCCACGCTGCAAGCGGTCGATTCCGCGCGCAAACAATCGCTGCCCTTGCCGCCCACGAGTTCGCTCGACCGTCTCAAGCTGCTCGCGCAAGGCGCGCCCGCGCCGCTAGGTTCGGTGCTGCAAGGCGTCGCCGATAACGCCGATACCGTGCAAGTCCAGAGCCAGCGCGCGCAGCTTCGCGCGCTGTGGGCGTCGACGGTTGCGCCGGCCTGCAGGCAAGCGCTCGACGGCCGCTATCCGCTGGTGCGAACCTCAACACGTGACGCCGCGCCGGATGATTTCGGGCGCATTCTCGGGCCGGGCGGTTTGATCGATGACTTCTTCCAGAAGAACCTGCAGAACCGCGTGGATACGTCGGGCGCCGTGTGGCGCTGGCGGCCCGAAGCGCGCTCGCTCGGCATACCCGATGACGTCCTCGCGCAGTTTCAGAACGCCGCGCAGATTCGCGATGCGTTGTTTCGCGACGGCGGCCATGATGTATCGGTGCGATTTTCGGCGAAGCTCGCGTCCATCGATCCATCCGTCAAACGTTTCGTACTCGATATAGACGGTCTGCAACTGGTCGCAACGGACAGCACGCCGGGCGCAACCGCCGCCTTCCAATGGCCGAGCGGCAAGGGCACGGGACAGGCGCATGTTGAACTCGATCCGGCATCATCGAGTGCGCCGCACGCGGACGGTCCGTGGGCCTTGTTTCATCTTCTCGATACCGCCCGGATCGCGCCCGCCGGTCAGCCTGATCATTTCAAAGCGGCGTTCGGCGGCGGCCTGGTCTCCGTCGATCTCACCGCGAGCAGCGTGGTCAATCCGTTTCGCGCGGGCGTGCTCGATCGCTTCCGCTGCCCGGCGCAACTATGACCACGCTTGGAGAGACCTGCACGGGCTTCTACGGAAAAGTGCGCACGCATGGCGATTTCGTGGGACGGGGTTTATCGCATGAGTTTGTCGTGCAATGGGACGCGTGGCTGCAACGCGGTTTGCTAACGGCTCAACACCATCTCGGCGATGCATGGCTGCAAGACTTTCTCGGCATGCCGTTATGGTGCTTCGCGATGAAACCGGGCGTGATCGATGACGCCGCATATGCAGGCGTGTTGATGCCCGGGATCGATGCGGTCGGGCGCTATTTTCCGTTCGTGGTCGCGCGGTCGATGGATCGGGCGGTCTTGGGCGAATGGCTGCGTAGCAGTCCGGTCTGGTACGAACATGCAGCGGGTCTCGCGTTATCGACGTTGAAGGCGAAGTTCTCGCTGACGGAGTTCGAGTCGGAACTGGAGCACCTCGATAGCGATGCTGAAACGCTCGTCTGGCGCGATACGTTCAGGCAGTTCTTGAGCGAAAGCGATGCGGCGAGCGTGTGGTGGACGAGCGCGCAAGTGCTGCACAAGCACGAAGGTGCGCTCAATACAGCGTTGTTCCTGCGGTTGCTGGAAGGCTAAATTAATTAGGCGCGATACCAAGATCCCGCCGCAACGCATTGCCGTCTTTCGCGTCCTGCACGGACGCAATCAAACGTTCGTAGAACGTATCGACGTCTGGCACGTTCGCGGCGGCGCGCGCCACGATAACCCGTGCTATCGGCCCGACATAGGCGGCGAGTTTCAGCGTTGCGTCCTGCAGCACGTCGGGTTCGATACTCGCGGGCGTTGCAGTCCGTCCGATACTCGATGAAACCCGCGAGCCATTCCCCGGCGTTTCCAGACGCATCAAAAGCGAATTGAAATCGCGCCGTGCGGCATCGGTCGGAAAATGCGCGGCGAGCCGCTCGCGCAATGCGTTGAAGTCCGAAGCCCTGGCCGTGGCACGTCGCAGCAGGATCGTCGCGACCGGCCCCACGTGACTCGCCAGCCGCTCCTCCAGTTGCGCGATCAACTCGGGCGGCCATTCCATTGAAGGCTCGGCGAGTTCGGGCGCTTCCAGCAACGCAACCGGCTTCGCAAACGCAATGACGGTCTGATCGCTGTCGCTGGATTGAGCGGCGCCGAGCGCGCCCAGCAGCACGTCGCGCCATTCGCGCGCGGAGTTATATCGATCCCCGGGCCGCTTCGAAAGCGCTTTCATCAACATCGCATCGGTGAAAGCCGGCAAGCCCGGTGCGCGCTCCGATGGCAGCATAGGCGTGTCGCTCAGCACTTGCCGCATGACGGCGGTCGGGGTGCCGGCGAACGGACATACGCCCGTCAGCATTTCATACAGCACGACCGCGGCGGAAAAAAGATCGGCGCGCGCATCGATGGTCTCACCCGTGAACTGTTCCGGCGACATGTAGCTGGGCGTGCCGATCACCGTGCCCAGTTGCGTGAGATGCGACGCTTCAATCCGCGCAATGCCGAAGTCCGTGATCTTGCATTCGCCGCGCTGCGTGATCAGCAAATTTGCCGGCTTGATATCGCGATGAATCACACCCTCATGATGCGCGTAGTCGAGTGCATCGAGTAGTTGCACAAAGCAACCCAAAGCACGCGCCGGTTCAATGCGAGTCTGAGCGCGGGCATGTTGCGCGAGACGCGCGGCGAGACTTTCTCCGCGCACATATTCCATCGTGATGTACGCCGTGTCTCCCGCCTCGCCGTAATCATGAACCGACACAATATTCGGATGCGCAAGACGCCCGGCCGCCCGCGCTTCGTTCAGAAAACGCGCGGTCAGGTCGTGCATCGACTCGCCGTCGGAACCTGCCGGCAACAACTCGTTGCGGATGGTTTTAAGCGCGACATGGCGCTCGATCTGCGGATCGAACGCGAGATACACCACGCCCATCGCGCCACGTCCGAGCACGCGCTCGATGCGGTATCGGCCGAGTTCAGTCGGGGTATCGGCGGATGCGGTCATGATCAGTTCGCGCTTTCATCGAGGATCTTGAACGCCTCGATCAAGCTCGTCCGCATGCGTCCAAACGATACCGCCAGTGACGCAATCTCATCCGATCCACCCGTTGGCAGCGGCGTTTCGGCGAGCTTGCCGAGACTCATTTCATCGGCGGCGCGCGAGAGCGACTGAATGGGCCGCGTGATCAGCAGGTTCACCATCACGTTCATCACGATCAGCACCACCGCGAACACCGCGGTGAGCGACAGCATGAACGTGCGCCACACGGCGCGTCCGCGTTCTATGGGTTGCGTCATCGGCACCGATACAAACTCCGCGCCGATCACGTCGTTCATGGCCCAGCCGAAACCGTTCGCCGAGCCATATTTATCGATCATGGTGGCGGGCGCCGCGCTCGGCGTGCTGTGGCATTGCATGCACGCCACGTCCGTGATGCGGCTCGGCCGCGCGAGGAACAAGGTCGGGTTGCCGGATGAAACGCGCTGGCCGGTCATCTGCTTCAGGTCGGGGTGATCGTGCAGATGCGTGATCACGTCCGTTTCCCAATCCGTCGGCCGGTCGCGGGGATTGGTCGGATTGAGCATGGTCGACTTGTACGAGAAGTTCGGAAAATCCTTTTGCAGCAGGTTCAGCATTTCGATGGCCGAGAACGCCGGAATGGATTCGGGCACGAACTGGTATTTGATCTGCGTGGCGAGCAGCGGCGTGACGTGGGTCGCGGTGTAGCTTTGCATCGACGCAGCCGCGCTGATGAGCACGTTCGCGTCGTGGACGGTTTCATCGAGCGCCTGCTTTTGCAACAAACGGTCTGCGACCACACCCGCCGCGCTCAGGCCGATGGCGAAGACGATCAGGAAGACGAGGTTGAACTTGGCGCTAAGAGAGAGTTTGCGTTTCATGGGTGTTGATACAGTGAGTTCGCGGGCAGCGCGGAGGTGTTGACGCGAAGGCTTTGCAACGCGCGTTGGCGGGCATCGGGATGCGGCGCGGGCGGATAGAGCAGGACGCGCCACTCGGGCAGCGCCTTGAGGTTTTGATCGATGGCGCGGCGAAACGCGGGGTCGCTCAGGCGCGGCCGGAAGCGCGCGGGGAAGCGCTTGCGCGCAGGCAGGTCGCTTGTGAGCCACGCGGAGACATCGTCGTAGCTTGCGGCGCGCAGCGGTTTTATCGCGTGGTCGTGTGCGGCTGGCGTAACCGGCACACGTTGCAATGCATCGCGAAAAGCGACGGGCATGTCGGCGAGAAACGCGCTCGACGGACGCTGCGCAATTTGCGGCGGCGTGTTTGCGATTGCATATGCAAAGCTGCCTGGTGCGACCGCGTTTCGGTGCGCTGAAGCGGCCAACGTTTGCGTGCCGCTTTCGCTGAAGACGGCGACGGTCGACTTGCTTCCTTCGGCGCCAGGAAGTGCCGCGATGACCGCCGCTGAGTTCGCTCCAAGTTCGAGAGCGCCTCGTTCTGTATCGATGACTGTCGCTGCGCACGGCTGCGTTGCGCACGTCTGCGCGACCTTCAGCCAGCCATCGAGCAGCGACACGCGCGTTCCTGCCTGGAGCAGCACGCGCGTCTGTGCGCCGAGCGCGAGCAGGCGGCCGGCATCGTCCTGAAGCTGCACCACGCTGCGTGGCGCGGATTCGATCAGGTCATCGTCGCGCAACGCTTCGCCCGCGCCTAGTTGATAGACGTTCGTCGCGCGAATCACGGTTGCCGGGGCGTCGGCGGCGGCTATCGTCCAGCCGGCGTGAGCTTGCGATACCGCGAACAGAAAGCCGAACGCGAGCACGAGGCGCAACCTGCGCGAGAGCAACAGAAACAGGGCGTATAGGCGGCGATATCTCATGCGTTTCGCTGTGCGTTAATGCGCCGCGAGCCAGGAAATGGCCGGCGCATTAAACACAACAGCGAAGCGATGAAATTATTCCGCGCGGCTAGAAAACGGAGCGGGAATTGAACGGGACTTTAACCGATGCCAGCAGCGCAGCGTTTGGCGCGCGAGAGTCGTCGCGGCTGAAAAGCGGCGCGACCTGGCTGCTGGAAATCTGCTTGCCGAGCGTGGTCAGATCGACGCCTTGCGGCTGCCCGATCAACGCATAACCGAGTTCGGCCTGGCGCCAGGTGACCACGGTCATCGATGCAACCTTCTGATCCGCCACCGGCGCATCCGGCTTGACCTCTTTCATCACGCACAGCGCAATGGGCGCGCCTTCCTTCGGCAAGTACACAATCTGCACGAGCGGCTTGTTGTTGAAGCGCAGCCGCTGCACGCGCTTGAACGTCAGCCCCGCCGCGCTCAAGTCCGGAATGCGCAGCGCAAGGCCATCGTCCTGGCGGATTTCGTTGACGGTCTTGATGGAGAGGTCCGTGTCGCTATTGACGTTGGCAACCGTGTCGCGCGAATAGAGTTGCTGGTAGCTGGCCGCGGCCGTGATCCACGGCGACACGCCCGTTCCCACCGATGCAATCGATGCCCCCACATTCGATGCCGGCCCCGCGCCGGGTCCGAGCCGCAGTACGAGGCCGCATGCGAATGCGCCGCCGAGGAACGCAACAGCGAGCCACGCCGGGGCTACGCGCAGCCGTGAACGAATGGTCGATGCCACCGGACTTCCGGGCGCGCGTTCTACCACTGGATCATTGACGCCCACATTGGGATGGGCGGTTTGATTTTCGGCCTTGAGCTTGGCCGCTCGCGCCATTTCCTCGATCTTCGCCGTGAGGCTGGCGGGAACGGGCGGCAGCTTCTGCCCGGCAAAAGCATCGCGATAAGGCAGCCGCGAAGCCTGCAGAAGCGCAACGCGCTCGGCCACGTCGGGAGAGGTGCGCAGTTCGCGCTCCACTTCCTCGCGTTCGTGCAACGGCAGTTCGCCGTCCACGTAGGCCATCAGCAGGATATCGTCCGATTTCATAAGACTTAAGCAGTGTGCTTTCGCTGATGATTTATGTTCTTGTTTCTCTCTTGGCTTAATTGCATTCCATCTATGAATAGAGCAATTCGATTTGGAATGGCAATCGACCTTCGAGGACCCTACTGCTTCGTCACAGTTTCTCTAATGGCTTATTTATAAACAAGCCGTCACCGCTATACAACCAGCATAACCACCCGTTGTGCTTGCGACAACGCTCGGCGAGGAGCATGCCGGGGGTTTTTGACCGCGTTGTTTTCCCAAACGACGCATCAAAGTTATACCGGTCCTAAATGAAGAACACCTGGGTTTGCAGCAAAATTCCATGCACGCGCGATTAATCTCAAACGCCTGGAACTCAACGTGGTTTGGACTCAAGCCGCAGCTGTAACAAGTGTAACTGTGATTTGGTGCAGATGCTTAATCGTTGTTTCGTGCAAACCACACGTTATGTGTTGAGGTGGATCACATAAGACGGCGCCGCGGAATGGACGCACGGCGCGTGAAAATCGCAAGAGTCAAGCAGCCAATGGTTCCGGCTGCATTACGGAAGTTGCATCGCTGAAAAGTTGATCCACTTCGCGATTCGAGATCTGCTTGCCGACCGCATTCAGATCCACGCCGTCGGGCTTGCCGATCAGCGCGTAGCTAAGCTCGGCCTGACGCCACGTGACCACGCGCATGGAATCGACGTCCTGACCCGCTACCGCCTGATCCGGTTTCACGTCTTTCATCACGCACAGCGCGACAGGTTCGCCTTTTTCCGGCTGATACACGATCTGCACGAGCGGCTTGTTGTTGAAACGCAGGCGCTGCACCGTCTTGAACGTCAGACCCGCGTTGCGCAAATCCGGAATGCGTAACGCAAGACCGTCTTCGCGGCGGATGTCATCGACCGTTTTCGACGATGTTCCCTGCGTCTCGCTCACATAGGCCAGCGTGTCGCGTGTATAGAGTTTTTGATAGCCCGTTGCGGCTTGCACCCATGGCGAAAGGTTGCTTGAAGCCATCGAACCAGATGCACCATGGTCGAGCAAAGGCCCGAGCCGCAGGAACAATCCGCCGCAGAACGCGCCGGCCACGCATGCCGCCGCGAGCCACGCCGGAACCGAGCGCATGCGCGAGCGAACGGGAACGTTGGCCGGCGCCGGCACAGCACTGTCGTTGACGGCGGAAGGAGCGGCATGCGCCCGAGCCATCGCTTCAATTTTCTGCGTCAGTGAATCCGGTACAGGCGGCAAATTTTGCGTGGCGAACGCGCCCTGATAATCCACACGCGATGCCTTCAGCAGTTCGACCAGCTCGGCGGCTTCGGCCGACGTCCGTATGTGTTCCTCGACTTCATGGCGCTGGTCGGGCGGCAGTTCACCGTCCACATACGCCATTAACGTAATTTCATCGGTTTTCATGCAATTGAATCCTTTCGCGTCGCCGAGGCTTTTGGCTTCGGTTCTTGCGTGCCGAACTGCGCGCCGACGGCTTGCCGTGCACGCGATAAGCGGCTCATGACGGTTCCGATAGGAACCTCGAGTACATCTGCTGCTTCCTGATAACTCAGGCCTTCGACGGCGACCAGCAGCATGACCACGCGTTGCGCTTCGGGCAGGCGCTCCACGGCGCTGATGATCTGACCGTGCATGAGCTGGGTTTCCGGGCCTTTATCGACGGGATCGGCGACGTTTTCCAGGAAGTCGTCGTCCCATTCCATGCTGGAACGTTTGCGCACGCTTCGCGCACGCAACTCGTTGATCCAGGTGGAATGCACGATCGAAAACATCCAGCTCAACGGAGCCGTATCGGGCTGCAACTGATGCGCCCGTTCGAGCGCGCGAAGGCACGCGCGCTGGACGAGATCCTCGGCGTCGTGCCGGTCGCCCGATATGCGCAGCGCGAAGGCCCACAAGCGCGGCAGCATCTCGGGAAGCATGCTTGGTAAGTCTGCACCGTTCATCGAACGAATATCTCCTGGTACCAGTGTCTTGTCCGAGTGCTGCTGGCAGCATGCACTTGAGCGCTGCATGAAACGAACCGCGTAGTTTAACGTGAGATCGGACATTTCGCCGCACGCCAGCCGCGGCTTGGAGCGGGCCTAGCGCCGTGTGTTCGCCGCCGCTTCGGCCGTTTGCGCCTCTTCGCGTGTACGACGGTTGAAAGAAACCGCATAAGCCGACGAACGCGCCGCCAGCAGCGGATCGTCCGATGGCTCGATCCCGGCCGGCAAGATCAGCGGATCGAAATTGATGTCGCGGCAGGCGCCATCGATCTGCGATTCCGCCTGGTCGATCACCAAAACCCCCGCGTCCACACGATGCAACTCGCGCTCTTCTGGCCAGACGCGCGTGGCGTCGCTCGTCGGATCTCCAGGCGCGGCCGGCGTGATCATCAGATGCCAGCGCACCGGACCGCGCGCGAGCCGCTTGCTCAGGTCGTGCGCGAGAAAATCCGGATCGCGCGTCATGGTTGCACTGACCGGCTGGTATGTGGCTTCGGGGACGACGCTCCATCGGACGAACCGCGTGGTGCCTTGGGCGTTGATAAATTTGAACGCGTTGATGCTGAAATAACTGGCGTTATAAAAGTTCGATGACGCCGGGTGACTCGCCAGCCATTCGTGAAAAGCCCTTGTTTCAGGGTGTTTTTCCAGAAACATCTCCATTTTCGCGGGGTCCACGCGGCCGCTCGCGGCGTCCGGCCGCAATGCAGCCAATTGCTCATACAGCGCGTCGGGCGTGCTGACGGCGAAGATGGGCACGGAATTCATGGCCGTGCGCCATTGTTCGCCATCGCTCGATGTAAAGCGCAGCGCGAAGCTGCGGACCATGGCGGTATCGTCTTCTTGCGTGGGGTCGAAACCCGGCGCCGACAGACGCCCGACCAACGGCACGACGCCCGGCTTGAACACGCTCGCCCGCGAAAGCTGCGCACCATTGCCATTGCTCTCGAAGCGGCCGCTCACGCACACGCCCTTTGCATGATTGCGCCTGAAGCCGGGATGCGGACTGGTATCGGCTTCGAATGCATCGATCAGCCGGGCTGGAGTAAGCGCTTGTTGAGTCGGGGCTAAATGAATCCATCCGCCGGTCCACGCAAACAATCCCGCTATGACGCCAATGGATACGGCAATGATGGCGTAACGGGATATCAGGCTGGAATGGCGGCGCTTTTCAGTCATGGCGATGCTTGGCTTCTGGCTGAACGTGGGATCGACCTTTGATCGGCGATGCCGGCAAGCCAGGAAGTCAGAAGGCCGTAAGTATAGTCCGACAAAAAAGTTGTCTGTTGACCCTTCTACACAAATCTGGAGGTGAGTTTGTGTGTCGGGCTTTGTTTAGCGAATGGTCATGCAACTTGTTGTCTGACGAGCCCGACGTACATCACCAGCCGTAAAAGCGATCCCACACTTCGACTTCGTCATCGGCCGAGCGCGCGTGATAAGCCGGGTATTGCGCGCCGGTCGCGCAGGCGTGATTCGGCAGAATCAAAAGCCGCGTGCCGACCGGCAAATGCTTGACGATGTCTGTATCTGCGTGACCGGTATTCGCCAAAATCCCGTGTTCCTGATTTGCGCCGGTCAATGTATAGCCTTCCAGCGGTGAGCCATCGAGCGTACATGGCTGGCCGTAACCGTAGTCGTGTGCCTGTTTCGCCGTGCCTCGATCGCGGCTCATCGCCATCCATCCGGCATCGAGAATGGCCCAGCCCTTGTCCGCCTGATGACCGATGACCGTGGTCAGCACGCTCAGCGCGAGATTGCGGGTATCGCAAACGCCGATGTTGCGCATCACGAGATCGAAGAACACATAAACGCCCGCGCGAACCTCGGTCACGCCTTCGAGATGACGCGCGGCGAGGGCGGTCGGCGTGGAACCAACGCTGACGACGTCGCAAGGCAAACCCGCTTTGCGCAAGCGTTCGGCGGCGTGCACGCAACCGGCGCGTTCCTGTTCGGCGAGGGCGGCGAGCGCGTCGGGCGTATTCAGTTCGTAACTCGATCCGGCGTGTGTCAGCACGCCGCCCAGACGCGCGCCGTTTCCATTCAACGCATGACCGATATCGATCAAGCGCGGCTCGTCAGGCTTGACGCCAGAGCGATGGCCGTCGGTATCGATTTCGATCCATACCTCGAACGTCTCGCTGTGCAGCCGGCCGAATTCCGCAACGGCCTGAGCCGATTCGATGTTATCCGCGATCAGTTTCAAATCGCAACCGGCTTGCTTCAGCGCCAGTGCGCGCGGTAATTTCGACGCAACCATTCCCACTGCATACAGAATGTTGCTGAAGCCGGCCGCGAAGAACTGTTCCGCTTCCTTGAGCGTGGACACCGTGATGCCGCGCGCGCCTGCATTGCGCTGCGCCCGCGCGACCTCCACGCACTTCGATGTCTTCACGTGCGGCCTGAACGCCACGCCGAGCGCATTCATATGCGCCTGCATACGTTCGATATTGAGCATCATGCGCGGCCGGTCGATCAGCGCTGCGGGTGTTTCTATCTGGTCGAGCGTCATGGTGCAGAGCCTTCCTTCAATGAACCGAAATCGCGCAGCCACGGCAGCAGCGCATCGAACGTGGGTGCTTCGATTTCGGGCGCTTGCGCGCCATCGACGAGATCGAGTCCCACTCGGTTATGCCAGTAAGTACGCAAGCCGAGCTTCGCGGTGCCGAACATGTCATAGCTCGATCCGGCGACGAACGCGGCATCGTGCGCGCTGACATTCAGCCGTTCCAGCGCAAGCTGATAAGGACGCGGATCGGGTTTATAAAAGCCCGCGTTTTCCGCTGTCACGATGACATCCCAGTCGATATCGAACAGTTCGGCGGCTTGCTGGCCAAGGCGATTCGAACAGTTCGTGACGATCGCCAGCCTGCAGTGCGGGACGAGTTCGCGCAACGTGTCGCGGGCGCCGCTCCATGGCGCGAGTTGCAGCCATTGCGCGTCCAGCATGCGCGCCGCTGACTCGTTCAAGCCGACTTGCAATGCGGCTTGCCGCACGAGTTCTTCGTATGGCACATACGCGCCGCAGTTGTAGGTCAGGCGCAGATATTCCGCGCGCCACGTGCGTCCCGCGGTTTCGCTGCCGGCCGCGCGGTTCCACAAGCTCCATGAATCCAGCAGGGCGGTCAGCAGGTCGAACAGCACCGCTTTCGGATAAATCGAGGCAGATTGATTTGGCATGATGACCCTGACTTTATCGACAAAACATTAAGCTATGGTTAAATTCAGACTTAATTATCCTTAAGCAAAATTGAACGATGGAAATCGCCGATCTCAGGCTCGTCACCACGCTTGCGCGATCGGAATCGCTCAGCGCGGCGGCGCGCGTGCTCAACGTGACGACATCGGCGCTTTCCATGCGGCTCAAGAAGCTGGAGGAAACGCTGGGCGTCACGCTCGCCACGCGCGACGCACGCAACATGTCGTTGACCGCGGACGGCGCCCGGCTCGCACGCGAAGCGCAGGGTTTGCTCGCTGCCATCGAAGCGCTGCCCGACACTTTCCGCGACCAGACCGCGCGGCTCGCAGGCCATATCCGGATTGCTGCGCCGTTCGGCTTTGGCCGCGTGCACGTTGCGCCTTTGCTCGCGCGTTTTGCGCGTGAAAATCCGGAGATCCGGCTGCAACTCGATCTGCTGGAAACGCCCTGGCCGCATAGTCACGATGCCGACGTCGTGATCCAGATCGGCACGGTGCGCGATACATCGTGGACCGCGCGGCCATTGTTCGCCAACGAGCGATGGTTATGCGCAAGTCCCGGTTATGTGGCGACGCGCGGGTATCCGCGTGAACCGCGCGAAATTCTGGATCACGATTGCATCTGCATCCGCGAAAACGATGAAGACGTGACCCTGTGGCGCGTGCGCCGGCGCCGCGCTCAAAGCGGCACGAGACATTCCACGCCGCTTCCTCTTCGCGTCACGGCGGCATTCAGCACGAACGATGGCAGCGTTGCGCGCAACTGGGCCGAAGACGGTCTGGGACTCGTGCTGCGTTCGCAATGGGACGTGGCTGACGCGGTTGCATCGGGCAAGCTCGTGCGGCTTCTCGGCGACTGGGATTTCGGCAGCGCGCCGGTTATTGCGCTCGCGCCGTCGCGCAAGGGCCGCGCTCCGCGTGTGCAGGCGCTGCTGAATTTTCTTGCGGCGAACCTCGGCGCCGCGACCACGAATAACCGATAAAAACCATCGCTATAATCGAACGAAAACGCGTTCAACGGAGTGGCCGCATGAAGTATTCGAATCTCGTCGAGCGTCTGCAAGGCAAGCGCACGGCCGCATGGGAAATTCATCACGCAGCGCAACAGGCGTTCGATAAAGGCGACGACGTCATCATTCTAAGCGTCGGCGATCCGGATTTCGCGACGCCTGAAGTGATCGTCGACCGCGCGGTTCATGCGCTGCGCGACGGCGACACACATTACGCGGAAGTGGTGGGACGTGCGCCGCTTCGTGCTGCCATCGCGCGGAATCATGTGCGGCAGACCGGCATTGAAGGTACTGATGAAACCAACGTGATCGTGGTCGCGGGCGCACAGAACGGGCTCTTTGCAACATCGTTATGCTTGTGCGAAGCGGGCGATGAAATCATCGTGCCCGAACCGATGTACCTGACTTACGAAGCAAGCGTGCGTGTCACCGGCGCGACGCTCGTGCCTGTGGCCGTGGATCCGGCGAAGGCATTTCACCTCGATTGCGATGCGCTCGAAGCCGCGATCACGCCGCGCACCAAAGCCATTTTTTTCGCTACGCCGTGCAATCCTACGGGTGTCGTCATGCCTCGCGCCGATCTCGAGCGCATTGCCGAATTGGCGAAAAAACACGACCTGTGGATCGTTTCCGATGAAGTCTACGCCGACCTTACGTTCGATCGCGAGCATGTCAGCATTGCTTTGCTCGAAGGCATGGCCGAGCGCACTGTCACAATCGGCAGCTTGTCGAAATCGCATGCAATGCCCGGATGGCGCGTGGGTTGGGTGATCGGGCCGAAGACGCTTGTAGAACATCTTGGGCGCTTGGCGTTATGCATGCTTTACGGCTTGCCGGGTTTTATCCAGCAAGCCGCAATGACCGCGCTTGAGAACCGTCCGCAGATCGTTGCGGACATGCGCGAGATTTATCGGCGTCGTCGCGATATTGTGTTCGACCGTTTGCGCAACGTGCCCGGCTTGCATTGCCTGTTGCCGGAAGCCGGCATGTTCATGATGGTCGACGTAACCGGCACGGGCCTGAGCGCCTACGACTTCAGTTGGCAATTGTTTCGCGCGCAGGGCGTGTCCGTGCTCGACGCCAGCGCATTCGGCGACACCGCGGCGGGTTTCGTGCGGCTTGGCTTTGTACTCGATGAAGCGCGTCTCGCCGAAGCCTGCGACCGCATTGCAGCGTTCGTGGCAAGCATTAAGCGTTGAGCATCAAGCAGATTCCTCTGGATCATCCAGAGGAATTTTCGTCTCGAACTTCGAGCAGTTCATTGCGAAGTTGCTCTTGAAGTTGCGCACATTGTTGTTCGATGAAAAGAGCCTTCGCGTGAACGCGTGGTAGGTCTCCATCGACGCGGAATTCACGATCAGCAAAAAATCGAATTCCCCCGATACCTCGTAGCACGCCATTACATCGGCTTCGTTCGCCATGCGGCGCTCGAACGCGCGCAGCAGCGAATCGTTCTGCTTGTCCAGTTCCACCGATACAAAAACGGTCAGCGGCCGCCCAACGCGCATGCGGTCGACGATCGCGACTTCCTTCAGCAACACGCCGTCGGCCTTGAGTTGCGCGATCCGGCGCTGGCACGTTGCGACCGACGCATTGGCTTCGGTCGCGATAACGCGCAATGGCGTGGCCGCGTTTTCTTGCAGCAAGTTGAGGATGCGGACGTCAAGCCGATCAAGTGCCATGAATGCGTTCCGGTGAAGAGATGCGGTGTTGATCGAGTGTAAGTGGCAAAAATCGATTGGAATTATCAGCGATACAGCATTTCGCGGGATTTTTTCTCATCAGGCGTTCTTATACTGGAGTCCATATACGGCAGCGGAGACACGCGATGGAATTCGAGCAGCAATTGTTGCAATGGCGGCACTGGTTTCATCGTGTGCCCGAGACGGGTTTCGAGGAACACCAGACCAGTGCGTTCGCAGCCGACGTGCTCGAAGGTCTCGGACTCGACGTAACACGTGGCATCGGCGGGACGGGCTTTGTCGCAAATCTCGTTTGCGGCGGCGGGCCCGGCGTGATCGGCCTGCGTGCTGAAATGGACGCGCTCAACATCCATGAGCAGGCGCCTGAACGCGGCCACGCATCGGTTCACGCGGGGAAATCGCACGCGTGCGGTCATGACGGTCACATGAGCATGGTTCTGGGCGCCGCGAAATTGCTAAGCGAACGGCGCGATTTCAACGGCACGGTGCGTTTCATTTTCCAGCCGGCGGAAGAACACGGCTTAGGCGCGAAGGCGATGATTGCCGACAAGCTTTTCGAGCGCTTCCCTGTCGATGAGATATACGGCGTTCACAACATTCCAGGTCTTCGCGCAGGCACTATATCGACCCGCGCCGGCGGAATCATGGCAAGCGAAGATAACTTCGTTATCCGTATCAATGGACGCGGTGGACATGCGGCGCGACCGCATATGACCATCGATCCAATTGTGATCGCGGCGGAAATAGTTCTGGCTTTGCAGACGGTTGTATCGAGAAACGTGGAGCCGGGCGTGCCCGCAGTCGTGTCGTGCACCGAGCTTTTCACCGACGGCATCCGCAACGCGATTCCAGGTGAGGTGGTGATCAAGGGCGATACACGCAGTTATGCGCCAGCGGTCCAACTGCTGCTCGAAAAACGTATGCGCGCTTTGTGTGAAGGCATAAGCGCAGCGCACGGCGCGTTTTGCACTTTCGAATACACACATGAATTTGTTCCGACCGTGAATACGCCTTCTTGCGTTCCGGTCGCGGTTGCTGCGGCCACGGCCGTAGTGGGCGCAGAGAACGTTGACGGCAACGTCCCGCCGATGATGATCTCAGAAGACTTCGGCGCGTTCCTTGAAGTAGTGCCCGGCAACTTCGCGTTCATAGGCAATGGCGCCGATGGCGAAGCGGGTGCAACGCCGCTTCACAACGGCCGGTACGACTTCAATGACGCCATTTTATCTATCGGTGCGCATTATTTCGCTGAGGTCGTGCGCCTGAAATTACCAGTTGAAAATATCCAGAGGAAAGTTTGATGCTTCACATTAACGCCAATGCGCGCCGCGGTACTTACGACGATTCGCTTCGCCAGGTTCTCAACATTCGCGCCGCCGATGAAAGCCGCGCGTGGTTATCCGCGTGGGACGGGTTGAACGCGGGACCGACTCCGCTTTGGGACTTGCCGGATATCGCATTGAAACTCGGCGTGGGATCGATTCGCGTGAAAGACGAGGGTCATCGCTCGCCGCTCGGGAGCTTTAAGGCGCTCGGTGCGCCGATCGCGTTGATACGGCTGATCCGAAGGCTGTTCGAGGAACAGGATCTGGACCCGACCAAATTGTTTAACGGCGATTACAAGGCTTTGTTGCATGACTTCACCGCGATCAGCGCAACCGATGGCAATCATGGTCGCGCGCTGGCGGCGGCTGCGCGCAGTATCGGCTGCCGATGTGTGATCGTGCTGCACAAACATGTGAACGATGAACGCCGGATCGCGATTGAAATGCTTGGTGCCGAGATCGTGCAGATCGAGGGCAATTATGACGAGTCGGTGAAGGAGGCGGCGCGGCTTGCAAAGGAACATGCGTGGCACGTCGTCTCCGATACTTCCTATGAAGGCTATGAGGCCATTCCGCGCGATGTGATGCAAGGCTACGGGACGATCGCCGCGGAAGCGCTCGAGCAAAACAACAGCCGGCCCTATACGCATGTGTTCGTTCAAGGCGGCGTGGGCGGCTTGGCTGCAGGCGTGATCAGTTATTTCGCCGAGCGTGACGGCGAGCGTCGGCCGCGCTTCGTGATCGTGGAACCGATGCAGGCGGATTGTCTTTATCAAAGCGCGCTGAAAGGAGCCGCGGCCAACGCCGAAGGTTCGGTCGATTCGGTCATGGCAGGGCTGGCATGCGGAGAAACGTCGCCGTTGGCCTGGCGCTTTTTGAACGTTCTCGCCGATGCGTTCATGACCATTCCGGACGAAGCCGCAATCGAAGCAATGCGTATTCTCGCGATAGGTTCAACGCGTGATATTCCCATCGTTTCGGGTGAATCCGGAGCGGCTGGTCTCGCTGGATTGATGCACGCTTCGGGCAACGCGGAAGAACGTAATGCGCTCGGGCTCGACAAACATTCGCAAGTGCTGTTGCTGAACACGGAAGGCGCGACTGCGCCGGCGTTGTATCGGGAATTGACGTCGTTGCGCGCAGAGGACGTGCTCTGCGCGCAACGCAAATGGCGCGAGGGTCAGGCTACAACGGTGACGTTTGGATCGGCGGCATCGAATGCAGCTTTGCGATCCGCTGCCGGCGGGTAGATCCACTCGGTGCAGATCTGGCGCTTCAATGCCTTCGCTTCATCTCCTACGAGCTTGATCTGCCTGTCCCATCCTTCAGTGAAGACCGCGCCCCACGATCCGAGGTCGAGGCAAGTCACATAAACAGGCTGACGATAAGGCAAAAGCGCGCCGCCGATCATGTCGGCCGCCACGTTATGCCCGGCGAAGCGGCCCATGTTCATCGCATGCTGGCATGACATCAGCGCGTGGTTGCCGGCGTCGTCTGTCGCTGCAAAAGCGACGTCGCCGGCGGCGAATACATCGTCCATTCCGAGCACGCGCAAGTTCGCATCCACGTGCAGACGGCCAAGTGAGTCACGCTCGGCGTTGAACTGTTTCGTCAGTGAATTGGCGCGCATGCCCGCCGTCCAGATCACCGTCTTCGCATCGATACGCTCGCCGTCCGACGTAACGATGCCTTCTTTATCGATACTGCCAACCGCAACGTTCAGACGCACTTCAATGCCGAGTTCATTCAACGCCTGTTCGATAACCGGTCGCGGTCCGATCCCAAGATCGGGACCTACGGCATTGGCTTGTTCGATCACGATTACCTTAAAGGTGGTATTCGCGTCGATAAACGAACGCAGGCGCTCGGGCAGTTCAGTCGCGATTTCGATGCCGGTGAATCCCGCTCCCACTACGACTACCGTATTGCGCGAAGGCGTATTCGGTTGATCGGCGAGTCCACGTAGATGTGCTTCGAGGAGCGCTGCATCGGCGATCTGATCGATGCTGAATGCCGCTGTGTCCAGTCCCGGAACACTCGGGCGGAACAGCGCGCTGCCGCTGGCAAGCACGAGCTTGTCGTATTGCACGCCGAACGTATTGCCGTTGGCGTCCACTGCCTCGACTACATGATCCGCGGCCTTGATATCGCGCACGCTTCCTTCGATAAAACGAATGCCCGTTGCATTGAAGAGCGGCAACAGCGGCGCTTTCAAGCCGAGCGGATTGGCTTCGTGAAGACGCGGGCGAACATGAAGCTGCGGTTCGGGCGCAATCAACGCGACTTCGATTGATTCGCCTTGCAAGTTTGCGGCATCGATCAGGCGAGCTGCGCCGAGCGCGCTCCACATGCCGGCGAAGCCGGCGCCAATCACGAGAATTCTTTTGGGACTATGAGTCATTTGCACGTTCCATTCGTTAAGCGGTTGTCGCGGTCATCTGCTGCGATAACTACGACTGTACAAGTCGGAGATAGAATGTGCAAGTGCGTGAATGTCGCACGTCAGTAAAATTTAGAACGCAGCTATATGGTGAAATGTCGCTTGGAAATTACGAATTTCGGCAAAGAGAAGGCGAGCGTTGCCTTGCATCGCCTAAACGCATAGAATGGCGAAACTAGGATTAAGGGTGTCGGAGTAAGAATGAGTCACATCAGTTCAGGCGTCGAATACGCGCTGCATTGCCTGCTGTACCTGACGGATGCGCCGGCCGGCGTCAGCGAGGCGAGCGTGCGGGATCTGGCGGAATTGCAAGGGTTATCGGTGGATTACGTCGCCAAGCTTTTCACCAAGCTTCACAAGGCTGGCCTGACGGTTGCTACCGAAGGCGCGCGCGGAGGATTCACGCTCGCGCGGCCGGCGGAACGCATCACGGTGCTCGATGTAGTGCAGGCTGTCGATGGCCCTAAGCCGTTGTTCGATTGCCGCGAGATTCGCGCGCGCTGCGCAATTTTTGGCGATACCGCACCCAAGTGGGCGACAAGCGGCACGTGTTCCATTCACGCGGTCATGCTCGAAGCGGAGAAGCGTATGCAGGAGGTGCTCGAAGCGCAGACGTTGGCGGGCCTCGCGGCGCGCACGGTGGCGAAAGCACCGCGCACGTATCACGCCGAGATCGTCAAATGGATCGACCAGCGCGCGGCGAGCTAGCAAACACGCAAATTTCAAACGCAGACGTTAATCCGAAAAACCGTTTTCGAACGTCTTGCGCAAATACGAAACAAACGCAGTCACCGCGCGCGGCACGTGTGACGCATATGGACGAACCACATAAAGCTGTTCCGCGAAAACGCCCGTAGGCTGCCATTCGGGCAACAACCGCACGAGTTGCCCGGCACGCAGCGCAGCCTGTGCGCTGAAATCAGGAACCAGCGCCACGCCCAGGTCATCGAGGGCGGCATCGCGCAAGGTTTCGCTATTGTTCGCCGAGAACGGCCCGCTGATCGGCACGGTGACGCGTCCCGCAGCCGACTTTCGCCCGGTCGTTCGCTCGAAGGTCCACGCCGGCGCTTCCTGCGCGCGCGGATAAAAGAGGCAATCGTGCGCGGCAAGTTCTTGCGGAGTGGACGGCGTCCCGCGGCGCTTCAAATAAGCGCGCGTCGCCACGATCACGGATCGCGTCTTGCAAAGCGTCCAGGCAACATGCGTTTCGGGCGCAACGGCGCTATGCCGGATAGCGAGATCGAAACCTTCGCTTGCAAGCGAACTGATGCGGTCCGATACTTCCAGTTGCACGCGCACTTCAGGGTTTGCCCTTAGGAACGCCGATAAATGCGGCACGAGCTGTTGCCGCGCAAACGCGACCGGTGCCGTCACGCGCAACTCGCCGCGCGCAATCCCGGCTGAATCGCGCACACCCGCGAAACTCTCCGCAATGCCTTCGTATTGCCCGCGCGTCTGATCCACAAGCCGTTGCCCCGCTTCCGTCAGTCGCACGCTGCGCGTGGTGCGCTGCACCAGCGACACACCCGCAGCGCGCTCCAGCTCGACAATTCTCTGGCTCATGGCCGCCTTGCTCACGCCGAGGCGCGTGGCCGCACGCGTATAACTGCCTTGCTGCGCGAGGATCGTCAGCCAGTAAAGGTGGGTCCAGAGAGACTCGACTCGTTGCGTTTCCATATACCCATTGTTCACCATAGAAAACAATCATTTCAATCATAGCGTCTTTGCAGGCGCGTCCGCGGTTCTTACACTCAACAGACTTTCCTTCAATCAATTCAGGTGCCTCATCATGCAAAGCTTCAGCGATCGCGCGGACGTCGGCCATTTCATTCAGGGCCGTCGTGTACCCGGCACGGGCACGCGCACCCAGCCGATCTTCAACCCCGCGACCGGCGCAGAAGCGCGCACGTTGCACCTGGGCGATGTTGCCGATGTCGACGACGCCGTCGTCAGCGCGAAAAAAGCGTTCGCTGCCTGGAGCGAAACGCCGCCAATTCGCCGTGCACGCGTGATGCTGCGTTTCCTCGAATTGATGAACAAGCATCGCGACGAACTCGCGGCAATCATTACGGCCGAGCACGGCAAGGTATTCAGCGACGCACAAGGCGAGGTGTCGCGCGGTATCGATGTGATCGAGTTTGCTTGCGGCATTCCGCAACTGCTGAAGGGCGATTTCACGGAGCAGGTTTCTACGGGTATCGATAACTGGACGACGCGTCAGGCGCTTGGCGTGGTTGCCGGCATCACGCCGTTCAACTTCCCTTGCATGGTGCCGTGCTGGATGTTCCCGGTCGCGATCGCGGCGGGCAATTGCTTCATCCTGAAGCCGAGCGAACGCGATCCGTCCGCGTCGCTTTTCATGGCGGGGCTGTTGCAGGAAGCCGGCTTGCCGGATGGCGTGTTCAGCGTGGTGCAGGGTGACAAGGTCGTGGTCGATGCGCTGCTCGTGCATCCCGATGTCAAGGCCATCAGCTTCGTGGGATCCACGCCGATCGCGAATTACATCTATCAGACCGGCGCGCAGCACGGCAAGCGCGTGCAGGCGCTCGGCGGCGCGAAGAATCACATGGTCGTGATGCCCGATGCCGACATCGATCAAGCTATCGATGCACTCGTTGGCGCGGGTTATGGATCGGCCGGCGAGCGTTGCATGGCGATTTCGGTCGCGGTGCTGGTGGGCGATGTCGCGGACAAACTGATTCCGCGGTTGGCGGAGCGCGCACGGACGTTGATCGTCAAGAACGGCATGGAAGCCGATGCCGAGATGGGCCCGATCGTGACGCGTCAGGCGCTGGAACGTATTGAAGGCTATATCGCGCTGGGCGTGGAAGAAGGCGCGTCGCTCGTGGTCGATGGTCGCGGCCTGAAGGTGCCCGGACACGAGGAAGGCTTTTTCACCGGCGGCACGCTGTTCGACAACGTGACTTCCGAGATGCGCATCTACAAGGAAGAGATTTTCGGACCGGTGCTGGCGTGCGTGCGGGTGAAGGACTTTACCGAAGCCGTCGATCTGATCAACGCGCACGAATTCGGCAACGGCGTGGCCTGCTACACGCGCGATGGCCACGTTGCACGCGAGTTCGGGCGCCGCATTGAAGTCGGGATGGTCGGGATCAATGTGCCCATTCCCGTGCCGATGGCCTGGCATGGTTTTGGTGGCTGGAAGCGCAGTCTTTTCGGCGATATGCATGCTTACGGCGAAGAAGGCGTGCGGTTTTATACGCGCCAGAAATCGATCATGCAGCGGTGGCCGGAAAGCACGGAGAAGGGCGCGGAGTTTGCGATGCCGACGAGCAAATAACTTGGAGGGGTTTTCTTAATCCGGTGCTGACTTCGCGGGTTGGGGTTGGCGCCGGATTGCTGCTTTCAGGTTTTGCTACGCACGTTGTCAGCGGCATGTTTGCGGGCAACCCCAAGCGCCCATAACTCGTTTTGGCTACACTCAGGAATCGCCGCACGCATGCGGCAAAAATCATCCTTGAGTGCTTGCATCCATGAATTCACCCGCTGTTTCCGCCGTCAAATCGTGGCACGCCCACGTCTACTTCAACGCATCAACGCGCGACGCCGCATGGCAACTCCGCGAGGAAATCGGCAGCCGCTTCAGCGACATTCTTCAACTCGGCCGCTTTCACGAAAAACCCGTGGGTCCGCATCCGCAATGGTCTTATCAACTTGCATTCGAGCCCGCGCAGTTTGCCGTTATCGTGGAATGGCTCACGCTCAATCACGGTTCCCTCGATGTCTTCCTGCATCCGAATACCGGCGACGCACTTCGCGATCATCGCGATGCCGCCGTCTGGATTGGACACTCGCACGAACTGGTGCTCGCCAGCCTGATGTAACGGCTATCAAGCCAGACGCGCCTGCCGATACGCGCCCGGACCCGCGCCATACGTATCCTTGAACTTCTTGCTGAACGCCGATTCCGATTGATAGCCGACATCGTCGGCTATTTCCGCGATGCTTTTTGTCGTGCGCACGAGCAACGTTCCTGCGAGTTGCATGCGGATGCGCGTGAGCAAGGTCATCGGCGAGTCGTCGGTCAATGCACCGAACGCTCGCGCATAAGTCGCGCGCGACATCGCCGATTGCTGCGCCAGCATTTCGATGGTCCACTTCTCGGCCGGGCGCTCCAGCATCGCGATGATCGACGCCCCGAGACGCGGATGCGCAAGCAACGCGAGCACGTCGGTCTTCGATGGTTGTTGCGCCAGATGCGCGCGCAGCAGCATCGTGAAAAGTGCGGTCGATAACGCCGATACGATCGAATGCGCGCCCGGTTCAGCCTCGGCCGATTCGCGCCGCATCATGCCTACCATTCGCGTCAGATCGGGCACGTCGTCGCGTGCGAACGACATCTTGACGATGTCCGGCAAGACATCGATAAGCAACGCGTTCGCGGCGTAGTTGAATCGCCCGCAAAGCAGGTCGAGGCTTGCCGCGCCCGGACTGCAATTGGTGCGCACGGTGACCGCGCCGTTGAATTGGCTCTGCATCTCGCGCGGCACGATTTGATCCGATGATTCCACGCCCTGCAGCACATGTGCGTCGCCACGCGGCAACATCACGATATCGCCGGCTGCAATCCTTACATCTTCCTGTCCGCGAAACTTGAGCCAGCAAGTCCCTTCGAGCACGACGTGATACACCGCCTCGCTCGGCGGCGCCGGCGGATGGTCGAGCGCCCACTCGCCACTTAAGAGGCAGCGCAGATCAAGCGCACCTTGCAGGCGCGACAACTGGATCAGACGGTCGAGTGGATCCATGAGGTTTGCGAGAAGAGAGCGATGGCGTAGCGATCTTACCAGCGCATCTCTTCGCGTCATGAGACGCGCGAGCAGTGAATCGAGCCGATGCGACATGGGCTTTCCACCTTTCCGAGTCTACATTTCAGTCACACCACGGGCACGGCCCGCAACCAACTCAAAGGAGCTGAAATGTCTACAGTCGAAAAGTTCGAATACGTATTTCTGGGCGGCGGAAAAGGCGGCAAGACCCTCGCGATGGAACTCGCGAAATCGGGCAAGCGCGTAGCCGTGGTGGAAGAGGGCATGATCGGCGGATCGTGTATCAACATTGCCTGTATTCCGAGCAAGGCGCTGATCCAGAGCGCACGCATCATGCACGCGGTTCAATCGGCAGACATCCTGCAAGGCGGCACGTCGGATAATAAAGTCGACATGACGAAGGTGCATCGGCGGGTGCGCGATGTCGTGGACGGCATGGTCGATATCAACGCAAAAGCGTTCGCCGCATCGGGCTTCGACCTGATCCTCGGTACAGGACGTTTCGTAGCGCCGCGCCGCATCCAGGTTGCATTGAACGACGGACATGAACGTGTGGTGGAAGGCGATCACGTGTTCATCAACACGGGCACGTACGCGGCTGTTCCCGACGTCCCCGGACTGCGCGATGCCAACCCCATGACACACGTCGAAGCACTCGCGCTCGACGCCTTGCCGGAACATCTGATCGTGATCGGCGGCGGTTATATCGGGCTGGAAATGGCGCAGGCGTTCCGCCGGCTTGGCAGCAAGGTGACGGTCGTTCAGGAAGCGGCGCGCGTTGCCGTGCGCGAAGACGCGGACGTAACCGATGCTATCGAGTCCGCATTCGCGAACGAAGGAATCGACGTGCGTGTTTCAGTGAAGGCGCTGCGTGTAAGCGGTCGCTCGGGTGAATCCGTCACCGTCGAGCTCGACGATGGTTCGAGCCTCAACGGATCGCATATTCTCGTGGCGACCGGACGCGTGCCGCGTACTACGAACATCGGCCTGGATGTGGCGGGCGTCGAACTCGATGCACGCGGTTTCATCAAGGTCGACGAGCGCCTCGCTACGTCCGCGCCGAACACCTGGGCGATCGGCGAAGTGGCCGGTACGCCGATGTTCACGCATGCATCGTTCGACGATTACCGCGTGCTGAAATCGCAACTCGCCGGCGGCACGCTGACCACGCGCGACCGCGTGATTCCGTACGCGTTGTTTATCGAACCGGAACTGGCGCGCGTCGGCCTCAACGAAAGCGACGCACAACGCCGGGGAATCGCCGTACGCGTCGCCAAATTGCCGATGGCCGGCGTCCCGCGCGCTCGCACAACGGGCGACACACACGGTTTCATGAAGGCGGTCGTCGCTGCGGATTCGGACCGCATCCTCGGCTTCACGATGTTCGGCTCAAACGCCGGCGAGGTCGTGGCGGTCGTGCAAATGGCGATGCTCGGCAAGCTCCCGTACACCGCGTTGCGGGACGCAATCCTGGCGCATCCGACCATCGCGGAAGGGCTGAACCTGCTGTTCGCGAAGGTGCCGGAACGCGTGTGATTCAGCTGCGCACGGGCCCCGTCGATGCGCGTTGCACCAGCACCGGCTGGGGCGCAACGCGCATTGGCGCTGCCGTGTCGCGGCCGCCGTTTTCTATCAACGCTTCGAGCAATTCCACGGCCATGGCAGCGGCGGCATCGGTGGGAACCGCAATCGTCGATAAACCCGGCCGCGATTCCCGGGCAAGCTGAATATCGGTGATACCGATTACCGAAAGGTCTTGCGGAATGCGCATGCCGCGATCGGCCGCTGCGTGCATTGCGCCGAGCGCGGGCAGGTCGTTGGTCGCGAAAATGGCGGTGAGGTCGGGGCGCGCGCTCAGCAATTCGGATGCAGCTTCATAACCGCGTTGTACTTCGTCCCGGGTGAAGCGGACGTCGTGGTCCGGATGCGCAACGCCCGCCGCTCGCAGCGTGTTGCAGAACCCTTCGTACCGGGCCGCTTGCACGCCTTCGCGCTGGCTCCCGACGATCGCGCCAATTCGCGTATGTCCGAGATCGAGCAAATGCTGCGCGGCGAGCGTTCCCGCCGCAAAAAAATCGACGGCCACACAAGGCAGTCCCGGCGATACATCCGGCCGTTCCCACATGCACAACACAATCGGCGTGCCGCGCGCGAGAGTTTTCTCGAGGTCATCGAAGTCGAGCCGCGCATTCATCACGAGCACCCCTTCCGATAACGTCCCCGCAATCTGATCGAGATACGCACGTGCGATCACGGGATCTTCGTTGGTGTTGCAGACGATCAGGAAGCGGCCGTTCTTGCGCGCCGCGCGTTCGGCGGCGAGCGCAAATTCGGGATAGAACGGATTCGCGATGCTCGACACCATCAGCGCGAGCGTCGGCGCACTGCCTTCAGCGAGCGCGCGCGCTGTCAGATGCGGCCGATATCCCAGCGCGTCCACCGCTTCGAGCACGCGTTGCCGCGTCGCGTCGCCAACCTTGCCGCGTTTGCGCAGCACGTTGGAAACGGTGGCGGGCGTGACGCCCGCGCGCGCGGCAACTTCGGCCAAAGTGGTCATCGGATCTCGGTGGAAGGGTTAACACTAAGCAGAACGTCGCCTAAGGTCTGCGATCTCGACGCCATGTGCAAGCATCGCTCACCGTTCTCATATTTTGGGATGGTTTCCCGGCATTTGTGTAATTCTGCGGAGACGGCTAGATTTGCGTCCAAGGCAGATCAAAAACACAAGACGGAGACAGCCAGACAAAGCGATCCTATAGATGGATCGTTTTTTCACCGGCAGAAGGTTAAGCGCTTAACCTTCGTTTGTCTCCTCGGTAAAACACGGAGACGTCGGCATGGCGAGCATCTCTTTACGAGCAGTACAGAAAGCGTATGGCGACCACGCGCCCGTGATTCGCGATGTCGATCTGGAGATCGGCGCGCACGAGTTCTGCGTGTTCCTCGGTCCATCGGGATGCGGCAAATCCACGCTCTTGCGCATGATCGCCGGTCTGGAAGACATCACCGACGGCGACCTGTATATAGACGGGAAACTCGTCAACGAAGTACCCGCCGCGCAGCGCGGCGTGGCAATGGTGTTCCAGAGCTACGCGCTCTTTCCGCACATGACCGTCTACCAGAACATGGCGTTCGGGCTGACGCTCGCGAAGACGCCAAAAGACGTCATCGATCAAAAGGTGAAGGAAGCCGCCCGCGTGCTGCAGCTCGAAGCGCTGCTCGAACGAAGGCCGAAGGAGTTGTCCGGCGGACAACGTCAGCGGGTTGCGATCGGACGGGCGATCGTACGTAGTCCGAGCGTATTTCTTTTCGATGAACCGCTTTCCAATCTCGACGCTACGCTGCGCGGACAAACGCGCGTGGAGATCGCGCGCCTGCACAAGCAATTCGATAAAGCCAGCGTGGTCTACGTGACGCACGATCAGATCGAGGCCATGACGCTCGCCGACAAGATCGTGCTGCTGCACGCCGGCGCCGATACCGCCAAGTACGGCAGCATCGCGCAAGTCGGCGCGCCGCTTGAGCTGTATCACCGGCCGAAGAGCCGCTTCGTGGCGGGGTTTATCGGCTCGCCGCGAATGAATTTCCTGCCCGCGCGCGTGATTTCGGCGAATGGGGAAAGTGTGTTGATCTCGCTCGATGGCACCGGCGAACAAATCGAAGTCCACGCCAACGGCGACGCGTTGAAGCCGAATCAGACCGTGACGCTCGGTATTCGTCCTGAGCATCTCGAACCAGTCGCGAGCAACGTCCAGCCGCAGCACATCACGCGCACGGTGTCGCTTGTCGAGCAACTTGGCGAGCACAGCTACCTGCATCTGGAACAACCCGGCGGCGCGGTTCTCATCGCCAAAGCGCCCGGCGACAAGACGCCGAAGCAAGGCGAAAACGTCGCGTTCAACGTGCCGCCCGCATCCTGTCATCTATTCACCGAAGACGGTTTTGCCGTCACGTCGGCCGCCATTCCTCACTTTGCGTAGGAGCGCTTCGTATGCGTCTTGGAGTCTGTTATTACCCGGAACACTGGCCGGAGTCGATGTGGGAAGACGATGCGGCGCGCATGAAGGCGCTTGGCATCGATCGCGTCCGGATTGCGGAATTTGCGTGGAGCCGGATCGAGCCGTCGCCGGGTGAATATCAGTGGGACTGGCTCGATCGCGCGATCGATACGCTTGGCCGCGCAGGCCTCAAGGTCGTCATGTGCACGCCGACCGCAACGCCGCCGAAGTGGCTGATCGATCGTCATCCGGACATCCTGCCGATAGGCGCGGATGGCCGTCCCCGCGCGTTCGGATCGCGCCGTCATTACGATTTTTCATCGCCTTCGTACTTCGAGGCATCACAGAAAATATGCACGGCGGTGGCCGAACGATACGGCAAACATCCCGCCGTCGCGTTCTGGCAAACGGACAATGAGTTCGGCTGCCACAACACGGTGGTAAGTTATTCGCCAGCCGCATTGCAGCGCTTTCGTGCTTGGCTGAAGCAGCGCTATGAAAGCATCGATGCGCTCAACACCGCGTGGGGCACGGTCTTCTGGAGCATGGAATATCGCAGCTTCGACGAGATCGATCTGCCGGTCGCGACCGTGACTGAGGCGCATCCGTCGCATCGGCTGGATTTCCGCCGTTTTTCCTCCGATGAAGTCGTGCGCTTCAACCGCATGCAGACGGACATCATCCGCGCGCATTCGCCGGAGCGTCCGGTCGCGCACAACTTCATGCAGCTCTTCACCGAATTCGATCATTACAAGGTCGCGGCGGACCTCGATATTGCGACGTGGGACAGCTATCCGCTCGGCGCGCTCGAAGAGCAATGGTTCGATCCGTCCATCAAGGCAAAGTGGCTGCGCACCGGGCATCCGGACTTTGCATCGTTCAACCACGATGTGTATCGCGGCATGTCGAAGCTGCCGTTCTGGGTCATGGAACAGCAACCCGGACCTGTGAACTGGGCGCACTGGAATCCGGCGCCGCTGCCCGGCATGGTGAAGCTCTGGAGCTGGGAAGCTTTCGCACACGGCGCGGGATGCGTTTCGTACTTCCGCTGGCGGCAGGCGCCGTTCGCGCAAGAGCAAATGCATGCAGGTTTGAATACGCCCGATAACCAGCTCGATCTGGGCGGCGAAGAAGCGTCGCTCGTGGCAAAGGAGATCGATCGCGTGGTGACGGAAGACGGCGAGTTGCCCGTTGCCGCAAAAGTCGCGCTTGTCTGGGACTATGAAGCGAAGTGGCTGTTCGAGATACATCCGCAAGGCGTCGACTTTCACTATCCGCGCTTTGCGTTCGAGTACTACAGCGCGCTGCGCAGCCTCGGCCTCGACGTCGATATCGTTCCGGTTGATGCGCCCTTCGATAAATACTCGCTGATCGTGGTGCCGCCGCTGCCCATCGTGCCGGATGACTTTGCCGCAAGACTTGCCGCGAGCGGCGCGCAAGTCGTGCTCGGACCACGCACGGGATCGAAGACGCAAAACCTGACCATTCCCGACACGTTGCCGCCGGGCGCGGAACTCGCCCAGCTGATTCCAATGCGCGTCTGGCGCGTGGAATCGATGCGTCCCAACGTGACCGAGAAGGTCGGCAAGCGCGGCGAAGGCCGTCATTGGCGCGACCTGGTCGAAGCGGGCGAAGGCGTGCAGATCGAAACCAATTTCGCCGATGGTCATCCCGCCATCCTGCGTCACGGATCGATCCGCTACCTGGCGAGTATTTTCGACGACGCCCTGACACAAGCCGTCTTCCAGGAAGCCGCGAAAGCGGCGGGGCTCGATGCAGAACCATTGCCCGAAGGCATCCGCATCAGCCGGCGCGGCCCGCTGACTTACGTCTTCAACTACAACACGACGGTCCACCGCATAACTGATGCAGCCAGCTTCATAGTCGGGCAGGAAGAGGTAGAACCGCAAGGCGTCGCGATTTACAAAGCAAACAACACTCATCGATGAGGAGACACGTATGAAAATTTCGATTCGACACGGCCTGACCGGCATGGCGTTAGCCGTTGCTTTGACTACAGCCAGCCTCGCGCAAGCGGGTACGCTGACGGTGAACATTGCGTTCAAGGGTGCAAGTCAGCGCACGGTCTGGCAACAGACCTTCGACGCGTTCAAGAAAGCGCATCCGGATATCGACGTGAAGGTGTCTTTCGTCGATGAAGAAGCGTACAAGGTCCAACTGCCCGGATGGCTCTCGACGGTCGCGCCGGATATTGTGAACTGGCATAACGGCGAGCGCATGGCGTATTACGCGAAACGCGGTTTGTTCGAAGACCTGACGCCCGACTGGAAGAAGAACAACTGGGATTCCATGTACGCGTCGACGAAAGAATCGTCCACGTACAACGGCAAGCAATACGCGGCGCCGACCGTGTATTACTCGTGGGGCATGTTCTACAGGAAGGACCTGTTCCAGAAGGCCGGCATCACCGCCGAGCCGAAGACATGGCCTGAATTCCTCGATGCCTGCAAGAAACTTCAGGCCGCGGGCATTGCGCCGGTCGCGGTCGCCGGCCGCGATGCATGGACGCTTGCCGGATGGTTCGATTACCTCGACTTGCGCATCAACGGCAACGCGTTCCACCAGAAGCTGATGGCGGGCGACGTGCCTTATACCGACCCGCGCGTGAAGAAGGTCTACACCGCATGGAAGGAACTGATCGACAGCAAGGTTTTTATCGACAACTCGCTTTCCTACGATCTCGACGCCGTGCAGCCGTTCCTGTTCCAGGGCAAGGCGGCCATGATGCTGATGGGCACCTTCATTACCGCCGGTTTCCCGCAGAACATCAAGCCGCAGATGGGTTACTTCCAGTTCCCGATCATCGACAGTCAAGTACCGACCGCCGAAGATGGTCCGGTGGAGTCGCTGCACATTCCGTCGAAGGCGAAGAACAAGGCGGACGCGCACACGTTCCTGGCTTTCGTGGAAACGCCCGAGATCAGCGCGCAGCTCGCGAAGGGTCTTGGGTCGTTGCCGGCGAACAGCAAGGCGCCCGAACCGGAAGATCCCATCTCGAAGATCGGCTTCCAGATCTTGTCGCAGACGAAGGGCGGTATCGCGCAGTTCTATGACCGCGACATGACCAAGGAAATGGCCGATGAAGGCATGAAGGGCATGCAGCAGTTCGTCTCCGATCCGACGAAACTGGACGCGATCCTGGCGCAACTCGAAGCCACGCGTAAGCGCATTTACAAGAAGTAAGCGGGACGGCGTCCCTTCGCGGGAAGGGGCGCTCTTTTTTGAAGGACCAGGAGCACCGTATGTCTGAAACCCTCAGCGTTGCAGAGCTCAAGCCGAAGCGCCGCAAGCGGATGTCCGCGACCGCGCGGCAGCAGCGGCTGGCTGCGTTTCTGTTCCTGGCGCCCGCGTGCATCATGGTCGCGATCTACGTGATCTGGCCGATCATTTCCAGCGTCACGCTCAGCTTCTACAACTGGGACGGGATGACGGAGAAAACCTTCGCGGGCTTCGATAACTACATCGAATTGTTTCAGGCGCCGACGTTTTATACAGCGCTCAAGAACAATGTCTTGTGGCTGATTCTGTTCCTGCTGGCGCCGCCAATGGGCCTCGCGGTCGCGCTTTATCTGAACCAGGCTGTGCGCGGCATACGCGTGGTGAAGTCGCTGTTTTTTGCGCCGTTCGTGTTGTCGGGTGTTGTGGTCGGCCTGATGTTCAGCTGGTTCTATGACCCGACCTTCGGCTTGCTGAAGGTCATTCTGGGCCACGGCGTTCCCGTACTCGGCGACGCGCGATACGTCACCTTCGGCATCATCTTCGCCGCGCTCTGGCCGCAGACCGCCTATTGCATGATCCTGTATCTCACGGGGCTGACGTCGCTCAACTCGGAGCAGATCGAGGCAGCGCGCATGGAAGGCGCGAAGGGCTGGACCATGCTGTGGCACGTGATCCTGCCGCAACTGCGCCCGACCACGTTCATGGCGATCGTGGTGACCATCATCGGTGCGTTGCGAAGTTTCGATCTGATCTCGGTGATGAGCGGCGGCGGTCCGTACGAAAGCTCGACCGTGCTCGCCTATTACATGTACGACCAGGCGATCAAGTATTACCGCATTGGTTATTCGGCCGCGATTGCCGTCGTGCTGTTCGCCATCATGATGGTGTACATCGTTTATCACTTGCGCAGAATGCTGCGGACCGAACGTTAAGAAGTCAGGAGCGCTTTATGTTTCCGATGCCCGTCGCCAAATGGAAGCCCGTCAACCGGGCGCTTTACAAGCTGTCGCTGCCGGTCGCGCTGGTGATCTGGCTCTTGCCGTTGATCGCGGTGATGGTCACCTCCATTCGTTCCTCCGATGAACTCGTGGAAGGCAATTACTGGGGTTGGCCGCGGCACTTTTCGCTGATCGCGAATTACAGCGATGCATTGACCACGTCGCCCATGCTTCACTACCTGTGGAACAGCGTGCTGATCACGGTGCCAGCGGTTATTGGGTCGATCGTGCTTGCGTCCATGGCCGGTTTCGCGTTGGCCATCTATAACTTTCGCGGCAATACGGCGTTGTTCGCGACGTTCGTGGCAGGCAACTTCGTACCTATCCAGATCCTGATGATTCCCGTGCGCGATCTGTCGTTGCAGCTTGGCATCTTCAATACGGTCGGTGCGCTGATCCTGTTCCATATCTCGTTTCAGACGGGTTTTTGCGCGCTTTTCCTGCGCAACTTCATCAAGCAGCTGCCATTCGAACTGGTCGAGGCGGCGCGCATTGAAGGCGCGAACGAATGGACGGTTTTCTTTCGGATCGTGCTGCCGCTGATTCGTCCGGCGTTGGCGGCGCTTGCCATTCTCGTCTTCACGTTTGTCTGGAACGATTACTTTTGGGCCTTGTGTCTGACGCAGGGCGACGAAGCCGCGCCGATCACGGTCGGCGTGGCCGCGCTCAAGGGCCAATGGGTAACGGCGTGGAATCTGGTGTCGGCCGGGTCGATCCTGGCGGCGCTCCCTTCGGTGCTGATGTTCTTCGCAATGCAGCGGCATTTCGTGGCTGGCCTGACATTCGGGGCAACGAAGGGCTGACGGTTTCACGCGCCGCCGGTGAATGCAGCCGATTTTGCCGGCGGTTCTGCATAGGAATGGATCCGCTCGACTCCATTAATTTTTACGATGGAAAGATGTATTGACGCAAATCTGGCTCGGCGTCAAAATATTTCCACTGTAAAGATTAACTGATTCAAGGAGATGACCATGTCTATCGAAGCTATTTTGCAAGGCACGCCGGTGTGGGTCTGGTTCCTGTTGGCGTATCTGCTCTCGCGCGGTTTCAAGGCGATGCAAGGCGCCACAGCACCGCTTGGCAAACTCGCGATCGTGCCGGTCGTGTTTGCCGCCTGGGGTTTGCTGCATTTGATGAAAGAACCGGCTGCTGGATGGAATACCGGGCTGGGCTGGATAGTCGGCGCGGTGGCCGGAATCGGGATAGGCGTCGTGCTGGCGCGTCGGTCAGGGCTGACGGTGGATCGCGTGAAAAAGACGGTGACGCTGCCGGGTTCTATCGTGCCGCTTGCCCTGATGTTGCTAACTTTTGCGTCGAAATTCTGGCTTGGCGTCGAACTGGCAATTACACACGCTGGAACGGATTCGCTCTACGTTGTGCTCGACGGTCTGGTTTCAGGTCTTGTCGCCGGGATTTTCGCGGGACGTTTTCTGGTTTATTGCCTGGCGTTCAGGCCGGCTTCGGCTTCAGCTTCGACGCTCGCTTCACCGGAGACGCTAGCCGAACGCGTTTGAGCGTGTACTCAAAACGCGTGGTTTCAATCCGATTTACGCCGTACCGGAACCGGAAGCCCATGTTTTGACGGCACGCTTGCGCCGGTGCCGGTGAAAATCGCCTGAGCCGCCGATGCCCGGTTCAATTCATCCGACGCTGAATTCGGCAATGCAATCGAGATGAAGAAAACCGCCAGCATGGCAATCAGTATGGATGCAAGCCAGGTGGTGAGGTGAATCATGGGTTTTCTCCGGGATCAGGTTCGAGCGCTGCGGGATATATAGCAATGAGCGGGCCGCGAACGACATCTTCAGATTAGACCGGTCCGCCGTTTCGTGCAGCCCTACTTACGCGGGGACTCGAAGCAGGGTTCCGTCGCTGACGCTGTCGCGAAGGACACTCGAATCACTGTGAAATCGGCCATGCACGGCCTATAACTGAAGGGCAGGGCGGACCGATCGCCTTTTGCCTGTCAGGCCTTGCCACGTGTTTGCAAAGCACGTGCAGAAAAGTGGCGAGCCGCTCACAGAAAGCTTACGGGTGACGCGCCTGGTTTCGAGGAGTATCGAAATGAAAACCCGTTTCTTCTTTGTGGGTGGCGCGCTGCTGGTTGCAATGGCGGGAAGCGCGATTGCGCAGGAAAGCCAGCAGGACACTCAGTCGCAAGCGCAATCACAGGCGCAATTACAAGCCCGTCCGGCCGGACAAGCCGGCGTTGCGCACGACGCGAACATGTCGGCGCAGGCCACGTCCGACACATCGTATGGCGGCATGCCCGATACACGCGGCGCCACGAGCAATATGTCACGCCCGCGGCAATGCGTGGGCGGATCGGTGCAATGCGATGTATTTTTTGGTCACTGACCGGACACTTTGCCGAAGTCGGTATCGAGCCGGGCAAGCGAACTCGAAATGTGCGCGCGATTGTCCTTGATCCACTTGCCCTGATCGGCCACGCGTTTGTTCGCGTCATTTAGCATCCGCGCCATTTCGGCCGGTTGCGGGCCGCCCGTTGTCGCGCGATTGTTGACGATTGCAACCGGATTCAGCGTCGAGCGGAATTCGGCTTCGCTCATTGGCAGATCGCCCGCGTAAGGCGTGCCGGCGACCGTCTGCGTGTAGATGCGCTGTGCGTCGGCGTAAGGAAAGTCGAGCGGCTTGATGTCCTTTTGCCGCGCGAATTCCACCACGGTCGATGCGAAATGGTGCCCGACGCGAAACGGCAACTTGTATTTGCGCATGAGCACATCGGCGACTTCCTGCGACGCAGTCCAGTCACTGTTGAGTTCTTCGAGCGCGCGTTCCGGATTGATCACGAGCGAGTTCATCACTTCGTTCCAGCCCTTCAGCGCGGCAATGCCGCTTTCGATCATCTCGGTGTTGGCTTTCACGTCCTTCGGATCGCTCATGCCGGGCGGCAGGTTGTGCGCCAGCATGACCACGCCCTCGGCCTGCGATATCGCCGTCGATGCGTCCGTGCGCGTGCGGATCAGCAATCCCGGGTTGCGCTTTTGCGGCATCGCGCTCGATACATATGTGTTCGCGCCGCCTTCCTGCAAGAGTATCCACGGACGCGATTCGGCGTATTGCGTCATCACGTCCTGGATGAAACTGCCGGTATGCAACCCGACGCTCGTGACAATGGCGCCGGCTTCCACGGGTTCATCGACGGAGGAAATTTGCGACGCGTCGTATGCGTTATCCACGATCGCGTTGAAGCCGAGATACTTCGCCATGCGTTCGCGATCGAGCGGCCAGCTCGTGCCGTTGAGCACCGTTGTTCCCATCGACGAACGGTCCACGCGCGCGTACGCCTCGCGGATTCGCTGTGCATCGCGATCGAGTCCTGCAACGTAGCCGAGCAGATAGTGGCCGTAACTGTTGGGCTGCGCCGCCACGCCGTTCGTGTAATTCGGCACGACGGTGGCTTTGTATTTATCGGCGAGACGCACGATGGTCGCAGTCGTCTGGTTCAGTTGATCGGCAAGGTCGAGCAGGTCGTCGCGCAAAATGGCCGAGCGATAGGTCGCGTGCATATCCTGGCTCGAACGGCCGGCGTGCAGCAACGTGATGTCCTCGCCGGCGGCTTTGATCAAAAGCGGCTCGAACGTGATCACCGTCTTCGGACGCTTGGCGCCCGGCTGGTTTCCATCCGCGATAACCTTGGCCACGCCCGCGGCCAGACGCGGCGCCATGGATTTGTCGAGCAAACCTTCGTCCGTGTTGATGACAACGGTTGCCTTGTTGATTTCGCCGAGCCAGAAGAATTCATCGTGGGGCGGGTTCTGTTGTGCAAACGCCGGCGCTGCGCACAGCAAAACGGCCGCCGGGAACGCCCAGCCATGCAGTCTCATGATAGGAATGGTCGCGGATTGGGAAGCCGCGATTATAGAAGCGCCGCGCGTCTCACGTGTTTTTCACGTGCTTTTCACGCGCTCGTGACGAGTTTCAACCCCGGCGGCAACGATTCGCCGAATACGCGGCCTTCGTCGGCTTGATCGAGTTCCACGACTTCACGCACCATCCCGATCCAGCTTTTCGGCGCGCCCGCATTTTCCAGCCGATGAACCACGCGCGCGCGAACGTCGTCGGGCAGATCGCGCGAACGGTCGCCGGTCAGACGCGCGATCTGCGCAGCGGCGAACGCCGCGGGTTCGACCTTCTTCCAGTCGAGCGCAACAATTCTATCGAGCCATTGCGTGGCGATATCAGGCGGCACCACGCCGTGCGCGCTGCCGTAGAACGGACGGCGCGCGCCGAAGCGCCCGATCGCCCACCATCCCTGATGATTTTCCGACGGCTTTGCGAGCCGCGCGAACAGCTTTTGCGCGGCGTCGATCTTGCGTTCTACCGGCACGCGTTCAAGCGATGCCGTGAGCCGCACCATATCGGCGTAACCGGTTTTCGATGCATCGAAGGGCGCTTTGGTTTTCGTGCGCGACGCGGCGATGGACTGCACGTAATCGACGGCATCGAGCACGGCGGTTTGCTGATCCGCGTTCAAGCCGCCCGCCGCGCGCCGCCACAAGGTCCACCATTCCGACCAGACCTGGGCGTCGTTGAGATACTGAATACCGTCGTCGAACAGGGACCAGAGTTGTTCGACGCGCCATTCATCGAGCGGATAACCAAAGCCCGGGCGCAGGCAATAACCGGCGAGATTCAGCCACAGGCGTTCGTGATCCGCCGAGCGCCGCCGCCGTCGCGCGCGTTCCCACAGCGCGCCGAACAGTTCGCGAAGCAGCGCGCTGTCCCACGTATCGCGCGGGCCGAGAAGATGTTCGAGTTGCGCGCGCAGGCGTTTGACTTCCTTCGGGTCCACGTCGTGCGCGCGGTCGCCGAACGCGCGGTCGATCTGTTCGAGCGCCTTGTCATACGATGGATGAAGCACCTGCACAGTCGACGAGTCGGCCGGGGCTTCGCGGCGCAGCTGGAATTCGAGCTGCCATCGCCGGGATGGATCGGTTTGATCGATGCAATGCACTTCCAGCGTTCCGAGCTCCGTCAACGACGCCGAAAGCTGCACCCGCGTTTCGCGCGGACCTTTCGCCGAGCGCGGCTGGACGACGGTGGCGATCGGCGGAAGCCGGACGAAGTCGCCCGCGGAAAGATCGACGAGTTCGCCCGGCTGATAAACCCTGTCTCCCGTCGATGAAACCAGATGGAACCGGACCGGATGTCCAAGCAGCAGCGTGAACACGCGATCCTGAAGAAACACTTCGCGGCCTTCTTCCGTGCCGCGCGGCAGGAGACAAATGCCTTGCTGGTTTTTGTGGTCGCCGCCAACTTCATCTTCCAGCACGAGGAAGTAGCTGCGCGCCGCGCCGCCGCCAATGCGCGGTCCAATCCCGCCGCGCGCGAGGCCATACGCGACCGCGCCGCGTGCCACCGCTACATCCGGATTGTCGTTGTGCAGCGCGTGGAGCGGTTTGCCGCGCCATGCGCCGAGGGTATCGGTGAGACGCGCGACAAGCGCCTCTGCGCGGAACACGCCGCCGTTGAGCAGCAGGGTGTCGGGGACCGGTAAGGTGACGGCATCGGCATCCGGCGCGCCCAAAGCCTCGCGCGATTGCGTCGTGTGCTGGTTGAGGAACGCCGCAATGTGGCGCGTGATGCCGGCATCGTTCGCGTAAGGCAAGCCGAACTCGACAATCGCGCTGCGCGAGCGCCGCGGCCGTTCATCCGATGCAACCGTCGGGAAAAATCCATCGACGATGATCTGTTCCACTTCGCGCCGCGTCACTTCGACCGAACGCGCGCCGCCGATCATCCGCGATCCCGCGCCCAGCAGCGTGATCGACATGGCTTCCGGCGCGTTTGTGCCGAGCAGTTGTTCCTTGGCGGCGCGGCATCGTTCGACCAGTTGCGACAAACTTCCCGCCGATAACTTCGCCGCCGACGTCGCCATCCGCGCTTCGACGAGATGGGCGAGCGCCAGATCCATGTTGTCGCCGCCGAGCATCAGATGATTGCCAACGCCGATACGTGTCAGCGCGGGCTCGCCGTCTTTCAGCTCGACCTTGATCAACGTGAGGTCGGTCGTGCCGCCGCCGACATCGCAAATCAGGACGAGACGCGTCTGCGCCAGTTCGGTATCGAGCGTGGCGCGATGCTGGAACAACCAGTCGTAAAACGCCGCTTGCGGTTCCTCGAGCAAACGCAATTGCGGCAAACCGGCCATGCGCGCGGCTTCGAGCGTGAGGGCGCGGGCGCCGTCGTCGAAGGAGGCGGGCACTGTCAGCACCACGTCCTGCGTTTCGAGGCGCGAGTGCGGGAAATGCGCATTCCACGCGGCGCGCACGTGGGCGAGATAACTGGCGCTCGCCGCAACCGGCGAAACTCGGCTGACGTCATCCGGCGCGCCCCACGGCAGGATTGGCGCAACCCGATCCACCGATGCATGCGACAACCAGCTTTTCGCGCTCGCCACGAGCCGGCCCGGCACTTGTGCGCCGAGCGTGCGCGCAAGGCGGCCGATCACCGCTTGCGGACCATCGGCGGGACGGGTTTCGCCCCACGGCAATTGAAGGTCGCCGGGATTCAATTCTCCTGGCGCCGGGTGGTATCGCGCGGACGGCAGCAGCGGCCGCCCCGCGACCTCGCCGGGACTTACGAGTTGATCGATATCGAAGACGCGGATTTCTTTCGAATCAGCGTCCGCGTAAGCCACGACCGTATTGCTCGTGCCGAGATCGATCCCGACGCAGTATTGCTTCATTGACGTTGCTTCATTCGCGTTCAGCCGTTCGCGCTGGCATTCGCGCGGACATCGAACTCGACCTTCCAGCGCTCGCCCGAATCGCGCGGCAAGGCTTCGAGCTCGAGCGTTCCGGCTTCGGTGATCCGCGCGTGCAGCTTCACGGGCACCACTTCGCCGGGCGTGCGGCCAACGGTTGGAAGTGTCGCCTGGATTTCTTCGAGTTCCTGCAATTCTTCGGGTCCCCAGAAGTCGAGCAACGTGCCGACCTGATCCTGTCTTCTCACCGATGAACCGAAGAACCGGAAATGCACCGGTTCGCCCACGACCAGCCCGAATTCCTGCGGCGGCAACGCGGCTTCCGTGCCTTCTTCCATGCCGAAGGGCGCAAGACAAAGCGCCTGAACAGGCGGTTCGATGCCGGGCACGGCGGGCATCGCCGATTCGATTGCGACGTAATACGAACGCGCCGTGCCGCCGCGAATCCGCACGCCCTTGCCGCGCCGGACATAACCGTAATACGCGGCGCCGCGCGCAACGGCGCGGTCGAGGTCGCCGCCCGCAAGCAGACGAGCCGGCGGCGCGTTTTCGGCCGCGAGCCAGCCGTTGACGGTATCGATAATGCGGCTGGCAAGCAGGTCCGACTTGAACACGCCGCCGTTGAACAGCACGGCAGTGGGATGGAGGAAACTGGCGCCATCGGGGAGCGTGTTTTGCAGGCCTTCGATCTCGTTCAGTGCGTTCACCTGACGGCCAAGGAACGCCGCGAGATGACGCGGAATGGCTGCGTCCTGCGCATATGGCAGACCGAGTTGCGTGAGGCCCACGCGTGCGCGGCTTACCGGCCGGTCGGCACGATCGGCTTGCGGAAAAAAGCCGTCCAGAATGGTTTGCGTGAGTTCGGCGCGCGTGAGTTCCGTGCGGATCGAACCGCCGATCAGCTTCGATCCCCGGCTCGGCACCACGAGCGGCACGGTTTCCGTGGCGGGATCGGTGAGAAGTGTTTCCTTCGCCGACCGGCACGCGTACGTGAGCGCGCGAAGCTGCCATGCGTCGGGTTGCGTGCCTTGCGTCGCGAGCTTGCGCGCGACCACGTAGGCGAGTGCGAGGTCCATGTTGTCGCCGCCGAGCAGGATGTGCTCGCCAACGGCAATCCGATGCAACTCCAGGTTTCCTTCGCGTTCGATCACCGCGATCAGCGAGAAGTCCGTGGTGCCGCCGCCGACATCGACGACGAGAATCACGTCGCCGACGCGGACCTGCTTGCGCCACTGGCCGTTGCTCATCTCGATCCAGCTATACAGCGCGGCTTGCGGTTCTTCCAGCAAGGTCATGCGGCCGAAACCCGCCGCGTCCGCCGCTTCGGCCGTGAGATCGCGCGCGGCGGGATCGAAGGAAGCGGGAATCGTGACAGTGATTTCCTGCTCACTGAACGGCGCCTCCGGATGCGCGTGATTCCACGCCTCGCGCAAATGCGTCAGGTAACGCACCGAGCTTTCGAGCGGCGAAACGCGCGTGACTTCGGGCGGCGCGTCGTTTGGCAAGATCGCCGCGCGCCGGTTGACGCCCGGATGGCAAAGCCAGCTTTTCGCACTCGATACCAGCCGGATCGGCGTTGCCGCCCCGCGATTGCGCGCGAGTTCGCCGACCGCGAAATCCCGCTCGGCCGTCCACGGCAGGTTCAGGTCGCCGGCGCTGAATTCGCTCGGATGCGGCAGGTAGAGAAACGACGGCAGCAACTCGAGTTCTTCGATTGCGCCCGGCCCGGTGAGCTGCGTGACCGGCAAGACGCTTTGCGCGGTTTTTTCGCCATCGCTCGCGGTGAGATCGACGTAGGAAAGCGCGCAATGCGTCGTACCCAGGTCGATGCCAATGGAATAGCGCGCGTCGCTCATAGTTCCACCTCGGCCGGCGCGATCACCGATGCATCGTGGCTTTCCATCATCTTCGGCAGGCGGACTTGTTCGACCTTCCAGCCGCGATGACTCAGATTCCCGCTGAACGGCGCCTGCCCGACCACGTTGCCGGTGAGGCGGATAGCGCTGGCATCGAAACCATCTTGCAGCGTCACGCGGCTGCCTTCGGCTTCCGTGCGTACCGGGTGGATGGTGAAATGTTCGCGCAGCGTTGTGCGGCAGCCGTCGTGGACGAGGCGCGCGGCGGCGCCGATCTCGGCATCGGAATAGGCGGCCACGTCTTCTTCGATGAAATCGATAAAGCGTGCGTCGCGCTGCAAAAGGCCGAGCAGTTGGAGGGCGGCGTCGGGGGTGGCTTCTTTTATCGTCCGGACTACGGGTGCGGGCGCGGGTGTAGGGGCGGCGGCCGGCGTTGGTGCAGGCGCGGCGGCTTCGCCGTTGCGCACGCGGCGCACGCCGGCTGCGACTTCGCGATCGCCCAGGATGGCGAAGAACGTTCCAACGGCCAGCGAAAATCTGCTGAGGAACGACGCATTCAAATCACTCATAAACGGCTCCTGATGTGCTTTTCGAGGACAACCTGTCCTTTGACACCGGCGGGACGCGCGCCCGGCGGGGTTTCTTGATTCGGTAATGTGATTGCAAGCTACTGGCGCAAGCCGCGCGCCACCGTGAACGGAAGGCGCGCAACGGCCGCGAAACCCGTATTTTGCCCTGAGGCGGGCATCGGACGTTCGATGAGCTTGATTTGGGCGCGAAAGGAAGCTTGGCGGGATCGATTATTCGATGGTGTTTTGCCCGCCATTACGTGATTTCAACGTTGCGATGACTCCGGCAAATCTTCGATGTCTTTGGCCCACGCAAGCGCCGAGCTGCACCAGCCTTGCTTGAGCGCGGGAATCTGCGCGCGTTGTGCAATCGCGCCCAGGCGGAGGTTGAACTGGGTGGGATTATCGGCGGCCGACGCGTAGATGGGCGTGCCGCAATCGGCGCAAAAAGCCTGGGCGCGTCGCGTACCGGAATCGGCAGTCTTGATGTAGATCTTCGGCTGGCCGCGCAAGATCCTGAAGTCGCCGGCCATTGCGGGAACGCTCGCGCGAAAGGGCGCGCCGGAAAGCGTCTGGCAATCGGTGCAATGGCATATCCCCGCCTTTTGGGGATCGACAATGGCTTCATAAGCAATGGCGCCGCAATGGCAACGGCCTTCTACTTTCATTTTTTGTCTCCTCGATTTCAAAGGTTCCATTACACCTGATCGGCTTTTTAAGTGTGCGTTGCGAATTGCGCTTTCACTCGGTTTCGTTGTCGTCGGTATCGGCGTTGGCGCCGGCCGCTTCATGATCCATCGCGGCGCTCGCCAGCGTGGTCGCAAACTCGGGATGCGCTTGCCTGCGCTCGCTGTAGCGGTCGGTCAGGTAATCCGAGCGATCGCGCACGAGCAGCGTGAACTTGTACAGCTCTTCCATTACATCGATAACGCGATCGTAATAAGCCGATGGTTTCATCCGCCCGTCCGCGTCGAATTCCTGCCATGCCTTCGCCACCGACGACTGGTTCGGAATGGTCACCATGCGCATCCAGCGGCCGAGCAGGCGTAACGCATTGACCGCGTTGAACGACTGCGATCCGCCGCATACCTGCATCACGGCGAGCGTTCGGCCTTGTGTGGGACGAACGCCGCCGCTTTCGAGCGGCAGCCAGTCGATCTGATTCTTGAAGACGGCGGTCAGCGTGCCATGGCGCTCAGGGCTGCACCACACTTGTCCTTCCGACCACTCCGAAAGCGCCCGCAGTTCGGCCACTTTCGGATGATCGGCCGTGACGCTGTCGGTTATCGGCAAGCCGTGAGGATCGAAGACCCGCGTTTCGGCGCCGAAATGGCGCAGGATGCGTTCGGCTTCGAGCGTCAGGAAGCGGCTGTACGACGTGGGGCGCAAGGAGCCATAAAGCAGCAAAATTCGTGGTGCATGTTGCGAAACCGCGCGCGGTTCGAGTTTGCGGAGATCCGGCGTGTCGAGATGCGGCGTGCTGACGTTCGGAAGAAGCTGATTCTGTATCATTCGGGAATCCTGATGTTTTGTTTTGCTTCGTACCCATGCTGCGACCGATTGACGACGCCATCGCCTTTGCGCATCGTGCGTATTTGGCCAGATATGACGCGATAAATCCAAACCATGTGCACGCGCCTCAAGCTGCATCGTCGCAGCAGCCCGGAAGCTCACTTGCTGCACATGGCGCGCCGGCGCAGCAATTCTCGGTCAGGAATCCGATCAGGCCCGTCATGGCATCGAAATTCGCGGTGTAGATGATAAAGCGGCTTTCTTGCCGAGGTTTCACCAACTCCGCATGCGACAAATCCTTGAGATGAAACGACAGGCTTGAAGGGGAAAGCCCGAGTTGCTTCGCTATTTCACCGGCGGCCATGCCGTCGGATCCGGCGACGACCAGCAAGCGAAAAATCGCGAGGCGCGATTCATGGGCAAGCGCGCCAAGGGCGCGTACAACGAGATCAGCGTTCATGCATCGAACGATAAAGCATTCGATTCGATATTTCAAGTATTGTTGAAATGATGGCTCGGTCTGGCGGTTCGATTGATTCGCTCGCGCGAGAAGAGAAGCTTCGTAGGCACAAGGCGAACAATTTGCGCCACGGAGCGTTCGTATCGACAATCGCTCCCCGGCAAACACAAACGAACCACTACTGCGGCAACGCCGCCATCGCAATCTTCCCGGCGTCATCGAGCTGCTCCACATGCCAGCACGTATCCATCAAATTGCGCGTTCGATCAGGCGAAAGAATGCCTTCGGCCAGATCCGAGAATTTTTTCTCGAGCTGTTGATCTGTCATAGGCACTTCGGTGCTGCCAATTGCATGCTGGATAAACTTATGCAGCTTCCGGCCATCCTTCAGCGTGATCGTCATGTCGACCTGTTCGGGTTTGATCGACGGGTCAATGATCGCGTTCACCTTGTCACGCAGCGCGATCGTTACCGGGTCGCGCACCTTGGCGTCGCTGAACTGCTTCTCGCCGGCAGCGCCATCGATAATGGCGATCGCCACCGCGTGATAGATGCTGAACTTGCCCTCCAGTCCAATCTGCGGCGTCTTCTTGCCAGTCAGTTCTATAACGAGCGGATGCACACGAAGGTCGATATGGTCGATCTGGTCAGCCGTCAGATGGTTTTGATTGCGAAGCTGGATTGCGGCGTCGATGGCCGGATGAATCACGATGCCGCACGCAAAGGGCTTGTACGTGTTCAACGTCGACTCGTAATGTGAACCCAGCCCTTCGGTGATTTCGCGGTAATCCTGTTTGGTGCTGATGGTGTTCGCCCAACCCCGTTTCGCTTCGATCATGCCATCGGAACTGGTGTAGTTTTTCTCTGCCAACAGCGCGGCGAAAATTCCGTTCGCGGCGGCGCGTCCCGGGTTGAAGCTCTTGTTCATCGAGCCGAACGATTCCCGCAACCCGACCGGCTGCGATGCCGCCAGTCCCAGCGCCCACACCATTTGCTGAACGCTCAAACCCATCAGCTTGCCGGTTGCCGCAGCCGCACCGAACACGCCGCATGTGCCGGTGATATGCCAGCCGACATCGTAGTGATTCGGGTATACGGCATTGCCTATGCGCAATTCCGTTTCCACGCCGAGTACCAGCGCGTTCAGAAAGTCCTTGCCCGACACCGGCCGATATTGCGAATACGCCAGGATTGCGGACACAACCGGGCCGGCTGGATGGATGATGGTCTTCAGATGGGTATCGTCGTAATCGAAGATATGACTGCTGACACCGTTGATGAACGCCGCATTCATGATGTCGAAGCGCTCCGTGCGGCCGAGCAGATTCGCTTGCGGTGGTCCGGAAAACGGGGTGAGCGCCGCGACCGCCCGGTTCACCGTTTCGTCATGCGAGCCGCCGACCGCGACGCCGACCCAGTTCATCAACGTCCGCACGCCTTCCTTGCGAGCTGCCGAGGGCAAATCCTGATAACCGGTTTTAACGATAAATTCCGCGAGGATGCGCGTGACCTTCGGCGGCCGCGGCTGCCGAAGCCGCGCTGCTTGCGTCCGGCGATTGCGCGAAGACAGTTGTGCTGGCGGTCGCCGATGCCAGCGCACCCACCGCACTGGTCTTCAGAAAATGACGCCGGTCGATCATGGACATAAGCCTGTCTCCTCAATTTTTGTGGCATCGTATCGACCAAAGTGTCGACACATTTTTACCAGTTTATCGAAGATGATTGCTGGATGGCAAGATTTCGGGAGGAGGTGTACACACTTTGGGCAACGCGAAAGGGATCGTTGGGCCTGCGGCATAAGCATCGCAACCGCCGCTTGCTAGAATCCAGCGCGGCCTGATTCTCGCAATACAGCACTCGAAAAGGAACGCGATGAACCACGATATCGACAGCAGCATGACCGAAGCGGACGGCGAATCGACGCCTGTTGCGGAGATCGTCGACTGGGTGGCGCGCGGCATTATCGAGGGCCGGCTGCTGCCGGGCGACGACTTGAACTCCGTGGATCTATCGAAGCGCTTCAACGTGAGCCGCACGCCGGTGCGCGAAGCGCTGTTCGTCTTGAGCCGCGAGGGACTCGTCGACTGGCCGCCGCGCCATCGGCCGCGGGTGTCGGCGGTCAAGCTGAAGGACGTGCGCGAGATCTATCAGTTGCGCGGAATTCTCTACGCACAAGTAGCGGCTGCGATAGTCGAGAACGCGACGCAAGCTGATATCGAATCGCTTTGGACAGCGCATGGCCGTCTCGCAGAGGTTGCGGAGCAGGGCGATGTGGACGGTTATTTCTGGGCGAACGTGGCGTTTCGCGATGAGGAACTTCGAGTGTGCGGCAACGGCATTTTCAAGGAAGTGCTGGATTCCCTGCGTATGCGCACAAACCGGTTGCGGCGGCTAAGTACGTCGCTTCCAGGACGTCTGCAGCGTTCTTGCGCCGACCATCAGCGGCTTTGCGAAGCGTATGCGGAACGCGATGGCGTGCTTGCTGCAGCGCTGAACCGGTCGATCGTGATGAGCGCACTTCAGGCGATCGAACTGGCGTGGGATCACGTGCCTGTAGGTAGCAGCGGTGTCATGCGGTGACTAGAATGCACCACGCGCCCTCGATGTAAAAGTCAGGGCACTGGAATATCTCGAAGTGAAACACGCGCTCCATTCAACGAATCTGTATTCTCGACCACAAGGCGCAAAGGCTTCGACCGGCCGCTGATGAACCCGCAATACCAGTTCCAGAATTCAGCGTCCGCATAGTCCGGGCAAGCGTCCAGGGAGTGTCCAAGACGGCCCGCTTTAAATCCTGCCTTCCAAGGGTTCTCGTCCATCGCAGCTGTCCGAGAAAATGTTCTCCACTCCTTAATGCTTCACTCCTCCTCACAGTTCTGTTCGCTGCGGCACATATGGGAACGACAGCATCGATCACGTTCGATCTGTTATCTGCACTTCAATAATCGATGCTTCCTCTTTGATCCATCGTTGAATCAAAATCGCATGCCAGCAAATATGTACGCCAAGTGCTTGCCGGCCTTTCCTCTCATGATCCGCAAACGAGTGTAGGGTCTGCCCAATCGGCCACGTCGTTGGCGACACCGTCTTGTGCATCGGTCACGACCAGCCGAAGAGTCTGATAACCGCTCAGGCTCACACGCACGGTTTTTGTCGGAGACGATCCGTTGATGACGCCGCTGTCATAGAGCATGGTGTTGTCGGCCCAGACCTGGAAGTCCACGGTCCCCGCGCCTTTCGCTGCAGCGTCCAGGCCGATATCGCTCTGGAACGAACTGCAGTGGCCGCCGAGACGATAAACCATCTGCGCCGGCGCGCTCACCGTCAAACCATCGCGATACGACGTTCCATTGACGATAACAGAGGCCGCCGCGATCGCGCCGACCGGCAAGGCATCGGTGCTCGGCCACACCTTGGCCGCGACCTGACCCGATTGCGTGCTCGCATAGATCCAGTTCTGAAGTGCGAGCGGCGCGTTGAGCGCAAGGGGATCGGTGCCCGTCAGCTTGAGCAGAACCACGCCGGTTGCCGGCACGCTGGCGCTGAAACTTCCAGACGATCCACCCGGCGACAGCACCGCGCCAGTCAGCAAATTCGTGACTTGCACGGGTCCGCTCAACGCGAGGTTGGCAAAGTTGACCGTGGCGGTGGCAGCCGCCGATCCACGATTGAGCATGGCGACAGCGCGCGTGCCGCTTGCTTGCAGCGGCTTGGTCCAGACCTGAAGCGTGGCGGAACTATCGGCGGAATCGGGCACCGCCTGCAAGGCCAGCGCGTCCTGACTCACCGAGATCGCCCCGGCATTGGTCAGCAACGCAAGCGTGCTGGCGCTCTGGCTGCGGACATCGTTACCTGCGTTCAGCGGACTCAACATCATTGCCCACATCGCAAAGTGCGCAGTGTCCTGATCCGGCGTCATGCCGCGGCCGACTTCCAGCATGTCCATGTCGTTGAAATAACCAGGAATTGTCCACGACGCGTCTTTCGCGCTGATATCGATAATCGATGTCACCGAAGCAAACGTATTCGTGATGTCCTGCGAGATGCGGGAGGTATCGGCATATGCGGGCACGTACAAGGTGCCGTCCGATGCAAAGTTGGTCGGCAAGGTCTGGTTCGCGCTGTACGGGTTGATGCTGAGGTACATCGGCCGGCCGGTCGCGGCGATGCCTGCGCGCATGGCCGGGAAGGCGCTGAGATTGCCGCCGCAATAGTCGAGCTTAATGTAGTCAACACCCCAGCTTGCGAAGGTCGCGGCATCCACACTTTCATGGCCCAGGCTGCCCGCGCCGACGCCTTGCGGATAGGTCGGCGGTCGCGTGCCATGCGCAAGCGCGGCGCAGGTGTTGGCGCCGCCGGACGTGTATAGCCCGAACTTCAATCCCTTGCTATGGACATAGTCCGCAAGCGCCTTGATGCCGCCTGGAAACGTGGCCGGATTTGCGAAAAGCTGGCCGGTGGCGGGATCGCGTCCGCCGACCCAACAATCGTCTTGCGTCACGTATTGATACCCTGCCGCGGCCATGCCGCTCGCGGCAATGGTGTCTGCTACCGACTTGATGACGTTCTCGTTGACCTTGCAGGCGAACGTGTTCCATGAGTTCCATCCCATGGGCGGCAACGCATAACGTACGGTCGCTTTTGCGATCCCGGCGTCGGGGCTGCCGGAAGAAACCGCGCCGCCATCGGAACTGTTCCCGCCGCAACTCGCGAGCAAGATAAGAGCTAGTAAAACGTGTACCAGGCCAACCGCACGCATCGTCATGTTCGTCTCCTGCTACTTTGGGTTCCTAACTAGTAGAAACCGGTACGTAGCTTATCGTGTTCCTATGTTGTGGAACAAGATTAGGACGTTTAGATAAACACATGCAAGACGCGGCGCAGCGAATCCACATACTAGGATTCGCTTTCGTCGGGGCGCGATATGACCGAGATTAACGAACGCTTACGTCGATGCTTTCATTTAGTGTGTGACGCATAGCCTTGGTTTACCCGGCTCGAACGCGTTTGCGAACGACGGGCTTGCGTTCTTCGAAGACAGCGTGTTGTTCAGTCGCCGGAAGCGCGTCTCTCGCGGCCTGAACGCCACGGCGCCATTGCTTCGAAAACGCCGTCGCGTCTTACCAATGCATGCAAAAGCGCGGCGGCCAGATGAACCACGATCAGCGCGAAAAAGCACAGCGCGAGCGCACGGTGCAGGTTCCACAGCACCGTGTGCAAACCATTGCTGTGCGGCAGGATGGACGGCAAATGCATGCCGAACACGACTACAGGATAGTCAGCCGCCGACAACATGCCCCAGCCGAGCAGCGGAAGGCCGATCATCAGCAGGTAGAACGCGAGATGCGAGAGATGGGCGGCGAGTTTCATCGGTTCAGGCATGGACGCCGGCAATGGCGGCGCACCACGCGTCAATCTCACCACCAGGCGAATCAACGCGAGCACGAGGATCACGATACCCAACGGCTTATGGATGGACACCAGCGAAAGATAATCAGGACGGACAGTGGACACCATCCCGACGCCGATGAAAAGCATCGCCAGAATGCAAATCGCCATGAGCCAGTGAAGCGCGCGCTGCAACGCGGTGAAGCGACCGTTGTTCGGGGTCATGGCGTGGCTCCTCCTGCCGGATGGCGCGGATAGTCCTTGTCCTCGGCGGTGCGCCGGTTGAACGAAACCGAATACGCGGCCGAGCGCGCTGCGGGAAACGGATCGTCCGAAACGTGCATGCCGCTCGGGAGTACGGTCGGGTCGAAGTTCAGATCGCGACATGGCCCGTCGGCTTCGGGTTCGATGGCGTTGACCACCAGCGTGCCCGCTTCAACTTTGCGTCGGTCGTCCGGCCAGGCCTTGCTCGGGTCGGCGGTCGGGTCACCGGGATTGGCAACGGTGACGACGAGCGCCCAGTTTTGTGGTCCGCTCTTCACGCGCTGCGTGATGTCCGTTTCGAGGAAGTCGGCGCCGCGCGCCTTCAATTGATCGGGAGACACGGCTTCGGCCTTCGCGGCCGGCACGAAGGACCAGCGCACGGTCTGATCCTCACCCGCGGCGTTGGTGAAGACGAAACTGTTCAGGCTGTTGTACTGCTCCTCCGCATACGAAGCCGTCCACGGTGCGCTGCCGGCCCACGCGCCAAAATGGCCGAGCTCCGGGTGAGCGGCCGCAAAATTCTTCATTGCGTCTGGATCGTTCGTTTTGGCCGATGCCTGAAGCAGGCCATAGAAGGCCTGAGGCGTGGCGACCGGGAAGAAGGGTGCGTCGATCATCGCCGCGCGCCATTCGCTTCCGCCTGGCGCAACGATGCGCAGGCTGAGGCCGCGTACCCGGACCATCGGGTCCTGCGCTTTGGGATCGGGCGTGGCGAGGTTGAATCGCCCGGTAACCGCATATGAGCCCGGTGCGAACATCGGCGCCTTCGATAAAGCCACGGCCGCGCCATTCGATTCGAAGCTGCCGGTAAAGCAGATGCCCTTGGCGTGATTGCGGCGGAATCCGAGCACGGGTCCGCCCGGAGGCGCCAGTGCATTGACTATCTTCGATGGTGTCAGTCGTCCTGGCGTGAGCCAGCCCGCCGTGAAGGCGAAGGCCGCGACCAGCGCGACCACGATGATTGCAATCAGGACCAGCGAACGAACTGCGGACGAACTGGAAGTCGGTGTCTCGGCCATCGATCTCTCCCGATCAATGATTCGGCTGGGCAGTTATCAAGCAGGGTGGCGACATAGTGCCATTGAACAGCGGAGCGTGCCAAGTAGCCGCGCGCTTGGGGCCCGGGCTGGTATCGTTTGACGAACGTCGCCGTCAAATTCCAATATGCCCGATCTCACCGATAACTCTCACCGCCGGCGCGCCTTTATTGCCGATACCACCGCGCTGATCCTGTTTTTCACGACCACGGGATTGATCAACGAGCGGTTTATCGCGGGGATGAGCTGGGATCAGGTGCTCCATGCACGCATCCTGGGCGCGGCCTTGATGGTCCCCGTAGGACGACCATACGGCGTCTGGCGCGACTATCTGATGCAACGCGCTCAAGCCGATAACCGGCTATCCCAGGTTCTGTGGGACGGCGTTGCGCTCGTCAGCTTCCAGGTCCCGATCTATGCAGCGATCATCGCGATAAGCGGTGCTTCGGGGCGCGGCTTGTGGTTCGGCATTCTGGGCGCGACCGTCATGATGCTCGTCCTGGGACGTCCTTATGGCGCCTTTCTGAACGCGGTAAGAAAGCTGTTCGGCCTGCCTCCCGGCGGCGCTCGTCCAATGAGCCTCGACACCTAGTTTCGCCATCGGGTTTTCCTCGCTTTTCACTCCAGACAATTGCGTGCCTTGTGCGTTTGCTCTTGCCAGCATCCCTGTACGCGCTTTCCGCAATCGAGCGGGAATAAATTCGGAGTACGGCCAGTTCTATCTAAATGCGACGCTTCGGCCTTGTCCCGAGTCCCTCCCATCGAGGGGCTGCGCAATGGGACTGTGACCGTCCGAGCCATTGAAGAACAATGAAGTCCCGGTCAGGCAATTCCATCGATGCAACGCGTGGAATCCGCACACCGCACTGATCCACGAGGAGCTGCGATGTCAATCCGCTTGTCAGTCCGCCTTGCCCGGCTGTTTCTGGTTCCTTCAACCGCGCGTGATTACTGACATGCCGGCCGGAGCGTGGATCGCTTTCGCCACCGCAACGCTTGCAGCCACCGGCTCGCCCGGCCCGAACGCATTGCTGATGGTTCGGAACACATCGCGATACGGCTTGTCATCGGCGGCATTCACGCTGTCTGGAAACCTGGCCGCGCGCATTGCGATGGCGACCAGCATCATGCTCGGACTCAGTGCGTTGCTGAGCGCGTCGCCGCTGTTGTTGATCGTGCTCAGGGCTGCCGGCGCGGCCTATCTGATCTATCTCGGCATCAAGGCGTGCGTGGTGAGGCGCAAACCGAGTACGTCGACGCAACCCGCGGGCAACACGCGCAAACGGCGTACGGCGTTGTTCCTGGAAGCGTCGGCGGTATCGGCTGCGAATCCGAATACGCTCGGGTTTTTCGCCGCCGTGATTCCCGGACTCGTCGATGTACGCTCCGCATTGCTCCCTCAACTCGGCACGCTTATCGCAATCGATGCGGCGGTGGTCGTGCTGGTCATGTCGGTGTATGCGGTCGCCACGCATTTGCTCCACCGGAAGATCTGCGCGCATGACCGCATGCTTCTGATCAAGCGTTGCGGTGGAGCGGTGCTGATCATCGTGGGCGTGATCATGCTGCCGTTAAGGTAAAAAATATAAAAGCGTGTCGCCTTCATCTTCGATGGCCGGACGCATCCGTTCAATCCCGACGAGGTCGATGCACCCGCTGCGTCATGGCATAAGCCGCCACGGCAGCCGCGATAAAACCCGATGCCGCGCCCACGCCGAGTGACCAGCGCGGACCGGGATGGTCGGCGATCCAGCCTACGATCGGTGCGCCGATCGGCGTGCCACCGAGCGCGATGCCAAGACGCAGCGCCATCACGCGTCCCCGCATGGCCGGTTCGGTCGAGAGTTGCATCAGCGTGTTGGTTGCATTGGTAATCGTCAGCGCCGCCACGCCGATGACAACCAGCGCGCCTGCAAACAACCAGTAGTTCGGAGCGATGGCCGCCAGCGTGCAGCCCAGCCCGAAGGTCAGTGCGCCGATCAGCAGCGACACGAACCTCGGTTTGCCACGGCCTGCCGCGAGCAGGGCGCCAGAGATGGTGCCGATGGCCATGATCGACGACAGCAGGCCGTAACCGCGGGCATCGGTATGAAAGACCTTCACGGCCATGGTCGATATGAATATCGGAAAGTTCAGTCCGAACGTGCCGATCAGAAACAGCATGACCAGGATCGCCTTCAGATCGGGCCGCGACCATACATAGCGGAATCCTTCAGTGAAGCTGCCGTTGGTGCGGCGTGCCCTCGCATTTGCGCGCAATTCGGAGACGCGAAACAACGACAAGGAGGCGAGGACCGCGATAAAACTGACGCCGTTGATCATGAACGCCCAGCCGGTTCCGACCGAGGCGATGACCACGCCGGCGACCGCCGGTCCGATCATCCGCGCGGCGTTGAACGAGGTCGAATTGAGCGCGACCGCGTTCGACAGATCGTCGTCGCCGACGAGTTCCGCGACGAAGGTCTGGCGCACGGGCGCATCGAATGCCGCGGCGCTGCCGGACAGAAACGCAAACACATAGACGTGCCACAGATGGACGGCGCCCGTGACCGTAAGCACGCCCAACGCCAGCGCAAGCGCGCCCATTGCCGCCTGCGTGGCGATCAGGAGCTTGCGCTGGTTGTAATGATCGGCCGCGAAGCCTGTCCAGGGCAGCAGCAAGAATTGCGGGCCGAACTGGAGCGACATGACCACGCCCACCGCCGATGCGTTGTGATGCGTAAGCTGGGTAAGCACCAGCCAGTCCTGCGCGGTGCGCTGCATCCAGGTTCCGATGTTGGACACCAGCGCGCCGGCTGCCCAGACCCGATAGTTGTAGCTCCTCAGCGAACGGAAGACGCCCGTGGCCGCTGCGCTCATGAACGTTCTGGCTTGGCACCGCCATGGAAGCGTCCAAACAGCCGCGCGCACAGCAGTCCCATGGCGAGGATGCCGAGCCCGAATGGAACGGCATCGGCGGTGATCTTCAACTCGAAATCGCCGATGCGGAAGATCAGCATGTAGCTCACAACGAGATTAAAAAAGCCCCAGAGCACATTCACCATCGACGACGAAAGGCCTTGCCCGCGCGGCTTGGCGAACGGGCTTTGAAACGGTTCTCCCCTTACGCCGCTGACAAAATGCGGCACGGCGTTCGTGAGAAAAACGCCGCCGAAGAAATACGGCACGAGATGCAGGGAGTTCATTTTCGGGTGCTTCCTATGTTGAGGAAATCGACGACGATGAGCGCGGTGTTCGGATCGGGCGTGGCAAGCACCATTTTTGAAGGGTCTGGAAATGGCTAGAAGTCGGCAAGCCGTTGCAACAGTTTCACAGCCGCCGCGAGTTCGCTCTGTTCCTCGGGCGACAACTGCGCCTGCAAGGCCCGTAACAGCCAGTCCTCTTTGGCGGCGCGACTCGCCTTGACGGTCTTCCGGAACGTGGGCGTCAGTGCGATGAGCGTCTTCCGGCCATCGGCTGGATCCGGCTCGCCGCTGACCGCGCCCATGGTCTCGAGACTGGCGACCGTGACGCGCATGGATTGCGGCCGCACGCTTTCCGCGCGGGCGAGCGTGGAAACGGTTGCGGGCCCGTCGCGATCGAGACGCAGGAGAACCGACTTCTGGGCGGACGTGAAGTCGCCTGGATGCGCCTGTTCCCGCAAGCGTCGAATCAATTTGCCGATGGAAATGCGCAACTCGCCGGCAAGCGCCGTCAGCTCGGGAGTGTCTGAAGCGGGTGATTGTTTGACCATGGGCGGAGACTAACATACATACAGCAAAACTGTACAGTTTAGCTGTATGTATATTCTGGAAACACTGAGGCGAAAGGTCATCGGCACGCACTTGCTGCGGCCCAATATAATCGCGCATATCCAGCCGCCCTCAATGGACTTTGTGCCACGAAGACTGAGGCGGCGTTTTTACGAGGCAATATCGATGATCGATGCAACAGCTGTCATCCATCCCACCGCGGTTATTGAAGACGGGGCCGTCATCGGCGCCGGCGTTCGCATTGGTCCTTACTGCGTCATCGGCGAACACGCAGAGATCGGCGAGGGCACGATCCTCAAGTCCCACGTCATTGTGAGTGGCCATACGCGCATTGGCCGCGACAATACGATCTACCCCTTCGCCACCATCGGCGAAGACAACCAGGATCTGAAATACGCCGGAGAACCGACGCTGGTGGAAATAGGCGACCGGAACAAGATCCGCGAGAGCGTCACGATTCATCGAGGCACGGTTCAGGGCGGCGGTCTCACCAAGATCGGCAACGACAACCTGCTGATGGTCAACGCGCATATCGCGCACGATTGCGTTGTCGGCAATCATTGCATTCTGGCGAACAATGCAACGCTCGGCGGTCATGTGATCCTGGACGATTACGTGATCATCGGCGGGATGTGCGCGGTTCACCAGTTCTGTGTGATCGGAGCACACGTCATGGTTGGCGGCTGTTCAGGCGTGGCGCAAGATGTGCCGCCGTTCGTCATTGCGCAGGGCAATCACGCTTCGCCGAATGGCGTGAACACAACGGGATTGCTGCGGCGCGGCTTCAGCAAGGAAGCAATCCAGGCGATCCGCAATGCTTACAAGGTGCTTTATAGAAGTGGAAATACGCTGGAGGAGGCGAAGCCGGAGATCGCCGAGATTGCAAAAGCCCACGCTGAAGTCCAGCCGTTCTACGACTTTCTGGTCCGCTCGACTCGTGGGTTGATCCGATAAGTTCGAACCAGGAATTCGCGTTTTCGATCCGTCATGTCGATTTCCATGGTCTTCGTTCGTCGTCTTTATGGCGGAACGCGGCTCCACGCCGTATTCGCCGACACTGACAGGAGATTGCAATGACGATTCAAAAGATCACGCCGTTTTTGTGGTACTCGAACGAAGCTGAAGAGGCGGCCACGTTTTACGCCAGTATCTTTCCGGACTCGCGCGTCGTCCGGAAAACGGCGGTGACGAGCGCCGGATCCACGAAGCTCATCGAGTTCGTCCTGTTCGGGCAACCCTTTTATGCCATGAGCTCGAGCGGAGGCGACCCGTTCAATCACGCCGTATCGTTCCTGGTCAACTGTGACAGCCAGGATGAAATCGATCGTTACTGGAACGCGTTTCTCGAAGGCGGCGGCTCGCCCGAAGCGTGCGGCTGGCTGAAGGACCGCTTCGGCGTTTCATGGCAAATCATTCCGGGCGATCTCATCGACATGATGGCCGATACCGATCACGTAAAAGCCACGCGTGTTGCCGAAGCCATGATGAAAATGATCAAGTTCGATGCCGCCGCGCTGCGAGCCGCATATGCGGGAACGGCGGGTTGAGCGGAAGGATCGAACGTCGCGGCGGCCTCGATGAAACGCTCCTGATAGCATGGCAATTTCAGATTGCCTCGGGCGGGCGTTAAATGACAGAAAGGAGCGCGCGGTGGACCGAATGACTGGAATGGAGACGTTCGTGTCCGTGGTCGAATCCGGATCGTTTTCGGCGGCGGCGAGACTGCTCGACATCGGGCAACCGGCGGTATCGAAGGCTATAGCGCAACTCGAAGAACGCCTGGGCGTGCGTTTGTTGCTCCGGTCAACGCGCGGCCTGACGCCAACCGAGGCCGGTCAAGCTTATTACGAGCACGCGAGACGCGCGATCGAACAAGCCGACGAAGCCGACTTCGCCGCCAAGGGCGCGGCAAGCAGGCTGGCCGGCCGGCTGAGGGTATCGGCGGCGGTCACTTTTGCCCGGCTTCACATCGTTCCCAGGCTGCCGATGTTTCTCGACGCCAATCCGGAACTTTGCATCGACATCATTCTCGACGATGAAAACGTCGACCTGCTTGAACGCGGCGTCGATGTCGCCCTGAGAATGGGCGCGCTGGACGACTCGACCATGACCGCGCGCAAGATCGGCACGAGCGCGCGCCGGGTGTTCGGTACGCCCGCGTACTTCGCCAAGGCGGGCAAACCACTGACGCCGGCCGACTTGTCTTCTCATCAGGCCGTTGTTTACGAGCAAGGTGGCGGCGGGTCGGCCTGGTCGTTCGTTCGCGACGCAGCGGAGACTTCCGTGGTGGTTTCCGGGCGCGTACGGGTTACGGCTGCGGAGGGCGTGCGGGCGGCCGTGCTTGCCGACATGGGCCTCGCCGTCACCTCCGAGTGGATGCTGGCGCCCGAGCTTGCAAGTGGCGAGGTGATTACCGTGCTCGACGACTGGAGCCTTCCCGGCGTCGATTTGTGGGCGCTCTTTCCTACCGGGCGCATGGCAAGCGCCAAAGCAAGGGCGTTCGTTGCTTTCGTAGAAGAAACGCTGGCCGGCGTGGAGTCGCGCGTGGCCTGATGTGATGCCGGGCCAACGCGCACAGTTTCTGTCGACTGTATTTTGGAACCTTTCTAGCCCAGCTTGGCCGCCGCGACGGTTTGCTGGCGGAGCACCGGAAGCATGTCCTCGGGTTCAGGCCGATGCGTATAGTCCGGGTTGACCTCGGCATAAAGAATCGTGCCGTCTTGTCCGATCACGTAACGTGCGGGCATCGGCAAGGTCCAGCTGCCGTCGCCATTGAACGCGGGGAGATCGTTCTTCAGCGCCTTGTAGAGATCCACCAGATAGCCGGGAAGTTCGAACCGGATGCCGAAGGCAGCGGCCACGTCGTTATGTGTATCGGTCAGGATCGGGAAGCTCAGATTATTGGTTCGAACGGACTTGCGGCTATTGACCGCGTTCTGGGGTGAAATGGCAACCAGACTGGCGCCGTGCTCCTTGAAAGCGCCTAGCGATGCTTCCAGCGCCTGCAATTCGAGGTTGCAATAAGGGCACCACGCTCCCCGATAAAAGCTCACCACCAGCGGCCCTTTCTCAAGCAATGCCGCCGATGAAACCAGTTCGCCCTCCGAATCATTGAGCGTGAAAGCCGGCGCAATGTAGCCGGCTTTCAACGCATTGCGTGCCTGGCCGGATGCAACGAGTTCGGCCGTGGCCCGTTCCATCACCGGATGAATTTCCGGCGGCGCGAAGTACGGCGCTTTGCCGCCTTTGAAGTCAGCCTTGAAAGCGTCGAGTTTTTCCTGAAGCGACATGAATACCCCTTACTGGTTGAGTTGACGATCTGCTTGCGACGGATCAAATCATCTTCCGTGCTCATCTGGTCCGGAAGAGATCTCGAACACATAAGGTTTATTCCGCAACGGAATAGGGATTCATCGAGCGTCATTTATTCTCGCCTGGAATTCACGTTATTCGAAAGCGTGCGTAGCCGTTCCCAAACGAACCCGATAACTTTGTCGCGGGGTCGGGCATGACTGCCCGGCACACATACAACGTTCTCATTGGGAAACATCATGTCCAGGTTAGAAGGCAAGGTTGCGGTCATCACCGGCGGCAGCAGCGGTATCGGTTTCGCGACGGCGAAGCGGTTTGTCGAAGAAGGCGCATTCGTTTTCATCACGGGACGGCGGCAGGCAGAACTCGATAAAGCCGTTGAAGCCATCGGCCGGAATGTCGTTGCGGTTCAGGGCGACGTCACCAATCAGGACGATCTCGATCGGCTGATTGCGAAGGTCAGGGAAACCAAGGGCGTGATCGACGTGCTGTTCGCAAACTCGGGGTTTATCGAACTTCAGAGCATCGATCAGATCAGCCCGGAACATTTCGATAAAACCTTCGGCATCAACACGAAAGGTCTGTTGTTCACGGTACAGAAAGCGTTGCCGCTGATGGGCCGAGGCGGGTCGATCATCCTCGCTTCGTCAATCGCCAATGTGAAGGCGATCGCGTCTTATGCTGCGTACAGTGCGTCGAAAGCGGCGGTCCGCTCATTTGCGCGGACCTGGACGCTCGAACTCAAGGACCGCGGAATTCGCGTCAATACGTTGAGCCCGGGCCCGGTGGATACGCCGATCATCGACTCGCAATTCGAGACGAAGGAGGAGTCGGACAAGCTGCGCGAAACCTTCGCGCAAGCCATTCCGCTTGGCCGCATGGGGCGCCCGGAGGAGCTTGCCGCCGCAGCGCTGTTCCTCGCGTCGGACGACAGTAGCTTCGTGGCGGGAATCGATCTTCCCGTCGACGGCGGCATGGCTCAGATTTGAGCAACGCACTGACCACGCGGCCAATCGAACACGGCCAACACGGCGAACAATAAGCATGGACGCAGACGCCAGGATGCTCGCGTTGGCCGCTATCGCGCACACGTCGCGAATGGCTGTTTTCAAAGTACTTTCGACGGCGGGGCCGCAAGGGATGTCTGCGGGCGAGATCTCTGAAAAGCTGGGCATTGTTCCGTCCAGCCTGTCTTTTCACCTAAAGGACATGGCGCGCGCGAATCTCGTATTCGCGCGCCGCGAGCGGACGTTCATCTACTACTCTGCGAACTCCGATGCAATTCGTGAGGTCATCTGTTTTCTCAGCGAAAATTGCCTCGCCGGGACATGACCGTTCAGCTTTCGGCGCTCTCCGGCAGCTTCGCGATCACCTTGATCTCGAACTGAAACCCGTACAGCCAGGTCACGCCGACCGCGGTCAGCGTCGGGTGCGGCGCGTCGCCCCAAAACTCGGGCACGACTTCCCAGATCGCCTCGAAGTTCGAGTCGGGATCGACCATAAAAACCGTTACGTCGACCACGTCGTCGAACGTGCAGCCGGCTGCCGCGAGGATCGCGTTCAGGGTACCGAACGCGCGCCTGACCTGCGACGTGAGTTCGGGTTCTGGCGAGCCGTCCTCGCGGCTGCCGACTTGCCCCGATACGAACAGAAAACCATTGGACCGGATCGCCGGCGAATAGCGATTGCGGTCGTAAAGCGCCCGACGTCCGGCAGGAAAAACCACGTTACGCGTTGCCATCGGTTACCTCCATGAGTGGGTCGGAATTAACCCGTAATCACAATGAAAGAACTTTAGGGAATCGCCTCGTTCAGATAAACCGGGATGTTTGGCCATCACTGTTTGTAGAATGCAAACAATCGCCGAACATTCGGGAGCGTGGATAGATGGACCGTTTCGATGCAATGCAGGCATTCGCCCGAGTGGTGGAATCGGGCAGCTTCACGAAAGCAGCGGAAACGCTGCACATGAGCAAGACCAGCGTGACGCAGCTCGTGCAGCAACTCGAAGCGCGGTTGCGCGTACGCCTCCTCAACCGCACCACGCGCCGGGTCAATGTGACCGCGGACGGCGCCGTCTATTACGAGCGCGTGGTGCGTCTGCTCGCCGATATGGACGACGCCGAAACGGGCCTGTCGAGCGCGTCGGTATCTCCACGAGGCCGGTTGCGGGTTGACGTGCCCAGTCCGCTCGCACGCATGATCCTGGTGCCGGCCATGCCCGCATTCCACGCGCAGTACCCCGACATCCAGCTCGACATGGGCGTGAGCGACCGCACGGTGGATCTGATCGGAGAGACTGTGGATTGTGTCGTGCGCGGCGGCGAGATCACGGATCAATCGTTGATTGCGCGGCGCGTAGGGGATCTGCAACTCGGCGTTTTTGCGTCGCCGGCTTATCTGGAACGCGCGGGTACGCCGTCACATCCGCGGGAACTGGAGGATACGCATCACCGAATCGTGGGATTTCTTTGGGCGCGGACCGGCAAGGCGTTTCCGTACGCCATGCGTCTTATGGGGAACGACGCAAGCGAAACCGAAACCATCAAGGTGCAAGGCCGCTACGTGCTCGCGGTCGATGACGGCAACGCCTATCTCGCGGCGGGCCTTGCCGGCATGGGCGTGCTTTGGCTACCGGAATACATGTCGAAGGAACACGTGGCGCGCGGCGAACTGATACCGCTGTTCGAAGACTGGCGCCTCGATCCCATGCCGCTATACATCGCGTTCCCGCCGAACCGGCATGTCAGCACCAAGCTGCGTGTTTTCATCGATTGGGTCGCCGGGCTGATGGCGCTCCATGCGCCTCTCGCCAGCCCGCGCGATGCGTGATTACAGCGATCGTTCTATTGCTTGGCCGAGCAGATCGAGACCGAGATCGATTTCATCGTCGCTCACAGTCAGCGGCGGCGCGATCCTGAACACGCCGCCCATGCCAGGCAGTTGCACGATGTTCATGCTGAGCCCCAGATTCATGCACTCGCGCGTGATCTTGGCGCCGAGCCCATCGGCCGGTTCCTTCGTGCGTCGATCCTTGACGATTTCCATGCCGAGAAGCAGCCCGCGCCCGCGAATATCGCCGATGCAATCAAACCGATCCATCAAGCCGGAAAGCCCGCGCCTGAGCCGGTCGCCCATCACGTTCGCGCGTGCCACCAGTCCCTCGCGCTCGACCACGTCCAGCACGCGCAGGCCGATGGCGGCCGGCAGCGGATCGGAGACGTGCGTGGTATAGAACAGGTAGCCAAGTTCGTGCGCGCGTTCCTCGATTGCGGCGGACGTCACGACGGCCGCGAGCGGCAGACCCGCGCCGAGCGTCTTCGATAACGTGAGGATGTCGGGCGTGATGCCATCGCGCTCGCACGCGAACATGGTGCCCGTCCGGCCAACGCCGGTTTGCGCTTCATCGAGGATCAGCAGCATGCCGCGCTCCTCGCATTTGCGTTTCAGCGCGGCCATGTAGCCCGGCGGCAGTTCGATGATCCCGCCCGAACTGAGAATAGGCTCTGCAATAAACGCCGCGAGATTGCCGCTGGACTGGCGATCGATGAGATCGAACGCGTAGTCCAGTTCGGCGAGATAGTCGTATTCGCCGTTGCGCTCAAAACGCGGCCGATACAAAAACGGCGCCGGAATTGCGTACGAGCCGACCGCCGCCGGACCGACACCTTTGCGGCCCGCGCTGTAGGTCGCGGACGCCGCGTTTCCCGTCATGCCGTGCCAGGATTGCGCAAAACCCACGACTTCATATTTGCCCGTGACCAGTTTCGCCATGCGAATGGCTGCCTCGTTCGATTCCGCGCCGGTGCTGAGCAACAGCGCGCGGTCGAGGCCGTCCGGCGTGATATCGGCGAGGCGCTTGGCGAGATCGACTACCGGCCGCGAGAGCATTCCGCTGAAGAGATGGTCGAGCTTGCCGGCGTATTCGCTGATGACCGACACGATCTCCGGATGGCTATGCCCAAGCACCGCGCTCATTTGCCCCGATGTGAAATCGAGGATCGCGCGACCGTCGGCGTCATAGACAAAACTCCCCTTGGCGCGCTCGATGATCATCGGCTCGAAGGTGCCGCCGTAGCGGATGAGGTGATGTCTGGCGTTATGCCAGAAGGTTGCATCGTCGTTTCGGGACACCGGGCTGCTCCTTGGCGGATGGCAAATCGAGGGAATACCTGCGAGGGAATAGCTTGCAGTCTAGTTCGCTCTCTGGTTTCATAGAATCGAATAGTTCTAATGGAAGATAGAAGTGAGCCTTATACCTTGAGCCTTTCACTCGAAATCGATCTGCTGCGCTCCTTTACGGTCATCGCCGAAGTCCGGGCGTTCAGCCGCGCGGCCAGCCGGATTGGCCGAACCCAGTCCGCGCTGAGCCAGCAGATGAAGCGCCTCGAAGAAATCGTCGATCAACCGCTGTTCCAGCGCACCGGCCGAGGCGTGGTGCTGACCAATCCGGGCGAACGCTTGTTGATTCACGCCCAGCGCATTCTGCGATTGCACGACGAGGCAATGGCCGATCTGTCCGGCAAAGGGTTGTCCGGAACGATCCGCTTTGGCTGCCCCGACGACTACGCCGCCGTTTTCCTGCCGCAGTTGCTGCGTCAGTTTGCGAGCCAGCATCCGCACGCACTGGTGGAGGTCGTGTGCGCGCCCACGCCGCGATTGCTCGAACAACTGGAGATGCACGCGCTGGACCTCGCGATGATCTCGTTGCCGGAAAATGTGGCGAACGACGGCATCATTCGACGTGAACCGCTCGTTTGGGTCGGTTATCCCGGGCTGGATGCCTCGCACTTCGACCCGCTGCCGCTGGCGCTTTCCGACCCGGACACGCTCGATCACGTTGCGGCTTGCGAAGCGCTTCAACGCGCGGGCAGGGCGTATCGCATTGCTTATGCAAGCAGCAGTCTTGCCGGCCTCACGGCGCTGGTCCGATCGGGACAGGCCGTGGCCGTCATCACGCAGACCGCCGTTGCGCCGGATCTAAGCATCCTCAATGGCGATCCTGCGCTGCCCGCATTGCCGGGCATCGGCATCACGCTCAAGTTCGAGCGCGCGCGCCCGTCGCACTTGACCAAGGTTTTCGCCGATCACATCAGGATCACGCTGCCCTTGTTATGAAACAACGCGCGCGGCTTGGATCAGATCAGATCAGATCAAATCAAATCAGATGATCATCCCGCCCGATACCTCGATGCGCTGCGCGTTGACCCAGCGGTTATCGTCGGAAAGCAGCGCCGCGATCATCGGGCCGATATCGTCGGGATGACCCACGCGGCCAAGCGCTGTCATGCTGGCGACGAGCTTGTTCACTTCGGGATTGTCGCGGACCATGCCGCCGCTGAAGTCCGTCGCGATCGCGCCGGGCGCCACCGTATTGACGGTAATGCGCCGCTCGCCGAGTTCCTTTGCAAGATAGCGCGTGAGCACCTCGACCGCGCCTTTCATGCACGCATACGCGCTGCTTCCAGGAAACGAAAAGCGCGCAAGACCCGAAGAGATATTCACGATGCGGCCGCCGTCGTTGATGATCGGCAGCAGTTTTTGCGTGAGGAAAAACACGCCTTTGAAATGCACTGCGTAGACGGCGTCCAGTTCGGCTTCGGTAGTTTCGTGGAACGCTTTGTGCAACGACGTACCCGCGTTGTTGACCAGAAAATCGAAACGCTGCGCGCCGAGTTCGGCAAGCGCCTTGCGCACGTCTTGCGCGAAGGTATCGAAGGAGCTGGTGTTGGCGGTATCGAGTTGAATGGCGATCGCGTTGCGCCCCGCTTCGCGAACCGCGGCGACGACCTGATCGGCTTCCGCGCGATTCGAGTGATACGTGAAGATCGAATCGATACCGCGCTTCGCCAGGTTCAGCACCGTATTGCGGCCGAGCCCGCGGCTGCCGCCAGTGACGATTGCGATCTTGTTGGTGTTTTCTTGAGACATGGATGGCTCCGTTGGTGTTCGTGTCCGCCAACGATACGCTTGGAAAATCGATATCTGAATGCCAGAACTTGGACACTTCTTGCCTATTCCTGTCGCGCGAATTTTTCCCCGAACGCCTATATCATCGGGGTTCCAGCGCCGAAGGAGTTTCGCTTATGTCCAATGATGCCCTGCTCGAAGCCGTCACCCGTTATACCGACGCGCAACCTGGTGACGGCCCGTATCTGACGCCGATCGAGGGCGTGTTGATTCTGCGCTCGAACCGCGAAAAGCAGCCGTCGCATCTCATCTTCAAACCGGCGTTGTGCATCGTCGTGCAAGGCGCGAAATGGACGATTTTCGGCAACCAGCGGTTTCACTATCGCGCGGGTCAGGCGCTCGTGGTCAGCGTGGAGGCGCCGGCGGTCGGGCGTGTGGTGGAAGCGAGCAGGACGGAGCCGTTTCTCGGCATCGTGATCGAATTCGATCAGGCCGTAATGCGCGACGTGCTCGAAGGTCTGGCTCCGACCGAAGGCGTCACGCGGCAACTGGCGGGCGTGAGCGTTGAAGCCGCGCACGGCGTTTTCGTGACCGACTTCGACGGTCCGCTAGCCGATTGCGCGTTGCGGCTGATGCGCCTTTTCGGCACGCCGCAAGCCATCCCGATGCTTTATCCGTCGATCATGCGGGAGATCTGTTACTGGCTGCTCACGGGTCCTCGCGCTGCCGATGTCGCGGCGATCGTGCTCGGCAATAGCCATGCGCATCGCGTGGTCAGCGTGATTCATTCGTTGCGCAACCGGTTCGCTGAAGCGGTGCGCATCGAGGAGCTTGCCTTGCAGGCGCAGATGAGTCCTTCGGCGTTTCATCGACAGTTCAAGATGCTGACGTCGATGACCCCGCTGCAGTACCAGAAGCAGTTGCGCCTGCTCGAAGCACGGCGGCTGATGCTGACCGATGCCGCCAATGCCGAGACAGCCGCGTTTCAGGTCGGTTACGAAAGCGCGTCGCAATTCAGCCGCGAATATGCGCGCATGTTCGGCATGCCGCCACGGCGCGATGTGGTCACGTTGAGGGCAGCGACAGGTTGATGAAAATGCGCCGCTGATTCAATGGGCATCGCGGAATGTCACGACAGGGTAATACCGCTCGTAATAATGGATTCAGTTGTCGGCCCAAAAATCCCCGGAGCGAGACCCTGACCATGCCGAACAAAACCAAGCCCGAATCCATTGCCGCTGTATCGACCGTTTCAAGGCGCAGTTTCCTCAAGCTGGCGGGCGCGTCCTCGCTGGCCGGTGCCGCCACCACCATGACCGGCGCAGCGCGTGCCGCAGACACGGCCCCGGACGGCACGCCCGAGCAGATTCACCTGACCTGGGGCGAGGATCCGTCGAAGGAAGTCATCGTGAGCTGGGCATCGCTCGCACCGGCCGCGAATCCGCGCGTGCGGATAAGCACCGCTGGCAACGGCCACGCGCGGGTCGTGCACGGCGTTCAGCGCACGTATACCGACGGATTGAATGGCGAGATTGTCTGCACGTACCACGCGCAGATCCACGGTCTCGAGCCGGACACGTCGTATCAATACGAAGTCACCGCCGATAACGACGCCAATACCGCGCAACCATTCAGCGCCTCGTTCCGGACCGCGCCGCGCGGCCGCGCGCCGTTCCGCTTCACAAGCTACGGCGACCTCGCGACGCCCAATACGGGCTGGGTGCTGTCGTCGCCGCAAAGCCGCTTTGCCGTGCAAGCTGTCGAGCGCTTCCAGCCGCTATTTCATCTCCTCAACGGCGATCTTTGCTATGCCAACCTGAACCCCACGCATCAGCCGGAAGTCTGGCGCGACTTTGGCAACAACGCGCAGACATCGGCGGCGAACCGGCCATGGATGCCGTGTCCCGGCAATCATGAGGTCGAGTTCCATAACGGCGAGCAAGGCCTCGATTCATATCTCACGCGTTATACGCTGCCCGACAACGGCACGCGTTTTCGTGGGCGCTGGTACAGCTTTCGCGTGAGCTCGATCTTGTTCGTATCGCTGGATGCAGACGATGTCGTGTACCAGGATGCCGCCGCGTTCGTGGCCGGCCCGGCCCCGCTCGTGCCGGCCGCGAGCACCGGCAATCCGCCCATCGAACCCGGCACCTCGTTCTACATACGCGGCTATAGCAAGGGCGAGCAGACGCGCTGGCTCGAAAAGACCTTGCGCCATGCAGCGGACGACGACGATATCGACTGGATCATCGTGCAGATGCATCAGGATGCGCTGAGTTCATCGAAGACCGGCAACGGCTCGGATAAAGGCATTCGCGAAGCGTGGCTGCCGCTGTTCGATCGCTATGGCGTCGACCTCGTGTTGTGCGGTCACGATCACGACTACGAACGCAGCCATCCGGTTCGCGGCTGCAATCATCATGCGGGATTCGATGCCGTCACCGGCGAGCGTGTCGATACGCTGCAACCGAAACCGGTCATGACGTCGCATCGCGCGAACGATCCGATTGATACATCGCGCGGCACCGTTCACCTGATTCTCGGCGGCGGCGGCACGAGTGCGCCGCTCGATGTCTACGGCCTCGACGCCGGCACGGGCAATCCGCAGGCGCAAGTCTTCACCAAGCCGAATCGGCCTGTTCCCGGCACGTCGGCGAATACTTTTCTGCGACGCCCGGCCGATGCCGTGGAGGATGCAATCTGGTCGGCGCAACGCGATACCGGAACGGGCTACGGTATTGCTGTGTTCGATCATGATCCCGGCACACGGCATGGCAACACCACGATCACGATGAACTACTATCACGCGCCCGGCGCCGACCAGACGCCGACCGCGGATTACGAGCTCTTCGAGACCATCGTGCTGTCGAAAAAGCGGCGCGGGTAGGGCGCAAGCCTGGATACTCGCGGATCTTCGATCACGCCTCGCCGAACAATCCGTCACGCCCGAAAGCAAACTTCGCAAACCGTTCTCCGATCCGCCGGTGCGTGGCTTCGTCCGGATGTAATTGATCGGGAAGCGGCAGATCGGTGAAATCGGCTTGACCGTAGAGCGCGAGGCCATCGAGATAATGCAGATGGCGATCTTCGGCGGCGCGTTGTTCGACAATGCGCCGCAGTTCTTCCCGGATAACGGTCAGCGTCAGTTTCCCGGCCATGCGCTCGGCAGGATCGCCCGTCGCACGAAACGATACCTTGCCGGTTGCGAGCGCGGCGAGATCGAATGCGCCAGGGCCGGGCGTGTCTTCGTGGATCGGGCAGTAGATTGGCGAGACGATCAGCAGCGGCGTCAACGGATGGCAATCGCGGATCGTATCGATAAAACCGTGCACCGCCGGCGTGAATGCACGCAGGCGCATCAGGTCGGTGTTGACCAGGTTGATGCCGATTTTCACGCTGATCAAATCGGCGGGCGTGTCGCGCATGGTTCGTGCGGTGAATGGATCGAGCAACGCGCCGCCGCCGAAGCCGAGATTGATCAGTTCAACGCCGCCGAGAGAGGCGGCGAGAGCGGGCCATATGGACGTCGGGCTGTCTCCGTTCGAACCGTGGCTGATCGAGCTTCCATGATGCAGCCAAACCTTTCTGTCTTCACTGGCAAAAGGTTCGATTTGCGCGTTGCTACGTAACTCGACGAGCTCCGTGATCTCGTTGTACGGCAGCCAGATTTCGACACTCTTGTCGTGGCTGGGCAGATCGATGAAACGTAGGGTCGCCACCGCGCCTGTTTGCTTCGATACAGCGCCGGTCGCCATGTCGATCGTCACAATGTCGCCACCCGTCGCGCTGCTCTGGCGCGCAAGCTTGCCATTTATCAGCACGTCATATATGCCGGCTGGCCGGGGCGGAACGCCGGCATACGTGTAACGCGTGGGCACGACGTCGAGTTCGATATCAGTCGCGCGCGTGCGAAACGCAAGCCGTACGCCCGATGGCTGCGACTCGGCCATCGCCAGTTGCGGATCGGCGCATTGCGCGCGAGCCCAAGCGGGCAGACGATGCGGCTTCACGCCTCGCGCGGTCTGTTCGTATTCGATGGCACCGCGTAACAGCGCCGGAATGATGGGCGTCGTGATCATGTGATCGAGATAACGGGAAAGCGCCGATCTTAACAACAAGCGCGAGTGTCCCGGTTTCTACGCCGCATTCGCTTCATGCGTTGGTTGAGCCGCTCACGCTATCGACCTGCTGCAAATCTATTGCGGCTTTTGTTCGTTATATATTTCGTGACGAACGCCTACGATAGTCCGTTGGTCTTTCAAGGAGAGCATGTGAGCAGCTCACAACAACACGACATGAAAAGTTTTCGCGCTATTCCACCTAAAGCCATCATCGCCGCAGTGCTCCTGATCAACGCGATCAACGCGCATGCTCTCGACGCAGTCACGGTCGGTCTCGCGATTCCACCCGCCGTGCATGACGGCGCGCCGTACGCAGCCGCCGACAAACTCGGGCTCTTCAAGGAAGAAGGGCTCGACGTCAAACTGATCGTTTTCCAGGGTGCGGGCGCGCTGATTCCGCAAGTGGCGAGCAAGCGCATCACGTTCGGTTATCCAACGGCCGAGCCGGTTTTATCGAGTTATCTGAATGGCGGCACGCCTGTACCCGTGCGCTATTTCTATAACGGCGTACCGTCCAACACGATGGAATTCGCGGTGCTGGCAACATCGCCGGTGAAGACGCTCGACGACCTGAAGAACAAGAAGATCGGCGTCGGCGCGCTCAGTTGGGGAACGATCCCCGGCGGTCGCGCGGCGCTTCGCGAAGCAGGGCTCAAACCCGGCGAGAACGTGGAGTACGTTGCTGTAGGCGCGCTGGGCGCGGGTTTTCATGCGCTGAAAACCGGCGCTGTCGATGCCCTCAATTTCAACAGCAGCTGGGACGATATGCTGGAACTCTCGGGCACGCCGATCCGGCGCATCCGCTACCCGTCCGTCTTCGATGAAACCGCGGGCAATGGTTTTATCGCGCATCGAGATACGTTCACCGAGCATCCGGATCTCATCGCGCGTTTCGGGCGCGCATACACGAAGGCGCAGATCGTGTGTCAGGCGAACCCCGCGTTTTGCGTCAAGGCGTTCTGGGCCGAGCATCCGGAATCGAAACCGCAAGGCGACGAAACGAAGAACCTGCGCGAAGCGGTTGAACTAGTGAAGCGCCGGCTTGATCGCGTGCTGCTGACATCCGATGGCAAACCGCGGCAGGCGGGCGCGTACAACCTGCCCGCCGTGCGCGCAAACCTGGCCGAGATGCAGAAGGTCGGGGAATTTCCGAAGGGCGATGTTCCTGTCGGGCAGATCTTTTCGAATCAGTTCGTGCCCGAGTTCAGCCGCTTCGACGCCGCGGCGCTTCAAGCACGCGCGAGGCAACAATGAGCGCGCGGATTGAAGTGACGCCGCAGACGGCGTTGATCGATGTGGCGAGGGACATCGTGCTCTCGGGTTTCGCGCCGCATGCCGAGGTCGATGTCATCGCGCGGCAGAACCAGCACGACGGCAGCGAATGGGAAAGCCTCAACCGCTTTATCGCCGATGAAACCGGCCGCGTCGATCTGCGCGCCGCCGCGCCGGTGTCGGGCGACTACGCGGCGAGCGGGGCGCATGCGATGGGTGTTGTGTGGTCCATGCGCTGCGTGAAGGAAGTGCCGGGCGTGGACAGCATCGAGCCATTGCGTACTGAAATCGAAGCTCGCGATACCCACGGCACGACGGCACAGGGCGCATTCATCCAGCAGTTCCTGGCCGATGGTGTCACGCGCCGCGAGGTCCGCGAGCAGGGCATCGTAGGAACGCTGTTTATTCCTTCTACGCCCGGGCCGTATCCGGCTGTGATCGTGCTGAATGGTTCGGGCGGCGGCGTCAACGAACCGCGCGCGGCACTGTACGCGGCGCATGGCATTGCGGCGTTTGCGCTCGGTTATTTCAAGGCGCCGGGTTTGCCAGCGGCCATCTCCTGTACGCCGCTCGAATATTTTGCCGGCGCGCTCGACTGGTTGCGGCAGGCCGTGCAACCCAAAAACGGCTTCGTCGCGATCGCCGGTCAGTCGCGCGGCGCCGAGCTCGCGTTGTTGCTCGGCGCAACGTATCCGGAACGTGTATCGGCGGTGATTGGTTACGTGCCGAGCGCGGTGTTGCACGGCACGTTGCGCGCGGGCGCCGCCGGCGAAGCGCCGGATTCCATCGCGTGGACGCTCGGCGACAAAGCGCTGCATCACGTCTGGCAAGACAACCGGCACGCCGACTGGAGCGCGTTCAGGAATCCGCCCGCGCCCGGCGAGCCGATTCGTCAGGCGCCCGCGTTTGTCTCGGCGCTCGAGGACGCGGAGGCGGTAGCGCGATCGCGTATTGAAGCCGAGCGGATTGCCGGGCCGATCCTTCTGATCTCGGGAACGGATGACGGTTTTTGGCCATCGAGCCGATACGCCGCAATGATCGTCGATGACCTCGAGCAGCGCGGTTTCGCGCATTCGGTCGAGCATCTGCGCTATGAGGGCGCCGGGCACTCGATCCTGTTTCCCCATGTGCCGACCACGCTCGTTGCGCGGCCGCATCCGGTCGCGGGCGTGCGCATCACAGCGGGTGGATCGGCCGCCGCCAATGCTCACGCGAATGAAGATTCGTGGCCGCGGGTGTTGCGGTTTATCGAAGCGGCGAGCGGTTCGGCGAGTCATGCCGCATGAGCGCAACGGCTGCTTTTATCGCGGAACATATTTCGGTTCGATACCAGACGCGCACTGGCGTGATCGATGCGTTGCGCGACATCGACCTGCGCATTGAAGAGGGCGAGTTCGTCGCGTTGCTCGGACCATCCGGCTGCGGAAAATCCACGTTGCTAAAAGTCGCCGCCGGTTTGATTTCGCCGACGCAAGGCCGCGCGAGCATCGGCGGAAAAGAGCTCGATAAACCCGGGCGAGATGTGGGCGTCGCGTTCCAGAAGCCGAACCTGCTGCCGTGGAAAACCGTGCTCGACAACGTCATGCTGCCCGCGCAAACCTTGCGTTTGCCCAAGGCGCCGGCGTTGACGCGCGCGCGGGAATTGCTGGAACTCGTCGGACTCGCCGCGTTCGCGGACAACTATCCCGCAGAGTTGTCGGGCGGAATGCAGCAGCGCGTGGGACTCGCACGCATGTTGCTGCACGATCCGGAACTCTTGCTGATGGACGAGCCGTTCGCCGCGCTCGACGCCATGACACGCGAATCGCTCACGCTCGAATTGCAGCGCATCTGGCTCGCGCAACGCAAGTCGGTGCTGTTCATCACGCACAGCATTCCTGAAGCGGTTTTCCTGGCGGACCGCGTAGTGGTGATGTCGGCGCGGCCGGGTCGAATCATCGATGACTTCGCGGTTCCGCTCGATCGTCCGCGCACCGCCGACACCATGGCGACGCCCGCTTTCGTCGATGCCTGCCGTTACCTGAGAGGGCATTTTCAATGACCACGCAACGCACGAACTTCGCCGTGCCGGCGTTTGTTTATCCGCTGGTGAGCCTGATCGTGGTGATTGCCGCGTGGCAAGCCGCGGTCAGGCTGTTTGCCATTCCCGACTACGTGTTGCCCGCGCCGAAGCAGGTCTTCAATGCGCTCGCCGGCGGTTTCGCCGATGGCACCTTGTGGCCGCACATCGGCGCGACCGTGTTCGAAACGCTGGCGGGTTACGCGATCGGCTCGGTGCTGGCGGTGCTGTTCGGCGCCATGCTCGCCGAGTCGCGCTTGTTCGAGCGTTTCGTGTTTCCGCTGCTGGCCGGCTTGCAGGCAATGCCCAAGGTCGCGCTCGGCCCGATCATCCTGGTCTGGTGCGGATACGGCAGTGCATCGAAGATCGTGCTCGTGGTGCTGGTATGTTTTTTCCCGTTGTTCATCAATACGGTCAACGGGCTGCGGCGTGCCGATCCGGATCTCCTCGATGCCTGCCGCGCGTTTTCTGCTTCACGCACGTTTTTGTTCCTGCACGTAAAGTTGCCGTCGGCGGCTTCCGAGATATTCAGCGGCCTGCAGATCGGCATTTCGCTGGCGCTGATTGGCGCGGTGGTCGGCGAGTTTCTTTCGTCGCAGCGCGGCCTCGGATACCTGATCAGCTCGGCTTCGGTGAACATGAGCGTGGCGACAATGTTTGCCGGCGTCGTGCTGCTTGCCGTGATCGGCGTATGCGGCGCGCAGATCGTGCGGGTGGTGCAGCGGCGCGTGGTGTTTTGGGAGCAGCAAGAAACGCGGACAGTTGCCGATGCGGGTAGCGGGTGAGACCGGTTTGCCTGGCCCATACAAGGTCTTCAGCACCGGCGACGCTATCCAACTTTATTCCTTGCGCGCAAAGTACTCGGGCAAACGGAAACCATCGTAGAAGCGATTGTTCAGGATTGCTTGCCGAAACGAAGGCGACTGGTACGCGTTGACAATCGCTTGCGTCACTGGCGCATTCTTGTTTGCGGCCTTGACCACGACCTGGTTGATGTAGGGCGGCGTCATCTGTTCGAGCGCAAGTGCATCGGTCAATTTATAACCGCTGAAAATCGCAAAATTCCCCTGGATTGCGGCGAAGTCCACGTCGTCCAATGCGCGCGGCGCTTGCGCCGATTCCAGCGGAACGATCTTGATTCCCGCCGGGTTGGCGATCACATCGCGCTCGGTGACATCTACCGGATTTGCGTTCGGCTTGATTTTGATCCAGCCAATACGCTGAAGGATTTTTAGCGCGCGCTCCAGGTTGACGGGGTCGTTCGGAACCGCGACAGTCGCGCCCGCCTTGACTTCGTTGAGCGCGTGATGCTTCCTGGAATAAAGGCCCATCGGCGGCGTGGGAACTTGCACCACGCCGACCAGATCGGTTCCGTTGCGATCGTTGTAGGACTTCAGGTAGACCTCGTGCTGCATGACATCGGCGGCTATTTCCCCGCGATACACAGCCTGATTCGCCTCCAGTCCCGTACTGAATTCGACGTACTTGATCGAATAGCCTTTTTGGCGCAAAACCGGTTCCACGCCGAGTTTGAATTCATCGGCATAGGGTCCTGGAACAAAGCCGATGCGCAATTCGTTTGTCTCCGCGGCTTGGCTCGCAAGCGACGCAAACGTTAAGCCGAGCGCGATGGCGGCGGCAAAGGATTTCCATTGAGGCATGGGTCGCAATTAGAAAAAGGTAAGAGGGGAGCGGAACGATTGCCAACATGAAGGTTTTGATCGGTGCTTAAATCGACCGCTCAGTCCTTCCAGAAAACCAGCGCTCGCAATTCGATACTCCTGCGCGGCGCGGCGTTTTTGAGCGTCGTCGGATCTTCGAACGCCGTGTGCGCGGTCAGGCGCGCGGTACCGTCCTCGCGCGAATCGTAGATCTTCAGCAGCAAGGCCTCGTCGGGACGAAGCTTGGGGAAGTAATACCAGCGATGCGCAGGGTTATACGTGAACGAGAATGTCTCGCCGATCTTGTCCGGATAAACCAGGTCGCCGGGCACCACGTCGGCGGCGGCGATCGAACGGGCGTCGCATAACGCGAGTGGCAACTGCTCGACCACATCGAGCGGCCGCCACGGGTTGATGATGGCGAACCGGTGATTCAGGCGGCGCGCGGCTTCGTCGGCGGGAAGATGGTCGCGCACGCGCCGTGGACCCGATGAAAAAGTCTGATCGTTATGCACGCGCCGCACGGGTTCGCGAAGGTACGCGGTGCTTCGCGAACCGCTTTTGCTGTCACGAATGGTGTGATCGAAGATGACGATTTTTTCAGCGCCTGTCGCCGCGATCAGCAACGTTTCCGCTTCGGGATAATAGGTCGAGCGGATGGCGGTTTCATCGCGGAAATCATTCACGGCGCTCGCGTGACGCACATGCTGGAAGCCGCTTTTATCGAGCGATAACTCGCCTGCTTCGGCAAGCGCGCGGGCGTCGTGGAGAGTCACTTCCCGTGCTTCCAGTTCTCCCGTGGTCCAGGGCACGCCGGGTGGCGGCTCGAAAGTGTAGTTGACCGGGCGGCCTTCACCGGCCTTCAGATAATTCAACTCGGCTTTGACTGCGCGTCGTGCCTGCGCCTGCGGACGTTCTTCGAATGTCGTGCTCATGTCGTTCCTCGTGACCATGCTCAGGACTTTCAAAGCTATACCTGCGTGCGCCGAACCTGAACGAAGGAAACGCCATAAGGTTATGAACGCGCGTGCTTCAGGCGACGGTCATCGACGCTACTTCCGCACCGGGCAACGCAGCGAGAACCGCGGGCGTCAGTACCAGCTTTGCGGTGCGGATGCCGGCGCCCATCACGATCTGCGCGCGCGTCATGACCGCGGATTCGATCAGCACGCGCCAGCCGGTCGGCAGGCCGAACGCGGTAATCCCGCCGAATTCCATGGCGCTGTGCTCCACGGCCGCTTCGCGCGGCGCGAACGAAACTTTCTTCGCGCCGAGCGTTTGCCGCACGGCGCCGTTCACATCCAGCCGATGAGAACCGAGCGTCACCACGGCCGCGAAATGTTCGTCGCCGTCTTTTTTGTATCGAAGCACGATGGTGTTCGCGCAATCCTCGAGCGGGATGCCATAGCGGGCGCTGCAATCGGCTGTGTCCGAGGCGTCGTCGGCGACGGCGAACACGACCACGTCCCGGCCTTCGATGGCTTCGGCCACATGCGCCGGCAAGCGCGTGTTCAACTGGTCGGCGGGGATGACATCGGTTGTTGCGTTGATTTCGTACAGGTTCATTGGCGTGCAGAAGTCGCGTGACGAAAGGGGTTTATCCGGCCGTCAGCGTAGCGCAAACCGCAAAGCCGCGCGCGGTCAGGGAATCATTTATGGCATTCAGCGCCGCGGATCGCGACAGCCGGTCACTCGAAAAAATTGGAATAAAAATTCCATGGTAAAGAAGTATGAAATTCTCGTTGCATTGGCATCGGCGCTGTTCTACCCTTGAGTGCATAGCGGCCGGAGCGCCGCAGATATTTCAGGAGACAGCGGTGAACAGCATGGAAGCTACTGCAGTAACGCCCAATGCCGTGGTCGATGCCCTTTTGCAAGGCCCCGGCGCGTTGCGCATAAAGAACGTGTTCAGTCCGGCGCAGGTCGCGGAGGCGCGCAGGATCGTGATGATGCATTCGGAGGATCGCGCGCAAACAGTCACGCATTTCCAGGGGCAAGCGGCGCAGGAGCAGCGTTTGCATTTGCAGCGACGCGTGTGGAATCTCCTGGCTAAAGGCAGCGTGTTTTCAGAGATGGCCGAGCATCCAATAATCGTCGAGGCAATGCGCCTTTTCCTCGGCGATGACTTCATCATGGGTTCTATCGCGGCGAACCGGATCTTGCCGGACGGGCCGGGACAGGAACCGCACATCGATTATCCGTATTGGGATTTTCACGCGCCCGCCACGTTTCCGACCGGCATCAACACGAGCTTTCCGCTCAATGCGCAGATCACCATTCCGCTCGATCCATTTACGCCGCTGACCGGCGCGACCGCGTTTGTGCCGCACACGCAGCACGAATTGCGTTATCCGGGCGAAGGCGATGCATTCTTCGAGCGCTGCGAGCGCATGGAAGCGGATCCGGGCGATGCGATCGTGTTTTTCGGCGCGACGTGGCATTGCGCGATGCCCAATCGCAGCACGCAGGACCGCAGTGCGGTTCTGATTCAATACCTGCCAAAGTTCGTCAAGCCGATGGAAGATCTGCGCGCGATGGCCGGCGAGGCGTTCGTGAAAAACGCCAGTCCGACAATGCGTCAATTGCTCGGCTTGAATTATCCGTATCCGCAGAATCTCGACGCCGTCGCGGTTGCAACGAACGCCGAGGGGCGCACGAACGCCGTGCGCTGAAGTCGGTTTTAGCCTTCGGAGAACCGCAGCGCGCGTTCCAGAGCGGCCGGGCTGATGGGTTTGTGGAGATAACCGTCGAAGGGTTCGAGGTCGTCGTCGCGCAGATCGGTGCGGCCGGTCACCGCAATCACGCATGCATCGCGCGATGCACCTTCTTCGCGCACCTGACGGCAAAGCTCCCGGCCGTCGGCGTCGGGCAATTCTATGTCGAAAAAAACCACGTCGAAGCTTTGCGCTTGCGTCAGCTCCAGCGCGGCGCGGCCGTCATATGCAACCTGCACTTTATGTCCCAGGCCCGAGGCAATTTCGCCGAATGCATCGGCTGAATCTTTATGGTCGTCGATAAAAAGGATATGCACGATTCCCTCGGAATTAGGCGGGTTTCTGCTTGGATTTGTCGTCCGGAAGGCAGGTGGGAAAGAGTGAACGAGAGTGAGATCGCGCGTTCGAGAAGAACGTATGCAACGACAGTGCCAGCTTGCGCAAGTGCTGCAGGGGCGCGGGTGCGGCGCATTTGTCTGTATCGCGCGGGTCATTGTTACAAGCCCGCGAAATGCGTTTGACAATCGCCGGACAACCTAAGAGCATGTTTCCGTTGGAAAGTTTTTGACCTTCTTTTATCGTTTTCTCAGCGCTTACTTATGAACGAACGCCGAAAACCCGCAGCGGTTTCACGGTCTAAACAAACGCAGGTTTCCACTGCAACGTCCGCGCAAAAGCCGTATCACCATGGCTCGCTCCCCAACGCGTTGCTTGCCGCAGCTGAAACCGTGCTGCGGACCGAAGGCATCAGCGGCCTGAGCCTGCGCTCTATCGCGCGTGAAGCCGGCGTGTCGCACACGGCGCCGCAACATCATTTCGGCGATACGGCCGGCGTCCTGAGCGAACTGGCGGCAATTGGGCATCGTCGCCTCACCGAGACCATGGCAAAACACGCGCACGGTTTGCCGCCCGGCTCGCAACGGCGGCGCGCGATCGCACGCGGCTACGTGAGTTTTGCGGTGGCGAACGCGGATTTGTTCCGGCTCATGTCGCGGGCGGACATGCTGGACAACACGCGTCCGGCCTTGGTCGAAGCGCGGCGTGCATCGGCAATGGCCTTGTCCGATGTGACCGACGACTCCACGGATGTGACTCAGTCGCCAAAGCTCGATGCCGCCCGCGCGGTCGCCATGACCGCCGCCTGGGCTTATGTGCACGGCCTGGCGACGTTGCTTATCGATGGCCGTCTCAACGGACTTGCGCTCGCGGCCGATGGCGTGGAAAACGCCGATGCGCTGGTCGATGCAACCATCGAGCAGATGCAAATTCAATAGCGGCGCAATCGCTGAAGAGCAAGTTTGTCCGTAAAAGCCCCTACGGACGACCGCGAATGATAGCGTTACCATCCGTCCAAGACATCGTTTGCAACACTGTCACGATCCAACCGCCCTGGAGAATCAGCTTGGCGCCAAAACGCAAGACCCCAGAAGAACTCCGAAGCTTTCGATGGTATGGCGTGAATGACCTGCGCTCTTTCGGCCACCGCTCGCGCACCGCGCAAATGGGCTATCACCCGTCCGACTACATGGGCAAACCCGTCATCGCCGTCGTGAACACGTGGAGCGAAATCAACTCGTGCCACACGCATTTCAAGCAACGCGTGGAAGAGGTCAAGCGCGGCGTCTGGCAAGCCGGCGGCTTTCCTGTCGAGATGCCCGTCATGACGCTTGCCGAGCCCTTCCAGAAACCCACGACCATGCTCTACCGCAACTTCCTTGCGATGGAAACCGAGGAACTGCTGAAGTCGTATCAATTCGACGGCTGCGTGCTGATGGGCGGCTGCGACAAGACCACGCCCGGCCTGCTGATGGGCGCCATCAGCATGAATTTGCCGAGCATCTTCCTGCCCGCCGGTCCCATGTTGCGCGGCAACTGGAACGGCCGGACGCTCGGCAGTGGCTCCGATACCTGGAAATACTGGGCCGAACTTCGCGCCGGAAAAATCACGGAAGAGGAATGGAAGGGCATAGAAAGCGGCATTGCGCGCTCGCCAGGCCATTGCATGACGATGGGCACGGCATCGACCATGACCACCGCGACGGAGGCGCTCGGCCTGATCCTGCCGGGATTTTCATCGATACCCGCCGTGGACTCGCGCCATGCACAGTTCGCTTCGCTCACGGGGCAACGGATCGTGGAGATGGTCTGGACGGACCAGAAACCATCGGACATCCTGACCGCGAAGTCCTTCGACAACGCCGTCACCACCGTGCTTTCCATGTCGGGATCCACAAACGCGATCGTGCATCTGGTCGCGGTGGCGCGGCGCGCGGGCATCGACCTGACGACGGCGCGCTTCGATGAACTCTCGCGCATCACGCCCGTGCTCGCCAACTTGCGCCCGGCGGGCAAGTACTTGATGGAAGACTTTTTCTACGCGGGCGGCCTGCGCGCGCTGCTGGTCGAATTGGGCAAGCTTATCGATGGCACGCAAATGACGGTGAGCGGAACGACGCTCGCGGAAAACATAGAAGGCGCCGAGATTTTCAATGTCGATGTCATCCGCAAGTTCGACAACCCGATCGTGGAACGCGACGGCCTCGCCGTGCTGACCGGCAATCTCGCGCCCGATGGCGCCGTGATCAAACCTGCCGCCATGGAACCGCACTTATTGAAAGCGCGCGGCCCTGCTGTCGTGTTCAAGGACTACGCGGACATGGCGGCGCGTATCGACCACGAAGAGCTCGAGATCACCGCCGAGTCCGTGATCGTTCTGCAGCACGCGGGACCCGTAGGCGCGCCGGGCATGCCCGAGTGGGGCCAGTTGCCCATACCGCAAAAGCTCTTGAAACAAGGTGTGCGCGACATGGTTCGCATCTCCGACGCACGCATGAGCGGCACGAGCTACGGCGCGTGCGTGCTGCATGTGGCGCCTGAATCGTTCGTTGGCGGTCCGCTCGCGTTGGTGCGCGACGGCGACATGATCGAGCTCGATGTCCCTGGCCGGCGTCTTCATCTCGATGTCAGCGACGAAGAACTCGCCGCGCGCAATGCGGCATGGATAGCGCCGAAGCGTCCTTTCGAGCGCGGTTTCGGTGTGATGCACCAGCTTCACGTGACGCAAGCGAACAAGGGTTGCGACTTCGACTTCCTGGAAGAACCGCTGACGGCCGTGACGAACGCGGACACGACTAACGCGACGAACGCGACGAACGCGAATCGCGATGAACCCGAGATCCATTGATTCAATTCCGAGTACTGACCAAATGACTTCATCCGATACCGCCGTCAGCGCCGAAGCGCTCGAACTGTTGCGCCACGTCAGCACGGCAACGCTCACCACGCAATTGTTCAAACGCGGCTTGCGCAATGTCTTCCTGCAAGGCGTCGCGCCGCTGGTCAAGCCTGAACCGGGCGCCCCGAATCTCGTTGGTCCAGCGTTCACGCTGCGCAATATCCCGGCGCGTGAAGACATCGATCACGTGGGCGTGTTTCAGGACCCCGATCATCCGCAACGCAAAGCGGTCGAGAGCGCGCCGCCGGGAAGCGTGCTCGTGCAGGATTGCCGTGGCGATCGATCGGTGGCATCGGTAGGATCGATTCTCGCGTTGCGGCTTGCAAAGCGCGGCGTGGCGGGCATGGTGTCGGACGGCGCCGTGCGCGACAGCGGCACGATCTCCAGCCTCGGTCTGCCGCTCTGGTGCGCGGGCGCGAGCGCGCCGCTCAATCTCGCGAAACATCACGCAGTCGATATGAACGTGCCGATAGCGTGCGGCGGCGTGGCGGTTTATCCCGGCGACATCGTGGTGGCGGACGTGGACGGCGTAGTGATCGTGCCGCACGAAATGGCGGAAGAGGTTGCGCGCGATGCGACCGACCAGGAGCAACTGGAAATTTTCATTTCGCAGCGCATCGATGAAGGCAGGCCGTTGCGCGGCACGTATCCGCCGAACGAAGAAACGCTTGCTGCTTATGCGTCATGGCGCGCGCAAAAATGATGGATACCGCTCAGCATTCAATCGATGAAACGCCGCTGATCAACCGTCTCGCGCTCAGGCTGATGCCGCTCCTGGGCCTGCTTTATTTGATTGCGTATATTGACCGGTCGAATATCAGCTTTGCCAAGTTGCAGATGCTCGGCAGTCTGGGTTTGAGCGAAGTCGCGTATGGGCTGGGTGCATCGCTGTTTTTTATCGGCTATCTGATCTTTGAAGTGCCGAGCAATTTGTTGCTGCATAATTACGGCGCGCCGCGATGGATCGCGCGGATCATGCTGACGTGGGGCATCGTGACCGTACTGCTTGCATTCACGAAGAACGCGACCTCGTTTTATGTGCTGCGTTTCCTTCTGGGTGCTTCCGAAGCAGGGCTTTATCCGGGCGTGATCTATTACCTGACGCTGTGGTTTCCATCGCGGCATCGCGTACGCATGCTTGGGTACTTTACGATTGGCAGCAGCCTCGGCAACATGGTGGGCGCGCCCATTTGCGGCTGGCTGCTCGACAAAGGCGGCTTGTTCGGTTTGCAAGGATGGCAGCTCGTATTCATTGTCACCGGCATTCCTTCCATACTGCTCACCGCCGTCGTGTTGCTGTATTTGCCTGAGTCTCCACTCAAAGCCAGATTTATTACGGATACCGAAAAGAAATGGCTTGCGGCAACGCTGGAAAAAGAACGCGCATTGGCTGCGCAATCCGAGTCCGGGAAGAGCAGCTTCCTGAGCGTGGTGACCGAACCGCGTGTAATCGGCATGGCGCTGTACTACATGATGCTTTCAATGTCCGTCTACGGCGTGAGCTACTGGTTGCCGACGCTGGTCAAGGGCTTCGGCGTGAGCAATACAGTCAACGGCCTGATCAACATCGTCCCGTGGTTGCTCGCCACGCTCGTGTTGTTGTGGCTGCCGTCGAAACTGCGCGCATCGAACCGCACGATGACAGCCATGTTGTGCGCGGCGGTGCTCGGCGTAATCTTTTTCCTCGGCAGCGTCTTCCTGCCGACAAACACGCTGCGGTTCATTGCACTGAGCCTTGGCGCGCCATGCATGTATTTGTTGTTGCCGTGTTTCTGGACGTTGCCGCCGAAGTTCCTGACCGGCGCACGCGCGGCAGCCGGGATTGCGGCGATCAATTCGCTCGGGAACGTGGGTGGTTTTATAGCGCAGAATCTCGTGCCTTGGGTCAGGCAGGCGAGCGGCAGCACCAAAGCGCCCATGCTGATTCCGGCCGCTTGTCTGTTTACGTTCGGTGTTGTCACGCTGATCCTGATGCGGCGCGAGCGTCGTGATCAATTAGGCGGCACCCGCGAGCGTCGCGCCGAAGCGGCTTAGCGTCGGCGCCAAACTACAATGGCGGCATTGAACTTCTTAGCTCCAGTGAATCATGCCGAATGACAAGCCCGCCGCGCTTTCCATCGATAACGCCGCGAGTAACACAACACGCGTCAAGCGCACGCGCGGCGGTCCGAAGGGATTGCGTATCACCGACGTAGCCACGGCTGCGGGCGTGTCGCCGATCACCGTTTCGCGCGTATTCAACAGTCCCGAAACCGTCGCGCCCGAAACGCTCGAACGCGTGCGGCAAGTCGTTCAGAAGCTCGGTTATGTGCCGAACCGGCTTGCGGGCGGATTGTCTTCGTCGAAGTCACGGCTGATCGCGGCCATCGTGCCGACTATCGCGCATTCGTTGTTTTCGGAAACGATCCAGGTCTTCAGCGAAACGATGTCGAAGGCCGGCTATCAGGTGCTTCTGGCGCTGAGCGGCTATAGCGACACGAGCGAGGAAACGCTGCTCGACGCGGTGCTGAGCCGGCGTCCCGAAGGCGTGTTGCTCACGGGTGTTGCGCATACGGATTCGCTTCGGGAACGGTTGCGCAACGTCGGCATTCCGATTGTCGAGACATGGGACATGACGGACACGCCTATCGACATGCTCGTGGGGTTTTCGCATTATCAGGTGGGCGTTGCGGTGGCCGAACGCTTCATTGCGCGAGGCGCCCGGTATCCAGGACTCGTATCTGCCAACGATGATCGCGCCATTGCACGCATCACCGGTTTTCGCGCACGTCTCGCCCGCGAAGGCATTCACGACATTGCCGAAGTGATCGTCGCGCCGCCGAGTTCGGTATCGGTCGGCAAGGCCGCGCTGCCGGAATTGCTCGCACGTAAGCCTCACCTCGACGCCGTGTTTTGCGGCTCGGATCTGCTTGCCTCCGGCGTGCTCGGCGAAGCGAAACGGCGGGGTATCGGCGTGCCGTCGCAGCTGGCCATCTGCGGATTCGGCGACCTCGAATTCGCTTCGGAGACAAGCCCAACGCTCACGACCGTGCGCGTGGACGGCACACATATTGGTCTCAACGCCGCGCAGTGTTTGCTCGCACGTTTGAAAGGCGAGCAGCACGCGAGCGTGACCGACGTGGGCTTTCAGATCGTCGAACGCGAAACGGTCTGAAACCGCGCGTATCCCTCCTTCCGGCGGGCTCCTTCGAGTCCCTTCGTATGCGCGGTTTCAGCAATGCCGCTTGCCGGCGACACTACATTTATCGATCGAAAACAATCTTTCCCGGATTAACCGGGGCGGTCGATGCGGTTGGCTTGATTGATCGAAGCACGTAGTAAGAAATTACGAAAAGAAGGGTGCACGGTTGAGCTTGGCCAAGCTGAGTCGGCGTTACATGGAATATAAGGAAAACTTATTAATCGTGTGTAACACCGGCGATTTAATTTTCATCAAACCGGGGAAATACTCTGCGCATCTGGCATTCAGGCGCAGCACACAACCTTCTGGAGGTAACTATGAAATCGTCGATCTATGCGGTCATTGTTTTATCGGTTCTGGCCGCACCGGTCATTTCGTTTGCACAGCAAAACAGCGGGACGATCACCCGCGAGCAAGTGAACAACGAACTCGTTCAGCTTCGCGAAGCCGGGTACACCGGCAGCGCAAGCGATACGGCTTACCCTGCCGACCTGCAAGCCGCGCTCGCCCGGATTGCCGAAAACAATCAAGCGCAAGCCCGGATGCAAGCGCCGCAAAACAGCGAGTACGGCACGTCGGCCAGCGGTTCATCGCAAGCGGGAAGTTCACAACCCGCAGTCGATACACAAGCGCTTTACCGAGGCCAATGACGTAGTGAGTGGAGCATCGGGCGCGGCTCGGCACGATGCTCCACGCGCACTGCCTCAACATTCTTCCCATATCGTGATCGTTTTGAAATAGTCCGCAAGTGCGGCAGGGATGTAGGGACCGGGCGCGCCCGACGGATCGCCGAGCACCGGCTTTCCAGCGAGTCGATCACGAATCGAACAATGCGCACGAAGCGGAAGGAACTTCTGGAAATTGCGCGGACCACGCGGGAGACCGATAAACACGCCACTGGCCCACGGTTGATGGGCAACGCCAAGGGCGCTTGGCGACATCGGCAGGTAGGGATTCTGGAAGATGATGCCGTTTTCCAGTGTAGCCAGCTTCTTTGTCATCCATGCGAGCGAACCATCGGACAATCCGCTTTCGTTGTCCGTTGACGGGTAACCGCCGCCGACATCGGAATGCGCGCCCGGGAAGAGGACTTGCGTGACGTTCGCGCGTTCGTCCCAGAGCGTTGGCGTAAAGTCGCCGCGCTGCTCATCCACACTGATCGCATGAAAGCCGTTCAATACAGCGGGGCTCAACGATGTATCGGCGAAGCGGAACACATCCACCCGGCTATCTCTCGATTCTACATAGAGCGGAATGCCCAACGCGCCAACCGTGTCCCACACGCCGATTGCCTGGATCTTGACGCCGGGAACCAGATCCTTCGGGTCGATGGGCGGATTGAGCGTCAGCCTGCTCGTCACGTCCCTGAACAACGAAACGATGGAGGCGTTCCACGTCTTCGATATAGTCGCCACCCGGTTCGAACGATGCGCGCGCCACGCAGCAACGCCGTTGCGGTAAGCGACTATAGGATCGGCCAGATCGAGCGTCCCGGCGTTCAGCAAACCTTGATCGGCGATAAGTCCACCGAGTGCTCGCGCGGTGTATGAACCCCGGCTGAACCCGACGATGAAAATGCGGTCGCCTTCTTCGTAGTTGCGCGAAATGAAGGTATAACCGCGAACGATTCGCGCGATCAAACCCCATCCAAAGACACCGCCCAGCATCTTGACGATGGCGTTGTTCGAGTCGCCGACTCCATGCAGATATTTCGCTACCTGCAGGCATTTTCCGCTGGCGGTCAGCGACGATTCTTGTTCCGTTGCGTAGACCACGCACCTGAATGCAGATCGCTGGCAAGGTTCAGGAACAGCTTCCATACGTTCGTGGCCTTGGGCGTGTCGTCGTCCTCGCCGGAGTTGGGGCCGTTCCAGGTGCCGTCGGCGCAGAAAATAATATTCTTAGGCATAACTAATCCTTTTGTCTGTAAGAACGTTCGGCGAATCAGGGGTGAGCGTCGCCGGTGGAATAGCCCGACTTGAAAGCGTCGGCCGCCGTATCGGCGGTTGTCGCCGAACCATCGGGTTTTGGTTGTGCTTCAGTCGTCTTGAAGCCTATGTAAGTCGCGCCGCTGATGCCAAGCAGCAAAAGCGTGTTGATATCGAATCGAGGCATGCTGCAAGTGGTGAACACCTGGTTGAGAAACATGAGGCCGACCACGATCGTGAAGACGAGCATCTGTACACGATGCACGGCGACGCCGCCTTCATCGCTCGTCAGGTCCTTGAAGAAATGCGGCGTGGTGGGTGGAAATTGCGTGCGCCTCGACAGGTCCACACCGCGCGCGGTGACGCCGAGGACGCTGTAGAAACCCATTAGAACGAGCGGCTGCGCGGAGAGCGCCGGCACGCCGCCAAGCGCAAGCCACTCGAAGACATAGGACACGAGAATGATTGCCGTCCACCACGCCATCTGCGTGCGGGCGAGGCTGAATGTGCGGTCCTGGAACGGCACGGTGGTCTCGGCGCCCACGTCTCGCAGCAACGCCGTCTTTGCGCCCAGTAAGAGAAAGAGCGCCACTGTCGCGATGGCAATGACAAAGGCCACCGCAATACGCCATCCTCGCGACCATGTGAATTTAAGCGTGGTGCCCGGGCCGGGAATCGGCTTGCCGTCGGCATCGGCGACACTTGCAGACAACTCGCGAACGAATGCAGAGCCGTTGCCTTGCCACGGAAAGCCGGTCAGCCGATGCCACGCCGCAGCGTTCTCTGCCGGCACCGTGCCGCTTGCGCCGCCAAGCAGAAACGACACGGCGTGCGGATCGTCCGCGCATCCTTGCGCCGTGATGCCGGTGTTGTTGCCATCGACGATCAGCGTGTATTGCCGGACAGCGGATTGCGCCGGGCAGTCGACAGCGATTGGAACCCGGATGACATCGCCTAGTGACCCTTCTATTAGCGAAGGCTCGGCGTGCGAGCCCGTGCAGAACAGCACTGAAGCAAGCGCCAAAAATGCGGCGCGGCAAAGTCGTTTCATAAGGCCTCCGGCATCAACTGGCGTGCGCGACGACAACCGTTGGCGCCGACGCAACGCGCTCCAGAAACAAGCTGCGCTCGGCGTTCCTGCGTTTCAGCAATCCCGGCAACGCTTGTCCGTTGGCATGGCACCAGCGAAGAAACTGGTCCGCAGCGCCGGCGAAATTTCCCGCGTTGAGCATGGTCAGCAGCGTGGACGATCGAAGATTCGCAATGCCGAGGTTGAACGCGAAGCTGGTCAGCGCACCGTACTGGTTGTCGTTGAGGGCAACGGTCACTACCGCCAGCACGCCGGCTCCTGCCTGCATGAGATCGCTTTGCAGCAGCGTTTCCGCCTGCGCCACGGTGATGCCGGTGGGGTAGAGCGCCTTGACCTCGGCAAGCGTTGCGTTGCCGCGTAGGAAATGGCCGCCGCTTGAAATGGCGTGTCCCCAGCCGATGGTCCAGATACCCACCGGATCGAGATAGGGGCGAATAGTCCCGGCGCCATCGCCGAATCCCGGGATCCCTTCATATTGCTTCACGAGGTTGACAGCGGCATCGCAGACAGTCCGAGGGGTCATGGTCTTCTCCTTACTTCGCTCGCTGAATATCTTTGGCGGAGGCGTTCAGCCGCTCTGGCGCTATGTGGAGAACGAGCAAGGGAAGAAGTTTTGAAAGAGAACCGGCGTGCGCTGGACCACACAACGTGCGTTGTTTACGTCGTGGTTTGAAATCTCAGACTTTTCAAATCGTCTTCTCGATAACTGCCGGAAAACTTCATTAAAAATCGAGGTAATCGATGGCGCCATCGGACCAGAACAACCATCACCATCCCGGCACATTCGACGAACTCATTTTTCGCCGCGAGTTGAACGAAGTGCATCTGCTGCTCGATTTCATATCGGGCCGGCCGAATGCACACATATGGGACCTGGACGGAAAAGTCCCGCGATCGCCTTCGGACAGCGCGGATACGCCGCCCGGAGAAAAAAGCGCGTGCAAGGCGCATGACACTACGCTCGACGCATTCGAAACCATCAAGCGGATTTGCAAGCTGCGCTATCCGCCGACATCGCCTTCAACCGACAAGGCCTACGACGCCACCTTGCTGTTCTACGTAAAAGACCGGCTCAACAGTCTTGCGTATCCAGCGACGGGTTTGAGCATTGCGTACACCTATATATTCGTGGAAGAGCAACGTCCCATCCAGGGAATGGACGATTCCGACCGCGAAGCGCAGACCCGTGCTTCGGTGGCGCGTGAGGCCTATCCCGGGCTGGTTGGAAGCGCCCGCCGGTTTCGCTGGATTCATAAGTTCAATACGGTCATCGGCGTGGCCGTGACGGTATTTGCGGCCGTGCTGTTGTGGCTCGTCACGTACGGCGTGCAGATCACCGCGCGTTTCGAAACCGATGGCAGGGCCGCCGCCGCGATCACACAGCAAATCTATGCTGAAGCCGATAAGGAAAATGCATCCAGCTCCGCCGGTCAGAGAATCGTTGCGAACCGCAAGACCGTACCGGAGCGATGCGATGCATCGAATATAGAAGACCAGACCAATGCGGTCCGCCTTCTGTGCAACGACTGGTCCTATATGCAGGCGCGCTATGAGATGTCGATCGCGGACGCCGGGACATTCGCCAACAGCTTTCCTTCTAAAGTCCTCATGTGGATGTTTCCCACGGCGTTTGGAAGGGGCGAATGGGAGAAGGGAAAGCTGGTTACGGCAGGTTTGCCCGCCGAAGAACAAAAGGCGCCGCAGGAAGCGATCCAATCGATCACGCTGGTGTTGTCTGCCTACGCAAGCTATGTCCTACCAATCCTCTTTGCATTGGTTGGCACGGTCGCGTCACTGCTGCGCGATATAGGCAACAAGATCACCGACAACCTGCTTGCGCCCAGGGACGAAACGCTTGCACTGATGCGCGTGCCGCTTGGCTTGATGGCGGGCGTTGCGGTGGGCTTGTTCTTCAGTCCGTCGTCCGTTGCAACGCAGGTAAGCGCGGGCGCGGGTGTCATGACGCTGACCGCCTCGGGACTCGCGTTTCTCGCTGGTTACGCCGCCGATGGCTTCTTCCGGATGCTCGACACGCTGACCAACCGCGTTTTCAATTTGAGCAGTCAGGACAGGCACGCGCCGCCCAAGTAGTGGCGCCGCAGTGTTCTGTTTGATCACAGTGTGTATGGCGCAAGTGTTCCGAAACGGAGCAATGAAAAACGCCCTGAATTGCTCAATGCCGCGCCAGCACCGCGCGCAACACTTGGCATGCATCTCGCGTGCAGTCTCTCCACCGGTCGCGGCGTTTTCGCGGCGACGGTCACACTCACCGACATGCGAGGAGCACGCACATGAATCACGCTGAGATGCAGTTCCTGAACACCGATTTCCCATACAAAAAGCAGTATGGCAACTTCATTGGTGGACAATGGGTCAAGCCCGTAGGCGGTGAATACTTCGACAACATTTCGCCGATCACAGGCGAAGCGTTCACGTCCATCCCGCGTTCGCGCGAAGCCGATATCGAACTTGCACTTGATGCAGCGCACAAGGCAAAAACTGCTTGGGGCAAGACCTCGGCCACTGAACGCGCGAACATCCTGAACAAGATCGCCGACCGGATGGAAGCGAATCTGACGCGTATCGCCGTGGCGGAAACAATCGATAACGGCAAGCCGCTACGCGAAACAATGGCCGCCGATATTCCGCTCGCGATCGATCACTTCCGCTATTTTGCCGGCGCCGTGCGTGCGCAGGAAGGCGGGATTTCGCAAATCGATAACGACACGGTCGCCTATCATTTTCACGAGCCGCTAGGCGTGGTCGGGCAGATCATTCCGTGGAATTTTCCGATCCTGATGGCAGTCTGGAAGCTCGCGCCCGCTCTTGCCGCCGGCAATTGCGTGGTCCTCAAACCGGCAGAGCAGACGCCGGCATCGTTGCTCGTATTTCTCGAACTGATCGAAGATTTGCTGCCCGCCGGCGTGCTGAATGTGGTCAACGGCTTCGGGCTGGAAGCGGGCAAACCGCTGGCATCGAACAAACGCATTTCCAAGATTGCGTTCACCGGCGAAACCACCACGGGCCGCCTGATCATGCAGTACGCGAGCCAGAACCTGATTCCGGTCACGCTCGAACTCGGCGGCAAGAGCCCGAATATTTTCTTTGCCGACGTGATGAACGCCGACGACAGCTTCTTCGACAAAGCGCTCGAAGGTTTCGCCATGTTCGCGCTGAATCAGGGCGAAGTCTGTACATGCCCGTCGCGGGTGTTGATTGAAGAGAGCATCTACGACAAGTTCATCGAGCGTGCGCTCAAGCGCGTGGCCGCGATCAGCCAGGGCCATCCGCTGGATTCGAGCACAATGATCGGCGCGCAAGCCTCGCAAGAGCAGCTCGAAAAGATCCTGTCCTACATCGATCTCGGCAAGCAGGAAGGCGCCGAATGTTTGATTGGCGGCGAGCGCAATGCGCTGGATGGCGAATTGAAGAACGGCTATTACATCAAGCCGACCGTCTTCAAAGGCCACAACAAGATGCGGATTTTCCAGGAGGAAATCTTCGGGCCGGTCGTGTCCGTGACGACCTTCAAGGACGAAGCGCAAGCGCTCGAAATTGCCAACGACACGCTCTACGGTCTTGGCGCCGGCGTGTGGACGCGCGATGGCACGCGAGCTTACCGATTCGGACGCGATATTCAAGCTGGCCGCGTCTGGACGAACTGTTATCACGCGTATCCGGCGCATGCGGCGTTCGGTGGTTACAAGCAATCGGGCATTGGCCGCGAGAATCACAAGATGATGCTCGATCATTATCAGCAGACGAAAAACCTCCTGGTAAGTTACAGCGACAAACCGCTCGGCTTCTTCTAAAGCGGGTAGTGTGAATGGCAAGCCGCATTGGCAAATGCAACGCGGCTTGCTCCTCGACTTTCTAAGTGGAAACCCTGATGAGCCAAGACGAAGTTTCGCGCGTGACCGCAACGCCTGCGGCAATCGAACTGATCGACAAGCTCAAGGCCGAACATGGGCAAATCCTGTTTCACCAGTCCGGTGGATGTTGCGACGGCAGCGCACCCATGTGCTTCCCGGTCGCTGAATTCATGGTTGGTTCGTCCGACGTCAAGCTCGGAGAAATCGGCGGCGTGCCGTTCTACATGAGCGATTCGCAATTCGAATATTGGCAGCACACGCAACTGATCATCGACTGCGTGCCGGGTAACGGCGGCATGTTTTCGCTGGAGCGGCCGAGCGGCCTGCGTTTCCTCACGCGATCGCGCCTCTTCGACGACGCCGAATCTGCATGGCTCGACGAACATCCGGTTGAACATGTAACCGGTTGAAGCCGAAAAGGCGCCCTGCGTAGTGGTACATTGTCTCGATCGACCACGCGACGGGCGGAGCGTAAGACCGACTCCTTCCGCGAATGCTGGCGGAGGAGACAATGGTTATGACCCCGGTTTCTTTAGGCCGCACCAGTGCGCTGGCAAGCGATCACGCCGGCCGTATTGAAGTACTCGACATCATCCGGCAGTCTCACGAAAGGTCGCGGAACTATGGCCTCTCGGAGACCATGCGTCCCGACTACAGCGTGCTCGGCGACCCGGATCTCCTGCTCAAGCGCGAGCAAAACCGCACGCTATGCACACATGCGCTGCCTGTCATAGAAACACTTTATGGGCAGATCGCGAACACGCATAGCATGGTTGTGCTGACAGATTCGCAAGGCCTGATTCTCCATTCCCTTGGCGACGACGATTTCCTCGCGCGCGCGGATCGTGTTGCGTTGCGCGCCGGTGCGTTGTGGAGCGAACAGCAGCAGGGCACCAACGCGGTGGGCACGACCATCGCATCCGGCGACGCCACCATGATCTTGGGCGACCAGCACTATCTGCGCGCCAACCAGTTCCTTGCATGTTCCAGCGTGCCAATACTCGATCCCTTCGGCGAGTTGCTCGGCGTACTCGATGTTTCCGGCGATTGCCGCGGCCACAGTCGCCACACAATGGCGCTCGCCAAGATGTCGGCGCAGATGATCGAGAATCATTTGTTCACGAGTGCGTTCCCTGAAGCATTGCGTGTTCATTTTCATGGCCGCCCTGAATTTATCGGCACGTTGATGGAAGGCATCGCAGCGTTTCGCGCCGATGGACGTTTTCTCTCGGCGAATCGCAGCGCGCAATTCCAGTTTGGTTTGCCGCTGACGTCGTTGAAAGCGCATAGCTTGTCGTCGTTGTTCAACGTCTCGTGCAGCGAACTGATCGACCTGATGCGCAGCGGCATGACCGTGCCTGGCGACCGCCTGGTTTCGCTACGCTTGCCGAGCGGCGTGAACGTGTTCGCCAACGTGGACTTCAGGCGAACGACCTCGGTTGCGTTCGCAACGGACGCTAGCGAGATCACCGACGTCACCACGCGCAAGCGTACGCCCGAACCTCATGCCAAGCTGTCCGGACTGCGCTACTTGCTGACCGGCGATCCGCAGATCGCGGCGCTGGTCGAGCGCGTGCGGAAGGTCATCGGCAAAAATATTCCTATTCTGATAGGCGGAGAAACGGGGACGGGAAAGGAGGTGCTTGCAAGCGCCGTGCATCGCGATTCGCCGCAAAGCGACGGGCCGTTCGTCGCGGTGGATTGCGCGTCCATTCCCGACACGCTGATCGAGTCCGAGTTGTTCGGTTACGAGGAAGGCGCGTTTACGGGAGCATCGAAACGAGGTGCGCCCGGCAAGATTCTGCAAGCCAACGGCGGTACCTTGTTCCTCGATGAAATTGGCGACATGCCGCTCGCGCTGCAAAGCCGTCTGCTGCGTGTGTTGCAGGAACGCACGGTGACGCCGCTCGGAAGTTCGCGCTCGGTGCCCGTCGACTTCGCGTTGATTTGCGCGACCAATCGCAACTTGCGTGAACGCGTGGACAGCGGTGAATTTCGTGAGGACCTGTATTACCGGATCAATGGCTTGCTCGTGACGTTGCCGCCGCTGCGCCGGCGCACGGACCTCGCCGTGACGATAGAAAAGATCCTTCGGACCGAACGCCCGACAGGTCCCGTTATCAGGGTTTCTTCGGAGGTGCTTGAAGTCTTCACGCGGCATTCCTGGCCCGGCAACTTCAGGCAGCTTACGAACGTGCTCAGAACGGCGTGCGCTATGCTCGATGACGACGAAACCATCATTCGTCTAGAGCATCTTCCGGAAGATTTCGCCGAGCGGGAAGACGCGACGCTGCAGCCTTTGGCGAAGGAGAGCGTGCGGCTGGATGATCTGGCGCGCTCCGCTGTTTCCGCCGCGCTCGACGCACACGGCGGCAACGTCTCCGCCGCGGCGCGCATGCTGGGTGTATCGCGTAACACGCTGTACAGGAAGATGGCCGCGCTCGGGGAAACGCGCCGCCGCTGATGCTATGCGTATGCGTATGCGATGAGACAAATGTCTCATTCACGACGATGGTGCACTGCGGTGTGATCTCCCTGAACACGCATGATAAAACGTCGTCATGCGCTGATATTCAGTGAACCTTCGAGCACAGCAGAATCCGCCGGAGATCTTTCATGCCGTATGTATCGCCGACCAGACACATCGACCGCGTGCGCAGCGTGATTGAAGGGCGCGCGCTGAACGCGGGCGCGGGCGCTGATTCGCTCAGGCTTGCGTCTTCGTATAGGAGATCGCTGGAGCAATATCATCTCGATCCCGGCGCGACCATCGGTCCACGGATTCTGACCGTGCCCGAATTGCGTTATGTGCAGCAGCGTGAGGAAACGGTGTTGCGTGCGTCGGGGCAATGTTTGTCACGCCTGCACGAGACCGTGCGCGAGGCCGATTATTGCGTGATGCTGACCGATGCAGAGGGCGTGACCATCGACTATCGGGTCGATCGCGACCGGCGCCACGAATTCAAGCGCGCGGGTTTATATCTCGGCTCGTGCTGGTCCGAACGCGAAGAGGGCACGTGCGGCGTTGCTTCGGTGTTGCTCGATGCCGAGCCTATCACCGTGCACAAGACAGATCACTTTCGCGCGGCATTCACCGCGCTCACGTGCAGCGCGTCGCCCATTTTCGGCGTGCAGGGCGAGTTGATCGGCGTGCTGGATGCGTCCGCCGTGCGCTCGCCGGAAGAGCGCGAGAGCCAGCGGCTCGTGAACCATATCGTGCGTCAAAGCGCGTTGCTGATCGAGGATGGATTCTTCCTCAACGAGACCACGCAATGCTGGGTGTTGCTCGCGCATCGCAGCCGCCACTACGTCGAGGCGCAGCCGGAAATTCTTATCGCATTCGATGCACGGGGTTTTGCAATCGCCGCAAACCGGCGCGCGAAGGAATGCGTGCCGGGACTAGTCGAGTTGCCGCGCCATGTCAGCGAACTCTTCGATATCCGCGCAGAACGCTTGCTCGATGCACGCCCGGGACGCGACCTCATTTCGTTCAGGTTGATCGGCTCGGGCGCACCGTTGCATGCACGCGTTAGGCCGCCCGTTGCGCGCGCGACGAGAAGCACGCCGACGCTTGAGACGAAAGAAGCGCCGCAGCCATCGTTATCGGAAGCAGATGCACTTGAGCGCAACCGGATCATCACTGCGATGACCCATGCAAAGTGGCGCCCGGCTATCGCCGCACAAACGCTGGGCGTTTCGCGCGCGACGCTTTACAGACGTATTGCAAAATTCGGAATCGTTGCGCCTCACAGGCGTTAGCGTAAGCAGCATTTTATCCAGCGGGCAAAGAACCCGCCATCTTCAACCAATGTTTAGTGATCCGTATCTCATGGAGGAGCGACCATGCCAAAAAGCAATCCGAACCAGACGATTTCCCAAGTACTGGAGTCACTTGAAGCCGCGCTGAGAAGCGGTGACTCGGCAGCCGCCGCTGCGCTATTCCAGCCCGACGGTTACTGGCGCGATCTCGTTGCGTTCACGTGGAACATCAAGACGATGGAAGGCCGCGAGCAGATTGCCGCGATGCTCGATTCTCAACTGAACGCAGTCAAGCCGTCGAAGTTCAGGATTGCCGATAACGAAACGGCGACCGAAGCCGACGGCGTGACGCAATCGTGGATCGCGTTTGAAACGGACGTCGCGCGCGGCACGGGTTTGATCCGCGTGAAGGATGGCCTGATCTGGACGCTGCTTACCACGATGACCGAACTCAAGGGACATGAGGAGCCCAAGGGCCAGAGGCGTCCGATGGGCGCCGAGCACGGCGCGCGTACCGACCGTACGAGCTGGACGGAAAAACGCGCGGCCGAGCACCAGACTTTGGGTTACGAAAAGCAGCCGTATTGCCTGATCGTGGGCGGCGGGCAAGGCGGTATTGCGCTCGGCGCGCGGATGCGCCAACTTGGCGTGCCGACTATCATCGTGGACAAGAACGAGAAGCCGGGCGACGCATGGCGTGCTCGATACAAAACGCTGTGCCTGCATGATCCAGTCTGGTACGACCACATGCCGTACTTGCCGTTTCCCGACAACTGGCCTGTGTTCTCGCCGAAGGACAAGGTCGGCGACTGGCTCGAGATGTACACGAAGGTGATGGAGCTGAACTATTGGGGCTCGACGGCATGCAAGTCCGCGCGCTACGACGAAGCTGCGGGCGAGTGGATCGTGGAAGTCGAGCGCAACGGCGAGACGGTGACGTTGCGGCCAAAGCAACTCGTGCTTGCCACGGGCATGTCGGGAAAAGCGAACGTGCCCAAGTTCAAGGGCATGGATGTGTTCAAGGGCGAACAGCATCATTCTTCGCAACATCCGGGACCTGACGCGTACAAGGGCAAAAAGGTTGTTGTGATCGGCGCGAACAATTCATCGCACGATATCTGCGCGGCGTTGTGGGAAGCGGGCGTCGACGTGACCATGGTGCAGCGTTCGTCCACGCATATCGTGAAATCCGATTCGCTGATGGATCTCGCGCTCGGCGACCTTTATTCCGAGCGCGCGGTGGCCTCAGGCATGACGACGATGAAAGCCGACCTGACGTTTGCATCGCTTCCATACAAGATCCTGCACGAGTTCCAGATACCGGTCTACGACGCCATCAGGAAGCGCGATGCCGAGTTCTACGATCGTCTGGAGAAAAGAGGTTTCATGCTCGATTTCGGCGATGACGGCTCGGGCCTCTTCATGAAATACCTGCGGCGTGGCTCGGGTTATTACATCGACGTGGGTGCTTCGGATCTCGTTGCGGACGGCAAGATCAAGTTGAAGAGCGGCGTGGACGTGGTCGAGCTGAAGGAGCATTCGGTCGTGCTGAGCGACGGCAGCGAGCTTCCGGCAGATCTCGTGGTCTACGCAACCGGCTATGGATCGATGAACGGCTGGGCTGCGGACCTGATCTCGCGAGAGGTGGCGGACAAGGTGGGCAAGGTGTGGGGTTTGGGTTCGAATACGACCAAGGATCCGGGACCGTGGGAAGGCGAGCAGCGCAACATGTGGAAACCGACGCAGCAGCAGGCGTTGTGGTTCCATGGCGGCAACCTGCATCAGTCGCGGCATTACTCGCAGTATTTATCGCTGCAATTGAAGGCGCGCATGGAAGGCATTGAAACGCCGGTGTATGGCTTGCAGAAAGTGCATCACTTGTCTTGATGATGTAGCAAGTGTGCGATGCCGAAGAAAGGCATCGCACGCTCTCGACCCTCAAACAGATTGCCGGTACATCACGAAGCCGGGCTTTTCCGCGACCTTGTCGTAAAGCTTCATTGCGGTCGCGTTGGTCTTGTGGGTATGCCAGTACACGCGCTCCGAACCGGCACTTTTCGCGCTCGCATAAACTCCGCTGATCAACTTGCGGCCCACGCCGCGTCCTCGCGCGGCTTCCGCAGTAAACAAATCCTGCAGATAGCAAATCGGACCAAGCAAGGTCGTGCTGCGGTGATAAATAAAATGCACAAGGCCAATCAACTTGCCATCGCTTTCAGCGACCAGGGCATGCACAGGTTCGTTATTATCGAAAAATCGCGCCCATGTTGCGTCGGTAATTTCCTGCGGCAAGGCGGTTTCTTGTGCGCGGCCATAGAACGCGTTGTAGCCGTCCCAAAGGGGTTGCCATTCCGCGTAATCGGTTTCTTCGACCGGGCGAATGTGGACTGTGCCGGTCATTCAGCGCTCCGTTGTGGTGGAAAGACGTTGGAGTTGCTTGCCGTCGGCATCGAAATTTTTTGGATCGAGCCAGCGCTCGTATTGAGACTTGAGCGCCGGCCATTCCGGATCGATGATCGAGAACCACGCGGTGTCGCGATTGCGTGACCGATACACAATAGCCTGCCGGAAAATGCCTTCGAACGTGAAGCCGAAGCGCTTGGCAGCCGCGCGCGATGGCGCGTTGAGCGAGTCGCACTTCCATTCGAAACGCCGGTAGCCGAGGTCATCGAAGACATGGCGCATCAGCAGGAAGATGGCTTCCGTCGCAATGCGCGTTTTTTTCAGTAGCGGCGAGAACGCGATAAACCCGACCTCGATCACACCGCTCGCCGGGTCGATGCGCATCAGCGCGAGCGTGCCGAGCGCCTTGCCGCTGGTTACGTCGATAACCGCGAAGTGCAAGGGGTCCGAAGTCGAAGCGAGCTTTTCCAGATGCGCCCGATAAGCCTCCAAGGTGCTGAACGGTCCCGTTGCAAGATACGTCCAGTCGCGGGCGTCGGTGGCTGAATTGTAAGCGTCGGCGAGATCGTTGAGATGCGTGGCGGGATCGACCGGAACCAGGCGGCAATAGCGGCCTTCGAGCGTGATGCGCGACGGCGGCGTGGCGCCTTTCCAGTTTGCGAGCGGCGCGCCAATGGGCTGTGCAAATTCATTCTGAAACGTGCTCAAGCGATTCTCCGTCGAGGTGGATGGCTGGTACGGCGGGTTTTAGGCCCGGTTCTGGTATAAGAATAAAATGGCGATGGCGCCAATGATAGACCCAATAACCCGGATTTATTTAGAGCCACAACTTGGAACGCTTCCTCGTCGCATGGACCTCGCTTTACTCTTTTCGTCGTTTGCAAGCCGCCTCGATGGCAGGAAGATTACGCAGCAACGCATGCTGTATGAAGCGTTGCGCGATGCCATTCTCGATGGCTTGATTCCCGCGTCCACACGGTTGCCCGCAACACGCGTTCTTGCGAATGAGCTTCGCATTGCGCGCAATTCGGCCATGTTCGCTTACGAGCAACTTGCCGAAGAGGGATTCCTGCATGTCAGCCGGCGCGGCTCCGTGGTGGCTTCGGTCGGCGCTCAGACGCAATCGAAACCTGTAGAGAGAAAGCTGCAATCCGCGCAGCTTTCGCGTCGTATCGACGGATTGAGGCGCGAACAGCAGACAAGTCCCTTCGCGGTATCGTTTCGCCCAGGCTTGCCGGCGCTCGATGAATTTCCGATGGCGCAATGGCGCGCAGCCATCGCGCGTGCATGGCGAAAGCTCGAAGCAACCGACCTTGGCTATGCGAACAGCGCGGGTGCGCCCGAGCTACGCCAGGCGCTTGTTGATTACCTGAAGGTATCGCGAGGCGTGCGTTGCGATATCGATCAGGTGTTCATCACCGACGGCACGCAAACGAGCCTCGACCTGTGTGCACGCATTCTGGCGGATGCCGGCGACCGCGTGTGGGTGGAAGATCCCGGCTATGCTGGCGCGCGCGCCGCGTTCAAAGGAGCAAATCTCTCGCTCGTCTCCATACCGGTTGATGCCGACGGCATTGCGCCTGCGCGTTCGCACTGGACGCAGTCGCCGCCCAAGCTGATCTACGTGACGCCGTCGCATCAGTATCCGCTTGGGAGTGTGTTGAGTATCGCGCGGCGCATGCAGATCATCGAAGACGCTCGCGCGCATCAGGCATGGGTGATAGAGGACGATTACGACAGCGAGTTCCGTCATACTGGCTCACCGTTCGCGGCCATGCAAGGACTCGCCGGCAATGCGCCCGTGATCTATCTCGGCACGTTCAGCAAGACCATGTTCCCCGCATTGCGCATCGGCTTCATGGTGGTGCCGCCCGGCCTGTCACGCGAGTTCGCGCGCACGCTCGGCGAGATATCGCGACAGGGCCGCGCCGCCGATCAACTCGCGCTCGCGGACTTCATGCGAAGCGGTGCATATACGCGACATTTGCGGCGCATGCGCGGTTTGTATTCGCGCAGGCGCGTTGCGCTGCAAGTCGCGCTCGAACAACATTTCGGCGAGTTGTTGACGGTATCCGGCGGCGCGGGTGGCATGCATCTGACCGCGCGGCTGAACGCGCCTTTGCGCGACGTGGACGTTTGCAGCGCAGCGCGTTCGGAAGGCTTGTGGGCGGTGCCGGTCAGTGAATTCTGTCTTGCCGATAGCAACATCGCAGCGTACAACGGCCTCGTGCTGGGATATGCAAGCGTGCCCGAGCGCGAGGCGAACGCCGCCGTTGAAAAGCTTGCACGGATCGTAAGATCGATGCTGCCTTGAACCTTTATCGCCAACCATCCATGTCCGAACCGCTGATTCCTGCAACCGTCGCATTCCGCCCAAACGGCTCGCCTTACTCGCCGCTATATGGCGATATTTATCACAGCGTCGTGGGCAGCGTCGCGCAGGCGCAATACGTGTTCTTGCAAGGCAACGGCCTTCCAGCGCGGTGGCAGGGACGCCCGAATTTCACCGTGCTGGAAACGGGCTTCGGCATGGGCATCAACTTCCTGACGACGTGGGCCGCGTGGCGCGCGGATTCATCGCGTGGCGGCCATCTGCATTTTGTATCGATAGAAAAACATCCGTTCGCAGCCGGCGACCTGCGTTTCACGCACGCTGCGACCATCGACGACGCGCCGGTCGCAGCGCTCGCGCAAACGCTCGCCGACGCCTGGCCTGAAGTCACGCCCGAAGTCACGCCCGGCACGCACACGCTCGCCTTCGATAACGGCGAGGTCACCCTGACGCTGATCTTCGGCGACGCCGTCACCGTCTTGCCCACGCTGGATCTTCGCGCCGATGCGTTTTTCCTCGACGGATTCGCGCCCGCTAAAAACCCCGAACTCTGGTCGCCTTCGGTGTTCGAGTCGCTAGGCGCACTGGCAAACGAAGGTGCGACGTTCTCAACGTACACGAGTGCGGGCGACGTCAAACGTGCTTTGCTGCATGCAGGTTTCCAATACAAGAAAGTCCCGGGTTTTGGCTGGAAACGCGCAATGTTGATCGGGAAATATTTACCGGATTAAACTTTCTCAACCGGCCAAAAATTGCCGTTTTCCGCGCCTTTGTCTCGAATGAAATCGCGCGGAAAGTCGTATCGCTTTTCATCGCCGACAGTACGCCGGAGAAAATGTATTATCTGCGCCAGCGTACGCGGAGACCCTGATCTGGACGGCCGTCGCGTACTACGTCAAGCACTGCACCGCGCTTTGTATGCGCTCAATTCAATAACAGGGATAAGCAATGCCCGATCACCGTGCTGTTGATCAGAACAGCTTTCGCCGCATCATTCGACGCAACATCGCATTGCCGCTCAGCGCGGGAATTGCCACGGCCGCCGTGTTCGTGGCGCTGCTGTTTTATCTGCTCTCGGCCATGAGCTGGCTCGAACATTCGGAGCGCGTGATTGGCGACGGCAACGACCTGATCAAGCTTGCAGTCGATCGCGAATCCGGACAGCGCGGTTTTCTGCTTACCGGCGACGACAGTTTTCTCGCGCCTTATCAACTTGGCAAGGCAAGTTTCAACGCGAAGCTTTCCACGCTGATGGACCTTGTCGGCGATAACCCGCCACAAGTCGAACGCCTGAAGCGCATTGAAGCGTTGCAAGCGCAATGGGAACGCTTTGCGGAACAAACCATCGCAATGCGGCGAGCGAATCAGGACGTCGTGGGCATCCTGCGCACGGGGCGCGGCAAGCTCGAGTTCGATGAAACCCGCCGCGAGTTCAAGGATTTCATGGACGTGGAGCTGAACCTGCGATGGGAACGCGCCGCCACCGCCAGGCAGGTCACGATCACCGCCGTCGCCATTTTCCTCGCGATCAGTCTTTCGTTGAGCGCGATGCTCGCCGTGTTCGGACGCCGCGAGTTGATGAAGCTGTCGGAGACCTACGACAACGCACTGCAAGCCCAGGCCGAACACAACGAGGTCCTGCACCAGCAGGCATGGCTGCGAACCGGGCAAAGCCAGCTTGCAGAGAGTCTCGTCGGGCAGCAGACGTTGCCGCGACTTGGCCGGGCGATGCTCGATTTCCTTTCGCAATATCTCGGCGTGGTGGTCGCGGCGCTTTACGTGCGCGATGACAGCGGCAAGCTGCGCCGCGTCGCTGCCTATGGCTTCAGCCGCGAGAACGAGGCGCGCGAGCAATTCTTCGAGAACGCGGAGACGCTCGTGGGGCAAGTGGCGGAAAGCCATCGGCTAATTGAACTCGACGACATTCCCGATAACTATTTGAAGGTCACTTCGGGTCTCGGAACAAGCCCGCCGAAAAGTGTGGTGATGACGCCCATCGATAACGACGGCGCTGTGAATGGTGTGATCGAACTTGGCTTGATGCAGCCGGCGTCGGCGAGGGAACTCGATTTCCTCAGGCTGATATCGGCGAGCGTGGGAGCGTCCGTGGAAGCGGCTTTGTATCGTGAACGCCTGCAGGACGTGCTCGCGGAAACGCAGCAACTGAACGAAGAGCTGCAGGTCCAGCAAGAGGAATTGCGATCGGCGAACGAGGAACTCGAAGAGCAGACGGCTGCGCTCGAAGAGTCGCAATCCAACCTGAACAATCAAAAGGCCGAACTCGAAACCATCAATGAGCAGCTCACGTTCCAGGCGTTGACCCTCGATGAAAAAAACGAAGCGCTCAACAAGGTGCAGACCGAACTCGAGGCGCGTGCCGAAGACTTGCAGCGCGCAAGCCGCTACAAGTCCGAGTTCCTCGCCAACATGTCGCACGAGTTGCGAACGCCGCTGAACAGTTCGTTGATTCTCGCGAAGCTGCTGTCCGAAAATCACAAGGGCAATCTCAGCGACGAACAGGTGAAGTTCGCGAACACCATCTACTCGGCGGGCAACGACCTGCTTAATCTCATCAACGACATTCTCGATATCTCCAAGGTCGAGGCGGGCAAGCTCGAGCTCGCACCGGAAGACGTGTCGCTATCGCGCATGACCGAGTCCTTGCTGAGGACGTTCGAACCGCTTGCCGGGCAGAAGCGGCTGGCGTTTACGGTGGGTATTGAACCCGGCATGCCGGCGTCCATTTTCACGGACTCGCGACGCCTCGAACAGATCCTGAAGAACCTGATATCGAATGCGTTGAAGTTCACCGAGACGGGCGCAATCTCGCTCACGTTGAGCAGCACGAGCGGAAATCGCGTGCGCTTCGCGGTGACGGACACGGGCATTGGTATTGCGCCCGAAAACCAGCAGACGATCTTCGAAGCTTTCCGTCAGGCCGACGGCACCACAAGCCGCCGATACGGCGGCACGGGACTCGGCCTTTCCATCTCGCGCGATCTCGCGAAGCTGCTGGGCGGCACGATCCGCGTGACGAGCGCGCTCGGCGCCGGAAGCACGTTCGAACTGATCTTGCCGGTCCGCTGGACGGATAGCGCAGACGTGGCGGAAGTCGCGCTTGCTGCGCCGCCGCCCGCGCCCGTCGAGATCATCGAGGCGCCGCTGCTGGAATCCGCGGCCGTAGCGGTCCCCGCATATGACGACGACCGTAACGACCCGAAGGCCGGCGCGCGCTCTGTGCTGGTGATCGAAGACGATGTGGACTTCGCCGGCATTCTGTACAACCTCGCGCACGAGATGCGTTACCGATGCCTGGTTGCGCAGACCGCGGCGGAGGCCATGCAACTCGTCGCGCAGCATTTGCCCGATGCAATCCTGCTCGATATCAGCTTGCCCGACCGTTCGGGCCTCATGGTTTTGCAGCAACTGAAGGACGGACCGCAGACGCGGCATATTCCCGTGCACGTGGTCTCGGCCAACGACAGCGGAGAAGCCGCATTGCATCTCGGCGCCATTGGTTATGCGCTCAAGCCGACTACGCGCGACCAGCTCAAGGACATTTTCCGCAAGCTCGAAGACAAGTTCACGCAGAAGGTCAAACGTGTGTTGCTGGTCGAGGACGATGCCCGCCAGCGTGAAAGCATCGTCCAGCTTATTGGCGATGACGACATAGACATCACCGCTGTCGAGTTCGGCGAAGAAGCGCTTGCGTTGCTGCGCACGACCATTTTCGACTGCATGATCATCGACTTGAAACTGCCCGACATGCAGGGCGGCGAGTTGCTTCAGCGCATGTCGGGCGAGAACATGTATTCGTTCCCGCCGGTGATCGTCTACACGGGACGCAACCTGACGCACGCAGAGGAAGCCGACCTCCTCAAGTATTCGCGCTCGATCATCATCAAGGGCGCACGCTCGCCGGAGCGCTTGCTGGATGAGGTCACGCTGTTCCTGCACAAGGTGGAGACCGATCTGTCTACCGAGCGGCAAACCATGCTGAAAACCGTGCGCGGCCGTGATCGCGTATTTGAAGGCCGCCGCATTCTTCTGGTCGATGACGATATCCGCAATATCTTTTCGCTCAGCAGCGCGCTTGAGCATAAAGGCATGACGGTCGATATCGCCCGCAATGGTTTCGAAGCCATCGACCAGCTCAACGATATCCCCGATATAGACCTGGTGCTGATGGACGTGATGATGCCGGCAATGGACGGGCTCGAAGCCACACGCCGTATTCGCGCCGATGCCCGCTTCAAGACCTTGCCGATCATCGCAATCACGGCGAAGGCCATGAAGGACGATCAGGAGCAGGCGCGCGCGGCCGGCATGACGGATTATCTGGCGAAGCCTATCGACCTGGACCGGTTGTATTCGCTGTTGCGCGTCTGGTTGCCGGGATTGGAAAGGATCAGGGCGTAAGGCATTTCACGGCGTCGCAACAACCCGATGTTTCAGTCGAACTCTTCGTATTGTGGCAACGCGTCGGTGATGGTGTACCACGGCGCTTTGGACCCTACAAAAATGTGCGCCGTGGGACGAATGCCCGGACTATCCACGAGCGTGCCCATGGCAACGTGAGCGAACGCGCCTTCACGCACGACGGAATACATCAGTGAGCCGCAATGCTTGCAATGAACGTCGTGCGACGCGTTCTCGTCGCCGTAGATCATCAGCGCGTCCTCGCCTTGCACGAGCGTGAGCTTATGACGCTCGATACCCGCAAACGGCTTGAATGCCGAACCGATTGCACGCCGGCAATTCGAGCAATGGCAGTTCAACGCATAAACGAATTCGTCCTTTACCGCGTAGCGGACCGCGCCGCACAGGCACTTCCCGCCGAGTAACGCATTCGCCTGAACCTCGTTCGATGAATTCATGATCGTGGATGAAAGGGTTTCGTATGCTCGTAGTTTATGCGGGAAGAACGGTTCGGCTTTTCCCGCCGAGCGAATATTCCTAGCAGGGTTCATACTATTGGACGGTCGCCTTGCTGCGGCCGTTTCACGCGTCGCGGCGGCAAGACCCCGCGCCCGCTCCACGTTCCCCATTACAACAATTTCATGCCTCGCAACCAACAGACGTCGCGTCCGTTAGTCATTGCATCGGTGATGGCATCGATGGCAATGGTCGCCATTGAAGCCACCATTGTTTCCACTGCCATGCCGCAGATCGTTGCGCAACTCGGCGACCTGCATTTGTACAGCTGGGTCTTCTCGTCGTTCCTGCTGACGCAGACCGCAATGACCGTCATCTTCGGCAAGCTCGCCGATCTCTATGGCCGCAAGCCGATCGCGCTTATCGGCATAGCAATTTTTCTGATCGGGTCCGTGCTTGCGGGTTTTGCGTGGTCGATGCCCGCCATGATCGTGTTCCGGCTGATCCAGGGCGTAGGCGCGGGCGCAATCCAGCCCGTCACGCTGACTATTGTCGCGGATCTTTATCCGGCGCGCGAACGCGGCAAGGTCCAGGGCTATCTTGCAAGCGTGTGGGCCATTTCGGCGGTGGTCGGTCCCATGGTCGGCGGTTTGATCATTCGCGATTTCTCGTGGGCATGGATCTTCTGGATGAACGTGCCTATCGGGCTGTTATCGGCGGCAGGATTCATCATGTTCCTGCGCGAGTCCGAAAGGCACGCGCGACCGTCCATCGACTTCGCGGGCGCGGGACTGTTCATGGTCACGATCGCTTCGTTGATGATGGCGCTGACCTATGCAGGCGATGACGACATCACAAAAGCATCCATGGCCGGCGGCGCGTTCGTGGTGTGCCTGTTGTTCTTCCTGATGCAGGAAAGACGCGCGGCCGAGCCGATGATTTCATTCGCGCTCTGGAGCCGCCGCCCGATTGCCGCGTGCAACGGCGCGACCGTCTTGTCCGGCATGATCCTGATGGGCTCGACAACTTTTCTGCCCATGTATGTGCAGGGCGTGTTGCATCGTTCCCCTGTGATCGCAGGCCTAGCCCTGACCATGATGATGGTCGGCTGGCCCGCAGGCGCGACGTTCGCCGCGAAGTCGCTGCATCGTTTCGGTTTGCGGCCCATCCTGATTGGCGGCAGCATGTTCATTCCGATCGGCGCGGTGTTGCTGTTGACGCTCGCGCCAGGAAGTTCGCCGCTGATTGCCGCGTTCGGTTCGCTCATCATGGGGTTTGGCATGGGAACGTCCAGTGTCAGTTCGCTCATGCTGATCCAGGAGATCGTCGATGTCGCGCAGCGCGGCAGCGCGACGGCATCGAATTTGTTCTCACGCAATCTCGGGAGCACGCTCGGCGCGACCTTGTTCGGCGCGGTCCTGAATTTCGGGCTGAGCCATTCGAAGGACGTGGCCGCAGTGACGTCGGACCAGTTGAAAGCGTTGTTGCAAAATCAGGCGGCGAGCATTGGCAGCGGCGACGCAATACGTCAGGTGCTGCACGACTCGTTGCATCTGACGTTCATATCCATTTTTGTGATCGCCGTATTTTCGGTCGGATTTTTGTTGTTCGTGCCGAAGGTCGATATAGGCGGCGAGCGGAAGATGCCAGTGGAGGGTCTTGCGCCGCTCGAGGACTGAACCTTATTGGATCTTGCGCGTGGCAACGTCCAGAGGCAATTCGATGTGAATGCGAAAGCCGTCGGACGGTGCGCTTTCAAAGGCTATCCGTCCCTTCAACTCGTGCACGCGTTCCTGCATGCCGAGAAGGCCGAAACTGTTCTTGCTCCGGTTGCCATCGAGTACCGCGCCTTTGCCGTTGTCTTCAATATGCAAATGGAGCGACGAGTGCGTCTGGTGTATTTCGATGCGAACCCAGGTGGCCTCGGCATGGCGTGTGACATTGGTCAGCGCTTCCTGTACGAGCCGGAAAACGGCTGTCGCCGCCGGCGCCGACAAATCCAGCGGACCTGCGTTGTTGTTCACTGTAACAACGAGGTCATAGCGGCTGCGAAACTCGTCCGCAAGCCATTCGAGCGCGGCTTCCAGCCCCAGGTCGTCGAGCATTGGCGGCCTCAAGCCGCCGGCCAGACGGCGCGCAGAAGCAATGATCGTATCTATCTTGCCTTGCAAGTGAGCCGAATGCGCCTTGACGCGATGCAGTTCTTCGTATTCAAGCAACGATGCGCGATCCAGCGACGCGACATCCATCTTGAGCGCAATCAGTTGCTGGCCGAGATCGTCGTGAAGCTCGCGCGCAAGCCGCGCTCTTTCTTCCTCGCGCGCGTTTTGCACGTGGATGGACATCGCGCGAGCGTGCTGCAATTCGATCAGCCGCAAGCGGTCGGTCATGTCGCGCGTTACTTTTGCAAAGCCTTGAAGCGCGCCATCCGGTGCGCGGATCGCGGTGATCGTGACGCTTGCCCAAAACTGCGTGCCGTCCTTGCGCACGCGCCAGCCTTCGTCCTCTATGCGATCCTCAATCGCCGCTTGCGCCAGTTCAGTTTCGGGCTTGCGAATCGCGATGTCATCGGGCGTATAGAACACCGAAAAGTGCTGTCCCACGATCTCGCCGGCTGCATAGCCCTTGATGCTCTGCGCGCCGCGATTCCAGCTGGCAACACGACCGCGCGGATCGAGCATGAAGATGGCGTAATCCTGCACCGCGTCGACAAGCATCCGGAAGTGGACATCACTCAGCGCGTGCGGGAAGCCGGGCTCTGACGAAATGTCGGGCGAGGAAGGTGGGTCATCGGGCTGAACCACTGGCACGTGCTTGACCCGCCCGGATTGTTTTAAAGCCGCCATGATTGCGCGCGCCTCTGGTCGCAAGAGATTAGCCGGTTACTTCTTCAGGCCGTCCATCAACTGGATGGTCTCGTAGTTCTGGACGAGTTTTTCCAGCGCGCGCACAACGTCGGCTTCCATTTCGAGCAAGGCTTTGTCGCCCTGAAATCGCGCGCGAACTGCTGGGTGAAAACGCGTATTGATGAAGTCGCTTATTTCGTCGATATGCGCAATAGATCCCGAATCCGGATAAAGAACCGACTTTGGCGACGCGGCATCGTAGAAAAGATTGTGCTTCCACTTCGGTACGAAGTTCTCGGGCTTCGTATCGGTCACCAGAAACGATCCGATCAACTGGAGCTTGCCCTTCATTGTCTTTGGGGTCAGAAACGTCCAGACCTTGCGGGGGAGACGTTCCTTCATTCCCTCCAGCTTGTCGCCGTTCGAACCCAGCGTTCCGATGCGTCCTTCCTTGATGTCCGACGCATAATCTTTCCAGTAATAGAAAATATCCAAAGCTTGAGACCCGTTGTTTCTGTCGTTGTTCGTATGCACCAGTCGCCGCCGAAACTGGCGTCTGCCCGGCTGGGCATGACTGGAGCGCTTATTTGTCGTTCAAAAGTCGATAACGATGGCATTCGAGCATCGCTCGTATTTCTCGATCATATCGCGCCGGACGGAGATTTTCGAAACAGCGGTTCTTAGCGAGATTCCGAGTCGACGTATCAACCTGCCAATTGACGAGCCGATTGACGAATAATCAACGCGCCGAATCGACGCTAGAATTGCTGTTCGAAGTTCATGCGCAACCGCAAAAACATGCCAGACCGGGTCGCCTATCATCGCAGCAACACGACTCCGGGCCTTGTGCTCGGGGAAGCGCGTTTTTCGGATTTTCGTTTCGATCGTCATTACCACCTCGATTATCACGTGGGTTTGGTGACCGAGGGCGTTCAACGGCAGCGGCATCGTGGCAATACGGATTTCCTCGCGCCAGGACGCATCTCCCTCATGCCGCCAGGCGAAATACACGACGGCGTGTGTCATGGCGACAGCGCTTATACGCTCAAGACGTTTCGGTTGTCGCCGGAGCTTCTCGGCGCAGTGACTGCCGAGATCGCGGGCTCGACTGCCGAGCCCGCGCTCGCTGGCGTGCTGCTCGAAAACGCGGGGCTCGCGGCGCGTCTGATCAACCTGCACAGCACGATGCAGACGAACGCAGACACTGCGCCGCTGTCGTTGCAATCGGAATGGCTGACGTTGTTCGACCACTTGTTCACGCAATCGCGCGTGGTCGTGCCGCAGTCTGTCAAAGGCACATTGCCTGCTGATAACTGGCGTCGCGTGAAAGATTATTGCCACGCGCAACTGGCGCAAAAGATTTCGCTGGACGACCTGGCCGCGCTCTGTGGACTGGAGCGGTTTCATTTCCTCAAGCTGTTCAAGCAGACTGCCGGCATGACCCCGCATGCGTGGCTGGTGCGGTTGCGGGTGGAGCGCGCCGCGATTATTTTGCATCGCACGTCGAGAAGCATTGCCGATGTCGCGCAAGACGTCGGCTTTTATGATCAGAGCCATTTCAATCGCGCGTTCCGGCGTGCTTTTGGCGTGGCTCCATCGCGGTATTAAAACGGCTTCAATTTTATTGCGCGGCGAGGCGTGCGACGTTTGCAATCAGGTTATCGACATCGTCGATAGTGGTCGCGAAAGACGTCACAAAGCGCACCACGCCCGGCTCCCATCGGTCGTGATAAAAGACGAATCCCGCTGCCAGCAGCCCTTGAATAACCGCTGCCGGCAAGCGGCAGAAAAGGATATTTGCTTGCGGAGCGCCGAAGATCTCGACGCCTTGCACATTCCGGATGCCGTCCTGAAGACGCCTGGCCGTATCGTTTGCCTGGCGTGCATTGTGCAGCCATAAATCGTCTGTCAAATACGCATCCATCTGCGCGGAAAGAAAGCGCATCTTGGAGAACAGATGGCCGGCGCGTTTGCGTCGATAACCCATTTCGGCGGCCAGCTTTTTATCGAATAAAACGATGGCTTCCGCGCACGGAACCCCGTTCTTCGTTGCCCCGAAAGAAAGCGCGTGCACGCCCGCTTTCCAGGTCATTTCAGCGGGCGTGCAACCGAGCGAAACGAGGGCGTTCGCAAAGCGCGAGCCATCCATGTGCAAGCCGATATTCGACGCGCGGCACAACTCGCCGATTTCGCGTATTTCATCGATGCTGTAGACGCTGCCCACTTCCGTAGCTTGCGTGATGCTGACGCACGATGGTTGCGTCACGTGAACGTCGCCCACCTTCACGTTCGCGGCGCGGCGCAATTTCGCGGGATCGATCTTCGCCGATGGTCCATCGACGGAAACGAGCTTTGCACCGTTCGTATAGAACTCGGGCGCGCCGCATTCGTCGTTGTTGACGTGGCTCGACGGATGGCAGAAGACGCTGCCCCATGGCGGCGTCATGGCCGCGAGGCACAACGCATTCGCGGTCGTGCCGGTGGGCACGAGGAACACGTCTACATCGCGCTCGAACAAATCGGTGAGCTTGCCTTCTACGCGCGCGGTGAGCGCGTCGCCGCCGTATGGCGCAGACTGGCCGTCGTTGCAGGCGACCATGGCCTCGATGACCTCCGGCGACGCTCCCGCAATGTTGTCACTGGAAAAGCCGAGCGCGGGTTTTTTGTGTGTCGATGCAGCTTGCGGATTCACGGGTTTGTCCTTTCTACGGCGGAATTTGCCGATGCAAACCGGTGAGCTTAGAGAAAAGCGCCAAGGCGCGCTTGTATAAAATTGATCGGCTGGGTAAAGGTCATTCGCCAGGCAGAAGGCCACCTAAAACGCCACTTAAAACGCCACCTAAACGCACCGTTGCCTGCTCAAGAATCCCCGCGCCGTGTCGCCGCCAAAAACGCCGCGCGCCGTTCTTCTCTTTCTGCGGCGAAGGCGGGGCTGATAGTTGCGTGGGTATCGTCGAAAGAGAAAGGCTTGCTGCCCGGCGACGGCCGCCAAGACGCATCGATCACCTTCTTGCTGCGCTTATGAACCAGGTTCACCGCCGGCTCCTGCTCGCCTTGAGGATCGTCCCACTTCATTTGCCACGCCCTCAGAAGAAGCAGGACCTCATCGAGGTCTTTTCCCTTGGCCGTTGCGTGATACTCATAACGCGGCGGACGCTCGTTATACAGGCGCCGTTCTATCACGCCATCTTTCTCAAGACGCTTCAGTCGCGTAGACAACAGGAACGACGACATGCCCGTTTGCGCCTGAATTTCCTCGAAGCGCCGCGAGCCCATGCTGAGCTCGCGAAGAATGAGCAGTGTCCACCGGTCACCCACCGCGCTCAGCGATCGCGCGATCGGGCAGACACTCTCACAAACATCGTCCCAGCTCATCAATGCACTCCGTCAAACGATAAATCCGCTCACGCAACGTTCACCGGCAGTTTCGAAAGCAACTCTTCGGTCGTCAGAATAGCGTGCGCGAACATGGGCCCGTTGGTCTCCGCCGCGATCATTCCGGCATGGCTGAACGCGGCGGTTGCGTCTTTCACAAGCGTCACATGATAGCCCAGCTCCATGCCGAAACGCCCCGTGGATTCAATGCAACTGTTCGCAATCAATCCAACCAGAATGATCTTTTGAATTCCGTGCTGCTTGAGTTGCAGATCGAGATCAGTGTTTGCAAAACCGCTTTGTGCCCAGTGTTCCTTGACGATCACATCGCCTGGCTGCGGGCCGAATTCAGGATTGAACTCGCCGCCCCAGCTGCCCGCCTCGAACGCTTTGGTCGGAAGCCCTGCTTGCTGGAACATGTTGATGTGCTGCCAATGATCGAAGTCATCCGGATGCGACCGGTGATGCGGAACGATAAAAACCTGTATGCCCGCTGCACGCACGGTGGGGATGATCTGGCGGAGGTTATCGAACATGTGCGATGCGTCGGCAGTCTCCTTGATTGCATTGAAGAGCTTGCCGCCCTCGCTCATGAAGTCGTTATACGGATCGACGATCAAGAGCGCGGTGTTGTGTTGCTCATAATTCGATGCAGACATGGTGGCTCCAGGAAAAAGGTGAACGGGGTGATTCCAGCGGCAGTGATCGCATGTTACTTCAAAAAATAAAGGCACAATAAAAAATAAGCCGTGTCACGGGCGTCGCGTTTCGCCCGTGACACGGCCTTAAATGTTCTTTAAGAGCTTAAGAAGCTTAAGACGGCTTCAGGAAATCAGGTTCGAAGCAGCCTCGTCGACATTGGGTTCGCGGCTTTCTGATTGAAGAGAGTCGCCCGAACGCGAGCGGGATCGAGACCGAACGTCTCGCCAGCGGCTGCTGCAATCAACGAATCGAGTCCAAGCGTCGGCCGTACATCGCGTCCCTGATAGAGCGCGGAAGGCGCGAGCCCAGGCCAGTCCGCGAGAATGCGGCCGCCTTGCACGGCGCCGCCCAACAACATTGCCGCCGATGCCGTCCCGTGATCAGTCCCGCCCGTGCCGTTCGCCGCGGCCATGCGCCCGAACTCGGTCGCGACCAGCACGGTTGTGTTCGCCCAATGTTCGCCGAGCCCGTCGCGCATGGCTGCCATCATTGTGTCGAGCGCCTTGAGTTGCGCGCCGAGCCGCTGGTTTTGCGCCGTGTGCGTGTCCCATCCGCCGGTTTCGATCATCGCAATACGCGGTCCGTCCGCGCGCCCCAGGAAGCTCGCTGCAAGCTTGCCGAGACTTGCAGGGTCCTGGCGCGCGCCGGCATCGGCGGCGAGACCGCGTGCGTCCATAGCGGAAGTCCATAGCGCGTGAAGCTGGGCATCGCCGGAATAAAGCTGCGTGACGCGTACGAGCAGATCGTCGGGCGCTTGCGGAAGACCGGACGGCGCATAGGACGTCACGTCGGCGCGCCCGCGCAATGCGAGCGGCACCGTGGGCGCGAGCGCGATGGCGTTGGCCTTCGACGCAGGCAGCATGGAAACCAGCCGGTTCAGCCATCCGTCTTTCATCTGGTACGGCGTGGTCCCGCCTGTCTCAAGCACGTTCTGGCCGTCGAAGTGCGAGCGGTCTCTATACGGCGATGCAACCGCGTGCACGAACATCGCCTGCTGCGCTGCGTACATCTTCGCAGTTTCAACCAGCGATGGATGCAGCGCGAACGTGCCGTCGAGTTTCGTGGCGGATGCCGGGTCGATTGCGAGCGCGCCGCGCAACTTCGCGTAAGCGGGATCGGCATAAGGCACGACAATGTTCAGTCCGTCGGCAGCGCCACGCTGGATCACGAACACAAAACGCCGGTCCGATTCCACCGATGCAAACGCCATGCGCGACCCAACCAGCATGGCGCCTACGCCCGCACCGGCGCACCACAAGAAATTCCGACGCGTGATCATGGCGTCATCTCCTTTGAAAATCGGGGGAAACAAGCAGAAGCGCAAGCGCGGTCGGTGCGCTCTCGGCGCGAGATAGTTCGGATGCCGTAGCATCGCTCAGCGATCCTGCAAGCAGCTGGTTGCCGAGCGTGCGGGCGTCGAGCGTATCGCCCACGCGCGCTGCGAGACGCTGCGCTATCTCCACGCGGCGCACGAGCGCATCGGGCGCGGCCCAGCTCGCGGCGATATCGTCGTAACCGGCGGGAGAACCCGGGCGCCATACCGGCTGGCCAAGCTGCGTGAGCAAGGGCGCGATCTGCATGTTGCCTGGATTGTCATGACCGAGACCTCGCATTGCCGACACGGTCCAGTCCCATGGCGTCTTGAACTTGGCATCGACGGGCGCCCACGCTTCCGGCGAATCGATCAGCACCTGATACACGCTCGGAAGGTCACCGTTCGTTGCGCTGAATACGCCGGCGAGCCGTTCTACGAGCGATTGCGGCGGGTTATCGGCGACAAAATGCCGAGCGAGTTTTCCGGCGATATGCTGCGCCGTCGCCGGCGACGCGGCCAGATCGTGCAGCACGGCAAGCGCCTGTTGCTCGCCGGGTTGATCGTATTGGCGGCCCATGATCGTGCGCGTTCCCGGCTCGTGCTGCGGCGCGCGAAATACGAATTGTCCGGGCGCGGCGTCGTTGCGGCGCGCACCGCCGCCCATTCCGCCCATCCCTCCAATACTCCAGCCCGTCAACGCCCGCGCGAATTCCGTCACATCGTCCTGCGCGTACCCGCTGCGCACGCCGAGCGTGTGCAGTTCCATGATCTCGCGCGCGAGGTTCTCGTTGAGGCCGGGTTTGTTCTCCGGATGACGCGCGGCGGCGCGCTCGGCAGCAGGACTGTCGGGACCCACCGAGCGCGCCTGGTCCAGAAAAATCTGCATGGCCGGATGACGTTCGGCGGCGACCAGCATGTCCTCGAAGCGGCCCAGCACATGCGGACGGATGGCTTCGGTTTCGAATGACCCGGCGAGCATGGCAACGGCGGGTTTCTCCACCGATACCGCAAAGTGGTTCGCCCAGAACGCCACCAGCCGTTCCACGAACGGTGCCTGCGTCTGCAACGCGCTCGTGAAGCGTGCGTTGACGGCGGCGCGATACGTATCGCGCAGTTTCTCGTTGTAGGTTTTGCGCACGCCCTTTTTATCGTCGGCGCCGGTTGCGCGGATCGCGCTCTGACGCTCGGCGAAATCCGCGGCGAGCACGCTGCTCGATGGCTGATTTGCAAGCGCGGGCGGCACCGGCTGATATGTCGCGCCGGTGAGCTGCGCCGCGAGCCATTGTTTCGGATCGGCGGGCGCCGTTTCGCCTGCACGGGCGCCGAGTCCGAAGCGATTCATCGCGATCGCAGCGGGTGTGACGTCTGTCATGGGATCCCCAGAATAGGAATTTTCATGTTGCTTGAACGCTGCGATACGCGTGAATCCGTCGCATTATTTTTTCGGCGCGGGACCCACGTGCAGCGGTCCATGACGCTGCAATGCATCGACGAGTTTCAGCCGTTCGTCGGCGGTAAGCGTTGCAGCGAAATCAGCCACGGTGCGTTCCACGCGCGCACGCACGGCCATGTCGGCGTCACGCGTGCGGGCGAGGGCGGCATCGAGCGTGGCGCGATCGAACTGCGGCGATTGCAGCGCCTGCACAATGTCGATCCGGCCCGATCGTGCGTCGAGAATCAGCGGCAGGCTTTCGCGGCGCGTTTGCTTGAGCGCGTCGCGTAGCTGATCGCGGCGTTCCTGAGGCAATTCGGCGGCGGCGAAACGCAGGCCGCGCTGCTGCGCGATTGCATCGGCTTTCTGCTTTTCCATCCACCGATACGTGCCGCCGCCGATCGTGCCGAGCAAGAAAATATTGAGCACCGCCGATACGATAAACAGCGTCTTGAGCTTGGTCTTGGGTTTGGTATCCGGCATGGTCATTGATCGCTCCAGTCGGACGTGTTGCTGCTGAAAACGGTGCTTTCACCGGTTTGATCGAAGAAACTGGGCTGACCGGCCGAGCCCGAGAAAGAAGTAGTCAGCGAAATGACCAGGACGCCAGCGGCAATTCCTGCCACGCCCGCGCCGACAAAACCCACGCCTGAAAGCCACCAGTTCGGTTTTTTCCACGCCGGTTTTATCGCTGAAGATCCTTCCGGCGACGATTCCACGATGCGCCGTATCAGATCGTTTCTCGGCGCGGCAACGCCATGCGCGGATAACAACATATCGAGCGAACTGGCGTCGGCGAGTGCGGCCAGCGATTCCGGATCGCGTTGCGCGATCAGCGCCTGCGCTGCGGCGCGTTCGGCTTCCGGCCAATGCTCGGGCATTGCGCCGTAGACCTCGGTGAGGCGGCGAAAACGTTCGGGGGTCATCGGCGTTCCTTTCCAGATACGTGCATGCCGCGGTCGTTGCGCTCGGCGGCAAGATGGCCGCGCAAGCTGCGGCGCGCTCGCGCGAGCAGGCTTTCCAGCGCGTCGACGCTGATGCCCATCACGGCAGCGGCTTCAATATTCGATAATTCCTGGTAGTACTGCAGCACCAATGCTTCGCGCTGGCGCGCCGGCAGCGCGGCGAGCGCTACGGCGACGCGCTCGCCGCGGGCGGTATCGTCGAGTTGATCTTCCGGCAGCGGCGCATGATCGGCGGGCTCCGGCATGTCATCGCCCAGCGGCTCTTCATGGCGGCGGCGCAAGCGGTCATAACAAAGATTCAGCGCCACGCGATGCAACCACGTATCGAAGCGCGCATTCCCGCGCTGCCAGCTCGACGCCTGCTTCCAGATGCGGATGAACACCTCCTGCGCCACGTCGCTCGCCTCGTCACGGTCGCCCAGCATGCGGGTTGCGAGCGCGAGCAGGCGCGGCAGCTTGCGCGCGACCATCTCGCGAACTGCGCCGGGTTCCTCGTCGTCTATGCGGGCCAAGAGGCGCGCGTCCGGATCTTCTTCGTTCAATGTGCTGAATCTCGCCCTACATGTTGGACAGCCGGCGCTCGTCAGCGAGCCTGGCGCACTGCGTACGTTGATGTCTTTTCGAATCGTTAAACGTCCGCGCATCGAAAATCCGTCGCGTAATTTTAAATTTTTCACGGACTGGACGACCCGGCCGAAAGTTCGTCGCGGGTGTTGGCAAGGATCGCATACGCCTGATAAAATCGGGACTCAGTTGGACCCTCGAGTTCAATCCTTCATCGCAGTTCATCTCTCAAAGGGAGGCACCATATGTACCCAATGGCTATCGCTCTCCCTTGCGCTGTCTTTTCCCCGACGCCGCGACATCACTGAGTCGCCGTCCGCGCAGGCACTCAAGCCCGCGCCAATTCCAGACAGTTCTTGACTAGTGCGCCTTTCGCTTCAGGCGCGCTCTGGCTGTCGCTCTATTTTCATTTTGACTGGATAGCTTCGCGGCGTTTCGCGCCTCGAGCTGTGGCAAATGGCCTATACAAAAAAACTCGATTTCGGCGGCCGGGCGTTCAAGGACGTTCTCGGTTTCACCGTGGTTCACTGGGGCAAACAGCCTTGGCGGATCGTCGCAATCGTCGCGCTCGCGTTGCTCGCGGCGCTTGCCGACGTGCTGACGCCGCTTTTCGCGGGACGTCTCGTCGATGCACTCGCGGCCGGCGCCACCGGCAAGGCGCTCGCCTGGGAGGCTGCGATCACCGCGTTCTGCGCGCTCGCTGCGCTGGGCTTGAGCGCGACGCTTTTGCGCCAGCTCGTGTACATGAACATCATTGCGCTGACGTTGCGGATGATGAGCGAAATAGCCGCCGACGCGTTTCATCGCGTGCAGCGCTTTTCCACCGACTGGCATGGCAACAGCTTCGCCGGATCGACCGTGCGCAAGATCACGCGCGGCATGTGGGCGCTCGACTTGCTCAACGACACATTGTTGATCGCGCTGTTGCCTTCGGTCGTCATGTTGGTCGGCGCAACCGCGCTGCTCGGCGCGCACTGGGCCGTGATGGGCGTGGTGGTTGGCATCGGGTCGCTGGTTTATATCGGCGTGACGGTGGCGTTGTCATTGGGATTCGTGGCGCCGGCCGCGCGGCTCGGCAACGCGTGGGATACGCGCATGGGCGGCGCGCTCGCGGACGCGGTGAGTTGCAATACCGTGGTGAAGGCCTTCGGCGCGGAAACGCGTGAAGAGGCGCGGCTTGCGCGCGTGATCGGCAAGTGGCGGCACCGCACGAAGCGCACGTGGGCGCGCGGCACGATCAACGGCGGTGTGCAGGGCGGCATGCTGGTGCTCATGCAGGTGGCCATTCTGGGCGCGGCGTTGCTGCTTTGGAATGCCGGCAAGGCCAGCGTTGGCGACATTACGTTCACGCTCACCATGTTCTTCATGCTCCAAGGTTATTTGCGCGAAATCGGCATGCATGTGCGCAACCTGCAGCGTTCGGTGAACGACATGGAAGAACTTGTTTCGCTCGAGGCGCAGCCGCTCGGTATTGAAGACAAGCCGGGCGCCGGGCCCATTGCGATCAGCAAGGGCGAGATTCGTTTCGACCACGTGACGTTTTGCTATGACGGGCACACCACGCCGCTTTACGACGATTTCTCGGTGCATATTGCGTCGGGTGAGCGCGTCGGGCTGGTTGGACATTCGGGCTCGGGCAAGACTACGCTGATCAAGCTTATCCAGCGTCTTTACGACGTCTCGGGCGGGAAGATTACTATCGACGGGCAGAATATTGCCGATGTACGGCAAGCGTCACTGCGTGGTCAGATTGCGATCGTGCAACAGGAGCCGGTGTTGTTTCATCGGTCGCTTGCGGAGAACATTGCTTATGCGAAGCCCGGCGCGACGCACGCGGAAATCGAACGTGCGGCAAGGCTTGCGAGCGCGCATGATTTCATCGCCAGGTTGCCGCAGGGTTACGACACGCCGGTGGGCGAGCGCGGCATCAAGTTGTCGGGCGGTGAGCGCCAGCGCGTGGCGATCGCGCGGGCGTTTCTCGCAGATGCACCCGTGCTGATCCTGGACGAAGCAACGTCGAGTCTCGATAGCGAAAGCGAAATGCTGATCCAGCAAGCCATGGAACGGCTGATGATCGGCCGGACCACGCTGGTGGTGGCGCACCGGCTTTCGACGGTGCGGGCGCTCGACCGGCTGCTTGTGCTCGATAAAGGCCGCATTGCCGAAGAAGGCAGCCACGACAAGCTAATTCAGATCGACAACGGTTTGTATCGGCGGCTGTATGAACGGCAGGCGCTCGGCTCGATCAAAGAGTTCGATGAACCCGCGCTCGTGAAGAAAGCGAGTGGTTATATTGGCGACGCAGAGCTGGCGTTGGGCAAATAATGTAAGCCAAGAAAAAACGGTCCCGAAATTTCATATTCGGGACCGTTTTTTTTGCCGCCGAGACATCAGCGAATTCAAGCTTACATAGCTTACTGACCCATGCCGATCAACGATTTCCCTTGCGAGAGGATCTTGTCGCAAACCTGCTTGGTGACCTGTTCTTTCAAGCCGCCGCCGCTCAGGTCGACTTGCTTGCCGTTGCTGCTTTTCAGCAGGCCGTTCGCGCCGTCGGTATAACCGCTGTCCTGCGATGCCGCCGACGTGCCGCCCAGCTTGCTCATCAACGAATCCTTGACCGTCGACGCGCTGTTGGCGTTGACATAATTGTTCTTGATGCAGAACTGCAGCACGCCCGCCACGTTGCTGGTGCTGCCCGATGTCACTGATTGCCCGGTGAGCGCGCTGCCCATGCTGCCCAGGCTGCTGAGTCCGCTCGATGAACCGTCGGAACCGCCGCCTCCCTTGAGCAGGTTGCCAAGCTGCGCGTTCGCGGCGGACATCGATAACAAAGGCAATGACAGCGCGATTGCTATGCCTGCAATGGTGTTTCGGGTTGTGCGGATTTTCATGCGGTACTCCTTCGGATAACAAAAAACGAACCTCTAATATAGTGCCTTTCGCGTGCGAAGCCGGATTGGATCGCGGCTTGTTTGCGCTCACGCAGGGTTCAGAGGATGTAATCGATGCATTGGTTCCGCGAGACGCTTCCGGATAGTCAATTACATAGTCCGAAGTAAAGGCGGGCGCGGTTTCTAATGTTGCATCAGCAGCAGCCGATGCTGCGTTTTTCCGGGCAAGAACGGCGTTGTATCGCCGCGTACCCAGGCTTCGTGTCCCGCCAGGAAATAGGGCGACAGCGGGTTGCCTGACTGACCGCCGGGCATCTCGAAGATGCCGTCCTGCTCGCGTCCCGGCGAGACGATCATGCGCTCCGATGCGCCGAAAGACTGCGCCTGCACGCGCGGCATGTTGAAGTCGCCTGGCAGCGCGTCGTGCGGTGCGCCGAGCCATCCGCGCACCCACGGAAGCCACGCCGGCACGAGCCGTGCAAACGGATGCTCGATAACCGCGCGGTTACGCTCGCCCCAGGTTGCATCGGCGAGATGCGTTTCTGGCGGCAGTTGCGCGATCGCGTGGTCGATCCGGTCGAGCACGAAAGCGCGCCAGTCGGCAAATCCATCCGGCATCCACGCGCGGTGCGCGGCGAGCGCTTCCATCACGGCGTTGTAACGCGAACTCGCCGCGCGAAAGCCGAGCCGGGGACCCGCTGCGGCGAGGTCCATGTCGAGTTGTCCGAACCAGGCATCGTAGAGAGAAAAGTAGAACGCGCGCACGAGGCGATAGCCGCTTGCATCGACATCTGCACGGCCGTTCCAAGTCTCGACCAGCCGACGAAACTCCGCGCGCTGCGGATGATTTTTCAGCGCGTTTGCATCCAGCGCCGAAAGGGCGATGCCGCGCCAGACTTCGATCCATCGCGCGCGGTCGTCGGTCTGGATTGCGAGCATGTCGCGCTCGGTGGCGTGCGGCAGCGCGAACAAATCATCGCGAATCTGCGATGCACGCGCGCCGAGGTCGGCGCCGGCATCGCCCGCGATTGCGGCCTGGTCGAGCGGCAACGTGCGGTTGTTCGCGCTCCAGAGCCGCCCAAGCGGCGGGCTGATGCGCGACGGGTAGGCACTTGGGGCGAGATAACCCTGCCATCCGCGGTACGTCGCCGAATCGAACGGCAGGTCGCTGAGCGCTCCCGTGGATGGGTCGGCGGCGGTATCGCGGATGGGCAGCGGTCCGGCCAGCGTCCAGCCAATCTCGCCGCGCGAATCCGCGACCATGAAGTTCTGCGTGGGAATGCCGCTGATTTGCGCGGCGTGAAGCGCGTCCGCGACGTTCGTGGCGTCTTCGAGTTGCTGAAGGTTCAGGTTGACGGCTTCGGGATCGTGCGCGGTCCAGCGCAGCGCGAAGGCTTTCGAATCCACGACGATCCGCGGACCCCATTGCGTTTCGACGACCGGCAAGTCCACGGGCGCTTCGCCCTTGACCAGAATGCGTTCATGAACAACGGTTGCATGCGCCCACTTGCCGCCTGCCACGCGATATGCGAGCGGATCGGCGGGATCGCGCTGCAACGCAATCAGATCGATGAAACGGCCATAGCTGTTCGTGAAACCCCACGCAATCTGACCGTTGCTCCCGGCGATCACCAGCGGCGCACCGGGCAGACTGACGCCCGTGATGTGGCGCGGTTGGCCATCGGCTTTGGGCCACGTCAACGACATCCTGTACCAGATGTTCGGCAACGATAACCCGAGATGCATGTCGCTCGCGAGGATTGCGCCGCCATGCACGCTGTGGGCGGCATCGACTGCCCATCCGTTGCTGCCGATCATCGAATCCGTGATGGCGGTGCTGCTGTGCCGGGAGTCCTTCGAGTCCTTCGATGACCGCAGCCAGTCCGGACGCGTTGCAGGCGGTATGGGAAGTTGCTCGCCGGACGCCGTGGCGACGTCGAACGGCGCGTCCCAATGGCTCGTTGCGGGGAGCAGGAATGCGAACACGTCGGCCGGCACGCGTTCGCGCAACGCGGCGCGCGACAGGATATGGCGGACTTCATCGGATTGAAGGTCGAAGTACATGGCGTACACCGCCAGCAGCGTGTCTTCCGCGCGCCACGGAGCGGGCGGCGTACGCAGCACCCAGTATTCGAACGGACGCGACGCCAGCGCCTCAAGCCCCTCATTCACGCCCGCCGTGTAATGCTCGATCAGCCGGCGCTGCGCGGCAGGCAGCGCATTGAACGCCTTGCGCGCGCGTTCGCGGAATCGATGCGGCCGGTTGCGCCGGTCCAGTTCGAGCGCGCCGGGGCCGACCAGCTCCGACATCTCGCCGGCAGCGACGCGGCGCAGCAGATCCATCTGGAAATAGCGATCCTGCGCGTGTACGAAGCCGGTGCCGAACGCGACGTCATCGCGGTTGCTGCCTTCGATGGTCGGCACGCCGAGTGCGTCGCGTTCCATGCTGACCTGCGCGGACAAAGCCGGCGCTGCAAGCGTGCCGTCGAGTTGCGCCAGGCTGCCGCGCAAAGCGAGCCAGCCTGCGATTCCCGCCACCACGACTATCAGCAGCAGGAAACAAATGAAAGCGGTCAGCGAGACGAAAAAGCGTCTCTTGAGAGCGTGGCTCGGACGGTTCATTGCGCGTGGTATGAAATAACGCCGTCAAGATCGGATAGACGGCGAAAACCATAGCACGGCTGTGTTGCAACGGCGTGGAGCGCGCCGGTCAGTGTTCGTCCGATGTAAGCCAGCCGAGGCAATTCGTCCACAGTCGCGCGTTGCCTTCCCACGCGGAAAACGTAGGCGGCAGCCAGTGACTCGACATGTCGCTGGTCCAAGCCAACGTGCGGCCTTTTCCATACGAACCGGCCACGAGCAGCGGATGTCCCGTTTCAGGAACCGACGCAATCAACGTTGCATCCGGCTTGAGCTGCACTTCGTTGTAACCCAGCAAGTGCGGCCATTGCGTTCCAAGGCCTTCGACCACGGGATGCGAAGCGACGACTTCAGCGTTGAAACCTTCGGGAACCTCCACGCGGTCATCGTAGGGAAAACACGTGACGGGCAGCACTTCTTCCACTGGCGTATTGCGGAACCGCGCGCTGCCGTTGATACCCTGAAAACTCAGATATCCGCCGATCATCATCAGGCCGCGGCCCGCCGCAACATAATCGCGCAAGAGCTTCAAGCGGTTCGGCGTGCGCTCGCTCTTGATCCACGTGTCCGGGTGCAGCAACAGCGTATTCGCGCCAATATCCGAGAGGATGATCGCGTCATAAGCAAGCAGGCCTTCGAGCGTGGAAGGGAACATTTCCTGCGCTTCGTGACTCGGCATATGCGTGATCTTGTACTCGCTGTCCTTGAAGATATCGAGAAAGATCGTCGCGCCGTTGTGATACGTCGCGGTCGGAAACTGGTCGAAGCCCTTGACGTGCATCGACATGCTTGCCCAGCTTTCACCGGCGAGCAGAACAGACTTGGTCATGCGTTTGCTCCTTGAACGCGCGGCACGCCGTGTCGGCGGAATGCAGCGCAGGTGGAACCGGTCTACATCGTTTTGTTATCGGTTATCTGCCGAAAAAACCCGCGTCGGGTTCGTGATCATCATGGTTTCGATCTGTTCGTTGGTGACGCCGTGACGCCGCAAACGAGGCACGAAATATTTGAGGATGTAGCCGTAGCCATGACCGCCGAAGCGCGTCAGCATGATCTTCATGAACACGTCCTGCGACATCAGAATCCGGTCGATAAAACCAGCGTCGATCAACGCCTTGATCGCGCGCGCGTTCTCTTCGTCGGATGGTGACTGCGCATTTTCATCGGCGTAAAAATACTCCATGCCGATCATGTCGTATTCGAGCCATGCGCCGCGTTTGGCGAGCGTATGCTGATACTCGACGTCCATGTGACTCGGGTTCATGTGGCACAGGACCGTGTGGTTCAGATCCGCGCCTTCCTCTTCCACGATGTCGAGCACACGATGCCCATGCCGCACCCATCCTGGAAGATGCACGGACAAAGGCACTTGCGTAGCGGCGCTGGCGCGCGCGGCGGCGCGCAGCGATTTTTCTTCATTGGCGGTGAACGCCGCCGATACACCAATCTCGCCGATCATGCCCGCGAGCACGTCGGGTTTTTCATCGGCGCCGCCGACATCGAAAATCAGTTGCGCAGCGAGTTCATCGATGGACTTGTGCTTCACGTAATCCGGATGCGAAGGCTCGAGATAGAACCCCGTCGACATCACGATGTTCAGGCCCGTGCGCCGCGCAATCTTTTGCAGCGCGGCGGGATCGCGGCCAAGGCCGAGATTGGTCGGATCGATCACCGTTTCGCCGCCGAGTTCGCGAAAGCGCATGAGCTCTTCCACGGCAATATCGGCGTCGAACAGCTGGCAGTTGTCGCGGTTCATCAGCGGGTTCATGCGCAGCGCGCCGAGTATGCCGATATGCACTTTCTGCTCGCCGATAAACCTGTCGCCGCAGCAGGCAGGCGGCACCCATTTGCCCGATGCATCCAGCAAGATGTGCTCGTGCATCAGCGTGACGCCCATCTTCGAAACCGGCAGCGGCCCGAGCACGGTCATTACGTGGCCGCTGCGCGTTCCGACTGGCAATGAGGCGTTGTGACGAAAGATCGAACTCATCGCTCAAGCCTTTTTGCGCCGTTGCGGCGAAAAAATCCGCGTGTTGAGCCAGATGGCGAGCAGCATGATCGCGCCTTGAATGATCTGCGTATAGAACGGCGAGACGTTGATCAGGATCAGCCCGTTGCCCAGCACGGCGATGGTCAATGCGCCGAGCACCGTGCCCAGAATCGTCCCTCGTCCGCCGAACAGATCAGTGCTGCCAAGTACGACGGCGGCGATCACCGCGAGCTCGAAGCCCACGCCCTGATTCGATGAACCGCTGCCCAGGCGCGCGGTGGTGATGAGTCCGGCAAGCGCCGCTGCCGCGCCGCTCAGCACATACACTTTCATGGTCACGCTGCGCACGTTGACGCCCGCGCGACGCACGCCTTCCGCGTTCGTACCAATGCCCGTCACGTAGCGCCCGAAGCGCGTATGCCGAAGCGTGACGAAGCCGCACAGCAAGGTGACGATCGCGATCACCGCGGGCGTCGGCATGCCGAGAATGCGGCCACGCCCGAGTTCGACGAACCACCCGTCGTTTTCTATCGGTATGGAAAAACCTTGTGTGATCAGCAACGCAATGCCGCGTACAACGGACAGCGTCCCGAGCGTCACGATAAACGCCGGCATGCCCGCGAACGCGATGAAGTACCCGTTGATCGCGCCGATGATCGCGCCCAGCGAAAGACCGCCGAGCAGCACGACAATGCCCGGCACGCCCGCGCGCAACGCAATCGCCGATACCGCGCCGACCAGCGCAAGCGTCGAGCCGATCGACAGATCAATGCCGCCCGTTGTGATGACCAGCGTCATTGTCGTGGCGACGATCAGGAGCGGCGCGCTTTGGCGCAGCACGTTGAGCAGGTTGCCGGTCGTGAGAAACGTGTTCGTGGTGAACGTGAAGGCGAGGGCGCAGACGATAAAAAACGCTGCAATGCTCGCCACGCCCGCATTGCGGCCGAGCATATGTTTGAGCGGCAGCCGCGGCGCCTTGGACTTGTCGTGCATGGCGAGTTCCATGTCAATTCTCCGCGAGCGCACGCGCCGAGCGCGCGCTGAACTTGTGGCCGACGATCAGATCGACGATCTCTTCCAGATTCGTTTCGCCGATCTTCCGGTCCGCCACGTTCTGCCCTTCGTACATCACGCTGATACGGTCGCACACCAGAAACAGGTCCTGCAGCCGATGACTGATCAGGATCACGCTCACGCCACGCGCGCTGATCGTGCGCACGAGGTCGAGCACCGCCTCGACTTCGGCGACCGCGAGCGCGGCGGTGGGTTCGTCCATGATCAATACTTTCGGATCGAACGATACCGCGCGCGAAATCGCGATGGCCTGACGCTGCCCGCCCGAGAGGTTTTCAACGTCGAGCTTCGTGTTCGGAATGCGAATGCCGAGATTGTTCAGCATGTCGCGCGCGTCGTGATGCATCTTTCGATGATCGAGCACGGACACGCCGCACACGCGTCGCATGGGTTCGCGGCCAAGGAACAGATTGCCGGCGACATCGACGGTATTGCACAGCGACAGGTCCTGATAAACCATCTCGATGTGATGCGCGCGAGCGTCGCCGGGATCGGTGAAATGAACCGGCTTGCCATCGATTTCTATGCTGCCGCCGTCCGGAACCACCGCGCCCGACAATACCTTCGATACCGTCGATTTACCCGCGCCGTTGTCGCCGACGAGACCCAGCACTTCGCCCGGCATGACGTGCAGGTTGACGCCGCGCAGCGACTGCACGGCGCCGTAGCTCTTGGTGATGTTTTCCATGCGTACGCGTGGGATGGCGGCATTGGTTTGCATCGGCTTCTCCTTACTTGAACACCGCGCGGTACTTGCCGACGTTCGCCTTCGTCACGATCGTCACCGGCACGGAGATGTTCTTTTCGACCGGCTGCTTGTTGATCAGTTTCAGCGCCGAGTTCACGGCAACGCGGCCTTCGGTTTCAGGATCCTGCTGCACGACGGCCGTGACAAAACCTGCATCGATTCCCTTGATGGCCTGCGCGCTCAAATCCCATCCGACGATCTTCACCCGGCTGGTTGCATCTTGCGCCGAGGTCGCCGCGACCAAACCAATCAACGCGGGTTCGCCGGTTGCATAAACGATCTGCAGATTCGGGTTCGCGGAGATCAGGTTTTCGGCGGCGGTTTGCGCCGTGTCCTGCACGTTTTGTCCATCGACAGTGGAAACGATCTTCGCGCCCGGAACCGTCGCAATGCCCGCCTTGAAGCCGTCGAGACGCACGTTCTGGATGAACGAGTTGAGCGCGCCGACCACGCCGATGCTCGCCTTGCCGCCCAGGTTTGTCTTGATGTAATTCGCCGTGTATTTACCGATGTCCTCGCCGACCTTCTTGTTATCCACACCGACTTGCACTGCGTTGTCGCCATCGACGACTGCGTCGATGGTCACTACCGGAATGCCCGCTTTCTTGGCTTCGGTGATCGCAGGTTTGATCCCGTTCACGTCGATGGCAACCACGAGAATTGCGTCGACCTTCTGCTGGATATACGTTTCGATGGCGCTGTTCTGCGCGCTCGGATCGTTGTTCGAATTGAAGATGGCGAGTTCGGCGCCCGCGGCTTTCGCGGCGGCTTGCGCGCCCTGGTCCATCTGCGTGAAAAAGAGCGCCTCCTGGTTGATCTGCACCATGGCAATTTTTTTGCCGGCGGCCGCGGCGGCTCCCGCGAAGGCGAGCAAGGACGCGCCCAGCAATACGGCGGTGATGCGGCGGAAATGCAATGCTGCGCTCATCGGAACCCCTTTCCTGGTTGATCCGGCCGTTTTTTGTACGGTCATTGAAAGCCGCGCGGCCGGGGAATTGAAGGAAACTTCGTGGGCGCAACCGACATTGCGCCACCCGCTTGTAAACCGGTTTATAAAAATTAAACCGCGAGTATTGGGCTGTCAATCTTTTCAAAAAAAGATGCGGGAAAGTACGGGGAGGGTTGGAGCGGCGTGGAGCACTACAAGGGCGTGATTATCGCGGCGGGTGGTTTCAACGCTGACACGGCTGAAGCCGTTCTTCAGGCGGGCGATGCAGACCTCGTGGCCGCTTAACCGCGTGACCCGGAATTGATAGTGAACGCTTCAAGAGGTTGCCGACAAGCGCTATGAACCCGCGCGTGGCGGCGCAACCGACGCACGCTCGATCAACCGCACCGGCAGCCGATGCACCTGAGGACGGGACATCGCGTTGTCGGTCAGCATCGATACCAGCAGCGCCACGCTCATGCGCCCGAGTTCGGCCGCCGACTGACGCACCGTGGTGATCGCGGGCATCAGGAGGTTGCCGAACTCCATGTCGTCGAAGCCGACTATCGACATATAGTCCGGCACGCTCAGCGCGCGTTCGCGGAGAGCGTCGAGCACGCCGACCGCAATGTAGTCGCTGGTCGCGAACAGCGCGGTCGGCGGCTTCGCGCTTTCGATCAGCCTGGTGCCGATCTCACGTCCAAAAGCGCGGTCGTATGAACCGAAGTAGACAAGCTTCGGGTCGAAGCGAACTTGCGCTTCGGCAAGCGCGCGTTTGTATCCTGCCAGCCGCTCCTGCACGGTGAAGAGCGCTTCGGGACCGGTCACGTGCGCGATCCGTTTGTGGCCGGCATCGAGTAGATGACGCGTTGCCTGATATCCGCCCTCGATGTTGTCGACGAAAACACGCGGCACATCCGCGCCCGGCACGTCTTCATCCACGAGCACGATGTTCGCGCGCTCGCCCATCAGCTTTCTCAGCGATCCGTCGTCCGGACGATTCGTGGCGAAGATCAGGCCATCGAGATGGCGTGTGTCGAGCCATCGTAAATAAAGCGCCTCGCGTTCGAGTTTGTTGCGCGTGATGCACAGCGCGAGGCCATAACCACTCGCCGATGCAGCTTCTTCCACGGCATCGGCGAGTTCCGCGAAAAACGGGTTCGCGACTTCCGGCATGGCGAGACCTATGGTCTCGCTGCTTCCGAGGCTGAGTCGCCGGGCAAGGCTGTTCTGTCGATAATTGAGTGCGAGCACGGCGTCATCGACGCGTTTGGCCGTGTCCGGCGGAAGCACGAGGCTACCGTTCAGGTATCGCGAAACGGTCGCTTTCGATACATCCGCCAGTTCGGCAACATCGCGAATGGTAGAGACTTTTGCCACTTCGGGTTTCCACGCAGGTTGGGCGCTGGGTTCGGGCGTAGTGTAACGCGAGGGTTTGTAATGTCGTTCGCTGCTGCCACATCCGTGAGCACTTTGCCGGTGCGAATGCGCATCGCGCAGGTGCGTGGTGCACGTTGGCATCACGCGCTCATCGAGCCAAAGCCGCGTAAAACCATTGGCATAAAACTCGCTTAGAATAATTGCAGAGTAGAAGCGGCTAGTGTCTGGTGCGTCTGTTTTCAACCAGCATGGGGCATTGCTCTTGGGGCGCATCGTGCGCCCACGTCGACCAGCGTCGACGTTTGAACGGGATCGTCCGATCTCGCTCAACAAGGAGCGTGCGTGTTGTTGCCCCGACATCTCCCCTTGTTGTGTGTATCGGTCCTGAAGGTCACGTTCGAGCGTTGCAGCTGGCTCCCCACGTTCACTCGCGGAGTCAAAATAATGCGTGTCCTGCGTCGCTTCTTTCAACTTTCAGTGCTTGTTTCAAGCACTATTTTCGGTTCTACCGTTCACGCCGCGGATTCCGTCACGGTGCTTACGAGCTGGTACGCACAAGCCGAGCACGGCGGGTTTTATCAGGCGCTCGCAACCGGGCTTTACAAGCAGGCCGGGCTCGATGTCACCATCAAGATGGGCGGTCCACAAGTCAATGGCATGCAACTGCTCGTGGGCGGACAGGCGGATTTCATCCTTGGCTATGACTTCCAGGTTCTATCGAGCGTGGAGGCGGGAATTCCGGTCACGACGGTGGCGGCATCGTTTCAATTCGATCCGCAAGGCATGCTCGTTCACGACGATGTAAAAAATCTCGCCGACCTCAAGGGCAAGACAATCCTGGTTGCGGGCGCGGGCAGGACAAGCTGGTGGCCGTGGCTCAAATCCAAGTACGGTTACACCGATAGCCAGACGCGTCCCTACACGTTCAATCTGCAACCGTTCTTTGTCGACCCGAATGTCGCGATGCAGGCGTATCCGTCATCGGAGACATTCCAGGCGGATCAGGCTCACGTGAAAACGCACTTCTTCCTTTTCGCGGACGATGGTTATCCGCCCTACAACACGACCATCGTCGGCTTGCGCAAGACGCTTGCAGACCGGCCCGATGTCACCGCGCGTTTCGTGAAGGCGTCGATGGAAGGCTGGAAAAGTTATCTCGCCAATCCCGCGCCGGGCAATGCGCTGATCAAGAAAGACAATCCCGAGATGACCGACGCGCAGCTTGCATTCGGCGTCGCGCAACTGAAGAAGCTCAAGCTGGTCACGGGCGGCGATGCCGGCACGCTCGGCATAGGCGCGATGACCGATGCCCGCTGGAAAAAGACCTACGACTACATGGTCGGCGCGAAGCTCCTGAAGGCCGGCACCGACTACAAGAGCGCATACACGCTGCAGTACATCCAGACCGCGAAGGTCATGCCGTAAGCGGCGTTTATAAGGGGAATCGAATCATGCTGGTTACACGTCAAAAAGTCCTGCGCCGCTTCTGGTACGCAATCATGCCCATGTCGGATCTCGACGATGGCCCCAAGCCGTTCACGTTGCTCGGCGTTGGTATCGTGTTGTGGAAAGGCGCGGGCGGCAAGCCGCATGCATTGCGCGACCGGTGTTGTCATAGAACCGCCAAGCTCTCGAAAGGCTTCGTGGATGCCGATGGCAACATTGCCTGCGGTTATCACGGATGGACCTATGACTGCACCGGGCAATGCGTGAAGATCCCGCAGAACGCGGGCGGCGAGATTCCTTCGCGGGCCGTTGTGGAATCATTCAAATGCGAAGAACGTTACGGCTACGCGTGGGTTGCGCTCGAAGAACCGCTGCAACCGATTCCCGAATTTCCCGAGGAATCCGCGCCGGGTTACAGGCGCATCCTGCAATTTTACGAGCAATGGAATACGAGTCCGCTGCGCATGATGGAGAACTCGTTCGACAATTCGCATTTCAGCTTCGTGCATAAATCCAACTTCGGTCTCTTCGAAAGTCCCAAGCCATCGAAGTATGAATTTCGTCCCAATGAATGGGGCTTCGAAGCGGAGACGCATGTGCCCATTCGCAATCCGCAAGCGAGTTTTCGAATCACGGGCACGACCGACGACGTCACCGAGCGGCATCTCGTGAACCGCTGGTTCATGCCATTTTCGCGGCGCTTCGGCTGCATGTATCCCGCGAGCAGCGTGCATCACATCATCTATAACTGCGCGACGCCTATCGACGACAAGACCATGATGCTCGTGCAATGGCTTTATAGGAACGACAGCGAAGAGGCGTGTTCCACGCAGGAATTGATCGACTGGGACCGTCCCATCACCGACGAAGACCGCGAGATTCTGGAAGCGACCGACCATGACGCGTGTATCGATATACGCCGTCAGCAGGAGTGCCACATGGCGTCCGATCAGCCGGGTCTGCTGATGCGCCGCATGCTCTTGAACCTGCTCGAAGAACATGGCGAGCGCGAAGTGTTCCGCATTGCGGCGGAGGATGAAGCATGAACGCCGGTCTCTTTGATGCCGCCGCTGCGCTCTCGGTGCAGCGCGTCGACAAGATTTATGCAAACGGCACGGTCGCGCTGGAAGACGTGAGGCTGACGATTCCTCAAGGTGACTTTGTCTCGCTGCTTGGACCCTCTGGCTGCGGCAAAAGCACCTTGCTGAAGATGTTCGCGGGTATCGAGACACCCACGCACGGACATATGCGCTGGTGGAACCAGCCTTTCGATACCGTTGGATCCGGCGGCCGCCGCATGTCGATGGTCTTCCAGGAGGCAACGCTGATGCCTTGGGCGAGCATCGCCGATAACGTGCGTCTGCCGCTCGATCTCGCGGGCGTGCCGGGGCGCGAAGCCGATGCGCGTGTCGCCGATGCGCTCGCAAACGTCGGCCTTGAAAACTTCGGCAAAGTGCGTCCGCGCGAATTGTCGGGTGGCATGCAGATGCGTGCGTCGCTGGCGCGTGCGCTCGTTACCGAGCCTGATCTGCTGCTGCTCGATGAACCCTTCGGCGCGCTCGACGAATTCACGCGCAACAAGCTCGACAGCGATCTGCGCACGCTGTGGAAGAAGCGCGGCATGACGGTCGTGTTCGTCACGCACAGCATTTACGAGTCGGTGTATCTGTCGGAGCGTGTGGTGGTGATGCAGGCGCGGCCGGGCAGGGTTATCGCCGAGGTGGCGATCGACGGTCCGGCCGAGCGCGACGACGCGTATCGCGTATCCGTGCCTTTCATGCAGCATTGCAAGACGCTTTCCGATCTCATTAGCGACGCACATCGAACCTCTTTGGGAGTGCAATGATGGCCAGCCCGACGCTTACGTCTCGTACCGCGGTGAAGCGCACCGCGAAAGCTCCGCGGCGACCGCTGTTGCAGCGCCCGGGAGCCATGAAAGCCGCGGCTCCGTGGGTTGTAGGCATTGTCATGCTGCTGCTTTGGGAGTGCTGGTGCGCGTTGTTCAAGGTGCCGGTTTATCTCGTGCCCGCGCCGCATGACATTGCGATGCAGTTGTTCAAGGACGGTCCCATGTTGTTCGCGGCGCTTGAGGCAACGCTCGAGATCACGTTGCTTGCGTTCGCGCTTGCCACGCTCGTTGGCGTGACCATTGCTTTGCTGTTCGTGCAAAGCCCGATGATCGAAGCGAGCTTTTTCCCGTATGCAATTCTTTTGCAGGTCACGCCGATTGTCGCGATCGCGCCGCTCATCATCATCTGGGTGAAGGATACGACCTTCGCGCTTGTGATCTGCGCTACGCTTGTTGCCTTGTTCCCGATCATCTCGAACACGGCGCTTGGACTGCGCAGCGTGAACCCGGGACTGATCAACCTGTTCCGCATCAATCGCGCGACACGATGGCAGACGCTCGTGCGTTTGCGCATCCCGAGTGCGCTGCCGTATTTTTTTGGCGGCTTGCGGATATCGAGCGGGTTGTCGCTGATCGGCGCGGTGGTGGCCGAGTTCGTGGCGGGCACGGGCGGCAGCGGCGCGGGGCTCGCGTATCAGATCCTGCAAGCAGGTTTTCAGTTGAACATTCCGCGGCTCTTCGCTGCGTTGTTCCTGATCACGGTCACGGGCGTGGTGCTGTTCGGCATCACGGCATGGGCGTCGCGCGTTGGTCTGCGCGGCTGGCACGAAAGCGAACTTTGAGCGCAATGACATGAGTATTCTGATTCGAAATGCAGCGGCCATCATGACCGGCGGCGTAGGCAGTCCTGATGATCCGTCGCGCGTGGCGGGTCCCGACATCCGCATGGAAGGCGAGATCATTCAGGCGATCGGCGCGCTTGCGCCGCAAGCCGGCGAGACCGTGGTCGACGCCACGGATTGCGTCGTGTACCCGGCGTGGGTCAACACGCATCATCATCTGTTTCAGTCGTTGCTCAAGGGCGATACGGCCGGGCTCAACGCGTCGCTGACGCCGTGGCTGGCGGCGACGCCGTATCGCTTTCGTGCATCGTTCGATGAAAAGCGCTTCCGCCTCGCTGCGCGCATTGGGATGATCGAGTTGATGCGCTCGGGCTGCACCACGATTGCCGACCATAACTACGTGTATTACCCGGGCATGCCATTCGACAGTTCGGCCATTCTCTTCGATGAAGCCGAAAAGCTCGGCTTGCGTTTCGTGTTGCTGCGAGGCGGCGCGACAAAAACGCGGCAACTGGAAGCGGAATTGCCGAGTGCGTTGCGGCCTGAATCCATCGATTCATACGTTGCCGATATCGAGCGGCTCGCAGCCACTTATCACGATGCATCGCCACGAGCGATGCGCCGCGTCGTGATGGCGCCGACCACGGTTTTGTACTCAGTTTCACCGTCGGAAATGCGGCAAACGGCGGCGGTCGCGCGTCGGCTCGGCTTGCGTTTGCATAGCCATTTGTCGGAGACGGTGTCGTATCAGGACAGCGCGCATTCCATGCACGGGTGTTCGCCGGTCGCGTTTTGCGGCGAGCACGACTGGCTCGGCAGCGATGTCTGGTACGCGCATCTCGTGAAGCTCGACGCCGACGAAATCGCGATGCTCGCGCAAACGCGCACGGGTGTCGCGCATTGTCCGCAATCGAACGGGCGCCTGGGCAGCGGCATTGCGCCGATCCGCGAGATGGCGGATGCGGGCGTGCCGGTCTCCATCGGCGTGGACGGCGCGGCATCGAATGAAGCCGCCGATATGATTTCCGAGGTGCACATGGCGTGGCTCGCGCAACGGGCGCGGCGCGGGATGGCGGCGCGGGCGGTTTATCGGGGTGGCAGTTTTGAAGGCGGCGCGGATGCCGCGACGGTGGATGAAGTCGTGCACTGGGGCACGGCCGGTGGCGCGAACGTTTTGGGCTTGCCGGAAGTCGGGCGGATCAAGGTGGGTTTTTCGGCGGATGTAGCAGTGTATCGGCTGGATGATCCACGCTACTTCGGCCTGCACGATCCCGCGATAGGACCGGTTGCATCGGGCGGACGGCCTTCATTGGCTGCGCTGTTTTCGGCGGGCAGGAAGGTCGTCAGCGAGGATGTTATCGAGGGCGTCGATTTGCAGGCGTTGAGACGCGAATCGATAAACGCGGTCAGGGAGATGCTGGCGGAGGTGGGGTAGACGTCGCGCCTGGCGACGCCTCCTGCCGCCTTGTTGGCGTTACGGTCGGATGAAGTAATAGAGCTTGCTCATTGTCGGCATGCCAGAGCCGCCGTCATCTATATTAATGACGAGTGTGCCTCTTGGATAGGCAACGCTTGGACCTTCTAAAAAGGCCGTGCCGGTGTATTCTTTTCCGGTACGGGCACATGCAAGGCCGGTGGGGTTTTTAGTATTTTCGAATGTCACGTGGGTGAGGTCGATCGTTTTGCTGTTCGAGCTTAATGTACCCCGCCATGCGCATTCGTAACCGAACAGTCCGCTGAAAGTGTCGCCGGTCACCGTGACGAGGTAATAAGGGGTGATTCCAAAATTGCCGGCAAGCGCGGCAAGCGTCGGCGTTATAACGTAAGTAGATGCTTGCAGTTTCGAGTTTGTGATCTGCCCGTTCGAGCTTTGGGATTTTAGCGTGTAGGTCGTTGCATCGGAATTCAAAGTCAACGAAACCGTGCTCGGAATGAAGGACCCGTTGGCCGACAACCATCCGTTCCCTGTGGACAAGGCACCTGTGCCTGTCATTGGCGTGCTGCCAAGAGCAATGTTTAGTGGTTGACTGGCGGTGCTCATATCCGTCGACCGCAGATAACCCGCTTTGTTGATGGTCGTGATAACGCCGTCAGACGGAGACATAGAGAAAAAGACGTTGTCTGAAATGGCTGGTGTGGGCGCAGGCGTTGGTTTAGGGGTGGGTGTAGGAGTCGGTGATGCGCTTGAGTCTGATCCACCGCCACCACCGCAAGCTGCCAGTATTAATGAGCTTGCGAGCGTGATCGAGATCACGCTGAGTTTAAATCTTGAATCGAAGGACTGTTTCATTGACGGGTTTATTAAGGATTACAGATCTATAAATGAAATCGCCACGGGCTAAAACGCCGGACGATTCGATAAGGATCGGAGCAGTCTTATTGCGCACTGATGCTGCTTATGATCTGGTCATCGAATATAGGGCGTTGAATTTATCGGTCAATAAGAGAAGTCCGATACTGAATAAACCCGCGGAATAACCACCCTCAATGAAAATCCCGGCTGACGCTCGTCAACCCGCCCAGCATGTGTGACATGTCCACCAGTCTTTGCGCGACGAGATGCTTGACTTCGCCCTCGCACTGCCAGGTGCCATAAACCGCAAGCAGCGTCGCGCCGAGCGCCTCGCGCCGCTGCCTTTCCAGCAGACTCGGCCACACGATCACATTCACGTTCCCCGTCTCGTCCTCCAGCGTGACGAACATCACGCCCTTCGCCGTCCCCGGCCGCTGCCGCACGGTTACCAGCCCGCAACCACGCGCGAGCTTGCCATTGCGATAATTGTGCAAGGTCGCCGCCGGCATCAATCGATGCAAAAGCAATTCCGCCCGCAGCAATTCAAGCGGATGGCGCCCAAGCGATAAACCCACCGTCTTGTAGTCGCTGACAATATCGTCGGCTTCGGATGGCGCGCCGAGCATGGGCGTTGCATCTTCCACGCGTGCGTCGTTCAGCATGTCCTTGTCGGGCACGGCAGCAACCGATTGCCAGAGCGCTTCCCGCCGGTTTCCCGCCAGCGATGTCAGCGCATTCGCCGCAGCGAGCACCTGAAGATCGTGCCGATCGAGCTGCGCCCGTTGCGCAAGATCGCCGACGCTTGCGAACTGACGCACCGACCGCGCGGTCTCGATGCGCTCGGCCGAACCGTCACGCATTCCCCGCAACAGCGACAAACCCATTCGCACTGCGGTCTTGTTGCCAGCAGCATCGCGCTCGAGCACCGAGTCCCAGCCGCTGATGGTTACATCGACGGGAAGCACGACAACGCCATGTCGCCGCGCGTCCTGAACGAGTTGCGACGGAGCATAAAAACCCATGGGCTGCGAATTGAGCATGGCGGCGAGAAATGCCGCGGGCTCATGACACTTCAACCAACTGCTGACATACACGAGCAACGCAAAACTCGCTGCGTGACTCTCAGGAAAACCGTATTCGCCAAAGCCTTTGATCTGCTCGAATATGCCTTCTGCAAATTCCCTTTTATAACCACGCTCGATCATGCCGTTCACAATCCGGTCGTAGTATTTTCCCAGGCCGCCCTTGCGTTTCCACGCGGCCATGGCGCGGCGCAAGGCATCGGCTTCACCGGCTGTGAAACCGGCGGCGATCATCGCAATTTGCATGACCTGTTCCTGGAAGATCGGCACGCCGAGGGTTCTTTCGAGCGCGACTTTCAGGTTGTCGTTGGGATATTTGACTTCCTCCAGTCCCTGACGCCGGCGTAGATACGGATGCACCGCGCCGCCCTGAATCGGACCCGGCCGCACGATCGCAACCTCGATCACGAGGTCATAGAATTCTTTCGGCTTGAGCCGCGGCAACATCGACATCTGCGCGCGCGATTCGATCTGGAACACGCCCACGGTGTCCGCGCGCGAGATCATGTCGTAGGTCGCTTTGTCCTTAGGCGGAATGTCGTGCATTTCGAGCCGCTCGCCGCGCTTTTCCGAAACAATATCGAGTGTGCGTCGAATGGCGGACAACATGCCGAGCGCGAGGACATCGACTTTTAGAAGCCCGAGCGCTTCCAGATCGTCCTTGTCCCATTGAATGACGCTGCGATCGACCATCGCGGCATTTTCAACCGGAACCAGCCGCGTGAGTTTGTCCCGGCTGATCACAAACCCGCCGGAATGCTGCGATAAATGCCGGGGAAAATTCAGCAATTGCGCGGCAAGCGACGCCCACGACTGAATCAGCGGATTCGCCGGATCGAGCCCGGATTCCGTGAAGCGCTGCAGCAAGTCCTGGCTGTTATCGAACCACTGGTGCGACTTCGCGACGCGATCCACAATTTGCGGATCGACGCCCAGCGCCTTGCCCGTTTCACGCAAGGCGCCGCGCGGCCGGTACGTGGATACCGCCGCCGCAATCGCCGTCCGGTCCCGCCCATATTTCCGATAGATGTACTGGATCACTTCCTCGCGCCGCTGATGCTCGAAATCGACGTCGATATCCGGCGGCTCCCCGCGATCCTTGCTGATGAAACGCTCGAAGAGCATTGTGCTGCGCGCCGGGTCAACGGCCGTGACGCCGAGGCAATAACAGACCGCCGAGTTCGCCGCCGACCCACGTCCCTGACACAGGATATTTTCGCTGCGCGCAAAACGCACGATGTCATACACGGTGAGAAAGTACGCCTCATATTTCATGTGCTCGATCAACTCGAGTTCATGTTCGATCTGGGCCTGAACCTGATGCGGAATTCCCTTTGGGAAACGCTGGTTTGCGCCGGTATACGTTTCCTGCCGCAAATAAGCCGTGTGCGTATAACCCGGCGGGATGATTTCGTCGGGGTACAAGTAGCGCAGTTCATCGAGTGAAAACGTGCAGTGCTTGAGCACGTTCAGCGTTTCGCCGAGCGTGTATTCGGGGTAGAGATTCGCCAGCCGCAACCGCGATCGCAGATGCTGCTCGGCATTCGGCGCAAGATCGTAACCGCACTCGGACACAGGCTTGCCAATGCGGATAGCCGTCATGGTGTCCTGCAAGGGCTTGCGCGATCGCACGTGCATTACCACGTTGCCGGTCGCGACGACACGTACCTTGTAACGCGCGGCCACATGTTCGACGGTGCCTCTATGGATGTCGTCGAGTGCGCGCTGATGCAGCGTCAAACCGACCCACGCGCGCTGCGGGAAGGTGGTGTCGAGCCATTCGACCTGGGCATCGAGCGCGTCTTCTTTCGCGGGGAAATCGGGCACGAGGATCGCGAGGCAATCCGGCATGCCGCGCAGATGGGCGAATTCTTTATCGGGGCGCGCGAGATCGTTCGGCGTGAGCAGGTATTCGCCTTTCTTCGAACGCATCCGCGCAATGGTGATCAGCTCCGATAAATTGCCGTAACCCTCGCGGTTCTGCGCCAGCAGGATAAGCCCGAACGCCGGCGACCGGTCGGCGTTGACGAGCTTGAAATACGAGCCGATCACGAGCGGAAAGTCGAGGTTCTTCGCCTCCACATGCGCGCGCACGACACCCGCGAGCGAGCATTCGTCGGTGATCGCGAGGCCGGCATAACCGAGTTGCCTGGCGCGCGCGACCAGCTCTTCTCCACGCGACGCACCGTGAAGAAATGTGAAATTGGAAAACGCAAAAAGCTCCGCATACGCGGGCAGCGTGGAGAAGGTCGTATCCACGGCGCATCATCCAAAAAGGCCGTGGAGAAACCAGCGCGGATCGTCGGCCTCCGCGCTGCCGGGCCGCTCCCGATAAATCCAGTAGCAGCTTTGATCGTTCGCCTGCGCGACGAAATAATCGCGGCTGGTCAGGTTGTTATCGAACCATCCGGCTTCTATGCGTTCAGCCGGCGACACCGTTTTCAGCGGCGAGCCATAAAACGGCCGATGATTTTTCATCATCAGTTGCAACGGCTTTTCGAGCAGCCACGCAGGACGCGGCAAATCCGGGGGCATGCCTTCGGGCTTGGCGGGAAGAGACGTGTCGGTGACTGAAATCCAGCGGTTCGCACATTCCGGCCGATGATCCGACGACGGCGCCGCCCGCAGCACGTTCTCAGGCCCGAGCCGCGCAACCAGCAATTCCAGCAGCCGGTTATGGTCCTCCGGCGAACCGCCGGGTTCGGGAAAAAGCGTTTCGGTCGGCGGTTCGGCCGCCTGGATTTTTGCAGCGGCGAGCCGCATGGCGATAACCGCCGCCACGAGTTCCGTGCGCCCGAGCCGCTCCTTGAACAGACGCACGAGATGATGTTCGTGCCAGGTCGGCTCGGCGAGCGCGATCTGGATAACCGTCGGGTCGATGGCGCTACGCCCGCGCTCATGTTCCAGCGTGAGCGTGGCATGTGTCAGCGCGAGTTGCTGCGTGCTCAGCCAGCCGCACATTTGCACGATCAGCCGGCGCGCGGAAAACAGCATGGCTTCCGCATTTTCGATGCGATCCGGCAATTCGATACGCGCGCTGAACGCCGGCGGCACGGCGAGCCATTCGTAGAGTTCGGGCGCGGTGCCGTATGCGCGATCCAGCGAATCGAGCAGCGCGACGCCGCAACGCTTTTTCAGGCCTGCGCGCGGCAGGCGCCGGATATCGTTCAAGGTCTTGCAGCCGAGCCCCGCGAACCAGTCCGCGAACGCGCGTACTTCCTGCACGGATTGAAACGGCAGCGCGCCGAGCTTGCGTTCGAGCGACGTCATTTTCAGCGCGCGCCGTCTGACATGGACACGGCCCGCAGCTTTGGCAAGCAGCCACGCGCCCTGGCCCGTAGGCGACGTACTCACGCGCGCGGTGAGGCCGATTGCGCCGACGATATCCCGCATCTGCTGACACAACTTCAAGATGCCGCCGAACAGCCGCAAGCTCGCCGTCACATCCATGACGATGGTTTCCTCGTCGCACAAGGCGACCATGGGCGAGAATTTCATCAGCGAGAAAGCGGCCTCGCGCATCACGTCCTGTTCCTTCACCAGGTCGCGTTCGAACATCAGCGTGTCGGGCGACAACGTCAGCACGCCGCCGCGTTTCATGCCCACGCGCACGCCGGCCTCGCGCGCGGCCGGGTCCACGATCAGGACCTTGTCGTGGTCGAGGACAACGCAGCCGTGCTCGGGCCTACGCGACCAGCGTGGACGGAACACTTCCAGCGACAATCGCGGTAGATGAATGCCGACGTACACGGGCATGAGGGCTCAGCAAAATGGGAGAAGGTTGCAGGGTGACGGACAGTCTTTCGGCGCGGATCGGGCCTTTGCGCTTGATGACATCGACAACAATGCCGCTGCCCGCCGGACGTACCGCCAGCCGCAACGTAGCCGGCGACGAATCCGGCGCGCAGGCAAGCGGGCGCACCATCAGGAACAGGGTTTCAGACGATTGCGCGGCCAGATGCAGCCGCCGCAGCGACTCGGGGCGCATATGTTGCTGCCAGAAAACGAGTGCGCCGCAACTGCCGGTCTTGAGAATCTGCTCGGCCGACCAGAGGGCATCGGCCATTTTTGCCGCACGCAGCCGGAGCAGTTTGTCGAGCGGCACGCCGAGATAGGCGAACGCAAGGGAGTTCGGAATATGAGGCGGCTGCACGAGCGCAATGGGGCGTTTGCTCACGGCAGCGAGCGCCGGGCGCAGCAGTCTCACTTCGCCCACGCCCGGCTGCTGCACCAGCAACTCGATCAGCGTTCCCACCGGCCAGCCGCCGCCCGGTAATTCGGCGGAGAGCATGGCGTAGCCGGTGTCGACCGTCTGCCCGTGCGAGCGTGCGAGTTGCGACCCGCGCCACAGGGCGGGGTGAATCTCTTCGACGTTTTTAGGCAGGGCTGACATGGCAAATTTAACTGTATGGATGTACAGTACTTTACTTGAATTTGATCCGGCGGGAACTGCCCCTTTTTAAACGTCGGGCAGGAAACCATCGCCAATAATTGCGGGAGTAGATGCGGTGAGCATTCTGGTCGGAACGGCTTCGTGGACAGATCCCACGCTCATCAAGTGCAAGCGCTTTTATCCGCCGGGGTGTTCCAGCGCGGAGGCGCGTTTGCGGCATTACGCGTCCATTTTTCCCATCGTGGAAGTGGATTCGAGTTATTACGCCATGCCGAACGCGACCAATTCCGTGTTGTGGACGGAGCGAACGCCGCCCGGATTTGTGTTCAATATCAAGGCGTTCCGCTTGTTCACGGGGCACCAGACGGCGCGCGACATGTTTCCGGCGGACATGCAGCCGCACTTGCCGCAGAACGGCAAGACGAGCTTGTACTACAAGGATTTATCGGGGGAATTGCAGCAGGAATTGTGGTGCCGGTATTTCGAAGCTATCGAACCGTTGCGTGCTTCCGGCAAGCTCGGCGCGGTGCATTTCCAGTTCGCGCCGTGGGTGATCTGCAATCCGCACGGCATGCGGCACGTCGAGCATTGCGCGGACGTCATGAGCGCCATGGACGGCTGCCTCATGGCGGTCGAATTTCGCAACCAGACGTGGTTCGACGAAAAACGTCGCGACTCCACGCTCGCCATGGAACGCGAGCGCGGGCTGGTGAATGTGGTGGTCGACGAACCGCAAGGATCGACCAACAGCATTCCGGCCATCTGGGAAACCACGCATCCCGGGCTGGCGCTGATCCGTCTGCACGGGCGCAATCACGAGACGTGGAATATCAAGGGCGCGGTGGCTTCGTCGTCGAGATTCAATTACGAATACAACGACGAGGAACTCGATCCCCTCGCTAGCCAGATCATCGAAATCTCGAAAGCCGTCGATATGACCCACGTGATTTTCAATACCAATTACGAAGACCAGGGCCAGCGCAATGCGTTGAAACTGATGGGGTTTCTGGACCAGGCGTAAACCGCCCGCCAATGTTCCCGGCTACGACCGGACCATGCGCTCCGGCGCAGAACCGCCAACGCGCCGTGCCGCCGCGGCGTAACCAATGCGATGCACCGGCGCCACAGGATGTGTGGCAAGCGCCCGGTCCAGATGATGTCGAACGAGAGTGTGCTGATCTGACTTCATGGCGGCGTCAATAAACAACTGCTCGAAGACATCGCGCTGGGCGTGACTGCCGCCGAGCCGCTGCATGTTAGGCAGCGCCGGAAGCATTGCATCGACACTCGCCGAATAATCGCGCCGCGCGTGAAGCAACACGGCCCGGCTTACCGGCAACGCGGCTTCTTTCAGGATCGATTGCCGCTCGCCGCGCTGCGTTGGTATTGCGTCGGCGATCTCATCGAGCAATCGTTCCGCTGCTTGCCAGCGCTCTGCACCGGCCAGCGCCATCATCCAGTGCGGGAGCGTCAGGGCCGCGAGCGTGTCGCCTATGCGCGCCTCGCCGAGATCCGCCAGCTCTTCCCATCGGTCGCCTGCAGCTACACCATGAAGCTGAAGTCGCGACAGCATGGACGTGGCGTTCAGCACGTCGTTATACAAGTCAGGAACTGCTTGCAGCAACGGCGAAGAGAGGTTGCGAAAACGCTGGTCGTAGAGATCGAGGACCTGGTCGAATTCGCGCCGTTCAAGATGAAACATTGCACGATGCCACCAGAGGTGATGCTTGAAATTGTTCGCCGCGTCCCAGTGCGGCTCGAGTCCATCGAGAAATTCGATACCTTCGTCGCGACGCCCCTGCATTTCCATCACGTGGGTCAGCGCATGGGTTGCCCAGAGATTTTCCGGCTCGGACTCGATCGCCGCCCAGCCGGCTTTTTCGGCGGCATCGTATTGACCGCATTCCTCGTTTGCAAACGCGCTGCAGGCCAGCATCGTGGAGTTGCCGGGAAGCTGATCGCTCCAGTGCGGCATGACCTTCGTGACTTGATGAAGCATGCGCTGTGGAAGCCCGTACCAGAACGCGGTGTTGTGATGAACACGCAAGGCAAGCAGATCACGCGGATGGTCGGCGAGAATGTCCTCCCATACCAGCAGCGCGCGGTCGAGGTCGCCGTCTATCCAGTACGCGAGCGCAGCGACATGCGAACGCTCACGATGCGTTGCGTGGACTGCGTACTGTCGTGCTCGTGCAAGCGCCTGCCGGGCGGTGCCAAGCTGCGATGCGTTGAGCGGCATCATCGCGAAGTAGCCGCTCAGGACATGCGCCATCGCGAACCCGGGATCTTGTGCCAGCAGCGTTGCAAGACGCGCGCCGAGATCGGCTTTGTAGTGGGTGTATCCATCGATGACGAAGTGGTATGCATCGCTTGCCCGGTCACCGGTACTCGTGGAGATCAACAGTCCTTGTGCGTCGTACGCCATGTGGTCACCTGAAACGTCGTTGCTTTTATCGGCCGGGCACGGACTAAACGTTGCTGTTTCCGGATGCTTGACCGCGCAAAGGATAGGGTAACAGGCACGCGTCCGCCTTTTGCGAGAGGCTCGCAGTTTCACAAAGTACATTCACGCCGAAGGTAATTCGCAAATCGAATAAAGGAACGCGGGAAGCTGCGCCGTTCGATTGCCAATGTTCATACCATCGTTGTCCGAAAGTCACTGGATGTTGGCGCATCCATACGCCGCCCGAGCGCGTAGTTACTCGATTAGGTTGCTCGCGGCAGGGCGCCGGCCTTTTACGGTCCGGACCGACATCGCCTCTGCCAGCCATTCCTGGGACCGTGCATTGCTGCGGTCTGGCGGACGCGGATGTTCGCGCATAACAGGGCATACACCATGGTTACTCATCCCAAGCGGCTGGTCTTTGCAGGTATCTTCGTTGCAGCGCTCGCGGTTACTTCATACCTGCCGAGACTCATGCAAAGCGCGCTTCATCACAATCACTCTGCAAGCGATGGCTACGACGACGCCGGCTCTGTCAGCGCCATGCCTGACAGCGTGCCGGCGTCCGGGGCGGTATCGGCGGAAATGCGCACCGACGAATCTCCCGCGCGGATTCTTCAGGCGGTTCGCGACAGCTTGCAGCGCAACGATCTCGCATCGGCAGAAGTGCTGCTTCGAGCCGCTCGCACGCTCGACATGAACAACCCGCAAGCCATTGCGCTCCAGCACGATCTGGATGCACGCGTCGCGCAAAGTGCTGCGCCGACGACATCGGGAAAAGGCGTGGTGGCGTCGCAGCGAACCGAATCCGGTGCGATACCTCGGGCCAGCCGCACGGTTGAAAGGGCTGCGCAAAAACGCGAACCTGTTCATCGCGCGCCGCTTCACGCACGCGAAGCACAATCCCGTGCCGCGGAGAACACGGTCACGAATACGCCGCCTGAAACGGTTACTTCAACTCCCGAAGTAATCGAGAAACCAAAGCCCGCAATAGTCGATGCCGTCCCCGAAGTCGTGCATGCACCCGCGCCCGTGGTCGAGTCTTCGCCGGTGATCGTGCAACAGACAGTGCGGCCCGCGCCTGCGCCTGTGGTTGAATCGTCGACGGGACCCAAGACTCGCGAGCAAGTCCGCGCGGAACTCGAACGCGCTCGCACGGACGGCAGCCTGCCGCGCTTCGGCAATCCCGATCCGGCCGGCCCGGGTGTCGCGACTATTTCGAAACCCTCGCCATCGACGTTGAATCGATAAAACCCGGCAGCAAGAAAACCGGGTAATCCCAACTTTCAAAACCGTCAGTTTCCATTCGTTTACCACGCAGGACGAACCGGTTGTATCGCAAAGCTCGATTGCGGTCTGCAACCCGGTTCATGTGGTGAGCAAAGCGCCGAGGCGCATGGAGATGACGATGGCACGTGATCTGACCTTAGAGCCGCAACTTGCAGTCGATGACATCCAGGGAGATATTCTCGTCGGCCTGTTAAAACAGCACGAACACCTGATGTTTTTTCAGATCGTCGACAAGCAGCGGTTTCGAAACTTTCTGCAGACCTTATCGCTTACCAGCGCGCAGGAATGCCTGGCACAGCGCGCTTTCGTCGACAAGAAAAAAGCCGAAGGCAGTTCGCGGCTGTTTCCGGCGCCCGGCCTGAATCTCGCGTTTACGTTCGAAGGCCTGAGCGAACTGGGCGCCACGAACTTCGATACGACCAGCGTCCAGGCGTTTGCAAATGGCATGGATAAAAGCCAGCAAGCGTTGAACGATGTGCCGTCGGCGCAATGGCGCATCCTGCGTCCATCGGGCGCGTTGCATGGCGTGTTCATCGTCACGGGGGCGACGCATGAGGAAGTGGTGGACGTGGTGTCGTTGCGCCTTTCGCCCGCAAGCGATAACGGTTGGAAACTGCTTCATACCGAAGTCGGTCAGGTCCGGCCTGCACCGACCAACGGCCACGAACATTTCGGTTACGCCGATGGCGTGTCCCAGCCCGGCGTAAGAGGAATTGTCGCGGCAAATACGCCGTTGACGCCGACTCTGCCCGGCGCCGAAGACTCGCAAGGCCAGCAAGGGCAAGACCTTCTCTGGCCCGGCGAGTTCGTGTTCGGCTACGCGAGTCAAAACCCGAACGCTGCTTCGTTCACCGAAAAAGGTCCGGACGCGGTGCCTCCGGCTCCGTTCATGAACAACGGGGCGTTCCTCGTTTTTCGCCGGCTTGCGCAGCTGGTTCCGGAATTCAACCACTCTGTCAAAGCTGCTTCCGCGAGCATCAATACCGCGGGAAATCCGTCGAGCCCGAATCTGTTTGGAGCGCAACTGGTCGGACGCTGGAAAAGCGGCGCGCCATTGATCAATGCTCCGACCGCGGACGATCTGGATTTTGCCGAAGATACCGCCGTCACCAACGCATTCGAATTTGGCGATGATCGAACCGGCTTGAAGTGTCCATTCGCCGCGCATATCAGGAAGGCTTATCCGCGAGACGACGTCCTTGGCAATACGACGCCAACCGATACCGAATCCGATAAAGCCGAAGCCTTTACGCAAACGCACCGCATGTTGCGCCGGGGCATTGCATTTGGTCCCGAGTTGACGGAACAGGAAGCGTTGAGCGGACACTCATCGGACGATAAAAAACGTGGCCTCCTTTTCAAGTGCTACGTCACATCGATTGAAGACCAGTTCGAGTTCGTGCAGAAGACGTGGTGCAACAACCAGAACTTCGTCCAGCCTGAAAGTGGTATCGATCCGATCATCGGCCAATCGCCGAATCCGACAAATCCGTTTCTCGGCGCGGTCCCTGCATCAAAAAATATTGCCGACAAACAGACGGTCGATCTCCGGAGCTTTGTCCATCTGGAAGGCGGAGCGTACTTCTTTGCGCCAAGCATCAGCGCAATCAAATCCTTATAAGGAAGCGGCGCTTCCGCAGCGATGCGCCAGCCGATGTTCGGGTTGGCGCATGGCAACGCTACATAGCCGCCTCACTTGCCCGTCTGGCCATCCGCCATTTGCACGGGTTCATCGGGGACGACGGACGTCAAGACAGTTGAAGGCAAATGCCTCACGTCGTTCGGGCCGACCTTGCCCGCGAACTTCCAGCCGCCCGGCAGCTTCACGAACGTGAAGCCTGTCGGCGTGTCGACAAATACAGCGAAGTTTTTCGCTGAAGCCACGGCGTCCATCTGAGCGGTATCGGCAGCTGTCTGTGCAACGACGGCGGACGATGCCACGACCAAAGCTGCAGCAATCAAGCCGCGAATTACAGGTTTCATTTCGAGCTCCATTTCGTTCGGAAAAGGCGTGTGCCTTGAATATGTGTCGATCGATACAGAATATTAAAGCGTCAAAATTGACCCGTGTCCAGTTTTTTGTTATGGTCGTTACAAAATAGAAATCACGATCGTGACGGATCGGGAGACGCGGAGAAATATGATGAATGATTCAGTGGATGCGGCAGTTTCGAAAGGGCGAGGCAGACCTCGGGCATTTGACCGGCAAATCGCGCTTACGCGTGCGATGGACACGTTCTGGCTGAAGGGTTTCGACGGCTGCGCAATCAGCGACCTGACCACGGCGATGAACATCAATTCGCCGAGTCTTTACGCCGCGTTCGGCAGCAAGGAAGATCTGTTTCGCGAGGCGCTCGACCTTTACGGTGCGCTCGAGGGAGACGCGACCCAGCGCGCATTGTCTGGACCGCGCAACATTCGCGATGCGCTCGGCGCCATGCTCAAGCGCAGTGTCGAGATGTTCACGCGCGGTCCGCAACCACGCGGCTGCATGGTGATGCTCGGCGCAATGAACGTCAGTGCTGACCAGAAAAGTCTTCGCACGCTATTGCACAAACGCCAGAAGCAGATCCTCGACCTGATCAGGAAGCGGATGGCGATGGCCGTCGATGACGGTGAGTTTGCGGTATCGGCGGATATCGACGGCTTGTCCACGCTATGCGCGGTTCTCTTCACCGGGCTCGCGGTCCACGCTCACGACGGCGCGGGACGGGCGAAGCTGAATTCAGCCATCGATGCCTTTCTCGCCACGTTACCGGTGCAGGAAAAACCGGCCGGGTGACGGTTTCATGGCTGTGACGCGTTGCGCGCGAGATCGGCAAACGTGATTGTTTGCGCGTTGCATGCTTGCGTAAAGGCGGCGTCGTAACTCGAGAACAACACCAGGCGCGTTTTTGCGAGCTCGGTGAACAACTCGACCAGAACGCCGCGCGCGGCAGCGTCCAAACCTGCGACCGGCTCATCCGCGATGATTACCTTCGCACCGCCAATGGCGGCGGCCGTCAGGCAGATCTTCTTGCGTGTTCCAAACGACATTTGCTCGAAGCGCTTTTCCAGATGCGGCGTCAGTCCAAAACGATCGGCAAGCTCGAGCGCGTCACGGCTCACGGTCGTGTCCCTTTCCAATGCCACTTGTTCCAAATACGCGCGCCCGGTTTGCATGGAACCCGGCAGGCAGTCATCCGGTATGTACGCGACCGCAGACTTCACCTTCGGCCCGCTGCGCAGTAAGTGCCCGTTGATCCACACGTCGCCTTGATCGGCTGGGATCGATCCGGCAAGAATGCCGAGCAGCGTGGTCTTGCCGCTGCCGCTTTCATCGTTTAGCGTGATGCATCCTGCGCCCGCACGATAGTTCAGTCCTTCGAAAATGACGCGGTCGGCGTAGCGTTTGCCAAGGTTCTCGAATCGAAGCATGGGTTGGTGTTTGTAATCGCGAAGAGTTATGGAATGCTGCGCGAGGTTAGCGAAGCGATTGTGAACCGGGTGCAGGGACTATTTATCTCTCACACGCTCGCCGGCGCCACCGAAGCCCCGGCAATCCCGTGCCGCTTGAGCGCATCGGCGACAAATCCGGACGCCTTCATCTCTTCCACGAATGACGCCAAAAACCTGGCAGCGTCCTCGCCACGACTTTTCGGCGTGCCCATGGCTTGCTGAATCACCATGAAACGTTCATCGAGCAAACGCAGGCCGGATGTCTTCGCGGCATCGGCCTGAAGTTGCTGCTTCACGCCGGCAGCGACCTCGAGATTCTGGTCGATGAACGTCTGCACCACCGCCGGCGATGACGGCGCGCGCACGATCTGCGCGGCCTTCAATTCGCGCGTGAGAAACAGGTCGTACGCGCTGCCTTTGCCGACCACGACGCGATTGGCGGCCTGATCCACGTCGGCGTTCGAGCGAATTGGCGAAGCATCGCGCACGAGATAAAACCCCTCGATCAGCACATACGGCGCCGTGAACGCGATGCTCGCGCCGCGCACCGGGTCGATGGCAAAAAAGCCGAAATCCGCGCGCTCACCGGCGACGGCTTCGACGGACTTGCCGGCGGTATCGAACACGATCAGTTCGAGTTCCACGCCGAGCCGCCGAGCAAATTCGTGGGCGAGATCAATCGATACACCGAATGGTTTTCCCGTCGATGGATCCATATTGGCAAGGATCGGATTGCCTAGGTTGATGGATGCACGCAGGCGTCCGGCTGGAGTAAAAGCGTCGATTGTCATGGTCGTCAAGGCTCGATGATATTGCGGCTATTGGTAAGGTCTCGCTCCTGCCTCAAGCAGAATCTCATCCTTACGTTGTTGCCGCGAGATTGCACTTTATATAGGAAATGCAATATTGCGCGGATAAAACCGTGGGTGTCCGTTCACGCAATCTTCGAATGCCGGCGCTATGCTACCGGTTCCCGTTCACCCGTTCACCCGTTCACCCGTTCACCCGTTCACCGTTCCACCGACCGAGGACCAATCATGAAACAGACGCCAGGATCAATGATCAGCTTTAAGCGCCCCGACGGGCAGGAAATCCAGGGTTATCTCGCGAAGCCGGAAAAGCTCGAAGGCGCGCCGGCGATTGTCGTGATCCAGGAATGGTGGGGCTTGAACGACCAGATTCGCGGTGTTGCCGACCGTTACGCGCGGGCCGGGTACATAACGCTCGTGCCGGATCTGTTTCGCGGCAAGACCACGGTTGAAGAGGCGGAGGCGAATCACTTGCTGACCGAACTCGATTTCGGCGATGCCGCCGGCCAGGACATTCGCGGCGCCGTGCAATATCTGAAGACACAATCCGCGCGCGTGGCCGTGACCGGCTATTGCATGGGCGGCGCGTTGACGCTGCTTGCGCTCAGCAATATTCCGGAGGTATCGGCGGGCGTGGTGTGGTACGGATTTCCGCCACTGGAGTACATCGATGCATCGAAGATCAAGGTTCCGGTGCTCGGGCATTGGGCGACGCAGGACGAGTTCTTCCCGGGCGAAACGGTGGACCAGCTTGAAAAGCTGCTTGGCGATGCGAATGTCGATGTCGAGTTTCATCGATACCTCGCGCATCACGCGTTCGCCAATGAAACGGCGGTTGGGCCCGGACGTATTTCGCGGACTCAGTACGACCCTGTCTGGGCGCAAATGGCGTGGGATCGTACGCTGACGTTCTTCGGCAAAACGATATGGGCGCAGAAGTAAAAGCGCGTTCTTTCAGGTCGCTCGCGTGGGCTACCTGAAATGATCCCAAGCCAAGCTGCTGACCCACTTGGTCAGCCCGGAATTTCAGGCTCGACCAGCTTTGCGAGTTGAAGAAGCGATTCCTGCCAGCCGAGGTAGCACATTTCCTCGGGAATGACTTCCGGTATGCCTGCCTGCACGATGCTTACCTCGGTCCCGCACGAAACCTGCCGCAACGAAATGGTGACGTCCATCTGGCCGGGCAGGTTGGCGTCGTCGAATTTGTCCCAATAGCGAATCTTCTCGAACGGCACGAGTTCGACGTATTCGCCGCCGAACGAATGGCTGTTGCCGGAGCTGAAATTACGGAACGACATCTTGAACGTGCCACCAACGCGTGCATCCAAGTGGTGGACCTGGCATGTGAAGCCGTAGGGCGGCAGCCACTTGGCGAGCGCATCGGCTTCGAGGAACGCTCTATAAACGCGTTCAGGTGTGGCGCGCAAGACGCGATGGAGGTTGACGGTTCCAGTAGCCATGATGTGTTCACCTTTCACTAATGAGTTGGACATACTTCTACGACGATCCGGCATCGCTGGTTTCGACACATGTCGAGACGAGGGAAGACCCGTAGGCGCCGACGAATTTTACCCGGGCACGAATATGAAAAGCCCAACCTCATGAAGCAGTTCGGCCGCCATTGACGCGCAAGACTTCGCCGGTCATGAAACTCGCTTTATCCGACGATACAAACAGGATGGCGTCCGCAATTTCATCCGGCGTTCCTGCCCGCTTGAGCGGTACGGCGGCGAGAAAAGCAGCCTTGCGTTCCGCGTTCACGGTGAGGCGGTCGAGCATGGCGGTTTCCACCGGACCAGGCGCAACCGCGTTGACGCGCACGCCGAACGCCGCCGCTTCGAGCGCCGCCGATTTGGTGAGACCTTCGACCGCGTGCTTGCTTGCCGCATACAGCGATGCGTTCGCGGCGCCGCGCGCGCCCATCGTGGAAGAGATATTCACGATACTGCCGCCGCCCTGCGCCGACATCGCTCGGAGTTCGTGTTTCATGGCGAGCAAGGTGCCGAGCACGTTGGTATCGAAGACGGCCGCGTAGCGTTCCAGCGTCTGCTCCACCACCGGCGCCGACTCACCTTCCGAACCGGCAGAATTCACGGCTATATCCAGCCGTCCGAAACGTTCGACTGTGCCATTCACGAGCTTCCGCACGTCCTCTTCATCGCGGACATCAGCCTGTATGAACAGCGCTTCTGCACCGAGCGCGATGAGTTCCGCAGCAAGCGTCCGGCCTTCTTTGGCCCGGCGCCCCGAGACCACGACGCGTGCTTTGTCACGCGCGAACGCGAAGGCGGCCGCGCGGCCAATGCCGCTCAACGCGCCCGTGATGAGTACAACAGGATTGCTGAACATTTGCTTCTCCTCGAAGGGCTCGGTTTCAAACCGTCACCACGATCTTCCCGAACTGGCCATTGGTTTCCAGATACCGATGCGCATCGACCATTTCATCGAACGTGAAAGTACGGTCGATAACCGGCTTCAGCGCGCCGCTCTCAAAGCCCTTCAGCACATAGTCCACGGCCGCCTTCCTGCGGGTTTCATCGCCGCTCGTCAGCCAGATGTTGTGCGCCTTCACTGTCAGCACCTTCGCGATCATCTCGAGCACGGGCAGCGGCGTGACGTCCTCGCTGAGCGCGCCGTAGATATAAGCGATACCGCCGAACGACAACGCCGATATCAGCTTCGCGAAGTTCGGACCGCCAACGGGATCGAAGGCAACGCGCGCGCCTTTGCCATCCGTGATGCGCATGATTTCATCGACCAGGCTGGTTTCGTCGGTGACGATCACGTACGCGGCGCCTGCATCGAGCAATTGCTGTTTTTTCTCGGCGGTACGTGTGAGCGCAATGGATGTCGCGCCCGCATAGTTGGCAATCTGGATCGCCGCGAGCCCTACGCTGCTCGAGGCTGCGGGCACGATCACGAAGTCGCCCTGGGTCACCTTCGCGTCCTCGACCAGCGCGCCGTACGCCGTGACGAACATCATCCAGACCGATGCCGCCTCGCCGAACGAAAGCGATTCCGGATGCTTCACGACCGCGTAATCCGGCGCGATGATCGTCTCGCCATAGGTGAAATACTGGTTCATGGAAAACGATGGAATCACGTTCACCTTGTCGCCGGGCGCGAAACCCGTGACGTTGCTGCCGACCGCGTCCACAACGCCGGCCGCTTCATAGCCGAGACCCGCCGGAAACTTGACCGGCTCGATATACGCGTCGAGGCGCCACATCGATTCCGCACGATTGAGGCCGATCGCTTTTACGTTGATGCGGACTTCGTCGGGGCCGGGCGCGGGGACATCGGTATCGATGAATTCGAGCACGTCGGGACCACCAGCCTGTGCAAACTTGATTGTGCGTGACATGAGATTTCTCCAGATTAAATGGATGAAGCCGTGCGGCTTCTACAGTACGAAAATAAGCGGAATGCTGCTTGAACGAGCCCGCTAAAAATCAGGTCGGATCAGAGCTTCGAGCCGCCGTCCACGTGCAGCGTTTCGCCGGTCACCCAGCGCGCGGCATCGGAGGCGAGAAACGCGACCGCGCTGGCAATGTCGTCAGGCTGCGCGACGCGCTTGAGCGCCTGCATGCCGGTCGCGGCGTTGCGGCCTTCTTCGGTCTTGGTGAAGCTCGACATTTCGGTGGCGACCACGCCCGGCGCAACCGCGTTCACACGAATGCCGCGCTCGCCCAAAGCCGACGCGAAATGCCTGACGAGGGTATCGACTGCGCCTTTCGTCGATGCATACGCGGACAGCTTGCCCACCACTGCATGCGCCGCAAGCGATGACAACAGCACCACGCTGCTGCCTTTGCACATGACAGGCAGCAACTGCTGAACGAGAAAGTAGGGCGCGCGGACGTTCACGGCGAAGAGGTCGTCGAAGTCCTCGACAGTGGTTTCTTCGATACTCGCCGCCTTCGAGACGCCCGCATTCGCCACCAGAATATCCAGCCGATGTCCCACGACCGCGCGCACTTCTTTCGCGAGCGCATGCGGACCGTCGGCATTGCGCAGGTTCGCGCCAACTTTCTGCGCATTGCCGCCGGCCGCGCGAATGTCCGCAACGACGGCATCTGCTTCCTTTTCGCCGCGGCTGTAATGCACCAGCACTTGCGCGCCTTCCTTGGCGAGCGCGAGTGCGACCGCGCGTCCAATGCCGCGTGAAGCGCCGGTTACAAGCGCCGTCTTTCCACTGAGATTGCTCATGATGTTTTTTTCTCCGATATAGATGTGAGGCATGGCGCTTGTCAGCGGCGAGAGGTCGCTGCGTCGCGGCCTGATGGGTAATCTAGGCTTTGCTTGCACAAAGTAAAAAGACTTTGTAGGCTGGCGGGCATGCCTGAAAAGCATGACTCAATCAGAGAGAGGGCATATGGAGCTTCGACATTTACGGTATTTCATAGCAGTCGCCGAAACAGGCAGCCTGACGGTCGCGGCCGAAAAGCGCCTGCATACGTCGCAGCCATCGCTTAGCCGTCAGATTCGGGACCTCGAAGACGAAGTCGGCGCGGAACTCTTCAGCCGAAGTGCGCGCGGCGTTGAGCTCACCGCGGCGGGAAAGGCGTTTCTGGACCACGCCCGGCTAGCTTTGTCGCAAGTCGATGCCGCCATGGAAGCCGCGCGCCGCGCGGCGCGCCCGGCTAGGCAGGTTTTCGCGCTCGGCTTCCTGACCGGACAGGAAATGACCTGGCTGCCACGCGCCATGCAGGTTCTGCGCGACGAGTTGCCGAATATCGATGTCACCGTGTCGAGCCACTATTCACCCGATCTCGCCGATGCCCTCGCGCGCGGCAAGCTCGACCTGGCGTTCCTGCGGGCGGAACCGGGTTTCGATCTGGACTATCGCGTGGTCAGCCGTGAAAAGCTGGTCACGCTGATGCCGAGCGATCATCCGCTTACGGCGCGCTCGGCCATACGGCCGGTGGATTTCATCGGCGAAACGTTCATTCTGGCAACGAACAAGGCGACTGTTCTCCACGATGTCATCGTGCGGTATTTGCAGGAAAACAACCTCGACATCAAGCCCGAGCACGGCGTGGACAACCTCGCCATGGCCATGTCGCTCGTGGCGTCCACACGAGGGCTTGCGCTGATGCCGGAGTACGCAAACAACCTGCTGCCGTGGTCGGTCGTCAGCCGGCCGCTGGAAGGCGATGCGCCGACGGTGGATCTCGTGATCGGCTACAGCAAGTCGAACGCATCGCCGGTGCTGAAGATGTTTCTGGCGAGAGCGCAGGAACTGATTGCGCCCGGGGTTTGAGCGCTGAAAGAATGAAGCCGGCCGCACTTCTGGAAACCGTCCGGCACCGCCCGCGACCACGGTGAAAGACGGGAATAAGTAATATAATCAATAGGAAAGCAACGAAGAATGGCTGGATTAATCGACCATCCACCTGCTTCTGGCTCGACTTGTTGCAACCATTTTTGTTAATTGAAAAACCGCTCACGAGGGGCCTGTTCAATCCATGGGGAGTTCTTCCGGCGCTTACAACGACCGCGACGCGTACGGCAATAGCGACGACGAGACGTTGGTATCGGTGACCATCGCGGAAAATCCGGACGCGACGGGCCACTCGATCAAGCCGCCACGGAATCCTTCGCCATCCTCTGTAGCGTGGATTCCGCCTGGGCAAACGGTTGATATCGGCGATGTCTCCATTTCGGGCGGCATGTTCTATTTCGGCAGTGTTCATCGTTCAACGCCCCGGTCAATCGAAGCGTGCGTGATCGACCCGCGCGCGGATCTGGCCGACATGGGCGCGAATCCGGTCACGGCGCTTGGTTCCAAGGAGCTGAGTTACGGCACGCTGACCAGCGAGCAGCGGCGGACCTATCTGGAATGGCTTGGCTCCGACCGCAAAAAATCCGACATCCACACCGGCTATCTGTTTTTCTACCTCTACGGCCTCGAACGCCGCGTGCTGGTCGACGGCGCGGCCGGAAAAGTAACCGAAGGCGAATTCGAAGACATTGCGCGTGAGTTGCGTCGTTTATTGAATATCGATGCCAATTATTCGTGGCAAAAGCATCTGCGTAATTTGCTGGAATCGGTTGGTTTGATGTCGTCGCGAAACGGCAAGATGTACGAGAAACCCGCGCCGCGCGGTATGGCAATCGGGTATCAGGTTCCCATGGACGTGCGCGTCGCGTTTGCGCAAGCTGCCGTCGATAAACATCCGGTCCCGGCCGGCTGGGCGCTCGCCTGGGCAAAGATGGACCCGCTGCTTGTGCGCCGCGCGGCCGTGACGCGTTGCCCGGAAGAATTCGACAAAGTGTTCGCGCGCAAATACGTCGAACGTTTCAAGAGCGGCATGTTGCTTTCGGTAAATCGCACGACGCTGGAAGTCCGTCCCGATCCGGCGTTCAGTGCGCTCCGGAATCTGCCGGTGCCCGGTTTTCTCGTGGGCTTGCCGGATATCGGCGCGATCAACGGGCCGCGCGGGCGGCTGCAATCGCTGATGAATGATTCGGCGAGTGCGCTCGACTCGTATAGCCGTTATCTCGGGAGATTTCCGGGCACAGCGGGAACGCTCGATGCAACGCTGATGTTGCCCATCGAATTGTGGCCGGACGTCATGCAGCACGCGCTCCACGTTCTCAAAGACGAACTTGCGCAAGAGGAGATTCGCGTTTCTACATTCGGCGAAATTCTCGGGCGCTTCAAGTTCACCGGGAACGTGACGCGCGACAAGATGACGGCGTTTTGCACGGTGTTATGGAAGAGCGGTATTGCCGTGGAACCCGATGTCAGGCTTGGCGCCCGCACACCGAAACCCGGCGATGCGCTGGCGTTGTTCGCTGCATCGGCAAATGCGGACATTCCTCCAGCCGATGACGCGTATTCGGTCGCAACGGTTTTGATCGATCTCGCTGCAACGGTGGCCATGGCCGACGGCAATGCATCGGACGCTGGAATTTCCGTGATCGACAAGCGAATCGAGACTGGGTCGGAATTACAGGAAGAATTTAAGCTGCGGCTGAAAGCAAGAAGCCGCGTGCAGTTCGCGCAGCGCGTGTCCATCGCGGGATTCAGGAAAAGAATCGAAGCGCTGGCAAGTAAAGCGCGGCAGGACCTGGCGGCGCTCCTCGTGCAGGTCGCGAATGCGGACGGCGTGGTGTCGCGGGAAAAAGTGAAGGCGCTGGAGAAGGTGTATCGGATGATGGATATGGATACGCAACAGCTTTACAGCGCGCTTCACCAGGACGGGTCCAGCGCAAAACCCGCAGCGAACTTCACGCTGGATCCGGCGCGGATCGCCGCGTTGAAGCACGAGACGGCGCGGGTATCGGCGATTCTTGCCGATGTGTTCGTGGAAGAGGCGCACGCCGCGCCGGCCTTGAAAACGGTCGAGCCTGAGCAGGCGCCGCTGATAGGTCTCGACGGCGCTCACTCGAACTTCCTGCGCTTGCTAGTTACGCGCGATTCGTGGACGCGCGCCGAGCTGGAGGAAGCGGCGTCAAAGCTCGACTTGATGCTCGATGGCGCTATTGAACAAGTGAACGAGGCCGCCCTCGACAACTGGGACGAGCCGCTCACGGACGGGGACGACCCTGTCGAAATCAATCAGGAATTAGCTCAAAGGCTGGCTGCATGACAACGATTCGCCCAAGGGACCGCGATGCGGTCCTGCAATCCCTACGCGCCGGCGTTGTGCCGCGCATCGGGCAACATCTGATCCAGGTCGGCCGCGCGAGGGAACTCGACGCGCTGATGAAGGACATTGAACGCGTGGCCGATGGCGGCTCGAGTTTTCGTATCGTCGTGGGTGAATATGGCGCGGGCAAGACGTTCTTCCTGAACCTCGTGCGCGCGATCGCGCTTGAGAAAAAACTCGTGACCGTGCACGCCGACCTGAATCCGGATCGCCGTTTGCACGCGTCCGGCGGCCAGGCGCGTTCGCTGTACGCGGAGCTGGTCAAGAACATGTCCACGCGCACGAAACCCGACGGCGGCGCGCTGGCGGGCGTGGTCGAGAAGTTCATCGGCCAGGCGAAGACGGAAGCGAAGGCATCGGGCAGAACCAGCGAAGAAGTGATCCGCGCGCAGTTGAGCCAGTTGACCGAGATGGTGAACGGCTACGATTTCGCCGATGTCATCGCGGCGTATTGCCGGGGTTTCGAGGAAGGCAACGAGCAACTCAAGAGCGACGCCGTGCGCTGGCTGCGCGGCGAATTCTCCACGCGCACCGACGCACGCGCGGCGCTGGGCGTGCGCACCATCGTCGACGATGCAACCATCTACGACCAGTTGAAGTTGCTCGGCCGTTTTGTGCGCATGGCGGGTTATAGCGGCCTGATGGTGTGCCTCGATGAACTCGTGAACCTCTACAAGCTTTCGAACGTTTCCGCGCGCAACTCGAACTACGAGCAGATCCTGCGCATCCTGAACGACTCGCTGCAGGGTACGGCCGTTGGCCTGGGTTTCGTGCTCGGCGGCACGCCTGAATTCCTGCTCGATACCAAACGCGGTCTCTACAGCTATCCGGCCCTGCAATCGCGTCTTGCCGAAAACGCTTTTGCGACTAACGGTCTGGTCGATTACAGCGGACCTGTTATCCGGCTCGCCAGCCTCACGCCGGAAGACTTCTACGTGCTGCTCGACAAGATCCGGATCGTCTACGCCTTTGGAGACGCGGCCAAGGCGCTCGTGCCCGAAGAAGCCATCCCGGCGTTCATGGCGCATTGCGCGGCGCGTCTGGGCGAGGCGTATTTCCGCACGCCGCGCACCACCATCACGGCGTTCATCGATTTTCTCGCGGTGCTCGAGCAGAATCCCGGCCGCGACTGGCGCGAACTGATCGATGCGTTGACCATCGAGCGCGATGACGGCGGCAGCGTATCCAAGGTTCCGGCTTCACCCACCGACGGTGACGATGAACTCGCCAGCTTCCGGCTCGACTGATTCCCGAAGTTTCGACCTGCTCGACGAACGCATCCGCCGATGGATCTGGCAGGAAGGTTGGACCGAGTTGCGCGACGCGCAGGAGCGTTCGGTTCCCGCGTTGATCGATGCCGATCGCGACGTGATCATCGCGGCGGCCACGGCGGCGGGCAAAACCGAGGCGGCGTTTTTCCCGATCCTCTCGAACCTGCTGCGCGATGAACCCGTCGCTGCGAGCGTGCTTTACATCAGCCCGTTGAAGGCGCTGATCAACGATCAATGGTCGCGCCTCGAAGGCTTGTGCGAGACGCTGGAGATTCCGGTTGTCGGCTGGCACGGCGATGTATCGGCGAGCCGCAAGCAGCGCTTTCTCAAGAAGCCATCGGGCGTCTTGCTCATCACGCCCGAATCGCTCGAAGCCATGTTCGTCACGCGAGGATCTTCGCTCGCTACAACGTTCGGTTCCCTTCGATACATCGTCGTAGATGAATTGCATGCGTTCATTGGCTCGGAGCGCGGCATGCAATTGCAGTCGCTCCTCAAACGCGTGGATCTCGTATGCGGACGCTTCGTGCCGCGTGTGGGGTTATCGGCGACGCTGGGCGACATGCAACTCGCTGCGCAGTTTCTGCGGCCGAAGGCTGAGAAGCCGGTTGAGATCATCGAATCGAAGGGTAGCTCGCGGGAGATACGGCTCATCATCAAAGGCTTCGTGCAGACGCCGGCGCGTGTTGAAACGCAACCCGATATCCGCAGTCCGCAACTCGAAGACGCCGTACCCGGCAGCACGCTCGAGATCGCCAATCAGATGTACCTCGCGCTGCGCGGCGCGAACAATCTCGTGTTCCCGAACAGCCGGCGGCAAGTCGAGCTTTACGCGGATTTGTTGCGCCGTGCGTGCGAACGCGATGGTCATCCGAACGAGTTCTGGCCGCATCACGGCAGTCTCTCGAAGGAGCTGCGCGAAGATGCCGAGAACGCGTTGCGTTCGGGCGATCGGCCGGCGACGGCGGTGTGTACGTCGACGCTGGAATTGGGTATCGATATTGGCGCGGTGAAAAGTGTCGCGCAGGTCGGGCCGCCGCCTTCGGTGGCCGCGTTGATGCAGCGGCTCGGGCGCTCGGGACGGCGCAAGGACGAGCCCGCGATCCTGCGCAGCTATTGCGTGGAGGCGGAGCTTCACGCGCATTCCGGTTTTTCCGATCGCATTCGCGAAGGACTCGTGCAGTCGATAGCCGGCGTTTTTCTGCTGCAGAAAAAATGGGTCGAGCCGCCGAGAGCGCGTGGTTTGCATGCATCGACTTTTGTGCAGCAGGTCATGTCCGTGATCGCGGAACGCGGCGGCGCGACGGCGACCGGTCTGTGGGAAACGCTCGTGGAAAATGGTCCGTTCGACATGATCGATAAACCCACGTTCGCCGCCATCCTGCGCAGCCTCGGCAAGGCTGATTTGATCGTGCAGGAGAAAGGCGGCTTGCTGTTGCACGGCGTGCGCGGCGAGAAGTTCGTCAATCACTATGAGTTCTACGCATCGTTTTCCAGCGACGACGAATTTCGCATCGTTGCCGGAAGCAAGCAGCTTGGGTCGCTGCCCGTCGCGCGTCCGCTGATTCCGGGACAGGGGATAATCTTTGGCGGTCAGCGTTGGCGCGTGTTGGAAGTCGATCCCGAGCGCAAGACGGTGTTTGTATCGGCGGATCGGGGCGGCGCGCCACCCGTCTTCGATGGCGCCAGCGCCATGGTTCACGACGAAGTCCGCCGCGAGATGAAGCGCGTTCTGGCGGATGATCAGCCGGTGGTTTTCATCGATAAAAAAGCGGCGAAGCTTCTTGAAGAAGGGCGCAAATATTTCGCCGCGGCTGATCTTGCAAACAAGTCGCTATTCGGCGAAGGCAATCACGTGATGCTCGCGACCTGGGCCGGGGATTGGATCAACGACGCGCTGGTCGTTTTGCTGCGCGCTGAGAACATCGATGCCTGGAATCAGGGCGCGGTCGTGAGCATCACGGGATCGAAGTTCGAGACCGTGATGAGCGTGTTGCAGAAGATCGGCACGCGATCGGCTTCGGACCTGACGCGTGCGCTGAGCGTGATTCAGAACGTAGAGAATGAAAAGTGGGATTGGGCGCTTCCCGACGATGTCAAACGCGCGGCTTTTGCTTCGTTGCGGCTGGATATGGAGGGCGGGGTCGAGATGGCGCGGCGGTTGGTGGCGGAGAATCAGGGGCGGTTGTAGCGGGGTTTGGTGGCTGCGGTTGAACATCCAATGTCCCCATGCTCCCCATTTCCCCCTTGGCGCGCTAGAACTGCGCCGTGGCCTGCATGCCCACTGTCACGCGTGAGGTCGGGAAGCCGCTGGGCTTGTAGATGGGCGTCCCAACAAACAGGTCGTACGAGACGCCGCCAAAGCGTGCAGGCAGACCGCCGCGGATGCCAATCACCGCACCCGCCAGTTGTGTCCCGGGCAGGAACGCCGTGTTAGGCCCGAACACGCGCCCGTAATCGATCCCGGCATAGAGCGCCTGCCCCGTCTGGAATATCGGCCATTGAAGTTCGTTGCGCCAGAAGAAGCCCCGTTCTGCCGCGAGCATCGTTTCGCCGTCGAAACCGCGCACCGTGTAACGACTGCCGATGCTCAGATCATCGAGGTAGAACAGCGTGTCATTGGTGAACTGCGCATGTAGCGTCGTGACGTAACGGAACATTTGTTTAGCCACGGCGAAGGGCACGGACAGGTTGCCGTCGAGCACGGCCATGTGAAAGCGGTATGTCGGACCGCTTGGTGTTGGATCATCTGTCGCGCCGAGTCCGCCGATTCCCTGACGGTATGCGAGAGTTCCATCGAACTGCGATGCGCCAAAGTAATGGCGGTCGGTCAGCCCAGCTTCAATGAACGTATTGTTTCGGCGTTGCTGCGGGATGTCGGTGTCGTCGATGAAACTTTGACCGAAACGCTTCGATAACTGAAACTCCACGCCGAACACATCTGTTTGGCTGCGGCTGAGCACGCGCGCCAGTCTGAGTGTTGCCGTTTGCGAATTTCCGCTCGACACAAACGTCTGGTTCACCCCCGCAATCTGCTGATAATAGGTGTTGGTGTTGCCGGATAGCGTTGCGAGCCAGTAACCCCATGGAACGGAGTACGAACCATTGAAACCATGCGAACCGAGCGACTTGTTGCCGAACGATAAATCCTGGTTCGCGCCGAGCGTGAAGACGTCGTTCAGGCCGAGCGGGTTGTCGATGCCAAGGCTCACGTTGCCTTGCCATTTGCCGGTCGCGTCGGTGCCCGAGTTATCGACGGACGCGACGAAGCTCAATGGCTTTGAACGCTTCACGGTCACGACGACATCGCTCTCGCCAGGATTACCGGTTGGCTCGATCTTCATATCCACGTCCTGCGATGTAACGCGCTTCATTTGCTCCAGACCTTGTTCGAGGTCGCGAAGGTCCAGTAGATCGCCGTCACGGGCTGGGAAGGCTGAGATCAAAGTGCCGCGTGTGTCGGGGTCGGCGAAGCGGATCTGTCGCACGACACCGGGAACGAGAGCGAATGCAAGCGTGCCTTTTGAGAGGTCCTGCTCAGGCAGCAGGACACGCGTGGTCACGTAGCCGCGCGCAAGGATTGTCCGTTGCAACGCCTTCGCCATGACGTCGATACCCGCCTTGCCAATGCATCGGCCCTTGTAGTGATCGAGCCATTCGCGGGCGAAAGCGAACGGGTCCAGTGACAGGGCTGAGGCTCCTTTGCTGCGTATGGTATCGGGCAAAGTTGTCGGGACATCGAGCGCGAACGTTTCGATGCGAAAGCACGGTGCTTCCTTTGGCAGAGGCGGGAATCCTTCGAACATCGGGAGGGCCGAGCGTACTGCTGGCGCTTGCACGGTGGCGTCGCGCTGCTGTGCGTCGCGTTGCTGTTGAATCTGCTGGTTTTGCTCGGCGTTGGCACGGGCGGCCGCGGCTTCATCGGCGGGCGTGGGCGCGTGCTGCGCGTTCGATGCAAGCGATACGAGAGCCGTAAGCGGCAGCGCCGCCAGCCTTTTTCGAATTTTCATGGTGTGCTTTCTCAGGAGCCTGGGAGTTACATTTCGGTGTTGTTGCTGTGTCCGGTCGCACGCATCCGACACACCCACCGTTGGCGAATGGCGTTTCCCCGTTTGCAATAAGCACTTGCAAACGGATTTCGTCTGACACGGATTTGATCCCGCGAATTTTTCCCGACGCGATTTTGTACTTGGGGCGCGAGTTTGCCAGAAGTTCACGTTCGCCCATCTCATTAACATCGCATGACGAAGTAATTTGATGCCGGGGGGGTGACGGCATTTAGTTCGACAGCAAACAGTGCGGAGCGGGGCGCTCGCCAGCAATGCCCGATGCCGTTGGAATTCACGCCGATAGCTGGAAGAAGCACCCCGTCCGATTGTACAAGTCCACATTACCCGCTTGAAACACGCACCACAAACAACAAACCCCGGCCTTGGCTGGGTTCGTTGTTACTGTGACTCGTCTTGATCGCCGTCCTTCACTTCGTAGCTCTTGCGAGCTTTCTTGTAGCCGTTGCCAAAGGGCTTAATGTGAAGTAGGTGTGCCCTACTTGCATACCCCCCAACAGCAGTAATCCCCAGTCCGAGAAGCAACAAGAACCCTCCAAACGGCGCTGGCGGCACAAATTTATAAGAGAGAACCATTATCAAGAGGCCAATCACAAGTAAGCTCGTTCGTGCCCATCTTGTGAAGTTGCCGTCTTCGACGATTTGGAATTTCATCGTTTCCCGCTCCAATAGTTAACGAACTGACTCCAATAGTTATTTAAAGAATCTTGCGCTTTCTGAGCGGATCCACTGTTATTGAAGGTAATAGCAGTTTCGTTTACCGCTGGGCTCAGCATTGGAAAGCGATCTGACACATTCCCTGCGATCAGTCCCGTAACACCTGATATGGCGTACTGCCCCACATTAGGTTTGACCATCTGGGCCAACACGTCTGCTCCGACTCCAATAACAACTGTCGCACCGTAAGCCGCAGCAGCAAATCCTGCGGAGTAAGGTGAAGGTGTAGCCGCCGCAGTAGCAGTCGCCGCACTAAATCGACCAGCATTTGTAGAGATCATTGCTGAAGCATCGGCAGTCGTGTTGCGCACATAATCCACGTCGGACTGATCGAACTTGGTGAACGGTCCCGTTACGTCCACGCTGAAGCCTTTCTTTCCAATTTGGTCATAAACGATATTCGGCACATCCCCGCCAGGCATGGATCCGGCATTCGCCAGAATGTAACTCTGCAACGCTTGATCGGGCTGCGCCGTGATCTGCGTCAGAATCGTTTTTCCGTCTTCCGTTTTACCGCCCGATATCCACTGCGCGCCTGAATCGCTTGGTGTTTGGCCAATCAACGTTGAAGGTGCACCTGATTCACGCGAATCACCAAACAGACCGCCCGTGATGCGCATCTGATCTTCAACCTGTGCTTGCGTGTACATGCCGCCGCTCTTGTCGGCAATCTGTTTGGCAAGCGTCTTTTCCTTCGCCTGGTTGTCCTCATGTAACTGCCGGTTAAACCGATCCTGCTTATGGTTCGCTGGATTGAGCAAGTCGGATTCAAACCCGATAGCCGCGTCTGTGTTCACGTTGAATAAAGGAAGTTGATCATCACGACGCTGCCTGCCATGCATTAGGGAAGCATGAAGACCCACCCTGAACGTAGAAGGTTGGCCAGTGCGGAGAACACCAGGCTAACCCCTCCTACTATCACAAAGCTGATCTCCGGCTCTTTGTACAAAGCCCACAGGACTAATGCTGCCCACAAGAACACTGTCGACTTTAACCAATAGATAATCTGCTTTTTTCTAGAATTATCAATGCCTACTCCAAACATAAGCCATGTTAAGAGCATAGACGCCAGAGTAATGAGCAGCACACCGGTTCCGAGGTTCATTAGTCTTTGCTCTTCAAGTTGTCCACCGTATTCTTCAATCCCCACCACGAGTTCGTTGCTGGATCTAGGAGTGGATCAACCGATCCGCCTAGATTTGTAGCGTTGCCAAGCGGAATTCCCGCCTGCTTTCCAGCATACGTCGGAGCGAATTTGGTTATACCGAGCACCGTTTTTTCTACTAATCCACCAGCTTCCCCCATCCACGCCGTCAAGTTGGCACCATAGATTCCACCAATGCCTCCCCCAACGAAACCGCCGATCACCTCCGCCGTAGTTACAGGTTTGCCCGTTGCATAGTTCGTCAACGTGGTGATTCCTAATTCGGTCGCAGCTGCTTTGCAGGCAGTTCCTCCCGATACAAGACATGCGGTTAGCGCAATTGCCGCTTTCCCCGTGCGCTCGTATGCGAGATTTTGTTGACGCATTTCAGCATCAGTCATCCCCGCGTTGAGTTGTTGTTGTCCAGCGTTATTTGTACTTTGATTGCTCGCGATGTACTGGCCGTTATAACTGTGATCGGCATAGTTCGGATCGTTCTTGTAGCCGTCGCAGTTCAGATTCTGGCAACCAACTATGCTGCGTACTTCATAGTCTTTTTTGCCTCCGGAATCTTGGGACGTCTGTTGATCCGAGTTGCGCAGTATTTCAGCAACGATCCGGCCTTCAGCCTCTTGCTCGCTGATGCCGAGTTGCTGCGCGACAATCTTTGCATCCTTTTTCGCCGTCGCATATTCATCCGGGTGGAGTTGTCTATTGTAGCGATCGACATTAGCCGCCGTGGTGGCTCCTGCATCGCCCCCCACTGCCGCGCCAGCACCCGTGGCAATGACGTTGGCCACGATGTTACCGAGCGTTCGATCCATATCCGCATTACCGGTTGGACTGGAACTTGCGATTGAATCGCTCAGTTCGTTAAGCTTGCCCGCAGATATTGATGCAAGGCCAGCTCCTGCCGCCGAACCTGCCGCGCTCGTCATGCCTCCGCCTAACCCACCCACGAGCGCAGCACCCGCTGCCTGCATTTCAGCGCGCGCCGGGCCGCCGTCACGCCACGCATCCATACCCGCCTGATCGTGATTGGCTTCGGCCTCCTTGTACTTCGACTGCGCATAATCACCAATGCGCTGCGCCACCGCCTGACCGGCCGCTTGTGCCGCGTTCATCATGTCCGCTTGCTTGTCCAGCAATGCATTCACGTCCGGCGTTTTCGCGACCGCACCGTTCGTGTTGGATGTGTCGCGGTTCAGGCTGGCTACATCCTGCGTCTGGTCAGCCGAGTCCGTGACGTTGATCGTGCCTGCGCTCACAGCGCTGCGTGTGCTCGCGCTGTCATTGCCGCTGTCCTGCTGGCTAAGAGACGGCGTAATCCCGCCCGAGTTCGGCACCGAAGAAGGTCCCACCGACTTGTCCGGCAACCCGAGCGATCCGCCCGCTGAGAAGCCGCTGCTTTTTGCATCGTAGCTCGAGCTGTTTGCGATATCCGAGAAGGAGAGGGTGCCCGTCGTCAGGGTGTTCTTATCCGGCGTGGCATCGCTTGCGATCACCGCNTTTTGCATCGTAGCTCGAGCTGTTTGCGATATCCGAGAAGGAGAGGGTGCCCGTCGTCAGGGTGTTCTTATCCGGCGTGGCATCGCTTGCGATCACCGCCCCTTTCAGATCGGTATTGCCCTTCACGGTAATGTCGAAGCCACCAGCGCCTGCGTGAATTCCGGCTTGTTCATTGATCCCTGCATACTCGCCGCTAGCCTTACCGTGGCTGTCGCTAAAGCTCGCACCAGCGCCACCGTTACGGATCCCGATACCGCCACCCGCGCTGCTCTGATGCGCCGCACTCGTGGTCAGATCCTGAACGCTTGCGATGCTCAGATCCCCACCCACATCAGCCGTAATCTGCCGGCCATTGACCTGCGAGCCGATGATATTCGTATCCCCGCCAGACACCACGGTAACGCTATTCGCGCCGCTCACATGCGAGGCATTTTGCATCGCCGCGTCGCTGTTCGCATCGCCGTGGGCGTTTTGCATCGATGCCGAGATGCCCGCGCCACCCATGGTCGTCACCGATACCCCCACGCTCGCGCGATTGGAACTGTTCGAGCTGCGCGTCCAGTCGGTGTCCGTCGTGTTGACGATATTGAGTGTGTCCTTCGCCGCCAGGATCACATCATTCGCGCTGACGTTCGAGCCGGCTATGGTCAAGTTGCCCGATCCCGGCGTGCCATTGCCGGTTGCCACGAATGCCGCCGCGCCACCGGCCTGCACATTTGAGCCGCTGTTCAACGTCTGGTCTTCGCTCGCGCCGCTGCTGCTTTTAGCCGAGCCGAACGACACCTGCACGCCGATGTCCGGCACACCTTTGCCCGTCGCCGCACCCGCAGCAGCGCTGCCGACTGTGTACGCATCGCTCGCCGCCGCGATGCCATGCAGCGCCGCGGCACGACTGTCGCCACTGCCCGCGTTGCGACTCACGCCCTCGGATTGCGATACCGCGTTGTTCAACNGCAGGTCGTTGCCTGCCGCGAGGTTCACGCTGCCATGCGTGCTGCCGATGAGACTCGCGTTGTTCGTCACCGATGAATCGTGCGCCGCGTCTTTCTGGTTACTGTTGGCGTAGCTCACCGTCATGCCGCCGCCGCTCAACGCGCCGAAGCCCGACTTCTTGTGCTCGTGGAATGTGCTGCTCTCGCTCGTGTCCTGCGTGGTGTTGATTGTGAGGTTATTGGCTGCGGCAAGCGTCACATCGTGCGTGGCCGCGACCGTCGAACCGCTAATCGTGATGTCGTGACCGGAGGCGCCCGTGACGGTGTCGCCCGATACGGTCGAGCCGGCTGCAATAACGTGGTGCGAACTGGCTGAGTCGTTGACCGTTTCTTTCGACAGGAACCCGGAGTGCGCGTTATGCGACCAGTTCTGCGCATCGTGCGTTTCGTTCACGCTGCCGATGGTTATATCGCCTGTGGAGATCAGTGTGACACCACCGCCGCTTGCATCGGTGGCGACCATCAGTGCACCATTCAAATGGTACGTATCCGATATACCCGCCGTTGGCAAGAGCATTTTTCCCTAGGCCCAACAACCATTTGCAAACGGTCTTTTCCGCAAACAACAAACCCGACCACGGCCGCGTTCGTTGTTTTAAGCGAAGATGTTTTTGAGTACAACGTACACAATAAAACCCATTATCGCGGTGAAACAACACCACCAGATAATTTTCTGCCTTCGTGTCTTGGGCGTTGAAGTTATTGAAGGTCCCATGATTACCATCTGATCCCTGTTTTTCCTTGATCCACGGAGAAACCCCAGCCAACAGAGACGGGGTTATCAGTCTTACCAACGTTCACGCCAGCTCCGATCCCTATAACCGTAGCAGTCCCATTGCCTGGCGACACCATGACGCCGCCGCCGAAGCCACTGTATAGCGCTGCTCCTCCCCCTGCATATCCACCAGCGAAGTCATTAGTTTGTCCAGGCCTTACTTCGGCCGTATTGAGGTACCCAGCGGAAACGCCAACGCCAGCGCCAACAGCATTGGGTACGCCTAGATTCAATCCGCCGCCGAAGAACGAATTTCCATCCCGCGTGAACGTCCCCCACGCACTACCCACGAAGTAGTCAACCTGGAAGTTCACGAAGTCCGGCGCTCTCACCAGCCCCGGATTGAAACCTGTCGTTGTAGCTTGATACGACAGGCCGCTACCCTGCGCACCGTTCACGATATACGACTGCAAATCAGGATCACCAAGCCCAAGTCTCTGAGCCCAGACTTGCTGTCCAGCCTGGTTTACGCCGTATGACTGCCAATCTGTACCATCCTGCGGCTGCGCTCCGCTCGCCACACGCACACCGCCCGATTCAGTCTGACCATTCACCGTCAGGTTCATTTGTGCCATCTGAGCTTCGATCTGCTCTGAAGTGTATTTTCCTGCGCTCGCATCGGCCAATCGCTTCGCCAAACTCTGCTCTTTAGCCTTGCTGTCCTCATGCAATGATCGATTGTACAAGTCCACATTGCCCGCTTCGAACGCGCCAGCGTTTCCGGCAACATATCCTGCGCCGGTAGCCACCGCGTTCGCGACGATGTTACCCAGCGCCTTGTCCACCTCGGCGTTTCCGGTAGGACTCGCGCCCGCTATCGCGTCACTCAGGGCGTTTAACTTACCGGCCGCGAGCGACACCGCGCCCGCACCCACTGCGCCCGCTACCGCCGTTCCTGCTCCGCCGCCCAGACCCGCCACCACGGCTGCCCCCGCAGCCTGCATTTCTGCTCTGGAACTGCCGCCGTCACGCCACGCGTCCATACCCGCCTGGTCGTGATTGGCTTCGGCCTCTTTGTACTTCGACTGCGCATAATCACCAATGCGCTGCGCCACCGCCTGACCGGCCGCTTGTGCCGCGTTCATCATGTCAGCTTGCTTGTCCAGCAATGCATTCACGTCCGGTGTTTTCGCGACCATGCCGTTCGTGTTCGATGTGTCGCGGCTCAAACTCGCCACATCCTGCGTCTGGTTCGCCGAGTCCGTGACGTTGATCGTGCCCGCGCTCACAGCGCTGCGTGTGCTCGCGCTGTCACTGCCGCTGTCATGCTGGCTAAGAGACGGCGTAATCCCGCCCGAGTTCGGCACCGACGACGGTCCCACCGCCTTGTCCGGCAACCCGAGCGATCCGCCCGCTGCGAAGCCGCTGCTTTTTGCATCGTAGCTCGAGCTGTTTGCGATATCCGAGAAGGAGAGGGTGCCCGTCGTCAGGGTGTTCTTATCCGGCGTGGCATCGCTTGCGATCACCGCNTTTGCATCGTAGCTCGAGCTGTTTGCGATATCCGAGAAGGAGAGGGTGCCCGTCGTCAGGGTGTTCTTATCCGGCGTGGCATCGCTTGCGATCACCGCACCCTTCAAGTCCGTATTGCCATGCACGGTAATGTCGAAGCCACCATCGCCCGCATAAAGTCCGGCCTGTTCATTCACGCCCACGTAGTTCGCGTCTCCATGGCCGTTCTGCGTGCTGAAGCTCGCACCGCCGCCATGCTGATTGATCCCGATGCCGCCACCCGCGCTGCTCTGATGCGCCGCACTCGTGGTCAGATCCTGAACGCTTGCGATGCTCAGATCCCCACCCACGTCAGCCGTAATCTGCCGGCCATTGACCTGCGAGCCGATGATATTCGTATCCCCGCCAGACACCACGGTAACGCTATTCGCACCGCTCACATGCGAGGCATTCTGCATCGCCGCGTCGCTGTTCGCATCGCCGTGGGCGTTTTGCATCGATGCCGAGATGCCAGCGCCACCCATGGTCGTCACCGATACCCCCACGCTCGCGCTATTGGAACTGTTCGAGCTGCGCGTCCAGTCGGTGTCCGTCGTGTTGACGATATTGAGCGTGTCTTTCGCCGCCAGGATCACATCATTCGCGCTGACGTTCGAGCCGGCTATGGTCAAGTTACCCGATCCCGGCGTGCCATTGCCGGTTGCGACGAACGCCGCCGTGCCACCGGCCTGCACGTTCGCGCCGCTGTTCAACGTCTGGTCTTCGCTCACGCCGCTGCTGCTTTTAGCCGAGCCGAACGACACCTGCACGCCGATGTCCGGCACACCTTTGCCCGTCGCCGCACCCGCAGCAGCGCTRCCGACTGTGTACGCRTCGCTCGCCGCCGCGATGCCATGCAGCGCCGCGGCACGACTGTCGCCACTGCCCGCGTTGCGACTCACGCCCTCGGATTGCGATACCGCGTTGTTCAACGCGTCGCCCACGCTGCCCGCAAGTCCCGCCGTGAAACCGCTTTGCTTGCGCTCGTGCGTCTCGTCGTGGTGCGTGGTACCTGTCGCTGCATCGATAATCACGTTCGCACCCGTGCCCGTGATGTTTTGCGCGGCGATCAGATCGCTGCCGGTGACATGCAGGTCGTNTCGCTCGCCGCCGCGATGCCATGCAGCGCCGCGGCACGACTGTCGCCACTGCCCGCGTTGCGACTCACGCCCTCGGATTGCGATACCGCGTTGTTCAACGCATCGCCCACGCTGCCCGCAAGTCCCGCCGTGAAACCGCTTTGCTTGCGCTCGTGCGTCTCGTCGTGGTGCGTGGTACCTGTCGCTGCATCGATAATCACGTTCGCACCCGTACCCATGATGTTTTGCGCGGCGATCAGATCGCTGCCGGTGACATGCAGGTCGTTGCCTGCCGCGAGGTTCACGCTGCCATGCGTGCTGCCGATGAGACTCGCGTTGTTCGTCACCGATGAATCGTGCGCCGCGTCTTTCTGGTNGTACCTGTCGCTGCATCGATAATCACGTTCGCACCCGTGCCCGTGATGTTTTGCGCGGCGATCAGATCGCTGCCGGTGACATGCAGGTCGTTGCCTGCCGCGAGGTTCACGCTGCCATGCGTGCTGCCGATGAGACTCGCGTTGTTCGTCACCGATGAATCGTGCGCCGCGTCTTTCTGGTCACTGTTGCCGTAGCTCACCGTCATGCCGCCGCCGCTCAACGCGCCGAAGCCGGACTTCTTCTGCTCGTGGAATGTGCTGCTCTCGCTCGTGTCCTGCGTGGTGTTGATCGTGAGGTTGTTGGCTGCAGCAAGCGTCACATCGTGCGTGGCCGCGACCGTCGAACCGCTAATCGTGATGTCGTGACCGGAGGCGCCCGTGACGGTATCGCCCGATACGGTCGAGCCGGTTGCAATAACCTGGTGCGAACTCGCTGAGTCGTTGACCGTTTCTTTCGACAGGAACCCGGAGTGCGCGTTATGCGACCAGTTCTGCGCATCGTGGGTTTCGTTCACGCTACCGATGGTTATATCGCCCGTGGAGATCAGTGTGACACCACCGCCGGCTGCATCGGTGGCGACCGTCGCGCCAAGCACAGTGAGATTGCCGCTGCCGTTCTGACCCGCTGCAAGCGTGACATTACCGCCTGCGCTAACGTTCGAACCCCGTACCGTTTCGTCGTAGCTCGAATTGGCGTGTTGCGCCTGCTCGCCGCCCATCGACTGCTCGTTGTGCGTTTGCGTGTCCTTGGTCGCTGTGACCAACAGGTTGCCGCCTGCGATCAGCGTCGCGTCGGCGTTGGCGCTCACGGTCGCACTCGTAAGCGTGGTATCGCGGCCCGACACCGTGGCGAGACTGCCGCCTGCAACGATCGCGCTGCCCAGGTTCTGCGTGATCGCGTCGTGGCTGCCGTTGAGCGCGTCATGTGTTTGCACATCTCGCGTGGCGACGAGCGCGGTCGTGCCGAGAGTCAGATCGCGTCCGGCCGCGATGGCCGCATTGCCGCCGGTCTGGATCAGCGCGCCGTTCAGACTCACGTCGCGCCCCGCGATCACGACAGCGTTACCCGTCGCCGAAATCGTGCCGATGGCATCCACACCCGTGTTCGTCACGCGACCGGTGAGCGAATTCGAGCTGAAGTCTTTCGATACGCCATAGCTCTGCGTTTCGTTGATGACATCGCGACCGGCCTGCACGATGACATCGCCGCCGCCAATGCGACCGCTCGTGTTCCTCACGTCCTGAACCGCGACGACCGCCGTCATCCCGCTACTGCCAATCACGCCGCTATTCACGACGTTGTTGCCGATGATCGTCGTCGCCAGATTGCTCGTGACGTGCCCGCTATTGGCCACGTCGCCGCTTGCGTTCAGGTTCACCGCATTACCCGCAACGAGTGCGCCGCTGTGGGTGAGGTCGACCGTGCTCGACTGTGCGAGATAAACCTGGGGTACCAGCACCGTCCGGTGCGAGCCGTCCGGCAGCGTCACATCCTGCGACACGAGCCATACCATATCGGTCGTGAGCTGCTGCATTTGCATGGGACTAAGTGCGAGCCCCGGCTGAAGGCCGAACTCTTTCGCATACGCAACGCCGCTATTCATGAGCGCCGTGTATTCGTCCAGATTGCTGGTGTAGCCCGTGAGGAATGTGCGACCGGTCAGTTGTGTGACCTGGTTACGGATGAGTGTTTGTTCATACATGCCATCGCCCAAACGCTTCTCCGTCTTCGATGGATCGAGGCCCAGCTGACCTAGCATGTAGTCGCTGCTGATGAAGCTCGAATACTGCGTGAAGCGCGGATCGGTCACGATCAGGTACGTGGCATCCGGTGCAGTGTTGTACGTGTAGAGACCACTTACTGGAAGCTTCAGATTCGGGATGCCGCCCGTCGCGCTGCCAACCGTTTGCGGGTTGCTGCTTTGGCCGCTCACGCCAGACGCCTGCGCGCCACTCACGCTGCCGCCTTGGCCGCCCTGACCACTCACGCGATCAGTTTGCGAGCCGCTCACGCCTTGGCTACTGCTCTGGCCGCTAACGGCTTCAGTCTGCGTACCGCTCACAGCTGTACTGCTGCTCTGCCCAGCAATGGTGCCAAGCTGCGTGCCGTCCGCGCTGCCACCGGTCACGCCCGAACCATTCACGGTCTGCCCCTGGCGGTTCACCGAGTTGATGCTGATCGTCTGTGCATCGGTCTGCACCGTCTGGTTCGACGTTGCGATGGCAGGCAGGGCATCGACTGTTGTTGTTGTCTGCGAGATGCCGTCCGGCACATCGGTTTTGTAATCGTTGCTGCCGCCGGTCTTTTGATGCCAGTACCAATCGGACATGGCGGTGTCGATGCGCGTTTGCTGCAACACAGTGCCCGTGTCGTTCACGCTGCCATTGGTTGCACGGCGCACCAGATCGCCGCCTGCGGCCATGGTGGAAGAGGTGTTGTCGATACTGCCGCTGTCCGCGTTGATGCGAATCGCGCCCTGTGCCTGGATGATCGCCGCGTTGCCTGCGCTTACGAGCTGGTCAGTCGTTGTCGTGGTCTGCGTCGTCTGGCTCATTTCCACGTAGTCGTGGTTGTCACTGCCCAGGGCTTCGCTCACCCGCACCAGATCGGGACGGATGTTTTTGTTCGGATCGAAGTCCGGCCAGAACGTGATGGAGTACGTACCATTGCCATTGTCGGTGAGGCTCTGGTAATACTGCACCGGATTGTTCGTGATCGTGCGCGTGGATGTATCGCCTCCGACGAATGCCGAGTAAGTATCTGTGAGCGACACGGCAAGCGAGAAGCTCTGCGCATTCGAATCGAGGTTCGTCAGCTGCGAGGCGGGTACGTTGATCGTGATCGGATGCATCAGGTGTCCGATCACCCCGGTTCCGATTGCGCCATCGCTCCATCGCCATTCAGGGTAGAGCGTGCTGTAGTAGTAGCCCATGCTGCCCGCGGACAATCCTGCGGTCCACAAGGTCAGCGTGGCCGTGCCCGCGTCCTGCGGCGTGCCGGCTTCGGTCACGACACCCGTGCGTACGTTGCTCACCGTGCGCGCGGCGATATCGATGTCGCCTTCCGCCTCGATGGTCGCCGCGCTGTTCGTAAGCGTGCCGGTCTGGTTTGCGAGCATGCCGGACGCATCACGCGTGCCGTCCCTAGCGATCTCAAGGTTGCCCAGACTGTAGATCAGCGCACCATCGGCGTTCGTGATGGAATTCGATGCGTAAAGGTGAACGCTGTTCGCCCCTGCGATGACCGCCGCCGCGCCAGTATTGGTAATGTCATTCGCGTTTGCCGTCACGTCATTCCCGATGATTGCTCCGGTGTTGGCGAGGCTCGCGCTGTGAGTTGTGACCGTATCGCCTTCAATGCGCCCAGCATTCGTGATCGCGTCCGATGCATTGATGGTCGTAGATGACGAATTGATTTCGCCATCGGCTGTGTTCACGACGTTCGCGCCGCTTGCCGTCAATGCACCGTTCGCCGCCAACGTGCCCGTGTTGGTGAGCGTGCCTGTTGCGCTCACGCTCATGTTGCCGTCGGCATGCAGGTTGTTGGCGGCGTCGTTCGTATAGTCGCCCGTGATCGCGAGCGACAGATCGCGGCCCGCGATCATGTCGCCGTTGCCCAATACCATGCCGCTTGCATCGATGTCCCGGTTCGCGCGGATCGCCCCAGCCGTGTTGGATATCGATGCGACCTTCACCGATACATCCTGGCCGCCGAGTATCGCGCCGTGATCGTTAATCACGACAGCGTTCACCTGGTTCAGGTTCAGCGCGGTGGCGCCAAAGAGCGTGCCGCCTGAGTTGTTCACGCGCTGCGTGACGTTCAAGTTCGCCGCACCGCCCGCAACCAAATTCGCTCCCGCGTCATTTTCAAGCGTCTGCGCGTTTACCGTCATGTCGCCGTTGCCGCCGAGCGTGCCGCCGGTGTTTGTGATCTCGGACGCGCTGATGGTCGTCGCCCCGTCTCCCGCGTTAGTGAGCTTGCCGCTTGAGTTATCGATGCTCGCCGCACTCACGTTTGCCGTGCCGTGCGTACCGTTGGCGCTGATCGTGCCTTGCTCGTTCGTAATCGTGCCGCCTGCATCGATAAGCAGATCACCCGACGTCTGAGCCGATCCACGCGTATTGTCGATGCCGCCCTGCGTTGTTACGGCAAGACCGTTGCCGCCGTAGAGCGAACCATCGCGATTGACGATGCCCGACGCCGCGTCGACGCGCGCAGCCTGCATGGCCAGCAGCGTTCCGGACGTGTTGTCGAAGCTTGCGCTTGCGACTGTGAGCGCGCCATTGGTCTGCGCGCTGCCGCCTACGTTCGACAGGGCGCCAGCCGAAGTTACGGAAAGTGCGCCCGCACCCGCGTGCTGGATCATGCCGTGATCGTTGCTGATCGATTGCGCGGAAAGGCTGAGGTTCGACGCATTGGTCGCAATCGTACCGCTCGCGTTATTCAGCGCGCCGCCGATTTGAATCGTCTGATCGGTGGTGCCGTATTGCGTAAGCGCGCCGTTCTCATTGGTGAGATCGCCCGACACGGAAAGGACCAGCGCATCGCCGTTGATATCACCGTTGGTGTTGTCAACGGATGCGGCGGATATAGAGGTCGCCGCACCCGAGAGCGTGCCGCTTGAATTGTTCAGCGCACCAGCGCTCGCTGCGGTGAGCGCTCCGCCTGCCGTGATCGAGCCTGCATGATTGTCGATGCTTTGCGCGCGCACCCAGGCATCGCCGGCAGCGGTGAGCGTTCCTTGATTGGACAGCGTCCCAGCGCTTACCTCCAGCGTGCCGTTCGTGCCGAGGGTTCCGGCTGTACCATTCACGAGCGCACCCGACATGGTGACGCTCAGTCCATCGCCATTGAGCGAGACGATCCGTCCTCCGGTGTTATCGAGCGATGCGCCGTTAAACGTGGTGCGATGCGCGGCCTGCATCGTGCCCCACTGGTTGTCGATCGCGCCTGTTGACTGGATCGCAAGCGCGCCGTTGCTCAGGACGTTGCCTGATACGTTCGAAACTGCGTTTGCCGCGTTCACGGCGAGCGTACCCGTGCCTGCATGCTGGATCGTGCCGCGATTGTTGACGATGGATTGCGCCGAAATGCCGAGATTCGATGCGTTGGTGGCCAGCGTCCCGCTTGTGTTATCCAGCGTGCCGCCGGCTTGAATCGTCTGGTCGGCCGTGCCGTACTGTGTGAGCGCACCGCCACGATTAACCAGATCGCCCGAGGCCGAAATTGCGAGCGCATCGCCGTTGATATCGCCATTCGTGTTATCAATCGATGCCGCCGAGACGGTCGTGGCAGACCCTGATAGCGTGCCGTGCTGGTTGTTCAGTGCGTTGGCCGATGCAATATTGAGCGCGTTACCGGCCGTGATTGCGCCCGCATGGTTATCGATGCTTTGCGCGTACACCGTGGCATCGCCCGCAGCGGTCAGCTTCCCTTGATTCGATAGCACGCCTGCACGGACATCCAACGCGCCGTTCGTGCCAATCGTGCCGCCCGAACCGTTCGTGAGTGCATCAGCGATTGCAACACTTAAGCCATCGCCATTAAGCGAAGCAATACGCCCAGCCGTATTATCGAGCGATGCCGCGCTCAGATCAGCACGCCGCGATGACTGGATTGAGCCTTGAGCGTTGTTCATTCCACTGGCGGCTCGAACCGCGAGCGCACCATTCGTCACCACATTGCCCGCGACGTTGGATATCCCACCTGTCGAGTTCACCGAAAGTGTGCCGGTGCCTGCATGTTGAATGTTGCCTTTATCGTTCGCGACGGTTTGTCCGCTGATACGCATATTGTTGGCGTTCGACGCAAGCGTGCCGCCTGTATTATCGAGCGTGCCGCCGGCCTGAATCGTCTGGTCGGCTGTCCCGAACTGCGTGAGCTTGCCACCGCGATTGATGACGTTGCCCGAAGCCGAGAGGGCGAGCGTATCGCCTTCAATGTTGCCGTCGCTATTGTCAATCGATGAACCTGATACGGTCGTAGCCGCGCCTGAGAGCGTGCCGCCTACGTTATTCAGCGCACCTTCGCTTGTTGTCGTGAGTGCGCTGCCCGCCGTGATCGCGCCCGCGTGATTGTCGATGCTCTGTGCGTGCAGCCATGCATCGCCTGTCGCCGTGAGCGTCCCTTGATTCGACAGCGTGTCCGCGCTGATAACCAACGCGCCGTTCGTGCCGATGGTCCCACCCACGCCGTTCGTAAGCGCGCCCGCGACCGTAAGCCCCAAGCCATCGCCGTTAAGCGAGACAATACGTCCGGCCGTATTATCACGCGATGCCGCATTCACATCGGCGCGCCGCGATGCCTGGATCGCGCCTTGCGTATTGTTCAACCCGCCAGCCTGTGCCGTGAGCGCGCCGTTGGTCACCACGTTGCCCGCGACGTTCGACATCGTGCCAGTCGAGTTCAGCGAAAATTCACCGATGCCTGCGTGCTGGATGCTGCCTTTGTCGTTCGTGACCGCTTGCCCGCTGATGCGCAGATTGCTGGCGTTCGATGCCAGCGTGCCGCCCGTATTATCCAGCGTGCCACCCGCTTGAACCGCCTGATCCGCTGCACCAAATTGCGTGAGTTTGCCACCGCGGTTGATGAGATCGCCGGAAGTCGAAACGCTAAGCGCGTCGCCTTCGATGTTGCCGCTGGTGTTGTCAATCGATGAACCGGATATGGTCGTGGCTGAGCCTGAGAGCGTGCCGCCCTGGTTGTTCAGCGCGTTGGCCGATGCGACATCGAGCGCGCCGCTCGCTGTGATCGTGCCTGCGCGGTTATCGATGCTTTGCGCGCGCACCCATGCGCTGGTTAAAGCACTGAGTTGCCCCTGGTTAGCGAGCGTGCCTGCGTTGAGATTCAACGCACCGTTTGCGCCAATCACGCCGCTCGCGCCATTGTTCAGCGCACCGCTCGTGGCAATATTAAGCCCGTCGCCGTTGAGGGAAACGATATGGCCACCCGTGTTATCGAGCGATCCTGCATTGACGGACAGCGCGCCTGCTGCTTGCAACGTGCCAGCCTGATTCGCTACCTCACGTGCCGTCGAGACGTTCAGCGTGCTGCCTGAGACGAGCTGACCGCTGCGGTTCGAAAGGCTCGCTGCGCTCGCCTGAACCGATGTTCCCGACATCTTGCCGTTGTCATTGACAAGCGTGCCCGCAGCGCTCGCGATGAGCGCGCCGCCAGCGGTCGTGTTCGCGCCTGAAACGTTCATGTCGCCGCTGTTTGCCACGATCGCCAGCGTGCCGTTCGCCGACGTATTGCTACCCGCCAGATTGACCGACGCGCCGCCGATGTTCGTATTGCCGCCGCCTTCGTTTCGCCCCGTTGCCGTAAGCGTGCCGCTCGAAAGCACCGACAGGTCGCCTGAATTAGCAATCGTGCCGTCGCTGTTCACGCCCGCGCCAAGCGTGCCCGTTGAGGCAACATCGGCGGCATTTAAGGTCGTGTTCTGCTGTGCGGCCATCACGCCGCTATTCGTGAGCGTGCCTGACGTGTTCGCCACGACGTTCTGCTGCGCGTAGGTCGTGCCGCTATTGTCGAAACCATCGCGCGCGGATACATTGATGTTGCCACTCGCATTGGTCTGTCCGGCAAGTACGAGCTTGCCCTGCGTGGTCAGCGTCAGGTCGCCTGCTTGCGCCGCGAGCACGCCTTTACTCGATACCCCCACGCCGTTCTCCGTTCCCACCAGCACGATGCGATTCGCATACATGCCACCGAGATTGCTCACGTCGATAGACACGCCCGGAGCAGGACCGTCGCCCGCTATCGACGTCGCATTGAGCGTGTCGTGGTTCACGCTGTTCGCACCTGTCACGACATTCAGGTTCTTCGCATAGATCGCCGCGTTCGCCTGCACGGCACGCGCGATCAGATCCACCTGGTCGATGTCCGATGCATTCAGCCCCGCGCCCTGAATGCTGATGTTGCCGCCGGTCACGTTGAAGCCCGAGAGCGAGCCGTCGGCTGCGAAGTTCGGCGTGCCGGTAGTCAGGATCGCGCGCGACGTATTGATGAAGCCGCCACCGTTCACGCTGATGCCCGAGCCGTTCGCAATGACCACTTCGGCACGTTGCCCCGCGACCTCGACACGCCCATTGATATGACTCGCCGACCGGCTGTTCACCTGATTAACGATCACGCGCGCCGACTGACCCGGCCCGAAATTCGGATTGCCGTTGATCATCCCGGCTTGTTGCGTCTGCACGATGGTCGGCGAGTTATTCAGGATGGCGCCGTTCTTTTGAACATCGAACTGACCGTAGGTATTCATCGAGACACCCGCGCCCGATGGCCGGTTGATGTTGACCTGCGGTAATCCGTTTTGCGTCGAGATGACGCCCGGCGCGTTTGCACCACCGGGAACGATCTGCGCGCCTGACCACGAGGGCAGCGCGCCAAGTAACACAAGCGCAGCGAATGCAATTTGGCGGAGCGTGAAAATCACACCCGGTGATTTTCCGCTGCGCACCGAAATCTGTCCCGCTTCCTTACCCGAGGCCGTGGCGGTTTCCTCGACGGCCACCAGCATGTTTCTCAGCCGGCTGAAGACTAGCCGATAATTATTCTTGTTCATCTGGTCTCGTTTGTATCGCTATTTTTTAACGAGCCACAAAATAACGGCAGATGATCCCCAGAGGGTGAAACAGTCCATCAGCCAGAGCCGGAAACAACGGATTCGGTCAAATCGGATTTGTCCTATATGGGATTCCGGGCGTGACGTGGCGTCCTCGTTCAGCTGCGATCCGGTTGCCTGCAGGACGCTCACGTGGCGATCCAGTTGTCCACAGAAAATGTTTGCAAGGCTGTGGACATCTATTGGGAACACGCGGCAAGGCTTTGATTCTTATCGGAAGTAATGGTGTGCTTCATGCCGACTATAATCGCCGCCATCTTTAACAAGCCTGGTTTTATCGCGATGAATTTCCCGTCCATTTCTCTATTCAACGGTGCAGCCATGATGGTATTGACGGCCGCCATGAGCGCATGCGCATCTTCTGAACCCGTGGAAAAACCCAAGCCCGTTGGTTTGGCAAATCCTGCATCGACCTATTGCGTCAGCCTTGGTGGAAAACGCGAAACGCGCAAGGACACGGCCGGCAATCAATCCAGCGTCTGCCACTTGCCCGACGGAACAGTCATCGACGAATGGGTGCTTTTCCGACGCGATCATCCGCAGCCATGACCGATTGCCGCATGTCATAATCCGCGAGAGACTGATCCGCGGATAACCGGGCGCAGCATGTCGAGCCGTTTCTATCGGAAGATTGGCAGCCTGCTGGGATTGCTTGCGATCCTTATGGCAACGCTCGCGCCGACGGCTTCTCATATCCTCGCGGCAAATAACGCCAACGACGGCATGCAGGACGAACATTGCCCAATGCAGTCCATGCAAGACGCGCCGGCTGACGACAATCCGGACGCCGATAAACACACCCAGATGTCCGACGGCCAGGATTGCGGTTACTGCAACTTGCTCGTCCACATGCCAGCCGTGCCGACCGTGCAGGCGCTGTTCGCAATCACGGTCCGGCTTACGCAACACCAGGTTGCCACGCGCTTTGAAAGCGTCGTGCGCGCCGAGCCGTACACGTTCGTCCAGCCTCGCGCACCACCCGTTTTGTCTTGAGTTGAGTTCACCGGTACATAGCTGCGTCATACGCCCGACAAACGGCGTGCGACGGCATGACCGCGACCTGTCACCAGACTAAACGGATCATCCATGCGAAACCTTATAACGCGCGGCGCGGCGCCGCTTGTTGCGTCGTCGATTTTTTCGACCGCTGCCATCTCCTGCTTTCTGACGCCATCTTCGGCACTTGCACACGCGATTGCGGGCGACCGCGTGTTTCCATCGACCATGTCGGTGGACGATCCCGGCGTCGGCGATGAAGCCAATTTCCAGTACGGCCATCAACGCGTCCCCGGCGACGACGGCGATCAAAGCATCAATACCTTCGATGTCGAATACGACAAGCTCATCACGTCGCGGCTGGCGGTATCGGTTGGCGAGACCTATGTGATGCAGAACAACCCGAAGGCGCGCGGTTTCGACAACCTCGATGTCGGCGTGAAATACCTGCTTTACGTCAACGAGGCGCACGAGTTCATGACATCCGTTGGACTCGATGCCGAGATTGGCGGCACCGGAAGCCGCGCGATAGCTGACAACTTCTCGACCATCTCGCCGACGATTTTTGCCGGCAAGGGCATGGGCGATCTCCCCGATTCGCTTGCGTACTTGCGCCCGATCGCCATCACTGCGGAAGCGGGTCCCGCGCTGACCACGGGCGCGGGTCAGCCCAACGCGTTCAACTACGGCTTCACGGTCCAGTACAGCCTGCCGTACCTGCAGCAGCACGTGCGTGACCTCGGGTTGCCGCAGCCGCTTGCGAACATTGTCCCGCTGGTTGAAGTGCCGTTGTCGCGCAGCCAGGGGCAGACCACGGGCACGGTGAACCCGGGTTTCATCTGGATCAACCGGTATGGACAGTTCGGCGTGGAGGCGCAGATTCCGATCAACCGGGCGAGCGGATCGCACGTGGGCATTCTGGTGCAGGCGCATATTTTCTTCGATGACGTCGCGCCAAAAACCATCGGCAAACCGTTGTTCCAGTGACCAGGAGATCCACCGTGAAACCCATACATTCGATGGCGCTCGCCTTCGGGTTCCTGTACGCCGCCAGCGCGTTCGCGCACGTGTTTCCGCAAAACCAGGAGCCGGGAGCGGGCGTTTCAGTGGCTTCGCCGGCGCAAGTGAAGATCACCTTCGACGGACCGCTGGAACCCGCGTTCACCACGCTCACCGTCACCGATGCCACCGGCAAGCAGGTCAACACCGCGAAGTCTTCGGTCGATGCCAGCCAACCGGCAATCGCGACCGTCGCGCTGCCGGTTCTGCCGGCCGGGCATTACACGGTCCACTGGGCAGCCGTAGCCGATGACGGCCACAGAACGCACGGCGATTATTCGTTCGACGTGAAATAGCGCGAGTTCGAGGCGGGTCGCCAGCCTTGAACGGCTTTTATGCTTGCAAAGCCGCATGTTCAATCGCGGCTCTTGCCCCCTTGTTCAATTGCATGACCGCTGCAATCAACTCATGACGCAAGTTTGCACTCGCGGCCAGCTCGGCGTCGAACACTTCGCGACATCCGAGCATTGCATCGACGAGTCCTTCGGTCGTATTCCCCGCGGTTTTCGTGAGTGACGTGAGCCTTGCAGCCATCGGATCACTGATCGGAAACGTGGAACCGTCGTCAGCGCGGCCGCGCAAGAATACGAACCACGCTGCTACGCCAAGCGCGAGCCGCGCGATCGATTCGCCGCGTTTCAATCGCGCTGAGATCGTTCCCAGCAGGCGCGGCGGAATCTTCTGACTTCCGTCCATCGCGATTTGGGCGCAGCGATGCTTGAGTGCCGGATTTGAATAGCGTTCGAGCAAGGCATCGCGATACGCCATCAGATCGAACGTGGCAGGAACGGTCAGCGTGGGCGCGATCTCGTGCGTCATCATTGAATGAATCAGCGTTCGCATGGGCGGGAAGGAAATGGCCTCGTCGATTGTCTTGAAACCGGCAAGCATGGAAAGATAAGCAAGCGTTGAATGTGTTGCGTTCAGCATGCGCAACTTGGCGAGCTCGAACGGCATGACGTCATCCACCAACTGGACGCCGACACGATCCCAAGCAGGGCGGCCTGCCGGAAACCGGTCCTCGATTACCCATTGCCGGAAGGGTTCGCAGGGGACTGGCGCAGCGTCGTACAAGCCTAATGCGCTAGAAGCGGCGTCGCGATCCGCGTCGGTTGTGGAGGGGACAATGCGATCCACCATCGTGGATGGAAATGCCACTTCGTGTTCGATCCATGCGGCGAGGTCAGCGTCGAGCGCGCGGGCATATGAGCAAACGACCTGGCGCAACGCCGCGCCGTTGTGCGAGAGGTTGTCGCACGAAAGCACCGTGAACGGCGCTATGCCCGCGTCGCGTCGCGCGCGCAATGCTGCAAACAGAATGCCGGGAACGGTGTCTGGCTCGGTGGAGTGGTGAAGATCATGCGCAACGCCGGCGTGAGCGAAGTCTACTTCTCCGGATCTCGGATCACGGCAATAGCCCTTTTCCGTCACGGTCAGCGAGACGATGCGAACATTGGTATTGGCGAGCAATTCGGACAGTCGAATACGATCGTGCGGCATGGCAAGCACTTCACGCAAGGCGCGCACGACGTTCGTCTTCACACCTTCGGGCCCGCGTTCCACCACGCTATACAAACCGTCTTGCGCCATCAACGCCTCGCGCTTGGTGACGTCGCCCTGCAAAGTCACGCCGCATATTGCCCAATCGCCACCGGCGGCAAGCATGGCTTCCTCGGTATAGACGGCTTCGTGTGCCCGATGAAAATTCCCAATACCCAGATGCACGATGCCTATGGATGCATCCCGCCAACCACTTCCAAGCAAATAAATCTCTTCGATCGATGCCAGCGCATCGCGGGAAAGTCTTGATTTAGCATTCATTTGATGACCCTAAGCCGGGAAAACCCTTGATTGACGTTTAAGTCTACTTGTATGGTAGCATTATTTCTGACCATAGAACCTTTAGGAATGCTCCATGAAAATTGTTCGTGCCGATGTCATCGTTACATGTCCGGGCCGCAATTTCGTCACGCTGAAAGTGGTGACGGACGAAGGGATTTATGGCATTGGCGACGCCACGTTGAATGGCCGCGAACTGGCCGTGGCGTCCTACCTGAAGGATCATGTTTGCCCGATGCTGATCGGACGGGACCCGGGTCGCATCGAAGATATGTGGCAGCTTTTGTACAAGGGCGCTTACTGGCGGCGTGGGCCGGTGACCATGACTGCCATTGCCGCGGTGGATGTGGCGCTGTGGGACATACTCGGCAAGGTTGCGAACCTGCCGCTATACAAGTTGCTTGGCGGCGCTTCGCGGGAAAGCGTGATGGTGTACGGGCATGCAACGGGCCGCGATATTCCCGAAGCGCTGGACCGTTATGCGGACCATGTGGAGCAGGGCTACCAGGCTATCCGCATTCAGTGCGGCGTGCCGGATATGCGATCCGTTTATGGAGTATCGAAGGGCTCGGGCATGTATGAGCCCGCAACGAAAGGTGTAGTGGAAGAGCAGACGTGGTCATCGGAAAAGTATCTCGACTTCGTGCCGAAACTCTTTGAAGCCGTGCGCGACAAGTTCGGCTTCAATACCCACCTGCTACACGATGTGCATCACCGTCTCACACCCATTGAAGCCGCGCGTCTCGGAAAATCGGTTGAACCGTATCGGCTCTTCTGGATGGAAGACCCCACGCCCGCTGAGAACCAAGCCGGTTTTCGCCTGATCCGCGAGCACACCGTGACGCCCATCGCCGTGGGTGAAGTGTTCAACAGCATCTGGGATTGCAAGCAGCTCATTGAAGAGCAGCTGATCGACTATATTCGCGCGACGCTTACACATGCGGGCGGCATCACACACCTGAAACGCATCGCGGATTTTGCTTCGCTTTATCAGGTGCGCACAGGTTGTCATGGACCGTCGGATCTGTCGCCGGTCTGCATGGGCGCCGCGTTGCATTTCGACTTGTGGGTGCCGAACTTCGGCGTGCAGGAATACATGGGTTTTCCGCCGGAAGCACTCGATGTTTTTCCACATGCGTGGACCTTCGATCGCGGCACGATGCATCCCGGCAATGCACCCGGTCACGGCGTGGACATAAACGAAGAACTCGCCGCACGCTATCGATACGACCCGGCGTACCTTCCCGTTGCGCGGCTGGAAGACGGCACGCTCTGGAACTGGTGATCCGCATTGCCTGGGCAAATTGCCGCGTTCCTTTTTTCAATGTCCTCGCAGCACATCAATATTATCGGAGCCTCTCATGCTTGCAGCCGTCCTTCACGAACCGAAGCGCTTGCGTATCGATGAAGTCGATGCCCCTCAACCCCAACCCGGCCAAGTCCAGATCCGCGTGCGCGCTGGGGGCATTTGCGGGTCGGATCTGTCGTATTACTTCAAGGGCAAGAGTGGCGACTTCGCGGTGCATGAGCCATTCGTGCTAGGTCACGAAGTTGCCGGCGAAATTGCCGCGCTGGGCGAGGGCGTGACGAGTCTGCGCGTTGGGCAGCGTGTCGCCGTGAACCCCGGACTCAACTGCGGCGAATGCCGGTTCTGCGTGATGGGTATGACAAATCATTGCCTCAACATGCGTTTCATGGGCAGTGCATCGACGTTCCCGCATATGCAGGGCATGTTCCGGCAGTACATTGCCGTCGCCGCGCGCCAATGCGTGCCAGTGCCCGACACGCTCGGCTTCGCGCAGGCGTCCATGGCCGAACCTCTCGCTGTTGCATTGCATGCGCTGAGGCATGCAGGATCGCTCGTCGGCGCGCGTGCGCTTGTCGTTGGATGCGGACCGATTGGCTGCATTTTATTGTCGGTGGCGGGACGCGCGGGCGCGCATCGTCTGGTAGCACTGGATCTGGCCGAGAAGGCGTTGCAGATGGCTGCGACGCTCGGCGCGGATCAGACCGTGCTCGCAACCGATCAGGCGCAAGTCGATGCATGGTCGCAATCGCGCGGTACATTCGATGTCGTGATCGAGGCATCGGGCAGTCCCGCCGGACTCGATACCGCATTGCGCGCAGTCCGCGCTGGCGGCACGGTAATCCAGGTGGGAAATCTGCCCGCCGGGCAATCTCCAGTTGCGGCCAACCTGGTGATGGCGAAAGAGTTGCGCTACCAAGGGTCGTTCCGTTTCACTGGCGAATATGCTGTCGCCGCCGAAGAGATCGCCACGGGCAAGATCGACCTGAGCCCGTTGATGACGCACGTCTTTCCACTTGCCGAAGCCAACCGCGCTTTCGAAGTCGCGCACGACCGAAACCAGTCGATGAAAGTCCATTTGCAATTCGACTGACACCCATCTACGCATTGCCAAAACGCCCGATTACAAAGAGGCGTAAATCAGGAGTCGTCCATGTTCAAAAGCCAACGCTGGTTCGTAGTCGGCTTGCTGTTTCTTGCGGGTGTGATCAACTATCTCGATCGCGCCGCGCTTTCCATCGCCGCGCCGCTGATCCAAAAGGATCTGAACTTTTCGCACGCGCAAATGGGCATTGTGTTCAGCAGCTTTTTTATCGGCTATGCGCTATTCAATTTTATTGGCGGCGTGGCGTCCGACAAGATCGGCGCCAAAAAGGTGTTCGGCGCGTCAATGGGGATATGGTCGATATTCTGCGGGGCGACAGCGTTGGCAAGCAGCCTGGTGTCGCTGATCGTGCTTCGTGTGCTGTTCGGCATGGGCGAAGGCCCGTTCAGTTCGTCCAACAGCAAGATGGTCAACAACTGGTTTCCGCGCCGCGAAGTAGCGAGTGCGATTGGCGTGATCAGTTCTGGCACGCCGCTCGGTGGTGCGCTTGCCGGACCGGTGGTGGGTTATCTGGCAATACGGTTCGGCTGGCGTTGGGCGTTTGTCGCAATCATGTTGCTTGGACTGTTGTGGCTCGTTTTGTGGTCGCTGACCACTACCGAAACGCCGCAGGAAAACAAGCGCGTCTCGGCCGATGAACTCGCGTTGATTGTCGAGGGACAACAACAGGCATCATCGATGGAAAGCGCACCCGCCGGCGAGAAAATCGGCCTGGGTTTCTACCTGAAGCAGCCGATCATTCTTGCGACGGCGTTCGCATTTTTCTCGTATAACTACGTGCTGTTTTCTTCCTGTCGTGGTTCCCGACTTACCTCATGGAAGCCCATCATATGTCGCTGCATGACATGAGTATTGCGACTGTGATCCCGTGGGTACTCGGAAGCATTGGTCTCGCCGCGGGCGGTTTTATCACCGACATGATTCTGCGGCTTACCGGAAAGCCCTTGCTCGCGCGTCGTATGGTCTTGTCAGTGTGCCTTGGCGCGGCGGCCGTATGCGTGGGTTTTGCAGGCCGCGTTGAGAGTATGCAGGGCGCCGTTGCGTTGATGTCCGTATCCATTTTCTTCCTGTACGTCACCGGCGCCGTGTATTGGGCCGTGATCCAGGATACGGTTCGACGCGAGAACGTTGGTGGTGTTGGCGGCTTCGTGCATTTGCTCGCGAATCTTGCCGGAGTGATCGGGCCAGCGGTGACCGGATTTATCGTGCAGGCAACAAACGGCGCGTATGGCAGCGCTTTTGTGCTCGCGGGCGCCGTTGCGGTACTTGGCGCGCTGTGCTCATTCATATGGATTCGCGAGCCGCGTGGTAGAGGCGTCGGTACGCGGCGGGTGGCTGCGTTGTAGGTTCGGGCAATGCCGGGAGAGCTGATCCGGTAAGAGTCGCGTGGTAGTATGGTAGTTGACGAGCCGAGCGTTTTTGCTTGGCTCGTCGTCTATTTACTTCCTCGTTCAGGTGCGGGTCATGGTGACAAAAAAGGTCCTGTCGGTTTCCGGGCGACAAGGCGCGCCTTCGGCAAATAGCGTGAACAATAAGGCAGGTGCCGCGTCTTCGTTGATTGGGGCGTTTGCAACCTCCCCAGGGCGCGGCCGCGCATCCGAACCGCGAATCGCGCTGCCCAATTTGCGCGGCCAGCTTCAGGTGGATTCGCACGAGCCTATAGGCAAGCAGATTTTTCGCGCGTTGCGGGAAGCGATCTTCTCGGGCTTGCTTGTGCCCGGCACGTCGCTGTCCGAAACCGAGGTGTCGGAGATGTTCGAGGTATCGCGGCAACCGGTTCGCGAGGCCTTCATCAAACTTGTCGAGTCCGGCGTGCTGCAGGTTTTGCCCCAACGGGGGACCTTCGTCAAGAGGATATCGCCGAGGCGAGTCCGCGAAGGCAGGTTCATTCGCGAAGCCATCGAGGCCGCTGTCGCGCGCAAAGCGGCGGTGGCGATCACGGACCCGCAACTTGCAGATCTCGCCAGCAATCTGCGCGATCAGAAAGTTGCGGCAAAGGTCAACGACACATCCGCGTTTCTTGCGCTCGACGAACGCTTTCATTTCCTGATCGCGCAATCCATAGACTGCGTGGCCGCGTGGGACACTATCCAGGACATCAAGGCGCAGATGGATCGCGTGCGATACCTGAGCTTGCCGGATGTGTCGCCACTGGAGTTGATCATCAAGCAGCACGCGCGGATTGTGAGCGCACTGAAGGCGCATGACGCCGATGGCGCCGAGGACGCCATGCGTGCCCACCTGCGGGAAATCCTGACCTCCCTGAAACCGGTTGCCGAGCGCAACCCAGACTGGTTCGAGCCGGACGAACCGGAACGGGTTCAACTCACCCTATAGCAGCGTGCCAAAGACGCTCACGGGCATTCCACATCCCGAAACACCAAGGGCTGAAGGCTGTCTCACTTGCCGCAAGGCCCGAAATCCGGCCGAATCCAGATCCGAAACAGGCGGTTAAATCCCTTCGAAAGAAAAATGAGGCAAAATTCATGAGTTAACAGCATTCAAGCCGGTTTGTGACGCGGCCGGCGGCATTTCAACCTCTTTCCCTTTTCTCGGATTAGCGATGAGCACCCAACAACCCACGATCATCTACACCCTGACTGACGAGGCTCCGCTGCTGGCGACCAACGCCTTTCTGCCGATCATCCGCACGTTCACCGCGCCGGCAGGAATCAACGTCACCACGAGCGATATCTCGGTCGCCGGCCGTATCCTGGGTGAGTTCCCCGAGTTCCTGACCGAAGAACAACGCGTACCCGACAACCTCGCCGAACTCGGTCGCCTGACGCTGCTGCCCGAAACCAACATCATCAAGTTGCCGAACATCAGCGCATCGCAACATCAGTTGATTGGCGCGATCAAGGAGCTGCAGGGCAAGGGCTACAAGATCCCCGACTTTCCCGAAGACCCGAAGACCGACGCAGAAAAGGCTATTCGCCAGCGCTACTCAAAGTGTCTCGGCAGCGCTGTGAATCCCGTGCTGCGCGAAGGCAACTCCGACCGCCGCGCGCCCGCCGCCGTCAAGAACTACGCGCGCAAGAACCCGCACAGCATGGCCAAGTGGAGCATGGCTTCGCGCACGCACGTTGCACACATGAAGCACGGCGATTTCTATCATGGCGAAAAATCCATGACCATCGACCACGCGCGCGACGTCAAGATGGAACTCGTCACCAAGAGCGGCAAGACCATTGTGCTCAAGCCGAAGGTATCGCTGCTGGATGGCGAGATCATCGACAGCATGTTCATGAGCAAGAAAGCGCTGTGCGACTTCTATGAAGAGCAGATGGAAGACGCGCGTGAAACCGGCGTGATGCTTTCGTTGCACGTGAAGGCCACCATGATGAAGGTCTCGCACCCCATCGTGTTCGGTCACGCAGTGAAGATCTTCTATAAGGACGCGTTCGCCAAGCACGGCAAACTCTTCGAAGAACTCGGCGTGAACGTCAACAACGGCCTCGTCAATCTGTACGACAAGATTGAAAGCCTGCCGAGTTCCAAGCGCGAAGAAATCATCCGCGACATGCATGCTTGCCATGAGCATCGTCCGGAACTCGCGATGGTCGATTCCGCCAAGGGCATCTCCAATCTGCACGCGCCGAACGACGTCATCGTGGATGCATCCATGCCCGCGATGATCCGCATTGGCGGAAAGATGTGGGGCGCCGATGGCCGGCCGAAAGACACCAAGGCCGTGATTCCGGAAAGCACGTTTGCGCGTATCTATCAGGAGATCATCAACTTCTGCAAGACCAACGGCAACTTCGATCCGGTCACGATGGGCACCGTGCCGAACGTCGGTTTGATGGCGCAGCAGGCTGAGGAATACGGTTCGCACGACAAGACGTTCGAAGTGCCGGAAGCGGGCGAGGCGCGGATTGTCGATATTGCTACGGGCGAAGTGTTGTTGACGCAGAACGTGGAAGAGGGCGATATCTGGCGCATGTGCCAGGTGAAGGACGCGCCGATTCGCGACTGGGTGAAGCTTGCTGTGACGCGTGCGCGTAACTCTGGCATGCCGGCGATTTTCTGGCTGGACCCGTATCGTCCGCACGAAGCCGAGATGATCAAGAAGGTCGAGACGTATTTGAAGGATCACGATACGAGCGGCCTGGATATTCAGATCATGTCGCAGGTTCGCGCGATGCGTTACACGCTTGAGCGCGTGATTCGCGGGCTCGATACGATCTCGGTGACCGGCAATATTCTTCGCGATTACTTGACGGACTTGTTCCCGATCATGGAGTTGGGCACCAGCGCGAAGATGCTTTCCATTGTTCCGCTGATGGCGGGTGGCGGGATGTATGAGACGGGCGCGGGTGGTTCGGCGCCTAAGCATGTGAAGCAGCTGGTCGAGGAAAACCATCTGCGTTGGGATTCGCTGGGTGAGTTCTTGGCGCTGGCTGTGTCGCTTGAAGATCTGGGCATCAAGACGGGTAACGCGAAGGCCAAGGTTCTTGCGAAGACGCTCGATGCCGCGACTGGTTTGCTGCTTGAGAACAACAAGAATCCGTCGCCGAAGACCGGGCAGCTGGATAACCGCGGTAGCCAGTTTTATCTGGCTATGTATTGGGCGCAGGAACTGGCCGAGCAGACGGATGATGCGGAGTTGGCGGGGTTGTTTGCGCCGTTGGCGAAGCGTTTGACTGAGGATGAGGCTACGATCGTTGCCGAGCTGGCCGCGGTGCAGGGGAATGCGGCTGATATTGGTGGGTATTACTGGCCCGATGTCGAGAAGCTTGGTGCGGTGATGCGGCCTAGTAAGACGCTGAATGCGGCGTTGGGGACGGTGAGGGGTTGAGGTTAGAAGGCATCTCGCGATTTGGGCTCGCTCTGGCGATTGATGGTGCGTGCCCAAATTGCGTATTGCTGCAGAGGTTGTGTATGGTCTAACCGGGATTTCTGAGTGGCTGATGGACTTATGACACGGTTGCGGATTAGCGCCCGTTAAAAGCCCCGAATAGCTGCACGATCTTCGTCATACCACCTTTCGTCCATGCACAATAGTTACCGAAGGGCCGCGTTTGTGCGGTAACCCGTCCAATCACCGCCGTGGACGGCACCCGGTAAAAGGAAAATGCACGCTGTGGTCCGCTGTATTTTTAGCTAACAATGTTTGGGCTTAACAGCAGCGGTATAGCTGGGTACTTTTTTAAAACTTGTATACGCGCAAAGACCCAAAGAACATTGTATGCCGAAGCGCCCTCATACTTAATATTGGTGACGTGTTTTGAATGCTATTTTTGTTGCGGGAATAGGTCCGCTAGTTACATACTTTCTCCCTATTCTTGGCCTTATTGCTGTAGCTGGCTACGCGATCTTTCGCTTAAATTCCACACAGATCATTCGAGAAAAAGTGTGGAGTTCATTTATTGGAGACAAAGACTTTAGCGATGTGAGACTTAAATCGTTTTCATACGAGCAGCTCGACTTGGCGCGCTTTCGCGTGGTTTACGGTGTACCAGCCCAGTCTATCAATGATTTACATCGTCTACTGGCTTGGATGGATCGAAACCAAATCAGTCCTATAGACCTTATGCACGCTCGCAAATGGATTGACCCATCCAAAGAAGAACCGTTGCAATGCCCGAGTAAAAAACTAATTTGGAGGCAATTCGGTGTTTTCTTCGTGTCAATTATCTGCTTTACCGTACTCACAACCACATTCACCGCCAAAACGACGCTTTTTAAAATGAAGGTGTCTGAGGTATGGTTTTCAAGTAACGGAAGCAGCGTGGATGCCATTTGGGGACGCTGGAAAATCAATTCCGAATCCTGTATGAAGCGCACACTTCCAGGTGCTAGCGTATCCAAGATGACTGACGCGGAGACGTTAGCGATCTGCGACGGCCTAGCTAATGGAAAGCTTGAGGCGGTGACTATTGACGCAATAGAGCAACAGCGCACAGTCCTCGGAACTATTGCGGTACTGACCTTCTTAGCCGCGTTAAAGCTCCTGCACCGCGTGATTGCCGCTTTGCGAGCACGCGAATTGATCGACCAGTTACGGTCTAAAGAGAATGCGCCGTGCAAACTAGCAACGTGCGTGAAAAATTAACGCTGTCATCCGTAAAATCTGAGCCTGCGCAGGCCTTAATGCGTTAGAGAAAGAAGGCTCCTTAAGGAGCCCGCGGAGGTTTGAACACAAAAGTCTGCCATGCATAAAGATCGTCGTTTTCAGGTCTACGTTGCTGGACAATCCATCGGAACAGTTAGTCTGCTATTACGCTCGGCCGCGTATAAGGTCGTCGGCCATTTTCGTGGCTAAAAAGTCCGTCTGCAGCATGGGCTTAATTGCGCGGCCCCAAGCTTTTCTTTCCTCTCCTGGCAGTGCAACCGAAGCACTAATTATTCTTCGCTTTTCCCATTCATCACACCGATCGAACCACTCTCGGATTGTCCTGAATTCTTCCCGGGTCAAATGTCCTGTTAACCCTTCAAGGGCGATCATTGAAGGGTAAGTTACGCTATCCTTGTTTGGGGTTTTTATTATGTGAATAAGAGCCGTTTTTTTGAAAAATCCGTCACTAGACAGAAGCTTCGCTAACGTTGCCTGATGCCATTCTAACGACCCAAATCCATCCGATAAAACCATTTTCGCGTAGTGTTCCGTAATTACCGTTCTGTTTTCCTGCGGGATAACCTCACTATTTTTTAAAAGCATATCAACGAAGTAATCTAGCGAATATAGATATTCTCCGCACAGTATTGCTACTTTTTCTAATAATGAAAATTGTTGCTGAACTAAGCAAGCAATTATTAATTTTTGAATTCCAGAAAATTCGGGAATTCCTTGAGTTTTGAGCGATTGGATCTCGTTATTTATATCAATTCCTATAAAAGCATCATACTTTTCGCTGGCGGGCATAATGAAAGTCCGTGCAATGCGATTGTAGCCACCAGTAAGTTTGGTAACTTTTTTTATAACGGAATCCGCGGTGTCTTCTGCAGGTACGAGTAGCGCGTCGTCATTTTTCGAAGATAAATATAGTTTTGTCTTTCCTGTATTCAACATCAAACCGTCCCTAAACAACCGTGTCGTCAGCAAGTTCATCCAGCGCTGAGCAGTGACAAGGTTTGGCGCAAAAATTCTAAAATCATCGACATAACGTACGAACCGTACCCCTTCGTCTATCAGATATCGATCAACGTCGATTAAAGCGGCCTCGGAAATAATTCTACTTGCCGTGTTGCCGATTGGAATTCCATAGCTGTCTTTTTTGGACCAAAGTAATAACAGGTTATTTATGGATTCTACAATCTGTCCATCTACGCCGATGTCAGTCAACGTAGATTGAATTCGATGGATATTAATCCTGTCGTAGAAGGCTGCGATATCGCATTGAACTACGTAGGTGCAGCTGTCATCGTTTGCTAACTCTTTGACACGTTCACGCCAGTCTCCATAACCAATATTTTTATCGAAGAGTGCTCCGTCCTTTGGAGCAAACCTTGAGGAATATACAATCTTCTCCGCAATGGGGACTCTTGCTGCCTCAATCTGCTCGGCGGCCAGTAGGACAATGGATGTGTACTTTGCTAAGCAAAGTGGGTCGATTATGGCGGCCTTTCGATAATCGAATACATAACGGTTTTTAGGCGTTAAAATGTACTGAATAGGCTTAAAACCCATGTCAAGTATATTTCCCTTTCGAACCTTCGAACGCACTTCAGCTATTAAGTCATGTTTGTGCGTCTTTATCAATACCGTCTCTAGAGTTTCCTTTGTAATATCGCTAGGACCGTGAGTCGCTAAATGCTCAACGCTGAGGATGCAAGCAGTATCCAAATTCATAGTTTACTCAAAAAATAAATAACAATTATAGGCAGGTCAAAAAATTACGAGCGACCGTGGGTTCCAGAATACGGAACGAGCACCAAAAATAGAATCATCGAAGCTGACATCAAGAGTTTGGTGGGGCTAGACCAAATACTTGTTGCCATGACTATTTTTTTCACGAATTGCCTAAAAATACGTTGGACATTGATTGATAACCCACCAATTTCGACAAAATTCACGAATCCGCGTAGGCACGAGGTTAATACAGAGTTTTTGAAAAATTGTGTGGAATCGGATGCGTTATGGGAGACTCTTATCGGGCTTGAGCACCTAGGCGTGGCCAAGTCAGCAGGCTAGTACAATTAAGTAACGAAACGTGTTGACGATTTCAGCGTCTCGAACTGAGTGCGGTACGCTCATTTTCGAATTGTCTTCGATCCTTCCACCGTCCTAACCTGTGGCAACGATGATTTCGCAATTAGTGCTGGGTTGTGTTGCTGCTCTGTTTGATGATCAGATGCAAGGAAGTGGGGTAGGTCCTCAAACCCCCCGCAACATCCCCCCATCGACAAAATAAGTAGACCCCACGCTATAACTCGCCTTCTCCGAACAAAGAAACACCACAAACCCCGCCAGTTCCTCCGCCGATGCAAACCTTCGAATAGGCGCATGCTCATCCGCAACTTGCTGCAGATGTCCCTCCCAATCCCCACCCGAATCCTGCGTCAACTGCTTCGCGGTTTTCACCCAATCCGGCGTCAGCACAAGCCCCGGATTAATCGTGTTCACGCGAATGTTGTCTTTAATAAACTCGTTCGCCATGTTTTTCGAAAGCATCATCAGCGCCGCTTTCGTCACGTTATAAATCGGCTCATACCCAAGCGGTTGGCTCGCGCAAATCGATGCGTTGTTCAGAATCGCGCCACCGCCGCGCGCTTTCATCATCGGCACCAGGCCGCGTGCCAGACGCACCGCCGCCATCACATGCAGGTCCCAATACGCGGTCCACTTTTCATCGGGCGCGTCCATGATGGTCTCGTTGCTGCCCGTGCCCGCGTTATTGAACAGAATATCCGCGCCACCAAAACTGTCTCTGGCCGCGGCGACCAGCTTATCCACGCCCGCAGCAGTCGCCACATCGCAGGAAACACCTACCGCCTTGACGCCGAACTTCTTGGCGATGCCCTCAGCAGCGTCCGTTAGCCGTTCTTCATTGCGCGCTGCTAACAACAGGTCCGTTCCTTCCGCCGCGAACGCCTCCGCCACCGCGAGGCCGATACCCACGCTAGCGCCCGTCAACACAGCCACTTTCCCGCGCAAATTCAAATCCATTTTCTTCGTCTCCGTTATTAATAAATAAAGCCAAGACCTAAGCTAATTGAAACCAAAAATCGATCAACCTCGCAAAGTCGATTCGATAGCGCCAAGCCAAAGCGCAACCGCATGCGCGCCAGGATCGGCGAAACCTAACGCTCGATCGCCGACGTAACTCGATCGTCCAAGCCGTGGATGCATGTGTGCAGTAGCTTCGGCGCCTTGCGTGGCGGCACTGACGGATGCCTTCAATCCATCGATAACACTCGCGCCTTTATCAAGCGCTGCGTCCAGCGCGGCCGCAGCAGGATGCAACGCATCGACCATCGTCCGGTTGCCTGGTTGCGCGCCGCCCAAATCCATCACGCCTGCAACGGCGGCGGTGAATGCCTTCGACCAGGCTTTCGCATCGGGCTCATGCGCTTCATCCAACGCCGCAGCCGCGCGCAACAACATCACCGCATACAGCGGCCCGGATGTTCCGCCAACAACGCGTCGTATGGTCGCCGACATGGTCCGCAGCACGTCGGCTGGCGCGGTCTCGGCGGGATACGTATCGACCTCCTTAAGGATGCTGTGCGCCGCGCGCGACATGCTGATGCCAAGATCGCCGTCGCCCACGCGCTGATCCATCTCGGTCAACTCGGGTTCGGCTTCGAGCAGGCGAGCGCACACGGCTTCGATAACCCGTCTCAACGCCGACTCACGCGCTAGCCGCGCGCCACTCGCAACCACGGGCGCGGCGGGCGCCTGCTTGACGGACGCCAGTGCAACGCGTCCGCTCAACGCAGGCCATGCGCTCGTGGTTGCGGTGGCATCGAGCCGGGCTAGCCGTTGATCGTCGACTCGCATTAACGTAAGCGATACACCCGCCATTTCCAGCGCGCTCAGGAAGGTGCCGGACCACGCGCGTTCCACGGTTATATGCCTTGCAGCAAGGGTCCGAAGCGCCGATCCGGCAACGATGCTCAACTCACTCGATGGCGTGCCGCCCAAATTGTTTACGAGCAACGCAACTCGATCGCCGGACCTGAGCTTCAGGTCGTCTGTGATCTTCGCAAGCAAGCGCTCGACAATGGCATCGGCGGAAACAAGCGCGCCGCGCTCTACGCCGGGTTCGCCGTGAATGCCGAGGCCCCATTCAATTTCATCGTCGGCGAGCGTGAAGCCGGGCTTGCCTGCTGCGGGCACGGTGCACGGCGTGAGCGCCACGCCCATGGTGCCGAGCGATGCCGCCACGTCCCGCGCCGCTTGCGCGACTTCGCTCAACGGCAATCCTTCCGCCGCTGCCGCGCCCGCTATCTTGTGAACGAATACGGTGCCGGCTAAACCGCGCCGGCCGGCATGTTCGCCACTTGCGGATAACGCGACGTCATCGGCGACGATCACCATTTCGACCGCGATGCCTTCAGCACGCGCAATCTCCGCAGCAAGTCCGAAATTGAAGCGATCGCCGGTGTAGTTCTTCACGATAAGCAACACGCCCGCAGGACCGGCGACGGCGCGAATGGCGTCGAGCACGGCGTCGGTGGAAGGCGATGTAAACACTTCGCCGGCCACCGCCGCGCTAAGCATTCCCGGTCCCACATAACCGCCGTGCGCAGGTTCGTGCCCCGAACCGCCGCCGGATATCAGCGCGACTTCGCCGCGCGCAGCGGCGGCTTCCGCATCGGCTCGCACAATGATCGTGCTGCCTTGCAACAACGACAGACCAGGATTGAACGCAGCGAGTCCATCCAGCATTTCGGGCACGACGGCGGAGACATCGTTGATGAGCTTTTTCATTTCCGATTCTTTCCTTGAAAGCCGCGAACCTGCGGCAGAAGCACGTGACTGTCGTACTACATGTTGCATTACATGATAAGGCAGCATGCGCTTCGTGCTTTTGCTTTGCGCCAAGTGATCATCGAATTTCACCGTACTACGCGCTTAAGTCCTCGGCGCCATATAGAAAGCATTTTGATTATTCGTTTGAGCCGATGAGTGTATTCGTCGCCACCTACTATTTCCCGCGATTCACCGCGCCTATAGTCACCTCAACCCCGCGCAACCAATGTCAAAGGTCGCGGGAAAAGCTAATCCTTAGCGACCGAGCAAAGCCTGGAGCGGGCTGGTTCGGTCAACACACTTAAGCGTAAGGACTGACATGACAAAGCTATTAGGAAAGGTCGCCGTAATCACGGGCGGAAACAGCGGAATGGGTTTGGCAACGGCGCAACTCTTCGCTAAGGAAGGTGCGAAGGTCGTCATCACGGGACGCCGCCAGAAGGAGCTCGATGCAGCAGTGGAAAGCATCGGTGCAAATGCAGAAGGCGTGCTGGGCGATGTCTCCAAGCTCTCGGATCTGGACAAACTGCACGACCACGTGAAAGCGAAATACGGCCGCGTGGATGTGATTTTTGCGAACGCCGGTTTGGGTTCGCTTGCTCCAATCGATCAGGTCACGGAAGCACAATTCGATGAAACCTTTAACGTCAATGTGAAGGGCGCTTACTTCACGGTGCAGAAGCTGCTTCCGCTGGTGCCGGACGGCGGATCGATCATCTTGAACGCATCGATTGCATCGTCTAAAGGCATGGAAGCGTTCAGCGTTTATTCGGCCACTAAAGCTGCGGTACGTTCGCTGGCACGTACGTTGACGACGGATCTGAAGGCACGCAAGATCCGCGTGAATGCGATCAGCCCGGGTCCTATCGATACACCGATCTTCGGCAAGACCGGCTTGACCGACGAGCAAATTGAAGGCTTCAAGTCAGGGATTACTTCGCAGGTGCCGCTAGGCCGTATTGGTCTCTCGGAAGAAATCGCCAAGCCGGCTTTGTTCCTTGCATCCGACGATAGCAGCTATATCTCGGGCATCGAACTCACGGTCGATGGCGGTATGGCATCAATCTAAACGTAAGTGCGCAAGCGGCATTCTGGCGGCATCGGCTTTAGTCAGCGATGCCGCTTTTTGCATTTGCACTTAGATTACCTTAGCCGTTGTTCGACGGAATGGCGCGCTTGAAATATGGACCGCGCGTCCGGCAAAAAGTCCAAGCAACGCCATGACCAGACACAGCACTACGCAAATCGCTAGCGCCACGTTCCAGTTTCCCGATGCGTCGTGCAAGCGTCCGACAAGCGGCGGACCCGCGGCCGCAAGCAAATACCCTACACATTGGCTCATTCCAGATAACGCTGCGGCCTGATGCGAATTGCTTGCGCGCAAGCTTGCAAAAGAAAGGCCAAGAATGATCGTCGCGCCTGCGCCAAGGCCAAACAAAATAATCCACACCATTGCAAACGATGGTGCCAAAAGCAGTCCAAGCAAACCGAGCGCGCTAGTGATGGACGCTAAAAACGCAATCATGCGCTGATCCTTCATCTTCCTCACAATAGGCAATAACAGCAGGCCGGGAACGGCTGTCGCAAGTTGCAGAACACCGTGCAATGAGCCGGCTTTATCGGCGGAAAAACCGGCATCGTGAAGAATGGCTGGAAGCCAGCTGACAGCGACGTAATAGACGAACGAATTCAGCCCAAGGAACAACGTCACTTGCCAAGCGAGTGCGGAGCGCCACACGTCGCCGCCGTGAGGAGGCGTAGCCGTGTCTCTTGAGGGCGATGTGCGGCTGCCGAGTTGCGGAAGCCATATCAACGCAGTGACGATTGGCACCACGATAAACGCGCCAATGACGAGCCGCCAATCCGAATTGAAAACGCGCGCAAGCGGAATGGCGATGACCGATGCGATCGCTGCGCCAACGCCCATCGTGAGTGCGTAAGCGGAGGTGAGGGTAGCGGTTCTATCGGAGAAATCGCGCTTGAGCAAACTCGGCAGCAGCACGTTGCCTAAGGCAATCCCTCCGCCGATGACCGCCGTGCCAAGGTACAAGCACCACACGGTTCCAGTGGAACGCACGGCAATGCCCACGCCGATCAAAACCAGCGCCGCGAACAACGAACGTTCAAGCCCGTATTCGCGAGCGACGCGTGCCGCGAACGGCGAAACTATCGCGAAGGCGAGCAAGGGCAGGGTGATCAGCATGCCTGCTTCGGTGGTCGTCAAGCCAGCGTTCGCGCGAATCATTCCGAGCAACGGCGCAACGCCGGTAAAAGGCGCACGCAAATTTGCGGCGATCAACAAAATGCCGCTCACCAGCAAGGCCGGTCGCGCCACGTTTGGCACTGGACTGGTTTGAGAATTCACGATGAATAAGATCCGACATTAACAAGCTCTAAGACTAAGCATTGGACGCCGTTACGAATCTGGAGATAATGACAAAATAGTTCTAAATACGGTCAAAGACGCCATGTTGAGCCTTCGCGCCACTCTGACGAGTTTTAGTCCGGACGCCATGGATCAGCCGGCTAACGCGGTGCGCGTGGACGTGGTGGAGAACGAAAGCGAATTGCCGATGCATCGGCACAGCAAGGGACAACTCGTGGTGGCGCTGCGTGGCGGAGTGACGTGTGAAGTGTCCGACGGTTTCTGGATGGTGCCGCCACAATGCGGCGTGTGGGTGCCTGGCGGCATGTTGCACAGCAATCGCGTGACCGCTAACGGACGTCTTTGCTTTCTCTATGTGGATCCAGACGCGGCCGCGTTGCCGAATACGTGCTGCACGTTATCGCTCACGCCGTTGTTGATTGAATTGATTCAGCGGCTTGCCGCGCTTCCGCAGGTTTATGACGTGCATGGTCCTACCGGGCGCCTCGTAAGCGTCTTGCTCGACGAACTCACGCAGATGAAAACCGAGCAGCTTCATCTGCCTATTTCCGCTGATGCAAAGCTGCGTCACATTGCCAATTCGCTCACGGTCGACCCCGCCGACCGAAGCACCGCAGCCGAATGGGGCGCGCGGGTCGCGCTGAGCGAACGTACGTTAACGCGCTTGGTGCTGCGCGAAACCGGCATGAGTTTTGGACGATGGCGCCAGCAACTGCACATCATCATTGCGTTGCAGCGGCTTTCTGGCGGCGCGCTCGTGCAGCGCGTAGCCGAGGATCTTGGCTATGAATCGGTCAGCGCGTTCATCACCATGTTCAAGAAAGCGCTAGGCAAGCCGCCTGCACGTTATTTCGCCGATAAGGACGATGGAAAAGGCGCTTAAAAACCATCCTTTCTTTTTGCTTTCGTTTTTATTTCAAATCAATATAAAATGCGCTCAATCTAAATTGATCGGGGCGCACATGTCACCTTTTGCTAAAGCAGCGGCTACGTTGGCGGGCTGCATCGGGGCCTTCACCATGGTGGTTTGTATCGTGGAGGTGTTGGCGGGTTAAGGTGGCGTTTAAGTGGAAAGATCAAACGCGCACCTCTAGCGCGCGCTATTACCTTCTGCTTCAAACCACTACTTCCGGTGGCGCTTGTCGGAACAATCGCGTGATCCAGCACAAATAAACAATGCCGATCACAAACCAGATTGCACCCAACATAAGCGCTGTTTTCTCAAGACTCGCAAGCAACCATACATCCGCGATCGCGCCGATCAACGGAAAGATCAGCCCACCAATCACACCAATCCTTTTGTCGCCGTGATTGCCCGACAAATACAAGCGCACCACGCAAAGATTAACCGCGGTGAACGCGAGGAAAGCGCCGAAGTTGATGAACGATGTCGATGTCGCCACATCGAGCTTCAACGCGATCAAGCCCACGATCCCCGCAATCGCGATGTTGATAGCCGGCGTCTTGAACGTGGGATGGATGAAACCGAAGATGCGCTTGGGCAGGATTTCATCGCGGCCCATTGCATATAAAAGACGTCCCACGCTCGCTTGCGCCGAGATGCCCGAAGCGAATTGCGCGAGGATCAAACCCGCGAGAAAGATGGTCACGAAGATATCGCCGCCGACCATCTTGGCGACTTCGAACGCGGCCGAATCCGTATCCTTGAAATCGACGCCAGGATGCGCAAGTTGCATCGTGTAAGCGGCGAGAACAAAAATCGCGCCGCCAATCAACGCAATCCAGAGAATTGCGCGAGGCATGTTTTTCTTGGGATCGATGGTCTCTTCGGTGAGGGTGGAAACCGCGTCGAAGCCAAGATATGAATAAGCCGCAATCGCAGCGCCCGCCATGGTCGACGCAAACGGAACATGCGCCTTGAAAAAAGGTTCAGCCATCGCAATACCGCCAGGCCCGGCCGCCGCTGTCGCATAGTGCCAGCACAATGCCACGAACAAGCCGACTATCGCGAGTTGCACGACCATCAATACGATGTTGAAGCGCGCAGCCAGTTCAATCCCGACTATGTTCAGCGCACTCGTCAACACGATAAACGCGACAATCCAGATCCATGCAGGAACATGAGGAAACGCCGCGTTGAGGTAAGCCGCGCCGATCAGCCAGATCACCATGGGCAGGAAAAAATAATCGAGCAACGTTGCCCAACCGATGAGAAAACCAATATGCGCGTTAAACGTTTTGCGCGTGTAGGTATATGCGGAACCGGCCACCGGATAAAGCCGCGCGAGCTTGCCATAACTCAGCGCAGTAAATGCAATGGCGACCAACGCAATGAGATAGGCGAGGGCGGCGGTGTCATCGCTTGCTTTTGCGAGCACGCCATACGTGCCGTAGACAATCAACGGCGCCATATAAGCCAGACCGAACAACAACACGGACGGCAGCCCTAGCGTGCGTTTCAAATGCGACTGTCCTTCAGTTTCATTTTCAGTTTCAGTTGACGCTTTTTGCATGATATCTCCGGGACCTTTAACAGGCGTGTGCGGGCGCGCCCGGAGCGCGAGCCCCGGACGGTTCATGTGCTACGGAACTGCGGAAAACTTCAGTCGATACGTCGGCGGCGCTCGTCGATCAAAAGCGCGCGCGAGCCATCCGCGTTGTTGACGGGAGTGAGGCCGAGCGGCACTCGAGCGTCGTGCAGATAGCGGTAATGCTCACGGCTTGCTTCTAGCCGCATCCAGTCGATGTGCGTGGTCAGCACGATTTCTTCCGAACCCGCTGACGCGACCACTTCGCCGAACGGGTCGATCAATGCGGACTCGCCAGGAAAGGTGAGGTCGTCGTCGCCCGAACCGCAGCGGTTCGCCATCAGCGCGAACATCTGGTTTTCCATCGCACGCGCGGTAATGGCTCTGCGATGCACCGGCCCGAACGGATTCATGTTGCCGTTGGTGACGATCGCGAGGTCCGTGCCGAGCGCCGCGATCGCGCGCGCCGTTTCTGGAAACTCGATGTCATAGCAGATCAGCAAGCCCACGGTCACGCCATTCCACAAGCATGTTTCGAAGCGATCGCCGGGCGTGAAGACACCCACGTCCGATGCCCAGAGATGCGTCTTTCTATATCGCAGGACAATCTCGCCGCGTTCGTCGATCAGCACAGTCGTGTTGTAGAATCGCGCGCCTTCACGCTCGGCGATTCCCACTGCCACCGATACACCCGCGCGTTTTGCAGCGTCGCGTACCGCGGTCAACGCAGCGCCGTCGAGAGACTGCGCCACATCTGCAATGTTGTCGCGCGTGGGGAAACCGGACAGCGTGGCTTCCGGGAAAACCACTAGCCTGGTTCCACCTTCAACATCGGCTTGACCGATAGTCTCGATGACGCGGCGCGTGTTGTGTTCAATGTTGCTATCGGCCAGCGCGATTTGCGCGAGTTCTGCCTGCATGTGAAGCGTCTCCTTCCAGATGCCTTTCATTCGTGAATCTGTGAATTCCGCAATTTCGTTCGGACTATTATCGAGCCATTATTTCTGGCTAGAAATTACCCACCGGGGTTACCCCGGCCGGGTTACACCACCGGTGACCCAAGCGGAGGGGACCATGGATTTTCAATGGCACGATCTTGCGTTTCATCGTGAGATCGGCTCGGCCATCGACGCGCTCGATGGTCCGCATTTCTGGGCACGCCTTACACGCGTGCTGGAGCGGCATATCGGTTTTGATAGCTGGGTCGCGCTGCGTTTTGCCCGCAATGCCGCGCCGCTGGTATGCGCGGAGCAGGCGCTGCCTGACGGAAAGGTCGACCTGATGTTCCAGGATTATCTTGCCGCGCTGTATCAACTGGATCCGTTCTATCTTGCTGCGTTCGAGCAACGCACATCGGGGTTCTATACGCTTGCCGACGTTGCGCCCGATAACTTCAGGATGACCGAATACTACGAGCGCTACTTCAAGAAAAACATCGTGGGCGATGAAGTGCATTTTAACGTGGTCATCGACACAAACTACACGATGGGTTTTTCGCTTGGCAATACACGCCGTTACGACGAACGGGAAGTAGCATTGCTGACCTTGTTTTCGCCATGGGTGCTGGCATTGATGCAGCAACGTCTGCGATACGAAAATTTCGGCGTTGCGCAAGACGCGGGGAGCGCTAGTGAGGAAATGCATTCAGAACTGCCTGCGCGCTTTGTCGTATTGACCGATAAAAGCGGCCGCGGCGCGCTGACAGCACGCGAGACTGAAGTAGCAATGTTATCGCTAAGCGGATTTTCATCGCGCGCAATAGCGGAGAAACTGACTATCTCGTTCGAGACCGTGCGCGCGCAAAAGAAACATATTTATGCGAAGTTGGGGATTGGATCGCAGTCGGAGTTGTTCGCCTTGTTTTACGAACCCGGGGCGCAACACGCCGACGCTTGAGTCATTCGCGCCGGCGTGTGCTCACTCACTGATCAATGGTGATACCTGTATTCCTGCGTCCGTCCGCCGTACCCGTACGACGCCGCTCGCACATCCTCAACATAGATGTAGCTCTCTTCGTGCACCTCGCCAAGGATCTGGGCGAAACCTGCATAGACCCCGGCTATGTAACGCGCCTTTTCGTCTTTGGTATTGGTTTCGTCGGTAACCTTGATGTCCATGTAGAAGCTTGATTTCTTGTGCTCGGTCAGCGGCTTTCCCGCGATCACCCAGCTATCCGCATCGATGAACTGAATTGTGATCGCCGTCACGTCGCGCTTTTTGCCCAGCACGGAAGAAGTCAATTCCAGCAGCATGTCCGAGATGGCCGAGATCTTTTCAGCCGATTTTTTACCGCTCACTTTCACGTTCAGGATTGGCATTTTCATCTCCATTTAGTTCGCTATACAACTATCGAGGAAAAAAATCAGTCGATGCTCGACCGCGCTTCTTTTACGTTCGCAACCGTCGCCACAAAACGCGCTTCGCCCATTTCAGCTTTCAGACGCCGCGTAACCGCAGCGCTTGCAGCATTGAGTTGATCTTTGATCTGCAACGCTTCGCCGGTTGGATAAAGGGCTGTTTCGCGGCCGTCCGAGACCGTCAATCTACGCTCGATCAACATCTGCTTCTGCAAACCGTCCAGCGTTCTGGTCGCCGTGGATCGCGAAATTGCGAGTTCCGCAGCAAGTTCGCTTTGCACGATTCCCGGCTTTGCAAGAATCGCACGCAGCATGAAACCTTGTGGCGGAGTCAAGCCGAACGGTTTGTACGCAGCAGTCCACTCACGCTCGAGAGTTCGCGCAAGGGCCGTTGTGTTGAAGTAAATGCAGTGATCGAACATGTATGTACGATAGAGCAAAGTGATTCGCTATGCAACTAGTTTTTCGAATAGGTTTGTCCGTTAGCTCGAAGATATAAATACGTAAGCTTTCTGATAGAAAGCCGCCCTTACCAAGTCTAAGCAAACGTTTCACAAAATTTTCTTGAAGCATCCGCACACTGGCGACCGCGATGAAACAAGAACGTTAGTGCTGACATTCAAGCGCATTGAACAAGCGGAGACATCATGAGACGCACCGCGATACTCGCGTTGACCACGCTCGCCCTCACGGCGTGCGGACCAGATGATCACGAAAGTTTTAGCACCACGCAAGCCTCCGCCAATTCACCTCTTCCGGCGAGTGCAATAGAACCATTGGTACAGGCCGCACCATCGAGCGAAATGGCGGCCAGCAGCGCCATTGCCGCCGCTCAAACAAGCCTTGCGGCAGACGCGGAACAGGTCGCGCCGGTAATGCATTCCCCGCCCGAAACAACGCAATGAACCACCCACATTCGATCGTTCCGCGATCGAAGCAGTATCGCCGTACCCTCAATACACACTAAAAGGTGAAGCACGATGACATTGAATAGCCGTCGCCGTTTCCTGCAAACTGTCGCAACTTCAGCCGGCGCTGCCGCCGCGCTGACGGTCTTTCCTGAGTCGATTCGCAAGGCGCTCGCGATCCCTGCATCGCATCGGTCGGGATCGATCAACGACGTAGAGCATATTGTCGTGTTCATGCAGGAGAACCGCTCGTTCGATCACTACATGGGTCATATGCGCGGCGTGCGCGGCTACAACGACCGCTTCCCAATTCCGCTGCCAAACGGCAAGCCGGTATGGTTCCAGCCGTCCGCAAAAGATGCAACCAAACCCGTGCTGCCGTTTCATCTGAACACGCTGACAACGAGCGCGCAATGCGTGGGTGACCTGGACCATTCCTGGTACAAGACGCACGCAGCCATTGACGCCGGCCGCTACGACCAATGGCCCGCGAACAAGACGGACATGACAATGGGCTACCACCTGCGCAGCGACATTCCGTTTCACTACGCGCTCGCCGATGCATTCACCGTCTGCGATGCTTATTTCTGCTCGATGCCGGGTCCGACGCATCCAAACCGTTCGTACTTGATGACGGGCACCGTCGACCCGACCGGTACGCTCGGTGGTCCGTTGCTCGACAACAATGATTACGTCGATGGCGACGGTCCGCCGCAATATCAATTGCTCTCGTGGACCACGTATCCGGAGCGTCTCGAAGCTGCCGGGATCTCCTGGCAGATCTATCAGCAAGGTCTCACTGGCGCCGATCCGCTCAACGGCAACTACGGCACGAATATCCTGCAGAACTTCACCAACATCATCAACGCGCCGCAGGGTTCTTCGTTGCAGCAGCGCGCGAACGCCGTGCGTACTCTCGACGACCTCAAGGCCGACGTTCTCGCGAACAAGCTGCCGCAAGTCTCATGGCTGTGCCCGCCGGCTGCCTACTCCGAGCATCCGAAATACACGCCGGCTTACGGGGCGGAATACACGTCGCAGATTCTGGATGCACTGACCGCGAATCCGGAAGTCTGGAGCAAGACCGTGTTGTTCATCATGTATGACGAGAACGATGGTTTCTTCGATCACGTGGTGCCGCCGCAACCGCCTACATCGCGCTCCCAAGGTTTGTCGACGGTGACCACCGACGGCGAGCTTCATACGGTCGTGAATCCCGGCCGCGGCGGCAGCTATACCGCCGATGGTCTTCCGTACGGCCTCGGCCCGCGTGTGCCGATGACGGTTGTATCGCCGTGGACGAAGGGCGGTTTCGTGTGCTCGCAAGTGTTCGATCACACCTCGGTTATTCGCTTCATTGAAACGCGTTTTGGCGTGATGGAACCGAACATCACGCCGTGGCGTCGCGCGGTGTGCGGCGACCTGACCACGGCATTCGACTTCCGCACTCCGGATGCACAAATGCCGACGCTGCCGGATACCAGCAACTACAAGACCATCGCGGACAACCAGTGCGCCACGCAGCCGGCGCCGACGGTGCCCGCCGTGCCGGGCGTGATCGATCCGCAAGAACCGGGTACGCGTTTCGCACGCGCGCTGCCTTATGAATTGCATGTGAATGGTCAGGTCGATGCAGACCGCAAGCAGTTCGCATTGCATTTCGCCAATACCGGTTCTCAAGGCGCGCACTTCTACGTGTATTCAACGAACCGCACCGATGGTCCGTGGCGCTACACGGTCGAAGCGGGCAAGACCTTGCGCGAAACGTTCGATCTGTCCACGACCGCAGGCGTCTATGCGTTCACCGTATATGGTCCGAACGGCTTCGTGCGTGAATTCGCGGGCAACGCATCGCAGTCGAAGGGCGGCGGTCTTTTCAACAAGCCGGCGCATCCGGAAGTCGTCGCGCAATACGATGTGGCGAACGGTAACGTGTTCCTCAAGTTCTCGAGCCAGGGCGGATTCGCGAAATTGTCGGTGATCGATAACGCTTATGGCGCGCAGCCACGCCATGTGATCGTGCCGCCGCTGGGTTCGATCGAAGAGCCGTGGATTCTTGCCGCGAGTCATCACTGGTACGACCTGACGGTGACCAGTAACGACGATTCATCGTTTATTCGTCGTCTTGCGGGTCACGTTGAAAACGGCCGCACGAGCATCAGCGATCCCGCAGCGGTCGCGCCGGTGACCACGTTGGTCTGATCTGGCAATGCGTTGTCGCGATTGACACGAAGCACCGAGCTTATGATTTGCCGCAGGCATTAGAGGTTGATCGTGCGGCTTTGGAAGGCCCCGCCCGAAACGGCTGGGGCCTTTTTTTGCGCCCTTTTCGTGGAGGAATGCGCAACGGAACAGTATCGTTGCAATTCAGGGACGGCACGCAAAGCACGCTATTGATGAGCGAAGGGATTGAACGCCTTTGCGACATGGCACGCATGCCGATGGTGGAACGAAGGTTGCGCTTGTAACGCACACAACCCGTTTTAAAGCCCATCGGAGAACGTCATGAGCATCTTCACCAATATTCTTAACAAGATATTCCCGCAGGATCATCCGGCAAATACGGCATCGACGGGCGCAACCGCGCCTTCCGCCCCGCCATCGCCGAATGCAGATTCATCGAACGGATCGACGGTTGCGGCAAGCAACGTGCAGCCTCCTGTTGCCGCACTGCCGCCTGTCGACGTTGAAGCTGCATTGATCGAAAGGCAAGCTGGAATCAACACGCAGTTGAACTGGCGTTCATCGATCGTCGATTTATTGAAGCTGCTTGATCTGGACAGCGGCCTGGATGCGCGCACGGAGCTTGCTGCCGAACTCAACTATCCGGGCAGCACGGAAGACAGCGCCGCGATGAATATCTGGCTGCATAAACGCGTCATGGAAAAGCTCGCTGAAAACGGCGGTCAGGTTCCCGCTGACCTGAAGAACTGAAAACAAATTTCGTCGGCTCATGAATCGAATCGGCTGAACAACAAGGAGACGAACATGGTCAGGAAAAACGGCATGGACCCGGTGGAGCTGGGTATCGCCTTGATCGAGGAACAATTGCTCGCGCTCGTGCTGTATGCGAGCACGGTCGGAACATGGATCGATAAGGACAAGACGCCGCCCGATCTGGCGGCCGCGAACACGTTGCTCAGACGCAAGCGTTCACGCTCTGAGCCGCAGACGCACATAGAAGATGGAACGCCTGGCGTGGAAGGTGAAGCGCTCGGTTTGGGGGAGTCTTGGACGGCGTTCCATCAGGATCCGCAACGTTTGTCCGTGGTGTTGCGCGTTGCGGGGACAAATGCGATTCTGGCCATTGCCGACTTTTTTGAAGCGCACGATTTCTCCGAGTTGAGAACGCCAGAGGTCCAGTTCCTGATGCGTATTCGCGATGCCGCCACGAGCGGCAACACGTTTCGCATAGAACCGGGAGAACGCATTCCGGTGGCATCGTTCAACGGCCTGACGATCACGGAGAAGCTGAACGGCTCGCCGCTGTTCGACGATGGCGTGACTCCTGGCTTTGTGGAGTTCGGGGATATTGCCGCGTTGCTGCGTTATTTGGTCGATCATCTTCGCGGCGCACAGACGCTGATCAGTGACGGGGACGCCGGCTAAGCTACGTGCATAAAACCGGGCGTACCCGCAGCGGCCCGGTTCTCACAAATTTCCCTTCACCCGTGCAACAAAGGCGTGGAGATCGCCCGTCTGAAGTAACTGGTAAGGAAACCGGAATAAAGTGGCTATTGTCGGTGCATCGGTTGAGCGCACTTCTGCAATTGCCGTGACGCGTTATGGCCCCGCGACATCGCCGGATGCACTGGAGATCGACGCTTTCATGGCGTTGCGTGATTAAAAAAAGGCCTGTACACACGTGGATATACAAGGGTTTGATCTTGCTGTAATGTACATCCTTGTGCACACAAAGGAGCAAGCATGCCGACCACGAGGATCTTTCGAAACGGAAATTCGCAGGCTGTCCGTATTCCTGCAGAAATGGCTTACGATCGCACGGATCTGGAGGTCGAGATCGAGCGCGTTGGCGATGAATTGCGAATTCGGCCAGCGCGCAAGTCACTAGGAAGCGTATTAAAGACGTTCGCCAAGTTTTCGCCAGACTTCACAGTGGGCGATCGCGGCGAACATGAACAAGCAGATCGGGATACTTTGTAATGCCGATCTACATGCTCGACACAAACATGTGCATTTATCTAATCAAGAATCAGCCGGAGCAGGTCGCCCGGCGTTTCGAACAATGCTACGTTGGTGATGTTGTGATGTCGGCAATTACTTTCGCTGAGCTGGAATATGGCGCAAGCGTCGCGGCCAATCCGAAGCGAGAACGACGCAATCTCGAAGCGTTGAGACAAGATATCCAGGTTGTTCCGTTCGACGTGGCCGCCGCAACTGCCTACGGACCTTTAAGAGAAGCAACGCGTGGACGGAAGAAAGACCATCTGCAAAAGCTGATAGCAGCGCACGCCGTCGCGCTCGACGTGATTCTCGTGACCAATAGCGAGCGCGATTTTTCGCACTATCCCGGCGTCAGGATTGAGAACTGGCTTAATAACTAACCTTCCTCAATCCGCCGGATTGACCAGCGAAGTCATGACGTGATCGGCCCATTTCCCGTCGATCTTCAAATACGCTTTTGCAAGCCCCTCGTATTCGAATCCGAGCCGCGCGAGCAATCGTCCGCTGCGTTCATTTTCCGGCCGATAACTCGCCATCACGCGATGCAACTTGTAAGCCTCGAACACAAAACGCAGTGCGACACTGAGCGCCTCATGCATCAGCCCGCGACCTTCATGACGTTGATCGATTGAATAACCGAGATTGCACGCCTGAAACGGCCCGCGAACGATATTCGTGAAATGACAGTCACCGATCAACGCGTTATCCGCCGCGCCCGGTTCGTTTGAAAAGATCAGCAAATGGAGCGCCGTTCCTTCCGCCATGGCATGTTCCATTTGCATGGCCCGCTCGTTAGCGGCTTGCGTCGTGTAAAAGCAGCTGTCGCGAGAGGGTTCCCAAGGTTCGAGATGCGCGCGATTCGCCAACCGGTAGGCGAGCATGGCTTCTGCATGTTGCAAGTCTGCACGACGCAGGACGACGTGCTGCGCGGCAAGACCGGCGGGCGGAAATGCGGGGACCGCTTTGCTTTTGAAATCGAATGCCATTGCAGGGTAATTAATAAACGCTGAATGCGAAACACGCGGCATTCAATATGAACATTTAATAAATCTGATTAATTGCACGCGGATTCGGCAATTCTGACTGTGTCGATTACGCAATCCGGTGCACGAAGAGGTGGCGGTCGATAGGGGAAAACCCTTATAATGCCCGAAGTTGATGTTTCAAGGAACTTTGGAAATGCCCAGCCGCTTTGTCATTCTCGAGCGCATTGCTTTTGCGCTGTTCACTATGTCCGCGATCGCGGACGCCACGTTTATCAGTTACGAGAAAAGCCAGAACTTCCGGGACAATATTCATGAAATCGTGCGCGTGAGTAAGGAAGTGTCGTTAATGTATCCGGCGACCGGCAACGATCCGTGGATGCCGCTGGCGTCGGGCTGAAACGTAAAACATCGGTCCTGCTAAAGCTAAGGCCGCTCACGGAACGCCTGCTCCACGAAATCCAGAAACACCCGGACACGCGGCGACAAATGCCGGCGATTCGCAAACACCGCGTACAACTCGATCTCATCGCAGTGATAGGGCGCGAGGCACTCGACCAGCCGCCCTTCGCGCAAATCGTCTTCAATGTCCCATAGCGCCTTCAAAGCAAGACCGCGGCCCTTGAGCGCCCAGTCGTGGAGCACTTCGCCGCTTGCCGTCGACAAGGTCCCGCGCACCTGAACCTCACGACGCCGGCCATCCTCCTGAAACATCCATTTGTCGAATACACGCTGGCCGCGAACCAACCGGATGCAATCATGCCCGGCGAGCTCGGCGGGCGTATGCGGGGTGCCGCACCGCGCGAGATAATCAGGCGCGGCGCAAACGATCCGCCGGCTCGACAGCAAGCGTTTTGCGATCACGCCCGTGTCTGGCGGCAAGCCGATGCGCAATGCGACGTCGAGATTGTCATCGATCACATCCAGTCCAATATCCGATAACACCAGCCGCACCTCGACCTCCGGGTATTGAGCGGAGAACGCTTCGATCAGCGGCGCAATCTGCTTGCGCCCGATCTCGGACGGCGCGCCTATACATATCAACCCCTGCGGCACGCGCGCCTGTGCGCTGATCTCGGCTTCGGCGTCATCGACGGCTTGCAGGATTGCCAGCGCTCGCTCATGGAACAGCGCGCCCTCGGCCGTCAATTCGAAACGCCGCGAAGTCCGCGTGACAAGCCGCACGCCCAGCCGCTTTTCCAGCGCCGCGAGGCGCCGGCTCATGGCGGCCGTCGATCCGTCCGTCTGGCGCGCGGCCGCCGACAAACTCCCGGCATCGACCATTTGTGCGAAGACCCGCAGATCATTGATTTCATCCGGCACGAAGCGCTCCATCTTTCCACTTGACGCAACGATTCTATGTGGCGGAAGCCCTTTTCGCCACGCCGCGACGAAGGAATAATGTGTTCATTCCAACGGAGAACCCACCATGAAAGCGTTGCGCTTCAACCAACACGGCGATCCAGGCGTGCTCGTTATCGAGGATTTGCCGTCGCTTCAAGCGTCCGCGGATGAGGCAGTCGTGCGCGTGCTCGCGGCATCGATCAATCCGAGTGACGTAAAGAACGTGGAAGGGCGCATGAGCCAGACCACGTTGCCGCGCACGCCCGGACGCGATTATTCGGGCGTGGTGATCCAGGGTCCGGCCGAATGGCTCGGCGCGGAAGTGTGGGGTTCAGGTGGCGACGTTGGTTTTACCCGCGACGGCACGCATGCCGAGGAACTCGTCGTGCCGGTAGCGAGCTTGCATCGAAAGCCGGTTAACTTGAGCCACGAAGAGGCGTCGGCAATAGGCGTGAACTTCATCACCGCGTGGTGCGCGGTGGTCGAGGCCGCGCAACTGCAGGCCGGCGAAACAATTGTGATCATCGGGCTGGGCGGCGTGGGCGGGGCGGCTGCGCAAATCGCGAAACGGATTGGCGCGAAAGTCGTAGGCGTGGCACGAGATACGAATGTGCCCGGGCCATATGTCGATGCAATGGTCGATTCCAAAGCGGCCGGTTTTATCGATGAAATCCGCGCGCTGACGCAAGGCGGCGCGGCCGTTGTGTTCGATACTGTCGGCGGTTCCATGTTCGAAACCGCCGTGCACATGTTGAGGTTGCGCGGGCGGCTGGTGGAAATATCGGCGACGGACCGGCGTGAAGTGACGTTCAACCTCGCCGACTTCTATCACAACGAAAGTCAATTGTTAGGTGTCGATACCCTCAAGCGCGATCTGAGTGCAGCGGGCGCAATGCTCGAAGCGCTGCGCACGGGTTTCGAGGACGGCAGCTTTAAGGCGCCGGTGATCGCGCAAACTTTTGCACTCGCTGACGCGCAAGCGGCGTATCGGGCGGTGGCCGCGGGTACGAAAGGCCGCGTGGTGCTGACGCCGGCAAAATGACGACGCGCTGACGGCTGCAGCCGCAATCGGTTTTGTTCGCCGTCTATCTCGGCGCGCTGGCTGCGCTGCCGCCTGTTTCCATCGATATGGCGCTTCCCGCACTCGTCGATATCGCCGGCTCCCTGCACGCGAGCGCGAGTCAGGCTGGGCTGACGCTGAGCTTATTCATGGCGGGTTTCGCGCTCGGGCCGATTGTGTACGGTCCGCTTTCCGATGCCCGCGGCCGCAAGCCCACGTTGCTCATCGGACTGACTTTGTTCACGGCGGGCGGGATCGCGTCGGCGCTTGCGCCTGACATATATGTATTGCTCGGCGCGCGGCTGCTGCAGGGCATTGGCGCGGGCGCGGGCATGACGGTGGCGCTGGCAATCGTGCGCGATCGCTTTGAAGGCAACGCGATGCAGCATCGCCTTGCAGCCATCACGGTCGTCGCCAATGTTGCGCCGATCGTCGCGCCGTCAGTAGGCGTTGCGTTGCTCGCCGCGATCGAATGGCGCGGCATCTACGGCGTGATGGCGGCGTGTGGTTTGCTGGCGGCCATCGCGACATGGACTGGCCTCGAAGAATCCGCTCCACGACGAAACGAAGCCCTGGCGATCTCCGGGCTGCGCAAGCAGTATTGGCGCGTGCTGACACACTCATCAGTCATCGGCAACATCCTGATCAACGGCTTTGGATTCGGCTGGATGTTCGCGTACGTCGCCGGATCGCCGCTCGTGCTGCTGCATGTCCTGCACGTAAAACCGGTCATCTACGCCGCCATGTTCGCGATGACCGGCATCGGCATTGTCGCCGGCGCAACCGCCAACGGATTGCTTGCATCGCGCGGTGTGGGAGCGCGGCGCATTCTCGCGGTCGCGATCTGCGTGACATTGGCCGCAACGCTCGCCCTGACCGCATTGAACGCGATGCACCTTGCAACGTTGCTCGCGATCATGCCGTTGCTCGTGGCATGCACTTTTTGCTTCGGACTGGCCGCGCCGAGTGCCACTCGCGGTGCGCTCGATCCCATGCCCGAGTTTGCAGGCGTGGCGGGCGGCCTGCTGACATCGGTCCAGATGTTGTGCGGCGCGGCTTCGAGTTCGCTCGTCGCGCTGTTGTTCTCAACCTATGGCGCGCAGTCGATGAACCTCGTCATGTTCGCGTGCGCGCTGCTCGGCGCAATCGTGTGGATGTGGTTAGGGAAAACAGGGCGCAATGAAGTGCACGCGGTGATGGCGTAAATCGTGGAATACGCTGCGTTTTTTGTTGATTCGAAAATTGCGCGCCGACTCGTGCACTTATAAATCGCGCATTTATCTAAGCTCAGCTCGAAGTTTTCTTTGGATCCGTGTCAACACACTCGGCGATCACGCGTTAAACATGTAATCGCGACACGCAAGCCGCGACACTGTTAAACAACCACGAAGGGTCTTACCGCCATGAAAAAGCAACTCGTTGCCGCATCGCTCGCCGCCTTGTTTTCCGCTGCTGTGTTTGCACAAGCTTCGGCTCCCGCTGTAACGCCGGCAGTTCCGGCTGCTACGACGGCAGATGCAGCGCAACCTGCCAGCGCACACAAGGCCAAGAAGCACCACAAAAAGCATCACAAGAACACGACCGCCGCTTCGGCAATCCCGTCGTCGGCAGCAAAGCCGTAAGTTTGAAGGGCAGTACAAAAGCCCTGTCTGACCGTGGCGCTGCTTTAGAGAAATACCTTTTAAGTCAAGGTATCGAGAGGCGTAACGTGGGGCTTTGAATTGGCGGCTCGAATGCGCATGATCTGCGCGTTCGAGCCGTTTTCGTTGGGGATTTCGCAGCTCGTGAACGGTTGAATTAACCGTACGATGCGACCGTTTCGATACCCGATCCACCGCGGCCTTTCCCATCTTCGCGCGCGACGACGTGTATCATCCACACCACGCGGCTTTTTGCGCCGCCGTTCCTTCATTGCGCTGATTGCCGGGGTCGTTGCGACAATTCCGCGCCCGCCGCTTCACGCGCCCTTGAACCGAACGCGCAACCTTCAGCTCTTTTCCGTACAGATGGCACTCTCCGAACTCAAACGGCGCCGCACGTTCGCGGTCATTTCCCACCCTGACGCGGGCAAAACCACGCTGACCGAAAAGCTCTTGCTGTTTTCGGGCGCGATCCAGATTGCCGGCACGGTGAAGGGCCGCAAGAGCAACCGATACGCCACGTCCGACTGGATGGAAATCGAAAAGCAGCGCGGCATTTCCGTCGCCAGTTCCGTCATGCAGTTCGAATATGGCGATTGCGTCATCAACCTGCTCGATACCCCCGGTCACGAAGACTTCTCGGAAGACACGTATCGTGTTTTGACCGCCGTCGACGCCGCCGTGATGGTGATCGATGGCGCGAACGGCGTCGAAGCGCAGACGCTCAAGCTGCTTGAAGTGTGCCGCAGCCGCCGCACGCCGATTCTCACGTTCATCAACAAGATGGACCGTGAGGTGCGTCAGCCGCTCGAATTGCTCGATGAAATCGAACAGCATCTCGGCGTTGCCGCCGTGCCGTTCACGTGGCCTATCGGCATGGGCAAGGAATTCCAGGGCGTGTATGACATCGAGCACGATCAGGTGCGCGTGTTTCGCGCGGGTCAGGACACGGCCGGCGGCGCGGTGGAAACCGTGCATGCCCTCGACGACGCCGACGGCGAACGCCGTTTCGGTCCGAGCTGGGCGCGTGCGAAAGAAGAGATCGATCTGATCACGGGCGCAACGCCGGCCTTCGATCGCGCGGCTTTTCTGGCTGGCGAACAATCGCCCGTGCTGTTCGGATCGGCGATCAATAACTTCGGCGTGAAGGAAATTCTCGACGCCCTTGTGGAACTGGCGCCGCCGCCGGCCATGCGGATGTCGGTACAGCGTCCGGTGTTGCCCGAAGAGCCGCGTTTTACCGGCGTGGTGTTCAAGGTGCAGGCCAACATGGACCCGGCGCATCGTGACCGCGTGGCGTTTATTCGTGTGTGTTCAGGGCATTTCGAGCGCGGCATGGCGCTGAAGGTGACGCGCTCGGGCAAGACGTTTCGCGCCAGCAACGTGGTGACGTTCCTGTCGCAGCGACGCGAGACAGTGAGCGAGGCTTATCCTGGCGATATCATTGGCATTCCGAATCATGGCACCTTGAGCCTCGGCGATACGTTGACCGAAGGCGAGATGCTGCAGTTCGTCGGCTTGCCGTTCTTCGCACCTGAAATTTTCCAGACGGTGGAAGTCGTTGATCCAATTCGCGCAAAGCAATTGGGTGAGGCGCTGCGTCAACTCGGCGACGAAGGCGCGATCCAGGTGTTCCGTCCCGTGCTCGGCGGCTCGACTATTCTCGGCGCGGTCGGACAGCTGCAGTTCGAGGTCGTGGCGCACCGGTTGTCTGCGGAATACAAGGTCGATGTGCGCATCATGCCGGCGCGCTACCGCATGTCGCGATGGGTGACGTGCGATGATGCGGCGGAGTTGCGCCGTTTCACCGATGCTTATGCTGCGCGCATTGCGCTGGATGCATCGAATGCGCCGACATATCTTGCTTCTCATGTTTCCGAAATCGATGTCGCGCAGAAGGCCTGGCCGAAGATCGTCTTCAATGAGTTGCGGGAGCATTCGGGCGCACCGTTTCAGAAGTCTATTTGAAGGCGGCAGGTCTATTTGAAGGCAGCGCGCGCTTTGGATATCGCGCGCCGCACCTCGTCAAAACAAATAATTAGTACGTCAAGCCAAATCCGAACGGATACAGCGGGTGGGCGGTGTCGTGCGGGAGATCTTCCAGTTGCGCCGCCACCTCCACCATTGAAGAAGGCAACTCAAACGGCAGTTTTCCTTCAGGCTTGCCTTTACCGGTCAACACATCGAACAGTGCTGTGTCGCTCGCGCCAAAATTCGCGAGGATGGCAGTGGCCTTCGCCTGAACATTGGTGAGGATGGCCGGTCGATCCATATAGACCGACACGATCGACTTTGGAGCACTGGCTGCCTGTTTGATCGCCTCGTAGTCGGGGTTGCCGTCGACGAACGCAAGGCTGCCTTCATGCTGCATTGCCCCAAATACGTAGTTCGGATGTAGCGTCTCGTACGGGGTATTCACACGCAGAATCGCCATGTCCGCAGCTTGCGGCGTATCGACAACCTGATAGCCGTATTTCCGCGCAATCGCAGGGTCGATGCCATACAGCCAGACTTTCTTGCTGGTGTTCGCCATTGGCAGCAGCTTGTCGTTGTTTTGCAGGAGCACCATCGACCGTCGTTGGGCATCGAGTGCCTGGGCCTGGAAGTCAGCGTTGCCCACGATCCCGCTTGCGGCATTGGCATCGACGTATGGATGATCGAACAGCCCTTGCTCGAATTTTTGCAGAAGCACGCGGTAGGCCGAATCAGCAAGACGCGCTTCAGTCAGCAAGCCCTGATTGACGGCCTGAACAATAAAACTCGGGTCGTCTTCCCCGCCAAATTGATCAATGCCCGCGTTGATCGCTTTCACGAAACGCTGCAGACGGGTCGCGCTTTCCATTCCCCAAGGCATGCCCAGTCCGACAAAAGACGGTGCTCCGGAAGAAGCGCCGTTCATGCAGTTCACGTCGCAATCGGAGGCAATCAGCCAGTCCGAAACAATCACGCCCTTGAAGTTGTACTTGCCGCGCAAGAGATCGGTCAGAAGCGCTTTGTCGTAAGCTGCGCCGACTTGCTCGAGCGCGATTCCGTCGATGGTGACCGGCCCGTCAGGTTCAGAATAAGTCGGCATGACTGAGCCCACGTTGGCGGCGAATGCACCTTCAAACGGCTTGAGATGATAGGCGTAGTTATTGCCTGGATAAGTCGCATAGCGGCCATAATAATTGTGGCTGTCGAATCCGGATTTTTGCGCGCCGTAGCCGGCCCAATGCTTGACCACGGCGATCACACTATCCGCCTGAATGCCGTTGCTACCTCCCTGGAATCCTTCAATATAAGCCTGCACCTGGGCGCGCGTCAGGTCAGCATCCTCGCCGAAGGTCCCGTTGATGCGGGACCAGCGCGGCTCGGTGGCGAGATCGGCCTGCGGTGAAAGCGCTTCGGTAATACCCACCGCGCGATACTCCTGCCGCGCGATGTCACCGAATTTGCGTGTGAGCGCGGCATCGCCGATCGCGCCAAAGCCGAGGGTTTCCGGCCACTTCGAAAAGCCGCTGTCTCCCGCGCTTGCACCGAGCACGTACTGGAAGTGATTGCGTGGATCTGAGCTGATCGAAACGGGAATGCCGAGCCGGGACTGCTCGGCGAGAGCCTGGAGCTGGTTGTACTGATCGGCCATTGTCTTCGCGTCGCCGCTCATGCGTGTGATGTAGGTGCTGATGTGCCGATCATTGATGTATGTTTTCAACGCGGCCATGTCGTAGGCCGTGCCCGTGCCCGCGCCGGTTGTATCGTTCAGGACAGGAGCCGTGCCGTGCATCATCAAGCCGGCTTTCTCGGCGAGCGTCAGGCGGCTCACCAGGTCGCGCGCCCGGACGTCGGCGCTTAACCGCCAGTCTTCAAAAGGTTCGAGCTGACCGCTCTTGTCCATGTCCTTGAATTTCAGGCCGTCCTTTGAGATCAGGTTCAGCGTCGTCTGGCCGAAATCCGGCTGCGCGACAGGGGCGGTAGCGGGGTCGTCGCTGCCGCACGCGAACAGGCCGAGCGCAAGCGTCATGCTCGACGCCGTCAACGCTGATCTGGGGAAAACTGACCGTGGATAAAAGCTCACTCGTGTCTCCTGAAATTGGTTTTTTGGTTGCTGTCGAACGACCTTACAAGAAGTCGTCCGACACTTTACCGACCCATTTCAATCGACGTTTTACCGTTGGGTGCAGCGTTTATCTTTCTGGAGCGTGCATGTAAGCGAGTTACAGTTTTCCGGTTTTCGGGCGCGAGCTATGGGAACTCCTGATGGCGCGAACACGGATCCACTAGCATTATTACGAAGTGAAAGCCCGCCGTGAGCCTATGCCCTCCAGAACGTCGTCACACTTCAGCGACCACAACCGCACTGTTTCCAATCGCATTGCCGTTTTTGCAATGGACGCCGCCGAGCGTGCCGGTATGTCGCCGCAGTTATTCACCACCCGCACCGGAATCAGCGCACAGGAACTCGTCGATAAAAACGGCCGCATCGACGCCGCCCGGCACCGGCGTGTCGTCGAGTTGATGGCACATGTGGGCGCTTCCTCGCGAGTGATGCCCGACAGGCCGCATATGTTGTTTCCGGATTTCCCCGTGCTGGGCAACCTGTGCCTCAACGCCCGGACATTGCGTGAAGCGCTGGAGTCGTATCAGACGTTTCGTCCGCTAATCGGCGAGTTCGATTTTCTCGGCTACCGCGAAACGCCGGAGCACGCGCAGTTCGAATACATCGCGGAGTTCGCGCCCGCGAGCGGTTTCCAGGCGCTGTCCAACTTCCAGGTGCTTGCCAGTCTGATAAGGGCGTACGACGGTCTGGATCAAACGGCATTTCGGGTGTCGCTCATGGGGCCCGCGCTCCCAGGAGCGAATGATATTGGCGAGTACTTTGGCGCAGCTGTGCGATATCACGCCGATGCAAACCGGCTGCAGTTCACAAGCGCTCTACTGGACGCGCCGCTTGTCCATTACAACGCCACGCTGGCGCCTTTTCTGCGGCAACAGGCTCAGCATGAGCTTCTGCGCATTCAAAGGGGGCATCGGTTCTCGTGCAGTGTCGAGCACCTTATCAGCGAAATCATCCGGGATCCGGGCGACGAGATAGATTCGTCGTCATTGCTTGCGCAAACCTGCAAGCATCTGAATACCTCACGATGGACGTTGCACCGGCGGTTGCAATCCGAAGGACTGCATTTCACCGAACTTGAATCGCGCGTGAGATCGAAAGAAGCCTGCCGGTTGCTTGGCGAGACAGCATTAAGCCTTGGACAGATCAGTGAACAACTGGGTTTTTCGTCCCAAAGTGCTTTCACGCGGTTTTTCCGCACGCGGCACGACGTGGCGCCGCTCGCGTTTCGTCAACGGGCCAAGCTCGGCTGAGCACATCAGCAGCGCTTATATCAATCCGTACTCTGCGCCATCTTCACCGGCAACGGCACGTGCAGCCATTTCTCCACAATGCCGTTCAATTCGCCGCTCTTCTTGGCATCGGTGAGAATTGCATCGACTTTCGCCTGCAGCTTCGGCTCGCCCTTGTTCAGCCCCACGTGACACGCGGATTCGTGAATCACGTATTTGAGCGCGGGCTTGTTCGGCGCCGATGCCGGTAACGTGGTGGCAATCTTGGTCGCCACGAAATCGCCCGTGCCGACCAACGGAACCTGACCTGCAAGGTACGCGGAAATCATCCCGCTGTTGTCCTCGAACCGCTTGATGTTCGTCGATGGCGGCACGCTTTTGGTCAGCATCAAATCCTCGAACGTCCCGCGTGCAACACCCACCGTCTTGCCTGCCATGTCCGCCGGGCCGTCGATCTTCATGCTCGCCGGACCATACACGCTGTTGTTGTACGGCGAATACGACTGCGAGAAGTCGATGACCTTGTCGCGCTCGGCATCGCGGCCAAGTGTCGAGACGATCAAATCCACTTTCTTCGTCTGCAAATAAGGAATGCGGTTGGCGCTCGTAACCGGAACGAGTTCGAGTTTCGCGCCGAGCTTCTTGGCGAGCAGGGCGGAGATATCGATATCGAGTCCTTCGAGCTGCATGCTCGGACCCACGGACCCAAACGGCGCGAAATCCTGCGGAACCGCCACGCGCAAGACGCCGCGTTTTTCGATGTCATCCAGTGCATCGGCATGCGCAGGCGCCACGCGCCCGATCACGCTGAGCGCAACCACGCCAAGTGTCATCAACAACTTCGAAGTTTTCATGTTTGCCCTGAAACGTGGATGGATATGCCTAGGCGTTCGAGAACGCTTCGGCATTACAAAGTCTATTAGCAAGTCTTTTGTTTTCTAAGCGATTCAAAATTCAGTTGCATGGAGTGCGGGCCAAGCGCCGGTGCAAGCCTGTTCAACGGCGTTAGCAGACGTAAGGGTAAGTACTGCCGCTGCGCGTAACCATCGATTTATTTTCCATTTTTTTCCGGACGCCCAGCGGCAAGCCGATATTTTTCCCGCCCGGAATTGCATTTTTTCCAACCTACACTGGGCGCTCGAAAATCACGCTCCGGAAATCATGAACGCGATGAACGCCATGAAGTCCACACGATTCGACTTGCTCGACGGCCTGAGAGGCATCGCCGCAATCGCCGTCATGCTCCATCACTACAGCCAGCACACGGGCTGGGACTGGTTCGGCGGCGCATGGGTCGCGGTCGATCTGTTTTTTGTGCTCTCCGGCTTCGTGATCGCGCACAGCTATAGCAAGAAAATCCTCAACGGCATGTCTTTCCGCGAATTCGCGGTAGTGCGCCTTGCGCGGCTCGGGCCGCTTTATCTATTCGGCCTGGCATTGGGTCTCTGCGCGGTATTGCTTTCGATGGCGAAGACCGGATTGCCGCAGATATCGAGCGCGCAATTGCTGACCGCCACGGCGCTCGGCGCGTTCTGGCTGCCGTATTTCAACGACATCGCCTGGCCATTCGGTCAGGACGTGGTCTATGGCGCCGCGTTTCCGTTGAACGATCCATCGTGGTCGTTGTTCTTCGAATTGTTCGTCAATGTCGTGTTTTTTGCGTATCTGGCGAAGGTTCGCAAATTGCCGAACGCGACAGTTTCATTACTCGCCTTCGTTGCGTTTATTGTTTGCACGCTGGTATTCCACAAGATCAATCCGGGCTGGGGCGCGAAGAGTTTCATGGTGGGTTTTCCGCGCGTGATCGCGGAATTCTTTGCGGGCGTATTCATCTTTTCCATCGGGCTTCAGCATAAACATCCGCATCGGCTATTTACCGCCGTTGTCACCGGCGCAGCCTTGCTGGCATTTACCATCCACGACCCGAAGATTGCGTTCATCAATTCGCTGACGCTGGTTCCTTTGTCTGTGGCGTTGCTGTGCTCGGTGTCTATCGATGGCTTGGGCAAGCGGAGTTGCAAAGTCCTGGGAGAACTGTCCTATCCGCTTTATGTGATCCATTTTCCAATTTATCGGCTCGTGTTCGAATCATTCGATGTCCGGTCGCTGAATCCCATCGCGCAAACGCTGATCGTGGCGGCGGTTTCCATCGTGCTGGCGTTATTGCTTGCCCGTGCCGACCTGGAGTTGCGGCGCAAGCTGACGAGTTTTCGGAAGCCCTCCGCCGCGGCAGTGTCCTGACGCCCGGAAGCGGTTTTCACAAACGGCTGAAAACAGCCGTGCATCGGCCGGGATAAACTGGCGGTTTCTTCCCGGCACCGCAAGCCATGACCGCCTCCCGTTTCAGCAATACCGCGCGTTATTGGCGCTCGCCGCTCCTGCCGGGCGCGGACATGCTGACGGCCGAGTATTACGACCACGAATTCACGCCGCACTGGCACGACGCCTACACGATCCCCGTGATCGAGGAGGGCGCGGAGTGCTACGACTATCGCGGGTCCAGATATGTGGCGGAAGCCGGGTCCGTACCGATCATCAATCCCGGCGAGTTGCATACGGGCGCGCGGGCGGTGGACGTGGGCTGGCGGTATCGCGTGTTTTATCTGCCGGTGGATTTCGTCCAGTCGGTCGCCGATGAAATCGCCGGTCGCGCTCAACCCATGCCCTGGTTTCAAGCGGATATCGTTCGCGACCCCGATGTCGCCCGGCGTGTCCAACGCGCGCATCAAACGCTGGAGGATGGCGGCGATCCGCTGGGCGGCAATCCGCTGGGCGGCAATCCGCTGGGCGGCGATCCGCTCGCGGCGGAACACGCGCTCTTCGATGCCGTCTCCACGTTGCTCGTGCGCCATGCGGGACAGCGCCCGCCCGTTGACCGCTTGCGGCTCGATTCAGCGCGCGTGGAGTCGATGAAATCGCGCCTCGCCGACGACGTGACCGCGCCGTTGTCACTGACGGAACTCGCGCAGACGGTCGGGCTTTCGACGTTTCACGCAGCGCGCCTCTTCACTCGCGAAACGGGCATCGCGCCGCACGCGTGGCGCAACCAGATGCGCCTGAATCGCGCGCTCGAAGCATTGCGGGCGGGGGCTTCGGTGACGGACGTCGCGGCAGCCAGCGGTTTCACGGATCAAAGCCATTTCACGCGCCACTTCAAGAAGACGTTCGGCGTTCCGCCCGGCCGCTGGCGATAAACCCACGCAACATCCGCATACCGCAAGAACGTACAAGCGCCGTTCGCGCTTCGCGTTCTATCCTCCTGGTTCACGGAGGAAACCTTGAAAACGACGTTTCAGGCAGGCAATCTCGCCGAGTTCGGCGCGGGCGCGCGCGACACCATTCCAATGATGGTCGGCGCCGCGCCCTTCGGCGTCATCTACGGCACGCTCGCGGCCACGGGACCGTTGCACGCCTGGACGGTGCAGTTCATGTCGCTGGCCGTGTTCGCGGGATCGGCGCAATTCATCGCGCTGGGTTTGATCGCCGGGCATGCGAGTTTTGCGGTGATCCTGGCAACGACGTTCATCGTCAATTTGCGGCATGTCCTGTACTCCGCGACGCTCGCGCCGTACGTGGCGCATTTGCCCGCGCGCTGGCGCTGGACGCTCGGCGCGTTCCTGACCGACGAGGTGTTCGCCGTCTCGTACGCGCATTATCAGAAGAGGCCGGCGGGCCAAACGGGGCCGTATTATTTCCTCGGCTCTGGCGTTTCGATGTACGTCAACTGGCAGATCTGGACCGTTCTCGGTTTGCTGTTCGGCTCGGCGTTTCCCGGGCTGCAGTCCAAGGGACTCGACTTTGCGATGGTCGCCACGTTTATAGCGATCATCGTGCCGCAACTGGTTGCGCTGCGATTCGTGGCGGCAGCCGTGACAGCCGGCGTGCTGGCGTTCGCGTGGAACGGCTGGCCGTACAAGCTCGGGTTACTGGCGGCGGTCGTGGTGGGCGTGGCGGTCGGCATGGTGTTGTCGATGCGCGATGAAAGAAGAAACCCCGCCGAACCGGAGCGCGCCAAATGAACGATTTCCTGCTTATTTTGGGCATGGCGTTGATCACGTACGCCATTCGTTCGGCCGTATTCGTGTTCGGCGAACGGCTGAGTTTCCCGCCGATCGTGCGGACCGCGCTGAGCTTCGTGCCGGTGACGGTGCTGACGGCGATCATCGTGCCGATGACCATTGCCCCGCACGGCGGCGGCGCCGAGTTGACGTGGCGAAACTCGCAGCTGATTGCGGCGCTCGTGGCGCTGGTGGTTTGCGCGTCGACACGCAAGCCGTTGCTGACCATCGCGGTATCGCTTGCGGTGTTTTTCGTCTGGCAGCTCGTCGTGGTGGCTTAGCCAACGTCGGCGTAAATCTCCGTCAGCAATTTTACGAACGCACTGATCTTCGGGCTGAGCTGGCGGCGCGTGGCAAACAGCGCCCACACCTCCACGTCGCGGCTCTGCAGCGTTCCCAGGTTCACGAGCTGGCCGCTTTGCAGCGCGCCGCGCGCCAGATATTCGGGTCAGCACGGCCGCGCCGGCGCTGGCAAGCGCTGCATCACGAACCATGGATATCGATGAAAACCGGGCCACCGTTCGCGGATGCAACGTGCGCGCGCCTTGCTCTCCATCGATATGCCAGACGTCGTCCGAAGCTGAAAGAAGTCCCACTGCCGGAATGACGCTCTCGGCTTGGGCAGCTTCGGCAAGCATCGGCGATGCCACCACGATCTGCGGTCCGCGCAGAAAACATCGGCCGGCAAGCGCTGTATCGGGCGCCGGATTTGCACGAATCACGACGTCGTAATCTTCCGCGACGAGATCGACGAACCGGTCCTCCGCGATCACTTCAATACGAACATCCGGAAATTGCGCGACATACGCCGCCGCGAGCCGGCCCATGGTTTCGTAGGCCAAAAACGTTGGCGCGCTGATCCGCAAGCGGCCGCTCGGCCGCCGCGAACTCATGCCGACAACGTCCGCCGCTTCCTCGATTTCAGCCAGCAGGCGTGCCGTACTCGCGTGCAGCGCCTGTCCCTCTTCCGTCAGCATCAGCGTTCCCGAGCCACGCTGCAGCAGGCGCACGCCCATTGCTTCTTCCAGCTGCATCACGCGACGCGAAAGACTTGCCTTTGGCCGTCCGGTTGCACGGCTTGCCCGGCCGAATCCGCCGTGCGTGACGACCGCGTTGAAATCCGATAGCGCATGCAGATCCATAGCTGTTCCATCGATGAGACGAGTTGTCTCAATATTAGGGCTTTCGTCTCGTCAAGGGAACGGCCAGAATGAATTCACACCTACTCCTTTTGAGGAATTCATCATGACTATCCTGATTACGGGCGCTACGGGCGCTGTTGGTTCGCAAATTGTTCATCGACTGGTCGAAGAGGGCGCGAGCGTTCGGGCAATCGCCCGTTCGCCGGAAAAAGCCAATTTGCCGGCAAGCGTCGACGTGCGCAAAGGCGACATGACCGACATCGCGTCGATGCGCGCAGCACTGGAAGGCGTCGACACGTTGTTCCTCCTGAACGCGGTTGTGGCCGACGAAGTGACGCAGGCAATCCTCACGCTGAGCCTTGCGCGCGATGCAGGCATCCAGCGCATCGTCTATTTCTCCGTGTTCAACTCGGACCGTTTCACCGACGTTCCCCACTTCACGGGCAAATATACGGTTGAACGCATGATCGAGGAATTCGACCTGCCGGCCACGATCCTGCGTCCGACTTATTTCATCCAGAACGACGCGTCGATAACAGAAGTGATCGCCGGCCATTCGGTTTATCCGATGCCGGTGGGAAGCGTCGGAGTGTCGATGGCCGATACGCGCGACATCGCGGAAGTCGCGGCCATCTGCTTGTTGCAACGCGAACGGTCAGCAACGCCGTTGCCGCGCGAAGTGATCGAAGTCGTGGGTCCGGAACCGATGACCGGCACCGCGCTTGCCGCGATCTGGACCGAGGTGCTCGACAAGCCGGTGAACTATGGCGGCGATGACCTCGATGCCTTCGAAGCGCAGATGGCAAGCCGTGCGCCGAGCTGGATGGCGCGCGATATACGCCTGATGCTCAACCGCTTTCAGCGCGACGGCATGGCCGCGAACGCGCGCGCGGTTGCGCGGATGACCGAGTTGCTGGGCCGGCCGCCACGGTCGTATCGTGAGTTCGCGATTGAAACCGCGAAGGAATGGGCGGCGAAGTAAGACGACGTTTGGCGATCGGGAATCAATCTCGATCGCCTTCGTCCTGCATCAATACGAGCGCGTGCGCGGAGGCAAGAATCGACTTCGTGCGCGCGGTCATGCGCGAACTCGGGTCGCCGGGATCGGCGGCTTATTCGGCGTCGAAGGCGGGCATCACCGGCATGGCGAAAGTGTTTGCGTCGGAACTCGTGGAACGCGGCATTCGCGTGAACACGGTGATTCCAGGCGCGACGCTCTCCGCCAGTCCCCAGTCAATGCCCGATCGCGACGCATCAGGCACGGGGCCGCATCAAACTTGCCGATATCGGCATACCTCTCGAAGTCACTGCTTGCCGCGCGGTCTGCGAGCGAACCCACGCGTATGATCTGACTCTGAAAGCAGGAAGACACCAGCCAACAGAGGGAGATAACAGGCACATGAAGTTCGACACAATCGTGCTGGGCGCGGGCATTGTGGGCGTCTCGATTGCCGTGCATCTGCAAAAGCGCGGCCGCTCGGTGGCGCTCGTGGACCGCAAGCGGCCCGGCCTGGAGACATCGTTTGGAAATGCCGGACTGTTGCAGCGCGAAGGCGTTTATCCGTACGCGCTTCCTCGCGATATCGGCACGTTGATGCACTACGCGCGCAATGATTCAATCGATGTCCATTACCACCGCGAAGCGCTCCCCGCGCTCGCGCCGTTTCTCTGGGCCTACTGGCGCAACTCCGAGCCTGCAAAACATGCGGCCATTGCGCGGCAATATGCAACGCTCATCGAACATTGCGTGACCGAGCACGAGATCCTCGCGCGAGATGCAGGCGTCGAATCCCTGCTCAAGCCAACCGGATGGATCAAGGTATTCCACACCCACGCAGCGCAAGACGACGAAGCGCGCGATGCCGAGCGCTGGCATCGTGAATACGGTGTGCAATACACGCTGCTCGATCCCGCGACGTTGCAACGAACCGAGCCGCATCTGGACCGTTCGCTCGTGGGCGGATTGCATTACACGGACGCGGTTTCGGTCAACGATCCGGGCGCGTTGGTGGCGGGTTATGCCGCGTATTTCGAGCGGCTCGGCGGACGTTTTTTCAGCGGCGATGCAACCACGCTTGCCGAAGATGGCGACGGTTGGCGCGTGACGACGGACGAGGGCGCGGTGAGTGCATCGAATGCGGTGATCGCGTTGGGACCATGGGCAAAAGACGTGACAAGCGCGCTTGGTTACAGGCTACCGCTCGCGGTCAAGCGCGGTTATCACATGCACTATGCGCCGCAGTCGGGCACGGTCCTGAACCATCCCGTGCTCGATGTCGACAATGGTTTCCTGCTCGCGCCCATGGCGCGCGGCATTCGCCTGACGACGGGCGTGGAGCTTGCCGACCGCGACGCGCCCAAGACGCCCGTGCAACTGATGCGCGCCGAACCCGTCGCGCGAACCCTGTTCCCGCTCGGCGAGCGCGTGGACGACGAACCCTGGATGGGCCGTCGTCCGTGCACGTCGGACATGATGCCGATCATTGGGCCGGCGCCGCGTCACGAGAACATGTGGTTCGCTTTTGGCCACGCGCATCACGGACTCACGCTCGGCGCTGTAACGGGCAGGTTGATTGCCTCGATGATGACGGGTGAACAACCGTTTATCGATACAACGCCGTTCAGGGCGGAACGTTTCGCGGCTTAAAAGCAAATGCGTGCTTGAGGCCGTAGAATCGTTCGTGCTTGAGCCCAGGCACATCCCTTTCTTTCTAATGGCCGACAATGAACGCAACCGCTAAGAACCGTCCCGAGATCTGGCTGATCCGTCATGGCGAAACAGAATGGAGCAAGTCGGGCCAGCACACTGGCCGCACCGACATTCCGCTCACCGATCACGGCCGCGAGCAGGCGCGGGCGCTTCGGCCGGTGCTCGCCGCGCAGACCTTCGATCTCGTGTTGCACAGTCCGATGAGCCGTGCACGCGATACCTGCGAAGAAGCCGGTCTGATCGCGCATGCTGAAGAAGAGCCGCGCTTGAGCGAATGGAACTACGGCATTTACGAAGGCCGCAAGACCGTGGATATCCAGGCAGACGAACCGGGCTGGTCCGTGTGGACATCGCCTATTGCGCAGGGCGAAAGCCTTCAGGATATCCAGGCGCGCGCGAAGTCCTTGATCGAACGTTTGCTTGGCGAGAGCGGCCGGATCGCGCTCTTTTCCCACGCGCATTTTTTACGTGTGCTCGGCGCCTGCTGGATGGCGGATTCGGCCGCGCTCGGCGCGCATTTGCTACTCGATACCGCGTCCGTCAGCGTGCTCGGTTTCGATCGTGAATCGCGTGCGCTCAAGCAGTGGAACGTCACGCATCGACCGGCCTAGAACAGGTCCTCGTGACGGCAATTCACGAGGATCTCCGCCACGCTCGCGGTGTTCGGCATTTCGATCGTGTTGGCAATGATCATCGCCAGGTCTTCGGGTTGCGTCATTGCTTGCGGTTCGAGATCGGCTATTCCGGCAGCCATGTCCGTATTCACGAAGCCGGGGCAGATTGCGGTCGCGCGAATGCCGTCGTCCCAACCGGCGCGGCGCACTGCATGATTCAGCGCGATCACGGCGTGCTTCGACATCTGGTAACCCGCGTTCAGGTTCTTCACGCGTTTTCCAGACAATGAGGCGATCTGCACCACGCGTGCGTTGCCGGGTTTTCGTAGATGCGGCAACGCCGCCTGGATCAATCGGAACGGCGCCTTGACGTTGATGTCGAGCGTTTCTTCCAGCATTTCGTCGGTGCCGTCTTCCAGCGTGATATGCGTGCAGATTCCGGCATTGCTGATCAGAACGTCGAGTTGTCCGAAGTGTTCAATGCTCGCATCCACCCAGCGGCGAGCGCTTTGTGGATCGCGCGCTTCGTAGGGAAACGTGAATGCATCGAATGGAAATTTCGCCGATGACGGGTCCCGCATTCCCAGCGACAACCGATACCCGCGCTTATGCAACTCCGTCGCAACCGCGAGCCCGATTCCGCGGTTCGCGCCTGAGATCATCGCCACTTTATTCATTGCCGTCGTCCCTTAGAAACCTGCATCGATCACGATCTTCGTACCGTCGCTGAAGCGGTTCAGCCGGAACATGTGCGGATCCACGAGCGGTTTATCATTGGTCATGAGATCCGCCATCAACTTGCCCGCCGCCGGGCCGATGCCGAATCCATGCCCCGAAAACCCCGTGCCTATGAACAACCCGGGCACGCTCTGCACGCCGGAGATGACCGGAATTGCATCGGGTGTAACGTCCATCAAACCCGCCCAGCGCTGCGCAATACGCGCGCCGCTCATATGCGGAAAGACTTTCACGAACTCGCGCAAACCGGCGTCGGTGTATTGGGAAATCGGCTCGGGATCGAGCGTGCGGACGTCTTCGAATGCGGTGCGTTTATCGAGCGCCCATTTGCGCGGCCGGCGAAGTTCCTCGAAGAAACGCTCGCCCACGCCAATGCGCAATGCACCCAGCTGACTCTTGAGCGCAGGAATATATTTGGGAAAGAGACGAAAGCTGTCAGGCGTGATATCCGTATATGTGCGAAAACCAAAAGCGATCGTGTAGCCGCCGTCCGCGCGTTTGCGGAACGCGAACTCCTTGTTGCTTGCGCTCACGGCCGGACCGCCTTCAATGGGCGCCGTGCGCAGAACCGACGCCTTGACCATCAACTGAGGCACATCGATACCCAGATTGCCGCAGAACAATCGCGACCACGCGCCGCCCGCGACGACCACGCTCTTGCACCGGATCGTGCCGAGTTCGGTCACAACGGCGCTCACGCGTCCCGCGCTGGTTTCAATCCCACGCACGGCGCACGGCGTCAGGATTTTCACGCCGCGCTTGCGCAATGCATTCGCAATCGCAGGCGCGGCTTTTTGCGGCTCGGCGCGGCCATCGCCCGCCGTATATAAACCGCCCTTGAACGAACGCGATGCACCCGGCAACAGATTCGCCACTGCTTTCGCGTCGATCTCTCGCGTGTCGAATGCGTCCTTGCCGACGAGCGCCTGCGCTTTCTCGAGCCATACCTGATGCTCTTGCATCTTCGCGTCGTCGTTGGCCATGTACAGGATGCCGCATTGCTTGAAACCGGTATCGATGCCAAGCGTTTCGTCGAGCTTGCGCCACAGCTTCAGGCTTTCGATGCTGAGCTCGAACTCGCGCATGTCGCGATGCGTGACACGCACCCAGCCCCAGTTGCGGCTCGACTGTTCGCCGGCAATGTGCCCCTTTTCGCATACCGCCACGCGCAGGCCTTTTTCGCTGAGATAAAGCGCCGTGCTCACGCCGATGATTCCGCCGCCGATTACGACGACGTCCACTTCGGTGGGCAAGGTGGTGTCGTCGGCAACGGTCTCGACTTGTGGTCCCATAAGGTGTTCTTTCCCCGCGTGGTTACGAAATTAGTTAGTTATGCTGTCCGGTCATGCTGGTGCGCGCGGCTGCTGCCTGACGCTTAAGCTGCTTGCGCGTGGTTGCGCTTGCGCCGCCCGCCCGCGGATTCGAATGCCGATTGGTCCATCGGTCAATATGATTGATCGCGTGCGTGAGCGGCACGGTAATCAGCAAATACACCAGTCCTGCGGCCACGAGCGGCGACAGGTTCGCGGTGTTCACAGACGTGTTCTGACCAATGGTGAAAAGATCGCGTTGCGAGGTCAGCAAGCCGAGGAAATAGACCAGGCTCGAGTCCTTCACAATGGAGATGAACTGGTTGGCCAGCGCCGGCAAGATGCGCCGAATCCCTTGTGGCACGATCACGTGACGCATGGCGGTCCAGTAATTCATGCCGAGCGCCTGACAGGCGGAGAGCTGACCTTTGCCCACGCTCTGAATTCCTGAACGAAAAATCTCGGCTATATACGCCGATGAAATCAGCCCCAGCGCCACGATTGCAAGCGGATACGGATTCGGCCCGAAGATAGCAAGGCCGACGGGCGCAAGACCTTGTCCGACCAGCAGGATCACCAGCGCCGCCGGCAAGCCGCGGAACACATCCACGAAGATTCGCGCCGGCACTTCGAGCCATCGCATATTTGAAACGGCCATCAGCGCCAGCACCATGCCCGCGATGATTCCGAGCATGGTTGAGAACAGCGAGAGCACCAGCGTATTCACAAGCCCGGTTTCAAGCAGCGCAGGCAGCGATCCCGTAAGCAACTGCCAGTCGAGGAAGTTCTGCAGGAATGCATTCATGGCGCTCTCCGGAAAAAGGCGGGCTTGAAGAATCAGCTACCGGTTTTCATCGCGTACGGCGGCAGGCTTTCTGGTTTCGGATAACCCGGATGGAACTGCGTATAAAGCTTCAGCCACGTGCCGTCTGCAACCAGATCGTTGAGGGTTTTATTGACCGCGGCTTCGAGCTTGGCGTTACCCTTGTGCATCGGGAAACCGGCCGGAAGATTGACGGCGGAGATGTCCAGCCGGTCTTCGATTTTCAAAGCCGGATACTTTTCCTGCAGGCCGTCGACGAGGGATTTATCGATGAAATATCCGTCGATGTACTTCGAGCGCATCGAAAGAAATCCTGCATTTACGTTCGGGAAACGCACGATCTGCGCGCCCGGCAAATAGCTGTCCGAATACGTGTCCTCGATCGTTCCCTGCACCACGCCAATGCGTTTGCCCTTGACCGATGCCTTGTCGCTCGTGATCGAGCTGCCCGGTAACGCGGCGACGCTGAGCAAACCGGTGAGATAACCTTCGGAGAAATCGACCATCTTCAGGCGGTCTGTCGTTATGGATATGGAGCCGGCTGCAAGATCGATCTGCTGGTTCGTTACGCTTGGCAACAGGCCGCTGAAATCCTGTGCGCGGAAGTCGACACTCAAGCCCAGCTTCGCGCCGATGGCACGCAATAGTTCCACGTCGAAGCCCGTCATCTTGCCGTTGTCGATGTAGGAATACGGCTTGTTGTTCGCATCCACGCCGGCCATCAGTTTGCCCGGCGCGAGCGTGCCGAGGTCATCGGCATGAGCGCTCGTTGCGGTCATCAACGAAAGAGGCACGACGATCGAGAGAAGGCTGAATAAGTGTCGAAACCGCATGTTGGTCGCTCCGGGAAGAACTGCAATGGATAAGGATAAAGCCTCAAAAAGCGTGTGTCAGGACAATGCGCCGCGCACGCGGCCGTTCCAGCAATCATCGAGTTGATAAAGCGCCGCGCCGACCGGCACGCTCAACGTACTCGCGATTCCGGCGGGACTCAGCGGAAACGGTCCTTCGCCGAAAGCGCCGGGCGCGGCTTCGAGGCCGAGCAGGGACTTCGCGATGCGCTGCCCGAGATACGACATGAGCGCGACGCCATTGCCATTGCAGCCAAGCGCGTAATGCACGCCGTCACGCTGGCCGATGTGCGCGAGCTTGTCGCCTGTCATGGCCACATAACCTTTCCATGCGTGCGTGATGCGCACGTCGCGCAATGCGGGCCACAGTTCGATCATTTTCGCGCGCAAGATCCGGGCGGCTTCACGTTCGCCGACTTCTCTGAACGATGGCCGCGAGCCGAATAACATGCGGGTTCCATCGGGCGATGGCCGCGTATAAAACAGGTTGCGCTTCGAGTCGCTGATCATTCGGCGTCCGGGATTCAACACGTCCATGAGCCCGGGCGGCAGCGGTTCCGTTGCAATCTGATAACTTGCGACCGGCAGCACGCGTCGAGCAAAAAACGGCGTCAGGCGGCCTGTATAACCGTTGGTCGCGACCAGCACGCGACCTGCGTTTATCTTGCCGCGCGCCGTATGCACGATGAACCGCGTACCTGTCGGGCCGATACCTTCGATACCTTCGATACGTTCAATACGTTCGATCCGTTCGACCGCCGCATGCGAGTGCAATGTCGCGCCGCGCCGCCGCGCAAGATCACGCAACGCGCGATGGTATCGGGCCGTATGCAGGCCGCCGTATTCATCGACGAGAATGCCGCCGTAGTAATAATCCGATCCCACTACCGCGCGCTGTTCCGCGCGCGTCACCACGTGCACGGTCACGCCGGTCTTGTCGCGCAAAAGCTCGCCTTGTTTGCGCAGCCGCTCGAAATGGCCGGGCGTGAATGCACCGAAAAAACGGCCGGTGATCTGCAGGCCGGCATCGAGCGATTCAGTCTCGATCAGCTGTTTCAGATAATCGAAGCTCGCGTTGGATTCGGCCATCAACCGGCCAAGCCGTTCCGCCGATACCCCGCGGATCGCATTCGTGAGCGCGAGCTTCTGTCCGCTCGACACCATGCCGCCACTGCGCGTGCTGCCGCCCGCGCCGAGTTCGGCCGCGTCCAGAACCGCGACCGTCGCGCCGTGTTGCGCCGCTTCCGCCGCCGCCGATAATCCGCAATATCCGCTGCCGACGATCAGCACATCCACGTTCGCGGGAAGCGCCGTGCGCGATGTCTCGGGCGGCGCCTCGTCCCACCAATAAGGCGCGACGCGGAAATCATCGTGGAATAGCAGTGAGTCGGCTCGCATGGATCTGGTTTGCGTTGTCTGGCTTTACGTGTTTTTAGTCTAGGAGCGCTTTCGCTATCCGGTCAAATACGGCCAAAAACGGCTTCCATTCATTTTTGATATGGCAAGCTTGAAGGTCGCCACGTGAAAAGCTCCGGGGAAATCCATGAACCAACGGCAAATCGAGGCCTTCAGGCTCGTCATGTTGCGTGGATCGATGACCGCCGCCGCCGAGGAACTCGGCACGTCGCAGCCCAGCATCAGCCGGTTGATATCGGAACTGGAGGCATCGACTGGCCTTGCGCTTTTCACGCGCAACGGCGGGCGCATTCAGGCGACCGATGCAGGCAGCGCGTTTTATCGAGAGGTGGACCGGAGTTTTGTCGGCATCGAAAAGCTCGCGCATTCCGCGCGCGAAATCCGGCAGTTCGGCAGCGGCCGTTTGCGGCTGGTCGCGGCGCCGGTGGTCGCGTTATCGTTCGTACCGCTCGTGATCGAGCGTTTTCTGGCGGCGTATCCGCGCATTGCGATATCGCTGGAAATGCGCAGCGAAGGCACGATCCAGCGATGGGCGTCATCGGGATATTGCGACGTGGGTTTCGGGACCATCACGCCCGACGCGTTTGGTGTCACGAGCGCGGAGTTGTACCGGCTGCCGGGCGTCTGCGCGTTGCCTGCAAACCATCCGCTTGCCACGCGCGAGCGCATTCACGCACGCGACCTTAAAGATCAGAGTCTGATCCTGCCGTCTTATGCCGATGGCACCCGTTCATCGCTCGATCGCGCATTGCGGCAAGCCGGCGTGAACCAGGTGCCGACCATCGAGACGCCTTACGGCGCGACCATTTGCGCAATGGTTGCGCGCGGTCTGGGCGTGGGCGTGGTGAACCCGCTCGCCACGTTCGACGCGAATCCCGCACGCATCGAGTTCCGGCCTTTCTCGCCCGACGTGATGTTTCGCGGCTTCACCGTCTGTCCGCAATTGCAGCATCCGAACCCGCTAGTAAGCACGTTCCTCGAACTCACTCGCGAGACGATGGCGATTGAAGCCTTGCGTTTGCGGCAGCTTGGATAATGCTCAAGTAGGCGCGCCAGTCTGTTTTTTCGGATCCGCTTTCATGAACGCCGGATGTTGATCGCAGACGCTCATGATCCTGTCGATGGTCGGAATATCCGGCACGGTGATCTTGAACACGCGCGTGATGGCAACAATACTCGCGAGGCAAATATCGGCCATGGTGGGTTGATCGCCATGACAATAAACGCCGGTTTCCGATGAACCCGCAAGACGCTCCTCGATTGCGGTGAGACCGGTGCTCAGCCACTTGATTTGCCACGCGCGCCACGCTGCGTCGTCGAAACCGCCGGTTGTCTGCAGATACTTTTTCACGCGCGGCACGACCATGGGATGCGTGTCGGCGGCGCACATCGATGCAATCGAACGCACGCGCGCCCGTGCATACACGTCGCTCGGCAACAAAGGCGGCGAGGGCTGAAGTTCATCGAGGAATTCGAGGATTGCAAGCGACTGCGTAAGCGGTTCGTGTCCCTCTTGCACGAGTGCGGGAATCGATCCGAGCGGACTGATCTTCAGGAATTCATCGCTGCGTTGTTCGCCGGCATCGAGATTAATGTTCTGCTCATGCGCGCTCAAGCCTTTCAGATTGAGTGCGACGCGTACGCGAAATGCGGCGGACGAACGCCAGAATGCATAGAGTTCGAATTGTGCTTGCTCGGCCATGACGTGCTTCCTTTCGGGTTGATTGCATCGGGAAAAGTTTGATCCATCGACTTTATACGATGCACGAAAGAGAAACGCGAAGCACGAAATACAAATGCCCGGTGAATTTGCATTCACCGGGCATTTGCTAATTCAAAAGCTCGATCTCGAGCGTTCAATCAATTGTGCGAATAGATCGAACGTGTGTCGTTGGTTTGAACACGGCTGCCTGATTCGGTATTTGTATTCTTCACGCCACCATAAGCGCGCGAGTCGCCGTTTTGCTGTGCGTTTTGCGCCGCGATGGTTTGCGCGCTTTGACCGCGCTGCGATTCCGGTGCGCCGACTAACGGGTTGTACGACGGTGCCGGACCATAACCGCTGCTTGCGAATGCGGGTGCCGCGACGGCGGCGGAAACGGCGATCAACAACGATGCAATAAGGGTCTTGTTCATGATGTGCTCCGATGCGTATCAATGACTTCATTCATGGGCTACGCAGCGGGTTGTTGCTCAGTCGCGCTGCGTCGATGGAAATCAGTATATGCGCGCACTATCGAAATATTGTACCGATAGCAGTGACAAGTGAATCCACCGAGAACGAATAATCGGAGCGTCGTTTTGACTTTTAAACGCTAGCGCCCTTGCGCGGGCAACGCCTTCAATTCGACGTCGGGCGCGACCGTATTTCCCACGGCGGCGCCAGGGACATTCACCGACGACTGCTCCAGGCGGTTGCTGTCCTTGCGCGCCATGGCGGCGCAATCGCCCATCGGCAGACGTTTGACGACAATAAATGCAACGAGCATGGCCATCGTGCCGAAAACTGCATTGCTCGCGGCAATTCCGATCATCACGCCAATCGGTCCGTACTTGATGCCGACCGCGACGAAAGGCAAGGTGCCGAGCGTCGCGCGGCCCCAGTTGAACAAGGTCGACAGCAACGGCCGGTCGAGGTTGTTGAACGTCGCGTTCGCAACGAACAGACACCCGACGAACGCGTAACTCGCCACCAGCCATGAACAAAACACGCGGATGATCATCGCGGTGTCTCCGCGCGCCGAAAACGCGCGGATCAGGCCGTTCTGAACCAGCGCGAGCACGAGCCACGCCACCGCGACCGTCAGCAGCACGAACACGAGGCTGTTGCGGATCGTTTCGCGAATCCGGTCCGCGCGGCCGGCGCCGAGATTCTGCGCGATGATCGGACCCACCGCGCCGGTGAGCGCGAAGATCAGCGCGAAAGCCACGGGCGCGATCCGGTCGACGGTCGCCTGACCGGCCACGGCGGCTGCGCCGAAACGCGCCATCGCGTGCGTGACGTAAGCGCTTGCAACGGGCGTGGCGAGATTGGTCAGCACGGCGGGCAGCGCGACTTTCATGACGGGCCGGCTATGCGTCCAGAGCCGCGAGAAGCGCACGGGGCCGATCAGGTCGTTGACGCGCATTGCGCCATGCAAACCGACCGCCGCGAGCGCCAGACGTGCAATATCGTTCGATATCGCGGCGCCCGTCAGCCCGAGATGAAAACCGAAGATGAGGATGGGATCGAGCACTGCGGTGACCACGGCGGCCACCAGTGTGACGGCCATTGCGCGCCGTGCGTCCCCGATTGAACGCATCAGCGCAGCCGTGCACATGCCGATGGCGAAGAACACGTACGTGGGCGCAGTGATCATCAGGAAGCTGCGCGCCAGCGTGCGGGTTTCGCCTGCTGCGCCGAGCGCGCTCAGGATCGGATCAAGGAACAGCAACGTGGCCGCGCTCAATACGATCGTCACGGCGACCATCAGAACAAGGCTGGCGGATGCAACCTGCCGTGCTTTCATGCGCTGCCCTGCGCCGAGAAGACGCGCGACGGTGGCGCTGACGCCTATGGTCATGCCAATTGAAATGGCTGTGATGAAAAAGTTGATGGTGCCGGCGAAACCGACGGCGGCGGCAATGGATGTATCGCCGAGAAGGGAGACATAGAAGAGGTTGGCGAGATCGACGGCGAACACCGCCATCAGCCCAATCGCACCGGTGCCCGCCATTACGACTACGTGGCGCAGCGTGGAACCTGTCACGAATCTGGCGGATGAGCGTGCGATGGCGGCCTGTCGTATCGAAGTCATGTTGAAGCGCGCGGTTTCAGTGCGCGAATCATCGCATGAATGATGTGCAAGTCTTGATGTTGCGCGCGTGACGAATTTGTTGCAGGCGCCAAAATCAAGTCATGTGCCATTGCGCCATAGACGTTTTTTCACATGCCGATGTTGTTGAAACGCCTTCATGCTCACCTACAATGTCCGTGCAGCCGCAACTGTCTGCAATCTTCTATGTCCTGCGAAACGTTTCAGGGAATGGAGCTTGCGGACAGGCTGCTTGAAGCGGCAATCAAGTTGCTTCCACCATCGAATAAGGGATACCCATCATGAGCATTTTCGGAACGATCCTGAGCAAGATTTTCCCTTCCAGCCACCCGGCCGTCGCAGCGCCCGCACCGGTCGCAGCACCGGGCACGCCGGCAGCCGCCGCGCCTGCAACTTCACCTGAGGTCGCTGCAGCGCCGCCGGTCGATGTCGAAGCAGTCTTGACCGACCTGCAATCCAAAACGTCGGAACAATTGAACTGGAAGACATCGATTGTCGACCTGATGAAGTTGCTTGGCCTGGACAGCAGTCTTGCCGCGCGCAAGGAACTTGCCGGCGAACTGCATTTCCCCGGCGATACGAACGATTCGGCATCCATGAATATCTGGTTGCACAAAGCCGTCATGGCGCAACTCGCGGCCAACGGCGGCAAAGTGCCGGATAGTTTGAAGAACTGAGTATTGTTCTTTTAGCGTAGCCCGAAGTAGCTGCACGAAGTCAGGTTATGACAATCCGTGCGGCTACTTCGTGCGGCTACTTTTCCATTTTCAGCGCCTTGTTGTAGCCGGTAAGTTCGAGATACCCGTGACCAACGTTCTTGTTGTCACGACTCACCGTTACCGCGCCTTCCCAATACACCGCGCCTGTCGACTGACTCGAATCCAGTTCCTGATCGTCCATGAGCGGATCGAGCGACCAGGTTATATCGCCGGTCTTTACCGTCTCCGATACCGGATAAGTCGTCCCCGTGCGCGGCGAGCGCCATGTGCGTCGCGGCGTGAAGTCCACCTGTTTTCCATCGAACGATGTCGTGTGACCTTGCGGGTCGCGCAGCGTTGCGTGTGTCCAGACCGCGCTGCCGTCGTGGCTGCGAACCTTGAACGCCATCAACGCCGAACCATCGGTCAGGTTTGCACCGAGCCAGTCCCAGCCGACTGCGTCGGCGCTCAGCACCGTACTGGACCATTCGTGATCGAGCCAAGCTGAACCAGTGACGGTAGTGTCGAGCGCCGGCTTGCCGTTTTGCGCCGATGCCCGCGTGACCTTGCCAGTGACGCGCAGTTGCGGCTCGCTGTAGTAATAGCTTGCTTGAGCGGCTAACGGGCCCTTGCGCGAATAGCCGTTGTCGCCTTGCAATAGCGGTGCGGCTGTAGGCGTCATCGTCAGGTCGAGCGTGAAATCCGTGGCCTTGACTGTTACTGCGTAGTGGCCATCGGCGGCGCGCTTGAGTTGCCATGCATCCAGCTTGACTTCTGTGTTGCCCGTTTTCGCGTAGGCCAGATCGAAGCCTTGGCGCGCGATCTTTTGATCATGCGCGAGCCGTCCAGCCGATGGATCGCTGAGCGCCGCGTGCGCGATGATCAATTGCGATGGCGCGAACGCACCGGGATCGGCGGGATCGTGGCCGGTCGCCGAGCGGAAGAACGTGATCTGGAAACCGAGCGGCTTGCCATCGGGCTGATTCAGCCAGCCTGTTGCGTACCACCATTCGGTGCGAAACGCCGGATGCGCGCCGGTGTCCTGCGGGAAGACCAGTGGATGACCCGGCTCGACGCTTGCAAAATCGGCGGCAATGGATGGCGTGATCGTGCAAGCACATATGGCGATGACCGCAAGCTTCAACAGGCGCATCACCAGTCCTCCTTGACGGCACGCACTGCATCGAGCGATATCGCCTTGCGGCCCGCGATGACCGCCGTTGCGCACGATGCAACCAGCATCACCGCCGCGACCGTGCCGAGCACGGACCATGGAATGTGCATGGACATGCTCCAGTGAAATGATTGCGGATTGACCACGAACACAAGGATCAGGCTGATCGCCCAACCGAGAATGAAGCCCACAGTAATGCCGAGCGCGGTCAGCATGCCGCCCTCGGCGGCGAGTATTGCGAGGACCTGGCGGCGCGTTACGCCAACGTGTCTCAACATGCCGAATTCGCGGGCGCGTGCGAGCGTCTGCGCTGAAAACGTCGCGGCAACGCCAAATAAACCAATCACGATCGCCACGGCCTCCAGCAAATAAGTGACCGCGAAACTGCGGTCGAAAATCGTCAGCGTTTTGGCGCGGATCTCGCCGGGCTGCGCGAATTCCATCGCGGGGCCGAAGGGGAGCTTGCGCAGTCTTGCAATTACGTCGTCCACGCTGGTTCCGCGCGCCACGCTGACCGCCACATCGGTTGCACCTGTGTCGCCGGTGAGCCTGCGATAGTCCGCGAGCCGTATCTGGATCGCGCCGGTTTGTCTGACATAGTCGCGCCACACGCCGGCAACCACGAAGCTCGATTCATGCGCGCCGACGGACAACCGCACGCGCTCGCCGAGTTTGTATGCATACAGATCGACCATCGCCTCCGATACCCATATTGGCGTCTCGCCTTGATGCACCGATGACATCGGCAGAACAGGGCCGGTCATCTGCAGCGTGGCGCCGGGGTCGTTGGCGTCGATCTCGCGCGCGAGCAACGCGACGGCCGGACGTGCGGGATCGAGCGTGAGGTGCGAAGTGCGTGTGAACGCCGCGCTCCTGATGCCCGGCACGGCGGCGAGCGTGGCCTGTTCGCTGGGCGCGAGACTTCCGGTGTCGCCGTTCGGCGTGACGCGCACGTACAGATCGGCGGATAAAAGATGCGTGAGCCATTCGTCCACGGAGACACGGAAACTCGCGACCATGATCGCCATCGCGACGATCAACGCGAAGCTCGATAAAACGCCGCCCATGGCGATGGATGCCTGCCCGGGCGCATTGGCAAGTCGGGCGAGCGCGAGCGTCGCGGGAGCGGTTGTCTGGCGTCTTGCGCGCCATCGGCTGAGCGCGGTGAAGACGATGGCCGTACAGCGCGGCATCAACGCAATGCCGCCGATCAGCAACAACGCGACGGCGAGATAACCGAGAACGGGGACATCGAATATGGGCGGCAGAAGCGCGAGGATCAACGCGACGACCAGACACCCCACGGCCGGCCACGGCGACGCAAGCCTTGCGAGCGCGCCTTCTTCGCTGCCGGCTTTCAATGCAGCGGCGGGCCGTGCGCGCGCGGCTTCGAGCGCAGGAACAAGGCTGCCCAGCACCGATACAGCAATGCCCAAGGTCAGAAACACGGTCGTTGCAACCGGTTCGAAACTGACGTGCGGCTGCACGCCCGGGAAATATCCGCCGCCGAGATCGCTGCCGAAAAATCGCAGCGCAATGCTCGATAACGCATACCCCAACGCAAGCCCGAGCAACGAGCCGATCACCCCGAGCAGCGCGCCTTCCATCAATACCTGCCGCAACAACTGCGGACGTGTCACGCCTAGGACCCGCAACATCGCGAACTGCGAACGCCGGCGCACGACGGCCAGCGCTTGCGTTGAAAACACGAGGAACGCGCCGGTGAAAAGCGCGACGAGCGCAAGCACGTTCATGTTGATCCGATACGCGCGCGATAAACGGTCGGTGCGGTTTTCATCGTCACGGGTTTCGGCTACGACGAGCTGGTTGCCGAGCCGCGCCTGGAGTTGCCGCTTGAAGGTTTCGCGATCCACGCCGCGTTCTAGCTGGAGATCGACGCGCGAAAGTTTTCCTTGCAGACCAAAGCGCCATTGCACGGCGGCGATATCCATGACCGCGATGCGCTGCCCTGGCCGCGTCCTCACGATCCCGCCCGCCACGCGAAATTCCACCGTCGATGTGCCGCTGCGCAGCGCGACCTCGGCGCCTGGCGGGGCTTTCAGCCACGTCTGCGCGGAGGGCGAGAGGAAGATGGCATCGGAGGAAAGGGAATCGAGCGGATTCTGCGCCGAGGGCACGCCGATCAATTCGGGCGTGATGCGGCTTGCCCGGAACACGTCGATGCCCAGCACTTTCAACGCGGCGTTTTCGCCGGGCACGGTGACATCGAGGTCGAGCACGGGACTTGCCAGCGCCACGCCGGGTTCGCGTGCGAGACGCGGGTACCAGGTTTCATCGAAGGTGGGCTGAGCACCGCGCACTTGCAGGTCCGCTTCGCCCGAGAGGCTTTTTGCAGCGGCCGAGAATTCGTTGAATGCCGCGCTGTTGATCAACTGGACCGCGTAGCCGAGCGCAACGCCAAGCGCGATTGTCGCGATGGCGACGATCGCGCGCGCCGGATGACTGCGCCATTCCGCGCCGAGCAGCCAGCGCGCCAGCAGCCGGTTTCCCGCGATACGCTCGACGGGTTGCGCCGCGCGATCATTCATTGGCCGTGCGCGCAAAGCGTTCCGCTTGTTTCGCGCCATGCAGGCCGCCGTCGCTCAGGATCAGGATGCGGTCGGCGGTGGCCGCGGCGGCTGTCGAATGCGTGACCATGATCGCGGCCGCGCCGGTCGCCTTGATTTCAGCGCGGAACAGCGCGAGGACTTCGTGTGCGGTATCGGGATCGAGGTTGCCGGTGGGTTCATCGGCGAGAATCAGGCTTGGACGATGCACGAGCGCCCGCGCGATCGCAACGCGTTGCAATTCGCCGCCCGACAACTGCCGTGGAAAGTCGTTGCCGCGTCCGCCGAGCCCGACCGCAGCCAGCATTTCCACAGCGCGTGCGGGCGGCGTGTTGTTGAGCAAGAGCGGCAGTGCGACGTTTTGCGCCAGCGTCAAATGCGGCAGCACATGGAAAGCCTGGAAGACAAAGCCGAGCTTTTGTCGACGCAGGCGCGTGGCGGCATCGTCGTCGAGTTGAGAGACTGGCACGCCATCGATCAGCACTTCGCCGCTATCGGCGGAATCGAGACCGGCGATCAGATTGAGCAACGTCGATTTGCCGACGCCCGAGTCGCCCATGACCGCGACGAATTCGCCCGGGTCGAGCGCGAAATCCAGATCTGCGAGCACGATACGACCTGTGCCGTAAGCCTTGCTTAAACCGCGGCATTCGAGGGCGGGCGGGGTGTCATTATTGCTGATGGTCATATAGAACAGAGGGTCGCCGGTATGAACTGTGCTGCGGTCCATTACTGTGACAGAGAACGGCCGCGCGCGTATGGCCGTTGTTTCCCGGATGACCATGAATATCGACGATACGACCATAGAAAGCCGCATTTTGAAGCTGCTCGCCGAGCGCAGTGCGGAGTCGTCCATCTGCCCATCGGAGGTTGCGCGATCTCTCGCGTCCGATGAAGCCACCTGGCGCGCATTGATGCCCGAGGTACGCAAGGTTGCCGCGCGACTCGCCGAAGCGGGCATCGTGCGTATCACGCGCGGCGAGCTCTTGCTTTCAGCCGATGAGATCGATCACGGACCGATCAGGCTGCGTCGAGGACGCGGATTCGCGGCGGACTGAACGCTTCGTCAGCCAATCTTCTGCACTGAAAACGCAGCGGTTTCATAAGGCACGGTCACGACTTCTTTCCCCGCCAATTCCGGTTCGGATGCAATCAACGCCATCACCTCGCGATCGATCGCCGCGCGTTTATGCACGTCGAGCGCTGCGATGAAACTGGTCGAGCGCACGCGGTTGAGGATGACGTCGTCGGGCGAACCGGTATGGCCTTGCGTGAAATGACGTTCATCGAGGGGTCCCAGGCCGTTGAACGGAAACGCCGATCGCCACGCGCCCGTGTAATAGCGCGGTGTGTCGCCTTCCATCCGGTTCACGATGGCGTCGAGCTTCGCGACCCAGGGAACGCGTGCATCGCGCAGATTCCAGATCAAGCCGAGTGTGCCGCCCGGTTTCAATACACGATGAATCTCCGCCAGCGCCGCGTGCGTTGCAAACCAGTGAAATGACTGCGCGCACACGACGGCGTCGACCGATGCGTCGGATAGCGGAATGGCATCGGCGGTGCCGGCGCGGGCATCGACTTGCGGGAAGCTCGCAGCCAGTTTCTGCAGCATTCCCGCCACCGGTTCCACGGCGATAACCTGTGCGCCGGTATCGATAAGACGCGGCGTGAATTTGCCTGTGCCCGCGCCGAGATCGATCACCGTCTTGCCAGCCTCGAGCCCGAGCTGATCGCGCAACCAAGCGGCAACTTCCGGCGGATAGTCGGGCCGTCCGCGCGTGTAGGTGCCGGCCAGGCTTGCATAACCTTCAGCAGCCGCGCGATGTACGCCTTGAATTCCTGTGCTCATGTTTCCTCCTGCTCTGGCCGATCAAAGAATCGATTTTGGACTACGCGCCATGCACTTTCATAGCGTGTCATGGTCGTCATCGCGTGAGTAAGCGTCGCGGCTTCCATCACCGTTTCGAAGTGAAAAGTGTCGATGAAGCCCAAGCGGTTACTCCGACACCTTGCGCACTCTCAGCGCGCTCCCGGACCCATGCCTTCGGCGATCGCGCGGCATGCGTCTTTCAGCGGCGCAATATAGGTGCTAAGCGGCGAATCGCTCTTTCTATAAAGCGGAATGCTAATGCTTACACACGCAAGCGGTTCGCCATTCGAGCCGAAAATCGCGCTGCCATAGCAGAAGATCTGTTCTTCATTTTCTTCGCGGTCTTCCGAGTAGCCGCGTGCCAGCGTTTCGTCGAGTTCAGCGTCGAGCGCGGAACGTTCCACGATGGTATTCGGCGTAAAGCGTTCGAAATGCAGCGGCGCCAGCAATGCGTCGCGCTCGGCGCGTTTAAGCGATGACAAATAAGCCTTGCCCACCGAGCTTGAATAGAGCGTGACTCGCGTACCGATTCGCGACGCCATGCGCACGGCGTGAGGGCTTTCGAGCTTTTCTATGTAGACCATTTCCGAACCGCTGCGAACAGCAAGGTGCACGGTTTCCTGGGTTGCATCGCGCAATACCTGAAGCGGTTCGCTTGCCGCCACACGCAAGTCCGAGCGCTCCCAGCTACGGCTTGCCAAAGACAACAGCCGTGGCCCGAGCGTATAGGCACCGCCATGCGGACTCTCGACAACAAGACCTTCGGCAATCAGCGCACCGACGATCCTGTACACCGTTGGCCGCGGATAACCCGCAAGCGCGATGAGCTGCGCAATGCCCGGAGGCGTTTCAGCATCCGCGATGCATTGAAGGACCGCCAGGAACTTCGAGAATGCGGCGGTCCCAGTCGGCTTGGCGTCATCGGGGACGTTGGGCGTGGCCTGCTGATCGATGGCGTTGCTGGATGGTTTAGGCATGGCGTCGAAAGAACGGGGCGGTCCGCAAGAGAATGAAGCGCAAGCGGTGACGCGGACGATTATAGCGGAGCACTTTTCGCTAACGGCAAGCGAGCGTTGCCCGATTGGCAAGCCTGCGGCGCGCGGACCGGATGACACGCGGCTTTGGGATACGTAATAATGCGATGCGGGCGCGCGAGGATCTTCGCCAGCCTTCTATCACCACCTATCACGTGTCGCCGATGCGGCGCGGCGGCCAAGGTTGCGCCGCACAACCCGGGGTTATTGATGAGCAACAACGCGTTGCCTGCACCATCCGCTGCTCGCTGGCTGCCTTACATCGTGGCGGGGACGTTCTTCATGGAATACCTCGACACCACGGTGATCGCCACCGCGTTGCCGCAAATGGCGAAGTCGTTCGGCGTCGGGCCTAATGCGCTCAGCCTCGGAATGACGGCCTACATGCTCGCGCTTGCAATCTTCATTCCGGTTAGCGGCTGGGTCGCGGACCGGTTCGGATCGCGCACAGTGTTCTTTGGCGCGATCGTTGTGTTTGTCGTGGCTTCGGTGTTGTGCGGCATGTCGAATTCCGTTGCCGAATTCACCGGGGCGCGCGTGCTTCAAGGAGCCGGTGGCGCAATGATGGTCCCCGTAGGCCGGCTGATCGTGGTGCGAAGCACGGAGAAAAGCCGCCTCATGCAGGCCATCTCGACCATCACGTGGCCGGCTATTGCGGCGCCGGTCATCGGTCCGCCGGTCGGTGGTTTTATCACGACCTACGCTTCATGGCGATGGATCTTCTTGCTCAACGTTCCCTTCGGTTTGTGTGCGCTCGTGGCCGTTGCCATGCTCGTGCCGAACCTGAAAGGCGCCGAGCGCAAGCCGCTCGATGTGATCGGGCTCGTGCTGAGCGGCGCGGCGCTGACGGCTGTGCTGTACGGCGCGGAGCTCGCCAGCCAGCCCGCCAGCAATCCGTGGCTCGCGGGCGGAATCGTGCTCGCCGGTTTCGTGATCGGTTATATCGCCGTTCGTCACGCCGCGGGTCATCCGCATCCGCTGATCGATTTTTCCACGTTGAAAATACCGACGTACTCGGTCACGGTCTTGACGGGCTCGCTCACGCGTATTGGCATTGGCGCCGTGCCTTATCTTATGCCGTTGCTGTTCCAGATCGGCTTCGGGCTTTCCGCATTCAAGTCGGGCCTGTTGTTGCTTGCGAGTGCGTTGGGCAACCTCGGCATGAAGGCGCTCACAACACGCATCCTCCGGCGTTACGGGTTCAGGAATGTATCTATCGTAGCGGTCGCCACGGCCGGGATCTTTACCATCGCGTGCGGCATCCTCACGCCCGATTCACCGCTTGCGTGGGTCTTGCTCGTCGTGTTCGTGTACGGCGTTGCACGCTCCATGCAGTTTTCGCTGCTTGCCACGCTCGCTTATGCCGACGTAGGCCAGCCGCAAATGAGCGCTGCGAGCACGTTGTGGAGCGCGGCTGCGCAGATGACAATCGGCCTGGGTATTGCATATGGCGCGGTGGCGCTGCGCGCAGCGGCCGCGATCAATGGCGAAACGACCGGCGCGGAAAGCCTCCATTTTTCACTCGATGACTTCAGGCTCGCTTTCCTTTTCGCCGGCGTGCTGACGTTGGTATCGGTCTATGGATATTTCAAAGTTGCACGCGATGCAGGGCAGAGCGTTGGCGGTGGATCGATGCGTCAGGATGCATCGCAGAAAAGCAGTTGAGCGGGCAACGCACATGACCGGCGGAATCGATCCGAATCCGTGGATGGCGTTGGCGCTGGCCGAGCGCGGCGTGCGGCGTTTTGAGCCCGGAAAGACGAATCCGCGGATTGTGGAATACAACGCGCATACCAATCTCGCCGGCTATGACGACAAGGTTTCGTGGTGTGCGTCGTTCGCGAACTGGTGCATGGTGAACGCGGGTTATCAAGGTACCGGGTCAGCGCTCGCGCGTTCGTGGCTCGATTGGGGCGTGGCGATCGATGAACCCGTGTATGGGTGTATCGCCGTGCTTTCGCGTGACGATCCCGCGAGTTGGAAAGGCCACGTAGGTTTCTATCTGCGCCATGATGCCAACGCCGTATATCTGCTCGGCGGCAATCAGCTGGACGAAGTTCGCGAACTTGCTTACCCGCTTGGCGACGTGCTGGGTTACAGGTGGCCCGGCGCGGTCTGATCGCGGTTGGCAGGCGCAGGATCATGGCAGCACACACAGAGTTTGTTGCCGTCCGGATCGCGAAAATAAGCGCCGTAATAGTGCTCGTGGTACTGCGGACGCAACCCCGGCGGTCCGTCGCATTGTCCGCCGTGGGTCAGGGCTGCGGCGTGGCATTTATCGACGGCATCGCGGTCATGCGCCAGCAACGCGATCATCTGCCCGTTTCCCGCGCTTGCAGCTTCGCCGTTGAACGGCGCGCCGATCAGGAACAACGGGCGCGGCGCGTTATCGGCTACCCATCCGGCCCATGGCTTATTCAAGTCCACGAACTTCAGCCGCAACTTCAGGGCTTCCATGATGGGCGAATAAAAGCGCATCGCGCGATCAAAATCCGTGACGCCAACAAAGACGTGTGAAAGCATTCAGTCATCCTATGAACGTGTCGAGATTCGATATCCCGATTATGCAGTACATCGGGACTCGACCTTTATGCATGGAAAACGACTTTGCTATTCAACGTTTGAGTTTCAGATAAGCGCGGCTGAGGAGCGGCCGGCTATGCACCCATAGTCTCGATGCAAGCCATGACGCCGGTTTGTCACGCACTTCGAGTCTATAAATGGAGTGCTCGCCGGCCGCGCGCGTATTGCCGACGTTCGGCGCCATCTCGCATGTATAGAAATGCCGGAAGCCTGCTTCGCGAGCGACGCGTTTGTAGTCGTCATCGTAGAAACCTTGCGGCCAGCACAAATGATCCGATACTCCGCCCAAACGCGAGGTGAACGCTGCGCGAGCGCTGATGAGATCGCGCTTGAGACCAGCGCACTTTTCTTCGCGGTTTTCAGCGACTTTGTCCCAGCGCACGTGACTATGCGTGTGGCTGTGGAATTCGAAGGTTGCTGCACGGCGCATGGCCTCGATCTCGGACCATCGCAGGATCGTGCGATCGGGTTCGCCGCCTTCTATAGCTAGATCTCCTTCACGATGCCCCAGCAACTCAGGCAGCAGGCCGCCGCTCTGCGCATTCTGCCGCGGTGGACCTTCACCGGGCCAGCTCGTTACGAGAAAACACAGTGCAGTGAAACCGTGCTTTGCCAGAACCGGGTGGGCATGGACCCAATTATCGAGATATCCATCGTCGAAAGTTAGAACCACCGATTTCGGCGGTAACAACTCGCCCGCAAGGAACGCGCTCAACTGCGCAGCGCTCGCCGTCTTGTAGCCCGCTTCCGCGAGGTACGCCATTTGCGCCGCAAAGTGATCAGGCGAAACAGTGATCATGCCGGGTGACGTACTGACATGGTGATACATCAGCACCGGCACCGCACGGGCCCGCAGCGTCATGCGTTTGGCCGGCGTTCGCGGATGCCGCGCCGGTAGAAGTCGATGGTTTCATCGGCCATGCCATCGACCGTGAAGCTTGCATCGGTCAGAAGGCGGCCCGCCACGCCGAGCTGCACGCGCAGCCTGGGGTTATCGATAAGCCGCGCAATGGCCGCGCGCAACGCAGGGATGTCGTGCGGCGGCACGAGCAAGCCGTTCACGTTATGCGTGATCAGCTCGGGCACGCCATCCACGTCCGTGCCGATGACCGGCAAACCCGCGGCCATGGCTTCTATATACGACTGCCCCAACGCTTCCTGATGCGTCGGCAGCACGAAGAAATCGCAGCCGCGCAGCACATTCGGGATATCTGTGCGAAACCCCAGGAGATGGATGCGATCGGACAGACCCATACCATCGACGATGTTCTTTATCTTGCCGAACCACGGTCCGTCGCCAGCCATGACAACGTGCAAATTGGGGCGTTCCGCGAGCATCGGCTGGACTGCGTCGATCAAGTCCTCGTGGCCTTTCTTGTCGCGCACGATTGCAACCATGCCTGCAATGATGGTATTAGCATCGAGCCCCAGCTCCGCGCGCAAGGTGGAATGCGAAAGCGCTTCAGGTTTCACGATGCCGTCATAAATCGTTTCGACACGGCCCTTCTGTACGCCAGCGGAGATCAGGTATTCGCGCACATGTCGGCTGACCGCGATCACGCGATGCGGTATCCACGTATAGGTTGCAAGCGAACTGATGGGCAAGGCGAGATGGCGTGTACGCACGACAAGCGGCGTGCTTGCAAGGCGTCCGGCAGTGCCGGCCACGATGCTGTCGTGGCCGCTATGTGTATTGAGGACATCGAATTTGCTGCGCGAGAGTAATGACTTGATCGTCAGCATCGACTTGACGTCCGCGCCGCCCTTCATGCGCGCATGGTGAACAATAAAACCTTCTTCCCTGGCGCGAATGCCAAGCCGCGCTTCCTTCGGGCAGACCACTTCCACCGTATGTCCTCGCGTGCGCAATATGATCATTTCCTTGAGCGTCCGATGCTCTTGACCACCCCATCCCGTGGATGATTCGCTATGTAGTACGCGCAATGACTTCATGGTCTGCTTTTCCGCTATGAGCGATATGTAACTGGTTCGTATTGGCTCGTAATATATCGTAATAATCAGCGTGATTTGCATCTGTTGTTGAAAAAAATTGGCTGTCAATACGTAAGAAAAGTGGGGTGACTGGTTTATGTCGGGAAAGAGGTGCTGCCTTGGAAGCCAGCACTGGCGGGGCTTCCCGCGCGTTAGCCTTGACAAAAGATCTGCAAACGTTTGCGGACTGTGATTAAAGAATTCTTGTTTAGCGCATTAACGGGCCCTTACGTTGTTACTCCGCTCAAATTCGCAAGGAATTGGAATTAGTTCGGACTGGAAAACAAAAATCAGGTTTTGAGGCGCTAATGGTCGACCGCGTAAGTCACATACTTTATGTGTATGACAAGTGCGACTCGAATATATTTTACATTCAGGTCCGGAGGCTTATATCCTGTCGCCCGGATTGGCCGCCCGCCGGCCTTTCTACGCACCGCCAGGCCACACACATCAAACTTCGCCGTTCAGCCCCGAAGGAGGGGTCAATGCTTCAACGCCGGTATGCGCACATCTTCCTGACAACACTGTTCTGTCTTCTTGGAACTCACGCGATGGCTCGCGAGGTTCGCAGTCACACTCAATCAATAAACATCCAGTCCGAGGAATCGCCATCGCCAGAAGGCGGCATCGTTAGCGATCTGCCTTTGCCGGGCGGCAGCTTTCAACGCGTGTTGTATCTGCCTGCGGCGCAAGACGCCAAAGGCTTGATGATCATGTTTGCCGGAGGCACGGGCGAACTCGATATCGAGAAAAACGGTTACATCAAGAACGCGAAGAATTTCGTGGTGCGCTCGAGCGGTCTTTGGCGTAACCGTGGATATGGCGTTTTGCTGATCGATGCGCTCGATCATCAATCGATGCGAGGACAGCGAAGTAGTGCCGCGTATGCCGAGGTCATCGCGAAGGTTATCGCGTACGCGCGCGAGACAACGCGCGCGCCGCTATGGGTGTTGGGCACTAGTCAGGGGTCTATCGCCGCGATGAACGCCGCATCGCACGCGGGGCAAAACGAGATTGCGGGATTGATCCTGACCGAGTCGGTTTCCATTCTCGGGGGATCGCATGAAACGGTGTTCGATGCACATCCCGGGAATGTCCGTGTTCCTTCGCTGATTGTTGCGAATCGGGACGATCAATGCAAGGTCGCACCGCCATCCATGGCGAATGCAATCGCGCAATCGATTCACGATGCACCCGTCGCCATATTAAGAGTGAGTGGTGGCGTTCAGCGTTCGCAAGACGACTGCGGTTCCTTGTCGCCGCATGGCTACTATGGCATCGAAGAGAAAGTCGTTGATGGGATCGTTGACTGGATGCAAAAAACACAGCACTAGCGTTCAATCGCAATGTGTTTGCGAGTCTCATTGGCCGGGGTTGAATTATGATTGATGCCTTTAAAAGACGTGTCCGCATATATGACCACTGGCGCAGCACATACCAACCTTCCCACGCTGATCGGTCCAACTATCGAACTTCGCCCGCTTGAGAAAGCGCATCGGGACGCGCTTCTTGAAGCTTCCGCAGATGGCGAATTGTGGAACATGAAAGTGACTGTGGTTCCCGGGCCGGACACAGTCGTTAACTACATTGCCGCTGCGTTGGCAGGGCGCGATAGCGGGTCGGTCATGCCATTCGTGATTGTCAGGCGTAAGAGCGGCGAAATCCTCGGCAGCACCCGCTTCTGGAAGATCGATCGCATCAACAGAAAGCTCGAGATAGGGCACACATGGCTGCGAGCCTCCGCACAGCGTTCAGGCGTCAATACGGAAGCCAAGTATCTGTTGCTCGTTCATGCATTCGACGTCTTGAGCGCAGTGCGAGTCCAGTTCACAACCGACGAACTCAACAGTAAATCCCGGGCGGCCATTTTGCGGATCGGTGCAAAGCAGGAAGGCATTGTTCGACACGAACGCATCATGCCCGATGGCCGGAAGCGCAATTCGGTGCGCTTCAGCATTATCGATACGGAATGGCCGCAGGTTAAAGACTCTCTGGAGCGGATGATGACGCGCTAGACAATCAACCGCTTTAACGTCGTGCTTCGTAGCCGGCGTTATAGGTGGAATCGCCATTCCCCGTAGCCCGCTTACGCTATTTGCTTAGCGCAAGCGGGCTTTTGTTTTTATCGCCAAGGATCGAATAGCGCGATTCAGAAAAATAACTCAATAATCAGACGATTAATCGCATCAGTAGTATTTACCCAAGATATTAACAAAAAGTAACTTCATACTATTGCGTGTGTTTGAATAACGAAAGCTGCGTTAATTCTGTTTCACATGAGAACAAGATTCTCGATGAACGCGTTCTCGGGGAAAGATGCAGTGCATCATTCCGTGACTGAGGAACTATTACTTATTTCAAACTCTTTCCGTCGCGTTACACGGATGAAACGTTTTTTTGCGAATATAATTCGTCTGCCTTCCGCGATCCGTAAGTAATACCTGAGCTTGCTACAAGTGGTTTAGCGTGCGGCAGGAATTACGTGTGACACGTGAATGCGGTGTTGGCGGACTTGTACGGCGGAAATGCGCTAGCCGGGTTATTGGACGCGTTCGCGCGTCCACGCCGGAAAGGCGAGCACAGACATAACGCCGCTCTAGTGTTGATGGATTGATGAAAACCCGATTCAACATTCAGGGGTTCTAATTTTTTCATCGAGTGGGTCGGTAAGAGGTCGAGAAATCCGCGCGACCTTTGAATTTATTTAGGATCACCTAGGATTTATGCGTTTACTGATGCCGGTTAAAAGGCAGGGACGTGTCATGCCTGTTTGATGGCGGAACGCATCAGAGATTCAGATTCATCAGCAACAAACGTGGTCATCGCGTTTTCAGCTTCACCTCTTTTAGTACATCGACAACGCATACGCTGGACGGCTTCGATCGATCTTGCTGACTCCTCGGGAAAACCTGCTTTTAGCGATATATACGGACAATGATGAGATATTTAAGACTACTTCCGGTTGCAGCCGCAACAATGGTGGCAGCGTTTGGCGTTCAAAGCGCACAAGCGCAATCCAGCATCACAGTCTCCGGCACGCAATACAAGCTGTGTGGGCAGGAAAATGACAACTGCAAGTTCTCGGGATCGGGCTCTGTCGTGTTTGGCGTAGTCCCACCGAATGCACCGTCCAGCATGTTGACGAGTCCGCGAAGCTTCAGCAATGGAGTGGGATGTTATGTCGGTGCGGTATCGCAATCCGATCCCGCTTACGGTTATGGCAAGTCCTGTTGGGTAAGCCTCGCGTCCACGACCACGCCTCCTGCTACCTCTACGCCCGCCACGACTCCCGCACCCAGCACGCCTGCGCCAAGCACGCCCGCACCCAGCACGCCCGCGATTACAACGCCGGTGACGGCAACGCCTGCGCCCACGGCACCCGCAACGACAGCACCCGCCACAACCACGCCGTCTACATCTACGCCTACGCCGACCACATCGGCCATCACGTGCGGTTCGCCCACGCAAACGGCAGGCGGTTCGGGCAGCGGATTGATCAGCGCGGATACGCCGACCACGGACGGCCTGCGCATTTTCCAGAACAACGCGCCCTTCAAGCTCGCCATCACAACGAACTCGCCGGCAGCCGATACAGTCGTGTGGTCCGTTGCAGACGCGAATGGTTCGATCAAGACGCAAGGCAGTTTCCCGGTCAAGTCCGGTGCGCAGACGAACAGCATTTCGTGTACATCGACATGGTCCGGCTACGCTGCGCTCACAGCGACCCTTCAATCGCACGGTGGCACCTTGCCGAGCAGCGGCACGCGCCCGATGGGCATCGCGACCTTCGGCGTATTGCCGAACCTGAGCTCGGTGCTCGGCACGGTTACGTACGCGCATCAGGACCAGCACCGATTCGGCATGCAGGGCTTCAACGGCAATATCGCAGCGTTGCGTGCACTCGGGATTTCGTGGACTATTGACGATCGCCAGGTTTCCGCAATGGAACCCAATGGTCCGGACACCTACACACCGAGCGTCAACGATCTCGACCCGTTCTACAAGGCCAATCCTGACCAGATGCGCATTGTGCGTCTCGACGGACTTCCGGCATGGGATTCGAAGACGGGTCAGTTCAACGACAGCTACTACGCACCGTCGAACATGCCTGAGTTCCAGCGATTCATGGCGAAGGTCGGGACCGACACCAGCCTGATCCGCGCCGCGAATTATCCGAACCAGCAGAAGAACTACTATCAGGTGACGTGGGAGCCCAGCCTTGGCTGGGCGGACAGCGACGCCAACTTCGTGGCGATGTACAAGGCCGCATACGAGGGCATCCACTCCACCGATCCGAACGCAGTGGTGATGGGCACGGGCAACCCGTTCGCCTCGAATTGCGATACGTGCACGACGGGTTATCTGAAGAAATTCGGTGCGCTCGGACTGTGGAATTACATCGATGCAGTTTCCACGCACGGTTACTGGAACGCAGGGACGTACCCGTCGCATCCGCCTGAATTGCAGGACTCCGATCCGAACCCGGCGAACCAGGCCAACGCTCTCGACAACCAGATGACGCAGTTGCGTGCTGTCATGCAGGCAGGCAAGCCGAACATGAAGCTGTTCTTCACGGAAGCAGGCGTGAGCTACGATCCGGGTCTCAACTACGGGCCTACCGTACCGTCGGCGAACCAGTTGTTTGCTCATGCAGCCGTCGGTGCGCGCGCTCACATCATCACGCTGGGCGGCGGCGCGCAGGTCACGACACTGTTCTTCGGTCCCGACTACCCGGGCGAAGTGGGCTACGGATCGTTCTTCGACCTGAACAACGCACAAGGCTCGTTCGGTGCGACGAATTTGTCGCCGAAGCCTGAAGCAATGGCGTTCGCCGCAATGACCCGCGCACTGGACGGTACGAACACGCTCGGCCGAGTCAACGGCACGCCGTCGGGGACGTTCGCCTACTCGTTCCAGCAACTTGGCAACGGCAAGGTCGTGACTGCAGCGTGGACGCATAGCAATGCGCAATGGCCGGCAAGCAATGGCCAGTACAGCCAGACGTACACGAGCGCTTATACGCTGCAAGTCGACAATGCCGGTACGTCGGGCAACGTCACCAAGATCGATGGCTACGGAAACGTGAGCACGGTTCCCTACACCAACGGCAAGGCGACGCTGACGCTTACCGAAGTGCCGCAATACATCGTGTCGAACAACGCGACGGTTGCCAAGGCGAACTCGACGGTGCCAGTCGGATATACGGGGCAGTAAGAAGCTAAGCAGTGAATCAAGAATAGCTTTTCAATGCGCCGCGAGCAGGACTGGCGGCGCATGAAGGAAGCTTTGAATGCCTCGTGGATAAATACACGAGGCATTTTTTTTGTTTAAGCGAGCGCGGGTGCCAAAGAAAAAAGCCCCGAATCTCTTGGGCAGATTCAGGGCCGACCGTGAAGAGACAAGGAGAGGAGTGATCTCCACGGTAAAAGATGTAGTGCAGAGGCTGTACAACGCCGTTGCATTGATCGTTACCTTAAACAAAACCAGAGCGTAGATAAATACGCCAGAAGCGAATTGATTCTTCCGATGTAACGAACAATCGAAGCCTAAGTCTCTTAAGCCCCTAAGTCTCTTAAGCCCCTAAGTCCTCAGGTCATGCAAACGCTTCGGCAGGCGCGTCTGTAACTCTTGGACTCGCATAGGGCGCCATGTCGTAGTGCGTGTCCGTGAGAACACATCGGCCTTGCTGATCGACATCGTTCGACATCAACGGGCAGTTCTCGAACAACATCGCAATCCATTCAACGAACACGCGAACCTTGGGCGCAAGGTGCCGGTTGTGCGGATAGACCGCCGCAATCGGCATGGGCGCGGGTTTCCATTGCGGCAATACTTCCACTAGCGCGCCCGAGCGCAAATGCGGCAGCAGCATGAATCGAGGTGACTGGATAATGCCCGCACCCTTTACGCCGCACATCACATAAGCGTCGCCGTCATTCACCGCAAGCGTGCCGCGCATCTTGACCGACGTTGTTTGCTGCTCGACCACAAAACTCATTTCATTCATGCGCCCGGTGCCGCTCGAGAAATACTGCACGGCTTGATGCTGTCGCAGGTTGTCCAGACTCGTGGGCTCCCCATATTGTTCGATATAAGCGGGACTCGCCGCCGTCAGCGTCTGAAGCACACCTAGCCGCCGCGCCACGAGACTCGAATCTTCAAGCTCACCAACCCGAATCGCGCAATCGACGCCTTCCTGCACGAGGTCCACGGGTTTATCGCCGAAGCCGACCATCAAGTCGATGTCCGGGTAACGCTCGCGAAACTCCAGCAATCGCGGCATCACGATCAGACGGCCGACGGAGCCGGGCATATCGATCCGCAGCTTGCCACGCGGTCCCTTGCCGGTATTCGATAACGCGTCTTCAGTCTCGTCTATTTCCGCGAGAATCCGCACGCAGCGCTCGTAGTATTCCGCACCCTCGGGCGTGAGATTCAGGCGCCGGGTCGTGCGTTGCATCAGGCGCACTCTCAAGTGCGCTTCGAGGTTCTTGATGATCGTCGTGGTGGACGCGTGGGGCAGATTCAGCGAGTCGGCCGCGCGCGAAAAACTGTTCATCTCCACGATCTTCGTGAACACCTGCATTGCCTGTAGACGGTCCATGTTGTCTCACTTTTTCAAGCAGAAATGGGCAGGTTCGATCGCGCGGGTTCGTGATGGAGTCCCGATTGTTCCAAGCGAGCGAATTGTGTTCTGGATTATAACCATTTATCAGAATTGCGCTGAAGTCCACAATGCGCTACATCGCAACTTTGGTGGAATGACGCTTACACGTCACACGAAACATGCAATCGACGAGGGATTCGACGCTTAGCATCGAAGAGGTTTCAATTACGGGTCACGCGCAGCTTATTCGCTTGCGCAGTTATCGCCCGGCGTCCAAGGGCGCGCTCTTGCCGATCGTCATCTATTTCCATGGAGGCGGTTTTGTCCGCGGATCGCTGGACGTGGCGGAAGCCGCCGCGACGGCGATTGCCCGCGAAACGCCGGCCTGGGTTGTATCGGTCGGTTATTCCCTCTCGCCCGCATTTCCGTTTCCCGCGGCGCTTGAAGATGGTTATCGCGCAACGCAATGGGTGGTCGCGAACGCTCGTGCGCAAGGTGCCGACGCTAGGCGGATCGGCGTTGCAGGTCACGACGCAGGCGGCAATCTCGCAACGTGCCTTGCGGCGGTCGCGCGTGATCGGGGTGAGTTCGTTTTTGCTGCTCAAGCGCTGCTTGCGCCTCTGCTCGATCCAAGCATGACGCGCATGGCCGATGAAAAAGAAATCGTCGATCCCGATTTAGGTGCAAACGAATGCGCGCAGTGCTACCGCGCTTATTTGCCTAATGCATCGCAATGGTTGCATCCGTATGCAGCACCCATTGAATCGCGGCGGCTTGCCGGTTTGCCGCCTGCACTTATTGCAAGCGCGCAGCACGACTTGTTGCATGTGGAAGCCGAGAAATACGCGAGCGAGCTCATTGCTGCAGGCGTGCCGACCGAAGTCACGCGGCATCGCAATGCATCGCACCACGAACTTGGTACGCATCCGGCCGCGCTCGCCGATGTCGTGAGTTTCTTTAGAAAGCGGCTGCCTGCCAAAGCGCAGAAGCGTTGAGCCATCTTGGCGATTTAACTCGGAGCAAAAAAATGTCTATTCAAATGTCCAAGCCGCGAAAACGCAAATATGCTGTGCTAGGCGTAGCGCTGGTTCTTATCGGAGCCGGTTCGCTTGCCGCATTTCATGGTCATGGCGACTCGCCTGTCAATGCCGCGGTTGCAGCGGCGAGCGCGGCGCCGCCGACTGAGGTGGACGTCGCGGCTGTCGTCGCTAAATCCATAACGGATTATCAAAGCTATTCGGGGCGTCTCGAAGCAATCGATAAAGTCGAAATCCGGCCGCTGGTTCCCGGCACTATCGTAGCGGTGCACTTCAAGGACGGCGCGTTGGTCAAGAAGGGCGACCCGCTGTTCACAATCGATCCGCGTCCTTATGTGGCGGAGGTGGATCGTGCGTCGGCGCAATTGGCCGCGGCCCAGGCACGCAACGGCTATACGTCCACCGATGCAGCGCGCGCCGACCGTCTGCTTGCCGATAACGCCATTGCCAAGCGCGATTACGACCTGGCGCAAAACGCCGCGCGCGAAGCGCAGGCCAATCTCAAAAGCGCGCAAGCGGCGCTCGAAACGGCGCGTATCAATCTTGGTTATACGAATATCGTGGCGCCCGTAGCAGGTCGCGTATCGCGTGCCGAGATGACCGTAGGCAACATCGTTTCCACCGGGGCGAGCGCGCCGTTGCTGACCACGCTGGTTTCGGTTTCGCCCATCTATGCATCCTTCGATGTCGACGAGCAAACGTACTTGCGTTATCTCAGCCACGACTCGCGTACGAGCGTTCCTGTGTCGCTCGGACTCGCAAACGAAGACGGTTATTCGCGCGATGGCCGAGTGGATTCGGTCGACAATCGCCTCGATACAGGTTCTGGAACCATCCGCGTGCGCGCGCGTTTTGACAATGGCGACGGCGCACTGTTGCCCGGGCTCTATGCACGTGTGAAAGTTGGCGGCGGCGCGCCGCATGCAGCGGTGCTCGTCGACGACGCAGCTATCGGCACGGATCAAGACAAGAAGTTCGTGATGGTCGTCGATAAAGACAACCGCGCGCAATACCGCGAAGTCACACTCGGCACGCAAAGCGAAGGGCTGCGCGTGATCGTCAAGGGGTTGCAGCCCGGCGAGCGGATCGTGGTCAACGGCTTGCAGCGCGTGCGCCCCAATGACGTGATCAAGCCGAATGCCGTAGCCATGTCGAGCACATCGCCTACGCCCAGGAACGCTTCGTAAGAAGTGTTTCCAACGCAGATAAAGATACCGTCATGAACATCTCCAAGTTTTTTATCGACCGCCCGATTTTCGCGGGCGTGTTGTCGATGATCATCCTCCTTGCCGGGGTGATCGCCATGTTCAACTTGCCGATCTCCGAATATCCGGAGGTCGTGCCGCCATCGGTGATTGTGAACGCGCAATATCCGGGCGCCAATCCGAAGGTGATAGCAGAGACGGTCGCGTCACCGCTCGAAGAGCAGATCAATGGCGTTGAGAACATGCTGTACATGCAGTCGCAGGCGAATAGCGACGGCAAGCTGACGCTGACGGTCACCTTCAAGCTCGGCATGGACCCGGACAAAGCGCAGCAACTCGTGCAGAACCGCGTATCGCAAGCGTTGCCGCGTTTGCCCGAAGACGTGACGCGTCTTGGCGTGACGACCATCAAGTCGTCGCCCACGCTTACGATGGTCGTGCACCTGATCTCCCCGAATGACCGCTATGAGGGCACCTATCTTCGCAACTATGCGCTGATTAACGTCAAGGACCGGCTCGAACGGATTCAAGGTGTCGGGCAGGTCGATTTGTGGGGCGCGGGTGACTACTCCATGCGTGTATGGCTCGACCCGTTGAAGGTCGCGCAACGCAACATGACCGCTACCGACGTAGTCAACGCAATCCGCGAACAGAACGTGCAAGTCGCGGCAGGCGTGATCGGATCGTCGCCGACCTTGCCCGGCGTTCCGCTGCAATTGAACGTCAATACGCAAGGACGCTTGCAGACCGAAGCGGAATTCCGTGACATCGTGTTGAAGACTGCTCCCGATGGTGCCGTTACGCATTTGCGCGATGTCGCGCGCGTGGAGCTTGCCGCATCGGACTATGCACGCCGGTCCTTGCTCAACAACAAGTCTGCAGTTGCACTAACGATCTTCCAGCAACCGGGCGCAAATTCGCTGCAAATTTCCGACGAAGTGCGCAAGACCATGAAGGAGCTTCAAGTCGATATGCCTCCGGGCGTGAAGTACGACATAGTTTATGACCCGACGCAGTTCGTGCGATCGAGTATCGATGCGGTGATTCATACGCTGCTGGAAGCCATTTCGCTGGTCGTGCTGGTCGTGATCGTTTTCCTGCAGACATGGCGTGCGTCGATCATTCCGTTGCTTGCAGTGCCTGTGTCGATTGTCGGGACCTTTTCCCTGCTGCTCGCATTCGGATTCTCGATCAATGCGTTGTCGCTGTTCGGCATGGTGCTTGCCATCGGCATTGTGGTCGATGATGCAATCGTGGTCGTGGAAAACGTCGAGCGCAACATCTCTTCCGGTTTGTCAGCGCGTGACGCCACGTATCAGGCCATGCAGGAGGTAAGCGGGCCGATCATCGCGATTGCGTTGACGCTGGTCGCGGTGTTCGTGCCGCTTGCGTTCATGTCGGGCCTGACGGGTCAGTTCTACAAACAGTTCGCAATGACCATCGCGATCTCCACGGTAATCTCGGCCTTCAACTCGCTGACTCTGTCACCGGCATTGGCTGCACTTTTGCTGAAGGGACACGATCAACCCAAGGACTGGCTCACGCGCGGCATGGACCGCGTTTTCGGTGGTTTCTTCCGCCTGTTCAACAAGGTCTTTCATCGCGGTTCGGAGAGTTATAGCAGGGGCGTGTCCACTATCGTGAATCGCAAGGCGCTGATCCTCGGCATCTATGCAGTGTTGCTCGGGGGCGCAGTGCTCATGGGCAAGATCGTTCCGGGTGGTTTTGTGCCCGCGCAGGACAAACAATATCTCGTGGGTATCGTCCAGTTGCCTAACGGGGCATCGCTTGATCGCACGGAACAAATCGTTCGGCAGATGGGCGAGATCAGCAAGGATGTGCCGGGCGCGATTTCGGCTGTGCAATTTCCCGGCTTGTCGATCAACGGCTTCACCAACTCATCGAGCGCAGCCGTCATTTTCTTCGGCTTGACGCCTTTCGACGAACGCAAGTCGAGCTCGATCACGGCCGCCAATGTCGCGGCTGAACTCAACAAGCGCTTCTCGACCATCAAGGGCGCATTCATTGCGGTGTTTCCGCCGCCGCCGGTGCTTGGACTCGGAACGTTGGGCGGTTTCAAGTTACAGATCGAGGATCATCAAGCACTGGGCTATTCCGCCTTGAACGATGCAACGCAGGCGTTCATCAAACGTGCAGCACAGACGCCGGAACTCGGGCCATCGTTTTCCAGCTATCAGATCAACGTGCCGCAACTCAACGTCGATCTGGATCGTGTGAAGGCGAAGCAACTGGGTGTATCGGTCACCGATGTATTCAGCACCATGCAGGTGTATCTCGGATCGTTTTACGTGAACGACTTCAACAAGTTCGGACGCGTGTATCAAGTGCGTGTGCAGGCGGATGCGCCATTCCGGTCGAGCGCGGAAGACATCGGTTTGCTGAAGACGCGCAACGCAAATGGCGACATGGTGCCGCTGTCATCGCTCGTGAAGGTGACGCCGACGTTCGGTCCGGAAATGGTCGTGCGTTACAACGGCTATACCGCCGCCGATATCAACGGCGGTCCTGCTCCCGGGTATTCGTCAGGCCAGGCGCAAGCTGCAATTGCGCGTATTGCCGCCGAAACGCTGCCGCGCGGGTTCAAGTTCGAATGGACGGACCTCACGTATCAGCAGGAACTGGCCGGCAACGCGGCGCTTGTGGTATTCCCGATCAGCGTGCTGCTCGTGTATCTCGTGCTCGCTGCGTTGTATGAAAGCCTGACCTTGCCGCTCGCCGTGATCCTGATTGTCCCGATGAGCATTTTCTCCGCGCTGCTCGGCGTCTGGCTCACGCATGGCGACAACAACATCTTCACGCAGATCGGTTTGATGGTGCTCGTAGGGCTGTCGGCGAAGAACGCAATTTTGATTGTGGAGTTTGCGAGGGAGCTTGAAATGCAGGGGCGCACGATCATCGAGGCGGCAATCGAAGCAAGCCGTTTGCGGCTCAGGCCCATCCTGATGACGTCGATTGCTTTCATCATGGGCGTGGTGCCGCTGGTGATCTCTTCGGGTGCGGGTTCGGAGATGCGCCGCGCGATGGGTATCGCCGTTTTCTTCGGCATGCTTGGCGTTACCTTGTTCGGCCTTTTGCTCACGCCGGTGTTCTACGTTGTATTGCGCAAGCTCGCGGGCAACGAACACGTGGTGGACAAACACGGTAAGCATCCGCACATGCGCGGTATCGACGCTTCAGTGGAGGCCTGAAAAAATGATGAATAACACGCTGGGACTTACAGGCTTGCTGGCCGCGCTGATGATTCTCTCCGGCTGCTCGCTTGCACCCGATTACGAAAAGCCGAACGTGAATGCGCCGGAGGCGTTCAAGGAGACGCCTTTGAGTACCGCTGAATCTGGCACGTGGAAGACGGCGCAGCCATCCGATCAGGTTGCACGCGGTCAGTGGTGGAGCATTTTCGACGACAGCACTTTGAACGATCTGGAACAGCAAGCGCTCGACGCAAACCAGAATCTCAAGGCGGCAGTGGCACGGGTCAAGGAGTCGCGCGCCATTCAGCAAACGGCGCGTGCGGGCTTGTTTCCGACTATCGATGCAGGCTTCGGCCCGACGCGCGAGAAAGTCACGCCGGCGTCGCTGCTGCAACCGGATGGCGTGAATGTGCCGTCGCAAACACTGTGGCGCGCGCAAGCGACCGCGTCTTATGAGGTGGATCTCTTCGGACGTGTTTCCGACTCGGTCAAGGCGGCGAGCGCGGACTCGCAGCAAAGTGAAGCGTTGCTGCGGTCCGTGCAACTCGCATTGCAGGCTGATGTGGCGCAAAACTACTTCAACCTGCGCGAGCTGGATTCGGAACTCGATGTCTACACGCGCACGGTTTCCTTGCGCGAACAGACGCTCGCATTAGTGCAGCATCGCTTCAATGAAGGCGATATCAGCGAGCTCGATGTAGCTCGCGCGAAGTCCGAACTTGCAACAGCGCGTTCGGACGCCATGACCGCGCAACGTTTGCGTGCGTCGTCGGAGCATAGCCTTGCAGTCTTGCTCGGCAAAGCGCCCGCGCAGTTTTCAATGACTGCGAATCCGCTCGTGCCTGTGCAGATTCGTGTGCCGCCCAGCTTGCCTTCTTCGTTGCTGGAACGCAGGCCGGATATTGCCGCAGCAGAACGCGCCATGGCCGCGGCGAATGCGCGGATTGGCGTGGCGAAGTCGGCTTATTTTCCATCGCTCAACCTGACCGCCGCGGCCGGCGTTGAGTCGGCGACCTTGGGCGATCTCTTCAAATGGTCGAGTCGCGCGTTCATTCTTGGACCGCTGGTAGGTACGGCCCTCACTGTGCCGATTTTCGATGGTGGCCGCCGCAAGGGTAATCTAGCGAACGCTCGCGCTGTGTTCGAAGAGGATGCGGCTAATTACCGGCAGCAAGTGCTGGTCGCTTTCCAGGAAGTCGAGGACAACCTCTCGGACTTGCGGATTCTGGAAGACCAGACGCGCACGGAAGCAGAGGCGGTAAGTGCATCGAATCGTGCTGCGAGCCTTTCGAGAACGCAATATAAGGAGGGCGCGGTGAATTACCTCGACGTGATCGATGCCGAACGCACCGCGCTGCAATCGCAACGTGCGGCCGTGCAGCTTTCCGGCGTGCAAGCCGTGGCAACGGTGAACTTGATCAGGGCGCTAGGAGGCGGCTGGGGCGATGCTCCCGCCGCGGATGCAAGCATCGCGCAACGTTAGCCACGCATGCATGGCGGCTTGAGTGTCACCGCCATGCATTGGCTCTCAGGTGCCGGTCAAACCTTGCAGGCTGATCTTCGTTTGCGTATTCGCCGGCTGTTCACCCAGCTTGGTGAGCGCGCCGTTCGCGCCGATGGAATACGCGACAATCTTGTCATCGCCTGCGAAGTCCTGATAGAGAAATTTACCGTCGGGGCTGATCCACGAATCGTTGGCAAAACTGGACGTTGTCGTTAACACCGCCGGTTCGGTTGCGGCCGACGCGTTAGCCAATGAAAGCTTGCCGTCGCCATCGAGCGAGAACAACGAAACCGCGCCGCTGCCGCTGCTCACGTACACAAACTTGTTGTCGGGCGTAATTGCAATCCAGCACGGCGCGGCCTGGCCCGTCACCGCGACGGGCCCGCTGACAGGCGTAAAGCGGCCGTTGCTCGCGAATGAATAAGAGCTCGCCGTGCCGCCGGCGGCATCGCTTGTTGCATAGATGCTCGACTGCGCACCACGCCCGAAGATTCCACCGAACGGTCCTACACCTACCGAGGTTGAACTTACCACTTGGCCCAGCGTTCCATCGGCATTGATTGGATAAGCGAGCAGCGCATTAGCAGGTTGAACGGGTGTTAGCGTCTTAAGGAATCCGTTCACGACCACGAATTTGCCGTCGGGGCTGACGCTGACTTCGGTTGGAAGTGCATCTTGCTGGACGACGGGATAGGTTCCTACTGATGTCAGCTTGCCATCCGACCCAACCTTGTACGCGCCAAGCTCATTCACGCCTTGCTGATGCGTGACGTAAAGCACTTTGTTGGCAAACGCGAGTGACGTAGGCCGCGTGCCATTGGTTGGCGAAGTCGCAAGAAGCGTTAGCGTGCCCGATGTCGTATCAATAGAGAATGTGCTCACGGTATTGTCGCCGGCATTGGCCACGAATAGCCGCGTGCCATCTGTGCTGACAATGACACTGTGATTGCTCGTCAGCGCATCGGGCGCGACGATATTGCCCATGAAATAGTTGACCCCGTTCGTGCCCTTGCCTCCGGTAAGCACGGTGGCTTGCTTTGTCAACGTGCCATCGGCGTTGCGGATGAAATGCACGACCGCATTCGCGGAATCGTTCGTCTGGGCGAAAAGCTGCGACACGGTAGGCGCCGAATCGTTGCCGCCGCCGCACGCAGCAACGAGCGTCACGACGCCAGTTGCCATTGTCAGTTTCTTGAACACAGATACCCCCTCGTACTTTGCCGGTTGAATTCACATCCAAGATCCGGCGAGTTACCTGGCCGAACTGGACGTGTTCGATCACGCCATAAAAGGCGCGTCAGACCGTAGTTCGCTGTGTCGATAAAACCGGTTACAGTCGCGACACTATTTATCCGCTAATGCAAACGTCCGTGGAAAGAATAGAATCTGCTCGCATGAAAATATTCAGCTTGCTGTAACCGCTTAGCTCAAATGGTCGAACTAGCGAGTTACGCCCTTGGAACCGGACACAGGGCAGCCTGACAATTCATTTACTGATGCCTTCCGAGAAGCGAGTGCAAACATGGATATCAATTTCGAATGCACCATGTGCGGCAAATGCTGTCATGACCTCAAGCTGCCGCTAAGTGTCGGTGAAGCATTGCTCTGGCTCGAGCGCGGCGGTGACGTTCAGTTTCTGTGCGAAGCGGTTCCATGGCCCGACGAACCCGCCGAAGACAACCTGCTTGCGCAGCACAAGCGCCGTAGGTCGTTCGCTGCATCGAGTGGCGAGTTGCCTGCACGGATTGTGGTTGTCATCGCTGCCGCGTTCGAAGGTGCGTGTCCGCATTTGCTGCCCAATCTGAGCTGCGGCGTGTACGAAGATCGCCCGACTGTCTGCCGGATTTATCCGGCGGAGGTGAATCCGTTTATCGAGTTGAATCCGCAAGAGAAGGCGTGTCCGCCGGAAGCGTGGTCGCCGGACAAGCCGCTTTTGATGCGCGCGCATAGAATCGTGGATGTGCAGACGGCGGCGCTCATTAGTAAATCACGTTCCGCCGATGCCACCGATACCGGCGCCAAAGCGCTTGCTTGCAAGCATCTGGGAATCGATACAGCGGCGCTTGCCAATGAAGGCCTGGCGATTTATTCGCCGCTGCGCGAACGGTCGATTGCCGCGTTGAAGTCTGCGCGGGAGGCTTGCGACAGCAGTGATTTTGTGTCGGAGTGGAAGGTGGCATCGAACCGGAGAGAGACGGTCGAGACGCTTGCTTCCATCGGGGCGCTAGGCGTGTTCTGCACTGCGCAAAACGCCGCGTCATTTCAATATCTCGGGTTCTTTCCCGAGTCAGTCTAAAGCTCGTTAAGCGTCAGGATGCAGGCCGTTTCACCGTAAGCCGCGCTTCTAGAAAAAATACGGCGCTAAGAGCGCTGGCTAAAGCAAGCAAAGCCGCTAAACTCACGACAACCCGATATCCCGCCACGAACGACTCATCGATTGCGCGCATGACTTTCGCGTCTGAACTCGTGGCTGCAGCAAGCAATGGACGTTGTTGATCGACCTGTTGAACCTGCATTTGAGAAAGACCTAACGGTTCGAGGCGTGTACTAAGAGAGCGATTGAAGACTGCAGAGAGGATCAGGCCGAAGAGCGCGACAGCGATCAAACCGGCAACACGCGACACTGCGTTGTTCACACCGGACGCCACGCCCGACTGATTTTCGGGCGCCGCGTTCATGACCGACGTAGTCAAGGGCGCCACGCAGATTGCCATGCCCAAACCGAGAATGACGAGAGGCGCAAAAAACGTCGCCCAATAAGACCCGCCTATTCCCGGCCACGCGAGCAGTCCGAATCCAGCCGCCACGATCAGCGACCCGATTGTCAGCGGGCCCTTCGATCCATGCCGCGCGATCAATCCACCCGACCAGCGCGAAAGCAGGAAGATGATAAGGATAAGTGGTAAAAGGGCGGCGCCTGCTTGCGTCGCCGAATAATGCTGGACCTGAATCAGATTGAGCGGAAGAAAATAAAGAACTCCCCCGAGGCCCGCATATAAAAAAAGCGTGATCAGGTTCGCGCCGCTAAACGTTCGCGACTTGAACAGTGCCAGGGGCACCATCGGCGATGCGGACCGCGCCTCCACCAGGATGAATCCCGCAAGCGCAGCTACGCCGCCCATCGCGGCAACGAGCACACTCGTCCCGCCATTCGCGCCCTCGATCAACGCATAGGTGATACCGCCTAATCCTGCACATGCAAGCAGTGCGCCGGGCCAGTCGAGCCGGCTGGAAATCAACGTGTTCCGGCTTTCGTTCACGTACCGTATCGTCATCCATATGACGAGCGCCGCGAGTGGCACGTTGATGAAAAACACCGCGCGCCATGAGATGTGCTCGACGAGCCATCCGCCGAGGACCGGGCCGATTGCCGCCGTGATGGCGGTGAATCCCGACCACGTTCCGATTGCGCGGCCGCGTTGCGCAGAAGGATAAGCCGCGCTGATAAGAGAAAGACTGCCCGGCACGAGGAAGGCGGCGCCTATACCCTGGACGCCGCGGGCAAGGATCAGTGCATCGACAGACCCGACAAGGCCGCACCACGCAGATCCGGCGGCGAACAGTAAGACGCCCATCAGGAAAATTTTTCTTCGGCCGTAGATATCGCCCATGGACCCACCGACCAGCAGCAATGACGACAAGGAAAGCGCATAGGCCTCGACAACCCATTGCAGGTTGCTCGCGCTTGCACGCAGCGCGCTTTGCAGCGCGGGCAGCGCGACGTTGACGATCGTTCCGTCGATAAACGCCATGCTCGAACCGAGGATCGCGACGATAAGCACGGCCAGGTTGCCGGCGGTTTCGCGCGGTGGATTGGGTGGAGCGCTTGCTGCTGCCATCGGCTTGTCTCTGGTTCAAGGTGAACGCGTCGGCGCCCTCGAGGAAGCCATACCGGTCGTGGCGATTATATTTTTATTTGCGGTGGTGCGGTTGTTGCCGCCGTTATGTTGCCTCCCGGACGCGCGCAGGAACTGCTGCGGCGGCGCTAGCTCGATGATCGTACCTTGCTGTAAATCCCTTGGCGGTGCTCGTGTGAATGCCCAACTCCTTCTAAAACACGCCCGAAGTATTTCGCGGCAACAACGCAAAGAACAGAAAAAACAGCAAGCAAGCGTCGTGCAGTCAAAAAAATTGCTTCACGAGGAAGGTGACAATGAATGCAGTTCAGTGCAATCAGGAGCTTCTCATGATGCTGGGTCATCCGCTACTTTTCAAATCGCTGTGTTATGTCGACGGCCGCTGGATTCATAGCGACAGCGCGTCGACAGTCGCGGTGCAGAACCCCGCAGATCAGGAAGTGATCGGTCATGTTCCCATGCTCGACCGTCCGCAGATCGAAGGCGCTATAAGTGCGGCGCAACGCGCTTTCGATTCATGGCGATGGGTCCCGCAAGAGCGCCGCAGCGCAATCCTGCTGCGCTGGCATGAACTGATCTTGCGTCACCAAAACGACTTGGCCGGCATTCTTTCGCTGGAGCAGGGCAAGCCGCTGGCGGAATCGAAGGGAGAAATCGCTTATGCCGCGAGCTTCGTGGAATGGTATGCAAACGATGCCAAGCGTCTCGCCGGCCGCACGATTCCATCGCACATAAATGGCGCATTCCTCGGCACGGTCATGGAGCCGGTCGGCGTGGCGGCGTTGATCACGCCATGGAATTTTCCGGTCGCGATGATCACGCGCAAGGCCGCCGCCGCGCTTGCCGGGGGATGCACGGTGATCGTCAAGCCCGCGCACGAAACGCCTTTCTCCGCGCTGGCGCTCGCGCAACTTGCGGAAGAAGCGGGTTTCCCGGCAGGCGTTTTCAACGTCGTGCTGGGCGATCCGCAAATGGCGATGGATACCCTGGTGCGCGATGTCCGCGTGCGCGCCGTCAGCTTCACTGGATCAACGCGCGTCGGCGGTCTTGTCGCGCGTGCGGTCGCCGAATCCGGCATCAAGAAACTGGCGCTGGAACTCGGCGGCAACGCGCCGTTCATCGTGACGGAGAATGCGGATTTGGATGATGCAGTGCGTGTTGCGATTGGTGCGAAGTTCCAGGCATCCGGGCAGGACTGTTGTGCGGCAAATCGCATATTCGTGGCCGCGCCGCTGTATGAACGCTTCGTTGAACAATACAGCCGGGCGGTGCGTGCGCTGAAGGTCGGTGCGGCGTTCGATGAAGACGTGGACGTCGGTCCGCTCATGCACCAGGCGGCTTTTAATGCCACCGTTGCACGCGTAGCCGACGCCTTATCCAGAGGCGCACGCTTGACCGCGGGCGGACGGGCGCATGCGCGGGGCGGCTGGTTCTACGAGCCCACGGTCATCGCCGACGCGGCGGCCGGAATGCGTATTTACGACGAAGAAAACTTCGCACCGATATCGGCGGTCTGTTCATTCGAGACGATCGATGAAGTCGTGGCGAAGGCCAATGATACGGAGCATGGACTGACCGCTTACATCTGTGCAACGCGCATGGACACCATTTTCCAACTGGTGCGGCGGCTCGACTTTGCGATGGTCTCGGTCAACGGAGTGAAGTTCACGGGCGCTCCGGTTCCGTTTGGCGGCATGAAGGCGTCGGGACTCGGGCGCGAAGGTGGCGCCGAAGGTTTCGAGCCGTTCGTTGAAACCAAGTATTTTTGTCTGGGCAACCTCGGCATTCCTGTGACCGCGGAGGCGTAGGACGCTAATCAGCGCTACAAGACCGCCGTTGCTGAGACCCAAACTAATCGATGTAAAAGGAGTCACTCATGACGCAACAACTCGAGCAGCTATTCACAGAAGATCGTGCACATTTCATGCACCCGTCTACTCACGCCCACGATCACGCTAGCGGCACGCTCCCCGGCAAGATCATCAAGGGTGCGAACGGTATTCGTATTGAGGACCACGAGGGAAAGAGTTATATCGATGCCTTCGCAGGCCTGTATTGCGTGAACATAGGCTACGGTCGCACGGAAGTCGCCGAAGCCATCTACGAGCAAGCAAAAAAGCTCGCCTACTATCACACCTACGTGGGCCATTCAACGGACACGATCATCGAGTTGTCGTCGCGCATTATCGACTGGGCGCCGCAAGGCATGCAGAAGGTCTACTACGGAATGTCCGGTTCGGATGCGAACGAAACGCAGGTCAAGATTGTCTGGTACTACAACAATATACTTGGGCATCCGAACAAAAAGAAGATCATCTCGCGCGAACGCGGCTATCACGGATCAGGCATCGTTACAGGAAGCCTCACGGGGTTGCCGAGCTTTCATCAACACTTCGATTTGCCAGTCGATCGCGTTAAACATACGGTATGTCCGCACTGGTATCGCAAGGCGCCGGCCGGCATGAGCGAAGCGCAGTTCGTTTCATATTGCGTCGATGAACTCGAGAAGCTGATTGCGCGTGAAGGCGCCGACACCATTGCGGCGTTTATTGGCGAACCGGTCATGGGAACGGGCGGAATCATCGCGCCGCCGGAAGGCTATTGGGCTGCGATCCAGGACGTGCTGAAGAAGCACGATATCTTGCTGATTTCCGATGAAGTCGTATGCGGCTTTGGCCGGCTCGGTTCCAAAATGGGCGCGCAGCACTACGGCATGCAGCCGGACCTGATCACGATCGCCAAGGGCCTGACGAGCGCCTATGCGCCGCTTTCGGGCGTGATCGTGGGTGAGCGAGTGTGGGACGTGATCGATAAAGGCTCGCAAGAACATGGTCCCATGGGGCACGGCTGGACCTATTCGGGCCATCCGATCTGCGCGGCTGCCGCCATCGCGAACCTGAATATTCTCGAACGCGAGAACCTGACGAAGAATGCCGCGGACGTGGGCGCGTATCTCGGCGCTCAGCTTCACGCAGCGTTCGATCAGCATCCGCTCGTGGGCGAGGTGCGCAGCACTGGCATGCTGGCGGCGCTCGAATTCATGGCGGACAACGACGGCCGCAAGCCCTTCGATGCAGCGCTGAAAGTCGGCCCGAAAGTTTCCGCAGCGGCGCTGAAGCGCGGCGTGATTGCACGCGCGATGCCGCACGGCGACATCCTCGGCTTTGCGCCTCCGCTCGTGACTACGCGGGCCGATGTCGATGAGATCGTAGGTATCGTGAAGCAGGCGGTCGACGAGGTCGCAACGCAGACCATTGAGTGATCAGCAGATACGCCGGGTTCGCCCGGCTTTTTTTATCCGGCGAGTTCAGGATTCCGGGTTGGCGATATCGCTTTTGACGATCAGCTCGCCATGACTTGCCGCTGCATCTCGCGCTTCCTGGCGGGAAGGATAAGGTCCGAGCACAGGCGCGCCCTGAAACGGAAACAACATGCGGCCATCGGTTTTCCGGATGACTTTCAGCGTTCCGACGAACAAGCCTCCCGCGTTGATCTGATACGACGCGTAAATCGCAAAGTCCTCCGCGCTCATGGCGCCGCCTGGGGATCTGCTCTTGAGCTGGTTCATCGATAAAACAAGTTTCGGCTTCTTCATTGCTCGGCTTTGATATCAAACGGGGCTGCTTCCTGGAGATCAGGCGCCACGCATCTCTATGCAATCGCCAGTCCCGGTACCTTAGAACTGTCGGTGTGACGAGTGCGCTCAGACTTAGAGCGGTATGTATCAGCTAAGCGCGGTGCTCAGCTATTTAAAATCCGAAGGTTTTGCATGTTGAATGCCAACCTCGCTGCAGAAGGCAGCTGCAAATTTCCAAGCGGAGTTAAACGAACATATAAAACCTGCGAACTATTTACCTTGGCAAAGTCTGGACACCTTACGCGTTCATCAAAATCGGGCATTTTTGCTGCTTATGAAACTCTGCTAACGCTTAAGCGACGAAGGTAAAATATTGCGCGATTAGCGAGTGTTCAGACCTTTTGAAATGCTCATCTGCGCCGCGAATTTCCGTGTCCGTTATTAAAAACGCCGCCTCATGAACGACAGACAACCGACCGCCAGTTCCAGCCATGCCTTTCTCGAGAGGGGCGGAGAAGTCGCAAAGATCATTGCATCGAAGGACTGGTCGAGTACGCCACTGGGTCCCGTCGCCGGCTGGTCGAAGACGCTTACAAGCACCATCTCGCTAATTCTTCAGTCACCTGTTCCTATCGTGACCTTGTGGGGCGAGGAAGGCGTCATGCTTTACAACGACGCCTACTCGGTGTTCGCCGGCGGCCGACATCCACAACTGTTGGGATCGAACGTGCGGGAAGGCTGGTCCGAGATTGCCGACTTCAACGACAACGTCATGAAGGTTGGTCTCTCCGGCCGCACGCTGCGTTACGAGGATCAGGAACTGACGCTGCACCGTCATGGCCGCGGCGAACAGGTGTGGATGAACCTTGACTACTCGCCCATCCTCGGCGAAAACGGTGTTCCCGTCGGCGTGATTGCAATCGTGGTCGAGACCACGGCAAAGGTGCGGGCCGAGCGCTGGCTGAGCGGCGAACGCGAACGTCTGCGCCGGATGTTCGAACAGGCGCCCGGCTTCATGGCGATGCTGACCGGTCCCACGCACGTCTTCGAATTGGCGAACGCCGCGTTCACGCAACTAGTCGGCGAGCGCAACATCATCGGCAAGACCGTGCAGGAAGGGTTGCCGGAACTCGAGGAGCAGGGTTTCGTCGGGATCATGGATCGCGTGTATTCGTCCGGCGTCCCGGCCTCGGGAACTGCGCAGGCCATCGTGCTGAACCGCATGCCGCAGGCGCCCGCCGAACAGCGTTATGTCGACTTTGTTTATCAGCCGGTCCGCAACGAAGCGGGCGGAGTGATCGGCATCTTCGTTCAGGGAACCGATGTCACCGACCGTCTGCTGGCGGAACGCGCGGTCCATGAGAGCGAAGAGAAATTTCGCACCTTCGCCCAGGCCATGCCCAATCAGGTCTGGGCCGCTCGCAGCGACGGGGAATTCGAGTGGTTCAACGACCGCGTCTACGAATACAGCGGCGTGGCGCGCGACGGTCTGGACAGTCACGCGTGGAGCACGATCATTCATCCGGACGACCTCCCGGCGGCTGCCGGCCAGTGGCGTGACGCGGTGGCATCGGGTACGACTTTCGAGTGCGAATTCCGCATTCGCCAGGCCGATGGCGTGTACCGGTGGCATCTCTCCCGCGCGTTGCCCATTCACGATAACGCCGGCTACATTGCGCGCTGGGTCGGAACGAACACGGATATCGAAGACCAGAAGTCGGCGGCGCGCGCACTCGAGCGTTTGAACAAGACGCTCGAACAGCAGGTCGCCGAGAGCAATGCGGATCGCGACCGGATGTGGCGTCTTTCCACGGACATCATGCTGGTCGCCGATTTCGAGGCGAACATCGTGTCGGTGAATCCGGCATGGAAGCAGCTTCTGGGCTGGGACGAAAAAGCCTTGCTCGGCCGCTCGTTTGTCGACTTCGTTCATCCTGAAGACCGCGCCAGCACGCTCAGCGAAGTGAGCGAACTCGCCGACGGCGTGCGCACCTTCAAGTTCATCAATCGATACCAGCGCCGCGATGGCGCCTACGTCACGCTTTCGTGGACGGCCGTGCCTGACGAGCACTTCATTCATGCAGTCGGCCGCGATATCACCGCCGATCGCGAGGCAGCGGAAGCCTTGCGGCGCACCGAACTCGCGCTTCAGCAATCGCAGAAAATGGAGACCATCGGCAAGCTGACCGGCGGCGTTGCACACGATTTCAACAACCTGCTGCAAGTCATATCCGGCAATCTGCAATTGCTTGCAGCGGATGTCGCCGGCAGCGAGCGCGCCGAGCGGCGCCTATCCAACGCTATCGCAGGTGTGAATCGCGGTGCGAAGCTCGCCAGTCAGCTGCTGGCGTTCGGCCGGCGGCAGGCGCTCGAACCGAAGACCCTCAGGATCGGGCGGCTTATCGCGGGAATGGAGGACATGTTGCGTCGCAGTCTCGGTGAGGCGATCGAGGTCGAAACAGTGGTATCGGCGGGTTTGTGGAATACGTTTGTCGATCCAACGCACGTTGAGAACGCCATTCTCAATCTCGCCATCAACGCGCGTGACGCCATGGACAACTCGGGCAAGCTGACGCTGGAAGTCGGCAATGCACTGCTCGACGATGCCTACGCCCGCGATCACGCCGAGGTCACGCCGGGCCAGTACGTGATGCTCGCGGTGACCGACACCGGTTGCGGCATGACACCCGAAGTCCTCGCGCAAGCCTACGAACCGTTCTTCTCCACAAAGCCCGAAGGTAAAGGTTCGGGACTCGGATTGTCGATGGTCTATGGTTTCGTCAAGCAGTCCGGCGGCCACGTAAAGATCTACAGCGAACCCGGCCACGGCACGACCGTCAAGCTGTATTTGCCGCGCACGCACGACAAGGAGGACCTTGCCGTGATTGCCGAGATGGCGCCGGTGCTTGGCGGCGAAGAGACCATCCTGGTCGCGGAAGACGACGAACAAGTCCGCGCGACGGTCGTGGAAATGCTCTCGGAACTCGGGTATCGCGTGCTGAAGGCGAACGACGCAAGCAGTGCGCTTGCGATCATCGACAGCGGCATGCCTATCGACTTGTTGTTCACCGACGTGGTCATGCCAGGACCGTTGCGCAGCCCGGAGCTTGCACGCAAGGCGCGTGAACGGGTGCCGGGCATTGCCGTGCTGTTCACGTCCGGTTATACGGAAAACGCGATCGTGCATGGCGGGCGGCTGGATGCCGGCGTGGAACTGTTGAGCAAGCCGTACACGCGCGAGGCGCTGGCAAGGAAGCTGCGGCATGTGTTGTCGAATCAGCGGCAGCGTGTAATCAGTTCTTCGATGCAGGCGGCGGGATCAGCCAGGGCGTTATCCGCTACGTCCGCAGGTGGCGCAAGCTCGCCGCCCACGCGCGTACGCCATATCCTGTTCGTTGAAGACGACGACCTCGTCCGCTCGATAACCGCGGAGCTATTCGAGGCGCTCGGGCATGTGGTGCATCAGGCAGGCGACGGTCCTGCCGCGCTCGCGTTGCTTCAGAGCGAACCCATCGACGTGTTGATCACGGACGTGGGACTTCCCGGCATGTCAGGTGAAGAACTTGCGCTGCGTGTGCGCGCGTTGCGCGAGAATCTGGACGTGGTGTTTGCAACCGGTGACCATAACCATGTATCGGCGGTGCCGGGCGCGCGGTTCCTCACCAAGCCGTACGACACTGTCAGCATCGAAGCAATCTTGCAGCGGCTCGGAGACGCGTGAGTCAGAAGCCAAAAAGTCTTGGTGCCGCCGTCGGCAATTAGTGCGGCACTTGCATCATGCTTTCATTCCCGATACAACCACCTTCGGCGATCTTTACCGTTTGTGGTCGGGCCCTGCCAATCCCGCCAAACATTGGCCGATGGCAGCGATACTTAATCGCGTCCGCGCGATCGTTCTGCACGTAGCCTGTCTGAACACCGTTCGGGAATGCGCAATGAATGCAAGCTTGAATGTCAATCCGATGTGCCGCCGTTGCGGCGACCCGGTCGATCCCGATGCGGAAATCTGCCCGTCGTGCGGCGCGATTGCATCGCCTACGGCGGTCCGCACATCCGCGTACTCGACGATGTCCGGCAAGACCAAGGGCCTGATTGTCACCGCGTTCGTAGCGGTAGTGGGCCTCGCGGCCTACACGTTGATGCCCGGCTCGATGCGCAGCGCTCCGCCCGATATCAATGCGACTGACAACGCCCGCACGCTCGAGGCCGATCGAAATCGCGCGCGTGAGATTCCATCGGAGAGCCGGCGCGATGCAAGTGTCTCCGCCGCGCTCGATGCCGTTCGTGAAAGCATTCAGCGCCACGATATCGATTCGGCGAAGGTCTTGCTCGCGGCCATTCTCGCGTTGCATCAAGACAACCCGGAAGCGCTGGCATTGCGGGAAGAAGTGAAAACGAGCGAGCGTCAGGACAAGCCGCCCGCGCCCGCGCTTCCTGCGAACACGCCGCCCGCGAAAGTTGCCGATACGCGTCGCGCACCAACTGTTGTTGCCGCTGTGGATGCCCACAAGCCCGCAAGCAAATCGCACACGCATGAGCGCGTCACGCGATCGTCGAAAAAAGCGCCGGCTGTAGCGAGTGCGAAAGCGCAGCCGCATAAAGCGGTGATGGCCAGGACGAATGTGCCGCGGCCGCAGGTTGCTCAAAAGCCGCGCGTGATCGTGCGCGAGGCGCAAGTGAAGCAAGTCCGGGCCGAACCTCTTACACCTCAATCAAGTGATTCGCGCGCCGTGCAAACCGCAAGCGGCGCGCCGCTCGTTTCGAACGGTCAGCAGAAAGCATCGTCTGTTCAAAACGGATCGGGCGGTGCTGTACAACCCGAGCGCTGGCGCGATCGCGGCGGCATGCGCTAGGTCTTCACGCTGTTTTCGAAGCGGTTTCCGCCACTGGCGCGCAGTCTTTTTCGGACGCCATTCTGAGGTAAGCGGCCGCGAGGCGCCTTAGTTCGTCCTCCGATGCATCTTCAATCCCGATCAGATGATTGTCGGCTGAGCGATGAGAGGCGAGCAGCTCATTGAGCTTCAAATGCAAGGCCACGCTGTCCTTGTTCTGGCTTTGCTGGATCAGGAACACCATCACGAATGTCACGATGGTCGTTCCCGTGTTGATGACGAGTTGCCAGTCTTCTGAATAGTGGAAGACGGGCCCGGTCACGGCCCAGACAACAATGCTGATCACAGCCATGCCAAATGCCACGGGCGAACCAGCCCATCGTGTGACCGCGCTTGCGAACGTATCGAACGCGCGGGTGAGCGGGTGCCGGCCCGCATAAGCGGGACTCGATGTGTCAGGTACGGTGTGAAGCGTGTCCGTTGACGAGGGGAGCGTTTCCTTACGCATCGCTTTCTCCTTATGTTTCACTAGTGCTCCGACGCGAAGTGAGCAATAAGCGTTCCGAGGTCGACGATCGCTGGACAAGATTACGAGCGGGTGAGCGAAGGCCGCGGCCTGTGGAAAGCGGAGTGAAGGGCGAAAACATTTTGATCCGGAGCACGTGCCCGGTGATCTGCGACCGGGCACTGAAACACGTCTTAGAACTTCGCGCGGATGCCGCTGAACACGGCAACCTGGCGGTTTGTAGATGAAGCCGTGCCCGCGTCCGCAATCGCGGCGATCTTGCTGTAGCCGCTGCCCACGCGCGTGGAGGCATCGCCCGAAGCAAGTTGATACACGCCCGAAAGATAAAGCTCCGTACGCTTCGAAAGCGCGTAGTCAAGTCCGAGCGTGAACTGGTGCCAACGCGGCTTGAGCGAAGCGCCGCCCGTTCCTGGCAAGTTGTTCGCGCGTCCATCGGTGAACGTGTACACGCCGAGGACCGTGACCGCGCTCGTCACGAGATAACGCAGGTTCGCGTCGTAGTTATTGAATTTCCGCGATGAGCCGTCGTTGTAGTCGAGCTGCGTATGGCTGAACGCGAATCCCGCGGTGGCTCGGCCGAGCACATAGCTTGCGCCTGCCACTGCGATCTGCTGACGCAGCACGCCGCCGTTGAGGCCATAGAAAAGCGCGCCGCTGTAGTCATCGCCGGTCGTGGTCGATGCACCGCCCACGGCGCCGGCGGTGTTCGTGGTCGTATCGGGATGATTCAGCACCACGTAACCGCCGCCCGCCGACAGCGGACCCGCCGCGTAGTTCGCCGATACACCCCACGCGCGGTTGTTGCTGAACCCCTGGCCCGTGCCGCTGTTCGCCTGGTTGCTGAACGCATACAGCGTGTCGAGCGTGAAGCCGGAAAGGGTGTCGCTGCGAAACTTGATCGCGTTGTTGATGCGGAAGGTCTGGTTCAGGTTGTCGTTGTCGCCCACGTGCGTGGCCGGCGACCAGAATCCCGAGCCCGCGTATTGCGCGACGAGGTCCGCCAGCGGCTCATATTGACGCCCGAGCGTCACCGTACCAATTCCGGTCTTGGCAATTCCCACGAACGCCTGCCGTCCGAACTCACGGCCACCTTGACCTAATGTGCCGTCGTTGGGACGGAAGCCGTTTTCCAAAGTGAAGACCGCACTGAGTCCGCCACCCAGATCTTCGGCACCCTTGAGGCCCCAGCGGCTGCCGCTCAGCTTGCCGCTCGTCTGCTGGAAGTTCTTCGCGCCTTTCTGATTGTTCGTGTAGGTAAGCCCTGCATCGACTATTCCGTACAGCGTGACCGAGCTTTGCGCTTGCGCTAATGCAGGGGCGATAACCATGATGCCGGTTGCGCCGGCCAGTACGACTCGTTTCATCGGTGTCCTCTTGTCCAAGTAGTTGTGTCGATCAATTTTCGGACCCCGATCTTAGGGTTCATCGCCAACGGACAGAACGATGAAATTTAGCTTCGTAATACAGACGATCCGGATTTGTAAAGTTGAACCAAGGTGATTTCAAAATGAAAGCGGTTGCTTGCGCGTTCGTGCAATCCATAAAGTGCGTCGCCTGATAAACATATGGCAAACGAATAATTGTTAAGCGGACGATGCGTCGTTAGTCTTTGCTTTCGCGCCATTTCCAACGATACGAGGGTCTTGCAGATCATGTCCGGTACTCCACATCTCGAACCGGCTTCGGATCGTTCCGGCATCGCGTTCAAGCCAGCCGCGACGGTCCGAACCACGATCGCGCGCACTGTTTCCACTACGGGCCGCCGCGCGTCGCGAGAAGTCTTGCCGGCATGGCTCGCTGCGTTGGCTTGGGTCGCAAGTGCCGCGCTCACGCAATGGTGGCCCGATGCGGACGACTGGCCGTACACGCGTCACCTGCTGATTCTCAAACTGGCGCTTGCCGTTGTCGCCGTGGTGATCGGCGTGAGCGCCTATGCAAGTCTTTCCGTCCGTCAAGCCGATGCACCGCGAAGCCGCGCGGAACGCTGCCTCGCGGTCATGCCATGGCTTGTTGCGCTCGCAATTGCGTTCACCGTTTGGGACGTGCTGACTGCAAAACTCGAATGGCTGCCGCGTCCGTTCTTCGCGCCGCCGCAGGCTTTAATTGCCGTCTTCTTCGATGACTTCCCGCGCCTCGGCTCGAGCGTTGTGCATTCGTTCGGCTTGCTCGCGTATGGTTATGTGATCGGCGCTGTCGCGGGATTCGTGACGGGCGTGGGCATCGGTTGGTCGAAAGCGGTCGGCTACTGGCTGCATCCGGTGCTGAGACTGATCGGCCCGTTGCCCGCCACCGCGTGGTTGCCGCTGGCGTTCTTTTTCTTTCCATCGAGCTTCAGCGCAAGCGTGTTTCTTATCGCGCTTGCCACGGGCTTTCCCGTCGCGGTCCTGACGTGGTCGGGCGTGGCCGGCGTGAACAGCACGTTCTACGACGTCGCGCGCACGCTGGGTGCAAGGCCCGGTTTTCTGATTCTCAAGGTCGCTATCCCGGCTGCGCTGCCTTCGGTGTTCGTCGGACTTTTCATGGGACTCGGTGCATCGTTTTCCGTGCTTATCGTCGCCGAGATGATGGGCGTAAAAGCGGGTCTCGGATGGTATTTGCAATGGGCGCAAGGCTGGGCCGCGTACGCAAACATGTATGCCGCGTTGCTCGTCATGGCGCTGATGTGCTCGGGCCTCATTACCTTGCTGTTCCGCTTTCGTGATCGTTTATTAGCCTGGCAAAAGGGATTGTTGAAATGGTAAGCACGCAACTCGGCCAGGCATCACCCAGGCAATTTTCACCCGGAGCGCGTATCGATGTCAGCGAAGTCAGCCACCGGTTTTCATTGCATGGCGCAGCGTTGCCCGTGCTCGATGACGTCAGTTTTTCTGTAGAGCCTGGCGAATTTGTCGCGTTGCTCGGGCCGAGCGGTTGCGGAAAATCGACGTTGCTCAGGCTCGTGGCCGGGCTCGATTCGCCGGCGCAGGGAACCGTGTCGTCCAATGGCGTAAGCATTGGCGGTCCCGATCCATCGCGCGTCGTGGTGTTTCAGGACCCGACCTTGTACCCGTGGCGCACCGTGCGGGCGAACGTTGGGCTTGGACCGGAAGCGCAACGTGACGGCTTTAGATTTCCGTGGAGCAAACGCAAGGCGGCGCTTCCGTTAAGCGGAAAAACAGCTTCGCCGGAACAGCGTATCGATGCCGCGTTGCAACTCGTCGGCCTGACCGAATTTGCCGCGGCCTATCCGCACCAACTGTCGGGCGGTATGGCGCAACGCGTGGCTTTGGCGCGCGCGCTCGTCAACGATCCTGAACTGCTCGTACTCGATGAACCATTCGGCAAGCTCGACTCGCTCACGCGACTGCGGATGCAAAGCGAACTCGTGAAGCTTTGGCGCGACGCGCGTTTCTCGGTCCTGCTTGTGACGCACGACGTTGAAGAAGCATTGTTCCTTGCAAACCGCGTCATTATTTTCAGCGAACGCCCCGCGCGCATCACCGCTGAAGTGCGCAACGACGCACCTTACCCGCGGCATCGTGATGATCCGAAGCTGGTCGAGCTGCGCCGCGAAGTGCTTGAGCTGCTCGGTCTGGTCGCGTGATCCATTACATCGACACAACTCAAAACCAACGACCCGTGGAGAATTACCGATGAACCGTTCAGATCCCGATGCCGGTCAAGGCGTCTTGCCGCCAGAAAGCAATTCGCGCCGGGCTTGGCTGCGAAAGACGGCGTGGACCACCGGCGCCGTGGCCTTGGGTGGCGCGTCGTTCGGTCTGGCTGGTTTGCCCGCTCGCGCCGATGACACCAAACTGAAGCCGGTGAAGCTGTCGTGGAACGCAAGCGCAATCTGCACGGCGCCGGTGCCCGTCGGCATTAAACAGGGATTCTTTGCCAAGCACGGATTGGACGTTGAACTCATCAACTTTGCCGGGTCGACCGACCAGTTGCTCGAAGCCATTGCCACGGGCAAGTCGGACGCGGGCGTAGGCATGGCGCTGCGCTGGATCAAACCGCTCGAGCAGGGTTTCGATGTCAAGCTCACCGCCGGCATTCACGGCGGCTGCATGCGGTTGCTGGCTACCAGAACATCGGGCATTGTCGATTTGCCTGGAATCAAGGGCAAGACGGTAGGCGTCAGCGACATGGCGAGCCCCGCGAAGAACTTCTTTGCTATCACGTTGAAGAAGATCGGCATCGATCCGGATAACGACGTGCGCTGGCGGCAGTATCCCGCCAACCTGCTTGGCGAGGCATTGAAGAAGGGCGAAGTCCATGCAATTGCGGACGGCGATCCGACCATCTGGACGCTACGCGAATCGGACCACTTGTACGAGGTATCGAACAACTTGTGCGGCGAATATCAGACGCGCGTCTGCTGCGTGCTCGGTGTACGCGGCAGCCTCGTGCGAAAGGATCGTGCAACCGCGCAAGCGCTCACGCAGGCCTTGCTGGAAGCAACGGAATGGACTGCGAACAATCCGGCAGAGGCGGCGGCGATCTTTTCGGTCCATGCACCGCAAGCGGACGTTGCGCAGCTTACGGCAATGTTGAAGAGTCACACGGATCATCATCATCCGGTCGGCGACGCATTCAAGAAAGAGATCTCGCTTTATGCCGATGACCTCAAGACAGTCGGTGTACTAAATAGCGGAACGGACTCGACGCGTTTTGCAAACAAAGTGTTTTCAGACGTGCTGGCTTGAACGTTCATAGCGCCAGCTTGTATCCTTCATGGCTCGCGACGAAGCCGAGTTTGTCATAGAACCTGTGGGCATCGGCGCGGGTCTTGTCGGTCGTTAGCTGCACGAGATTGCAGCCGCGCGCCTTGCATTGCGCGATCGCCCATTCGAACATCTTCTGCCCGAGGCCTGAATCGCGGCGGTGCGCGGTTATGCGTACCGCTTCGATTTGTCCTCGCCACGCGCCCATCCGCGCGATCCCCGGAATGAACGTGAGTTGCAGCGTTCCAATCACCTCTTCGTTGTCCGCGACGACTACGAGAAGCTGATTGGCGTCTGCGTTTATGGCCTCGAACGCAGCGACGTAACGCGCATCAAGCGGGGTGCCGGTGCTTTCACGTTGGCTGCCGAGCGGATCATCGGCGAGCATTGCGACAATGGCGGGGATATCGGCCAAACGCGCCGGCCTGAAAACGACGTGTTCCATTTGGGCCTCCTTCAATGCCTGGAAAGTAATGCAGCCGAACGGCTCTCGGCGCTCAAACGGCCAGGCTTTTTCCTGTGGTATGCGTGCAAAGCGTGCCGCGGACGCGCGGCTCCATACACGTACGATCTGCACTGGAAAGCACCATTGCATTCTATCGACAAATTCAGGGAGAATCGTGCGAACGCCATTGCTGGATTGACGGACCGGGAACCAATTTCACCGCCGCCAACCGCGCGCAATCCGGACGGGCTGGTAGTTGAGTACTATCAAGCGCCTCCGGACGGACAAGTCCTGGGCAAACGTGGTGAAGCAGAAGCATCTCTGACGGGTTCTCATGAAAAAATATCGCCCGCGTCTTCCGCAGGACCACTCGCACGTTGCATGGCGGGAGCTGTCGCTGACATCGTTGCCGATTGCCCTTGTATTCGTTGCGCTGGTCGGGCTGATTGTCTGGGTCGCCGATCCCGCGCCACCCAAGACCATCACCATCAGCGCAGGTCCGCACGACAGCTCGCTTTTGAACACGGCCAACACTTACAAAAAGATCCTGGCGCGCAACGGCATCACGCTCAAGGTGCTCGAATCCGATGGTTCCGTGCAGAATCTCCAGCGGCTGATGGATCCCAAGCAACACGTGGATATCGCGCTCGTGCAAGGCGGGGTATCGGATGAAGCGGCGAGGGCTTCGCTGATGTCGCTCGGAGGGATTTTTTACGTCCCCATCGTGGTGTTTTATCGGGGCAAGGACATGACGCAGCTTTCGCAACTCGAAGGCAAGCGCATCGCGATAGGGCGCGAAGGCAGCGGCACGCGACAGTTATCGCTCAACCTGCTCGCGGCCAACGGCGTAACTCCTGGCGATACACATCTCGTGCCCATCGACGGCATGCAGGCCGCCGAACAGTTGGTGGCAGGAAATATCGATGCCGCCATGCTAAGCGGCGACTCGACCACGCGTTCGCTGATGCTGCGGCTCCTCGGCATACCGGGCATTTCGGTCATGAACTTTGCGGAGGCGAGCGCTTATACGCGCCTGTTTCCTTACCTCGATGAAATCGATCTGCCGCCCGGCGTTCTCGATCTTCGACGCAAAGTGCCGCGCGAAACCTTGCACATGATTGGCCCGACCGTCGAGATCGTAGCGCGGCCGAATCTGCATCCGGCTATATCGGACCTGCTGATCGAGGCCGCGCAAGAAGTGCACGGCGCGGCGGGTCTGATGCAGCGCGCCGGCGATTTCCCGAGCACTACAACGCGCGAATATCGCATCAGCGAAGACGCGACGCGTTACTACAAGTCAGGCAAGAGTTTTTTGTATCGCGTGCTGCCATTCTGGGTCGCAAGCATCACAGACCGTATCCTGGTGCTTTTATTGCCGGTCGCCGTGCTGCTGTTTCCGGCGCTGCGGCTGATTCCCGCGCTATACGGATGGCGTGTGCGCTCGCGGATTTATCGATACTACGGGGCATTGATCGCGATAGAGCGCGGCGCGCTGAGTACATCGACGGAAGAACAGCGTCTCGCGTTGCTCGCGGAACTCGATGAAATCGAAGCGTCGCTCAATACACTTAAAATGCCGCTCGCTTATGCCGATGCGTTTTACGTGCTGCGCGAACACGTGGGTTTTGTGCGGATGCATCTGACCGGCACACAGCGCGAACACGCGCACTGATCCTCGTGTCCATTCATGTCCTAGTCGTTTCGCGCGTTTTTGGCTCTATAAGCGATTCCCTAGGCAAGTTATCGTGGGTTCCTCTTTGGAAGGAATCCCATGAACCACTCCACCGTGTTTCAACATCTCGAAGGGCCGGCCGAGCTAACATCGGCTTTCGGCGTGATGCAGGAATTGCGTCCGCACTTGAGCACCGCCGATGCTTTCGCCAGACAGATCAACCGGCAAATTGCGCAGGGTTATCGGCTATTGGCGGCTTACGATGGCGAAGCACTCATCGGCCTGGCAGGGTACAGGTTCGTGGAAAACCTGATCTATGGCCGGTTTGTCTACGTCGATGACCTCGTTGTGACTTCACATCTGCAGCGCTCGGGCGTAGGCGCCCAGTTGCTGGCAGAGGTTCGGCGGATCGCGCGAGAAGCAGGTTGCGATAATTTCGTACTCGATACCGGTTTGCACATGGCGCTTGCACAGCGCTTTTATTATCGGCAGGGATTGTTGGCGAAAGGCATGCATTTCGTCGAATCCTTAACTCCGGCTTTGCCGTCATCACCCGCAGGGAAACTCTGATGCGTACGCTTTTGTTGAACAGCAGCCCGCATGGCAAAGCCAGTCATGCTTATGGTCTTGCGCGCGAAATGATCGGAACGCTCGATACACACATCGTGGAACGCGATCTGGTTGCGGAGCCCCTTCCGCCGATCGGCCGGGATTACGCGGCAGCCGTGACTTCCGGAAGTTCCGAGAACGAGGCATTCGACTGGTCGGAGTGCGTCATTCGCGAACTGGAGGACACGGACGTTCTGATGATCACCACGCCCATGCACAACTTTACGGTGCCGGCGGCGCTGAAACTCTGGATAGATCACGTCTTGCGCATCAACAGGACGTTCACCTCCACACCGGACGGCAAGGTCGGCCTGATGAAGGACCGGCCCACTTTTGTGCTGGTCGGTTCGGGCGGTTTTCATACGGGCGAGCGTGCGCGCCAACCGGATTTCCTTACGCCGTATCTTCGATACGCACTGGAATCCATCGGAATTCGCAGCGTGCATTTCGTTCTGCTGCAAGGCCTGGTCGGTAGCGATGTTACGGTATCCAAAGCATTGCAGGATGCACATAATACATTGCTGGCGCATGCGCCTTTCAATACGGTCGATTCCGTTTCAGCTTAGATCGATGCGTCGGCCGCGCGTTTTAATTCGAGCGCGCGGCGCATCGCCAGGTGTTCGTCGGCTATGTTCGCGAAGCCCAGCACCAGTCCACTTTGCGGCGGCGCGTCCAGCGCGTCCATATACCAGCGCGATAACGCCTGTTCGCCGAAGCCGCCAGGATTGGCGCGCTCGGCGACGGCCGCGTCGTCCGTACCGTCCGTGAAGTGAGCTGCCATTTGCAAACCTCCGGGCGGAAGGTCGATCGCAAGGCGCTCGCCGAACACTTCGGAAATGGCGCGTGCGGTGATTTCACGCCGATGCGCATAAAGCAGCCGCATTTTCTTCAGATGCCGCGCGAAGTGGCCTTCTGCCATGAAGTCGGTCACGCTTGCCTGCAAAAGATACGGCGATCCCGCGTTCATGCTTGCGCTGACTTCGTGAAAGCGCTGCGTTGCGCTAAGCGGCGCGACGACATATGCCAGCCGCAATCCTGGAAACATCACCTTGCTGAACGTGCCGCTATAAATCACGCGATCGTGCTGATCCAGACTTTTCAGCGCGGGAAGCGGCCGCCCTGCGTAGCGGAACTCGCTGTCGTAATCATCTTCTATGACCCAACTTCCGTTCGATCTCGTCCAGTCGAGCAATGCCATCCGGCGTTCCAGCGACAAGGTCACGCCCATCGGACTTTGGTGCGACGGGGTGACGACCGCGAAGCGCGCATTCGGGTTCAGCGCGAGCCCTCGTTCGACCGAGATTCCGTGCGCATCGACGGGAACGGGCACGAGCCGCGCATTCACTTCGAGCAAGAAGCGCCGCGCGAGTATGTAGCCGGGATCTTCGAACCAGAAGGCGTCGTCGGGAGAGGCGAGACTGCGCAATACGAGTTCGAGCGTCGCGCGATAACCCGTCGTGACAAACACCTGTTCGGGCACGCACTCCACGCCGCGCGACAAACCGAGGTAGGTTGCGATCCGCTCGCGCAAGGGCCAGAAACCCGCCGGGTCGGGATAGGCGAATGCGCTGATGTCACCGCTGCGCAGCCGGTGAGCAACCAGCCGGTTCCAGACCTTGCGCGGAAAGGCATCGATTGCGGGCAGGCCCAGCTGATAAGGCTTCGGCGCGCCGCTGCCATGCGGCGATGCAGCGGCTGAAATTACCGGCAGCGCTTTGCCCGTGCGCGCAGGTCCGCTTGCCGAGACCGGAAGCGCGGACGAGACAATCGTTCCGGCCGCGCCGCGCACCTGCAAGTAGCCTTCATCGGCGAGAATGCGATAGGCCATTTCCACGGTTCCGCGCGCTACGTTCAGTTCCATCGCGAGGCCGCGAACGGCCGGCACGCGATCGCCGGAACGCAAATGCCCTTGCGCAATCGCCGTCTTGAATCGATGACAAATCTGTAGATAAACCGGCACGGAAAGCGCGCGGTCGATACCCAGATCGAGCTTTGACGAAGCGGGTTTCATGGACTAGTCATTGTGTTGATTCTTGGCTCTTCTGGGCAGGCCATGATTTTCGCATACTCCTTCTGTGGCCCGATATCAGGCGCCAGCAACTTAATGACCAAACCAGGAGCTTTCCATGACTTCCCGTCTCGACTTCTACAAATCCAATCCCGCCGACATCAAGGCCTTGCTGGGCGTTGAGGAACAGATCAACAAAAGCCCGCTCGAACAGATCCTGAAGGAACTCGTGCGCTTGCGTGCATCGCAGATCAATGGCTGTGCTTTTTGCCTCGACATGCATGTCGCCGATGCACGCAAGGCAGGCGAAACGGAACGCCGCCTGGCGACCGTTTCCGCGTGGCGCGAGACGCCGTTCTTCAGCGAGCGCGAACGTGCCGCGCTGGAATGGACCGAGGCGCTGACGCTCGTTTCGCAGAACCATGTGCCGGATTCGGTCTGGGAAGCGGTCCGCCCGCATTTCGACGACAAGGAACTGACCGACCTGACGTTGCTGATCACATCGATCAACAGCTGGAATCGGTTCGCGATTGCGTTTCGCAAGATGCCTGTATAAGGCTTCGGCGTTGCATCAAACCTCGGCACGTGCGTCCAGCAGCAGGGCGACGCGCGTGCGAGCGAAGGCTGGGTCGATGGGTTCATCGTCGAAAAGCAGCCGGTACATGATCGGCGCCACCACGCCGTCCATCACGTCGCGAAGTTCCGGCGGCGATTCACCGCGCTCGACTGCCCGCTCGAGGATCATGCGGACCTGCGAGCGCGTGATGGCCGCGCACTGGCAGGCGGGGCCGCTGCCGTCGGCGTTCATGCCAGCAAGCACGTCGCGGGTCATCGCGCGGCCCGGCGCCGACGACATCTCGTCCTGATATCCCTGCGCCCAGGTTGCGAGATCGCTTTGGAGCGATCCGGTATCGGCGGGACCCGTGTCGGGGTAAAAACGCTGGACGGCGACATCGGCGAGCAGGGTTTGCAGGTCGCCCCAGCGCCGGTAAATAGTCGATGGCGTCACGCCCGCCCGCGCCGCGACCTGCGGCACGGTGATCTCGTCGCGCGACATTTCCGCCAGCAAGCCGTTGACGGCCTGGTGAACCGATTCCTGCACCCGTGCGCTCCTGCCACCGGGCCGCAAACCTTCTCGTGCTGCCATGCTGCACTCCTGCCAAAAACACTAAAGCTAAAAAGTTGCATTAACGCCAAACAGCGCGCACAATCCGCTAAAGCAATTATTTTGCGTTTATTCGCCGGAGTGCGCAATGGCTATCGATACCACTTTGCAGTTGTCCCGTCCGCCTTCGTCGCAAGCGCTCTGGCTGTATGCGCTCGCTTCATCGACGTTTTTCGCGGCATCCAGCGCGCCTACGCCGCTTTATCGTGTGTATCAGGAGGCTTGGGGATTTTCGTCGGCGATGGTCACGCTCGTGTTCGCCACTTATGCGTTCAGTTTGCTGGTGGCGTTGCTGACGACCGGCGCGCTTTCCGATCACATTGGGCGGCGTCCGGTGATCGTCGGCGGGATCGTGCTGGAAGTTCTGGCCATGCTGGTTTTCGCCGATGCTCACAGCGTCGGCATCCTGATCCTGGCGCGCGTGCTGCAGGGTTTCGCGACCGGCGCGGCGACGAGCGCACTGGGCGCGGCGATCCTCGATGCAAGCCGTGCACGCGGTTCCCTGGTCAATACCTTGTCGCCGCTATTCGGCATGGGCGTGGGTGCGCTCGGATCCAGCATGCTGGTGGAATATGCGCCGGCGCCCATGCGGCTGGTTTATATCGTGCTGATTGCATTGTTCGTGCTGCAGGCGGTCTGGGTGCTGGTGTTGCCCGAAACCGTGAGCCGGCTTCCGGGCACGCTGGCTTCGCTGGTGCCACGCGTGCGGGTTCCATCGGCGGCGCGAGGTGCGTTGCTGCGCATCGCGCCGGTCAACGTCGCGGTTTGGGCGCTGGGCGGTTTCTATCTATCGCTGGGGCCATCGCTTGCACGCGCTGTCACCGGAATCAACGATGCCACCACGGGCGGCTGGGTCGTGTTTGCATTGACCACGGGCGGACTCGTTGCCGTACTGCTTTTACGTTCGATGAGCACGTTGCGCTTGCTGATGACCGGCGCAATCGTGCTTGCGGGCGGTTTGCTGATCACGCTTACCGGCGTGCACGCGGGCCACGCAGGGATATTTTTCGCGGGGACGATCGTCGCCGGGATGGGTTTTGGTTCGGCTTTTCAGGGCGCACTGCGTTCGGTCTTGCCGCTCGCGGAGGCGCATGAACGGGCAGGGCTGATGGCTGCGTTGTACGTGCTGAGCTATCTGGCTTTTAGCGTACCGGCGATTCTTGCGGGAACGATGGCGCACGTGGTTGGTTTGCGGTTGACGACCGACGTGTACGGGATTTCGCTGATCGTGCTGGCCGCAATGACGGTGATTGCGAGCGGCATCGGCAAAAGCACGCGAATGGCTTGAGAGGTTTGCGTTCGGTTTTGCTGTTGTGAGCTTGATTCGGCTTTGGTCTATTGCGTTGCCCCTGTGCGAGGCAGCACTTCATTTCGTTCGTTGCAACACATGATGGATGCCATTCCTGATATCAACGACGACTTCACTTTCTTCCGATGCGCTGCGCGGCTACTGTCGATTACGCATCGCTCGCGGTGAATCCGTCATGACCGCGTCGATTCCCAACTTCGACGCGGTTGCATACGCTTCAGCCGAGTCCACGCCGAATGCGACGATCTTCACGTCGCCGTTCGTCTTGAAGCATTTCACGGCGGCTGGCGTCCACCATTTTGCATCGACCTTCGACACGCCGGTCCCAAGCGTAAAGCGCTCGATCACCTCGACTTGCCTATGCAACTCGATACCGACCCAGCTTCCGGCTGGCGGCGGGTTATCGCAGGTGCCGCCAAGCGAAAGATCCAGCAGACGATCACGCGTTGCATCGCGCGTTTCAAACACCTGCGCTTTTGGATACGCCTTCATGAGCTGGATGGCTTCGGCGTCGGTGGAATACAGACGCACCCGCGACCACGCGTTCGACTCGTCGAGAATTCGCGCGACGGCTGCCACTAGCGGCGCCGCCGGCGTCTGTTTCATATCGAGCATGATCGGCACGTTGGCGGGTACGGCCTGCAATGCTTCCCGCAACGTGGGAATACGCAGCCGCTTGTCGCGATACGGATAATTTATTTGTCCCGATGCATCTTTTACTTCGAAAGAATAACCGGCGTTGAGTTGCTCGATATCGCCCAGCGTGAACTCATCAATACGTCCATGCGCTTCTGTCAGCGCGCCAAGATCGCCCGGACGATAAAGCACCGGAACGCGGTCTTTTGTCACCTGGACCGTCATCCATAGCGCGTCGGCGCCGTTGTCTAGCGCAGTGCGAAATGCCAGCAAGGTGTTCTCGGGTGTATCGCCGGTACCGCCACGATGCGCGATGATCAACGGATCTGCGAACGCCGACGTCGCAGGCAACGCTACAAGCATGCAAAGCGATGCTGCGTTGAGAATTCTGAAAATGCCCGATGTCATTGGTTTGCCATCCAGATCAATTGCCAGGTTTGAACCGCCGATACTATATCTGCTCCGTTACGGTAACCGGTCGATCGCGTAGACTGTCCGGTCTCCCGGAACAGCAGGCAGCTTCTAGATGAACGTTGGTCTTTTCACATTACCCATTGCGCCGCTTATTTTCTTTGTCAGTGTCGTCGCTGCACTCTTCACCGGATGGATCTTTCGCAAAGGTCGTGCGGATGTCGACGGGGTGATTTTTTCCAGCGTCTTCATCGGGCTGATCGTTGCGCGCCTTTCGTTCGCGTTGCACTATCTGCCCGCATATAAAGACAACTGGTGGAAGATCCTCGATTACCGCGATCAGGGATTTGACCCGGTTCCGGGCCTGGTCGTTGGAGCGTGCGTGGTGATGTGGTTCATCGTTCGCCGGCGGCTCATGCGCGTGCCGCTGTTGGCTGCGGTCTTCGCGGGTGCTGTGGTATGGAGCGGCGCTAGCGCAGCAATGAATTTTTCACGCACGCCTCAGAACATTCCGGCCGTATCGTTGCTGGATCTGGAAGGCGTGCAGCAAGCGCTTTCGAAGGCTAACGGCCGTCCCGTCGTAGTGAATCTTTGGGCGACATGGTGTCCGCCGTGTCAGGCGGAAATGCCGGTTCTGGAAGAGGCGCAGAAGAATCTGCCGGGCATCGATATCGTGTTCGTCAATCAAGGCGAGACGCGCGACACGGTTAGCAATTATTTGAATTCGCACGATATCAGAATCGAGAACGCGCTCCTCGATCCACGCCTGATCGTGGCAAGGGCCGTTGAGGCAAAGGCCTATCCAACAACGCTTTTCTACGACGCTCAAGGGCGTCTCATATCGGCGCATCTCGGCCAGTTTTCGCGAGCAACGTTCACGCAAGCCATAGAGCGTTTCTATCCGGACATTGCAACAGGGCTTGCGCAATAATATCGGCGGAAATTCTTAACGGACTGAACACATGACAACGTCGTTGGCGCTCGATAAAGATTTTTGCAAGCTGCTCGTAAGTAGTCATCTTCGCGTTGTTGGTACGCCGTTGATCGATCAGGAGAACCTGCAAGCCGATGCCGCGCAATGGTTATACGAGGACGCGCCGTTTTGCGTGGTTGCGCATAACACGGATGCCGATCCGCGCTTCGTGTACGCCAATCGCGCGGCACAAAAATGCTTCGAATACACGTGGAGCGAATTCACGGAGTTGCGCTCGCGTTTGTCGGCTGAACATCCCAATCGCGATGAGCGCGATGCGTTGCTGGAATCGGTGCGAACGAAAGGTTATGCGAGCGGGTATCGCGGCCTTCGTATTGCAAAGTCGGGAAGGCGTTTCTGGATCGAAGACGTGACGGTCTGGAACCTGATTGACGACGACGGTGTGTATCGCGGACAAGCGGCGACTTATCGTCAATGGAAGGATGTTTAAATGCGCATCGCAGCGCCGGCAAGCACTAGGCTTTGACAAAGGCCGAATGGGTTTTCTTTTTTAACCACGCGCTCAAGTTTTCTATCGATCTATTTATAACGTGGTCGCTTGTTAGAACGCCCACAGTTGTAGTCTCTCCGATCACGTCGATCTCGACCCACGCGTTGCAGGAAAACACATGCGCATCGCCCGCGTTTAGATCGACGCGAAATAGTGGCGACAACTCCATCAGCCAGTCGAGCGACGGGTCGCGATAGATCAAGCGAAGCGCGCCATCGATTGCAATGAATTGCGTTCCCGCGCGTTGATGGCTGGCGTGGATCTGACCCGGATGCAAACAGATGGTTTTCATAACAGACGCTCGCTGACAGGTTTGAACATGCCTCAAGCTTATTTCCGGTCGCGATTGGGCGACAGATTCAGCACGGTAGAATCTGTTACGCAACAGATCGGCGATTCCTGATCTGTATCCGTTCATTCCTGGCGCGTCTGTATCTGGCGCGCGAACTTGCGCACAGGCAGCATTGCCAAATGACCGCATCTTCTGACACCTTGCCGCGCGACCTTCCAATGGCAGGCGAACCGCTCTACGAACGCCTTGCCGAGCACTACAGGCGGGTGATTACATCCGGGACATTGGCCCCTGGCGATCGCATGCCGTCGGTGCGCGTGCTGATGACGCGGCACCACGTCAGTCTCTCCACCGCGCTTCAAGTGTTCCGCAGGCTTGAGGACGCGGGCTGGCTGCAAGCAAAGCCGCGCTCGGGATATTTCGTGCGGAAGCGGACTATTGTGCAACTGCCTTGCGTCGATGAACCCGCGAATTCATCGCCGCCTGGCGAGGCGCAGTTTGTCGGATTGCATGAATCGATCTCGAAAGTCATCGCATTAGCCCAGCAATATCCTGATGCGTTGAATCTGGGCGGTGCGACTGCGGCCGCTTCGCTTTATCCAACGGCGCGACTGCAAGCGCTCACCATAAAACTCTTGCGGCAAAAACCGACGCTGCTTACCGAGTCCGGGCGCGACTCTGGCGGTGCGTCGTTCAGGCAAGCGGTTGCCAAGAGAGCACTGTCCGCCGGTGTCACGGTCTCGCCCGAAGAAGTGGTCGTCACAAATGGCGGAGTTGAAGCCGTGAATCTGGCGCTGCGTGCAGTCACGCAAGCGGGCGATACAGTTGCTATCGAGTCCCCGGCGTTCTTTGGTGTCTTGCAGATCATCGAAAGCCTTGGGCTCCGTGCGCTGGAAATTTCGACTAGCCCGTCGACGGGGATTTCCATCGAAGCATTGGAAATGGCTTTTCGCGCTTATGGAAACATCAAGGCGCTAGTTGTCGTGCCGCATTTGCAGAATCCGCTTGGGTGCAACATGCCCGACGAACGCAAGGCCGAACTCGTTCGGCTATGCGCGCAGCACAACGTGGCGCTAATTGAAGACGATCCTTACCGCGAACTACTCGATAAACCCGATCAGCACAAACCTCTGAAAGCGTGGGACAAGGACGGCGGTGTTATCCATTGTGTGTCGCTGAACAAGGTGCTGGCGCCTGGACTGCGGCTTGGATGGATGTCTGCCGGCCGATGGCATGCGCGCGTCAAGATGCTGAAATTCGCGCAGAGCCGGAACAACGAAAATTTGTCCCAGCTGGTTGCCGCGGAGTTTATAAACTCGGGGGCTTATGACCGGCATCTATTCCAGATGCGTGAACGCTTGCTGACTCAGCGTACAGCAACCGCTGAAGCGATCGCACGATATTTTCCGCCGGGGACGCGGCTTAGTGCGCCAGCGGGCGGCGTATTGCTTTGGGTGGAATTGCCTGAGGAAACAAATTCGGAACGCCTCTTCGAAGCCGCGCTTGCGGAGGGAATTCGCATTGCGCCGGGGACCATATTTTCGAACTCGCGGCGGTTTGCATCGTTTATTCGGCTGAGCTGTCCGCAACCTTTCGATCAAACCCTCGACGATGCATTCCAGCAACTCGGACGACTGGCGCTCGTGGCGCGCTAATGCACACGGCCTTTAAGATTAAGGTTGACTTGTCGTTTGGCGACTGCCTAAAATCCGGGCATCGTGAAAATTGGGGCTAAAGCCTTGGACATCTTCAGTAATCAAGCTTCGTGTTGTTTGACTGCCTGACCGGCAGGACTCCACGCTTTTATCTTAAGCCATCGTCCTGCCAGCAAGGCAGACGGTGCGCGTCGAAACACCTTCCACGTGTACCTTTTCCGCGCTTTAAGCGCGGTGCTTAGTTACGTCCGCACGAATGGTTTGCCCGTTGTCATTTGACCGTCATATGGAGTCAATACGGTGGCGCTGCGCTTGACGCCCGGCGCGCGGCGCCCGGACAAATCTACGCGAAATAACAAACTAAAGAATCGCTTTCATGTTGAATTATCTTCTTCCTCTTTTAGCCGCATTGGCGTGTGGAATCGGCATTGGTCTCGAGCGACAAATGCGTCAGCGCACCGCCGGTTTGCGCACCATCACGCTTGTCACGTGCGGCGCATGCCTGTTCGTTTTGCTCGGCGCAATGACCGGTAACGGCACCACCACGCTTACGCAAATCGCTGCATACGTGGTGTCGGGCGTCGGTTTCCTTGGCGGCGGTGTCATCATGCGGGAGCAGGGCGCCATTCAAGGCATCAATACAGCAGCCACCTTATGGTGTTCCGCCGCAGTCGGTGTGCTTTGCGGAGCCGGCCATTACGGTCCTGCGCTGGCCGGAACGGCGGTGATCCTGTTCATCAATACCGTATTGCGAGAGGTCGGCCGTGCAATCAATACCGCGCCTGTGGCATCCGCCGACCTGCTGCGCAAATATGTGCTGACCGTCGTGTGCCGCGAGCAGGACGAGGTGAATGTTCGCGCGCTTATCACCAATTCCATGGTGTCCGCGCCGTTGTCGTTCCAGGGACTAAGCAGCCGCGATATGAACGATGAATCGAACCGCGTTGAAGTCATCGCGACGCTCGAGACGCATCCACGGTATCAATCGAAAGTAGAAGCGGTTGCGAGCAGGCTTAGCATGGACAAAGGTGTATCGAGTGTGAGTTGGGCAGGACTCGATACGGTCGCCGTGCCCGACTGATCAAAACACGGCATTTACGGAATGGGTTTTGAAAGAATGGACCGGTACCATTCGCCATGCAACGTCTCAGCGGGGATGTCTCTGTGACGTGCGGGCGCTGAATTGTCTCGAGCGCCGCCTCACATTCTTCAAGGTTGCGAATGAGCACTTACGTGTTGCTGGGTTGCGGTTTTGGAATCGGATTGGCAATTGCGATCTGGGGCATATTCGACGCACGCAAACATTCAAGGCGTGAACCAGCGGACCCCAGGCGCTGAGGTGTTGTCGATCCGCCGCTTGGCAATACATTGTGCTTACAAGACGTTTGTTTGGAGCCTTCAATCGGCCATACATGACGAGCTTGTCATTTTGGCGTCAGCTTTAGGTCAGCACAGATCCCTCAGAATTGCGTCATGGTCATCGCCTGTTGATTAACGGATGACCATGGGCTTCATTCATGCCGAGCGAAGCCGATGTTTTATTTCGCATAGAGGCAGACCATCATGAAAGCATTCATCTATACAACGCTGGCTGTTGCATTGGCTACGCCCGTCATTTCATTTGCGCAAACGGCCGAACCCGTCACGCGCGCAGAAGTACGCGCCGACCTGGTCCAGCTCGAAAACGCGGGTTATCGCCCGGTTTCGCAAGACGCTACGTACCCTTCGGATATCCAGGCCGCCGAAGCGCGCGTACATTCCGGCAGCGGCGCCAGTGCATATGGTGGCGTGCCGGACACGGGAACGTCCATATCTCCGGCTAGCAAGGCCGCCGTCGATCATTGATTGAATTAGCTCGAATCGGCTTGGATCGGTTGAGGCGGCGCCAAACGAAGCGACCTTCGGCGCCTGACGGCCAAAGCGTTCAGGACGCGCTCAAGTGCGTTGTCCTTGCGCACGCGCGCTGCTGTGTTCGTCGGAGGGAATGGCTTTCGCTTTTGCCCTGGCGGGCAAGAAGGGAAAAATCAACAACTGATAAGCCCCGCCGCCAATCACACCACCGAGCAACGGCGCAGCCACGGGTATCCACCAGTAGTTATCGGGTGCAGGCAGCGCCGACGATCCCCAGCCCGCAAAGTAAGCAAATATCCGCGGACCGAGATCGCGCGCCGGGTTCATGGCCCATGCTTCGAGATATCCCATCGATGAACCCAGGATCGCCACCAGCAAGCCGATCATGAGCGCGCCCGAATTCGCCTGGGGCGCCATTTCGTTGAACTGTTCGGTGATTGCGAAAATGCCGAACAGCAGAAGCGCGGTGAGAATGACTTCATTCGAGAACGCGTGCATGGGCGTGACCGCCAAACCCGGATGCGTGAAGAACACACCAGCGGCGCCTCCTTCCGCGCGTGTCAGATGATGCGTCAGGTTGTAGTGATCGATGACCGGACCGAACAACGCATACACGATCACCGCGCCCAAAATGCCGCCAAGCAGTTGCGCTGCCCAATAAGGCAAGACCTTCTTCCAGGAGAACCCGCGGAACATCGCAAGCGCCAGCGTGACGGCGGGATTCGCATGCGTGCCGGAGATGGAACCGGTTATATAGATGGCAAGCGTAACTGCCAATCCCCAAGAGATGCAGACGCCCCAATATGCGTTCGCATAGGGGCTGGGATCGTAGAGGGTGTACATGCATGCAACGGAATCGCCAAACGCGATAATGATAAAAACCGCGACGGCCTCGGAGATTAGTTCTCCGATGAATTGTTTTTTGGTGAAGGGTACGGCAGTAGAAGACACTAAAAAATTGCTCCGGGAAGATAAAATAGAGAAGCTGATATCCGGGTGATTTGCTCACCCGGAACAATGCAGGATCAGGACGCGTCGGCCCATGCCTTGGCGGCATTCACCGCGCGATGCCAGCCTTGCATGTGACGCTTGACGTCTTCGGCAGGAAGATCGGCCGAGAAACGCCGGTCCAGCTTCCATTGGCTTTGCAGTTCATCCACGTCTGCCCAGTAGCCCACCGCGAGTCCAGCGAGATAGGCAGCGCCTAGCGCAGTTGTCTCGCTGATCTGCGGGCGCACCACGTCAACGCCGAGGATATCGGCCTGGAATTGCATCAGCAGGTCGTTCGCTACGGCGCCGCCGTCCACGCGCAACTCGCCTATACGCATGCCGGAGTCGGCTTCCATGGCCTTCAACACATCAATGGATTGGTACGCAATGCTGTCCAGCGCCGCGCGCGCAAGATGCGCGGACGTCGTGCCACGCGTTACGCCGAACAATGTGCCGCGTGCGTGAGCGTTCCAGTGCGGCGCGCCGAGTCCGGCGAACGCGGGCACGAGATACACGCCGTCGCTATGTGGAACGCTGCGCGCAAGCGTTTCAATCTCATTCGCAGTCTTGATGATCCCGAGTCCGTCGCGCAGCCACTGCACCACCGCGCCGCCGATGAAGATGCTGCCTTCCAGCGCGTAATTGACCTTGTCGCCGATCTGCCAGGCGATGGTAGTCACGAGGTTGTTGCTCGATTCAATGGGTTTTTCGCCCGTGTTCATCACGAGGAAGCAGCCTGTGCCGTAGGTATTTTTCACCATGCCGGACTGCGTGCACATCTGGCCGAAGAGGGCGGCGTGCTGGTCGCCTGCAATGCCGCCAAGCGGAATCTTCGATGCAAACACCGTGGTCTTTGTCGGTCCATAAACTTCGGATGACGCCCGCACTTCCGGCAGCATGCTGCGCGGAATATCGAGAGCATCGAGCAACTCGTCGTCCCACTCGAGCGTATGAATGTTGAACAGCATGGTGCGCGATGCGTTGGTTACATCGGTGATATGCAGCGCGTGTTTTGTGAAGTTCCAGACCAGCCAGCTATCCACCGTGCCGAACGCAAGACGCCCGTTCTTGGCTTTTTCGCGTGCGCCTTCCACGTTGTCCAGAATCCAGCGGATCTTGGTGCCCGAGAAGTATGAATCGATAGGCAACCCGGTCTTCGCACGAACCTTTTCTTCCAGCCCCTGCGCCTTCAGTTGATCGCAGAAATCGGCGGTACGGCGGTCCTGCCAGACGATTGCGTTATAGATGGGATGGCCGGTCTCGCGATCCCAGACGATGGTCGTCTCGCGCTGGTTCGTGATGCCAATCGACGCAATCGATGCACCATTCAACCCAGCCCGCGTGACGGCTTCTGCCGCGACGCCTGCCTGCGTGGACCAGATTTCCTGCGGATCGTGTTCGACCCAGCCCGGCCGCGGATAGATCTGTTCGAATTCCTTTTGCGCCACCGACACCACGTTTCCCTGGCGGTTGAACACCATGGCGCGTGAGCTCGTCGTGCCTTGATCGAGCGCGAGGATGTATTGCTCCTGCATTGTCTTCTCCACTTTTCTGGACAAATCGCCAAGTCTTTCCGGCGATATTAACGGCTTCTTGTTTTAACCATCGGTTCGATGCGAACAATCGGTCGATGCCACATATCCCAGTATCTGTCCGTAAAAGAAAATTTATCGAACCGATAATGTTCGAATTCGAATGCTAATGAACAGATTCGAAAATGTAAAGTCACAAATGGTGATGGCAACTGAGTGCCGAAGCCAAAAAGCAAAAGACAAAACGCAAAACGCCGACGGCATGCACCGCATGCGGTCGGCGTTCGCGCCAGGCGAATGAGCAAACGAACGGGGTCAAGCGCCCTCGGCGTTGGCACCGAGCATCGGCGCGGTCTTCGTACGCGTCTTCATTTTCGTTTCGAGCAGTCGATTGACCGCAATCGAACCGGCGACAGCGCATAACATCGGCACGAGAAAATCGTGGTCGACGCGCGTGAATTCGACCATGAGAACGAGCGCGGTGATCGGCATGTTCATCGATGAAGCCAGGAACGCCGTCGCACCCACAAGCGCAAACGCGCCGATGGGCGTGCCTGGCCACATGAGCGTCCATGCACCGCCGAGCACGATGGCGAGCAGCGCGCCGTTCGACATGCCCGGCGTCAGCAAGCCGCCCTGAGCGCCTGCACGCAAGCTGCTGACGGTGATTGCAACCTTGATCAACAGCAGCGTTGCCGCAAGTCCAATGGTCAATTCGTTGCTGAAGCCCAGTTGCGCGGGCGTCTTGCCGTTGCCGAGAATCTGCGGAAAGGAAACCGCCAGCAAACCGATCACGAGAAAGTTGGCTATCGATAAAACCGGCAACGTCCATCCCTTCGGCGCGGCGGCCCTTGCACGGCTGGTTAACTGTACGAACGCGAACGCAGCGACGCCAAACACGGGTCCCATGACAATGGACCATGCGACCAGATTTGCGCTCAACGCGAAATGCGGGACGATGTACTGCGATTCATCGCCGAGTCCGAGCCACGCGACGACAGCGGCAATGACCGACGAGACCAGCGCGGGAATGACCACGCGCAACTCGAACGAACGGAGCAGGACTTCGAGCACGAAGATCGCGCCGCCAAACGGGACGTTATAGACCGCGGCGAGTCCGGCGCCTGCGCCGCAAGCCACCATCAGCCGGGTTTGCTCGACGCTGAGTCCGGCGTAACGCGACAGCCATCCCGCGATCAGCGAACCTATTTCGCGCGGCGCGACTTCGCGGCCGAGTGGCGAGCCGAGCGCAACCGTGATGATCTGCAAGAGTGCGTGCGCGGTCGTTGTCGCGGGCGGCATGAGCGGATCGCCGGAGGAGATTGCCTTCTTGATGCTGACGAGCGGCCGGCCGTATCGATATATCGCGAGCCAGCCGAATCCCGCGATCACGCCGCACGCGAGCAACACGCCAATGCGCCGTTCCGCCGATGCCGCGGCCACGCCTTCGTAGAAACTTTCGTGTCCAACCAGATGGGTCAGGCTGTATCCGTAAGCGAAATGTTGAATCAGATGAAGTAGAAGGGCGAGCGCCATTCCGCCCAGTCCGGCTCCAATGCCGGTGAGAACAGTGACCACCGCAAGCCGGAATAGCGGCATGGACGGAGCGGGGCGGGAGGGAGGAATCGACATCAAAGTTTGGCAAAAAAACAATTAGCATGAACCTGGAAATTTACTGCCCGGATAGTGAGACGTCAAATTCATTTATTAACCTAATTGATGTGTTGCGAGCATAAATAGATAGGTTTTTTTTTTTCGTTATTGCCAAGACATAGACCACGAGCCCGTCACTTGAAAGTTCCGGCCATTTTTGCCATAATGGCAATACACGACACGCGGAGGTCATGGTGATCACCCCTTTGATTGATTTTCAAGAACTGCCACGCAAGAACGCCTCTCAAGTAAAGAACAAATGGGCCGAGGTCGTGCGCTTTGTTCGCGAGGAGGGCAGTGTCGCTGTGACCAGTCATTCGGCTGTCGAGATCGTGATGCTCGACGTCAATACTTATAAGCAGCTCACCGAAGAAATACAGGTGCTCAAAGCCCGGGAGCAGATCGGATTGGACGAACTGGAAAGTCGATTCAACGCGCGGCTGGCGTCGCTGCAGCAACCGGACGCGCGCGCAAATGTGCAGGCGCTTTTTAATGCCCGAGGGAAACTCGGCAAGCGGCCTAAGGCGGGTTCATCGTATTGATGCCGGACGTCGCCGCAAAGCAGCGCTCGTTCATCCTGGTACTTGCCGGTGTCAACGGAGCAGGCAAGAGTTCGGTCGGTGGGACGATGGTTCACGAGTACGGGCTGACATGGTTCAACCCGGATGCCTACACCCGTGAATTGATGATGCAATCCGGAATGGACCTGGATGAAGCCAACGCTCGCGCATGGGAATTCGGCAGATCCCGCCTTGAATCAGCAATAAAAAACGAAACGAATTTTGCTTTCGAAACAACGTTGGGCGCGCGAACTATCCCGGACATGTTGATATCGGCAACCCGCACGCACGACGTTTTCATGCTCTTTTGCGGGCTTTCATCGCCGGAACAGCATATTGCGCGCGTCAAATTGCGTGTGGCGCACGGCGGCCACGACATCCCGGAAACCAAAATCCGCGAGCGCTGGACCGGATCTCGCACGAACCTGATCAGGCTGTTGCCGAAGCTTGCCAACCTCCAGGTTTTCGATAACAGCGCCGAAGCCGCGCCGGGCGAGGACATTCCAGATCCGGTGCTGGTGCTGGAATGCATCGGCGGAAAGATCGTCTTTCCTGATCCGGACGATGCCGAGGCGCTCGCCGCCACGCCGGAATGGGCCCGGCCTGTCGTTCAGGCCGCCATCGAGGCTTCGCTGCCCTAACGCGTTCAGTCGTGACGCGTCAGCCGTAATGCATAGGTAAACCTATCGGCGGGAAACACGCTGATGGTCGCCTCGAATACGAGACCGCGCTGATCCACGTAATGGCGCACGATCTCGAGCGCGTGCGAATCCGGCGCGACGGCGAGCGTCGCGGCAACACGATCCGGCACGCCGACCGCTCGAATTTCCTGGCGCACTTCCTGGACCGCGCGTCCGCAGCGCTGCTCCACCATCTCGCAGATCAACCCGGTGTTCTTGCGCAACTCGCGCCGGATGGCCGCACCCGCGACCGGGTCCAGATACACCTCGGTCCAGCAAATCGGCTGTTCCGGCTTGGCTGGATCGATCCGCAACATCTCGACACGCAACCATCGCGAGCCGACCTCGACGCCAAGATGCGCGGCGACCGCGGCACTCGCGGAAATCTCGCCGATGGACTGAACATGCCGCTCGGTCAGCACCGCGAACTGCATCAGGTCTTCGACATTGGACATCGATTGTTCGAACGCCACGCGCGGTTTTGACGCCTCGACGCGAATACCTGCACGCTTGCGCCGCGAAATAAGCCCGAGATCCTGCACCTTCTGCAGCGCCGAGCGAACGGTCGCGCGGCTCACACCGTACTGTGTCGAGAGGTCGATTTCGCTCGGCAACGCCGCGCCGACCACGAACGTCCCGTTGCCGATCGCTTCAATCAGTTGATCCGCCAGTTCGACGTAGCGCGGTTTCATAACCTTCCCCGTTTTCCTATTGTTCAAACTCACGGCCGTGAAGCCAGGCGCGCCATCGTATCTTGGTGCGTGCCCGGTGCCAAGGCATCAAAGCCGCAAAGCTCCGAAGCGAACCGACGCCTCGCGTAAACCCGAAGTTGACGCATTTCCATCTACACTAATATAGTCCGTACATATTGAAAATGTACGGACTTATAGTCGATTCGATGCAAGTGCCGAGTCCGCACGAAAACGGAGACCGAAATGGCTGTTCACACGAATACGTCGCTCCCGGCTGAAGGCGGGGCAACCGGCGTCAAGCTGCGCCAGCCGTTCTATGCGCGGCTGGGGTTCCAGATCGTCGTTGGAATCGTGCTCGGTCTCGCACTCGGATTCATTGCGCCGCATCTCGCCGTGCAGATGAAAATTCTCGGCGACATCTTCTTGCGGCTCATCAAGATGATCGTCGCGCCGCTCGTGTTCCTGAACGTCGTGCTCGGTATTGCTGCTGCGGGCGACCTGAAGAACGTCGGGCGGATCGGATTGCGTGCGCTGATCTACTTCGAGATTGTGTCGACCATCGCGCTCATCATCAGCATGGTGATCGCCAATCTCTCCGATGTCGGCGCGGGCATGCATCTCGTGCAGAGCCCGGAAGCCGCGGCGGCCGCGCACGAGACGTATGGAAAAGCCGCGCACGTGTCGTTCGAGCATTTTCTGCTGACGCTTTTCCCCGATAACTTCATTGGCGCATTTGCAAATGGATCGTTGTTGCAAGTGCTCGTGATCTCGATCGGCTTTGGCGCCGCCGTCCTGATGCTCAACACGGAGCAGCGCGCAAGCGTGGAGCATGCGCTGTCGCGGATGTCGGACTGCTTCTTCAAATTTGTCGATGTGATCATGAAGTTCGCCCCGCTCGGCGCGTTCGGCTCGATCGCGTTTGCGATAGGGAGCAGCGGCATGAGCGCGGTGATTTCGCTCGGTTATTTGCTGATCGTGATGTACCTGTCGCTGGCGTTTTTTGTGGTCGTCGTGCTTGGCCTGATATTGCGGCTTTACGGCTTCAACGTGTTCCGATTCCTGCGTTATTTCAAGGAAGAAATCTTCCTGCTGTTCGCCACGGCCTCATCAGAAAGCGCATTGCCGCGCCTCTTCGAAAAACTCGAAAAACTCGGTTGTTCGCGCCAGTCGGTCGGGCTGGTCTTGCCGACGGGTTATGCGTTCAATCTCGACGGCACCGCCGTGTACATGTCGCTATGCGTGATGTTCCTCGCGAACGCTTATGGCGTGCCGCTCGACTTGCATCAGCAGTTCGGCTTGCTATTGCTGATGCTGCTGACATCGAAGGGCGCGGCGACCGTCTCGGGCGGCACGTTCATTGTCTTTGCAGCGACCGTTACCGCGTCGGGCCTGTTGCCTATAGAAGGATTGCCGATTCTTTTCGGCATCAATCGGTTCACGTCGCAAGCAGTTTCGATTTGCAACTCGATGGGCAACAGCGTGGCGACGCTCGTCATCGCAAAGTCCACTGGCGAGTTCGATGCAACCGCAGCACGCAGCGAATACGCGCGTGTGTTTGGATCGAGCGACGGCAAGGTTATCTAGTTATCCGAGGACAAATTCATGCGTATTACCGCGATCAAGGAAATCTCCGTACCGCTGGAAGGAAACGTGGCGAACGCGCTGGTCAGCTTCGCCGAGCACGACGTGTCGCTGGTCGCGCTCGAAACGGACGTGATCCGTAACGGTCGTCCCGTGACAGGCTACGCATTTGATTCCATCGGCCGATATGCGCAAGGCGGCATCTTGCGCGACCGCATGATTCCGCGCCTTGAGGCTGCGTCGCCCGAGTCGTTGCTCGACGCTTCGGGCGACCGCTTCGATGCCGCCAAGGTCCTGCAAACGGTCCTGCGCAACGAGAAGCCCGGAGGCCACGGCGATCGCGCGGCGGCGGCTGGTGCAATCGAACTGGCGGTGTGGGACCTCAACGCCAAGCTCGCCGATGAACCCGCGCACGTGACCATCGCGCGGCATTTTGGACGGCAGGGCAAGCGCGAAGGCGTGAATGTGTACGCTGCGGGCGGTTACTACTATCCGGATGAAAGCATGCAGCGCCTCGCCGATGAATTTCGCGGTTATCGTGAACTCGGTTTCGATGCGTTCAAGATGAAGATTGGCGGCGCCACGCTCTCGCAGGATATCGCGCGCATAGAAGCCGCGTTGACGGTCGCGGGCGAAGGTCAGCGGCTTGCAGTCGATGCCAACGGACGCTTCGATCTGGACACGGCGCTCGCCTACGCCAAGGCGATTGCGCCCTACGATTTGCGCTGGTACGAAGAGATCGGCGATCCGCTCGATTACGATTTGAACCGGCAAGTGGCAGAGGTTTATGAAGGACGTATCGCGACCGGAGAGAACCTCTTTTCCGTGCCGGACGTCATGAATCTGATCCGCTACGGCGGCATGCGAAAGGGCAAGGACATCTTCCAGATGGACGCCGGCCTCGCATATGGACTGACCGAATATGCACGCATGATCGACGCTATGGAAAGCCATGGCTTCGATCGCGCGCAAGCGTTTCCTCACGGCGGCCACCTGATCAATCTGCACATAGCGGTCGGACTTGAGCTCGGCGGATGCGAAGCGTATCCCGGCGTTTTCCAGCCCTTCGGCGGATATCCGCCAGGTTGCGGCGTTGGCGGCGGACTTGTGCGTCCGACCGAAGCGGCCGGCTTCGGGCTCGAAGAAAAAGAAGCGTTACGGCCCTGGCTCGCGCGTCTGAATCAATAAAAAGGAATCCTGATGTCTACCACCGTATTTGACTCCGCTCTCTTTCGCGACATGTTCGGCACGCCGGAAATGCGCGATGTGTTTTCGGACACTGCGTATCTCGCGCGTTGTATCGATGCAGAAACGGCGCTTGCTCGCGCGCAGGCCAAAGCGGGTCTGATTCCCGCAGAAGCAGGGCGGGAAATTACTGCGCGTGCTGATTTCTCGAAGCTTGATCTTGAAGCGTTGCGTCTCGAGACGGAGATTGTCGGTTATCCGATTTTGCCGCTCGTGAAGCAGGTCAGCGAAATGTGCGGCGACGCCGGCGGTTATCTGCACTGGGGCGCGACCACGCAGGACATCATGGACACCGCGACCATGCTGCAATGCGCGCAAGGCGTGGCGATCATCGGACGTCAGCTCGATGAAGTGCGCGGTGCGTTGCGCGATCTCGCCCACAAGCACGCCGACACCGTGACGGCCGGCCGCACGCATCTGCAACATGCGCTGCCGGTCACGTTCGGCTTTCGCGCCGCCGTGTGGTTGTCTGCACTGAACCGTCATGCCGAGCGGCTTGCGCAGGCAAAAGCGCGTGCGCTGATGGTGCAGTTCGGCGGCGCAGCGGGCACGCTTGCATCGCTCAACGACCCTGAGCGCGCGCTCCAAACGCGCCGTCTCTTTGCGGACGAATTGAATCTTCGTGATCCGGAAATCACCTGGCATGTTGCACGCGATGGCCTGTGCGAACTCGTCTCGTTGCTGGCGAGCATTGGTGGATCGCTGGGAAAAATCGCACTCGACGTAATGATGATGGCCGCTTCCGAATTCGGCGAAGTGGCCGAGCCGTTCGTACCCGGACGTGGCGCGAGTTCCACGATGCCGCAAAAGCGCAACCCGATATCGAGCGAGCTGATGTTCGCTGCCGCGAAGATGCTGCGCGAGCGCGCGGCGTTGATGCTCGACGGCATGATGCACGACTTCGAACGTGCAACGGGTCCGTGGCATCTCGAATGGAGCGCGGTGCCGGAAAGCTTTTTGCTTTGCGCAAGCGCCCTGCATCAGGCAAATTTCATGCTGCGCGGACTTGTGGTCGATTCCGCAAGGATGCGCAAGAACCTGGATTTGACAGGTGGTTTGATCGTGGCCGAAGCGGTGATGATGGGTCTCGCGCCGAGCATTGGCCGGCAGCATGCGCATGACGTGGTCTATGACGCATGCCGAATCGCGATCGAAAACCATCGCACGCTGTTCGATGTACTCATGGAAGACGCAAAAATCCGTGATGCTTTCGGCGAGGCGCGCCTGCGAGAACTGACTGACCCGGCGAATTATCTTGGCGCCGCCGCGATCATGGCGCGTTCGGTGGCGAATGCTACGAGCGTGTAATTTTGCGTGAGATAGCTCCGGAATAATAAAGCGCATTCGCCCGTTTAATCCATGTAACCCCGGCACGATCGGCATTTGCCAAAGCGTCGTCAAGGCGCTTGCAAAGCCGTTCGTTATCTGCCGGGATCATTGCTGGAGACAACGGTCATGCGTAAAGCGTTTTTCCTGGGGACGGCACACGCGGTACTTGCTTGCGCGATTTTTTCATCATCCGCGTCGCTGTTTGCACAAAGTTTCGACGACCCCATGTCGCCCGATCTGCAATCCAATTGCCGTGCGATCGCTGGACAGGCGGAGATAGACGGCACGATGCAACAGATCGTCGGACGGACTTGTCTCCAAAGCGACGGAACGTGGCGTATCGTTCAAGCCGATGACGGCAGCATGCTGACTTACCCGATAGCTGAATATCCGTACGTGGACCCTTGGTACGTGGGTCCGCCGGTGTTTATTGGCGTGGGCGTAGGTTTTGTTTTCGTTGACCGTTTCCACCATTTCCATCGATACAACCATTTCAACCAGATGAACCACTATCACGTGGGCGGCAGGTACGTCGGTGGTTTTCACAACGGTGGTCACATGCATGGTTACGGCGGAATGGGGCGTCGTTGAAGCCCAGCGGCGTAGCGTTTTAGCGCTATTTCCCGTGATCGGGAAATAGCGCATTGATTTAATTAAATGCTAAAGGATTCAATACAAAGCCCTTAGCGATTCCACGCCGCGCAGGGTATTGCGTTGACGCCACTGCAGTGCATCGAGATTAGTGATGCGCAAATCCGGCAGCCGCGAGACAAGCGTACCTAACCCGATTTCCAGTTCGAGCGTGGCAAGCCTTGCGCCGAGGCAGTGATGAATGCCGGCGGCAAACGACAACAATTTACCCTGAAGCGCACGCTCTATATCCAGTCGATCCGGATCAGTGAACTGGCTCGGGTCGCGATTGGCCGAGCCCACCATCATGAACACGATGGTGCCGCGCGCAATTGAGACGCCTTCGACTTCCACGTCTTCAAGCGCCGTGCGCACGATCATTTGCACGGAGCTATCGAACCGCAAACACTCGTTCACGGTTTTGGAAAGCAATGACGGATCGCGCTTGAGCAGTGCAAGTTGCCCGGGATGACGATGCAGTGCGATCAACGCATTACCCAACATATTCGATGTCGTCTCATGCCCGGCGACAAACAGCAACAGCACGTTCGAAATGATTTCATCGTCACTCAGCGATTCACCTGCTTCTTCTGCACGCACGAGTGCTGACACGAGATCGTTGCCCGGTTTCAAGCGTCTTTGCTCCACCACGCCCGCAAAATAACGCTGCAAGGTCAGCGTTGCTTTGTTCGCCGCAGCGAGGCGCTCGGCGTCCATGGGCGCGCTGTCGAGCGCGTTGCCCAAGTGGCTTGCGGCAGACCCCAGCCTTACTCCGTCTTCCACGGGTACATCGAGCAAGCGGCATATGATGTGTACCGGCAGAGGAAACAGGTAGTCGCTCACGAGATCGAATTCCTCGTCCGGCTTGAGAGAGTCAATCAAATTGTCCGCCGTGCTTTGCGCAATGTCGCGGAGCAAATCGATCTGGCGTGCGTTGAACGCCTTCATCAACAAGCTGCGCAAGCGCGTGTGCATGGGCGGATTCATCATCAGGAACATGCGGCTTAGCGCCTGGAACACGGGCTGCTCGCGTCCGCTATCGCCGTATCGGGCGGCGACACTTTGCATATAGGTCTTGCCCATGCGTCGGTCGTGAAGCAGCGCTTCGATGATCGCGTAGCGGCCCGTAAGCACGACGTTCGGCGCAAGCGGAACCAAAGCGGCTTCGGCGCGAAGTTGTTCGTAGAACGGATAAGGATTTTCGAAGAAGGCAGGGGACGACAGATCGCTGAATTTCATGTGGGCGTTCGTAAGGATGTCAGGGAAGGCGTACACCTTGATAACACCCGTAACGCGGGCTTATTCCATTGTCGATGAGGAAACTCAAGCGCGTGGCCGTTTGATTCTCGGGCGGCGCGCGGTCACGCCGTGGCGAGGCAGGGCGGGTGCATCGTCCATTCTTGCGGTTTCAGCCCGGCGCATCCTCGCTTCTTCCCGAAGGCTGGTGACGAGCGCCTGTGTGGTCGCCCGATCCAGTACGGCCTTCCTGACAAGCAGACCAAGCTTGCGGCTCACCGGCTGGCCCGGCAATGCAAGACGTTGCACCAATGGCGCGCTCCGAAGCATCAACAAATCTCCCGGCACGACGGACCAGCCGAGTCCTTCAGCAACCATTTGCACAATCACCGCGGGTTCGTCGAGCTCGATGCCTTCGCGGACCATCAGTTTCTGTCGGCGCAAGAACGTATTGACGAGGCCGCCGCCATAGGAACGCCGGTCGTAGCGAATGAACGGCAGATCAGCCGCCCATTCGCTTAGCGAACCTGTTGCCCCTCTCGGCGCGATTGCGACGTAGACATCGTCCAGTAAAGGAATCCACACCAAGCTGGCGGGAATGCCGAAATTCGGCTTGATCATGGCTGCAATGTCGAGCTCGCCTGCGTCGACCTGTGCCAGCAATTGAATAGACGTTCCTGGCGTAATCTGGATATGCGTCGCCGGACAATTTTCGGCGAAACCTCGCAAGGCTTTGGGAAGCAGGCCGGATTGGACGGTTGAAATTGCGCCGAGATTGATTGTCGATGCCGCGGGTGTTGCGCCAGCCTTCATGTCGTCATAACGCGCAACGAGCTCGCGTGCGTGACTGACCAGAGCACGTCCACGCTCGCTTAGCTGGACAGCTTTTCCGCTGCGCTCGAACAACAAACATCCGAGATCCGATTCCAGCCGCTTGATCTGCATGCTGACCGCGGATTGGGTCAGGCCTAAACGCTCGCCCGCGCTTGAAAACGAGCCGGTTTCAGCAGCGGTCAGAAAGGTGGCGAGGTAGCGGAGCATGATGAATTTATTTGATACTTAGACTTAAAAATATGCGTTTCTCATTCTTTATTTTTTATCTTAGCATTATCGGAATAACTAGATTCCGATTACTACTCTTCAAGGCTCCAAATGACATCACCGGTGCTTTTTCACCTTGCATTCCCCGTCAACAGCATTTCGAAAGCCCGCGAGTTTTACGGCGAGCTGCTTGGCTGCCCCGAAGGCCGTAGCGCGGAAAGCTGGGTCGACTTCGATTTCCATGGTCACCAGATCGTGGCGCATCTTTCGCCGGAGGAAACCGGGCACAAGTCGACGAGCGAAGTAGATGGCCACGATGTACCCGTCCGTCATTTCGGCGCCATCTTGCCGATGCCTGAATGGAAAGCACTAGCCGAGCGGCTTCGCGCGCAAAACGTCAAGTTCATCATCGAGCCGCAGATCCGTTTTCAGGGATTGCCGGGCGAACAGGCGACGATGTTTTTCCTCGATACGTGCGGCGGAAATGCGCTGGAATTCAAGGCGTTCGAAGACATGGGACAGGTGTTTGCCAAGTAAGGTTTGCCAAGTGAGTTTGCCTAAGTAAGCGTCTGCTTGCGAACCCCGCTTTATTTTTACGAAGCCCGATGTTTTTGCATTAATTTTCGATTTATTTAACGCGCACCATGGGGTTGCCAAGCGAGCTGGGGCACGCGGCGCACCCTATGGAACGATGACAACAGTCGCACGAAGGCCATTGATCCCCGCATTGACCGGCATTCGCTTTTTGGCGGCATTGAGCGTTGCGCTTTACCACTTATCGGACAAAGTCGCGGCCACGCTGGGAATTTCATCCCTGCATTTCTATGAAAATGCAGGCGACCCGGTGGAGCTGTTCTTCATTCTTTCAGGGTTCATCCTGACCTATACGCATCCGGAAGTGACCGGTGCGGCACGTCCTGCTATCAAGCAATTCTATTTCTCGCGGTTCGCAAAGATTTATCCAATCTACTTGCTAGGCTGGATCGTATTTGCGCCGCTGATTTATTCGAATCTCGTGGCGCTTCATGGACATGGTGCCGGCACTTATATCCGGCTGGCATTCTATGGATTTGTATCGCTCACGCTCTTGCAAGCATGGACGACAAACACGGCGAATGCCTGGAATACGCCGGGCTGGTCGCTCTCGGCCGAAGCCGTGTTTTATGCCGCATTTCCGTTCCTCTTCACCTATCTGAAGAACAAACGTGTTGTGGTGCTTTCGGGTTTGATCTTTGTATGCTGGGCGGTTTCGGTTATTCCAACGCTAGCGCTTTCGTTCTTGCCGTTGTCACTTAGAAATGAGTTCTGGCCGCGCGAGCTCGTCAACTTTCTTCCGGCGCTACGGATCGGCGAATTTATCGCCGGAATTTGTCTTGCGCGGATCTTTTTGGGAAGCGCTAAAGAGAAATCGATGGTCTTCGATCTAGGCGCGCTAGCGGCTTTGATCGCAGCGATTGCCGTGATTGTCGCGGCGAATCATCTGCATGCAAAATTGCTGCTGTTTCCCGCCTTCATGCTGCTGCTTTATTGTCTCGCGTGCGCGAAAGGGCCTCTTAGCGCCATGCTGGGCAGCAAGCCGATGGTCTTGCTAGGCGAGGCGAGTTTCGCGTTTTACATATTGCACATACCTATGTTCCGATACGCGAAAATGGTTTTCCCGGATATCGCGACTTCGCCTGCGCAATTTATGGCGTTTGTGGCCAGCCTTACGGTAGTGTCGATCGTCTGCTTTCTGGCAATAGAAAAACCGTTGTGCGCTTATCTGCGCAAAGCCTATAAGCGGTCTCGTGCGCCACGTACGATGGGCCAGCCTGAACACGCTTGACAATGTCAGGCTGCCCCATGTTCCCGCTGCCTAAGGCAAGGTCACCGGCACTGGTCGCGTCAACAGGTCGACGTAAAGATTGAAGAACCGGTTATTGTCGAACTGCGTTACATAGGCGATCTTCTGCGGCGAAGCACCCGTCGTAGGAGCCCGATAGACCTTTACTTGACCTTGCGTTTCGCCGCTACTCGTATCGATGTCGAGATACGCGCTTTTGGTTTGCGTCGCGTACGTCGGGTCGATGAAATACGCGATGGTCAACGTGTCGAAGATATCCGTGTCGGTGCTGAAGGCATTGGCGTTCGCGATTGCATAGGCCTTCGTGACCGCGGTCTGCTTGCTCGGATTATTGGCGATCTGGTTGTACACGCTTTCCGTTAGCGGAACGGTATCGGTGACATCGAGCGGAATCACGGTCTGCGGAATCGTTGTCTGCAACACGGTGCGCACCGCCAGCGGGTCGAACCACCAGTTCAATTCACCTACGGCATTGGCGTTGCCCGGTACCGCCATGGCGCCGCCCATATAGACAATCTGCTTGATCAACGGCGCTATTTCCGGTGCTTTCTTTAATGCAAGCGCGAGATTGGTCGGCGGTCCCACTTCAAGAATAGTGACCTGGTTCGGATACTTCTTGATCGTATCAATCATGAAGTCGGACGCATTCTCCGCCTGCAGCTTCGTGCTGGTCGCAAAGCCATCGGGCGGCGCGGTCAGCTGCGATGCCTGAGTCGGTTCCGCACGCATCCATGCGCCGAAATACCCGTTCGGATTCGCCGCCTGCTGTGCGCGGATGCTCGCAACGTCGTATTGCAGCGGATAATTCGCTCCGGCATATACGCCCACGGTGTTCTGCACGCCCATGCGCTCGACTGCTTTCAATGCATCGGCCTGCTCCTGCAACAGCCAGTCATTACCCGTGACGACCGTGAGGCCCAGCAGGTTGACCTTGCCTTGCGCCATCAATTGCGTGGTCATGGCAAAGAGCTGGCCGTCGTCGCCCATGGTGTTGAAATCCGAATCCATGATGACCTTGGGCGCGGTGCCCAAAGGTGAGGTATTCGAGTTGTCGCTGCCGCCGCACGCGGCAAGCGCCACGGAGGTCATGAGGATAGCTATAGATTTGGAGTGCATTGCTGTTCCCATTCAAGTTGGTGGATAACAAACAACGACTGCAACATGGCGCCATGCGGCAGCTTCGCGTGGGCCGCCTGCGAGGGCAGGCGGGACGCTTCCGGCGTGTGACCACAGCCGGAATGAATCAGGACGCGTTATCGACTTCCTGGCGCGTGGGAATCGAAGGCTGTGCGCCTGCGCGCGTCACCGAAATAGCGGCGGCGCGTTGCGCAAGATCGATAGCCGCTTCCACCGGCTGGCGCGCGGCCAGTTGTGCGGCGAACACACCAATGAATGTGTCGCCCGCAGCGGTTGTATCCACCGCGTCGACCTTCGGTGCCGAAAAGTGCGTGCCTTCGCCGCCCTCCGGCAACAAATACGCGCCTTGCGAGCCCAGCGTCACGATCACGTTGCGCGCACCGGCGCGCTGCAATTCCTTGGCCGCACGCCGAGCGCCGCTTTGCGATTCGACCGGCAAACCGGCAAGGATCGCAGCCTCGACTTCGTTCGGAACGAGGTAATCCACGAGCGGCAACCAGTCGGCGGGCAGCGGCCCGGTTGCAGGTGCGGGATTCAACACCGTCAGCTTGCCGAAACGCTTGGCCGTCACCAGCGTTGCATATACCGAGTCCCAGGGAATTTCGAGTTGGCAGACCACGACATCGGCAGACTTGATGACTGCTTCGTGCCGCTTGACCATTTCGGGCGTAACTTGCCCGTTGCTTCCCGCCACGACCACGATGGTGTTCTGGCCATCGTCGGCGACGGTGACCATCGCGACGCCCGTGGGCAGGGACGAATCGACTTCAATCGCGCCGCAATCGATGCCTTCTGCTTCAAGCCCCGCGAGCCGCACTTTTCCGTTGCCGTCGGCGCCCACGCAACCGGCCATCGCAACGCGTCCGCCTATGCGTGCAGCCGCAACTGCCTGGTTGCCGCCCTTGCCGCCCGAATGCTCGGAGAACTCATGCCCGCCGATGGTTTCGCCCGGACGCGGCAGGTGAGGGGAGCGCACGACCAGATCTGTATTGATGCTGCCGACGATAAGGACCAGGCCTTGCTTTGTTTCTTTGGACATGTCTTTCTCCTGCCGGCGTCACATGACGCGGCGTTTGCTGCGATACGTATCCAGCACGACGGCAACGACAATCACCGCGCCGGTAATGATCCGCTTGGTCGGCTCGTTCGCGCCGATCTGCGCGAGGCCTGCCGCGAGTACGGAAATGATCAGGACGCCGAAGAACGTGCTGATGACCGAGCCGCGTCCGCCCATCAAACTCGTTCCACCGATAACAACCGCCGCAATCACTTGCAGTTCAATACCCGATCCCGCGTTGGGATCGGCGGCTTCGAGGCGCGAGATCTGGAACAGCGCGGCCAAGCCGGACAGTAGTCCCATCAGCGCGAAAACGATGATCTTGTAGGGCCGCGGATTGACGCCTGCGAGCCGCACTGCTTCTTCGTTCGTGCCGATGCCGACCAGATATCGGCCGAACACGGTTCGCGTCAACACGAGTTGCGCGACGATCATCACCGCGATTGCGATCAGGAACGATGGCGAAATGCCGAAGGCAATCGGATTCGAGAGGAAGTCGAACGCATCGCCAATGTACGCTGTGCGCGAGTTGGTCATCTGATACGCAAGACCGCGTGCGGCCTCGAGCACGCCGAGCGAGACGATGAACGACGGAATGCGCCAGCCCACCGTAACCGCGCCGGTCACGCAGCCGGTCAGCGTTGCGCCCGCCATGCCGAGCAGCGCGGCGGGCAGCGCCGGCCAGTGCCATTGCAATGCGGCGACGCTTGTCAGCGCCGCGCCGAGCGCGAGCACCGAACCCACCGACAAGTCGATGCCCGCGATGATCAGCACGAACGTCATGCCCACCGACATCACCACGAGATCGGGAATCTGGTTCGCGATCGTGCTGAAGGTGTCGTAGGTGAGGAAGTGCGAACTCAACACGGAGAAGAGCGCGATCATCGCGATCAGCGCGCCGAGCAGACCCAGGTAGTTTGAAAACCCGAGGCGCGTGCCGATCGGCTTGGCGCTTTTGGGCGGCTCCGTCTGCGTCTTCGGGGTAGTGGTTTGAGTCGTCATCCTAATGCTCCGTGATTTGTGCGTCTGGCTTGCTTGTATCTGGCACGCGCGTGTCCGGCTCGGCAGGTTCGGCGAGGATTTTATCGCGGCCGGCATAACCCGCGAACGCGGCTGCGAGCAGCGCATCCTGGGTCCAGTTATCGCGTTCGAACACGCCCGTCATGCGTCCCGCCGACATTACACCGATGCGGTCGCAAATGAGCATTAATTCGCGTAAATCACTCGATACCACCACCAGCGCACGGCCTTCCCGTGCTTGCGCGCCCATCAGCGCATAGATGTCGAACTTGGCGCCGACGTCGATGCCGCGCGTGGGTTCGTCGAAGAGCAGCACCGTGCAGTCGCGCGCGAGCCAGCGCCCGATCACAACCTTCTGCTGATTGCCGCCCGAGAGTTCCGACACCGGTTGCGCCGCGCTCGATGTGCGGATGCGCATGGCAGTGATCTGCTTTTGCGCCAGCGCGTTTTCGCGTTTCGCGTCGACTACGCCATGCTTCGATACCGCACTGATATTGCCCAGCGAAATATTCGCGGCGATGGGCTGGGGCAGCAACAAACCCTCGCCCTTGCGGTCTTCGGTGATCAACGCGATACCCTGGCTCACCGCATCGGACGGCGACTTGACGTTGACCTTCGCGAGTGCCGCGCCGTGACGTGCAACGAACACCTCGCCGCTGTCGGCACGATCCGCGCCATAGATCAGGCGCATGAGTTCGGTGCGTCCCGCGCCGATCAGCCCGCTGATCCCGAAAATTTCGCCGGCCTTCACTTCAAACGATACGTCGCGTACCACCTCGCCGCGGGTCATGCCCTGGACCTTGAACGCCGTTGTCCCGATCCGCCGCTCGCCGAGATCGATGCGCTCGCCGATGTCGCGTCCAACCATCAACGTGACGATTTTATCGCTGGTCAGATTGTGCATTGCGTCAACATGCACGAGACGTCCGTCGCGCAAAACCGCTGCACGCTCGGCAACGCGCGCCAGCTCTTCCAGCCTGTGCGAGATATAAACCAGCGCAACACCACGCGACTTCAGACGGTCGACCTGCTCGAACAACAGATCGACTTCTCGCGCCGTCAGCATGGCGGTGGGTTCGTCGAGAATCAGCACGCGGCAATCGCCAATCAGGTTGCGCGCAATCTCGACCATCTGTTGATGACCGATTCCGAGTTCGCCTACGAGCGTGTCCGGATCGATTGCATCGAGACCGACCTGAGCCATCGCGTGGCGTGCATCCTCACGCAACTTCGCGCGGTCGATCCAGCCGAGGCCGCGTTGCGGCAACCGGTTGAGAAAAAGATTTTCTGCGACGGACAACGTGGGCAGCAGGTTCAGCTCCTGCATCACCATGCGCACGCCGAGCGCTTCGGCGTCGCTGCGAGTGGCCGGCGCGTACGCGGCGCCAGCGAGCTGCATGGAACCGGTGGTCGGCGTAACGAGACCGCTGATGATCTTCGACAACGTGCTTTTACCCGCGCCGTTTTCGCCGGTCAGCGCGAGCGCTTCGCCGGGACGCAGATGCAAGGAGACATCCATGAGCACGGGCTCGACATAAGTCTTGCCGATGCCGTGGATGGTCAGCACCGGAGTTGCATCGGCGGAAGGGACGGTTGAACTTGGCATCGCTTTAGAAATACTGGAAGGTGCTTGATGGTGAAATCCGGAGCGTGGCGCGTCGGCGCGCGGCTCACCCAGACGCGACGCGGCAACGCGGTTGGCGCGGGTGCTTCTTCGGGCGCCTGCT